>CAVVMU010000018.1:0-173522 GCA_963749435.1 uncultured Acidobacteriota bacterium | reverse complement strand
CACTCACCGAGGAGCGATACTACACCAGTGTGAGTGCCTGGTAAACGCCGTATCGGAAAAGTGGTTTCTGATGTCCGGTTACTATCCCTGAGCGACGAGCCTTACTGTCGTAATTAATTCGGTTTCTAAATGATTGCTATCAACAAGCTCATCGGCACCGAATATTTTGACGAAATTCTTAACATATCTTCCATTGAGTTCCGTCACAGCCAGAACCTTTGTCCTTGGGTGTTGGGATTTGATTTGCTTGGCAAAAATCCTCCCTGTCGGTCGAATGTTGAAGTCGGTGAGAACGACTTGAGGTTCCAGGGATTTGATTAGCTTCATCGCCTCAGGCTCGTCAGCAGCTTCGCCAACGACTTCGATGTCGGGCTCCTTTTCAAGCAGGGTTCTCTCTATCTGGCGCACACCAACGACGCTATCAGCGAGAAAAATGGTAATACCCATGTTCGATTCCCCCAACGATCTCTTAGCTAACCAAGCGGGACTGTCCCCAAGTGAAAAAAAGAGGGGGCCGACTCGCCCCCTCCCACTTCAAGGGAAACTAGGCACTCAGTGGGTTGCCACAAACGCAACCTTGAGAATCGTCGAGTATTCCGCCTCGAATTTCTTCACTACCGGGATGCCCTCAATGAACCGCGCCATGATCTTCTCGATCTGTGGATACAGTTCTCGATTGTAGGACTCCGCATACTCCTTCGTTTCCCACAGACTAATTGCTTGCAGTTCCTTCTTTTCAGGTGTCACGAGCACCAACTCATCCACGAAGCCTTTCTGCCTGCGAAGCAGGGGCAGGATCTCCTTTTCAAACGTTACCGGAAATTCGCTAACCGCATTCGGCTTCAGTTGCAACACAACTTCACGTGCGAACATATAAGCCTTCCTCTCATTTTGCTTGGGGGGCGATGCCGCGGATCCTCTCCGTTTTCTCTACGTAGCGCAGGATCGAAAGTTCATTCCGTCCCCCACGGTAGTTTCGCATTCAGCTCCTACAATTGTTGTGCCCCGCGTCACCTGCCAACGTATCCGGCATCACACTGCTAGAAATAAAATCACTCTCCGTGTGCTGAAACAATTCTTCGGGTAAAATCGTTATTACAAGTAGATGCGGTACAACTGCGTTTTTTTCGCCCGAAAGGGCTGATGCTTCCATTATGAAATGGGTACCCATTGTCCTAGCCCTGCTCCTGCTCTTGTGCATGGCCATTCTGGCCGGAGGTGCGGCACGCCGTGAATCCATAACATTCGACGAAATTGCGCATATCGGCGCCGGTGTCAGCTATCTGCAGAAGCTCGATATGCGCATGAATCCGGAGCACCCACCGCTCGCCAAAGTCTGGTCGGCTATTCCGTTGGTCCTCCGTGGAGTCCACGCCGAGTACTCGGACGTGTCCTGGTCCGTCAGCGGGCATGGCTGGGGCAATATGCTCGGCGAGTGGTCTTGGGGCCACGCACTCGCGCTCCGTTGGAACGATCCTTACTCCACGGTGTTCTGGGCCCGTGTTCCCATGCTGCTGCTGACCCTGATTTTGGGCGTGTTCATCTATCGCTATGCTGCGGAAGTGGGCGGCTCGTGGGGCGGACTGTTTTGTTTGGCGGCCTACGTCACCACTCCGGCGTTTTTGGTCTTCGGTCCTCTGGTGCTGACGGATGTCGCAATAACGTTCACCGCCCTGCTTACCCTTTGGAGCTTCGCCGCGCTCTGGCTCGCTCCGAGCCGTGCGACGCTGCTCCCCTTTGGTCTTCTCCTTGGTGCGTCGTTTCTGACAAAGTTCTCCTCCGGTTTTTTGCTGTTCGCTTTTCTGGCCTTTCGGTTAAGCCTTCGTTGGCTTCCCCTGCCGGACATGCCGAAAGACGGAGAAGAACTTCGGGCCTGGCGGCGCCTACGCGGGCGCAATTTGTGGAAGGGCATTCTACTCGCCGCTTTCACGGTGTACGTGGTTTATTTCATTCTGTCTTGGAACCAGCCAACCGGCGCGCTCGACTTCCTGGGACAGAGCTCGGCCTCCCTGGTGCTGCGCCGGCTGCTGATGCCACCGTTCATTTACCTGTCCGGTCTGTTTTTCTTTGTCGTGAGCTCTACCCGGCCGACTTTTCTTCTCGGCCACTTCTATACACATGGCCAGTGGTTCTTTTTCCCGATCTTGTTTTTCCTCAAGTCGACTCTGGCTTTCCTGTTGATGCTCGTCCTAGCGATTCCCGTGGGACTGATAGCCCGGCACAAACTCGGGGGAGCTTCGGTGATTCCCGCCGACAAAAGATTTCACTGGCGCGTCGCGTGGATTTCCCTTTTGGTCTTCGTGGCGTTCTGCATGATCAGCCGCATGACCATCAGCATCCGGCATTTTGCCATCCCAATCGTGTTGCTGATTCTTTTGCTGGCGCCGTTGCCGCGCGCTCTGGGGCTGCTGAGGAAGAACGGATGGCCCGTCGCTCGCCTGGCCATGGGCGTTTACGCCGGGCTAGCGCTCTTCTCTGTGGTGACCGTGGTGCGCGCGTACCCTTACTACTTCCCATTCGTCAATAGTCTCGCTTCCGGCCGTCCGGCTTACGCGCTGTTCAGCGACTCGAATCTGGACTGGAACCAAGCACTTCCAGAGGTCAGCCAGTACGTCCAGCGACACGGACTTTCGCGCGTGCTGATCGACGAGTACGGTATTGACGACCCCACCGTCTACGTCCCGCAGGCGCAATTCTGGAACTGCCAGTCGCCATCGCCCGGCGATGGCGGACAATGGGCCGTGGTCTCCGCAGATATGATAGAGGACTCGCACAACTGCGTGTGGCTCCTGCACTATCCCCATGAGGCTATTGCGGCCGGGAGCATGTATGTGTTTCAACTTCCTACTGTGATCCCGCCCGTGGGAGACCCAGCCGGGCCGCCTTCGGTGTCGGCTTTCCACTATTTTGGTATACCCTCACCAGATGGCTCCGATGGGCGGCTGATTTTCCTGAATTGCGTTCGGGATCCGAACCAGTTGCAGCCCACCCTGGATCGCATGATGGCCGCATATCAGGCCGAGATGGCCAAACGGCGCGCCGCGCGTCACAAACACTGACAGACCGGCGGCGCTGATCAAGCGACCCTACTCACAATCAGCCTAGACACCTCCTAGTAAACTTTACCGTACAAATGAAGTATTACTTCACATCTCCGGTAATGCGACAAATCAGGAGTTGGCAGGATCGTTGAACAAATCACCCGATAGTGCGAGCTTTCTATATTTGAGCCGGGTGGGCAGCGTGTTTGAAGTTCCGCCCGACTACAAAATCAATCCCGCTCGATAGCTCTGACTTCACTTCTGTTTCGCAATCACCAAGTCCGAGATTTTCTTATATGTCGCAGCGGGAATGATCTTCTTGTTTAGCAGATCGGTCTTCTTTGCGTACGGTCGCCCATCCACGATTTTCTGTGCGTAGGCGTCACCGATACCCGGAAGCTCCTTCAATTGGTCGAGCGTAGCGGAATTGAGGTCAACAGGGTCTTTCGGAACAATAACCGCTGCTCCGGGTGCGGACCTACCGACTGCCTGCGGCGGCGGCGGTGCAGTCTGAGACATAACGACAGAAACTCCAAGTACCACGAATAAAACTACCATCAGCGTCGTTTTCATGATTCGTGTCATCGTAGCTTCTCCTTTCGCCTGTCTTGCTCGCCATCGGAGAATTATAGCGCCGTCTTCTTCAGCGGTATAGCCGGGGCACTCGCCAATAGGAATCTCGCATTGCGGTTGCCGGATCAGCCTAAGGCTCTCACATTTGTAGAAGAAGCCCTATGGCGGTGCTGCCGAGGAGATTCGCAGGGGCTTTTTGGAGTCCCAACGGAGGTCCGGTCAGTAAATTCGAGGATCGGAGACCGTTTTGGGGAACGGCCTTCCACGAACTGCAGAGTCCGCAGTCGGAGGGGCTGTTAGCGAAATGGAGCAACGGTGCAAAACGATCATTTGTCCGGAGCTCGAATAGGCGGTTGCAGGCGCCACAGCGAGCGATAGAGTTGACGAGAGACCTCCAGCATGCTGAGTCGGTAGCGGCGAAACAGTTTGGAATGCAAACGAGCAAAAGCTGAGCAGAGTACGAAGGCGATGCAAAGAATCAGTGTGACCGCCTGCAATCCGTGGTTGGGCAAGGGCTGGAGTTGGCCTTCGGCATCGCGGCGCTGCGGCCGATGTTTACAGGCATGCAGGAAGCCATGCTTGAGAGCCCAGTGTTTGGTGAGATCGCACCAGGCATTATTTTCCAGCAGCCAGCGCTGATGACCTAGTTGGCGCACCAGCCGGATAGAAAAGGTTTTCGCTTCTAACGTGGTAATCCACACCCATTTTTCGGACTTGCTCTCCGAGACACGCTTTCCCTGTCGGTAGTGCCATTCTACTTTTCGTTCTTCCGAGCGCACCACCCGCATCGGTTGCGGATGCTCCTCGGTGAAGGGAAGATCCTCGGCCTGCCAGAGTTGTGCTTCGACAATGTTGTGGCCATGCTTTTCGGTGAGTTGATCGTCGGGTGCTCGGCCTTGAAACAAGCCCTGGGCATCTTGATACAGCGTGCGGTTTTCCTGTTTCAGGGTGATGACCAAATCCCAATCGATCTCTTTGGCTAGCTGGAGAACCGGTGTTTGCGCGTAAAGCGAATCGAGCAACAGGATGTCGAAGAAGCGGCTGCCATAAATCTCGGGCAGTCTGCGCAGCAAGCGTAGCGCCGCGGTGTCCTCCCCCTCGTTCGGGCGAACCCACTCGAGCGCCAGGATGGGCTTGACCGGGCTGCTGACCACCTGGCAGCCCACCAAGCGATGGTAATACTGGATCTGCTCGACGGGCTGCCCTTGTTCGTCCAGGGAAACGACCCGTCGTTGCAGACAGAACTCACAACAGCGACTGAAACTGCTGAGCACCTCGATGCCGTCCAGTGCCGCCACCACGCGTCCCTGCACGCGACCGGGGTCCAGGGCTTTATTCCGTTTCAGTCGGCGATTGAGGTTCACCAACATCTGTTCCAGCGGTTCTAGCGCAAAGCTCGCCAGACTGTAACGCAGGACGTCATCGCCGAAGGCCCGAGGAGCCTCGGTGCAGTGTTGCAGCTGGGGTTGCGCCAGATCCGCCTGTAGTTGCAGGAAACTGCTGAGGCGAAAGACGAACCCATGAAACAAAGCAAGAAACACCGTTTGCGGAGAGATGTCCGGGTCTTGCCGGCCATCGCGGAGGGTGGCGACCGCCTTCCGGAAATGGAAGACTTTGCGGAGATAGCCAGAGAACGAAGGCAGTTCGTGTTTTTGCGTTGCGTGCATTCTTATAAATGCAAGATAAATCAGACACAAACGTGAAAATGTTCTTCCACTTTCCTTACCCTTTCTTGCTGCTCTTTTGGGAACCCGGACGCTTGCGCCGCAGGAGTTCGCGGTTAATGGTCGAGATGCTCTCCAGGTCTTGCTTCATCCGCTGGTAATTCTCTACCCACTGCCGCACTTGTTCGAGTTGTTCGCCAGGCACCACAGCGCCTGTCGTTCGGCCCGGCGCCAAGGTAACTGTGAGGTACCAGCTGGGACCGTGCCGTTCCCCACGGGCACACTTACAATCGGGCTTGCCGCAGGTGACATAGCGTTGCAGCAGCGTGCCACGCAGGGTCTGCTCCGCCCGGGGCAGACTTATGGCCAGCCCGTGGCGGCGATTCTCTAGCGCCAGGGTGGAGAGCTTGGCTAACGCTCGATCTGCATTCATATAACAGCAAGAAACTACCAAACCCGCCAGAAAAATGCAAATGCGAATCTCCTTCCGTGCGAATCTCCGCCCAACTCTAGGCCATCCCAGGGGTTAGAATCTTCATGCGAAATTCTTGACTCGCCAATGCATAAGCCAACTTCAACATCAGCCACGCAACGCAGGAGTACGTGTGCCTATAGCATCTGGCGGCTCGTATCCGGCTTCAGTTCCTGATTAACGCGGTAAAGTTGAATCGGCCAAAGGAACTTTAGTGGAGTCGAGGTGTGGCGCGGTGGTTTAGGTTCAGCCTATCCGTTGCCGACTCTTTCGTCCGAGTAGAGGAAAGCGCGACTGGCTGTAGGTGCCCCTTGGCTGTGTCCGCCGTTTCCAGCTTCGTGCCCGTTTAGGTTCACCATGACTGCATCGGCTCTCCCCCCTCGCAGACCCCACCGTGCAGAGTTACCGCAGCGGGTTCCTCAAGCGTGACTCCCCACACCGTTCCACGAATGCAGGATACGCGGTAGCAACAATGGGTGTTTCCGTAGGACGGCTGCATATTTCTCCCAGGTCATCCCGTTTCCACGAGTGCGTCGGCTGAGCCCCTTTCGCCAGATATGTCGGACTTCCCGAAAGAACCGCCAGAGACTCTGGTAGTTTGTCGGTCGGCCGTAGTACTGGTAGTGGCCCCGGAGTTTGGCGTTGAGGGTTTTCTGCTGTTCCTCCACAGGCATGTGGCGGTTCTCCTGGCACCATTCGGCAATCGCCGTCAGGCCCCGTCGGTACCGCTTCTTCATCGTTCTCACGTGCACAGTGAATTTCCCTCTCCGGCTGCGGGCACAGACGTGTGTGTAGCCGAGGAAATCGAATGTCGCAGGTTTCTTCCCCTGCCTCTTCGCCTTTTCCTCTGCATATCGTCCGAACTCCAGTAGCCGCGTCTTTTCCGGGTGGATCGTCAAACCGTATTTCGCGAACCTCTTCGGTAAGACCTCCATCACCTTTTCTGCCTCCTCTTTGTACTGGAAGCACAGCACGGCATCATCGGCGAAGCGAATCTCATGAGCCTCGCCCCTTAGTCGGGGTTTCACTTCGTTCTCGAACCATTCATCGAGCACGTAGTGCAGGTAGATGTTGGCCAAGAGCGGACTGATCGTCTGCCCTTGTCCCGTACCTGTTTCGCTCACGAGCAGTCTGCCCTCTTCGATGACGCCTACCCGTATCCACTTCCGTATCAATTGAAGCACGCTTCCATCGCGGACTCGCTTCTCGATCATTTCCATGAGTTGGTCCCGCACGATGGAATCGAAGTACGCGGTTACGTCAATTTCCAGGACCCATCCGGTGGGCCGAGTGCAGATGACTCGTCCCACTTCGTCCAGTGCTTGGTGCTGTCCTCTTCCGGGTCGGAACCCGTACGAGCAGTCGAGAAAATTCTGCTCATAAATGGCATTCAGTATTTCGACCATGGCTTTCTGCACGATCTTATCGTCCAGAGCAGGAATCGAGATTGGTCTCTGCTTCCCGTTTTCCTTGGGGATATAGACTCTGCGCAAAGGTTGGGCCTGATACTTGCCATTCTTGAGCCTCTCGTGGAGAGTTTGGAGGTTTCCCGCGACGTCTCGTTCGTATTCCTCGTACGTGACGCCGTCCACTCCCGCGCTGGCTTTCTTTCGTAGTCCTCGGAATGCCGCATACAGCGCTCCGAACGTGATCATGTGAGCGATCGAGTAGAATTGTCGCTTTGCATCCTCCTTGGCTAGTTCAGTTAGTCTGTCGATTTGTGTGGACATAGTTGCTCGAGTTCTGTGTCTCGCTTATGTTTCCTTCAACAGATACGTCACCCTGTTCCCCCCTTCCCTCCAGTGGATGCCGTGGCCGCTCCTTTCGGAAGCCCTGCGGTTCTCCACCTTCATTGGTAATACGGGGTCGTAAGACTGCTCTTCCATCCGTCCTCGGTCGCCTACGGTCTCCCTTGGCGGCCGTCTTACCGCTCTTGCGAGCAGAGATGGGGAGCTCTCCTGGGTTCATGGGAAATCCCTTTGGAAACATGCCCTGAGCTGACGACTCCGGCGATCCCGGGCCGCCCTTCGCAATTGCGGTCGTACCCGGATGCTGCCTTCCACCAGACAGAACGGCGTCGGCATCGCAACGGTGGCAGATTTCGGAGCTGAATCTTCACGGCCTGCTTCCTTGCTGTGTACGCTTCGCACCCACCAGTCGCCCGGTGAATGGCAACACTCGCTACCGGCCTGCTCGCTAGCTTTGGCCGGACGGGACTCGCACCCGTTGGATTTCATTAAATGGTTTCCCCTACTTCATTACTGGTTCCTCCACTTCCACGCTTATCCCAGCGCGATCTGTCGGTGCCTCACTAGCTCCGCCGTGCTTCCGTTTCCACACCCCGCTCATCGAACCGGACGTGCGGATTTGCCGCATCCGGCTCTCGGAGAAGACTCACGCAATCGCCGTAGCCATCGCATGTGACGCTGTCTGCAACTTCTGAAAACAACTTGGGAGTTGTCAGGCTTTCGCCAATCTCCCTTTCTGTCGTCGCTTCTTGCGTCTGCCTTCAACTAGTCGGGTAGGACCGTGGCGCGAATCGGGCTTCGAATGATGCCGCCGTTTCCACATCCTCCCCTATCATTCCGTACGGCGGGTTTTCCCTCAGTACGGCTGGAAGGTTGGCGTTTCAGGTAGCGCCTTTCCTCATGTCGCTCAGGTTAAGCCAGCACCAGGCATACCCTGCGCATCACGTAGGTTTGCGTCTACCCTTCGTGCACTCCGCTGCCCCACTCTACGTCCCGCTCTGTGTCGGAACAGTGGACTCGGTGGCGCACTGCCATTCGAGGAGTCGACTCCTCTACCCCAGAGGTCCTCGCTCCGGTCTGGGTTCTATTGTCCCAGCCCATCAACGCTTAATCGACCTCATCCGTCCCACTCGCAGGCACATCCCGATTTCGCCGCTTAGCGGTTTATACCGGATGCCCTCGCTGTGCTGGTGCGCCTAGGCGACCCGCGAGTGGTTCCGTGCTTTCACTGTACGTTCCTTCTCGGCATGCCGTCCTCTACGGCCACGGGGAGTCCATCGGCTGTACTTACTCAGTCTTTCACCGATGACATCGGCCTTCGCCAGGGAGCCTACGGCTCGGCACTCCCAAGATTGCCCATCATCCGCTTCAGACGGGCGGAGGGTTTTCGCGGCTTCACTGGTTCGCTTTCGCTACGGCCTGTCGAGTTGCTCGTCTCCCTGGCGGATCTGACCGGAGTTTTCCCCAGCCAACGGAGACTTTTACCTCCGAGCTTTCCACCGGGTCGGTCGCCCTTCCCGGCGGTCGGATATAACTACGGTGGCCACTGAGCAAGCTCCACCGATGGGACTCTCACCCATTGGAACGTCAGCTAGCATCGCTGCACAGGCCCCTTCCCTCTGCCGGAGTTACCCGGCTTCGTCGGTACTACGAGCCTCTCCGCCATCCCAAACGGCCCGGCCTTTCTCTCACGAGCTGCCAGTTGATCCGTACCGCGATCACCGCTGGGACTTCCCGTGTTGCGTATGGTCCACTTTGCTTGCATGCCGTCGCTATTACCCCGGCAGGTCTGATGGAATTTGTTCGCTCGTACCATTCCACCATCTTCGGCCTTCCCCGTAACCGGGGCGGGTCGGCTCCTGCATTGTCGTTTTCGAGGCCTGCTCAGCGTTCACTAAGGTTACGGCCTGCACGCTCGCCAAGTCGCCTTGCGACTCTCTGCACCAGAGGCTTCAGCAGTTTCGTTGCCTCCGCTACTGCTCTGATTGCTACCGGGCGGAGCGAACCAGTTCCCGGGCAGGTTTATCTCCCGCTATGGACCACCACCTTTCACGGCGCACCCGGTTAGACGACTACACAGGCAAGTGGACTGAGACAGTCGCGATTTCGCAGAGTGGGCTTTCTGACCCTGATTACTGTCGCGGTAGGGACAACCATTGCTGATCGCCCCCCGCACAGATTCGTACAAGCGCGTTTACGCATACGGCTCTTACCAAGCTGCGTCCAGCAGGATCGAAGCAGAAGATGCAGGCACGCCGAATGAATTCCTGGAGGTCGGGAGCCGGTCTTTAATGGGTTTGCGCGGCGGTGTCGCGATTGCGAGCTTGCTTAATTAACACCGCAAAACGCGAATCATTGCGAAGGGATTTCAAATCCCCATCAGCTGCTATCTCTTCGGCGTGTCCGTATCCGCGGTCGATGGCTTCGCGCAAATAGTGGAGAGCTTCGTCATTATGACCGGCGACGGCCGCAGCACACGCAAAGTTATACCACGCGCCGGCGACAACTCGGGTTTGCCCCGGTGCCGTGCCCGCAGTCTTGAGCACCTCATGAAACAGCCCTTCTGCTTCAGGGTAATGCTTTTCATAGGCGAATGTGACCCCCAGTAGCTCCATGGTGTGGAGCGTCTCGGGGTTTTCAGGCCCAAAAACGTCCCGTTGAACGTCAAGAATCTGGCGATAAATTTTTTCCGCGTCTGAATAGTGGTCTTGATCAAGAAGGATCGTCGCCAGACTTATCATCGAGAGCAAGGTGCTCGGATGCTGCGGACCGAAAACGCGAAGATCAAGCTCGACGGCTCGGCGTTCCACTGCCTCGGCATCGGCGTACTTTCCTTCCCTTTCCAGAGTATTCGCGAGATTGTTCATTCCCCGAAGAGTTGGAGGATAGTCTTCTCCGTGGACGCGGCGCGCTGTGTCAATCTCTTCACGCTGGAGCTTTTCCGCTTCGGCATAGTTGCCTTCGGAGTCGAGAGTGTCGGCCAGATTATTCATCGCTGCCAGAAGATTCGTATCGTTGGAAGAACCCGTGCGGCGGGCGATTTCCAGCGCCTGGCGCTCTGCTCTCTCGGCTTCGGCGTATTGTCCTTCCTGACTAAGAGTGACGCCCAGCCGGAAGAGAGTGGAAAGCGTGTACGGGTCTGCCGTTCCGAAAACGCGGGTCTGTCTATCCAGCGTCTCACGAAGCAGCTTCTCTGACTCGGGATAGCGTCCTTGTCTCTGGAGAATCCAACCTAGGAGGCTCATCGACTGAAGGGTCTTCCAGTTGTTTAGTCCCAACACGCGACGCTGAATTTCCACCGCGCGCTCAAGGTGCTCCCGCGCGCGCGAGTAAAGTCCCAAATTGAGATACGTAGCTGCCATCGTGGCGATCAAATCTGCCTGCAATTCCGGGTCTTTTGCCAAACTGGTTTCGATACTCTTGGACCCATTGTCGAGAATCTCTCGCGCGGTAATGGAGTTGCCTCGGGATTCACTGGGATCAGAAACCCGAAACATGCTGGTCATGAATTCACTGACGCGATCGGCACGGTCGCGCTCGCGAGTAATGCGGCGCAATTGGATGGCTTGGACGATGACGAATCCTGCTAGGAGCAACGCGAGGGCAGCCGCCACAGAAACTCCCACGCGGTGCCGCCTCACGTACTTTTGCAGGCGGTAAGTTGTGCTGGGCGGCTGCGCCTGGACGGGCTCGTTACTTAAGTAGCGTTGAATGTCGGCAGCTAGTTCGGAGGGAGTGCCGTAGCGGCGAGTGCGATCTTTTTCAACCGCTTTGAGCGTAATGGCGTCGAGGTCGCCGTGGAGGAGGCTCACGAGTTGACGGGGTTCAGTGCTCCGACGCTCAGCTGCGGCGGTCGAAGTGTCTTTTTCAAGAAGGTCGATCTTGGCGCTTGGACTGGGCGGATCGTCTTCGCGGAGCTGTCGGAGGACCTCGTCGATGGGGCGCTTTGCCCATTTGGCGGCATCGAAGGGCAGCATGCCCGTGAGGAGGGCGAAGAGGATTACACCCAGGGAATAGACGTCGGTGCGCGTGTCGACGTCCTGTACGGTGGGATCGGCTTGCTCGGGGCTCATGAAGCCGGGAGTGCCGACCATGGCGCCGACTTGCGTGAACATGGTTTGGTCGGCGTTGGCTTGCGACGAGATAGCTTTGGCAATGCCGAAATCAATGATGCGCGGCATGGGTTTGCCGTCGACTTCGGCGACCAAGATGTTGGAAGGTTTGAGATCGCGATGAATGATGGCTTTTTGGTGGGCGTGCTGAACGCCTTCGCAGACCCCGATGAAGAGTTCGAGGCGCTCACGGATTTTTAGTTTTTTGGCGTCGCAATATTTCGTGATGGAGGGGCCATCGACGTACTCCATGACGAAGTACGGCTGGCCGTCGGGAGTAGAGCCGGCGTCGAAGACTTTGGCGATTGCGGGATGGTTCATCACTGCGAGGGATTGTTGTTCGGATTGGAAGCGGAGGAGAACTGAGTCGTCGTACATGCCGACGCGGATCAGTTTTAGGGCAACTTGACGGCGGACCGGGGCGGTTTGTTCGGCGAGCCACACTTGCCCCATGCCGCCCTCGCCGAGTTTTCGGATTAAGTTGTAGGGGCCTATTGACTTGGTGTTTGTTCCTTCTTTTTTCCCGGCGCCTGTGCCGGACGAGGCGGATTCCATGGTTGCTTCCGCGTCATGATCGGGCATTGCGCTGATGTCATTGGGCGAGCCAGGAATAGGATACATGCCGCCTTTTTTGGGTTCATCTGGTTGGCTCATGATGTCCTCGCAAGGCGGGAGATTGCAAATGGCGACAGTGTACCACGCTAAGAGAGGCATCCGACTGTGGGCCCCAACCCGGGGAGCCACGAGGAGGTTCTTGATGAATTGTGGGATATGGAAGTTATCCCGAAACCGTGTTGGATGAAGTAATCGAAGCAAACCGTCGCCGCACTTGGACGATTAACGCCGTTACCGGAGAAGTAATGGTACCGGACGTGTCCGGCACGACTTATCAGGCAGCTGAGTGTCGGAGCAAATGAGCCGGTTTGAAGCCGGGTCAGGTTCTGGTTGGACTCCTCACTGGCAAACGATCACTAAGTGTTCGTCCTTTTTGAACATGTATACCGTCGGCAGTCTGGTTAGATTTTCAGGGGTAACCCAGAAATCTATCCCGGCCAAATCCGAATACTCCTGATGCGAGACTTTCAGTGTGTACTTGCCCGGCTCAAGGCTGACAAATTGAAAATCGCCTTTTTCATTGGAGTTTACGACTTGGGTCGTGCCAGTCTCTATATGAGTGGCGGTGAGCGTGGCATTTTTCACGGGACTGGCCGAAGAGGAGTACTCAGCGATTTTACCGACCAGATTTGTATTGTCAGTGCGATCCTCGTAAGCTGCTTGAATTTTTGGAAAACATTCAGAAGCTGCCAGCTGTAGAACAATTGAGATTTGTCGAACGGCTGGCTCGCTGAATGATATTTCTTGCGCGGGCACCGGCACGACTCCGGCCTGCCTCACCTGCAGCTCATAAGTGCTTACTGGTAAGTCCAAAAACTCGAATTTCCCGTTTTCGTCTGTTTCTGTCTTCCGCGCTCTTTCCGAAGACAAAAGGTACAGTGTTACACCTTTAAAGACGATACCCTGCGGGCCGCGTACCACACCCCTAATTTGAGCGGTGGGCTGGCCGCACAAGCACGGCAGAGCCGCAACGAAGACTACGTTCGAGAAGAGAAAACAAAGGGCAGCAATCTTCACGTCGTGGATTATATCAGTGGTTCCAGGAGCCAACGAATTGCCTTGTCAATTTGGAAGTGAGTTGACGCCTTAGAGCCTGGTAAACGCCGTTACCGTTCAAGTGGAGCGCGGGTTTATGGCTGGTGAACGACGCAGTGTGCCACTGCCTCGCCATTTTCCGAAACGTGTAGAGAATGAGTTTCCGGTCGTCTTCGTTGGCCTTACCCAACAAACGGCGAAGCTTGCTTAAGAACTTCGCATCCTTACCTGAACTGCCCCAAGCGATATCGTCTGAGGTTACCGGCCAAGTGCCCTGGGCTGCCAAAAGTGACATTGGATGAAGTGAAAGCGGATCGGCCTTGGCCAGTTGAAAAGCAAAAATCACTGCGTTTCGACTGGGCAGATTTTCTGATGCGAAAGGCGTGAGCCCAACATAGTGCGGAAGACCGGTTTCCAATTTCTTGTAAACGACACCAGATGGAGTACTTGGGCGATTCCGGGATGATCGTGATCAGTGTTCCGACGGAAGATGATCAGTGATTCCTGGATGATTGTGATCACTTAATCGTGATCCTGGGAACGGTGATCACGATGGCTCGGAGTGTTTTCCACAGGGCGAGGTGACGCTGGACATCACAGAAGGCAAGCTGTTCTCCGAAGACAACTTAGAGGAGCAACAGCGTGCCAACCAGGAGAATGTCCATGCGTAAGATCAAGGAAGTCCTCCGCCTCCGCTTTGAGCTGAGGCTGGGGCAACGGGAGATCGCCCGAGCTTGTTCGATCAGTCAGGGAGCCGTCCATAACTACCTGAAGAGGGCAGCAGCGGCCGGGATAGCCTGGCCGACTCCGGAAGGCTGGGACGAGCAGCGCGTCGAGCAGGCCTTGTTCGGAGAGCAGCAGGTGGTAAAACGACTCCCCGAACAAGTCCTCCCGGATTTTCCCGACTTGCACTCGCAGTTGCAGCAGCATCGCCATCTGACGTTGCAGTTGGCTTGGGAAGAATACCGGCAGGTGCACCCGGAAGGGTACGGGTACAGTCGCTTCTGCGGGCTCTACCAACGTTGGCGCCGAAAGCAGGATGTAGTTCTTCGCCAGGTACATAAGCCTGGCGAGAAGGGTTTCGTGGACTGGGCCGGTGCAACGATTCCGGTGCACGATCCGATTACCGGCGAAGTCTGGCCAGCGTCGCTGTTCGTGATGGTGCTGGGCGCGAGTTCCTACACTTACGCGGAAGCCACCCGAGACCAGCAGTTGACGGCCTGGATCAGCGCTCACATCCATGCTTTTGAGTACTTTGCTGGAGTGCCCAGACTCCTGGTTCCCGATAACCTGCGAACGGGAGTGAGTCGTGCCTGCCGCTACGATCCGGATCTCAACCCCACCTACCAAGAGTTTGCCATGCACTACGGCGTGGGAGTCGTGCCGGCGCGCCCTCGCCATCCGAAAGACAAGGCCAAGGTCGAAGTCGGCGTGCAAGTTGTCGAACGCTGGATCCTTGCCGCCCTACGCGACCAGAAATTTTTTCGCTTGGCGGATCTGAACCATGCGATCCGCGAACTGCTGGAGCGGCTGAACCAGCGACCATTCCGGAAGCGCGAAGGATCGCGTGCCAGTGTGTTTGCAGCGGTCGAACGCAATGCTTTGCGAGCGTTGCCCGCCGAGCCGTTCGACATGAGCCAGTGGTCCTACGCCCGCGTGAACATCGACTACCACATCGCCTTCGAGGCCAACCTCTACAGCGTGCCCTACACGCTGGTGCAAGAACGCGTGGAAGTTCGAGCGACACCGACGACCATCGAGATCTTTCACAAGGGACAACGGGTAGCCTCGCACGTTCGTGGTCATGGACGAGAACAGGTGTTCACACAGAGAGAACACCGGCCGAAGAGTCACCAAGCGCATCTCGAGTGGACGCCCTCACGCATGGTGAACTGGGCCGAACAGATCGGACCGCACACGGCCAAGTTGTTTGAACGGATCCTTGCCGAGAAACCGCATCCGGAGATGGGCTATCGATCCTGCCTGGGGATCATCCGACTGGCCGAGGAGTATTCCCCGACCAGAATGGAAGCGGCTGCCGATCGCGCCATACGGACCGGTGCTTGCCGCTACCAGAGTGTGAAATCGATCCTGAAGAACTCACTCGATCAACAACCACTCCCAGAACCATCACCGCTACCCCTTCCGCCATCGCATGACAACATTCGTGGCGCTGAGTACTTCGAGTAAAAGGGAGAGACGATCATGTTGCAACAACCGATGAAAGAAAAACTCCATGCTCTCAAGCTCCAGGGAATGATCGAAGCGCTGGAATGTCAGGAACAGGACGAAGCAACGCGGGGTTGAGCTTCCTTGACCGTCTGGCGCTCCTCGTCGATCAGCAGTGGAACTGGCGTCAGAACCAGGCCCTCACCAGGCGAGTCCTTGCTGCTCGCTTGCGGGGCGCTGCCTGCGTCGAGAACATCGATTATCGTGCCGAGCGAGGACTGAACCGAAGCGTGATCCGTGGGTTGGCCCAAGAGTCTAGCTGGGTAGCCAACCACGAACACATCTTCGTGCTGGGTCCCACCGAGTGGGCAAAAGTTATGTGGCTTCGGCACTGGCGCAGAAAGCTTGCCGGGATGGCTATCGGGTGTACTACACGAAGGCCGCGGCGCTGTTCCGGGATCTGAGCCTGGCACGCGCCGATGGCAGTCTGCGGCAACTATTGAGACGGCTGAACCGCATCGATGTTCTGGTCATCGATGACTGGGTCATGGCTCCGATGGCGGAAGCGGAGAGAAGAGACTTTTGGGAGATCGCCGAGGATCGCTACCAGACGCGCTCGATGGTCCTGACTTCGCAATTGCCAGTGTCTCGCTGGCACGAACAGATCGGAGATCCCACACTGGCAGACGGAATCCTCGACCGGCTGGTGCACAACGCGCATCGCATCGAGATGCGCGGGGACTCCATGCGCAAAAAGAAAGGAGAGAAGGAGGAAAAGTGAATGAATCGGCGGGCCAAAAGCTGTGGAAAAGACGGGCAAAAAGCGCCCTTGGAAATCGCAGGAGCGATTTCCACTTTCCCACAGCCTCAACAACAACAAGCTTGACGATCGTAATCACTTTCTACAAAATGCAAAAACCAGCGTCGCTTCGCTCCGACGACTGATCACACCAACCCGGAACGCTGAACACGATCAGCGGGAACACTGATTACCTTCATTTTTATCGTCGGCGGTTAATCGAAGGATTGAATCTGTTCTTGCGGGAAGATAGGCTGCAATTTTTTCTGAACACTTGCTGAACTCTAGACTGCAAATGAAAGCTTCTAGCGCAACTGAGGAGCGCGTAACGCAGACAAAACAAATGAAAATCGGTCGGTGCGAACAGGTCAGGGTGAATTAGCAAACCGCCGCTCAAGAGGACGTTCACGGAAATTCGGAATCTCGATGTGCACGATACTACCTACCGAGAATCCCTTTCGAGGTCGCCGTAGACCCAAGAAAGGAATCTGGATTTGTTACTCATGTTACTTTTTTTGAGCACTTTCGATGTCCATTGGAGAGACTGGAGGGCACTGCTGAGACGGAAGAGACTGCTGAGACTCGTTCGTAAACGACAGAAAATGCGGGTTTTACGAATGAAGTGACAGAAAACAAGAGAGTTGCGGAAAAAGGCGCAATATAATCCCCCCCTCTCCGCCATGTCAACTAAAATCTTTCAGTGTAATTGGAAAATCTTGAATCATCAGGAGCTTAGCTGTTTTCGTTTCTTCCGCTGTAGTCTCTCCAGTTTCCCTATTTCCCTCCAATCGCCACTTTTTTCGAGCTAAATTCGAGCTAAATGGCGCCGCCCGGAGGTTCGGTACTTGACAGCACGCAGCGGAGGCTGTCCTGCGCTAACTTTTCGCTTCGTGAAGGCTCCATAGCTCCCGGTGTTGCTCAAAATAAATCCGCGCTTTGCCGTATCGCCCAGCAAGTTTTTCATTCTTCTCTGCTTCCCAGACCTGCTGCTGCGCGACCACAAAGTCGTAAGCTGGCTGAATCAAACTCCTCGCGGTCTCACCCGACATCTGGAAAAAATGCGGACCAAGATAGTCCAACATTCTCCGACCATCAGAGTCTGTAACAATCAATTCTTTCGCCCTCCGGCCAATCTCTCTTGCGATTTGCCCGTGCGGATGACTAAAACTTTGAGTTTCCAGCAAAGTAAGATATCCCCACAGCTCATCCCCAATCACAATTCGGCAATGTTCCGCCGCGTCCGCCTCCAATGCATACGCCCGTTCCAGCGCCGGCCCGTATACCTCTCCGGCTGCGATGAGCATGCCCAAGCCAGCATCGATCCCCCGCGGAGTTGCCGGCTCCTGGCGAGCGAAGATGTCATTGCTCCACAAGCTGCCAAAAGGCAGGCGTATGAGCCGATGGCTGGCGTCAATTGTTCGTCGTCATTCCTCAGGGCAACGGAAACAATGAAGGAGTCCGAGAAGCCTCGGTATCGTACGTTCTCTTTGATCTTTACGCGCCGCTCGTCCGGCATCGACTCCACCGATTCCATAAAGCCATCAAAATACTTCTGAAAATAGTCGCGAAGGTTCAGAACTGAGCCTACTGTCCCCTTCAGTATTTCTGCGGCACCGGAGAATTCCTCGCGGGTACGTGGCAGCCCGCGCAACTCGCGGAGCTTTGACCGTTGTCCTTGAACATCGAAAAATGCAACAAGGTAGTATTCCAGCGTCTCTGCATATTTCTTTTCCGTTTGCCCCCTCGCCTCGCTTGGCACAGTTGTCCTCACGCCTTATTGATGGATTCGTTGATTCTCTTCATCGAGGCCATGATCTCTTCGAACGTCGGCGCCCTACCAAAAATCATTGGAATCGTTTTCTCATAGTCACCCTGCAGACGCCCCAGCATTCCGGCGCTTGGCTCGATGACCCATGAACCACGCTGTGCGGAAGCCAGATCGAAATCCGGACGATCAAAAAAGAGGCGCGCATGCCTTACACAATCTGTGGCCAGGTTCTCCGCGGCGAAGGCCGCAGCACCGACCTCAGAATTGAGCAGGCAATGTAAGTCATAGTAGTGCCTGGAAATTCGTTGCCCTTCCTGCCGAAGCTCACCCCGAATTTCAAACCATCGCCTTAGTCCGTGGGCGATGACAGCTTTGTCCCAAAATGACCGAACGGGTTCAATCGTTGTCACGCCCGAAACAAAAATATCGAGTGAGGGAATATCGTCCGCGATGTACGGCCGTACCGTCGCTTCCCTATGAGGGTCAAGAGCCGATTTTGCTCCACATTCAATTCGCACCGCAGGACGGATATAGTCGGTCTCGCCAGGAATAATGCTGGGATACAAGACCAATAGAGTTTGTCCGTCAGGATCTGTGTCGTCGAGAACTACTTTTCCGCCTTTGGAAACGAATCCATCAAGCCGCGCCGTGACTCCCTCCCGTAGAGGGCCCGACACCCACGCCTGGCAGGCATCTCGAATGGCATCCAGCTTTGCTTTTCTCTTCTTACCTGACAGGCCCTCCAATTCTTCCACGGTTGCTGCCTGATTTAGATCCTCACGAAATGCCGTGATATCGATGTCTTCGGAAAAGCGATTGATCAGGCCATATCCTTTCGACAGAGATGTTCCGCCCTTGAAGAGAAGTCGAGGGCCACCTGCAGGAAGTCCGTGGTAAAGGACATCCAAGGTCCAGCACACCCAAAAATCCTTTTCGATATATTGTGCGTTGGCGCCGAGACGTTGCGCCGCCGACAGGAATGTGTCGATGCGATCCTTCTCCGCCGCAGCGGTAAAATTCTTGAATCCTTCGTTCACCGCTCCCCCGAATTGTCCGCACGTTGCGCTCTATTCATGACTTCACCCACGAATTCCTGCATCCAGATGGGTAGAGCGGAGGACCCGTTTTGCAAATCCTCTCGGATAGCTTTCCCTGAAGTTTGATCCGCAAGCACCTTTTGCAGTTGTTGCGCGACTTTTTCGCGCTCTTCCGGTCGAGATAGCAGGTCCTGCATCCAATAGAGCGCTTGAATGATTCGCATCGCAGGACGCCCAGCCCAAAACAGCCGGCTGGGCGCAGCGGTCTTGAAATGGATGACTTGGTTCCCAATCCGGATCGGTTTTAGCCTTGCATCCACCAACACTTCAATTCGTGCCGGCACTGCTGTCGTCAGCCCAAGATCGTTCGCCGCCGTCATTCCATCGAGCAATAGCCTCACTTTGTCCCGCCGTGCGACGGCCTGAATCACCGCGCGATAGTCCGGCACTGTCGCTTTTCCGGTGAGTTCGTTTTTCGTGGGACGGTCATACAGACCGCGATCAATGCGGCGAAGCTCACCACTCGCCACTAGACGCTGCAGCACTTTATCCAGTGCGGACCGACGACCGAGCGCAACGAAATCGCTCGCCGTCCAGACCCCGTTCTGGGGTGTTTCGACGATCTGCTTCAGGACTTTGCTCTTAAGGTCGGCTCCGGCTGCTTTCCTCATAGGCTCCTTTTTGTCCTAACTATACCTCATTTTTCGGACAATGTCGTCCCGTCCTAAAAATACATCATTCTTCGGACAATAAAATGCCTTGACAACATATGCATACGTTGTCTATCGTACGCCATGGCCGACCTCTCCGACCTAATTAAAAAGAAACGGCAGGCCCGCCAAATGTCCCTCAGGGACCTAGGCCAAGCCCTTGGCGTCACCGCCGCCTACGTTGCCGACATCGAATCGAACCGCCGTCTGCCAAGTCCGGAGCTCAAACAAAAACTCGCGGCTGCCCTCGACATTCCGCTCGACGATCTTGAAGAAGCTGACAATCGTCTTTCCCCCGATCTTCACGATTGGGTTGAGGAGCGACCTCAAGTCGTAAACCTACTTCGTTCTCTTCGAACGTCGCCACAGTCGGAGAAACTGGTCCAGCGCCTAAACCGGTTTCTCAAACGCCACAATCCGCCCCCCGCTCGCGGCTTTCTTCTCACGTGGGAGTCGGAACTCCGCGCCATGGCCTCAGAGGCATCCGCTTGGTCCATCGAAACGGGTGGAGACCTTTTCGGTCGCTGGCAGGACATTCCAACCCTGTTCCTCGCTACCAAAGCCGGCCCGAATGCAAAACGTGACCATGCCCATTTTCGCCTCGACGTTGAATACCTGCGAGGTCTCAGTGAAGATCTAGCCACAAACTGGGCGCTCCGTTACTTCGGCGACTGGCACTCCCATCACCGCCTGGGGCTTACGCGACCGAGTGGCGGCGATCAAAAACGGATCGTGAATCTCGCCGCACGCAATCAATTCCTGGGCATGACGGAAATGATCATCACGCTCGAAGAGGGACGCGATGAACCCATCGTTCGGATTCATCCTTGGATCTACGAATTGCCAAGCGATGACGCGCAGCCTTACCCATTGCGGGTAAGGGTGCTGCCAGGCATTAGCCCGATTCGCCAAGCTCTTCTCGCCAGGCGCGCATTGCCGGAGCAAGAGTTGTTCATCTGGGAAAAGATCTCCCTGAGCCGCATTCGCATCGGAACTGATTCGGCTGCGCCTACACTCGAACCGCCATCCGAGGTCGATCCCACAACCAGGGAAAAGACGATCACACACCTTGCGGAAGCGCTGCGCGAGGCCAGCGACGATGCCGTCGAAGTCCATGGCACAGGATTCGGCTGCGTAATCGTGGCCAACCTGAACGCCAAGCAATGCTTGGGATTCGCTCTCGGCGCCGCTTGGCCCATGCCCGTACTCGAAGTCCATCGCATTGATCGAGGCGCGGGCACCACCAAGCCCATTCCGATGCCAAGCGGCATAGTCGCTCCTGACATCAAGAGCATTCTCGAAATTTTCAACGTACAAAAACAACCTGGGAAAGGGTCAGCAAATGTGGACGACTGAGCAGCATCAGCGCCTGGCTTTGGAGCACCGACTCCTACAGCAAGAGGGGTTCGGCCAGTTCAGCATCTACTGGGATCAAAACGACGCGACGTACCACGGGGAGGGCGTCGCGACGACGAACTCCGGCCGGAAGTACACTCTCTATCTCGTAATTCCCAACAATTTCCCCTACCAGCGCCCTTCTCTCTTTATAACGGCCCCGCTCCCCTTGCTGACCTACTACGGACGGTCGCTCTCGGATCTCGGATACTCGCACGATATGCATACGCTTCCACCGTCGAATGGCTGCATTCAAATCTGTCATTGGAGAGATACGCGCTGGCACTCGAGCATCCTGCTCTACAAGGTTTTTTTGAAGGGCATGATCTGGCTGGAGGCCTACGAGCAGCATCTCGCCACCGGCCGACCACTCGCCGAATTTGTTTCCACTATGGCAGGTACACTATGACCAATCCCGACCCGCAACAACAGCAGATGATCCGCGAGGCAATGAAGGCCATTGCGGAGCGCAAACCAGGACGCAGCAAACTTGTCTACAACAAAAAAAAACGGACCATCGAAGCCGTGGCCGACAACGCGCAAAATCCTCGCGCCCTCAATATCACCGCAGAGGACGCAGACATGTTCGCAGTCGCGACGCTGTCTTCTGAATGGCTACGGACACAATGGCCCGAGATTCAGCGCAACGGATCTGCGCATCTGAAATTAAGTTCCTGGGATGACGGCGATGCCCTTACCCAGGTGCAACTAGGGCCGCAATCGGCTCCCACAACTGTATCGGCGGCAATCTTGCTGAGCAACCGCACCACGGCAGAAAGCCAAGCCGAAGTACAAATTGTTCTGAGCAAGGGCGGATCTGCGGACCACCAGGGCGCGCTCTTCGATGCTCCTGATGGTGGCACGTACGCAGTCGCTGGCGTTCGCCGCATCGGCGACAAGAAAGAGCCCGTCGAAATAACCCTGGTCGAAGTACAACCTGCCCTAGCAAGCCGCCGATCAGCGATATTGGAGACTGACGTTCTGCGCGACAAGTCCGTCCTCGGTATCGGTCTGGGCACCGGCGGCGCTCATGCAGTCATTGAACTCGCAAAGTGCGGCGTCGGAAACTTCACGCTGGTCGATCGTGATAGGCTGTCCACGGGAAACGTTGTTCGCCATCCCGGCGGCATTTCCCAAGTTGGCCGCCGCAAAGTCAATGTCGTGCGCGATCTCATTCTCGAGAAGAATCCAGACGCACGCGTGACCGTGGTGCCCGCCGAAGTCACCTTCGAAACACAGGAGCAGATGAAAAAACTTATTTCCAACGCGAATGTGGTCCTGTGCGGCACTGACAATCGGCCCAGCAAACTTCTGGTCAACAAGCTTTGTGTGGACGCCGGTGTCGTTGCGATCTATGGAGGCGCGTTTCGCCGCGCCTATGGGGGGCAAGTCTTGCGCGTGCGTCCGCGTCAATCGCCCTGCCATGAATGCTTTATTGACGCGATGCCAGAGGAGTCCGCGGACCTTGAAATCTCGACCGCTACAGACGCCGCCGAAGTTGCGTATTCTGACCGGCCAGTGGCCGTTGAACCGGGTCTATCGCTTGACGTTCTGCCCATCGCGAACATGGTCGCCAAACTTGCTCTTTTGGAACTTGTCTCCGATACCTCCAGTTCGCTCAAATCGCTGCGACGCGACTTTGACGCGCCCTGGTATCTCTGGCTGAACCGCGCCGAGCCGGAAACGCAATATTCGAATTGGCCGCCGCTCAGTGAGAGCAGTGATGAGATGACCATCCACCGCTGGTACGGAATCTATTTCGATCGCGAACCCGGATGCCCCGTTTGCGGCGGTTTCTTCACCGTGGTCGCCGCCGCTCACGGCCTTGATTTGGCTTCGCTCGGGAAGGTTCCAGCAGCGCCCGCGGGAACGAAGAAGCCATGGAGCTAGTTTCCGACTTTAAGGCGTACGTTTCTTCAATCGAGCCACCTGCGGACGAAGTGTCCGCTGCGAAAACCGCGCATCTGGAGGTCCGCGAAATGTTGCGCACGGATCCCGAATCGAAAGAGGCGCACAAGGAAACATTTCTCTCGGGTTCCTATGCGCGCAGCACGGCCATCAACGACATCAACGACGTGGACGTCATCTGCATCCTGGACATCGACCGATACAATACCCGGGCTGAACTCGTCCTGGCATGGGTCGAGTCGATTTTGGCAAAACACTACGACAATCCGAGGCGCCAAGGTCGATCTATCCGCGTTAAGGCGGACAACGGAGTCGATTTGGACATCGTCCCTGCCACTCCAGTTACTACCGACGACGGTCCACTCTGGATTCCCGACCGCGAGGCTCGCGAATGGGTACAAACACATCCCCGAAGCCAAATCGACGCGGCCGTCGCCAAAAACAAATCGACAAGCGGATATTATGTTCAAGTGGTGAAGTTGCTCAAAGCTTGGCGCGACCGATTGCCGAGCGAATCGTGCAAACTCAAATCCTATATTCTCGAAGCCCTAATCCACGCAACGATTGGCTTTCCGACATTTCACGCCATTGCCATCGTCAATGTCTCAGAGGGAATTGAACGTTCGTATGGGATCTACCGAAACTCCGGGGTCGTTCCTGTCATTCCCGATCCCGGCTACAGCTCTGTCAACGTCGCCAAACGCTTGTCGGCACAGGAATTTACGGACTTCATGAACCAGGTCAAGACGGCGGCGGCGATCGCTCGAAAGGCCTTCGATGATCAAAACGAATCCTCCAGCCGAAGGCTGTGGCGGCAACTTTTCGGCCAGAATTTCGGATAATTCACAATGGCACGATCGAAAAAAGCAAAACTTTCCCCGAAATCCATTGATCGCGGATCGCTGCTATCCCCGGAAGCAATGGGCGGAATCAACGCCGCCAAAGGATTCGACTTCCAAACGCGCTACGCCGCTTGTCACCTACCCCTTTGGCTGCTCGAAGCAGGCTTCCATCAAGTGTTCCTCGAGGGTACGGGTGACGTCGACATTCGTTACTCCCAGGGCGGCAATTCGTCCCGCGTTCATGTTCAGGTGAAAGATCATGACGTCGCCCCGTCCGAACTCAAAGCCGTCATCGAAAGCTTCAAGAAGCGCGACGGAGATTTTCCAGGCATTTATCAATGTTTTCGACTGGTGTGTCCTTCCCTCGCGGCTGCGTTGCGGCCCGTTGAAACGGGCCTCGCTCGTCTCCGGAACGCGAAACCGTTCTACGACGACAAGCCGGAAGCGCTCGACACAACCAAAAAAGAGCTCCAGAAAAGACTCCGCCGAAACGGACTCGGTGAGGACATCGATTTCATCGAAGCCAAGGTCTTTATCGAGGTTGGTCACGGAGATTTGCATCACGAAGAGCGAGCGGTCGAGCTCTTCATCGCCCGTGTGCTCCAACATCCGGACTATTCCCAACGGCTAAGTGAGATGGTGGAACCGGCATTCGCCAAATTAAGACTCGCCATCGACGCGAAGAGGGGCGGCGTCCTTGAACGAAAGGAAATTGAAGCCCTCCTGCAAGCCTCTATCGGGTCGGCTGTTCTTTCAGAACCAGCTATTACTGTTTACATTCACAATTGGACAAAGGAGATATTCGATCTCCCGTTAGATTACGAACTCGATTGGACCTCATACTTTGACCGCCCTACGCGTCGTGTTCCCACAGTTGACCAGTGGCAGAAGGAACTCTTGCCACAATTGGCGGCCCTCAAAGAGCGCATCCTGAAGGAGCGGCCGGAGCGTCATATCCAGTTTCGCGGCAAGTGCGCCCTCTCGACGGCCATCGCCGTGGGAATGCAGTTTCCCGCGGTCGGGGGGTGGACGTTCGAGATGCCACAACCCCCCGCGAAGGAGCTATGGAGATCCGATGCGAAACCCACACCAGGCTACGATTTGCGCGTTGAACTCGAAGAAGGCAGTCCGAATGGCATGGATTTCGTTCTAGCGCTGAACATTCGCGGAGACGGCCGCCAGGACGTGAAGCGCTACATTGAATCGACCGGCCAACCCCCCAAGCTGTTTGCATTCATATCGCCAGCCGCTCAAGGATCTCAATCCATTGGCGGTTCAGAAGACGCCTGCGCATTTGCCCAACTGGTGCGCGAACGTATGGGCCAACTGGCGAAGGCTCACTCACTCCAAAGAACCCGGCTTTTCTTCTATGGACCGCTCGCTCTCGCGGTTTTTCTGGGGCAGCAGCTAACATCCATTGGTGAAATCCAACTTTTTGAATATCAAGACCCTGGCTATGTTCTGAGTTGTAGTTTGCGAACCTAACATAGACACATCGTCGCACATCACAATAATGGAGACAGTACCACTCTTCAGCGACTTAACGCCTATTTGCCCCCCGTGTTCATAATCTGCATCTTGGCAATCACCGCGCCGTTGAAGCTCCCCAAGAGAAAAAAAACGAGCGGCCGTCCTAGGCCAAAAGGTCTATTGCCATATATATGCCTATAGGCTACCATATGTGTATGAAACGGACGGCGCTCTTCCTGAAGGAAGAGCAACTCAAGAAGCTTCAGACGCTGTCCGAAAAGACCGGCGCGCCGGTCGCCGAACTTATACGACGTGCGGTTGACAGATACCTTAAGGAGCGGGCCAAGGAACTGAAGTGAACGGAGCGCCATCCGGTTTGCACCCGGACGACGCCCCTGACCGAAGCAACCTGTGTTGGAGGCTGCATGGTTGTTCGCAAGCTATCACTGCCGCTGTTCTCCGCAAAGACTCTCGTCTCGCAGCGGGGGTACTCCACGCACTATTTCCATTTCATCGCCACCGTCAGTCAGAAGACGGATCAGTATGCCCTCGTGTGCGAGAGCCAACCACTCATGACTTCTCGAAGCCACGGTTTCCCGCCCGTTGTCCGATCTGCGGTGCCCAAGTCCACTCGAAGGAGAATGCGAATGCTAATCACCAAGGATAACCACGGTAAGACCATCGGCTGGCGGGAAACGTATTTTTCGAAGGACGAAAGCGTTGATGTCTCTGTCCACCGTAACGTCAGCACGATTACGACCCGAGACCGGACGAAAGGCAAGGTCGATTCCAAGACATTTATCGGCAGAACGCCGCTTACATCCGACTTCGACGGGAAGAAGTGAATTGCTCGCACCGGGCATTCGGAGCACTTCGGGTCATCGGAAAGGATCGGGTCTACCGGAGACTGGAGCGGCTCCCGGAACACCTCGGATAATCGGAAAGGTTCCTCATAGTACCGATACATGGTAGAAGTAGGCAGTGCGTTCGCGCGAGGCACTCCGCTCTCTGCAAAAAAAAGGCCGTTTCCGGGGTATCGGCGCACACACCGTTCGTTTGTTGATACGCATTAGGAGTAGAGAGAATGGGCGACCAAATGGCGAAGCTCCGCAAGTTGACCGGGCAACTGCAGAAGCTCACCTATGAAGCAGTAAAGTCCGGCACGATAGCTGAACTTTCGGAGGAAGAGCAGCTGTTTGCGCGGGCAATGCAAGAACACATGCACCTGAAGCACATTCACAACGCCCTCGAATTTGCGGACGTGCGGGAGGGAGATCCCTATGAAGTCGAGTTTGAGGGCAATGTCGTGAGCCCCCTGGCCCATGTAGCCATGCATGCAGCTGTTAAGGGGCAGATTGAACAGGTGCCCGAAGTGAGAACAGCCTTTGAAAAGATGGTGGCGACGGGCACTCCAGCTCATCACGCTGAGCATGTTCTCGCTGCTCTTGTCGGAGAACTAATGTGGGAGATGAGTCGCGCCTCAGAAAGGGGCGCAGCCAAGGCCAAAGAACGCTACGATCGTTCAATTCGAAAACTCTGTGAGGATTCGACCTTCCGCGAGAAAATGACGAAACGCTTCGGAGCATCTCATGCGGCGTTTGAATAAGACCTTTTTTGCGGAAACATCCCATCTCGTAAAAGCAAGCCGGAAGTTATCGGTTCGTCGGTCGGATTAGTGCCGACAAAACGCGCTTCTGTCCACGAACGGAGTAGTTCCCGGTTGGGAAGCCGGAAATCATTGGTGGGAGCGCCACGTCAAAGAGGGTGGGGAAGGCTCGCAATTTGAGGCAAACAAAACACGTGAAAATCGGCCCGTACAAACGGGTCAGTTAGAGTGAGCAAACCGCCACCTGCAACCTATCGGCTACCTTTATCCCAATTTATCCCAATACGCTGCCAACCGTGCCCAAACCGTCCAAAGGGAGCCGAACGCCGTCCTTAGTTTTCAGCAATTTACCAGCGAGCCAGAGCGCAATCACCCGTTTGCTAAACCGTTGTAGGGGCCAAAACTCCTACCGGGGGTTCGAATCCCCCCCTCTCCGCCATAGCTACAATCCTCAGTAAATATGCGGCGATTTGTGTCTTGCTACTACTTTTTCCGACGGAACTTTATTTGCATATATCGCTCTAGGTAAATCTAAACTAAAACCAGAAGGGCAGCGAAGGCCAGTGAAGTTTTGTAGTCGCCTCTTCGCCAAGGCTTGACGTGCCCTTCATAACATGACATAAAATGAAGGCATGCCAATGACCTCCCTGAACATCTCGCTCCCCGAAATTCTTAAGGCTTATGTGGAGGGCCAAGTCGCATCCGGAGATTGGGGCACCCCGAGTGAATACATCCGGGAATTGATTCGCCAAGACAAAGAGCGCCGGATGGCCAATCTCGAACAAGAGCTGCTCGCCGCTGCAAAGGGACCGAAGATTGAAGTTTCGATCAGCGAGATCCGCAAAAAGGGGCTGATCACTGCGCTGCGCGAACGGGCTCGGCGCGCGTGAAAAAGCCTCGGATTGCTTTCAGCGACGCAGCGATTGCGGATATTTTGGAACAATCTGACTGGTACGAAGCTCAAGCAGATCGGAGTCTGGCGCAACGTTGGGAAGAGGCTGTGACTGACACGCTCTTGCGGATAGCTCAAAAGCCGACCGTCGGCTCACGCTTTCTGGAGTGCGAATTGGTCCATTGCCGCATCGTGCGCGACCTGCCAAGAATACCAATGATCGCACTTCAAATGCCGTTCGAGCACCTTGACCGCTGAGTTCCCTGCGAGCGGCACTAGCATGCCATTGCACACGGGGCAGGAAAGCCGTATCGAACTAGGCTTTGGTTCCGGCAGCGGCGATTCGTTAGGCATCATGGGAGGAATGGCGCAGACTACTTGAAAATTTCCCTCGCGCCGTGAGGGGCATGGGAAGCCTAGGTGCCGAGTACTGGCGGTTGATTCCCAGCGGCTGCAATGCCGAGATCACGATATTCAATCGTGAGTCGCTCAACTTTGACCATTCTGCCGGCAAGATCGAGGCTGGAGGGCACGCTGGCGTGCCGGTTGCGGAAAAGGCCTCGATCAAGGAACTATTTGCCGCGACCAAGAAGGCCCCCGTATGGATCGAAGTGTCCGGCATTGGTCGCACCGTAAAAATCCAGAAAGATCACTCGATTTTGGATTTAACCGATGAGGGACGGCATCTGTTGGTAACCGTGCACGAGGCTGTGCCCCTTGCCCCAGACTCCTTGATCGATGCCAAGATTCAAATCCATGGAGTGGTTCGGATTATTGGAATCCTGTTAACCCGACTCTATAGATGTGATCTAAATTACACCGAAAGAATACGTCGTCGGTTTAGCGCGAATTCCTAGCCGCGCAGGAGAGCCGGGGCGATTTCCCGCCACTCTGCTAACGGAAGTGACCGCGGGTTTGCTGAAAGAACTTGGACGCAAACGTGGTCCGCGCCGGCGGAGTGATGGGCGCGAATGCGGTTGCGGATTGCGTTCAGATCGCCCCAGGCGATAATGCTATCGATCAGGCGGTCACTTCCACCATTCTTGATGTCCGACTCGTCAAAGCCCAACCGGAGGAAGTTGTTCGTGTAGTTCGGTAAGGCGAGATAAATACCGAGGAAATCCCTGGCAATCTTCCGTGCCCTCGCCGGATCTGTCTCCAACACGACCGCCTGCTCTGGACACAAGTATGGACCCTGACCCAGTATCGCGCGGGCCTGAGCCGTGTGCTCCGGGTTCACGTTGTAGGGATGTGCGCCGTCAGCTCGTTCCGCGGCAAGCTTCAGCATTTTTGGTCCGAGTGCCGCCAGAAGTCGGATTGGCTTGATGGACGGAGGCACCGCCTGGTAAGGCGCTTGATCCATGGCATCCAGATACGCCCGCATGGTGGAGACGGGCTTCTCATAACGATGCCCGCGTAATTTCTCGACCAATGGAACATGGCTGACACCAAGTCCAAGGACGAATCGCCCGGGATAGGCCTCGGCTAATGTTTTCTGGCCCGCCGCCATCGCCACAGGATCGCGAGCATAGATGTTCGCAATTCCAGTGGCGATTACGGTTCGTTTTGTTCCTGCCAACAGGACACTCGCATGGGTGAGCGCTTCACGCCCTGCGGCTTCTCCAAACCAAATGGCTCCGAAGCCGAGTTGCTCCAGTTCCGCAGCCGCTTCTTGCGCCTTGGCAGCCGGGCAGTGCTCGAATTGGAATGTCCAGATTCCGATGGATCCGAGTTGTATCGATGTTTGCGTCAACGTTCAGTCCGCTGTACCCAAGATAGAATCTGTTCTCGGCGCTGTTTAGTATAGACGATCCCGCGCCTCCTCATAATCCCGCGTACGGTCGAAGAGATCTTCAGGCGCACAATGCCAGACGTTCAATCCAACGAGGTTGAACTGTGATTGAAGACCCATCCAAGAATTCGTGACTCTACTGCTACTAGTTTTTGCTGATTTGAGGGTATTGGATCCCCCATGGAATCTGGCGATTGGAGAAAATGAAAAATGCGTGTTGAAAACAAGAGACATACCAACGCTCACCAACCCCTCACCTCCCCGTCACCCACGGAGGTTTCAATCCCCCCCTCTCCGCCAGATTTCCCCTAACTGCATCCAGCGTCGAAACTTTGCTCCAAGCGGGCCGGCATAATTTCAAAAACTATTCAGACGGTATTCAAGATAAGGTGCTGGCCAACTGCTGGCCTGAGAGCGATGAAGCCGCGAGACGGCTGAATGCTGGATATTCGCCTACTGAGGTTAGTGGTCGTTCGACTCCGTCGCCAAAGCTCAATTCTAGCTGCCGGCAAGGTTCTTTCGTTTGTCTTAGTTCTTCGATCCGTTTCTGCATCTTCTCCGCCGTTTCGAGCACAGTGCGATCAAACACCTTAATATAGCGCTCCTTGGTAACGTGCGGTCTCGAGTGGCGCAAGATGCGTTGCACGACCTTGTCAGGGGCTCCCATGGCGTATAGGTTCGAGGCGAGGCCTCGACGGAACGCGTGCCACCCGTGCCACGGTAGATCGATGGCCTCAAGAGCCGGCCGAATCATCCGCCGCACGACTTTGTCGAGGCTGATAGGGAGCCCATCACTGGAGCGAAAGACGAAACCTAATTCTGGGTTACCCGCGGATCTTCGGTATGCGTCGAGGATTTCCGCCAAGGCAGGACTTATCGGCACGGAATCGCGGCTGGCGCGTGTCTTCGGAAGGCTGACCACCGATCTCCACATCGAGCGGTTGATCCTTAATCCGGTGCCGGTGTAATCGGTCCACTCGAGTCCGCGGAGCTCGCCTCGGCGTAGCCCCGCGAAGGCCGCAGTCGCGATAAGACTTTTTGCCAGAAGCGGGAGGAGGTCGAGAATTTGGAGCACTTGGCCGAGATCGTACGCGTGCGTCTCTCCCGGTTCTCTCGCATTCCAGGGAATCAAAACGCCATCGACGGGGTTTGCCCCATCGAAGGCTCCCTCATTTTTGGCGCAGGTGAAGGGTGCTCAGCACTGACTTGATGTGTTGCAAAGTTGTCTCCGTCAGGTTCTTCTCCTTGGCGACCGCTCGCAACATTCGACTCGCGTCTACGGTGCGGAATTCTCGCAAGCGAAGTTCTCCGACGCGATCACGCAGGTGATTTATCCAGATTTGACGATGCCCTGTGCTTGTGCTGGCTCGACGCTCCTCTTTGGTCCAAGGTAGGTAGAACCCCTCGACGAAGGTGGTTAACGTCATTCTCGAATTTGCGCTGAGCCGATCTTGATTGACGGTTTGTATGAATGATGCCCGACACCGCTCAACCGCAAAAATGTTGGAGAAGTCTTTGGAGCGCCCTAGATGCTTGGAGATGTGTTTAAGCTTGCTGGAGCCATCCTCTTGTGGGACTCGTTGGCGATATCGGACATATCACGCGCCATGCTCCTCATATAGATAGCCCTTTTGGTAACGGAAATATGCTTTCATGACAGCTCCCATCTGTGGCCCAAGGCCGCAACCTAATTGATTATTGGCGGTATTGGTGGACAGTCAGAAAAATAACCTAGCGGCTTGTTGAGATTGCAGCCGTGAGCGAGAGCATGACAAGAGTCCCAACTATGCTCCTTGTCCTGTACTCTCTAGAGGCGCGAGCAGATAAGTGGTTGATTCTTTCTTTGTTCGGCTAGAACGCACAAAAAGGCCAGATTCCGGAGTTGTCCAGAATCGCTACTTTCGCTTTGCTCCTTTTTATTTCCTTTTATTTCGTTCGAGTGTAGACTTTTGCAGAACCATCGGTTTCAGTGCACTTCGCGCCCTCTTGCACTTTTACGTCGAATTCTGCACGCCGGGCCGAACTGGCCGCCAACCAAGGCGCACTGAGAAATTTTCCAACGGGTATCAGAACGGCATACTTTTTGGAACAGGCAGCGATCACGAGGGAGAGATGTACGCCAACTATTTCCAATGGCTGGAAACGCGAATGAGTACTTCGTTTGCTGGGGCTATCCCGGGCAAGAACGCTGGGAGATTTATGGCCTAGCGCTGCCCGATGAAATCCCGAAGACAGTGTATTCAGAGAACTCAGAAAAACTTTTCGCCAGCTACAATCGCTTAGCAGTTATCGGATCGAAAAACGCAATGAGAACACAAGAGGAGAAGCGCGATGAAGAAGCGAATATGGAGGCTCGGCGTGCCATGTGCCCTCCTAGTGGTGACAGGGGCATGGTTACTGCAACTTTCCGGTTGCCAGACGAGGGAGGAATCGCGTGCGACACAGTCCTCAACACCAATGGAGTCTGCTATTCGCGTGGACCGGGCAGGGGATGGAATCCACGTTGAGACACCGGCAGCCGAATTTGTTTTGTCTTCTACCGGCCGATTGACTGCGATGCTCGCCAGCAACGGAAAAAACCTGACGCTGGATGACCCCGCGGATGGAGCCGGCCAAACTATCACTGTCGGCCACAGCGAAGTCAAGGACATGGCGCTGGATGTAGCGCACGCGGAAATAAAAGACGCACAAGGAAAACTCGGGAAATTCGGGAAGCAAATTGAGCTGCGGGGAACGAGTCTAAGCACGGGGTTAGAGGAGACTATGCGGCTGGAGGTTTACGATGATTTCCCAGGGCTGGCTCTTCTTTCGGCAGCATTTCGGAACACGGGACAAAGGGAAGTCTCACTGGAAGAGATTACGCTCCAGAAGCACCGTTTGAATGCATCGCTAGAGGATCCTCACGCCGCGACTCACGAGATGTGGTCATTCCATGGTTCCAGCATCCAGTGGGGCAAGGACGAAGCGTTTCCCATTCCGGCAAAATTTGCGCAAGAGAATGTCTTCGGGATTCCCGTCGACGTGAAGGGCGATCTGGGAAGCGCTGGAGGAGGGATACCCGTTGTGGCCTTCTGGACAAAGAATGTTGGGGAGGCGATTGGGCACCTTGAAACGCTTCCGCTTGTGCTTTCCATTCCCGTGAAAACCACGGAGGACGGCCGGGTCAGCGCCGGCGTGCGCTTGCCGGCAAACGCGGTGTTAGAGCCGGGAGAAATTTATTCCACACCACGGACGTTTCTTGCAGTGTACGCAGGCGATTTTTATGAGCCGCTGAACACGTGGTCGAACGCGGTGGAGCGCGAAGGATTGACGAAGCCTACAAACAACGACGAAAACTACGCGGTCAGCTGGTGCGGCTGGGGTTATGAATCAGAGGTCACTCCGAAACAGATGCTTGGAACTATCCCGAAACTAAAAGAGCTCGGGATACATTGGGCGACGCTCGACGACCGCTGGTTCAACAACTACGGCGATTGGAAGGCACGCGCGGATACCTTTCCGGACAACGCGATTCAAAAGCTGGTGAGCGATTTTCACGCGAATGGAATAAAGGTGCAGTTGTGGTGGCTGCCGCTGGCAGTCGAAGATGGACACAACGGCTATGAGAGTCACAAATACGCCGTTTCCGAGGTCGTTAAGGAGCATCCGGACTGGCTGGTGCTCGATAAGGAAGGAAAGCCGGCCAGGATGACGCGCAATCTCGCGACTCTTTGCCCCGCTTTGCCGGAAGTACAAGCGTATTACAAAGAGCTGACGGAACGGTTCATTCGCGATTGGGGATTCGACGGACACAAGCTGGACAACATTTACGCCACACCGCCCTGCTACAACCCGAAGCACCATCACAAGTCACCCTATGATTCGACCTACGCCATGGGTGAAGTGTACAAAACCATCTTCGAAACCACTCGCGCGCTGAAGCCGGACAGCGTCACGCAGAGTTGCCCCTGCGGCACGCCACCGAGCCTGGCGTGGCTGCGCTACATGGATCAAGCGGTGACTGCGGATCCCGTCGGCTCCGTGCAGGTGCGGAGACGGATCAAGATGTACAAAGCGCTGCTGGGGTCTCGCGCTGCCATTTATGGAGACCATGTGGAGTTGACCCGTATCGCAAAGGCCAATACTAACGATGAGCAGGACGTGGGAGAGGATTTTGCCTCGACTCTCGGAACCGGTGGCGTTCTTGGCACGAAATTTACTTGGCCGGATTACGGGCCGAAATTCAAGAATGTGTACTTGAATAGCAGCAAGGAGGCGCATTGGAAGCAGTGGATCAAGCTGTATAACGAGAAGATGCTCTCCAAGGGCAAATTCCTTAACCTTTATGTGTACGGCTACGACGTGCCTGAGGCGTATGCCATCGAGAAAGATGGACAGATGTACTACGCGTTCTACGCGCCGGCAAAACCTACTGACGCGCGTAGCAAGCAACCGGAGCGTTTGTCATGGAGCGGGGAGATCGAATTGCGCGGCCTCGAATCAAAGAACTATAAGATTACGGACTACGTAAATGGTAAGGAATTCGGCGTAGTTACAGGCCCCACCGCCAAGCTGAGGGTGAAGTTTGAGGACAGTTTGCTCTTGCAAGCTTCGCCTGCTCCGTAACCGCTCGATATTCATTTCCTGATCGTGGGAGCCGTGCCCGCAGGCGATGAACCCAGACCAGCGGCATGTTTATGTAAAAACTCCTGGCGATGCTTGGCATCCCGAAATGCCTCCGTTCCCCCTGCACGCGTGACCGAGAGCGCTCCCGCAATGTTCGCGTATTTCAGACAGTCTTCAAACTTGGCGCCTCGAATGAATTGATGGACGAAGCCGGCGTCAAAGCTGTCGCCGGCACCCACCACGTCCGTGGCATCCACCATCGGTGGATAGGCCGAATATTTCTCCTTACCAACTCGCGCCTGAGCGCCTTGCGCCCCTCGCTTGATCACCAGCATGGGCACTTTCTGCGAGAGGATATCCGCCGCGCGCGCAACATCATCCACTTGCGCCAGCTTGCAGGCTTCCCTTTCATTGGGCAGGAGAATATCCACGTATTTCAGCAGGAGCTGCACGTCCGTCGGCCAGCGATCTTCCGGGTCATCGTTCGTATCGAGCGAGGTGGTCAGGCCTGCCTCTTTAGCCTTGCGGAATATGTCGATCAATTTCGGCCGAATTGCTTTCTGCAGGAAGTACGAAGAGACGTGAAGATGCTTCGCGTCGAAAACATAGCGCAGGTCCAGATCTTTCTCGCTGAGATCGTACATCGTGCCTGGATAGGTCAGGATGTAACGCTGCTGGCGTTGCGGCAGGACAACAGTGAGCCCTGTGGTCTTGCCCGCCAAGCGGCGGACACGTGACATGTCCACTCCACTCGCTCCAAGCCGCTGAATACAAATCTCACCGAATGGATCGCTCCCAATGCAGGAGCTGAAACCCACTTTATTCCCGAGTGAGGATAGATTGTGGGCGAAAATCGCTGAGGAACTTCCCAGTGTAATGCTCAAATCCTTGGCGAGATGCTCGCGCTCGAGTTCCAACTCCTGCGGAAGGCCATAGAGAATTAGGTCGAGATTCAGTTCGCCAATCACGCTCACGCCGAACGACGCCACTGGTTCATCTCCTCTATTTTTCAGTCTAGTATCACAACCCGTGAGAGATTCTTCGGCTGGTCGGCATCCAGCCCTTTCTGGACCCCGGTGAAGAAACCCAGAAGCTGTCCGGGGACAATGTAAGGGGCCAGAAGAGCCAGTTCGTTCCCGCCAAACCCAACCTCGATGACTAGGTCGCTGACGCTTCGCACGGATTCGTTTGCTTGATTGCAAACCGCGATCGTGACTCCACCTAGCTCTTTCATTTCCGCTAGCACTTCTTGTTCCGCTTCACGGCCTGTCTCACTGAGGAAAAACATAAGACATGTATTCGGACTTACAATGGCCTTCGGACCGTGACGAAACTCGAGCGTATGAAAGAATTGGCTGTACGAACAGGACATCTCCATGACTTTCAGCGAAGCTTCCCTCGTAATTCCGTCAAACGGGCCTTGTCCAAGAAAAACGTAGTCTGCAAAAGAGTGCTTCTCGACAAACGCTTCGATCACTTGTGCAATTGCATGTACCCGGGGCGCAAAGTGTTCCGTCATTTGCTGTAGCCCGCGGGCGAATTGCGCGTTCCCGGCCCGTCGGGCAGCCAGAATCTGCAAACTGAGCAGCATGCTCGTGAACGACCGGGTCATAACCATGCTTTTTTCATCCGCAGTATGCAGCACAATCGTTGAATCGCACATCTGTTCCAATTCGCTGCTCTTGGCGCAAGTGAGTCCTATCGTTGGCACTCTCAGTTCACCGGAAAGCGCCTTTGCAGCTCGCACGGTTTCGGATGTCTTTCCCGAACGCGAGATCACCACTGCTTGCGTTTCTTCGACCTCGCATTGGAACAACCGGGGGAAAAGCAACACCTCGGAGGCGGGCAGGGCGCGGGCGCGTTGTCCCGTCAAGAGAGTCCACGAATCGGCGGCGGCTTGCGCAAGGTAATAGCTCGAACCGCAGCCAACAAAAATCGATTCCTTCCCGGAAGAGCGGGTTGCGAGAATCTTTTCCACGATCGCGTTATCGCTCATTTGCTGCAAAACCATCTGCCATATTTGGCCCTGCGAAAGAATCTCTTTCCACGTCTCTGATTGTTGTATTCGAGCGTTGCTGATCGCCATTCGTCTTTGTCCTTAACGCTTCCCTCGACAACCTTTGCCCTAAACGAGCTTCACTTCCACGTCCGCTTCCCTCAGCGCCTTTAAGTCTCGCCTGGAAATGCCTTTGTCCGTGATGGTTTCGTGCACCGCGGAAGTCGGCAAGATCAGCGACAGGCTGCGGAGTCCGAATTTGCTCGCGTCGCACACCACCACGGTACGGCGCGCCGATTCTGCCATCGCGCGATTCACGCGCGCTTCCATCAAATTTGGCGTCGTCAGGCCGTAACGCACGTCAAACCCGTCCACCCCTAGGAATAGCAGGTCGGCGCTCAATTTTCTCAGCGACTCCTCCGCCAGCGGTCCGACCAGCGAGAAGGAGTTTTTGCGCAGTACTCCGCCGGTGAGAATCACTTCTACCGGCGTATCCGCCAGTTCCGCTGCAATATTGGTAGCATTCGTGATCACTGTCAGACTTTTGAAATGCCGGCATGCGCGAGAGATCGCCGTAGTGGTCGTCCCCGAATCAAGAATAATTACTTGCCCCTGCCGGATCATATGGGCGGCGGCTTCTGCAATTCGCAATTTCTCGCGCCGGTGCATCCCTTCTTTTTCATGAAGGGAGCGATCCTTCAACGCTCCTGTCTTCAGGGGAAGCGCGCCGCCGTGTGTTCTTTCGAGCTCACCCTGATGATGCAAAACTTCAAGATCCTTGCGGATCGTAATCAGAGAGGTCCGGAAACGCCGGCTCAGGTCGCTCACCAGGACATGCCCGTCCGTCTGAAGCAACTCCAGGATTTTGCGCCGTCGTTCTTCGCTCAACATGTCCGCGTTCGTCCATCCACTCGTTAACCGCTATAAAATCTCGACCTGAATCTCTTTCTTCAGATGCGCGATATCGACCGCTCGCGCCCGTCCTGGTCCTTCGGCAAGGCAATTGGCAGCACCGCAAGCCGCTGCCAGTCGCAAGGATTCCTCCGGTGCCCATCCTTGATCTTCTGCGAATGCAAAACCCGCCAGCGTGGAGTCACCGCTGCCTACCGTGGACCGCCCTGCAATTCGCGGGGCCCTAGCAAAGAATAATTTCTCCTCATCCCTCTTCCGCCAAACTAGACCGTCGGCACCCAAGCTTATAGCCCCCGCTTTTGCTCCAGCGCCCATTATCGTCTCGAGTGCGCCTCTGGCGGAGCGGGGCCCGTCGATCGCGCATCCGCCGAGCCACTCGGCTTCTTCCTGATTGGGCTTCACAAAATCAGGACCAGCCTTCAGTGCCTGCCTGAGCGGTTCACCACTCGCGTCCACAAACACCCGGCACCCGCATTCATGGCCCAAATCGATGAGCGTCGAATAATAATCTTCCGGCACGCCTGGCGGCAAACTTCCGGAGAGAATCGCGGTCATCTTCATCCCAGACCCACTCAGAGCCAACTCAAATGCATGCCGCAGCCGCTCCAACTCCTCTTCGGTGACGGCCTGCCCCGACTCCAGGATCTCCGTAACCGTTCCATCGTTCTCCAGAATCTCCAAATTCATCCTTGTTGAGTTTGCTGTCGCTACGGCTTCTGCCCGTATCGACATTGCTTTCAGCCCCTCGATCAGCTGCGCGCCTGTCGGGCCGCCAACAAATCCCAACCAGAGCGGATCTGCACCAAGTGTCCGTAGGACCATCGCCACATGAGCCGCTTTGCCTCCAGGCGCCGGCGCAACATCCGTCACCCGATTCACGCGCCCGCGTTGCAGCCGCTCCAACCGCATTCGCTTGTCAATCGCAGGATTCAAACTCACGCAAAGGAACACGAATTATCCTCGCTGCGCGGCAGAGGGGCGATGTACTGCAAACCATGGCGACGCGCGCGCAAGGCGCTGATTCACCTCTTCGACATTCCGAAGTCCCTCGCTTGCCAGCCACTGTTCCAGTGCCACAGCCCCTTTCTCTACAAAAACCGGCACACCCTCCTTCCATGTGGCGCGACCGCAGAGAACACCCGAAAATTTCACTCCGGCTTCCGTCGCAAGTTCCAGTGCGTGCAAAAATACCGCGTTTGTAACCCCTTCCGATAAGTAGATGAACGGAACAAGAGCGCACTCGGCGGCCCGTTGAAAGTGCCGTTCCGCTTCTTCCCGGGTGTAAAGTATTTCACCGCTTGCCGAGGGCGACCCTTCCAGATACTTCAAATCCACCGGCACACCCACCTTCAATACATCGACACGGTACTCCGGCTTCGAAAACTCGGCCATGCCGTTTGATACAATTTCTGGCTTCAGTCGCGCGAAATCGATTCCTTTATCTTCCATCCCATCGGCGTAACTCACGAGTTCCAGAAAAAAGGGAACGTCCGCTGCGGCACACTCTGCCCCGACGCGCTCGACGAAAGCCTGCTTGATGTCATTGACTTCCGCGGAACTGAAACTCGAGTAGTACAGGAGAAGCTTGACGCCATCGGCGCCAGCCTCCGCCAGTCGCTCAACTGACCAGTGATCGAGAAGACCAGGCAACCGTCCCGGCACTTTCTTGTCGTAGCCTGTTTGTTCGTACGCCAAAAGCAGTCCCGCACTTTTCGCGCGCTGCCGCGCGGCTGCCAATCCGTACTCCGGGTCCAAAAGGATAGCGCTAGAATGCGGAGTTAGAATCCGGCTGACTGCCTCTTTGAATTGAATGAGCTTCTCGCTTGGGACATTCTCCGGCTCTATTCCCATGAAGCGAGCGAACAGGCCCCGCAGCGCACTCCGCTGGTCGATCGCTACCGCGGCAACGATCCCACGCGAATCGGAGACAGCTTCCAGGCCCTTCCGTTTTCCGTCGCTGATTTTCTCTCTCAAACCTGTCCCCTGCAGACTTCAATCGCGCTTTTCCCCCTCCGCCTGGTACTAGAAATAAAATTTCAGTGCAAATTGAATTCGGCGCGGCGGACGTGTGTACGCCGTGAACCCGTAGGCGGAAGATCCAAGCTCCGTTCCGGTATTCTCCGCCACTGTATCGGGGTTCGTGAATTCCGGATTCGCGTGGTTCCAGGCATTGAAGAATTCCGCGCGGAATTCGATCCGCCTCACTTCGCGAATCGGAAAAGTTTTAAACAGAGAGACATCCCAGTTTTGGAACCCAGGCCCCTGGATGATATTGCGTCCTGCGTCTCCAAAGGATCCCAGCACCGCATTCGATACAAAGGCGCAGGTGTTGAACGCGGTTCCCGGCACGCACGGTTTGCCGTTTGGGTTGCCAATGCGATCTGGCCGAATGCAGGAAATCGCAACCGTGCCGCCGCAATCGGAGGTGGACAGATTCGAGGAAATATCTGTGGGCGTGAACCAGTTCCCGGTGGAAACCGTCACAATCCCTGCGACTTGCCACCCGCCGATGACTTGGTTCATGACGCCCGAGGCGTCTTTCCCGAACGCCTGGCCTTTTCCGAAAGGTAGCTCATAGATGTAGCTGGCAACGAACCGATGACGCACATCAAAGTCAGCGTTTCCGTATTCTGCTTTTGGCTGTGTTGCCAATCGAAAATCGCCCTGGTTTGCTGAACCCAGACTCGCGCTGGAAGCATTGTCGAGTGCGTGGCTAAACGTGTAGGACATCTCAAATTGCAGTCCGTGCGAAAACTGCTTCTCCAGCCTTGCCTGCAAGGAGTTGTAGTTCGAGAATCCATCGGCACGGAACAACGCAATGGAGGAGTCCACTGCAGGAAAAGGCCGCCGCGGCGCCGTCGGACAATTCGCGGGAGTCACAGGAGGATTAGCCGCCGGTTGATTGCAGATGCTCGCGAACTGCGGGTCCGTGGCAGGAAGCGCCTGATTCCCGTTATAGAAATCAAAGAGTTTCAGCCCCCGCGAGCCGGCGTAGGCGATCTCTAGCACCGTATCTGCCGGCAGTTGGTATTGAAATCCCAAATGCCATTGCTGGTTGTAGGGAGTGCGAATGTGTGGATCGATCGAATACAAAATCGGCGTATTCGGGTCCACCAGCGCATTCGCCGGAAATCCGTTTGAAAGCACATTCAGTCCGGGAATCGAGCAGTCCACTCCCGCTGCCGGATTTGCGATTCCTTGCGTGCAGGGCATGTTGAACGATTGCGTGACGAAAAACGGCGGATTGAAACCCGGGCTCGGGTTCGAAAACGGCCCATTTTCCTGCCCGCCGTAGAAGATCCCGTACCCTCCGCGAAGAACCAGTTTATCCGCAAGCTTGTAAGCAAATCCGACGCGCGGCGCAAAGTTATTTAAATCGGGGGAAACCAAACCATCAGACCCGGTGGCGCTGATAGGAATCTCCGCTGCGAGCGTGGGAGTTAAAGTGGCGGTCACGCCCTTCGGTACGATAAGTGTTCCCGTCGCAAAGTCAAACGTAGCCTGCTGGTTGTGATGCTCCTTGATTGTGCTGAACATCTCGTAACGCAACCCCAGGTTCAGCGTCAGCCGTTTCGAAGCCTTCCAATCGTCCTGCACGTAACCCGCGTAAATTTGTCTACGGTAATCGATATTGTGCAGGTTAACAATCGAGCCTCCATCCGGGATGCCGAGCAAAAATGTGGCAAACCCATTGCCTCCCGGGACTCCTGAGGTGTTGTCGTTCGCCGCCGTGAATTCAATCGGCGCCGCCGGATTGGACGTGAACTCCGTTCCAAAATTCATCGAACCTCGTGACGCGGAAGGCTGGAAGATAGTGAACTGCTCCAGTCTTACCTCAGCTCCGAACTTCAGCGCATGCCGTCCTGCAACTTTGGTCAGATTGTCTGTAAGCACCCAACTGTTTTGCTTTTCGATCGAGGGCAGGAAACCCGAACTTCCGATGCCGATGGAGGAGCCATCACTGAATGTGATATTCGGCAGGCCTCCGTTGTCAGGCGCGAACGGCACTCCGGGGAAATTGAGTTGGCTCGAGACGTCGACGTTTGAATTTATCTGAAAGCGATGCGAATTGATCCGGTTGTACCCCAGACGGAATTCGTTTACCAGGTTGGGACTGAACGTGTGGGTTTCGCTGATGGCCACGCTACGGTAGGAATTGTCTTCATTCCCGCTAAAGAAACTTCCGCCATCGAGCGCGTTACCGAAAGGCGGCGGAATGAATCGTGGCTGGTCTTCATAGCTGAAACGGACGAAGGCATAGTCGCTTTCCGTGATCTTATGATCTACCCGCACATCGAAGTTATTTCGCGTCGTCTGTTGAACGGGAAGCGCGAGGTAATTGAAGTTCGGATTGCTCGTATTGGGCGCTGGATAAAGCGCTGCCAGTCTCGCCGCCAGCGGATCAATGGACGTCCCGCCAGAAGTGCTGAACATGTTTGTGGGTTGGCCGCTTGCATTCACCCCGATGGGCACGCCGCAAAATCCGTTTGGATTGAGATTTGAGGCTTGCGTCAACCGCGCATTGAAGAGTTCTCCCACATAAGTCGGATTGCCGCTGCAGTCCAGCGCTGGTTGCGCTGTTGCATTGCCGTTTACATCGGAAGCAAAGACCGGCGTTGCCGTGAGCTGCGAAGAAAAATTGCCGGCGATCATGTCCTGCGTCGGAATCGTCCCGTTCAGGATTAACCCCTCTCGAATCCGTAACCCTTCATAGTCGGCAAAAAAGAATGTCCGGTTCTTGACGAGCGGCCCCCCCAGTGTCACCCCGAACTGGTTCTGCTTGTACGGTTCCCTGCCGAATCCTTGCTGCTTGAGCGTCGAGTTCGCGGCGTCAAAAGCCTCATTCCGGAGGAACTCGTATGCATCGCCGTGCAGACCGTTCGTCCCGGACTTGATCACCGCGTTTAAAATGGCGCCATTCCCCCGGCCGAACTCCGCGCTGTAGGAATTCGTTTGTACTTTGAATTCGGCGATGGCATCCACCGAGGGTTGGATCACATACGCCGATTCATTCAGGACGTCACCAAGATTTGCGTTATTGTCGACGCCATCGAGAAGGAAGTTATTCTGCAAGGCGCGCGCCCCGTTGGCGCTGAAGCCGTAGCTCGCCGATACACGCGACCCAGGTTCGCTGGGCGCTACTCCTGCACTTAACTGCGCCAATTGCGCGTAATTCCGCCCATTCAACGGAAGCGTCGAAACCCGCATGCTGTCGATGACCTGACCCAGATCAGATGTCTCCGTTTCCAGACGAACGGCGTTGGCATTCACGGTCACTTTTTCCGTTGCCACACCCACTTGCAGCGTCATATCCACGGCGATGCGATCTTGCACTTTGAGTTCGATGGGCCCCGCCACCGCGGTTTTGAATCCTGGCTTCTCTACACTCACGGTATACCGTCCGATTCTCAACGGACTCGCCACGTATTCCCCGTCATCATTGGTGTTCGTAACCAACGACGAGCCATGGTCCATCTCATACAAAGTCACCTGCGCCCCCGGCACCGTGGCTCCGCTCGGATCACGGACCGTCCCCACAATAGTTCCCGTGTCTTTCTGTGCGAACACGCCGACGGAAAATATCCCGCAGAAAAACGCAAGTGCAACACATAGCGAGAAATACTTCCATGAAGCAGATTTCATACCCACCCCCGGTGACGGCTTCCTTCAGAGATCGTCTTTCATCGCACCCAAGGACACTTACGACTGCTTTCGCTTTCTTTCTTTTACTTTCTTTTCCCTGCCCTTGTCAAGCCCACCGCATGGATGTCGGTAAAGGCGACTCTCGGGATGGTCGGAAGCTACGTGGCTGCAGAGTTGGGACTTGTCGCTTCCACCACAACTATCTCAAAACAGGGGTTCATTCCAGCCCTATCGTCCGCGGCCATTTCTCCTTAGGCATCATCTCTGGTGGTGCTGGAGCAATGTCCTACACCGATGTAGTCTCGCACTGGTTTGACCGACACAGAGGATTGGCTCCCAGCGTCATGATGCTTCGGATGGGGTTGGGCGCGATCGTTATTCCTTCGGTCGCGCAGGGCTTGATCGCAACCCTCGGCTGGCACGTCTCTCGTACACAGTCTTCGGTCTCGCGATTTTGTTTCTCCACTTACCGATTGTTGCAGCATTCTTGAAGGAGCGGCCCGAGAATGTGGGTCTCCTCCCAGATGGGAATGCAGAGGTCCACGCCTCGACGACGAGCGCACTGAAGTCTCACCAGGGTCGCGTGTGCTTCTCGGAATTCGGGCATCCTGAACAGGATTCACGCCGTCGAATGCGCCTTCATTCTTCGCATGAGTGAGCTACGTACGGTTTCCTTGGGGTAGCAACGAACTCCGTGAGTGGCTAGATCGTCAGCTCAAGATGGGCGGTTGTACATTCACGGTGGAGCGTGGTTCGTCCGATACCGTGTACGCGTGCGGCAGGAGGACGGCTCGACCAGACTCCAGCAGAAGGCAAAGGAACATACCCAGGTTTCGTGGACGTTCAGCCGTTTCGCCAGCTCGGTTGGGTCTATCACTTCTACTTCGACTTGATTCATGGATGTTCGGCTAAACGAATCGAATTGAACGCGCTAGATTGATTTGTGAGAGCCATCCATCGGTTGGGTCGGAGTTGCCTTTTCCGTCGCAAGGTGCTGCTGCGCTTTGCTGACGGTTAGCCGCGCGTAGTACAGCGGGTCGCTTTTCTCACTGCTGCGAAAATCCGCGATCCTGCCGATGATTTCTTCGGGGTCGTCGCCGCGGGCGAGGGCGCGCTTCGCATAGATCCAGTCGTGCTCGGACTGGCTCAAGGGTCGCCTTTCAGAAGACCGTTGCGTTAACAGCCTATAATGCGCGCGGAAGTCGTTGTCGATCGGCTCAGTGCGTAGACAAAAATCTTGTAGGTGATGAATGCGGTCGGTGTGCTTCTCGGCTTGCACCCGAAACTCGGTTTGATACTTTCGGTTGACGAATCCCGGGAGACGCAGAACGCGAGTGGAATCGGTGGCAGCAGGATCGCCTCCGAGTTTGCGTGCCATGGCACGCAGCAGGGCCTCGCCGTGTTCCCGGTCAATACCCTCGACCCGCCACACAATCTGGAATTTCTCAGGCGATGTATTTACGGTGTAATTCGGCGGCGGCACCAGGTTGGATTGTCGAATCTTCGCCAAGGCCGACGGGCCATCGTGATCGATGTCCAGGTAAAGATGACGGATGGTCTGAATGTCCTCCTTGGTTCGCGTGCGGGCCTCGGGTTTCAGGGTGTTCATTCCGATGTAGATGTCGCATGCCTCTTTTTCATTCTTGTGCTGGAGCCATTCCTGAGTGGAAGTTCCCGCGATCCGTTCAGCACTCGCGATACGCTGGATCGTTTCGCCCGTACCGCCGTTGCGGACCAGGACGGCAATCCGATCAGACGGATGAAAGTTTGTGCTGATGTATTCGCTGGCTGAGATGTCCTTCATGTGTTTCGACTTTCGTCCGTCGTCATTGGGATGGCTCCTATCTCTGGTAGATTGCACAGTAATCGAAGGGGTCGCCGTCGGCGTCGTAGCTGTTGATTTCAAGCACTTCCGAGATGTAGCGGCGTCCTGGTCTGCGCTTGATCTGAATCACGACATGGCGCGAGTCAGCGATGTTGCTCTTGTCAAGTCCGAATCCGATCCAATTCCCGTCCGACCTCTTGCTTTCGCAACGACCGCCTCCGGCATTTTCCTTGGATCGTCTTGGCACGGGTGCGGAAGAAAAGCCCGACGTGTTCCTCACGGGAGAGAGTCTCTCTCTGCGCTTCCAAGTGGGGGTTCTGCGCGTTTCGCCTTGTCTACGGACACGCTGACCGATGTGCGGTCTCCGGCGAGTGCTCCTTGCGGCTGGTCCCATGTTTAAGGGCGGGCTAGTTCTTACGCCTGGGCAAATACGATCCGTTTCTCCCCTTGCAGGGAATCATGAAGAGCAGCTGCCACAGCCATGCCGTCCACAATGCCTTCCAGGGCTTTTGCTTCTTCTCGTGTCACGCGAAAATTCGTGGCCCGCGGGCGCCGCAAGATGCTCAAGGTAGCGAATTCCGCCCGCGATGAAAGATACGTCCGTTGAATCGCTGGTTCGATTAGCTTGAGCAATCGGATCTTTACGCGAAGGCGGTCTCCTCGGAGCTTTTCACTGTTCCGGATGAACAGCAGTTGTTCTTTCGGCTCCGGTTGAATCCGAGGCGGCTCGGATACCTCCGCCAGTCCGATGATCCCTCCCCGCGGACCCGACTCCCACACATACACCCTGTCTCCCGATTTAATCTGTTCCTTGTGCTGCTGGACGAGCCAGGCATGTTCCCTAAGGGTGCGAACTGCACTCCGAACGTCGGAGAATTCCGAGCTGGCTTGAAAGATCCAGGTGTTCCGGCAGTCTGCCGTGGTACCTATCGGCTCTTCCTTCTTCTCTTCGTGTTGTGCCCCGTCTTGAGCCGGCCCTTTCCCGGAAACATGCGCATGAGAAACGCACCAAGGAGGAACCCCGTTCGTCCCACTGGTTTCCTTTCCTGTGCGAGTCATTGCTCTGTGGGGGTCGATTCCATTGCCTGCCAAGCCGCCACCGGGCTTGATGACTTGAATCCCGATGCATTCCACGGAATCACCACGAACCTCTAAAACCAAAGAAATGTTTAGTTCCAACGCCTTGTCCGATATCACAGTCCATCTCCAAAATCCGCGCCCTTTCTTGGGGCACGCAATGCTCGAATTCAGCTCCAAGGCTGATACTGACAGAGCGAACCAATCTCACGAATTTGGGTGTTCCGAAAGAAACAATATTTCCGCGCTTGCGTGGCCAGAAACGATCTTTTACTTCGCATACTGAGTATTATCCTGGTGATTTTGCTGGCCCATGCATGTTAGAACCGTAGACTCCCGCCGGTTAGACGGCTGTCATCTCGGCGCCCGAGGTTTCTTCTTGGAAGCGCAGCAGAGCCTGGATTTTGAGGAACTAGCCCATCGGCTGACCGCTTTTGGGCTGCGAACCTTTAACGAGTTTGGACTCGGTGGGCGTAACTCTACAGTCGCCGGCGTCGGTCTGTCCGTCGACGACTTTGTCTCGGCAGTCTTGATGGAATATATGGAAGGCAAGCTTCAACATCAAGTCTCCCGTGGCGATTTGTTCTCCCTGCTGGCGACCGCCTTGCGCAATGACATTATCGATTCCCTTCGTAAGGCGGCACATGCCCACGAGGAGAGCCGATCCTCGCTTCCTGCCGAACGGGATGCCGATCCTGCTCCCCTGTCGCTCGACGAATTGCCGGGATCGACCATAGATTTTGCGGGGTCCATCGATGAAGAGCGGTACGGCGAACGCGCACGGACTGCCTTTGCCGGGGAACCGGAACTAGCGGAAGTTGTGAGGGCGGTGCTGGAACTCAACCTTTACAAGCCCCGCGAAATAGCAGCTGAGTTGGGCATTACTGCAGCAGAGGTGCAGAACAGGAAGAAGAGGCTGCAGCGGCAGCTCATCGATCACAACTTGGTAGAGAGGAAAACCGCATGAGCGAACAGAAGGAAAACGATCTTTTTCCGCGAAAGGCGCGGTTGGCTCAACTGTCCGACAGCTTGTACGGCAGCCCGAGCGAGCTGGTTGCCCAGGAAGCCCGGGAACTCTTGCGGCGCGCAGGAATTGATCCGGAAGACGTCAAAGCACGCCTTTATCGAAAGTTTGATGCCCTAGCAAAACAGTACGCGGCAGCAGGCCGGCCCGTTCCGGCGCTCTTGAAACAGGCGCTTAGTGACTTGCGTCCAGGCGCACCCGGTTCCCCAAAGGAAAGAGCATTAGTTCGCGAAGCCCGAGCGGCCATCCGGAGTGTCATCGACCATGCTCAGCGTATGCAGGAACGACTCGCGAGGCTGCCGCGTGTAACTTTGGCTACCGCCTATCGCAACAAGAAGGAACTCTCGGAACGGGACAAGAAACTCCTGGACGACCTCGCCGAGGATCTTTTGAAACACAATAATCGCAGCCGCCCGAAAGACGGTCGATGAGCGGGTCGCAAAAAGGCGGCGCCTATGCACGCGCCCTCGCGCGCGAACTGCCGCTCGAGCATGGCGATCTGCGGGCAATCGCTTCGCGACTCGGACTCCAAATTCGCGAGGTGAACGCTGATGGGTTTGACGGCGCCTTGATTCGAGCGCGCGAGATTCCTTTGGGAACGATTGCGATCCGGCAATCGATCCGCGAGGCTGGCCGCAAGAATTTCACGCTCGCCCATGAAATCGCTCACTTTTTGCTGCCCGATCACGACCTGACGGAGCTCGTTTGCACCAAGTCCGACATCGGGAACTGGGGCGACTGGTCGCGAGAACTCGAGCGCGAGGCCGATGAATTTGCCGCCGAGCTTCTCCTGCCCGCTTCCGCGGTCCAGCCGATCGTCGAGTCCGCACCGCCTTCTCTGCAAGTGATCGAAAAAATCGCCCAGCGATTTCATACTTCTCTTTCGGCAGCGGCCTGGCGGTACTGCGATCTGTCGAAGCAAAGCTGCGCGATCGTATGGGCCACGAATGATCGAATCGATTGGTCGAAACGCTCGAGACACTTTGGCTTTCCGCTCCAAAAGGGGGCGCCCCTTCAGCAAGGCACGTTTGCGTTGCAATGCTTTGCGGGAACACCTGGTCCAAGCAAACCGCAGGAGCTCCCCGCGCGTTTGTGGATCTCCGCAACCGGTTTTCCAGAAGATGCCCCCATATGGGAGGAGTCCAAGGCGCTGCCCGCTTACAACAGTGTAATTTCGCTGCTTTGGATCAAATCGTAGGTTCAACGAAGGCCGTGGTAGAGCCTGGCGTTGGTGCAGGCGGGCAAGAAATCATCTAGGAAATCAATCGAAGGAAGCTTGGGGCTAGTCCAGACTGCAAGCCCGCGATAGCCCCAAGTCCTCGGTCATTGCTAATCGCCGGTATGCTCGTCGGCGAGCTCGCTCCCGCTTTGCGCTCCATTGCCTGGAGCCCGCGTAAAGAAACGTACATCGCTTGCCACCACTTCTGTGGAGCGGTGCTTCTGGTTTTGCTTGTCGATCCAGTTGCGGATGATGAGCTTTCCTTCGACATAGACCTGCGCACCTTGCCGCAGGCTTGCGCTTACCGTTTCCGCAAGGTCTCCCCACACCTGAACCCGGTGCCACGCAGTCTTTTTTTGCCACTCGCCCAAACGGTCTTTGTACGACTCCTCGGTTCCCAAAGAAAAATTCGCCACGATCTGACCGACTTTGGTATGCCTCACTTCGGCATCCCGGCCGAGTCGCCCCGCCAACATGACTTTGTTGACGGCGTTCTGTCCCTCGAGATCCAGCTGGTTTCCGTTAGGTTGGGCCGAGCTCGTCGGCGAAGAACGCTGCGGCGTCTTACCGCTACCGTTTTGTTCCGCCGGTGTTTCTACGGGCTGCCCAGGCGGTCTCGGCGGAGAGGCCGGTGTGCCGGTCCCGCTCGGGGTTTGCGCCTCCTTTTCAAACGTTGCCTGCTTTGCACCCTCGGCGAGCGCAGCATTCACTTCCAACGACATATTCGATACCACTTTACATCTCCAAATTGAGCGCCCTGTACAGCAGCACCCAATCCATTTGAATTTCAGCAGCAAGTGCTGATATCTCTGAAGCGGACTGCTAGCTCGGATTTTGCCATTTCGGTGGGCGCAACATTTTTCCCACGCACGGCCAAACCGGTCTGCTATTTCGCTTACGTAGTGGATGTACCCGGCGCTTGAAAAACAGATGTCGCTGCGTTCTTCTCACAACCAGAAGTCAACGCACGTGTCGCACGCAGAACGGCGATGCGCATCGGCGTCGGGTCAAGGGCCCTCTGACAATCAAGGGCCCTCTGACTGTCAACGCAAAGTAGAAATGTCCGGTTTTCCGCCAGATAGAAGTGTCCGCTTCCATGGTTTTCTCCAAGGGTGCTCTGCAGGCACATGGTATTTGGGTTTGCTTTGGCTTTTGGGTTTCGGTGTTCGTTCCGCAAGTCCTGGAGGCCGTAGGCCGGAAGGACTTGCGGAACGCCGCGCCGGTTCGGGGCAGGCGCGCAGGTGCAGATATCGCCCTCGGTAGCGCAACCAGTGGCTTCCGTCCAAGCGCCGTTCGATGTCGACCGCAGCTCCACGAAGCCCCGCACATACTTCTTCCCGCAGTACTCCCCAGCGATTCCCGTCCCAGCTTACGGTGTGGTCCTGAGCCACTTTGCGGCCCACGCGTACACTCAAGATTTCTTCCAGGTGCTGTTCCTGTCCCAGTCGTCGATGGGCATTGCGTGCATTCCGCGGTGCTACGGTAAAACGCTGCTCCCACTCGGGAAGAAAGCGCATCTCCAAAAAATGATTCGCTCCCTGAATACTGTCGATTCCCGCCAACCGCATCTCCTTTACCAGGCGGTCCTGAAGAGTTTCAAACAGTCTCTCGATACGCCCTTTGGCTTGCGGACTGTGGGCCGCGATCCATTCGATCCCCAGTTCGTTCAAGGCTCGCCCAAACTGCGTTCGCAGCGGATCTCCCCGCAGTTGTTCCGCAAGCGGCTGCGGGCCGGCCGTTCGAAAAATGCTGGCTTTATCGGTGTAATGGGCCAAGGGACGTCCGTAGAGCCGTACCCATCCGCCAAATGTTCGCAGGTTCTCTTCCGTGGTGTCGTGTTCGGTGAACCGTGCATGGATCCGACTGGTAGCGTCATCGATCACGGCGATCAACTGGCAGGCTGGACCGCGATCCTCCAGCCAGCGGAAAGGAGAACTGTCCTGCATCACCAGCTCCCCGAAACTAGCTCTTCTCTCCCGCCACACGTGGATCTTTTTCACCCGCTGGCAGCGCGGATGCCAGAAGGCCGCTTTGGTCATCCATGTCCGCAGGGTCTCCCGGCTCACCGGGAAACCATCCTTGGCTAAATGTTCGGCGGCCAGCGTGGGCCCGAAGTCGGCATAGCGCTGACCCACGCGAGTCAAAACCTTCTCCTCGAAGCGGGCTGCCAGCTTGCGATTCGATGGCCGCCCTCGTAATCCGTGAACCAGAGCAGCATCCCCGTGTTTGCGGATGCGGAGCAGCATCCGGCGCACCTGGCGGTCGGTTATTTTCAGCCGCTCCGCTGCTGCTACCTGCGAGAGATGCTTCTCCTGTACCTCATGTAACACTTTTAATCGGTCCCGTTCTCGTTGGCTCAAAGTGATTCGCTCCGTTTCCATGGGGCCCTCGGCCATCCATGAAAGCGGACATTTCTACTTTGCACAAACCGGACATTCTCATTTTGCGGCGACACAAGGGCCCTCACACAAGGGCCCTCTGACTTGACAGCGCAGGTAAAATGAGTTTACCCAGATAGAAGGGTTCACCGCTTCGTTTTTCTATCCTTGAGCAAACCGCGACAGGAGGTAAAATTTCATGTTTGAGTCTATGGCCTCTCACTCTCGTTTGGCATCCAGCGCCGCATGGACCATCGCCAGCTCCGTTAACCGCGTCCTGCCTGAAGGGGCGCTGCCCGCACCAAGCTGGGCGCCGGGTCGGCTTCTGAAGAAGCACCAACGAACGCCAATGAGGACGGGGGTTCCGAGGCGCACCCTGTCGCTCTGCCCGGATTGCAACCGCGAAGCAGTCGAGGCGGTCATCAGGGGCCAGAACGATGTAGCCGGTTTTAGGGAGCGTCCGGGGATCATTGACGCCGAGATCCTTGAGGAAGGCGGGCGAATCCTCATGCGAAAGGCGTGCGAGACGCATGGTCCATTTGAGGACGTGCTATCGAACCATCCCGATTTCTTTCAGAGAATGGAAGCGCAGTCCTTGGGGGGCGACTTCGATTGCGTTGGCGACCGTGAGGTCCACGACCACGGCCCTAACAGTATCCGGGCAGGCCGAGGGTCGTATTTGATCGTGGATCTGACCAACCGATGCAACATGATGTGTCGACCTTGCTTCATGGACGCTAACGGAGTTGGTTACGTCGACGAAACAGATATGGAAGACCTGAAGACAATTTTTGAACGGGCGGGCTCTTTCAAGCCTAACCGCGAAATCAACGTCTTGTTCTCCGGTGGCGAGGCCACACTCTCTCCGATCTTCCTTGACGCAATTCGACACGCGAAGAGCATGGGCTTCCATCGTCTTCACGTTTCGACCAATGGTATTCGTTTTGCGGAAAGCCGAGATTTTGCGGTCGAGGCGAGCGCCGCCGGGTTGCACGGCGTGTACCTGCAGTTCGATGGCGTCTCCGAGGAGAAGAACAAACATCGCGGGCTCGGAAATTACATTGAAGTGAAGCTCCGCGCCCTGGAGAACATCGCTGCGGCTGGAATGCAAACCACCTTGCAAGTTACCGTGGTCAACGGTCTCAACAATGATTGCGTGGGAGAGATCGTGCGCTTCGCTCTCCGCAACGCCGATCAAATCCACGGCGTAATTTTTCAGCCCGTTATGTTCACCGGCCGCGACGAGCGCATATCCACTGAGGACCGCTATGCAGAACGGTATCCTCTCTCTCAACTCGCTTACGACCTGCAAGCCCAAACCTCGATCGACTGGAGGCCCATGCGGGATTGGTACCCAGCTTCGGCGTACGCGATCTTCAGCCATTTAGATGATGTCCTGGACCGGGGTTCAGAGCGCGGAAGTCTCTTTCCTGACATGCATCCGGACCACGCGATAATGAGCCCCTTGCTTGTGGATACTGATAAAGGGACGGCGATTCCGATTCCAACGTTCTTCGATCTCGGAAGGTTCATGCAAGACGTTGTACAAATAACAGATTCCGGTAGGCCGCCTCGGGTGACCAGGGCCATGGTTTTGCTTTCACTTCTTCGGAATTTCAACCAGGCGAAGGCTCCCTCGGGATTGGGACCCTATGAGCTCCGTAGTCTGTTTGAGGGCTCATTGTATCGTTTCACGAGAAGCGACGACGATTGGTCGCGGCAAGCATCTGCGAAAACCGCGCACTGGAGACTCATGTTTTTCAATGGGATGTGGTTCCAAGACGCCTACAACTACGACTTTGCGACGATCTACAATTCGAACGTGCCGGTAGCAACTTGGCAGGGCGAGATCAGTTTTTGTGCCTACAATGGTGGTGGCTGGCGCAAGGTACTCGAGAGCGTCCATCATACGGCGACCGTGGCCGATTGGTACAGAAACCACGGTCGGCACCAAATCTATGCGGCAGGCAAGAAGGTACATCTAGTGGAATCGCTGGGCCGCCGGCCTGAACCATTGGTTCAGATTGAAACGCCCCTGTCGGTACCTTCTCCACGCGTCCACCGAATCACTACTCCTGCGTCGAGCTGCAAAAGTCCAGAAACGTAACCAATTCCCGATATCCAATGGCTTTACGGGACCATTGCAGAAAGCTCGGTGCCACGAGGAAGTTCTCCTCGAGAGCCTAACCCGTCCTGCGCGCCAGCAAACTCCGGTGTCATCCAAGCGTGCGGCCCGTTCCGATCTGGACGCGGCAATCTCTCCGCTTCTGTCCCCTGTTTCGCTTCCTTGCTCCCTCGGCTGTGGAGGTGAGGTATCCCAACCCTACTTCATATTGTGGAGCACACTTAGAGCACAGTTGTTTCCGGATACGGAGATCGTGGTCCGAAAACGGGCTCAGCGTCCGACGTAGTCTATTGAATCCAAACAACAGGACCTGGGACGGTTCCTCTTTGCTAAACCGTTGTACGTATGTATCTATAGAGTCCCATGAGAATTCAAAGCAAGGAATTCTCACAGAATTAGAGAATTACACACTATAAGCATGTAAAAGCGTAGACCTGTGAGAATCTAGGTCCATTGATCCGGCAGTCTTAATGCCGCACAGGAGTTCTGGTTGCGTGGGCGCGATGCAGCGGAAACTCGACGCCTGGAGCCCGAGGGAACCGACCGCTAAAAATGACCCAGATAACATGACTACGACCAAAACCAGCAAAGTAAATCTAGGGTGCGGCGCTCGGCATGAGTCGGCGCACATCGTCATTGCTGCTGAGGAGGGGTTGCGGTTGAAGCCGGAGGGCCTCATGGTCGTTAGGGTGCTCGGACAGAATCCCCCCTCTCCGCCAGATTCCCCCCGATCTTCTTCTCAATGGTAGTTCCTGAGTGAAAAAACCAAATCAACACAGGCTCTGTGTCCCGTTCGAAGGTGGAATTAGACAAGCTCTAATCGCTGCGCGCAAGATCGCAGAATTTCCGCGTCCCAGGGTGGGCGCTCCGGGCTCTTGGGGTGAGTCCGCATTGTGGGAATGCGCCCTGTCAAATGCAAAAAAGCCGCCGCCGAATGTTTGTAGGCCGGGACGGGTTCACGAAAGGCTACGTTCCCCAAATACTGCAGCGCATCGGATAGCGCGTAATATCCGGGGTGTCCTGCTGCCCAGAGGCGATCGCGTTCGGCAAACTTCTCGGGTGCGAACGTTGCTAGTCCCAGCAAATAGTCGGAGCCGTATTCGATCATATTGATGCCCAGATCGTTCCCTGTGTAGATGCGAAAGTCAGGGCGTCGCGCGTCACGCAGCGCCAGCCTTTCGAGCTCGACGAGGCGGTCCAGCGAAGAATGTTTCATTCCCTTGAGTTCGGGGATATCCATCAATCCGAGCACGGTGTCGGCATCGAAAATTTCGCCGTTCGGCGCAAACATGCGGCCCAGTTCAAATCCCAACACATGTGGATATCCATGGCACGTCGATTGATACATCGCCAGCTTTTCTTCCGAGGCCTTTCCGTGCAACCGTGCCGTTTGAAACAAAATAGGTATGCCGCCCATCTTGACGATGGCGTCCATCTCTTCGCGATAGAGCGCAACAATGTCACCTTCGCAGCCTTCGATGTAGGCGCCCGCAACGAACGGCACGTCCTTACCCAAAGCTTCGTGCGTCCACACAAGCACTTCGCGTTTTTCCGCAGCGCTTAGATAGTTTACGTACCCGGTATCCATGTTGACGGCGTTCATCAAACCAGCGCGATGCGTGGCCACAAGATGTTGCTGAAATGCCGCAACCGCCACGCCACCGTCAGTCTCGTACGGCAGCAGCGCGGCCGCAATGCCCTCCACTTTGCGATAAAGTTTTCGCCGCTCCAGCAATGTTTCCGTGGTCATCCTGAAGTCTTCCTAACTCGCCGTACCGTCCCGTGCCCTTACTTGCGCGCTTTGGCGGCCTTCAGAAGCTCCGCCATAGCCGATTTTTTGTAGTAACTATCCAGGGGATAGCATCCGGACGGCAATCCATTGCGCGGCGCAGTCGTGCAATCGCTAAACGTTCTGCAAACCAGTTTGTGCTGGAATGCGCGGCCTTCCACGACATCCGAGAGTATCTCTGGATAGCTGAGCACCATGCGTCCCAATCCGATCGAATCGACCCATCCCAGACGCACCGCTGCCTGCGCCACATGCGGCAGAAAATCTTGCAAGTAACTGTACGCCGTCCCGACCATGACTAACCCAGGAAAGCTTTGTTTCAACTGGTGAACCGCGTCCATCTGCCGCGCTACGTCGACCAAAGGATCCTGCGGCGGTTGATAACCATCCGACGGCGGATAAAGCGCTGGCCTCTGAATATGCGGCGTGTAGTAAGGACTCCCCGCCGTAAGATTCACGAGTCGAATGCCCAGCTCCTCCAGCAAAGTTAAGAAGCGCCGCGGTTCAGTGAGGTCCGTTTCTCTTGGATCGCTATCTCTGACTCCAAATCCCCAGCGGTAAGGAATCAAATCCCGAAATTCCTCTGGAATCCCCGGCCCCGGCTTGCCAGGCAAAGAGAGCGCCGGATCGGGCCGGTGAGGAACCAAGTCAAACGCCGAAAGTCTCACGCCTATTTGCAAACCAGGAGCGGCAGCGCGTATGCCTTGCACGACTTCTCGCAAGAATCGCGTGCGATTCTCGAAGCTTCCGCCGTACTTACCGTCCCTCGTGTGCGCGCTTAGAAATTCGTGCCCGAGATATCCGTGGCAATGCTTGATGTCGACGAAGTGAAACCCTAGCTCGCTCGCCAGCGCCGCCCCGCGATGGAATTGTTCGATGATGTGCTCGATTTCCGCGTCGCTGAGTACCGGATAGTCGGGAGGTAAATTCAACCGGCGATCCAAAATCGGGTGACGGTAGAGAATGCGGGGTTCGGGACGGCCCTTCTGATTAGGACAGCTATACCGGCCGGAATGTGTCAACTGTAATCCGATCAGGAGTCCGTCAGCCGACCCTGCAGCATGCCGGTGTTCCTGAATAAGCGCTGACTTCAGGCGTTCTAAGCCTGCTCTCGTGTGTGGAGCCGCCAATAATTGATTCGGATTGGCACGCCCGTCGTGGCAGACGGAGACCGCTTCGCCGCCCCAAATCAGTTTCGCTCCGCTGTGTCCGAAACGCTGCCACCGGCGAAGTGTGTGCTCGCTGGGATTGCCGTCGCTTGTTCCGTCCCATCCTTCCATGGGTTGCACGGCAAAACGATTACCGATCCTCATCCCTTCGCGGATGATGGGCTGCTTGAGCGGTGAATCCTCACCGCAAAGGAGCTCATCGTCGCAAGGGATGTCTAGGCGCAGCGATTCGAGGTGCTGCTTAAAGTGCGCGACATCGCGAATACTGCCTAGCCGCAAGATTTCGTTTCGACTCATGCAACCGGTCTCACCTGGCTTCCAAACCTGCCTTGCAGCGATTGATTCCCTGCACTTCGGCGGCGTTTACAGACAGAAAGGACAATAAAGCAATCATAGTCGGGAAGAGTGCTGTTATCTCGCCGAGTATACGTCCCTTCGCGCCCATTCTTTTCACCCCGTTTTTCCCTGTATCCCGCAACACCTCATTTACATCTAAGCAAAACGCTGATGGCGGATTCGAAAGGCCGCACCGTCACGTAACCTGCGCCTTGAGATTGGCGGGCCCCGGTGCTTCCCACGAAGCCTGCTACTCTGCGCCGATGTCGTGAACATGTGTGCTCTTGCTTTTCGCCAAAGGAGTTGTCATGTCGCACGCATTTGTCGGACCAACCGGAGGTCAGCATGAATAGGCTTCCAAAACGTAATCTCCTACTGGCAGGAGTCATTACTATCATTGTTATCGCGCTCGTCATCGGCGCGATACGCCCTAGGGGTACTTCGGGCGCTGGCCCCACGACTCCTGCAGATGTAATGGTCGCGCAAGTCGAGCAGAAGGATGTTCCGATCTACGGAGAGTGGATTGGAACACTCGATGGCTTGACGAATGCCGATGTCAGAGCCCAGGTCACTGGTTACCTCCTGCGGCAGGGCTACCAAGAAGGGGCTTTCGTCAAAAAAGGTCAATTGCTCTTTGAGATTGACCCGCGGCCCTTCCAAGCAGCACTCGACCAGGCTGAAGGTCAATTGGCGCAAGCCAGAGCTTTGCTTGCCAATGCCAAAGCTGTCCAAGGGAGGACTCAGCTTGACGTAGAACGCTACACTCCTCTGGCCAAGGAACAGGCAGCGAGCCAACAGGATCTCGACAACGCCGTCCAGAATAATCTGGCTGCCAAAGCCACCGTGGCCACTGCCGAAGCCCAAATCCAAACCGACGAGGCCGCCGTCGAAACCGCCAAAATCAATCTCGATTTTACCCGTCTTGTTGCTCCCATCGACGGCATCGCTGGGCAAGCTCAACTCCAGGTTGGCGCCCTCGTCAATCTTAGCAGCGGCCCCGTGACTTCCGTCTCCACCGTTGACCCCATCAAAGTTTATTTCACCGTCGGCGAACCTCAGTATCTTGCCTGGCGGAAACGCTTCCCCACGGAGTCCAGCCGTCTCGCCGCTGATAAAAATCTGCGCCTCCAACTGATTTTGGCCGACGGCTCAACTTATCCCTATGAGGGCTCCTTCTACTTCGCCGACCGCCAGGTCAATGTGGGCACCGGCGCCATTCGAATTGCCGGGCTCTTTCCCAATCCAGGGAACATTCTGCGGCCCGGCGGTTACGGCAAAGTTCGCGCTGTCATTCGCCTTCAACAAGGCGCGCTTCTTGTTCCTCAGCGCGCCCTGACGGAACTCCAAGGTGGCTATCAGGTTGCCGTCGTCGGCGACGACGACAAAGTGAGTATTCGAACGGTCACCGTGGGTGATCGTGTTGGCGCCGACTGGATCATCTCGGAAGGGCTGAATCCCGGCGAACGCATCGTCGCCGAGGGCATTCAGAAGGTGCGACCCGGCGCGCTTGTGAACCCCAAACCTTTTGCCGCGGCGGCGCAAGGCAGGTAACCACATGTCAAAATTCTTTATCAACCGCCCCATCGTCGCAATGGTGATCTCCATTGTCTTTGTGCTTGTTGGATCCCTCACCATACTGGTCTTGCCCGTCGCCCAGTTTCCCAGCATTGCTCCGCCTGAGATCCAAATCCTGGCCACGTACATCGGCGCCGACGCGCAAACTCTCGAGCAAGCAGTCGCCACTCCCATCGAGCAGCAGATGAGCGGCGTGGACAACATGAATTACATGTATTCTCTGAATGCCACCGCCAACTCGACCACCAGCCTGATCGTCGACTTTGACCCTAAAACTGATCCGAACACTGATTACATCCTCGCGCAAAGCCGCGAAACGCTCGCCGCCTCCCAACTCCCGATAGACGTTACAAATTACGGTGTCACCGTCCGAAAGTCAGTCACCGCACCTCTAACCTTGATTGCAATTTACTCGCCGCATGGAACTTACGACGCCAATTTTCTGGCGAACTACGCCTACATTAACCTTACCGATCCCATCCTGCGTTCTCCTGGCATCGGCAATGTTCAGGTATTTGGCTCCGGCCAGTACGCGATGCGCTTATGGGTTAAGCCCGACACATTGGCCAAACTCGGCGTCACCGTCCCGGAAATCGTCAGCGCCATTCAAGCGCAAAACACCGTTAACCCCGCTGGGAAAGCAGGGGGCGAACCGGCGCCCAAAGGTCAGGAATTTACCTATTCGGTTCTCGCCCAGGGCCGCCTTATATCGCCCGAGGAATTCGGTCAGATCGTCGTGCGTGAGACGCCCGACGGCGGAACCGTCCGGGTCCGTGATGTCGCTCGCATCGAGCTCGGTTCTCAGGACTACAGCGTCGCGGGACGCTACAACGGAAAGCCGAGCGCCGTCATCGCCACCTATCAATTGCCGGGGTCGAACGCGGTCCAGGCCGCCGCCGCCGTCAATAAGCTCATGGCGAAAATGAAGGAGCGCTTTCCAGAAGACTTGGATTACATCGTCGCGCTGGATACCACCCGCGCGGTCACCGAAGGAATGAAGGAGATCGTAGTCACGCTGGTAATCGCTCTCGCACTCGTCATCCTGGTGGTTTTCCTCTTCCTGCAAGGCTGGCGCGCCACTCTCATTCCGCTCCTGGCCGTGCCTGTCTCGCTTGTTGGCACTTTCGTGCTCTTTCCAGTTTTCGGTTTTTCCATCAACACCCTGTCCCTCTTCGGCCTTGTTCTGGCCATCGGTCTTGTAGTTGACGACGCCATCGTCGTGGTCGAGGGCGTCGAACGCCACATCGAAGAAGGCATGACGCCGAAAAACGCCGCGTTGAAAGCCATGGAAGAACTTTCCGGCCCGGTCGTCGGCATCGCTCTAGTTCTTTCCGCCGTCTTTGTGCCAACCGCCTTCATTCCTGGAATCACCGGCAAGCTCTACCAGCAATTCGCCGTCACTATCGCCATTTCTGTTCTGCTCTCTGCGTTCAACGCACTCACACTAAGTCCCGCGCTCGCTGCGCTCTTGCTAAAGCCAAAGACACCGAGTCGCGGTCTGCTCCGGCGGTTCTTCGATTGGTTTAACCGCGCGTTCGAGCGTGCCACCGATGGCTACGTGCGCTGGAGCGCGGTATTAGTGCGAAAAACTGTCGTCGTCATCGTTTTGCTTCTTGTATTTAGCGTCGCGGCAGGATTTTTTGCCAGCCGCATTCCCTCGAGCTTTCTCCCCGACGAAGATCAAGGCTACGCCTACGTCAACGTGCAGTTGCCAAACGGCGCTTCCTTCGAACGCACCACCGCCGTCACCGCCGACGTGGAAAAAATCATTATGAATACGCCGGGAGTCGACCACGTAACCACCTTCGTCGGCTTCAGCTTGCTCAGTTTTGTTCGCACCAGTTACAACTCAACCTTTTTTGTCACCTTCAAGCCTTGGGACGAGCGCAAGAAAAGAGTCGAGCAATTTCAATCCCTCAAAGCTCATCTGAATCAGCAGTTGAGCAAATTGCCGACCGCCGTTGCCTTCGGTTTTTCCCCTCCCGCCATTCCCGGTGTCGGAACTGCGGGAGGATTTACATTTATCCTCGAGGATCGTTCGGGCGGCGACATTCAATTTCTCGCCAGAAACCTCGGCACTTTTCTTGACGCTGCCCGCAAGCGGGCGGAAATCGCCAGCCTCAGCACCACTTTCCTGGCGAGCGTCCCCCAGCAGTTTGTCGATGTCGATCGCGATAAAGTTTTGAAACAAGGTGTAGCACTCAACGACGTCTACCGCACCATACAGGCTTTCATGGGCGGCTATTTCATCAACTATTTCAATCGCTTTGGCCGCCAGTGGCAGGTCTATATCGAGGCGGAAGGCGAAGACCGGGCCAAGGCGGAAAATGTCGGCCAGTTCTATGTCCGCAACAATAGGGGAGAGAACGTCCCTCTCTCCACACTCACGACCATAAAACCGCGCCTCGGTCCCGAATTTACCCTGCGCTTCAACGAATATCGTTCCGCGCAAATCAACGGCAGCGCCGCCCCGGGCTTCAGCGCCGACCAGGCCACCGCCGCCCTCGAGGATGTTTTCAAACAAACCATGCCTCGTGAGATGGGTTTCGACTACTCGGGAATCTCATTCCAGGAGCAGAAAGCGCGAGAGGGAGTACCCGCTTCGGTGGTTTTCGGACTCTCTCTTCTGTTTGTTTTCCTTATCTTGGCCGCGCTGTACGAAAGCTGGACGCTTCCCTTCAGCGTGTTGCTGAGCACACCCGTGGCGATTTTCGGAGCGTTTGGAATTCTTTTGTTACGTCGCGTGCTGCTCCGCCTTTTCTTGCCGCCCTATCTCGTCCAGATCGAAACCGATGTCTATTCGCAAATCGGGCTGGTCATGCTCATCGGCTTGGCCGCGAAAAACGCGATTTTGATCGTCGAGTTTGCCAAGGAGCAGTACGAGCACGGTAAGCCTCTCGCGGATGCCGCGCTCGAAGGCGCCAGGCTCCGTCTTCGTCCGATTCTCATGACATCATTCGCGTTCATCCTCGGTTGCGTGCCGTTGTGGACAGCCACCGGTGCCGGTTCGGTCGCTCGCCAAATTATGGGCACTACCGTCATCGGCGGGATGCTGGCCGCCAGCTTCATCGGCATCTTCTTCGTGCCCGGCATCTTCTACCTCGTCGAAAAATGGTCTGGCGCAGGCACGGAGCACGCCGCGGGAACATTGCCCGCGGAGGCTGCCACGGCGCCGGGAGACTGACATGGCCCTCCGAGCGAATTGGCCCAACACTGGAACGAAAATGTCTCTGACGAAACGAATCGCCTACTGGATCGCACTCTCGCTGGCCGTCTCTCTACTCGCGGGCTGCATGGTCGGCCCCAACTACCATAAGCCAGTCGTTCCAACTCCAGCGTCCTTCCGTGATCTGAGTGATAACCCGCAAGCGCAAGCTCAGGCTGCCTCCTATGCAGATCTTCCCTGGTGGCAGGTTTTCCAGGATCCGCAGTTGCAAGAACTCATCCGCACGGCGATCAAGCAGAACTATGACTTGCAACTCGCGACGGAGCGCATCAATGAGGGTCGCGCGCAAGTTGCTGTCACACGTTCAAGCCTCTTTCCGCAAGTGTCGGGCAACGGCGATTTCAGCGGCGGGAAAGAACACAACTTCCAGACCAAGTTCAACTTCTTGACGCTCACGACCGACGCCGCGTTCCAGTTGGATTTCTTCGGCAAGCTGCGACGCGCCACCGAAGCCTCTCGCGCCGAACTGCTTGCAACCGAAGATGCGCGGCAGACGGTCCTGCTGACGGTCGTCAGCGACGTCGCGAGCGATTACTTCACACTCCTGCAACTCGACCTTCAACTGCAAATCACGCGCCAGACCGTCAAGACCCAGGAAGACTCCGTAAAGCTCACCAATCTTCGCGTCGAGCACGGCGTCGCTACCAAGCTAGACGTTTTGCAGGCTCAACAAGTTCTCGACACCGCTAACGCTTCCATCCCAGATTTGGAGCGGCTCATCGCGCAGGAAGAAAATGCCATCAGTATTCTCCTCGGGAACTACCCGCAGGCTGTGCCACGCGGACGTCCTCTCGTTGAGCAGTTGCTTCCTCCGGAAGTGCCGCCCGGGCTCCCTTCCTCTTTGCTCGAGCGCCGGCCCGATATTCGCGAGGCCGAGCAAACCATGGTCGCTGCCAACGCTGAAATCGGTGTTGCCAAAGCTCAGTTCTTTCCGCAAATCTCTCTCACCGGTTCCGGCGGTGGGGCCTTTGGACGTAGCAGCGCCTTCTCCGGCTTGATGAGTTCGCAGCTGGGGATCTGGTCTTACGGCGCTCAGGTTAGCCAGCCCATTTTCACCGGCGGAGCTCTTCGCGGGAACTTGCACATTGCCGAATCGCAGCACCAGCAAGCGCTGATCGCCTACCGGCAGGCGATTCAGCACGCGTTCGGAGATGTTTCCGATGCACTAATCGGCTACCAGAAGAACCACCAGGTCCGAGTCCGTCAAGAAGATAGCGTTGCGGACCTCGTCGAGTCCGTCCGCCTGTCCAATATGCGCTACAAGGGAGGCACTACCACGTATCTCGAAGTCCTGGATGGCCAGCGCTCCCTCTTTAATGCTGAGCTCACTCTCGCAAGTGCTCGCGGTGCCGAATACCAAAGTCTCGTTCAACTTTACCGATCTCTCGGCGGCGGCTGGCAACAATGATCCGCTGGCTCCTCTGTAGGGGCGGGGCTTGCCCCGCCCGCCGCACCCACCCAGCCCACCCGCAAAATCACGATTTTCCCTTTACCAGAAACGTCCGGAAATACGCCATCAAAGCCTCTACGGTAGCGTCATCGTAACCAGGATTCCCCGGCATCTCCGCCGTCTTCACCACGGTTTTTGGATTTCGCACATAAGCCGCAAAATCCTTTGGTGACGCATCCACAAAAAAAGCGATTCCCGCCCAATCAAGCTGCCCCTTTAACCGCCCGTAGCTCGCCGGCCCATGGCACCGCAAACAATTCTGCCGTGCGATGCGATAACCCGCTTGCACTTTCGGATCGCTGGCATTCGCCTTGCGTGGCGTAATCGCCGCGAAGACTGTTTCCTCACTCCTAAACTCCAGACGCACCACTCCCCACGGAATCTGCGCCTCCTCCTCATTCCCCAGAATCTTGAAGCTCGGCGTAAATTGTGGATGCGAAATCAGGTACGGCCCCATCCCTGCGCCCGACCCTTCTTTGCGTTTCGGCCAACCCTCTGGCCCTTTCCCGTTTATTTCCAGCACCAGCACCGGTCGGTGCGCCTCCACATAATCTCGCGTGTAATGCGCGCGGTACAAATCGCCGCATACTGCAACGATCACCGCCTTCTCTCCACCGGCTCCCAACTTCTGCGCCAAAACCTCCAGCTCTATGCCGCTGATCTGCACCGCCCCGTCAAAGTTTGCATCGTCCGTCACCCTGTACCTCACCTGCGGCATCGCCTTCAAATCTTCCCGCGTCAGGTAGCGCACTGCCCCGGCAGGCAGCCCCGCCAATTCTCCCCCCACTTCCAGATCGAGCGCCGAGCCTCGTGTCACGCGCAGTTTCGTCTCGGAAATGACGGAGGTCTCTCGTTTTCCCTGCAAGTATCCGGTGCCTGTAGTGCGCAAATCCGCAAAAGCCCAGCAGCATGCGCCTGCAGTGGAAACGAACAGGAGAAAACCGAACAGACGAAGTCCCGAAGATTGTAGGGGCATGGCACATGCTAACCTGCCTCCTCCAAGCCGCGAGCAAAAATCTGCCAAGGCCGTACTTCACTCCATACCCTTGTGCTACCGCCTCCCGGCGATCCTGGCGGCACCACTCCCGCCGGCGACACTTTGCGAACCACCCACACCACCCACACCACCCACACCCCCGCCAGCGCAACATCTTTCCCAACCCTGGCAGCGCCGCACCGACCTCCACGTCATTAAAATGACTCAGCTCACCGAGCGCGTCGGCATGCGTTTCCCCTTCGATGTCTTCAACCTCACTAACACCACCAGCTTCGACATCCCTATCAACAACGTCACCCAAAATTTCAACTTCAACGATTTCCCCGTCTTCGGCTCCCAGCTCTTTTTTCGCTCTCTGTTTCTGTGAGCCGTGAAATAGATTAAGATTTGACACCATGAACATCGATTGCGGTCACTCAGGGAAGGTGTGAATGAGGCTGTTCGAGGATTACGTTACCTGTCTCCGCGGAAGAGAAATCAATACGTCCAAAGGGATACACGGGACTACACGCATTCCACAAGTATTGGGGCAAGAAGCCGTTCGAAGTCCTTGCTTTCTTGATCGAATTGCCTAACCGCGCCGAATGATTTGGTGATGGACCCTTTTGTAGGCTCAGGGACAGCGGGAGTAGAAGCCCTCAGGCTCAATCGGCGATTTAACGGATTTGACTTAAACCCAATCGCAGTGAAATTGACAGAATTTCAGCTGAATCCGCCGCCACTAGCCCTAGTGTCAGGCGCCTTCCATCAGCTGGAAAAAGAGACAAAGCTCCGTATCATGTCAAGCTACCGCTCCCCACAATTCAACACTCCCGCGACTCACTACCTCTGGGAAGGCGAAAGCCTGCGAGAGGTATGGAACGTTAAGAGAGGGAAAAATGGAAGGAATATATACAAGCCGACGCTGGAAGATCAAAACCTGTTCCAAGAATTTCAGCAATATCTACCAATAAATTTCCGTCTACCCCAATTTTTCTCCAACTCCCGGATCAACGCAAGAGCTGACCTCTTGGTGGCCGACATTTTTACGGGCAGAGCATTAAGAAATATCGACATTCTCTATGCTACCATTGTCCATGTTCGTCGCCAAACCTGCCCCGATCTCTCTTCCCCCTCTCCGTGCACTCACCGCCCCCCGTTCCTCTGCGCTTAGCTCTCTCTCTTGCCTCACTCTTTCACTCATTTCACTCTTTTGTCCAAAAAGCGACGGTTTGTTTTCAAATTCTTCCGCACTCTTCAAAAAAGAGTGTTTCGCTAACCTTCCTGCAATCAATACTTTCCGCACTCTTTTGCAAAACACCGGGGGGTGGGGGTATCTGTCTTTCTCTGCGCGGCTCCGCGCACTCTGCGCCTCTGCGTTATCCTTTTCTCCTCTTCGGTTCTTCGCCCTGGCCGAACCCCGGAGTCCCGTATGACCCTCGACCACGCCCTCCTGAAAAGTCTCCCCAAGGTCCTGCTCCACGAGCACCTCGACGGCGTCCTCCGCCCCGAAACCGTCATCGACCTCGCCCGCACCGAACGCTACACCGGTCTCCCAACCCAAGACCCGGAAGCCCTCGCGACCTGGTTCCACCAGGGAGCCAATCAGGGCAGCCTCCCCAAATATCTCGAAGGCTTTGTCCACACCATCGCCGTGATGCAAACCGAAGACGCTCTCGAACGCGTCGCCTACGAACAAGCCGAAGACCTTGCCGCCGACGGTGTCGTCTATTTTGAAACGCGTTTCGCCCCGGTCTTTCACACCAGGAAAGGACTAAGCCACCAGCAGGTCGTCTCTTCCGTTCTAAAAGGTTTGGAGCGCGCCAAACACGATTTTGGAATTGCTTCCGGCCTGATCATCTGCGCCATGCGCAATATGGACGTCTCTCTCGAAATGGCCGAGCTCGCCGTCGACTTCCGCGACCGCGGCGTCGTGGGTTTCGATCTCGCCGGCGAAGAGGGCGGCTACCCTCCCAAAAAACACGTCGACGCGTTTCACTACATCCAGCGCCAGAATTTCAACATCACCATTCACGCCGGCGAAGGCTTCGGCAAAGAATCCATTTGGCAAGCTATCCAATACTGCGGCGCGCACCGCATCGGCCACGGCACTCGCCTGATCGAAGACATCGCCATCGCCGAAGACGGCAAAGTCGTCAAATTGGGCGACCTCGCGCAATACGTTCTCGACAAACGCATTCCTCTCGAAATTTGCCTCCTCAGCAACGTCCAGACAGGCGCCGCCCGCAGCCTCCCAGAACATCCCTTCAAAATTTTCTATCAGGAAAAATTCCGCGTCACCCTCAACACCGACAACCGCCTGATGAGCGATACCACCATGACCAAAGAATTCCAGGCCGCCGCCGATACTTTCGGCCTGACCATCGACGACTTCGAAAAAATCACCATCAACGCGATGAAAAGCGCGTTCCTGCCCTATCAGCAGCGCATCGACTTTATCTACAAGGTCCTCAAGCCCGGCTACGCAAAAATTCGCCGCTTCCAGACAGAACAATGACGCCGCATATCTCGAACGATTCTCTCGTAGGGGCACAGCAAGCTGTGCCCGTCTTATGCTGCAAGGCCCGTCTTGCCATGCTGTGCCCGTCTTGCGCCAGCATGGCTGCCAATATTCAGTCTGTTCAACCCGCGAGCGAAGCCAGCGTCTCCGCAAGCACAAGCGTTCCACGCGCAATATCTTCCGGCGAAGCGTACTCATCCGGCCGGTGGCTGTATCCATTCCGGCAAGGAATAAACAGCATCGCCACCGGCGCAATGCGCGACATGAAAAGCGAATCATGATAAGCGCGACTAACCATCTTTATCGAAGCCAGACCATGTTTCGCGCAAGCTTGCGAAAGTACTTCGACAATTTCCGGAGCACATTGTGCTGGCGCGTCAGCGTTCACGAGTTCTTCATTGATCGTGACCTGCCGCTTCGTAGCAATCGTTTGCCGCGCCGTCTCGATCGCACGCATCGCGCCATCGCGCCGTTGAAGACTGGTATCGCGAATATCTAACGTCAAACGCACGCGGCTCGGAATGCTGTTCACCGCGCCGGGAAACACTTCGCAGATTCCAACGGTCGCCACCGTATCGATCGCGCCGCCATTTCGCGCCGCGTTCTCGATCGCGAGGATCAACTCCGCCGCGGCGCACAGCGCGTCTCGCCGCTCCGGCATCAGCACCGCCCCCGCGTGTCCGCCCGCGCCTTCGACCGTGATGCGCACACTCGCCGGCGCCGCGATGCTCGTGACGATTCCGAGCGGAAGTGTTTGCTGCTCGAGCAAGGGACCTTGCTCGATGTGCAGTTCGACAAACGCTTTGTAGTAGCCGCTCGGCAGTTTCACTTCTTCGAGCGGCGCACTGTATCCGGCTTTGCGGCGAACTTCTTCGAGTGAAGCGCCATCTTTGTCGACGAGCCTTCTCGCCGTATCCGAAGTCATCGCGCCGGAGAGCAGCCGGCTGCCAAGGCAGCCAATGCCAAAGCGCGTTGGCTCCTCCGAAGTGAAGAGCAACAACTCGATCGAATGTTTCGGACGCCCGCCGCAACGCTGCAGCGCGCGAATCGCTTCCAGGCCGCCGAGCACGCCAACGACGCCGTCGTATTTTCCGGCGTTAGGAATTGCGTCGATGTGAGATCCCGTTCCCACCGCTGCGGCGTTCGCATCGGCACCCGCCCACCTCCCGAAAATATTTCCAACGGGATCCTGCCGCACAATCAGCCCAGCTTTTTCGCACCGAGCGATGAGCCACGCACGCGCTCGCAGATCCGCTGGCGAAAAAACAATACGTGTTACAGCAGGCGGCTCCGCATCGGAAATCCCTGCGAGCTCTTCGATCTCCGACGTCAGGCGATCTCGATTGATCTCCAAATTCATCGCGGCTTGTCCGCGGCGGGCGTTAGAACCGGCGTTGTTCCCAGCGACGCAACTCCGGCCAACGGATGCCGGTTCGAATCCTTATAGATGAGATACTTCGCTGGAACTTTTCCGATCGCGCCGAACCACTGGGGGCACCACGGACCCATCCAGATAAAATCGCCGGCGGTGACGGGATACCACGAATCACCGAGGCGATAAATGCCTCCCCCTTCGAGCATCAGAAGGCCGTGCTCCATGATGTGCATCTCGACCATGCTCAATGCCGCGCCTGGCTGATAGACCATGGAGTTCACGGCAAAATCGAAAGGCCTGACGTCGGGAAGCAAGCGTTTCACCTGCAGGCTCGTATCATTATCGAGTGGCTCCGCGGGAATTGTGTCTTCGCTGGAAATGATGGCGCTTGGCAATTCGAATGAGGCAAGCGGCTGGTAGTGTTTTTCGATCACGGCGGCGCGGCTCAGTTTTGTTGCGATGACGCGATGAGGCGTGCCTTCGGGCAAGTAGGCGTAACTGCGGACTCCTAGAGAGCTCGGGCGGCCATCCATCTCAAGCTCAAGCTGTCCTTCCAGGACGTAGACGAAGCGTTGCGCGCTAGTTGGCCCAAGTTCGCCGCCGGATTCGAATTCAGCAGTGTACTGGGCGAAACGCGCGCCGATTGCCGGGCCAGCGTGCACTATGGCGGCGCAAGCTTTCATACCAGGCAGGGCCGTTCGAACAAACGTGTCCGGCGTGAGGAGCATGTGGTTGTGTTTTTGGGCGCTGCGCGTATGGCCAAGATTATGCACGGGACATCCTTTTTTGAAGTTCGGAAGAATTTGCAAGCTGATCGAGCAAATGTAATCCACATTCGAGCGCTTTGGCCACGTCTTCCGTCAAGACGGATTCCGCAGGGTCGTGGCTAATTCCGCCGGGCGACCGGAGAAAAATCATGGCCGCGGGAACTCTTTCGGCGAGAATCATGGCGTCGTGGCCTGCGCCGCTGGTCATGCGATGCGGCTGGCAACCAGTGCTGCGGATCGCCTCCTGAATTTGCTCGACGAGAAAAGGATCCATGGCGACGGCGCGCTGGCTGAGCAAAATGTTTTGCCGCAGCGACAGGCCTCGGCGTTCCGCGATATCGTAAGCCATTCGAACGAGCGAGTCTGCCGCGGGGCCGAGGATGTCGTCGGACTTGTGGCGAACGTCCAGCGTGACGCGCGCCTCGGCGGCAATGACATTGGTCGCACCGGGTTTCGCGATGATTTGACCAACGGTGGCTACAAGGCCTGGGTGACTCTGCGCGGCGTGCTCGACCGCAACGATCCATTCTGCCGCTGCGGCGATGGCGTCATGCCGAAGATGCATGGGAGTCGTACCCGCGTGATTGGCGCGGCCTAAAAACACGAACTCCATGCGCCTCTGCGCGGCGATGGCGTCGACCGCTCCGAGGGGCCGGCCGATGGATTCGAGGATCGGTCCTTGCTCGATGTGAAATTCCAAATAAGCGAGTGTGTCCCCGCGCAAGGCGGCGCGCGGAATGTCGGCGGGATTCAGGCCAAACTTTTCGATGGCCGCGCGGACAGTGATCCCGTCCGAGTCATGGTGATTCAGGAGTTCCTCATCGAGGCTGCCAACCAGTGCGCGACTGCCGATGAAGGGTAAACCGAAGCGGACTCCTTCCTCTTCGGAAAAAGCGACGACCTCGATGGCGAAGGGAAGGCGGCGCTTTTCAAGGGATTCGAGCAAGGCCACGGCGATGACCACCCCAAGAATGCCGTCGTACGCTCCGGCATTAGGGACCGTATCGAGGTGCGAACCGAGCAGCAGCCGCGGCGCATCGGAGTGCGCACCGAGGTAGAGTGCACGTAAATTTCCGGCAGCGTCAACAGTCGCCGCGGCTCCTGCGGCGGCGAGCCACTTGGTGATTTCACAGTGACAGTCGCGCATCGGAGGAGAGAGAAACGTGCGGCGCGTGCTGCCCGTGTCTTCGGAGAAAGTCGCCAGCAATTTGCAGCGAGCGATGACTTCTTCCGCGCGCGTGTTTGTGTTTGCAGATATGGGCACGGAGGTTCAACCTCGCCGGCGAAGGCGTGCTTCGATGGTGCCGTGGGGCTCGTCGATGGGCACAAAGATTTCGTTGGGATTGTCCTGGCCGAAGCGCGCAAGGTCCGCGAGCAGATAGTGTTTGTTCGGCATCGTTAATTCAATCGTTTCGATTTCGGGAACGCTAGCGAGGGCAGCTTCGCCCATGGCATACAGAGTGTGTTGAACGGACTTGCTGGTGTGTCCCGCGAATACACTGACCAGGAGTTCGCGAATCTTCGAGCGAAGCGCAGGAAAAGGGCCAGTCGGCGAGGAATAGTTCCAACGCGCGCGGACCGACGTGGCGAACAAGCGATCAGACGCCTCCGGCAAGGTCGTAAACGAATCCTTGATGAAACCGGCGAATGCCGAACCCGCCGTTTTCATGATGATCAAATCATCGAGACCAGAGCGGACGGACGGGGTGCCGCTCCGAGTGAGGGCAATCTCAGCGGTCTGACATTCGGCGCTCGATTGGGCGAACGTCGTGGGATGAGGCTTTCCGCCGACAGGGAGGTGCTGCCAGGATTTTTCCGAGAGCGCGACTTGCGCCGCAGATACCTGGGGGTTGCGATCCAGAAAGAAAGTCACCAGTTCCTTGCCAAATTCCTCCATACAGTCCGCCGAAGAAGTTCGCGCGAGCGCGTAAACGGTGTTCTTCATCGTATCAGTGGGCAGAATCTTGCTGTTGTCTCCGGCGACGAAACAGGACTCGAAGTCCCCTACTAGGCTAATCTCGACAGTCCATTCGCAAAAATCGTGGTGGTCCGCATGCCGCTTCACTTTTGCGATGCGTACACGCGATTTGCCGTAGCTGTTTTCGGCCAGCGCAATCATCGAATCAGCTGCCCCGGTACGTCGTATAGCCGTGCGGACTCAAGAGCAGAGGAATATGAAAATGCGATTCGCCCTCGCGCACGTAAAACGTAATTTCGACGACGGGATAGAGTCCTTGTACATTCTGCGCGAGGTGATACCCGGCCGTATCAAAAACCAAGCGGTAATTGCCCGCGCGAAGGGATTCGTTTTCGGGAAGCATTTGAGCGCAGCGGCCGTCGCTATCGGTGCGCAGCACGCTCAGCACGCGCCATTCGCCATTGGATTCTTGCTTTTCCAACCGGACGGGAACGTCTTTTGCTGGCTTTCCCAGAGCGACGTCCAGGATGTGCGTGGAAATGCGGTTCATGACAAGAGCCATTTCTTTAGCCGGAGATGCGCAATTTGCCGCTGCTGTTTGGCTGCTTCGAGGAGTTCCGTGGCCTCGTCGTTTCGCAAGCGCCGCTCAAGGATAGCGAGGATTTCCGGCGCGGATTTGCCGGTGGCGCAAACGATGAAAATACGGTTGAATTTTTGCTCGTAGGCGCGATTCCCTGCGGCAAGCGCGGCCTTGATGTCGCCAGCTGCTGCGCCGACTTTTCGTTGTTCCTCGCCAGACCATGCAGCAGACTGGGGCGGAGCGGAGGCAGGAGCATGCGAATCGCCAATTCTTGGATGACTGCGAAACGCTTCAAGCCAGTCTGCCTCGGACAGATTTTTCCAGACCTCGTCGCAAGCAGTCAACAACGCAGCTTCACCGAGGATGGGTCTACGAGTGGCCATTTCGCGCGCCCAAGTGTTCGAACCGCAACAGGGCAAAACTTCCGCCGCGGCTTTCTCCGGCTGCAAACTGTTCCATCGCGCGAGAACAACTTTAGCCTTTTGGGCTCGTTCGTGGCTCGCGCTCCACTGTTCAAGAAATTCCGCAACCAGATTGCCCGCGACAGCCGCGCGATAACGGGCTGAGGAGCGAATGTCGTCGATGGGCTGAACTTCCGCGGCGGCTGCCATTTTTGCCGGCTGAATGAGCTGCAAATCGATTCGTTTCCCTCGAAGGATGCGTTCCGTAGCGGTCAATCGAAGCGGAACGGGGGCGACACTTCCCATGGCGAGTCGAATATCTTCGACGTTGCCTTCCGCTATCCGCCCGAGGGCCGCAAGACAAACTTTGGAGATCGCCTGCGCATTGCGAGCGCCAACTTTGCGCGTATGGGCATAGTAACCTGAAAACTGCTTTTTCAGGCAGACGGCACGAATCAGTTCGTCAGGCGCGAGCTGCGTCTTACGGTAGCTGGTATGAAAACCAGCGTAGGGCACGCGGCGCTCTCCGCGCGCGGAAACGAGGAGCAGTTCCGCATCGTAGACGAGGAGCGCGGGGAGAGAATCGGCGGCAGGCGAGGCGTTCACGATATTGCCGCCGAGAGTGCCGCGGTTCTGGTTGGCGATTCCTCCGGTCCAGCTCGCGGCGATCGACAACAGCGGGAACTCCGTGTTGATCGCTTGGTGCTCTCGCAAATCCGTGTAGGTGCATCCCGCGCCAATTTTTATTTCGTCTGCTGACGTCTCGATTCGGCGGAGTTCGGGAAGATTCCAGATGCTGACCAGCTTCCGCGCGGGAAGTGTTCCGGCGGAATATTGCACCATGACATCCGTGCCGCCGGCGATGGGAAGCCATGCGCCGGGTTCGCGTGCCAGAAGCAAAAGCGCGTCGGGCAAAGTGCGCGGCGAGACAAGCTCGTATTCCGCGGGATGGGCTCTCATGTCGCGGCTCCACGGCGGGCGGCATCCGCGACGGCTTCAAAGATTTGCATGTAGCCGGTGCAGCGGCAGAGATTGCCGCTGAGGCCTTCGCGGATTTCTTCGAGCGTGGGCTGCGGCTTTTTGTTAAGCAGATGAACGGACGCGAGAATCATGCCGGGAGTGCAAATGCCGCACTGCGCGCCACCGCAGTCGAGGAAAGACTGCTGCAGCACTTGCAGGCGGCCGTCGGATGCCAGTCCTTCAATCGTTACGATTTCTGAGCCGCTCGCTTGAAGGACTGGAATCAGGCAGCTATTCACGAGCACGCCATCCACTAAAACAGAACAAGAGCCGCACTCGCCTTCGCCGCAGCCTTCCTTCGTGCCCGGCAGTTCGAGGTCGTGGCGAAGAACATCGAGGAGGCGCTCCATGGGGTAGGCGCGAACGGTGTGCGACTTTCCGTTGACGGTGAAGGAGATTTCGCATTGTGCGTGCTCTTGCGAGGATGCCGTCATGCATTGCCTCGCTGAGGGGTGGGCACAGTTTCGGGAGTTGTACATTCGGAAAGCGCGGCGAAGATGTCTTCGGGAAGAAGCGGGATGAAACGGAAGGAAATGTTGAGCGCGTCTTCGACGGCATTGAGAATTGCGGGAGCAGGGCCGTCCATCGGTAGTTCGCCGATTCCTTTGGCGCCAAACGCGCCGTGAACGTTGCCCAATTCTTCAAAATAGACGCGGATGGGAGGGAGATCCGCGGAGGTCGGCATGATGTAGTTGGTCATCTGGCCGTTTTGCATGCGGCCTTGCTGCCAGATCACTTTTTCATACAGGGCAAAGCCGATGGCCTGCGCTACGCCGCCGGTGATTTGTCCTTGCGCGAGAACCGGGTGAAGGACTTTTCCAACTTCTTGAAGCGCAACGAAATCATCGACCGTCACGCTGTAAGTTGTTAGGTCCACAGTGACTTCCGCGACGTAAACGGCCCAGGCAAAAGCGGCATACGCTTCGCCACGGTACTTTTCATCGTTCCAGAAAACGCCTTCGGGTTGTTCGTATTGCGCGAGGCTGCGGAATTTGCCGTGCTTCGCGATGTAGTTGCGGCAGGCGGAGCGGAACTCTTCGGGCGTGTAGGAATCGGCGAGTGCGCCGCTTGCGGTCAAAGTCTTTTTGATGCCGAGGGCGGCGGATTGCACAAGTTTTCCGATAACCATCACTGTGCGCGAGGCAACGGTGGGGCCGCTGTTCGGCACTTCGTGCGTGTCGGGCTGGGCGATGCTGACGTCTTCGTAGCGAAGGCCGAGGGCTTCGGCAGCGATTTGGGAGAGAACGGTGTTCGTGCCCTGGCCGAACTCGGTGCTGGAGACAAGAATACGCAAACCGCCGTCTTCGCAGGCTTCGACGCCAACGATTGAGCCGAGAACACGTTCGCCGGAGCCGGTGAATCCAGCGCCGTGAAAAAAAGATGCGATGCCGACGCCTTTTTTGCGGCTGCCCTGCGCATTTTCTTTGGCGAATGTTTCTTTTTTTGAATGATAGTCGGAGAGTTCGAGGGCGCGATCGAGGACTTTGCCGAGATCGATCGGTTCATTGATGATCTGGCCTGTTGTGGTGGTTTGACCGGGCTGGAGGAAATTGCGGCGACGAATTTCTTCGGGCGAGATACCTACGACTTGGGCGATGCGGTCCATGTGCCGTTCTAGCGCGAAGAGGGATTGCGGCGCGCCGAATCCGCGGAACGCGCCGTGCGGCGGGGCATTCGTAGCGACTGCTTTGGCGTGAATCCGGACGTTGGGCCAATAGTAAGGACCGCCGGCGTGAATGGCGCCGCGCGATAAGACGACAGGCGAGAGCGTTTTGTAGGCGCCACCGTCGATGGTGAAGTCGATTTCGCCGGCGAGAAGCTTACCGTCTTTGTCGACGGCGGTGCGAATGCGCGTGCGCGAAGGATGGCGCTTGGTGGTGGCCGTCATGTCTTCCAGACGGTCATAAATAATTTTTACTGGCCTGCCGAACTTGGTGGCGAGAAGCGCGGCGTGGGCGGCAATCATCGAGGGATATTCTTCTTTGCCGCCAAACGCGCCGCCAGTTTCCATTTGCACGACGCGCACGCGATCGGCGGGCAGAGCGAAGAGTTTCATCAGGGATTTGTGGACGTAGTAGGGACACTGCAGCGAGCCCCACACCGTCAGGCCCTGGTGCGGGTCGAAGGCGGCGATCATCCCGTTATTTTCGATGTAGAGCTGTTCTTGCGCGCCGGTGGTGTATTCGGCTTCGACGATGTGGTCGGCGTTTTGCCTGGCGGCATCGACGTCGCCTTTTTCGATTAAGTACGTTTTGAAGGTGTTGTCCGCGCCCCAGATGATTTGCCGTTGCGCTTCGCTTTCTTCGAGGGTGAAGATCGCGGGAAGGGGCTCGTACTCGACGGAGATGGCTTCTACTGCCTTGGGGAGAAGATGACGATCCGGATGCGCGAGCAGGAGAAGCGGCTCTTCGGGATGATTGACGATGCCATCGGCGAGGCACGGCTGATCATCTTCGATGAGGGCGATGCAGTTCTTACCGGGAATATCTTCGGGCGTCACGATCACGAACTCATTCCAATGAATGCCGGGGCCGAAGGTGATCTTTTTGATTTTGCCTCGGGGAATGCGGCTGCGGACGGTGGCGCCGTGAAGCATGCCAGGTAAAGCCATGTCGTCGACGTAGCGCGCGTGGCCGGTGACTTTGCCGCGGCCTTCCATGCGGGGGACCGAGGTGCCGACGATGGGCGTGTGTTTCATGCGAATCGTGGAAAATCATCCAGTCCTTTCAGGCGTTTGCTCGCAAGCTTCAGTGTATGACAGAGCGCTGAAAATAATTCGGTCGAAAAACATTAGAGACGATGCTCCTTGCCGATGCGGTCGCCGGGAAACTGACCTTCACTGAATATTTGTTTGCCTCGAAGATAGGTGGCTTTCACTTCGCCGCGCAGAGTTTCACCTAGATAAGGCGAGACCCTGTGGCGATAGTGCAGGCGGTCTTTCGTGACGACGAAAGCGCTTTCGGGACGGAAGACGACGAAGTCAGCGTCGTATCCAGAGGCGAGGCGGCCTTTGCGTTTGTGGCAGCCGGCAAGAGTTGCGGGAGCTTGGGACATCCAGCGCGCGATATCGGTGAGAGAGAAACCGCGCTGCGAGGCTTCGGTGTGCATCAGCGGAAGTGCGATGGAGAGGCTGGCGATGCCGCCCCAGGCGGTGCGGAAATTTCCTTCGGCGAGGCGTTTCATTTCCGGTGGACAGGGAGAATGATCGGTGGCGACGAGGTCGATCGTTCCATCGCGAAGCGCCTGCCACAATTGGTTGCAATTTGCGCGATTGCGAATTGGTGGGGCGCATTTGAAGAGTGTGGCTCCTTGAGGAATGGATTCGGCGGAGAGATGAAGATAGTGCGGGCAAGTTTCCACAGTTACGGGCAGACCTTCGGAGCGCGCGGCGCGAAGTTCGGTAAGAGCTTTGCATGCGGAGAGATGAACGATATGCAAGCGAAATTTGAATTCGCGGCAGAGAGAGAGGAGCATGCGAATCGCCGAGAGTTCAGCTTCTTCGGGGCGCGACTGGAGATAGGTTTCGTACAGCGACCAATCGGCATGCGCGAGCTGTGCGGTAGCTTCCTCGATGGGAGCAGGGAGTTCGGCGTGGACGAGAAGAGGCAGGCCGGTGCGCGCAACGGGGGGTAAGGCGGCGCGCAATTCTTGCTCCGTGACCATTGTGAAACCGTCGATGCCGGGATGAACTAGAAAACATTTGAAGCCGGGAACTCCGGCGCGGGCCAGCGGCTCGATGTCGTGCGCGTTGTCGGCGACGACTCCGCCCCAGGGCATCCAGTCGACGTGGCAGCGGCCGTAAGCTGCGGCGCGCTTCGCTTCGAGCGCGCCGACGTTGGTTGTGGCGGGCAGACAGTTGAGGGGCATGTCGACAAGTAGCGTGTAGCCCCCGGCGGCAGCGGCGCGCGTGGCGGTTTCGAAGCCTTCCCAATCGGCGCGGCCGGGGTCGTTGATGTGCACGTGAGAATCGACGAGGCCGGGAAGAATGGCGGCGTCGCCAAAATCTTGGAGCTCGGCGTGGGCGGGAATTTGCTCGGGAGCGACTACGTCGAGCAGGCGTTCTCCTTCGACAAGAAGAGCGGCGGGACGGACCTCGTCTGGTGTTACAACTCGGCTGGAGAGAAAGGCGCGCAAAATCATAGTGAAAAGCGGAGCCAGAAAACAGGTCTTTGAACTCGTCAGAATTAGACCTGAGCGTAGACGGATATCAACAGCTTTTCAAGTCAGCAAAATCGATAATTCAAGACGAAAAAAGTGCTGGGCAGCTGGTTTGACGGGCATATACTTGCCGATTGGCGCTGGCGGCTGGAGACTTTCTGCGGAATTGTTAACGGCAGGCGGAATTGCGTCACGGCATTTAATGAATGGATCGGTGGCAATAACACTTGAGCAATCTTTTCATGGCGCGGGCCATTCAGCTAGCGATTGAAGGCGTGCAATCCGGGCGTGGAGGTCCGTTTGGCGCGGTGATAGTGCGAGAGGGCAGCATTATCGCTGAAGGCTCGAATGCGGTGACCTCGACGAATGATCCGACCGCGCACGCGGAAGTGTTGGCGATTCGGCGGGCGTGCGAAACACTTGGCGTATTCGAGCTGAAAGATTCTGAGCTGTACACTTCCTGCGAGCCGTGCCCGATGTGCCTCGGCGCGATTTACTGGGCGAGACTCGCAAAGATTTATTTTGCCAGTACAGCTGAGGACGCAGCCAAAGCGGGTTTCGATGATTCCTTCATTTATGACGAGCTGAAACGGCCCTATTCGGAACGCCGCATTCCGACCATACAAATAATGCGAGACGAATCGCTCGCGGGGTTTCGCGCTTGGCTCGATCGGCCGAACAAGATTCCTTATTGAAATTGTGCGCTGTGGAGCGAGTTTTTCGCTGAACCCCAGGTGAGTGTCAGGCTCGGTCGGAGGGCCGATTGATCGATCGCTACTTCAAGCTCACGGAAAATCAGACATCCATTCGACAAGAGTTGCTCGGCGGCCTCACGACTTTCGTGACCATGGCGTATATCGTGGTGGTGAATCCGCAGATTCTGGCGCAGGCAGGCATGCCGGCGGATGGAGTTGTGTTTGCCACATGCCTTTCGGCGGCAGCGGCGACTCTGGTGATGGGCTTGTATGCGAACTATCCCATCGCGCTGGCGCCGGGGATGTCGCTGAACGCGTACTTTACATACTCCGTTTGCCTTGCGATGCATGTTCCGTGGCGAACGGCTCTCGCGGTTGTCTTTTTTTCCGGCGTACTCTTTTTGGTGCTCACCGTAACGAAAGTTCGCGAACAGATCGTGAATGGCATGCCGGATTGCTTGAAGCACGCGACGGCTGCGGGAATCGGGATGTTCATCGCGTTTGTTGGATTGCGAAATGCCAAGCTGGTAGTGGCAAACTCCGCCACATTTGTCGGCCTGGGAAGCTTTGCGGATAAAGAAGTGCAGACGGCCTGCTTCGGCCTGGCGCTGACGCTGATTCTGATGGCCCGCAAAACCCACGGCGCCATCTTGATTGGCATCATCGGCACTGCACTGCTCGGCATGTTGCGTGGAATGTCGAGTTGGCCTGCCACGTTTTTCGCCATGCCGCATCCGTCTTCAACTTTTCTTCAACTGGATTTTCGCGGGGCTCTGCATCTCGGATTCCTCGAAATCCTTTTCGCGTTCCTGTTTGTCGATCTGTTCGACAATGTCGGAACACTTGTGGGCGTCTGCGAGCAAGGCGGCTTCATCAAGAACGGGAAGATCCCCCGCGTTGGCCGGGTGTTGCTGGCGGATTCCGTGGGGACGATTTTCGGCGCGCTGACAGGAACCTCAACAGTTACGAGTTACATCGAAAGCGCCGCTGGTGTCGCCGCCGGTGCTCGGACGGGCTTCAGCAACATCGCAGTGGCGGCACTATTTTTGTTGGCTATGTTTTGCTCGCCGCTGGCGACGGCAATACCGGCCTACGCGACAGCGCCGGCGCTGATATTGGTGGGCGTTTTGATGTCCCAGTCTTTAGCGATGGTGCTTTGGAATGATTTCAGCGAAGCCCTGCCCGCGTTTATTACGATGCTGGCGACGCCGCTGACGTTCAGTATCGCCACGGGACTGAGCCTGGGTTTGATTTCTTACACCGTCGTGAAATTGGCGGCCGGCAAATTTAAGGAAATCAACGCGCTCGTCTGGATTCTTACCGTGCTATTTATTCTGCGCTATGTCTATCTTGCCGCCGCATAAGCGTATTTTGTGCAGCGGCGCAATTGGACGAGCGGCGGCGGATGACGTCACTCATGGGAGGAAGCAATTATGGCCGTTCAATCACCAACACCGGAACAAGTCCGCGCCGCGGCGAGCGAAGTCGGCCTCTCGCTGACGGAAGCGGATGTGCAGTCCTACATCGGGCTCATGAAGGCGAGCGTCGACGCCTACAACGTCGTGGACGCGATGCCGGACTGTTTGCCAGAGGTGAAATATCAGCGTACGCCGGGGAGATTTCCTTCGCCAGAAGAGAACACGCACAACGCGTGGTATGTGAAGACTTCGATTCGCGGCGCGGCGGAAGGCCCTCTCAAAGGAAAGCGCATTGCGATTAAGGACAACGCCATGGTCGCGGGCGTGCCGATGATGAACGGCAACTCGATCCTTGAAGGCTACGTTCCTGAAATTGACGCGACAGTCGTGACGCGGATGCTCGACGCAGGGGCCGAGATCGTCGGCAAGGTGCATTGTGAATCGTATTGCCTTTCGGGCAGCAGCTTCACGGGGGCGAAAGGGCCCGTCCACAATCCTTACAAGATGGGATATTCGGCGGGCGGCTCGTCTTCGGGATCGGGGGTAGTGGTAGCGCTGCACGAAGCGGATATGGCGCTCGGCGGTGATCAGGGCGGGTCGATTCGCATGCCGTCGTGCTGGTGCGGGATTTATGGAATGAAGGCGACGCATGGCTTGGTGCCGTATACGGGGATCATGCCGATTGAGATTTTTGTGGACCACACCGGGCCAATGACGGCGTCCGTTGCGGACAATGCGTTGATGCTGGAAGTGATCGCCGGGGCGGATGGATACGATCCGCGTCAGTTTTCGCCGAAAGTGGCGAAGTACACGGAGGCGCTTGGTAAAAGCGTGAACGGATTGAAAATTGCGCTGGTGAAGGAAGGATTTGGCAGGCCGGAGTCGGAGAAGGCGGTAGACGATAAAGTGCGGCAAAGCGCGGAGATTTTCAGGGGACTAGGCGCGACGGTAGAGGAGGTATCGATTCCCATGCATCTCCTTGGGCCGGCCATCTGGACGCCGATCGGCGTCGAAGGAATTGCGCAGACGATGATGTTCGGCGACGGCTACGGGCTTTCTCGACAGGATCTGTACGTGACGAGTTTGATCGACAAGCTGCACGGATGGACGCTGCGAGCGAACGAGTTGTCCGAGACCGCAAAGATTTGGACCACTTTTGGCGTGTACGCCAAGAAATACCACGGCTCGCATTACTACGGAAAGGCGGTCAATGTGAGCCGGAGATTGCGAGCGGCTTACGATGCGGTGCTGCAGCAGTACGACCTGTTGCTGATGCCGACGCTGCCGATGAAGCCGCAGCCCTTGCCGCCCGCCAACGCGAGTCGCGAAGAATATTTTCAACGTGCCATCGAGATGATCGGGAACACCTGTCCGTTTGACATCACGCACCATCCGGCGATGAGCGTGCCGTGCGGAATGATCGATGGCCTGCCGACCGGGCTGATGCTGATCGGCAAACATTGGAACGAGTCAACGATCTACAAAGCCGCACACGCCTTCGAGCAATCCGGCGATTGGAAGAAAATGTAGTTAAGCCGTGGGCTCCACGCGATTGGGACGGGTTTTGCGCCAGCTAGCCGTTCGACCGTGACTTATTCGTAGCGCAGAGCTTTCACAGGGTCGAGGCGGCTCGCGCGCCACGCGGGGATGTAGCCGGCGGCGGAGGCTACAAAGGCCAGCGCTACGGTCGCGATGACGAGCGTGGCGGGGTCGTGGGGAGTCAGGCCGAAGAGTTGGCTCTGCACCAGTTTTGTCAGAGCGAGAGCAGCGGGGACTCCCGCAGCGACACCGACAGCGATGAGGATGAGAACTTCGCGCATCACCATCCAAATCACACTGCCTTGCGCTGCGCCGAGGGCCATGCGGATGCCGACTTCGCGAGTGCGCTGCGCGACAGTGTAGGCCATCACGCCGTAGAGTCCGATGACAGCGAGCAGAGTAGCCAGAAAACCGAAGACGGCGGAAAGGCTGGCGATCATGCGCTCGCTCGCGAGCGAGTTATTTATCTGGACTTCGGTCGTGTGCATGTTGGAGATGGGAATGTTGGGATCGAGATCGCGGACCTTGGCGCGAATGGAGGACATGAGCAACGTGGGATCGGCTACCGTGCGGACGTAGATGACCATGCCGCCGATGTAACGGTCAGCCATATAGGGGAGATAGGCCTGGGGAGGAATTTCTTCGCGGAGATTCTGATATTTGATGTCTTTGACGACGCCGATGACTTCCATATCCGTTGGCGTGCCCGGGTCGGAACCGAAGCCGATGTGCATGCCCACGGGATTGCGTCCAGCGAAATATTTTTTGGCGAACGTTTCGTTGATCATGACGACGGCAGAATTCCATCCATAAGGATCATCGGGTTGATGATTGACTTCACGGGTGTCGGAAGGCCGAAAGTCGCGGCCATTGACGATGGGAACACCCATGGTGGCGAAATAGTTGGGGCTGATCTCGTTCATGTAGGGTTCGGGGTGGGCATCGGGAGAGGGAGGATTGAATCCCTCGACGGTCATGCTGCTGTCCCATTCGTTGTCTTCGAGGATGCGCATGGAGGCGAGGCCGGTGGACTGAACACCAGGAATGGAAGAAAGAGAATCAAGCAACTGAGGATAGAAAGCTTTCAGCCGCGCGACGCTATAACCGCTGTACGAGGGGTCCATCTCAAGGCCAACAAGGTTTTGCGGGTTAAATCCGGGGCCAAGGTTGCGAAGATTGCCGAGACTTTTTGTGAAAAGGCCGGCGCCGATCAAGAGCAAGAGAGAGAGTGTGACCTGAGCAATGACGAGAGATTTTCTGAGGGCGCCGTGACCGCCGCCGACGACCGCGGCGGCTTCGTCTTTGAGAGTTGTGGCGACGTTCGGCTTGGTGGTCTGCAGGGCGGGAACCAATCCGAAGAAGACGCCGGTTGCGACGGTGACAGCGAGGGTGAAGAGAAGGATGCGGAGATCCGGAGTCGTTGAGATTTTGAGGCCGCCGGAATCGGAAGGCAAGTATGCGGCCATGAGGGCCTTATCGGCCCAATAGGCGAGCGCCAAGCCAGCGAGGGCGCCGAACGTGGAGAGCGAAAGGCTCTCGATGAGAAGCTGCGCAATGATGCGAGGACGCGTGGCGCCCATGGCAAGACGAATGGCGATTTCTTTTTTGCGTGCGGAGCCACGGACGAGCAGAAGGTTTGCAAGATTGGCGCAGGCAATGAGAAGGACGAGGCCGGTGGTGGCCATAAGAACCCAGAGTGGAGTGGAGAGTGTCTGTCGAGTGTAAGAGCGGCCTTGCGAGCCGGGGAGAAGATCGATAGTGCACTTCAGGAATTGCTCGCGATCGTAGGGTGAAGCGTGGGCAAAGGCTTTTTCCTTAACCTCCATTTCGAGCATGGAATGCATGAACGGTTGGAGAGAGGCTTTGGCCTGTTCGCGAGTGACGCCGGGCTTAAGGCGGCCGAAAGCGTTGACCCAGCGGTTGCGGCGTTCCTTGAGCATGTCGGTGGGATTACCGACGAGGACTTCCTTTTCCATCATGAGAGGCACGAAGAGTTTAGGGGTGCGGCCAAGCTCGACGCCATCAAAGCCGGGCTGAAGGACACCGACGATGGTCATGTTTTGATTGTTGAGGATAAGGGTCTTGCCGACAACATTGGGATCGGCGGAGAAACGCGATTTCCAGTAGGGGTAGTTGAGGATGACGTAGGGATAAGCGTCGGGGAGACGGTCGTCCTCGGGAGTGAACACGCGCCCAAGGTAGGGATTCAAGCCGAGAGTGGAAAAATAAGTGCCGGAGACCAATTCCAACTGAATGTGTTCGGCCTGGCCATTGAAGGAGACACTGGCGTCGAAGGGGAAGCGAGCGAACATGTCGGTGAAAACTTCGTTGTTGGCGGCGAAATCGCGGAACATCGGATGGGAAATGGCGTTGCCGCCCCAGTTGCTGCCGTAATGGTGGCCGCGCATGGTGAGGAGGACGAGTTCCTGAGGATTCTTGACGGGGAGAAGGCGGAGGAGGATCTGGTCGAGGAGAGTGAAGATAGCTGTGTTGGCGCCAATGCCGAGAGCGAGGGTCAGTATGGCGATGGCGGTGAAGCCGGGAGTGCGGGCGAGGGTGCGGAGCGCGTACTTCAGATCGCGAAAGGCAGTGTCGAGTGAGGCGATCATGTTCATTTCGCGGGGCTTAGCCTTTCTGAGAGTTTCGTTTATAACCAGTGGATACGAGTTTTGAGGAGAATTGTTCCCGGGAGAGCGCAGCCACCGACCTAAGGGTAGACTCCCTTCACTTGCCTAGGATTGAGACGAGGGGGAGGCGGAAACGTCTTGTCTTGCCGCGGTGAGAGGAGCTGGCCGGGCCAACTCCGTGAGTGGGGAGACAGGAATGCGCGCAGGGGGCGGTAGTGGGCCAGAGAGAGGGCCCCCCGGGCGTTTTGCATAGGTGTTCATTCTAAATGACTTAGCGCGAGAAAAATGCACCAAAATTGTGCAATGGCTCTCATGTATCTGTAGGTATTGCAAACAAAAGAGTTAGCACGTGAAATGTCCGCGGATCGGCCCGGTCTGGAGTCACTCGACAGGGCACGGGTTCCAGCTGGAGGAGCGGTGGCCGGGTGACGATTTCACTGGGAAGGCAAAGCGGGGGTTGGGCAAGATGTGGATTTCAGATAATTCCAGCATTCATCCTTACTTAGAGTGCGGGTCACACGTTTACTGGCGAGGGTCATCAGCTCTCTGACGCTTACGGTATGGATCAAGATGGTGCCGTCTTGCGTGGCGGTTGCGAGACGCTTTGCATCGGGGCTCCAAGCAAGCCTCGTGACGGCCGAGGCGTGACCGGGAAAGGTGAGAAGCTGCGTTTTCACCTGAAGATCCCAGATCATGGCGGTCCAGTCGTTGCTGCCGATGGCCAGTTTTTTGCCTCTTGGGCTCCAAGCCACGCTGGTGGCGCGGCCGAGTAGTCCGGGAACGGTAGCTAGTTCCTTGTAAGTGGAGGCGTCCCAGATGACTACTGATCCGAGAGAGCTGGCGGTCGCCAAATGAGTCCCGTCCTTGCTCCATTGGGCGTCGGAAATGGACTGGTTGGAATCATCGTCCGTGAGGGTGTGTAGCTTCGCACCCGTCTCGGCATTCCAAATGACGGTTCTGCCGCCGCTAGCGGTTAGAATTTTTTTTCCGTCCGGGTTCCAAGCCAGGGCAAGGACGACGAATGCGTGTTTTGGATCGACAAGATGACGGGGGGGACTCTTACCTTCGGCATCCCAGATGACGGTGGAGCCGTCTCCAGCGCCAGCGGCCAAGCGGCGGCCGTCCGGAGACCAAGAGACACGCATCCATCCGGAGTCGTTAGAAGGAAAAGTCTGCAGAGCTTTCCCGGCCCGGGAGTCCCAGATTTTAACGGTCTTGTCGCCACTGGCTGTCGCGATACGCTTGCCGTCCGGGTTCCAAGAAATGTCGTTAACCCAATCGGAGTGTCCTTCTAAGGTGAGCAACGGCTTACCGGTGACGGTATCCCAAATTCTAGCGGTTTTGTCATTGCTGGAGGAAGCGAGGCGGGTTCCGTCCGGGCTCCAGACAACACTAGAGACGCGATCGGAGTGCCCGGAAAGCGCCAGTGGCTCGTTTGCTCCGGTGTCCCAGATCTTCGCCGTGCCGTCGCGACTGGCTGTGGCGAGTTGTCTTGCGTCCGGGTTCCAAGCGGTGTCGTTGACCCAATCGTGATGACCGGCGAGGGTCATCAGTTCCTCTCCAGTCCTGGCGTCCCAGATTCTGGCGGTGCCGTCGGCGCTAGCAGTGGCCAAGCGGCGACCGTCCGAGCTCCAAGCAACGCCGCCAAGAGCACTGCGATGGCCGCGAAGGCGAAAGAGGACCTTGCCATCTCGAGCCTTGCCGTCATGGGCCTCGCCACCGTTTCCATCCCAGATGACAGCGACTCCTTCCTCGCCGCCGGTGGCTAGGAAGCGACCGTCGGGACTCCAGGAGACGCCGTTGGTCTCCCAGACATCGCCGGACCCACTCCACAAAGTATTGTCCGTTCTTGCATCCCACACCCTTACACTATTTCTGTCATTTTGGGTGCCGGCAGCGATTCTCAGGCCGTCGGGACTCCAGGCAACGCTTCGTATTTCGCCCTGGTCGGCTTGGAGGCTCCTCAAGGCGTCGCCTGTTTCTCCATTGAGGAGCTCGACCAGTCCATTGGCATTTGCTTCTAGCAATTGGTTTTTGTCGCGCGGGTTCCAGGAAAGATCGTTGATGGCAACACCATTGGCGGAAGAACGCCACGACTGGGTCCAGGAAGAGGTGTTCCAAACGGTCAGGGTTCCGTCGTTTGCTCCAACCGCCAAAAGGCTGGCATCAGACTTCCAGGCAACGGCATTGAGGGGTCCACCCGGGGCTTTGAACACTTTCAATTGCTCGTGCGTTTTCGCGCTCCAGATTCTGACAGTACCATCGTCGCCGATAGTCGCCAAAAACTGGCCGTCTGGGCTCCATCGAACACCGTTGACGGGACCTTGATGACCAGCCAAGGTGGTTTGAACGTGGGAATTCAAGATGGACTGGCGAAGCTGCTTTTCGGCTTCGGAAAAATCCTTGCGGGTCTTATCGGACCAAGCCAGCACGACGGCGTGCATCGCGAGGAGTACGCTCAGCTCCGGGTCTTGCGCCGAGACGCGCATGGAATGGAGTAGCAGGTTGGGAACCCGAGTGGCCTGCTCGGTTTTTCTGCGCTGGAAGTATTCGAAGCCAGCGAAAGCCCCGGCGACGAGAGCGAGGGCCAAAACCGCGGCTAGACCGACAGCCCATTTGCGGAGCGTGATGGTTTGGCGCTTGCGCTCTTCGGCGAGCCTTTGTTGGGATTCGGCGCGAAATTTGGCGGCCCTTTCCCGCTCGTTGGCTTCCGCAAGCTTCTGAGCGTCGCGAAAATGCCTGCGCCATTCGAGGGCGGCCCTGGCGATAACGTCGTGAGCAAATTCGTAGCATTGTTCGCCGGGTGCGCTGCCTTGAGGAGGGGGAACGGTGGTGAGAACCCTGGCTTCGCGAAGTTTTTCAAGAAGTGCCTTGATGTCGATGGACTCGCTTACCTGGGTGGAAATATTTCCAGCGAGTTCGGAGACAGTGAGGGCAATCTTTCTGCCGCCGGGGGTGACCATGAAGCGAAATATCTCAGCAGCCGCCTCTGTGCCTTCGGGAGAGAGTTGGCTAAGAGTGAGCTCGAGGTGGCGATCGACGATAGTTTCGACACCGCCGAGATCCTGGAGAGTTTTCTCGCGCAATTCGTGGGAGGAACTGTCGATCTCGCGGTTCCACCAGCGTTCGAGGACCAACTGGAGATAGGGGGTTTGAACGCAGCGCTTCTCGCCTTTTTGAGCGGAGATAATCTTGTCCACGAGGTGTTCAGCAACTTCCTCACGGATGGAAACAGTACCGAAGGAGTGAGCTTCCTGGTTAAAAACGTCAAGGGGCTTGATGACGGCGTCAAGGGCCGCATCGCGAGACAGAAATTCGACGCGCAAGCGATTGTTGAAGAGGGCGGGAATGCGCTTTTTGAATCGGTCGAGGGTGGCGATGGCGTCCTCGCGAACTGACAGGAGGAAATGAACGGGGATTTGCTCCTGGCGCAAGATGCGGGGGAACTCGACGGCAAATGTGTTTACGCCATCTTCGTTGGGATGGTATTGGAAATACTCTTCAAACTGGTCAAGGATCACGAGCAGAGTGCGATCGACGGCGGCAAGGCGGGATTCGAGGCCGTGGAAAAGACCCTGGTTCGGGGCAGTGCCTCCATTGGGTTCGTAACCCGGGAGGCGGGAAATTTTATCTTCGACGGCGGCATTCAGGCTGGAGACGGGGTCATTTCGCCAGGTGCCCGGGGTGCCAAAGTAAAGGAGCAGATAGTCGGGGTCGTCCTTGAGGTCGTGGGCGACGCCGGCGCCGAGGACGGAGCTCTTACCCGTGCCGCTGGTTCCGTAAAGAATGGTGAGGCGGGAAGCGCGGAGATTGTCGCGAATCAGGCGGCGCTCGATATCGCGGCCAAAAAAATACCTGGCGTCCTGTTCGCGATAGGGGAGCAATCCTTTGTAGGGGCAGAGCTCCATGGAAGTTAACCTGCGGAGGCGGAAAGTTTAGAGACGCGGTCGGCGAGCTGGCGGCTGAGCTCGTCGACGAAAACCTTCAGTTCGACATTGAGAATGTGGATGCCGTTTTTTCCCCAGAACTGCTCTTCCGTTTCGTCATCGGTGCGGAGGACGGCCCAAGCCTTGTAACGTTCCTTGGGATTTCTTTTCAGACGGCGGAGAAAAACCCGGAAATTCCAATCTCTGAGACTATAGCCAAGAAAGAGAAGATGATGCCGTTCGCGCATTTTGGTGAGGAGAGCGCTGGGAAGAAAATTTTCGAGCGGTTCCTCGGCAAGATACTGGATGTAATGGTCTTCGGTGATGACGAAGCCTTCGCGCTCTTCGTCGGAGCGGTCGATGGTGCCGTGGATTTTCAGAATGACGGGGCGCTTTTCAAAAAAATGATAGGGATATTCGTTGGCAGCGCCTTCGATGCGCTGAGGGGCTTTACCGGGCTCTTTGTGCCAGAAGCGTGGTGGATCGTCGCTGGAATTGTAGAAGACGAGATCGTACTGGCCGTCGCCGATGGCGCGTTCGATGAGGTCGTCGTAGTTGGTGGTGACATAGAGGGGGAACTTGTCTTCGGAATGATCGGCGCAGGGAGTAGGAAGCTTAGCCAGAAAAGAGTGGGTGCTCGTCGGTGAACAGGGAGCGACGAAGATAGGCCTTAGCCATTCGTAGAGCGGGCCTTCGTCCAATTGCATGACGCCGTATTGAGAGACGCGGGCGAGGTCGAGATCGGGTTGGAGAGCTTCGTTGCCGCATTTCGCGCATTTTTGTAAAGCGGGATAGTGAAATTTGGCGGTGAGATACTCGGCAAGTTCGCGGCCGCTAGGAAGGCCGACTTCCTCGCCCGGCTTCTGCCAGCGAGGGGCGCCTTTGGGGCGATCGCAGAGATTGACGCCGGCACCGAGAAAAGGGACAACGCGCCCGCTCAGGAGTGCGTCCACAACAAAGCCGCATTGCGTTTTAAGCTGCTCGAGTTGGATCTCAGTAGGCATCGACCCGGTTCACGCACTTAGGAAGGGCCTGCGTTGCAGAAAGTATATTCCTGAATCAAGGCCAATTCACGCCGATTTAGTGCTAGTACTTCGAAAGTGAATAACCCGTACAGGGTAGTGACGGGAGGTTAGGAAACGTTTCAGAGCAGTTGCGGGGAAACGGTATGGTGAGGCGGAAGACGGGTGCGGAGGACGGGCACGGCATGCCGTGCCCCTACACGGCGGTGCGGGCGGCGGCGTGAGGCGTGGCGGGTTCTTGTTTTTGGCGGAAGAAGGTGGTGACTCGGTCGATGATTTCGTTTAAGGAGGTTAGGGGGCGGAAGCCGGTGAGGGCCTGGAGTTTGTCGACACAGGGGACGCGGCGCATCATGTCCTCGAAGCCTGGTTCGTAGGCCTGATCGTAGGGGATGAATTCGATGGGGGAAGAGCTGCCGGTGCGCTGTTTGACGAGTTGGGCGAGGCCTTCGATGGTGACTTCTTCGGTGTTGCCGACGTTGACGACTTCGCCGACGGAGCGGTCGGTGTCCATGAGGCGGATGAGGCCTTCGACGGTATCGCGGACATCGCAGAAGCAGCGGGATTGTTGGCCATTGCCATAGACCTGGATGGGTTCGTTGTCGATGGCTTGTTTAACGAAATTGGGGAGGACCATACCGTAGCGGCCGGTCTGGCGGGGGCCGACGGTGTTGAAAAGGCGGACGACGATGACGGGGAGCTTCTTTTCTTTCCAGTAAGAGAGCGCGAGAAATTCATCGAGGGCTTTGGAGGCAGCATAGCTCCAACGGCCTTTGGTAGTGGGGCCGAGGACGAGGTCGGCGTCTTCGTGGAAAGGGACGTTGGTATTTTTGCCGTAGACTTCGGAAGTGGAGGCAGTGAGAACGAGTTTGCGTTTTTTGCAGGCGGCTTCGAGGATGCGCTGGGTGCCATTGACATTGGTTTCGATGGTGCGGACGGGGCTTTCGACGATGAGCTTAACGCCGACGGCAGCGGCGAGATGGACGATGATGTCAGCATCATCGACGAGTTCGGCGAGGAGCTGGAGATTTTCGATGTTGTCGAGGTGATATTCCATCTGGCCGGAAGTCTTGAGGTGGCGGATGTTATCCATGCTGCCGGTGGAGAGATTGTCGAGCAGGACGACGCGGTCGCCGCGGGCAAGAAGACGCTCCGCCAAATGGGAACCGATAAAACCGGCGCCGCCGGTGATCAAATAACGCAAAGGGCCTCCTTACAAAGCCAAGTCATCGTCGTCATGCGGCGAGGAGCGTTCGCGGACAGGTTGCGGAAGTTCAGGTTCATCGCGATCGTGAGAGGGATCAGCCGCTTCCTGAGGGCCGTAGCCATAAGAATAGGGATAGTACCGATAAGAATAGTAGTAGTCCGGAGCGCTGGAATCCACCGCATTCAGTACGACGCCGAGGATGTGGCACTTCACGCTGACAAGCAGGTCGCGCGTGCGGGTGAAGGCCTCCTTCGGAGTTTCGCCGCTGCGAACGACCAGGAGAACGCCATCCGTTTGAACAGAAAGGATAACCGCATCGGTGGCGGCCATGATGGGCGGTGAATCGATGACGACGAATTTGAATTTGGTGCGCAATTCGGCGATGGCCTCGGCCAATTTGTTCGAGGAGAGCAAGTCGGCCGGATTGGGGGGAAGGGGGCCAGTGGGAATCGCTGCAAGATTGGGGATGTCCGGGTGCGGGACGGTAACCAGATCGAGGCTCGAAACACCGGCCAGATAAGAGCTGAAGCCAGCGTATTTGCTGCTGCCGAGGTTGAGCAAACGGCCGACGCCAGGTTTGCGCAAGTCGGCATCGACGAGCACCGTTTTGTCACCGAGCTGGGCGAGAGTGACGGCCAAGTTAGCGGCGGCGGTGGTTTTACCTTCGCGAGGCAGCGCGCTAGTGACGAGGATAACTTGTGGTGGACGGCCGGGCTGCGAGAGAAGGAGAGAAGTGCGGAGAGCGCGAAACGCCTCCGACATCTGAGACTTGGGCAAATGCTGTGCAACGAGTTCGATGCGTTTGTCGTGTCCGTTTGTTGAAATGCCATGCAAGAGCCGCTTGCGCGAGCTGCCATTGCCGTTGGAAGCCCCAAATTGGGGGACGACGGCGAGGGAAGGGAGGCGGGCGAGAGTCTCGATGTCGTCCGGTGTTTTGACGGTGTTGTCGAGATACTCGCGCATGAGGGCGAGGCCGATCCCGCCGACGAGACCAACAAGAAAGGCGAGGGCGATGTTGCGCGCTTTGGCCGGGCGTGAAGGATACGCGGGGATCATGGCCGGATCCACGACGCGGATGTTGGAGGACTGGAGCGCGGCGGAAATCCCGACTTCCTTAAGCTTGGTCATCAAACCGTCATAGAGGGCTTTATTCGCTTCGGCTTCACGTTTGAGAATGTTGTACTCGACCATACGCTCGGCCATCTCGTTGGCCGCCACTTTTTGCTGATCGAGGGCTTGTGTGAGCAGAGTTTCGCGCTGGCGGGCTTCGCGGTAATCATTTTCGATGCGATTGAGAGTGTTGATTTGCTCTTTTTTAATGAGCTGGTCCAAATCCTTCAATTGCGCTTGAAGGCGCTGGACCTTGGGAAAGTTGGGGCCGTATTGATTGACGGCCTCGATGTATTCCTCGGAAGCGGCCTGGCGTTTTTGAATGAGGCCCTGAAAGATAGGATTTTCGCGAAGCTGGGGAACGTCAGCGATGTCGCCGGCCTTGGCAAACTGATAGAGCGATTCCTTCTTCATGCGCTCTTCCTCGGCGTCGGTCAGAGATTTGTTGATGTCGGAGAGGCGCTGTGTGGTGATGTTCTGCTTGTCGTCGAGGGTCCAGATCTGATTTTTTCGTTCGTAGGCAATGCGCTTGTCTTCGGATTCCTGGACTCTGATTTTTAGTTCGTCGAGTTCGTCGTGGAGCCAGGTGGTGGCGCGGGTAGTTTCATCGTAGCGGCTTTTAATGTTCTGATCTTGAAAATTCTTGATGTGTTCGTTTACGATGCGAGCGGCGAACTGAGGGTCGGTCGACTCGAAGCTCACATCCATGAGACGGCTGTTGGCAACGCGCTTTACGCCGAGGCTGCCAAGAAAGGCGCCGAGTTCGGGCGGACGCTTTTGATTTTCGAGGCTGCCGGTGGCGAGGGCTTCGGATGGTCCGTTGGGAGAAGCATACTCGGGCCGCGCGCCGAGGCCGCTGCTGCGGATGGTCTGCAGCGCCAGTGTTTCGCTCGTCAGGATTTTCGACTGGGTCTCGATATAGTTCTCGATATCCATCATGTAGTCGTACGACTCCATGCCTTGAAAGGGGAGGATGCTTCCATTTTCGCGGTCGATTTCGATGCGGGCCGTGGCTATATAAACGGATTGCATGCGGAAGGTGGCGATGGTGACGATGGTGACGACAGCCAGCAAGAACGAGAGAATGAGCCACTGATGCTTGCGAAGGATAAGGAGATAATCGTAAAGATGCGGCTCGCGAGGAGAAAGATCCCAAGCAGGGAGCCGGGAACCGGGGGGGATCAATTCGACGGAGCCGTTAGAGCCGTTTTCGCGAGGAATGAGTTTGTTGTCGTCCGCCATGTTTTTTCTAGTGGTACGCGACTCGATATAGAGCGACGGCCGTACCGAGAGCGATGCCAAACTCCAGGGAGCGTATGAGCGCCTGTTTGGTTCCACTGTTGGGAACGTACAAGATGTCGCTTGGCTGGAGCTGCAAATCCTCGGCCTGGCGATTCACGATTTTTTTGAGGTCGAGCGCCACTTCGTGCTGCTTACCCTGAGCATCTTTGCGAATGATCACAGCGTGGTCGGTTTTTGCCGTGTTGGTATAGCCGCCAGCGAGGGCAAGAATCTTCAAGGTGCTCAATTGCTCGCGGTCGTTGGCGAGCACAAACCCACCGGGCTTGGTAACCGCTCCAAGAACATAAACGATGCCAGCGTGAGGCACGGTGACTACATCTCCGGCCTGGAGTGTGATGTTGTTCTTGATATTCCCGGCCTCCATAAGTTCGTTCAAATTGATCGTGATGGTATCGGCTGGGGCTGAAGCAGGCGGAGTGGCTGCAGCGTCGAGGGATTTTTCGGAAGAAGAATCTGGGGCCGGCAAATCGGGGGGCTCCGTGGAGGCCGCACTCGAGGAAGCAGAGGAGGGATTGGCGGCGGAAGTCAGCGGTTTTGTCTGGGGTTTGCCGGAGTTCGAGCTGGCAGGCTTGGGGACGGAAGGGGCGTCGGGAAAAGGCTCGGAATCATCGAACGTCATCTCGGGTACGGGACGCGTCACGATGACTTCGCCGCCAGCATCATTGGAAAGGCCACCAGCTTCGGCAAGAACTTCGAGGAGCGTGACTTGACTATCCGCCTGGTAAACCAGTGGATGGGCGACGGCGCCAACAACCGTAATGGGTTTGCTTTTTCTTTCTTTGATGGTAACGCTCACGTCGGGATGAGAAACCAAACCGTTGGCTTCCAGTACCTCGGCAATTTTTTGCTGAGCCTGGATTTCCGTGAGGCCGGAAACCCGAAGGCGAACGGGGACGAGCGGGATGCCGATGGTGCCGGTTTGACTCACACGGACATCACGGCTTAGCTCTTTTACGTCGAATACATCGATGGAGAGAACGTCGCCGTTGCCAATGATGTAGTCATGAGGCCCCCTGCGAGAAGCAGCAGAAAGTTCGCGAATGCGATCGTTGGTTTGCTGCGGCGTTTCAAGAACGACCTGGGCGCGGGCCGGTAGCGCCAAAATGAATAATCCGAGCAGAGTCGTCGAGACAAAACACGACAACCCCCCACCCAGTCGCGCTGGCTGCATACGAATAGATGACCCCCAGATAGATTATACAGTCAGAAGGACGAAGACTGTCAGCGAATTCGACGATGTCTGTGACGAGCAATTCCCGAATTGGGAATTTGCGATGAGGATTGGCGAATCTCGGCGGTGGCCAGGTTCGCCATGAGGAAAAAAAGAAAAGCGTTTGACGGGATGTGGAGGTTGAAATCGACAAGGCTGTGGATGAGGAAACCGAGACAGGCAATGAGAGCGGCGAGCTGCATCGTGGAGGCAAAGGCTCCGACAGGCTGCGAAAGACGGCGAAGGGAGTCGAAGAACAAGATCCCGAGAAACCAAAGACAGCACAAGCCGCCGGCGATGCCTGTTTCCGCGAGAGCTTCGAGGTAATCGTTATGGGAATGGTTGACGATTTTTCCGTCGTAGAGGGTTTCGTACGCAGGGAAAACGATCTGAATGGTGCCGAGACCAGTGCCAAGCCAAGGATGGTCCAGGAAAATGCGCCAGGTGTCTGCGCGCATGGAGGCGCGTTTTCCAACGGTCACTTCCAGCGATTGCATGGAAGAAAATCGTTCGACGAGCTGCTGAACGCCGAGCCAGGAGACCAGGAGAAAGGCAAGGAACAGGACGGCGCCACCGGAGAGCAAGTGCTTTCCGAGAGTGCGGCGAAGAATCAACCAAAGGAACAAGACACCCAGCTCCACAAAGAAACTAATGATTCCTCCGCGGGATGCAGAAAGAACCAGGGCCCCGATCGGAACAACCGCAAAGAGACTGACAAGGAACCAACGTTCCCGGCGGACCTTTCCAAGCACTAGCGGCGCCAACGAGAGAGGAATGACGAGCTCGGCAAAACCAGCGAAATGATTGCGATTTACATATGGCCCGAAGGGAATGCCCCCGAAGCGCATCTCGCGAAACCAGTAGAGCTTTCCGTTAAAAGTGAGGTGCTGAAGGATGCCGAAGAGGGAGACGAAGAAACCAAGACCCATCACGAACCAGACAAAGCTACGCCAGTCTTCGAGAGTGCGGAAGACTTGCGCGGACAAAAAGAGGAGGAGGATATAGGCAAGAAGAAGCTGGAGCTCCATGCGGGTGCTGTAGGAAGAGGCCGTACGGTGAAAAAGCAGCTGGCCAAAGGCAATGAGCAGCAGCGCCGCTAGAGGCAAAAGCAAAGGCGAAACAACAAGCTGGTGCTCTTTTGTGAGATAGGCGCAGATGGCCCAGGCGAGAAAGAGCAAGGCCGCGCCGATTTCAAGGACAGCGCGAGCCCAATCTTCGACGGCACCATGGGAAAGGACCGCGAAAACCACAAGAGCACAAAGGCCGATTCGAATGAATTTCATTGCCCGGAATTCTCCGCGGACAGTGGCACCAAGGCGACATCATCGATCCAGGCCGAGCCATGAATTTTGCTGTCAAACTTGGCGCTAGGCTGGCGGCTTATACAGAGCCGGAGTTCGTGGACGTCGTTTCCAGAGGTCCAGGGAAAGTCGATTCGTGTCCATGGCTGGGTGCCGCGAAGATCATCGGTCCAGGCGACGGAATTCGTCGAATCGCCGAGGGACTGAAGACCGAAACGCAGGCCTTGGTCGGTGGATAGGTCTTGCGTGCGGACCCATGCAGAAAACTGATAATTCGTGGAGGGCTGTACGGAGACGTACTGGCAGACATCGTTGAAATTAACATTTCGCAAGCCGTTAAAGGTCAGACGGAGGGACCGGTCGCCCGAATGTTTTTCCCTGGTATCGAGAGTAGCCTGCACGCCACCAAAGAACGAAGAGAAGGACCACGTAAGCCCGCCTTTCGCAATGTTGGACTCGAATCCGCCATCCCAGACGAGGGAGCCTGGAGGATCGGCTGGACGCGTTGTTCCCGAAAATGCCAGCGCCTGATTCCAGACGCTCTGGGCATCCGTCATTTGGCGTTTCTGAATGAGAGCCTCAAGCAAAGGGTAGGACTCCGCGAGCTGAATGTGCGGGTGGAGAGCGGCCAGACTGGACCAGACGACGAGAGCCTGCTGGGTTTGACGTTGTTGGGCAAAAGAAGAAATCACGATCAGGTAGGCATCCTGAGTGTGCGGCAGGACGCGCTTCAAGAGTGCGTGGAGGTCAGGCTCGAAGCGTGTGCCGAGTGCAATGGCCGCCGCGGCGTGCTTCGGGTCGGCTTCCACGGCGTGCTTGATCTGCGCAAATGCAGCATCCAACTCACCCCGCCGCAGGAGAAAATTACCGTAGCGCCAGGAAACTTCGGGGGAAAGTGAGTACTCGCGTTTGGCTTCTAGAAATGCATTTCGAGCGGCGGAGAGATCGCCCTCCGATTCGTAAGCGGTGGCCAGATCGAGCCAAGTGTCCGCCGAATGCGGATCATAAGACAAAGCTGTCTGATAGGAACGAATGGCGCGTTGGCCATCGGGATCTTCGAGGTTGTATTGCCAGTAGCGGCCCAGGAGATACCAGTTGCGAGCGTCATCCGGCTCCAGCCGGGCCGCTCGTTCGTAACCATCCGGGGTATTCAGAGCCATGTCATGGGCAGCAAGAGTGTTGCGGATGCCAGAGTAGGAGAGGCCGGCGACGAGCAGAAGCGCGAGGATTACGAGAAAGGCGCGCGCAGCAGAGCTGGAGAGGCGAAGAATCATTCCGCGATACTGTGCATAGACCTACTCTTAGATGCAAGACGAAAGTCTTGAGAAATATGTGAGACGGGTTAGGGGTGGCTGGAGAAGAGGTTACTTGCCAATAGTGGCCGAAAGAGTCTCATCGGCGCGGCCGCGACGGCGAACATCGATGCCCAAGCGCTTGATCTTTTGGTTGAGCGTCGAAAGAGGGATCAAGAAACGCTCAGCGGCTTCGGTCTGATTCCAGCCGGTGCGTTCGAGCATGTCGATAATAATGCGTCGTTCGATCTCATCCATGATTTGAAAGAGAGAAGGCTGAAAGCTGTCCGCGCCGGAGCGGGAGCCGGGTTCGCCAGGCAGCGGAGGAAGGAATTCCGAGAGCTGCAAGCGGACCCCGCGGACAATTTCCTTGCTGCGAATGCTTTCGGGGAGTAGGTCGACGTCCACGCGTTCCTGGGTGGAGAGCACGACGGCGCGCTCGACGACATTTTCGAGTTCGCGGACGTTGCCGGGCCAATCGTAGTCCATTAAGAGCTTCATGGCACCTGCCGTAAACAGGCGCATCGGTTTGCCGTTTTCGAGGCAATAGCGCTCGAGAAAATGAGCGAGCAGAGCGGGTACATCCTCACGGCGATCGCGCAGCGGTGGAAGCTGAAGGTGGATTACGTTCAAGCGGTGGTACAAATCCTCACGGAAGCGGCCTTCACGGACGAGAGTGAGGAGCTCGACGTTGGAAGCGGCGACGATGCGCACGTCGACTTTGAGCTGCTCTGTGCCGCCGAGGCGCATGAACTCGCGCTCCTGAATGACGCGGAGAAGCTTGGCCTGGGTTTCCGGGCTGATGGTGGCGATTTCGTCGAAGAAGATGGTGCCTTGATCGGCGACCTCAAAGAGGCCTTTTTTAGAGGCGACGGCACTAGTAAAAGCGCCCTTTACGTGGCCGAAAAGTTGAGATTCGAGAAGGTCCACAGGAATGGAGCCGGTGTTGACTGGCACGAAGGCTTTGTCCGCGCGGGTGGACGCGGAGTGAATGGCTTTGGCGATGAGCTCCTTGCCGGTGCCGCTTTCGCCGCTGATGAGCACGGTGGAGCGCGAGGGGGCAACCTGCGTGATCAAGTCGAAAAGCGTGAGCATCTTTTCGCTTTTGCCAATGATGTTGGGGAAATTGAATCGCTGCTTCAGGGCGCGCTTGAGCTGGACGTTTTCTTCGCGAAGATGGCGCGATTCGACGGCCTGGGCGACTTGCGCGAGGAGTTCGTCGTTGGACCAGGGCTTAGTGATGTAATCGAGCGCGCCGCCCTTGAATGCTGCACGAGCCATTTCAATGGAGCCGTAAGCGGTGATGAGAACGACGGATAGTTGCGGATCGCGCTTGCGGATTTCGCGGAGAAGTTCGAGACCATTGCGGTCGGGAAGACTTACGTCGAGGAGCAGCAAATCGAACGGGTGCTGTTCGAGTTTAGCGAGGCCAGACTCGCCCGTTTCCGCGCTGGAGACGCCGTAGCCCTCGGTCTTGAGCAGGAGCTCGAGGCCTTCGCGGATTTCCGATTCGTCGTCGACAACGAGGATAGAGCCCTTAGACATGAACCGACTTTCTGACCGCGGGGAACTCTACGTGAAACGAAGTGCCTTTGCCGGGAGTTGAGCGCACGTCGATCTTGCCGGAGTGTTCCTTGATGATGCCGTAGCTCACGGAGAGACCAAGGCCTGTGCCGCGGCCGCTGGCTTTGGTGGTGAAAAAGGGATCGAAGATGCGGTGAATGTATTCGCGCGGGATGCCAGCACCGGTATCGACGACTTCGATTTCAACGCTGCCGTTGTGCGCGCCTGTGCGTACCTCGAGCAAGCCCCCGCCGGGCATCGCGTCACGCGCGTTCAGGAAAAGATTGAGAAAGACTTGCTGCAGTTTGTTCGCCGAGCCGCGAACCGCGGGCAGAGTTTCTCCGAGGTGCTTGACAACCTGGATTTGCGAGGTTTTCAGCGGATGCGAGACAAGAGAAAGGGTTTCTTCCACGACACGGTTCACATCGATGTCGATGGCTTCGCCCGCGCCGGTGCGCGAAAAATTCAGAAGATTGTTGACGATTTCGCTGGCGCGGAAGGTTTGCTTAACGATTTTTTCGATGATGGACTGGCGCGGATCGCCATCGGGCATCTGCTTCGCGAGCATCTGGATGTAATTGGAAATTACGGCGAGCGGCGTGTTGACTTCATGCGCCACACCAGCGGCGAGGAGACCGAGCGAAGTGAGCTTCTCGGTTTGCGACATCTGCTCTTCCATGCGCTCGCGCTGGGTGACGTCGTCGAAGAGCAGCAGGCGGCCGATGCGCTCGGCGGACTTGCTGACCAGCGGAGTGATAGAGACGTTCAAAGTGAGCGCTTTGCCTTGATGATGGAGCCGCTGTTTATAGATGCCGGTGATCTGCTCGGCGTCACCGCGAGCGGCAATTTCTTCCGCGAGCGCTTCGGGAAGCAAAGAACGGAGTTGGCGGCCAACAGCGTCCTGGCGGGCGACGCCGAAAAGCTGCTCCATGCGTGTATTCCAGGATTCGACGATGCCTTCCAAATCCACCGCCAGGACGCCGACGTTCAGGGATTCGACGATGTTTTCGCTGAAGTCCTTCAGGCGGGCGATTTCAAGAGCTTTTTGTTCGAGCGAAGTGTAAAGCTGGGCGTTATCAAGAGCTACGGCGACGTAGCCGGCAATGGTCTCCACTAGCTCGACGTCATCGCTGGAGAGGTAATCGCCGTCGACGGTTTTCCCGAGGCCCAAAACGGCGACGGTGTGTTCGCGGATGCGGCAGGGAACGTAGTAATTGAGGTCGAGCTGTTCAAGGGTTCGATGCACGGATTCGCTAACATCACGCGCGGCGCGGGGCGACTCAAAAAAGAGCGCCCCCCGCGCGAACTCGGGCCGGGCCGGTCCGAGGAAACTAAGGTCGAGAGGTTCAGCGAGACGCACGCCCATGGAGCGCGCCAGGCGGAGGTGGCCGGGATTGACGAGGTCCTCGACGAAAATGGCCAGGCGATCGACGAGAAGTGTTTGCGAGACGCGATCCATCACGGAGCCGAGCATGGGCTCCAGGCGGACTTCGTTGGTGAGGGTGCGGCCGAATTCGATCAAGGTGCGGCGATAGTCCAGGCGATCGCGATAGAAGAAACGATCGAGCCGGGCCTGGATCCATTCGCGGAAAGGCTGGAAGAGCAGAGCGGCGATGACGATGGCGATGATGCCGCCTACGGGTCCGTTGGCCTGCGCATGAAAGATCTGCGGGATCAGTGCGACAAAGAAGAAGTAAATCGTGGCGATCGCGGCTGTGGCGGCAGTGTAAGCGAGGCCGCGCTTGAAGATGATGTCCACATCCATCAAGCGGTAACGAATGATGGCGTAGCCGAAGCACAAGGGGATGAAGACGAGGCTGACAGTGGAGAATTTCATCCATGGCTTGGAAGCCGCATCGAAGACGTACGGGACGATGTAGAAAAGCGCGAATGGGAAAGTGCCGATGAAAGTGCCGGCGGTGAGCCATTTCAATTGTTGCCGCAAGACACCGGCCGGCGCGCCGCGATAATTGCGATAAAAGACGACTCCGGCAGCCATCAGGCAAGCGCCGAGATAGCTGTAAGCGATCTTATCGAGAAGGACGCGAGAACCCAGCCAGGGGACGAATCCCAAGGTTCCAAGAGCCGTATTTACATGGACGAGAAGAATGGCGAGCGGCGGGAGATACACGAAACCAAGCTTGGAGAGCGAGCGGCTGGTTCCCTCGGTGCGTTCAGGAAAAACCAGAGCGAAATGCAGCAATAAGGCCGGCATGAGGACCTGAGCCAGAATTTTGACCCAGTAGACTTCGTAGTCGAAGGCGTCCAGCTTCCCGCTGTAGTGGAATGAGAAAAAAATGAAAGACACCAGGCAGAAAATGTAGAAATGGACGGCGCGAGGCGCGTTCCAGCGGCGAGCAAAAATAAAAAGACCGATGAACAGATAGATGAGGCCGACGACGCGCGAGTAATTCTCAATGGAAGTCGGTTTCTCAGCAGGGGCAGTGACGAGCGGAGTTTCAAACTCCTGGCTATTTCGCGCCAGTTTGTACCGAACTTGAGTCCACAAGCCCGCACGCCACAAAAGCTTGGTGACCTGGACTTGCCGGGTGACGGGGGTGCTATTAATAGCCACCAGATGATCCCCAGGACGCACACCTGCGCGGGCGGCAGGGGAATTGGGGGCGACTTGCTGGGCTTGGATGCCATGGGTGGTGTCCAGCCACACGACACCGTCGTCGGGAGTCTCGAATTCGGTCCTTTGTACAAAGTTCAGCCAGGCAAAAATCATCGCCGCCAGCGTGGCAAGCGCCAGCACAACGGCCCCAAGGCTGACTCTAAGGTTCTGCTTCATAACTGGCCCAGGCAGGGCGACAACCCACCGAAACATACCTGGTGCAAACGAATGTCCATTCTTTGGAAGAGCGTACTTACAGCAAGTATATTACATTTCAACAAGTTACAAAATCCGCAGGCTGAGGAATTCCCAATAATCCGCTTTCTGGAAGGACACATACAGCTTTCTAAAGCCCAATTTGCTCTTAAAACTGGAGGCTTAGACCACCCCTGAAGGTACGAAAAGCGGGCATCAGGGTCACGCGGCCATCCTGGGTGTTGAGGGTGACATAGCCTTGGGCGAGGAGGTTGTCGCATTCCGCATTGGCCTCCCACCGGCCGGGGCCAAACTTGGGAAGGCGCTGGTGCACACCGACATGAAGATAAGGTTCCATATCGAAAAGAGCTTCGCCAAAGCTGTCAACTCGAGTCAGGGTAGCGCCGCTGATCCATTGGTAACCTGCGGTTACGCGAGTGCCGAGTCTCGGCACCCTAGTGGAGACTTTGGCGCCGGCAGAGTGGCGGCCGGCAGTGCGGAAGAGCTCGCGGAGGGGGCCTGCGGCAGCGCTTGAGGGTGTCAGGGCACCGGCAAAGGCATATAGGGCAGTGAGTTCGACGTCGTTGCCAAGTTTTTCCCGATAAGCGGCGCGAGTGCCCCAACTGCTGGAAGAGCCGCCGTCATAAGAGAAACCGTTGGAATAGACATCTTGAAAAAAGTCAGCGACGGGAAGATTGTTACCCCGGCCGAAGACGGCTAGGTGGCTATTGTCTTCGTGAAAGGCCGCAACTTGAAACTTGCCGCGGGAGCCTAGCTTGCGTTCCGCGGAGAGTTCCTCGTGAAAACCGCTCTCGAGGACGGGTCGTCCGGCGCGCCACATGAGCACAGGGAAAGCGTCCAGCTCGTTCAATGCAGCCGCCAAGGTATTTGCGGTTTCTCCATCAAGCGTTTCCAGAGGTTCAGGTCCGGTAGGCATAGAAGCAAAAATGAGGGAGGCGTGCCAATCATCAGAGATACGCGCGTCAAGCTGCATGCGCGGGCGCAAAGATGTGGCTGGACGGCCCAGGCCGACCAGGACATATTCGCCGCCATATTCGAGAACGGCGCGGGTTCCAAAGGCAATAGAACCGCCTTGATCGATGCGCACGCCGCGGAAAGTCGGCCCCATATCTCCAAGTTTAGATTCGCGCAAAACAAGTGCGGTGTGCGGACCGGCACCGAGGGAGCCGGTGGGCAGCCAAACAGTCGCAATTCCGCCTGCGGGAGAATCGCCGTCGTAACTCACCAGGCCAGCGAGGATAAGCCTGCTGGTCGGACCAATTTGCTGATCGTAGGCGAAAGCGGTTGCGGGACTGGCGGGAAGGCTGGAGACAGAGCCGGGCCTGCGTGCGCCATCCATAAACTCCAGGCGGCCTCGTGAAGGTTCAGAGGGAACATTTTCCGCGTCCATTGAGACAGCGCCCAGCGGATCCTGATCGACCCATTGAAGCACGGGGCGGGTAGCTGCTGCAGACCGGAGGACCCACTTCCAATCGTCCGATTCGGCGGCTGCAGAAGAAGGAGCGCGCCGCAACTGCTCCAAGGAGGCGAACATTGATTCAAGTTGTATGCGAACAAGGGTCGTCAGATTGGCGCTCACGCGGACATGTTTTTCCAGAGTGGGGAGAAAACCTGCGAGGGTAACGCGAATGGTGTAGAAGCCCGGAGCCAGGCGTTCCCCTCGAAATACGCCCTGCGTGTTGGTGAGAAAGCCGATGCCGGCCGCGGAAGCAGCTGCGGCCGATTCCGGGATCACTTCCACACTCGCACCCAGCTGAGGAGTGCCGGCGGAGTCGCGGACCACGCCTGAGAGGATCCCCTGGACAGACTTCAACTGGGCCACTGCCGGATTCGCTCCCAACAATGAGAACGCTACGGCTAGGACGAGAGCCCCCCTGACTCGGACCTGTCCCTTATTCACTGCTAACTACCTCCCCGGCCCCGTGTTGGCGGCCGCTTTGGTTGGTTCCAGCGGTCCCCTGACCGTAAAGTCCGCGGTCTTTGAAATTGACTGATTGGAAATGCCATCCGTGGCATTAATTTCGATGGTGTACTTGCCGGGAGTGAGCGATGCGAGCGGCAGCCACCTTTCAATCGTGACCTGGTCGCCGGTTTGCTTCATCTCTTCGGAGGTTTCCTTGAATTGCAGCACCTGCTCGGCGCCCTTCTTCACGGTGAATTGGAAAGTAGCACTGGACTTATGCGTCTTGTCGTCAGGCTTGAGGTTGTAAACCTGGAGATAAATGCCCATGCGATCGCTGGTTGTAAAGTCGCTATCGAGGCGCGGGCGAACTTTGGTTGAACCCAAAACAAATTGGCCAGTGCCAATCTGCTTGGCCGGTACATGCTCGAGCTGATCGGCGAGGATCAGCGTGCTGGCATCGAGCTTTTCATCCGCATACCGGGGAACGGCAAGTCGGGTGTTAATGACGCCTACGTTTCCGCTCTGCACGTCCTTGATGACGATATCCAGCCGATAGAGGCCCGGGCGGAGGGGCACAGCCTTCTGATAAATCGATTGCAGCTTAAGCGACTGCTGGAAGAGGGAATCAGGAAAATCTTTTGAAACCGGATCTTCAAAAGTTTGCACAACACGGCCAGTCAATGTGCTGACGCGCCCAAACACGTTCATAGTGGCGGAATGAATGCCATCCTTCGCTTGGAAGTTCAGCTGGCCGTTGGAAACCTGGATGGTGATGGGAACCAAGACGGTGTCGTTGGTTACCTTCATGAAATCGGTGCGCCAAGTGAACTTCAACTGATCGCGTACGATGCGCGCTGTTACAATCGCTTCGAGGTCCTTGAACTTTACTGGAGGCGCCTTCTGCACTTTGGCGTAGAGTTCGAGGCGATTGAATTCATCCATGCTGGCCGGAGTTCCTCCCATCGCGGTGGGAAGGTTGGTGCCGTCCGAACGCGTGAAGCGATCCGTTTTGGAAGCCATGCCCATGGATTCGAGCAGGCTCAAGCCAGCGCCGGGCACGTGCAACAGGGCATCCTTTTCGGAAGGATCCATCGTTAAGTGATACTCACCTGAGCCGCTTGGATCGACGAATTCGAGGATGATGTTCTCGCCGATACCTTCCAGATAGCGCCAGCGCCAGGTTTCCCAGGGATAGGTGGTCGTTGAACCGCCGCCTTCTTCCATAGGCCGGTCATAAGTGCCACCGGAGGGGTGAGAATCAACCTCGTCCGCGGGACCCCACATGATGTACATGCGGCCGCGATCCGTCTTCCACCCAGGAATACCGGAGGCATAATGCTCGTTGGCGTAAGCGATGCGGCGATAGTGCTCTTCTTTAAAATCGTTGTCCGGAAGATCGGGATTGCTGCTGCGGCGAAGCCAGAACTGTTCGATAAACTGTTCGCGTTCCTCGTTCGTGTCTAGTTGCAGGAAGGCATTCCGCTCTTCAGGCGAAATGATGTAGATGACATCTTCGTTCAGCCATTGCCTGTATTGGCTGTCGAGTTCCTTGAGGGTCTTGCGGGCTTTCTGTTTCTGTTCCTTGCGCTGCTCTTTGGTAAGAGTCTGAGGAGGCGGAGGATTTGCGGGATCCTGAGCCTGTTGACCCTGCTGGCCGGAAACGGGAGGAATAAGGATAGCGAACGAGAATGCAGTAGCAATCAGGGCACGAATAACCCGTGGCATTAGCACACCTCAACTTCTAGGACGTTTGAATTCTACCCCCGGGACAAGATGCCCGTCAATCGATGAATCTCCTGCATTTTGTGGGACTTGTCCCCCGTTTGGCGTTAGACTCGCGAAAGAAACGAAGGGTTGCCTGACAATTTTTGACCTGAACTTTCGGACAGGTTTTTTCGGGAAGAGCCTTGTCGTGAAAGGACGGCCTAGAAAATCAAATAAGGCAGGGCTGGAGCTGATTTTCTGCGGTGCTTACTGTACGCGATGGTTGTGAACGTCTGAACCGACCAAAGTATCGAAGATCGCTAGTACGTGCCTGCGATATTCCACCATGCGTGTGAAGATATCGCGAAGCTCCGGCTCGCGTTCCGCTTCTTTGTGCCATTTCGCAAGCACAAGAGCGGGCACTTCGATATCTCTGCGAAGTTTTTCCGCGGAATGGCCGCGCAGGAAGAGGCCGTAGAAGAAAGCCGCTTCCCGCTGTGGGAAGTCGAAATCGTGAACGACTTCCGACGGAACGATTTGTGGCAAGGTCGCCATAGAGAAAATGCAGTTTACCCAAAAGAATTCCCCCGTCAAGTAGTACGCGGGGTTTCTTGCCTCTGCTTATGCAACCCCTGTACGTGGGGGCAAAGAACCCGGTTCCCCGAAACTGGGGCTGCAGGGGGGGTTGCCAGGCGCATCTAACCGCCGTAGGATGCTTAAAGGTATGGCCGGGTTACACAATTCGGTTCCGGGTGGGGCTTTTGGGCGGCTTGCACGATTTGGCCTCCTAAAGGGGCTGAGCTCGCTCGAAATCGACAGGGAAGAGTTCCGGCGGCAACTCAAGAAGAAGCATGGACTTGAGGTGGCGGACTTCCGCCACATGCACCTGGTACCCGTTGCGCGACTTGATGCGATCGCCAAGAAGCTCATCAAAGACACGGAGAAGCTTGCAGTTCTTGAGGGCGCGGGCTTTGGCCTGGGTGGAATGATCACGATCATTCCAGATGCGGGTCTGCTGACCATTTTGACTCTGCGGTTGATTCAGAGGCTTTGCCTCCTTTACGGGTTCTACCAAAACGGCCAGAGCGAACGCCTTGAATTGTGGATGGCGGCTGCTGCGGCTACGGGAGTGGATTACGGCAAGGACCTTGCCGAAAAACAGATTTTCGAGAGACTGGCCCCGCGTATCGCTGAGCGTCTGGCTCTCAAATTGGGACAGGAAACAGCGGAAAAATGGGTTGGGAGATTGATTCCTCTGGCCAGCTCGGTGATGGGTGGGGCGCTGAACTATGCATTCGTGCGCGCCTGGGGCGGGAAGGTGCAGCGCCAGCTTCGTCAGCGGCACGTTATCGGCCGGCCGGTCGCTAGCGCTCCATCGACGCCGACATCAGCCTACACCACACCTCGCCCATTGCTCGTGTAGGTTTCGCAGCCTTTTTGGCTTCTCTGCAACCCCTCCCCCATGCTGGACCCTTCCAACGCTTCGGTCTTCAGAGTCGCAGACGGCGCACATGCCAATTCGGCTGCCGGAAAGTCATCGAGACCCTTGTTTCGTTCGATTCTGATGATTCTTAGCCTTGCCGGCGTACTGCTTGTTCCGCCTTTGGCGTATTCCCAAGATCAAGAAGAGATTAAAGGCGCGCCCGCGGAGCCCACCGACGCCCAGGAAATCCGAGAGCAAATCGCTGCTGTCGAGAAGATTCTGCCCACGTTGCCGGACCGCGGCGCCGCGCTTTATTTTCTGGCTGCAGCCAAACAACACTTGGGAGAAACGCGCGAGGCGCTGGCGCTATTGAAAGAGTGCATCGCACTTCAGGAAGGCTTCGATCCTTCAGGCGAACCGGCGTTTTGGGGGTTGAAGGGATCGAAGGAATTCACCACGCTCGCCGACTCTGTTCATCGCGATTTTCCGGTGGTAGCGCAAGCACGCGAAGCGTTGCGCACCACGGAGAAAGATCTGATTCCGGAAGGCTTGGCCTACGATGAGCCGCGAAATGTTTTTTACTTGAGCAGCTTAAACCGCCGGAAGATTGTGGAATTTGGCCGCGATGGAAGAGTTTCCGATTTTGTACCTTCTGACCGGTTTGGACTCTTGCCAGTTTTGGGTATCAGGCTTGACCCAACCGATGGCACTGTGTGGGCGGACTCCTTTACGGACAGCGGCCGCACTGAGCTTCTGCATTTTGACGCCAACGGAAAATTGTTGGGACGGTACCACCCGGAAGGATCGTCAAAACACGGCTTTAACGATCTGGTCATCCGCAAAAATGGCGAGGTCATCACGACGGACAGCCTGGAAAACAGCGTGTACCGTTTCGATCCTGCAGCGCGGACGTTTAGGATTTTGGCGGTGCATCGTCCCTTGTTTTATCCCAACGGTATTGCATTGAGTTCGGATGACCAGAGGCTTTACGTGGCGGATAGCCTGGGCGTTGTGACCGTGGAGCTGGCCAGCGGAGCAAGCCGGGACGTCGATCCAGGGCCGCGCAGCACACTTGCTGGAATCGATGGCCTCTACTGGCACAACGGCAGCCTGATCGGCATTCAAAACAGCATCGGGTCGCCTCGCGTTGCGGCGTTTCGCCTTTCGAGCGATGGCCTTCGCGTGACGCGCACGAACGTGCTCGAAAATCGGAGCAATTTGTGCGTTTTGCCGACGACAGGCGCCATTCGCGGCTCCGACTTTTTCTTTATTGCGAACAGCCAGATCGATAACATGAACAACGACAAAGTGATGGACGTAACGCGGCTGGAAGTGATTCGCATTGGAGTCTTGCGGTTGCCTTGAGATGCCGGTACAGACGAAGCGGGCAGAAGACGGAGTGGAATTTAGCGAGCGCGCGCCGTAGAGTAATAGCGGGCATTCGCCAAGTGAGATGTGGCGCGGGATGCTCGGCTGCTTAGTCTGGGGGTCGGACATGCGGGGAACACCAAAAGTCATTTTCGGCATGATTCTCGTGGTTGTTGCGATTGGACTGGCGCTGGCGCCGCGGAATGCATCGTCGCGATCCACGGAGAGTTTGACACAAGATGTGAACGCAGAGCCCGTTCCGGCGTTCCACAACACCGTCCCGCCTGGACCTTTGCCGGCAACCATGAGCGCAACTCTCTTCATCGACCCAGTTGCTCAGAACGCTTACAGCGTGGCAGCGCGCATCAAGAAAATTCTTTATCAGGAGCCGTGCTATTGCCATTGCGATCGTAGCCAGGGCCACGCCAGCTTGCTGGATTGTTTTGTGAGCAAACACGCGGCCGCTTGCGGGATCTGCGAGCGCGAAGATTTCTACGCCTATGAGCAATCGCGCAAAGGCAAAACCGGCGCACAGATTCGGGACGGCATCGAGCGCGGCGACTGGCAAGGCGTCGATATGACGAAATATCAATCCGCGATGTCTGCGCCGGCGAAATAACCATCCCGCTATTTTGATGTTTGATTTTGTCTGGGGGCGCCCTTTTGCCTCGTCTGACCTCAGCGGCCCCAGACAATCATGAAACCCCAGCGCGCGGCATTTCGTCTGTGTTTTAAGTGGCGTGCCAGCCTCTGTGGGGCTGGGACGCCGTAAGCTTCAAAGCACAGACATCTCAAGGGCAAGAAAACGAATCGGGGGAGAGCATGAGGAGTCGAAAGCATCCGATGGGGATCGTTGTGGCGTTAGTGTTTTTTGCCGCAATGGCAATGGCGGGAGAGGGATCGCGAGTATCGGCGAAGCCAGTCGGCGACACCGGCTACTGGGGATTTGACACCGCGAACCTGGATAAAACGTGCAAACCTTGCGATGACTTCTTCCAGTTCGCCATGGGCGGATGGATGAAGGCGAATGAGATTCCGCCACAATACTCTACCTGGGGTTCGTTCTCGCGGTTGCTCGACAAGAACCAGCAAAACTTGCGGCAAATTCTGGAAACAGCAGAGAACGGCAAGGCCACTCCGGGCTCGAACGAACAAAAAATCGGCGACTTTTACGCGAGTTGCATGGACATCGCAGCTATCGATGCGGCGGGCACAAAGCCGATTGACGCCGAAATGGCCCGCATCGCGGCAATGAAAAACGAAGCGGATCTGCAGGCCGAGGCGGCGAAATTACATAAAGAAGGCGTCGGTGTGCTGTTCGGATTCAGGGCCAATCAGGATGCGAAGGACTCTACGCAGGTGGTCGGTGCGGCTTGGCAAGGCGGACTCGGGCTACCCGAACGAGAGTACTACCTGAAGCAGGACGACAAATCGAAACAACTTCGCGACGCTTACGTGAAGCACGTAGCGAAGATGTTTCGATTGCTGGGCGATTCCGCGGACGTGGCGGCAACGGAAGCGACAACGGTTCTTGGTATCGAAACCTCTCTCGCCAATGCGTCCATGAAGAACACCGACCTGCGCGATCCAAACAAGACCTACCACCGGATGAAGATGGCGGAGCTGCAGGAGATGACCCCGGATTTCAGCTGGGAGAGCTATTTCAACGCGCTGGGTCATCCCGAATTGAAAGAAATAAACGTCGGCCAGCCGGACTTTTTCAAGGCTCTTAACGCACAACTCACCGCGACGCCGATCGGGGATTGGAAGACTTACTACCGCTGGCACCTGTTGAATGCATCGGCGCCTGGGCTTCCCGAGGCATTTGTTGCAGAGGAGTTTGAGTTTCGAGGCAAGACGCTGACTGGAGCGAAAGAGATCCAGCCGCGCTGGAAGCGGTGTGTTCAAGCCACGGACCGGTCACTTGGAGAAGCGCTCGGGCAGATTTACGTGCAGAAATACTTTCCTCCCGAAGCCAAGGCTCACGCTCTGGTGATGGTGCATAACCTGATCGCGGCGCTGCATGACGATCTGCAAACACTTTCCTGGATGAGCGCGGAGACACGCGCGCAAGCCACCGCAAAACTCGAGGCCTTTGCCGTTAAGATCGGTTACACGGACAAATGGCGTGACTACTCTGCGCTAAAGATTGATCGCGTTTCCTTCCTGGCAAATCAGAGGCGCTCTGCGACGTTCGAATTCCAAAGACGTCTTGAGAAAATCGGCAAGCCTGTGGATCGCACAGAATGGGGCATGACGCCGCCCACGGTCAATGCCTACAACAACAGCAGCATGAACGAAATCGTCTTCCCCGCCGGAATCCTGCAGCCGCCATTCTACGATCCTAAAGCCGATGATGCCGTTAACTACGGCGGAATGGGCGCAGTCATCGGCCATGAAATTACTCATGGTTTTGACGATCACGGCAGCGAGTTTGACGGCCACGGTAATTTGAAGAACTGGTGGACGACCGAAGATATGAAAAACTTCAAGGAGCGCGCTGGGTGCGTTCAGGCGCAGTTTGACGGCTACGTGGTGGACGGCGACTTGCATGAAAACGGCAAACTGGTTCTCGGCGAGAGCATTGCGGACCTCGGAGGTCTCGCAATTTCGTATGTGGCGTACGAGAAATCACTGCAAGGCAAACAGCGTCCACCGGAGAAGGATGGGTTCACTCCGGAGCAGCGCTTTTTTCTTGGCTGGGCGCAGGTGTGGGGCGCGAACGAACGGCCGGAGTACGAGCGCCTGATGGCCAATACCAATCCTCATCCGTTGCCGCGTTTCCGCGGGAACGGTCCGCTTTCCAATATGTCGGAGTTTGCAAAAGCCTTCGGATGCAAGAGGGGTGACGCCATGGTTCGCGAACAAGTCTGCAAAATCTGGTAATCTCGCTCGACCAAAGTGCCACCAAAACGCATTGCAATTTTGCTGGTTCTCACCAGTGTATTTCTGTCGTTCGCGCTCCTACTGCTCGCACCGGGAGCGTCCGCCAAGTGGAAATACTTTCGCGCCGGAAATGCTGCCGACAGCACGGCCACTCCGCGCGCGGGATTCGCGCTCATGGGTGGCGGAGAGCAGGATCCGGCGCTGAGATATTTGTGCGAACACGCCAACGGCGGCGACTTCCTGATTCTTCGCGCCAATACGGAGGACGACTACGCCCAAAAGGTGAATGAAGAGATCCGGGCGCTCTGCCCGCTGAATTCAGCGGCGACTATCGTCTTTTCCGAGCGGGAAGATTCCGATGATGCAAAACTGCTGGAACACATTGCGCAGGCGGAGGCTATTTTCATCGCAGGCGGCGACCAATCAAATTATGTCCGATTCTGGCAGGACACGCCTGTCGAGGATGCGATAAACCGTCACATTGCGTCCGGGAAACCCATCGGAGGGTCGAGCGCGGGGCTTGCCGTGCTCGGAGAATTTTCCTTTTCTTCGATGATTGACACGATCCATTCGCCGGACGCGCTTGCCGATCCTTACGGCAACAAGGTGACGATTTCGAGGGACTTCCTGCGCATTCCGCTGCTCGCCGGGATTATCACCGACACGCACTTTGCCAAGCGAGACCGTATGGGCCGCCTCGCCGTCTTTCTAGCCCGTATCTTGCAAGATGGATGGTCGAAGCAAGTGCGGGCTATCGCGGTTGAGGAAGGCGCCGCGGTTCTGCTGGAAGCGGATGGTCAGGCTAAGGTCATCGGCGCTGGACCGGCATATTTTCTAGAGGCGAAAAATCCGCCGGATATTTGCCGAAGAAAAACTCCGCTCCGTATCGGGGGAATCACAGTACACCGCGCACCACCCGGCACTTCCTTCAACGTAAAGGATTGGAAGGGAACCGGTGGCGATGGCTACAAGCTTTCTGTGATAAAGGGAGAACTCAAGGCGCTCGATTCGAATCACGGAATCTACTAGTTGCGGAGTCCGCGAGGCGTTAGAAGTGGAATACGACTCCGCCCATGAGCTGAAAATTGTTCTGGGACTGACTGAAAAAACCCGTGCGCACCCAATCTCCTTCCAAACGCCCCGAAAGGCGTGGATTGAAACGATAATCCGCGCCGCCTCCTGCTTCAATCGCGTAAGAGTTCTTACTGTTGCCAGCGGTCTGCGGCTGCTCATGGCTTCCGCCAAAGATGGCATGGATCCATGGCTCCCATTTCTTTTCTCGCCAGGCGATTTTAGGCCCGCCGCCGTAAACCAGGAGTTTCACGTGCTCTCTGTCGAAGATTTCCGGAGCGAAGCCGGTGGACACGCTTCCTTCGATTCCGAACCACTCATTGGTGAAATAAGTCACTGAAGTATTGATGCCAACAGCGCTCGCATTGAAGATTGAGGATCTGAACCTTATCCAATCCGCGCCAATCGCCAGCTGCCACCGGAAATCGTCTCGACCGCCATAGACAAACTTCGGGTCGGGGGAAGGGGATGGAGAGGCATCGGGCGCGGGACTACCCAAAGCGGACGCGGGAGCCGCTGGCGGCGCGAAGCTTGGAGCGGAAGAGAGCGTAGCGGCCGCAGCGGGCTGAGCGAGGGACGCGCCCGGAAGCGGCGCAACGGAAAAAATGGCGGCAACGTTTCGAATAACCGACTGGTTGTCTGGGACTGCATCCTGTGCGCCAGCCGCGCATGTCGCCCCAAGCATCAATGACAATACAACGAGTTGCCTCTTCATGATTCTCCCCTCAGAGGGATGACCCCACGCCTGGAATCAGCCACTCTGCTACGGTAAACAAGAGCAAGGGCCTTTGTCTACGTTCTTTCGCAGTTTTGTTACAAAGAAAATAGGAATAACACTGGGGCAGGAAGGGTTGCCCCACCTGGCCGGTCTGAGGAAGTGGCGCCCTTAGCGTCCGTGTCTCAGATAATCGTCGGTCTTGTTTAGCCAGTCTTCTCGCGGCGGATTGAAGACGTCCAGGTCGACGGTGTCCTCCATGGCCCAGGCTTCGTGAGGCATGTGCGGAGGTATGCAGAGCACTTCCCCCGCCCGCACCACGATTTCTTTGCCATCGATGGCGAACTTCAGAGCGCCTTCGAGAATATAGGTTACTTGCTCGTTGTGATGGTGATGCAAGGGCACGTGGGCGCCTTTCTTCATGATCACGCGCGCCAGCATGATTTTGTCGCCGACGACCATTTCCCGATCGATTTGGGGGTTCAGATGTTCGCGTTCGACGTTTTTCCAAGCGATGTATTTCATTTCCGAGGTGGGGCTCATGGTTTGGCTCCGTACAGCTTTGCGGCGTTATCGTGCAGGTACATGCGGGCGAGTTCAAGCGCCTTTTCTTCGCTGAACGCGCCTTCCGAGACCAGTTCGGCCAGCGCCGCAGCGACAGCTGTCCTCGCCGAACGAGAGGCCAGCCAGAAAGTCTCCTCGGCTCCTACCGCGTCGTTGAACGGAAACGCGTCGGAGCCGAACATGATCTTCTCCGGGAACAACGAAATCCACTGTTTCAGAATGTTCTTCAGCTCCGAGGGATAGACGTAATAACCCATTAGCGAGGAATCCGTATAGACGTTCTTCGCCGCAGTCATCCAGATCATGTCCAGCGTGTAGGGATAGCCGCCGTGGATCAGCACGAACTTTACTTTGCTGTAGCGCGGATCGCGGACCACGTTCTCCAGATTCAGAGGATTGCCGTTACGCAAACTAAAATAATCGCCGATGCCGACGGCGCTGTGAAAATGAACGGGCAGATTTAGCTTTCCGGCTTGATCGATCAGAACGCGAAAAACGTAATCCTGAAAGGTACGGTAGTCTTCCTCGGTGGGAACGCCCCCAGCACGGTATTTCGCATAGATTGCTTCTGCTTTTTCCCGAGGAGGATCTCTGAAAAAGAGCGATCGAAAATAGGCGGCTTCAAACTTGATCGCCACGCCGCCCTTCTTCTGATTATCCGCCAGCGTCTGGCGGACAAAGGATTCGTAACCCGCGAGATCAACGGGTAGTGCATTCACACTTTCTTGTTTCATGTATCGCTGCAGGACCTTCTCCTGCAAGGGGACATATACCCCCATGTCGCCGTTCTTCGCGACCTGCTCGTGATTGTCAAAGGGGAACAAGAAGGAATCCACAAAGAAAACCCAGTGAAACCGCTTCGGATCGAGATAAGGAGCCAGCGCCACGCGGTTCGCGAGGCAAGTTTCGATATTCAGCTTGTCCAGGATGCTGTCCCAGTACGCCGTGCCGCCCGCCGCTTCCGCTGCTTTCTTCTTGTCGATCAGCCACTTGGCATGTTCCGGCTTGAAATCATCATACGGATAGCCGAAGAGCGATTTGGCGGCCGCGACAAATTCGGGATTGGTTTCGCTTAAACGAAGAACGCTGCTCTCGTCTGGCGGCGCGGCCATGGCGTCCATGTCGGAATCGTCAGGGAAAGTCGCGTGCGAGTGATTGTCGTAGATAGGAATTTGATCGATCTGCTTCAAAAGGCGTTCGTAGATTTTGGGCACGTCCGCGCCGGCAAGTGGCTTCGCTTGGGCAAACGCATTGGCGGCACACAAAGTGCCGACCAGTGCGCCAAGCAGCAATGCTTTTCCCGCCCAAAGAAGACCCGTCATTGTCCTACTCTCCCCCAAAAGTCCGACAACCAGGAGTGCCTGCACTACCGCGCGACCGCAGCGCGCCAGCGAGACGATACTCGCTGCATACGCTCCAGGGCTTCCTCCAGCAGATGCTTCGCGCTGACCAGCGAGAACCGCAAATAATTCTTCCCACTCGTGCCGAACGCAGCTCCGGCAATTCCAGCTACACCTGCTTCCTCTAGAAGAAGTTTCGCCACTTCCTCGGCGGCCAGACAGGTTTCTTCGATGTTCACCCAGGCATAGAAGGCTCCGCCGGGCGACTGGCAACGAAAGCCGGGAATTTTATTTAAGCCAATCACAAACAGGTCGCGGCGCTTACGGTATTCCACGACCATCGCCTCAACGGCGTGGCTGGAATCGGCCAGCGCTTCGATCGCCGCCACTTGTGTGAATTCCGCCACGCAGGTAAATGTGTTCAGCACCAGCAGATCCATCGCGTCCACGACATGCTTTGGGGCCACGGCATAGCCCAGCCGCCAGCCCGTCATGGCAAAACTTTTCGAAAAGCCGTCGATGATGACGGTACGCTCGGCCATCCCCGGCAGCGACCAGATCGATTCGTATTCTCCGCTGAACAAAATCCGCGCGTAGATTTCGTCCGAAAGAATCCACAGGTCGTGCTTCTCGGCCAACTTCGCTATCTTGCGAAGCGCCTCCGCGCTGAAAACTGTCCCGGTCGGATTGTTTGGGGAATTAAATATCAGCGCTTTTGTCCGCGAAGTGATCTTCCCGGCAATCTCGTCCAGATCAGGTTGAAAGTTGTTCTTCTCTTCCAGCCCGAACGCTACTGCCTTCGCGCCCAATCCGCGCGTGAACGATGGATAAATGGGAAATCCAGGATCGGGATAAAGCACTTCGTCGCCCGGCTCGATCAGCGCCATCATGGCTAGCGAGAGTGCCATCTTGCATCCCGGCGCCACCAGAACCTGCTCGGGCGCAACTTGCAATCGCCGAGTGCGCTTCAAGTACTCCGCAATGGCTTCGCGCAAAGCGGGAATGCCTCGCGTGGAAACATAGCGGTCTCGCCCAGCCGCTACAGCCGCTCTCACAGCATCCACTACCGGTGCCGCCGGATGGAAGTCCGGCTCGCCAAGTTCCAAGTGAATGATCGACCGTCCCTGGCGTTCGAGCTCTTTTGCGCGAGAATAGACGGCCAGGGCCCCTTCGCCGTTCAATTGAGAAACGCGTGATGCGATCTGTCGCATAGTGTCCCGCAGAATCCTATCATTTTGACGGCGGAAGTGCGCGACAGTGCTATTCGGACCATTATGACTGGCGAGTCATTACAAAAAACTGGGCACGGTTTCCCGTGCCCATGCGAAGAATTGGTAGCCCTGGGTAGTCTAGAATGCGTAGCGCAGCGAGAACTGGATCAACCGCGGCGCCCCTACCGTGCTGGTGATTTTGCCGAAGTTGCCGCCTTCCACGTCGGTGAATGCCGGGTTGCTGAAGTTCGCGTGATTCCAGATGTTGAAGAAATCGGTCGTGAACCGTAGCTCTTGCCGCTCCGTGATCTTGAAATTCTTGATCAAAGAGAAGTCCCAGTTCTGCTGGCCCGGCCCACGGAATGTGTTGCGCCCCAGGTTTCCGAAGCCGGTTGTGCAAAAGTTGGCGTTGTTCAGAGGATCGCACTGCGCCGGGTAGAGAAGCGGCGCCTGTGTGAAAGCGGCCAGTTTGACGTACCCATCGATTCTTGTGCCGATGCCTCCGCTGGTATAAGCGCTCGATAGCGTGGCCCCAGGCGCCAGACTTGCGGTCAGAACGCCGGGCGCGGAACCGCTGCCCAGGAAACCCGTGCCGGCTCCGGAATCAAGGACCGAGAACGGCGCGCCGGATTGGATGATGGTGATGCCACTGATGGCCCATCCTGCCAGCGCCGCGTGCTTCCAGCCTTCCGCCGACTTCATGAACGGCAAGTCGTAGCGGTAACTCACCGCCAAGCGGTGTGTGCGGTCAAAATCCGAAAGCCCGCGCGAATCGTTCAGAGTCGATTCATCGTTGAAAGCACTGTTGAACGCCGTGTTACCAGTGGAAGTCGCGTCGGTCGACTTGGCGAAGGTATAAGCCGCCTGAAAATAACCAGCTCCCCAGCGCCGCGACAACGTGGTTTGTAGCGAGTTGTAGTGCGAGTAGGCGTCGTTGGCGAAAAGCTGAAACCCGGCGTAACCGTTGATGCCCTGGGCTCGCGAACGAGCCACAGCGTTGGCAAACGTGTTCGTGGTTATAACGCAGGGACTTGGTGTGCAAAACGAACTGGTGATGTTCACAGGACTTGTAGGGGTCGCGTCCTGCGATTGCAGCGCATCGCGCGTCTCGCGCAAGTGAACGGCGTGCGTGCCCACATAGCCGACCTCCAGCACCCACTGTTTCCCGAGCGAGCGTTGTACCGTTAGGTTCCATTGCTGCGTGCTTGGCACGACGAAGTGCCGCGGCACGGCGAGTCCGAAAATTCCCAATGTCTGAAGAGGTCCTGGGCAGCCGCTTCCTGTTGCCGTTCCATAGTTCGCCGCCTGCGTGGTGTCGCCGCCTGGGAAGCCCTGGAAAACGTTCAAGCAGGGTACAAAATTGGGATCTAGCGTGCCCGCCTTTGGCAATGCATTTGGGTTGGGGTTCGGGCAGCCTGCGAGCGGTGTTGCTGAGAAGTACGTTCCCAGGCAGCCTGCCTGGCCTCCACCGAAGGCCACTGGAAGAAACGGCGTCTGAAACGACAGCTGATCCGCTGTGCCGACGTCTTCGCGCACGTAGTAGATGCCGTATCCCGCGCGGATTGTCGTGTTGTGATGCCCGAAGAGATCGTAGGCGAGGCCGATGCGCGGTCCGATATTGGTCGCGTAATTATTTTTGAACGTCGTACCGTTTGCGCTTCCGGTCAATCCCGCCAAATTCAGCTTACCGACGCAGGACGGATAGATGAAAGGAAACTCCCCTGCATTTGCCAGCGCTGGATCGAGATTTCCGATGTGGCAGAGATCATCATGAAACGCTCCGAAAATTTCCGTGCGCACTCCCAGGTTCAACGTCAGATTTCGACGGATTTTCCAATCGTCTTGCGCAAAGACCGCATAGTTGTTGGACCGGTATTCGTGGGTGGAAAGGCCGCCCCCGCCAAAACTGAATTGCGGCGCGCCCAGAAGGAAATTCTGGAAGTCAGTCGTTGCGACGCCTGGAAGCGGTCCGGACCCCGCTGGGGTATTGGTGAAGAACAGCTCTCCGTTGAACACTTGGGGAAAGTTCTTGTTCAGATTCACGCGCGTAAACTCTCCGCCGAAGCGGAACACATGCTGGCCCTTTACCCAGCTCACCGTGTCCACAAAATTGATGTTGTTCTGGTCCTGCGACTGGTCCCCGAATGGTGCCGGCCCGATTTCAAAACCGGAGCTTTCGAAAATGAATTTATAAATTGAGTCCGTTACGCTGTTCGTCGGCCGGTCGATTCCCAGGTCTGTCGCCGTAACCGGAGCCACGTTACTCAGAACGTCGTTGATGTGCACGAAGCCGAACCGGAATTCGTTCACCAGCGTCGGCGAGAAAAGATGCGTCTCGGTAATATTCAGGAAGCGGGCCCTGACCGGCGTATCGAATGGGAAGTTCAGCGAGGAAGAGCTGACGCTGCTGGCCAGTGTGCTGCCCAGGGATTCCTGCAAATCACCGCCGCCGAACGGAAGAAAGCTTTCGGAATCAGAAAAGAAGAACCGCGCCGAGAGTTTGTCCTGGCCGCTGCGGAATTCACGGTCCCAGTTGGTGGTGAACTGGTCGTCGGTATATTTCCCTGGCCGGCTGATGGCGAACGCACCGGTGACGGGATCGCTGCTTGGAATCAACAACCCGTTGGTCGATCCGCCGAACTGGTTGCTCTGGAAATTCAGCAATTTCAGCACAACCGGATCAATCGGAGTCGTGGTGTTTCCGAAAAATGCCTGCGAAATGGATTGCTGCGTTCGAACCTCTGGAAGCGATGGAATCGTCGTGCTGATGAGCGTCCCCGGCGAGTCACCACTGCGTTGTCGTGTGCCCTGGTAGTTCAGGAAAAAGTATCCTAGTTTTTCCTTCCCCACCGGTCCGCCGAAGCTTCCCCCGAAAATGTTCTGCTTGATGTCCGGCCGGGCCACGCCGGCGCGATTCAGAAAGAAATCGTTGGCATTCAACTTGTCGTTGCGAAAAAATTCATAAGCATCGCCGTGAAACTGCCTCGTGCCGGATTTCAAAATGGCGTTGACGTTCCCCCCGCCGTCCCGCCCCTGGCTGGCGTCATACAGGGACGTCTGAACCTTGAACTCCTGAATGACATCAGGGTTCGGCAGCGGGACGTAGGTCGCCTGCGCAACGTTGTAGTCCGTCGCGCTGATTCCTTCGATCAAAAAGTTGTTGTTGTCTTCGCGCTGGCCGTTCACGAAAAGCTTCACGCTGCCGCGTCCAAGCTGCGCTGCCGCGTTCAAATCGCTTTGCGCGCCGCTGGAAAGTGTCAGGAGTTGCTGGTAATTCTGCGTGGCGAGCGGAAGCTCTCGGATAGTGGCCGTGCCCAAAGACTGGCCAGTGGTGGCGTTGCTGGTCTCAACGGTCGCCACTTGCGCCGTGATTTCCACTTTTTCCGTTACCGCCCCGGGTTTCAGCGTGATCGTCACGCGCGTCGTTTCCGTTACGCGGACCTCGATGTCGGTGGCCTTCGCTTCTCCAAATCCGGATTTGTTCACGACGACGATGTAATTTCCAGGCGGCAAAAGTGTGGCGACGAAAATCCCTTCTGTACCGGTAAGCAGCTTGCGCACTATCGATTCTGTGCGCGCTTCGATGACCTGCACATCGGCCGAGCCGATCGACCCTCCGCTGGTATCCACTACCACGCCGCTAATGGCGCCAGTTGCACCGCCTTGTCCATACGCGCTGGCCCCGGTCAACATTCCTGCCAGTAACAACACCCCTGCGAACAATCTGTAGCTACCCCACATCAATTCACCCCCAGGTGATTAAACTTCGGGACTGCCATGCCGGGGAATCCAAGTTCCCGAACAATCGGCTCTCTAAATCGCACCAGTACCCCCCACGGTAAGGCGCGAGCCAGTGAATGTTCCCATTTTCAAGCTAACGATTCAGCTTCGGTGTGTCAACCTGCCAGTGCATAAATATTTTTGGATGTTTCAAATCTCGGTGCAAATCATTGAACTTCCAGGCTGTTCTCTGTTTCTCACCTTTGCCAATCCGCACTTGACGCGGACCATGTCGGGCGAGACCATTACTTCAGGGTCACTCTGGCGCAACCTGTCTCGCCTCTTTCACGTCCAATTAAGTGGCAGTCCCGCCAGCGTCGCCGATGGGGGTGGCACATGACTTCCGGCACATTGTTTCGTTCTATCCTCTCCGCCTCTATTTTGTTCGTTCTCTCTGCTGGAACGCAACCCGCAGCCGCGGACTCCAGTCACGCGCGCGTCATTCGCCTAAGCCTCGTGCAGGGCGATGTGCGTTTTACTCGCGACGCCCACGGCGATCCGCTCGCCGACCAGAAGGCGCAATGGGAAACCGCGCAGGCCAACCTGCCGATCCGCCAAGGCTATGTGGTTGCCACAGACAACGGCCGCGCCGAAGTAGAATTTGAAAATGGCGCGATGGCTTTTCTCAACGCGAACACTGTTCTTGAATTCTACGATCTTTCGCTCGAGGATGGCGCCCGTACCACCCGCTTGGTCCTCCGCCAGGGCTCGGCTTCTTTCTATGTGAATCCCGCGAACGGGGATTATTTCAGCGTGACCGGCGGCGATTTCACTGTCGAGTCCAGCGGAAAAGGTTCCTTCCGCTTCAATAATTTTGATGATGGCAGTAACGTCGATATATTAACCGGCCACGCTTCTGTCCTGCACAAGAAGGAGACTACCCAACTCAGCAAGGGCCAGTCGCTCTCCATGAAGGCTGGAGACGATACCGTGAATATTGGCCGTCTTCCTTCCGACGACGAATTCGATCACTGGGTTTCGGGCCGCATCGACACCGTTTCCAGCGCCACGAACGCTTCTCTCCAGTACACGAACTCGCCCTACTATTCCCCAGGCTACGCCGATCTTTATACCTATGGCTCGTGGTCTTCCTGCGGTGGATTTGGATATGGATGGCGGCCTTTCGGCGCAGGTCTAGGCTGGTCGCCGTTCACCATGGGCCAGTGGATGTGGGATCCCGGCTTCGGCTGGACCTTTGCCAGCTACCAACCGTGGGGCTGGGCTCCTTACCACTACGGAGGTTGGCTCTTTGACGCTTCTTGCGGGGGATGGTTCTATTCGCCGCCTATCTATTACGGCTATGGTTACGGAGGTTATGGAGGCTACCCGAAAAGGCGACCTCCGGTCGTCCATCCTCCGCATCCGCTCTATCGGGCTACGACCGCGATGTTCGTTCGCCAAAACGGCAAACTCGGCGTCGTTCCCATGCACCCTCTCGACAAAGAAGGCAAGACTCCCCTGAATCTGGAGCACGGTGTCTTTTCCACTGAACCTGCCAGAAACGCCAAGGAGCCGGCCTTGTCCGCAGCAGGCGGGCAAAAATGGGAGACTCTGAAATCACCGCCACGAGAAGCGCTGAACAGCAGTCTCGTTGCAACGAGCGCTCCCACGCGAACGTCCCACACGCTTCTCGAAGGAAGCGGCGGTACTCGCATCGTTTCCCTGACCCACGATTCATCCATCGTTTACGACCCGCGCGAGCATCGTTTCGTCAACTCCAATGCCACACCGCCCTCCTCGCGTGAAAGTGGAACGATCGCAGAAAAGAATGGGCAAGGCGAGCTTAGAAACGATCACATCTTGGCTGGAACCAAGAATAATACGCCGGGAACTCCTACGCGCGTTCCGGTAAACCCAACCTCTGCACGCTCGACCGCTCCGCCCTCGCGCAGTGTGCCTCCTCCCCCCGCGCCGCGTTCTTCGGCCGGCGGTGGCAGCGGTTATCGCGGTGGCACCGAGACCGCCGGAGGCGGCTCGTCACGCGGTTCGTCCGCGCCTTCCGCCTCTGCGCCGCACGCTTCGGCTCCTGCGCCTAGCGGCGGAGGCGGGCGTCCGCACTAACGCTATCCGCAATCTCAGAACTTTTTCAAAAGAAAAACGGCTCCGAGATTTGGAGCCGTTTTTCTTTTAGAAGTGTCGTCTTCCGAAGTCCGGAAAAAGGTGGCGCTATCAAGCTATTAGACAAACGCTATTCCCGCGTACCCCACCACCGCGCTGAAATCTCCGGAAACATCCGCCGACGTCGCGTAGCGCACCAGTTCCGGCCGCACGGTTCCCGCGCGCTGAAGCGCAGTCATCATGGCCACGGCGGGCCCCAATCCGCACATGGAAATCGCATCGTTGCGGCAAGTGTCATGCAGACCGCGCGCATCCATCGACAGGATTCGGTCAATTGCTTTGTGATCCTTGACGCGTGTCGTTGCATCATTTTCGTAATGATTCAAATCGGAAGTCGTCAACAAAAGGATCTCTTCGCCAGCGGCTGCGATCACATGTCCAATGGCCTCGCCCACGGTAACTAGATCCTCAAACCGCAATGTCCCCAGTGCAATCGGCACAAACGTAAAGCCGGGCTGCAAGACTTGTAAAAAGGGAATCTGCACTTCCAGCGAATGTTCGGAGCTGTGCGCCACACGGTCTTCCCTCAGCAATGGACATGCCTCCCGTAACGCCTCCGCCAGTGACTCATCGATCGGCGCGTCGCCCAGCGGCGTTCGCCACGCCCCGTTCGACAGAATCGCGGCATTCTCTCCGTGTGGATAATGCCGCACACCCAAAACTAAGATTTTCTTTGGAATGGAAATTCGCCCGTAGACCGCTCCCGACACATGCCCCGAATAAACATACCCTGCATGCGGAACAAGGCAAGCCTTCGCCTTAAGAAGCGCTTCTTCTTTTTCAACTTTGGTGAATTGCCGGATGAGCGCAGTCAGTTCAGCGGGGTTGGAAGGATAGAATCGGCCGGAGACTGCAGGCATGCGAAGCATCACGTCGCTCCGCAAATCAAATTGCTTTTGAGGGTTTTCCCTTCACCTTGAGGGCTTGCTTCGTGGTCGGATCGTAAAAGACCGTAACTTTGTCGCCGTACTGGTAGCCGCCTTTGTCCACGATCGCTTGCATCTGCGTGGCCGCGGCTTGGGAAAGACTAAACGTCTCGAGCGACATATCATTTCCCTTGGCGCGTACCGTGATCTGCGCGATGTTCGCGTGCATCACGTACCCTTCAAACTTGCCTAGCCCAGGCGGATTCGACTTTGCCTTGACGGCATTCACCGTATTCACAATGATGGGCACGGCCGTATCGACCACGACGGGCACGACGGTGGCAGGAGTCTGCGCCTTCGCTGGCGCGCTGAACAGCGCTCCCACCATTAGCGCCGGAAGACCCAACACCGCGATTTTTGCCAGAGACTTCATTCGATATCATCCGTTGCAATGCGCAGCGACTTCAAAAACCGAACGTCCTGCGGCGTCATCGTCAGCCGCGCCGCCGGCTTCTTGTCCGGCATTTGATCAAAAGATTCCTGATCTACCTGAATCCGCAAGGACTCCAAAAATCTCCGGTCTTGCGTCGTGAGTTTCGCTGCTTCCGCTGCCGCTGCATCGCGCTTTGCCAGGCCAATCGTCGCATCCAGCTTCAGCACGATATCGTAACCGTGCGCGCGCACTCCGGCAATCGCTCCTGTGATTCGGTCGGAATCGGACACGGTATCATTGATCGCGTGTCCCAGTTCACGAAGCAGGTTTTTCAGGTGATCGTCTAGTTGCAAGGGTGGCTCCCCTTCACTACATTTGTCATTCTAGGCTTGCAATTCTTAGGATACAAGTCGCCTTGTTTTGCGTTGTCTCCAATAGGTTCACAGCCCCTTAGTGCAGGTCATTAACTGCCCAAATGCCCCCCAAGCCGCCCTGTTTCCTCGCACGCGAATCTTACTCTTGATTTTGCGTTAAGATGCATTTATGTCATCGGCCGCCAGTCCAACCGCAACTGCGCCTCCGCGCAAGGGTTTTCACCGCTTCTGGCGCGCCCTCAAGCAGCTCTTTCTGGAAGTAGCTGGGGCCTGCTTTGCCGTTCTCGGGCTCCTCTTGCTGAATCTTGCCCTGCGCTCCTGGACCCGCGACGTTTCCCGCTGGCCGTTCGCAGGCGCCGTTGTCTTCGCTCTATTACTCTTTTTCTTCGCGGTAAGTTCGTTCCGCCGCGCTCGCAAGTTGTAGGGGCACGGCATGCCGTGCCCGTCTTTGTTTTTGTCCGGTTCTGATCGGCAAAAGTTGGTCAAAAAAATGTCCGACACCAAAACCAAGCCCCCCGCCGAACGCAAAGAGCCATTCACCACGCTCTCCGGCCTCCCCATCGATCGCCTCTATACACAAGACGATCTCTCCGCCACGGACCCAGAATCCTCGATCGGCTACCCCGGTGAATTCCCCTACACCCGCGGCATCTACCCCACCATGTACCGCGGCCGCTTCTGGACCATGCGCCAATACGCAGGCTTCGGCACCGCCGTCGAATCCAATCAACGCTATCGCTATCTCCTCGGTAAAGGTCAGGCCGGCCTCTCGGTCGCGTTCGATCTCCCCACCCAAATCGGCATGGACTCCGATCACCCTCTCGCTCTCGGCGAAGTTGGCAAAGTCGGCGTCGCCATCGACTCCCTCGAAGACATGGAAACGCTTTTCGACGGCATCCCGCTCGAAAAAGTCTCCACCTCGATGACCATCAACGCCACTGCCGCCATCCTTCTCTGCCTCTACGTCGCCGTCGCCAAAAAACAAGGCGCCAGCCTCGCCAAACTTTCCGGCACCGTGCAAAACGATGTCCTCAAGGAGTACATCGCTCGCGGCACGTACATTTATCCCGTCCGCCCTGCCATGCGCATCGTCACCGACATCTTCGCCTGGTGCAGCGACCATCTCCCCAAGTGGAATACCATCTCCATCTCCGGCTATCACATTCGCGAAGCCGGCTCGACCGCCATCCAGGAAGTCGCCTTCACGCTCGCCGACGGTATCGCCTACGTCCAAGCCGCCCTCGATGCTGGCCTCGGGGTGGATGACTTCGCCCCCCAACTCTCCTTCTTCTTCAACGCCCATAGCGACTTGCTCGAAGAAATCGCCAAGTACCGCGCCGCCCGCCGCCTCTGGGCCAAAATCATGCGCGACCGTTTCGGCGCAAGAGATCCGCGCTCGCTCCTCCTTCGCTTCCATGCCCAAACCGCGGGCTCTTCTCTCACCGCCCAGCAACCCGAAAACAATATCGTCCGCGTCGCTATCCAAGCCCTCGCCGCCGCCCTCGGTGGCTGCCAGTCCCTCCACACCAATTCGATGGACGAAGCCCTCGCGCTTCCCACCGAAGACGCCGCGCTCATCGCCCTGCGCACCCAGCAAATCCTCGCGCACGAAACCGGTGTCACCAACACAACCGATCCCGTCGCCGGATCCTACGCCATCGAGCACCTCACCAACGAAATCGAACAGGGCGCTACCGATTACATTTCCAGGATTGATGCCATGGGCGGCATGCTACGCGCCATCGAATCCGGTTTCGTTCAAGGCGAAATCCAAAAAGCCGCCTACGATTTTCAGCGCGCCATCGAATCCAAAGACCAAATCATCGTCGGCGTGAACGATTTCATCGCCGAGGAACCCCGCACCATCCCCACTCTGCGCATCGAACCTGAAATCGAGCGCTCCCAAATCGCCCGCCTCAACGCCCTCCGCGCCAAACGCGATTCCGCCAAAACGCAATCCGCCCTCGCAGAACTCCAGCGCCGCGCCTCCTCCACCGAAAATCTTCTCCCCGCTATCCTCGCCGCCGTCGAAGCCCACGCCACCGTAGGCGAAATCTCCGACACCCTCCGCCGCGTCTTCGGCGAATACCAGGAATCCGTCGTCATCTAATCCGTGGGAGTCTTCAGATGTCGGGACCTAATGCTCGTGGGAATATACGGCTTCAAGCGCAACGGAAATCCCTGCAATGACGACCGTTACGCCCAACATCAGCCTCAGTCTTCCAATCCACAGCCATTCGCGCCGCTTGAGGACCGCAACAGCGACGCGAGATGCGCAACTTCAAACTTCGCGCCCCGAGCCGAATAATCGAGAAACAACTTTCGCAACCTGGGTGAAGCCAGCAATATAGGGCATGGTCGTCCGACTCCGCCGCGAGCACCCACCGTTTCTTTTGTGCGCCCAAGGTCGCTTCCATCCCACTGTCCACGTGAGATTGTGACCTCAGACAACAGGTTAAGGCCTGCTATATGACCGAAAGGGCAACGATAACTTCCACCTGGATCCTCATCGAATGGTTGTAGACCGAACTTGGTTGGCGGCAACACTGGGACAGGCTCAGACGTAACTAGCAACTGATACCAAATGGGATATTTCGTGCCGCGTTTGGCTTGCTGGTGTTCCTTTTGTTTAACATTTTCGTCCCATACGCGTTCCATCAAATTACGCTGCTCGGGCGGTTCATCCAGCAACGAATACTACCCGCTGTCAGCTCCACATTGATCCTGGGTCGCTCCGCTTCCGCCATGTAGTATTCTTCCGCGAATCACAAATCCATGAAACTAATCCTCGCCTCCGCCTCCACCCGCCGCGCAGAAATCCTCCACGCTGCCGGATTCTCGTTCTCCATCCTCTCTTCCGCCATCGACGAAACGCCTTACCCCGGCGAATCCGCCCACGACCTGGTCCAGCGCCTGGCCGTCGCCAAAGCCGAACTCGTCGCCGCTCGTGTCGCGGGCCCCGCCATCGTCATCGGCGCCGATACCGAGGTCACTCTGGAGGGCCACATCTTCGGCAAGCCCCGCTCCACCGACGACGCTCGCCACATGCTCGAAAAACTTTCCGGCCGCACCCATGCCGTCGTAACTGGCGTAGCGATCATCCGCCTCCCCGACGCCGAGCGCCGCACTTTCGTCGAATCCACCCTCGTCCATTTCGCCCAGCTACCCGAAGACGAAATCACGCGTTACCTCGCCACCGAAGAACCCCACGACAAAGCCGGCGCCTACGCCATCCAGGGCCGCGCCGGCCGCTACATCCCCCGCATCGAGGGCGACTATTTTAACGTCGTCGGCCTCCCCTTGGCCCACGTCACCCAAGCCCTCGCCGAGCTCGGCTGGTCGGAGGACTAATCCGCAACCAGCCTGCCCGCCAAAAGCTCCCTTTAAAATATTACTTAAGTATACGCTTGACAATTATTCCGGCGACGCGTAATACTTAAGCGTCTGCTAAACTATAGAAATACAGCGGACCCTGGATCACCCCCTCGGTTTCCAGGAATCCAAAAGCAAGCCTGAACGAAACTCTGGAGAGAGAACACAAAGGAAAACCATGAAAGAAAAAACCGTAATCCACGGCACCTTTGTCATTGAGCGTAGTTATCCCACCACGCCCCAGCGCGTTTTTGCGGCGTGGTCCGATCCCGCCAAAAAACGGCGCTGGTTCGCGGAGAGTGACGAGCCGGAGGTCGAATTCTTCGAAATGGATTTTCGTGTCGGCGGCAAGGAGCGCAAACGTTTCAAGGTCAACCTCGGATTCGTCTGTACCAACGAGACCATCTACCTGGACATCATCCCCGACAGCCGCATCGTCTTCGTCTATACGATGAGCGTAGGCGATCATCGCATCTCATCGTCGCAATCCACAGTCGAACTTTTGCCCACCGAAAAGGGAACCGACCTGATCTTCACCGAACAAGGCGCCTTCTTTGAAGGCGCCGATGGTCCTCAGATGCGCGAGGGCGGCTGGCGTCAGCTTCTGGATCAGTTGGCAAAGGAATTGGCGCATCCCTAAGTTTGGCGCTGTGGAGTGCGGCAGCTCTGCGGCCGCTCTTCTTTGTGGCTCGCATAACTCCATATAAGCGACACTCAAAGATTCGCGACAAAAGGAAAGCCCATCATGCAAACACAACAGGCCGTTATCAACCGCGTTTTTCATGCGCTCGGCGACCCCACCCGCCGCGCCATCGTCGAAAAACTCAGCGAAGGCCCCATCTCCGTCTCGCATTTGGCCAGGCCTCTCGAGATCACTCTCGCCGCCGTCGTCCAGCACCTGCAAATCCTCGAAAAAAGCGGCCTCGTCCACACCGAAAAAGTCGGCCGCGTCCGCACTTGCCGCATCGAACCCAAAGGCCTTTCCGTTGCCGAACAATGGATCGAAGATCGTCGTGCTCTCTGGGAAAAACGCCTAGACCGCCTCGGTGATCTCCTCGCCGAACCGGACGCAGACTGAAGAGGAAACGCGCGCAAAATCGCGTCCGATAAAATCTCCGGCAACTCTCTTTAGAATGAACACTTCTGTATCTGTTCATTCCACACCACTTAATCCCCCTTTAGAATGAACACTTACAAGAATCCGGCTGGGGGCCCCTTACCGTTAACCAGCTTCGTTAACCAGATACCGTTACCCTCCGCCGCAATAAAAAAGAGGCGCCCTCCTCGCGGAAGACACCTCTATCCTGCTTCAGAATTGGAAAGGCTTTACAACTTCGGCTTCGCGCCGCCTGGTGTCTTAGCGTTGTGCTTCTTGTTGTAAATGTTCTTCGACGCCTGATTCTGTTCCTTGTTAACTTGTTGCTTCTCGCCAGCCGTCAGCTTTCCGCCGTTCGCGGCGCGGTCCGCCTTAACTTGCTGGTTGATGCCCTTCTGCTGATTTTCCAGCTTGGCGGTTTCGCCTGCCGTCAGCTGCCCGCTCTTCACACCTTGCGCGATGCGGTCTTGCTGATTCTCACGGCGCTGCCCGACTTTGTTGTTGCCATACTGCGCGGTGTTGGCATTGTGCTTGTCTTGATAAGTCTGCTTGGAAAGACCGTTCTGCTGCTGATTGATTTGCTGCTTCTCAGCGCCGGTCAGCTTTCCGCCGTTGGCCGCGCGGTCTGCTTTGGTTTCGCCGTTGATCGCCGCTTCCTTCGTTTCCAGGTTAGCGGTTTCGCCGGCGGTCAACTGCCCGCTCTTCACACCATTCGCGATCCGGTCTTGCTGATTTTCCTTTCGCTGCGCAATAGTTGGATCTGGTTTCGCTGCAGCCGCAGGCGTTGTCGTCTGCGCTGCCGGTGCTGGCGAGCTCGATCCTTGCGAAGAGGATTGTTCTTGCGCCCTTGCCACAGTGCCCAACAGCAGCGCTGCTACCGGCAAGGCGCTCCACTTCAACCATGTGAGTTTCATCTTTCTCTCCTGTATGTTTCGGTTCGTGTTTTTATAATCCCGTACACCAGGTAATACCCAATTCTCGGGAGAAAGTTGTGCTCGCAACACTGGTCAGAAGTACAGTTCTTTCGTTTCGGAAAATGTTTTCCGCTACTGTTTGAACACAAATTTGACTGATTCGCGGCCGCGGTTCAGCGCAGAGAGCCTGCTCCATGCGCTTTCAAAAGTTCATCGACCGCCGCGTAACCGCAGGGAAATTCCACGCCGTCAACCGCAGCTCCTGCCTCGAGAAGAGTTTTTACCGACTCCGGCGTGCGACGCTCCTTCCAGTACGAATCCACGCAAGCCTGCACCGCCAGCGCCAACGCGGAGCGTCCTCTGCCATCCTGCGCATTCACGTCAGCGCCACGCTGCCGAGTGCAGCGCCGTAATGTTCTTTGCGATATCGAAATAGGGATCGCCGTCTTCGGTCAACGCGTTCACATCCACACCGAGATCGAGCAATTGGCGAACGCCATCCGTATTCCCGACCCCCGCAAACTCTGCCAGCAGTTTGCCTCCCTGAGCCACCAATTCGCGGACTACTTCAGGCTCCCTCGCGGCGATCGCTCGCACTTTTGCGGCATCATTTCTCGCGCAAGCCGCGATCAATCGTTCCACTCCTTGCAGTTCGATGGGAATCCCTCGACGCTCCATCAATTCCAGCACGTCGCCGCGCCCTCTTCGCGCCGCCATCGCCATCCCCGACATCGCCGGGCCAGATGGTTTGTGAGTCTCCGGCCGTTCCGCAACGAGTTTAGGATCGGCGCCGTGCTCCAGCAGCATCTCTATAATTTCAAAGCTGTTGTCGCGCAGCACCGCGTGATGAAACGCCGTTCTCCCCCAGTGCGTCGCTCGATTCGGATCAGCTCCGTGCTCCAGCAGCCATTTGATTCCCTCGAAGTCGTGCCAATCGGTCTTGCGCAGCAGCAGCGTCGTCAGACTTGCGTCGTTCAACTTCCCGCTCTCCACCAGAATCTTCAGTACCGTGTTGTCGTTCGTCTCCACCACATGATAAGGAGTCTCGCCGTCATTCGGATCCGCGCCCCGCTCCAAAAGCAGCAGCGTCAACTCCGGATGTTGTGCAATCCCTGCCGCGCCATAGATCGCGCTCTCCCACTCCGGATGTGGCTCGTGACTCGTCTCCATCCACCCCGTGTTCGCACTCGCACCGGCATCCAGCAGTGCCTTCGCAGCCGCGACGAACCCAGCGGTCCTCGCACGGTCCAGCCGCAAGTATCTTGAAAAACACAAATGCGTGAGCGCATCCCATCCGTACGGTCCACCCTTCGCAGTTGCGTCGTGCACATCGCGCGCCAGAATCCGCCGCACCGCCATCGCGTCACCAAGAATGGCCGCCGTATGGATATCAGCATTCGCAACTGTGGGGTGCGCCGCAAGAATTGCCTCAGCACGCTCCAATGTTCCCGAAGAGTGCAGCGCATCGCGCGGAACGCATGCCGCCTCGATAAACGCCGCCACCGGATTACTCACCGAAACAGCAAAGGTCGCATGCGCCAGTTTTTCGACGTGCTTGGCAAATTTCGGCCAGCTCTCGAAGCCGTGCTCTAGCGCAATCACGAATTGCGCGTCGGCCAGCACAAATCGCGTGCTGACGATTTGCTCGTCCGGCAGATCCGCAAAACGCGGATGATGTTTCTTCACTCGTTGAATTGCTTGGGAATCACTGGACGTGAGGGACTGCTCAGCTCGAAAAGCTTTTACCAGTTCTTTCGCTTGTTTCTTGTATTGCTCCGGGCTCGGGCGAGCCGGCAGCGGCTTGGCTTCCATTACGACCTTCCTTTCGTAAATGCGCCTGGAGTCCGCCCGAATCAGGCTGAAAGAAGGTTCGTAACGTTACTCGAAAACTGAAGGTGGGCACGGCCCTTTCCGCGGACTGGATGCGCCCTTCGCGCCGTCCATAATCTAGCCCCGTACGCTAGTAACGTCAATCCGCCGAAAAAAAATCGGCACAAAAACAAAAAAGGCGCCCTCACCGAGAGCGCCTGGAAAACCCCAAATCTAAAAACTCACAGCTGCAGCTATTCTTAGGACTTCTTCTCTTCCGCTGGCTTGTCCGCCGGAGCAGCCGCAGGTGGTGGTGGCGGCGTCGACTGCGATTGTGCGGCTCCCGACATGCCTTCCTTAAACCCGCGCACACCTTCACCCAGTCCGCGCATCAACTCAGGAATCTTTCGCCCCCCGAAAAGTACAAGAATCACGATCGCAACGATCAACAGATGCATTGGGCTGTCCCACATGGGGCACCTACCTTTCGCGCCGGATTCAACTTACCCGCGCGCCGGGGCTACGCACTACACAGACTTAAAGTATAACACGCTCATCCCCGGCCCTGCGCGTCACACGCTCCCGGTCCAGGTATTCGAGCAACGGAATAGCATACTTGCGCGTAATCCCAGTGAGATCCTTAAAGACCGGCACGGAGATTCGCTCGCCCTTCGCCTTCTTATATGTCAGAAGCCGCTGCTTCAGTTGAGCCAGCGCGTTCGCGTGAAAAATGAGGTCCGGGCTAACCCGAACCAGACTTTTCTCGCGCAGCAAAATCTGCAGCAGTTTCTCCGCACGCTTTGCCTCCACGGAGAGTTTCGCTAGCACCTCTTTGAACGAGGGCACCGTCAGCCCCGCATCCGAGAACGCCTTCTCCATCTCTCCTTTGGCCCGCGCTTCCTCCGGCTGGAGCTCGATCTGCGACCCCGCCCGCTTCACGAGCTCGCCTTGCACGTCCAGTTTCTTCTCGCCCGCCAACTCTTCAAGCGCCGCCCGAAATGTCTCCGCTTTAACACGTCTCCCCAGGTTCGCTCGCAAATCTTCCCGCGTGATTCCCGGCGACAGTGGATTTTCCTTGTGAAATCTCTCGACTCTTTCGGAGATCTTCCGCCGCACTTCGTCGAATGCCTTCCGGCCCAAGAGAACCAATGGTTCTCCTGAGACCATCTTGATCCTTCCGGACGCCGCAAGTTTTAGCGCTGTTTCTCGAATTTCTTGCGCGAACCAGCCTGTTCGCGCCACGATCTCTTCAAGGGCCAACCCGAGCAACGCTCGTTCCGTCATGGCGGCGAGGATCTCTTCGCGTTTTCCGCCCTCTAGCGTTTCAAGAAACGTCGCGCGTCCCGCGTCTCGCAGCGTTGGCCGTCTTGCCAGAGGATCCAGCACCGCGCCTCCGCCAATCGTAATGACCGGCGAGAACTGGCGCACGATGAATCGATCGCCCGATTGAAGTAACACGGTATCCTGCAAACGCAAGTGTGCCAGCGCGGTCTGCCCCGGCGCCAGCGCGCTTTCACCGTAAAAAAGAACCTCTGCCATCGTCTCCGCGGTTCCTGCGTGAAAATGCACACGCGCGCGGTGCTTGAGCTTCCGGGCGGAAGGAAGGAGCGTAAGCCTCACATCCACTCTGCGCGTCGCGCGAAATCGCCCCGGCGTCGCCAGCGACATGCCGCGCTTCACGTCCGCGTAGTCAATACCGGAAAGATTTACAGCCGTCCTTTGTCCGGCGAAAGCGCGCTCAACCGACTTTCCGCCAGATTGCACGCCGCGTACGCGCAGCCGTGTTCCACTCGGAAACAGCTCGACTTCATCTTCCGCGCCGATGCTGCCCGAAATCAGAGTGCCGGTCACCACAGTTCCGAACCCTTTCATGGCAAACGCCCGGTCGATGGGAAGCCGGAAGTATCGCGCCGTATCTTTCCCGGGAATTTCCATGGCGACGTCACGCAGCGCTTTCTTCAACTCTGCAAGACCCGTTCCCGTTTTCGCACTCACCGGAAAAATCGGCGCCCGATCCAGAAACGACCCGCGTAAATACTCCTCCACTTCCAGCCGCACCAGCCCGAGCATGTCCTCATCCACCAAATCGCTCTTGGTCAGCGCCACAACTCCCCGCGTGACGCCGAGCAGCCGGCAAATATCGAAATGCTCACGCGTTTGCGGCTTGATCGATTCGTCCGCCGCAATCACCAGAAGCACCAGGTCGATCCCCGCCGCTCCAGCCAGCATGTTGCTGACAAATCGCTCGTGCCCCGGTACGTCTACTAGCCCGAATCGCACGCCATTTTCTTCCAGAAAAGCAAAGCCAAGATCAATCGTGATTCCTCGCCGCTTCTCTTCCGCGAGCCTGTCCGGATGCGTCCCCGTCAGCGCCTCCACAAGCGCCGACTTGCCGTGATCTATATGTCCGGCTGTTCCGACAATTATGCTTTTGCTTTGAACGGACATGGGGTGTGCAGGCTGCTTAACGAAGCAGCCGATCGCTTGCCATGCTACTGGAGAAAAGAAGGAAGGGTCAAACTGCGGAATCTGAAGGCTCAGTCCACTCGCAAGAACGTGTCCTACTTTGCGGCGGCGATTTCGTCAACGATGGCTTGTGCTGCGGCTCGGGGATCTTGCGCTGTTAGGATGGGCCTGCCAACTACTATGAAGTCCGCGCCAGCTTTGATGGCTTCTGTGGGGGTCGCAGTTCGCGCCTGATCATCTTGCTTTGCCGTCGCGCCATTCTCATCAGTAGGTCGCACGCCCGGCGTAACAATCAAAAATTCTCGCCCGCAGGCTTTGCGGATCGCGCGCGCTTCCTGCACCGAGGCCACAACGCCATCCACACCGGATTTCTTGGCAAGCTGAGCTAGCTTTACGACACGCGCTTTCGGCAAGCCGCCGATCCCGACTTCTTTCATGACCTTGTGGTCCATGCTCGTCAGCAACGTCACTGCAAGCAATCGCGGACGGTCCGCTCCCATGGGAACGCCGGCGCTGATGGCCTGCACCGCTGCTTCCAGCATCGCGTGGCCTCCGAGCGCGTGCACATTGACGAGCTGCACGCCAGTCATGGCCGCCGCTGACAGCACCGCTCCAGCAACTGTGTTCGGAATGTCGTGGAATTTCAGGTCGAGAAAAATACCAGGCCCAAGCGCGGCAATTTCTTTCACCGCCGCCGGTCCCGCTGCCGTAAATAATTGGTTCCCGATCTTAAACATCCCGACGAGATCGCAAACCTGCTTGGCGAATTTCGCAGCAGTGGATAGCGAATCAAAATCCAGTGCCACGATTAGACTGCTGCGAGGATGGGCGTCGAAGCTCAAGGTCATGTGAGACCCCGGTTTCGGCGGGGTCAGGGTCTGTGTGGCAATTCCATCAATTCGAGCCGTACCTGGTTCACACCCGAATGGATGAGCCCGATCTTTCGGGCTACGCGATAGGATACATCAATTTCCCGTCCTTCTTGATAAGGACCTCGGTCATTGATGCGTACTAGTTCAAACTTTCCGTTCCGGGGATTCACCACCCGGACGATGGACCCGAAGGGCAGGTTGGGGTGCGCGGCGGTCAAGGCTTCGCAGTCGAAGCGTTCCCCGTTGGCCGTCTTCTTCCCGTTGAACCCGGGGCCATACCAGCTGGAATTGCCGACCCAAGTCTTGATCGGCTTAACCGGAGCGCTCAAGTGCGCCACCAAGGGAGCGTCCATAACAGGAACGATGAGGAACATAAGGAGCACCCATCGGAAAGCGGCCCAGAAAACAAAGAGTGGTCGTCTCATAGTGTGTTCTTTGTGCTACTCATATCCAAAAAAGTGTAGCAAAAAATAGTCGTTATGTCAACCAAAATCGGCGAAAACTTTACCTCTTATCTCATTGATAGTAAACGTTTTAGCTCTAAAAAGGGCCCTCTCTAACCCTTCGACAAGTCGCTGACTGACCGTAGGGTCAGTAAAGCTGGCCGTCCCTACCTGTACGGCTGTCGCGCCTACCGCCACATATTCAAGCACGTCTTCCACCGTCTCGATGCCTCCCACCCCTATAATTGGTGACTTGACCGCCTTCCCCGTTTCCCAGACCAGCCGCAAAGTGATTGGTTTTATGGACGGCCCGGAGAGCCCTCCGGTTTGGTTCCCCAGGCGCGATTTCCCGCTCCACGGGTCAATGGCCATAGAAGGATACGTGTTGGCGACGGTGAGGGCGTCGGCTCCAGCTCCTTCGGCAGCCTTGGCGATAAGTCCAATGTCTGCAACCATCGGCGAGAGCTTCACCCAAAGTGGCCGCTTGGCCGCCGCCTTCCGCGCAGCCCCCACAACCTCGGCTACCAGGGCTGGGTCTCCCCCGAACTGCATGCCCCCTTTTTTGACGTTGGGGCAGGAGATGTTGAGCTCATAGGCCGCCAACCCCTCGGCGTCCTCGAGGATACGGATCACCTCAAGGTAGTCCTCCACGCAATCGCCAAAGACGTTGGCGATGATGGCTGTATCGTATTTTCTCAGTACTGGGAGTTTTTCTGCCACGAAGGCCCGGACACCGATATTTTGGAGCCCAACAGCGTTAAGCATGCCGGCGGGAGTCTCGCAAAGCCGGGGCGCGGGGGCGCCTTCCATGGGTTCGAGGGAGAGTCCTTTGACGACTATCCCGCCAAGGCGATTGAGGTCTACAAGGTGGGCAAATTCGACGCCGTAACCGAAGGTTCCGCTGGCTACGAGAATGGGATTCCGAAGGCGCACCGCGCCAACTTGCACGGTCAGGTCAACGGCGACTGCGGAAGTCACTTCGCGGGAAAGAATAGCATGAACACTCCGATCAGGCCATGGTTTCCAAGCCGGAGTCAAAGCACGAATCTGAGGACCGTATTTCTTGGAAGTTCCGTCTGGTCTTTGCTCAACCGCACATGCCCTTTGAGCGATCCTATTCTTTTGACTTGCCTTGTTTAGGCCCCTGCTTAGCCAGAGCTTCACCGAGCACGTGCCCGTCACGAGGCGCCAGCGTAATCCCGCAGAGCGACGCGAGGGTCGGGGCGATATCTGCCGGAGTCGCGTGGCCATGATACTCCCCCGGCTGAATGCCATATCCCATGAGCAGAATCGGCACATGCTGGTCGTAATTATAGGGAGTTCCATGCCCCGTGCCATACGACCGCGTCTTTCCCGTCGCGGTTCCATCCATCAACCAATAGGGTTTCGGCACGATGAACAGGTCTCCGCTTCGCCCTGACATGTAGCTATCAGCCATTGCTTCGCGAATCGGGTTTTGCGTTGCGGGGCGGTCGGCCAATTGTTCGGCGCGATAAACTTCCGCAACGCCAGGCGCTTTCTTGATAGCCTCCAGCACGGCGCTCATCGCTTGGGCGTCGCCCTTCAACTTATCGTAGACACCCGGCACAAAATAGACATCGCTTCCTGTAATGCGCGCAACGGCCGGTTTCGGATAATTCAAGGTCTCCAGTGTCTTTTCGATGCGCTCCTGCACGTCGGGCAAGTGCAGCACACCCGCGTCAGCTCCCGTCCTCTGCATATCTTCTGGCACGGGCACCACGCCATGGTCCGCGCTCAGCGCCACCACATAGTTCCCTCGGCCGACCTTCTTGTCGAGGTTCGCGAACAAATCGCCTAGATCCTGGTCCAACCGCACCAGAACGTCCTGAATCTCCCTACTCCGCGGCCCAAACTCATGCCCCACGTAGTCCACCGAGGAGTAGCTCACACCCAAATAGTCCACTCCACCGCCTTTGCCTAGCCCGAGGGAGTCCACTGCGTTTTCCGCAAGCAGCGTCAAGTAGGTATCCGCAAAGGGACTCGCCGTCCATTGGTCATAGAAAGCCTCGTCGGCCGCGGTGCTATCGGCTTTTCCCCGAAGCGCGTGCGGAAAGGTGAGATCCCAACCCTGCGGCGGCACAGCACCCGTTGCCTTTTCTTCGTACCAGTAGGCATTCTCGGGCAGCGTCAGCGTCCACGTCTTTCCATAATCCGCCTTCACCGGGTGCGCGTTCGCATAGGTCTCGATGAACGGCATCGTGCCGTACGCGGTCGAGGTCGCCCATCCGCCGCCTTCAAACCACGTCGCCGCTTCCGCTTTATGTCCCGCCATGGTGATGGCCGCCCGTGCTTTCAGCGAAAACGTCACTACGCGCGTGGCATTGCCGGTCTGGAATTTCAGCTCTTCGGCAAACGAAGGCACTAGCATTCGCCAAGCTGAGTCTCCGCCCTTTGGGCTGGTCCCTGCATAACCCAAGTTCGTGGCCTTGGGGTCCGCCGTGCATGTCGTCATCTTTTGCGTTTCGCGGTCCCACCACGCATTCGCTACCATTCCGTGCGTCGCCGGAAGCGCGCCCGTGGAAATCGTCGCGTGCCCAACGCAGGTCTCCGTGGCGGCATACGGATACGCCGCATCGCGGAACCATGCTCCTTCCCCCACCAGCCGTTTTAAGCCGCCCGTCCATTGCCCTCGAAACTTATCTACGTAATCGCCGCGCATCTGGTCCACGACAATCATGACGACCAGCTTCAGCCGCGCCGGCGCAGTTGTTGTCGCAGCCGGTTGCGCAGCGGGCCGGCTCACCGCAGGGCGCGGTTTCGGCTTATTGAGAGGTATGACGGCTTGGCCCCGCACAGCGGGCACACCGATCGCGGCGAACAGAACCACTGCCGCCAATGCTTTTCTCAAACGTCCGCCCACGCAGTAGACGCGCAGCATTATTCACCTCTCCTCGAAATGAGCCGTGGCAGTTTATCATGCTGCCCCGCATCTCCAATCCCTTCGCAGGAGTCCCAGACTCTCCCAGCAGTCCCTGGTCACGAGTCCCCAGTCACTATGCTAGGATTACCCGACCATGCGCATCGTCGAAAAAGCCCAATTGATGTCCGCCTCCGAGATTGACCGCACTTTGCGACGGCTCGCCCATCAAATCGTCGAGAAAAGTGGCGGCACCAAGCATCTCGCGCTCATTGGCATTCGCCGCCGCGGCGTGCCTCTCGCCCAGCGCATCGCGCAAGCCATGCGCGGCATCGACGGTGTCGACGTCCCCGTCGGCACTCTCGACATTACTCTGTATCGCGACGACCTCTCCAAAGTCGCGACCCACGCCGTCTTGCAATCTTCGGACATTCCCTTCGGCGTAGACCAGATGGACCTCGTCCTCGTTGACGACGTCCTTTATACCGGCCGCACCATCCGTGCCGCCATGAACGGCCTTTTCGATCTTGGCCGCCCCCAGCGCGTTTCTCTTTGCGTGCTTATCGACCGCGGCCATCGCGAAATGCCCATCGAAGCCCAGTTTGTTGGCCGCACGGTGCAAACGAGTGACACCGAAATCATTGAAGTGCGTCTCCGCGAGATCGATCCAGAAGAGCGCGTCGTTCTCGTCGATCGCCAGGAGTCATAGTTGAAACAGAATTCTTCACTCACTGTTCGAAGAGTGCAAATGTGACCTTTCGCTTCCGCGATCTTCTGGCACTTGAACCGCTTAACGCGGACGAACTCACTTTTCTTCTCGATCAGAGCAAGCCCTTTCAGGCCATCCAGCGCAATTCGCTGAAAAAACTAGCGACACTCCGCGGCAAAACCGTGGCACTGGCGTTTTTTGAGAACTCCACGCGCACGCGCATCAGCTTTGGCACCGCCGCTTCACGCCTAGGCGCGGACACTATGAACCTCCAGGCCGAATCTTCCAGCGTCAAAAAAGGCGAATCGCTTCTCGACACCGTCCACACACTCGACGCCATGAAGCCCGATTGTCTGGTTATGCGCCATGCCGCTTCTGGCGCTGCCGATTTTGTCGCGCGCCATCTCGACATCCCTGTGATAAACGCCGGCGACGGCACCCATGAACATCCCTCGCAAGGTCTGCTCGATGCGCTCACCATCCGCGACCGTCTCGGCAAAATCGACAATCTCAACGTCACGATTCTCGGCGACCTTCAACACAGCCGTGTCGCCCGCTCCAACATTCACCTGCTCGGAAAGTTTGGCTGCCGCTTCACGCTCTGCGGCCCCGCCATGTGGGTTCCGCGCGAACTCGAAAAAATCGGCGCGCCCGGCGTTCCCATCCGCCGCGTTTTCAAACTCGAAGAAGCCCTCGAAGAGGCCGACGTCGTCCTCGTCCTTCGCGTACAAACCGAGCGCATGCACGAACCATCGATCTCCAACGAAGATTATGTGCATGGCTATCAACTCAACGCCGAGCGTCTCCGCCGCGCCAAACCTAATGCGCTCGTCCTGCATCCTGGCCCCATGAATCGCGGCAGTGAAATCACGCCGGAAGTCGCCGACGGCCCGCAATCCTGCGTTCTTGAGCAAGTCACCAACGGCATCGCTGTCCGCATGGCGCTTCTTTTCCTGCTAATCACCGGCCCGACGGAAGACACCGCGCACCCAGCGGGCGCCGTCGCCGAAGAAATGCAGCCGCCGAGAAACCGCCGCTCCACCGACAAAAAGGACCTTTCGCATGCTTCTGATTAAGAACGGCCGCGTCCTCGACCCTGCCACGCAAACTGACGCTCCGCGCGATATTCTTCTCGACGGCGAAAAAATCGCCGAACTTGCCGCGCCCGGTAAACTCACGGCCGATCACAAAGACGCCGAGGTCTTCGACGCCGCCGGGCTCATCGTGGCTCCCGGCTTCATCGATCTGCACGCACACTTGCGCGAGCCCGGCCAGGAATCTTCGGAAACCATCGAAACCGGCACGCGTTCCGCCGCGCGCGGAGGCTTCACCGCCGTCTGTTGCATGCCGAACACGAAACCTGTCAACGATAACGCCAGCGTCACGCGTTTCATTCTCGACCGTGCTAACAAGGCCTGCGGCGTGCGCGTCTGGCCCATCGGCGCGGCCAGCGTTGGCAGCAAAGGCGAGGCCATCGCCGAGATTGCCGCCATGAAGGAGGCCGGCATCGTCGCCGTTTCCGACGACGGCAAACCCATCGCCACCGCGAAGCTCACGCGTCAGGTCATGGAATATTGCCGCCCGCTCGACATTCTCGTCATCGAACACTCCGAAGATGTTTCGCTGGCCGCCGGCGCCGTTATGCGCGAGGGCGTTACCTCATCGCGCCTCGGCTTGCGCGGCATGCCCGCCGCTGCCGAATCCGTCTGCGTCGCCCGCGACGTGCAACTCGTCGATCTCACTGGCGCGCGCCTTCACGTCGCGCACCTCTCCGCCAAAGCCTCGCTCGAACAAGTCCGCTGGGCCAAGCAGCGCGGCTTGCAAGTCACGTGCGAAGTCACGCCCCATCATTTCACATTGATTGATGAAGACGTCCAATACGACTCTCGCTACAAAATGAATCCACCGCTGGCCGCCCGCGAAGACCGCGAAGCCCTCATCGCCGGCTTAGCTGACGGCGCCGTCGACGCCATTGCCACCGATCACGCCCCTCACGAACCCGCTCTCAAAGACGTCGAGTTCGATAAAGCCCCCTTCGGCATCCTTGGCTTTGAAACCGCCATCGCGCTTTCTCTCGAACAACTTGTCCACACCGGCCGCCTCTCGCTCATGCGCATGGTCGAACTCTTCACTACCGGCCCCGCGCGCGTCCTCCGCATCGAACGTAAACTCGCCGCCGGCCAACCCGCCGACTTCACCATCTTCTCCACCACCCACGAATGGACCTACGACGTGAAGCAATCTCCCAGCAAATCCCGCAACTCCCCCTTCGACACCCGCACCTTCAAAGGCGCACCCATAGCCACCATCGTCGCCGGCCGCATCATCTATAAAATGTAGTTACGAATTGTAGGCGCAGGGCTTTAGCCCGGCCCTTCACGCTTGTGACACCGTTGGGTAGGGCTCCCGCTTCCGCAGCATCCCCAAAATCCAAAATCCCGTCGCTCCTGCCGCCAAATGCTTCAAGGTATGCCCGCTAATCGTATGCTGATCGATAAGATAAATCTGCCGGTCCGCGCTTTCGAATACTTTCGCCAGCACATAAAACCCGAACACCACCGCGAAATCCCAACTTCGCGTGTATCGCGGCGGCAGCAAAAGCAAAATGGGCAGCACCAGCACTACGTACACCTGCACCGCCGCATAAGGCCGCAAATCTCCTGCTCCGCGCGCTTCGCTGTACCACTACAGCATCACGCTCCCCACGCCTATCAGTAGCAATCGGCAAGGTCATGGTAGGACTGCGGCTGAGGAATGCGCGGCGCCAGCGCTGCAGCCGCTGCCACGGCAGCAATGGTAAACGCCACCAAAACCCACACTCCGTTTCGTCGCGAAATCAATTTCGCCTGGCCCTGAGTCGGGCAAGCCCCGCTGGGACTTCAGTTTAATAAATTCCTAACAAACACCTCAGGACTTTCTTGCTCCTCCGCTCTTAACCTGCATTGTGTGCGGACAGCCCATTCCCATCCGCACGGAGTGAGCGAAATATGTCAGCTACATTATTCCTGGCGTTTTGCATCCTCGGATGCGACTTCCTTCTCTACTTCCTGTTCCAATGGACCTACGGAGAAAAGCGCAGAGGTCTCTCACGCAGATCGACTGCCCCCAGGACCGTCGCGAATCAGCCAGACGCCCGGCCGTTCTTGGTTGCTTCTCGAAAGGGCCCCGCGGTCGGCGCACGGCATCTCTCCAGCGCGACTCGACGAATGAACAACAGGGAAGCCGGCGAATTGGGCCAATTCAATGAGGCGCGAGCTTACCGTCGCATTGCCGCCTCATTCGCGCAGGGCAAGCGCTGAAGATGGCCGCATCTCATTTGCCCGCGCAAAGCGCCATCCACGCCGCCAAAGCCGCAAGCTTTTCTTCCGCCCGCCAGGAACCTTCATGCGCCTCGCCAAGACCGGCAATCATTCGCTTTGCCTCCGCCGGCGATTTGCGAAGAGCATAAGACGCCTCGGTATAAGCGGTCTTCTCCAAAAACACTTTGCAGAAAATCTTTTGCGCGGCCAGCGCGCGTTCCAGCGCGGTTCGAAACAGCTGCCCTTCCAATCCATGCGCCCGAATATGCTCGTTGTGAAGAGTCGCGGGATCCACGAGACTCCCGACAACTAGCCCAGCTCCGCGGATGTCATACTCCAGCTCCCTTGCCTCTTTCAGTAGCTCGCGAACAGATTTCCTCGCGGCGTCGGCCACAACTTTCGTCAGCTTTCTCACCACTGCCTTTGCTCCCCTTTCAGGAAGCTCGAGGGCTGCATGATAAGGCTGCTTCGATTGAGGAATTTTCGGGTCGGATAGAAGTACAGCTCGGCATTGAATCAGTTTTAGCGCGGTCGAGGGACCAGCCAACAAGACCGCCATCGCCCATCCGGATTTGACTCGAAATCCGAGGCCCGCAGGGATCAGTTTGCTGGTTTTCACGGAGGATCCTCTGTTCAATTTCCAAGCGCGCAGAAAAAACGCCACCAGCGTTGCACCTTCCCTGTTATTGCTTCTGCGAAACTTGATAGTGACGGCTTACCAGTCCATCGGAAGACTCTTTGCAGGATAGGAGCTTCAGCCGCAGGAATCGGTGTCGCGGCTAAATCAGCGGAATGCCTTCCCCGATCAGAATCGGGACGACGTTAATTTGAAATTCGTCTATTTCTCCTTCGTCGAGGAACGACGCAATGATCTCGCCGCCTCCCATCATCCAGATATTCTTGCCCCGCTCCTTCCGCAGTGCCTGCGCGAACGCCTTAATCGGCTCGCCGGCAAACTTGAATCCTGCCACTTTCGATTCCTGCGCTTGCCGCGAAAAAACGCAATTCTGGATGCCGGGGCCGAATCCCGATGCCATCCTCTTCTCCATCCCCATCTCGATTCCCTTGCTGTATGTTTTGCGTCCCCACAGGATCGTGTCGATGCTCTTGATGAATTCGCCCATCCCATAATTTCCCGTAGGCGCCGGGCGGTCGAGCCACGTCGCCGTCGGGGCGCGCGATGTAGCCGTCCACGCTGGTCGTAATATAAATATAGACGATGATCTTCCGTTTGGGATTCATCCTGGTTTGCCACGCCGCTTGTGTCGGCTCGGCCCGGAATCCGCTCGTCAACTTCGCCTGCACTCGCGAGGACTTTAGTGCGCGGTAGGCTCCGCCGCCGGATGCATCCCGTGCTGTGGCACTTCATGAATGCCGCGTGCAGGCGGTTCGATTCTCTGCCGGTAAAAATGATCGAGCGGCAGCCTTCCTTTGCCGACGGGATACGCCTTCTCAATCGCTTTCGTCGCGTACGCCTTCGCCAATGTCGCCGATTCGAGCAATCCTCGTCCGACAGCTAGATGCGCGGCAAGTGCCGACGCAAACGTACAGCCGGTCCCGTGGAGTTGCTCTTCATTCACTCGTTCGCCGGGCAGCGTCACCATCTCTGTTCCATCAAAGAGCACATCCGTCGGCCGCCCCATGTGGCCGCCTTTGACGATCACCGCTCGCGCGCCCATCTCTACAATCTTCCGCGCCGCGGCTTCCATGTCCGCCAGGTCCTTGATGGTCATCCCGGTCAAAATCTCGGCCTCAGGCACGTTCGGCGTGATCACACTCGCGCGTTTTAGCATTTCCGCCGCCAAAAATTTCACTCCAGCCACATCCAGCAATTCGCGCCCGCTCGAAGATTTCATCACCGGATCGTGCACCACGTGTGCGAACGTATGCGCATCCAGAAATTCCACCACAATCGCCGCGTTCCCGCGATTCCCCAACATCCCGATCTTCACCGCCGCGAGATTGCAGTCCTTCGCCAGTACCTCGAGTTGCGCTTTCAGCGTCGCGCTCGGAATGTTGTGCACATCTTCCACGCCCTGCGTGTTCTGCACCGTCAGCGAAGTGATCGCCGCTACTCCATAACACCCATGCGCCGCAAACGTCTTCAAATCCGCTGCCGTCCCCGCGCCGCAGGAGGGATCGAATCCAGAAATCGTCAGCAAAATCGGTGGTATCGCTTGTCCATGTCCGTTCGTGCTCATTTTTCGTGCTAGACAGCACCCCTCGAAGAAAATTGCCGGTCGCGCCGCCCGGGCGCACCGGCAAATGCGAATGTACGCGCCTGTGTTGTGCCATGCAAGAAAAATTTGATGAGCGGCGGACACCATGTCAGAATCCAGGCAGTCAACCCTTCAACTTCGTCCCGGTCACCATTTCAAGAAAGGGGATTTCAACGAATGCGATATCTCTCGATCGCGCTTCTCCTCCTACTTACGGCTGTAGTCTTGCCGGCTAACGCCCAGACAAAGTCAGACGAGGAGGTTCTCCGCAAACTGCCCCAGGCATTCAGCGACGCTTGGGCTAAACACGACGGCCACGAACTGGCGAAGATCATGGCAGACGATGTCGACTTCGTGACCGTCGCCACTACTTACCTGCACGGCCAGTCTGACTTTGAAAAATTCCATGTGCGTTTGCTGAGCGGGCGCTTTAAGGACTCATCCATCACGCCACTGCAAACAACAGTTCGTTTCCTGCGCCCAGATATGGCTGTTGTTCATTGGAGCTGGAAGATCGAGGGCGATAGAAATCCCGATGGGACGCCGCGCCAGCCGCGGTACGGTATGATGACCTTGGTCGCAGAAAGGCGTGGCGGCAATTGGCTTGTCATCGTTGGTCAGAACACCAACGCCATCCTCGGAATACCGCCAGAACTCCAGGACATCAAGACGCCGATCGCGATTCCCGGCACCGCCCCTGACCCGCACTGATCGGCCTTGGCTGATTCCTTTTAGGGGCCAACCCACGATCCAACGTCACCTCGGCGAGGCACGCGATGGCCCGATTCATCGCACGGCGCAAGTCTCCAAATCTGCAAGAGAAATGCCCCTAACGGCAGATTGCGTCCAGCTTCTCCATGGGTCGATCTACGTGGGGCGGATAATTCAGATGCCTGGCCTCGGTTAGCTGTTCAAGCAGCGTGCCGCCCTGCAGCAACGCCGCGTCCGGATCACTTTGATAAGCCGGATCCTTTTCCGCGTCCTTCAGCGAAACAAAATGAAATCCCTGCTTCTTGAAAAGTTCCAGCAGGTCCGGGAGCATCTCGCTATCCAGCGCTCCGATGTGCATCAGCAGAACGTACTTGATATCGTGCCCAAATAGCTGCGTCGATAATTTTCGATCCAGCTCGATATCGTCCTTCGCGGCTTGGAGGTAGCTCGATTTCAGCCACTCGATACCCTGCGTGTCCTGCTTTGCCACACAACGCACGTATGGATTGTTCCAGGCGTAGTCCCCAAAATCGAGCGTCACTTGCGCGATTTTGTAGCCGCGATCGGCCAGGTATTTTCGCACCGCGTGCCTTTTTTCCAGCGTATCCCCTTCGTGCAAATAGGGATACCGCAACCAGTGCCAGTCCCGCGAACCCATCAGCCTCTGCAGTACGGATTCATTCGCCACAATCTCGTCCTCAAACGCCTGCGTCGTGGCCGCATTCAAGTCGATGTGCGAAAAGGTGTGATTGCCCAGCGGAAATCCGGAATCGGCCCACATCTTCAGCACACTGTCTTTTTCCGTGTCCCCGTTGACCCCGATATTCTTCGCGTTCACAAACCCGTAGACGTCCGGCACACCTTTGGCCTTGAACGCCTCAATCATCTTCTTCGCAATTTCCGCTCGTGTCGCATTGGAAGGCAAATCGCCATGGACAGGCAGGTCATCCACCGTGATCGCCATTTCCAATCGCTGCTGCCCCGAAGCGTACGAAACCACGCTCCACGCAAAAAAAACGAGGCACAGCAAGCCCAATAAAACGCTGTACCTCTCTACGAATCTGGATTTTGATTTTCTCAAGGGACCAATCAGGGGAAAAGTCCGCGCACCAGCGTCGCTTCCGCCACGCGCCCCACCGCCAAAATCATTGCGCCAGCCCGCGGCGGCACATGATGCTTCCGCATCGTCTCCACCATTTCGTGGAACGCCCGCACCATGCTCTTCTGCAATCGCGCGTTCACTTCTTCGACGTCCCACATGAGCCCTTCCATATTCTGCACCCATTCGAAGTAGCTCACCGTCACGCCGCCCGCGTTCGCCAGAATATCCGGCAGCACAGTAATCCCGCGCCGCGCCAGAATCTCATCCGCATGAGGAGTCGTCGGCCCATTCGCCGCTTCCGCCACAATCCGCGCCTTGATCGCTTCCGCGTTGTGCAGGGTAATCACATTTTCCAGCGCCGCCGGCACCAGAATGTCGCACTTCATCGTCAAAAGGTCGTCGTTCGTCATCCGCGACGCCCCCGGCATCCCCACCACCGTCCCCGACCGCTCCTTATACCGAATCGCTTTGATCGGATCGATCCCGCGCGAATTCGTCACCGCGCCCCGTGTATCGCTCAGCGCGACAATCTTCGCTTTCTTCTCCGCAAACAATCGCGCCGCCGTCGCGCCGGCATTCCCAAATCCCTGGATCGCCACCGTCGCGCCGCGCAGCGGAATCTTCTTCAACTTGCACGCCTCTTCCACAACAAATAGCAGCCCGCGCGCCGTCGCCTCGCTCCGTCCTTCCGACCCACCAATCGACACTGGCTTCCCCGTCACCACCCCGTGTACCGAATGCCCCACCGTCATCGAGTACGTGTCCATGATCCACGCCATCGTTTGCGCGTCCGTGTACACATCCGGCGCCGGAATATCCATCGACGGCCCGATGATCGGCAGAATCTCGCTCGCGTACCGCCGTGTCATCCGCTCCAATTCCGTCTTCGACATGCGCTTCGGGTCGCAAATTACTCCGCCCTTCGCCCCGCCGAACGGCACGTTCAACACCGCCGTCTTCCACGTCATCCACGCTGCCAGCGCCTTCACTTCATCCAGCGTCACGTTCGGGTGGTACCGGATCCCTCCCTTGCCCGGCCCGCGCGAAATATTGTGCTGCACGCGGTACCCCGTGTGGACCTTCACCTGCCCATTGTCCATCTTCGTCGGTATCGAAACTTCCAGCACGCGCTTCGGCGTCCGCAAAATCTGCCGCAACCCCGGCTCCAGCTTCAAAAACTCCGCCGCCATATCAAACTGGATCTGCGCAATCCGAAACGGATTCAAATCTTCCCGCGGAGCAATGCGCGGCACCATTGGCGGCGCACCTATCTGTCTCAGCGGCCCTGTGGGCTTTACGACCGTGGCCATCGGCTTCGGTCCTTTCCTCTACGCGTCTCGTCTCGACTTCTCGTTCTATGAAAATATAAAAAGTTTTCAACTTCCCGGGGTTTGCAATTCGCTCTTCGCTCTTTAGTCTTTGTAACTCGCTCTTTGCTAACCGTTCGCCGCCATCCGCTGTGTCCCGCTCACATATTTGTCCCGGCACGCCACCGAGCAAAAGTGCACCAACTCCCCACTCTCGCGCAGCGGTACCGCCAGTACTTCCGCCACATGCATCCCGCAAATCGGATCGCGCACCAACCGCCGCGCCGCCACTCCGTTCTGCGCATCTCCCGCCCCAACTCCCGCTCCCGCCGACGATCCCGCCGCGTCTTGCTCCGTTTGCGCCGGCATCGCCCCGCGCAACATCCACGCCAACACCCGCCGCAGCAGCGCCACGCTCCACGACACGATCAGCACCCAAAACAAAAACTTAAAAATCCGCACCAAAAAGTCCATCTAATCTTCCAGCCCGGCTCCAAACTCCAGAAGCCCAACTCTCTACCCGCGTTCTTCGAATGATAATTTCATCCCGCGACCCGTAAATCCCCTCGGGTCTACCACATTGCTCTGCACTTGGCCCTTAGGCGAGTGTATGCAAGGCCAAAAGGCCGAGTCAAACGAAAACACGTACTTTCAACAGTTTGCGCGGCGTAAATGCCTCGCCCGCCTGGCAAAATCCACCCAAAATCACCCCACTCTTCATTCTAAGTATCTTATTATCAATGCGTTGCAGGCAATCGCGTCCAAAAACGGGGCGCAGCCCCCGTTTCCGCCAGCCGTTCCCCAAAGCTAGCCTCAACATCCTCTACTTCTACTTCCTCTACCTCATTCCCTCTTTACTTCGTTACCTCGATTTTCTCGATCCCCATATACGGCCGCAAAACCTCCGGCACCACAATCGACCCATCCGCCTGCTGATAATTCTCCACAATCGCAATCCACGTCCGCCCAATCGGCAGCCCCGACCCATTCAGCGTGTGCACAAATTCGCTCTTCCCTCCGCCCTTCGGCTTAAACCGTATCCCCGCCCGCCGCGCCTGAAACGCCTCGCAGTTCGAGCACGAAGAAATTTCCATGTACTCGTTGCTCGAGGGCAGCCAAGCCTCAATGTCGTACGTCTTCGACGACGCAAACCCCGTGTCCCCCGACGAGAGCAGCATCACGCGGTAGTGAATTCCCAATTTCTGCAGCAGCGCCTCTGCATTCTTCACCAGCGCCTCATGCTCCTCGTAACTCTTCTCCGGATGCGTGAACTTGAACATCTCGACCTTCTGAAACTGGTGCTGCCTCTTGATGCCCCGCGTGTCTCTTCCCGCCGCGCCCGCTTCCGACCGGAAGCACGAAGTCCACGCGCACACGTTGATCGGCAGCACACTCTCATCCAGCGTCTCGTCCCGGTAGAGATTCGTCAGTTCCGTTTCCGCCGTCGTCGTCAGCCACAAATCCGTGCCTTCTAGGTGGAACATATCTCCGGCGAACTTCGGCAGCTTGCCATCGGCCACCAGTGACGCCGTATTCACCAAAAATGGCGGCAAAATCTCCGTATACCCATGCTCGCGCGTGTGCACATCCAGAAAAAAATTCGCCAGCGCCCGTTCCAGCCGCGCCCCCGCCCCGCGATAAAGCGCAAACCGCGCGCCCGCGATCTTTACCGCTCGCTCCAAATCCAGAATCCCTGCGTTTTCCCCCAGCTCCCAATGTGGTTTCGGCGTAAAGTCAAAAGCCGGGCGGGGGCCCCACCGCCGCACTTCCACATTCTCCGACGCGCTGCGCCCCGCCGGCACCGACCCGTCCAGCAGGTTCGGCATCGTCAGCATCAACTCACTCTGCGTCGCATTCAACGCCGCAATCCGCTCGTCCGCCGCCTTGATCTTTTCCGAGACCGCCTTCATCTCCCCAATCAACGCATCCGCGTTCTCTTTCGCCTTCTTCAACCGCGCAATCTCGTCGCTGGCCTTGTTCCTCTGTGCCTTCAGCTGCTCCGTCGCCGTAATCAACTCTCGCCGCTCCTTATCGAGCGCGCGAAATCCCTCCAAATCCAGCGCCGCTCCGCGCTTCTTCGCCATCTCCGCAAACACGTCCAAATGATCCCGAAAATAATTTAAGTCATGCATCGCTCTGGTCTCTCTAGCAGAATGGTCTGGTGACGCTCGGCCTTACCAGGAGTGGCAGAATATCATCCTCGCCCATTGTAGGGGCACGATTCATCGTGCCCTCCTTCTTTTCTCCGTGTTCCTGCGCTCAGTCTTCATCCGTTACCCTCAGTCCGAGCCTCACACAATCTCCAGCCGCAACCCCGGAAACGCCCTCTTGTACATTCCTCCGTCCAGCGTCAAAAGTCTGTAGCCGCTCTCCAGCGCGTGCGCCCCAATCAGGAAATCCGCCAGCAATCGTCGCGGCTCCGCGCCACTCTGCTTCTTTCGCCGCGTCGCATACCCTTGAAACGCCACTCCCGCCTGCCTCCAGACCCTCTCCCGCAACTCCCACTCCACCGCAATCCCCGCCTCTTCGCAGAACCGATCCACAAATGCCTCGGTCCTTCCCGGCGCTCCAATCAACTCCGCATACACCACCCCGCACATCGCCAGCGCCTCCCGGCCAGCCGCCTCCTCCAGCGCCTTTCGCGTCGCCGCGTGCAGCCCCTCCGCCGCGTCCCACAACGCCACAATGACGTTTGTGTCCAGCGCAACCGTCACTCGTCGTCCTCGTGGCCGCGGATCTCCCGAACCCACTTCTGTATCGCCTTTCGTCCTCTACCAATGCCCGGGTTCCCGATCCCCGCATACTTTGCAAACACACTCCCATCCCGCACGGCCTTCACCTTCACTCCGTCGCCGTTGTCCTCGAACTCCAGCTTGTCCCCCGCGCGTACCCCCAGCCTCCGCCGGATGTCCCTGGGCACGGTTATCTGCCCTTTGCTCGTCAATTTCGCTTGCCTCTTCATGCCCTTTGCTTCTCTCTTCATGCCCATACTCGCATTCCTTACTTTATCACGCTCCTCCTTACTTTCTTTCCCCTCTTTCTTTTTCCTCCTTCAACTCTTCAACTTTGAACTTTCAATCTCTGCTTATTCGCAAATGAAGCGCGCCATACTCACCGACCACACGCCCAATCTCTACGTGTTGCATTACGCCAATCGTCAAATTCCGCGGCTCATTTTCCATCGCCGAAATCTTTGGAGCGCTCATTTCCGCCCTCGCCGCCAGTTTTGTCTGGCTCAGATTCTCCGCCGCCCGCAGCTTCGCGATCTGCGCGCCCAATTGCAGATTCTCAAGCTCCGCTTCCACCAACTCCCGGGGCTTCTCATCTTCCATCTGCTTCTCACAAAATCGCTTCCATCGACTCGTCATTTTCTTCTTCCTTCCAGCCGCCACGCTGGGAGCCAGCTACCCTTTACCCCAATCCTCCCAAACCAACCTCTTTACCCTCCCAAACTCCTTAGCGTTCGCCGTGACCAGCGTCATCTTGCGCGCCATCGCCTGCCCAGCAATCAGTACGTCGTACGCTCCGATTGGTTTGCCAATTCGTTCCAACGATGTCCGCACCTCTCCGGCCTCGCGTGCATCCCCCTCTGAAAAATCCAGTACTTTTACCGGACCCGCTAGAAACGTAGCCAGGTCTTCTGCGTTTTCCTTTGGCCGCGCACTCTTCACCACCCCGTACCAAAGCTCGAACAAGACAACCGTCGGCACCCAAACCTGCGAACCGCCTTGAAAGGCTTTCGCCAGTCGCCCCCGGACGGATGCCGGCTCCCCCTTATTCAATGCGATGCAAGCATTCGTATCGAGCAAGTAGTCCATCGCGGCCTCAATCAAAAATGCGCCGCTTCGGCGTCTTAGGCTGCTTTCTTCCGTCTTTCAGGAAGCGGTCTCCTCCCCTCCGGTCCATCGCGGCAAACCACTCCTTGGGATCCGAAATCATCGGCTCCAGCAGCACACCCTCGGGAACTCGCCGTACCCGCACGCTGTCCCCCTCAAAGCGAAACTCCTTCGGCAGCCGCACCGCCTGGCTCCGCCCGTTCCGAAACAATTTCGCCACTCCGCTCTTTGCCATGCCGCGCCTCCACCCATTGATATATACCATAAATATATACCACCGGACAATCCCCGCGCTCTTGCAGTTCCCGTGCGCGTGCCCCACCCAGGTTTTGGCCTATTCCCAACCCCGCTGACCAACTAAAAGAAAACCTCCGGCGACACATGAAACCGAGCGCTCAGCCGCGCAATGTGCTCCTTATTCAATCTCCGTTTCCCGCTCAGCACTTCCGACACGATGCTCCGCGTCCCAAACACGTCCACAAGGTCCTTCTGCAGAAGATTGTGTTGTTCCATCAGGAACCGCACAACGTCCACCGGCTTTGCCCGCGGAATCGGGTACCGCTTCTCCTCGAAATCCTCGATCAGCAGCGTCAGGAGTTCCGCCAATTCTTTCTCCGCCGCCGTGAGCGACTTGCTCCGCCTGTCCAGCTCATAAAGAACCTCCGTGTACGCCTCGTTTTCCTTTTCCGTCCGGATCACCTTGGGCGGAACTTTCTTCAGCAGTGCCCCATACTCCGGGCTCACCGTTAACGTGCTCATCGTTTCCATGCTCCTTTGCTGTATTCGGCGTGCGTCAGCACGCGTCGAAGAAAGACCCTTCCTGTCTGGTAGTTGATCTCTGTAATCAGTCGATATGCATTGCCTTTGATATTAAATACCGTGAACTTTCCTACCGCATCGGCGGTCGGCATATCGTGCCGTACTTCCATCAAGTTTCCCCATTCCGCCCTTTTCGCAAGCCGGTGCCGCGCATCCAATGGCGCGCCAATATCACTGTGTTCTTCCGCCGCCTCAAGCAGTTTCTTCCGGCTAATAACGTGCAATTTCGCCCTTCCCCCATTGAATTCGCAAAATGCGAACTTGTCAATCAAAAAGTCGCAAATCGCGAACTTGCCGACTCGCCCCTATTCTTGATCGCTGAAATCTTTATTGACAGATCCGTAATGTATGCCATTATACCTGGTAGGTAAAACTACATTTTGGCTCCTAGCGCCGGCATCCTGCCAGGCGTTTTTTGTTTTTGGCATCCAGTCTTGTCCCTAAGCTCTTTAGAATCCGCACTTCCAAAACACAGGACTTAAAACCGTTTAGAATGAACACTTACAGAAAAATAGGGGAGGGGGTGCCAGTTATAATTAACCAGCCGGAAGCGACAAGCTTCAGGCTGCCCTCCTGCCAGCAAATCCAATGCCTTCACGGGTTTACTTCACGGTTCTCTGGATACCCCGGGTGGGGGCGCCGGGTGTCGCAGCCTCCGGTGTCAAAGGCCGCGGGTTTTCACCATAATCGGCTTGACGGCGCCAAAAGAACTGGAATAGCCTTCCAGCAACTTATTTCTGACGGGGGTTAATTCATGTCTACGATCCACCTCCACCAGACAACCACCTTGACGCCCGAGCAGTACGTTGCCGGACTCACCGACTTCGGGCCTGGCCGCTCGAAGCTCTTTGGCAACAGCGCCGACGAGTACCTCAAGGTGCATGATCAGGGCCGCTCCCAGGCTGACGTCACGGAAGGCTCGGGCGGCATCTGGGAACGCCTGCACTACGACTGGTCCGATCCCAACCACGTCGTCCTCACGACAACCGATTCCAACACGTGGGGAGGCGCGTCGGGCCACACCTACACCTTCACTCGTCATCCCAACGGCACGACCGACATTGACGTCGTCGTCGTCCGCGAAGGCAAGAACCTCAAGGGACAGGTGCTCGGCTTGGTGCTCGGTACCATCGGCAGGCGCGTTTTGGAAAAGGCATTTGAAAACTCCGTCAAGGCCATCGAAGCCCGGAACGCCGCGGCGAAAGAGGGAGGCGCATCTGCCGCCCGTGGAGCCTCCGCCTAGTAATCTTCCTGGGCAGGTGGAGCAGAAATTAAACGGGACGCCGGGTGCCGCAGCCTTCAGTTTTAAGGCTGCGGGTTTTAACCTTCCTTCGGCCGACTCCCGGGGTGGCTTCTCTTTTGTTTTCGGAGCACAAAAAAAAGAGGGGGCCAACTTCGCCCCCTCTCATCACAGGAAACTCAGCACTCAGTGCGTTGTTGCAAACGCAACCTTGTGGAATGTCGAGAATTCCGCTTCGAATTTCTTCACGACCGGGATGCCCTCAATGTACCGCGCCATGATCTTCTCGATCTCTGGATACAGTTCACGATTGTAGAGCTCCGCATACTCTTTCGACTCCCACAAACTGATGGCTTCCACTTCCCTCTTTTCCGGTGTCACGAGCAACAGCTCATCCACAAAGCCCTTCTGCCTGCGAAGCAGGGGCAGGATTTCCTTTTCAAACGTTACCGGAAGTTCCTTGGCTACATTCGGCTTCAGTTGCAACACAACTTCACGCGCGAACATATAAGTCTTCCTCTCATTTTAGGTAGGGGGGCGATGCCGCTGATCCTCTCTGTTTTCTCTCCAGAGCGCAGGATCGAAAGTTCATTCCGTCCCCCACCGAAATCTCACACTCCCATCGCCCAATTTCAGTGCCCTCTGTCACCCATCCACGTGACCCCCGACACCTCGAGTCGCCAAGTCCCGCCGGATGCCGCAGCCCGCGGCCTCAACGCTAAGTTTATCCGAAAGAAAAAACTGCCAACGAGGGGAGAGTTTTGCAGCCACTCGTTGGCAGCTTCCTCGAACAAAATTATAAGGAGGCGCTCCCCAACTTCGAGCTACGCCTCCCGGGGTGTAAACCTAAAAGCTGAAACGCGCTCCGAGCGTGATGACGCGTGCCGCAAGAGCACCCGTAATCGTGCCGAAGTTCGAGTTGGCAATGTTATTAGAGATTTGGTTCGGGTTGAGGTTCAAATTGTTGAAAATGTTGTAGGCATCAAACCGCAACTCGATCTTGGCGTTTTCGCCGAGCACCGGCGCTTTGGGAAGGCCAAAAGCCTTGGCCAACGTCAAGTCAACACCCTTATATCCGGGGAGGTTGAGCGAATTGCGGGCGACATGGGAGAACGGCGGAAGCGCGGTTCCGGAGTTGGTGCCGGTGAAAACAACGCCAGTGAAGTTTGGCGTCGAGAAATATGCAGAGCCACCGTTGGGATAATTCGAGTTCGCAACGGTCTTGAATTGATCGTTGCTGGTGCTGGTGCCTGCGCCGCCCAGGTAGGCAGCAGGGAACACGGACCCGTAGCCGCATTGCCCACAATAGAGGCTTGCGCCGTTCGGAATGTTCACCATCGGAGTCCAGGGGAATCCAGAGTGGATATTGAAGATGCCGCTGAGCGACCATCCACCGGCGATCTTTTCCATCCAGCTGTTGGACCCGTGGAAGAAGACCGGTTGCCAGACGCCAAAGATCTTGAACGCCTTGCCTACGTTGTAGTCACAGCGCCCATAATCCAGGGTCGGGTCGTATGGGTAAGGCTGCTCCGAATACGGCGCGGAGCTCGTGTCCATGCACTTCGACCAAGTGAATTGAGTGTCGGCTTGGAACTGGTGCGAGAAGTCATGCCTTAGTTCCGCGAGCAGGGCGTTGTAGTTGCCGCGGCCGTTCACACCCCAGTAGTCCCCGCCGCCGATCTGCGGGTTGAAGGCGTAGCCCAAGGTTGCCGGGACGGCAAGCGGGTTCTCATGGAAAAAGGTGTCGCGAGACTGGCTCCCCTGATAACCCAACGACGCCACGAATTGGTGTCCCAGATCATATTGGGCATCCAGCGAGTAGTGGTGGACACGCGTAGTGGGCAGGGTGTTGGGGAAGATTTGCACGCCGACGGAACCAGTTGTTGGCAGGCCATTTGCGCCAAAACTCGAAACCGTGTTCGGGTTCGCTGGATAGCCATTAAGATCGTGCACACCCGACGAGAGGGCATAGATGATGCCGCAGTTTGGCAGCGGCTGAGCGCAACTCGAAGCGGCGGGGCTGCTCTGGCTCAAGTTCGGAAACACGACCAAGCCAGGGTTATTGACGATGTTGGCAGAGATAGCGAGTTGCTCCCCGGTATAGCTCAGGCCGTAACCGCCGCGGATTACCAAACGGTTGTTGAACTCATGTCCAAACAGCGAAGTTGGACTCCAGGCAACTCCAATCTGGGGGCCGAAGTTGTCTTTCTGCGCGTTCCAGGAATCGCCTTTCTGGACGACCAGGCCCGTCAGGTAGGCCGAGCCAGCGCCGGGAGTGGCGCGGAGCATGTTGCCCTGTTTTGCGTAGAGCGGACCAAAGTACGACCAGCGAAGACCGAGGGTGAGGGTCAGGTTCGAGCGAAGTTTGAAACTATCCTGGACGAAGAGGCCCCCGAGGTTTTCGCGCTGGTCCTGGCGGATGGTAGTAGGAGCTCCAGTAATAGGATTGAAGCCTCCGCCTTCGCTCGCCGGCGCATCGTTGAGGAAGTCCCACATGTTGAAGAAGCTGTAACTGGGCACGCCGCAACCGGCGCACTCTTGCAGGTAGAAGAGGCGTGTGACTTCACCGCCAAACTTAAGGGTGTGGCGTCCGTAAATCTTGGTGGCCACATCCTTGAAGGTGTAAGTCCACTGGTCGAGAATGCTGCCTACGTTCGGCCCAAAAGAATTTACCGAAATGCTGCCCGTGGTATCAATGCGATCCGTGGGAAATCCAACCGGAGACTGGGAGTTGGAGCCGATTTCATTCCAGCGCCAGCTGGCGGCATTGGCGCGGGCTTCGTTGAGGAGGGTAGGCGAGAAAGTATGATCCCAGATTGCCGAGAACGCCTCATTGATCTGTGAGTGGTGGAAGATGTCGTAAGCTCGATTACCGTTGTAGTTGTCTTTAGAGAGGGGAACGTAGTAGATGGTAAAGCCGACTCGGTCCTTTTCCGTGGCATTCACATCCAGGCGGCCATTGTATTGGGTAGCCGTAAATTTAGTTGGGTTGATGGTGTTGTAGTTCGCGATGTCGGCCAGGGTACCCAGAGGGCTGCCAGCGGTTCCGCAGCCAGTGCCGGCGCCACCGCAGCCGGGGTTCTGGGCGCTAACCCATCCAAGATCGTGACTACCCAAACCAGTCGTCAGAGGCGTACCGACATTGAGGCCCTGGCCCGGAATCTCCGCGCAGTTTGCAACTGGATGCTGAGCGTTAACGTTGGCCGCGTCGGTGAGACCGGCTGTGGCGCAGGTGGCGTTGGGGTTGAGCGTTCCGACCACACCGTTACCAGGGAAAGAAAGATACTTCGCGGCAAGGCTTCCCGAGGGTGCCAAGGCGGCAAAAGCCGGAGTCTCGTACCAACCGTTGCCTTGGAGGTTGGAGAAAGGTTCGCGAACGGTCTCATAGTTGAAGAAGAAGAAGATTTTGTTCTTCCACCTCGGGATCGGGATCGGGCCGCCAACGCTGCCGCCGAACTGGTCGAACTTATTAGCGTCCTTAGTTACGCCATTACCCGCGCCGTTAAATCGCTGGTATGCGTTGAAGCTCGGTTCGTGGTTCGTAAAGAAGAGGCTGCCGTGGAAGTCGCTCGTGCCGCTCTTAGAGGTGATCTGAATCTGGGCACCGCTGAAGCGTCCGTCCTCGGCATCATAGCTATTGGAGACGACTTTTACGCTATCCACGGAATCTTCAGACGGTGTGATAATAGTTGCGCCGCCCCAGACGGCGCTGGTGGTGCTGATACCGTCGATGGAAATGCCGTTATTCTCAGTCTGTTGGCCACTAGCAACGATCTGCGCACCATTTTCGGTCTTGAAGATGCCATCCGATCCACCGGACTGCCCTCCACCAGTTTGCGTGCCGGGGATATTATAGTTGTCACTGCCACTCGCCTGGGAACCATCACTGAAGGATCCAGGAGCCAACTGCGCGAGTTTCAGCACGTCACGCCCAAAGGACGGCAGGTGTTGAATTTGGTTCGAAGTAACGACCCCGTTTATGGAGGCGGTCTCCGTGTCGATGAGTGGGGTCGAATCGCCACTCACGGTGACGCTTTGCGTGACCTCCCCAATCTCTAGCTGGATATTCAGGGCGTTTGCTTGTTCCGGGATCATGCTTACATTCTCGAGCACCTTCTTCTTGAAGCCCGCCTTCTCGGCGGTGATGGAATACCTGTTGGGAGGAAGGGCGTTGAAGTTGTAAATTCCGTTCCCGTCGGTCGTGGCGGTCAGAATCTGGTTTGTGTCCAGATTCTTCAGAGTGACGGAGGCGTCAGGCACGGCGGCGCCTTGCGGGTCCGTTACTACGCCTTGAATGGAAGCGCGGTATTGCCCATGTGCGGAAGACAAAACGAAGGCCAAACAGACCAGCATTCCCAGCGCGCGCAGGGACATCTTGAACACGTTCATTGGTGAATCCTCCCCCCGAACAATTGCCGACAGCCGTGCACCGCGAGCTAAATCGGTTAAGTACTTGTTTTGTGCGAGTATAGATACGCCATTTTTGAATGTCAACGATTCTTAATTTGGATTAATTTGGATGCTAGCCCGGGAAACGAATGTTTCTTTATGGCGGTGGCTTGGCAATTCGACCACGCGCCATGAAGAAGAAAGGAACGAATACGAAACTCGCGGATTTAGCGGGGCGCGGCGGTGTTCGGCAACATCGCGCGGCCGCGCCCCCAGGCAGGTCGCGCTTCAGCGGAAGCGGGAGGTCAGCCCGCCGTCAACGATCATCGAGTGGCCCGTAACATAGGATGCCGCGTCGGAACACATCCAAACGATGGCTTCGGCCGCTTCTTCGGGATTCCCGATTCTGCCTGCCGCAGTCATCGCCTTGAAACCCTCCACCACTTTCGCCCGGGCTTCTGGATCGCCGCCAGAGGCGCGGTCAAACGACTTGTTCAACATCGGCGTCTCGAACGCGCCCGCTGCTAGTACATTGATTCTGATTCCCTGCGTTCCATACTCGAGTGCCGCCGACTTCGATAGCCCCAGAATGCCGGCCTTCGCCGCCGAATAGAGGGAAGCCATCGGAACTCCTCCCAATCCATTGATCGACGACGTATTTACAATCGCACCGCCGGCCGGATTCTGGTTCAGCATCTGCTTGATCTCATACTTCATTCCCAGCCACACGCCTTTCAAGTCCACCGCCATGGTGTGGTCGAACTCTTCCTCGCTAAAGTCCGCGGTCAGCGAAAATGCTCCAGCGTATGCGGCCGCGTTGTTCACGGCGCAGTCGAGCCGTCCGAAATGTTCCACTGTTTTGGCAACCATGTTTTCCACATCGGCAGGCTTCGCCACGTCCGTGGCCACAAATACCGCATCCCCGCCTGCCCCGCGAATCTCTTCGACTACGCGATTGCCTCGTTCCGCATTCCGCGCAGCGATCACTACTTTCGCGCCTTCGCGTGCGAAGACAATCGCCGTCGCCCTCCCAATCCCGGAGTTCCCGCCCGTCACAAGCGCAACCTTTCCTTGAAATCTTCCTGGTGCTTTTTCCATGAGCGCTTCCTCCGATTCTGCCCGTGCAGACTTCGCGTTTGTATCCCGAACGCAGCACCGAAGCAAGACCAAGTCATGGAAGAAGCAGTAGCGAGAGGCCGTTTAGCAGTACGGCTGCGTAAAACTTTCGCTAAATAGAGACGCCCTGTTAATGCCGGTTTGACAATGTCTGGTCAATCCTCCACGAGGCCGAACTCAGCCGGCAACAAGCATGGAGGAAACAATGCGTCAATTTGAAACAAGAAAATGGGGAGAGAAAGCGGCAGCGCTCTTACTCATGTTCGCCATAACGTCTTTCGGGTTTAGCGCCCCAATCCGAGCAGATGACGATCACGATGGGGACAAGGATAGCCACTCGATCAAAACCGCGAGCCCGATCAAGCACGTCATCATCATCGTCGGCGAGAATCGCAGCTTCGATCACATCTTCGCCACGTACGTTCCAAAACACAAGCATGAGCGGGTGTTGAATCTTTTGTCCGAAGGCATCATCAATGCCGACGGTACACCTGGCCCGAATTTCGCCAAGGCGCATCAATATAAGATCGTGTCCGCCCCCAATGGAGGGAAATTCTTCAGCAGCGCGGATCTGGCGAACAAGGAACTTTATGCCACGCTGCCGCCGCCGGATGTGAACGGCGTGCAAAACCCGCCGGCAGCTATACTCCTGACGCTGGGCGGGGATCCGGGTTTGGCCCCGCAGGATCAATTCCTCATGGGAACCGGTGGCACCGGTCTGCCCTTCACCGAGGGGCCGGATACACGGATTCCCAACGCCACGAGCCTCCCGCCAGGTCCCTTCCAGTTGACCGGCCCGAACTTGCCGTTCGACGCCTACGCGGGGGACACGGTCCATCAGTATTTCCAAATGGTCCAGCAAGTGGATTGCGCCATCGACGCGGAGCACGTATCGAAGGACAACCCGACAGGCTGCTTGCACGATCTCCAGTCGGCGATCGACACCACTTACGCCACGCCCCCCGGCGGCACGTCGCATGACAGCGGGCAAACCATGGAGTTCTTCAACATGCAGAACGGCGATGCGCCTCTCTTCAAATCCCTGGCGGATAACTACACCCTGAGCGACAACTATCACCAACCGGTGCTGGGCGGTACCGGCCCGGACAGTCAGCCGCTGGGCTTTGCCGATCAGGTCTTTTTCAGCGACGGAAAAGGGAACCCCGCAACACCCGCGGCGAAGAACATTTATAACCCCGATCCAGTGGCAGGGACGCTCAACCTTTATACACAGCGGGCGCAATGGTTCAATTGCAACGACGTCACGCAGCCAGGGATCGCTGCGGTCACCAATTATCTGAATGCGCTGCCCTATACCGTGGAGACAAAATGCGGACCTGGCGAGTATTGGCAGGCCGTTAACGTCAACCCCGCCTTCGCGCCCAAGGGAACGCCGCAGTCCGGGCTCGTCGTTCCGCAGACGATGCAGCAGAGCATCGGCGACGTGCTGAGCGCGCACAATATCCCCTGGAAATATTATGGAGGAGCCTACAATGCGAGCGGAACGGGCGGCCCGTTGGATGGGCTCTATTGCAATATCTGCAACCCGTTCGAGTATGAGGCGAACTATCCGAATATGACGGCGGACCACATGCGGGATGTGACCGATCTCTTCAGCGATCTTGTGAATGGCACGCTCCCGGCGGTTTCTTATGTGAAACCGGATGGCGTGATGGACGGGCACCCCGCTTCGTCGAAGTGGGGGCTCTTCGAGGCCTTCGCCAGGAACATCATCGAGCTTGCGCAAAGCAACCCGAAGCAATGGGCCGAAACGGCGATCTTCGTTACCGTGGACGAGGGCGGCGGCTTCTACGACTCTGGCTTTATCCAACCGGTCGATTTCTTCGGGACAGGCCCGCGCATCCCGATGATCGCCGTTTCGCCTTTCTCTACAGGCGGCCATATCAGCCACGTTTATTCCGAGCATTCTTCGTTTGTTAAGTTCGTCGAACGCAACTGGATGCTCGACACCAAACTGAGCGACCGCAGCCGGGATAACCTGGCTAATCCTCGTCAGGATGACGACTCCTACGTGCCGCGCAACATGCCGGCCATCGGTGACCTGTTTGACTTGTTCGACTTTGATCGCCACTTCGATGGCGATCACGGTGGCGACCACTAGGGCGATTCCAAGGGTAAGGTGACAGGGGGCCGGATGGTTAACCATCCGGTCCCCTAACCTTTTTGGCAGAGTCGTCAACTACGTGTTGCGGTAAGAAATTTGCCGCATCCGAATCGGTGGAAATGCAAAGCGGGAGATTTTTCGGCCACCGCTTGCCATACTGATTAGTGGTCGCGAATGAGTTCTGAAACGAAGCGCGGCAGATCTAGCGCTTCCACTCCGCTGGCGACTGCTCGTGTGACCTGAGCCGAGCGTGACTTCCCGTGCACCACAATCATACGCGTCGACCGATTCTCCAAAGTGCGGCGCAAGGCAAGAAGCGGAGCGGCCATCGCGGGCCGAACCGTCTTTCCAGCCTTACATTCGATCAGCCAAAGTTCGGCGTTCGGCCTTGGTATCAGAAAGTCCACTTCCAGGCCCTGCTGATCGCGAAAATAATACAGCTCTTTTCTGGCCCCCCGATTTACCTGGCTCTTGAGAATTTCGGCCGCGACAAAACCCTCAAACAGCTGCCCCAAGAACGGCGAACGCTGAAGATCAGCCTCCGAAGCAATTCCCAAAAGATAGCAGGCAAAACCAGGGTCGCCCCAATAGATTTTCGGAGATTTGATGAGCCGTTTTCCAAGATTCTCGAAGTACGGCGGAACGAGGATGATCTGACTGGTGATTTCGAGAACGTGCAACCACTCGCTTATGGTCGGCACGGAAACCCCAAGCGGTGCGGCAAGATCGGTTTTATTGAGGATTTGGCCGTGTCGGCTGGCGAGTAAAGCAAGGAATCGGCGGAAAGTAACTAAGTCTCGTACGTTCGTGATGGCACGGACGTCTCGCTCCAGATAGGTCTGAAGGTAGGAAGCAAACCAAAGTGCTCGAGATTTTGGGCGAGCCAGAACCTCTGGAAAACCACCGTGAAGCATATTTGCTTTTGGACTCTCGACGATACTGAAGGGCAGAAGTTGCAGAATGGCAGCGCGTCCAGCCATCGATTCCGTGATGCCTTGCATTAACGGCGCTTCCTGCGATCCAGTGAATAGCCACCGGCCCATCCGGCGTGGCGCCGCATCGATAAGAGTACGCACGTAACTTAGGAGTTCGGGAGCATTCTGAATTTCGTCAAATAGAACAGGAGGGCGAAGCTCTTCGAGGAATGTACGTGGGTCATTGCGAATTCGTCCTTGGATGTCGGGATCTTCAAGGAGCAGGTACTGAGCCTTGGGAAACAATTGGCGCAGGAGAGTCGTCTTTCCGGAGCGGCGCGGTCCTGTTACGACTAACGCCGGGAAATGTCTGGCGGCTTGCCGGACGACATTGTCCAGGTTTCTAGGTACGTACCGCATTTGAGCATTATAAGGTACAACTTTAGAATACTCAATAGTGCGGGGTTGCACTTCTGCCGAGAAAACTTTGGATTCAGAAAAAAAGCGCTGCTTTCGCCGTAATCCTCCGCCCTGACGTTGAACAAATCCTTTAACACTGGCATCAGGTTGGTGCAGACACCTTCGGATTACAAGCGAATGTTAATCGGCCGAAATTCGCGTCTCTAAGAAATTCAAATGATTGAGAAAGAAAGATTTGGCTCCCCGGGCTAGATTCGAACTAGTGGTATGTCCCGTATATAACCTTACAGATCAACTCCATTCTTTTCCCCCCTGCGCTGGGTGGATCCGGGTTTGATCTGCTCCATCTTGAACCGCGCGCGATCGATCTTTTTGATGATGTCCTCGACGGTGGCGCTCCAGAGGAACGGCTTGGGGTTGTGGTTCCAAGCTTGCATAAACGCCTCGATCGCTAGCTTTAGATCCGGCACACTCACGAAACTGCCACGCCGAATCGCTTTCTCAGTCAATTCTCGAAACCAGCGCTCCACCAAATTCAGCCAGCTTGTACCGGTCGGCACAAAGTGGCATACAAAGCGGGGATGCTTCTTCAGCCACGCTTGCACGTGCGGCTCTTTGTGCGTGCCGTAGTTGTCCATCACTAGATGCAACTTCAGCGCCGGGGGAAACTCAGCGTCTAAGCGGCTCAGAAACTTCCGCCACTCCTGATGCCGATGCCGGCCGTGACATTCACCAATCACCTTGCCATCCAACACCTGCAGTGCCGCAAACAGGGTGGTGGTGCCGTTGCGCTTGTAGTCGTGCGTCATCGTGCCGCACCGGCCTTTCTTCAGCGGCAGCCCCGGCTGCGTCCGATCTAACGCTTGAATCTGGCTTTTTTCATCCACACACAGCACCAGCGCCTTGTCCGGTGGGTTCATATACAACCCCACCACATCGGTCAGCTTCTCGAGGAATTTGGCATCCCGCGACAGCTTAAACGTGCGGCTCAGGTGCGGCTTGATATTGTGCAGCTGCCATAAACGGTTCACCGTGTTCTTGCTAACCCCTTGGGCCTCCGCCATGAGCCGGCAACTCCAATGGGTCATACCCTTGGGCTTGCTCTGCAAAGTCGCTTTAATGATCCGGTCTCGCTGGCCTTGCTCATACTGCGTTTTGCGCCCGCGACCGGGAGCGATCTCCCAGACCTCCCCGATGCCCTGCTCGTGTACCCGCTTGCGCCACAGCTGCACGGTGGGTCGGCTCACACCGAGCCCCGCGGCGATGGCCACATTCTGCTGACCGGCCACCGCTCTCAGGATAATCCGGCAGCGCAGCGCCACCTGTTGAGGCGTTCCGTGTGCGGATTCCCATTGTTCCAGTTGTGTGCGCTCAGCCGGTTGCAACTCGATCGCCAGACCTGTGTTCGGCATGACAGAGATCATACCAAGCGCTGAAACTCTGTCAAGCTATTTATGGGACACTACACTAGTCTGTCGTATCGTAAATGTCTTTACTAATGGCAGCCAGTGGTGCATGCTGGCATCATGCCTCTTGCACCTGCACCTAAACTGTCCCTCTCGGACTCAGATCGCAAGCAGTTACTCGAGATTGGCCGTCATCGCAGCACTCCCCGAGGAATTGTTCTCCGCGTCGACATTGTACTTGGGGCGGCCGAGGGAATTGCCAATCACGTTCTGGCACGTAACCTGTCGACCTCTCTGCCAACCGTATTGCTATGGCGGAGGCGATTTGACGGCGGCGGGCTAGCCGCGGTGCTGGAGGACCGGCCGCGTAGCGGACGCCCCAAGCAAATCTCCGCAGAACAAGAAGAAGCCATCGTGGACGCGACGATGAAAACTACGCCGAAGGATGCCACGCATTGGAGCGTTCGGGCCATGGCGGCAAGCCAGAACGTCAGCCCCGCTACCGTGCAGCGAATTTGGAAGAGGCACAAACTGCAGCCCCATCGAGTGGAGTCCTTCAAGTTCAGCAACGATCCGGCATTTGCTCGGAAGGTGCGCGACATTGTGGGCCTCTATATGAACCCACCAGATAAGGCGATCGTCCTCAGCGTGGATGAGAAAAGCCAGATTCAGGCCCTGGAGCGCACGCAACTGATTCTCCCGTTGCGGCCCGGCTTGCCAGCACGACAAACGCACGATTATGAGCGGCACGGAACAACCACCCTATTCGCCGCGCTGGACGTTTTGGAGGGGACGGTGATCGCTGCGTGTCAGCCGAGGCATCGGCATCAAGAGTTCCTACGGTTCCTGAAGCGGATCGATGAGTCGGTCGATTCCGGTCTGCAAATCCACCTCGTGCTCGACAACTACGGAACGCACAAACACCCGGCGGTGAAGAAGTGGCTGGCGGTGCGGCCTCGCTATCACGTCCATTTCACGCCAACCAGTTCTTCGTGGCTCAATCAAATCGAACGTTGGTTCGCCGAAATCACAAGGAAACGAATTCGCCGAGGTACATTTCGTAGCGTTCGTGAGCTGATCATGGCAATTCAAAATTACATCCAGCGCTACAACCGAAACCCACAACCCTTTCAGTGGGTCGCCAGCGCAAGTAAGATCATCCGGAAGGTCAACAAATATAAAGAAACTTTAGAGACGGAAGACTAGCAACCCTTCGGTTAACAGCCGAGAGGATCAAAAATCTAAGTGCCCTATCTGGTGTCGCTTACGAGAAATTGGGAGCCATTTTTCCTTTTTTAGTTGCACCCACACCTGCACCCACGCCTATGACTTCCGAATGGGTGGCCATTGGAGTGCAATCGGGTTCTTTGAGGGGCTGATTGACCGTCACTTCCCCCAAGTGGACTTCTGGCCCGCGATAGATTTCGAGTGCGCCATAATACCGGAGGAACCCGCTACGGACGGCGTCACCGTTATCCCGTCGGCTACTTCTCGAAGTAGGTGGCTTACAAAAGAACGGACACCTCGAGCATGAACACGGTAGACTGCACTTCGGAGACGACGCCGTGACCAAGAATATCGGCAAGTACGAGATTCTCTCTGAATTGGGTCGCGACGTCATGGGCATCCTGTATCGGGGACGCGACTCGACAAGCGGCCGCGCTGTCGCTATTAAGGCGGTCGGCTCGATTTTGGCGGAGAACCCGGATTTTCTTGACCGGTTCTACCGTGAAGGACGAGCCGCCAGTATGGTGCAGCATCCGAACATCATTACCGTTTACGAGGTGGGGAAAGACAGCAGGACTCCCTATATCGCCTACGAACTGTTAGAGGGAAGCGACCTGGCACAAATCGTAGCCAGAGAGGAGGGCGGGAAGAATCCGCTTCCCGCCTCCATCAAGCTGAAGTACATCATGCAGGTGTGCCGTGCGCTGGAGTACGCGCACAAACGCGGCATAGTCCACCGCGATATCAGGCCCGGCAGCATCTTCGTCACGGCAGAAGGCACGGTGAAGTTGACACACTTTAGTAACGCCCGCCTCCCCGACGATGCTCCCACATCCTCGGGCACCTTCTTGCTCGGCACGATGGGGTACATGCCGCCGGAATCTATCCGCGGTAACAAGGTTGATGGGCGGGCGGACATCTGGGGTGTCGGAGCAACGATCTACGAAGTCCTCACCTACACCAAGGCGTTCCAAGGAGACAACACCGGCGCCATGATCTTTGCCATTGTGAGTCAAGAGCCCGAGGGTCTCCGCGACCTCCGTCCCGATCTTCCCGTCGAGCTGGAAAACGTTATACGGCGGACATTGAAAAAGGATCCCTCCGAACGCTACCAGTCGATGGCGGACTTGCTGATTGATCTCGACGTGGTGCACCGTAAGATGCAGGAGGAGAATTGAAAAGGGATTCCTGTCTAAGAGAAAAGGAGCGTCATGGCAAGGCGTCTGAGCCGCAGCTTGAAACCGTGGTGAACGGCCAGATAAGCAGACATGCGGCCCTCGCGGTCCAGAAACGGGGTTCGAGGAAGCGAGAACCTGAGCGACGTTCGATGAAACCTGATTTCTCCCAACGGGACTTCTGGCTCGGGATTACTTCCGACTTGTCCGTAACCCAGGAGAAATCCAGAAACAGTCCTGAACTGTTTAGCAAACTAGCGTGGAGCGGCTGGCTTTGCAGGTTGCCACAATTCGATCGGATTTCCCTCAGGGTCATGCAGGCGGGCGAACCGGCCGTTGGGATAAGACTCCGGGTCAATCTTGACCTCGATTCCTGCGGCTTGTAGCTGGGCCGCCATTTTGTCGAGATCCCGGACTCGAAAGTTTAGCATCCAGACCTTGGTGGTATCCCCGAAATAGCCGCTCGTCTCCTTGAATGGAGCGAAAGCGGTGGGTCCGGCCTCTTGCTGCCAAGGGGATTCCTCGGAGCTCGTTGGTATGAGCGAGACTCCCAGGTGTTGCTGGTACCAACGCCCCAGCGCTTTCGGATCTTTGGCTCGGAAGAAGAATCCTCCGATTCCCGTCACTTTTTCAATTTCCGTTCCTCCAGCGATCCCATCGCGAACAGCCGCCCCTGCAGGGGAAGGGGAGACCCTTGGCTGCGTGGGTGTCTGCGCGGCTATGCTGAGTTGGTTTCGTCCCAACATGAGGCTCGACCCGAAAGCAAATGACAGAGTTCGAAGCAGTTGGCGTCTTTGAAAACGCATCCCATCCTCCTTCCGAGAAGAGCGCGAATCGGTCTACGATACCTGCGCAAACGGGTCATGGGAAGTGTAAAGATGAGGTTCTGGGACGGTTGTCCACTCGGAAACTACCCGGAGACGCTGTTGGGGAGATTGAAACGTAAGCCGCACTCAAAGCGCCTGCATCTCCCCGCACGAGACTTTTGGGGGTCAGGAGATTTCATCAGAGCATAAGAGAAGCTACTAACATCACATTTCCCGAACGTTTCACATAACTGAAAGCCAAGTGCTTCATCGTCCGCCAGGACCGGTGGCCAGCACCAACGGAGCTTGACATGATGTATTGGTCGTAAGCGAATAATTGATATGGATGCTCGGCCAGTAGGTTTGCTCTAATTTGCAGGAGGTACTTGATCACCATGCCCAAAAGTGTTGCGGTCCTTGGTGGTGGAGTCGCGGGGCTGAGCGCTGCGCATGAACTGGCGGAGCGCGGTTATGACGTCACCGTATATGAAAAGAAGGACATGTTTGGAGGTAAAGCACGAAGCCTCTCTGTGCCAAACACCGGAACCGGAGGTCGCAAGGATCTCCCAGGCGAGCACGGATTTCGGTTTTTCCCGCGATTTTACAAACATCTACCAGACACCATGGAGCGGATCCCATTTCTGGGCAATGTGAGTGTCTTCCAGAATCTGATAAACGCAACCCGGATCGAAGTGGTCAGGGCGGGCAAAGTTCCGCTGGTTCTGACCGCGCGGATTCCCCAGGACCCGCAAGACTGGGCCGTTGCTCTTCATACCATGTTCACCGGTATCGGGGTTCCAGATAACGAGGTTTTGTTTTTTGTCGATCGGCTCCTTGTCCTGCTAACGAGTTGCCCGGAACGGCGGCTAGCAGAATATGAGCAGATCCCGTGGTGGACTTTTGTCGGCGCCGAGACGCGATCGAAGGAATATCAGACTCTACTGGCTGAGGGGCTTACGCGATCGCTGGTGGCCATGCGCGCAGAGGACGGCAGCACGAGAACCGTGGGTTATATGCTGTTGCAGCTGCTCTTCGGTCTTCTGACGGCGGGCGGGTTCGATCGCCTGCTTGCTGGTCCTACGAACGAAGTTTGGCTGAACCCATGGTTGAGTTACTTAAGGCAACGCGGTGTGACGCTGAATGCGGGCGTGACGGTGCAACAGATTCATGCTGGGTCATCTGGGGTTACGTCCGTCATCGTCGAACGCAATGGCCAATCGCAGCAAGTAACTGCGGATTACTACGTGGCAGCTATGCCGGTCGAGATCATGGCTTGGCTCATGACGGACAACCTGAAACAGCTAGCGCCGTCCCTGGCTGGCTTGAATCAGCTTCCGACCCGGTGGATGAATGGCATTCAATTCTATCTCGCCAAAGATGTTCCGTTGGACCATGGACACACTCTTTACGCAGATTCGCCGTGGGCACTAACCTCTATTTCGCAAAAGCAATTCTGGCAACAGGCGAATCTCGCAAACTATGGCGACGGGCGAGTGGCCGGCCTCCTTTCCGTCGACATCTCAGACTGGGATGCTGTCGGCATTCTGGTGGGCAAGTCGGCGACACAATGCACGGCGGACGAAATAAAAAACGAAGTCTGGGCAGAGTTGAAAGCTCATCTGAACGTAGCAGGCGCGCAGATAATCCAAGACGAAAGCCTGCTCTCTTGGTTTCTCGATCCCGACATTCAGTTTCCGAACCCCTCAGCGGTGACAAACGCCGAGCCACTCATGATCAATAAAGCCGGGACGTGGCAGTATCGACCCGAGGCGACAACTGAGATACCAAACCTGTTTCTTGCTTCCGACTACGTGAGGACCTATACGGACATAGCCTGCATGGAGGCCGCGAACGAGGCGGCTCGACGAGCGGTCAACGGCATCCTGGCGCACTCCGGGTCCAGCGCCGAGCCCGCGGCCGTTTGGCCTCTGCAAGAACCAGAGTTCTTCAAACCGATGATCGAGTATGACCGGCTGCGCTTTAACTTAGGCCTGCCACACGGCACGTTTCCAAATTGAAAATGCCACGCGCTTGCGCCGGCAAACGGACTCCGGTTCCAAGTGATAATCGGCAACTCGGAAGTTGGCCCGAAACGGGGTTCTGGGAGATCGCGTACCATATCAATTGATTCCTTCCACTGGCTTCCCAGGACCCTCAATCGACATGACAACCCTTCGGCGGTCAACCGAATGCTCTCCGCAGTTTCAAATAGCTGAAAAACGGGACCTTAGTTTCAATGCGGAAAATTTGGAGTGGAACCTTTCGACTGACAAGCACGGAGCCAAGATTTAAGTGCCCTGCTTTCTATTGGCTACAAAAACGTTGGATAAGAGGCTCGCACGCCAGAGCCCGAAGTTGCACCCTGTTGCACCCACATACAGTTGTTGGCACATGTTGGGTAAGTGATTTTGATTCAGGAGGAAGAATGGCTCCCCGGGCTAGATTCGAACTAGCAACCCTTCGGTTAACAGCCGAGGTGATCAAAAATCTAAGTGCTAAGACTCGGAGCCATTCTTCTCTCTTTAGTTGCACCCAATCCTGCACCCAAAGTGTGCTATTGGCAAAGAGCCTCAGGCTCCCGTCCGGCGCTTTATTGAAGAAGACACAACTCTTAGCCTGGAAAATTCATGATTTCATAAGCACGAAAGGCCTCGCTATGGTACAAATCCGTTGTCTAAGCAGATTTGAGACCAAAAGTGAGGCCTTCGCTTGTCCGAACATACCACAACAGACTGTCTCCTTTTTCCAGATATTTTTGATCGACCGGTGGTCGCGAAATTTGATCAACGACAGGGCAGTTCCGATGGCGGAGCGATTCTGCTGAAGGCTGCCGAGCGACGGTTAGGCCTGACTTCAGCATTGGCGGCTTGTCTGAGAGATGACCGGCAACCAGGTAAGGTGGAGCATGAGTTGCGTGAGTTGATTACGCAGCGAGTCATGGCCATCGCATTGGGATATGAAGACGCCAACGATGCGGCACGGCTGGCTGGGGATCCGATCCACAAGCTGCTGGTCGGTCGGGATCCTGTCGCCGGCGAGGACCTGGCTTCGCAACCTACGCTGTCGCGTTTTGAAAATACTCCGAATCGCAAGGAACTGTTGCGCATGACAGAATCTCTTGCGGACCGCGTCATTGAACGCCATCGCCAGCGTCTACATGGTCGCGCCCGGCGGATCACCATCGATATGGATCCCACCGACGACCCCACGCACGGCCAGCAACAGTTCACCTTTTTCAATCGCCATTACGATAGCTACTGTTACTTGCCAATGGTTTGTTTTCTCACCTTTAATGAGGAGGCCGAGCAGTACTTGGTGGCGGCGGTGTTGCGGCGGGGCAATGCGACTGGGTCGCTGGGTGCGCTGGGGATTCTGCGCCGTCTGATCGAACGAGTAGGTAACGCCTTTCCCAAGGCGAAACTCCGGGTGCGACTCGACGGCGGCTTCGCATCCCCGGAAGTTTTGGATTTTCTGGATTGCGAACCGAAAGTGGAATACCTCGTGAACCTGGCCGCCAATGCGGTGTTGAAGCGTAAAGTGAAATCGGCAATGAAATTGGCTCGTCGTGCGTCGGAGCTCTCCGGCCAAACCGAACACGTCTATGGCGAGTGCCAGTACGCTACCAAAAAGACTTGGCCGTGGAAACGCCGGGTCATCTACAAAGCCGAGGTGGTGCGCGCCACGAACAAGGAACCGAAGGACAACCCGCGCTTCGTAGTCACCAACCTAAAACAGAGTCCGCAGTGGATTTACGAGAAGACCTACTGTCAGCGGGGCGATGTCGAAAACCGGATTAAAGAATTGCACGACGGCATGCAGATCGGCCGGACCAGTTGCTCGAACTTTTTGGCGAACACGTTCCGCGTGCTGCTGACAGCGGCGGCATATGCGCTGATGCAGGAGATGCGCCTTCGCCTGGCCGGGACCCGCCACGCCCGGGCGCAAGTCGCGACCTTACGAGAGCATTTTCTAAAACTCGGAGCGCAAGTTATCGTCACGGTGCGTCGCATCGTGCTGCACTTGCCTCAAGCGTTCCCCTATCGTGAAAGCTTCCATCGTCTCGCCTTAAGCTTGGGCGCGCAAAGCGGATAATCCAGGTTCTCCACGACAGGAACTTCTTACACGTCAACCTTCTGGTTGGGGTGTCTCGTTTCGCTTCAAAACCTCAACTTGAACTCCACTAACAACTTTAGAATCAGTCTTGCAGTTCAACTTATCTCTGCCATTCCTCGCGGATTGTCGCACGTTCAAAACAATCATCGCCGAATCACTCTTCACGAATAATGCAGGTTAGAGACGTAGACTGTCGCCTCCGAACTCGTTGACTTGGTATTTCTCGCAACCTAAGATGCACGGAGATACGCAAATTCCAATGATGGACGAACTACTCGTCATTATCGCATCGCAGGGAAAATTGGCGTGGCAGGTATAGCAAAATGAGCGATTCGACCCTAAATCTCCAAGTGCGAATGATCGTGAATCGAGGCGAGTCCGATGTCCAAGACCTTTAAGCGTGGCGACCACGTTGAATGGAACTCAGAAGCCGGCAAAGTCAGAGGCGTGATTTTTAAGAAGGTTGTTTCAGACATACGAATCAAGGGCTATGTGCACCATGCATCGAAAGAAGAACCTCAATACCTCATCAAGAGTGACAAAACTGACCACGTAGCTATTCATAAGGGCAAAGCACTAAGGCTAGTGAAGACTCGGACGTGAAAGTGGCCGACCAAAATCGGTAAGAGAAGGGACTTCACGTGATAGCGGATGCATTCCGTGCAAAAGTGAAATTTTTGTCCGTCGCTACTCGGTGGTCATGCTAAGCGGAGTGGTGACGACAACGGGTGGTCGGAGAAAGGTGACAAACAGATTGATGGCGAACAACGTAACCGCCGCCAGTTCGATCAGCGCAGAAACAGGCAGAACGTTCCATGCCCAGGCTGCATAATTCTGATAGGCGAGGATTTCAGACGTTACGCGGAGCGTGCAGCCAGTCATCAACAGCACCAGCATCACTAGCATCAGCCTCGGACTCCACAACACACGCATCCCACAAAACGACGGCAGAATTCTCTGCCCGACGGAAAAAACCATCGCCGCGATAAATCCAACGGTGAGCGCATGTCGCGATGCTCCCCAGATTCCTGGTGCCTCCCCAGCGCGCGACGCCCATATACCGAGTGTCGCGGCTATCAGTAGCCATCCATAGGCAATCCGGATGAATATGGGAAAGCTTCCGTGAACATTGATCGTCTTCGCCGCCTTCGCAGCAGGCTCGAAGAAGCGGATTGCAACGATTGCGATTGCTGCTCCTCCCAGCAACAGAACGCTAGCAGCCGTAAAGCGTTCGAGGAATCCGACCACTACACCTGCCGTGTTCAAACCAGCGGCTACCAGGAGCAAAGAACCTCGCAGGGGTCGCAGCCCCATGAAGACCGGGAGCCAACGCGAGCTGAACCCCCACACCATGGGAACGAGAAAGCCCCAGGCGGAAACAATCAAATAACGCTGGTCGAACTCATGCGGGAATGCCGGTGAACTCCCATAGAGCGCCAGTTGAATGGAGGCTCCGAGATTGAGTGCGAGCGAAGCTAGCAAACCCAGAGTTGCGGCAATCACGACGAAGATGCAAGATTCCCACGGCTTCGGCACGCCGTTTGACGGCCGGTGACTCGCAACGGCCTGAAAGAAAATCAAGAACGCGAGTACTTCAAGTATCGCTGACATTGGCATCAGAATGCGCCAGTGCCAGGGATAAATATCCGAAAGCCACCGGGTGGTCACTCCGACGACCCAAAGTGCCCAACATAGCCACCCTTCCCAGAGCGCAAACGCCTTCAGCTTGCGCAATTTCGGGATTGAATAGAAGCCAATCCCAAGAATAAAAGTACCCACCCAGCCGAACAATTGCGCATGGCCATGCGCCTGAATCCAAGCAGGAGCGATGGATTCGGCTGCCTCCCGATCACTGATTTTGATGAGATTCCACACACCGAGAAATGTTCCGGGGAGCAGCATGAACACCAGCCCCGTGACGATATAAGTCATTAGCATGCGCGAAAGCGCTTGCTCACGCGCGATGGCACGGTCCATGACAGATTTAGTTTTGTCGTCCAACCAATCCGGTCTTTGGCTGGCAACCGGAGACCCATCGGACATCGCACCCTCTATTTGCAAAATGTTCCGGCAACGGCCTCCTGGACAGAGGCCGGAACCTACCTGACAGCTTTGAATGAGGCGCTCTTCGCTACAATCCAGACAAGCATCTCGTTCCAGTCTTTCACAAATGACTCGGCGGCCTCCCGATGGAGATCTGTGGCGAGCTTGTCATAGTCGATGCCCGCGTTAGAACCATTGAGAAGAGCTCTTCTGAGTGTCGCCAAGAACTAGGTAGTTATGCCTGTTGCCTCTATGATTCGACCTCCACCAGATAATCACGGCCTTCCCAAGATCCCTTGCTCGTCCAAAAGAAAGTGAATCGAATCGGCGCGCGCTGCTCCGGGGGAATCGGGATGTCCACAAATTCAATTCCGAGTGCCGTTCCCGATGAGGGAATATCTTCAACTGTGTGCCATTCGTCTTTCGTCAAGCGGAGGCGAAACGGCGCGTCAACCTGGACGCGAAGTGTATGGTCTTTTCTAATGCGACGTACTTGTCGATTGAACTTCCACACCTCGAAACGATAATGAATGATCCGTCCCGAGAGATAACGCTCCGCGACTTCTGGAATCAGATCGAAAACCCGGCCGTCAGCGACGGACCTCAAGAGCTTGATGTACTCGGCGTGTGCCCACATAAGTGGCATCGCTGAACCTGTGGGCCGTCCCGAGAGCATAAAGACGTCGGGCCGGTCCGGTTCGTCCCAGACCTGCTCAGGCAAGAGGCCTGTGGCTGAACAAAAACCTTCCATGGCCCGAATGAATAACTTTGTATCGTGGCCCGCAGCTATTTCGTAGTGCCCACGCTCGCCCGCCAAGAGTGGCCAAGCCCGTCCCTTCCCCCACCCAACGAAAGGTCCGCCGTCTTCTCTCTGTCCATACCCATCGTTGTTGTAGCGATGCCAGCAGGGTCCGAAAGGAGTTTCCACCTTGAGCACGGCGTCAACAACGCGCAGCGAATCCAGGATCAACGAATTATCGGGTTTTCGAATTCCGTAACGCACGAGTGCGAGAAACCCTGCATCGATAATGTCCTTGGCCGGGAACTTGCTTTGAACATCCGGCGGGCGGTTCGCAATGTTAAGGAAGCCACGGTTGGGATCTTCCTCTGGCTGGGGATTGCCAACACTCTCCGGAAGAATGCGTATGTAGTGTCGGTTGATCCCGGGAACAAGCGAACCCTGTGTTGTGACCGTCCAGGATTCGACGTGAGAGTTCAGAAAGTCGGCATATTCCTCCAGAAATTTCGCGGTGCTCTCATTGCGCCTCTCGCGGAAAAAGCACGCAGCACAGATCAGAGCAGCGATGTTCGAGGCAAGTGTGGAGGGAGAATAACCACTCGCTTCCTCCCAGCGCTCCTGCTGAGTAACCGGTCCATGGCGGACCAAGTAAGCAGCCGCGTGCGCAATCATCGGGTAAGGGTCAAAATCCTGGAGAGCGTTGTGCCGCTTGAGTTGCCAGGCGAGAAGTATTGGAAATGCGACTTCGTCGAGTTGGATTCCCCGCCAGTAGGCTCCTCCATCTAGCCAAAAATTCTGGGGAAAGCCCCCGTCCTCCAGTTGCGCGACTGCCAGGTAAATGAGCGCCCGCAAAGGTGTAACACAGTCGCCGGCAGCAAGCATGGCCGAAGCGCTATTGACCATGTCGCGCGTCCAGACCAGGTGGTACCCGCCGTGGTCCGAGTCACCCTTTGCTTCTCCCCAAGGAATCGACAGGGATGCGATAAACGCTCCTGGATACGACTTGTCTTCGTGAGCGCGAAGCAAACTAAGGCTGCTGTGATATAAGTTCCCTTCGTCCATGGAGATCTTTTCCAGCGGAAGGACTCGGGCGCTAGCGCGCTCCCATTGCTCCGTATAACGCTTGTGATGCTCCTTGAAAGGTACGCCCAGCGCCTGAAACAGTGTTGTGACGGCGCGGTGCTGTGTGTTACCAAATGCAAGACCCATGGTGAACTCGCGTTGACCGTCCAGGCCCAGTTCTCCCGTCAGCGCAATGTTACCGTCTGAGGCACAATCGAACTCCCAGTCCATTTGAAAGTTGCCTGCGAGATCGGTCCAGCCGTCACTTCGGCCAACGTAGCCACACGATGTACGAGAAAAGTTGACCGTGCCGCCGAGCGCGAGCCATACCCCTTTCTTCTGCGCCATCAGGATTTTCCGGCCCCCAACCTCGATTACGTGACCGTTGTTACTCAATCCGCCTACCTGGAGATGTGGCGCGCACAGCGTATAGAGGTGCAATTTTGAGATAAACGCTTCATCGCCAGTCAGCTTGGTGTGCTGAAGAATACAGCCAGAGTGCGGGTCTGTGATTATTTCCTTGACGATGGCGTATCGGCCGCTGGGATCGACATTCGTAATACGGTAACCCAAGGCGTGATCGGAAAGACGCTCACATGTTGATTTGAGATGGCGTTTTTCTTCATGGAAGAAAGTCTTCCCATCCGTGACGAGATACTGAAGGTCTCGGATCTGTGGGTGATCCACGGTCGGATAATAGACTTCCGTGATGACACCGTTCCATAAGGTGAACCAGATTCGGCTAGATGCCGCGTAAGCGGTTCCCACCCCGTCTTTATCTCCGTGGGTCCATCTCGGCTCAATGCCAGGCCATCCGAAGGCTGGATTGTTATGTGTTGGTTTCATATCGCGCTCTCACAAGCACGGTAGCGGTTCAGATCCCGGTGAATCCAGCCCTCTTCGAGCAAGGACCAATCTTCTTGCTCGATCATCATCTCGTCTTCGCTCGCAGCCTTCATTTTGTCGCTTCCATTGCTTTGTTTGCGATCGGTTTGGGATTGTGCCAGCCGCCGTGACCAGCAATGATATGGTCAGCTTCTGTCGGGCCCCAGCGGCGGCGCTTGTAGGGGCGAACCCGATGATGATTGCTAAGGACTGGATCGACCACCGCCCAGGCAGCCTCAACCGCATCCTCACGGGTGAAGAGCGCTCCATCGCCGATCATGGCGTCGCCCAAAAGCCGCTCGTAGGGTGTTTCTTCTCCTGGCTGTTCTTCGCCCAAGTAGAGTTCTCGCTGGTCGCCGACGAATTCCTTGCCTGGCAGCTTGACGCGAGCAGCGAGGGCGATGGCCGAGTTGGGGGAGAGGCGGAAGCGCAAGTAGTTTGCCGGGCCGGTCGTTGGCGCTGAGTCGGCAAAGAGCCTCTGGGGGGGGCGGCTTCAGCTCAACAAGGACCTCGGTCGCGGTGTCGGCTAGGTATTTGCCGGAGCGCAAGTACCACGGCACTCCCTGCCAGCGCCACGAGTCGATGAAGAGCCGCAGGGCGCAAAAAGTTTCGACGTCGGAGTTCTTCGCGACGTTTGGCTCCTTCCTGTAGCCAGCGTACTGACCGCGCACCAAATCGTTGGATTTTAGAGGACGCATGGCTCGAAAAACTTTCGTTTTCTCATTGTGGACGGCGCCAAAGTCCCTACCGGCCGGCGGCTCCATGGCGAGCAGCGCGACGATCTGGAAGAGGTGGTTCTCGATAACGTCGCGCAGACAACCGGCGGTTTCGTAAAACGCTCCGCGTCCTTTCACGCCAAAATCTTCGGAAAGGGTTATCTGGACGCTGGCCACGTAGTTGCGATTCCAGATCGGCTCCAGGAACGAATTAGCGAAGCGGAAATAGAGGATATTCATGATCGCCTCTTTTCCAAGGAAGTGATCGATGCGGAAGATCGAATCTTCCGAGAACACCGTACGGGCGACGTGGTTGAGCTCCCGCGCGGAGGCCAGATCGCGTCCGAACGGTTTCTCGACAATGACGCGTGCATGCTCGGCCAATTTCGCGGCACCAAGCCCTTTGATTACGGTCTCGAAAAGCGAGGGCGGGATGGCCAAATAGTGCGCTGGATGTCGAGCGCTGCCCAATTCCTTTTTTAGAGCCGTGAATGTGGCCGGGTCTTCATAATCCCCGCTCACGTAGGTGAAAAGAGACAGAAGATGATGGAGGGCACGCTTGTCATGGATCCCACACGATTGCTTTATGCCGTCCGACACGCGGTTGTGAAGACGCGCCAGACTCCACTTTGGGAAGGCAACGCCGATTACCGGGACATTGAGGGCGTCTCGTTTCGCCATCTCATACAGTGCCGGGAAGATCATCTTGTGGGCAAGATCGCCTGTCACGCCGAAGACCACCAGCGCGTCCGAACGGGAGGCGGTCATCAGTCACCTACCTGC
>CAVVMU010000017.1:0-216406 GCA_963749435.1 uncultured Acidobacteriota bacterium | reverse complement strand
CTGGCGGGAGCGTCCAAGACTTGACTTCGATGCGGAATGGCAGTATCTAGTTGGTGCAAAGCGCTGTCTGCTCGTCTCTATCCCAGGGGGTACCATGCAGGCTACCCGCAGAGACTTTCTGAAGTTCACTACCATAGGCGGAGCGGCCGCGGCTGTATTTGGGTTCGATTTACAACCCGCCTACGCGCAACTCCGAGTCCTAAAAATAGCCCGAGCGAATGAGACGCGGTCCATATGTCCTTACTGCGCGGTGGGTTGCGGGACGATCATTTACACGATCGGGGACCGGGCGAAGAACGTGACGGCGCAAGTGGTGCACGTGGAGGGCGACCCGGACCATCCGACGAACCGTGGGACGCTGTGCCCGAAAGGCGCGTCGCTGCAGCAAGATATTTTGAACGACCGGAGACTGTTGAAGCCGCAAGTGCGGAGGCCGGGCGGGACGGAGTGGGAAGACATATCGTGGAACGATGCGCTGAATGAGATTGCGCAGAGGGTGAAGAAGACGAGAGACGAGACGTTTATCGAGAAGGATGCAAAGGGAAACACGGTCAACCGGCTGGAGACGATAGCGTGGAATGGCGGTTGCACGGATACGAATGAGTTTAATTTTCTGGTTGTAAAGACGATGCGCGCCCTGGGGGTCGTGCATATAGAAAATCAGGCCAGGGTTTGACACGGCCCGACGGTCTCAAGTTTGGGACCAACGTTTGGCCGGGGCGCAATGACGAACGGCTGGGTGGATATGAAGAACACCGACATGATGCTGATCATGGGGGGGAATCCAGCCGAGAACCATCCTTGTGGTTTCAAGTGGGCACTTGAAGCAAAGCGGAACCGGAGCGCGAAGATGATCTCCGTGGATCCCCGGTTTACGCGGACGTCTGCGGTGGCGGATCTTTTCTGCCAGATTCGCGCGGGAACGGATATAGCTTTCCTCGGCGGAGTGATTAACTACGCTATTCAGAACAACCGGATTGCGAAAGATTACATTATCAACTGGACGAATGCGGCGTTCGTGGTGGATGGGAATTTCAAGCTGCCCGCGGACACGGATGGAGTTTTCTCGGGATTTGATGCGGAGAAACATAGTTATAACCGCGCCAGCTGGAATTATGCCGGGGGAAAGCCCGTGCCGGCTCCAGCCGCGGTTGCTGGGCAGCCGCCAGCGCCAGTTCCCTTGCCGCCACTGCCGGAAAAGGTCGAGTACGACCTGACATTGCAGAATCCGAACTGCGTGTTTCAACTTTTGAAGAAGCACTATTCGCGATACACGCCGGAGATGGTGGAGCGGATTACCGGGATTCCCAAAGAGCAATTCGTCAAAGCCGCGGATATGTTCACGTCTGTTCGCAAAGACGGGGACATGAAGAAGGCCGGGACCATAATTTATGCTGTGGGATGGACGCACCACAGTTTTGGGACGCAGATCATTCGAACGGCGGCGATGCTGCAGCTTTTGCTGGGGAATGTGGGCCGAGCGGGCGGAGGAGTAAACGCGCTGCGAGGACATTCGAACATTCAGGGCGCGACGGATATGGCCGGGCTGTTTGAAACGTTGCCGGGGTATTTGAAAGTGCCGACACCCGCGGACGCATCCTTTGATGCGTGGATGAAGCGCGCGACGCCCACCTCTTCGAAACCCGCTGCGTGGGAGTCGTTCAACTACTGGGGTAACACGCCGAAGTTTACGGTCAGCTTCATGAAGGCGATGTATGGCGACGCGGCTACCAAACAGAATGGATGGGCGTATGACTATTTGCCGAAGGTGGACCGCGACTATTCCTGGGTAAATTTGTGGAACAACATGTACAACGGCCTGATCAAAGGCCTGCTTGCCTTTGGAATGAACGGGGTGGCCATCGGGCCGGATTCGAAGAAAAACATTGATGCGCTGAAGAAGGCGGAGTTCCTGGTGGTAGGGGAGATTTATCCGGACGAGACCAGCGAATTCTGGAAATCGCCAGGCATCTCTCAGGACGAGATGAAGCAGATTCAGACGACGGTGTACCGCTTGCCTTGTGCAGGCTTCGCGGAGAAGGACGGGTCGTTCACGAACTCGGCGCGGTGGCTGGTCTGGAAGAACGCGGCGGTGCCGACGCCGGGAGATTGCCGGTTGGATCAAGCCATTGTTGCGCAGATCTTTTTGCGGATACGAGAGCTGTACAAGAAAGATGGCGGAAAATTTCCCGATCCCATCTTGAAGCTGACGTGGGGGTACTCGGATCCAATGAATCCGCCGCTGGCCGAAGTGTTGAAAGAGTTGAATGGCAAGGCGTTGTCGGATTTGGAAGATCCAGTTACGAAGGTACAGATCAAGGCGGGACAGCAACTGCCGGGGTTTGCATGGTTGAAGGATGACGGGACAACGGCGTGCGGGAACTGGATTTATTCGGGGTCATTTACGGAAGCGGGAAATCAGACGGCGCGGCGCGATCCGTCCGATCCTTCCAATATGGGAGTGCATCCGGGATGGGGCTGGTCGTGGCCGGCGAACCGGCGTGTGCTCTATAACCGGGCATCATGCGACGTGGACGGAAAACCGTGGGATGCTTCGCGGAAGCAAGTGTGGTGGAACGAGGGGACGCAGAAATGGGTCGGGAACGACGTGCCAGACTTCAAGGTGGATTCGCATCCCAAGGACCACATGGGACCGTTCATCATGAATCCAGAAGGCGTGGGGAGGGTATTTGCGCCGCTCGGAGCGTTTGCGGATGGACCATTCCCGGAATATTACGAGCCGTTCGAGAGCCCGATAAAAAATCTGTTTCATCCGGAGCGAACGAACAACCCGGTGGCTTCGGGCTTGAAGAGCGCAGACGATAAGTACGGAACGGTGAAAGATTTTGACGTCGTGTGCACGACGTTCCGGCTCACGGAGCATTATCACTACTGGACGAAGAACAATCCGATGAACGTGCAGCTTGTGCCGGAGCCGTTTGTCGAGATGGCCGCGGAGATGGCAGACGAAATGGGCATCCACGGCGGAGAGAAAGTGAAGATTACGAGTGCGCGCGGGGAGTATGTCGCCAAAGCGATGGTCACCAAGCGCATCAAGCCGATGATGATCGATGGGAAGAAGACGTATCAGATCGGGATTCCCTTCCATTGGGGATACCGCGGAATCGCGGAGGATGAAGGCAAAACATCGCGAATGCTGGTCAACAGTCTGACGTCGACGGTTACCGATCCGAACGCACACACGCCGGAGTTCAAGGGCTTCCTTGTGAAAGTGACGAAGGCCTAGGGGACGCGCATGAGCCAAGCCACATTACGCGTTCAAAAGATATCCGGACATGCGGGGAGCGTTCCCGGCGATGACGCCCAGCGCGAATTCACGGTCTGCAAGCTCATCGATACGACCACGTGCATCGGGTGCAAGGCTTGCGAAGTCGCTTGCATGGAATGGAACGATCTACCGTTCAGCGAAACGACGTTCGACAACACGTACCAGACGATGCCGGAAACGCGATGGAATTATTGGAATCTGATTCTTTTCAACGAGCACGAGCAGGAAGACGGCTCGTTGATGTGGCTGATGCGGAAGAACCAGTGCATGCATTGCGCCGACCCAGGGTGCCTGGCGGCGTGCCCGGCAGACGGCGCGATCGTGCAGTATTCCAACGGCATCGTGGATTTTCAGCAAGCCAACTGCATTGGCTGCGGGTACTGCATTACAGGCTGCCCGTTCGATATTCCGAAGATGAATCCGAAAACGAACCGCGTCTTCAAGTGCACGCTGTGCGCGGACCGCGTGAGCGAAGGGCTGGAGCCTGCGTGCATCAAGTCGTGCCCGACAGGCTGTCTGCACTTTGGAAGCAAGGAAGACATGTTGGATCTGGGGCAGAAGCGCGCGAAGCAGTTGCGTACGGATTACAATTTCCCGAATGCGGGAGTGTACGATCCGGTGGGCGTGGGCGGGACAGGCGTTGTATACGTGTTGCACGACGCGACAAAGCCCGAGATGTATGGCGGACTGCCGGCTAATCCGCATGTTCCGTGGTCAGTAAAGCTGTGGAAGGGGCCGCTGAAGTGGCTGGGGAACGCCGCGATGGTTGGCGGGCTGATCGGACTCTTCGTGCATTACCTGCGGTTCGGCCCGAAGGCACGCGAAGACGAGGACATTAAACCGGCAGGAGAGAAATCGTGAGCCACTCCGACCAGTTGGTACCGCATGGCCACATACTGCGATATGCGTTTCACGAGCGGCTGACGCATTGGTTTGCAGGCTTCTCGTATTTGTACCTCTTGCTGACGGGACTGGCCTTCTGGTCGCCGTGGTGTTTCTGGATTGCGGCGTTTCTGGGAGGTGGGCAGGTTTCTCGGACATTTCATCCCTGGGCGGGGCTAATTTTTGCGGGATCGGTCTTCGTTATGTACGGGATGTGGTCGCCGCAGATGCGGCAGACAGATGTGGACAAAGCTTGGTGGAAGGCTGTTGGATATTACAGCACCAACCAGGATGACAAGATGCCGCCTGCGGGGCGGTACAATGCGGGGCAGAAGTTTCTTTTCTGGGGATTTTTCTGGTGCAGCCTGCTCCTGCTTTTGAGCGGAATTATACTTTGGTATCCGCAATATTTTCCGATGCATTCGGTGATCGCCATGCGGATTGCGATTCTGATCCACGCGTCGTCAGCTCTGCTTACTATCGGGCTGTTCATGATTCATTTGTACATGGGGTTGTTCGCAGAGCGCGGCGCGTTTGGCTCGGTGATTCGTGGCGACGTGTCGCTGGCCTTCGCAAAACGCTACCATCCCGGATGGTATGAAGAGATTACCGGGCAGCCCGCCTCGCCTAAGAAATGACCTTGCCACAAGCGGTGAGCAATGAGTACGACGCGCGAATCCGGCGCGCCGAGAAACTCATCGCGGAGAAATCCTCTGCGAGCGATCTTCTTTCGTTCTACAAGCGAATCGCTGGTTTGCAAAAAAGCTTTGTAGCGCAGTTTATCGATGCGGGAATGCCGCAGACGGAGGCGCAGCAGTTTGGAAGTGTGCGCGAGGGACTGGATCTGACGCTGCTTCTTCCCCACTTCCGGAGTTTCCTTTCGCTGGTTGAACAAAATGCTCCCAACGCGCTGGCAGCGGCTGCGAAAGAGATTGCGGCGCTGCCATCCGAATCGTGGGTCGCACTTCTTACGGCCTATTGGGAGCTGGGCGGAGTGTTCGATCAACAGATTTGGGCGTTTGCGCAATTTTTCCCGCGAGCGTTTCTGCAACCGTATGCCGGGTACCTGGCGGGACGGATGGCGGTACCTCCGGTGCTGGCGACGCCGAGAGCTTGCCCTTTGTGCGGGGGGCGGCCACTCTATGGAGTGCTGCGGCTGGAAGGCGATGGGGGAAAGCGGTGCATGGTTTGTTCGTTTTGTGGATATGAGTGGGAGTTTCGGCGGATTTTATGTCCGACTTGCGGTGAAGAGGACGAGAAGAAGCTGCCGGTGTATGTCGCGGAACAGTTTCCGCATATCCGAGTGGAGGCTTGCGAGACATGCAAGTTCTATGTTCGAACGATTGACATGACGAAAGACGGGCATGCGGTGCCGATGGTGGATGATTTGGCGGCAATTCCGCTGACGCTATGGGCGTATGAGCATGGGTATAGCAGGCTGCAGGCAAATCTGCTAGGCAGTTAAACTCCAAATCTAAACCGGTGGTACGGGGCGACGTGACTGGTGACTTGTGACAGGTGTGAACTCCGACTCGCGGTGGGCTACGGATGTTGAATGTTGGTGACTTTGCCGGCGGGCGGCAAGTCGGGGACATCCGGGGCAGGGTGGAAGAGTTCACGTTTCAGACGGACGTCGCCGTTGACGTAAGCAGTGATTTCCATGCCTTTGGGGAAGATGACGTCTTTTCCGCGCATGACGGGAATGACCACGCCTGCACTGGAACTGGCGCCTTTGGCTTCGCCGCCGGAACGAAGAACGGTTTGATCATTGTTGGCGAGGCGGACACTGCGAACGAGAATGCTGAGCTTGCCGCCGCGGCCGAGGGCCTTTTTGGGTTCGGCTTCATTGACGACGCCGGTGGCGTTGGCGCCTTTGGGAATGATGAGAAGGCCGTCGATGACGACATCTTCGAAAACTTCGAGGTTCACTTCGTCGCCGACTTGTGCAGCAGCGGAAGAAAGTTCTCTGCCAAGCTTCATGTGAACGGGAGTGCTGTCCAGCAAGACGACAATTTTGGATGGATCAGGAGCGCTTGAAGGAGGATTTGCAGTAGCGCCGGGTTGGTCATAGTGAATCTTTTCTCTGACTGGAGCGTTAGACGGAGCCAGAACGGGCTTTGCGCCGGGAGCCGTTTTCAGGAGCAAGAGCGAATCTTGGGGGACATAGCCGGTTTCGCCTTTTGCGGTGCGGACACCGAAATAGCTGTCGTAGCGGCCCGTGATTTCCACTTGCTGGCCGCATTGGAGAGTGCCACGGATGTCGAGAGAGACCATGGAGCTGTAGAGATAGACATAGTCGCCGGAACGGGCGCACTCAACTTGGCCGATATCCTGCGCTTTGCAGTGGGCGGGTGAGAGAAGAAAAAGCAGGAGTGCAAGGAAACTCGCGTTGCGCAGAGCGGCCAGCAGGAAATAAAGATGGATGGGAGATTTCACACCTCTATCCCACCGCAAGAGGTATATCGGTGGCAATAGACCGGTCAGTAGTACTGTAGATAAAGAGATACTCCACGGTTTGGAAGGATATCGGTACTGCGTATGGCGCGCCCTTGTGGGGCGGCAAAGGTGACCGGGTTGCTTGCATTCGTGCTTGGTGTTGGAGCAAGCTACCGAGCGCTATCGAGGGGACCTCTATGAAAAAAGTACTTTTGTTTGCGGCGAGTTTGCTGGTTTCGGGAGTAGGGTTGCGCGGGCAGACGGCTGCGCCGTCGGCGGCTTCGCTGACGGTGATCCGAGCGGGGACGTTGATCGACGGCAGCAGCGATACACCGCGAAAGAATCATCTGATTTTCGTGCGGGGTGAGCGGATTGAAAAGGTTGTGGATGGGTCGGCGGCGATTCCGGCTGGGGCGAAGGTGATTGACCTTTCCGCGGCGACCGTTTTGCCGGGGCTGATCGATTCGCACACGCACATTTTCTTGTGGGGCGAGGATCCGGCGAAGGGCGGGTATGACGTAAACATTCTGAAGGCTGGAATTGCGCTGAGAGCGGCCCGGGCGACGTACGCGACGCGGCGTGCGCTGGAGCAAGGGTTTACGACGTTGCGCGATCTGGAGACGGAAGGCGCGGGATACGGCGACGTGGAGATCAAGCAGGCGATTGAGGAAGGAACGATTCCGGGGCCGAGGCTATTTTGTGCGACTCGCGCGATTTCGAGTACGGGCGGGTACAACCTGGAGGACTACGCACCGGAACTGGATATGCCGAAGGGGGCGCAGCTGGTGGATGGGCCGGTGGAGGCACGGAAGGCGGCGCGGCAGCAGTTGGAACATGGCGCTGACTGGATCAAGGTGTACATGACGCACCGGTCCTGGGTGGATAAGGAAGGGAAATTGGTTTCCCAGCCGACGCTGACGGTGGAGGAGCTGAAAGCAATCGTGGACGAAACGCATGGGTGGGGGAAGAAAGTGGCGTGCCATGCGTACAACGGCATTGGGATGCAGAGGGCGCTGGATGGAGGCTGCGATTCGATTGAACATGGACTGGAGCTTACGGACGCACAGATTGCGCAGATGAAACAGCAAGGGACGTGGTACTGCCCAACGCTGGCGCCGTACTACGGAGACTGGGCACCAGCGGATACGCCGGGAGGAAAGCGCGACCGGGCGCGGGCGGCAGTGCATGAAATTTCGTTTCGCAAAGCGTTGCAGGCGCATTTGAAGATTGTGTATGGGACGGACATGGGCGGGATTCCCTGGACGGAACCGATGGGGCAGGAATTCGGGCGAATGGTGTCAATGGGGATGACGCCGATGGATGCGATTCAATCGGCGACGGTACGCGCGAGTGCAATGCTGGATATGAAGGGGGAGATTGGCGTCGTGGCAGCAGGGGCGTATGCGGATATTATTGCGGTGTCGGGAGATCCGCTGAAGGACGTAGGGGAGCTAGAGCACGTGCATTTCGTGATGCACAATGGGGCGGTGTTTAAGAGTGAGCTGGGCAAATGAGTGAGTCCTAGTTTTTGCCGGTTTCGACTCGGACGCCCTTCCAGAAGGCGATGCGGCCCTTGATTTCGGCGGCGGCGGGACTGGGTTCGGGATAGTACCACGCAGCGTTTTCGTTTTTCATGCCATCCACTTCGACGTGATAGTAGTGGGCCGTGCCTTTCCACGGGCAAATCGAGGTGTGCGCGCTGGACTTCAAGACATTCTTGGCGACGGAGTCGGCCGGGAAGTATTGATTCCCCTCGACGACGACCGTGTCGTTGCTTTCGGCGATGATTTTGCCACCCCAAATGGCTTTTGCCATGAGCTTGCTCCTCTTGCCGGTCGCGAGAATGGCGCGATGGAAGTAAGTTTACCTGACGGTTGGATGCGGCGGGATTGAAAACGGTTTAAGCGAAAGTGGTGAAGAGACGGATTTGTTGCGCAGAGTTCGGCGAAATCGCGGTAGGGCGTGGGGCGGAGCGCTTCTGTTAGAATCGGCACGCACGGAGGAGGATAGAGATGGCTGAACAGAGTTTCCAGAGTCATGCGAAATGGGTGCCACCGTTCCATTTTTTTGTTTTGCCAGTTTTACTGATCAACATTGGGTTTCAGATCTATTGGTGCGTGAAAGCGTTCTCGGTGAACGGAGTGGTTTCCGTGCTGCTGGGAGCCGCGCTTTTTGTAGGAATGGTCATGTCTCGCGTCACGGCGATGAAGGTGCAGGACCGCGTAATTCGCATTGAGGAGCGAATACGATTCGAGCGCGTGCTCCCGGCGGACATGCACGCGCGCATTGGGGAGTTTACGATCGACCAGATTGTGGCGTTGCGATTCGCGAGCAATGCGGAGTTGCCGGAGCTGGCGAGGAAAGTGTTGGATGAGAAGATCGTTGATAGGAAAGCGATCAAGCAGTTGATCAAGACCTGGCGGCCGGATTTTGCGCGGGCTTGAGTGACGGAGTGTGCGAAAACGACTGGGCGGGGCGAGCCCAGGGCAAGCCCCACCCCTACAACCTGTTTAGAGCGACTTTGAGGGAAATCCGCTGTGCGGGTCAGCGGGCTACTGCCAGCGCGGCGGCGCCTTCCACTTCCGCAATTTCTTCCTGAGACAATCTTAGTTCGCCGGCACTCATGACGCCTTCGGCTTGTTTGGCGTTGCGGGCGCCTACGATGGCGCCGGTCACCGCTGGATTGCTGAGAACCCAGGCGATGGCAACTTGACCGGGCGTGCGGCCGTGGCGTGCGCCGACGGTGCGAAGGCGTTCGACGAGTTCAATGTTTTTTGAGAGGCGCGGCTCGCGGAACTCGGGGTTCCTGCTGCGGAAGTCGTCGGGCGGCAGAGCGGCGGCGCGCTCGCGGGTCATGGCACCGGTAAGGAGGCCCGAGGCCATCGGTGCGTAGGGAATGACGCCAATTCCCTGTTGCTTGCAATAAGGCAGAATTTCCTTCTCGACCGCGCGACGAATCAAGGAATAAGGCGGCTGTAAGGACGTGACCGGAGCAATTTTTTCAGCGCGTTGGATTTGGGCTACGTTGAAATTCGAGACGCCGATCCAGCGGACTTTGCCTTCTTGTTGCAGCGCGTGCATGGTTTGCCAGGCTTCTTCGAGGCCGGGGCCGTTGTCGGACGGCGGCCAGTGCATCTGGTAAAGATCGATGACCTCGACTTGCAGCCGACGAAGACTGTCCTCACATTCCTGTCGGACGGACGTGGCACTGTGGTTTTGGGTGACGTGGCCTTGGCCGTCCCAGCGGAGAACGCATTTTGTGAAGACGTAGGGACGGGGTCCGCGCCAATTTTTCAGCGCTTGCGCGACGACTTCTTCCGAGTGGCCGACACCATACACGGCAGCGGTGTCTATCCAATTTACGCCAAGCTCGAGAGAGCGGTGGATGGCGGCAATAGAGTCGGCGTCTTCCTGGTGCCCCCAAGCGAAATCCCAGCCACTGCCGCCGATAGCCCAGGCGCCGTAGCCTACCGTGGTTATTTGTAAATCGGAATTGCCTAGTTTGCGCGTTGCCATATTTCCTCCCGTCGCGTTATTGCGGAGCGCGTATGTGCAAGAGTCATTTTCCTCACAGATTCTACATTCCATGAGATGAAAAACAGAAATATTTGGTTAGGAGAGAATTTTGTTCCTGAAGAGAAGCGAAAATTCGACGCCAGGAAAAAAAGATGATCAGTACGCCCGGACAAGTTGGGGCACGATGACCGATGAATCGTGCCCCTACAAAGGCGCGCCGGCTGCGAAACCGCTGCCGCGAATCGTCAGCGTGGTTCCGCCAGCGGCGGGCCCGTTCGCGGGGGACAGGGTTCCGAATCCGAGCGGGACGTTGGCGAGCGTCACGACGGTGATCCCTGCGTTTTGCGCGGTGCCATCCTGGGACGTGAGGGCGAAAAGGCGCTGGCCGTTTTCGTCGGTGGCGAGAAAGCTGCCGTGGAGAGCGTCGGCGGCGGTCATGAATTGTTGAGGGAGGAGGATGCGGAGGAGAAGTAAGCCGGTGTGCGCATCAAGGATGTCGATGCCGCCTTTGACTCCGGCATTTCCCGCTGGCAGAGCAGCGAGCCGCTGGGGTGGAGCGTTACGAAACATAAGAGCAAGTGACAACACCGGGGCGCTGCATCGGAGCCGTCCCATCGAAATACCCCACGTTCCTTGGGCATCCCGGGCTGAAGGAGCGGCGCCGGCGGTTGAGCGCGGCAAGAGCCTGGAGACGCGCGGTTGAGAGGGTTACCGCGAATCACTTTAATCCAGAAAAGGTAATTGTCAATATAAGAAATATTTTTAGGCGAGGGGCAGCGAAGGAAAAATCGAAGGGCGGCGAGGGCTGGATGTCCGCGCCGCCCTTGAGGAAAATAGAGCCGATGGCGATGAATTAGATGGTCTTCGTTGCCGGAGCGCCGACTGGAGCGTTGGAGCTCTTTGCAAAAGCGTTGTGTCCGGCTTCCTTCTCGGAGCTTCTATCGATTTCGATAGAGCCTTTGAAGTAGGCGCCGTCTTCGATCATGATGCGGGCGGTGGTGAGATCGCCGTTGACGGAGCCGTCTTTCTTGATTTCGATACGGTCCTTAGCGCGAAGATTTCCCTTCACGGCGCCGAAAACAACGACCTCGCGGGCGATGATATCGGCAGTAACCTTTGCGGTAGTTCCGACTGTCAGCTTCCGCTCATCAAGCTGGATCAGTCCTTCGACCGAGCCGTCGATCAGCAGATCTTCATTGCCGGAGATCTCGCCTTTCACGTGCAGGCTGGCCCCGAGCCGCGCGGTAGCGCGGTCCGCGGTTGCACCCAGTGGACGCATGGCATCTGTACTCATTGCAGGTTTATCCTCCCAAGTCGCCGGAGCGGGCTTCGGCGGCTGATTCGATGGAAAATTTGGCGTTGACGGTACCGGTTGCGCGGATTGCGGCGTTTCCGGTTTCTTATTGCCCCACATCGGTCCTCCCAAAGGGATAGCACCACCCCGCACGGAAAAACGCTTGGGGTATTGCAAACTGTATTCCTCGGCGTGGCGGACGGCAAATGCCGTGTTGTTTGGCTGTGCGTGACAGTAACTAGACCTTTGGACAGTGAATTCGTCCCGTGTTCGCGGTTAGGATTGGGTAAATTCCTGGTGCTAGAGGGAGGGAGAGCAGAAATTGAAGAATCAGGAAGATCAGGAACTCGGCCTTTCTGGAACGGGGGCCGTGGCAAGGAAATCCTCTTGAAATCTTTTTGCATAAGACGCCAGCAGTCCTTCGATCTGGGTTTGCTGTGGCGATTTCAAGACGAAACCGGCGTGATGATACTTGGTGATGCGATAGACGATTTCGGGATCGGCGTAGGAGGAAGTGTCGGGCCGCTCCTGACGGGAGAGGCAGACAATCACGCTGGCGTAATCGTGACGGGTTGGCGGCAACTGATAGGGCTGTTTCCCTGCCCCAACCTCGAGACGCGCCCATTCGCGCCAGAGATTGATGCCCGTGGCAGCTTCGATGACATCGGAAATGTAAGCGCCGCCGACGCGGGCGGCGACCTCGAGAAAATAAAACTTTCCATCGGCGTGGGATTTGAGAAATTCGGCGTGCGTGACGCCGCGGAGGAAGCCGAGATCCTGGAGAACTTTGTGATTGAGGTCGAGAAGAGTTTTGACTTCCGGCGAATCGCGCGGAAGAGTGCGAGTGGTGAAAACGCCGCCTTGGTGGGAGGTCTCGAGAGGAGGGGCGCCATAGGCGTGGACTTCCGCGAAGACTACATCCCGCTCGGAAGCCACGCTGTCCACGTGGTAGACGCTGCCGGGAATGAATTGTTCGAGCAAATAGTTGGACTGGTGGTCGCCCAACTGATCGAGCCAGGGCCAGAGCTCGGCGGGGTCTTGAATTTTCTTCATGCCGATGCCGGAGGCTTGCGAACGCGGCTTTAGCAGCCACGGTGCGGGAACGCGAGCCATGAATTCGCGCAAACTATCGTAGTTCAAGACGTGAACAAACTCCGGAACGGCGATGCCCGCTTCTTTTGCCCGGGCGCGCATGGCGAGTTTGTCGCGGAAGTAGCGTACGGTGGTCAGGCCCATGCCGGGAATGCGCATGTGCTCGCGGAGTGCCGAAACATTTTCCATGTCGAATTCGTCGAGGGCCACGATGCGGTCGATCGGTTGCGATCTGGCGGCGAAGCTCACGGCGTTGATGAGGTCGTGTGTTGGAAGTTCTTCCGGCATGAAGAACATTTCGTCGATGGACTCGCGAGGCCAATCAGCTTCGCGGAGTTTTTCGACAGTCAACAAGAGAACGCGGCAGCCGATGGCTTTGCACGTGCGCAGGAATTCCTGGCCCTTTTCGTAGGAGCTGACGCAAAGAATGGTGAGAGGGCGACTCTCTGGCATCGATGACCCCTGAATGCCGCACGGCCTTGACGGGACCGCGTTTCCACTGGCGCGCGACAGGTGCGGATTATACTTCGGTCTACCGAACCGGATACAGAAATTGCAGAAAAGGGCCGACGCGCTGGGCCCAAGCCGCTTCGTTATGCTCGGCGCCTTCGACGCGTTGGTAGTGCAGGTCGCGGCCGAGTTGCCAGCCTTTTTGTAGAAGCACATCGCGAAAGCGTTCGACGTCCTGGACGATGCGCGAGCCTTCACGCGTGCCAATATCGAGCCAGATAGCGGGTCGCGGATTCACGCTTGCGGCTTCCGCGAAGCGGTGCATGACGCCCTGGTTCCACCAAACGGAAGGCGAAAGCGCGGCAATCTTTCCAAAAGCTTCAGGAAGCCTGAGACCGAGATAGAGAGAAACGAGTCCGCCAAGCGAAGATCCTCCGATACCAGTTTTTTCAGGGCCGGAAAGGGTGCGGTACTCGCGCTCGATGAAGGGTTTTACTTCTTCAATGAGGAATTTGGCGTAGCGATCGGCGCGGCCGCCGCCCAGTTTCGGGACATGAGTGGGCGTGTATTCGCGGATGCGGGCTTTCGTGTTGTACATGCCGACGATGATGAGAGGTTCGACCGAGCCGACGCAGATGAAATGGTCGGCGGTGTGGCCGACGTGCCAGTCCATGCCAGGGATGAAAGAGGTTGCGCCGTCGAAAAGATTCTGGCCGTCGTGAAGATAAAGGACGGGAAAATAGCGCGAGGGCTGATCGTGGTAGCCGGGCGGAAGATAGACGATGAGGTCGCGCTGGTTTCGAAGGAAGCGCGAGCGAAAGCCTTCGTGCTTGCGGAGATTCGGGCCGCTCACGGGGCGATGGCCACCAAAAGGTCTTTGGCTTCGACGTGCTGCCCAGGAGTGACCAGGAGCTTTGTGATACGGCCGGAGATGGGCGCGTAGATATGGGATTGCATTTTCATAGCTTCGAGGGTCAAGAGTTTTGCTCCGCGTTCCACGGGATGATTCGCTTGTACGGCGATGCCGCTGATTACACCGGCCGTTGGCGCGGAGACCTGCCCAGGATCGGCGGGGTCCGCTTTTGGATGGGTGCGCTCGACGACGCGCAACGCCCGATCGCGAACATTTACTTCGCGCGGCTGGCCGTTCAGCTCAAAGAATAGTGTACGCGTTCCATCGGGGTGTGGGTCGCTGGCGGTTAGAAACTTGAGGATGAGCGTTTTTCCTGGCTCGATCTCGATGGTGATCTCTTCGCCGGAAGTCAAGCCGTAAAAGAAGGCGGGCGTCGGCAGAACGCTGACATCCGCGTAAGTCTGGCGGAACTTGTCGTACTTCACGAAGACATCGGGATAAAGCAGATAGCTCAACAGATCATCGCGGCGCACGTCGTGAGCTAATTTCTTCGCGAGTGTGGCGGCTTCCGCGGATAGGTCGACGGCTTCGAGGCTTGCGCCGGGGCGGCCCTTGAGCGGGGCGGCACCGCGAAGAATTATTTTTTGTAGCTTGCCCGGCCAACCACCGGGAGGAACGCCGAGGACGCCGGAAAACATTTCGACGACAGAGTTCGGAAAAGACAGGTCATGGCTTTCGTCGAGCTTGAGAATATCGCCGGGGTGCATCTCATTGGCCATGAGAAAGAGAGTCATGTCGCCGACGACTTTGCTGGACGGGGTGACTTTGACGATGTCACCGAAAAGCTGGTTCACTTCAGCGTACATTTTCTCGACTTCGCGCCAGCGATGGCCCAGTCCCATGGCGGCGGCCTGTTCGCGAAGATTCGTATATTGGCCGCCGGGGATTTCATGTTGATAGAGGCGCGCGGAGCCGGACTTCGGGCCGGAATCGAAGGGCAAATAGTAAGTGCGGATCGTTTCCCAATAGTCGGAGCATTCGTTGAGCGCTTCGATTTCGAGATTTGTGTTGCGAGGAGTGTTGCGCAGGGCTTCGACGATGGAATTTAGATTGGGCTGGCTGGTGCCGCCGCTCATGGAGGCGATGGCGGCGTCGGCAACATCGGCGCCGGCGTCCGCGGCTTTTAGCACGGAGGCGGAATTGATGCCGCTGGTGTCATGCGTGTGAAAGTGGACAGGGATGGCGATTTCTTCGCGCAGAGTTTTGACAAGTTCGTAGGCTGCATAAGGCTTGCAGAGTCCGGCCATGTCTTTGATGGCCAGGAAGTGCGCGCCGAGCTTTTCAAGCTGCTTGGCCATGGAGACGTAGTATTTCAGCGAAAATTTGGGGCGAGATTTGTCGAAGAGGTCGCCGGTGTAGCAAATGGCGGGCTCGCACACAGCGCCGGTTTCAAGAACTGCGTCGATGGAGACGCGCATGTTTTCGATGGAATTGAGCGAATCAAATATGCGGAATATGTCGATGCCTTGGGAGTGGGCTTCGCGGACAAACTCGATGATTACGTTGTCTGGGTACGAGGTGTAGCCGACAGCATTTGCGCCGCGGAGAAGCATCTGAAAACAGATATTGGGAATGCGTTGGCGTAGATCGCGGAGACGCTGCCAGGGGTCTTCGTGGAGAAATCGCATGGAAGTGTCGAACGTTGCGCCGCCCCACATTTCGAGGCTGAAAAAATTTGGAAGGCGTTGCGCGACGGCATTGGCGGTGGCCAACAAATCGTGCGTACGGACGCGCGTGGCCATCAGCGATTGGTGGGCGTCGCGGAAGGTGGTGTCCGTGATCAGAAGACGCTTTTCTTTTCTTGCCCAGGCGGCAAATCTCTTCGGACCCAGCTTTTGCAGGAGCTGGCGGGTTCCTGAAGGTGGATCAATACCGGGCAGACCGGGTAGAATGGCCTTTTCGAATACGATGGGGACCGGTTTGCCCTTCACTTCGGGGTTGCCGTTGAGAATGACGTCGCCGAGATAGGAGAGAAGTTTTGTGGCCCGGTCGCCACGGCTTTGCAGGCGAAACAACTCTGGCGATTCATCGAGAAAAGAGGTCGTGACTTCACCGGCGCGAAAGCGCGGATGGTTGATGACGTTTTCGAGGAAGGGAATGTTGGTCTTGACGCCGCGAATACGGAATTCGCGGAGGGCGCGGTCCATGCGTTGGCACGCTTCGGGGAGTTTTGTTCCCCAGGCAGTCACCTTTACGAGAAGCGAATCGTAATACGCGGCAAGCACCGCTCCGGCATAAGCAGTGCCTCCGTCGAGCCGGATTCCAAATCCTGCTGGGGATCGGTAAGTCGTGAGCTTGCCGTAGTCCGGGGCGAAATTTTTCTCCGGGTCTTCGGTGGTGACGCGGCATTGCAGGGCGGCGCCATAGAGCGGCACGTTGGCTTGTTCGGGCAACGCCAGAGGTTCTTGGTGGAGCTTGTGGCCCTGCGCTACAAGAATTTGCGACCGCACCAGATCGATGCCCGTAACCATTTCGGTGACAGTGTGTTCGACCTGGATGCGAGGATTCACTTCAATGAAATACCACTTTTGCGCATCTACGTCGTAAAGGAATTCGACGGTGCCCGCGTTGCGATATTTCGCTTTCTGGGCGAGCCGGACGGCGGCATCGCATAATTCCCCGCGCACGGATGCCGGCAAATTCGGTGCAGGAGCAACTTCGACGACCTTTTGGTGACGCCGCTGGACGGAGCAATCGCGCTCGTAGAGGTGCAGCAGATTGCCGTGATTGTCCGCGAGAATTTGGACCTCGAGGTGGCGGGCGCGAGGCAAATATTTTTCGAGAAAAACGCTCGCGTCGCCAAATGCCGACTTCGCTTCCCCCTGAGCCTCTTCCAGACGCTGGTCGAGCTCCGCTTCGCCGCGGACTACGCGCATGCCGCGGCCGCCGCCGCCCATCGCTGCTTTTACGATCACCGGGTAGCCAATCGAGGCCGCGAGTTTTCGCGCTTCAGCGGAGGAGTGGATTGATTCCTCCGTTCCCGGAAGCACCGGTACGTCAGCCGATTTCGCGAGGCGTCTTGCGGCGGTTTTGTCTCCGAGGAGTTCGAGCAATTCAGGAGTTGGGCCGATGAAGACAATGCCTGCTTTTTGGCAAGCGCGGGCGAATGCTGGATTCTCGGACAAAAAGCCGTATCCGGGGTGGATGGCGTCCGCGCCTTTTTCCTTTGCCAGCGCAACGATGCCGTCGATGTCGAGGTACGCCACCACTGGGCCCTTGCCTGCGCCGACTTGATATGCCTCATCGGCCTTGAAGCGGTGGAGGGCAAGACGGTCTTCCTGCGAATAGATACCCACCGTGCGCAAGCCAAGTTCGTTCGATGCGCGGAAAATGCGGATGGCGATTTCGCTGCGATTGGCAGCCAGCAATTTTCGAATAGGCTTGTTCTTCTTCATCCCTGTGCCGGCAAGAAGCTTACGCGAAATTTTATATTGTTTCATGCGCTCGCGGGGCGATTGGAGCACATTTTTCGATTCACCAGACAGGCAATTTGAATGCAGAAAACGCGAAGCGCCAGAAAGCGCCATGCGGCGCTCATGCGGGGAGGGATGGCGCTAAACCTACGGCGCGGTTCGCACGACAGCCGAGAGCACGGAAGGGGAGGCGCTCTTTAATTGAACGAGTTCCGATTGCACCGTGGCCCAAGCTTTGGGATCGCGCTTGGTCGCATAAGGGGCGTCCGGCTCCGAATAAAAATGCAGTATCTCGTCTCGCAACTCGGAAGACATGCTGGCAAACTTTTGATTCGCAAGTTTGTCCAGGAGCTTGGCGTGGGCATCGTCGTTCATCGCGTATTTCCCAGGGCCGGTAGCTTCGCCCACGTCGAAATTATCGTTCGGCAAATCGAGATGGCCGGCAACCACGTCCGCGATGAGCCCACGATATTTGTCCAAGGTGGCGTTAAAGCTGGCGCGAAACATGCGCTGGGCTTCTGGAGTCGGAGTTCGGAACTGTAGAACTTTAAGAGGGCCAAACTTAGGGATCAGCCTGTAAAGAAAAGCGAGGAATCGTTCGCGAAAATTCGGCTTCTGATAATTCCTTCCATATTCCCGTTCGTAGTTGGCTCTGGAAAGATTGTAGCGAAATTTTTTCTTGGTGATGCCGGGCAAGTCTGTCTTGATTTCATCCTTCTTCAGGCTCCACGCGACTTTTGTGGCAGTCGGGATGGTTTTGCTGACGGCATGGCGAAAGGAGTTGAGGGCTTTGTCCTCGTCGAGAAGGATATCTTTGAGCCTCAGACCGTAAGTCTCCTCGAAAGCGCGATTTAGCAGGTCTTGCGAGACTTCAAAACCGATGAGGTCGTGGTAACCGTCGGGGGCGTAGCTCTCGTGTGCCACTTCGAGAACATCGAAGCCGAACTCCGTTTTGGTGTGAGCCAGAGGATCTTGTTCATACGAAACAGTGTCGCCATATTTTTTTTGCAGCGCAGGATAGAGGAGAGGCACGGCGCGATTGGTAGCAAGACGATGGCCGTCGTTGTCGGCGGCATAATGAGCCAGCGCGCCGACGGCGAAGGCGTATTCGTCGAGGTCCTTCGCTTCGCGCAGCAAGGCTTGCACGAAGTCTCCGCTCCGTACGTAGTGGGTCAGATCGCTGAAGAAATGGCTGCCGTACGGGTAATAGCCCATGTCCTGAATGATCGAGCCGCCATAGGCGTAGGCCTGCGCTTCGCTTAACTGCTCTTCGGTCGAGACAGGAAAACGGGATAGCAGAAGAGGTTTGATGTGCGTTTCCCAGGCCGCATCGATGATGGCTTCGTGCGCCAACACCGCGTAAGCCCGGGTTGTGCTTGGCAAAATGAGCGCGCAGACAAGTATCCCAACCAAGATTGCGCGCAATCCAAAGGTTATGCGTCTAGTGATTCGATGGGCTCCGAATGCTGACTTAGGGTTTGAGCAGCGGTTGTGCATAGCGAATGGGCACTCCGAAGTTGGAGCCACCAAAGCCTCGCACGACGGCGAAGGTTACGCCAATTACTTGGCCGTCGCGGTTTATAAGCGGTCCACCGGATCCGCCGGAAGTGGTCTGGGCGTCATAGACAATTTTGTCTGACAAGACGTCGCCGATGTGTCCCTGCGTCACGAGCGGGCGAATCAACTTGCGCTGCTGGAGTTCGTCAACGATTCTCTTCGGATCGCCGCCGCTTAATCTAACGATGTCCTTGACGGTGTCTTCTCCGGCGCGCGCGAGAATGGCGCTGATTCCCGTAGCGTAGCCAAGCGAAATCAGGGGCTGGCCGCTGATGGCAGCTTCCTTCCGGCCGTCGAGTTTTAGAACCGGACGCTTCAGTACGGACATGTCGCCGCGAAGCAAAGCAAGATCGGCATCGTCCGAGATTTGCGAAATGTTCAGGGGAATGCCTGCGCCTGCTTCGGGGAAATAGGCGGTCATCTCCGCTATGGTCGGCTGCAAGCCTTGCTGAGCGGCAGCGTCGAGCTCGTCATTCTTCCACCACGGCTGGGCGACGTGATGGTTGGTGAGGACTGCGTTCTGGCCGACGATAAATCCGGTGCCGAAGAAGTCTTCGCGAACTTCAGGGGCGCGGCCTTCGAGGCTGTAAACCACATTGCCGTCGCCATCCTTGAGCGGCTGGCCATCCGGATTGATCGCTCCGTAACGCAAGGGGCGGCGCGAGTCCCTGTCCAGGAAAGATACTGAGACGTGGAGGAGGCAGACGCTGGGCGCGTTGGCCCGAATTACGTTTTCAGCAGCGTCGGATTGCGTCTCCACTTTTTTCAAACGGCTAGTGGTCTCGTCCAGCTGTTTGCGAAGGCCGGAGACTTCGCTGGCGTCCGCAGCGGAGATCTTCTGCCTTAGGTCGTCCGTTTGCTTTTGAAGCTGTCGCTTCTGCTCGGTGATGTCCGATTGCTGAAGCTCCGCGCGGGCGCGGTTGGCCTCGGCGACAAGAGCTTCTTCCGTGCGCACACCGTGTTCCAGTTGAGCGATCACGGAATAGGCGCGGCGGGTCTCTTTATCGGCGCGTCGGGTAAAGAGCAGAAAAATAATGGAGATGAGCGCGGCGACTCCGAGGAGCGCGGAAACGCCAATCTTCAACGCACGGCCAGTGGAAAATGCGTCGCGCGTCATTTTTTCCGTTACGGCGATGGCTTGAAACGCGGTGTGCGCGATTTCCTGTCCCTCTTCGGCTAAACGGGATTTTTCCTGCAATTCCTCGAGGGCGTGCTTGTCGCGCAACTGCACACGCACGCGGGCGAGAAGTTCCGCGGCTTCCCAAGGAGGCGTGATCACATCATCGGCTCCGAGATCGAGAGCGCGCGCACGCACCGCACCGCCGCCGCGCGCGAAGACAATCACTCGCGTGTTGGCGGTGCTGCCAAGGCCTTTGATTTCGGTGAGCGAGCTGCAACACAGGACATCGGCGAGATCTGCGGAGAGGAGAAACACATCCACGGCGCCAGTTTGCACGACGCGGAAGCCTTCTTCCTGCGAAGGGGCTGTGGAAACCTGATAGCCTGCGGAACCCAGAACGTCCTGGAGTTGCTGGCGCAGTGCGTCATCAGGCTCGACAATCAATAAGTTTTGGCGCTTGGTAGACAAGTTCGTTGTTTCCCTCGCGGCGGAATAAAGGCTCGTTCCGCACCGCAGGTTTGACGCTTTTCGCTCCCCGATGGTGACAAAGAATTTCCATAGTAACCGGAAATGGAATTAGATGCATGTTGGAGTACTCCACCAACATGCATGAGCGACGACGCGGGTAGTTCAGATGGGAAGAGGGGCTACGGAGCCTGGACAGCAATAAAGACGGCTGTAGGGGTGCGCATCAGCGGGAACAGGACTAACTTCAATATTTTCTGAGAACGCCGATGACTCGGCCCTGAATCTTCACATCATTCGCAGCAACCATGATCGGGGCCATCTCTGAATTCGCCGGTTGGAGGCGGATTTTGCCCGCCCCTTCGCGGTAGAAACGCTTGAGCGTGGCATCCTCTCCGCCAATCAATGCCACGACGATGTCGCCTGCATTGGCCACCTGCGTCTGCTCGCACACGACGTAATCGCCATCCATGATGTGATCTTCGATCATGGAGCTTCCTTTAACCTGAAGCACGAAGGAGTTACCACCGCGAGCGAAGTCGCCGAGAGAGAGTGTCTCGCGTTCCTCAACGGCCTCGAGGGGCCGACCAGCCGCGATCCGGCCTACGAGCGGCAATTCTTGAATCTTCCGGTCGCTGATCTGTTCCTTCACTGGCTTGGGCAGCTGCAGAATTTCGATCGAGCGGCTCTGGTTGTAGCCGCGCCGGATGAATCCCTTTTTCTCGAGAGTCGTGATGTGCTTATGCACCGTGGCGAGCGAAGTGAGCTTCAAACCTTTGCCAATCTCTTCAAAGCTGGGCGCATATCCGTGCTTGGTCTCAAAGGAAACCAGGTAATCCAGCACCTCTTTTTGACGTTTCGTCAGGGCCATGGAGCGCCTCCTCAAATGCAAGTTTTCCACAGCCACTTTAGGCGAAAAGAAAGCGAACGTCAAGCGCGAAGTTGTCTTCTCGTTACTTGCTCCGGGCAGTCTGCACATTTCCAGAAATGTTCCGGAGGCGATCCGCAAAATCCCTGGAGCCTTCTTCCCTCCAAGTAGCTTTGCGGGCTCAGAAATCCAGTGGATATGATTTCGGAAACCCCGGCGGGTAATCCAATGGTTTACTCATACTTCAGCCGCCGCGGGCGAACTGATGTCGGCTAACTTAAGGAAATGCTATACAAGTGAATATGCTCCCCCAACGCGAGTCTCTTCCCACCGTCACCGTGGCGGGTGTCATAGCCATTATTTTCGCTGTGCTCGGTGTGCTCGTCGGCATACTGATCGAAGTCTCTATGCTGCTGATTCCCGATGCGCAGACCTCCGCTGGCCATCCGGCAATCCCACCTGGCACGCGCGCGATGGGTGGGATCGTTTGGTTTTTCATGATCGCGGTCTGCGTGTTCGGGATTTTCGTCGGGGCAGGCGTACTTCGCCGCAGGAATTGGGCGCGCATCAGCATTCTCGTCTGGGCGGCGTTTATGACCATGGTTTCGGCTGTCACGATTCCCGTCTTGTTCCTGGTTTTCAATGCCATGCCGGGCATGATGCCCGCGGATGCCAACGTTGCTCCCGTGATGAGCTTCATGAAGTGGTTCATCGTTTTGTTCTACGGCATCCCGCTCGGGGTAGGGATTTGGTGGCTCGTGCTCTTCACTCGTCCGCGGGTTTCTGCGGCCTTCACAGCCCCGGCACAAGCTTTGGCGACGTATCCGCCCACGACCATGGACGTCTCCGGGTTCCCGCTGTCTGCGCCTACGACTGCGCCCTCACTTGCGCCTAAACCCGCTTGCCCCTTGCCGCTCATGATTCTCGCGAGTTTTTTGATTTTCTCCGCTTTTTCCATGCTGTTGATCGTACTTGTCCCGGTGACCGGCTCGATGCCTTTCTTCTTTTTTGGACATTTCTATAGCGGCCTCACCGCCAAATTTATTTTGGGACTCATGGGTCTTCTCTACGGAGCAGGTGGCGCGGGGATATTTAAGTTAAAACCATGGGCATTGCACACCGTTCTGGGTCTGCAATTGGTGTTCCTATTGAATGGAACTCTCTCGATTCTGAATCCGCGTTTTCTTACGGTCATGCAAGAGGCGATGCAACAATCGTATGCCGAAAATCCGGCGTTGGCCGGCGGGAATCCTTTCCTGACCAGTTCCCTACTTCAGACGTTCATGATTATTGGCTTGTGCTTCGGCGCAGCCATCGTCGCGGTTACGCTTTTCTACCGTTCGCGGTTTCTTGAGGCAGCGGCGGCTGCCAACTCTTAACGGTAGTGACGCGCCGCACCTTTGCACAATCCCGCCGGCTTTTCCTTACGACACATTGCTGCGCGTGCACGACTCTCTCCGCAGCGCACTGGCCGGTGTGGTATTCTCTTACTGTAGGCTCCGGGCGGCTGGATAGAGTATCCAACCTGGTTTTCGCACTGCCCATCTAACAATTCGAGCCACACTCCTTTGGGGGATTCGTCCGGGAGTCCAGTTACAGCGGAGCCTTGGTCACTATGTCAACTTTGATGGAAACGCCGCCGGTAAAACACAAGCGCGAGGTAATCGATCGCGCCGTCATCCGCTTCGCCGGTGATTCTGGCGACGGCATGCAGATTACCGGAAGTCAGTTCACCAATACCGTGGCGCTGTACGGCAACGATATCGCCACGTTTCCGGACTTTCCCGCGGAAATTCGCGCTCCTGCCGGTACGTTACCAGGAGTGAGCGGCTACCAGCTTCATTTCTCTTCCACTGACGTTTACACGCCAGGTGACTCCGTCGACGTTCTGATCGCTATGAATCCAGCGGCGTTGAAGATGAATGTCGCGGACCTCAAGGCCAACGGGATACTGATCGTAAACTCCGATGCGTTTACGGAAAACGATCTGCGCAAGGCGCAGTCGAAGACGAATCCGCTCGAAGATCATTCGCTCGACAAATACCGCCTCTTCTCGGTGGAATTGGAACGGCTGACGAAGGCCGCCCTCGAACATCTCGGCATAGACGCCAAGTCCATCAGCCGCTGCAAGAACTTCTTTGCGCTGGGCATGTGCTACTGGCTCTACAACCGCTCGATGGAGCCGACGGTACGCTGGATTGACGCAAAATTTAAGAACAAGCCGCTGCTCGTGGAAGCGAACAAGCTGGCCATGAAGGCCGGCTACTCCTATTGCGAAGCAACGGAAGCATTCCAGATCAGCTACGAGATTCCGCCGGCGCAGCTCGCGCCCGGTTTTTACCGCAACCTCAGCGGGAACCAGGCACTGGCATTGGGCTTTGTCACCGCGTCGCAAAAATCAGGATTGAGTCTGTTTCAGGGCAGCTACCCGATTACGCCAGCTTCCGACATTCTGCACGAACTCTCGCAATACAAAGATTTCGGCGTGATGACGTTCCAGGCGGAAGACGAGATCGCGGCCATCACCAGTGCAATCGGCGCGGCATACGCTGGAGCGCTGGCTATCACGACAACCTCAGGGCCTGGCATGGCGCTGAAGACCGAAGCGCTGGGTCTTGCAGTCGCAGTGGAACTCCCGCTTGTCATTTGCGACATTCAACGCGGCGGACCTTCTACAGGCTTGCCGACAAAAACCGAGCAGGCCGATCTCTTGCAGGCACTCTTTGGGCGCAATTCCGAAGCGCCGATTCCGATCATTGCGGCGGCGACGCCGAGCGATTGCTTTTGGGCCGCCGTCGAAGCCAGCCGCATTGCGATCAAATACATGGTTCCGGTGATCATTCTCTCGGACGGTTATCTCGCAAACGGCGCCGAGCCCTGGAAGATTCCAAACCTTGATGAAATCCCCGCGTTTCCCGTTAAGTTTGCTACGGAACCCAACAGTCCGAACGGATATTTGCCTTACAAGCGCGATCCACAAACCCTGGCGCGTCCTTGGGCTGTTCCTGGAACTCCAGGACTCGAGCATCGCGTTGGCGGCCTCGAAAAGCAGGACGTTACGGGCAACATCAACTATGAGCCACTCAATCACGAAAACATGGTGCGCATTCGCGCGGCGAAAGTTGCGTCGATCGTGCAGGACATTCCGGATGTTGTGCCAGCCGGCGATGCCGAAGGCGATCTGCTGATTGTCGCCTGGGGCTCGACGCACGGCGCCATCACTGCGGCCTTGAAAGCGCAGCGCGCGCAAGGGCGCAAAATCGGGCACGTTCACCTGCGCTATCTCAATCCGCTGCCCGCGAATCTCGGTGATGTCCTGCAGCGCTACAAGACGGTGCTTGTGCCGGAGCTGAACATGGGCCAACTCCTCTGGGTGCTGCGCGCCAAGTATCTCGTTGACGCCATTGGCCTTAACAAAATTCAGGGCCGGCCATTCAAGCAGGCCGAAGTTGAACAAAAGATCGAAGAGATTCTTGGAGAGAAATCCCGATGAGCACTGCCACGCTGCCGCCAATCACGCCTCTCACCAAGAAAGATTTTCAGACCGACCAGGAAGTGCGCTGGTGCCCCGGCTGCGGCGACTATGCGATCCTTTCGGCCGTTCAGTCCGTCTTTCCCGAATTGGGGATTAAGCGTGAAAATTTCGTCGTGGTCTCCGGGATCGGCTGCTCCAGCCGCTTTCCCTATTACATGAACACCTTCGGCTTTCACACGATTCACGGGCGCGCCCCTGCTGTGGCTACTGGGATCAAGGCGATTCGTCCCGACCTCGAAGTCTGGGTCGCGACGGGCGATGGCGATGCACTCTCCATCGGCGGAAATCATACAATTCACATGCTTCGCCGAAATGTCGGCCTCAAGGTTCTGCTCTTCAACAACCGCATCTATGGGCTGACTAAGGGCCAGTATTCGCCGACATCGGAGTTCAATAAGAAAACCAAGTCGACTCCCTTCGGCTCGCTCGACCGGCCCTTCAATCCGATTTCTCTCGCGATTGGCGCGGAGGCGACTTTCGTCGCTCGCTCGGTCGACGTCTTCCAGCAGCACCTAAAAGAGACCTTGAAACACGCCGCCGCGCATAAGGGATCGGCGTTCGTCGAGATTCTGCAGAACTGCAATATTTTTAACGATGGCGCGTGGTTCAACCTCACTGAACGGGACGCGCGCAGCGAGCACATCATCCAGCTGGAACACGGCAAGCCGCTCGTTTTCGGCAAAAACCGTGACAAGGGCATCCGGCGCAAGTTGGACGGCGACATCGAAGTCGTGCAACTCGGCAACGGCATCACTGAATCGGACATGGTCGTTCATGACGCTCACCATCCGCGCCCGTCCTACGCCTTTTTGCTTTCCCACATGGAGCATCGTCCTGGCTTTCCCACGCCCATCGGCGTCCTTCGCGATTGGGACGATCTTCCGCGTTACGAAGACGTGATGAATCAGCAGATCAAAGACGTCATTGCAAAGCGCGGACCGGGCGATCTCGCCAAGCTCCTGCGCGCCGGCGACACCTGGGAAGTGAAATAACTCCAACCCGTACGGGTTCCTGTGCCAGAAGAGTTCAGCTCGCGCTAGTCAGTTGCTGGTCGCTTCTCGCGAAAATAGGCGCACAGTCCACTGACCGGACAGATATCGCACTTCGGTTTTGTGCGCTTGCAAATTTCCGCTCCATGACGCTTTAACAACAGATAGGCCCGCTGCCTTGCGTCGAACTTCTCGGGTAGTTCCGCAGCCAGCGCATCCTGCGCGGCCCGGTATCCCGTGCCGTAATTCTTGTCCTCTTCGCCGAAGAAGATGCGTTGTGGCACGCCCGGACAAGCGGATGGCACGGCCATGACGGGAGCCAATCCCGCGAGTAAGAGAATTTTGTCCGCGCCGGGCTCGCCAATCACAGGGAATTCTTTTAAAGCTGCCTTAGCACGTCGGATTCTCTTATCCTCCGGCATCTTTTCATCACGCAGCAGCTTTTCGATCGACCACTTCAAGTCCCCGCCGAACTCTTCATTCACAATCCTAGCGATGGTCTTCAGCCGCTCGGCGCGCAACTCGGGCACGATTCCCCCGAGCCGCATCAACTTGGCCAGCTTCGCCTTTGGCGCGGCCAGAATTGCTTCCGGCCCCGTTCCCACCTCGCGCTTCAGCGCTTCGTATCCCATAGAGCAAGACGCATCGGTCGCGGGGTAGCCGCAGTTCACAAACAGGACCATTTCATACGGTTCGCTCGGACCGATGGCCACCTGCGCTCCGTAATGTTTCTCGATGGCATCGAGAATTCTTGCTATCCCCGGTCTGGTTTTCTTCATCTAAACCCCCGCCAAGCGAATCACACTCATTCCCCAATACGCGTATGATTGGCTCTCGGCATTCCCGCACATTCGTTCGTTAGGAGAGATATCCATGAGCCCCAAAAACAACAAGCACGACGCTTCCTACAATCAACTGGAAGCAGGCACAAAGAAAGCCAAGCCGATTCAGCATCAACATGCCCCTGAAATCCAGCCTTACGGCAAAATCGCTAAGTTGCCGATTGCTCTCGATGAGCAAGTCTGCGCCGCCAGCACGGAAAACCTCAATCAACTGCTGGCCGATACCATGACGCTTCGCGACATGTACAAGAAACATCACTGGCAGGTCTCGGGTGCCACCTTTTACCAGCTGCATCTGCTCTTTGACAAGCACCACGGGGAACAGGACGAACTCGTGGATGAGATCGCTGAGCGGATACAGGTTTTGGGGGGCATCAGTCTGGCTATGGCGGCAGATGTCGTCGAAACCACCCTAATTCCGCGGCCGCCTCGTGGCCGAGAGGAAGCGCCGGTGCAAATCTCGCGTTTGCTCGAAGCCCACGAAGTCATCTTGAAAGAAGCCCGCACAATGGCCAAGCAGACCAGCGAAGCGGGAGACGACGGAACCAACGATTTGATTGTCTCTAACATCATCCGGACGAACGAACTTCAGGTGTGGTTTTTGGCCGAGCATCTGGTGGATGTGCCGCTGGTTCATGCAGATAAGGCAAAGGCCGCGTCAGCCTAAGATTCGCAGCTTACGGACGTTTGTGCCTAACAATGGAAAAGGGCGGGCGCCGCAACATCCGGCTCACCGCCCTCTTCACACTTCTCGTGCTCTGACTCCTACTTCGTCGCAGTTTGTTGAGTCCTGGCTACCCTCTTGAGTCTTTCAGGTCGTCCTTGGCCTGTTTTTCCGCAGTTTTCGCCGCACCCTTCGCATCGGCATCCGGCTTCATGGCGTGGATGGCTTTGCTGAGACTGATCGACTTATCACCCGCCGGGCCTTTGCACGAGGACATGTCCGCGCCGGTTTGCACGCCAGTCAGGTTCGATTTCAAACAGTTGAAATCCAATCCTTCGTTTTTGCTGGCATGCAGCGCGGCCACACACTCGTCCAACGCCCGGAAGTTCTCGCATGCACTCTTGGCATCGGTGTTCGCAGCCAATACGCCCTGGGCATGCAGGTTGGCTGTCAGCTTTTTGTCCTGCTCGTCCTTGGAGTCCAGCTGATCGGTCGCCGACTTCGGATCCTTCTTTACCCACTTGATGGGGTTCAGCGAATGCCCACCTCCCGAACTGCTCGCCGAAGCCGATCCCGCACCTGACCCCTGCGGTCCTTGCGCCGAGGCTCTGCTAGCACTAAGCGACACGCTCAACATCGCCAGTGCCACCACCATAATTAGCTCTTTCATTTGCCCCTCCGATCACTCTCTCAGGCCCAACTCGTGAGACCCGGACGGGTCCCGACTCTCAGTAGGCCACGCGGTCCGCAAGGTAGCGAGGGGCTGAAGGCAAGTACTCCCCCAATTGGTCACGTTGTCCTTTCGGACAGTGTCACTAGGAACCGTTCGGCCTCCCCTCCCGGAGGCAGATCTCAGCGGCTTTCTTTTTGAATAAGGTATTGTGGTGAGCGCTTGAATACCACCGACCGATCCTCGCATCGATTGTCGCGACTGAGGGCCTGGCTCTCGCCGGCAGATCCTCAGCGCCGCGCCGATCTGATTTTTGTTCTCGCCGGAAGAGTGCACCGCAAGGAATACGCCCTGGAGCTCTTCCGCCAGGGTCTCGCGCCACGGCTCTTGTTTAGCGTGGGCCGCTTCGAGATACGCCGCTTCTCGAAGATGTCTCTGCCCGCCCCTCTGGATCTCTTGAAAATTGCTCAGGAAGTGCCGCCGCCCCAGCGCCACTACTTCGTCTCTTTCGATGGTCAGGACGTCCACGTGGAGCATGTACTGCCCGGACGGTTCGGCACACTCACCGAGATTGCCGCCCTGAGCCGCTGGCTCGATGCAAATCCAACAATCCGCTCCGTGATCGTGATTAGCAGCGCAGGGCATCTTAGGCGAGTCCGCATGTGCTGCCGCTCCTTGCTCAAGACCGATACGAAACTCGCGTACCTCGCCTCTCCCGTAGACACTCCGGAACTGTCGGTGCCAGAAACTTTTGGCGTGTCGGCAGAGCAAGAGCTATCAGATGAGAGGGTTGACCCTCCATCTCTCTGGGAGGACCTACAGGAGCTGTTCAAGGTCACGGTTTACTGGGTTTTGCTGAAGTTCCGGTGGCACCTCAGCCCGAATAAGGAGCGGGGAACGGGCTGAATAGCCGGGCCGTCCAAGCGGCCTAACGATTGGCCACTTTTACGATCGAATCCGCAGAGTGACACCGTACAGAAACAAGCCAAGGCCGCCCAGGAAGACTGCAGGAGACAAATAGGTGGTCACTAACGGGCTGAGAGGAATAGGCAGGCTCATGGCGCTATAACCGCCCACAAAATAGTGAATGACAGCGCCCAGCAGCATGTAAATCAGCCCGCGCCGCACCTCCCGGCGACCATCCTTGCCGGACCGCGCAGACAGCCGAACCTCGCGCACCTCTTCACGGCAATAAGGACACCGGTTCAATCGTGTTGGCACCGGCTTCCCACAGTACGCGCACGGACGTGAAGACGCTGCCTGACTCGGAAAAGCGTTCATCCCGGCTCCCACCCTTGCCCCCCTGCAATTAGCGTAGGTTCGCCCCGCGTCTCCGTCAAGAGAATCCGCAACGGGGAGTTACCGGCATGTATCCCCCTGTGGGCAGGAGAGTTCGGGCTTCTGAAACCAATTCGCTTATGCTACATCTAAACAAACAGCCAGAGCGGCTCGCTCAAAAATGGACGATCTTTCCAAACTCAGCTCATACGCAATTCTTGGCGATGTGGACCCCGTTCCCCGGAGCCTTCTTACTGCTTTCCCCGAGCAAGCCAAAACACTCACCCTGCTTTACGACGTCAGCCGCGAACTGACCTCCATCCTGGACCGCGAGGAGTTGCTGAGCCGCGTCGCCGAGCGCGTCAAGCGCCTCGTCGACTATCATGTGTTTAGCGTCATGCTCTGGAACGAAGCTGCACAGCATCTCGAGAGCGTTTTCACGATGCGTTATGAAGATCCGCGTCCTGTGCGCCTGCGGATGGCGCTTAATGAAGGCATAACCGGCACTGCTGCCGCTCAGCGTCGCACGGTCCGCGTCAATGACGTCATGAACGATCCTCGGCACGTTATATGCGAGTTAGGCTTGAGCACCGGGTCCGAACTGGTGATCCCTCTCCTTCTCCAGGACCGGCTGATCGGCGTGCTCGATCTCGAAAGCACGGAAAAAAACGCGTTCACAGAGCAGCACGAGCGCATGCTGGCGACGCTGGCCTCCTACATTGCGGTGGCCCTCGAAAACGCGCGGCTCTATGAGGAAGCGCGCGAGAACGAGTTTCGCCTCCAGGATGACCTCAACACTGCCCGTGAAATCCAGCGCCAACTCCTTCCGCATGGCGCGCGCGGCATTCCGGGGCTGGATCTCGCTGCCGCCTACGTTCCCGCTCGGGCCCTTGGCGGTGATTTTTACGACTTTCTTCCCTACGGCAAGGGCAAACTAGCCATGGCCCTCGGAGATGTGTCCGGCAAAGGGACCGCGGCAGCGCTTTATGGTTCTCTCGCGATCGGGACTTTGCGCGAGCTTGTGGTGAGCAGCACGTGTAATCCCGCGAGTATGCTGCAGATGCTCAATCACCGGATGCACGGCGCAAGGCTTGACGCTCGCTTCATTGCCATGCTTTTTGCGGTTTACGACGCGGCGGCCCATAGCTTGACGCTCGCCAACGCCGGCGGGCCCTATCCTCTGCTGGTGCGTGACGGCGAAGCACGGGAAATTCGTATCGAAGGCGTCCCTCTCGGTCTCTTCCCCGATGCGGAGTACGAAGAAACCACAATCGAGCTTCAACCCGGCGACCTCGTCTTATTTGCATCCGACGGCATCTTGGAATCCGAAAATGCACGTCAAGAAGAGTTCGGCTCACGTCGCCTTCATGCTCTGCTGGCTAATGCCGCGCCCGAGGCTTCCGCGAGCGAACTCTCGGAAAGAATCATTGCCGCAACCGACGAGCATAGTGGCCCCGGCACGAACGCGCATGACGACCGAACCCTCCTCGTTCTCCGCGTCACCGCCGAGGGGACTGCCGACTACTCTAAACTTCCCGTCATCTACTAAAGAATGTTCTAGACGCCCTTCGACCACCTGCGGAGTTGTTCAACGCTCCGCAACAGTGGGGATCGCAACCTGGAGCAACTCAGGTTTTTTCAGAAGCGGTAGCCACCTCTCCCGTACAGCGGCAAATTCCGGCAGATTTTTCTTCGAGACCGGATCCGAGGGCGGCAAGCCGAGCTTCTCAAAGTTTTTATACTGCCCCTTTTGCAAAATCCGAAAATCCAGATGCGGCCCCGTGGAAAGGCCTGTGCTTCCAACAAGCCCAATTGCCTTTCCAATTTCGACGTGCTCGCCCGCGCGCACGTACATCCGCGACAGGTGCAGGTACATTGTCTCGTAACCATTCGTGTGCGCGATTTGGACCATATTGCCTTCGCCGCCTTTTAGCCCAGCAAACACAACCCGTCCGCTTCCAATCGCTTGCACCGGCGTGCCCACTGGGGCGCCATAATCCGTTCCCATGTGCGGGCGAACCGTCTTCAAAATCGGATGAAAACGCGCATTGCTGAAATGAGACGTAACCGGCGCGGAAAATTTGAGTGGCGATCGTAGAAACGCCTTCTGCAGAGACTTACCGTCGGCGTTGTAATAAGCGGGACGCCCGAATTCGTCGTGGAAAAGCAGAGCTTCGTATTTCTTGCCGCCATTATTGTACTCGGCCGCAAAGATCTTGCCGTAAGCGGCGGTTTGGCCGTTCGCGTACTTCTTTTTCTCGAGCAACACGCGGAAAGTATCGCCCCTTCGCGGATCGGTGTAAAAATCCAGGTCGTACCCAAAGATTTGCGCCAAGCGCATGGCAATTTCTGGGGATTCCCCCGCTTGCTCCACCGCGTTGAAAAGCGAGTCATCGAGCTGCCCGGTAACTGCCGTGACTTCCGTTTTCGATGGAATCGCTTTCACTTCCGCTGTGAACCCGCTTTCCGCCGGCACGATCTTCAACATGCGGTCGGGGTCGATTTTGTAATCGATCTCGCGCAGATCGCCCTCAACGGACCGCCCCACGGTGATCGTGTTCCCCGCGCGAACCTGCCTTAGGTTAAAGGCGTGTTGCGCCGCCGACGATGCGTTGGCCGCATCCTGATGGCTCAGCCCAAATTTCTCCAGCGCGGAAGTGAAGTTGTCCCGCGCCAGCACGCGCTTTTCCGTCGGCAAGATCACCTGCGCGCGAATCCATGTTGCTTCTTCCTGGCCGAGCTTGACCTGGCGCTGGAATTCCTCCGACGTCGCCAGCCTCAATCGAAACACGTAGGTAAGCACGCCAGCACCGAAGCAAAGCACGACCACCAGCACAATCGCAAAGCGACGATTCACGCTTCCCCCCTGCCTCTCGCTACCCAGTTCGACGCTCAATTCCCTCGGGCGTCTCGCACAAAAGAGTTCATTTGCACGCCACACACCGCAAACTGCCACGAACACTTTCGTCTCAAACCACCTTCACCGTCAAACGCGAATCTTCTCCCTTGCGTCCAATCGCCCAACCTCCCTTTTGCCTAACCACTTGATGAAATTCCGTTCATTCTCAAGTACGATGCAGCCATGACTTCAAACGCCTTATCCCGCCGCTCCTTTCTCGCGATGTCCGCGATGCTGCCGTTCGCTCTTCGCGCCAACGGAGCCGCGCAAATCCCTGTCGGACTCGAACTATATTCCGTCCGCAACGCGCTGAAACAGGATCTCACCGGCACGGTACGCGCCATTGCAGCGATGGGCTATCAATGCGTTGAATTCTACGCCCCCTATTTTGAATGGACCGAGAGTCAAACCAAAGACATGGAGAAGCTTCTGGATGACCTCGGGATTCACTGCTATTCCACTCATAACGACAGTTCGTATTTCGCTCCCGAGAAAATTTCTCGGACGCGCGATTTGAATCTGATTTTAGGCTGCAAGTATGTCGTGATGGCAAGTTCGCATGAGAAATCCGGGGTGGATGGCTGGAAAACGGTCGCAGATTCGCTGAACTTTGCCGCCGAAAAATTGGAGCCGTCCGGCCTCAAGGCCGGCTATCACAACCATCAAACGGAATTCACACCGGATGCTGGCGTCCGCCCCATCGAAATTCTCGCGAAAAACACAAAGCCCTCAGTGATGCTCCAACTCGACGTGGGCACCTGCATCGAAGCCGGCTCCGACCCGGTGGCGTGGATTCGCGCCAATCCCGGCCGCATCAAATCTCTCCATCTGAAAGAATGGTCGCCCGAAACCGGCAAAGGCTACTCCGTATTGTTTGGTGAAGGTGTTGCGAAGTGGAATGCGATTTTCGAGGCGGCGGAAAGCGTTGGGGGCGTCGAGTATTACCTCATCGAACAGGAAGGCAGCCGCTTCTCCGAACTGGACACGGCAAAAAAATGCCTCGATGCGTTTCGTTCCACGCATCACACCTGATTCTCAGCTTGTTGTTCGCTTATTTTCCCGCAGTCATTGAATCGACGGACAGCGCCCGAGCGGTAGATTCTGCGAAATAATTCTGTTCGCGCAATTTGCGATAAATGCGGCCAGCAACAACCGCAGCCATAGGGCCCTTGACGCTTCGCGTATTCCCGCGCAGCAGAACCGCCAGCGCGATCTTCGGATGCGCTTCGTCGGCGTATGTCACGAACCAGCCGATGTGCGAAGGCGTGGTGTGATCGTCGCAAGTACCCGTCTTTCCCAGCGGAGTCTCCTCGCCGCCATAGTCAAAGCTGGACTTCCCCGTCCCATACAAAACCGCGGCCAGCATGCCTTCTCGAATCTCAGGCAAAATCGAGCCGATATTCAAATCGCGCTTCACGCGCGGCGCAAAGTTTTGTACGTCTTCCGGAGTCCGCGGATATTGCAGATAGTAGAGCGTGCCGCCATTCGCAAACGCCGCGGCCAGTGCCGCAAGCTGCAGCGGAGTGATTTGGATTCCTTCGCCGAAACTGGACATGCGCGAAATGCCGCCAAGCGCCGGAGGCGCGCTCGGGAATGCGCCTGGATGTTCTTCTGGCAAATTGTAGCCGGCCAGCTCGCCAAGCCCCAGCAGCCGTGCGTACTTCGAAACCGTATCAAAGCCCATGCGGCGGCCCAGTTCCTCGAAGAACACATTGTTCGAGTGCGCCATCGCATCGGTCAAATTCATGTACTTCCGGTAGCTCACCTTCAGCATCGTGTCGCGCGTGATGACATTTTCTTCCAGCGCGGCAATCGCGATCGTCGGCTTGATCGTCGAGCACGGAATGTAACCATCCCCAAAAGCAATTTTTTGATTCACGACCGTCAGAATGCGGCCCGTGTTGGGGTCGACGGCTACAACAGAACCGTTATACCGCCCCAGCGCCTCAACTGCCGCTGCTCGCACCACTGGATCATCAAAAGTGGAGATGTCTTCCTTGGAAGAATCCGCAAAGGTCGGAACACCGCGGTACCGCGAAGCATACTTGCGCGTGCGCGCCGTGGACGTTGCTCCTCCGGGCGCTGCGGGAACTGGCACGGCAAACAGCGCCGTCATTAGAAGTGCGAGAACCGATTTTGCAGCTTTCTTCACTAAACCGCCTTTTGGCCGGGACATCCCCCGATAAACCCCAGGGGCGAATACTTACCTCATCCTGTACTTGCGGTCAACCTTCTTTCACTGACCGCTTTCTATATCGTCCGTTCCGAGGCACAGCGTATTGCGCGAACACCCTTTACCATTGCACTCAAACCGCCAATCCAAGGGCTCGTTCATTTGATGCGACTTAGGGCTACCGCGCAAAGCCCACTCTGTTCCATCGAGAAACAGCGTCTCTCAGGATGATACACATTCTACGGATCTACTGGGATAGTACGCAATAGCCGAAGGGCACCAGTACGTCCCTATGTGCTTTGTTATCAATGACTGACCGTCGGTACAGCCTGTCAAATCTAGCTGACCTTGCGTCCGGCTAGGATCGCCGTTCGGGCATGAAAGAAAAGTCTCCCCGTCGCATCTTGAAACGGCTGTGTGCCACTTAAGTCGTGTAAACGGTCCTCCTCCAGGAGTCGGCGTACTTCCTCTGCCCGCTCTGGAGGCGTATTCGTCGTCGCCAGCCACCGTTCCACTTCCGGCGTCAAATCGTCCGCCGTAGTGACAAAATCCGTCTCCAGCCCAACGTCGCGAAACAGTTGCAGCAACTCACTCAGCGCCAATGTTCGTACATGCGAAGGATCGCGTAAGACTTCCCAGCGGTCTTGATACGCCGCCCGCTCCGGATGCTCGCTCGCGTAAATGTCTTCCACCAAAACCGTCCCGCCAGCGCGGCAGACACGCGCCATCTCCCGCAACACCTGTAGTGGCTCCATTAGATGGTGCAGCGCAAGCCGGCATACCACGACATCAAACGCCCCATTTTCAAAAGGAAGGTTTTGCGCATCCGCGGCGCGAAAACTGACATTCGTAACGCCGCGCTCTTTCGTCCGCTCTTTCCCAATCACGAGCATGGCGTCCGTCAAATCGACGCCGACCACTTCCCTCGCAGCGCCTGCAAACGCCTCCGCGATATACCCCGGCCCTGTCGCGATATCCAGCACGCGCTCATCGCCCTTGAGACGCGCCGCAGCCACCAACCGTCGGATGCGCTCTTCGTCAGTAACCCACGGGTTCGCCGCAAAAGCCTGGGCCTGTGTCGTGAACGATTCTCGTATGATGTCGTTATGTTGCATCACGCAAAAAGCTTAGCACATGGTTTGCATTGCACGCCGTTGCCAGCCCCATACTCCATTAACGGAGATGACGATCGGTTGTTTCCGTTGTCTATTCGCCTGGGTGCAGTTCACGCCCTACAATCCACCCCAATAAAATAAGATTCACGCAAATTAGAAAATGTAGGGGCACCATTTATGGTGCCCCTCGGTGTCAAACCCAACTGCGGTCCAAGCTATCGGCTACCGTGTAGGACGCGCCTTGTTAGCCTCTGCAGCACCTGACGTCGCCGCCGCAGCGGCTGCCTTCATAGGCGGTTTATCCCCGTGCGCAGTCGCCGCAGCGTGACCGTTTGCACCCGTCGGCGCGGCATTGGACCCGCCAGGAATCGCGATCTCCAGCTTCTTCCGTAGCGCATTCTCCAGTTTGTCACGGACATCCTTATTTTCCTTCAGGAACGTGCGCGCGTTTTCCCGTCCTTGGCCCATGCGCTCGCCTCCAAAGCTCAGCCACGTTCCGCTCTTCTCAACCAATCCCTTGTCTACGCCGAGATCAATCAAATCGCCTTCGCGTGAAATACCTTCGCCATAGACAATGTCGAACTCCGCTTCGCGGAACGGCGCCGCGACCTTGTTCTTCACCACCTTGGCGCGCGTGCGCGAACCCACCACCACGTCGCCTTCCTTGATCGCCTGAATGCGCCGGATATCGATGCGCATCGACGCATAGAACTTCAGCGCGCGCCCGCCGGTCGTCGTTTCCGGATTCCCGAACATTACGCCAATCTTCTCGCGGATCTGGTTGATAAATATCAGGCAAGTCTTCGACTTCGACACAATCGCCGTCAGCTTCCGCAGCGCCTGCGACATCAGCCGCGCCTGCAAACCCATCTGCGGATCGCCCATGTCGCCTTCGAGCTCAGCCTTCGGCACCAATGCCGCGACCGAGTCCACGACCACAATGTCCACGCCCCCCGAACGAATCAGCGTTTCCGCAATCTCCAGCGCCTGCTCCCCGTTATCCGGCTGCGACACGAGCAAATTGTCCACGTCCACGCCCAGCTTCCGCGCGTACACCGGATCCAGCGCGTGCTCCGCGTCGATGAACGCCGCCTGCCCGCCGAGCTTCTGCGCCTCCGCAATCACGTGCAACGTCATCGTCGTCTTACCGCCCGACTCTGGCCCATAAATCTCAATCACGCGCCCGCGCGGAAAGCCTCCCACGCCCAGCGCCGCATCGATCGACAAGCACCCACTCGGAATCACACTGACGGGCACCAGCACATCTCTGCTGCCCAGCCGCATAATCGCGCCCTTGCCATGGTCCTTTTCAATCTGCGATATCGCCGCTGCCAGCAATTTTTCTTTTTCTTCTGTCATTTCTCACCTCGGTAAAGGAAATTAGGGAATTTCGTCGCTTCTGTACCTTGCCCAAAATTAAACCATGGCCCGAACATAGCGGAAGCCTAATAGTAACACTCTAATTATCTTTCCGCCATGCCTTCTTCAAACTCAGGGCCTTTCGCCAGCCAACCAACCGCCTTAGCCCTGGCGTTCGCAACCGTGCTCCGCGACATGCTCCTTCAGCCGTGCAATGGCCATCGCCACCCGCACCGCCAGTTGCCGCTCTTCGGCCAGCTCCAGCTTGCGGAGCCTCACCGGCCCCCGCATCCGGGCCCGCGCCTCGATGAACTCGCTTTCGAGCCTAGCATGTTCCGCACATCTTATCGCCAGCCTCGCCGCCGAGCACATCTCGCACCTGTTGAAAACCGCGAACCGCAACTTACCACCAAGGCGAAACAAAAGCAAACATTATTTTTCGCTATTTATTCGCCTCTGGCTGCCGCCGTTCACTCACCGATCCTGACGATTTGTCCCGATTGAATGGACTTGAGGTGAGCAATCGTTCACGCACTCGTCGAGAAGGACCCGCATTCACGCCCTGGCGGATAGTAACTGTTGAGCTTGCAGCGCGGCGATGGCCATCTCGCGCGAAACGGTAGGATAACCCGCAAGGAATTGCTCGAGGGTGTGCCCTCGTTCGAGGGAGTCAAATAGGAGTTGAAGTGGAACTCGCGTCCCGCGAAACACCGGCGTTCCACTTGGAATATTCGGGTTCTTGACGACGACGCTATTCGTGGAATCCATAGGCGTCTCCATTGCGGACAGTATACCACCGCGAGACAATTGCTTCGGTTCAGGAAGTGTAGGTGTAAAATCCCCGCCCCGCCTTCCTCCCCAGCCACCCCGCCGCCACATACTTCTTCAACAACGGACACGCCCGATACTTCGGATCCCCCAGCCCCTCATGCAGCACATGCATAATATCCACGCACACATCCAACCCAATAAAATCCGCCAACTCCAGCGGCCCCATCGGATGGTTCATCCCCAGTTTCATCACCGCATCCACGGCCTCCGGCGTCGCCACGCCTTCCATCACGCAATATACCGCCTCATTGATCAGCGGCATGAGCACCCGGTTCGACACAAACCCCGGCGCATCATTCACCGCCACCGGCGTCTTCCCCAGCTTCTTCGCCAACTCCATCGTCGCCGCAAACGTCGCATCGCTCGTCTGCAGCGCCCGAATCACTTCCACCAGCACCATCACCGGCACCGGATTCATGAAGTGCATCCCCACAAACCGGTCCGCCCGTTTGGTCATCGCCGCCAAAGTCGTCATCGCAATCGACGACGTGTTACTCGCCAGAATTACCTCCGGTCGCAAAATCCCATCCGCCTCCGTCAACACCGCCCGCTTAATCTCCAACTTCTCCGGCACTGCCTCGACCACAAAATCCGCCGTCCCAATCGCCCCCATATCCGTCACGCACTTCACGCGCCCCAAAACAGTTCCCTTCTCCCCCTCCGCCATCTTCCCCTTCTTAATCTCTCGATCCAGATTCTTCCCGATCGACTCCAGCCCGCGCTCCAAAAACCGCTGCTCCACGTCCCGCAAAATCACCTGATACCCCGCCCGCGCAAACACATGCGCAATCCCATTCCCCATCGTCCCCGCGCCCAACACCGCCACCGTCTTAATTTGATCAATGCTCATGCTCTCTCCAATTTTTCCAGCGAACATACGGAAACATAGCGAGTGAAGACAGTCAAGACAAACGCCGTGGCGATTTACTTCTCAACGAATGAATTCCGCGCCCGGTTGAAATTCCTTCCGAAGGGGGACGCGCACTAGCGAATACCACACAAACATGAATGGAACCCCCACGAGGAGTGCGTACCTCAGAACTCTCCGCTCGTACCGAACTGCTTGGTACAACATCCAGAACGCGCCGAAATTTGCGGTCATGTGGAGGCAGACGAAAAAAATCAGAACAATGGTGTTGTGCAGAACCAATCGGCGTAAGGCAGTCGCCAACCATAAAGCCAATAGACTGACATCGGTATAAACCACGCTAAGAAATAGCGTGTCTTTGCAAGGTCTGGTCTTTCATTCTCCCGAGCCTCAGGCTCTGGGCCAGGAGGAGGGAACTCCTCGACGAGTTCGACCCCGCAATCGGAACACTTCTCGAACCCATCTCGATATTCAGCTCTGCAGTTAGGGCAGAACATAGTTCGATTCAGAAGCGATGGCCAGTTTCTACGAAAAGGCGAACATCACGCCGGCGGCGCGCCCTCCACAATCTCCCGAATAATCTCCCGCGCCAGCATCTCCTCTTCCGGCGGTACATACAAAGTCGTCTCGTTCCTCCGCGTCTCCACGCGCACCGGAATTTCATTCTCCTTCAGTGCCTCGCTCAAAAAACCCGCGCGCTCCTCATCCGCGCCAGTCCACACCGCGCAACTCGTCGCGCCCAAATGAGCCGGCTTCCCCTCGGCGGACTCGGGAGACTCATTCGCCGCAATCTCCATATCCACCGGCTCTTCATTCAACAGCTTCTCCAAAATCTTCTCCGCCGCCGCCAAACTCGACGAGCCCACCGCCACCTCAAACCCAAATCTCGCCTTCCAATCAATCGGCAAAGTATCCGCCGTCGGCGCCACCTCATCCGCTCCCGTCGGCTTGTCAATATAAGGAATCCCCGACGCCTCCAATTCCTCCAGCAACGCCGAATGCAGCGCCGGATCCTCCCCCGCCCACAACATAATCAACGACCCCTGCGGTCCAGCGCCAGTACCCATAAGTCCTCCCTGCGATCAGCCACTCGATAATGAGGCGCTAAGGATACATCCAATCCCGCTCCAGAAAAACAATTCCGCAACCAAACCCTCATTCCGGTGGCACGCCTTCCACAACCTCCCGCACAATCTCCCGCGCTCGCACTTCATCTCCGGGCAAGACAAACAACCGATGAACCCTTCCCGTCTCCGCCACCCGCGCATGAATCCGATTCTCCCCGAGCGACGCCGCCAGCAGTTCCCCCATCTCCGCCTGCTCTCCCTCCCAAATCTCCGCGGTCGCCTCTTCCGGATACCAATTCTCGGGATCCCAATCCCCTCGCGGCTCTCTCGCTTCAATAGACTCCGGAAGTTCCAGTGGCACCCCCGGCGCTTCCGAAACTGGCTCATCCTCCCCGCCGTAAGCCTCCTTCACCGCCGCCTCCGCCCGGCCAAATTGCGAAAACGGCACGCCGATCTCGAACGCGCTCTTCGTATTCCAATTGAAAAGATGGTCTTGCCGCCGGATCGTCCTACAAGGAATGTCTTTCTCGCTCAGGAGTTGGCAGAGCTCCGCGTGAACCCGCGGGTCGTCGCCTTTCCAAAACGAACAAAACGGATCGTCCTCCGGATGCCCAGGCTCGACCGGCTCCGGCGGAGCGAGCGCCGTTGCGGGCAACTCGTAAACAAGCTCCACATCACAATCCGCGCACCGCGCAAACCCCTGTCGATACTCCGCTTTGCATATAGGACAAAACATAGTGATGGCGTGAAATTCTACTACATCCCGTCAAACCGCCCACCGAAGGTCCGCCCTCCTGAATCATCCAATAATCCCCTTCGTCTAGTTATAATGCCGCGGCTCCCAGATACACCCGAATCCGCGCAGCAGAAAGGCACTTGAGAATGAACGAAAAGCCCAGCACACCCGCCCCCCGCCTAACTCCCGCGGAGCAGTCGCTCACCAACATTTGGGAGAAGCATCTCGGCGACGAATTCTCCACCCGCGACACCAATGCCACACTCGATACCATGGTGCCCGACGCCTACGTGAACCACATCCCCGTGATGACCGGCGGTGTCGGCCGCGAGCAATTGCGCGAATTCTATTCGCAGCATTTCATCCCCAAAATGCCTCCCGACACGGAAATCGTTCCCATATCTCGAACGATCGGCGTCGAGCGGCTGGTCGACGAAATGATTTTCAAGTTTACCCATACCATCGAAATGGATTGGATGCTTCCCGGAATTGCTCCCACGGGCAAGCGCGTCGAGTGCCCGCTGGTCGTAATCGTCCACTTTCGCGATGGCAAACTTTCCAACGAGCACATTTACTGGGATCAAGCTACAGTCCTGGTCCAGCTCGGCCTCCTCGACCCATCCACCCTCCCCGTCGTCGGCCTCGAAACCGCGCTAAAGTTAGCCAACCCCGCCTTGCCCTCCAACCACCTAATCGACCGCGCCAAATCTGCCCGCAACTCCTAATCCCTGCTCTCTCCCAGCGTTGGACAGCCAATCCTGGCTGTCCTCTCCACCTCTCAAGAGGTTCCGTCGGTAGCGAGACCAAAAACTAGTGTCGATGGTAAGTTGAGTTAAGTTGGTGAGCCGTCCGACATGCCTTGCACCGTCGGCCGTGCTGCTAGGCAATTGCTTGAACCTGGTCAGATCAACCGGCTCGACTCCCTTCGATTCCAGGTATTTGCCGAGAAAGCTCGCGTGGCTGATTTCGTCGTCTGTGTTGTCGTGGATGTATTGCGGCATGTCCCCGTCTAGAAGCTGGAGGGCCTGTGTGTACGCTATATTCCCACCGTTGACTCCGCTGACCTCGCCGTCCTGGACACCTCCAAGTTCCGAGTATTGTTGCCATAGATCGGCTTCAATCTGTTCTAAGGCTTGAAGGAACCTTAGGATTGCGATGTCGCCACCCGTAATCCGCGGACCGTCGTCATCCAGATCCCGATCGAAGGCATACGACTTGCCGGTGAGCAACCCGGCGCCCAATGTAGCTGCGCTAGCTGCCACGGCCCCTCTTCTTAAGAAAGAGCGTCGATTCGTATCACTGGAAAACGCATTCCCCTCTTTTTTCATTGTCTTTCTCCTTTTCTATTTCGAGATTCGAGACTCTTGAAGTGTTCTGCCCGAAGCGGGTGGCTCTTTTCGGGGCTCACATCCTTGTCGATGCGCTTCGTCTTGTTTTTAGAATATTCCTTCCAAAAATAAGAACTTCGCACCGTTTCGCACCTGGTGTTCTTCGCGTTTGGATGCCGACTCACAGCCGGGAATAAATCAAGGCGAGAACAAGTCTTCATCAACTTGGAGGCCCGTGAGTTGTAACGAGTTATTCCAAGATGTTGCGGCTAACAAAAGTCGAGGCGGCCACGCATCACGAAAGGAAGCCTGTTGATCAATGCAAATCCGCGGCCCATGAATCCGATGTATGGCTCTCGATCAATCGTTCGCTTTTCCATCTTTGAAGTCGACCTGGAATCCCGCGAGCTTCGCAAGCAAGGTCAGCGATTGCGACTCGAGGAAAAACCGTTCTTAATCCTAGAAATGCTGCTCCAGCGGCCTGGCGGAGTCGTCACCCGCAGGTCTCTTAGGGAAAAACTGTGGCCGGATACTCACGTCCGTTTTGACCAAAACCTGAATACGGCCGTCAACAAGTTGCGCGAATTGCTTGGCGACTCAGCGCAGACCCCTCACTTCATCGAAACCCTCCCTCGCCTCGGATACCGCTTCATCTGCTCTCTCAACCCTCCCCAATACGGTTCCGCAACCAGGGGAAAGAAAATGCTCGCCGTTCTTCCGTTCGAAGACCTTTGCGGGGATGATATGCAGGAGTTTTTCGCTGATGGCCTGACCGAAGAGATGATTTACCATCTTGGGCAGATTGATCCGCGGCGACTTGGCGTGATTGCCCGGACCTCTATCATTCAGTACAAAAACACGCGGAAATCGATTACCGAAATCGCCTCGGAACTGAACGTCGGCTATGTCTTGGAAGGAAGTGTGCGCTGCGAAGGAAGCGGCGCTCGCATCACGGCGCTATTGATCGAAACGCTGGACCAGACCCACCTCTGGTCCGCCAGCTACGATCGCGACCTCCGAGAAACCTTGAGCGTTCAGGCAGACGTTGCACGTGAAGTCGGCCGGGCACTTTCCTCGGAGCTGCTCCTCGAGGATCCATTGAAAGGCGTATGAACCGCGGCTGGCAGCCCCTTAACCGCCAGGCACGGCCAGGGTGCCGCAGCCTTCGGTTTAGGGCGGGTCGGGGTTTAGACTCCTGCGCTTTGGTAGGGTAGCCCGGCCCCCTCCGCAATCCGTCGAATTTTAGCCGATCTTCAGCGTTCTTATCTTCCTGGCAAACTGCCACAGAAACCTGTCTCGCCGCAAAATCTCAACGCGGTTCAGCGCATACAAATCGATCGGCTCTTTTGGCCCGTACACCGTGCTGAACGCGCATGTGTATCCCGCTTCCGCAACTACCTTCTCCACCGTGGCGCTAAAAAATCCCGCGGGATATGCCAGCGTCTTGCACGGCTTTTGCAGCATCTCTTCAATCTGCTTCTTGGCGTCCGCCACCTCGAATTTCACTTCTTCTGGATTCAGTTCGTGGAGCAGCCGATGATTCGTTGTGTGCGACCCGAATTCGATTCCGTGCTCAGCCATCTCCAGTATTTCGTCGCGCGACAGGTGCTCCCGCGGCTCTTCGCCTTGCGCCAAAGGCTTGGCCGAAATCTCCCCAATAACTGAGGGCACCAGAAAGATCGTCGCCTTAATCCCCAACTCCCGTAGTACCGGAAACGCGTTGGAATAGTTATCGCGACACCCGTCGTCAAATGTCACCGTAATTCCATTCGCCGGGAATTCTCCACGGTCCCGGTAGTGATCGATCAGTTCCGCCGCCGTGTAAAAACCAAATCCGTGAGCCTTCAGATACTTCATCTGCCTGGCAAATCGCCCCGGCGGGGTGAACCCTCCCCGTACCCGCGACGCGCGGCTCGGGACGTCGATCATGTGGTACTGAATGACTGGAACCATAACCTCGCCCTTCTCCATCGCCGATTCACCCCAGGTTCGGCTCTTCCACGATGCTCACATCCGAATCACCACGGGTCAGAAACCAATTCTTCGGATCACAGATCGGGTCATTTCTATCGGCCGCGCAAGCCATGAACTGTGGCGACTTTCGAATTCTCCAAAAACCGTTTCGCTTCAATCGCTCTTCCGTTACCTCATCCAACACATCCGTAACCAGGCCGCCCGCCCGCAACTCCTTCGCCCGGCGCAGCGCCACGCCAATCAACCTATCCACGATTTCCGGTCCATTCCGCCCTTCGGGCCCCCCGTCGTAACATAGATCGCTAATTGCCGCTTTCGCTGGCCCTGCGCCAGATAGGCCCTTCCGAAAAAATAGAACCACGTACCCCATCAGCCGCCCCTTCAAGTACAGTCCGACCACTTCAAATTTCTTCCCCGGCTGCTCATCGAATTGCCACCTCAGCATCTGTGCGTCTCTCCGCACCGCACAGGTCCATTGCGCCGAAGCTCGTTCCCAAAGCTCATCAAACTCCGTCCCAAATCCTCGAATGGCTTTTGCCGTATATTTCCCGCCCTCGCCAATTCTCCCAACCCCTGCCCGCATCGGCCCCGACAACAGGTTCAACATCCCCCGCAGTGGCGCAATCCCCGCCGCTCCCGCCAACCCGTTCCCCGCATACAAAACTCTCTGATAACGGTGAATCCACCCCATCTCCACCCAGCCCATGCTTCGAAACAATCCCGCCGACTGCTCGTTGATCCCCAGCGTAATCGTTGTCGGATACTTCTCCCTCGCCGCCCTCACCAACCTCTTACCCAATCCTTTCCCTCGAAAATCCTCCCGCACAATGAAATCCAAAACCCAAATCGCGGGCCGCGTCTCCCCGCCCACTTTTACCTGCGCGAGGATTGTCGCCAACTGCCCAACGATCTCGTCTCCGTGTGCCACCACCCAAAGCGGAACGTCGTCGGAACTAGTATTCGGATTTTCCAGGTAGTGCCACTTCCAATAGGCAGGCTCGCTCTTCCGCGCCTCCTCCGCGTACGCCACGCCCAGAAATCGCAGCAGCGCCTCCGTCTTCTCCACCCTGAACTGTTCCACCCTAACGTCTTCGACGGCCGCACCTCCGCTTCATCCAATAGACCGGCTACCGACTCCGCCTTCTTCTTGGAGGATCGCTATACAAACCTAAATATCTACCGTTAAAGTTTACAGCATTGACAGATATTGTTCAGTTAGCGGGTGCCAGCCCTTAACCGCCTGGCACGGACGGGCTGCCGCAGCCTTCGGTTTAGGGTTTCGGGTTTTGACTCTCGCCGTTAAGATCGACACGCAATAATCGGTCTCCTCCGCCAGCTCCTCGCCCTAATCCTCCTGTGCTTACTAGTCATCTCATAAATGCTCGGACACTGCGGAAGGTACAGCACCTGGAGTTCGCCGCCCCGCCTCGCCCAGTCCTCCGTCGCGCCGACGACGCCGAAATCCTGGATTCCACACTATTGCAGTGGGAACGCATTTTGGACTGGCCGGACCGCGCCGAGACCGCAAAGGTTACGCTTTTTTATCACGAAGAGGAGATCCAATTCTGTCCAATTATCGCGGCGAGCACAATCTAGGGGCGACCTTACCCAAGCCCCCCGGAATAGAACTGAAAACCAGGCGCGACGTCGTACTCACTTGTCTGCACCAAAGCAAGCACCAAGTCAGGTACCTACTAGAGAGACGAATACTTTTAGGACCGCACTTGAGGTCTACAGTTCTTTGGAGATTGTTGGGGCTGGAGGTGCAGGGGTTGTCCACAGAGTTGTCACCGATGATGGTCAAGTCTTCGCGTTGAAGCTACTAAACGCGGACAAAGCAACCTGTGGGGGCCGGCAGCGTGCAAATGCCTCAGGCGGCGATCTTTCCCCCTTCAACTTTAAACTTTCAACTTTTAACCTCTTGTCCCCGCATCACTTCATTCCTTCTCTCACCCAAAGGAGGCTCCATCGCCCATAGCAACCCAGCCACAACCCGTAACCACTGAGATTCCAGCGACTTGCCCAGCGCCCAAGCCTTGCGTCTTTTTGCCGCGCCTCTCCGTATACCCTGTAGAATGAGCGCGACATTTACAACTCTGACCTCGGCACCACTCAGGTCGGTTCTTCTTTTCTCCACCCAGATGGCCGACGACAACAAGGCCCTCGCCCAGGGGCTCAAGCGCCGCGACCCCGATCTCCTCGATCAGCTGATCGAGCAGTATCAGTTCCGGCTCTTCCGCTATTTGCTCTACCTGACCTCCAGTCGCGAGCGCGCCGAAGATTTTTTTCAGGAAACGTGGATACGCGTCCTCGAGCGCGGCCACCAGTACGACGGCAACTACAAATTCGAGGCCTGGCTTTTCCGCATCGCGCGCAATCTGGTGATCGACTGGCAGCGTCAGAAAAAAATGCAAAGCCTCGACGCGCTGCTCGATCCGGAAGAAGGCGCCCCGATGGAATTCGCAGCGGAAAACCAACCGTCGCCGCTGCATCTGGTCCTGAGCGCCGAAGCAAAAATCGGCGTCCACGCTTCGCTCGATCGAATTCCAACGGTCTATCGCGAAGTTCTCGTTCTCCGTTTTCAAGAAGAGCTTGGACTCGAGGAAATTGCCGGCGTGCTCGCCGCGCCGCTTTCCACGGTGAAGTCGCGCCTCTATCGCGGACTCGAAGCGCTGCGCGGCGCCATGCAAGGAAGTGCGGCATGAGCGAAAATCTCGACGCCCGCGCAGAAAAACTCATCGCGCAAGAGCGCATCGAAGGAATTTCGCAATCCGAGCGCGAATGGCTCGCCGCGCATCTTCGCGAATGCGCAGCCTGCGCGCAAGTTGCGCAGCAAACGAACGACGCGCTTCGCGCCTTGCGCGGTCTGCCGATTTCCTTGCCTCGCGGCTTGGCCGAACGTACGCAGTTCCGCGTGCAACTCCGCGCGCAAGAAATGCGCGAACGCGAACCCAAGCGCCGCCTGCTTTGGATCATGTGCGCCATGTCCTGGGGACTGGGCATCGCCACCGCGCCCTACGTCTGGCAGGCCTTCGAGTGGGCCGGCGAACACCTCGGCGTGCCTCGGTTGGTTTGGGAAATGGGATTCGGTTTGTGGTGGACGATTCCCGCGCTGGTCGCGGCGGCGGTCGTGGTTCTCGAAAATTTGCGTCAAGCAAATGAACGCGATTGGTCCGGCCGCTGAAGTGAACAACAAGAATTCTAGAGAGGAAATGAAATGTCAGACTATCAGCAAAAAGTGAGTGGTACCTTCAACGAGCGCATGCGGCTCATTCGGCTTCGCCGCAAAAAGGAAAACCTCCGCTTCTGGGAAGAGTTTCGCATCATTCCAAACGGCGTGATCTGGACCGTTGTTGTGTTGTTTCTGATTGCCCAGACTATCGCTTTTCTCGTGAATCGCTGGAACGCCACTCACTATGACGGTCTCTTTCCGTATGAGCTGCGGGACACTCCCGCGCTCGCTTATCTGGCCTTGGCCGGAATCATTACTGGTGCTTCGCTCGTTGTAGCGACCATCATTTTCTGGGTTGCTTACGTGAACCGCGACGCGAAACGCCGTGGAATGAACGCCGCCGTCTGGACTCTGCTGGTGATCGTGCTGCTTCCCGCGTGGACTTTCGTTGGCTTCTTGATCTATTTCCTGATGCGCGAGCCGTTGCCCTATCCTTGCCCACAATGCGGAAAATCCGTCGGCGCCCGCTTCAACTTCTGCCCCAACTGCAAATGCAACCTGCATCCTAGCTGCCCCAACTGCAAACACGAAGTCGTCGAAACCGACAAGTTCTGCCCCTACTGCGCGCAAGAATTGGGAACCGCGACGGGCGGCGAGCTAGTACAAAAGACGAGCTGACCGTTCGAGCTTTATCAGTAGCGTTCGACCGCGAGGGCCACGGCGTTGCCGCCGCCGAGGCAGAGGGCGGCGATGCCGCGCTTTAGGTTGCGGCGCTGCAATTCGTAGAGAAGAGTGACCAGGATGCGCGCGCCGCTGGCGCCAATCGGATGGCCGAGGGCGACCGCGCCGCCGTTCACGTTTACTTTTTCAGGATTGAGTCGCAGTTGCCGCGTTACGGCGATAGCAGCAACCGCGAAGGCTTCGTTTAGTTCCACGAGGTCCACATCTTTGTCGCGGTCCCAGCCGGTTTTGGTGAGTAGTTTTTCCACCGCATCGACGGGTGCCATCATCACCCACTTGGGCTCGACGCCGCTGACGGCTTGGGCGACGATACGTGCTATGGGCTGCTTGCCAAGACGCGACGCATTGCGCTCGCTGGTGACAACGAGCGCTGCCGCTCCATCATTCGTGCCGGGAGCGTTTCCCGCGGTGACCGTGCCGTCTTTCTTAAACGCGGGCTTCAATTTTGCGAGAGCCTCCATCGAAGTATCTTCGCGCGGCGATTCGTCGTACTTGATGACAATTGGATCGCCCTTTTTCTGCGGGACTTCGATTGGCAGAATCTGCGCTTCAAAGAAACAAGATTTGCGCGCGCGGATAGCTTTCTGATGGCTCTCGACGGAAAACCGGTCCTGCTCTTCGCGCGTGATGCCGTATTTCTCGGCGACCAGTTCGCCGGTCATGCCCATGTGAAAATCTTCGTAGGCGTCCCACAAGCCGTCGTGAATCATCGAGTCCACAACTTTTTGATCGCCGAGCCTGTAGCCGGTACGCGCAGTGGGCAGCAGATACGGGCAGTTGGACATGGACTCCATGCCGCCGGCCACGACCGTCTCGGATTCGCCGAGCTGCACGGCCTGCGCGGCTAGCGCTACCGCTTTCAAACCGGAGCCGCAAACTTTGTTGATGGTCATGGCTGCAACGCGAGGAGCGCAGCCGCCCTTAAGCGCCCCTTGACGCGCGGGATTCTGGCCGAGTCCGGCCTGCACTACGTTGCCGAGGATGGCTTCGTCGACTTCGTTGGTGTTGATGCCGGCGCGACGGATGGCTTCGGCGACGATTTTGCCGCCGAGATCTACGGCAGAGAAGCCGGCCAGGCCACCTTGAAATTTTCCGATGGGCGTGCGAACCGCGGAGAGTATGACGGGCGTATCCATGTGCGTGATAATCCTCCGGAGGAGCTTCGTCCAGTATTATAGCGCGTTGCGGCGGGAGGCGTCGCGGATAGAAGGCGAAATACGAAACGCGAAATTCGAAATTCAAAACGCGAAATTCGAAATACGAAACGGGAGGGGCGGACGGAAGGTGCGAGGCCGGAAAAAGCGAAAGGCGGATTGGGGTCCGCCTTTCGCTTTGCCACTCGCTGTTTGTTACGCGATCTTCATTTGCAGCGGTTCGTTGCGCAGCTTTAGTTTGCGGCGGCGGCGGCGTCGGGCATGCCTTCGTCGGCGCTGGGGCCGTACAGGCCGGGAACGGGGATGCCGAGCAGGCGGTAATACACGGTGAGCTGGGCGCGGTGATGAATCATGTGATTCATGCACATGCCGCGAATACAGGCGATCTTGGGCAGTGTGAAGATTTCCTTTCCGCCGGCAAGCAGCTTCCAACCCTTCATCATGTCCGCGTCGCTGACGCCAGCGAGTGCCGCGCGTGCTTCGGCGCTCTCTTTGTCAAACGCGGCGAGAAGCTCAGCGCGATTGGTGATTTTCGGCGGCTCGTAGCCTGGCCCGTCCACCGGGGCATAATCCAGCTCGTTGGTATTGATGGTCATGGTGATCCAGCCCGGGACGGTGCCGATGTGACTGGCGAGCCAGCCCACGGTTCCCGATTTTTCGTGCGGTTTCCAACCCCACTTATCGTCGGGTGCGCGCTCGAGAACTTTGCGCGTGTTCTTCATTTCTTCATCGAATTCCGGCAGCATCGATTGTCCAATGGTCATGAAAGCCTCCTAGAAAACAGTACCCTCAGAGGCGGGAATCATAGGCGAATGAAAAGCGAACTGTCAAGTTTTATTTTCCGCCGCGCCGACCGGCCCGAGTCCCTACTCGATATTCGCTCGGGGCCGTGCGAACGCTGTGGATTGCCGTTGACTTCCGCATCGCGCGGTAGAAAATATCCGCATGCCTCACCAACTCAGCACTTCGTATTTGCAGGATTCAATTGGACTGTTCCGCTATTACAAAAAGTTGGCGGACCGCGCGATGGCGCAATGCCCCGACGAAGCTCTGTTTGTCACGCTGGACGCCGAATCCAATTCCATCGCGATCATCGTGAAACATCTTGCGGGGAATATGCGCTCGCGGTGGCAACATTTTCTGACTACGGACGGCGAAAAGCCGGATCGCAACCGAGACACGGAATTTGAAACGCCTCCCGCGACACGCGCGGAATTGATGGAGATGTGGGAACGCGGCTGGAAATATGTGTTCGATGCGCTCGAACCGCTGAAGGAGGCTGACCTCACAAGGACGGTTACGATTCGCACGGAACCACACTCCGTCATGCAAGCCATCAACCGACAAGTGGCGCATTACGCGCATCACGTTGGCCAAATTCTGTTTCTCGCCAAGCATCTGACGTTCACGAAAACTGGAAAGTGGGAATCGCTCAGCGTTCCTCGGGGCAAATCGGCCGACATGAACGCCAAAGTGGCAGCCGGCAAATTCTCGCAGCAAGAGACTCTCTTCTCGTCAAGAAAAGGCTAAAACAAAATCGTGGGACGCGGCCACTTTCGTTAAGGAACAAATCATGAATGATTCTCAGATAAACGATCTCATGTTTGAAGTTACGGAAGAGGGAGACGGCGGCTTCGTAGCGGAATGTCTGACGGAAAGCATCGTCACACAAGCCGATTCCTGGGAGGAGTTGCGAGAAAATGCGAAAGACGCCGTCCGAGGGTACTTTTTTGATTCGGCGCTCCCTCGTTACATTCATCTTCGATTTCGCCGCAAAGAAGTTATCAAGCTGAGTTGATCCGCAAGAAGATTCGCGGGACCCGCGTTTTCGCTTTATCCCTTTTTTAGGTTTTGTCCTCCGTTTCCCCTTCGCGCAGATTTCCGCTAACCTTCTTAGGACATGGCTACGCTGTTTGATCTGAATCCGCCGACTGCCGATACGGGGCTGAAGCTCAACGAGGCACAGAGACGCGCGATTACGCACGGCGAAGGGCCGCTGCTGGTGATTGCGGGAGCGGGGACGGGAAAGACGCGGGTCATCACGGAGAGGATCCGACATTTGCTCCAATCGGATGATTCCCTTTCCGGGGAAAATATCCTTGGATTGACGTTCACGATCAAAGCGGCCGGGGAGATGAAGGCGCGGGTAGTGCGAGCGGCGGGCGAACGCGGGAAAACTGTGAGGCTGGCGACGTTTCATGCTTTCTGCGAAAGCTTGCTGAAGGAAGCGGCGCCGGAGCGGCTGATGATCGACAAGGTCGATCACTGGATTCTGCTGCGGCGGAATCTGGAGCGGCTGAAACTCGACAAGTACCGGCGGCTGGCGGAGCCGGGGCAGTTCCTAAACGACTTCGTGGAGTTTTTCTCTCGGTGCCAAGACGAGCTAGTTTCTTCCGAGGATTACCAGCGCTATGCCGATGGACTGGCGGAGCAACTCGAGGCCGAACGGTACGCGCTCGACGAAGATACGTTCAAGGAACGCGGCGAAGAAGTGGTGCTGCAGCAGGAGATCGCGCGGGCCTACCGGGCGAGCGAGGATTTGCTACGGGAAAAGAAACGCGTGTCGTTCGGCTCGCTGATTACGGGAGCCGTGGAACTGCTGGAAACGAATGACGAGGTTCGCCGCACGCAGCAGGAAAGATACCGTTACATCCTGGTAGACGAATTTCAGGATACAAACATCGCGCAGCTTCGACTGCTCGAACTGCTGGCCGGCGATCGAAAGAACATCGTCGCGGTGGGCGACAACGACCAGGCAATTTACCGATTCCGCGGCGCTTCCTTCGGCAGCTTCAAGCTGTTTCTGGAGAGGTTTGCCGGCTGGAGCGAGGGTGAGGATTCGACGCCATTCCGGGTTTCGCTGGTCGAGAATTACCGCTCGACGCCGAACATTCTGCGTGTAGCCACACAAGTGATCGCGCAAAACACGGTGAGCGCGGACTTCCCACAAAAAGTGTTGAGTGCAAACAAAGAAGAAAGCGAAAAGATTCGAATCGTGGAGCTGGAGACGGGAGAAGGCGAAGCGCGATGGATCGTGAGCGAGCTGCAGCGCCTCCATGCCGCGGGGCGCAAGTGGCGCGAGTTTGCCGTCCTTTACCGGCAGCATGCGCACCGCGACGAACTGGTGGAAGCGCTTTCGCTACACAAGATTCCATTTGTGATCAGCAACCTTTCGATCCTGGATCATCCGCTCGTCAAGGATGTGATCGCCTATCTGCGGCTGATTGCAAATCCCTTCGACAACATCTCTTGCGCGCGCGTGATAGCCGCGCCGGCCTGGGGACTCGAACCGGTTGACCTGGTGCGGCTCGCCGAACGCGCCAGAAAGGGGAAAAAGGCGCTGTACGACATGCTGCAAGGTTCGCAGAGCCAACTCGCTTTCGATTCCTCTCCGGCAGCACTAGGGCAATTGGTTGAATTTCTTTCCGAGCAGCGCAAACTGCTCCGCAGGCGCAGCGCGCGGCAGATTCTTGGCGGCCTTCTGGAATGGCTGGAAGTGGCGCAACGCGCCAGCGTGCAGGATCGCAAGTACGTCACGCGGCTTGTGGAGTTTGCCAAAGAATGGGAGCGGAAGAGCGATACGGAAGCCCTCGCGGAATTTGTCGAGTATCTGGACTACTACGCGCAGGCCGGCGGAGTGATCAGCCTGGAAGAAGATTTCCCGGGCGATGCCGTGCAACTGATGACGGTCCATGGCGCGAAGGGCCTGGAGTTTCCGCAAGTTTTTTTGCTACGCATCAACAACAAAACATTTCCGACTTCGGAACGGCACCGCGTCTTCGAATTTCCAGCTGCGCTCATGAAAGAAGGCGAGCCGGCGGAGCAATTTCACATTCAGGAGGAGCGGCGGCTCTTCTACGTGGCGCTAACGCGCGCGGAAAACCGGCTGACGCTGACGACGCTCACGGAAAAGCGGGGGAAAGTCCCGGTATTCATCGAGGACATCCTGATGGATCCGGCGATCAAGCGGCGCGACGTGCGGCAGCTCAACCCAAAGCTGCCTGCTCCACAACCTGTGGCGAGACAAGAATCGCTCTTTGACACGGAACTTGAACTTTTTCCTGTCTCCGCCGGACCACCAAGAATTTTCTCGCGTATCGCGGACTGGGCGCTGGAGTTTCATCCTCCCACGCCGGAACCGCTGACCTTGAGCGCATCGGCGGTGAGCGGCTATCGAAGTTGCCCGCAGCAATTTCTCTTCAGCCGATCGTGGAGCCTGAAAGAGGGCCCGAAAGCGGCGCTGAGCTTCGGGAGCGTGATGCATACCACGATCAAGCGCTTCGTGGACCAGCTACGCAAAGGGGTGAAGCTGCCGTTCGAAGAGGTGGCGCGCGTTTTCGAGACGGAGTGGACTTCGGCAGGATTTGAAGACGACTACCAGGAAAAAGCCTACAAGCAGGACGGGCTGGAACAATTGCGCGCTTTCCACGCGGCGACGCTCGCGGCGCCGCCGGAAGTGATCGAGCAAGAAAAAGCCTTCGAGCTCCCACTGGAGAGCAACGTCACCATTATCGGGCGGATGGATCAGGTGAACTCGCTGGGGCGCAAAGATGTGGAAATCATCGACTACAAGACGGGCAAGCCGAAGAAGGAAGTGGAGGCCAAGAAAGACTTGCAGCTGAGCCTCTACGCGCTGGCGGCGAAAGAAATATTCGAATGGAATCCAGTACGGCTGGTGTTCCACTATCTGCAGGACAATCAGATGCAGGTGACGACGCGCGATGCGAAGCAGCTGGGCGAGGCGCAAAGAATCGTTCAGGAAGCCGCGGCCGATATCCGCGCGGGGCAATTTCCGGCGAAGCCCGGATTTATTTGCCGAAGCTGCATGTACAAGCCGATTTGCCCGGCGCACGAAGAAGCTCTCAGCGTAAAGTCGAATTAACGCCGCTTTGGCTCAATTCGAAGTAGAGTAGGGTATCTTCCGTATTCCCACCAGAAGGTGCAAACATGAACCGCAAGCTCATCTACCTTTTTCTGTGTGTACTGGGGTTCGCGCTTCCCTATTCGCAATTTCTGCCGTGGGCGATGGAGCACGGGCTTAACGTGCGCCTTTTCGTCCAACAACTTTTCGCCAACCGCATCGGGGGATTTTTCGGACTGGACGTGCTGGTTTCTGCGGTGGCTCTGATCGGTTTTGTCCGCGTGGAAAGCGCGCGGCTGAAAATGCACACGATGTGGCTTCCCATCGTTTCGGTATTGCTGGTGGGGGTGTCGCTCGGGCTGCCACTATTCCTATATTTGCGGGAACGGGAGCTGGATCGACGAGCTTCGGCGATGCTCTAAGCTATTCTCAGGGCCCTCGCGTGTAGGCGCGACAGGTGTATAGTGCTTGCCATTGTTTGCATTCCGAAGACGAAAATCCAGCTAAGATGCGGCGGACAAGTTTTGTCTGGGAGACGAGAGATCTTGCATGCGAACACTTGAAGTGCTGTTAGCGGTCGCGCTGTTGCCGGTCTTGCTTGGATATTTCATTCCGAGAGCACGCCGCCCAGGTTGGTTGCGAATATTGCCCTGGATTGCGTTAGTGTTGACGCTGCTACATCTGGCGATTGAGAAATACCGGTGGCAGATGGCGCCTGCATATGTGCTGATGGTGCTTGCCTGCCTGCTGACATTGCGAAAACCTCGGTCGGAGCCGGTCAAAACAGCATGGTGGCGCACAGGGTTACGCTTGGCGTGCGCGATTCTGGGACTGCTCCTGTATGCAACTGTCATTTTTCTGGCGACGGGGCTTCCCATTTTTCAAGATCCTGCGACGACGGGACCGTACTCGGTGGGAACAACGCGCTTCTACTTTGTAGACTCGTCGCGACAAGATCCGTTTGCGCCCAATCCACACGCACCGCGCGAATTGCTTGCGGCCGCATGGTACCCGGCGGATGTGGCCGCAAACGCAAAACCTGAACCCTTCTGGCCCGAGGACTCCGCGGCAGGCCCGGCGATCTCGCAGCTTCTGCACACGCCAGCTTCTTTCTTTTCTTATGTTCGGCTGGTGAAATCGCATTCCTATCTCGACGCGCCATTGGCAAGGGCGGAAGCGCAGTACCCGGTTCTGATTTTCTCGCATGGATATGGCGGAACGATCTGGCAGAACACGCCGCAGATGGAGGAGTTGGCGAGTCACGGATTTGTGGTTTTCAGCCTGGGGCACACGTATGAGAGCGGCGCAGTGCCTTTCCCTGGCGGCCGAGTGGTTCCCATGAGCGCGGAGCGCATGGCGGCGTTGACGAAATCGGCGGGCGGGCCGGAAATGGCGACGCTTTTCAAGAAGATGCAAACAACGAATGACCCCGTAGAAATAAAACGGATCTCGATGCGGATTCTAGCTCTGTCGGCGCCGATGAATGAGAGTTTGGTGGTTTGGGTGGCAGATACAAAGTATTTGATGGACGAGTTGGAGAAAATAAACGCAGGCGCGGACACAGGCATTGCCGGCCCGGCGAAACGATTTGCCGGGCACCTCGACGTTGCGCGCATGGGCGTCCTGGGGATGTCCTTCGGCGGAGCGACGGCGGGAGAGATCTGCTTGTCCGACGCACGCTGCAAGGCCGGACTAAACCTGGATGGAGGTCAGTTCGGCGACATAGTGGATCATCCACTTTCGGCCCCGTTCCTGTATTTCACAAGCGAAGGCAACAAAATGAACGATCCCATCTACGAGAACTCGCGCGGGGATCTTTATAAAGTTCGCGTGCTTCGCTCGACGCACCTGAACTTCACCGATTTATCGCTGGCGTTGCCGGGGTTTAAGTGGATCTCCATACAAGGGATGTCGATACTCGGGCGTGTGAACGCGGGTGAGATGGAGCATACGATGAACGCTTACACGCTGGCGTTCTTTCAAAGGTATTTGCAGGGGAAGCCGCAGCCTTTGCTGGATGGCCCACCGCCCGCCGGGGAGTTTCCTGACGTGGTATTCACGGCACGGAAGGCGTCGGCCGCACCACCAGCGCAGGCTTCACTTCCCAAGTAAGCCCGCCGAATGCTTTTGTTTATTGGGCGATTGCGCCAGAGTAGTAGCGGTTGCGCGTGAGGATCGTGAGGCCTTCACGCTTCACGCGGACTTCGACGTCGTGATATTCCTTAACGCGGCTAGTGTCCCGAGGGATGTAGGCGAGAGTGTACGAGTTGCGGGCCTCCTCCGTTACTCTGGAATAGAGGTCCTGGAGCGATTCCTTCTTTGCCGCGTAGTAGACATCGCCGCCGGTGGCGTGGGCGTATTGGGACAGGCGCTCGAAACGACGGTCGTAAAAGGCACTGCCGACACCGACGGAGAAAACGGAGATGCTGTGAGCCAGGACTTCCTTGACGGTGTTGTCGAAGGAATTGGTGTTGTACTTTTTACCGCCGTTGACGCCGTCGCTCACAATGAAAATGATCTTGCGGCGGTTGCGAGGGCGCGTCTTCAAAAGCTCCGCGGCGGCAAAGACGGCGTCGTCGAGAGCCTTGGTGGGCTGGGCCAGAATAGTGCGCGTCGATTCCGGGACGGAAGGGGAACCGTCGGGGGCATGGCCGTTGATGCTGGGGCCATTGAAGGGCCCGCCCGGAGGAGGAGCGGCGCTGTGGCTGTCGAGCTTGGTGCGACGTAACTCGGTAAGCAGGTTGTCCTGATTGCTGGTAAAGCCCTTCCCAGGGTGAAAGAACTGGTCGAAGCGGCAAACGAAGGCTTCATCGAGATCGCTCATACCGCCGACGATGGCGTCGAGGCTGTCTTCGACTTCCTTGGCGTCACCCTTTTTTAAATCGTTGTCGACCAAAATGATCATCGAGAGGGGAAACGCCTCGGCGGTGAACACTTCAACTCTTTGCTCGACGTTGTCTTCAAAAATGCGAAACTCGTCCTTGCCCAGATCAGGCACCAGCCGGCCTGATCCATCCTTCACAGTGACCGGGAGCACGACGAGGTTGGTATTTACCGTAATTTTTGCTCGTGCCTCACTCAACCGTTGCACATCGGGCGGGGGTGGTTCCTGGGCCGGCGGAGCCGCTTCCTGAGGAGAACGCGCCGCAAGCCCCAGCCACAAAGCCGGCGCGGCGAAAAACAGAACAGAGGTAATGCCCGTGATTTTTCGTAGACTTTTCATAATCCTAAGGCCAAACTTCCTCTCGAAGCTGGTGCCGAGCTGGCGGCCGCGTTTGACAGGGACGCATCCATCGCACCGCTTGCAAGCATCTTACGAGGAGAAGAACCCCAGCGGAGCGTTCCAGCCGGGCATCTCTCGTCAAGGAAAGTATACATGCCTTCACTCAAGAAACTCGCAGCGCTGTGCGTGACGCCGGTTCTCGCGGCTGCCATTGCTTTGCCTGCCCTGCCGCAAGAGCCGGTGGCGCAGGGGCCGACGATCAAAACGAGCGTGAACCTGGTCAACCTGTTTGTGACCGTGCGCGACAAAAGTAAACGAATCGTTACGGACCTGAAGCAAGACGACTTTAAGGTGGCCGAAGACAATCAGGATCAGAAGATCGCGTTCTTCTCTAAAGAAGTGACGCTCCCCATCACGTTAGGGTTGCTTATGGATACGTCCGGCAGCGAACAATACATGCTGGGGGCGATTCAAGATGGAGCCAGCAGCTTTCTGAACCGGGTGATGCGAAAAGGCGACGAAGCAATGATCATGACGTTCGACCTGGACGTGGACCTGCTGTCCGACTTTACCGATGACCGTTCGCAACTCAACCGCGCGATTCGCAAGGCGCAAATTAACACGGGCGGGGGAGGTGGGCCTGTCACGCCTGGAACGATCCCGCAATCGGGATCCAAAGGCACGAATTTTTACGACGCGGTGTACCTGGCCTGCAACGAAAAGCTCTCCACCGAGGCGGGGAGGAAAGCGATCGTGGTGTTGACGGATGCGGAGGATAATGGGAGCAAGGTACGGGTCGAAGAAGCCATCGAAGCGGCTCAGCGAACAGATACGGTGGTCCACATTCTGCTGGTGTATGACCCGCACTATGGTGCGAACGCGAGCGTCGCCAAGAAAATCACCGACGAAACCGGTGGCCGCATGATCGTGGTGAACAGCGAGAAACATCTCCAGGAAGCTTTCGACCAAATCTCTGAGGAGCTGCGCAGCCAGTACACGATTGGCTACTACCCCACGAACTCCTCGCGCGATGGAAAATTCCGCAAAATCAAAATTGATGTGGCGAACCACGACTTAAAGGTGCTGGCGCGCAAGGGCTATTACGCGCCGAAGAGCTGAGGCGCCGTCTCTGACTGAAAAGTCTGAGAACCAGAGACAGCAGGCTCTACTACTTATGACCAGCGAGATATAACCTTCGGAACGCATTGACCGAAATTCGGCGACCGTCTAACATCCCTCATGCACCGTAAACATGATTAACGAGACTGTCGCCCACTACAGGATTATCCGAAAGCTCGGCTCCGGCGGCATGGGTGTCGTGTACGAAGCGGAGGACACCAAGCTGGGGCGCCGGGTGGCTCTGAAATTCATTCCGGAAGCGAACGAGCGCGACTCCCAGACCCTTGAAAGATTCCTGAGGGAGGCGCGCGCTGCTTCCGCTCTCAACCACTCCGCAATTTGCACGATCCATGCCATTGAAGAGCACGACGGACGTACCTTCATCGCGATGGAGCTGCTGGTCGGAAACTCTCTCGACAAAGTCATGGCAGGCGGCCCGCTGCCGATCAATCGGACCGTCGAAATCGGTATTCAACTGGCCGATGCACTCGATGCCGCGCACAAAAAAGGCATCGTTCATCGTGATATCAAGCCGGCAAACATTTTTGTAACGGAATCCGGGGCCATCAAAATCCTCGACTTTGGCCTGGCGAAAATCCTGTCCCGGGTTTCTGACGATGGCGAAGACCACACGCTGGACTCGCCCAATAACGCTTTGCTGACTAGCCCCGGGATGGCCGTGGGCACGATCCAGTACATGTCTCCGGAGCAGGCCCGTGGAGAGGAGATTGACGCCCGCAGCGACCTCTTCTCGCTGGGCGCGGTGCTGTACCAGATGCTGACCGGTAAGCAAGCCTTCCCCGGAGCCACAAGCGCGGTGGTGTTTGACAATATCCTTCGGAATGCACCCATCGCCACCGTCAACTTCAATCCCGAAGTGCCGCCAGAGCTGGAGCGCATCCTGAACAAGGCGCTCGAAAAAGATCGCGACATGCGTTACCAGGTGGCCGCCGAATTTCGCGCCGATCTCAAACGCCTGCAGCGAGAGATCGATTCCGGCAGCAGGCCGGCAAGCACACAAAGGTCGGCCGCGCGTGATTCGGCGATCTCCGAAGGCCCTTCGTCAAAAACGCAAGTGACGCCTTCCGGCAGCTCAGCCATCGTTCAGGCGGCGAAGAAACACAAGATTGGCACGGGCCTCACGATTTTCGGCCTCCTAGTCGTCGTGGCCGCGGCGGCCTATGGCGTTTACTCGATCGTTCTTCGCAACCGTCACGTGCCGTTCGAGACGTTTACCATCGAAAATCTAACGAACAATGGTCACGTCGTGCTTTCCGCGATTTCTCCCGACGGAAAATATCTTCTTCACGTGCGCGACGAAAATGGCCTGCAATCGCTCTGGCTCCGGCATATCGCCACGGGCAGCAACACCCAAGTCGTCCCGCCGGCCGCCACGCGTTACGCAGGGCTAACCTTTTCGCCCGACGCTAATTACATTTACTGCGTGCGTCGCGACGAGGAAGAACACACGCTCGCGTCGTTGTATTCCGCTCCTGTTCTCGGCGGTACACCACGGTTGCTGATTAAGGACGTGGACAGCCGGGTGACTTTTTCCCCCGACGGCCAACGGTTTGCTTTCTTGCGGGAAGACCATGACTCCCCGACGTACGAATTGATTGTCGCCAAGAGCGATGGTTCGCCCGATCGCACTCTGTTTAAGGACGTTACGCTTGCTGGGGCGGGCAGCTACAGTCCGGCGTGGTCTCCCGATGGCAAGACCATCGTGATCACGATGTCTCAATTGGGCCAAGGCATCACGGCGGCGATTCTGGAAGTAGACGTTGCAAGTGGCAAAACGCAGACGGCACCGCTCTCGACGAATCGAATTTATCGCGATCCGGTGTGGCTGCCAGACGGAGCAGGGCTTCTGGTATCCAATTTTGGAAATGCCGGGCTGTTGAATGCCCAACTAGGGATTGTCACCTATCCTAAAGGTGAATTTCGCAGCCTGACGACAGACACCAACTCGTATTACTTCCCTACACTTGCCGCGGATGGGCGAACGATTGCCGCGAGCCAATCGCAGTCCAAGTATGAGATTGAAGTGGCCAGCGTTGCGCAGCCGGACGATGTTCACCCGGTGCCACTTTCGTCTCGAAGTCAGGTTTGGAACTGGGATTGGACGAACGACGGCCGTATCGTGTTCGTTCAGGTCCCGGACATTCGCCTAGTTAAACCGGAAGGGGGCGAAACGCTGGTGTACTCAGACCCGGATCATGTTTCCGATCAGGTGACTTCTTGCGGTACGGAGCAGTACATCGTGTTTCGTTCCGCAGGCCGTACCGGGAAAGTTTCGTTCAATCTATGGAGAATGACCACCTCGGGAACGGAAATCAAACAGCTTACGTTTGGAGCGGCCGAATCCGATCCGCTGTGCTCACCGGACGGGAAGTGGGTTTATTACGTGGATTTTGGGGACAACCAGTCGCTTAAGCGTGTCTCGATCGATGGAGGCTCACCCGAGACGATCATGACCACGGCGAACGGGGCCGCGGACATTTCGCCCGATGGCAAGAGCCTCGTGAGCCTGGAAGTTCGGGAAATGGACCACAAATTAGTTCTGGACACCTACTCGATCGAGGATAAAAAGGTCACCTACCATAATGTGGATCCGCGGGCCTCCGCACCTCTGGGATTCGCTCCAGACGGCAAGGCCGTGGTCTACGCCGTCCGAGAGAAAGGCATTGGCAACCTCTGGATGCAGCCTCTGGACGGCTCCGCGCCGCATCAGCTCACACATTTCACCTCGGAAAGAATCGACAAGTTTCAGTTTTCCAAAGACGGGACCAAGATTGCCATCGAACGCGGGCACAACGAGTCCGACGCCGTTATTCTGCGCGACACCACGCGATAGGAAGGCATGCTGGAAACGGACAGGCGCGGGGGCGAGTACGCGCTGCAGGCAAAAAGGTTCTGCCGAGAATCTCAGATTAGCTGCGATCAGTTAGAAGCGGGCCCCGAGGGACTGGGCTGCCGGCCATTATTTTCGCGATTGGCCTTAGCAAAGTAGCCGCGCCGCGCGCGCACCTGGTAGCCCTTGTGCTCGGGAACTTCGATGCGGATCCGGTGGTAGCGGCCGTCGAGAATGTAGTTCGTAGGGATGTAGGCAATGGAATACTGATTGCGGAGTTCATCGCCAATATCCTGGAAGGACTGATCCAAATCATCCACGTGATACGGAAAGAAGGCGCGCCCGCCGGTTTCGTCCGCCAAGTCCTGCAAAATCTTGTCGCCTTCGGTTAAATGCGTTTTGCGGTTGGCCAGTTTATCAGGATCGGTCTGGGATAGCTGGATCCATTGGGTGCTGGTGCTGATGGTATAGATCACCACGCTGGTGCGCTGAGCCATTTCGATCGCTTCCGAGCGGGTGCGGGTCGAGAGATTGTCGTCACCGTCGCTGATGAGGATCATTACGCGTCGTACGACGTCGGGTTGATCACCGGGTGGGCGCGGCGGGTGGCTCAGCTGGTTCTGGCAAGCGTCGTAAATAGCATCGTAAATCGCCGTGCCGCCGCCGGCGCGTGTTTGCATAATTTGATCGCGGAGCAAGCCCGCGTCGCTGGTGAAGGCCTGGACGACTTGCGGCTCGTCGTCGAAGGTCATCACGAAAGCTTCGTCTCTCCCTCTTCGCAAAACGCTAAAGAGAAAATTGATGGATGCGTCCTGCTCGAATTTGATGCGATCGCGGATGCTATTGGAGGTGTCCACCAACATCCCGATGCGCAGGGGCAGATCCGTCTGCTTGCTGAAATAGCGAATCTCTTGGGGGAATTTCTCGTCAAAAATCTGGAAGTCTTCTTTTTGCAGATCGGGGACCAGTTTGTTGCGGCGGTTCAGGACGGTAAACAAGACGTCCACCAAGTTGACGACCTGGATGATTCGTTGTTGAGCTTGCGGGGTCGCTGGTTTTTCGCCCTGTTGAGGAGGCTGGCTTTGCGGCGCCGGCGCGGGTGGCGGAGTTTGCGCCTGCGGCGAGGCGCCCGGCGACGGCTGTTGTGCGCGGTCGCTGATGGCCGTCGCAAGCAAAATGGCGACGAGGAGAAGAGAAATTTGTGCTCTGGACATGTCAGTTGATTATAGGTAGGGAGCGAGCGCAGCGTCAATTCGCCTGGAATCTCCGTGCGTGGCCACAGAAAGATTGTGGACGAACTCGCGCAACTCAGTGGGCAGCGGGGCTCGCAGTTCGATCCATGCGTTGGTCCTCGGTTGTGAAAATCCGAGGCGGGCCGCGTGCAAAAAGTTTCGACCAAGCGCAAGCATCGCGATTTCCTCCCGCTTGTTAGACGCGCCGCGTCCGGTTCCGGCGCCCACGCGAATCTGCGAAGCCGCTCCATAGAGAGTGTCGCCCACAACGGGGTGGCCGATGGCGGAGAAATGCACGCGAATCTGATGCGTTCTCCCGGTATGCAGTTGCACTTCGACCAGCGTAGTCCCATCAACCTCCAGGAGCGTTCGCCAGTCCGTACGGGCTTGTCGCGCATTTCCTGCGATGTCGCTGACCTGCGAGGGGCTGCGACGTAAGGAACTTCCCGGCTTCTCGAGGTGCACCGCCATGCGCGTGCGGCGGTGCAAGTCCCTGCCAATGGCAAACTCGATTCGACCTTGCTTTTCTTTTAGCAAACCTTCGACCAGGGCGATATAGGTCTTCTTGACTGAACGCTTCTGAAAGGCCTCCGCAATCTTGGCGTGGGCAAAATCGTTCTTGGCCACCAGAATGACTCCGGAAGTATCCTTGTCCAAGCGGTGCACAATCCCCGGGCGCAAGGCGTCGCCACCTTTGGAAAGGGCTTGTCCACGCCCGAGAAGAGCGTTGACTAGGGTTCCACGCGTGTTTCCTGCGCCGGCGTGGACGGTCATTCCCGCCGCTTTGTTCACGGCGATAACGTCGTCATCTTCGTAGAGAATGTCGAGGGGAATGGATTCGGGTTCGGCGCGCATGGGAGGCCGAGCTTGGGCATCGACGGAAATCTTCTGGCTGGCCCGCAGGCGATGCGCGCCTTTCGCCGGCTTGCCGTCTACGAGCACCAGACCTGCCTCGATTAACTCTTGAATGCGAGTGCGGCTCAGCTCTGGCAGTTGCGCAGCCAGATAGCGATCCAGTCGCTCCCCGGCGTCATTTTCTGCAACGAGAAGTTTGTGTGTAATGGGCGAAGGCACGAAAGGATTCTAGCAGCTTGGCCATGCTGCGAAACAAATGCACAGCATGCCCTCTCGCCGAATATCGAGCTGGCCAGATGGAACAGCCTGGCTATTTCTTCTGATGCGAATTGCTGAGAGCCGAAGAGGAAAGGAGAAACTGCCCCTCGGCGTTGTCTGTTAGGGACAGCTTAATTCTTCCGGAAGCTTTGGTGACCTCCTCGAAGGTCATGCGCAGGTAATAAACTTTCAGAAGAAGTGCGACGGTTGCCGGCTGTTTCCTCGAGTTTTTACTCAGTAGTAAGACGCATCGTTGGCGCAATTGGTTTCCAGCGAAAAACGGCGCTCGCACTTCAAGGGTCAGCCCCTCAGGCTCACGCGGCGGACGCGAGGAACAACTGGGGCCTGTAAGTCTTGTTACTTTCTTTCGACGGATTTCGCGGGAAAGAAGACTAAATCCAAAATGAGCAAAATGGCGCCGACGGTGATCGCGGAATCGGCGACGTTAAAGGCGGGCCAACGGTAGGTGCCGAGCCATACTTCGAAGAAGTCGGTGACAGCTCCGTGAAGAATCCGGTCGGTCACGTTTCCGGTGGCTCCGCCGAGCAAGAGAGCAAGCCCTGCGCAGGCCATGGCTCCGCCTTGGCCTGCGACCAACAGCCACGCGAGCGCGCAAATCACGGCCAGGGCGCCGACCGTCAGGAAAATACGGAGCCATGGGGAATGGGAATCGGCAAACATGCTGAATGCGATTCCCGGATTGCGGCTGTGGACCAAATATATGAAGTGGTGAACGACTTCGTGGCGCCAGGTTTCGTCGGTTTGCGTTTCGAACCACGCTTTGGTGGCGCGATCGGCAACCACAATTCCCAGCGTTAGCCAGAGCCAGCGCAAGCGGGCAGGTAATTTCATCGGCGCGATAGCTCCAGTCCCTCGATTTCGGCAAGTGCTTCGTTGCAGCGCTCGCAGACGCTGGGGTAGCGGGTATTCTCCCCCACATGCGTGGAGTAGTTCCAGCAGCGTTCGCACTTGATGCCGTCGGCGCGCAAAACTTCCACGTGAAACGGTTCCGCGTGATCGCTATGGACTGGCCCATCGAATGGCCCAACTTCCACCTGCGAAACGATGAATAAGCTCGGCAAATCATTTGCGTGCTTTTGCAAGAGTTCCAGGTAGGGGCCGTTCGAACGAAGACGTATCTTTGCTTCTAGCGAAGCGTTGATGAATTTCCGGGTGCGGGCGCTCTCGAGGTCTTGCAACACTTCCCCTCGAAGCGCGTGAAGCTTTTCCCATTCGGTTTTTGTCTTCGTATCCATGTTTGACCGTAACCCCGGCTCATCGGGAAAGAGTTCGATGTGCACGCTCTGCGGTTCGCTTGGAAGTCTTGGCAAATGAGACCACATTTCTTCAGATGTGAAAACGAGGATGGGAGCGGCAAGGCGCACGAGAGCGCTGGTGATTTTCCAGACGGCAGTCTGAGCCGAACGGCGCGAACGGTTTCTCGGGGCTTTCGTGTAGAGGTGATCTTTCAAGACATCAAAATAAAACGCGCTAAGTTCGACGACACAATAGTCATGGAGCGCGTGATAAACGCGGTGGAAATCGTACGCGGCGTACCACTCACGGCACTTTTTCACGAGTTCCGCGGTGCGCTCCAGCATCCAGCGGTCGAGTTCATCGAGTTGCTCCTTGGCAATGGCGTCGCGGCTCGGCTCGAAATCGAATAGATTCCCAAGGGCGAAACGGAACGTGTTGCGAATCTTGCGGTAGGCGTCGCTGAGCTGCGTCATGACGCGCTCGCTCATTTTGACGTCGGCTTGGTACTCTTGCGAAGCGACCCACAGGCGCAGCAAGTCAGCTCCCCATTTTTCGCAAATCTCGCTTGGGAGCACCACATTGCCAAGAGACTTGGACATGGGGCGGCCGTGCTCATCGAGCGTCCACCCGTGTGTAACCACGCTGCGGTATGGCGCGTGCTCGCGCACTCCTGTGGCGATCAACAATGAACTTTGAAACCATCCGCGATACTGGTCAGGACCCTCGAGATAGACGTCCGCCGGCCATTCCGCATTCTTTAAAACCGCGAGATTCGAGGAGCCCGCGTCAAACCAGACGTCGAGGATGTCATTCTCTTTGCGCCAAGCGCCCGCTCCACAAGCGCATATGGTTCCGGCAGGAAGCAACTCCGCCGCGGTGTGTTTGTACCAGGCATCCGCGCCCTCGCGTTCGAACCACTTCACGACGTTGCGCAGCGCCGCAAAATCTTCCAGCCGCTTGCCGCATCCTTGGCAGTAGAAAACAATAATGGGAACGCCCCAGAATCTCTGTCGCGATATGCACCAATCCGGGCGCTTCTCGATCATTTCGTAAATTCGCTCTTCGCCCCAGGCGGGAATCCACTTCACGCCGTGAATTTCATCTAGCGCTTCCGCGCGCAGTGTTTTTTCTCGCCCGTGCGCTGCCTGATCCATCCTGATAAACCACTGTTCGGTGGCCCGAAAAATCACAGGATTGTGGCAACGCCAGCAATGGGGGTAACTGTGGACATAGCTGTGATTTCCAAGAAGCGCTCCCCGCTCATCAAGTAACTTGACGATGATCGGATTCGCTTCAAACACATTTTTGCCTTTGTATTCCGGCAAACCTTCGAGATACGTACCTTTGTCATCGATGGGTGCATAAATTTCGAGGCCATACTTTTGCGCCGAAAGAAAATCGTCAGAACCGTGGCCGGGCGCCGTATGCACGATTCCGCTGCCCTGATCCAAAGTCACATAGCCGGCCAAAATTCCAGGCACCTGGATTGGGAGAAACGGATGCTGGAACTTAGCGCCTTCAAAATCGCGGCCCTTCCAATGCGAACGTACGCGCGCCCGCTTGATACCACACTCGGACTGCAAGGCGGCGACGCGCTCCGCGGCCAGCAGCAACGCGCCCCTCTCGGTTTCTACCACCACATATTCGTAATCGGGATGAAAGGCCAGAGCGCGATTGTGGGGCAAACTCCATGGCGTGGTCGTCCAGATCACCGCACTAACGTCGCTCATCCCGGGACGACCGCCGTTTCTGTCGTCCACGCATCCGAACTTCACCCAAACGGACGGGCTGGTGTGATCCTGGTACTCGACTTCCGCCTCCGCCAAAGCCGTCATGTCGTGAATGCACCAGTAGACCGGCTTCCGGCCGCGGTAGACGAAGCCTTTCTCCATGAAATCGAGAAGCGTCCCGGCGACAATCGCCTCGTACTCGTGGTTCATCGTCAGGTATGGATCATCCCAGCGGCCCAACACTCCCAAGCGCTGAAAATCGCGCTTGTGTTGCTCGACATACCGGGTTGCAAATTCCCGGCAAAGGCGGCGAAATTCCGCCGGCGGAACCTTCCCTTTTCCGCCCAGCTCTTTTTCGACCTGCGTCTCGATCGGTAAACCGTGGCAATCCCATCCAGGCACATAGGGTGCGTAGTGCCTTGCCATGCTTTTGGATTTGACGATTATGTCTTTCAAGATTTTGTTCAGCCCGGTGCCGAGATGAATGGTCCCGGTTGGATAAGGCGGCCCGTCATGCAAAACAAACAACGGATGGCCCTTGCGTGCTTCTAGAATTCGCTCGTAAAGACGCGATTCCTGCCAAGCCGCCAGTTGCTTAGGCTCGTTCTGCGGCAGCCCAGCCTTCATTGGAAAATCGGTCCTGGGCAAGTTCAGTGTTTTCTTGAGTTCCAGAGGTTCGGCCATTTCAAAGTGTGCCCGCAGCTTCGCTTGCTGGATTCGGATGCCGTCCCTTGGTTCAGGTATTTAGCCAGAAACATCGGAAAGCGGTGTAATTGCGTATGTTACAATGATTGGGTGCTGGTGTCAGCGGCTGGGGTCGCGCAACCTTTCCCGGCTTGCTTGAATCTTATCGGTTAAGGACACCCAACGCAGTCCAACTGCGTCTAAATCAGGGGGAAGATGGTGCCGGACCTAATCGTCAATCTAGTTCCACCTGAAGCTACGAAGCGCGGCGTGTCAGCGACCGGCAATCAGGCCATTCCAGTACCAGCCGCGGCGGTCCCCAGGTTTGGGGCTCCTGCGCTTCTCATTCCCGATAATTTTTGGTCCAACCTCAAACAGTTTCTGACCGAGCGCCCCGTCAAGGTGCGGGAGCGCGCGGATGCGCCTTTTGTGAAGCCGGGGTTTGGCACGGGCGTTTTTGACAATTTTAAAGATTTTTTCAGTTCGCGCCCGGTGCCGAAGGGTCCGGTAAACAGCCGCCTGGCAGTCTCCTGGGGTACGAGTTTTGGCGGGTTTGGGGCGCGCATTAAAGAGGCTTTCTTTCCAGCAAAGCTTCCTCCGGCGAACTTCACCAGCAAGCCCGTGAAAGTGAAGGACATCTGGACGAAAGATGAAAACTTCGGGTGGACGCAGGTCATTTCTTTTGCGGTTCACGGAAGCGTGTTTGCTCTGGTCATTTTGATCCCGTTGTTTTGGCATTTCGGGACGGCCACGCAAGCAAAAAACAAAGCTGGGGTGGACGTTACTCCGCTTGATCTTTCGCCCTACATGGCCAAACTCCCGGCGGGCGCAAAGAAAGCCGGGGGCGGTGGCGGAGCCAACGACCACACGCTGACTCCGGTCAACAAAGGCAAACTGCCGAAATTTCAATGGACGCAGTTCACGCCGCCTCAGGTGAAGCCGCAGAATCCAAATCCGAAGCTGGCGATGGACCCTTCCCTGCTCGGTCCTCCCGACCTGAAGGTTCCAAATCTTAACGCCGCGAATTTTGGCGACCCGATGGCCAATGGTGTAAGCGATTCGCTTGGTCATGGAAATGGAACAGGTATCGGCAGCGGCACGGGCGGCGGCTTGGGCCCCGGCGAAGGCGGAGGCACAGGCGGCGGGGCGTTTCGGGCGGGCGTAAACGGCGTTGGAGTGCCGGAGTGCATCTATTGCCCTTCCCCGATGTATTCGGATGACGCGCGCAAAGCGAAGTACATGGGAATCGTGGTGCTGGAAGTGACCATCACTCCAGACGGTCGCGCCGTTAATATTTCCATCATGAAAGATCCCGGCATGGGTCTCGGCGAAAAAGCTGTGGAGGCTGTGCGCACCTGGAAGTTCCGTCCTGCGGCAGGACCGAACGGCAAGATCGTGGCCGTGCAGGTACCAATTGAAGTGACGTTCCGGCTTTACTAGTCGCCTTCTTTGCACCGCAGTTTCATCCTTAGGGCCTGCGCAAAAATAACTTCACAGATTGGGAGTGATCGTGTAGTTCCAAGCGGGCAGTGTCTTATGGGGGCGAAGACGAAGTGAGCGAAAGAGTGCGGGATCGGCATCGAGGCCGGTAGGATAGTGAGCACGGTCGAGGTAGGCGGACACTGCCAAACCGGTCTTGGTTGTGGTGGTGCGAAGGAAGTTGAGAATCTTCTGATAGCTGTTCAACGGTTCGGCGGCCCAGTTCTTGGAAATTTCGGAAAACAAGCGATGTTCGATGGGATTCCATTTGGAAGTGCCCGTCGGATAGTGAGCCACAGTCACGGCCAGAGCGAAGGGGTTGGAGAGCTGCGCTTGGAGTTCGGTCTTCCAGGCATGGCGTCGACAACTATTGCTGCCACCGGTGTCGGCGAGAATGAGGAGTTGGCGGGCGCGACGGTAACGGAGTGAGCCTTCCCGTTTCCACCAGCCGGCGATGGAATGAGCGGCGAATGCGGAGGTATCGTGAGAGACTCCGAGAAAGACGGAGCCGCGATTGGCCAACAGATCGTAGATGCCGTAAGGAATGGCCACACCGGTGGAATCGGAGCGGAAGTCGTGGTCGTTGACCAGCACCGGAGAGCGATCCCACTTGACCCCGGCGTTGTTGAAGTTGCCCACTAGTTCGCGCTTTTTGGTGTCCACGCTGATCATCGGAAGACCGTGACGCTGGAAGCTATGGCGAAGCGAGGAGATATATTGGAACTGTTGGTCGCGGAAGGGGCTGGCGGCGGAGGCAAGATTCTTGTGATTGGCGCGTAGAGAGTAGTTCATGCTGTGCAATAGGCGGGCCACGGTGTTGGCGGAGACAGGGATATCGACTTGCTCGAGGAGTTGGGCGATCTTCTGGGGGGTCTTGCGGGTCCATTTCAGTCCGGTGATGGGATCTCCCGCGGTATCGTGTTCCAACAGGATTTCGATGGCGTCGACTATTTCGACGTTTTTTTTTCGGTCCGTTGGCGTCCGCCACCCAGTTTGCGTACCCGAGCGAGGGCTACGTCCTGGTCTAAGAGCTGCTGTCGTCCGCGAGCTACGGTATGCGTGTCCAGATTAAGAAACTCGGCCAGTTGATGATCCCCGCCATGCCCCAGTTTGAGAGATTCCAGTCCGGCGTAGAGCCGACGCTGCTGTTCGTCGAGCAGGCTATAAAACAGGAGGATCGCGGCTTTTAGTTCGTCCGGAGAAATCTCCAGTCGCGACGCATCCACCAGGGTGGGGACGGTCTGGACGCTGCGGCGTGCCAGGAGTTGTCGGCGGCGGCGGACCGGATCGCTGGAGCAATAGAGATACAGGCCGGACACGAGTTGCCGTGCTATCCGGCGCTGCTCAATTGCATCCTTATCTTACTTTCCTCTGAGCTTCAAGATTCTTCGCAGGCAACCAAACTTCGTTTCGAGACTTCTGACTAGCCGACTGGTGCCCGCCTCCAAACGTTTTCGGGCCGAAGCGCGAGGCGGAGACGGAGGCCTGCGCATGCGCGAGCCATTTCTGCGCCCCTTTTCCGGAAGCGACTCCCTAACGAAATCTGATGCGACCGACTCGTGGTTGAACCGCGTTCGGGAAAATCTGGGCCAGCTTCTGATCCCTTCGCATTTCAAACCCACGGCGGCAAACGGCGCTCCGATTCATCTCCTGAAGTTCGATAAGTCCTTGCGCCCCGCGCGCGCACAAGGCGCTTCCCTGCTTACGCACGCGGCGGTGTTCACAGGGATACTTCTTGTCTTGACGCACGGCCCCAAGGGGCCCGCCGGCACCATTTTCAATGAGCCCATGCCATTGCCCGCGCTTAAATTCCCAACGGCGCTGTTCCATACGCTCGCGAACGCAAATGCTTCGGGCGGAAGTGGCAGCGGCGGCGACCAAAACCCAATTCCTGCGACGCACGGTGCGCTGTTGCCTTCGGCCGTTGTCGTCGTGAAACCGACACTCCCACAAAATCAGCATCCCGAAGTGCCTGAGCCGCCGACGATTTTCGATCCGAACGCGCCGCCGGTTTTTACTCCGATGGGCAAAATCGGACTGCCATGGATGCCGGATGACACGCAGTCTCCGGGTCCTGGAAGAGGCCACAGCATCGGGTCGGCGGATGGCCCCACAACCGGCGATGGCGGAAAGGGGCCGGCCGGTGACGGTACGGGGATTGGCCCATACGTGCCAGGGCTAATTCCCCCCGGATGCGCGTATTGTCCGTACCCGACCTACACCGACGAAGCGCGGCACGGCAAGGTGCAAGGCTCGGTGACGCTGGCAGTCCTTGTAGGCGTAGATGGCCGCGCACAGGATGTTCGGATCATCAAAGGGATAGGCTTCGGATTGGACGAGCGCGCCGTAGAAACCGTGCGCGGTTGGAAGTTCGTTCCGGCACGTGACGGCGCAAAGCACGCGGTGCCATCGTGGGTCACTGTTGAGGCAGTGTTTCGACTATTCTAATCTTCCGCCAGCAATGAGAGCGCCCGATGCGGGACTTCGACATCAAGTGGTCTCAGACGAATGCGCTTAAGGCCTTGCTTGATGACTCAACTGATGAGGCAAACCGTTATATTGCCATTGGCCGTGCTCTTTCTCGGCTCTGCGGCCGCGGCGCAGCAGGTCAGCTCTTTCCGCGAACAGCAGCTGCAATTCTCGCGCGTCCGCACCGCCGCGAAAGAGAAGGACGATGCCCTTCGGCGGATGTTCGAGGAAAAGAAGCTTTCCTATCCACCTCGGGCAATCCTGTTCCGAGCTTTCAAGAAAGAAGCGCAACTCGAACTGTGGGCGTCGGATGAACCCGCCGCTGCTTTCACTCTGGTACACACCTATGCGATTTGCGCCACTTCCGGCGTGCTGGGGCCGAAGCGAAAATTCGGCGACGTACAGGTGCCGGAAGGATTCTACGAACTTGATTGGTTCAACCCTCAAAGCAATTTCTATTTGAGCTTGCATATCAGCTACCCGAATAGCGCGGAGCGAATCCTTGGATCGCGCGCGAATCCGGGAGGAGACATTTTTCTTCATGGAAATTGTGCGACTACCAGATGCATTCCGATCACCGATGACGGAATCAAAGAGGTCTACTGGTTAGCTGTGCAGGTTCATGGAGCGGGCCGGCGGCACATTCCGATCGAGATATTTCCCGCGCGCCTGACGGAAGAGGGATTCAGCTCGCTCAAGCGAAGTCATTCAAATCAGCCGGAACTGCTCGCGTTTTGGGGCAATCTCCGGGAAGGATTCGATTTGTTCGAGAAAGACCACCGCTCGCTGAAGGTCACAATGGCAAGCGATGGCAGATACAGGTTCGGCGAAGAAAGCGGCGGAAGCGAACCACGCTGACCTTGTAGACGTCGCCACAGGCGGGTAATAGCATTTCTTTATGCAGTACGACTTCCAAGAATGGGAAGAAGAACTGGAGCCGCAGCCGTCCTCCGCGCGCATTGGCGGCCCACCGCGCAAATTGACAGGAATTGGCGCGCTAGATCCGCCCGGACCTCCGAAGAGGCGGCTAGGGCCTTTGGCCGCCCTGCCAGCGTCCGTTCTGAAGCGAGTGCTGGCCGGGTTAATCTTGGCCGGGACGGTGCTACTCCTCTTCTCGCTGCTGTTCGCGCGATAGAGAGTGAATCAAGCAACACATCGGAGGGTTCTTGTGTCTGGGATGTGGACAATCTGGTACGATTCCGGCATGAGAAGAACAATCGGCATTTCGCTGGCTATGCTTGCTGTTTTGGTGTGTTTCGCGGCTTCTGGGCGGGCGCAGAGTAGGACCGCCTCACTGGACATCACAGCGCGCATTACGCCCACGGCGGCGCGGCCGGAGCCGGTGCGGCAATTTATGTTCTACATACTCACGAAGAGCTATGCGGACATAGCCAAGGAAGTCGAAGAAAGAGATGTCGTTCCTCCGCGGGACGAGTTCATCGATGGATTGAAAGTGTCCAAGGAATTGAAGACTTGGTTGAAAGCCCACGACACGCTGGACCTGACCATTCCCGATTTGGATAAAATGCTGACTCCGGACGACATCCTTGACACGCCGGAATTTTTGTTGGCCTACCAGCACTCAAATAGTGGCGGCGTGACACAAGGAATCCCAAAGCCGAAATATAAAGATTCGGACAAGACGGACCATCCGGAGAAGTACGAAAAAGACAAGCAAGCGTACTTCACGGCGTTGAAAAAATTCATCCAGACCAATCCGGCAACGATTTCGGGAGTCGAGCTGGAACTGGACGCCGTCAATCCGCAGCGGAAGTGGGCGGTGCTCGTCAGCGGTCAAAAGCGTCGCGTGCAAAAGCTTGCCCCAGAAATCGCACAAACAAAATACCTGGCTGCCAAAGTCGAGACGGATTTGGAAGGACATGCCTTTATTCGAGAGCTAGCACCGGGCAATTACTGGATCAGCTCACTGAACCTGGACGCAGACGCCGGTGACGCGCGTGTGCGCTGGGATGTGCCGATCACGATTCAAGCCGGCCAGTCCTTCCGCATTGAACTCACCAATCTGAACGCTGCCGACGCGATGGCTGCAGCTACGCCCTGAGGTCTTGCGGCCGCAGCCATGAGCACACCTCTGCTTTGGCTGGTATTTAACCTCTTCGTGCTTGCCGTGATGGCGCTGGATCTTGGAGTTTTCCACCGCCGCCCCCACAAAATGATGATGCGGGAATCGCTCATCTGGACTGCGGTCTGGATCGGGCTGTCAATTGCGTTCGGGCTGGGAGTGATGCACTTCTCGGGCAGACAGCGCGGTCTGGAGTTCTTCACCGGATATGTCATCGAAAAAGCTCTGAGCGTGGACAATCTTTTTCTCTTTCTGGTGATCTTTCGCGCATTTTCGGTGGACGAGAAAATACAGCACCGCCTGCTCGAATGGGGAATTCTCGGAGCACTGGTGATGCGCGGGGCGATGATTGCTGCGGGGGCGAGTTTGATTGAGCGGTTTAGCTGGGTTCTGTATGTATTCGGGGCGTTTCTGGTATTTGCGGGATTGCACATGTTGTTCGCGAAGAAAGAAGAGATGCATCCCGAGGAGAACCGCATTTCCCGATTTGCGAGGCGGCATTTGCGAGTTTCGCAAGCATACAGCGGGAATAAGTTTTTTGTCCGAGAGGGCGGGAAATTGTTTGCAACGCCCTTATTTGTCGTGCTGCTGATTGTGGAGATTACGGATATTACGCTGGCCGTCGATTCGATTCCGGCCATTTTTGGAATCACGCGGGATCCTTTTATTGTGTATACGTCAAATGTCTTCGCGATTTTGGGGTTACGGGCAATGTATTTTCTACTGGCGGGAGTGCTGGGGCGGCTCCGCTATTTGACGGCTGGGTTGTCTTTTGTGTTGACGTTCATCGGCGCCAAGATGATTGCAGAGCCGTGGGTACACATTTCGGTAGAGTTATCGCTCGGGATTGTGGGCGGAATGTTGTTGGTGGCGCTTGCGGCTTCCCTTTTAGTTGGTCCAAAGACAAAAGCATGACGTGTGCGTCCCGAAGTAGGATTTCGCCAAGCTGAGGCGCGGCCTTCAGGACGAGGGGTAAAGGTGTTGCTCAAGTGGAATGGCAGGTTAGGTGCAGGAGACAACAGCAGACAGGGCCTTCTCAGGGCCAGCAGTGTAATCGCAACGTGGGCCTATTGATTCGGTGGAGAAGAACAAAATGACAAGTGGAATAAATTTGATGCGCTGGTTCAGAGATGGAGCAGGTCGTATTGGACGCGCGTTAGGGTGCGGAGCCGTTGCGCTGGGGATTCTTTGTGCCCCGGCGTGCTGGGCTGCTGGTGGCAAGAAGATTATTTTTGATACCGACCCGGGTACGGACGATGCGATGGCTCTGATGTTGGCGCTCAACTCGCCGGAGCTGGATGTAAGAGCGATAACAGTTGTTCCAGGGAATGTGACGGCGCAGCAGGGTTTGGAAAATGCGCTGAGGATGGTTTCGCTGGCAAACCGCTGCGATATTCCGGTGGCGGGAGGAGCGCAGCATCCGCTCTTCCAGAAGCTGATCACAGCAGAATTTTGGCATGGGAAGAATGGACTGGCAAACATCGAACTGCCCGCGACCAAGTGCAAAGCGGCTGGACGGTTTGGGCCGGACCTTATCATTCAGCTGGTGCATGCCTCGCCACACGAAATCACGCTTGTGCCGGTTGGTCCGCTGACGAACATTGCACTGGCCATTCAAAAAGATCCGAGCATCGTGCCACTAGTAAAAGAAGTGATTTTGATGGGTGGGTCAATCAAGGGCGGCAACGTGAACGCCGCGGCCGAAGCCAACATTTACAACGATCCGGAGGCGGCGCAGATTGTATTTCAGGCAGGCTGGCCGTTGACGATGGTGGGGCTCGACGTGGGCGATAAGACGCTGTTCAGCCGGAAACATCTGGAGCTGCTGGGGCAAACGCACGGTCCGGTGAACGATTTTATTTATGGAGTAACGAAATTTCTGATGGAGCTTTCGGAAAAATTCGGGGACAGCGGGACCCCCATGTACGACCCGCTGGCGGTGGGGGTGGCCATCGATGCGGCATTAGTGACCGCGCCGGCGATGCATGTCGATGTTGAAACGAGAGGTGAATTTACGAGGGGCGAAACGGTGGCTAACCGGCGAAACGAGGTCGAGCGAAATGTACTGCATCATTTTCCGGATGGGGACCACTATGTGATCGAGGGCCTCGATAGCGTCCGGCCGAATGCCAAGGTGTGTATCGACGTTCGAGCGGAAAAGTTTCTGGAGATGTTTGTCTCTCGAATTCAGGGGAAGTGAGTACAGAGCTGCGAGTGATTGATAGAAAGAAGCTGGTTGCGGATAGTGCGCCACGAATAGAGACTCGCCCGGGTCTCGTGGCATTAGTCTATACAGGAAACTACCTCAAGTAGGCTGCTTCCTGCCTCTCAAAGCAATTAGAGATTTTTAATCATTTTGTGGACCACGAGCCACGGGATTTGGCACGTCGTGCGCAGATAAAGGGTGGAAGTGGGTGTCGAAGAACAACAAAATGCGGCGTCGCAATGATCCCGCAAAGCACTGACAGAAAAGGGATTGGCATCATGTCCTTGTAACACGAAGACGCACAGGCGAGAGGCGCGTGAGGAACTCTTTGATGCGCCATTCTCAAATCGGAACGCGCAAGGCCGGGATAGTTCACTCTCGAAAGCTTGTGGATTCAGGACAAACCGCGGGGAGCGCGTTGGAACTGACAAGCGCTCAATCGGTGGGAGGGTTGGTTGGCTCCAGAAAAGCGACGGAGGGTACGAAGAATTCTCGCGGCGGCGTGCCTGATAGCGGTGTACGTGATACTGGACCGTACGACGTTTTCCTTGCAAATCTGGACAGGCATCAGTGCGTGGTACCCGCCGACGGGGCTCGCCCTGGCAGCGCTGATCGGAGTTGGGGCGGAATGTGCGCCGGTGATCTTGATTGCGGAGATCATCGCGTCGATTGTGAATTACCACTTGCCGGTGGGGTCCCTCATGTTCACGGCGGGAAATGTGGAAGACAATGAAGTGAATGAACGCTTGATTTCGAGGCTGCTGGAGAAAATGGGGCATACCGTCGCGGTCGCTGAGAATGGTCAAAAGGCGGTACGAATGTGGTCCGAACAGGAATTCGATCTCGTAGCGATGGACATGCAGATGCCGATCATGGATGGGCTAGAGGCCACGGCCGAGATTCGCGCCAGGGAAAGGGATACCGGAAGGCACGTGCCCATCGTGGCCATGACGGCGAATGGGTTCGACGAAGACGGCGAGAGATGCCTGCGAGGGAAAATGGATGGTTATATTGCAAAGCCAGTTACCGCCAAAGCGATTGAGATGGAGATTGCGCGGGTAATGACAGCGCAGGAGAAGATCGAGAAACTGGATATTCCGAAAACAAGGTAGCGGTGCGGCGAGACTTGGAGACGATTGCGGATAGACACTCCCCGCCAAAGGCATTTCGTTAAACACTGGTTGCCAACAATTGGAAGTTAGAACTAGAGTGACTGGCGAGGAAGGTGTTGCGTGCCGAACCCCACTTCAGCGGTGGAGTGCATCTCGCCCGCTTTTGCCAGGACGAAGCAGCTGCTCTTCGCGCCATTCCGTTTTGGATTTTGGGCAAGGCTGGCAGTCGTGGCACTGATTACGGGGGAGGCTGGGGGTGGCGGAAGCGGTGTCGGAAGGCTGCCGAACTTAAACCAGAATCGAGACGGCGACAAGCACTTGGGCAATCTCTGGCTAACGCATTGGTCTGATAACTGGCATAGGGCGGGTGGTCTCTTCAGCGAATCGGGGTGGGAGCAAATTCAACCTTATATAGGCTGGATTATGGTGGGCGCGGCGTTGTTGCTTGGGTTGTTGTTCTTGTGGGTCTACAGCGATTGCGTTTACCGATTCATTCTGTTGGACGCGGTATTGACCGGGCAGTGCCGACTGCTTGAGGGGTGGCGGCGGTGGAGAGAGGCAGGGCGGCGTTACCTTCTTTGGGTGGTTGCGTTTGGATTGGCGGCGTTTGCTTTAGTAATTGTGGTCGCTGGCGTGCCGGTCTTGCTGGCATACCGTGCGGGCTGGTTTGTGAAGCCGGAAGACCATCTCGGGGCTCTGATTGGAGGCGGGATATTGTTGGCGCTCGTGGTGATCGGGTTGGTGGCGGTGCTGGCCATCATCGACATGCTTGGGCGGGACTTCCTAGTTCCGGTAATGGCTTTTGAGGAAGTGGGAGCAGTAGATGGGTGGCGACGGCTGCTGGCGATGATGAACGGGGAGAAACTGGCATATGGCCTTTACGTGTTGATGAAAATAGCCCTGGCGATGGGCGGAGCGATTATTTTTACTATCGTAAACCTAATTGTGATTTTGATTTTGCTGATTCCGCTGGCATTGCTCGGAGTGATGGGCTACCTGATCGGTAGGGGTGCGGGAGTAGGCTGGGACAACATTTCGGTTATTTTGCTGCTGACGGCATTTGCGCTATTGGCTTTCGCGGGGCTACTTTACGTGGTGGGATTTGTGTACGCACCGGGGCTGGTGTTCTTTCAATCATATACGCTGGAGTTTTTCGGTCCGCGCTACGGGCCGCTGGGGAGCAAGTTGCTCCCTACGAGCCCACCAGGGCCGCCCTTGGCGCCGTTGGTACCCGGCGATGCATTCCCCGCGTGACGAGCGAAGCAGACTCAGAGCAGGCGGTTAGGCTTGTCTGTGCGTTGCGCTACTTCGAGCACACGTTTCCATCGGACTTCAATCTTCCTCGAACATTAATTCGTCGATGTAGCACCACATCCAGCTTTCGCCGGGTTCGATGGAGCGAACGATGGGGTGTTTGGTACCGCGAAAATGCTTGGTGGCGTGCTTATTTTTTGAAGAATCGCAGCAGCCGACGTGGCCGCAGGTGAGACAAAGCCGCAGGTGAACCCAGGTGTCCCCCATTTTGAGACATTCCTCGCAACCCTTGGATTTTGCCTTGACGGGGCGGATTTGATCGAGGTGAGTGCAGACATCAGCCATTATTTCCTCCTGGAAATATTACTTAGGGGCTTGGATGGGGATGCGAACTTGAAAACGCGTTTCGCCGGGCACGGAGGTGACACTAATGTGGCCACCGACATTTTTGATGATGCGGTTGACGACGTCGAGGCCGAGGCCGGTGCCTTCACCGACACCCTTGGTCGTGAAGAAGGGATCGAAGATGCGGGAGATCTTGTCGGGTGGAATGCCAGCGCCGTTATCGGCAATCTCCACGAGAACGAAATCATTTTCGCGCGAGGTGCGAATAGTGAGCTTGCCTCTGTCCTCCATGGCGTCGGCGGCGTTGTCGATAAGATTGGTCCATACCTGGTTGAGTTCGCTGCCGCTGGCCATGACCTTGGGGAGATTGGGAGCGTACTCGCGAACGACCGTGATGCCGCGCTTTAGTTTGTGATTCATGATGGTAAGCGTGGTCTCAAGGCCGCGCTCGATATCGACTTCCTGCATGGGGCCCTGATCCATGTAGGAATATTCCTTGATGGCTTTGATCAGATCGGAGATGCGTGCGGAGCTGTGCTCGAGCTCCTCGGCGATGCGTTCCATTTCGAGGAGGGTGGCGAAGCGGGAGAGTTCCGGACCGAGCGACTCACCAGCAGCCGCAGCGAAGGAGGCTAGTTGGGCATCGGAGAGGCCGGATTCCGCGAGCGACGGCGCAAGCTTCCAGGCGTCGGCGACATTTCGCTCTTCGAGCCAGGATTGAATGACTTCTTCGCGTTCGACGCGGGCAAATTCATCCTTGAACTGCGTGGGCTTAAGGGAGGAGCGGATCTCCTCTTCGCGTTGCGCCAAAAGACCGCAGTCTTCTGGCCCGATCTCCGTGCTGCGAGCGGCTTCGCGCAAACGGGTCAGACAGTCCCGCAAAGCCGAGGCGGAGCGGCGAGCGGCTGCGGAAGGATTGTTGAGCTCATGAGCGAGTCCAGCAGAAAGTTTGCCGAGGGCGGCGAGCTTCTCATGTTGCTGTTCGGCGCGCGTGACGCTGCGAACGCGGTCCGTGAGCAGGCCGACAAGACGACGGACGAGTTCCGGCAGTCTACGGTAGAGTTCGACAAACTGGCTGACTGGAAAACCCAGAAAATGCGAGGCGACGACTGCGCGGCCTGTGACGCTGATCACTTTCAGCCGGGAAAACGGCAACATACCGGTTACATCACCGGTCTTGATCGTGAACACGGGACCATCGACGGGGCCATGCTCGGCCCTGGCGCGCATTTCCCCTTCGAGCATCACCAACATGTAGTCCGGCGGTTCGCCTTCGCGCATGATAATTTCGCCGGGAGCGGTGCGGCGCTCTTCACACACGGAAATAAACCAAAGGAGTTCTTCGCGGGGCTGATCCTGGAACACTGGAACCTTGATTAGTTCAGCGAGAAGCTCTTCAGCATGCGACTGAGAGGAAATTTCGGTCATGCGCGACCTGCTCTCCCTATAGGCAGGCTCATTGTACCTTGGACAGATATTGGTGCATGAATTGGACGACCACGGCGCCTTCGCCAACGCCGGAAGCGACGCGCTTTACGGAACCGTGGCGGACATCGCCAACGACGAAGATGCCCGGGACGTTGGTCTCGAGCAAGCCGGGATCGCGATCGAGTGTCCAGGATGCTGGGCGTTTGCCATCGCGTAGTAGGTCGGGACCGGAAAGGACGAAGCCACGCTCGTCGCGTTCAATGAGATTACCCAGCCAATCGGTGCGGGGCTGCGCCCCGATGAAGATGAAGAGACTGGAGACTGGGAGCTCCTTGCGTGTGCCGCTGGGCTCGCATTGCACTGTGATGCCGGTGAGGCGCGTATCGCCCCGAACTTCGACGACGCTGGTCTGCGTCCACACTTCGATGTTGGGAGTTTTTTCGATCTGCTCGATGAGGTAGTGAGACATGGTGCTGGCCAGTGAAGTCCCACGCACGAGCATAATCACTTTTTCTGCAAACTTTGAAAAGTGCATAGCCGCCTGGCCAGCAGAATTTGCGCCACCGATGATATAGACCGTTTCGCCGCGACAGGCGATAGCTTCCGAAGTGCCGCCGCCGTAGTAGACGCCAGCGCCTTGAAGGCGATCGATCCCAGGGACATCCAGCGTGCGCCATTGCACGCCCATCGCCAGCAGGAGAGCGTTGCAGGAGATTTCGGCGCCATCGGCTAATTTGATGAAGCGATAGGGGCCGTCGATGCGCAGGCCAATCACGTCTTGAGGCGATAGAATTTCGACGCCGAATCGGCGGGCTTGGGCAACGGCGCGGCGAGCGAGGTCGCTGCCCGATAAACCGGCGGGAAAGCCAAGATAGTTTTCGATGCGCGAGCTCAGGCCGGCTTGGCCGCCGGGGGCTTCGCGCTCGATCATTACCGTACGCAAGCCTTCCGACGCTCCGTAAACGGCGGCCGCAAGTCCCGCTGGCCCGCCACCCACGATCGCTAGATCGTAAAAATTTGTGAGGGCGTGGGTGCGGAGACCAACTTTATCCGCAACCGCCGGAAGCGGTGGTTCGGCAAGCCTGGTGCCGTCTGGAAATAATACTAACGGAAGCGTTTCTGCCTCAGGGCCCAGGGAGGCGATGAGGCTGCGAACTTCGGGATCCGTTTGGGCTAGCTCGACATCGATCCATTGATATGGGACTTGGTTGCGGGCGAGAAAATCGCGCAGCTCGTAGGACCGATTGGACCAGCGGGTGCCGAGAACACGAATGCCTTCGTAGAGCGGTCGGAAGCCGGAACTCCAGTCCGAGAGCAGGTCATCTAGAGCCGGAAAGAGCTTCTCTTCCGGGGGATCCCAAGGCTTCATCAAATAATAGTGGATGCGAGCTTCGTTGATGGCGTCGATGGCAGCGGTGGTGTCTGCATAGGCGGTGAGGAGCGCGCGCTTAGCCTGAGGATGAATCTCCATTGCTTCAGAGAGGAATCCGACGCCGTTCATCAGTGGCATCCGCTGGTCAGCCAAAAGAAGAGCTACGGGATTATTGCGCGCTTTGAGCTCACGGAGAGTAGAAAGCGCGGCGCTACCGGAGCTGGCACGCATAATGCGATAGCGGTCCGAGTAGTGGCTGCGAAGGTCTCGCTCGATCGCCCGGAGAACTTCGGGGTCGTCATCGACAGTGAATAGAACAGGTTTCGGCATATCCCTCAGATGATTGGAAGCGGGGAATCGTTGCAACTTTCGCGCCAACCCCAGAGCTTCTCCAGTTTCGGGGCCCCCCAACCAAGCTACAATCTCCAAGTCGAATATGTCCAGCCCCCTCAATACCGCCATCGCAAGACTCAGTTCCGTAGAAGCTTCCGTGCGCGAGGCCGCCGCCGCAGAAATCTATGCGGCAGGACGGGCCCCAGCAGACCGGGTGGTTCAGGCCTGGTGGAGCGACGAGGAGTTGTCAGGGTTACTGTCGGGGCCGACGCCGGTAGTAACGGTGGGGCTGGCGGTTCAGCGAGAGACTTTTTCAAAGCTTCGTGCCGCTCATAGCGTCGCGCGTTTGGCGGAGGTACCTTCGGATCAGGATGCGGAGGAGTTTGAGTTACATTTTGCGGATGGCATTTCTTTGGACATCTTGACGTCAAGGGCACCTGGCGGAGATGGCGCGATTGCTGGGTTCTTAGGAAAATTTGGCGAGGGCGTGCAACAGGTAGAGTTTCGTTGCACCAAGGTGGACCGGGCTGCGGAGATTCTGAAGGAGAAATTTGGAGTGGCGGCGATCTATCCAGAGACGCGCCCCGGCGCGGAAGGCACGCGCGTAAACTTTTTCCTTGTGGCGGTCCCGGGTGGGGGCAAAGTTCTGATCGAGCTCTACGAGGCTGCAGGAAAATCTCACCAGAAGTGATTCAAACTGCCTTTGCGATTTCGCTCCAGGCTCGGAGGATTTCTCCGACCGTCCAGGCTTGCGCTATGCAGCCACGAGGAGTGTGCGGCGGGTCGCCATCGAAGATTTCTCCCAGGGTGCCGAGTCCAAGGGCGCCGATTTGAGAGCCGAGTGGCTCGAGAAGCAGGGCAGCTGCCGCGCGATCGTTGTAGACGCGGAAATGCGCGAGCGCATAAGGACCCAGCAGCCAGCCCCACACAGTTCCTTGATGATAGGCGGCGTCACGGGCGCGCTGGTCGCCTCCGTAACGGCCTTGATAGTTGGGTTCGCCCGGAGCTAGACTCCGAAGGCCATGAGACGTGAGCAGGCGTTCGGCGCAGATATCGACTACGGATTTTTGTTGCTCCTCGCGTAACGGGCTAACAGGCAGAGAGACGGCAAGAATCTGGTTGGGGCGAAGAGCGGCATCTTTCCCCGCCGGTTTTGCGCCGCCTGGCACATCAATCACATCGAAACAGCAATTTCGGTCTGGGTTCCAAAATTTATGAAAGCTGCTTCTGGCTTGCGCGGATAAACTCTCGAAACTATCCGCGGGTTTGTTCAGAAGCCGCGCGAACTGCGCCATCGTTTCCAGGGCATTGATCCAAAGTGCGTTGATTTCGACGGGTTTACCGGTGCGAGGCGTAACGACCCAGTCGCCGATTTTCGCGTCCATCCAGGTGAGCTGAACGCCGGGGCCGCCCGCATACAGGAGGCCATCGCTCGAATCGACGTGAATATTGAAGCGCGTCCCGGCGACGTGGGCTTCGACCATGCCTGCAAGAACAGGAAACAACTTCTCAAGCGTGGTGCTGTCTTGTGTTGCGGCGAAATATTGGCGCACAGCTTCGAAATACCAGAGCGCGGCATCGACCGTGTTGTATTCCGGTTTGCCGCCTGCATCCGGAAAATTGTTGGGTAGCATGCCTCCGTCAATAAAACGCGCGAATGCCAACAGGATTCGTTTCGCTATGTCGGGGCGGCCCGTCGTGAGTGCAAGACCTGGCAAGGCGATCATCGTGTCGCGGCCCCAATCCCCGAACCAGTGGTAGCCGGCGATGATGCTGCGACCATCCGGCTCTTCGGGGAGACCGCGCTTGACCACGAATTGATTGGCGGCGAGAACGAGTTGGCGCACCCATCCGGGAGCGTTTTGGGCGGATTTTTCGTTTTGCTCTTGCCAAGCCTTCCGAAGCGCGACTTCGTGGCTCACACGCTGAACGCGCGAAGCTTCCCCATCAAGAGAAGTGGTCGCCTCTGTGGTTGCGACGGCGGTGAGGCTCTCACCGAAATTCAGTTTGGCGCGAAATAGCGCGGCGAAGAGATGATCCTCTCGATCTTCCAGTCCGCGCTCGGTTTCCAGGGGCAAGAAACAATCTCGATACCACTCGTGATGTGGCTCGCAGAAAGCTTGGGTGCATTTCAGAAAGAACGGAGTTGCCGTGTCGAATGGTAGAACCATTACGCCGTGTTCCACGGGAGCGATTTTCATATGCCAGTCGCCGGCATGCGTCAGCGAATGAAAATCGCGGTAATTGACGAGCGCTTTCAGGTCGATCTCAAGAGGTCCGCTGCCTCGCGCGACAGTGTAATGAATAAAAGTCGTGTTTTCACCCTGGACCATCCAGACCCGTTTTTCTAGCAAAGCATCCGCGAGCGCATAAGTCCAAACAGGAGTGGCCCCCTCGAGACGGAAGCTTTCGAGAAAGAAAAATCCCTGCGGATCGACGAGCCTGCTGGCCCAGCGGTGCGTTGAGAGCGCGAAGGTCTCTCCGTTGTACCGAACGGTCTCTTCGAGAAAGGCAACGAGCTGAGTTCGGCCGAGCGGCGGCTGAAGAGCGGCGATGAGGAGTCCGTGATAGCGGCGGGTCATGCCGCCGGCGATGGGTCCGGAAGCAAAGCCGCCTATGCCATTGGTAACGAGCCATTCTCGAGATTCGGCCGCGAAAAGATTGCCGCAAATATCGCGTCCGAAACGGACCGGGGAATGGAGTCCGGGTGGGGATTCGATTTGTCGAGTCTTCAAGGACATCCTCTTCCTGGGTGATAGCTTTCCACAAATTTCTGATCAGCGGTTGCGGGGCTTGAGCCACTTGGTCATTAGGAAACGGGAGTGATCGTCATAGCCCGCACGCCGATAGAGTTCAGCTGCAGGGTCGTTGCCCTGGTCGACCTCAAGATGAATGGCATTTACTCCCAGCTCACGGGCGCGCTCTTCCACAAACTGCATCGCGCGCCTGCCAATTCCCTGCCGGCGGTATTGCGGCTCGATGTACAACTCATCGATGAAAGAATCTCGGCCGTGAAACTCGAAGCTGTAACCAAAGGTCAAAACAATGTAGCCAACAAGTGTCTCTCGATCAAAGAAAACCCACGCCTGTCCTAGGTCCGGACTCCCAAGGAGCTTTCGAAGCACCTCGCGGACAACCGGCTCATCGAAAAAATATGCACCAGGCTCCTGCTCCGCCAGATTGCGCATCATGCGAAGCAACGCACTCTCGTCCTCCGGCACTGCCGGACGAAATTGGACGTCCGTCACATCACTCTCCGCTCTGTTCGATCAATTTAGCGACGAGGCCGGTCCAGCCCGTCTGGTGGCTCGCCCCGATGCCGGCGCCGTTGTCGCCATGGAAATATTCGTAGAAAAGGAGCAAGTCTCTCCAGTGAGGATCCTTCTGGAAGAGTTCCGTGCCGCCGGCGACGGGACGGCGGCCATCCTTTCCCCGCACGAAAATGTGAACGAGACGGCGGGAGATCTCAGCAGCGACTTCCCAAAGATCTGATTCATTCCCTGAGCGGGCCGGGAATTCAACTTTGAAATCTTCGCCGTAATAATGGTGGTATTTCTGCAACGATTCGACGAGGAGATAGTTCAACGGAAACCAGATGGGACCGCGCCAGTTCGAGTTTCCGCCGAAAAGGCCGCTAGTCGACTCCGCGGGCTCATAGTCAACCCGGCTGATATGGTCATTGACCTGTACTTCGTAAGGATGATCGAGGTGATAGCGCGATAGAGAACGGACCCCGTAGGCAGATAAGAACTCCGTCTCGTCAAGCATGCGGCTGAGAATGCGCTTGAGTTGTCTACGATTTGCGAGCGAAAGCAGACGCCGGATGCCGCGCGCGGAGCGCTGAGTCATTTCGATGTGTTCGGGGACGTCTGCGTGATTGTCGACGAACCATTGCATACGGCGCTTGAATCCAGGCAGGCGGTCGACGATCTCCGGCTCAAGAGTTTCCACCGCGAACAAAGGAATCAGGCCGACCATTGAGCGAATCTTCATGAAATGGTCGTCGCCATTTGGGAGATGCAGCACGTCGTAGTAAAAGCCGTCTTCGTTGTCCCAAAGGGAGATACCTTCGGTGCCCATGTCATTCATGGCGTGCGCGATGTTTACAAAGTGTTCGAAGAATTTGCTGGCGACATCTTCATAGGCGGGATCTTCCTTTGCTAGTTCCAGAGCGATGGCCAACATATTGAGGCAGTACATTCCCATCCAGCTGGTGCCATCGGATTGCTCAAGATGGCCCCCGGTAGGAAGGGGCGCGGAACGGTCGAAGACTCCGATGTTGTCCAGGCCTAGAAAACCACCCTGGAAAATGTTCATGCCCTCGGGGTCTTTGCGATTCACCCACCAAGTGAAATTAAGCAGGAGTTTGTGAAAAACCTTTTCAAGGAACCCGCGGTCAGCAACGCCGCGTACGCGCCGTTCGATCTTATAGACGCGCCAGGCAGCCCATGCATGGACGGGTGGATTAACGTCGCCGAAAGCCCACTCGTAAGCCGGCAGTTGCCCGTTAGGATGCATGTACCATTCGCGAAGCAGTAGAATAAGCTGCTCCTTCGCATAGTCAGGGTCCACGAGCGCGAGAGCAATGCAGTGGAATCCCAAGTCCCAAGCGGCGTACCAGGGATATTCCCATTTGTCCGGCATCGACATGACGTCGTCGTTATAGAGGTGTGTCCACTCCTTATTGCGCCCTTTCAGGCGTTCCTTAGGGGGAGGAGGGCCGGCAGGATCACCTTCAAGCCAGGAGCGGACGTCGTAGTGATAGAACTGCTTGGACCACAACATGCCCCCGAAAGCTTGGCGCATCACATTTTTTGCGTCGTCGGATAATTCCGACGTTACCCGTGAAGCATAGAATTCGTCGGCTTCTTTCTGACGAAGCGCAAAGAGATTGTCAAATCCTGCTGCAAAATCGTTGGCGGCCGGAACGCCTTCGCCAGGATCGGCATGGCCGGGCGAGGTGATCGTGCCCACTACGCCCAAACCTCGTTTCATCGAAGCGAGGGGTTCCGTGTCGGTCAGACGAAGCTTGATGGTTTCAGACTGACCAGGGTCGAGTTCAAGAGGATAATACGCTGCCATTTTTGTGCCCGACTGCTTGGGGTCCAGGGCCGATTTATTTCCGCGTATCAAGTATTCGTGGAAAGCGTCTTTCACGTATGGCGTGCGATTTTTGCCATTGAACAGGCGGGCAAAGTTGGTCTCGTTTTGCGTGAAGATCAGTTCAGGCTGGCCGGCGCAGAGAAGCCATCGCTTGCCATATCGCCAATGTTCGAGCTCGGCACACACGCTGCCGGGGATGCTTGTGGCCCTTTGTACGCTTGGCCTCCGTAAATCCTTACCCCAGGACCAGGTGTTGCGGAACCACAAGGAAGGCAGAAGTCGCAGCGTAGCCACCTCGGGGCCTCGATTTACGGCCGTGAGCTTAATCAGAATGTCTTCGGCGTCCGCCTTGGCATATTCGATGAATACATCGAAATAGCGATCATCAGCGAAAACGCCTGTGTCGAGAAGCTCGAATTCGGGGTCTTCCCGGTTTCGTTTTTTATTTTCTTCCACGAGGCGCGAATAGGGGAATTCCGCTTGTGGGTATTTGTAGAGCATGCGCATGTAACTATGGGTGGGTGTGGAGTCCTGGTAGAAGTAATACTCCTTCACGTCTTCGCCGTGATTGCCTTGGTTTCCCGTAAGGCCAAAGAGTCTTTCCTTGAGGATGGGATCTCGGCCATTCCAAAGCGCCAGCCCAAAGCAAATCATCTGATGACGGTCGGAGATACCACCGATACCGTCTTCCCCCCAGCGGTAGGCGCGCGAGCGCGCATGATCGTGCGGGAAATACTCCCAGGCCGTCCCACCCGGGCTGTAGTCCTCTCGCACCGTGCCCCACTGCCGCTCGGAGAGATACGGGCCCCAGCGCTTCCAATATTTTTTGCGGTTGCGGTCTTCATCAAGCCGCTGGTCTTCTTTGGATTGCAGTCTGGCCATGGTCTGGCGCTCCTCAGTTGACGCCGTTAAATTATGGTTTATGGTCGCATCTTTCAGAAATCCTGGAGGCTACCGGTGCTACATGCGTGCCCGTTCCGACACGACCTGGGGGGCAGCACGTATTCCTGAAGAATGGGATGCATCATCTCCTATTTTGTCGCACATTATTTCTTCAAATTGTTTCAGTGGGACAAGGGGCCCAAGCTCTTTTTCTTGAAGGGCCTTTCTCCGCTTTGAAACCGCGGTAGCCGCTTATTGTTGTACTCTGAGGGACCTCAAATGCGTCTAACTAAACAACAAACCTTTGAGGAGACATATCGCATGTTCCAGTCCGAGGCACTAACTCCTGTGCGGAAGCATAGATGGATGTCCCGCGTCCTTCTTGGGGGTGCCACCCTGCTGCTTTTTCCCGTTGCTCCAAGCCAGTGTCAGGGCCAGACGCGCCCGATGGACGAATTGCGCCGGATGAATGAATCCGTAGATGCGCTGATTCGGAAAGTGTCCCCGAGCGTGGTACAGATTCTGGTGTCTGGTTATGGCCAAATCGAGGAGCCCGAACACGGGAATACTGGCGTGGTCATAGGGCGGCAACGGGCCATTGGTTCAGGATTCATCATCGATCCCAGCGGATACATCGTTACTAACGCACATGTGGTGAAAGGTGCTCAGAGAGTGCAGGTCGTGCTCTCTAGCGGCAGCTCAGACGATTTCGCGGGAGGTGTGCTGGCTGCAAAAACGAGTCTTGTTCCGGCTCGCATCATCGGCGTCACTTCAGAAATCGATCTCGCCCTGCTCAAGGTGGATGCCGCCGGACTTCGTGCGCTAAGACTTGCCAGCTACCGAAATCTTCACCAAGGGGAGTCCGTCTTTGCATTCGGAAGCCCTGAAGGACTTCGCAATACCGTTACTCACGGAATTATCTCCGCGGTCGCGCGACAAACTGACCCCGACTCGACGATGGTTTATATCCAGACTGATGCGCCTATTAACCCAGGCAATTCTGGCGGGCCGCTGGTTAATGTGGACGGTGATGTCGTCGGCGTGGATACCTTCATCCTTTCGCAGTCGGGGGGAAACGAGGGGCTTGGCTTTGCGATTCCCAGCAGTGTCGTCAACCTCGCTTACCAGCAATTGCGCAAATTCGGCCATCTGCACCGGCCCGAAATTGGTATCAGCGTACAAACGATTACGCAGCCTCTCGCGGATGGATTGAAGCTCCCACGCAATTTCGGCGTTGTGATCTCGGACGTTTTGCCGGGCGGGCCATCCGAGGCCGCGGGACTCCGTATCGGGGATGTTCTGCTCTCCATCGACGGAAAAGCCGCAAGCAGCGTCCCTTACGTAACCTTTCATCTGATGTCTCGCGAGAGCGGGGACAAGGTGCATCTGGACGTCCTGAGAGGCATGCTGCGGCTGGGCTTCGACGTGGCCCTCATGGATCCGCCCAAGGACATGGACCAGATCACCGCGTTGGCTGATCCTGAAAAAAGTCTGGTGCCGGCGCTCGGAATTCTGGCTGTCGAAATCGACAAGCGAATAGCGGCCATGGTGCCGGAACTGCGCGACCCCTTCGGTATCATTGTCGCCGCCCGTGCCGCGGGGTCCACCGCCGAAGTGCCGCTGACGACCGGCGACGTGATCCGTACGTTCAACGGCGAGCCGATGACTACTCTCGACCGATTGCGTAGTGCGCTTAAAAACCTGTCGCCCGGTGCAGCGGTGGTACTGCAAATTCAGCGAGATCAGAAGCTGATGTACATCGCCTTTACTCTGGATTGAGTCTGGCTCCGCTGCCGTTGCGAATCTCAGGCTTACGCCAAGCCGAGTCGCGTGCGCACTTCGCGGACAATCTGTTCTGGAGGAGGTGAGGCATCCACGGTGACTGCATCGGTTGGCTCTTCGAGAGTTGCGAACTGGCTGGTGAGCAGGTCTTGTTTTGCGAAGTGTCCCTTTCGCGCGAGCACCCTCCGCGAAAACAATTCGTAGCTGCCTTTCAAATACACAAACTTCACATCGGAACTGGCGCGCAGTTCATCGCGGTAGCTCTGCTTTAGGGCCGAGCAAGCTAACACCACGCTTCTTTTTTCGGCGCTCCACTCCACAATTTGATCGTGCAAAACCTTCAACCATGGTTCCCGGTCCTCGTCCGTCAAAGGGATGCCGTGCTTCATCTTCTCGACATTCGCCGCCGGGTGAAAATCATCCGCGTCCACGAACTCCCACTCGAGCCGCTTCGCCAGCAAGGTGCCGATAGTGGTCTTGCCAGAACCGGTCGTGCCCATCACGATTACGATCACGACAACCTCATTTTCACTTGGCGGAAACTCGCTGGCTTTCGATTTCTTGATTGCGCCAACGAGCCAACAAAATTGGTGACTTGATGAGCCCCGAAGTGCTTCTCCTCGCCAATCCAATGCTACCATTCCACGTGCGCACCGTCCCCGTGCCCCACCAGCGCTATCCCCTTTAGAATCACATCTTTTGCAGGCCCCCACTATCTAACCCCCATCGAATCACATTCTTACAAAAAACACCGGGGGGATACCCACTTTCCGCTAAGTTTTTGCCCTGTCTTTCGTCTACCCGTAACTTATTTTAGAATCAACACTTACAAAACTGATACAAAACAAACAACTTTATCTTCCTTTAGAATGACACTTATGAAAAACATGGGGGACTCCCAGCGCAGTGCGAATCGCGCATTGGAAAAAAACCATGTTCCCAGGTTTGAGAAAGGGCCTTCGCTAATTCATGGAAAAGTTTGGCTGGGAGACCTGGACTCGAACCAGGATAGCCAGATTCAGAGTCTGTTTAAAATTTAGCATAATGTTGATTCTTCTAGCCTTTTCTTGTGTCGTAGTAGCTGGTTTTGGCTGATGTTTGGCGGGTTTTGTTCCCAAGATGTTCCCAACTTTTTTTCTGGACTCGTTTAGCGCCGGGGAACCTTTCCCACGCTCGCACTTCGTCGGCCCAGATAAGAGGTTGCCGTGTGTTTCCTCAGCCGCCTGGAGAGAAATAAAACGAGCGAATTATCGCTCGGGGCGTGGCAAGATGCCGTGCTTGGAGGCATCATGAAAAAAACATCACGGAGAAGATTGCGCAAGGGCACGGCTTCAGACAAGCGCATCATAAAAAAATCATCTCACCAAAACAATCTCTTGCCCAGCTTTTGGATGAGTATCTACGGCATCTGGCTGTAAAGGGCTTCAGCGAGAGCACGCTGAGAGTACGTCGCGTCCACATGGAGATGTTTCTGAAATGGTGTCAAAGATGTCGGGCCAACGCGGCGAACCAAATCACTCGGACATCGATTGAGAGTTATCAGCGATATTTGTTCCAGTATAGGAAAAAAGACGGCCAGCCTTTGGCCGTTGCTAGCCAGCACTCCAGGCTTGCGCCTCTCAAGGTCTGGTTCAAGTGGCTGACTCAACGAAAGTATATTCCGAAAGACCCGGCTGCCGAGTTGGAATTGCCCCGCGTCGGTTACAAACTTCCAAACGTAATGAACAAAGACGAAGCTGAACGCGTTCTGGGTCAGCCGAAAATAGAAGTCCCGTTAGGCATCCGGGATCGGGCCATGCTCGAAATTCTTTATTCCAGCGGACTGCGCCGCATGGAGCTTCTACACTTGAAGCTGTACGACGTGGATCAAAAACACGGCCTAATAACCGTGCGAGAAGGAAAAGGCAAGCGGGACCGTGTGGTTCCGATCGGGGAACGTGCTTTGGCCTGGCTGGACATGTACCTAAACACGTTGAGACCTGAAATCGTGCGGCAACCAGACAATGGCATCGTATTTCTCACTTCGAATGGCGTCCCCTTCACACCGAACCACCTGAGCTGGCTTGCCAGGCAATACGTGAAATCTGCTGGGATCGGCAAGGGCGGGGCGTGTCACATCTTCCGCCACACCATGGCGACTTTAATGCTAGAAGGCGGCGCGGACATTCGCTACATCCAAGCCATGCTGGGCCATGTACGGCTCGACACCACCCAGATTTACACGCATGTTTCGATTCGCACGCTGAAACAAGTCCACACTACTACTCACCCGGGAGCGCGGTTGCGACCGGAGATCGACGAGAGTGGAAAGCTGGGTGTTACGACCGAACAACCCGCGGAAGTCGCAGATTCGCTGAAATTGAAGTGAGTTTCGATTGGACGGGGCTGAATGAACACATTGCTCCCGAGAGCACTACACGATTTCGCCATCCCAAATGTAGAATTCAAGTGATGAATTCAGCTGGCCAGCAGGTAGTGCGCGATGAGTGCATTTTGGGTTCACGGCCGGCCCACTTGCGCGCGGAGACGGCGCCAGAATATCCACAGGCATCGTACTACCGCGCCAGATACTACGATCAAACGGCGGCGAGGTTCCTGAGCGAAGACCCAGCTGGATTCCCTGCCAGCCTAAATCTCTATCGATACGTTGAAAATTCCCCAACTAATTTCGTTGATCCATTCGGTGAAGACACTGTGGTAATCATAACCTATGATTGGGGATTCGGCAGCCATGCTGCGCTGCAAATAGATGATTCAGGTGACCTTAACGTCGGCCCTGTATTGTACGACCCTGGAGGAACATACGGTGGAGACCAACGCGGAAGCGGTGGGTTCTTCAATGGTCCGGGCGCCGATCTGCAGAAATATATCGACTATCAAAGGGGTACGGGGAGTCGCGTCGAAGTAATTCGTTTCGCGACGAACTCGAAAGAAGAGCGAGAGATTTGGGCACGAATCGAAGAAACGGAGCACGATCCCGGGCCTGGCTTTTGTGCTGCAGCCGTCTCGGATGCCCTGGATGGCATCGGCCCTTTTGACAAGTTGGGTCGCTTCTTTCGCCCTGGGAAACTCGCAGATCGAATTAATAAGCTGAAGGACGATTTCTTTTTGGAAGAACAACACCGAAAGCTGATTAGACGGCTGTTACCACACCCACCGATCTGAAAGGAATGAACCTGTGGATCGCAACTTGTCTACAATTAGTCAAATTCGGTGGTCGTTTGCCTGCGGCGTATCTTTGGTTACCGCCCAAACGGTGGTCAACCTCACTCCTGTGCAGAACCTTATTCGTGCGCGTTATCACATTTATGAAGCTTTCTTTCTACCCACTTGCTGGATGATATTAGTCGCCTACAGAATGGTTGGAACGGAGCGCGTGCTGTCCGCACGGAGATTTATACTCTTCGGGACGATATCGGGTTACCTCGCAAGCGTTTTCTCATTTATCTCATTGCATTTCATAGCCGGACATCTATATGAAAGGCTTATCACTTCCCATGTCCGAACTGCTCAATTCTGGGGTTTTGGCTTGATCCCCCTAATACTACTAGGATGGTTCGTGGGTCTACTAGCCGGATTACTTACCATTTTCCTCCTTACAAGAAAGACGGAACAATTCGCGGTATTCTCGATGATACTTAGCATCGCTGCATCCGTTCTGCTTTGCTTTCAAGTTCACAATTGGCTCGCGGTCTGGCGGATTTCCCAGCGGCCAATTAACTAGGAAGAGAGGCGCCTCGGCGTGTGGCACTGACATTAATTCGCAAGAGGGATTTGCATGCTGCCTACGCCAGTTTTCCGTGTTTGGGTTTCGAGTCAGCTTCGTCGAACGCTTGTTGAATCGGCTGCTGGCGGGTGGAACAGACGATAAATTCTAAGATGCCTCTGGCGGGTTGCGCAGACGATAGATTTTAAGACAATTCGGGTGCCGCATATGCCGATCTTGCGTGTGCGGGTTTAGAATCAAATCCATGCAACAAATAGCAAGACCGGACCACCTAAGCGTCTTGCTCCTAGGCTTTGGAGTGCCCAAAAGATCGTACTACCGCGCCAGATACTACGATTCAGGCCCGGGAAGATTTCTCTCTGAAGATCCAGTTGGGTTTTTGTCTGGCGGGTTGAACTTTTTCGAATATGTCGATAACTCGCCTTTGGGCTTTACCGATCCCAACGGCATGACAGCAGAGCCAAGCGGCCAATGTTGTGATCGACGTAAAATAATCCGCGGTGTCAAACACTTACAGCAAGGCTTTTCCGGTCCCAATGCTGCTCGAAGTAAGGTCTATCAGAAATATAAACCGTGCCTCGATAACCTTGCAGCAAATCCAGACATTAGATGCTCACCTCCGCCTAAGAACAGTCCGACAGATTGTGGGTTCCACAGTCCGCTTTCTCCGGGCGCCGTCTTTGTCACGCCTAACGGAAATGGAGGCCTGGGAGGCTGTGGGGCTGTCAAGGGAACACTGGCTCATGAAATGGTGCATTCTTGTATCCAGAGCGATTTCACGCGTCCCCAAATGAGCACCATTGACGAAGAGAAGGAGGCATTTGGTATTGAGTGCCAATTGTGGGGGATCGGTTGCGTTTGTGCTCGCGATCCCAAGAAATGTGGTTATTGATCGTGAGTCGCCCCACGACTAGTTCTTAACACCAGAAGGAGCAAGAAACATGGTTACCCGAATACGGATGTGGTGCCTGGGAGTAGCGGCTCTTGCCAGTATGGTGTTCGTTCCACCTGGGACAATTAAGCATGGTCCGTCGAGGACGGTCCTGTTAGAAGTCGTCCGCAGCTCCTGGGATGTTCAGCGAGACGAGACGCTCGTCTACCTACGGGTATATTCGGACGGATTCGCGGAGGGTCATCCCATGAGGAAGGTGGACTTTCGGAACATTCAGCTTCAGACGAAGCAGCTTTCGAACGAGGAGTTCGAGGCATTAAGAAGTATTCTAGCTGATCCCGCCACCGCCCAACTTCAACCAGAGTATTCGAGATCCTGGGGAAATAAGGACTTCGGATACAATTACCTCGTCGCAATCGCTGGCCCACCACAGAAACAGATCAAGCTTGTGAATTATCAGCCATTCCTTGCGCGAAAGGAAGGCAAGGCATACCCCAGCCAACTGGAAAGACTCGGTTGTTCCGTGTGGAAACTCAGGGCCGAGGTTTCCGGTGAACCTCTTGAAAAAGACTGGCTAAAGGGATGCGCCGAACTAGGCTACTAACTTTCAAATACAATCCCTTTGGCAGGAGAATCTACAAATCCTCATCCGCTGGGTTCCGTCTACGCTTACGACGGCGACAACATGGTTGATGAGGTGAATTCAACTGGGGCTGCCGTTGCGCGGTATTCGCAAGGGCTGAACATTGATGGGCCATTATACAGCCGCGCATAATTAACAGGACATAAGGTAAGTACATCTGGCATACTCCTGGAAGGAGGTGCCATGGTTCCGCGCATCCTGTACTTACACCCGAAGGCTTATAAGCGATTAATCCGTTTGCGCAAGCAAGCAGAACGAGACGGAGCCTACCGAGTTGCCAAGCGATTGCAGGCAGTGGTGCTGAACTCGGAGGGGCGTACCAGCGGTGAGCTGGCCCATCTACTCGGATCTCCACGTTCGAGGGTCTCGGAGTGGTTAGCACGTTATCAAACTTTCGGCGTGGAAGGACTGCTCGAAGGGCATCGTTCAGGCCGGCCATTGGAGCTGACATCGTCGCAACGGAAACAGCTCGACGACATTCTCGAAAGCGGCCCGGTAGCTTACGGCCTGGATACGGGCATCTGGACTTCTCCCATGATCGCCTGGGTCATCGAGGAGGAATTCGGCATCCTTTATCATCCGGGCCATGTGCAGCAAGTTGCTCCATCGTTTGGGCTTCTCCGTGCAGCGCCCGCGTCGCGTGCTGGCCCGAGCCAACGCTGACCAGCAAGATCGCTGGCAGCGGTATACCTATCCCAGCCTTAAAAAAAAACGCAGCGGCAAAACTGGGCGTTGATCTTCAGCGACGAAGCCAGCTTTCGCCAAGATTCTACCCTGCACGCCACCTGGAGCCGGATTGGTTGTCCCCCGGAAGTTCCCGCGACCGGACAGCGCAAGAGCGTGAAGATTTTTGGGGCTATTGAATTGTGGAAGGCTCGATTCCATTACCGGCAAGACACCGTCTTCAACGCTTCCACGTACTTCGCTTTCCTGGAACAACTGGCTCGCAGCTATCGACGGCAGGGAGCAGTGCTTATTCAGGATAACGCGACGTACCACAAAGACGGCGACGTATGGGCCTGGTTCAATGCCAATCGCCACTGGCTAGAGGTTCAGCAGCTGCCTCCCTACTCACCGGAGTTGAATCCAACTGAGCGATTGTGGAGATATACGCGCCAAACAGGAACTCACAATCGATACTTTCCGAACGAGAAGGAATTAACCGGCACACTGAGTCGCGTGTTCGGTGAGATGCAAACCTATCCGGAACTCATCCGGCCCTATTTGCAATCTTTTTTGTAACCAGTATGTCCCTTTATTTATGCGCGTCTGTATAGCTATGCTGCGCAGTTCAACGACCAGCTATTACCAGGCGGATGGCCTTGGGTCGTTGACCTCCCTGAGCAACATTTCGGGAGCACTCGCGAATACCTACATTTACGACTCGACCGCGCGCGGCGTAGCGGTTTTGGCCAGGCGTTTTTCTTTCATGCGGTAGCTGTCGCAGCGGATGTTGATGACCGTGGAGCGGTGCAGCAGCTGTCGAGAGCGGGCCGAGGCCATGATGGCATGGTCACCGACGAATGAGCGACAGAAGGAAGGAAAGCAAGCTTGAAAACCGAAACTTCGGGTTAACGTACTGCTGGATTACAGAGAACATAAAGAAATAGAATCTGCAACACGACCAAATCGCGACTGCAAGCAAGAAGCCCACCTTTAAGGTCGGCCGTTCGCGAAAAAGAAGCGCCGCTGCTGATGCCCCCGCGAAGAGTAGCAGTAATCCTTTAACGATAATCCATTTAGGACTGGTTAGATTCCGCATCTTCTGAGAGTTCGCGGATTACCTTCATTCTTAGTTACTGATTTTTCCATCCTGATTCGGCCTACGGCCCAGCCCGCGCACTGAATCGCCAGGAGGATGAATGCGCGGTCGGACGGGGATAATGAACTTAGTATCGCGCAAAGCAAACAGATGAGCCACCCGTCGGCCTATGGTTGGGTCGTAGTATCCGGCGCTTTGCGATGGCGCTTAGCCAAGAGCGCACCGCGAATCACGATCAGAATTAGACCCGCTGAGACTGGAACCATAAATATCGATTCTCCCAAAGCTAATTCCTTCGCAAGACCCATAGAAACAAGACTGACCGCGGCCAAGAGAGCTGAGAGATAAAGCAGCATGCGAAGACGAACTCTCGTAAAGACGCGCAACAACAAAACTAAAATCCCGATTATCGGCAGAACCGCTAGAGCTTCTGGTATTGCAGCAAACCGTGCAACCTCCCTAGAACATAGAACCACTCCGCTGACCAAAACCAAGAAGAGGCCGAGCTCAAAGACATTCATTATTTACACTCGCACTTCGATTTCGTAACGCTCGAGGTAACGTTTGAAGCGGCAATCATAGCAAGCCAACCACCGGGCGTTAATCCAGTTCCGACAGTGGTGAGATACCCGCCCTCCAGCGCCGCTTGGCCTGCCAGCCGAAGAGTGCCCGTCCAGCCATAATGGTACAGCAGGAAACCTCCCTTCTGGGCTGCTGTCATCCCCTGTATGCCTCTGTATACCGCAGAGGGAAGCGTCGTCGATCCCGCTTCATAGAGCAATGGGTTCTTCGCCCATGCGGAGATATTCGGGACCATCGCAACGCCGGCCACGATCCCCGAAGCGGTCGCAAGTTTATGCCCGATACCACATCTGTTAACAGCGACGTTCGCGCCCAATGCATCGTTCAACCTTGAAGCGCTGCCGAAGGTGAGTGTGTCGGCGAATGCCTCAGAAGCCGTGCCAATGTCCTTCAGAGTCTCCCAGCCATTCTTCTCCGTGAATATGGAGCGATAATCATAACTGCGCGGATCCCACCAGTCGCCCGGGGCAAGCCCGAGCGGATCGACCAAATTCGTCGGACTGTTGAAGGCGTAGGCGTAAAAGTTGGGACCGCTTCCAGCAAACCCGAGCGGATCCTCACTCACCAAGCGACCAGTCGTGTTGTCGTAGTATCTGGCGCGGTAGTAATACAGCCCGGTTTCCGAGTCTGATTCTCGGGCGGTGTACTGGAACGGATTCACGAGCGAACCGCTCGAAGCGGTTAGTTTGCCGAAGGAGTCGTAGGTGTAGGTGTTCGCTATCGAACCAGCTGAGTTGCTTAGCGAAGTGACGGAGCCGAGACCATCGGCGTGGAAGTAGCTGGTTGCAGAGCTCCGCAGCATCGCCAGGGGCTCGTCGATATTTTGTGTCTGCTCGTAGCGGGCAACTACACCGCCGGTGGCGTTTGTTTCCTCGACGAGGTTGTCGCCGTCATAGGCGTAGACGCTCGTTGCCGTAGACGACGACTTGTAGATGCGTCGACCGAAGGGATCGTACTTGAAGCTAACTGTGCCACCCGAACCCGGCAGTGTGACGCTGCTCATGCGGTTTTCGAAATCCCAGAAATATTGCGTGGTGCCGCTCGTGTTCACCTTCGTTGAGGTGTTCCCATTGCTGTCGTACGTATAGGTCGTGCTCGGAGTCGAGGTCAGCTCGTTCGATGAATTGTTGGAGTACGGCGACACACCTAGCGAACTGAGACGATTGCCCACCGGGTCATAGGTGTAGCTCTCCGTCGTGGTCGAGCTTTGTGTCACGCTGGTTAACTCGTAGAGCGCATCGTAACCGTAGTTGCTAGCGGTTCCCGAGGGCTGCGGCGTACGGCTAGTGCGGTTGCCTGCATTGTCGACGGCATAGCTCGCCCCGTCCAAAGTGGTCGCGCCGCTCTGGTGCAGAACGCTCAGCAGCCGCGACAGATTGTCGTAGGCGTAGGTCGACTTCAAGCCGTTCGGGCGCGTCATCTGTGTCCGGCGGCTCAGCGCGTCATAGGTGAACCCGAAGTTGCCTGTGCCGCTGAATGCGGCCGGCTGCGTCAGCGTTTGCAAGCGGTTCAGAGTGTCATACGCGTAAGTCGTTGAACCGCTCTCCGGGTCAGTGAAGCCAGTGCGGTTCGACGCTGCGTCGTAGGCATAGCTCGTGGTGAAGTTTCGCCCAGTCAAAAACGTATACTGCGTGGTCGCTTGCGTGAGCCGCCCCATGTTGTCAAACGTGAATTGGTACGTGCCGGTGGGGTCTACCACTTGCGTCAGGCGCGAGTCGTTATCGTAGGTGTAATTCACCGCAGTGCTATCAGGATAGGCCTTTTGCAGCAGCCGATTCAACTGGTCGTAAGTGTAGTCGATGGTCTGGCCCTTACGGTCAGTCTTACTGGTCAGATTTCCGATCGCGTCGTAATAATAGTATTCGGCCGTACCTGCAGGGAATATCGTCTTATTGACCCTGCCAAAAGCGTCGTAAGTAAACGTCGTGCTGTGGCTGTTGGCGTCCTGGATGCTGGTCAGATTGTTCTCCGTGTCATAGCCGTAGGTGGTCACGTTGCCGGGCGTAGCCGCATCCGTGACGCTCGTCAGCCGGTCCGCATCGTCATACGCGTAAGTCGTCGTCTTTCCGTTCTGATCCGTCACTGCCGTTCTGCGGCCTCGATAGTCGTAGGTGAAGCCCGTAGTGCCAGTGCTACCCGGATATGTAATGGTCTTCAGTCTATCGCCCGTGTCATAGGCAAAGGTCGTCACATTGTTCATCGCATCCGTGACAGATGTCCGATTTCCGTGGGCGTCGTAGACGTACGTGGTGACGTTCTGCTGCGCATCCGTAATGGTGTTGATGAGACCCGTTGCGTAGTAAGTGAGCGTCGTCGGATTTCCGAGCGGGTCCGTGATCTGTGTCAACTCGCCCAGCGAATTATAGGTGAATTGCGTCACGCTGCTCGCTGTGCCGGCGTTAGGCTTCGGCGAGGTCACCGAGAGCAGGTTGCCGTGGGTATCGTACGCGTTGGTTGTCACGTTCCCAAGCGGGTCTGTCGTGGTAAGCACTTCGCCGAAACTGTTGTAGGTGTAGCTGGTAGTGGCGAAGATGCCCCCACCCAAGGGCACGGAAACCGAGAGCATGTTTCCGTTGACATCATACGAATACGTCGTGACGCGGCCCAGTTCGTCGGTATGCGTCAGAAGATTCCCGGTCGGATCGTAGGTATTCGAAATACTTCCACGAATACTGCAGCTGGAGCAGCCCGAGCCTTGCACACTGAGCGGCACCCAACTGCCGCCAATCACGGCGGAAACGTAAGTTGTGGGATTGCCCAGCGAATCCGTCAGATTCGCGGTGCTAGTGAGCGTGAACCACTGACCGTAAGCAACATAATTGGACACTCCGACCCAAATCGGCCCGCTCGAAGTGTACGGCGGCACCGTTGCGGTGATTTGCGTGTCGCTCCAACTCGTGATGATCGCTGTTGCCCCGAAAAAGCTCAAGAAACTGTTGCTTTGTGTAGCGCCGAAACCAGTGCCGGTGACAGTGACACTCGTCCCTATAGGCCCAATGCTCTGCGATATGCCGGTAATGGTGAGCGGTTCGAGCACGGTGAATTGTTGAGCATTGCTGGAGACTCCGTCCACAACCACCGTGATGGGACCGGTCGTTGCATTCAAAGGCACGCCAACTGTGATGCTTGTGCTGCTCCAAGAAGCCACAGCTCCCGCCACACCGTTAAATTCGACCAGGCTGTTACTTTGATTAGACCCGAATCCGGATCCAACCAGCGTAATGATTCCGCCAATCTTAGCCCCGGGGGGTGTCAGGCTGGAGAGTACAGGGCTGATCACGGTGTACAACACGGTGGCAGGGCTTGTGATTGAGTTCACTGTAACCGTGACTGCCCCCGTGGTAGCGCCGCTGGGCACAGTTGCGACGATCTGCGAGTTAGTCCAGCTCGTGATGGAAGTTGCCTGGGTAGTATTGAACGTGAGCGTGCTGGTTCCCTGCGTGGTGCCAAAATTGGACCCTGTGACCGTCACCGATATGCCTGTTCCTCCCAAACTTGGCGTAACGCTTGTGATAATCGGAGTGGTCCCGAGTGTCAAAGAAACATTGTCAAAAGTACTCGTGGCCACTCCCGATGTGACGCCGGGATCCACGGCCATACCTACGTATACAGTTTGTGCCATCGTGATTGTTTGGCTTGTTCCCAACTGCGTCCAGTTCACGCCGTCTGGCGAGGCGTACTCGCTGAATGTGTTGCCGGCTCTTATTAGCTTCACCCAATACGGGGGGCCAGTCGGCAGGTACACATAGTTGGATTGCGAGGTGCTCGCGCCAGTGCTTGTGCGTTGAAATACGTAAATGTAATTTGAATAGAAGCCCACACTCGCTTCGGTGGCCCCGGGATTAAGGGTCTCCCGGATCATCGCAAGCGCTTGGGGATAGTTATTGCCTTGAGCGCTAACAATTCGAGTTACGATTGAGCCATCTCCCGCTAGCGGTTGGTATACAAAGTGGAGTCCGTCACTGGTGGCAGCGGACGTGCCTGCGCCACCTCCCACGGCCGTGAATGTCCCGGTCGCATACGTTGCACTGCCAATCGTTCCGACTTGGCCAATGTCCTGGTCCAGCCATGGCATTGGCAGCGGATATGCGGTGACTGCAAAAATCACCGGGTTGCTAACGTTCATGCTCGGAGCAAGGGACACTTCCAGATACCCAGAGGTCGCTCCGGACGGGATGGTGATGACGATCGAGGTGTTGCTCCAGGAATTGATGGTGACGGGAACGTTGTTCAAGGTTACCAAGCTGCTGCCTTCGGAAGAGCCAAACGCAGAACCTGTTACGACAACTTGGCTGCCCACCGGACCGGTCGTCGCAGACAGACCAGTAATGACGGGCGAGTGGATTGTAGTGCTATTTACGGAAACGGAATCGAATGTGGCTGTCGTTGGTCCTGATGAGCTGCTGCCATACGAAGTTGCCAAGCCGACATAGACGTTTGACGCCATGCTGATTGTTTGACTTGTTCCCAACTGCGTCCAGTTCAACCCATCTAAGGAGGCATACTCGCTGAATGTGCTCCCGCTTCTCGTCAGTTTTACCCAATAAGGAAGTCCTGAGGGCAGGTATACGTAGTTAGAATTGGTGGTGCTAGCCCCCGTGCTGTCACGGTGATACACATAGATGTAGTTCGAGTAATACCCAACGCTCGCTTCACTTGCCCCAGGATCGAGCGTCTCCCGAATCATCACCAGAGCCTCCGGGTAGTAGTTGCTCTGCACACTCACGATCCGCGCGACAATTGAGCCATCCCCTGAAAGAGGCTGATACATAAAATGCAGTCCATCGCTGGTGAGGTAAGCCCCAAGCCCTCCTCCCACGACGGTAAAAGTTCCATTCACATAACTCGATCCCCCGACTACGCCTACTGTACCGATATCTTCGTCCAACCAAGAGGTTGGCAAGGGTTGTGAGGTGACCTCAAGCCAGACTGTATTGCTGTCGTTCATCGCCGGTGCTACCGAGACCAGCAACGGGCCCGTTGACGCCCCAGTCGGAACTGTGACCACGATGGAAGTACTGCTCCAGAACGTGACTGGCAAGGAGGCGCTGTTCAGTAATACAAGGCTGCCATTTTGCGAGGCTCCAAAGCCTGTGCCCGTGATGGCAACCTGACTGCCGATGGATACCGTCGTTGCGGAGAGACTCGTAATTGCCGGAGCTGGAGCTGCAGCCGAATTCACCGAGACGCTATCAAAAGTCCCTGTTGCCAGTCCCGAAGTGTTTCCGTAAGCCGCTGCCAGACCTATATAGACGCTCTGCCCCATGCTAATTGTTTGGCTCGACCCTAGTTGTGTCCAAGTCTGCCCTTCGAGCGAAGCATATTCGCTGAATGTATTCCCACTTCTCACCAGTTTCACCCAGTAAGGAAGACCCGTCGGCAGATACACATAATTTGACTGCAAGTTGCTCCCGCCCGTGCTATCGCGTTGAAAGACGTAGATATAACTTGAGTTGTATCCCACGCTCACTTCGCTTGCCCCAGGGCTGAGAGTCTCTCGAATCATTACTACCGCTTCGGGATAGTAAGTGCCTTGAGCGCTCACGATCCGCGCGACAATTGAGCCATCACCGGAAAGCGGCTGATACGCAAAATTAAGCCCATCACTCGTGCCGCTCAATCCCGCGCCGCCTCCCATCACGCTAAATGTCCCATTGGTGTAGCTCGCGCTCCCAGCAGATCCCACGGAACCAATATCGCCATCGGACCACCCTGAGGGAAGAGATGTAATCGTAAAAGATGGGCTGTTCACCGCGTGACCGTTCACCGTTACCGAAAAAGGCCCTGACGACGCGCCAGGCGGCACAACTACGTTTATGTTCGTGTCGCTCCAGCTCGCCACTCCCGCACTGGTCCCGTTAAGCGAAACCGTGCTGGTGCCTTGCGTGGCCCCAAAACCTGTCCCTGAAATTGAAACGCCGGAGCCCACCGATCCGGAAGTGGGTGACAAGCTACTAATGGTCAGACTTTCAGTAACGGTGAAGCTCGATCCGTTGCTGTACACGCCGCTGGCAAACACCACCACGTTCCCCGTCGTCGCCCCACTCGGAACCGTAGTGGCAATGCTAGTCGCACTCCAACTCGTCGGAGTCGCAGGCGTTCCGTCAAAACTTAGCGATCCGCCACCTTGCGTGGCACCGAAATTCGTCCCCGTGATTGTCACCGAAGCCCGAACTGTGCCGGAGGTCGGTGAGAGACTCGTGATACTCGGTGTTGGAAGCACTGTGAAATTGGTCCCACTACTTGCAACACCGCCTGCAGCAGTCACCACCACGTTGCCCGTCGTCGCACCCGCAGGAACCTCTACCACGATGCTTGTCGCGCTCCAGCTAAGTGGGGTCACCGAAGTACCGTTGAAACTAACCGATCCGTTGCCTTGCGCAAGGCCAAAATTGGTGCCTGTGATTGTCACCGAAACGCCCACTGCGCCGGAGGCAGGCAAGAGGCTCGTAATGCTTGGAGCGGCCGTCACTGTGAACGTAACACCGCTGCTCGCCACTCCTCCTGCCGCTGTTACGACCACGTTCCCGGTCGTCGCACCTGTTGGCACTGTGGCCGTGATGCTTGACGCTCCCCAACTCGTAATCGTGGTCGCGCTCGTGCCGTTGAACTTGACCCCGCCATTCCCCTGCGACGGTCCGAAGTTCGTTCCCGCGATGACAATCGACGATCCCACCGCCCCAGTATTCGGCGTCAGCGATGTAATGCTGGGCGCGGACGTCACCGTGAACGTAACCCCGCTACTGGCCACACCTCCCGCTGCCGTCACCACCACGTTTCCGGTCGTTGCACCAGTTGGCACCGTAGCCGTGATGCTCGACGCACCCCAGCTCGTAATCGTCGTCGCGCTCGTGCCATTAAATTTCACGCTGCCGGTCCCCTGCGACGGCCCAAAGTTCGATCCCGCAATCACGATCGAAGATCCGATGGCCCCGGTGTTGGGCGTCAGTGATGTGATGCTGGGCGCAGAAGTCACTGTGAACGTAACGCCGCTGCTGGCCACTCCGCCTGCTGCCGTCACCACCACGCTGCCAGTTGTTGCACCCGTTGGCACCGTGGCCGTGATGCTCGTTGCTGTCCAGCTCGTAATCGTTGTTGCGCTCGTGCCATTAAACTTTACGCTGCCGGTCCCCTGCGACGGCCCAAAGTTTGATCCCGCAATCACGATCGAAGATCCGATGGCCCCGGTGTTGGGCGTCAGTGATGTGATGCTGGGCGCAGAAGTCACTGTGAACGTAACGCCGCTGCTGGCCACTCCGCCTGCTGCCGTCACCACCACGCTGCCAGTTGTTGCACCCGTTGGCACCGTGGCCGTGATGCTCGTTGCTGCCCAGCTCGTAATCGTTGTTGCGCTCGTGCCGTTGAACTTCACACTCCCATTACCCCGCGACGGCCCGAAGTTCGATCCTGCAATCACAATCGACGATCCAACTGCCCCCGTATTCGGCGTCAGCGTTGTGATGCTTGGCGCAGGCGTGACCGTGAAGCTGACTCCGTTACTTGCGGTGCCAACAGTCACGACGACGTTGCCCGTCGTTGCACCCGTCGGCACTGTGGCGGTGATGCTCGACGCACCCCAGCTCGTGGTCGTTGCCGTCGTCCCGTTGAACTTGACCGTGCTTGTCCCTTTGGTTGATCCGAAGTTCGATCCCGCGATGACAATGGATGATCCGACTGCCCCGGTATTGGGGGTCAGCGATGAAATGCTCGGCGTCGTCGCCTGTACGCTGACAGCGAAGAAAAATATCAAGGTCAATGCCAGCGCATGGCTCAACTTCCAATTACGCATTCGCATAAAACCAAACCTCCCAAGGATGAACGGCCGGAACAGATTGATCGCGTTTTTTCACTGTGAATGTTGAATCGTCCGCAGCCATCATGGATTCGGGTATATGAGAGTAATGGACTCAACGCCCAACGCACGCGAGGAAGTCAATCCACGCGAGGCGCTATCGTAGGTATGGGATTCCAAAACCTTGCCGTTCATGTCAGTGACGGAGGTAATGAGAGACTGCGTATTGTAGGCAAAGGTCAGAGTCGTCAAATCCGGGTTCGTGACTTGGCTCAATCGCGATTGCGTATCGTAGGCATAGGAAAGCGAAAGTCCGACACTGGTCGAAACCCCTGTGACCAGGTAGCTGGTGGGGTTTTGGTACGTGTAGGTGATGGTCCGCGAAGCAGGATCCGTAACTGTCACCAGTCGGTTCAAAGAGTCATATGTCAATTGCGTGGTATTTCCGTTCCGGTCGGTGATCGACATCAGTGATCCGCTAGCAGCGTTGAAGACTCGTTGCTCGCCGTTCTGGAACGTGATCGTCCAGTTCGTGGTGCCTTGCAACATGTTCGTCACTTCTAGGACATTGTTATTGGGGTTTCCGCCAGGGCCGCCAGCTATCTCCCATAGGGGGCCCAGGTACGCAAACGATATGAAGCTTCCATCGCTACGCGCATATTTCATGTAGTTGTCGCTTCCGAGGAATACTCGCTCTTCGTAGGTTGAGCGCCAATTCGGTCCGAACATTCCGACTTGAGATGCAGTCTGCGTATACGGCCATTTGCTATTCCACGTCCGGACTTGCGTCAATCCGCCGCCCAACCCTGGCACTCTAAGATCCTGCTGCTTGATATAGGTGTTTCCCGTCGCCAGATTGACTGGATTGCTGGCCGTGGGAGGCGGAGTTTGCCCGCTGCGAGCCGCATTGCAGGTTGGGCAATCCTCGTATGGGGCCTCCGCTGGTGCACATGCCGGTGATGGAGCAGTGCAGATAGCCAGAATCGTGATCTCAGTGGTGCATATGGAACCCGGGATGAGTGTGTCTCCACAGACCGCACAGTATTGATACTGGTTAAAGCAAATTTGTGCGTTCTGCGCCGAGGCATGCAAAGTCAAAACGAGTAGACAAACAAGCAAAGCACATACGAAAACGAGTCGTTTCCAAGTCACAATTACCTCCGTACCCCGCCATAACCTGCATTGGTGCAAAAGACAGTCTCAACTTGCACTTATGCGAGTTTCGGCTAGAATTTCGTCTTTATCACACGCTTCTCGTCAAACGCAGGGGACACAAACACACCCCTCCGTCATCCACGAGAAATGTTTTACAACAGTCAGCACTTCTTGTTGGGGTTATGACTTCTGAAGTACCTTCAACTGCGTGTCAATGGTACCGCGGAAAAAATCTGTGCATAACCTGTGAAAAAGAGCCTATCCCAGCCTATTTTTCCGGGAGATCAACTATAAAAAGGTCTAATATGGCTTGCTCGTAATCTAGCGGTCGGTTTCAGTCCGACCCAAACATCTCTCCGATCACAACTTCGACCATGAGTACTTCTTCAACTCCCTTTGCAGGGAGCGGGGTGCCCCATCAAGTGGACGGCGTTTTAGTTCACGCCATGTCCGGTTACGAGCTGCCCCGCGTGCGAACCGAGCTCTACCGCCTAAGGTCCCAGCAGAGGCCGTTTTGGTCGAGCCATGGAACAGACAAACATCATTGTAGACATCATACAAGTTCTAATAGTCCTTTATAATTGACATATAGACCTGTATAGAGTACTCTGAGACCCGCCAGAGGAGTCGCGCCATGTCAACTCTACCGGGACCTCAGCAACCCAAGCGGCAGCGCAAGAACGCACTGCGCATTTTCTATGTTTTCATGTTCCTTGCAGCCGGGACTTTCACCGTGGCAGTCGAGGTGAGCCAGGCAGCACAAAAAGTACTGTTTGCCCTTGGCATCGTGCTGGCTGGCGCAGGAATTTGGAGTTTCCTTCGCTTCCTGAAAGTCGCAGACACCCATCAGAGACTCATCAACCACGAAGCGACGAGCTTTGCTTTTGTTGGTTCCTTGCTCCTCACACTTGCTGTTGGCATCCTGCAACGATTCGGTTTCCTTTCCGGAGCTTCACTCCTGGTTCCGGTGTTGATGATCGCCTTGTGGAGCATCGGCTTAATTCTCTTCTCTTGGCGGTATCAAGAATGAGGACTCGACTTCGTGTTTTGAGAGCTGAAAAGGAGTGGTCACAGGCTGACCTTGCCGATGCCGTCGGCGTGACGCGGCAGTGCATCAACGCGGTTGAGACGGGCAAATACGAGCCGGGGCTGGACTTGGCTTTTAAGATCGCCCGCATATTCGGGAAGAATGTCGAAGAAGTCTTCCTGTACCAAGAAAACGAGACAAGTACAGGACAACAGTAGAGGCCTTTCGCAAATGCAGCGCGACATGATGCTAACTCTTCCTCCGCATGCGTTTTCTTTTTCCCCACTGCAGTTGAGATCTGCTTCGGCTGTTAGGTGAGGTCCACAGGAGTCCTTTGATGTCACGAGGCTTTGATGGATTCGAAATTGATGACTTTCGCGATTCTCAATCGCCGTCTGAACCCTACAGCGGTGGTCGAGAATCAAGCCGAGGACGAGGCAGCAGCTCGCAAACGGAGGCCAGCGTCAGAATAAGACTGGCAAAGCTCCGGGAAACCGAATATCAGTCTGACCATCCCGATTGGCAGAGCCGCGAGCGTCTAGAAACAAAGCCCTGGTCCGGCGATACCCGGCAAGCTGACGTTCTCGCGCAGCGCGAGCGCACGGAAATCCGCGACAGGGACAGAAGCTATTCGCTCCGGCCATCGGAAATTCACACCCTTACAGAAGTCGGCAAATTCCGAGTGGTGGCTGTCGAAGATCTCGCGAAGCAGGCCTACGCCGGTGACCGGTCACGACTGGACAGCGACCTTCGCAACCTTATTCGACAACGGCTTGTCGCACGACGAGACACGAGCGTACTCAAGAAGGAGTCCCAGCAGGTTCTCACTCTAACAAAGGAAGGCAAACGCCTGATTCGTCACCATGGCTTCGTACTCGACGATCAAGCCGCTTACTCGGGCTTTGTGAAGCCCAAGGAAGCAGACCATGATGCCGCCTTGTACCGCCTGTATCACAAGGCTGCCGATGAGATCGAACGTAAAGGTGGCAAGGTGCTCAGGGTTCAGCTCGACTATGAACTCAAGGAAAAGCTCTACCGAAAACTTGGCCGGGCCCAGGCGCACGGCGAGGCTCAAACCCAAGGCAGTAAGGAAGCCTTCGCGCAGCAGTTGCAGCTCCCGGTTGTTCACGGCAAGGTTAGTTTCCCCGACCTGCGCATCGAGTACGCCAACCAGGACCTGGAAATCTCCCGGGTGGACCTGGAACTCGCTACGGGCCACTACCATGCAGGTCATCTGGCGGAAAAGGCCCGCGCCGGTTTTCAAATCTACGCCCGTCCGGAGGACGCAGCTGGTCTGCGCCGAGTGCGCAACGAGCGGGAGATTATGACCGCGATTCTGAGTCTATGAGCCATGCACTTTCCTGAAACCAGCATCGAGAACCTCCTTGGCTTCGGTTACACCGAGGACGAGGCCCGCTTCCTATATCTCGTGGCTACCCACTCTGGGTATTTCTCCACTCGTCAGTACTTGGCCTTTACGGGGGCCAAAAGCGGTGACAAGAGCATGGCTTTCACGCAAAAGGTGCTCGGAAAGGGACATGCCACCGCCCGGCTTCTGCTTCGAAACGGGCGTGTCTACCATCTTTTCTCTCGCCTCCTGTATCGGGCCCTCGGTCGGGAAAATCTCCGCAATCGCCGCGAACATTCCGTCGAACACATCCGCACGAAGCTGGCGATTCTGGATTTTGTCCTGGCACACCTCGAGTACCGCTATCTCGAAACCGAAACCGAGAAAGTCGACTATTTCTCCCACAAACTCTCCATCCCCCGATCTATGCTTCCGGCTAAACGGTACAAGGGAGCGATTCGGGAAAAGACCACAGACCGTTATTTCGTTGACAAATTCCCGCTGTTCTTCGCCCCTGAATCTTCCTCTTCTCCCTCTGTGGTCACCTTCAGTTTTGTCGATCCGGGACTCCTCAGTCTCGCCAGTTTCGAGACGCATTTGTTTGCATATAACGGTCTGTTTTCAGCTGTGCCGCAGGTGAATTTTGTCTACATCGCTACACGTCCCAAGCACTTCGCAGTGGCTCGGGAGCTGTTTCTGGCGATGGCCCCGCGCACTACGGACCCCGATCCGGGCGTGGAAGGCTTGCGCTACTTCCACTACCGCCACATGTGGGAGACCAAGCAGTTCGCAAGGCTAAACGCGGAACAGATCGAATTCCTGAATGAAGCCAAGGAGCGATTCAATGATGCTATGACCGACAGTCGATATGAGCAATGGTTGAACGGCCAAATCACGGCTGGGGCTGTGAGCGAGGAATTTCGGAGGCTCGCGCCGCAGCGGGAAGTATCGTTCCGCACGAAACTCGTGGACGGTCAAGCCGCCCTGTTTGAAGCGCGAGTCCCAAGCAAAAATCTCGCGCCTGGCGATCATGAGGTGACGAACAGGCTACAACCGACTTTCGGTTCAGCTTTCGGACCAGCTTTCGAAGGGAATGCACGACAAGCTGAAGAAAAGTAACCAGATGCGTAAAACAAAGGCAAAGAAACTGCACGCGGGCAAAACACTGGGATGGGCGGGAGCGACCCCACTTTTGACGGCTTTCAGCCGCCCAAAGTTCAGTGGGGTCGCTCCCGCCCGTCACGCAGGAAGCGTGACCGTGTTTTGCCCGCGTGCATACACGGATGTACTCAACCCCGAATGCGGAGAAGTAACGATCTCGAATAAAGAAAGGAGAGAATCTCGATGGCAGTATTGAAAGCACCACTCAAACAACCCAAAACCACAGTTGTCCAACTAAGACTCGACGACGAGGCAAAGATGAAGCTCACAAAATACGCAGAGTTTCTCGACTGCTCACCGTCGTATGTCGTAACGGAAGCCCTGAAACTTGTCTATAACAAAGACAGAGAGTTTCAGGCCTGGCTTTCAGGCCAACACACCAGTAATCAAGAATCAAGCTCGAAAGGAAAATCGTTCCAACTGCAATTGAAATAAGAACCTATGCACCACCACCTCCAATCCGGTATGCGCGAGAACCCAGCGTCCGACCGACGACATGGCTCGCGCCAAGTAGTTCGCAGTCTCTTGGATGGAAATTGCATTGAGGAGGAGAACCGAACGTCGTCGCCGTGTACGCCCAGCCGGAATCATTCGTTTGTCGGTTCTGACTCCAACCCTGATGCCACGTCACCCGACGCGGCCCCAGGGAAAGAGCACAGAAATGAAAATCGCCTTCTCACTGTTCACGAGGTAGCGGACTTGTTACAGGTGCCTGTCTCGTGGGTCTATGGACGCATGCGCGAGCGATCCACGAAGCGAGTGCCTGGCTACCGCCTTGGGAAGTACTGGCGTTTTCGTGAAGACGAAGTATTGGCCTGGGTTGAATCTCAATGCCGAGGCTCACGTGCGACTTGACATTCGAGCTACACTGGAAATCGACACAAGAAAAGGCGGACGAGTCAACGGAAAGGAAATCATGGCTCGACGCCGCTATCAAGATGGCTGTTTGTTTATCCGTGGGAAAGTTGGTCGCAGAGTGTGGGTTGCACGTTGGAGGGAAGACGTGATCCGACCGAATGGAGCAATCGCGAGGATGATGCGCTCGCAAGTCCTCGGATCGGTCAGCAGCATTCCCACCCGACGTGAAGCTCGTCAGCTACTCAGCTCGTTGTTACGGCCCACCAACTACGGGATTCGAAGGCCTCAAGCAACGATGACTTTCGAAGACTTCACTCGAAAATGGGAAGAAGCGGTACTGCCCACTTACCGAGTGTCGACAAGCAATTTTTACAAGGATATTCTGCGCAAACATTTGGCACCTAAATTCGCGAGCTACCGGCTCTGCGATATTCATATGCCTGATGTGCAGATATTCCTCAACCAGAAAGCCGAAAGGTATTCATCTTCGGTTCTGCATCACATCCGCGCAACCTTGAGTCGAACCTTTGCAAGCGCCAGGGAGTGGGGCTTTGTGGAGTTGAATCCCGTAATGGGGGTCCGTCTTCCACAGAAAAGAAATGTTCGACCCAAGATCACCTTTGTACCGTCACAGATAACGAAGATTCTGGAGACAGTCAAAGAACCCCATCGGACGATGGTTTTACTTGCCGCTGTAACGGGAATGCGTGCTTCCGAGCTATTTGGTCTCCAGTGGTCCGACGTGGACTTCGACCGGAACTTGCTTTTGGTTCGGCGGACCTACTATCGAGGCGCGTTCGGACTACCGAAGAACAATGCCAGCGAACGGGTCATCCCGTTGAGCCCTGGCTTGCTTACGGCGCTCCATGTTCACAAGCAAAAGCTAAGTGGTGGTTCGATGGACCTGATCTTTCCGAATGCCGTCGGGAAACCATATGAGCCAAACAACCTGGTAAAGCGCGTGCTTCACCCCGCTCTCACCTCATTAGGATTACCCAAAACAGGGTGGCGGGCATTTCGCCGCTCCGTTGCAACAGCCCTGAGTGAGATGAGGGAACCGGTGCGCACAGCGCAGCAGGTACTTGGGCATTCTTCTGCTCAAACAACGCTGGCCTACTATGTTCAGTCGGTCGAGGAGTCTCAGCGCAGTGCGATCACGCGTTTGGAGGAAATAATGTTCCCAAATGTTCCCAAGTTTGAGAAAGGGTCTTCGCTAAGTCATTGAAAAGATTGGCTGGGAGACCTGGACTCGAACCAGGATAGCCAGATTCAGAGTCTGGAGTCCTACCAATTGGACGATCTCCCAGCCGTTGGGAGGAAAAAACGAACCGCAGGACTTCCCCGAGGATCGGGGCAGCCACGATTCTCCTCATCTAATTTAATCGGGATTCGCTGACGCGTCAACCGCGCGTGGAGGTCGCTGGCGCGGAATCCGCAGCCTGTGGAGCAATGATAGGCACCATCCTGCCCTTGCGCACCGTGAATTCCTGGCCGCCCCACCGGATGCGGTTGGACGCAAAGCTCGCAAGCCAGACCGCAGAATAGAGAGCGTCGCGTAGCGGCATCAGCCAAAGTTTGCGGCGCAGCACTTCATCGCCGACTCCCCAGACGCCCACGGTCCAAGCCATAACGTGCCTCAAAATAATGTAGCCAAGTAGGTATCCCGCGGCGATCCACCCCGTTGGTGCCACCAGCGCAGCCAACACAACCCAGGGGAGCCCCAGAGTGAAAATCAACCCAAAATAAGATAGCGGCCGGCACAGTCGCACGGTCCTCGCCCAACGAAGTTGATGATCCCAAAATTTTTTGGCAGTTTGCGCTGGATACATGGTCCAAACAGCCTCGCGCGAAAGCATAACTCTTCCACCAGCCTCGGCGATGCGGACACCCAATTCGTAATCGTCTGCAAGCATTCCGGCGAGGGACTCAAAGCCGCCGATTTTGGCAAGCCAGCGCTTGGTGGTGACAACGGAAGCGCCCAAGGCAAAATTGATCCCCTCTGTCAATTCAGCCATCAGGACGCCGGCGAAAAAATCGCTGGATGTTCCGATGGCTTCAAGCTCCGCGCCGAGATTTTTATCGGCGATACCGCGATAGAAACAAGTGACCGCGCCAGTGCTCTCTTCAACAAACGGCGCGACAACTTCGCGCAGGTAGTTCGGACCAACCCGCACGTCGCCGTCCGTGACCACAAGGATCTCGTGCTGCGCTTCGCGGGACAGTCGCGCCAGCTTATTGACCTTGCGATTGGCGCCCAGATTCTCCGCGCCAATAAGCAAGCGAATCCGCAGGCCAGGAAATTCGGAGATCAAGCGGCGAATCAGCGGAACCGCCGCGTCCTCCTCATCATTGACGGCAAAGAGTATTTCGTAGTCCGGATAATCTTGGCGGCAAAAGCTGGAGTAATTTTCGTAAGTGGCGAAATCCACACCACGCACCGGCTTGAGTAAACTCACCGGTGGAGTATAGCTTCGCAGCTTGTGCCTACGCTCTCGCCGGAAGAAGCGCAAGGCGGCAAATGTGGCTGCGACGTAGTACGCGAGCGGCGCAGCCGCTAAAAGTAGCAACGCATCTCGCCAACCTGAATGCAATATCGTCACGCTGGACTTCTCTTCCTTTTTTCTGTGCTTCCTGGACCAGTCGATGGAGTGCCGCTCTACTAGCTTGCCACAAAGCGGAACCATGTGGATTTTCCAGTGTCTTTATTGAGTCAGAGCGAACACGCACAAACTCGAACGGCGGATGCGGATGAGGGCATCTTCGCCTCAGTGTTTTCCGAGCCAGACCAGTGTAACGCCAATGCAAACGAGCAAAACTCCGGCCCACCGGCGCCGAGTGACCCGTTCTCCGAGAAAGAGCTTTCCCCCGAGCGCGCCAGCCGCGTAGTTTAGCGCTGTCACTGGCACCACAAAGCTAACGTTTTCAATGGAAAGCACCGCCAGCAAGGAGAAGAAGGCAAGCGCCATCATGGCAATCCCGATCCACATCCAGGTAACTTTCATTGCCCGCAGGATGACTCGCACGAGTGCAAGCGGCCTGAAATCCGTTACTTCACCGACGTGTTTCATAGCCCTCGTGACACAAATCTCGCCGCCCGTCCCGCTGGCCACGACTAAAAATAAAAGTAGTGCTTCGCGCATTCTCAGCGTACCTCTGTGGTGCGCGGTGGAGTATTTCCGACGACGAAGACGCCCAGACAAATCACGACGATCCCCGCCCAGTGCAGGGGTGAAATTCGCTCGCCCAGATAAAAGTAACCTAAGAGCGCAACGACCAGCATCGCAATCGAGGAAGCCGGTTGGACGTAACTAAAATCAGCCCACGAAAGAATTAACATGTAGGCCACGAAAAACGTCAGCAGTGACGCGATGCCTAGCCAGATGTATCCCGACGACAAAACCATCGAAGCGATGTGCGGCAAGTGTGAAGGCGCCCACGAAACAGCTGCGCCAACATTTTTCATTCCTTTGCCGAGAAGCACATTACCGAGCGGCGCGAAAACAACCATGATCAAAAGCATGCAATAGGTTTTAAAGTGGAGCCCGGGAGACGAACTCATGCGGCAGGCGCGCTATACAGAAGAGTCGGTACGCTATCTAAGCTTGGAGAAACCTTGGGACCGAGTTTCGAGGACATTGGCGATAGTGGGGGACAAAACAAAGTCATCATGCGAATAGACTCAAACACTCTATGAGTCCCTTCTCCTTTATTATTGCATGGTTTTCGCAGGCTTCCCAACGGCCGCGCTTCGTCTCGAGCATATTCACTTCGCATTGCTGCCACTCAATCGCAGATGTCTGTCAGAATTGCTAGATGACCCGCATGGGCAGTTTTTGGCAAACTGAAATTTCTCACGATTTGCTATTCTTTTGTAGCTCGCAGTACACTCCGCAATTATTCGGAAAGGAACGGCTACTTAAAAAAGAATGATCGCCGCCCTGATACAGTGGTCTGACTTTCCGGTTCCACACATTCAAATTGGCAACATACCCGACGGCGGACATGCCCTTCCTGAATCCTCAAGGGATTGCAACTTACCTTTTGCCCGGCGGGGCCCGAAATGACGGCGAGCGTCCTCGTCTACGTTTTCCTGGGCGTCGCGGCCATTCCATTCATCTACTATTTTCTCGCCCTTTACAGCTCTTGGCGCTTCTTCCGGCACTCCCAAAAGTGGATCCAGCCCTCCAACTTCACGCCTCCTATCAGCAATCTGAAACCGATTCGCGGGCTAGACGCCGAAGCCTATGAAAACTTCGCAAGCTACTGCAACCAGGATTATCCCGATTACGAGTTGCTTTTCGGCATTGGCGACGGCGACGAGGCCGTCGCGGAAGTCATCGAAAGATTGAAGCGCGAATTTCCCCAGCGCCGCATTCGAGTCGTTCACGTGTCCGGCCACACCGCTCCCAACGACAAAGTCGTAAAGCTGGCACGCCTGGTCAGCGAAGCGCAAAATGAAGTTCTTGTGATCAATGACAGCGACGTCCGCGTTCGTCCGGACTACCTGCGTTCCGTGGTCGCGCCGCTCCGCAATCCCAAGGTGGGCGCAGTCACATGCCTCTACGTCTCCACGCAGGAGCACACGCTCCTTCAAAGGCTTCAGTCCATTGGCATGATTTGCGACTTTTATCCCGGCATACTGGTCGCCCGGGAGTTGGACGGAGTCAAGTTCGCTTTTGGCCAAACCATTGTAACCACGCGAACGCATCTCGCTGGTTTCGGCGGCTACAGCGCCATCGAGAATCGTCCAGCGGATGACTTACTCGTCGGGCGATTGGTTGCAGAGCAGGGATTTGAAGTAGAACTGCTGCCGTACGCGGTCGAGACCGTGGCTGATTTCAAATCATTGCGTGAGTTTTTCTTTAAGCGCCTGCGCTGGATGACCGTAATGCGCCACATGCGCCCTTGGGGCCACCTGGGATTAATCTTCACGCAAGGTTTGGCGTGGTCGGTGACGGCAGTCGCGATTCATCCCACTCCTCGAGTCGCGTTGTTTTACCTTGGCGGATACCTGTGTCTGCGCGTCGCCATGACCTGGCTGATTGGTGTTTGGGGGATGAAGCAAAATGGGATATGGGAAAAAATGGCGCTCGTGCCGGTCTGGGATGCGTGGGCTTTGCTGATCTGGCTGCTGAGTTTCGGCCGCCGAAGCATTCGCTGGCGGGACATCGACTATCGCATTCGCGAAGGAATGCTCGTGCCGATAGTCAGAACTGCTCCGCAAAAGTAGATGTTGGCGGGTCCGCTCGTGTTCACTCTTCAAATGTCTGATCTACGGGTATTTTGGCGGGCAGGAAAAATCGAAAGAGGATCATGGGAGCCAAGATCGCTGTAGCAGGAGCCGGTATTTACGGCGCCACCGTCGCCATACGTTTGGCTGAGCACGGACACCAGGTCCAACTGTTCGACCCGCTCGGCGTGCTGCGTGCAGCTTCCGCGATCAACCAGTACCGCGTTCACGCCGGCTATCACTATCCCCGGAGTTCAGAAACAATCAGCGAAATAGCGGAAGCCCGCGCGGAATTTACCCAGGCCTTCGCGGACGCAATCGTAAGTAACAGTCGGCATTACTATGCCATTCCCAAAGAGAATTCCCTCACTCCACCGGATTTGTATGAGGCTGTGATGCACCAGCACGGACTTCCGCTCAAAACGTGCCACCCTGACTGGATGAATTTCGATTTTATCGGCAAGTGCTATGAAGTCGAGGAAAACATCTATGATCCGGATGTTTTGCGAGGCCTTGTCGAAGCCCGCCTGCAAGCACACGGCATTCGCCTGCAACGGCGCGAATTCACTCACGAAATGCGCTCCGACTACGACTTCGTGATCTGGGCTACATACGGCTTGGGTCCAAGCCGGGGATTATTTAAAGCTGCAAAATACCAGGTAGCTGAAAAAATATTGATCGAACTACCGCCCGAGTTGCACGGCGTTGCGTTGGTCGTCGTTGATGGGCCGTTCACCGCCTTTGATCCTTACGGCAGTTCGACGCGTTCGCTCTTCGGCTCAGCGAAAAACACAAATCACTGGACAACGACAAGCCTCGACGAACCTATCCCGGAGTCTTACGCTGACATAGTGAACAAGCCTGCTTTTGAGCCTGTTCCCTTTACTCGGTTCGCCGCCATGCGCGCCGATTGTTGCCTCACCGTCCCCGCCGCGAAGGACGCAGTTTACATCGGCTCACGGTTCACGATTCGCGTGGTGGAGGACAATCCCGAGCAAGACCGCAGAGTTCTATACGTTCGCGAAGGCGGCCCAGGCGAAATTCATATCTTCTCCGGCAAGGTAGTCAGCGCCGTGAAAGCGGCTCGACTCGTTTGCGAAATGGTGGCGGGCACACGAAATGGCTGAAGTCCCTGCTTACGTAATCCTCGGCCGCGGACGCTGGGCATCCCGGATGCAGGGCATTCTGGCGTCCGAAGGCCGCGATGTTTCCCTCATCTCTGAAACGCGCCGCGCGTCTGGTGAAACGGACGACGTCTATAGATCGCGCCTAGCCTCCGCTATGACCGTGAGCAAGGCACAAATCGCCTGGCTCTGCGTACTGCCGGGACCTCATGTTCTCTTCATGGTCGATGCCGCTTTGGATGCCGGCCTGCACGTGGTTGCAGAAAAACCCTGGCAAGCCCCGCCACTCATCACCGCCTCGCTCATCGCCAGGGCCAAGCAGCTTCGTCGTCTGATTGCGGTTCACTTCGAGTATTGCATGTTGGAAGAGGTCGAACGTTGGCGCAGAGATTTCCACCCTGGTAGTGGCCTGCGATTCGGCGGACACTTCTTCTTAAATAGGCCCGATCATACAGGCATGCCTGCGATCGACAACCTGGGCTCCCATCTGCTCGCCATCCGCGCCTATGCTGCCCCGAAGTCTGCCGTACAAGAGATTCTCTGCGGTTACGAGCAGCCCGATGAACGCTGTGTTTGGCTGGAAAAACGGAACTCCCGCGCGGCGTTCCTTGATCTTTTGGCAAACAAAGAACCAATCATTCAACGCTTCGCCGCCAAAGTGGAAGCCTCGCTCGAGGGCGCGGACTTCCCGTTCGATCTGGGTTTTGCGCAGCGCATCACAAATGAAACTGCGGCCCTCCGTTAAGAGCCGCAGTCATTCCGCGTTGAAATTGCTGTAAGTGAAAGTGCTACCGGTGCGTGTGTTTTTTCGTTTTTTCGACCGGTTCGCTAGCCGTCTGCACTCGAGAAGCGCCCAACGAATTCCTCGCCGTCTTGCTCATCTGCAGGCGCCGGTCGTTGCGGGGCTCGCGCCAGTTCACCTGCGGCAGCATCAACGAAGCGTCCGCGCGGTCGCGATACTTAATCGCAATGTTCATCAGCGAGTCCAGCAAGGAATCAGAGAGCAGATGCGGCTGCAAGCCAAGATCGATCAGTTTGGAATGCTTCGCGTTGTAATAGTGCTCCTCGGCCTCGACGCGCGGATCCTGCAAGTGGTCGACCTCGACGGTTAAGCCGAGCTTTTTGCCGGCAGCCACGGTCATCTTCGCGAGATCCCGTACCGAAAATTGTTCGGTGAATTGGTTGTATACACGGCATTCGCCGCGCGCAGCCGGATTTTCGCAGGCGATTTCAATACACCGCACCGTGTCGCGAATATCAAGGAACCCTCGCGTCTGCCCCCCCTTGCCGTAAACCGTCAGCGGTTGCCCGATCGCTGCCTGAATGCAGAAGCGGTTCAGCACTGTGCCAAAAACATCGTCGTAGTCGAACCGGTTGATCAGCGCTTCGTCCATCCCCGTTTCGTCGGTCATCGTTCCGTACACCACGCCCTGGTTCAAGTCCGTGGCGCGCAGTCCCCAAATCTTGCAAGCAAACATGATGTTGTGGCTGTCATGCACCTTCGACAGATGATAGAAAGATCCCGGCTGCTTCGGAAACGGCAGAATGTCCTTCCGTCCATTGTGCTCGATGGTGATGTAGCCCTCTTCAATGTCGATATTCGGCGTGCCGTACTCGCCCATCGTACCTAGCTTCACGAGGTGGCAATCCGGCCGGTGCTCGCGTAGCGCAAAAAGCAGATTCAGCGTGCCAACCACGTTGTTGACCTGCGTGAAAACCGCGTGGCCCCGGTCAATCATCGAGTAAGGCGCGGAGCGCTGCTCGGCGAAGTGCACAACCGCATCAGGCTCAAACGCGCGCAGCGTCGAAGCCAGGAATTCGTAATCGCAAACATCTCCGTAGAAAGACTCGATGGTCTTGCCGCTTACCGCCTGCCATACGCGCAAGCGGTCGGAGAGCGGGCGAATGGGAGTCAGTGTTTGCGCGTTCAGTTCGTGATCCCACAGCCGGCGGACAAAATTGTCAACGATGGCAACGGAATGTCCTTGCTTCGACAAATACAAAGCAGTTGCCCACCCACAGTAGCCATCCCCTCCAAGCACAGCAATCTTCATCGTTCCTCCTTAGTGAAATCCCCCTGGGCTCGTGGCCTCGTGGAGTGGCGCATTGTCATTGCGCCGGATTAGCCTGCATGCATCGGCGTGCTGAGGACGCCCGCTGTCATCTCCACAGAGTGAAGCTAATTACAGTATACGTGATTAAGCTGAAAAACGTCCCTTTGTCGTTCCGAAATCCAATCACGAATTGCCGCCTTGATTAGATGCAGCGCACCGTCTTTTTGTACAATCAAGATTGCTCCAAAGCAACCTGCGAAACGGAAAGTTGGCCAAAACGCCATCTCGGCCTGGATATGCCACACTTCCCGCATTCCCGCGCTTCCAGCCTAATTCCAGCTCGCAGTAGAAACCACTAGCTCGGGATGCCTGTTTTTTCCGAAACCAAACTCACTCTTCCGCCGGACGGCCCCGCCTGAATTCGCCATTTCTTCATCCACAGAAATAACAGCAGCAAACCCCACAGGTGATATCCGACGTTTATCCTGCGCTCCAAATGCAATTGCACCAACTCCTGGATCTTGCCCTGCTGAAAAAGCCCTTTGTGCTCCGCAAGCCCTTCTCGCATCGCATCCAGCAGAAGCTCTTTCACCGGCCCACGAAGCCATTCGTGCGCCGGAATATCAAAGCCCACCTTCTTTCGCCGCAGGATTGATTCGGGAAGCCTGTCCTTCATGAGATGCTTCAGAACGATTTTCTGCCGCGCGCCCTGTATCTTGAGCGTAGGCGCCAAGGTAGCGGCAAACTCCACGATCCGGTGATCCAGAAACGGTGGCCGCACTTCCAGCGAATGCGCCATGCTCATGCGATCCACTTTGTTCAAAATATCGTCTGGCAGAAAGTATTTTTGGTCCCACCAGAGGTACGGGGACACTCCGTCGCGAGCCGCAGGAGAATCCCGCAACTCGCCAAGAACGCCGTTCAGCGATGCGGGCAGCGTACTCGCCGAAAGCGACCGCACCTCGCCTTCAGAAAACGTTCCGTTCCAATACACGTGTGCCCATTCCGGCGAGAGCAGGCTCCCCGCCAAAAAGCGCTTCACCATATATTCTCGGCTGATTTTGTCGTCCGAGACTGGCCACTGCCTCGCCATCCCTAGTGCGGCAAGCCGCGACCATTTCGGGAAGCGCCGCAACGTTTGCGCCAGCTGATTCGCACGATACGTCAGGTAGCCGCCAAAAAGTTCGTCCGCCCCCTCCCCGCTCAGCGCAACGGTCACTTGTGTTCGGCTCATCTTCGAGAGAAACCAAACAGGCAAAGCACCAGCGTCCGAACTTGGCTCGTCAGAGTAATAGGCGAACTCCTCGATCGCCCCGCGCAAATCGGCTCCGGGATTCAAGTCGAATTCCTGGTGATCCGTGCCGTATTGCTTTGCGGCGCTCCGGATGTACGCCGTCTCGTCAAAACTTCTTCCGAGAAAAGACACGGAGAGTGTTTTTATGGGTCTGGCCGAGGCCTTGGCGGCATAGTGGAGGACTGTCGAAGAATCGATACCGCCGCTCAACCACAATCCCAGCGGCACATCCGAGAGCAAATGCTCGCTAACCGACTGTTGCATCAAACTGTCAAGTTCTTCGCACGCGGAATCAATCGAACGCTCGCGAATCGGCCCAGCCGGCAACGTCCAATAAGCCTCTACGCGAGTTTTTCCGTCAACCCATTCCAGCCACTGCCCTGGCGGCAACTTCTCGATTCCCTCCACTAACGTCCATGGACAGGGCACGTAGTTCAGCGAGAGGTAGCAGTCGAGCCCTGCAAGGCTCAACCGCCGCTCGAACTCCGGATGAATAAAAATAGTTTTGAGTTCAGAACCAAAGAAAAGATCTTCCCCGCGGCGCGCAATGTAAAGTGGTTTGATTCCCATCCGGTCGCGGGCCAGAACGAGCCGCCGCTTCGATTTGCTCCAAAGTGCGACGGCAAACATGCCCCGCAGACGCGAAAAGCATTTCGTATCCCACTCAACAAAAGCGTGCAGAACCGTCTCGGTGTCCGAATGGGAATGAAATCGGTGCCCTAGCTTTTCCAGCTCGCCGCGCACTTCCAGATGATTGTAAATCTCTCCGTTGAAGACGATCGCAGTGTCGCCATCATCGGTAACGATGGGCTGGTCTCCCCCCTGAAGGTCAATAATTTTCAGCCGTGCCGCTCCCATCGAAACGACGCTCGAGCGGAAAACTCCGCGCTGATCGGGCCCGCGATGGGCCAGCGCCGCAGTGGCCTGCTCAATCCGCTCAGGTTCGGGGGCCCAATTTTTATGTGTAAAGCCGGTTATCCCGCACAAATTCGAGGACCTTTCGCACGCCGGTAGTATCCGCCGGCGCTTTCGCTGCTGCTTTCTGACCGGCTCGATTCGCAGAACCGCGCCATGGCAGCATACATCGCCTATCCCAGCGCAACCAGCGTCACTCCCGCGCATACGAGCAAAACACCGATCCAGCGAGCTGCGCTTACCTCTTCACGCAAAATATATTTCGCACCAAACGTCCCCACCACGTAGCTCAAGGCCGACGCCGGAATCACAAAACTGATGGGTTCCCACGAGAGCAATACCAGGAGCGCGTAAAACGACAGGGCCATCAACGGCACGCCTGCCCAGAACCACCCGTTGCGTAGCGCTCTCCCGAGAAACCGCAGCAACTCTCTGGGCCTCAACCGCTGTGGCTCACCAGTCGCTTTCATGCCACGCGTGATGGCAATCTCTCCGCCCGTGCTTCCAAATATCAGGAACCCAAGAAACAGCGCCACATGCATCACGCCAGCGCCTCCCGGGTCACTGTCGTCGTCCGCGGCTTGGTTTGCCCGACCAGCAGCACACCTACGCAAATTAGAACCACACCTACCCAGCGCCGAGGCGAAACCGCCTCATGCAGAAACACCACCGCAAAGAATGTGAGTAACGCGTAGCCAAACGCGCCCGCCGGCATGACGTAACTATAGTCTGCCCAACTCAAAACCGTCATGTAGCTGAGCATGAATCCGCACAGAAAAAATATGCCGACCCAGAGCGTCCCGCTCGTCACCGTCATCCGAAAAGCGTGCGCAATTCCCGCCCCGGATAGTTCCACTGCCCCAATCTGCAGCATCGCGCGCTTCAACAGCAAGTCGCCGGCGTTCGCGCACACCACCATTGCGCACACCATGACCAGGGTCTTTACTCGCAGCCTGCCCTCGGTTGCCATTTTGTCTTAGGTTAATCGTTTCCGGACGCCGACGGCGTTTCCGGCACGGAAATCATGGGCTTCGCTGCATCCCCGCCCTCGCGCACCCACTTCCAGCGTTCCGAGCGCAGCTTCAGGAAGCTCGTCGCTTCGTGGTAGAGCCGCTTGCGCTCATTTGAATCCCACAGCGCTTCGCGGACGATCCGCCACACCACGCGTGGCCGGAAATAATATTGATCGTAGAACCGGTTCACGCCACCCATCATCTCCGCCTTCGAAAGATGCGGATATTCGATGTGGGGCAACTGGTGCCCGCCCGAATCCGCCAGCGCTTCCACCTTCAGGAAGCCTTCCTTGGCCATCGAGTCATACAGCTCCGTGCCCGGCATGGCATGCGCTAGCGATACCTGAATCGTCTCGCAGTCCAGTTCCTTTGCGAAATCAATCGTCTTGTTGATGGTCTCTTTCGTCTCGCCCGGCAATCCAATAATAAAATCGCCGTGAACCTTGATTCCGACCTTCTTGCAGTTCTTCATGAACTCGCGCGCCATCTCCACGGTCGCGCCCTTCTTGATGTTCTTCAGAATCTGCGGATCGCCCGATTCGAATCCCACGATAAACAGCCGCGCTCCGCCTTCCGCCATCGCCTTCAATTCTTCATACTTGCTGTGGCATCGTGCCGTGCAGGACCACCGGAATTTCAGCGGCTTGAATTTCTGGCTTAGCTCGATCGCTCTGTCTTTGCGGATGTTGAACGTATCGTCGTCGAAGAAAATCTCTTTCATCTGCGGGAAATATTCCAGAGTGTTTTTCACTTCCTGGACGACGTTGTCCACCGACCTCACCCGCCACGCATGCCCCGAAACCGTCTGCGGCCACATGCAGAAGGTGCATAGCGCCGGGCATCCTCGCGTCGTATAGAACGACACGAACGGATGCAGCAAAAACGGCACGTTGTAGCGTTCGATCTGCAGGTCGCGTTTGTACGTGTCCGTCGCAAAAGGCAGCGCATCCAACTCTTCGGTGTGCAACTGAGGCCGCGGCGCGTTGTGCACCACCTTGCCTTCTTTGCGGTAGCTCACGCCCATAATCTGCTCAATGGGCTTCCCGTGCGCGTACTCCGCCACCGAATGATCAAATTCCCCGCGCGTTACAAAATCGATGTCAGGGCTCGCCATCAGCGTCTCATCGGGTTTGATGTGCCCGTGCGGCCCGACAAACGCAATCTTCAATCCGGGATTGCTCTCTTTGATCTTGCGGATCAGCTTGACGTCACTATTGAATCCAACGGTCGAGGTGTACAGCACCAAAAACTCGTAGTCCTTGCAGATCTCAATGGTTTGCTGCCAATTCACCTTGTGCGGCGACGCATCCAGCAACCGGCTACCCGGAATCAGTCCAGCGGGATAGGACAGCCACACCGGGTACCAATACGATTCAATTTCGCGCGTCGCGGGCCACCGCGAGCTTGCTCCGCCGTCGAAATTCTCAAAGCTCGGCGGATTCATTAACAAAGTCTTCATTACATCCGGCATTCTTCACCCTCAGTTTTCTACACGCAATTTCACTGCTGCGATCGGTTTTGCGCCCCAACAGCGATACCCGGGCTCCTCTTGCGCTTCGTCCGGCAATACCCCCTATATCTAGATAACAGTTTACCCGACTTGGTTGCATACGCTCAATTGTTTCTGCTATTTGCCCTTTTCTGCATGGAAACACTAACTACATCGGGATACGGATGTTCCCTATCGAGTAGTTTCGATAGGGAATGGCCCGCCACTGGGGCGCGGTGCATCTCGGATTGCAGGAACCCGCCCTAGAGGGAAAGTGTGACCCTGGCCCCCGGCAAGCCACCTGTGAGCAGCCCAGTCACGCGGCCCCGCAGTGATCCTTCTGCTTCCAGTGATCCAGGGTATCTGGAGTTTAATTCGGTTTAAGAGTATGGAATCTCCTTTCATTGTTTACCGTTTAGTAATATACGTGGCTCTATGCCAATCTCGGCCAGGACTCTCCAGGAGAATTGAGGCTGCGATGAAAGACATGCAACTGGAAACACCCCGTCCTCCCGTCATTCTCGTGGTGGAAGACCTGGACCCTCTTCGTATGACGATGCAACAAATCCTTGAGGCGGCCGACTTTCTAGTTCTATCCGCGGCTAACGCCGATCAGGCATGGGAGCTGGCTCAGTCTTGCGAGGGTCCCCTCCGGCTTCTGATTACCTCGTTACACCCTGGCGGGATGCCAGGGTCAGACTTGGCGCATCGCTTGCGCCAACGCTCGCCGGAAATGAGCGTCCTCTACAGTTCCGCCAGCCCGCTGGCTGCTCTTGAAGTTCCTGACCCCGTCGAGGTGGTCTCCTCTATGCTCCCAGGCCCTTTAGCACATCAACCCTGCTCCGCCGAATTAACATCCTTCTAGCCTCTCATGACTGAATTTCGGCTTCCCTTATCTGGAGGCACCTAATGCGCCTTCCCCGCCAAGAACTTCCGTCGTTGCCGCCGAAAGCTCGTTCCAGATTCGCGGAATCCACTCCAGATGTTCCGGCTTCATCAAGACCGAGCGCAGGCAGGTCATGGTTTCGCCATCACGCTGCATTCCGGCCAGGTTTGCAGACCAAAATTCCGTTGGTAACTCCGCCACCGCAAGGTGCAGATTCCGCTTTGCGGCCGCATCGAAAATCCCGCGGGAAAGTTTGGATGCATCGCTGACGCTTGTCGCTCGGGGTGCAAATATCACAATGTCCAATTCCGGGGCAAACGCCGTCACAAATCGCTCATCCTTCTCGAGCCTCTCGTAAAAAGCCAACGCTGCCGCTCTTCCGGTTTCTAACCCGCGGGCGAACTCCCCGCCCCGTTCCAGCGCCAATAGCTTCTGCGTCGTCCACAGCGCTGCCGCTGCGGCTCCGGGCCGGGAGCACTCCAAACTGATCTCTCCCAAATGCAACTCTGCCGAGCTGAAATAGGTGTAGGGAGAATCGTGCTTGTAAAAGCGCCCCACGGATGGGTCGCGAAACAAAACACAGCCGCAGCCGTAAGGCTGCAAACCGTGCTTGTGAGGATCGATAACGATGGAATCCGATTCTCCGATTCGCCCAAAACTCCGCGCTGCGGGCTCCCCCAAATTCCCCGCAAGCACAAAATATCCTCCGTAAGCGGCGTCTGCATGAATCCGGAATCCATGCTTTTCGCGCAGAGCAAGAATTTCCGGCAGCGGATCGACAGACCCGCTTGCCGTCGTCCCCATCGTCGCTATCACCGTCCCCACATCTCCCCTCGCCACGCGCGTTGTGAGCGCCTTCACGTCCATCCGCCCATTTGCATCGCACGCCAAGCTCTCAAATCCCAATTGCAACACTGCGCTGATCCGCCTATGCGTATAGTGCGCCTGCTCGCTCGCCAAAATCTTCTTCCCCGGCTGCACCTGCGAAGCTACCCACAGCGCCTCGAGATTCGCCATCGTGCCGCCGCCGCACAGGTGGCCCAGAAACTCCTCCCAGCCAAACATCGCCGCGATTTCCGCAACCGCTTCCTTCTCCATCGCGGAAGTCGCGCGGCCCCCATCGAGCGCATGATTGTTGGGATTAATCCACATCGTCAGCGCGTACGCCAGCCGCGCCGCCGGATGTGGCGGCTTCAGCATCTGTCCCGCATAAAGTGGATGGAAGTAAGGGTAGTTGTCCTGCAACCGCTCCGCAGTAGCCTTCAACGCCGCGCCGATTCGCTCATCCTGCATACCCGCCGCCCACGCATCAAACGCGGGCAAGTCCGCAAACCCCGCGTCCAACCTCTTCGCCGCCTCTAAAAACGCACCCAAACTCTTTTGTTCTAAGCCCACCAATCACCACTCACAAATCACTATTCACTTCTCTTCACTGCCACACCTTATCCAACTGCCCCGCCGTCTTCAGTAAATCCAGCTGCGCCTGCTGCCGCTGAAAATTCGCATCTAGATACCCCATCCACTTCTCATTCTCGTCTAGCCGCGCTCTCTCCACTTCTCTCAAATTCACTTTCCCCTCGGTGAATTGCTCCTGCAGCACCGCAATATTCTGCTGCGCCAGTTGCAATTCCAGCCGCGCCACTTCCTTCGCCGCGTCCCGCTCCCGCAGATGTCGCGTCTTCTGCCGCACCTCGGCGCTCACCTGTGTCTTCTTGCTCGCCAGTGTCGCCTGCGACGTCTCGAGATTGATCTGCGCCAGCCCGATGGCCTCCCTGGTTCTTGCGCTGAATAGCGGCATTTGCACTTGTACGCCTGCGTTAAAATTGTTCCTCTGGAACTTCTTGTAAAACTCACTGTAGTTGTTGAAGTTTGCCAGCAAACTGTAGGTGCTTACCGCCTCCAACGTCGGAAAATATCCCCGCTTCTCCCCTTTCAACCGGAATTCTTTCGCCCGGACGTCGGACTCCGCTAGCAACAGCCCCGCGTTGTTTTCCATAGCCATCGCCACCAGATTTGCGCCCTCCTGCTCCGCTTCGCCGGGCAGTTCTTCCGGCGTCACTTCGATGGCCTGCTCTTGCCCCAGCCCCAGCTGCCCCCGCAAAAAAACTTCCAGCTCGTCCTCGCGCCCTTCCAGTTGCAAAACTCTCTGCGTCACCTGCGCCTTGGTAAGCTGCGCCTTCGTCACTTCCACTGGCAACTCGTATCCTTCTCCTTGCCGTTCTTGCGTCACCTGTAAAATCTTCTCCGCACTCTCGTGCTCCCCGCGCAATAATTCCAGCGAATGCCGAACTTTGGCTAACTCCAGATACGCCATCGCCGTCCGCGCAATCACGATGTTTTTTACGTCCTCCAGCACAATCTTCTGAGAACGCGCTTGCTCCTCCAGCTCCTTTCCCTGCCCCCGCAGCGGCTCGTTAAAAACCTGCTCCGTATACGTAACGTTGAATAGCGACGGCGCACGCCCTCCCGGTGTCTCTGGAATCCCGTACGTATACCCTGCGCCCGAGCCGACGTACAAGCTCGGCAGAAACTCCGCCTTGCTCACTTGGGTCGCGTGCGTCGCAAGGCTCGCCTGCAGTCTCGCAATCTGAATGTCCTTGCTGTTCCTCAACGCCGTCTCAATCGCGCTCTTCAACGTCAGAGCAACAGGGCCGCCCTGTTGCTCACCAGCGCCCACCCCGATAGTCAGTGCCGACGCTTGCGCACCAGGCGCTTGCAACACAACCGCGTTTTGCCCCTGCGCCATCGTTGCAAAGATCAACGACATCGCTGCGCCGCCCGCGACCGCAAAAGTCTTTCTCATTCCTCAGCTCCTTCTCGCCACCGGCTCGCCTATTCGTATCTCAACGACTCAATCGGCTGCAATTTCGCCGCCTGATTCGCCGGCAAATACCCAAAAAACAATCCCGTCGAACACGACACCACAAACGCCAGCACCACGCTCACTGGCGACACCGGCACCCGCAAATTTCCCGGCAAAAAAAACTGCGCCACTGCCGGCACCAGCAACCCGATCAAAATTCCCAGCACCGCCCCGCCACCGCTGATCAAAAATGCCTCGGTCAAGAATTGATACATGATCTCCCTGCGCACCGCCCCGATCGCCTTTCGAATCCCAATCTCTCTCGTCCGCTCCGTCACCGTCACCAGCATGATGTTCATAATCCCCACACCGCTGATCAGCAGCGCAATAAACGCTATAATGATCAAAACAATTGTCAGCGCCAGAGAAATGTCCTTCGCCGCTTTCAAAATTGCTGTCAAAGTCTGCACGTGGTACTCCGGATTTCCCGGATGCCTGCTATGCAGCAACACCGTCAATTGCCGCTCCACATTCGATACGTCCTCCGGTGTCGCTGCCTGTACATCCAGAACTTTTAGCGTATTGGTGCCGGTGTAGTACTTCACCAAACCGAACGGTATCAGGACAGATTCCTCCTGAATGTCTGCAAGTCCGTACGTCTCCACCCGCTCGTTGAAAACCCCGATGATCGTGAAGATGAGCTCTCCCACATGCAAATCGCGACCAACGGGGTTGTCTTGGCCAAAAAGGCGCCTAGCCAGTTTTGGCGTGATCAAGCACACCTTGCTCCGTGTTTCCATGTCCATGGAATCAAGATAACGGCCGCGCAGAACAACAAGCCTGCGAATCTCCCGGTACTTTGGTGTTACGCCAATTAGGGTGACGGGCCTCACCACTCCCTGCGCTACCACCGACATTTGCAAGTCGCTCACTCCCGCAACTGCCGTGACCCCGGAAATCGAGTCTTGCACCGCCAGCATATCGTCCAGCGTCATTTCATAGCTTAGCGGTTGAGCCTTGTCAGCCGTTCTCACTAGCTCAACCGAAAGCAAATTGGACCCGACTGCCTCAATCTGGGAAATCACATACTTCTTGCTCGTCAGCGCCACCGTGACCACCAGCACGATCGACGCGCTCCCGATAATTACGCCCAGCGACGTCAGCATCGCCCGCAGCTTGTTTCCGCGTAGCGCATCAATCGATACGGATAGCGTTTCCTTTAGATCCATCATGAAGGCTTACTCGTCTCGGTCCTGCTCGCCTACGTTGACCGATGCCGTTTCTCCTGAAAAAAGCCGAATCAGCGCCAGTCCCGGCTCCGCTTTAATTCTTCTCCACGCGTTTCAGCGCCTCTCGCGCGCTTTTGCTCTTCGGATCCAATTGCAGCGCGGCTTGGTATTCCTTTACGGCCGCTTCTTTCTCGCCCTTGTTCTCATGCAGCCGGCCAAGCCATTCGTGCGCCACTGCATATCGCGGATATCCCGCTCGTTTCGGCGCCTTCTGCAAGTACTCCTTCAAAAATCGCTCGGCCTCTTCCAGCTTCTCATTCTTTAAAATCAATCCCACCGCTCTGTAAAACCTGCCACGCGGGTCCGCGGGATCCGCCTTCGCCCCAAGCTCCGCAACCTCGATCAATCTTTCCGCCTGACTCCGCCTAACCGCATAATCCCCGATGTCGTAAATCAGTTCCGCCGACTTCGGCTTGCTGTCCAGCGCCAGTTGGAACTCCGCATCCGCATCCGCGAAATCTTTCTTCTGCCGCCGGCAATTCCCCAGCGCATAATGCCATTCCGAAGCGTCCATCGACTTCAGCTTTTCGATTTCCGGCTTGGCTTTCTCTTCCCCGCCTCCCACCATCCCCGGCGCCGCACAATCGAATTCGATCAGTGCCTGCCGCGCCGCATAATTCTTTTCATCCAGCTGCACCGCAATTTCAAATTCTCTGTGCGTCCTCCTCGCCAGCCCCGGCGCTGTGAACATCGAAGAGTGATCGGCCTTCTCCCCGTAAGCTCTTCCGAGCCATTCGTGATACACCGAACTCTTTGGATCGATGGCCACCGCTTTTTCCGCGCTATTGACGGCCGCGTCGCGCTCCTGCAATTCCAGATACGATTTTGTCAGTAGCAGTTGTATCTCGCCGTTCTGGGGTTCCTTGGCCGCCGCTGCCTGCAACTCCGCCACGGCTTTCGCATAGTCACTGCTTTCATACGCACGCCGCCCAGCTTCAAACGCATCGCTCTGCTTCAACGCCGCCGTCGCCCAAGCACCCGTCCCCGCCACCAGCAACGCCAGCGCCAGCCCCGTTTTCATCCTCCCGCGTATCCCCATCCTCAACTTACGCCGCATTCGTACTCACAACCTGGACGGCCATGCCATCGCGCAGATCCACATCTCCCGGCAGCGCAACCATCTCCCCTTCCTGCAGCCCGCCTATCACTTCGTAGCTGGTCGCGTCCGCAATTCCCACTTTGATCTCGCGTTTCTCCAGCGTGGATTTCCCTACTCCCAATTCGTTCGCTTTCACCACAAACACAAACCGGTGCTCGCCCTCCGACGCCACCGCTCCTCGCGGCACCGCCAGCACATTCATCCGCTGTCTTGAATTGATCCGCACGTTCACATTGATATTCGGCAGCAGCTCGATCTTGTCGTTATTCACTGCGCACAGCAGTTCCCCCACGCTGCGCGTCCCGTGCGGCACCACTTGCTTCGGAATAATCTCGGTCTTCCCCGCCCAAGTCCGGTTCGGCAACGCGTCCCACGTGATAATCACTGGCTCGTCCGTTTCCAACCCGCCAAGATCCGGCTCGTCAATGAACGCCCTCACCCGCACACGGTGCAGATCTGCCATCTCCGCCAGCAAATCGCCCAATTTCACGTAATCGCCCGCTCGCACCGGCAGCGAATACAGCGTCCCGTCCGCCGGCGCCGCAATCTGTCCGTTATTCACTTTGTCTTCCAATGCCGCCATCTCGCTCAGCGTCTGCTGCACTTGCAGCTCGCCTCGTTCAGCATCCAGATTCGCTTGTCGGTCGAACTCTTGTTTTACCGCCAGCAATCGCGTCACTTCCGCTTTCGCGTTTGCCAATGCCTGATCGTTTGCCGCCAAATCCTCTTTTGTTGCTGCCTGTCCCGCCGCCAGCCTCGTCAGGGAATCATGATTCCTCTGCAAACGGTCCTGTTCTCCCTCTGCCTTCGCTAAATCCCCCGCCACTTTGGCCGCTTCATCTGCCTTCCCGCCTGCTTTCGCTGCGCGCAAATCATTTTGTACACGCAGCAACTTCGCTTTCGTTTCCGCCAGCTGCGCCGCCGCTTCCTTCACATTCAGCTCCAGCAGAAGTTGCCCCTTCTTCACCGTCTGCCCTTCCGTAACGTAAATCTTTTTCACAAACGTATCCAGTTGCGCCCTCATCACGTATGGCGAGATCGGCTCCACTTTTCCGTTGCTGCTGATCGACGAAATCAGATTCTCTCGGGTCGGCGTCACCGCCGCTATCTTCGCCGCTGGCTTTCTCCCGCTCACCCACACCAGAAAAATCGCAAACACTCCCGCCAGCACCAGGAGAAACACTATTCGCTTTTGCAGCCTTCGATCCATGCTCTCCTATTCCAACCCAAACCCAGTTTCACCGCGCCATAAGGCACACCAGCCCCAGCGCCCTTGGCCTTCTTCCTTCATTTCCGTGCTTGCTTCCTACGTCTGGAGTGCCCCGCAGCGTCTCATTCTAACAATAGCCGCTCCGCTTTCTCCACCATCGTTCCTAGTAAGTGTCCCTTCTCCAATACAATACAGATGCGCCGCTCCCGCCCCAGGATGCGCGCTCCGCTCCCCACCATGCCCCGCTCCCCTTCCGTAGGGGCACGGCATGCCGTGCCCGCTCCTCACTGCTCACTCTCCCTTGAAATCTTTCCGCACCCCCATCCGTAGTAGACTCAGAACCATCGCACCACCATCTTTCGACTTCTGCCAGCAAGGGGTCCACCCATGATCGAAGCTCGTTCCCTGTCCAAGCGCTTCCAGGATAAAAAGCGCGGTGAAATCCGCGCCGTCGATAACGTCAGCTTCACCTGCCAGCCCGGCAAAATCTACGGTCTCCTCGGCGCCAACGGCGCCGGCAAAACCACCACCCTCCGCATGCTCGCCACCATCCTCGAACCCACCGACGGCACCGCCACCATCTGCGGCCACGACGTCATCGAGCATCCCGAAAAAGTCCGCTCCAACGTCGGCTTCCTCTCCACCGCCACCGCCCTTTATCGCCGCCTCACCGCCCAGGAATTTGTCGAGTACTTTGGCCGCCTCAACGGCCTCGACGAGCCCACTCTCAAAAAACGCATCGACACCATCTTCACTCGCCTCGACATGAACGGTTTCCGCGACCGCCGCTGCGACAAACTCTCCACCGGCATGATGCAAAAAACCTCCATCGCCCGCACTCTCGTCCACGACCCGCCCGTCATGATCTTCGACGAGCCCACCAATGGCCTCGACATCATGACCGCTCGCACCATCACTTCCTTCATCCGCGAGTGCCGCAACAACGGCAAAACCGTCATCTTTTCCACCCACATCATGTCCGAAGTCGAGAAGCTCTGCGACACCATCGGCATCATCCAGTCCGGCAAACTTCTCGTAGAAGGCTCTCTCACCCAGCTTCGCGACAAATACGCCGAACACGATCTCGAAGAAATCTTCGTCAAAGTTGTCACACCCCACTACGTCGCTGAGGAGAACAACTGACATGTCGCTGCGCAATGTCGGCATCGTCTATCGCAAAGAACTCACCGAAGCTATCCGCGACCGCCGCACGGTTATCTCCACGATTCTCGTGCCGCTCCTCCTCTTCCCCGTTCTCAGCGTCGGCTTTGGCTCCTTGGCCGTCATGCTTGTCGGCAAAGCTAAGGAAGAAGTCCCCAAAGTCATGCTCCGTGGCGGCCAGGATTCCCCGGACGTCGTTGCCGGCCTTAAGAAACTCGACAAAGTCGAGATTGTTCCAGAAACGCCGGACTGGAAAGATCAGATCATCAACAAGGAAATCCGCGCCGCCGTCGAAATCCCCGCCGGATTCCAGGCCGACGTCGCTCAACAAAAACAAGACACCGTCAAAATCTACAACTACGAAGGCGAGCTGAAATCCGAATTTGCCACCGACAAAGTCGAAAAATACCTAAAGGACTACAGCGACACTGTCGTCAAAGACCGCCTCGCCGCCAAAAATCTACCAGTCGATGTACTCAAGCCCTTCGAATCCAAGCGTGAAAACGTCGCTCCGCCTGAAAAAGTCAGCGGCGCCGCTTTCGGCGGCATCATCGGTTACATGGTCATTCTGCTCTGCATGACCGGCGCAATGTACCCCGCCATGGACCTCACCGCCGGCGAAAAAGAACGCGGCACCATGGAGACTATCCTCTCCAGCCCCATCTCCCGCACCCATCTTGTGCTTGGCAAGTTCTTTTTGATCTTGACCGCCGCCCTGGGCACCGCCGCCCTTTCTGTGCTATCCATGGGCGTCTCCTTCAACGTTTTGAGCCACTACACCGGCAAAACAGAGGGTGGTCGCGCCGCCGCCGCTGGTTTTATTCTTCACCTCGGTCCCAAGACCGTCGCCTCCGTCTTCCTCATGGCACTACCTATCGCCGTTCTTTTCTCCGCCACGCTCATGACCATCGCTCTCTTCGCCAAAACCTACAAAGAAGCCCAGAGCTATCTCACCCCAATGACCTTTATCGTCATCATCCCCGCCATCGCCTCCATGCTTCCCGGCGTCGAGCTCACTTCCAAGCTCGCCTTAATTCCCATTCTCAGCACCAGCCTCCTCTGCAAAGAACTGGTCGCCGGCACCTATCACTGGAACCTGATCGCCATCATCTTCTCTTCCACCTGCGTCTACGCCGCCGCCGCCCTCTTCATCGCCATCAAAATGTTCCAACGCGAATCCGTCCTCTTCCGCTCCTAACCCTTCGCGTCTCATTCTCCTTTGCCTGTAGGGGCCGGGCTTGCCCGGCCCTCCTTCTTTTCTTCCTAGTGTGCCCGTAACCCACGCAACCCCATCCCCTATAGTGAACCGTAATTTCAAATAAATTCTTTATCAATTATCTGCTTCATTTTTCTAAAGTCGCGAGTCTAACCTGCATGAACCCTGTGGCTCGGTGAAAAACAACCAATAATAGCGCTGTCGTCGAGGGATGGGTGCGGGCCAGCGTGACACACCCCTCTGCCCGCACCCATCACCGTCTCGACTCGCAAGCGGTGGTTTGTCTCCCTCACCGCTAGCAGTTTTTCCGTCGTCGTCGTCTCTGTCTTTTCTGTGCCCTCCGCGAACTCCGTGTCCTCTGTGTAATCTCTATTCTTTCCTTCTTTACGTCCTTACTTCTTTATCTCTTCCTCCCCCTCCACGGACTCAACACCGAATAACAAGGCGTCGCCGTCACACTCCTCTTCTTCGCCTCCACCAATTTCCTCCTCACCAACCACCCCACCGCCCCCTGCACCGAACTCTTCGACACTCCAATACTCTCCGCCATCTCCCGGTAACTGATCTCCACCACGCCGCCCCTCCGCCCCGACTCCGCCGCCAGCCACACATACACCAAAAAACACACCGGCCTCCTGTCGTGCCCCACCAGATCCCTCATCAACACATCCACCACATAATCATCCATCGCAATCATCCTCACCCACCCTTGTAGGGGCGCAATTCATTGCGCCCTTCTCGGCACGATTCGTACACAATCAGCGGCCGTATCAGATCACTGCTATACCAACCATTCCTATAGCAACCCCTGCCTGATTGCAATCCCCAATCGCCCCAAGTTATCTTCTCGAAAGTTTCTAACAGGAGGCTCGCATGATTCGCGGCATAAAATTCGTCAGCGTCCCCGTTCGTAACCAGGACGTCTCTCTCAAATTCTTCACCGAAGCTCTCGGCTTCAAAGTCATCACCGATCAGCCCTTCACCCCCACCCAGCGCTGGATCGAACTCCTCATCCCCGGCGCCGAATCTGGCATCGCCCTCTTCACCCCCGAAGGCCACGAAGACCGCATCGGCCAATTCCAATCCATCGCCTTCTGGTGCGACGACCTCTTCGCCACCGCCAAAATCCTAAAATCCAAAGGCGTCCAATTCACCACCGAACCCAAAAAGGAAGACTGGGGCTCCTCCAGCGTTTTCAAAGACCCCGACGGCAACCAATTCGCCCTCTCCAGCAAATAATCCAAATCCCGCCTAACCGGCAAACCATCCGGATCGCTCACCCTGTGGGGGCGCAATTCATTGCGCCCCATCTCGGCAACATGCTTAAACAGGCCAATTTGTCTTTTGCCCCAATTCCAGAATTGGGGTATTCTTACGGATAGGGGGAATCTCAAGCAACGGCAGCCATGGGCTGCCGTTTTTTCTTTTGTGGCAGAGTCTCAGCCTGGTGCGCTTCCCTCCATTCCAAACTCCGGGACTTCTCCAGCAATGCACCCATAAGGCTCATAAACCCTTTAGAATGATATTCTTTGCAGACCACTCCCATCTAAACCCCTTGTTTTGATATTCTTACAAAAACAGGGGGGAGGGCGGATAGCCTTGAAGATACACCTCTCTATCCGCACGAACATGGCGTCTCGTATTTCCGTATATTAGGTGAGACCACATCTATGACGTTACGCCGCCGCCTCACCCGTATCCTGCTGATCCTGCTCCTCTTGCCTCCCATCCTGGCAGGCGTCGCAGGCTGGCTCCTCGCTCCCGGCTTCCTCCATCCGATCCGCCGTGAACTCACTCCAGACCTCATCCGCGAAGCCGACGCCTCCTTCGCCCACTCCGGCGGCCACCGCGAAGACTTCAACGTCCGCGCTCCCGACGGCATCCTGCTCCGCGGCTGGATCGTCCGCCCGGATCATCCCAATGGCAGCTGGGTCGTTCTCTTCCACGGCGTCGCCGACAACCGCCTCGGCGTCGTAGCCCAATCCGAATTCCTTCTCCGCGCCGGCTACAGTGTCGTCATGATGGACGCCCGCGCCCACGGCGCCAGCGACGGCCAACTCGCCACCTACGGCTGGCTCGAACGCAACGACACCCGCGCCGTCATCGACGCGCTGCGCAGATCCGAGCTGGAACCATGCCTCACAGTTCCATTGCCGGGCTCCCCTTGCCGCGGACTGGCTCATATCTTCGCCCTCGGTGAATCCATGGGTGCCGGCATCTCGCTCCAATCCGCCGGAGCCGATCCGCGCATCGAAGCCGTCGTCGCCGAAGCCTCCTTCGCGACTCTGCGCGAAGCCTCTTACGACTATGCCGGTTTGCGTCACTCACCGTTACTCGGCAAAACTCTCTTCGCGCCCTTCAGTTGGACGCTCCTCTACCGCGGCGAAAAACTCACCGGCCTCCCCGTCGCCGAAGTTTCTCCAGTGAAAGCCGTCGCCTCACGCCCCTTTCCCGTCCTCCTCATCTGCGACGAAAGAGACGAAGCGCTTCCCTGCCGCCACACAGAACGCATCTACGCCGCCGCCCGCGGCCCCAAACAAATTTGGGAAGTCCCCGGCGCCTTCCACACCGCCGCTCTCGGCTTCCAACCCGTCGAGTTCCAGTGCCGCGTCCTCGACTTCTTCGCTAACGTTGCCCAAGGCAAGCCCGTCCAATAGCCAGGTAGCACAGGCAATCCTGCCTGTGCGCTTCTTGCAGCAGCAGCGTTTTTTGTAGCGGCTGATTTGACAACAGCACTGAAGTGAGTCAACCGCACCGAAAACGTGCAGCGCCGGTCTTTTCTCCCCCGCGTGCTAAAATTACTCGTTCATGTCCGACGCTCCCCTCATCTCGGTCCACGCCCTCTCCAAGCATTACCGCAGTTTCAAGAGGCGCGAAGGCATCCTCGGCGGCCTGCGCAATCTTTTTCATCGCGAATACCAGAGCGTCAAAGCCGTCGAAAACGTAAATTTTGAAATCGGCCGCGGCGAAATGGTCGGCTACATCGGCCCCAACGGCGCCGGCAAATCCACCACCATCAAAATGCTCACCGGCATCCTGGTGCCGACCTCCGGTGAAATTCTGTCCAACGGGTTCGTCCCCTGGAAACAGCGAGCCGCCTACGTAAAAACCATCGGCGTCGTCTTCGGCCAGCGGACGCAACTCTGGTGGGACATCGCGGCCATCGAATCCTTCAAACTTCTGCGCCGCATCTACGATGTCTCGCAGCGCGACTACGACGAACGCATGGAACTCTTCAACGAGGTCCTCGGGCTCAAGGATTTGCTCGACGTTCCCGTTCGCAAACTTTCTCTTGGCCAGCGCATGCGCTGCGATCTCGCCGCCGCATTGCTCCACAATCCACCCATCCTTTTTCTCGATGAGCCCACCATCGGCCTCGACGTTGTCGCTAAGGACCACATTCGCCAATTCCTCCGCGCCATCAACCAGCGCTACAAAACTACGGTTCTTCTCACCACGCACGATCTCGACGACATCGAAGAACTTTGTCGCCGCATCATGATCATCGATCGCGGCACCGTCCTCTACGACGGCCCGCTCTCCCGCCTCAAAGAACAGTTCCTCCGCACCAAACAAATCAAATTCATCCTCCGCGACGGCGACCAAAGCGCGCGCCTCGCTGCTTTCGAGCAAAATCTTCCTGCACTCGCACCAAACGGCGACAGCGGCTCTGCGACGCTGCATCTTGAACGCCTTGATGAAATGACCTGCCGCCTGCGCTTCGACCGCGCCCGCGTCTCTTCGAGCGATTTGATCCGCCAGATTCTCGCCGCTGTCAATGTCCGCGACTTCGTCATCGAGGACGAGCCTATCGAAGAAATCATCAAGCGCATCTATTCCGGCGAAGCCGAAATGTCTTTGTGCCAACCCGAGGAGAAAAACGGTTTACCCGTGACTCGCTAAAAGCAACAGCGAAATCAATCGACATGGCCGCCACGCAAACACTTCCGCTTCCCGTTCGCAAGCCTTCACCGCTGGCAAGCTTGAAGATTTACCGCGAGTTTATCCGCATCGGCTTCGTCAATATCCTCGCGTTTCGCCTGCGCTACTACACCGGCATCATCACGTATCTCATCAACGTGACTGTCTACTTCTTCATCTGGCGAGCGGTCTTCGCCAACGCCACCGGCCCCATTGCCGGTTTTTCTCTCCCGCAGATTCTCACCTACGTCAGCGCCGGCTGGATTCTCCGCTCCTTCTACTGGAACACCATCGACCAGGAAATGGCTTACGAAGTGATCGACGGAAAAATCGCGATGGACTTCATCAAGCCCGTCTCCGTCCAGTGGATGTGGCTCGCGCGCGCCATGGGCGAATCCGCCTTCCGCCTCATCCTGCTCACCGCGCCCACAGCCATATTCGTCACGCTGCTCTTTCCTGTTCTGCCACCCGCCTCGAAACTAAATTTCGTTCTGTTCCTCGTCGCCGCCGTTGGCAGCTTTTTCATCATGGGCGCACTCAATTTCATCATCGGCACTTGCGCCATTCCGCTCACGTCCATCCTCGCGCTGATTCGCGCAAAATTCTGGCTCATCGAGCTATTAAGCGGCCTGCTCATCCCTCTGAATTTTTTCCCGCGCCCCATCCAAATCCTCTCTGCCTGGCTGCCCTTCGAGCATATCGCCTACACTCCGCTGCAAATTTATCTCGGCCGCCTTTCTCTCTCTGAATCGTTGCGCCTCCTCGCCCTCGAATATTTCTGGGTGGCCGCGTTGCTCTTCCTCGGCCACCTCTGGTGGATCCGCGCCACCCGCAAAATCACCATCCACGGCGGCTAGTCGAGATTACTATGAAAGACACCTTCCTCAGTTTCCGACGCCACGCCGCGCTTCTCGGCTCCTACTTCGCGCAGTATGCGAAAGTGCGCGTCAGCTATCGCGGCGACTTTTTCATTTCCGCAGCCACATCCATGACGGCTACGATTTTTTCGCTAGGTTTCGTCTTCGTGCTTTTCAAGCGCGTTCCTACGCTCGCCAACTGGCGCATGGAAGAAGTCGTTTTTCTTTACGGCTTCTCACTCATTCCCTTCGGCCTCTTCAATGTTTTTTCGCTGAACCTCTACGAATTCGGCGCGACCTACATCATGGAAGGAAAATTCGACCGCGTCCTTCTGCGCCCGCTCTCTTCCCTGTTCCAGGTGGTCTTTGACGCGTTCCGCATCGAAGCCTTGCAGGAAGTTGTCGTCGGCCTGATCGTTGTGGTCTGGGCGGCGCGCCGCCTTCAATATCACTGGAACGCCCTCGATGTCCTTCTGCTCGCGCTTTTCGCTTTTTGCGGCGGCGTCATCTACATTTCGGTCTTCCTCTTTCTCTCCACATTTTCTTTCTGGTTCGAGGACCGCATCGGCATTCATCCGCCGTTCTGGAATCTCCTCGCGTTCGGGCGCTATCCGCTCTCCATCTATTCGAGCTACATCCAGTTTCTTCTGAGCTGGATCATTCCGTTCGGCTTCGCCACGTTTTATCCAGCAACGCGCCTCCTCGGCCGCCCCGAATTTCGCATTTACGCGTTTCTGATTCCGCTTGTCGCCGCTGCCACCTTCGCTCTTGCAGCTACTTCTTGGCGCATCGGATTGCGGCGCTATTCCTCGACCGGCTCATAAAGTAAAGAAAAGGAATTTACACAGAGAACACGGAGAGCACACAGGACACAGAGAAGAGAAACAAACTCACACGCCGTTCAGCAGGCTTTCATCACCATCAAGATCCGGTCGTCTTCATACATTCCGTTGCGCGAGTGCGTCTCCACTTCGGCAAGCACCGCGCGCATGATGGTTTCCGGAGCGCGGTCGCGCATACTTGTGACTAAATCGGCGAGGCGCTGCTTGCTGAACTCCGTCCCCACGGAATCCATTGCTTCGGTAATTCCGTCCGTGCACGCCACGAGAATATCTCCGGGGGCCAGCGCCAGAGTTCCGCACTCGAACTGGATGTCCGGCAGCAGTCCCACAATCATTCCGCCTGCGTGCAGCCATTCGACACTTCCATCGACGCGAATCACTGCCGGTGGCACGTGCCCCGCATTCACATAACGCAAGTTTCGCCCTCCGCTTTCCACCAGCGCGAGGAACATGCTCAGATACTTGGTCACACGCATTTCCGACAGGGACGACCGCGCGCCCATCAGAAGTTTTTGATTGATCGTCGCCGGCAATTTTTCCAGCGCTTCCAAGTGATCCGCTAGCGCGTGCAGCGTCGCCTGCACGTTGGCCATCACCAGCGCCGACGCCGCGCCCTTCCCCTCCACGTCCGCCACCACCAGCAGCAGCGCTTCCGCTCCATCCACCTGCACCGGAAGAAAATCGTAATAATCCCCGCCGACCATCTGCGAAGCGCGATGCGACACGGCAATCTCAATCCCCGGAAACGCGGGCGGCGCTTCCGGCAAGAGTCCCGCCTGAATCTCCCGCGCCAGCGCCAGGTCGCGCTCCATTTTTTCTTTTTCGACGCGTTCGCGGTGCAACTGTGCTTTTTCGAGCGCCAGCGCCACGTGCGCCGAAAGCGCGTCCAGAAATGCTTCGTCCTCGTCCGTGAATCCTTCCGCCTTGTTGAGCAGTTGCAGCACGCCGATGATGTCGCCGCCTTCGTTGCGAATGGGCAAGCACATCAGCTGTTTCGTCTTGAATCCCAGCTTGCGGTCGATGTCCGGTTCGAACCGTGGATCGGAGTAAGCATCTTCCAGCCGCACCGCGGAGCCCTCCCTCGCCACCCATCCGGCGATGCCGCGATCCGCCGGCAAACGAATCACCTGCTGCTCCAGCCCGAGGCCAACCAAAGACCAAATCTCGTTGCGTTCGCGATCCACCAGAAAAACCGTCCCACGCTCGGCACCCGTCTGCCGCGTGGCAATCTGCAAGATGATGCTGATCAACTCGCCGAGGTCGAGCGTGGAGTTAAGCTTCTTGGTGGCTTCGATGATGCTGGAAAGCTCTTTCATCGCGCCGCGGCGCTCCGCCAGCGCCAGCACCACGGCGGAAAAGCGCGCCAGCAAATCCATCTGGCTGCGCACGCGATCCTCGAGCGGCCCCGCGCCGCGCACTTCGAGAACACGCACACGGAAATCGTCGCTGCCGAGCGCACCCGCCCAGATCGAAGGATCCTTGCTGCTGTCGCTCGGCAATCCCGGCTTGATTCCTGCGGGAGTGGATGCGGGAACGGTTCCCGCTTCCGCCCAGACCTTCGCCTCGCCGCTGTCGGCGCGCCAGAGCCTTGCGCCTACAACGCCGGGCTGTCCCATGGCGGCGCGCACCACGCGATTGGCAATCTCATTGGCGGGGAACCGGCCTTCGAGCAGCCGCAATCCTTCGAGCAATTCGGGGAAGAGGTCGTTCACCTTTTGACGAACGGGCGATTCACTCATAGCGTGCAAGGCGGAAAAACAGCCGCCGCGTTGAACGTAAGCCTAGCAGGAGTGCGGGGGGGTTGAAAAGGGGAAGCGGCGGCGCGGGAATGGTGAGTGGCGATTGCCGGCAGTGAGAAGCGAGTGTCAGGGACAGCGAGATAGGGATGTGGCCGGCCGCGCGATTCTTACGCGCGCGCCGCAAGCTAGGAAAATTCCGTGTCACTGGTTAACGGAGCTTCATAAAAAAGGAAACAGGCCCTCCCGGACCATGTCCGAAAGGGCCTGCTTGGTGCGCCGTGACGTAAGCCGCCAAACTCGGCGGATTAGTTTGCAGTGATCAGACGAGCACCTTTTCGTTCAGCCTTTGGGCCAGTCTCCCGATTACGGCTTCGGTGCCGGCTTCTTGGCTGCCGTGCCGGTCTTGGATCCACCTTCCCTGCTAAGCAAGGTTAGAGCATCCTTGGCGTTGAAGGGGAAGCGCCGCACGGACTGTTCGCCGGTGGTGCTAAGTGTGACGTCCACGCGCCGGTTGTTGGCCAAGCGCACGGTCAGAAGGTTCTTCAGGAACTTGGCTTTTTCCGCCGCAGTGAGGTCCGGATCGTCTTCGAGAAGTTTCTTGACCTCTTCATCGGTCATGTTCCGTTCTTCGCCGTAAGCCTTGGTGTCGATGTGATCGGCGGGAACTCCCTTTTCGATGAGGTAGCTCTTGGTCTTTTCGACGCGACGCTCGGAGAGAAGCTGGTTGTATTCCTTGGCGCCGCGTACGTCGGCGTGGCCGCCCAGGATCAAGTGGGCGTCGGGTTTATAAGTCAAATACTGCTTGAAGTCTGTGGCGAGCGTGTCGAGAGTCACTGCTTGGCTGGCCATCAGACCGCCCGTGGGCTTTGCAACCGTGGGCTGCGCCGTTGGGAAGTAGATGCTGTGCAGGGCCAGCTTGAGTTCCAGTTGATGAATTTGCGGAGGCTCCTTGACCTCGACGCTTCCCGAGGCATCTGCAGTGCCGCCACGGCCGTCGTTCACCGTGCACTTCACGGTGTACGTTCCAGGTTGCAGGCCGGTGGCGTCGAACGATGCGTTCGAGCCGGTGCCGGTAACCTGGCCGCCCGAAGCAGAATAGCTATAGGTCAGCGGATCGTTGTCCGGATCGCTGCCATTGCAGGTGATGCCGGTATGCTCGCCGGGCAGAATCGGGCTGCGCTCGACCGAGAGCGTAGCAGTCGGCGGGCGATTCGGTCGTGGACCAACCTTAATGTCCGTTGCGCAGGAAGCCGTGCCACCTTTGCCGTCGTTAACTTGGGCCGTGACCGTGTAGACACCTTCGTTGACGCCCGTGGAGTTCCAGCGCGCGTCGGGGCCGGAGCCATCCACGGTCCCGCCGGTGGCTGTATAGGTGAAGGTAAGGGGATCGTTGTCCGGATCGCTGGCGTCCACATGGACGGCGACGGTGTCACCCGAACCGGCAAACACCGAAGTCGGACTCGCGGTGCAGGCAGCTACCGGCGGATGATTCACGGGAGCTGGCGGAGCTTCGTGCGGCAAACCAAAACGCAGAACGATGCCGCTTCCCAGGCGGAGGTTATTCTGATGCCCATTTCCGCCGAGAGAAGGTCCCGAGAAATTCGTCATCAGGTAGTCGATCTCCGCGAAGCGCCACACCAAGTTTTTGGTGAGTGCGACATCCACGCCCCCCCCGGCGGCGATGGACAAAGCGGACTGGCTTCCCGCTCCGGTCATCGGCGGTCCGCCGTGAGCGCCGCCGAGCAGGAATTCGGCGTAAGGAATGAAGTAATCAAACTTACGCAAGTTGAGGCGCGGCCCGATCAAGAAGGTGGTGATGCCGCCGTGGATGGTGCTGCCGTTGACGTTACGGTCGTAGCTGAGGCCGCCGAATTCTTCGGTCAGGCCGACCCAGCGCGATACGTTCCAGGTGAAGGCGCCCGATCCGCCTAAGTTGTTAAACGAGCTGAAACCGCCACCGGGATGGAAGTTCACGTAGTCAAACATGCCGGCGATTTCGAATTTGGGAACAATTTGTCCGGGGGCCTTCGTATCGCTCGACCCGCCGCCAGCGGGAAATGGCTGCGGCCGCGGTGACTCTGGAAGAGCAAAAAGATTTCTCGAAGCGGGCGTGATATCGCCCGCGGTCGGCTTGGCGGGACTCTTCTCCGCCGCTGCCGCTGCCGCGCCGTCGCCATTCTGCTGAGTCTGTTGCGCGCACACCGGCAAAGCCAGTAAACCGCTAACCACTACTGCCGCACACCAATTGCGCATGATATGTCTCCCTCAGTTGTCTGTTTCGGGACCCAAGTCGTTAGTGTCCTCGTTGCAGCGGCGTTTGCGGCGTTTCCACAAACTCGCTTGGACTTTTGCGGCAAACTATCTGCCAGTAGCCGCCACCCCGCCGATACCTTGCCCCACTTTTCCCAAACACCGGGAGAAAATCCAGAAGGATACAGGTTGCGGTGGAGTAAGCCTATTCTAGGTTTCCCTGAATCTGCAAGTCTTTCCTTTCCCGCGCCAGGGTGGCCGCAAAAATCGTGCGGCCCGCGATTCGAACCATCCGCGGCCCGCGATCGCCGCGGGCAGAAAGCTTCGCGCGGCGCAGGACGAGCGGCGACTGGTAATTTTGCCACGTGCCAGCGAGCGGTAAGTACCTAGTGAGTTACCGAACATTGTGCTAGGATGCCGCCACTTACTGTGGTGAAACTGCCTCTGGCGGAGCTTTGAACTTTGCACCTCTCCGTTCTTCGAGTGTACGCCCGCCGCGTAACCTTTTGCGCTGCGGGGAGAAGCGTCTCCACAGGAGCGTACGTATGGTCTGCTGGGTGGGCGGATTATGAAAACAAATAATTTTTCTCTGCGTGATTTGAATTTAGCAGCGGCTGTAACACTTGTCGCTGTCTCTTTGTGCTTCGCGCCGGGGGCGCGTGGCCAGCAACAGCAGCCGCCGGCCGCGGCTGATGCCGGAGCACGGACAGCATCCATCCCCGCCCGCATCACCGAAGCCGTCGATGAGAAAAATATCCTGACGTTAAAAGGAAATGTGCACCCGCTCGCGCGCGCGGAGTTCGATCAAGGCGTGGTGAGTGACGGGTTGTCGCTCCATCGCATGCTGCTTCTTTTACAGCGTAGTTCCGCTCAAGAAGTCGCGCTGCAAAAACTGCTCGATGACCAACAGGACAAATCTTCCCCGAACTACCACGCCTGGCTGACGCCAACGCAATTCGGGCAACAGTTTGGCCCTGCGGACGCAGACATTCAGGCGGTGACAAGCTGGCTGCAGTCGCACGGCTTTCAGATCGCCAACGTAAGCGCAGGGCGCGCGCTCATCGAATTTTCCGGGACGGCCGCGCAAGTCCGCGGCGCGTTTCATACGGAGATTCACAAGTACCTGGTAAATGGCGAAACACGCATTGCCAACGCCAGCAACCCGCAAATTCCCGCGGCTCTTACGCCTGTTGTGGTTGGCCCGGTATCGCTGAACAGTTTCCCGATTTCGTCGCACATCCGCCAGTTGGGTACGTTTCATCGCGCCAAGGGCAGCAGTCTCGCTCAGCCGCTCTACACGTTTTCAGGTTGCACGCCAGCGGGCTGCTTTGGTTTGGGTCCGGCGGATTTCGCCACAATCTACAATTCGGCGCCGCTCCTCACTGGAAGTCCCAAGATCGACGGAACAGGACAGACCGTCGCGATTGTCGGCGAGTCCGATATCGACCCCACCGATGTAACCGATTTCCAGACCATGTTCGGCATGGCGCCCAATTTTTCCGCGGCGAACAACATCATCATGAATGGAGCGGATCCCGGAGTGAACGGCAGCGAAGGCGAATCCGATCTGGACGTGCAATGGGCCAGCGCAGTGGCCCCGGGCGCGACAATAAAGTTTGTCACCTCCGAACCGACCGAAACAACCGCTGGAATAGCACTGTCGGCCCTATACATTGTGGAGAACAACTTTGCCGCCGTGATGAGCGAAAGCTTCGGCGCATGCGAACAGCAAATTGGGACGCTGAATCAATTTCATAACTCGCTTTGGGAGCAGGCCGCGGCACAAGGCATCACGGTGATCTTGTCGGCTGGGGACGGCGGTTCGGCGGGCTGCGATAATTTTGACACGGCGCAAACCGCGACGCATGGACTGGCAGTCAGTGGTTTTGCCTCGACGCCCTTCAACGTCGCGGTGGGAGGAACCGATTTCGACGAAGTCAATACATGGTCGCAGTACTGGAGTACGACGAACAACTCGACGAATCAATCGTCCGCGCTCAGCTATATTCCGGAAATACCCTGGAACCAGTCGTGTGCCCAGCTTGGAATTGGCGGGTGCGGTGCCTCGGCACCCAATGGTTCGCTGAACATCGTGGCCGGTAGCGGAGGTGCCAGCACATTATATGCGAAACCTTCCTGGCAATCCGGCACTGGCGTGCCAGCGGATAACCACCGGGACCTTCCCGACGTTTCGCTGTTTGCCAGCGCGGGTTTTAATGGAACCTTCTACATCGTCTGCCAGAAGGACGCGACCAATGTGCCCTCGTGCAATCTCAACGACCTGGGCTTGACGTTCCAGGGCGCGGGCGGAACTTCCGCGTCCGCACCGGCCTTCGCGGGCATCATGGCACTGGTCAATCAGAGCCAAGCCACCGCGCAAAATCCGGCTCCGCGACAGGGAAACGCCAATTACGTTTTGTATCCTCTGTTTAAAAAACAAACCAACGCGAATCCGGCTCTCAACTGCAATTCATCGGCAGCTGCTTCCACCTCATGCACCTTTTATGACGTCACGCATGGAAATAGCGCGCTGGCCAACAGCACCGGGACTAATTCCGTGCCTTGCACAGCGGCTTCGCCGAATTGCAGCAGGCAAATTGCCAGTGAAACGAATGGAGTCCTGGTGACAGCAGCGACCCCTGCCGCCGAGGCCTACACGGTCAGCACCGGGTACGACCTCGCGACGGGGCTAGGTTCTGTAAATGTGGCCAATCTGGTGAAGAATTGGTCCAGCATCACTTCCTCGCCCTCCGCGACGACGCTCAGCGCGACCGCAAATGGTCAAACCGTGACTTCGATCAATGGGATCACCCACGGCACGCCGTTGAACGTGAGCAGCACGGTAGCGGCAGGACAAGGAGCGACGGGGACTCCAACAGGACAAGTGGCCCTGCTAGCAACGCCCAATCCCATGGCTGGTGCGCCAGGTGCCTCGCTTGGATTCGATATACTGAGCCTTGCGAACGGAACCGCAACGGGCGCGAACGTCATTCTGCCCGGCGGGCAATACGATTTGACGGCGCATTATCAGGGCGATGGGACATTCGGTTCGAGCGATTCGCCTCCACCGGGAATCGCCGTCAGCATCTCCGCAGAACCTAGCAAAACCCTGATCAGTATCCCCACGTTCAATCCGACCACCGGAAACGAAACTACAAACGTTCCCAGTTCGCTCGTCTATGCTACTCCTTACATTGCGCGCGTTGACGTAGGCAACACGAAGGCCACACTGTCTTCCCTTTGCAACTCTCCGGCCTGTCCTACCGGGACGATCTCTTGGACCGACTCTCTGAACGGCGGCGCTGCAGCGCCCCTCGACGGCGGGACCTTTGCTCTGAATAGCGACGGATTTACGGAAGATCAGCTGATCCAGCTGTCGGGCGGCAGTCATCAATTGGTAGCCAGCTACAGCGGGGACAGCAGCTTTGGCCCCAGTTCGGCCACTTACGCACTCACCATCACGCCCGCGCCTACAACAGTAGGTCCCGGAAATCCTCCTTTGCCTCCCCAGATCGTTCTACCTTTTGGCCTCAGTGCGATCGTGACTTCGCAGAACTTCGGCGGGGCGAAAGAAAGCTGCAACGTGACCTTTCTCGACGGGAGTACGCCGGTACCCGGTACGCCTAGATGCACGGGCTTCAGCGGGGGAGCAACATACGGCGCCTCGATCGAGCCCTCGCTCATCGTAAATCAGACGACCGCCGGAACTCACACATACACAGCGAAATTCAACGGCGATGCTAATTACGCGCCTTCTACGTCGGCTCCCATGACCACCCGGGTCTTCTACGGAACCGCTGTCATGATTACGGCGAGTTCCACGAACATACAGTACGGTTCGAACATCACCCTCACTGCGATCGTGGATTCAACTGTGGCTCAAGGTGGGCCAGCAATCACCGATGCCGTGACGTTCTACTACGGATACGGCCCCACACCTGTGGCCGGCACGGTTTCCTACACTCCCATTACGGACCCTTCCGGTAACATTGCTCTGCAAGCCATCATCACGGTGACGCCGCAATCTACGGGTTTTTTCACCGCCACCTTTGCTGGGGACAGCAACTACTTTACAAACGGAACCGTCAATCCTGTGAATGTCGCGGTCAATATCCCGGACTTCAGCCTCTCCGCGAACCTTCCCACTTCGTCCATTACGGCGGGCAGTTCGGCGACGGCTACGATCACCGTCACGCCTGCCAGCAATATCTCTAGTCCCGTAGCGCTCACGTGTCCTCCGTTGAATTCGCTGGGTCAAGCACAGCCCGTAGGCATCTCCTGCAGCTTTTCGCCGACCCCAGTCAATCTCAGCAACGGCGCCGCCAACACCTCGACCCTCACCATTTCTACTCTCGCACCTTCCTCGAGCAACACAACCAGCTTCGCTCCGCCTCAGGTTCCCTTGCTGTACTCACCGCCACGCCTGAAATGGCTACCGGTAGGCGCAATCGTTGGCTCACTCATCCTTCTCTTGATTTCGGCCAGCCGTCGTCGCAATCGATCGGTCATCCTATGGGGAAGCGCGTGCGCCCTTACCGCGGTGCTTGGCTTCTATGGATGCGGCGGCGGAACGTCGGGAGGTGGGGGCGGGGGAGGTGGGGGAAGTGGTGGGCCTGTGCCAACTTCCATCACTCTGTCTACTCCCAACGTAAAAGTTCCGTTCAATCCGGTCTCGGGTGTCGTCATAAATCTGTCCGCCAACGTGACCTCCTCCAAGACAGCGGGAGGAACTGTCACCTTCCAGGTGGACGGTAGCGGTGGCTTTTCTGTCAGCAGTCCGGTTGTCGCCGGAGTCGCACAAGCCCAAGTTAGTGGCCTGGCCGTAGGCGTTCACACCTTCAGCGCCCAATATTCCGGCGATGCTAACACGCTCAGTTCCCAAACCAACGGCAGCCTCAACATCGCGGTGACTGGCTCGACCGGGATCACAGTGCAAGGCAGTACCGGAGGCCTTGCTCACTTGACCGCAGTCACTTTCAACTTGCAGTAGGAAAATCTTGAGGAAACGAATCTGTGTTGGCGACTGGCAGCGCCTTCTACGGTGTGGCCTATCTCTTGTGTAGCCTGCCCTTAGCGGCTCCGTCCGTCTCGAACTTAATCCTGCGGGTTTTGCTTTTCTTGAATCTGTCACGATCCTTTTTTCCCTCGCCCGCCAACTCACGCCAAACAAACGATTTGTAGTTTATCCTTGACAACTAGTACCAATATGTTAGAATGTTTTGATCGATTGGGGCACGGCTCCTGCCTGTGCTCCCGCAAGCCATGCGCCTCCGCCGCGTTGTCCTTAAGATTCCCGCAAAATCTTCAGTCCCGCCCGGATCACCACTTTATAAACACAGCACTCTCCTAACTCGTGCAGAATCAACACTTCCGCAACTGTTCATTCCATGCCACTTTAAATCCTTCAGACGCAACACTTACAAGAAACTGGGGGAGGGCCCCCCGTCGCGGCCCCAAGATTTAGCAACTCGTCACTACCCACTCGCCGCTCCTGCGTGCGCACAGCGACGTCCGCAACTCCAATGCCCTCATGCGCTTACTTCACGACTCTCTGGATACCCGGGGGGTGGGGTCCAGCGCTCTCCATCTGCCCATCGTCCATCGCTCTGGCGGCTCGTTCTCGCGTTACACTACTGGCTCGATGCTCAACACAACGGTACTCGACACAAACTGGCTGGGGCGACCGCGGTCGATTGGCGCCGTATTGCTGGAATCGGATGGCCATCGCGCCATCATCGATCCCGGGCCGGCTTCGGCGCTTCCTACACTTCGAAAACTGTTTGACTCGCGCGGCATTGGTGTTTCGGATTTGAACGCCATTTTGCTTACGCATATTCATTTGGATCATGCGGGAGCAACAGGCGCGCTGATTAAAGAAAATCCCAACCTCGAGGTGTACGTCCACAAGGCGGGGATGCTTCATATGGCCGATCCGTCGAAGCTGCTGGCGAGCGCGGAACGGCTTTGGCCTGGCGAATTGCAGCATTTATTTGGAGAGACGCTGCCTGTGCCGTTTGGAAATCTGCGAATGCTTAAGGGCGGAGAGACTCTCGCGCTCGGCAGCCGCAAGATCGAAGTGGTGTACACGCCGGGGCATGCGTCGCATCACGTTTCTTATTTTGATGCGTCGGATGGGACGGCGTTTGTCGGGGACACGACCGGATTCCATATCGAAGGCGAACCGTTTGTGGTTCCGCTGGCGCCGCCGCCGGACATTGATCTCGAAATTTGGAGCGCTTCTCTGGACGCCATCGCGGCGCGCGCTGCGTCGCGCCTTTTTCTGACGCATTTCGGCTACTCGAACAATCCAGCGGCGCACATCGCCGAATACCGGCGAAATTTGCAGCGCTGGGCCGCGCGCGCAGCAAAAATCCTAGGTTCGACGCCGGATCAGAACGCGGCGCTGGAAAAATTCGTCGCGGACGCGAGCGCCGAGATTACAAAGCGCCTCTCTCCCGCGGAAGCAGAGCACTACATTTTTAATTGTGGCCTGAATTTAAGCTGGTTGGGACTTGCGCGCTACCACCGCAAACGCGCCGAAGATGCCGCGGCTGCGCAGAATTAAGCAGGTAGGCGTGGATCTAGTGTCCGATCAAAAAATCTTAAGCGGAGGTTTCCGAGGACGAGACTTCCGGAGTCTCGGTCGCAGCAGGTTCTGCCGCGGGTGCCGCTGCAGGTTCTGCTGCGGATGCCGTTGTGGGTGCCGTTGCCGGTTCCAGCCGCGCGGATAGAGCCTCCACCAGCAGGTCGACGAGCGTTTTTGCGCCGCTGCCGTCAGCGTCTTTGTCCGGATTGTATTGCGCCACGACCAGGCCGAGAAGATTCTTATGTTTTGCAAATTCGGCGAGGGCGGAGCGCACCTCGGCCAGACGCAGGCCATCGGTGCCGGGGACGTTGACGGCGGAGAATTCGTCGACGGCGATGACGTCGGTATCGAGGTGCAGCACAAATTCGTGCGCGTCGGCGTGCACGTACGTCAGTCCATTCAGCGCAGCGGCGGCTCCGCCTTTGGCTTGAATGTCGGCCGCATCGATGTGGCGCATCGGCGATTTGCTGAGAAATTCCTGCTCAGAAGGATCGAGCCGCTCGAGGCCGAAGAGAGTGACGTCAGGTTCACGGACAAGCGCGGACTCGCCAAAAAAGCGGACAAGTTCTGGAGCGCCGCGGCCGATGACGTGGGCAACGACCATTCCGTCGATGCGTCCGGAAGGCGTGGACGCCGGCGTGTTCAAATCCGCGTCGCGATCGAACCACAAAAGATTGACGTGTTTGTAGTAGCGGCGCGCGCCTGCCAAAAGGCCGATGATTTGGGCACAATCGCCGCCGAGGACCAGGACGAGAGCGCCGCTTTTGACGGCGAGTTCCGCGCGAAGTTTCAGGTCATTTAGTCCGGCGACGATCGCCGGCAAATTGCGGGCGCGTTTGTGCTCGTCATCGTCGGCGAAAAGCCGCGGCGCGCAATCGCCGTGATCGATCACTTCGTAGCCGGCGCTTTGCAACCGTTCGACTAGACCGGCGGCGCGCAACGCCGCGGGGGCTTTTTCGCTTCCAGCCAAAAAGGCGGCCGCACTCGACGGCGCACCTATCAAGGCAATTTTCTTCGGCTGACGGACGATTTTGACCGCCAAGGTTCGCTCCTGGTTTTGTGTGTCCCCGCCTACCGCGCTGGGCCGATTGCAAACTGCATGGGCCGTTGGCCCGTCCCTACATGCTGCTTACCTATGGCACTAAAAATGAACGCTACAAATGGGCACTACAAATCTTCAACGCCACCCCTTACTTCTTAGCGACGCGGGGCCGGCGCAATTGTCGCCAGCTCCGGAGGCAGCGTGAAGCGCACGTCCTCGCGGATCAAGTCGAGGTCGCGCTGATCCGTAAATCCAAATTCGGCGAGCCGCTCGCTGACCTGCTCGACGAGCACTTCGGGAGCGGAGGCGCCCGCGGTCAAGCCCACGCGCTTTACGCCTTCGAGCCAGTTCACGTCGATGTCTTTCGCGGAATCGATGAGCTGGGCTTTCACGCCGCTGCGCTTCGCGACTTCCACGAGGCGGTTCGAGTTCGAGCTGTTTGGCGAGCCAACCACCAGAAGAAAATCGACGTCTTTGGCGACTTGCTCGACGGCTTCCTGGCGGTTTTGCGTGGCGTAGCAAATGTCGTCGCTGGCGGGGCCTTTGATCAACGGGTACTTTTGGCGGAGGCGCGCCACGATTTCTTGCGTGTCGTAGAGGCTGAGCGTGGTTTGTGTAAGGAACGAGAGTTTGTCCGGCTCGGCAACTTCGAGAGCGTCCACCGCGGCCACGGAATCCACCACGATGGTACGGTCGGGAGCTTCGCCAGAGGTGCCGACGATTTCCTGATGGTCTTTGTGGCCAATCAAAATGATGGTGCGCTTTTCGCGCGCGAATTTCAGCGCTTCGAGATGGACCTTGGTGACCAGGGGACAGGTCGCATCGATGACTTTCAGCGCGCGGTCCTTGGCTTCCTGGCGAACGGTTGGCGGCACGCCGTGGGCGCTGAAAACCAGCACCGCGCCGTGCGGCACGTCCTCGATCGATTCGACGAAAATAGCTCCGCGGCGGCGCAACTGCTCCACCACGTAAGTGTTATGCACGATTTCGTGATGGACGTAGACCGGCGCGCCGTACGCTTCCAGCGCCAGCTCGACGATATCCACCGCGCGCACCACGCCCGCGCAGAACCCCCGCGGCCGTACCCTCAGCAAAACCTTCCCATTTGTCGCAGTCTGCATCGTTATCCTAAGTGAGTAATTTCTGAACACTCTATCATACCCTACGGGGCGCCTTGGCCGCATCGGGTTTCCGAGGATGTCCGAGTTTTAGTTGATTGCAGTGACTCTCGATGTTCGGCACTGTAAGCCTACCTACAATCAAGTTCAAGCAACTTCTGCTGTCCGGACCTCCTTCTGCTGAATGCGTGACGGATTCAAGCGTTCCTTCAGCAATAGGATTTCTTGATAGCCTTTGATGCGTCGGAATTTCTTCTCTGCTTCCAAGAGTCCTGCGGCTGTCCAGCGTAGCGGTTGATCTCCTTCGCGCCAACGCTTGACGTTGCGCGCCACCCGCTGCACCGTCGACAAGCACGATTCGATCGGGTTGGTGGTGGCCAGCTTCCGACGCAGCACCGCTCCTACACCCAAACGATGCACTGTCAGCGTTTCTTCCAGCCCTTCCTCCAAGCTCCGGGCAGCACTCGGATTGATCCGTTCCAATTGCCGGAAGATTTTCTGCAACGCCTCCTTGGCCTCTTCGTAGTTGTTCATCGCGTACGCATTGCGCATCCGCCGGTCGTAGTCTTTCTGGCAGTTCTCCGGCAGGTACTCCTTCACATTCCGCCGCTTGTGAATCTGGCAACGCTGCACTTCCACCTGGTCTCCGAAAACACGCTCCACACCGGCACGCAGCGCTTTCGATCCGTCCATCACCACCAGATACCGCCGCTGGTGATCCAGTCCGCGGTCCACCAGGTCTTCCAACAGTCCTTTGACCACCGCGGTGTTTTCCGTGGCTCCCTGCCACACTCCCAAAACGTGCTTTTCTCCGCTTTCCGCGATCCCCAGAGCCACCACCAGCACCTGGCCGCCGAAGTGAATGCCGTCGATCATCAGCACCACCAGATTCAGATCTTCCAGGCGCCGTTCGCACAGCACGCGCAACTGGTTGCTACTGGCGGCCACGAACTGCCGGCTTACACTGCTTTTCCCGATCCCGTAGCCTTCCAGAACACTCTCCACTGCTCGCCGATAGTTTCGTGTGGACAACCCGGCCACCATGCGTTCCCGCACCGCTCGTTGCAGTTTTCCGTCCTGCTGCAATTGACTGTAGCTTTCCAGTTCCACTTCCTGGCCCTCGCGGGTTCGTACCCGAGGTCGTTCCAGCGGGATTTTCTGTCCAGCAAAAACCACATAACCTGGCTGCTTTCCCCAGCGCACACAGCCCGCGGTGGGATTCGGCCGATGCGGAGGTCCCACCCGGTGAGTTACTTCGTTTTCCAGAATGGCGCGTAGGATCTGCAGACCGGCTTGCCCGGTCAGCTGTTCTACCTGCGCTTGCATCTCTGCCCACACCTCGGCTATCGGCAACGGCACTCGCACCATCAACTCTTGCCCACCGATGACCTCGAACTTGTGATTGGACTTGCCCTCTTTCCTCTGGTATTTCTTTCTCACGGCGGCTCTCTCCTTTAAAAGGGATTCGCAACCCGAACTCTATCCGAGTTCGGGTGAGAGCCGCTGCTTCTTGTTCTCAAGTTTCAACTAAATGTGGGGCATCCTCTCGGGTTTCCTAGCATTGCGACAGTTTCCGATTACTGCGTTTGTCAAGACTTGACGACGTAGAATGCAGAGTCACGTCGGGGGGATAGATGTCATTGAACATTCGGCCCTTATCGAACCACGCTAAGGCGGTTCTCTTGGCCAGACTTGCAAACACACTTACCTTCTGCGCAAGAGGGAACTTCGACCGCACGGTTTGGATTTTCCTTGATCGGAGTGCGTGGTTGGTGCGAAAAAACAAACGCTTCTCCTTCCGTGTTAGAGCCTTTACATCGCGGCTGAACAATTGTTTAGGAGAGAGCCGTAATTCCTGGGGCGTGCGACCCGCCAAAATAAGACGCCAGCATGGACCTGCCTATTCCGACGTAGTCATCATCGGATTGGAGTATGCATGAGAATTCAGACACCAGTAGCGTATCAAGCCAGCCGCGCATGGCTTCACACTGAAGGATTTGCAACGCCTCGTCTCGCGAAAGCGCAATCCGATATGGGCGGTCTGTAATCAGTGCGTCGTAGATATCTGCGATTTGCAAAATGCGCGCCATCAGAGGAATTTCAGTTCCGCAGAGACCGTCGGGATATCCGCTGCCGTCCATTCGTTCATGATGGTGCCGGATTAACGGCAAAATATGACGCAAGGATTTAAGCGGCGCACAGATCTCCTCTCCGATGACAGGATGCTGTTTCACAACTTCCATTTCGTTCGCGTCGAGGGGCCCCGGCTTTAGAAGTATGTCATCCGGGACCGCTACCTTGCCTATGTCGTGAAGAAAACAAGCGATTCGCAAATTTCGCAATTCGTCTTCTTGAAGGCCAAGGCGCTCGCCGAGTTGAATTGCATAAACCGCCATCCGGTCGGAATGGCCCTCAGTTAAAGGGTGTTTTGCTTCGATGCTACGGGCGAGGGACAGCACCACCGACTTCGCCTGTTCGTCGATATAGCTCTTAAGCCGCAAGAGCGATTGGATGCGGCTCATACCTTCTGCGAGCGATGCGCAGGCTCCCCAGAAGTCCGCAGCGCCTGCGGTACGCGCTCGGGAGATATCGGAGGGATCTGAAGAGGGCATTACTAGCACAACAGGAACGAGTTCGTTGAAAGGGTTTTGTTTCAAACGGCGGCAAAGTTCGAAGCCGTCAACGTCCGGCAGCGAATCGTGCAAAAGAACCAAGTCGGGCTGAAGCTGTAGACACTGACGTAGCGCTTTTTCTCCGTCGTCCGCCGTAAACACTTCATAACACTGATTCTGGAGGAATGATTTCCAGTTCGCACTTTCAGAAGATGCAACGCCCACAAGCAGGATGGTCGGGCACATGAGTCCCCCATTAAATCCGAATACGCGACAAGGGTTGCGTGAGATTTCCCTCGGCGCGACATGTGTAGTTGTTGGAGACCGGCGTGCCTGCGATCTCCAAGCCTTGCTATCGGAGGCCCCTGCCTCCGCTTCCCGGGGACGAGAAGGGATAAGTGGACTGGACGAAGGGAAGCTGTGCTCATGAAACGCCAAATTGGCAGCCATTTAAGTGGCCAAAAATCTGAGGCTTATGATGAATCTCACAAAGAAACATGATTTCTGGCGAGAGATAATTGCATTTCGGGCCGTAAATTTTTCTTACCACCTGTCCATTCCACAAGTTTCTTCGAGCTTCCTTCGCCCCAAAACAAGTCGAGTCACGCGATGTTGAGGATCGGGCCAGATTCCATACTTTTCCGATAAGAGCTGTTTACCAGTGGAGCCAAAGGCTATTTTCAGGGCGAGGATGCCCCACATTTAGTTGAAACTTGAGAACAAGAAGCAGCGGCTCTCACCCGAACTCGGATAGAGTTCGGGTTGCGAATCCCTTTTAAAGGAGAGAGCCGCCGTGAGAAAGAAATACCAGAGGAAAGAGGGCAAGTCCAATCACAAGTTCGAGGTCATCGGTGGGCAAGAGTTGATGGTGCGAGTGCCGTTGCCGATAGCCGAGGTGTGGGCAGAGATGCAAGCGCAGGTAGAACAGCTGACCGGGCAAGCCGGTCTGCAGATCCTACGCGCCATTCTGGAAAACGAAGTAACTCACCGGGTGGGACCTCCGCATCGGCCGAATCCCACCGCGGGCTGTGTGCGCTGGGGAAAGCAGCCAGGTTATGTGGTTTTTGCTGGACAGAAAATCCCGCTGGAACGACCTCGGGTACGAACCCGCGAGGGCCAGGAAGTGGAACTGGAAAGCTACAGTCAATTGCAGCAGGACGGAAAACTGCAACGAGCGGTGCGGGAACGCATGGTGGCCGGGTTGTCCACACGAAACTATCGGCGAGCAGTGGAGAGTGTTCTGGAAGGCTACGGGATCGGGAAAAGCAGTGTAAGCCGGCAGTTCGTGGCCGCCAGTAGCAACCAGTTGCGCGTGCTGTGCGAACGGCGCCTGGAAGATCTGAATCTGGTGGTGCTGATGATCGACGGCATTCACTTCGGCGGCCAGGTGCTGGTGGTGGCTCTGGGGATCGCGGAAAGCGGAGAAAAGCACGTTTTGGGAGTGTGGCAGGGAGCCACGGAAAACACCGCGGTGGTCAAAGGACTGTTGGAAGACCTGGTGGACCGCGGACTGGATCACCAGCGGCGGTATCTGGTGGTGATGGACGGATCGAAAGCGCTGCGTGCCGGTGTGGAGCGTGTTTTCGGAGACCAGGTGGAAGTGCAGCGTTGCCAGATTCACAAGCGGCGGAATGTGAAGGAGTACCTGCCGGAGAACTGCCAGAAAGACTACGACCGGCGGATGCGCAATGCGTACGCGATGAACAACTACGAAGAGGCCAAGGAGGCGTTGCAGAAAATCTTCCGGCAATTGGAACGGATCAATCCGAGTGCTGCCCGGAGCTTGGAGGAAGGGCTGGAAGAAACGCTGACAGTGCATCGTTTGGGTGTAGGAGCGGTGCTGCGTCGGAAGCTGGCCACCACCAACCCGATCGAATCGTGCTTGTCGACGGTGCAGCGGGTGGCGCGCAACGTCAAGCGTTGGCGCGAAGGAGATCAACCGCTACGCTGGACAGCCGCAGGACTCTTGGAAGCAGAGAAGAAATTCCGACGCATCAAAGGCTATCAAGAAATCCTATTGCTGAAGGAACGCTTGAATCCGTCACGCATTCAGCAGAAGGAGGTCCGGACAGCAGAAGTTGCTTGAACTTGATTGTAGGTAGGCTTACAGTGCCGAACATCGAGAGTCACTGCAATCAACTAAAACTCGGACATCCTCTTCAGGGCAGAGGCGCGAAGTTAACAGAGTTGCGCTGAGAGGTGAGGCGAGGGTCCTCGCTGCGCTCGGAATGACAATTCTTTTTTCTCACGGAGGCGCGGTTTAGCCTGGGGGTTGGGGCCAGTCGATGTCGCGGCAGGTTTGGGCGTATTTCTCGCAGTCGGGGATTAGGGGATCGGTAAGGGTGGCGGAGCGGGGTTCGATGGTTTGGTGGATTTCGCCGTCGGGATCGATGAAGAAGCTGCGGATGCAGGCGTCGCCGTAGCTTTGGCAGACCGCGGAAACCGAAAAGCGGGCGGGGTCGGATGCGGCAGGGAGATACTTCAGTTCATAGGAGCCTACGTGCAGGACATGCGAATCGCCGGTGGCGTCCGGATCGGGATGCCATCCTAGACTCAATAGCGATGCGGGAGGCGTGCCGCCGTTGTTTTTCGTGAAGTAGTCAACTTCGCTGCGGAGAGTGCGCACCTGGGAGGTCCACAGGTCATCGGGAGTGGCGGTGAGCGAAGGCGCGAAACCTGTTTCCGGAGTGGTAACCCACCAACCCGCATAGGCGAAGATTCTGCCTCGGCTGTCGACGGCGATGGGGTCAACGCGCATACCGCCTTTGTGGAGAGGCATGGCCAGCAAACGAAAATCGGTGAAGCTGCCGGTGTCGGGATCTTGCTGAGGCGTGTAGGTGAGTGTGTAGTCCAAGACCGCGCCGGGATTGACGAGAGTGGTATCGCAAGCGGCTCCGCCGGGGAGGTGGAGATCGGGTGGCAGTGCGCTGAGGAACTCAGGAAAGCCGCGCCTAGGATGCGCGGCGTGGTACTCGATGAGGCAGCCGGCGAGGAGCGCGACGGCGCGGTGGGCGTCATAGTTCGTTTTCAAAGCGGCGACGCTAGTGGCTTCGGCGGCGCGCCGCTGCTTTTCCTCGACGCGATACTCGGACGTGCGCATTCTTCCCCAGCCTGCGGAGAGATAGACCATGGTGATGAACGCGGCGATGACGAAAGCGACCCATCGACTCTTGCCGTTGAAGAAGGCGCACACAACGATCCAAATGCTAATCGCAATGAGGGCGAAAAGCGCGAGCATGGCGCGCGACAATCCCGGGTCGGCATCCCCAGTCATTTGGTTGGCGGAGAGGCCGAGCAACATAAACGTGGATAGGAGAACGAACGGGGAAACCAGGAGAAACAAACCGAAAAGCCCGGCGGCAATGCCGGAGCCGGTGGCCATCAGTGTTTGTCGGCGCGCCTGAAAGAGGAGGACGAAAGCGGTTAGAAACGGAAACAGGAAGAAGGAGGCTTCGAGAACGAGGAGCGAATGGGGAGCGCCGGGGAGCTGCGAATTGGCGCGGTCGTGGAGCGTGGCAGGCGCCGTCGCGAAGAAGAATATCATGGCATAAACGGCGATGAAGGCGAGGACAAAGCCGATGCGAATGCCGATGCGCCAGACCGCGGACGCTGGGGCGAACGGCGGCACGGTGGGGGCCAGTGTGGTTGTGCCGGGTACAACCATGGCTGAAGAGTCTTTCTTCGAATTAGAGTAACCCGCAAGAATCGAGAGGGCGGAGGTGTTTTTGCAATTGTGGGCGTATCCGTAACTCATTCGCGGGCGTGACGCCGGGCACGTGATCGGCGGCGCGCAAAACTCCAAAGGAGCACCAGGGATAGACGGGACGTTTTTGATACGCGAAAAAGTTGTATGAGCTTCGAGTCGCCGTGATCATTTTCTCATGAAGCGGAAACGTCCTTCCCCCAATTTACTTTTCGTGGATTACGGGAACCCCCAAGTAATTCCACTCCCTGGTGAGTTCGGCTTACCGGTAACTCTAGTACCAGGACTCACTTTTCTGGTTACCGCATTTAACCAGACATTGAGAGTAAGAGGCCTGTAAGGGAGGATGTCCGAGTTTTAGTTGATTGCAGTGACTCTCGATGTTCGGCACTGTAAGCCTACCTACAATCAAGTTCAAGCAACTTCTGCTGTCCGGACCTCCTTCTGCTGAATGCGAGACGGATTCAAACGTTCCTTCAGCAACAGGATTTCTTGATAGCCTTTGATGCGTCGGAATTTCTTCTCTGCTTCCAAGAGTCCTGCGGCTGTCCAGCGTAGCGGTTGATCTCCTTCGCGCCAACGCTTGACGTTGCGCGCCACGCGCTGCACCGTCGACAAGCACGATTCGATCGGGTTGGTGGTGGCCAGCTTCCGCCGCAACACCGCTCCTACACCCAAGCGATGCACCGTCAGCGTTTCTTCCAGCCCTTCCTCCAAGCTCCGGGCAGCGCTCGGATTGATCCGTTCCAATTGCCGGAAGATTTTCTGCAACGCCTCTTTGGCTTCCTCGTAGTTGTTCATCGCATAGGCATTGCGCATCCGCCGGTCGTAGTCTTTCTGGCAGTTCTCCGGCAGGTACTCCCGCACATTCCGCCGCTTGTGAATCTGGCAACGCTGCACTTCCACTTGGTCACCGAAAACACGTTCCACACCGGCGCGCAGCGCTTTCGATCCGTCAATCACCACCAGATACCGCCGCTGACGATCCAGTCCGCGGTCCACCAGATCTTCCAACAGCCCTTTGACCACCGCGGTGTTTTCCGTGGCTCCCTGCCACACTCCCAAAACGTGCTTTTCTCCGCTTTCCGCGATCCCCAGGGCCACCACCAGCACCTGACCGCCAAAGTGAATGCCATCGATCATCAGCACCACCAGATTCAGATCTTCTAGCCGCCGTTCGCACAGCACTCGCAACTGGTTGCTACTGGCGGCCACGAACTGCCGGCTCACACTGCTTTTCTCGATCCCGTAGCCTTCCAGAACACTCTCCACCGCTCGCCGATAGTTCCGGGTAGACAACCCCGCCACCATGCGCTCCCGCACCGCTCGTTGTAGCTTTCCGTCTTGCTGCAACTGACCGTAGCTCTCCAGTTCCACTTCCTGGCCTTCCCGCGTTCGGACCCGCGGTCGTTCCAGCGGAATCTTCTGTCCAGCAAAGACCACATAACCCGGTTGCTTCCCCCAGCGCACACAGCCGGCGCTGGGAACCGGCCGATGCGGAGGCCCTACCCGATGCGTTACTTCGTTCTCCAGAATGGCTCGCAGGATCTGCAGCCCGGCTTGCCCGGTCAGCTGTTCTACCTGCGCTTGCATCTCCGCCCACACCTCGGCTATCGGCAACGGCACTCGCACCATCAACTCTTGCCCACCGATGACCTCGAACTTGTGATTGGACTTGCGGTCTTTCCTCTGGTATTTCTTTCTCACGGCGGCTCTCTCCTTTAAAAGGGATTCGCAACCCGAACTCTATCCGAGTTCGGGCGAGAGCCGCTGCTTCTTGTTCTCAACTTTCAACTAAATGTGGGGCATCCTCCTGTAAGGACTGACAGTTGGAGGCGATGCCGCCTGATGACAGACTGACTGTTGAAATGCAAATGGCCGATGTTGAGCTTGCCCAGGTACTTCTATCTTATCTTTTGCAGTGAGTTAGAGGGACAGAGCTTGGGAGGGATTATGTCTTGCATATTGTGTGGGTCAAAGAATGAGGCAGAATTCTCTGCGGAGATGGTCATCCATGTCGGCGGCCCCGCAAATATAGACGAACCCGGAGTATGGGCATTCCCGAAGCTTGTAACCTGCTTGGATTGTGGCATTGTGCGGTTCAACGCTTCGAAAACTGAATTGGCGTCGCTTGCCGCCGGTAGCCCGCCAAAGGTGCGACTGACGATGGCGGCGGAATGACAGTCTCCGTGCTCGGGACGGTGGAATTGCTTTGCTGGAGGGTGCGCCCTAATCCGGGCCAAATCCCGAGAATTCGCGTGAATTTGTTCTTACCCAGGGGTGCGTACTCCCTTCTTGAGCATTTCAATGGCTTTCCCTAATCTCTTCCATCGTGTTTCTTCCTTCTTGGCTTCGGTTATCCAGCGGCAGTACTCCTGGCGGTGGGTGTAACTCAGTTCCTTGAAGAATGGAAGCAAGCCCTCTTTCTTCATCAAGTTTTCAAATTGAGGAGGCACTTCGACGGTTCTTACCTGTTCATCTTTCCAAACAACAACTTCAATCGTATCGCCCGGGGCTTTCCCAGTTTGCTCGCGTATGGCTTTAGGCATCCCAAGAGAGTGAAGGGGAAGGCCACACCTCATGAGTGAACCCGTATAAAGCAGACCGCGGAAAGTCGCCTTAACAGGGACCTTCCCTTTGGTACCGAATTCCTTCACGGTATCGTAGGGAAAAAGCACATAAGCTCCCCCGCCATCGCCCGCTTCAATCTTGGCCTTGAATTTATATTTCTTCATGGTGTTACCGGCTTTTGCGCTGTGTCGTCTTCGATGAAGGCAATTAAACCACCTTCGCTGAGCGGGCGCTACAAGGGAATAACTCTCGATTCGCCGGGTAAGCGGAGACTGAGGATCGCGTAGATCAGACATTGGGTGCATTTTGCTGCTGACAGCCCAGTTACAACACCTCTCCTGTGGGATCGACAGGCTTTCCTGGGGTATGCATATAGTGTTCCAAATGGAGCAGTCTTGCGGGCCGCTTCTGTCGCAAGCTATCCCAATGAGAACGACCGACTTCAGTCCCAGGCAGGTGTCCTTCCTGAGGCGGCACTTGTTGGATAAAGTGCCGGTTTCCGATCTGTGTGATGAACTGGGACTGCAGCCAACGGTATTCTATCGTTGGCAAAAAGAGTTCTTCGAGAATGGCGCTGCGGCCTTCTCTGGCAAGAGCCGACCGGACCATCAAGCCGAACAGCAACGGATCGAGTTCCTGGAGAAGAAGATCCAGACCAAGGACGAGGTGCTGGCCGAATTGATGGCCGAGCACATCGCCTTAAAAAAAAGTCTTGGGGAGCTCTGACCAAAGTGTGGGTGCCGCACGATGTGCGGGACCTGGTGGTGGATTTCGTCCGGTGCTGGTCGGAAAAAACGGAGATCGGCACCGGACGATTCATCCACTGGCTGGGCGTGCGAGCCAGCAAGTTCTACGACTGGCGAGAGCGCTATGGGCGCGTCAATGAGCACAACGGTTGGGTTCCCCGTGATTTCTGGCTACAACCGTGGGAGAAGCAAGCCATCATCGGCTTCCACCGGGAACATCCCTTGGAAGGCTATCGACGACTGACGTTCATGATGCTGGACGCCGATGTTGTGGCCGTTAGCCCCTCCAGCGTTTGGCGCGTGCTTCAACAAGCCGGATTGCTCTCCCGATGGAAGGGCAAGCCTTCGCGCAAGGGGAGCGGTTTCGAGCAACCACCGCATGCGCACCAGCATTGGCACATCGATGTTTCCTACATCAACGTGAGCGGCACCTTCTATTATCTGTGCAGCGTTCTGGATGGCTACAGCCGTTCGATCGTTCATTGGGATCTGCGGGAATCGATGACCGAAGCGGAGATCGAAATCATTTTGCAACGAGCGCGGGAGAAATATCCGGAAGCGAAACCCCGGATCATCTCTGACAACGGACCACAGTTTATTGCCAGGGATTTCAAGGAATTCATTCGCATCGCGGGGATGACCCACGTGCGAACCTCGCCCGGCTATCCGCAATCGAACGGCAAGCTGGAGCGCTGGCACAAATCCCTAAAGTCAGAGTGCATCGGAGATTGTATGCTGTTCTGGCCTATGCGTCGCTGATACGGTAGTGCACAGAAGACGCAATACTAAAAATCCGGGAAAGACCGAGGAGCCGGGAGTCTAGAATGCGCGGTCATTTGGCTACCGGAGGCCTCAAGCAATGAAGGTGCAGAGGAGGTTCAAGAACATGAACATTTTTAGATGTGCCGCAGCGTTCTTAAGGGCTCGATTGGCTCAGCAGATTGTGGTGTCCGGGTTGTCGTTAAGCGTGTTGTTCGCGAGTGGGCCTCAGAACCTCGCAGCCTATCAAGACGGGCAAGCACCGCTGCAAAGTCAAGACCAAGCGCAGGACGCGCCGAGGCCGCAACATGCGCCCCAGACTCCTGAACAGATACAACAGTTGGTAGCGCCGATTGCGCTGTATCCGGATTCGCTGGTGGCGCAGATTCTGGCGGCGTCCACGTTTCCCGAGCAAATCGTCGAGGCCGACAGATGGGTGCAAGCGCATCCCGATCTAAAGGACGAAGCACTGGGTCAAGCTGTGGACCAACAACCTTGGGACCCCAGCGTCAAGGCGCTTGCTGCATTTCCATCCGTGCTTGGAAATATGGACAAGAACCTAACCTGGACGTCCTCACTAGGCGATGCCTATTACAACCAGCAACAGGATGTAATGGATGCCGTACAGGTAATGCGCCAGCGAGCCCAGCAATCGGGCAACCTCAAGACCACACCCCAGCAAACCGTAACAACGCAAGACTCAACAGTCGTCATTCAGCCGGCCAACCCCGATGTCGTTTACGTCCCCGCCTACAATCCGTGGCTGGTATACGGAGGTCCCATCGGGCCATGGCCTGGATGGTATCCCTACCCTGGAATCTGGTATGGCGGCCCTTATCTTTCGTTCGGAGTCGGCTTCGGAATCGGCTTCTACGGCGGTTTTGGGTGGGGCTGGTCTAATTGGGGATTTAATTGGCATAATCACTACGCCGTCTATAACCACAACAGGTACTACTCCCGGAGCGCCACGTTTTACAACCGCAACAATTACTACCGAGGAGGGGGCGGCCGCGGCGGAGTCTACAATCGTCCGGGCGCAACGACAAGGCCGTTCAACGGGAATAGCCAGGCGGCTCGAGGATACGCTCAACCCCGCGCGCAGAGGGGGACCCGATCCAGCGCGTTCAGCGGCTACGACCGTGGGGGACAGGCAAGGACTTATTCGTCACGCGGAAGCGCCAGCGCCGGTGCAGCGCATGGTGGCGGAACTCACGGCGGGGGAGCACCTCACGGCGGCGGGGGCAGGCCTCGGTAATCGAACTCTCGATGAGTTCCTCGTAGATCGCAAAAATTTATAAATGGAGAAAAACAATATGTTGCGGACGCAGCTGAACTCGGACAAATCTCTCTTTGCCAACCTCGCAAAGTTGGCCGCGGTTGCCATCCTCTTGACGTCCTGCTTTGCCTCGCGCGCCACGGCGCAGCAGCGTGGACAGAAGACATTCTCATCGGCGGAAGGTGCGAGCAATGCACTTGTCACGGCGCTGCAGAGTAACGACGAAAAAACGCTAATCGAGATCCTCGGACGAGACGGAAAGCAAATCGTCTCGTCGGGAGACGAAGCCGAAGACGCTGAGAACCGCGCTAATTTCGTACGGAGATATCAGCAAATGCACCGTCTGGTGGATGAGCCAAACACAACCACTACGCTGTATATCGGAGCGGAGAATTGGCCCACACCCATACCGCTCGTGAAAGCAGGCGATGCATGGTACTTCGACACCGACGCGGGGAAGCAGGAAATTCTGTTCAGGCGAATTGGCGAGAATGAGATGTCGACCATTCGTGTTTGCCAGGAATTTGTGGCGGCGGAAAAGGAATATCACTCCGCGCAGCACGACGAGTACACCCAGAAAATATATAGTGATGAAGGTCAGCACAATGGCCTTTATTGGAAAACCGCTGATGGCGAACCTCAGAGTCCGATCGGGCCGCTATTGGCGTCGGCCGTGGTTGATGGCCATGGCAAAAGCCGAGAGGGCGCTCCGGCTCCCTTTCGCGGCTATTTTTTCCGCATTCTAACGAGTCAGGGGAAAAATGGCCCAGGTGGCGCGAAAAACTACGTCGCGGGCGGCAAGATGACCGAGGGTTTTGCTTTCCTGGCGTATCCGGCGGAATACGGGTCGTCCGGGGTGATGACATTCATCGTTAACGAGGACGGAGAAGTGTATCAGAAGGATCTCGGCAAGAAGACCGAAGTGCTCGCCAAATCCATGAAGGAATACAACCCCAATTCCAGTTGGCAAAAGGCTGAAGAGAAGCAGGAAGAGACTGCTGGCGAGCAGAAAAACTATTAAAAGGCACCCCACCACTGCGTCCGTAATCGACTGACTTCACCTAGTCGCACAGTGTAGAGCTACGTCTACGGTGTTACCGGAAACTAGCGTCGAGCTGCCGAAATAGAAGGCTAGATTGAGCGCTACTGGCCGAAGTAGTAGCCGTCGCGGGCGCGGACTTCGAGATCTTTTTGTTTGGGGACGGCTAGATGGATTTTGTGGTAGCCGACGGTGTTGCCTTTGTCGGGGGTGTAGGCGAGGCTGTACTGGTTGCGGAGGTCTTCGTCGATTTCGGCGTAGATTTTGTCGAGCGTTTCTTTTTTGGAGACTTTGAAGAGGCGTCCGCCGGTCTCGTTTGAAATTTGTTCGAGGATTTTCTTGCCGTCGGTGCGTTCCTCCCGAGGAGGATAGCCGCCGCGACCGCGGCCACCGCCCATCCCGCCGCCGTGCATTCCGGGGCCACCCATGCTGAAACCACCGGGGCGGCCACCTTCTTCTTCGTCGGCGAACAAGATCGAGTAGATGATGGTGTCGGAGCGTTGCGCAGTGGCAATCGCTTCGGCCATGGTTTCTTTGCTGCCGTGGTCCACGCCGTCGGAAAGAATGATGAGCGCTTTGCGGCCTTGCTGCTTGCTCATTAGTTCGTCAGAAGCCAGAAAGATCGCGTCGTAGAGCAGCGTTCCAGCACCGTGTGAGCCTCGACCGCGACTTCCACCGCCTCCGCCGCCGTTTCCGTTTCCACCGCCGCTGGTGCTACCGCCGCTGTCGAATTGCGGAGTCGATAGTTTTTGCAGCGCGGCCTGGAGCTTGGGGCGCGAGGGAGTGAAATCCTCCAGAAGCTCGACTTCCCGGTCGAAATGAATCACGAACGCCGCGTCCTTGTCTTCGCGGAGCAGATGATCGAGGAAGCTGTAGCTGGCGGTGCGCTCCTGATCGAGAACGCGCCGCTGGCTCAGGCTGGTATCGATCAACAGGCCCAAGCGCAAAGGTATATCGGTTTCGTGCGCAAAGTAATTGATGGCCTGCGGGCGGCCGTCTTCCTCCAACTGAAAATCTTCTTTGGTGAGATTCGAGATGATCTTTCCGTGTTTGTCGCGAACGGTGGCCAGGACGCTGACGGTTTTGACTTCGACGGCTATCTTTGGCTGGCCTTCCTGTGGCCGCTTGAGCTCTGGCTGCGATTGACCTTGCTGCGTTTGCGGCTGTTGGGCCGCTGGCTGAGCTGGAGGAGGCGGTTGCTGCGCGCGGAAATCCGGCGCGGCAAGCGTCAAGGACAGAAGCGCGGCCAAAAAGGTTGGGCGGAGGAGACACCGCGATAGGTGCGTCTTATAAGGAGCAGAAAAATTGTTCATGCTGGTCTCGAACTCAGTAACGGCTGGATAGGGTTCTCCAATGACTAGTTCACTCGCCGGAAGCTTAAAGTTCCCGCAACTGCAGCATAAGAATAAGATGCCTTCCTTGAGGAATTGGTTTGCGGGCGTGGCTACGCTCTTTGTGTCGTGCGAGAGACCAAGTTCCGCGGAGAGAGAATCCACCTATTCTTGCAAATTTGGAGCTCCCGGAGCTGTTCCTCGCGGCTGTAAGATAAATCAGACATGAGCACAGAAATGATCGTCTCGCCGGTGACGGTGGAAGGCCGGCAGGTGCGCCTGGAGCCGCTGTCGCAAGCGCATCACGCCGGTCTCTCCGCGGTCGGCCTTGCGGAAGAACTCTGGCGCTGGATTCCCACTCCCGTACGGACAGCGGAAGAAATGTCCGCATACATCGCCACGGCTCTCGAGGAACAGGCTCGTGGCGTTTCGCTACCCTTTGCGCAGATCGAAAAATCGAGCGGGCGCGCCATTGGCTGCACGCGCTACGGCAACATCGACCGCACGCATCATCGCGTGGAGATTGGTTGGACGTGGGTGGCGCCGGAATGGCAGCGGACGGGCGTAAACACCGAAACAAAGTACCTTTTGTTGCGGCACGCCTTTGAAACGCTCGGATGCATTCGAGTGGAACTAAAAACCGATTCGCTCAACGAAAAATCGCGCAACGCCATCCTGCGTATCGGCGCGAAGGAGGAAGGCACCTTCCGCAATCACATGATTACGGCCAGCGGGCGCATTCGCCACACGGTTTACTTCAGCATTCTCGATTCGGAGTGGCCCGCCGTGAAGGCCCGCCTGCAAAGCTTGATGGTCGCCTGAATCCGGGAGCAAGCACCGCCCATGCAACTTTGTCCGCTTCCGAGCTGCGCCCAAGATGCGAACAGGTTAACCATTGCACGCCACGCGCGATTCCGTCAGGTGATGGAAGTTCGCGCGTAAGGTAGACTAATAAACAGGGATCGACCGGCTAAACCGATCATCCTCAGTGCGCCACTCCCGGCCACGCTGCGGCAACACAGGTCTCCTTGAGAACCACCGGCCCCTAGCTTGGTTTGGTCTCAGGGACGCGCAGCATAAGCGGCCACTTAACGGAGAGAATTGTGCCCCCTTCCGATGTCAACAGGCGCCGCAGCGAACGTGTGATGCTGCAAATCCCCGTCAAAGTGGTGACGGAGACGCCGGAACGCGTTCCGGTCCAGGAAACGACACACACGCTGGTGGTCAACGCGCATGGCGGCCTTCTGAAATTGAGATTAGAGCTTCTGCAAGGCCAGCCGTTCTCGCTGGTAAATCCTCAAACCGGGCAGAAAGAAAGCTGCCGGGTAGTGCGTATCGATCAGCCTAGCCCGGACTATTTCGCGGTGGCCTTCGAATTTGACCGGCCTGCGCCGAAGTTCTGGCCGGTGACGTTTCCGCCGAAGGATTGGGGAGTCCCGGGGGCTTGAAGGATTGACGATTTGGCGAAGAAAGCCGTCGCAGCGCAACCCTTTTCCCCGCCGCAACTATCCAATGAATGTCGGGTTGAATGAGAGAGATGAAAAGTATGCCTTTGGAGGCTCGTCAGATGAGGTGTTTGCGTTCCTTTAGCACAACCAGGCGGCTCTTGACCGCTGCTGCCTTACTTTCCTTGATCTTCGTTGCAGGCTGCGACGAGCACGTCACGGCCGAGCGCAATCCGCAGGTTCCAATCCATAAGCACGCCACGTGGGCTTGGCGGCCAGTAGAGGCGGAACCGGCACCACGCGACGCCAGGCGTGTCATCTCGCGAGACGAACCCTCGGAGAATGCCAAGCGGGTGCCCGAGGAGGAAGCGTCGAGTGAAGTCCTACGCGGACAATTTCGGGCAGCGATCGCCAAGTCCCTGGCCGGAAAAGGCTTCAAGGAAGTGAAGGACCCGCAGGCGGCCGCGTTTCTAGTCGATTTTCATGTCGCCTTGAAAGACCAGAAGTCGACCGTGCCGGCTGGCTATCCGGGTGGATATCCGGGAGTCGTGTGCGGGCCGTATGGCTGCTGGCAATCGTGGGGCTGGGGCCCGCCGTCTCTGGGGTACCAAAACATCCAATTCCGAGCGGGGACCATTGTGTTTGATTTCTTGCAGGCGCCCACGAAAACGATGGCGTTTCGGTCCGTCGGAGAGAAGCCTGTGATAAACGGGTTCACAACCTTCCGTCAGAAAGATGTCAATTCGCTAGTGCAAGCCTTGCTGGAGAAACTCCAACCGGGCAAATAGCTCTTACTTTGTGTTAGGTGCCGAAAACCTGAGAAGGACATCTTGTTGGAAGAGGGACTTGATGCCACTCGTTCCCCGGGTATTTCAGTTGGCTGCGTCGCGTCTCTGAATACGCTAAAATCTACATTTGAACATGGGTCTCTCTTCGCTTGTCTCCAACAAGCTGCGCTGCTGGCCTTTCTATATTTCCGCGTGCTATCGCGGAACCGGCGGGCGGCTGGCCTTCATCGCTGAGGACTGGAGCGAAATTCGTCTCGAGCTGCCTCTGTCCTGGCGCACGCGCAACTATGTAGGGACTATTTTTGGGGGAAGCATTTACTCCGCGGTGGACCCCATTTATATGCTCATGCTGATTCATCGCTTGGGAAAAGAGTTCGTGGTGTGGGACAAGGCAGCGACAATTCAGTTCAAGAAGCCCGGGCGTGAGACATTGTTCGCAAGCTTTGCGGTGCCGAATGAAGAGTTGGCGGCGATTCGCGCGGCGCTCGAAACACAGCGCTCCGTTGACCGCTCGTATTTGATCGAGCTAAAGGATTCCGCGGGAACGGTCTGTGCGACGGTGGAAAAAATCATCTACATCCGCAAGCAAGAGCGTCCAACGAAATAGGACCGTCGTTGGAAGACTCGCTCAGGGCAGCAAGCCGAAAACCACAACGCTATTCGGCGTGCCGACGTAGACCTTGCCGTTTGCCACCATGGGCGTGACGAATTTGTTGTCGCTGAAATGATCGCGGCTATTCGCCGCCTGGTTCGAGTTATACAATTCGCTGGTCAAATTCGTTGCGTTGTAGGCGTGAAGCACCCCGGTCGAGCCGTTCTCGACAGCCCAGACAATCCCATTGGATGCGCCATTCGCCGAGATGCTTGGCGTCGTTCCAGGATAGGCGAAGCTATTGGAGCTTTGCGTCGCTGGCGTTGCGGAAAGCTTTGCATTCGTGATGGGGAAGGACTTGAGTTGGTCGCCAACCGCGCCATAGTAGACCATGTTATTGAAATAGCTCGGCTTTGACCAGACGCCGCCGATCTGCCCGCTGATCTGCTGATAGATATTGTCCGTGGTGCTGTTGAACTTACCCATGTTGTCGCGATCGACCACGTAGATGATGGCGTCTTTGCCCGAGCCGACGGCAAGATGGCGCGTGTTGCCATTTGCGTCCACGAGATCTGGCAGAAGGAGCGGCCCGCCCGAGCCGAAATCCGTGTCGGCATTTGATTCCGAAACGGTGTTGGACGGCGTGAAGTAATCGAGCAGCTTCATCGGCGCGCTGGACGAGAGGCGCACATAGCACTGTCCGCAGTTCGAATTGGCCGGAAAGCCGCTGGCATTGAGCGTCGTGCCGAAGTCGCCGTTCCCCACCATGAAATAAATATTTCCAGAGGCGTCCGCGCCGGGCGCGGTGCCCGCCATCCAGATGCCGCCTTCGCTGCCGTTGGGCACGAGATTCAGCACGCTCGTTTGCGACAGGGTGTTGGCGTCATAGGACATCACCCAGGAAGTGTACGGCTGCGCATCGCAGTGCGAGGACCACGTGGTGTAAATGGTTCCGCCAATCTGCAAGAGGCCGGGGCGTTCCTTATATTGTTTGGCGTCAAAGATCACGTTTCCGTTGCTGCTGTTGTCGCCCGTGCCGGGATAAGTGGCTTGCACAAGCGTTGGCCCGCCGAAAAGTTCTGCGCCGGTAGTCAAATCCAGTGCATGCAGGCGATGGAAATAATTGCCGTTCGCATCTTTCGACATTGCCACGACGTAGATTGCTCCGTGCGCACCGCGCGTACGGTCGATCACGGGTGTTGCTGTCACGCCAATTTCCGGAGTGACCTGCCCGCACCCGCGATCGTCGCTGGACGTTTCGCCACTGCGGAGCACTGAGGCCTTCCACAAAAACGCGCTGGTGTTTCCGTTAACGGAGTCTGCGTCAAACGCGTAGACGCTGCCGTGCTCCGTAGCCACGTACAACACATTTTTTGTCCCGACGCTGGGCATCGCCACGGCCGACAGGTATAAGGGCTGAGCATCCACGCGTCCGTCTACAGTGAACGCGCCGAGCAAGCCGAATTTCGTCGAGTTCACATTGGCCGGCGTAAGAATCGTCTCGTTCAGGTTCTGCCCGGTGCGCAAATTGTCGTAGTGATAGGTGACGACATCGATCGTCGACACCGCTAGCGCGTTCAAGGTCAAGGTGGCCATTGTACTGGTCTGGCTTCCTGCGGTGTTGCTCACGATGACATCGAACTTCGCGCCGCTGTCCGCTGAGACCGTCGCGGGGGTTGTGTAACTTGCAGCCGTAGCGCCGCTGATATCGCGGCTGTTTTTCTGCCACTGATAGCTCAATGGCGCGGTTCCTGTCGCCGTCACGCTGAATGTGGCCGTTTGTCCGACGGTCACGGTCTGATTCGCCGGCTGCGCCGTAATCGTCGGCGCCACGGGAGTCGCATCCACGGTCAGAGTTGCTGTAGTGCTCGTCTTATTGCCAGCCGAGTTGCTCACGATCACATCAAACGTCGCCGCGTTATCCTCAGAAGTCGTTGCTGGAGTCGTGTAGCTTGCCGCCGTCGCTCCGCTGATGTTCGCGCTATTTTTTTGCCACTGATAATTGAGCGGCGCGGTTCCCGTAGCCGCCACGCTAAACGTCGCTGTTTGTCCAACGGTCACGGTCTGATTCACCGGCTCCGTTGTAATCGTCGGCGCTACCGCTGCGGCGTTGACCGTCAACGTTGCCATCGTGCTCGCGATACTTCCCGCCGCATTGCTCACCACCACGTTGAATTTCGACCCATTGTCGCCCGCGAGTGTCGCCGGAGTCGTATAGCTTGCTGTAGTCGCTCCGCTGATGTTTGCGCTATTTTTTTGCCACTGATAATTGAGCGGCGCTGTCCCGGTAGCCGCCACGCTAAAGGTCGCTGGTTGGCCTACCGTCACAATTTGACTTGCAGGCTGCGCTGCGATAGTTGGAGCCACCGGCTTCGTCCCGCCGCTCTGAGACACCAGTCCTGTGCAGCCGGCAAACGCGATCGTGCCAACAATCAGACTGGCTTGCATTAGGAGAATTGGTCGGCGCACAGTTTGTACCCCCACGTCAAAATCAGCGGCTCGGCTGGGTTGGGGCCGCTCTCTCTGGCGATGCGGATCGGACGATTCCGGATTCCGCAGCAGAACACACTCTCTTGGGTTTAGCTTAGTCGCAGGCGGAGGGAATTGCACCTGAACGGAAGTACAGTTCTTGGCCAGAGTTTGATGCGGGCAATATCTACACCTTCGGTACATTCTGGTCTGTTGAACGCGCTGCCCAGAGCGATACGGTTTCTTACTCGCTTGCCTCAACACAGCGCTGACTCTATCCTCTTCTTCCTATGCTTCTCCAAAACCAAGTTGCCCTAATCACAGGTTCGGGCCGCGGCATCGGCCGCGCCATCGCTCAACTTTTTGCCGCCGAGGGCGCCGCCGACTTCCTCACGGCGCGCACAGAGGCTGAACTCACAGCCACCACAGCGGAAATCACCAACCGGGGTGGGCGCGCACATTATTCCCTCGGCGACCTCGCTCGCGAAGCGGACTGCACGCGCATCGTGGCCGAAGCCCACGCAAAATTTGGAAAAATCGATATCCTCGTCAACAACGCCGGCCACTATGGCCCTGTGGTGCCTGTAGAAGACTATCCGCTCGCGGAGTTCGACAAGGTCATCGCCGTGCATCTGCGCGCCGCATTCCTGCTCAGCAAATTGGTCCTCCCGGAAATGTACGCGCGCCGTTCAGGCGTCATTCTCAATATCTCGAGTCTCTCCGCGAAAGCCGCGTTTCCCTGGGGATCCGCCTACGCCGCCGCAAAAGCGGGCATGCTCGGCCTCACGCGCATCACTGCCGCCGAAGCCGCGCGCAAAGGCGTCCGCGTCAACGCTATCTGCCCCGGCCCCGTTACCGAAACGCGTATGTCCAAGGAACTTGGCGCGACACTCGCCACGAAACTCGGCGTCAGCCCCGAAGACCAACTCGCCGGTTTCCTAAATACAATTTTGCAAGGACGCGGCCAAACCGCCGACGAAGTCGCGCGCGCCGCGCTCTTTCTCTGTTCGGCACATTCTTCCGCCATCACGGGCCAATCCATCAACGTGGATGGCGGCGCCGCCTTCTTCTAATATTGTTCGTTTGCATGGACGCGCCGCGCATTGCCCAAGACGGCGAGCACTCAATGCGCCGCGGCCGGCAGGATCTGAATCGTCCGCAGCCACGTCTCCACCAACTGAGGCCAGCTCGTCACCGGAAGCTCCGTCCGGCGTAGCCCATACCCATGCCCGCCCTGCGCATAGATATGCAACTCCGCCAGCACTTTGGCATTCTTCAGCGCGAGGAAATAGACGGTGGCATTTTCCACGTGCACCGGATCATCTTCCGCTTGGACGATAAACGATGGCGGAGTCTGCTCGGTCGGGTGAATTCCTGCGTTCGCCGCAAAGTTCGCTTCCGCGAGAGCCAGGTAGCCCGGATACACAATCACCGCAAAATCCGGCCGGCAACTGGCCTGATCGGCCACATCGACCGCATCGTATAGCCGTTTATCAAAATGAGTGCTCAGCGCAGCCGCGAGGTGCGCACCCGCAGAAAAGCCGAGCACGCCAATGCGCTTCGGATCGATGTGCCACTCCGCTGCATGGGAGCGCACAATCCCGACGGCGCGTTGCGCGTCCTGAAGCGCTGCCGCGGATTTGGGATACGGCCCGGTGTCCGGCACGCGGTACTTGAGCAAAATGCAAGTGATCCCCGCGGTGTTGAGCCAGTCGCAAACTTCGGTGCCTTCGAGATCAATCGCCAGGATGCGATAGCCGCCTCCGGGAAAAACAACAACGGCTGCACCTGTGTTCTTGGCAGCCGGGGAATAAAGAGTCAGCGTCGGTATCGAGACATTGCCAAGACGAATCAGCGGCTTGCCTGCGATCAGATTTTCCTTTGGCGTCGTCGTGTCCGCCTCAGGCGGCGGATTATCCGGCGCGCCTGGTGCTCCGTGCGGCCACACATCCAATGTCGTGTGCCCCGGCCCGGGCGGCCACCCCGGCTTCTGAGCGAACAGACTCGTTCCAGTGCCAACGATTGCAGCGAGCAGTATCAAAAGGTGGCGCACGATGACCTCCTCGGACTGAAGAATTAGCGCCGATGATCCTAGCACGACGCGGGACAACTCCGGCCGGGGCGCCGGAATCGTGCCTCAACCTTCCAGCACCAATCGAATTCGCCCGGCCCTGAGCCTTTTCCTCCGCAAACTCATGCTGCCTGCGATTCTTGGTAATCCTTGGCGCCTTTGCTATGCTCCTCAAGCTCGACTTCAATAAAAGGAAGCCTTCATGCGTTCACTGAGAGTTTTCGCTCCAACAGCGATTCTTATCGCAGGATTCGCGTTTTCCCTATTTGCCGCGGACAAAGACAAGAAGGAATCCGCCTCGAAAGAACCGCCTCGGCCCTCCTACGAAATGCCTCAGCCCGAAAAAGAATCTCTCGATCTTGCCATGTACCAAAGCATTCGCGAGGAAGCACTCGCGCACTCGCACATCATGGAGTACGCCTCAGGCCTCATGGACGGAATCGGCCCACGCTTGACCGGCTCGCCAAATTTGAAGCGTGCCAACGAATGGACCCGCGATCAGTTCACGGCCATGGGCTGCGCGTACGCACATCTGGAGGACTGGGGCGAATTCGGCATGGGCTGGCAGCAACTCAACACCTGGGTACGGATGACTTCTCCCGACACTGCCGTCTTCATCGCGCAAGCCGCTCCCTGGTCGCCTGCCACAAAAGGCCCGGTCACGGCTCCCGCTGCTTGGGTCGAAATCAAGACCGAAGCCGACTTTGACAGATACAAAGGCAAACTTGCAGGAAAAATCGTCTTCTTCGGCGATATGCGCGAAGTGAAGCCCGTTGACAAGCCGCTTTTCACGCGCAACGAGGACGTCGACTTAAAGCGCACTCAGGAGTATCCCACCAGTCTCGTCAATAACTTTTCTTTCGGGGCTTTCCTCAAAACGCTGGCCTTCCGCGAAAAAGTCGGCCACTTTCTCGCCGACGAAAAAACCGTCGCCGTGATCACCCCCAGCCGCGACGGCAGAAACGGCGGCGGCTCTGGCGGCACCATCTTCGACGACACCGGCGCTGGCTTCGGCTGGCTCATCTATCAGCGTGAACACGCAAACGCCTTGCCCGTCGCCGTCACCGCCATCGAAAACTACGGCCGCGTTTACCGCCTCCTGAAAGCGGGCGTTCCTGTTAGCATCGAACTCAATATCGATACGAAATTCACTGGCGACCACGAACGCGGCTTCGACACCATCGCCGAGATTCCCGGCACAGACCCGAAGTTGAAAGACGAAGTCGTCATGGTCGGCGGCCATCTCGATTCCTGGGCGTCAGCCACCGGGGCAACGGATAACGGCGCCGGCAGCGTCGTGGCCATGGAAGTCATGCGTATTTTGAACTCGCTGCAAGTGAAGCCCCGGCGCACGATTCGCGTCGGCCTCTGGACCGGGGAAGAAGAAGGCGAGTTTGGCTCCTATGGCTATGTAAAGCAGCACTTCGGTTTCGTCCCGCGTTCGAACGCGCCCGACCAACTTTCCATCACCGAGTTCGACCGCGACGCTTCCGGCCCGATCCAGCTCAAGCCCGAGCATCAGAAACTCTCTGCCTACTTCAATGTGGACAACGGCAGTGGAAAAATTCGCGGCATCTACCTTCAGGGCAACGCGGCAATCGCCTCAATCTTTCAGCAGTGGATCGAGCCGCTGAAAGATCTCGGAGTCACCACACTGACGATGCGCGATACAGGTGGCACTGACCACGAAGCCTTTGATGCCGTCGGTCTCCCCGGATTCCAATTCATCCAGGACCCGCTCGACTACGGCTCGCGCACCCATCATTCGAACATGGATACCTACGAACGCCTGCAAGCCGAAGACCTTGCCCAAGCCGCACTCGTCGAAGCCACTTTCGTCTACAACGCCGCCATGCGCGACCAGATGCTCCCACGCAAACCGCTTCCCCATCCCGAACTCGAACCCAAGCGCACGCAACCGCTGAAAAACGTAATGCCTGGTGCCGAAGAAAAACAATAAGTACCGTCGTCGCGCTCGATCTGCTGTCGCGATCGTTGTAGGGGCGGGGCTTGTTTATCCTGAATCTCGAAGGGCCCTGCCATTCTTCCCCATTCTTCCCCCCTCGCGTGCAATCCGCGCGTCGTTATGTTAGAAGCCCAAGCGGCATGGATTTGCATTCTTCCACGAATGAGACTCCCCTGAGCGCTCGTCGCCGCATCGCGCGCCGCCTCCTGCCATTCCTCTTCACTCTCTTCGTCATCGCTTTCCTCGATCGCGTCAACGTCAGCTACGCCGCTCTCGAAATGACGCACGACCTCAATTTCAGCGACCGCGTCTTCGGCTTTGGCTCGGGAATATTCTTCCTCGGTTATCTGCTGTTCGAAATCCCCGGCTGCCTCATCGTCGAGCGCTGGAGCGCCCGCAAGTGGTTTTCACGCATCATGGTCACCTGGGGACTCATCACCGTCCTGATGGCCTTCATTCGAACGCCTATGCATTTCTACACCGTTCGAATCCTCCTCGGCGTCGCCGAAGCCGGATTCTTCCCCGGCATCCTCGTCTATCTCACGCACTGGTTCCGCTCCGAAGACCGCGCCAAGGCCTGCGCGATATTTATGATCGCCATCCCCGTCGCCAACATCATCGGCTCCCCGCTCGGAGGCTGGCTCCTCGGCGTCCACTGGCTCGCCATCCAGGGTTGGCGCTGGCTCTTCATCGTCGAAGGAATTCCTGCCATTGTCTTTGGCTTTATCACTTTGTTTTACCTCACTGATTGGCCGCGCGAAGCCCGCTGGCTCTCCCAGGAAGAGCAGCAGTGGATCACCTCCGAACTCGAACAAGAAGCGCTGGCCAAAAAAGCTGTGCGCACCTACAAAATCTGGGAAGCCTTGCTGCAACCAACGGTCATTCAATTAACACTCATCTATTTTTTCGCCGTGAGCAGTATCTATTCCCTGAGTATCTGGCTTCCCACATTTTTGAAACGCACGTCCGGCATGTCCAATCTTGCCGTAACAATGTTGTCGATCATTCCCTACGTCGCCGTCCTCTTCGCTATGCTTTTCAACGGCTGGCACTCCGACCGCACCAACGAGCGCCGTTGGCACACTGTCATTCCGCTCATCCTCGGCGTCATCGCCTTCTCCTTAACAATCCTCTCCGGTTCGCATTTTTGGTTTGCGTTTGCGTGCCTTATCGTCGCGTCCAGCGCCAACGCCTTTCTTCCCTCCTTCTGGCCGGTGCCTTCGGCTTTCCTCGGCGAATCGGCCGCGGCGGCGTCCATTGGCCTGATTAATTCCATCGGCAATCTCGGAAGCCTCGTCACTCCTTCCGTGATCGGCTACTTTCTCGACAAGACACACTCCTTCACTCCCGGCTTTCTCTACGTCATCGCCAGCCTGCTCATCGCCATCTTTTTAATGCTGACTCTGCGGCTGCGCCCAGCAAACGATCGCGTCTAGAAATCCTCTAAACTTGGACTTGTATACTTGCCCGCGAACGACGTTCGCGGGCAATCCCTTTCGCGGGGAAACCTCACTCACATCTGAGGACCACGATGGGATCGACACGCGTGGCACGGCGTGCGGGAATGTAGCAGGCGATGAAAGCAGCCACAGCGAGAACCAGCGCGGCCGCGCCGAACACGAGGGGATCGGTGGCCTTCACCCCGAAGAGCAGGCTCGCTAGCAATCGCGTGAGCGCGAGCGAGACTCCAACTCCGAGCGCGACTCCGACAAGCGCCATCCGCATTCCCTGCCCCACCACAAGCCGCAAAATGTCGCCGGGCCGCGCCCCAAGAGCCTCGCGAATTCCAATCTCTTGCCTGCGTGCGGTCACGGCGTACGCCATCACTCCATAAATTCCAATCGCCGCCAGCAACAGCGCAAATCCTGCGAAAACTCCAACGAATTGCATCGTCAACTTCGGCTGTGCCACGGAAGCGCTGACGACTTCTTCCATGCTGGAAATTCCGGTTACGGGAAGATTGGGATCCACCTCAGCAATCTTCGCGCGCACAGCGGCAACAAGAGTTTGCGAGCTGGCTTCCGACCTCACCAGCAGTGTCGTATTGGGCCAGGGAACCTGCGCCATCGGCAAGTACATCTCCTCCACATTCGCGGCATTAAGCGTATTGAATTTCACATCGGAGACCACCCCGACGATTTCGCGCTGCACCATATCCCGCGAATTGGCGATATGTTTCCCGACCGGGTTTTGCCCTGCGAAAAAATGCTTTGCCGCGGTCTCGTTGATGACGGCGACGGGCGCTCCGCCGGCGATATCCTGTTCATGGATGGTTCTTCCACGCAGGAGCGGGGTTCGTACGGCCTCGAAATATCCGCCGCTGACCTGCCGCACCGCGCTCGTCGCATCTTTTCCGACACCTTCGCAAACGCGGCCTTCCGGACAGACAAATACATAACGGGCCCCGCCACCAAGCGGCAGATAACTCGTGATGCCGGCGGCCTGCACTTCGGGCATTGCTCTTACGTGCTCCAGAATTTGCCGGTAGAACTCCGCTTGAAGCTCAGGCTTGGAGTATCTGCTCGGAGGAAGCGTCAGCGGAAAGGCCATCAAATTTTTGGGCGAGAATCCAGGATTCACTTGCATCAAACGCGAAAAGCTTTGCATCAATAGTCCCGCGCCAGTCATGAGCACAAGCGCGACGCCAATTTCCGCGACGACGAGCGCCGCGCGAAAGCGCCCACGCCCACCGCCTTCCGAGGAGCTTCGTCCGCCTTCCTTGAGTGTTTCGTGAAGATCTTTTTTCGAAGTCTGGAGCGCGGGGACAAGTCCAAAAACAATTCCCGTAATTACGCAGAGTACCAGCGAAAAAGTCAGAACTAACGGGTCAATCTTCGCTTCGGCGAGGCGCGGCACCGTACCGGGGCTGATCGAACGCACCGCTGGCAGCAGCGCGGCAGCCAGCAACACTCCAAGAGCTCCGCCGCATACCGACAGCAGGACACTCTCGCTCAGCAACTGGCGCACGAGCCGGCTATTCGAAGCGCCCAGCGCTTTCCGCACCGCAATTTCCCGTTCGCGTGCGGTAGCGCGCGCCAGCAAAAGATTCGCGACATTCGCGCACGCAATCAAAAGCACGAAACCCACCGCAGCGAGCAGTACAAGCAAGGAAGGACGCAGTCCGCCCACAAGGCTCTCCTCCAGGCTCTCCGCAAAGATTCCGAATTTCGTCGCGTCGGCATTGCTGCCGAACTGCTGTCTATAACTTGCATTGATGGCGTCGAACTCCGCCCGGGCGTGCTCCAGAGTTTCCTGCGGCCGCAAGCGCGCGATCATGTTGAAGTAGCTTGCGCCGCCGCGAACCTGCGCGGGAGTCAGCAGAACCGTCTCCGAAGGCCGAGGCAGCCAAACGTCCGGCTCGGGAAATTGCAACGGAAAACGAAAATTCGCGGGAAGTATCCCAACGATGGTCGCGTTTTTCCCGTCGAGCACCAGTGCTTTACCCAGCGCCGTTGGATCACCCGCAAAATGGCTGTGCCAGAATCCGTCTGAGATGACCGCCACATCGGGGCCACCGTCCTGTTCTTCTTCGGGCAAAAAAGCTCGCCCGCGGGCCGGAGAAATTCCCAGTACCCGGAAAAAATCCACGGAAGCGCGGACTCCATTCACCGCCTCTGGTTCGCGCTCCGCAACCAAGCTCAGTGTCAGCGGATAGTAGCCCGCGAGGCTCTCCAGCAGTTTGTCCTGTTCCTGGATTTGTTTGTATTTCGTATACGACATAAGAGCGCCTCTGGCCTGTGTCTTTAGATCGATTTGCGACAGACAGATAATGCGCCCAGGTTCCTTGTAAGGAAGCGGCTGCAGCAAGACTGTATTGACCACGCTGAAAATCGCCGTGTTGGCCCCGATCCCGAGAGCCAGAGTGACCACGGCAACGAGCGTAAAGCCGGGACTCTTTCTCAACATCCGCAAAGCAAATTTCAGATCTTGCCACAAAGTTTGCATGATCGAACTCCGCGCCCCTGAGAGATGCTCGCCAGCTTAGACGCGCTCTACGCTCGCCCCGTAAGCTGCCAATTTACCTCGCCAAGCGTCCTTCGCCTCGGCTAATGCACTTCATTTTTGTAAACCGCCCCGCCCTTCATCACAAACTTCACGCGCTTTAATTCCGTGATGTCCTTCAGCGGATCTCCGCTCACCGCCACCATGTCCGCCCACTTCCCTTTTTCAATCGTCCCAACTTTATCGCTCCACCCCAGCAACTCCGCCGGGACCACCGTCCCCGCGCGGATGGCCTGCATTGGCGTCATTCCGTAATTCGCGTAGTAAACAAACTCTTCCGCCTCGTTCAATTCCTTCCAATCGAAGCCGCCTGCATCGGTCCCGAGCGCAATCTTCACATTTTTCTTCAGACCCTTTTGAAACGCGGCCTTTTCCAAATCCACCATCTTGATCCAGTTCCCTCCGCGCCCCGGTGCCACGTACGCACCAACCATAATCGTTGGCACCCAATACACTCCTTTCTTCGCAGCCTCGTCCAGCAGCGCGTCTGTAAATCCGTCGCCGTGCTCGATCGTGTCCACACCTGCGCGAAGCGCAGCCGCAATTCCATCCGAACCAATACAGTGCGCCGCCACTTTTTTCCCAAGCCGGTGCGTCTCATCCACGATTGCTTTCGCTTCTTCATCCGTGAAATTCACCATGCTATACAGCACGCCATTGTCCCCAAAGTGATACCGCCTGTCCGAGTAATACTTGATCCAATCTGCCCCATACATCACTTGCTCTCGAACTGCCTTTCGCGCGCCCTCCACACCATCGACCGCCTGCACACCAACCGGCACTTTCAATTCCCATGAATACCCAAGCAGCGGATACATCCCCGTTGGCGCCAGCGCGCGTGTCGCCACTTGCATGCGCGGCCCCGGAACTTCGCCGCGAGCAATCGCTTGCTTCACGTCCACATCCGCATACATTGCTCCTTCCGTCTCGACGTCTCGAATGGAAGTAAAACCGTTTTCAAGCGCAATGCGTGCGTTGCGCGCCGCGAGGATTGCGCGATACGGAGTGGATTGTTTCAGAAGTTGCTCGTCATAATCCGCCGCTAAAATGTCCCCGTTCAAAAGCACATGCGTGTGCGCGTCGATAAATCCGGGTAACACCGTCGCTTTCGAGAGGTCGATCAACTCATAGCTGGCCGGCGGGGCTCCTCCAGTTGCCACAGAAACAATTTTGTCGCCTTCGATAAGAATCAAGGCGTTGAGAATCGGTGTGTCGCTCTTGCCGTCTATCAAACGTCCGGCGCGAACGGCGATTTTCTTTGCGGGAGGTTTTTCTTTTTCCTGCGCGGAGCTAGCGGAACAAATCGAGAGCATCGCGGCCAGAGGAATCCCTATCAGGGCGGCCAGTTTGCTTCGTCGGGTCATAAGAATCTCCTCAGGGCTTTCGTCAAGATGTCAGCGGGCGCAAAGAGTAGCACAGATGGGGCACACCTCACCGGTGGTGAAAAATCTAAATTTGGAAAATGCGCAGACTTACACAAGGAGGCGCGCAAACTCTTGGGCGGCAAATTCGCCAGAACTCAAGCGCCGAATCGCTCCGCCGCCCGCGCCTTCGCCTTTGCCGCTTCTACGGCCCGATCCTTCGGCGGCGCGTTGGTTTCCAGCGAGTGGAGCAGCCGCGCCGATACCGCCACAATCTCATCCACCGCCGCCTGAAAGCGCGCCTCATTCGTTCTTGAAGGCTTGTTGATTCCACTTATCTTTCGGACGTATTGCAACGAAGACGCCCGAATCTCCTCCTCGGTAACGGGCGGCTCGAAGTTGAACAGCGTCCTGATGTTTCTGCACATCGATTAGATCCTAGGTTGTGAAGTCCAAGCAGTTCCAATACACATGGAAATACCGGTTTTCATTCTGTCATCGAATTCCTTGCCGCCCAGCCGCACGCCAAATGCACGCAATTTCACTCCGCGCGCAACGCTTGAATCACATCCACCCGCGCCGCACGAGCAGCCGGCCACGCCGAAGCCACCACCGCCGCCGCCAGTAAAATCAGCGCGGAGGCCACCACCGGCAGCGGGCTCGGCATCTTCATATCGAGGAGATAGCCCCCCGCAAGCCGCGCTAGCAAGTATCCGCCCGCCGCCCCCGCGAGCACGCCTAGAGTTGCCATCAGCGCTCCTTCGCGAATCACGCTGGCCAGCAACTGGCTCGGCTGCGAACCCACCGCCAGCCGGATGCCGAACTCACGTGTCCGCGCACTTACGGAAAACGCTAGCACGCCCGAAACGCCGACTACCGCAATCGCCAGCGCCACAATCGCGAAGCCGCCAAACACTAGCGAGTTCAAGCGGTCTGGTATCAGCACTGCCGCGCGTATGTCTGCCAGCGTCGCCGGGTGCTCCACGGCCTGGTCCGCCGACATATCACGAATCATTCGCGTGATCGGCGTGACCAGCGCGTACGGATCGCTCTTCGTGTGTACGAAGAGCCGCGCCGCAAAGAGTCCTTGCTGCTCCATCGGGCTGTAGACTGTCAGCGTCGGCATCTGAATGACGTGCATGTCATCGATGTCCCCCACTACACCCACGACGCGCATCTTCGTCGAATCCATGCCGATGAATTTCAGCACCGGATCGGTCCACCAAACATGGCGGTTCACCGGATCGCGCCCCGGAAACATTTTCTTGGCCACGCTCTGGCTGATGATCACTACCGGTTCCTTATCCTTGCGGTCCAGATCGTTGAAGTCGCGTCCCGCCAGAATCGGCACGCCCAGCGAAGCGAAAAATCCCGGAGTAATCGAACGTAGCTGCGAGCGCGGGTCTTCCTCACCTGGCTGCTTCAGGTTCTCGTCCGCGGAGAACTGCAGTTGGAGATCGAACGTCGTGTCCCGCCACGGCACGGAACTGCCCACGGAAGAGGCATCCACTCCTGGCAGCTGCCCTACGCGCCGCACCACGTCTTCATAAAAATGGTTGATCTGTTCCTGCGTCTTGTCGTAGGAATCCACCGGCAAGTCCACCGCCAGCACGCGCGGTGTGTCCAGCGGAGTGCGCGCGTTCTGCATGTCCATCAGCGTCTTCAGCAGCATGCTCGCACCCGCCAGCAGCACGAAGGAAGCGGCGATCTGCGTCATCGCGAAAATCTGCAGCCGCCGGTTCGTCCCGCCCGTGATGCGCACGCTGCCGTTCGCTAGCCCCGAGCCTTGCGAGGACGTCGCCGAAGGTAAGCGCGGCACGAACGCCAGCAAAACCGCGGCGGCGATGGCCAAACCCACGCCGACCCATAGCATGCTCGTATCCACCGTCAAATCCTGCGCTCGAATGGAGAAGCGCGACGCGTACCGCCCCAAAATCGCCACCATCGGGCTCGCGATCAACACGCCCAACAGCGCTCCCGCTCCGCAGAGCAGCACGCTTTCCGCCAGCAGCGTGCGCCGCAGCGTTCCGGCGCTCGCGCCCAGCGCCGCGCGAATCGCCAGTTCGCCTTCGCGCCGCACCGACCGCGCCAGAATCAGGTTCGCCACGTTCGACACGGCGATAATAAAGACCAGCCCGGAAGCCGCCAGGAGCACCAGAAGCACGGTACGCGCCCCTGAGGTGATTTGCTCGCGCAGCAGCCTCGCGCTGATCTGAAAGTCCGCTTGCTTCGAGTAAGCTTCCGGGTGCTGATTCACCATCGAGCCATACACCGTACGCAGATCTGCCTGCGCTTGCTCGATCGTCGCCCCCGGCGCCAGCCGCCCAAACAATTCCGTCATGCGATGTACGCGCCCATCCTGCATCGTCGCCGAAAGATGATGCGGGCTGGTCACTATATTCGCCATGATCTCCGTCTCCGCCGGATACGGAATCGAAGGCTCAAGCACTCCAATGACCGTGCCCGTCCGCGTTCCCATGGCCCCGCTGCCCAGCCGCACCGTCTTGCCGAGAACGTTGGGATCGTTGTGCAGCGCCGAGGACCAGAACCGGTACGTTAGCACCACCACGCCATCGGCCTTCGGGCCGTCATCCTGCGGCCCAATCAGCCGGCCCAGAACCGGATGCAATCCCATCGTGTCGAAATACGACCCACCCACTACGCCGGCCTGTACGGCGCGCGGCTCACCTAGTCCGACCATCGTGAACTGAATCACCGAAAAGTCCCCGTACTGGCTGATCGTGCGCGTGCTCGATTCGATGTCTTTGTACTCCGGCACGGAGAAGTTCGTGTTCTCGCTTCCGATGCCCTTCGCGCTTTGGCGGATGTAAATCAGCCGGTTTTCATCGCGGTTCACCAGCGGGCGCAGCAGCACGCCGCGCACCAGCGTGAAGATGGCCGCGTTGGCGCCGATGCCGAGCGCCAGTGTCAGGATCACCGTAATAGCTAGCCCCTTGGCCCGCACGAGGGACCGCAGCGCAATTTTCAGGTCTTGCAGGAATAGCCCGGGATTCAGTTTCATGACCGCTTCTCCTCGTTCATCAATGCAATAACAAACTCAAGCTCTGATCTGTAGGGGCGGGGCTTGTTTACCCTGCTTGCCCTGAGGTACAAAGGGAGCCTCGAAGAGCCCCGCTCTCTGCGCTACGCCGCACCTACCGCCGGATCGGAATCAACGCACGTATGCGTTCATCGCGAAAAAAAAGCCCGCCCCATACCAACACGCCAAGAACTACCGTCATAATCCATGAAGGATCGCCTACGCGGACGTTGGTGGCCGTCGCACCGCCAAGATATCCAGTCATCAAGATGGCGCCAAGTACCGCCGTCCGCGGAATCACATAGACAACACAAGAGAGGAATTCGACCACCCCTATAACGAAAAGCAATCCTGCTGGATACCCAAAGCGCGCCACCCCCTCCGCAACTGCCGCAGGTGCGGCGAACTTCATCGCTGCGCTAATGACCAAAAGCAAAACGGGTATTGCACTGACAACACGCCCGGTCCAAATCATCCCCTTCGAGTTCCCTCCACCTTCTCCCACGAATCCCCTCCGCCTTCGTCCCCATCTCTGTCATTGTAGGGGCACGATACGTCGTGCCCCTTCTTGGGCAATCGCCACACATTCCCCGCAGACTTTCGCGAGTCGCTCCTCCGCGCCTCGTCCAATCCGCGCCCCAGTCAAGCCATTCCGCGCCGCTCGCAACTAATGCTACGCTGCCGCCTCCGCTGCCTGCTCGCAGTTCAGTATCCACGGAATTCCATACTTATCCACCAGCATCCCAAATCGCGCCGACCAGAATGTCTTCTGCACCGCCATCTGCACTGTGCCGCCCTGCTCCAGTTCGTGAAAGATACGTTCCACTTCCGCCGGATCTTTCATCGAGAGAGAAACGGAAAATCCTTGCGGCTTTTGGTAACGGTCAGGCGGCGGATCGGAACCGAGCAACGTCACGCCCTCAAACTTCAGGCTGGCGTGCATCACTTTGTTCGCCCATTCCGCCGGCACTTGGTGTGCCATCGGCGATTGTCCGAACATGTGGAGCGCCTCGATTTTGCCGTTCAGACACTTCTCATAAAATTTGAATGCTTCCTCACATTGCCCGTTGAACAAAAGATATGGACTCATTTGCATGGCGTTCTCCTTCAGCTTGTTATGACGTTTCGTTGCAACTTCCGTTTCCGTCCTGGTTACACAGTCCTCTGAACCTAAGCTATCTGGTTTGTTTCTCCTCGGCTCGTTCCTTCACGCGAATCAATTGCCGCTGCCAATACCGTTCAAATGTTTCCGTCCATTCATGCAACGGCCGTATCGCTTCGGCGTTTGTCCGGTAAAACATTTGCCGCCCGTTCCGCCGTGCACGCACCAGCCCAACATCCTTCAACACCCGCAAATGCTTCGAAACGGAAGGCTGTTCCATTTCTAGAGCATCTACAATCTCTCCTACCGGCCGCTCCTGCAGCGCCAGGTAGTTGAGGATCTCTCTCCGCCGCGGCTCAGCCACAGCGTTGAAAGCATCGGAAGTCGTCGCCGCTCTCGCCATGCACGCCACAATACATTCCGATATAGGAATACGTCAAGCTTTATTTTAAGACCCATTCGAAAGCAGTCTGCCCCAAAGATGGGCCGAGAAGCATAGTTCGCTCCAAAATATCCAAGCGCTAGCGACGTGATTCGTCAAGATGATCCGCCAGCCGGTACAGGCTTTCGCTCCAGCCTTGCTCCATCCCGGAAAGTGCGGCGAGGATTTGCGGAGACAGCTGGATATCTTTGGTGATTAACCTCGCGTGCAGCGTGAGTTTCGTGATCCCGTGGAAGTCCTCGAAAGTAACGGTATTCAGAAACTCTAGAAGTGGTTTGCCTTGTTCATCCTCAAGAGCTGTGCTGGTGAACACGAGTCGTTCCGGCTCGACGACTTCATGAAAAATACCCTTCATGGGGTAGATTCTGCCGTCGGGTCCCCGCATGTCGATTCGGATCAGCCCGCCGGGGCGCGGATCCAGTTCGCACACGGGATTGGTGAACTTCCGTGGCCCCCACCACCGTGCCACCGCCTTGAGATCGGTCCACGCTTTGAACACCAAACCGCGCGGCGCTCCATAGATTCGCGTCAGAAGAAGTTCCTGCCTGGCTTGGCCCGCGGCGGAATTACTTGTGGCTTCGGCCATGCTTTTTCTCCTTGGCTTGCAGGTCTTCCAGATAGTCGTGCAGGCGGTCGAGCCTCTTCTCCCAGGCCATGCGGTAGTTCTCGACCCAGTCGGCCACCTCTTTAAGAGGTGCGGCTTTGATGCGGCAGGGGCGCCACTGCGCGGCCCGGCCGCGGCTGATAAGTCCAGCCTGTTCAAGCACTTTCAGGTGTTTCGAGATGGCTGCCATGCTCATCTCAAAAGGTTCGGCAAGTTCCGTGACGCTCGCTTCGCCAGACATCAAGTGAGCGAGGATGCCGCGCCGCGTGGGATCGGCGAGCGCGCCAAGAGTTGCGCTCAGCTGATCAGGCGAAAGGTCTTGCGAGTGTTTAGTAGCCATTTGTATTTAACCAAACGGTTAAATACAACAGCCCCAAAATTGTGTCAACACTTTTGTGACGAGCAGCAAAATCCTGCCAAAAACGCGCTTCATTTTGGGACGGGAAGCGACAAACCCAGGTATTTGAGGCGGATGCCGAGATGCCCACCGCCGGGGCAGGGAAAAGAAGAAGGCCAGCCGTTCTCTCAGGGCGGCTGGCCTTTTCTCTTCTTTTACTCTTCACAGAGGCTACGATCATCCTGAAGGAGGCAGGATGGGCAGCTCTGTGTGTGCTCTGGCAAAAACCAGAAACTCACGGGCGGCTTAACGAGCCGCGGCTGAACCTGGGCGGCGCAACGGGCGCCGCGCCATATCCTCAACGGCGTTCACTCCACGCCGGGCCATATCGACTACGGGGTGCTGACTGTCAGCAACGCGCTGAACGCCGGCCTCCCAAGCCTTCTGGAGCATGTACAAACTCATGACTACAAAAGCGATAGCTGCAAATCCGAGCGCAAAAAGCGCAAAGGCGGCTACGAGCTCGCGCACAAAGTAGAGTTGCAGAGCGAGCACCACCCCAAGGAACCACCACATCCATTTCCGCTTGCTGTCTTTGTTCTTCATCTTTCCTCTGTTTTCGATCCCCACTCGGTGAACCCTTGCTTGTTCGTTTAGTTCTTCCTGGTCATTCTTTGGGCTGTTCTCTTTGATGCGCGAAACCTGCCAATTGGTCCAGCCCCTTTCACCTGTCCCATTTGACACCATACCTGTCCTAAGCGCGATGGTACAGAAGGCACATTTTAGGCCCTAAACTAGTGTCCCGGTACTCTTATGACCCGCCTAGAAACAGCCTATGTAATTTAGAATCAGTATCTTAAACTGCGTGTACCTTTCGCCTCTATTTTCGCCTGTTTTTCCCTGTACCACGCCCTTCGAACCTGACCCTGCGTACAGGGGTTCTTGACCCTCATTGGTAGTGAACGAAGAGCGAGATTTGTATCAAAACGAGGTAGGACAGGCCGGGCCTAGGAATGGAAGTTGGAAAATGGCGCCGGTTCAAGTGGTGAGGATTAAAATGGAATCGCGCCGGGAGGGGATTCTGCATCTCCCGGCGCGATTTGTTTGCAAGGAACTATTGCGAAAACGAAGTGTCAGACTCGCTTGAGAATTCTAGTGATCCCGACGAGGATGACCGCGCCGACAAACGCCACGATGATCGATCCAATCAGCCCCCCGGCCGGCCAGATTCCCAGACGGCCGAAAAGCCAACCACCAAGCCAACCGCCGACAATGCCTAGGAGGATGTCCACGATGATGCCGTAGCCTCCGCCCTTCATCACGAGCCCAGCAAGCCAACCAGCGATGAGACCAACAAGGAGCCAATAAATCATGCGCAACCTCCTTAGTTTAGATGCGGTTAGGACGGGTAAGTGTGCGCTCCATTTAGAACACGCCCTTGCCAAATGTCAAGCGCACGCCCGTAGACAGGAGCAGGTCATTCTTCTTAAAGCCTGCCAGCGGATCGCTGAGATAGCGGTCGCTGTAGGTGACTTGCCAACTGAACCAGTTCTTCAGCTTGGTTGCAGCCGTGGTATCGAACTGGAAGCGGTAACTACCCGTGCTCGAAATGTTGGGGAACAGGCTGAACTGCTCGGTGATCGTAGTGCGGTTGTTGATCTTCGCGTTGAAGGTTTCCCCGAGAACAACTTCCCCGCTCTTGCGTGTGACGGCGGGGCTCGCGGGACTCGTCGCGGTGGCGGCGATAGCTCCAAAGAAATCCTGGTCATAGTCGCCGCCGCCAAAAACGTCGAACGTGGTGTTTTTGGTTTTGATGGCGTGATAACCGACCCCACCGCCGATGACATTCCGGAGGTCGAGATTCTGGAATTGGTCGTATTCGAAGTCCGTGAAGCCGAAGACGAAGAACTTCTCGCTAACGTTGAGGTCGCCGCGGACGCCGCCACGAATGGCATGGGCGGTGGTCGAGCTCACGTCCTTGACAGTACTGTCGGCGTAGATCGCGGTGGTATAGACGGAGATTTTGTCGCGGTCGGTGACGCGTGCGGCTTTGCCGGAAAGTGAATACGTGAGGGACTCCGAATTTCCGCGAGTGAGGCTCAAGCCGGTATCGAGGAGCCCGCTCCAGAAATCGGTGAGATGAGGATGGCGCAGTCGCTCCACTTGGTCGTCGTAGGCTTTTTGCTCGGCGTCGTTTCGAACGCTGACCACGGCATCTTTGGCGGCTGTGACGGGACCGGTCTCTTTCGTGGCGACTTCAAATTTGCTGTCGGTCGTGGCGACGGTGCCGACAATCGTCTGACCATCTCTTAGAGCAAGATGGAGCGTTTGCGTCGAAACGATGGAAGTGACGGCGTCCCATTGCAGGGTAACGTCGCCGGCAAAATCGGTCTTGAGAAGAAGAGTTTTAGCGTCGGACTTGACGACCTTTCCGGTCAAGCGATCGCCATTTTTCAGGGTTATCTGATCGGCAAGCGCTCCTGTAGCGCAAACGCACAGAAATACACCTGCAAGAAATCTTCTATACACAGTCGTTCTCCTCTTTTTAGTTCACGGTTTAGTCCACGTACGCAATGCGGCTGGGCCTTCTGTGGGCGCGGCAGGCTGCTTTGTCTTGCGTAACTGTTCAACAAAGCCAAATTATTCTAAAGGAGGCTTGGGAGAAACCCAACGACAAAATTGCTGAGAGAGATTTCGGCGTAGAAGCGAAAGCGTGCGACACGACTTTCGGGCTTCCTGTATACTGCCCCAGTTTAATGGGATGAACAAATTGCAATGGCCCTGCCGAGACCGTCAGGGGATTGCATCAAGTGTTTGTGAGCCGATTCCCTATAGGGCGAGATCTACACGGCTCTCGCTAAATTTGCAAAAACTTTCTAATTTGGAGACTCGATGGCTGCACGTTTTCGATTTTTGGCACTCTTAGCTTTGGCCGGAGCCTTTTTTTGCGCGGCATGTAGCAAGACGCCGGCGGACAAGGGAGCAGCGGGACAATCCGCGTCGGCGCGGCCGACCATTGTGTTTATGACGGACTTCGGGACTGCGAATGATGCGGTTGCAGTATGCAAGGCCGTCATTGTGGGAATCGCGCCGGATGCGCGACTGATGGATATCACGCATCAGGTCACCCCGTTTCAGATCGAAGAGGCATCGCGTTGGCTGGAGGGCGTCACTCCTTACTATCCATCGGGGACGATTTTTCTTGTGGTGGTGGATCCGGGAGTCGGGACCTCGCGAAAAGCCGTAATCGTGAAATCGAAGAAAGGGCAGTATTTTGTATTGCCCGACAATGGATTGATTACGTCCGTAATCGAGCGCGACGGGCTGGATTCGGCGCGGGAAATCACAAACACAGCGTGGATGCTGCAGCCGAAAGTTTCTTCGACGTTTCATGGCAGGGACATTTTTTCGCCCGCCGCTGCGCACCTTGCCGAAGGGTGGGACTTCACATTGGCCGGAGAACTGGTTCCGCAACTTGTGCAGCTGACGCCAAAAACTTCCAAAACGTCGGAGAACGGGATCGAGGGCGACATTATAGGTCTGGATGATCCATACGGATCTCTGGTCAGCAGCATACCGGGCGAGGAATTCAAAAAGCTGGGTTATCAGCTGGGGGACAAGATCATCGTGCAGTTGAACAAGAAGCCTTTCAGCGTGCCGTACGTTAAGACGTTCATGGATGTGCCGGTAGGTGATCCGCTTCTGTACGTCGATTCGCGGGGAAGGATAGGGCTGGCGCTTAACGAGAGGAATTTTTCGCAGGTGAACAAGTTTACGCCTCCGGGGACGATTTTTATTCCGCGGAAAGGTGCGGCAATCAAGAAGTAAACTTGCAAAATCGAACGACTCTTCGAACATCTAAGTTGGTGCATTTGCTTTTCCAGGCTTGTCGCCCAACAATAAGGGAGAAGTTGAGTTTGCGAGGTTGCCATGACTGAAGCTGTAATTGTTTCCTCCGTGCGAACGCCAGTCGGGAAGGCGTTTAAGGGATCGCTGCGAGCGGCGCGGCCGGATGATTTGGCGGCAGTGGCTATCAAGGACGCCCTGGCGCGGGTGCCGGGGCTGGACGCGAAAGAAATTGATGACGTGATTTTGGGTTGCGCCATGCCGGAAGGCGAGCAAGGAATGAACGTAGCTCGGATTGCATCGCTGCGCGCAGGCTTGCCGATAGAAACTTCGGCGATGACGGTGAACCGTTTTTGCTCTTCGGGATTGCAAGCGATCGCGATTGCGGCGGAGCGGATCCGCGCGGGGTCGGCGCAAGTAATTGTGGCGGGCGGAACGGAATCGATGACCATGGTGCCGATGGGCGGCAACAAGGTTTCGCCGAATCCGTGGCTCGTGGATCACAATCCGGACGCGTACATCAATATGGGTCTGGGGACGGAGAACATCGCGCGGAAGTTTGGGATCACGCGAGAGCAGGCGGACCAGTTCTCGGTGGATTCGCACAAGAAGGCGCTGGCGGCGATCGCCGCGGGGCACTTCAAGGAAGAAACCGTGCCGGTGGAAGTGAAGATTACGGCCGTGGCGAACGGGAACGGTGCGTCGTCCGGCGGTACGAAAGCGAAGCCGGCGAAAGCTGCGACGCAAACCTTTACATTTGAAACGGACGAAGGGCCCAGGGCGGACACTTCGCTGGAGGCGCTGGCGAAGCTGAAGCCAGCATTTCACGTCAAGGGAACCGTGACGGCGGGAAACAGTTCGCAGATGAGCGATGGGGCTGCGGCGGCGGTGGTGATGAGCGAGGAGCGCGCGAAAGCGCTGGGACTGAAACCGATCGCGCGGTTTGTGGCCTATGCGACGGCTGGCGTTCTGCCCGAGGAGTTCGGGATTGGACCTGTGGCAGCGATTCCTAAGGCTCTGAAATTGGCAGGGCTGACACTGAATGACATCGCGGTGTTCGAACTGAACGAAGCTTTTGCGGCGCAGTCGCTCGCGGTCATCCAACAGGCGGGACTCGACCCTGCGCGCGTGAATCCAAACGGTGGCGCCATTGCGCTCGGGCATCCGCTGGGATGCACCGGAGCGAAACTCACAGCAACAATCCTGCGTGAATTGCAGCGGCGCAGCGCCCGCTATGGCATGGTGACCATGTGCATCGGCGGAGGTATGGGCGCGGCGGGAATTTTGGAGCGGCTGTAAGTCTCCCTTTTGCTACAATCCACCACCTGACTGTAACGCTTCCACCACGGGGCGCGTTTCAATTGCCAGTATCATGCGCACGCTTCAAGGATACGTTGCGATGAAAATTGCCGTGTTGCCGATCGTCGTGCTGTTGTTGGTCCCTGTGGCCGGGGCACAGACGGCTAGTCCGCTTCCTGCCGACATCAAAAAAGAAATCCACATAGACATCCAGAGTCCGATCAAGCCGGAAGGGGCAGTTCCGGTCAGCGCTGAGCCGCATCACGCACACGCCTTTCAGAATGATTACGTGCGTGTGTACAACGTCACGGTTCCGCCGCTGGACGCCACGATGCTCCACCAGCATGATCTGCCCTACATCTATTTGACGCTGGGGACGACGGACGTCATCAACGCCGTGGCGGGAAAGCCCGAAGCGCATTTGTTGCTGGAAGACGGCTCGACGCGGTATTCGCCAGGCGGCTTTGCCCATATTGCCCGAACGGATGCGGGGATTCTCTTCCGCAACATAACCGTCGAGTTGGTGCACCCGCAAGCAGCGCCGCGAAATCTCGGGGACAAGGCAAGCGACCGGCCGCTCGGGTCGTGCCCACAAAGCGCTGCCGCGGCGAATTCGAACGACCAGATCCCCAGTGAGCAAGTGGTTCCCTGCTTTGAAACGGATGAGCTTCGCCTGGAGCTAGTGAAAGTCATAGGCGGAAAGGACTTTGTACAATCCTCGCCGGGCACAGCGGCGCTTCTGATTGCGATGAGCGACGCCAACCTCGATGTTTCGCTGGGAGGACAACACACCGCCTTCTTGCACGTAGGCGACGTGCTGTGGCTTCCGCCAGGAACGTCGCGCAAGGTTGTGGACTTTTTGGGGATCAAGTCTCAATTTATATTGATTTCGTTTAAGGATTCGGCAGCGCCAACGACGAAATAGTTTGGAGTAGCGATTTCCAAACATTTTTCGGTCCATTCCTCGCCGTCCGTACCCACATCCCATCGCCGCTTACTACCTGCCAATATTCGCCCGGTTAACCCTGTTTACCTCCACCCATCCAAGGAGTAAAATAGGTCGTCTCACAAGGTTCGGGACAGCAATCCACTGGCATTCCAACCGCCCGTTACTGGGCGTGCACCAAATACTCAGCACCAACCTGCCAGTCAAAGCACCACAAGGAGACGACGATGGCCACCGCAACGATAACCAAATCAGCCGCCAAGGGCGGAAGCTTCCTTCTGGAGACCCCTCTTCCGCAAGACGTGTTTACGCCTGCCGACCTGACCGACGATCAAAAGCTGATCGGGCAGACCGCTGAGGAATTCGTCGTCAAGGAAGTTCTCCCCCTCGTCAAGGAATTGGAGAACAAAAAGCCCGGCCTGATGCCGGAGTTGGTTAAAAAGGCTGGCGAACTGGGTCTCTTAAGCGGCGGAATCCCGGAACAGTACGGCGGCGCAGGCCTCGACAAGATCGCCGCCACGGTCCTGACGGAAAAGCTTTCGATTTACGGCGGATTCGCCGTCACGCACGGCGCGCACGCTGGTATCGGAACTCTTCCCATCGTCTATTTCGGAAACGAGGAGCAAAAGAAAAAATATCTGCCAAAACTGGCCACCGGCGAATGGATCGGCGCATATTGTCTTTCCGAACCGCAAGCCGGGTCGGACTCGCAGAACTCCCTGACTCGCGCGGAATTGAATGCGGAAGGCACGCACTACATCCTGAACGGCCAGAAAATGTGGATCACTAACGGCGGATTCGCCGACGTGTACATCGTGTTTGCCAAAGTCAACGGGGAGAAATTCACGGCGTTCATCGTCGAGCGCACCTTCCCCGGATTCAAGCCCGGCAACGAAGAGCACAAGATGGGCATTCACGGCAGCTCGACGACTCCCATCTTCCTCGAGAACTGCAAAGTGCCCAAAGAAAACGTCCTGCACGAAATCGGCCGAGGCCACATCGTAGCGTTCAATATTTTGAACGCGGGCCGCTTCACTCTCGGTGCATCCGCTGTCGGCGGTTCCAAGCGTGTGCTTCAGGATTCGTCGAAGTATTCGAAGGAGCGGAAAGCATTCGGCAAGTCCATCGGCGATTTCGGCCTCATGAAGGAAAAGCTGGCGGAGATGGCCATTCAGATTTTTGGCGTCGAGTCGATGGTCTATCGCTCCGCCGGAAACATCGAAGCCGCCATGGTCGCGGCTTCGGGCTCGGGAGACAAAATCCAGAACACCATGAAAGTGCTGGAAGAATATGCGATCGAGAGCTCCATCGCCAAAGTGTACGGCAGCGAAATGCTGGACTATGTGGTCGACGAAGGCGTGCAGATATTCGGCGGTTACGGCTTTCACGAAGATTATCCCGTGTGCCGCGCGTACCGCGATTCGCGCATCAACCGCATCTTCGAAGGCACCAACGAAATCAACCGCATGCTCATCATCCAGATGTTGATGAAGCGCGCGATGGGCGGACAACTCGCTCTCATCCCGGCAGCGATGAAGCTCGCCGACGAAATTCTCGCTGGCCCATCGTTCGAAGAAGCGCCGGATGGCGTGCTGGCCGATGAAGCTCGCGTGGTGGCCAACGCCAAGAAAATGTTTTTGCAGGCGGCTGGCGGCGCGGTCCAGAAATTCCGCGAAAAACTCGCCGAAGAGCAGGAACTGATCGGCGCGCTCTCGAATGTCGTCATGGAAGTCTATGCGATGGAATCTTGCCTGCTGCGCACACAAAAAGCCGCCGCGGCAAAGGGTGAATCCGCCACACAGACGATGATCGATGCGGCCCGCGTTTTTATTGCTGACGCCGCCGAGCGCGTCGAGCACGAAGCCAAGCGCGCCATCGCCGCTGTTCACGAAGGAGACATGCTCACCACGCAGATGGCCGTCCTGAAGCGCTTCGGCAAACGCGCCCCCGTGGATACGATTGCTTTGCGCCGGCGCGTCGCTGCCGCGGTCCAATCGCAAGACCGTTATCCATTTGAAAGCCGCTAAATAACTCGCGTCTATTTCGCGAAGCGCCGGAGGCTATACGAGATCGGCAGCCCGACCACGACCATGTGGACTACTAGTCCCAGCACCAGGTCGTTTAGTTTGTACGGGCCCCTGGAGTGCAGTGCGGAAAGGGGCAAAACGACAAACCTCATGAAATCTTCCACGGCGGCGCCGAAGAACAATCCGCATACCAGCGGATACTCTTTCAAAAAGCCCAGCTTTAGACTTGCACCGTAGTAAACGGCCGCTGCTGAACAAGCGATAAAGAAGTGCAAGGCGACGCCAAGAATGTAAGTGCCGGCGCCTCCGTTAAACGCACCTCGTCCAAGCAGGCCGCCGGCAATCGCGAGCGGTATGTCCCATCCGAATAATATGCAAGCTTGCAGAAGGTCCACGGTGCCAGCAATTCCGCCGCCCACGGCGATTGCCAACAGAGCACTCCTTCTCCCCAAGGTGCCAGATGCCGAATCTCCAGTCATGCGGTGTCCTCTCTTTTGATTGGTGTGTGACCCACCATGGCAACTTACCCGGGTGGAATCGCGAAGTCCTGAGAGTTACCTGAAACACTCTGAATACTTCTGAATTCACGCTAAATCGGAGGTGGCGCAGACATGCCACGCCGCCAAGCGCAAAGCAGCCAGAACGAAGTCGGCGTTTTTCCAGGGTGTTGGTATACTCTGCCTGCGTCGCTCTTCTATTTAAAAACAGCGCGGAACGACCGATCCCTCATGGAACGCCAACCCACGACAAAGTTTCGCATCGGCGTATGGTGCGTTAATCCGGCGTCTGGCGAGATTTCACGAAATGGAGAAACCGCCCGAGTAGAGGTGCGTACGATGCGGCTGCTGTTGCGCCTCGCAGAGCGCGCCGGCGAAGTAGTCAGCATCGATGACCTGCTCAACCAGGTCTGGTCTGACGTTACCGTCGCCCCTGATTCGGTCTACCAAGCTGTGGCCTCGCTCCGCCGTCTGCTGGGAGACGACCCCAAGCAACCCGCATACATCGAGACGGTGCCGCGACTAGGGTATCGGATGGTAGCGACGGTCACTCCCTGGGCAGATCAGCCTGTCGCCCACGCGGGCAAACAGGAAAACGGAAATACGAGCCGGCCGTTCAGCAAACATTTGATTTCAGCGCGGGATTCGGAGAGCGCACTTCCTCCGGCATCGCCCACAAGTGCGGCCGACGGGAAACGTAAAGTCGCAGCACGTCTAAGCTCTATCTATATATGGGCGGCCGGAGCAGCGGTTTGCCTCGCGCTCATCGCCGGTCTCCTGTTTTACGGCAAGCAAAGGAGCAAGCTTCAGACCGCCTCGCCCACCGTCGCGTCACAGCCGCAGAAGTCCATCGCCGTGCTGCCATTTCTCGATCTGACCGACGACATGAACCAGGAGCCTTTCGCCGACGGCATGACGGAAGAACTGATCGACAAACTCAGCAAGATCCCGGGGCTTCGCGTGCCGCCACCCACTTCGTCGTTCTATTTCAAAAGCAAACTATGGCCGCGTTCAAAAGGGACTGAGCAAATAACGATCGCCGAAATCGCCAAGGCCTTAGGTGTCTCCTATGTCCTCGACGGCAGCGTGCGTAAGTCCGGCGCCAGGCTGAGGGTCGACGCGCGAATGATCCGTGCCGATAACGGATACGTTGTGTGGTCTGAAAGCTACGACCGGCCATTCGACGACATTTTGATGGTTCAGGACAATATAGCCAGCGAAGTCACGAAAGCGCTGAGGGCGTCCATCGAGGCTAAACCCGACTAGGTCGCAATCTGGACGAGCTCGGGCTTTTTGCCGGACTTAGGACCGTTGGAGCCCCAGCGCGAGGGCCTTTCCCCACCACGTCGCATCCGGTTGACGAGCGAGCCAACGCCAACGGAACCACCGACAAAATGCCCGACGCGCAAAGGGCCGGCCACTTTGACAGTACGGATCCAATGCAAGCCGCTGCTGGCAGCGCATCCGCATTCCGCGCAGTTGGGAGTGCCGCCGAAGACACAGGGTTCGACGCGCGTCTGCAAATCTGCGGAATAGTTGGCGGACATCTTCGCAAAAAGACAGTCGGCGGGATTCTCGGGTGGATTGAGAAAAGCCCGAGCGACACCTTCGTTCATCAAGAATTTCGGATACTTTCGCGCCAGGCCCGGCAAAACGCGGGCTACTTCCTGGCGGTCTTCGACGGTCAACTTCTCCGCGCTTTCTTCGCCAATCTGAGGCGTGTACAAGCTCACCCAAATGTGATCGACCTCGGGCCGGGCATTCCAGAACTCGACGTATTCTTCCAGGTACCCAGGACGCTGCAACATCGGACGTGTGATCACCCAATGGACATTCACCTTGCGGCCATCGATATTTTTCAGAATACGTTCATAAGTGGCTGGCTTGCGGCGAATGTCGTGATGCTCCGGAAGGCCGTCGACGGAGATAGCCACGCGAACGCGGCGCAGATCCATCCACTCCATGGGAATGGGAATCACGCCGCTCGTGACGACCAGCGAGAAGACGTCCATGGCGCTAAGCGCTGGAAGAATGGCGCTCAGTTCGCGATGGCGAACCAGAGGTTCGCCGCCCACTAAAGAGACGTGCATGGGCTTGTTTTTGCGCACCAATTCCAGCACTCCGTTGACGAGCGCATCGCCGCGGAAATCATTCAGCTCAGAGAGGAGTTTGCCGCCGCCAAGATGCGTGTCGCCGTAGGCATAGCAGCCGGGACAGCTGAGCGGGCATTCGCGCGTGATTTCAATGGAAAGCATCGGTGCTTTGCCGGTTAGGATTTTTCCCCAGGCGCTCAAAATCTCTCGCGGGGTAATGCTTGGATTTTGGTGGGCGGTGGACATGTCAATATGATGCCTTAGTGAGGGCCGAGGCTGCTTCAAAAGAATGATAGCATTCATGCGGAAGATTCATACGTTTCAAAATGAGCAGCCGTATGTTCCATTCCTCCATTTCCCGGAAAGACATACTACCCAAATTGCACCTAGCGCGAAGATTTGCGGCCTGAAACACGTGTTGCATGCAAAGACACGTACCCGTCCGGGGTGCCATTTCCGTCTATGAATTCAGCTAAAATTGGTATTCAGGGATCATCCGGTTTCCACTCTGAGAGTAACGGCAGGTATGCAGCGAAAGCTCGTCATCCTCTCCGCCACGATTGTCGGCGCTCATATCGCCGATGCGCTGCTATTGGGCGTGTCTCCCGCCGGCACATTCCTCGCAAATCTACTTCAGGTCTCGGCCAGCGCATTGGCGGCGATCATGTGCCTGGGCGCGGCGCGGCGAGCTCGAGGAATGGCTCGGCCGTTCTGGGCGCTTATAGCCTGTGCAATGGCCATTTGGAGCGCGGCGAATACTGGATGGATGTTTTACGAGCTCATTCTGCAAACCAAGCCAGCGCCTGGATCCCCATTGCGCTTCCTGTTCAGCGTGCAAGGCATTTTCTTCGCGATGGTGCTCTTCCTGGACCAGGATAAAAATTCCTCCGAGTTCGACCCTGAAATTTTGCTCGATTTCACTCAGATCGCCATTGTTTTTTTCTTCCTCTATCTCGGCCTTTATCAGCTGTCTTTGCAGGAGGTTCGGCGAGAGAGCGTAACGGCCCGGCGGCTCTGGGTGGAGTTCGGGGAAGTGGGCACGATTCTGGCCCTGGCGTGCTTCCAATTCATGCGTGCCCGTGCGACGCGTATTCGGGAGCTCTATTCCGGTTTTGCGATATATCTCTCCCTGTTCATTGCGGGAATGGCCATCGCGGAATATGGTCAGGCCCTTCATGGAGCACCAACGGGAACTCTGTTCGATCTCTGCTGGACCGTCCCGTTTCTTTGGGGAGCTTTCTGGGCGGCGCGTTGGCAGCCTTCGCCCGCGGCACAAGAGTTGGGCGGCCAACGAGAGCTGACATGGAACGGAGTTGCGCTAAACAATGCCATGTTCGCGGTTGCTCCCTTGATTGTTCTTGTGCAAGTAGCGCAATTTCCTTCGGAGTGGCGCATCCTCCGTTTTTCCCTGTTGGGAGTTTCCATTTTGTGCTTCGCCGTTCGCGTAGGCATCAGCGGATATCGGGAAGCCAAGACTTCAGAAATGGTGCGCCGGCAGGCGATGGCGATGGATTCCGCGGCGGACGGGATATCGATCATCGGGGAGAACGGCGAACACATTTACGTGAACGCGGCGTTCGCCCGCATGATGGGACACGACAGTCCGGAGTCGATGCTGGGTGTGCACTGGCAGAAGATTTATGACGCCCGCGATGTCTCGTTGATTCACACGCAAGTTCGCGGGGCGCTGGAGAAGAAAGGAAAATGGTCGGGGCAGCTCAGCCTGCGGCGCAGGGACGGAACCGCGGTGCCGGTGGAAATGGCGATTACCTCGCTGGCCAATGGAGTCACTTCGTGCGTGGGGCACGACATCACCGCGCGCAAAGAAGCGGAGAGGGCCCGAGCCGAAGCGGAAAATAAATATCGCACCCTTGTCGAGCAGGTTGCGGCGATCAGCTACATCGCCGAACTGGGCATGCGCGGGCAGTGGCATTACGTCAGTCCGCAAATCGAGTCCATCACCGGCTACACGCAGGACGAATGGCTGGCGCACTCGCCCGATTGGATACGCCACATTCCGGCTGAGGATCATGCCGTGGTGGAGGCGGCCGAAGCTTCGAGCATGCGCGGCGAGCGCTTTCAGGCGGAATACCGGATTGTGCGGAAAGACGGTTCGGTAATCTGGGTGAGCGATACGGCGGTTGTGGTTGCGGGAAGCGGTCCCCACCCCGTCATGGAAGGAATTATTGTCGATATCACGGAGCGGAAGCTGCTGGAGAATCAGTTGCAGCAGTCGCGAAGGATGGAGGCGGTGGGGCGGCTCGCGGGCGGCATCGCGCATGACTTCAACAATCTTTTGACGATTGTCAAAGGCTATGCGGAATTGGCCTTGCAGCGCACCGGTGTTCAGCCAGAGCTGCGCGCCGATGTGCAACAGATTGAGAATGCCGCGGAACGCGCTTCCACTCTCATTCGCCAGTTGTTGGCTTTCAGCCGGCGGCAAGTTCTGCAGCCCAAAGTGATCGATCTGAACGCAATCGTTCTTGGGCTGGACAAGCTTTTGGGTAGGCTGATGGGCGAACACATCGAGATGGTGACGCGGTGCGCAGCAAACGTGGGACACGTCCGGGCCGATCCCGCGCAAATCGAGCAGGTCATCATGAATCTTGTGGTGAACGCTCGCGACGCCATGCCGAAAGGCGGGCGGCTGACGGTAGAGACGGTGAACGTGGATTTGGACTCGACCTATGCGCGCGATCACGTAACGGTGAAGCCGGGGTCTTACGTCATGCTGGCGGTTTCCGACAGTGGCATCGGCATGAGCCCGGAAACCGTGGCGCACATTTTCGAGCCGTTCTATACGACGAAGGAAAGCGGGCAAGGGACGGGGCTGGGGCTGTCCACGGTGTATGGCATCGTGAAGCAGAGCGGCGGCTACATCTGGGTGTATAGCGAGCCCGGCAAGGGCACGACATTTAAGGTGTATTTGCCACGGGTCGCGGAGTTGGTGGAACCCAAGCCCGAGACAGCTGACGTTCTGGTTGCGGGCAAAGGCACCGAAACGATTTTGCTCGTCGAAGATGAAGAGGCAGTGCGCGAGCTGGCTAGCCGGATTTTGTCGGCGAAAGGTTATTCGGTCGTGGCGGCAAAGAGCGTGCGCGAAGCGGAAGAGTTTGCAGAAAAGCATCGCAGCGAGATTCATCTCTTGTTGACGGACATTATTATGCCGGGAACGAGCGGCAGGGAGCTGGCTCGGCGGATTACGCGGCGCCACCCGCGGACGCGCGTGCTTTATATGTCCGGCTATACCGACAACGTTTTGGCGCAAGGCGGCGTGCTGGAAGCGGGGCTTTCGTTTTTGCAGAAGCCGTTCACGCCCGGTGCGCTGGCGCAAAAAGTGCGAGACGTTTTGGACAGCCCGGTTCACGCCGAATAATTTGACCTGCAGGTTCGTTCAGGGTTTATCCGCCAGGTGAATTGTCTTGCCTGTGGCTGCGGATTGGCGCGCAGCGTCCAGAATTTCCGTTACGATCATGTTGGTTTCGAGCGAAGAGAGTCCGCGCGGTTGCATTCCATCCAGAACGACTGCTCTTAAATAATTTACCGAATCACTTTCGCGCGGGTCGAGCGGCTTCGCGTCGACGAGGGATTCGTCTTGCTTGGGAAGGCGGACGCGGACGGCGTCACGCTTGACGGTGATGGCGTAGCCGGTCTGGCCATACACTTCCATATCCTTACGATCGAAAGGCCAATTCCACGAGGCTTGGAGAATGGCCTGCGCTTTGGGATAAGTCAGGACGATGGTGGCTTCATCGTCGACGCGTGAATAAATTTCGGGCTTGATGCGTTGCGTGACGGCCGTAACTGTGTCGGGCCGGCGATTGTCCATGAGCCAGGTCATGAGATCGGCGCCGTAGCAACCGAAATCGAAGAGGGCGCCAGCTCCGTTGAGTTTCGGATCGGTGAGCCAGTTGAGGAACCACGGCTCGACGTTAATTTCTTTTGGGCCTTGATGGCCGTCGTGGACGACGACTTTGCGGATTTCGCCGATGGAATTGTCGTGGACGAGATCGTAGGCGGCGCGGTTGCTGCGGTACCAGGTCGTTTCGTAGTTTACGAGGACTGGGATTTTTGCGCGCTGCGCGGCAGCTTGCATGGCGCGGGCGTCTTCGTTGCTGACAGCGAGAGGCTTTTCCATCATGACGGGCACGCCGTGACGGGCGCAGGCCTCGACTACTTTGCGGTGGTCGAATGTGTTGGTGTAGATGAGGACTGCTTGGGGCTTGGTCTTGCTGAGCATGTCCTCGACGTCGGAGAAGAAGAGGTCTGGCGCGAGACCGAATTTCTGTGCGATGAATTCTGAAAGTTTTTTGTCGGCTTCGGTTACGCCGACGATCTTGATGTCGGCGCGGCTTTGGTTGGCGCGGAGAAAGCCGCCGACGTGGCCGTGAACGAGCCCGGCGATGGCGACGCGAAGTGGAGATGAGGAGGGCGCGCCCTGAGCGGAGATGGCCGAGGCCGCGAGAGTTGCGAGAACGATGGCGCGGAGAAGAATGGAAAAGAAGGTCTTAGGCATGGATGGCTCCAGGACGCGGGGGCGATGGTAACAGAAGAGAATCGACTAGTCCGAACGCTTCCACGCGTCGCAACTCCTCATTGCTCATCGCTGTCCTTTTCACCGCGCCCTCCTACCGGAGGGCGCAGTTTAGGGGACATTTTTAATGAGGTTAGTAGGGGACATTATCAGTGAGGTTCAACGGAGTTAATTACTAAGCCATTTCTTAGTGAGGGTTAGCGGGTTTTCGAACTCGCCGGCGCTATCTTGGTCGACGAGCAGGCTCATGAAGTCGCCCGTCGTTCGCACTGATCGATTTTCGTTTCTTTTGTTTGCGTTAGAAACTCCCCAGGTTGCACTGAAAGCCGTCATTTGCAGTCGAATGCTTACCAAGCGCCTACCAAAAATCTAGCCAATTCCGCGGCGATTTTTCGGACCCCAGACCCCGCAGGACCGCCGCTTGAGTCTTGACCGAGTAATTATGCAACGTCTCGATGGCCGATTTGTGGGTTGAAAACCCCTAAAGAAGAAGACACCACAGCCAGGCGGACTCGTATCTAAATCGCATTTCATCGCAAAGCCGACTTTTGGCAAAGTGACCCTGGCAATACGTGCGGCCCATTGAAGGGCTGTACGGGTCGACCGATTAGCCTTAGCTTCCGCACGGACCACACGACCAGCAGGGATTTCGAACGCATGTTGATCTTCCCTCGCTTTCTAGTGGCAAGATTTTCAACGTGCTGTAGGTCAAAGATCGTACTGATGAACGACTACTGCACCGGAAAGGAATAGATGCTGATGCTGAAGGGCGGAAGGGACACGGTATCCGGTACGGAGGTTAGTCCCTGCTCCTGCACTTCCACTTCGGGCTTTTGGCCCACGATGTTAACGGCGGTCACTTTGGTCGGCGCCATTCTCCACAGATGACCCTGGCTGGCGAGCCTCGCGCCGTTAATCGTGAGCTTCAGGCTCTGCTCGGAGTCCGAAGGATTCAACACGGCAAATGTGAGTGTTTTGCGATCGCCGCTGAGGGCTGCGCTCACATCCAGAGGATAGGTATCGCTGCCGGGATTGACCGTGGGTTGGTCTCCGCCCGCCGGATAAATCGGCTTGGGCTGAGGGGAATCACCGGAGACTTCGACAGGAATGGTGCCGAAGTGGTCGCGATACATCTTGAACAGAACTCCTGTGGCGCTGAGTACGGCGCGGGTGCGGTCTTCGTTGATCATTGCGGTGGCAAACGTAAACGCGCCCATCTGGAAAAGATCGGAATGGCGGAACATCTCGTGAAACGCCCAGGCATAGGCCGGAGCCGTTTTGTAGGAGCCGAAAGGCGATTCGCGATCCATGTAAGCCCACTCGTCAATCGCGATCGGCACGGGCTTGGATTTGAGCGAGGGAATCAGCTTTAGGTATTCCTGATAGTGCTCGTATTTGACGCGAACCTGTGTGGCGGGCGCGCGCTCCCATTCGATGAGCGGCTGCGGGCCGATATCGACTTTCTTCTCCAACTTCAAATCGGTGTGCATGTTGCTGGAAGAGTAGAAATGCTCGCTGAGCATATCGATGCTGTCGAGGCAGTGGGCGAGCATGTGCCCGCTCCAGTCTGCCGAAGAGAGATAATCCGGAACGAACTTGCCGCCGATGCGTTTGGACTGGTTTGCTCCGGTCATGACGTCGGGCATGGCCCCGCCGGCAATTAGTTTGATGGAGGGATCCGCCTTGCGCATGGCTTTGGCAAACATGTCATGCTTCAGTTCAAATTGCTCAATGGCCATAGAGCCCATCTGATAATCGCCCCATGGCTCGTTGCCGATACCCCAGAACTTGACGTTGTAGGGCTCGGGATGGCCGTTAGCGGCGCGCCATTTGCCCATCGGTGTTGTCACTGCGCCATTGGTGTATTCCACCAATTCTCTTGCCGACCAAGCGTCACCGAAACCGGCATTGACGGTGATGTAGGGGTCCACGTCGAGCAGACGACAAAGCGTTAGAAACTCATCTGTTCCTACGTCGTTTGGCTGTACGGCATGCCATACCGGATCATAGATCGGGGGACGCATGTCGATATCGCCTACGGCATTGCGCCATTCGTGCGCGGAGACGAAGTTGCCGCCGGGGAAACGATAGACTCCGGAATGGAGTTGCTTCAACGCTTCGATCACTTCCTTGCGGAAACCGTTGATGTTGTCTGCGGGCATCAGAGAAACAGCTCCAACGTGAAACGCGCCTGCTCCTGTGCCAGCGATTTCGAGCCGCGCATCGTCGCTATCGACTTTGGCAACGAAGTGGAGCGGAAATTTACGGTAAGTGGAGCCGATCGCAGGAATATTGATTGTTTGCCGGTCGCCTGGTTCCTTGCCCCAGACCAGCGTTACTTTCACTAACGCCGTCGGGCTACCCGCCAGAACGATCCTGCCTGCGTACGCTTTCCCGTTGCGGACAGCCAAGCCGGACTGCAGAAATCCATGCGGCTCCATTTTGTCGAGTTTGATCAACGGCGAGTGGTCGCCGCTGTATGGCTTGTCGCTGTCCATGGTCACGAACTCATCGGCGCTGATGGGCGTCCAATGTCGCAGGGGGCCGCGGCGACGCCATGCGGGAGCGGGAGGTTCTTCCGGCGCTTTCGAGGAGACCGCATAGTAGAACTTGCGGTCCGCTAGCATCTCGGCCCAAACGCCTTCGTTGACAATGTTGCCGCCGTGTTCGAGGAATTGCCCGTAGACGTATTTCGAAATAGGAGGGCCAGTCTTGGAAGCGTCGATGGTGGCGCTCACCGGCTGAGTTTGTGGAAAAGTAGAAGTGGAGAACAGAAGCGCGGCGAGCAGGACGAGTTGCTTTGTGCAAGTGAGATTCTCGGGTTTCGAACGCACGCTACCGTACCTCCCTTTCCTATTCCGGCAAGGTTCTCGTTCCCTTGACCAGAAACGTTCCCAGCACACTGGGCGCGCTCGTATTCGGCTGGCCGCCCCCGATCGACAGCGAATATTTGCCTTCCGCGATGACCGGTTCGCCAGCTTCAGTGACCATGCTCAGATCGCGATCCTTCAGTTCAAAGCGCACACTCTTCGACTCGCCAGATTTTAGGTGCACGCGCTTGATTCCGCGCAGAGCACGCAGCGGCGCGCCCGGCACGTTCGGGAAGGTGAGATACAATTGAACGACCTCGTCGCCCTCGCGCTTGCCGGTGTTGGCAACGGTGACTTCCGCGATGAGAGGATCGCCCGCGTTGATTGTCTTTTTCGGAAGGCGCAGCTCACGATAAGCGAATGTGGTGTAGCTCATGCCATAGCCAAAGGGGTAGAGCGGCTTTCCCTCGAAGTAGCGGTAGGTGCGCCCCTTCATGGCGTAGTCTTCGAATGGCAGTAACTGTTCGACGCCTGTGTAGAAGGTGACCGGGAGCCGGCCCGCCGGATTATTCGCGCCGGAGAGTGTCTGCGCGATGGCGGTGCCGCCCTCTTCGCCCGGGTACCAAGATTCGAGAATTGCGTTGACGTGCTGATTCGCCCAGTTCACGCCGAGCGCACTGCCGTTGCTCAACACCAGCACCACGGGTTTGCCAACTGCAGCCACCGCTTCGAGCAGTTGCTCTTCCGGCTGGGGAAGATCGATGCTGGTGCGATCGCCGTCTTTGAAACCTTCCTCGCTCACGGGCATCTCTTCGCCTTCCAAGTCACTGGTGATACCCAGAACCGCAACGACGACATCGGCGTTCTTAGCGGCTTGCACGGCCTCAGGACTCGGCCGCGGATCATATTTGGACCAGATCAACTGTGCCTTTACGGGCCCAGCGCTGCCCTGCCCGTAACCGATCTTGATGTAGACCTTCCTCCCCTGCTCTAGGTGAATGTGCCCGCCCCGCACCTGTGGTGCCTCATCGCCACCGACCCAGCCGTGGGCCAACGGTCTGCCATCCACCTCGATTCGCGCGTACCCGCCTTGCAGACGCACGCCGACGGTGTAGTCTCCCGTTTCGGTCGGCGTGAGGAAGCCGGTCCACTCAATTCGTAACGGATATTGGCCTGAGGCTTCCTGAGGGATGTCCTCAGCCTTCAAATCGAGGCTATTCACCTTTCGTTCCACGAGGACCGTTCGCCGCGGCCCCCACATTTCTCCCAAGGAGAATTCCGCAGTGAGTCCTGGGCGGCCTTCCAAGGTGGTCAAGAAGGACGCGGGTACAACATCACCTTCATGACGCAGGAACTGCGTTCCCGGCACAAAGGTAACTTGCGCATCGGGAAATTCCGCCTTGATTCCGTCCAGCACGGAAACGGTGTGCGTGGGCCTTCCATTGTAATTGCCCAGCAGGTATCTAGTCTGATCGGCGAGTGGACTCACCACAGCGATCTTGATGCCCGTCTTCTTTAGCGGCAGAGTGCCATCGTTCTTGAGCAGCACCATCGATTCGCTCGCCAGCACACGCGCCAACTCACGGTGGGCGGGGCTGTCGAGTTCCTTTTCGTCGATCTTTGTGTACGGAACCATTTCTGGAGGATCGAAGATGCCCAGCTTCATACGCGCGGTGTAGAGGCGGATCAGCGCGGTATCGATTTCGGATTCTTTCAAGAAGCCCTGCTGGTAAGCGTCGAGGTAAGGCTTGTAATCGCGATCATCCTTGATGTCCGAGTAATTCAGGCATTCATTATCCATACCGCGCTGCACAGCCAGGGCGGAGGCCTCGGGCTGCGTCTTGGTGAAGTGGTGATCGCGAAAGATGTTGACGATGGCGGCGCAGTCGGAAACCACGTAGCCCTGGAAGTTCCACTTACCGCGCAACTGGTCCTGCAACAGAAACTCGCTGGCGCACGCCGGCTGCCCGTTGACACTGTTGTACGCGCACATGACCGAGCCGGCTTTTCCCTCGGTAACCGTGGCGCGAAACGCTGGCAGGTAGGTGTCTAGCTCGTCGTGCTTACTCACTTTTACGTCGGCGGTGTGTCGCGTAGGCTCCGGCCCGCTGTGCACCGCATAATGTTTCGGCGTCGAAATTACGCGATAGTATTTCGGATCGTCACCTTGCATTCCGGTGACAAACGCCACTCCCAGGCGCGCGCTCAGAAACGGATCCTCACCGTAAGTTTCCTGGCCGCGTCCCCACCGAGGGTCGCGAAATATATTGATGTTCGGCGCCCAGAAGTCCAGACCTTCCTGGGCGCGGCTGTGGCCGGCGCGCTCAAACTGTGCGCGCTTGATGCGTGCTTCGATGCTGATGGCGATAGCCATGCGGTGGATGGCGTCGGCGTCAAACGTGGACGCCAAACCGACCGGTTCGGGAAACTCCGTGGTGCCGCTGGAGGCTACGCCGTGAAGCGCTTCACTCCACCAATTGTAGGCGGGTATACGCAAGCGCTCGATGGCTCGCGATTGGTTGGTCAATTGGCTGACCTTTTCTTCCACCGTCATGCGGTGCACCAGGTCCGCGGCGCGTTGTTCCGCTGGGAGGGAAGGATTGAGATAGGCAGGCGAATCGGAATTCTGCGCGTAGGCGCAACTCGCCACGAAGAAAACAGCAATTGCGGTCAGGGTCTTGAGGTTCAGTTTTCGCATGTTCGCATGGGCCTCGCTATTTGTGCTCCGTAAAGCTTTCTTCACGGCACCCTGCCTTTCGCTGTCACTCGACCCGAAGTCGAAAAAAATGCTCCCTCTCCGGCGGCGTTCGCGAAGAGAATCTATTCTTATTCGTTTAACGCCCTGCATGCTGAAACTTCACGCGAAGCGCGTAAGCATACTTTGCCGGAGATGAACTGGGTAAATACACGTGCAAACCATCCGCCTTCTGCTCGAACCGCAAACTTGGGTCGCCGCCCAGCAAAGCCAACGACGCCACTGGTTCACTTCCCACCGTTGCGGCCAGCGAGCGGACGACGGCCTGACCATTTGCTGGCCACGTAAGGCCGATCACATAAAGCGTGTCGCCCTTGGTGGTGAAGCGAAAATCTTCGGCAGTGTAGTTGGCCGTATCGGTGTCGTGGAAGGAGCCACCGGCGACTTTGGTCGGACCTTCGCCGTACGTCCGCCACGGTCGTGTGCCGTAGATCGCTTCACCGTTGACATTGAGCCAGGCCCCCACATCTAGCAGGACCTGCTGCACCTGTTCCGGAATCGTGCCGTCCGACCGCGGCCCGATGTTCATCAGTAAATTCCCGTTCTTACTCACGATGTCGATGAGCTGATCCACCACGAACTGCGGCGACTTAAACGTGTCGTTCTCAATGTAGCCCCAGGATTTGTTGCTGACCGACGTGTCCGTCTGCCAATAAAGCGGACGAATGTCTCCCAATTGGCCGCGCTCCAGATCGAGCACACCGGAATGCTCTTGCATCGCGTAGTCTTTGTAATTAATCACGCCAACGTGGTCGGCATATTTCAGAGAGCTGTTGTAATAGAACGCAGCGAACCGCGTGAGATTCGCCCGAATCGACGCCTGCCCGATCCACCAATCGAAATACACGATATCGGGATGGTATTTCTCGACCAGTTCCGCAGACCGCGCTAGCCAATCGTTGGCCCACGCGGAGGAAACATAAGTGAAATCATTATTGAGAGGTGTGCCCCACGGGTTCATGAGCCAGTTATGAGCAGGGCCGTACAGCATGGCATATTGCGGGTCGTTCACATCCGAAGAAATTGCGCGGCCCGGCCCAAGGAAGAAATTATGTTCCACGCGATGCGACGACACGCCAAAATGAAGCCCGGCGGCCCGTACCGCCTTCGCCAATTCTCCGGTAGTATCGCGATGCGGCCCCATTTTGGCCACCGTCCAATCGCTCAACCCGCTATCGTACATCGCGAATCCGTCGTGATGCTCGGCCACGGGAACCACGTATTTCGCGCCGGCTTTTTTGAATAACTCCGCCCAGGCCGCCGGATCGAAATGCTCGGCCTTGAACATGGGAATTAAGTCCTTGTAGCCAAATTTGTCCGGCTTACCGTAAGTCTCGATATGATGCCGGTATTCTGGAGATCCCTCGACGTACATCATTCGCGGATACCATTCGCTGCCGAAAGCGGCAACTGAATACGCTCCCCAGTGGATAAAAATTCCGAACTTGGCGTCCTTGTACCACTCCGGCGCTTCGTAGGTTTTCAGCGACTCCCAGTCTCCGCGATAGGGCCCCTCGCGATCCGCGTTTTCGACGTCCTTCAGCAGTTCCGCTCGTTGCGCGTCATACTTGCTGCTGGCCTTCTGCCAGACCTCATCGATCCTTTCCGGCGTCTCCGAAGACGTTGGCGCCGTCGCGCTCTGTGCGTAGGAATTGCTGTGCGCACATAAGGCCAGCGCTAACGCCGTGGCGAGTCTTGATATTGAGCGCAACCATACCTGACCGGCTATAAACATGAAGCGATCCTTTCCATTCAGGTGAACTTGAATTCTCCGAAGCGCAACGGATTCTCGCTCGATGTTCGGAATAGGTCTCTCGAATTGACGCTCTTCCATTGCCCAACCGGCATGATCGATTGTTCATTGGCTGATTTGCGGAAAGAGCCTCGGTGCAAAGTCCTTGAGATCGCGTCGCCAGGTTTGCCATTCGTGGTCGGTTCCGGGCGATTCGTAGAAGATGTGCTGGATGTTCGCGTCGAGCAGCGAGGTGTGCAATCTTTGCAGGCCCGCGCGCATACGCTCGGGTTCGACTGTGCCGACGCCGACCCAGAGCAAATGCACTTTTTTGGCAAAGGCACCGGGGTCCGCAAATACGCCGTTGTAATCGGTTTTGGGATCGAGCTTGCGGTCTCCAAGCACGAGCATACCGCCGGCCCCGCTGAATCCTCCGATGTAGGAGAAGAGATCCAGATGATCGAGCGTGATCTGGAAAGTCTGCATCCCACCCATGGAGAGGCCCGCCATAGCGCGATGATCACGATCCGAAAGTGTCCTAAAGCTGGAATCGATATATGGGATTAGAGCTTGGGTCACATCATCCTCAAACGCCGCGGCCATGTCCTGCATGGCCTTCAGCATTTCGGGTGAACCAAACGGTTTGCCCGTGAGATCGGGAGCAGGCTGACCCGCGCGCCTGGCGTAGCCATAGGCCATGACGACGATCATCGGCTTGCAACTGCCGGCGGCAATCAAGTTGTCGAGTATAAAATTCGCGTGCCCCTGCCTGACCCAACCGGTCTCGTCCTCGCCGGCACCGTGTTGCAGGTAGAGCACGGGATAGCGTGCGCCGTTCTGCGTATCGTACTTCGGAGGCAGATACACCAGTGCGTGCCGCCAGGAGCCGGTGACCTTGGAGTTGTACCAAACCTCACGAACCTCACCGTGCGGCACGTCCTGTGCCGAATAATAGGTGGAACCCGGCTCGGGCACCTCGACGGCACTAGCAGGCCGACCTCCTCCGAAGAAGGCATGCGTGCCGGGATCGCTGACCTCGGCGCCATCGATGTTCAAGTTGTAGTAGTGGAAACCAGGCACCAGTGGATCGGTGGTGACGGTCCAAAATCCGTCGGGCTCTTTGACCATGTCGACTTTCGGTCCGCTCCAGAAATTCACTTTGACTTTTGTGGCGTCGGGAGCTTTGATACGGATCTGCACCCTTCCCGTGCTGTCAACGCGGGGATATTCCGATCCCCAAACATTTGTCTCCGAAGGGTGAAAACTCCCAGTCTCCTGCGCATAACAGAAACCCACAAATAGGAACAGCAAAATGCCGAGCCGTCTCATTTTGTCTCCTTTTTTTATCCCCTTTGCAGGATGCAACCGCTAGTTGTACGCATGGGCGAACTCGTGCCCTTGCTGGCGTATCTGCGTCCGGTTCGAACATTACTTACGCAAGACCGATTGCAATTCCAACTGTGACGTCTCCCGGCCTCCGGACTGCTGACAATTCCATTCACCGATTCTCTTGAGGCGATCGGGCGCAATTCCAGTGGAACGTCGAAGCACGAGCTCTGTTTTAATGGTGCCGAAATCGCGCGAAGCTCGACTGCGTTGAGTTTCCACCGTGTGAAGCAGTGCTCGAAACGCCGTTCGTGCGATTTCGGCCTGGGACATCCGTACGGTGGTCAGGGGCGGAGTCGTGAACTGGGCGAAGTGCGTGTCATCGAACCCGACCACTGACAGGTCGCGGGGAATATCGAGAGAGAGTTCAAACGCCTCGCGCATTACGCCAATTGCGGTCATATCATTGGAACAGATCACCGCAGAGGGGCGAACCGGGCCAGCCGCAAGCGCTGCCATGGCTTTCGTTCCCGCTTCCATCGTGTGATCGCCTTCAATCAGAAATTCCGGTGAGACTCTCAAACCAATTTCGTCCATGCATTCCTGAAAGGCGATTCTTCGCGCCAGGGCCGTCTTCAAGTGCGCGGGTCCGCTGACAAAGGCGATTCCGGTATGCCCAAGGGCTGCCAAGTGTTGCACGGCCTGCCGAATGCCGTGACGATAGTCAATGCGCAGGGTCTTAAGCAGTGGTTCTGAGGGCTCGACATCGATGGCAACCGCCGGCACCTTGCGCAGCCGGAAAGTCTCGATTAATGCATCCTCTCCGCCGAAAGTCAGAATGGCCACTCCGTCCACCCGCAGTTCGATCATTCGCCGGGCGGCCATCTCGAGCCGACCGGGATTGCTCGTGACCGAACTTAGAAGGACCTCGTATTTGTGCTCCACACCTAGGTCCTCGAAGGTCTGTGCAATCTCGGGGAAAAAAGGATTGGTCATCTCGGAGATCACCAGGCCGAAGATGTGGCTGCGCCCGGAAACCAGTGCCCGTGCATGAATGTTCGGGTAATAGCCCACTTCGTCGATTACTTTCTGCACTCTCCTGGCGATGGCGGGTCGCACCGTAGGTACGCGATTGATGGTTCGCGAAACGGTCGCGATCGAAACCTTGGCGCGGCTGGCTATCTCCCGAAGATTCATGGTCATGTGCTTCGGCTATGGTTTCCGTTAACGTTAACGGAGGCTGAATCTTACGGTGGACGAATACTGAACGAAAAGTCTTACTTTTCAGTGAAACACATCGATTTTTTCGATATATTTAGCCGATGAATAGCACCCTGGATGAGTGGGAGATTCTGCAGGCTATAGTTCAGTTGGGCGGCTTTGCACCAGCGGCGCAGCATCTCAACCGCTCGCAATCCACGATCAGCTATGCAATCGCTCGGCTTCAGGATCGGCTGGGGATTAAGCTGTTGGAAGTAAAGGGCAGAAAAGCACATTTGACGGAAGCCGGGCGGGTGTTGCTTGGAGACGCCGAACCGCATTTGGCCGGATTTCAACAACTGGAGCACCGGGCCCGCTCGCTCAGCTCCGGAGGAGAATCGGAGATTCGATTATCCGTGGACAGCATTTACCCGAATGAGCGACTGTTTGGGGCTTTGTTCGAATTTGCTCGGCGATTCCCAGATGTCCACCCCAAGCTCCGGCAGGCAGCATTCCTCTCTTCAGAAGCGGAGTTCTCGGCGCATGGGGCGCACCTTTGCATCACAGCACTGATGTCGCGCGACTACTACGCGAAGTCGGTTCTGGAAATCAAGCTGCTCGCCGTGGCGCGGCGGGATCATCCGCTCCATTCCCTTCGACGGCCAGCGTCTCGGGTCGATCTCATTCATCACACGATTGTGACTATCGAAGGAGCAGCGTCTGGTGGCGGCAAGCGCCAGCCGCGCGGTCCTGCCCAACGCTTTTTGTCTGTGACTACGATAGAGGCGGCAATTGATGCGGTGCGCAGCGGGCTCTGTTTCGGCTGGCTGCCCGTTTACCGCATTCAGTATCATCTGGATAGTAAAGAACTGCTCCCAGTTCGCATGCCCGCCGGCGGTACCCGAGAGGTTCGTCTCAATATTATTTGTAAGGATCTAAACCCCAGCAGCCGGGAACTTAGTGCTCTGGCGGAACTGCTCGGCATTAACCGCGATTTGGAATTGATTTAGTCGCACTCGATCAAAGCCAAAACTCTGGTGCTGCCGGACCTGTCGAGACATCGGTCTAGCGTTTTGCCGGCAGTTTCGACCATGGCGTAGTAAACCTAGCTAACCTTCCGCGGCGGTTACAGTAGAAACTATAAATCACTCGGCGTTTTCAAGAGTGCAAGGCGAGGAGGGCCTGTGAACAACTCCCTCAGTCGTCCGGACCGGCGAGTGTAAGCTTTCACGGGTAGGGTGGCAGCAGAAGTGATAAGTAAGGTGAAGCCTCACGGTTTCGATTACCCCTGGTTCGACGAAACGGAACCGGATATTGATCCGGCCAAGGACTTGTTCTTCGTGGGCTCAGGCTCGCGCTATTACAACATCTACCCGCTGTTTCACACCGCTTCGGTTTTCGAAGGCTTCCGCCGCGACTTCGGCGACACCAGGCGCCTGATGATCTTGGCGCGCCGCGTATCTAGGAGCACAACGCAATTGACGATCAGCTGCTGGTCTTTTGCCAGATTGCGTCAATCGCTTTCGGGTCGATAGAAGCGGACTCTGGGCCTGCGCTCCGGGAACTGCTAAGAGCACTAGCAAAAAGCTGCCGTTAATCGACGGAGACCATGATCTTCTTGAAGCTTGCCGGATTCTCGCTCCACGACCGCAGGGCATTCGCCGCCTCTTCGAGCGGCACCACCAAACTCACAGCCTGATCCACAGGGAACTTTTTCTTCTCGAGAAGATGGATTACCGCACGAAAATCTTCCGGCAGGGCGTTTCGCGAACCGAGAATGTCCAGCTCTCTTTGCACGAAGAGTCTCGTCTCGTAGCTTACCGGTTCTTTTGCATAGCCGATGTACACTACTCTTCCAGTGAAGGCCACTTCTTCAACAGCGGCTCGAAAGGTTTGCGGTGTTCCGATCGCTTCGATCACCACATCTGGGCCGCGACCTTCCGTCAGCTCTTGCAGGCGATCGTGTAACGATTCCTTCGCGGTGTTGATCGCATCGGAACCACCCGCCGCTCTCGCCACCACGAGCTTCTCATCATCCATATCAACACAGATCGTGCGAGCGCCGCGTGCATTCGAAGCAGCGACGGCTCCGAGTCCTACGCCTCCGCACCCCAAGATGGCGACAGTGTCGTCTGCTTTTATTCTGCCGCGCGCCACAGCATGAAATCCCACCGTCAGCGGCTCGACCAGGCACAACTCTTTCCTCGTGAGTTTCGCCGGATATAACTTCTCTCTAGGCAGTGCGACGAATTCTGCAAGCGCCCCGTCCCGTTGTATACCGAGAGTCTGATTGAACTCGCACGCATTCGAACGTCCTCTCCGGCACGAAGCGCAGTTGCCGCAGCTCGTATATGGAGAAAGAGCTACATCTGTCCCAGCAGGCAGCGAGCTATCCCCCTCGATGACCGTGGCTGACACTTCATGTCCCGGGATCCGCGGAAAGGTGACGAGTGGATTTCGTCCGCAAAATGAGTTCAGATCGCTTCCGCAGAACCCAACCATTCGGACTCTCAGTAGTAATTCTCCGGGTGCAGCCACCGGATTGGGAACCGCCTCGACGGACGCTTCGCCCGGCTTCTTGAGTACGAGTGCCTTCACGTTGGAAGTAGCCTCTGGATGGATTTGCTACAGCACCCACACTGGAGTTGAGTGTCCATTGTGTTCGGGCCCATCTCGAAAATGCGTGATAGATTCTCCACCGCCATGCTGAATGTATACTACCCGTTTCATAAACTGAACTCTGAAAGACAAATACGCAACAATGTTGGATATCAATCCGGAGCGACCTAGCCGAACCTCAGAGAGAAAAATAAATGGCCCAAAAACGTGCGGTTAGACCTTTTCGATCAATTCAGTGCCGAATTCTGCGCCGATCTCTGGTCCGTCGGACATTCCTGTTTGCGCTTCAAGCGGTATCTTCGCTCGTTCGTTCATTTCTTGCCAGCTTGACTCTGCTCGCTGTGGCTGTGCCGCCGGCGGCAGCACAGAGAGTCCAGATGTCCGTTGAAGTTTCCAAGCCTGGCGCAAAGATTGACCACAACCTCTTCGGCCAATTCGCTGAACACCTCGGTCACGGTGTTTATGAAGGCATCTGGGTTGGCCCCGACTCCAAAATTCCAAACACGCGCGGAATCCGCAACGACGTTGTTGCAGCTCTCAAGGCGATGAAGGTGCCCGACGTGCGATGGCCCGGCGGCTGCTTCGCCGACGAGTACCACTGGCGCAAAGGCATCGGCTCGCAGCGAACCTTAACACTCAACCCAAATTGGGGCGGCGTAATCGAACCGAACACTTTCGGAACGCATGAATTCATGGACTTCCTCGACCAGATTGGAGCGGAGGCCTACCTCTCCGTCAACGTCGGCTCTGGTACTCCACAGGAAGCAGCCGAATGGCTGGAATATTTAACTACCGCTCAGCCGACGACGCTCGCCAAGGAGCGCGCCGCCAACGGGCATCCTGCTCCTTATAAGGTTGCGTTTCTTGGCATCGGCAACGAAAGCTGGGACTGTGGCGGCAACATGACGCCTGATTATTATTTGAGCCAGCTCAAGATTTACAGCCGCTTCGTCCGCGACTTCAATCCATCTCAGCAGGACAAGCAGCAGATGCTCAAGATCGCTGTGGGCCCTGGGGGCAGTGAATCCCGCTGGACAGAGTGGACCGACGCTATCATGAAGGCGTATCAGAACCACACTTGGAGTTGGGACATGAACGGGCTTTCGATGCACTCCTACACCGTTGTGAAATGGCCGCCTTCCTATGCGTCGGTAGGGTTCGGAGAGACCGAGTACGCGCAGATTCTCAAGTCCACGCTGGAGATGAACGATCTTGTTGAGAAGCACTCGGCAATCATGGACAAGTATGATCCGGAAAAAAAGGTGGCGCTTGTTGTGGACGAGTGGGGCGGCTGGTACGCGCCGCTTCCTGGCAGCACTCCGGGCTTCCTAGTCCAGCAGAACAGCTTGCGCGACGCGGTGCTAGCGGCACTGAACCTCAACATTTTTGCTCGGCATGCCGACCGCGTTCGCATGGCCAATATCGCGCAGATGATCAATGTGCTCCAGGCCATGATCCTCACCGACAAAGAGAAACTGGTTCTCACGCCAACCTACTACGTCTACAAAATGTACGTACCGTTCCAGAACGCCACCTTCGTGCCGGTCACTTTCGACACCGGCACGTACAGGCAGGGCGACATCACGTTACCACACGTAGATGCCATCGCAGCGAAAGACAGAGCCGGAAAATTGTGGCTGGCTATCACCAACGTTGATCCAAATCAGCCCGCTGAAATCGAAGTTAGTCTCGCCGGTACAAATGCCAAATCGGCGACAGGAGAAACGCTGACCGCGTCCAAGGTCGACAGCGTAAATACCTTCGACGCGCCCAATTCGGTTGTTCCGAAGCCGTTTTCCGCAAAAGCGCAAGACGGCAAGCTAAATCTCAAATTGGCTCCCAAATCGGTAACGGTGGTTGCAGTAGAGCAGTAAAGCTAGATGGCTCTCCAGACCGATGCTGTTTCAAGAAAGGGTCCCATGACAAGCGCGAAATGGTTCGGAGGGATTTTACTTGCGATTGCGGCTGGACTAGCTCCTCAGCTCGCCGCGCAAGTGCAAACGGATGTGCCTCCGGCGGTTGCCGATGCAAAGCCAGTGACGGTCGAGCACATCAAAATTCACGGAACGGCTCTGGAAGGCAATTTGGAAGGAGACGCGGTCGATCGCGAAGTGTTTGTGTTCCTTCCTCCCAGCTATGCGCAAGATAAGTCTCGACGCTATCCAGTCGTTTATGCCCTGCACGGTTATTCCATCGGCGCAGAGCAATGGACGCATGAAATCCATGTTCCCGAGACTATCGAAGGCGCCTTCGCTCTAGGCGCGAAAGAAATGATTGTTGTCCTCCCCGATTCCAAGACCGTGCACAACGGATCGATGTATTCCAGTTCCGTGACTACCGGCGACTTTGAGCAATTCATCGCGCACGACCTGGTCGCTTATATCGACGCCCATTACCGTACCATCCTGACCGCCAAAGCCGCGGGCTCGTCGGGCACTCCATGGGTGGTTATGGCGCGAGCCGCATTGGAATGAATGAGCATCCGACGTGTTCGGGAGCCTGTATATCATGAGCCCATGCTGCTTGTCCGCCCGGCGCACCGGGTCCAACCCGGAAATCGCGAAGGGCCTGGAGGCTGTTAAAGCGCCTGCGGATTCAGCGGGGCTGCCGTTCGGGCGCCACGTTCGCCTCCGCCGCCGCTTGGTCACCGAACCCGAAGAATCCTCCGCTTTATCTCGACCTGCCGACGGAGAATGGAACGCCGCAGCCCGACGTTTTCGCCAGATGGGCTGCCAACGCTCCCTTGGCTTTCGTTGACCAGTTCATCGAGAGTCTGCGGCAGTATCGGGCGATCGCCATCGATGTGGGTGACCAGGACGGTCTGCGAGCCGATACCGTAAAGCTCCACGAAGTTCTTGATAAGTATGGAGTCACAAACAGCTTCGAAGTGTACTCCGGAGCTCATACGAGCAAGGTCACGGACCGTTTTCGAAATCATGCCTTTCGTTTTTTGGCCAAACACTGTGCTTTCACCGCAGGAGCTGCAGGTGACGTCAATAACAAACAAATCTCTTTCCGTCCGATGCACGCAACATCTGTCGTCGAGCAGTCCAAAGAAGGCGCCATGTACTCTTGCTATGTACAAGATTCCGACTCGCTACATCCTCGCGGACTTTTACCGCTTGCGGATTGTGTACTGTCCAGGTTCTCTGTGAGAGACTTTCTGTGGATTTACCGTGACTCACTCGCTACTCTCCGCCGCCTTCGCTCCTTCTTCTCGCAGGACTCTGTCTTCCTCAATCCCGCGGGCAAGGACCGCCCGTTCCCGCGCAGATTCAGGGCCCTTCCATCAAAGTCGAAAGTCGCATCGTTGTGGTGGACGTGGTTGTCACAGACAAACAAGGACAATCCGTTCCCGGCCTCCGCAAGGATGACTTTCACCTCTCCGAGGACGGGGGCCCGCAGATTGTCACTTCTTTCGAGGAACACAAGGGCGCTGCTCCCGACGAAATCAAGTTGCCGCCGATGCCGCCTAACGTCTTCACCAATTTTCCCACCGCTCGAGGTGCCGATTCCGTCAACGTTCTGCTGCTCGACCTTCTCAATACGCAGCCGCAAAATCAGGCGTTCGTGCGGCAGCAGGTCATCAAATATCTCGGCGAAGTTCCGCCCGGCACGCGCCTCGCCGTTTTCGCGCTCAATTCTCACCTCCGCATCGTCCGCGGTTTTACGACGGATTTTTCCGGCATCTCGGCCACACTGGAAGACAAGAAACTCGGCATAGCGCCCGAGGTCTCTCGAAATCTGCAGACTGACGCTAACCAATACAGCGA
>CAVVMU010000016.1:0-668721 GCA_963749435.1 uncultured Acidobacteriota bacterium | reverse complement strand
GGGCTTCGCGGTCGCCGCGGTCTTTTTGGGAGCTATGAAGTTCGTCGGCGATGGCGAGGGCGGCGAGGACGGCAACTTTTTGCGTGTCGACGGTTGCGGTGCCAGCGGCGATGGCGTGCATTTTTTCGTCGACGTATTGGGCGAGTTTGTGGACGTAGGCTTCGTCGAGATCCCCGCGGATGGCGTAGGGTTGGCCGAAGATTTCGACTTTTACGGGTGTGGTCATGGGGCAGAGTCTCGACTAGGCGAAGATAGCACATCTTGGTTGCTTGGGGCGCAGCATGCTGCGCCCCTACAAAGCTGGTGGAGATGGTTCAACCGACGGGCACGACGTGCCGTGCCCCTACAAGATGGAGTGTTGTGATTGCAGGAGGCAAGTTAGCTGGCGCGGAGGTGGGCGCTGAGGTGCTTTTCGAGAGCGGAGATGATTTTGGCGGAGAAGTCGGCGGTTTGGGCGTCGGTGAGCGTGGCTTCGCGGCTTTGGAAGCTTACGCGGACGAGCAGGGAATATTTTCCGGCGGGGACATTTTTGCCGCGGAAGAGATCGGCTGCTTCGATGGCGGTGATTTCGGGGATGTTGAGCGAGCGGATCGTTTTGACGACGTCGGAAAACGGAGTGCCGTCGGCGAGGAGCAGGGAGAAATCGCGTTCGACGGCGGGGAAGCGCGGAAGTGGCTCGTAACGACGGGAGTCTTTCGCAGCGCTGATGGAGGCGTAGATAGGGTCGAGGCGAATTTCCGCGAGGAAGACGTCCTGGCGGAGCTTGAATTTGTCGGCGACGCGGCGGGCGAGCTGGCCGGCGACGCCGAGCGCGGCGGAATTTGTGGTTGCAGGCACGGAAGCAATCGAAGAGAGATTTCTCGCTTCGCTCGAAATGACGGGGTCTGAGTTGGTCGATTGAAGATGGATTGATCCGCGGCGAGCGGCGTGAGTCCAAGCGGCTCCGCCTTGCTGCCAATCGAAGCCGTTGGCAAGCGCGCCGATCGCGTCTAGGTCGCCTTTGAGGTCGGCGAATTCGTATTCGCGGGCTGTTTCGCCTGCGACGATGCCTTTTTGGCGGGCTTCGCCTGTGGCACCGATGGTGAGGATGGGAGTTTCGACGGAGGCACTGCCTTCGAGGCGATAGTGGCGGCCAATTTCGAAGAGGCGGACGTTGCGCTGGCCGTGGTTGAGATTCCATTCGAGGGCGGCGGCCATGGTGACGAGGCCGTTCGAACGGAGGACGCTGGCTTCTTCAGAGAGGGGATTTGCGAGGCGCGCGGGCGTGACGCCTTCGGGACGAAAGAGCGCGTCGCGTTCTTCCGCAACGTGGGGGATCGTGAGAATTTCGCGATAGCCGAGGCCGATAAGGCGTTCGCGGATGCGGAGCTCTGGTTCGAATTTCGCGAGGCGTTGCGCGCCCTGGCGGGCGGCGGGCAGGCGCGGCGAAAATTTGTCGAGACCGCGGATGCGGGCGACTTCTTCGATGAGGTCGATTTCGCGTTCGACTTCCGCGCGCCAACTTGGTTGGGTGCATTCCCAGGCAGCGAGAAGGGAGCCTTCCGCCCCGCGATTTTCGCCGATGCGAACGGGGGCGAATCCCAGGGAGCTGAGAATCGATTCGATTTCTTTGTCAGAAACGTCCGCGCCCATGACGCGAAGAAATTCGGTGCGCGTCAATTGGATTTTTTTCTGGGCGCGTTTGCCGGGATAAACATCGATAACACCTGACAGTAGCTCACCGCCAGCGAGTTGGAGGATGAGCTCGGCGGCGCGGCGCGAGGCGAGTTCAGCGGTTTCGGGATCGGCGCCGCGGCCAAAACGCGTGGAGGCTTCGGTGTGAAGTTTGAGGAAGCGTGCGGCTTTGCGAACGGCGACCGGTTCGAACCAGGCGCATTCGATGAGGATATTTTTTGTGGAGAAGGAAATTTCCGTGTCGGCTCCGCCCATGATGCCGCCAATGCCGACGGCGCGAGAACCATCGCCGTCAAAGACGACCGACATCGAGGAATCGAGGGTGCGCTCGAGGCCATCGAGAGTGCGGAGTTTTTCGCCGGACTTTGCGCGGCGGACGCCAATACGGTGGTCGCGGACCTTGTCGTAGTCGTAGGTGTGAAGCGGGTGGCCGAGTTCGAGCATGACGTAGTTGGAGATGTCAACGACATTGCTGATGCTGGCGACGCCGGAGGCTTCGAGGCGGTCTTTGAGCCATTTTGGGGAAGGCTGGATTTTTGCGCCGCGAATAACGCGGGCAGTGAAGCGGCCGCAGAGTTCGGGGGATTGGATTTCGACTTTTGCGGCTTCGGACGCTTTTGTGGCGCCCTCCGCGGGCTTTGTAACGAAGGGTTTGAGAGGAAGTTTGTAGACGGCGCTGAGTTCTCGGGCGATGCCATAGTGGCTAAGGCAGTCGGGACGATTGGAGCCGACTTCGGCGTCGATCACCGCGCCGTGAGGGCCGTTTTCCACGCTGCCGATGTTGGTGCCGGAAAGGGCGAGGCGCGAGGCGACGTCGGCGGGAGAGGCGGTGATGTCGACGAAGTCTTTCAGCCAGTTGTAAATGACCTTCACGCGGCACCTGCCAGGCGGCCGAAGTAGATGTGCGTGGTGTATTCGAGGCGGACGCGGCCGTCTTGGTTGTATTCGGCGAAGATGCGTTGGCACTCTTCCATCATGGGCGCGAAAGTTGGAGCGCTGGGTGCGGGAATGAACGAACTGCTGCGGAGACGGCCGGCTACGCCATCGAAGTCGAATTCCTGGAAATTGGGGAGTTCATGCGAGTTGTAGGGATTGGCGCCGAAGAAATCGCGCATGTGCTGCTCGTTGGGATAACTTTCTTTGACGCTGGCGTAGTCGGTGCCGAACTCGCGAAGGAGGGATTCGTAGGCACGGACGAAAGGCGTGGTGTCGTTGAGGCGCTCGTTCCAGATGACGACGACCCAGCCGGCGGGTTTGAGGATGCGAAGGAATTCGGTGCGGGCGGCATTTTGGTCGAACCAGTGGAAGGCCTGGCCGGCAGCGACGAAATCGACGCTGGCGTCATCGAGCGTGGTGGATTCGGCGGAGCCGTTGATGCTGGCGAAGCCGTCGTAGGAGGCGAGATATTCTTCGCCTGCTTTGCGCATTTCTTCGTTGGGCTCAATGCCGAAGACGCGATTGCCGTTTTTAAGGAAGAGTTCGCTGAGGAAGCCGGTGCCGGAACCGATGTCGGCGATGACGTGACCGGATTTGAGGGCGCATTCGGCGCGGAGAAGGTCGCGGACGCCTGTGGGATAGCCAGGGCGGTAACGGAGGTAGTCGGCTACGCGGTTGGAGAAGCGTTGTTTGGAGTCGGTGAAGGTCATGGGCGAGATTCGAAACGCGAAATTCGGAACGCGAAACCCGGCGTTCTCTTGACGACGCACTGCCCCGCGTTTGCAGATTCTCTGTTTTTCATGGGAATTGGCGGAGGAAGCGGACGTCGTTTTGGAAGAAGACCTGGATGTCGTCGATCTGGTATTTGAGCATAGCGAGGCGGTCAATGCCCATGCCGAAGGCGAAGCCGCTGACTCTTTTGGGGTCGTAGTTGACGAAGCCGTAGACGGCGGGGTCGACCATGCCTGCGCCGAAGAGTTCGATCCAGCCGGCGCCTTTGCATTTGGAGCAGGTGCCGCCGCCGGCGCTTGTGCCGCTTCCGCCGCAGAAGATGCAAGAGACGTCGAACTCGACGCTGGGCTCGGTGAACGGAAAATAGCTGGGGCGGAAGCGGGTTTTTACGCCGGGGCCGAAAAATTGTTTGACGAAATATTCGATGGTGCCGGTGAAATCGCAGAACGTGATATCGGAATCGACGGCGAGGCCTTCGACTTGATGGAAGATGAAAGAGTGCGTAGCGTCGGGATTGTCGCGGCGATAGACCTTGCCTGGAACGATGACGCGGACCGGAGGCTTGCGCTTTTCCATGGTGCGAATTTGCATCGGGGATGTGTGCGTGCGGAGAAGGAGCGGCGTCGGGGCGCCTTTGGGGAGATCGAGGTAGAAGGTGTCCATGTCGTCGCGGACGGGATGGAATTCGGGGATATTGAGGGCTTCGAAATTGTAATAGGGCGTTTCGATTTCGGGGCCTTCGACGACGGAGAAACCGATGGAGACGAAGATGTCTTCTATCTCCTGGAAGACCTGGCGGATCAGGTGATGCGAGCCGATAGGGCGTTGGACGCCGGGGAGAGAGAGGTCGATGTGTTCGTGGGCGAGGGCGGATTGGTCGGCGCCGGACTCGATGGCTTGGCGGCGGGATTCGATTTGGGATTCGACGTGGGCGCGGAGTTCGTTGAGGCCGGCGCCAACCGCGCGTTTAAGATCGGGCGAGGCGGGTTTGAGCCAGTTGTCAGTGATTTGGGCTAGGACGCCGGATTTGCGACCGAGCCAGGCGTCGCGGAAGATTTTCCAATCCGATTCGTGCTGAATGGTCTGGAACTGTCCTTCGAAATGAGCACGAAGCGCCGCAAAGCGAGCAGGAATCTGCTCGGCTTGCGTGATGCCGAGGGCCGCGAGGGGCCTTTCAAGGCCTAGTTCAGTAGGTGACATAATCGCGAGATAGATTACACCGTGAGGGCACGGCGTGCCGTGCCCTCACGGGAAACGCGCGGACGAGGCGCAATGATCGAGCGAATCTCAGCTACGCCTTTTTGGCTTGGGGCGGGGCGGCGGCTTTTGCGCTGGCAACCAGGCTGGTGAAGGCGGCAGCGTCCTTGACCGCGATGTCCGCGAGGATTTTGCGATCGAGCGAAACGCCGGCGGCTTTCAGGCCGTGGATTAGCTGGCCGTAGGTGATGCCGTTGTTGCGGGCGGCTGCGCCAATGCGCTGAATCCAGAGTTTGCGATATTCGCGTTTTTTTACGCGGCGGTCGCGCTTGGCGTAACGGTCGGCGCGATTCGCTGCTTCTTGCGCGGATTGGTAGAGCTTGCTTTTTGTGAGAAAGAAGCCTTTTGTGCGTTTGAGATACTTCTTACGACGGGCGCGGCGTTTTGTGCCGCGTTTTACGCGTGCCATGGGTTTTCTCCTTAAGTTTGGGAGACAAACAGGATGCGTTCACGCGGAGAAAAGCGCGTTCGGCAGCGGGTTTGTCTCTGATTGTGCTGCAGGCCGCGGATGATTCGCCTTGCGGCAGATCATTTTTGGCGGCTTATCGGCCGGCAGGCACCCGTGAAGCGCTGCCTAGCACGATGTCGAGATTCGAAAAACGGAATTCGAAACTCGAAGATCGGTGAAGCTTACGGCACGTGCAAACTAGCCGTAGGGGAGCATTTGTCTGACGGCGGCTACGTCTCTGGGACTGACCAGCGTCAGCTTTTTTAGTTTGCGCATGCGGCCGGGGGCTTTTGTGCCCATGAGGTGGCGCTTGCCGGAGTGCATGCGTTTGATTTTGCCGTTCGCGGTGATTTTGAAACGCTTGCGGGCGCCGCGATGAGTTTTCAGTTTCAGTTTTGGTTTCGTCGAATTCCGTGGCATAGCTTGAAATGCTCTCCTTGATCGGGCGGAAACTACACCGCCGTTACAATTTCCAACTTATCCGCGAGACGGACGGGCACGGCATGCCGCGCCCCTACGAAATTCAAATTCCCGTCCAACTTCAAAAGCTACTGCGACTGCTGGGCGTTGGCCGCTGGCTGGCCGGCGGGCTTGCCTACCGTGGCGCCTTTTTTCGGCGCCAGCAGAGCGACCAGAACGTTGCCTTCCATGCGCGGCATCGTTTCGATCTGGCACTGGTCGGCAATTTCCACCAGCAAGCGGTTCATCTTGGCGCGACCGACTTCCTGGTGCGCCATTTCGCGGCCGCGATGAAAAATCATCGCGCGAACTTTGTGGCCGTCGCCGAGGAAGCGGATGATCTGGTTTTTGCGAACCTGATAATCGTGCTCCGCGGTGGCGGGACGAAACTTTACTTCTTTAAGCTGCGAACCACGGCTGCTCTTGCGCTGTTCGTGCGCTTTTTTGTTGGCCTGGTAGAGGTATTTGCCGTAGTCGGTGATCTTGCAGACTGGAGGATCCGCCGTGGGCGAAATTTCCACCAGATCAAGACCGCGCTCGCGCGCCAACTTCATGGCCTCGAATGGCTGCATGACGCCAAGCTGGCCGCCCTCTTCATCAATCACCCGGATCTCGCGAGCGCGAATCCGCTCGTTGACGCGGATGCGATCGCTCTGCCGGAAGCTGCGTTCTGCGATATTCCCCCCTAAGTGCTGAAAGGCGCTGTGCTGCCCGCCTCGCCGGGCTGGGCCTCGAATCGATGTGACGCCGTCGACACGGCAGGAAAGCAGCCGGGGACGGGTTTCAAAGTATAGCACGCTCAGCGGGTTGTGCAGCAATAGCCAAACTGGCGGAAGGCGAGAGGCTTGCTGGCCGCGCTTAGCTGGTTAGGACGAGCTTTTTTCCTGCACAGGAGATGGTTGCGCGAAGCTGCGGTTTTTCATTCTTTAGGATTTCTGCGTCGAGCCCCATGGTGGCTGCTGCGCTGCTAAGTTTTTCGGGATCGGGAGTGAGGAGTTGGAAGCTGGCGAGGTGGCAGCCTCTGGGAGCGTCGACAGAGGGATGGGTGGTGTCGGCGCTCCACTCGATGAAGAAGGGGAGGAGGCCGCCGAGATCGTCTTTCAGATTGAGAGTTTTCCATTGGAGGAGGCGGCCATCGGGGCGCTTGCGGGAGCCGGCGTTTGGGCCGTCGAAGGCGATGCTTGCGTTGCGGAGACGCGTCGCGAATTCGTTGAGGTCGGCGGGATGGGCGGCCCAGCCGACAAGGCGCGGTTCGGTTAGTTTGAGCAAACCATAGTGGTCGGGCGCGCCGCGTTGCTCGGGATCGGGGGCGATGATTTCGAGGTAACGGCGAGGATTTAGCTCTTCGCGACTGGGCTCGCCCAACGAAATGAGGGCGTTGCGGGTGCCGCGACCGGGGTGGACGCCGCCGAATGCGGCGTAAGCTCCAGTGTGTTTTTCGACGAAGGCGATGCCGCGATCGAGGTCGCTGCAGCCGAGAAGGATGTGGTCGAGCATGGCTGGGGCGTCACCGGCTGCCCAAGAAATGGAAGGCGCTGCAATAGCGCCTCCAGTTAAAGCTAGGAAAGTACGACGAGAAAGCATTAGCAACCTCGCGAAATTCTGCGCCTACCAGCCACGCAAGGACGGAGCGCATTGCTCAGGCCAAGGCGCGGTTGGCGATTTCGTCCTGCAGGGCGGCGACGACTTCGGCCAGGGGCTTGGGGCCTTGGTCGCCTTTGCTGCGATGGCGGACGGAGACGGTGCCGGCTTCGGCTTCTTTTGCGCCGACGATGAGCATGTAGGGAATTTTCTGGAGCTGGGCGTCGCGGATTTTGGCCGGGAGCTTTTCGTTGCGGTCGTCGAGATGGACGCGAATGTTGTGGCGCTTGAGAGTTTCGGTGACGTGCTTGGCGTAGTCGGCGACTTTTTCGCTGACGGGGCAGATCTGGACTTGCACGGGCGCGAGCCAGAGCGGGAAAGGCGCCGGCGTAATGCTCGATCAAAATGCCGAAGAAGCGCTCGACGGAGCCGAGCAGCGCGCGATGGACCATGAGCGGCTGATGTTTGGCGCCGTCTTCAGCGACGTATTCGAGGCCGAAGCGCGCGGGCAGATTGAAATCGAACTGGACGGTGGTGAGTTGCCAGGGGCGGCCGATGGCGTCGATGAGCTTGACGTCGATTTTGGGGCCGTAGAAGGCGGCTTCGCCGTGCAATTTTCTTGTAGGGAATGTTCATGCGCGTCATGGTGTCGGCGAGAGCGGCGGTGGCGCGTTGCCAGTCTTCGGGCTTGCCGGCGTAATTTTCCGGGTGCGCGGCATCCCAATCGGAAAGCTCGACTTCGAATTTGTCGAAGCCGAAATTCTTCATCACCGCGAACGCGAAATCGATGCAGGCTTCGACTTCGCTTTCGATTTGCGAAGGCATGCAGAAAATGTGCGCGTCGTCTTGGGTGAAGCCGCGGACGCGGAGCAGGCCGTGGAGGACGCCGCTGCGCTCGTAGCGATAGACAGTGCCGAGTTCGGCGAGCCGCACGGGAAGATCGCGATAGCTGTGCAGCTTCGATTTGTAGATGAGGATGTGGCCGGGGCAGTTCATGGGCTTGAGCTGGTAGTCGGCTTTTTCGACTTCGACCGGGCCGAACATGTTGTCTTTGTAAAAGCCGGTGTGGCCGCTGGTCTTCCAGAGTTCGAGGCGCATGATGTGCGGGGTGTAGACGAGGTCGTAGCCGCGCTTGAGGAGTTCTTCGCGAAGCCAGTCCTCGACAATTTTGCGAATGAGGCCGCCCTTGGGATGCCAGAAGATGAGGCCGGGGCCGGCTTCTTCCTGGATGCTGAAGAGTTCGAGCTCAACGCCGAGCTTGCGATGATCGCGGCGCTTGGCTTCTTCGAGGCGGTTTAGATATTCGTCGAGCTCTTTTTGGGTGAAGAAGGCCGCGGCATAAATGCGCTGGAGCTGCGGATTGCCTTCCTGGCCCTTCCAGTAGGCGCCGGCGACGCTCATCAGTTTGAACGCCTGTGATGCGCTTAGTGGACGGGATGTGCGGGCCGCGGCAGAAGTCGATGAATTTTCCGGTGGTGTAAAAAGAGACCATCAGCTCGTTGGCTTTTTCTTCGACGAGCTCGCACTTGAAAATCTTGGTTGGTCTTTTTGTAGAGCTCGATGGCTTCGGGCTTGGGAAGAAGCTTGCGCTCGTTCGGCAAATCTTGCGCAGCGAGCTCGTGCATCTTCTTTTCGATCTTGGCGAGATCATCCGGTGTAAAAGGCTCTTCGCGGAGAAATTCGTAGAAGAAGCCGGTGTCGATCGGCGGGCCGATGCCGAGCTTGACGTTGGGATAAAGCTCCATCACGGCGGCGGCGAGCAAGTGCGCGGCGGAATGGCGGAAGACGAAGAGCGCGTCGGGATCTTTTTCGGTGAGGATTTGCAGCTTGACGTTTTCTTCGAGCGGGCGGCGCAAATCAATAAGCTCACCAAGATCGGGAGCGTTGGGCAAAGGAGTTCCGTTGGTCGCAGTTACACGGGCTACCAGCGCCGCATCCGCTAGGCGAGGAGAAATTTTGCGCGCGATTTCCGCCGGTGTCGTGCCCTTGGGCACCTCTTGAACCTTGCCGTCCGGCAATGTGACTTGCACTTGCTCCATGATGTAGCTCACCTGGAAGGAGAAACTCTAAGCTTATCGGCACGGTCTATCCGGGTCAAGGCGGTGGCCTCAACGGCCGCAGGAAGTCCATCGTGGCCCTGAAAACAAACGCTCCACAGAGGAAAATTTGACACCAGGACCTGATGGGCGATTTTGGCACCTTCGGGATAGAATCCTTCGATGAACCCATCACTTGAAGTCCGTCAATCTTCCCGTCATGTGCGGTCCCAGAATGCCATCGTGGCAAGCGGCCACATCTGGTTCGTGATGCTGGGCATTCTCGTAGGTTCTCTGCTCTCGCCGAACATCGCAGGGTCGCAAGCGCCAAAGGCGATCTCGCAGGCGGATGAGCGCTACAAGGTAGATATCTTGCTGGTTGTAGCGCATCCGGATGACGAAGGAGCGGCGACGCCCTATTTGGCGCGGGCTATTGATGAGGGGAAGCGCGTTGCGGTGGTATATGGCACGCGGGGGAGCAGTGGAGCGAATGAGGCGGGTGCGGAACAGGCCACAGCGCTTGGCGAGATTCGGGAGATTGAAGCGCGCCGCGCGAACGCGGTGCTAGGAATCGACAAAGTATGGTTTCTGGGTGGGAAAGACACGGCTTCGCAAGACGTTTTGCAATCGCTGGCGAACTGGGACCATGGAGTGGCGCTCGAGAATCTGGTGCGGATTGTGCGAATCACTCGGCCAGAAGTCATTCTGACGTTCTTGCCGGGGACATTTATCGGCGAGGATCACGGAGATCATCAAGCGGCAGGGGTTCTCGCGACCGAGGCGTTTGATCTCGCCGGCGATCCGACTGTGTTTCCGGAGCAGGTCGCTGCGCCGATGAGGCGTCTGGAACCCTACCTTGAGAATCTGCGCCCCTGGCAATCTAAGAAGATTTATTACTTTCCGGACGCGGACAAGGAAGACATTTTTCGGGATAAGGGTCCCAAGTATTCCGTAAAAGAAATCTCCAAATCAGCGAAACAGCCCTACTGGCGCGTGGCATTGGAATCTTTTCGCAGGCATGAAACGCAGGCGAAAGGTTTCATCGACTCGCTTGCCAAAATGGACGAGGCGCAGATAGAAAAAATAGTCACGTCGGATAGTTTCTGGAGCAGCGGCATAAGCTTTGTCCGCGGAAAATCGCTGGTGGGCGGAAGCGTGACGGGAGATATTTTTGAAGGTATCACGACGGATGCGATTCGATTTGCGAGGCCTGAGGTGGCTTCTGCGCCTGCGCAACCGGAGATTTCCCTGGAGCTTGCCGGACCATGGAATTACTACTCAGAATTTCGCAGGGCGCACGGACTGACACATCTACCACATCCAGAGCCGCCGGAAATTGCTCAACAAGCAGGCGGCACATTCGCGATTCCTTTGTGGCTTCACAATCAGACCGCAGAATCGAGAGAATTCACTCTTTCCGTGAAACTGCCAGCCGGCTGGAGCCTGCAACCGGGCAGTCTGAAATTTACAGTTGGACCGAAGCAGACGGGAGCAGCGCGCGTAGAAATGAATTCGCCGGCGCTGAGCGATCCACCGCCGAAAAATCCTGAGCCTCAGGAACTTAGTGTGCATGCGGAAGCCAACGGCCAGGCGATTGGAGACGTGAAGATTCGAGTGGAGTTACGCAAAAGGGCGCTGCCGGAATAGATGGCGTCAGGATTTTTTTGTGCGGGAAGCTTCGAGCGCTTCCCATGCCGCTTCCGGAAGCATAAGCAGGTCGTTGAACTCGCCCGCACCGCGCAGCCACTGGCCGCCATCGATAACCACGCACTCCCCATTGATGTACTCGGCCATATCGCTGACGAGAAAGGCCGCGAGGTTGGCCAGCTCCTCGTGGCGGCCGAAGCGCTTCATGGGATGTTTGTCCTTGGCGTGTTCTTCAAATTGCCTTGAAGGCATCAAACGCGACCACGCGCCTTCGGTGGGGAAGGGTCCAGGTGCAATGGCGTTGAGACGAATGTGATACTTGGCCCACTCAACGGCCAGCGAAGTGGTCATCGCCAGGACGCCGGCTTTTGCGCAGGCCGAAGGAACAACGAAACCTGAACCGCTGTTGGCGGCAGCGTAGGTCGTGACGATGCTCAGAACGTTGCCGCCGAGTTTTTGAGCAATCCAGCGTTTAGCGAAGGCTTGCGTGCAGTGGAACGAGCCGTTGAGAACGATTCCAACGACGGTGCTGAACGCGTTGGGAGAAAGCTTTTCGGTGCGGGCGATAAAATTTCCAGCGGCATTGTTGACGACCGTGTCGATACGGCCAAATTGCTGTTCGGCTTTTTCGGCGGCGGCTTCTACCGCGCCGTAATCGCGAACGTCGCAGGTGGTGAACGCAGCGGAACCTCCCGCGCGGTGAATTTCGGAACAAACTTCCTTGAGCGGTTCCTCGCGGCGGCCGACAAGGAACATCCGCGCACCAAGCTCGGCAAACCGCAACGCCATGGAGCGGCCCAAGCCGGTTCCGCCACCCGTCAAGAAGATCGCCCGGCCTTTTAATAGGTCCTGTTGAAACACACGCCACCGCCTTTTAGGAAGTTTGCCGGTTCGGGACAGTCCGGGAAAACGATTCTAGTGTATCAGCGTTCGAATACAGAGAAACGCATGCGAAGTCTGGAAGAAGATAAGGTTTCAGAAGACGCCAGGGATGAATCTCGGTTTATTGGCCATCGTGGCTTGATACTCGGGATTGGCCAGAAGAACGCGCTCTTCGGTGGAGAGGCGCATCGATAGCACGGCGATGTGCGCGAGCGAGCCGACGAGCGCAGTGATCCATGCGGTGTGGATTAAAGGCAATGCAAGCATTTCTGAAAAAACCGCGGCGTAATTTGGATGACGAACGTAGCGGAACGGGCCAGAGGAGATGACGCCGAGGCTGGTGGAATCCATTACCTGGACGTTCCAATGATTGCCCAGTGTGCGGATCACCCACCATCGAACGACATTCGCGGCGAGAAATATCACAAACATTATCGCGGCGAGAAGGGGAATAAAAGGGCGACGAAGCAGGACGACCTCAAGCGCGGCGCCGATCAGCACAGCGGTGTGAAGCAGGACCATCCAGCGGAATCTCGGTTCTTCTACTTTTGCGGCGCCGCGCGCGATCATTTCCCGTTGATGACGGCGAGAAATTTGCAACTCGACGACGCGGAGCAGAGCCACGGCCACAAGCAGGCCTAAAAACGCGATGACGCTCAGTTCCATTGCAGCAAAAGAAATTCAGCGCTGAACCCCGGGCCGAAAGCCGCGGCCATCGCATACTCACCCGTTTTCAGAGGCCGCTTTTGCAACCACTCCTGCAGGATGAAGAGAATTGTGGCGCTGGAGAGGTTGCCCACGTTGCCAAGAATGTCCCAGGAAGGTTGCGTGTCACACTTGCAGAGCCCTAATTCCTTTTCGACATTGCCCAGGAGACGCGCTCCGCCCGGGTGCAGAATCCATCCCTTGATGTCTTCCTGTTTGCGGCCTTGGCGATCGAGAAAACCATGCACGAGGCCGCGAATTTTTTCGCCAATCATTTCAGGGACGTCTTTCGAGAGCAAAATGTGAAATCCCGAATCGCGCAAGTCGAAGCCCATGGCACCCAGAGAATCGGGGAAGGTGTAGGTTTCGGAGACAAGTATCTTAGGCCCCTTCACTGCTTTCCCGCTGACCAGGACCGCGGCCGCTCCGTCGCCAAACAGAATCGAAGAGATCAAATTTGCCTGCGAGATGTCCTTTCGCTGAAAGGTGAGCGAAGGAAGCTCGACGGCGATGATCAAGACGTTGCCGCCTGGATTAGCTTTCAAATAGTCTGCAGCGCGGCCCAGAGCCATCGCTCCGGCTGCGCAGCCGAGTTCGGTGAAGGGCATGCGGCGCACATTCGAGCGGAAGCCCATGAGATTGATGAGGTGCGCATCCAGCGAGGGGATCATGAATCCGGTGCAGGATACGGTGATGATGAGGTCCACTTCGTCTGCGCGTACACCGGCGCGTTGCAAACACTCTTCCGCCGCCTGGCGGCCGAGTTTTACGGCGTGCTCGATGTATTCGTCGTTGGTCTTCGAAAGTGGACGCGGCTCGACGGTGTATTCGATCGGAAAAATCGAGTAGCGCTTGTTCACCTGCGCGTTATCCGCGATAGACATCAGCGCTTCCAGCCGCCGGTCCGGGATATCAAACACGCGCCCCATGTAGTACTTCACTTCTTCGCGGGTCATCGTGTAGGGCGGCAAAGCTGTTGCTGTTGCCGCAATCGTGCACTGCCCGTTTGAGGCCCCGTTCGAGGGTCCATTATTCACGTATTCCACCTTTAACTCTGTGTGAAAGCTCCGCCCGAGAACGCTACCAGTTTGCTGAACCATTTCGATGAAATGGCTCAGCAGCAGATTGCACAGGGGCGTTAAACTTTACAACATTCCCTGCGCGGAGAACAGTTTCAAATGAGACACCGCCCACCCGCACCGTCCAGTCCCAGTAACATCTAATTTATCCTTGTGTGACGACTTTGTAAAATCCTCATCGAGGATTGGAGTATGCTTTTGCGCACCATGAACAAGTCTAGGAATTTCCGGACCATCGGCACGATTGACATGCGCGATGTGGCGCCGACGCTAGCGCACGAGGTTGGTCTAGCTTTGCCAAGCGCGGACGGAAAAGTCCTTCTACCTTAGTTCTGAAGGATGCCGCTCCGTCTGCTGTTGTGCAGCTTCCGCTCTAACGCAAACCTACCATTCCTTTGACCGAGTCGATTAGTCTGGCCGAGTCATAGCCGACGCCATCCTTGAAAACTAGCTCCACTTTCTCGATGTCCTTAATGTTGGCCGAGGGGTCACCTTGCACCACGACGATGTCGGCCACTTTGCCCACGGCGAGCGTACCGATCGTGTCCAGCTCGCCGAGAAACTGTGCCCCGTTGGATGTCGCAATGTGAATGGCTTCGACGGGCATGAATCCTGCTTCCACGAGCAACTCGACCTCACGCTGGTCACCGAAGCCGGCGATCACGCCGCCGTAACCGGTGGGGTCAAGACCTGCCAACAGCAGGCCCCCTTGTTTTGAAAATTCGTGCTCGAACTCCAATTCCTTTTTGAAGATGGCGGGCGAGTCGGAAGTCGCCGCGTTGTCGGAGATGCGCGCGCGTCTTGAAAGATAGGCGATGCGCGCCTCGGGAGTCATGGCGTCCAGCACGCGAGGATCGAGCGGTGCCCGCCCGGGCACGGAAGTTTCGAAAACCGGCAGCGTGGAAGTGACCGAAACATGGTGTGCCACCAGGTCATGAATCATGTCCTGCATAGGCTTGCTCGAGATTTCTACCGAGAGCAGCGCTTTCGCAGCTGCTTGAGGATTGGGGCATACGCCCGGCTTTTTGTCGGGAAGAAATTCAGTGTCCACTTCGATGCCATGTTCCAGGTCGTCGATGCCGAGTGCCGCCGCTTCCCGAAAACCGATCGAGCAAAGGTGGCCCGTCACTTTGATGCCATGCGCGTGCGCGACTTTGACAGCGGCGGCTAACTCGTCCGGGGTTATGTTCATATAGGCCTTGAACGAAGTGGCGCCGCGCGCGATCCAGAATTCGACCATCTGGCGCGCGTCTTCCGCGTCCTTAAGTTGATGCATCTGCAACGCAAAGGCGCCTTGGCCTTCGAGATATGGGCCGGTAACGTGAATCTTTGGACCGGCGATTTTTCCCGCATCGATCGCCTGCTTGAGTTCAAGATCAGCGTAGGGTTCGAGGCTGCCCGTTGTGCGGATCGAGGTGACGCCGCCTGCGAGGTAGAGCCGGGGAAAACTCGAGGCATGCTCGGGATAGAGTGGGAGTCCTCCTCCGGGAGAAGGATAAAACATGTGGTCGTGCATGCCGACCAGACCGGGAATGACGCTGCGGCCAGCAAGATCAAGCACTTTGGCGCCATCAGGAATCTTAGTCGTGCCGGAATCTCCCAGAGCGATAATTCTTCCGTCCGCAATGATCACTGTTTGATCGGCACGCGCGGCCGCGCCTGTGCCATCCACCACACGCACATGGGCCAGAGCCAGGACCGGTGCGTCTTCTTTCACGAAAACGGTGACTGCGGGCGCTAGTTTGGATTTTGTTTGGCTCCTGGATAGAGATGGCAAAAGCAAGAGAGACAGGCAGAGCAATAGAATTCGTCGCATCAAACCACCTCGCAGGCAAAGAGTGTCGCAGCGAGTTGAAGTCTATTCACAGGCGCGCGTCAACACAAGCGGTCTCCGAGCGGGAAGCTGGAAGCTTCGCTCGAGGAACCGTGATAGATTTTGGTCCTTCGAGGTGAGACATGCTCCAGCGGTTACAGCTCTTGTTACTTGCGGCGGTCGCGTTCGTGATGATGGCGGCCATTCCCTGCGCGGCTCAGCAGCCGACCAGCCCCGCAGCCACGGAAGGCGACTTCGTTGTTCACAGTTTTCAATTTCATTCCGGTGAGTCGCTGCCGGAATTGCGGCTTCATTACACGACGCTCGGCAAACCGGTAAAAGATGCGGCAGGACACACGACGAACGCCGTGCTGATTCTTCATGGAACTGGCGGCACCGGTCAGCAGTTCTTTCAGCCTCAATTTGCGGGAGTGCTGTTTGGTCCCGGCCAGCTTCTCGATGCCGCGCGCTACTACATTATTCTTCCGGACGGCATCGGCCACGGAAAATCATCCAAGCCCAGCGACGGCCTGCACGCCCATTTCCCGCAATACGATTATGACGATATGGTCGCCGCGCACTACCGGCTTGTCAGCGAAGGATTGGGCGTCAATCACTTGCGGCTCATCCTGGGCACCTCCATGGGATGCATGCACTCTTTCGTGTGGGGCGAGACGTATCCGGATTTTATGGATGCGCTGATGCCGCTGGCATGCGCGCCGGTACAGATAGCAGGGCGCAACCGCGTCTGGCGCAAGATGGTGATGGATGCGATACGCGAAGATCCAGCGTGGATGGGCGGCGAGTACAAGGAAGAACCTAAGCAGGCTCTGCGGACGGCGCTGGATTTTTTGTTAATTGCGGGAGCTGCGCCAATTCCTATGCAGAAAGCTCTGCCCACGCGCGATGCTGCCGACAAATATCTCGATGATTATTTTCACGCGCGTTTTGCCGCGCTGGACGCCAACGATCTCTTGTATCAAGTGAACGCGTCGCGCAACTACGACCCCTCGACGCAACTTGGCAAAATCAAAGCCCAGGTGATGTACATCAATTCTGGCGACGACTTCATCAATCCGCCGGATCTGGGAATCGCCGAACGCGAGGTTAAGAAGATACAAAATACAAAGTTCGTTCTAATTCCCGCCAGCGAAAACACCCACGGCCACGGCACGCACACCTGGGCGGAACTCTGGAAGCAATACCTTGCAGAATTATTGGAGAAGTCAGCCCACAAATAGCTGCTTCAAAAGGCAGTCGTTAGCGCGTGGCTTCGTGGCTGGCGCGAATTTCCTGCCAGCGGCGCGGACGCTTGTTGGCCTGCAGAACCTTTTTTCGAAGGCGAATCGATTTCGGCGTGATTTCGACGTACTCGTCGTCGGCGATAAACTCGATCGCTTGCTCGAGGCTGAGTTCACGGTGCGGAATCAACCGGATCGCTTCATCGGCGCTGGATGAACGCATGTTCGTCTGCTTCTTTTCCTTGGTTACGTTCACTTCCATGTCTTGCTCGCGGGAATTCTCTCCGATAACCATGCCCTCGTAGACCTCGATCGCGGGGCCGATAAATAGCTCGCCGCGTTCTTGAAGGTTCCATAGCGCAAAGGCGGTCGATGGTCCGGGACGATCGGCGACCAGTGCGCCCGTCGGACGCAGCGCCATCTCTCCCGCATAGTCCGTCCATCCATCGAAAATCGAGTGAATCAATGCAGTGCCGCGCGTGTCTGTCAGCAGTTGGCTGCGAAGGCCGATCAGACCACGCGAAGGAATCTTGAAGTCCATACGAACGCGGCCGGAATTGTGATTGCTCATCTTGAGCATTTCGCCGCGCCGGCTGCCTAAAGTTTCCAAAATGATCCCGATAAAACTCTCGGGAACGTCGATGACCAGGCGCTCCAGTGGCTCGAGTTTCTTGCCATTTTCGGTGCGCACGACGATTTCCGGCTTTCCAACCATTAACTCGAAACCTTCGCGCCGCATGGTCTCAATCAGAATAGCGAGTTGAAGTTCGCCGCGCCCCAACACGCGAAACGATTCCGGCGTATCCGTGTCTTCGACGCGAATCGAAACGTTCGTGAGCAGTTCTTTCGCCAAGCGGTCGCGCAGGTCGCGTGAAGTCAAATAGCTGCCTTCTTTTCCGGAAAGAGGGCTGCTGTTCACTGTGAAAATCATCGCGAGAGTCGGCTCGTCTATCAGAAGAGGTTCAAGAGGGAGTGGAGCGGCCAGGTCGACGATACTCTCGCCGATCTGAATCCCTTCCACGCCGGCAATGGCCACAAGATCGCCCGCACCGACCGCTTCCGCTTCATCGCGTTCCAACCCTCGGAAAGTGTAAAGTTTGGTGATGCGCGTCGATATCATCCTTCCGTCGAGCTTGCTGATGCCTACATCCTCGCCGCGCTTCAGAGTGCCGTTAAATACCCGCCCAATGGCGATTCGCCCGAGAAAGTCGCTATAGTCCAAATTCATGACTTGAATTTGCAGCACGCCCTCGGGATCTCCCGGCGGTGCAGGAATACTCTTCACAATGGTTTCAAACAGCGGAAGTAAATCCTGCGAGCTGTCCCCGATTTGCCGGTGTGCTACTCCTTCCCGTGCATTCGTGTAGACCACGGGAAAGTCGAGCTGGTCTTCGGTCGCGTCCAGGTCGATAAAGAGGTCGTAGATCTCGTCAAGAACTTCTTTTGCGCGTGCATCGGTCCGGTCGATCTTGTTCAGCACAATCACCGGCGGAAGCTTGGCGGCAAGCGCCTTTTGCAATACGTAGCGCGTCTGCGGCAGCGGCCCTTCGCTGGCGTCCACCAGCACCACGACCCCATCGACCATGCGTAGCGCTCGCTCGACTTCGCCGCCAAAATCGCTGTGGCCCGGCGTATCGACAATGTTGATCTTCGTGTCATGAAAGAAAAGCGCTGTATTTTTCGCGAGAATAGTGATCCCGCGCTCGCGTTCCAGGTCGTTGGAGTCCATCACGCGTTCCACTAAGGCTTCGTTCGCGCGAAAAATTCCGCTTTGCCTCAGCATAGCGTCGACCAGCGTCGTTTTGCCGTGGTCTACGTGCGCGATAATGGCGATATTGCGAATATTTTGGCTCATGATTTCTACGTCGGTCTATGGACTGCCGTCGGCAATCTCTCTAAAGACAAAAATAGCTGCTGAAACAACCAGCAGCCCGGACGAATCTCCTCTGTTCTCAGGTGTGGTCGAGCAGCCTATAGTTTAGCAGACGGGCAGCGGGTGGGACAGACCTTCTTGGCTGCCTTTGCCTTTGCCAGCCTAACAGGATTGAGTCAGACAGGAATGTCTGTCCCACTATCCGTTTCGTGTACTATCCTCATCCGGGGTCGGTCGGCCGATCCGGGCTTCAGTCCGTCGTGGGAGAATGACATGCGATTTGCGCGTTTTTTGTGGAAGAGCAGGATTTATTTGTGGGCCTTAGCCATCCTGGTTCTGTTTTTGCTTAGCGGCCGCGCTCAAGCGCCGAATCCGCCGGACTACTCGCTGCTCTTTGACAAGACGGACGTCATGATTGCCACGCGCGACGGCACGAAGCTACACACGGAAATCTACGCGCCGAAAAATTCTACCGAGCCGCTCCCGATCGTCATCGAGCGCACGCCCTATGGCATCCATGACGATGACAAAGGCTACAGCCGCATCCTCGCGCGTTACGCCGAAATGATTCCCGACGACTATATCTTCGTCTTCCAGGACATTCGCGGCCGCTACGGCTCTGAAGGTACCTTCGTGATGCAGCGCCCGGTTCGCGATCCCAAAGATCCGAAAGCGATCGACGAAGGCACCGACACCTACGACACCATCGACTGGCTCGTGAAAAACGTTCCACATAACAACGGCCGCGCTGGCCTCGTCGGGATATCGTACGGCGGCTGGCTCACGGTGATGGGAATGCTCGAGCCGCACCCGGCGCTCAAAGCCGTTTCCGAGCAAGCGTCACCCGCGGACATGTTTCTCGGAGACGATTTTCATCATAATGGCGCATTCCGCCTTAGCTATGGCTTCGAATACTCCACCATGATGGAGACTGGCAAAACGAATTTTGTCTTTAAGTTCGATCAGTTCGACACCTACGAATGGTATCTGCGCCTGGGCGCTCTCTCCAACGCCGATAAGAATTACGTTCACGGGATGCTGCCCACCTGGAAGGATTTTGTGGCGCATCCGAATTACGACGCCTTCTGGAAACGCGAAGCCATGCCTTACATCCTCACCAAGCCAAAAGTTCCAAATCTAAACGTGGCGGGCTGGTGGGATCAGGAGGATGCCTACGGCCCGATGAAGATTTACGAACTCCTCGAGAAAAACGATCCCGATCATTTGAACTATCTCGTCGCCGGCCCGTGGAATCATGGCGGCTGGGGGCGAGGCTCGGGCAAGTCGCTTGGCGCCATTCCTTTTGGCAGTGACACCTCACTCTATTTCCGCCAAAAAATTGAAGCGCCGTGGTTTGCCTATTGGCTCAAGAACAAGGGCAGCTTGCCGCTCAAAGAAGCCCTTCTGTTTCAAACTGGAAGCGACAAGTGGGTGCAGTTTGATTCGTGGCCTCCGCGCAATGCGCCCTCACGCGAGCTGTATTTTCATGAGGACGGCAAGCTTTCATTCGACGCGCCACAAGCGGCCACTCCGCAATCCTTTGACAGTTACGTTAGCGACCCCGCGCATCCTGTTCCTTACCGCCATCGACCGATCGACATGACCTATCCCGATGATCATCCCGGCGGTTGGCCTACTTGGCTCGTCGAGGACCAACGCTTCGTCGACAATCGCCCGGACGTGCTGACCTGGCAGACGCAGGAACTCACTGAAGACATGACCGTAACCGGAAGCGTCACCGCGAAACTTTTTGCGTCCACCACGGGAAGTGACTCCGACTGGATCGTTAAGCTGATCGACGTGTATCCTGAAAAATATCCCGACGACTGGAAACTCTCCGGCTACGAGCTGATGATCGCCGACGAGGTTTTCCGCGGGCGTTTCCGCAAGTCCTTCGAGAAGCCGGAACCAATCACACCGGATGCCATCACACCATTCACCATCGATCTGCATACCGCGAATCACGTTTTCAGGAAAGGCCATCGCATCATGGTGCAGGTGCAAAGCACCTGGTTCCCGATCATCGATCGCAATCCACAGAAATTTGTTCCTAATATTTTCGAAGCGAAGGAATCTGACTACCAGAAAGCGACGCAGAGGATCTATCGTTCAAAGGACTATCCCTCGGGAGTTGTGATTTCGCTGGCTCCGGCAACCTCCGGCAACTAGCATTGAGTTTTTCTGCGCGGCCGATTTTGTCTCGGAATCGTCCGCACTTTCCGATGTGGTATTCTCGGCCTCGCTTGCGGATGCTGAACATCCACGTAATTCCATAGGGAGTCTCCATGCATTCCATTCGTAAAACTGCCGCAGTTATCATTTTCATGGTGATGGCTGGACTTGCGTTCGTGCCGCGTTTTGGAGCCTCTCCTCAACGCCAGCGTCCTGATTTTTCGACGTTGTTCAACAAAACCGAAGTCATGATTCCCATGCGCGACGGCGCCAAGCTGCATACCGAATTTTATGTGCCAAAGAACGCCACGACTCCTCTGCCGATTCTCATGAATCGCACTCCGTATGGAATCTCCAGCGCCGGTAAGGGCATCAGCAACATGATTTATCGATACGCCGACATGGTTCCAGAGGGTTACATCTTTGCATTTCAAGACATTCGCGGGCGCTATGGCTCCGAAGGCAAGTTCGTCATGCTTCGCCCGCTGCATGACCCGAGCGACGCCAAAGGTGTGGACGAAAGCACCGACACCTACGACACCATCGATTGGCTCGTGAAAAATGTCCCGAACAATAATGGCCGAGTGGGACTCGACGGTATTTCCTACGACGGCTTCCTGGTCACCATGGGAATGATCAATCCTCATCCCGCCCTAAAAGCCGTCTCCGAACAGGCCTGCATGGGCGACACCTGGCTCGGCGACGACTTCTTTCACAACGGCGCTTTTCGCTTGAGCTACGCGTTCGAATACACCGCTCTGCTGGAATCCTCCAACGAAAACTTCAGTTTCGCGTTCGACCGCTTCGACGTTTACGATTTTTATCTGCGCCTCGGCGCGCTCTCCAACGCCAACACCAGGTATTTCCACGGGAAATTGCCAACGTGGAACGAATTCGTCGCGCACGCAAGTTACGACGATTTTTGGAAGCATCACGCCGTAGCTTACGGCTTGAAGGAACCCACTGTCCCGAATCTCAACGTTGCCGGTTGGTGGGACCAGGAGGATTTTTACGGCCCGATGGCCACGTACGCGCGCCTGGAAAAATCCGATTCAAAACATCTCAACTATCTTGTCGCCGGTCCCTGGAATCATGGCGGCTGGGGCGGCGGCCCGGGCAAGTCGCTGGGTGAAATTCCTTTTGGCAGTGACACAGGCGTTTATTTTCGTCAAAAGGTGGAGCTTCCCTGGTTTGAATATTGGCTGAAGGACAAAGGAGCCCTGCCGCTCAAGGAAGCGCTGCTCTTCCAAACCGGCAGCGACAGCTGGGTGCAATTTGATTCGTGGCCCCCGCGCGAAGCGCAAACCAAGAATCTCTATTTTCAAGAGAACGGGAAACTTTCCTTTGATGCTCCGCAGACGGATGCCGCTGAAGCTTCCGACGCCTACTTGAGCGATCCCGCACATCCCGTGCCGTATCGTCATCGCCCCGTCGACATGACCTATCCCGAAGATCATCCCGGAAGCTGGTACACCTGGCTCGTCCAGGACCAGCGCTTCGTCGACGAGCGCCCCGACGTATTAACTTGGCAGACCGACGACTTAACGGAGGACGTCACGCTCGCGGGCCAGGTCACTGCCAAGCTCTTCGCCTCCACAACCGGCAGCGATAGCGATTGGATCGTCAAACTGATCGATGTGTACCCGCAAAAATATGCCGAGGACTGGAAACTCTCTGGCTACGAGCTCATGATTTCCGACGAGATTTTCCGTGGCCGCTATCACAATTCGTTTGAGAAGCCGGAGCCCCTCAAGCCTGGCCAAGTCACGCCCTTTACGATTGACCTGCACACGGCGGATCACGTTTTCAAAAAGGGTCACCGCATCATGGTGCAAGTCCAAAGCACCTGGTTCCCTCTGTATGACCGCAATCCGCAGAAATTTATTCCCAATATCTTTGAAGCAAAAGAATCTGACTTTCAAAAAGCAACGCAGCACATTTACCGCTCGAAAAGATACCCGTCGAGTGTCGAAATCATGACATTGCCGGCTGCTCCTTCAGCCCCGCAAAACTAGCTAGTTTTGTCCCTTCACCGGTAAGCAGGATTCCTCGCCCTTAGACTAAATAAAGTCAATGTTCACCGTTTTCGGACTAGGGCAGGATCTGTACCAAAACAAAATTGGTTTCTAATTTCGAGCTAGACCTTCGCAAGAAACGTCCGTCCCATTTGCGGACATATGTCCACATTCGGTCAAAAAGTATGGCCGGTGTCCTCGAGTTCTTAAAAATGGAATTCTTCCCTATCGTTTAATCGCAACTAGCGCTCATTTCAGCTGCATCTCCGCGTTTTTACAATCGTACCTACACGAAAAAGGAAACTAATGCATAGAAATCTCGTATTCCCAGTAAACACCTGGACGATTTCCACGTCTAATGCCTATATAGGATGGGGTGTATGACTCCGAACTTTATCCCAACGCTGGATACCGGGATGGAAGAACGACCTAACTTCGCGCCTCCTTCGGGCCCTCGTTTCGTGCGTTTCGGTCCATTTCAGGTGGATCAGCATCGTCAGGAAGTAACCAAGAATGGCTCACGTCTAAAGCTGCAAGGGAAGGTGTATCAAGTCCTTGTAGCACTCCTCGAAAAACCGGGTGAGGTCGTAACCCGCGAAGAATTGCGCCAGCGCCTGTGGCCCGCCGACACGCACGTCAACTATGACGCCAACGTCAACACGACGGTGAACAAGCTCCGTCAAGTCCTGGGAGATTCTACGGACAAGCCTCTTTACATAGAGACGATTCCCCGCAAAGGGTACTGTCTTGTGGTTCTATCAGTAACCTCGGACGTCCCCGACGCGCCGCCTGCATCGAATGCCGTTCCCGAGAACACCTCTGCAGTAGCCATTCCCGTCCTCACGAATGCACCCGCCCAAGCGCGCTCCGGATTCTGGCTACCCATTGGCGTGGTCGGGTTGATCCTGGCCGGTATGCTTCTAGGCGCCGGCATCACCATTACTACTCTTTGGATTTCGCATTTCGCCCAGGCCACGCGCTGGCCCTAGCGGATACAGTAAGAAACCCTCTGCAGTGCGGCGCGGCCGTTTCGAAGCCGCTAGCGGTACGTCTAACTTGTAGGGTTACTTCTCTTTTTGCGGCTTTGCCGTTTCTCCAGAGTGAAACTCCGTCCACGGCCCGGCCTTCATGTCGCGCAGGAAGGATTCCTGCCAGGCATATTCCGGATGCGCCGCGAGAAATGGCTTGGCAAGAAAGTCTTCTCCGCACGGATGTCCCGCGCGAGCCACCAGTTTCATTTCCTTGGTCATCGCCGAATCCGTCGCTTTCGCTTGTACGGCACCGCCGGGAAAATACGGCGCCCATCCCCACACATCCACGCCGCGCGGCGAAGAATCCACGTGCCCGCACAGCGTCCGCTCATTCGTCTCCGGTTTCTGATGATAGCTGTCGATATGATCTCCGAGCATTTTCTCCGCCACGTTCACGTCAATCCTGCCTTTGTTCTCTTTCAGCAATTCATCCCATCGCACACGCCGTGCGTTCGGTGAAGTTTCCATATTATTCGGCTCGAATTGCGGCGCATCCGCTCTGATCACCTTCGGATCGCGCGCCCAGTTCGAGCCTGCGAACTCTCCATCCTTCGTCCGCCACAGCCTGTACGCTTTCAGCCCAAGTTCGAGCTGCGCGATCTCGCCCGTCTTGCTGTCGCCCAAAAGCCAGTCGTTGGCGTATCCACCGTTGTTGCCGTCCAGCATGATCTTTGTGTACTCGTCGATCGAGCCCGCATACTGCAGTGCCTTCCGCGCCCGCACAAATTCCGCCTTCCCGTTGGAGTCCCATCCTTCGAACTGCGTAATCGTCGTCTCCGTCACCATCATCCCGTCGCTGTTGATGCCAAAATCGTCGTCGCTCGCAATCACTCCTGGAATTCCGTCCATTAACATCCGGTAGCCGCTTTTCGGCGCAATATCAAAAACGATGCGCCATCGCTCTCCATTTGCATAGTTCGTCCAGTTGTTGTGCGCCATGACGATCTTCCCGTCTTTCGTCCAGCTCCCTGTCGCCACAAACGCGCTGCAATTTCCCGGGCTCTTCAAATTCGGCGCGTGCGCCACTTTCTGCTGCTTGTTGTACCAGGGCACGTAATAATCCGGCAGCTCTTCAAACGCGTTCATCGCTACAATGTCGTCTACGTCCAATTTTGAATTTGTACGCGCCCTCAAACCTTCCACGATTCCCTGCAATTCCTGCTGATACTCCTCATCAATCTTCGGCCAAAGCATTTCGTGTGCGGCCTGGCGGAAAAACGCCCAATCGCGCTGCGTCTCGTGCGTCATTCCTGCACTGATCGCCGTGAAGGCATCTTCAATCTCCGGCCCCAGCAAATATCCGTGCTGAAATCCCAGCGCCGCCGCATCACCTTCGAGATGCACATAAATCCAGCCACCGTCTTCAAACGCGACGCGCGCCTGCAAGCCGCGGATCGTTCGCCCCGGTTTGCTTCCGCCCCGCTGCGATGCTTTCAGACAACCCATTCTTAGCGGACGTGACATCCGCCCCGCTGCCGCCCAGCCACCATAGCGCGGCCCCTCCCAGGATGATGGCGACGATCGCCACCCCCCGCCTCGTTGAATTCGTTCCCGCTTCTGCTTCCATCAATCCTCCTGCTTCCCCGCAACTCTTCCATGCCCGTTCTTGCGCGCCGAGTCTATCTGCTTCCCACCCAGCCTTCAATCCTTCGCCGCGTCTCGTGTACACTCCCTCTTCCACCATGCTCACAGCCATCACACGCGCCGTCAGTCCCGCCATCGTAAATTGCGAGTTGAGCTTCATTGCGCGCCAGCCGATCGACCTCCAAATCGCACGCGCCCAACATCACGCCTACGAGCAGTTGCTCGCAAAACTCGGCGCCCGCGTTATTTCTCTCCCCGCCGAGCCCGATCTCCCTGATTCCATGTTCGTTGAAGATCCCGCCATCGTCCTCGATGAACTCGCCGTTATTTTCCCGCTCGGCACCGATTCTCGTCGTCCAGAAGCCGCGACGCTCGCACAGGCCCTTTCCAAATTTCGCAAGCTCGAATACATCACACTTCCCGGCACGCTCGAGGGCGGAGACATTCTCCGCATCGGCCGCAAACTCTTCGTCGGCCTCACTAAGCGCAGCAACCCCGAAGGCATCCGCCAGCTCACCGCCATCCTCGCTCCGCACTGTTACGAAGTTATTGCCGTCTCTGTGACCGGCTGTCTCCACCTCAAGTCCGCCGTCACCTTTCTCGGCCGCGACACCCTCCTCGCCAACCGTGCCTGGTTCGATCCAGCACCCTTTTTCGCCTATGACTGGATCGACGTCGATCCCGTCGAACGCCATGCCGCCAACGCCCTGGCTCTCGCTAACACCATTATTTTCCCCGCATCCTTCCCCCGCACGCGCGCCCGCATCGAAGCAGCAGGTTTCCACGTCACTCCGCTCGACATTTCCGAACTCCAGAAAGCCGAGTCCGGCCTCACCTGCTCCAGCTTAATTTTCGAAGCTTGATTCTCCGGCCGCGTAGACACACGCGATCAAGCGATTCCCCAAAAGAAAACGGCCACCCCGATCTTTCGGAATGGCCGGTTGGTTTGAACTGCCTTCTTAAGGGACTTAGTTCGTCAGCTCTGTCACGCTGCGCGCCACAAACACCGGCTGCCCGCTGATCGGATCTTTCAGCACGATGCCGACCACGCGCAACGGGTTGGTCGGATTGTTCGTCAAGTCCTGCAGCCCGGTCAGCCCGCCGCCAAACCTCGTGAACGGCGTCACGTAGACGGTCACCGGCCCGTTGAACAAAATGCCCGCCAGCCCGTTCGAATGGAACTGGAAGGTGCTGGTGCCCGTATTTGCGCTGCCAGCTACCAGCGTGCCTGTGTGTCCTTCATGTCGCAGCACCACGCGCTTTACCGTCACGGTGCCGTTGCTAAACGGCCCGCCGATGCTCACGTGCTGCCCCGGGACCAGTAAGGAAGAGTTGAAGAAAATATTGCTCCAATGCGGGTTGACGAACACATTGTGCATCCAGTAGATGAAATACTTTTCGTTCCCTGTCAGGTCGATGGTTGAAATCTGTCCGGAATTGAAACCCGTTCCCGCAGGCAGAACGTCGCGCACATACAGATCGAAGTCCTGAGCCGTGCCCGTCGGTGGGTCTACGTACGTGATTAGCCCTCCCGCATAGAATTTGTCCTGCGAAAGGATGGCCACTGTATCCGCCACGAACGTCCCGTCGGTCCGGTCCAGCGTGCCGGAGATCGAAACAATCGACGTATTGGTCAGATCGCTGATGGTCTCCGAGCCTTCCCATTCCGTCTGGCTGTTCACATTCACGGTAAACGCACGTCCGTGCGGACCTTGGATCGTGAAGGAATTTCCTCCGGCATTGATGGTCGTCACGCCCGCAATGAATTCATCGATAAATGCGTCCGCATCGCTCGGCGTAATCGCTTTCAGATCTAGTGTCGGATTCACGACTCCCGTGATCTGCCCGTTCATATTGACTGCCAGTGATTTCCGGATGTCAAACTCGAAACCCAACCCAACGACATCGCCTGAGCTCACAACCAGCGGACTGCTGAGGCTGATCGTCACCGTCGATGTCGAAAGCGTTGCCGGCGGGGTCGAAGTCGAGGTCAGCGAACTGATCGTCGGTCGCGTTGGAGGATTCGTTTGAGGGTTTGTTACATTTAGATAGTCAATTTCCGGGCTCGCGAGAGTGACAATCACCGTGTCATACGTTCCTGCTGGAATCGTATTCAGATCCACAAGCGTGTGGAGCCCGTTCAATCTTGCAAAGTCCACCGTTTGCGGTCCGGTTGTTACCGTCACCGGAGTGCCCATGCCCTCCGCTACGCTTATGCCGGAAATCACCACCTTGAATGAAACGACTCCAGGCAGAGGCGCGTCACTGCCGGACACAAACACAGTCCCTGACTGGGACTGCACCACCGGGGTGGTCGTGTTTCCCCCGCATCCCACTGCTAAGGCAACCAATGCAAACGTAAAAATCCCGCTTAACCACTTCCTTGCTTTCATAGCTTTCTTTCCTTTCCTACTGGAATACCCCGGAGGCGCACCCTGCGCCCACCGACCCGTGTCTTTTCAAACCCACTCCGCGTAAACAAGTTGCGCTACGTAAGTGATTGAGTTTTAACGTCTTATTTAATCATCTTCCTCACCTGATCTTTCGTACGGGGTCAAGATTAGTCGAATTTTTGCACGCCTCTGAGCTTTTTCGGCACTCCTGCCGCTGCCCCTCTCCATCTTTAAGCTTTGCGCCCCGTTTGTCTTGTGCTAGTCTTTTCCTCGGCATGATTTCCATCGCGACGAAGCGAATTACCACTACGACGTCTATGTCGACGACCTCGACTAAGGCGAAGAAGACTATTTTCGCTTCCGGCGCGTGGAGAAACAGCTAGCAAGCTAGAAAAAGTTTCCAACCCACCGCCTGAAGCGAATCCGGCGGTGGGTTTCTTCTTTTAAACCCCCTCCAGAGTCGCTCCAGCGGAATCCAGGAGCGGACGTCATGAGTCCACAATACGCGCAGGAAAATGTGGAAGCGGAAGGTCCTTTATCCGGCCACTTCGTTGTTGCATCGAGCGCCACTCAGGCAAGCTCTCGCCAGAATGTCGTGGCCTTCAAGTTTGGCGGCAGCTCACTGCTTGGTGCCGAACGCATGTTGCACGCTGCCGGCTTGGTCCGCGAGGCCGCGCAAGACGCAAATGTCATCGTCGTGGTTTCCGCAATGAAGGGCGTCACCGATCGTCTGCTCTCCATCTCGCGTGCCCTCGCCGCAGGAAAACTCTCTCACGCGCGCAATGAAGCCGAGGGCCTCGTCCATCTGCACTTCAACGTCCTTCAGGATCTGCAACTCTGTGAAGAGCAGCACGACCGTGTCCGCCGCGGTCTCCTGCTTCTCAGCCGCGATCTTCTCCACGAAGTCCCGTCAGAGGGCCACGTCGCCGCCACCGCCGAACTCGCCGATCGTCTCGCCTCCTTTGGCGAACGCTTCAGCGCGCGTCTCTTCGCCGCCGCTCTCGAACAATCCGGAGTCGCCGCTGTCCCCGTCGCTTCCTCCGATTTCGTTCTTACCTGCGACACCTTCCGCGACGCCAAGCCTCATCTAGAAGAAACCCGCGCTCGCGGCCGTGCCACGCTTCTGCCGCTTCTCGATGCTGGTCTCGTCCCGGTCGTCACCGGGTTCATTGGCGCGACTCCCGACGGCCGCATTACCACACTCGGACGCAATAGCTCCGATTTCTCCGGCGCGATCATTGCCCATGTCGTGGACGCCGAAGAACTCGTCATCTGGACCGACGTCGATGGCATTTACACCGCTAACCCCCACGCCTCCATCGAAGCCAAACTTCTCCACGACCTGAGCTATGATGAGGCGCACGCCCTAGCCGCCAGCGGAGCCAAAGTCCTTCATCCTCATGTGCTGCCTCTCGCCGCGGAAACGGAGATGACCGTGTGGGTTCGCAACACATTCAAACCGCATGTTCGAGGAACGCGCATTGGCGCGCCTCCATCCACAAATGACCGCGCGCAGTTCGGAGGTGCAGCATGAGCGCCCATTCTTCCGAGAACGGTGATAAGAGTAGCATGCCGCAGCACGCCAACAGCCCCCTGCCGGGCGGTGCCTCAAAAAAATGGCGCGCCGGTGTTTTGGGCGCAACTGGTTTGGTAGGACAGCGGTTAGTAAAACTTCTTTCCACTCACCCCTGGTTTGAACTTGCCGAAGTCGCCGCTTCCGAGCGCTCTTCCGGCAAAAGTTACGCCGAAGCCGTCCGCTGGCATCTCGACGGCCCCATCCCCGAAGCCGCGCGCAACCTCGTCGTAAAAAGTCTAGACCCCAGCCTCGATTGCGATTTCGTTTTTTCCGCTCTCGATTCGAGTGTCGCCGGCGGCGCCGAAGAAGATTTCGCCCGCGCCGGTTATCCCGTCGTCAGTAATTCCAAAAATCACCGCATGGATCCCGACGTCCCTCTGCTCATTCCCGAGGTCAACGCCGCCCATCTCGATGCCATCCCCACCCAGCAAAAAAATCGCGGCTACAACACCGGTTTCATAGTCACTAATCCGAATTGTTCGACGGCAGGTCTTGTCCTCGTCCTCAAACCGCTCGCCGAAGCCTTCGGCCTCGAGAAAGTTTTTGCCGTTACGCTGCAAGCCGTCTCGGGCGCAGGCTATCCTGGCGTCGCTTCCATGGATATTCACGCCAACGTCATCCCCTTCATCAGTGGCGAGGAAGAAAAAATGGAGTCCGAGCCGCAAAAGCTTCTCGGTAAATGGGACGGCGCTCGCTTTATCGACGCTGGCCTCGGCCTCAGCGCCCATTGCAATCGCGTCCCCGTTCTCGAAGGCCACCTCGAGTGCATCTCCATAAGCCTCAAAAAAATCGCCTGTCTCAAAGAAGTCCGCGAAGCCCTGCGCAATTTTGAAGTCGACGCCGAACTCGCCTCGCTGCCTTCGTCCGTCCGTCATCCCGTCCACGTCATCGACGGCGACGACCGCCCGCAACCCCGCCGCGACGTCCACGCCGGAAATGGCATGGCCGCCATAGTCGGCCGCCTCCGCGAATGCCCGCTTCTAGACATCAAGCTCACCCTGCTCTCCCACAACCTCGTCCGCGGCGCCGCCGGTGCCGCCCTTCTCAATGCCGAACTCCTAGCTGCCCGCGGCTTTCTGAATCGCCGCGTCCAAGCCGATGGCGAGAAGCAGCTTCCCGAGCCAGTCACTCGATGAATTAGTTCGCGATTTCGAGTTGAATGTTCTTCCCCGAGGCGTGTTTCAATAGAAGTTCTGACATTTCTTGGCCCCAGCGCTGCAAAACTTCAGCTCCTCCAAACGAAATAATGATCGCCATCACCTTCTTCGTCTCAATCGTCACCATCGTGCGCTCCGAATCGCTCGTCGGGCTTCCATGCGGCCCCACCGCATCGCAAAATACCGGCAACCCTTCCAGATTCAAATCGTATTTCCCAATTCCTTTGTATGTCTCCCCCGCACGCCCCGCTCGAAACAAAATATCGCCCTCCACATGCGCCAAGTCATACAACCCCACCGCCAACCGGCTCTCCACGCTTACCAAATTAATTACGTCCACCACATTGTTAATCCGCGGCAACCCTTTCCCCGCGATCACCCGCCGCAAGAGCGCCTCCGCCGACCCTCGATATCGCGCCGGATCCTTCCCCAGCGCCTTATACCCCGCCCGCGTCGCCAAAATCGCTCCAGCCTCCAGCACCGTCTTCGGCTCCGCCAATTTCAATATTTTCTCTTCACAAGCACGCAACTCCTGGTCCAACCCCTCCGGCGTCGCCCCCGCCAATACCTCCGCCGTCACGCACGCCAGCGCCACTCTCGGGCATTTCACCTTCAACTCTGAATCAATGCTCACCATCGGCAACGCTCCGCCTCTCATGCTAAACTAAATAGATTGTAGGCCCGTAGCTCAGTTGGTTAGAGCGCGTCCTTGACACGGACGAGGTCTGCGGTTCGAGTCCGCACGGGCCTACCATTTCTCTGATTTTCCTTCACACCACGCCGGCCCAACTGGTTCGACGCCTTTCGACCGCGCTTCACTCGTCTCCGTTTTTTCCACTCCGGCCAAAAGTAGACTTGTCTCTGCCGTAGCAATCCTCCACGCAAAAAGACATCCCCTCTGAAAAATCCGTTGTCTAATAATGGAGGCTCAGGCAAAAACCGGTGTGGTATGAAGTCCCTTCGTCTATTTATTTCCGCCTTCGTATGCTTCGCCGTCCTCGCATCCGCACCAACTCGCGCCGCGGATCTCGCCACCTGCTCCGGGCTCGTCCTCGATGAAAACGGTGTTCCCGTCCCCGCCGTCCAACTAAAACTCGAAGACGCCTCCGCCCACATCTTCCGCACCGAATCCGACGGCGCCGGCCGCTTCACCCTAAAGAATCTCCCCGCAGGCGATTACAAACTCGAAGTGCGCAAACAAGGTTTCTTCCTCATCGCCGCTCGCCCCGTCACTCTGCAACCCGGCTCTAACGAACTCAACCTCACCATGAATCACGCCGAAGAAGTCCACGAGCACGTCCAGGTCACCGCCCGCCCCAATCAAATCGATCCGCAAGACACCGCCCAGCGCGACACTCTCACCGCACGCGACATTCGCGACATCCCCGTTCCCAGCTCTCACCTCCTCGCGCAAAGCCTCACCGCCCTCCCCGAAGTCACGCAAGACCATCTCGACAATCTCCACATCGCCGGCGCTCGCTCCGGTGAAACGCAATATCTCCTCGACGGTTTCGAAATTGGCGATCCTGTCAACAACCAGCTCACCGCGCGCTTCAACGTCGACGCCACACGTGCTGCTGAAGTCCAAACCAGCAATTTCGGCGCAGGCTATGCCCACTCCGGCGCAAACATCCTCAGCCTCGAAACTCCCGATGGCGACGACCGCTGGCGTTTCGGTACCACGAACCCCATCCCCGGCATCAACGTCCAGGAGGGTGTCCACCTCGGCGACTGGTATCCGCGCTTCAACTTCTCCGGCCCCATCCAGCGCGGCCGCTTCTGGTTCTCCGATTCCATCAGCCTTCAGCACACCTACGCCGTCGTCAAAGGCCTCCCCGATGAAGCCGACACCTGGGAAGACTGGGGAGGCGACAATCTCCTCCGTCTCCAATACAACATCACGCCCAAACACATTCTCCACGGCACCTACCTCTACAACCGCGCTTACGACACCAACGTCGGCCTCGACACTCTCGACCCCGTCTCCACCACCGTCACCGGCGACCAGCAGCGCAACTTCCTCGCTCTCAAAGACCAGGTCTGGCTTGCCGACACGCTCTTCGACTTCGGCGTCGCCGCCGATAACGGCACTCTCGACTTCATCCCCAAAGGCACTCAGCCTTACGTCCTCCTCGTCAACGGCTCCGCAGGGAATTATTTCCAGCGCCTCCATCAGCGCGGCCGCCGCTTCCAGGCTACCGCAGGCATGCCCGCCGCCACGCGCCACTGGCATGGCACTCATCAACTCGCTGCCGGCGCCAACGTCGCCTCGTTATCCTATTCTCTGAGTGCCGAGCGCACCGAAATCCAGGCCCTCCAAGCCTTTCAGGGCGGTGTCTCCACCAATCCCGCCTGCACAACGCCCATCGCCGGCTGTCTCGTCCGAAGCTCTACCTTCACCGGACCCGCCGCTCCGTACGTCTCCAACACCCAAGCCGGCGGCTATGTTCAAGACACTTGGTCCCTCTCCAAATACTTCGTCCTCGAAGCTGGCCTGCGTACCGACTGGGACCGCCTCACCCAAAGCGCCATGGCTGGCCCCCGTGTCTCAGCCAACTTCCTCCCCTTCGGCGACGACACCTCCAAAATTTCCATCGGCTGGGGCATCTACAACGCCCCGCTCAACCTCTCGCTCATCGGCCAGACTCTCGACCAGCGCCAGATCGACACCTTCTACGACAACTCCGGTAACGTCGTCCCGGGCAGCCCGGTCACCAGCCTGTTCGCCCTCCCCGCCTCCGGCCTTCACCAACCCCGCTTCACCATTGCCAGCCTCGGCTGGCAGCAAAAGTTCGCCCACAGCACCCTCCTCACCCTCAGCTTCCTCGCCCGCAACGGCGCTCACGGCTTCGCTTATGTCGATCAGCAGCCCACCCAGCCCGGCGGCACGTTTCTCCTCGAAGACACCCGCAAAGATCGCTACCGTTCCGCCACTGTCTCCGCGCGCCACGTTTTTTCCGAAAGCATGGAGGTCTACGGCGCCTACACCCGCTCCATTGCCGACTCCAACGAAGTCCTCAACCCCGCCCTCGGCTCCATCTTCTACGCCGCCCAGCAATCCGCTCCCGTCGCTTGGGACGCCCCCAACCGCTTCGTTTCCTGGGGCTGGGCTCCCACGCACATCTGGGGCATCCAGCTAAGCTATTTCTACGAGTACCGCTCCGGCTTCCCCTACAGCGTCATCAACCTCGATCAGCAGCTCGTCGGCCCCGCCAACTCCGCCCGCTTCCCCGTCTATTCCAGCCTCAACCTCGGCATCGAGAAAAAGTTCGGCTTCCGCGCCTACCTCTGGGGTGTCCGCGTCGAAGCCGTCAACGCTTTCAACCGCCAAAACCCCGACACCGTCGTCAACAATATCGACGCCCCAAACTTCCGCACCTTCACCGGCGGCCAAGGCCGCGCCGTCACCCTCCGCGTCCGCTTCATCGGCCGCAAATAACCAAACAAAATCCATCGCCTGCACTCAACAGCCCGATAATCCGAAACGGTCTAATTGCTCTTGTGGGTTGAGGCCGGTTTATGGCCGGGGAAGATCCAGCAAAACTACATCCGAGCGCTCCTGCACTCGTTCGAGCACAACTTCGCGGCCGTCTGGAGAGATGTCGAAGTCGCGAATGTCAAACTCGGCTCCCAGGTTGGTCAACTGCCGTTCCACTCCTGTCGCAAGATCGATGAGCCAGAGATTCTTATGTTGAATATCTCCACGCAGGAACACGAGCGACTTTCCTCCACCTAGGATGGCCATGTGTCGAGCGCCTCGCGTCAGGGTTATCGGTGGCAGGGCGTGCGCTGCGCCATCGGCCGTGATCGCTCGCACCGAAAATGTGGTACCGATGTCCGGTCCGGAGTACACAACGAAACCGCCGTCGGGCGACCACACTGGATCGACAGAATATTCTTCGACAAAACGCCCGGGGGAGCCACCATCGAGCGGCACGCGGAAGAGATGCGGCACGCCGTGATCGTCCGCCGCCGAAGTGATCGACTTGCCATCGGCCGTCCACGCCGGACTGCCCTGAAGGTCCAGCGAATCCGTCACAATCCGCGCGTTCGTCCCGTCCGCCTCCATTACGTACAATAAACTCTTCCCGTGCTGCCTGATGGAGAATGCGATCTTCCCTCCATCGCTGGAGATGGCCGGGCCGCCAAACACTTGCGCTCCCTGGCCACTCCACAACTCCATTCCGGTTCCGCCGGCGACCTTCCAGATACTCTCGCTTGCGCCGGTTGCGGCAACATATAGAAGGTAGTTTGGTCCAAGCCGTGGCGAGAATCCCGTACTCGTAGTCAACGCAACCCGCGCAGACGCTGGCACCTCCGTCGGTGGGTCTGCGATCCTCATTCGCCAGAGCGTTCTTTTCGGACTTGCGACCGTGGCGACCAGCCGGCGGCCGTCAGCGCTTGCTGCCAGTGACGTGTACCGGTCAAGCCCCGACCCCAGTCGGTGGGGAATGCGGCGCTTTACATCCAGGCTATAGAGCCACGGCCCGGAACCATCCGGATCGCTGGCGAGGTACAAAAGCGTCCGCCGGTCCAGCAAAACCGGGTGACTTACCCGGGCATTCTGCCTTGTGATTTGTTCAGGCGTCCCGCCCGTTGGCTGGATGCGCCAGATATCCAATTTGTCAGGCAGAGTGCCTTGCACGAAATAGAGGAATGAACCATCGGGCGCCCACAGCGGAAAGTGTCCGTGCAGTCCCGCAGGCGCGGTGAAAATGGGCCGCGCCTCTGGTCGCGGTGCGCCGTCTGATACGAACAGCGGATCTCCAGGTCCTGGCGTGTGATAGGCGAGCCGAGAGCCGTCATGCGACCAGTCGAACTCAGCCACTCCTTCAAGGTATGGCTTTGGCTGTCCACCGAGTGTTGGCACTGCCCAGATGCTGATCTCGCTGCCGTTCGAGCCGCCTTGCTTGCGAACCCAAAACGTCACAAAGGCGCCATCGGGAGAAAATCCCAGTGTGCGGATCGATGGATTATCCAATTCCGCCAGGCTCCCGTGCGTCAGGTTGTGGAATTGTCCAGAACCCACCTGTGTGATCCACACATCCTTTTGTCCGTCCCGGTTCGACAGAAATGCCACGAACTGGCCGTCGCGTGATACCGCGGCGGCCTCCTCTACTCCATCGAAGTCCGTGACTGTCTGGAATCGCGCGTCGGCGATCGGGTTTCGCCAGAAGTACTCCGTCCTCTCCAACCAGAGACCAGCGCCAATGGCTAGCGCCACTCCCGCCGCGGCCAGCGCTATGACGAGCTTCCATCTGTTCCAAGAGCTTGCTACCGCCGCACTCGGCGGATGCGCAGCGGGCTCGGGCGGCGGTGCAATGTTTTCGTTCACTTCTGCTGCTCGAAGATTCCGGCCGCGTGCCCACGCATCCAGCTCCGCTCGCGAAGCGAACACCGAGCCCATCCGGTCATGCTGGTGCCGGTGAACAGGCATCCCCTCCCGTTTCTCCCAACGCTGGACCGTCGTCACATCGCGATTCAGGTAGGCAGCGATTTCTTTCCAGGAATCCAGCCGGTCTTCCGGTGGACTCCCGGAAGGCGTGCCTGAGGGTGCTTCACCCATCGCGCTCTCCTGAGAGGGCCGCGCATCTCGCGAGCCCGGGGCACGAATTGTACGCCTCTCGGCCCCGCCGGGCGACGGCAAACCACTGCATTCGACGGCAAATGGCGGAACTGCCGTGATTCCGCGCCTTGCTGTTTGACGACACCCGCCCGGCTACCCCAAGGTGGCCGCATGTCTCACGTGCTAAATCGGCGAAATGTGAATCTCGGGCGGGACATCACCCGCAGGTCTTGACCTCTCCCGCCGTCCGGGAAATTTTTGGCGACAAAGGCATAAATCTCAAATTTGGAGGCTTTTCATGAACAGAAGAACATTTCCGTGGATGTTTCGCATCCTCGCTGTCCTGGTCCTCGCGGTCGTTGCCAGCGCCCAGGCTCAAGCTCCGTCTCCCACGCACTTTAAGGGCGTCATCAATGACTACACTGCCGCGACTGGCGTGGGCGGCCCTTGGGAAATGCATGGATCGTGGTCGTTGAAGCTAAAAGGAGATTCCGGGAAAGCCGATTTCTCTGCCGTCATGACCATGGAACATCCCGATTATTGGGTTCTGGCGAATCCCGCTACACCCCCGGCCACCCCTACCGTTGACAATCCTGGGGCACGCAGTCCTCATACTCACCACATCACCATGACGGATGCCCTGGTCAGCCTCGACACAAGCCTCTGCCCCGCTGACAGCCCGGCTACCACAGGCCGTTTCATGATCACCGGCCAGGCCGACATTACCGGCAACGGAACTGCCGCTCCCTTTCAAGTTAAGGGTGGATTATCCACTCTGCAGGTCTGCATCACTGGAGGGACAGAGGTCGCCTATTCAAACGTGACCCTGACCTTCGCGGCCAAGGCTCCCGCAACCGGCCATTTCGGAAGCTTGCCCATTCACGGCGTCATTCGCACTGCTCGCGGTTCCGACAAAGAAGATGAAGATAGACACTAGCCAACGCAGCCTCTTAAAAGCGTGGCGCAGACGCTGAACGGGTTATGAATCGGCTGCCCCACACGTCGGTTCTACGTGTGGGGCTCTTGATTTTGGTGGCCGCAGCAAACCCCCAAATCAACGGGCGGGCAGCGCAGAGACCGACCCGGTTATGACGCTTGTCAAAACGAGATTTCTCCGTCTGTGACTAAGCTCCTGATTGGCTCGCTTCGATCTAACCCGACCATTTGCCGGCGTGCCCTAAATCTACACACACGAATCGGGATGCTCGCGTCTCCATTCTTCCCATATGGCGCGAAACTTTTCCATTGACTGCTCGCGCCATTTCTCGTGCATCTCAATAATCTTGTCGTCGCTGAACAAATCGATCCGGTCCGCATGCTCACCCATTTGCTCCTTCAATTTGGCCCGGATGATCTTCGCGTAGGATGGTTTCGATTGTTCATTGAAGTGCATAGTCCTTCGACTATATCGAAAGTCCCTGGAACATTCAGCAAAACGAAAACTCTTCTCGCCCCCCATTCCAGCTATCCTCACTCTGCACAATCCAGGGAGACAAAATGTTCGGCCATCCAAGACTCTACTTCGGCGAGTTTGAGCGACTCTCCAAGCACATCGAAGAACCACAGCACCTCATCTCCGCGGTAGCCTCCATTCACCGCCTCACCCTGCAACACGCCACCGAGCTCTACCACGAATGGAGCAAGCACACCCACCGCCAACCCCTAACCGCCGCCGGCGAATAACCCCGCCCCCCATCCGTAGAAATACTGCTCGATCGTGCCCGTCCGGACTCGCGAGCACTCCCTTGCGTCAATATCAAAACAAACAAACGGCTTCTAACTCCTTTAGAATGATATTCTTCGCACACCCCACCAACCTAACCCCGTGTTTTGATATTCTTACAAAAATAAGGGGGTGGGGGGGTAGCCTCCAGAACCCCCGCTTCCCAAGCTCCCGAAGCGCCCGCTCATCATGAGCCGTTACTCAAGCAGCAACCTGCCTGTCTTTGCCACGCGTAATCGCAGGACGCCCAGCCTATCCTGAATCTTTCAGCTGGGAGCAAAGACGAATGGCAAACGCGCACATGTTCCATCGGAGCCTGTGTCATCTCCTGAAATGTGTAGCGGCCGTCGCCGCGATCTTTTTCGTTGTCTCGCCTTGCCGTGCCCAAACCGCCTCAGCAAGTTCGCAGACATCGCCGTGGTCGGAATCCCTGAAGAAATATCCTGGATTGCTTCCGGAGTTCGGCAAGTTGATCGAGAAGCTCCAGCAAGACGTCCACTATCCGCCCGCACGCACCGAAAGCCATCTCCTGCCCCTCCTGCCGGAAACCACGATGTCGTACGCCTCGATTTCCAATTACGGTGACGTAACCGAGCAGTCGCTGAAAATTTTCCGCCAGGAGCTGCAGGAAAGCGCCGTCCTGCGCGACTGGTGGGAACACAGCGGCGTCGTCGAGACCGGTCCCAAGGTCCTGGATTCTCTCGAAAAGATTGCGCAACTCCACCAATTCCTGGGTGACGAAATTGTCGTTTCCGGTTCGCTGCAAGGCCAGGATCCCAAGCTGCTCGTGATTGCGGAAATCCGGAAGCCGGGATTGAAACAATTCCTTCAGGAAGCGATAACGCAGCTTGGCGGAGAATCGAAGCAAGGGATACACGTTTTTGATCCGCAAGAGCTCGCCGCGGCAAAGGACGAACGCCCTTGGAAAGATCTGTACGTGCTGGTGCGTCCCGATTTCGTCGTAGCAGCAGCCGATCCGGCCACGCTGCGCGAGTTTAATGCCCGGTTAGCTCGCCACGGTGGAGAGTTTGTCGCTACTCCTTTTGGCCGGCGCATCGCGAAGGAGTATGGCGTTGGCGTGACGCTTTTGGCAGCCGCCGATCTGCACAAACTCGTGGATCAAGTTCCACCTGACGCCAGGCAGAGCAATAATTTTCAGCGCAGCGGTTTTGCCGACGTGAAGTATCTGGTTTGGGAACACAAGGCCGCAGGCGCACAAACCGTTAGCCAGACGGAACTGAGCTTCAACACTCCACGGCACGGATCGGCATCGTGGCTGGCCAAATCCGGGCCACTGCAGGGCTTTGATTTTGTTTCTCCGAAAGCAATGATGGCGGGCACTATTCTGCTCGCGAATCCAGCCCAGATCTTTCAGGACCTTCAAGAGCTCTCCAGCGGCTCAAGTTCAAGTCCATTTGCGAGTCTGCCGGCATTTGAAAAAATGTTGAACCTGAGCCTGAAGGACGATCTGCTCAGCACCCTCGGCGGCGAGGTCACGTTCGAGGCGGACCGCCTCACTCCCCCGAAGCCCGTTTGGAAGGCCATCCTCAGCGTTCGTGATACCAGCCATCTGCAGCAAACGCTAAATACGTTGCTGGCCGCCGGGCATATCGAAGCGGAGAAATTCGAAGCGGATGGCGTCACGTACTCTACTGTCCACATTCCTTCTTCCACGCCACCGCTCGAAATCGGGTACGCCTTTGTCGATGGCCACTTGATACTCGCTTCAGACCGCGAAACAGTTGCCGAGGCCGTGCGGCTGCACAAGACAGGCGAATCCCTGGGGAAGTCCAAAACGTTTCTGGGAGCGCTGCCGAAAGGCCATTCTCTGGAAGCTTCGGCAATGCTCTACCAGGACCCCATCGCCATGGCCGCACTTCAGTTGCGATCGATTTCCCCAGACCTGGCGCAATCTTTGGCGCAGGGTTCGAAAAGCGTTGCGCCGGCCGTCGTCTGCCTTTATGGCGAGGAGAGCGTGATTCGCGAAGCGAGCAGCAGCGGCGCTTATGATTTCGGCGCCGTTTTAGTGGTGGCCGCCGTCGCCATTCCCAACTTGCTGCGTTCGAGAATGGCTGCCAATGAAGGGTCAGCCGTCGGAAGTGTGCGCACGCTGAACACCGCCGAGATTACGTACGCCGCCGCGTATCCCGAAAGAGGCTTTGCGCCCAATCTGGCCGCGCTAGGCACCGATCCTGCTAAGCCAGCAGCCGTATCGCCACAACATGCGGGTTTACTTGACCAGTCTTTGGCGAACGACAGCTGTACAGGCGACGCCTGGTGCACGAAGTCCGGCTATCATTTCCGTGTGAAAGCGATCTGCAAGCTGCACAAGTGCGACGAATACGTGGCGGTGGCCACGCCCGTGGATACCAACACAGGAGTAAGAAGCTTCTGTTCAACCTCCGACGGGGTGATTCGCTACAAAATGGACGCTCCCCTGGCTTCGCCGGTCACCGTGTCGGTCTGCAAGTCCTGGCCGCCCCTGCAGTAGGCGGCCTCCCCTCGACCCCGGCTGCCGAACTTCGACCTCTTGACCTCTTAACAATCCTTTTGCGCGCCGCCGCTACGGTGGTAGGCTTCACAATTGGAACGTGGAGGAAAGAAGTGAGCCTAGCCGCTCCCCCTGATCATCTTCATTCGCTCTCCGGCCTGGAAGGACGCCGCAGTACGCGCATCGAGCGTACGGTTCCGCTCGTCGTGCTCGGCCAGACCAGAACGGGAATGTCCTTTCAGGAAAAAACTTCGACAGTCAGCTTCAATCTTCATGGCTGCCGCTACCCGTCGCGCCATGAATATCCCATCGGCACGTCCGTCGGTCTTCGCGTCCTCCAGCCTGATGGAGAGACCATCTCTCCCGTCATTCGCGCCTTTGTAAAATCGGTCCATCCGCCCGCAAGCCCGCGGGAACTTTTCCAGGTCGGCGTCGAACTCGAATCGCCCGCAAACATCTGGAACGTTTCTCCACCGCCGTCGGATTGGAATCGCCTGCTGGGAGGCAGCACATCATCACCTGGTATGGCAACAGCAGTAGCTCCCGCGCTGGAACCGGCGGAGCCACCTGCCGCCCCAACCGAGTTTCCGTATTCTCCCGCACCACTACCTGGCGCAAGCGAAGCGAGAACGAGTCAAGTTACGGAATTTCCCTCGCCGTCTCCAGGCGCTGCCGCGCCACCCGCGAAAGAAAGCGGTCCGTCAAAACCGGAGCGCGTGGCGATCACCATCGACCAGCTCGTCGCCGCGATGCAAGGCAAGCTGCAGGCGGCCGCCGAAAAAGTGGTGCAAAACGCGCTGGCCGAGCACCTCGATGAGGCCATCGACACGGCGCTGGCGCGCGTGGAAGGGGTCCGCGAACGAAATCTTCAGCAACTGGGGGAATTTTCCGAGCAGCGTCTGGAATCGCTGATGCGTTCCTCGCGCGAGGAAATTCTCGGCCACCTCGAGATGCGGCTTGGCGAAGTCCAGACCCGCTGGGAGGAACAGCACAACGCCTACCGCGCTCAGTCCGAGGAAATCGCGCAGCGTCTCGAAAAGATTTCCTCCGACATGCAGCGCAACCTCTCCGAATCGCAAAGATTCATCGAGAAAACCACCCGCGAAATCGAGCCGCAAACGCGCGGCCGGCTGGACGAGTCTCTCGGCCAGGCCACCGAACAATTTGAGGCGGCGGCTGACCGCATTTCCGATCGTCAGCTTGTTCGCGTGATGGAAGCCACGCGGATGGTGACACGCGAAGCGGCCGCGCAACTGGACGCGCGCGTTGCGGAATCACGTGCACTTCTGCAGAACGCCGCGGGAAGCACGCTGGAAGAATTCCGGCGTCAGGCCGAAGTGCAAGTGGATTTGGCTATTTCGGAAACCACCGAACGCGTCCGGTCCGCCCTATCGGCCCTGGATGCGGAAAATCGGGTCGCGTGCGAGAACCGCCGCCGCACCATGATCGACGACGTCACCCGCACCACGGAACAATCCACCGAACAGTTCCGCTCCGGCATAAAAGCGTTTCTCTACTCGTGCCTGGTCGCGGCAGTGGGCGCCGTCGATGAACACGCTAAGGCCACGTTCGACGGCCTGGTCAAAGAACCGGGCAGCACGCCACACGCCATCGACGACATCAAAAAAATCATTCCACCCGACGACGAAAAACCAAATTGAATGTTTGCGGCCGATTGAAGGTAGTTCTGGATCGGCTCTAAAGTGATGTTCTTCCTACGTGGCCGGTTCAACTGTTCAGCTTGCAGCTACACCCAAACCAAATTCGCGATGCACGGTAATCAGCGCAGTCTTGGCGGCTTTCTCTTCCACCACGAAGGAGATGTTGGATTCGGAAGAGCCCTGTGCGATGGCAATCAGGTTCACGTTTTCGCGGCCCAGGGCGTTGAAGGTTTTGCCGGCAACTCCTGGCGTCCCGCGCATGTTTTCGCCAACCACGGCCACGATGGCGATATTGGGATCAATAGTGATGTGCTCGACTTTCTCGTGGGCCAGGTCTTGCGCGAATTCTTTGCGGAGGGCTTCTACAGTCCTTTGTGCATCCGCGGCGGACACGATGAAGCAAATGTCGTTCTGCGAAGAGGACTGCGAAATCAGGAGCACATTCGCGCGCACTTCGGCCGTGGTCGAAAATGTCCGTCCTACTACGTCCGGCAATCCGACAATCCCAGGTCCGCCTACGCTGATCAGGGCGACGTCTTGAATGGCCGTCAGTGCTTTGACACCGCCGCCGATGCTGCGGCCTTCCGGAGTGATTTTCGTACCGGGCCGTTGCGGGGTGAAGCTGTTGCGAATCCAGACGGGAATCGCCGCTTGCATCACGGGCTTCAACGTTTTTGGATGAAGCACCTTTGCGCCAAAAAAAGCGAGTTCAGCGGCTTCACGATAGGAAATCACGGGAATGGTTCGCGCTTCCGGCACGAGGCGGGGATCCGCAGTCAGCACGCCATCGACGTCCGTCCAGATAATGACTTCGTCCGCATTCAGAGCGGCACCAAGAATGGTGGCGGAATAGTCGGAGCCGCCGCGACCGAGCGTGGTCAGTTTTCCTTCCGTCGTCGCACCAAGAAATCCGGTAACGACGGGCACGATGCCTTTTTCAAGCAGCGGCCGCAAGCGCACCTCGCACGCTTCGCGCGTGAGGTCCATCAGTGGTTCCGCGCCACCGTGAAACGCGTCTGTAACGATCACTTCGGTAGCGTCGACAGATTCGCTTGGCAAGCCAAGCTCGCGCACGGCTCCAGACACCAGGGGCGCCGATAGTCGTTCTCCCAAACTCGATATCGCATCCAGTGTGCGCGGCGTCAGCTCCCGCAGCAAAGCGGTCCCTTCAAATAGCCTGCTTCCTTCGGCAAAGACTTCTTCCAATTCTTCTTCGATCGATTTCCGCGCGTTTTCGTCGCGAACCAGACTCTTCAGAGCTTCCGAGTGCTGCGAACGCAACGCCGCGAGAACCGCAGTTCCTTGGGTGTTTTCCCCGGCGCCCGCTCGTGTAGCTGCTTCGATCAGGCGGTTGGTCACACCGCTCATGGCGGAAACGACGGCGACGCAAGCTCCTTCGCGCGCACTTTGCGCGATGATCTGGGCCGTCCTCGCCATGCACGCGGCATCGCCCACCGACGTCCCGCCAAATTTCATCACCTGCAATCGCGCGCCCATTTCTTTTGGTCTTCTCCAGTTCACTGAATTTTCTCATGTCAGTTTACATTGGCAGGCAGCTACCCGCGCTCAGAGGAATTCGGGCGTTGTCCCGGCAGCCAAGAGCGGTAAGATGGTTTTATTGTGCAGACCAAACTTTCCAGAAGAGGACAAGTTGTCATTTCGAAAAGTATTTGCAAGAAACTAGGACTTCGTCCGGGCGATCCGCTGGATGCGAGTGTCGAAGGCGGGCGGATCATCCTGACGCCTCGCAAAGTGCGAGTGGGAAAGGCCCGCATAATCAAGGATCCCATCACCGGGCTTCCAGTGCTTACGTTTGGTCCGAATGCGCCCATACTAACGCACAAACGTGTAAAGGAATTGCTGTCAGACTTTCCATGAGACTTCCAATTGTGATCGTCCGAGTCCACCGTCTCTCAGGGTTATTGTGCGTTTCAAAAAATTGCATGCGAATCTACGGGTGATCCCAATCCAGGGCGTAGATTTCCTGGATGCTGGCGTCACGGACGAGGAGCGGCGAGTCGTCGGGGGCGAGGCCGCTCCAGTTGCCGAAGGCGCCGCCAGCGGCTTGAAAACCTTTCATGCTGAAGATGGGCTCGAGTTTGCCGGTGCTGACTTGCACGCGAAAGTAGCTTTCTTGATTGTCGAGTATTCCGTCGAAATAGATGTAGCGGCCGTCGCGGGACCAGGTGGGGTAGGCGACGAAGAGGCGGGCGAGCTCAGTCCATTTTTGCGTGGTGAGATCGAAAAGCATGAGCTTGAGCGAATCGAGGGGAATCGCGGCGATGTACCGTCCGTCAGGAGACCAACGCGGAGAATAGAGTCCGGCGGAATCGGGCAATTTCGTGGGCTTCCGCGTTTTCAGATCGAGGACATAGATAGCAGAGCCTTGATTGTTGAGGGAATTTTCACCGAAGGCGAGTGATGTGCCGTCCGGGGACCAGTTGGGATCCGCCGAATTAATGGTGCTCCGAAAGATGAGTTCGGGAGAGCCGCCTTCGGCGGGAATCACATAAATCTGCCAAGGCTCGCCGGGAGGGTGAGCGAAGAAGACGATTTGTTTTCCGTCGGGAGACCATCGAGGCAAATAGGCTTGCATTGGCGGAAAAACGAGCTGGAGTTTTTGCGTGCCGTCGATTTTACTGCGCCACATGGTGCCATCCGTGGCGTCGTTATAGGCAACCCACTGGCCGTCGCGAGAGAAATCGAGGCCCATGGCGGAAATTCCGGAGAGGTAGGGGACGAGTTGTTTTGATTTTGTGTCGTAGCGGAGCAATTCGCCGCGGGGCTGCCAGCCCTGGACGAAGAGTTTCTTTCCGTCGCGGCTGGGGACGGGATTGCCGACGTTCATCGGGCCGGTTGTCAGTTGTGAAGGCTCCTGGCGTGACGCACGAAACAGGCCGCTGCGTTCATTGATGGCCCAGATGTTGGCGGTGCTGTCACGGCGGGCCTCAAAGACGAAGTACTTTCCATCGGGCGTCCATCTGCCGCAGCATTCGTTGGGCGCGTCGCTCCAGCCTGGCAGTAACGGATGAAGATTCGCGCCGTCCGCGGCAGATTGCCAGATGGAACGATTGTTGGTTTTGGGATCGTTGACAGTGAAACGCAAAATCGAGCCGTCGGGCGACCAGCGGATATCGGCGGCAGTGCCGCCCGCTGCCAAAAGCTGACGGGGCTGGCCGCCATCACTGTTTGCGAGGAAAATCTCGTTCGCTCTACAAAAAGCGAGCTGCTTGCCATCGGGCGACCAGGCACCGGCGTGGCCTTCAAGGGTAGCCAAGCGACGAGGAGACCCGCCAACAACAGGAACACTCCAGAGGGGGCCATCGAGAGAAGTGCCGCGGGCAGTGTTCATCAGGAGGGAAGAACCGTCAGCAGAAATATCGAATACATTGGCAAAACCCGTGTCTTCGAGGGAATTTGGGATGGGAAAGGTGTCGCCGCCCGTGACGGAAGTTTGGGAGAGAGCGGATTGTCCCTCGATGAAGTAGAGGCGGGAGCCGTCGGTGACGACGTCCGATTTTGGGCGATTGGTGTTGGTGAGTTGGACGGTTCGCAGTACGCGTGGCGGCGCGATAGTCCGCAACGGGACGTAGCCAAGAATGACCGCGAGAGTGATGAGCGCGCCAATGACCAGGGCCCAAGTTTGCCACCGAGTTGACGGATACTTTTCGCGAACATCCTCGGCCGGACTCGGTACGGCAACGCTGGCGCCGGAGTGACCTAAGTCCAGATCGCGCTTCAGACGCTTTAGATCGGCGCGAAGTTCCGCGGCGGTCTGATAGCGGAGGGCAAGATCTTTCTCGAGCGCCTTGGCCAGAATGTTTTCCAACCCGACGGGCAAGCTGGGATTCAACTTTCTGGCTGGCGCGGCGGAAGAGTTCAGGATGCCGTCGAAAATCAATCCAACCGCAGAGCCGCCGAAGGGGGTTACGCCAGTGGCCATTTCATAGAGGACGACGCCGAGGGAGAAGAGATCCGTGCGGGGGTCCAACTCGTGGCCGCGGGCCTGCTCGGGAGACATGTAAGCGACGGTGCCGACGGAACTGCCCAGACTGGTAATGAGCGCGTCGCCAAGAACGTGGCGGTGGGTGGGCATGGAGGATTCGCCGGCAGGTTCGACGGCGGGTTGCCGGTAGGCGGCGAATTTAGCCAGCCCGAAGTCGAGGATCTTTGCGGGTCCGAGATCGACGAGAAAAATATTTGCGGGTTTGATGTCGCGGTGGACGACGCCTTTAGCGTGGGCGGCTTCGAGGGCGTCGGCGAGCTGAATGCCAATCTCGAGAAGCTCGGATATGTTGATGGACTTTTTCGCGATGCGGCGTTTCAGCGTTTGCCCCTCGAGGAGTTCCATGGCGATGAAGGGGCGGCCTTCGAATTCCTCGATATCGTAGATCGTGCAGATATTCGGGTGGTTCAGGGCGGAAGCGGTGCGCGCTTCACGGCGGAAGCGGTCGATGGCTTGGGGATCCTGAGAAATGTCTTCGGGAAGAAATTTGAGAGCGACGTTGCGGCCGAGGCGGGTGTCCAGTGCACGATAGACGACGCCCATACCTCCGCCGCCAAGTTTTTCCAAGACGGTGTAATGGGAAATGGTGCGGCCGAGAATGGGAGAAGTATCCGCCACTCGCACGGGAGTTTACTCCAGCGTTTGCACACGGGCAATCGCTGCGGACGCTTTGAGGGACTCCCGTGAGCCGCATCACTACCGCCTGTGCCAAATGATACATAACGCGGTTGGAAGCAGAGCTACTGTTGGCAAAGTGCTGTCGAAAAGGGGATGCAAAATGCCAACGCAGAAAACCATGAAAGCAGCTATTGTCAATAAGTTTGGCGAACCGTTGGTCATACAAGAAGTTCCGATCCCAACGCCTGGGCCAGGTCAAGCCTTAGTGCAAGTATTTGCGACTGGCGTATGCCACACCGATCTGCACGCGGTGGACGGAGACTGGCCAGTCAAGCCCATGATGCCGCTAATCCCAGGGCATGAAGGAGCGGGAATCGTCGCAGCTCTTGGGCCTGGCGTTACGCATCTGAAAGAAGGCGACCGGGTCGGAATTGCCTGGCTTCACAGCGCCTGCGGACATTGCGATTTTTGTCTGGCTGGATGGGAAACGCTCTGCCCAGAGCAGCAGAATTCCGGGTATTCGGTGAATGGAAGTTTCGCTGAGTATGCCTTGGGGCAAGCGGATTACCTGGGACGGATTCCGAAGAACATCTCGTTTGTGGATGCGGCGCCAATCCTGTGCGCGGGAGTGACGACCTATAAAGGATTGAAAATGACGGAAGCGCGGCCCGGCGAATGGGTCGTGATCTCCGGAGTAGGTGGGCTGGGCCACATTGCCATTCAATATGCGAAGGCCATGGGGCTGCACGTCGCGGCGGTGGACCTGGGTCCAGAAAAAATGACGCTGGCGCGGAAACTCGGCGCGGAAGTAACGATTGATGCGAAAACACAAGACCCCGAAAAAGAAATCCAAAAACAGATCGGCGGTGCGCATGGAGCGTTGGTGACAGCGGTATCGCCGACGGCTTTTAAACAGGCAGTCGGCATGCTCCGGCGGGGCGGGACTTGCGTTCTGAATGGCCTGCCGCCGGGAGAGTTTCCCGTTTCGATTTTCGATGTGGTTCTGAACGGCTACACGATACGGGGATCGATCGTGGGTACTCGCCTTGACTTGGAAGAGTCGCTTGCGTTTGCCGGCGACGGCAAAGTAAAGGCTACGATAGAGACACTGCCGCTGGAATCCATCAATGAAGTCTTCGACCGCCTCAAGAAGGGGCGAGTGAATGGGCGAGTTGTGCTCAACCTCAAAGAGGAAGCGTTTAGGAAGGTAGTGAAGGCAGGGCAGGCGAGCTAATCCGTCCTGCTCCCCCGATTAACCGACTCCACCGGAATGTGAAGTCGCGTCCTTGAGTAAGTCATGTGCCGGCGGCGGCCCGGGTGTGTCCGAAGCCAATTCAGCCGTCATCGAGCGCTTTGGTTGAGCGGCTGGCGAGACGGATGCTATTCTGAATTCTATGGCGGATCCCGCTATCTCCCCGCCCGAACCAACTTCTACAGCGCCGCTTGAACATTCGAGGCGTCAACTCGAAGCTCTGCTCGAAGTGGCCGAATCCATCTCGCAGCATCGCGACCTGGCGGCCTTGTTTCACGATCTTGCCGAGCGGCTTCACTGTGTCGTCGATTTCGATTTCCTGACGCTAGTGCTTCACGACGCGGTGCGCAATGTGATGCGGCTGCACATCCTGGAGACGCGTTTGCCGACGCCTGTAAAGACAGGAAGTGAAACGCCGATGGATGGGCATCCTTCCGGGTGGGTGTGGCAAACGCAGCAACCCTTTGTGGTGAGCGATACGGAAGAGGACCGGCGCTTTCCGGATTTTTTGCAGCGGCTGAAGGAAGTGGGAGTACGTTCGCTGGCCATGGTGCCGCTGACCACAGCGCAGAGGCGGCTAGGCGCAATGGGATTCGGGCGGCTGGTGCCGCAGGGCATCACGGACGCGGAAGTGCAATTCATGGTGCGGGCGGCGAGCCAAGTGGCGGTGGCCGTGGATAATGCGCTGAATTATGAAACGTCGCAGGCGTACCAGGGACAACTTGCCCGCGAGCGCGATCGGCTGCAAGTGCTACTCGAAGTCAACAACGTGCTGGTTTCGACGCGCGAGCTGCCTGAACTTTTTCGGGGGATCATCACGTCGTTAGAGAAGGTGATTCATCACGACTACACAAGCCTTGCGCTACGCGATTCCGCCTCCGGCCTATTGAAAATTCATGCGCTCGATTTTGCCAGCAGGCCCGGCATGTTCAACCAGGAAATCACGGTCCCGCTTGATACCACTCCATCCGGGGCGTGCTTTACGACGGGGCAGCCTCTGATTGCTCGGGGAGCCGAGATCGATCGCTTTCCCAACGAGATCATTCGCGCGCTGCGCGCCGAAGGAGTGCAAACGATTTGCTGCGTCCCGCTGACAACGCAGGGGCGGACTTTTGGAACGCTGAATCTGGCGAGCCGGCGCGAGGATGCTTTCCCGCAACACGATGTCGAGCTATTGCAGCAAGTGGGCGGGCAAATCGCGATCGCAGTGGAAAACGCGCTGGCGTTCAAACAGATTGACGCGTTGAAGGACAAGCTGGCGGAAGAAAAACTCTATCTCGAGGAAGAAATTCGAAGTGAATTCAATTTTGAGGAAATCATCGGAGACAGTCCGGCGCTGAAGAGGGCGCTGGCACAGGTGGAACTCGTTGCACCGGCGGGGACGGCCGTTCTGGTGACCGGAGAAACGGGAACCGGGAAGGAGCTGATCGCGCGGGCAATTCACAATTTGAGCCCGCGGCGGGAGCGGACGTTCGTTAAAGTGAATTGCGCGGCGATCCCTGGAGGGCTACTCGAGTCGGAACTTTTCGGGCACGAGCGGGGAGCATTTACCGGAGCCATCACGCAAAAAATCGGGCGATTCGAACTCGCGGACCGGGGCACGCTTTTTCTGGATGAGGTGGCCGACCTGCCGCTGGAGCTGCAGCCCAAGCTGCTGCGCGTGCTACAGGAGCAAGAGTTCGAACGGCTGGGGAGCAATCGCACGCAGCGAGTGGATGTGCGGATTGTGGCCGCGACGAATGGCGATCTGGCGAAGCTGGTGGCGGAGCGAGCGTTCCGCAGCGACCTGTATTACCGGCTAAATGTTTTTCCGATCCACATTCCCGCATTGCGCGAGCGGCCTGAGGATGTGCCACTGCTGGTGCGGTACTTCGTCCAGAAATTCAGCCGGCGGCTGAACAAATCGGTGGCTTACGTTCCGGCGGAGGCCATGGAGGCACTCGCCGGATATTCCTGGCCGGGCAATATTCGCGAGCTGGAGAATTTTATCGAGCGAGCCGTGCTGCTCTCGCCGGGCAAAGAACTGCGCGTGACGATCAGCGAACTGAAGTCAGTTCCTGCGGCGACGGGCGCGGGCGATGATTCCTCTACGTCCTTCAGTCCTTCAAGTTCTACCGCAGTGGCTACCTCACCCGGCGCATCGATTTCCACCCTCGAGGACGCGGAACGGCAGCACATTTTGCGGGCGTTGCGGCAAACGGAGTGGCGCATCGCCGGGCCCAAAGGCGCGGCTGTTGTGCTCGGCATGAAGCGGACCACGCTGCAAGCGCGCATGCGCAAACTCGGTATCCGGCGGCCGGTTTAGTTTTCCAGTGGCGAAGAGTTCGAAAAACTGACGCGGAGGGCGGAGCGGGCACGGCGTGCCGTGCCCCTACGGGATAGACGCGGCATTTACTCGAACTGCAAGACTACGATTTCGGGATTCGAACCGAGGCGGAGCGGCGGTCCCCAGGTTCCGGCGCCGCTGGAAGTGAAAACCTGCATTTTGCCGATGCGGCTCAGACCATACACGAACTGGCGGTAGATGCGACGGGCCATCCAGCTCCAGGGAACGAATTGACCGACGTGGGTATGGCCGGAGAGCTGGAGAGAAACGCCAGCGGCTTCGGCAACGTGGGGATGGTCGGGCGCGTGGGTCAAAAGGATGCTGGCGCGGTCGCGATCAACGCCGATGCCCTGCAGCACGGACGCAAAATGCGCGTCCTGCGTGGCGTGACGGTAGGGGACGCCGATGATTTGGAGGCCGTCCGCTTCAACCTTCTCATTGGTAAGGACGCGGACACCGGCGGCTTCGACGGCGCGGAGATATTTGCTGTCGTCGCCGAATTGTTCGTGATTGCCAGCGACGAAATACACGCCGTGCGGGGCGGTGAGGCCGCTGAGAGGCTCGGCGGCGCGGTGGGCGTCGATGGCCGTGCCGTCATACAAATCGCCGGCGATAAAAATCGCGTCCGGCTCTTCCTTGAGGATCTTGGCGATCATGCGTTGTAGAAAACTTTTGTTGCGGACGTGGCCAAGATGGATGTCGCTGATGAGGGCGGCTTTGCGGCCGCGCCAGGCGTCGGGGAGATTGGCAAGGCGGACGGTGATGCGAGTGATGCGCGTCCAGCTAGCGTTGAAAACGCCGTAGAGTCCGACTGCCAGAGCTGCAGCGAACAGAATTTCAACGAGCAAGTGGAAGTTGGCCGGCGAGCCAGCCAGTAGAGTGATTGCGTAGACAGCCCAGGAAGAGACGGCTGCAAGGAACAGGAAGCTGAGCAAACCGAGCCAGGTGGCCGAGGCACGGTAAAAAAGGCGCAAGACCGCACCTGTATAGCGGAAGGCGAGGAGCGAGGAGACAAGAAAACTCACGGACAAAACTCCCAGGAGAACCTTCAGCCAAAATGGCCCCGCGGCGGTGTGGCCCGTTGGCGAGAAGACCCAAGTCTGATAGAGGAACAGATGGGTCAGAAAAAGAACCGTCTGAATGACGGCGATGAAGCCAAGCAGTCCTGTTCGTATACGCATACGTTATTAGATTCACTGAACGGCGAAATGTATTCATCGACCCGGGCCCACTTTTGTAAACGTATCGGAATAAACGACGTCTAACTCAGCGACGCGCATAGAAAGGGCTGGCTTTCCCTGGCATAGTCAAGTGAACAGATTTCTGCGAGGAGACAAATTATGAAGAAGGCCATTCTTTTGACAGTTTTATTAAGCCTGCAGATGGGGCGCCCTTTGCAGGCGCAAAACCAGAAGCTCCCCGAAGGGATTTGGCAGGGTTATGACGGAGAGTGGCTGCACGTATCGCAGCAGCTGATTGCGCTTGCCGAGGCGACTCCCGAAGAGAAATTCTCGTGGCGTCCGGCGCCGGGTGTGCGCTCCGTCAGCGAAGTGTACATGCACATTGCCATGGCTAATCTTTACTTGCTTAGCGTGACTGGACCGAAGATGCCGGCAGACATGAAAGAGGGGATGGAAAAATCGGTCACGGCAAAAGCAGATGTGCTTAAGTGGCTCAAGCGTTCCCTGGACGCGGTGAAGGAGGCCCATCTCGCGGTAACGCCGAAAGATCTGCAGCGCAAAGTTCACATCGCGGATCGGGATGCGACGGTGGACGGAATGTATTTGCGGATTATTGTGCACGCCAACGAGCACATGGGGCAGTTGATCGCGTACGCGCGGATGAGCGGGGTTGTGCCGCCGTGGGCCAACGGCCAGTAGAGATGGTCGTCTTTGAGGCGTGTGTAGCACGGTGGGATACCGCGTGGTTTCTCACTTCGCAGATGCGTCGTTGGGCCCATTTATGTGGCCACTTCAGATAAGATTCACCGCATGCCTAAGGGTGGACTCACAAAGCAACATCGCGAACGGCGGGGTATCCCACATTTCATCGTCTGGCTGTCGTACTTTGGAGCCGTGCTGGTCGTTTTTCTTTCGCTGACGGAAGCCCTGTGTGCGGCCCAGCAAGCGGCGCAGCCTGTGAAAATCGAAGTTCACGCAGATACACCGGACGGAGCGCTTCCGCCGATCTGGAATTATTTTGGCTATGACGAACCGAACTACACCTACACACCCAACGGCAGGAAATTGCTTGGCGAGTTGGCGGCTCTCAGTCCGGTGCCCGTTCACATTCGTGTTCATAACCTGCTGACCAGTGGAGACGGCTCGGCTTCGCTGAAGTGGGGTTCCACGAATGTTTATACGGAGGACGCTCAGGGAAATCCGGTCTATAGCTGGAAGATTCTCGACCGCATTTTTGACACCTACATTGCGCTCGGGATCAAGCCACTCGTGCAAGTCGGTTTTATGCCCGAGGCGCTCTCAACGCACCCCGAGCCCTATCGCCATAATTTTCCGCAAGGCTCGATCTTCACGGGCTGGGCGTATCCGCCGAAGGATTATCAAAAATGGGCGGACTTGGTGTTTCACTTCGCCGCGCACCTGCGTGATCGGTACGGGGAGGGCGAGGCGAAAACGTGGCTTTGGGAAGTCTGGAATGAGCCGGACATCGATTATTGGAAAGGAACGCCGGAAGAATATTTCAAGCTGTACGATTTTGCGGCAGACGCAATTCTGAAAGCGCTGCCAGGCGCTTCGGTCGGTGGGCCAGACAGCACAGGCCCAGCCTCTCCTAAAGCGGCGGAATTTTTGCGCAGCTTTCTGGAGCACTGCGCGCACCAGAAGAACTTTGCCACCGGCAAGACGGGTTCGCCGTTGAGTTTCATCAGTTTTCATCCGAAGGGAGCACCGCAGTGGCGCGGGGACCACGTTGAAATGGCAATCGCCCGCCAACTGGCTTCCATCGAGCAGGGGTTCAAGATTGCGGCTTCCTTTCCCGAATGGCGCCAGACGCCGATTATTCTTGGAGAATCAGACCCGGAAGGCTGCGCCGCATGCTCCGCGAAGAGCAATCCACAAAATGCATATCGAAATGGAGCGCTATACGCCTCATACACCGCGGAAACACTGAACGCAATCTACGAATTAGCCCGCCGCGAACAAGTCAATTTTTCCGGCGCCGTTACATGGTCGTTTGAATTCGAGGATCAGGCTTATTTCGAAGGCTACCGCGAACTGGCCACGAACGGTTTGGACAAGCCCGTACTGAACGCATTTCGGATGTTTGGATTGCTGGGAGGCGAACGCGTGAAGTCTTCGAGCACTGCCGCGCTTACCGCCGAAGAGATTCTGCGCGGCGGAGTGCGCGGCCAGCCGGACATTAGCGTGATTGCCGCGCGCAAGGATCACGAAATCGAAATTCTAGTCTGGAATTATCACGATGTTGACCTGCCTACCGAATCAGCAAGGATCGAACTTTCCATCAGTGGTTTGCCCGCGGGCTCGAACCGAGCTCTAGTCGAACATTTCCGCATTGATTCGGATCACAGCAACGCGTTCACGGCGTGGAAGGAAATGGGATCGCCGCAAGCTCCTTCGCCGCATCAATTCGAGCAGCTCGAAGGCGCCGGCCAGTTGCAGCTCCTGGGGTCTCCTGCGTTCCTCCCGATTGAGCGAGGCTCTGCGCAAATATCATTTGCGCTGCCGCGGCAAGGAGTCTCGCTTCTCCGCATCAGCTGGCAATAAGAAGACGAGAATATTTCTCGCGGAGAGCGCGCCAGTCTTTCCAGGCTGACGATTGTGCATTCAGCGAGTCTTGGACTCGCTTAGGGCTAGAACGGCGTAAGCAGTCGCGGCATCTTTCATGAAGCGCACGGTGTCGGGACTGATGTGATGCTGGTCGTTGTTGTTCAGGGAGTACGCCAGCCAGAAACCTTCAGGGCGGTTTTGGTTCGCCGTGAGCCAGCCGAGGCCTTTTTTCAGTTGCGGATTCTCCAGGGGAAGGCCCGCTTGCTGGAGCGCGAAGGTAATCAGACCTGTGGCATAGCCATCGCTCTCGGGTTCTTGCGGCGTTCCATCGTGGCGCTTCCAGTCTCCGGACATTGAGGTCAAACTCCAACCTCCGTCCGGTTGCTGCTTGCTGAGCAGTTCGCTGAGGAGGGCTTTCTGGCGATCTGGCTCGAGGAGGCCGGGCAGTTTCGCAGAGGCCCACAAAAGGACGGCTCGATTGCTCAAAGTCTGTGCTGCATATTCTCGATTTAGGTAGTCGCGCAGCATCTTCAAATTCGTTTGAATTTCGGGCTTCGCGCGGTAATTGTCCGGCGCAGTTCCAACAGCGATCGCGGCGAGGGCGGCCCCGTAATAATCGGAGTCGTCCGCTTCCCACGGTTCGTTTTTGAAACGGAGCCAGAGCCATGCACCTTTTTGAGCGCCGGCGGTCTGCTGCTCGGTCCACATGTTTTCGAAGGCGGAGCGGGTGTCGTCGCTGAGATGCGGATTCTGTGGGCTATTGTTGGCGTCGTTGCTCGCAAGAATCAGAGCATTCAGAACCGATTCCGTGCCGCGAGATTCGACGCTTTTGTATGGTCCGCGATCCGCGTCTTTGTAAAATGGCTCGACTTCCTTCCAGAGGCGCACACGCTTGGTGACATTTTCGAGGAGCTTACGTTCGTTTGGGGAAGGAGCTGGCTCGCCGAGCGCTTTGCGAAGAGTCGGCCGCGACATCGCGTAAGGCACTGCGGTATGGCAGGACACGCAAAAAGTTTCGTGATCACGCGCAGCGCGCGGCCAAGACATCCACCAACCCGCCCGTTGATCGAGGTAGGATGCCGCCGCTTTCTGATCCCACGAAGACGCTTCGCGGGCGTCAGGATGGATTGAAGAGACAGTTGCGACGAATGAATCTTCGGAGTTGGCGGCTCGAGTGCGTGTTTGCCAGCCGAGCACCAGGGCACCTGCTGCCAGGCAGGCGGCTAGAGAAAATATGCGCCGCATGGAGGCCTCCTTTCTGGCTTGGTAAACCGGGCATCGGTGTAGGTCCCCCGGTGGCGGTAGTCTATCGCAAATCACCGTTTGCGCCCTCGAGACGGCCGCTCCTCACGCCGAATCGGCAGCTAGAGGAACCGGGCAGGGTTAAACTCCGGCGGTTATCAGGGCCCAATTCATTCCAACGAAAAATCCAGCGCGGCAATCTTGTTGTCTTTAGTGAGCTGAAGGGACAGCAAAAGTTCGGTGCGTTCAAAGCTCGCCCTGTATTGATAGCTGCGCTGATCTCCCTCTTCGCTGCGTTTGAGCAAGTCCAGCGATTTCAGGGCACCCTGCTCCTTCAAATAGTCGCCCGCATTTTGGACGCGCTCTGGGAAGAGCTTGGCGCGCAACTCGGGAGTGAAGCGATCGGGGTCGGCTTTCCCTGCGGCGATTTCCTGCAGCACGGCTCGCACGAGCGTGGTTGTCTGCGGCTCTTTGTCTTCGATCGGCTTGGCGACAGCAGGCATCAGCGCGGGCACATAAAACCCGGCCACGGTATGGGCAATCTTGCCTGGCTGTGCGTGCCCAGCGTCGAGATTGGTCAGAACCACGACGGTCAGTTTGTCGTCGACGTATCTTGCGATGTGCGTTGTAAATCCCTGCCAAGCGCCGCTATGTTCAATAAGTTTGTGGCCGTTGGTCTCGTTGATGCTCCAGGCGAAGCCGTAGTTTGCTTTGTTAGGCTGCCCGTTATTCAGCTTCATGACAGTCCACATTTGATCGAAGCTGGAGCGTTTCAGGAGTTTTTCGGTGTAGAGAGCGGCGTCCCATTTTTCAAGATCGAGGACGGTAAAGTAGAGCGCGCCATCGGCGGTGGAGTTAAATGTGGGAGAAACCCATTCCTGATTTTTCGGTTGGCCGTCGACCAATTCGTAGCCCGACGCCCGATGGCGAATGATGTCTCGATCGCTGATGATGCGCGTCGAAGTCATTCCCAGAGGCTTGAAGATGCGCTCCTGCAAATAGTCGCCGTAGAATTTTCCGGTCACCTTGTGAATCAGGATTCCCAGCAAAACATAATTGGTGTTGCGATAGCTCCAATCTTCTCCGGGCTTGAAGTCCATCGGCATCGCGGCAATTCGTTTGTACATTTCGTCTTCCGTCATATCCAGTCGCAGGTAGAACGGGCCGTCGGGCTTGGTACGTGGACCACTTTCGTATTCGCTGAGACCGGAAGTGTGGCTTAGCAGATTGCGAATCTTGATGTCCTTCCAGGTTTCGGGCGCATCCGGAAAATATTTCTGGACGGGATCGTCGAGGCCGACTTTGCCTTCTTCCACCAGCATCATCAAGGCGGTTGCGGTAAATTGCTTCCCGACGGAACCGGATTGAAAAATCGTATCCGGCTTGACGGGCACGTCCCATTCCAGGTTGGCGATGCCGTAGCCTTCGGCCTTGATGATTTTGCCGTCGCGATAGACTCCCAGTGCCAGCCCGGGAATGCGCTCGCGCTGCATTTCCGCGCGGACGTAGGCGTCTACTTTAGCGACCTCATCGGGCGGGGAGGATGCCGCGCCCGCGGCCAAAGCCGCGCAAGCCACCCCGACGCTACTTTTCAAGAGAAGTCTTCGCACCACCAATCCTCGCATTGAGCCTCCACTAGCTTTTGAGCCTATTGGGAATACAACATTTTCCATGCATTGGCTAGCTCGTTCGTTGAGGGGCACTGTAGCGTCGTCCCTAGCGGAAGAAACGAAACAAAACGACGGGAAGTTGTATCGAGAAAACGAAAAAGGGCGCACACTAGGTGCAGGGGCCAATGACATGCTGGCAGTGGCAGGGGTTTGGAAGAAAAAACGGGATGACTTGAAGACCAAACGGAATTCGCTTTTCGAAAAGTACGCAAAGCATCCCGATGAATTTCATCTCGCGCTGGAGATCAAAAAGATCGACGACGAAATTGCCGATTGCACGCAGCATGTGGAGCAAGAAAGACGCTCCGAAAGATCCGCTTCAACCGCAAAGAAACCTCATTCAATTTCTAAGTAAGTAAAGAAAACCCGACAATCCAAGCACCAACGGTCCCGCAGGGATTCGCGTGGATACGCATGCGCTAGCGCGTCCAAAGCGCGGCGTTGAAACGAAACCGAAGACAGGCACGGTGTGCGGCGGCGTGCCGTGCTCCTACGGGAAAAGGTAATCTGGCATCGGAAATGAAGGTAGAATCGCGGCGCGCGAATGAGTGCGGTTGCGCGCGGAGGGTGGCGTGAGACGAGGATTCGGTGTGGTAGTGGCGGCGACGATTGCGAGTGGAATGCTCGCAGGTGCGGCGTGGGGGCAGAAGCCGCCGCTTTTGCCGGAACAGGATGTGGCGGCGCTGGCAAATGAGTTGAGCGGGGAGACGGCGAAGCGGAATTTGGAGGTGATTGCTACGTTTCACCGTCAGCGCGGGTCGCGGGGATTTCATTCGGCGGCGGAGTTGGTGGCGGAGCGGGCGCGGGCGTATGGGTTGAGCGATGTGCAGATATTGGAATTTCCGGCGGACGGGAAGATTTTTTATGGGACGCAGAGGTCGCGGCCGGCTTGGGATGCGGAGGTGGGGGAGCTCGAAGCCTATGCGCCACTAGGTCCTACGCCTTGTGGAAAAGTGGAGGGTTCCAAAATCATTGCGGACTGTATTGGTGGCCCAGGGATCTTGCACGAAAGTTATGCTGCGGAGCCGGTGGTGTTGGCGGAGGACAGTGAGAGCGCGGATGTGATTACGACATTGGCGGATGTAGGAGCGGGAACAAAAGAGAGTGATTACGAAGGGCAAAACGTAAAGGGAAGAATTGTTTTGGTTAGCGCGTCGCCGGGGGCGGTGCAGGATCTGGCAGTCGGCAAATTTGGTGCAGTGGGGATTATCAGTTATGCGCAGAATCAGAAAACGGCTTGGTCCGGTGAAAATCAGGATGCGATTCGCTGGGGGCATCTGGAGGCCTTTTCGGAGCACAGGACGTTCGCGTTCATGGTTTCCTTGAAGACAGCGCGGGAACTTCAGGAGCATATAAAAGGGAAAGGCGTTTTGGTGCATGCGCTGGTTAAGGCGGGGCAGCATGCGGGGAATTATCAGGTGGTGACGGCGGTGATTCCGGGGGCGGATGCGAAGTTGCAGGAGGAGGAGATTGCGTTTTCGTGCCACCTGGATCATCAGCGACCGGGAGCGAATGACAATGCCAGCGGGTGCGTGACGATCCTGGAAGTGGCGCGAACGCTGAATAAATTAATCAGCGAGGGGAAATTGGCGCGGCCGGCACGGACGATACGGTTCATCTGGCCGCCGGAGATTGAGGGGACTCTGGCGCTGCTGAACGGGAAGCCGGAGTTTGCCAAACGGATTAAAGCCGTTGTTCACATGGACATGGTGGGCGGGGGGCCGGTGACGAAGGCAGTGTTCCACGTGACACGCGGGCCGATGAGTTTGCCGTCGTTTGTGCATGACGTGGCTTGGGTGTTTGCGGAGTTTGTGAACGAGGAGTCGTACAAATTTGCGGCGACGGGGAAGGCGGAGTATCCGTTTGTGGCGCCAGAGGGGGTAAGGAGCCGCTGCGGGCGGAGTATTCGGCGTACACGATGGGTAGCGACCACGATGTGTATCAGGATTCGTCGTTCGGGATACCGGCGATTTATATGAATGACTGGCCGGACCGGTACATTCATACGAACTTTGATACGGCGGCGAATATTGATACGACGAAGTTGAAGAGGGCGGCGTTTATTGGGGCGGCTAGTGGGTATTTTTTGGCGGGGATATCGCTGAAGGACTATACGTCCGTCCTCGATTCTACGGAGCTCGGAGACGCCTTGCGCGAGGCGTTATCGCGCTCGCGTGCAGTCGGACTCCCCGAAAAAGAGGTATGCAATCTGTACGGGTCGGAATCAATGTATGAGCTTGCCGTCAAGTATTCCTACCGCCGACTATCCAAAATGCCCACGGTAGACTTTTTAGCGCGAGAGCTCCGGCATTGCGTGCCGCAAATCGAAAAGCGCGAGACTTCCCCAGTCTTTCTGCGAAATACCGAGCCGAAAGGGCCGCTGGCGGTGTTTGGGTATGACTATTTTGCAGATCATGCGAAGTCGGCGGGGGTGGCTACGCCGAAGTTGTTTAGTTACGAGGGATTGTGGGGCAGCGGCGAGGAGTATGCGTATGAGGTTTTGAATTTTGCGGATGGGAAACGGAATGCGCAGGAGACTCGGGATGCGGTGTCGGCGGAGTATGGGCCAGTGCCGTTGGAGATGGTGGTGGAGTACTTGAGGGCGTTGGAGAAGATTGGGGTGGTGGCGGAAGTGAAATAGGAAAAAGCGAAAATCGAAATTGGAAAATCGGAAGGAAAAAGCAGATTCCTCGCTACGCTCGGAATGACACACATTGCTTGATCTAGATGACGCGCATTGCATAGTTGGGATGACACACACTTTATGACGATTGCGGAGAGGATTGAGCGGTTGCCGCTGGGGAGGTTTCACCGGCGGTTTATTGTTTTGGTGTCGCTGGGCAATTTCTTCGATCTCTACGACATTTTTATTGTGGCGTATATCGGGGCGGCTTTGCAGCAGTCTGGGTTTCTGACCCTGCGGCAGTTTACGTTTTTTGTGGCGGCAGGATTCTTGGGGATGTTTGTGGGGACGGTCGTATTTGGGATGGGGAGCGACCGGATGGGGCGGCAGAGCGCGTTCATTCTGCTGCTGCTCATTTATTCGGTGTTTACATTTTTTGGGGCGTTTGCGCCGACAGCGGCGTGGTTGATTGCGTTGCGGTTTTTTGCGGGTGTGGGGATTGGCGCGGAAATTGTGGTGATCGATACGTATGTGACGGAAGTGGTGCCGGGGCGCGCGCGGGGGCGGTATGTGGCGATCACACAGGTGGCGGGATTTTGCGCAGTGCCGGTGGCGGCGGTGCTTTCGCGATTGCTGGTGCCGACACACTTTTGGATGAGCGGGTGGCGGTGGGTGATGGTGATTGGGGCGTCGGGGGCCCTCCTGACGTGGTGGTTCCGGCGAAGGTTGCCGGAGTCTCCGAGGTGGTTGGAGAGCCGGGGGCGATTGGCGGAAGCGGATGCGATTATGACCGGGCTGGAGAGGGAATCGTTTTCAAAAGAAGGAAAAGGAATTTACACAGAGGGCACGGAGAGCGCAGAGGACAAAGAGAAGAAGGAAAGCGGATCATTTTGGGAGTTGTGGAAAGCGCCTTACCTTTCGCGGACGGTGATGCTGGTGATTTTTCAGGCGTTGCAGACGATCGGGTTTTATGGATTTGCGAATTGGGCGCCGACGTTTTTGTTGAAGCGAGGAGTTTCGCTTTTGCATTCGCTGGAATACACGATGCTGATTGCGGTGGTGTCGCCTATCGGCCCGTTGCTGGCGGCGGTTACTTCGGACAGGATGGAACGCAAGTGGACGATTGTGGTGCTGGCCTTGCTTGTTGCCGGACTCGGATTGGGATTTGGGAACTCGATTGCGCCGGCGGCGGTCGTCGGATTTGGGGCGCTGCTGACACTAGCAAATTACTGGTTTTCTGCGGCGTTTCATGCATATCAAGCGGAAATGTTTCCCACGCGACTGCGGGCGACCGGTGTGGGATTTACATATAGCTGGAGCCGTTTGAGCGCGGCGTTCACTTCGATTTTGATTGGAGCAGTGCTGGTTCACGGAGTGCCTACGGTGTTTGCAATGTTGGCGGTGGCGATGATCTTGGTGGCGACGGTGGTGGCGGCCATGGGGCCACGGACGAACGGATTGGTTTTGGAGGAAATTTCGCGTTAGGCGGAGTTAAGAACGAAATACGAAATTCGAAACACGGTCTCGCGTGGACAGGACAAGGCGAGGAGCAAAGAGTTGTCGGCAGGCGGGCTGTGCTAGCATCGAAGATTGGGCGTTAGACGAGGATTCGAATAGATGGCAACGACGATGAAGGCGTTGCGGAAAATGCAGTCGGCACGCGGCCTGTCGTATGAAACCGCGCAAGTGCCGGCGATTGGCGCGGCGGACGTTTTGGTGCGCGTCAAGACAGCTTCCATTTGCGGGACAGATTTGCACATTTATGGATGGGACCGGTGGTCGCAAGGGCGGATCAAGCCGCCGGTGACGCTGGGGCATGAGTTTTGCGGCGTTGTGGAGCGCGTGGGCGAAGAAGTTACGGCGGTGAAGTCAGGGGACTTTGTCAGCGCGGAAATGCATGTGAACTGCGGCCACTGCCACCAGTGCCGGCTGGGCGAAGCGCATATTTGCCAGAATTTACGGATTATCGGGATCGATCAGGACGGAGCATTTGCAGAGTTTGTGAAAATTCCTGCGTCGAATATCTGGAAGCTGGATCCGGCGATTCCGGAGCATTACGGAGCCATTCTCGATCCACTGGGCAATGCGGTGCATACCGTACTGGCGGGGCCGATTGCAGGGCAAACCGTTTTGGTGACGGGATGCGGGCCCATCGGGTTGATGTCAATCGCGGTGGCGAAGGCTTGTGGTAGCTCGACGGTGTTTGCTACGGAGACGAACGAGAATCGGCGTGCCATGGCGAAGAAAATGGGCGCGGATGTGGTGTTGAATCCCGCAGCGGAGGACGCGGTTGCGCGGATTCTTGCCGAGACGAATGGTACGGGTGTGGATGCCTTGCTGGAGATGAGCGGAAATCCGACGGCGATTCAACAGGGGTTTAAAGCGTTACGAGCCGGGGGACGGGCGTCACTGCTGGGAATACCAACGGAAAATGTGCCGTTGGATTTGGTGAATGACGTGATTTTCAAGGGCGCGACGGTGCAAGGGATTTATGGCCGGCGAATGTACGGGACTTGGGTGCAGATGACGGCGCTATTGAAGGCGGGCCGGCTGGATTTGGAGCCCCTGTTTGGAGAGCGCGAGCCGCTGGAGAAATTCGAGAATGCGTTTGCCAAATTGCAGGGCGGGTTGGCGGGGAAGATTTTGTTGTATCCAAATGGAATGCCGCGCTAAACGAATCGCCCTACTCGTTTCCGCCTCGAATTGTTTGCTCCGTAGGGCCAGCTGACGCAGAATGGTAGTTCCACCAGCCGAGTCCACCTCAGGAGTCTAAGCATGTCTGATACCGCAACGATGGCAACGAAACAGAATCCGACGCAGTACATTTCCGACCAGCTGAATGAATTGCGGGCGAAGGGAGTGGCGCCGAAGCTGCGCGTGCTCGAAGGTGAACAGAAGCCCGTGTGCATTTTTGACGGGCGGGAAGTGATCAATCTGGCTTCAAACAATTATTTGGGATTGACGACGCACAAATCGCTGCGGAAAGCAGCGCTGGACGCGATCAAACGATACGGGGTGGGGGCGGGCGCGGTTCGAACGATCGCCGGGACGATGAAGATTCACATGGATCTGGAGGAGCAGATCGCACGGTTCAAGAATGTGGAAGCGTGCGTCGTGTTCCAGTCTGGGTTTACGGCGAACGCCGGAACGGTTTCGGCTGTTCTTGGCAAGGAAGACCTGATTATTTCGGATGAGTTGAACCACGCTTCAATTATTGATGGAGCGAGGCTTTCGAAAGCGACGATCAAAGTGTTCAAGCACAAGGATGTGAAGGATTGCGAGCGGATTCTGCAGGAGCACCTGGAATTTCCCGGCAAGAAATTGATTATCACCGATGGTGTTTTTTCCATGGACGGGGACATCGCGCCGCTGCCGGCGCTGTGCGACCTCGCGGAAAAATATAACTGCATCATGATGGTGGACGACGCGCACTCGAGCGGCGTGCTGGGGCGCGGCGGGCGCGGGACAGTGGATCATTTGAATTGTCACGGACGCGTGCACATTCAAGTAGGGACGCTGAGCAAGGCCATCGGTGCAATGGGCGGTTATGTGGCTGGATCGCGCGACCTGATTGATTTCTTGTACCTGCGAGCCCGGCCGTTTTTGTTTTCGACTTCGCATCCGCCGGCGACAGTGGCGGCGTGCCAGGCCGCGTTTTCGCTCCTCGATTCGCCGGAAGGCGAAAGGCTAGTCAAGAAATTGTGGGCGAACACGAAAATGTTCAAGCGGGAACTGAAGAAGCGCGGCTTCCAGTTTAAGGTGAGCGAGACGCCGATTATCCCCATTCACGTCGGCGATGCAGCGAAGGCGTTTGATTTTTCGAAGAAACTGTTTGAGGCCGGCGTATTTGCGCCTGCCGTCGGATTCCCCACGGTAGCGGAAGGCAAGGCACGACTACGGGCTATCGTCAGCGCGACACACAAGAGAGAACAACTGCAGCGTGCCGCGGATATTTTGGCGGAAGTGGCCAAGCCGCTGGGCATCATTTCGTAGATAGTTCGGTGCTGGCAGTTCAGCGCAGACAGTCCGTTATCGAGCTGCGGGTCCTCTGAACCGCTTATTTTGGCTGCCATTTTTCTCGACGGCATTTTTTGCGCGCATTGGTCGCGATGCGAATACAACTATTCTTCGCGCGTGAGCGTCCCCCTATATGGGGACGATTCGCGATAGGAGTTGCCTAGCCCAATCCAAGTGGAGGAAGAAATGATACGAGCGGGAAGTGCGATATTGGTTGGCGCCATGTTTGCGGCGGGCGTGGCGGCACAGACAGAGGCAAGCGCGGCTGGTGTGCCCAGCGGAACTGCGATCAATGCACAGCTCAATTCGTCCGTGGACTCGAAAAAGGCCAAAGCGGGTGACAAGGTCGAAGCCCATACGACCGAGGAAATAAAATACGCAGGCAAAACAATTATTCCGGTGGGAGCAAAATTAGAGGGGCACGTCACAGAAGCGACGGCGCGATCGAAGGGCGACAGCGGGTCCACGCTGGCGATTCAGTTTGACAAGGCGATTCCGAAGAAGGGCGAAGAGATTTCGCTGAACGTGGCGATCGTGGCGATTGCCGCGCCGCAAGGCGATTCTTCGCGCGGGTTGTCTGAATCTAGCAGCGACCCGATGACCGGCGCGGGCGCACCAACTGCGTCCGGATCGCCGATGGGCACCAGCCATACGCCGACTGCATCACCAGGAAGGCCGAGCTACCCCGCAGATCCGCCTACCAGCTCACCCAGCGCATTGACGCCATTGCCACCCGATAGCCGGGGTGTGTATGGATTGAAGGATTTGAAGCTTATGGCGGCTGCCTCAAATGCGAGCCAATCGACCGTCATAGCCTCGAGCGGCAAGAATGTACATCTGGATAGCGGGACGCGGCTGCTTCTGATTTCGCAGCCTGAGGTACCTTCCGCTTCCAGCAAATAGTGAAGAGTATTAGTTACAAATCAGAGTCGGGCGGGGCCCGTCCAGGATGAACAAAACCCGGGCTCTTTAATCAATTCGCGTGAACGGTCAATTCTTCTGCGGTTCGTGTGCGACGATTTGTCCATCGAGCATGACCCAGACGGGCTTGCGAAGCGTAGCGATGTTCTGGAGCGGGTTATCCCGCACGAGCACGAGATCTGCTAGAAATCCCGGCGCGATTTGTCCTAGCGAATCAGCCTTGCCGAGATAGTCCGCATTGTTCCGTGTGACAAAGCGCAGAATCTCCGCCGGGGAGAATCCAGCCTTGCTATATTGCGCCAGTTCGTCGTGAAGTCCGATTCCAAAAGGCACGAGCGGGGCATCTGTTCCCACGGTTAAGCGGATGCCAGCGTCGCTGATGCGGCGGATGAATTGGTATTTTTCCTGAAGTACGCGCGTGCGATCCGCGTCATTCACTTTGCGCAACTGCATGGCGGTGTCGAACTCGCCGAAGGTGAGATCCACGAAAGGGCGTTTTTCGACAAGCAAATGCAAGAGATCATCGGGGAGGGTCTCCATCGAAGCGACATGCTCAATGCCCGTCGCTTCGGCGCGAGCGGCTTCGGTCACTTCCTCCGTCGTTTCCGCATGAACCACGGAAATCAGCCCTTTCTTTTTCGTCCAAGCGATTCCTTGTTCGAGCAAATCGGCGCGGAGCCGCTCCTTGGCAATTCCAATAGTTCCGTAAATGAATTTCGCTGCATCCGGAGGGCCGGCGGCGTAGTTTTTCTCCAAACCAGAAAGCAGACTCTCGGAATCGAAAGCGAGAATTGCCCCGTCTCGCGAAAGTTGCGGCGTCCAAATGGTGCTGACCGGGTGTCCGTGCGGCGAGGTGACCAGCCTTCCGACGACGAAGAGTCGCGGTCCGAGAAGTGCGTGTTCTTGAAGAGCGGCGCGGAGATGGTAAGCGTGAACGGCGGAGCCTCCGTCATCGCGAACGGAGGTTATGCCGCTTTCGAGGTAGGCTCGGCGTTGTGGAGCACAGTCGGCAAAGAGAGTCTCGAGGAAGAATTTGAAATCAAATGGAGCGAGGATTGAGCGGACTGGAGCTTGAAAGTGTGAGTGAACATCAATCAGACCGGGGAGGAGGAAATCTCCACCGGCATCGATCTTGGGCCAGTCGCTGGCGTCTCCGGTGGCGTCCACGATGGCGACGATGTGGTGATTCTCCACATGGACATTTTTTCCATCGAGGATCTGATTGCCGGAGATATCGACGATGCGTGCACCAACGATGTTTGCGCGCTGGGCCGACGGCTGTGGCCAGGTGTACTTGTCGACGCGAAATGAATAGACAACCGGTGCGAGGAGGCCGGCGATGAATGCAAAGCTGACCAGCCAAGTAGTGACGCGCATGGCGGTGCGGCCACGGCGCGTGAGAAGGTAAAGCGCGAAGACCATGAGGAAGAATGTCGGTGTTTGAGCAAAGTAGATGCCCCAGAAGAGACCGCTGTGCGGATGGAAGCGCGCGCCGAACGCGGGATAAACCATCAACAGGCAGAGAAAATAGAGCGGCAACGACGCAAGATATGAGACCACGAAACGACTGAACCATCCGCGTTTCCAGTGAAAGAGCAACGCGCCAATCGGCCACCAATAAATCGCAGCAAGAGCCAGCCAAGCAAAAAAGACCGGCACGCAATCGCGAAAGCCGCCGCCCAGATATTGTAGGGCTAGCATAAATGGCAACGGGATGCCCACCAAAAGAACAGAGAGTAGGAAGTGGCGCGACATCGCGGTTGCTAACGATGGCTGAGTGGCGTACGGACCGGTCATTTGGACTCCTTATTACTCGCAACGTTCTCACAACTCAGAGCTGGAGTGGGTAACGGAATGCCTATAGAAATTGTTCCGTTTGAAAATTCGCGCTACGACTTCCGACGAACGGCGTAAGACCCGATGCCAGTCTGACACGAATGGATAGCTGTTGCTTTGCTATACTCGCCGGCATGCCTGCTGCACCAAAAAAACTGTTCCTTGTGGACGCGATGGCGCACATCTACCGCGCCTTTTTTGCGCCTATGCCGCAGCGGCTGACGGGGCCGGGAGGCGTGCCTACCAACGTTCCATTCCTCTTCGGCAACATTCTTCGCAGGCTCATCAAGGATTATCAGCCGGATTACATCGGCATAGTGTTCGATCCTCCCGGTGCGACGTTTCGCGACAAACTGTTTGAAAAATACAAAGCGCAGCGGCAGCCAATGCCCGATGAAATGCGCGTGCAATTGCCTTTCGTGCGGCGGCTGTGCGAAGCGATGCGGCTGCCGATTCTGGAGGTGCAGGGTTACGAAGCCGACGACGTGATCGGCGCGATGGCCCTGCAAGCCGCGAAAAAGAATTTGGACGTGCTGGTGATTTCGAACGACAAGGACATGATGCAGCTCGTTGGAAAAAATGTCCGGACGCTGCGGACCGGGTCGGGCGGAGCGAAGGCAGACATCATTGTCGACGAAAAGAAAGTGGAAGAGATTTTGGGCGTATCTCCCGAGCGAGTTGTGGATTACATGGCGCTGCTAGGCGACAACATCGATAACATTCCCGGCGCGAAAGGCATTGGCGAAAAAGGCGCTGCGGAGCTGATCAAGAAATATGGAAGCGTGGAGACGGCGCTGGACCACGCGGATGAAGTGCCGAACAAACGCTACCGCGAGGCGCTGCAGCAGCAACGCGAGCAGGTGATGATGTCGAAGCAGTTGGCGAAGATTGCGACGGACTTGCCGTTGGAGCTGGACTTGCATGCGCTGGAACGGCGGGACCCCGATGTCGTGGCCCTGGGCGCGCTGTATCGTGAGCTTGGTTTCAACTCGTTGCTGAAGGAGTTGAGCGCGGAGGAATTGGCGTCCTCCGCACCAGCGAGCGCGGAGCCCAGCGTGAAGGCGGACTACTCGGCGTTTGCCGATGTTGCCGAATTCCGCGCGTATCTCGGAAAAGTTTTGGTCAAACAGCCTCTGGCGGTTTGGCTGAACCTGGAGCTCGGCGAGCGGGAATCGGAAGGGTTTGGAACACGCATCGCTTCCCTTGAAGTTTCTTCGAAAGCAGGCGAGGGCCGTTCCGTTTGGCTCGATGAAAAAGGCGAGGCGCTCAAAGCTCTGGCGCCGGTTCTTGCGGATGCCAAGCGCGCCAAAATTGTTCACGATCCAAAGCTCTTTCAGCTTCTCGCGGGGCGTGCCACGAATCTCAAACATGCCACGCAACTCTATTCCTATCTTCTGCGGCCGACCACGGCGAACCACAATCTCGCCGACGTGGTTATGCGTCAATGGAATGTAGTGCTCGGCGGCGGCCCCGGGGAACGCGCGGACTACTTGCAGCGCCTCGCTCCCGTTTTGCGCAGGCAGATAGACGAACAAGAGCTTGCGGACGTATACGAGAAGATTGATTTGCCGCTTGCGCCCGTACTTGCGGACATGGAGCGGATCGGCATTCGCGTGGACCCGAAAGAGCTCGACAAGATGTCCAAGTCGATGGAAACGGAAGTCCGGCGCCTGGAAAAAGAAATTTGGAAGCTTGCGGGAAATGAATTCAACGTCAACTCGCCGGCACAGCTTGCGGAGATTCTGTTCGACAAGCTGAACCTGCAGCCACCAACGCGCCGTGGAAAGGGAAAAGTTCGATCGACGGCGGCGGATATTCTCGAGGAAATGGCTGCCCAGCACGAGCTGCCCGCAAAGATTATCGAGTACCGCGAGATTTCGAAACTCAAGTCGACCTACGTCGATGCGCTGCCAAAGCTGATTCATCCGCAAACCGGTCGTTTGCATACGAGTTTTTCGCAAACGACGGCGGCGACGGGCCGGCTTAGTTCGAGCGATCCGAATCTGCAAAACATTCCCATTCGCACGGAGTTAGGGAGAGAAATTCGCGCGGCGTTTGTCGCGGAGAAAAGCAAAATTCTGCTTTCGGCGGATTATTCGCAGATCGAACTGCGCGTGATGGCGCACTTTTCCCGCGATCCAGTCCTTGTCGATGCCTTCCGCAATGGGGAAGATATTCACGCGCGCACCGCGCAGGAAGTCTTCGGCGTTGGACCGATGGCGCAAAATGCGGAACATCGCCGCGCGGCGAAAGTGATCAATTTCGGAATTATCTATGGCCTCTCGGCCTTCGGCCTGTCGCAACAGCTTGGCATCGGGCAAAAGGAAGCCGCGCAATTTATCAACGCGTATTTCACACGCTATCGGGGAGTGAAAGAATTTCTGGACAAGATTCTGGTGGAAACGCGGAAGACTGGCGTGGCAAAAACGCTCTTTGGAAGGATTCGCCCGATTCCGGAGATTAATTCGCCGCAGGCGCAGCTTCGCAATTTTGCGGAACGCACTGCCCTGAACTCGCCGTTACAAGGCACAGCAGCGGACCTGATCAAGCTGGCTATGATCAAGATTGACAAGCGCCTGGCTGAGGAAGAATTCGAAGCCAAAATGATTTTGCAGGTCCACGACGAATTGCTGTTTGAAGCTCCCCCAAAAGAAAAAAGCAAGCTGGAAAAGCTTGTGCGCGAGGAAATGGAAGGCGTACACAAACTTGCTGTCCCCCTTGTCGTGGAGATTTCCTCCGGTCCCAACTGGCGGGATCTCGATTAATCCGCGTTGCGATGACTCTTAGGCTGTCTTTTCCCGCTCCTGGGGCGTAGAATCCCTTCAAAGAATCTTGCCGATTCCTCTCGTTCGGCCGGCCCTTCCAGTCAGGAGAAAACTATGCGAAAAGGCTTGTTGGTGTTGGTCTCGGTTTTGGTCGCGTGTCTTGGAATGGCGCGCGCGAAGTCGACCGCAAGACAGGAAAAACCGAAAGATTCGCAAGCCGCAGGCGAAGAATACAAAATCTCGCAGGAAGACATCGACAAGAAAAATCCGGTTAAGCCGACTCCGGAGGGCCTCGCAGCGGCGCGCAAAATTTACGGCTACGATTGCGCCATGTGCCACGGGGCCAAGGGAGACGGCAAGGGCGAAATCGTCGAATCTATGAAGCTGACTATGCACGATTGGGCCGATCCAGCGACCCTCTCGGGCAAGACGGACGGCGAGCTGTTCTACATCATCACCAAGGGCAAAGGGAAAATGATGGGAGAGGGCGATCGCGTGCCGGAAACCATGCGCTGGAATCTGGTGAACCTGGTGAGGTCCCATTCCAAAAAAGACGCGGCAAACTAGTAGCTTTCCTGAGAGCAGTTTTTACAACTTGTTAGCATCGAATCCCGCAGCATGAAAATGAAATGCTTGTGTGTGGGATAGATTCCGCCGCACTGGCTTGCCACTGATCTCTTCGATTGTGTTAGGCTTTTTTACCTCAATAAATTCCGGAGGACATTATGGTGCACTCCCCACAGTTTTTGAAGCTTGTCCAGGATGCCAAGCAGCGCGTCAAGGAAACCGATGTCCCTGATGTGAAACGCCGCATCGACGCGGGCGAGAAAATGATTCTCGTGGATGTCCGCGAAGATAACGAATGGGCCAAAGGCCATCTCCCCGGCGCGGTTCACATGGGCAAAGGCGTCATCGAGCGCGACATCGAGCAGCGGGTTCCCGACACGGCCACCAAGCTGGTACTTTATTGCGGCGGTGGTTTTCGCTCAGCGCTAGTCGCCGACAATTTGCAAAAAATGGGCTACACCGACGTGGAATCGATGGATGGTGGCTGGCGAGGTTGGACCGAAGCTGGCTTGCCGACTGTCCGAGACTAGCGAAGGTTTTCCGCAATCACAATTAAAGAAATTGGCTGGGGCGGGAGGATTCGAACCTCCACCGTCCTCATTAACAGTGAGGTGTCCTACCGGTTGGACCACGCCCCAGCAGACGATGAGGTAGGCTCCGCCGCATGCGTAGCCACGGCGAAGGGTGCCTCCAAGATAGCACGGATAACGCGTCTACGTCTTCCGCAAGGCTGCTCCCGAAAAAAATTGCATCCCACTCGTTCCCGAATGGATCAAAAGCAGAGAAGGAAAACAAAGCTGACATTTGAAGACACTGGAGTTGCAGGCGTTTCAAACTGTTCGAAAGCTCTGTTCCCTTTCGGGAGCGAAACTCGTCGAACATTTTTTTAAATAAACTGCGTGAGAAGGTTGCATTCCAGAAAGTTTTGTCGGAAACTATGCGGTCATTTAGGTAGGCGCCGGGTACGCACTTCCCGGCCATGACGCCGCGGAGCCTCCAGGCTTCTACTCCTTCCGGGAGAGGTCTTCGCAAAAAAGTGCAACGCTGACATGGCCCAGATTTTTCATCGAAGCACAAATTTCATTTCCAGATTCAGCCTGTTCTCGGCTGTTTTTTTGGTCGGCTTGGGACTCGTCGGCGTATTGGGTCTGGCGCGGTCGCCGTATTCCACGAACCAAAACGTTTCGCGCGCGCAACCCGTGCAATTCAGCCATAAACATCACGTCGGAGATGATGGACTCGATTGCCGCTACTGTCACACCTCGGTGGAGACTTCTGCTGTTGCGGGCATCCCCCCGACGAAGACCTGCATGAATTGCCATTCCGTCTTGTATGCCGACGCTCCGTACCTCGAACCCATTCGCGAGAGTTACCGTACAAACCAATCGATTCAGTGGGTGAAAGTCCACCGGCTTCCCGACTTTGTCTATTTCAATCATAGCATTCACGTTAACAAAGGCGTCGGCTGCTCGACGTGCCACGGCTCGATCAATCAAATGCCGCTGGTTTTTCAGGCCTCTCCTTTGTTGATGGAATGGTGTTTGAACTGCCACAAAAACCCGGAGATGGCTTTGCGTGCAACGAAAGAAGACGTTTTTAACATGGACTGGAAAGCCCCCGACGATCAGGCAAGAATCGGCAAAGAACTGGCTCTGGCACGAAAGATTCGCTCGACAGCTGAACTCACGAGCTGTTCGACTTGTCATCGCTAATGGACGGTATGCGCGAACACGACCCCATCGACGGCCACATGCACGATCACGAAGCTCACGAGGCCGCTTTGCCCGCGGACGATCACTCCGACGCGCACCAGCAGGATTCCGCTGTGCACGAGCACACCCTGGACCTTGCCGCTGTCCGCGCGAAATTGCGCGACAAGAGCGGCAAACAATATTGGCGGACGCTGGAAGAACTGTCGGACAATCCGCATTTTGAAGAACTGCTGCACCGCGAGTTCCCTCGCCAGGCATCGGAGTGGGATGAAACGGTCGATCGGCGCAATTTCCTGAAGCTCGCCGCAGCCTCGCTGGCGTTCGCTGGAATTTCTGGCTGCCGCAAGCCGGAGCAACTGATTGTTCCGTACGTGAAACAGCCCGACGGAATGATTCTCGGCAAGCCCCAGTATTACGCCACGGCAATGCCCTTCGGCGCGGATGCCGTCGGCGTTCTGGTGGAAAGCCACGAAGGCCGGCCAACGCACGTGACTGGGAATCCCGATCATCCATCGAGTCTTGGAAGCACGGACGCGATTACCCAAGCCTCCGTGCTGAACTTGTACGATCCGGATCGCGCGCAAACCGTCACGAATCTCGGCGAAATCCGCATCTGGTCGGACTTCTTGAAAGTGGCCGAGACGCTCGTGGCCAATGCCAAGGCTCAGGGCGGCGCAGGTCTCCGGATATTGACTGGCACGGTCACTTCGCCGACGCTCGCCGCACAAATCCAGAGTGTCCTGAAACAAGTGCCCGGCGCCAAGTGGCATCAATGGGAGCCTGCTGGCAGTGACGGCGCACGCGAAGGCGCCAAGCTCGCATTCGGGCGCTACTTGAACACCGTCTATCGCCCGGAAAAGGCCGACGTCATTCTTTCTCTGGATTCCGATTTCCTGGCAAGCGGGCCTGGGCACATTCGCTACATGAAGCAGTTTTATAGCCGCCGCAAACTGAACGCCCCGACCGACACGATGAACCGGCTCTATGTAGTCGAGCCGACGCCATCCGTCACTGGCTCCAGCGCGGATCACCGTTTGCCTCTGCGCGCTTCCGAGGTCGGGCAGTTCGCTCGCGGCTTGGCCGCACTTGTCGGTCTTGGCGGCAGCGGGACGCTTTCCCCGGCCGCGCAAAAGTGGTTGGATGCCGTCGCCAGCGATTTGACGAAACATCGTGGCACTTCTCTTGTCGTCGCCGGTGAATTCCAGCCCGCGGAAGTACATGCCCTGGCACACGCCATCAACGCCGCCCTCGGAAACGTCGGCACGACGCTCTATTACACGGAGCCCGTCGAAGCCAATCCGGTGAATCAGTTGGAATCGTTCACCGAGCTTTGCGCCGATATCGACGCCGGCAAAGTAAATACTCTTCTGATTTTCGGATCGAATCCGGTCTACGACGCGCCTCACGACTTTGCTTTCACTTCCAAGCTTCAAAAAATAGAAACGTCCGTGCTGGTCAGTTCGCACTTCGACGAGACCGCCGAGTATTGCAAGTGGCATGTCGCCGAATCTCACTATCTGGAAACCTGGGGCGATGCGCGCGCGTTCGATGGCACGATTAGTGTGATCCAGCCGCTCATCGCTCCGCTCTACCGCACGCGCTCGGCTTTCGAAGTTCTTGCCGCTTTCACCGACAAGCCGGGCCTCACCGCGTATGATGCGCTCCGCGACCGCATGAAAGCCGCCGGCTCTGGTGATCCCGACAAGTTTTGGCGCAAGACATTGAACGACGGCATTGTTGCCAATTCTGCTTACCCTCCCCTTGCTGTTTCAACAAAGCTCTCTCCTGCAAATTTGCCAGCTTCAAAAGCAATTCCCGCCGGGCAGCTCGAATTTATCTTCCGACCGGATTCGAACGTTCACGATGGCCGTTACGCGAACAACGGCTGGCTGCAAGAGTTGGCGCGCCCCGTCACAAAAATCACCTGGGACAACGCCGCCCTGGTAAGTCCGCGCCTGGCTGAAAAACTTGCACTCACGCAGCGCGCTGCGGCCCGCGGCGGTGAGCACGGCCAGATTGTCAGCAACGTCATCGACATCTCGATCTCCAACAGCAAAGTCACCGCAGCCGCATGGATCCTGCCCGGACAGGCGGACGACGTCGTCGTTCTTCCGCTGGGTTATGGCCGCAAAAACGCCGGATTCACCGGTTCGAACAAAGGTTTCAGCGCTTATGTCGTGCGCACATCCACCGCCTTGTGGGGAGCTACTGCCGGTACGGACGCCATAAAGAAAACCGGCGACGATTACCCGCTGGCCTGCACTCAGTATCACTTCCAGATGGAATCGCGCCGGAAGATTCTGGCCGAAGGCACCCTTGAGGAATTCCGGAAGAATCCCAGCTTCGCGCATGAGGGCGATGAGCAGCCGCCCAAGTCGATGTCTCTTTACAAGGAATTCTCTTACCCCGGCTACGCCTGGGGCATGGCCATTGATCTCAGCAGTTGCAACGGCTGCAACGCGTGTGTGGTCGCCTGCCAGTCGGAAAACAACATCGCTGTCGTTGGCAAAGATCAAGTCATGCGCGGACGCGAGATGCACTGGATCCGCATCGACCGTTACTACGCAAACGTGCAAACCGAAACTGGTGATCCTGGCGGGCCGGACTACGACGCGCTCGAAAACCCCGAAACATTTTTCCAGCCCGTTCCTTGCCAGCAGTGCGAAAACGCGCCGTGCGAGCAGGTTTGCCCCGTCGGCGCCACCGTTCACAGCGCGGAAGGCCTGAACGACATGGTCTACAACCGCTGCATCGGCACGCGCTATTGCTCGAACAACTGCCCCTACAAAGTGCGCCGCTTCAATTTCCTCCGTTTCGAGGATTGGGAGACGCCATCGCTCAAGCTTCTGCGCAATCCGGAAGTCACTGTGCGCAGCCGCGGCGTCATGGAAAAATGCACCTATTGCGTGCAGCGCATCAACAACGTGCGCATCGAAGCGGAGAAGGCGGATGGCGGCAAGGGCCGCGACATCCGTGACGGCGAAATCGTCACCGCTTGCGAATCCGCCTGCCCGTCGCAGGCCATTGTTTTTGGCAACGCCAACGATCCCAATAGCCGCGTGGCCAAACTGAAAGCGCAGTCGCGCAACTATTCGATTCTCGGCGAACTGAATACCCGCCCGCGCACCACGTATCTCGCGGCCGTTCGCAATCCGAACCCTGCATTGGAGAAGGCATGAGCGCCGGCGAGCCGCCAATCAATTCTCCCGAAATCACCCGGCTCACGCCTGTTCTTGGCCCGGGGCACACCTATGCCTCGGTCACCGACAAGATCAGCGCGATCGTTCTCACTCGCCCCACTTCGCTCGGCTGGTACATCGGCTTCCTGATTGCTTTCAGCGTCTTTGGCGTAATGAACATCGCCATCGGCTGGCTGATCATGAAGGGCGTCGGCATTTGGGGCATCAACATCCCCATCGGCTGGGGCTTTGCCATCGTCAACTTCGTCTGGTGGATTGGTATCGGCCACGCCGGTACGCTCATCTCCGCCATTCTATTTTTGCTCAACCAGAAGTGGCGCACTTCGATCAACCGCTTCGCGGAAGCGATGACTCTCTTCGCGGTGGCTTGCGCCGGCATCTTTCCTCTTATCCATACCGGCCGCCCCTGGTACGCCTTCTGGATGTTCCCCTACCCCAGCGTGATGGGCATCTGGCCGCAATTCCGCAGCCCTCTCATTTGGGACGTTTTCGCCGTCTCGACCTACGGCACAGTTTCTCTCCTCTTCTGGTTTGTCGGGTTGATCCCTGACCTCGCCACGCTCCGCGATCGCTCCGTCACCAAGCCAAAGCAAATCATTTACGGCATGTTGGCAATGGGGTGGCGGGGTTCCGCGCGACACTGGCAACGCTATCAGTCGGCCTACCTGCTGCTCGCTGGCTTGGCCACGCCGCTCGTGCTTTCCGTTCACACCGTCGTGAGCTTCGACTTTTCGATCGCTATCGTTCCTGGCTGGCACACCACGATTTTTCCGCCATACTTCGTCGCCGGCGCCATCTATTCCGGTTTCGCGATGGTTATCACCATTGCGATCCCCCTGCGCAAGGCTTACGGCCTCGAAGACTTCATCACCATGCGCCACCTCGAAAACATGGCCAAAGTGATGCTCGCCACCGGCTTGATCGTCGCCTACGGCTACTTCTTCGAATTTTTCATGTCGCTCTATAGCGGCAATAAGTTCGACGTTTTCCTCGTTCAGCAACGCCTGCATGGCCCGTACGCGCCCTTCTACTACGCGCTCATCCTTTGCAACATCCTCATCCCGCAGTTGCTCTGGTCCCACAAGATGCGCACCAACGTCGTCGTTCTTTTCCTTATGTCCATCGTCGTCAACGTGGGCATGTGGCTTGAGCGTTTTGTCATTGTCGTTATCAGTTTGACTCGCGATTTCATGCCCTCCGCCTGGGGTCGTTACTCTCCCACGGTCTGGGATTGGGCCACGTTTATCGGCACCATGGGCATGTTCGTCATGTTGATTTTCCTGTTCGTTCGCGTGCTGCCGGCGATTTCCATCGCCGAAATGCGCGAATTGGTCACGGAAACGTCCGAGGAACACAAGTGAAAGAGCACCGGTCACACATCTACGGCGTGATTGGCGAATTTGAGAAGCCGGAGCAGCTCGTGCACGCCGCCGCGAAAATTCGCGAAGCGGGCTACCGCTACTACGAATGCTACACTCCGTTTCCCGTGGAAGGCATGCCGGAAGCCATGGCCATGCGCCGCAACGACGTCCCGCTAATCACACTCATCGGCGGTTTAATCGGCGGCCTCGGTGGTTTTGGCTTCCAATACTGGGTGAACGTCTACTCCTATCCCTTGAACATTGCCGGCCGCCCGCTCAACAGCTGGCCGGCTTTCATCCCCGTCACGTTCGAGCTGACCATACTCTGCGCTTCACTCGCCGCGGTGTTCGGGATGCTCGCCCTCAACGGCCTGCCGCAGCCTCATCATCCGATTTTCAATGCGCATCGTTTCCGACATGCTTCCGCGGACCGTTTCTTTGTTTGCATCCAGGCCCGCGACAAAAAATTTCATCTCGCCGAAACCGCGCGCTTCCTCCAGGGCCTCGCCGCCCATCACGTTTCCGAGGTGCACGATGACTAGCGTCTCGCGCATTCTCCTCGGTGTGTGTGCAGCGATGCTTGCCGTTTTGACGGGTGGCTGCCAGATTCGCCAGGACATGGCCGATCAGCCCAAGAACCGCCCGCTTTCGCCCAGCCCGTTCTTCGACGACGGACGCTCCGAGCGTCCTTTGCTCGAAAATACCGTGGCCCATGGCTCTATCGCGGATGACGAATTGTTCGTCCCCAAGGAATCGAATGCGTTCCCGCTTCCTCTGACTCCGGAACTCCTCCAACGGGGCCAGGAACGTTACAGAATTTTTTGCACCCCGTGCCACGGCATTCAGGGCGACGGCAATGGTATGGTCTCGATACGCGGCATGAAACATCCGCCTAGCTATCACGACCCACGCCTCCGCGCCGTTACGAACGGCTACCTCTACGATGTGATCACCAATGGGTTCGGCGGCATGCTCAACTACTCCGCGCAAATTCCCCCGGCCGACCGCTGGGCCATCATCGCCTATGTCCGCGCGCTGCAGCTCAGCCGTAACGCACCCGTCTCCGATCTTCCTCCCGCTCTTCGGGATAAATTGAACGCAGGAGGCTCCGCGAAATGACCGCGCAGGACTACATGGCGCCCGAAAGCGTCGGCCGCCTGCAGCAGCGCGCAGTCGGGGTGTGCATCGCTGGCGTAGTTGCCTGCGGCATCGGTTACTTCCTCTACGGCGATCAATACTCCGATCGCTTCTTCCATTCTTATCTCGTCGCCTTCATGTTCGTTCTCGGATTGTCGCTCGGGTCGCTGGGCTTGCTAATGCTCCAGCATCTCACCGGCGGTCATTGGGGCATTATGACCCGTCGGCCGCTCGAAGCCGCCACGCGAGTCCTTCCCGTCGTCGCGGTCTTTTTCCTTCCTATCGCCATTTTCGGGATGAAGCATCTTTACGGTGAATGGCTAAACGCTCCGCCGACTGGCGAAAAGGCTCTGTCGGATCTGCAAAAGACCTACCTCACCACCAGCGGATTTCTCATTCGTGCCGTGATTTATTTTGTGGTCTGGCTTGGTCTGGTTTTTATCTTCAACCGCTGGTCCAGGGAACAGGACCTAAACCGCGAAGACCGCGCCCTTCGCCGCCGCATGAAAATGCTCGCCGGCCCCGGCATCATCCTCTACGTGTTTGTCATGACTTTCGCTGCCATCGACTGGGTCATGTCTCTTTCGCCTCACTGGGCTTCGACCATCTACGGTTTCCTCTTCGTCATTGGACAGATGATCTCCTCGATGTCCTTGATGATCGCCGTCCTGGTTCTGCTTTCCCGCACCGCGCCCATGGAAGGTCTCATCCAGAGCCGCCACTTGCATGACCTCGGCAAACTTCTCCTTGCCTTCGTCATGCTCTGGGCCTATTTCGGTTTTTCCCAGCTCCTCATTATCTGGTCCGGCAACTTGCCCGAGGAAATCAGTTTCTACCGCACTCGCCTATACGGTGGCTGGGGGGTCGTCGCCGTTCTCGTCTTGATCTTCCACTTTTTCGCGCCGTTCTTTTTCCTGCTTCCGCGGGACGTCAAGCGCAGCGCCAAATTGCTGCCCAAAATCGCCATGTGGCTGATCTTCATGCGTCTCGTCGACCTCTTTTGGCTGACGCGCCCGGAATTTACCTCGAACGCCGTTCCCGGCTTGATGGACTTAGGCGCAATCCTTGCTCTTGCCGGAATCTGGTTTGCCGTTTTTGCAAGAAATCTCAAGAGCCAGCCGCTTCTGCCGCTCGGCGATCCTAAACTGGAAGAGGCCATCGAAGTTCATGAGTACTGAGCATCACAACACGGGCCAGACCGGCGATCAGCCGCCTACGCACTCGGACGTCGCGTTTGAATCGTCGGATATCGATACACGGACGATTCTGGCGTACATGTTTTACTTGGCGCTTTCCGTGGCGGCCGCGTTCATCGTTAGCGTTTATGTGTTTCGCTTCACGACAACGCTCGCTGTTGATTCCCGAACGCCTCCGCCTCCGGTTCGCCGCGATGCTGGACCAACGATGCCGCCTGAGCCGCGGTTGCAAGGCGTACCCGGGCACACCACCGACCCGCAACTGGATTTGAGGGACAAACGGGAAGCCGATGAAGCTGAAAACGAGAAGCTCGCCTGGAAAGATAAGCCCGCCGGCATCGTTCAGATTCCCGTGGAAGAAGCCATGAAGATCATCGTCACAAAAGGTTTGCCGGCCGTGACTCCACCGGCGGCGGAGAAGAAAAGGTAAGCTCATGAACTGGAAGCACGCCATCTCCGGAGCCTTCGCCCTGCTGCTGAGCGCCGCCGCACTCGGCGCTCAAGCCGTGCCCGGAAGTATCGGTCCGGCCGCGCAGAACATGCCCCCCGTTCTTCAGAACGTCGGCTTCGAGCCGAAGCTCAACGCGCATCTGCCCCTTGATCTCGCGTTTCGCGACGAGGCCGGTCGCGACGTACAGCTCCGCCAATACTTCACGCAGAAACCCGTCCTTCTCGCGCTTGTCTATTACGGCTGTCCCATGCTCTGTAATCAGGTCGAACAAGGCGTTGTGGGCGCTCTGCGCATGCTCTCCTTTAACCCCGGCCGCGACTACGAAGTCGTCTTCGTCAGCTTCGATCCGCGCGAATCTCCAGACATGGCCGCCCAGAAAAAAGAATCGGCCATGACTCATTTCCGCCGGCCCGAAACCGCCACCGGCTGGCACTTCCTCACGGGCTCGAAAGAATCCATCGACGCCCTCACCAAGGGCGCCAATTTCCGTTTTACGTTCGACCAGAAATCCAATCTCTTCGCACACGCCAGCGGCATTATGCTGCTCACTCCCGACGGCCGCATCTCTCGCTATTTCTATGGCGTCGAGTATCCAGCCCGCGACCTCCGCCTCGGCCTCGTCGATGCCTCCGCGGGCAAAATTGGCACGCCCATCGATCGCGCGTTGCTTTTCTGTTATCAGTACGATCCCACGTCCGCCCGTTACAGCGCGTCCATTCTCAAAATCATCCGCCTGGGCGGCGTTCTCACGATTTTATGCTTGGTCGCGGGGATGTTGATTTTCCGCCGGCGCGATATCGCGGCCGCGCGAACGAAATTCCAAGGAGCACACTAAGCCGTGCAGGCGCAATTGCCATTTTCCCCGGAGCAAGCATCTAACTTCGCTCCCAGAGTCGATTCGTTGATGACGTTCCTGATCCTTGTCTCCGTCGGCTTCTCTGTCCTCATCACAGCCGCGATCGTTGTTTTCTTCTTCAAATTCCATCGCAAAAGCAAAGACGAAATCGGCGTTCCCATTCATGGCGACCTGCGCTTGGAGGCTACCTGGATCGTCATTCCCGCTTTTCTTGCCCTTTGCATGTTTGCCTGGGGCGCGGTCATCTACGTGGACTACCGTCACGCTCCTCAAGACACCCTCGATGTCTATGTCATTGCCAAGCAGTGGATGTGGAAAATTCAGCAGCCCAACGGCCGCCGGGAAATCAACGAACTGCACGTTCCCGTTGGCCGCAACGTCAAGCTCGTCCTCGCCAGTGAAGACGTGATTCACGACTTTTTTGTTCCCGCCTTCCGCGTAAAAATGGATGTCGTTCCCGGCCATTACAACACCATGTGGTTCCGCCCCACCAAGGCCGGCAAATATCATTTCTTCTGTTCGCAGTATTGCGGCACAAACCACGCCGTCATGGGCGGCTGGGTCACTGTCATGGAGCCTTCTGATTACGCCGCTTGGCTTTCCGGTTCCACGGGAGAAAACGAAAATCCCGTCGTCGCTGGGGAAAAATTGTTTGCCGAAAAGGCCTGCAGTACCTGCCATCTCAGCAACGGCACCGGCCGCGCTCCCTCGCTCAACGGAGTTTACGGCGGCACCGTTCGTCTGGCCGACGGCTCGACCGTTACCGCCGATGAAGCCTACATTCGCGAATCCATCCTGGTCCCGAGTGCCAAAATTGTCGCGGGCTATCAGCCGCTCATGCCCGCCTTTCAAGGACAGTTAACCGAAGAACAGATTATGAGCCTGACCGCCTACATCAAATCGCTGCAATCGCAGCCGGTTCCCGCGACGGGTGCGGGCGTGACGGCTCCGGGGAAGAAATAGGTTATGAGCACGACACCACCACTATCGCCCGGCCATGAAATGCCGAAGGAGCATTATCTCAATGCTACCTATGGCATCCGTTCCTGGCTGCTGACCACTGACCACAAGCGCATCGCCCTGCTCTATCTTGCGTCGGTCACTTTCTTCTTCTTCATCGGCGGCATCTTCGCCACCATGATTCGCATTCATCTCCTTACCCCGACCGGCTACCTCGTCACGCCCGAGACCTACAACAAGCTCTTCACCATGCACGGCGTGGCCATGATTTTCTTTTTCCTCATCCCTTCCATCCCCGCCGTCCTCGGCAACTTTCTCGTTCCCATGATGATTGGGGCAAAAGACCTCGCCTTCCCCAAAATCAATCTATTGAGCTGGTACGTTTATCTCGTTGGCGGCAGCTTCGTCCTCTATTCCTTCGCTACCGGCGGCCTCGACACGGGCTGGACGTTCTACACTCCGCTCAGCAGCGTCTATTCCAATTCCGCCGTCACGCCTGCCGTCATCGGCATCTTTATCAACGGCTTCTCCTCCATCCTCACCGGCTTGAATTTCGTCGTCACCATCCACACCATGCGCGCGCCGGGCATGACCTGGTTCCGCCTGCCCTTGTTTATCTGGGCTCAATACGCCACCAGCATCATCTTCATCCTTGGAACCCCGGTCATCGCCATCACGCTCCTTCTCGCCGGACTCGAGCGCATGTTCCATCTCGGCTTTTTCAACCCGGCCCTCGGCGGGGACCCCATTCTTTTCCAGCACCTCTTCTGGTTCTATTCGCATCCCGCCGTGTACATCATGATTCTTCCGTCCATGGGCGTCATCAGCGAGATCATCGCCACCTTCGCGCGAAAACCCCTCTTTGGTTATGCCTTCATCGCCGGCTCCAGTATCGCTATCGCTGTCATTGGCTTCCTTGTCTGGGCGCACCACATGTTCCTGACCGGCGAATCCACCTACGCCGCCTTGGCTTTCTCCCTCCTAAGCTACCTGGTTGCGATTCCCTCCGCGGTCAAAGTCTTTAACTGGACCTCCACGCTCTACAAAGGTTCCATCTCCTATGACACCCCGATGCTTTACTCCCTCGGCTTCATCGGCTTGTTTCTCATCGGGGGTCTCACTGGCCTCTTCCTGGCTTGTCTCGGCCTCGATATTCACATCCACGACACCTACTTCGTCGTCGCCCATTTCCACTACATCATGGTTGGCGGCGCCCTCATGGGCTATGTCGGCGGATTGCATTTCTGGTGGCCGAAAATCACTGGAAAGCTCTATCCGGAATTTTTGGCGCGCGTTGCTGCCGTCACTCTTTTTGTGGGCTTCAACCTGACGTTCTTCCCGCAATTCATTCTCGGCTATCTCGGTATGCCCCGCCGCTATCACAACTATCCTCCAGAATTCCAGGTCCTCAACGTCATGTCCACAGCGGGTGCCTCGGTCCTGGCGCTCGGCTATCTCTTGCCAATGCTCTATCTCACGTGGTCCATGCGCTACGGCAAAGTCGCTGGCCCCAACCCTTGGCCTGCCACCGGGCTTGAGTGGCGCACTCCGTCTCCTCCGCCTACCGAAAATTTTGAAGTCACGCCGGTCGTCGATTGGGAGCCCTACGACTTCCGGGACCGCCCCGATCTCGGGCTTGCCACACCAGCTGGGCCGACGCTCGCTCCAGCTCACGGAGACGACTGAAGTGCACCGCACCGGAGAACTGTCAGGCCAATTTCAAACGCTGGAGCAGCAGAAGGAATCCGCCACCCTTGGCATGTGGACGTTCCTAATCACTGAAATTCTTTTCTTCGGCGGCCTCTTCCTCGCCTACACCATCAACCGCCACACCTACGCCGACATCTTCGCCTTCTCCAGCCGCACCATCAAATTAAGCTGGGGAGCCATCAACACTGTCGTCCTCATCGGTAGCTCCCTGACCATGGCCATGTCCGTCTGGTCCGCCGAGGTAGGCAAGAAGAAGCTCGTCACTCTTTTCCTGATCGCCACTTTGGTCCTGGGCTCGGTCTTCTTGGGCATCAAAGCGGTCGAGTACCACGATAAATACGTGGAGCACCACATCCCCGGTCTCAGCTTTGACATGTACTACTGCACGAATAATCCCGGTGCTTGCAATCTCAGCGCTGACGACCTTGCCAAGGAAAAAGCGGAACTCAAGGAATTGACCGAAAAAATGGGCGGTGAAGTCGCCGTCAACTCCCACGCCCAGCTTTTCTTTTCTCTCTATTTTGGAATGACCGGCCTCCACGCCCTGCACATGATCATCGGCGCAGGCTTGCTTCTCTGGCTCATCATCGAGTCTACGAAAGGCCGTTTCACGCCCCAGTGGAACACGCCCGTCGAAAACGTCGGCCTCTACTGGCACTTCGTCGACATTGTGTGGATTTATCTTTTCCCGTTGTTATATCTGATTGACCGGCATTAGCCGCTCGTTCTGGAGGAGGTGCGCGTGTCCGAACATGCTGAACATACCGAACACATTGTTTCGCCGGCAATCTATATCCTGATTTTCGCCGCGCTGATGGTCCTGACCTTCACCACCGTCTACGCCTCAACCGTGGACCTCAACCACGTTTACCCGGCCTTGAACGTCATCGTCGCTCTCGTCATCGCCACCTGCAAAGCCATCCTCGTCATTCTCTTTTTCATGCACGCGTACTACAGTTCCAGACGCACAAAGCTCATCATCATCTGCGGTTTCTTCTGGCTCGCCATCATGCTCGCCCTCACTCTCGGCGACTACGGCAGCCGCTCCTGGGACGTCCACTAACCTTTCGCCGTACCGCTCGCTTCTTCGCCTCTTACAGTCAGCTCTTGGCTGTAAGCTGTTAGCCGCACTGCGAGCACACTTCTGCCCGGTTCTCCGGTCATCCTTGCGCATTTTTCGGTATTTGCTAAAACTCCGGAAGAACTTCCGGCTCAAAGGTATGCAGAAACAAAAAGGGGGGAGAAACGAACCGGCCCAGCCCTCAATCCCCTAAAGGGATCCTCGGTTCGCCTCCCCCACTGCCTTTACTATTGCATCTCGGCAGCCAAGCGTAAGCTCTTTGTTTTCAGTCAATTGTCACCCTATTGCCGAGTAAAAATGCTCCACCCCCGTGCAATTTTACCCGTCAGGTAACCCTGTATGCCCGGCGTCCCTCCCTTTTCCCGCGTCCAGCCGTCCGCCTATCGAAGTCCTGGTACTGTTCTTTTGCTTTGCTATTGACAAATGGTTAGATGCAACACTTACAAGAAAATGGGGGAGGGGGGTTGATTATCGTTAACCTGCTCGGCCTGGGCTGGGAGCCCTTCCCCTGTCGACTGTGAGCTGTCAGCTCGTGAGATTCTCACCTCCAATTCACCTCGTGCAATGCCGCGAGCGCGAGGCAGGACGATTCGTGGTCAGAGGATCCGCCGTCCCATTCTTGACCCCGCCGAATTTTCCCTGCTATTGTGGGAGGTTATTCTGGCCTCAGTCTACCCACTGGGTGCCGGAGCTCCTGTGGAGGGAGCTTTTAAGTCTCATGGGCCTGACCAAACTTGTCATCCGGGGCGCGCGCCAGCACAACCTGAAAAACATCAGCGTCGAAATCCCGCGGAACACCCTGACGGTCATCACCGGCCTTTCCGGCTCCGGCAAATCCTCCTTGGCTTTCGACACCATCTATGCCGAGGGCCAGCGCCGCTACGTCGAATCGCTTTCCGCTTACGCCCGCCAGTTCCTGGACCAGATGGAGCGCCCCGAGGTGGACGTCATCGAAGGCCTTTCCCCATCGATCGCCATCGAGCAAAAGACCACCACGCGCTCTCCCCGCTCGACGGTCGGCACGATCACCGAGATCTACGATTACCTCCGCGTCATCTACGCGTCGGTCGGCGTCCCGCACTGCCCTAAGTGCGGCAAACCCATCGCGCGCCAGTCCAGTGAGCAGATCGTTCAGGCCATCCTCAATGGCGAATTGTGCCAACCTGACGATCGCATTATGATCCTGGCGCCCATCGTTCGCGGAAGAAAAGGCGCCTACCGCAAGGAATTTGAAAAGCTCGCGCAAGACGGCTACGTCCGCGTCCGCGTCAACGGCGAACTTCTTCCCCTGGACGTTCCGCCGGTTCTGGATAAGCGCAAGAACCACACCATCGAAGTCGTCATCGACCGTCTTCTCGTGAAACAAGGCATCGCTGCGCGTCTCGAACAATCAATCGCCACTGCGCTCAAACTTGCCGGTGGCTTAGTCACGGTAGCCGTCGTGGGCGGCAAGGAACATACCTTCTCCGAAAAACTGGCGTGCCCCGACTGCGGCATCTCCGTTCCGCAGCTTGAGCCGCGTTCTTTCAGTTTTAATTCCCCCTACGGCGCATGCCCAGCCTGCAACGGCCTCGGCTCCAAGTACGATTTTGATCCCGCCAGGATCATCACAGACTGGACTCGCCCGCTCTTTGATGGCGGCCTCGGCCCCGGCTCCAGCTCGGCGATCCTCAAGCGCACCCTCGAGCTTGCGGCCTACGCCTATCACATTGATTTGGAGACGCCCTTCGAGAAGTTTCCGCCACGTATTCAGAATTTGCTTCTCTACGGCTACCCACCGTCCGGTGGACGCGCCGCCGCGGATCAAAATGAATCCGCCGGCAAAAAATCGCAAAGCGAAAAAGCTTTCCGTTTTTCGGGCATCCTGAAATTTCTCGACCGCAACTTCACCGAATCCAATTCCGATTCCTATCGCGAGTGGATGACGCAATACATGTCGGCCACGCTTTGCAACGTCTGCCACGGCAAGCGTCTTCGCCCGGAATCGCTCGCTGTTAAGCTCGCGGGCTACTCCATCGCCAATTTCACCGCGCTCTCTCTCGCTGCCTCCCGCCCCGCGGTCGACAAAATTCTCGCCCAACTCACCGCCCGCCAAAAAGAAATTGCCGGCCGCCCGCTCGAAGAAGTCGCCGAACGCATCGATTTTCTCCTCGCCGTGGGCCTCGGCTATCTCAGTCTGGACCGCTCCGCCGCCACACTCTCCGGTGGAGAAGCCCAGCGCATCCGTCTGGCCACGCAAATTGGCTCGCGCCTTCGCGGTGTTCTCTACGTTCTTGACGAGCCGTCCATCGGCCTGCACGCGCGTGACAACGACCGTCTGCTCGGCTCTCTCGAGCAGCTCCGCAATCTCGGCAACACGGTCCTCGTCGTCGAGCATGACGAAGACACCATTCGCCGCGCCGATTTCGTCGTTGATCTCGGCCCCGGCGCAGGCAACGCCGGAGGCTATCTCGTCGCGCAAGGCAAGCCCGAGCAAATTGCCGCCAGCTCCGAATCGCTCACCGGCCGCTATCTTAGCGGCGCCCTGAGCATCGCCGTCCCGGAAAAACGCCGCAGTCCCAACGGCAAAGCCATCCAGATCCTCGGCGCCAGCGCAAACAATCTGAAAGATGTCGACGTGACGCTTCCACTCGGCTTGCTAACCGTTGTCACCGGCGTCTCCGGTTCCGGCAAATCCACGCTCGTCAACGACATTCTCTATCGCGCGCTCGCGCAAAAACTCTATCGCTCAATGGAGCCGCCCGGAGCACATCGCGACATTCTCGGCGCCGACCAAATCGACAAAGTCATCGAGATCGATCAAGCTCCCATTGGCCGCACGCCTCGCTCCAATCCCGCCACCTACACCGGAGTCTTCGCGCCGATCCGCGAACTTTTCGCCATGCTTCCCGAATCGCGCGAGCGCGGCTACCGTCCCGGCCGCTTCAGCTTCAACGTCAAAGGCGGCCGCTGCGAAGCCTGCCAGGGCGACGGCCTCCGCCGCATCGAAATGAATTTCTTGCCCGATGTTTACGTCATGTGCGAAGTCTGCCGCGGCAAACGCTACAATTCCGAAACGCTGGCCGTACGCTACAAAGGCCACACCATCAGCGACATCCTGAACCTGCCCTCCACCGATGCACTGAAGCTCCTCGAAAACATCCCGCAAATTCAGCAAAAGCTCTCCACGCTCGTCGAAGTCGGCCTCGGCTACGTCACGCTCGGTCAGTCCGCTACCACGCTCTCCGGCGGCGAAGCGCAGCGCATCAAGCTCGCGCGCGAGCTTTCCAAACGCCAAACCGGCCGCACTCTCTACATCCTCGACGAACCCACCACCGGCCTGCATTTCGACGACGTCCGCAAGCTTCTCGACGTCCTCCAGCGCCTCGTTGCTCTTGGCAACACCGTCCTTATCATCGAGCACCACCTCGACGTCATCAAACAAGCCGACTGGATCATTGACCTCGGCCCCGAAGGTGGCGAAGGCGGCGGCCGCATCGTCGCCCAAGGCCCGCCCGAACAGGTCGCCCGCACGAAAAAGTCCTACACTGGCCAGGCTCTCGCCCGCGTCCTCGGCATCTCCAACAATGGCAATTCCAATGGCAGCACCGCGGTTCCTAAATGACAGCGCCAGCTTCCGCACTTGTAGGGGCGCAGCATGCTGCGCCCCATCTCGGCAAGCTTCCTACGTGCTTGGTATCAAGCCATTCGCGCGTTACAGTATGTGAACCTCAATGAGCATCTATTCCACTTCGCCGCTCACTTTTGGCGCTGTCCACACCTACCCTCTCTCTTCTCGCAAAAGCAAAGTAAGCGTCCGCGATTTCGCCAAACCTCCCGCTGCCAACGCATCTCTCACAAAATTTCTCGACTCTCTCCCCAAGTTTCTTGCCGCGAACGATCTGCGCCACCTCCTCTCCGCCGTCCATCGCGCTCGCAAACAGCACGCTCCCATCCTCTGGGGCATCGGCGGCCACGTCATCAAAGTCGGTCTCGGCCCTGTCCTGATCGACCTGATGAAACGCGGTTTCGTCTCCGGCATCGCCATGAACGGTGCCGCTCTCATCCACGATTTTGAGATCGCTCTCGCCGGCAACACTTCCGAAGACGTCGAAGCCGGCCTCGGCGCCGGCCAGTTCGGCATGGCCAGCGAAACGGGCGAGTACATCAACGAATTCTCAAAACTCGCCGCGCGCCTCCACATCGGCTACGGCGAAGCCGCCGGCCAATTCCTCAACAGTGGCATCCTCAACGTTAAACACGCCGCCTCCAGCGTCCTCGTCGCCGCCTACAAACAGCGCATCCCCGTCACGGTTCACATCGCCATCGGCACCGACATTCCGCACATGCACCCCGCTGCCGATGGCCCTTGCCTCGGCGCCGCCACGTTCCTCGATTTCCGCCTCTTCTGCGCTCTCGTGAAACAAATGCATCCCGGCGGCATCTATTTAAATTGGGGCTCCGCCGTGCTTCTTCCCGAAGTCTTCCTGAAAGCCGTCAGCGTCGTGCGCAATCTCGGTGTGCCCTTGCAACCCATCACCACCGCGAACTTCGACTTTATCCAGCACTACCGTCCGTTACAGAATGTAGTGAAGCGTCCCACCGTATCCGCACGCGGAGGCCGCCAACAGGAATCGCGCGGCTACGCCATCACCGGCCATCACGAGCTTCTTATGCCTCTGGTCGCGGCCGCGCTGGCCGCAGGCTGGCCGAAAGCGTAGCGCCCAGGCAAACGATGACCTTTTTCGACGACAACTCGTCTCTCCCGCCGGATCAGGCGCCGCTTTCGCACTCTCCCGCCGAGCCTGGACCAGCCGCCGTTGAGCCGCCTCCGTCTCCCGCTGAAGTTCCGCTAGCAGGTGATCCCATCAGTCTTGCGGCCATTTCTCCGGCTGTCGTCACCGCCGCTCCCCCGCATCAACCCACTCTCCCCGAAGATTTGCGCATCTCCTGGTCTTGGGTGCATCTCGTCCTGTTTCTTTTTTTCGGTTTCACCAGCTTATTTATCATCCAGGCCGGCTTCTTGCTCTACTACGCCCCCACCCGGCATTTCACCAACGAAAAAGAATTCGAGAAATTCGTCCTGTCCAAGCCCCAATTTGCCATCGGCAGCATGGTTCTCTGGTACGCCGTGCTTTTCCTTTTTCTCTACGTCACCCTCTCGGTCCTTCGCGGTTTTCCTTTCTGGCGAAGTCTCGGGTGGAGAAAAATCACGCGCCCCAACGGCGGCCGCCCTCGAAGTCCCTGGCTCTTTTTCTTCGCGGGCTGCGGCCTTTCCGTCCTGGTCTTCATCGTCACCGCCAAAATGCAGCCGCGTGAAGATGTGCCTATCGAAGAGCTTTTCCGCTACAAAAACACCGCCCTGCTCTTTATGGCTATGGCCGTCTTGGTCGCCCCACTTGTCGAAGAGACTGTCTTCCGCGGCTACCTGTACCCGCTCTTCGCAAAATATTTCGGCGTAGCTACCAGCGTCATCGTCACTGGCGTCCTCTTCGGCTTGATGCACGGCGCGCAACTCGGCTGGACCTGGGGCCTCGTCGCCGTCCTCACAGCCGTTGGAATTATTTTCACCTTTGTCCGCGCACGCACCGGCTCTGTCTTTGCCAGTTTCCTGCTCCACCTCGGCTACAACTTCATGATCGCTGCCGTCAGCATTCTCGCCACGCAAGGCTTCACCAAAATGCCGCCCACCCATTGACGAATTCGTTTTCTTCGCTCTCGTTCGTTACAATGATTTGTTCAGGGGACTCGACAAGAATGTACGTAGCCCAACCCATCGAATGGACCGACCGTGGCGTAGTCATGCTCGACCAGCGCCTTCTCCCGGCCGAGGAAGTCAGCTATACCTACACGAATTATCGCGAAGTCGCCAAAGCCATCCGCGACATGGTCATTCGCGGCGCGCCTGCGATCGGCGTGGCGGCCGCCATGGGCGCCGCGCTCGGTGTTCTCCACTCGTCCGCAACTTCCGTCGAAGCCCTCCGAGCCGAATTCGACGAAATCTGCGACACGCTCGCCAAAACGCGACCCACCGCCGTCGATCTCTTCTGGGCCATCGATCGCATGAAACGCCGTTTCGCGGAACTCACCGCCCAAACCTCGGACCTCGCGAAAATCCGCAACGGAATGGTCGAAGAAGCCCAGCAAGTGCATCTCGAGAAAAAAGCCACCGACGAAGCGATCGGCCGTTTCGGCGCGGAATTCATGCCCGCCGACGGCCAGGTCATGACGCAGTGCAACGCCGGGGCTCTTGCCACCGCCGGCATCGGCACGGCCCTCGGCGTCATCCGCGTCGCCTTCCAACAAGGCAAAAAAATCCACGTCCTCGTTCCCGAAACGCGCCCTTATCTCCAAGGCGCACGCCTCACCGCCTGGGAACTCCAGAAAGGCGAGATTCCGCTCACGCTCATCACCGACAACATGGTCGGCCACATTCTGAAAACCGGCAAAGTCGGCGCCATCGTCACCGGAGCCGACCGCATCGCCGCCAACGGCGACACCGCCAATAAAATCGGCACCTATCAAATCGCTGTCCTCGCCAAAGAAAACAACGTCCCCTTCTACATCGCCGCGCCCGTCTCCACTTTCGATCTTTCGATCCCCAGTGGCGACCGCATCCCCATCGAAGAGCGCTCTGCCGCCGAAGTCACCCATCTGCAAGGTATTCGCATCGCTCCCGACGGCGTCCACGCCGCGCATCCTGCTTTCGACGTCACGCCCGCGCGCTACATCGCCGCCATCTTCACTGAACGCGGCGTAGCCCGCGCTCCTTACACCGAGTCCCTGCGCGCCCTGGCAAACTCCGCGCAACTCGCCGCCGCTCCTGCCACACGCTAGCCGCGGCGCTTTCACATGCTCAACGCCATCCGCAAAACAATTCGCGCCGCGGCGCTCGTTGCTCTCGTTCTTCCGTTGGCTCAAGCAGACGCACAAACCAACACCGCGCAATCCTCGAAATCGCAACCGATCCACCTGCACCCCGCCAATCCACATTACTTCCTCTTCCGCGGAAAAGCGGTCGCCCTCGTTACCAGCGGCGAACACTACGGCGCCGTCCTGAACCGCGACTTTGACTATCGCCGCTACCTCGACACCTTGCAGGCCGAGGGCCTCAACTACACGCGACTCTTCGGCGGTTCCTACGTCGAAGTCCCCGCAAAATCTTTCGGCATACTGCACAACGATCTCGCTCCCGAGCCCGGCCGCTTCCTCGCGCCGTGGGCGCGCAGCGACGCGCCAGGCTACGCAGGCGGCGGCAACAAATTCGACCTGGAAAAATGGGCCCCCGAATTCTTCGAGCGCTATCGTGATTTTCTTTCTGAAGCCGCAAAGCGCGGAATCGTTGTGGAAGTAACGCTCTTCTCGGCTCATTACGCCGAAGCGCAATGGCAGATGAGCGCGTTAAACTCCGCGAACAACATCAACAGCACCGACGCCATCGACTGGAAAAAACTCAACACACTCGAAAACGGAAATATCCTCACGCATCAGGAAAAATACGCGCGCAAGCTGGTCCGCGAAGCAAACGCGTTCGACAACGTCATCTTCGAAATCCAAAACGAGCCGTGGTCCGACCGCCCCGTTCTCACCGACGTCATCAACCCCTACCTCCGTCCGCCCGCACGCGACACCTATCCAAATTCCGTCGATCTCCCGGACGAACTCTCGCTCTCCTGGCAAGCCCGCGTCGCCGAGTGGATCACGCAAGAAGAATCCACTCTTCCAAACCGCCATCTCATCGCGCAAAACTATTCCAATTTTCGTGCTCCGGTCCGCAAACTCCTGCCAAACGTCGACATCGTAAACTTTCATTACGCCTACCCGGACGCCGTCACACTCAACTACGGCCTGAACAAAGCCATCTCCTACGACGAAACTGGTTTTCTCGGCCGCGACGACGACGCCTATCGCCGCCAAGCGTGGAATTTTATGCTCTCTGGAGGCAGCGCTTTCGACGCGCTGGACTATTCCTTCACCATCGGCCACGAAGACGGCTCTTACTCAGAGCCAAACGGTCCCGGTGGCGGCAGTCCGGCTCTCCGCCGCCAGCTTCATATCCTCAGTCAATTCCTGCAGTCGTTTTCTCTGGTTGATCTGCGTCCAGACACGCGCACCGTCAAGCATGCCGCCGGAGCAGCCGCCCGCGTCCTCTCCCATCCCGGCAAAGAGTACGCCATTTATCTTGATGGGAACGGCCCAGCGGACCTAACTCTCGAACTTCCGCCGGGAAACTACTCATTGGAGTGGCTGAATGTAGTAACAGGAAAAATCGAACAGTTGGAAAAGTTCACTCACAAAGGCGGCGCCAGAACCTTGCAATCTCCCGCCTTCCAAAACGGAATCGCTCTCCGCCTTATCAAAACGCCTTTGTCGGCGTCCCGGTAAATTCCCCGCCCTTGCGTCTCCTTTGCATTGCGCCCGCTCTTGTAGTGCATTACGACGGGGGTTATACTCGGGGTATGAAGACTGCCGTCTCTATTCCCGACGAGATCTTTCGAAATGCCGAGCGCCTTGCCCGACGTACCAAACGCTCACGAAGCCGCCTCTTTAGTGATGCGCTCCAGGAGTATTTGGTGCGGCATTCTCCCGACGAAATCACGGCAGCCATGAACAAGGTTTGCGACGATCTGGGAGATGATGCTGCGCCCGACCCATTTGTATCCGCCGCCGCGGCGCGCATTCTTGAGAACACGGAATGGTGATCTCGCAGGGCGAAATTTGGTGGGCCGACTTGCCTGTGCCCACGGGCTCTGGCCCGGGCTTCCGGAGGCCAATTGTCGTGGTTCAATCGGACGCGCTGAATTGCAGCAGCATTCGCACGGTCGTCTGCGTTCCACTGACGACGAATCTTAAGTGGGCTCCAGCTCCAGGAAACGTCCTACTCTCGAAACGGGTGACCGGCCTGCGAAATGAATCCGTAGCCAACGCGTCCCAAATCATCAGCTTGGATAAGCGTTTGCTTACAGATCGAGTCGGCAAGCTGCCGCAGCGGAACCTGCAACTCGTCCTTCTAGGTGTCGGCGTCATTCTCGGGAAATGATCACGTCCATGCGCAGCGAAGCCAGTTCGTCACCAGCGGGCGCAGGCTAGTCCAAATCCTTTTTGGAAGCCTTTGCCGCAACAGTTGCGGGAAAAACATTGTGCTGCGGCGGCGGCATGGGAATATTTCCCATGCGATCCTGCCAGAGGAACTTGTTCAGCAGCGCTGTATCCACCGCATCGGCATGACTGAAATCCAAATTCTTTCCTTCTTTCCATTCTTTCGTATTCATCTCATAAATCAATCCGTTGTCGCGGTTACGAAAATCCGCGGTAAACGCCGGCTGCTGCCCCGTCCCGCTGAACAGCGGCGCCATTACCGCCGCGCGCGAATCGTTCGCATTCATCGGCGGCGCGCCGAGCAGCGATTCGATCGTGCGCACCACATTGATCGTCGTGTAGAACGAATGCTCCACGTGGGCCTTCGCGTCCCCTCCTGTTCCCGCTGGCTCTGGCGCGTACTTGCTGATCACCAGGCAGATGCTCCGGTGCGAATCCACGTGATCCGGCCCATTCTGCGCATCGTCTTCTAAAATCAAAAACGCCGTATCGTCCCAATAGGGACTGTGCGATATCGCCTCGACCACCCGTCCGATCGCCAAATCATTGTCCGCCACGGACGCCGCCGGCCGCGGTTTCCCCTTCGCCCCGCCCGCCGTGTGATCGTCGGGAATCCGCAGCAGGATAAATTGCGGCATCGTATCCTTCCCCGCGTTCCGCGCGGCCACAAATCCATGGAACTCATTTAAAAATTCATCCGCGCGCAGCTGATCCGGGTAGGCCACCTGAAAATCCGGATACAGCGGATCAAAGTGCCCGCGCAATTCTTCTTCGCTCGCCACATTCTCCGCCAGCACCGGAATCGCCCACGGATAAGGGCTCGGCCCTCCCTTCGGCTCTCCGACATTGCTCTCCAGCGGCTCGCCTTTGTTGACCTCCGCGCGCTTGCAATTTTTGCCAGCTACTTTGGGCGGTCCTGTCGCAGATAGCTCCTCGTTGTCTTTTTCGTTGCACCACCGGCTCACGATGTACTCGCCGTAGTGCCGATAAGAAATTCCATGGTTCGCAAAGTTCTTCCAAAGATAACCGCCCGTCGGTTCTCCCGCATCCGGAACTTCGTCCTCCCGCGAGATGCCGCTCAGCAAGGTGCCTTCGGCTTCGTACGTGTGCTCGCCGCCGCGATAGCCGATCGGCCACGTTTTCTCGATATAGTCGGAGACCGAACCCGAAGTCGACCACACGTGCCCGTTCCCGGATACCTCCCCGCTGTCGTAGAAATTATCCAGAATCCCGAATTGCCGCGCCAGTTTGTGCTGATTCGGCGTGATGTCCTCGCCGTAAATCGTCAAAGACGGATCGCCATTCGCGCCCGCTATATCTCCGAATACCTGATCGTAGGTTCTGTTCTCCTTAATGATGTAGATGACGTGCTTAATTTTATTTTCGCCGCTGGCGAAAGACACGCTGTCACCATTCCCGTGTAGCGCATTCGTCTCCACAACTTGTTTGGTATAAGCCGGCAGATTCGCTGTGATGTCCGCAAGCGGAATGCGAGCCAACGAACCGTGGATCATCGCCGGCCCGTATTGATACTTAGGGCGGCCATCGGCCAGCTTTCCTATCACGTTTGGATTCGGCCCGGATCCCTTCCCTTTTGCGCTCGCAATCAGCAATTCCTTCCCAGTCGCCGCCACAACTGTGGGATACCACTCCGTGGGAATGAAACCCGCAGCTGGGACGTCCTCCCCTTTACTCTCTTTGGAAAGATCAAACACAGCTACCGAATCCGAAATCGAGTTTGCGGAAAAGAGTGTCTTTTCGTCCTCCGAGAGAGTCAGATACTGCGGATCGCTTCCTCCATATTTCTGCCCGGGGAGTTTCGTCGAAGAGTAGGACACGATTCTTCCCGATCTCGTATCCACCACGGCGATTTCATCGCGGTTCGTCAGCGCCACGTACAGCCGTGAATTATCCTGGTTCAGCAAAAGCGCTGTTGGATGCGACCCTCCCGCAACCGGCGACTCTGGTTTGCGGAGCGCGATCATGCGGAGCACCTTCCCGTTCACCAAATCAAGTTCCGCTACCGTCGATGCGTTCCACAGCGAAACAAAGCCCCGCTTTCCATCCTTCGTCATCACCGTCGTATACGGCAGCGAAGCTGGAATCCGCTTCATGGTGGATAAATCAAATCGATGAATGATTTTGCCGTCCCTGGCATTCAGAAGAATCGCTTCGTCGGAATTATTGGCCGCGACAAGCACTCTTTCTTCGCCGCCGCTCCGGCCAATGCTCAATCCCGCCGGGTAGGTAACGTCCTTAAAATCAGCGCGCCGTTCCTTCCCCGCGGGAATTGTTTCCCGCGGCGTCAAGGGCAGAAATCGCTCCGGCGCGAGGCGTCCGTTCTCAAAACTGTAAACCGCAATCCCGTTGCCGGTACTCCCTTTCTTCTTTCCGAGCGGGTCGGTCAGCGAAGCCATGCTCGCAAAAAGATGTTTCCCATCCGGGCTGAACGCCAATCCGAGAAAATACGTCTGCCGTGCCTTGCTACCGAGCCGGTTGTCTGGAAAATCGGCTAGTTCATTCGTCTCGAGGTTCAGAACCGTAAGCGATTGCTTCTCCCCTGATGTGTATGCCCCATACCCGCTGTGCAACAGCACTGCAAATCGTGCGTCGGGCGAAATCGCCGCCGCCGTCGGCAAATTATTGATCTGCCGAGGCGCTCCCGGAACTTCACCCAGCAATTTCCCGTTGGGCAGCCACACCTTCTGCGGAGCATCCTGCGCGCAAAGCGCCGGAACCATGACGCAAAGCCAAAGGAGAATAAGTGTTCGAACGGCGTGTGTGCGATTTTCCATCGCGCGAGTATAACGGTTTCGCATCAAAAATTGGTAAACGCCCGCTTTGCTCCCCGGCCCCGTGCTCCCCGGCTCTTTTGCTCCGCACGTACCCCTGTAGGGGCGGGGCTTGCCCGGGCTTGCCCCGCCCTCGCGCCAAACCCCGATCTTGTAGAGGCGCTTGACGCCAACCACTGCCTGGCCTATGTTTCTGCCCGCGCTAAAATTGCAACTGCGAATCATCCTCGCCCAGAGAAAGGCCACAAATGCCCGCCGTCGAGGCCAAAATCTTCCCCGTCGAAGCCCTCCGTGAATTCAGCACCCGCATCTTCCTCCACTTCGGCGTTCCCCAACCCGACGCCGTTCAAGCCGCCGACGTTCTCGCCTCCGCTGACCTGCGCGGCATCGATTCCCACGGAGTTGCCCGCCTCTATAGTTACGTTGGCATGCTCAGCGAGGGCCACATCAACCCCAAGCCGAAAATCACCACTGTCCGCTCCACCATGACCACCGCCACCATCGATGGCGATAACGGCCTCGGCCTCGTCGTCGGTCCTCATTCGAATCGCATCGCCATGGACATGGCGGAAAAAGCCGGCTCCGGCTGGGTCAGCGTCTGCAACACCAACCACTACGGCATCGCCGGCTACTACGTTTTGCAGGCTCTCGAGCGCGACATGATCGGCTGGGCCATGACCAATTCCACCAAGCTTGTCGCTCCTCTCTGGGGAATGGAGCGCATGCTCGGCACAAATCCCATCGCCATCGCTTTTCCCGGAAAAGAAGAGCCGCCCATCGTGATTGACATGGCCACTTGCGCGGCTGCCTACGGAAAAATTGAAATGGCGCGCCGTCGCGGCGAGCCCATTCCCATCGGCTGGGGAATTGACAATCAGGGCCGCAACACTACCAATCCGGACGACCCAGTCAACGGCGGCGCGCTTCTGCCGCTCGGTTCCGATCGCGAACGAGGCGGGCACAAGGGTTACGGCTTGGCGGTCATGGTGGACGTTCTTTGCGGAGTGCTCAGCGGCGCGAATTGGGGACCGTTCGCCCCGCCCTTCGCTTTGCGACAGGAAATCCCGAGCCGCAGTGTCGGCAAAGGCATCGGCCATTTCTTCGGTGCGATGCGCATTGACGGTTTCATCGAAGCTGACGAGTTCAAACGCCAGATCGACGACTACGTCCGAACCTTCCGCGCCACGAAACCCGCTCCCGGCACCAACGGTCCGCTCATCCCCGGCGATCCCGAACGTGAAGCCGAACGCGACCGCCGCAAAAACGGCGTCCCGCTCATCCTGCCCATCGTCGAAGATCTGCGCACCATCTCCAAACAAACCGGCATCCCGTTCGAGTAGAGCGTTGGTGCGCGAATCGCGCGGCTGCGCCTCTGGAAACACTGGACTGCGCTATCAACAACAAACGCGCTGTGCTTCTCTAGGCCGGACGGATGGCCATGACGACTCGTTCGCGGCGGCTGAAAAGCGCGAAGAAACCCAGGATTTGTTTGAGCGGAAAATATTTTTTGTTGAGCAGCCGCATGGCTTGTGAGGCTGTTTCTCCGGTGATGATTTCTGCTTTGGCGTCGGACCATTCGCCGAGCAATTCGCCTTTGTACGTGCACGGTGCGATTTTCACGTGGCCGTTGTTGCGGATGCGTTTCACTTTTCCCGTGTTTCCAATCGTGTAGATGTAGAGGCGCGCGCCATCTCCGGAAAGATCGACAGACGGGTCGGCCGCAAACCACACCGGCGTTTTCACACCTTCGCCGCTCTTTTTGAAAGTCTCGAGGCTGATATATTTGTGATCGCGAAATTCCCCAAATCCCATGGCGCGTAACTCCTCAGCATTTCCTGATGATTCGATGCACGCCATTCTATATGCGATACAAGGAGAGAGGGCAAACTCGCCATGAGTCTGCCCTCTCGCGCAACCGCGTAATTTTCATCGTCCCTTTGCTCTTAGCTGCTGGTTTCTCGGCGCTTACTTTGCGCGGACGTAAGTCACATCTTCCGTGAAAGCGTCTTTCTGGTCCTTGCGGAAGGTCCAAGCCGTTTTGAAATGATCGTTGTCGAGGAAAGTGTACACGGCGTGATGCATGTGTCCGTCGTTCGGGCTCTTCAAGTTTGTCGCGCCCTCGAACTCAAACGTCAGCGTTTTCCTGTCAGGCGCATAGGTTCCGCGCATGGTCGGCTGGTTGCCCGTCATGCAGTAATGCGTCATTTTCAGTTGCTCGCCGTCCAGGTAGTACAGCGTAATCATCTCGATGGTTTTGCCTGCGTCCGACACCTGAGCACGTTCGATCACGGCTGTTCCGCCAGCAGTCAATTCCAGGTCCAGTGTCGCCTTCTCCCGGCTCGATGCCGGAGTCTCCCAATGACCCGCGAGCGATTTCAGCTGTTCAAACGCCGTTGCACCGTTTCCCCCTGCCCTGGCTCGTCCGACAGCAACTGCCAAGACAGCCGCTGCGATTACTCCCAATGCTTTCGTTCTCACTCTCATTTTCTTGACTCCCTTCCCTTTCGTATTTGGATTGACTCGACCGCTCGAAATTTAGCTTCGTGAATTCATCGCACAACGCCCGGCGCTTGCGCCTGCCGTCCGAATTTCTGCGTCGTGAACCCGACAACGACGCCCAGCAACATTCCGGGTAGCATGATGTCCCAGAACAACGCCATTCCCGCGCGGAGGATGACCAGAAGACTGAGGACCGCGGCGATGGCCGATCCCCGCGAGCATCCCCAGCGCGATCGAGTGAACTTTCTCGCTGACATAGCCGATGGCCGCTCCCGAAACCAATCCCTTCAGAAGAGAAAACGTGATCACGCTGCTCATGACCGGAGCGAGGGACGGCTCCAAGAATCCGCTGAGGCCATCGAGCAAACCCAGCGTGCCTCCCACAGCCAGTCCCAGTATCGGTTTCGTCAGGCTCATCGCGTTCCCTTGCGTGCGCGCCGTTTTTTCCAGCGCAACGTCTTTCACCGCAAATTCACTTGGCATTTGGATCCGTGTGCATCACACCGAAGATGTTTCCTTCCGTGTCTTCGCAATACGCGAAGTAGCCCACGGTCGGAATCGGCGTTTTCGGCATGATATTTTTGCCGCCAGCTTTCAGGACGGCAGTGATGGCGTCATCGACGGAATCCACGCCGATGGTGTTGGTAGTGGAAGTGATGCCGCCGGGCTTCTTCATCATGCCGCCGTTGATGCCTGGCTCGTCTTCTTTACCAGTGGTTACCATCCAGTACTCCATCGGGCCGGGCCACTTGTCGAATTTCCAGCCGAAGACCTTTCCGTAGAATGCAGCGGCGCGATCCGGTTCTGCTGCGGGTATTTCAAAATGAATGACGCGAGACATAGTTCTCCCTCCTTGGATTAACGAGCGAAACTTTCGACATTGTTTTACGACTTTGTTAGCGCGTGGCCGGCGACGTTGCCGCGGGTGCTCCGAAGCGCTGCGTTGCGAATCCTACGATCATTCCGACGATGCTTCCGGGAAGCATGATTTCGAGGTAGTAGCCGTGTTGCATTAAGGCGACCAGAAAAGCGAGGAAGCAGCCGACGGCGAGGCCAAACAAAATCCCGAGCGGGACCGAATTCACTTTGCGCGCAAAAATTCCGGCCGCCACGCCGGCGATGAGCCCTTTAACGGTGGACCCGATGACGATGCCAACGATCTGGGCGCGCACGGTTGGAGTGAACCACGCGGTGCCGCCGTCAATGGCTCCCAGCAGGGCCCCCAGGAGCAATCCGAGCAGTATTTTGTTCATTTGTCCGCCTCTCCTATTCGTTCTCTGAGGTTCTATACAACAGGGACTGGAATTCCTTTAGAACTATCTTTTCAAAACCAGGAGGAGAATCACGCGCATAACTAAATAGGCCAGAATCAGCAAGATAAAGAACCGGTAGCGGCGATAGAAGCGGGCTGCTTTTTCGAAAATGCTCTCGCGATGGGCTCCGACGGCGAGGCCGTCGAGATAGCAGGAAACGTCCTGAGAAAGTTCCTGGACTGCCGAGTAACGCGAATCGCGATGGTCGGCGGTGGCTTTGGCGCAAATCGCCTCGAGGGAGCGGTCGAGGCGCGGCGCAATTCCAGTGGGTGTTTTTTGCGTGAGGAGAAATCGCAGAAGAGCGCCGAGCGAGAAAATGTCGCTGCGCGCGTCCAGCAATTCCACTTCGCCCCGGGCTTGTTCGGGGGACATGTAGCCTGGCGTGCCCATGACGGTGCCGTGGCCGGTGATGGCGGAACTTTTTGTGGAGCCGCTTTCTTCGCTCGCGGATTTCGGTTCTTCAAAAACGGTGATTTCCGGATCGGCAGCGCGATCGGCAATGGGAATTTTGCCGCGCAGGATTTTGGCGAGGCCCCAATCCATGACGAGGACTTCGCCGAACGGGCCGACCATGATGTTGGCGGGTTTGAGGTCGCGATGAAGGACGCCGCGGGCGTGGGCGAAAGCGACGGCTTCGCAGATGCGCAAGAAGAGCCGCAAGCGATCCTGGACGGACTCGACGCCTTCGATAAATTTGTCAAGGCGCTGGCCTTCGACAAATTTCATGGTGTAGAAGACACGGCCGTCGGCGAGCGTGCCGACGTCGTGGACGGGGACGATGCCGGGATGTTCGAGGCGGGCGAGGACGCGGGCTTCGCGCATCAGGCGAGTCGCCAGGTCGCCATCGGTGCCGGGAACGTCGAGGACTTTCAGGGCGACGCGGCGCTCGAGTTTTTCGTCTTCGGCCGCGTAGACGACGCCCATGCCGCCGCGAGCGACGCGTTCGAGCAAGCGGTAGCGCGTGCCGACGAAGTCGGGATCGTCGGCGCCGGCGCGGAGGCGCTCGATGGCTTTGTCAGACAGAGGTTTCATTTGGCTTCCCAGCCGAAGACGGCGCGGGCTTCGCGCTGGAATTCTTCTTCGCTGCCGCAGATTTCGCGAAGACGGTCGAGGGCGCCGCGGCGGAATTCGCGGCGTGCCCAGGCGAGGGCGTTGGTCACGTCGGTGACGCCGATTCCGTATTCCGCGGCGAGTTTGTCATAGGAAATAGTTTCGTCACCGGCGAGATCGTATTCCTCGAAGAGGCGAAAGGTTCGTTCGCGTTCGTTTGCTTGGCAATGTTTTCGCAAATCCTCGACGGCCAGCTCAAAGAGGCCGCGGATCCATTCTTTCTCGAAAAAATTTTCGAGCGATTCGGGAGAAGGAATTTTTGCAGGATCCATCACGGCGCCGCCTAATTCTTCTTCGGCGCCCGCAAAATCGAGTGCGACGTGGGAGACGTTGCCGCCGCGCTTCACGCGTTTCGCGGCTTTGTCCTCGTTCATCACGAAACTGTCCACGCAGACGCGAAGATAGGTGCGGAGGCGGCCTTTGGCCGCGTCGAATTTTTCGAGCAGGCTGCGTTCGATGAGCTGCACAAAAAATCCCTGCGTTAAATCCTGGGCGTCGTCGGTGGGGCGGTTCCAGCGGAGGCGGATGTATTTGTAGACGGGCTTCCAGTAGGCGGCGCAGAGCGTGTCCATGGCGCGGACGCGTTCGGCCTCGTCGCTGCTGCGCGCGGCGTCGATCACCGACCAGCGTGTCGGTGGGAAGCGATCACCGCCCTGGATAGATCTATCGTCGATCATTCTTTGTCTTCTGTCGCTTATGGAATACGAGCCGGGTACTGCCGCATGCGGGAGGAGTTTATGCAGGAAGGGGAAAGCTGACAAGGCGTGTCTGCTTTCGGCGTTGGGCGACGATAGGAGGGGTGAAGCAACGCAAATCAGGGTGGGAGGCCCCCTGGGAGGCCCCCCACCCCGGGTATCCAGAGAACCGTGAAGCACGGCGTTGCAAAGCCGCCGGACGATCGCAAAACGGTGACGCTGGAGACTCCAGAAGGGCAGCCGTTCACCGTGACGCGGGAAGAGTATGGGACGCTGATCGACATCTTTGATTGCGCAACGGGAAGGACGGTTCAGATTCGACCAGGAGTGCGAATAGCGACCGTCAAAGAATCGAGCGATGCGACACCGGCAAACCGCGTGAAACATGCGTACTCTGCTCCATATATATTTGGGCCTGGCGTGAAAATTCCGCCGAATATGATCTTCGAGCTGCTGGGGAACCGAGAGATTCAGGGCGTCGCAGCGATTGGAATGAAGACAACGACCCTGGGCACAGAAGTCGACGGGGAGTGGAGCGGCAAGCCGATTCGTGAGTACGAGATTTGGGTCTCGGACGAGTTGGCCGTACAAATGGTGAGGATTGATAAGGATCTGCGGGCTGGAATCGAAGGGAAGTGGGAGTTGCTGGCGATCAAGAGAGAAGAGCCCGATCCGGCGTTGTTTGAAATTCCGAAGAATTATGAAGTGAATCCGTCGAAACTGCCGATTTCGAAGAATATAAGTGTAGTTCGTCCGGCCAAAGAATAAACGTTGCCTTGGCCTAGCCGCCATTTCCAACCGAATTGCAAATGCCTGCCGACCGAGATACGTACATACCGTGGTCGCTAACTGAAGATATTGGTGTTCAGGAAGTCGTTGCGGAACTTTCCGTTGGGGTCGAATTTTTTGGTTAGGGCAAGGAATTGGGGAAGTTTGGGGTAGCTGGCGTGGAGTTGCTGGGGGGACATAGTGAAGAGTTTGCCCCAGTGCGGGCGGGCGCCGAAGGGGGCTAGTTCTCTTTCGATGACGGGGAGGAGTTGGCTGACGGCGGGCCAGTCTTGCTTCCACGTGAAGTGGATGGTGACGCAGGGTTGCTGGTAGCAGGGGCTCATCCAGAGATCGTCGGCGGCAATGGCGCGGATTTCGGTGATGAGGAGATGCGGAGTGATCTGGTCGCGGAGGCGTTCGACGGCGAGGATGGCTTCGACGGCGTGGCGGCGCGGGACGAAGTATTCGGATTGCAGTTCTTTGCCGGCGCTGGGGGTGAAGCCCATACGGAAATGGGGGAGGCGCTCGTACCAGGGACCGAGGATGCCCATTTGTTGCGTGCAGTTTTCGGCGGAGAGTGCGGCGATGGGGTGAAGATTTTTTGTGGCGAGTTTTGCGCCGAAGAATTCGGGCTTGGCGTTGAAGGCATGGCCTTTTTCGGTGCGGGATTTGAGCCAGACTTCGCTGAAATTGTGGTTTTGCCAGTCGGTGAAGAGACTGACGCTGTAGGCACTGGCCTGGATGGCGTCGAAGTGGTCTTTCATGGCGGTGAAGGAAAGATTTTCGTAGACGAACTGGCGCATCTGGTAGGTGGGCTGGATGTCGAGGGTAATTTTTGTGATGACGCCGAGCGCGCCGAGGCCGACTACCGCGCCCTGGAAAAAATTGGCGTCTTCTCGGCGCGAGAGTTTCACGACGTCGCCGGAAGCGGTGATGATTTCGAGCGCGGAGACGGCGGTGGCGAGGTTTCCGTTTTTTTCGCCGGAGCCGTGGGTGGCGGTGGTGCAGGCACCAGCGACGGAAATGTGCGGGAGCGAGGCGAGATTGTGGAGCGCGAAGCCTTTGGCGTCTAGGAGCGGGGCGAGTTGACCGTAGGTGATGCCGGCGTCGACGGTGACGGTGCGGGCCTTGGGATCGAGAGAGACGATTTCGTCGAGCGGCTTGAGGGAGAGGAAAGCATCTTTGCTGTCGGCGATGTTGTTGAAGCAGTGGCGAGAGCCGAGGACTTTTAGTTTGGGTTGTTTTTTGACGAAGTCCTGGATTTGCTGCTGGGATTTAGCGACGTAGAGAGTTTCTGTGCTGTATTCGAGGTTGCCGGCCCAGTTGGTGAGTTTGTCAGGAGTGGCCCAGGCGGAGAGGCGAGAGATGGTGGAACTGGCGATGGTGGCGGACGAGAGTTTTAGGAAGGTGCGTTTGTTCATGGCTAAATCGGGATTTCCTTTTTGGTTTCGAAAACGGCGTCATAGTACACCCGTCTCGCCAGTTCGCGACACCCGGAACCGACTTCAGAGGGAGCGCATCATCCCGATCCACGGGCTGGCCCAAATTCGGATCGTGGTGTTATGGCGGCAGAAGCCACTCCACAACGCGCGGATATCGGCTTGCCCTTCCCGCCCAAACAAAATGCGAACATGTATCGATGTGGACAGATATCCGTCTCCGTTTTTCGTAGGATTGTGAGGTTGCTTATTACTCTGTGCGGAGGGCGATGAGGGGATCGATGGAGGAGGCGCGGCGGGCGGGGATGTAACCGGCGAAGAGCGCGACGAGGAGTAGGAGCAAGGATACGACAGCGATAGTGGGCAGATCGCTTGGAGAGAGGCCGAAGAGCATGCTGGAGATGAGGCGGCAGGCGGCAATGGCCGCGGGAATGCCGACAGCGAGGCCGATCAGGGCCAGAGCAAGAGTTTCACGCAGGACAATCCACAGAATATCCTGGCGTTGCGCGCCGATAGCGACGCGAATGCCGAGTTCACGAGTGCGGCGAGTGACGGCGTAGGACATTAATCCATACAAACCGATAGAAGCGAGAAGAAGTGCGAGTGCGGCGAAGAAGCCGGAGAGCAAGGCAGTGACGCGCTCTTCGGTGAGCTGGCTGCTGACGACTTCGGTGATGGTTTGCGTGGTGAGGGCGTATTCGCGGCCGAGCGAATCAACGTGCTGGGCGATGGGTTTGGCGACGGCGTCCGGAGACTCCGCGGTGCGGACGAGGAGATAGCCCCATTGGTGAGGGTATTGAAGGCTAGAAACGTAAAGAATCGGCGGGGATGGGTCACGAAGGTTGATGAGGCGGGCGTCGGCAGCGATGGCGACGATTTGGAGACTTTGATAGTCGGGCATGACGCCGAAGCGGATGGATTTGCCGAGGGCATCGCTGTTTGGAAACAGGCGGCTGGCGAGGGCGGCGCTGAGGATGGCGACACGGGGATGGTGCTCGTCGTCAAGGTCGTTGAAAGCGCGCCCGCGAAGCAGCGGGATGGCGAGAGTTTGAAAAAAGCCGGGAGAAACCTCGGCAGCGTTGGCGAAGATGTGGGCGGCGGTGGACTGGTCCGCCGAGGCTTGGGAAACGAAGTCGTGCCAGGCCTCGGGGCTGGGGATGGAGAGGTCCGAGAAGCCGACGGAGCGGACGCCTGGGATGGCGGAGACGCCTTCGAGGAGCTGCTGGTGGTAGGTCTTCAAATCGAGATTTTGATAGCCGCCGGGGCGAGGATAGAGAGCGATCTGGAGGACGCTCTCCTTTTGAAAACCGAGGTCGAGAGTGCGGAGTTTCTCAAAGCTGCTGACGAGAAGTCCGGCGCCGAGGAGCAGAACCATGGAGAGAGCAACCTGGGTGACGATAAGAACACGGCTCAGCCTGCCAGTGCCGCCGCTCAAGGCGCGTGCGCCTTGCTGGAGAACGGCGGCGGGATCCTGGCGAGAGGCGCGCCAGGCGGGGGCGAGGGCGAAGAGAACTGCGGTGAACACCGCAACGGCGATGGTAAGAGAAAGAACAAGCGGGTCGGGACTGAGGTCGAAGGACACGGGAACGGGACTCTGCTCCGTCATGAGGAATACGAGGAGATGGCTGCCCCAGTTGGCAAAGGCGAGCCCGAGAAGCGCACCGGAAAGAGAGAGGACTAGGCTTTCGGTGAAGACTTGCTGGGCGAGGGACCAGCGGCTGGCGCCGATGGCGACGCGCACGCTCATTTCGTGGCTGCGGGCGGCGGCGCGGGCGAGCATGAGGTTGGCGAGATTGACGCAGGCGACGAGCAGGATCAACGCAACGATGGCGGCGAGGACGTAGAGCGGTGGGGCAAATTCAAAGCGGAAGCTGGTGGCGAAGCCCTTTGCGGCGGGAGTGATTTCGATGCCCATGGAGAGAAAGCGGTCGCGACGCGGGCCGGGATCTTGCGTGGAGGCGGTGGCGCGGAGCACGTCGGGCCAGAAGGATTCGAGTTGCGAGTGAGCTTGCGGGATGGTGACGCCCGATTTAAGGCGGGCGGTGACGAAGAGCCAGAGAAGAGAGCGGCTTTCGATGTTGAATTGGTTGTCTTCGGCAAGCAGGGGGAAAGCGGTGATGGGGATGGTGAGGTCGGGGGGCTGGCCGGCGTTCATGCCGGTGAACCATTTTCGAGTGACGCCGACAATGGTGAAGGGGTGGCCTTCGATGCGGATTTGCTTGCCGACGACGTCGAGGGAGCCGGCGAACCGGCGCTGCCAGAAAGCGTAGCCAAGGACGACGACCTGGTTGGATACGCCGCTGGAGGGGTCGGAGTCAGCAGGAGTGAAGAGACGGCCGAGTAGAGGAGTCACGCCGAGCTCGGAGTAGCAGTTGCCGGTGACGCTAGTGAGAGAGTCGCGGGAAAGAGTGCCGTTGGCTTCCACGTTCCACATGCCACCGCCGCCCCAGCCGACGAGGCCGGTGAAGACGCGCTGGTGGCGTTCGACTTCGCGAAGCATCGGGTAAGAAAAGGGGACTTTGGCGTCGGGACGAGTGGCTCTGAGCTGGACGAGTTGCTCAGGATGCTGGACGGGGAGGTCACGGAGGAGGAGGGCGTTGATCAGGGTGAAGATGGCGGTGTTGGCGCCGATGCCGAGGGCGAGAGAGAGAATGGCGACGGCTGTAAAGACGGGAGATTTAGCCAGTGTGCGAAGGGCGTAACGGAGGGATTGGAGTAGATTTCGCATGGAGTCGGTTCGAGCAAACAACAGCCAATCGTGTGGCATACAACCATTACCCGAAGAGGGGCGGGGTTTCAAGTTAGGAATGATGTGAATTAATTTCGAGGGAGCACCGGGTTTTGAGAGAGATGCGCGTGTGCACGGATGCGTGGCTTGGCTGCAAAAACCGCACAGACAGGAGTGTCTGTGCTACTCATAGCGGAGGGCTTCGACGGGGTCGAGGCGGGCGGCTTTCCAGGCGGGGTAGACGCCGAAGACGATGCCGATGAGGGCGCAGAGGACCAGAGCGGTGACGATCCAGAAGACGGAGAGAGAGGCTGGGAAGCGGGCGGCGTATTTGAGGAGGAGGGTGATGCCGGAGCCGAAGGAGACGCCGATGACGCCGCCGATGGCGCTGAGGGTGACGGCTTCGATGAGGAATTGGACGAGGATGTTGTTGCGCTTGGCGCCGATGGCTTTGCGGACACCGATTTCGCGGGTGCGTTCGGTAACGGAGACCAGCATGATGTTCATTACGCCAATGCCGCCCACGATGAGGCCTACCGAAGCTACCGCGAACATCAAGATGAAAATCAGGCCGCTGATCTTTTGCCACAACTCGAGAAAATAGTCGGGAGTGAAGATAGCAAAGTCGTCGGGCTTGTCATTGGGGAGGCGGCGCTTGCGGCGGAGGAGTTCGCGCATTTCGTCGACGGATTCGGTGACGTTGTTGGGATCGCTGGCTTTGGCGAAGATGACGTAGTCTTTTTGGTTGGGGTAAAGCTTGCGGAGCGTAGTGACGGGCATGTAGGCGGAATTGTCTTCTGGGTTGGAGCCGCCGGAGATGCCTTGGCGCTGTTTTTGGAGAGTGCCGATGACGGTGAAGAGCTGGCCGTCGATGGTGACTTCCTGGCCGATGGCGGCGCTAGGGGATTCGGGAAAGAGGGTGCGAACGGTGTCGTAGCCGAGAAGGACGACGGGGGCGCGATGCTCAGCATCGGTCTCGTTGAAGAAGCGGCCTTGCTCGATTTTCAGATCGAAGATTTCGCCGATGGATGGTTGATTGCCTTGCAGGATGACGCTTTTGGCGCGGTAGGCGCCGCGGCGGACGTCTTCGGTGCCAGAGCCGAATTGCGGTTGAAAAATGCGCATGGAGGCAGAGGCGGCTTTGATGTGCGGAAGCTTGGCGATGTCTTCGGCCCATTCGGGTTGCAACTCCTTGCGGGTGAACCAGTCGCTGGGCGGGCGGGAGAGCGAAGCCCAGGGGAAGCGGTAGGCGATGATGGTGTCGGAGCCGAGCTCGCGGATGCCGCCGAGAACGTTGTCGTTGAGGCCGTTGATGACGGCGGTGACGGTGATGACCGTGGTGATGCCGATAACGATGCCGAGGATGGTGAGAGCGGAGCGCAAGGAGTTTTTGCGCAATGTGTCGAGAGCGAGTAGGACTTCGTCGCGGAATTTGAGCGCAGTCTGCCGGCCGGCGAGCAGGCGCACGGGGAGCACTGTAGTTTGCGTTTGCGGTAGCGCTTTGCCTAGCGTTGCCATTGTTTTTATTTCAAATGCCCTGCGTTCCAGCCTGGCTGGATTTCGATTGAATCTTTTCTATCATTCCGAGCGTAATGCGACAACCGGGTCGAGGCGCGCGGCTTTCGACGCGGGATAGGTTCCGAAAAATAAGCCGACGCTTAGCGCCACGATCAGGCCGCCGACGACAGACCAGAGTTGTACGGCGCTTGGCAGCGGCGAGACGATGGACACGAGCTGCGCGAGTAGAACACCGCAGAGTACGCCTAAGATACCGCCAAAGAGAGAGATGGTGGAGGATTCAATCAGAAATTGGCGGAGGATGTCTCCGCTGCGCGCGCCGAGAGCCTTGCGGAGGCCGATTTCACGGGTGCGTTCGGTGACGGAGACCAGCATGATGTTCATGATGACGATGCCGCCGACGAGCAGAGAGATGGAAGCGATGGCGATGGTGACAAAGAAGAAGCTGCCGCTGATGTCCTTCCAAAGAGAGAGGAAGGAGTCGCTGGTTTCGATGGCGAAGTCATCTTTTTTGCCGTAGGAGAGATGCCGGCGGCCGCGCATGATCTGGCGGACCTCATCGACGGTTTCCTGGATGGTAGTGGCTGAACCAGCGCGGGCGGTGATACGGAGTGAGTCATCCTGCGTGCCGTACTCTTTTTTATACGTGGTGAGCGGCAGGATGATCCAGTTGTCGAGTGAAGTGCCAAGCGCGGAGCCTTCTTTTTTGCCGACGCCGATGACCTGACAGGGGATATTGCGCCAGCGAACTTCTTTGCCGATGGGGTCGACGCCGGGGAGGAGATTTTCGACGATGTCGTTGCCGATAACGCAGACGGGCGCGGCTTGCTGGAGATCGGTTTCGGTGATGTGACGGCCGGCGACAAGATCAACGTCGTAGAGCACGGGCATTTGCGGAGTCCAGGCGCGGAGGTTGGTGTCTTTCAGGGAGTTGAGGCCACTCTTGACTTCGAGGCGGCCGCCGAGAGAGGCGCCAATTTCTTTGCAGGATTTGCAGAGTTCGCGGACGGAGAGGTAGTCGTCGTAGGTGATGCGCTTGCGCTTTTGAAATTCGAGGTAGTCGTCTACATTGGTGACGATCGAGGGAGTTTTGGCGACGCCGAAGACATCGGCGCCGAGGCGGAACACCCTGGTCGCAACGTACTGGTTGGCGCCGTTGATCAGGCTGACCACGGCGATGACGGCAGCTACGCCAATGACCACGCCAATGAGAGTCAGGACGCTGCGCAACTTGTGGGCCCAGAGGCTGCTTGTGGCAATAGCCACAGCCTCCTTAAAGTTCATTGTGGTCGCCTGAGCCATGGGGGTCTTGCCTAAGTATACGTGCGGGGAACGGGTTAAGTATCGGGCAGGGGGAGCCATGGGTCAAAGGCCAAATTTAGGAACCGCCATTGGAGTCAAACCGGCTGCAGTGGGGAAGAGTGCTAAAAAGTGCGCATAAAAGAGGGTCCGGGAATCCGGAGTGGGGATCCGGATTCCCGGGGGGTGGTGGAGGGAAAGAAGCGGGGAGTGGGGTCAGCGGGTGTTATGGAGGAGGCCTGCGACCAGAGTGACTTGGCTCTGAGTCTCAAACTTGGTGGTCTGGGCGACTTCCTTTTCGCGGTCGGACATCAGCAGCAGCCGTCCACAGGAGTTTCCGGCGGTCCAGACTTGCGAGAGGAAATAGCGGTCGCCGTAGCGGTTGAAAACCAGCTTGGATTCGGACTTGGGTTCGCTGGCGATAATGGCGTTGGTGCCTGCAAAGATAGAGGCGGAGGGATCCTGGCGGTCAATAAGAAGGAGTGTCCGCTCTGGGCCGGAGGTTTTGACGGAATACTCACCGGCAGGAAGAGTTTTGCCGTCGGCCACGAAGTCAAAGGGGATTTTGACAACGATGGGATCCTGGGCCTGGGCGACCCGCGTGGACGCCATGGCCGTCAACGCCATAACACTTGCCATAACCAAAGCTCGTATTCTCATGGGACACTCCTTCTCTTTCTTAATTCGCTGGCGGCGTCCAAGCTGAACTGCTTTGCGCTTGGTTCGTGTACCGTGTCAGCGCCTCAACATGGTGCGCACTATCGCGTGTTCCCCGGCAGATGACAATGCACGGCGCGTGAACTGTAAGGCGACGAAAGGTGAACAAGTAAGTGCGCGAAAATAGAAGGGTTACGTGTGGACAGAGGGGTCGCGAATCACAAAAGGAATGGTATAGTTTCGGGGTCAAAGCGAAAGATCGAGATGCCGACGCCTGCCCGTTCCACGAATACGGTGCGATTTGAAGGGTTTGAGGTGGATTTGCGCGCGCAGGAATTGTACAAGGCGGGGCGCAAAATCAAACTGCAAGTCCAGCCTTTTCAGGTGCTTGCGATGCTTCTGGAGCAGCCTGGAGAAATGGTAACGCGCGAGGAGATGCAGAAGAGGCTGTGGCCCGCGGATACGTTTGTGGATTTCGATCACAGTTTGAATACAGCGATTAAGAAGCTGCGGCAGGCATTGGGGGACGACAAGAAAAAGCCGCGATTCGTGGAGACGCTACCGAAGCGGGGATACAGATTTCTGGTTAGCGTGAAGAAGCCGGCGACGGCGAATTCCACGGTGGCGGAGTCATCCGTTGTCGTCCCCGCAGCCGGTGCCGCGAAAAATGCGGCTGCGTCGCCGTGGGTGGGGCGAGTGGCGAAAGTTTGTTGCGAGGCTGGACATCCGTTCGCGGTGGTGGCGACTGATGAAGCAGCGGCTGCGGAGAGAAAAAGGCTCGATGCAGCGAATGACGATGTGGGCTTGTCGCTCCTAATCGCTTCACAAAGGCTGATCATGCTGCCTGCGGAAACGCCGGTGCGAGTGATCGAAGTTGAACAGGCGCATGCGCGCTGCCATGCGCGCATTTTGGAAGGCGAGCACTACGGGAAGACGGCGCTACTGCCGCTGAAATTGCTTGCGGAGTCGAAAGAGCTAAGCGGCGCGCGCAAGCCGCGACAGTGGAACCTGGCGGGCTAGCGTTGGACGATTAACTGGGGTGCCGGATACGTTCAGCGAGGGCGCGGGCTCTTTGACGGCCAATTTCGACGAAGCGAGAATCGCTGGCGATTTGATCCAGAGTGGCCAAGGCGCGCTGCGGTTCGGGCAGTAGCTTGTGGTTCAGGTCGGTTTCGAATTGCAAGAGAGCGTCGTTAATTCCGAGACGGTCGTACTTCATGCGGCGCTCGAGCAGCGTGACAAGTTCCTGCTGGCGAGCCAGTCCTTCGAAGATTTGCATCAACTGAGTGGCGGCTGAATTCAGCGTGTAGTTGAATTTTGTTTCGTGACTCTCTGCGCCTTTTTCCCAGCGAAAGGTTTTTTCGCCTAAATTGGCGATTCTGCGGTGAACATCCAGATACTGATCCTGTCCCTGAAAATTCTTTAGCTGGGCGGCGAGGTCGAACATTTTCTCGCGCAAGGAAGCGCTTACTTCGAATGGCGCGGCGCCCGGGTCTTCATCGAGCTGGCGGATTTCGAAGGTGGCGGCATCGGAATCGTCGTGGACGATGATCTCGATGAATTCCGGCGAGCTTGATTTGAAGATGCGGCGATAGGAGAGTTTGGCGTGCGCCGGTGCAGGAGCCGCCGCAGTTGTGGACGGAGCTGCGGCCGCGGGCGAACCGAAGAGAACGCTCGCTAGCGAAGCCAATAGAACGAAGCGAAGAAGGAAAGTCTTCATCTCTCTTTACGATGCACGGCGCATGTTGTGCGTTGCGCCGCTGCGGGGGATGGGAGCTCGTGCCGCGCGGGAGAGTGCGCCCAGCTTGGTACGAGCAGGCGTGTCCGGAATTCCAAAGCGCTGGCGAGCTTGCTCGGCCTGTAGATGGCAGAGCGCCACGGCGAGCGCATCGGCAGCGTCCGAAGGCTCCGGTGTTTCGTCCATTTGCAAGAGAGCGCGCACCATCAGTTGCATTTGCTTTTTGTCTGCCTGGCCGTAACCAGCCACAGAGGCTTTTACTTCGCGTGGTGAATAGCTGTGGACCGCAACGCCGCGCTGAGCGGCGGCCAGCAGAACCACGCCGCGCACCTCGGCAAGACGCAGGGCGGTTCGCATATTCAATGCGGTGAAAACCGACTCCACGGCGAGGACATGGGGTGAAAATTCGTCGATCAGCCGGCAAAGCAAGGAGTGGACGTCCTCGAGGACGGCGCCGAGGCACTCTTTCTGCCGCTTGGACGCGACTTTCAATGCACCGTAATGCAGCAGACGGCAGCGACAGCCGTCGCTCTCGATGATTCCATAGCCGGTGGGGCCCGCGGATGCCGGGTCTACGCCGAGTACGCGGAAACATATATTAGCGGAGGCGGGACTCGATGCTGGGCTTGCAGATTTCATCGACCTAAGTCTACGGCGTTCGAAGCGTAGCTGCCAGAGCTTTGTCCAGGAGTTTCCTGCCAAATAAAAACGGCCATTCGCACATGGCGGAATGGCCGTTAAAAGTGGGACAGACTTTCCTGTCTGTCTCTTCTTTGATCGGACTAATTCGCTCCCACCGCTTCCTGAATTTCCGACTCATCGATGTCGAAGTTCGCGTAGACGTGTTGCACGTCGTCGTGCTCTTCGAGCGCTTCGACGAGACGCACCATCTGCGTCGCCTGCTGGCCGGTAAGCTTGATGTAGTTCTGCGGGACCATGCTGATTTCAGCGGTGGTGGGCGTGATGCCTGCCTTGGCCAGTGCTTCCTTCACTTTTTCGAGTGCGTCCGGCGGGGTCACGATGTACCAGCCGGAGCCATCATCCTTCAAATCTTCCGCGCCTGCTTCGAGAACGAGATCCAACAATTTATCTTCGGTGGCGGCTTCCTTAGGGATTACGATTTCGCCCTTGCGGCTGAACATCCAGCCGACAGCGCCGTTTTCCGCGAGGTTGCCGCCATTCTTGCTCATCACGTGGCGGAATTCGCCGACGATGCGGTTGCGATTGGTGGTGACGGCTTCGATGATAATGCCAACGCCGCCCGGGCCGTAGCCTTCGAAGGTGACTTCTTCATACTGTTCGCCTTCGAGCTGTCCGGTGCCGCGCAAGATCGCGCGCTCGACGTTCTCGTTGGGCATGTTCGCGCCCTTGGCAGCGAGGATCGCCGTTCGGAGGCGCGGATTGGAATTCGGTTCACCCCCGCCGATGCGCGCCGCGATGGTGATTTCGCGAATGATGCGGGTGAACACGCGGCCACGTTTGGCGTCAGTCGCGCCCTTCTTGTGCTTAATGGTGGCCCATTTTGAGTGCCCAGACATAACTGATCCTCTTTTTTTGCGTGCTCCCGGCCTGGCGGGATTCACGTCGAGTGAAATTTCGTGCGGCCGCGCGCCAAGTGACTGGCGGTTGGGCGACGCTACCCCGCAAGGCGGGGCTTAACTGTGCGGAGACTTAGGGTAAACCGCAAACCCCTGCGGAACTGGGCCAGTTTAGCACAGCCTTCGCGTACGGGAAACCGGGTATACTCGCTGCCGGGGCACCTGTTTGCGCTTGCTACACCTCTCTATTTTCGGCGAATCCCACGGGCAAATCGAACGGTCCTGCCATGCCTGATCGCCGCTACCGCGTCCTGGCTGTCTCTGGGCATCCTGTCCAATATATGGCGCCGATTTTTCGGAGGATGGCGGCCCATCCTGGGTTCGATTTACACGTGGCGTATTGCAGTTTGCGCGGAGCGGAGGCCGGGCACGATCCGGAGTTTGGCGCTACGGTGCAGTGGGATGTGCCGTTGCTGGAGGGTTACTCGTGGTCGCATGTGCCTAATCGCGGAACGGGTGAGGAATCCTTCTTCGGGCTGCGAAATCCCGGGCTGGCAAAGCTGATTCGCGAGGGCAATTACGACGCCGTGCTTTGCTTCGTGGGATATGTGCGAGCCACGTTTTGGATTGCGTTGCGGGCGGCGAAGTCCTCGAACTCAGCATTTCTTTTTGGCACGGACACAAACACGCTGTCTCCTCGCGACGGCCGCAAGTGGAAGACCACGGTAAAAAAGCTGCTGTGGCCACGGCTTTTTCGTTTGGCCGATCAGGTTATCGTTCCGTCCTCGGGCGCGCGCGATCTCATGCTCTCTCTCGGTTTGCCTGCCGAACGAGTCACGCTAACACCTTACAGCGTGGACAACGATTGGTGGATGAATGAATCAGCTCGGGTGGACCGCGCCGCTGTGCGTGCCAGCTGGGGAGCTTCGGATGCGGATGCCGTGGTTCTGTTTTGCGCGAAGCTACAGCCGTGGAAGCGGCCGGGCGATCTGCTTCGCGCCTTTGTCGAAGCGAAAGTTTCGAACGCGGTCCTGGTGATTGCGGGCGAGGGACCGCTGCGCGCGGAGCTTGAGTCTGAGGCACGCGCTCTGGCCATCGCGGAGCGAGTTCGCTTTCTTGGCTTCGTCAATCAGTCGCAGCTTCCGGCCGTGTATACTTCCGCCGATCTGATGGTTCTTCCCTCGGAGTACGAACCGTTTGCCGTGGTCGTGAACGAAGCGATGTGCTGCGGATGTCCCGTGGCGGCGAGCGATCATGTTGGAGCGGCGCGCGATCTCGTCGCGCCGGTGCGGAAAGAATTTGTATATCGCACGGGTGATGTTGCTGCGCTCGCGGAACTTCTGAAGGATGCGCTCGCTGACCGTGGGCATCTCGCCTCGCTGAGGAGAGCGGCGCTCGCGCACATTCGTACGTGGTCGCCGGAGAGAAACATCGCGGCTACCTTTGAAGCCATCGAAATTGGCGTAGCGAGAAGAGGCCGGCGGGCTGGTGGCACGATTTCGAATTCCCAGGTCGCCCACACGTCTCCTTCTGCTTCGCAAAAACTCCACGAATGAAGCTGCTCATCTATTCTCATTTCTTTGCGCCGAGCATCGGTGGCGTTGAAACGCTTGTCTTGTCTCTAGCTCGCGGCCTTGCGGGCCTTCGGACACCGAGCGGTGATCCGGAATTCGAGATAACGCTTGCGACGCGCACTCGCGCGGAGAAGTTCGACGATCGCCCGCTTCCCTTTCGCGTCGTTCGTCTGCCGAATCTCATTCAGCTGTGGGATTTGATACGGGCTTCCGATGTCGTTCATGTGGCGGGGCCCGCCTTGGCGCCGATGCTTCTCGGGCTGCTCGCTCGCAAGCCGGTCGTCGTCGAGCATCATGGTTTTCAAACGATTTGTCCCAACGGACAACTTCTGATCGAGCCTGCCGGAACGCCGTGTCCGGGGCATTTTATGGCGGGCCGGCACGGCGAATGCCTGCGCTGCAATTCCGGCCAAGGCTGGTTTGCCTCGCGCAAACTCTGGCTGCTGACTTTTCTGCGGCGTTTTTTGTGCAGGCGAGTGGCGAGCAACATCACTCCGACGGCATGGCTCGAGGGTCTCGTGCAACTTCCGCGAGTTGCCGCGATTCCCCACGGCTTGGAATTTGTGAGCGCGCCGGTCGCGTATGCCGCATCGGCGTCGCATCCTCCGGTGATCGTGTTTCAAGGCCGGTTGGTCACTACAAAGGGCGTTGGCATTTTGTTGGATGCGGCGCGCATCCTGTTCGTGCAGGGTCGAGAGTGTGAGCTGCTTATCATCGGCGATGGGCCGGAGCGCGCATCGCTCGAGCAGGCGGCAGAGAGCGCACCGCTTGCCGGGCATGTTCGATTTGCTGGACGACTCGAGGAACAGCAACTTGACGGGGCCTTCGCGGAAGCTTCCGTCGTCGTCGTCCCATCCCTCGGCGGCGAAGTGTTTGGATTGGTTGTGGCCGAAAATATGTTGCGAGGTCTGCCGGTGATTACTTCCGATCTTGGGGCCTTCGTGGAGGTCCTTGGTGCTGCGGGCCTTACGTTTCGCACGGGAGATGCGGAAGCGCTGGCACGAGAACTGGCTCGGATTCTGGACGACCCAGCACTCGCCGCTCGGCTAGCGATAGCCGCACGGCAGCGGGCGCTCGAGTTTTGCGAGTTTCGCCGCATGCTGGAGTCGCACACGCGCGTTTACGAAGCTACCCGCTCCAAATGACCTGTCCCTGAAGGCAGGTACGCCGTGCGTCACAACGAAGGAAACTCCGTCCAGGCAGGAAACGCCTGGGGCTACACTGAATTTAGGAAATCAGGTTAGTAGGCTCGGCGTGTGTTGAGTGACTTGGAACCAGGGCTCACTCGAGGCAGGAGGCGGAGAGTATGAAACGTGCGTTCATCTTTTTTGCGGCATTTTTGCTGGTTTTCGTGGCGGCACGCGGCGTTCTGGCGGCGCCGCAGACAAGAGGATCGGCCATTCTCAGCGGCGTGGTGATCGGACCTGACGACAAACCTGTGCCCCACGCTAGCGTGTCCTATCAATCGTCTGACGGAAGCGCGCCGCATGCCGTACACACGGATGCGCACGGGCGGTTCACAATCGCGCAGCTCAGGTCAGACAACTACGACATTCGCGCCTCGGCAAAAGGTATTTTTTCGGAATGGGAGAAGAACATCTCACTGCGCAAAGGGCAAGCGAAGTCCATTGAGCTGCGGCTGATTTACGCGAAAGAAATGCCGAAGCCTGTTTCAAGCACCAAACCGAAGCAATAGATTCCTAGAAGGCGATACCCGCCTGCCATCACTTTAGTAACGACACAGAAGGGCTCTCCGATTGGATGATGAGCTGAGCAAGTTCATGCAAATCGGGAGCGGACACATCGGAGACCGCGCAAAATTCCATTCCCTTATGCCGCCAGTGAACCCACTGATAGCCCTGGCGCGAGCCCGGCGGATGAATCGGCGTGTCTGGTTCCTTGGTAGGCCAGACGAAGACGTTGACGAAATGCTTGCGGCGTCCGTAGACCAGCGCGGCGACGTTGCGTTCGCCAAGCACATCCAGGCGGCCGCCGATCAACGGGAAGCCTTCGTCCATGAAATCGTGAACGGGAGGAATGAAATCGAGTTTACCGTCGAACCAGGGCTTGACGGTGTGCTGGTCCGTGGAAGCAACGTCGGTGAGATGCCCAGCTTGCAGCGAGCGAATGTGCGCGTCAATGATTTCCGTGGATGTAACCGAAGACTGCGGAGCCTCTGAGCGGAAGTGCGGAACAGCGAACCAGGCCACGCCGGTTATCAGGAGCAGGGAAGCGGCTACGGCAAGCCAGCGCCAAGCGGTGATCGTCGAGCCATTCGCCCCAGTTGAGGAACCCTTGAGCTCCGAGCGGAATTTTTTGCGCAACTCGTTACGCAACTCGATGGGAGACGTTTCATAAAGCTGTGCGCGCTGGAGAGAAGAGCGCAACGATTCCGCGGCGCCAAGAGTTGCCGTGCAGTCACGGCAAGTCTCGAGATGGCGCTCAAATTCAGCGGCGCGCATGGCGTCGAGTTCGCCGTCAAGATAGGCGTGGAGCAGCGTGCCCGAGAAATCACAGCTCATGAGGCGTCTCCTGCTGAGCAGGTTGCGTCAGAGCGCGCTGTAAGCGCTGGCGGGCGCGGGCTAGCGCGGACATCACAGTGCCAATGGGTACGCTGGTAATGGCGGCAATCTCCTTGTAAGAACAGCCTTCCAGCTCACGCAAAATAATCACTTCGCGGAAGCGCACGGGTAGCGTTTCAAGAGCGCGGGCGAGCCGCTCTCGATTGTCGCCGGCGATGGCCAGCGTTTCCGGCGTCGCGGAAGATTGCTGATGCAGGTCTTCGTCGAATTCCGTCATGAGCTCCACTTGGCGGTTCTTCTCCAGCCACGTATAACACGTATTGCGGACGATCTGCAGGAGCCACGCCCGGGCGTCGCCTCCATTGAAACCGCGGAAAAATCGGAACGCCCGCAGCAGCGCTTCCTGCGCGACGTCTTCCGCATCGGAACGGCTTCGCAGCAGCCAACGCGAAAGATTGAAAGCGGCATCTAGATGTGGCAACACGAGCTGCTCGAAGCGAGCCCGGTCCTGCGAATCCAACACGTCCCAACCCTTCCCCTGGCCCGTAGAACTCATAGACGAGAACCACCTGGGAGTCGATTTTATTCCCAATTATCTAATTCTTATGACGAATTAATTATGACGCGGTGAGCGCGGAGAAATGGAATAAGGCGCGGCCATTCACAGTCTGCACAAATGAAACACGTCCCATGGCGGCGCGGGATACTGGCTCTCTCTTACCCGCGCCGCTCCTGCCAAATAAACGCAGTGGCGGGGAATGCGTGCACTGTACGCATTGAGGAGACGTGTACACGGAGGAGAAATGGCCGGCAACACGAAAGACGAAATCTTGCACGATCACAATCATGATGGAATCGATCGCCGCGGATTTTTGAAGTGCATGGCGTGGGCGGGAACGGGAGCGTTCTGCGTGATGCAGGGCGGTGTGCTCAAGTCGTTCAGCATGAGCCGCATTGCGCAGATGAACCCCGGAGAGATGAAAGGCGAGTTGAGCTTCGTGCAGATTAGCGACAGCCACATGGGTTTCAATAAGCCGGCCAACCAGGACGTGGCGGCCACCTTGAAAGCTGCTGTCGACAAGATCAACGCGCTTTCGACGCCGCCGGAATTTCTGCTGCATACAGGCGATATCAGCCATCTCTCGAAACCGGAGGAATTCGACGGCGTCGAGCAGATTCTGAAAAGCGCCTCGGCGAAAGATATTTTTTACGTTCCCGGCGAGCATGATGTTCTGAATGACGATGGCAAGGAGTATCTCGAGCGCTTTGGCAAAGAGGCGCAGGGCGGCGGTTGGTACAGCTTCGATAAGAAGGGCGTGCACTTTGTGGGATTGGTCAATGTCATGAATTTGAAGGCGGGTGGGCTGGGGACGCTGGGGCATGATCAACTCGAATGGCTGGAAAAAGACGTCAAGCATCTGAAGTCCAGCACGCCGATCGTTGTCTTCGCGCACATTCCGCTCTGGACGGTGTACCCGGATTGGGGATGGGGAACCGAGGACAGCGCCGAGGCGCTTGTGTACTTGAAAAAATTTGGTTCGGTGACGGTGCTCAACGGCCACATTCATCAAACCATGCAAAAGGTCGAGGGAAACGTCACGTTTCACACAGCTTGCTCCACCGCGTTTCCGCAGCCCAAGCCAGGCGAGGCGCCTTCGCCGGGGCCCATGAAAGTGCCTGCCGAGCAACTGCGCAGCGTCTTGGGCATTACGGATGTGAATTACGTACAAGGCCAGCATGCGCTGGCCGTGGTGGACTCGTCGTTGGCGTGATCACGAACAGAGCGCCGCGACAAACCAGGAAGTAGATTTTCAAAACAAAAAGAGAGGGAGAAAAATCATGAGGAGAAGTGTGTTCGCAGCAAGTTTAGTGGCAACGGCAGTGATGTGCCTGAGCGGGATCGTCGCAGAGCACAAGAGTTTTGCGGCCAGCGCCCAGGAAAAACCTGCGTCGACGGCGGAAGTGAAAATTGACAATTTCTCGTTTGGTCCCGCGGCCATCACGGTTTCCGTCGGAACAACGATCACCTGGATCAATCGCGATGACATTCCGCATACCGTCGTGAGCACGGACAAAGTGTTCAAGTCCAAGGTGCTCGATACAGATGAGAAGTTTTCCTTCACGTTCACCAAGCCCGGCGAGTATCCGTATTTCTGCTCGATTCACCCAAAGATGACCGGGAAAGTTACCGTCCAGTGAGTGCGAATAAACGGAGAACGAAACTTGAATCCCTTTGACATCAGAGCCGCATTGCTTGCCAAACACGCGCAGCACGTCGTGCTGATTCACTTTCCCATCGCCCTGTTTATCGGCGGCGTAATCTTTGATTTCCTGGCGCAAAGCAGCAAGAGGCGGGCTCTCGCCGCCGCGGCCTATTACAATTTGTTGGGTGCAGCGATTTCGGCAGTGCCCGTGCTCGCCACAGGCATCCTCGCCTGGCGGTTCCAGCTCGAAGGACAAAAGCTCAAAGGCATTCTGCTGATGCATCTGATACTGGGCTGGACGTCAGCGATCCTCATCTGGATTGCTTGGGGACTTCACGCGCGCGCAAGGCGACATTTGCAGGAAAGGCTGCCGGTCTTTCGTCTAGGGCTGGAAACGGTGGCGGTGGCTGTCATCGGGCTTACCGGCCATCTCGGTGGATTCTTGAGCGGAGTTAACGGCCCCAACTAGTACTTTTTGGGTGCTTTTATATGCCCTTTATGTGGTTCTAAAGTATTGTAAATAAAAGGCATAGAAGGTGATACGTGGGAAAGACATGATTTTGTTCTAGTACCACGACCACGGTACTCCGCCGAGTGGCTCTAGCGGCCCATTGAGCCACTCACATTCGACGCGTAGTCTTCTAAGAACGGGTTGGGGGCCGCGCGGGGACAGCGGCTCCGCAAGGTGCCGTGTGCGAGCTACCCAACCCGCCATTCTTAAGCCGGCCCCTGCGATCGACTCCGGCGCTAACCGCGTAGCTTCCCAGCACTTCGCCACGTTCTTCGGCCTGAGCCCCTCATAAACAAGGGCAGCCTTCGTGCACTCCACAACCTCTGTTTCTGGCTTCCATTCCAAGAGTTGCGCCATCATAGACTTGCGGGGAGCGTTGCACAGTGACTGAAAGATTTGGCCGACATTGCAAGCGATTGGCCGACAGGCTCGTTGCCTTGATGCTCCTTTTGCCGCCCCTGCTTGCAGCTTCCGCTAGTTCCGCTCAAACCATGCCTGCCGCAACTCCGGCCCCCGCGAAACTTCATGCCGATACGGTTGCTGCGTTCGACCGCTATGAGCATTTGACCGAAGAACGTAACGAAACGGAGTTCAAGCGCGGCTCCGCGCTCTTGTGGATCGATTCGCTTCCCGAAGCCCAGCGGACAGAGGCCTACACCGCCCTAAAACGCGGTGAAGTGCAGATTCGCCAGCTGAATACCCTCGATAGCGGCAAAGCCATCCCGTGCCCCGGGGGATTGATTCATCATTGGGTTGGCGCGATTTTCATAAACGGAGCCAAGCTTGACGATGTGCTAGCCATTCTCCAGGACTACGATCATCAATCCACGTATTACTCCCCGGACGTGGAGCGCTCGAGAATCGAGTCGCGCGACGGCGACCATTTCCGCGTCTTCCTGCGCTTCCGCCGCCGCAAGGTGATCACCGTGGTGCTCAACACCGAGCATGACGTCCATTACTTTCGCGATGCCCCCGATCGCGCACACAGCCGCAGCTCGGCCGTCCGCATCGCCGAAGTCGAAAATCCCGGCAAGAGCGACGAACGTGAAAAGCCACCCGGCGATGACGGCGGCTACCTCTGGCGCATGGAAACCTGGTGGCGGATGGAAGAACGCGACGGCGGTGTTTACGTGCAAAGCGAAGTAGCTTCCCTTACCCGCGATATTCCCACCGGTCTCGGTTGGCTGGTCGGTCCGTTCGTCACCAGCATCCCGAAAGAAACGCTCGTTTTCACCCTAGAAGCCACGCGAAAAGCGGTTTCCACCAGAGCAAAAGCTCTGCCTCCCGCGGGGAGTGGACGCTAAACACGCCGCGGACTGCGCGACTCCGCACTTTTGAGCAGTTCCCAAAGCGCAGCCGCGCTGCGACTCCAGTTCCACTCAAAAACCGTCTTGGCCGCCGCTTCGCCCAGTTTGCGTCGCAGCTCAGCATCGGCTTGAAGCCGTTGCAACAACTGGCTCAGCGCTTGCGCATCGCGCGGATCACGAAGTATAAAGCCATCTACGCTATCGCGAATGTAATCAGCGACGCCAGCAAATGCGGACGTAATTGCTGGCAAGCCGCAAGCCATGGCTTCCGCCACAGGGAGCCCGAAAGAATCCTCGCGGCTGGGGCTGACGTAAACGTCCGCGGCGGCGTAAAAATCGAGCACCTCGGGACCTGAGGCTTCCCATCGGCAGCCGTCCTGCACTCTGAGCCGCATCGCCTGCTCAGTAAAAGATTCCGCGTTGTCATTTCCGACCACCAGCAACCTTATCGGCAAGGCGGAAAGAGCTGCCATCGCTTCCAAAACTGTTAGTAAGCCTTTGTTGCGCCAATCGTTTCCAATGAGCAGCAGAACGAAATGCTCGTCGCCAAAGCCTCGCCGCCGCCGGGATTCCTCGCGCCGCGTGAGTCTTGCCTCCACGGAAAAATGTTTCGCGTCCACGCCGTTCGGGATGACGCAAACATCTTCGCGCTGGAAATACTCCTTCAGCAGCCCAGCCATGCGGTTTGAAACCGCGGCAAGCATGACCTTGGCATCGGTATAAATCCGCCGTTCCAGCGAGGCGAGTAGCCCGTAGTAGACTCGCCGGTGGGCCCTTCTAAAAAAGCTCACTTGTGCGCCAGGCTCCGTATTCTCTTCGAGCGCGAGCTCTTTCAATCGATGAAATAGCGCGTGAACGATCACCACATCCGGCCGGAGGCAATTGATTCCTGGTGACAGAACGAGATCGTATGAAGCCCGGCCAAATGCCGTGTGCCACCACCGCAGGAAACCGTTCAGAAACATCCAGGCGAGAAATTGCACCACATGCGGACCCGGAAGGGACGGAACCCTGTGCCAGAAGATGCCGGCTGATTGCGCGAAACCCGCCCGTCGCGCCTCGCTCGGATCACTTGCGGGAATGTCTTCGACTCGCTGTGCATAGAGGTGTATCTCGCAGCCGTAATCCCGCGCGAGCCGCTCCAGCAATTCCGCCAGCGCGCGCTCCGTTCCGTGCTGCCGGTCCACAAACGGCGAAACCACCGCGATTCGCAAGTCAGCGTATCCAGCGCCAGCGGCGCGCAGGATCGGGTGCAGCAGCGTTGGCCGCAAACTGCGCCGAGAGCCCGATGCTGGGCAACCGGAACAATACCCCCAGCAGCAGCCAAAAGTAGGCGTTCAGAAGAAAATCTTCATAAGCTTCGATTCCCCCAAATGTGGATGGGAAAAACATCACGAACGCATACCAAAAAATCACGAACCCCAGCGGAAACCACGGTGAACCCTTAAGTTTTTTGACCACCTTCCAGGCGGCGAACAGAATCGCCACGCTCATAACGATCCAGAGGATCAGACCCCCGATCCCCATCTCGAGGACCAGCGCTCCGAATCCACTCTCGACACCCACGCCCACGGGCTTCACATTGAAAATTCGTGCCACATATTGCCCGCCGAGCGACGTCGTGCCGATGCCGTAGCCGTAAAGCCAGCGCTCATAGTTGAAGGCCCCAGAAAGTTCTGGACCGGATAGACCCAGCCTCGATGTGTCAGTTCGTTCGTCGGACTATAGGGCGAAAGCGTCTCTTCATATATAGCGAGCCGCGTCAGGAGAGCATCGGGATAGGTATAGAAGATCAAAACGATTCCGAGTGCATACCGATCGCAAGTCGCTGGATAGAGCGGAACACCCGTAGCGCTTCCCCTTGCCGCCATGGCGCGCCCCAGATAATGCTGCCCTGGTCCTAGCGCCTTGATCATCGCCCACATAAACGAGCCTCTCGAGGCAGTCATAAAGGCGCCCGCGGCCGTTACGGGGAGGGCCATAAAGGATAAAAGTCGCCCTCTTTTCTGACGCAGGAGAAGATAACCACTGAAACCCAGGACCAAGATCCAAGCCACCATGATGAAATCTGCGTAGCGGCCGGCACTAACGAATATCGAAGTAGGCCGGTAAGCGGAGCTCCCCGACTCAGACACACGGTACAACCCGCTCAGCAGACGAATATCCTCGGCCTGAACTGCGGGGTTCAGAAAACCCGGGCCGATGATGGATTGAGCGATGCCCAGCGAAACGATAACGAGTATAAGAACCAAGTTCACTCTGAAGAAACGGCGTAGCTCAGCTTCGGAATTCAGCAGCGCGTAACCTACAATGATCATGGGAACGTAATAGAAAAACATTTTGAAGCCCATCAGGCCATACCAGATGCTCGTCGAAGCCGGATTGAATACCTGCATAAGGCCGAGCCAGACGAAGGTCAACAGAGGCACTATGAACGGGGGACGGAAGAATGGCACTTCTTTTCGGCGAAAGGCTGCGAGAAACGAGCTGTACACAACCAGCGCAAAAAAATCCTTCGCAAAATAGATGGCCATGTTGTTGCCAAGGAATTTCCGCGCAAAATCTTCGAACAGCAGCCAGGCAAGGAAAAAATAGACGCCATTGCGCCAATTGTTCAATATCGCTATGACGATCGCCCCGCCGGCGAGGCATAGCCCGGCGTATGCCAGGCCATTCATGTCATCGTTGATCACATACTGGGCCATTTCGTAAGCAGCGAAGGCCCCCACAACGAGTGTGCCGAACAGGAGTAGAGGTCCCCTTCGGAACTGGCCTGTAGATAGAGCCGATGCAATTCTCATGGTCTGCTTTGTGCCGGGCCTTCTCATTATTACTGAGTCCCCGGTCTTCGGAAAGGGGCATTGCACGTGCCCGTTTTGTCCGCTCAGTACTGCCAGCCTGTTGCCGTCGTTCAGCCCAAGCCCTATACTGGACTCGCTCCTCAGCCTTCTCGGTGCCGAGAATGACCAATCAAAACAGCATTGTCGCGCCCGTGGTCGATATCGTCATCCCCGTTTACGGCGAGCGCTCGGAAGCTCTCTCCGCAACCCTCTCGGCCTGCGTTAATCAGACATATCCGATTGGCAATATCATCGTCGTTGACGATGGCTCCCCCGAACCCGTTTCTCTTCCCGATGGGACGCAGTCCTCGCCCCGGATTTCTCTTCTTCGCCTTCCCCAGAACCAGGGAATCTCCGCCGCTCGCAATGCCGCGATTGCGCTCTCGAACGCCACGTTTATCGCCTGCATCAACACCGAAGTCCTTCCTGACCCGGATTGGCTGGACACCTGCCTTCAATATTTGCGCAGCCAGCCTCGCGTCGGTGCCTGTTACACGCGCACCGTGCCCCAGAGACCGGATCGCATGCTGACGCGCTCGCGCATGCGCTTTCTGGAAGCAAAGTTCGCTGAACAATCCGGCCTCTCCGAATTCGCTCCAGGGCATGCGGTCCTGTTCCGTAAAGAAGCTCTTGACGATGTCCGGGGATACGACGTACGGCATCGACTCCATTATGAAGACTATGACATATGCTTCAGAATGCGGAAATCCGGTTGGGAAACACACTATGTAGGAGGGAGCCGTTGCGTCTCGATACAAAAAGATACGCTAAACCAACTCGCCGCCAAGGAACTTCGGGAAAGCTACTGGTACTCACCTGAGGAGAGTTCGCTCTTCCGGCTCTACCTCCACCTGAGCAAATGGACAGTCATCAGAGCGAGTCGAAATGTTTTGAAAGGGCGCATTTACTTTCTGCCAGTCGACGCTGCGATCTGGGCCTCGGCCTTATGGACTGCCACCTCTCGGACACTACGTCTCTCAAGAGCACGAAACAAACCATATTGAGATCACCCTCGGATCCCATTGAACCGCCGCGATACAGCGCTCCAGATACTTCTTGGCAACTGTTTCAAAATCGAGCGAACCCCCATCCGGTAGTGCAGTATAGCGCTATGCACTAACATCAAATCATTGGCATCGACTGTTGACTCGAGCAATTTGGGATTGGCGTGAATCCTGTCCTCGCGCGCGAAAAGAAACATATTCTGACGATACCAGTAGGCTACGTCTCGGTTCTTCCAAGTCAGCTTTCTGATCACGTCAAACGCCTTGAAGCCGTTTTCAGCAAACAAATCGCTCCAGAACTCCGGCCATTGCTCGTTGACATGATGAACTCCTCCCTGATAGGGGATCGCCGCCGAAAAAAGTACATAGGGCGCTAGTGTAACTAGCCGCTGGACGAAACTCCGCGCAAACCTCTTCGGCAGGTGCTCCGCCACCTCCAGGGAAACCGCTAGGTCAAACGGCCCACCGATTTTGAATGGCTTAGTGACGTCTACCGCGCGGAAGCACTCCTTAGGAATGAGGAGCCTGGAGGGATCTATGTGGTCGCCATCAATGCCAACAATTTGCTCTACGCCATTTTCGCGAAAAGCTTGAAGCCACGCCCCCAGGCCGCAACCAACATCAGCCACGCTTGTTGGTTCCAGGAGCGACATCACGATCGGAACAACGACTCTTGCAGACTGCAGGCTTGCCGCAAGCCCTTCCGAGTCGTAGTAACTATTGTCATAGGGGCTTGGCCTCAATCATCCTCCCATCGACCCGCAGGATTCGTGCACTTCGTAGTAGCAGTACAAACGCCGCCCTTGACAACCCCGCGACCCATCGACTTTCATCAGAGCCGCACGAAACTTGCTGAAGGGCCGCTTGTACTTTCTTCCGGTGGACGTGGCGATTTGGGCCCGGGCCCTTTGGTTCGCCACCTCTCTCACCTTGCGCTCTTGACGAACATCCGCAACGGGACGTTCACTCTAACGTCTTCTGCAAAAAGCCGACACCCCGGAGAATGTGCGCCTCGTGGGCGCCCGCCTTCCGCGCAAAATCATGAAACGCATCGTTCCACAACGCGTCGTCCGCAAACAGAAGACCGCCGGACCGCAAATAGGGATACGCGGTTTCGAATTCCCACACCATGTGCTCGTACGTGTGCAGGCTGTCGTGGATGAAAACGTCGATGCTTCCTAGTTGCCCGAACATACTAGGTATTAATATTGCGCAGCATCGCCCATTGAATCTGCCACCCGCTGCGCAGCCATTCCGGAACAAGCCACCCGGGCTCCTTTCCGGCGGGGAGAAAGGCCGGGTCTGCGAGGCCCACCGAATGGAGACAACCGCGGCCGTTCTTCCGCAGCGCCAGTAGCAGGTAAGACGATGACACGCCATTTGCCACGCCTGTTTCGATCACACAGTTTGGTTTTAGAGCCCGCACCGCCGCATACTGATTCAGAACTTTTTTAGCGAACAGATCGGCGCTATCCACGGAAAGTTTCCTGAATTGTTCCTCGGCGGAACGCAGATGCGCGGCGAATTCCGCCGTCCCGATCGGCTCGTCTAGATACCCGCGAACCTCGCTCGCGGAAGTGCCCGTGATCGCCGAGAGGAATTTCTCGTCGGCAAACGTCAGCTCCCGCACCATCGCGCCGAAGGCGTAGCGCGGATTCTTGATCGCAAACTTCGCTCGCCGCCGCACATTCTGCAACAGCCACTTCATGAAAGCCTCAGTGAATAAGAAAACGTTACGGCGGCCCGCGGGCGCATCAGAATCATTAACATCAAATTATCTTATATTGAATCCCGCCGCGGAAATTGCTCTTTTCATCGCGCTGCATTTGTACTCCGTAACGGCAATGCGTTTCTAGGACTCTTCCTAGATTCTTTTCGCCAGTAGCGCATCCCTAATTCTCCTGTATTCATATATGCTAAGGCAAAATCAATGAAAATCGGTGAATTGGAAAGAAGGGATAGATGCTTGGAAACGCAATGAAGCGCGCCAGGAGGTTTTCACGTGCTCCCGCAATCTTGCGGCAATTACGCTCATTTTGGCGTGGCCTCTCCAATTGGCGTTTTCGCTCCCAATGGCCTGCGCAGGACCAACCGATAGTCGGGCAAAACACTTAAGATCCTTTAGAATCCGCACTTACAAAGAAACAGGGGGAGGCTGGTGCCCTTCGCGTCTTCGGAGAAGCTCCCTTTTGTGGAATACTTGGACTCCAGCTCGCTTCCAGGAGTTCCGATGCCACGCTACCTCTCGCAACACACGCTCGCCTGCCTCACGCGCCAGGGCGCCGAGACGCTCGCCCAACGCATGCAGGGCGGCGGCCCAGCTTGCGCCGAGCGCGTCCTCGTCAACATGGTCGAAGGAAAAATGTTTGCCGAGTTCCGCTCGGAATCCCGCGAAACACTGGAAGCCTGGCTCAAAGCGGAAGGCATGCACTACGATTGGGTTGTTCGCCTCGAGTGGGAGATGCGCGACGGCAAGCTCCACATCGCCGATTAATGTCGCCCGAACGCTAGCGACTGGCAGACTTTTCTAACCGGCTGTTGCAACCAGGCTCGAAATCTCGAGCTTGATCTTGGGCGGATGCAGCAGCGTGTTGTGAATCAGGCAGTGATGCACGGCGCTTTCTAATCCGGCGGCATTTTGCGCGCTCATTTCTGCCGGGACTTCGACGTGAATTTCGAAGTTCTCCATTCTTGCCGGATCCTTGACTTTGTCGGCGCTTACTCGCACTTTCGTGCCCTCGGTCGCCAGCTTGTGCTTTCGCAAATATTCCGCCGCGTAATATCCCGCGCACGCGCCAAGAGACGCCAGCAGCAGCTCAGGTGGCGTCATTCCCTCATCGAACCCGCCATTCTCCGCTGGTTGATCGCTTGCGATCACGTGGCCGCGTGCGCGAATCTCAAATTGCACCGCTCCGATATGTTCTACATTGACTTCCATGGTGTTCTCCTTACTTCGCGCGGCCAGTCGGGACCAGCGCCGCATCCAATTGCGTCCGCAAAAGCTCTCTTGCCCGGTGCAGCCGCGACTTCATGGCCGCGCGTGAAATGCCCAGCCTCTTTGCGACTTCGTCTCCCGGCGTCTCTCTGAGATCCCGCAGCTCATAGACGTCGCGGTATTCCTTCGGCAGTTCTCGCAGCGCATTGTTGAGCAACTCTTTCATCTCCTGCTTCGCTGCTTCCGCCTCCGGCGCCGGCGCTGCACTTGCGAATTGCCGTCCTTCATCCTCCAGCGAAGAGAGTTGCAGCACCGGCAGAAGGACCTCTCTCTCTTTCAGTTGCCAGCAAACCCTCCGCCCGATTTGCGCCAGCCACGCTCGAAACGCCGTGGATTCCCGCAAAGTGTCTAGATTCCGGTACGCTTTCAGCAGCGCCTCCACCAGTACGTCTTCGGCATCTTCGCGATTCCCGCATACCCGCAGCATCTGCCGGTACACAGCGTCCTTGTTTTCGTTGGCCAGCTTCTCGAAGTCCATAGCTCCATTCTGTCATTACTTTCCTGACCGTAACGGAATTGTCGCTGTCTACAACTCCTCTTTCGCTTTGAGTTGGGTTTGGCCCGGCAAATGGCAGAGGCTTGGATGGTTCCACGGCATCTTGCCCAGCAAGATCCCCATTGGGCAAATGTCTGTTAATCCCGCAAACGTTAACCCCATTCCGACAAACCCGCTCAGCAGCAGCCAATACGCGCTGACCAAAACTCCTAGGATGACTCCAGCCAAGACCAATAGGCCCGCGCCGAGGCGCACCTGCCTCTCCAGCGACCACCTGGTCTTCACGCTCGCCACAACGGGAAGGCCCGCTTTCCTCCACGCGGCGGTTCCCCCCTCCAAGCACTGCAACGTTCTTCCCGCATGGCTCGAGCATGCCCGCAGCCAGCCTCGCCCGCATGCCACTCTGGCAGACCAGCAATATCTGGCGGACGGCCTCCAAATCCGCCAACCGACTCTCGATCTGCTCCAGCGGGATATTCACGGCGCCTGGGACGTGCCCGGCCGCGTACTCAGAGCGGTCCGCACGTCAACTAATTGAAAACGCGCCACTTGCTCGCGAAACTGCTTTACTGTAATTGTCTGTTCCATCGCTCTTCTCCGCCCTGCACTTAGACAGAGCGCCAGTTTTCGGAAAAGGATTCAGGGCAGGCTCAAATCCGATTTCTAAGCGACCCTACGGCCCGGCCGAATGTCTATAAAAAAGAGGGTGATTTAATCCGCGACCTGCGCTACTCTTTTCTTCTTACGTCTAACGGGAAAGGAAAACGCTATGTCTGACTATGCTCATCCAGAAGTACTCGTCACCACCGAATGGGTTGCTGCCCATGCGAAAGACCACGGTCTCCGCGTCGTAGAAGTCGACGTGGACACCTCGGCCTACGATCAAGGCCACGTGGACGGCGCCATTTCGTGGAACTGGCAAACCGAATTGCAAGACGCCATCCGCCGCGATCTCGCGCAGCCAACCGCCTTCGAGGAATTGCTCGGCAAAGCCGGCATCTCTCCAGAGACGACCATCGTGCTCTACGGCGACAACAACAACTGGTTCGCGGCCTGGGCTTTCTGGCAATTGAAATACTATGGCCACGAAAAAGTGCTGATCATGAATGGCGGCCGCAAGAAGTGGCTGGAAGAAAAGCGCCCGCTGAGCACGGACAAGCCAGTGGTTGCAGCGACGAGGTACAAAGTGAAGGCAGCGAACCCCGCGATCCGCGCCAAACGCGACGACGTTTTCGCGGCCGTCGAGAAAAAATCCGGCGCGCAACTTGTCGACGTGCGCTCGGTGGATGAATTCACCGGAAAGATCATCGCGCCTCCCGGCATGACGGAAACCGCGCAGCGCGGCGGCCACATTCCCGGCGCCGCCAACATTCCCTGGGCGCAGGCGGTCAACGAGGACGGCACGTTCAAGAGCGGCGAAGCGCTGAAGCAGCTTTACGGCGCGAAAGGTATTACGGGCGACCGCGAAGTCATCGCCTATTGCCGCATCGGAGAGCGCAGCTCGCACACCTGGTTTGTTCTCAAGTACCTGATGGGCATCAAGGATGTGCGCAATTACGACGGATCCTGGACAGAATGGGGGAACTTGATTGGCGCGCCAATCGAGAAGGAAATCTCGGCCGCGGCCGCGAAATAACTCCCATTCCGCTACAGGATGATGTTCATCCCGAGAGCGAACCGCCAAGAAATGAAACGGGGCGCAATGTTTCGCGCCCCGTTTGCTTTTTCCTCGACTTCAAAAAGGATTCCGAGTCCGTCTCCGAACTTACCTCGGCGCGGACGCCGGTTTCAAAAACATGGAATCTTCAACCGCGGCATTGTTCTTAATTTGCGTAATGCGCAGCGTGAAGACGTTTCCCTTTTCCACGTGGCGCAGGCGAAACGCGAAATACGCTCCATCGACGGGCCGGTAGTCGTCCATGTAGGTTTCCACTTTGTAGTCGCCATCCTGGTTATGCAGCGTATCGTCAGTGCGAACCGGGAACCCGCTGTCCGCATCGAAATAAATTTTCGAAGTCAGTTTCTTTTGCGGAGCAAATTCCACCACGTACGTGGAGTGCACGCCAACTTTCTCCTTGCCCAGAACTTTTCCTGAGATCGCCAATAGAAGAGCGTCCGCGCGATCATTGAAATTGGATTGGCGAATCCGGCTCTCGAGCGCCGCCCCGGTGATTTCATGCATTCCGCCCGCGGGATCTTCGATCCACGCCGATTTTCCGTCGCAAACCTGGCGAAGAATCACGCCGTTGGAAAACGTGATTTTGGAGAGCGCTTTGTTCGGCGCCTTGGTGAAGATTTCGATCGCTGCGAACCCGGAAGCGTCTTCCGTCTGATAAATGCCCTTCAGGTAGCGCGTCGTGAAGCTGGACCAGACGGCATGGCCTCCGCTGACGGTCTCAAACTTCTGCAGCAAATCCTTCACAGTGGGCAGCGGCGTCGCGCTGGGGTCCACTTTCGTGACCGCACTAACCGGCGTGACGGGCGCAGCGGTGGACGGGGGATTTTGCGCCGACAAATACGCGGCAAAGAGCCCTCCAACAGCAGCCGAGGCAGCGAGGGGCAGGAGCCTGCGGTTCATGATTTCCTCCAACACACGCGTTCGTGTGCATGAAACTATCTTCAAGTATGAAGTCGCTTTGGAGGAAAGGCAGGCACATCAACGGGTTGCGTGGTTGAAAGTGAACTGTCCGAACGGGCAGGTGCGGAAGCGCTAGTCCTGATTCACGAATGCGACGCGACGGTTTTGCGCTCGCCCTCTTCGGTTGCGTTGTCAGTGAGCGGCTTCTTCTGGCCCAGGCCCTTGGCGGAGAGCCGCGCCGGGGACACGCCATGCCGATTGGTTAAGCCCATTCCGAGGGAGAGTTTTTGCGGCGCGAGATGACAAATTGACGATAGAATACGCGCCTGCTTTTGAGGGGGGAGTCATGGAGCAAAAACAAAGGTGTGAGCCGCGCTATCCCTTCATCGCTTCGGCGGAGCTTTTGGAAGAACGTTCCGGGGCCCGGATGAAGTCGCGTATCAGTGACTTGAGTCTGAACGGGTGCTACGTCGACACGGTCAATCCGTTGCCGGACGGCACGCTTGTGAACCTGAGAATATTTACGGAGACTCATTCGTTCGAAGCACCGGCAACGGTCGTGTATTCTCACGCGTTCATGGGCATGGGGATGAAGTTTCGCGAGGTTGAGCCAAAATCCGTGGAAATCTTGCGGTTGTGGCTGCCCGAGGCAGCGGAACAAGCGAAACAAGCGAAACAAGTAAACACGTAAATACCTCAATGGTCGAAACACTTTTTTTTGGTTGGAGGAGAAAATGGGAAGCGAATCTGAATTCGAACGCGTCCGCAGCCAGAGCTGCCAGCAGGCGAGCTACAAACTCGAGCAAGGCGCCGGAACAGCGGATGGTGAAGCATTAGCCGACCGGCGAACTTTCCTGCAGGGCGCCGTCGCCAGTGCCGCTGCGCTGGCCGTCCCGAACTGGGCGCACGCCGCCGCAGGCTCAGCCCTGCCCGCCGACGAAATGGACGGCATCCGCGCCGAAATCGAGAAGCGCCACGAGGAAGCTGTGCAGCGTTTGCAACATTGGATCCAGCAGCCATCGATCGCCGCAGAAAATCGCGGCATGAACGAAGGCTGCGAGCTGACCATGCACATGCTTCGTGACGCAGGCTTCGAGCAAGTTACGAAAGTTCCCACTGACGGACAGCCTGGCATTTTTGCCACGCTCGATGCAGGCGCTCCGCGTACCGTCGGCCTCTATTTCATGTACGACGTGAAGCAGGCCGATCCGGCGGAGTGGACCTCGCCGCCATTCGACGCGGCGCTGGTGGATAAGCCCGGGCTCGGCAAAGTGCTGGTAGGCCGCGGCGCCGTAAATCAGAAGGGACCGGAAGCGACTTTCCTCGCGGCATTGCATGCCATGCGCGGCGCAGGAAAGAAGATGCCCGTGAATTTTGTTTTCGTTGCCGAAGGCGAAGAAGAGATCGGCTCGCCGCATTTCCCGCAAGTTGTTCAGAAGCCGGAAATCGCGGCGGCGCTGAAAAAATGCACGTCGGTATTCATGCCCTTCGCGGCGCAAGGCTTGAGCGGCGACGTAACGATGACTCTGGGAGCGAAAGGCGTGGTCGAGCTCGAACTGGTTTCCAGCGGCGCGCGCTGGGGTCGCGGACCGAAGAAGGATCTGCACTCCAGCAACAAGGCTCGCGTAGACAGCCCCGCGTGGCACCTGGTCGAAGCGCTCGCTTGCCTTGTTTCGCCCGATGGAAATGATCCGGTCATCGAAGGTTTTGCTGCAAAGGCGCGACCGCTCTTGGACTCCGACAAAAAAATGATCGCCGAGGCAGCGCGCCGCCTCAGCGAAGCCGACGCCAAAAAGCAAATGGGAGTCGATCGCTGGATCCACGACGTAAGCTGGCAGGAATCGCTCGAACTTCTCTGCTCGCGTCCCACGGTAAATATCGAAGGGCTGGTCGGTGGCTATACCGGCCCCGGCGGCAAAACGATCTTGCCCGGACGGGCCGTCGCCAAAATCGATATGCGGCTTGTTCCGGACATGACCGCCGCCGAAGCGCTCGCCGCGCTAAAAGCGCACCTCGCGAAAAAAGGCTTCGGCGACATTGAAGTGAACATGAGCGGCGGCTACGATCCGACCAGCACTCCCGCCGATTCCTCGATTATTCGGGCGTCCATCGCCGTTTACAAGAAGAACGGCATCGATCCCGTGCTGCTTCCGCGCCTGGCCGGTTCCTGGCCGGGCTTCGTCTTCACCGGCGACCCGCTGCACCTTCCGGCCGGCCACTTCGGCATGGGCCATGGCAACGGCGCCCACGCCCCCGATGAGTATTACCTCATCGAATCGAAAAATCCGAAAGTAGCGGGAATGGACGACGCCGTGCGCGCCCACGTGGAATTCCTTTACGAGGTCGCCCGCACCGCCTAAACCATAAACTTCAATAAATTATCTTCCATTCATGGAACTAATCAGCCCTGGCAACGTCCTAAGGGGTATAGCCCGGTGCGGAGGTTGGGTATGAGGACCTTGTTGCAGGATGTTCGCTACGCGTTTCGGCAATTCCTCAAATCGCCCGGTTTTGCCGCCAGCTCCGTCCTATCCCTGATGCTCGGGATCGGCGCGACCACCGCTATCTTCAGCGTGGTCTACGGCGTGCTCCTTGACCCCTATCCCTACAAAGACGCCAAGCGCATGGTGCACGTCGAACTCAAAGACAAAAATGGCCGCGGCCCTCTGCTCATCGTCAATGGCACGCAAGCCGCCGAGGTTCGCAAGGCCGCCTCTGTCGATGACGTCTTTCTGCAAGACGAAAAGCGGGAAAACCTGACCGGCGAAAAATTTCCCGTCACCGTGCTTGTCGGCCTCTATTCCCCAAACATGTTTGACTATATGGGCGTTCCGCCGCTGCTTGGCCGGGAGTTCACGCCCGCCGACGCTCCCGGCGGCAATCCCGCACCCGTCGCCGTCTTGAGCTACCTCTTCTGGCAGCGGCAGTTCGGTGCCAGCCATGACGTGATCGGGAAGTCGATCGAGCTGGACCACACGCCCTACACCATCATCGGGGTCGTTCCCCCTCGCTTTACCTGGGGCGATTCCGATGTCTATCTCCCCGCTCTTCCCAACGCTGATCCGCACTATTACTGGCTGGCCTTTATCAAGCTGAAGCCCGACACGAAATATCCCGTCGCTCAAGCCGAGATGCAATCCTTGGCAGACCGATTTGCGAAAGACGACCCCAAGGGCTATCCGCAAGACGTGCGCGCCAAAATTGTCACGCTGAATGAAGAGGTGTTGGGCCGCTTCGCCGGAACTATCGTCTTTTTGTTCGGCGCGGTCGTCATCCTTCTGCTCATCGGCTGCGCCAACGTTTCGATCCTGCTGCTCGCGCGAGGAACCGCTCGCCAGCACGAGTTTGCCATTCGCACATCCATTGGCGCGGGACGCGGGCGGCTCATTCGCCAGCTCCTGACCGAATCCGTTCTTCTTTCCGTGACCGGTGCCGCGCTCGGCGTCCTGGCCGCTTACTGGGGCGTCAAAGCGCTCTCCACCATGCTGCCGTACTATTCGTTTCCTCACGAAGCCACGATTCACGTGAACGCCATGGTGTTGATCTTCAGCGCCGTGATTGCCTTGCTCACGGGAATTCTCTTTGGTTTGTCTCCCGCCTATCAACTTTCGCGGCCCCAACTCAGCGCGCTGATTCAAGCGACGAGCGCCAAGCTCACCGGGAGCACCCGCAGCCGGAACACGCACCGCGTGTTGATCGCCGGGCAAGTGGCTCTTACGCTGCTGCTTCTCGCCGGCGCCGGCGGGGCGATGAAGACGTTCCTCAGGAAGGTGCACACGCCGCTGGGCTTCGATCCTGATCACGTTATTGCTCTCAACGTCGCGATGCCGAAAGGCTCGGCTTCCAACTGGCAGGAGCGCATCAATCAAGACGAACTCGTGCGCCAGGCCGTGGCGCAAACACCGGGAGTAGAGGAAGCTGGCGTTTCCACGTCGTGGTTTCCCGGCTTCGGCGGCTTCAATGCAAAAATCGAAATTCAAAGCAAGCCCACGTTGACCGACTCGCAAGCCGTTCTGAGCCTCATCAGCCCTCAATTGCTATCGACGCTCCGCGTCCCGCTTCTGCGCGGCAGAATTTTCGACGATGCGGAATCCCGGCGTGCCGCGCATCTGGCCATGGTCAACCAGGCCTTCGTGAAGCAATATCTCGGCGACCTCGATCCCATCGGCCAGAGTGTCCGCAGCCCGGTGCTCAAGCTCGAGCAGCCGAATTTCTTTATCGCACAAGCTCCGGATGATTGGCTCCAGATCATCGGCGTGGTGGGCGACGCCAAAAACGACGGATTGGATCATCCGGTGAAGCCGGCCATTTTCCTGCCCTACAGTTTTGTCCTGGTGCCGGACGTGAGGTTTATGGTGCGGGCCAGCGGCGATCCGGAAACGGCTATCCGTTCCGTGAAAGAGCGTTTGCGCGAAATCAACGTGGAGTTTGTTGTTGGACAGGACCACACGCTCATCTGGTGGCTCGATACGGACGGCTGGGGCCGCGAACGCTTTATCGCTTCGCTTTTCGGGCTCTTTGCAGCGCTTGCCTTGGTGCTGGCGGCCACCGGACTTTACAGCGTGGTCTCGTTTGCTGTTACGCAGCGCACCCAGGAGCTGGGCATTCGCATGGCGCTTGGCGCACGTCCCGCGTCTGTCGTTACGCTCGTTCTCGGCTCGACCGCCGCGATGCTCAGTGTGGGCGTTGCCGTGGGACTGCTCTTAAGTGTGATTCTCAACCGCGTGGTTGCTTCGTGGGCCGGAGGAAGTTCGCGCGACCCTCTTACTCTGCTGCTGGCTGCTTCCATTCTCATGCTTGTTGCGGGGATCGCTTGCGTTTTGCCGGCTTGGCGCGCTGCCTCCATTGATCCAATGCGGGCCTTGCGCGTCGAGTAGGGCGCGATTTTAGGGAAGGCACGACGATTCACGATTAACGGGATGGGGCCGCAGGCTTTGCCGAGGCCAGCTCTTGTAGCATTTTTTCGCCTTCTTCCAGAACCAGGTCGCGCTTTTCTTGCAGCGAGGCAATCGTCGGCGTGACCACTCGGTCCGGAATCACGCCCTCGCCCTCGAGTTTGCGGTCCTTCGGGGAGAACCAGAGAATCTCACTGATTTCCAGCACGCCGCCGCCCTTCATCACCCGGTCGTGCGTGATCCCCAGCACGCAGCCGCACGATGGGCTGCCCACCAGTTTCGCGCGCCCGGAATCCTGCATGCCCGCGGAAAAAACTTCCGTGGCGCTGGCGGAATATTCGCTCACCAGGATCACCACCGGGCCGGAGTAGATTTGCCCTCCAGTTTTTCCGACATAGAACTGCTTTTCTTCGGCTTGATGTCCGTCGTGTTCGGAAGCAGAAATCTGCTTCCGGCTCGTCCTCCGTTCAAACAGAGTTTTTTTGTCGAAGAACAAGTTTGCCATGGCTTCCAAAGTGGCCCCGACGCCCCCGCGATTCCTTCGAAGATCCAGAATCAACCCCGGAGTGTTGCGCAGATTCTCAACGGCCGCTTTGAAATTTTTGACGAGCGAAGGATGGAACTCATCGAATCGAATATACCCAAAACCGGAAGCCAATTTTCTGGAAGTGACGCGTGGTTCCATGGAAAGAGTTTGCCGCGTGAACTTGACCTCGAACGAGGATCCGTTAGCGCGCTCGAGGGTAGCGGCGAATGGAGTTTCGAGCGAACCAGAAAAAACAGTGCTCAGAATACGCAACCTGGTGGCACGCTCCGTGGAATACGGCAAAACCGTCTTTGCGCCCTGGGACAGACGCTCGGCGATCGGATGCCCATCCAGGGCGGTCACCATCATGCCCGGCTCGATGCCAGCCTGCGCCGCGTTACTGCCAGGGTAGACATCCAGCACCACGACCTTGTTTTCCACATAGACTGGCCGGAAACCGATGCTCACGCCTTGATGCTTCTTGCGATTTGCCCATTGCTCCGGTGCGGTGAAGCGCGTGTGCGCATCGTGCAGTTCCCCGGTCATGCCGTCCAAGAGGGAATAGAAATCCTTGTCATCTTTCGCCGCGCGCACGAGCGGCAAATAACGCTCGTGGACTTCTTTCCAGTTTACGCCGCCGAACTCCGGATCGTAGTAATGCTCGTCCACGTCTTTCCAGACTTTTTCAAAGACCTGTTCGCGCTCCTTCGGAGAAAGGTGGCGGGAATTCCCGTTCGTCGCCAATGGGGCGGCGAGTCCGAGCAGAAGGACCGTGAGAATCGAGCGACGCGCGAAGCTGGGTGAGATGTGCTTCATAAATTCGTGCGTTCGATGCTTGTGCGAAACACCCGCGAAGAAAAAAAGTTGCTCCGCCGGCGCGGCACACCACCGGAGCCGGAAATCATAACAGCATGGTCGCTTGGACGGCGAGACCGGCCAAAAGAGTTGGCTGGCACATGTTGGTCGGGGTCCGGTGCGGTTACGATCGGTGGCTACTGGTTCGGGCGGCCCTGCGCATCCCGGTTCAGTTGCTCGAGATTCTCGCGGGCCAGCTCATTTTTTGGGTCGATCTGCAAGGCGTGCTCGAAATGCAGTCGCGCCTCCTTAAGATTTCCCGTCTCCGCCAGTGCGCTTCCCAGATTGGCCTCGGCGTTTGCATCCTGCGGATTCAGCCGGACCGCGGCGCGGAAGTGCAAAAGTGCACCTGGAAAGTCGCCCTGCGCCGCGAGCGCGTTCCCAAGATTGTAATGCGCATCGAAATAGTCGGGTCGCGCCTTGAGCGCCAAGTTCAGATGCGGAATCGCTTCAGGGATGTGGCCACCGGCCAGCAGCACGGCGCCCAGTGCGTTGTTGGCGGTCGGATCTTCCGGCCGGAGCCGCACCGCTTGCGTGAACTGTATCACCGCTCCCAGCAGGTCGCCTTTCATCTGAAAGAGCGCCGCGAGGTTGTAGTGCGCTTCAAAATCCTCAGGATTATTTTGAATGTGATGCAGAGCCAGCGCTTCCTGAATTTGCATCCGTGGATCCACCGCCGGGTCCGTGGATTCGCTGGGAAGCACTTGCAACCACAAATGCGCCATCTCATCGCTGGCGCGATTGCCCGCTACAACGCGCTTCGGCGGCTGGTTGGGATTGCGAACGTTGTCCGTCGAGTTGTCATAGGTAAAGCGCATCGAGATGGTGGTTCCCGCCGGCAGGTCCACGGGCTGCTCGTAGCGATAGACGGCTTGCCAGTTCAAGTTCCAGTCGCCAATGTGAATTAGCGTTTTCCTGGTCCCATCAGGAAGTGTCGCGAACGCCAGCAAATCTTTTCCAAGATAGTGCGCGTGCGGATAAATGGCCAAAACGCTGGCGTCCACCGGCAGAGTGAAATCGTCGGAAACCAGAAAATTCTTCGCTCCAGCCGGAATGTCCAGCAAGCGGTCATTGTCGAGCTGCAACAGGACGGGATGCATCGTTGCTGGTTTGTCGGTGAAGTAAAGGCCCAGCGTCGGCTGAATCAACTCTCGCTTGCCTGAAGCCTGAAAATGCGTGTTTAAAACGAGGTCCGTGCTCTTGTCCAGGCGCAACGCCATCCCATCCGGCTCCACGTACGGCGCAGATCCTGGCTTCCAGAACAGAAAATGGCTGTCGGGATCAAACGCTTCCGATTCAATGATGAGTTCCATTCCCGCGAATCCTGCCCCCGGCTCTTTCTCCAGCCGGCGCCCGTTTTCCTCGCGGTCCACCAAAACATTCGCGTGGTGCACCAAGCGCTTATCGCCGGGTCGGATTTCGATCGCTTTCAACCATCGCGATCGATGTACCGGCGTCCTGAACACAAAATTCCAGTAAGAATCGCTAGTGCTCGCTGGCAGCAAATAGGGTTTCTCGGCCCGCACGATTACATCCGGCTTGCCCAGTTGCCAGCCCGCAACAAATGTTGGCTGCGGCGGAAGGTCGGCAGGATTGCCTTCCATCTCGCCCTGGTCCACCCACGTTTGAATGGTCGCGATCTCCGCTTCCGACAAGCGCAGCTCGTCTGCAAACTTCAGATCGCCTGGCTCCGGCAGCCATGGCGGCATGATGTGTTTGCTTGTGACAAAGGCAATCTGCCGTCCATGGGTTTTTACATCGGCGTAGCTCAACAGCGGGAAAGGCCCCGCCTCGCCCGGATGATGGCACTGCGCGCAATTTCGAAACATAATCGGAGCAATATTGCGGTTGAACGTGACCTGCGTCTGCGCCGTCGTGGATTTGGCGGCCGACTGCCGCGTCGCCGCTGCATGGCGCGCGGCAAACCCAGCGGACGTCAAGGCGAGAACTAGCAAAACTCCAACAAGAGTTTGCGGCGCGCGAGTCATTCCAGGTCCGAGATGTAACATCCCACGCCATGCGTCGCGTCCACGGCGAGGCTCTTGCCGGTCAGCGCGCCGGAAATCGCGTCCTCGAGTTCATGCGTCGTCGCAACGCGGCGCGCGCGGCCAATGTCCTCATAGAGATTGTCGATGCGCCCGTGATAGACGAGCCGCCGGTTGGCGTCGAACACTGCGACTTCCGGGGTGATCTCCACTTGGCTCTCTTTCACCAGCAGGTGTTGCGGATCGCGAAGCGCCGGAATTTTGTAACCGTACTCCCGCTCATGTTTGCGGATGGATTCCGCCGACTCCGATTTGCTCGGGTACACCAGCCAAAACGCGGCTTTCCCCGCATGTGCTGCGCTTAGTTTTTGAATCGTAGGCGCGTAGCGGTTCGAGACGGGGCAATCCGTGCGCACAAACACCAGCACGACAACTTTACCGCCAGCCGTTTTGAGTGGATCTACGGGGTTCCCGGCTAAGTCGAAGCCGGAGTTCTGCGCGTAAGCGGAACCGGCGGCATCGAGCACAGCCGCAACCATCAGAAGAAAGAGCAGGCGTACAACTCGATAGGTGTGCCAACGGCGGCCCATACGTGCCCGCACCGATCGGGCCTCCGAATTTTACAGCGCCCGCAAACCGTTGTCGAAGAGATTAGCGAAGCCGGTCCGAGCCGGTCTGAAACGATCGAAGGAAGTTGGAGAAGCTAACGAAGATCCCCAGGCTCCACGCCCTTCTTGCGCGCTTCATCCAGCAGCGCATCCATCTTGCCCTGCAACTGTTTCTGCTTGGCTTCCAGGTTCGTGATCTGCTGGTCCACTGGCACGCGGTTATAGCCTTTATTGATCTGGTAGCTGCTGGTAGTGGCAGGCGCTTTCCCTTCGCTAAAATCCTTCAGGTCCGCGAGCTGCTTTTTCGTGTCATCCAATTGCGATTGTAGCTTCGCGAGTTCCTTCCGCGCATTGGCAATGTACTGCCCATCCGCTTTCGATTCTGGCCCACCCTTACCCAAATTTTTCGAATTTCCTACAACCGAAACCGGCCCGCTCAATCCGTTCACGTCTTCGTTCGTCCAGACTTTCTTTGCTTTTTTTGCGTCGGAAGGCGCGGTGGATGTGCCGTCCTGCGGCGGCGCCGGGGAAGCCGCTGGTGCGGGACTTGAACTTTGCGAACTGGAAGAGCCAGAACTCCGCGCTGCGCAGACCGACGTGGTCAGCGCTCCGCTGAGGGCAAGAACACCTGTGTAAAGGAAATGCCGGGTCATACCGCCTCCCATTCCATCGAGGGCCGAGGCTAGTCCTAGTACCTTAAACCCAGTATACCCGACAAAGTTTCAGGGATCTGCGACGGCGCCGCCCGGCTTGCCTAATTCGGCACGAATCGAAGCAAGGGCCTCTTTCGGAGATCCAATACGGCGGTACTGACCATAAAAAGTTCGCTCGTGGATGGAAATCGCGCTGAAGAGCTTTCGACCATCGAAATCATATTGAGAAAACGAAGGCATCCACAAACCTGGAACCATCTCGTACCGTTCCTGCATAAAGTGGCTGCCCTTATACACTTTGGCCAGAAACAATCCGACAGTGATGTCTCCCGTAACCTCACCCTCCACACGAGCGATTTGTGCCGCCTCCGGATCAATCCACACAAAACCGCGGACCTTCTGAAAGATAGAAGTGGCTCGCGTCGTGGATTTGTACGCTGGATTCGGTTCCATCTTGTACTTGTAAAGCACCCGCCCGGCGCGCGTTTCGGTGGAAACGAAGCTATAGAGGAACGCGGTTCGTGTGGCGTCAATCAGGTCGTCGCGCTCCTTCTGCTTCTTGGCGATCTTCTCGTACGCGTCATGCTGCGCGTGTCCATCGTCGGCCGCCCAGGAAAGCGCATGCTCCAGCTTCACAAGTTCCGCGTGATATGCGTCGGGGTCCGAGGGTTTCCCATCCGGTCCGATAGGAATATGGTCAACACCTGTGCCCGCCGGAACGACTCGCGAGACTTTGACTTCTCCCGACTGCGAATCGACGGCATTCTTGCGCATTTCCACTCGCTCGACCCGCTCGTACAGGCTCATAGCCGCGTCGCACTTCTTCTGATTTACCAAAACCAGGTCGAGCAAAGCCGCTTTCTCGGCCTCTGTCTGGGGGGGAGCCGGCGCGGGCGCAGAGGCTTCCTGTGCCAGACAAACACCGGCGAAAGCCGGCAATAGCCCCGCAAGCAGAATAAATGGTCGAACGATCATCGCATCGACTCTCAAGAACCTCGGCAAGCTCTATCTTAAATCTGATTCTCTCGCGACGACAATTGTTGCTTTCCAAACGAACAACAGCCCTCGCCCTCAACTCTAATCAATTGAAAACAAAGACAAAATGCCCCTCCCGTTTCTTCTGCATTTCCCAAGGAGGCAGTCGCTTCCTCGAATCACCAACAAAGATTGCCTAAACCCAGTAGAATGAATGAGGACGCTGACGGCCAAGATTTAATGAAAGCAAAGAGGCCCTCCGAGCGTCTATATCTTTGGGGAACGATTCAACCCTCCTTCCCGTATTACCTAATGCACCGGAGGCTTGTTTGGGCGTAACACCCATCGAAGGGATTAGCGGCATCGGGCGGGCCATCCCGCAAACGGCGAGGGTGCCGTTCACCATGGAGCGATTCCGCCGCGGGCTCGTCACCATCATCGAGACGCTCAAGCTCGCTCTCGACGCCCTCCGCGCCCATAAACTCCGTAGTTTCTTGACGTTACTGGGTGTCATCCTGGCCGTAACCACCCTCGTCGCCGTCATGAGCGTCGTCAACGGCCTCACTGGCTACGTTGCGGACAAGGCCGCCAACCTGGGCGCCAACGTCTTTGTCCTCACCCGTTTCGGCATCATCACCAGTAACGACGAATGGATCAAGGCGCAAAAACGCCCGCTTGTCACCACGGACGAGTTCGCCAAGCTAAAAGAGGGCATGCACACCACCCGGCAGATCGCCGCCGTCCTGGGCACCTCCTCCGACGTTCGCTCTGGCAACGCACTCCTCGAAGATGTAAACGTCCAGGGAGTTACGCCAAACTATTCCGATGTTCGCAACATAGTCGTAGGCTCGGGCCGATTCCTTACCGAAGCGGATGAAACGCATCGCTCGCCGGTAGCCTTCATCGGCGCGGACGTGGTAAGAAAATTCTTCTATAATGTCGACCCCATCGGCAAAACGATTCGCGCGGGCTCTCACAGTTACACGGTTGTTGGCGTAGCGGCGGTTATCGGAAGCGCCTTCGGTCAGTCCCAGGACCGCTTCCTGTATATCCCTCTCGGCACCTATTCCAAGGAATGGGGCAACCAGAGGGATTCGCTCACGCTTTTCATGCAAGCGGGCAGCGCCGAAATGATGCCCTCGTCCGAAGACGAAGCGCGCATGCTATTGCGCGCCTGGCGCCATCAATCCTGGGACTCCGCGGACAGCTTCGGAATCATCGGCTCTGATTCCATCATGGGCCTCTTTAAACAACTGACCGGAAACATCTTCATGGTCGCTGTCGGCCTCACTGCCATCTTCCTCGTCGTCGGCGGCATCGTCATCATGAACATCATGCTCGCCAGCGTAACCGAGCGCACGCGCGAGATTGGTTTGCGCCGCTCTCTCGGCGCACGTAAGAAGCACATCCTGCTACAATTTGTCATCGAGTCTTCCGTGCTTGCGGCAACCGGCGGTCTGATGGGTATTGTTTTGGCGTACATCATCGTTGCCGCCGCTCGTGCTGCCACTTCCATTCCCATGCGCACGCCGATGAGCGCCGTGATTCTTTCGCTTTCCGTTTCCACGGCGGTCGGCCTTTTCTTCGGCATTTATCCCGCGATGCGCGCGGCAAAACTCGATCCCATCGAAGCACTGCGGTCGGACGGATGAGGAGCAGCTGACTCGCGCTGAGCCGGGTCGGCAAAACGAAAATGGCACAACAGCACGGCGAAAATCTAAAGCAGGCGATGGACACGCTCCGCGCGCACAAACTGCGCAGCGTGCTCACTGTTTTTGGTGTCGTGCTCGGCGTCAGCGTCATCATGCTCGTGGCCGCTCTCATCACCGGCTTCGACGCGCAAGTCCAGGACAACATCAAGCAATACGGCGCGGACACCGCTTTCGTCTCTCGCTTCGAGCAAGGCCCGCATAATGGCCGCCGTCCCAAGGACGAACGTGAACGCAAGCCGCTTACGCTCGAAGACGCGGTGGCCATTCAAGAGCGCTGTCCCGCGGTAAAAAACGTCACGGTATTCCTGACCTGGTGGGAGCAAGACCACAAAGTACGCACAAAGGCTGGCGAAGTGACCTCCATCGATTACCGGGGCGTGCAGCCCAATTTCGGCCAGGTCTATGCAAATGCCTCGACGCTTGAGGGCCGGTTTATCAGTGAAGGCGACGACTTGCATCGGGAGAAGGTTGTGCTGCTTGGAGAAAACGCCGCGCCCGTGCTCTTCCCGGAGGGCTCGCCTGTCGGCAAGGACGTCATGATCGACGGCTCGCCGTTCCGCGTGATCGGCGTCGTCGAAAAGCCCAAAGGCATGTTCGGAATGGACGATGAAGACCGCCGCGTTCTGATTCCCTACAACACCTTCCACAAAATTTATCCCGGCGCCTACGAAAATCAGATCCGTTTCCAGGCCTATCCAAATCAACTGGATCAGGCCGTGGACCAGGCGACGGAAGTGCTACGCCGCCGCCGCAACGTTCCCTACGACGGCAGAAACAATTTTTCGATCAACACCTCGCAGCAGGAGATCGAACAGTTCCACAGCATTCTGGGAATGGTCGCTCTTGCCACGGTCGTCCTCAGCGGCATCGGTTTGCTCATCGGCGGCGTTGGCGTGATGAACATCATGCTCGTCAGCGTGACAGAACGGACGCGTGAAATCGGCATCCGCAAAGCCATCGGCGCAAAGAGCAAGGACATCACCTGGCAGTTCTTGCTGGAAGCCATGACGCTGACCGGAGCTGGTGGTGTGATCGCGCTTATCTTAGTGAACGGTCTGGTGATCCTTGTCCGTTTGGGATTGAAGTGGCCAGGCAGCGTGCCGATTTGGGCTGCCGCGACCGGCATCATCGTGAGTGTGAGCATCGGCCTGATCTTCGGCGTTTGGCCAGCGATGAAAGCCGCGAAGCTCGATCCTGTCGAAGCCCTTCGCTACGAGTAAATCGAACCGAAGTTCTCCCTCTCAACAAACGAACGACCTTTCTATTAGGAATGGTCCAGGCGATCGAGTTATTGGAGCGGTGTGCGATCGCTCACTGAGGTAATTGGCGTGCCTTCGAGCGCCTGGGGGATGGACTTCTCTGAGCTACGTTTGTTGGAGGAAGGTTTTGGAACGGCTTTCGACGGGGCCTTCTCAGCCGGAGCGGGAGCCCGCGTAGCCGCGCGCGTCTGCACATCTATCGCGAGCGACAAGTCTTCCAGACTCTTCGCGGGCGCTGCGGCGACAGCCTGCGTGAACTTCGCTCGAATCCAATCGCGCAGGGAACCTGCTCCAATCACGGCGCTAACGAGCAGCAGGATCCCCGCGGCGATCGCCAGAAGGTCGCGTGGGTGTGCCGGTCGCAGGAACCAGTAAGAACGCTTTGGTTGCAACGAAAGCTTCGTCCCCGCGCGAGCCACCAGATAAAGCGCCCGCGCGAAATCGTTGCCGGACTGGTAGCGCTCCTCAGGGTTTTTCGCCAGGCACCGCGCGATAATGCGATCGAAGGCCGCCGGAAGCGTTGGATTGAGCTTGGTTGGAGGAATCGGCTTGGCCGTAAGAATCTGCGCGCAGACGTCTCCCAGCGAATCCCCCGCGAATGGCCGCACTCCGGTGATCATCTCGTACAGCACAACGCCGAGCGAAAAGAGGTCCGATCGTCCATCCTGCTTTCGCCCTTCAATCTGTTCCGGCGATAGATAAGCGGGAGTTCCCAGAACGCGGTCCGAACCGGAAACCTGGGAAGCGAAACGCGCGACGCCAAAATCGACCAGCTTTACCTGCTCATTTTCCGTGACGCGGATGTTGCTGGGCTTGACGTCCCCGTGAAGGATGCCGGCTCGGTGAGCGCAGGCCAGTGCCGAAGCGATGTCCGCGGCCCAGACGGCGGCGCTGGAAAAAGGAATTTTCGAGTGCGCCAGAATCTCTTCGAGGTTTTGTCCGGAGACAAATTCCATCACCAGAAAAGGCGCGCCACCGGTATCCGTGCACACGTCATAAAGTTGAGCGATGGAGTTATGCGAGATGCGGCCGATGGTCTGCGCTTCGCGCAGAAATCTTTCTTCGCTGTTCTTTCCGAAACCCTGCAGAAACGACTTCAGGGCAACGGTCCGGCCAATGACGGTATCGCGCGCCTTGTCCACGCGGCTGGTTCCGCCGCAACCGAGAGTCTCGATGATTTCGTAGCGGCCAGTCTGGAGCGTCGGGCTCATGCGGAGCGCAGCAATCGCGTAGCACGCTCTCGAAAACTGGTGTGCTGCGGCTGTACCGGCAGCGCCGCCTTGCGGCGGGCCAGCGGATACAATTCAGAAGCAAGAAGATCGATGGACTGATAACGATGTGCCGGATCTTTTTCCAAGGTCTTGGCTACAATCGCGTCAAACGCCGTCGGCACGGAAGGATTCACTTGCGAAACCGGCAGCGGCTTCGAGGAAAGAACCCGGGTGCAGATCCCTTGCAGCGAATCGGAGTCGAACGGGCGCTTGCCCGTGACCATTTCGTAGAGAACCACGCCCAGCGAGAAAATGTCGGAGCGCGCGTCCTGCGGGCGGCCTAGAATCTGTTCGGGGCACCAGTATGCGGGAGTGCCGAGCAGCGGCGTGTCCTTTTTGTCGTGGCTGGCGAGACGGGCCATGCCGAAGTCCGTAAGCTTCACGCGGCCATCATCGAGTATCAGAATGTTCGCGGGCTTGATGTCGCCGTGAATCACGCCGCGGCGGTGAGCCACGTGAAGGGCCGAGGCAATTTCTCCGGTCCACGCGCAAGCACGCGGAAGGGGCACGCTGCCCTTGGCGAGAATCTTGTCGAGAGGCTGCCCTTCCAGGAATTCCATCACGAGATAGGGCGTTTGCGACGCTTCGTCGATGCCCATGTCGTGCAGCGTGACGACGCAAGGATGCGAAAGCTGGCCGACGACGCGCGCTTCCTGCAGAAAGCGGTCGCGGCCCGTGCCTTGCGCCAGCGCGGGCGAAAAGAGCTTGATGGCGACGATGCGCCCGATCATGGGATCGTGCGCGCGCACGACCTTGCTGTTGGCGCCGGCGCCGATCACATCGATAACTTGATAGCGGCCTACTTGCATAGTGGCTCTTTCCCTCAGAAAGAAGCTGTCGAACTGCATAGAGACTACCGAAGGGAGTTGTTCTATTAAATGAAGCATGCGTGCTACTGGGAAGGGTACGGAAGTACTAGAGCAAACGATTTAAATAAGCGTGCCCTAATGCGCGGATCCGCGCGGCCCGTTCCTAAGCCCGCAAAAAAAGTCACTCGCTATGACGAAACGGCACGAGGGCGGGAGCCGTGTTCAGGCGCGCGGGAAAGTCGCGGACGAAAGCACTCATCGAGGGATGCCAGAATCCGTTAAATCCGAAATAGAACATTTCTTTCACAGCCTGCTCCGCCGGAAATTTTTCAAAGGCGATCCGGTAGAGAGCCACAAAAACTCCGGTGCGGTCATCGCCGTAGCGGCAATGGACGAACACTTTTTCCTGCGGATTGTCGCGAAAAAGGGCAAGAAATTTCGCGGCTTGTTCGGTCGTTGGAGTAGACCAGCCGTTCACCGGGATGTGTACGAAGCGAATCCCCAGTGTTTGCGCGCGTTTTTCTTCCCAGCTGATTTTTGGCTGGTCCTCGTCGCGTAGATTTACGATCGTGGTGACGCCGAGTTTTTTTAGTTCGAGCAGGCCGGGATCTCTCGGCTGCGCGCCACGGAACAAATGATCGTTGATCTTGCCGGAATTGGGGACGCCGGCGATGCGAAGTTTTTCTCCGAAGACGGAGTGCGTTGCGGGTGGCGCGGCGGACTGCTCGGCCGTTTGCGCGCAGAGGTGCGCCGGAAGAAAAAAAGAAAAAAGAAGAGCGAGAGATAGGGGCGCGCGCATCATCTTTGGGTTAGATGCAGGTAGTTTAACGCGCGCGCAAAGCGCGCGAAAGTTGTTGTAAGCGAGGTAGTTACGCGGAAAGGGTACCACTACAAATAGACGTGGTACGAAAACGTCAACCACATTTTGCGTTTTTCTCTTGACAGGAAATTCACACGCCTTGATACTGCCATTCCAGATTCGGGGGACGTGGAAGCGCCAGGCGGACCGAGTCGAGGATTGGAAATAGGTCCGTTATGTTTCCGCGAAGAAGGCCCGGGTTCTAAACAAAAAATCGAGCGCGAAGTAATTGCTCCGCGCCCGCATTTCAGGCGCGGGATCTGCTGTGAGGCTGTGTGAGACCCACCGGCCAGCGGCAGAGCATTGGCGTTTCGCAAGGCTTTTTGCACGTGACCGCGCGGCGGTCGATGGAACGGTCGGCTGCTCAGCGGTCGCCTTTTTCTCTGGTCTTTGGGGACGAACGAAGATGGGGAAGCAAGCTGCGGTGTTCTTCAGGGCTCTCCCAGCGCCCGGAAGGCTGCAGTGGAGTAAAATTAAGGGGTTCCCCGTGCGGCGGGAGCCCGGCGTAGTGGAGGGACAGGATGGCGACGGTGAAACAAGCATTGACTGGGAATTCCCCGATCACGGAGAGGACTCCGGAGAACGCGGGAGCAGTGGCGGCCAAGGGCCTGCCCTTTGAACGATATTTCACGGACGGAAAGATTTCTCCGTTCGATGCGGTGGAGTGGGAGAAGCGCACCGCCCTGATCGGGAATGAGAAGGGCGTGACGATCTTCCGACAGGAAGACGTCGAAGTGCCGAAGAGTTGGTCGCAGACGGCGACGAACATCGTCGCCAGCAAATACTTTCACGGCAAGCCGGGCTCGCGGGAGCGCGAAGGCTCGGTGCGGCAACTGATCAGCCGCGTAGTGAATACGATTGTGCGCTGGGGCCAGGAAGGCGGCTACTTCGCAAACGAGGCCTCGCGCGATGCGTTCCGCGACGAGCTGACGCACCTGCTCGTGGAGCAGAAGATGGCTTTCAATTCGCCCGTGTGGTTCAACGTGGGCGTGCAGCCAAAGCCGCAGTGCTCGGCGTGCTTCATCAATTCCGTGCACGACAACATGGAATCGATCATGGGGCTGACGCGGACGGAGGGGATGCTCTTCAAGTGGGGTTCGGGGACGGGGACGAATTTTTCTTCGCTGCGCGGCAGCAAGGAAACACTATCGGGCGGCGGCATCGCGTCAGGGCCGGTGAGCTTCATGAAAGGCTTCGACGCGTTCGCGGGCGTGATCAAGAGCGGGGGCAAGACGCGGCGCGCGGCCAAGATGGTGATCCTCAATATCGATCACCCGGACATCGTGGAATTTATCGAATGCAAAACGAAAGAAGAGCGCAAGGCGCAAGTACTGATCGAAAACGGCTATGACGCCGGGATCGATGGCGACGCGTACAGCTCGATTTTCTTTCAGAACGCCAATCACTCGGTGCGCGTGACGGACGAATTCATGCGCGCGGTGGTGGAAGACAAAGATTGGTGGACGAAGAACGTTACGGACGGGCAGCCCGCGGAAAAAATGCGTGCCCGGGATTTGATGCTGAAGATTTCGGACTCCACGTGGCGCTGCGGCGATCCGGGCATGCAGTACGACACGACGATCAACCGGTGGCACACCTCGAAAAATACCGCGCGCATCAACGCGTCAAATCCGTGCTCGGAATATATGTTCCTGGACGATACGGCGTGCAACCTGGCTTCGCTGAACTTGATGAAGTTCCTCGGGTCGAACGGGCAGTTCGACGTGACGGCCTTCAAGCATGCCGTGGACGTGACGATTACGGCGCAGGAAATTCTGGTGGACAACGCCAGCTATCCGACCGAAAAGATCGCGAAGAATTCGCACGAGTTCCGGCCGCTCGGCCTGGGCTACGCCAATCTCGGCGCGCTGCTCATGTCGCTGGCGCTGCCGTACGATTCGGATGAAGGCCGCGATATGGCTGGAGCGATTACGGCGCTGATGTGCGGCGAAGCGTACGCGCAATCGTCTCGCATTGCGGAAAACATGGGCACGTTCCCAGGCTACGCAGTGAACCGCGAGCCGATGCTCGACGTGATCCGCATGCACCGCGATGCGATGCGCGGGATCAAACCGGAGCACGTGCAGACGGAATTGTTCATGGCGGCGCAGGAATCGTGGGACATTGCGCTGCAGCACGGAGAAAAGTTCGGCTACAAGAATTCGCAAGTCACCGTGCTGGCACCGACGGGCACGATCGGCTTCATGATGGATTGCGATACGACGGGCATCGAGCCAGACCTGGCGCTAGTGAAGCACAAGAAACTGGTGGGCGGCGGCGTAATCAAAATCGTGAACAACACCGTGCCGCAAGCGCTGATGCGGCTGCACTATTCACCGGAGCAGACCAGCGAAATTGTTTCCTACATCGACAAGAACGGGAAGATCGAAGGCGCGCCGTATTTGCGGGCGGAAGATTTGCCGGTGTTTGATTGCTCGCTGGCGCCACTCGGCGGGGGGCGCTCGATCAACTGGACCGGCCACGTGAAGATGATGGCGGCGGCGCAGCCGTTCCTCTCGGGTGCGATCTCGAAGACGATCAACATGCCGCAGGAATCCACGATCGAAGACATCAGCAATGCGTACGTCGAGTCCTGGAAGCTGGGATTGAAGTCCGTGGCGATTTACCGGGACAACTCGAAGGGCTCGCAACCGCTCAACGCCGGCGGAGGCAAGGAAGAAAAGAAGCAAGAGCCTGCGCCAGCAGTGGCCCAAGAGCCAATGCAGCGCGAACTCTTCGCGCGAGCAGTGCGCGAGAAAATGCCGTACGAACGCGCTTCCGTGACGCACAAATTCAGCGTGAGCGGGCACGAAGGCTACATCACCGTGGGCATGTATGCCGACGGGCGGCCGGGCGAAATTTTCATCAAGATGTCGAAAGAGGGCTCGACGCTTTCGGGCGTGATGGACGGCTTGGCCTTGACTGTCTCGCTTGGCTTGCAATACGGCGTGCCGCTCAAGGTGTTCGTGGACAAGATGCTGAATACACGGTTTGAGCCGTCGGGCATCACCGCCAATCCGAATATCCGCTTCGTTTCTTCCGTGCTGGATTATCTGGCGCGCTGGCTGGGCGGGCGCTTCATTTCATCGGACTACTTGAAGTTGAATGGCGACGCGGCCGCTGTGCAAGCAGGGACGCCAGCCATGCCGCTTCCGTCGATGCTGCAGACGGCGATGACAGCACTGCCGGTCAGCGGCGCTTCGTCAAAACCGCGCGACGCGCACGAAGGCGCGCCAACTTGCTCCGAGTGCGGCATGCTGATGGTGCCGAACGGAGCCTGCTACAAATGCGAGAACTGCGGCAGCACGAGCGGCTGCAGTTGAGGATACCGCGACGACCGAGGGACACGACACGATGAGCGCTCTCTCCTCCGGTTCAGGGCTGGCCGCCAGGCTGGCTCCGGAAAAGCCGAAGACGCATGGGTTTCTGCATATCGTGCGGCACGGCGGCGGACCCAGCGCCATTTATGTCGTGACGTATCACCGGCTAGACATGATAGGCGCCCGACCCAAGCCGGCGCTTGCTGAGGGCGCGCACGCGTTGATCGAACTGCTGGAGCGGATCGGCGTGGACTTCGGACGTGCAGAGGTGCGCGGCGCGTTGGAAGACATTCTCCGGCTCGGCTCAGCGAATATTCCTGATCTGTGGCTGAGCGACGAAGAGATAATGGAAAAAGGGCTCGTCGAGGGCTAATCAAACTCACGCCGGTAGCCGTCAGCTTCCGTAAAAGAAAATGCGGCAGCAGAGCTGCCGCACTCCATATTATTCCAGCCAAAATACTAACATAAGTGGTAATACCTTGTCAAGAAAATTCGGATAGATTGGTCGAAAGCCTCGGGCGAACGGGATGATGTCACCTGGCAACTCAACCCGAGTTCGTCACAGAGATCATGGACTCACCCCGACCCTCCACGCACAGGGGAGAGATCCGGACAGCGAGCGCAACGACGGGAGTGCACTCCCATCAGACCACGCGATCATTCACTCTTGCTCGTCTCCGACGGCATCGGGAAGCGTTCTTGGATCCACGCTTGCCAGAGCGGCGTCTCGCGGGCGACGGTCCCAGCCGCCTGATCGCCGTAGAGGTAGAAGCTTAGCGTGACCATGCTCTGGCCACCGAAGTTGACGGCGCCAAGGGCGGCGGCACCCGGCCCCGGCTTGTCGAGCCGCAGCAGGGCGTTGCACGGACTCTGGCTGATGTGCTCCACCACGCCGCTGAGCACCGGGACGCCCGCCGAGGCGGTCCAACGCTGGCCGGCGCTCACGCCTTTCAGCCCCAATGCCGCGGTCAGCGTTTCCCAGGCCTCCGCTTCGGTTCCCGCGGTGGGGGCCATCCACTGCATCATGGCGGAGCGTTGGCCGCAGAAGTGCGTGAGATAGATCCGCAGGATGCGGAAGAAGCCGGGCCAGCCGGATTCGGTGCCTTCTAGCTGGTTGTTCCAGTCGTCCGTACTGGCGAAGAGGCTATGCACCACGCGGACGATGCAGGTACCTCCCGCGCGCGCTTCGACGGACCACTCGTCCGCGATGGGCGGCGAGCCGCCCCAACCTTCGCCCTGGGCGGCAAACTTCCGCGGCGGATCCCAGGTCGTCACGACGGAACGGGACTCCATGCCCGGGCCGAAGTTCAACGTCACCGCAACGGGCTTGCCGTCGCGCATCTCGAACTCCGTCGGCACGAACCAGGACGAAATGCCCGGCCCGGTGGCGATGGCCTGCCAGACTTCCTCCGGCGTGCCGGGGACCTCGACTTCGACCTGGACATAACGGCGTCCGGAGGGTTCTTTCTTCACGCTCATGATGGCTCCTTGTCCTTGGGGGGATCGGATTTTTGCGGGAGAGGGTGCGCCACGACCACCAGGCGATGCGCGCGGCCGCCGGGGGCGGATGCATCGTGGTACTTTGAAACCAGTTTCGCGATGGCCTCGGTGAGTTCGTTGCTGAAAGCCGCCCGGTCCGTCGCCGACCGGAAGCGAACCTCGGTATCCACCGCCAGGGTCGCCAGGCGTTTGCCCGCTTCTTTGGCACGACGAACAAGATCGCCCACCTCGCGGACGACCCGTGCGCCCAGGGCGATGAGATAGCTGGCGGACATCCTATCCATTTCGCGATTCGGATCCGCGGCGACGGGACCCAGGGCGCTCGGCGAAACGACGTAGGAAGCGGCCGTGGCCACGAGCAGCCGTTCCGTCAGGCCGCCCCACTTGCGTTCCTCGGCAAGCCGCACCAGCCCGTGTGCCTCGAGCGCGTGCAGGTGGTAGTTGACTTTCTGGCGAGCCAGGCCAACGCGCGTGGCCAACGTCGCCGCCGAGGCAGGCACGACGAGCTCGGAGAGGAGACGACTCCGCATGGGCCCCAAAGCCACGGTGGCCGCTGCGGGATCATCAATGATTTGGATGTCGAGCACGAGAAGATGCTAGCCTTGACAAATTTTGTTGTCAAGGACTTTTCAAGAAAAATCGAACAGATAGCCGAGGGCCACCAGTGAAAGGGATCAGGGGGCGACGGGGAGGGCGGTGTTGGGGGTGGAGGGGCGGAAGCGGCGCCAGGCAAGGCGCAGGGGCAAGAAGAGGATGGCGGCCCAGAAGAGGAGCGGGAGGCCGAACTCGAACAGGACGCCGACGGAGTCTTCACCGGCTTCGGAAATGGCTTCGTGCGGCCGAGTGCTTTCAGGTCTGAGATGGCCGCGTCGAACTCCTTGCAGGGGACGGAAAGAGTTGCAGCGAGAGCGCGGCCAAACTCGACCGCGTGCTGTTTCGAGAGGTCCGAACCGGCTTTGCGAAGCTGGAGCAAAACTGAAGCGTCAGGATCCCACTTCTTGTCGCGACGGAAGAGGTGAAAAATACTCAGGAAATCTGCAGCACATCTGATGAAGGGAGATGCTACCGATGACTAAGCTAAGAAGTCAACGGGGCCTCAGCGGGGACGAGGGCGGAGGGGCGGGCGCGCGGTCAGGGGACGCGGGCGCATGCGGAAGCGCGGGCTGAGAGGTGGAGGGACGTTGCGGAGGAAGTCGCCGCAGCAGGGGCAGCGGCCGTCGTCGACGATGGGACCGGTGGCGTCGGCGCGGAGCCAGTGGCCACGGGCTTCACACAACGGATTGATGCATTGCACGGTAAAACCGGGCAGATATTGCATGCGGACTCCCTCAGTGGCCAGCCAGCTTTGCAGCGCACGGTCTGGGGCGTGCGGAAAAGCTCCCCTGGGCGGGCCGGACAGAATTGTTGGCGAGGATTCTGGCGTTAGACGAGTGTGGTGTCAAGGGAAAAGACTACAATGGATTGTGGTGGGGTTGCGAAGGGGCCGTGAGTGGTGGGAATAGTGAGTAGAAAAACCGGCTTGGGTGACTGCGAGGATTTTTTGACGAAGGCGGCGCTTGAGGGAACGGAGGTTCGATGAGGGAAATTTGGAGAAGGAGTGTGTTGGGGGTGGTGGGAGTGTTGGTTGCGGCTGCGAGTAGCGTGATGCCCGCAGCGGGGCGAGCTCAAGGGCCGGGAGAGGGGAAGACTTTGCGGGAGGTGCTGGCGGCGGAGAAGCTGCCGCTGGATGCGCAGGCGCTGCATAACCTGGATGCCAGGATTTCGAGTGGGGCGGAGTTGAAGGATGCGCAGCAATTTGTGATCGCATATTACGTGCTGGATGCCACGGGGGAGCTCAATCCGCCGTTGTACGTTGATGTTTACGATCGCGGGGCGGGGCGGTGGAAGAACGGCGAGATTCGAGCGGGCACGGCGAAAGAGGGGAGAGCGGACGACAATTGCTTCGGGTCGGTGCTGGCGGTCGTTGGCTTTTCGGACTCCTATGCGTTGGAAACGCACATCAATCCCTCGGCGGGCTGCGAGTTAATTCTTTCGCGGGATTTAAAACTAAAGGCCAGTCTCTACGGGTGGATCGTCGGCCATTTTGGGGATGGAGGAGTCGTCTACCATCGCAGCCAAGTTCATTTTGCGACGGTTCATCCGGCGGAAATTGCGATTTATGATCCGGCGACGGGAAAAGACTTCAATGTTTTTCCGCACGCGCCATTCCAGGAAGTTCGCCTGGAAGTGACGCGTGAGCTTCGCGAGTTTTACAAGACGCATCAGGATTACTGCCAGAAGGCGGACGATCCGTGTGACCCTGAGGAATTTGACAGCTTGCTGGAGGGGAAAGTCGTCACCGACGACCGGAAACATGCGATGGCGTTTGTTATTTCCTATGAGGTGCAGGGGTATGGGCAGGATGAACACAAACCCGGCGGGCCGACGGAGGTGGTTTACGTGTACCGGCATGTGAACGACGAGGCGAAGATGGAATACAGAGAGATGTTGTGGAGCGAGGTGAGAGAGCGGGCCGGAAATGTGCCAGTGGAACGCCTAGTTGAGCCGGCGATTCTGGAAAAATTCTTCGGTGCGGAAGCGAAATGAAAGTAGCCAGGCGGGGCAGCGATTCTACACGGAGCGGAGTTGGCGGGAGCGGATGGCGAAGGCGGAGATTAGAAGGGCGGCGGCAAGGGCAAGGTAGATGAGGGCGTAGGAGATGGCGTGAGTACCACTGGCGGCGCCGGTGAAATCCAGGCCGGGAATGTGATTCATAGGGCCAACATACCAGATGGCGGTGAGCAGTCCTTCGAAGAGTTTGGCGGTTCCGCTCAAAATGCCGAGACCTAGAGCGAGAGCCGGAAGAAAGAGTGTGCCTGCAAACCAAGCGAAGAGACCGGCAAGATCGTTTGCGAGCAGAAGCCTGATTCCGGCGCCAGCGCCGGTCAGGACTGCAACTGTCAGACCGGCAAGAAAACAGGCCAGCAGTTGGCGGGGCAGAATGTTGGCGCAGGTGAAGAGCAGAGCACGAGTGCCGAAGCGTGATTCGCGCGAACCCATGGCGGACCAGACGAGAAGCGGCCAAATCCAGGCAACACCGAGGAGCGGGCCGCGAGAGATTTCGAGTGGCGACGCAAACTGAGCGATAAGAAGTCCCGCGGCGACGGCGTACCACCACCAGCGGAAACCCTGTAGCGCGAGTCGCAGTTCAGCCGCGAAGATGCGGTGGAATCCTGAACCGCGAGCATCTTTCGAAAGCGCAGTGAGGTGCATGGCGACCGGGTGTGGCGGGACAAGTGAGCTATCCACTGCAAGAGAAGCCGCGGAGCCTGCCGTTCCTGTAACTTTGCGTTTACGAACGGCAGACGAGCCGGCGCGGGTGGCGTCGAAACGGTCGAAAACAAGCGCGGCGAAAAACGCTAGAAGTACGGCGGCAACAAACCACATCAGTCGAGGCAGTATGAGGTTCGAAGTCCAGGTAAGGCCCGGCCAGCGCAGATTTTGCGCGACGTGAATCTGCCCAAAATCAATTTGAAACGCCATTCCGCCGTGATAGCCGGGAACGTAGCGTCGCGCAGCAGCACTGAGCGACTCCATGACTGTGAACATTCCCATCGGATCCAGCCAGGGCACTCCGGAGAGGATAGGAAGCGCGATACTGAAACTCCATACGAAAAACCAAATTGCGTTTCCGACGCCGCCCCGTAGCACTGGCATCATCTCGAAAAAGAGGGCCATTGCCGCGGTAAGCGCCATGACTGGAAGAGCCAGCAGAAGAAAGGGAGCCAGTAGAGCCCACAGATGGATTCGCGGATCTTCCGCAACCACGAACTGCATGGTCAGTGCGCAAAGGGCTAGAACGGCGAGCGTGCCTGTGAGGACGGCAAAATTACTTAGGAATTTGCCGAAGGCGTAGGCGGACTTGGAAAGCGGTGTAGCTGCGAGGATTTGGCCGACGCCAGTGGAGCGGTCGCGGCCGACGGAGTTTTTGACAATGTAAAAGCCAGTGAGCGAGACAAAGCAAGCGGTTACCAGGGCGACAAGCGTTCCAATCCAAGCGGAGGTGTACACTCCGCGGAACTCGTCGAGTTGCAGGGAGATTCGCCCAGTTGCCGTCCAATACCCAAGACAAAGTGCAAAGAAGAGTGTAACTAGAAAACTATAGCGGCGGACGCGCTCGAGGAAGTCGGCGCGGGCGATGGCAAAGATGGCGCGCGGAGCGGTCATGCGGCGACACCGGCTGAGTTGGTGGCGTTGTTGCGTTGTGTGGCGAGGACGGCAAGGTAGGCGTCTTCGAGAGAAGGCTCGCGTGAGCGAGCGGCGGGGGATGGCGCGGTGTTGGCAACGACGCGAGTGTGCACGCCATCGCTGCGATGAGCAGTGCTGCTGACGAGGTGCTTTGCGCGAAGAGCGGGAAGCTCGGCGCTGGGAACAACGACTTCCCAAATTTTTCCAGTGACTTGCGAGAGAAGGGCTTCGGGAGCGCCGTGAGCGAGAAGCTGGCCGTGCGCCAGAATGGCGATATTGGTAGCAACGGCTTCCACGTCGGAGACGATATGCGTCGAGAGAATGACGATGCGCTCGCCGGAAAGTTCGGAGAGAAGATTGCGGAAGCGGACGCGCTCTTCGGGATCGAGGCCGGCGGTGGGCTCATCGACGATGAGGAGTTGCGGGTCGTTGAGGAGAGCCTGAGCGATGCCGACGCGTTGGCGCATGCCGCCGGAATAGCCGCCGAGTGGGCGCTTGGCGGCGTCGGCGAGATTGACGAGCGCGAGGAGTTCCGAGATGCGCCGGCGGGCAGCCGCAGCGGGGATGCCTTTTACAGCGGCGAGATAGTCGAGGAATTCGATGGCGCTGAGATTGGGGTAGACGCCGAAGTCCTGAGGAAGATAGCCGAGTACGGCGCGGAGTGTGTCGGGATTGCGCGCGATGGGGACGTCGTTCCAGAGTACGCGGCCGGCGGAGGGTTGCGTGATGGTGGCGAGGATGCGCATCAAGGTGGATTTGCCGGCGCCATTGGGGCCGAGAAGACCGAGGACGCCAGGCTTCAAGGAAAGATGCACGCTACGGAGCGCTTGGACGCCGCCGCGATAGTTTTTGCTTAAATTTTCGACTGTCAGTTGCATTGGGAGTCCGTCCTGCGGAGAGAGCTGCCCGCGTGTGCTGCAGAGAATACGAGAAAGATGGTCAAAAAGTTTACGGAATTCGAGAAACGCGTAAGGAACGGCGGAAAGGAATGGGCGAAGGAGAAAGTTTCCTGGAGATTAGAATTGCGGCGGATTGGGTGGTGTTGGTGGCGCGCTCGAAGCGGATGATTGGAGAGCGGCGAGTTGGGCTTTCAGCGCGTCGAGGGCTTGTTGCTTGCCGGTGATTTGCTGGAGCATGGCGTCAAGCTTGGCTTTTCCGGCGGTGTCGTGAGAGTGATCGGGATTGGAAATGTAGGTGTCTTGCTGCAAAGAAAGCTCACGCTCGAGAAGTTCCAAACCTTTTTGCTCTTCGGCAAGCTGTTGCTTAAGGGCGGCCAATTCGGCGGAATCATTTGCCTTTTTCTCCGCTTCAGCGGCGGGAGCGGGTTGCTCAGCGGGAACGGGGGCGGCGTTGGCATCAGGTGCGTTGGAGGAATCCGCGGGGGGTTGAGCTGCAGGAACTGGGGCGGCAGCCGGGGCCGCTTCGGAAGTGGGCGCAGGGGAGGGCTCGTTGGCGGCCTGAGGAGCCGGTGCGGAGCGCTTCAGAGTGTCATCCGTGATGACCGGAGCGGGCTGCTTGGCGGCAGCTTTCTTTTGCTCGCGAGCGCGACGGGCGGCGTCGGCTACGGATTGATTTTGCGAATCCTGAGTTTGCGCGCCCTGAGATTGTGCGAGGGCTAGCAGAGGAAAAGCGGGAGCGGCGATCAGGAAAGCAAGGGACAAGCGCAAAGCGATGCGGCGTGACATGATTTTCTACCCCTCGGGCTATGGGCCGTCGTAAATCCAAGCATACCGCTGCGCCTCTTCGAGGACAATTGGGGAAGGCAGAGCTGCTACGAATGCGGCAACTGCCGGGAGAGAAAGGAAGGCAGGCCAAGGCGGGGAAGTTGCCGGATACGAAAGAGCGCACCAGAATGAACACCGGTTTTGGGATAAGGAAAACGATTGGTTGTTCGCGGGAGTCGGGGCTTCGAGGACACTGGATTATTTTTCGACCTTGAACATGCGGCGACGCGGGCGACAGGAGATTTTGTTGACGAATGATGTCGTGGACAATCATGCGGCCTTTCTGGCGATAGAAGCCTCGGCGACGGGAGTATCGATCGGCGCGTCGTACTTGTTTCATCGGTATGGGCATCACAAGCTGGAGCGATGGACTTCGATCGTAGACATTGGATTGGCTACGACGGGTGCGGTGCGAAATTATTGTTTGAAGACGGCGCACTTTACGGTAGCCGCCGGCACGCCTCAGTAAACGCAGGAGAAGCCGGCGCTCTTTCGCACCTCCCGCATCCATCCTTCCTCAGTTTGTCGCATCGCATCTTGCGCGTTGGCTTGCCGTGCGGCATACTCCCGCCTCGTGCGGCCCTGGTCGGTAACGCACGGGTGCTTCGGTTGAATGGTTTGCGAGGAGGTCTGGATGAAGCGGTGTGTCCGTTTTCACCGTTTCGGCGTTCTGTTATTGGCGGGCTTGGCTTTATCCGCCGAGATTTGCGCGTGCACGCCAGTAGCGGCCAATCAAAATGGGCAGCCGCGTTTCGCGCAGAATTTGCCGGCGCCGGCCGCGCCTCCTCAAACTCAGACCGCCCCAGCGGCGGCGGCTCAACAAACAAAAAGCGGAGAATACGTTCTCTCGCATGACCGCTACGAAAAAGCGGTCACGTATTCGCGCGCGGCGTACGCCATGTACTTCGTTTCCATCGTGCTCAACGTCCTGGCGCTGCTCCTTCTTTTGCGGCTTGGGATTGCCGCGAAATTCCGGAATTGGGCGGAGACCGCCAGTGACAGGAGGTGGATGCAGGCGCTGATTTTCGTGCCGCTGCTGGTTTTGAGCGTGGATTTGGTGGCTCTGCCGCTGCGATTGTGCGGGCATGTGCTTTCGCTGCGTTATGAAATGTCAGTGCAGAATTGGGGATCGTGGCTCTCGGATTGGAGCAAGGAACAATTGTTGATGGTGGGATTTGCACTGATTTTTGCACTCATCCTTTCCTCGCTGATGCGGCGGAGCCCGCGGCGCTGGTGGCTGTACCTGTGGTTGGCTGCGCTGCCTGTAGTGCTTTTCATTGTGTTCATCAGCCCGTGGCTCATCGATCCGATGTTCAATAAGTTCGAGCCCTTGCAAGCTACAAATCCGGAGCTGGTTGCGGCGATCGAAAATTTGACGAAGCATGCAGGCGTGCCGATTCCGGCGGAGCGCATGTTTCTGATGAGGGCCAGCGAGAAGACTAACGCGGTGGATGCCTATGTGACTGGAGTAGGTGCGTCGAAGCGCGTGGTGGTCTGGGACACGACAATTCAGAAAGCGACACCCAACGAGACGCTCTTTATCGTGGGGCATGAGCTGGGACATTATGTGCTCGGGCACATTTGGAAAGGATTCTTGTTTGCAGCGGCCCTCATGCTTGTCGGGTTTTACGCGCTGTTTCGCTCGCTGCACTGGGCGCTGGGGCGTTGGGGCGGGGATTGGAGAATTTACGGACCGGAGGATTGGGCCGCGCTTGCCTTGCTGTTGATGCTGGTGGAGATCGGAGTGTTTTTGCTGGCACCGGTGTCGAACGGGTTTTCGCGGATCGAGGAGCATGCCGCCGATGTCTACGGACTTGAGGTTACACACGGGATTATCCCGGATGCTTCCGAGGTTGCGGCGCAGTCCTTTCAAGTGCTGGGGGAGGTCGATTTGGCGGACCCCAATCCGCCTGAATTCATAACGATCTGGCTTTACTCTCACCCGCCTTTAGCGGACAGGCTAGTTTTCGCACACAGTTACGACCCGTGGTCGAAGGGCGAATCGCCAAAGTATGTAAAGTAGGCTCGCGAGAATTCGCGGTGCCGGCGCAGCTTTCTTGCTTAGTGATGGGTTGCGGAATGGCGGCGAGAGAAGGCGGCCACTTTGTGGCGATTACCGCAACGGGACATGGAGCACCAGCGGCGCCGGCGGGTGCGAGAAGTATCGTAGAAAAAGAGGCCGCAGTCCGGGTTGGAACAGACGCGAAGGCGGGAGGTTGCACCTTCCGCGATGAGCTCGGCGGCAGAGCGAGCGATGGCGGCAAGGAGCCAGTCCAAACCGCCCTCCCGCGCGACGAATTCCAAGCCCCATTTGCCGTTCTGTTGGAGGAGTTCGTCATGGCCTTCGGTAATGCGGAGGACTTCGTTGATTGGTTCTACCCAATCGCGCTCCGGTGGCTCTTTATCGAGAAGCGCATGCAAGGACTGCTGAAGAGCAGCGTGGAGCCTCTGGGCCTTGCGGAGGAGCGCGCCGGCGCTCTGGGGGTCGGCATCGGGTAGAGTGAGCAACTGGGCGCTTCGTTCCGAGGAGATGATTCTTGTAATAAGGAGGAATCGGAGCAGTTCTTCCCAAGAGAAATCGGAGGAAGGGCTGAGCTCATTGAGGAAGTCAAGGGAGAGCCTGCCACCGATGAGATCCAAGGAAGTGGAAGAGCCGGGCATGGGGTGTGCCTCGCGAGACCGGTTAGTAAGCGCAATTATCCCGGTTCTCTTTCATAACCGGTTAAATATAACATGAAGGTTAACAAATACCAGCTTCTTTTTCGTACCCGAAGAGGCTCTTTCGCGCTTGGGCGGCATCAGATTGCATTGGTAGTCGGAGCTTTGCTATGAGCAACAAATCGATGGCTTCGGCGGGGATCGCGGTTGGGTTTCTTTCTGCCATGGGTTTAGGGGTGTGCTTGGTCATCCGAGGGCAAGGCACGCAAGCGGCAGCCGGCCGGGAGCCAGTGGTTGTTGAGCTGTTCACTTCGGAGGGATGTTCGAGTTGCCCCCCGGCTGACGCACTTTTGGCGGAGCTTGATGCCAAGCAGCCGCTAGGCTCTGCCGAGATCATCGCCATCGAGGAGCACGTAGATTACTGGGACGAATTGGGTTGGAAAGATCCCTATTCATCGTCTACCTGGACTGCCCGTCAGAAGGACTACGCTGGGACGCTCCACAATGGCAGCGCCTACACGCCACAAATGGTGGTGGATGGGACGACGGGATTTGTCGGGAGCCGGGGAGGAACGGCCCGGCAGGAGATTGAGAAAGCGGCGACCAACCGAAAAGCCAGGGTAGAGATCAGCCAAGTTTCGCCCTTCGAGAAGAAAACTGTGACTCTCAAGGTGAGGATTGAGAAGTCGCTGAGCGTCAGTCCAAAGGATACGGCGGAAGTCATAGTGGCGATTACGGAAAGCGGTTTGCGTTCGTCTGTTAAAGGCGGAGAGAACAACGGAAAAGAATTGCAGCATTCACCGGTCTTGCGAGAGTTTCGAGTGATTGACGCATTTGGAAGGAACAGCGAGGAAGTTTTCACTGCACAACCGTCCGTGAAACTGGACGCGAAATGGAATGCAGCAAATTTGCGCGCGGTCGTTTTTATTCAAGAAAAAAAGAGCCGGCGCATTCTAGGAGCGGCGGCAATCCATTTGACGCAGCAGGCCAACGTTGCTTCGCGTTAAAGAACAGCGAACCAAGCAGCCAGCGGGTTCAGGAAAACAGCACCACGGGCAGTTTCGCAAGTCTGTGCTATTTTAGTCCCCACTCAGCAGATCCAATTCATCCGGGCCGAAGGAGGTGCTTCGCATGAGCACTAGTACTTGCTTACGGCGCACTTCGGCGGGCGTCTGAAAGTGAAGCGGCTGGTGCGAGTTCGGTTGGAGCGATAAATGGGCGACGACTCTTTTGGCACCCCGCGCGAGGTAGAGACAGCTTCAACGCGGTCCTCAGGCGAATTTCGCAGCTATCTGTTCTGGAATGAGACGGGCTTGCGAGCAGGTTGGCGGCTGCTGATTTACGCCTTCCTTTTTTTTGCATTCATAATTGTCTCCACTTTTCTTCTCAGCACGCTGATGCATCCTGCTCGCGGCGCCCACTCTTCCCGATTTCAATTCTTCGGCGAACTAGCAAGCTTTCTATCCGCGTTTTTCGCGGCCTGGATTATGTCCAGGATCGAAAGACGGCGGATGGGCGTGTATGGATTGCCCTTGACGGATGCATTCGGAAAAGAGTTTTGGCTGGGTTGTGCGTTTGGCTTGTGCGAGATTCTGGCGCTGATCGGGTTTATTGCGGCGTTCGGCGGGTATTCTTTCGGAAGCCTGGCTGAGCATGGGACAGCGATCGGCATGTGGGCGTTGTTTTGGGGTGCGTTTTTTCTAGTGGTCGGCTTTTTCGAGGAATTTCTCTTTCGCGGGTATGCGCTATACACGATGGCGGATGGCATCGGTTTTTGGCCGGCGGCCGTTCTGATGTCCCTTTCGTTTGGAGCTGTGCATTTACAAAATTCTGGCGAAGGCTGGATCGGCGTGGCGGGCGTCGTTTTGGTTGGGCTCTTCTGGAGTTTCACGCTGAAGCGAACCGGGAGCTTGTGGTTCGCGATCGGCATGCATGCGATGTTCGACTTCGGAGAGACTTTTCTTTTTTCCGTTCCGGACAGCGGCATGATTTTCCCAGGCCATCTTTCGAACGCGACGCTGCACGCGCCAAGCTGGCTGACGGGTGGAACGGCTGGACCTGAAGGCAGCGTCATCGATTTCCTGATACTGGGAGTTTTCTTTTTTATTTTTGACCGGATGTATCCCGCAAAGAAGCCGTTCAGATACGGGCCAACACCAAGCTAAGAATTTCAGTGCACGAGCTCCGAAGCGTAGACGAGATGTACGCCGCGTGATTCTGCCTGGGGCAGAACTTCGCTCAGAGCTTGTAGCGTTGCCGGGTGGGGATGTCCTATGGCGATAGCTTGGCCCTTATCTTTTGCTCCTGTGAGTGCCAGTTCGAGTTGTTTACGCACTGCTGAAACTTCGGCGACATCATCGAGGAAGGGAACGTTGCGAAACGCTGAGCGCACTCCGAGGCGTTGCGCGGTGTCGAAGGCGACGGTTGCGGCGGTCGTTCGACTATCCACATAGAAAAGATTCCATTTTTGAAGAACGGGCATCAGTTCTTCCATGAGCGCTGCATCTGCAGTGGCTTGCGAGCCTTGATGGTTATTGACGCCGGCCGCGTTCGGAACGCTCTGCATCATCTGTTCGAAAAGCACGGGAATATCGTCGGCAGGCATACCTGGATGGAGTTCTTGAGCCTCGGGTGTTTCGTTTGCGACCGACTGCATGGGGAGATGCAGCATGACTTCATAGCCGCGGCGATGCGCTTCTTTGGCGATCTCGGTGGAGTGCGCGTGATTGGGCAGGACGGAGATCGTCAGCGGATACGGCAAAGCGAAAATCGCATCGGCTGAGGCGCGATCGCTGCCTAAGTCATCCAGAATGATTGCCAATTGCGCGGTGCCGTTCTTCTCGCCCTGGCGGGGAGAGCCAGAGGAAGAAGCGCGAGCGGCCCGGGGCAGGATGATGTGGACCGAATTGGTGATGACGCCGGCACTGCGGTAGTCGAGCCTTAGCAGCGCGCCGGAGCTAGTTTCTTCATCGCGCGTCAGGCTATTTGAGGTGGCGACACCGTCCAGAGCCTGGATGAGGCTGGCGATGGATTCGCGTTGTGTCTGGTCGGACGCGCCCGGGGGCAGTACAACAAACAGGTGATCCGCACGGCCGGCATGCGTGCCATCAAACTGTAAGTGTGAGGCGATGTCTCCGGGCTGCTTGCCGAAGCCTGCGGAGGCATGCAGCATTTCGCGGGTGATGGCGTGGACCTGCCCGGGCGAGAGACGTTTTTGCGTCTCTTTCTTACAGCCCCAGGAGAAAAGAGCTACAGCAAATAGCAAGACCAGCGGGATCGCCGCATGCAGGTTTATGCCGCGCTCAGTTTGGAACGCAAAGATTAGAGCTGTAGCAGGGCGCCGAACGAACACAGAACGCTAGGCGGCTTTTTTCTGCGGAGCCTTCAAGAGTTCGAGGGCTTTGCGGTAGATGGGATCTTCGGGCGACAACGGGCGAGGCGGAACCGGTTCTTTCTGAGCATCGGCCGAACCGTTATCGTCATCAGTGGCGTCGGATTCGTCCTCGGCGGAAGCGCGAACAACTTCCGAGGGTAGAACGCCTTCCTCGAGGATGGACTTTCCGTCGGCATTGTAATAATTCGCGACAGTCAGGAAGAGCGCCGCGCCGTCATCCAGCGAAATCAACTTTTGTTCGGAGGCCAGTCCGAATGTGCGCTCGCCTACTACGTCGCCACGGTGAGTCGCAATCATGGCGGATGCCAGCACTTCCGCGGCGCCGGAGGTCGTGGCGTCAATCAGCACGGAAACGGGAGCCTTCCAGACCACCTTACTCGGGTCAGCTGCGAATATTTGCGGGGATACCGTTTGGCCGCGCATCGCCGAGAGATTCCCGGAAGTGACAAAAAGCTTCGCAACGGCAATGGCTTCCGAAACCGGGCCGCGCCCGCATTCGCGAACATCCAGAATCACCTTGTGGATGCCTTGCTTTTCCGCGTCCAGTAAACGGGAGCGAATTTCGTCGGCGCGTCCCGTCTCGAGCGAGGGTAAGCGCAGGACGAGAATGTCCGGGTCAGACTTTGCCGTGACAATCTTTGCGGGGCTGAGCTTTTCGCGCACAAGATCTACCGCGTCAGGATCGGCTTTGCCGCGGCGGATGACGCCCACTTTCACTCCGGTGCCGGCCTGGCCGCGCAGAAAATTCATGGCTTGGCCGACGGACATATCGCGGGTCGTAAAGCCCGAGATGGATTCAAAAATGTCGCCGCTATGAATGCCGGCTTTTTCGCCGGGGCTATCCGGCAAAACAGAAACCACGATGATGTAGCCGAAGCGCTTGCTGAGTGTGAGACCGGCGTCGCCAGTGACGTTGGCGGTTTGTTTTTGCTTGTATTCGGCGTACTCGCGCGCGGTCAAATAACTGGACTGAGCGTCAAGCGATTCCAGAAGTCCGTGGAGCGAGCCCGTCGTCACCAGGTGCAGATTCGGTTCGTCGACGTAATCTTGCTGAATTTTTTGCAGCACTTCGCTGTAGACCGTCAGCGATTTGTATGCTTTGTCATCCGGCGTACGGCCGAGGACATGACCCAGTCCGGCGTAACAGAATATAACGACCGATACGCAAAGAACCCCGATGCGAGCCGCTCGATTCATGCCTCACCTGTGCCCTTCGAAAACCAACGCGGAAGTAGCCAAAAACAGAACTCCCATTATACCACTCTCAGGAGATGGGACGCGCGGGGAATGAGAAAGGAAGCCTGAGAATAACGAAGAGATTGCGGCTCAGAAGCGTGTGGGGGAGAGCGCGGTTGGGTGGAAGACACGCCGATGCGACCAAATGATGCTAAATAGACACACCGAGACAAAAATCTGGACTCAGCGTTCCTATAAGTTACTGAAAAATATGGACAAACAGGTGAAATGCTGGTCAACAACATGCTACTCTCAGAGGCGGGGATAATGTATCAATCCACGATAGCACGAGGGGCCTCCGCTGAAGGTGTGGGTCTTCACACCGGAGTGTTTGGACACGTCCGCCTTCTCCCTGCGCCTACCGACACGGGAATTGTCTTTCGCCGTACGGACCTCGACAATTTTCCGATTGAGGCTCAGGGGCACAATGTCGCGCGCGTCAGCTACGCCACCAGTCTGATGAAGCAAGGGGTGCTGCTTTCCACCACGGAACACCTTCTGGCAGCGGTCTATTCCTGCGGCATCGACAACATTTTCATCGACATTGATTCGATTGAGATTCCCATTTTGGATGGTTCGGCCGAGCCGTTCATGCAATTGCTGGAAAAATCCGGAGTGCGCAAACTCCGCCGCAAGCGCCGATTTTTGAAGGTTTTGAAGCCGTTGGAAGTCGAAGAGGGCGACCGCCGGATCGGGATTTATCCCGCCGACGAATTTCGCGTTCGTTGCTACGTGGATTTCCCGCATCCGTTGGTGGGCCAGCAAGAGGTCGAGATGGTAGTCAATCCGGAGACTTTCCGGCACCTCTTGGCGCGGGCGCGAACGTTTTGTTTCGAGCGGGATATCGAGCCTTTGCGCTCGATGGGCTTGATTCGCGGGGGATCGCTGGAAAACGCGATCGTTTTGACCAACGATGGCGTGATGAACGGACCACTGCGCTTTCCGGATGAATTCGGCCGACACAAAGCGCTGGATTTGATCGGCGATTTGGCGCTTGCGGGCTTGCCCCTGCTGGCTCGCGTCGAAGCCTACAAAGCGGGTCACGCCCTCCACACGCAGCTTGTAAGCCGTCTGCTGGCTGACCCTTCGCTTTGGACGATTACCACGGCCGAAACAGCCCCCGTGGAACGCGAAGTCCGTCTGGCCACGCTCTCTCCTGCGCCTGCCACCGATTAGTCACACTTGGCGACTTTCCTAAAAAAGCTTCACGTCGTGAGCGAATGGCAGAAAAGCTATTGGAGCGGAGGGCTATCCGCAGTTGCCTGCTGGCCCCGATTGGCGCGAATGACTCCGCTCTCAACACAGGGGCATCCGGCAATCGTGGAAACGTGAAGGCCCAATGACGCACGGCGGTATTCGACAGGCTGGATGACGCCCAGAACACATTGTGACGCAGGGTTTTCTTACCGCGATTGTCAAAATCGAGGCAGTGAGGCGAGAATAGAACCCTCATGTCTAATCACGATCTGGCCATTGTCATTCTTGCAGCAGGAAAAGGCACGCGGCTGAAATCCAGCCTTGCAAAGGTATTGCACCGCGCCGGAGGACGCACGCTCGTCGAGCATGTGGTGCGTGCATGCGCACCGTTGGGCGCGAAGCAGACGGTGGTAGTTGTGGGGCATCAGGCGGACCAGGTAACGCCGGTGGTTGAGCCGTTAGGAGCGGAAACGGTTCTGCAGCAGCCGCAGCACGGCACCGGGCATGCGATGCAGGTGGCGCGGCGGGCGCTGGGCCGGGCGAAACTGGCGGTCGTGTTGCCAGGGGATGCGCCGCTGGTGCGCACAGAAACAATCAAAGCGCTTGTCTCCGCGCATCGCGCGGGAAACGCGGCGGCCACGATTTTGACGGCAGTGTTGGCCGATCCCTCGGGCTACGGGCGCATTTTGCGCAAATCGGAAACTGCAGTTGCGGCGATCGTCGAAGAATCGCAGCTTACGCCGGACCAGCGCGAGTTGAACGAAATCAACTCTGCCATCTATTGTTTCACGCTGGACAAGCTTTGGCCCGCGCTTGCTCACGTAAAGCCCAATAACAAGCATCGCGAGCTGTATCTCACCGATACGATCGCAACTCTGACCGCAGCCGGGGAGACGGTGCTTGCCGAAGTCGCTCCGGACGCGCGCGAAATTCTGGGTTGCAACACGCGCGCGGACCTGGCGGAAGTCGACCGCGTATTTCGCGAACGCAAGCGCGCAGCGCTGATGGACGCGGGTGTCACAATTCAGTTGCCGGAGACGGTGCTTATCGATCCGGAAGTCACCGCGGGCGAAGACACGGTGATTGAGGCCGGGGTGCAGCTTCTCGGAAAAACGAAAATCGGAGCGCGCTGCACGATTCGCACCGGCAGCGTGCTCGTCGATGCGCTGCTCGGCGACGGCGTGACGGTTGAGCCGCATTGCGTCGTGGCACAGAGCCGCCTGGATGATGGCGTGATCATCGGACCGTTTGCGCGTTTGCGCCCGGACAATCATTTGAAGGCCGGCGCGCGCATTGGCAATTTCGTCGAGCTGAAAAAGAGCACCATCGGCGAGGGCACTAAAGCGATGCATCTGACGTATCTCGGCGATACGAAAATAGGCGCAAAATCGAATATCGGCGCTGGGACGATCACTTGCAACTACGACGGGTTTCACAAGTTTCCGACATCCATTGGCAACAAGGTCTTTATCGGTAGCGACAGCGCGCTGGTGGCGCCCGTACGCATCGGCGATGGCGCGTATGTAGCAGCGGGTTCCACGATCACGGACAATGTTCCTGCGGATGCGCTGGCGATCGCGCGCGGCCGCCAAGCCAACAAACCGGGCTGGGCTTCCAAGAAACGGCGCGAATTGGCCGCCACCGAAAAACCGAAGAAGTCCAAGCCTTCCCGAAAAAAGGCAAAAACGCGCCGCTCGGCGAAAAAACGCAAGTAAGTCTTCCATCCGGAAAGCCAAATCAAGATTTCGCTTTTCCAGCGGGATGCTCCTGCTTTGTACGGCGCGGCGGTGCGGTCACAATCATTGTATCCAACTGCAGCGGATGCTATCGTCCGCGGTACGTAATTCCGAAGGAGTGCGCTCGTGGGCAATTGGGTGAACTGGCTGTTGATCATTGGCGGCCTCATCTGCGTCATCATCGAACTGGCGCTCGGAGCGCTCACGGGCCTGGACCTTGCGCTCGTCGGCGGCTCTCTGACGGCCGGAGGAGTGATCGGCCTGTTGGCGGGGTCAGCGCGAATCGGATTGCTCGCTGGCGGAGTGCTCGCCTTCGTTTACCTGGCGATATTTCGAAGCTGGCTAAAAAACAAGCTCACCGTGAAAAATGTAGCGAGCAATGTGGATGCGGTGGTGGGAAAAACCGGCGTCGTGACAAAACGCATCGCTCCGAGCGAAGCCGGCATGGTGAAAGTGGGCGCGGAAGTTTGGCGGGCCGAGCTGGCGGGAGCCGATGATGCCGCGCAGGATGCTGGTGCCAAGGTGACAGTGCAATCGGTCGACGGCGTGACACTCAAAGTGAGGTGAGCGGCGATGGATCCTTTTGGCGGACTGGTGATACTGGCGATTTTTGTGTTTCTGGTATTGGGACTGGTAGCGCTGGCGAAGGGCGCACGGACCGTCAAACAGTATGAGAAGGGACTGATCACGCGCCTTGGCAAGTATCACGGCATGGCGCCGTCAGGGCTGACGTTTATCCTGCCGTTCGTGGACGACATCGTGCGAGTGGATATGCGCGAGCAGGTCATCACCGTGCCACCGCAAAAACTCATTACCAAGGACAACGTGACAGTCGAAGTGGACGCCGTGGTGTATTACAAGGTGATCGATCCGTTGAAATCGCAATATGAAGTGCAGGATTTTGGCTATGCGTGTACGACGCTGGCGCAGACAAACCTGCGCAACCTGATCGGCGACCGCACGCTGGACGAAACGCTGGTGGCCCGCGACATGATCAATACGAATTTGCGAGAGGTCCTCGACGAAGCCACCAACGGTTGGGGCGTGAAAGTCACTCGCGTGGAAGTGCAGAAAATCGAACCGCCCCGCGATATTACGGACGCCATGTCTCGCCAGATGAAGGCGGAACGCGAGAAGCGCGCCGCTGTTCTGGAAGCGGAAGGCATCAAGCAGAGCCAGATTTTGCAGGCTGAGGGCAAGAAGCAATCCGAAATCCTGAAGGCGGAAGGAGACGCGCAGGCTCGCGTGACCCGTGCGAACGCAGAAGCCGAAGCCATCAAACTGGTCTCAACGGCTGCAGAAACGTATTTCAAAGAGCGCGCCGAGACCATGCGCCGCCTGGAAGTTCTCAACAACACTCTGGCGCAAAACACGAAATACATCGTCCCCTCGAATTCGAGCCTCGTAAATGTCCTCGGCTTGGACAGTGCCGTCCAGGCGCTGCCCAAGAGCGCTTCCGATTCCTCCGCGCCTCCTGCTACGGGGCCCGGGGGCCGCTCGGTATAGCCCGAAGCCCGAGCAACGGAGCGCGCGCATGGCAGAACGTGAAACCAAAGCCATCGTCCAATGCAGGATGATTTCGCCGCAGTTTGTCGTGCCGGATGTCGTAGCTGCGGCGGAGTATTACCGCGAGGTCCTGGGATTTGGCATTCCAACGACGCAGGTGTACAAGTGCTACGAATTTGTAATCGAGGATCGTTTTGGATATCGACTTGTCTTTGGGATGGATATAAGTTCCAGACCGGCCGCCCCAGCGCGATCCTAAGGGAGTTCTGAAAAGACTCTTCCAATGCCTGCGTGTGCTAAAATAGGAGTTCCCCGAATGCCACACGGAGCCAACACGCAATGAAATTCGGAGTCGTCGTTTTTCCCGGTTCCAATTGCGACCACGACGCGTTTTACGCCATCGGAAATGTCCTGCACAAGCCGGTTGAATTCATCTGGCACCAATCGCAGGATCTCGCGAATTGCGACGCGATTATCCTGCCAGGGGGATTCGCTCACGGCGACTATTTGCGTACCGGCGCGATCGCGCGCTTCTCGCCGGTGATGAAGTCCGTCGAAACCTTCGCCAATAGCGGCGGCATGGTCCTCGGCATTTGCAATGGCTTCCAGATTTTGCTCGAGGCAGGCTTGCTGCCGGGCGCAATGATGCGCAACAGCGGCCTCCGCTACATCTGTCGTCACGTTTATGTTCGCGTGGAGCAGACCGACACGCCATTCACCGACGCTGCGCAGCGTGGCCAAATTTTGAAAGTTCCCATTGCGCACAACGACGGAAACTATACCTGCGATGAGGCGACGCTCGCGGACCTCGAGAAAAATCGCCAGGTCATTTTCCGCTACACGATTCCCGATGGCTCGAATGACGCTGCCGGGAATCCAAACGGCTCGATGAACAACATCGCCGGCATTTGCAATCGCGAACGTAACGTTGCCGGTCTTATGCCGCATCCCGAGCGCGCTGTGGAATCCGCCCTGGGTTCTTCCGACGGCCTGGTCATTTTCAAGTCGATGGTCGAAGCGCTTGTAGGCGCTGCAAAGGCCACGGCGTGAAGCGTGCAGCTGTAGTACGGAACACTACCCAGCCGTGCTCAAATCACTCTCGCTCAGAGCGATGCGATGAATGAACAACTCTCTGAACTAAGCTACGAAGAATTTGTCCGCGCGCGGAAGTTGCACTGGCAGGGAGAAGCAAAGAGGCTGGGGTCGGATGTAATCGTTCCGAAGTTCCAGGATGTAGCGTTCGGAGAGCAGGACCGTAGTTTCATGCTGTATGCGCCGGGAGCGGAAGGCGTTTTTGCGGTGTTTGAAGATGCCGCGGAAACCGGCTGGTTTTATCTCTATAGCGCGAAGCAGCGTGTGATCTTGAAGTCCGCACACATCTACAATCGCGCGAACGTTCTCGTTGATGAAGACGTCGTGGACATTGGCTGGGCGGCGGACGGCTCGGCGTGCGGTCTTGCCGTTTGGGGTGAATTTCGAGCCTTTCTCGGTGTCTCGAATGCTGTGGAAATGCGCAAACCGGTGATGGACGCCGAGGAGCACGGTATTCCAGCCGGCGAATGGCCTGCTGGATTTGAGCGCTATCTGGAAAAGAAAATCGACTGAAGGACCGCGAAACGCAAAATGGCTACCGCTAGCGCCGAAATCAAAGTGACTCCGGAGATCGCCGCCGAACATGGCGTAACACGCGACGAGTACGCGCGCATTCAGCAAATTCTCGGCCGCGATCCCAACATCACCGAACTCGGCATTTTCAGCGTGATGTGGAGCGAGCACTGCTCCTACAAATCCAGCAAAGTGCATCTGAAGCGCTTGCCCACGCGCGGGAAACTGGTCGTACAGGGTCCCGGCGAAAATGCCGGCGTCGTGGATATCGGCGATGGTCTCGTCGCCGCGTTTAAAATTGAATCGCACAATCATCCCAGCTACGTCGAACCGTTTCAGGGTGCGACGACCGGAGTCGGCGGCATTCTCCGCGACATTTTCACAATGGGCGCGCGCCCGATTGCGATTCTCGATTCGTTGCGCTTCGGCGAAATTTCTCCGGGCAAAGGCACAAGTAATGAAGACGCCGCCAAGAATCGGCGCATTCTCGATGGCGTGATTCGCGGCGTTGGGCACTACGGAAATTGCTTTGGAGTGCCAACCATCGGCGGGGAAGTCGGGTTCGAGCCGTGCTATTCGCAAAATCCGCTGGTCAACGCGCTCGCACTCGGCATCGCCCGCAAAGAAGAGATTTTCCTGGCCAAAGCGAAGGGCATCGGCAATCCCGTCATTTATGTCGGTGCAAAAACAGGCCGCGACGGGATTCACGGAGCGTCGCTGCTCGCGTCGGCGGAGTTCACCGAAGAATCCAAACAAAAACGCCCGAACGTGCAGGTCGGCGACCCGTTCATGGAAAAATTGTTGCTTGAAGCTTGCCTGGAAGCCATGCAAACGGGCGCGGTCGTCGCCATTCAGGACATGGGCGCCGCCGGACTCACCTGCTCGACGATGGAGATGGCCTCGCGCGGAGGCACCGGAATTGAAATCGATCTTGCGAAAGTTCCCCAGCGCGAAACCGGCATGACGCCTTACGAAATCATGCTGAGCGAATCGCAGGAGCGCATGCTCCTCGTCGCGGAAAGAGGCCGCGAGCGCGAAGTTCTCGACGTTTTCAAAAAGTGGGGGCTTGATGCGGTTGTCGTCGGCACGGTCACCGACGGCGGCATCGCGAAAGTTTTGAATCACGGCCAAATCGCTGCGGAAATCCCCGCGCACCCGCTCGCCGAAGAAGGCCCGGTCTACCGCCGCCCCATCGCGCAGCCGCCGCTCCGGCACGAAACGCCCGCCGATTGGTTTTCGTTTGCGCCCGAAGGCACCAACCTCACCGCGAATTTTGCAAAGCTGCTTGCATCACCGGCCATCGCCTCGAAGCGGTGGATCACCGAACAATACGACACGAGCGTCCGCACTAACACGCTCGCCGGCCCCGGCGCGAGTGATGCTGCCGTCGTGCGCATCAAGGACCCGCAAACAGGCATTGTCAAACGCGCTCTAGCGCTTGCCACCGACGGCAACGGCCGTTGGTGCCAGTTGAATCCCCGCGTCGGCGCCATGCACGCTGTCGCCGAAGCCGCGCGCAACGTTGCCACTTCCGGAGCGCGCCCCATCGCCGCCACGAATTGCCTCAATTTTGGAAGCCCGGAAAAGCCCGAAGTCATGTGGCAATTCAGCGAAGCCATTGACGGCCTCACCGTCGCCTGCAACGAACTCGGCACGCCTATCACCGGCGGTAATGTTAGCTTCTACAACGAGACCCTCGGCAAGTCCATTTACCCGACTCCAGTCATCGGTATCCTTGGGATTCTCGACGACGCTTCCCGCGTCCTGAAAATTTCTTTCCGCGTCGAGGGCGACGTCATTGTCCTTCTGGATGGCGCCGTAGAGGCGACGATCGTTCCAGCCCCAGAATTTGCGCGCGAATTCTCCTCATCCGAATATTCCAAATCGGTCGCTGGGATTGTCTCCGGCGAACCTCCAGCCATCGATCTAGCAGCCGAAAAACGCTTGATCGATTGCCTTGTCGCGCTCGCTTCCGACGGCTCCGTGCAATCTGCCCACGACGTCTCCGACGGAGGCATTGCTGTCACGCTCGCTGAATCCTGTTTCGCCACCTCGGGCCTGGGTGCCCGCATATCTTTAGACGAAGACGTATCCGCTGAATTTGCCCTGTTCCATGAACGCGGCGCCCGCTGCGTCGTCTCCGTCTCCCCCACAAAACTTGCCGCCGTTCTCGCAACTGCGAGACAATGTGGTGTCGGCGCGCGCGAAGTCGGCAAAGTGCATCTTGGCAACGCGCTCCGCATCGAATATAAGGGGAGCGCGGTAGTCGATTCGCCCCTCGACGCACTGCGCGGCATCTGGGCCAATTCGCTCGAGAACACGTTATCCGCAAAATGACGAACAAGCTCGCTTTCGCTGACGATCATTTCCACGACGAGTGTGGTGTCTTCGGCGTCTTCGGCCATCCCGAAGCCGCCAACCTCGCCTATCTCGGCCTTTATGCGCTCCAGCATCGCGGCCAGGAATCCGCTGGCATCGTTTCCAGCGACGGCTCCGATCTCTACCTTCATCGCGCCATGGGCGAAGTCGAAGAAATTTTTCAGCCCACCGTGCTCGCCAAGCTTCCTGGAACGCTCGCCATTGGCCACACGCGCTACTCGACCGCTGGCGATAAAGCCCTGCTCAACGCGCAGCCCATCATGATCGACTGCAACAAGGGCAAAGTCGCTCTCGGCCACAACGGCAACCTCACCAACGCCGCCGAATGGCGCCGCAAGCTCGAGCATCGCGGCTCCATCTTCCAGACCAATAGCGACACCGAAGTCATCGTCCACCTCATCGCGCGATCGCAAGCCCGCAATCTCTCGGGTGCGCTCGGCGACGCGCTCAATCAAGTCGAAGGCGCGTACTCGCTCCTGGTTCTCACGCAAGACGAACTCATTGCCGTACGCGACCCGCGCGGCTTCCGTCCGCTTGTGCTCGGCAGGCTCCCTCTGCCCACCGGCGGCGAAGCTTGGCTGGTGGCCTCCGAAACGTGCGCCTTCGATCTGCTTAACGCGCAATACGTTCGCGAAATCGAACCTGGCGAAATGGTGCGCATCTCCCGCTCCGGTATCGAGTCCATCCACTTCGCGCCCGAAAAACAGCGCCAGCAGTGCATTTTCGAGCATGTCTATTTTGCGCGCCCCGACAGCATTATTTTCGGCCGCAGCGTCAACGAAAGCCGCGAAGCCCTTGGCCGCCTGCTTGCACGCGAGCATCCCGTCGACGCAGATATCGTCGTGCCTGTTCCCGATTCCGGGGTTCCAGCCGCCGTCGGCTACGCGCTCGAATCTAAAATTCCGTTCCGCATGGGCCTGATTCGAAATCACTACATCGGGCGCACCTTCATCGAGCCCTCCCAGGCCATTCGGAATTTTGGGGTGAAGTTGAAACTCAATCCCATTCGCGGCCTGATCGAAGGCCAGCGCGTCATTCTGGTGGACGACTCCATCGTCCGCGGCACGACCAGCCGCAAAATCGTTCGCATGGTTCGCGAAGCCGGCGCCCGCGAAGTGCACGTGCGCATCAGCTGCCCGCCGACGATTTCTCCGTGCTATTACGGTGTGGACACGCCCACGCGCGAAGAGCTCATCGCCTCATCGAACTCTCCAGAAGAAATTTGCAAGTTCCTCGGCGCGGATTCGCTCGGCTATGTTTCGCTTCCCGCGCTTCGTCAGGCCGTTAACGACACCGAAGCTAAGTTCTGTACGTCTTGTTATACCGGCGTCTATCCCACGGATCTCGTGCAGCTGGAAGTCCGCGAGAGCAACGGCAACGCGCATGACGGAAAAAATGAACACGGTCCGGAAGACGCTCTGACCGAGAGGCCTGTGGCGGTGGAACGTGAAGGCTGACGCAATGCAAGAATCAGTCGGCAAAAATGCCCTCGAAGAAAAGGTCAAAGCCCCCGGCAAAAAGGTCGAAGAGCCGAAGCTCCCCATGGGCCAGCGCGTTCAGCGCGAAGTCATTGCATGGTTTTGGGTAGGGCTCGCGTTTCTGCTGATCAACGGCACGATCGGTCAGGCTCGCGTCATTCCTTCCGGCTCTATGGAAAATACTCTTCTCATCGGCGACCATCTCATCATGAGCCGCATCGGCTACGATGCCGGCGTCCCCTTCACCAACTGGCACGTCTCGCTTTGGCGCAATCCCAAACGCCAGCAGATCATCATCTTCAAGCCGCCTTTCGCGCCCGATCAGCCGGACTACGTTAAGCGCGTCATCGGTCTCCCGGGCGACACCGTCGACATTCACGACGGCGCGGTGTGGATCAACGGCCAGAAGCTCAACGAAAATTACACGCTGGGCCGCAGCGAGCCGGGCGATATCAAGGTCCCCTTCAAGGTTCCGGACAAGTGTTATTTTGTGATGGGCGACAATCGCGGCAACTCTTATGACAGCCGCTTCTGGGGCTGCGTTCCTCGAAACGACATTATCGGCACGCCCGTGATGATTTACATGTCCCTCGATGTCGGGCAAGATGCCTGGGAGCCGGGCCAGATCCGCGAGCGATTTTTTGCTTACGCGAACGCCATCATCCATCCTGGCACGGTGCGCTGGAGGCGCTTGTTCCGTTTGTTTTGAGCCGGGCAAGCGGCTAACCTTGTTCAAGGCGCGCAGCCGGTAAACCGGATTGCTTTTGCGCTGAAGAGTTTTCGCCGTGAGCCCCGCCACGGCAGCTTGCAGTTCATTCCGCATGGTGCACGACGGGCGCGAATCTGCGCCTGGACTTAAACGAAAGCGATTTGCCCACAATGAAATACGCCGATGCCGGAGTGAACATCGCTGTCGCCGACGAAGTAAAGCAGCGCATCCGGCACCACGCTAACCGTACGTTCACTAGCGGAGTCCTCGGCGGTATCGGTGGTTTCGGCGCTCTCTTTGCCCTCGACAGCAAAAAGTGGAAAGAGCCGGTCCTCGTTTCCAGCGCCGACGGCGTTGGCACCAAGCTGAAGATCGCCATGGCCATGGGAGTGCACTCCACCGTCGGCGGCGACCTCGTCAATCATTGCGTCAACGACATTCTCGTCCAGGGCGCGACGCCGCTTTTCTTCCTCGATTACCTCGCCATGGGAAAACTTGATCCCGCGGTGATCGAGCAGCTGGTTGAAGGCATGAGCCGCTCCTGCCGTAAAGCGGGATGCGCTCTAATTGGCGGCGAAACCGCCGAGATGCCGGGGTTTTATCCTCCTGGAGAATACGATCTCGCGGGCTTTATCGTCGGGGTGGTCGAACGCAAAAAAATTCTCAACGGCAAATCGGTCAAGCCTGGCGACGCGTTACTCGCGCTTCCCTCCTCCGGCTTGCACACCAACGGGTACTCGCTGGCCCGCAAACTGGTCTTCGAAGTCGCCAACCTGAAGCCGGACACGTATGTCGCGGAAGTAGGAAACAAAATTGGCGCGGAGCTCTTGAAACCCCATCTCTGCTACGCCCCCGCGCTCAAAAATATCGTCGCCCGCGGATGGGTTTCGGCCCTCGCGCACATCACCGGCGGAGGCATCCCCGGCAACTTGCCGCGCGTCCTTCCCGCCGGGGTAAAAGCACAAATCGACTTGGCCTCTTGGCCCGTCCCGCCCATTTTCAAATTTCTCGCCACCCTCGGAAAAATCGAAACCAACGAATTGCTGCAATCCTTCAATATGGGCGTCGGCATGGTCCTCGTTGTGCCGCCTGCCCACGTGAAATCCGTTGAAGCCGACCTGAAGCGCCGCCGCGAAAAATTCTTTCGCATCGGCCGCATCGAACGCGGCGACTCTGGCAAACCTCGCGTCGCCCACTCCGGCTCCCTTAACTTGTAGTGAAATCGGCATTGCCGCCAGTCAACTTCTTCTCTGTGCCCTCTGCGCTCTCCGCGTCCTCTGTGTAAATCCCTTTCTTCGTCTTTTTTTAATTTCTCACGGATCGGCGGCCGCTATCCGCGATCTGGATCAGCATAATCTGGATGCTTCGCACTTCCTCTCTTCTTAACCTCCCGTACCATTCGCTTCAGCCATCGCAGCTCCGTCTTAAACTGCTCGATCATCAAGCTCACCATCCACACAGCCTCATGGTATGGATGTCCCACTTCTTGCAGAATCGAGCGCAAAACTTCCTTCTCTCGTACCACTTCCTGCTCGAGAAATTTCTGGCGCCGCCGAATCTGCTCCTGAAACACTCCCGGCCGCGCCTGCCAGGAAAGCGCAACCCAAGTCAGAAACGGAGGCCGGTCCCGCTGCGTCGTCCAATCTTCGCGTTCGAGAGCATTAGACAGGGCCGCGCGCCCCTTGGCCGTCGTCTCGAAACTGCTCCGTTCCGGCCCCGAAGCAGGCTCACCGATCTCCAGCGAACGGATCATCCCCGCTCGAGCCAATTTTTCCAGCGAATAGTAAACCTGAGGCCGCGAAATCCCCGCCCAATCCTTTATCTCGCGCCTCACCAGTTCCGCATTCGCCTGATACCCGTGCATCGGCCGCTCCGCCAGCAAACTCAGGAGCACCAAATCCGGCGTCGTCAGGTTTGTTTTGGGTTTCTTCGTCATCTTCTCAGCTTCGCGTGGTCCTTCTCTTCTCCGTGAACTCTGTGCTCTCTGCGGTCTCTGTGGAAGATTGTGTTTCCGTGGTTTATTCCTTACATCTTTACATCCTTACTTTCTTACTTCGTTGCTTCCTCTTCTTGCTCCACCACCACCACTGGCATTGCTCCGCCGCCAGCCGGGGATTCTTTGCCTGCGCCACTGCTGCGCAAAACGTATCCAATACGCATGGGTCCTGCCGCTGGCCCGTCAGGCGCTCCATCCTTTCGTACATCCACTGGGGATCCCTTCGCGCCAGTTCCCCCACGCTGCGAATCCCCAGCATCTCGAAATCCCTCAGCATCGCCGGGCCGATCGAAATCAGGTCCCCCAGCTCCCTCGTTTTTGCCGTCATAGAAACCTCCTTGACAGTGAAATCCGAATCCGTTAGACTCGTCTAGTCTAAATAAGACTAGTTGCTGTTGCAAGGAATAATTTAGACATGCGCTTCATTGCCTCCGCTCTTTTCGCCGCTGCGCTAGCTCTCGCATTCGGGAGCCCACAAACCAATCCAATCGAGGAGAAGAAACCCATGAACGTGAAGAAAATAACGCCCGTACTGCTCGTCGACCAGATCGAACCTATTCTGCCTTTTTGGATCGATCGCCTGGGCTTCACCAAAGCCATCGAAGTCCCCGATGGCAACAAACTCGCCTTCGTTGATTTTCAAAAGGGCAGTGTTGAAGTGATGTATCAGACTTATGCCAGCGTGGAAAAAGACGCTCCGCCGGAAATGCGAGCCGCGGCCAGAAGGGGCCCCACCTATCTCTATCTGGAAGTCGACAATCTGGACGCCGTCCTCGCCGCCATGAAGGACGTAAACAAAGTCATGCCCGAACGCACCGCCTTCTACGGCATGCGCGAATTCGCCGTCCAGGATCCCGCCGGCCACTTCATCACCTTCGCCCAACCGGCCGCCCCACCGAAGCATTGACCTTCGCACTGCCGCCGCACTTGGGTTGTCTTGTAGGGGCGCAGCCTGCTGCGCCCCAGCCGCGCGAACCCACCAACTAGTTCGTCACTTTCGCCCCTTCAATCCGCTCATCGAGCGCTCGTAATGCGGCAATAAGTGGACCAAACGTTCCACAGTCTCTCAAAACGCCATCGTTGTCTGGAACCCCAACTCCAAATTCCTCCTCGACGTCATCGAAGAAGAGCAAGCGATCTCCAGCCCTTGCTACAACAAACACCTTCTCGACACCATGACCTTCATTCCGGAAACACGGTTGCTCAAAAATAGGTACCGCATATGCTTTAAACGCTTTTACTGTTTCTGGAATAAGCGCAGCTATTTCTTTGTCAAGAATGGATTGAAATGTCTCTCGGCTGACCCTCTGCCATTCCATGCTTTCCCTTCGTCTTATCAATTCACTGTTTAGGCGCGTTGCTCGGCAGCGGCGGCGCGCGCCTCTCCGCTTCTGCAATCACCGCAATCGACCGCGCCCCATTCTTTCCCACCGACCGCACCGCAAAAAAGTGATTGTCCGTCGAAACGCCTTTAAGCACGCTCTTTCCCGCCACCTCTGCAAAATCAAAAACGCTCCAGCGCGCGTCGCTCGTCTCCCTCCACAAAATCTCAAACCCTGCTCTCTCCGGATCGTCCTCCGCCGCCCAGCTCACTTTCGCATCCGGCGTGACCGCGCCCGTCAACTTGACATTTGTCGGCGGAGCCGGCGCCAGCGCCAATTGCCGCAATACCTCGGCGTTGTCCCGCGCCACATTCCCCATAAACGCATAATTCAAATATTTTTCGAAGTCGCCGTACTCCACTCCATTCTCCGTGCGCGGAGTCTGGTGCTGGTGATTGTAATCTTCCAGCGGCTCCGTAAACCGCACGGCAGGCAGCCCCGCCTTGTAAAACGGATAGTGGTCCCCGCCGCGTCCGTAGCGGTCTTGCCGGAAAATCATGCGAATCGCCGAACGTCCATCAATCTCTTCAATCGCCCGCGCCAGCTCCCGTGCCGGCGAATCGGCGTCTTCAATCTCGCCGTTGCCAGAAAATACGCGCACGCGATGCGGCCCGCCCGGCGCGGTGTCCGCTCCGACGATGTCGTTATCGATCATCGCTCCCACCGTATACCCTTGTTCCTTCACCCAATCCAGCAAACGATACGCGCCCAGTAGTCCCTGCTCCTCTCCGGCGAGCACGCCAAACAAAACCGTCGCGCGAAACTTTGATTTTCCGCTCGCCGCAATCTTGCTTAGTTGACGCGCACACTCGACGCTCACCGCTGTTCCCGAAGCGTCGTCATCCGCCCCCGGCGCATCCGCATTCGGATCCATCACATCGGAGGGCCGCGAATCGAAATCTCCCACCACGATGTAAACCGTCTTCGCGAGCTTCTCATCCGATCCCGGCAAAATGCCGTACACATTTTCCAGGTGCACCGGATCAGGTCCCGTGCGCTCTGACTTCGATTCGAATTTGTCCACCACCACTTGCAGCTTTCCCCCGGACTCTTTCGCGATCACATTCATTCGCGCCACAACGAAGTCCCGCCCGCAGCCGATCCCGCGCTTCGGATCGGTCCACGAAGAAAGCGTCAACCGCGTTCCGCAGCTCACCTCGTCGTGAATCAGTTTACGCATCGACTTCTCATCAATGCTCGCCCGTGCAATCGCTCCCGACGGCCTCGGCAAAATCTTCGGATGCGGCGCGCCCGTCAATGGCTCCGCCGGATCGTGCGACCCAGCCCCAGCCGCCGTGCTCGTTGCCCCACTCTTCGCAGCGCTAGGCGCCCCCGTCTGCGCCCCCGCCAACGCAACGGACAGAAAACTCATCACGATTAGAATCCCAAATCGTTTCATCGTCTTCACTCTCCGGTACAAGTTTCTTTCCTCAGCCCCGGCATTCTAGCGCGCCAAACCCGCTATCGCGAAAAAATCTGCCGACCAACTCTCCGTGCCCTCTGCGATCTCTGTGAACTCTGTGTAAATTGTTTTCTGCGACTTTTTCCGCAAGCCAGGTTTTGCCCCCACCCCCGACTGTGCTAACGTTTTTTGTCCATGAACAAGCGCATAGGCGTGCTCTTAAGCGGCCGCGGCTCGAACTTCGAAGCCCTTGCGGGCAGCATTGCCGCCGCCCGCATTCCCAACGCCGAAATCGCCATCGTCGTCAGCAATCGCGAAGGCGCTCCCGGCCTTGACCGTGCCAAATCCCGCGGAATCCCCACTCGCGCCATCCCTTCCAAAGGCCTCGAGCGCGAAGCCTACGACCGCCAGGTCGTCGCCGTCCTCAACGAAAACAAGGTCGACCTCGTCTGCCTCGCCGGTTACATGCGCCTTCTTTCCCCGTATTTCGTCGCCGCCTTCCCCAACCGCATCCTCAACATTCACCCATCGCTGCTCCCTTCCTTTCCCGGCCTCGAGTCCCAGCGCCAAGCCCTCGAATATGGCGTCAAGTTCGCCGGCTGCACCGTCCATTTCGTCGACGAAAATCTCGACGCCGGCCCCATCGTCCTGCAGTCCGTCGTTCCCGTAACGGACGACGACACCGAAGACTCGCTTTCCGCGCGGATTTTGCAGGAGGAACACCGAATTTATTCCGAAGCTGTTCGAATCGTCCTCGAAGGCCGTTACAAAATCGCCGGCCGCCGCGTACTGGTTACCAAGTGACACCAACGGTCGGTGAACCTCGTCCTGTTGTGCTCCTTTGGGGCCGAATCTCTCGGCCCCAAACGGGCTTCCCCTTCAATCGGTTTCGAAACGGCACACTGCGCCGTTACAATCTAAAGGGGCGATTCGAAGCCTTAGCCAACAATCCGAAATGACGCTAACAAATTTCAAACCCGTCGAAGAACAGCTCGCCTACCTCAAAAAAGGCGTCGCCGAAATCATTCCAGAAGCCGAGCTGAAGTCGAAACTCGAAAACTCCTTCAAAACTGGCACGCCCCTCCGCGTCTATCTCGGCGTCGACCCCACCGCCCCCGATATCCATCTCGGCCACACCGTCGTCCTTCGCAAACTGAAACACTTTCAAGACCTCGGCCACACCGCCATTTTTCTCATCGGTGATTTTTCCGCCATGATCGGCGATCCCACCGGCCGCTCCGAAACGCGCCCGCCGCTCTCCCGCGAAGAGGTCAACGCCAACGCCGAAACCTATCTCGCGCAAGTTTTCAAACTCCTCGACCCGCAAAAAACCGAAGTCCGCTACAACTCCGAGTGGCTCGACAAACTTTCCAGTTACGACATCGTCCGCATCTGCGGCCACTACAGCCTCGCTCGCATGCTCGAGCGCGAAGACTTCCGCTCCCGCCTCGAAAATCACCAGCCCATCTCCGTTCACGAGCTCCTCTACCCGCTTCTCACCGCCTACGACGCTGTCGCCCTCCAATCCGACGTCGAGCTCGGCGCCACCGAGCAGAAATTCAACATCCTCGTGCACCGCGACATTCAGCGCGCCTACGGCCTCCCCGGCGAAGTCGCCGTCACCATGCCCATCCTCGTCGGCCTCGATGGCCAGCGCAAAATGTCCAAGAGCCTCGGCAACTACATCGGCATCACCGAGCCCCCTGCCGAAATCTTCGGCAAGCTCATGTCCATCCCCGACGATTTAATGTGGACTTACTACGAGCTCTTGACTGACCGCTCTAATCAAGAAATTCTGACCTTGAAGAAAAACGTAGAATCTGGCGAACTGCATCCAAAGACAGCCAAAGAAGAGCTCGCGAAAGAAATTGTTGATGAGTTTCATTCCTCCAGAGCTGCTGACATTGGGGCCGAAAACTCGGGCTCGGTTACCATCGGAACGAGTACTGCCGCAGAGTTTAATCGTGTGTTCCGCGACCGTCAGGCACCCACCACGATGGAAGAGATCCGGGTTGTTCGAGTGCCTGGCGGGCTAATGTTTTCGCGCCGGGAAAGCGCAAACGTCGTGGAGCAAACCCCCATTTCAATTCCAAGCGGATTAATAAAATGGTCTAAATTCTTGGCGGATCTCGGCCAAGTCAGTTCGACCTCAGAGGCGGAACGAGTAATGAAGCAAAACGGGTTTGAGGTAGACCGGCGACTGATAGTCGAGCCGACGACGAAACTAGATGTTGACCAGCCTCGTTCTTACGAAGTCCGCATCGGAAAAAAGAAATTCCTCCGCATCATCGTTGAATAACCTTTTGGTTGACTGTTTCGTAGGGGCACGGCACGCCGTGCCCGTCTTCCTTCTCTGTGCCCTCTGTGTTCTTCTCTGCGCTCTCTGTGTAAATATTCTTTTCTTTCTATCCCAGTATTTCCGCCACTAACCCCGCCACATGCTCCGCAATCGCCGGCGCCGCCGTCAATCCCGGCGACTCAATCCCCACCAACTGAATCGCCTCCGGCACCGCGGGATCCCGCTCAATCACAAAATCCGCAATCCCATGCCCGGTAGGCGGCACCAACTTCGGCCGCAATCCCGAATATCCAAGATGTAGATCGCTCTCTTCCACTTCCGGCAAAAGCGTCTTTGCGCTCTCCGCAAACGCCGCAATCGGCAACCGGTTCTTCTCGTAATTTTCTTTGCCGTCGACGTACGTCGCCGTCGGCCCTAGCAAAAATGTCCCCCACAACGTTTTCGTAAAATGAACGCCCAAACTCAGCCCATCGCTATGTGGCAGCGGATACACAAGATCGTTGATCAAGGAAGCCCGGGGGCCCCGCACCTCGCAATACTCTCCGCGCACCGGATAAATCTTCCACGAGGAATTCCCCATCAGCGCTGCAACTTCATCCGCATAAAGTCCCGCCGCGTTGATCACGCACCGCGCCTCAATCGTCTCGTCCTGCACATCTTCTTCATCGCCAATCCGCAGCCCAACGCGAATCGCCCCTGCCACAGGCTCCAGAGAAACCACCTTGGCGAAGTTCACGATCTCCGCGCCTTGCCCCGCCGCCACGCGCGCAAACGCGTGCACCAGTTCTTCCGCCGAAACGATTCCTGTCGAAGGCACCACCATCGCCGCCGACCCGCGAATATGCGGTTCGCGCTTACGAATCTCCTCCGGCCCAACCAGCCGCAATCCTTCGACGCCGTTGTCTTCGCCCTTTTTCTTCAGTGCCTCCAGCGCCGGCTCTTCCTGCGCGTCCGCTGCCACCACCAGCTTTCCCGTATGCCGGAACGGCACATTATGTTTTTTGCAGAACTCATATGTCAGCCGGTTGCCCTCGACGCAATGCCGCGCCTTCAACGAATTCTTCGGATAATAAATGCCCGAGTGAACCACGCCGCTGTTCCGCGTGCTCGTCGCCATCCCCAGTTTCGGATTTTGCTCCACCAGAAAAACATCTTGCCATCGCGCAGAAACCGCCCGTGCGATCGCGCATCCAACCACACCACCGCCAATAATCAGAATATTCGCTTGGTCCATGGCTCTATTTTATCCGCGCCCCTTATCCATTCGTATTGACTTCGTCGAAAAATGGTTTGCACTCGGCAAGTCGTGCCTGCGTGCCATCGTGAACCGCGTAGACCGAGTGTCCCTTCTCCGAATAATGGTTGCGCCATAGCGAAGCCGCTCCGTGCGCACCATCTTTATTCAGCGCGTAAAAGAAAATGTGAAACGTCGCCAACTTTTTCTTGTCGTTGTTGTAATTCCGCGCAATCCTCGCCAGCGCCTCCAGGCAAGCCTCTTCCGGTGACTTCCCCCGCCGCATCATCTCCACAATGGTGTGACCACCGGCAATCTTGATATTCTCCTCGCCCTTCCCCGTCGACCCCGCCGCGCCCACCTCATTGTCCACAAAGCATCCCGCCCCAATGATTGGCGAATCCCCCACGCGCCCGGGAATTTTCCACGCTAACCCCGAAGTCGTCGTCGTTGCCGAAAGGTCCCCTTTTTCATTCACCGCCATGCACGGAATCGTCCCCGTCGGCGGATGCGCAATCACCCGCTCCGCATAAGCGATTTTCTCTTCATCGTGATCGAAGATCGCCGCCACATGCTCCTTCCACTCCGGCGAATCAATCCCCGGCCGCCAGTTCACCGAAGATGCCGCTTTCCACGCCAGCCAAATTTTTCGTGAATGCTCCGTCAGCAGACTCATGTCTTCGAATCCTTCGTCCACCCCAAAGCGATGCGCCCCTTCGCCGACCATCATCACGTGATTCGTTTTCTCCATCACCGTCTGCGCCAGCCGCGCCACATTTTTGATCCGCCGCACGCCCGCCACAGAACCTGCCCTGCGCGTCGGCCCGTGCATCACGCTGGCGTCTAGTTCCACTTCTCCTTCCTCATTCGGCAATCCGCCATATCCCACCGAATCATCGTTCGGATCGTCCTCAACCACGGTGACCGCTGCAACCACGGCATCCAGTGTGTCCCCGCCCTTCTTGAGAATATCCATCCCCTTGTCCAGCGCATGTAATCCATTCGCACTCGAGATAATGACCGGCCGCGCGCCTTGTGCCGGCGCCGCGGGCATCACTGGCAACGGCGCACCCGCGCTATCTGGTAGTGATCGCCCAAAAAGCTTCCCCGCACCCGCGGCAAGACTACTTGCCAGCGAAGCCCAAAAAAATTTCCGCCGCGTCCAAGGTTCCATAACGATTCCTCCTCAATCTGCGCGTGCAATATACAAGCCGGAGGGAAAGATTGGAAGTTGTAGAGCCCACCTTGCGTTTACCCCAGCTCCTGCCGGGGAGGCGGACCGTTCTTGCTCGTTCAGACGGAAAACGAACTGTTTAGAATGTGTGGGCCGACCGATTCTTCTGCCACAAACGAAATCCTCCGAGAAACGCATTCTCATTTTTGCCGAGCTTCGCTCCTGCAGGTAGCTTCTTCAATTTCTTGCTGTTCCCGCCGCCCAGCACCACGTAATCCGCGTCCAGCGCATTCTTCAGTTTCTTCGTCACTTTGGCCACGCAGCGCCGCCATTTCTTTGTTCCCAACCGCTGCAGCCCGCGCAGTCCAAGATAGTCCTCATAGCTTTTGCCTTTTTTATACGCTAGATGCGCCAGCTCCATTGGCTGCAAGACTCCGTCCACGACCATCGCGGATCCCAAGCCCGTGCCCAATCCCAGAAACAACATCCGTCCGCCCTTGTAACTCCCAATCGCCTGCATCGCCGCATCGTTGATCACTTTTACCGGACACCCAAATGCTTTTGTGAAATGGAATCCCACCCAGCCCTTTCCCAAATTGTGCGGCTCACGCAGCGGATGCCCGTTAATGATCGGCCCGGGATAGCCGAGCGAGATGCAGTCGTACTTCCAGTCGGCCGTGTTTTTCTTTACCAGGCTCACCATCTTCCGCGGCGTCATCGTCGGCCCGGACGGATATTTTCGCGGCTCCTTCTGCCCCGTTGCCAACAGCTTGACGTTGGTTCCACCCACGTCAATCACCAGGACTTTCGGAGATTTTCCCGTTTGCGCAGCTTTCATGGCCGCTCCTGAACTGGTCGAATCATCCCCAACTTTATTTCAGCGTTATGAAATTCTAGAGGGAAGTAAAGCGGAAACGAAGAGAATTCACAGATGGGCCTGCAGGGAATCTGGAACTGTCGAATTCAGCTCGGAACAATGACCTATGCGCAGTCACCTCCGAGGCCGGGTAACGCTCACAATGGGTCTGTCGCCCGCCGGGCACGGTTTCCCTTCATGCCCGACGAGCAGGTGCTTAAGCACGGCGTTGATGCTTTTGTGTTTTTCCTCGTTCAATTCCGCATCTTCGTAAAATGACACATCTTTGGATCTGCGAATTTTCCTCACTTCGCGAAACACTTGGACAGCCTCGTGTTTCAGAGCCTCGAGTTCCGTGCACATATGGTTAGTTCGCTCCGGCGGCTGGTAATTCTACGGGCAGGGGTTCAGTAGCACAAGTGTCTTTTCACCCTCGTCAATCGGAACCCGGCACACCACTGGGTTGATAGAGCCATGCGCCAGGAGTGGCGGGCAAACCGCCGCCGCTTTCGGCGTATCCACCTGTAATGAGCGCTCTGCCGCCGGAGAGTGGAGTTGCGGAGGCAAAAAATCGAGCGGCTCCCAGGGAGCCTGCAACTTTCGTGAATGTACCTGTGGTCTCGTCGTAAAGTTCTGCGAAGGCTCCGCCCCCCGCCACGAGAACCCTGCCGTTGGGCAGCAACGCGACGGCCGCAGGCAACTTGAACCGCGGAGTGCTCATGCTACCGGTAGCGCTAAATGTGCCGGAAGCCGGGTTGTAAATTTCTGCGCTCGCATATTCTCCGTGCCAATCGCGATTGTCCGAGCCACCAACGATCAAAACCTTTCCGCTGCCCAACATAATCGCCGCATGTTTATGCCGGCCCACACTCATCTTGCCCGTTGAAGTGAATTTGCCTGTCGCAGGATCGTAAACTTCCGCGGAGCGATAAACATTCTGCGATGGGTAATGCCCTGAGCCGCCCCCCACGATCAAAACTCGGCCGTCATTCAGCGCCGTTGCCGTGTGCGCTCCACGCGGATCTGCCATGCTGCCAGTCGCGGTAAACTTTCCGCTGGACGGATCATAAATCTCGGCGCTGGCTATGGCATTTTCCTGGCGATCTTCGCCCCCTGCAATGAGCACGCGCCCGTCCGCGAGCGGCGTCGCCGTATTTCCTGCTCGTTCAACGACCAGGTTCCCCGTGGGAGCAAACGAATTCGTGGCCGGATCGAAGATTTCAGCGGAACCGCGAAGATCGTAGCGCCCCGTCCATCCGCCCACGATCAACACCTTGCCATTTTTCAAAAGCGTAGCCGTGTGCCCCGATCGTCCAATGCTCATTTCCGCGACAGGCTGAAATGTCTTCGAACTTGGATCGTACAGTTCCGCGCTGCGGTAGGGGTTGTACTCGCCGCCACTTCCCGCAAATCCCCCCGCGATCAACACTTTCCCGTTCGGCAGCAGCGTCGAACTATGGCTCGCGCGTGCAATATGCATCGCCGCAATTTCCGCCACCGATCCCAGCCCGGAGGGCCACGGAGCGCTGGCATGTGAAAAGCAAACTAGAGTCAGTAACACCGAGGTGAAAAACAGAAAGCCAAATGTTTTTGCACGACGCGATTTCATGGCACGCCTCACAGGATGGTCTAACTGAGCTGCAAGACGCGTGTGAGGGCTAGGGTGTTAACAGGCGTCGTTCGAAATAAGAGCGGATTCTAATGAGGTGCGAGAGTCGTCGAGAAGCTTTCCTGTGCGGCGGTATCGTAAAGATGTAGCAGATTCGCTGCCCGCTTCAGCAAATCGGCCGGCAAATCCCCGGGCTGATAGTCCACCCAGCCGGTCGTGAAATTGAGGGGGATTTTTTCGCCCGAGGAACTCACTTCCACTGCACCAAGCCGGTTCAAAACCTGCTTGACCTCGTTCAAACCGCATTCCGGCAGCACCAGCAAGAAATCGTCGTCGCTCAGCCGCGCGGCAATGTCCGATCCGCGGCTCGCTTTTTTCAAGCGGCGTCCTAAATCTTTCAGTGCAGCATCCACCGCGGGCTTTCCGTAGCGCATGGTGAGATGCGCGAACTCATCCACATGAACGGTGGCGAGGCTCAGCGCTGTGTTCTGCCGCCGTGCGCGAGCCACTTCTTTTCCCAGATGCTGTTCGAGTGCGGCTCGCGCACACAAACCAGTCACAGGATCAAGGCTGGCTGCTTCCGCAGTCGCCTGGGGAAGCGACTGCGAATCCAAAAACTGATCGCCGATTCGTTTGCGCAGGCGCCGGAATGACCACTGGCGATAAACCAGCCAGCCATTGAAAAGGAGTACCAGACACAGTGTCGCCCAGCGAGCTTGATCGGAGCGGATTTCGTAAAAATAATCCGCATGACGAAAGAACGAATGAATCGAAGAGAGCACGAAAGCCACCGCCGAGAGCAAGGTAACGGACAATGCGGAAAACCACAGCCACCACTCGTGCCGGGAAATCTGTTGCGGATTGAATTCAGGTGGCTGCACGCGGAAATTTCCCGAGCCCGCAAGGGGCGACGATTTAGGTTTGCTCGGCGATGCTTTCGAGTCGGATTTCATTTTGTGAACAAGACAATTGGGCTCCCATCAATGTAGTCGCGCGCCGCGAAGGCAAGCAACAACGAAAACGTACAGGCTCGCACGATTCTAGAACCTGCCCATCCGGTCAGGCTCCATTCAAAGTACGGTCGCGCCCGGCAAAATAGCGGCAGGCGACTTTGCCGCGGGAAGCGGCGCATGTTCGAGCACACGGCGCGCGTAGAGCGCGACGTTTCTCACGCCGGCTGCGTACGCCGGGTTGGGATTGCGAGCGCCGCCGTTGTAGGCGCCAATGGCCTGGTCCACATTTCCGTCGAAGCGGGCCAGCAAGTCCCGAAGAACAAGTCCGGCGTAGGTTGTGAGCACTTCGCTATCGACGGAATTCACGTCGAGTTCGCGCGAAGGCCGCAGGCGCGGCGCCAGCTCGCCGTAGTTCCTCTTGTCCTTCAGATAGAGCTGGTGAGCGGAGCGAAGCGTCTCGCGCGAAATCTGCCAGGTGCCGATCGAGTAATCGCTCACCAGAACGCGCTTGCGGCCGCGCTCGAGAACGATGTCGCCGCGCTCGGCCTGCTTTTTCCAGACGGCGTGTGTGAGATCGCCGTTCACATCCATGTAGTTGTTTTCCATCGCGCCGACGCCGAGAAAATAATCAAGCGGCAGATTATAAAAATGCGCAACGTCGAGAATGTCCGAAGCCAGCCGCAACGCCTGGTGATGCGTGAGCGGCTGAGGCGCCCCTGAACTTTGGCCGACGACGCGCCAATCCGTCTGCGATTTGAAAACAAGAAAATCCGCCAGCGCCGGCACGAGCTGGAATGATGGAAGCGTCTCCAGCTTTTGTTCCGTTGGAACGTTGTAGGCGTTCTCGAACATGCGGCTCTGCTGCTGCGCGAAAGCGAGATCCTGCTTCGTCCACGCGGCAAGTTCGTACTGCGTGATGAGTCCATGTGCTTTCATCCGGTTGAGCCGCGGAATCGCCGTGAGCTGATCGTTTTCGACGAGCATGTAGATCTTGTAATTTGCGTGTTTGCCGCTTTGACCAGCGGTCAGAAAAATTCTCGAAGCTTCGTCCGAATCGCGCCCGCGCAGATATTCGTAACGAAGAAACGCTTCGAGCTGATCGTTGAACGAAGCGATTTCCGCGCAAGCGACATCGTTCGAGATCGGCAGAGAAACATGCCGGCCCTGCACTTTCGGAGCGAAACGCCGATGATGCGCCGCCACGCGCATGTGCCGCGGCCAAAGCCGATCGGCTGTCCAGGAAGTTAGCGCGAGGGCGGAAAGGGCAAGCGCCGCTAGCGCGCGGGTGGAAAACAATTTTGCTGTGGAGGGACGGTGGAGATTCCTGGTGAGTGTTTTGGCTGGCATGGCGGCAGCCCTCGTTGCGTTCGCTGGTCTCACATACTGGAACGAGAGAAGTGCATGCCAACTGCCGCGGAAAATACAGACGATCTGTTCTGTAAGGTAAAGAAAATACAAGTGTTACAGGAGGGGCAAAGAAAGCTTGCGGCTCGCATGTGGGTGAGCTGTGTGTCTCCGCGTCCAGAAATCCACAGGAGAGATTTGCTTCAGCGGCGGCTGGTTTCCGCGCTCCGCCTTGGTGGCTTGGGAGCTTCCTGAATTTGGCCATGGGCTTACTCGAAGCGGAGCGCAACCAACGGATCGATGCGGGTGGCGCGGCGCGCGGGGACATAGCAGGCCAGAAAGGCGACGGCCATCAGGAGAAGGGTGATGGAAATGTAGGTGAGTGGATCCCAGACGCTGACGCCATAAAGCAGGGTGGTTGAGGAGCTGGCGGACGAGACGTGCGCGTCCGGCGCCAAGAGCGGCGCGAAGGGTCAACTCTTTTTCTCGTTTGGCCGCTTGCGCGAGAAGGAGATTTGCCAGATTGACGCAGGCGATCAAAAGCACAAGGCCGACGACGCCCATCAGGACGCCACCGGCGAGAGAGAATTGAGCGCGCTGGTTGATGCCGAGAGCGGACTGATTGAGCGGGTAAACCTCGCAGGTACGGCCGGGATTGTCGCGGGGATATTCCTTTTCGAGAGCGGAGGCGATGGTCTTCATGGAGGCGCGGGCCTGGTCGACGGTGACGCTGGGCTTCAGGCGGCCGACGACGGATATCCACCGCATCCGGCGGTGATTTTCGAGAGCTTTAAGCTGACCGGTGAGGACGTAATCGCGCATGCTGAACGGAATCCAGAGAACGTCGGGCGGAGCGAGAGAGACGATTCCTTTGAAATTGGGAGGAGCGACGCCGATCACGGTGTACGAAGTGGCGTTGAGAGTGATGGTCTGGCCAACGATGCCGGGATCGGAACCAAAGCGGCGGGACCAGAGGGCGTAGCTGAGGACGACGAGCGGATCGGCGCCAATCTTCTTGCCTTCATCGGGATAGAAGAAGCGGCCGCGGTAGGGCTTGACGCCGAGGACGTCGAAGAAATTCGGGCTGGCCAGGGAGGCTTGAAGCTGCTGCGGTTCGGCTTGGCCGCCCCAGTTGAGGGGGAGAGCAAAAGTGACGGCAGCCAAGCCGGTAAAGACCGTATTTTGATCGCGATAGTCCTCGTAATTGGGGAGGGACGTGGGGGTGAGCTGGAAGTTGGCGTTGGCGTCGATGGTTTTGGTGTCGCGAGTGAACATTTCGGCGAGCTGGGCGGGTTCCTGGACGGGTAGCGGATGGAGGAAGACGGCGTTGATGATGGTGAAGATGGCGGTGTTGGCGCCGATGCCCAGAGCGAGCGACAGAACGGCGACGAAGGTGAAGCCCGGACTTTTCTTCAACATGCGGAAGCCGCTGCGCAGATCCTGGCTAAAAGCTCCGCTCATCTAGGCACCTCCCGGGCACACGTGCCCGCTGGATGGTTTGACGGCTGGCGAGAGAGCTTGTTTCCGCACAGGAAGTGAGTATTTCTATTACTGAATGGTATGGTTCGAACGTGAGACGCGGAAGTAGAGTGGATGGAAGGAGTTGTCGGGAATTTTATAGTTTGGTGAGACAAAAGAAGAATCGGGGGAAGGGCGCTACAGGGGTGTGGACTAGACGATCAGGTGCAAGGCTGCGGAGCCGGATTTGACGGCGTCGGTGATGAGGCGGCGGTCGAGGGTGGCGAGTTGGCCGGCGTGGGCGTGGGCCAGAGCGAGGAGGTAGGTGTCGGCGACTTGTTGGGAAGTGAGAAGGCGGGAGGGATCGAGGCGGTGGCGGTCTAGGATGCTGATGTCGTCGGGCCAGAAGACGTGACCTGGCAGAGAGAAGAATTCGGCGAGTAACTCGGCGACGGCCGCGGGATTGCCGGGGGAATTCGGATAGCGCTGGTCGCCCAAGATACGCAACACGGAATTCTCGGTAAGCGGGCAAGTGGCCCATGCCTTCCGTCCCGTTGCGGAGAACCAGCTGTGGGCATCGCCGTGATGAACATGAGAGGGATCGAGAAGAGCAATCAGAACGTTAACGTCCAGCAAGAACGAGGTCACGGCAATTCGTCGCGGAGCTGATTGACCAGCTCGAGAGTTATGGGCATGGCATTGGGACGAACGGGCAAGAGAGGAACGCCATTGCGGGTGCGGCGAGTTTGCTTGCGGGGACGGAGTGCTTCTCGCGCCAGCGAGGAGAGCACCTCGCCAATGCTCTTGCGCTGCTTGGCGGCCAGTTCTTTGGCGGCGGCGAGGATGTCGTCGTCAATGGAGAGGGTTGTGCGCATTGGCATCAAACATCAAACATCATACATCAATGCGGATAGCGGTTCAATCGAAAGAGGAGCGATTCCGAGAGAAGCCACGGACGGTAATCGTTCTATGCTACTTTGAAACTCCCGAATTTGTTTGCCTCTTTACCTCCTATGAAGATCTCTGCGGGTCAGATTCGGTTGAGCGCGTCGGATTTGAGCAATCATCTGGCGTGCCGGCATGTGACGACCTTGGATTTGGAGGTTGCTCGTGGTTTGCGTGCGGAGCCGGATTGGGCTGCGCCGGACTTGAAGGTGATTCAGGAGCTGGGGCTGCGGCATGAGGCAGCCTATCTGGCGCATCTTCGCGAGCAGGGTTTGAACGTCGAAAATCTCGGCCAGATCGATCACAAAAACGAAAAGAGATTGGTGGAGGAGACACTAGCGCTGATGGAACGCGGGGTGGACGTGATTGCACAAGGGGCTTTGCGCGATGGGGAATGGTTTGGGCGGCCTGACGTGCTGCGGCGGGTGGAGCGGGCTTGCGGGAAGTGGGCTTGGTCGTACGAGGTGGCGGACACAAAGCTGGCGCGGGAGACGAAGGCGACGACGATTTTGCAGTTGTCGCTGTACTCAGAACTGCTAGGAAAGATTCAGGGGACGATGCCGGAGTTTTTGTGGGTGGTGCCGCCGGGAGAGGGATTTGCGGGGGAGAAGTATCGGGTGGCGGAGTATGCGGCGTATTACCGGTACGTGAAGGGCAGGTTGGTAGGCGCGGTGGAAGGAGGAGTTTCTTCTGAGAAAAAAGTGGCGAGTGACGAGGGGCGAGTGGCGAGACCGACGCAGACGCAAGCTCGTGCCACAACAACCGGCGCCGATCAGTATGCGTTGGCGTTTGAACGGAAGATGGGGACGGGATGGGAGACGTATCCGGAGCCTGTCGAGCATTGCAATGTTTGCCGATGGTTTCGTGAGTGCGATGCACGTCGGCGGGCGGACGACCATTTGTCTTTGGTGGCGGGCATTCGGCGGCAGCAGCGGGATCAATTTGAAGAGTGGGACGCGGGGACGATGGCGAAGCTGGCGGAGTTGCCGGTGCCGTTGAAAGAGCGGCCAAAGCATGGGGCTCGCGCGAGTTACGAACGTGCGAGGGAGCAGGCGCGGGTGCAGGTTGAGGGGCGGACGGAGAAGAGGTTGGTGCATGAGGCGCTTTTGCCGGTGGCGGAGGGGATGGGATTTTGCCGGTTGCCGGAGCCCGCGGCGGACGACATGTTTTTGGATTTGGAGGGCGATCCTTTTGTTGGCGAGCAGGGGCTGCAATATTTATTTGGATTTGCGTTTCGTGATGAGCGCGGCGAATGGCGTTATGAGAAAAAGTGGGCGTTGAACCGCGAGGAGGAGAAGCGCGGATTTGAGTGGGTGGTGGATGAGATTACGCGGCGGCGGGAGGCTAACCCGAAGATGCATGTGTATCACTTCGGGGGATATGAGCCGGGGGCGCTGAAGCGGTTGATGGGGATGTATGCGACGCGGGAAGATGAGATCGACCGGATGCTGCGCGCGGGCGTGCTGGTGGATTTGCATCAGGCGTTCAAGCAGAGCACGCGAGCGAGCGTGGAAGAGTATTCACTGAAAAAGATTGAGGCATTTTACGGATTTGAGCGCGCGACGCCGCTGGAATTGTCGAGGACGGCGATGCGGTATGTGGAGCACAGGCTAGAGCTGGGGAGACTGGAAGAGGGAGAAGCGATTCCGGAGAAATTTCGCGAGGCGCTGGAGGAGTATAACGGGGAGGATTGCGTTTCGACGGGGGAGTTGCGGGATTGGCTGGAGGGGGAGCGGGAAAAGGTCGCGGCATCGGAAGGGGAGAGCATTCCGCGGTTTGTGGATGGAGACGAGGAAGCCTCCGAGGAATTGGACGAGCGGCAGAAGCGGGTGGCGGTGTTGGTTGCGAAACTTGTGGAGGGAATACCTGCGGATCCAAGCGAACGTACGGAAGAAGAACAGGCGAAGTGGTTGCTGGCGCAGCTTTTGGATTGGCACCGGCGGGAGAACAAAGCGACATATTGGGAAGGTTTCCGGCTCGCAGACCTGGATGACCATGATTTGCTGGAAGAACGGGCGGGACTCGCGGGGATGCAGTTCGTGAAGCGATTGGGAGTGGAGCGAAATATTCCGACGGATCGGTATTCGTTCGAAAAGCAGGAGACGGAAGCGCGTGTTGAAAAGGATTTGTATTACAAGGCAGAGAAGTTTGGAAGCGTGGTGGCAATGGATCTGGCTGGGCGCACGGTCGACGTGAAGAAAACGCGGAAGACGGCGGAGTTGCACCCGATGGCGGTGTACGCATGGGAGCGGCCGTTTAATGTGAAGGAACATGCGGAAGCGCTTTTGCGAATCGGCGAATTCGTGGCGGGCAAAGATGTTGACGCGGCGGGACGCTATCGAGCGGGACGCGATTTGCTGTTGCGGAAGCGGCCGCGTCTGGGGAGAGGCGAAACGCTGGAGGCGCTACCGGGAGAGGAAGTGAAGAACACGGCGTGCCGGATCGTTCTCGCGCTGGAGGATTCGGTGTTTGCGATTCAGGGTCCACCGGGTGCAGGGAAAACATTTACAGGCGCGCGGATGATTTGCGAGCTTGTGAAGGCGGGAAAGAAAATCGGCGTTACGGCGTTGAGCCACAAGGTGATACGGCATTTGCTGGAAGAAGTGACGGACGCAGCGAAGGAGATGAAATTTAGCGGTTTGCGGTGCATGCAGCGAACGGGCGAGGAGGAGCCGACGGCAGAGATCGCGATTGCGGAGGACAACGACGAAGCGCTGGAGGCGCTGGCAAAGGGGAGAGCCAACGTGCTGGGCGGAACATCGTGGTTGTGGACGCCGGAGACGGCTTTCGAAGCGGTGGATGTGCTGTTTATCGATGAAGCGGGACAGATGGCGCTGGCGGATGTGCTGGCGGTATCGCAAGCGGCTAAGAGCATTGTGCTGATCGGCGATCCGCAACAACTCGAGCGGCCTTTGAAAGGAAGCCATCCGGTGGGAGCGGAGAAGTCGGCGTTGGAGCATTTGCTGAATGGACGGAAAACGATCGCGGCGGATATGGGGTTTCTGCTGCCGGAAACGTGGAGACTGCATCCGAGAGTTTGCGAGTTCACTTCGGAGATGTTTTACGAGGGGCGCTTAGTTGCCAGGGATTTCTTGCGGAACCGCGTGATAAAGGGGCATCCGTGGGTGAGGGAAGCGGGATTGTGGTTTGTGCCGGTGGAGCATGAAGGGAGTAGGAATTCGTCGGCGGAGGAAGTGGAGGTGGTGGCTCGGATTGTAGAGGGCCTCGTGAAGCCGGAGGTTCAGTGGATGCGCGGCGAGGGAAATCCGCGGCGATTGAAAGAAGACGAGGACATTTTGATTGTGGCGCCGTATAACGCGCAAGTTTCCGATTTGCTGGTGCGGCTGCCGAGGTTGAGGGCTGGAACGGTGGATAAGTTTCAGGGACAAGAGGCGCCGGTGGTGATTTATTCGCTGACGACTTCGTCGCCCGAAGAGGCACCGCGGGGGATGGAGTTTTTGTATAGCTTGAACCGGTTGAATGTGGCGACGTCGCGGGCGATGACGGCTGTGATTGTGGTGGGAAGTCCGAGGTTGTTTGAGCCGGAATGCCGGACACCGCGGCAGATGCAGCTGGCGAATGGGCTGTGCGCGTATCGGGAGATGGCGGTGGAAGTTGATCCGAGGAAGATTTAGATGGGCAGGTGGATGGCGAACGCGGAAGTTACGGGAGCCGATTCTCAGCTAAGAAGATTTTGCAATAGGGGATGCTTGGGAGTGGCGAAGGGATTGGCCACGGTGACGGCGTTCCAGGTGAAGCCGGGTTGCAGATCTTCGGAGAGCAGCAGGCGACAGCCGGCTTCCGAGGCGGAAGCGAGGACCATGCCGTCCCAGAAGCGGAAGCGATGCGTGACGGCGAGTTCGGCGGCGCCCAGCAGCACGGGCAAGGACGTTTCGGCAACGGGGAAGACGTTGCACCAAGAAAAGATGGCGGCGCGCGCCTGTGCAGGGCCCAATTGGCCTTTGCGAATAAGAATTTGGAAGAGTTCGGCGATGACCTGCGCCGGAAGGACTATGGCGCCAACGGGCAGGGCTCCAATTAAAGCGAGAGCCGTTTTCTTCATAGCGTCGCCATTTATGCCTTGAGCGTAGGCGAGCACGTTGGTGTCCAGGGCGACCCTCACTTGGCGTCCTCGTAGAGTTCATCGCGCTTCCAGCGATGCCGTGGGTTTGCTCCTCTTGGCAGTTTTTGGGACCTGAGTTGACTGAGAAGTGTCGAGCGGGCCGCCTCGGCGTGGGAGGAGTGGTCTTCGACTGGAACTAACCTGGCGACCGGTTTGCCGTGAGAGGTGACGATGTAGCTTCGGCCTTGGCGGACGCCGCGAAGGAGTTCTGAGAATTTACGGTTAGCGTCGGCGGCCGAGACGGTCTTTTCCATGGTGGCTCCAAAAGTAGTGATATTGCCTACTATATCGTACGCAGGGATTTTGCGCTACGAACTTCGAATTTGCGGACAGTGAGAGCTGAAGTTTGAAGGCCGTGGGCGGATAGAGGGGACGAATCTCGCATCTCTACAATCCCGGCAGGTGTGGGAAATTTTTGCTAGTTGCGATCGTTTGTGCGGCACTGCAATCCAATGCAAGAACCTTAGCTGCGACGGAGACAAGAGTCGCAGAAGGATAGGGGACAAAGATCATGGCGGGAAAAAACCAGGTGCGGGAGTCGGTTTTGCAGGCGATTGGGAATACGCCGGTGGTGCGTTTGAGGAAGATTGTGACGGCGGGGATGGCGGAGGTGCTGGTGAAGCTGGAGTACTACAACCCGACGGGGTCGTACAAGGATCGGATGGCGCTGGCGATGATTGAAGGGGCGGAGGCACGGGGAGAGCTACGGCCGGGGATGCGGGTGATCGAGTGGACGGGAGGAAGCACGGGATCGTCACTGGCAATGGTGTGCGCGATCAAGGGGTACCGGTTTACGCCGATATCGTCGGACGGATTTTCGGACGAGAAGCTTCGAACGATGCGGCTGTTTGGCGGAGACCTGGAGATTTTTCCAGCGGAGAACGGAAAGCTGGTGCCGGAGCTTTACCAGAGGATGAAGCGGCGCGCGGAAGAGTTGGCGAAGGAGCCGGGGACGTTTTATACGAACCAGTTTAATAATCAAGATGCGATACGGGCGTACATGGGGATTGGCAGGGAACTTGTGGAACAAGCAGGGGTCGGGCTGACGGCGTTTTGCGGCGGAGTGGGGACGGCGGGAATGATTGTGGGCGTTTCCCGCGCGCTGAAAGAGGTGGGATGCAAGGCGCGCATCGTGGCGCTGGAGCCGGCGGGTTCGCCGGTGCTCACTACGGGGAAAGGCGGAGCGCACCGCGTCGAGGGGATTGCTGCGGGATTCCGGCCGCCGCATTTGAAGGATGGCGATTTTGATGAAGTGCGCACGGTGGAGGAAGGCGAAGCGCGGGGGATGGCGCGGCGGTTGGCGAAAGAGGAAGGGATTTTCGCGGGGACGTCGTCGGGCTTAAATGTTGCGGCGGCGGTGCGGTTGGCGGAAGAGCTTGGGAGTGGGAGTACGGTGGCGACGGTGGCGGTGGATACGGGGTTTAAGTATTTGGCGGGGGATTTGTATCGGGAGTGAGCAAAGGCGCAGAGAAGGAGAAAAACCAAGAGAGATTTCTCACTGCGCAGGCCGACACGTTCGCCGGAGCGAACGTGAAAAAAAGCGTCGGCCTGCTTCGTTCGAAATGACGGTGTGGTCGTAGCGGATCAGCAGATGCGAAAGAATCATTCGGAGGCGCCGAGGGGGAGGAAGTATTGGGTGCCTTTGACGGGGTCCTGGAGGCGACGGAGGAGCTGTTGGAGGTCTTCGCTGCGCTCGACGAAGTCGATGTCGGAAGTGTTGATAACCAGGAGGTCGGAAGCGGCGTAGCGGAAGAAGAAGTGTTCATAGGCGGCGGCGACTTCTTCGATGTATACGGGAGAGATTTGAGATTCGTCGCGGGAGGCTTTTTTGGCGATGCGGGCGCGGAGGACTTCGGGCTTGGCCTGGAGGTAGACGACGAGATCGGGAGCGGGAATGCCGGCGGTGAGGGAGTCGTAGTAACGGTCGTAGAGTTTTAGCTCTTCGTCATCGAGATTGAGATTGGCGAAGATGCGATCTTTTTCGAGAAGGAAATCGGAGAGGACCGGACCGGGAGCTTCGACGGCGAGAGCTTCGCGAATGCGTTTTTGGCGTTCGATCAGGAAATACATCTGGGCGCGGAAGGCCGCGCCAGCTTTTTCCTTGTAGAAATCGCCAAGGAAGGGATTGTCTTCGCAGTCGTAGATGCGGCGGGCGTGGAGGCGCTCGGCGAGGATTTTGGCGAGAGTGGTCTTGCCGACGCGGAGAGGGCCTTCGATAACGATGAAGCGAGGAGACTGCGGGCCGCGCTCTGGTTGAGGAGCGCGCTTGGCTGCGGTGGATTCGTTGGCCGCCATTTTTTGAGCGACCGCGGCGGGGCCGTGGTCAATGGACGGGATTATAGCAGAGTGGCTCCCGTCACAAATGCCGAGAAGAGGCATTTTGTGTGTGGCGCAAGCACGCGGATGGAAGAGCCGATAGCAGTAAACGGAAGAGCGAGCGGGGATGTGAGCGCCGTTGTTAGTCCAAATAGAAATGAAAGTTCGGGTGTGGATCGGGCAGTAGTGTGCCGGAAAAGTGAAAACTTGTTCATTTTAAGGGCTAGTACGGGAGTTCCGAAAAAGGCAAACGGAGGTGCTAGAGGAGGGTACTAATAAGAATGTGACCAATGGGCCAGTGCGGCCTGCCCTTTGGGACAGTATATTCTCCGTAGTTGAGAGTGGGGACCGAAGTGCATGATTTTCAACTACTGAGGTGACAAAATGTTGCTCGCGACGATGCTTTTGCTTTTCCCCCTTCCGCAAAACGGGGATGCAATAAAGGCAGTAACGGAGCGCCCCGCAAGCGTTTCCGTAGATGCGACGAAAGATTCTTCCCTCTCAAGAGCGCTGCCATCCGCGCCGGAACCCAAGATAAAGAATGATGCAGAGGTCATGGCGGGTTCGAACGCCGCAGGTGTGACGCCCGCTACAACGGCGGATCCAGTCACCCCGGGAAGCTCCAGCCTGTCCATTCGGCCAGGTAAGCCGGCGGTGAGCCGCGAAGACGTTTCGGAACGGCAGAAGAAGCTTTGGTATGGGCTGACGATTGCGTCCTCGAGCGCGGCGGGGTTCGACGCGTGGTCGACGCGGCGAGCGATTTCGGGCGGGTATGGCACGGAATCGAATCCGATGCTTGCGCCGTTTGCACATTCGAACGCGCTTTACGTGGCGACGCAGGTCAGTCCCCTAGTGCTCGATTATGTTGGGCGGAAGATGATGACGAGCCAGTATCCCGCGCTGCGCAAAATGTGGTTTGTGCCGCAGTCGTTGGGGACGGCGGTGTCGTTCTTCGCTGGAGTGCACAATGTGGGCGTGGTGCCGTCGCACTAACGCGCTGAAATTCGAAGAAAGGAAAAAGCGTCCCGGTGATCGATCTCACCGGGACATTTTTATTTTACCGTGGCGGCGTGCGCTGGCTGATGCGCACGCTTTTTTAATGGCTACTTGCTGACGACGACGATGCCGAAGGAGCCGGGCTTCATTTTGCCGCGGCGTTCGCCGGCCGCGGGGGCATCAAATTCGGCGGACGGAAGAAAGACGGTGTGCGTTTTCAAGTCGAGGCCCATGGTGCGTGCGCTGCGCTTGGTGGGGACGTTCTCGACGACGGTGTATTTGTCGGGGGAATCCTGGTGGATGACGGTGAGGTTGCCATCACCGCAGGACGCGAAGACGTAACCGGTTGCGGGATCGTAACCGGCGGCGTCGGGGCCGTCGCAGATGGTTGGAGTGGCGACGACAGCCCCAGTGTCCGCGTTGGTTACAGCCATCACCTTTTCATCACAAACGGAAAAGAGACGGCGGTTCTTCACATCCATCGCCAAGCCTGAAGGCGACTTGCATGGCGCGAGAGGCCAATGGTGCAGAACTTTGAGATTCTGCGCGTCGACATGATACAGCTCAGACGTGTCCTCGTTGTTCACGTAGACACCGCCTTTGCCATCAGCCGCGGCGAATTCTGGCTTACCACCCATATCGATCGTCCCCAGAACAGTGCCGTCGGCGGCGTTGATGGCCGTGGAGTTCTTGCCACCAGGCGTATTCCTGCGGCCACCGTTGAAGGTGAAGACGCGCTTGGTAACCGGCTCGTAGAGAATGGCGTCAGGGTTGACGTCGGTCTTAACGTTGCCAATGGTCTTCAGAGTTTTCAAGTCGAAGATCGTGACATCGTTGGTGGCGCCATTACTGGTAAAGCCGCGGCCGAGGTCGGAAGCAATGGCGATGCCGTGGACGCCTTTTGTGTCCGGAATATCGCCAACGATGGCGTATGAATCGGCATCCATAACGACCGTGTGGTCGCCGTGCGAAATGTAGACGCGGCGGGCGGCGCTGTCGACGTAGAGATAATCCCAGCCGGTATCACCGGGAACCGAGACGGTCTTGACGACGTGATAACCGGACGGACCTGGAGCGGGCGAGGCGGCGCGTGATTTGAGGCCGGCGCAGAGGACTAATGCGACGGAGAGTGGGCCGAGGACTGCAAGTGCTGCGAAACGTTTACGCATGGAAAATTTTTCTCCTGGAATGGATCACCCTTGGTTGGGTTCGGGCTGGACTATTTATACGGGGCTTAACCTAAACCCAAGATAAATGAAATGCAGCGAAAGCGGCGCAGCGATTTGGCCTCGAATTGCGCTCGGGCCGGGCAAGCCCGGCCCCTACAGGCGAGTGTTGTGAAGTTCTCGGAACGAACGTTAGTTGGTGGATTTGTGTTGTTGGAACCAGCCGGCGACGTAAAGAATTTTGGTGATGTGATGGCTGGGGCGGCGGCCGATGCCGTGGGGTTCCTCGGGGACACGCACCAAGACGGCGTCAATGTTGAGAAGCTTGAGGGCCGCGTAGAACTGTTCGGCTTCGGAAATGGGAGTGCGGTAGTCGGCTTCGCCGGTCATGACGAGAGTTGGTGTTTTGATTTTTGAGACGAGAGTGGTGAGCGAGCGCTGCATGTACTGGTCTGTGTTGTCCCAGGGATTGCCGGGGAACCAGTATTTTGCGGTCCACGGAATGTCGGTGGTGAGGACGAAGCTGTACCAGTTGATAACGGGATAGAGATCGGCGGCGGCGCGGAAGCGTTCAGTGTGTTCGATGGTCCAGGCGGTGAGGACACCGCCGCCGCTGCCGCCAGTGATGAAGAGATTGTTGGTGTCGATGTAGCCTTTGGCAATGACGGCGTCGACGCCGCTATTGAGATCGGCGAAATCGTCGCCAGGATAAGCGTGATGAATGAGATTGGCGAATTCCTCGCCGTAGCTGGTGCTGCCGCGGGGGTTGGTGTAAAGGACGACGTAGCCCATCGAAGCCCAGCATTGTTTTTCAAAATCGAAGCGGTCGCCATAATCGCCGAAAGGGCCGCCGTGAATTTCGAGGATGAGCGGATATTTTTTCGTGGCGTCAAAATCTGGCGGCTGGACGATCCAGCCTTCGATCTCGCGATTGTCTTTTGAAGATTTGTAGCGAATTTCTTCGACGTGGCCGGGTTTTTTCTGGTCGAGGAGTTCCTGATTAAGAGACGTGAGAACTTTCACCGCCCCCTGGTTACTGACGGCGACGTCGCCGGGAAGGTCTGCCCGGCCGTAGGTGAACGCGATGGGGCCGGCATGAGCGATGGAGAAAGAGCCGCCGCCGTAGGCGCTGGTTGAGGCGGAGATGTGTTCGGCAATTTTTTTGAGGGCGCCGTCGGGGGAGAGGAAGCCGATTTTTGTGTCGCCGAAATCGTTGTATTGGAAATAGACGCCGCTGTTGTCGGGCGCCCAGACGGGATTTTGAATGTCGCGGTCTAGTTTGTCGGAGATGGAATGAGAGCCAGTGCCGTCACGCTTCATGAGGTAGAGCTTGGTGGTTTGATGGCCCTGATAGCGGTCGTCGTAGCCAGTGTAAGCGATCCACTTTCCATCGGGAGAGATGGCGGGGTTATTATCGGGGCCTTTGCGATTGGTGAGGGCGCGGAGAGAGCCATCGGCGACGCTGAATTCGTAGACCTCGGTGTCGAAAGTATCGTGGTCGGATTCAGGGTGGCGATTGATGGAGACGAGGAGAAACTTTCCGTCGGGAGTCCAGGTGGCGCGATTGGGCCCATATTCGTTGCCACCATTCGGGAAGTTGCCGTTGCTGATTTGGCGGGGAGAGCCGCCTTCGGCGGAGACGACGAAAATTTGCATGAAGCCGGGTTTCAGATAGCCGACGCCGTTGAAGCGATAGACGAGGCGATCGTAGGCGGTGGCCGGATCAGCCCACTTCGCTCCCGCAGGAGGAGACGGAAGATCGGCAATGTGTGGACCTTTGCCGAGAACGAGCGACGAGAAAGAGAGCATTTTACCGTCGGGGGACCATTCGATGGCGTCGGGGGATTGATCGAGATTGGTGATGCGAGCGGTTTGTCCCGAGTCCATCCAGCGAACATAGATTTGTTGTTTGCCGTCGGTGTCGGAGAGATAGGCGAGGCGCGCGCCATCCGGGGACCACCGAGGGGAAGCGTCGTTGCGGTTGCCGGTGGTGAGCGGGCGGTGATCCGTGCCGTCCGCATTGACGATCCAGAGATTCGAATAGCGGCGGTCGGTCATGGGATCGGCGAAGCGCCGCACGTAGACGATTTTCTTGCCATCGGGCGAGATTTGGGGGTCTGTGGGGAGCTGGATTTGAAATTCGTCCATCACCGTAAGTTTGTGTGAAGGCTCTTGCGCTTGCAGTGCGTTCGGATGCACCGAGAAAATGATCGCGGCAGTGGCCAGTACGGACACGTGTAATTTGAATCCCATGAGTGGGGACCTCCTCGCTGCGGGGAGTAAACAATGAGCCGGAAGTTGTGTCAAGGCGGGAGAAATTTTGGGAAGCGAGAGGCAATTCTCTTTGAAGTAACGGCAAAGGTGGTGCGTTTGGGAGGGAGCGGACAGTTTTGCGAATTGTCCGTGAAGAATTATCTGCAAAGATATAAAGCTGTAGAAAAAGACGGCCTATTTTTGCTAAAGTAAGCGCGCCGCTTCCGTCAGGAAGTTTTCCCCAGCCTGTGTTCCTGGAACTCTCCAGCCCATTGTTCAGGAAGGCAGGATCGCAGATGCTCGCCGAGGTGTCTCATGTCTCGCTCGCTGCACGCGGCTCATAGACCTTTTCGTCCTGGACTGCTTCCCGCATTCCTGCAATGGGTGGGCAACTTCTTTCGGGAGGCTGGGTTTACGCCAAAGTCCGCACATATTTCGAAAAACCAGGCTCAGACCATGCCTGCCACAGCGCACCACCATCGAATCTTTCCCTCTCTACCCAGAGACTACATACACCGCCGCCGTCTGCGACGCCGGATATCCAACGTGGTCCTGATTCCGCTGCTGAGCGGTGTCGCCGCTTACTTCATCACTCGTCCGACGGGTGGCTCCGGATTTTCGCTTCCCAAATCTGCACAGCAATTGACTCATGCCGTGGCAGCAAATCCCGTCTCCTTAGTCCCAGGCAATACGCCGATTTCCGGTGATCGCCCAGCGTTGGGCAGAGAGGCAGGTTCAACCCCAGATTCGATGATCAACGGCGCCTACAAACTCGCGGATGGCCCGCATACCGTCACGGAAGTGCCGGACATCGTTCTGCACGATGCCAAGCGCGACAAAGATCTACACGTTCGCGTCTTTTATCCGCAGGAGCCGGGGCCGTATCCGGTCATTGTGTTTTCCCACGGCGCGGGTGGATCGCAGTCCTGTTGCGAAGGTTTGACACGCCACTGGGCGACGTACGGTTACGTGACGCTGCAGCCTACGCATGAAGATTCCACGGTGCAGCGCCGCAATGCGGGCGAAGAGGACATCAACTTTCTGGTCGCTGTTCGCGACGCTTTGAAAAAGCCAGGGCTTTGGCAAAGCCGCCCCAAGGACATTTCGTTCGTGTTGGATTCGCTGCCAGTCCTGCAAAAGCGCATCCCTGGGCTTAGAGGGAAGATGGATGTGGAACGTATCGGCGTGGGCGGTCACTCGATGGGGGCGTTTACTGCCGATGCGATTGCTGGCGCACTCGTCGACTTGCCGAACCATCCAGCGACGAACTTTGCCGACCCGCGCGTGAAAGCGGTGGTGCTGCTCTCTCCGCAGGGTCCTGGCGAATTCGGCCTGGCGGACCACTCCTGGGATCACGTCACCTTGCCGCTCTTGAGCATGACCGGATCGCTCGATCTGGGAGCGGAGAATCACGGGCCAGACTGGAAAAAGATTCCGTTCGAGCGCAGCCAGCCTGGTGCGAAATATCACGTTTTTATCGAGGGCGCGAATCACATGTCCTTTATCAGCGCGAAGATGCTATTGCCCGGACGCGCGGCTCAGGGCGACTCGATTCTGGGCTTCACCAATTCCGCCTCGCTCGCGTTCTGGGACGCCTATTTGAAGGCTGATGCTGGCGCGAAGAGTTATCTGCTATCCGACGCGCTTCCGGAATTCAGCCACGGGATTGTAAAATTTTCTCGGCGGTGATCTGTCGAGCTGCTCCTGCCTAGTGCCGAGTTTTCCACACGTTTTTGGGGGGAGTCCTTCCGTACCATTGACGCTGTTACTGCCTAATTTGGAAACTGAGTACAGTATGGCCCACTACTCAGCCTTTCTTGGGCGCAGGGTTGAAGTGCAATACCGCGCCGGAGACATCCTTTTGCCTGCGTCCGGCACGTTTGTGGCGGATTCGGGCCGATCCATCTTTTTGGAGCAGCACTTCGAGCAGCGGGGCACGATGAAGCACTTCCGCTGGGAAATCCCCTACCAGTACATAGTGCGGATTGAAGAGAAGCCGGAACCGCCGCCTGAGCCCGCCGGGAATACCTCTACAGCGCCAGGGACAGCTGCGAGCGCTGCCTCACCAACAGCCTCGGCTGAGGCCAAGACAGAGCCCAAGAACGCCTCAACAAACTCTGCTGGCGGGGCGCCTGGGATACTGCCGCTGCAACACCGACCGAAGACAGCCTGACGTCCCAGCTGCCTTTTCGACGACTCTCCTACCGCTTCTCAGCGATTCGGTTACAATCGACGGGCTTTTACAGGGTGGAATATTGCTCGTGCGGCCGTTTGGCAGAGCCGCCGTTAGCAGGAGGCCGTTTGTGACTACCGATGACAACCGCAAGACCACCATCGGGCCCGGAGTGAAAATCGGCCCGGGAGCCAACATCAAAGCCACGAGGAATATCGGTCCCGGTTCAAGCATTGGCTTGATTGGCCTTGGCTTGATGGGCAGGCCCATGGGGCTCAATCTATTGAAGGCTGGGTACAAGTTGACGGTGTGGAATCGCACGGCTTCGCGCGCAGAGGCGTTGGTGGCCGCCGGAGCCAAGCTGGCCAAGTCCCCCCGCGAAGTGGCCGCTTCGTCCGACGTGCTGCTAACCATCGTCAGTGATCCGCCTGCCCTAGAGGAAGTGCTCTGGGGAGGCACGAGATCCGGCGCGGATTCTGGCGCACTCGAGGCCCTCCGATCTGGCAGCATTTACATCGATTCGAGCACGGTTTCCCCCACTCTTGCCCGCAAGATATCCGCCGCTTGTGGAGAACGGCAAATTGCGTTTTTGGATGCCCCAGTCACCGGGGGCACGTGGGGCGCTGAAAAAGGGGAGCTTGTGTTCATGGTGGGCGGGGACTCTCAGGTGCTCAAGGATGCAGAGCCGATATTTAGCGTGTTGGGGAAGCGCTGGTTTCACCTTGGGCCGAACGGAGCGGGTCAGACGATTAAGCTGGCGATGAACCTTATTCTCGCCCTGCAGGTGGACGCTTTGGCGGAGGCCTTGGCTCTGGTCGGTGCCGCAGGGCTGCAGGGAGAGAAGCTGGTTGAGGTCCTCCAATCAAGCATGGCCCGGGCGGCCGTTCTGGATGTGAAGGCCCCGTTGCTGCTCAAGGGTGACTACCCGCCCAGCTTTCCACTGCGGCTCATGCATAAGGACATGGGATTGGCGCTGGATTTGGCTAAGGAAGCGGGGGTGACGCTACCGGCGGCGGCAGCGGCGTATTCCACATATTCGGCCGTGAAAGCGGCGGCCAAGGAAGACCTCGACTACGCAGCGGTGATGAAATTCTGGGAGCGTTGAGCGGAGTGGGGCCGCTGTCGCAGCCTAAGATGTTCCGTAAAATATTGAATATAAGTGACTTATTGTCAGAAGAAAGAGGAATGGAGGCGATTACGGCAGGGTCACGGTTCAGACGGTGAAGAACTAGGACCCAGACCGAACGGCGGCGCGCCTGTCGAGATCAAGAGACAGATTCTGGTCCAAGAGGACGGCAACGTAGCGGGAGCAGGTTTTCATCTCCGCCGTCGCCCAGGCTGACAGCGCCGGCTGGATCGAACGGCAAGCTTTCTCCAAGCCTGCCATCAGACCATAGTAGGTTTTGACTTCGCGAAGCCACGGCGTGCCCTTCTTCAGAAGCGGCGACATTTCGTCACAAAGCCCGAGCAGCTTTCCAAAATCTTGAGCTCTGATGGACTCGTCGTCGATGCCGGCGGTGACGCGCAGCGAATCGGAAAGAGGCTGGTTCGCGGTGGTCAGCCAAATCATCCGCCACTGGCTGATCGCGAATTGCACGAGAGCCAGGACAGAGAACACGAGGATGAAGGCCGCAGTCATAGTGGTCGCTTTCAGAGGTAGTATGCGACCCTGGATTGCGCTTCCCTATAGGACCCCCGTACCACAGGACGGGTACTGTCCCTGGGATCAGTAGCAGCCGATTGCTACTTTAGATCGTCGGTTTCGGCTCGGTTTTGGCGGCGACTTCGTGGACCGTGAGTTGTTGACAGTCAAGTAACTTCCTTAGAGCAATTCGAGCAAATCATCTTGACCGGTGAGCGACCTCAATTTAGGGTGGGTTCTAAGGTTGGATGCGCTCGTAGTCCCTCTCAAGGACATGCAAAAGAACAGCATGAGTCTGCCTCCCGAAACGAACAGCGATCAGGAGATCACCGATAACCTGCGCAGAATTGAGAAGCGGGATTGGTGGATTTGGGCCAACTCGATTTTTGTGATGCTGCTCCTAACGGGAGCATTGATTTCGTTTATTTTGCCTTCACTCGCTCAGGGATCGCTGCCTCTGTTCCGGATCAAAGTCACGGAGGCCATTTTTGGGCTGGGGGCACTCGTCGTTCTTTTCAACGTTTACACTATCTACCAGCAAGTGCTGATCAAGCGACTGAGGCGCCAGCTCGCGGAAAAGCAGCACCACTCGATGATATTGCGCGAACTGGCCATGATTGATGCGCTGACGGGGCTGTACAACCGGCGGTTCGCCGAACAGCGGCTGGCTGCCGAGGTGGCTCGCTCCGGGCGCAAGGGCCATCCATTCATCGTTGTTCTGTTAGACCTCGACGAGTTCAAGCTCATCAACGACACGTATGGGCATCCCGCGGGGGATTTGGTGCTGCAGGAATTCGCAGCGGCTCTTAATCGAGCGATTCGCAGCGGGGATCTTGCGGTTCGCATGGGCGGGGACGAATTTTTGCTGATACTTCCGGAATGCAATCACGAGCAACTGCAGATTGTTTTGAAGCGCCTCGGTGCTCTCGAACTTTTGTGGGAAGGGCAGAAATTTCCCATCAAGTACTCCGCAGGCTGGAAAGAATACGCCTCGGGAGACCAGCCGGAAACGATGCTGGCGGCCGCGGATCAAGCCCTATACGCCAACAAGCGCGCAGCCAGGAAAACGCCTGATCCAGTCTCCATCCCAGCTTGATTCCTTAGCAGGTTCGCAAATGCACTTTCATCGCGTGTGGCCAGAGGTGTGCGCCGAAGTTGCCGCGGAGTTGATATAGAATGCATCGGTTCCACCGTTGGTTGGCGTGTGCTGCCGAGGCGGGAGGCCTAGCAAATGATGCCGAGAAAGAATGCGGGAATGACTGCCTGCGTGATGGCGATCCTTTTGGGGATGAGCGTTAGGATGGCGTGGCCGCAGGCCGGGAGCCTGGGAATCTTCACGAATGAAGGAAGCGTGGGGCAAACGCCGGCGGGATGCAAGGCGGAGTACGATGGCGCTAAACGTGAATATCGCATCACGGGAGGCGGGGCGAATATGTGGGGAGCCACGGATGCGTTTTATTTTGTTTGGAAGAAGGTTTCGGGGGACGTGACGCTTACGGCCGATGTGCAGTGGGTGGGGACCAGCGCCGCGGAGCATCGCAAGGCAGTGCTCATCTTGCGGCAAAACTTGGAGCCTGGCTCGCCGTACGCGGACGCGGTCTCGCACGGGAATGGGCTTACCTCGTTGCAATTCCGCGGCGCACCGAACGAACAGACGTATCAGATCGTTGCGGCAGAAGATGGGCCTTCGCGGCTGCGCATCGTCAAGAAGGGTAGCCGCTTTACCATGTATTTTGGCAAGCCTGGAGCAGAGCTGAAGAGCTCTGGGCCCGTGGAATTTGTAACGCTGCAAGAGCCCTTCTATGCCGGACTCGGAGTTTGTTCACACGTGGCGACAACTCTGGAGACCGCTATCTTTTCAAACGTAAAGCTGGAAGAAAGCACTCCAACAAAATAAGCAGCGCTTGGCTGATGTTCGGAGGAATAGCGATGCGAATATCGAGAGCGAACCTGGGAGCGTTCTTGTTTTCTTGCGTTTTGGCCGCTACGTGCATTTCTGCTTCAACGACAAATGATTCACCGGTTCTTGGTGCGGACATGCCGCTCTATCCCGCGCTAGCACGGACAGCAAAAATCACGGGCAAAGTTGAGGTTCAAGTGGTGACTGGCGCAGATGGGAAGGTGATTTCGGCTCAGGTGAAGAGCGGGCATCCGCTGCTATCGCGTGCGGTTCTCGACAACGTGAAGACGTGGCGATTCGCGGGAGCAGGCGAAAGAACGATTACCTACGAATTCAAGATCGAAGAAAGAAAAGAAAACCTTTTCGACGATTATTACCGGTACGGAAAGATCATATTCCAGCCGCCGAATTCGGTGGCGGTCATTTTCCCACCTCTAATCGTCGAAAATTGAAAGAAGGACGAACTCATGCCTACCGTAGCGTCCATCATGTCGGAGTTGAAGAAGAAGGGGAAGGAGGGTACGCGGAAAATTTATGCGCGCCACGGCATGGCCACCGAGAATATGTATGGCGTGAGCGTCGCGGACCTCAAGGTGATCGCGAAAACGATCAAAGGGCAGCAGGGGCTAGCTTCTGAGCTTTACGCCACGGGGAATCTGGACGCGATGTACCTCGCCGGGATGGTGGCTGATGGCTCCAAGATGAGCGCAAAGGAGTTGAACGCGTGGGCCGAGGGCGCAGCGAATCTGCAGATGATTGCGGAATACACGGTGCCGTGGGTGGCGGTGGAGAACCCGCAGGGTCGCGAACTGGCGCTGCAATGGATGAAATCGAAGAAGGAGCGCGTTGCTTGTTCCGGTTGGTGTACCTATTCCGGGCTGTTGGCCACGAAACCGGACGAGGCCTTGGACCTTGCCGAAATCAAGAACCTGCTCGGCGCGATCGTCATGGGAATCAAGAGCGCACAAAATCGCGTTCGCTACACAATGAATGGTTTTGTGATTGCAGTTGGAACGTACGTGAAGCCCCTTTTGAAAGAAGCGAAGGAGGCCGCGCGACAGATCGGTGCGGTTTCCGTGGACGTGGGAGAGACCGCGTGCAATGTACCACTTGCCACGGCTTACATTGAAAAGATCGAGGCCGCCGGGCGCGTCGGCAAAAAACGGAAAACGATTCGCTGTTAGTCGAGATACAGATTCGTTAAACCGCTGGGATTTCCGGCTACTGCGGCCGGTGGCTCCGAGAGAGATCAATTTCCAGGATGGTATTCCCGCTCGGTGTGTCCCTGGAGTTGCGTGCGGTAGAAATACACCTCGCGCAAATCACCTGTGCTGTATCGCCCGGCTTCGTCGTTGAAATGTGGGGAAGCAGGATTGCCACTTTCGCCGCCAGCGGTGACGGCCCTGGCGCGCACTTTGTCTCCGAATTCGACAGCTGCAACGAAACTGTTTCCACTCGTGCCATACCACTTTTTTGTGCCTGGATAGGGCCGCGCTCCGAAAGACGCCAGCGATCCCCAGACCGCTGAAGTGAAACCCACTGGAATGCTCGGCGCGGCATCGTTAAAGGGCTGAACAATGTCGCCAGTGAGGCGCTGGAAACGATTGATGTCGCCCCACGGCGTCTTCCAAGCGCCAAAATCCGCCGCTAGTCTGTCCGAGGCCGCAGATAGAGATTGCAAGAGCAAGTCCGGCGGAGCTTTTGAGCAGATGTAATCGCTCATGTATATGCCCGCCTTTTTCGCATCGGCGGCTACGTGCTTTTGTACGTCTTCGCCCCAGAAGACAGCGAGGGAAGTAGGCACCGACGTTGCTCCCCATCGTAAATCCCATGCACGCAATGCGCCAATTTGTTCTGCTAGCTTGGCTTTAAGCGGGTTGTCGGCGGCCGCACCATCCCAGGCCTTTAGCAGGCACGGCACGGGCTTTTCGAACCAAGTTAGATAGCTATCGTACGCCGCGGAAATGAGCGAGCCGACAGTGAAGTCTTTTTTGTCCTGCAAAACACGAATGGCGTGCAAACCTCGTGCGGATTCGCCGCCTGTCTCGACATAAACAGGGAAATCTTCCTTCTTGGGGCTGCTCGGGCCCGCGGCCGACCACGGCCAATTGTTCGAATTGTAGAGCCAGCCGCTTTGCGGATTCAGCAGGTGTGGCGTTTCGTCGATGGAGAGCAGACCCTTCCATTCCGTTGACGGATTACTCCCATCGACCGGCTTGGTCCAATCAAAACTCGCATCGCGGCGGGGAATAAAATTTCCATGAAAGTAAGCGATGTCGCCGTCGCCGTCGGCAAAAATCGTGTTGTTCGAAGAATTCGTGTGCAACTCCATCGTTTGGCGGAACGATTTGTAGTCCTTCGCTTTTGTGCGTGTATAAGACTGCGTCAGCGCTTTGACGGGCTCCTGCATCAATCGGACGCTTACCCATTTTCCGTCGGCCTCACGCACGATCGGCCCATGCTGCGTCCCGTATACCGTGAACTTTTTTTCCGCCATGCCGCCATCCGTCTTGTACGGCACGGTAATCTCTTTGGCCAGGACTGGGCGCTCGTCCTTCCCGTATTTGTAAACGTAGCCGGTGCCTTTCTTCTCGACCGTCTCGAGATACTCGCTGATGGCGTTCACTCCGCTCGAGGTGTGCATCCATCCCGCTTTGTCGTTAAATCCCTGGTAGACGAAGAATTGTCCCCAAGTCACAGCGCCATATACATTAAGACCTTCCTCGCTCACCATCTGGAGTTCGGAGCGGAAGAAGAAGGAAGTGTGAGGATTAATCAAGAGCAGCGCGTGATGGTCGGCCGTATTTGAAGGGGCAATAGCAATTCCGTTTGATCCCTTGGGTTCTTCAACTTCGTCGTCCTCCGCCGATGCGCCCATGCTGACGGGAACTTTTCCGTAAAATGTTTCGAGCTGCGCGAGATGGATGCGTTCGATGTCTCCGCCGATGCTGCCTTCGGTAAAACTCAGTGCCATCCACGGTTCGAAATGCTTGATCACTCGAGGCGTAACTTCGGGATGTTTATGCAAATAGAAATTCAAGCCATCGGCGAAGGCGTTCATCAGTTTCTTCAACCACTCCGGGCTCGCCGCGTATTCTTTTTTCAAAGCCTCAGGATCGATGAACAGTTTCATGCGCAAATCTTGATAAATCTTTGCTTCGCCTTCCGCCTCCGCTAGCCGTCCCATTGCGTTGATATAGTTCGTCTCCACGCGGTTAAAATCGTCCTCGGCCTGAGCATAAATCATGCCGAACACCGCATCGGCGTCCGTCTTACCGTAAACATGGGCAATGCCCCAATCGTCGCGGGTGATCGTGACGCTCGCAGCTTCATGCACCCACCGCGCCGTCTCTGGGTTTTTCGCCGGTGTGGGAGCAGATTTCTGAGCAGCGATCGGCTCCGAAACAAAGGAACTAAACAATATCGCAAGAAGCAAAACCAAGCTGAATTTCTTCATGGGTTCCCTAAAGGCTAGAAAATCCCCTCGCCGTTAACTTCCTTGATTGCCCGAATCACTCCGTGCAACCGCGCCAGCGTAGCATCATACGCTTGTTCATTGCCTTGGAATCACCGGCCGTGATTTTTTCAGGGCCGAGCGTTTGGAGAGAAAAATCCGATGGGCAGGTCGCGCGCCGTGCGCAGCCCCGCTGGCGCATCCAGGATGACCGGGATGGAGTTCACCACCACGGACGCAGTGGCAACGTCGCCATGCGTGCCACCGGGAATCACCAGACTGATGTTGGGATGTCCCTTCAAGGCAAGAGTATCGGCGGGTTCCTTTGCGCCGACGTACATTTGCAATTCGAGGTAGACGAGTTCTTTGCCGCCGCTTAAGCCGCGCGCAATTTGATGGACGCCGGCTGCCTGTCCCGCTTCGACCGTCAGATACTCTGTTTGCACGCGCTCCGTGGCGATTTTTGGCTCGATCGTCTCTGTGATTTCGTCCACCGGCAGGTTCAAGCTGTCGGCGACCATGGCCACAGACTCCGGCAGGCCCACGTGTTTGATTACGCCGGCTTTCACTTTTGCGCGAAATTCTTCTTCCGTCATGCCAGCGCCGATTTTCTTTTGCAACGGAAGACGCCGCTTACCCCCATCGACAATGCGGACAGCCTTGGCATGCTCAATCCGCTGCGAGACCGCCGCCAGGGTAATGAGCAACTTGTCCATCACGAAGCCAGGGTTCACGCCCGTTCCCACCAGAGCGACTCCCCAATCCTTGGCCGCTTTGTCTAGTTGGGCAGACAGCTCCGGGTACGTGCGCAGTGGATAGGAGAGCTCCTCGCAGGTAGAAACGATGCACGACTCCGCTTCCAAGCACGCCAGCAACTGGTCCATCACTCTCGGCAAGGAGGAAGATGTTGAGTGGATCACGACGTCGGCGGCCTGTTCCAGCACTTCTTTGGCATCCGCTGAAACGGTTACGCCCCACGGAGCATCGGTCGCGCCAGTGACTTCGCCGAGGTCGCGGCCGACTTTGGCGGGGTCCGTATCAATGGCACCGATAATTTCAATGGCTTGCTTCTCCCGCATCAGCCGCGCGATGGATGCGCCGATTGGCCCAATGCCGTACTGGATCACTCGAATCTTCTTCTTCACGATTTTCCCCCGCGGATATTCCTGGCGTGGTGCACACCGCGCATTTTGGCCAGAAAAGAAACCTCTACCTTAATGGAATTCGCGGGTTCATTCAACGACCAACGCAATGCGACGGACCCGCTGACCGGCCTGGTCTGCAGAAACTGGCACCGCTTGAATGGCGTGTAACCCAGCACCCACATAGACCGTCACGCTTCCACATTGTTGCCCAGTTGCGGTACCCGGCTCATAATGGAACCTCCATCTGTTCAGTCTGCCGGAGGAGCAAGCCATGCCCGCAAAAAAATTAACCGATGCCGAGATCAAGACTCTTCTTCCCAAGTTGCGCGGCTGGAAAATTGTCAACGGTAAGCTGCACCAGGAATATGCCTGCAAGGACTTCGTTACCGCCTTCGGCAATATGACGCGCGTCGCTCTCGTTGCGGAAGCCATGAACCATCATCCAGAGTGGTTCAATGTTTGGAATAAGGTGGTCATCGACCTCACCACGCACAGCGTTAAAGGCATAAGCGATTACGATTTCGTACTCGCGGAGAAGATTGACGACATTTTTGTTCCAGTTCCGACAGCTCCCGTCGGAACCTAGAAATAAGGTGCAAGCAACCCCGGCCGTCGGAGGGCCAGGAAGGTCATTCCTGGGGGCAGTGGCACTTCCGTGTATCCCCGGGCAAGGCTTTATAACCGGGATGGGTTCACGACGCTTGGGACTCGGTCCATGGAAACGGCGGTGCGTTCGGGAGGCACGCTAGTTCTTCTTTGTACGCTGATCGGGAAGCATTCCCAACTGCAGGAGGAGCTTGGCTCGGCGGGATGCGAGCAGACGGTGCGCGAGACAGCCGAGCTCATCGTGAGTTGCTTCCGTCGCAGCGACTTTCTCGCCCGGCTGGGCGAGGCGCAGTTCGCGGCGCTGGCCGTGGATGCGGCTGAACCGAGTGCCCCGGTTATCCGGCAGCGTGTCGAGTCGCGACTAGCCATCCATAACCAGAGCGGCAGCCGTGGGGGCCACCCCGGCTGCGTCTCAGCGTGGGCTTCTGGGGTGCAAACGACGCCAGGTCCTTCTCTGAGTTTCTCGACGCCGTAGAATCCGAACTACGGCAGCCCGAAGCGTTTCTTACTCAGACCCCTACCCGGCATTAGAGCCAACCGCCCGGTACCTGCAAAAGCCCTATAGCCCCACAAGCCTCAGCCGCATGGTCCGGGAGATCCTGGACAAGCCATAATCACCGTCCCCTGTCGGCTCGACTCCGCGCAATCGCGATTCTTCAGGAAAGAAGCTGCATTTGCCGTTGACACCCGCGCATCGCAGTGCTACAAAACCCCCAAGGCAAGCCCTTTGGTGGTGAGTCTCCTAACGCAATTTATCAGCGAGTGAGGCCGCAGACCTGCCTGGCAGGGCAGGGCTGCACGGCCGCCAAAGGATTGTCCTGTAACACCCCACCCCACCCCGGGAGGTGAGAACCCCGCGGTTTTCACCTCCTTTTTTTTGTTTTTCTTCCCTACCTGTTTTATGCCAATTCGCTTCGCTTGATAGATTGGCGAAATCTATTGCGGTATCAATTCCCAGATTTCTTCGTGCGGATTGGTTTGTGATGAAGTGTGACTAGGACAACCTGGCGCTAGCCGAAAACTCCGCGTAAGGCGCTGGTCTCAGTCGCCGTCGTGGACGAGTGTGTTGGACAACTTGCCGATGGCGCTTTGCGCTTTGGCGGCGCCGCGGCTAGAACCATTGGGCGTCAGCTTTCGGACGACGAACTCTTGAAGAAGATTCGCGGCGGCCGTTGCCCCGATTCCGATGAGGGTGTTTTCTAACGTCAATTCCGCTCCTTCGCGATTTTTGGCGGGATAGTAGAGATTGGAGATTCCGCCAGCGGCAAGGCTCCCGAGAATGCCAGAGTAATTTGCTTGCCAGTGACCGTTGTCGCCTTTGCAGATGACGGCGTTGGCGAGCGCGTAGAGCATTCGCGAGCGCTTGGTGCCAGTTCCCTTGTAAAAATAACGTGGATCCTGTTTGAAGATCGACGGCAATATGGCGCTTCCGATAAAAGTGCCGGAAACAAAGTCGGCATAGGAGGCGCCGAAGCGTTTTGCGTAGCCTTGGGCTCCCTGCCCATATCCGCTGAATTCGTTTTGCGCCTGCTGCACTCCAGCGATGACTCCCGTGATTGCGAAGGAGACTGGATCTATCGTCGTTTTCCATGCCAGCTCGAATTTTTGTTTTGAGCTGAGCGGAACTGCATTTGGAACATAGGTGACATAAAAATTGGGAATGACGCCGAGCACCCGCTGCTTCTCTTCGACTTTGATCTCGTCTTCGGCCACTTCAACACGACGCGGCACGACCCGGACCTCTGTCACTGCGGTCGCAATCGCCAGAGTGGTCTGCGGAATGATGCAAATCTCTCCCGAGCGCACTGTTCCAGTGAGCGTTTGCGTCGCGAAGGCTGCCGAAGTGATGGACACCTCGAAGGGTCCTGGCGCGACGTTCGCAAAGGAGAATATACCGTCTTCGCCCGAGATCACTTCCTGACTATAGGCTGGATTTTCGCGGGTCAGTCGAATGTGGGCTCCGACGACGAAAGCTCCAGTCTGGTCCATGACCATGCCACGAACGTTCCCGGAGGTTTGCGGCTCCGCCGGCGTATCGCAGTCTGATTTTGCGCGCGCCGGTTCGCAAGGTGGACCGGTCTCGACACTTGCGGCGACGGGAGGCTCTTGAGACTGGGCTCGAGCTGCAACACCGGAAAGGAGGAAAACAAAGATGAGCCAGGCTGCCTTGGCTTTATATCTTCGCATAGTCACCGCCAGACCCATCCCCATTATGATGCGCCGGCTCGGGGTTTTGGATTCCCGGTAACCGCGCTCCTTTTATGCGTTACCTGTACCTTTTGCCAGTCCTTTCGTGATACCTTTGCCACCAATTTCGCGCATTTATCAGAGACAGAACTGTAGCAAATTGCCGTGGCGCCTGCCCCTTAATTCCGCTCTATTAAGATATAGTTCCCGCTTAAACTGGATTTAAGATGACCACCCAGTCGCCCCTCCTGGCTTTACATAACGTCACTGTGGTGCGCGGAGAGTCCAGGGAACGCCCTGCGCTGGACGGTGTGTCGCTGCGCATCGGGGCCGGAGAACACGTTTGTATCCTGGGGCCCAATGGTTGTGGCAAATCCACGCTGATCAAAACGATCACCCGCGAGTGCTATCCGGTCGCGCGCGAGGGGTCATCGATTTCCATTCTGGGCCGCGAACGGTGGAATATCTTCGAATTGCGGTCGCTCCTTGGAATTGTCTCGCCGGATCTGCTGGCTTCCTGCACTACCGATGCGACGGGGCGGGATGTCGTGCTCTCCGGCTTTTTCAGCAGTACACGGATCTTTCCGCACCATCATCCCGATCCCGAACATCTGGCACGCGCGGAAGCCACACTCGCGCGGCTGGGCATTGCGCACCTCGCGCACCGCGCCGTTTCGCAGATGTCTTCCGGAGAAGCCAAGAGGACGCTGATCGCGCGAGCGCTGGTGCATGATCCCCAGACTTTGCTTTTTGATGAACCCAGCAACGCGCTGGATATTGCGGCTCAATTTCAATTGCGCGATACGATGCGGAATCTTGCGAAGGGCGGCCTCGGCATTTTGCTGGTCACGCACCACGTCTCTGAAATTATTCCGGAAATTGAACGTGTAGTACTTTTGAGAGAAGGCCGCATTCTGGCCGACGGGGCGAAACAGAAAATTCTGACAGCTGAACACCTGTCCGCGTTGTTCGGCGTGCCTGTCCGCCTCGTGCAACAGGACGGCTATTTTCATTTGTATTAAGCCGCAGAGGTATCCTCGGCTGTGGACTTGCGGCTTCTGCGAGCGAATCCTTGCCATATCCCATGCATACCAATCGCCGCCAGAAGGAGCACGACCGGATCGATGGGATGCCGGTAGCGCAGTGAGGTATGCGTCACATAGTAGAGCAACGGAAAGAGCACGGGAATCACGACGATCGGTAATGCGTACGCGTTTCTTGTAGCGAGAAGTACGACTATGCCTAAAAACATGCAAAGCGGCGCGAGATCATTGCATACAAGTACGAAAAAGAGCCAGGCAGAATCCGCCTGACGAAACGCGGCCAATGGAGACGCCGTTCCCAGCCAAAAGTCCACGAACCGTTCCGAAACCAGCCACAGCTCGATCCGCGGATGAGCAACGATAAATGCGATGGCTTTTCTTTTTTCTTCTTCCATAAATGCAGTTTCGCCCATGTGCAGGTAACGCAGAATTTCGCGGTCTTGTGTAATCGCGCCGGGGCGGAATCGGTGCTGCTCGTCGTAATTCTCGTTGTTGCCGATATACAGCTCGAAGGCAAAATTCGAACGCAGCGGAATGAATTTGTGGAATTGAACGTAATTGCGGATGGTCCAGGGCACGCAGCAAAGCCCTGCGATCCCGGCCGCGAGCGCGGGCCGAACGAACCACGCCAAAGCACTGCCACGAATTCGGTAAGCGGCCCACGCCAGCAGCACCGGGCAAAGCGTAGCGATGGCCGGGTTGGTGAGCAGGGCAACCCCCCACAAAACTCCGTACAGAGACCAGTCGCGAATGCGCCCGGATTCCTTCAACGCGAGCGTGGCCCAGAGCAAAATGGCCACTAAAAATGCCGACAGCGAGGTATCCCATATCCATTCAAACGGAATAATGATGGCGTTCGGAAAAAGGGCCCATAGCCACGCAGCGGCACTCGCGACCGCTAGCCCGGCAATGCGCTTTCCTGCGTAGAAAATCGGCAAGCATGCACCCGCGGAGAAAAGAATGTTGAGAAGGAGTGCAACGAAAAAGGATCGTAGGGTGTAGACGCCAAATAGTTTGAAGATCCCCGCAAGAAGATAAGGATAAACGGGTGCGAGCCAGGCGGTTGGACCGGTATCCCTCTGAAACGGAGACGAAAATCCTTTTCCGCTGGCAATCGAGTAGGCAATATGGCCCGTTTCCGTTTGAAATGGAACGACGCTCAGAGCCTGCGCAGAGATTTGTCGCGCCTCGTACCATGCGAACATAGAACGCGCGACCAGCGCGATCACCACAATAAGTAAGAGCGACGTCGCGGCTTTTCTCAGAGCATCTTTCATGAAATTGCCATTCTCCTTAGCATTCGACAGATCCTCTTTTCTGGCTCCAATTGATTCCATCTGATGTTATGCCTGCGCCCAGTACAGATTTATTTTTCAGGGGCTAAGTCACTAGAATCGCTTCCTCATGCTAGGATGTCACGACTTTGCCATGAACACGCTGGCTCAGGATCTTCGCATTGCGCTCCGGGCGTTCGCCAGAAGTCCGGGCTTCACACTCGCCGCCATTTTGTCGCTGGCCATCGGGATTGGCGCGAACACCTCGATTTTCAGCGTTGCGGACGCGCTTTTGCTGCGCCCTCTTCCCTATAAAGATGCTAGCCGGCTGGTCATTTTGTGGAATCGTTCGCCGGGCTTGGACATTTTGCAGGATTGGTTTTCCACCGCTCAGTACCTCGACATCAAAAACGGGCACCGCGGTTTCGAGGAAGTCGCCATCGCTTCCGGAGCAAACGACAATCTGACAGGAGAAGGTGAACCGGCTCGTGTCGGAACGGTTCGAGTTTCCTCGAATCTTCTCCCCATGCTCGGGGCAAACGCAGCCGCGGGGCGGCTCTTTCTTAGGGAGGAGGATGCGCCGGATCGTCCCGCGACGGCGGTTCTGAGTTATGGAATGTGGGCGCGGCGATACGGCAGCGACCCACGCGCGCTCGGGAAATCCATCACCATCAATGGGAAATCCTATGAGGTGGTCGGAATACTGCCGAAGTCGTTTTCCTTGCCTCATGAAGTTTTGCCGACGCTTTACGGGCCGGAACAGCCCGATGTCTTTCTCCCGTTTCCGCTGGGGCCAAAAGCAGCCGGAATTCGAACGAACGAAGACTACAACATTGTAGGTAAACTCAAGCCCGGTGTGTCGGTGTCGCAGGCGCAAGCGGAGATGGACACGATCACCGCGGGGCTGCAGCGCGATTATCCGGAATCGTATCCGCCGAACGGTGGGTTGACGTTTGGGATTGTGCCGCTGCTCGAGCAAGTTGTGGGCGATGTGCGGCGCACGCTGTTGGTATTGTTGACCGCCGTAGGTTTTGTTCTGCTGATCGCTTGCGCCAACGTGGCGAACCTTTTACTTTCGCGCGCTGTTGCGCGGCAGCAGGAAATTGCGGTACGGTCGGCGCTTGGGGCCAGCCGCGGCCGGATCATTCGTCAACTCCTCACGGAGAGCCTCGTGCTGAGCCTGACGGGCGGCTTGCTCGGCGTGATTTTCAGTGTGTGGACCGTGAAGTGGATCCACGTTCTTGGCACAAAGAGCATCCCGCGCCTGGCGGATATCGGCATCGACGCGCGAGTTCTGCTCTTCACGCTCCTCATCTCTGTTTTTGCTGGAATTCTTTTCGGGCTGGCCCCTGCGTTGCGCGCCTCGCGTATCGATTTGAACACCACGCTCAAGGAAGCAAGCCGAGGCTCGGCGGGAACAAGCGCGGTCTGGGGCCGCGGAAATAACCTTCGCCGCCTGCTCGTGATATCGGAACTCGCGTTATCCGTCGTGTTACTGATTGCGGCGGGGCTATTGATTCGAAGCTTCGCCCGTTTGCAAAACGTAGCGCCTGGTTTCAATCCTCAGAATGTGCTGACGTTTGAGCTTTCCCTGAACGGCCGCAGATATGGTGACAGGCAGATCGTTCTAAATACATATCGCCAGCTTTGGGGCGAGTTGGAACAAATCCCCGGAGTTACGGCGGCCGGCGGGATTACCGCGCTTCCCCTCAGCCAGTCTTTTGCCTGGACGCCCATCACCGTCGAGGGGCGAGCGCCTCTCCCCGGCGAAAAATTTCTCAACGCGGACGCGCGCGTGGCTGGCGGACGCTATTTTCAAGCGATGGAAATTCCCCTGCATAGCGGACGCTTTTTTAACGAAGACGACATCTCTGGAAAGACACCCACGGTAATTATCGACGAATTCATGGCGCAACAGTTGTGGCCAGGGCAAGACGCGGTTGGCAAACGCATTCATATGGTCGAATCCGAAGTGCCGTGGCTGAACATTGTGGGTGTTGTCGGCCGCGTCAAGCACGAATCGCTGGACTCCGAACCGCGCATCGCGTTTTACCTTCCGCATACGCAATATCCTTCGCGCGCCATGACTCTGGTCTTGCGCAGCCAGGGCGATCCTTCCCTGCTTTCGCCGGCGATCAAGAAGGAATTGCGTGGCATTGATCCCGACCTGCCCATGTATTCCGTGCGGACGATGAATCAGCGCGTTGCAGAATCGCTGGCGCGGCGCAAGTTTTCGATGCTTTTACTGGGGCTATTCGCCATGTTCGCTCTGGCGCTTGCGGCAATAGGAATTTATGGCGTCATGGCCTATCTCGTGACTCAAGGGACCCGTGAAATCGGGATCCGCATGGCCTTGGGCGCCACGCAAGGCGAGATTCTGAAACTCGTGGTGTTTCAGGGGATGAGCCTGGCGATCTCCGGCGTCGTATTCGGTCTGGCGGCGGCGTTCTTTTTTGCCTGGCTGATGCGCAGCTTGCTCTTCGACGTTAGCACGGCCGATCCCGTAACCTTCGGCGCCATTCCTGTTTTGTTGGCCGTAGTTGCACTGCTTTCCATTTATATCCCTGCGCGGCGCGCTGCAAGCGTCGATCCTATGCTTTGCCTGCGCGCTGAATAATCAACTTCAGCCACGCATGGCAAAACATATGCGTCAAAAGAAATTCACCGGGAGGCAGGAAACAAGAAACTACAATTTTTCTGTACGGGACACCGTGATTGGGCGGGCATCCGGGTGTTTCAACGTCCAGTCTTCCGGTGGGAAGGCGACTCGCCAAAATGCGGGACGCGCCTCAGAAAATTCCAGACCAATCTCGGCCTTACCCGCACGCACGGGCCCGAGGAACACCACATGGCACTCTTGCTCCTCCTGCGTACGCTTGTGCTGCATCAACATGTTGCTGCCGCTGGTAACACGCGCGTTCACTAAAATCAGGGCGCCATGCGCGTTGATGGCCAGGGTCTCCGTTTCCTCTTCAAATGGATTGCCCTGCGCGTCCTTTCCTCGAACGCGGACGGCCACTTGCATCAGCACACGCTGGCTGCGGCGCCGTACAGTAGGATTCCCGGTACTGCTCGGAGCTTGTGCCATACCACCTCTATCAGCTAAATATAATCGGCTTGACCTGACTGTCGAGCCAGAACACCGAAATGGGTACTAAATTGGGATATTGCTGAATGTTTTTCTCGGGGGCCCATTAGGGTTTTGGATTGCAGCGCGCGCTCAGCCTCTCTGGTCCATAGGAACATACTGGCGTGTATCGTGGCCGAGATAAATTTGCCGTGGACGGGCGATCTTCTGCTCAGGGTCGAGGAGCATCTCTTGCCACTGCGAGATCCAGCCCGAAGTCCGCGGAATCGCGAAGAGTACCGGGAACATGGAGATCGGGAAACCCATGGACTGGTAGATCAGGCCCGTATAGAAGTCCACATTCGGGTAAAGTTTGCGCTTGATGAAGTATTCATCCTCTAGAGCGATCCGTTCGCATTCCAATGCAATTTCCAGAAGCGGATTCTTGCCCATCAGTTCGAAAACTTCATAAGCCACTTTCTTGATGATTCGGGCGCGTGGATCGTAATGCTTGTAAACGCGATGGCCGAAGCCCATGAGCTTCGTCTCTCCAGCTTTTACGCGCTTGATAAAGTCAGGTACTTTTTGAACTGAGCCGATCTCCAGCAGCATGTGCAGCACTTCTTCGTTAGCCCCGCCATGGAGTGGGCCATAGAGCGCGGCGATGGCCGCGGCCGTGGCCGAGTAGGGATCGACGTGCGAGCTTCCTACTCCACGGATTGTGTTCGTCGAGCAATTCTGCTCGTGATCCGCGTGCAGGATGAAGAGCACATCGAGCGCGTGCTCAAGCGTCGGATTAGGCCGGTACTTTGCCTCAGAAGTGCGGAACAGCATGTTCAGAAAATTGCCTGGATAACTTAGCTCATTGTCCGGATAAACAAACGGCATCCCCAGAGTGTGCCGGTAGGAGAACGCTGCAATTGTTGGCATTTTTCCTACGAGACGGTAAGTCTGTTTCCGGCGCGATTCCGCGTCAAAAATATCCTTGGCATCGTGATAAAACGTAGAAAGCGCCGCGATCGTGGAGATCATCATCCCCATCGGATGGGCGTCGTAGTGAAATCCGTCCAGGAATTTCTTGATGCTCTCGTGGATGAACGTGTGGTGCGTGACGTTATACGCCCAGTCCTTGAGCTGCGACGCAGTGGGCAACTCTCCGTGAAGGAGTAGATAGGCCGTTTCGAGATAAGTGCTTTTTTCAGCCAGCTCCTCGATGGGGTAGCCGCGATAACGCAGGATTCCCGCATCTCCGTCGATAAAGGTGATCTTGCTCACGCATGACGCCGTGTTGTTAAACGCGGGGTCGTAGCTCAACATCCCGAATTCCGCGGAGTCTACCTTGATTTGCCGCAAGTCCATCGCCCGGATGGAGCCGTGCGTGATGGGAACTTCGTAGGCTTTGCCGGTGCGATTGTCCGTGATGGTGAGTGTTTCGCGGGGCCCGGTGGTTGCCTCGGGTTTCTTCGTTTGCGTTGCGGACGGCGCAGAATCCATTGGGAATCCTCGGAAGCAGACACATCGAATGGCTATTACTTTTCCACTCTACACCAAAGAGAGGCTGCCGGGAATGGGACGCAAGTACGGGTAACCCCCAAAGGATGTTGGCGTTGGAAGAACCGAGCCGCATCGATGCTGCCGGCAAGCGTCAGCGTAAAGAGCCTCTTGACAATAGTCGTGATAACGAGTATTATGCCCCTGTCAAACCGGGAGGTGGACCAAATGATCGATATCCGCAAAAGCCAGGAACGCGGCCATTTCAACCACGGCTGGCTCGATACCTATTTCACATTTTCGTTTGCCGACTACTACGATCCCAAGCATGTGCATTTCCGTACGCTGCGCGTCCTGAATGACGACCGCGTCGCGCCCGGCGAGGGCTTTCCCACGCATCCGCACCGCGACATGGAAATCGTCACCTACGTGCTCGAAGGCGCGCTCGAACACCGCGACAGCATGGGCACCGGCTCAGTCATTCGTCCCGGCGACGTCCAGTACATGAGCGCTGGCTCCGGCGTGACGCACAGCGAGTTCAACGCATCCAAGATCGAGCCTGTGCATCTGCTGCAGATCTGGATGTTTCCGGAAGAGAAGGGCCTGAAGCCGGTCTACGGTCAGAAGACCTTCAGCGAAGAGGAGAAGCGCGGGAAACTGCGGCTGGTCGCTTCGCCGGATGGCCGCCAAGGATCCGTGCAGATCCGCCAGGACAACGAGTTGTACGCAACCGTGCTTGGCAATGGCGAAGCCGTAACGCACGAGCTTAAGCCCGATCGCCACGCCTACGTTCAAGTCGCGCGTGGCAGCGTGACGCTGAACGGTACGAAGCTTAAGGATGGCGATGGAGCCGCCATCTCAAAGGAGAAAACCGTCGAGTTGACCGGCGTCGACAACGCCGAGGTCTTGCTCTTCGACCTGGCGTGAGCTGTTGCCCGAAGTAAGACGCGTTAGGCGGATACAGGCGCAGGAACTGCTCATAACGAACAGTTTCTGCGCGCTCTTGTTTCAACGGCTTATTCGTAGCGCAAAGCCACGATGGGATCGACGCGAGTAGCGCGCCGCGCCGGGATATAGCATGCTGCCAGCGCGACAACCGCAAGAAGCAATGCGACTGCCGTAAACGTGAGCGGATCTGTAGCGCTGACTCCGTAGAGCAGCGTCGTCATAAGCCGGGTGACAATCAACGCAGCAACAATTCCGAGGCCTGTGCCGAGAAGTGTGAGTCGAGTGCCTTGGCCAAGGACAAGGCGGAAGACGTCCCGACGATTCGCCCCAAGCGCCATGCGAATGCCGAACTCCTGAGTGCGCTGCGTGACGCTGTAGGCAATCACTCCATAAATCCCAACGCACGCGAGCACGAGCGCAAGCGTTGCGAACACTCCAAGCACCAGCATCGTGAAGCGCGAGCGCGAAAGCGTGCCTGCGAGAAGCTCGTCCATAGTCGAAATGGCGGCCATCGGCTGCTCAGCATCCATTTGCTGAAGCTCATTTCGCACCGCGGAGACCAGCGCGAGCGGTTCATTTGCGGTGCGGACCACGATCGTCATTTCGGAAATGACGAGCTCCGGATGCGGCCAATAAACCGTTGGCTCTGCCGGCGTATCGAGCCCCATTTGGCGAACGTCACCAACCACACCGATAATCTCTGAAGGTGTGTTCTCGCTCTCCTTGAGGCTCTTCATATAGATAACGGCTTTTTGCCCCAGCGGATTCACGCCTTTGAGGCACTGGTCCGCAAACGCTTGATTGACGATGACCACGTGGCGCTCTTCGGTCAGCTCCTGTTCGTTGAACGTCCGTCCAGCGTGCAAGGGAATTTGCATCGTGGAGAAATAATCTGCGCCAATGATGCGAACTGCGGCCTCAGGAAGATCCATCAACGAGCGCTCCGGCTGGCTCAGGACATGAACAGCGGTTGCCGAACCTAGCCCGGAGAAAGGTGGAAAACTGTTCATACTGGCAGAACGCACCCCGGGAAGCTGCGAGACTCGCGAGAGAAGCTGCTGAAAGAAAGTGAGAAGCGCTTTGTCATCCTTGTATTTTGAGGTGGGCAGCGACACTTTGAACGTGAGCAGGTGGCTCGCATCAAAGCCAGGATCTACGCCGACGAGGCGAATGAAGCTGCGAATCAGCAAGCCGGAACCGGCAAGCAAAACCAGAGCAAGGCACATTTGCGCTACCACGAACGCGCTACGCGCAAACCGCCGCTGCTTTCCCGCTGACGATCCGCGTCCACCCTCCTTAAGCGTTTCGGAAATCCCCGAGTGCGAAGAAATGTAAGAAGGCAGTACTCCGAAAAGCAGGCCCGCAAGCAAAGTGGATCCAGTCGCGAACGCTAGCACGCGCCAATCCACTGGCATGGAACGCAACTCGAGAAGATTCTCTGGGCTAGCGGCGAGCAGAAGGTTTGTGCCCCAGACCGCCAGCGCCACGCCAATCGCGCCACCGATCAGCGCGAGCAAAACGCTTTCTGTAAGCAGTTGGCGTGCGATGCGCCACGGGCTGGCTCCCATAGCCGTACGCACGGCAATCTCTCTTTCGCGCGCTGTTGCACGAGCCAGCAGTAAGCTTGAAACATTGGCGCATGCAATCAGCAAAACAAAGGCGACGGCCCCAAACAAAATCAAAAGCGCCGGCCGCAGATCGCCTGAAAGCTGATCTCGCACAGGCACCACGTTCGCTCCCCAGTAGGCGTTGAAGTCCGGGTATTCCTCGGCAATCCGCGCGGCCATGGTATTCATTTGCAATTGCGCTTCCGGAACAGTTGCTCCCGCTTTCAAGCGGGCAACGACCGTCAAAAATCTGCCGACGTCTTTGCGGTCACTGAAGCGTGCGGGAAATACAAACGGCGACCACATCTGCGGCTTCGCACCGGCGAACGAGCCGTCCTTGATGAACCAACTGAAGTTCTCTGGAGTCACCCCGACGATGGTTTGCGGGTGGCCATTCAGCAAGATAGTTTTCCCGATGATCGCGGCATCGCCCGCGAATCGCTCTTTCCAGAATCCATAGCTGAGCACCACGACGTCGTCGTGGCCCGCCTTTCCATTCTCTGCCGTGAAGCCAGGCCCAATCGCCGGATTCACTCCGAGTACCGAAAAGAAATTCGCGGAGACATTCTGAAGAACAACTTCCTGAGGGAGTCCGTTTCCCGTCAGGTTGGCGTGCTGGTCGAAAATCGCCGCCATCTCGGCAAAAACAGTATTGCGACTCTGCCAGTCTAGAAAATCCGGCGGCGAAACCGTATTATGCGGGTTCGGATGCTGGGAATTATTTTCCCAGAGTATCACCAGTCTCGCAGGATCCTGGTACGGCAGCGGCCGGAGAAGTACGGAATCGATGACCGAAAAAATGGCCGTGTTTGCGCCGATGCCAAGAGCAAGCGTAAGAATGGCGACAGCAGTGAACCCAGGGCTGCTGCGCATCATCCGTAGCGCGTAGCGCGCATCCTGAAGCAGAGTTTCGATGATGCTCACTCCGCGCGCGTCTCGGCATTCTTCCTTCATCTGTTCGTGCCCGCCAAATTCCAGCCGCGCTCGCCGCACAGCAGTTTCACGAGACATTCCGGACGCGACATATTTTTCCACTTGCTTGTCAAAATGCGAACGGAGTTCTTCGTCCATCTCAGCCTCCATGGCCTCACGTTGAAACAGAGCGCGTAGACGGAACAGCAGATCACTGAACATGGCAAACGAACTCCTGGTTCACTCCGATAACTTTCTTTCCCTCGCCGGTCTACTCATAGCGTAAAGCCGCCATCGGATCGATACGCATCGCTCGGCGAGCAGGCAGATACCCAGCGACTACCGCGACCGCAGAAAGCACTCCGATGGATACGATGAACGTGAAAGTGTCGTGAGGGGCAAGTCCGAACAACATTTTTTGCAGCACGCCCACTGTTATTAAAGCCAGACAGACTCCTGCCGCCAAGCCCCCTGCAAGAACGACGATTACGTCGCGCATAACGAGCCGAAGGATGGAGCTTCGCGGTGCGCCAAGCGCCATGCGAATCCCAAATTCCGGCTGCCGCTGCGCCACCAAATAACTAAGCGCGCCATATAGCCCAATCATTGCCAGCAATAGAGCCAGTGCTCCGAAGAATGTGGACAACGTAGCGAGCAGCCGTTCTTGCACCAGCGAATCATCCACCTGTTCCGCGAGCGTGTGAAACTCCAGCGGAATTGCTTTGCTAACGCCCGCTACGGCTTCCTGTACGGAAGGAACCAGCGCCGACGGACGCGCTGCGGTCCGCAATTCAAATATTTGTTCTTCCGCGTCTTCTGGAAGCTGCGCAACCGGAAAGTACGCAGTCGCATGCCCCTCTTCCCGCAAAGATTCGTACTTCGCGTCTTTCGCCAGCCCTACAATCTGAATTGGCGGCGCGGGTTTGCCTGGGTCTGGATGCACACGGAAATACTTCCCAAGAGCATCCCCGTTTGGAAAGAAAGTTCGCGCCAGGATTTCGTTGACGATGGCGACTCGCGCGGCCGTCTTCGTATCTCCATTGTTGAAGTTGCGCCCCGCGAGGAGCGGTGTGCGAACCGTCTCAAGATACCCCGGCGACACGAAATTGAAATAGGCGAGCGCGGCGTCGCCCTTCGGCGCATTCGGTGTGTCCACATCAAGATCACTATTCCAAACGTAGTTGCTTACGGGAGTCATCACGGATCTTCCCGCCGAAACGACCCCGGGAAGCGAACGCAAGCGGTTCTCGACTTCATCAAATATCGCGGGCTGTTGCTCCGGCGGTACTTTAGCGGTGTGCAAATTCGCGCGCACGATCAGGACATTATTCCGGTCGAAACCCGCGTCCATAGTGACCAGTGTGACGAGGCTGCGCAGAAACAATCCGCTCGTTACCAACAGCACGAGCGATAACGCCACCTGCGAAGCCACAATCCATTTTCCCGGCCGGAACTTCGTCCGGCTCTCGCCATCAACCGCTTGGCTGCCTTTCATCGCCGACGTCAGGGATACGCGCGTGGAACGAAATGCCGGCAGCACGCCAAAGAGAATCCCCGTGAACACCGCAACGCCGGCCGTAAAACACAAGATCCGCCAATCAAAGGAAAGATCCAGGAAGACTTTGTTGTTTCCCGTCGAGATATAGCGCACCAGCAGCGAACTTCCCCATCGTGCAAAAAGAACGCCGAGCAAAGCCCCCACTGTGGAAAGCAGCACACACTCCGTCAGCAATTGCCGGATCAGCCGCGCGCGCGACGCGCCTAACGCCTTGCGCACCGCGATCTCCTTGTGTCGCGCTGCCGACCTCGCTAGCATCAGGCTCGCAATGTTGGCGCACGCAATCAGCAGCACCAGTCCCACCACGCCCATCAGAATATGCAGTGGCTGCGTAAATCGCCGTCGCAAATAAGAAGTCCCCGTCGCCGCCGGTGCCGTCTCAAACAACCGTTTGAGAAACTCTTGCTGATTCTTCGTCTCCCAGTCCTGTGGTAACGCCGCCGCAAAAATCTGCGGCGACACCACCGCAAGCCGCGCCTTCAATTGGCTCGGACTGACTTCAGGCTTGCTCCGCCCAGCCACGTTCAACCACCACCAGGAGCGCCGGTCAAGCCGTGATTTTGGCCCATCGAAAATTTCCGCGGCGCAAACTGGAATGGCGACATCAAACTTGTTCCCCACCTCCAGACCAAAAAATCCCGGCGCGCTCACGCCAATCACGTTAAAAGGATGATTGTCCAGCGAGAGCGTGCTTCCAACGGCGTTCTCCGTCCCGCCGAAATGATCTTGCCAAAAACCGTAGCTCAACACCGCAACGCCGGGGCAACCTCGCTTATCGTCCACAGCTGTGAGCAGGCGGCCGGCAGCTGGACGAACACCCAGCGTCGAGAAATACTCGCCACTCGCGAACATACCGTTCACGTTGTGTACTGTTCCGCCCTGCGAGAGGTCAAACTCCGTCAGGCTCCACGAGAAAATGCCGGAGAAGAAATCCTGACGGCTTCGCAGCTCTTCCCAAAGAGGATTTGTAAACGTCGGATTGGCTTCGTCATTGGGCGACCTTGGTTCTTTTATCCGCACCTGCATCAATTCCTCGGGCTTTTGTACGGGAAGCATCCGGAGCATCACCGTGTCAATTAAGCTGAAAATTGCCGTGTTCGCTCCAATACCGAGCGCGAGCGAAAAAATCGCGACGCATGTGATGGCCGGCGTGCGGCCGAGAATGCGCAGGCCGTAGCGGATGTCCTGAAAGAGCGTTTCGATCAGGTTCACGCCCCGCGCATCGCGCATCTCTTCCTTGATTTGTTCGTGCCCCCCGAATTGAAGCCTCGTGCGCCGGAACGCTTCTTCGCGGCTCAGCCCGGACCTGAGATACTTCTGAACTTGTTGCTCGAAGTGAAACTGCAGCTCGGCGTCCGCTTCGGATTCCACGGTATCTCGCCGGAATAGCGCGCGCAGTCGGAACAGCAGGTCGCTGAACATAAGCCCTCCCTATGCCGTCTCTAGAATCTGCGCGACGGCCGCCGCCAGTTTGTTCCAGGAATCTTTCTCGAGTTCGAGTTGCTTCCGCCCGGCTTTGGTAAGTTCGTAGTATTTCGCGCGCCGGTTGTTCTCCGACGTGCCCCACTTCGCCTTGATCCAGCCCCGCCGCTCCAGCCGGTGCAGCGCCGGATACAGGGACCCTTGCTGAATCAACAAAACGTCGCTCGAAATCTGCTGGATGCGCTCGGAAATGGCCCACCCATGCTGCGGCTCCAGCGCCAGCGTCCGAAGAATCAGCAAGTCCAGCGTGCCTTGCGGAAGCTCAATTTTTTTGGTCGCCATTCACCTGTTCCCCTGCCACTTCGACAAGAGACACTACGCCTCTTCCTGTCGAAGCACAAGGGGAAATAACCTCTTAGCTGTGGGCTAGAAGAAGGCGATCGGTCGACCTTGTAGGGGCGGGGCTTGCCCCGCCCACGTTAGCTATCCGCGCGTCCGCTGAAACTCGCGCATATAACAAGTGAGTGCTTCGACCGCCCCAAGCGTCACCGCGTTGTAAAGCGATACGCGCATGCCGCCGACCGACCTATGCCCCGGCGTGCCGACGAGCCCCGCCTCCGCCGCGAGTACCCCGAATTGCTTCTCGATGTCTTCCTTGCCGCCCGCCACGCGGAACACCACGTTCATCTTGGACCGCGAAGCAGGTTCCACCGGGCAATGATAGAAGCCGCCGCTTGCTTCCAGCGTGTCGTAGAGAAGCTTCGCCTTCGCGTTGTTGCGCCTCTCGATCGCGGTGATACCGCCCTCGGCGTCGATCCATTCCATCACCAGCCCCACAATATAAATCGCAAACGTCGGTGGCGTGTTGTACAGCGACTTTTCTTTGATGAACGTGCGATATTGCAATATCGTCGGCAGATTTTTGTCCGCGCGCTCCGCCAGATCTTTGCGGATGATCACGACCGTAACCCCGCTCGGCCCAAGATTTTTCTGCGCCCCGGCAAAAATCATTCCAAATTTCTTCACATCAATCGGCCGTGAAGCAATATCCGAAGACATGTCCGCCACGAGAGGCACACTCCCCGTCTCGGGCATTTCGTTCCACTGCGTGCCCTCAATCGTGTTGTTCGTGCACATGTGCACGTACGAGGCGTCCGGCGAGTACTTAATCTCGTCCTTGCGCGGTAGCCTGGTAAATTTATCCGCTTCGGTCGAAGCCGCGACGTTGTGCAGAATTCCTTTCTTCAACTCGCCCAGCGCCTTCGCTGTCCACGTCCCCGTATGAATCAGATCGACCGGCTTCCCCGGCAAACACAAATTCATCGGCGCCATCGTGAACTGCATGCTCCCGCCGCCCTGCGCAAAAATCACCCCGTAGTCATCCGGAATCGCCAGGTGTTTGCGCAAACCAGCTTCCGCCGCCGCGTTGATGCTCTCAAACTCCGGCGACCGGTGACTCATCTCCATCACCGACATCCCGCTTCCGCGCCAATCCAGCAATTCTTCTTTGATTCGCTCCAGCACCGGCAGCGGCAAAGCCCCCGGCCCCGCATTGAAATTGTGGACACGCTTAGCAGCGCGCTCTGTAACTGTGGTCGTACTCACGGTGGATGTTCCTCTCTCTTGAATATCGCGGAGCCGCAAGGGTGGGGCGGCCGCTGTCTGTGACTATTCAGAATAACAGAATCTCACGCGCCTTCAGAAACGCGTTCCGAAGGCGGTTCGAATCGTCTAGGCCACCTCAGCAATCGCAAATTCCACCCGCCGTCTCATCGGGTCGATGCGCTCCGCTCGCACATGCACGCGGTCTCCCAGATGCCAGGCAAGCTCTTTCGGCTTCGTACCGCGCCCACGTCGTGACCCAGGCGCGCCGCGTCGCCCTTCTCCTCCGGACAGCGCTACCATCGCGTGATCGCGCTCGCGGAATACGACCCGCGTCCCCGCCGCATCTTCGAGCGCGTTGATTGGCAGCAGTCCTTCCACAAAGACTTCGAACAACTCAACAAAGCATCCAAATTTCTGCACCGAAATAATCAGCGCCTCATATTCCTCGCCCAAATGCTGCTCCATAAACTGCGCCGTCTTCCAATCCATCAACTCGCGCTCGGCCCCGTTCGCGCGTCGCTCCGCCTCCGAGGTTTCCGACGCTATCTCTTCCAATTCCGCATAGGGATAGAGCGTCGCTGCCACGCCGCGCGACGCATGGCTCGCCGCGGGCTCTGCGGTGTGCGGATGCTCCAAAGCCCATTTCAACACACGATGCACCACCAAGTCCGGATACCGCCGAATCGGCGAAGTAAAATGCGTGTACTCGTCGAACCCCAGCGCAAAATGTCCCAGTGGCTCCGCCGCATACCGCGCCTGCTTCAGCGACCTCAGCATCAAGTACGACACAATCCGTTCCTCCGGCTTGCCCGCCAATTTCCGTAGTAATCTTTGATAATGCTGCGGCGTAATCCGCAGTTCCGTGGCCCCTGGCAGCGCCACCTTCATCCCCCGCTCGCGTCCATGCCCATAAGAGTCCGGCCGCCCCGCTTTTGCCGGCGCCGGCACGCGACCATGCCGCACCGCAATCTCCCGCTGATGCAAATCCGCCACGCCCAGTGAATACCCAAACGCCCGCGCCAGCTCTTCGAACTCCAGCACTTTCCGCGCATCCGGTTTTTCGTGCACGCGATGCAACGCCGCAATTCCTCGCTTCAAAAAATACCCATCCACCGCCCGGTTCGCCGCCAGCATGAACTCTTCAATCAGTCGGTGCGCGATGTTCCTCTCGCTTCGCACAATATTGGTCATGTTCTGCTGTTCATCGAACTCAATCACCGGCTCTGGCAAATCAAAATCAATCGACCCATTTTCATTCCGCCGTTTGTTCAGCAGCAGCGCCAACTCTTTCATGTCGCGAAAATGTCCGGCCAGGCCCGCATAGCGCATCGAAGCAGAGGCATCGCCTTCGATCACTTTATTTACATCCGTATAGGTCATCCGCTCCGCCGACCGAATCACTCCCGCCGTCATCCGCGACTTCTGCATATTGCCCGCCGCGTCGAACTCCATCAGCGCGCTCATCACCAGCCGTTCCTCGCGCGGCTTCAGCGAACACATCCCATTCGATAGAGCCTCCGGCAGCATCGGCACAGCTCGGTCCGGAAAGTACACCGAAGTCCCGCGCAGCCGCGCTTCCTGATCCAGCGCCGTTCCCGTTCGAACGTAGTGCGCCACGTCCGCGATATGCACCTGCAAATTCCATCCGCCATCCCCGCGCCGTTCCACGTAAACCGCGTCGTCAAAATCCCGCGCCGTCTCTCCGTCAATCGTCACAATCGGCAAATCTCGAAAATCCTCGCGCCCTTCTCGCTCCGCTTCACTCACCGGCTCCGCGCGCCGCTCCGCCTCCTCCAGCACCGCCCCCGAAAATTCATGCGGCAAATGATGCTTGCGAATAATGATCTCGGTATCCACGCCGAGCTCGCCCGGCCGCCCCAAAATTTCAATCACGCGTCCCGTCGGCGCCGCTCCACCCCGCGGATACCGCATCAACTCCACATTCACCACCGCGCCATCCAGCTCCGGCAAATGCGGCAACCGCCGCCCGCGCCCTCCGCCTTCGCCCGCTTCCCCAAATCCCAATTTTTTCCGCAGCCTCGCCGTCAACTCCTCCCCCGGCGCAATTTCAATCTCATGCTGGATCCGGTTGTCGTATGGCAGCACGACATTTCCCCGCGGCCCATACCGAAACAATCCCACCACCGACGGGTGCGCTCGCCCCAGCACGCGCACAATCCGCCCTTCCGCCCGCTGCCCGCCGCGCGCCCCCGCCACGCGAAAATCCCGCCCGCGTGAATCGCTCACTCGTTGCAGTCGCGCCAGCACACGATCGCCATGCATCGCATCTTCCACAGCATCCCGCGGAATAAACACGTCGCCATCCAGCTGCGGCATCGGCACATCCGGCACCACAAATCCATAACCGTCGTGATGCAGCACCAGCCGCCCCCGCACCTCATCTCGCGCCACCGCCCGCACATCCTCCGCCGGTCGCCGAATGTTCCCCGTGGAACTCGTCGCTGCCGAACCACTCCCCCCAGAGCCGCCCGCCCTGCTCCCCGTATCTTCCTTCTCCTTCCGTTTCATCAGCCGGTAGCGCCCTCCCGGCACCTCCTCAATCGCTCCTCGCTTCTTCAATTTAACCAGCTGTTTAAATAAGGGTTTCCGTTCGCTCTTCCCCACATGCAAAGCCGCCGCAATCTCATTTGCGGAAGCCGCATCTCTTGTAACTTGCAGAAAACGCAATATGTTATCTGGGCTCAGCGAAGAAGGACGGGTCATAAGTTTGGGTGCACCCCGGCGCGGTGCTTCTTTTCCACATGGATTCTAGCCACTTTTTCCATTTTCCCAGGAACTTTTTTCGCTCTGCCGGGATTATATAGGTAGGCCAACACACGACCGGTCAGCCGCCCTCCGTCAGGCTGGCCGGACATCCCCGAAAGGGGAACAAGGAGGCGGGACGACCTGGCCCGCCTCCTCTTTTTTTCTCCTTCGCGATCTCAACTTGGAGTTTTCTTGCTTGAAGCGTGTCGAGTCTCAGCGCGCGCTATTGCTGCTTCTCGTACACTCCGACGGTAGTCGTCGCTTTCCTGAAGCATTCTTCGACGTCGTCGTAATTGTCACGATCCGCCCATAATAGCTTTTCCGTATACGCGGCTTTTGCGTGTGCGGATTTAAGTGCCCCAACTGCTGGGTCGATGGCCGCAGGTGTCGCGCTCGAAATTCCAAGACAACGCTTGGGTGCTTTGGCTGGTAAACTCTAGGCGACGAGGTAAGGCGAGAAGACCGGCGTTATCATCAAGGATCAGGATATCCTCGGCGGAGAGCCTGTGTTCCGTGGAACCCGTGTTCCATTCAAGATCTTGATGGACTACCTGGAAGGTGGCGACACCCTGGATCAATTCCTCGATCAATATCCGAGCGTCAGTCGCGAACTTGCCATCGCTGCCATCGAAGACGCTCGGCTGAGCCTTGTCGCGTCTCTACCGGATCAAGTGGGGGGCTGCTAGGCTAACAAACTCCCGCGCGTTGACAATCTTCGTAGCCTTCCAAAATTTCGCGAAAGGACGCAAATTTCCTGTAACGACGTAATCCGCCCGCGCTTCGTCGGCGCATTCGAGGAACATGTCATCACCCGGATCGCTAAGTCCTGTGTTTGCCACTCTTACAAAAAAACACCGGGGGGTGGGTATCCCTCGGGCGACCGCTTCCCAAAATTGTCATCCCGAGGGAATCGAGGGATCTACTTTCTCTTCGCGGCCTCACGGATCACGGGACACGGCTCACGACGACTCGGATTCTCTGCGCGCCTCCGCGATCTCTGCGCCTCTGCGTTATCCTTTTCCGCTTTTCGCCGTCAGGCGCCACTCACTCCCAACTCACCGCGCCACCGTGCTCAAGAACGGATAATGACTAGCCGCCCCCATGAAAAATAACATTGGAAACGACAGCCAAAACGAAACCCGCGCCGTCAAAAAGTTCCAGCGCATCAGTCGCTCCGCTTCCGGCGGCATCGGCACACCTTGTTCCGCGCTCGTCCGCGCCCACTTAATCAATTTTTTCTGCACGCGCCACACCACGCCCCAGGTGTTCAGCAGCATCACCAGGCCCAGCCCTCCGCCGACGCTGATCGCCAGGTGCGGACTCGAAACATCGGCGCCGCCGTTCAAAGCCATCACCAGCCACGATGCCGCGACAACAACAATCGCGATGCCGGTGCCGCGCACCCACGGACTATTTACAAATCCTTTTGCAGGGAGTTGCAACGCATAAATAAAAATGTACGCCACGATCCAAACGAGCAGCCACCAACCAAGCCACTTCATGGCCAGCGAGTGGTCGCCCGCAGCCCGCGCATCCGCAAAAAGATGCAGCTGAAAATAGCGAATGCCGACAAGGACGGTTACCAGCGCCGAGGAACGAAACCAGCCCATCGCTTTCGACATCAGCGGTGGATAAATTTTCACACGCACCGCCGGCTCGACTTGCTTCATCGCCGGCGTCAGCACCAAATTGAAAAAGTAGAGCAAGCCAATCCAGATGACGCCGAAAACAAGATGCAGCCACCGCAGCGCGATCATCTCGTTGGCCAGCGGATTTTCCAGAAACGAAAAGTGAGGTTTCCAAGCTGGAAAAGTGAGTGCCAGGAAAAGGAAGAACATCAACGGCCTCCGGCTTTAATCAAACTTAGGTTGAGTGAATGAATCGCTCCATTGCAATTCGACACACACCGTAGCGGATTGCAGCGCAGCCCGTCAATGGAAGTGACGCATGCGAATGAGATTGGTAAAGCGATATCGAGTCGAAGAGTCGATCACGCCGCGAGAAAGTCGAGGCCAGAAAAGACAAGCGCTCGCCGAAAAAATCAGCGAGCACTTGTGAAGACTTAAAACGTATAAAAGTCGAGCTGCAGAAGTCGTGCTACTGATTGTTGGTTGTATTTGCTGCTGCGGCGTTGCCGATCGCGGCGCCATTGACGACAAGCTCGACGCGGCGGTTGCGTTGGCGGCCCTTCGGCGGTGTCATTCGTCGCGACAGGCTGCGTTTTTCCAAAGCCGCGCGCGGTAATGGAAGATGCGGGAACGCCATTCTCGGCAAGAAAATCGCGCACGGAATCCGAACGCCGCTCGGAAAGCTGCTGATTGAAGTCATCAGTCCCAACGCTGTCCGTATGGCCTTCGATTTGCAATGTCAGGCCAGGATGGGCCAGCAAAATGCCCGAGATTTTCGCGAGCTTTTCGCGCGCGCCCGGCTTCAGCGTGTAGCTGCCCGTATCGAAGAGCACGTCGGACATGTTGACGATCAGCCCGCGAGCGGAATCGCGCGTCTGTAAAATCGAGTTGAGCTGATTCAGCAACTGCGCGCGCAACTCCGCTTTTTCGGCCTCAGCTCTTGCTGCAGCCTGGCGCGCTTTTTCGGCTTCGGCTTCCGCGGCGCGCTGCTGATCGACAGCAGCGGCTTTATCACGTGCGGCTTGTTCGGCGGCGGCCTGCGCGGCCTGCTGTTGCGCGACGGCGGCGGCAGTGGCTTGCTCCGCTTCCGCTTTTTGGCGAGCGGCATCAGCTGCGGCTTTCTCCGCTTCCTGCTTCATGCGAACGGCTTCGGCCTTCGCGGCTTCCGCTTGCAAGCGAGCCTGTTCGGCGTCCTGACGGCGCTTGATTTCAGCGGCGGCTTGTTCTTCGGCGGCTTTTTTATCCGCGATCGCTTTGGCTTGCGCGTCTTGTTCGGCTTTTTGTTTTACGGCCATCACGCGCGCTTCTTCCGCGGTTTCGACGACTTCGCGAGCGGCGGCTTCGACGGATTTTTTCTCGCTCTTGCGGCTGTAGACCTCTTCCGCGTTTTTGAGCTGAGCCTCAGCCCTGGCAAGAGAAGACGGCGCGTATTTATCGGCTTGCGCGATACGAGCGATACGAACGGCGTTGCGCGCTTCGAAAAGTTCGAGCGGTGTTTTGCGGTCGATGCCGAAAATGGCGTTCTCGATTCTTGTGTTCGACGAGGAATAAGCGCCGCGGGCGACCAATTCGTATTGCGCGTCGATGTTTTCGACTTTGCCTTGCGTCGCTGGGCCGAGCGTATTTTCAAGGACGACCATATTGCCGGGTTGCGTGACGGCGAAATAGGGTTCCGCGGTGACGATCATGCCGAAGGTCTGCATATCGGAGATGGCTTTGACCTGGCCGCTGCCGTTTTTGAGAGCGACTTCGCCGAGATTCACGGCGCGCCCCTGCGGAGAAACGGCCCAGAGAACGTAGGTGAGATATTCGAGGCCGAATTTTGTGGCGTCTTCGAAGCCCATGAACTTGGCTTCAATCTCCATGCGGTTGCTCTTGCTATCGACTTTGGCTTCGCCCGAAGCGCCTTGCATCAGCTCGGTGCCGCTGAAATCAATTCTGGTGGAGCCTCCGGCGCGGCGATAGTTGACGGCCTTGGTGGTGCGGGAAACCGTGCCTTGCGCGGAAGTCGGCGCAGCTTGGCGCGGCTTGCGGAGCGGCGACCGGGGTTTGGGACTTTGTTGCAGGCGGCGCTTGGCCGAACGTGGGAGCGGCAAGTGCGCCAAACATGGCCGTCATTGCCAGATATAAGGATGCGCTTTTCACGTGAGACTCCTCGATTCGCCATTTGCGGCGAATTTTTCTAGAAATAATGGCGCTCGCTTTGCTGTGGCGAGCGATGCAAACTCTGGAAAAAGTGCTGTTTCCTACGGTCTTTTTATCGTAACAAGAAAGGGGCAAACGGAAGGGTTCTGGGGCACGTTTTTGTACAAGTGATAACGAGGAGCCGCGGGCTAAACGCCCGTAGAAAGCAAACCAAGACGATTGATGGGACCATTCGAACGGTGGCCATGTATTCGAGTAAATTCCCGGATTCGTTAGTAAAGTAATTCTTCGACTCCATGCCACCCAGTCCATCTCATTCTCCACCTTCCGGCCAAATCCCTTCGGAGCCAGCCGTACCATCGGCTTCCGCCAAGCGGCTCTTGCCGTGGCTGGTGGCCGTCGCGTTTTTCATGGAGTCGCTGGACACGACGATTCTGAATACCGCGGTGCCGGCTATTTCGGAAGCGCTGAAGGTGACGCCGCTCAGCATGAAGTCGGTGCTGGCGAGCTACACGCTGAGTTTGGCGGTGTTCATACCGATCAGCGGGTGGATGGCGGACCGCTTCGGAACGCGGCGCGTCTTTGCGTCCGCCATCGGGCTGTTCACATTCGGATCTTTTCTTTGCGGCATTTCCAGCAACATCCATTTGCTGGTGGCGTGCCGCGTACTGCAGGGATGCGGCGGAGCGATGATGGTACCGGTGGGGCGGCTCACGCTGGTTCGGACGTTTGCAAAGTCCGAACTGATCCGCGCGATCAGTTTTGTGGCGATTCCGGCGCTGGTTGGACCGATGCTCGGACCGATTGCCGGCGGGCTCATCGTGGGTTACCTGCACTGGCGATTTATTTTCTTCGTGAACATTCCGATAGGGCTGGTTGGTTTGTTGATGGTGTATCTGCACCTGCCGAACTACCGCGAGGAAAAGACGCCGCCGCTCGATGTGGTCGGGCTCATTCTGTTTGGCTCCGGGATCGCACTTCTGTCCTATGTGCTGGAGATTTTCGGCGAGCACACGCTGAGTACGGCCGAAATCCTGGGACTGCTGGCGGTCTCTCTTTCACTTATCGGCGGCTACCTATTTCATGCGCGAGAGATCGAGTTTCCTCTGCTGCGGCTGAGCCTCTTTCGCCTTCGCACGTTCAGCGCGGCGGTGAGCGGAGGATTTTTCACGCGGCTGGGTATTGGCGGAGTGCCGTTTCTCCTGCCGCTGCTCTACCAGGTGGGGCTGGGGTTTACGCCGATTCAGTCGGGCCTGCTGATCATGCCGCAAGCGGTCGCTTCCATGAGCACTAAGTTTCTGTTGCCCAAGATCTTAAATCGCCTAGGTTATCGCGCCGTGCTGGTTTCCAACACAATTGTGCTGGGGCTGCTGCTTCTGTTGTTTGCGACCATTGGATTGCACACACCGGTTTGGGTGATCGTGATTCAGGCGTTTTGCTACGGAGCGTTCACGTCGCTGCAATATACGAGCATGAATACGCTGGTCTATGCCGATGTCACGGAAGAGGAAACGAGCAGCGCGAGCTCGATTGCGAGCACATCGCAGCAGATGTCCATCAGTTTTGGCGTGGCGGCGGCCGGGCTGACGACAGCGCTTTTCGTTCCTCGCGTTCATTCGAATCCGGCGGAAATGATTCACGGCTTGCACGAGGCGCTTGCCTTCCTTGGCGTGTTCACGATTTTTTCGACCATCATTTTTCGCAAGCTGAAAAAGGGGGATGGCGAAAAAGTGAGCCAGCAGAAGGCCGTTCACGCCGAGTGAGTAGCCGGAGGGCACCGATGGAGGCGACACCCCCAATTCACGGAATGAGGGAACGGCTCTCCGAACCGGAGACAGGTTTTGCGCTTGGGGCATGGTTGGGCACATAACTTCCGGTGGCCCGTCACTCGTGAACAATCGCCAGAAATGTCGATGAGTGCCGCACATCTATCTATAGGATTGCCGTGCGAGGGCGTTGCACCTGACTTGCGTGAATGACTATTCGTATCTCAGAGCGACCATCGGATCGACTTTCATCGCGCGGCGGGCAGGAATGTAGCAAGCAGCGAAAGCGACGAGAATTAGCAGGGCGGCGACGGCCACCATCGTGAGCGGGTCGTTCGCGCGGACGTCATACAGCATTGCAGACATGAAACGCGTTACGCCTACAGCGGCGGCGATGCCGATGGCTGCGCCGATGAGCGCGAGCAAAATCCCTTGTCCGATGACTAGGCGAGAGAGCTCGCGATGCTGCGCGCCGAGGGCCACGCGAATGCCGAGCTCGCGGGTGCGGCGAGCGACTTCGTAGGACAGTAAACCGTAAAGGCCGATGCAGGCGAGCACCAGCGCGAGGGCGGCGAAGAAACTGGAGAGCCGGGACATGAGGCGCTCCTGAAAGAGAATTTGGTCGATCTGTTCAGCCTGGGTGCGCACGTCGGTGAGCGGCAAATCGTTGCCGGCCTGCGAAACAATTTCGCGGACGTTTTTCACCAACGCAGTGGGATTCGCCGCGATGCGCAATTCGAAATGCGCGCTGTTGCTAACAAGCGGCAAAAATATGATGGGCGCGGTTTTCCTACGCAGTTGGGCATACTTGGTATCGCCGACGACGCCGACGATGGTGTGGCCGGGGCCCGGACTTTGCGTCTCGTCGCGCTCGACGTCGCCCAAGTGCAAACCGATGGGATTCTTATTCGCGAGATATTTCCGCGCGAAGGACTCGTTGATGATGAGAGGCACGGGCGCGGAATGATAATAGGGGGCATCGAGTGCCGTGGGCGAAGCAGATGCGGGCGTCGAAGGTGAGCCAGGATTTGTTTTTGCCGCGGCTGCGTCGCGGGCTTTCTCTGCGGCGTTGGTCGCGGCGGCTGCAGCGAAATCAGCGGAAGTAAAATTGCGTCCCGCGAGCAGGGGAATGCGCATGGTAGAAAAGAAATTCAGCCCAACGGGAAGCCTGCCGGTATTGGCGTTCTGCTTCGGCGGCGCGCCGTCGACATGAACGTCGCCGGCGGACCAACCGCCGTCCAAGAGTGCCTCTTCGGAGTAGCTGACGGAAATTACGCCGGGAAGAGCGGCGAAGCGCTGCTGCAGATTGGCGTAAAGCTGCTGCGTTTGCTGGTCGGTGTAACCGGCGAGAAGGGGATCAATGCCGAAGAGCAAGACATTCCGCGCGTCGAAGCCGGGATTGATGCTGTGAAGATTGCGCAAGGTACGGACGAGAAGTCCCGCACCGACGAGGACGACCATAGAGAGCGCGACTTGCGCGACGACGAGCGCATCGCTGAGACGAAACCGGCGGCCGGTGTGCGCCGCGGCACCCGGGAGCGAATAGGCGCGTTCTTTTAAGGATGGCGTCAAATCGACGCGCGAGCCGCGCAGCGAGGGCGCGAGGCCGAAAAGAATTCCGGTAAGAAATGTGATGGCGAGCGTGAAGAGGAACACACGCCAGTCCGGCGCGACAGCGAAAGGAAACGGCTGGCCAGAGCTGTTAGAAAGCAAACTGGCGATCGCGTCGACGCCCCAGACAGCGACGAGCACGCCGAGCGCTCCTCCGGCGCAGGCCAGCAAAATGCTTTCCGTGAGAAGCTGGCGGACGATGCGCGCTCGGCCGGCTCCGAGCGCAAGACGAACGGCCATCTCTTTTTGGCGCGCGGCAGAGCGAGCCAGCGTGAGTCCGCCAACGTTGGCGCAGGCGATCAGCAAAATGAAAGCGACGATGACCATGGTGACGTAAAGGGCTGGAGCAATCTGGCTGGTCTCTCCATCGAGGCCCGTTCGCACAGCACGAAGAGTGACGGCGGGGGCGTCTTCGGATTTGAAGAGTGGCGCCGCGCCGTGAAGCGTTTCGCTGCCGAAAATTGTAGTGGCGGCGGCCTGCGCTTGGCCGATGGAGACGCCGGGCTTGAGACGCCCGAGTATAACGACCCACCAGCTGGCGGGGTCGGAGAGACGATCTTCATTACCCCACCACTCGCCGCGGACGCTATCAGCGACAGAGAACGGCATGAAAAAATCCAGCGGCTTGCCGGGCGTGAGATTGGTGAAGTGCGGATCGGCGACGCCGACGATCGTGACGGTGGTGCTATCGAGGCGAACGGTCCGGCCGACGGCGGATGGAGCTCCACCGAAGGCGCGGACCCAATAAGCGTAATTCAAGACGATGGCTGGCGGCGCGGACGGTGAATCATCGGAGGGAGTAAGCGGGCGGCCGATAAAAGTGCTGACGCCCAGAGTGGAGAAGAAATCGCCGGAAACGTACAGGCCGCGGACGATGCTGGCGGCGCCGTTGCCGCTAAGGTCGACGTCAAGCGGACCGGCGAACGCGGCCATGCCGGAGAAAGCGCCAGCTTGCGCTCGAACGGTTTTGTAAAACGGTATGGAGAAGGAGCAATCGCCGATGCCAGTTTGATCCGCGCAGTCGCCATAGCCGCTATGGCCCTGGAGTTTCGGGTTTGCACGCGCGCTCCAGTTGAAGACAACGAGTTGTTGTGGATCTTTCACTGGTATGGAGCGCAAGAGCACGGCGTCGATGAAGCTGAAGATGGCGGTGTTGGCGCCGACGCCGAGGGCCAGCGTGAGGATGGCGACAACCGTGAAGCCCGGAGACTTGCGAAGCATGCGAAGGCCGAAGAGCACGTCTTGCCGGAGATGATCCCCCCAGAGCCAGCGGCGGGATTCGTAGTATCGTTCCTCGACTCGCATTACGTTGCCGAACGCTCGCCGCGCAGTGGCTCGCGCTTCGTCCTCGGTTAGACCCTGTTCCCGCAAGCGCTCCGTTTCGAGCTGGATGTGCGCTTCGACTTCCGCGCTGAAATCGGTCGTTTTGCGTTTGCGCCGGAACATGGGTTTAGCTCCTTTTCGCTTCTTGGGTAGACATTTCACCCCAGAATGCTCGCTCTCGGGTAAGATGTCAACCCTGAAGGAGACCACACGGGAAGCGCGAATAGATCGCGAATTGAAGTTCAGCTGCTCCCGATGCACCGTCGTACTGATTGCCACAAGGCTGTTCAAGTGGCAGCAGTTTTCTCGTCGGTGATTTTCAGCCGGTTGAGGAGTGGAGACGGACAAAACGTGAGCCAGCAGAAGGTCGTTCACGCGGAATGAGAGGCACTGCGTTGGCGCGGTGACGTTAGCGACTGGCGCAGTACGTTGTTTGCAGCCTTTAACTATGTTCTAATTCGCCTTTCGCGACTCGCCCCCTCCATGGAAATACTCGGCGCCCTCGCGGTCATCCTGATTATTGCGACGCCGATTCTCGCCATTGCGGCGTTCGTTCGCGTTCATAATTTGTCGGAGCTGTTCCGTACTTCGTCGCAGGACACGCGCGGAGTAAGGCTGGATGCGCTGGAACGGCGGTTGAGCGCGCTGGAAAAAGCGGTGGCCTCCCGCGAGCCGCAAGTTCCCGCGGCGGCAAGAGAAGAGCCCAGCGCGCCGCCGGCATCGATACCGACGCCGCCGGTAGCAGTATCGGCGCCAGCTGCGCCACCGGCACCCGCGCAGCCGCCCGTCCTTTCCGTGGCGGGCTCTTCCTTTCCTGCTGCTCCGGAAATTCCAAAGCAGAGCGATGTGTCTCCCGCCGCGCCGCCAATCAGCATTTTTGCCGCTCCACCGCTTCACAGTTCGCAGCATAAAGACTCATCCCAACTGGATTGGGAAACACTTATCGCCGGACGCTGGCTGAATCGCATCGGCATCATCGCCGTAATTGTTGGCGTGACGTTTTTTCTGAAATACGCCTTCGACAACAATTGGATCGGGCCGAGCGGGCGAGTAGCGATCGGTTTAGTTCTCGGTGCTTCGATGCTTCCGTGGAGCCAGTGGCTGCTGCGGCGGGGGTACGCATATTTTTCGGAGGGGATCGCGGGACTTGGCGCGGCCGTGATGTATCTCTCGATTTGGGCGGGCTGCCACTACTACACGTTGTTCAGCCGGGATACGGGCTTCTACGGAATGATCGTGGTGACCGCGGGAATGGCGGCGGTGGCGCTCGGACGGAACGCGCAGCGAATCGCGCTGCTCTCGCTGATTGGCGGATTTCTTTCGCCGGAGCTGGTGAGCTCCGGCAAGGATGAACAGGTCGTACTTTTCAGCTACCTGCTGATTCTTGGGGCGGGGCTGCTGGTGATTGAACTGCGCCGCAACTGGCGCTCGCTGACGCCGGTTTCTTTTCTGCTCAGCATGATCTATTTCTGGGGCTGGTATGAGAGGTTCTATCAACCCGGAAAACTGGAGCGCACGCTGCTCTTCGCCACGCTGCTGTTTATCCTGTATGCAGCGCTGCCCGTAGTTCGAGCGATACGCTTCTCGGAGCTGAACCCGCTCGATATTCTGGTCGTCCTCGTAAATGCGGCCGCGTATTTCGGCGCGCTATACACGATGTTGTGGCCACAGGACCGCTGGCCCTTGACGCTTTTCGTTCTGGCGCTCTCCGGGGCCTATTTGTTCATTACAAGCATCGTTCCGCATCCCAAACCGGGGGAGTCGCCCCTGGCCAGACTGATTTTCGCGGGGCTGGCGCTGACCTTTGCGACGCTGGCCATACCGATTCGGCTGGACGGAAGGTGGATCAGCATGTCGTTTTCGGTGGAAGGCGCTGTGCTGATTTGGACTGGCCTGCGTGCCAAGGCGTCGTACTTGCGAACCGCCGGGCTTCTGCTGCTTGCCATTGTTGGTTTTCGGCTGCTGGTTTTCCCGCTGCCTGCGCCGACTTTTTTGTGGAACGAGCGCTCCGCGGCCTACTTTGTGCTGGTCATTTGCTCTTGCGGCCGTGCTCTATGCGGTTGGCCAGCATTCGGAAGAGCTTCCAGAGAAGGAGATGTATCTGTTTGGAGCGTGCGCCGTGGGGCTGAACGTTTACGCGCTGATCGCCCTTTCGCTGGAACTTTGGGATTACTTTGGTCGACAGACCGGGCTGGGGATAGATTCAAGCCTTGCGCAGCATCTTGCGCTGTCGCTTTTGTGGACCGCCTATGCGTCCGTGCTGATCGCGCTGGGCATCCAGCGAAAATCCGCGCTGTTGCGATGGCAAGCGCTGGCGTTGTTTGGAACGGTGGTGATAAAGGTATTTATCTACGACAGTTCTTATCTCGAGCGGTTCTACCGCATCGTATCCTTCTTGATGCTTGGCCTGGTCCTGCTAGCAGTTTCGTTCCTCTACCAACGCAAAATTGCGCGGGGGCGGACGCCGTGATACGACGAAGATTTCTCTGCGCGGTTTTGCCATTGGCGGGCGCGGCGCTCGGCGTTTCGTTGCTGGCCGCGGATTTGCCTGAAGCCTGGCGATCCTGGCGCTACACCCGCACGATCGAGCAGGCGAGCGGCGGGGGGCTGAACTACATCACACTCGACCGCGCGGCGTTTTCCCATTCCGAGAACCGGCTGGCCGATCTCCGGTTGATTGATGAAACGGGCAAGGAGATTCCATACGCGGTGCGCGCACAGATTACGCGGCTAACCGAGCCGGTGAAGCTTGCCTCCGCGGTTCGAGAAAACAGTTTCGTTCCGAAGGAATTTACGCAGGTTGTCGTCGATCTCGAGGAAAAAACGGGCTTCCACAATAGTCTGCGGGTGCGGACACCGGAGGCCGACTTCATCAATTGGGTAGAGGTGGCGGCGAGCGATGATGCGCATGTATGGCGCATCGTCAATGCACGCGCGCCTATTTCGCGCTTCAATAAAGAAAATCTGGAAGGCAATCAGACCGTTCGCTACTCGGAAAACAACGCGCGCTACCTTCGCGTGCGGATTCAGGAGACGCAGCATCCGTTTCAGGTGACGGATATCGAAGTGTTCTCCTCGCCCGCCGCGAATAAAGAGGCCGCCGCCGAAAACGGAATCTCACTTGGCAATTCGCTGGCCCCGGATGCAAACGGCAGCGATTCGCTGACGCGATGGACCGTGGACCTGGGGAGCGGCAACGTCCCGATTTCGAAATTTAGGTTCGAGACCAGCCAACCGGAGTTTTACCGCGCCGTCCGCGTCCTGACGAGCAGCGACGGAAAAGAGTGGCAGTTCGCGGGCGGAGGCGAGATCCACCGCTATGTTTTCAATGGGGTGAGTCAAGAGTCGCTGGAGGTATCGTGTTACGAGAATGGGGGGCCGCGCTATTGGCGGGCGGAAGTGCTCAACGGCAACGACGCACCACTCTCGGGCGCGCGTCTGTCCGTGCTGATGCCTGAGCGTTTTGTGCTCTTCCACGCGGTGGCAGGCCGCTCTTACCGGATGGTCTACGGAAACGCGAGAGCGACGGCTCCGGACTACGATTTGGGGAGGACGCTGCAGATCCCCGCAGTCGAGACGATGCCCCATCCGAGCCTGGGCGCAGAAGAGGTTACCTCGAACTACGTCGATCCGAGCCCATTCACGGAACGGCATCCTAATTTGCTCTGGGCGGCACTCGGCCTGGCAGTGATCCTGCTGGGTTACGCCGCAGTACGCGCCCTCCGCGCGCCGGTCTCTACGGGGGAGGCGAACTAGCGATCCCTCCAGGCGACTCGAGACGAGTTATTTTAGGCGAACGCCTGCAAGCGAGGTGCGTTACATATCGGTCTTTACAGCCACCTTGCTCTTCCTCTTTTTTTCATACATGGCTTCGTCGGCCTGGGCCAACAGCTCACCTAATGTGACGGCTTTCTTTGGGTCAAATCGAGCGACGCCGATGCTAAGACTCAACGAGTACGGGCTTCCGGGACCGTTTGATTTTTTCAGATACTTCTGCAAGCGGCGGAAGATCGCTTCTTCGGAGGTCTGAGAGGCTTGCACGGCCAAGACAACAAACTCATCACCGCCAAGGCGACCGAGAACGTCGGAACCCCGGAAAGTCTGTTCAAGGGCATCGGCGGTGCGAATCAAGGCGAGGTCCCCTTCCTGATGGCCGAGGGTGTCATTGATTTTCTTAAGATTGTCGACATCACAAAAGAAGAGGAGAAGAGCCTCGGAACTTCGACGAGCGCGCTTGAGCTGTTGGGTGGCAGCGGCAAAAAATCCGCGGCGATTATAAAGGCACGTGAGGTCGTCCGTGAGGGCGAGATACCTGAGTTCGCGGTCCAGCAAAGCCTGCTTCACCGCGCTCCAAACGGCGGGATGACCGGCGACCCGGACGGTGCCCTGGTCGGGGTCCTTCGATTTCAGAGCGGTCGAAATCTGGTCTACCTCTTGCAAGATTTGGTCGAGTTCGGTGTCCGAGGCTTGCACGGCGGAGGCGAGAGTCTCTTCCAAGCTCTGCTGACGAGTGGCGTTCTTGCGATCCATATAGAGAACTCTGCGATTAGATGTGAGAGTGGCCGTGGCATTGAGGTACTTTGTTTGGTGGACTCCCATGAGACCTCCTCGGAATGTGCGGCAAAGGAGCGTTCGTTGCAGAGGCCATGATTTCACGGGGCATTGACCGCAACAAGCAGGCAGTGCCTGTAATCTTTTCGCAGGTGATTCCCTTAGAAGAGATAGGGTGAAAGTTGCAATACCAGGAAACCAGGGGGCGCCGGACGCTACTTTCCCGGGGAAATAGGGTAAACACCTGATGCCTCTGACGGGGATTTCCCGGATTGAGCAGGCATGGAACTAATGGTATTTCTCTTTGACTAGGCCTCTGACCGCAGCCTCATCCTGGCTGCCGGTCCGCGGCGGATTCAATGGAGGAAAGTCCAGCCATGGCAAGACGAGAAGGCAATTCGAAAGAATCCGCCGCGCGCGGCCAGCGCGGAGTGGAGTTGGTCGGGAGCGAAGCGCCTTCAGAGCTGCTTCGCGAGCTCGTGGCGCACTTGCGTCAGAACCGCACACAGTTACGCGAGGAATGGGTGGTGCGCATCACTGAGGCGCGCCTGCTGACGGCGATGACCAAGGAAGAGATTTTCGCGGAAGCAACATCGGTTTACGACAGCTACGTGGAGGCCCTCGAAACGGAAACATTCGAAGCGCTGCAGGCTTACGCGCGGAACCTTTCAGAACGTATCATCCCGCGCGGAGTTGAGACGCACGAAGTCGTGGGTATCGTTCTACTGTTGCGCGACGTCCTCGCGCGTTCACTCTTCGCCAAGTATCAGACGGACTTCAAGAAGCTGAATCGCATTCTCGATGCGTACGAACCGGCGGCAAACCGGATTGCAAACACGGTGGCGGTAGGATTCGTCCAAGAGCGAGAACGCGTCATCCGGCAGCAGCAGGAAGCGATCCGGGAACTTTCCACGCCAGTCTTACAAGTTCGCGAGCGCCTCTTGATTCTTCCGATTATCGGTGTCATCGATCCGCAGCGCGCGCGCCAATTAACGGAGCAACTGCTCCGCGGGATTCGCACGAACCGGGCAAAAGTCGTTGTTATCGATATCACCGGCGTGGCCGCGATGGACGTGACGGTTGCGAACCACCTTGTGCAAACGGTGGAAGCTTCGCGGCTTCTCGGCGCAACGGTGATCGTCACCGGGCTTTCACCTGAAATTGCCCAAACGCTCGTCACGATCGGCGTTGACCTGGGCAAGATGAACACGGTTGGAGATCTGCAAGGCGGCATCGAGCAGGCAGAGAGATTGCTGGGCTACAAGGTCGTGACACTGGCAGAGCCTCGCTAGAGGGGCCGAAGAAAGGGGCAACGTGGAAGTCCCAATACTTAAGCAAGGGGAGGTTTTGATCGCCACGTTTCAGGCAGCCCTTTCCGACGCCGATCTCAACCAACTGCGAAGCGGCCTGGTGCGACAGGTAGTAAAATTTCGCTCGCGAGCGGTCATCGTGGATGTGACGGCGATGGACGTGATGGACTCCTTCGCGTCAAGAACTCTACGGGAGATCGCGCACATGATCCGGTTGCGCGGGGCGGAAACGGTGATTGTGGGTATCCAGCCCGAAGTAGCGTTTGCCATGGTTCAGCTCGGATTGACGCTGGAAGGAGTTGCAACCGCGCTGGACCTCGAAGAAGGACTTGCGTACCTTACGCAAAAATTCAAGAACATAAACTAGGATGCGAATGCGGGCGGCTCAAGAAATCCGAGTGGTCATCCACACGGACCAGGATATTGTCGCAGCCCGCCAGAAGGGCCGCACGCTGGCGGTGGAACTCGGGTTTTCTCCGGGGGACGCCACGCTTATTGCGACGGCCATTTCCGAATTGGCGCGCAACATTGTGACTTACGCCGGCACGGGTGGCGTGGCGATTCAAGGCATTCAGGCTTCCGGCCGGCAAGGAATATTGGTCGTCGCGTCGGATCACGGCCCGGGGATCGCCGATATCCGGCAAGCCATGCGAGATGGATTCTCCACATCCGGAAGTTTGGGGCTGGGACTTCCCGGGGTGCGGCGTCTCATGGACGAATTTGATCTGCAGTCGCGTGTGGGCCGAGGGACGACGGTGGCGGTGAAAAAGTGGAAACCGTAGAAACTCCGCTGGTCGAGTATGGGATCGCAAAGTTTGTAGTTCCGGGCGAGAAAGAATCCGGGGATCAACACCTGGTTTGCTGCAGCAAGAGTAGTCTACTGATAGCAGCGATCGACGGTCTGGGCCATGGGGAGGAAGCAGCCAACGCGGCGAAGGCGGCAACAGCCGTACTCAGGCAGGAAGTGAATTCGCCGATCATCTCGACCGTGGAACGCTGCCACGAGAGGCTGCGTGCCACGCGTGGCGTCGTCATGAGTCTTGCGTCGGTTGATCTGGTACATGGCATGATGACGTGGCTGGGGGTCGGAAACGTCCAGGGAGTGTTGATGCGTGCGGGTTCCAAGGGCGGAACGGTTAAGGAAGTCTTACTCCTGCGCGGCGGGGTAGTTGGTGGCCAACTCCCCGCGCTGCAGGCCGCGGTGCTGCCGGTGTTCAGCGGCGACACATTGGTTTTTGTGACGGATGGAGTGCGGAGCGAGTTTGTGGAGAGTTTAACGGCTTTGGAATCTCCGCAGAGAGCAGCGGAAAGAATTTTGAAGAGGTATCAGAGCGGGACGGACGACGCGCTCGTGCTGGTGGCGCGCTTAGCGGGGATTAGGTCATGAAGAAGGCGAGCAAGCGGAAGCCACGGATTGGGAATACGTTCGAGCAGAAGTACCAATCGGCATTGCTCGAACACCTGCGAAATAGCAGCGAGGCCACGCTGGGACTTGCCTACGAGATGGGCCGGAGCGCCATCACGGAGGGCCAAAGCTTGGTGGAGATTGTCTCGCTTCACCATCGAGCGCTTCAGGAAATATTCGATTCGAGTACAGACGCGCAATTCCAGAAGGAGGCGTTGAACAGCGGCGTCAGTTTCCTTGCAGAAAGCCTTTCCCCGTTCGAGATGACGCATCGCGGTTTTCAGGAGGCCGTGCAGTCGCTGCGGCGATTGAACGAGACTCTGGAAGCAGAGATCAAGCGAATCGCGTATGCGGTCCACGATGAAGCCGGCCAGTTGCTTGTGGCCGTGCATCTAGCGCTGGCGGAACTCGCGTACGACTTGCCTGAACGGCAAAAGCAGCAAGTGGCACGCTTACAAGATTTGCTGAATCAGGTCGAAGGACAGCTGCGCCGGTATTCCCACGAACTGCGGCCCACAATCCTCGATGATCTCGGCTGGATTCCCGCCATTCGCACGCTTGCCGCAGGAGTTACCAAGCGTACCGGTCTCCAAGTGAAATTCGAAACCAGCGTAAAAGGGCGCCTTCCCGGAGCGCATGAAACGGTGCTTTACCGGGTTGTGCAGGAAGCTTTGAACAATGCAACAAAGCACGCGAAGGCCAGGCACGTCCGAATCAGAGTCCATCAGAAGGGCTCCACACTCCGCTGCGCAGTCCACGACGACGGTGTCGGATTCGATCAAGCGGATTTGCAGTCCAAGCGCACTAGCAAGGGGCTGGGGCTCGTGGCGATGCGCGAACGTGTGAATGCCATTGGAGGGACTTTTTCGGTCAATTCCGCGCGGGGAGCGGGAAGCAAGATCTTCATCCAGATTCCAAGGGAGATGCCCGATGCCCATCCGCATCGTTCTGGCCGATGACCATGTTCTGGTTCGGCAAGGACTAAAGTCGCTGCTCGAACGCGAGGGCCATCAAGTAGTCGCTGAAGCGGCTGATGGCCAGGAAGCGCTGCGTCTGGTGGATTCGCTCAAACCAGATGTCGCCATCTTTGATATTAGCATGCCGGTTTTGAATGGATTGAATGCCGGACGCGAAGTGGCCCGGTCGTTCCCAAAAACCAAGGCAATTCTGCTAACGCAACACGACGAAGAGCAGTACGTCTCCGAGGCTCTGGACGCCGGTGTGCGGGGCTATGTTCTAAAGAATCAGGCGGCCAGTGATTTGCTGGAGGCCATCCGACAGGTTTCGCGAGGGCAGGTGTACCTCAGCCCGGGGGTGTCGCGGGCGGTCATGGACGCTTATCAAGGCAAGTCCGCACGACCGAAAGAGCAATTAACATCGCGGGAGCGGCAGGTGCTTCAGTTAATAGCCGAAGGCAAGTCCACAAAGGAAGTGGCCGTCTTGCTGCACATCAGCGTGAAAACTGCTGAATCGCATCGAACCCGCCTGATGCAGAAACTCGACATCCACGAAACAGCAAGCCTGGTCCGCTACGCCATCCGCCGAGGCATTGTTCAACCGTAAGGCTCTATCGCAGAAACCTCCCAAGAAAAATTGGACGGAACTTTTTGGATGCTTAGACGTCTATGTATGGAGAGGTCTGAGCATGGCCAAGGCGGACGCTTTGCAAGGGTCGATGGATTTGCTGGTGTTAAAGATACTTTCGCGGCGGCCGGGGTTGCACGGGTACGCGATTATGTCCGCGATTCAGGAGATTTCCGGCGAGGTGCTGCGCATGGAGGAGGGGTCGCTCTATCCGGCGCTACACCGGATGGAGGAGGCGGGGTGGATTCGGGCGGAGTGGATTACGAAGGAGACGGGGCGGCGGGCGCGGTTGTATGAGTTGACGGCGGCGGGCAAGAAGCAGCTGGGGATGGAAGAGTCGCGGTGGCAGGCGGTGACTTTGGCAGTGAATCGCGTATTGAGAGAGGCGTGAGATGTCGCTTTGGACGCGGATGGCGAACGTGTTTCGCGGGGAACGGGTGAATCGGGAGATTGACGAGGAGCTTGAGGCGCACGTTGACGAAGCGATTGCTCATGGGCGCGATCCGGGCGAAGCACGACGGGCGTTTGGGTCCGCGTTGCGGCATCGAGAGGGAAGCCGTGACGTGCGGTTGGTTGCATGGCTGGAATCCTTGCGGGCGGACGCTATGTTTGGCTGGAGGCAGCTGAACAAGACAAAAGTCACTTCACTCGCGGCGATATTGTCGCTTGCATTGGCGATTGGGGCTTGCACGTCGGCGTTCCGGTTGATTGATGCGATTCTGCTGCGGCCTTTGCCGGTAGCGAATCCGGAGCGGCTGTACGATTTGGCCCAGCAAGGGATAGGGCCGGACGGCAAGCCGCAGAGCTTCGATGGCTGGGCTTACCCGGATTTTCAATTGATGCGGGCTGCGGCGGCGGATCAGGCGGAGTTGATCGCTGTGTCGTACGTGGAGCCGGTGGACCTGACTTACAAATCGGACGAAGAGATCGAGAGAGCGTATCTGCAATACGTTTCCGGGTGGATGTTCCCGACGCTGGGATTGCGGCCTGCGCTAGGGCGAGTGTTTACGGAGAACGACGATGTGAAGCCGGGCGGACATCCGTACGCGGTGCTGTCGTACGACTATTGGTCGCACCGCTTTGGGCAGGATCGGAGCGTGATCGGGCGAACGTTTCGCATGGGAAATGATCTTTACGAAATCGTGGGCGTCGCAGAAGAATCTTTTACGGGGACTTCCCCCGGGACGATGGTGGACATTTTTGTGCCGACGATGATGCACCCAGGAGCAACGCGCAAAGACTGGACGTGGCACAGGACATTGGCGGTGGTGAAGCCGGAGGCGGCGTTCGAACCGCTGCGGCAGAAGCTGGAGGCGACGTCGCGCGCATTCGAGGAAGAGCGAGCGAAAGGCTTTCTGGGAATGCGCCAAGAAGACATCGCTAATTTTTTGAATCAAAAGCTGGTACTCGAACCTGCAGCTACCGGAGTTTCCGATCTGCAAACCGAAACGCGCCGGCCGCTGGCGGTGCTAGGAGTGTTGGTGGGGCTGGTGCTGTTGATTGCTTGCGCGAATGTGGCGAACCTGATGACGGCGCAGGCTTCGGCACGAGCGCGAGAGATGGCGGTGCGCGTGTCGATCGGCGGGGGACGATGGCGCCTGGTGCAGTTGGTGCTGGTGCAGAGCGCATGGCTGGCGTTCCTTGCGGCGGCGCTCGGCTCGGTGTTCGCATGGTGGTCGGGACCGTTTGTGGTGAGCATGATCAATCCGCCGGACGATCCAGCGCGGCTGGTGCTGCCCGCAGATTGGCGAGTCTTGGGATTTGGGTTGGCTGTGGCGCTAGGGGTGACTTTGCTTTTTGGGCTGGCGCCGGCGTTGCGTGCATCCGCGGTGAATCCGGTGAGCGCCTTGAAAGGCGGAGAGGATCCGCATTCGAAGCGGCGATTGATGCATGCGTTGATTGCGGTGCAAGTGGCGTTTTGTTTTTTGGTGCTATTTGTGGCGGGACTGTTTGTGACCACGTTTCAGCGCTTGTCGCATCAGTCGGTAGGTTTTTCGGCGGACCGTGTGCTTGTTCTCGACACGACGGCAAAGGCTCCTCAGCCGTTGGAATTCTGGGAGCAAGTAGCCGAGCGCTTGCGGAGCGTGCAAGGGGTAGAAAATGTGGCACTGGCGGATCGGCCGCTGCTGGGAGGCAGCAGCTGGAACAATTTTATTTCGGTGAATGGAGCGCCGACCAACGGTGTGCTTTCCTACATGCGGGCTGTTTCGCCCGGATGGTTGGACGCAATGAAGATACAGTTGATAGATGGCAGAGACTTTCGGCCTGGCGATACGCATCCTGGCGCTGCGCTGGTGAACGAGACGTTTGCGAAGACGTACTTCGACGGAATAGATCCAGTCGGGAAGACTTTTGAACTTAGCATGGATGAAGGCAAGCGACTGGGCTACGAGATCGTGGGGTACGTGCGGGATGTGCGATACCGGAATTTACGCGAGCCGATTTTGCCGCAGTTCTATGTTCCATTTCACTCCGTCGATGAAAAGCGGAGTCACGCGTAAGAGAGGCGCAGGCGTTCTGCTGGTGCGCACGTCTGGATCAAACCCACTTGCGATGGCGGGAATACTTCGACAGGAAGTGCCGTGGGCGCGGCCGGAGTTTCGCGTGAGCCGGATTCGAACGCAGATGGAAATCAATCAGTCGCATACGGTACGCGAACGATTGCTGGCAACACTGGCACTCTTTTTTGCGATTGTGGCACTTTTGCTCGCGGGCGTTGGATTGTACGGCGTGCTGCATTATTCCGTTTTGCAAAGGCGAAGGGAAATCGGGATTCGCATGGCGGTAGGCGCGCGAGCGGGCGGAGTGGCACGATTGGTGACGTTGGATGTACTCGCAATGGTGCTGGTGGGCGCGATTGCGGGAGTCGCGTTGGGGATGTTGTCGGTGAGATATGTTGAGTCGCTGTTCTATCAGGTGAAAGCGACGGATTTCGAGATGCTGGCAATTCCAGCGCTAGCCATTCTTGTAGGAGCGTTTTTGGCCGCACTGCGGCCGGTGATTCAGGCGGTGCGCATCGATCCTGCATCGATTCTGCGGGCGGAGTAGAGGTGCGTAGGTGCGTCGCGAGGGTTGCCGGCTCAAACGGTGCAGAATGAGTGAGCAGTCTGGGACAGAATGAGATTTGGGAGAAGACTAGACTTGGAGCGCTGGCAAGAAAGTGAGGCACGAGTATGCTGCTTATGTTCATCCTTCCGTTAGTGCTCCTGGTAGCGGTTATTGGAAGTCTTCCGATTTGGGGACACAGCAAGAAGTGGGGATACTACCCGATTAGCGGCGTGGGGTTGATCATACTAATTGTGGTGCTGCTTTTCTGGACAGGCCGCTTGTAGGAAAGAATCGTATGGGCTCCCTCTAGGTCCTGGAACAATTGGCTGCTAAAGTGCGCGAAAGCCCCTTTTTTGCTTTCTGCTTTTCGAAGAACGCCCAAGCTGTGGGAGCAAAAACTTGACCCTATACCTGGGTATAGGGTCCAAAATGATGGGATGAGAATCGGAGAGTTTTCGGCGAAGGCGGGCGTAAATGTGCAGACGATCCGGTTTTACGAGCGGGAGAAGCTGCTGCGGAAGCCGGTGAGGACGGCGGCGGGATATCGCACGTTTGAGGCGGCCGATCTGGAGAGAGTGCGATTTATCAAGGACTCGCAACAGCTGGGGTTTTCTCTGAAAGAGATCAAGGAACTGCTGGAGATTCATGAATCCGCGAAATCGTTTGCGGGGAGCCGGAAGACGAACTCGAAAGAGTGGGAAAAAGCATTTCGAATCGCCAGAGAACGGCTTGCGTTGATCAATCAGAAGATCGAATTTCTGAAAATGTTGAAGAAGCCGCTGGCTACGGTCCTGGAACAACCGGGGGCGGAGCAAGCCATGGTGTGCCCTGCTTCTCTAATGGCGCGTCCTGCGGCGGAAACGGCCGGGAAAGACGCACGGAATCCTATTGGCGCGGGTTCTCATCCTCGTAAAAAATCTGCTTGACTCTATACCTCGGTACAGACTTCACACTCCCTCAAGAACGCGGCTGAAACTGGAAATGGAAAATTTCAGACTGCTTCTCAGCTGAGCTTTCCGCTTGCTGCAACGATTTGATCGAAGGGAGAAAGCAAAAATGATTCGAAGAATTGCTTTGGTTTTTCTTGCGCTCGCGTTTGCCGCGGTTGCGGCGAATCCGCCGGATTTTTCGGGAACATGGGTTTTTAACGCGGGGAAGAGCAAGAACATCGGGATGATGGCGAGCGCGGAATACACATCGACAATAATGCAGACGGCGAAAGTGTTGACGGTGAACGATGTGACGGTGTCCAGCGGACAAAAGCAAACGCACGAGACGCGGTACGACTTGACAGGCGCGACTGTGACGAACGATTCGCCGATGGGGGAGAAGAGCCAGACGAGCAGTAAGTGGACAGGAAACAAGCTGGTGACTACCTGGGAGTCGGAGGGGGCGGTTGCCGGGACGAAAGTCGTTCGCACCGAGACGCGCTATTTATCGGAAGACGGGAAAACATTGTTCCTGGAATCCGCGCGGGCCGGGAAAGAGCCGATGGTCATCGTGTTCGACCGGAAGTGATGAAGGTGGGCGAGGCAATTCCATTGGAGGGAACAGTGCGCGGCCGGGATACGGCCGCATCGAGGAAAAGGGTGTGGCTGCCGTTCGGGATTATTGTGGCCACCGTGATTGTCGGCGGAAGCGTGGCCGCGTACTGGAAGCAGAGGCAGCCGCGTGAGGAAGCAAATATCGCGGCTGCTTCCACGATTTCTCCCGAGATGAGAGAGATCGATTCTACGGTGACAACCAGCGGAACCGTGCGGTTGAGGACGGGGGCGGAGGTGCGCGTCGGTTCGCAAGTGTCGGGAATTGTGCGGAAGCTTAACGTAACGGTCGGATCGCACATTCAGAAGGGCGACATCATTGCAGAAATTGATCCACGGCAACTGCAAGCGCGCGTGGAGCAGGCGCGCACGCAGGCGGCGATGGACGACGTTGGCGTTGGAAAGGCGCAGCGGGATTTGAACCGCGGGCAGCAACTGTTCAAGGAGGGAGTGTTGCCCGCGCAGCAGAAAGAGGACCTGGAATGGCAGTTGAAAAGCGCGCAGGCGAAGCTCGAAAAATCGAAGAGCGATCTCGCAGCGGCGGAAATCGATTTGTCGTACGCGGTGATTCGCGCGCCAATCTCCGGGACAGTGGCGTCGGTTTCGACGCAGGAGGGAGAAACTGTGGCGGCGTCGTTCGCGGCGCCTACGTTTGTGACGATCATTGAGGATAACGCACTGGAGTTGGTGGCGATGGTGGATGAGACGGATATCGCTAACGTAAAGCCGGGCGACACGGTGAATTTTACAGTGGAGGCTTATCCCTCGCGGGAGACGCCAGCGATTGTGAAGCGAATAGATCCGGTGGCGACGATTATTTCGGGCGTCGTGAATTATCCGGTGATGGCGGCGATACAGAAAGACGGACGGTTGTTGAAGCCGGACATGACGGCGAATATCACGATCAAGACCGCGGAACGGAAGGCGCTGGTGGTGCCAAATGGCGCGATTCAACGAGACGGTGAGGAACGGTACGTTTTTCTTACGCGCGATGGAAAGCAGGAGAAGAGGGCCGTAACGATTGGGGCGCGGGACGCGGGATTCACGGAGATCAAGAAGGGCTTGAGCGCGAGCGACATGGTGATCGTCAGTCGCGCGGAAGATTCAGAGAAAAAAGGCGAGAAACCATGATTGAGGTGACACATCTCGGCAAGACCTACCAGCGAGGCGATGGAACGCCGGTTGAGGCGCTGAAGAATATTTCCTTTCTCATCGACAAAGGTGAGTTCGTTACGATTCGCGGTCCATCGGGGTCAGGGAAGTCGTCGATGCTGAATATCATGGGGTGTCTCGACAAGCCGTCGTCCGGAACGTACCAGCTAAATGGGGAGGAAGTATCGGGGTATTCCGACAAACAGCTTTCGCTCGTGCGCGCATGGAAAATTGGATTCGTATTTCAGTCGTTCAATTTGATGCCGCGAACGACGGCGCTGGAGAACGTGGAAATTCCCATGATTTATGGGCCGGGGCGAGTCGACCGGCGGAGGGCGTTGGCGGCGCTTGAGCGTGTGGGGCTTGGCGAGCGTTCGCATCACTACGGCACAGAGCTTTCCGGCGGTGAACAGCAGCGCGTGGCGATAGCGCGTGCGTTGATTAATGACCCGCCATTAATTCTTGCCGATGAGCCGACGGGGAATCTTGATTCGGCGGCGGGAGCGGAAGTAATTAGCATACTGCGTCAACTACACAAAGAGGGGCGGACGGTGGTGCTGGTGACGCATGACGACGCAGTGGCGGCGTATGCGGAGCGCGAAATCTTGTTCAAAGACGGGGAGCTCGCGTCGGATCGAAAGAACGCCCTGCTTGCGACCGATTGATTCTTGCTGCGGCTTGGAGAAAAAACATGCGGATTATATCGGGGATAGGAATCGCGTGGCGGAGCATGTCGCGAAACCGGCTGCGGACGATTTTCATGATGGCGGGAGTGATGATCGGGATTTGTTCGCTGACGATTCTGGATTCCGTTGGAGAAAACGCCAAGCGCGAAACGATGAAGCGCTTCAAGAACATGATCGGGACATTTGATACGGTGATCATTCGCCCCGGGGCGGGGAAGACGCGAGGGATGGTTTCACTGACGAATGTTCCGCCGACGCTGAAGTTCGAAGATGCAGCGGCCATTGCGGCGGAGCTTCCGGAAATCAAACAAGTCGCCCTGCTACAGAATGCGTTCGATATCGACGTGAAATATAGAGACAAGAACGTGAGTCCTGCGATTTTCGGAGTTTCGGCGAACTGGCTGGATTTGCGTGGAGATGAAGTCGCGCGTGGGAATTTTATCAGCGAAGAAGACATGCAGTCGCTGGCGCGTGTGGCGATACTGGGCTCGGATGTGTTGCCCATACTTTTTCCAGGAGAGGACGCCATTGGGAAGACGATTCGCATTGGCGATGTACCGTTTCAGGTCAAAGGAGTGCTGGCGTCTCGAGGCGCAGGTCCGGGAGGGGGAAGTCTGGACAATCTGATCTTGATTCCTGTGACCACGGCGTCGAAGCGATTGTTCAACCGCGATTTCCTGACCATGCTGATCGCGCAAGTGAGAGAACCCGAGAAGAGGAGCGATGCGGCTGTGGCAAAAATCACAGCACTGCTGCGGCAGCGCCACCACATCGCTGCGTCCGCGCTTGACGATTTCACGCTTACAAGTCCGCAGGCAGTGATGGCGCAAGTAACGCAAATGGGTTCCACGCTTTCGACGATTCTAAAAGGGATTGCGATGATTGCGATGTTTATCGGTGGAGCGGTGATCATGAGCTTGATGCTGATCAGCGTCTCCGAGAGGACAAAAGAGATTGGTCTGCGGCGATCGGTTGGCGCGAACCGACAGGATATCTTGGTGCAATTCATACTCGAGGCGTCGCTCATATCCAGCATGGGTGGCCTGATCGGCATTGTGCTCGGATTGGGCGGGACAAATCTCGTTGCGCGAATGCAGCACTTACCGCCGATTGTTGCTTTGCAAGCCTTGGAATGGACGGCCGGGCTTTCCGTGGGACTCGGCTTGGTCTTTGGCATCTACCCGGCTTGGAGAGCGACACAGGTGGATCCCGTGAAAGCGCTGCGAGCCTGAGCCAACTTGCTACACGAGTCTTCAGGAAAAGTCATGAGCGCCGGAAAAGCAGTGCTGTTGATGACGGGGTCGCTGCGGTTGATCTGGCGGTTTCGTTTGCGTTCCGGACTTGTTCTTTTGAGCGCCGTGCTGGGAGTCGGCGGCGTTATTTCCGCGATCAACTATGCGGCCGAAGGGCGGTTGAAAGTCCTGAGCCGCATACAGCGTTTAGGTACCAACGTGCTTGTCGTTACGCCGCAGTTGAGCCGCAATGTCGGCGGACGGGCGAAGACGGGAACGATTGTGACGACGTTGGTGGCCGCGGATTACGCCGCGATCTTGCGAGAGATTCCGGAAATCGACAAATCATCCGCGACGATAGCGACTTCATTTTTGGTGAAAGCGGGCGATCTGTCGAAAAGTAATTGCCTCGTGACGGGAACGGAACCAGACTACGCGCGCATCCGGCACTGGCAAACGACCGAGGGAGAGTTTTACGGGATCGCAGAAGAGAGGAGATCCGCGAGGGTCGCGGTTCTTGGCGCGACGGTGAAGCGCGATTTGTTCGGCGCGGAAACGGCGGTCGGCAGGAGGATGTTCATAAACCGGGTGCCATTCGAAGTGATTGGTGCATTGGAAGAACGCGGCCAGGGGCTTGATGCGACAAACGAAGACAATCAGGTTTACGTGCCACTGAGCACGGCCATGCGCCGGCTGGCAAACGTTGACTATTTTAGTTCGATCTTGTTTGCGGTTACAAAATGGGAACGGATGGATGAAACGACGGAAGCGATTCATCAGGTCCTCCGCAAGAGGCATCACGCTCCCGGGAATTTGCCCGAAGACTTTCAGATTCAGAACCAGAAAGTGCTGATCGATACGGAGATCACGTCTTCGAATCGCCTGACATTTCTCGTGAGGTGGGTGGGATTGAGCGGGCTGGTTGTATCGGGCCTGGGCATCCTAGCGATTTGCTGGATCTCCGTCGGAGAAAGAGTCGTTGAAATTGGGATTCGCAGAACACTTGGTGCGACCAAATCAGACATCTTCTTTCAGTTTTTATTCGAAGCGGTGGTGATCAGCGCGCTTGGCTGTTTCACGGGAGTGATGGCCGGCTGGCAAGGGACGCAAAACATCGCGCTACGAGCGGACCTTCCTTTTTTCTTTGATTGGATAAGCGCGTCGCTCGTCGTTGCCTTCGCGATGTTCATGAATCTTCTCTTCGCACTGATCCCTTCCCGAAGAGCGACGCTACTCGATCCAATACGGGCACTCAAATCGGAGTGAGATTCAGATGGTGCCCGAGAGAGGACTCGAACCTCCACGACCTTGCGATCACTAGCTCCTGAAGCTAGCGCGTCTGCCAGTTCCGCCACTCGGGCACGAGTGCTGTGGGTGAAACCCCAGGCGAGCCGGGGTTGCAGTACCAACGAGGCTTTTTCATTGTGCCCGCGGCTCCCGGCTTTGTCAACGAAGGGCGGCTGCCGCAGGCCCAGATACTGGCGTAGCGGGTGAGGAGGCATTATTGGAACTTCTGGCTGGCGGATGGCGCAAACTGCGCCAAACAAAGGGTTTGCGCCGCCTCAGGACCAGAGCGTTTGTGCAGCAGGCAGGAGCTCGCAAAGCGTTTTTTCTATCAATATGGCTGATGCCCAGCAGTTGAAATTCAAATGGTAAGTGCTATACTCCTCCTAAGAACGCGGCCTTTTCCCTTCCTTGCCCCCGCATATAAGACCGCGCTGCAGTTGCAGTGGGAGGTCATCATGGAAAGACTTACCGGGCCCATCCTTTACGTCCTCATTGCCTGGGGAGCCGTTACTGCCGTATTCATGCTTTTGTTGATCCGGCGGAGCTTGCTCGCCAGCCATGAAGACGATCAAATCTTTCTGGACGCGGCACAGGAACACATGGCTCGGGAGCAACGGGAGCTGGTGGCGAAGATTCAGATGCTCTCGCGCCCGCTGATGACCAGCGGGATTGCTTCTGGGGCGCTGCTCCTGCTGCTTGCGGGCCTGTGGCTCTACAACGGATTGAAGAATTTCTAATCGGTTGAAGACGACTTATCGCGCCGAGGGGCCGCTTGGTTTAGGTTGGGCGACTTGCGGCGTGTTCGTGGGCGTGACCGGTTGAGATGCTTGCGCGAGCGACGTGTGGTTAACCACGATTACCCAGTGGTCATTCCTTTTTTCCAGAATTAGAGTGGTTTGCCCTCGGGCCGCGGAAGGCTGTCCATCCACCACGGCTGAAAAATCCCACTGATAGCAAGCCCACGCGAAGTTGCCGTTCAGCTTGATGAAGGTGTTGGACCTGTCCATGCGCACCTGTTGCATGCGGGCACGCTGATCCTGGTACGCGGCAAGATAATTCGTCCAGGTGAATACGGGCGGCGCCCACATACCGTTTACGATCCAAACATCCTCGGCGTAATCCTTGTGCAGCTTTTCAATGTCGCCAAGCTGCCAGGCGCCCAGCATTTCGGAAATCGTGTAATCCACCTGCTGTTCATCGCCCATGGGGAGAGCGGTTTTGTTGTCCGCGGGCGAAGGCTCATTCTTCTTTTTCTTCTGCGCCGTAGCTGGCATGGCGCAAGCCAGAAAAAGAGACGCTCCCAGAAAAAATGAGGCGAGAATTTGAATCGTCCGGCCGGAAAAATGAGCAGAAAAATAATTCTTCATGCGTGTTCGACCCCCGGTGAAAGAGGATAGCACGGCGGTTTGCGCGCGGGAGCAGTGTGTCCAGTTGATTTCCTGGGGGCTAGACACTGTAAAGGAGTAAAAGGCGCCCGCCTCAGTTTTGTTGCGTTGCGCTGATGAGATTGACGAAAAGCCGGTAGGCTCCAGGGACCCCTTCGGGAATTTGGCGGAAGAACGCGATCCCCGTGTAGATGTAAATTCCTTTGCCATAATGGGCGTAGACAAGCGCGCCGTTGAGGTCTGGCTCCCCGGGATCATTCATAGCCAGCACTGCGGTGTATTTCGGATCAAATTGCGTCCAATAGTAGAGGCCGCGCTCCTGTACCCAGCCTTTGAAATCGTTCTGTGTGATTTTATTTGGACGATTCAACAGGGAATCTTCAGGCTTCAAAAATTTTACGGGAGAATTCTCATCGGTTATGCGCGGCAGTTGCCCACCCGGGCCGCTCGAGATTTTCGCCGAGTAAGGAGCATATTGTTCCTTATTCCAGGCGAAGTCCCGGTTGTATTGCACGACGAGCGTCCCTCCGTTCGAGACGTACTGCAGGAGTCGCTGGTTGGCTCCGGGAAGCTCCGGCCGCAACTCGTAGGCGCGCACACCAACTACGATGGCATTGAATTTTGAGAGATCGCCGAAAGCCAGTGACTGCGCATCCAGCATTTCAACCTGAATCCCCAGTGTACGCAGCGCTTCCGGGATGGGTTCTCCTTCGGCCGTGATGTAACCGACGCGCAGGCCTGGCGGCACATTCAGATCGAGCGCGTATACCACGCATTGCGCCGATTCGCCCCAGTATTGCGTCGGCAACGAAGGCAGAGGCTCGAGAGAGGTTGCAAATTTTTCGCCGCCGCGCTTGGCGTACGCCGTAATCGTATATTTTCCGGGAGCCAGCCTGCCCGGGGGAGTTACCGTCACTTTCGCGAACTTTTCACCGGAACCATCGAAGGCGATTTCCACTGGCGCACTTGCCACAAATCCATCAGGCGTATCCAGGCCCACGGATACTTTGCTCGCTTGTGTCGCGTAGGAATGCACACGCAACAATACGTCGAATGCCTTTCCTGCTTTCCCGAGCACTTCCAGCGCCTGCTTCGGTTCCACCTTCAGCGTATAAGCAGGCACGATCCGCACCGCTACTCGGTCGATGCGCGTCGAGCTTGGAGCGATATGCGTGACGGGAATCGTGACAGAAAGTTTATAACCGGAGATGGTCACGTCCTGCTTCGCAGTTAGCAGTGCAGGCGCTTCGGGCAGCAACTTCTCCCAAGCCGTAAGTTCAGGAACGGCCTGAGTGACTGCAACGGTGAACTGGAAGCCCTTCGCGGCATCGCCGTCCCGCTTGGTTTCCTTGAAAGACGGAGAAAGATCCAAATTCAACGCACCGAGCTCGCAACCTGCCTCTTTGCGGCAGATCGCCGCTGCCGCAACGCCAAAGGTTTCCCCGGCCACAAGTGTCTCTCGATCCGCTTCCGCCCGAACCTCTACAGCGGCGACCAGTGTCAGCGAGCGTTCGATCCGCTTGCGTGCTGCCGCAAGTTCGAAAGCGAGTCGGGTAGTTGGCGCGCCATCGAACCGCGGGGAGATGGAGTCGATTTGCTTGGCGGCGCTGACCAGATGGGAAGCCGCTTCGCCCCAATGAAGCGCGAGAGCTTCCGTACGTGCTTTCTCAATGGACGATTCCGCTTCCCTCATCGCATGTCGAAGTGTTCCCTCGGGTACCGCATCGCTCGGAAGTTCATGAAGCGGTTCGGCAAGACTCGCCGGCTCGAGCTTACTTCCGTCCTCGCGAATCAGCACCAATGGCCGACGGAGAAACGGCGAATTCACAAACCCGGTGATCCCCTGCGAACGGTGATTGGAGAAAGCATCGAGAGCAATTTCTCGCCAGCTTTTGCCCCAGAGGGGCGAGATATCGTCGACGGGAAGCGAGTAACCATTCGACGTGGCGCCAGTCGCACCGCCGCGTTCCGTGTCCAATATCTGTACCCGATTGGCAGCATTTCCCCAAGCCACCAATCCATCTTTGGCTATTTGCTCCGGGAATGCTTTGGGATCCGCAGCCATCAAGACTGCTTTCGGCGTCCACAGTCCGGCGGTTTGGTGGTGCCCGTGGCCGCCGTGCACGCCGCCCCATCCATTGATCACGATGTTGGGGCGATAAGTACGAATGACACGCACCATTTCGCCGAGAACCGCGTCGCCCCAGATTTTTTCCGTTTCTTCCGGCGTCTTCGAGAAGCCGAAATCCGGCGCGCTTCCAAAAAAGAGTTTTATGCCGTAGCCGCGCGTGGCCGCGAGCAATTCTTGCGTGCGGATTAATCCGAGTTGCGGCGCTTGCTCCGGGCCCAGGTCATTCTGGCCGCCTTCGCCGCGAGTGAGCGTGAGAAGCGCCACATCGGCGTGCAGGCCCCGAGCCAGATAGGTCAGCAGAGTCGCGGATTCATCGTCGGGGTGAGCAGTGATGTAGAGGATGCGCGTCGTAACGGGAGCGCTGTCGATGGCCTCGATCGTTTCGGGGAGGCCCGGGCCGGTTCCTGGGGCAGGTGGAAATTGAGCCGATGCCGGTGGCCCGGAAACGGCGGCCAGCATGCCACCGATGAAAACTAAGCGTAAAGCTCTCCTTACGCCGATTGCTCTTTTCAAAGAAAGATTCACGCCGCCTCCGGTTCATTCACTTTCTAAAGAGTCCACTTTTGCAAACGGCCATTGTCGCATTTTACGTGTCCAGATAAGAAATGCGAGCGTCCCCAACGCGATCTCCGCCAAGCCCCATTTTCTCGCTGTCCCGGTCTGCCAGAAAAGCCAGGCCCATCCGAGCATCGTGAGCACCGCCGGCAAGGGAAAGAGCCACATTTTGAATGGCAATCGCGCTGATCCCCAGCGGCGCCTCAACAAAATGACTCCGACAGCCTGTCCTATGAATTGAACGAGCAGTCGCATCGCTAGAATGCCCTTGATCGCCGTTTCGAGTCTCAACGTCACGCTAAACAGGAAGGCCAGCCCGCCGAGAACCAACAGCGAGACATAAGGAAAATGTTTTGCCGGGTGCAAGCGCCCGAAGACCGGAAAGAAATTCCCGTCCAACGCTGCGGAATACGGCACACGCGAATATCCCAGCAGCACGGAAAACACCGACGCCAGCGCAATCCATAGAACCATCCAGGTTGCCGCTTGCGCCGCGTGAGCTCCATACAATCTTTCCACGAAGGTGCTAACAATAAATTTCGAGTTTTGCGCTTCGCGCCACGGCACGACTCCCAGAATGCTGATCTGCATCGCCAGGTACAGCACCGTAATCCCGAGAATGGACAGAAAAATTCCGCGCGGAATATTGCGCTCCGGATCGCGGATTTCCCCCCCCAGATGGCAGATGTTGTAGTAGCCCCAATAGCTGTAAACGGTGTTCACCATCGCCGACCCAAGGCCCGCGAACCATACCCAGGAAAGCGAAAACGCGCCAGGAGGGAAATCGAATGCCATTTTTGCATTGAAATGGCTCGCTCCTCCCCATATCAGCCAGAGTAGCGTCGCGATCACTCCGGCCCATAGCAGAACGGAAATCTTCCCAATGGTAGTAATACGGCGGTAAAGCAGAACAATGAGAAAAAGGACCAAGCCACCGGAGACTGCTTTAGCCTCTATCGTTGATAGCGGATGAAGATATCCCGCGTAACGCGCAAAACCAATCGAGGCGGACGCGATCGAAAGCGGAGCCTGCACAAACGTCTGCCATACGAAGAGAAAAGACATCAAGCGGCCCCAGCGTCCCGGTCCGTAGGCTTCGCGCAGAAATACGTACGTTCCCCCGGCCCGCGGCATTGCCGCACCAAGCTCCGACCACACAAACGCATCGAGCGTTGCCAGCGCGGCTCCCGCGATCCACGCGATCAGGGCCTGCGGCCCGCCCATGGCTTTGATGACCAGCGACGTAACGACGAATGGGCCGATGCCCACAATCTCGATCATGTTGAGTGCGACGGCCTCTTTCAACCCCAGGCCGCGCTCCAGACCCGAGGGTTGCTCAGCCGCAATACCCTCGGTCGCGCCAGTAGTAACTTTGTCGTTGTCTGTCAGCACGCCGCCGAGAATAGCAAATGCACCGCGTTGCGGCTAACGCGCATTTGTCCAACCAGTTCCAGGATTCTCTTGGCGGCCACACCCATTTCATTTTGCAACCATCCCCGGACGGCTTAAACTCGTCGAGCGCGGAGCGAATCCGCGCTTCGATGACGGATCAATCCTTCGCCTCAGTTTCATCCATCGGACGCTTCGAGCGTCTTTTTGCTCATGGAACGAGCGCCGTACGGCTTTGCGCGATGCTCTGCGCAATGCTGTGCGCTCTTGCGTTGCCGGCAACCTTTTTCGCCGCCCATGCGCATGCAGAGAAGCTGCCTTTGCCACCCGGAACCGCCGCCACGCTCGACAAAATCTATTCCTTCGACACGGAGGAAGCCATTGCAGACGCCAAACGCCTGCAGAACGAACAGCCCGGGCATCCCCTTGGTTATTTGCTGGAAGCCGAAGCCCTGTGGTGGAAGATTTTTTGCACGTCGGCAGAATTCAAGTACGGCATGACCGATGCGCGACACCGGCCCAAACTCGCCATCGATCAGCATTACCTCGATCTGGCGGCAAAGGCTTCCTCGATTGCCCTTGCAGGACTAAAGAATCATGAAACCGCCGAAATGCAATTCTATGCGGGTATGGGGGATGCGTTCACCGCTCGCCTGTACGGTCTTCGCGGAGAGAATCGCGCCACCGCACGCGCCGGAGTCCACGCCCGCGAACATTTTCTCCGCGCCATTCAGCTCAACCCGGAACTAGTGGACGCCGAGTTTGGCCTGGGTCTCTACAATTATTATGCGGACACGCTCAGCGCCATCGCGAAATTGCTGGGCTTCTTCATGGGCATCCCCGGCGGCAACAAACAAGAGGGCATCCGGCAACTCGAACATGACATCGCCCAAGGTCTGCTCACCCCACCGGCTGCGCGCTTTTACCTCGCGCTGGACCTGCACCGTTATGACCAACAATACGAAAGAGCCTTGGCCATCATCGGTCCGTTGGTGGAGAAGTACCCCTCCAATCCACTTTTCCAGCTGGCGCGGGGTGATCTCTACGCCAAATTAGGCCGCAAGGAGCAGGCGCTGGCCTGCTACCGTGCCGCCGCGGTCCTACCGGTTCAGAATGGCGAATGCCGCGTTCGTATTCACGAACTCGTGCGCGCCTCACTAGCCGCTCAAGGCGTTGCCGATTCTTCCGCGACCCACTGAAAATGGGAGGCTTCCGGGCGAACTGGTGCCCAGTCAGCGGCAAGGATTGCGCATTGACCTTTGTTCAAGGACAATGGTAATGATGTAGAGTTGACCGGGCTCGTCAACACAGGGCATGTGGCTAGATAAGCGCCACACGAGCCGGACAAGATTTGCGTAGCCCCAGTCAGTCTGGGGTCAACGCGCCGCGCGATTTGCGCATCTCACCCGAAAAGCATACTGGCACCGGGGGTTCCCCGCCGTTTGACCAGTCCGGTTGCACCTGATCGACTCGGGGTAACCATTGACGATGAAGGAGTCTCGATAATGCGGTTTTGGAGAGCCACAGCTGTCGTTTTTGCGGCCATTTGCGCTGCAACTGGTTGCAACGATTACGGCAACACCTTTCAAAGTAACACCGGCGTATTCTTGTCGTTTATTTCACCTGGCAACGTAACTGCCGGCGGGCCGGATCTGACGATCAGCTTGACAGCTGCTGCAGGAAACAGCGCCTTTGTGGTTCAGACCACCGTGACTTGGGATCAGCAGAAACTCAAAACATGCATTGTTACCACCACTGCGGCGGGCGTGTGCGCCCCCTCGAATGACACGGGAACAGTGGTTTCGGTGACCGCAGTGGTCCCTGCGGCGCTGACCGCCAAGGCGGGCACTCACTTCGTCCAAACCGTCCAGCCGCATTCCGGCACGGGTACAAACGGGCTTTCCAATCCTCTGGCTTTTGAAGTCTATCCTCCTCCCAATCCCATCCCCACGGTGACTAGCGTTACTCCCAACACGGCCGCAGCAGGAAGCGCAGCCCTAACCCTGACCATCGTCGGCACAAACTTTCTTCTAACCTCAGACGCTTCGGGCGGCTCGCAAGTCCGCTGGAACACTACGACGCAAACGAATCTTTCGGTAACGAACATAACTGCGACACAAATCCAGGCGACTGTCTCCGCCACTTTATTGGCCACGGCGGCTACAGCGACGGTAACCGTCTTCAATCCCCCGGCTCCATCGCTTCCCTCTCCTCCTTGCGAGGTCAATTGCGCCGGTTTTGGCGGGGGCGGCTCCAGCAACGGAATGCCGTTCACAATCACCGGCCCGGGAGGTAACGCCGCTACGGCGAATGCTGCAATGGTCGCGGAAGAAACACCTGCCGTCAGTCTGGACGGCCGCTACGTGGCATACGCTGCTTCGCAGAACGGCCACTCCCAGATCTTCGCCCGCGACACTTGTCAGGGAGCGGACGCCTCCTGCCAGCCGCGCACCATTCTCGTTTCTTCTGCGCTCGATGGCACCGCCGCGAGTGACGACAGCCATTCGCCTTCCATGAGCTCCGATGGCCGTTACGTCGCGTTTAGTTCTGCCGCGGCGAACTTGGTTTCCGCAACGGGAACCGGCCGGCAAATCTATCTTCGCGACACCTGCTTCGGCGTAAGCAGCTCCTGCACGCCTGCAACTCAACTCATATCAACAGATCCGAGCGGAAGCTTGGTTGGGACGGAAAGCCTCTTGCCCTCCGTTAGCGCTTCCGGGCGATTTGTTGCGTTCCTCGCCGTGACGCAAAGTCAGGCATCCGATGCGACGAATGCAACCGCCAAGTCCGCTACGAGCGCGATCAACAGCGGCTACCGCCAGGTTTTTGTTCGAGACACTTGTCTCGGCGCGGCTAATTGCACGCCAAAGACGACGCGCATCTCTCTGCAACCCGGCGACGGCTCGGGCTTCGGAACGAACAAGCCGGCGGGCCCAGCCCTCAGTGGAAGCGCCAATCACATTGCGCTTGCAGGCGGCGGCACGGCAACCCTATTCACACGCTCTGTGGCTGTTGATGACGGCGTCTTCCTCGCCCTTACAAAAAATCAGTAATAAGCTCCACCAATAGCATCACCAAAAAAATCGCCGAGGCTCAACATGCTGAACCTCGGCGTATGCTTGGCAGATAGAGTGTTATTGAACTGCAGCCGGCGCTTGCGCCGATGCAGGCGAGGACTTGCTGAACCGAATGAGCGAAATTTTTGTACCGCCGGAATCGAGCGAAAGCGCCACTATGCGAACCATCTGCTCGCGCTCCGCCACAAAAGCGAGGTCGCTTTCCGAAACCCGCGCGTCGCCAAAAATCGCCGGCGCCGGTTTGTCCCCCGCGTCTCGCCGCGTGAACTCCGGACTCAAATGTTTGCTGTACCACTCATCCACAAAATCCCGCGTGTCCGTCGTGTGGTAAGTGGATGTCTGAATACCATTTTGCGCTTGCTTGATCGCTGCTGCGGCCGCGTCGTCGTCCGGCACCACCAGCGAAGACCGCGGATAGACCGGCAATCCCGGCCCGACCTCGGTTTCTTTTTCCAAGCGGAAGCTTCCGCCCGGAGTTCGCACCGTATCCTTGGCGCTAGCCGCCGAAAGCCCCATCGAACGCACCACGCGGCTCGCCAAAAACAAGCCTCCCGCCAACAGCACGGCTAGGCCCGTAAACAGGCCGATCATCATCCACATCAGCGACTTGGACGAAGACGAATTGCCCGATGTAGAACCCTCTGCCATAACCTATCTCTCCCAAGCGGGCACAATTCGCCCAACATTCAGTCTGGCAGAGGTACGCCCAGAACCAGCAGAAAACCGGCCCAGATGTGCTCTAAGCGTTCCTGTTCCTGCGTTCAGGCTTGCTTTTTTCGAGGGCAGGTCGAGTCTTGCTAGTTGAACCGCACCTTAACGTCAGGCCGCTTATCCAGATGCACCGAATCCACAAACCGCACTTGCCGGTCATCCAATGTCAGGATCATCGAGGAAGTCCGCACGCCTTCTCCAAAAAATCGCACGCCTTTCAAAATGTTGCCGTCCGTTACGCCCGTACACGCAAAAATCATTTTCTTGCCCGGCGCCAGATCCTCCGTGTCGTAAATCCGCTTCGTATCCTTCACGCCCATTTTTTCGAGCCGTATCTGATCTTCCGGCTTCCCGATCACCAGCCGCGCCAGGATCTGTCCGTTCAAGCAACGCAGCGCCGCTGCCGTCAACACGCCTTCCGGCGCCCCTCCGGTCCCCATCACCGCATGCACCCCCGTCCCCACCACCGCCGCCGAAATGCCCGCCGACAAATCCCCGTCGCCGATCAAGCGAATCCGCGCCCCCGCTCTGCGAATCTCTTCGATCAGTTTTTCGTGCCTCGGCCGGTCCAGCACGATCACCACAAGGTCTTCCACGTCGCGGTCCAGCCTCTTGGCGATCGACTTCAAATTATCCGCAACCGGCGCATCCAGCTCCACCGCGCCTTTGCACGACGGCCCCACCACGATTTTTTCCATGTACAAATCCGGCGCGTGCAGCAATCCGCCGCGTTCGCTCGCCGCCAGCACCGCAATCGAATTGGGCGCTCCCGTCGCGCACAGATTCGTCCCTTCCAGCGGATCGACGGCAATATCCACTTCCGGAAAAAGCGCCTTGGGCGCATGCGTCGCCAGCCCAACCTTTTCGCCGATGTACAACATCGGCGCTTCGTCGCGTTCGCCCTCGCCAATCACGATTGTCCCGTCCATCGGCACGGCATCCATCGTCTTCCGCATCGCTTCCACGGCGACTTCGTCGGCCTTGTGACGGTCGCCGAACCCCATCGTCCGCGCTGCCGCCACCGCGCCGTTCTCCACCACGCGCAAAAATTCCAGGCTTAGTTGTTCTTCCATAGAGAAGCGCTCTCCTGCGAGCGCCAATGATAGGTCAATTTGCAGCTTATAGTCGTCAAGAACACAGAAAGAGTCAACAGCCGCGAACTAGAGCCTTGTCAACAGCAAACCACGGTCATTTCGAACGGAGCAGGCCGACGCCTTTCTTTCCACTTTGCTCCTGCAAAGTGGTCGGCCTGCGAAGAGAGAAATCTCTCTTCGGTTTATGCCTTTTCTGAATCAATCTGGTTTTGCTCAATTATCTCGACGCGGTCTCCGGTTCAAACAACAGCGGAAAGAACCGCCCTCCCATCTTCTCCCCGCGCGGAATCACCGGGACTCCCGCAAGCAGCGGCTCATCCGCATTCGACATCACGCCGTCCCGAAACACATTGATCACCGTCGCCCGCCGCGGCTTCGGCGTATCGTTCGCACCCGACCCATGCATCGTCCGCGCATGATGAAACGCGCTCTCACCCTTTTTCAATTCCACCGCGACAGGCTTAAATTTCTCTTTCAACTCCTCCGGCAAGCTGCTGCGAATTCCGTCCATCTCTCCTGTCAGCACCGGCTTCGGCAAATCCGGCCACAAGTGGCTCCCCGGCACATAATTCAAACAGCCGTTCTCCCGCGTCGAATCGTCCAGCCCGATCCAGCACGTCAAATGCGCCAATGGCGTCGTCCTCGTCCAGTACGAATAATCCTGGTGCCACGCCACCACTCCCCCATGCCGCGCCGGCTTGCAGAAAAGCTGGTCGTGCCAAAATCGCACCGCTCCTCCCAGCAGTTGCGATGCCGGTACCAGAAACGCCGGATTCCACAGCAAATCATGAAAACCCGGCATCACGCGCCACGCCCCCAGCGCATGAAACACCACCCGGTTCGGATCCGTCGACTCGTTTGAATGATACTCGTGAAAAAGTTCCCGCCCCTCATGCGCCGGATTCATCAAGTGTTCCAGCTCCCCGCGCAACGCTTCCACCTGCTTATCCGTAAAAATCCGCACCCCCGCCAAATATCCATTCTCCCGAAACAACTCCACCTGCTCCTCGGTCAGCCGGTACTTCTCCCACTCCTCCGCCGCGCCCACCCGCGCAAACAACCCGCTAATCGGTTTATGGTACTTGGACAGGTCGTCCGCCATCGTCAATCTCCATCCCGCTCAGTTTCCCAGGCACACTTTCCATCGCAGAAACTTTGTGCCCAATCAATCTAAATTGACTTGTTCCGCAGTCTGAATTCTAGTCCAAAGTCTGCATGCCCGCCTGCGATTTCCCCTGTCCCGCGCGGCGTTGACGGTCCGTGCGCGATTCCATACAATCCGTTTATGTTTGACGCTCACCGTTTTTTCATTTTTCTCGCTGCCGCTGTCCTTCTGGCTGTGACTCCCGGTCCCGGTATTGTTTATGTGCTTGCTCGCAGCTTGGCCGACGGTCGCCGCGAAGGTGTTCACTCTTCCGTAGGAACTTTTGTCGGCGGCCTCTTTCACGTTTTTGCTGCCGCCCTCGGTGTCTCCGCAATCCTCGCGGCTTCAGCCGTTGCCTTCCACACCGTCAAATACGCCGGCGCCGCCTATCTCGTTTGGCTGGGCATCCGCATGATCCGCAGCCGAAATGTGGAAATTACCGCCGCATCCTCAGCGCCCCAGCAAAACGCCTTTCGCCAAGGCATCTTCACCGAGGTTCTCAATCCCAAGACCGCGCTCTTCTTCTTGTCCTTCATTCCGCAATTTATCGCGCCCGATCGCGGGCACATCTTTTTTCAATTTGTCGTTCTCGGCGTTCTCTCCGTCTCTCTGAACACCCTCGCCGATCTTGTCGTCGTTGTGCTTGCCATTCCGATCGAGCGCAAACTGAAAAACAGCGCTACCTTCCGGCGCCGTCAGCGTGTCGCTTCCGGTCTCGGCATGATTGGCCTTGGTGCTTACGTCGCCTTCGCCGATTCCAGATAATTCCCCCGCTCCTAACTTAAATTGGCAGACAATCGTTCTACCGGAGTGATATGACTCGATCCGCTGCATCGGTAAAGCTTCTGTTTGCGTTCTTCATGAGCGCCACCCTTGTTGCTGGCCAGCAGTCTTTTCCCGTCACCTCCACCGTCAACGAATCTTCCATCGCCGGCCGCCCCGTCGAACTCGATCCCCAAGGCAAGCTCCTTCCCTGGCCCATGCCCAACAACACCGGCTACTCCTACTCCGCCTATTTCCTCTCCCAATGGACCATCGTCTGGGATCAATACAATCGCCAGCGCCTCCCCTACTACTTCTGCTGCTTCGATTTTGATCGCACCACTTTCGAACTAGCGCCCGACTGGCATTGGGTGAATTCCACCGGCTATTTGCGCGCCATGATGCAGGGCTTTGTCGAACGCCTCTATCCCTACACCGGCGACCCACGCACTCTAGAATTCCTCCAGAATTTCGTCGACTACGAACTCGAAAACGGTCTCACGCCCGAAGGCTACACCTGGGCGCAGGTGCCCTATCCCTCTGCCAATCCCGGAAGCCGCCGCTACACCGGCTGGAGCAATCACGGTGAAGACTACGTCGAGCCTCACGTCGTCGGCGAAGACGGCTACGCCTATCTCCGCCTCTATGAAATGACCGGCAACACGAAATATCTCCGCGCCGCCATCCGCTGCGCCGAAGCCCTCACCAAGAATTTCAAACCCGGCGATGAACTCCATTCCCCCTGGCCCTACCGCTGCTTTGCCCGCGACGGCAGCCTCGAAGGCGGCAAAGGAATGTTCCCGTACTCCGCCAACGTCGTTGAGCCCATCATGCTTCTCGACGAACTGATCCGCATCAATCAGGGCGACACTGCTTCCTACAAAAAAGTGCGTGAAGGCGCCTGGGTCTGGCTCATGAAATACCCCATGCAAAATAACGTGTGGGTCGGCTACTTCGAGGATGTGCAAGCCAGCATGGGAAACATGAACAACGTCATTCCCCTCGAACTCGGACGCTACGTGTTACTGCATCCCGAAAAAGATCCCGAATGGCGCGAACATACGCGAAAATTAATCGAATGGGTGAAGACCACTCCGAAGTGGCCCAAATACATTGTCCACGGCGCCACCGTCACCACCGAGCAAGGCAACGGCAAGGAATTCTGCTGCAATCTCCCGAATCAATGCTGCGATAGCCACAGCGCCCGCCTTGCCGCCGTCGAAGCCCTCTACTACGCGAAAACGGGCGACGCCGCCTACAAGGAAGCGGCTTACCGCACTTATAATTGGGTCACGTATTTCCAGGGCCTTCCCGCCGCCGCTCACGCTCCCTACAGCACGCAGTGGTGGTTCACCGACGAATTCTCCGATGGCCCCCGCCGTGTGATGGACGCCTTCTGGGCCGTTCCCGAATGGGCGCCCGCCGACGAATCGCACTTGCTCGGCTCGCTCTCTGCCGTCACAAGAATCGCCTACGGCGCCGGCTCCGTCACCTATTCCACGTTTGATCCCGACTCCACCGATGTCTTGCGCCTCAATTTTGTTCCTGACTCCGTAAACGTCGGCGGAAAACCCATCGCCCGCCGAAAAGACCTCGATCAAGAGGGCTTCACTTTCGACGACGCCACTCACACCCTCTACCTCCGCCACACCACTTCCCGCGACATCGACATTCAAGGTGAGAGCGATCTTGTCCCGCCCTCCTACATCACCTTCGACGATCCCCATCTTCCCGCCAGAACGCCCCTCGTAGGCCAGTATCCCTCCGGCCTCATCGATTGGGGCACAGGCGAATGGCACATTGGCACGCCGTACGGAAAGTTCGGCACCTTCACGCTGGTAGTCGCGGATCCGGCCTCCCACCACGCCGATTTTCAATTCGCCTCGCCTCACATCTTCGCCGGAATCGACGTCTACAATGACGGCGACACGGACGCCACCCTCACCATCCGTTCCCCCGAACTCCGCGAATTCTCCTTCACCATCAAGCCCAAAGAAATCCGCCGCCTCCGTACCGCCTGGCGCGACCCCAGCTCCCAAGTCTCCTTCGACCTCTCCAACGCCGCGCTCCTCCGCTTCGACAATCTCGCCTATCACCTCCCTTAAGAGACATGGAAAGGAAAGCCAAAGAATCGAGACTAATCATCGTCTGCGGCCTGCCCGGTTCAGGCAAAACCACTCTTGCCAAGGCGCTCGAAAACAGCCTCGGCGCCATTCGCTTCTCGCCGGATGATTGGATGGACGCTCTTTCCATTAATCTCTGGGACGAAGAAAAGCGCGGCCGGATCGAGGCTCTTCAGTGGAAACTCGCTCAGCAACTGCTCGCGCTCGGCCTCGTCGTAATCATCGAATGGGGTACCTGGGGACGATCCGAACGTGATGCCTTGCGCCTCGGAGCCCGCGCCCTTGGCGCTGCCGTCGAGTTGCATTACCTAAGCGCACCCGCGGATGTCCTCTTCGACAGGATTCAACGCCGGGGCCTGGAGAAGCCTCCTATCGAACGCGAAACTGTGACTCGATGGCTCGGCGCGTTCCAAGCCCCAACCCCCGAAGAAATGGCGCTTTATGACCAGCCACTGGTGGCAAATCCCGCTTCTGTTCCTGACTGACGCAGCCCTCTGCACCTTTTATTGACATTTTAGTAATATGTGCTATCATTGATCTCAAGTAAAAGTGCGGGACTAAGCGCAGCGGCCATCAGGCCGCTTTTTTCTTTTGTGCCCCGGGGGCCCGTCGCAACCGTGCGAAGCCCTAAGCCCCGTGGAATGAACACTTATAAAATTGCCCTATTTTGCAGCAATTTTTGCATCCTAAGTCGTTTAGAATGAACACTTCCGTAAACCTATAAAAACAATCGGTTTTAAGCATCCTGGAATGAACACTTCCGAAAAAATAGGGGGAGGGTACCCGCTTATTGTTAACCAAACTCCGTTTGATTCCTCGCCATCTCTGAACCTGTATGGGCGGGGGCTTGCCCCGCCCTCTGCGCTACTCACTACTCCCTATTCACTACGCACTGCCTTTTCACGCCAAATCTTCCGCCCGAATCGGCAGCCGCCGGATGCGCACATCTTGCTTCCGATTGCGCGTAGCATTACAAATCGCATTGCACACCGCCGGAGCAATCACGGGAACCGTCGGTTCACCGATACCGGTGGGCTTCTCTTCGCTCGCCACAAGGTGCACTTCGATCCGCGGCGCTTCTTTCATGCGAATCATCTGGTAGTCGTTGAAATTGGACTGCACGATCCGCCCGTGCTCGACGGTGATGGCATCCTTGAGCGTAGCCGTAAGCGCATAAATCGCCGCACTCTCGACCTGCGCACGCACGCCATTCGGATTCACCACACGTCCGCAATCCACAGTGCAAACGAGGCGCTTCACTTTCAATTCGCGCGGCTTTACAGAAACTTCCGCAACCGCCGCCGTATACGTATCAAACGAAAAAAATCCCGCTATCCCGCGACCTTCGCCATCGGGCAGCGGTTTGCCCCATCCAGCTTTCTCCGCCGCAAGCTTCAAGACCGCTTTCAGCCGAGCCGTATCCAAAGGCGGCGCGTCTGGGCCTTGGCCAAACTGCGGTAGCTTGCGCGGATCGCCTAGTAATTTCAGCCGAAACTCGAGCGCATCCTGCCCCGCAGCTGCCGCAAGCTCGTCCACAAAACTTTCCACCACAAAACCGCTGCTCGAATGCTCCACCGAACGCCACCAAGCGCGCGGCGCGCTCGAATGCGCCAGCGTGTACTCGATGCGAAGGTTCGGCGACTTGTACGGAACGGTTGCGCCCGTCCCGAATTCGCCTTGCCCGTTGTCTTCTTCTCCCTTTGGGCTCCACTTCGCCGCGATCGACGTCGACGTTTGGAAATGTTTCCACGCCGCGAGATTGCCCGCCGCGTCCACTGCGCCCTGGCACTTGTGATACGACGCCGGCCGGTAGAAGTCATGGTGCATGTCGTCTTCGCGCGTCCATACCACCATCACCGGTTTGCCCGTTTTCTTTGCCACTTGCGCCGCTTCCATCACGAAGTCCGCCTGATAGCGGCGACCGAAACCGCCGCCCATCTGCGTGGTATGCACGATTACTTTTTCTGGCGGCAGCTTCGCGGCTTCTGCAATCACACCTTGCGCCCACTGCGGCGCTTGCGTCGGCACCCACGCTTCCGCGCCATCCGACTGAATGTGCACCGTGCAGTTCATCGGCTCCATGCAGACGTGCGCAGCAAAGGGCAGTTCGTAAACGGCTTCGACTTTGTTCGAGGCAGCTGCCAGCGCAGCATCCGCATCGCCTTCATTCCTTATCACGCCGCCCGGTTTGGCCGCGTTAGCAACGAACTGCTTGCGTAGCTCTTCGCTGGATTCGCTTGCCGCCGCACCTTCCTCCCATTTCACTTCAAGTGCTTTTCTTCCCTGCATCGCCGCCCACGAATTCTCCGCAACAACGGCAACGCCTCCAGTCGTCGATGCGCCTCTTCCGCTCGTTTCAATCTGGAAGACATCGCGAACTCCCGGCACAGCTTTCGCTTTCGTGGCGTCGAACGAAGCGACCTTCCCGTAAAAAACAGGGCAACGCGCAATCACTGCATACTGTAATCCAGCGGGCCGCGCATCAATCCCGTACATCGCCGTGCCGGTGGCTTTGGCAGCCCCATCTACGCGATGCGTCTCGCGCCCAAGAATTGTGAAGTCGCGCGAATTCTTGAGCGGTACTTCTTTAAAATTAGGAATCGGCAGCAGCGCCGCGTCGGCGACAAGCTGGCCGTAACTGTACGAGCGTTCGGGATGGCCGTGCACGACATAACCATTCTGCGCCTTGCAAGTGTCCGTCCCGACTTCCCACTTTTTCGCCGCCGCAGCAATCAGCATTTCCCGCGCAGCAGCGCCTGCCTGCCGCAGTGGCAACCAAGACCCGCCCACGCTGCCGCTCCCGCCGGTGCCGTGATCATAAATTTTCGGATTTGTCGGCGCCTGCTCGATGGTCACTTGCTTCCAATCGAGGCACAGCTCTTCCGCAAGGATCATCGGCAGCGCGGTCATGATGCCCTGGCCCATTTCGGACTTCGCCAGAATCAGCGTGACGTGATTGTCCGGAGTAATCTTCACCCAGGCGTTCAGCGGATTAATCGGCGGCTTCTCCTGCTCCTGCGCGGGATCGGACGCGCGGGCAGGAATATGAAAGCCGATCAGCAATGCGACACCGCCTGCGGCGCCGGTTTTAAGGAAAGCCCTGCGATCCAGAGTTTGCGGTTCTGGGGAGAGTGGAGTCGGCATAATCTTACTCCTGCTGCGGATTTTGGCGAGACTGCTGGACAAGCCTTTTAGACGCGGCTTACGCCTTTTCGGCAGGCGAGCCTGCGGCGCGGTGGATGGCCTTGCGGATGCGCTGGTAGGTACCGCACCGGCAAATGTTGCCGCTCATGGCGTCATCGATTTCCGCGTCGGTGGGTTTTGGTTTTTTTGCAAGCAGCGCCACGGCAGACATGATCTGTCCGGACTGGCAATAGCCGCACTGCGGAACATCTTCTTCGATCCAGGCCTTTTGCACGGGATGGCTGCCATCGGCGGACAAACCTTCAATGGTGGTGATTTTCTTTCCGCTGACGCTCGAGATCGGCGTGATGCAGGAACGCGTCGCTTCGCCGTTAATGTGCACCGTACACGCCCCGCAGAGAGCCATTCCGCACCCAAATTTCGTGCCCGTCATATTCAGGGTATCGCGCAATACCCAGAGCAGCGGCATGTCGGGGCTGACGTCCACCGTCTGCGCTTTTCCGTTCAGCGTAAAAGTGATGGCCATGGGGTCCTCCTAAAGCAGATGGATATCCTACAACAACCGGGGAGTGATTGAAAATCTGCGAAATATCGTCGGGCGCGCGACTTTTAAAGGGAGAAGGAGCTAATATCCTTTTTGGGTGGTTATTTCCTTGCGTATAAGATACGCTCGGAACAGGAGGACCACCATATGCCCCCATCCCTTTCTGATTTAGAACAGCGACGTGAAGTGCTTGCTCAGCGCATCGCAGAACTCGGCGACCTTCGCCCTGGCAGCATTACCGCCACCTCGGGTCGGTGCGGTAAACCAGAGTGTCACTGCCATCAACCTGGTCAGCCGGGTCACGGCCCCAATTTCCGGCTCACCTATAAGGTCGATGGTAAGACCAGCTCGGAAGCCTTGTCCACCCCGGCAGCGATCCAGAAAGCCGAGCGAGAAGTGCAGGAGTTCCGGAAATTCCAGCAGCTCACTCGTGAGTTTCTGGGAACCAACGCGGAGATCTGCCGTTTGCGGCCTCTCGAGGAGCAGCCCGAAACGGAGCTGAAAAAAAAACGGTCGAAGCGATCCGGCAAGAGATCACGCGCGAAGTAGACCAGTTCTTGCGGGTGGTGTTCCAGGATCGGCGCAACACGGGGCGCCTCGATCTGGAAGCGACCGAGATGGCCATGCGCTCGGCTCTACACCGGGCGGGTGCCGCGGCGTTGAGCCAACTGCTCCAATTCCCAGCCCCGAGCGAGGAAGGGCGAACGCTGGCTTGCCCTTGCGGCCAACAAGCCCACTACCGCGAGCAGCGCAGCAAGCCCGTGCTGACCGCTGTGGGCCCTGCAGAGGTTTTACGTCCATACTATTTATGCGCACACTGCGGCGTCGGCCAATTTCCGGTGGATATCGAACTGGATATCGAGAATACGGAATTCTCTCCCGGCGTACGCCGCATGCAGGCGGTGGTGGGCCAGGAGGCACCCTTCGATCACGGCCGCGAACAGCTGAAAGTTCTGGCTGGCTTGGAAGTGACCACCAAATCCGTAGAGCGTACGGCGGAGGCCATCGGAGCCGATATCGCTCAGCGTGAACAAGCCGAGATTCAGAAAGCCCTGCAGTTGGAACTGCCCGTGGTTGTCGGCAAGCCGATTCCTTTCCTGTACGTGCAGATGGATGGAACGGGAGTTCCGGTGGTGAAGAAAGAGACGGTCGGTCGGCAGGGCAAGACGGAAGGCCAGCCCGCCCATACTCGGGAAGTCAAACTGGGATGCGTCTTCACCCAGACGACGTGGGATAAGGAAGGCTATCCCATCCGCGATCCCGATTCCACCACATATACCGGAGCCATCGAGAGTGCGGAAGCGTTTGGTCGTCGAATCTATGCGGAAGCCTGGGGACGCGGCTGGAGCCGCGCACGCAAGAAGGTCGTGATCGGCGACGGCGCCGAATGGATTTGGAATCTTGTGGCCCTACATTTTTCCGACGCCATTCAGATTGTCGATCTCTACCATGCCCGCCAGCATCTTTGGGAGGTCGCGCGCAAGCTGTACCCGAATGACGAAGGGAAACAAAAAGCCTGGATGAAGATCCACCAGAAGCGCCTGCTAGATCGCGGGAAAATCGAAAAGCTGGTTGCTGCACTCCGCTCGATCGAATCCGATAACCCCGAAGTAGCGGAGAAGATTCGCACCGAGGCAGACTATTTTGAAGGGAATGCAGAGCGCATGCGTTACCCCAAGTTTCGAGGCCAACACTTATTTGTTGGTTCGGGCGTCATTGAAGCCGGATGCAAGACGGTGGTCGCTTTCCGTCTCAAGAGGTCAGGAATGTTCTGGACCGTTCGAGGAGCCAACGCGATTCTGGCCCTCCGTTGCTGCCATCTGAATGGTGAGTTTGAAGATTACTGGGAGGAACGCAGGGCGGCTTAAACTCCACTTGTAAGTCGCGCACCCAATATCGTCTACTGGCCTGTTCCCGGCTGATCCCGCTCACCAACTGGCCGGCCATGAATGGGTACCTATTCGAGACGCGGCACGGCTTGGGCCGGTATGTTACTCTTTTATTTGGACGCCAATCTTCTGATTTCGACTCTCCATCTCAAATGAAAAAAACACTTCTTCCCATTCAGGCAGTCGCTCGAAAACTGGAAATTCCCGAAAAATACGTAGATCAAATCGGCGCGTACGGCGCGAAAATCCGGCTGGAACTCCTCGCTGATCCCGCATTTAAGCGGCGCGGCAAGTTAATTCTGGTAACGGCGACAACGCCGACCGTTTCCGGAGAAGGCAAGACGGTCACTGCGATCGGCCTGACGCAGGGCCTCGCGCTGATTGGCAAAAAAGTGGTCATCACTTCGCGCGAGCCTTCGCTGGGGCCGGTATTTGGCATGAAGGGCGGAGCGGCCGGCGGCGGCCTCTCGCAGATCGAGCCAAGCGCCAAAATCAATCTGCATTTTCATGGTGACTTTCACGCGATTTCTTCCGCGCACAATCTTCTGGCCGCGCTGATCGACGCACATCTTTTCCACGGCAACGATTTGCATCTCGATCCTGAGCGAATCACGTGGCCGCGCACGATGGACATGAACGACCGCGCGTTGCGGCGCATCGCCGTTTCGCTGGACAGCAAGAAAGACGGCGGCGGCCGCAGAACGGGTTTTGTGATCACGGCCGCTTCGGAAATCATGGCGATTGTGGCGCTCGCGAAGGATTTGAAGGATCTGCGGCACAGGCTGGACGCGATTGTGATTGGCGCAACGCGCGACGGCAGGCCGGTGCGTGCGAAGGAACTTCAGGCGACAGGCGGCATGATGGCGCTGCTCGCGGACGCGTTGCTTCCGAATCTCGTCCAAACGGCCGACGGCACGCCGGCGTTTGTACACGCCGGCCCATTTGGCAATATCGCTCACGGAACGAGCAGCGTGATCTCGCAAGAGATGGGGCTGCGGCTGGCCGACTATGTTGTCAATGAAGCAGGTTTTGCAGCGGACCTCGGCGGCGAAAAGTATTTCGATATCGTGACGCAACAATCGGGAATCACGCCCGCCGCGGCGGTGCTTGTCACGACGGTGCAAAGCATCAAGAATCAGGGCGAGGGTGATCTGGAGCGCGGGCTACCGAATCTTGGGCGCCATCTCGACAACCTCAAGAATTTCGGAGTTCCAACCATCGCTGCGATCAATCGTTTCCCAAATGACACGGATGCGGATTTAAAACGACTGGACGCCTACTGCGCAGAACATGCCACGCCGACAGCGCTCTCCGAGGCATTTACAAAAGGCGGTCCGGGAGCAAAAGAACTCGCGAAGAAAGTTGTGGAGCTGATCGACAAGAATCCATCGCCAAACGTTCGGCCGGTTTACGAGTTCGATGAGCCCATCGTCGAGAAAATTCAGAAAGTCGCGCGAAACATTTACGGAGCGGGTGAGGTCAGTTTCAGCGAACAAGCCACGGCCAAGCTGCAGCAATTCTCGGAGTGGGGTTACGCGAAGCTGCCGGTTTGCATCGCGAAAACGCAGTACTCCTTCACGGACGATCCGAAAATTTTCGGCGCGCCAACCGGATGGACCCTGCGGGTAACGGATGCGTCGCTGTCAGGTGGAGCCGGATTCATCGTGGTCATTTCCGGCAACATCATGCTGATGCCGGGCCTTCCAAAAGTATCGCGTGCCGCCTCGATCGACTTGGACGACTCGGGCGAAATTATCGGAGTTTGATGGATCGCGAAGAGGCTTTGGAAGGACGAAAAAACCTTAAACCCAACCGCCGTCGACCACATAGCTTTGATTGGTGACGGCACTGCTGTCATCCGCAGCCAGGAAGAGCACGAGCCTGGCGACTTCTTCCGGCAAAATCATTTTCTTGAGGGCCTGGTTGCGGAGAATCTCGGCTTGATACTCTTCTGTGAACCACAGCTGTTTCTGACGCTCCGTGAGGATCGCGCCAGGAAGCACGCAGTTCACGCGAATGTTGTACGGCCCTAATTCATGCGCCAGGGTGCGCGTGAGCCCCACGATCGCGGCTTTTGCCGTGACGTAGACGGGCAATCCAGTGGACGGAATGATCCAACTAATCGAACTCATGTTGATGATCGAGCCCTGGCCGGCTTTTTTCATGGCGGGAAGCACGGCCTGAACCGCAAAGAATTGGTGCCGGAGATTGACGGCGATCGTGCGATCCCAATCTTCTGGCGTGACTTCGTCGATCGAATGGCGAGTATCGTTTCCCGCGTTGTTTACCAGCATGCGGACTGCCCCGTGGCGCGTCTCAATCTCGCAGACGGCGGCGCGCAATTGAGCGACGTCCGTCAAATCGCAAGGGAAAAAAAGGGGAGAGTGAGTGCATGCGCCGGAAAACTCTGCGGCCAATTTTTCGCCGCTCTTATGATCTACGTCCAGGAATGCGACTTGCGAACCTTGCGCAGCAAAATGCTCGACAAGAGAAGCGCCGATCCCGGTTGCCCCGCCTGTGATGAGAACCAACTGATCTCGCAAACTGGGATAGGTGGCAAAACGATCTTGAGCAGTCATCGAGTGAGAGTCTACAACACGTGTGCAGCTGCGATTCAGGAATTGAAGGTGATGAGTTGAAGATAGCTTGACCGCGCTGTGGAAGGGAGGGTGGTCACGACACAAGATGCCGGTTATGCTTGCAGCAAATCGGCGGGGCGAATCGGCAGGTGGCGCACCCTTTTGCCGGTAGCGGCGAAGATGGCGTTGCCGACCGCGGGCGCAACGGAAGGAACTCCCGGCTCGCCGCAGCCGCCGGGCGGTTCCGCGCTAGGAACGATGTAAACCTCGACGATGAGAGGAGCGTCATTCATGCGAAGCACTTCGTAGTCGTGGAAGTTGCTCTGCTGGACGCGCCCGGCCTCAACGGTGATGGCGCTTTTGAGGGTTTGTGCGAGGCCAAAATTGATGGCGCCTTCCATTTGGGCTTTTATGCCGAGCGGATTGATAGCAGTGCCGCAATCGATGGCGCAGACCATACGATCGACGTGAACAGCGCCGGTCTTCCTGTCGCAGGTGACTTCCGCAACGTGCGCAGCATAACTGCCCCATCCGAACGAAGCGGCGATGCCCCGCCCACGGCCCGAAGCGAGCGGTTTGTGCCAGCCGGATTTTTCCGCGGCCAGCTCGACGACGGTACGGCGGCGGCCAACGTCGAAGGTCTCATTGTTTCTGAGAGGGATTTTCCGCGCAGGGCCAAGCGCCGCGAGAAGAAATTCCAGAGGGTCGCAGCCGGCGGCATGAGCGGCTTCATCAAAGAAACTTGAGAGCGCGAACTGGTTGCCGGAAGAGTCGACAGAGCGCCAGTAGCCGAGCGGTGTGCCGGATTCCGCAACGGTGAATTCCAAGCGGAAATTGGGGACAAAGAGCGCGGGAAAGTCGAGCGAATCCACCTGCGCGGCGGCGCTGGGGGAGATACCGGTGCCGTTATAAAAGGTTTCGATCGAGGGTGAAGAGCCGCGATGGCGCCAGGAGATCAATTGGCCTCGCGAGTCCAATCCGGCTTGCAAGATGTGGCAGGCCGCGGGGCGATAGAAATCGTGGCGGATGTCGTCCTCGCGCGACCAGACGACCTGCACGGGCGCGCCGGCATCGCGAGAGATGAGCGCGGCTTCCACAGCGTAATCCTGAATGAGGCGCCGGCCGAAGCCGCCGCCAATAAACGTGACGTGGACTTTAATGTTTTCGCGCGGGATGCCCAACGCGCTGGCCACCGAGGCCGCCGCCGCTGCGGGAATTTGCGTCGGCGCCCAGAGCTCACAGGAATCCCCACGAACATGCGCGGTGCAATTGACGGGCTCCATGGTGGCGTGGGCGAGGAAGGGAAGTTCGTAGACGGCTTCGATTTTTTTGGCGGCGGGCGTGTGGGCTGTTTCGAAGTCGCCGTCGTTGCGGATCACAGCTCCTGGCGCGGACGCGAGAGCGTGCATTTTTTCGTGGAGGCTGGCGGTGGATTCGGCGGAGGACGGTGGTTCGTTCCATTCGACTTTGAGAAGTTTGCGCGCTTGCATTGCGGCCCAGGTGGAATCAGCGACAATCGCCACGCCCGCGCAGGAATAATTGCGGCTGCCGGGTCCCGAGGTTTCGCCGAATTGGTGAGTGAGATGCGCGGACTTTAGTTCGAAGACGGCGTGGACGTGCGGAGCCGATTTCACCTCTTCGGCGTTGAAACTGCGCGGCGAGCCACCATAGACGGGGCTGCGTTCGACGGAAGCGAAGAGCATTCCTGGGAGGCGAACATCGAGACCGAAGACGGCGCTGCCGGTTACTTTCAAAGGAGCGTCGGTGCGGCGCGTAGGTTTGCCGATCAGCTTGAAATCGGCGGGGTTTTTAAGCGGGGGATCCGCAGGCGGAAGAATTGCGGAAGCGCGCACTGCTAGCTGGCCGTAGCTCAAGGTGCGTTTTGTCCGCCGGTGCGACACGGTGCTATTTTCGGCCTGGCATTCGGATCGTTCCACTTGCCATTCGGCCGCGGCTGCAGAGACCAGCATTTCGCGTGCAGCAGCGCCCGCTTTGCGGAGATTCGTGTAAGAGGTGCGCGTGCTAAGGCTGCCGCCGGTGAGTTGCTCGCCGTATTTGGGGTCAAGATCGGCTTGCGCGATTTGGACTCTTTTCCAGTCGCAGCAGAGTTCTTCCGCAACGATCATCGGCAGATTCGTGCGCACACCCTGTCCAATTTCTGATCTGCCACACCAGATTTTGATTTCTCCAGTAGCTGCGATTTCGAGCCAGGCGTTGGGGGCAAACGGCTTGTCCGCGGAAGAAGCTGCTTGTACGCGAGCACCGGAGCGAGGCAGGTGAAATGCGACGAGTAGACTTCCGCCGGCAACAGCGGAAGTACTGAGAAACGTGCGGCGCGTGAGAAGCGAAGACACTTGCAGTTCCCCCAGAAGCTCTGACGGTTCGCACCGCGGAGCGTAAGCAGAGCTAACTGTGCAGAGCGGGCGCGACGGAGCGTGGCGGCGGGGCTTCTTTTTCCACGCCGCGCCAGCCGACAGGGCGTCCGCTGACGGCTTCCTTCACGGAGCGGAACAGCACGACATACATGAGCTGGCGATAGTAGAAACGCTGGAGAAGGACGGGGACGAGCAGCGTCCAATCTTCCTTTTTCTCGAGCGCAAAAGCGAGAGCACACGTGAGGACGTCGATCAGCAGGAAGCCGAGAAAGAAGAGGACGGATTTCTCGACGTCGGCGGCGGTCCAGAGCTGCGGCAATTTTGTAACACGGAATTGGGCGAGACCCCAGAGCACCAAGGAACCGAAGAACATCAAGTCAATGACCGGCGAGATCAGCGGCAGAACCAATTGAAAGACGAAGATATTCGGCAGCGCGATCCAGCCGAGCGTGCCGTACTTGGGGCGGAAGAGCGTGTCGCTGTGTTTCCAGAAAGATTGCAGGGTGCCGAAGGTCCAGCGGAAGCGCTGGCGAATGAGGGCGCCAGCGGTTTCCGGCGCTTCGGTCCAGGCGATGGCTTCTTCGTCGTAGCTGATGCGCCAGCCGAGGCGGCGAATGCCGATGGTCAGGTCGGCATCTTCAGCCACGGTATCGGCGGTGATCCCGCCAGCGGCTTCGATGGCCGATTTACGCCATGCACCGAGCGCTCCGGGAACGACCGTGATGCAATTCAGAAGGTCGAAGGCGCGCTTCTCCATGTTCTGGCTGGTGATGTATTCGAGCGCTTGCCAGCGCGTGAGCCAGCGCGAGCGGTTGCCGACTTTGACGTTGCCCGCGACGGCGCCGACCTTTGGATCGGAAAAGTGGCGCAGCAGTTTGCGAATGGCGTCCGGCTCGATTTCCGTGTCGGCGTCGATGGTGACGACGATGTCGGTCGAGGCTTCGCCGAGAGCGCGGTGAAGCGAGGCGGCTTTGCCGCGATTCACTTGATGAAGGATGCGTACCCGCGGGTCGGTGCCAAAGGAAGAGTCGAGAAGCGGGCCGGTTTTGTCGGTCGAGCCATCATTGACGACGATGACGCGGAGAGATTGCACGTCAGAGGCAAGGACCGAGGTGACGGTTTGCACGACTACGCTTTCTTCATTGTGGGCGGGAATCAGCACGGTGACGGCGGGCTCCGGCACGGGCATGACGGCGTGGTCTGGGCGCAGTTTTTCGATGAGCGCCAGAATGCCGATGACGAGGGCACGGGCGCTGACCAGGACAATGCCGACGATGAAAATCGTGCCGATCGTGAACCGGAACCATTGAAAGATCGTGAAAATGAAACCATCGGCGCGCGCTTCGAAACGTTCCTGCGGGGAGAGAGGCAGCATCACTTCCGCGCGCGTTTTTCCAAGCAAGTCGCCGACGGAGACGAATTGATAGCCGCGGGCACGAAGCGCGTCGATGATCATCGGAAGTGCGGCCACGGTCTGGGCGCGCTCGCCGCCGCCGTCATGCAGCAGGATGATGTTGCCCTTGTCCACCTGGCGCAAAACATTTTGGACAATGCTGGCCGCGGGCATCTGATTCTTCCCGTCCGGGCTGCTCCAATCGTCTGGATCGATACGCTGGCCGATAATCAGATAGCCCATGTCCTGCGCGGTGGGAAGCAAGGCGACTTCCTCGGCATACTCGGGCTGATGGTCGATGCCGTAAGGCGGACGGAAGAGGATCGTCTTTGCGCCGACAGTGCTTTCGATGAAGCGCTGCGTGAGATTCAACTGCCACTTGAGTTCGGTCTTGGAGATTTGATCGAACTGCGGATGCGTGAAGGTGTGATTGCCGATTTCGTGGCCATCGGCGAATTCACGTTTCAGAATATCGGGGTGGAGATTGGCTTCCTCGCCCACAACGAAAAAGACCGCGGGGACGTTTTTTTTCTTAAGGACATCGAGAATAGCCGGAGTCCAACGCGGGTCGGGGCCGTCGTCGAACGAAAGCACGAGTTTCTTGGGAGAGGAGCCGCCGATCTGGTCGATGTCGTACGAGAGCGGATACTCTTCATAAGTTTCGTCGGTGAAGAGGTCGGTATCCGCATCATACAGAAAACTTCGGCGGCCGGCCTTCGGGACGTCGGCAAAATGCCAGATGTCGCCGTTGCCTTCGAGGGTCAGGTCGGGACCGGGAGGAATATCCTTAATTTTTTGACGAGCGGTGTCATCGGGGCGAGTGGCATCCCAGATCGGCCAGATGGAAGAGTCCGAAGAACCGAGGCGCCAAAGAGCGGTGCCTTGCACACCGATACGTTCGCTGGCGCGAAGCTGGTTGTATGCGGTGATGGCGTCGAGCATCCAGACCCTGTGAATGTGGTTACCTTCGTCGGAATAGGAGTAGTGAGGGTTTAGAGAGGTTTCGTCGAACTCGACGTCGGTTTCGGATTCGAACGCGTGCAGCAGGGCTTCCTGAATGCTGAACTCGGCGCCGGTCCAGACGCCTTTCTTTTCCGTCTCGCCCCAGTCGTACGCGTAGTTCGCGATACCCACGACGATTTTTTGCGCGGGCACGACTTCGCGAATCTGGCGGAGATTTTCGACAAACCAGTCCTGCGCGGCGATGGGGCCTGGCGGGGAAGTCAGCCAGTGCTGGTCGTAGTTCATCAGAATGATGGCGTCGCACTGCTTGCCGAAAAATTCGTAGTCGTAATCGTCGTCGCGCGCGGGAAGCGCGATCATGAGTTTGAGATTGGCGGAGTGAAGAGACGCGGCGAGTTCCGCGGCAAACTGGCGGAAATGCACCTGGCTCGCATCCGGGACTTCTTCGAAGTCCACGACGATGCCGGCTTGATGAGCTTGGACGGCGTATTCGGTGACGTTTTGAATGAGGAAGTGGCGGGCGGCGGGATTGGCGAGAAGCGCAGCCATCTCATCGATGCGCCAGACAGCGCCGTCGTAGTTATCGAGCATGCCCATCATGGGCAGTTCGATGGGCGGATTGAGCGACCTCATCCACTCGTGAAGCTCGTCCGCTTTCAAGAGGGCGATGGCCTCGGCGGGAGTGGCCTTCACGGGACGAGTTTGGTTGTGCGTGTAGTCGACAATAGTGATCGCGCCATCGGGCGTCACGCCGTGCAACTGCTCGGGGATGAGCAGGTCGATGTCTTTGTAGTGCTTCTTGAGAGATGCCAGGCTGTTGGCGTCCCAGCTCACATAGAAGGCTGCGCGGAGCGGGTCGTAGCTCGCCGGAACTTTGCCGATATTGGCCACTCGCCGGTGGCGGCCTTCGCGTACAGCGACGGTTTTTTTCTTCGCGGCATTTTTGAGAGCGTGGAAGGCGGGCTTGATTTCCGGTAGCAGGCCGGCAGGCAGCTCAACACTCACCACGATGGTGACAAAGAAATAGGCCAGCAGGAGCGTCAACATCGCTCCGGTAATTTCCATGACGCGGCGCGTGCGGCGCCATCGCGCACGTTCAGCGTCGTAAAAAATCGGTCCGCGTTCTTTCATGAGTTCTTAAAAACAACGCCCTAATGGTGCATCGAACCTGGCGGCATGGCAGGCAATTGGGCACTGGGCGAGCCTAGACTGTCTGCGCGATTCCGTCTGCTCTATTGTAAGATGCGTTGCGTTCATGAAGCGAGTTTTCTCGCATGCCGTCGTCGCGTTAACAGCAGGACTCTGCCTGCGGTTGTTCTTCGCCTTGAAGTTTCCGTTCGCCCCGGGAGACACGCCGCTTTACGAGCAACTGGCCACGAACTGGCTGCAACACCACATGTACGCCATGGCCGTTGACGGCGTTCCTGTGCCTGTGGATCTGCGCATGCCGGGCTACCCCGCCTTTTTGGCGCTGATTTACGCGATTACGGGGCGCATCGGCCCGGACGCGCGGCTTTACGTCACAGTGGTGCAGGCGGTGGTGGACTTGTGCGCGTGTTTGTTCACGGCGAGTCTGGCCGCGCTGCTGGGATTGCTCAGGCCGGATCCGGCGTGCTGGCGGCGCGTATTCCTAGTCACCTTGTGGTTCGCGGCACTGTGCCCCTTTACCGCAAATTATGCGGCGGTGCCGATGACCGAAGTCTTCGCGGTATTTTTTACGGCTGCCGCGTTTCTATCTTTAATTCTTCTGATCTGGAACGACTCTGGCGGCACCGCCGCGCTCTTTAACAGCGAATGGGCTACCCGATACTCCGAATCGATTTTCGCGCTCGCCAGCGGATTTCTGATCGGGATGGGAACGCTGTTTCGTCCCGAAACGCCGCTCCTTCTTGTTACGGCATGGATTCTGCTCGCTTTTATTTGGCTGCGAAAGCGGCGATTTCTTTTCCTGGCGCAACTCGTGCTGCTTTCCGCTGTTGGTTGCGTACTGCCGCTTGCGCCATGGGCTGTGCGGAATGCCGTGACTTTGCATGAAGTGCAGTTTCTGGCGCCCCAAAATTCAAATTTGCCAGGGGAATACGTTCCAGTTGGATTCCTGGCTTGGGAGAAGACCTGGCTATTTCGCGTGAAGGATTGCTTTCTCGTTTCGTGGAAGCTGAACAACGAAGTGATTAACCTGGAGGACATTCCGGCGCGCGCGTTCGACACAGCGGAAGAGAAAGAGCGCGTGGCGGCGCTGCTTGAGCAGTACAACAACGACGTGACGATTACTCCCGAGGAAGACGTTGCGTTCGGGCAATTGGCCCGCGAACGGACGGCCCGGCATCCCCTTCGCACGTATGTGTGGCTGCCAGTAGCGCGAGCGTTCACCATCTGGTTTACGCCGCGGATCGAGCTGCTGCCGTTTTCGGGCAAGGTGTTTCCACTTAGGGAGGCGTGGCGCGAGGACCCGATCGACCTCTCGGTGACGCTGAGCTATTTTTCTCTGGAAATCTTCTACGTTGCGTTGGCGATCTGGGGAGGCTGGCGATTGTGGCGGGAAAAATCCGCGCTTGCTCCCGCAGTCCTGCTGCTGTTTGGATATCTGCTGCTGCGCACGGCGTTTCTCACAACGCTGGAAACCCCAGAGCCGCGCTATGTGCTGGTGTGCTTCCCGGCAATCCTCGCGTTGGCGGGACAAGTATTCACGAGATCCGAAAAACAGCTGGGATTCGTGAAGCGCTCGACTCTGGCGGATTATTTGTCTTCGACGGGCTCAGGGTGAATCGTGACACGGTGAATTTGCGGAAACTTTTCTTTCACGCGGTCTTCGAGCGCGGCGGTCACGTCATGCACCTGGGTAATCGGGAGCGCGCCGCGCATCGTGCAATGGCACGAAGCCAGGATGTGGTGTTCCACCTGGCGCACGCGCACATCATGACAGTTGACGAGCTCGTCGAATTCGGCGGGCAAAGTATTCAGAAAATCCTCGATCGCGCGGGAGAGTTGCTTCATTTCTCCTACACCGGCGTCGGGGGTGGCGATGTGGCGGCCGAGCGGCTCGATATGAATGTTCACGTCGGTTGAGCCGTCGCGCAGCTTGCGAACTTCGTCTTCGAGTTCCGTGGCTTGGCGGTGCGCCTCGCGCAGGCTCAGGTTTTCGTCCACTTCCAGGTGGAGCTCGATGAAGAGTTGTCCGTCATGCTGCAGCGCCGTCACGTCGTGAATCGCCAGGCCCATGCGCTGCGCGACGGCGCGAATGGCTTCAAATAAATGCTCGCCCTGCGGCGCGCGAGGTTCGGCGTGGACCATGACGTCCGACGGGACGATTTCACCGATGCGCTTCTCGATGGCTTCGCTGAGTGCATGCACTTGTTCGAGGCTGGCAGTACGAGCGACGCTAACCGTGGCATCCACAAAGTGCCGGTTACCAGCACGGCGAACGCGCACGCGATCAACGTCCAGGACACCGTCCATGCGGCCCACCGCCATGGCGATCTCCTGCTGCAAACCCTTTGGAGCGACATCCAGCAGCGCATCCAGCGTTCGCTTGCCGAGTTGCGAGCCGACCCAGAGAATTATGGCGGCGACGGCGATGCCCGCGAGAGCGTCAGCGTAGGCAAGCCAGGCTAAGTTCCAGGTTTCGCCGGCCCAGACAAGACCGATTCCGGAGATGACCACAATTGTGCTCCAGACGTCGGTCGAAAAATGGAGCGCGTCAGCTTCCAGCGCTTCGCTCGAATATTTCTGCGCAACGCGCTTGAGAGCGCGGGCTCGGGTCAGATCGATGGCAAGCGCGACGAGCAGCACGAGAATTGCAGTGAGGCTCGGTTGGATATGAACGCTATGGAAGAAGAGCCGGTTAAACGCCTCATAAATGATGTAGAGAGCGGTCAGGAGCAGGAGCGCCGTTTCGACGAACGCGGAGAAGTTCTCGAACTTGCCGTGACCGTAGGGATGGCGTTCATCCGCTGGCTGGTCCGACACGCGCACGGAGAGAAATGTAATGACCGCCGCGAGCAGGTCCAGGCCGGAGTGCAGCGCCTCGGAGAGGACACCCAAGCTGCCGGTGCGGAGAACAAGAAAAGCTTTCAAGGAAACCAGCAAAGCGGCAGAGGCAACGCTCAAGAGCGCCGCCCTGCGCTTTTCGCGCGCTTCCTCGAATTGCCGAGCCGCCATCACCGTCTGACTAGACTACCTTAAGTGCCGGGAGTTTCCTTAACGAGGGAAAATGCTCAGTAGGCACCCGGTTCCTCCGGCGCCTGAGCAGGCAACGCGTCAGGCAGACGTTGCGATGTGTGAACGCGTATTACTCTTGGCACTTGCCGTGCGAGCTAAGACTAAGGTACCTTTTTGCGGCGTGGTGGGAGCCCTCCTGATGATCCTCCAATTTCGAACCGCAGTTCTAGTTTTTGCGGCGATGCTCGTGTTCGCGCCTGGCGGTTCCGCACAAGCGCCGGCAGGTTCGCCGGCCGCGACGGTATGGAATGCGCTTTCGGCGCCGGCGATGGACCCAGGCAAATCAGCGCACACGGAAAATGTCGATATCATTCGTGACCACGTCCGCATCAATCTGACGGATGGGACGATTCAGTTTACGCAGCCCGTGAACGGCGTGGTTTTTGGCGCTGTTTTTCATGGCCGAGGGCGCCTGCAGGCCGACGCGCCCAATCCGCAAGAGGCGCAACAACTCCGTCTTTTCACCAAGCAAGACCGGATCAACGTGGAATTCACCGAAGCGACGTTCAGTTTCACGGATGGTCTGCTCGACGAAATCGCCAAACAAGTGAAATGGCAAGCCTCGGGTCCTGCTTCTGACGATCTCTTTGCCAAGCGGCAAAAGGAGCGTGAGGACCTGGGTGAATCGTCCATGCCGCGGTTGCTGCAAAGCATTCTGTCGACAGATCGCGTGCGAACCGCTTATTTTCTCGCAGACCTGAAAACCGATAAGAGCTGGGTAGAAGTCCACGATGACGCGCTAGAACCGGAGGACATCGAGGTTGGGCGATGGGTGGACGTCGGACCCTTCAAAATATTCGACACCTGGATGAGCTTTCCCGCCGCCGGCCGCACTAGCGCGGACGCCTGGAAGGATCCGCAAGCGAAGGAAGACTTCGTGATTCGCAGCTATAAAATCGACGCCAGCGTCACGTCCGGGGCGGAGCTGAATGCCACTGCGCATTTGGATCTCGAGCCCCGCCTCGCCGGGCAAAGCGTGCTCATCTTTGCGCTCGATGCCAATCTGCGGCTCGAATCCGTCAAGGATTCCAGCAACAATTCGCTGGCGTTTTATCAATCGCGAGAAACAAAGGATCGCAACCAATCCTACGGCGATTACGTGGCTGTGATTCTTTCTCAACCACTTGCGGTGGGAACGCCCCTATCGCTCGATTTTCGCTATGGCGGGAAACGCGCCATTCGCAAGGCAGGTTCGGGAAACTATTTTTGCGAAAGCTCAGGCTGGTATCCCGAGAGACCCAACAGCTTTTCGGCTCGCGCGGACTTCGATCTGACCTTCCACAGTCCGAAGAATTCGGTGCTGGTTGCCACGGGCGAAAAAACCGGAGAGACGGTGGATGGTGGTACCAGAATTTCTACATGGAAAAGCGAGATTCCCCTGGCGGTGGCGGGATTCGCTTACGGCGACTACAAAGTCACCAACGACAAAGCGAATGACGTCGCCATCGACATCTATGCCAACCGGACCCCCGATGATGTGATGACGATGGTGCAGCGTTATTTTGAAGAGGGCCCGGGAAAGGAGCAGGCCGCGGTCGGTTCGATGTCGCCCTCCATCATGGCCAAGACAATGGGCACGGAGATCGCCAACGCCGTGCGCGTCTATTCTGCCTGGTATGGTCCATTTCCCTACAAACACCTTTCCGTCACCAGCCTGCCCATCAGCTACTCCTACGGCCAGGGTTGGCCGGGGCTTCTCTACCTGTGGTCCGCTTCCTTTTTGGATTCCACGCAGCGCAATGCCATTGGCATCCGCGATCAGACAGCGATTACGGACTTCTTCCGAGGCCATGAGACCTCGCACCAGTGGTGGGGACATCGCGTGGGATGGAAGAGCTATCACGACCAGTGGCTTTCCGAAGGATTCGCGGAATTCTCGGGCAACTTATACGTGCAGTATCGCCAAAACGCGAAGGAGTATCTGCTCCGCTGGCGCAAAGAAAAGGAGCTCCTGCACACCCACGATACCAATGGACACGAGGTGGAAGCGCTGGGACCGATCTGGATGGGCCAGCGAATACGCTCGTCGATCACGGGACCCGGATCGTATCAAGACCTGATTTACTCGAAAGGCGGCTACGTGCTGCAGATGCTGCGCATGCAGATGTCGAACCCGCGCGATCAGGATTGGGACCATGCGTTTAAGGAAATGATGCAGGACTACTGCAAGACGTTCGACAACAAGCCGGCGTCCACCGAAGATTTCAAAGCCATCGTCGAAAAGCACATGGGACACGGCATGGATCTCGATGGAAACCACAAAATGGACTGGTTCTTTAACCAATACGTCTACGGGACGGGGGAAGCGCAGTACACCTTTCATGCGACGTCGGAAGCGACGCCTGATGGGAAGACGCACATCAAGGGGGAAATCGATCGCGTCGGAGTGCCCGAGACATGGAAGGATGCTATTTCCCTCTACGCCCACATCGGAGATAAGACGATAAAGATGGGACTCATCGGGGTGATCAAAGCGAACCAGCCATTCGACTTCACCGTTGCAGGAAAAATCGACCGGGTAACTATCAACGACTTCGAAGACTTGCTGGCGGACGTGAAGCAATAGCGAACGAAAACGCGCCGGATTTTCCAAGGGCCGTTTCCCTCGGAAACGGTCAGGATTTGGCGCGCGGAATAAAGCGAAGGGCCAGCGAGTTCATGCAGTAGCGCAGGCCGGTCGGTTTCGGCCCGTCGTCGAAGACGTGGCCCAAATGCGCGTCGCATAAAGCGCAAAGCACTTCGTCGCGGCGCATCCCAAAACTCAAATCAATTTTTGTTACGACATTTTCCTTGGCGATAGGCGCCCAGAAACTCGGCCAGCCCGTGCCGGAGTCGAATTTCGTATCCGAGCTGAAGAGCGCGTTGGCGCAGCACACGCAGCGATAAAGGCCCGGTTCGTGATTGTTGTAATACGCGCCGCTGAAGGCCCGCTCTGTGTCCGCCTTGCGGGTGACGTCAAAGGCGTCCGAACTGAGCAATTTACGCCAATCGCCGTCGCTCTTGGTCACTTTTGAGACTGTATCAACGCTCAAGCGCTTTCCGTCATCGGCGAATTTCACGATTTGCACGGGACCGGCATCGGTCTTGGCGGGCTTGTCGTCAGCCAGCGCAAAACGGCAGGCCCGCTGAACGCCTATGAGCAGACCGTAAGCTCCCAGAGTGGCAGTGCCAAATATGAAGCCGCGGCGGGTGAGTTCGTTCATGTGTCTGACTCTTGCAAGCATGCAAGCCTGCGGATTTGCAGTTGGCGGTTGCCGTCAGTCCGCTGTGAGTGGCGGCGCGGGTAGCAGAGGCAAGCGCTTGGGTTCGCCGCGCGCACCGCGCACTTCCAGGTCATCAAAGAGAAGCGACGGAGCCACCATCGAGGCAGGCAGGCCGCTCTGCGCCGAGCCAAACGCGCCAAGGGCCGTTCCCGCGAAGCCCGACACCTGGCTCTGCATGTAATTGTAAACGAAGTCGTCGTTGCCGATGCCGCCGAGGTTCCGCAGCATGCGGGTGTTCAAGCCAATGATGCGCGCGCCGCGAATCATCTCTTCGCGCCCGTCTTCGGGATAGATTTTGTAGACGATGAGCGGCAAACGGTCGCCGGTTCCAGCGCCGCCGCCGAAACTCGCCAGCAATTCGGAGAAATCATCCTGGTGGAGCAAGCTAATGGAGGGATTGTCCATCTCGCGAACGACCAGGCAATATGGCAATTTTTCGGAACGGCATTCGTCGAGAAATTTTTTCTTCAAATCGGCGGGCGATTGCGTCTCCGTCGACTTGAAAAAGAGATTGCTCATGGTGGGTTTGGCATCGTTCAAAAACGCTGAGCGTCCGTGCCCGTTGGAAATGTCGGAATCTGGACCAGGCCGGCGCGACATCAAGAGTTCTTTCACGTTGCCATTCTCCACGATGGTCACTTTTTCCGCTTTCACGCCTTCGTCATCCACGGAGTAAGCGCCAAGCAACGGACTACCCTTGGATTCTTTCACGTTGGGATCGTCCACCAGCGAAACGTTCGCGGGCAAAACACGCGAGCCCATGCGGCCGACCCAATCGCTCTTTCCGCCAAGACCGGTGAGGAGTTGTTCCATCACTGGGGTAAAAGAAACCGGAGGACGAGATCCGTTGATCGCCGGAGTGAGCACTTGCGCGAGAAGCGGAGCCGCTGCGCGCGCTTCAAAGAATACCGGGCCGTTGTAGTCCTGCGCTGCCGGAGCGGCACGCAGAGCCATCAGTTCGCTACCGGTGACGTTCAAGGCCTTGCGAACGGCCTCGACGTTTGGCAGGTCCGCAGGCTTCGGGGCGTAAGCGGCGTACATGTGATTGATCTGCATGCCATCGTCTGCGAGTGTGTTCATTCCCGCTTCGATAGCTGCGAAACAGCGATTCGTGCGGATTTCCGTACCTTCGCTGGTAAGCAAGTACTCGGTGGCGTAGACGAGGTAGTAGGTCACGCGCGATTCGTAGATTTGCGGAAACGCGCGAAGCGCCGCGGAGGATTCGCGTGCTTCCTGCTCCCAGTTGCGGTTGCTCCAGTCCGGAGCGACGAGAGGTTCGACGAGTTGGAGGGGCGCCGCTTTTGCAAAATCGTCGATGTCGGATTGACGGGCGAGGCTGCTCAGGTAAGCCTGTTTGCGCGAATACGTCTCGACCGCTTCCTTGAAAGCCTGGTCGGTGGCGATCCAGAGATCCTGGCGCAGGGAATCGTAATCGCGGTCGATGCCGACGGAGCCGGTTGGTCCGATGAAACCGCGGAAGCCGTCGTCGCTGACGAAATTGGAGCTGTCCAGTTTGTAGTCGCCTACGCGGGCCACCACATCCATGAAGCGATTGCGCGTGTGCGAGGTGGATTCTAGCGCGCCAAATTCGGCGACGACTTCCCGCACGTCGAGATCAAGCAACCGGTATTCCAAATAGTATGGTCGCTGAGGCTTTGGCGAGCCCGGAATTTGGAGTTCGAGGCGCGTTTTCGAGCGAGCCATTTCGTCCCGCATCGATTGCAGGGTGTGATCGTTGTCCTTGGGAGCTTGCGCCCGGAGAGAAAGGCCGCAGCTTAAGGTCACAGCGAGAATTGCGAGTCCTGCGAAATGCGTTTGTGCGTTTCACAGCTGGCCTCCCGTCTTGACGGGATCATGCGCGGGCGGAGGGAGAATCGGCGGACGGTCGGTCGAGCTTTCTTTTTTCTGTACTTCCAGTTCCGAGGTCAGAATGGCGGGCGAAGCGGCGGAAACGGGAACCGAGCCAGACTCCGCGCCGCAATAGCCGTTGAAGACTTCCGGTGTATCGCCGGTAGCCACGATCTTTGTGAGCGCGGCCAGGGGAGTTCCAACGATATCCACGCCTCGCACCAACTCGTCCGGGCGGCCATCGGGGAAAACTTTATAGACGACGAGCGGCAGAACTTGAAACGCCTGCGGCTGTCCGCGCCCGGTGAACGTGAAACCGCCGGCGATGTCGTCAATCAGCAGGCCGAAAGGTTTTCCCTGCGCTTTTATGAGCTCGATTAATTTCGCGCGAAGCTGCGCGTTTGTTACGGTCTTGCTGCTTTCCACAAGCAGATTCCCTTGGCGGGAAACGGGAGTGGCACCCAATTGGCGGCGTCCATGGCCGTTGGAGGTAGGAAACCCCACGAGCGGAGAGCGCGACATTTCAAAACCCTTCAGGACGCCGTGGTCCACGAGCGTCACTCGCTGCGCCGGAACACCTTCGTCGTCGAACTGGTAATAACCGAGGAGGTCTTCCTTCCCCAGCTTTTTCATCGTGGTGTCGTCCACGATGCTCAGAAAACTCGGCAAGATGGGTTCGCCAACCTTTTTGGCAAAGGTCTGGCCTTCCGCGGCATCTTTTTGGCGATGGCCTTCGGCGCGGTGGCCGAAAACTTCATGGAAAAAGACGGCAGCGGCGCGGCCCGTCAAAAGCGCAGGTCCAACCGAAGGCTCGTTGATGGGCGCAACGACAAGCCCTTCCAGTTCCTTGCGCATCGTCGTCTGGGCGGCAAGCACAGCTTTGTCGTCGGGTGCGTCGCTCGGATTCACCCAGTCGAAATTGTAGTAGCGATCGATGTCCATGCCATCCGGCGCCTTGCCCTGGATGAACAGCTCAAGCCGATAGCGGATCTGGCCGAACTGCAGCTGGGTGCCTTCACTGGTAACTTGCAAGACGTTTTGCGCCTGAGCGGTAAACGTCACGATGGAATTGATGATCGCGGCGGATTCGCGGAACGTGCGCGTGTACGTGCGGACTTTTTCTTCCCAGGGCTTGCGGTCCAGCGTGAATGAAACCTGCGGGCCGATGGAGGTGTGCGGCTGCTCGTGCGAAAAATCCGGTGCGCGGTTTTCGACTGAGTCCACTTTCACTTCTTTGCCGGTCTTGATCTTGATCAGAGCTTCCGCCGCGGCGCGGTATTGGCTGTCGGTCTCGAGCCAGACGGCGCGACGGACGACGGCTGGATCATCATCAAGCGGCACGGAAGTGCCCGGCCCGGCGGTAGTCTGCGTGCGCTCGCCTACTTTATGCGTGTCATCGGTCTCGTAGCTGCCGGTGCGTACAGATACTTCCAGCCAGCGGTTGCGTGCTTCGGCGCTATTGAGAAGTGCGCCGTTGGAGCCGGAGACGTCCGCGCGTTGCGTGTCCGTGATGGTGTAGCCGATGTAATACGCCGGGGGATCCTGAGCCTTGAAGGTCTTCATGGAGCGTTCAAGCTCCGCTTGCAGCGCTGCAAGCAAAGGAGATTTCTTGGCTTGCGTATCGGGCGGGGGCGCAGCTTGCGCCACGGGCGCCGCGATGGGAATCAGAAAAGAAAGAAGCGCAAAAGCGCACGAAAGTAGACTCAGGTGATGCCGGACAGGAATAGTCAAGGATTGCCTCACTAGCAGTTAGACGGAACAGCTAAACATCCAGTGTACGCTACCGCGGGTAGCGGCACAAAATGCCGGACCCCAAACACTTAATTCTGGTAAGCACACCTCTTGGACGGCTGCCGGAGCCCGCAAGTTGCATGAGCCGATGTAAAGAGACCCTGGCTGCGACTTGCAGCCAGGGTCAGAAATGGACCATGCTTCCCGGCGCCAAAAGAGGCTAGCCGCAGTTGGCACTGGCAGGATTGACTTTGCAGGGGTTGGTTGGCGGGGGCGCGTTGGTGTGATGCGAGGCAAGAACCCCAAAGACAACGATGGGCACTACCGCAAGGACGCCAATGGTAATGCCCCAAGCTGTGCCAATGTGTCCCACGTTTTCGAGCCCTCGGCCCGGTGGCGGTTCCACTGTCGTGTCCTTACTGTCGGCAACTAGCAGGTTGAGCGGCGCTTGTGTAGGCTCCGCCGGCGCGGAATTGTCGTTGCTCCGCAGGTTGGTCATCTGGCCAGCCTTCAACATCACGCAAACTCCGGCCAGGTTGCAGACGCGCACAGAGCCCTCGTAGGCGACCACGTTCATCACGTTGTTTTCATAGCCCACGTAGAAATCCGTGCCCACTACGCCGGCCACGCCAGCGGCGGTGTGAACTTCAAATTTTCCGTCAGGTTTGGAAATCTTTTGCGCTTGCGTGCGGAGCTTGCCGTAGGCCAGTTCGAGGTCGGTCTGTTGTGCTCCGGCGTCGTGCTTTACGACTTTGATCGAGGAATCCGAACCTACGTTCAAAACCGAGCCATCTTCGAGGGCGATACGTGCACGCCCGTCGGCTTTCGTATTCACCACGTCCAGCCAGTCGACAGCCGTTTTCACCGAGGCGTTAAGCGTCTTGGAGCCGCGGGCGATACTCACCGCCGGAATTAACCGGGCGATTTCACCTGCTTTTTGTCCGGCGCCTTGAGGCTCGGCAGATATATCTGCCGGGACAGCGAGCATGAGCGAAAGCGAAAGGGCCAAGGCCAGGGCACAGGGGGACTTTGTTTTCATCGGGGACTCTCCTAGCTAATTGGATTGCCGTGATACGCGTTATCTAATGTTGTTACTGGAGGGCATATTTTCTGTCAATTGGAAACCGGCAGGAGATTGCGCAGTCACTACATCCCCGTTTGAACAACTTAGGACGGAGGCCCACCTAGTGTCTCGTTCCGCACGAAGCGGCACAAGGTGCTTGCAGGCCGCCCGAAGCGGGAAGAAAATTGTGTGATGCGAGCACTGGTCGCCATTCTTGTAGCCTGCGCCATCGGGTTTGGGGTGTACCAATACTCCCTGCGGAGAATGCCTGTAGCCGATGCCGGCACGGCTCCCACGCAGACGATCAGTCTAACGGGAGTTCGCGCTGACCTTTTGCAGATTGCGCAGGCCGAACGGATTTACATCGCACAGAATGGCCATTGCGCGACGCTGGACGAACTTACTTCCTCCAATTCGCTGAGCATGGCGCGCCCGGAGAGAGATGGCTATACCTATTCCGTTGAGTGCTCCGGTGGGGACTTCAGCGTCACGGCCCGCCACGCTGCCGCCGCCGCAGGTTCGCCCATTCGATATCCCACGCTCGCGATCGATCAAACCATGCAAGTCCACGAAGTGAACTAGAACCTTACGGCGTGCGCTTTTGATCCGCCACAAGCACACCTGCCTCGGCATAATTCGTCGCCGGCAGATCGTGAAACGACACGTGGATGTTTTCCCGTTTCGCGCGGCCCTCCTCGATGAGCACGGTAGTGATGCGCTCGGCAATCGAACGCTTCATTTCCGGCGTGCGTCCTTCCACCCAGGTAATCTGGACATACGGCATTTCGCTTCCTCCTTAGAAAAGACCATCCCCAAAATGTTGCAGGCAAAATGAGGGCGTTCGCCAAGTGTCACCCATCATTCTGAACGACCCCTGCGAACGTTCTGTCCGCCCGCGATTAAGGCTGGTGACGAGCAAAGCATACCGTCCCCTGTGTTAGTATTACAGACCCATGCATTCCGCCATTCCGCACCTGATTGAGCTGCAACGCGTCGACCACCTGATCGGCGCCGTGCGTGCTGAAATCGAGACCTTTCCGAAGCGCGTCAAGGAAGCCGATGCCAAACTGAGCGGAGCGCGCGCAGCTGTCGCAGCGGCCAAAGAGGGCCTGGTCAACAGCCAGAAAGAGCGGAAGAAATTCGAGTTGGACGTCCAGCAGTGGAAAGATCGCGCGAAAAAATATCGCGACCAAAGCGGCGCCGTCAAGACCAACGAGGCTTACAAAGCTCTGCAACATGAAATTGCCAACGCCGAAGCGGAAGTCGCCAAAGCCGAGGACGCGCAACTGGAAGTGATGATGGTGGGCGAAGAGGCGGAACGCCGCGTTCGCCACGCCGAAGCGAATCTGAAGGAAGACGAGACCGCGGTCACAAAAGAGAAGAAAGAGATCGAAGCCTTGCAAGCGGAGAAAAAGAAGCTCCTCGAATCCCTGATCGCTGAACGCGAGCGCGCCCTGGCTCCGATTCCCGAGGATTTGCGCGAACTCTATGCGCGCATCGCCAAACGCCATAACGGCTCCGGCCTCGCCGAGGCCCGTGACGGACAATGCCGGGGCTGCGGCATGCGCGTGCTGCCGCATACTCTGCAGGAGCTTCGTCGCGATCCTAATGAAGAGATTTATCGCTGCGAATCCTGCGGCCTGATTCTTTACACGCTCGAGCCGGTCCCATTGCCCGATCCTGCCGCTGGCTCGGGGCATCCGGCATCTTCCGCCGCTAATCATTCCTGATGCCACGCCTTCCAAAATCTACTCGCGGCGCCGGAGACGGTCTCTTTGGAGACTCGCCCGAGGAGCAGAAGAACGCCACGCCCGCCCATCGAGCGAACATCGATGGGGCAGCGCGCGGAAATCCAGGTCCGGCTTCCTATGGCGTCGTGATTCGCGATGGGAGCGGCGTACTAGTCGCCAAGCTGAAAAAATACATCGGCCGGATGACGAACAATGTCGCCGAATATTACGGCCTCATCGCCGCACTCGATTACGCGGAGTCACATGGCATCCGCGCGTTGCGTGTCGAGAGCGACTCGGAGCTGATGGTCAAGCAGATGCAGGGACAGTACAAAGTGAAGAGCGAGGATCTGCGGCCACTTTTCGAGCGCGCCAAGAAAATGTCACTGGGTTTTGAGTCCTTCCGGATCGATCACGTTTACCGCGAACAAAACCGCGAAGCGGATGCGCTGGCGAACGAAGCGCTCGACGAAACTTCCGGGGTAGCGAATCCAGCGGGCTCGCCCGCGAAAGGCGCAGCTACAACGGATGTAAAACCAGGCCCCCGCTGGATTGCCGCGCGATTCCGCAGCGGAATTCTATATCCCCTGGAAGATATCGACCTTCCCGACGGCACCGAAGTGCAGATCGTGCTCCGTCCATTGAAGCGGCCGACTCCGCAAAAATAGCAATTGGATTTGTTGGGAATTATTTCAGCGCGTAGGAGCGATAAAGCGTATCGCGCTGGGCGGGAATGAATCCGGCATCGGAAATGATACGGCGAAGTTCATTTTCGTTGGTGCGGTTTTTTACGCCGGCGGCGAACACAACGTTTTCCTCGATCAGGATGCTGCCGACGTCGTCAGCTCCAAACTGCAAGCCGACTTGGCAAACCTTGATGCCGGGCGTAAGCCAGCTGGATTGAATGTGGTCGATGTTGTCGAGGTAGAGCCGGCTGACGGCCAGGGTCTTCAGATAATCGACCGCCGTCGTCTCCTGTACCTTTTTCCCGAGCGCCGTATTTTCCGCAGCAAACATCCACGGAATGAAGGCCGTGAACCCGCCGGTATCTTCCTGAATGCGGCGCAGGCGTTCGAGATGGTTCACGCGGTGGCGCAGTTCCTCGCCGCAACCGAACATCATCGTTGCCGTGGTGCGCAGGCCCAGCGAATGCGCCACTCGGTGAACTTCTTCCCAGTCGTCGCTCGTGCACTTCAGCCGCGCGATCTTTCCCCGTATTTCGTCGTCGAGAATTTCCGCGCCGCCGCCGGGAATGGATTGCAGCCCGGCGTCCATCAGGCGCTGGATGGTTTCGCGGACGCTCAGTTCGCTTACTTCCGCGATGCACAATATTTCCGGCGCGGAAAAACAGTGCAGATGCACCTGCGGGAAGCGCGCCTTCAGCGAGCGCAAGAGATTCTCGTAATAGCCGATCTGTAGGTCCGGATGCAGACCGCCTTGTAGCAAAATTCCCGTTCCGCCGAGCTCGAGCATCTCTTCGATTTTTTCGTAAATCGTCTCGAAGGAAAGTATGTAACCGTCTTTCGCTCCAAGCGGCCGGTAGAAAGCACAGAACGAACAATATTCCGTGCAGAAATTCGTGTAATTGATGTTGCGGTCGATCTGGTAGGTGACGACGCGCGGATCATTCTTCTTCAGGCGCATCTGGTGCGCGGCCATGCCCACGCCCACCAGGTCGTCGGATTGCAGCATGTCGAGAGCTTCTTGTTTCGTCAGTCCCACGTTGTTCCTTCTTGTTGCGGTATTCTCATTCTAGCGGATGCCTTATCCAAACTCTATTGCAAGGGCGCGTTATAACGTGTCCCTATTTCGCTAAAGTTTGGGCGGCTTCTTTTGGGGCGGTTGCCCACTCTATCTTCTTCTCGAGCGGGATCAGGTCCAATTTTGCAGCTTCGTGAAAATATCGTTCCAGGCCGCGGCGATTCTCTTCACCCAGCGAAAAGTCGATGTTTTGCCGTAGATAGGATTCCAACGCAGGCTGAGGCAATTCGAGTTCGCGCGCCGCTCCCTGACAAATGGCGGGGATCTGAGTCAGGCCAAAATGGCGCGATGCCGTGAAATCGGCGAGCACTTCCGGAGTCACAACGTCAGGTTGACCGGCCCAGACGGCCATCACGGCGGGCAAGCTTGAAAATTTGCGCCATTCGCCGACTACGTCATAGACATGGAAAATCTCGGCGGTTGTGATTCCCAGAGTGGCCGCTTGGCAAACGGCGCGTCCCTGCGGGCTGACTGTGCTTTTCTTTTCGATAGCGATCGAAATTCGCAGTGCGGGATCCCCGATGAGCATCGCGGCGTCCGCCTTTTCCAGCATCACGCGCAAATCAGGTTCGGTTTCAAAGAACACAGGATCGATCTTCCAGTGTTCCTCGGCCAGTATCCGCGTCAATGCTTGTGTGCTGCGGGAACTTCGGTCCAGCGCAATGCTACGCACCTGCTCAATCGGCTTCTTCGAGATAATCAACAAGCTGCGCACACGGTTCTGCGAGGCGATCGCCAAATCCGGCAGAACCACCAAGCCAGGGATCCGCTGATACTCAATCGCCGGGATAATGGCGATATCGGCTGCATTTGCGCGCAGCGCTTCCGCGCATTGCGATGGCACCGTGAAAGACAAATCGTACTTTCCGGCCAGCGGCCCGTTCGTAAAGCCCCAAACGAGCGGCGCGGTATTCAAGTACTGCACGATCGATATGCGAAGTTTTTGCAAGTTGAAAGTCACGCGATTTCATCCAAGTATAGCAGACAGGATTTTCCTCCGCGCCAGCCGTCTTTTGTTGTAAAACGTTCTCTCCATTCGGAGGCGCTGAAAATGCTGAAACGTTCCTTGGGTCTTCTCCTGCTTTGTCTGCTGGCATTGCCCTCGGTTTGTCTCGCAGCTCATCCTGATGCTGCCCAGACGCCAACTATCGCCGAGAAGACCGCCGGGATGCAAAAGTATCCGGGCTATTTCAATCTCTATTGGGACGCCAAGCAAGGCAAGCTGTGGCTTGAAATCGACAAGTGGAACACGGAGTTTCTGTATCAAACCGGCCTTCCAGCGGGAGTCGGCTCAAACGATATCGGTCTCGACCGCGGCCAGCTCGGCAAGACTGGCATCGTGCGATTCGAGCGTAGCGGCCCCAAAATTCTGCTCATCGAAGAAAATTTCGGCTATCGTGCTGTGACCATCGACGTGGACGAGCGGCGCGCTGTTCACGATTCTTTCGCGGAGTCGGCGCTATGGGGTTTCACGGTTGCTGCCGAGGAGAATTGCAACGCGCCGGCCGATGCCGCGAACGAGAAGTGCCGCGCGCTCGTCGACGCCACCGATTTTTTCCTCCGCGACGCTCACGGCATCCCCGCGACGCTTCGCCGCACCAAGCAGGGCGCCTATCACGTCGATGCGTCGCGTTGCGCCATCTACCTTCCGCGAACCAAAAGTTTTCCGCTCAACACCGAAGTCGAAGCCACGCTGACTTTTGCCGGCGACGAGCCCGGACCCTGGGTGCGCGACGTGACGCCTTCGCCCGAATCCATAACCGTTCGCGAGCATCACTCTCTCGTCCAACTGCCGCCGCCGGGTTACAAGCCGCGCGTTTATGATCCGCGAAGCAGTTTTTTCGGCATCGCTTACTTGGACTACGCGACCCCCGTCAGTGAACCCATCGTCAAACGTTTCACCGCCCGGCACCGCCTCGAGAAAAAAGACCCTACGGCGGCCATGAGCGAACCTGTCCAGCCCATCGTTTATTACCTCGACCGTGGCGCCCCGGAGCCGATTCGCTCCGCGCTCCTCGAAGGCGCGCGCTGGTGGAACCAGGCCTTTGAGGTTGCCGGCTACAAAAACGCCTTCCAGGTGGAGATGATGCCAGAAGGCGCGGACTTGATGGATTTGCGTTACAACGTAATCCAATGGGTGCATCGCGCCACGCGCGGCTGGTCGTATGGCGCAGCGGTCATCGATCCGCGCACCGGCGAAATCATCAAAGGGCACGTCACGCTCGGCTCGCTTCGCGTGCGCCAGGATTATCTGATTGCCGAGAGCCTGCTGGCTCCCTACGAAAAGGGCAAACCCCTTTCGCCGAAAATGCTGGAGATGGCGCTCGCGCGTCTGCGCCAGCTCGCCGCCCACGAAGTCGGTCACACGCTTGGCCTGATGCATAACTATTCAGCCAGCACAGTTAACCGTTCGTCCGTAATGGACTATCCGCCGCCGCTCGTAAAACTCGCCGCCGACGGCACGCCGGATATCTCCGACGCCTATGCCACCGGCATCGGCGAGTGGGACAAAGCTTCCATCGCTTGGGGTTACGGAGACTTCGCCCCCGGCACCAACGAGCACGCCGCCCTGGACAAAATCCTCAGCGATGCCTTTGGCCGCGGGCTTCGCTATCTCACCGACCAGGATGCCCGTCCCGCGGGTTCCTCCAGCAGCGTCGCGCATCTTTGGGACAGCGGCTCGAACGCCGTCGATGAGCTGAACCGCCTCATGCAGGTTCGCGCGGCAGCGCTGAAGCGTTTTGGCGAAAACAACATTCGCGAAGGCGCGCCGCTCGCCACGATCGAGGACGCTCTCGTCCCCATCTACATGCTGCATCGTTATCAAGTGGAGGCCGCCAGCAAGCTCGTCGGCGGAATGGACTACACATTTGCGGTGCGCGGCGATGGAGAAGTTCCCACGCAAATCGTTGCCCCAGCCGAACAGCGGCGCGCTCTCGCCGCCGTACTCGCCACACTCAAACCGGGAACGCTCGCCCTGCCGGAATCTCTGCTAAAAATTATTCCGCCGCGCCCGCCGGAATATCCGCGCGACCGCGAAGACTTCAAGATCCACACCAGTCCGGCCTTCGACGCGCTTGCTCCCGCCGAATCCGCCGCCCAGCACACGCTCCAGTTCCTATTCAATCCGGAACGCGCCGCCCGCCTTGTCGAATTCCACGCACGCAACGAAGAGAACCCCAGCCTTTACGACGTTCTGGAAGGCATCCTCGCGGCCACATGGAAATCCCCGCACGGCTCTGGCTACGACGAACAGATTGCCATGACGGTCGACAACGTCGTTCTCTACGACCTCATGACGCTCGCCGCCAATGATCACGCCACCGACCAAGTCCGCGGCGTTGCTGCAGTCAAGCTGCACGAACTGCACGACTGGCTGCTCAAACCGCCGGGCGGCGGGGTCATCCTCGACAAGGCGCACATCTTTTTCGCGGCCCAACGTATCGAGCTCTTTGAGAAAGATCCCAAGCGGATCGATCTCACTCCGCCCGTCGAGCCGCCTGACGGGCCTCCCATCGGAAGCATGGGAATCCTGGATTGTGATTGGCAGCCGTAGTCTTCACGTGGGAAGTTCAGTGAAGTAAAAACTTTCCAGCGCTTCGGTTCACTGGAGCGAAGACATCTTCGCCGAATTTTTTACTTCGACGAAGGCGATCCCATTCACGCCACTGCACGCGAGCCACAAGTTGCCCTCAGGAGTAGACACCATGTTCCGCACCACGCCCCCGCCAGACGGAATGATCCACGTTTGGAATTTCTCCGTCTTCGGGTCAAAGCGCACTACCGTATTCGGCTTGGTGTTTGATTCGCTATACCAGATGACGTCTCCGATCGCCGTGATGCCGTAAGGCCTCGACCGTGGCCCGCCGGGAGACGCCCACTCTGTAACTTTGCCCGTCTTGGGATCGAGCCGTCCCAGGTAGCCGCGCGAGTAATCCGAATACCAAATCACATCGTCCGGAGTGATCGCCACGCGCCGGGGATGCGAATCGACATGCGGCAACACGTACTCGTGAATGGCCAGCGTGTCCGGATCAAGACTCGCTACCTTATTGCTCCCAAACTCCACGAAAAAGGGAACGCCTTTCGAACTCACCACCATCCCGTAAGGATTCGATTTCGGCGTTGGCGAACTGACCACCTTCACTTCGCCCGTTTTCGGGTTCAGCCTTCCCACCATGTTCCCGCCTTGCACCGTAAAATAAATGTTCCCGTTCGGCGCAATCAGCAGCGTGTGCGGGTCTTTGGCCTGCGGATCCGACATCGGGTACTCGGTCACATTGCCGGTCTTCGGGTCGAGCTTGCCGATGTACGGTTTGAAGTTTGCCGTGAACCAGATGTTCCCGTCTTTGTCCGGTACGAGCCCATGCGGTCCCGACATCGGCGTCTTCAACGGATATTCCTTAAACTGTTGTGTCTTGGGATCGAATCGTCCAAGCAAGTTGGCCATTTGCCCTGTGTACCACACCGAACCATCCGGCGCGAAAGCGGGATCATGCGGCCGCGAGCCTGCCGTTGGTACCTGCCACTCTCTAATCGAGACCTCTACGCTGCCGGGAATCACCACCGCGTCGGGCGCTGGCCTCTCCGGAAAGTTCTTGGCCAGATAGTCGGTCACGGTGCCGATCTGCTCTTTTGGCACGGGCGCGCCCGCTGTCACCATCATATTCAGGACCGACGTCCACTCCCCGCGGCTGTGCCCCGCATTTGTCACCGTAGTGAGCGCGTGGCACGACCCGCAAGCCTTCTGCACCGTTTCCTTGCCCGCCCCGTCAGGCAATTGCGGCGTAGTCTGCGCCCATCCAGGTACTCGCACAGCAAACCAGCGTCGCAACCGCCAACAACAGCCGCGGACGTCGCGGTCGACCCCATTTTGTTATCGTCCGAGGCGAAGCCTGCGGCTTATGATTCGCTCGCGCGGGAGGGCAATTCAGTTTGCGCATGGGGGGCCTCCATTTTGGGCACCTTCGAGGCTAATGTACGCCCGCCCCGTTCCGAGCGCAATCCTCAAGGAAGCAACTCCTTTTGAATCAAAGAGAATCCCTCTCCCCAAAGGCACATTCGGCTGGGTCACCGGCGGGTTCATCGGGATTGCTTCCTCCCCGGCTTTTTTTGGCAATGAATTCATCAAACCGATGGACGTCTTCTTCGTCTATCTAGCAGGGAGGGTTTGTCCATGAAATCATTTCTTCGTTCCTGTTTGCTTACAGTAGCCATCGTTTTCGCGTTTTGCGCTCTGGTAGCCTTGGCTGGCGCTCAGGACCCTCCGGCTCCTCCAACGCTGCCGGCTTCTGTCGCTGTCCCGCCAGTACCACCTCTGCCGCCGAGCGCACCATTCTACGGCGCAGCACCAGCCGAGCCTGCGGCTCCGTCGATGCCTGCCATGCCCGCGATGCCAGCCGCCCCTGCCGTACCCGCTGTCCCCGCCGAGCCGGGTTGGCCTGATTGGGATCATCGCCGCTCAGTGAGTATGTCCAACGGCCGTCATGAGCCTGTGACGGATTGCTCCGACCTCCACGTTCGGTTTGATGACGGTGAAGCCGTCATGCAATCGGAAGAGCGAACGGTTAGTAAGGCCGATGCGCCCACGCTCACTGTTCGTCCGCACAAAAACGGTGGCGTTCAGGTACAAGGCTGGGATAAAGACACTTATTCGGTGATCTCCTGCAAGTTTGCCGCAAATTATGATGGCGGCGCCCAACGCCTTCTGGCCCAAATGACGCTTTCCGTCAAGAACGGCGAAGTCTCGACCAGCGGTCCAAACGACGACAGTGATTGGACGAACTATTTGCTGATTCGCGCACCGAGAGCTTCTGTCATCGATCTGGAAACTAGCAACGGCCCGCTCTCCCTCTATAGCGTCGACGGCAGATTAACAGCACATGCCACGAACGGTCCGATCACCCTCCGCGATTTTTCCGGCGATGCCGACGTCCGGGCGACAAACGGCCCGATCACCATCACGGGCAGCAGTGGCAACGTCCGCATCCACACGGAGAACGGCCCCATCTCTATCAACCTCAAAGGCACGACGTGGAACGGAACCGGCTTGACCGCCGATGCACAGAACGGGCCTCTCACGCTTTCCGTTCCGTCCGACTACAAATCCAGCTTCAGCGTCGAGTCGCGCAATTATTCGCCGATGAGCTGCCACGCCAGCATCTGCGATAAAGCACAGAAAACCTGGGACGACAACAATCGCCGCATCGAATTTGGCGGCTCTCCGGCCATGATCCGGCTTTCGACCGTGAACGGGCCCGTCTCGGTTCAATCCGCGCACGAAGAAATGTAACGACGGCCTGTTTCGCATTTCGAATTTCGTATTTCGCTCTTCTGAGATATCGAACCCGGCCGGGATGGACGCCCTCCATCCCTTGCGGATAAGATTCCCCGCATGATCCCCGAAGCGCGTGTGGCGCAGCCGGTCACCGAAGCGGAAGCCGTTCGCGTTGCGCGCGAAATTTTCAGCCTCGAAGTCTCCGCCAAGTCGCTCCCCGGCGAGTACGACGATAATTTTCATCTCGCTTCGGCTGACGGACGCGAATTCGTTCTGAAAATCATGCATCCCGCCAGGGAGCAATCCTTCGTCGAGATGCAATGCCAGGCGCTGAAGCATTTAGCCCAGCGGGCACCTCACCTCGCCCTTCCGCGCGTTTGCCCACCGCCAGGCGGCAACGCTTTTACGACTGCGACGCTCGCTGACAGAACGAAGCGCCTTCTCTGGCTTCTCACCTTTGTACCCGGGACAGTCCTCGCCAAAGTAAATCCGCACACTCCGGAATTGCTGCGCAGTCTCGGCCAATTTCTCGGCGGGATGAACGCCGCACTCGTCGATTTCTCTCACCCCGCCGCCAATCGCGAATTGAAATGGGATCTCTCGCGAGCAAGCTGGATACGCGACTATCTCCGGCACATTGAGGGTTCCCAGCGGCGCTTGCTTGTAGAGCGGTTTCTCCGTGCCTATGAATCGGAAGCGGTCCCCACGCTGCCTTCGCTCCGCCGCGGCGTCATCTACGGCGATGCCAACGATTACAACGTCCTAGTCAGCCCGCCTTGGCCGCAGCCGCGAAAAGTCGTCAGCGTGATCGATTTCGGCGATATGCACTACGGCCTCACCATTTCCGAAGTCGCGATCGCCGCTGCCTACGCGATTCTTGGCGAAAAAGATCCCTTGGCCGCCGCCTGCGCCGTTGTCGCCGGCTATCACGGCGCGTTCCCGCTCAGCGAAGCCGAAATCAGCGTTCTCTACCCGCTCATCGCCATGCGGCTCGCCGTAAGCGTCACAAATTCCGCGCATCGCCAATCTTTGGTCCCCGGCGACCCGTACGTCACGATCAGCGAAGCCCCGGCCTGGGAAGCTCTAGAAAAACTGGCCGGGGTCCATCCAAGGTTCGCGCACTACACCCTTCGCGATGCCTGCGGATTTTCTGCCGTACCGCAAGGCGAAAAAATCCAGCAATGCCTCGCATCGATAGCAAGTACTGCTGCTTCTATTCTCCCCATGGATTTGCGCAATGCTCCTAGTGTTGTCTTAGATTTGAGCGTTGGCAGCACATTCCTAGGCGCTGACCCGAGCACGTCAGAGACGCCAATCCTCAGCGAAACTATCTTAAGCAAGATGAAAAATGCGAACGCCCTCGTCGGAATAGGACGTTACGACGAAGCTCGTTTGCTCTACTCATCCCCCCTTTTTGGAGCCAGCGAAAATCCGACGGACGAACGCCGCACCATACATTTAGGGATAGATTTGTTCGCTGCCCCCGGCACGCCAATTTACGCCCCACTCGATGGCGTCGTTCACGCCGTTGCCATTAACACCGCTCCGCTCGATTACGGACCTCTGGTGATCCTCCATCACACCACCGCCGACGGCCTGGAGTTCTTCACGCTCTACGGCCACCTCGCGCGAGGCGCCTTCCACGCACTTCAAGCCGGCCAACGCATTGCGCGCGGCCAGGAGTTCGCCAACATCGGCGACGTCCACGAAAACGGTGGCTGGGCCCCTCATCTCCATTTCCAAGTCATCGTCGATCTGCTCGACCATCGTTCCGATTTTCCCGGAGTAGCTCCCGCCTCGCAGCGTAGCATTTGGACCTCTCTTTCCCCCGATCCCAATTTGCTGCTCGACATTCCTCTTGAGCGTTTTCCGGAGCCGGAACCGAGCCCCGCGGAAACGCTATCCACGCGCCGCGAATTGCTCGGAAAAAATCTCAGCATTTCGTATCAGCATCCGCTCAAAATTGTCCGCGGTTGGAAGCAATTCCTTTACGATGACACCGGCCGCGCCTATCTCGACGTTTACAACAACGTGCCGCTAGTCGGTCACAGCCATCCGTGCGTCGTGCGCGCCGTGCAGGAGCAAATCGCTCTCCTCAACACAAACACGCGCTACCTTCACGACAATGTGAACCGTTATGCGCAACGCCTAACGCGCCTTATGCCCGGACCACTGCGTGTCTGCTACTTTGTCAATTCCGGCAGCGAAGCCAACGAACTCGCGCTGCGTCTCGCCCGCGCGCGCACCGGTCGCGAAGACATCATCGTCCTCGAACACGCCTACCACGGCCACACCACCACACTTATCGACATCAGCCCCTACAAATTTGACGGCCCCGGCGGCCGCGGCCGCAAACCGTGGGTCCACGTAGCGCCCATTCCCGACGATTATCGCGGTCCGTACCGGCGCGACGACTCCACCGGGGGCACAAAATACGCGCACCACATCGAGGAGATCTTGCAGAATCTGCGGGCCGAAGGCCGCAGCGCCGCCGCATACATCGCCGAAACGCTGCCCAGCGTCGCCGGCCAAATCGTCTTTCCGCCTGGATATCTTGCCGAAACGTACAAGCACATCCGAGCCGCCGGCGGCGTCTGCATCGCCGATGAAGTGCAAGTCGGCTTCGGCCGTCTCGGCACGCATTTTTGGGGCTTCCAGACGCAGCAAGTCGTCCCCGACATCGTGGTGCTCGGGAAACCCATTGGAAATGCATTCCCGCTCGCGGCCGTCATCACCACTCCAGAAATCGCCGCAAGCTTCGACAATGGCATGGAGTTCTTCAGCACCTTCGGCGGCAACCCTGTCGCGTGCGCCGCGGGCCTCGCGGTTCTGGATGTGCTCGAGGTCGAGCATCTCCAGGAAAATGCGCTGCGCGTAGGAAATTATTTGATCGCGCGCCTCAAGTCGATACAAGAGAAGCACGCTTTGGTCGGCGATGTCCGCGGCTCGGGATTATTTCTCGGATTGGATTTTGTAGTCGATCGGGGCACTCGCGAGCCCGCGCCGCAGCAAGCTTCTTACGTCGTCAACCGCCTGCGCGACCGCGGCGTCCTCGCCGGCACCGACGGCCCGCATCACAACGTCATCAAACTCCGCCCCCCGCTCATCTTTTCCCAAGCCGACGCCGATCTTTTCGTTACGACCCTGGACGCGGTCCTTGCCGAAGACCCCGCCCGACCCCACTGATTAACAGTTTTTCTATTTTCCCCAATTATTAGTTGACATTACAGTTATCACACGCATAGGCTTGTCTCGCGACGGAGCTGGATTCCTCCCTCTCTTGGCTCTCGCTGGCGCTTGCGCCCGGCCTCGCTTCTCGCTCCTCAGCGCCGACGAATCCAGGCACATTGACGACATCGTCGAGCGTTCCGGCTTGAACTCTTCCGAAGTTCTCGCTACGCTTTTTAATCTGGAAATGAAAGGCATCGTGCGGCAGTCTCCGGGGAAGCAGTTCAGCAAAGTGTTGTTTTAACAGAAGATACGGCGCGAATCGCCCGGCCCCGATTCTGCATCTAAGGCCTGAGAGTATCCCGAAGGCGGATGGCAGCATCTACACGTAAGTTAGCGAGAAGGACACACGCCGCGCTCTCAGCCCTTCCAGCAGCACAGTAAGAGGTTACAAAGACTAGATGGCACGTTCGCTGGTGATCGTTGAGTCGCCTGCCAAGGCGAAGACAATTAATAAGTACCTGGGGCGAAATTATCTCGTCAAGGCCTCTATTGGCCACGTGATGGACCTGCCCAAGAAGACGATCGGCATCCGTCTGCCCGGCGAAGAAGAGAGCAACGGAAAGAAAAAGAAGCGCGCGAAGAAGGGCGCAAAAAAGGTCAAAGAAAAGCCGCTCCGCCCGCCGATCTCCCTCGACGACGAAAAGATTTTCGAGCCAACGCTTCAAATCATCTCTGGCAAAGGCAAGATCATCAACGATCTCCGCAAAGCCGCCGACGCCGCCGATGCCGTCTATCTGGCTGGCGACCCGGACCGGGAAGGCGAAGCGATCTCCGCGCACCTCGCCATGGTGCTGTCCAAGCCGTCCAAGTACCCCGAGCAGGAACCCACCATCTCGCGCTTCAAGAAAAAAAACGCCAAGCCCGAGGTTGTGGAAGAAAAGCCGAAGGACGAACCGAAAAAAGAACTTGTTGCCATAGATCCGAAGAAAATCTTCCGCGTCACGTTCAACGAAATTACGCCCAAAGCGATTCGCGCCGCGTTCGAGCATCCGCGCAAAGTAGACACCAATCTCGTCGACGCCCAGCAAGCCCGCCGCGTTCTCGACCGCATCGTCGGCTACAAAGTTTCTCCGCTTCTCTGGAATAAAGTCCGCCGCGGCCTTTCTGCCGGACGCGTGCAGACCGTCGCCCTCCGTCTGATCGTCGAGCGCGAACAGGAAATCCGTGCCTTCGTCCCGCAGGAATATTGGACGATCCACGCCATGCTCGACTCCGGTCAGCCGCCCCTTTTCGAAGCCAAGCTTTTCAAGCACAAGGGCGAAGACATCGAAGTCAAAAACCAGGAAGCTGCCGACAAAATCGTCGCCGCGGTCAGCAAAGCGAAATGGCAAGTCGCCAGCGTCACGCAACGGGAAAAGAAGCGAAATCCGCCTCCGCCTTTCACGACCTCAAAGTTGCAGCAGGCTTCCTATAACCGGCTGCGCTACTCGGCAAAAAATACGATGCGCGTGGCCCAGGGCCTTTATGAAGGCGTCGAACTGGGTGACGAAGGTTCCGTAGCGCTGATCACTTACATGCGCACGGATTCCGTCAACGTTTCGCAGGATGCCCTCGCGCAAGTCCGCGAACTCATCCCCGAAAAATTCGGCTCCGCTTATTTGCCCGAGAAGCCCAACTACTACAAATCCAAAAAAGATGCGCAAGAAGCGCACGAAGCCGTCCGCCCGACCGACGTGACGCGCACTCCGGAAGACGTCCGCAAGTATCTGAAAGAAGACCAATTCAAGCTGTACCAATTGATCTGGCAGAGGTTCGTGGCTTCCCAAATGATGCCGGCCGTCTTCGATCAAACCACCATCGATATTTCCGCTGCGGACTACACCTTCCGCGCCACCGGGCTGGTGCAAAAATTCGCCGGCTATTTGGCCGTCTATCAGTCCGAGGTTGTGGATACGGCCGACGACGAAAAGAGCGACGAAGGCGAGGGCAATGCTCTTCCGCGGGTAACCGAAGGCCAGGCGCTCCAGCTCGACAAAATCCGTCCAGATCAGCACTTTACGCAGCCGCCGCCCCGCTACAACGATGCGACGCTCGTCAAAGACCTCGAAGAAAAAGGTATCGGCCGTCCTTCCACCTATGCCTCGATCATTTCCGTCATCGTCGAGCGCGAATACGTCACCAAGGAGCAAGGCCGTTTCTCGCCCACCATGCTCGGCGAACGCGTCAGCCTGCTGCTGGTAAAAAGCTTCGAAGATATTTTCGACGTCACCTTCACTGCTCGCCTCGAGGAAGAACTCGACGAAATCGAGGAAGGCAAGCTCCCCTGGCGCGAAGCCGTAAAAGAATTTTGGGAAAAATTCATCGTCGATCTCGATCGCGCCGACGACGAAATGCTCTCCTACAAGGCGGGCATCCCCACTGGCAAAAAGTGCGAAAAGTGCGGCGAGGGCGAACTGCTCGAGCGCATCAGCCGCCTGGGTTTCTTCCTGGGCTGTTCACGCTATCCCGACTGCGATTTTATTCAGGATCTCTCGCCCGCGGTGCCGGACGCCGCTCCCGGCGAAACAAAAATCGAGTATTGCCATAACTGCGGCAAGGAAATGGTCATCAAGGCGGGCCGCTTCGGACCGTTCCTCGCCTGCTCCGCGTATCCCGATTGTCAGACCACTCGCCGCCTCGTCGAGGGCACACGCAAGTCCATGCAGCCCGACGAGCTTCTCGACGAAAAGTGCACGCTCTGCGGCAACGGCCTCGTCAAAAAACACGGACGCTTCGGCGAATTCATCGGCTGCACCGGCTATCCCAAGTGCAAATATACGCGCCCCATCACCCTGGGCATCAAATGTCCGAAATGTAAGGAAGGCGAATTCGTTCGCCGCGGCAGTGCCGGAAAGGGTGGCCGCGGCCGTCCGCGCATCTTCTATGGCTGCTCGCGCTATCCCGATTGCGATTTCACCACGCCGTTCATGCCGATGCCCGAGCCGTGTCCCAAGTGCGGCGCGCCGTTCATCGTCGAAAAGAAGTCCAAGATCGGAACGGTCCACACCTGCTTGAAGGAAGGCTGCGACTGGGAAAAACTAGCTCCCGAACCCGCCGCCACGCCGCAACCGCAACCCGAAGAACCCACACCCGTCGGCGCCAAGCTCTAATTCGCACTAAACCTCCGCGACAGCGTATACAGCATAGCCGCGCCGATTGCCCGCCCGCCCCGCCCATAGCTGTCCTATAATCAGTATCGGAAAAAGTAGCCGCGTCCCCGGCACACAATGAACACAGCTATCGCCAAATATCTCGAATACCTTCGCGCCGTAAAGAACTCCTCTCCTCACACCATTTCCAACTACGGCAAAGACCTCGGCCAATTCCTCGACTATCTCTCCCCGCCCGGCCTCGAGCCTCCCGCTCTCACCGCCGTCACGCACAACACTATCCGCGAATTCGTCGGCCACCTCCACGACCACGGCCTGCAAAAAAGTTCCATAGCCCGTAAACTCGCCGCCCTCCGCTCCTTCTTCAAATATTGCGTCCGCGAAAGCTACCTCCAGGAGAATCCCGCTCGCCTCGTTCCCACTCCCAAGCTCCCCAAACGCATCCCCTCCGTCCTCACCGCCGAGGAGATGAATGGTTTTCTAAATCAACTCGCAGAAATGGGTCCGGCCTCAGCCACGGGTGGCCAGCCTCCCCAAAAAGTAGCGCCATCGAAAACGAATCTTTCATCGCGTGCTCCAGCCAAACTTCCAGACGAAGCCCTCCTCCTCCGCCGCGATCGCGCTCTCCTCGAACTCCTCTACGCCGCCGGCCTTCGCGTCAGCGAACTTACTGGCCTCAATTTCGCCGACCTCGATCAAAAAGAACGTGTCCTCCGCGTCCGCGGCAAAGGCGACAAGGAACGCATTGTCCCCTACGGCTCCAAAGCCCAGGAAGCTCTCGAAAAGTATTGGCCGCTCCGCGAGCAGCTCTTCCTGCAAGCCTCCGCAACCCGCGGCCGTCATCGCGATTCCCCGCACACCGAAGCCGTCTTCCTCAATTACGCTGGCCGCCGCCTCACCCAGCGTTCCGTCGGCCGCATCGTCAAGAAATACGTCCGTCTCATCAACGTGAATTGGGACCTGCACCCGCATTCTCTCCGCCACGCCTTCGCCACGCATCTCCTCGCCGATGGCGCTGACCTTCGCGCCATCCAGGAACTCCTCGGCCACCAGTCTCTCTCCACCACTCAAAAATACACCCACGCCTCCATCCGCCAGCTTATGGACATCTACGACAAATCCCACCCCCACGCCTAACCAGCAGCCGTCTCGTCCTCGCACACGCATTCAGCCTCGCCCCAAAAACCAAAACGGGCGCCCCATTTTCCGGGGAGCCCGTCCTGCTCACAACTCTTGTGCGTTAGAACGTCAGCTTAATACCCACCTGGATCTGCCGCTGCGCAATCAGCGAATTGCTCGACTGCGTAGATGCATGGAACAGACTTGTGGACGAAGACCCCGTGATCGCCGGGTCCTGATACACGAAGCATGGTGCGGCTGCGCTGCAGCTCACTCCGTGTACCGTGGTCGCCGTCGTCGGCGCCGTGATCGAAAACATCTGCGAATTCACGGCCGTCACATTCACGTGGTTGAACAGGTTGAACGCGTCCCCGCTTAGCGTCAGCTTCCAGGACTCCCACACCTTGAACTCCTTCGCCAGGCGCAGGTCCACGTTTACGGTCCGGGGCAGTTGGAACGAGTTCGCCCCGAGGAACGGCACGCGCGTCGTGCCGTCATCGTCCAGCGAGTTCCCCGTCGCTCCTTGCGCCGCAACATACGTCACGCCCGCAATGGTTTGCGACGGCGCGCTCCCGGATACCGTCGGCGTGAACGGAACCCCCGAAGACGCCACGATGAGTGGCGAGATCGTAAACCCATTCACTACATATCCAACCCACTTCGCGTCCCCGTGGTAGTAGTTCGGGCTCCAGATGGCCGAGAACGCGAACCGGTCGCGAATGTCGAAGTTCGACCGGCTGTATTCATCTGCGAGATTGAACGGGTTCAGCACGTTGTTTGTCGCCGTGAACGTCTGCGAGGCTTGCCCGAAATCGTTCGCCCGCGACCATGTGAATGACGATTGAATCTGGAAGCTCTGGTAGAAGCGGCGGTTTAATGCCACTACTAGCGCGTTATAGTTCGAATTCACGCCGTAAGAGATGTCCGTGACCGCCTGCACCGTGTTGTTTGGGCGTTTCGTTCCGGTCAGCGTGCTCGGCACGCCAAAGAAGGGAACGGCGATTTTCTGCCCGTCGTCCGGTCCGCCTACCACCGTGTACGTCGTCGTTAGTGTCGGTGCCGCCAAATTCGTATCCACGAACCGCGGCAGGTGCCGGCCCAGGCTTCCGACATACGAAACGGAAACGCCCGTGTTCTTGGCGATCTCCCGCTCGAACTCCAGGTCGAACTCATGCACCTGAGGCATTTTCCCGTTCTGTGCAAATTGAATGATGTTCAATCCTGGCGGCGCCGCTCCAGTGGCCAGCACATTCGGGTACAGCGGCGATGTGGTGGACGGGTTGATCGTCGTCGTGTTCTGTCCGGCCGGCACGCCGGTGTTGGCAATCGCGTTGAAGATCGTCGAGTTGATGATGCGACCGTAGAAAATGCCGTATCCTCCCCGCACGATCGTCTTTCCGTCGCCGAATATGTCGTACGCCGCTCCCACTCGCGGCCCGAAATCCTTGCGGTCGCTCGGAAAAGAACTGGTCAGAGGAAACGCCGCGTTGGGAATCTGCGGCGAAGGCAGCAGTTCCGTTTCCCAGCGCAACCCTAAGCTCAGTGTCAACCGCGGCCGGATTCTCCAGTCATCTTGCGCAAAGAACGCCAGATCGTTTGTGTTGAATTGGAATCCCGGAGTTCCCAGCCCCTGCGTGAAGTTCGTATAGCACGGCACAGGCGTCGCCGCCGTTCCGCAGAACGGCGCGTGGCTCGTTGCGTTCGCCACGAAGTCGCTGATCCAGTCCACCCGCGTGTTGTAGCTGTACGCGCCGAACCCCGTAAACAGGTTGATTTCGCTGTCGTGCACATGATTCACGTCAAATCCGAACTTGAATAGATGCGTCCCGTGGCTCCACGCCAGCGTGTCCGCCACCTGGTTCCGCTGCTCCAGCGGGTATTGCGGCCGGTTCAGGAAGTTCGGCATTCCGAATACCCAGCTTCCTACGCCGTTGATCGTAATTTGCGGCGAGAAGCCCAGCGACGAAACGGGCTCGCCAGAAAGCGGGTTTTGTCCGTTCTCGAACTCGAAGTCCCTCCCGTATTGGTAACGCAGCTCGTTGGTCATCGAGCTCGTCACCGTCGATATCAACCGCGCAATCCCCCAGTCTTCCTTCACGTAGTCATTCCCGAAGCTCTCGATGCCCCGGTTCACCACCGCCGCCGTCTGAATTCCTTCCGGCGAATTCCAGCGCAGCCGGTTGTAGGTGAACGACGCATGATGCTTCGACGTGATGTTCCAGTCGATTTTCGGCAGCAGAATTAGCTGGTCTCCCCGCCGCGTCACTGTCCCTGTGAGTGCCGTTTGCAGGGCCAACGCGTCCGCCACTACGGAAGCATTGCCCGGCAATACGCCGCGATTCGTCAGTGTCGTCGTCTCCGACGCGCTCAGCGGCGCAAAAATCGCTCCAGGAGTCCCCGAGTTCGCCACCGCGGGGAATGGCCGCAGTTGCTGGTCGGCGCTAAAGAACCAGAACAGCTTGTCCTTGATAATCGCTCCGCCAATCCCGCCTCCAAATTGATGTCGTTTGTCCTCCGGCAGAAACGGCACGAGTGTCCCGTTCACCAGGTGTTTCTGAAACGGGTTGATCGCTCCCCAATCGCTGCTGCGGTCATACCAGAACGCATCTCCATGGATCTTGTTTGTGCCGCTCTTCGTCACTGCGTTCACCACGCCGCCCGCCGCTCGTCCGTATTCCGCTGAATAATTCGACGTGTTGACCTGGAACTCCTGAATGCTCGCTTCGCTCGTCGAATAGCTGATGCGTGTACGCCCGCGTTCTTCGCTGAAGAACGCCTGGTTGTTGTCCGCTCCGTCCACCGTGTTGTTGTTCAAAAGTCCCGAGATGCCCCGGAAGCTCACCAAACCAAATCCGCCATCCGGCACCGCTCCCGGAGTCCCCAGCGCGAAGAACGACCACCGCCGTCCATTGATCGGCAGGTTCTCGATCGTCGTTTCGTTGATGTTCGTCGAAAAGTCCGCGCGGTCCGTCACGATCACCGGCGCTTCCGCCGTTGCTACAACAGTCTCCGATGCTGTTTTCACGTTTAGCTTAGCGTCTATCGTTGTCGTGCGCCCGACCTCCACGGTGACCTTGACCGCTTTGAACGCCGCGAACCCGTCGGCCGTAATCTCAAGCGAGTAAAAGCCAGGCTGTAAGTGAATGATCTGGTAGCGGCCGCCCCCATCCGTCGTTCCCGTTTCCTTTGCTCCTGTCCCCAGATTCTCGGTGACCACCGTCGCGTTCGGCACCACACCGCCCGACGGGTCCGTCACTGTTCCGCCTATCGCCCCGTCCGTCGTGGATTGCGCACGCGCTGCAGGTGTCAGCAAGAAACATAGAAACAGCGCAAAAAATAACTCCGCCACAAAAGCTCCGCTTCTTGTCCTCTTCATGGAGGAACCTCCTTAAGGAATCAAATCACACGCAACAAGTGCACCGACTGATAGAAGGAATAGCCGTCACTGCGGGGTAGTTCCGTTGGCTTCCGAGGCCGTCTTCCTCAGTTCTCTCTCGTTGCTAGAAACTTACCGGGCACCATCATCGAATGGACCATGTTTCTAGCACATGAACGAGTTGTAATCAATCGATTGCGGCGCGGTTATCTGAGGATATTTTTTCATACTTCCAATCGGCTTTGCGACATCCAACGAAACGCGCTAGTCTCATTTTGCGATTCATCCGAGGAAACTTGAGGATACTTACGGTGGCTACTAAAGTCCTGGTTCGGTTTTCTTTTTTACTCTGCGGGATGTTTCTAGCCCTGCTAGTACCCGCCCGCGCTCAAGACAACTACGAAATTCAGGTCTACGGCTCCGATCTCGTCGATCCCCACCACACCATGTTTGAGCTCCACAGCAATTTCACCATCAACGGCACCAAAACCATCGAAGACGGCCTCTATCCCACCAACCACGCCCTGCACGAAACTATCGAAATTACTCACGGTTTCACTGACTGGCTCGAGGTCGGCTTCTACATTTTTACTTACGAGCGCAGCGGCCAGGGCATTCAATGGGTCGGCGACCACATCCGTCCTCGCATTGCCATACCAAAAAAATGGAAATGGCCTGTTGGCCTTAGCCTCTCCAACGAGGTCGGCTACCAGCGTCGCCCATTTTCCACCGACACCTGGACCTGGGAAATGCGCCCCATCATCGATAAGCAGCTCAGCCGCTGGTATCTTGATTTCAACCCTACTTTCGACCGCTCCTTGCACGGCCAATCGGTGGGCCAAGGTTTCGTTTTCTCTCCCAACGTAAAAATCAGCTACGACTTCACGAAGAAAATCACCGGAGGCATCGAATATTACGGTTCCGTGGGTCCGGCCACGGACTTCTTGCCCACGCGCCTTCAACAGCATCAGATTTTTCCCGCTATCGATCTGAATTTATCGCCGAAGTGGGAGGTAAACTTCGGCCTCGGCGTCGGCGTCACCGCTTCCACCGATCATCTCATCGCCAAAATGATTCTCGGCTACCGTTTCGATTTTTGATTTTTTCTTTGAAAATAACCGCCATGAAATAGATTTTTCTTGGCGGCCGCACAAACGACCAAACCTCTCTGACTGTCAGCGGTGAGCTGTGAAAGCGGAATAGCTACGGCGATTAGAGAAGGCTCTGCAGAAACTCTTTCGCAATCGCATTGACCTCTTCAAACGCAGCCTCTTCGCTGTGCGGGCTATGCTTCCCATTTCCCACGAACTTCATCGTCGCCGCGGACAACTCCTTCTGCACCCGCCCCATTTCTCCAGGCTCCGTTCTCGGATCAAGGCTTCCATGCAGAAATAGCGTCGGCACTTTGATCCCGGCTAATCCGCCGTCATACAAATCCTCATCCTCCCGCTTCACCGCATCCGCAAGCCGAAACCATGCCGTGCAATTCCGTCGCAGCGCCGTCTGCCATTGCCCTTTTCCATGATCTTCCGCCAACAGTTTTTTCGTCTCATCGCCTAGATCCTCAGGGTTCGCCGCAAATCGCTCAAAGAACGCCCGCGATCCCGGCTTTTTTTTGAGCAAATGGAAAGCCTCCAAAATCAAGCACTCGCAACGCTCCGGAGCCGCCATCCCGATCTTCGCGCTGATCACCGATCCGTCGCTGTGTCCCCAAAACACAGCTCGCTCAATCCCCAGCGCATCCAGGAACGCCAGAGTTTCCTCCGCGGCTCGCTGGTGAAAATCGAGTGGCATCTCTCCCAACGCCTTCGTCGATCGCCCATACCCCGTTCGGTCCGGAATCAATATCCGGTAGTCCCTTTGCAATGCTTTGATCTGCGCATCGAATGGATAAATCCCATAACCCCAGCCGCCATGCAAAAAGACCAGCGGCTGACCGCTCCCGAACTCCCGGTAATGGATCGTGACGGGGCTAATTCCTGGTGCGTGCGGGGAGTCAATCAGCTCAAGTGTCGGCACTTAACCCCGCCTCTCCAGGGAACGCCTAGCATGCGAGCACATTTTCAAATAGCTACTGGAGGGCTTCACGCGCCGTACAATACGACAGTCATTTCCAAGACTCAAGACACCCCATCCGCCCCACGTAGTAGGGGCACGGCATGCCGTGCCCCTCTTTGTCTCCAATCCCCCGACCCTCTTAGATCGCGTCCACCAATCGAGCCTTCCCCCAAAAACAAAAACGGCTGGCAGCATTTGCCGCCAGCCGTTCCATTATCTTCCCTGATGAATCTTGGCTAATTACCGGTGTCCGCCTCCATGCCCTCCACCGCCACCATGAAACCCGCCACCACCGCCATGAAATGCGCTTCCGCTATTTCCATGGAAGCCACTGCCTGCGCCGTGGAAACCGGCTCCAGCGTTACCGTGGAATCCGACGCCGTTACTGCCGCGAACGTTTGCCCCGCGGTATCCGCCTCGGTATCCGTTAGCATACCCGCCGTGTCCGTAATAGCCGCCGTGGCCATGTCCATAGTAACCACCGTGTCCATAATAGCCGCCGTGGCCCCAATAGCCGCCATACCCGTGGAACCAGGGTCCAGCGCCGATGAACACGCCGCCTACGAACCAGCTAGGCCCGTAGAAGCCGTACGGAGCGCATGCATAGGGATAATAATTGTAGTACCCATACGTGCAAACCGGAGCAGGGCCATAATACCCGCCATACACAGGCCCAACTCCAACTCCCACTGCAACCTGTGCTTGAGAAGGTGCCGCTGCCACAAAAGCCAAAATCGCCAGTAAAACCAAATATTTAAAATATCTCATGGTCATTTCCTTGCCAGGTCCGAACTCCCTTTCCTACCACCTGGAACCTAGTGCCTTCAGGTGACTCATTCCTTCTGAAGCACCCACTTAGTTTAAACCCAAAACGGAACAAAAGTTGCATACTCCTTTCGTGCCACCTAAGCAGTTAGATTCGCCATATACGCTTCTCGATGCTCCCTTTCTTGCTTGACTATGGGTTATATTTGGAGTATGACTAGACCTAGGTAATAGTGCAGGTCTTCTCTGTTGCGCCAGCTTCCGGCTGGCGTTTTTGCTTTGTGGTCCCATTTTGCCTAAGCCTTTTGTTTGCAATGCGTACGAGGTGTTCGCCCTTTTTTCTCCTTACTGTACGTAAGTCATTTAGAATGAAAACTTATATAAGTGTATCAAAATAAAGCACTTCATCTCCCTTTAGAATGAACACTTATGCAAAAACCCGGGGGAGGGGCTAGTTATTGTTAACCAGCGTGACGCCTCCGCCACTTGATCCCACCCTTGGAACTCGCAACTTGCGCTTCTCCGCTTTACCATCCGCGACCGGACCGCCTCCAAACAAACAGGCGAATCGTTGAAGCCGTCTGCGACGTCTGCGACGTCTGCGACAAGAATTTCGCATGAAGATTCTAACCCCTGGGATGGCCTAGAGTTGGGCGGAGATTCGCACGGAAGGAGATTCGCATTTGCATTTTTCTGGCGGGTTTGGTAGTTTCTTGCTGTTATATGAATGCAGATCGAGCGTTAGCCAAGCTCTCCACCCTGGCGCTAGAGAATCGCCGCCACGGGCTGGCCATAAGTCTGCCCCGGGCGGAGCAGACCCTGCGTGGCACATTGCTGCAACGCTATGTCACCTGCGGCAAGCCCGATTGTAAGTGTGCCCGTGGGGAACGGCACGGTCCCAGCTGGTACCTCACAGTTACCTTGGCGCCGGGCCGAACGACAGGCGCTGTGGTGCCTGGCGAACAACTCGAACAAGTGCGGCAGTGGGTAGAGAATTACCAGCGGATGAAGCAAGACCTGGAGAGCATCTCGGCCATTAACCGCGAACTCCTGCGGCGCAAGCGTCCGGGTTCCCAAAAGAGCAGCAAGAAAGGGTAAGGAAAGTGGAAGAACATTTTCACGTTTGTGTCTGATTTATCTTGCATTTATAAGAATGCACGCAACGCAAAAACACGAACTGCCTTCGTTCTCTGGCTATCTCCGCAAAGTCTTCCATTTCCGGAAGGCGGTCGCCACCCTCCGCGATGGCCGGCAAGACCCGGACATCTCTCCGCAAACGGTGTTTCTTGCTTTGTTTCATGGGTTCGTCTTTCGCCTCAGCAGTTTCCTGCAACTACAGGCGGATCTGGCGCAACCCCAGCTGCAACACTGCACCGAGGCTCCTCGGGCCTTCGGCGATGACGTCCTGCGTTACAGTCTGGCGAGCTTTGCGCTAGAACCGCTGGAACAGATGTTGGTGAACCTCAATCGCCGACTGAAACGGAATAAAGCCCTGGACCCCGGTCGCGTGCAGGGACGCGTGGTGGCGGCACTGGACGGCATCGAGGTGCTCAGCAGTTTCAGTCGCTGTTGTGAGTTCTGTCTGCAACGACGGGTCGTTTCCCTGGACGAACAAGGGCAGCCCGTCGAGCAGATCCAGTATTACCATCGCTTGGTGGGCTGCCAGGTGGTCAGCAGCCCGGTCAAGCCCATCCTGGCGCTCGAGTGGGTTCGCCCGAACGAGGGGGAGGACACCGCGGCGCTACGCTTGCTGCGCAGACTGCCCGAGATTTATGGCAGCCGCTTCTTCGACATCCTGTTGCTCGATTCGCTTTACGCGCAAACACCGGTTCTCCAGCTAGCCAAAGAGATCGATTGGGATTTGGTCATCACCCTGAAACAGGAAAACCGCACGCTGTATCAAGATGCCCAGGGCTTGTTTCAAGGCCGAGCACCCGACGATCAACTCACCGAAAAGCATGGCCACAACATTGTCGAAGCACAACTCTGGCAGGCCGAGGATCTTCCCTTCACCGAGGAGCATCCGCAACCGATGCGGGTGGTGCGCTCGGAAGAACGAAAAGTAGAATGGCACTACCGACAGGGAAAGCGTGTCTCGGAGAGCAAGTCCGAAAAATGGGTGTGGATTACCACGTTAAAAGCGAAAACCTTTTCTATCCGGCTGGTGCGCCAACTAGGTCATCAGCGCTGGCTGCTGGAAAATAATGCCTGGTGCGATCTCACCAAACACTGGGCTCTCAAGCATGGCTTCCTGCATGCCTGTAAACATCGGCCGCAGCGCCGCGATGCCGAAGGCCAACTCCAGCCCTTGCCCAACCACGGATTGCAGGCGGTCACACTGATTCTTTGCATCGCCTTCGTACTCTGCTCAGCTTTTGCTCGTTTGCATTCCAAACTGTTTCGCCGCTACCGACTCAGCATGCTGGAGGTCTCTCGTCAACTCTATCGCTCGCTGTGGCGCCTGCAACCGCCTATTCGAGCTCCGGACAAATGATCGTTTTGCACCGTTGCTCCATTTCGCTAACAGCCCCTCCGACTGCGGACTCTGCAGTTCGTGGAAGGCCGTTCCCCAAAACGGTCTCCGATCCTCGAATTTACTGACCGGACCTCCGTTGGGACTCCAAAAAGCCCCTGCGAATCTCCTCGGCAGCACCGCCATAGGGCTTCTTCTACAAATGTGAGAGCCTTAGGCTGATCCGGCAACCGCAATGCGAGATTCCTGACGTCTGCGATACTTTCGTTGACCTGCCCCCTGCTTCGCCCTTATAATCAGCGTTTGTCTTTATAGCTTGGAGGGCAGATGTACGCCGTTATTCAAACCGGGGGTAAGCAGTATCGCGTCGCACCGGGCGACACCATTCGCATCGAGCGCGTCAGTGGCGAAGTCGGTGAAAAAGTGACGTTTGGCAAGGTTCTCGCCGTCCACACGGACGAAAAGAAAATCGTCCTGGGTAGCGACGCTTCCAAAGCCAGCGTAAGCGGCAAGATCGTCTCGCAGGGCCGCGCCAAGAAAATCACCGTGCTTAAGTTCAAGAAGGGCAATCAGTACAAGATTTCCCGCGGCCATCGCCAAAATTTCACGGCCGTCGAAGTCAACGACATCAAGATCTAATTTCTATCAATCCGAGATTCTTCTTCTCCGGTTTTCCGGCGAAAAAGTCTTCAAGAAAAAAGGAAATTCGTCATGGCACATAAGAAAGGCGGCGGCTCCTCTACAAACGGCCGCGATTCTCACGGACAGCGGCTCGGCGTAAAGCGCTTCGGCGGCCAGCTCGTCAACGCTGGCACGATTCTCGTACGCCAGCGCGGCACACGCCACCAGGCCGGTGAAAACGTCGGCCAGGGAAAGGACGACACGCTCTTCGCTCTCGTCACCGGCGTCGTGAAGTTCACCGATCGCGGCCGCCACGGCCGCTTCATCAGCGTTGAGCCCTCTGCAGCCAAGTCCGACGTCAACTGATTGGCTGCGCTCCTGGGTTGATTTTCCGTCCGGTCAGTTCTTGCTGCCGTCCGGCTTCTCACGGACGGCAATTCTCTTTCTGGCGAGGTAGCTGAGCGCGGTCGTCGAGCGCAGTCATTGCGCGGAAACGCAGCTGAGCGGGCCGCCGGGGAAGAGCTTCTTGTAGGCGCTGCGGCCGTGGGCGGGAATGATCGCAAGCTCAGGCAGCTTTTCGTGCAGGTCGCTGAGACGGGCGACAATTTGATTCGCAAGGGCCTCGTCGTTGTCGCTGTCCCGCAGAACGAGCGATTTACCTACGCGTTCCTGAAAGCCTCGTTCGTCATCGACGGAGTCGCCAACGTAAAACAGGCGATGGTGGGGAGACAGATTGACAAAGATGCCCACGCTCCCCGGCGTATGTCCGCGCAACGGCACAACGACCACCGACCCGTCTTTATAAAGGTCGGAGCTTTCATCGAACGTTTCGTAAGGCTCGGGATCGAAGCGCAAAGTAGGTTTTCCGAGCGGTGGGAATTTTTGAGCATGCGCGGCAATGACGTAACCCTTTGCTTGCACGCTCGGGTCCGCGGCGAACTGCAGTTCGTCCTGTGAGAGCAGAACCTGCATGTGCGGCAGGTCCATCAGCCCGCCGGAATGATCGAGATGTGCGTGAGACAGAATCACCCAGCGTAATCTCGCCGGGTCTTCTTTCACCCGGCGCAGCAGTTCGGACAGGGGAATTTCGGGCTTTAACTGTCCCGCTAGAAATCTAAGTTTGAACCAGGTTGTGAACGGATAGCCGCGAATCTCCTGGTCAAAATGGCTCGAATTGCCCGTGTCGATCAACAAATCGCCCGCGGGATGCCGAACCAGAATGCTTCCCGCTGTCGAGCCAATGGAGAAGCTGCTGAACGCTTTTCCAGTCTCGAGCCAGCAAGCGGAGAGCCCGGGCAGAGACGAAATGGCCGGCGCAACACGCGCATGCGGCGCAGCCGGCGGCAAAGGCGTTCGCCGGAGGTAGAGGACGTAAAAGGCAGCGACGATCGCAACAGCGGCGATCAAGAAGAGAAGCAGCAATCGCCTGAGCCATTTGTTCACGGCGGGTACCGTTTTCCTGGCGCGGCCATCGAATCGGCAGTACCGGTTGGAATTACAGTTTCGACCGTTCGCTTATGCTATCGTTTTTAAAGGCAGCCGCCTAGCGGCCGTCTTTGTGGAGAGTGATTCCCGTGTTTGTTGACGAAGCAAAAATCCTGGTGAAGGCTGGCGACGGCGGCAACGGCTGCGTCGCGTTTCGGCGCGAAAAATACGTTCCGCGCGGCGGCCCGTCCGGCGGCGATGGCGGGCACGGCGGAAGCATTTATCTCGAAGCGAATCCCAACGACAACACGCTTCTGCGCTACCGCTACAATCGCGAATTCAAAGCCGACCGCGGCCGTCACGGCGAAGGCTCGAACTGCACCGGCCACTCCGGCGGCGACATGATCTTGCAGGTTCCCGTCGGCACGCTCGCTTACGATGGACAAACGGGCGAAACCCTCGCCGACCTCTCCGTCGCTGGACAGCGCGTGCTGATTGCGCAAGGTGGACGCGGCGGGCGCGGCAATCAAAATTTTGCCAAGCCTTGGCATCAGGCTCCGCGCGAACACGAAGATGGCTTTCCCGGCGAAGAGCGTCATCTCCGCCTCGAACTAAAACTTCTGGCGGATGTTGGCTTGGTTGGTTTTCCGAATGCAGGCAAGTCTACGCTGATTTCCGTGATTTCCGCGGCGCGCCCAAAAATTGCAAATTATCCGTTCACCACGCTCGAGCCCAATCTGGGCGTCGTTAACGCGGATGGCGGAACTGGCGGTCACGGCACCGAACTCGGCCGCACCTTTGTCGTCGCCGATTTGCCAGGCCTCATCGAAGGCGCGCACCTGGGCGCCGGCCTTGGCATTCGTTTTCTCCGCCACGTGGAACGCACGCGCCTCATCGTGCATCTCATCGACACGAGCGATTCCAATGTCGATGACCCCGTCCATTCGTTTCAAGTCATCAACGGAGAGCTGGAAGCCTTCAGCCCGTCGCTGGTCGAAAAGCCGATGATCGTCGTCGCCACCAAACTGGATGCCACCACCGACCGCACGCGCCTCGAAGAACTCGAAGCCTTTTGCAAGCAGCGCAACCTCCAATTCCACTCGATTTCCGCCGTCGCCGGCGAAGGCGTGAAAGATTTGGTCCGTTCCATTGCCGACGCTCTCGACAAAATCCCGCGCCACGCCCCTGAAACGACATTGGACCTTCATGCTGCTCCGTCCGAAATTGACGAGAACGCGCCAGGCAACGATTCCCTCCCTGCGCCGATCAAAAATTCGTGAGAACATTGAACACAGTCACCTCTTTGGAGGCGCATTGACCACCGCGCAGGCGCATCGCACCGCCGCCAAGCATCACCCGCGTCGTATCGCGCTGTTCGGCGGTTCCTTCGACCCGATTCACAATGGCCACCTCGCTGTGGCACGCGCCGCCGACCGCCGCTTCAATTTCGACGAAATGCATTTCATCCCCGCGAGCCGGCCGCCGCATAAACTCAAGCAGCACCTCGCTCCTTTCCCGCACCGCTTCGCCATGACTTCGCTCGCGTGCACTGAGCACCCACACTTCGTTCCTTCGCTCGCGGAAGCCGGCGAAGATTTCAGCGGCACGCAGCTTCACTATTCCGTCGACACGGTGCGCTATTTCCGCCATTCGTATAATCACCAGGGCGACCGGATTTTTTTTATCATCGGCGCCGATGCCTTTCTCGATATCCCTGTCTGGAAAGAATACGAAACGCTCCTCGGCCTTTGCGATTTCATCGTCGCCAACCGTCCAGGAATTCGCGCGGAAGCGCTGCGTTTGGTGATTCCGCCGGATTTGATCGCGCGCCCCGACGCGAAAGAGCCGGATACGCCGCCGTCCCAAGTCGTCGCGCATCTGCGCGCCACCAGCGTCTACCTGCTCGAAAGTGTTGCCAGCGACGTCTCCGCCACAGACATTCGCCGCCGCGCCAATCGCGGCCAGTCCATCCATGGGCTTGTCTCCGTGCGCGTCGAGGAATACATTCTTAAACAAGGCCTATACCGGTGAAATTAGAAACCCTGCCACAAGGCGTCCGCCTGGCTGTCGAAGCCGCGCAAAACAAAAAAGCTTCGGGAATTACCGTGCTGGATTTGAGCGGCGTCGGCGCATTCACTGACTTTTTCGTGATCTGCACGGCATTCAGCACGCCGCAAGTGCAGGCCGTCTGCGGCGAAGTGGAAGACCAGCTGGAAAAGCACATGCAGCGTTCGCCGAAACACCGCGAGGGGCGCGGCTCCGCCGAATGGGCGCTGATCGATTTTGGCGGCTTCATTCTGCACGTTTTCAGTGAAGAAGCGCGGCGCTATTACGATCTCGAGCGTCTCTGGCGCTCGTCGCCCAAGCTCGTGATTCCTGACGAGCCGGACGTTGCTGCCCGAAACCATTCCCTGGATTCTTTCGACGATTCCCAAGCCGCTGGCGAAGCCTATTCCAAATGAGCATGGAGCGATTGCCGTGGATCGCGGAAGACCCCGCTTCGCAGCGTCTTCTCGAACTCGCGCAAAAGGTCGCTGCCGCCGCAACGACGCTTCTCATCAGCGGGGAAAGCGGGACAGGCAAAGATCATCTTGCCCGCCTCGTTCATGAACTTGGTCCCCGCCGCGACGCTCCCTTTTTGAAAATCGATTGCGCCAGCCTTCCGCCGAATTTGGTGGAGAGCGAACTCTTCGGCCACGAGCTTGGCGCATTCACCGGCGCTGTCGAACGGAAGCTCGGCCGTCTGGAGCTGGGTGGAACGGGCACGATCGTTCTCGACGAAGTCGCCGCGCTGACTCCCGGGGCGCAGGGCAAGCTGCTGCGCGTTTTGCAGGAGCGGGCCTTCGAGCGGCTCGGCGGCACGGAAACTCTGCGCATGGAAGCGCGCGTCGTGGCCTTGACGAATGTCGATCTCACCGCAGCTGTCGCGAGCGGTCACTTCCGCGAAGACCTCTATTTCCGCTTGAACGTTCTCGCGTTGGTTGTTCCGCCGCTGCGCGAGCGCCGCGCGGACATCCTGCCTCTCGCCGATCATTTGCTTGCCACAGTGCGCGGGATTCACGGCTACCCCGGCTCGCACCTCAGCGAGCCTTCCCGCCGCATGCTCGCCACCTATGCGTGGCCCGGCAATGTTCGCGAACTGCGCAATGCGCTCGAACGGGCCGTCGTTTTTTCGCACAGCGGCACGCTCGAGCCCGCCGATTTTCCCGATAACATTCGCGCTGCCGCTTCGGGAGCCGCCGGTACCATCGCCGGCCTGCGCTCCCTCGAAGACGTCGAACGCGAAGTGATTGCCGCCACGCTCGAAGCCACTCACTACAAGATCAGCCGCGCCGCTGAAGCACTCGGCATCAGCCGCAAGACGCTCCTCGAGAAACGCAAAAAATACGGCCTCAAGTGAGCAGTGCAGGGGGCCAGAGGGACGGTCAGCCTTCCATTTGGAGGTGATTTTTGGTATAAGTTAGGTCGATAAGAGGTTGATATTATGTCGAGAATATTGATTGCTGACCGCGAGGCCGCCACGGTAAAGAGCCTGACCAAGCTGCTTCGAGGAGAGAAGTTTGAAGTGGAGTCGGCGGCGACGGGGAAAGAGCTCCAAGAGAAGCTCGCGACCACCAAGCCAGACTTGATTTTGTCGGCCCAGCATCTTCCGGCGCCGAATGGCACCAGGGTGCTGGATCTCATTCGGGGAGTGGCTGGAAACATTCCCATTCTCATGCTTTGCAGCAAGGGCGTCGAATCAGCAGCAGCCCTTGAAGGGGCGACGGACTTTGTGATGAAGCCGTTTAAGGCCCACGATTTGCTCACAAGAGTGCGGCGCGCACTCGATGCGGCGCAGGCGCGGCGGATGATCGAAATTCCTCAGAGGGAATTGCATGACCCCGAAAGCGGAAGGATTGATGCGCAGGAAGTGGCGAATTATCTGGGCGTCCCGCTGGCCAAGCTCGCTGGCGCATTGGGGGTGAAATATCCGGCCTTGCACAAAACCCCTTCAGCCCCAGGCCTCCAAAAAAAACTGCGCCCCATCAAGGAGAGCATCGATCTGGTGTCGCGCATTACCGTCTCGAAGTCGGATGCGCGCGCCTGGTTGAACATTCCGCACCCCAATTTGGGGGGCCGAACTCCCTTGGAAGTCATACTTGATGGCAGCGCTGGCGCAATAGTTACCATGCTCAGCAACACACGGGAAGGAATACCCTCCTAACCGCCGTGCTGCCGTACGTGGATCTCGTGAAGGTTCTTTCAAGCTTGACGAAAAGGTCTATTCCTGGGCCTTGGTATCGAGCTGTGGTTTTTGACCATCTGCTGAAGTCGCCGCCCGGTTCGCCGGCAGGCGGTTCTGTTCAGCCCTTGTGGCCTGGCGGGGCGCAACTGAGGGGCGCGCGATTCACACCGAAATGCCCACCCGCGTCTGGAATCAATTGCCTCTATTTGGCGACGGACGAATTGACGCCAGTTCTAACTGGAGCTCCACAATAAGCCAGCGGGTACGCTGCAACAGTATCTGCCCTAGCGTTCGTGGATTCAGCCGGGCAAGACTTTGGAGCGAGCAAGCGAGGCTTGGCCGGCGTGTTTCCGGCAACCGAGTTTCTCTGCTCCGCGCTACACTGCAGGCGGTGAGAATAAGACTCTTAATGCTCGGGAAGACGCGGCGGGCGGAAATGCGCGCGGTGATTGACGATTACGCGAAACGGATCGGGAGGCAGTCGCCGATTGAAATTACGGAAGTTCGTGATGGCGAGGCTGCGATCAAGAAACTGGATGCGGATCGCGCGGCTACGGCGGTTCTACTTGACGCGGCAGGGAAGAATTTTACATCCGAGGCGTTTGCGAAGTGGCTTGGGGAACTACGCGACCGCGGGACGCGCGAGGTCATTTTTGTTTGCGGTGACGCGGATGGCTTCCCTGCAGCTCTTCGCGAACGCGTGCCGCAGAAAATCTCGCTCAGCGCCATGACTTACTCGCATGAACTGGCGCGCGCCATGCTGGCTGAGCAGCTCTACCGCGCCTTTGCCATCCTTTCCGGCAGCCCCTACCCGAAATAGCCGCTCTGGTGTAAAACGTTACGCACCATGTCCATGCGCGTGATTCCGGACCAGGACCAGCCTTCCGCGGCCATTGAAATTTCCTTGGAAAAACCTTTGCCCGATTACGATTTGCTGCAGCTCGATCAGCCCACGCCGCGCGACGTTGATGCCGTCCTCGTTTCGCAGGGATTTCGCGATTTGGTGGACGATGCGCGCGGCGTATTGATGGATCTCCTGGCACATCCGCCGTTCCAGGCGAACTCGCCGGAAAACGCTAATCTTGACTTCACGCATTCCGCGCCGCTCGCGCTCGAACTCACACAGCTTACGGGAGCGATCTGCCCCGGCGATGACGAGGTGTACCGCCCCGGCCTGTGGATCATCCTCCGCGACACCCACGCCAAACCCAGAACGACGCTGCCCGCCGCAACGCAGGAACGCATCAACGCCATTGCCGCCGAACTCACAAAGCGCCTGCAACTGGCATAACGGTGTTGCCAGAGAGGCGTGGCTGCTTGACCTTTCTGGCCGCACTCCTCACACTTTAGAGCTTTCCATCGCGCCAAATCTTTTGCGGAGCGGTTATATATGCCGGAAGAAAAAGGACTGCTGATTGTTTACACGGGGCCGGGCAAGGGGAAAACGACTTGCGCGCTGGGAACGGCGTTTCGTGCCGTGGGGCAGGGGTTGCGCGTGCTGATGGTGCAGTTCATCAAAGGTTCGTGGCACTACGGGGAACTGGACGCGGCGAAAATGCTGGGCGATGACAAGTTTGAAATTCGGCCGATGGGGCGCGGATTCGTGAAAATCGGCGGCGCCGAAACCGATCCCGCGGACATCAAACTGGCGCAGGAATGCTGGGAAGCGGGGCGCGACGCGATTTATGGAGGGAAGTACGACCTCGTCGTGCTGGACGAAATCAACTATACGATCAGCTACAAGATGCTGGACGCGGAGAAAGTGGTGGAGGCGCTGAAAAACCGGCCTGAGCGTGTGCACGTGATTTGCACGGGGCGGAACGCGCATCCGCTGCTGGTGGAGTTGGCGGACCTGGTTACGGAAATGCGCGAGGTGAAACACCCCTACACCAAGGGTATACTGGCGCAGCGGGGAATTGACTACTAGTTAGGGCACGGGGAGGTGTTGGTAGCCCCGTCACGGCAGTTGTTGGCTGTACCTGGGTAACGACCACGAACAGACGACTTTCAACTTTTCCCTATGGCTTGGTTTAAGCGAGAAAAAAAATCGATCGATGCTGCAACTCCTCCGGAAGAGCGCCGGGTGCGAACGGAGGGGCTGTGGGCGAAGTGTGAGTCCTGCGGGACGATCGTGTTTCGGAAGGATCTGGAAGCGAATCTGTACGTCTGCCCGAAATGCCAATTTCATTTCCGGATGAATGCCAAGCAGCGGCTGGAGATGCTGTTCGATTCGCGCTGGACGGAACACGATGTGGGGATGACATCGACCGATCCGCTCAAATTTGTGGATACGAAGCCTTACGCGACGCGGCTGAAGGAAGCCCGCAAGAAATTGGGAATGAACGATGCGGTCATCACGGCCGAAGGCCGGCTGAATGGCCGAGGGATCGTGTGTTGCGCCATGGAATTTAATTTTATCGGCGGCTCGATGGGGGCGGTGGTCGGAGAGAAGGTGACGCGCGGGATTGAGCTGGCAATTGAGTCGCGGCAGCCGCTGGTGGTTGTTTCCTGCTCCGGCGGGGCGCGCATGATGGAAGGCACGATCAGCCTGATGCAGCTCGCCAAGGTGTCGGCGGCGCTGGCGCGGCTGGACGACGCCAAAGTGCCTTACATTTCCTTGCTGACCGATCCGACTACCGGAGGCGTGACGGCGAGCTTCGCGATGTTGGGTGACATCAATATTGCCGAGCCTGGCGCGTTGATCGGCTTTGCGGGGCCGCGTGTGATCGAGCAAACCATCCGGCAAAAACTTCCCGAGGGTTTCCAGAGCTCGGAATTTCTTCTGGAGCACGGATTTCTCGACGCCGTCGTTCACCGGAAAGATTTGAAAGCGTTCCTGTCCAATTCCTTCGATCTTCTTCTGAGCTGAAATGAATTACGAAGCCGCGGTTCGCTATCTGCTTTCGCTGGGAAGAGAATTGGTGGCGCCAACGCAGGCGGCAGCGGCGAAATTCGACCTCGAAAACATAACGATTCTTGCCGAACGGCTTGGGCGGCCGGACCGCGCTTATCCGACGGCGCATATTGCCGGAACGAATGGCAAGGGTTCGACGGCTGCATTTCTGGAATCGATTTTGCGGCGAGCCGCGCTTCGAACGGGGCTGAATACCTCGCCGCATCTAGAAAAAATCAACGAGCGCATTCGCGTGAATGGCGAAGAGATCAGCGACGAGGCGTTCGCCGAAACGTTTTCGCGCATTCAGGCTTTGAACGAGGAGCTACTGGCGGCTGGACTGCTGCGCGCACATCCGACATATTTTGAGTGCGTGACGGCGATGGCGTTCGAATATTTTGCGCGCGCGCGGGTGGACTTTGGCGTGTTCGAGGTGGGGCTTGGCGGTAGGCTGGACGCGACGAATATTTTGGCTCCAGTCGTCTCCGTCATCACGCGCGTCGATTTTGACCACGAGAATTTTCTGGGACATTCGCTAGCGGAAATTGCCGGGGAGAAAGCGGGCATTCTAAAGCGGAGTGTTCCGGTGGTCCTGGCGGAGCAGCGGCCGGAAGCGATGGCGGTGATTCGAACGCGTGCGCGCGAACTAGGCTGTGCGGCGATCGAGACGGCCAGTTCGTTTCGCATCGAAAAGGAATGGATGGAGAAGGGGTGCAGCCGCGCGCGTGTCACAGAAGTTGAATCGGGCTGGACGATGGAGCTCGCGCCGCGGCTACCTGGAAAGTTCCAGATACAAAACGGCCTCAATGCTGTAGCCGCGGCGCGGTATCTGAAGAGGCGCGGCTATGCCATCTCGGATGAGGCCATCGAGGGAGGAATTGCGGAGGCGGTCTGGCCAGGGCGACTGGAGAAGGTGCAGTCGGAGCCGGATATCTACCTGGACGGTGCGCACAATCCCTCGGCGGCGAGAGAGCTCGCTGCGTTTCTGGAGCGGAACCTTGCGGGGCGCAAAATCTGGCTGGTGTTTGGTGCGTTGCGCGACAAGGCCGTAGATGAAATTGCGGGGGTGTTGTTTCCGCACGCGGCGGAGGTGGTCTTCACGCAGCCGAGCACGACGCGCGCCATTTCCGTGGCGCAGCTGGCGGAGATTACCTCTCACCACGCCGCGCACTTCACAATTGTCTCCGAGCCGGAAGCCGCGCTGGAGTACGCGCTGGAGCGGGCCGCTCGGCAGGACGCTGTGATTGTCGCCGGGTCGCTCTACCTTGTCGGCCAACTGCGCCACTACTGGAAAAGCCGCGCGCAGGTCGCCGCGCTTTGAAAAACACCGTAGAATATCGGGCTCGGGTTCCGATAGAGTTCTTCCCGACGCACTGAATGGCGATGACCAGAAAAAGTTCCATGGTAAAGAAGCGCTCGAATGACCGAAAGCGCGCGGAGAAATCTCTGAGTGCGCATCCACTCGTGGGCGTAATTATGGGGTCGTCTTCGGATTGGGAGACGATGGAGCACGCCGTCACCACACTTAAAGAGCTGGGCGTGCCCTACGAAAAGCGTGTGGTTTCTGCTCATCGCACACCGGACCTGCTTTTTCAATATGCGGCGAGCGCGGAGAAGCGCGGCATCGAAGTGATTATTGCGGGCGCGGGCGGTGCTGCTCATTTGCCGGGGATGACGGCTTCGAAGACGGTGCTGCCGGTGCTCGGCGTTCCTGTGGAATCGAAAGCTTTAAAGGGGCTCGATTCGCTGCTATCGATTGCGCAGATGCCGGGAGGCATCCCTGTTGGCACGCTGGCGATCGGCAAGGCCGGGGCGATCAACGCTGCTCTGCTTGCGGCCGCCATTCTCGGCGGCAAATATCCGCACATCCGCGAGGCGCTGCGTCAATTCCGTGGCGCGCAAACCGGGCGCGTTCTTGCCAACCCTGATCCGTCGGCTGGGGCGCTCCCTCACAAAAAAGAACGGCAGAAAAAGAGGAAGCGCGCGTGAGCATTGGGATCCTCGGCGGCGGGCAGCTTGGGTACATGCTTGCGCTGGCGGGGTATCCGCTGGGACTGCGATTCCGTTTTCTCGACCCGTCTCCCGAAGCTCCAGTCGGGCGAATCGCGCCACGAGTCACGGGAGATTATACGGATCGGGCGGCACTGGAGAAATTTGCTCACGGGCTCGAGGTAGTAACGTACGAGTTCGAAAACGTTCCCGTGGATGCCGTTCAACATCTGGCCAAGAAGGTGACCGTTTTTCCGCCGCCGGGGGCGCTCGAGACGGCGCAGGACCGCCTCAAAGAAAAACAATTGTTCGAGAAGCTGGGAATCGGCACGACGGAATTTGCATCCGTGCCGGTGGCCTATGATCTGGATGCGGCGGTCAAAAAGGTGGGGCTGCCCGCGGTGGTCAAGACCCGGCGTATGGGCTACGACGGGAAGGGGCAATGGATTCTGCGGACAGCGGAGGATGTGAAAACCGCCAAGGAAGGATTGCCCAAGCAGCCGTGTATTGCGGAGAAGTTTGTCAGCTTCACCCGAGAGCTTTCCGTGATCGCTGTGCGGGGCAAAGCTGGAGAGACCGCTTTCTATCCCTTGGTGGAGAACCACCATCGCAACGGCATTCTACGGCTGTCCCTGGCGCCTGCTCCCGGCGTCGCTCCCGAGATACAGAAGTCTGCGGAGGATGCGGCGCGCAGAGTGCTGGAAGCTCTGAATTACGTGGGTGTCCTGACGGTCGAGTTCTTTGAGTGCAACGGCAGGTTACTGGCGAATGAGATGGCGCCGCGAGTTCATAATTCGGGGCACTGGACGATCGAGGGCGCGGTGACAAGCCAGTTCGAGAACCATCTGCGGGCTATTTGCGGGCTGCCGTTGGGTTTGACGACGGCGATAGGAGCTTCGGCGATGATCAATCTCATCGGGGAGCTGCCGGATTCGGCCCAGGTGCTGGGGATCCCTTCGGCGCATCTGCATCTTTATGGCAAGGAGCCTCGACCGGGGCGCAAACTTGGGCATGTGACGCTGCGGGCGCCGTCTTTCGACCATCTGACGAGCCGTTTTGCAAGCCTCCCGGCCTTTTTTCAGCGTCCAGACTTCTGTTTGGACGGGTCGAGCCGCAGGAGCAAACCTCCCCTAGCTTGATGAATTTCCCGGCACCGGCTGGTTGAAAGCCGGAAAGGCCGGGTTGCCGCACTGTTCGGCGAATGCTACGATTTGGGATTCCATGAGACCCGAAACTCCCATCCGGCCCCGTGTGGGGATCCCCTGGCGAACGTCTGAGGAAGAAGCGCAGAACCATCGCCCCAAAATTGCCAATTATGAGGAGGCCGTGCGGAAGGCAGGGGGCGAACCAGTACTCATTCCCCTAAAGGACGCAGACGAGCAGCGGCAGCGGATTCCCGCGATGGATGCGTTCGTTCTGCCTGGAAGCCCTGCGGATGTGGAGCCAGCGGAATACGGAGCGGTGAATGCTGGTCTCTCAGCTCCCGCAGACTTGCCCCGCGAAGAGGCGGACCGAGCCATTCTGGCGCATGCGTTTGCGGTGAAGAAACCCGTTCTGGCTATCTGCTACGGGTGCCAACTGCTGAACGTGTACCTGGGCGGGACGCTGATTCAGGACGTGAGGTCGGAGCTTGGGACTACGACCGCGCACCGGAAGAAAGACCTCTCGCCGGAGCCCCCTGATGATCCGGTTCACTCTGCGAAGTTCGAGCCGCAGAGCCGGCTGGCGGAACTCGCCTCAGGGGAGCGGGCAAAGATCAACAGTTCTCACCACCAGGCCATCGCGAAGCCGGGAAAGAATCTGCGGGTGACGGCGCATTCGACGGACGGGATTATCGAGGGCGTGGAGTGGACCGGGGATGCGAATTGGGTGGTAGGCGTGCAGTGGCATCCAGAGCGGATGTTCGGCGACACGTTTTCCGAACGGCTGTTTCGCGATTTCGTGGCGGCGGCGCGGGGCGCGGCGGTTCAAAAGGCTTGAGCATTGGCGTTGTGAGCTTCGTTTTTCAAACTTTGGGGGGATTGGATGATTTCACTTGCGGGCAAGGCGGCACTCATCACCGGTGGTTCGCGCGGGATTGGCGCGGCGGCGGTCAAACTTTTTGCGCAGGCCGGCGCGGACGTGATTTTCAGCTACAACAAGGCGAAGGATGCCGCGTTACAGGTCGAACAGGAAGCAAAAAAGCACGGAACGCGGGTGGAAGCGTTTAAAGCGGATGCGGGGCGCCATCTCGACAATAAAAAATTGGTGGACCAGTGCGTTGCGCGGCTTGGGCGGCTGGATATTGTGGTGGCCAACGCGGGAGTATGGAATATCGAGGATTTGCCCATCGAACAGATGAGCGAGAAGCAGTGGGATGAAATGATGCGGGTGAACTTGAAGAGCGTTTACTCCCTGATTCATTTCAGCGTGCCGCAGATGATCAAGCAGAAATCTGGGAAGATCATTCCGATTACATCGACGGCCGGGCAGCGAGGCGAATCGTTGCATACGCATTACGGCGCGAGCAAAGGCGGAGTAATCAGTTTGGTTAAAGGGCTTTCGACCGAGCTGGCCAAGCACAACATTCTTGTGAATTCGATTGCGCCCGGATGGGTGGCGACGGATATGTCGAATCCCGTGATTCAGACGAAGGCGGGAGTGAAGGCGGTTGCAGCAGCGATTCCGCTGGGCCGTCCTGCGACACCGGAGGAGATTGCGGGACCGATTCTGTTCCTGGCTTCGGACCTGGCCAACTTCCTTACCGGAGAGATCATCAATGTAAATGGAGGATCTGTCTTGTGCGGCTGAAGCTTGCTCAAACCGCGGCTGTTGTGCTCCTTGTTGGCGCGAGCTTTGCGCCGCGAGCAGCCGCGCAAAATCCGGACAGCATGATGCCGGAGCAGAGCGCCGCAAAGGCCAAACAGATTCTCAGCGACCTGATCAACGCGAAAGGAGCCGCAGGCTATCTCCAGACGCACGAAGGGGAGTGCCACGGCACGAGGGCGCAATTCGGCCACAACGGGGAAATCACCGGGTACGTGGGATTCACGGACTATCGCCAATATCCAGATAAAGCGCGGCTGGAATATTCGGCGAAGAGCCACAACCTGAAGAGCATCATCAATACGGTGATCGGCGTGGAGGGGCTAGATTGGTCACACGGTGGCGTCATCATCGCGCTGTACAACGGCGATCAAGGGTGGACTCTGGATCGCAGCGGGGTGACGGAGCTTCCGGTTACGTCCATTTCTGAATTTCAAGAGCAGGTGAAGCGAAACATCGACAATATTTTGCGGATACGCTTGAAAGAGCCGGGATGGACTTATCGATTTGGCGGGAGCGATACGGTCGATCTGAAGGAAGTGGAGTGGGTGGAGTTGACGGACAGCGAAGGGCGGGAATTCCGTCTGGCGGTGGACCATATCACGCGCCTGCTGGTGCGCAGCATTGTTACCACCAGCAATGAAGAGACGCACGAGCGCGACGACGACGTCACCATCTATACCAACTATCAGTTGAAGGACACCGTGTGGACCCCGATGCAAGTGACGCGGGATCACAACGGGCGGCGAGCCGCGCAATTTTTCTACGAGTCCTGCAGTTTCAATCAAGGATTCCCAGGCGATTTCTTCGACAAGTCTTCTCTGCAGAAAAAGACAGCCGACGCAGGGGTCAAGAAGAACAAGAACCCTAAGAACTAAAATTGTTGCCCGCAGACTTTCGTTTGTGCCGAGTCTGATTGGCGCGCATGTTTGTGTGCCGTGCTTTTGCTAGACTGGCAACCCTCAATGAATCTCTCTCCTCGTCAGCTGCGCGCGCTGCAATCCATTTGCGATACGTTCGCGCCTGCGGCCGGCGGCTGGCCTTCCGCTTCCGAACTGGGCATTCCTTATGCGATTGCGGCTGGGCTCGATCTGAATCCTCGGGCGAGTGAGCGATCGCAATTCCTGCAATTGCTCGATCTCTGGGATTCGCATCTGCATAGCCTGCTTGCGGTAGGTAGCTGGGGACCGTTTTCCTCGCTTCCATTGGAAACGAGGATTCGCGTATTGCTTTCCTGGGCGGACAGCGGATTGAGCCGCAGGCGAGGAGCGTTTCAGGCTTTGCGAAAGGCGGTTGGTTTTCTTTACGTGATGTTGCCGGGCGCGGGTGGTGCGGTGAGTCCTGTTTGGGAAAAGTTTGGCTATCCCGGGCCGCTTGGTCCGCAGCCGCCCAAACTGCGGGTTTTGAAGCCGATAGTTCCCGCCGTCGATACGGATTTGTCGTGCGACATTTGCGTTGTTGGCTCCGGTGCCGGGGGCGGTGTGGCGGCTGCGGTCCTCGCGGCAGCCGGCAAGGACGTGATCGTTCTAGAAGCAGGCAGCTACTACGACGATGCCGATTTCGATGGTGCGGAGCTTGGCGGATTTCAACGGCTTTATCTGGAAGGGGGATTTGCGGCGACGGCAGATCAGAGTGTGGGACTGCTGGCTGGCGAGTGCCTTGGAGGCGGGACGGTCATCAACTACTGCACGTCGTTTCGCACGCCGGACGATGTGCGAGGCGAATGGGCCGCAGCGGGAGCGCCGTGGTTTACGAGTGAAGAGTACACGAGCAGTCTCGATGCGGTTTGCGCGCGCCTCTCGGTGAACCTTGAGCACAATCGGGTGTCGACCCGCGAACAGGTGCTGCAGCGCGGCCTGAATGCGTTGGGTTGGCATGTGGCGGCCATGCCGCGCAACGTGGTGGGCTGCGACCAGGGCAAAACTTGTGGCTACTGCGGCTACGGTTGCTCGCTGGGAGCGAAGCAATCTTGCACGAAGACCTGGCTGGCCGATGCAGAGGTTGCAGGGGCACGATTGGTTACAGAAACGCGCGCGCTGCGGGTTCGCATCAAAGCTGGGGCGGCGACGGGCGTCGAAGCTCGCGCGAAAAATGGTTGCCGGGTCAACATTCGATGCAAAGATGTTGTCGTTGCTTGTGGAGCTGTTCATACACCTGCGTTGCTTCTGCGCTCGGGCCTGCGAAATGAACACATCGGGCGCCATCTTCATCTGCATCCTGTGTCAAATGTTTGCGGGGTGTTTGAAGAGGAGATTCGGCCTTGGGAAGGGACGATGCAGGCGATCTATTCGGATGAGCACCGCTTTCTTACGGGAAATTACGGAGTGAAGTATGAAACGACTGCGCTGCAGCCGGTCATCGCCGTAGCCGTTCTGCCGTGGCGTGAGCCCGAGCACTATCGATCCCTGCTCGGTAAGCTGTGCAACACAGCGGCGATTGGCGTTTTGTTGCGCGACCGAGACGGAGGCCGCGTCAATGTCGATGCGGAAGGAAACCCTGTTGCTCACTACGCGTTATCGGAGTTCGACCGCGCGCATTTGCGCAGCGGATTCATCGGCGCTGCCCGTATTTTGGAAGTTGCCGGTGCACGCATGGTTTTTTCTCCGCATGCGAAATGGTGCGCGTACGCACCCGGGCGCAAGGGCTCGCTGGATTCCTTCACAGAAGCGATGGATGAGGCCGGGTGGGACGCTGGACGCCTCGCGCTCTTTTCCTTTCACATCATGGGCAGCGCGCGTCTGGGCGGATCGGCGAAGACCTCCGCTACCAATCCGGAAGGAGAAACGTGGGAGGTGCACAATCTATTTGTGATGGATGGATCTTCGTTTCCGAGCGCATCCGGAGTCAACCCAATGATTTCGATCGAAGCGATAGCGCGGCGCAACGCGTTAGCTTTGGCCGGGCGCTAGAGCAAGTAAGTCTATTAAAAACAATAGGATAGAGGAGTCGCGGCGCAGACATGAGAGCGTTGCAGGCCGCTGCTCCCGGTGAGGAAGCCGGTTTGGGATTTTCCACGCAGGCTGGGAGAATGACCTTAAGCCCAGAAGTACTGCCGTTACTAGTGCTATGGTTGTCTGGATTTGGGTACGCCTTACCTATGGGATTTTGCTGCTAAAATGTACTAATCTTAGTAACTTAGGCGTGGTCCGAGAAGGTTGGCGGAGTGTCACTTACGGGTGTCGTTCCAAAATGATACACGGTCGTTTCGGGCTCCAATGGCAGCATAACATGCGATCAGCGCGGTGTCGTCGATACGCTGAGTATCTACACACTTTATATTGGCAATGACCCAAGCTCCGGTTACCGGGCAATAGTTACGATGCCTTCCGGCGCCGTGCAGGTAAGGACGGCGACCTCCGCGGGAAATTGGCAGCGCGCCAGTTGATTCGTGGCGCAGGTTAAAGTGATGAAGAATCCGCAGACTCGAAGGAAGAGAATTTGGGGTTGGAGGAAACAGCGCGGATTCACGCTTACAGAGGTTCTGATCGCGATTGTGATTCTGCTGGTGGGGATTGTCGCGGTGGCGCAGTTGGTGCCTGCTTCGATTGGATCGAATTCCGCGAATCGTAACGACTCGTCGGCGCTGGTCTTCGCGCAGCGGCAGATGGACTTATTCATGAGCCAGCCGCTTAATATGAACTTCAGTCCCCCCGCTTTTACGGAAACAATCGACAATCAGACCTTCACTTGCTATCTGGGAGACCCCACGCAGAACAATGTGGTCGTCGGCAGTCCCATAGCAACTTTTTACAACCAACTGGTAATTGACTTTAGCGCGACGCGGACGGCGAACTACAGCTTTACCTATCAAGATCCGAATGATCCGTTCGGGCTGGTATACGACGTGAGGTGGGCTGTAATTACGACAACAAATTCGAACGGCCTGGTCACCTCGAAACGCTTCATTCTGGGAACAAGAAAAGTGGGTGGCAACGGAATTTATAATCCGGTCACGCTCGATACGATTCTTTCGAAATGAAGAACGCTCGTCCAAGACGGAGTGAAGAGGGCTTCTCGCTCATCGAGATGATGATCGCCGCGTGATCTTCATCTTGCTGTGCGGAGCCGCGTTCGCGCTTCTCTCCCTGGCGCAGCAGCGCTATCAGACGGAATCGCAGGTGTTGAACTCGTTTCAGGAAGCGCGGTTTGGTCTGGACGAGATGGTGCGCGACGTCAATGGCTCGGCGTATCCAGCAAAGAATCAGTATGCGTTCAACCCTAACACCGAGGATCCAAATTATTATGCCATCACGCCGGTAGCCTGGTCCCCTGGCTATACAACGAGTCCTCCGACTCCCTGCCAGATCGGGACGGGCGGAGGCGGGACCTGCAGCACTCCCGGAGATTTTGATCTGATCGTCGAACGTGACGTGGACTATTGGCAAACGGATGGCGTGGAATGGACGCGGTATCAGTTGCAAGGAAACATTTTGTCTCGCAGCCAGACCTTTAAGCAGTCCACATCGGACCCTGCCAGCACAACCGCGGATTCGTTCGTTCCTTATGTGCAAAACGTGATGAACAACGCTTCGCCTGCCCAGATTGCGCAATTCCAAGCGGTGTATCCGCAAATGTTTCCTGGCGGAAATCCGGTGCCTGTTTTCAGCTACTACTGTTACTCGCCGTATGGACCGCCGCAACCGTGCCCATTGTCAGGGTCCTACAATTCGCCGACGTACATCACGGATGTGGAAATCACGCTGATTGTCATGGCGCCGACAAAAGATGCGCAAACTGGCCAGGTTCGGCTGATTGAATTGCACGGACGGGGCCACAACATGAACCCGATTCAGTATTAGGCCAAGGACTGAGACAGTTACGGTAAAGAGAAGAAGCTCGAATGAAGAGAGATTACAAAACACGCCGCCGCTCGCAGGATGGAATCGCCTTGTTGATCGCGATCTTCGTCTTGCTGTTGATCAGTGTGGTGGCGATTGCGCTGCTGGTTTCTTCCGGCACGGAGACGGCCCTCGGCGCAAATTATCGGACTTCTTCCTCGGTGTACTACGCGGCGCTTGCTGGTTTGGAAGAAGCGCGAGGACGATTGCTCCCGAGGAATCCGAACCCCTTTGGCAATTCCGTCGTCCCCCCCAATCTGCCACTGGGCCAGACGGTCTACTTGACCAATAGCTTGTCAGGCGAAACCATCCACCCCTGGGACCAGAGCAACAGTTTTTACGATAAGGAATACGTGACGGAATTTGGCGTGGAGGCGTCGACCACATCCTGGGTGTCCAGGCCCTCCGTCTGGGACAACAATAGCCTGACCGTTCCGGGGCCGATCTTCAAATGGGTGCGGATAAACGCGGCGAGCGAGCAGTCACTCTTTTTGCAGGTGAACTCCAGCGGGTATAGCACCAGCCCGGCGATTTATTACGACCCATTTCATATGAACAACTCTGGAAATGCGTGGCCAAGCCTGGTGGTAGGGCCGACAGCGACGTCGGTGCAAGCCCTGGAAATCACCTCGATGGCTTCGTTGCCCACCGGCAGCAAGAAAATTTTGCAGTATCTGGTAGCGCCTATCGCTGTGAACCTCACCTTCCCAGCAGCGCTGACGCTGGATGGCTACTCGGACTCCTTTACCGGGCCGAATCACACCTTGTTTCATATCGATGGTACTGACACGGGGGACCCGGCTTGCAGTGCGTCAGGATTTCCAGCTAATGTGCCTGCCATTTGGGTTCCGGATTCTTCCGACGTCACCACGGTTCTCAGCGGAATACCAGGCGGCCGGCAGGGAAATTACACGGGGTCAACTGCACCCGCGAGTGTTACACATTTCGGCGGATCGCTGCCTGCCAGTTTGCAAGCACCACAAGGGCTGGACGCGTACGTACAGAGTTTCGCACCGTACACGGACGTACGGCTCGCGGGGCCTGTGGACCAGAGCAGTCTGCCCGCCGGGATGTCCGCGTCAAACCCCATGTCGGTATTCGTTCAGGGAGACTTCAATCTGACAGGCGGGTTCACGGGTTACGGGCTGCTGATTGTAACGGGGAATTTCACGTACACCTCTGACTCGAGTTGGAACGGGCTCATCATGGTCGTGGGGCAGGGTTCCGTTAGCGCAAACTCGAGCTTGACCGGCGGAACTTTCAACGGCGCCATGTTTATCGCCCAGACGCGCAATACATCCGGGGTTGTGCTGGCGGGTCCCACGCTTGGGAGCGCGTCCTTTAGCAACACCGGGCATGGCAACGGGATTATCTACAATTGCGCCTGGATCAACACTGCGGAAGCAACTTTGACGTACAAAATTTTGTCCTTCCACGAAATTCGGCAATAGAGATAGGACTTCACGGAATGAATCTAGATAAAACCTCTCAGACGCTTGGCATATCCTCTCTTGTCTTGGTTGTTGGGTTTTTTCTTGCTGCTGTGAAATGCGATGCTTCGGCCGCGACGGAGCAGGAACAGCAGCAATCGCAACAGCCACCTCCGCCTCCTCCTTCGCCGACATCCCCGCCGAGCGCGCAGCCTGCTTCCGACCCGGAGCCACCAATCGGCGCACTGCCCGTCAAGAGGCGCAAAGTTTGGACGAACGATGACGTGGTAGTGCTGCGAACACCGACCGATAATTATCTGGCGGAGAAGGAAGCCAAACGGGCTGCCGAAGCTGAAGCGGCTGCGAAAGAGGCTGCGCGCAAGGCGGACGCGAAGTCTGACAAGGAACTGCCTCTGGATATCAAGCTTCCGGCCACGGCGGAAGAGACGGAGAAGATGCTCAAGGAGACGCAAATCGATACGCAGGAAGACATCGATGCCCTGGATAAATTGCACAAAGAGCTCCTGGAGACTCCCGCGGAACAGCAAGTGGAAAAGCAGAAGGAAATCAATCGCTTGACGGGGAACCTGGAGACGCTGCAAAGAGATGTGAAGGCGCTGCAAGAACATCTGCAATCGTTGCGAAAAAAGTCTCAAGGGGAAAATCCGCCACAGCTTGCTCCACCGCCTCCTTCCTTTTAGCGGTTGAGAACAGTCTCTCCAAAGAATATAACCTTGAGTTTTTCGAAACGTTTGGCCGCCAAACGCGGGCTGGCCGGGCCTCGCCTCTGCATATTGCCTCCGCCGCTGTATAATGGGGGAATGCGTAACAGTCAGGGAAGCGCGCAGATGCATGGCACTACAGTTCTGTGCGTGCGTAAGGATAACAAGGCAGTGCTGATCGCCGATGGGCAGGTGACCATGGGCGATCACGTGATGAAGCATACCGCGCGCAAGACGCGGCGGCTTTACAACGATAAAGTAATTGCGGGGTTTGCGGGTTCAACGGCCGACGCCATTTCGCTCTTCGAGCGATTCGAGGGCAAGCTGCAGGAGCACTCGGGCAATTTGCAGAAAGGCGCGGTCGAGCTGGCCAAGGAGTGGCGCAAGGATCGCGCGCTGCGGCACCTCGAAGCGCTGCTGATCGTCGCAGACTCGAAATCCACTTTTCTGCTTTCTGGCAATGGCGATGTGATCGAGCCGGATGATGGTTTATGCGCCATTGGGTCTGGCGGGACGTATGCGCTGGCGGCGGCACGCGCGCTCATGAAGCATTCCAAGCTCGCCGCGAAGGATCTGGCTATGGAAGCCATGCGCATCGCCAGCGAGATCTGTATTTATACCAATGCGAACTTTACCGTCGAAGAACTCTAGGAGGCGCGAGATAATACGCCGGGCCGCATTCGCGCATCAAACAGACAGCGTATCAACGGGACAGCAGAGCAGGCATAGCACGCAAAGGGATTGGACACTTCATGGCCAGTAAGACCGATAAAGAGATTGTTTTCACACCGGGCGGCAATGGAGCCGCCGCGCCTGTGGAAGAGGAGCAGCTTCTTCCCGCGCTTGACGACATGACGCCGCGGGAAATCGTCATTGAGCTCGACAAATACATCGTGGGGCAAAACGCGGCGAAGCGCGCCGTCGCTGTCGCTCTGCGTAATCGTGTGCGGCGGCAAAAACTCCCGCCGGAAATTGCCGAAGACGTGCTTCCCAAAAATATTTTGATGATTGGTCCGACGGGCGTGGGCAAGACGGAAATCGCACGGCGCCTCGCCCGCCTTGCCGGCTGTCCTTTCGTCAAAGTGGAAGCCTCGAAGTATACGGAAGTTGGTTACGTTGGGCGCGATGTGGAATCGATGGTCCGCGACCTGGTGGAAACCTCCATTGACATGGTGCGCGAGGAAAAGCTGGACGAAGTTGCCGACCGCGCTGAACAGGCTGCGGAGGAGCGCGTGTTGGACCTCTTGCTTCCACCGTCGCCGCCTCCGGCTCCTGGCACAACGGAAACGGAAGCCGCGGCGCAACGCGAACAGACGCAGCGCACCCGGGAGAAGCTGCGGACGCAGCTTCGCGAAGGCAAGCTGGATCAGCGCATGGTGGACCTCGAGGTACGCGAGCGAGCCATGCCTTCGTTTGAAATTATCTCGAATCAAGGCGTCGAGGACATGGACGTCAACATGAAGGACATGTTCTCCAATCTTTCCGGGCTGTTTGGGCAGCAGAAAAAAAAGCGGAAGATGTCCGTCGCGGACGCGTTCGAGTACCTGATTCAAGAGGAAGAAAACAAGCTGCTCGATATGGACCAGGTGACGCGCATCGCCGTGGAGCGCGCCGAGCAGATGGGCATCATTTTCATCGACGAGATCGACAAAGTTGCCGGGCGCGAATCGGGGCACGGACCCGATGTGTCTCGCGAAGGCGTGCAGCGGGACATTCTGCCGATCATTGAAGGCACGACGGTTAACACGCGCTACGGCATGATTCGCACCGATCACATACTTTTCATAGCTGCTGGCGCGTTTCACGTAACGAAACCCTCGGACTTGATCCCGGAATTGCAGGGGCGGTTGCCCATTCGCGTGGAACTGCAATCGCTGAAGGAAGAAGATTTCATCCGCATTCTTACGGAACCGAAAAACGCGCTCATCAAGCAGTATGTCGCGCTGCTCGATACCGAAGGCGTGAAGTTGAACTTTACCGAGGACGCGGTCGCGGCGATCGCGCGCTTCGCCACCAGCGTGAACGAGTCGACGGAAAATATTGGAGCTAGGCGACTCCATACTATTCTCGAAAAGGTTCTCGATGAACTTTCCTTCGAAGCGCCGGACCTGAAGAAAAAGAATGTGAAGGTCGATGCCGCTTACGTGACCAAGCAGCTTGCGGATATCGTGAAGAATCAGGATTTGAGCCGCTATATTCTGTAAATTCCGAAAATCGAAAATGGGAATCCGAATCTTGCGGAAGCTTGGATCGTTCCAGACGAAAACGGCCCGCATCGCAACTCCTGTTTTTCCACTTTCGTGGCTTGCGTTGTTCTTTGCGGCAGGTTGTGGCGCGCCCGGGGAACCAACTCCGCCCGCGCCGCCGGTTCCTGTCGCGGTCACCGACCTCGCTGCCCATCAGGCAGGAGACGGCGTACAGCTCGTTTTCAGCCTGCCGGCAAGAACGATCACCGGCGATCGGCTTGCATCGCCGCCTGCGGTCGAAATCGTTCGTGGCACTCCAAAAGCTGACGGATCGCCAGATGCTAAATCGTTTCGCGTGGTGTATACGATCCCGGGCTCGCTTGTGGAAAACTACGTCTCGGAAAGCCACGTGAAGTTTATTGACCCCGTCGCCCCCGCGGAAACTCGCGCGCATCCGGGCGGGACGCTTCTCTATCTAGTCCGCACGCGAGCCGCGAAGAAGCGCGCTTCGGGGGATTCCAACACTGTTCCTGTGCGCATGTTTCCCGTACCTGAAGCGATTGCATCTTTGCAAGTTCGTGTCACTGAGCCCGCGATTGAGTTGAGCTGGACGGCTCCCACTCACGCCTCCGGGGGCGATCCGATCAGTGCATTTTCTGGCTATCGAATTTATCGAGGCGAGCTCGACCCCTCCTCAGCGGAAGCTGCAATAGCGGATCCGTCGAAAGCCAAATGGAAGTCGCCGCTCACGTTGCTCTCTGCGTCGGACGAGACCACCTACCGCGACACCCTCTTCGATTTTGGCAAGACTTATCTCTACATCGTCAGAAGCGCCGTGCTCGTCGATGGTAATCCACTCGAGTCGTCTGATTCGGCGCCCGCCATCGTTTCCCCGCGCGATACGTTTCCTCCAGCCGCCCCGCAGAATCTGGTCGCGGCAGTGCTCGCCGGGGCCACGCCTGGCTCCGCCCTCGTAGACCTCTCCTGGTCTATTAATTTGGAAACCGATTTGGGTGGATACCGCGTCTATCGAAGTGAGCAGCAGGACACACGAGGCGCGCTTCTTACGCCCGATCTGTTGCTTGCACCGGCGTATCGTGATACGTCTGTAGAGCCCGGCCACCGCTACTGGTATACCGTGACTGCGGTCGATCGTGCTGGCAACGAAAGTGAAGCCAGCGCAGCGGCCGCGGCGGATGTCGCGCAACCTTCTAGGTAGATCCGGGTTTTATACTACGTCCATCTTGGGAGAGCGTCGTTTGATGACCGTTCGTGCACATCTGCCCGCGTACGAATTGTTCCACCCTTTCCGGAACACATCCGTTCGCACTGGCCTGTACGTCGGCATCGTCCTCTCGTTTGCGCTTGGCGCATGGGTGATCGTGGCCAACCGTGTTCCTGTTCTCGAGCGCTTTGCGCTCGCGCGTAATCTTGCCGCCGTGGCGGTTCTTGGGCTGATCGCACTGATTCCCGTTCTCCGCTTCTGGCGCTTGCCTGGAAACCTTCTGGCTTCGAGCTTGATTGCTTGGGCCATTCTCAGCCTTTTCTATCGCGTTCTTTGCATGTACTTCGCGCGGCTTGCGGAGCGGTTTAGCGCCGTTCAAATCTTCGTGCTTGGCGCCGTTTTGTACATGCTTGTCGTGACTCTATCCTGGATCTGGACCATTATCCGGCGCGCTCGCGCGTCTACTATTTCCCATCCGAATCATCATCCCAATCATCATCCGAGCTGAACGCGAATGAAATTCTGCCGATTCGTTCCACTTGCTTCTTCCGCGCCGCACCCGACTGCTCCGCTGTACGGGCTGCTCGAAGGCGGCCAAATCCGGGAGATTTCAGGCCCACCGTGGAATCCCTGGTCCCAAGGCTCGCGCTCGTGGGCGGAAGCTGACGTCCGCCTGCTCGCGCCAGTCGAACCAGGAAAAATTGTTTGCGTTGGGCGCAACTATGCGGCTCACGCCGCTGAACTTGGCAATGAAGTTCCCAAAGAACCGCTCATTTTTCTTAAGCCTCCTTCCGCCATTATCGGGCCAAGCGAGCCGATCGTTCTCACGCCGCAATCTCAACGCGTCGAACACGAGGGTGAACTGGCGCTGATTGTTGGCCGTCGCTGCGCTCATCTGAAGGACTCCGATGACGCGCTCTCTTATTTGCTGGGCTACAGCTGCCTGAACGACGTCACCGCGCGGGACCTCCAGAAAAGCGACGTTCAATTCACGCGCGCGAAAGGCTTCGATACGTTTTGTCCCGTCGGCCCGCACATCGAAACGGAGCTCGATCCATCCGATGTCCTGGTAGAGCTGCATGTCAACGGTGCGCTCCGCCAATCCGGGCGTACATCTCTCATGGTCTATCCAGTGGCATTCCTCGTTCGCTGGATCTCCCGTGTGATGACGCTTTTCCCCGGCGATTTAATTGCCACGGGGACGCCTGCTGGCGTAGGTCCGCTCGTCGCTGGAGACGTCGTTGATGTAAGCGTGGGCGGTGTTGGCGTGTTGCGCAATCCGGTGCATGCTGCGCACACGTAGTTTCACTGCATTACCACTGTTCCGGTAAACTACCCATCTATAGGGAGAGTTACGGAGAAGGCCGCAGGTTCGTTGGCGGGAGCATGGGCCTACCGCTGCACGTTGGTCCTTCACCGCACACTTCCTTTGCATCTTTGGGGATCGATAGTTGAAATCTTTATTTGCCGACTGGAAACTTGTTCTCGCCATGGGCGGCGCAGCGATCGCTGCGATCGTCATGATCGCTTACGCCTTTTTTCGTCCAGCGGAGGAGCCCGAGGATGTGGAGAGGCGACGGCGTCTCCATTTGAATCAAATTGGGCGGATCGCGGAGGGGCAAGTCGTCGAGTTAGCCGAACATCCGCCCGAGCCGCGCGATGTTCAACGAAAATTATTCGGTTCGCGCGCCCGCCCAATCGTTGATTTGCGGCCCAGGCATCTTGTCACCTACAGCTACGCGATTTCCGGCGTCACGTATCACACTGCGCAGGACATAACCGGCCTCGAAGGTCAGATTCGTTTCGAGCGGCTGGTCGCGGGCCAGCCCGCAAGCGTGAAATATGATCCTTCGAATCCGAGCGATTCGATCCTGGTGGCCGACGATTGGTCCGGGCTGCGCTGACCTTCCCTACGCAAGGGCCGAGCTTCCGACTTCCTGCTCAATCCTCGCCGCTGCATTCTGATTTTCGTCCAGTTGCGCTATCCTTTCCCTGCGCCTTTGGCGCGCCCTGACAGCTTCATGAAAATGATCGTCGCCTCCGTCTTGACCACCATGCTCATCGTCGCGATGACTCTCGGCGCAATGTTCATTCTCGTGCAGGCCACGGATTACGTTACGTCGCTCGACTCGCCCCTCCAGCGTATCGTCGCCATCGGTGCGGAACTTGTTCTCGGAGTCGTTCTACTGCTTGGCACTGTCTGGCTCGCGACGCACCTCGCCGTGCGCATCTTCGCGAAAAATGAGCCGGAATCTCCCGGAGGAAAGCTTGCCTGAGAAAAACGCCGCCGCAAGCGCAAAGGAAAAGCATCACGATCGCATGGAAGAACTCCGCCGTCAATCCGCGGAAGCGGAAGCCGGGGGCGGTGCCGAACGCCGCGAGCGTGAACATAAGGCCGGGAAACTCGCCGCGCGCGAGCGCATAAATTTGCTCCTCGACGAAGGCACGTTTGAAGAGTTGGACAAGTTTGTCCGCCACGGCTGCGTGGATTTTGGGATGCAGGAGCAGCGCCCCGCTGGCGATGGTTTCGTCACCGGATTTGGGCGGATCGATGGCCGCTTGGTTTATGTCTTTGCACAGGACTTCACCGTGTTTGGCGGCTCGCTCTCGGAAGCGAACGCGCGCAAAATTTGCAAGATCATGGATCTGGCCATGCGTGCCGGCGCACCCATCATCGGGCTCAACGACTCCGGCGGTGCTCGCATTCAAGAAGGCGTCGCCTCGCTGGCAGGTTACGCCGACATTTTTCTACGTAACACACTTGCCAGCGGTGTGATTCCGCAGATCAGCGCCATCATGGGGCCCTGCGCCGGCGGCGCGGTTTATTCGCCTGCGATTACCGATTTCATTTTCATGACTCGCGAGACGTCCTATATGTTCGTCACCGGTCCCGACGTCATCAAGACCGTTACCCACGAGGAAGTGTCCAAGCAAGAACTTGGCGGCGCTATGACGCATAACGAAAAGAGCGGTGTGGCCCACTTTGTCTCCGCGGACGACGCCGATTGTCTCGCCATGATTCGCGAGCTCATGAGTTTTCTCCCATCGAACAATGTCGATGATCCACCGCGCCGCCAGTCCTCGGATTCGCCGCACCGCCGAGACGAATCCTTGAATTCGCTAGTTCCGGCCGATCCACAGAAGCCCTACGACATGAAGGACGCCATTCACACGATCGTCGACGACGGCTACTTTTTCGAGGTCCACGAGCACTTCGCAAAAAATATCGTCGTAGGGTTTGCACGCCTCGATGGCCGGTCTGTCGGCATCGTCGCCAATCAGCCGGCCTTTCTCGCGGGCGTTCTCGATATCAACGCATCTCTAAAGGGCGCGCGCTTCGTCCGCTTCTGCGACGCCTTCAATATCCCGCTAATCACTTTCGAAGACGTTCCCGGTTTTCTGCCCGGCACGCAACAAGAGTTTGGCGGCATCATCAAGCACGGTGCGAAACTTCTTTTCGCCTTTGCCGAAGCCACCGTTCCCAAAATCACGGTCATCACCCGCAAAGCCTACGGCGGCGCGTATTGCGTCATGGCCAGCAAACACATCCGCACCGACGCCAACTTTGCCTGGCCGTCCGCGGAAATCGCTGTGATGGGCCCCGAAGGCGCCGTCAATATCGTCTACAAGCGCGACCTCGACAAAGCTCCCGAAGCCGATCGCGAACGCCTGCGTCAGGAAAAAATCGCCGAGTTCCGCGACCGTTTCGCCAATCCGTTTGTCGCCGCCGAAAAAGGCTACATCGACGCCATCATTGAGCCGTCCGAAACTCGCCCTCGCATCATCACCGCTCTCCGCGCCCTCGAAAATAAGCGCGACACCAACCCCCGCAAAAAACACGGCAACATCCCACTTTGAACGCGGCCAAACCCCAGCGACTCTGCTAAAATGAATCATAATGAAGCGTCAATTCACTTCTATAATCGAGAAACGTGGCCGCTGGTATGTTGCGTACATCGAAGAAATACCAGGCGTGAACACGCAAGGGCGCACACTCGCTGAAGCACGCCGCAATCTAAAGGAAGCGCTTAAGCTGGTGATCGAAACAAATCGCGAGTTGGCCTCAAAGCAGTGCATCATCGGCGCTATACGGGAACCAATCACTGTGAGTATTTGAGCGCATTGCAATGAAGCGGCGTGATTTCTGTAAGATCTAGTCAGCATCGTTGCGGGCATTAAGAACAAATACGGAATCGCTCCCTTCGTGGAAACCCTCGCACTCAATAAGATCATGAACGTTCTGCTCGATACGCCGCGGCTGACTCAAGTGAGCATTTTGCCGCGCGGCATTCCCAGGTCCAACCAATTCGACGTGGACATCACTCTCGGCGGCTAGCGCCAGCCGTTTCCCACAGCGCCTGTCAGCTCACGTCGCAGAGCCAAACAATTAGACACGACGCCCCCGCCAGCAGCTTGGCGGCGTTATCGCTCGTGCTAAAATCCCGGAGCAACACCAAAGGTCCATGTTCCGGAAAATCCTGATTGCCAATCGCGGCGAAATTGCTGTGCGCATCCTGCGCGCCTGCCGCGAGCTGGGCATTCGCTGCGTCGCGGTTTTCAGCGAAGTCGACCGCAAATCGTTACACGTTCGGCTCGCAGATGAGGCCTATCCCATTGGCCCCGCTCCGTCGCGCGAGAGTTATCTTTGCATTGAAAAAATAATCGATGTGGCGCGCCGCTCCGGTTGCGACGCCATCCATCCTGGCTACGGCTTTCTTGCGGAAAACCCTGCGCTGCCCAGTGCATGCACAGAGGCAGGCATCACCTTCATCGGTCCGAGCGCAGAGGCCATGGAAGCGCTCGGTTCGAAAACGGCAGGCCGCCAGCTCGCGCGCCGCTCCGATGTACCAACTGTTCCGGGAGCGAACAATCCCATCGAGAGTCCCGATGACGCCCAGGCGCTCGCGCAAAATATGGGCTATCCCGTTTTACTGAAGGCCGTTGCCGGAGGCGGTGGCAAAGGCATGCGTGTCGTCACTCGTGACGCCGAGTTTACTGCCGCCTGGCGCGACGCTTCCTCGGAAGCCTTGAATGCCTTCGGTGATGCGCGCCTCTATCTCGAAAAATATCTCGAAAAGCCGCGTCACATCGAAATTCAAATCTTGGCGGACGCCCACGGCCGCGTCGTCTCGCTCGGCGAGCGCGAATGCTCCGTTCAACGGCGCCACCAAAAGGTGATCGAAGAGGCTCCTTCTCTGGTCATCACGCCGGATCTGCGCAAAAAGATGGGCGACGCAGCGGTCCGCCTCGCGCGCGCCGGTGGGTACGTCAATGCTGGCACCGTCGAGTTTCTCGTCGACGCCCATCTCAATTTCTATTTTCTCGAAGTGAACACACGCCTTCAGGTCGAGCATCCCGTTACCGAGCAGGTGACCGGACTCGATCTGGTCAAGCTGCAGATTGCTATCGCTGCCGGCCATCGTCTTCCGTTCGCCTGGGAGACCATTACGCCACGCGGCCACGCCATGGAAGTGCGTCTCTACGCCGAAGATCCGGACAACAATTTCTTCCCTTCGCCGGGCAAGATTATCGCGCGCCACGCCCCCAGCGGCCCCGGGATTCGCCTCGATGATGGCGTATACGAAGGTTGGACCGTTCCGATGGATTACGACCCTCTGCTCAGCAAACTGATCGCCTGGGGCAACAGCCGCGAAGAAACCATCGCTCGCCTCCGCCGTGCTCTCGAGGAATACACCATCACCGGCATCAAGACCAATGCCAGCCTCTTCCGCCGCATTCTTGCCGAACCTGATTTTCTTCGCGCGGAGATTCATACCAAGTGGCTCGACGAACTGCTTCAGCGTCCGTCATCTGATGGGCGTGCTTTACCCGATGATCCAAAAGCAAGCCGCGCCGCCGATGCCGCCGCCATCGCCGCCGCTCTTTGGCAGGTAAGTCAGTCGGATAAACCCTCTGGCGATTCTTCTCAAACTCAGGACTCTTCTCAAACCTCTCGTTGGAAGCAAGAGGGCCGGCGCCAACAATTGGATCGCCTGCCATGAAATTTGAAGTTCAACTTACTGGCTCCGCCAGCAAGAAACTCCGCACCGTGGAACTCGCGCGCGAAGCAGACCGCTGGAAAGTCCTGCTGGATGGCCAACCAGTCGATGCCGACCCTGTCGAAATCGCTCCGCACACCCTCTCGCTTCTGCTCGATGGCCAGACTTTCGAAATTCGCATCACTTCGTTGCCGGATGGCTCACTCAAACTTCAGACCGGCCTTCATGAATTTATCGCCGAAGTTGTCGATCCCCGCGCCTGGCGCGGCCGCAAGCACGGCGCACTCGAAGCCGAAGGCCGCCAGCAAGTCTTCGCTCCCATGCCCGGCAAAGTCATCCGCATCCTCGTTCAAGAAGGAGAAATAGTGGAAACGGGCCAGGGCTTGCTTGTCGTCGAAGCCATGAAAATGCAAAACGAAATTCGCTCCCCAAAAGGCGGCACCGTCGAGCGTCTCCTTGTCAAAGAAGGCCAGCCCGTCAACGCAGGGGAAGTGCTCTGCATCGTTTCCTGAGCCGCCATGGGGAATTGGTACACCAACGTCTCGGTGAAAGGCGCGCAGCAATCTGACATCGTTGCTGCACTCGAGGAACTCGGCCGCCGCGCCTACGTCACGCCGGAAATTTCCGGCTGGATTGTGGTCTATGACCAGCAGACCGATGACTTTGACCTGGGCATTCTCGAATCACTGGCCTTGACACTCTCTACACGCTTTTCCTGCACCGCTCTGGCGAGCTGCAACGCAGATGATGATGTTCTCTGGCTCGCCCTCTACGAAAACGGCAGTCTTTCCACCCGCTATGCCTCTTCCCGCAAAGTCTTCGAAGACGGCGACGAATTCCCCGCGCTTCAAGAAACGGCGCACGTCCTGACGCGGGTTTTTGAGAAACCGGAGGCGAAGAATCAGGTCCTAACCGTCCTGCGCAAGTCTCACGGAATTCTGGGTCTGCTCAGTTTTTACCTCAAGCTTAGGCTCGCTTATGTCGTCGAAGTGCAACGCCATCTCGACCTCTCCAATCTACTCGCAATGCCGCGCGCCGCGGTCGGACTCGGCTATACCTACGTGAATAAAGGGGAAACTCCGGAAGGAATGAATCGCGAAGCGCTACGCCGCACCATGGTCGGATAGGAGTATAGGGAAGTTAGACGGCTGAATGCGCTGCTAACCCTCAGTGTCCCGTTGACTTGCTTGGGAAGTCCGTCTTCGCCGCGTCCGGCAATTTTCCGGCGGCTTCGATTACTTGCTGCGCCAGGTAATTCGTCACGCGCGCGTCATCCCGCGCAATCGTCAGGTAAGCGGCACGAAGCAACTGTTCTTTATGGTTGCGCAAGGTATCGCGAATCGTCTGTTGCACCTGCGGGTCGGAAATATTGCGTTGTCCCGGCGACTCCCGCGAAATAAGCTTCAAAATCACGATTCTCGTGCCATCTTTTCCTTGCGTCGGCATCGGGGGGCTCACTTGCCCCGGCTTCATTCCCAGCACAACCCTCTTGAGAGCCGGATCGGCTTGATTCAGAGCTGATTCCGGGACATAGCCCAAGTCACCGCCCATCGCCGAGGAGTTCATATCCTCGGAATAGTCCATCGCCAATTGCGCAAAATCCGCGCCACTGTTCAGCTTGTCCTGAAGCATCTTTATTTTGCGTTCTGCTTCCACTTCATTCGTCGCATCGTCATTCTTCAGGTTGCGAATCTGCTGTTCTTTGCGCGGCGTGACAACAATTTCAGAGATCCGGTAGCGAGGTTCGACGACGTTGAACTGCGCTTTGTTCGAATTGTACGTGTCCGTGACGTCTTGATCGGTGATGGAGATTTTCGCCACAACTTCACGGTTCAATAACTTTGTGATGGAAAGCTGTCTCCGCAGGTCCTTCTTCAAATCGTCTACCGTTACCCCTCGATCCTTTAGTTGTCTCTGGAACTCGTCTTCGGTGTACGGGCTCTTCATCTCGGTGAATTTGTCTTCCACTTCACCGTCGCTGGCTTCCAGGTTCAGTTTCTTGGCGCGCTCCAGCAGTATCTCGTTGTTAATCAGCTCGTCCAGAACGTTTAGTTTCAGCGAAAGTGCTTCTTCCTGCGAAGGTTCCTGACCCTCCGGATTCACGCGCGTCCGGTAGTACTTGTCCACGTCATCGCGCTTGATCTCTTGCCCGTTTACCACCGCCCACACGTCCGGCGCCGGCTGCGATTTCTGCTTGCATCCGTTGCCCATCCCAAACACCATCGCCAGCGCGGGCAACAACATCGTCGCTCGCGTCCTCCATTTCCTGGAGACGTGCGCGCGCACTGCCACGCTGGTTTTGGCTTGCGAAGGGTTCAAGGTGTGGTGCTCAGGCAGCTTTCTTCACGCGGCCCGCGCGGATGCAGGCCGTGCAAACTCGAACATGCTTCCTCGTGCCTTCGATCAACGCATGCACGCGCTTCAGGTTCGGATTCCACCGTCTACGCCTTGTATTGTTCGCGTGACTGATCACGTTGCCAAAGTGCGGCCCTTTGCCGCATAGTTCACACTTCAGTGCCATTGTTCTTCCTACTAGGCTGTCTTGTGCAGCCGGAAATTTTGCTCTGAAAAGTTACAATACCGAGTCTCCCATTCTAACAGACGCCCTTTCCCCCGCAAAGCCTGCCTTTTGTTTCCCGCCTAGGACGAAAGACCGGACCGGCAGCCCTGGCCAAACGAGTGCCGACCCTTCCCGCCTCTTCGTGCTCGGGCATCACAGCAGCGCCCCAGCAAGGTAAGGTAAGCCACTGGCTTCCACCAACCTGAGATGCCTCAAGCCCTCCTCCAGTCTAAGTTGGGTATGCAGCACAAGCCCCATACCTCGCAAAGCCGATCCCACCGCAACATCCCCCACCTATCCGGGTTTAACAACAAGGAAGAGCTGTTTTCATCCTTTTCGCTGGGGGTAAAGCCATGGCATCAGGCCGTCCCAACTGCCCGAAGCGTGCGCAACCCTTTGAAAACAGCCCGCATCTCATAAATAACGATAGGTCATTCCGTTTCAATAGTTTACGGAAAGACACCTGTCCCTTAGTGCTGGCTTTTATTTGCCCAAAGCACTATTAGCCCAGCCCCTACAACGTTCCCCTGATTCGTCCTGGAACGGTAGACTTGTATCTTGAGCTTTCGGCCTAAAGGAGACCGATCGCGTTGCCCAAACTGTCTCAAATTCGCCTGTGGACTATGCCACCCCTGATTCGGGGTGGGAAGGCCATATTCGCGACCCGTCTGGTCGCGGTTCTAGTACTGCTCCTAACAGGCATGGCTGCTTCTCCCGCCCAGGCCGACGTCGGCGTCCTTCTCAACGAATCCCTGGATACCAGTCTTGCCAGAATCACGGGCTCAGGCCACAGCGCCGTCTTTTTTTCCCGCGTCTGCCCTGAAACGCCAGTGAAGCTCCGTCTCTGCCGCCCCGGCGAGCAAGGCTCCGTCATGAGCAACTACACCACTCTCGGCGAGGACCACCCCTACGAGTGGAACATCGTCCCGCTCTCCATCTATTTATACGGCGTCGAAGATCCGCAGAATCGGCCGCTCTTCGGGTCGCAGAAAATCAAGCACGCCCTCGAAGAACGATACCGCACAAATTTTTTGCCCGGCTATTGTGAGAGCGCCACTTGCCGCACCGGCAACGGCTCCGAGTGGCGCGAAATGGTCGGCGCCACGCTCGAGCGCAGCATCTATCTTTTTGTTGTCGAGACATCCGTCGAGCAAGACCAGGCTTTCATCGCGCGATTCAATTCTCTTCCCAACCAGAACCACTTCAACGGCGTCACGAAGAACTGTGCCACGTTCTCTCGCCGCATCATCAACTCTTACTATCCTCATGCTACCCGCGCGGATTACCTCAACGACTTCGGCTTGATCACTCCGAAGGCCATCGCCCGTTCTTTCACCCACTACGCCGACCGCCATCCTGAAGCCCATCTCCGCGTGCTCCATTTCGCGCAATTGCCTGGCACCATCAAGCGCAGCAGCGAATGCCGCAACGGAACTGAGCAACTCTATCGCTCCAAAAAACTCCTTGTGCCCATGGTCGTGTTCGCCCCTCACGAACTTCCCTTCATGGCCGCTACTTACTTGCTGACTGCCCGCTTCAACCCTGAACACGAGTTGGAGCAGCATCCCAACGCGGAAGCCGCGGACATCAAGCAGGAAATCCGCGAAGCAAAGGCCGGCAATGATGCTCTTCGGCTACAACAGCTCCAGGCTGTCGTCGATCAAGAAAGCGCCCAACTCGTAGGCACCTCGGAAGAATGGAAGCAATATCGCGAAGATTTTGGTTCCCTCGCAGAGGAGGCCATCAGCCGCGAAATCATTCCCGACCGCAATTTTCTTGGTCGTCTTTTCAAGCACCTTGACCGTGCGGGCACGCTTTCGGTCGATACCAATGGCGCCCTCTGGCTCGACATTTCGGAAGGCGGGAAACCTTCAAGGCTTGGTCTCAGCGCCAGCAACCTTTTCGCCACCGGCACCGATTCCCAGTGGGCCTACGCGCTCACCCTCGCGCGCGCCCGCCACTATCTCAATAGCCCCAAACACAGCCGCGAGATTATGCCCGATTTCAAAAACGACTGGGCCCTCTTGCAGGCCGCCCGCATCAACAGTTCCAATTCGATAGCCACCAATGTGATCTTGCCCTCTGGCAATGCCCGCACTACCGCCCTCTCCTTCGCTCCCATTCCATAACCCTTACAATTAGCCCCCCAACCACCGGGTCCTGTGAGTACTAAAGCATTCCTCCTATTCTCTCCATCTTCTCCGTACCATTTTCTCCGCTCTCCTTTTGCGCAACTTTAGTATTGTCTCTTTCATCTGTGTTGATGTAGTTTCCCTTTCGCGGTGTAGCGCATGCTTCCCTCGTTCCGGGTCTTATTGCTGATTTTTTCGCTGGTCCTCATCTCTGGTGAGGCGAGCTCAAAGCCCAACGCTACCGCTGCAGGCGCTTCCTCCACGCAACCCGTCGTCGTCATTGGTTTTGTCGGCGGATACGTTCGCCACGATGATCCCGTTCACACCGAAGTCAAGCTCGTCGAGCGCCTCCGCGAAGAATATTCTTCCGGCGCTTTTGTGGAAACGTTTGAAAATCATCGCGGCAAGGACGCGCACGAAGCCGTCCTTCGCCGGCTCGATGCCAACCGCGATGGAAAACTTTCGCCCGAAGAAAAGCGAAACGCCCGCATCATTATTTTTGGCCACAGTTGGGGCGCTTCCGAAACAGTCGAGCTTGCTCGCCAGCTTGAAAAAGACGGCATCCCCGTACTTCTCACCATCCAAGTCGATAGCGTTTCCAAGCGTGGCGAAAATGACGCCCTAATTCCCGCCAACGTCTCCCAAGCCGTCAACTTTTATCAGCTCGACGGCATGCTCCACGGCCAGCCTCAAATTCGCGCCGCCAATCCCGCCCACACCCGCATCCTCGGCAATTTCCGCTCCGACTACAAAGCCAAGCCCCTGACCTGTGGCCAATATCCCTGGTGGGACCGCCTTTTCATGAAGCCGCATATCCAGATCGAATGTGATCCCGCCGTCTGGAGCCAGGTCGAATCGCTCATTCGCTCGAATCTGCCTCTCGAAGCCCATCTCCCTCAGCCCAGCGAAACCAACTCCCCCGTCTCGCCCCTCAAATAGCCCTATCGTCCGTTCAACAGGCTCCTTGCCTCGCTCCTAGAGCCATCGCAATATTTGATAACCGCCGCCCGCCCCCACCGTCCAACCCGGTGTACCATCCTCTAGAAGTTCCTCTCTGAGGAGGCCGCATGAAACGCCGCGAATTTCTCCTTCGTTCCGCTTGCACTGCCGGAGCTGCCCTTTTTCACTCCGCCAGCTTCCCCCGCCGTTCTCACGCTCTAACCCTCAAACCTCTCCCTCGCAAATTCAGCGCCTCCGACACTGTCACTCTCGGCAAGACCGGCATCCAAACCAGCCGCCTCGCCATGGGCACCGGTACGGTAGGCTCTGGCCATCACTCTCACCAAACGGCACTCGGCATTGATGGTCTTTCTCGCCTGCTCCTCAATGGCTACGATCAAGGTCTCCGCTTCTTCGATTCCGCCGATTCCTACGGCAGCCATCCCCACGTCGCTGAAGCCCTCAAGCATGTTCCGCGCGACAAAGTTACCGTCCTCACCAAAACCTGGGCGCGCGACGCTGCTTCCGCCCGCGCCGACCTCGACCGCTTCCGCCGCGAGCTAGGCAGCGATCATCTCGACATCTGCTTGATGCATTGTCTCACCGAGCCCGACTGGACCGAGCGCTACAAAGGCGTCATGGATGTCCTCTCCGAAGCCAGGGAAAAAGGCATCATTCGCGCCCACGGTTGCTCTTGCCACTCTATCGAAGCTCTGCGCGCCGCCACGCAGTCCTCCTGGGTCGAAGTTCACCTGGTCCGCATCAATCCTATCGGCGCGATGATGGACTCTGATCCAGACACTGTCATCAGCGTCATCAAGGAAATGCGCGCCAAGGGGAAGGGCATCATCGGAATGAAAATCCTGGGCCAGGGCGCCATGCGCGACCGTCAGGACGAAGCCCTGAATTTCGCGCTAGGTCTAAATCTCCTCGACGGCTTCACTATCGGCGCCGAAAGTAAATCCGAGCAAGAAGACCTCATCTGCCGCATCGCCGCTGCCTAAAGCAATGTTTTAACGTATTCTCTCAAGTTTCCTAGAAGTGTCATCCCGAGCGAAGCGAGGGATCTGCTTTTTCTTTCTTTCTTTCTTCGCGCGTACAAAAAACCGCGGCCGCCTCTACGTCTCCAACCCAATCAACCGCATCAACTCCAGCGCATTACTCTTCTCCACCACCCCCTCGCGCAACCGGTAATCAAACTTCATCTTCCCGTCCGCCACCTGATCCTCAAAGTGCATGTTCCGCATTACATTCCCAAGGGCCGCGGCAATTTCCGTCAACGCCAAATCGTGCGTCGTCACAATCCCGATCGCCCGCCGCTTCAGCAACCCCTGAATCAACCCCTCCGCTCCGATCCTTCGGTCCTTCGAATTCGTCCCCTCTAGCAATTCGTCAAACAAAAACACCATCGGCACCGCTCCATTCGCAGCATCAAACACTTTCCGGATGTGCAAAATCTCCGTATAAAAACTCGACCGCCCCTCTTGCAGCGAATCGGTGCTCCGAATCCGCGTCCCAATCCGCAGTGGCGTCAATCGCAATCGCTTGCCCCGAATCGGCGCCCCCGCCATCGCCATCACCGTATTAATTCCCACCACGCGCAAGAACGTGCTCTTCCCCGACATATTCGATCCGCTCACCAGCAGCACGCGCGTCTTCGCATCGAGCTGTACGCTGTTCCGCACGCACTTCTCCGCTGCGATCAACGGATGCCCCAGCTCCTCGCCCTCAAAAAATCCGATCCCGCTCTCCGCCTCAACAAATTCCGGAAAGGGATCGGACGGATGCTCGTACGAATATCCCGCTAGCGAGAGCAGCGCTTCCATCTCTCCTGTCAGCTCCGCCCACCGCCGCAACTTCGTGCCCCATCGCCGGCGCCAAGCCTCTGCCGCCATTCCCACCTGCACGCTATAGAGAAACGGCAGCTCCGACATTTTCGCGAGTCCGCTGTCGCTCGCATCAATCCAGTTCACAATCCGCGCAAATCGCCGGATCGCTGTGGAAGCGTGCTCATCCCCGTTCTTCAATTCCGCGGCAATTTCCTTCAAATGCGTCCCCGCAAACGGTTCTCGTTCGAGCCGCGCCAGAATCTCCGCGAATAGCAGCACTCCCTCCGCGTTGCAATCCACCCCTTCCATCACGCTGTGCGCTCGCCGCCACAGCCACGCCAGAACAACGGCCTCCACCGCAAAAACGCTCAATAGCGGCCATAGCATCCCGCTTTCTATCCAATAGACGATTCCCGCCCCCGCCGCCATCGCCAGCAACGCCATCACCCCGCGCCAAATCGCGCCACCCGGCAAAATCGATTTCCCCTCCGCCCACTCCAGCAACGTTTCCGGATTCATCCGCGCCCGCAATGCTTCCCCGGTCACCGCCAGGTCCTCGCGCAAATCCAGTTTGTCTCGTAGCTCCTCCACCAATTTCTGCCGCTCCCGAATCTTCCCCACATCTGATCCTTCGCCCAGCCAACTCGCTAGCTGCTTCTCTCCCATCGGCAATCGCGCCGTAGAAAGCAATTCAAACAGGCACCCTCGCCCAAAAAGATCCAAATCTTCCGCATACACATGATTCGCATCGCGAAACCGTTCCCCGGTCTGCCCGCTTCCCGCCCACCGGTCCTCAATCCGCGCAACCCCTTTGCGATAAGACTCCGCCGCCGTCTCCGCTCGCCCCTTCGCCCGCAAAATCAACCCATGCCAAATCGTCACCACCAAATAACCCGCCATCGGCGCGATCAGCCAATAAGCCGCCACCCCATGCTTCCCCAAAACCATCCACAGCAACACCACCGCCGCCGCAACCACCCCCAACTTCGCGTACCCCACCCGCAAATGCACGCGGTCCTTCTCCCCCATCACCTTCAAATACTTTTCCAGCCGCTTCTCGTACTCCGCCTTCGGCTCAGCCACATTCCCTCTCAACACAACCCGCCCGTCCGATGTCGAGTCTATCTCTTATCCCCTGCCCGAGCACCTGCTTCCCCCCAACCGCGGCTTCACCCCTCGTCGAATAGCGATAAATGGTACGCTCCCCTTGTGCCGCCCGCCTTGCCACTGACGCGGACAAAGTTCCTCATTGCCACGCTGGTTCTGACTCTCTCTGCTTACACCCTGCTTGCTCCAGCGCAGACGCTTGCACCAGGCGAGGTTCGCCTCAGCAGCCGCCCCTATCAGACTGGACCGAATCTTCGCTTGGAAAGCCGGCTCGTTCAGCTTGAGGTGGTCGTGCGGGACAAGGGAGGCCGCGCTATTTCCGGCCTCAAAATGGCCGACTTTGCGGTGTACGACGCAGGGACAAAACGCGACCTCACGGGGTTCAGTGTCGATACATATATTGCGCCGGCGGCCGCCTCGCCAGGTGGTGTAACCACTACGCCAGAAGCAGCGCCACAGCCTTCCCCGTCCTCGCCCATATTGCCGGACCAAAATTCAGCGAACGGCAGATCGATTGGCCTGCTGTTTGACGATATCAATACGACGACAGGTGATCTGGCGCACGCCAAAATCGCGGCTAATCGTTTCATTAGAGAAGCTGTCCGAAGCGGTGACCGTATCGCTGTCTTCACTACGTCAGGCATCGGCGCCGCAGAATTCGCGAGCGACAGCGCGGCGATTCTCGCTTCCGTGGCGATGGTGCGATCTCACCCCCGCACATCGCCGGGGGGCTTGGCGCAGTGCCCCAGAATGACGGCCTACGAGGCTTACGAAATTTTGAATCGTAACCCCACCGTCATGCAGGCAAAAGTCCTAGAGGCTTGCCAATGTAGCGGCGCCGCTGTCTGCGGAGTGGGCGACCTCACGCCAACCAGCCTTTTCGATCCGACCTCCCGTTTGCACGACCCTGAAACAATCGACATCGTGGAGTCCCAGGCGCGGCAAACGTGGGATCAGACGCGCCTGGCATCGCAGGCGACGCTGGATGCGATTAAGAGCAGCCTTGACCAGCTTGCAAGGAGGCCCGGCAAGCGCATGTTGCTTCTTGCTTCCGCGGGCTTTCTTTCGGGCACGCTTGACGAGCAGCAGGATGGAATTATTAATCTGGCGGTCCGTGCCGGGGTGGTCATCAACGCGCTCGATGCCAAAGGCCTTTACGCAGAGGCGCCAGGACCGCCGATCAACGAATCCCTCGAAACCTCGGAGCTGCCGCTCGGCAGCACCATATTCCAGATTCAGTCGCTCGGCGAACGCCTCGACGAACTCGACTCCGCCGCGGCCAGATTTGCCGAAAGCACTGGCGGCTTGCTCTTCCGCAATAATAATGATCTCGACCTCGGGTTTCGCCAACTGGGGCTCTTGCCCATCTGCACCTACCTGCTTGGATTCCCGCCGGCGGAAGACGGCAAATATCACAAGATTAAAGTTGAGCTGAAGAACGCGAGCCATGATTTCGTGCAAGTGCGGCCAGGCTATTTCGCTCCAGGAAAGGCATCCAGCAGGCAGCCGAGCCCCGTCGAGAAGTTGGACGCACTAATGACCGGCACTGACGAGAAGACCGATCTTCCAGCCACCATAAGCGAGAAGCTAGGCACTTCGTCCTCAGGCGGTCCCCAGCTAACCATTCGCGCCCACGTTGATATCCAGAAGCTTCCCTTCGAGCAGCAGAAAGACCGTCACGTCCAGAAGCTCACGTTCGTGGCCGCGCTCTTTGATCCGCAGAACAATTTCGTCACGGGGAAGCAAGCTGATATGGAGCTAGCCCTGAAGCCCGAAAGCTTCGACCGTCTTTCAAGAACTGGCATCAATGGCATGATGCAGCTAGAAGTTCCTCCCGGCAACTACCGCCTCCGCATTGTCGTGCAAGAGGCGATGCATGGAGCCATCAGCGCGACGAGCAGAGAGCTGAAAATGACCCCACCCTTGCTAGCCGCACTACCATCAGGAGACATCGAGAAAAAACCTAAGAACCGCGGCTTGCAGTGGAGTCCCCCCGTCCTGGACTCGCCGATCCATTCTCTTGAAACCTCAACCCTGTGCGACCTTGCCAAAGTACTTGAGCAGGCCGGCATGCGCGAAAGCGAGCAGATCAAGGATCTTCAAGACTTTATTGCGCAGGAAAAGATCCAATATCAAACTTCCGCCCGGGAGGGCATCATCCAAGATTTCGGTTCCCAAACGTTTGAATATATTGTCGTCTTCCAGCAGTCGCCAAGGGGACTGGTCTTCCAGGAGAAAAGGAACCCCACGCACGGGAGCACCTTATCTGGTGTCGCGACTCAAGATATGGGTCTGCCAGAGATGGTCCTGATCTTCCTTCCAAACATGCAGGACGACTATGAAATGAGCTGTGAAGGCGCCGCCGAATGGGAGCGCCAGTTCACCTGGGTGGTTCGCTTCCAGCAGCGCAAGGATAAACCCAGCCGAACCTATTCCTTCCGCGTTGACAACGCCGTCTATCCGGCCAGGCTCAGGGGACGCGCATGGATTGCCTCCGATTCGGGCCAGGTCGTGCACATGGAAACGGAGCTGATGGAGGGAGTCCCGGCAGTGAAAGTAAGGAACTCGTATCTCTCGATCGACTACGCTCCGGTCCAATTCCAGTCGCAGGCCTTAAGAATCTGGCTGCCGAAGACGGTCGATGGCTATTGGGACTCGGGCGACCGCCGCACTATCGTCTTTCATACCTTTACCGATTTCCTGCTCTTCTCCGTTCAGACCGACCAAAAAATCGAAAAGCCGAAGGAACCCTGACCCCGGGTTACTTTTCCACAGATTTCCACACCCATGTCATTCCACTAACCTCCCAGCCAACCCCTTCTTATCCTTCAACTTCCGCCTCCCTCATTCGAACTGGACCCGGCCGTTCGAATGACGATGTAGTACTCCTTTTCTTTCAGGTGCTTACTTCACGGTTCTCTGGATACCTCGGGGGTGGGGCCAGGCTATCCAAAAACGTCTCCCGCACACCCCGGCGTGCGCTGGCTCCTCTTTCGTTCTTTACTTCGTTGCGTCATTACGTCATTACTTCAGATTTTCACCCAGCTCCATTCCTTCGAGTACGGTACCCGGCTCATCCGGTATCCCGACTTCACGCCGGTCACCACATGATCGCTCCAATTAAATCCCACTCCGGCTTTTGGATCGTACAACCCCGGCTCTTCCGAAAAGCACATACCTTTTTTCAGCACGGTGTAATCCCCCAGCGCCAGATACGGCGGCTGGTGCCCTTCCGACCCTTCTCCATGCCCCGGCCTGTGATAAATATAGTCCTGCACTCCCTGCGCCACCTGATACTTGTGAATCTCAAACGCGACGCTCGAGCACGTTGCTCCTTCTTTCTGCAATTCCACCTGCATATCGCAGGTGTGCTGGCTCACTTCCCAAAGTTTCCGCATGTGCGCATCGAACTCGCCGGCGCTGTCCGCGAGGATGTACATGCGATAGTTTTCGCCGCCGTGTCCGCCGATGTAAGCATCCCCATCGACTTGCAACGGCAAGTTGCGCCCGATGCGATTGAACCGCGGCTGGTTCGGATGTGGATACGCGCACAGGCGGCCCACGCGGCAGTCAATTTCGACCATCGCCGCCACGCCGTGGTGCGGCAATCCGCCAGCCAGATCCAAGTCCGCCAGCAGCACGTTGTTGATCCAGAAGGTGCTCGCGAACGCCACTTCGTAGTCCGTCACGTCGGTTCCATAAGTAAGGATGTAATCCCGGGCGTAAGCGTGAGCTCGGTCAAAATAGGTGTAGGCACGGCGCGTCAGCGCAAGCTCTTCCGGCGTTTTCACTTCGCGCATATCCAGCAGCGTGTCGCTGACGTCCACAAATTTTACCTTCGGCAGAACTTTCTTGGCCGTCGCCAGTTCATCTGCGTAAAGTTTTCCGTCGATACCGATCTTGTTTCCCTGAACGCCTTTCGCCTTCATTCCTTCAAGAAGCATCTGGAACAAATCCACCGTCTTCCCTTGCACCACTTTTCCTTGTTCCGGAAAGCCGCCTTCGGCATGTTTCGTGTCGAAATATTCCCAGCCGCCGCCAAACCACCAGCCCTTCACCAAATCGCGGTCCAGCGCCGGGTAGAGAAACCACGGGTCCGCATCATCTTTATTCATAAATACGCATTGCGGGCGCTCCGTGTGCGTGTGCCAGTAGCCCGTCAAATAAATAATGTTCAGCTGATCGCGCGCTACGAACGCGTGAATATCCTTTTGCGCCAATTGGTCCTTGAAGCGCGCCACCGTCGCCTTGTTCCACTCCAGCGGCAGGCGATCCACTTTCGCAGGCTCCGGCGGTCCTTCTTCGCCCGGTGTCGCGCCGAGCAGCATTTTTTCGCTGGTGCCGGAGCTGCGGCTCTTCACAATTTCCGCCAGCGATCCGCCCGCTCCTCGCGTTTGCATGCCATCAACCTTGTCCATGCGGCGAAACAGTCCGCCGCCCAGCAATGCAAGACTCCCGCCTTTCAAAATATCCCGCCGATTCCGATTCATCGCTCCTCCGTGTTCCTAAGTAACTCGCACGTTTTTTCTTTCAGAAGTACCGACCACGAGAAATTATTTCGGTTCTGCGACTTCCTTCCACTCTCGTTCGCCACGCTCGAGCAGCGCCGGCAAATCCTCGCGCAGCAAAAATCGCTCGCGGACCAATTTCATGGCCGCTTCCGCGAACTTGCCCATGTACTCGTCGCGCGAGGCATAGCGCTCCGCAACGGAAAGCCGTGGATCGCGGGATTTTTCACGCTCCGCCGCTGTCTTCGCGAAAGGAATGAAAGAACCGTAAAAGCTCAACCGCAAATCGCCAAGGCCGATACCCGGATCGCGCAGATTCCATCCCGTGTACGTGGCCAGCGGAACTTGCAACTCCGGCAAGCTCACCCCGCCCATGTCGTTGCCGTTCGCGTCCGATTGCGGAACGAGCGCGGCGAAAGGCTTGCCAACTTTCGGAGGTTCGATGCTGACGATTCCATCTTTCCATCTGGGGCCGAAGTCCAGATGGTACGCCAGACTGAATTCGTGCGGCTTGCTGACTCCGGGAATTTTCGGAAAAGCCCACTTATTCAGAGGCACGAGCGTGCCGTCCGCAATTTTCGGATAGGTGCTTGCCGGCGGCGGCGTTCCGTCTTTCACCCACTGGTCCATGTCGGTAATCAGCGCCCGCCAGTACCACTGCACCGGATTGGGGTTGTAGCGCTGCTGCGCGTTGGAATCCGGGGAGCCAGGATTACTTTTCTGCGGAGGAAATGGCGCTGAAAAATGTTGCAAGCCAGAAAGCATGTAGACCCGCACATTATCTCCGAGTTTGGCGTCTGCCAATCCGTCAGGCGATGTGTGAATCAGAGATGCGGCCCGGCCCCAATACTCGTACGAAGTATTGGTGAAGAATATTTTCGGCGCGGTGTGTGACTTGTTTGTAGCGTCGAGCAGGCTCGCGGTTTCGTTGGTTTCGGGATCGGTTTCCGGAAGGTCTGTGAAAGGGAAAAGGTCGGTGGGAAAGAAAATACTGGAGAGTGGTTGAGCATCGCGGGAAGGCTGAGCGAAACGATGATTGAAGCTGCCGCGGCCAGCTCCGGCAACGTGCGCAATGACGCCGTCCATCACTTGGCGGCCTTGCTCGTCGGCGTTGAAGTCCTGGTAAAGAAAATGACGGAGAAAACGCCCACTCTGCGAAATGCCGACAGCGTAAACGCGCTTCACGGGAGCGGTGGATTGTGGATCGTATTTCAGATAGGAGAGGAAATCGCGGACGGCACCGAAGCCGAGGCCAACAATGACGGGATCTTTCGCTTCGTAAACAACTTCATAGATTTTTCCGGCTTGAAATCCGCCTTCGAGGTGAATGAAGTGAGTATCAGCAACAAGTTTGCCGTCGACAGTGTGAGCAAAACTCCACTGGCTGCGAGGAACGGTTTGCCGCGGACCCTCCGGCGTATCGCGCACCGTCAAAATATTTTTAGCACTCGCCGGATCGTCGACGGGATAGCTTTTTCCACCGGTTGGGCCAAGCAGCGAATGGCCGAGCGGCATGTCATCCACCCTTTGCGCGGGTGTGAAATCCGAGCGCATCAGGCCGCGAATCTCTTTTCCTCCCGCCTCGTGCGCGACCGGCGCATACAGCTTGAGATTGTCGCCGCGGTCGGCGACATCAAATTCCCAGCCGACCCAGGCGATGGTATAGCCTTCGCGCATCAGAAATCCGTCGCCATATTCACCGTCTGGTGTGGTGGAACTGAAACCGTTCACAAGGTGCAGAATTCCTTTCCCGCCGCGATTGGAAACTTCAAAGAGGACGGCGTTGTTTCCCTTGTTCACGTCCTTGGGTTTCAGGAGATAAAGGTCGGCGGAAAATTCGACTTCGCCTTGCGCGTTGCGCGGCGCTTTGTCGAGATCTACGATCAGCTTGTTGTGCAGGTTGTCCGGATTCACCGCGAAATAAACGCGGCCTACGATTTTCTCGTACGCTCCAGCCAAGCCGAACGCGCGGCCATCCGCTATGTCGGTTCTGGAAATAATTTCGACGCGAGTGACATGCGCGTCCGCGCCGGCGGCGAGTAACAGAAAAATGACGAGCGAGAGTATGCGAACGAAACGCAAGCGCAAAGGATGCATGAGCGGCCTCCAAAGAGAGGACAGCTTACATCATTGTTTGCCGAAACCAATTCCGCTGATGCAGATTTTATACATCGGGGTGCGATCGAACTTCAGACGCACGGCGCTGAGCTTGGCAGGATCGAATGATTTGGGGTTGTCAGTGGAAGAAAGCGCGGAAAGCGGAATGCGCACGGACTGAAAAACCGCTTCCCAATCCTGGTTAAACGCAGCGTCATTCAGGAGTTCCAGCTTCGCAAGTTTTTCCTTGAACGGCGGCGGGATGGCGAAGAAGCGGCTGACGGGAGCGCTAACCGTCGTGCCGTCGGTAGCGACCAGCTCGATGGTGAAATCAGGCGATTCGCGCTCTTTCTTTTTGGATTTGTCTTTTTCCTTTTTCTCTTCTTCCGCTTTTTTCTTGTCTTTGTCGTCTTCTTTTTTCTTGCCGGGTAGCGATACGTCCTCGTCCATCGGCGCGATCGAAAGTTCGAGGGTCGTACCTGGACCTAGATGCCAATTCGCTGCTGCGCCCGTGGGCAATGTCAGCGTGTAGCTCGCGACTGGCGCGTCCTTGGCGCGGTTCCAACCGAGAAAGACGCCGTTGTAGCCGCGATCGCCGTCGCGATACGGAATCTTGCCTTCGTTCCAGACGGAAAGGTTCTCGCCTTCGATGTGGCCGCCGGGAGCGGTGGTCGTTGTGAGGTCGGCGTCTTCGTTGAACGTTGCGAGAGGAACGTAGGAGGCATCGCGATAGCGATTGAAGTAAAGCGTGTCCGGCAGCCAGGCGCGACCGACGCGCCAGTCTTCGAAGAGCGGAACGTATTCGCGATGATCTTTGAGCGTGGCTTCGAGAAACGCGGAAATATAAGTTTTCGAGATACGGCGCTGCTCGTCGCCTGGCATCAGCGGTTTGAGATTGAGCAGCCAGCCGAGCGGTTTGCCGGCGTCGTCGCGGCCCCAGCCGGTATTGAACTGGCCGTGATTTGCGCGATAGGCATAAATCTCGGCCGTGAACCACGGGCCTGGCTGCGTGTATCGAACGTGATCCGACTGGCGGCTGCCGTGAAAGGTGGAAACGTCCATGTCATGCGCGCCTTGCAGCGTGAGGTAGCTGACGTCTTCAATCCAGCGATACTGGCCCGCCGGTTTGTACTGGCCGTCCACGGGAGCGATAGCCACGACCGCTTTGATCGCGAAGTTGTAATCGAATTTAATGTTGGCGTCTTCGGGAGCGTACTTCATGCGGTTGAAGGCCGCGGCGGTGGCGGCAGCTTCGCCGCCGCGGGAGTGGCCCATCACCGCGATGCGCGACATATCGACTTTGCCGCGGAAGGGATTGCCATCTGCCTGATTCCATTCTTTCCAGAGTTTCAGATGTTCGAGAAGCATCCAGCCGCGAACGGCTTGCTGTTTGTCAGGATCATGAAAGAGGCCGCTATTCAGGAAGTTTTCGTCGATGGAAGCGAGGATGATGCCGCGGCTGGCGAGCAATTCGCCGAGGTAGGCGTAACCGGGATCGGAAAAATCGGACATGTTGTGATTGCCGTGCACGATGAGAGCGAGAGGAAAGGGGCCGAGCCCATCGGGATACCAGACGCGGGCGTTCAGCGGAAGTTTGTCGATATCGAAGCCCCAATATTTTTTGCGAGACCAGCGCTTCCAGCCGCCGAAGTCTTTAAAGAAATCGGAGGAGTCCACGGTGCGCGTTTTGATGGCGACGCTGGAGCCGTATTCGGGACGGCGAATGTCGTTGCCAACACCGTAGAAAAGTTTCAAGACGTGGAACGGGCCGGGGGCTGAAGGATCCGGAGCGGAAAGTTTCGCAGGCATGGAATCGGCGGGAGGTTTCCAGGTGATGAGCTTTTCCATCGACCCTGCATGAGCCAAGAGCCAGACGAAATGAGTGTTACCGGCGAGAGCGAGGACGAACAGCACGGAGACGATAACTTTCTTGCTCAACGCGGCTTGGCCGAAATTGCCCCAGAAAAAAGTGGCGATGGTTGCGCCAAGAATTCCAGTGGCGAGGCCCACCAGAATCGCAATGAGAACGCCTAGTTGCGGCGGACCCCACAGCATCATGACGACCGCACACGAGCCGACGATCACGCCCGAGGCAGAGCGAGGCAATTTGCGGGCGATGCTGAGGAGAAGTACGACGAGGAGAGTGACGAGAGGAATGAGGACGGCGGCGAAGAGGATGCAAAAAATGAAATCGAAGAGGTAACCAAAGCCGGTCTGGATGTAGAGACCGCCGATGACGACACAAATGGCGGCGGCGGCCAGCGTTCCCCGAACAGCGCCTCGACGCGCTTCGCGACCGGGGCGGATCGCTGCCCACTGCCGCGAGCACCAATCGCGCAGCTTGCGCCAACGAGAGCGATCGTCAAGAAGTGGCGGGAAATCCAGCGGAAGGGATCCGGGCGGCGAAGCGTTCAAATCGTCAAGGGCCATGAGTTCCTCCCAAGGCGTGAGCCAGGTGTTGCAAGTCGACGGCATTGTACATGGAGTTGAGCACAGTGATGCCGTCGCGGGCAGCTCCAAGGATTAGACTGCGCGGGGCGGTGGAGGTCTTATCGAGAGAGGGAGAACGCTACCCTTTTTCCACGCAGCAGAAGGAAAAGATTCGCGGACGAGCTGGAGCGAGTCTAGTGGTCGTGGGACATGCTGGCCATGTGATGGGCCGCGGGCTTGCGGCGCAGCACGGCCATGGCGGAGTCGTCGGCGGGGACGAAATAGCCGACAACGATACCCATGGCGCCGGCGCGCAGGAGTTTTCCGGTGGTGTTGTCGTAGGTGGCGGAGATTTTGAGGACGTCGCCTGCGGAAAATTTATAACCGCCACGATCGAGGAACAGGACGGTGGGCATGCTGAGGAGTTCACCGTGGTCGTCGACTTTGGCGTCGAGAGTGGCAACGGTTTCCTTGCGAGTGATGTCTTCGAGTGTGAGTTGTTTGGCGTAGTCGTGCATGTGGCCGCCAACGCCGAGAAGGGCGCCGTTATATTTCACGATGACCGTTCCGTTTTGTTGGCTATTGCCCGCGGGCAAATCGTAGCCGGAGTTTCCGCAGGATTTCACGTCCATCCAGGTGGGATAGACGCTCTTTATCTTTGCGCCATCAGAGGCTTGCAGGTAGGGAATCGTGACTTCGAGGTAGACGTTTTCGTAAGAAGTGTCCGTGGGATTGTGGACCATGGTCTCGACGCGGATTGTGTCGCCCATTTGGACGCGATAGCCGTAGCCGGGGATTTCGGCCCAATTGGTGAGTTCGCCGCCGGCGCCGAAAATGTGTTCTTCCTTATTGGGGCAGAGAAAGTCGGCGCGGTTTTCGTTCCAGAAAGCAGAGTGATGAAGGACGCGGCCGGGAACAGTGTTGCCGTTGGCGTCGACAAGCTTTGGAGAGTAGGCGAGAAGCCAGCCGTCGATGGGGATTTGCCATTCGAGGTCGGGAGGCTGCGGCATTTTCATGTGGCTGGTATTAGCGGGGAGGTTCATTGGGCCAATGCGGACAACGATGGTGTGACCGTCTATTTTTTGTTCGATCTTGACGCCTTTAGCCATGGCGTGGTGCATGCCGCCTTGCATAAAGCCGCCGTGTTGCATGTGGTCCATGTCGTGGGAAGCATCGGCAGGTTTGTCTTGAGCGAGGAGCGAGCTGGAGAGGAACAGGGCGGGGAGAAAGAAAATTACTTTTCGCATGGTCTTACCCTCGTACGGTCTGAATGAGCTGGACTTCTTTATCATAGCGCCAAGTCGGTAGGCGTGGCGGAAGCATGGAGACGGAGTTGCGGTGGGGACTTCTGCTGGAGAAGAAGATAGAATGCCGGGCCATGATGCCTAAACGCTTCGTATTCATCGCGATCCTGATTACATGCGGGCTTTCGTTGATTGAACCGATGGCGGCGCAAAAACCATCGCCGAACGAGCTCATCGTGATCAACAACGTGAGTGTAGTCGATGTTCGAAGCGGCGCGGTTTTAGCGGATCAGACGGTCATTCTCGAGCGGAACCATATTGCATCGGTGGGGCCGAGCAAATCGGCGAAGTATCCGCGGAACGCGCCGAGCGTGAATGGGCGCGGATACTTTTTGATTCCGGGGCTGTGGGACATGCATGTGCATCTGGTGTTCGGCGATTGGTTCCCGGGAGCGCAGAACATCACGCTGCCGATGCTGATTGCGAATGGCGTGACAGGCGTCCGCGATATGGGGAGTGAATTAGAAACGGTGCAGGCTTGGCGCAATGAAATTGAAGCAGGGCGCATGCTGGGGCCGAGGATTTTCACTTCGGGGCCGATGCTGGATGGCCCGAAGCCACGTTTTCCAAGTTCGATCGCTGTAGCGACGCCAGAGGATGGGCGGCGGGCGGTGGTTTCGTTGAAGCAGCGCGGAGCGGATTTCATCAAGCTGCAGTCGTTGATTCCGCGCGAGGCGGTGTTTGCCATAGCGGACGAAGCGAAGAAGCAGGAGATTGCATTTGAAGGGCATGTGCCGGACTCGGTGCGGGCGAGCGAAATGTCGGAAGCAGGGATGAAGAGTTTCGAGCACCTGATCGGGATCTTTGAGGGGAGTTCACCCAACGAAGAGGAGTTCTTGAAGGGCGGGAAAACGGTTGGCCGGTTTTTGGCGTCGTACGATCCGGCGCGGGCAGCGACGCTTGCGGGGCTGCTTGCGAAAAATCAGACGTGGCAGTGTCCGACGCTGGTATGGGAGCGGGGCGGGAATTTAATCGACGCGACGGATTTTGCGAAAGACGGGCGGGCGAGGTATGTGCCTGCGCCGTGGAAAAATAAAACGTGGAAGATGTTCACGGATGAGATTGTGAAGGGGTATGGAACGGACGATCTTGCGGCGCGAAAGAAATTCATCGAGAAAGAGCTGGAAGTAGTGCAACTGCTGCATAAGGCGGGAGTGCCGTTTCTTGCGGGGACGGACACGCCGCCGGGAGTTTACATTTTTCCGGGGTTCAGCTTGCACGAGGAGTTGCAACGATTTGTAGGTGCGGGATTCACACCGCTGGAAGCGCTGCAGACGGCAACGCTGAATCCGGCGCGCTTTTTGGGGATGGAAGAGCAGCTCGGCACGATTGAAAAGGGCAAGTTGGCCGACCTGGTTCTGCTGAACGCCAATCCGCTGGAAGATATTTCGAATACGCAGAAGATAGCGGCGGTGATCGTTAACGGACAGTATTATTCGTGGAAGGATTTGGAAAAGATGCTCGCGGGTGCGGAGGCGGCGGCGCGGCGCGTGAACTAGAGGCTGCAGCCAGCCAAGAAACGGGAATTGAGAAGTCTTTGTTGCGAGGGGATGGCCCGGTGATGCGGAGAGGTATTCGAAAGCCGCTGTGGTTGACGGGAATTGTGCTGGCGATGGCGGTGTGCTCAATTGGTGCGTTATCTCAGACGAAAGAAGCGACGGAGATGAATCCGAAGACCGTGCAGCAGGAAGCATTTACGGTAGTGGGGATCGCAATAAGGACAAGCAATGCGGAGCAGATGACGGAAGCACGGCCGATCGGGAAGCAGTGGGAGCGGCTGTTTAAGGATGGAGTGCTTGCGGCGATTCCGAATAAGGCGGACGGGAATATTCTGGCGGTGTATTCGGAATATGCGAGCGACAAGGATGGCGAGTACAGCTACTTGCTGGGAGCACGGGTGACGAAAGTGGAGAGCGTGCCTGCGGGGATGACGGTGAAGAATGTGCCGGCGGGGAAGTATGCGGTGTTCACTTCGGATCGGGGCCCGGTCCAAAAAAAAAAAAAGTGGTCGTGGAGATGTGGCAGCGAGTTTGGGCGACGCCGAAGAGCGCGCTGGGCGGAGATAGGAGTTACAAGGTGGATTTTGAAGTGTACGACCAGCGAGCGCAGAATCCGGCGGACTCTGTGGTGGATTTGTATGTGGCGGTGAAGTAAGAGCGTTCGCCAAACAACCGTGATAGGCATTCAGAACGGATTTTATTTTGTGTGAAAATTTCCGGCTACGCGGATTTTGCGGAGGCTGTGGAAGAATCGATCGCGGCGGAAGCGATCCGCTCGCGATGGAAGGTAGCGTCGCCGAATGCGGTTTCGGAGGATTTGGCGCGGCGATAGTAAAGGTGGAGATCGTTCTCCCAGGTGAAGCCCATGCCGCCATGGATCTGGATGCCGCGGTTGCCGACCGTGCGAGCGGCGTCGCTGGCGTACATTTTGGCGATGGAGACGGCGGTTGCGGCGTCGGGCGCATTTTCTTCGAGGGCCCAGCCGGCGTAGTAGACGGCGGAACGGGAGCTTTCGGTTTCGAGATACATGTCGGCGCACTGATGCTGGACGGCCTGAAACATGCCGATGGGTTTGCCGAATTGTTTCCGAGTTTTGGCGTATTCGACGGTGATGTCGAGAGTACGCTGCATGCCGCCGACGAGCTCCGCGGCGAGGGCGGCGGTGGCGATGTTGAAGGGACGCGACAGATCCGACGCCGGGGCGAGTTTTTCTGCCGGAGTGTGGCTGAATTCGACGACGTATAGTTTTCGAGTGAGATCCATTCCCTGCATTGGGGTAATTCTCAAGCCGCGAGCTTTGCAATCCACGACGAAGACGCCGTCACGCGCGACGACGATGAGAAAGTCGGCGATGGCGGCATCCGCGACGAAGAATTTTTCGCCGGTAAGTTTTCCGTTTGTGGATGTCATTTCGAGGGAGCGGAGATCCCAGTTGGCGCTGTCTTCGACGATAGCGACGGTGGAGCGAACTTCGCCGCCGCAGATGGGCGCAAGATATTGTTTCTTGTGAGCAGGCGAGGCCACGGCGTCCAGGACCGAACCGGCGAGAACGACAGTCGAGAAAAACGGGCCAGGCAAGAGAGCGCGGCCGGATTCTTCCATCAGAAGCATCAGTTCGACTTTGCCGAGACCGACTCCGCCGTACTCTTCCGGGAAAATGATGCCGGTGTAGCCCTGGTCGGTGAGCTTGGACCAGAGCGCGACGTCATAGGCGGTATCGGTTTCCATAAGGCGGCGGACTTCGGAGCTAGGGCACTCGCCGGCGAAGAATTTGCGGGCGCTGTCTTTGAGAAACTCCTGACTTTCGTTGAGACCGAATTGCATGGCGTGTCCTCTTAGGGGCGATTGGAATTAATAGCTTCTGGGGAGACCGAGCACGAAATGACCGATGATATTGCGCTGCACTTCGCTGGTGCCGGCTTCGATGGTGTTTCCACGAGTGCGAAGATAGCCGTAGGACCAGAGGCCCTTGTCGATAGCGTGCGGATCGCCAGCCATGAGTTGGCCATAGGAGCCGAGAATTTCCTGGGCGACCTGCTGGAGACGCTGGTTGAGCTCGCTCCAAAAGATTTTTTGGATGGAGCCTTCGGGGCCGGGGACGCCTGTGGCGGTGATGCGACTGAAGGCGCGCGTCTGATTGAAGCGCATGATTTCAATCTCGGCGCTGCATTGCGCGAGCTTCTGGCGAATGAGGGGATCTTCAGCAGCGGGGCGGCCGTTGCGCGGGGTGATACGCGCGAGTTCGATGAGGCGGGTGATGTTACGTTTGAAGATGAGATGCAAGCGAGCGCCGTAAGAACCGCGCTCGTACATCAGAGTGCTCATGGCCACGTTCCAGCCGTCGTTCACTTTGCCCAAGACGTTTTCAGCAGGAACGCGAACATCGCGGAAAAAGAGTTCGTTGAATTCGGATTCACCGGTCATTTGGCGAAGGGGACGGACTTCGACGCCGGGAGATTTCATGTCGATGAGAAGGACAGTAAGGCCTTTGTGTTTGGCGGCCGCGGAGTCGGTGCGGACGACAAGTTCGCACCAGTTGCCGACCCAACCGTAACTGGTCCAAACCTTTTGGCCGTTTACGATGTAGCTGTCGCCGTCGAGGCGGGCTTCGGTTTGCAGACCGGCAAGATCGGAGCCGGCGTTGGGCTCGGAGAATCCTTGACACCAGATTTCTTCGGCGCTCAGGATTTTTGGAATGTAGCGTTTCTTTTGGGATTCGGTGCCGTAGGCGATGATGGTGGGGCCGATGAGTCCGAGACCGAGAGAATTGGCCATGGGCGGCGCTTCTACGCGCGCCATCTCTTCCCAGAAGATGGCTTGCTGCATCAGCGTTGCGCCGCGACCGCCATATTCCTTGGGCCAGGAAACCGCGGCCCAGCGGCCGTCCTGGAGTTTTTGCTGCCAGGCGCGGAGATAGGGGAAGGATTCCTCTATGGGCTTTTCGCGCCACTCTTCCCAGTCGCTGGGGAGGTTGGAGGCGAGCCAGGAGCGGAGTTCGTCGCGAAAGGCCAGCTCCTCAGCGGTCAGGTTTAAATCCATGAATGCAACTCCTTCCCTATTTGAAGCGCGAATCGCTCGCGGTGGCCTTCGCGGGATTGCCATGTGTCCGGGAGTGGGGCACGTGGCGTGCGTTTATATCATATGTTAGAAACAAACGCTATTATCGAGGAGAGCTCCATCCATCAGGAATCCTGGAACGTGCGCAACAGGGTGGATTGGCCGCTTAGTGCTGGCTAAGCTGCCAGAAAGGATTGCGGCACGGGAATCCGCGATCGCAATCTACCGCGGGTGCGTCAAAGGGACGAAGATACCGGCTCGGATCGAAATCGATATAGGCCGGCGGAACGAAAACGACACCCTGGGCAGTGCCGAAAATGTTGAATGCCGGGCCGAGCGCCGCGGCGGAGTTGTTCAGGTCGGTGGCGTTGACGTCGTGCCATCTTCCCGTATCGAGGCGGTTGAGGAGAGTTTGTACGGCGGCGATGGTTTCCGCCGGGGTGAAAGCACAATGCCCTGCGCGAGAGATAAAGGTTCGGCGGAGGAATTCTCCGTTGCCTGCTTCATCGACAACCTCCTTGTAGGCGCTTTCGTTCTGAACCACAACCAGGCCATCGCCGGTGGTATGCAGCGTTAAGACCGGAATATGGATTTCGCCGTCAAAGATAATATTTTGTTCGAGATAATGAACAGCCTGGGGATCGGCGCTGATTCGGGCGGCATCATTGAGGGTGTCGAGATCGGCGTCGAGATCCAGACCAGCTTGCTTGTAGAGCGCGCGAACCTGGTCGCGGCCGATGGAATGATCCAATTGCCGGCGGTAATCGACACCAGTGTTCCAGGAGACGTTGCCCTGGGCGCGAAACTCAAGCTCCGCGCGAAACGCAAAGGCAAATGGAAAGTCCACCTGTTGGTCCCACAGGAATTGGTTTGTTTCCTGGCCGGCAAAATCGGTGGGCGCCGGCTCAGGGGATAACGGAGCGAACCATCCCGGCAGGTCGCCCAAAGCTCCGGCCAGAGCGATCCGCGCTCTGCCCTGAGGGGTGGCTTGGGATTCTGCGAGCACTGCTTCGGCGAGGTCGAGATTTGCAAGGGGGTTGGCGATATTTACCAGCTGGAGGCCAGTTCCCGGCGCAAGCAGGGTTTTGAAAGCAAACACGGCATCCAGCGCGGTGTTCCATGTGGCTACGCCGCCCGAGAGAACGCCACACATGGGCAGAGCCGCGTCAAAGCGATCGGGGTTGCGCTGGATGAGGCCGGAGGTGATGATTCCGCCGAGAGAATGTCCCCACGCAATCGTCTTTTTCGGATGGCCCACCATTTTTTGGAACAGGTCGAGAACGGCGATTTGATCCATCAGGGCTTCGTGGATGGCCCAGCCAGTCGTGGCGTAAGAAGAGCCAGCCAGCGCGTAACCATTGGAGAGCATGAAAAAACGAGTGAACGGATCGCCGACGTCTTGCGGCGGATTGTTACTGCCGGGTGTCACATAGCCATGACTGTACAGAAAGAGGGTGCCGTTCCAATTTGCGGGGACCTCAATTAAGTAGGTAGCCCCGTCCGGAAGGCTTCCCGGAATCATCGTAACTCCCGCCTGTGCCCGTGTGCTGCTCGTAACCACAAGATAAAGGATCGCCACCGAGGCCAAGAAAAAGACTGCCTTTTTTGTTCTCTGCCACATATCAGATTCCTCCTGCATGGAAAATTCGAAAAAAACACGTGCTGGCGTCGGCATCCATATGGATGCCGCCACGGCAAGTTATCTGGGGACTAGAAAGTCAGTCGCAAACCGAGCTGGACTTCACGCTTGGGGAAATCGGAAGTGAAGCCCAGCGGCTGGCTCGGCGAGAGGGCTCTGCTCCCGTGTACGTTAAACGTAGTATTTCCCAGCCCGGGAGGACAGGCGGGACACGCTGTATTGTCGGCGGGATTTGAGGGGAGAGCAAAAAGCGGGTTCACCTCATTGTTCACGCTGGCGTAGTTTGTATGGTTGGCGAGGTTGAAGCTTTCGGCCGTGAGTTGCAATTTCGCCTTCTCGCCTAATTTGTGCTGCCAACTCAGGCGGACATCGAAAGTGGTGTAATCCGGACCGATGCCCGTGTCCCGACCGGCTCCGATGGGGCGTTCGTTGGTCGTGTGATTGTTGCCGTTTACCTCGCCGCCGGCGAGGAGGTTGAAGGGGTGTCCACTGTTATAGCTAAAAATGGGCGCCAACTGAAAGCCGGCGAGGACGGGATTCTTCCATGGGCTGTCAAATACGCCGGCCACAACGACCTTGTGGCGCTGATCGAATTCGGAAAGTGCGCGATCGGCCCCGAGGTTTGTCGGATCTTGAGGACCGTAGTCACTGTTGAAATCAGTCGTCGTGTCGAAGCCTTTGCTAAAAGTGTAGTTGCCGAAGATCGTGAAGTTATTGCTGAAGCGCTTTTTGACTTCGAGAATTCCCGCCTGGTAAACCGCGGAACCAACCGAAGAGTATTGATTGTTTTGGACGATGAACGGATTGACGAAACAAGCGAAGCCCTGACTGGCGTTGCACGGCAATCCTTCCGCACCACCGAGCGGATCGGCCCCGGCAGCGCTAGTGTTCCAGTTTCGGTAAGAAATGTTTTTGCCATTAGCCAACGTTACGGTGGACATGGGAGCGGGAAGCAAATTGGTGTCAATGGCAACGGGGAGGCCGATGGTATGAGAGTAGATGTAACTCGCGGAAATCGAGAATCCGGGGGCGATCTCGCGCTCAATTCCGAACCCAGCCTGCTGAGAATAGGGAGATCTAAAGTTGCGTTGATCGGTGAAAATCACCTGAAGCGGAGAGAGTTGGCCGCCATTGGCAATGCGGAGGCCGAACTGTGAAAGCCCACCCGCCCCGCCCGCGCCACCATTGGGGGTTATGCAAGCATAGCTTCCCGGTGCCGGCGTCGTGCAGGCGATCGCGCCTTGGGCGAAAAGCGTCTGGAAAACTGTCGGAGCATTCAGGGCGGCGCTGCCGCCGGGCACTCCTGTGATCGGAATAATATAAATCGAGATTTCGCGGTAGCAGGGACTGCTTCCGTTGCCGGGGAAAAGACCGAAAGCGCCGGACATTCCGCAGATGGAGTCCAAGTTATTCACTTGGCCAGCCGACGTCGAGTTAGCGACCGAGCTTTTGTTCGCGTTCAAGACTCCCAGGGAGTAATCAACATCCGGAATCTGGGCATAGATTGGCGCGTAAAAGATCCCATACCCGCCGCGAATCACCGTCTTGTGATCTTTAAAAGGGTCCCAGGCGAACGACACGCGGGGGCCAAAATCCTTCTTGTAGGTATTCAAAGGAGCGAACTGAGAGTCAAGTTCGTAGCGGAGACCATAGTTCAGCGCGAAATTGGACATGATCTTCCAAGAATCTTGCCAGTACGCCGCCGTGAAAGGCCTTGTGTAGTAGGGATAGACAGGATTGCCAAACCCTTGTTGGAAAACCTGCGGGAGGCCAAAGGATGCCGCTTGCAGAGGATCTATGCTCGGAAGCAGAGGCGTTATGAGGTCTCCGGGGAGCGAGCCAAAGATGAAGCGGCCAGGGAAGAAAGTATGTGACTCGGTATGATTGCCGCGCAGCAGCTCGGAACCCCCCATTTTCATGGTGTGGTGGCCACGGATCAGAGTGAAGTTGTCGCCAATTTCGTATCTACGGGTAATTGTGAGGCTGGGTATAAAGATGCTCGTTCCCAGGTTATTCACAACACCGGGGATTTGGAGTCCTGGTTGCCCTGGTACGTTCGGAATGACGTTGAAGCTGAGGTAGTCAAATTGCAAGCGCGCTTCGTTCTGCGCCGTTGGGCTGAACTGGTGATACCAAGCGGCTAGAGCATTGTTGTCATAGTCGTGAATCGAACTGCCGGCCGAAAAGCCCGTGAGCGATTGTACGTCGGGATTCTCTTCGAGGTCGTGCCCAAATCTGTAAGTGAGAGTGAGCTGGTCCGAGTCGCTGAAACGATGATCGAAGCGGCCTGAGGCAAGGTACTCCCGGGTCTTATAGTTGAATAGGCCACCGTTTGACTCCAACTCGTTTACGAGAAAAGCTTGCAAAGGACTCGTCGCCGGGTTTGTCGTCAATGCCCCTTCCAGGATAAGCCCGCATGTACTCGCGGGTAAGTTCGTCGTGGGGTTCGGCGCCGGCAAACCCAGGCTCGCAGCCACGGCGGCGCCCACGGGGCCGCTTAAACAGGGCACAATGGCCGAGCCCGTTAACCCACTGAGAATCGCCTGTTGCGATGTATTCGGACGAAGAACACTTGTGTTAGTCAGGATTGGAACTGTGTTCTCAGAGTCCTGCTGCAATCCTTCAAAGGAAAGGAACAGAAAGGATTTGTCTTTTTTGATTGGGAAGCCGGCTGAGCCTCCGTACTGGTAGCGAGTTAAAGAATTCTTGGTTGGATGACCCACGCTATCAGGCTGGGCTGGATTGAAGATCTGCCCCGGCTGCAACGCCTGCGTGATGGCAAACGGGTCGGCGGCATCCATCACATCATTGCGGAAATACCCATAAAGACTTCCGTGGAATTCGTTGGCGCCGGATTTGGAAACGATGTTGATCGTCGCGCCGCTAGCTCCACCGAACTCGGCGGAATAGTTGCTGCGGTTGACTTGAAACTCCTGGACGGCATCTTGGCTCAGCGTGAGGCGCACTCCACCCGAGTCATCATTGGCTTCCCCGCCGTCCACCGTGACGCTGTTGCCTCGGCCGTTGCTACCATAAAAGGACAGGCCGCTTTGCGGTGTCTGCTTCACTCGATAATCCTGGTCAGAGGCCAGCCGCGTGGAGTTCGAGACTCCCGGGGCGAGGAGTGTGAAGGTAAGATAATCGCGACGGTCGATCGGTAGGTTGGCAATATCCTCCTGGGTCAGTGTATCCGCCTGACTTCCTCTCTCGGTTTCCACGACCGGCAACTCTCCCGTCACTTCCACATGGGCCGTGGCCGACGCCAGTTGCAGATGAAAATCTAGAATGAGAATCTGCCCAACGTTGACAACTACCTCTTTACGGATTTCCCTCTGGAAGCCGGAGGTCTCCACGGTCACGCTATATGAAGAAGGCGGGAGCCCCGTTAAGCGGTATCCGCCATCTGTCTCTGTCACTGCGGTCCGCCGGATTCCTTTCGCAGAATCTTCGGCTGTTACAGTGGCCTTTGGAACTGTGCCTCCAGTGGGATCTGTAACAGTCCCGCGGATCTCTCCCGATGTGCCGGTCCCTTGGGCGCGTGCAACGCGGCTAGCAGGCAGTAGGCATGCAAAGGATAGAAAAGCGGCAGCAACAAGAGTTGCCCTCATAAGTCCTCCTGGTACAGCGAACGGAATCGAAGAATCTTTGCAGAGTTTGTGCACGACAGTCCTTCATCGCACCGTCGGTTCCTGAGTGGGCCGCACCCGAACGACCCCAGGGTGGTCTGAAGCCGGTTTATGCCCGCATTGCCAATGTACATGGAGCCATCAAGAGAGAATCTCAACCAACCCGGAATGATGGACGACCCCATGCCTCGACGAACTATCAAAAATTATGATTGTCCGTATCACATAATATTGACTAACGTCAAGACGAAACCGCGGCTAGCACTCCCCAGGAAGCGGTCCGGGTGCTCATCGTGCCCGCCAGGCATGGATAGGGCATATGGCGGTCGATCTTAGGGGAAAGACTAGTTTGCGGACCGCCCCGAAACACTAAGCGACCTGGACTAGGCACTACGACTAATTCAGCGGGGGACGAGTACTATTCGTCCGGAGACTTGGCCGTTGCGAAGCCGGTCGAGGACTTCGTTTACCTGGGTCAATGGTTGGGTGGAGGTCTGGCAGTGAACCTTGCCCGCGGCCGCGAGGGCTAGCACTTGCTCCAAGTCTTCGCGCGTACCGACCGAGCAAGCCTGGATGCGTACTTCTGTGGCAGCCATCATGATGGGGGGAAAACAAATAGACTCCGCGGGCAGGCCGACAACGAGAAGCGTGCCGGTTGGCCGGATGCATGGGAAGGCCGTGTCATACGCTTTTTTTGCCGCGGAAGTGACAATCGCTGTGTGAATGCCGCCGGCGCGCCGCAGTTCTTTGACGACGTTCACGGTTGTTGCGTTGAGGGTGGCGGATGCGCCGAGGGTTTTGGCCTGGGCAAGTTTTTCGTCGGAGACGTCAATGGCCGTAACGGTCGCTCCCAGACCCAAACCAATTTGCACGGCCAGGTGACCAAGCCCGCCGACTCCAAAGACGGCTAAACGTTGGCCTGGCTGGATATTGGCGTGTTTCAGCGCGCGGTAGACGGTGACTCCCGCGCAGAAAAGGGGAGCTGCCTCGATGGAAGAAAGGCCTTCGGGAATTTTTGTTGCATGACTTGCGGGAACTGTCAGGTATTCCGCGTAGCCTCCATCCACTGTGACGCCGGTAATTTTTTGTTTAGTGCAAAGATTTTCGTTGCCCGCGCGGCAGAAGTCACATTCGCCGCAAGTCCAATAGACCCAGGGGACGCCGACATGGTCGCCGAGTTTGAGGTGATTGACGGCCTCACCTTTTTCCACGACGCGGCCGGCGATCTCGTGGCCGAGGATTAAAGGTCGTTTGGTGATGGGGACGAGTTGCGGCCAATCGCCGTCGGCAATGTGTAAATCGGAGTGGCAGACGCCGCAGGCTTCGACCTCGATCAGCACATCTTGCGCGCCGGGCTGGGGTTGCTCGACGTCTTCCATGACGAGAGGCGTTTTGAAATCGCGAAGGATGGCGGCTTTCATCGCAATTTTCCTGGGACATTTGGCCCGCGTGACTCAGGGCTTTCGAAGAAGCGATGGAATTCCGTCTGATTTGGAGGCCATCAGCACGGAGTCACCGGACGCGGCTCACGGCTTGGCGCCACGCAAGAAAAATTCGACGGCGTTATGCACTCGCTCTGTGAGTTTGTGCGGGCCGGTGAGATCGACGGCCCATTGGCGGACAACAGTATTGAAGAGCCCTTCCATGAATTCGGCGAGATGTACGACGGGAAAATCGCGGGTGATCTCTCCATTTTTCTGGCCTTGCGCGATGATTTCGCGGAGAAGGCTGACGGTGGCTGCCTCGGCTCCTCGCAACTCCGGAGAGCGCACCGGATCCATGGCGCCAGCGAGAATGACAGCCTGCCACAGAGGGCGCCCCACTTCTGTTGTATTACCCAAAGTTTCGTAAAATCTCCGCAAGCGCTGCTCGGTGGTGGCTTTGGTCGACAATTCAGACTTAAGGCTCTCCGCCTGGCGCGCAAAGGCACGGCGTCCGACTTCGCGCAAAACCGCATCTTTGCTCGGGAAATAGCGAAAAAAAGTGGGCTGGCTGATTTCCAGAGTGTGCACGATGTCGTCGATGCGTGTGTTTTCGTAGCCGCGCTGGCGGAAAAGATGCAGAGCGGTTTCGACAATCTGCTCTCGGAGGCGCGCCTTCTTGCGTTCACGAAGCCCGGAGGATGGCTCCTTGCCGGGGTGAGGATGGCCGCGCTTTCTTTTTGAAGGCTTCATGTCGTTGACGTTCTCAGACATACGGGAAGGCGCTCGTCTTGCAGCGACTCTTGCGCGGCGCATGAACTCTGTCCTCCAGTATGATGCGCCACTCAGAGGCGCGTCCTAGATTGCGATAGTCGCGCTAACATTATAGTGACTAATGCCAAGTTGCAAGTCCCGCGGAAACTTATACAGCCTTGTCGTCGGCCGGAGGCGACAGCGCGGTGGAAGCTGCGATGGGACTTGCCGGCGCACGCGGGGCTTTCAAAGTGCGCTTCCCTCTGGGCAAGACCGGTCTTCGACCGCATCAAATGGCATGGAAGCTAAAGGCACAGCGGCGCAGCTTAAAGAAGCAACACGTTGAAGTTTTGCAGTAGACTTCTACTGTAGAAGAGAATGTTCGTGGACCGCGGCTCAACGGATACGGCCATGAATGACAACAGGCAAAAGAGGATCGCATCAATATGAGAGCCAAAATTACGATTACACTGGCCGTTTCCTCGGCCCTCCTGGCAGGATGCCAACAACGCACCGGTTCCGTGCCAAGTACTCCTATGTTGGCGTCCACGAACGCAAGCTCCAACGATGCCATCCAAACCGCCATCCAGGCGCACCTCGCCCACAATGGCAATCTGAGGCTCGACGCCTTTGATATGACCGTAAAACAAGTCACATTTGACGGGGACCGTGCGCAAGCGCAAGTCGAGTTTCGTGCTAAGACTGGTGCGGGAACTATGCAGCTCGCGTATGCGCTGGCGAAGCAGGGCGGCGCCTGGACTGTACTCGAATCCAAGCCAGACGGCAGTAATTTCTCCCATCCGCCCCTCGACAAGACGCAAGGCACCGCGAACCCCGGAAAAACGGGAGAGAACCCGCCCGTTTTTGATGTTTTGGACAAAATTCACGGTGGTTCGCCAACCGCGGCCCAGAATCTTCCCGCCGGCCATCCCCCCATAACTCCCTCGCCAAAGGACAAACAGCCCTGAACGGTTTATGCATTCGCTATCTGCCACATCTCAGATGTGTGCGCTCGTGGGGGTTGTTGGCAGGCTAAGAAATGAGATTGCATGGTCGTAACCCGTTCTCGGCACAGCGAACCGTAATCGGAGATGCACGCGCGTGGAAAGTGTTTTAAACTAGTCTAGTAGCATCGATGGGCGTGTAGCTCAGCTGGGAGAGCACCTGCTTTGCAAGCAGGGGGTCGCAGGTTCGAACCCTGTCACGTCCACCATCTCATCCCCGTCGTATTTTGCACATCGCCACTCACGGGTTCTTCCTACAAGGCATTGCTGATCTCGCTGTTAGAATGACGATAGGCCTCCCAGTTTGCACCTGTGTTGTGGGCCGCAGTCCTGCTCCTTTTCCACGCTGAATCCTTAGTCGTCGTGAGCCGCGTCACATCGTCGCTTGTGTCAAATCACTGCTTCCGCCAATCCGAAGGACTTACATGGAAGTATGCAGCCTCATTAGAGGAAGAGAAGTTTGGCATTTCTCGGCAGCGTGAGCAGTCAGTTGGTCCCGGCAAACTGCCGAGCCTGCCGCACGAGAAGGCGAAGGAAATAAGCGGCGGATAAGGAAGGTGGCCGGAAAGGGAATAGTGCGATGAGAGTTCTTATCGCTTTAGATGTCACCGCGCAATGCACGGAAATTGTCGACGCCGCGGCTTCGCGGCCTTGGCCCAAGAACACTAAGTTTCTCTTGTTACATGTTCTCGATCCGTTCCCGTTTGCGAAAGCGCCCATTTCTCTGTCACGCGCCAGAGAAGCTGCCGCGCAGCAACTCAAGACCGCTTCGGAGAGCCTGGTGAACAGCGGATGGAACGTTGAGTCAGAAGTAGTCCTCGGAATGCCACGGCGGGCTGTCGCGCAAGTGGCGGCATCGTGGAAAGCGGACTTAGTCATGGTGGGCTCGAACGAAGTCGGGGAGTTGACTCGTCTGTTCCTTGGCAGCACCGCGCGCTCGGTTTTGCGTCATGCCCCTTGCTCTGTGGAAATTGTGAGGCCAGCTCCCAAAGAGAAAAAGGCTAACGAGCCTCTCGGGATGAAGATCCTGGTGACCACGGATGGCTCGTTGTGTTCGGAGGCGGCGATTCTGTCGGTGGCCCGCCGTCCGTGGCCGAGTGGCAGCAAGGCCAAAGTAATTTCCATTCCTGAACCCTTCATGCCTCTCGGGGAATTTCCCTATTTTGAATTGAAGGAGATTGAAGAATTGAACACTGCCGCCCTCCGGGATGCGAAGCGCTACGCCGAGACGGGCGCCGAGGCTCTCACAAAAGCAGGCTTGGATGCCACCGTGGAAACACCGCTTCCCAGAGACAGTGACGCCCGGGAAATCCTCAAAGAGGCGGAGCGATGGCAAGCGCAGATGGTGGTCCTGGGTTCACATGGCCGCCGCGGTTTTGATCGCATGACCATGGGAAGCGTTTCAGAGCATGTTGCTCTGCACGCGCACTGTTCGGTGGAAGTGATTCGGATGGCTTCGACCTCAAGTAGCAAACCGAAGAAGATCGTGAAGAAGGGAGCAAAAAGATGAAAGTTGTGGATGTCATGATGGGAACGCCGTATTACTGCCGCCCCGAGACCAATCTTGGTGCGGCGACGGAACTGATGTGGACGGGGAACTGCGGTTTCCTGCCTGTTGTACAGAACGATGGCAAAGTAATCGGAATCATCACGGACCGGGACATTTGCATTGCGCTGGGAACACGCGGACGACCCTCTGGGGAGGTTACGGTGGCAGAGGTAATGTCTCCCAAAGTGTATGCCTGCGCGCCGGAGGAGGATATTCACGCAGCGCTTCGCGCCATGCGTGAAGGGCACGTTCGCCGCCTTCCCGTTATCACCAGAGAAGGAGCCCTCGTCGGCGTGATTTCCATGGACGACGTGCTGCTCAGGGCGGAGCCGCCAACTTTGGGTAGGGCGCCTGAACTCTCAAGCGAGGAAATCGTGAAGACGTTTCGAGCCATCAATGTGCGCCAGTTGCCCCAGGCGGTAGCCGCGAAAAGTGCTGCCGCTTGAACAGCGGGGTTCTGGAGCTAACCCTACCTTAACTTCCAAAGCGCAGCCTGTGCGCGTGCGCCCAGCGTCTAGAGCTTCATAACAGCAGTAGCTAGGACGTGGATACCTATAGGTGTACCTTTTGACTAGGGAAGACGACCGAGGAACGCGCCCAAGGCTTTCTCAGAATGGTGCAGGACTCTTAATCGATATCGCTCCAAGTTCGCAGCCGACGAGCTGCATCTCGGATTTCTTGCCGCGGTCACTTACCGGCAGCTTTCGCTTGGGGTTGCCTCGACCATCCGCCCATACCGCCCATTTTTGCCAAAAGTTGTGCGGCCGCCCCGCTCACAAATTCGACTTTCATATGATGATTCGCCGCAAGGCCGGGAAGCACTTCGAGTAGCGAGGTCTCTCGCAGTTCTCCACCGCAGCTTGCACAAGTAGGATCCGCGGAGCGAGTGCCTCTTCCGCATTGCCTGCATTGATGCAAACTGAGACTGAGGTCCGAAGCCACAACGAGAGTATGGATGGAGCCTTCCTGCAATTGTGCAAGAACTTCGTCCGGATTCGTTACAAACTTGCCTTCTTCGGCCAGGAGTTGCTTCACCAAACCTACTTGTCTTTCGGCCTCGAATTCCGCAATGCGCGGTTCTATCCGCCGGACAATGGATCGTCCCGAGAACTTGGCGAGATCCTCGGGTATGGAGAATACGAGGGGGTTGAGATACTGCGCCAATTTTACTCGAATGGGGCTGGTTAGGCGCTCAGAGCCCACCAGGAAGAGTCCGGCAAATTCAAACTTCTTCCAGAGGTTGACCACTTCCTCTGCGGTCTCATGGCACAGACGCTCATACTGTGCTTCCAGACGGTGATCGTAGAGATCTCGATTGGAACCGCGGGTCTTTCGCGTGCGTTCGCTTGCAAAATGACCGAGGTCTTTCTTCTTCCATTGAGACTTATCGATGTCGAACGCCTTCTCGCCCTGAGGAGTGAGCTCGCCAAGACGGTAGACAAACATGCGCGCAACCTGATGGTCGACAGCGATGACTCCATACGGTGGGTGTTCAGTCAAAAAGCGGAACAATTGCCCGACGGCAGGTTTTCCCCACTCCAGTGCATTTTCGACGGACGCGTGAAGCGGAAGGGCCGTCCAGGTGCTCGGTCCGGAAAAAATTGCCAGAGCCCGCTCTTCGGGCCTCCTCCCATCCAAGAACTTCTCCACTCGCTCGACCTCTTTCTGAAATTGTTTGTTTTCTTGGACCGGCAAGGTTGAGGCGACTTCAGCAGCCCTTCTTCTGAACCAAGCCAACCGCGCTGGCATTTGCAGGTGACGCGTAGAGTCTTGATTCATCGTGTTCAGGTAGACGGAAAGGATTGGAATCGGTGCTTCTGAAATTTCTTGTAAGTGATCGTTTCGCCACATGGCGTTGTCCTTTCAGGGCACTATCATTTCTTTTCAGCGGGAACTTGACTGCGAATAACTTCCACCGAGCAATGAGCATGAATGGCTACGGCTTCTGAAACGCTTCCCATCAGCAGACGATCCAGCCCGCTTCGCCCGTGAGATCCAAGAACAATGAGCTGCGCCGGCCACACTTCAGCGGCGTCCAAAATGATGGTGCGCGGATCGCCAAGGGGACTCGGTTGGAGGTCTAAAATCTTCAATCCTGCCTGTTTCAGGATTTCCTTGGCAGATTCTGCAGCGGCCCGAGCGCGTGACCTGGAGTCGGCCATCAGTTCTTCGAGAAGAGTCGCGGGATAGAACGCCGAAAGAGACGAAGCTGTCATCGGGGTATTGATTACGATTAACTCTTCGACGCTTAATATCTGGACGGACGACGCGGCCGGCCATGGCCGGTTCGCAACGGATCGCACGGCCGCGAGAGAGAAATCGCTTCCGTCTGTGCCCAGAAGAATGTTCATGGCCTGGGAAGAAGGCGGCGGCACTTCTGGAAGTGAGCGCACAATTTCCACGGAGCAGTGCGCCTTGCGCAGAATTCCTTGAGCCACGCTCCCAAGCAGAAACCGGCCAATTGCGCTACGACCGTGTGAACCTGCGAGGATGAAGTCCGCACCCCAATCCGCCGCAAATGCTGGAACAGTCCGGCGCGGCGAGCCCCAAAGGATGCTGGACCCTGCGGCATGGCCGGCGCTGGTCAGCTTCGCGGCGGCTTCTTTTACGATTTTCTCGCCTTCCCGTTTTGCGTCTTCTATAAGAGCCGGTAGTTCGGCGAATCGGGAGATGTCGATGGCATTCACGACGCAAAAGCTTGTTCCGGCAGGCCAAGGCCGTGCCACAGCCTCGTCCAGAGCACGTTCCGAGCCCGACGAAGCGTCAATAGCGATTAGGACTCTCAAGGTGACTCCCTTCCGGGACTCCCTCCATCCGGGTTCTTCCATAACCTATTACCTCTCAAGACTCATCCAGTCCGGGTCGGGGGGCAGTGACGAAGATCACTGGAAATGGTGCCTCTCGTCACGGAAATCCAGGCCTTGGACCAGCATGCTCATGTATCGAGAGGCAGTATGACGACCGTACAAGCCACCAAACGAATCAACTTCAAGCATGTTTTGTTTCTGACCGATTTTTCAGAGCCTTCTTGTGATGCGCTCCCATTTGCGATATCCATTGCAAGGGGCTATAGCTCATTCGTCCACGCAGTCCATGTCCTCCTGCCTTCGAGTTTCAACTACATGACGCCGGAAGTGGCGGGCTCTCTCCTGGACGATCAAGAAGAATTGGCGAAAACAGAGATGGAACGTGTCGAGGCGCAACTAACGGGACTGCCGCGTGAAACCGTCATTGAACGCGGGACCAGTCTTTGGGAGGTAGTCGGCCGGCTCCTCAAGGAGCGCGACATCGATCTGATAGCGCTCGGAACTCATGGCCGCACCGGATTGAAAAAAGCCTTGCTTGGCTCTTCCGCCGAGGAAGTGTTTCGCCGCTCGCCAGTTCCCGTGCTCATGAGCGGACCCGCTGCTCGAGTCGATGTTCATCGCGGCGGGAGGTTCCGGTGCGTTCTGTTCGCAACCGATTTCAACACGGTTTCTTCCCCGGCCGCGGCTTATGCGGTCTCACTTGCGCAAGAAAATCAGGCGCAGCTCGTTCTTTTGCACGCTCTGCCGCTGCCGAAGCCTGGAAAAACAATCAAGCCAGGGGAGCTGTCTGTGGCTGAGGCGATCCATCGGCTGGAAGATCTCGTTCCTCCCGAAGCGGAACTGTGGTGCCGTCCACGAGCGGTGGTGGAGCACGGCGACCCAACTGCCCGCATTCTCGCCGCTGCTACGGAATACGGCGCTGATCTCATCGTCCTCGGCGTCCGGGGCATCAATGCCTTGCCGAGCATCGCGACACGCGTGCGAAAAGATACCGCTTATGAGGTTGTTGCCCACGCCCCGTGCCCGGTGCTTACGGTTCGTGGCGAGGGTTGATTGGATTTCTCCGTCCGACTCTGCAGAAGTAGGGAGAATTGCGATGATCATTAAAAGAAAAGAGGGCTATCAGGTAGTCTCCAGCAAGGGCAGGAATCTAGGAGGGCCGTACAAAACTCTGGAAGCCGCGAAGAAACGCCTCCGCCAGGTGGAATTCTTCAAGCATCGCAAAGGCTAGTTTTCAATCACAACTCTCCATGTCTCTCGCGCTCTGCCCATTTCTCAAGAAATTCCCATGCGGTCAGGCCGCGGCCCGTTTGAGGCTAACAAGGGGAAGCGTCTGCCCGTAGAGCCTCTTGAGGCTCCGGATGATCTCTTCGGCGGAAAGTTCGCAGCATCCTTCCCACTTATTCAAATCCCCATGTGTAACGATGTCATCCATCGACAAGATCCCTTGCGGCTCGCCTTGGTCGTTAACCACCGGTAGCCGGCGAACTCGATTCTTTGCGATCGTATCCAGAGCCTCATGGATTTCGTCATTTGGTTTGCATGTGTAGACATTTTGCCTGGCGATCTCTCCAACTGTCAGTTCCCCGGCCACGCGGTTTCTCGTTCCCATTGCGATACAAATGTCCCGGTCAGTGACCACGCCCCTCAATTTCTTATCGGATCCGACCACCGGTAGCAGTCCGCAGTTGTGTTCCCACATAAGCTGAACCGCCGTCCCGACGTTCGCATCCGTGCTACAAGAAATGACAGGCTGCGTCATAACGTCTCGCACTTTCATAGAGACCTCTCCTCTGCTTGTTCGCCATTAACAGGCTCGCTGACGTTTTCTTCTCGGCTTGCGCTTAGTCCGCTCCAAGCGTTTCGAGCGCCGGACGGTTCGAAATCATCAGATTCGATCCTTGCATTGCCACGAGGTGGTTGCTTTTGAATTCGCTGAGTGTACGTGTCACGGTTTCGCGCGTCGTTCCGATCAGTGCTGCGATCTCTTCATGCGTCAAAGGCAGTTTCACTTGGGTGCCTTGCTCGGTTTCCTTGCCACCTGCCGACCAATCCAGCAGCAGCCTCGCCAATTTTTCGGGTGCGGATGCCGACAGTCCGACCGTGCGCAACTGGCTGCACGCACCCTGGTACAGTGACGTCATCTGACGCACCACGCCCTGATAGGCTTCCGGATGCTTGGTGATGAAACGCAGGAAGTCCTCCCGCCGAATGTAGGCTACTTGGCACGGCCGAATCGTTTCCGCAGTCACTTCGTACGGTACGCCCGCCACCGTGGCCATTAACCCGAGTACTTCGCCAGGTCTAGCGATCCTCAAAATCAGAGTCTTGCCCCCGCTCGAACTGATCGAGAGCTTCACCTCGCCCGCGCACAGAACGAAGATTCCCCGCGGTTCTTGCTTCTCGAGGAAGAGTATCGCTCCTTCCGGATACGTTGTTGACGACCTGACATCGTCAAAATCTTTCAGCGCCGGCGTAGAAAGCTGGCAGAAAAAACCTGACGCTTTCAGCTTGCAAGATTGGCAGTGTTCATTCGCTTCGAATCCGTAAGGACCTTTCATATCAAACTCCTTCCTCTTCCGTTTCTTCGATTTTCCTCTTGATCTGTTCCGCAAAATACTTTGTCAGGGGAGAATCCGCCAATACTTCAGCACCGCTGGCCTGCTGAATCTCCCTTAGCATTTCTGTTCCCCGCCTATCCACAAACGTAACGCCGCGCAGGTCCAGCCGGAGTTGTTTCGATCCCAAGTCTGCTCGGATGGACTCCCACGCCCGGTGGCACTCCTCAACCCAAGGTCCGATGACTTTTCCTTCTAGCCTCATAGCCACGCAGCTATCGGCTGAATCCAGCGAAATTCTCAGCACACCATACCTATTGCATTTTGTGCTCCACGTCACATACGAATGTGTTCTCGCTCTCATCCCTCTCAATCGTATAGAGAACACTAGGGTTAGAATTTGAGGTCGTAGATGTACTGCTTTGGAACGTCAGGCTGTTCCCAAAGTGACGAGACGATATTTCGTCGCCGAGGCTAAATATAGTCTTTGCGCTTAATTCCCAACTTTTTCATTTTGGAATTGAGTGTGGTTCGTTTCAGGCCCAGCCGCTCGGCCGCACCATGGGGTCCGCCGATCATTCCCTTGGCTTCCCTCAATACACGAAGTATATGTTCTCGTTCCGCGTTCTCCAGGTTGGGATCCACCTGCCCCGCTGCCTCGTCGAATACTTTCAGTTCGGAAAGCGGAGCCCGGAGGATTGGACCCCGCGTTAGAATCACAGCCCGTTCCATGAAATTTTCCAGTTCTCTCACGTTTCCCGGCCAGCTCCACTGGCGCAAGATCTCCATCGTCTCAGGCGGCACTACCGCGATTTGCCGGTTCATCCGGCGGGAGTGCTTGTGCACGAAGTAGTTCACCAGAACGGGAATGTCCTCGCGGCGCTCCCGGAGAGGAGGTATTTCGATCGGAAACACTCTTAATCGGTAATACAGATCACTCCGAAACTCGTGCTCCGCGACCATTTTTGCGAGGTTCCTGTTCGTCGCCGCAATCAGCCTCACGTTCACGGGGATCGTCTTCGTCCCACCCAATCGGTCGAATTCCCGCTCCTGCAGCGCCCTCAAAATCTTTGGCTGCAACTCCAGAGGCAAGTCTCCAATCTCGTCCAAAAACAATGTCCCTTCATGGGCCAATTCAAGACGGCCGATCTTTTGCGATATCGCTCCAGTAAACGCACCTTTCTCATGTCCGAATAACTCGCTCTCCAGCAAGCCCGCTGGAATCGCGGAACAATTCAACTTCACAAATGTCCGTTCGCGCCGAGGACTCAATTCGTGAATTGCGCGAGCAATCAACTCTTTGCCAGTTCCCGTCTCCCCTAGGATCAAAACCGTGGCTTCTTCCCGCGCCACCGTTTCCACCTGCTTCAGAACTCTTTTCAGCGCCCGGCTCTCTCCAATGATCTCTTCAAATCGATAATCTGTTTGTAGTTCTTCCTCGAGATATCGTCGCTCCAGTTCGCCACGTCGAAGCGCTTCCTCGTCACGTTTCTTCTGCGTCAGGTCGCGGATAACCGCTAGAACGGAAGCGCCTTCAAGTCCTGCGATTGGCCCAAGCATGATGTCCACAGGGAATTCCGTCCCGTCTCTCCGCCGCGCGTACAACTCCAGCCCTGCGCCCATCGCCCGCACGCGTGGCTGGGCGGAATACTCCTTCCGGTGTCCGGGATGCTCTTGGCGAAACTTTTCTGGGATGAGTAGTTCTACGGTTTGGCCGATGAGTTCTGCACGGCTGTAACCGAAGAAGGTCTCGACTTGCGCGTTGGCTTCGGTGATTTTCCCCTTCTCGTCGATGACCAGAATGGCGTCCGGCGAAAATTCAAACAACGAACGCAACCGCGCTTCACTTCTACGCAGCGCCTCGTCAGCTTTTTTGTGTCGCGTAACGTCTCGGACCACCGCGAGGACATACGACTTGCCGCTCGCGTCCACAGGGCTGAGCATGATATCGACTGGGAATTCGCCTCCGTCTTTGCGCAGGCCATAAAGCTCAAGCCCGGCTCCCATGGGGCGAATATGCGGTTGCGCACCGTAGTCCCGGCGATGTTCAGGATGCTTGGAGCGGAATCGTTCCGGTACTAAAGTCTCGATCCGCAGTCCGATAAGTTCTTTGCGATCGTAGCCGAAGAAGCGCTCAGCTTGGCCGTTTGCCCGAACGATCACGCCGCTCTTGTCCGCGACGAACACCGCGTCCGGAGAAAACTCAAACAGCCTCTCGAACAATCCTTCAATGTGCGTGGGGTTCAGGGTGAAGGGAGCCTTTTCACTCACGTTGCCGCTTCCTCAGGTCTCGGCTTGTCCGGTAAGCGCCACCCAAACGAAACTTCAGATTAGACAAGCGACACGCTCGACCGTGTCTTCACTTGTTTTTCGCCGTCTGAAAGATATGCAAAGTATAACCCAATCGCCCACCTCGGGCATCCGTGTCCGTACTTCCCCCCAGTGCGCCCAAACACTGCGGCCCGTGACGCCGGTCACTGCACAGTTGTGAGCCGTGAAGCCATCCTAGGGCTGAGTTGGAATCTTCTTATGGGCAACGATAAACGCGATCTTCTTACAGTGCTCAAAGCGGAACTTGAATTCGTCGAGAAAGGCGGCTACCGCAATACCGACCTCTCTGCTTGGCGCCCTCAATTCATCTTCCAGGACTCGCCGACTTGTTTGAATTCTGATCCCACTCAGCCACCCAAGCCTTGCAGCGATTGCGTTCTTAACCAGCTTGTGCCCGCGGACTTGCGTCGAAGAAATATCCCCTGCCGCTACATCCCTTTGAATGAGCAGGGTGAAACCATCGATTCCTTTTATCGCTGTGGGACCCGCGAGGAATTGGAATCTGCTTTGCGAAAATGGCTCCGCACGACAATCCAGCGTCTGGAGGACAAGGCCAGCTCTACGGAACAGCCTGCGGAACCGGAAATTCATGTCAGAGCAAGGGCCGCCCGGGTCGACTGAGCCCCGAAGATGGGATGGTGATGTACGATGATTTCCTCATGCGCAAATCCCGTTTGCAACGCTCCGTTTGACTACCGGCAAGGCCGGTTGTTCCGCTTTCACAAGGCTCACCGCCCCGAGGAAAAACCGGCTAATACGCATTCTGTCCAGCATTTTTGGCTGTGTGGAAATTGTTCTCTCGAATACACACTCTTCTATGCGGGCGAACTCGGCGTCCTTCTTCGCAATCGATTCGAAATTGCCGCGCCTCCAGAAAAATGCCAATTCGTCGCAGCCGCCTGATCCAAACCACTCACGCCGACCGCTCGGCTTCGGCAAACTTCAACTCTTAGGACGGACCGTGCGAATTGTTTAACAGAGAGATCTTGCTCGCACTTGGGAAATAAGCGTTCCACAGATATTGCGAAAGCATCCGCTGGGCGTTGAAAAACGATCCATTGATGGCGATTGCCGACCGCATTACTTCTGCATATGCTCTTGGCCGCACATAGAACATCGGCAGAATAATGTGCTCCAGCTTGTCATAGAGTGAGTCGATCTCCAGTTGGGGCAACTCCGGGTATTCATCGAAACCAACGGACCAGCCCGTCACGCCCTCGAAATGGCCTTCGATCCACCAGCCATCGCGCACACTCAAACTCGGAACACCATTCAGAGCGGCTTTCATCCCGCTTGTTCCGGAAGCTTCGAAAGGCCGGTGCGGTGTGTTCAACCACAAGTCCACTCCCGCCGTAAACAGGCTGGCCCATCGCATGTCGTAGTTTTCGACGTACACGACCGGGATGCATTCACGCAGGGCCGCTCCCGCCTCAACGACCCTTCGAATCGCAGCCTTTCCTGCTTCGTCCTTCGGATGAGCCTTTCCGGCAAACAAGATTTGAAAGGGGCCGCACTTTTCACGAATCTGGCGCAGTCGCTGCAGATCGGAAAACACTAGCTCCGCGCGCTTGTACTCTGCGGCACGGCGCGCAAATCCGATCGTCGCTACTTTCTCCGAAAGATGCGTGCCGGTCGCATCGCCAACCGCTAGCAGCAATTCCTGCTTGGCCCGCGCGTGTGCTTGTTGGATCTCCTCGAGCGGAATACCCACCGCGTACCGCAGGTACAAATTGTCCCTTCGCCATTCCGGAATGTGGCGCTCGTAAAGTTCCCGAAACGGCGTCGAGGTCCACGTCCCCGCATGAACGCCATTCGTAATCGCGTGCACCGGATAATCCGGAAACATGCTGTGGGAGATTTCCCCGTGATGCATCGTCACCCCGTTGATGTAGCGCGAGCAACGCAGGCCCAGGTATGTCATGTTCAGATTTCCGGCGGGGCAGCACTGCGTGTCCACCAAAGTCCTGACCCTGTCTTGTCCAAGGACTCGCGCGACAGTCTCCAGGGAGAACTGGTCAAACGCGGCGGGGACAGGCGTGTGCGTCGTGAAGACACATTGTTGGCGAATTGTTTCGATGTCCGCCCCGGTAGGTTGTGATAGTTTTCGTTGCCCGCTCTCTTCCTCGAGCAGTACCACAGTCAGTAGTGCCGAGTGTCCCTCATTCATGTGGAAGCGGGCTAGCTTGGTGTGCCCAAGTGCGCGTAGAAGCCGCAAGCCTCCAATCCCAAGTATCGCTTCCTGGCACAGCCGGTAGACTTCGTCTCCTCCGTACAGTGTGTTTGTTAGAGTTCTGTCCCACTCCGAATTTTCTGGTCGATCAGCATCTAGAAAATAGATTGGGACCTCGCGCCCCCCAACTCCTAGGACACTATGACGCCAAGCTCCAACCTTCACTTCCCGCCCTTGAAGGTACACGGGCACGGCCGCGTCTAGGCGTTCAAGGACCGCCTCTGGTTTCCATTGTTCAGGTTCTTCGGTTTGTCGTCCCTCTGCGTCCACATGTTGACGGAAATAACCCTGCCGCGGAAGCAGCGTGACACCGACAATCGGCAGACCCATGTCTGCTGCTGACCGAAGCATATCTCCTGCGAGTATGCCAAGCCCACCGGAGTAGGTCGGCCAAGCCGGATCAGCGGCAATCTCCATCGAGAAGTACGCGATGCTGATTTCGTTGGCCGGTGTCACGACAACCTTTGTCTTACTCTATCTTATTGCGCGCACTACCTCAAAAGCCCGAGCCTCGCGCTCGTTCTTCACTGTCTCGTTCTTTGCCCGCTCTCCGCTTTGCGCCGATTAGCCGCGAACCGTCATAACTGGGCAAGTCGCATGCGAGACAACCTTGTGGGCCGTTGAAATCGGCAGATGCACGGCTGCTCCCGGCACTCCCTCCGCCGGCTTGACGCCCAGCACGATCATATCCGACTCCCGAAAGTGCGCGAGTTCCAGGATCTTTTCCGCTGGGTTGCCTTGTTCTACGAAGTACTCCGGCCTGCACCAGTCCTTCGCTTCCGCCGGCAGCAGCTTCTCCAGAAGCGCTTTCGATGAGGTCACAACGTCCGATGCCATCACCAGGTCGTTTGGCTCCAATGCTGGGACTACATGCAGAAAAACCAGCCGCGCTTGAAATTCCTGCGCCAGCGAAACAGCGTAAGCTGCCGCGGCCTGCGTCCCCGAAGTGAAATCGGTCGCATACAGAATCTCTCGAATCTGGCCGTCGGCTCCTCGCGATTGATCGGCATAGGGTCCGACAGTTAGCACTGGGCAGGTTGTCGTTCGCAGAATTTCCTCTGCGACAGAACCCAGCAATAGCTTCCCGAGTCCGGTCCGTCCTCGCGTTCCAATCACCACGAGATCCGTGTTGGATTTCTCGATCGTTTCTTTCAGGTTGTCCTGGATGCCCCCTTCTCTAATCAGCACCTGCGTGGGTATTCCGGCAAACGTGCTCAACAGTACTTCGCGGTGCTCCTGGTCGCGAGCTTCTGCTGCAACCTCCGCGGCCGCCCACGTCTCTGGCGGTGTCATGGGATTTACAACCGGCGAGTGCGTATTTAGAACCACTAGATTCGCCTCGTAGTGCTTTGCAATTCTTTTCACGTAAGGAATCGCGCTTGCGGCTGCGGCGGAAAAGTCCGTCGCGTAAAGGATATTTCGGAACCCAACGGCGGTTTTAGCGGTAGCGGTTTTCATGGCTTGGGTCCTCCTGCACCCATACTCCATTCGGCCGGTAGGCTCCGGCTGTGATGCCCATCACGTACCGCAGTGACGGAATTCGCATTCCGCCAAGCCGCGTTCCCGCCATACTGAGTCCAGCCACCTCGAAAACGAGTCTACGACGCCATACTCAAGGGGCAGCGTGAAAGCGGAGACCCAATCCAAGACACCTTGCGATTCTAGAGCTGGCCCGCGGTCGCTCTCTTACGGCCCGTCCCACTCGCAGATTTCCGAGCCGGCTCCCGGGGAGAATCCTGCCTCCTCCAAACCTCGAACTTCTCCCCTGCGCGACTTCCTTACCGGCGAGTCCGGTCACGCCTCGAGAATCATAGCCATCCTCGCCGCCGCGGGAATCGCCGTTCATCTGTACTTGCGGTTTGCACCATTCGGCGCCAGATCGCTTGCCGATCTTCCATTGTATGTTGCGTTGTTTTTAGGTGGTTTGCCTCTCCTGCTAAGTCTCGGAATGAGGCTTTGGGATGGTGAGTTCGGCTCCGATTTTCTAGCCGCGATTTCCATCGTCACTGCCATTCTGCTTCATGAATACCTCGTTGCTTCCATCGTGGTGCTAATGCTTTCTGGTGGAAGCGCCCTCGAAGAATTCGCTACGAAGCGCGCATCCCGGGTTCTCGACGCCCTCGCAAAACGCATGCCCAGTGTTTCTCACAAGAAATCCGCCGAAGGTCTCATCGACGTAAAAGTGGCCAATATCAAAGTCGGAGACACCCTGGTTGTCCTGCCCCATGAGATCTGCCCCGTGGATGGAATCGTCACGGAAGGCCAGGGCTCGATGAACGAAGCCTATTTGACCGGCGAACCCTTCGAAGTCGAGAAAGCTCCAGGCGCAACGGTTCTCTCCGGCGCACTCAACGGCGAAGCCTTGCTGATCATCTGCGCCCAACGGCTCGCCACGGACTCACGCTACGCCCGCATCATGCGCGTTATGGAAGAAACCCAGCAGCGCCGCCCCAAACTCCGCCGGCTCGGCGACATTCTCGGAGCCTGGTACACACCGCTCGCCGTGGGTATTGCCGTTCTCGCCTGGCTCCTCAGCGGCCACGTCGACCGATTTCTTGCCGTCCTGGTGATCGCCACGCCCTGCCCGTTGCTCATCGCCATACCCGTCGCCGTCATTGGCGCAATCTCACTCTCCGCAAGACGCGGTATCATCATCAAGAATCCTGCCGTCCTCGAGCAACTCGATACTTGCCGCACTTTCATCTTCGACAAAACCGGCACGCTTACCTACGGCAAACCCACTCTCACGCGAATCGTCTGCGCGCCAGGTTTTCAAGAAAATGCTGTCCTCGCGGCCGCCGCGAGTCTCGAACGCTACTCCAAGCACCCCCTGGCCTCCGCCATTTTGGAAGCAGCGCAGTTCCGTGGCTGCGCTCTTTCGCCGGCAACACGCGTCAGCGAAAGCCCTGGCGAAGGCATGCGCGGTACAACAAACGCCCGCGAAGTCCTGATTACTGGCCGCAACAAAATCTCAGCCGTTTCCCGCCCGAGCTTTATCCTCCCGCCCGTCGAGCCCGGCCTCGAGTGCCTGGTCTTTGTCGACGGCGTTTTCGCCGCGCTCTTCGGCTTCGAGGACTCTCCGCGTGCCAACAGCCGCGTCTTTGTCTCTCATCTTTCTCCACATCACCAGGTCACCAAAGTTATCCTCGTTTCCGGAGACCGCGAACCCGAAGTCCGTTCCCTCGCGGAAAAAATCGGCATTCGCATCGCCTACGCGGCAAAAACTCCTGAAGAAAAAGTCGCTCTCGTCCGCGCGGAAACCGCTCTCGCCAAGACCGTCTTTGTGGGCGACGGCATCAACGACGCCCCCGCCATGCAAGCCGCCACCGTCGGCGTCGCCTTCGGCCAGGAGACCGACATCACCGCCGAGGCCGCCGACGCCGTTATCCTCGAACGCTCTCTCGAAAAGGTCGATGAACTCATGCACATCGGCAGAAGGATGCGCAAGATCGCCCTCCAGAGTGCTGTCGGCGGCATGATCCTCAGTATTGCGGGTATGATGTTGGGAGCATACGGTGTGCTTCCCCCCATCGGCGGCGCCATCGCACAGGAAGTGATTGACCTCCTCGCGGTGCTCAATGCCGTCCGCGTCGCTGCTCCCTTCGGCACTTTGCGCGATTTTTGATTACAAACTCTTTTCTAGGGTAGGCTCACTATGACCGAACTAATAACGCTAGACTCCCAGGATCTGCAAGCCACACCTTCCATGCCCAAACCCACGCAAGTATCCGCTCGCTCCCCAATGGCCAGTTTTTTTGCGCCCGCTTCCGTCGCCCTCATCGGCGCCACCGACCGCGAAGGCAGCGTCGGCTGCACCGTTCTGCGCAACCTCCAAAACGCCGGCTACAAGGGCCAGGTGTTCGCTGTAAATCCCAAGCGCACCGAAATCTTTGGCCTCCCTTGCTACCCTTCGATCGCCGCCATCCCCGGTCCCGTCGAACTGGTCATCGTCGTCACTCCTGCCGCCACCGTTCCCGGCCTCGTCGCGGAATGCGTGAGCGCAGCGGTCAAGTCCATCGTCGTTATCTCCGCCGGCTTCAAAGAAAAAGGCGCCGAAGGCGTGGCCCTCGAACAAGAAATCCAGGCTCAGCTCCGCAAAAGCGATACGCGCCTTATCGGCCCCAACTGCCTCGGCATCATGAATCCCTGGCTCGGCCTCAACGCCACCTTCGCCCACGACATTGCCCGTCCCGGCAGCGTCGCTTTCCTCAGCCAGAGCGGCGCCCTCCTCACCGCCATCCTCGATTGGAGCCTCTCCGAACACGTCGGCTTCAGCGCCATCGTTTCCACCGGCTCCATGCTCGACGTTGGCTGGGGCGATCTCCTCTCCTATTTCGGCGATGACGACAACACGCAAAGCATCCTTCTTTACATGGAATCTATTGGCGACGCCCGCGCTTTTCTTTCCGCCGCTCGCGAAGTTTCCTTCAGCAAACCCATCATCGTCATCAAGGCCGGCCGCTCCGAAGCCGCTTCCAAAGCTGCCGCCTCCCACACCGGCGCCATGACCGGCAGCGACGAAGTCTACGATGCCGCGTTCCGCCGCTGCGGCGTCCTTCGCGTCGACCGCATCTCTGAGCTCTTCCAATTGGCCGATGTTCTCGGCAAACAACCCCGCCCTCGCGGCCCCAAACTCACTATCCTCACCAACGCCGGAGGCCCCGGCGTTCTCGCCACCGATACTCTCATGGCCATCGGCGGCGAACTCCCCGCGCTCTCCGAATCCGCAACGCAACAACTCAATACTTTTCTCCCGCCGCACTGGAGCCACGCCAATCCCATCGACATCCTCGGCGACGCCGACCCCGAACGTTACGCCCGCGCCACCGAAATCGCCCTCCGGGATCCCAACAGCGATGGCCTACTCGTCGTCCTCGCTCCACAGGGAATGACCGACCCCGCCAAAGTCGCCGAAGGTCTGAAAGTCCACGCCAAAGGTCACGGTAAACCGATCCTCGCCAGTTGGATGGGTGGCCAAGCCGTCGAGCCCGGCGTCAATATCCTCACTGCCGCTGGAATCCCCGCATTCGACTACCCCGATTCCGCCGTCCGCGCTTTCAAGTCCATGTGGAATTACACCTACAACCTCCGCGGCCTCTACGAGACGCCTTTCTCCGCTGACGATCCCGCCGTCCTCAACGGCCGCAAGGAAAAAGCTCGCCGCCTCATCGAAGCCGCCGCCGACTCCGGCCGCACTCTCCTCACCGAACTCGAATCCAAAGAAATTCTGAAACTCTATGGGATTCCCACGGTTACCACGTTCCATGCGCAAAATGAAAACGAAGCGGCGGCCCGTGCAAAAGAAATCGGCTATCCCGTCGTATTAAAACTCCACTCCGAAACCATCACCCACAAAACGGATGTAGGTGGTGTCCAACTAAATCTGGAAAACGAAAAGCAAGTCCGCGCAGCCTACAACTCGATCGAATCCTCCGTCGCCGCTAAATCCGGCCGCGCCGCTTTCCAGGGCGTCACCGTCCAGCCCATGGTTCGCGCCCAGGGCTACGAACTCATCCTTGGCAGCTCCATCGACGCGCAGTTCGGCCCCGTCATTCTCTTTGGCTCCGGCGGCCAGCTCGTTGAGGTCTACCGTGACCGCGCCCTCGCTCTTCCTCCGCTCAACACCACCCTCGCCGCCCGCCTCATGGAGCACACCAAAATCCTAAAAGCCCTTCGCGGCGTCCGCGGCCGCAAGCCCGTCGACCTCCCCGCCCTCGAAACCCTTCTCGTCCGCTTCAGCGAACTAATCGTCGAGCAGCCCCGCCTCCGCGAAGTCGATATCAACCCCGTTCTCGCTTCCGCCGAACAACTCCTCGCCCTCGACGCCCGCATGGTCCTCTTCCCCGCCGACGTCCAGGACGCTCAACTCCCTCGCCCCGCCATCCGCCCTTACCCCTCGCAATACATTTCGCGCTGGCAGATGAAAGATTCCAGCGAAGTCACCATCCGTCCCATCCGCCCCGAAGACGAACCTCTCATGGTCGACTTCCACCTCACCCTCTCCGACGCCTCCGTCTACCTCCGCTATTTTCAGGTCCAAAAGCTCGACTCGCGCATCGCCCACACCAACCTCATCCGCCGCTGCTGCGTCGACTACGACCGCGAAATCGCCCTCGTCGTCGACCGCGTCAATCCCCAATCCGGCGCCCACGAAATCCTCGGCGTCGGCCGCCTCACTCGCCCCCTCGGCCGCGAAGAAGCTGAACTCGGCGTCCTCGTCACCGACCGCCACCAGGGCTCTGGCCTCGGCCGCGAACTCGTCGCCCGCCTCATCCAGATCGCCCGCGCCGAAAAAATCCACACCATCGTCGCGCACATCCTCCCCGAAAACGTCGCCATGCTGGCCCTCGCCCGCCGCTTCGGTTTCAGTTCGACGCCTGGCCCCGACCCCAACTCCCACACCGCCATCCTCCACCTCGATTAACTCTCCAAAGGTCTTCGTAGGATCTTCACCCCCTAACGGGCAACACAAGGGCGGCCGACCGCTTCATTCATTGCGCGAGGATCGAATTGTCCCAAATGGAACAGACTCCGTTTTCTTACTGGCGTATCGTAACCGGGAAGGTTCGAATTTCTAGCCTTTCATCCTGATTAGCTACTCGCTTTCGCCAATATTTCACAAGCAGGAATAGAAGGGAACGCAATCGCTCTCAAACATCAACGATGGCTTCTGCCTTTGGGCTTGCTCGCCTTCGGCATCTCACTGATGGCCACATTTGCCCCGCGGCATGCCGATGCTCAGCATCCGGCGTCGGAGAAAACAAGGATAAAAGGGGATCCGGCCGGCCCAACCGCCGATCAACAGGATATGAATCCCTCGGACCGCGCCATCACGCAGAGAATCCGAAAAGCGATCCATCACGATAAGAGTCTCTCTACCCACGGACGCAACATCAAAATCTTTATCCAAGACGGCAAAGTTATCCTCCGGGGGCCGGTGCAATCTGAAGAGGAGAAGGGCAACCTGGAAGCCAAAGCTATAAGCGTGGCCGGACATCAGAACGTAAGCAATCAGCTGGACGTTGCACCTTCGAAGTAGCTCGAAGATTTAGCTTTATAGGAGCCATCAGGATGAAGCCAAGTACAGAGAATGCGATCGCCGGCAAGGTTCACGAAGTGAAGGGCAAGATTAAGGAAAAAGTGGGTCAAGCGACCAACGATCCCGACCTGGAGGCTGAGGGTACTGGGGAAAAAATAGGCGGGAAAATCCAAAAGAAAATCGGCCAAGTCAAGAAAGTCTTCGGAAAATAGAACGAGCGGCTCCGCTTGTCAGCTCCACCAGGCGGGGGAAATGATGGAGGAAAAAGTATGTTTCATTTGATCTGGTATGTATTGATTGGGCTGATCTCGGGGTTTATCGCGAAATCGGTGATGCACGAGCACATCACAATGTTCTGGACGATCACTCTCGGCATCATCGGATCGATCATCGGCGGCGCCGTCACTCACTTGCTCTTGCGCCCCAAAAACGAACGATATCATCCGGCCGGCCTGATTTTTTCCACACTCGGCGCGATCCTGGTGCTTTACTTGTGCTTCAAGCTCAAGATTCGTTTCCCCCAGGTCTAATTCAATGACCTGCTGACCGTAACGTCTCGACGATAAACTCCGAAGGAGGTTTTCGGATGCTCAGCCTTGCCCGTTTTGCATGCGTGGGCCTGCCTCCTCGAAGATGACGGAGAATTCTACGCAGGCACCCGCACCGCCCTTGCGAGACAAACTGCGGATGTTTGGCTTTGCTCGAGTTCAAGCCCGGATACTATTCACTCATTCGGAACGCAGAGCTTCTATCGGGTCAAGATATGCCGCTTTTCGCGCAGGGTAATAGCCAAAACTGATTCCCACTACCGCGGAGAAGAAAACCGCCAACAGGACCGCTCCGACACTCACAACTGTATTCCAACTAGCCAACCGAGAAACAATCGCCGAAGCCGCAATCCCAAGAACGACGCCAGCGCACCCGCCTACGATCGACAAAGTCACAGCCTCGACCAGGAATTGGGTAAGAATATCGCGTGTTTTCGCTCCCACCGCTTGCCGCAGTCCGATCTCCCGGGTTCGCTCGCGAACGGATACCAGCATGATGTTCATGATGCCGATCCCCCCAACGATGAGCGAGACCGAGGCAACGGCCGCGAGCATGATGGACATGATGTGCGAAGAGGCCTCCTGAGCGGCGAAGATCTCTTCCATGTTGCGGATCGAGAAGTCGTTGTCCTCGGACGGAGCCAGATGGTGCCGCTGCCGGAGGAGCCCACTCGCTTCCTCTTGAGCTGCTTGAATCTGGTTGCCGCTTTTCGCTTCCATGGTGATCGAATCCACGGCATCGGCATTCGCCGATTTGATTCCGATTACTTTGCGTTTTGCCGTCGAAATGGGAAGCACGATCACATCGTCTTGATCTTGTCCCGTCGGCGACTGCCCTTTGGGGTCGAGCACTCCGACTACCGTAAACGGTACATTCTTGATTCGAATGGACTGGCCGACCGGATCGATGTCGCCGAAAAGGTTGATCACCACCGTCTTGCCCAGCAAAGCCACTTTGTTGGCCGAATCCACATCTTGTTGAGAAAATGCGGCACCCTCGGCCACGGTGAGTTCGCGGACTTCTAGAAAACCAGGAGTAGTGCCATAGACTATGGTGGCCCAGTTGTTGTTCTCGTACACGATTTGGGCGCCGCCTCGCACCACTGGTACGGCGAGCGCGATGTCTGGGCACTGTGCGGGAAGTTCGCGTGCATCCGATTCCGACAGCGTTACCGCGTTACCCGTTCCCATGCGCAAACCGGAACTGGTTAGGCTTCCCGGGAGGACAATGATGGTGTTGCTGCCAATGCTGGCAATCTGCTGCTGAATTCGTTCTTTTGCGCCTGACCCGATAGCTGCAGTCGCAATCACCGCGGCGACGCCGATCACTATTCCCAACATGGTCAGCGCGGAGCGCAGCTTATTCACTTTTAATGCTCGGAACGCAACGCGCATCGACGATAGCAAACGTCTCATGGCGAGACCTCGGCGGGAACACCAATATTCGGCGCGGCCGCGGAAATCGCATGGATACTCCGCATGCCGGTATCGTCAACGATCCGCCCATCTCGGAAGGTTATGACTCTGCTTGCGAAGCTGGCGACTTCATCGGAATGAGTGACCACCACGATGGTGATGCCATGCTCGTGGTTCAGCTGCTGAAAGATTCCCATGATTTCGGCGCTGGTGCGCGAATCGAGTTGGCCCGTGGGTTCGTCGGCAAGGAGTATCTCCGGATCATTGACGAGAGCACGGGCGATCGCTATTCGCTGCTGCTGTCCGCCGGAGAGTTGCGTCGGCAAACTTTGCTCTCTTCCGGCCAGGCCGACTAAGGACAGCACGTGTCTTGCCTTCTCTTCGTAGTCATTTTCATTGCCGCTTGCGTATAGCAGCGGCAGCTGCACATTCTCCATGGCGCTCATCCGCGGCAGTAAATTGAAACTCTGAAACACGAAGCCGATTTTTTGGTTCCGGATTTCGGCCAGTTGGTCGCGATCCAGGCCTTCTACAGGAACTCCATCAAGTGCATACCGCCCCGATGTGGGCCGGTCCAAACAGCCGAGGAGATTCATCAATGTCGATTTGCCCGAGCCGGACGCTCCCATGATCGCAACAAACGAACCCCGCTCAATGGTGAGTGTGACCCCTTGCAAGGCATTGACTGTCACTTCGCCAAGTTGGTAGGTCTTCGTGAGGGCTTCGGTGCTAATGAGGGACGGCATCTTGCTCCTTACATCCTCGGAGCGGTGGGTGCCGAGGTGGTCGTAGAACTTGACGCACTCGCGCTCGAAGTTGCTCTCACCACAACTTGGGCGCCGGCTTGCAGTTGATTCGAAGTCACAGCTGTGTACTTGCCGTCGGAAAGACCTATCTTCACGGGCACAGCCTGCAGCTTTCCTGCGGTTAGCACGTAGACCTGCTGTTTGTCGGCTGGCACCGCTTGGAGGCCGGCCTGCTTCACCACCGCCGCAGAGGGCCGGAACCGCAGCACGGAATTCGGTACTTTTAGCGTGTCTTCCAACTTTCCAGCCAGAATCGTCACGTTGGCTGTCATGCCAGGGAACAATTTCAGGTCGGAGTTATCCACCGTGATCACCACGTCGTAAGTGACCACGTTCTGAGTGATGATCGGAGCTTTCCGGATGTCAGCGACTATGCCCTGAAAAATTGTGCCGGGATAAGAATCGACGATAAAGCTGGCCTTCTGACCTATGGCAATATTCCCGACATCCGACTCATCGACATTCGTGTCCACCTGCATCTTGGTCAGATCCTGAGCGACCTCAAAAATGGTGGGTGGATTCATCGTGGAAGCCACGGTTTGGCCCACATCCATGCGGCGTGCGACAACCGTGCCGTCCACCGGGGCCGTAATTCGCGTGTGGTCGAGATTGATCTGAGACTGTTGGAGCGCCGCCTGTGTCTCGCGTTCTTGTGCCTGTGCGCCCGCCAACTGGCTTTGCGCTACTTCAATGGAAGCTTGCGCCGAGCGAATGTTTTGCTCTGCGGCATCGATCTCCGCCTGGTCGGCCGTCACCTGCGCCTGAGAGGCGTTGTAATTGGCCTCGGCCGTATCGCGATCTTGCTGTGCTATGACTCCCTCTTTGAACAGCTCTTGCGCTCTTTCCCACTGACCTTTCGCATTCGTTTCATTCGCAATGTCCTTTGCCGCAATCGCCTCCGCATTTTTTTCGCTTGCGTTCGCGGCACTGAAGTCTGATTTAGATTTCTCCAGCTGCGCCTGCGCTGTGAGAGTGGCCGAATGTGCGGAACGAAACGTTGCGGTGGCCTGATCGACCTGTGCCTTGAAGATTTCGGGGTCGATCAGGGCGACAAGCTGGCCTTTTTTGACCTTGCTGTTCCAATCCGCATAGAGTGCTTTGATGTTCCCGGAGACTTGGCTGCTGACAAGCACGTCCACAACTGCGTTGAGATTTCCCGTCGCCGTGACTCTTGCTTGTATGGGGCCACGCTCCACCGCTACGGTTTCGTAGTTGATGGTGTTCTGGATATGGGACCTCCAAAGCACACCGCCCACGACCAATGCCAGCGCCAATCCCGCCACAACTCCCCATTTGAGCCATCTCGAACGGAAGCCTCTCACCCTCTGCGGCGCACTGACGATACTCGGCCGCTTCGGAACGGGCTCGACCACATTCGGAGCGGTAGCCATAGGTCACCTTCCTACAGACACCCATGTTGAAACTCAGAGTTGCACGTGGCTGTGACACGCATCACCCGCAAAAGTGATGCAGACGCGTTAGGTCATTGGAAATCGGATGCAATCCCTCCCCGCTCACGATAGCGTAGGCTTGCAGCGAGCACGTGGCCGACGCCTCAATCTAATTAGCCCGGCGATATCAGCCCCGTCGCGAGTTTCTGGACGAATGCACTTGCCGCCCAACTTGGGATCAATTAGTTTTTAAACGACCATGAGACTCTATCGCACGGCTTCCGCACTTATGTTGGAACAGGAACGCCAGACTTACGTCCTGCCTGAGACGAACCTGGACATTCTCTTCACCCGTGACCATCCGTACGAATACCTGCTGGGAAGGATCGCTAGCCTGCCAACCGTCGCCGAAATTCCAGCGAATGGGCCACTTCTCCCTCCGATTGGCACGCAAGAAGTTTGGGCGGCAGGCGTGACTTACTTTCGCAGCCGCGCCGCTCGCATGGAAGAATCGAAAACTGCGGGTGGCGGCGATTTTTATGACCGCGTCTATCATGCCGAACGTCCCGAACTCTTCTTCAAGTCCACTGCCAGCCGCGTCGTCGGACACCAAGGCAAAGTCGCGATCCGCTCTGATGCGAAGTGGTCGGTTCCGGAGCCTGAACTCGTGCTTTTGTGCAGCCCAACGGGTAAGATCACCGGATACACGATTGGAAACGACATGAGCTCGCGGGACATCGAGGGCGAAAATCCTCTCTATCTTCCCCAGGCTAAGGTTTACAACCGAAGCTGCGCTTTGGGCCCTTGTATTCTCTTCAGGGAACAACCATTAAACAGTTCCACCGCCATTGCGATTGAGATTCTTCGGGAAAACACTTGCGTATTCCGGGGGGCCACGACTCTCGACAGTTTGAAACGCGAGCCAAAGACCCTCGTCGCGTATCTATATCGTGACAACGTCTTCCCATTTGGCTGTTTTTTGCTCACCGGCACTGGCATCGTGCCGCCCGACGCCTTCACATTGCAACTTGCCGATGAGATCCGCATCTCCATCGACGAAATTGGCACCTTAACCAACTTCGTAGGCTGATCGCAAAGAGCCGAAGGAAACCCACGTGTAAACCGACATGTGGCTGAATACATCCCGCCTCGGCCGACCGCTCTTTCGCCTTCGCGCCTGCCCGTAAGTCCCATGGAATCACATCTCTTGCAGACCCCCACCCCCTAACCCTCATCGAATCACATTCTTACAAAAAAAGGGGAGGGTACCTGAGGGGCCCAAACTGTTACCTTCCCCACTCCAATTCAAGTCCGGCACACACAACTCCCGCAACTCTTTTCGGCTCAATTGTTTACTTCACGGTTCTCTGTACCGGCGATCGGGGGCACTCCGCTTCAACTTTCCTGCCAAGGCATCAAGTCTTATCCGCGATTCCATTTTGGCGCGGATTCCTGGCTGTGATCTCAAAACGAAATGGAGATAGGAGTTCGGCTGCTTTCTGCCTGGACAACTGGTTTGTTTTCTTGGCCTCTAGACCACAAAAGCTTGTGACGACAGTCACAGACGCGGAATCTGACTTGCTCTAACCTCTCGCAAGCTCGGCGTTTATGCTGCGTGTTCTGGTGGAGGGGTGATGAAGGGCGTTCAGCGGCAGAGGCCCAGAATTGCGTTTCTCGTCGGTCTGGTGTTCTTCTTTGTAGCTGCCGTAGCTTCGTTTGGCGGGCAGCCTCAAGACAAACAAGCTGGAAACAAAGCAGAACAAAAGAATTATTCACGTCCCACCGATCCCGCGCTTTACGTCGGCGCCGAAACCTGCAAAACCTGCCACGAAGACATGCCTGTCAAAGGATTTTTCAAGAGCTACGAAGATTCTCCGCACTACGTAACGATGCTGGATAAGAAAAAAGGCCCGGAATGGCATGGCTGCGAAGCGTGCCACGGTCCCGGCAAGGAACATGTTGAGGGCGGGGGAGACAAGACCAAGATTTTCACGTTCAAGAACGCCTCGGCCGCGGAGATCAGCGCGCGTTGCCTCGACTGCCACCAGTATGGCGAAGAGCATGGAAATTTCGCGCGCTCCGCTCACCTCGAGAATGGTGTTGGTTGCACGGATTGCCACGATCCGCACCACGCGAAAGAAAGCCAGTTCCTGCTGAAGGCCAAGCAACCGGATCTTTGCTACACCTGTCACCTCGACAAGAAACAGCAATTCAACCGGCCCTTCCATCACCGCGTGAACGAGGGACTGGTGAAGTGCACGGACTGCCACAATCAACACGGCGGGTTCCAGGCGCGGCAATTGCGCGCCACGGGTTCGCAAGACCTGGTTTGCTTCACCTGCCACACGGAAAAGGCTGGGCCGTTCGTTTACGAGCATGAATCCGTGAAAATCGAGGGCTGCGCGGCGTGCCACATGCCGCACGGCTCCTCGAATCCGCGCTTGCTGAAGCGCGCGCAAGTAAACCTGCTGTGCCTCGAGTGCCACGCATTTTCCGCGGACGCCGGGCCGTCGGCAACTCCCACCTTCCACAACCAGGCGCAGAAGTATCAAGCCTGCACGATGTGCCACACCGCCATTCATGGTTCCAACAGCAACCAATTCTTCTTTACCCCGTGAGGGAGAGCCGCCATGCGAGGAGACCATCCACTGCGTAAAATCCGTATCAGGCACCGGGTGATATGCGTTGGCTTATTGTTGATCGGCGCGTTGCTCCTCGGTGGAGCTCCCCGGGCGGCCGCGCAGCAGCAGGACGACGAAGAACAAAAGGGCATTAACCAGGGAAATTACAACGTCAAGCAGTCGATTGAGTTCGGCGGGCGCTTCACGAGCATCTCGGGCGACACGCAGACGTACGACACGTTTGTGAACTTGCAGCAAGGCGCCCGGCTTCTTGGCTTCACGACGGAGATGAACTCGCTGAATCACCAGGGAACATTGTTCGACCATTTCTCGTTCAGCAATTTCGGCTACGGCGGCGATCCCAATCAAGTATCGCGGCTGCGAGTGTCCAAGAATACGTGGTACAAGTTCGACGCTCTGTTCCGCAAAGACCAAAACACCTGGGATTACTCACTGCAGGCCAACCCGCTGAATCCCACGACGCCGTTTGCCAATGGCCCCGCGGGTTTCGGCGGCACCGTTTGCACCGCGTGCGTGCTGGCTTTTTCGCCTCATATGATGAACACGCGGCGGAAGATGGGCAACTACAACTTGATTATCCGGCCGGAATCCAAGGTGCGGTTCCGTATGGGGTATACGCACAACATCAATGAAGGTCCAGCCTTCACTACGATTCACCAGGGCACGGAACAGTTCCTGCTGCAAGATGTAACGACCACCGTGGATGCGTATCGCCTGGGAATCGACATCAAGATTCTTCCACGAACGAATATCAGCTACGACCAGATCTGGAACTACTACAAAGGCGACACAGGAATCGGCGATTTTGCGCAACCCTTTCCGGTTAGTCCCACGCTCAATGTGGACCTGGGCGTTTCGTTCAACGCGGGAGCCAGCCAGCCCTGCGGCGGCACCTTTCTTGCTTCGGGATTTGTAAATCCGACTTGCAGTGCCTACACGAATGGCTATCTGGACCACGGGCGAACGCGTACCCACACGCCGACGGAACAGCTCACGTTGCAGTCCAATTACTGGAAGAACCTGGACCTGACGGGGCGGATCAGTTACTCCGGCGGCGACACAAACGTCACCGACTACAACCAGACGATCGCAGGCCGCGAATCGCGTTCGAACCTCAGCAACCAGTTCAACACCGGGCCGGTGGAGGGGCGGCGCGTAGCGGCGGTAGCGGATTTCGGGGCGACCTGGCATATCACCGACAAGCTGAGCTTCAACGATACGTTTCACTACTCAAATTGGCACAATCCGGCCGAGTTCGATCTCTCAAGCTGCTCGTTCTTCAGCCCCAACCTGAACACAAATGCAAATTTTTTCACGCCGAGTGCACCTGTCCCACTTACCTGCACGCCTCCTGTCGGGTCGCTGGCGGGGGCAGTTACTCACAATTCGAGTTCAGCGCCGGATTTGTCGATGGTTATCGACAGCAATTTCTTGAAGCAGGAAGAGAAAACAAATCTTGCCGAGTTCGACTACCGCTTTTCCAAAAAGTTTGGGGCGCGGATTGGATTCCGTTACCGGCATCGCTATATCTCCGACAATTTTTATGAAGCATTAGACCAGGTCTTTTACCCCGGTCCCACCGCTGCCAGCGCCGCCCGCGGAGCTTGCGCCGTTCTGGTTCCCGGCCCTGTCACACAACCCAATCTCCCCGCCGGTTGCACGCTGAATGCGGACAGTTCCATCACTCTTGTCTCGAACACCGGGTTTACGCCCGCGGGGGCATCCGTACCTCCGATCAACGAGTACTCCGGCTTGTTCGGCTTGTGGGCGCGGCCGAACCAGAAATGGAATATCCGTTATGACATGGAGCTATTCAGTGCGGACGGGACGTTCACGCGGGTAAGTCCCAAGGAGTCGCAGGAATACCGTCTCCGCACAAAATACGACGTAACAAGCTGGCTGAACCTGGACGGCAACATTTTGATTTGGGAAAGCCGCAACAACGAGTTTCAACAAGGAGATCTGCAACACAATCGAACCTATGCCATTTCCGCGATGATCGAGCCGAATCCGAAGTTCGGCATGGAAATTGGTTACGACTACAACGACGTCTTCTCGCAAGTGCTGATCTGCTACATAAGTGTTGCGTCAGGTCAAAACGGCCCTGGCATACAGGCGTGCCCCAATGTGCCTGGACTGGTGCAGCAGCTCTCTACGTACACAAACAAATCCAGCTACGGCTTTTTTGACGCTACCTTTAAGCCCGTTCATCGGCTCACGGTGCGTTTGGGCGCCAACCTTACGGGCACGAGCGGTTCCCAACTGCGGCTTGATCCCCAAGAGCTGATCCCCAATCAGGTCAACGGCCCGCTCAATTCGTTGTGGCTGCACCCCTACGGAGGCATTGAGTACAAGTTCTCGAAGCAGTGGACAGGTAAAGCGTTCTGGGATTATTACGGCTACCACGAAGACGCAACTTTTGGGACCGGTGGCGCGGAAGCGGTGCAAGACATCTATGCGCCGAGGAATTTCAGAGGGAATTTGTACACGCTCTCCGTGAAATACGCCTTTTGAAGCGATGTAGAACCTTAGCAGAAAGCATGCAGCAGAATGAACGAAGGCATTTGGGAGGCCAGAGTGATTCGTATTTGCATAAATAAGCTTGTGTTGGTAGCGGGGACCATTGGATTGATTTTGGCTTTTGGTTCACCCACAAAGGCGCAAGAAACGGGCGAAAGCCTCTTTAAGGGGAAATGCGCGATGTGCCATGGACCGGATGGCGCCGGCAAGACGACAATGGGGCAGGCGCTAAAAATCCCGGATCTGCACTCTGCCGACGCGCAGAAACTAAGCGACGCGGAGCTCACCACAATCGTGGCCAAGGGCAAAAACAAGATGCCGGCGTATGAAGCGAAGCTGAGCAAGGAACAGATAACACTGTTGGTCGGGTATATCCGGGATCTAGCAAAGAAGCACTGATTTCTCCGCGGAAGGAGCGGAGATTCGAAGACAGAATCCACTTTTCCCATGGGACTCGAAGACTCTCAACAGGTTCGACCCGCAAGGCGCCGGCTCGTGGAGATCCTCCTCGGCGGAGGAATGTTTGCGTCCGTGGTGTCGTTTTTTTATCCGGTAGTGAAATACCTCGCGCCTCCCTCCGTGCCTGACCTGGGCGAAGACGAAGTGGTTGCAGGCAAAGTCGGCGACCTCAAACCGAACGGCTCGAAAGTTTTCCGGTTCGGCAGCCGGCCCGCGTTATTGCTGCTCACCGAAGAGGGTGAATACCACTGCGTATCCGCTGTGTGCACGCACCTCGGCTGCACGGTCCAATACCGTGCCGACCTCTTGGAGATTTGGTGCGCCTGCCATAACGGGACGTATGGGCTCGATGGACGAAATATTTCAGGGCCTCCACCGCGGCCCCTTGAGAATTTTTTAGTGAATATTCGTGGAAGCGAGATTGTGGTCAGCCGCAAGCGGGTGGGTTGAAGTGCAGCTCTTCACGCAGGTCCATAAATGGGTCGATGAGCGTTTCGACTGGACGAAACTGACGGAACCGTTGCGGCACAAAACGGTTCCCATTCACAAGCTCTCCTACTGGTATTTCCTCGGCGGCATCACGCTTTTTCTCTTCGGGATCCAAGTGTGCACGGGGCTTCTGCTACTTTTGTATTACCGGCCGAGCGCAAATGAGGCGTTCGAGAGCGTGCAGTACATCATGACGCGGGTGCATTTCGGATGGCTCATTCGCTCGATCCACTCCTGGGCCGCCAACTTAATGATTTTCACGGCGTTTCTGCACATGTTCAGCGTTTTATTCCTGCGCGCGTACCGGAAGCCGCGAGAGCTGACCTGGGTCAGCGGCATGATTTTGCTTTTTCTGGTTTTGGGATTCGGGTTCAGCGGTTATCTGCTTCCGTGGAATACGCTGGCATTTTTTGCCACCAAAGTGGGGACGGAGATCACGGGGCAAGTGCCGGTGATTGGGCACACGATGATGGTTCTGATGCGCGGCGGGGAAGAGGTGACGGGCGCAACGCTGACGCGATTCTTCGGAGTGCACGTCGCGGTGCTGCCAGGGCTGACAGCGTCTCTGATTTTGCTTCACTTGGCGCTGGTGCAAAAGTTCGGTATGAGCCTGCCTCCGAGCGTACAGGCAAAAGCGCAGGCGAATCCTTCCGCGGTGCGGGCGATGAAGTTCCTGCCAAACTTTTTGCTGAGAGAAGTGATGGCGTGGTACGTCGCGCTGGGGGTTCTTGGCGCGCTAGCGGCGTGGTTGCCGTGGGAGTTGGGCACCAAGGCCGATCCCTTTGGAGCAGCTCCGGCGGGGATTCGCCCGGAATGGTATTTCATGTTCATGTTCCAGAGTTTGAAGCTGATTCCGTCGAAGGTTTTCCGAATCGATGGCGAGCTGATCGGAATCCTGGCGTTTGGGCTGGCAGGAACGGTGTGGGTATTGTTGCCGTTTCTCGAAGGGAACAGAGAGAAGCGGGGCGGGACGCTGATCCGGGGAGCAGGTGTGTTTGCGCTGTGCTACATCGTGGCGATGACGATATATGGTTACATGGCGAAATAGCGCGCTCTTGCGCGCAGTGTTGTTTGGTGCGGCGCTGTGCGCGTGGGCTTCCGGGAGCCGCGCACAGACGGCCAACACCTGCGTGGAGTGCCACAGCGCGCTGGACCCGCCACTGCAAGTGACGGAGGCGCAGTTCGCTCAGGACATTCATGCGCAAAAGGGATTGACGTGCGCGAGTTGCCACGGCGGTGATCCGACGAAGGCCGACATGGACGCCATGAGCAAAGCAGCCGGATTCCACGGAAAGATTGAGCGGAGCCAGATTCCCGCACTGTGCGGGCGCTGCCATGGCGATGCGAGTCTGATGAAACAATACAATCCGGGGTTGCGGACCGACCAATTCAGCCAATACCAGACGAGCGTCCACGGGAAACTGCTGGCCAAGGGCGATACGAAGGTGGCGGTCTGCATCGATTGCCACGGGGTGCATGATTTGCGGCCGGCGCGTGATGCGCGTTCGAAGGTGAACCCGCTCAACATCGCGCAAACGTGTTCGCGCTGCCATGCCGACGCCGCTTATATGAAAGCGTACGGAATTCCTACGGACCAATTTGCGAAGTACAGCAAGAGCGTGCATCACGAAGCGATGGTGGCGCGCGGCGATCTGAGCGCGCCGACTTGCACGACTTGCCATGGAAACCATGGAGCGGCTCCGCCGGGGGTCGATTCGGTCAAAAATGTCTGTTCGAATTGTCACGTGTTTCAGGCGCAGATGTACGAGAAAAGCGCGCATAAAGCGATCTTTCAGTCAGCCGGGCTTCCAGGATGCGTGGTGTGCCACAGCAATCATGAGATCACTCATCCAACGGACGCGAAGCTGGGGACCGGACCCGAAGGCGTTTGCATGCAATGCCATACGCCAGGGGACAAATGCGATGTGGCCCGGGCGAACATGCTGGCGGGATTAACGGAGTTGGACCAGTCCATCAAGAACGCGGATCGTTTGCTGGGAGTGGCGGAATCTTCGGGGATGGAAGTCAGCGAGGCACGGCTGCAGCAAGACCAGGCGCGGGACTCTTTGACGAAAGCACGAGTGACGATTCATAGCTTCCAGCCTCCGCTGGTCCATCAGGAAATTCAGGCTGGGTTGACAATTGCGGCGAAGGATTTGCAGGCGGGAAAAGATGCATTGTCGGAGAGGGATTATCGTAGGAAAGGGCTGGGAATTGCAGTAATCTTCATCGCGATAACACTTGTTGGACTGTTTTTCTATATAAGGTTGATGGAACGCAGTCCAGCGAGAGGGTGAAGGAAGAGTAAGGAAAAGGTCGAGGGTAAGGGCGAGTTTTAGAGACGAGCGGTATCAGACGGGCTTGGTACGGTACTTGCCGATTACACATTAGGGAGGAATAGATGAAAAATACGATGAAGTGGGCCGGGACAATCGCGATGGGAGCAGCGTTGGCGGCGTTTGCGTTTTTGAGCGCGCCAGCACGTGCGGATAACACGGCGGAAGCGACGTACAAGGCGAAATGCGCGTCGTGCCACGGAGCGGATGGGAAGGGCGAAACTCCCGCGGGAAAAGCGATGAAGGCGGGGGATTTCGGTTCGGAAGACGTGCAGAAGATGAGCGATGGCGACTTGAGCGATGCCATTGCGAAGGGCAAAGGGAAAATGCCGGCGTTTAAGGCGTTGACGGCGGACCAGGTGAAAGATCTGGTCGGGTATATTCGGGCGCTGGGCAAGAAGAAGTAAGAAGGCAGGATTCAGAAACGCATGTATTGCCAGCTAGCCGCGCATTTGCGCGCGAGCGCGCTGCATTTGCATGTGGCGAGTCCCAAACGGGAGGGCACGAATATGAAGGATGTGGTGTATCTCAGATCCCTGGCGATCCTGGCGCTTCTCATTGGCGGGGCATGCCTGTTGAACCGTTCGGCACAAGCCGAGAGCGGGGGAGAGAAGGTATACAAGGCGAAATGTGCGACTTGTCATGGAGCGGATGGCAAGGGAGACACCGCTGCGGGAAAGGCGACAAAAGCGCGCGATTTTTGCTCCGATGAGGTGCAGAAGGAAACGGACGAAGAGTGGAGCGCCATCATTGTCAAGGGCAAGAATAAAATGCCAGCTTACGACAAGAAACTGACGGATGCCGAAGTCAAGGATGCGATTGCTTACGTTCGGAGTCTTTGCAAGAAGTAGCAGCGGGGGGGCAGAAAACGTGTTCGATAATTCGGTGTCACGTGCTTTATCCGCCTGGAGGCTGGGAATCTGTGTGGCAAGGAAGCGGTAGTTCCCTCAGAGTCTTTTCACGACCGAACAAGACAGGCGGGCGCCAAACGGCATGAAACTTCCTGAAACTTTTCGGAACTGGCTGCGATTTCTTTACTATTTAGGGCAAAATCCGATTTCGTTGACGGGCGCAGTCTTGACGACTAGCGGTGCGCTCACGTTAATTGCTTTTTGGATTTACGATTTTCTACTGCCTGGTCCTCCCCATCCGTACATTGGAATATTGCTGTTCTTGATTTTGCCGGGAGTGTTTGTCTTTGGGCTAGTGCTTATTCCCATCGGGATTTTGCTGCGAAGGCGGAAACTACTGGCTGCGGGGGAATTGCAGGAGATTTATCCGGCGATTGATCTGCGACAGCCCATCGTGCGGCGGGGATTTGTGATTGTGGGAATAGCCACCTTCGTGAACGTGCTGATTTTCGGAACGGCTTCGTACCGCGGCGTGGCGTACATGGATTCAGCACAATTCTGCGGGCAGACTTGCCATACAGTAATGGAACCGGAGTTTACGGCGTACGAAGGGTCGCCGCACTCGCGAGTGGGTTGCGTGGAGTGCCACATCGGTCCGGGTGCAGGGTGGTTCGTGCGCTCGAAGCTCTCGGGGTTGCGGCAGGTGTATGCAGTAACGTTTCATACGTATTCGCAGCCGATCCCAGCGCCGGTAAAGTTTTTGCGCCCCGCGCGGGAAACGTGCGAGCAGTGCCACTGGCCGCAGCGGTCGACGGGCGACAAATTTGTTGTGAAGACTACGTATAAGGAGGACGAGAAAAACACGGCGCAAACGACGGCGTTGCTGGTAAAAGTTGGCGGACGGACGTGGCAAGGGTCGGTGGGAATTCACGGGCGGCACCTGGATGAGGGATCGCGCATTCAATATATTTCGATTGACGCAGGCCGGCAGGTGATCCCGATCGTTTACTACACCGATGACAAGGGAAAAACGATCGAGTTTATTTCGAGCGACATTCAAACGACGAAACAGCAGCTTGCCGCGGCAGAGCACCGGTCCATGGACTGCATCGATTGCCACAACCGGCCGACGCATGCGTTCGAATTGCCGGAGAATGCGGTGAACAAACAGATGGCGGCGGGTTTCATCAGTCCGGAACTGCCGTTTATCCGGAAGAAGGCGGTGGAGCTGCTAAAAGTGGAATACGCGGATCGCGATACGGCGCATCGGCGAATCGTCGACGATTTGAACGCGTATTATCGGGCAAGCTATCCGGACGTTTACAATTCCCGGCGAGCTTTGGTGGAACAATCCGCGGAGAGTGTCGCCGGCATTTATTTGCGAAACATTTTTCCTGCGATGAAGATGGGCTGGGGCGTGCATCCCAACAATCTGGGGCACACGGATTTTCCGGGATGCTTCCGCTGCCACGACGGCAGTCATACAAGCGCGGATGGGCAGACGATCACCAATGATTGTTCGGCTTGCCATAACTTGCTGGCGGTGGAAGAAGCAAATCCAAAAGTTTTGACAGACCTCGGCTTGAAGTAAACGTTTAGAAGCGGTTCAAGCGAGAATCTTTTTTCGGTCCCCGAGTCTGAGTATAAGAGCAGTGAATCCAACGTATACACGGGATTTCAACCGACGAATAGTGTTTACCGGATTGCTGTTCGTTTTGGCATTTCACCTTTCCTATTCGCTCACGCGCGGACAAGAAAAGCCGGCAAAGCCGCTGAAGAAAGACGAAGCCTGTTTGGCATGTCACGGGCAGGCGGAGATGAAATCCGAAAAGGGAAAAGACATTTCTATTCGGCCAGAGAAGCACGCAACGAGCGTGCATGGGATTCTCGGGTGCACGGATTGTCACACGCAAATAAAGGAATTTCCTCACCCTGCAAAGATTCAGCGGGTACAGTGCGCCACTTGTCACACGGATGAGGCGGCGACCGTACCGAAAAGCGTTCATTCCGCGCTGGGGGATGCGGCGTGTTCGTCGTGTCACGGAAATGTGCATGAAATCGGGGCGGCGGCAAAAATTGCGCCGGCAAAATGCGCGGAATGTCATGCAGACGAAGCGAAAGAGTTCGCGGCGAGCATTCATGGACAGGCGGCGAAGGCGAGCGATCCGGATGCTCCCACTTGCGAATCGTGTCACGGACAAGTGCACAACATTCTTGCTTCCGGCGACGCTGCCTCGACCATGGCGAAACGAAATCAGACTGCGGCGTGCGCCAAATGCCATGCGGACGCAGGTTTTGTTGCGCGGCACAAGATTCCCATCGCACATCCTGTCGAGCAGTACCTGCAAAGCGTCCACGGGAAGGCGGTTGCTCAAGGGAAAGATGCCGCCGTGTGCGCGGATTGCCACGGGGCGCACAAGATTCTGGCCGCTCGCGATCCGCAATCCAGCGTGAGCCACTGGAATGTAGCGGGGACATGCGGAAAATGCCACTCAGAGATTGCCAAGGTGTATCTCGAAAGTGTACACGGCCAGGCGATTCAGGCTGGTGCTGTGGACGCGCCGAATTGCGCGGATTGTCACGGCGAGCATTTGATTCTGGGGCCGGGAGATGTTGCGTCGCCGGTGAACGCGTCGCACGTTTCGGCAGAGACATGCGGACGCTGCCACGGGGATGCGCGGCTGGAACGGAGATATGACCTTCCGGCGGACCGAGTGCCTTCCTACGCGGAGAGCTTTCACGGATTGGCGAAGCGCGAAGGTTCGCTGACGGCGGCGAATTGTGCGTCGTGCCATGGTGTGCACAACATCTTTCGATCGAAAGATCCGCGGTCGACGGTGAATGCCACAAACCTCGCAACAACATGCGGCCAATGCCACAAGGGAGTGAGTGAAAAATTTGCGATCGGGCCGGTCCATGTCCAGACGTCGAGCGGTCCAGCGCATCCGGTGGTTCAGTGGATTCGATGGATTTACTGGGTGCTGATTCCGCTGACGCTGGGATTCATGGTAGTGCACAACTTTCTGGATTGGCTTGCGAAGTTGCGCCGGGGACGGCCGCGATTGGAGTCGGGTGAGTACGTCGTGCGGATGAATTTGTGGTTCCGGATCGCGCACGGGGGCGTGATGTTGAGTTTTCCTGCGCTCGTGTTCACGGGATTTGCGTTGAAGTATCCGGAAAGCTGGTGGGCACGGCCGTTTGCGCTGTGGGGGAGAGACGATGCGCTCCGGGGCGAGTTGCATCGCGCAGCGGCAGTTGTGCTGCTTGTTTCCACTCTCTACCACATCATTCATCTGGCGGTGAACGGGCGCGACCGGGCGTTTCTCTGGGCCATGCTGCCAAAGTGGAAAGACGCGAAGGATCTGATCGGTGCAGTTTTGTTTAATCTCGGATGGAGGAAAGATCCACCGCAATTCGCGAAATTTAATTATGCGGAGAAGCTCGAGTACTGGGCGTTCTTATGGGGCACTCTGGTGATGGCGCTTTCGGGCTTTTTGCTCTGGTTCAACAGCTTCACGCTGCGGCACTTTCCCAAATGGATGACGGATGCCGCAACCGCGGTGCACTGGTATGAAGCCTTGCTGGCGACGTTTTCGATTCTGCTTTGGCATTTTTACCTGGTGATTTTCGATCCACTCGTCTACCCCATGGATCTGGCTTGGCTGAACGGAAAGGTCCCGGCGGAACATTACGAGCATTCACGGCCGGGTTATTTGCGGGAACTTCGGCGTCAAGAGGCGAATAAAACCGCAGCAGCAAAGAAGCCAGCCGAAGAAATGAAGGAAATTGAGAAGCCGAAGAACGAAGAGTTGGGCGGCGATAAAGGCAAAAATTGATCGGAATGCGGCGGCTTGGCTTGACGGTGGTATGTGGAATTAAGGCAGAGTGCTCTGGAGCACTTCCTGCAACAATTCCTGTTTCTGCGGGCTGAGCTTTTTACCGCGTTCCGTGAGGTAGAAGACGTCGATGGCTTTTTGTCCTTCGGTGTCGATCAAAGCTACGTCGATGTTGCAGCCGAGGCGGGCAAGAGCCGAGCCGACGTCATACAACAATCCCGGACGGTCCTGCACCATGATTTCAAGCAGGGTGCTTTGTGTAGAGGAGGTATCGTCGTAGCCGATGCGCGTTTCCACGGCCACTTTGGGTGGCTTTGCTTTGCTGGCGCTTTCACGGCCTCTCAGTAGCGGCTCGAGAGGCGCTTTTCCGTTCACGATGTCCGCGATGCTCTTCTGGAAGCGAGCGATTTCGGTGGGATTCAGTTCGAGGGTGTGGTGAAGGTCGACAAATTGAAATGTGTCGAGCACGACGCCAGCGGCATTCGCGAAGGCATCCGCTTTCACGATATTCATTCCCCATCCAGCAAGTACGCCGGAGATCGTGGCAAAAAGCGCCGGGCGGTCCGCGGTCAATAGAGTGAGCGAGAAGGAATGGTGGCGCGCTTTCAGTTCGGTCTGAACGGGTTCGGCGCCCAATTTCTGGTAGAGCCTGAAGTGAGCCGCAATTTCCTCGGCGGAGTGAACGGCGCGGTAGCGGCGCGGGAAGCCTTCGAGGAATCGCTCGACTTCCGTTTTGTTTGCGCCGCCAGCCTGGCTGCGCACCTGCTCCAACAAAGGTACTTCGTCGGAAGCATGCAGGCGATCGCGGTCCAGAGTGCGGCTGAAATGATTCGATGTCGCGACAAAAAGCTGCCACAACATTTCCGCCTTCCAAGGAGTCAAAGCTTCCGGATTTACGGCATGAATGTCGGCGTAGGTCATCAAGCACAGGCGCTGGAGCCGCTCCTGCGTGGCAACGGTATCTGCGAACACCGAAACAGTTGCTGGATCGAAAATATCCCGGCGCTGCATCGTCTCCGACATGTCCAGGTGATGTTCGATCAAGAAATGAACTTCGTCCATTTCGTATTCTGAAAGTTTAAGGCGGGCTGCAGCGGTGTCTAAAGCTTCCAAGCTGCCGGTGACGTGATTCTCGACGGGCATGCCTTTGCCGACGTCGTGCAGGAGCAGGGCGAGAATCAGGAGATCGCGGCGTTCGACGGTTTTCCAAAGCTGGCGGAAATGGGCAGCGCGTTCATCCGGCGGTTCGGCGAGCTCCTCGAGATGCTCGATCGTACGGAGAGAATGCTCGTCGACGGTGTAGCGGTGATAGAAATCGCGGACGACCAGGGAATCGATGGCTTTGAACTCCGGCAAGACGTCCATCAAGAGAGAGAGACGTTGCATGGGCCGGAGGGCCATGCTGGGATAATCCGCGCCAAGAATCTCCCGAAGTGTTGCCCAGTTTACATGTGTGTTTTTCTGGGGAAGCTCGGGGTGTTTCAGGATGTAAAAGATGGTGCGTTCCGCTTCGCGGCTGAGCGGGATTCCGGTTCTGGCCGCCTCGGTGAAAAGCGCGAACGTAACGGAGCGATCGGAAAGGGCAGGTTCGTCCACCACTTCCAACAGCCCTTCGCGGACGGCAAACGGTTTCCCTTTCCCGATTTCATAGCGTGCGCCGCGCGCCGAGCTAAACAGTCTTTCGCGCAAAGTGAGCTGTACCGCCGGTTTTTGCTCGATGTAGCGAAGCAGCAGGCGGTTGAGGATGCGAGCTTGGCGGAAATACAGACGCATCCATTCTTCCGGACTGTGTTTGGAACTGCCTGGTACACCGCTCGCAATTCCCAGAGAACGTTCCGAAGCTGCTGTTTGCAATTCGTATGTAAGGGTGTTGTCGTTGCGAGCGTTGCTGTAGTGCAGGAAACAGCGGATGGCACTGAGGAAATCGACGGCGCCGGCGGCTAATTCCTCCTCGGCCGCGCTGTTCTTCCATTCATCTTTTTGGCCGTTGGCGATTTGCCGCAACCACGTGGCTGCCTGATAGTCGCGCAGGCCCCCCGGCGCATCTTTTACGTTTGGCTCGAGATGGTAAATCGTGTTGCCATAGCGCGCGTGCCGCTCCTTGGTGAGCTTGGTCAATTCCGCGAGCAAGAAGGGGCGGGCTTGTTTTTCCGGGCCTGCAAGAATTTTTTTGGTGAGGCGGTCGAAAAGCTCTTCGTCGCCCGCCAGAAACCTGCGATCGAGAAGCGCCAGATGAAACTCTGCGTTGTCCTCTTCGATGCGTTTGCATTCCTCGAGAGTGCGGCCGGCGGAGCTTACGCGAAAACCGAGATCCCAAAGGGTCCGGGAAAAGTCCGCAATCAGCGGGCGAAACTCGCTTTCGGATTTTTCGTTGCCGAAGAGGAAGAGGATATCGAGATCGGAGTAAGGGAAAAGCAATCGGCGCCCGTAACCGCCGAGCGCCACAAGTGAAAGTCCTTGCGGCTGCGTGTTGTGAACACGGAGAACTTCCCCAAAAATCTGCTGGGCGGTTTTGTCGGCGAGAGCGCAAAGCGCCTGCAAGGCATCTTGCGCGCTTCCGCCTGCTTCAAATTGTTGCCGAATGCGTTGTCGTTCGTCTTCGGCCTGTGGTCCGAGGACGGACAAAGGAGTTAAAGAACCTGACATGTTTTTTGCGGGCCGGTTGGCCGGATCAAATCCTGGGCGAGCAGCGGTCGGCACTTCCGTCAGAGCGCGTTTTCGCCGCGCTCCTCGTTCCGGATCCGGATGGCTTCCTCAACCCGTGATAGGAATATTTTACCGTCGCCAATCTTTCCTGTCTTGGCCGTCTTGAGGATTGTGTCCACGGCGCGCTGCACGAGAGGATCCGGAAGGACCATCTCGAGTTTAAGCTTGGGCAGCAGGTCCACGGTGTATTCCCGGCCGCGGTAAACTTCGGTGTGGCCTTTTTGGCGGCCGTGGCCGCGCACTTCCGTGACGGTCATGCCCTCGATGCCAATTTCGCGCAACGCATCCTTGACGGATTCGAACCGCGAGGGCTGAATGATTGCCTCAATTTTCATCATGAAAGTTTCTGCTCCGCCCAATGACAGACGCTGTTGTGCTGATCATTCCAGGGACTCTCTCAGGACTCGAGGTTATAAGCCTCTTCGCCGTGTTGCGTGATGTCCAGCCCTTCGACCTCTTCCGTTTCGGTAACCCGCACGCCGGTAATCATATCCGTTATTTTCAGGAGCACAATGGTTCCAACGAGTGCGAAGCCCCAGGCAATCAATACGCCCACAAGCTGGTTGCCAAGCTGTCCCCAATGTCCATCGAGTCCGCCAACGGCCTTGCCCGCGCCGAAGATCGGATTGATCACCTGCTGGGCGAAAATACCCGTCAAGAGCGCGCCGATGGTGCCGCCTGCGCCGTGCACGCCAAACGCATCGAGGGCATCATCGTAGCCAAAGATGGATTTTACTTTCGTCACCATGAAGTAGCAGACCAGGCCTGCGATGAACCCAATCGCAAGAGCCGGCATCGGTGCTACGAATCCCGCCGCCGGAGTAATGGCGACTAGCCCGGCAACGGCGCCGGAAATCGCGCCGAGAGCGCTCGCGCGGCCATTCTTGATCCACTCGGCTATGCTCCAACTCATCGCGGCAGCGGCGGTGGCCATGTGTGTGGCGACGAAAGCACTCGTGGCAAGAGCGTTTGCGGCTAGGGCGCTGCCGGCGTTGAAACCGAACCAGCCAACCCACAGAAGACAAGCGCCGATGAAACTAAGGACGAGAGAATGCGGCGGCATGGGCTGCTTCGGATAGCCCGTGCGCTTTCCAAGGTAGAGCGCGCACACCAGTGCTGAAACTCCAGAGCTGATGTGCACAACTGTTCCGCCGGCAAAATCCAGCGTGGGAAATTTTCCGCCGAGGGCAGCGTTGAGAAGACCGCCCTTGCCCCAGACCATGTGAGCGAGAGGCGCGTAAACCACCAAAAACCAGAGTGTGAGGAAAAGGACTGTGCCGCTGAATTTCATGCGCTCGGCTGTTGCGCCCGTGATCAATGCAGGTGTGATGATCGCGAACATGAGCTGGTAAATCATGAAAGTGGATTGGGGGATTGTTCCGGCGTAGTCGGGATTGGGGTCGGCACCGACACCGCGCAAGAAGGCATGTTCGAATCCGCCGATATAGTGGCCATCTCCGCCGAAGCACAGGCTGTACCCCACGAGCGCCCACAGAACGCTGATCAGGGCCATGAGGAGAAAGCTCTGCATCATGATGGCGAGCGTATTCTTGCGGCGTACCAGGCCGCCATAGAAGAGCGCAAGGCCGGGACCGGTCATCATGAGCACCAGGGCCGCGCTGACCAGCATCCATGCGTTGTCGCCGGCGGATTGAGCCGCAGTGACACGCTGGTCCAGCTGCTTCAATTGCTCGCTTACGCCCTTTGGGATTTCCGGAGTCGAGGCGGAAGGCACTGCAGGGGAACTAGTTGGGGGGGAGGAGGGAGCTTGTTGCGCGAAGAGGGGAAGCGAGGCGAGCACCATGGTCATAAGGAGACAACACTTCCATCCCAGGTGCTTCATAGCTCTGTTCGCTCCGCTGCGTTTGGGTTGCGCCCGGCCTGGCCGGGGCTACGCTGAAAATAATACTATCGGGGACCCACCGCTTTTCGAAACGGATTATACGCGTGCTCAGCGGCGGTCGCGTTTAGAAATTTGCATTTGTCAGATTCATTTTTCAGATTCGCAGTTCGGGGCCGGGCAGAACACCTCCTGCGAGCTTCACTCTTCCCCAAGCTGACCAAACCGCCGTCGCGATTTCTTTGTGCGGCAATTCTTGCCTCAGAGCCTTGCCATCGTATAATGCATTCCGGTTATCGAGCCGCCCTCCTGGGTCATGGAGAGTCGGAACGCCTCCGCAGTAGCAAGAACTCAGATTTTGAGCCAGGTACTATGACTGAGCATCCTCCGATGGAAATCAACGTTCGAGAGTCTGGGACCATTCCGATTCTCCAAGTGCACGGCCGCCTGACCATTGGAGTGCCCAGCGAGCAGCTCCACGATGCCCTTGAAGCGGTCGCCAAGGCCGGCGTAAACAAGGTCATTGTCGACCTTAACGGCGTTCCGCAAATCGATAGCTCGGGCATATCGGCGCTGGTGCGTATCTCCATTAAGCTGACCCGCGAAGGTGGCGCCTTGCGCCTTGTCTGCGGCCCGGGCCGGGTGCGCGATGCCCTCACCGTCACGCGGCTTATCGAAGCCATCCCCACGTTTGATTCCGAGTCTCTTGCGCTCGCCAACTTCGCCTAATCGAAGCAACGTTTGCCCTGCGCATTGCGTCTCTTACCAAGGGTGTACCTCAACTCTATCCAAGAGACGTCGATTTCACGTCGAACCATGTGGGTATCCGTGTTTGGAAAGAATTCAGGGGATTTGTGTCGCGGAGGATTCCTCCGCGTTTTTGGGGCGCTTGCCGCAGGGATGATTGCATTGTTGGCGTGCGGGATAGCCCGTGCAGCGTCTGCGGCTCAGGATGCTAGTGCCGCTTCGTCGCGGATCGTACGAGACCAGATGGATTTACTGGCCTCACGTCTGGCAGAGCAGATTCGCCAGTCCAAGATCGATCCTGCTTATCCAAAGATTTTGGTCATCGATTTTTCCAACGCCAGCGATAAGCAGTTTTCTAAACTGGGCGCCCTCCTTGCGGACGAATTGGCACAATCCCTCGCGGGCTTTGCTTCCGGCTTTCAGGTGCAGGACCGCAAAGAGTTCAGCGCCTATTTGAAAGAAAACTGGATGGGTCTCGAGGATCTGCAAAACGAGGTTGTCTGCCTTACTCTCGCGCGCTCCATGGGTGGCGCCGGTGTTGTGCGAGGGACCATCGAGACAGAAGCCAATCAGCGATTGCGAATCAGCCTGCGCACGGATGGGCTTGGAACGTCCTGGTCCGGGGAGGCGGAGTTTCCGTCTACGCTTGAGATGCAGGAACTTTTGAAACAGCCGGCAATCTCATTCGCGCGCTCTGCGGAAATCATAACTGTCGAGCCAGGCATATTGCAGCCTGGAGTGGATGGAGCATCGTTGCCTGTGTGCGTCGACTGCCCCAGCCCGGACTACACCGATCTTGCGCGCACGGCCAAATATCGCGGCACAGTGGAACTTTCGCTGATTGTGACGAAGGAGGGAGCCGTCAATTCCGTCGTGGTGCTGAAAGGCGCGCCGTTTTCGCTGACGCAAAAGGCGATCGACACAGTTCAAAAATGGAAGTTCAAGCCGTCCAAGTTTCACGGACAGTCTGTTCCGGTCCGCGTTCCTGTCGACATCGAGTTTCAGCTTTATTGAAGCGATTTGCTGGGTTGCTTCCACGGGCAGAGCTTGGCTGCGCCATCCGATAAAGTATGTTGTACCGTTAACGTATCGTTATGATAAACTAACGAGAAATGTTGTCGCCCCTTCGCACTATTCGATTTGCCGTTCTTGCACTTGGGGCCTTCCTTTTCGTCGCTGGTATAGTTCGCGCTCTGGATCCGCAGAGTTCTTCGGCCCGTGGAGATGTTTACCGGGAGCAGATTCACTCGCTCGCTGGGCGCCTTCTCAAAAGGACCGAGAAAGCGAAATTCCGCTCCAATTGGACGGTTCTCGTCGCAAATTTCACGATGCCGTCCGGATCTACATCTCACCTGGGAATTCAGCTGGCGGATTTCTTTGCGGCAGAACTCGCTGCTCAAGGGAGCGGCATGCAAATCGTGGACCGCAGTCGACTGCGTATTATTTGTTTCGCGAACACATTCCTTCCGCCACTTTGAAGGATCGCAAGGCCGCTCGATGGTTGGCTACCGAGTTTCATGCCAATGTCGTGGTCGTCGGCACGATCGAGGAACTTGGCGGCAACTACAACCTTTTGACCGAACTGCTGAGCAGCTCCGGCGAGGAGGTCGGCCCGCAGGAGGCAGTGATGATTGCGATCCCAGAGCCAGAGAAAGCATTCGCTCCTTTCGAACCTTACGACGCCGAGCGCCCTGGACAGAAGGCCCCTGCGGGAGCTCCTCCATTTGTGCGTGCGGGAGCGGGAGGCAGCGTTCCTTCGTGCATATACTGTCCCGCACCGCAATATTCCAACGCAGCGCGGAAAGTGAAATTCATGGGAACTGTGATATTGGATGTGACCGTTGCGGAAGACGGTCGTGCAACGGACATTCGCGTTCTGAAGGGCGTTCCCTTTGGGTTGAATGAACAGGCCATCCGGGCGGTCAACGAGTGGACTTTTAAGCCAGCGAGTTCCGGCGACAAGCCTGTCGCTGTGCGCGTGCCCATCGAAACGACTTTCCGACTTTACTAGAGTGGTTAGCCGCCTTTTTTCAGTTCGGCGAGAACCAGCTTGGCTACTTCTTTGAGCGTTTCGAAGACGCCGACGCCTTGAATGGCGACTCCTTCAAGAACCGGCTCGCCTTTTTTCTGGAGCTGTTTGGTCAATTCCGGCACAGACATGGCGTTGGGCAAGTCGCGTTTGTTTAACTGAAGCACGTACGGAATCGTGTCGAAATTCAGGTTGTGTTCTTTCAAATGCTCCTGCAGGTTTTCCATTGTTTCGAAATTGGCGTCCAGCCGCTCTTCCTGGGAGTCGGCGACGAAGACCACGCCATCCGCGCCCTTCAAGATGAGCTTGCGGCTAGCTTCGTAGAAGACCTGCCCAGGAACGGTATAGAGGTGGAAGCGCGTTTTGAAGCCGCGGACCGTTCCAAGATCAAGCGGAAGAAAGTCGAAGAAGAGGGTGCGGTCCGTCTCCGTGGCGAGGGAGACCATTTTGCCTTTCTGGTTTTGCCCCGTGTGGTCGTACACCCACTGGAGGTTTGCGGTCTTACCGCCCAGACCTGGACCGTAGTAGACGAGCTTGCAGTTAATTTCGCGCGCAGGAAAATTGATGAAAGGCACTTTTTCTCAACCAGAGTTCAACCACAAAACTTATAGCATACGCGGTGCTGGTAGGCCAGCCTCGCGGCTGTGCCCGTCGTGTGACGAGTAACTTAGTTATAGTTTCCGCGAAAAGGCACTTATTTCGATGCCCTTTTTTCGCTCCCTGCTGCCGGGAGGTAACGCTTCTAGGTCCCACAATCCTGCTTCCAGACGCAATTCCCCTCGTGTCAACGCAAATAGAAATGTCCGGTTTTCTGCCAGATAGAAGTGTCCGCTTCCATGGTTTTCTCCAAGGGTGCTCTGCAGGCACATGGTATTTGGGTTTGCTTTGGCTTTTGGGTTTCGGTGTTCGTTCCGCAAGTCCTGGAGGCCGTAGGCCGGAAGGACTTGCGGAACGCCGCGCCGGTTCGGGGCAGGCGCGCAGGTGCAGATATCGCCCTCGGTAGCGCAACCAGTGGCTTCCGTCCAAGCGCCGTTCGATGTCGACCGCAGCTCCACGAAGCCCCGCACATACTTCTTCCCGCAGTACTCCCCAGCGATTCCCGTCCCAGCTTACGGTGTGGTCCTGAGCCACTTTGCGGCCCACGCGTACACTCAAGATTTCTTCCAGGTGCTGTTCCTGTCCCAGTCGTCGATGGGCATTGCGTGCATTCCGCGGTGCTACGGTAAAACGCTGCTCCCACTCGGGAAGAAAGCGCATCTCCAAAAAATGATTCGCTCCCTGAATACTGTCGATTCCCGCCAACCGCATCTCCTTTACCAGGCGGTCCTGAAGAGTTTCAAACAGTCTCTCGATACGCCCTTTGGCTTGCGGACTGTGGGCCGCGATCCATTCGATCCCCAGTTCGTTCAAGGCTCGCCCAAACTGCGTTCGCAGCGGATCTCCCCGCAGTTGTTCCGCAAGCGGCTGCGGGCCGGCCGTTCGAAAAATGCTGGCTTTATCGGTGTAATGGGCCAAGGGACGTCCGTAGAGCCGTACCCATCCGCCAAATGTTCGCAGGTTCTCTTCCGTGGTGTCGTGTTCGGTGAACCGTGCATGGATCCGACTGGTAGCGTCATCGATCACGGCGATCAACTGGCAGGCTGGACCGCGATCCTCCAGCCAGCGGAAAGGAGAACTGTCCTGCATCACCAGCTCCCCGAAACTAGCTCTTCTCTCCCGCCACACGTGGATCTTTTTCACCCGCTGGCAGCGCGGATGCCCAGCAACGGAGGGCCAGAATCGCGTTGGCTCCTCGAACGGTCCAGAACATTCCTGACCTCTTGAGTCGGAAAGCGACCACCGTCTTGCATCCGGCTTCAATGACACCCGAACCAACAAATAGGTGTTGGCCACGAAACTTGGGGTAACGCATGCGCTCTGCATTCCCTTCAAAATAGTCTGCCTCGGTGCGAATCTTCTCCGCTACTTCGGGGTTATCGGATTCGATGGAGCGGAGTGCAGCAACCAGCTTTTCGATTTTCCCGCGATCTAGCAGGCGCTTCTGGTGGATCTTCATCCAGGCTTTTTGCTTCCCTCCGTCATTCGGGTACAGCTTGCGCGCGACCTCCCAAAGATGCTGGCGGGCGTGGTAGAGATCGACAATCTGAATGGCGTCGGAAAAATGGAGGGCCACAAGATTCCAAATCCATTCGGCGCCGTCGCCGATCACGACCTTCTTGCGTGCGCGGCTCCAGCCGCGTCGGTAGGCTTCCGCATAGATTCGCCGGCCAAACTCTTCCGCACTCTCGATGGCTCCGGTATACGTGGTGGAATGGGGATCGCGGATGGCATAGCCTTCCTTATCCCACGTCGTCTGGGTGAAGACGCATCCAAGTTTGACTTCCCGAGTATGGGCGGGCTGGCCTTCCGTCTTGCCCTGCCGACCGACCGTCTCTTTCTTCACCACCGGAACTCCCGTCCCATCCATCTGCACGTACAGGAAGGGAATCGGCTCGCCGGCAACGACGGGCAATTCCAACTGGAGGGCTTTCTGAATCTCGGCTTGTTCGCGGTGAGCGATATCGGCTCCGATGGCCTCCGCCGTACGCTCTACGGATTTGGTGGTCACTTCCAAGCCAGCCAGAACTTTCATCTGTTCGCGGCCGTGATCGAAGGGTGCCTCTTGGCCCACCACCGCCTGCATGCGGCGTACGCCGGGAGAGAATTCCGTATTCTCGATATCCAGTGCGACATCCGCGGGAATTTGGCCGACGCCGCAGTGTACGCATAAATAGTAGGGACGTAAAATTTCCACCGAGCCCACGGCGGTCAGCACGGGCTTGCTGCGCTGCTGACGCCGTCAATTTCCTCTGTTACGATTCGCGGCATGGCAAAAGCGCGCAAAGCCTCTTCGGGCTCATCGGGGCACGGTAAGGGAACCGCGCACGGCCATTCTAATTCACTGAAAAAAAAGAACTTACCCCCTCCTCCGCCAGCCCAGCGAGGTGGCGTGGAACTGGTCGACCCCCTGGTGCAGGCTCAGCTGAAGACCTACGACGAAGCGCTGTCCCTATTCCACCAGCAAAAATTCGCCAAAGCCAAGCAAGAGCTGGAAAAAGTGCTCGAAGGGCCCAGTAAAGGGCTAGCGGATCGCGCTCGCATGCACCTGCGCATCGCTGAGCAGCGTATGAAGCCAAGCTCGGAGCAGAATCCAAAGACCGCCGACGAACATTACCAGCGTGGCGTGGCCATGATGAACATCGGGCGCTGGGACGATGCGCGCGAAAGTCTGATCAAGGCGCGCAAAGCTTCGCCAAAATCGGATTACATCCATTACGCACTCGCCGCGCTCGATTGCCTCACAGGAGAGGCCGATTCGGCTATGGCGAACCTCAAGGTAGCCATCGAGTTGCGTCCGGAAAATCGCTATCACGCCCGCAACGATGAAGATTTCGCCTTCCTCCAGGAAGATCCTCGCTTCACTGAGCTTCTCTATCCGGAGAAAGACGGCACCGCAGGTTGAACTTTCGCGATTTGGTTTTCTTGCCAGTGAATCGCAACGCATCGATGGAGAGTCCCAGACTGCGGATTTCGGCCTGACCGGTAAGCGCCCCAATGCAAGTTCGAAGAGATAGCCAAAACTCAGTTCGGAGAAACACGCCTCAAACGAAACGATTCGTCGCCAAGACTCACTACGTTCTCCGGTGAAGATCAAAGCTCCCAAACCGAAAACTCTGGCCCGCGGATTTCGCGTCGTTGCGCTTGGCGGCGGCACGGGACTCTCGACACTGCTTCGAGGGATCAAGGAATATGTCGTCCGGCGCAGCGACGAGCATCCCAATTCACACCGCCCCATTTCAGAACTTACGGCGATCGTCACAGTGACAGATGACGGAGGCAGCTCCGGTCGTCTGCGGCGCGAAAACCGCGTGCTTCCGCCCGGCGATATCCGCAACTGCATGGTGGCTCTTTCGAAAGATGAAGCGTTGCTCGGACGGCTGTTTCAGTATCGCTTTCATGCCGGGCGCGGCCTCATCGGACATAATTTCGGCAATCTATTTCTGGCTGCTCTCACGCATGTAACGGGGGACTTTGCCGAGGCGATTCGCGTCAGCAGCAAAGTGCTGGCGATTCGCGGGCGCATCTTTCCTTCGACGCTTTCCAACGTCCACCTTGTCGCCAAACTAAAAAATGGCCGCATTGTTCATGGGGAAACGCGCATCACGGCGAGCCATGCGCCCATTGAGAAAATTGCGCTCTCGCCGCGCCGCGTCCCGCCTTTCCCGGCGGTGATCGATGCTATACGCGAAGCTGACTTGATTCTTCTCGGTCCCGGTTCGCTCTACACCAGCATCCTCCCCAATCTGCTCATTCCAGAAATCGCCTCCGCGATCGCAAAATCCAGAGCGCCTCGCGTTTACATCGCCAATCTCATGACGCAGCCGGGCGAAACGGCCGCGTACTCTTTAGCCGACCATCTGCGTGCAATTCGGCATCACACCCCGCGTTCCGTTGTGGATTGGGTTGTGGCAAATCGCCGGCCGATTTCTCCGGAAGTAGCCAAGCGGTACCGTCGGCAGGGTGCGGAGCAGGTGATCATAGATTTGCCAGAGCTTCAGAAGCTTGGCTACCGCGTCGTTCTCGACAATCTACTCGAAGAGCACGGCGTCATCCGCCATAACCCGCGCCGTCTCGCGCGGCTTCTCCTCGAAGAGTTTCTCTCCACTTCAAGCCCGTCGCCGCATTGACCTGCCTCTATCGTTCGTTGACCTTGTAGGGGATTAATCTGCGCGGAGCGCTATGTTTGGATCGACCGCGGCGGCGCGTCGCGCAGGCAAATAGCTTGCCAGCGCAGCGGCAGCAAGCAACGTCATACCAACGCCGCCAAACGTAAGTAGATCGGTCGGAGGCACTTCGAATAAGAACGATTTCACGAGCCCAGTCAAAGCAATCGCACCCACGACTCCAATTCCTACTCCCAAGACAGCAAGCGACATGCCTTGTCCGAGCACCATCTGGAGAATGCTCGCCGGCCGTGCCCCAAGTGCGATGCGGATTCCGATTTCGCGCACCCGCTGGCTGACCATCAGCGCCATGATTCCGCCGATGCCTGCCGTGGCTATGACCAACGCGAGCACCGCGAAAATACCAAGCAGGCTTGCGGTCACGCGCGGCGACGCCATCGATTCGTAACGCGCTTGTTCCAGCGTCAGGATATGCGTTACGGCTGTTTGTGGGTCCACCTCATGTACCGTGCGCGTGAGTATCTGGGCCATACTCCGTGGTTCGCTGACGGTGCGCACAATCAAAGCGCTTGGCTGCGGATTCTGCCCCTGACTGGCATAGAACTCTGGTGCAGGCGGATGATCCAGCCCAAATTCACGCACGTCTCCAACGACGCCTACAATCATCGCCCAGTGAGCTCCGCCATCCCCGGTGACGCGCTTTCCGAGCGGATCTTCGTTCGGCCAGTATTGGCGCTTTGCTGTTTCATTGATCACCACAACGTCGGGCGCCTTATCTCTGTCCGTTTCCGCGAGCAGTCGGCCCGCTTTCAGAGGAATTCCCAGCGTCTTGAAATAATCCGTGGAAACTGACGCAAACGTGCTGACCGGCGGCGCTTGGCCTGGTTCCAAAGTGCGGCCTTCGATTTGAAAAGAAAAGGACACAGACTCCGGGCCCCCGGTAATCATTTCCGGCTCGAAGGGATACCGGCTCGAGATGGCGGCGGAAAGTATTCCCGGTTCGGATTGCACGCGGTCCAGAAGTTTCTGGACGACAGCCTTCGTCTTTTCGTTGTCCGTGTATTTCGTCCAATTAAATGTGGTTCGCATCGTCAGAACTCGCTGCGGAACAATGCCTGCATCCACCTGCTGCATCTTGATGAGGCTTCGCAGCATCAATCCTGCGCCAATCAGCAGCATGAACGAAAAAGCAATCTGGCAAACGATCAGAGCGCTGCGCATGCGGTTTTGCCGGTAGCCGGATCCTGCGCCGCTGCTGCCTTCTTTCAGGCTCGACGTGAGGTTTGCGCGCGAGAAAAGCGCAGACAGCGTGCCGAAGATGATGCTTGTGCCGAGCGCAGCCGCGAGTGTGAATAGCAAGACTTGCGAATCGATGTGCACTTCGCGCGCTCGTGGCGTCAGCCGTCCCACAAAATCTGTAATAAGCTCCAGGCTTCCATACGCAAGCAGCAGACCTAGCACGCCGCCCACAATAGCTAGCAGGAAGCTTTCTGTCAGAAGTTGCCGCAGAATGCGGCTCCGCCCGGCACCGAGCGCGCTCCGCACGGCAAGCTCTCTTTCGCGCCGGGACATGCGCGCAAGCGTGAGGTTGGCAACGTTGGCGCACGCGATGAGGAGAACAAACGCTGCGGCGCCAAGCAGCACAAGAAGTGTCGGACGAGCCTCCTTCGTCAGTTCCTCTTGCAATGGCCTCGCAGAAGAAGTGAAGCCCACATTCTCTGGATAAGACTTCGGATAGGCTGCCTTCAATCCGGCGGCGATGGTGCCGGTGTCCGCGCTGGCCTGCGCCACCGTCACTCCCGGCTTCAGCCTTCCAAATACTTCCATCATCCGCATGTCCCGATCTTCCAGATGCATCTTCGAGGAACGGAACGGGCACGCCGAAGTCGGCATGTACACGTCATTTTCGTTTGGATACTGCGGCACTGGCGGGAGAACTCCCACGACCGTGTGCACTTTGTCGTTCATCTCGAACGTCTTGCCTACGATTCCAGAATCGGACCCGAAATTGTTTTTCCAGTATTCGTAGCTGAGAAGCAGGACGGGAGGCGCGCCGAGTTTTTCGTCGTCAGGCAGAAATGTCCTGCCCAGCAGCGGTTGAACGCCAAACAAATCAAAATAGTTGGACGAAACCACCCCGGTTCGCACACGCTCCGGATCACCGTGTCCGAAAAGGGTGAAGGACATGGCGTGGTATTCCACCAACCCGGCCAGCGTCCGGTTTTGCGCGCGATAATCCTCGATTTCCTTCACCGAGAACCCCATGTCCGAGATGCCCATCTTCTTTTGCTGTTGCCGGATGAAAACGAGTTGCTGCCCCTGCGGATAGGGAAGCGGCCGCAGCAGCACGGAGTGCACCACACTGAAAATCGCGGTATTCGCACCGATGCCGAGCGCCAGCGTCAGAACCGCGACGACCGTGAACCCCAGGTTCTTGCGCATCATACGCACCGCATAGCCGCAGTCGCTCGTCAGGATTTGCCAGTGTTCGCGCGGAGCCGTCGTGAAAATACCAACGATCGTTTCCTTCCAGAGCTTGAGCGCGCCCATGAGGCCACCGCGTTCTTCCACTTCGCGCTGTTGCTCGCGAAAGACGCCTTCCATCTCGCCTTCGTAATTTATCCGGAAATCGAACGGCAATACGCGAACCAGCGCTCGAAACAGTCTTTGCGAAAAAGGCAAAGTCTCTTTTCCCATCGCAGTTATCCCCCGCTAAGCAAGTTTCGGTTTCCGGAAAAGTTTCTTCGCACGAGCCTGGCCAAGCGCCTCTTCCATGCGCTCCGCTTCGGCGACAGCTACCTCACGCCCAAATTCAGTAAGGAGGTAATACCGGCGGCGTTCGTCGTCGAGCACAACTTCCGGCCGGCGGTTCGATTCCGCGATCAGCCCTGCACTCTCCAGCCGCGATAGGTTCCCGTAAAGCGTTCCAGCGCTAAGCCGCACTTTGTCTTCGGTGCGCCGCGCCACTTCCTTCAAAATGGCATACCCATGTTTTTCGCCATCGGCAAGCGCCAGAAGAATGTGAAACATCGCCGGCGTCAGCGGCAGGAACGACTCGGTGTCTCTCTTCTTCGTCACGCCATCTCCTCAGAATGCAAATCGCTCGCGAAAGCCATATCTATCGAGCGATAGAAGACTATATCGTGATACGTTATAGTTGATTGCAGGTTCCCTGCCAAGCGAAAAAAAACCTAACTTGCTGGTTTTTATGGTCTTCCACCGTAGTTTGACGGCCTCCTGCCACACTCCACTGTTCGTTTCTGGGACGGGCTGTGTCGCAACCGGGCCTTTCTCGTCCAAGGCGCCGTTACTCTGGCGGAGAAACTCGGTTCTTGCTAACGTTTTCCCGATCATCATCCGCTCGACTCTTGGAGAATCCAATGTCCACCTTTGGCCTTATCGAATATGCAGATGCAAGCCCTGAAGTTCGCGCCATCTACGACGACATCATGGCCACCCGCAAGACCGATTGGATCAACAATTTCTGGAAGGCCATCGCCCACGACCCCGCCACACTGAAGCGCACTTGGGAAAGCATCAAGCAAATCATGGGCCCCGGCGCGCTCGATCCGCTGACCAAGGAACTCCTCTACGTCGCCGTCAGCGTGACCAACAACTGCCACTATTGCATCGCATCGCATACCGCCTCCGCCTTCAAAAAAGGTATGACCGACGCCATGTTTGCGGAATTGCAAGCCGTCATCGGCATGGCCAACGAGACCAACAAGCTCGTCACCGGCTACCAAGTTGAAATTGACGAGCAATTCCGCCCGCCTTTGAACCGTTAGAGCAGTTTCCGCCCACAACACGGCTGTCCTTCAGGACAGGTGTTTCCAGCTTGGTACGCACGTACTATGGCTGCAAAGCATGGCCCAGCAAGAACATATAAAGGTTCGGGGATAGTCCTGCTTGCGTCAGGGCTGAACAAAAATTTTCCGTCCAAGCGAGCTTCCTATGGCGATAACCAGCAAAGAGAATGAAGTCTTAACTGCCCCACCAGAGACTGCCGCGCGGCCTTCGGCAGCGCCTGCGCCGCGCTTCGACGAAACGGCCACCGGCAGCCGTCCGCAACCTGTCGCGTTGGAAGTGCCCGTCACCGTCAATGGCGCTCGATCCGTCGAGGGCACGGACAAGCGCGAGCCTTTTTCCGAAACTACAAAGACAGTGCTCGTTTTCGGCAATGGTGCCGTCATCCGGCTCGGTTCGCCAGTGGCCGCGGGCCAACTCCTTTTCCTCACCAACGAAAAAACAAAAAAGGAAGTGGTCTGCCAGGTCGTTAAATCCAAGAATTACAAAAGCGTCAGCGGCTACGTGGAACTTGAATTTACAGAGTCGGTCGTTGGTTTCTGGGGAATGCGTTTCCCGTCCGATCGCATTGGCCCGCAAGCACCCGCTCCTTCGCCTGTTTCCTCGCTCCCGCCTGCAGTTAAGCCGAATCCTGTTGTGCCTGTAGTGGCCGCTCCCAAACCGGTGAGTCCGGTTGTCAGCGCCGCACCAGTGGCTGCAATTCCACCTGCGGCTCCGAAACTGCAAACGCCGCCGGTTCAAGCGGCCGTAGTCCCTCCTCCGCCGGTCGTTAAACAGCCTGAAGTGCCGGCAATTCCGGCGCCTCCGCTGACTTCGTCGCTGGCATCTTCCCTCGCAAGTCTCTTGAGCGCGCCCGAAGTTCAGGCAGCTTCTGCCCCGTCGAAGCCGCCAGCCGTACCGCTTACATCCGAAACCAAAGCGCAGCAGGCGAGCGTTCCGGCTCAAAATTCCACCGAAGATCTGAAGCTTCAAGCCGCGCGTCTTCAGGAGCAACTGTCATCGATGCTCTTCAGCGCAGCTCCAACCTCGCAACCCACTCCGCGGGCGCCAGTCGTGCCCGCTCTCGATCCGAAATCTGTTTCCGGTGTTGCTTCGCAAGTGCTCGAAATGGCGAAGGCCGAGCCCGCGCCAGTCAAGAGCGCGCCACCGGCAAAACCTGTTCCTCCTCCGATGAAGTCATCGCTGGACACCGAAGAAGTAAAAATTCCATCTTGGCTTGAGCCGCTCGCACGCAACGCCGCCTCGCCTGCATCCACGCCAGAAACGGTCGAACGGGAAAAGGCCAAGCACTTTTCCGAGATAACCGAACCGCTCGAGGATTCCGCCGAGCCGCTGCCTTTGACTGCAGTGGAAAGCATTCCTGAGTCTGCGCTTCCAGCATTCGGCCGCTTGCTCCCGCTGGATGAGCCAGCCATCACCGAATCGCGTTCGTCAGGCTCCAACAAAGGCGTTTTGTACGGCGCAATAGCTGCGGCTGTTCTCGTGGCCGCTGGGGGCGCCTGGTATCTGCTGCATCCTTCGGGTGCAGTGCAAGGTAAGCCCGGGATCGCCGCATCCGCACCGAGTTCCCAGGCGAGCGCGATGCTTCCAGCGTCTTCCGTAACGCAGCCGGCGGCGCAACCCATTGCCCAGCCCGCTTCCCAAAATACCCAATCGGGGACAGCGCCAAACTCCAGCTCGAACAGCGCGCCAATTTCCACGACACAAGTTTCTAGTTCACCCGCTTCCAGCGCGCCCCTCACTAGACCAGCGGTGAGTACTGAACCCGTTCTGGCAACTCGCGACAACACGCGAGGCGCAGCCACTTCGATTCCCGCTTCTGCAACGGAGCGTATTTCGCGCCCACCGGTGGACCCGGAGCCGAAGAAACCAGCCCTCGGCGAAGTTCATCTGGCTAGTCCAACGATCAACCGTCGCGCGTCTTCTCAGGAAGAGGGAGCCGAAGCTCCGACCATTTCAGCGGGTAGCGACCCCAATGCAGGTGGAATGGATGCCGGACTCGCGCCAGGCGCGAAACAGCCCGCGGCTCCTGAAGCGCCGCTGCCTGTCGGTGGAGACGTAAAGACGGCAAAATTAATTAGCTCGGTCTCACCCGTCTATCCGATGTTGGCAAAAAACCAGCACATTTCAGGTGATGTGCTCATCGATGCGTTGATCGACGCGAACGGTCACGTCACGACAATGAAGGTGATTTCCGGACCAACGCTTCTGCATCAATCCGCTATGGCGGCCCTGCGTCTGTGGAAGTATCAGCCGGCATCGCTGGATGGCAAACCCGTTCCGATGCACCTGACGGTTACCCTGCAATTCCGTTTGCAGTAGCTTGTTCTTCTGAAACTGCCGTCAAGCGCTCCAACGAGCTCTAGCTCTAAACTCTATTGAGGGTTTGTTGCGGCAAAGACATGCGGGATTCGCATCTCCACGCCTGGCAGGACCGGGAAAGCTCCGTGAGGCTCGCTCTGATACCAATACGCCACCGAATAAAAGTTGTCTCCTCGATCGTTTGCATGCCCGTGTTCAATCGTCGCCCGCAGTGACTTCGTAAACGGTATCGGAGCGTCCAGATGGAATCGATACACAGACCACCGGCCGCCTTGCAGTTCCGCTCCGACGATTGGCGCCCCATATAGCCCGTACGCAAAGGGCTTACCGCTGAAGTCCCAAGCCCCCAGAAAATAATCTTCCGAACCTGTCCCGTTGATGGACGGCAGCTTTTCGCCATCCACGAAAAACATGTCGTCGCCCTCTCCCCACCACCCATCCTTATTCTCCACCACCGACATCGTGACTCCCGCAAAGTGTCCGCGTCCCGTGGCTTCCATCCACACGTAATTCTCCTTGCCATCCAGATTTATTTTATTCTCCGGGAATGCCTTGTTCGGAGTCGCCTGGCGATACTGCGCGTGAAAATAGAGCGTATCTGGAGGGAGCGCTACTTTGAAGGCTTGCATGTCAATGTTCCAGTAGACGGCCTCTGCTTTTTGCCGTCCTTCGTTCGTAAGTGTGATGCGGGCGTGTTTTTGGAAGGGCATCGGGAAAAAACTGTTCAAAGCCTTGTCTCCGCCCACAGAAAGCGGCGTGGACTGATAAAGATGATATTCGCCGAGTCCTAGTCCGAAAAAGTCGCCAACGGGAGCCTCCACACTCGGCGAACTCTCACCATCCCAGTACATGCGCAAAACCAACTTCTTCAGATGAAATCGCTCGTCGTCCGCGATGGTGATCCACACATGCGAAATCTCGGCTGGCCCCGCTTCGTCCAGCAACGTGAGCGTCTCTCCCGCTGCAAGCGGCCGGTAGTCGTCGTTTCCGCCCGTCCGGTCGTAACTTGAGATCCGCTTCAAGACGTAGTCATGAGGCTTGGTCAGCTGAGAGAGCGAATCCGCGGCCGACTGCCCGAAGCTGTTTCCAGGCAGAACCAAAAGGAAGAATCCGAGTAGAACAGGAATGGCGCGATTCATTTGTTGCCTCCGGGAAGCAGGCATCCCGCAAAAACGCCCGGATTATAGCAGAGCCTTTCGCTAACCTTTGTCTGCCTTGGAGATTCTGCTAGACTGACGCCGCTTTGGCGCACACTACTCGAAGAAGATTTCTTGTTCAATCCGCCGTTACGGCTGCTTCAGCGATGCTGTTGCCGGCCGCGAAACCAGCTCTCGCCGCAATCACCGCTCCAAACCTGCATTTTCCTACTGCGCCCCGCGAACGAATTGCCATCGCTTCCTACCCCTTCCGCGAAAGCATCGCAGGTGCTCACGACAAGCCTTACCGCTCGACTGTCCCTAAGATGGATTTGAAGAATTTCTTCGTCTTCGTCAAATCGCGATTCAACATCAACAAGATCGAGCCGTGGAGCGAGCATTTCCGTTCGATCGATCCCAAGTTCCTGAACGAACTCCGCGCCCTCGTCGAAAAATCCGGCGGCGCCATCGTAAATATTGCGGTGGATGGCGAACACAGCCCCTTCGCTGCCGACAAATCCGAGCGCGATCAAGCCGTCGCTTTCAGCAAAAAATGGATCGATATCGCCGCATCCGTCGGCGCGCCGAGCATCCGCACGAACATGCCCCCAGCGAAAGACTCCAAGCCAGATGTCGCTCGCGCCGCGGACACCCTTGCTCGGGTAGCGGAATATGGCGCCGCGAAAAACATCCTTGTCAATCTCGAGAACGACAATCCCGTCAGTGAAGATCCCTTCTTCATCGTCAGCATCATCGAAAAAGTGAACAGTCCCTGGTTGCACGCGAATCCGGATTTTGCCAACACTCTAACCACCGGAAAAACCGATTACGCCTACAAGGGAATCGCGGAGATGTTCAAGCACGCCTACAGCATTTGCCACGTCAAAGCCATGGAAGCCGATGAAAAAGGCCAGCTCGTTCACGTCGACATGGCCAAAGCTTTCGGCATTCTCAACTCCAGCAATTACAAGGGCTACTGCTCCATGGAATTCGACAGCCCCGGCGACCCTTATCAAGGCACCTCTGATCTTATCGACCAAACTCTCAAATTCCTCGTTTGAACTCACCAAGCCTGCCCAGCTCGGCCCAAGATTTTCCTTGACATTTTTATAATTACTAGTATAATACCTCTTAGGTAACTCTGCGCCGGAACCTTTCCCTGCTTCTCATCCTTTGACCCGAACTCGTTCTTTCAGAGCGTCTCACGCGCCCGGCGGAAACTACCTGTCAGGGAGACAAGTCGACTAAGCCGTAAGCCGGGCGATCTCAATGCTTCCGCCGCCGCAAGTCATTTTGGACAACACCGCAAACCCCCAAACCCTCTCCCTTGCAGCCAATCGAGCAGGTTCGTATACTGGCGGCCCGGCCAAATGTCGCGTCTGGCGGTCCGGTTCGCATGTTCCATGCTATGGGGTAGTCCGCCAGCCCTTCTCTTGGCCTTGCAAATCGGTCCTGAATTCCCTTCAGCGGCCGAACTGCGAATGGCTGATTGCTTTCGCTGCCATCGTAACTTCAAAGGAGAGTTCCGCATGTCGCAAGCCCCAGTACCGGAAGAAATGAATGTCTATCAAAACGCCGAAGCGCGTTTTGAAGTCGCTGCACAAAAGCTGGGACTTGAGCAAGGTCTCTACCGCTATCTGAAATATCCCAAGAAAGAAATCACTCTTTATATCCCCGTCGGTATGGACAATGGACAGCTCGCCGTGTTCACCGGCTACCGCGTGCTCCATTCCACCGTCCGCGGCCCTGGCAAAGGCGGCATCCGCTTTTCTCCTGATGTGTCTCTGGATGAAGTCCGTGCTCTCGCCACTTGGATGACTTGGAAGTGCGCGGTCGTCAACATTCCCTTTGGCGGCGCCAAGGGCGGCATCATCTGCGACCCGCGCAAACTATCGCGCGGCGAACTGGAACGTCTTACACGCCGCTACACCGCCGAACTCGCCGATTGGCTGGGCCCAGAGCGTGACGTCCCCGCCCCGGACATCGGCTCGAATGAGCAGACCATGGCTTGGGTAATGGACACCTACGCCATGCACGTAGGCGAAGCCACCACTGCCGTCGTCACCGGCAAGCCGATCGAACTCGGCGGTTCCGCCGGAAGGCGCGAAGCCACCGGCCGCGGCGTCATGATTTGCTGTGACAAAGCGCTCGCCAAGCTCGGCATAAAGAAAGAAGGCTGCCGCGTTGTCATCCAGGGATTCGGCAACGTGGGCTCGCTCGCCGCGCAACTCATGCAGAAGGCGGGCTATAAGATCGTCTGTCTCGCTGATATCGGCGGCGGCCTCTACAACGAAAAAGGTTTCGACGTTCCCAAGGTCATCGACTGGGTCTATACCCAGAAAAAACCGCTCCAGGATTTTTCCGGCGGTGGCACGAAAATGTCCGCGCGCGATGTTCTCTTCCAGCCTTGCGAAATCGCGATTCCCGCTGCCATTGAAAATCAAATCACCGAGCAAAACGCGCATCAGGTCCAGGCGCGCATTCTCTGTGAAGGCGCCAACGGCCCCACCACGTGGCAAGCCGATGCCATTGTAGATGCCAAAGGAATCTTCACTGTGCCCGACATTCTGGGCAACGCGGGCGGCGTCACCGTCAGCTATTTCGAGTGGGTCCAGGACCGCCAGGGCTTCTTCTGGCGTGAAAGCGAAGTCAACGAGCGTCTTCTCGACGTCATGGAAAACGCCTTCGACGAAGTTGTCCGTTACGCGGAAACGCATAAGGTGAACAATCGCATCGCCGCCTATATGCTCGCGATTGACCGCGTGGGAAATGCTTTAAAATTACGCGGTATTTACGCCTAGTGTGATAAAGTGCGTCACGGGTTTCCCGCCGCTTGGGGCCCAGCTGTCTACTCTGTTGGGGGCAGAGAATCGCCTGGATAGGCTCCGGGCGAGGGAGAAGCGCGCGCCATGAACACGAATCCGCTCTGGCCCACCCATGAAAAAACGGAAGACCAGCATCGCCGCGACATCTGCACCGCGGGAAAGTGGATGTACGACCGCGGCTTCATCGTAGCCTGCGAAGGCAATATCTCCGTCCGCCTCGACGACAACCGCATCCTGACAACTCCCACTTGCATGAACAAAGGGATGCTCGAGCCGCAAGATCTCGTGATCACGAATCTCGAGGGACGCCAGCTTGCCGGCGAGCGCAAGTTTTCCTCGGAAATCGCCATGCATCTGCTGTTTTACCGCATGCGCCCTGACGTAAACGCGATCTGCCACGCCCATCCCCCTACTGCCACCGGGTTTGCCGCCGCGGGGCGCTCCCTGAATCAAGCGCTTTTGCCGGAAGTGATCATCGGCCTCGGCCAAATTCCACTCGTCCGCTATGCCACTCCCGGGACGCCCGAGCTAAGTGACGCAATCGAGCCCTTCGTCCCGCATTATGACGCGCTGCTCCTGGCGAATCATGGCGCCGTGACCTGTGGTCCGGATCTATTGACGGCCTTCTTCCGCATGGAAACCATCGAACACTTTGCCAAGATCGTGCTATCTGCGGAGCTGGTGGGCGGCCCCGTTCTTCTCTCCAGCCGCGAAGTGGCCAAGCTCATGGCCGCGCGCGCTCGATATTTTGTCACTCCACCCCCCGGCGGCGGCGCCGAGCTACCGGAAACCAACGACACCAGTGAATCCTCCGGGACGCACGTCTCCCTCACCCGCAACGAACTCGACGCCCTCATTGACGAAGCCGTTCGCAAAGATCGCGCCCGTCGATAATCTTCCACACGCAATGCCCTGCAGGGGAGGGGCTTGCCCCCCGCTTTCGCCAGGTTGGTGGACTTCGGTTCAGCGTATCCACTCGTTCACTAAGAACATCCATTTTGATGGAAATGCCGGCGAGAATCGTCGCCAACGGTTGGCTCGGTCCTCATGCGGCTCAACTTCGCGGAAGGAGACCTTTCATGGAACCAAGAATTGACGCCAGGAGACACGCTCAGGAAGCGCAGAAAGCGATGTTCGCTCTCGAAAAATATCTTGCCGAATCCGGCCTTGATCACGGCCTCATGCATCTTTTGAAAATGCGCGCCTCTCAAATCAACGGCTGCGCCTACTGTATCGACATGCACTCCAAGGACGCTCGTGCCCTCGGCGAGACCGAGCAACGTCTCTACGAACTCGACGCCTGGCGCGAAACTCCTTTCTACACCGACAAAGAGCGCGCCGCCCTGGCCTGGACCGAAGCCATCACGCTGGTTTCCGAGACGCACGTCCCGGATTCCGTCTACGAAGAAGTTCGCAAGTATTTCAATGAAAAGGAAATTGTCGATCTTACTTTTGTGGCCACGACCATCAACGCCTGGAACCGCCTGGCCATCGCGCTGCGCGCCGTCCCCGGCCACTACCGTCCTGCATCCTCAGCGGCAGCGTCCTGATATGAGGCGGCAAACCCGCGGGGGGGCCAACCGTGTTCAGCAGACGTCCGCGCGCCGCCACGAAGCCGCTTACTCTTTAACTTGTTGTTTGAAAGAGGCCCCAATTTCTGCTTGAATGAACCCTCGGGGAGCCACAATGAAGACATACAACATCTGGGGCTATTTGATTATTTTGCTCTATGCGTTGGCTTGTATGTACTCCGCACCTGCTCATTGGGGGCCTTGGATGGGGCTGTTGATTGGCGGAGTTTATTTTGTCTTTTGCTGGTTTCTTGGCGGGTTGTATTTGGCCGATCTTCTTCACCTGGGCATCGCTCATCGTTCTCTCGACTATAAAGAATGGTTCATAAAATCCGTCACCGTCGTGAACAACATCTTCGGACTCTATGTAGATCCGATCGCCTGGATAAATCGCCATCGTTTGCACCATAAACATGCCGACCATGCCGGGGATCCCAACAAACTCTCCGGTGATGGTTTTTGGCGAACCCTCTATCTCTGTCTGATGCCGTATCAATGTAAGGAAAATTTGGCCCGTGACAAGATCTTAAAGTCCCGGACTTTTCTTATCGCGGCGAACCCGGTCTTCGCCATACTTGCGCAAGCCTTTAGTTTTTATCTCTTCTGGAAGCTGGTGGGCGATCTGAAGTTTGTGTTGGTGATGTGGTTTGGAATCCGAATTTTCGCGCTGTGGGTCAACATGATTCAAAACTATTGGACCCACACTCGAACATTTGGATACCGGCGGTATCACGATGACGACGACAACGCCATGAACATTGGCGAGTGGCTGCCGGTAACGGCGACGTTTAGCGCTTGCCTGCAAAATAATCATCACCACCATGAAGGCCTTTTGCGGCTAAGCCACGACAAATGCGAGTACGACTTTGGATTCATAACGGTCAAAGTGATGAAATACTTGGGTCTGGTGAAGGCCACGAGCACTGGCGCAAAGGTGCCCAAAGACGTCCCATTAGACGCGCTGGGCTTTTAGGGCGCTTTTTTCTTCCCCATCCTTATCTTCCCTATAAAGGGTGCAATCGTTTGCCCAAGAAAGCTGGGCGAAACTTCTTCCCCGGCCAAACCGTAATTTTCCGGCCATTCCTCGGGAAAGTAATAAGTCCCAAAAAGTTTATCAATCCACGGAAAATGAATCGCAAAATTCTTGTCGATGGACTCTTTTTGAGACGTATGGTGCCAATGATGATATCTGGGCATAACCAGAAACTTTTCGAGCCATTTCGCATTGGGACCGAAATTGCAATGAGTCCAGGTGGCGTGGAGTGTGACAAACACCAAGTACCACACGATGATCGTTTGCGAAAATCCAAGCATGAGAGGAGCAAGGATAAATCCGCGCACCAGCGTGTCGTCCACAAAGTGCGAGCGTGAGCCCGCGATCCAGTCCAGCGCCTTCGACGAATGGTGAACGGCATGGAAACGCCATAGGAAGGGCACTTTATGCAAAGCCAGATGAATGAAATATTCAGCAACGTCCGCAACCACGACGGCCAAGAAAAATTGCAGCAGCCAGGGCATGCGAGCGATCAGTTCCTGAAGAGCCGGAAGGCCCAAATATTTGGTGGCCTGGGTAGCGGGCAATAAAACCAGAAAAGATAAAATCTGAATCGGCAGATGCGTGGACATAAAATAAACCACGTCCTGGACCCACCCTTTTCGGAAAGTTCCTTGTTCCGGATACTGTGGCCAGATCCTCTCGAGTGGCACGTAGATAAGCGCCATCAACAACAAATCAAGCAAAAACCAGTCCATGCCGATGGTTATGCCATTGAGTCGGCTCCCATTAACACTGACGCTCGAGCCGCCCCAAGCTGTTGCAGCGATGGCGAACAGCATTCCCGTCAACGCCAGAGTCTTTTTCTTGCGCAGCAGAGAAGAGATCACTCCAAACGCAACGGCCGCCACGATGACGAATTGGATTAAGAGGCGGATCCCGTGCAACGAGTAAAACGGACGGAATTCGGCAGAAGTTAGGAACTGGGGAAAATGCAGGCACAAAACTCCGCCGAAGGAAAGAAATCCAAAAAAGACCGACAATATCCCGCTCCACCAGCCCGTCCCAAAGCCGGTAGACTCGGCATCTCCAAAGAATTCATTGATTTTTTGCTCGATCACGGCGTCCCTTAGTTTATGTTCTGATGGAGCAGCGGACAAAGAATTTAGCGAGAGGTGCCTACAACACAGCATTTGCATATTGAAGACGCCCCCTCAAATCGTTGACCTGGCATTACCCTCTGAGGGGAAATTGCTACATCCGGCGCTTGGGCGGTTGAGCGGGTGTGGGCGTGCCGCGCGCATTTAGCGCGTGATGGGTGTCTATTCGAGCAGGGTGCCGTGGTATCTTGGCTGGGACAGATTATGTGCATTTCAGAACCCAAGACTGATAGCCCGAATACCATGCGGAAGGGGCACGACCAACCTGCGGCCACTTCGGTACATGGCTGGCGCTATCACCACATCGGCATCCCGACTGACGTTCCACGACCCGGCGAATATTATCTGGAACAATTCAAGATGTACGTCTCCGCGTTTGAGACGAGCCCTTGTGGCATTCAATGGATGCGCTTCGAGCCCGATAGCCCGGTGCACGCCTTGATTAAGTCTGTTCCTCACATAGCGTTTGAAGTAGAGGACCTTCAGGCCGCGATGGAAGGAAAGGAAATTCTTACTGCCCCGAATTCGCCTTCGGAAGGCGTTACAGTGGCGATGATCCTCGATAGCGGCGCGCCGGTGGAGCTCCTCGAATTTCGGCGTGATCTGAGTAGCGGCCCTACGCGCCAAATCGTTGACGGGATAGCGGATACATCCGGAAAAAAGGGACCACCCCCACCCTAGATTGGGCGCGGGCTAGAGGTCCTTTCTCTCGAACCTGAGTTGCGCAAGAAAGGGCAGGACGGCAGTCGCGGCGATCATCAGCAGGGGCACAAAGTAGTGGACCCGCTGCTCTGTTAGAAACCAATCGTAAGCACCCATGGCGTAGGTGTCCGGGGACTGCTGTAAGGAAAAGAACCAGAACAACCTGCCGCGGCCGCTGCCGACGAACATTCTGGCGACGTAGTAAATTATCAGAAAAGAGAAGACCACCTCGAAGCCATTCCGGCTGCTTGCTGTCGCAAGCGCCATCGCAAACGTCATGCTGAAGACGAGCGCGGCCAAGACCAACGTTCCCGCCGACAGCAGCCACAACCGGTCGGGGTAGAGCCCAGAGGTCAGGACGTACAGAGTCAGCAGGGCCGCAGCCAACGGAATCAATGCCAGGAAGCAAAGTTGCGCGAGTCCGGTCAGCCACGCGGTCCAAACGAAATGCTGGCGTGGGCGTGGCCGCGTGATCAAGAAATCGTATTCCTTGCGGGCGGCCGATTCTCCCAGCCCCAACGACCCGAGGTCGGCGGCGGCAAACAACAGAAGAAACATCATAACGGCTGCGGTATGCTCGACGCCGTCATTCCAAGCCGCCACGGCTGCTTCGACGGTCTTCGGGTGCACCCATACCCAATGGCCATCCACCGACTTCATGGTAACCGGCAACGTCCCGAGCAGAATCAATGCGCAGCCCAGCACGAGATAAGCCGCCAGCCGTAATCGATTCCTTAACCAGCAGTTCCAAAAGAACACAAGGATCTCCTTTCCGAGCATAGGCTGCAGAGAGCGAGAGGCGGCTTACACCTGGCGAAACTTAATCCAGAGCAAGGACGCTCCGAGAAAGCTCGCCGCCACGGCAAGCCAGAATGCGGTCACGCTCCAATGGAAATGATATGAGTCGCGCGAAAGGATTTGCAGCGTCCAGTCCTGGGCTTTGATCAAAGTATTCATGTGCCACCACTCGTCCAAAGCAGTCGGCAGAAAAAAGTACGTCGAGACTCCCGCAACGCTCAGGACTAGACCCTTGGATGCGCTGCCCGCCACCAGCGTGGTGAAACTCGCAAGACCAAAGATTGCGGCTCCCAGCGCCCACAAGCCTGGCAGGCCGATCAGGATGTTTCCCGGGCCTTGGGCGTGTGCAAGCCAAAGGAATGGAAGCACGCCGTAAGCGAGGGCGCCCACGACAATGACCATAGCCGTCAAGCCCGTCATCCAGTCGATGAAAACAAAGCTCCTTCTCGCGCGGGGCCGGGTCAGAACATAATGCATCGTTCCCGCGCCATATTCCCGCCCCACACCGCTAGCGCCTAAGCTCAGACCAGCCAGCAGCGCCGCGAGCTGGCCATAACCAATCACCTGCCAACGAAGCAAGTCGAAGGTAAGGTCCCCATAGAAATCCCAATAGCCCGGCCGTTCTAGCGTCCGCCAGAGAGTGTGCCAGTTCGCCCAGCTTACTACGTCCAACCCGGACAACAGGCCCACACTAAGCGCCGCAAGAATGTAGACCATTACACGGGTGCGGGAATCGTGCCAGGTTTTCCAGAGATACATGGCACCTCCTTTCGCGTGAGGCCTAGGAAAACTTCTCCCAAGCTGACCGGCAGGATTTCCAGGATGGTCATACCCTTGGCTCGCAACATGGCCGCGAAGTCCTCGGCATCGCGTGCCACCAGGTAACTCCAGAAGTTCTCTAGTCTCTTCGCCGCGACGAGGTGAGGCGAGGAGACGGAGGGCGCAGTCTCGGCGGCGGCGCGAATGAGCCTATAGTTTTGGCGGATGTCTTCAAGGCGCGTTTCCAGCAGAATCTTCCCGTTCTCGATGATCCCGACCCAGTCGGCGATGCGTTCGACTTCGGCGAGTTGATGCGAGGAGAGGAAGACCGTCCGCCCTTCGCTCACCTGGTCTTCTACGAGCACCCGAAGCAATAGATCCGTTATCACCGGGTCGAGCCCCACACTCGGCTCATCGAGGATCAGCAGCTCGGCACCCTGGCAAAGCGCCAGCAGGTGGCATACTTTGGTTTTGTTTCCCAGCGAGAGCTTGCCGAAGCGCACGTGCATGGGGATCTCGAAGAGTTCGGCATAGCGCGCCGCAAGCTTTTCGGACCAGTTGGGGAAATATCCCCTGTTGAAGCGAACCAGTTGTGCAGGCGTGAGCGAATCGAAGAGCGTCTTGTTTTCGGGGACGAAACCGGTGCGCTCGAGGATCGCGATTAGATCGCGGCGGATGTCGTAGCCCAAAACGTGAGCGGACCCGGCTGTGGGACGCAGCAAACCCAGAAGGGTCTTGATCGTGGTGGTTTTGCCCGCGCCGTTGCGCCCCAGAAACCCGTAGACTGACCCGCGCGGAACCCTTAGATCCAGACCATCGACGGCGTGGGTCTTCCCGAAAAACTTCGCAAGACCCTGAGTGTGAATCGCCAGATCGTTCATCGCTTTTCTCCCAGACCATCCAGTTCGCTTTCCAAGAGCTTCACAACATCACCTGCCGGTAGACGCAACTGAGAGCTCTCCACCGCCAGTTGGTGCGCGACCGGACGCAGGCGGCGCAGCTTTTCGGATTTCAAGAGTCCCGGGTTGCTGTCCGCCACGTAGGTCCCACCACCCGGCACCGTGCGGACCACCCCGTCGCGTTCCAGGTTCTGATAGGCCTTTGCCACGGTGTTGGGATTCACACGCAGCTCGGCGGCCAACCTGCGTACGGAGAGCAGCGCCTGGCCCTGCGTGAGCGCTCCGGCGGCGATTGCCTGCTTTACCTGCCCCTCGATCTGCAGGTAAACCGGAAGGCCCGAGGACGTATTGATGTGCAGCAGCATGCTGTACTAGTACAATAGTACGGACACAGTGTCAAGGGTTTTGGCAGTGGGGATGGCGGCAAACAAAAACCTTAATAGCGGATCGCAAAGAAGGGCTCGTTCGAAATACTCTCAGATTACAGACAGTCGGTCATATAGCAGGCAAATAATTATATCGATGTACTATTAAAGTAACGATATTTAAAATGTTTTACACCTATAGCGCGTAGGAATAATCTACGATTCGCGCGCGTGACACTTACTATCACCGCGATGAGAGCTATAATTCGGTCGAAATGCCCAGTGACCTAGTTCCCGCGATTAACGATCGTATCGTTTGCATCGTCGATAGAGATGCTAAAGAGCTTGCGGCAGTAATTTCTTCCTATTTATTCGAAGCGAACACCTACATTCCGCTGTTTCTTTTTGGGCGCGCACAAGTCCCAAGAGCCGAGGACGCCGCGTTCATGAGTGAAGGCTACGTGGCGTATTTGATGGTCGAACACACCAGCGTCATGATTCATAACGCCTTGGCAAGAATGGGAGGTTGTAAATATGTGGTTCTCGCTGGGCTCACCGAAGCGCAGAAGACCTATCTCCATTTTGCCAAGTCGCAAAAGATGATAGAAATCGCGACAGTATCCGAAATCGACTCGAAGCTGGGATCGCTCGTGCCACCCAAAGAGGGTGAACTTAGGTGCAAATCGGCAGATATATTAAGTGGGCTCTATATTGCGCAACAGCAATGCAAGAAATTAGTCGTCGATGAAAATGCTGCCGCTTTAACAACCGAATTCATTGAGCCTACTGATGGTTTGGTTCTAATCGAAAATACTGAGGAGGTGTCCTCAGTCGTCGCCTTAAATTATGCCAATTCTGTTAATGCAAGCGTGCTGATTGTTGCTCCGCTCAGGAAAAATGAAGGAAAAGACATTCAAAAATCGATCCAGAATTGGAAAGAGAAAAATGACGACTCAGAGTACGAGAAAGTAAAAAATGCTGTTTCACAACGAATCGGTTCTCGCTCACTCAGGGAGTTTCGCTACGCTACATTCTTTACTGAAGGCCTTCCATACTCGCTTTTTTCCAACAACGCTATTCCTTGGGGATTCCGGACGATGCCGATCAGTGTTCCGGGGATGCCGATCAGGGGTTCCGGGATGATGGCGATCATGATTCCGGGATGATGCCGATCACTCGTTCCGGGCTGATCCCGATCAGTTGATCACGATCGTCGGAACGGTGATCGCGATGCCCCGGAATGTTTTCCACAGGGCGAGGTGACGCTGGACATCACAGTAGGCAAGCTGTTTCTCCTATTTGAGTTACGGGAGACAGCGTGCCAACCAGGAGATTGTCCATGCGTAAAATTAGAGAAGTCCTCCGCCTTCGCTTCGAGCTCGGGCTGGGGCAGCGGGCCATTGCCCGTGCTTGTTCGATTAGCCAGAGCACCGTTCATGATTACCTCAACCGAGCCGCCGCAGCTGGTATGGTGTGGCCGCTTGGAGAGGAGTGGGACGAGCAGCGTGTCGAGCAGGCCTTGTTCGGAGAGCGGCAGGTAGTAAAACGACTCCCCGAACAAGTCCTCCCGGATTTTCCCGCCTTGCATTCTCAGTTGCAGCAGCATCGCCATCTGACGTTGCAGTTGGCTTGGGAAGAGTACCGGCAGGTGCATCCGGAAGGATACGGCTACAGTCGCTTCTGCGAACTCTACCAACGTTGGCGCAGGAAGCAGGATGTAGTTCTTCGCCAGGTACACAAGCCTGGCGAGAAGGGCTTCGTCGACTGGGCCGGTGCCACGATTCCGGTGCACGATCCGGTTACCGGCGAAGTCTGGCCAGCGTCGCTGTTCGTGATGGTGTTGGGCGCGAGTTCCTACACTTATGCCGAAGCCACCCGGGACCAGCAGTTGAACGCTTGGATCAGCGCTCACATTCATGCCTTTGAATACTTTTCGGGCGTGCCCAGACTCCTGGTCCCCGATAACCTGCGCACTGGAGTGAGTCGCGCGTGCCGCTACGATCCGGATCTCAACCCCACCTACCAAGAGTTTGCGATGCACTACGAGGTGGGAGTTGTGCCGGCGCGCCCTCATCATCCGAAAGACAAGGCCAAGGTCGAAGTCGGCGTGCAAGTTGTCGAACGCTGGATCCTTGCCGCCCTACGCCACCAGAAGTTTTTTCGGTTGGCGGAGCTGAACCATGCGATTCGCGAACTGCTCGAGCGGCTGAACCAGCGACCATTCCGGAAGCGCGAAGGATCGCGTGCCAGTGTGTTCGCAGCGGTCGAACGCAACGCTTTGCGAGCGTTGCCCGCCGAGCCGTTCGACATGAGCCAGTGGTCCTACGCGCGAGTCAACATCGACTACCACATCGCCTTCGACGCCAACCTCTACAGCGTGCCCTACACGCTGGTGCAAGAACGCGTGGAAGTTCGAGCGACACCGACCACCATCGAGATCTTTCACAAGGGACAGCGGGTAGCCTCGCACGTCCGTGGTCCTGGACGAGAACAGGTGTTCACACACAGAGAACACCGGCCGAAGAGTCACCAAGCACATCTCGAGTGGACGCCCTCACGCATGGTGAACTGGGCCGAACAGATCGGACCGCACACGGCCAAGTTGTTTGAACGGATCCTTGCCGAGAAACCGCATCCAGAGATGGGCTATCGATCCTGCCTCGGGATGATCCGACTGGCCGAGGAGTATTCCCCGGCCAGGCACAAAAAAAAAAAAAAAAAAAAAAAAAAAAAAAAAAAAAAAAAAAAAAAAAAAAAAAAAAAAAAAAAAAAAAAAAAAAAAAAAAAAAAAAAAAAAAAAAAAAAAAAAAAAAAAAAAAAAAAAAAAAAAAAAAAAAAAAAAAAAAAAAAAAAAAAAAAAAAAAAAAAAAAAAAAAAAAAAAAAAAAAAAAAAAAAAAAAAAAAAAAAAAAAAAAAAAAAAAAAAAAAAAAAAAAAAAAAAAAAAAAAAAAAAAAAAGCGCACGCCAGATTTGGGCGATGAATTCATGCGGCGGCTTTTCTTTGATCGAAAGGCGTTCCCAGAAATCCTCAAAGCGTCCGCTGAGTTTGCAGCAGCGCAGGGCGATGATGGAGTTTGCGCCCTTTACAGTCCAATGCATACCTGACCGCTTGAGCCGGGTGCCGATCGCCACTTTGCAACCGGCCTCCACCACACCGGTCGAGGTACAGAAACCTTGTTGGTGAAACCTCGGATAGCGCATGCGGCGTCGATTCTTCCAAAGGTAATGAATGCATTCTCGCGCCTCTTTGTATGGGCCGGCGTGGACGTGCAGTGCTTCCACCAAAGATTTCAAACGCCCCTCATCAAGTTCGTCATAGCGCAGATCAATCCATGACTTCCCTTCCAAGCCGTCGCCGTAAATCGCTTTTCCAACCTTGCTGAGGTGCTCTTTGGCATGAAAGCGGTCGAGAATCTGAGTGGCTTGCGGGAAGAGTTCCCTAGCCGTGTTCCAGATCCAAGCTGAACCATCGCCCAATATCACCGGACGCTGAGTTTCCGTGAAACCGCGGCGGCTGGCCTCGCGCTGTACGCGCGCCGCGAAGTCCGACAGGTCCGGGCTGGTGTCGGGCGTGGACGCGCTTTCAATCGCGGCGGAATAGGTCACCGATCCCGGATCGCGCACCGGTCGGCCTTCGGCGTCGCGCGATTCGGCCGTCCAGATGGTGACGAGCTTGGCCTCGCGGGTTTTGGCCGAGCCGTCGGCCTGCTTGCCGGCGCGATCCACGACTTCTTCGGCCCGCATGGGCACGCCCGTGCCATCCATGCCCAAGTACAGGGTGGGAGCCCTTTCGCCTATCCGTTCCACGTGCTGGTGTTCATCGACGGCGATCTCGGCGCCCAGCGCTTCGGCGGCTCGTTCCACCTGCCGAGCACTGACTTCCACCCCCGCCAACTCGCGCAATAGCCCTCTGCTCTCTTCGAAGCTCAAGAGCGCGGACGCGCTGGCGGTCATGCGCAAAACGCCGGGGGTCAGCGAAAATGACTCCAGCCGCAGATCGCGGTCGCGCGGGCAGAATCCGCTCTGGCACTGCTCACAGTGATAGTAAGCGCGATCGAGCTGCAAAGGCCCCAGAACGCTTTCGAAGGTTTTCTTGTGCCGACCATGATACTGCGCGACAGCCCCGCAGGGGCAGGGCAGTTCCGCTCCCCCATGATCGCTCGTATCCGCGTTGAGCCGTTGTTCCAGGGCGTGCGCCGCCAAGCGCAAAGCCTGCCGCCGGGTCGCCAACTCGATGGCTTCCATATCTAAATCGGCGAGCGCCGTGTGGCCTATGAGGGTCTCGACTTCCTGGGTGATTTCGTCTTCGAGGTTCGCGTGAAGCCCTTTTTTTCGGCCTCCCGGGAGGCTGCGCGGAACCCTCTAACTCGCGATCGGCCCAGATTTCACAATTTTCCCAATAGGCCTCCACTTGGCCGCGAAACTCGCGCCCGGCCTCGATCTGCTGGCGGGCCCGAGCTGGCCTGTTCCTCGGTCAAAAACCGCGAGCGGGTCTTGCCGCCCACGCTGCGGGTGAGACTAAAATAGGGGCCGTGACGCGCCTTGGGGTCACGGGCGCAGGCACAGCCCGGCTTGCTGCATTTGATGGTGCGCTCGGATAGAGAGCCCCGGCGCATGGGTTTCGGTTGAGACAAAACGGCGGCCAGTTTGCATTGGGACGAAGGTATTTCAGTAGGAATCTTAATGTGTTTTTTTTTTTTTTTAAAAAAAAAAAAAAAAAAAAAAAAAAAAAAAAAAAAAAAAAAAAAAAAAAAAAAAAAAAAAAAAAAAAAAAAAAAAAAAAAAAAAAAAAAAAAAAAAAAAAAAAAAAAAAAAAAAAAAAAAAAAAAAAAAAAAAAAAAAAAAAAAAAAAAAAAAAAAAAAAAAAAAAAAAAAAAAAAAAAAAAAAAAAAACCATCTACGTCAACCACATCCACTGCATCCTCAACATCTCTCACACTCGATCCACGCAGTCACATACTCTGCACGCACCCACTCGCCGCCAACTGTAACTTATGTTGTCGCAATAGTTACTCGCAATCTTCGTACTGTACGCAGCGAATTCAGTTCATCAAACTCGCATTAATTTTTGCTTGCTTCGATTGGCCGACTAGCCGGCGCGCGAGCGCTCTCGCAGCCATCGCTTCTTCCGCGCTCTTCTGCGAGCTCTCGAATCCAATCTTCAGCAACATATATGCAATCGCAGCGGAGACAGTTCCAATCGGGGTGGACTGGAGTTACGAGACAGACACCAATCTATCTCGCCGCAAATCGTATTTGTCCATCGACGTGACGTAACATGACGTACAGATATGTGACGTCAGTCGTGTACTTATATGAACCGCTGCTTCACCGCCACGTCTTCGCGGTCCTGCACTCGCGTACGCCAGAAGATGACGCGCAATCCAACAACCAGCACGCCATCGTGCTGCGTGAACATTATCTCCACTCAACCCAAACATACCTAATGACATCACGAACCGCTCGACACTCAGTCGATATGTGCACCAGTGTGGAGAGAGCAGTGATGTGGGGATATAAAGTGAAGCCAGAACGTTCCACCTTGACATTCTCCAGAAGATATTGGCAACAGTCGTACCGACCCCCGTCAACAATCGTAAACTGCTACTTCATACACAGCAAAGCAACACATCAACGTCCGCCCCATCTCTAAACTGCCTTCTCGAATCCGACTTCAAACCCGATTCGGAACAAATTTCGTACGTACAATATTCATATTCTGACGACGCCAGGCGTTAATGCTTGCCGGCAGTTTTGGACACATCTGATTAGGAGCCTTGTGGCGGCACATGCACCGATGGACGCATTGTTCGCTTACGAATTCATGGGGAATTTTATATCAACAATGCCTGGCCGCCGATGGACAAGACCTCCGGGACGATTCAAACAGCGAACGGGTTGAGCTACGACCTGTCCGATCCAGTGGCGAGGTGGCGCTGCAGAATGACAATATGCTCTATTACGCTAAGGCGATGCGCGACGCGATTCATTCGCTAAACCCTGCTGCCATTGCTGATTTAGGATTCTTCGAGTACAACGGCACAAACCCTGCGCCATTTCCAGCGATTGCCAGTTCGGAAGTGGATTTTGTCGATCTGCATGGCTCGCCCCACACTTCCGGCACAACGATCGATCAACTGCTAACCAATTGGCAAGTAATCGGAGATTTCAGCAAGCCCATTATCATTGGGGAATATGACGGTTTTCAGGACGTGTTCCCAATTACCGCTCAGGCTGCTGAGGCCTTGAAAGCCTGGCAAATTGCGTCGTGTAACGCGGGTTTCTCTGGATGGATGCTGTGGACCTGGGATACGGAACCGGACGAACTTCCCGGCTTGGACATTTGGTCAGCGCTTTCGGGAAACGGTGAAATCAACCAGGCTCTTGCTCCTGTCAATCGTCCAAATGCCTGCGCCAACTAGCTTCTGACGCCCGAAGCCAAAACCAACTTCGCTGATTTCACTCCCTAGTCTCTGCGTCATTGGCCAATAGTTCATTCACGGGTTGTGTCTGGTGGAGCGGCTGCGAAGATTTCCTGAAGCATGGCTAGAACGTCGGAAATGCGGAGAGGTTTCTGCAAATGGTGAGGCTCGCCGGGACCTTGTGCTTCTTCACCGTGCCGGAAACACTGGCGGCCCTGGGGGTGGTCCCTTTTTTCCGGATGTATCCGCTATCCCGCCAAATCGTTGACAGGCGAACAAAAGGCGGCAATACTGGCCTTCCATGATTGGCCAGCTTCGCGGACGCCTCGCCGAAAAACGCCCGAATCAGGTTCTCGTCGATGTTGGCGGCGTTGGCTATCTCGTCCAAGTGCCGCTCTCCTCGTTTGCCGCTTTGGGCGAGCTGCACACCGAAGTCACGCTGCTGATTCACACCCATGTCCGCGAAGACGCACTGGCCCTCTACGGCTTCGTTTCCTCTCGCGAAAAGCATCTTTTTGAAATGCTGCTCTCTGCTTCGGGGGTCGGCCCCACACTCGCACTGAAAATTCTCTCTGGCATGAGTGTCGAGGAACTCGTCCCTGCAATCCGTGGCAACGATGTAGCCCGTCTGACCAAAATTCCGGGTGTAGGCCGCAAGACCGCCGAGCGCATGGTTGTCGAACTGAAGGACAAGCTGGAAACTGTAGTCCTGGAATCGCAGAAGCCGGCCGCCGCTTCGCCCGCGGGAGCAGAAGCCGACGTGGTCTCCGCCCTGGTTAACCTAGGCTACGATCAGCGCGCTGCCGAATATGCTGCCAGCGAAGCCAAGCGCGAGGCCGGCACAACGAATTTTGAGAAGTTGCTCCGAGCCGCACTGCAATCGCTCGCCGCCCCGATGGGTCGCACGACGAATGCAGGCGCATAAACTGTACGGGTCGATCTTTAGATAGGTCAGCGGTGTTAAGGTTCAGCGAATCAGAAAATGCCAGACACAAGCGCCAAACGAATGCCAGACCGAAGCCAACCACACCGAATTATCTCCGGCGCTCCCTACGAAGAAGACGCCCGCATCGAGGCCAGTGTCCGCCCCAAACGCCTCGACGAATACATCGGCCAAAAGCGAGTCAAAGAAAATATCTCCATCGCCATCGAAGCCGCACGAAGTCGCGGAGAAGCCCTCGATCACGTCCTCCTCTACGGGCCGCCTGGGCTCGGGAAAACTACCCTGGCCCAAATCATTGCCAACGAACTCCAAGTGCCCATCAAAACCAGCGCCGGCCCGTTGCTCGAACGTAAAGGCGACCTCACCGCGATTCTCACCTCGCTGGAAGCTAAGGAAGTTTTCTTTCTGGACGAAATCCATCGCCTGCAACCCGCGGTCGAAGAAATCCTCTACCCCGCCATGGAAGATTTTCGCGTTGACCTCATCATCGGCCAAGGCCCCGGAGCGCGCATCCATCCATTTCCGTTGGGGCATTTCACGCTGATCGGAGCCACCACCCGCGCCGGGTTGATCACCGCGCCGCTGCGTTCCCGCTTCGGCATTGTCCACCGCCTCGATTTCTACGAGCCCGAGGATTTGCTCATCATCATTCACCGCTCCGCCAAAATCCTGAATATCCAGATGGAAGAAGGAGGCGCCGAAGAAATCGCGCGTCGTTGCCGCGGCACACCGCGCATCGCCAATCGTCTATTGCGCCGCTCGCGCGATTTTGCCGAAGTCCGCGCCAACGGCCGTATTACTCGAGCGGTGGCCCAGGAAGCCCTGGCCATGCTTGGCATCGATGAAAGCGGGCTCGACGAAGTCGACCGCAACTTGATGCTCGCTCTTCTCGATAAGTACGGTGGCGGTCCCGTAGGCCTCGGCACGCTCGCCGCCGCCCTCTCCGAAGAAGAAGACGCCATCGAGGAAATCTACGAACCCTATCTAATGCAGATTGGATTGATTGACCGCACCCAGCGCGGCCGCGTAGCCACGCCGCGCGCTTACGAGTATTTTGGCAAAGAACTCCCCAGGCGCCAGCCGGGCCTTTTCTGACTAATACAAGAGATTGTTTCAAGACCCAGGACTGAATTCGTATCCGCCTGCCGTGGTTTGCTAAACTGCATTGGCCATGAGCGTAATCGACGAAGTTCTCCAAGCGAACGAACTCTATTCCCGTACGCACGAACTGCGCAAACTCACGCCGCGCCCCGAGCGCCACCTTGCCGTGCTCACCTGCATGGACACGCGGCTTTCCATCCGCACGCTCGGCCTAAAAACCGGCGACGCGCATATCATTCGCAACGCCGGCGGCATCGTTACCGAGGACACTTTGCGTTCCCTGGTTGTTTCGCACTACCTGCTCGACACCAGAGAGTTCATGGTCATCAATCACACCGATTGCGGACTGATGCTGACGTCCGAACAGGATTTGCGGGAGCGAATTCAGAATCGCACAGGTACCGCGGCCGTCTCTCCCGCGTTTTTCTACGCCTTCAAGAATATTGAAGAAAACGTGCGCCACCAATTGGAGAAGCTCCGCACTCATCCTTGGGTTCCCAAAGACGTTGTTGTGCGTGGCTTTGTCTACGATGTGACCAGCGGACGGCTGCGCGAGGTCGCAGGCAGCTGAAGCGCAAACCGCGAGCCAGTGCTTGCTGCGGCATCCCAAACGCGCAACGCGAAGGCAATCCGAGATATTCGATTCGGCGCCTGCTACTCCTACGAAAATACCTTCGTTGTGGGCCCCTGGGGACCATGACTTACTCGTAGCGCAAGGCGATGATGGGGTCCACGCGCATCGCTCGCCGCGCTGGAATGTAACACGCCAGGAGCGCAACGCCCGTCAGCAGAATCGCCACTCCTGCGAATGTGATCGGATCCATGGCTCCCACGCCGTAGATCATTTTGGTAATGAGTCGCGTCAATCCCAGCGCAGCCAGGATGCCGATTCCCACGCCAACCAGCGTAATGTTCATCCCTTCGCGGAGCACCATGCGCAGCACATCCGCGCTGGTGGCGCCCATCGCCATACGTACGCCGATCTCTTTCGTCCGCTGCCCGGCCAAATACGAAATCACTCCATAAATGCCGATCGCCGAAAGCAGAAGCGCCAGCCCTGAAAACACACTAAGCAGAATCATCGCCAGCCGTTGCGTGGCAACCGATCCCTTCACGATCTCCTGCATCGGTCGCACTTCATACATCACCGCGCTGCTGTCCACTCTCTGCGCCGCTTCGCGAATCGAGTTTGTTAGCCCAACCGGCATCCCGGAGGTCCGCGCCGCATACTGCCCGCCATTTGCGAGCAGCGGCCAGAATTTGTCTGGAATCTGCCACACCGGAAGATAAAGCTCCGCTTGCAGGTTTTCGTGGCCCTTCGCTCCCAGTCCCCAGTGCTCCACGTGGCCTACGACGCCGACGATTTCCGGACGCATTTCCAGAAAATCCAGGTTGAGACGTTTTCCGATGGGGTCTTCATTCGGAAAATATTTGCGCGCAAAAGCTTCATCGATAATCACCACACCCGGCGCGTGCTCGTCGTCCCTCTCCGTAAAGCTGCGCCCCCGCTCCACAGGAATCTTCATCACTTTGTGATAGTCCTGCGTCACCAGATAAAACATCGCAAACGGCATCTCCTGTTGGCTCGCGGGCTTTGGCTGGCCTTCCACCCAGAATGGCACTTCCGAGTCGCCGGTCATCGGTAGCGACCCGCCGATTAATGACACCGATTCGACTCCCGGCACAGCCGTCAGTTCCCGCATACCCTGCCGAAACTTTGTGCGCAACTGCCCCGGCGTGATATTCGGATCGGAAGTCGAGGAAATGTTGAATGTCAAAACGTTTCGCGCATCGAAGCCCGGATTGATGCCCCACAGCGCGGCCATGCTGCGGATCATCAACCCCGCCCCGACGAGCAGCACCACTGCCATGGCCATCTCCGCAGCAACGAACACGCTCTGCGTGCGATGCCGCGCTCCGCTCGATCCTCTCCCGCCTTCCTTTAGCGTGTCGTGCATGTCCCGCTTCATCGTCTTCAGCGCGGGTACTAGCCCGAAAACAACACCGGTAAGAATCGAAACGCCCAGTGTGTACGCCAGCACGTGCCCATCCACCCCGATCTCTTCGGTGCGTGGCAAGCTCTCCGGCAGCGCAGCCAGAACCACGCCCGTTCCCCATTTCGCCAGCAGCAGCCCTATGGCGCCGCCAACGATTCCCAGCATCACGCTTTCCGTCAGAAGCTGGCGGATCACCCGGCCGGGGCTCGCGCCCAGCGCCGACCGAATTGCAAATTCGCGCGCTCTTCCCGTAGACCGCGCCAGCAGCAAATTCGCCACATTCGCGCACGCGATCAACAGCACAAAACTCACCGCGCCCAGCAGAACCAACAAAATCCCTCGAACATTTCCCACCGCATCCGTCTTCATGGAAATGATCGTGGCGCCGACGCCTTTGTCCGACTCCGGATAAGTGGCCGCGAGGTTCGCCGTAATCTTTTCCATTTCGGCGCGCGCTTGCGCCTCCGATACGCCCGCTTTCAGCCGCCCGATCGCGGTCGTCCCCATGCCAATGGCGCGGTTACGAAATGTCGAGTCGGTCCACTGCCCGATGGGCACGAACACATCCGTGGGACTAAAGCCGGTGATTCTCGCGGGGCCGACACCAATCACGGTGTACGTCTTCCCGTTCAACGTAATGCTCTTTCCCAAGACCTCTGGCGACAATGCAAACTTGCGCTTCCACAGCCCATCGCTGATGATCGCCACGGGAGCGGCGCCGGGCTGGTCTTCTTCCGACCTGAAATTCCTGCCTAGCGGCAGTTGGACTCCCAGCGCCGTGAAGAAATCCGCGGATATCATGTGGCCGTGGAGCCGCTCCGGCTCGCCGACTCCGATCATGTTGTATTCGTCGCTTCGGACGGCGCCCAGCGCTGAAAACGAATGGCTTTCCTTTTGCCAATCGAGAAAATTCGGATAAGTGATCGAACTCTGCTCAAAATCAGCGGTCTTCTCATACACGGCCACGAGCTGTTCCGGCTCCGGATATGGCAGCGGATTCAGCAAAACGCCGTTCACCACCGAAAACAGAGCCGTATTCGCACCAATCCCCAGCGCCAGAGTCAAAACAGCAATCGCCGTGAAGCCGGGGTTCTTCAGCAAAACTCGCAACCCATACCGGACGTCTTGCAGGAAATTGGTCATCGGCCACCCCATCTAGCGCTTAGCCAGGAATCTCGACTACCGACCCGTTTGCCCTAAAGAGATACGCGGCCTTCCGCGATAATGTTCCGCAAGGTCCGGGCCCAGATTGCCGGGCCGTTTGTATCAATGACGCCAGATAATTGGCTTTATTTCATACAGGTCGCTGCTCGTCAGTCGAAGGCCCCGATAGACAGTCCCCAATAGACATTTCGGAGTGCGGCTGCGACTGGACTCTCCAGGCTCGTCCGCGCACAATCCCAAAATGCCCATTGTCTATTTGTCGCTGGGTTCCAACTTAGGTGACCGGGAAGCCACCTTCCGAGCAGCAATCGCCGCACTTCCGCCAGCCGGGGCCCGCGTCAGGCAGGTATCTTCGATCTACGAAACGGAACCAGTCGACTTTCTCGACCAACCCTGGTTTCTCAATTGTGTCGTGGAAGCGGAAACAGAAATGGAACCGCACGCGCTCCTGCAGTCTTTGCGCGCCATAGAATCCCAGTTAGGCAGCCAAAAAGAATTTGCAAAAGGTCCCCGTAAACTGGACCTCGATATTCTGATCTATGGCGACGAAACCATCGCCACGCCCGATCTGCAAATTCCTCACCCGCGAATGCTTCAACGGCGCTTCGTTTTAGCTCCACTGGCCGAAATTGCTCCCAACCTTCGACACCCGTCCTGGCCGTCCACTGCTGCAACCCTCCTCGCTCACCTAACCGACTCCAGCCAAGTCCGCCCCTACTTGGCACGCTGTTGGTAGCCACTGGAAACCATGCCTCATCCTTCTTTGGCAATCGCTTCATGACGTGCGGTGCAACAACAACCGGTGCAAAGTCATCGGCTTAGGCGCGACCGCTTCCAGCTCGATCAGCGAAAGCCGCCCTTCGGTGATCTCCCTCCAACGGTAAACGCCAGGCTCGCTCTCCACCACCTCGCGCCCGTTCAAACTCCTCAGAAACTCCCGCGCATCGGTAATCGCCGCCGTCTCCCTATAAGCCGGCCGCGCCATCGCCTCAACGGCGTAACTCCGCAGCAATTTGCTCCAGTAATGTTCGAACAAGTCCCCGGAAGCAAAAATATCGCTCCAGGCGACGTCGCCTCCATAAGCAACCACCACGCCCACAACGCGCTCACCCTTCAGTCCCAGGGTCGCCCGGTTGAACCTCCGTTCCAATTCCGCCACAAACTCATCCACGGAAGCTCCAGCCCGGCTCTGCTCATAGATTTTCCGATAAGACTGGGTCGGTGCCGCGGTTGCTATCGCGTCTCCAATGGCTTCAGTGCTCAGTCGTGCCGGTGGAGGCGCAGGCGTGGCCATTCCGGCAGCAACTCCCGCGCTTCTTGCTTTTGGAGCCGCCAGAGTTCCTGATCGCACTGCGGACCACACCTCATTCTGGTTCTGCCCAACAGCGGCCTGCTCGCGCACGCTCGGATGCACAATGGTCTTGGAGGCATCAAACTGCGAGCTAGCCCCCGTCCAGCGCCCATGCTCTACGCAAAACACATCCAGCGGCAGCGGGTCCGAGCCCACCGGCACAATCCGGTCCTTGCCAATAATCCGGTCCTGCTTGCCTCCGCTCACCAGCTCGCCCGCCAGCAAAAGCAGCGGTCGCTTGCCCCGGTTGATCAGGACAAGCTGGTTCACGCTCGCTCCACTGTTGTACTGCGGGACCGCCACGGGTCGTCCATCCCTCGACCGGGCCAAAACCGCCGCTCCCTGCTCGCTCACAATCACTGCCCCGCTCGAGAGGCCCTCATCCAAAGTTAAAAACGGCGAAGTGTCCTGTGTAGAAGAACTTACAACCGGAAAGATCGTAATGTTTTCGTAGGCCACCGGGTCTAGCAGTCGCCAATCACCCTCCGGCTTCCCCGGCACAGGATTCGGCGAGGCCCCGATGAATGCCAACCCTCCCAGCGCGCTAATCCCAAACAAGCTGGCAAAAATTGCCCCCAAAACGGATCGGTCCATAAAACCCTCCTTCGCGTAACCCCTCAGGGACGCGACTTGGGTTTAGAACGGCGGCGCACGGATCTCTTGCAACGTAATCTTTATCTTTGGTTTTTAGGCCAGGTTAGGGCTTGGGCGGCTGCAACTCGTATTCGTGCGGCGGCTCTGCGCTGAGCAGGTAGCGGACGAAGTAATCCCACCGGCGGCGGGTCATATAAAGCGTCGCGCTTCCATAGCCGTGGTGTTGGTTGGGCAAAAGCAGAAGGTCAAAGTCCTTGTTGGCCTTGATGAGTTCATCTACTACAAGCAGCGTGTTGTACGGCGGTACATTGTCATCCAGCGTTCCGTGCGCCAGCAGCAAATGCCCTTTCAGATTTTTGGCGAGGTGCTGGTTGGCCTGGTCGTCATAATTGGTGGTTCCATCGGCGTTCTTTAACAAAAGGCCCTGATATCGTTCGCCCCAATCGTCCTCATACTCGCGATTGTCGTGGTTGCCGGACTCCGAAATGCCCACTTTGAAAAAATCGGGATAGCGGAACATCGCGTCGGCGGTCGCATATCCGCCGCCGGAATGGCCATACACACCGACGCGATCAATATCGATCCACGAAAATTTCTGCGCCAGTTCCTTCATTCCGGCGATCTGATCCGGCAAAGTGTTGTCGCCCATATTTCCGTAATAGAAGTCGTGGAATTTCTTCGACCGAAGCGGATTCCCCATGCCCTCAATCTGCACCACGATGAAGCCCAGTTCCGCGAGCGCCTGGCAATCCTGGCGCGCCGGCATAAACCCCCAAAAACCGACGCTTCCACCCTGCGGCCCCGGATAAATATTGTTGACGATGGGATATTTTTTCGTGGGATCCAGGTTTGTCGGTTTGTACATCAGGCCATACATGTCGGTAACGCCGTCGCGCGCCTTCACCGTGATAGGAACGGGTGGCTGCCAGCCCGCCGCGAGGAGCTTCGAGATGTCCATCTTCGTCACGGTCGCGAGCAGCTTGCCTGCATCGTCACGCACGACAGCCACCGCGGGAGCATCCGGCTTGGAATAGCTGTCGAAGAAGTAGCGCCCCGTGGACGAGAAGCTGACTTCGTGGTTGCCATCCTCAGGCGTCAGCAAAGTCAGGCTCTTGCCGTCAAATCCGATGCGATAGAGATGGGCGAAGTATGGATTGCGTCCCTTTTCGCGCCCGCCTGCCAAAAAATATAGGACACGATTTTTCTCATCGACATGCAGAAGTTGCGTGACGACCCAATCGCCGGAGGTAATTTGGTTCTTGAGCTTGCCCGTCGCGAGATCGTAAAGATATAAGTGTCCCCAGCCATCGCGCTCGGAGAACCAAATGACTTCGTTCGTCGCCGGCAAATAGTGCCAATTGATGCGGCCCCAACCTGATTCGTACTGCGTAGCAGCAGTCTCGTCGAATACATCGCGCACCGCGCCCGTTGCGGCATCGGCGACGCGAAATTGTTCGTGCTTGTGATCGCGCGAAGTCGAAACGAAAGCCAGATGCGCCGCGTCCGGACTCCATTCGACGTCGTCCCAGTCGCTGCCCCGGCATTCCACGTCATCGCATAGCGTCGTGCGGTGCTGGTCCGGTGGAAGCTTCAGGCGAATGACTTTGTGGGTTTCGAGATCAATTACTACGCGCTGGATGGTAGTCACCACGTCATCGCCGGGGAGTGGGTATTTCCACGCTTGCAACACTGGATGCCCGACTTTCGTCTCCACAAGATACATTTCGCCGACGCCCCGCTGATCCTGTTGGAACGTCGCGATTTTCTTCGAATCCGGCGACCACAGCAGAATGGGACGATCGCTATGAATCCAGCCTGCGTTGTCGGTCGCGTAGCCGAAGTCCTTGATCCCGTCCGTTGTCAGTTGCGTCTCTTTCCCGCTGGCAACATCTCGCACCCAGAGGTTGTACTCCCGGATAAACGCTGCGCGTTTTCCGTCAGGCGAAAGCTCCTCTTCGATCTGCGGCCCGGCAGGCTTGACGGGCTTCGTCTCTGCATGGCACACGTTTGCTTGCAATCCGCACGTCCAATGTTTGCCTTTCACCTGAAACGAAATCGAGTTTCCGTCGGCAGAAAACTCAAAGGTAGTGAATGGCAGATGCGCCGCGTCGTAGGTCGCTCCCGCCGTGGCGGAAAGAGCGGCGGCAAGCTTTGCATGGTCAAACGCCGGCTGTCGCGTGCCGTGAGCGGCGTCAAAAACCACAAATTCGCTCCCTGCGGGTCCCAAGTCGCGGAATAAGTAGCGCTCCCCGGATACCCATTTGCCACGCGCGTCGTGGAACACCAGCGGCCGCGTGTTGTACGCCATGAATTTTTCCGCCCGCTTGTAGTCTTCCGCGGTAAAAACGCGCGGCCCCGTGGCGCCGCTCTGCTGCGCTATAGCCGGAAAAACTGTGCACATGCCGAGTGCCGCAGGCAAGACAACTCGAAATAAGAGAGATGGCACGGCAAACCGAAGTCGCATTAGGATCCTCATTGGAATCGGGCAATAGCCTGGCCGGCCATCCCCGACAGATTGGACGCGGTAGCATCGCGCCTGCGAGGCATCGAAGTCAAGCAACTCGCCGATTTCCCACGCAGCGCTGGCGCCCAGAAAACACTTTTTTGAGCACGATTTGTCTGCGTGTGGGAGACTGCACCCGCGGAGGAAATGATGCTGAGGCGAAGAGGCAAGTTCATCGCGGCCGGTCTTTGTTTGTGCCTGCTCGGTGTGAAAATTGGGCGAGGCCAGGATGCAAACAAGAAACAGGAAGCGGCTACTACGACCAGGCACGTCAAGCAGGATCATTTGTGGAACACCTTGCAGAAGCTTGGTGAATTCGGGAAAAACCCCGAAGGCGGTGTAAGCCGGGTGGGATTCACGGCGGCCGATCTTGCCGGGCGCGCCTACGTCATCGGTTTGATGCGAGAGACAGGGCTCGATGTGCGCGTCGATCCCGCCGGGAATATTTTTGGCCGGCGCGCGGGTTCGGAAAAGTTGCCGGTGCTTCTCTTTGGCTCGCACATCGATTCGGTACCACATGGCGGCAATTTTGACGGCGATGTAGGGAGCCTCGGTGCGATCGAAGTCATTCGAGCGCTCAACGAAGCGCATCTGACGACGCGGCATCCCCTCGAAGTCGTCATCTGGACGAATGAAGAAGGCGGGCGCTTCTATTCGGGCCTCGTGGGTTCTTCAGCGGCCGCGGGGATTCTGCCGCCGGATTTTGCGACGCAACAGGACGATAATGGAGAAAAGGTAAGCGACTGGCTCACGCGGATGGGTGGCGACGCTTCCAAGATTGCGGCGGCGAAAATCGCTCCGGGTACTGTGTCCGGCTATTTGGAGCTGCACATCGAACAGGGAGGAAATCTGGACGAAGCAAAAGTGCCGATCGGCGTGGTCACGGGAATCGTGGGGATCAGTTTGCGAACATGCACTGCCACAGGCTTTGCCAATCATGCCGGCACCACGCCGATGAACAAGCGCAAAGATGCGCTCGCCGCAGCATCAAAGGCGGTATTAGCCGTACGTGAAGAAGTACGAACCGAAACGGGGCGGCAAGTCGGCACAGTCGGTTGGATGAAGATCGAGCCCGGCGCGAGCAACGTGATTCCGGGCAAAGTGACTTTTCCTGTGGAACTGAGGGATCTGGACGCGGAGAAGGTCAATCGCATCGCGGACCGCATTATGAAACGATTTGAAACCATCAGCCGGGAAGAAAACGTGGAGATAAGTTGTACGAAGCCTGATTTTCACGCTCCGGCTCTCACCGCCTCGGCGTTTCAAGACGCGATTCGTGCTTCGGCGCGCGAAGCCGGACTAGCGACTCTGGATCTGCCAAGCGGTGCGGGCCATGATGCCCAAAACGCTGCGCGATTTGCCCCCATAGGAATGATCTTCGTGCCGAGCCGCGGAGGAATCAGCCATTCGCCATTGGAATACACCGCGCCCGACCAGGCCGCGAACGGCGCAGAGGTGCTCTATCGCACGCTTGTTCGATTGGACGCGCAGCTCGACGCCGGTCCTACCGCGCACTAAAGAAAATAGTTTGCTGTGCGTGCCGTGGGTCAGCGGTCGGAGCCGCCGAGGTTGGTACGGGGTTTATTGCGCCTGGATGAGGATGCTTCGCTTTCCTGCTTTTCGTACTCGGCGATTTCCTCGTCGCTGTACGAGTAGGAATCCCGCGAAGCAAACATGGAATTGGATCGCCCCGCCTGCTTTTTCTTTTTGCGAATCGCGCCAAATTCGTGGCGCACCTGGCGAATCGGGCCTTCGATGGCTTTCACTTCTACCAGCAGGTCGCTGACTTTCTCGAGAAAATCGTGCAAATGGAAGGGACGAACCACGTACGGCGCCCGGGCTAGCTCCAACGCACTTACATACTGGCCGCCAGCCAGCTCCGGAACTAGGTAAAGGACGCGGATGCGTCCTCCCTCTTCATGCGAAACGCTCGCCAACTCCCGCAGAGTGATGAATATAGGGGTATCCGTGCCCGCCATAGCAATGTTAGCGATAACCAAGGACCATTCGCCCGATTTCAGCTCCGTGAGGAGTTCTTTAGGGTCCTGGATGAGGCGGACGCGCCAGCCTTCCGAATCCAGGATTTGACGCAAGGCTCCCTGGTTGTTGTCGGCCTCATCCAGAATCAGGATGCCGACTTGCTGCGGTTGGACAGGGGTCGGGGTCGCCATCTAACAAGTATAGCCTTGGGCCTGCAGGTACGAGACGGCCAAACAAGGGCCTGCGGCGTATCGGCTAATGGTTGGGGCGATCGCAATAAGACGGAAGCAACCTAGCGTTTTGCACCGGCCGGGGCCTCCACAGGAACCAAAATCATGTCGACCTTTGTGGGGTTGCCTTTGGTGAGGACCGGGTAGGCCGTGTCATTGGTGAAGCGAAGATGATCGTTAACGAGGATGCTTGCTTCGACGACGTAGGGATGATTTGGGTCAATCTTAGCGGGATCGAACTTCAAGGTGAAGGGAATCGGCACGTGCTGCTGGCCCACCGTGGTCTTGAATTCGGCAAGAAACGGCGGCGGCGCATCCTGGAGGTAGACGTCTTGCAGGTGGATAACGACCACGGCGTCCGGCGGAAGAGAGACATGCTGACGATAGGAGACGGTCCCTGTGATAGCGTTGGGAGCTGGCGCGACGAGCGGGAACGAGCTTGTCATGTGGCACTTCTCGGCAAGCATCTTTGGATTCGCGGGATCCGTGTTGTCGGCGAGGAAGCCGTCTTCTCCAGTGCTGGACCAAACCACCGAGCCCTCCGCGTATTTTGTGGTGGATGCGGATTCGACCAGCTTCATGTTGAAGATGCGGTCGTTCAGTGTCAGCCGCGCGGCTGAGGTTTCAAACAGAATCACGACCCTGGCGCCATCTGCGCAGAGGCATTCGCGCCGCGGCAATGCCATGCGCAGCGGCGAACGCGATATGGGGTGAGGAGTTGGTGCCGGAGCTTTTTGCGTCGGTTGGGCTGTCGGAGGAGCGGGATCCTGATCGAGCAAAGTGGCTTGGGCGCTCACCAAATGAGGTTCCGAGCTATCTGACAGTGATGCGGCGATGGCGAGGAGCAGTGCCGAGACGCGGAAGGCAGACTCGAACATACCCCCATCCTAACGCAGAAAGCTGCCGGAAGGAGCCTATTGGCCTATTACCAGGCCATATCCGTCCTGTACCTTGATTTGGCTGGTGCCGTCCCAGAACATCTTATAGATCGTCATTGCTGTGCTGGAGGGTTCCCGGCAAGTGAAATAGATTTGAAGACCGTCGCGCGACCACTCCGCAAAGGAACAGGTCATGTTTGGCGGACTGAGTAATACGCGGCGCTTGGATTCTATCTCGTAAAGGAAAAAAGCCTGCCCCGGCTGTGCCCCAGCATCCTTAGCGGAGTCCTTACCCGGCGTTGCGGCGGTCTTCGATACAGCGGTTGGTGGTGCTGGCAGCAACTCGGCAGAAACGAGCAGCAAATCCGGATTCAGCGGATGAACACGCACGGTATTGGCGCTCGAAAGACTATATTGGTCCTTGCCATACAAATCGACGCTGGCAAGGGACTGCTTCAAAGTGCCGTCCTCGCCGATCCAGAAAAAGGTTTGCAAGTCCCCGACCAGGACGGTTTGGGCGTCCACCCATCCGTGCAAGCTCACGATTTCACCGGGATAAACGAGCGCCGCTTTTTCCGGTGCGTCAGATGGCATCACCCAAACTTGCCATTTGGTTCCGTCAAATTTGAGGAAGGAAATCCGCGTGTCATCGGGCGACCAAAACGCCTGCTGGACGGAGCCCCCGAGCAATTCCGTGGACTTGCCGGTCGTCCAGTCGTATAGAGAAATAGTGCGCTCGCCACTCTTTGCGTCACTTTTTTCGTCTGCGGTATAGAGCAGCCGCTTTCCATCGTGCGAAAGAGCCGGCTGGTAACCGCCCTTCCCGGGCACAGCTCGGGCGACAGTACCGCGTTTGACGGTCAGCTTACCGCTGGCGTTGATGTAAGCCACGTAAACGGGCGGCTTGAAGTGCGTGATCGTAGGAGGAGCCGGTTTGTCTTTGGCGTCGTCATCATCGTCGGTGGGCTGATTATTGATTTTAGGGAAAAGCTCGGTGGCGACCCGGGCGCAGCCTTCCGCAGAACCTATCTGGGCGTGCTCGACGGTGGCGGTAAAGGCGAATTTGGTGGTGGACGCGGTATCGCTGCAAGATTCGCGCGTGAGGTGAACCAGGACTGCGGCCCCGGTCTGAGAGTCTTTGGCGCGATATATCCAGGAATCCGTGGTCCCTTCACGGACGACTTCAGCCGGTTCCAGCGGGATGGGAGGATAGTTAGTGCGATCAAGGCGCTCCGGGCCCCTAAGACCGATCCGCAGGCTCCACGTTTGACCGTCCTCCTGGGTCGGGCCTTGCACCAGCAGCAGGATAGGGTAATGGGTGGACTGGGGAGCCGCGGGTCCGGTAATGGGCTTCTTGGCTTGCCCGGCCTGGCCGTTTGACGGAGAAGCTGGCTGGCTAGGATGCTGGATAGGGGGCTGCTGGACAGGAGGTTGCTGGGCTTTGACAGGTTGTTGTGAATTCGGCTGTTGCTGGGTCCCTGGCTGCTGTTGGGCCAGAAAAGGGCGTGCCGAGGCCAGGCAAAGGACGACGAACGCACCCAGAAATAACCGTGCATGTGGGGCCAGTGGCACGCCGATCCTCCGAACAAGCAGGATACCCTGTGGGCTGGTGGCAAACAATCCGGACGGAAGGGCAGTGTTCCCGGGAGGGACTAGCGGACTGGAGCGGGGGCAGTCGACGAACAAAAAGCGAAAACACTTGACATGGCGAACAAAAGGCGAAATACTGCGCCGTGCTTCGAGGTGGGCTATGTCTCCAGTTCTTTCCTCCACGGCTAGGACCTTTGGTATCCGACGCCGCCGCGTACCACAATCCACGGCAACACTCTTTCCTGTAAGCCCCTATGCGACAAGCCCAAAACCAAGGGCCGGTGATTCACCAGGCGGTGTCCACAGTGTCCATGACAAAGTGGAAACCGCAACGGTCGCCGGCTTAGGCGGCAGCACTTCGGGTTACACCACGGCGGATTGCCCCCCGCCGACCTCGCAAGAGGCGGCTCTGCACGGCCTCGACAGCCGGGCGGATCACCGGACCCAGGAAGTTGCCGTACCGCTGGTGGGCATTGCCCGCCTCGCAGCACGCTCTCCAGTAGCGGAGAGCCAACGGAAGTCCTCGGAGAAGCCCGAGTATTTTTTCCTCCCGGTGAAATCCATTCTGAATAAGTGCGATTCGGCGCGTGTCCCTTTCGATTGGACGATCAATCCGTACCGCGGGTGCGAGTTCGGGTGCCTCTACTGTTACGCGCGCTACACGCACGAATACATGGAACTGGACGGCGGCGAATTCGAGCGCAAAATTTTTGTAAAGAAGGATGCTGGCCCGCTGCTGGCGCACGACGTGGCGCATAAATATTCGTATGCGTCGCAGAGTTCCGGCGGCGAAAAACCGGAGCACATTGCGATTGGGACGGCGACGGATCCTTATCAGCCTGCGGAGCGCGAATATGGAGTGACGCGAGCATGCCTGGAAGAATTGTCCAAGCGCGAGGGACTGAGCATCTCCGTAATCACAAAATCAAATCAGATCGTGCGCGACATCGATCTATTCAAGAAGATTGCGGAACGGTCGGAACTCGCTCTAAACATTACGGTAACAACTCTGCGGCCGAGACTGGCGCGATTGCTGGAGCCGCGCGCGCCTCGTCCCGATTTGCGAATTGCGGCCGTGCGTCAGTTGAGCGAAGCGGGACTTCGCGTAGGAGTCTCGGCGTCCCCGCTGATCCCCGGAATTACCGACCGCGAAGGAGAACTCGAAGGCGTAGCCGAAGCCGCGCACAACGCCGGAGCCCAATGGTTTTGGTCAGGCGTGCTATTTCTTATGCCTTCTTCGGCAAAACAGTTTTTGCCGTTTATACGGGAGAAGTTTCCACGCCTGACGAAACAGTACGAAGAGTGGTACGCGAAGGAAGCCTATGCGCCCGAAAAATACCGCAAGCAAATCGCAGACCGCGTTGCACGCCTCAAGCAAAAGTATGGTTTCGATTCGCGTCCCCAGCGCGACACCCAGCGCACAACGCCATGCTCGCAAATGAAGCTCGGCTGGGACGCCGCCGCGGTCAGTGCCGAGCTTCAAGACATGCGGTCCTGCGCCGCGGGATAGGGTACCGGAGCTGGGCTGCTATTCGAACCTTTGAAGAGCCGCACAGTGTTTTGCTTCAGTGAGCCGTTGCAGGCTGCGGGCCGGGCGGCAAATGAGCTTCGAAATAGCCGAGGATGTTTGTATAGACGTCCATGTTGGTGCCTTTGCCTTCGGAGATGCTGTGGGTGCGGCCGGGGTAGACGCGCATGTCGAACTGCTTGCCAAGCGAGATGAGTTTGTTGACGAGCAGCTCGAAGCCTTGGAAGTGCACGTTGTCATCGCCTGAGCCGTGCATCACGAGCAAGTCACCGCGCAAGCCGTTCGCAAAATTGATGGCGGAGCTTTGTTCGTAGGCCTTGGGGCTGTCCTGCGGCAAGCCCATGTAGCGCTCCTGGTAGATGCTGTCGTACAGGCGCTGGTCGGGCACGGACGCAACGGAAACGCCGACGCTGTAAATTTCGGGATAGCGGAACATGAGATTGAGCGTTTCCGTTCCGCCTCCGCTCCAGCCCCACACACCGACGCGCTTGCCATCAATAAACGAATGCGTTTTTTCGAGCGATTGCAGCGCGGCAGCCTGCTGTTGCGAGGAAAGCGGCCCCACATTTCCATACACGACTTTGCGCCAATCGCGGCCGCGCGGCGCAGGCGTGCCCTGATTGTCAAAACTTGCCACGACGTATCCAGCGCTGGTCATCGCACGAGTAAACATCGACTGCCAGCGGTCTTCAGTGGTTTGGCCAGCAGGCTCGGAATAGACGTACACAATCAGCGCATACTTTTTCGCAGGGTCGAAATTGGGCGGTCTCATCAGCCACGCATCCACCATCAAGCCTTTTCCCGCGTCTACCTTTAAAAACTCAGTAGGGCCGCCGGAGAACGGCTTCACGCTCTCGGCAAGTGCGCTATTGTCCGCCGTATTTCGCATAACCCGATGATCGGGCAGGTGCACCACTTCGAAGGTCGGCGGCTTATTCAACGAGGAGTAGTTGTGAAACGCCCATTCGCCATTCGGCGAAATCGTATAGGAGTGCGTGCCCGGCTGATTCGGGGTAATGCGCTCCGGAGCCGCCGAACCGTCCAGCTTCGCGCGGTAGAGATAGCGCTGCGTTGGATTGTCTGGCGACGCGATGAAATAGACCCACTTCTCATCGGGGCTAACGCGGTCGAGGCTCACCACGTCGAAATCGCCGCGCGTGACGAGCTCCGTCTTGCCGGATTCGCGCGCGACGCGATACAGATGGCGCCAGCCGTCCCGTTCGCTCAGCACAAGAAATTCGCGGCCTTGCTGGATCCAAGAGACGGAGTCATTCACGTCCACCCAAGCGCGATCCTCGTCCACAAAAACCGTTCGTGCGGCACCGGTGGCAGAATCAGCCAGCAAAAATTCATTCTTGTTTTGCAAACGGTTCATGTGTTGCAGCAGCACATGGCTGGAGTCGGCCCAGCCCATCCGCGCAATGTAAAAATTGTGCGGATCGCCCGCCGTCTGCATCCAGACAACTTGGCCTCCCGTAGCACTCGCAACACCAACGCGAACCGCTGAATTTTGCGTTCCGGCAAGCGGATAAGGATATTGCAACGTTTGCGGATAGACGCCTGTGCCCGGATAGGGAATTCCGGTAACAATCTCACCGCGAGGCGCGCTGAGATCGTAAATCAGCGTGTAGTTCTGTACGCCGGCGGTGTTGAATTGCCAGAATGCGATGGCGCGGCTGTCCGGGCTCCACGCGAAGCCGTCGCGGATGTCCAACTCCTCCTCGTTCACCCAGTCGGAAGTGCCGTTGATGATAGTCGCAGAGCCGTCCTGCGTCAGTTGCGCGATTTTCGCGCTGGCCAAATCTTCCACGTAGACATTGTTGCCGCGGACGTAGCCGACTCTGGTGTTGTCCGGGGAAAACTTGGCAAACATCAGGCTGGATGCGGGCGCATCGGCGCCAAGCTTGTGCAACGCGCCGCTCGTCAGATTGAGAACCCAATAATCTCCGCGCGTGTTCTGCCGCCAAACGGTTTGCGAGTTGGTGAAGACGAGGAGCTGTTTTCCGTCGGGGGAGAACGCGTAGTCTTCGATGGGCAATGGCGCTTTTTCGCCCGCCGGAATCAACCGGCTTGCGGCAACGAGAATGTCCCGAGTGCCCGTTGATGTCTGGTAGCGAGCAATGTCCATGCCTTCGCCGTTCGCTGCCGGTTCCAGCGCCAGATAAAAGTCTCCATTGCCGAGCCATTCGCCGCCGCGAAACGTTTTCGCTCGAAATTCTCCGCTGGCCATCAGGTGGGCGATAAGTTTTGCGGCGGATTCACGCTCATCGGCGAGAGCGGCAAAGGGAATGGCAAGAGCGGCCGCTACGCCGTAAGCAAGCACTACGGCGGCTAGAAAGCCGTGCTTTTTTCTCGCCTTCCGTCCCGATTTGGAAAATCCGAATCGCGCTCTCAACATTCTTGTCCTCCGCAACGCATACGCGAAGAGAAACACTAGCAGATTCTTGGTGGTGCGCGCTGAAGACACTTACGGAACGATAATGCGGGATTCTTCGCGCTTCAGTTCAGGCGCGGCGGGGAATTGGCCGCGCAGAAATTCGATGTAACGGCGCGCGCGAGGCCGCCCGTTCGTTCGCAGCAGTCCCATCCGGTAAAGAAAAACGAGCAAGGAGAAAACTTCGGAGTCTTTTGGCGGCGGGGCGCCCTGGCGCTCGGCTGGTTGCTGCTTGGATTCGTTCAGGAATTCCGCAAGCGCCGCGTAGAGCTCGCGCGGCAGTGCGGCATCGGGAGGTTTTTCGTAGTAGATCCCGGAGCCCAGCGTTTTATAGGTTTCGGCGAGAGCCTGGAGCGCAGCGAGAACATCGCTATCGGTCGTTGCGGGATGAGCAGCGGTATATTTCGCGGCAGTAAACGCGATCCCGGAAAGCACATTTTGGTGCGCGTAAATGACGTCTTGGGGAACTTTCACGTCGAGCAAAGGCGTGTCGGCGGGAAGTTCGCGCCGGTGCTCATCCTCGTAACGATGCGCCGCGACGAGGTAAGAGCAGTCGGTCGGGCAGTCGATGGAAACTTCGCGCTCCGTCCCGCAGCAAACGGCACAGATTTTCTCGCCCTTCGCGGGACAGAATCTTACAGCTTTACGCTTTTCGCAGATCGGACAAGACACAGCGGCTCCCGGAGATGCTCAGACAAACCAGCAGAGTACTCCCGCGAGAGTTAAAAGACAAAATCGCCTAACGAGAAATCGCTAAAACACATAACTTCGCCGAACCATAGTCTGATCGCCGGAATGCTCCGGCATCGAATCGGCAGGCCGCGGTGGAAAATTTGCGCCGGGAATCGTGGGCAGGCCGGAAGAGCGGTCCACCAAGACGATGCCAAGTTGTCCGGAGTTTTGCACGCGCAGTTCCAGGTCGATGCCCTCCGCGGGCGGATTGGCGTAGTCAAAGCCCCAGTGGCCCGCTTGATGCCAGCGCGCTTCGGACGGTTTGCCAAGGTCGTGCCCATTGACACTGGCGCTCAACACTTCTGTTTGTGCGATGCCAACATGGAGCGTGCGCGCATGCCGCGGCGTGGTGATGTGCAATCGCAGTTTACGCATGGTGCCGTCGATTGTGCTGTCAACCAGCTCTGCCATCGGAGGCGCAAGCGTAATTGCCGGAGCTTCGTGCTGGAGAAACTCGATGGGATACCAATCGGGAATGAAGTCGGGGAGCTTGCCGCGAGTGGGAGACGTCCCCAGGTACTGCGCCGTCCAGGAGTCGACGCGGTTCGTCGAACTGGCCCAAATCGCTTTGCCCGTGTCGGCATCGAGTGCGTAAGAGAGCAGGCTCGGTTTCGGATGCGCGAGGGAGTAGCGTGTGGTTGCCGCAGCCGAGATGCACAAAATAAGTGCGCAGGCCAACGTGAGAATCGGAACAAGCTTGCCGGCGGATTCCAGCACACAATCTAGGAAGGGGAAAAGCAGCAGAAACAACAATCCGAAAGTGACGCTCAGCAGCGGAGCACCGATGGTCGTGAATCCGAGCGCTGTGTAAAAACCCTTCAGAAGCGGAACGAATAGCAGGAGTGCGGGCAAACTCAGCAGGCATAGTATGCAGACCCGGAGAAACGAGGGATTGCCTGGGCGAAACGCGGCGATGCCCGTGGCCAAAAGTCCCGCAAGCAGCGGCCATACGAAAAGATAACTGCCGCCGGCCAGCCACTTCGAAATCACAATCGCGGCGCCAAAGACCAGGAGCGCGCCGCCTAGAAAAATCGCTGGCGCAGAGATTTTTTTCCGAAGCATCCCATAGAGAAATGCCAGAATCGCGGCAAGCAAAGCGAAAAGACCGAAAGTATAGAAAACATTTTGCACGAGGCCGCCTTCTGGAAGCACCCGCAGGTGAAGCCGGTTTATGCCAATCACAAAGCCGAGACCAATCAGCAGCAAAAGCAGAATCATCCCAAGGTGCGCCAAAAAGCTTGCCAGAACGGACAGAAGACTCGTTTGCCACGCCCCGTTGGCATAAAACATCACGCCAAACAGGGCCACGCCACAGACCAGCACGAGCGGCCAGATAAAGCCCCCGGAGTAATGCGCAAAGAAATTTCCCGGCATCGAAAAATAGACGGAGTCTTGGTCTTGCAACTGGGTGAGGTCCGCGTTGCCGAGCGCACGAGCCAGCGAAAGCGCATTTTCGCCCTGCTGCTGCAGGCTGCCGCGATCCAGCAGTTGCGGGTTGTCGAGCGGCGTATGATACGCCTCCCAGTGGCCAATGAATGCAAAGTTGAGTCCCGCCGCCCCAGCCTTTTTGAATACTGTCATGTCCGTATCATTGGGCATGTGCTTGTAGATTTCATAGGTGAGCGAAGATCCAGAAGCATGCGGTGCCGCTTGCGCGAAAATTTGCACCAGGCGCCCGTTGCCCGCGCTGGTTTCAAACATTTGCGATTCACCGGCATTGCCGCGAGCCTCAACGTTGAGAGCCACTCGCACATCCTTAGCCGCGGCGTTTTCTGCGACGAACGCCGATGCCCCAAGCAAGCCGTCTTCTTCGCCATCGGTAATCACAAAAAGAATGTCATTGTGCAGCGCAGGCCCGGCTCGCAAAGCGCGAAGCGTTTCGAGCAATGCAGCCACTCCTGCGCCGTCGTCTCCCGCGCCGGGGCCGGCGGGCACGGAGTCGTAATGCGCCACCAGAGCAACTGCATCACTGGCGCCGCTCGAGCCTTTCACCCGCGCCACAATGTTTTCGACTGTGCCGGCCACTTCGTAGCGCGCCGTGACACCAGTGGCTTTCTGAATTTCCGGTGTGACGCCGAGCGAGGTAAATTGCGACACGAGATAGTCGCGCACGCGATCATGCTCCGCGGATGCAATCGGATGCGGCGCCGTTGCAAAAGCATTCAGATAAACGAGAGCGCGCTCCGCGGAGAAACTTTCCTGCGATGAACTTGCCGGGAGCGGATCAGGCGTGCCTTCGCGCACGGCGCACACGCCTGCAACAAGCAACACGAACAGCAGAATGACCCAGCAAGCCAAGCGTTTTTCCACGGAATATCCCCTCGCGGCAGCCCTGATGGGCCGATAGTAGTGCGTCACGGTTCCGAAGGGCAAGTTAGTTAGATCGCGGACGTCGAGGATTTGCTCCGGCAAACCTTCGGCAAAGGAACAGGGGCCAGTTAAATGCCGCCTTCAGGCCATGATCACTTTGTTGCGGAATCGCCGCGCGGCCACGAACAGCAGGAACGTGCCCATGGCAAAAAGAGCGAGCGCGTCTGTCCAAAGATGCTGAATCCCCGCCCCGCGGAGAATGATCCCTCGAGTGATGTTTATGAAATAACTGGCGGGAACGAAGTAGCTCAGGATGCGGAACCCTAGGGGCATCGTTTCGCGCGGGAAGATGTACCCGGAAAAGAAAACGCTGGGAAGAATAGTGAGAAAAGCGAGTTGCATGGCCTCGCCTTGCGAGCCCGCTTTGCTGGAAATCAAAATGCCGAGAGAGAGCGAGACAAACAGGTAAGGCAGAGAAATGAGCGCAAGAAGAATCACGCTGCCGTGAATGGGGACTCGAAACACGAAACGCATCGCGGAGACGATGAGGCAAAGCTCAAAGAATCCGATTCCGAAATAAGGGAGCAACTTGCCGAGGAGGAGTCCGAACGGCTGCACCGGCGTCACAAAAAGCTGCTCAAGAGTGCCACGCTCTTTTTCGCGAACGATGGCGAAAGCCGTAAGAAATGTGGTGACGTTGAGCAGCAGGATAGCGGTAAGCCCGGGCAGGAAAAAATTTGGTGAGCGCGAATCCGGATTAAAGAGCAACTGCGGCCGCATATCGACCGCCATGTTGCCTCGATCGGCGAGGACGTGGCGCAGAGATTCGTCAAGGCCGATCGAAGTGGTGACGTTTATAGCGATTCCCGCAACGGAAGAGTCCGACCCATCAATGAGCACAAGCACCTGCGCGCTCATGCCATGAAGAAGACGGTCGGAATAGTCGACGGGAATTTTGATGCCGACGCGGGCGCTTCCCGAGATGATGGCGTCGTTCATGTCGTGGTCGTTCGCGACGTAACGGATGATATGGAAAGTGTCGGAATTTGTGAGGCGGTCGAGCAATTCCCGGCTTTCGCGGCGGCCGTCGGCGTTGAAAACGACGGTGTTGATTTGGCGCACGTTGGTGTCGATGCCGAATCCGAGTAGCGCCATCTGGAGAATCGGGATGATCAAAGAAAAGAAGAGCGTCGCGAAATCTCGGCGCACGTGCAGAACTTCCTTGTAAAAGATCGCGCCGAAGCCGCGGAACGCATTACGCACTGGCGGTCTCCACCTCGGATTGGTGTTGAGAAGAAAGCTCGACAAAGACGTCTTCGAGGCTGGGAGTCAGAGGGCGAATCTCGGAGACGGCAACATCTCTTCTTGAGAAGAGGGCGCTGAGCTCACTTAAATCAAAGTTCTCGTCCACGAGAGCGTGGATGGAATCACCGTACAACGTGGCGCTGCGAATCTCAGGAAGAGTGCGCGCGACGCGCAGGGCGCGAGTTGTATCCGGAGCGACGATGCCAATGCGCTTTGTGCCATGCGGCTGGACTTCGGGAAGCTCCTTGAGAGCCTTTGGCGTGCCGTCAGCAATGATCTTGCCGAAATAGATGTAGGCAACGTGGTTACAACGCTCCGCTTCGTCCATGTAGTGCGTGGTAACAAAAAAAGTGATGCCCTTGCCGGAAAGATCGAAGAGCAAGTCCCAAAGTTCGCGCCGGGCTACGGGATCGATGCCGGCGGTGGGTTCGTCAAGAAAAAGAAGCTTGGGTTCATGCAACATGGCGCAGCCGAGTGCGAGGCGTTGCTTCCACCCCCCGGAAAGCTGTGCCGACAAGCGATTCAGGTAGGGAGCGAGACCGTTGAGTTCCACGGTTTCCTCGATGCGGCGCTTCAGCCGTGCGGGGTCGAGCCCGTAGATGCGGCCATAGAACTGCAAATTTTCTGCGACAGTCAGGTCGTAGTACAGACTGAAATTCTGGGACATGTAACCGATCCGCTCGCGAACACCTTCGGGGTCCACACGGACGTCGAGGCCCTCGACCCAAGCGGAGCCGCTAGTGAGCGGTAAAAGACCGGTGAGCATTTTGATCGCGGTCGTCTTTCCACTGCCGTTGGGCCCGAGGAAGCCGAAGATCTCGCCTTTCTCTACCCGGAAGCTCACGTCATTCACTGCCGTGAATTTACCGAATCGCCGGACGAGATGTTCGGCGGAGATGGAAGCCTCGGCTGGGCTTTGCGAAGAAGTAGCCACAGGCTAATTTCCCGCTTTCAATTTCACATCGGCGGCCATGCCCGCCAGAACATGGCCGGCGGGATCATTGATGCGGATTTTTACCCCGAACACTTGATGAACGCGCTCCTCGCGTGTTTGCACGTTGCGCGGAAGAAATTCGGCTTGCTGATTGATTTGCTCCACGATCCCCTCAAAAACTGTTTTCGGAAACGAATCGACGCGCACTTCCGCTTTTTGGCCAAGCTGCACCCGGCCGAGCTCCGTTTCTGGAATGTAGATGCGCACATAAATCTGATCTTGCTCCAGCAGCGTGGCGACAGGCGTGTTCGGCGAGATGATGTCTCCCGGTCGGACATCCAGAACCTCCACGATCGCCGCCGAGGGCGCCACGACTTGCCGCTCGCGGAACCGTGCTTCGTCGTACGCGTAGGCGGCTTTGGCAAGCTCGACGTCCTCGCGGCGATTGCCCCTTTCGAATTTGTCGAGCGTGGCCTGCGTTTCCCGGTAGTGGGCCTCTGCGGATGCAATTTCCTCGGGCCGGTAACCGCGCCTCAGTTCATCGAGTTTGTGTTGGTAATTTTGCTGCTGCGCGAGCGCCATCTTCCAATTAGCTTCGGCGGTGTCGCGTTGCTGTTTCGAGACGAGATCCTTCTGCGCCAGCGCTTCGTAGCGCTGAAAATCGAGCCGCGAACGAACTTCGTCGGCGGCCGCGCGTTCAACGTCGGACTGCGCCGCTGCGATATCTTCCTTGCGGTAGCCGTTCAAGCGCATTTCATAATCGGCTTTTGCTTGCGCCGCTGCGGCTCGAGCCTCCGCGATTTCCTCGGGCCGATATCCGCGTTGTGCTTTCTCAGCCGCGGCTCGGGACTGATTGAGAGAAGCTAGCAATTCCTGGTCGTCGAAAGTGATTAGCGTCTGGCCGGGCTGGACTCTGTCACCTTCACGCACCAGAACCTTGTCGATGCGGCCGCCAACTTTCGATCCAACGCGAATGTCCCGCGCTTCGACCGTCCCTGAGCCTTGTAGTGCGTTATCTCGTCGAAACCACGTCGCATAGACCGTTGTGCCGCCAAGGACGATCACGACGAGCACGATGACTAGAATGCGCTTGCGATTCATAACTCAATCTCCACAAGTGAACAGCGGAACCGCGGCCAGCGGCGGTTCCGCATGTGCGTCGCTTGCTTCACGCGGCGCCAGTCCGGACCACAGCACGTTGAACGCGGACTCCATTCGCGGATGCAGCGTTGCGTCGCCGTGTAGCGACCAGAACAAAAGTGTCCCGAAAATAGTTTGCCGGAAGACGTGCGCGATGTCGGCTGCCGGTAGATCTTTGCGAATTTCCCCGCGTTCCTGCCCCATCCGCACAATCTCCGTGTGCAGCGCGTGGACACGCTTCTGCAAATCCTGCATGGCCTCGCGCACCGGAGTTGTCGAGAGATAGGCTTGCAGAAGCGCTCGGATAATCCCCGGATTGCGGATCGGTTCTTGCGTCATGCGCACGCCCAGGGAGCGCAGGAACTGCGGCATCGCCTCGCGGCTCTCGCGGGCTTCCGCTACGGCCGATTCCAGCTTCGCGAGCTGCATCTCTCCAAACGCCAAAAGGATGTGATCCTTGCTTGGAAAATAGTTGAAAAAAGTGCCCTTGCCAACGTCCGCGGCTTCCGTGATGTCTTCCACGGTCGTCTCTGTAAACCCTTTTTTTGCAAAGAGATCGAGCGAGGCGCGAAACAACCGCTCGCGCGTTTCCGCGCTGCGGCGTTCGCGGCGGCCATGCGATGGATGGGCACCGGAACGACGGGGACTGGAAGTCTTCGGACTCGTTTTTTTGACCATGGTTCATAGATGACTGTAAGTCAGAAATGCTGCCCTGTCAACTCTTTTTCTTTAGGGCTCTTCTTCCCCCCTAAACTGCGAAGACCCTGGCACCCGCCAGGGTCTTCGTCCTTCTCTAATTTAGGTCGCCCTTCTGCTCTTGGCTATTCCTTCAGGGAATTCGGATCCGACATATTCTTCGGAGACTTCCGGTTGAGATAAGCGATCAATTTCTGGGCCGGCGGAGGCACTGCAACCGCACCCTTAAAGATGATCTCCTCCGCGCTCAGCTTTTTTCCGTAGACACGCGCGTTGGCGTCATGGTCTGGCCGAACCGTCGATCCTTCCAGCGAGACGCCCGCAAACAAGCCGCGGGACCGCGAATAGCTGAGCACTTCGGCGCGCAACGTCGCGTCGGATTCGGCGCTAGCCGTACGGCCCTTGGGGCCAGCGGCCACGGAAGCATCTCCTCCAAGTTTTACCTTGCTCTTGATTATGGAGTGCGCACCGCGCGGATTCATCACCAGCAGAACAAAATCGGTAGCCTCCCCTCCGATCTGGAAGCCGATGCTGCCGCCTTCCAGTGCCATCATCGTTGGTGCGCTCCACGGGCCGGTGTAGTGCTCACCGGTGCGGCATGTCATGACTCCTCGCCCGTAGCTTCCTCCAACCACAAAAGCGCCCTTTAGCACCGACGGATACACAATGACGCATTCCGCTTTGTCGATGAGATCCTGCGGGATGTTATCGGGGATATCCATGATTTCCTTCATCACCGTGCCGCTATTTTCCAGCCGGTCGGCTTCTTTTCTGTCGTCCCGGGAGAACATCGGCGGGGCTATCATCGCCATCGCCATCAGGCAGGAACCAATTTGCTTAATCAAATTTCACCTCGCTGAAATTTACTGGGCTAAGTTAATGATAGGTTGCCAAAGGTCAGTTCGCAACCTTCCGTTTGAAGAGCGGATTGTGACGCGCCTTTAATTGTCCTTGCCATTAAAATGGATGCGGGATCCTCGTCAAGTGTTGCGCACGCTTTCGACTATACTTTCATGCGGGAAGATTTGTGCGTAAACGAACCATGGTCTCTGGAAAAACTTCTGGATCGCTAATGGCACTTTTGCCGGCGGCGCTGCTATTGGTTTTCTGGACGCTGGCCCCGCCAGTGGCGCGTGCGCAATCCGATCCCTCTCATGAGCAAGCTTGCTGCGCCACGAAGCACGACGGAAAGGGTAGAGGTTTCACGCCGGCGCGTGCCTCCGCGGCGGCGCGCTTTGGTTGGCGCGCGGAGACGCTCCTTGCCTCCGCTCCTGCCAGCAAAGGCGATTGGGGAATTCTCATCGTTGATGCGCAGACCGGAGAACCCCTCTTCGAGAAAAACGCCGACAGCTATTTTGTCCCCGCGTCGAACATGAAGCTTTTTACTACCGCGCTCGTGCTGGCCAAGCTGGGACCGGACTACAGATTCCATACCACTCTCGAAACGCGCGGCACCGTCTCCCCGGACGGCACGCTTTCCGGCGACCTCGTTCTTGTGGGCCGTGGCGACCCCAATCTTTCGAACCGAAAATTCCCATTCGAAGGGAAGGAAGAATTCGACGGGCCGCCGGAAAAAGTATTGATCAAATTGGCCGACGCGCTCGTGGCGCATGGCGTAAAAGAAATTTCAGGCGACGTGGTCGGCGACGACAGTTATTTTCCTCGCGAGCGCTATCCGAATGGCTGGGAGATCGATGACATGGTTTGGGAGTACGGCGCGGCGATTTCCGCAATCGTTGTGGATGACAACACCGTCTCTTTGACGCTGACGCCTGGCGAAAAAATGGGAGATCCGGTGCAGGCCACTGTTGCGCCGCTGACGCCGGATTTTGCCTTGCAGAACGACGTGACAACAGCAGAGCCCGGATTGAAATCCGATCTGACGCTGACGCGCGAACCGGGCGCGAATCTCGTGGTTGTCCGCGGCACGATGCCGGCAAAAAGTTCGCCGCGGAAACTCGTTCTGGCGATTGAAGAGCCAGCGCAACACGCTGCGTCCCTGCTGGCGGCGTTGCTCACCGAGCGCGGCGTGAAAATCGATGGAAAAATCCGCGCGGTTCATGTCCCCGATAGCGACACGACTCCTCGCGCCATTCTCGCCGAACACATTTCCGTGCCGCTTGGCGACTCTGTGAAGCTCGTCAACAAAATCAGCCAGAACCTGCACACGGAAATGCTGCTTCGAACCGCTGCACGCCAAAACGGCTTGTGGATCACTCCGGAAGATATGCTGAAAACTCCGCAAGATTTTTACGCGTCAGCGGGGATCACTGCCGATGACGTGATTCAGACAGACGGGTCGGGACTCTCGCGGCACGATTTGGTCACTCCGCGCGCCATCGTGACTCTGCTCAAATATGCCCAGGGGCAGACATGGTTTGCGCCGTACTACGCTTCGCTGCCGATCGCGGGAATCGACGGCTCGTTGCAGGACCGCATGAAGGGTACGGTTGCGGCAGGAAGGATCCACGCGAAGACGGGATCGGTCGAGCATGTGAGGACGCTTTCCGGTTTCGCAGAAACGCCGAGTGGACGGCGGTTGATCTTTTCGTTCTTGAGCAACAACCAGGGCGGAAAGAATCATGAAACTGCCGATGCACTGAACGGTTTATGCGTGGCGATGATTGAGGAATTTGACGAAGGAGCAGCGACGCTCACGCCCGCACACGAACAGCAGAAGCAGAAATGAACTCTTGTGGGCGTGAGGTAGCTTGTGTGAGACAAGTGCGGTAACGGGAAAATAGAAAATGTCGCGCACTGCACAGGACGTACTCGAATTCGACAAGCTGCGAGAACTTTTGCGGCTGAGGACGACGTGTGCGCCGGGGCGGCGGGCGGTGGATGCGCTGGAGTTTGGAACGGACCGCGCCGCGCTGGAAGCGGCGTTTGCGTTGATTCGAGAAGCGCGAGAGTGGCTGCGCGGCGGCGAACTGGGATTTGGCGGGCTGGCCGATCCGCAGGGCTGGCTCGAAAAGATCGAAGGGCCAGGAATCGTTCTCGAAGCTAAAGAAATCCTGGAAGCAGCGTCGCTGCTTGAAACGGCGGGATGGTTGCGCGGGCCATTCCGCGAGGAAGCGGCGAAATTTCCTTTATTGTCTGCGCGAGTGGCTTCGCTCGCGGATTTTCGAGAGGCCCTGACGGCGATTCGTCGATGCATTTTGCCGAATGGCGAGATTAGCGACGATGCTTCCTCCGCATTGCGGCGGATTCGCGCGAGCATCACGCAGACGCGCGAATCGATTCAGAAAACCCTCAAGCAGATTCTGCGTTCGCGTAACGCGGAGGCTGGTGAAGATTACGTCACACTGCGCAATGAACGATTCGTGATTCCCGTGCGAGCGGAAAACCGTCGCAGCGTTCCAGGTGTGATGCACGGAGCAAGCGGAACCGGGCAGACCGTTTTTCTGGAGCCGTTTGAAACGGTCGAAACGAATAACCAACTCGTGCAACTTGCCGAGGACGAAGCAGCGGAGATTCTGAGAATCCTACGCGAGTTGACCGAGAGGCTGCAGATCATTCGGGAACCATTGCTCGCCGCGGCGGAGACCATCGCGGAGCTTGACGGCTTGTTCGCGCGAGGACGATTTGCGCGCGACTTCGACGCGGCAATGCCGGACTTCTCCGCTGCCACGGAATTGCGTCTGGTCGATGCGCGCCACCCCGTTCTTGAAGACAAGCTGCGGCGGCAAGAGCGCGCCGTCGTGCCGATGACCCTGGCACTTGGCGGCGCTGAAAAAGTGCTGGTCATCAGCGGACCGAACACCGGCGGCAAAACCGTCGCGCTGAAGACGACGGGACTGGCTGCTTTGGCCGCGCAATCGGGAATTCCCGTGGCGGCGCAACGGGCAGTGATGCCGATGTTTGACCGCGTGCTGGTGGACATCGGCGACGAACAGTCTATCGCGGCCGACCTTTCCACATTCTCGGCGCACATGCTGAATTTGAGGACGATGCTGGAACTCGCCACGCCGCAATCATTGGCGCTCGTCGATGAAATGGGCACGGGCACCGCGCCGGAAGAAGGCGCGGCGCTGGCCGTCGCGCTGCTCGACGAATTTCGCGCAAAAAATTGCGTTGTGCTGGCCACGACGCACCACGACCGGTTGAAAACGTACGCCTCGACGACACCAGGCGTGGTGAATGCAGCAGTGGAATTCGACGACGTGAATTTGCGGCCGACGTACCGGCTGATGGTCGGCGTGCCGGGCGGCTCGAGCGGAATCGCCATCGCGCAGCGATTGGGCATCGCGACGTCCATCATCGAGAAGGCGCGTTCGCTGCTGACGCCGGAATCTCGCGAAGCCGCCGACTTGATTGCGTACTTGCACCGCAGCCGCGACGAACTCGACCGCATGCAACAGCAAATGGCGTCCGAGCGAAAATCGCTCGAAGAAGAACGCAAAAAGCTGCGCACCGAGTGGGTCGAGCGCCAGCAAAAACGCATCAAGGAGCTCGAAGCACAATTTGCCGAGATGCAGAAACGCTTCGACGAAAATGTGGCGCGCGTTATCGAAGCCGTAAAAGAACGCGAGCTGCGCGCCTCGCTCGAAAAAACCGCTCGGCGCAAAGGCCAGGACATTCGCAGCGAAGCCCGCGAAGAATTGAACGCCGCGCTGGTGCAAACCATTTCCGATTCGCAAGCGGACTTAGGCACGGCCTCGACGAGCCAGGAACCGATTCGAGCGGAAACGTTGCAGCCCGGCGCCAGAATCCGCGTGCGTGGCTTCAGCAAGCCGGTCATTTTCCGGCGGCTTGATGGCTCCTCCGCCGAAATCGAAGCCGGCCCGCTCCGCATGAAAGTCGCCGCCGACGAAATCATCGCCGTTGAGCAGCGGGGCGGGGCAGCGCGGGCAGGGCAAGCCCCGCCCCTACAGGCGGGGCGCGGTAGTGTCACCGTGACATCGCAGCCCAGTGAAGGCGCGGCCTCGGGCGAGATCAACGTGATCGGCATGCGCGTGGAAGAAGCGACGGAGCGCGTCGACAAATATCTCGATGAAGCCGCGCTCGCCAATCAAACGCGCGTGCGCATCATTCACGGCCACGGCACAGGCGCGCTGCGAAAGGGCCTCGGGGAATTTCTGAAGACCCATCCGCTGGTGCAACGAACCTCGTTCGAGACCGAAGAGCACGGCGGCAAAGCAATCACCGTTGTAGAATTGCGATCGTAACAAAATGACGAAATTCGAAAATCGAAATCCGAAATTGGAAACAGCCTCAAACTTGACCGATACTCAAATTCGAGACTTCACCGATCTAAAAGTGGGGCAACTTGCTCGCGAACTCAGAAAACAGGTCTATCAAATAGCCCGGAAATTCCCGGCCGAGGAAAAATTCGGTCTCGCTTCGCAGATACAGCGTGCGGCCGTCTCCATTACGGCGAATGTCGCCTAGGGTTTTGGGCGATATTCCTCGATGCGTTGGCGCAGCGAGTCATTCAGACACTAAACGGCTATATTAGGGCGACGAAAGAAAGACTAGGTCTGAAGGAGGCGCGAACGCTCTAGCTGGCATTTTCGAATTTCGTTTTTCGAGTTTCGTTTGTCCTCACATGGCGGAAGCGGGATCATTCGCGGAGAGAGTAAAACAGCAGGCGGACATTGTTCGCGTGGTGGGCGAATACGTGCGCCTGAAAAAAACCGGCAAAGATTTCAGCGGGCTTTGTCCGTTTCATCAGGAGAAGACGCCTTCGTTTACGGTGTCGCCGATCAAGCAGATTTTTTATTGCTTTGGTTGCGGCAAGGGCGGCGACGTTTTTAATTTTGTGATGGACCTGGAGAAGTCCCCGTTCCCGGAGGCGGTGCGGACCGTTGCGGAAAAATGCGGGATCGCGATTCCGCGGCCACGGGAGCGGTCGCCGGAAGAGCGGCAGGAAAATCAGCAGCGGTCGGCGCTGGTGGAGATGCACCGCGAAGCGCAGGCATTTTTCACGAAGCAAATCTCTGGGACGCTCGAAGGGAAAGCGGCACGCGCTTATCTCGAGGACCGCGGGCTCGACAACAAGGCGATTGACCGGTTTGGAATTGGCTATGCGCCGAGCGATGGCGACGCATTGCTGCGCGTGCTCAAGCAAAAATATCCAGAGAAATTGCTGGTGGAGTCCGGATTAATCTCGCGCGGCGACCAGGGCGGACGGCTGTTCGACCGGTTCCGCCGGCGAATCATGTTCCCGATCGCGAATGACTCGGGAAAAATTGTGGCGTTTGGCGGCCGCGCGCTGGGCGACGAGATGCCGAAATACATGAACTCGCCCGAAACGCCGATCTACTCGAAGAGCAACGTGCTCTATCACATGGACCGCGCGAAAGAAGCGCTGCGGCGCTCGGATTTTGCGGTGCTTGTCGAAGGCTACATGGATGCGATTGCCGTGGCGCGCGCGGGAATCAGCAACGTGGTGGCGAGTTGCGGGACAAGTCTTGCGGAGCCGCAGATCAAATTGCTGAGCCGCTTTACGAAGCGCGTGATCATCAACTACGATCCGGACAACGCTGGGCAGCTCGCGGCCGAACGGTCCGTGGCGCTGCTGCTGGAGCAGGATTTTGAGGTGCGCGTGCTGGCGCTGCCTCCAGTTGGCGACAAGAAGGCCGATCCGGATTTGTTCATCCGCGAAAAGGGCGCGGAGGAGTACACGAAGCTGCTGAAAGATGCGCCGCCGTACGTGGACTACTTGATTGCGCGCGCGCGAAAGATGGATCTGACGACTGGAGAAGGAAAGCGGCGCGCGGTGAATTTTCTCCTGCCTTACGTTCAAAAAATCCCGAATACCATTCTTCGCTCGGAGTGGGCCACGCGGATTGCGCAGCAACTTCACCTGGACGAGCCAGTGCTGCGCGCGGCGCTGAGCAAAGCGGCCACCCAGCGGCACAGCGAGCTGAAGATTCAGCCGGAGTTGGTGGGCCGCTCGGCGAAGCCTGTGGAGCGGCGATTGATTCGCATGCTGGCAGAGGCCGAGGGATTTCGTCGCGAGCTCGCGCAACGGCTGCTGGTAGCGCAGCTCTATCATGGCCTCGAGACGGAGAAAGTTTTCGCAGCTTTGATTGTGGCGAGCCTGGCCGACGAGCCGATGCAAGCGACGGAAGTTGCTGCGCATCTCGAAGAGCGGGACCGCCGGATGCTTTTCGAGATTCTCTTCGAGGAAGCCAGCGAGCCTACCTGGGAAGAGGCGGAAAGTTGCGTCGAGGCCTTGCAGCACCGCAAGGCCGAACGGGAGTTGGCGGAAGTGCAGCGGAGTATCGAGGCCAATCCCCCCCTAGCCGAAATGCGCGGGCTGCTGGAGAAAAAGCAGGATTTAATGCGGCGGCTGGCGGCGGCCAGGTAAAACACGAGCTGTCACCGGGATTTAGGACAACGGGTAGCGAGAGAGGTCCCTCGAACCGGGGAGGCTCTATTCGCTCAGCGGTTCATTTTGCGACGGTTTTTTGCCTCGCCAACTCGGTACGGAACTCTTCTTCCTTTTGCGCGATAAACCGTTTGTAATCAACGGGATCGACGAACGGGTTTGCGCCACCCTCTTTCCTTAGGGGATATTTTTCATCGAGGCCGAAGTAGCCGCCATGTGCGCCGAGAAAAATATCGCATGGCAATGACTTCAGGACGCGCCACATGCGTTCGTAATCTTCGGCGATCTGCGGATAGGCAGGGTTGCTGACGAGATTGTAGCCAGGATTGACATTGGGGCTGCCGACGATCACCACATTGTACGTTTTGCCGCCATCGGTAACCTTCATCGTCCACGTAGTGCAGCCTTTGGTGTGGCCCGGAGTGAGGTGAGCGACGAGCACGGTGCCGCCAAGCATCACTTCGTCGCCATCGTGAAGTATGCGGTCGACTTTGGCGGGCCGGTAGAGAGAACTGGGAGTGTTGCCGTACTGAAAATCGGTTTTGCCGCCGGATTCGACCACCGAAACGTCCGCATCCATCACCATGTACTTGGCACCGGTCCTCTGCATGATCATGGCGCTGCCGGCATTGTGATCCCAGTGCGCGTGGCTAATGAGAAGAATCTTCGTGTCTGCAAAATGGAATCCGAGTTTTTCGATACTCGCGGAGATCATCGGCACATTGGCTTCGAGATCGCTGTTGATAAGAATGTTGCCTTCCGGGGTTGTGATGAGATAGGAGGCCAGCCCTTTGCTCCCTACGTAGTAGAGATTGCCGGCAATGCGAAACGGCGGGAAGGGCTCCGTCCATTCGGGATTGGCTTGGGCGGACAGACTTTCGCCGAAGGCAAGCACGAGAGCCAAAGAGGAAGAGAGGATCAGAGTTTTTTGCCACATGGGCGGAGTATAGGCCAAGAGGGTGAAGTGCGGGGGCTACGTCTGGGAGATGGGCGATGACGCAACGCGGCGGCGAGTGAAAAAGGCGGCGACAATAAGCAGCGCCGAGGGTAGCCAAAGTCGCCGTAGTGGACGCCGAACTTGAAGCCGATAACGTCGAGATCGGGAATGACCGAGCAAAGCGCCCCAGTTACCCAAACGCGCTTTGGTGTACCGGGACGGTAAAAGCATGCGCCAATTCCGAGGGCAGCTATCGCGTGTGAGAAAATTGAGGCCATTTAGACTTAACCGTCCCCGTTCCCGTAACATCTTACACAGACAGCTCGCGCATAGCCTGAAACTAGCGGGAGACATCTTCCACAGATTTCCACTGATTAAAGTGTTGACGCGGACGGACTTAAGCGTGTAGCGTACTAGGGTTTCGCGAGTAACGCATTCGCACCTAAGTGCATCTATATAGATGTACTTAGAGGCGCGGGAACGTACTCTGAGAGCGAGCAGCGGGCAAAGTACAGAGCGAACGGCAATCTGGCGGCGCGGCGCAGCCTAGAGGATTTCACAATCAAGATGAGTGATCTGGTGGGGGATTCCCCACTGTTCTTATTGGTGACCGCAGAAGATTTGACTGCGCCAGCGTGGCAGACTGCCCGCGCCTTTGCACAAAATTTATGGCCGACTTAGACTGTCGGCCTTGGGATTGCGCTGTAAGAGTTGGAGGAATTCGTGGCAGCAGTAGGGCTTGAAGAAAAATACGATGCGGTAAAGCAGCTCATTGCCGTGGGCAAGGAGCGCGGATACCTGCTTTACGACGAAGTGAACGATTCGCTTCCGGCGGAAGTGCATTCTTCGGAAGAGATCGACGACCTTCTCACTACCTTTGAACGGAACGGGATTGAGATCTACGAGGACCAGGCGTCGGCGAAGGCCGCGCGCGCGGTCGAAGTGTCCTCGGAAGCGGGCGACCGGGATGCGGTCGTCAAGGACGACGCGCATTCGGATGAAGGTGGCAGCGATCTGGATTTGACGCCGGGTTCGCTGGAAAAAACGAACGATCCCGTGCGCATGTATTTGCGCGAGATGGGCACTGTGCCGCTGTTGACGCGCGAAGGCGAAGTGACCATTGCGAAGCGCATCGAGCGCGGGCAGTTGGTGGTGATGAAGTCGATCACGCGCTCGCCGATCGTGATCAAGGAATTGATTGCGGTGGGCGAGGATTTGCGCAAGGGCGCGCGGTCCATCAAAGAGATCGTGCAGTTCGACGACGAAGAGCTGACCGAAGAGAAAATCGCGAACAAAACGAAGCAAACGCTGAAGTACATCGACAAGATCGCGAAGCTGTACGACTTGGCGCTGAAGCAAGCGGAGAAGCTCGACGCCACCCCGAAGGCGAAGAAAAAGCCATACATCAAGGCGAAGTGGGCGGTGGCGCGGACGCGCGTCGAGATTTCCGTTGAGATTCGCGGGATTGATTTCAATCCGTTCGAGAAAAAGCGGTTGATCGACAAGATGCGCGGGACGGTCGAGCGCTTGCAGTCTTTGGAGCGCGAAGCGGGGCGGCTCGAGCGGCGCGTGGATGCCGCGAAAGGCGACGTGGCGGCGGAAGCGCGTAAAGAGTTGCGCACGCGGCGCACCGAGCTGAAGGACATTGAAGAGGCGAGCGAAGTCGGCCTCACCGAACTGAAGCGCACGCTGACGTTTATTCACCGCGGCGAAGCGGAAGCTGAACAAGCCAAGAAGGAATTGATCGAAGCCAACCTTCGGTTGGTTGTTTCCATTGCGAAAAAATATACGAACCGCGGGTTGCAGTTCCTGGATTTGATTCAGGAAGGCAACATCGGCTTGATGAAAGCCGTGGACAAATTTGAGTGGCGCCGCGGATACAAGTTTTCGACGTACGCGACGTGGTGGATCCGCCAGGCGATTACGCGCGCGATTGCGGACCAGGCGCGCACGATTCGTATTCCGGTGCACATGATCGAGACGATCAACAAGCTGGTGCGCACGAGCCGCCAGTTGGTGCAGGAACTCGGGCGCGAGCCAACCTCGGAAGAAATCGCCAAGCGCATGGACATTCCGGTGTCCAAGGTGCGCAAGATTTTGAAAATTGCGCAAGAGCCGATTTCGCTCGAGACGCCGATTGGCGAAGAGGAAGATTCGCATCTCGGCGATTTCATCGAAGACAAGGCCGTGGTTTCGCCGTCGGACGCGGTCATCAACTTGAATTTGAAGGAACAGACGTCTTCGGTGTTGAAGACGCTGACGCCGCGCGAAGAAAAAGTCATCAAGATGCGGTTTGGACTGGATGACGGCAGCGAGCATACGCTCGAAGAAGTGGGGCAATCGTTTGCCGTGACGCGCGAGCGCATCCGCCAAATCGAGGCGAAGGCGTTGCGCAAGCTGCGCCACCCGTCGCGTTCGCGGAAGCTGCGAGCGTTTTTGGAAGGGCCGTCGCGAGATTACTTGTAGAAAGAAGGGAAAATCGAAACTCGAAATTCGAAAAGCGATACGCCCCGAGCGATCGGGGCGTTTTTATTTTCCGTGGAATTCCGAGATGACCTCAATCTTGCCGACGATGTTCTGATTAAACTCGCTGAGCTGTTCCGCTGGAATCCAGTATTCGAGATGAACCGATCCCCCAGCTTTACGCACTTCAAATCGTGACAAGTACTCCGTCTTGACTGCGAAACGTGTGACGTATCCTTCTTTCGATTCTGAGTTCTTTGCGTTCCAATCGCGAGCGATCTGAGTTGCGTACTCTTCATTCAGTACCGGATAAAAGATGGGCTGCCCAGGGAGCCGAGGTGGGAAGGCGCGATATTCAGACTTTGCGATGAGGACAAGTTCGTTCGCCCCGACTGGTCGATACAGAATTGTGGTCTCTTCCATTCGGGCGTGCCGATGCTTGGAAGCTAAGCGGGAAGTGCGGAAAGCACGACGATATCGATGTCGGCAGCGGGCACTCGATCTGCAAAGTGAAGAGTCACAACCTCGCGGATGTTCTTGTAGAGTTCGTCGACAGTTTTGCCTTGCGTGAAAATATCTTCCCCGATTCCACGCGCGCACCAAAAGTCACCGTCGTTGTAGACTTCGACTTTTACCAGCATAGCGTGATTCTACAACGGCTGAGGGCCGTGAACCACCCATGCTTTTAGTTTTAGGGGGAAGTGTCGCGGGGGATGCGGGCGAAGTGGGTGGTGAGGCGGACGACCCAGAAGGCGCTGAAAGCGAGAAAGCCGGCGACGACGTAAATCATGCGGGCGGGGTTGGGGCGATGGCCGGGAGGAAGATTGGATTGCACGGCGTAGTCGAACGTGAAGAGGATGACCAGGAGCAGCGCGCAGCCGAACCAGGCAAACCAGGTGCTGAAGTATTCGAAGGTGGCGGCGGACTGTTCTGGAGCCAGCCAATAATTTTTGTTGGGAAGATTGATTTTGTCCGCGGGCAGGCAAGAGATGATGCGCGGGAGCCGGAAGACCGGAACCGAGGCGAGCGCGACAGCTCCGACGAGGAACGCGAAGAAGACGGTCTTGGTTTGCCAGCCGGTGGCGTCGCCGCGCCCGTTAAAATGGGAAGCGACCACGTAGGGCAACTGCGCATAAACCGACGCAAAGTAAATGGCGGCGAGAATCGCAAGCGCGACGAAAATACTTCTGGGCAATCGCGAGTCCTGCATGGAGTCCTCTATAACAAAGCTTACGAGGCCGGCCCTGCGCCCGCAAGAGACTCGAGATGCGGTTTGTAGTAATACAAACTCCGCGAGGTACTAAGTTTCTGGCTATGAAGCACGGCAAGAGTTGTTTGCGTTGGGAACATCGAAGCAATACCGAACGACGAGGCTGCGGAAAACGTACGAACGAGTTTTGTGGCGAACGAGAAGCGTACTAAGATGAGGAAACCAGCCGTAAGACAAACATGAAACCAGTTCAGAAAATTTTCGCGGTAGTGTTGGTGCTGCTCCTGGTGGGGAGCATCCTTGGCTTGCTGCGCACGGGGCAGCCTGCCGGAACACCTGCCGCAGGCAGCGCGGCAAATGGTAGCGCGACTGCTCAGGCTCCGCTGGTAGACCAATCTCCCTTGCTTACCGCGCAGCGCCTGGCAAAAATGCCGAACAGCCCCGAGGAAGAGCCGTTTGCCAAGGAAGCGCTGCGGCTTGCGGATCATCAGATGGATCTGGCCTACGCGGCGGCGGAGCGCGAGGCAGAAGACCATCCCCCAGCATTGAGCGCCCAGGCAAAAGCGATTCAGGAGCGGCTGAAAAGCGCCGAAGACGCCCTCGATGCCGACAATGATTTAGTCGCGCGCTTGACGGCCGATGATGCGAAAGCCACTGGCGCGAGGAAGGATGCGCTGGATGATCAACTGATACTGGCGACGGCCCATCAGGAAGAGCATCAGGACGAAGTGGACGATGCGAAGGCGGATCTGGAGCGAGCGGGAGGCGACCCGAAGAGCCGCATCGAAGCCATGATGCAGGAGCACAAGGCTTCCTCGGAATCCACCGATGCTTTGAAGGTGAACATAACTGCCTCCATAGACCAAGCCGGATTGATTCACCGCTTCCAGCAATGGATGGAGATGCATCAGAAGCAACTTCTTTTGTGGCAAGCGAAGCAGGCTGCCGAGTCGCAAGTGGCTTGGCTTTCGGCAAAACACAATCAGGCCGAGGCGCAGATCGATGCGGTGAAAAAAGGTGCGGCGCAAGCGGGCAGCCCTGCGGATACTGGCAAACCATCAGGGAAAGGTGCTGGTTCCGCGAATCTGAGCCACGACGACTCCGCGGCGCTGGTTAAAGCGACAAAGAGACGCGCGGAACAGCAGAAAGCCATGGCGTCGTTCGACAAGAGGATCGACGACGAGAAACAACTTGCCGATAACTACGGCAAGTGGATTCAAGTGGTCGCGGGAAATCAGAAAGCGGTCATTCACCGCGCTCTGATTGGTTTGATTGTTATCCTTGGCATTCTGTTGATAGGCGTCTTTTTCGACACTTGGCTGGAAATGCTGCTGGGAAAGACGGCGCTGGATCGGCGGCAAGTGGAGACATTGCGAACCGTGACGCGCGTGTCGATCCAGGTGCTGGCCGTGCTGCTGATTTTGCTGGTGATTTTGGGAATACCGACGCAGCTGGGGACTTTTCTTGGACTTGCCGGCGCGGGATTGACGGTGGCTTTGAAGGATTTCATCGTCGGCTTCCTGGGATGGTTTGTGCTGATGGGGAAGAACGGGATCCGGCTGGGCGACTGGGTAGAAATAAATGGAGTCACCGGTGAAGTCGTTGAGCTCGGAATGTTTCATACCGTGTTGCTCGAGACGGGGAACTGGACGGATTCGGGGCATCCCACCGGACGGCGCGTGACGTTTACAAATAGTTTTGCGATTGAAGGACACTATTTTAATTTTTCGACTTCGGGGCAATGGTTGTGGGATGAACTGCAAGTGGTGCTGCCGCCAGGGCGCGATCCCTACCCGATGGTCGACGCCATCCAGAAGATCGTGCTGGAAGCGACAGCGGAGACCGCTAAACAGGCCGAAAAAGAATGGCAGGGAGTGGCGCGCTCGCAGGACGCAGCGCATACGCTGACAGCCGCGCCGGCCATCAATGTGAAGCCGGTCGTAGGCGGCGTCGAAATCGCGGTGAGATATATCACGCGGGCAAACGAACGCTACCAGATGCGCGCGAAACTGAATCAAGCCGCGGTGGACCTGCTGGGCCAGGGCTTTGTTGCGCCACCCGCGGCTGCGGCGGAGCCAGCTTCAAAGCCTGCTTGATCGCGTAACCCTGGAACCGCTGCACAAGCACGAAGACAGAAAGAAAAACTACCCCGAGCGCTTCTCACTTCATCGCGTTGCGCGCGCGAACTTCTTCTGACGTGAGGCCGTAGAGCGGCGGCGTTTTTACTCCCAGCATTCCGAGATAAAGATAAATTTGGCCGCGGTGGTGGATTTCGTGTTCGGGCATGAGGCGAAGCCACTTCCACGTGGTAATGGGCGCATCGGCGGGTGTTTTGCATTTGCGCTGAAGGTCTTCGTCGGTGAGCTTGCCGAAGATTTCCATCGATTCGGCGTGAAGGCGATCGACCAAAGCGATTATGTTTTCGTAGCCGTCAGCGAGTTCCTTGCCGTGAGTGGTATAGCGAGCGGGGCGGCCTTGCACGTTTTCCGCCCACATGTAGCGTTCGGCTACGGCGAGATGGCGCAGAATGTCGCCGAGGGTGAATTTTCCGTCGGCGTACGTCCAGTCGATTTTGTCGGGCGGAATGCAGCGCGCCACGCGCATGGTGCGCTCGCGAACGGTTCCCCAATAGTGCAGGAATGGCTGGATCGCGGTGATTTCCATACTGGCCTCACACGGATTATAGAATGGTGTTCCAAAGTTTGATCCAGGAAACAGGCGGATCAGGCGCGACTCGTCAGTAGTCGGAGGGCATGAAGTGTCTCCGAACGACCGAGCTTCTCGATCGCAAATATTAACGCATGAGCTGGCGGGCGCGGGAGGCGGAGAGCGTTGCACCCGTATAGAGCAGCGCGAGCAGAGCATAACCGGCTACCAGGCTAATGCCCTGTGCGACGACGCCAAGGGCGATGCTCATGGTGAGTTGCACGCACGTGGTGAAAATGGCCATGGCGGATTGCGTTCGACCCATGAAGTGGCGCGGGACGATGGACATCAGGCCAGATTGCGCAGTGACGCCGCCGACAGCGCGGCAAAGTCCGAAGATGGCCTGCATCACGACTGCGCCGACGAGAAAAGCGACGAACGGCGTGGCCATGTGCCCGATGGCGAGGACGGCGCACGCGGCGACGTAGAGCGGCATGCGCACGTTGCTGCGCAACTGGCTAGCGATGACGCCGCCGGTGATGGCGCCGACGGCCCAGCCGGCTTCGAGAAAGCCGAGGCCGCGCGCGCCAGAATGGAGGACGTCGTTGACGAGAGCGACGAGGACCACGTTGCCGCTGACAACGCCTGCCATCATGATCGCGTGGGTAACGCCGAGCGAACGCACGAGCGGTTGTTGCTTGAGATAGGCAAAGCCTTCCTTCAGATCGGAGTAGACCGCGAGCGAGAGGCCGGCTTCGGCGACTTCGGGATTTTCGCCGGACTCGAGCGCTTCGGCGGTGGCCTCGGTGGCTTCGGAATACTCGCGCGGATATTTCAGATGGTCGCGCGGCGAGACGTAGCCACTGCGCACGCTGTAGAGGCAAAACGCGGAGACGAAGTAGGTGAGCCCATCAATGATGAGAATCCCGGCGATGCCGGTGCGATCGTAAAGAAAACCCACAAACGACCCCGCGATGAGCATGCCGCTTTGCACGCCGACGAGCACGGCGGCATTGGCGCCGGTGAACTGGCTCGGCGGAATCACTTCCTGGACGAGGGCGTTGACGGTGGCCCAGTACATCGCGGAGCCGATGCCGGTGATCAGCGTCATGGCGTAGAGGTGCCAGAGCTGGAGGTGGCCGCTCCACGCGATGTAAGCGGTGGCGAGCACGAAGCAGCCGCGGACCAGGTCGAGCACGACGCCGAGGTAGCGACGGTCAAAGCGGTCGATCAGCACTCCGCCGAGAAACGGAACGAAAAGGCCGGGAAGCGTGACGACGATGACTTGCAGGCTGACTTTCACCGTCGAGTGCGTGGCGGCCATGATGTACCAGCTGACGCCGACGAAGTTCATGCCGCTGCCGAAGAGCGAAACGAACATGGCGACAAAGAAAAAGCGGAAGCCGCGCTGCGCCCAGATCAGCTTCCAATCGACAGGAGTTGTGACAGCGGTAGCCATGGGGACAAGTGAGCCCTCTATTCTAGCGGCTTCGCGGGATTCGCGAAGAGCGTGTCGTGGCGGCTGTTTCCACTCGAAAAGGGAACTGGCAAGCCAAGAGGTTTCGGGATCGCTGGCGTTCAAGCCCTAAAATACTTTGATTTGACGAATCAAAATAATATGGCTATTTTGGGCGGACATGCAGAGCGACGCCGTCCAGCAATTGATGGAGTTCTATCCGCGAATTTATTTTGCCTGTCACCGGCGTCACGTGCGCGACCCCAAATCAAAGCGGGTTTTGAGCGCGCACCAGGGGAGCATTCTGGACCATTTGGACGCGCGCGAGCCGGTGATGCTGCTGGAATTAGCGCGGCACATGGGAGTGACGCCTTCGACGATGTCGCTGCAAATCGAGCAGCTGGTGCGCAAAGGTTACGTGACGCGCGAGCGCGATAAGGAAGATGGGCGGCGATTGATGCTGCGGCTTTCGGCGAGCGGCGTCCGGGTGCGCAAAGCAAGCTCCGTGCTCGACACGGAGCGGGTTACGAAGATGCTGGCGCGGCTTTCGCCCGAGGAACTCGCTACGGGGCTCGCAGGGCTTGCGTTGCTGGCGAAGGCCGCTTCGGAACAGACGGAAGAGTTGGAAAAACGCAGGAAGCCAAGGCGCGGACGATTGCCCGATTGAGGTAGCCCTTTGCGATCGCGGCTTGAGGTGATGTTTTGGGAGCGTTGCCGGAGGCGGCGTTTTCGAGTTTTCGCAACGAGGTGGGTCATGAAAATTGTCTTGTGGTCGCTCTTGGTTTTGGCCGGCCTGATCGTTCTCATTACTCTGATCGGAGCGCTGTTGCCGCGGGACCATGTCGCGACGCGCATCGGGCGCTATCGCCAGCCGCCCGAGGCGATCTGGAAAGCGATTACGGATGTCGACGCGATGCCGAGCTGGCGAGAAGGATTGAAGAGCGTGGAGCGATTGCCGGACCGCGAAGGATTGCCAGTTCATCTGGAGGTCACGAGTTCGGGGAAGATTCCATTCGAGACGATGGAGATGGCGCCGCCGCAGAAATTGGTGACGCGCATCGCTGATCCGAAGCTGCCATTTGGAGGGACGTGGACGTTTGAGATTGCCCCTACTGCGGAAGGTGCGACTTTGCGGATTACGGAGCGCGGGTATGTGACGAATCCATTTTTCCGGTTCATGTCGAGATTTGTGTTTGGCCAGACGAGCACAATGGAATCATATTTGAAATCGCTGGCGAAAAAATTTAGCGAAGAGCCGCGCATCGGGGAGTGAGCCGTGGGGAACGAAGTGAAATGCACGGTCCGATTTGGCAAGCAAGCGTCCGCAGGGAAGGCGCTGCTCGAAACAAGCGAAGTTCTTTTCCGAGGCGGCTTCTGGCTGAAGATTCCGTTTACGACGATCAAGTCGGTCAAAGCGGTAGATGGCGAGCTGCATTTGCAGACCGCGGACGGACTGGCGGTTTTCGAGATTGGTCCCGCCGCGGAAAAGTGGCGCGAGAAAATTCTTCATCCGAAAACGCGCATCGAGAAAATCGGGTTGAAGCCGAAAGCAAAGGTCTCTCTGTTCGGAAGCTTCCATGCCGAGTTTCTCGACGAACTGAAATCGCTTGCTGGCTCGATGACCAAAGACAAAGTTGCCGATGACTCGGATACGGTTTTCTTCGCCGTCGATTCACTGAAGACGCTTTCAGCCGTCACAAAAATTGCCAAGTCGCTCAAAGGCGCTGCTGCACTTTGGATCGTCTATCCCAAAGGCCAAAAGACTATCACCGAAAACGATGTAATCGCCGCCGGCCGCAAAACGGGATTGAAAGATGTGAAAGTCGTCGGATTTTCTTCCACTCACACCGCCTTGAAGTTCGTGGCGGCACGCCTAGGGGGGAAGTGCTGGCGCGTTCCCAAAGGACGCGGGCCGACCTAGGCCCACCCCCGGGGTATCCAGAGAAGTGTGAAGTAAGCGCATGAAGAGAAAGGGCTTGCGGCGTTTGCTGTGCGTTCGCATGCCGCGTCACCGAGAAAGGGTGAACTGTTGGGGACGAGGAATATAGATCGCTCGCGAGACAACCCTTAAAAGCAAAAACGCCGATCTGGAGATCGGCGTTCCCGGGCAAAAGACGCATTTAGCGAAAAGACGGGCTGGTGTCAAACCTCTTTTAAAATGTCTCCCGTTTTGCCGGCCTCTGTATTACCTCGATTAAAGTGCCCACTTCTTGCTCGTTCAGGCTAGAATCGGCGCCATCGAAATCTTTGAGATGCGCCCTGCGTAATGGTAGGCAGAGCGTTTCCCAACCTCGTGGTGGAGGAGTTTCCGATGGCAACGACAACTGCCGTACCCCCGGCTGCGCCTGAGCAGCCGCAAGCCCAGATGAGCGGTTTTGCCCGCATCATTGGGGTGTTTTTCTCGCCGCGCAAGACTTTTGAAGATATCGTGCGAAAGCCCAGCTGGGTGCTCCCCCTGTTGCTGAGCACGATTCTCAGTGTGGCGGTCAGTGTGGTTATCAACCAGCGGATTAACTGGCGGGAATTCATGAGCCAGCAGATTGAGAAGAGCCCGCGCGCTTCGCAACTTAGCGCCGACCAAAAACAGCAGCAAATTGAAGGCGGGGCCAAAATTACGCCAATCGTGACCTACACTATCGGGTTTCTGGGACCCATCCTTGGCTTGCTGGTTATTGGCCTGGTCATGTGGGGAGCTTATTCCCTGTTGGGTGGAGCAAGCACGAACTTCACGACCTCGATAGCCATCACCGCACACGCCTTTTTAACGGGCCTCATCAGTTCTCCCCTATTGATACTTATTCTTTATTTGAAAGATCCCAGCACCATTGATTTGGAGAACCCGCTCGCTTCGAATATTGCAGCGGTTTTGCCGGATGATGCGGCGAAGTGGCTGGTGGCGCTCTGCAAATCGTTTGACGTGTTTTCTATCTGGACGCTGATCCTTTTGGCGATCGGCTTTGCCGCTACGAGCCCCAAAAAACTCAAAGGAGGCAAGCCCTTCGCGATTGCGTTTGGACTATGGGCAGCTTTCGTGATTTGCCGTGTGGGATGGGCGTTCATCTTCTCCTGATACACTGGCAGGGTGAGTTTTTCGTTTGAGGTAAAGAAAACTGACCCGACGGGGGCGCGGCGCGGCGTTTTGCATACGCCGCACGGCGCGGTGCAGACGCCGTTCTTTATGCCGGTGGGAACGCAGGCGAGCGTCAAGGGCTTGCGGAATGAAGCGCTCGAAGAACTGGGCGCTGAGATCATCCTCTCCAATACCTATCACTTGTATTTGCGGCCTGGGCATGAAGCGGTGCGCAAACTCGGCGGGCTGCACAAGTTCATGTCGTGGCCGCGCGCGATTCTGACGGATTCGGGCGGCTTTCAGGTGTTTAGTCTTTCCGAGTTGCGCAAAGTTACGGACGAAGGCGTGCGGTTTCGTTCGCATCTGGATGGGTCGGAGCACATGCTGACGCCGGAAAAAGCGGCGGAGATTCAGCTGGCGCTCGGATCGGACATTGCGATGGTGCTGGATGAGTGCATCGAGACGCCGGCGCCGCGCGACAAAGCGGAAGCCGCAGTTGCACGCACGACGGCGTGGGCTGGGCGTGCGCGGAAATATTTTCTGGAGCAAGCGAGCCGCAACGGCGAACTTGCGCAATGGCAATTTGGGATTGTGCAAGGCGCGACGTTTGCTGATCTGCGGCGAGCGAGCGCGCAGCAACTTCTTGCGTTTGATTTTCCCGGATACGCCGTCGGAGGACTGGCCGTCGGCGAACCGCACGCAGTGACCTGTGAAATGACGGGAGAAGTAACAGCGCTCTTGCCGGGCGATCGTCCGCGCTATTTGATGGGCGTTGGAAAGCCGGAGCAAATCGCGGATTACGTCGCGCTGGGCATCGACATGATGGATTGCGTGCTGCCAACGCGCGCGGCGCGGCACGCATGCCTTTACACCAGCGAAGGCCGCGTGCTCATCAAGAACGCGCGTTACGCCGCAGACCAGCGCCCGCTCGATCCGAAGTGCACTTGCTCCGTTTGCCGGCGGTATACGCGCGCGTATCTTCGTCATCTTTTCGCTGCCGGAGAACTGACCGCGGCGATCCTGGCGACCCACCACAATGTCCACTTTTACCTTGACTTAATGAGACAAATCCGCGAGGCTATCGAGTTTGGGAACCTAGCGAATTTCTCATCTGAGATGCACGCACGCTATGCTGTGGGCCCGGCCTGAACGTTGGACCGGAATAGCGTCCGAGATTCTTCAAGTGCGGCCCGGTTTGCACCGCGGCTGACCTGCGCGGCAACACGAGCAGAGAATCCGGCGGGCAGTGAGAGCGGGGAAGTGGAACCCGCTGGGCTGATTCTATCTCTGATGATGATGGGCCGGCCTGTAATGGGCGAAAGGAACGATGCAGCTCTTGACGATTATGGCGGCGATTTTCTTCCAGGCTTCGGGACCGGCGAGTCTCCTTGGCAATCCTCTCGTAATGATGGTCGTAGTGATGGCCATCTTCTACGTGATGCTCATACTGCCGCAGCAGCGGCAGCGCAAAAAGATGAAGGCGATGATTGCGGCGTTGAAAGCCGGCGACAAAATCGTCACGAACAGCGGCATCTACGGCACCATCAATGCAATTGACGGCGATACGGTTATTCTGAAAATCGCCGACCAGGTAAAAATCCGCATCGCGCGCTCGGCGATTGCGCAGGTGGAGGCATCGGAAGATGCGAAATAAACCCACCCGCGGCCAGAGCGTGCGCTCAACTCTCTGACCATGAACCCCAATCTGAAGTGGAAAGTCGTTTTCATCGTTCTCGTCATTCTCGCCTGCATCTATGGCCTCGTGGGGTTGCCCGTGTTTCCCACGTCGGTGGCGCAGCTGAAGGATAATTTCTCTCACCAGATCAAACTCGGCCTCGATCTGCAGGGCGGCACGCATCTCGTCCTGCAGGTGCAGACGCAGGAAGCCATTGCGCAAGAGACCGACCAGATGGTCGATCGCATCACCACGTGGCTACGGAGCAAAAACATTCACTACGATGAAGTGCGCCGTGTGGACGACACGCACATCCTGGTGCGCAACGTGGATTCGGCGGGGCTTTCGGAGTTTCGCGATTACGTGAACGCGCAATTCACGAACTTTTGGGACATGGCGCCGGCGGCGGGCGATCCCGTTGGTTATACGCTGACTTTGCGGCCGGGCGCGCAGGCGCAAATTCGAGAGACGACGATGACGCAATCGCTCGAAACGATCGAACGGCGTATCAATGCGCTGGGTCTGACCGAGCCGACGATTCAGCCGCGGGGCGGGCAGAATACCAACGAAATTCTTGTGCAGCTGCCTGGCGAGGGCGATCCCGCACGCGCTAAAGAGGTCATTAAAGCAGGCGGCCAACTTGAGCTGCGACTGGTCGAGGATCCTGCCGTTTACACTTCGGAGACGGAGGCTTTGAGCCGTCACGGCGGCGTTTTGCCTCCAGGGACGGAGCTTGTTCCAGGCCGCCCGGAAGGCCGCACCGCTACTGGCGCGGTGCCGGAAGGCGAAGCCTGGTACGTGTTGACGCGCGCAGCCGTCGTCACCGGGCGCGATCTTCGTAGCGCCACGGAAAATCGCAACACGAACAACCCCGGCCAATGGGTCGTGGACTTTACGCTCTCTGCCGAGGCGGCCCGCCGCTTTGGCCCTTTCACGCAGCAGAATATCGGCCGGCAGATGGCCGTCATGCTTGACCATCGCGTCCAGATCGGCCCCGGTGATCAATGCTCGCATCGATGATTCCGGGCTGATCGAAGGCAATTTCAGCCAGGATACTGCCCACGATCTGGCTCTAGTATTACGCGCAGGTGCGCTTCCCGCCTCGATTAAATACCTTGAGGAACGAACGGTCGGGCCGTCTCTGGGAGCGGATTCTATCCGCCACGGCGTGCAAGCGTCGGTGTTGAGCCTGTTGGTCGTGATGATTTTCATGCTGTTCTACTACCGGCTGTCCGGTGGGAACGCGGTCCTGGCGTTGATCCTGAACTTGGTGATCTTGCTGGCGGCGCTGGCCTTCTTTGGCGCGGTGCTCACGCTGCCGGGCATCGCGGGCGTGATTCTCACCATTGGTATGGGCGTCGATTCCAACGTCCTGGTGTTCGAGCGAATCCGAGAAGAATTGCGTAATGGCAAGTCCGCTCCGTCGGCCGTGCAAGCAGGCTTCGATAAGGCGTTTCTGACCATTATTGATACCCACGTCACAACGGTCGTGTCCGCCTTCTTCTTGTTCCTTTTCGGAACCGGTCCTATCAAGGGTTTCGCCATTACCTTGACGATCGGTCTTGATCGCCAACGTGTTCACAGCCATCTACGTGTCCAAGACGATTTTCCAGTATCACCTGGCGAAGATGGACCGCCAGGGCGAGCTGAGCATCTAGAGCGGGTGCTCGGCGGTACTAGGACGCATAGGGCCAAAGATTTGTAGAAACAGAACGATGGAGTGGTAGCTAACTCCGGCGCAGGCCCCCATGTTAGGCAGGGAGGCTGTGGGAACAAACCCATCGACGCTGGAGTCTAAAGAAGGGAAGTACAACCCGCATGATCGAGTTATTCAAAGAGCCCAACATAGACTGGATGGGCAAAGCCAAGTATTTCTTTGCCCTTAGCGGCATTTTGCTGATTGCTGGTTGGACCTCGATCTTCATGCATGGCGGGCTCAAGTACAGCATCGATTTCAAGGGCGGCACGAACGTAGACGTGCGCTTCGCCCAACCTCCCAACATCGACAAGCTTCGCTCGGGTTTGACGGCGCAGGGCCTCCCCAACGCAGAAATCCAATCCATAAGCGACATCGCCAACCCCAACTCGAACGAAGTGCTTATCTTTGTCGAACAGAAGAATCAGGGCGACGAAGCCGGGGACGCCAGCAAGCTGCAGGTGATCAACGCGCTGAATAAGATCTACGGGGCCGCCGACTCTTCGAAGGCCGATTTCAACGCCGCTACTCCTTCCACATTGAGCAAGTTCCTGACGGAGAAAGATCCGCTGCTGCTGGCGACGAACGCCGGCGACCGCTATCAGCAGCTGGCAAGAAAAATTCTGGCGTATCGCGACACGACGAGCCGAGGCGTGCTTACGAACTTCGACGATCTTTCGAAAGTGGATGGCGTGACTCCGGCCGTTCTTTCGTCGTTGAAAAATAACTATGCGCTGGGATCCTTCGCGATGGGCGGTGCGGAGATCGTCGGGCCCAAAGTCGGCGGCGAGCTTCGCCGCCAGGCAATCTACGTTACCCTCTATGCTTTAGGAGGCATGCTGGTATATATTGCCTTCCGATTCCAGTTGGTTTACGGGGCAGCCGCCGTCCTTGCCGTGTTTCACGATGTTTTGATCACGCTGGGCTTTTTCTCGCTGCTGCATTTCGAGATATCAATGACGGTCATCGCGGCGCTTCTGACACTGGTTGGCTATTCGATGAACGATACTATCGTCATCTTCGACCGCATTCGGGAGAACAATCGATTGCTGCGCCGCGAGCCGTTTCCGGATGTCGTGAACAAATCGATAAATCAGACACTGTCCCGAACGATACTGACAAGCGGATTGACTTTCCTTACCGTGCTCGTGCTGTTCCTGATGGGCGGCCAGGTGCTTCGTGCATTCTCCTTTGCCCTGGTGGTGGGGATTGTGGTAGGAACGTACTCCAGTTTTGGTATCGCTGCACCGCTGGTGGTCGCCTGGAATCGCTGGCGCGGCCAACAAAACGTTGCAGTTGGCACCGGACCCGCAGCCGGAAACAAAACCCGCGGAAGTGAAGGCGTCACGGGGCGTCTTGCTCCTTCGGGGAGGAGGTAGGATTCATGTTTGAAGATATGGTGCTTTCAGGTACGACGAAACGGACGAATAAGCCGTGGACGGTTGTACTGTCCCTGCTGATTCAGGCCGTTATCCTCACAGTGCTGATCCTCATTCCGCTGATTTACACGGAAGCGCTGCCGAAGACGATGATGGCGACGATGCTCACCGCTCCTCCGCCACCTCCCCCTCCCCCACCTCCCCCGCCTCCTGCAGCGGTTGTGCACGTGAAGCCACAAGTCCATTTGATGGATGCGGGCAAACTCGTGCAGCCGAAAGCGATTCCGAAGGATGTAAAGATTATTAAGGAAGACGCGCCTGAGATGGATGCCGGTGTACAAGGCGGCGTGCCGGGCGGCGTGCCTGGCGGTTCGATGGGCGGCGTGATTGGCGGCGTCATCGGCGGAATGGGCGGAGCGCCACCACCACCAAAGCCGACGCAAACGCGCATCCGGCAGGGCGGCAACGTAACTGCGGCCATGCTGATTAACCGAGTCCAGCCTGTGTATCCGCCGCTCGCGCGGCAGACGCGCATCTCTGGAACAGTGCGCCTGCACGCGATTATCGGCAAGAATGGCTCGGTGCAGCAACTCGAAGTCTTGTCCGGGCATCCACTGCTGGTACAATCCGCGCTCGACGCGGTGCGTCAGTGGAAGTACCGGCCGACACTTTTGAATGGCGAACCGGTCGAAGTGGACACCACGATCGACGTCATTTTCTCTCTGAACCAGTAAGTCGGTCTGGCGTGCCGGTCGTGGGACAGGCGCGCTGGTCCGGGCGGCAAATGCTTGGCAAACTCTCGCGTTGGCCCCGGGAGACCCGGGGCCATCAGAACTAAGGAGCAAAACGAATGGTAGCGACCCTGTTTGTGAATGCGGCCCTGTTCCTGCAATCCCAGGCGACCTCCTGGGATCTGCGGAGCATGTGGTCATCGATGAGCACCCTTCCCAGGATCGTGGTTGCGATCCTTTTCATTCTTTCCATTTATTCTTTCGGCGTGATGATTGACCGCGCCCTGATGTACAGCGCGGCTCGCAAGCAGTCCCGCGTATTCGTGCAGCAGGTTGCCGGCGCGCTCAAGGAAGGCAAGCTGGACGAAGCGATTGCGATCGCCGAGCGGAACAAGAAGAGCCACATCGCCAAAGTGGTGGCGACGGGCCTTTCCGAGTTCCAATCCGCTTCGCAACAAGTTACCGACTCCGACGTGATCGAAGCGGCCAAGCGCGGTCTCGAGCGCTCCGTGGCCATCGTGCACGCGGAAATGAAGCGCGGCCTCTCGGCGCTGGCCACCATCGGCTCGACGGCTCCATTCGTCGGACTGTTCGGGACGGTCGTCGGCATCTTGAACGCGTTTAAGGGAATTGAAACGAGCAAAGCAACCGGTCTGTCGGCCGTCGCCGGCGGTATCGCGGAAGCTCTCGTCACCACGGCGCTCGGTCTTTTGGTGGCTGTCCCTGCCGTGTGGGCGTACAACTATTTCACGAACAAAGTCGAAGCGTTCGACGTGGAGATGGACAACTCCTCGATGGAGCTGATCAACTACTTCATCTTGCGTCGCGGCGCAAAGAAATAAGGTAAACCATGGGGTACAAACCAAAAGTCGGTGCGCAGATGGCGGCGCCGAACGTCATCCCGATGGCGGACATCATGCTCGTGCTGCTGATCATCTTCATGGTGGTCACTCCTATGTTGCAGAAGAGCCTGCCAGTGGATATGGCCAGGGTCAACAACGCCAAGGAAATGCAGGACGCTGATAAGGACGACGCGATTATCGTAGCGGTCACTCGAGATGGAACGATCTACCTTAAGAACACGAAGATCACTAAGGAAGATATCACCGGACAGATAAAAGACATGTTGTCCGCCCGTCTCGATAAGACTGTCTATGTTAAGAGCGATGCTCGGGCCAAGTATGGCGACGTTGTGGCAGTGGTGGACGAAATCCGCTCCGCCGGCGTCGATCAACTGGGGCTGTTGACCGAGCAGAATCAACAAGAACGCAGGACGCCGCCTCCGCCGCCCAGCGGTTCCGCTCCAGCGGCAGACTAAGCCGTTTGGGTAGTGGTGGGCAGGTGTGCGTTAGTGTTCGCACCATTCGTTTGCTGAGTCAGATAGGCCGCGCCGGCTCCCACCTGGCGCGGCTTGATGGCCTGAAAAGCACTCGAAACGCAGGCTGATAGGAGATTCGCAATGGGAATGTCTGTTGGAGAAAATAAAGGCGGTGCGATGGCGGAAATGAACGTCGTTCCGCTGATCGACATTTTGCTGGTGCTGCTCATCATTTTCATGGTCATCACTCCGCTCACGCCGCACGGGCTGGATGCTCTTGTGCCACAACCCAATCCGAATCAAAAGCAAGACATCGAACTGGAGAACAAGACCGTGGTGGTCCAGGTACTCGCCAACAACAAGTTGAAGATCAACAACGAAGATACAACTTGGGAAGGCATGGGACCCCGGCTCGAAACGATCTTCAAAGAGCGCGCCGAGAAAATCGCTTTCGTAAAGGGCGATAACGATGTACTGTTCGCGGAAGTGGCCCGGGCTATCGACATCATGCGCGGCGCGGGCATCGACAGAGTCGGCTTGATTACGGCCAAGCTCGAGGCCGGGCAGTAAGCAGCAAGGATTTCTTTTTCACGGCGGACGCATTCCGGCTGGAGCAGGGTGTGAGAGTCCTCCTCGCGGGGTAACTTGAATGAGGCGAGGTGGATTATGGGCATTTTGCTGGGTGGTGCAAAGCGCGGTCCGGTCTCGGAAATGAACGTCGTTCCGCTGATCGATATTCTGCTGGTGCTTTTGATCATCTTCATGGCGGTTTGGCCGCAGATGCAGTATGGTCTCCCTGCGGATTTGCCGCAGCCGGCAGAAACCGGGCCCAAGACGCCGCCAAGTGTAATTGTCGTGCAAGTTTTGGGGGACGGCACGTTGCGCATCAACCAGGATCCGGTGCAATGGAATGATCTGCAGGGCCGGCTCACGGATATTTTCAGGATGCGCCCGAGCCGGGTTGCTTTTGTTCGTGGGGACAGTGCTCTCGAGTTTGGCGAGATCGCCCGGGCCATCGACCTGATGCGCGGTTCGGGAATCACGACGGTGGGCCTGATGACGCCGGAACTCGAAATCGCTCGCTAAATAGTGTAGATTGGCCCCTCGCAGGGCGGATCTGAATCCTAGCTGGGATGGATGCTTCGATGACTTATGCATCAGCTCGTATGGCTCGCCGGACCTCTGTTCTGGCAGCGCTGTTCATTTTTACCGTTGGCGTTTCGGGCTGCAATAAGCTCAAAGCCCGCGATCTCCTGAACAAGGGCGTCACTGCCTTCAAGGCCGGTAAGTCGGATGATGCTATTGAGGATTTCAAGCGCGCCACCGAACTCGATCCAACCTTGACGACGGCGCACCTCTATCTGGCCACGGCCTACGCCAGTCTGTACATCCCCGGCGCGCCTTCGCCCGAAAATAAAGCGCGCGGCGAACAGGCCATCAAAGTCTTCAAGGAAATTCTCGATGCCGACCCGAACAATCTAAGCGCGATCGACGGCATCGGTTCCTTGCTCTTTCAGATGGCGGGCCAGCCCTACGACGAAAAAGGCTTCCAGGAATCCAAGTCCTACCACCAGCGGCACATTCAGATTAAGCCAGACGATCCGGAGCCCTATTATTGGATCGGAGTGATCGACTGGACGCTGGCATTCCGGGCCAACGGCGAAATGCGCCTGGACTACAACAAGAACAACATCAAGAAGCAGGTCAAGGACGATCAACCCCTTCCTCCTGCCGTCCGCACGGACTACGTGGCCAAGTACGGTTCACTCGTGGATGAGGGCATCGCCGACCTGCAAAAGGCAATCTCGTATAGGCCGGACTACGATGACGCCATGGCCTACCTCGGCTTGCTCTATCGCCGCAAGGCAGACATGGTGGACAGCGCGGACGAGCGCGCTTCCCTGCAGAAGCAAGCCGACGACCTGCTCGACAAAATTAAGGAGATCAAGCAGAAGCGTCTGGACCAGCAGCAACAGCAAATCTCCTGAGTGGACTCGCTAAGTCGGCTCTAGTAAATCGATTTTCTAACGAAAGGACGCCTTTTTCGGCGTCCTTTTTGTTTCCCCGTAGGCTGCTCCGGGCGGCCCCCGCGCCCTCTCGCGCGCTGCTCTTTTCTGACGTATACTTGAATATGCCGTCTCCCAGCAATGTCCCGTTGAGCTTCCAGCGCGACCGCGCTATCCGGCAGCTCGAATCCCGATTTGAAGAGCTCCTAGAAAAACTCCGCAAAAACCGTCCTTCCGAAGACCCCTGGGTTGTCCGCCGCGCCTATGAAATAGCCTCCGAGCGCCACCGCGACCAGTTCCGAAGCTCCGGCGATCCCTATATCTCCCACCTTCTGGAGGTCGCCCACATCCTGGCTGACATGCGCATGGATGCCACCACGCTCACTGCCGCGCTCCTGCACGACGCTATCGAGGACACGGAGTACCCCGTCGCCCGCATAGAAGAGCGATTCGGTCCGGATGTCGCGCATCTGGTCGAGGGCGTCACCAAAATCAGCCGGCTTAACATGACGGCGCCCGAAACGCGTCAGGCGGAAAATGTCAGGAAAATGCTGCTGGCCATGGTCAACGACGTTCGCGTCGTCATGGTCAAGCTGGCCGACCGCCTGCACAACATGCGCACACTGGAGTATCTTTCGAGTGAAAAGCAGCAACGAATCGCGCGGGAAACGCTTGATATTTATGCGCCGATCGCGCATCGCCTCGGCATGGGCGTGATCCGCGGCGAACTCGAAGACCTATCTTTCCGCTTCCTCGAGCCGGAGGCGTTTCTCGCCTTGCAGAAAGAGGTCACGGAAAAAACTCCCGTGTATCAGAGATTCCTGGAGGAAGTCCAGAGCACTATCCGCTCAAAGCTTGTGGAGAGCGGCATCCCCGCCGAACTGGAAGCGCGCGTCAAAGGCCTCTACTCGTTGCACGGCAAAATCCTTCGCCAGCAGAGCAGTCTCGAACAGGTGTATGACTTGCTCGCCGTCCGCGTCATCACGGACACGGAACGAAACTGTTACGCGGCGCTCGGCGTGATGCACCACATCTGGCGCCCCGTTCCGGGCCGCTTCAAAGACTACATCGCTATGCCGCGGCCTAATCTCTACCAATCGCTCCACACCACGGTTCTGCATGGCGGCCAGCCTTTTGAGGTGCAGATTCGCACGCAGGATATGCACCGCATCGCCGAAGAAGGCGTTGCCGCCCACTGGAAATACAAGGGAGGCAAACCAGCGTCCGGAGACGACGACCAGCGCATCGCGTGGATGCGCCAGCTCATCGAGTGGTCGCAAGAGCTGCAGGAGCCCAGCGAATTTCTGTCCACGTTGAAGGTAGATTTGGCGCCGGTTGAGGTCTACGCCTTCACGCCGAAAGGCCGCGTTCTCGAAATGCCGCGCGGCGCAACGCCGGTTGACTTCGCCTATTCCGTGCACACCGAGGTCGGCCATCAATGCGTGGGGGCAAAAGTAAACGGCCAAATGGTTTCGTTGCGCCACGAAATTGTCAGCGGCGACGTGGTCGAAATTCTCACCAACAAAGGCCACACGCCCAGCCGGGATTGGCTCAGCTTCGTCAAGTCCTCGCATGCGCGCAGCAAGATCCGCCAATGGATCAACCTGCACGAGCGCGAAGAAGCCACCGAAATGGGGAAGAAGCTTCTCGAGAAAGAGTCCCGGCACTTCGGCCGCGGTCTGAAAAAAATTCCCGATGCTGAATGGGACAAGCTGCTCGCCGACTACGGACTTTCGAAGCAGGAAGATGTCTACGCCGCCGTCGGGTTTGGCAAGTATTCGGCGCGGCAAGTTCTCTCGCGCCTGCTGGGTGAGCCGGAGAAGCCCGCGGAGACGGAGGCCGAAGAATCCAAGCCGACGCTAGTCAAGACCGTCAAGCGCATGCTCGGTTTCGGCGAAGCGCCGCTCATCGTCAAGGGCCACGACGATCTGCTGGTTTACCGCGCCAAATGCTGCAATCCCATCCCTGGGGATGACATTGTGGGCTACATCACACGCGGCCGCGGAGTCGCCGTGCACACTCGCGCTTGTCCCAACGTACAAAATCTCATGTACCAGACGGAACGTCGCATCGCCGTCGAATGGGGAGGGGAGAGCGCTGCCACGTTTCCGGTGCAGCTTTCCATCCGCGCCAAGGACCGCGCCGGCCTCCTGGCGGAGATCACGACCGTTATCAGCGGCGCGGGCTCCAACATTCGCAATCTCGAGAGCCGCCCTGACCGGCAGAATGCCCGCATCGAAGCCAGCCTCGAAATTGTCGACCGCCGCCAGCTCGAAACCATTCTCGCCAACATCCGGAAAGTTTCCGGCGTTTTCGGGGTCGAACGCGTTTACCAGATCTGATTTCCCGTTTTTCGCACCTGTCCTTTCAGCCGGGTATCACCCAAGCACACGCCGCCGTTTCCCGCTTCCCGCCGCCTACAATGGAGATATGCGGCATCCACGATTGCTTCTCGGTGTGTGCGTCCTCGCGGCCGCAGGCTGCCATCAGCATCCTCTGACGGACTATCGTCCGCTGGATCAAGCGGGCATGTGGTCCAGCGATATCGAGCAGCTAAAGGGCTTGAATGTCTCGGACCCGGAAATCGCCCAAGTTGTTAAGCTGAAGCACGCCGGCATCAGCGACGACACTTGCGTCGAGCTGGTCAGCAATGCGCACGTCCGCAAGCATCTCTTTACCGGCGCCGAATCCGCTTCCAACCTGGCTGGCGCAGGATTCACGGAGCCTCAAATTCTCGAGATTGCCCGCGCCGATCAGCTCGACTCCATCAGCATCGACGCCGTCACCCTGAAACTTATCGGTCTTTCGGACTCAACGGTGCAACTTGTTTTGCACCGCCATCTGGCCGGTCAGCCCGTCATGGCCAGCGCGGAAATTTCGCGTTTGAAGAATACGGGTCTCACGGAACGCCAAATCATCGAGCGCATCAACGCCGGAATGACCGACGCAGAGGCGGAAAAAGAAATCCGCGCCCGCGAGAGCGCCCGCAATCACAAGGACACCTCTTTCGTCCGCGTACGAGGCCGCAAGCCGCACTAAGTCAGGCCGTACTTCGCCGCATCGGAACCGCACTCATCTCTTTTGCTTCTTCCGATTTCACCCGCTACAATCGAGTCGCTTTGCTGCCACGCTCGCATCCCCGCCCGTTTTTTTGTCTCTTTCTCGCCGCGGCTGGTTTTTGGGTCTCCTCGTGCGCGGTCGCGCTCGGACCGGGCTATTCCATCGAGAGTCAAGAAATCCGTGTCCAGTTTTCGCCTGGGCCGGATCCAAGGATTCACATCGACTCCGAATACCAGCTGCGCAACACGGGAATTCGACCGCTTGCCGCCCTCGAGTTGCGCCTCCCAAGCCGCCGGAGCTTTCACGTCGCAGCCAAGCAGATCACGTGGGATGGTGCCGCACTCGCCGAGCAAAATTCGCCTTTGTCTCCACGCCATACTCTCGTAACACTTCCTCAACCATGGAAGGTTTCCGAACGCCACACGCTTCATCTCTCTGCCGAACTCCAAACACCTGCTGAGGGCCAACCTGGCTTCAGTTTTTCCCCTGATGCTTTTTTCTTGCCCTCGGAAGGCTGGGCGCCGGAGCTTCTCCCATCGGAGGGCTTGTTTGCCACCGGCGGGGTCCCTCCCAATCAATGGCGCTTGCAGGTGCGCGTGCCCGACGGCTTTCTTGTTCACACCAGTGGCGCCTCTGCGAAGACGTCACGCGGTCGCGGCGAAATCGTTGTGCAATCCGTGCAACATCCTGAGGATCGCTATCCATTCGTCGTCGCGGGACGATACAAAGAAACGCGTCTGGACAGCGGCTCTGGCAGCAACGTTTTTCTCTGGACTCGCGCCCAACAGGATTCCGCGCGTTTGCATGATTCGGCGGACGCCGTGGTCCGCGCTATACAGGCTTACGATGCGGCCTTTGGTCCCCGCAGCCAGAAACCGCAGCCTTTTTGGGTCGTGGAATGCCCCGTGATCGCCGGTTGCTTCTCCTCGACGGAATCTTCTTACGCCAGTCTCTTGAATGCGGAGCCTAACTCCATCTCCTCGCAACTCGCTTCGCTCGACACCTTGCTCCTTGATTTCAACGGTGGAGCGCCCAAGCTCGCCGCCGCTGCTCCGGCGCTTGCCGCAAGCTGGCTTGGCTACGGCCAGAACCCCGGCTTCTATGAACAGCAACCGCCTCTTTCGGCGCTCCCTGCTTTCGCCTCCGCTTTGGGCCAAGAGGCCATCGACGGCCCAGCCGCTCGTACAGAGACAATCCGCCGGGCTTTGCGTATGATTCCCAGGAGCGGCGTGGCGCGCAAACCGGAAGATGAAACCGTTCTGCGCGCAAAGAGCTTCCTCTTTTTCTACGCGCTTCAGGACCGTTTCGGCCGGGAGTCGTTCCGGCGCGCGATCAATCACATGCTTTCGGCTCGTCAGGGGCGCGGCTTCAATCTAAACGATTTCATCTCGGCGTTCGAAGAGGAAACGCACCAAAATATCGCCGAGTTTGTCCGAATGTGGATGAAACGTCCTGGCGTTCCGGATGACTTTCGTTCGCGCTACGAAGATGCTTCCGCTTCCATCGCTATAAATTCCAAGGAGACCATGCCATGAGAGAAATTGTTCTGACGGATCGCGGCCCAAAACCCATCGGGCCTTATTCACAAGCCATCAAAGTGAATGGACTGTTGTTCGTCTCGGGACAAGTTTCTATCGATCCCAAGACCAACGAATTTGTCGCTGGAGATATCGCCCAGCAGACGGAACGCACTTTGGAAAATGTAAAAGGGATCGTTGAAGCAGCCGGCAGCAAACTCAGCCACGTCATCAAGACCACCGTATTCCTGAAGAACATGAGCGACTTCGCGGCTATGAACGAAGTATATGCGCGTTATTTTTCCGCTGCTCCGCCCGCACGATCGACCGTCGAGGTAGCGCGCCTGCCCAAGGATGCTCTGATTGAAATGGAAATTATCGCGACAGTTTGAACAGCACGGCGATAAGAATTACGGGCGGTCGGGACTTTCCAGTGCTTCCTGGAGCGCCAAGATAGTCACAATGGTCACTGCCCCAACCGCGTACCACACGAACTTGCTTTTCGCTGCCATGATGGGCGGGTGGCCGGATCCTTTCGCGCCTGCACCCTGCGGCGGCGGCTGGTCTTGCGCTTCTTTACTCTCGGCCGGATCGAGCACTATACGGTAGGCACTGCCTTCCGCGATCACTCGCGAATCATCGCCTACCGTTACCGTCAGTTCGCCGCGCGTGCACTTCACCAGCAATTGTTTCGCGCTCAAGATCGTTACTTGTCCGATCGTAGGTTCATCGGATTTCGGCCGGATTACCGCCGTTGCGGCGTTCAACGAAAAAGCCTTGGAGCTTGCCGTTGAAAACGTTGCCGATCCCCGCAGGAGTGTCGCTCCCGGGATCCCGCCATCTTCATTCACGGTGGCCGCCGAAGATGCCCCAAGCATCAGCCGCGCGTCTTTCGTGCGCAATTGCACGCTGCCCGCGTCCGCCGTGCTTAGATTGTCGCCGGCAAAAACCGTCGTGCCCACCGGGGCCACTGTTCCGCTCACACTTGCGCCGCTCGAAGACACAACGGTCCCCAACGCGTCCGCGGAGGCTCCCCACGCCGGACTCATCAACAGACAAGATGTCAAGATTGCAGCAACAATTTCGCGGGACCGCGCCATTGAAGCCTCCAAGAGGGCTATCCGAAGAATACTCACAGCGTTTCCCGCCGTCAACAAAGAATCCTCCCTGTGCGCAAAAATCTTTTGTCCTGAACTTACCTCCTCCTCTGGCTGTAGCGCCGTTCCACTGCTACAATGCATCCCAAGACATGGCTGACTGGAAACAGATCACCGCCCGGATTCGTCGGGCCCGCACCGGCAAGGACCCCGTCGGACAACTTTCGAATTTGTACGAAAAAACCCGCGATGCTATGGTCGCGTTCGAGTTGGCTCGTTACTTCGAAACTGCCGGTCAAAATCCCGAAGCTGCCAAATGGTATCTCGCCGCCGCGGAACGCTTTCGCCGCGCCGATTGGAAGACCAAGGCGCAAGAAGCTGCGGTCAGGCTTGGCGCCGAAGTTTCCGCTGTGGATCCCGTTCACACCTCAGGCGATTTTATGTTGACGCCGTCCTTAGTCGAGTCGGAGCCTGCTCCTTCGAAGGAAGAAGCTTCCGCCGCGTCACCATCTTCTGCTACTCCCGTTACGACCGACACGGAATCCGTCGAGGTTTCCGCGGCACCTGCGGAATCCGCCGACACTCCTGACAAAAAGCGCCGCCGCCGTGGCCGCCGAGGCGGCCGCAACCGCCGCAAGGGCGAAGCCCCGAAAGGCCCCGCAACGGCCTCCGCTTCCCGTGCCACGGAATCGGTAGCTCCAACGAAGGGCCTGCCCTCGAGAGTTTTCGACGAACCCGCCGCGCCCACCCGCTCGCGAAACGTTGAGAGTCGTGCCATTCCCTCGCTTCCCGTCGAACCGATTGGCGAGCCTGGTGGACCAAGTGTTCGCGGCCGTTCTGGCGACCCCGGCCTGTCCTCGCGGCTTTCTCTACTCGAAATGCAGCTTCGCCGCTTGCTCACTTGTGCTCCCGTGAAACTCAGCGAAGCCGATCACGCTCCCGTCGGCCCCGGCGTTTTCGTTCTTACCGACTCCGACCTCACCAGCTATTACTACGTCGAGGCATGCCAGACTCTGCGCATCGCCATCGGGAACCTTTTGCGCGGGAGCGCCAGCCGGCGCGGCGCGGAATCCCTCAAACCTCAGCTCGCCGAGCATCTCGGCATCCCCGAATCGCGCGTTACAAAATATCTGGCCGACCACTGCGTGGTCCGTTGGCTCCAACTCGACGAAGGCGCATCGCACTTCGCCCATTTTGTGACCGCCGTCATACGCCCCACTCTCAACGAATAGCCGCTTGCTGGTCGATGGTGCAGATTCTCGCTAGCGAACGAGTTGTAATTCCACAGCCAGGGAAGAGTTTGCTTTCCCAGTTTCGAGAAGCTCCCGAGATGTTCCGGCCTGATTGGTTGGGAAAGGATCCAACGAAGGATGCGTCGCTAGCTTTCCATTTTCTGTTTCACGATTGCACCTCTGAAGTGGCTCAATGGGCGCTTTCCACACTGCGCCTCATGAATGCCAGAGCTGGTCTAGCTGAAGAATGTCCTCTGCGGCAGTGGCCCAACGTGGCTTCGAGTTATATTTCTTGCTCCGAAGATCGCACGATTAACCCTGCATGGTGGGAGAACGCTGCGCGCGAGAGATTGCGGTTAGAGCCGATTCAAATCAGAGCCGGTCATGCCCCGCACGTCTCGCAACCAGCCCAGTTGGCGTCCATTCTGGACTCGCTGGCGTTCAAATGCCCTGCGTTGAGCGAATAGTCGCCGAAGAATCGGCTCAGTAAGCTTTTTCCAAATCGAGACATTTCGCTGCCCGGAAGGGCAAACTAATAGCCCATTCGTACTAAAAGTAACTCCCTACTGGCCCCCTCCCGGCTGCCGTTCGCTGCTCCTAATGACCGTTCAACCCCCATTTTTGACCGTTCAGCGCTTCCTGCTGGCTTCGCCCTCCCTTTACCTTCAAACTATAGGCGTACAAAGACTTACTGGACGTACCTGTGGATAATGGTACGGTAAGTGGAGCCCGGGGGGCAGTTTGGGGCTCGGTTTTCATCCATATCGGTAAGCAGTTGGGCTGCATCTTTTGAAAGCGAGGGTAGAGCTTTATGCCGAATCGTGTGGGGACGCAGATTCTGAGAACTTTTGATTGGGCGCTGTGCAAGGCTGCCGCTGTCACCTTTAATGGCATTCAGTATTTCAACAAGCGCAATCCGAATCCTTCCGTCACGCCGCAGTGGTCGGACAAGCCGCTGCTCAAGTCCTGGGAAAAGACCAAGCCCACGCTTGGCTTCCCGCGGCAAACCGACTCGCTCTGCCCTGCATGCGTCAAAGAAGCGCGTGAAGCGATCATCGCCGGCAAGAAAGACTGGCGCGATCTGATGCACGAGAAAGTCGGCGAAATCAAAGCGCAGATCATCGAGCGCGACAATCAGATTTGGATGGTTAAGGATTGTCCTATCCACGGCCACTACGAAGACATGATGGCCGTTGATGCCAAGTTCCTCGATTGGATCGAGAAGCAGTTCCCCGGCCGCGATATCCCCGCGCACAACGACGAAGACCTGCACAAGCACGGTTCTTCGACCGTTCGCTACGGCCGTGGCTCCGTTCTCACCGTCGACCTCACCAACCGCTGCAACATGATGTGCGATCCCTGCTTCATGGACGCCAACCAGGTTGGCTACGTCCACGAACTCGGCTGGGACGAAGTTAAAGAAATCTTAGACAACGCGCTCAAGATCAAGCCGCGCCGCCAGATGTCCGTGCAGTTCTCCGGCGGCGAACCGACCATGAGCCCGCTCTTCCTCGACGCCGTCGCCTACGCCCGCAAGATCGGCTACAACAGCGTGCAGGCTGCCACCAATGGCATCGAATTTGCCAAGAGCAAGGAATTCTGCAAAAAAGCCTTCGACGCCGGTATGCGCTACGCCTACCTGCAATTCGACGGCATCGGCAACGACGCTAACAGCCATCGCCAGATCGGCAACCTCTTTGACGTCAAGCTCCGCGCCATCGAGAACATGCACGAAGCCGGCATCGAAATCGTCCTCGTCGTCACCATCGTCAACAATGTGAACAACGACCAGGTTGGCTCCGTCGTAAAGTTCGCGATGGAGAATCCCAAGAAAATTGCGTTCGTCAGCTTCCAGCCGGTTTCGTTCACCGGCCGCGACGAAGACATTACTCCGGAGCGCCGTCTCCGCCAGCGCTACACCTTGTCGCATCTCGCCAAGGACGTCAGCAATCAGGTCGGCAAAGTGGAACCGACGCGCGACTGGTTCCCCATCTCGTTCATCAGCACGTTCGCCGGTTTCGCGGACATGGTAAAGGGCAACGAATCCCAGTGGGGTTCGCTCTCCTGCGGCTGCCACCCCAACTGCGGCGTCGGCACCGCCATGATGATCAACAAAGAAACCAAAGAATGGGCCCCCGTTCCGCGCTTCCTGGATGCGGTGCAGTTGACGAAAGACGTCACCGCCATCACCGACGCGGCCCGCGGCAAGAATTTCTCCAACTTCATGATGGCCATGGCCCTCTTGAAGAACTATCACCCGTTCCGCGGACCCAAGGGCCTTACGCTCAGCGCGCTTTTCAAGAAATTCGACAAGACCTGGGCGCTCACCAAGAAAGCCACCGTGAAATACGGCCGCACTTCCCCGGATCGCAAAATCGACGACGCCATGAAGCGCCGCCAGGATCCTTGGAACTTCCTCTTTATCGCCGGCATGTGGTTCCAGGATCTTTTCAACTATGACTTCCGCCGCACCGAAATGTGCATCATCCCTTACGCCACGCAGCAGGGCGAAATTTCCTTCTGCGCTTACAACACCGGCGTAGGCTGGCGCCAGATTATCGAGAACATGCACAAGAATGCGACCGTCGCCGAGTGGTACAAAAACCACGGCAAACATGAAATCTACGCCAAGGGCAAGAGCGTCAATCTTCAAAGTTTCGAACACTCTCTGAAAATTGACGCCGATGACGCCGCCCGCGTTCGCCATCTCGAACACGACATTCCACAAACCGCCGCGGAAGAAGATCGCGCGCGCCGCAAAAAGGCCTTCGAGGAACAAGCCAAAGTTCGCGCCATCTACGAAGAGCTCGTTCTCAAGAAGCCCCAGCCGACCGTCGTTCAAATTGGCACCGTGTCCGACATCGCCAAAGCCACACCAGCCAATTTCGCCAACGCCGGCAAGCCAGTCAGCATCGCCCCGGCCGCAGGCAGCGCCAGCAACGGCAACGGCCACTCCAACGGCAACGGCGCCACCGCGCCCAACGCCTCCGAAAAAGCCGCCGAAGCCGTAGCCGGCGACTAATCAACCTCTGCCTTGTAGGGGTGCAGCATGCTGCGCCCCATCTCGGTGCTATTTATCCTGTCAACTCCGCAGTTGCAACGGCCCTTCCTCTAAAAAGGAAGGGCCGTTGGTTTTTTGAATGGCCGCTTTCGCAAGAATACGTTACCGCCCCATCCTTTCGCTCAATCGGCAACTTCCCGGTGTAGAATTTCGTTGCGCACATGCACTTCTCCAATGGCCTGATCCCGACCCGGGCCCTCCGGAGCCGACGTTCATCTCAACGTATGTGGGATTTTTTCTTGCCGCGATCTCGGTTCCTGTCTTGCTCTGTGCGAAAGGCCGGACTCGCGCTATGCTTCTATTGAGCTCCGTGGGTTTATTTGGCTTTTACTTCCTAATGTTCCTCTCGCCGTGAAACCCTGGAATATTTCGTCCGGTTCTGTCACAGCGACCCGAGCTTTTTGAGAATAGGACTCGCCATGAGCACTCTCTCCGGCCGTATCGCCCTAATCACCGGCGCAAGCCGCGGCATCGGCAAAGCCATCGCCATCGCGCTAGCCGAAGCCGGCGCCGACATCGCCGTAAACTATCGCGTACAAGCCCAAGCCGCCGAAGCCGTCTGCCAAACCATCCGCGCCACCGGCCGCAAGTGCATCGCCCTCCAAGCCGACGTCTCCCACTCCGCCGACGTCGACCGCCTCGTCTCCACCACCGAAACGCAACTCGGCTCCGTCGGCATCCTCGTCAACAATGCCGGCATCGGCAAAATCCTCCCCGCCGACCAAGTCACCGAAGAAATCTGGAACGAATACCTCCGCGTCAACCTAACCTTCAATGTCACTTGCAAGCAGTAAGCGAGGAAGGCGATCAGAATGTGAGCGTCGGCGCGATGCTCCAGTTGATGGTAGATGGGGCGTATGCCAAGTTCGCTCTTGAGAGATCGGAAGACCGATTCGATCTGTGTCAACTGCACGTAGCGGGTCCACAGCACGCTGGGATCTCCGGCTGTAAGGTTGGAGCGCAGTAAGTAGTGCCCGTCGCGCCATTCCGCCTCTTGGAGCTTTTGCTTATCCACACGAAACTGGAAGGTCTCGCGCGTGACCGGCTGGCCTTCCTCTGGTACTTGCATCTGCACGAACTGGAAGGCGCGGCCGGCTTCCGATTTCGCGGCGCCCAAACGCATCAGCAACTGGACCAGAGAGGGCAGGCTGCGCCGCATGGCACGAAGTTTTCTGAGCAAGCGCGCCAGACGCTTGCGGCGCATGGCGGTCTCTTTGGCTCTTCTTCCTTCACTCTTGGCCAACACATAGAGTTCGCCGTCCTGCTCAAATAGTTTCACGTCCACCGACTCTCTAACCTGCTGCCAGGGCAGATCCAGCCACTTCTTTTCATACTGCCGGATCTTGCCTTTCGGCGTTCCGACCAGATAGAAAATCTCGCGTGCTGGATCGCGCATCTCCTGCAAGATCTCTTCGGTCGGAATGCCGCGATCCATAACCCACATGCGTTTTGCTTTCCCGTAGGTCTTCTCGATCTGGTCCAGAAACCCGTGCAGGGTGGTGCGATCACTGGTGTTGCCGTCCATCACTTCATAGGCCAACGGGAAACCATCGGTGGTGATCACCAGCGCAATCACCAGCTGCAAACAGTCTGTCCGTTTATCGCGACTGTGACCGTACTTGGCCTTGGGGTTCTCTTCCATCGCACCTTCGAAGTACGTACTGGTCAGGTCGTAGAGCAGAATTTCGAATTCCGCTTGAAACAGATCGGCCCACTTCTGGCGCAGCCACAGAAACAGTTCCTGCTTGTGTTCGAGCACCCGGTCGAGGCAGCGATATAAGCGATCCTTTTCGGCCACGGCGAAATCGGTTCCGAGCAACGCATCCATGGCGGTAGTCAGGTACCACTGGCGATGCACGCGAAATTCGCTACCCGGATCCAGTAGCCGGTTAATCGATATATCTTCGGTCTTTCTCGTCACCCAGCGTGTTCTACCCGCCATGCGCGCCGCTCGCTGGGGCCGCATCATCAATCTCTCCTCCGTCGCCGCCCAGTACGGCGGCGTCATCGGCCCGCACTACGCCGCCACCAAAGCCGGCATCCTCGGCCTCACCCGCTCCTACGCCTCCCAATTCGCCAAAGAAGGCATCACCGCCAACGCCATCGCCCCCGCCCTCATCGAAACCGACATGGTCGCCGCCCTCCCCAAAGACATAGCCGCCCGCATCCCCGTCGGCACGATCGGCGCCCCCGAAGAAGTCGGCCGCATCGCCGTCCTCCTCGCCCAAAGCTCCTTCATCACCGGCCAAACCATCAACCCCAACGGCGGCCTCTACCTGAGCTAACTCGGCCTCGCAGTTAAAATTGACGCCCCAAAAATCGAGCGCTAGACTTCTAACATGACCAGAATGGCTCTTCGTGAAGCGACAACGCAGCGGTTGGCGTCCCGCTCTTACAGGTTTACGGTGGTTTTTCAACCACTCACTGGGGAAATTCACTCAGCCAAGAGCAACGGCCGTTCGCATTCGCGGAAAGTGTCGAAAAACTCTGCCGAGCGCGGCCATCAGGTAACTGTCCCGATGCTGCCCGGTCTAATCACCTACGGGCGTACGCTTGGTGAAGCTCGTGAAATGGCCGCTGACGCCATCCGCGTTCATATCGAGGGTCTCCGTAAGGGCGGCGAGCCTATACCGCATGAGGCGACGACTCGCACGGAAAAGCTGCGCGTAGCGATCAGTGCCTAGATGTCTCCGCGCTTGCCCGTCTTGAAACCGCGGGAAGTCCTGCGCGCTTTGCTTAGGGCTGGTTTTGAGATTCATCATCAGGCTGGGAGTCACCTGCAGTTACGTCATCCGGGGAAGCCACATTTGCGAGTGACGGTTCCAAAGCACGATCGTTTCGATCTCCCGCTGCCTGTTTAGAAAAGTATTCTCAGGCAGGCCGAGATGACCGTGGAAGAATTTCTCGATCTTTTGTAATAGAGTCGTTAAGGAAGAAACTCAATGCCCATCTACGAATACGTCTGCGAAGACTGCCAAACCCAATTCGAAAAAATCGTCATCAATAAGCAGCAGGAAATCTCCTGCCCCAAGTGCGCCAGCAAAAAAGCCACGATCCAACTTTCCGTCTTCGCCACAGCTGGCAACGGTAGCCAGTCCTCATCCTCCGGCGGCTCCTCCGGTGGAGGCTCCTGCTGCGGCGGCGGTTGCGGCTGTCACTGAGGCTGCTGACTCTGCGAAGCGGTGCCTCTTGCCTCCCACTTCTCCTGAGCTGCTGCATCTCCCATCAACGTGGCCGCCGTCCGACCGTTCTCGATGATTTGCCGAATCATTTCCGGGGTGGCACTGCTCTGAAGTGCTTCCTGGTAGGCCTTTCCAGTGTCTCCATCGCTTCCTTCTTCCACCCGTCCCAGAAGTACGCTGAGGCGAGAAGGTTTCGGCTGTGGGCCTCCGACATTTTCAGGTTCTTGCTGTGCTCATTTCTGAGATTCGACCAATTTTAGCCATCTTTTTTGCCTCCAGGCTCGGCTATAGTAATTCCGGAACGGCAATTATCCCAGTGGAGAGATTAAGGAAGGATTACTGCCATGTCCATCACCACCGCCGAGCAACTCGAAAAACTCCGCGCCTGCGGCCTAATCGTCGCCAAAGCTCTCCGCGCTATGTCCGCCGCCGTCCGCCCGGGCGTCACCACCGCCGACCTCTCCGCCATCGCCACAAAAATCCTCGCCGATAACGGCGCCCAATCTTCCCCTCCGCTCATCTACCATTTCCCCGGCGACGTTTGCATCTCCGTAAACGACGAAGTCGTCCACGGCATCCCCGGCCCGCGCACGATCCAGCCCGGGGACCTCGTCAAGCTCGATCTCACCGCCGTAAAAGACGGGTTCCACACCGACTCCGCCGTCACCATCCAAGTTCCGCCCGCGCAGGAGAAATCCCGCGAACTCGCCCAATGCGCCGAACGTGCCTTCCGCCAGGCTCTCGCCGCAGCGCGCCCCGGCAATCGAACCAAGGACATCGGCCGCGCCGTCGAGCGCGAAGTGCGCCGCCGCGGCTTCCACGTCATCCGCGAGCTAGGCGGCCACGGCGTTGGCCGCACGATCCACGAAGAGCCCAGCGTCCCCAATTACGCCGATCCCGACGCCCGCCACCTCCTCACCGAAGGTCTCGTCATCACCATCGAGCCCATCATCGCCGCCTCCACCGGCCGCGTTTCCCTCGACCGCGACGGCTGGACCGTCCGCACCGCCGACGGCAGCCTTTCCGCCCACTACGAACACACCATCGTCATCACCAGGCGCGACCCCATCCTCCTAACCGCCGCCTAACCTCTCGCATCGAACGCAGATGCTCCCCTCCCACTCCCAACTCCTCTTCTTCGTCAGCGCCGCCGCTCTCCTCCTCGCCATTCCCGGCCCCGCCATTTTCTACATCGTTGGCCGCAGCATCGGCCACAGCCGCAACGCCGGCCTGGTCTCCGCTCTCGGCATCGGTGTCGGCACGCTCATCCACACCGCCGCAGCCGCCGTCGGTCTCTCCGCGCTTCTCGTCTCGTCCGCCACGGCCTTCAGCGTCGTCAAATATCTCGGCGCCGCCTATCTCATCTACCTCGGCATACAAAAACTCCGCCGCGACGAATCCTTCGACGCCTCCCCCGACGCCCCGCGCACCACGCTCACGCGCGTCTTCACCCAAGGCATCGTCGTCAACGTCCTCAATCCCAAAACCGCCCTCTTCTTCTTCGCCTTCCTCCCCCAGTTCATCGACCCCGCCCGCGGACACGTCGCCACGCAAATCCTCTCTCTCGGCATTCTCTTTGCATGTATGGGAACATTCAGCGATTCGCTCTGGGCTTATTTCTCCGGCACGGTCGCCCACCGTCTCCGCGCCAACCCGCGCTGGCTCCGCACCCAGCGCTATATCTCCGGCGGCATGCTCATCTCCCTAGGCGTAGCCACCGCCTTCGCCGGCTCTTCCGCGAAAAAATAGCATCGTCGCCGCGGCGGGCTTGCCGCGTTTGCTCCCAAGCAACTCTCAAGAGAATGAACCCCCAAAGTCCTCCACGAAAGGCCGATACTTTTGGCAAGGGCGTTTCCCCCGAGCGACGAGCATGACAAATCGGCTTCGGCTTCGAGAACGATGCTGTCTTGGGTCTTTGCTGCTCGCGGCCTTCTTCGCGGGAGCTGCGACGGCCCGGCCGGCGAATGACGATGGCTCCGGTTTTCTGCTGGAAGTGCATCGCGAAGGCGGCTTTTTTCCCAATCCCACGTACACGCTGACGATTTTTGCTGATGGGCGCGTCAACTATTTGGGCATCGCCAACGTGCACCGGAAGGGTAAACGCAGCTCGCGCATCTCGCGCGAAGATATTCAAAAACTGTCCGACCAGATTACCACCTCGGATTTCTTGGACCTTCCCGGTTCGTATGACAATGCCTCCTGCCAAGAACACGATCAGCCTACAAGCAGCCTTGAGGTGCAACTGGCCGGCCGGAAAAAAAGTGTTGGCACCTGTGGCGCCCCGGATGCCGTCGGAGAAATCATCGCGGCCGCCGAAAGAACGACACACGTTGCACGCTGGACCTTTTTTGATCCCCGCGAACTGCAGTTTGACATTTCCCACGGATGGCGGGTCGCGGAACATATGCCGAAACTCATGGAAGAAGCCATCGCTTGGCACGACAGCGAAATCATTGAGGTTCTTGTTAAAAATGGTGCGGATGTCAACGGCCTGAACGCAGATCACGAGCACTTCCTGATGGGCGCGGTTCGCAGCGGCGACGTCCAAGCCGCGCGCACGCTCATGGAAGTCGGGGCTGATTGGAGAATCGAAGAGGACTACGGCGAGGAGAGCCCGGCCGTCAACGCGGGTTACCGAACTCCGGATATGGTGAAGCTCTTTCTGGACAAGGGCGCGAACATCAACGCGCTCAGCAGCGGCGGCAGCACCATGCTTATGAACGCCGCCTCTCAGACCAACGCGGAGACCGTGAAATTCCTCCTGGCGCATGGCGCCGACGTAAACATTCGGAATTCGCGAGGCGAGACCGCGCTATCCCGAGCTCAAGAATATAACCGGAAGTACTGGCGCGGCTCGTCCACTTCGGCCCGAGCTTCTCAAGAAATCATCGACTACCTCATCGCCCACGGCGCTCGAGCTCCTGAGTAAGTTGATACTGCCATCGGTATTGAGACTCTTTCGATTATCCAAGGACTCTCATGAGACGAAATTCAGCCTAAGAGATCAATCCCGCAGCGCCCGGGCCGGATCCGTCCGCGCCGCCCGCCACGCCGGCAAACAACACGCCGCCAGCGCTGCGATCGTCATCACCGCAAACGCCGCTCCAAACGCCACCGGGTCGCGTGGACTCACTTTATACAGCATGTTTCCCATCAACCGCGTCAACCCCAGCGCCACCGCCCCGCCAAGTAGCACCCCGCCTAGCATGAGACCCAACCCTCGCGACATGACCAGCCGCAGCACATTCGACGCCCCTGCTCCAAGCGCCATGCGCAATCCCAGCTCCCGCGAACTCTCTGACACCGCATACGACATCACGCCGTACAACCCGATAGCGGCAAGCAGCAGCGCCAATCCGCCCAGCACGCCAACCAAAGTCACCGCCACCAGTTGCGCCGACGTCGAGCGGTCCACCTGCTCCTGCATCGTAATCATTTCGAAGGGAGCCAGCCGTGCGTCCAATGCGCGTACTTCGCGGGCCACCGCCGTCGCCATGGTTTCCGCGCTCAGCGGAGTTCGTATATACAACCCCGATCCAACCGTAGCATTCTGCCGCCACGGCACGTAGAAAAATGGTTTCGGTGTCTCCCGGACGCTCTGGTACTTGGAATCCTTCGCCACTCCCACAACGCGCATCCATCGCCCTTTCACCTGAACGCGCTCGCCAATCGGATCTTTGCCGCTCCAGTACCGTTTGGCCATCGTTTCATTCACCACGGCTACCAGCGCGCCTTTTTCATCGTCCGCGCGCGTGAATTCGCGCCCAGACAACAGCGGAATTCCCATCGTCACGAAATAATCCTCTCCCACTTCATTGTATTCAACGGCCGGTTGCTCTTCCGGCGGCGGTTGATAGCCATCCACCGCAATGGGGCTCTCCGAATAACTTCCATACCCTAGCGGCGTGGCTCGCGCGAATGCCGCCGATTCCACGCCCGGCAGCGCCCTCACGCGCTCTCCCAATTCGTCCCGGAAAGTCTGCGCGCTTTGCAGATCGTATCCCGCCGACGCCAGATCGACGGCCGTGGAAAGCACTCCGTGCGTCGAAAATCCCGGGCTGGAATTTCGGATCTTCTGCAAACTCTGCAGCAGCAGCCCCGCTCCCACTAGCAAAACAAAACTCAACGACACCTGCACCACCACTAGCCCGGACCGAATCCACCCTTTTCCACGGCCCCCTACCACACCCGCCGAATCCGATTTCAGCGCCCCGGCCAGATCGATCTTTCCACTCTGCAAAGCAGGAACCAGCCCGACCACCAATGTCGCAATCAGGCAAACGCCCGCGCTCACCGCCAGCACCCGCCAATCAATTTCCCCCGGCAAGTGCATGGATACTCCACCCCGCGCCGGAAAGAGCAGCACCAGCGCATGGCGGCACCAATACGCCACCAGCAGTCCGCCCGCGGCGCCAAACGCCGAGAGAATCATCCCCTCGGTCAAAAGCTGCTTCAGCAGCCGCCCACGGCTCGCGCCGATCGCCTGCCTTACCGTCATTTCGTGACGTCGCGCGAACGACCTTACCAGCAGCAGGTTCCCAACGTTCGCGCACGCGATGAGCAACACAAAAAACACGACCGCCAGCATGATTTCTAAGGTCGGCAGCAAAGTACGTGCGTTGTTGAATGGCGTCTGCCACAAAGGCCACAGTTGCATGGCACGCCCGCGATTCGTGTCCGGATAGTCAGTCTCCAGCCGTTTCGCAACCGCTGAAATCTCAGCCTGCCCTTGTTCGTGCGTCACTCCCGGCTTCAGCCGTACGTATGATTCAATCCACCGCGCCCCGCGATCTTCCAGTTTGTAGCCACCCGCTTCAAAAATCTCCTCCATCGAAGCCGGCACCCAGAACTGCATCCGCCAGCCTACGAACGTCCCGTAAAAACCTTCGGGAGTCACCCCGACAATCGTATGCACCACTCCGTTGAGCCGCTGCGTCTTCCCGATAATCTGTGGATCACCCTTGAATCTCCCTTGCCACAACTGATAACTGATCACCACCACGGGGTGCCCGCTCCTCCCGGAATCCTCGCCTGCCTCGAATCCCCGCCCCATTACCGGACGCACTCCAATCGCATCGAAATAGTTCGCCGATACGATACTCCCCGTCGTCCGCTCCGCGCGGTCCCCGATACTCAGCGTCGTCCCCGTGATTTTGCTTACGAAAAAAGAATCAAAGAGCGTGCAGTTCCTCTGCAAATCCACAAAATCCGGCCACGAGAGTCCCGTAGCTCCCGGCTCCCCGCGCGCCGTTCCTGCCAGAGCCAGCAACTGCTCTTGGTGACTCACTGCCGGGTATGGACGAAACAAAATCCCTTCTACCCAGCTGAACACCGCCGCATTCGCTCCTATCCCCAAAGTCAGGCACAGTATCGCCAGAATGGAAAACCCCGGATTCCGCCGAAGCATCCGCAAACCGAATCGCAAGTCTTGCAAAGTAGTCTCAATCATCGGAAGCCCCCTCTGCTCGCGATAAAGTTCCTTCGTCTGCTCCACCCCGCCAAAACTGCGAAGCGCCTCGCGCCACGCTTCTTCCTCGCGCATTCCCGACCGTTTGTTCATCTCCGCCGCCATCTCCAGGTGCGCGCGCACTTCTGCATCTAAATCCGCTTCGAGGCGCTCACGCCGGAGGAGTGCTGCAAGTCGCAGCGTCAGAGTTCTGCCCGATTCGCTCATTTTCTAGTCCGCTCGTGCAGCAAGCATCTCGAAGCAGCCCCCGCCCAATCGGAATGAGGAGAATGACACCTCTCCTTTAGACGGTCAACAGGAGAAAATGAAAGCCTATCCCATACCCAGCCCTTCGCTCCTCTCCGGACAGCATAACCATTCGGAGCCCATTCGAGTGTTGCCCCCCTGCCTTGCGGCCCTGAAAACTTTTTCTTGACATACGAAAATCTTACTAGTAATTTCTTCCTATTATGCGCGACGATCTTCCTCGCCCCACCAACGCCGAACTCGAAATCCTCACCGTCCTCTGGAGCATCGGCCCCTCCACCGTCCGCGGCGTCTACGACGTCATCCGCCGCCGCCGCACCGCCCAGTACAGCACTACTCTCAAATTTATGCAGATCATGGCCGAAAAGGGACTTGTGCGCCGCGATGAAAAGCAGCGCGCCCATATCTATGAAGCCGCAAAGCCTCGCGAGTGGACCCAACGCCAGCTCGCCGGCGACCTCCTCGATCGCGCCTTCAGCGGCTCCGCTAAATCTCTTCTCGTCGGCGCGCTTTCCGCACGCAAAGCCTCCCGCGCGGAGCTCGCTGAAATCCGCGAACTCCTCGACGGCTACGAAAAGGCTCACAAATGAACTTCCTCGAACATTTTGTCGCCTCTCCTCTTGCCAACGCCATCGGCTGGGCAATTCTTCATTCGCTTTGGCAAGGCGCGCTCCTCGCTGCCTTTCTCGGCGTCTTGCTTCTTGCCGTTCGCTCTCCTCGTGTCCGATACCTCGCCGCCTGCGCTGCCATGCTCCTGATGGTTTTTGTTTTCGCTCTTACTCTCGCTCGCCTTTTGCCGGCCGGGGTCGTAGGCTTGCCGCATCTCAAGGCGCCCATTGTCGGCTGGAATTCCATCGACCGCGGCGCCCTGGCATCTCCGCGGTACTCCAATCTCGCCACTGTCGTTCCTTGGTTCACACCGTTCTGGTTCTTCGGCGTTCTGCTTCTCTACCTTCGCACAGTCGCTAGCTGCCTCTCCGTTCAACGCCTCCACCGTCGCGGCGTCTGCTCCGTGGATCCTCGCTGGCAAACCGAGCTTGCCCGCCTCTGTTCTCTCTTGCGCATCTCCCGGACCGTTCAACTCCTCGAATCTTCCCTCGCCGAAGTGCCCTTGGTTCTCGGCCATTTTCGCCCGCTCATCCTGATTCCCGTTGGCCTGGTCTCCGGCCTTACTGCCGCGCAAGTCGAAGCCATTCTTCTCCACGAACTTGCCCACATCCGTCGCCACGATTACCTGCTTAACCTCTTCCAGCGCCTCGCCGAAGGCCTTTTCTTCTATCACCCCGCTGCCTGGTGGATTTCCACCGTCATCCGCGCCGAGCGCGAGAATTGTTGCGACGACATCGTCGTCTCTGTTACCGGCAATCCCCGCGAGTACGCGCACATTCTTGCCGCTCTTGAGCAAAACCGTTTTCCCGGCCGCCAGCCGGCCGTAGCTGTCTCAGGAGGGAATCTCATGAAACGCATCCATCGTCTGCTTTATCCCAAAACCCAGAACGCTGCCTGGGCCCCGCTTTTAGCCGCCGCAGTCCTGCTTACGGTTGGTGCCGTCTCGCTTGCCGCCTGGCAGGCCAGTGCTTTCCCCCACGATTCGCGCGGAAGCCAAGCCATCCAGGACACGAAGGAAGTTGCCCTTCAAAAGGCCGCTCGGGACGCGGATACCTCCGCGCGCGACTCTTACTCCAAATGGCTAAAGGAGGATGTGGTCTACATCATCGACGACGCCGAACGCGCCGCTTTCCTAAACCTGGCCACCAATGCCGAACGCGACAAATTCATCGAACAGTTCTGGGAGCGTCGCAACCCCGCGCCCGGTTCTTCCACCAACTACTTCAAGGTCGAGCACTACCGCCGCATCGCCTTCGCCAACCAGCATTTCCGCACGGCCTCCGGTGCCCCTGGCTGGCAGACGGATCGCGGCCACATCTACATCGTCTATGGCCCGCCCGACGAAATCGACTCCCACCCTAGCACTGCTCAGAAACCCATCGGCGTAGAAGTTTGGACCTATCGTCACGTAGACGGCGTCGGCGACAACGACTCCATTACTTTCGTCGACCGCACCGGCCGCGGCGACTATCATCTCGCTCCCGGCAACGCCAGGTAACGCCTCGTCAGAGGGCAGCAAGGCCACGCCTGGCCCCTCCAAGGTTGGTTTCCTCCTGGCTGCGCGCCCGCAGTCTGGCTCCCAGGGCCAATCCTTGGGCCAGGCAACAGCAGTGCAGTCACCGAGGGGACATTTTAATCGAGGTAATAAAGGGACATTTTGAAAGAGGTTTGACAGCCCCCAAAATCACTCTTGCTCCTCGAATGAGGCGGATGTCTCTGCCGCGTTTTTCATTTTTGGGACGCCCCGCCTGGCATTCGGCTAAGTCTTTTAGAATGAATAGATCGTGGAACGCCGCGTTTTGCCGTGTTTTACCGGTTTTTCTTGCCACGTAACCCTTTTAGAATGAACACTTCCAAGGAACTCCCGCAAGTGTTCATTCTAAGGCGCTTACAGGAAATTTTAAGTCCTTTAGAATCCGCACTTATGAAAAAAGGGGGAGGGGGGAGGTGCAGACCGGGCGCACCCCTGACAGAATAGAACGCGCACATCCCTGACACTTTGGACGCAACTCCCTACTGATTCCTATTGGGGTCGGGAATAGCGCTGAATTCTCTGAGGCACGGGAATCGCTGCGTCGCCGCGTGGATCGCCCACCGGTTCCCCCGGCGTCCAGGCAAACGGCAGGACTCCCGTCCAGGCCGCGCTCTCGTACTCCTTATCGTCGTCGACTGCGAAGCCTATACGTATTTTTGCGGATGCCTCCACTAGCGGCACCGCCAGAACCATGGTGGCCTTTAGTTCCTGCTCGCTCGGAGGGCGTACCGTGGCCCAGCGACCGCGCAGCACGTACTCGACAAAGTCGCGCATCGCCGCCAGTTTCGCCTCGGGCTCTAAGATCTGCTCGGCTTTGCCCATTACCACCACCGACCGGTAGTTCACGGAGTGTCCTGTTGCCGTCGGCGAAAAAACAATGCCATCCAGCAGCGTCACGCTGAGGCAAAACGGCGCTCCGCTACCCAGCGTCCTCATCAACCGGCTAGCCGTCGAGCCATGCAAAAAAAGTTTGTCGCCCACACGTACATAATTTGTCGGCACAACCACCGGCATTCCGTCCGCAATGAACCCGACGTGGCACACAAACGCCTGATCCAGAATGTCGTAAACCGTCTGCCGTTCGTAGTGCCCCCGGTCCGGCTTGCGCGTAACTTTGGTTCTCTTGGTTGGTGTGAAGTCGTTCGTTCCACTGCTCGGCGTAAGATCGCTCATGAAACGAGGCTAGCGCCGCCAACACGCCGCCGCAAGCGCCAATGTGGCACAGGCTTCAGCCTGTGCGCTTTTATCCCTGCCCACAAAAACAGATATGCAAGAATGCCGGTCTTATTTTTATTTCGTCGCCGCTGGTTTTGCCGCGCCGCGCACCACGCGAAATCCAATGTATTCCGGCGCAGGCGTGCAATTGGACTTGGGATCTGCCGGACAATCGGCGCTGCCACCGACGACTTTGCCTTTGCCGTCGCGTGTCAACATCCACTCGGCCACATTGCCGCCGAGGTCATAAATTGGTTCTTCGTCATCTTTGCCCTGGCCGCGGAAGCTGCCAACTTCTTTCAACAGCGGCCCCGTTCCGCTCAGCTCTTTTGCTTTTTCTCGCAGTCGCGCTGCATCCTCCGGATTCGGTGCATACCCAGCCCAATAATCAAGCGTGTTTTCGCCGTCACGGTTTTCGTATAAGTCCTTTACTTCATCTTCATAGGGCAATCGCCAGGTCTGGTGCGTGTTGGTAGAGAGCCATGCGGCGTAGGATTTGGCGTCTTCGAGAGTGATTCCTTGATGTGGAAGGTTGGATGTTAGGTTAGGGTTCATCTCGAACTTGATGCACGTTTTTTTGCTCTTGTCCGCTACGCAAGTTGCGAGCTGATATCCGGAGTATTGAGCGCGCGTCGTCTCGAACCTGGCTATTTCCAGGCCGTTACGCATCACTACCTCTGGCAGTGCAATCTCTGCCGTAGCGCCCGGCGCAGTTCCCATTTTTAAGGTAAGAGTCTCCCCGTAAGCGCCAAGAGAATCCTTCTTTGCGTGATCGCGTTTTAGGAGGCCGGCGAGCGACGAGCCATCTTTAAGCGCTTCGTTTTCCGGCTTTGTGGTCTTGAAGAAATATTTGTCGAACCACGCGACTTCGTCTTCCACCTTACGGATCTGGTGCGTCAGCTTCTGCGGACCGTGCGGTTCGCCGGGGAAGACCACGAACTTCACGGTCTTGCCGTAATACTGCAACGCGCGAAAGAACGACCAGCTTTGCGCCGGAGGCACATTGCGATCCGCCAAGCCGTGGAAAATCAGCACCGGCGCTTGCACCTTGTCCATCTTGAAGAACGGCGACTTCCTAATGTAAAGCTGCGGATCTTCCATCGGCGACTTGCCGAAATAATACGAATCGAACGAATCGCCGAAATCCACGTTTCCCCAGTCGCTGATCCATTCCACGTCGCCCGCGCCCACGCTTGCCGCTTTGTACCGTGCCGGATACGTGGTGATCAGGCTGATGGAGAGAATCGAGCCGTTGGACCAGCCTAGCGTCGCGACTTTGTCCGGATCGGCCATCCCCTTGGAAATCAAGTAATCGACGCCCATGTTGATGTCCGGCGTCTCGAGGTCGTAATACTTGCCGCAGCAGATCGATTCGACCCACTTCAATCCGTAATTGGCGCTACCGTGATAATTCGGCCGCAACACGAACGCGCCGCGCTGCGTCATCAAATTGACGGGATACGCCCAGTTGTCGTCCCAAAGGTCGGAGTCCCATCCGGTGGGGCCGCCGTGAATCATGGTGATCACCGGATATTTTTTTCCGGCCTCGTAATTCGTTGGGTAGTAGAGGATGCCTTCGACTTCTTCGTCGAGCGAACCCTTCCAGCGAATGACTTCAGACTTTGCGAACGCTCGGCCGCTCATAAGCCCTTCATTCAATTTCGTGACTTGCACCGGCGAAACGATTTTCGTGCCATCGAGTTGCGCGCGGTAAATCTGCGGCAGCTTGCTCGCCGTCGAATAGTCGTAGACGATCGTTTTTCCGTCTTCGCTCAAAGCGAATCCGCGCATATTCTTCGCATGCTCGCCTGTAAGAGATTGCCTGTGCCACGTCCACCCGGACGCCGATTTCTCCCCAGTATAGCGGGCCAGCTCCGAATGGCTGCCCGCCGCCAGATCGGCAACAAATCCGCCAGGCGCGTGCTCAATCCCGAATCCGAAGCCGTTTTCCCAGTCCGCAGGAATTTCGGCGGATTTGCCCGACGCCATATCGTAGAAATAATCTTTTAGAATCGTGGCAGTCAGGAATTTCGGATCGGTCGAGTAGGGAGCGACGGCGTAGAATCCCGATCCATCGGCCGCCCACTCAAAGCCATAAGGGCGGACGCGCCCTTCGGTGAAAATTTGTTTCTCTGTGCCGTCGCTCAGATTGTGGAGTACGGCAATCGGCGGAACTTTCTGATCGAATTGATAGTGCAAGCTTTTCGCGTGCGAAGCGGCAACGAACTTTGCATCCTTGGAAATGCTCCAGCTTTCAATCCAATCCATATTCGTCGTCAGTCGTGTGATTTTCTTGTCCTTCACGCTGATTTTGTACAGCCGCACCGGTGGCTCATGATCGGCGTCATCCACAATCTCCGAATCGTCCTTCTTCTTTTTCAACTCCTGCTCGTAAAGCGCCGGCTCCTCTTCCGCGCTATAAATAATCGTGTTCTTGTCCAGCCACTCGAACTGGCGCGGCGCGCGCGCCAGTTCCGTCAGCACCCATGGTTCGCCACCGTGCGGATTGATCAACCATATCTGCATCGGTGCGGTGTCCGGCTTGGGCTGCGGTCGCGCGCGCGAACTCACGAACGCGATGCGCTCCCCGTCCGGCGACCATCGCGGATTCCCGTAGCGGTCGCTCCCTCGCGTTAATGCAATTTCCTTGTCCTCGGTGAGACTCGACAAATAAAGATTCGAGACGCGCGCGTCTTTTTCCTTGTCGCCGGTCGACTTCACCCAAACCAGCCATTTACCGTCCGGCGAAATGCGCATCTGGGTTACGAATTCCTGAAATATCACGTCTTCTGCTTTCCACGGCTCCGTCTTTGCCGCGGGCTTGGCGTCGTCCGCCTTTACAACTTCCACAAAACGCATGTGCGCTGTCGTCGTGAAGATGCCCGCTAGAAAAATTCCCGCCACAATCCATTTCCGTTGCTTCATTTCGTCCTCGCTTGGAATGAAACTCGAAATATATGCAATCGTCACTTATTCAGGTAAGGCGCAAAGCATAGTTCAATTGACGCGGTTTGGGAATCGTGTACTCTTGTCCCCACCAAACCGCATTGAGGGTCATCCATGGGCAAGCCTGTGCCGATTTTCGCGCGCTCCACGTTTCAGTTTTTTCGCGATCTGGCGCGTAACAACAAGAAGGTGTGGATGGACGCGAACCGCGAGCGCTACCAGGAATTTGTTGTGAAGCCATTCCGCCGGTTGCTGGAGGAAGTCAGCCCCGCCGTTCTGCAACTCGATTCGCGTTTCGACACAACCGGCCGCAGCGGTTCGAATTTTTCGCGCATCAACCGCGACATCCGTTTCGCGAAAGATAAGACGCCGTATCGCGCGCAAATGTATCTGAAGTTCTCCGCGCCGTTTCCCGGCGAAGGCGAGACCGGGCAACTCTACGTCGGGATTTCCGCGAAGACCGTTACGGCGGGGTTCCGAATTTACAGCGGTTCGAAACGCAAGGAGTCCGCGCTGGCCGTGATTGGCGACGCTAACGTGCGGGCGAAGCCGAAATGGATCGCGCAGCAGAAGAAGCGGCTGAGCAAGAGCTATGAAAGCTACTGGTATGCCGTGGAAAAGAAAGACTGGAAGGAACAGAAGGGCTGGCCCGGCAGGCCTGAGGACTGGGCAAAACTGCAAGGCTGGATCGTGCGGCGCAAACTGAAACCGGCCGACGCCACGAGAGCCAGTTTTCCGCGGGACATTGCAAAAATATTCGGCGAAGTCTATCCATTGCTGAGATTTACTTCGCTGCAGGACTGAAACGAAAGACGAAATGGAGAATCGATGAACAACAGCGGCACGCATCATTCGAACACCATGAAAGCTTTGAGAAGGCTTTGCGCAGCTGCCGCCGTCGCTGTGTGTGTGTGCACCGCGTCTTCGCTCGCGCAGGAGAGCGGAACGCAAAAGGATTGGCCGAAAGGGACTCCCAAAGAATTTGGGATCGATTCGCAAAAACTTGCGGCCTTCGACGCCGATATCGCCAGCGGGAAATACGGTCTTGTAGACAGTATGCTGGTGTTGCGTTGCGGCACGGCGGTCTACGACAAAACCTATGCCCACGATTACGGGCAGATCTACGGGGAGCGTGCCAAGAAAGAGGGTCCGCTGAATCATGATTTGCACGGGCCATACAATTACTTCAGCACGGACTTCCATCCGTTTTATCAGCGCAGCGACATGCACACGATGCAGTCGGTTTCAAAGACGATCACGTCGATCACGTTTGGGATTGCGAGGACGCGGAATGAATTTACAGCGAGCCTGGACGCGCCCATCGTGCAATTTTTGGGCGTAAAAAAGATTGCGAACCTGGATGATCGGAAAAAACGGATCACGATTCGAAACTTGCTGACGATGACGGCGGGGATCGAGTGGCACGAAGATTTGGCCTACGACGATCCGAAAAACTCGGCGGACATCATGGAAGGGAGCCATGACTGGGTGCAGTACGTAATCGACCAGCCGATGGCGGAGGAGCCGGGCAAGACGTTTGTGTACAACAGCGGTGCAACGATCCTGCTGGCTCAAATCTTCAAAAAAATTACAGGCAAGAATGTGGATGAATATGCCGCCGAACATCTCTTCAAGCCGCTCAGCATGCACTACTACTGGAAACACACGCCGACTGGACTGCCGGACACGGAGGGCGGGCTGTACCTCTCCGCGCACGATTTGGCCAAGATCGGGCAACTTTTTCTAAAAGGTGGCATGTGGCAAGGGAAGGAAGTAGTCTCCGCAGCGTGGATCAAAGACTCCGTGTCGGCGCACGTTTCCGTCCCCAGAGGCGAATGGAAATATGGCTATAAGTGGTGGATACAACCGATCGGGAGTTCGCCGGAAGATGTAACGTGGCATGGGCGAGGATTCGGCGGGCAGCTTCTGATGGTCTTGCCGGAATATGACATCGTGGCGGTGTTCACCGGGTGGGACATTTTGCCCTCGGACCAGAAACTGCAGCACGATCAGCTTGCGCGCTTGCTCGATGCGGCAAACCGGTTCTACGGCTGTACGGAATAGTCAGGCTAATTCCGATCGTGGATCAAGGTGTCCAGAGGCGGAGGCCGACGAGATGCCAGGAAGCGACAAAAAAGGTAAGGACGCAGCAGGCCAGAGCGACAAACAAGGAATGAAGGCGCGTGGCGTTGTGAATTTCGCTTTTCGGAACGCGAACGGCGAGGAAAAGTGCGTAGAGCGAAAGCAGGGGAAATAGGATAGAAAGAATAAAAATGCCTCCGGTCCAAAGCGTGAATTTGCCCGTATCCGCGCCGCCTAGTTTCGTAAAGCAAAAAACCAGCCCACAAAAAGCGACTGTTGCGAGGAGCGGAACGGCGCGGACCGCCAAGTGCTTCACGTCTTTCATTCCTCCGAAGACTTTTCGCAGAATCCAAATAATGGCGAAGAGCAGGGAAGTGGCCATGAGTGCGACGCAAAGGACGAGCAGGGCAATGCGCGCGTAAGTCCAAGCAATCGTGGTGCGCTCACCGTAGGAAAAACCTTCGAGGCCCTGGCCGGAAAGGGCCATGTTGCCAGCGCTATCCGCGACGAAGACGGATGTAGCCTCAGGCTCTTTTTCTTCGCGGAAGAAATTCTTGCCGACGGGAATGAGAGGTTCCGGTTTGCCAAAGAGACTGGAGCGAGTGAGCTGTCCATTGATGACGCGGATGCGAAGACCACCCGTCAAATCCTCAGTAAAAGAGAGAAACTCAGAGCGCGGAGCGCGCGGGGCGTAGTAGCCGGCAAATTTTTCGAGATCGGCGGCGGACATCGAAACAGCGGGCTGCTGAGGTTTTGGAAAATCCTTGGACAGAAAGTCGATGGCCAGTGCGTTCAGGTCGAGGATCGATTGATAGGACTGCGTGCTATTGAGAAGGACGACGTAGCCCCAGTTCTGCTCGGGCATGTAGCGATAAGTGGAGATGAAACCGTCGATGCCGCCGTCGTGGCCATGGGTAACGACGCCGCCAACGACTTCGGTGTAGTTCGCGAGGCCGTAACCGAGGCGAAGGCCATTTTTGGCGGCGAGAGTGGATTCGACGGTTTCCATGCGAATGATGGATTCGGGCTTGACGATTTGGGAGTCGCCGGATTTTCCACGGCGAAGGAAAAATTGCACGAGCTTGGCGAGTTCGCCGGGCGAGGCTTTTAGGTCGCCAGCAGGACGCAGATAAATGAACGGGTAGCCGGGAAGAGCGTGCGGCGGATTTCCATCATATGCAGTTGCAAGGAGAGGCTTGTTTGCGTCGGTGAAGGGAAAGTCGGCGTTGGCCATGCCAAGCGGACGAAGAATCGTTTCGCGAATGTACTGGTCGAAAGGTTTGGCCGCAGTTTTTTCGATGAGATAGCCGGCGATGCCGAAACCTGGATTGGAATAAGACATGCGCGTGCTCGGAGGCCAGCGAACGTCCTGGGGTTCCGGAAAGCGCTTGAAGACTTCGAGGAGCGAAAAATCGTAAGGGTCCTTGAAGTTATAAACTTCCGAGGCTTGCATGTCGTCGAAGCCGGCGGTGTGTTCGAGGAGATTGACGATGCGAACGGGATTGGTGGACTCCCAAGAATTTTTTACGGGGACTTCGGGCGCAACATCCTGCAAGCGAGCTTCGAGATTTATTTTTCCTTCTTCCTGCAGCTTCAGAAGAGCGAGGGCGACGAAGGATTTGCTGATGGAGCCGACGCGAAATTCGGTGTCGCAGGTGATATCGCGGCCGGAGGCGAGGTCCGCTTTGCCGATGCCGCCGCACCAAAGCAGTTCGCCGTTGGAGACGAGCGCGACGCCTGCGCCGGGCAGGTGAGCCTTGTCGACGACGTCTTTCATTGCTTTCTGGAGTTCGGGCAGCGTTTTCGGGTGGGGCAATTCTTCTTTTTTCTGCGCGCCCGCGATGGGCGACAGCAGCAGAAGCGCGGCGATGCTGAGGTACACGGATAGCCTTAGACGGGCTGGGGGCATGGAAACTCCTTGAAACAAATGTTTCACTCGCGTAGCAGCATTCTATAACGGTATGGGCGGGGCACAAGCACAATTGTGGGGCGGCGGCGCGAGAAGCAGGGCGCATCGATTGACGAAGCTACTGCAGTCGCATACGATGCCGCGGGCTGACGTGAGATTGCACTGGTCCGCCAAGAGGAGCATATCTCTGATGAGATTTCGTAATGTGGGATGGAGTTGCGCCGCATTGATTTTGCTGGGGACTTCTTTTTCGTTGGCGCAGCAAACAGCGCAAGCGCCCGCTCCTGCTCCTGCGCAAAAGCCGGGGGAGAAGCCTGCCGAGGCGCCGAAAGACGCAGACAAGAAAATCCCGCCCGCGCCAGAAGACAAAGTGGTGCAAACGAAACACTCGGCGCGCATTAGCGGACAAGAGATTAAATACACCGCGACCGCGGGAATGCTGGTGATGAAAGACGAAGAGGGGAAGCCCAAGGCGAGCGTCTTTTATATGGCGTACACGCGAGACGACGTGACGGACGTGGGGCAGCGGCCGATCATGTTTACGTTTAATGGCGGGCCGGGCTCGTCTTCCGTGTGGCTGCACCTGGGGGCGTTTGGCCCGCGGCGTGTGGAGATGGGCGATGCGGGGGCGCTGCTGCCGCCGCCTTACAAGCTGGTGGACAACGAGTCGTCGCTGCTGGACGTGACGGATATGGTGTTCATCGATCCGGTGTCGACGGGATACAGCCGGCCGGCGCCGGGCGAATCGCCGACTCAATTTCACGGCGTGCAGGAAGATGTGCAGTCGGTGGGAGATTTCATACGGCTCTATGCGACGCGAAACAAAAGATGGTCTTCGCCGAAATTTCTGGCTGGGGAGAGTTACGGTACGACGCGTGCGGCAGGGCTTTCGGGATATCTGCAGCAGCGCTATGGGATGTATTTGAACGGGATTATTCTGGTTTCGACGATATTGAATTTCCAGACCGCGGATTTCAATAGCGGAAATGATTTGCCGTACATACTTTATTTACCGACGTACACGGCGATTGCGTGGTATCACAAGCGATTGCCGGCCGATCTGCAAGGGGATTTGCGGAAAGCCGTTGCGGAGTCGGAGGAGTTTGCAAAGGGCGAGTACAGCACGGCGCTGATGGCAGGCGATGCGCTGCCGACTGCGAAACACCTGGAAATCGTGCAGAAGGTGGCACGGTTGACGGGGCTTTCGACGGACTACATCGAACGCACGAACATGCGCGTGGAGATCGAGCGTTTCACGAAAGAATTGTTGCGGAGCGAACGGAGAACGGTGGGGCGCATCGACGGGCGATTTACCGGAATTGACAAGGACGCCGCGGGCGATTCCCCGGAATACGATCCGAGCATTGCGGCGATCATTGGGCCGTACACCGCGACGCTGAATGATTACGTGAGGGGCGATTTAAAATTCGACAGCGATTTGCCGTATGAAGTTTTGACCGGGCGCGTATATCCGTGGAGTTACAAGCCGTACGAAAATCGCTACGTGGATGTAGGCGAGACGCTGCGGAGCGCGATGACGCAGAATCCATTTTTGCACGTATTTGTGGCGAAGGGTTACTACGACCTGGCGACGCCATTTTTCGCGGCGGACTACACGTTCGATCATTTGGGGCTAGATCCTTCGTTGCGCGGACATTTGAGCGCGGCTTACTACGAATCGGGGCACATGGTGTATGCGCACATGCCTTCGCTGGCAAAGCTGAAGCAGGACACCGCCCAGTTTATTCGTGCGAGCTCAGGAACCAGTTCGGGGAAATGAACAAGGCACTAAAAATTATTGTATGGGTGGGTGTGGCGATCGCGGGGGCGGGAGCATTGGGCGCGATCGCTTTGCACCGAGGCGAGCCGCTGAATGCGACGTGGTTTGTGGTCGCAGCGGTTTGCTGCTACATGGTTGCCTATCGTTTGTACTCGGCGTTTATTGCGGCACGATTGCTGGCGCTGGATGATACGCGCGCGACGCCGGCGGAGATTCACGACGACGGGCGCGATTTTGTTCCTACCAATAAGTGGGTGCTGTTCGGGCATCATTTTGCGGCGATTGCCGGGCCGGGGCCGCTGGTCGGGCCAACGCTTGCGGCGCAGTTTGGGTATTTGCCGGGGACACTGTGGCTGATCGCCGGAGCGGCGCTGGCGGGATGCGTGCAGGACTTCATTATTCTGTTCTGCTCGATCCGGCGTGACGGAAAAACGCTCGGGCAGATGGCGCGGGAAGAGGTGAGCGCGCGCGGCGGGCTGATCGCGCAGATTGCGGTGCTCGCGATCATGGTGATTTTGCTGGCGGTGGTGGCGCTCGTGGTGGTGAACGCGCTGAAGTCCTCGCCGTGGGGAACGTTTACGCTGGCGATGACGATTCCGATTGCGCTGCTGCTGGGCGTGTATTTGCGATTTATCAGGCCGGGGCGCGTGCTGGAAGCTTCTCTTTTTGGCGTGGCGCTTGTGTTGTTCGCGGTGGTGGCGGGGCAGTGGGTGGCGGATTCGCCGTCGTGGGCGCGGGCGTTTACGTTTGGCGGCGTTTCGCTGGCGTTTGTGATTATTGCGTACGGGTTTGCGGCGGCGGTGCTTCCGGTGTGGCTGCTGCTGGCGCCACGGGATTATTTGAGCGCGTTCATCAAGACGGGAGCGATTTTTTCGCTGGCAGCGGGAATTCTGTTTGTGAGGCCGCATATTTTGATGCCGCCGCTGACGAAATTTATTGACGGAAGCGGACCGGTGTTTGCGGGGAAGATATTTCCGTTTTGTTTTATAACCATCGCCTGCGGGGCGATCAGCGGATTCCATTCGCTCATTTCTTCGGGTACGACGCCGAAGATGATTCTGCGAGAGAGCCATGCGCGCGTAATTGGATATGGCGCGATGCTGCTGGAGTCGTTTGTCGGAGTGATGGCGATGGTTGCGGCTTGTGCGATGCCGCCGGGCGTCTACTTCGCGATCAACAGCCCGGCAAGCATCGTAGGCGCGACGCCGGATGCCGCGGCGAGCACGATCAGTTCGTGGGGATACCATCTCGATGCGCAGACCATGACGCGGCTTGCTCATTCGGTGGGTGAGCAGAGCTTGCTGAATCGCGCGGGAGGCGCGCCCTCGCTGGCGGTGGGGATGGCGCAGATTTTTTCGAGCACGATCGGAGGCGATCGCCTGCTGAGCATCTGGTATCACTTCGCGATCATGTTTGAAGCGTTGTTTATTCTGACCGTGCTAGATGCGGGGACGCGCGTGGGGCGCTTTATGGTGCAGGAGCTTGGCGGACGAGTGTGGAAGCCGTTTGCACGCACGGGATGGATGCCGGGGATATTGCTATCGAGCGCGATTATCGTTGGCTTGTGGGGCTATTTCTTGTACCAGGGAGTTGTCGATCCACTGGGTGGAATTAATTCGCTCTGGCCGCTGTTCGGGATTGCGAATCAGTTGCTGGCGTCGGTGGCGCTGGTTCTGGCGACTACGATTCTGCTGAAGATGAAACGGCTGCGGTGGATTTGGGTGACGCTCGTGCCGATGGCGTGGCTGGTGGCGGTGACGATGACGGCGAGCTACGAGAAAATCTTTGCTGGAAATCCGAATCTCGGATTTCTTTCAAAGGCGAACTCGCTGGCCGCGCAGATTGCTGGAGGAGTGATTCCCGCAGCAAAGATTGCTGAGACGCAGCGACTGATCTTCAACCAGCGCCTGGATGCAGTCGTGACGGGAGTGCTGGCGCTGATGATTCTCGTACTGTTGGTGGAAGCGATTGCGCAATGGTATTTGATTTTGAGCAAACGGCGAGAGGCAGTGCTGCACGAAGCGCCTTACGCGGCGACGCAGTGGGCCGCTGGATTCACCGGTGCGGGGCACGGAGACGATTGATGCAGATGCGGACGGCGGCAAAATTTGCAGGGAAATCGTTTCGCTGGTTCTGGCGCGGCTTGCGGGAGTGGTGCGGCGACGCCGCGTATGAACGTTATTTGCGCGCGAATGGGAGACAGGACGGGAAGCGAGGCGCGCTCAGCCCCGAGGAGTTTTACGTCGAGCAGGTCAATCGACGTTATTCCCGTCCCAACCGCTGCTGCTGACGGCTCTTGTAATTTACCTGGTTAAACGCCTAAAATTCGCGGAAATCCCCAGCCTACTAGCTGTTCGACGGAGGAATAAATGGCAATCGATATGGACAAGCTTCACGAATTCTTGGGAAGAGCAGTGGTCGATTTTGGAGCGACGTTTAACGCGGCGCTGATTCGGATTGGCGACAAGCTCGGCCTTTACAAAGGCCTCGCCGCTGGCGGAGCGCAAACAGCGGCGGAACTGGCGAAACGAACCGGGACTGTGGAGCGCTACGTCCGCGAGTGGTTGAGTGCGCAGGCGGCCGGCGGTTACGTGACGTACGATCCAGTAAAGGGGAAATTTTACCTCAGCGAAGAACAGGCGTTTGCGATGGCGGACGACAATAGCCCCGCGTTTATGCCGGGAGCGTTTCAAGTGGCGCTTGCGGCGATCAAAGCGGAGGAATCGCTGACGGAGAGATTCAAGACGGGCGCTGGACTGGGCTGGCACGAACACCACACCGAGTTATTTGAGGGCACAGAAAGATTTTTTCGCCCCGGCTATGCAGCGAATCTGATTGCCGCATGGATTCCGGCGCTTGAGGGAGTGGACGAAAAATTGAAAAGCGGAGCGCGTGTAGCGGATGTTGGTTGCGGATTGGGAGCGTCGACGATTCTGATGGCGAAGTCGTACCCCAAGTCGGAGTTTTCGGGATTTGATTACCACGACAAATCGATCGAGAAGGCCAAGCAACGCGCGCGCGAAGCGGGCGTGGCAGATCGCATCCAGTTCGAGGTGGCGAGCGCGAAGTCATTTCCCGGCAAAGACTATGATTTTGTGACGTTTTTCGATTGCTTGCATGACATGGGCGATCCGGCGGGGGCGGCGACGCACGTGCATGGCAGGTTGAAGAAGGATGGAACATGGATGATCGTCGAGCCGTTCGCCGGTGACAAGCTCGAGGACAATCTCAATCCCATTGGGCGGGCGTTTTACGGGGCGTCGACGCTTTTGTGTACGCCGGCCTCGCTCTCGCAGGAAGTGGGGCTGGCGCTTGGGGCGCAAGCGGGAGAGAAGCGGTTGCGCGAAGTGGTGACGAGCGGTGGTTTCACGCGATTCCGACGCGCGACGCAGACACCGTTCAACCTTGTGTTCGAAGCGCGACCCTAGCGAGCAGGGAATCAAGCGCGCGAGGGTGCAGGTCAGGCTTCCGGTTGATTGTCTTCGTCGCGCTTGATCGGCGTCGCCTTGTGCGTGATTTTAACGTTGTGCGAGCGGATACCCGCAATGATAGCGCGGCGCATTTCCAGAGAAAGCATTTCCGGCGCAAATACGCCAGCCGTCTCGCGGGGAAAATGTTTGATGAAGAGCGCAGCGACGTGAGCGGTGGCGTAGGCGACCGGCGTGGTGTAGCGGCCCTGCTGCCGGATTTGATAGAGCGTCGGAAAAATCGCGTCGGTGCGGATCACCAGATGTTCGTCTTCTCTGGCTCCGCGTTTCACGCCGCTCACCAGCACAGCCGCGGAGAAGCGCGCATTTTGTAAAACACCCTGGCGAATCAAGTGGGCTATCGCGCGCGGAGACGATGTGTGTGGAAACCGATGCCGCACGATGCCGCGCGACTTCGATAACTTCCCCTGTTTGTACCAGCGGCGTAGACGATCGAACTCGTTCCCTCCGATTTTCACTTCCATGTCGTGCATGGGAATGGCGTAGGGGAGCGTGGCGACTTCATCTTGCGCGGCGAGGACCACATTCGCGGCGCCAATGGGATCGGGAAAGCGAAACTTTTCCAGTTCGGCGAAGCGTTTTCCCATGAGGAATCTGCCATTGCGATAGACCCGCGGATGCGAGATGGCCTCATCGAAAGAAACTTCCGGCGACCATTGCGAAATCGGATCGTCGCTCTCCGTGCTTTCATAGAGGCGGATGTGTACGGCATGGACCTCGTCGAGCATCTCCGCCGCGCGCTTGACCAGCAAGTTCGTCAGGCCCGGAGCCGCGCCCGCGTTGATCAAGGCGGCCCGGTTTTTTTCTTTAAAGCGTTTTGCGTAGGAGAATTGCTCGGCTTTAAACGGGTTGCGGGTAAGGTGCGAGCTCAAGTCCAGATAGTGGGCGCGCAAGCGAAGCGCGGCCCGCATCACAATCTGATTAAAGACGCTCGCGGAGGCGTTGACGATGAGCTGGCAGCCGCGCGCCGCCCGCACAATACCCAGCATATTCCTGGCATTGACCTCGGCGACCGCGATGGTGCTCTTTTCACCCAGAAAGCGGCGTGCACGAGCGGGATCGCGGTCGCCGCACCAGACAGTATGTCCTTGACGTAAGAGCAGCTCTGCCAGAAGAGAGCCGGTCGCACCAGCCCCGAGAACGAAGATCCGCATGGCGTGGCAAAAACTCTATCACACACTGCACGAGGGATATCGTAGATGTCTTACGAGGTTGCCGGATGCTGTGGCGCGGGGGCTCCGCGTAAAAGGCCCTCGGTGCTTAGGTCCTCATCAAGCTCAGGCCAGTGGATGCCATATCCACCGCCTGCTACCTTTCAGTGGCTAAGCTGTTCCGCCGAGGCATGCAGGAGCTTTGGGTACCAAGCGAGGGGCACACTGATCACTCGGCCGTCTTTTAGAGTTACGCTTAGCGAGTCGGCTGAAAAACTTACGTTAGCCACCCGCTCATCCGCCTTCAACGCCAAAATGCCCATTCCAAGCCTCTAGAAGATCGTCTCGTTTCGCTTCCACCAAAGACTCTACCCTAAAATTGCACTCTTTTTCGTACAGGCATAGACTAAGGGGGAACTCCGACCCCGTTGGCCTAAGGGAGACAAAACCTAGGGTAGGCGGGGCGACGCTTCGGTAGCCGCTTTTGGTGGACCGCGAAGCTGAGGGTTCGGGTGGAAACGCCCGGGCCTCCCGAACTTGGAAAGGAGCGATTTGACGGAAAAGTGTGTATTTTCGTCGCGCGCCCGCATCCAAGCAGTCGGATCGGGCGATTTTGTTTTACGGATGCGGAACGCAGGAATTCAGGTGGCCGCGTCCAAATAGAAAAAGCGTGAGATGACCCTTCTCGATAAATTCGGCCGGCAGATCACCGACCTGCGGATTTCGATCACGGACCGCTGCAATTTCCGCTGTGTCTACTGCCGCTCGGCCGACCCTGAAAACTATCGCGATCACGACGAAATCCTCTCCTGGCCGGAACTCGACCGGCTGGCTAACATTTTTTTGAACCTGGGCATTCACAAAATACGGATCACCGGCGGAGAACCGCTGGTACGTGCGGGCCTGGAGGAGTACATCGCTCGGCTGCATGCGCTGGGCGTCGAAGACCTCTCCATGACCACCAACGGCCATCTGTTGGCGGAACGCTGCGAACGCCTGATCGACGCGGGGTTGCGCCGCATCAACATCAGCCTCGATTCACTCGATCCCGCCAGGTTTGAAAGCATCACGCGCACGAAGTCTTTCTCGACAGTGATGCACGGCATCGACGTAGCGCAAAAATCGCGGCTAGGTCCGGTAAAAGTGAACGCTGTGCTGGTCCGCGGCCTGAACGATGACGAAGTGGAGTCTTTCGCGGAATTCGCCCGAGAGCGCGGCGTCATCATGCGATTTATTGAGTTCATGCCCCTGGATGCCGACCGCACCTGGACGCGCAGCCATGTGGTTCCGGCAGCCGAAGTGTACAAGCGCATTCATGCGCGCTGGCCGCTCGCGCAGATTCCGCACGAACGCAGCGAGACAGCGCGCAAATACCGCTTCGCGGATGGCGCTCCCGGAGAAATCGGCCTGATAGCACCGGTTACGCAACCCTTCTGCGGCCACTGTTCACGGATCCGGTTGACCGCAGATGGAAAGCTGCGAACCTGCCTTTTCAGCAAGGACGATCACGACCTGAGAGGGCTCTTGCGCGAAGGCGCGACGGACATTGATGTCGAGACGTACATTCGTTCGGTCGTCGATGAAAAGGAAGAGGGGCATCGCATCAATGCTCCGGGTTTTGTCCCACCCTCACGTACCATGGTGTTCATCGGCGGATAGTGGGATGCTTTTGTTGCGGTACTCCGCGCAGGCGCATTGCGCTCGACCAGGCCATAAGTTTGCGTTAGCATCGATTTAGGCGTCCCAGAAAAGGCGCAGCAAGAACGGACTGAGCATGCCGGACGAAGACGACGAAGAGGAACAAGACGACTCGCCCGAGCCGGAGCCGCGGCTCTTCACTCTCACCGAGGCGGAGCGCGCGCGGCGGGAGCTGGAGCCTTTTCTGGTGGAAGCCATGGACTGCCGAAAGAAACTGTCCGGCCTGGAAACCGATCTCTCGGCGGTCTCCGCGCGCATCATGATGATGGGCGGCGTGATTGTCCCTTACGAAAAATTGGCCGCGCTCCGAGTGGAGCACCAACATCTGGCCGAATCTCTGAAAACAGCGCTGAACCGTATCCTCGAGACCGGCTGCGTCATCAAGGATCTCGACGTGGGCTTGCTCGATTTTCCAGCCGTGATCGACAACGAAGATGTCTATCTCTGCTGGAAGCTGGGCGAAGACCGGATTCGTTTTTATCACCGGCAAGACGAGGGATTTGCCGGGCGCAAGCCGCTCGACCCGCGCGATCTCGGCCCGGGAGACATCGTGCAGTAGCCTGAGTTTCGTCTAGTGTCTCTTTTCCACTTTCCCTTTGCGCCGCTGCAAGGATGGGCATTGATCCCGCGCTTCGCCAGCCGAAAGGATCTTTCGTGGCTTCTCCTACTGAAAAGCATCCCGAAAACCGTTTGAAGGATTCGGCCAGTCCCTATCTGCGTTCTGCAGCGCACCAACCCATCGACTGGCACGAATGGGGCGATCCGGCTTTCGCGCGCGCGGAATCGGAAGATAAGCCCATTCTCCTGGATATCGGTGCTGTATGGTGTCACTGGTGTCATGTGATCGATCGCGAGAGTTACGAGAACTCCGAGATCGCAAAAATTATCAATGAAAATTTCGTGGCCGTAAAAGTGGATCGCGATGAGCGGCCGGATGTGGATGCCCGTTATCAATCGGCCGTAAGCGCTATTTCCGGACAGGGTGGCTGGCCGCTGACGGGATTCTTGCTGCCCAATGGAAAACCGTTTTTCGGCGGGACGTACTTTCCGCCGGAAGATCAAATGGGGCGGCCCGGATTTCGGCGCATTCTGCTGGCGGTGGCGGACTCCTACAAAAATAAAAGAGCCGAGCTTGTCCGTGCCGCCAATCATTTGGCCGATGCCGTAGCACAGGCGGAAGTGTTCACAGGCGCGCGGGCGGAGTTTGATCCTGGGGTGGTCGACGAGCAAATCAGTTCGGTCACGAAACAGTTTGATATCAAGAACGGCGGATTTGGCCACGCACCGAAATTCCCGCATGCCTCGGCAGTTGACCTGGTTCTGGAGCGCTACCAGCAGACGAAAGGAAAGCATCTGCTGGCGATGATCGAGACGACGCTCGAAAAGATGGCGCGAGGCGGGGTTTACGACCAACTGGCCGGAGGGTTTCACCGCTATTCGGTGGATGAACGCTGGCTCGTGCCGCACTTCGAGAAAATGTCGTATGACAATTCGGAACTGCTGCGTAACTACCTGCATGGCTGGCAAGTCACGCAGAATTCTCTCCTTCGCGAGACCGCTGAAGGCATCATTGGGTGGGTGAATGAGGTTTTGTCCGATCAGGAATTCGGCGGCTTTTTTGCCAGTCAGGACGCCGACTATTCGCTCGATGATGACGGCGACTATTTTACTTGGACACTTGAGGAATTGCGGGCCGCGCTGTTACCGGACGAGGCGCACGTGATGGAGCTCTACTACGACGTCGAGCCGCATGGCGAAATGCACCACAACCCGTCTAAAAATGTACTGTGGATTGCGCGTAGCTCTGCCGACGTCGCCAAGCAGTTGGGGATCGACGAAACCTCTGTGCGCCTCATTATCGCAAAAGGTAGAGGGAAGATGCTGGCGGCGCGCCTGCCGAGGCCAACTCCCTTTGTTGATGAGACGATGTATGTTTCCTGGAACGCGATGTTTGTTTCGGCTTATCTGGACGCGGCGAGAGTACTTGGGGGATCGACTGGTGCGAGTTGCCGCAGTTTCGCGTTGAAGACGATAGGACGAATGCTGAAGGAAGTGTGGAGCGAATCCCGCGGCTTTGGCCATCGCATTGGAGGGCCTGCGCTCGACGGTTCGCTCGACGATCAGGTTTTCAGTGTTCTGGCTTTGCTGGATGCTTACGAAGTGACGCTAGAGTCGCGTTATTTTGACTCAGCGCAAAAAACGATGGACCTTGCCATTGCTCGCTATGGTGATGCGGAGGGTGGCGGCTTTTTCGACCGGCCATCCGACGCCGCGCCGATGGGCGGGCTCGACGTGCGCCGCAAGCCGTTCCAAGATTCGCCCACGCCGGGCGCCAACTCTGTCGCAGCCATCGCGCTGATTCGCATGCACGCTTTCACCGGCGACGAACGCTATTTCAACTTCGCGCAGAAAACACTGGAAGCTTTCGCTGGAATCGCGCCGCAGTATGGAATGTTTGCCGCGACGTATGGTCTTGCCGCCACGCTTTTTGCGCGGCATCCATTGCAGGTGGTGATCACCGGTCGGCTGGATGATCCCGCCGCGAAAGCTCTTGAAGACGCCGCGCATCGTGTCTACCGCTTCGGCAAGTCCGTCCTTCGGCTAGCACCGGGCGCTTCCCTTGTGAATCTTGCCGGTGCGTTAAAAGAAACTCTCCCGCATCTCCCCGCCGATGAGGCGCTGGCAGTCGTTTGCGCCGGACAAACTTGTCTTCCGCCGACGAGCGATCCAAGACAATTGGTCGCAATGTTGGAGAACGGCGCTGCCGGGGCCGCAACCTCCTAGAATGATTTGCGCCAAAAAGAAAAAGGGCACGAGATTTCAACCTCGTACCCTTTCGCATTTGAGATTGAGAGCGCCCTACTTTTTGGGGCGCGATTCGGGCGGCACCAGGCCGTTGATGCGGTAATAAACGACGAGCTGGCCGTAGTGTTCACCGGAGTGCTCCATCAGTCCGTAAGCCAGATCAGAAATGCGAGTCAGACTTGGCCCGCCGGCGGCAACGCTTTCGTTCATCCCCTTGTCGCCCTTGGCCTTGATCACATCCGCGCCATCCTGGACGCACTTCTTCACGAAGGCTACGATTTGCGCTTTGGTCTGCAGTTCGTCGCGCTTCGGGTCGTCGGACAAGTGGGGCTTCTTTCCCTGCGCGGGGTCCGTGAAGTAATACATCGAAGCGGAAGCGTGGATCAGCTGCGCCACGAACGTCCGCGAGTCCGGATTGGGTTTGTAGTCGTACTTGTCTTCCGGCAAGTCCTCGGCGATAGCTATCAATTTCCTTCCGATATCATTCCAGTTCTCCAGAATGGCTGCTGACGGGCTGGGTGCGGGCTTTGGCGGTGCGGCCTTTTTTGCCTCTTGCGCCAACGCGGGCATCGCCGCGAGCACTACTGCAATTACCAAGGCCCCCCACTTACTAAGACTCTTCATCGTTATCTCTCCTCGTTTTTGGCAACTGGACGTTTTCTTGCGATTTGACCTGCTGTCGGACCTGCATTTGGAGGCCTGGGCAGGCACATACTCTCTGACGGGCCGCAGGGCCAAGCGTTTCTCCCCTGGAGCGGCAGAAACCTGACCTTTGGGCCGGGTTCATCTTACGCAGGACACACGGCGGCGTCATGGAAAATCCACAGTGTCAGGCATGCTAAGCTTGTAGCTCGTGCCGGGAGGCTTGCTTCTTTGAACTGGACCTGGTTGGTATTGCGAATTGTGATTGGTCTTGGCGTCCTGGGTTTGTTGTTTTTCTCGCAGCGCTTCTGGTATCGGGCCATTTGGCGGGTGACATCCAATTGGGGAAGCGAAGGGCTGCGCGTTGCCGCGCGTCTGATTTACGTAACCCTCTTGGTGCTCAGCATCGGTGCGACCGCGGACGGGTTCCGCATGGGGCGCGGGGGGCACATTCTCTCTGGCGTCAATCTGATTACGGTTTTTGCCGGGCTATGGTTTTTTAGCGCACTGTTTGCGTGGCTGGCGGTGAAATTTGTGGGCGGCATTGATCGCGTGTGGGCGTGGCTCCGCGCAGCGCATCACCTAAAGAAGAACCCAGCGGTTGCACAAGTACTGGCTACCGCGGCAGCGGCTTTGCCTTATGCCTCCGCTCCGGCCGCGGCTGAAATCATCTCCGATCCCTCGCGCCGCTATTTCTTTAAGACGGCTACCGCGCTGGCAGGTGCCGGGCCGTTTCTTACGGCAATGTATGGCTTTGCGGCGGAGCGGCTGGACTATCAGGTACATCGAGTGGAACTGCCGCTGCCCAATCTTCCCGCTGGGCTCGAGGGCATGAAGATTGTCCAGATAAGCGACATTCACCTGAGCAGCTTCATGCCGCGCTTGCAGGTGCGCCGCGCCGTCAGTATGGCGAACGATTTGGGCGCGGACCTCGCGCTGGTTACCGGGGATTTTATTACCGGGCCTGGCGATCCGATTGCCGATTGCATCGACGAAGTGAAGGGGCTACGCGCGCCTCTGGGAGTCTGGGGCTGCAACGGCAATCACGAAATTTATGCTAGCGCGGAAGACGTGGCTCAGTACCTTTTCGCGCAAGCGGGGATGAAGCTGCTGCGCAGTGAAAATGCGCAACTCACCTTCCACGGCGATTCGTTTAACTTGATCGGCGTCGATTATCAGCGCGAGCGCACCAACGGCGGCCGTAGAGTGCAACTCCTCCAGCGCGTGGAACCTCTGGTACGGCGCGATATGCCCAACATCCTCATGTCGCACAATCCCAATGCGTTTAATCGCGCAGCGGAATTAGGCATTGAGCTGACACTTTCCGGGCACACCCACGGGGGACAAATTCAGGTGGAAATTCTTGACCACCGGCTCAGCCCAGCGCGTTTCATTACGGATTACGTAGCTGGACTGTATCAGCGGCCGATGTTCGCCCCGGCCCCGAATGACCGCGCGGCCTCTCCTTCTGCTTTCGACAAGAACCGCGGGTCCCTCTTTCCTAATCGTTCCACAGCGATGGCTTCGATATACGTGAATCGTGGGCTTGGAACGGTGGGCGCGCCTGTGCGCCTCGGCGTACCGCCAGAAATCACGCTTCTGACGCTCCGCCGGGCGTAATCGCCGCCGCCCGCGGCGTTCCTCCTTTCGTCATCCTTCAACAATTCACGGAATAAACGCCTCCCAACTTCGGTATACGCAGCGGTGGTTGTCTACGGGAAACGGGAACGTCATCGTGGCTTCCCTCAGAAGCAATCCACTAAGTTCCTTGTTCTCAACTGCAGCTTCGATTCTTGAGCAATAAAACGCGGTGGAATCCAACGTGCAGTACTGCACAGTTTACCCAGCCAGACCGTAAAGCTGTGGCGATCACATGGGATGTGTTTCGCTGCATAAATCTCGATCTGGAGGAAATAGCAATGGGTCAAGTGTTTAAGTCTTGGAAACCTGTAACACTGCTGGCATTTGGGCTCTCATTCTTTCCTGCCTTAACAAAAGCGCAACATTACACGCAAACGAATCTGGTCTCCGACCAATCCGGGGTTGCCGCTGTTACCGACCCTAACCTCGTAAACCCGTGGGGACTGACACGCAGCCCCGGGACTACTGCAAAGCCCGGAAGCCCGTGGTGGGTATCCGATAACAACTCAGGCTTTTCCACGCTTTATACTGGTGCCGGGGCGATAATTCCCATCAACGGCACGGGAACCGTTACCATTCCTCCACCCAAGGGCTCTCCCGCAGGCACTTTGGCTGCACCCACTGGCATTGTTTATAACGGCAGCCCGACGGATTTCCCAATCACCCCAGGCGGGCCCGGAGCAGCTTTCATTTTCGTCACCGAAGACGGAACCATCTCTGCATGGGCTGGCGGAGCGGCGGCGACGCTGGAAGTGGACAATTCCAAAGGAGGTTCGCCAAACGGCGCGGTATACAAGGGTGCAACTACGGCGATCGTTAATGGAAAAGTGTTTCTCTACGTTACGAATTTCCGCTTGGGCAGAGTGGAAGTCTATGACAATACTTTCAAGCCTGTGCACATCTCCGAAGAAATGTTCGACGATGATGCGATTCCGCGCGGCTTCGCGCCGTTCAATATCCAAAATGTCGGCGGAACTCTTTTCGTCACGTATGCCAAGCAGGACGCCGCCAAACATGATGATGTAGCCGGCGAAGGCAATGGTTTCGTTGAACTCTACCAGCCCGATGGCAAGCACATCGGTCATCTCCAGCATGGTCCCTGGTTGAATTCTCCCTGGGGCGTTGTATGGACGCCTCGCGATTTCGGCGTCTTCAGCAACTCGATCCTCGTTGGCAATTTCGGAAGCGGCTGGGTCGCTGCCTTCAATGGATTCACGAAGGAATTCATCGGTTTCGTAAAGAATCCCGACGATTCCATTCTGACCATCGATGGACTGTGGTCTCTGACTTTCGGCAACAATGGCTCCGCTGGTCCTTCCACGACACTGTTCTTTTCCGCCGGTCCTGACCACGAAACGCACGGGCTCTTCGGCACACTCACGCCAGTAGTGGCCGAGCAGACTGGAGCGGTGGAATAATTTCACCGCACATTCGTTGTGCCGTGATTTGTTGAACTCAGCCGGCAGAGACGCAAGTCTCTGCCGGATTCTTTTAAGGTGCCATTTGCGGACGCTTCCAGCGTCTGAGGCCACGTTTCCTGCTGGACGAAATCGCCTCGCTGAGTCAAACTTTTCCGGCAACGCTTCGTTTGGGGCACAGGGGTTCCTAATGGATGAAGCGCCGGAAATCGACCGCATCGTCAGTGAATTGAACGAACTCCGCGAATCGGAGGGCTCGGAGTCCGCCAGCGCCGTCCAATTGGACGGATGGCTCAAGACGCTGATTGCCCATGGCGGTAGCGATTTGCTCCTTGTCGCCGGCGCCCCCGCGTGCATCCGCGCCAAAGGCGCAGTGCAAAAAATAGAGGCGCGTCCGCTGGATGGCCCTGAAATCGAAGCGGCCGTGCTTCCCGCCCTAACCTCGCACGCTCTTACACGTTACCGCCAGTCTCAAATTTCGGACTCTTCCTATCGCATCCCGGGGCTGGGCCGCTTTCGCATCAATCTTCATCGCGAGCGAGGACGCGCCGCCGCTGCAATTCGGGCCCTTCCACAAAAAGTGCCGACGCTTCGCGAACTCAATCTTCCTCCGTCGGTGGAGACTCTCGCTCATCTTCCGCGCGGTCTTGTCCTCATCGGCGGTCCGGCGGGTTCGGGCAAATCGACCACGCTGGCCGCACTGATTGATGATATCAACCGCCGCGAGGCCCGCCACATCGTCACCATCGAAGATCCCATCGAATACGAACACACGCACATACGCAGCGTCATCGAGCAAGTCGAGATCGGTACCGACGCTCCCGATTTTCCAACCGCTCTGCGCGCCGCGCTGCGCCAAGCGCCGGATGTGCTCGTTGTAGGCGAGATGCGCGATCCAGAAACCATGCGCATCGCCGTCGCCGCCGCCGAAACGGGCCATCTGGTGCTCTCGACGCTGCACACGATCGACGTCGCCACGACCATTTCGCGCATCTCCGATTCCTTCTCCGACGAGCGGCAAAACACCATCCGTCAGGAATTGGCGATGGCCATTTCCGCCGTGTTGACGCAAATTCTCTTGCCCAGCAAGAGCGGCCAGCGTTTTCCCGCTGCCGAGCTATTGATGATCGGTTACGGCGCGCGGCAGCACATTCGCCGCAACGCCTTGCAGCACCTCCATCAAGAAATCACCATGACTAAAAAGAAGGGTTCCTTCGCGCTCGAAGAATCTCTCGTCCAGCTCATCAGCAAAGGTCACATCGACCGCGAAGACGCGCTACTCTGCGCCATCCATCCTGATGACCTGGACATCCTTCTGAAAACCGGCAGCCGCGGCTAATTCTGCAACAATCGTTTCCAAACGCGCCGAGTTCAGGCAAAATACCTGCGCAAATCGAGGGGGTCTTTCTAATGAACCGCAGAGCACTGGTAGCATCGATTGTGTTCGCAAGTATTTCCCTGGCGCCCGCCGGGAGGCACGTCACCGCCGACGAGCAGCCGCTCGCTGGCTATACCGCTGAATCGTCGCGCGCCGAACGGCAGTGGGAAGAGAAGATGCGCGCGATTCCCGAGCCAGACAAAATTCGCGGTTACATGGAACACCTTGCCGCACGCCCGCATCATGTTGGCTCTAAATATGACAAGGAAAACGCCGATTGGCTGCTCAAGAAATTCCAGGAATTTGGCCTTGACGCTCACATCGAATCGTTCGACGTCTTGATGCCGACACCGAAAGAGCGTGCCGTTGAACTGATGGGCGCGGACGGCAAACCAAAATTCGTAGCAAAGTTGCAAGAGCCTGTAGTTAAAGAAGATCCCACTTCGAGCCAGACGTCCGAACAGCTTCCGACGTACAACTCCTATTCGATTGATGGCGACGTGACGGCTCCTCTCGTCTACGTCAATTTCGGCGTGCCCGCCGACTACGAACAACTTGAGCGCATGGGCGTTTCCGTAAAAGGCGCCATCGTTATCGCGCGGTATTACGGTTCCTGGCGCGGCATCAAGCCGAAGGTTGCCGCGGAACATGGTGCCATCGGCTGCCTCATCTTTTCCGACCCGCACGAGGACGGCTACATGCAGGGCGATGTCTACCCTGAGGGGCCGTACCGCCCGAGAGACGGCGTGCAGCGCGGCAGCGTGGCCGACATGCCGCTTTATGCCGGCGACCCGTTGACCCCGGGAGTGGGCGCGACAAAAGATGCAAAGCGGCTCGACATAAAAGACGCCCAGACGATCACCAAGATTCCCGTTCTGCCGATTTCCTACGGCGATGCTGAGCCGCTTCTCGCTTCGCTGAAAGGCCCAATGGCGCCGCCGGCGTGGCGTGGCGGACTCGGCATCAGCTATCACATCGGGCCAGGTCCTGGCAGAGTGCACCTGAAAGTGAAATCTAACTGGGACATGGCGCCCGTAAATGACGTGATCGCAAAAATTCCGGGCTCGGTTTATCCCGATGAATGGGTGATTCGCGGAAACCATCATGACGGCTGGGTCAACGGCGCTGAGGATCCACTTTCCGGCCAATCCGCGATGTTGGAGGAAGCTCGCGCATTGGGCGAACTCGTGAAACAAGGCTGGAAGCCCAAGCGTACGCTGATCTACTGCGCATGGGACGGCGAAGAAGAAGGCCTGCTCGGCTCAACAGAGTGGGCGGAAACGCACGCCGAGGAACTGGAAAAGCACGCCGTGGCCTACATCAATTCCGACGGCAACGGCCGCGGCTATCTCGGCCTCGCCGGCTCGCATACGCTCGAAAAATTCGTGAACGATATTGCGCGCGATATTCAGGATCCCGAGACGAAACTTTCGGTCTGGAAGCGCGAACAGTTGCGGGCTATCGAAGAGGCGCCGGGAGATAAGAAACAAGAAGTCCGCCAGCGGGCCGACATGCACTTGGGTGCGCTCGGCTCCGGTTCGGACTTCACTCCATTTCTCCAACACGTTGGTGTTGCTTCGCTCAACATCGGTTATGGCGGCGAAGATGGCGGCGGCATATACCACTCCATTTACGATGACTTCTACTGGTACACACACTTTGCCGATACAACCTTCGTCTATGGCCGCGCGCTCTCTCAGACGGGCGGCACGGCCATGATGCGCCTTGGCGACGCAGATCTTCTCCCCTTTGAATTCGGCAATTTTGCCGAGACAATGCAAACCTACGTCAAGGAACTGAAGGACCTGTCGAAGAAAATGCAGGACGAAATTCGCGAGCGCAACCGCGAGATCGATGAAGGCGTTTTCACCGCCACTGCCGATCCGAAGAAAACGTACGTTCCGCCCAAGAAAGAAGAGGTTCCGCCGTATCAGAACTTCGCCCCGCTCGAAAACGCAGCCGATGCCGTCAGCCGCAGCGCTGCGGACTACCGTAGAGCCCTCGAGCACGCTAATGCTAACGGCGGCGCCGCTTTGGCGGCGGCTTCGCTCGCCGAGGTGAACCGCCTGCTCATAGAGAGCGAACGCAAATTCATTACGAAGCAAGGCTTGCCGAATCGTCCGTGGTACCGTCACCAACTCTATGCACCCGGCTTCTACACCGGCTACGCAGCAAAAACGATGCCGTACGTGCGTGAAGCCATCGAACAGAAAGAATGGAAGCAAGCCGACGAAGGCGTCGTGGTTGTCGCACGTTGCTTGCAAGACGAAGCGAAGTTAATCGCCGACGCCGCAGCGAAACTCGCCGCCGCGCATTGATTCGCGTAATCGTTATTTTGCATTCCCGCACGGCGGGACTAACATTCCGATCAGTCCCGCTTGTCTCCTCCCGGAGGAACGGCTCATGCCGTCCTACAATCTAGCTATCGTCGGCATGGGCAACGTCGCCCGCGCCCTCCTGCGCCTGCTCATCTCGAAAGAAACTGACCTGCGCCGGCGCTACGATATTCGCTGGCGGCTCACAGGTGTCGCCACGCGTCGCACCGGCTGGATCGCCGATCCCGATGGCCTCAATCCGCTGGCCGCGCTGCACGGCCATTCGTTGATTCAGCATGGAAACAGCACGCAACCGCGCAACCTTCGCGAGTGGCTGGAAAAATCTCGCGCCGATGTTCTTTTTGAAGCGACTTCGCTCAACGTGAAAACCGGCCAGCCCGCCACCGAACATCTCAGGACCGCCCTCGAACTCGGCATGCATGCCATCACCGCCAACAAAGGCCCCATTGTTCACGCGTATCACGAGCTCATAGCGCTCGCGAAAGAAAAGAATCGCCAGTTCCTTTACGAATCGACTGTCATGGACGGCGTTCCCGTTTTCTCGATGTTTCCCTACGGCTTGCCGGCAACGGACATTCGCGGCTTCTCCGGAGTTTTGAATTCCACGACGAACGTCGTCCTCACGGAAATCGAGAAGGGCCGCTCCATGGAAGAGGCCGTGAAACGCGCGCAGGCCATGGGCATCGCGGAAACAGATCCGACCGCGGATTTAGACGGCTGGGATGCTGCCGTAAAGGTTGTCGCGCTCGCGATTGTGCTGATGGGTGCGAATGTACGGCTCGAGCAGGTGCAGCGCACGGGCATCCGCGAACTGAGCGAAGAGAAAATCCGATCAGTGAGGGCGGCAGGGATGCGCTACAAACTGGTCTGCCGCGCGGAGCGGCGCGGCGACGGCGTGGACTGCTCCGTGCAGCCAGAGATTCTCCTGGCTTCAGATCCCCTCGCCAATCTTGAAGGCAGCAGTTCGGCGATTCGCTTCGACCTGGACGTGTTTGGCCTGTCGCTCGTCGAGCACAATCCTGCGGTCGAGGCCACCGGATACGGCTTGCTTGCTGATTTCCTGCGCGCCGTCCGCTAGTGACCTCTAGCCTGCCCTCGTGCCGTTGGGAACGCTCCGTTCCGGAACCGCGAGCGCCGGAGCTACCCCATCGGCATACCCGATATCAAATAACATTCCTTCGGAGATCTCCCCGGCCATCTTGCGCGGCTCCAGGTTAACGACGAAGAGCGCCTGGCGGCCTTGGACCTCCCGCGGATCGGCGCGTTCTTTCTTGATTCCAGCGAGAATCGTTCGCGTATGGTCGCCAAAATTCACGGTCAGCTTCATCAGTTTTTCGGAGTGCGGCACTTCTTCGACGCGCTCGATGGTGCCTACGCGGATGTCGACTGCCTCGAGAGCTGCGAAGTTTACCCGGGGTTTTACTGGCGCGGGAGAAAATTCATTCACAGTTCACCGCCTGTAATTCGCCGCATAAGCGGGTAAAGGAATTCCAAGATCGCAGCGTTCATCGCGAATCGGCGCACCGGCAACCGTGCGAAGTGGTATGACGCCGGCCCAAACGGGAAGCGCATAATCGGGAGCGTCGTCCTCCGGCGGGCCGACGCGTATTTTTGACGAAACTTCCGTGAGCGGCAGACGCAGAATACCGGTCGCCTTCAACTCTTTTTCGTTTGGCTGGCGCGCGTCGTCCCAGCGATTGGGCAAGATTTTCTCCGTGAAGGCGCGCAGCGCTTCCAGTTTTTCCTCTGGGGCATCGATGAGCGTGGCTGTGCCCAGCATGACGACAGAGCGATAGTTCATCGAGTGATTGAACACCGAGCGCGCGAGCACAATGCCGTCCGTGAGCGTCACCGTCAAACAAACGTTTGTGCCCTCGCTGACGCCGCGCAGCATCCGGCTGGCGGCTGATCCGTGAAAGTAAACGGCATCTCCGATGCGCGCATACAGCGTGGGAATGACGAAGGGCTGGCCATCCACGGAGAAACCAACGTGACACACAAGCCCTTCATCCAGAATCTTGTAAACGGCTTCGCGGTCGTAGACGCCGCGCTGGTGTTCGCGCACTACTCGCGTGCGCTCGGTCGGCGTGAAAGCTTCGGACACTGTGCACCTCAAAGAGAAACGTGGCGCGGAGACGGCTGGCTTGCGGCCGCTCATTTGATTTGTAGCCGGCGCCAAAGCGGCATGAGTGAGGAACAACCGGTTAAATGCTAACACGGTTGCATGCGGCTTCATCCTCAGCCCGCCCTGTGAGAAACTAGCGGGCGGAGAAAACAATGAGCACACCTGTCATGCACGGTGCCGAAAGCAAGCCGCTGGATGTCGCCTGGGTAAGAGAACAGTTTCCGTCGCTGCAACTGCAGGTGAACGGTCAACCCGCTGCGTTTCTGGATGGACCCGCCGGAACGCAGGTGCCCAGACAAGTGATGGACGCGGTTCAGAACTATTTCCTCAAGTCCAACGCGAACACCTGCGGGGCCTTCGCAACCAGCCGAAGCAACGACGCCATCATTGCCTACGCGCGCGCAGCGATGGCCGATTTTTTCAATTGCGATAAAGACGAAGTCATCTTCGGTCAAAACATGACCACTATTACCTTCGCGCTGGCGCGTGCAATTGGGCGAACGCTGGAACCCGGCGATGAGATTGTTGTGACCACATTGGACCATGACGCGAACGTCGCACCCTGGCGCGCCTTGGAAGAAATGGGCATGGTGATTCGCCAGGTCGACATCCACGAATCGGATTGCACACTGGACCTCGAAGACCTGAAGCGCAAGATCAATGCGAACACGAAGCTCGTGGCCGTCGGATACGCCTCCAACGCCGTGGGCACGATCAATCCCGTCGCCGAAATTACGAGGCTGGCGCACGCCGCGGGCGCTTTGATGTTCGTCGACGCGGTGCATTACGCCCCGCACGGCCCGATTGATGTGCGCGCCCTGGATTGCGACTTCCTGGTCTGTTCGCCGTATAAGTTCTTCGGCCCGCACATGGGAACGCTTTACGGCAAGCGCGAGCATTTGACGCGCTTTCGCCCTTACAAGGTTCGTCCCGCGCCTGATTCGCTTCCTGATCGCTGGGAGACAGGTACGCAAGTACAGGAGTTGATCGCTGGAATCGGCGCGGCGGTCGATTACCTCGCGGAACTGGGCAAGCGTTCGGATGTGACGGCGACCGATCGGCGCAGCGCGCTGCTGGCGTCTTACCGCGCTACCCGCGATCACGAAATGGCGCTGTTTTTGCGTCTGGCGGAGGGCTTGTTTGCGATTCCCGATCTACAGTTTTTCGGTATCAGCGACTTGAAGCGGCTGCACGAACGTTGCTCGACGGTTTCCGTGCGGCTGGCGAATCACACGCCGACCGAAGTCGCAAAGTTCCTTGGTGAGCGCGGCATTTTCACGTGGGATGGCAACTACTATGCCTTGAACCTCACCGAGCGCCTCGGCGTGGAAGCGAACGGTGGTCTGCTGCGGATCGGTCTCGTCCATTACAACACCGCGGAAGAAGTGGACCGCTTACTCGCTGGCTTAAGGGAGATTGCAGCAAGCTGATCTATGAGCAAACGACCAAAACCAATTGTGCTCACTGTGCTGGATGGATGGGGTTACCGCGCCGAAACGAAAGGTAATGCCATCGCCCTGGCGCGCAAACCCGCTTACGACGATTTGATGAAGAGATTTCCAAACACGCTCATTCACACTTCGGGTCCGTACGTTGGCTTACCCGAAGGCCAAATGGGCAACAGCGAAGTAGGCCACATGAACATCGGCGCGGGCCGGATCGTTCACATGGATATCACGCGCATCGATTTGCTCATCGCCAACAAACAGCTGCAAAACGTCCCGCTCTTTCAACAAGCGATGGAACGCGGCCGGCAGCGCCAGTTGCATTTTATCGGTCTGCTGAGCGACGGGGGCGTGCATTCGCACATCCAGCATCTTTTCGCTCTGCTCGAAATGGCCAAGCAACAAAAAGTTGACCGCGTATTTGTCCACTGCTTCATGGACGGCCGCGACACCTCGCCCAACAGTGGCCGCGATTACGTGCGCCAGTTGCAGCAAAAAATGCGCGATCTCGGCGTCGGCGAAATCGCCACACTGACAGGCCGCTACTACGCGATGGACCGCGACAACCGCTGGGAGCGCGTCGAGATGGCGTACCGCGCGGTAGTTCACGGCGAAGCAGAAACTCATTCGACCGACCCTATCGTCGCGCTCCAAAAAAGCTACGAGCAGGGAACCACCGACGAGTTCGTGAAGCCCATCGTCATCACAAAGGGCGAAGGTCCCTCAGCAGCGCCCGTGGGAACGATTCACGATGACGACGCCGTGATTTTCTTCAATTTCCGCGCCGACCGGGCACGCCAAATGACGCGTGCATTGGTCGAACCATGTTTCGACAAAATCACTGACGCGAAGCGCCCCAAGAATCTCTTCTACGTCGCGATGACGCAGTACGACAAAAACTGGCCTTGGCTAAAATACGTAATCGCTCCCGAAAAGCTCGAGCACATCCTCGCCCAAGTGTTCGAAGAGCTGCAGTACAAAAACCTGCGCTGCGCCGAAACCGAAAAATACGCGCATGTCACCTACTTCTTCAACGGCGGCGTCGAAAAACCTTTCGGCGGCGAAGAACGCATCCTGGTCCCCTCGCCCAAAGTCGCGACGTACGACTTGAAGCCCGAGATGTCTGCTCAGGGAATCACAGACACGGTGGTGAAGGCCATCGAAAAAGGCGAATTCGACGCCATCATCATGAACTACGCGAACGCCGACATGGTCGGCCATTCCGGCAATCTCGAAGCCACCATCAAGGCCGTCGAAGCCGTCGACGCCGGCCTTGGCCAAATCTATCAAACTCTGAAATCGCGCGGCGGCCTTTGGCTCATCACCGCCGATCACGGCAACGCGGAAACGATGATCGATCCAAGCACCGGCGGCCCGCACACCTATCACACGACGAATCCCGTTCCTCTGATTCTCGTCAGCGAAAACAATGAACTGCAGTTAAAACCAGGAGGCTCCCTGCGCGACCTCGCGCCCACCATGCTCGCCGCCCTTGGCCAGCCGGAACCTGCCGACATGACTGGCCAGGATTTGCGCGTCGCCAAAAGGTCGTAATATGACTCTCAGTTACGAACCCGTCTCCAAAAAAACGCCTGAGCCCGGCCAGAATCGCCCGCGGTCTTCTTTCGGTACTATCACAGTTCCCGGTACACCTGTAGGCGCAATCGTCTCCGTGGGACTGGTTGTGATTTGCTGGTTCGCTCTTCCGCTCTCTCGCCCTTTCATCGTAGGCACAGGCGGCCTCGGCCTCATTGTCGGTCTACTTCTCTATTGGAAGCACCGCGGCTCCGCCGAATGAATCGCACAATGCCATCCGAAACAAAACTCGTCATCTGCGTCTGGCATCCCTTCACGTTTTGGCGCCCGCAGCCCGTTATGCCGCAAACAATCAGCGCGCGCTGGCCTGAGATGCGCGTCCTCCATTTGCCAGACTACGATCGCCTCCCGCAAGAATTGCCCGACACGGATATTTTCGTTGGATACTCCCTCCGCGCCGAACAGCTCACGCACGCAAAAAAGCTAAAGTGGATTCATTCCACTGCCGCTGGCGTCGCTCAACTGATGTATCCCGAACTCCGCGATTCCGAAATCGTCGTCACCAATCCTAGTGGCGTCTTTTCTCCCCCAATGGCCGAGCACACCATGGGGCTCCTCCTGTCGCTCGCGCGGAATTTCCCCGACTCCACCCGCCATCAGGACCGCTCGCACTGGGGTCAGCAAGATATCTGGGACAAACCGCAGCATCTCACCGAGCTCAGCGGCCAAGTCCTCTTGATTGTGGGATTCGGTTCTATTGGTCGCGAACTCGCGAAGCGCGCTCGGGCCTTCGACATGCGCGTCTGGGGCGTAACGCGCTCCGGGAAAGGTGACACCACCCACGCCGAAAAGATCTTTCCCGTCCGACAACTCGAAGAAGCTTTGCCTCACGCGGACTACGTTGTTATTGCCACCCCGGAAACCACTGAGACACGCCACCTGATCGGCGCCCCGCAAATCGCTAAAATGAAGCCCAGCGCTCGCCTCATCAACGTCGGCCGCGGCTCGCTCCTGGACGAAGCCGCACTCATCCACGCCCTGGAAAGCGGCGCCCTGGGCGGCGCTGCGCTCGACGTTGCCTCCGTCGAGCCCCTTCCGCCCGAGAGCCCTCTCTGGAAAGCCCCAAATCTTTTCATTACTCCGCACACCAGCGCCGTAAGCGATCGCCTCTGGCATCGCGAAACAGCTCTGCTCATGGATCTTCTGGAACGCTGGTTTGACGGCCGCGAAATGTTCAACCAAATCGATTTCGGCCGCGGCTATTAGCCGGGGGCAATCAGTCGCCCGTGCCCGCCTTTACCGGCTCATAACCCTCGCGCGCATACACCACCCACTTCTGTTTTTTCCCCTTCTGATCGTGCACCTCGAAGGGGCTCCCATCCGCGTTCACCAGTTCTATCTTCACCTTGTGGAACTTGTTGTCCTTCCCGCCGCTCGTCGGCGTATACGACAAGCTGTACTGGTGCCGGAGAAATGCCGCGACATCATGAAAAATTCCCGGCAGCTCCCCGTCAAATTGCGGGAACCACGCATAGCCGCCCGTCAAGTTCGCAATCGTCTTCATCTGGTTTTCGCCCTGGAGATAATTCATGTGCGAACCCAGCGAGCCTCTCGACTCGATGAAATTGATGTACGGCTTGTCCAAACCCACGCAAAAGATCGTCACGTCACTCTGCCGTAGCTGCTTCATGGTCTGATCCAGAGTGTGCTTCGAAAACGTGTCGACTCCGGTCGCCAGCAGCAAAATCGATTTCTTCCCCTTCACGTCCTTCATGTCGTCGATGGTCTTCAAAACCGCGTCAAAAACATTCGACTCACTGAACCCTGGGAAATAAAGATGGTAGATCGCGTTGCGAACCTCATCCTTGTTTTGCGTAAAGTCCACTTCGTCGTGGACCTGCATATCGAATGTCCGCAGGGCCACCCAATCCTTCTGCTGCAAATTTGGCAGAAACGCGTCCGCCCAATACTTCGCTTGGTAAGCGAACCATTCGTATAAACCGCGGCTGCTGAACTCCATCAGCATGACAATCGTAATCGGCGCCTCGGTCGGCCCAAAGTTCGTGATCGTCTGTGGAACGCCGTCGTCGGTCACCTTGAAATTCTCTTTTTTCAGTCCCGTCAGCAGATCGCCGCGTTGTGTGGCAGCGATTACGTCCAGAGTCACGACCGGCACTTCCACCGCGATGCTCACTCCGCCCTGTGGCGCTTGCTGTGGCGTTGTAGCGGGAGCCTGCGGCTTCACCGTCGGCGGTGGCGCTGCCCCTTGCGGACCCGTGGGAGCCTGTGCCTTCGCTGGAGTCTCCGCCAGCGGCAGAATCATTGCGCTTGCCAGCAATGTCACCAAAACCAAAAAAACAATCGTCTTCATCTCACCCCTCGATTCGCAATGGAAATTAACCCGTTCGCCTGGCCGCCGCCTGGTCCCCACCCATCAGCTCTTTCGAGCCATTTGAATTTACGCAACGCGCCGCCAAGCCTGCGGATGTGCCCCCACACCTGCATGTTAGTATGAAGCGCGATAACCGCAAAGCGTTGCTGTACCGGTCCTTTTTGGCCGAACCAAAGACGGAGGAAGTCTTCTTGAACTGGAACCGAAGTTTGCACATTTTTTTGCCCGCTCTGCCCCTGGCATTGTGTTCGCTGGCGGCGTCACAGCCCCTGACGGCCCAGGCCCCATCGACCGCTATGCCCACCGTCGAGTCCACTCGTTCTCCCGCCGGCGACACCACTGCTTTGGCCAAGGAAGCCGAGGGCTGGCTCGCCGATCTCATCCGCATCGACACCACCAACCCTCCCGGCAACGAGCAAGCTACCGCCAAATACATCGCCACCATTCTCACCAAAGAAGGCCTGACTCCGGAATTCTTGGATCTTGCTCCCGGCCGCAGCGCGGTCGTAGCTCGCCTCCGCAGCGCCGCGATGCCCGACCCGTCTCGCGCCCTCTTGCTGGTCGCTCACATGGACGTCGTTGGCGTCGACAAATCCAAGTGGACCGTCGATCCCTTCGCCGCCACCATCAAAGACGGCTACATGTATGGCCGCGGTTCCATCGATGACAAGGGTATGCTCGCCGCCAATCTTGCCGCCTTCATCGCGCTCAAGCGTTCCAACGCCCGCGTCAACCGCGACATCATTTTTCTCGCCACCGCCGATGAAGAGCAAGGTGGCGAAGCCAGCATCCGCATCCTCATTGCCAAATACTGGGACAAGTTTGCCGCAGGCTTTGCCCTGAACGAAGGCGGCCGGGTCCTCCTGAAAAACGGCAAGGTCGCATACGTCGCCGTGCAAGCTAGCGAAAAAGTCCCTGTGGACGTCGCCGTCATCGCGCGCGGCCCCTCAGGCCACGCCTCCATGCCTACAAAAGACAACGCGGTCGTCCACCTGTCCGCCGCCATCGCCAAGATCGGTGCTTATACCGCTCCCGTTCGCTTCACCACCATCGTCCGCCGCTATTTCGAACAACTCGCCCCTCTCGAAGACGACGAACTCGCCAAATGGATTCGCTCGCTCGACACTCCCGACCGCGGCGAACACGCCCAGCGCTTTGTCTCAGACTCTAACCCTCTCTGGAATTCCATGCTCCGAGATACCATCGCGCCCACCATGCTTTCCGCAGGCGTTCGCGCCAACGTGATTCCCTCGGAAGCGCGCGCCATGCTGAACGTCCGCCTCTTGCCGGGCGATACCATCGACGTTTTGATCTCCGACCTCACCAAGCTTGTCAACGACCCGAATATCCGCTTCGAAGTCCAACCCGATGCGGGTCTCGCCGCTCCACCTTCTTCGCTCGAGTCTGACTTCTACGCCACGATCACCAAGGCTGCTTCGCAGGAGTTTTCCGGCGCCCCGGTCCTTCCATTTTTGTCGTCGGGCGCGACGGATTCGGCTCAACTCCGGCTGCATAACGTGCAGGCCTACGGCGTCTCTCCGTTCCCGATGGCCGACGAGGATTCCCGCCGCATGCACGCTGACGACGAACGCATTCCGTTGGCCTCGTTCGACAAGGGCGTCGATTTCCTTGCACGCATCGTTACGGAATTCGCCGCATCCAGATAATTCATTTCCGGACCTGCACGTCTTCTGCCCGGTGGAGCGCGGAACGTTGTAAACTCCTTTTCGCGAGAGAGCATGGCCTTTCGTCACTCCAAAATCGTTTGCACCATCGGCCCGGCGTGTTGCTCGCCGCGCATGATACGGCGTTTGCTGCATGCCGGTATGGATGTGGCCCGCTTGAATTTCTCTCACGGCACGCACACCGAGCACGCGCAAAATATTGCCGCGCTCCGGGCTGCCGCTGTCGAGCGGGAAAAGCCCATCGCCATCCTGGCCGATTTGCAGGGCCCTAAGATTCGCACCGGACCGCTCGCAGGAAGCAGGCAGGTGATGCTGCGCACGGGACAGCGCTTTGTCATCACTACTGCTAGGATTTTGGGAGATACCACGCGCGTCAGCACCGTCTTCCGTCCTCTCCCTAGCGAAGTCCACCGCGGAGACCGTATCCTTCTCTCCGACGGTCTGATTGAATTGCGCGTCCAGCAAGTTCGCGGCCAGGAAGTGATTTGCGAAGTCATCAATGGCGGAGCGCTCGGCGAGCACAAAGGAATCAATCTGCCCGGTATCAAGCTCCGCGTTCCCGCTCTTACTCCTAAGGACCGCGAAGATCTGGCCTTTGCTTTGAAGCATGGTGCGAACTACATTGCGGTGAGTTTTGTCAGGCGCCCCGAAGATGTTCTTCTGGCGAAGTCCCTCATTCGGCGTGCCGGCAAAAACACGCCCGTCATTGCCAAGCTCGAAAAACCGGAAGCCATTGAAAATCTGGACGCCATCCTTCAGGTCGCGGATGGCGTGATGGTCGCGCGCGGCGACCTTGGCGTCGAAATGAACCCCGAACGCGTCCCCGTCGTTCAAAAAACGATCATCGCCCGCGCCCGCCACTTTCGCAGGCCGGTCATCACTGCCACGCAGATGCTCGAATCCATGACCGAGAATCCCCGGCCCACCCGCGCAGAAGCCTCCGATGTCGCCAACGCCATTTTCGATGGCTCGGACGCCGTCATGCTTTCCGCTGAAACCGCTTCCGGAAAATATCCCGTCGAAGCCGTCAGCATGATGGCCAAAATTATCGCCGAGGCCGAAGCCAGCGATTGGGAGTCGCCTCCGCGGCTGCCGTTGGAAAAATTAAAAGTAGCGGAAACCGTTGCCGAGCTGGTCTGCCACGCCTCGCACGAACTGCACATGAAGTTGATCGCGGTTTTTACCCACAGCGGCTTTACGGCGCGCCTGGTTTCTTGCTACCGCCCTGCCGTTCCCATCATCGCCTTCTCGCCGGAAGGGGAAACGCGCCGCCGCATGGCCCTGATCTGGGGCGTCATGCCGCGTCACATCCCCGATGTCCGCAAAATTGACGGCCTCGCCGCCGTCGCCGAAAAACGCCTCCTTGAAGAACGACTGGTCCGCAAAGGCGACGTCATCGGCATCGTTGCCGGCACCCCCATGGGTATCCGCGGCACCACCAACTTCATGAAGTTCCATGTGATCGGCGGTCCGGCTTAGCTCAGGCTTGCTCTAGTTGGCCGCCACTCCACTCAGTGTTAACGCGCGGAAGTCAGCAGTGAGCCGATTCCCGGCTTGTATCCGTAAAAATCCGCAATCGTATGCAAGTGCTCGATCACCTGCTCGTCATAGTGTTTCTTCAGCGCGTCCGTAAGAACATTGTGCTCTCCGTGTGGATCCTGCGCCAGATCGTAGAGATAACTCTGCGCAGGCGAATCATAGGTCGCATAGAAATATCGCCCGTTGTCCGCAAGCACCCCATAGGCAGCGCGCACATCGGAAGCCATAAAGAGATCGTCTCGATGATAGCGGTGCAACTCCTCGGCGGTTTCCATGAGCAGTGGGTGACCGAACAGCGGATTCGAGACAATCGGCCGGTGCCCAAGCAAGTAATAGAGGGATGGAGTTATGTCGATCAGCGCGGAAACGCGTTCGTCATCATGCACGAATTTCCCTTGCATCGATTCGGGCAGATGCACGATCAGAGGAACTCGCATAATCTCCGGATAGATCACCAGCGAATGGCTGTTGCGCCCAAACTCCCCGGTCGCGTCGCCATGATCCGATGTCACGATGATCACGCTATTGTCATAGAGGCCGCGCGCTTTCAGCCAGCCGATAAACCCTCCCATACATTCGTCCACTTGATGCAATTCGAACGAAACGCGGTAGTTGAACCCAGGATGCGCGGGCCAATTCGCGGCTTTTGCTTGTGGCAAGTTATTTCTCGCGAACTGGTGCACGTTTTTCGGCTGTGTATAGAAGAAAATAGGACGCGCCGCGTCAGCACGACGATCCAAAGCTCTTTCGGCCTGCTGCACTGTCGAACAAAACTCAAGCTGGTTCCAGAGTTTCTTGTCCGTATCCAATTTTACGAGGTCATCGGAAGGCGAGAGTATCTCCCGCAGAATTTCGTCGTAACTCACTACCATCTGGTAGCCGTCGGCTTTCACCAGTTTTTCGAGGCTGTTCACTCGTTCGAACGGCTGCAGAAAGTGGGCGTGCAACTGCATGGCGCCGGCCCAAATCGCGGGTTCGGAAAGCGAAGTTCCCGCGTAAGGAGTCCAGACGTTTCGCACCACGACGCTGTCGCGCGCCAGCGTGTCCAGATTCGGCGTGAAGTCAGCTTTGGGGTTGTAGGCGCCGAGATAATCCGGCCGCATCGAGTCAATCACAAATAGAAAAATGTTGGGCCGCTCGCCTTGCACCGGAACGAGCGGATCCACAAGCTTCAAATCAAAGCGCGCTCGCGCGCCTCGGACCTCCGTATATTCCCGCAAGATTCTGCAGAGTTCCCCGCAAGGCTCGCGGCGGAGCCCGTTCCCGAGCATGTGGTACGCCAGATTGAAAGACACATCCCGCTCCGCGTAATTTTCCATCGAACGCTGAATGTCCTCATCCGTCGCTCCCAAAGGCTTTGCCCAGAAAATATCCGTAGCAGTAAGCGCCTTGTAGGATAGAAGACTCAGAAGCAGCGCCGCAGCGATGGTTTTAATCGGGTACGCGCCTGTGCGGGGCCATAAACGAAGCAGGCAGAAACACAAGATGATCCAGAAGAGCAGCGTAAACGTCCCCTCATAGAACCCGTTCCAGTCTCCCCCTCCAAGCAAAGTTGGCAACGCCACCGCACAAATGGCAAAGACCGCGGGGATGACCATCAGGGGAATGTTCTTCGATGCGAAACCTGACCGCGATTCCGAGCCTTCCCGAACGAGGAAGGGCCGTGCCACGGAAAATCCGAGCAGCGTGAGGGCCGCCGCAAGCGAAGCAGCATACAGATGCGCTTGCCATCCTTCGAAGCTCAAAGCGTTTTCCAGAAAACGGACCGAAAGCGCCCACAGCGAACCAAAAATAAGAAGACCAAAGAGGCTCCATCTCACAGCTCGCGGACGCGACGATTTTGCAGCGCCTATTCGAATCAAATTCAGTACGGAAACCAGGATTACGGCAACAAGAATGTGCGAGAGAACGCTCCAGAAGGTCAGATAAATATCACTGACAGGAAAGGACAAAACTCTCGTGTCGGAGTAATTTCGAAGGTGGGCACCCGCCACGCTAAGCAGAGCTGCGCCTGCAGCCAGCGAGATTCCCGTGGCAAAAGAAAGATGCGCATCAATCCGTCCCTCGTCTTCCGCACCGGTCGAATCCTGAAAGCCAAACAGCGAGACCACGAATATGACGATCCACAACGCCGTCACACTTCCAAAATAAGCGGTTCTGTTGCTCCCCAGCACAGCAAGAAATGGCCTTACGGCGAGAAAAATTCCCAGGCAACCAAGAACGCCGAAGCAGGCAATGTACGTTGCACTTTTCTTCAGGGGCTGGAAGGCCGCCGCCGCGGCAAGCACTGCCACCCAAAACAGCAAATCATGATGCTGCGCAAACCATGGCATCCAGGCGTACGCCGGCGATTTGATCAACGAATAGTAGGTATACGGCAGAAACGCGAGCAGGCAATACAGTGACGTCAGCGCAAAATAGGCGCCAAAGAAAACCTTCAAAATCGCTGCGAACCACTTACGCAAGAGAATCCTTCTCGTCAAGCGGGACGACGGGAAATAGGAAGAATGTCTACTGTAGAAAGTTTAATTGACCCAGCGGTCCGGGCGGGAAGGAGGTTCGTTCTTGTGTTTGTTAATGTACACGTCGAAACGCTTGCGGTTGCGCTTGTGCTGCCAGTCCGAAACGCTGTTCCGCACGCTATACAGAAAAGATCCACGCCGCAAATAAAGGTACCCCACCAGCATTCCACCAAGGTGGCAAATGTGGCTCACTTTGTCATCGCCCAATCCGAACGTACCCAGGAACGTAAACGCGGCCATGATCGCCACGACCATGCGCATGCTCATCGCCACCGGAATCGGGAAAAGGTAAACACGCCGATCTGGAAATAAAATCGCGCAGGCTATCAGTATTCCGAATATCGCGCCGGAAGCCCCAATTGTTGGCACATACGAAAATCCGTGGCCAAAAAGAGCAGGCACAGTCTTCACCGCGACGTTGATCAGCCCCGCTCCCACGCCGGTGAGAAAGTAATAACGCAGAAAACGGTTTCTTCCCCACACCATTTCCAGTTCGCGCCCGAACATCCACAGCATCAGCATGTTCATGATGATGTGCAAAAAATAATTCACGTCATGGAGGAAAAGATAGGTAAACGGCTGCCAGATTCGCAAGCCCGGGATCACTCCCGCGGGAACCAATCCGAAGCGCTTGATGAATTGATCGTACCCGGCGGCTCCAGAAAAGTAATGGATGAACGCTTCGAGGACGAAAATCCCGAAGTTCGCAAGCAGCAGTATCTTCACGCCGGGCGTGATGTAAAAGTCGAAGCTGACGCGATAGCTCTTTACGCCCGACCGGGATGCCATAACCATCAAGTTTACGGCGTTGGAAAGCCCCCGTCAAAGTGGCCTTTTGGCCAGTATTCCTCAGTTTGCGCAGGCTTCTCGATTCGCGGGATCGGCTTCTCAGCTGAGTTTCTTCCGCGCAAAGTGATACAGGGAAAAGGCCAGGAGCCCGAACATTACGATGCCCAAAATGGACTGCGCCTGCGTCGGAACGGGCAGCTTATCGTCGGGCGCAAGGTAAGCCCAATACTTCGGGCCCAACGCGAAAAGGTCCGCTCTCCAGGGCAGGCGGAGAAGGCCGCCGAACCAGCCAGGAACGTGCGTCGCAATTTCAGGATCCTGAAAAAGATTGATGACGATGCCGAGCAAGCCGAAAACGCCGCCGGCTGCAATCAAGCCGCTCGCATATAGCGCGCCGGGGCTTGCTTCGCCATCGTCTTTTTTCCCTTTGGACAAGGCTTCCACAAGCGAGCGGATCAGACCGCCCGCAAACATCGCCGCTGTCGTGCCGAGAGGTAGGTAAGAGCCGGTGGCAAACGCCAGAGAGCGCACCCCGAGAATCTCGACGGCGATCACTAATGCCACGCCCATCAAAACGAGTCGCCACGGCAAACGCTGGTTGAGAATCCCGCTGATGACCGTCGCCATCAGGCGCGCCTGCGGCGCCGGCGCTTTGTCGCTTCCTATTCCTTGCGCCCACTGGTATTCGATCTGGTGCGTACGGTTGTCGTACAAATATTCGCCGTCCGGAACTTCATGCGAACCGAGCGAATTGATGAGCTGGTACGTATTGCCCTGGTAGACGAAAGTGGGATTCTCGACTTTTACGCCGGAAGGAAGCGCCTCCAGAGTTACAGGAATCTGCGTGGGGAGATAACGTTCGAGCCCTTTATTCATCAGGTTGAGCGTCGTGCCGATGGCCAGCGTTGACACAGTGACCCCAATCAGAAGTCCCATCTGCTGATAAAATGGGGTCGAGCCGACGAGATAACCAGTTTTCAAATCCTGCGAAGTGGCCCCCGCAATCGCCGCCGCAATGCAAACAACTCCGCCGATCATCAGTGCGAGCACGGAATAGTTCGGCGCCGTCCATCCGGCGAAGAAAAAGATCGCGCACGTGGCCATCAGCGTAGCGATGCTCATTCCGCTGATGGGGTTGGAAGAGTTGCCGAGAAGTCCACTGATGCGCGCTGCGACAGTGACGAAGAGAAATCCAAAAACCACCACGAAAATTGCCGCGAAAAGGTTTTGATACCAGTAGACGCTCGCGCCCTTCATCGGATGGAATGTAAGCAAGACCCACAGCATCACCGCGATGACCAGCGAGCCGATGATCACCAATCGCAAGGGGATGTCGCGCTCGATGCGGCTCGTCGCGGCTTCACCGGCTCCTTGCGTGCGGACGTCCTTCAGTCCTGCGCTCAAAGCTTTTATGATCGTGGGAAGAGTGCGAAGCAGCGTGATCAAGCCAGCCGCCGCAACGGCCCCCGCTCCCATCGGCCGAATGTAGCTTTTCCAAATCGCATCCGGGCTCATCAGCGGAATGGGAACCGTCGAGGGATAAATGGGAGTGTTGCCCGCAAGCTGGCCGAAAAATTTGATCGCGGGAATCAGCAGAAGCCAAGACACAATGCCGCCTGCGAAAAGTATTCCAGCCACGCGCGAACCAATAATGTATCCGACTCCCAGATATTCCGAAGTAATGGTCGCGCGAAACGATGCGCCAGGGAACCAACTCGGCTGTGCTTCCGGCTGCGAAGTCCACGCCTGAAACGTATTCATGAAAAAGGTGTACACCCCGCCCAGCCCGATTCCCCAAAAAACGCGCCCCGCAAAAGATCCGCCTCGCTCTCCTGCCACGAGAACGTCGGCGCAGGCCGTGCCTTCCGGAAATGCCAGGTTGCCGTGCTCGCCCACAATCAACTGTCGCCGCAACGGCACCATCAGCAGCACGCCAAGCCATCCGCCCAGCAGCGCAAGCGGAAAAATCCGCCAGAACGTAAACTCCGATCCGAATCCCAGAAAGATCAGCGCCGGAATCGTGAACATCACTCCCGCCGCCAGCGATTCCCCCGCCGACCCGGTCGTCTGCACGATATTATTTTCGAGAATTGTCGAACGCCCGAACGCCCGCAGAATGCTGATCGACAGCACCGCGATGGGAATCGACGCCGACACCGTCAGCCCCGCGCGCAATCCCACATAAACGCTCACCGCGCCGAACAGCAACCCAAACAGCGCGCCCAGAATCACCGCGCGGACCGTAAACTCCTTCACGCTCTCTTCCGCCGAAATGTAGCTCCGAAATTCTCCTGGAGGAGCCGTGGAACTCCATGGACGATCGCTCACTGAATCCTCCCTGTTTGCCGCTCGAATTTTAAGTGGTGCCCCGGTGCGGCGGGATTATGCCGTAAATCAGCGCTCCGTGGGTAGAAGTTCCGCAGCCGCTTTTTTTACGACGCGCCAATGCCAACGCTCAACGTCGCCGGCTCTTCTCCGGCCACGTAATCTGTCCCTTGCGCCGGTAAGCCAGATTCACGATGTGCCCAGCTCGCGCCGCCGCCACTCCCGTCTCCACCGGCGCGTTCGGCTCTTTCCTGCTTTTGATGCACTCAAAAAAATTCTGCATGTGGTCGATCGTCCCGTCGCGGAAGCTCTCCGCGCGCAGCACCGGATTCTCTCTCCCCGACACGCCCTCGCGATACACGCCAAACCCGCTCCGGTTCAGCTTCATCGTTGCGTCCGTCCCGCGAAACTCCAGCCCGCCGTCGTCAATCGACGACGCCATCATCCCCTCGTACACCACGTCGAACCCCGCATACCGCAGCGCGGCCTGCACCGTGTCCGGACAATCCCATTGCTCGAAAATATATTTGTCCGCCAGCATCTGCGCCTCGCGCGGCTGGTCCACTTTCATCGCCCAGTGCACCACGTCGATCCAGTGCGTAAACAAATCCGTCATCGCTCCGCCGCCAAAATTCCAGAACCAGCGCCACCGGTAAAATTTCTCTTCGCTGAACGCCTGCTCCGGCGCCCCGCCCAGCCATTGCTTCCAGTCCAGCGCCTGCGTGTCGATCGCCTTGCCGCCCACCACCCACGCCTTATAGTTCTGCCACCAATACGTCCGCACCTGCGGCACGCGCCCCAGGCTCCCTCCCTGAATCAGGTCCACCGCATCGCGAAAGTGGCTCCAGCTCCGTTGCTGCATCCCACATTGCAAAATCTGTTTGCCCTTGCGCACCGCCCGCGTCAGCGTCTCGCCTTCCTCCAGCGTATGCGTCACCGGCTTTTCCAGGTAAACATCTTTCCCCGCCGCCAAAGCGTCCACCGCCATCCGCACATGCCAATGGTCCGGCGAAGCGATAAACACCGCGTCGATCTCCCTCGCCAGCACTTCGCGATAATCCGCGTGCGTCGTCGCCGCGCCTTTCGACCGTTCCTTGATCGCGTCCCGCCGCGGCCCATACACGTCGCTTACCGCCACAATCTGGTACGTCCCCGCCTTGTCCGCCGCATTCAGCAGGTCGTTCATCCGCCCGCCCGCTCCCAGCACTCCAATACGCAAAGTATCGTTCGCCCCCAGCACGCGCGTCGACGCCAGCGCCGTCAACCCGCCCGCTATCAAAAAACTTCGCCGATCCGGTGGATATCTCATGCCGCCCATCTTAACCCCATTCCCCGTCCGCTGTAGTGGCACAACATGCTGTGCCCGATCTTGCCGTCTTTCTGTGTCTCTGTTTTTCTCCATGAGCGTCGGCCCACCCCCGCAACGTAAGCCAACATCGCATTTGACTTACATTTCAAAGGCCAGTATACTTTCCTTCAGTAGGCCAACTCATGAAAACCGAAGTCTCCACCGTCACCACCAAAGGCCAGCTCGTCATTCCAGCAAAGCTCCGCCGCAAATACGCCATCCGCGAAGGTACCCAAGTCGCCTTCCTTGAGGAAGAGAACCGTCTCGTCCTCCAGCCCCTCACACCAGAATTCGTCCGCAGCCTCCGCGGCTCCCTAAGAACTGACCCCTCCGCGTTGAAAATTCTTCTTGACGACCGTAAACGCGAGCGCGAGCTATGAAGCCCCTTAAGCCATGAAACGAGTCGTTCTCGACGCGACCGCTGTCATGACCTTCTTCGAAAACCGCCCCGGCGCGGACAAGGTCGAGGAACTCATCCATCTCGGCGTTGCAGGCAAACGACAGCTGCTAATGTCTGTCATCAACTGGGGCGAAGTCTACTACTCCACTTGGCGCGCCCACGGCCCTGGCGTTGCCCGCAAAATCCTCGAAGATATCAGCCAGCTACCCATCGAAGTCGTCGATGCCAACCTCGACTTGACCCGCGCGGCCGCCGAATTCCGCGCCGGCCAGAAACTCCCCTATACCGACTGCTTCGCCGCCGCCCTGGCTGCCCAGCGCAAAGCCTCCCTCGCGACAAGCGACCAGGACTTCGCCACCGTCGAAAAGAAAATCGACATTCTCTGGACCATCGCCTAGCAGCTGAACCCCAGATGGAGGCTAACTTCTAACCAAGACAGCAGCGGGACAGGGCCTTGTATTGGCCAAGGATTTGGCAGGTCCATTGGGCCTCTGGGTGGACTTGCCATCGTCTGATTTCCGCGATCCGCAAGGGGGGCGCGCGACATTCACATACGTCAAGCCGCGATCCCTCCGCCTTCAACTTTCGACCTTCGGCTTTCAACTCTTTCCATTCACTACCCACTACTCACTGTCTGTCTCCCCCTTGAAACCCCTACCCCACATGGCGCATCCTTATCTATGTACATCGCAAGAAAGGCCCGGCGGCCCGGGAACCCAGGTACTCACCATGCGCCGCTTCTTGATGGCTATCGTTTCCCTCGCGGCTCTCCCCGCGATCGCTTCCGCCCAACGCGGAGGCATGGGAGCCGGAATGGCCCGCCCCGCAATGGCCGCTTCCGCCCCGCACGTCGCCATGCACGCCGCTCCAACCAGCAGCGCAAGTCACGCAAGTTCTGCCACCCATTCTTACGCAGGTTATCCGCGTTTCGTGCGCACGCGCTCCGGCGCGATCGTTGCTCGCACATCTCCGCGGCCTGGCACTCCCGTTCGCACCACCGGTTCCGTCGGCTCCGGTCGGCCTTTGCGTTCGCAGGACATCGTCCCTGGTCTTGGTTTCGATTACGCGCACGTCGCCGCCACGCATCCCAATGGAATCCATGGCCACGACCGCAATCGCGGATTCACTGCCGCGTACTTTCCTCTTTTTTTCGGCGGCGGATACTCCATGCCGCTATTTCCTGACGATGTAGAGGACGCTCCCGCAACCGAAGCGCAGCAAGTCGATACCGCGCAATCCGAACCGGCGCAACCAGCAAGAAGGCCAGGCGATTACGATCCGCGCCAAAATCGCCCGCCCGCCGCCTCGCCATCGCAAGACATTGCCGAGCAGCCCGCCGAACCTTACGTCTTCGTTCGCCGCGATGGCACTGTCTTTTTTGCAACCGCCTACGCCTGGGAAAACGGCACGCTCCGCTACATCACCAGTGAAGGCCTGCGCCGCACCGTCACCGCCGACAAGCTCGACCTCGACGCCACCCAACAATTCAACGAGCAGCGCGGCCTAACTTTCCGCTTCCCCGCGTAAATGTCCGTCGTCGCGTCGGCCGCGAAGAAGTGGAAAGCAGCGAAGTAAGAAGTAAAGAAGTAGAAAGAAGCAAAAAAAGCAGCAGGGAAAAAAAGAAGGGAAAAAGTTCTGTTCGGCGCAGTTTTGCCGGCGGTTTATTTTTTTACAGGCTCCGGCATGACATATCCCGAGACAGCAGGCAATCCAGCTCGCTCGAGCTGCACGGTAGTGTGATCGATGTTAAATTCCTTCGCCGCTTTTTCCTGAATCGCCCTCAGCAAACGCTCGCACTGATCCAAATGCATATCCGGAATCCGCGCATGCAAGCTTAGTGCATTGTGACCTCCACCCAATGACCAGATGTGTACGTCGTGCACTTCTTGCACGCCTTCCACGGTGAGGATCGCGCGCGCGACTTCCTCGACGTGCATTTCTCTCGGCCGGCCTTCCAAGAGGATGTGTGACGATTCGCGGAGAATGCCGATGCTGGACCAGAGTACGAGGAGGCCGATGGCGATGCCGAGGAGCGGGTCGATCCAGAGAGCGCCGGTCATTCGAATGGCGAGGGCGCCGACGATGATGGCGATGTTGGAGAGGGCGTCGCCAAAATTGTGGACGAGGATGCTGCGCAGATTTAAATCGCCGCGACCGCGAACGAGAGCCAGGGTGATGCCACCGTTTACCGCGAGCGCGGCGAGGGAAGTCCAGATCATCCAGCTTTCGACGACGTGGACGGGAGAGCGGAAGCGTTCGAAGGCTTCGTAGCCGAGCCAGAGAGAGAGCAGGACGAGAAGGATGGCGTTGGTGAACGCGGCGAGGATGCCGGCTCGATGGTAGCCGTAGGTTTTTTCGGAGTCGGCGGGGCGCGCGGCCCAGCGCATGGCCAGCCAAGAGATTCCCAAAGCGGGAACGTCGGAGAGATTGTGGACAGCGTCGTTTAGCAAGGCGACAGAGCGGCCGAGGATTCCGCCAAAGATTTCGGCGACGACCAGGCCGAGAGTGGCAACCATGGCCCAGCCCAAAACCGAGGGGCGCAACGGCGGGTGGTCGTGGCCGTGATGACTGTGCGAGTGCGGGTGGTGCACGTGGCCATCGTGGTGGCCGTGCTCGGGGTCTTGAGCACTTGCGTGGTCGTGAGAATGGTGGTGCATGTGGTCTATTTACTCTATTTTACGCACGTTAGCTGTCGCGCGCAGCACCGGTCAAAAGGTTCAAAAGCGCACAGGCAGGAGTGCCTGTGCCACCAGTGGGAAGTTTGACACGTCCCCGTCGCGAATTCATTGACGCATTTGGACTTGGCTGCCAACATCGAACTAGCTTCCCTATCCGCTCGTCTGGCGGCGGGAATGGCCTGCGCGCAAAGTGTGCGCCGAGGGACATGACGGCTCCCATCGCAAAACTAAGTTTCTGGGGCGTTCGAGGGTCGACGCCGACGGTGGATCCTGCCACGTGGCGTTTCGGCGGGAATACGCCTTGCCTCGAACTCACGGCGCCGGACGGGACGCAATTTATTCTGGATTGCGGGACGGGGCTGCGCATGCTGGGCAGCCGCTGGGGAGCGCCGAATAGCGGCGGAAATTCCGAGACGCATATTTTCGTGACGCATTACCACTGGGACCACATTCAGGGGATTCCGTTTTTTTCGCCGCTCTACGCGGAGAATAATGAGTTTCATTTTTATAGTTTTCGTTCGAAGTTTCTAGGTCGCGACAGTTTGAAGCAGGTGTTCGAAGCGCAGATGGCGCTGCCGTATTTTCCCGTGGACATGTCGGCGATGAACGCGAAGACGGAAGTTCAAGGAAGTGGAAGGCGGAGACTCGTTCACGATTGGCGAAAATAAAATCACAGCGAAATGGCTGAATCATCCGCAGGGATGCCTGGGGTTTCGCATCGAGACACCGGCGGGGACAGTGGTTTATGCGACGGATAACGAGCCGGGCGATCCGAAGCTGGACGAGAGTTTGCGGGAGCTGGCGGTGGGCTCGGACATATTTATTAATGATGCGCAATTTACGCCGGAGCAGTTGAAGACGACTCGCAAGGGCTGGGGGCATTCGTCGTGGCAAGAAGGGGTGAAGCTGGCGCGGGAAGTTGGCGCGAAGACTTTGGTGCTGTTTCATCATGATCCGGATTCGACAGACCGCATGGTGGATTCGATTTTGCGGCAAGCGCGGGAAGAGTTTGACTCGGTGTTTGCGGCGAGCGAAGGCATGGTGATTACGCTGGGGTCGGCGGGAGCGGCTGACAGCGTGCAGGCGCATATGCCGGGGATGCGGACGGCTCTGCGGCGCGAGGCACAGTTCAGAGCGAAGGTAACTGGCGTGACAGAAGGCGGAAAAGAGTTTCAGGAAGAGACGGTGGTGCGGGACATTTCGTTGCAAGGCGCGCTGATATCGCTGCAAAACCTGCCGCAACTGCAATCGGAATTGCAGGTGACGATGCAAACGCCGGGGGAGAATGGATTGCAATCGTCGATGAGGTTGAAGGGATATGTGGTGCGGATTGATGCGGGAGCTGAGAAGGGGCAGGTAGCGGTGGGCGTGGTGTTTACGGATTAAATTCCAAGAACAGCCCTGCGATCTTGATGCGGAAGGTTTGGAAGAAAAGGCAAGACCCCACCCTTGCATAAAACAAACCCGCAAGGATGGGCCACCCCACGGAGAAAGACAAAGTCAAAATCTCTTCGGCGAGTAAAGGATGTTCCACCCGCCGAGGACCGGGTTAAGTGTCTGATGCGGGATAAATATGAGTATGGTTAGGAATCCCAAAGAAGACGATATCGTGACAGCGTTCTTGGAGTTTTGCGCCAGAGTGGTCATTGGATTGAGATGGCCGGGAGCAGGTAACGTGACAAAACCTAGGCGCATATCAGGCCAACGATCTGCAGGGTAGAAAGCTCAGACGCCGCCGCCGGAAGAAGAACGGGAGGCCTCCCGCCATCAGACCTGCACCTATATAGGGAATAATCTCAAGCTGGCCAACCAAAACCGCGCGCAGCGGAGCCCCCATGCAAAAATCAACTAACATTCCTGCCATCAAGGAAACCGCCAACGGAAAGAGCGCGGCGCAAACGCGTCGTACGCCTGAGGCCCCCACGTACCAAGCGATCCCCGCACTGACAAACCCGGCTGGCAGCGCTGAAAGGCTGAAAAACGCCATACCAAGGCCCGAATCGTTGATTGCTTTAATAAATGCCCTACCTCCGTCCGGCATCCTGCCCAACACCATAGACAGGGCAATAGAGCTGAAAGCCGCGGCAGCAAGGCCCAGCAAGCCTGGCAGCCAGAACGTGCGGACGCGAAGATTCAGCATGCCCAGCTTTTCTGTAATGCGAATTTTTCGGGCCAACGCGCCCCATTCGCCAATCTCGGCTAGTGCCAGTCGCATGGCTTCTTCTTCCGAGTCAGTTTTCGTCAGAAAGTCCGCGTGCAATTCGGCAAAGTGCCCAGCCAACTCGTCACGAATCTCTTTTTCCCTTGTTTCTGGCAATTTTAGATTCGGAAGTTTTTCCTCAACGATGCGATCCCAATTAGGCATAACGCACCCCCGTTACTCGTTCCACTGCGCCCCAGAAAACAGCCCAGGTCTGTTTCTGCTTTTGAAGAACCTTGCGCCCCGCCGCGGTGATTTTGTAGCGTTTGCGTCTCCGGTTTGGCCCTTGCTCCCAGTCACCTCGAATCAGCCCCTGCTTCTCCATGCTATAGAGTGCAACATATAACGAAGCAACATTAAAGCGTAACTTCCCGCCAGATCGTTGCTCGATTAATTTGGCAATGGAATATCCATGGCAGGGCTTCTCTTCGAGCAAGCTGAGGATCAGCAACGGCGCCGACCCCTTCTTGAGCTCACGATCGTTCATCAAAAGACCTCATATATGGTTATTCTATATATAGAAGATGCGAAGATCAACTTATTGCATTCAGTCCACCACTAACCAGTTGGGCGCAGCTGAGCGATAGCTCCTGAGGAGTCGCGTTAGGATGATCAAGGTGTACGATCCGCTGGTGGCGCTGAGATACGAGTGATTTTTGGTGAGGGCACAAATGGATAGTTTGGTGCGGGATTTTCGGTATGCGGTGCGGGGGCTTTTGAAGGACCGGAGATTTGCGATTGTGGCGGTGTTTGCGTTGGCGTTGGGGATTGGGGCTAGCACGGTTGTTTTCAGCGTTTTCTACAATTTGATTTTCAATGCGGTTGCGGCTAAGGATGCGGGGCGGTTGGTGGTGCCGATCGTGGCGGACCTGGAAAAGCCGGATTATGCAGGCTACGACCACCAGCTGTGGATCAACTGGGCCGATCTGGATTATTTGCGGGAACACAATCAACTTTTTGAAAACTTTGTGGGATCGCACAGCGGGATTGCGGCGGTGCAGTATGGCGCGCGGATGTGGCAGATGGAGAATGGGCACGTGTCGCCGGATGGGTTTGAGTTTTATGGAGTGGCGCCGCTGCTCGGGCGGGGCATTGTTGCGGAGGATGGAAAGCCAGGAGCGACGCGCGTTTTTGTGATGAGTTATCGAACGTGGAGAGGGGAGTTTGGCGGAGACGCGGGGATTATCGGGAAAAGTTTTGTGATTGAAGGGGAACCGGCGACGTTGATCGGGGTGATGCCGGAGCGGTTTCATGGATTTGGAGCGACGCAGGAATTCTGGATGCCGGTGGGGGAGGAGCAGAGGACGGCGGAGGCGGAGAAGAGAGCGAACGTCAACGTGCTGGCGCGCGTGAAGCGGGGCGTCACGCTTGCGGCAGCCTCGGCGGAGATGGATGTGCTAGTGAGGCGGCTGGCGGCGATGCATCCGGATAGTGAGGATTATCCGAAGAAGCTCACGGCGCGAGTGGTGGCGGCGAACGACTATCTGATGGGACCTTCCGGGGCGGCAACGGTTATCAATTCCGAAATCAATTTGAAAAGAATTCTGTACGACTTGCTGGCGGCCGTGCTGGTGCTGTTGTTGATTGCGTGCAGCAACGTGGCGAACCTGTTGTTGGCGCGAGCGACGGCGCGGGAGAAGGAGATGGCAGTGAGGTCGGCGCTGGGCGCTTCGCGATGGCAGATCGCGCGGCAGCTCTTGATGGAGAGTTTGTTGCTAGCGATGTGCGCGTGCGTGGCGGGGAGCGCGGTGGCGTGGGCGGCGATGAAGGCGGTGAACGCAACGATTCATCAAAAGGCCTGGGCGCACATGAGCGGAGAAGCGGTGGTTGGGCTGAATGGGCCAGTGCTGCTTTTTGCGGCGGGAATTACATTGCTAACGACGGTGTTTTGCGGAGTGGTGCCGGCGCTGCGGGCGACGAGGCGCGATTTGCAGCCACAACTTGTGGGGAGCGGGAAAGGCACGGGAGGCGGAGCGCGGCACGGGAAAATTCGCGCGGCGCTGGTGATCGGGCAAGTGGCGCTTTCGATGGTGTTGCTGATTGAAGCGGGGTTGATGATGCGCAGCTTGTATAAGCTGACGCATGTCGAGCTGGGATTCAACGCGAAGAATATTCTGGTGGCCGCGTTCGCGCCGAGCCGAAAGAGCGATCAGTTGCCAGACCGGGCGCTGCTGACGACGGCGGAGGGGCATGCCCGGTTCCAGAGAGCGATGGAGAGGATCAGAGAGTTGCCGGGAGTGGCGAGCGTTGCGGTGAACAATACGATTCCGGGGTACGGGCCGTCGGCGGGGCCGAGAGTCACGGTGCCTGGAACGGCGCGCGACGTGGAAGCAGGAATGGACGAATGCGATGAGAATTGCCTGGACACGCTGGAGATGCGGCTGATCGCGGGTAGATGGCTTTCGCACGATGAGGTGGAAACGCGGCAGCTTGCAACGGTGATCAACGAAAGATTAGCGCACACGCTGTTTGGAGAGACGAATCCGGTTGGGAAGCGGCTGGAGGTGAAAGGGTTCAAGAAGCAATTTAATCATTCGACGGCGGATTTGCCGGAAAACCCGGTGTTCGAAATTGTCGGAGTGGTGGAGGATACGAAAAATGCGGGGCCGCAAGCGCCAGTGCTGCCGATGGCGTTCATTCCGCCGATGTTTACGGGGGATTTTATTTTGCAGGTGAGAACGAAGGTTGAGCCGGGATCGCTGATGCACGCGGTGGAGGAAGCGGTGTGGTCGGTGGATCGAGGAGAAGTGTTTTGGGTGCTGGGACCGCTGGCGGAGTCGTTCGAGCAGCATACGTATGCGACGCCGGAATTTGGGGTGAGTTTATCGGGACCGCTGGCGGGGATTGCGTTGGTGCTGGTGGTGATCGGGGTGTTCAGCGTGATGGCGTATACGGTGTCGCTGCAGACGCGGGAGATTGGTGTGCGAATGGCGCTGGGTGCGCAGCAAGGCGAAATTCTTGGGATGGTGCTGAAGAAGGGATTTGTGCTGCTGGCTGCGGGGATTTGTGTTGGATTAATTGCAAGCTTTGGGTTGACGCGATTTTTGGCGAGCCAGATATGGGGAGTATCGGCGACGGATCCGTGGACGTTTGGGGCGGTGGTGGGGCTGGTGGTGACAAGCGGGCTGGTTGCGTGCGTGCTGCCGGCGCGGCGGGCGGCGAGTGTCGATCCGCTGGTGGCGCTGCGCTACGAGTAAGTCATGGTCCCCAGGGGCCCACAACGAAGGATGAAAATGGGCCCGAGATGGCGTAGCGTTGTGCAGCCGCGTTGGCGACAGAAGCCGTTTCACTCTGGCGCTCGCAGAGCCCGCATACGAGTATGGCTGGGACGCTGTGAAGCACAACGAATTGTAGCCTCCAGAAGTTGCGGAGAGCACGCGTAGGAGATTATCGCTTTTTCGAAGCGTCCGACGCCGCGCGGTGGAAAGGAGTCGCGCGATGGAAGTTGTCTATCCCTGCTGTTGTGGTTTGGACGTACATAAGAAGAGTATTACCGCATGTGTGTTGTGGGCGGAGGCCAAGGGGAAGAGCCGTAAAGAGAAGAAGCGCTTCGGGACGTTCACTCACGATCTGCTGCAGTTGGCTGATTGGCTCGAGCAGTGCGGCGTGACGCATGTAGCTATGGAGTCGACCGGAGTGTACTGGAAGCCAGTGTGGAACATTCTTGCGGAGCAGTTCGAGGTGTTGCTGGTGAATGCCCAGCACATCAAAGCTGTGCCCGGTCGGAAGACGGACCAGAAAGACAGCGAGTGGATCGCGGACTTGCTGCAGCACGGATTGCTCCGCGGGAGTTTCGTGCCCCCGCAACCAATACGTGAACTTCGCGACCTCACGCGGTATCGCGTGAGTTTGGTACAGGAGATCAACCGGATTGCGAATCGCATTCAGAAGGTGCTGGAGGATGCCAACATTAAGTTGGCATCGGTAGCGACGGATGCACTGGGAGCTTCGGGGAGAGCGATCTTGCAAGCGATGCTCGCCGGGGAGCAAGACGCTGCCCGGCTGGCAGAGATGTCCAAAGGGCTGCTGCGGAACAAGATTCCGGAACTAAAGTTGGCGCTGGAAGGTCGTATGACCGAGCATCATCGATTTTTGCTCCGACAGCTTTTCGAGCACCTGCGCTTCACGGAATCGAAACGGAGTGAGATCGAGCAGGAGATCGACAAGCGCATGCGCCCTTTTGAGGATAAGGTCACTCGGCTATGCACCATTCCCGGAGTCGATCGGGTGACCGCTTGGGGAATGCTGGCGGAAATAGGAATGAACATGAATCAGTTTCCGTCTTCTGGGCACCTGGCTTCTTGGGCTTGTTTGTGTCCTGGGAGTTTTGAGAGCGCCGGGAAGCGGCTGAGCGGCAAGATGCGCAAGGGCAATGTCTCGCTCCGCCGTTGTCTGGCGCAGGCGGCCTGGGCCATCTCGATGATGAAGAACAACTACCTCTCGGCACTGTATCGGCGCATTGCTGCTCGGCGGGGAGCCAAGCGCGCGGTCATGGCGGTAGCTCATGCACTGCTGGAGATTGCCTATCACATGCTGAAGCGTAAGGAAGATTACCGGGAGCTCGGTGCGGACCACTTCGACCGTATCGACGTGAACCGAATCCGCCGATCCTTGGTCAGGCGGCTAGAACGCCTGGGCCACAAAGTGACCTTGGAGCCACTCGCTCAGACCGCCTGAAGGTATTTTCGTAGGAGTGAAGGCGCTAGAGACTCCGGGGAATAACGTGGCGGGCGATGCGCTGAAAAATCACTCGCAGCGCAGAGCGATTACGGGGTCAACGCGCATGGCGCGACGCGCCGGAATGTAACACGCGGCGATGGATACGATCATCAAGAGGATGGCGACGGCCGCAAAGGTCAGCGGGTCATGCGGGCTTACGCCGAAGAGTTGATTGGCCATGAGCCGCGTGAGTAGCAGCGCGGCGCCGACGCCGATCGCGACGCCAAGCAGCGCCATCAAGGCTCCCTGCCCGATTACGAGGCGCAAAACATCACCGGGCTGCGCGCCAAGTGCGACACGCACACCGATTTCGTGAGTGCGCTGGCCAACCAGGTAGGAAATGACGCCGTAGATTCCAACGCAGGCGAGCGCCAGCGCTAGAGCCGCGAAAACACCGAGAAGAAGCATCGAGAGTCTCCGTGCGGCGAAGGAATTGGAGACAACTTCGTTCATGGTCTGGACGTTGTAGACCACCTCGCGGGAATCGATTTCGGCGACGGCGCGGCGAACGGAGTCCATGACCGAAGTGGGATCGCCTTCGGTGCGCAGAACGACGGCAACAGCGTTTGCGGCGAGCGGCATCAGTTTTTCGGGCAACTGCATGAAGGGATAATCAAATTGGGCCTCGATGGCGGATTTTGCGTCGGCGTCGAGACCCCACTGTTTTACGTGGCCCACCACGCCGACGATTTCGGCTTCCACTTCGAAACCGGCGAGATGAATGTGTTTGCCAATGGGATCTTCGTTGGAAAAGTAAGTGCGGGCAAAAACGTCGTCGATGTCGATGACGATCGGGGCATTCTCGTCGTCCTGCGGGGTGATGAAGCGGCCGCGCTCGAGGGTGACGCCCATGGCTTGCTGGAAGCCGTTCTCCACGAGATAAAACATGGCTTGAGGCATCTCGGGAAGGTTGGCGGGCTTGGGCTGACCATCGATCCAAAAAGGCTCGGCGGAATTGTGGATCATTGGGCGGGAGCCGAGGGTGACGGAAACGGCTTGAACGCCGGGGATGGCATGCATTTTGTCGTCGAAGTGGCGAAGACGGGCGCGCGTTTCGGCGGAGTTGGTGGAAGGGGCGGCCGGGAGAGACAAACTAAAAGTAATTGCGTGGCTGGGATTGAAGCCGGGATTGACGTGCCAAAGAGCTGCCAGGCTACGAAGCATGAGTCCGGCGCCGACGAGGAGAACCAGGGCCATGGCTACTTCAACGACAACGAAAACTCCCTGGAGACGGTTACGCGCGCCGCTCAATCCGCGGCCACTCTCCTTGAGGATCTCCTCCAGATTGACGCGGGAAGTTTTGAGAGCGGGAGCTAAACCAAAGACAATTCCCGCAAACAGCGAGAGCGCGACGGTAAAGAGGAGGACGCGCGAGTCGAGCGCGACTTCATTGGCGCGTGGCAAAGCGCTCGGCAAAGTGCCGAGCACCGCGTTGGTGCCCCAGACGGCAAGCAAAAGTCCAAGTGCTCCCCCAAAGCCAGCAAGCACGATGCTCTCGGTGAGAAGTTGGCGAATGACGCGCCCCTGACTCGCTCCGAGGGCGGCGCGAATTGCAAACTCGCGCGAGCGGGCCATCGAACGGGCCAGAAGAAGATTGGCAACATTCGCGCAGGCAATCAGCAGCAAGAAACCAACCGCAGCGAGAAGCACAATCAAGAATGGCTGGACGTTGCCGACAATGTCTTGCTTCATGGAGACGAGAGTGATGCCTACGGCCTTATTGGCCTCCGGGTAGGCCAGGGCAAGATTTTGGGCAATACCGTCCATTTCGGCTTTGGCCTGAGCTAACGAGACGTTTGGATTGAGGCGGCCGATTCCGTGCGAGCTGACGTCAACGCGACGGTCGCGAAACGAGGCGTTGTTCCACTGGCCGATGGGAGTGTAGATATCGCGGTCGCGGCCATAGAACGTGAAACCAGCGGGAATCACGCCGATGATCGTGTAGGAAGTGCCGTTCAAGATCATCGATTTTCCGGCGATGTCGAGCGAAGAGCCGAATTTGCGCTTCCAAAAGCCGCCGCCCAGGATTACGACCGGCGCGGCGCCTGGATGATCGTCATCGGGGCGGAAGGTGCGGCCAAGAACTGGCGCCACGCCGAGTGTCGAGAAAAAATCCGCGGAGACCATGTATCCGCTGAGTCGTTCGGCTTCACCGATGCCGGTGAAGTTGTAATCCTGGTTGCGATAGATGGCCATGGAAGAAAACGTTCGCGAGTCGCGCTGCCAGTCGAGGAAATTCAGGTAGGAGATTGGCGCTTGATCGAATCCGGTTGATTTTCCGTAGAGCGCAACGAGTTGGCCAGAGTGCGGATATGCCAGAGGATTGAGGAGCACGCCATTGACGACCGAGAAGAGGGCGGTGTTCGCGCCGATGCCGAGAGCCAGGGTGAGTATAGCGATGGCGGCAAACCCCGAATTCTTGCGCAGCATGCGAACGGCGTACTGCAGATCTTGCAGCAAGTCGCGCACGCGGCTTACCGGACGCACGCCGCGATATTCATTTTGGAGTTCATTAGCACCGCGCATTTTGTCCATCACCCCTTGCAAGAACTTGCCCGAGAGCCAGCCTGGGCGGCGAAGAGTAGGGTGCAACGAATTTCGCCGGCGGGCAAGGGGCAGACGAAGAAACGGGACTTTCATCAGGCGACATATGGGCGGGAGTCCCCGAAGCTGACTAGATGGCCAGTTTTAATTCGACAAGAGGCTGAGGGCGTCACACTGCGCTACAATCATGGCCTAATGACCACGAATAGTTCGCGAACGGCAAGTTTTGTTCCTGCGAGTGCCCTCGATAAGCGAAAGCCATCGAAGGTGGCGCTGATCCGCGGGATGGTGCGGCAGGCGCCGTTTGTGGCGAAGAATTTTGGGCTTTATTTTCGGAATGGCTGGCGTAGGAAGATTTTTGGCACGAATGTCGTGGCGCCCTATGCGGTGACGTTTTATGTGACGCACAAGTGCAACCTGGCTTGTTCGTATTGCACACAGAAGGAACCGGATGTTTTTAGCGACGAGTTGACGACGGGAGAGACGATCCGGCTATTGAAGAGAATTCGCAAAGAGACGGACTCGATTGTGATTACGGGCGGAGAGCCGACGTTGCGGGCGGACATTGAAGAGTTGGTGGATGCGGCGCGGTTCCACTGCAAGTTTAGGTCGGTGCTTTTGATTACAAATGGAACTCTGCTGGATCGCAAGCCGGGGATTTTGGGGGCATTGACGGGGCTGGTGGTGAGTTTGGATGCGCTGGCGGCAGATCCGTCGAATGCGCTCTCGAAGCCGGCGGCGCTGCCGAAGGTGTTGCAGAATCTGAAGATGGCGAAGGCGGCGCTGGGAAGTGCGGCGAAGATTACGATCAGCACCGTGATTGAGGAATGGAATATCGGGGAAGTGGAAAAACTGCTGGATTGGTGCGGGGAGGAAGGGTTCGTGTTTGCGGCGCAATCGGCGCAGATGGAGAAAATGCCGAATTTGAAGCTGGTGCAGAACCCGAAGTATCAGGCGCTAGTGGATAAGATTATCGAGCGGCGGCGGGCCGGGACACAGCCGATCAACGGGACTCCGCGGACGATTGAGACTTTGCTGCGGTTTCGGGAGTTTCAGTGTTATCCGACGATGTTTCCGCGGGTGTACCCGAACGGGGACGTGTTTTATCCGTGCGAGCCGCTCCATAAGGTGGCGGGGAATTTGTTGAAGGATGGATCTTTGAAAAAGATTTTTGCTCGCGGTAAGAAGAAGTATGGAGATATTCCCCCTTGTCAGGGAATTTGCTACCACTTCGGGAACGTCTTGTCGCATCACTATGTGAACGATTTTTGGGGGCTGGCGGGGGATTTCGTGCGCTGAAAAAGAAAGAGTTTACACAGAGGGCACTGAGGACACAGAGATCACAGAGAAAAGATCGGAACGCAGCTAGTTGAGGTCGGAGATTTTTTTGTCGAGGTGGGCCAGGGCTGCCTCCAAAGACTTGCGGTGATTGGGGTTGGTTGCGGATTCCAGATCGTGGGCAATCCTGATTCGGGATAGCTGCAGATCTTTGCGTTCCTGTTCGCGGTGGAGTTGCTCAGGCGTTTTGGTATTGTTGCCGTAATGGCCCTTAGGGGCTTGGCCGGATTCGACCTGCGCTTCTACGTCTTTGCTTTCCCATCCTCGCGCCATACCTATAGTTTGACACACTTTGCAGCATGTGGGGTGTTTATGAAGGAGAAAGTTTGAGGAATCCGCTAGGCGCTGGCGGCACGGCTGCGTGGCAAAACGGGGAGGGGAGAGTGCATTTGGACGACGCTCGCGAGCGTGGTCTCAGCGACACGCGCGAGATGTTCGGCGAAGATTCCGTAATAGAAAAATTCTACGGCGTTATCAGCCCAGCGGACTTGCAGGACCCAGCGATCCTTTTTTCGAGTGGGCAATGCGACGGCGGAAGTGATTTCGGCGGCGGGAATCTCGAGAAGCGTGTTCAAGTGCGAGTCGAGAGCCCAGATATGCCCGGCGCTGACGAAAAGTCTGACGGCTGTGGGGGAGGCGTCGGCAGGGTGATATTTCCCGCCGTTCAAGATGACGAGAGCACCCAGTTCTCTGGCTTTTTCGTCGGGATCGGGGTGCGATTTGGCCGGGGGCAAGAGGATGGCAGCGAGAAACATGGCAAGTCCGGCGATTGCGGCGAGCCAACTGTTCCAGAGACTGAGCGGCAGGATGACGAGGGCCGCGCCGGCGAAGCCGAGGAAGATGCGGAAAGCCATCCAGGATTGGGCGTTATGACGGACGCGGAGAAGCTTGGGAATCAGAAGCACGGCGGCAAAGATCGTGCCGATGAGCAGGCCGCGTAGACGCGCGAATGCACCTTCGCGTTGCGATGCCGCAGTGGCTGGGGCCGTGCTCATCTTGGTCCTTAGGTTGTGAAGCTACTTAGTTAGAGTCCGCGGAGGACCTTAGGGTTTCAACGAATCTATCTCGCGCATGCGGGCGAAAGCGCGGCGGACATGGGGAATGGTGATGGAGCCGCCGACGATCAGCGCGACGTTCAGGGCGTCGATGACCTCTTCGCGGTTCCAGCCTTCTTCGCCGCAGCGGACGAGGTGGTAGGTAATGCAGTCGTCGCAGCGGAGGACGGCGGAGGCGACCAGGCCGAGCAGTTCCTTCGTTTTTGTGCCGAGTGCGCCTGGCTCATACGCTTGATGATCGAGGGCGAAGAAGCGCTTGATGCCGAGGTGGCCACAATTGAGAATTTCTTCGTTCAAGTCGGCGCGAAATTTCTGAAAGTCTTCGAGACGATCCGCCATGAGTCCTCCGAGAGTGCGCGAATATTATGGACTAAGTTTGCGCCGTTTGGTTCGAGTGTGCGCAGCCGATCTGCGTAAGAAATAGAAATGAAAGCAGCGCAGGATTATATCAGCCCGGGACAGCGGCGAGAGCCTTCTGCGCCAGTTCCTTTGCGCCGGGCTTGCCTGACAACGTTAGATTCGCCCATTCGACACCTACTTGCGAGAGGCGAACGGATTCGCTGGTAAGCGATTCGGGGCCGCCGGAATCGTTGCCGCCGAAATAGACGCGGTTCATGGGTTGCGCGGCGGCGATGCGATTTCTTGTATATTGGCCGGGTGCGGAGATGAACATGGGATGGCCGCGGCGGTAGATGCGGACTTCGATGGGGTCGACGTTGAATTCGGGGAGGATTTTCTGAAAATCGGTGAGGACGCGAGCGGCAAGCGTTTTGCAATCGGCTTCATCGAGTAACGTGGAGCGGAATGCTTCGCGGAGCGGCGTGTAGAAGGAGAGGATATTGTTTTTTTGTTTGTAGCCGGGATTGTTGCGGACGGTCCAGTCGGCGACGATGAAATCGGTGAAGGAATTGCCGGGACACCAGTTGTCGTAGCCGCGATTGTAGACGGGCTTGTCGAAGATGAGGTTAACGACGGGATAAGGAGCAAAGCGGGTGCGGCGCATGGCGGTTGTCTGTTCGGCGGGCAGGCCTTGCACGATGCGCGAAGTGATGTGCTTGGGCGTGCACATGAGAACCGCTTTTGCGGAGACGGTTGTGAGTTTTCCCTCTCGCATATAGGTAACGTTTACCGCGTCCTTTTCCTGTACTGCCGCGACCACAGAAGCCTCGCCCAGCATGCGATCCCTATATTTTGGCTGGAGGACTTCGACGAGTTTGTGAGTGATGCAGCCGAGGCCGCCGGGAAGAATGGCGCGCTTGCCGTCCCCGCCAACGAAAAGATCCTTGGCGTTGTAGAGGCCAACGTAGGCGGAAGTGTCGGGCGTTGTGGCGCCCCAGTTGGAGGGGCCGAAAATGTCCCACCATTGCTGGACTTCGGGAGCGTAGCCGGCTGTGAATTGCGAGAAGGGAAGCGCGTCGAGCTCCGCCATGCGTTCCTTGAGATTCATTTTCAAAACGTCTTCGCGAAATTTCACGAAGCTGGCGACGGTTTCTTTGGGATAGGGAAGCTGCGTAATGCCGGTTTTCCAGGTGTCGGGGACGTAAGTTTTGTTGACGAGCGTGGGATCAGGCATGTTGACCATGGGGAGTTTCAGGCCGAGTTCGGAGGCAAGAACGTCGCCTTCGTCGCCGTGATAGGCGTAGGCGGAGCCGGTGGCGAAGGGCTGGCCGTCAAATTCTTCCTGATAGGCATTGCCGCCGAAGTGGTCTTCTTTTTCGAGGAGGAGCCAATCTTTGCCACGAAGATAATAGGCGGCGGAGAGGCCGGCGACTCCGCCACCGACGATGACGATGTCGGCCTTCGCGGTGGAGGCGGGAAGATCGAAGTGGTGGCCGTCGCGAAGTTGGTGGCAGATTTCGAAATGTTCGCCCTCGACATGCGGAGGGGCGACTGGTTTGGAATTTGACGGCGCGGGATCGTGCGCTGAGATTAGGGCGGCGTCGACGGGGCATCCCGAAGCTACGGAACCTGCGACAACATATTTTATGAATTCACGGCGCGAGTGAGACATGGGTCCTCCCATTAGGGTTTACGGCCTTTCGACTAATTGCTGTGGTTCCGTGCCGACACTGCGTGTTCGAATGCGATACCAGATGATGATGAGCGCGACGGAAACCGCAAAAATCAATGTGGAGACGGCGTTGATCTCCGGTGTGATGCCGCGGCGGAGGCGGCCCCAGATTTCCAGAGGAAGCGTGTTGTCGCGGCCGATGAGGAAAAAGGTGACGGCGATCTCGTCCATCGAAAGCGTGAAGACGAGAAGGCCCGCGGCAATCAACGAGAGTTTCAGGTTAGGGAGCGTGATGCGCCAAAAAGTTTGCCAGGGTGTGGCGCCGAGATCCAGTGAGGCTTCCTCCTGAGCGCGGTCGATTTTTTGAAGGCCGGCGAAAAGTTCGGTGGTGGTGACGGAGATGAGGGCGGTGCCGTGGCCGAGGAAAACGGTGAGCAGGCTGAGATGAAAGCCGGCGAGGACGACGAACATCAACAGAGAAAGCCCCGTGATAATTCCTGGAAGAATGAGAGGCAGAAGAACGAGTCTACGGAAGAGAGCTTTGCCAGGGAAGCTGGCGCGGTCGAGAGCGAGGGCCGCGAGCAAGCCCAGCGTGAGCGAAAGTGCCACGGCGCCAGCCGCAACGATGAGGCTATTGAGGACGGAGTCCCAGATAGGGCCGTCGGCGAAGAGCTGTCGATACCAGTCGAAGGTGAGATGCTGCGGAGGAAATCCGCCGACGCCGTCGCGATTGAAAGAATAGAGAATGAGCACGGCCAGCGGAAGGTAGATGAAAATGAAAACGAGCATCGCGTAGAACGCAAGCAGCGGAGAGCGGCGAGTTGGAGAATTGCGGCTCATTTGAAGGACCAGCGTTTTTCGAGGCGCTCGGTCAAGAAGAGCAGCGAAATGGTAATGAGCAAGATGGCGACGGAGATGGCAGCGCCTAACGGCCAGTCGTAGACCGCTCCGAAAAGAGTTTGCACGATGTTGGCGATCATGGTGCCCGAAGATCCCCCGACGAGGAGAGGCGCGAGAAAGTCGCCGAGCGAGAGAAGGAAAGCGAAGGTAGCTCCGGCGAGCAGGCCGGGAATTGAGAGCGGAAGAATGACACGGAAAAAGGTAGAGGATGGGGTGGCGCCGAGGTCCTGCGAGGCTTCGACGAGGGGGCGCGGGATGTGCTCGAGAGACGCGTAGATCGGTAGGAAGACGAAGGGCGTGTAAATGTGGGTGAGCATCAGGATGACGGCGAAAGGGCTGTAAAGGAGAAAGCTGACTGGTTCGTGGGTGATGTGGAAATATTGGAGGAAGCCGTTAAGGACACCTTCGCTGCCAAGGATGGTTTTCCAGGCGTAGCCGCGAACGAGGTAGCTGACCCAAAGCGGGACGATGACGAGTTGGTAGAGCAATTCCTTGCGCGGACCGGAATGAAAGGAGAGGTAGTAAGCGAGTGGGTAGCCGAGAAGCAGGGAACAGAGCATCACCGAGCCTGCAATACGCATGGTGCGGAAAAGAACTTGGGCGTACAGGGGATTCGTGAAAAGTTTTTTGTAGTTGTCGAGATTCCAGTGATGGACGAGCGCGCCGTCTTGTACGGCCCAGAAGCTGTGGGCAAACATCAGTGCGTAGGGGAGCAAGAGGAAAAGCGCGACCCAGAGGATCGGCGGTGCGGAGACGATAACTTTGTAGGCGCGCGAGTACATGGCCAAGTCAGTCCGCGACACGGATAGCGTCCGCGATTGAAAAAACAAATTCGTGTTCGCCGGTGAGGGGGCCGCAGGCGGGCAGGCGTACGCGGAGCAGTTGACCTGCGCCGCAATCGATTTCGAGCAGTTCGCTTGCGCCTGCGAAGACTTGGTTGTGAACGGAGGCGCGGAACTTCACCTCGTTGGTCTGGCGCTTGCCGTCGGGAGTGAGACGGATCGTTTCCGGACGGAGCGAAAAAAGGACAGGTCCGTCCGGTTCGTCCAAAGGCCACCGAAGGACGCCGCAGGTGGCGATGCTGCGGCGGATTTCCCCAGGGAGCAAATTTGTTTGGCCGATGAACCGCGCGGTATAGGCGGTGGCGGGATGCGCGTAGATTTCGCGCGGAGAGGCAACTTGCTCGAGCGCGCCGTCGCGGAGCAGCGCGATGCGGTCGGAGAGGGCCATGGCCTCCTCCTGATCGTGTGTGACGAAGAGGAAAGCGATGCCGATTTCGCGCTGCAGGGCTTTCAATTCACTTTGCATTTGCTTGCGGAGGTTTGCATCCAGGGCGGAGAGCGGTTCGTCGAGAAGCAGGAGTTGCGGCCGGTTAACCAGGGCGCGGGCCAAAGCTACGCGCTGCTGTTGGCCTCCGCTGAGGCGGGAGGGGCGCGCGGCCGCAAATTCCGCCATTTTCACCATGTTCAGGGCCTCGTCGACGCGGGCGGGAATTTCGTTTTTCGGAGCGCCTTGGACGCGCAAGCCATAGGCAACGTTGTCTCGCACATTCAAGTGTGGGAACAGGGCATAGTTCTGAAAGACAGTATTTACGCGGCGCTTGTAGGGCGGCAACGTATCCAGCCGCTCGCCGGACATCCATATTTCGCCCGACGTGGGTTGCTCGAAACCGGCGATGAGGCGGAGAAGTGTAGTTTTTCCGGAGCCGCTTTCTCCGAGGAGCGTGAGGAATTCTCCGGATGCGATGTGCAGCGAAATGTTTTTCAGCACATCGTGCGAGCCGAAGCGCTTGGCCACCTCGCGCACTTCGAGCAGCGGCGCATTGGCATCCACGGAAGAAGGCTGCGGGATGGGGGCGGAGCTCACTGCGCGGCTTTCACCTCATTCCAGATTTCGTTGTACTTGCCGCGGCGCGGCACATCCTGCCAGAAATAAATGCGTTGCATGTAGGCGTCGGGGTCGTCGAGGTGGAGGCTCTTCATTTCTTCTGGGGTGAGGAATCGAGAGGCGCCGGGGTTCGCTGGCGTGTAGTGCGTTCGATCGGTTACCAACTTTTGCGTCTTTGCTTCGATCATGTATTCGAGGAACGCGTAGGCTAGCTCTTTGTTGTTGCTCGCGGCCGTGACCATCAAATGGTCGATCCATCCAGTGGTGTTTTCTTTAGGGATGGTCTCCCCAATCGGGAAATTCAATTTGCGAAGATCGCTTGTGTTAAGCGGCCAACCCATGGCTAAAACGATTTCATGATTTTGAAAGAGGTTGGTCAGTTCGCCGCCGGTGGACCAAATCTTTCGAATGTTGGGTTTTAGTTCGATCAGTTTCTTTTTGACGGCCTCAAGCTGCTCGTCGGTGAGGTTGTAAAGATGGGACGGATCCGGCTTGTCGTAACCGAGAACTTGAGCAGCCATATAAACGGTGGAGAGGTCGTCCCAGACGGAGATTTTTTGTTTGTACTTGGGATCCCAGAGGAGCGCCCAGGAGTCCGGAGTCTGCGCAATGGCTTTCGCGTCGTAGAGGAGAGGATTTGGTCCCCACATGAAAGGGACGCCATAGATTTGTTCGTGGTCCTTGACGAGGGGAAGATCGCGGAGCTTGGCGGAAAGCTGCGCGTATGCAGGGAGCTTCGAGAGATCCAGTGGTGCGGCCAAGCCGGCGGTGACAATGGAATGAGCGACGTCGCTTGAGGGCGAGATGACGTCAAAGTTGGAGGCGCTCCCGCCGCGTAGCTTGGCCACCAGTTCGTCGCTCGATCCCATGTAGGACGCGCTGATTTTGCAATGATGAGCTTCCTCGAAGGCACGGACGAAAGAGGGATCGGCGTAGCCTTCCCAGACGAGCAAGCTGAGCGTGGTTTCTTTCTGTTTGCAAGCGCAGCAGAAGATCGCGACTGCCATGAATACCTGGACAACTGCGCGCCGATTCATACGGCCTCCCGATTTCGCGGAATCTGCATTCTCCAGCGCGGCGGTCTTTGCCGGCCAAAGACCGATGTAAAGTGAAACCGCTTTCTATTTTGCATCTGCTTCATAAACTATTCTTCCGCCGACGATAGTCTTCACGACTTTCGTTTTCGCAATCGAATGTGATTCGATCTCGAAAATATTCTGCGAAACGATGACGAGATCGGCAAGCTTGCCGGGCTCGATCGAGCCTTCCATCTTTTCGCGGCGACCAGCGTAGGCTGCGCCCAGAGTGTAGGCCTCGACGGCCTGCTCCAGCGTGACGCAGTATTGCGGCATCCAACCGCCCTCGGGCTTGCCTTCCGTGGTTTGGCGCGTGACGGCCATCTGCAGACCTTCCCAAGGATTCAGCGTCACGACATTCCAATCGCTGCCGAAGGCGAAATGCCCGCCAGACTTCGCGATGCTGCTCCAGACCCAGGCGCGGGAAGCGCGGTCTGGGCCAACATTTCCGGCCCAGACTCGCAGGGTGTCTTCGTCGGGGTAAGCGTGCAACGGCTGCATGCTGGCGATTACTTCGAGTTTTCCAAAGCGCGGGATGTCGGCGGCCGTGATGGTCTCGATGTGCTCGATGCGCGGGCGGCGATCCTGTGTGTGGTTCACATTCTCGGCATATTCGTAGGCGTCGAGAGCTGTGCGTACAGCATAGTCGCCGATGGCGTGGGTGAAGAGTTGCAAGCCTCGCTTATCGAGCTCGGCGACGGCAGCTTTGTATTTGTCGGGATCCCAGAACAGTTTGCCTTTCGTGGAAGGATCGTCCGTGTACGGTTCCAGCATGGCGGCAGTATGTGATTCGACGACACCGTCGATCATCATTTTGACGGCGCCGCCCGAGAGCAAGTCGCCGGTATATTTCTTGCGCGCCTCTTCGATCGCGTCAATGTCTTTGGGCCGCAACTCGGGAGGGTTCAGAAAATAGGCGATGTACATGCGCAACGTCAGCTCGTTATTGCGGCGGAGCTCGTCGTAAAGCGCGAACTCTTCGAAATCACCGCCAGCACTGTGAACACGCGTCAAACCATTTTCGTTGGCCCAGCGGATGCCGGCGCGCAGGGCCGTGAGTTTTTCCCCGCGCGTCGGTTGTGGAAGGAGTTTTCCGACGAGTCTACTTGCGGATTCTTTCAAGGCGCCCGTGGGTTCGCCTGTTTTTGGATCGCGGACGATAGCGCCGTTCGCAGGATTCGGTGTGTCCTTGCTGATGCCTGCGAGGGTAAGCGCCTTCGAATTGGCCCAAGAGGTGTGCCCGTCATAGCCAATGAGGAAAACAGGGCGATTCGGGAACAGCTCGTCGAGGTATTTTTTGTGAGGAAGATTTTCCTCGCCAAACATCGCGTAGTTCCAGCCGGCGCCGAGTATCCAGCCGTTGCTGGGATGTTTCGCGGCGTATTCGCGCAGGATGCGCTGGATGTCGGCGGGATTTTTGGCGCCTTCGAGATTGGCTTGTCCGAGGCTGATCGAGCCTTCGAGAAAATGAATGTGGCAATCGACAAAGCCGGGTAGGACAAGCTTTCCGCCAGCGTCGATGACTTTCGTAGCCGGACCGCGCAATTTTTCGATTTCGGCGTCATCACCGACGGAGACGATTTTTCCGCTGCGGATCGCTACCGCGTGTGCCCAAGGCTGCTTCGCGTTTACCGTGTATACCTTTCCGTTGGTGAGGATGGTGTCCGCGGACTGTATCGTAGTGTCTTGGGCGGCCGCCGCAGAGACGCTGAAGACAAGCACCACGGCAATCGCCAGAACACGAAGCGGATGGCCCCGCTTGATCAATGGCCCAGAATGAATGTGCGTGAAATTCAAGAGACACCGTTGCCCTTTTATCATTCACTCTCCTTAGAACGTCGGCGGCGTATTGACCCAGAGCAGGCAGGTTTCGGAGCGCCCGGGATTTCTCCACCGGTGCGGCGTCGAGCTCTCGAAATAGAGACTGTCCCCGGGCTTCAGCCGGTAGTGCTCGTGGTCGCTGAGCCAAATTTCAAAATCGCCGCGAAGCACGTGCAGAAATTCTTCGCCCTCGTGCGAGTAGGACTCACCGCTCCCGCCTCCGGGCTTGATGCGAAAAAGATGCGGTTCCATGGCCGTTTGGCCCCAAGCCAGAAGCTCCATGCGCACACCGGGAGTGGTTTCCAGAACTTTGCGCTGGCTGGAACGCACGAGGCGCGGATTTTCCGCGGCAGTTTCAAAAAGCGAGAGGATATTCGTGCCATAGAAACGCGCGATGCGGCGTAACGTCGAGATGGAAGAGCGCATCTGGCCACGTTCGAGAGCGCTAAGAAAGCCGACCGAGACTTTCGTGGCGCGGGCAACCTGGGCGAGCGACAGTCCACGGCGAGTGCGCAGCCGGCGAAAGCGCTGACCAGGAAGCGGAGCGCTCTCCGCGGGCGCCAGGACGACGCCCTGGCGCTTCAAGACATGGACTATGGCCGCGGGATTCAATCCGCGGGCGCGGCGCAGAAAGACAGCGCGCTGCAGCAGGCGCACTTCGGCCTCCGCGTAGAGACGGTAGCGACTCTCCGTTCGTTGGGGCGAAACGAGGCCGAGGGCTTCCCACGCGCGCAAAGCGGAAGAAGAGATGCCTACTCGACGCGCGACTTCACTGATGCGCAGCAGACGCCGGGCAGCTCGATTTGCTGATGGCTTGGAGAAATTCTTTCCGCTTGACACGGCTCCTGGCTTTCTCTAAGTTTGCTGGATTATAGTAAGGTTTCCGGGGCACAGCAACCTCGAAGAATTCACTGCCAAGAGAATTCTCCGGGACAAGGGGTGAGTTCATGAAGATGGCTGTAGGACAGGGGCAGCGCCATTGCGCGCCGCCGCAATATCCTTTTTGTTTCTATTCCCGCTCTGGTCATGCTGTTCGCCGCGCCATTTGGCATAGCGCAGAGCACGGGCGGGCGCATTCGGGGAACGGTCAGCGATCCTAGCGGCGCGTCCATAGCTGCGGCCACAGTTACTCTGATCAATGAGGCCACTCATGCGACCCGCGACGTACAAAGCGGCGCGAACGGAGAATACATCTTCATCGAAGTGCCCGTGGGCAGCTATGAAATTGACGTTACCCAGGCTGGGTTCAAGAAATATGTTCGCAAAGGAGTCGCGCTGGATTTGAACCAAGTTGTCGGCGTAGACGTCATTCTGCAACTTGGCTCATCGGCGGAAAGTATAGAAGTCACGGGCGCGCCGCCGGTGGTGGATACAAGCTCGACGCAACTCGGCGCGGTGGTCAATGAACGTTCATCAACGCAACTGCCTCTGAACCAACGCGACGTGTATCAGCTGCTTCAACTGCAGCCCGGAGTGCAATCGCAGTTGGGGAACGACCTTTTCTATGGTTCGGATCGAGCCGGCGTGGTTACCGTGAATGGCGGCCGGGGCCGCGCGAACAATTACACCGTGAATGGAGGGGACGGCAACGATCTGTTCGCGAATTTGCCCGCGGTGGAGCCTTCGCCGGACAGCATCGAAGAGTTTCGCGTCATCTCAAATTCATTTGATGCGGAATACGGGCGCAACTCGGGCGCCGTAGTGAACGTTGTGACAAAATCGGGCACGAACGATCTACATGGCAGCTTCTACGAATTCTTCCGCAACGATGTCTTGAATGCACACCCGTTCACGTTCGTGGCATCGCCGAAGCCAGCGTTCAAGCAGAACCAGTTTGGCGGCACGATTGGCGGTCCAATCAAAAAGGATAAGACGTTCTTTTTTGCCTCGTATGAAGGTAGGAGAATCGTGCAAGGTATCGTCTCTCAACAAGTAACCGTCCCGACGGCGACTGACCTGGCGGGTGATTTTTCGGGTGGCTCGCCTTTTACGGGCTCGCTAATCGACCCCACGGTCGCCAACGTCCTGCAAAGCCGCTGCGGAAGCGGCAGCGCGACCCCCGCCTTGAATGTGGCGCAACAGGGCCTGTTAAACAACGTCCTTGCGGGAACTCCCGTACCTTACAACGACCCGACAAAGGCACCGCAATTCAGCCTCTTCCCGAATAACAAAATTCCCACGCAGTGTTTTGACCCGGTAGCGATGAGCCTGCTGCAGTACGTGCCCGGGGCCGGTGGAAACGCCAGCCAAGTCACTACCGTTCCAGATAAGAGAGACCGCGGCGATCAATTCCAAATAAAGATCGATCACTCCTTCAACAACAATCAGAAACTGGCGATTTATTATTACTTTGATGATGACAACACACTAGACCCCTTCGCAAAATTTCAAGCGCAAGGAGCTCCGCTGGGCAACTTCCCAGGCGACTATGCGACGCGCACGCAGCAAATTAACGTAACTCATACCTCGACGATTGGCGCGACGGCCGTGAACGAACTCCGGTTCAGTTATTTTCGTGAGGGCCAGCTCAAGTTTGACACTCCCACGAGGACAAATTCCATTCAAGCTTCCTGCGGCACGGGAGCGGTCAAAGCGTTCTGTTTCACTGGCCAGAGCGATACCCCGCTGGTGGACTCCAGCGGGAACTGCCTCTCTTCCGGAGCGCCGCCCACAGGCGCTCCACCTGCCTGCCCCGGCAACGCTGACTTCGGGATTCACTCCGGGCTCGGCGCCAGCAAGGAAGGAGTTCCCTACGTTCAGCTCAATGGCGGCTTTTCGATCGGCAATAACTTCGGTGGCCAACTGCCGCAGATCGGCAATACGTTTCAGGTGAGCGACAACTTTAGCAAAATCGTCGGGAATCACAGTTTCAAGTTTGGCGGCGATGTGCGCTACCAGAAGTTCGATCAACTCTTGTACTTCGACATTAACGGACAAATCGTCTTCAACAGCGATTCGAACATTTGCGGCCCCGCAAATCCCAATGTGGCTCCCAATTGCTCTCCTGTGAGTGGGGACGATTTGGGGTATTCCTCGCCGTATCCCGACTATCTCCTTGGGCTTGCGACCGATATGGCCCAAGGCTCGGCGCAACATGAATTGATCCGGAGCAAGTCCGTTTATCTCTTCGCACAAGACAGTTGGAAGGTCAGGCCAAACGTAACGCTCAACTACGGCGTGCGTTGGGAACTGAACACGCCCCAGGCCGATATTGGCCAGAAGGTGCAGACTTTCCGGCCAGGAGAACGCTCCACCATTTATCCGTGCAGCCTCGACCCCAGCAACCCGCTATTTGCCACCTTTGGCCCCGGCGAAGCCGGCTGCGATGCTGCCGGCGTTACACCGATCGGACTGGTCTTTCCCGGCGACAAGACCGTCCCAAATGGCTTGACGAATACTTACTACAAGGGTTTTGCCCCGCGTGTGGGTCTCAACTGGAGCCCTAGTGCGCATGACGGATGGCTAGCAAAACTGACAGGCGGACCCGGTAAGACCAGTATCAGCACGGGGTACGGCATGTTTTATAACCCCATCGAGCAGCTCGTCCTCGAGCAATTCAGCGCCGAGCCCCCATTCGGGGGAAGCAACTTCATCCCCACGCCATTTCTACAAACTCCCTATGTCGGCCAGAACGGCACAATCGCTCCGAATCCATTCACAGGAATCTTGAATCCGCCGCGTGGCCAGGCCATCGACTGGTCCCGATTCCTTGGCAGCATTTATTTCGGACAGTTCCCGGCAAATATGCGGCCACAGTATTCGGATCAATACAACTTGACGATTAAGAGGGAGTTGCCCGGCGATATTCTCCTGCAAGTGGCCTACGTAGGATCGCAAGGGCATCGCCTACTCGCCACGTACGAGGTAAATCCCGGCAATCCCACCACCTGCAATGATCTGGCGGCACTTGGCCAGGGTTGCGGTCCGTTTGGTGAAGACAGCGCGTATTCTTTCACGCTTCCTGCCGGCCAGGTCCTCCACCTCCCCTATGTCGGAGGTGGGCCCGGCGGAACAAATATTCCTTGCTCCATTTCGAATCCTGCCCCGGCTTGTATCGTGACCGGCGCTGCTGGAACGGGCACACCGATTACTCTCGTTGGAATCCGTCCCTATTCTTCGCCTCTTTGCAACCCTTTGACTGGTGCTGGGTGCCCGACGGGAGGGACTCCCGTTTTCTCAGGCATCTTTAGCGAGGACACGATCGCGCATTCGAACTACAACTCTCTACAGGCATTGTTCGAAAAGCGCTTTTCTCACGGCATTCAATTTCAGGCGTCCTACACCTTCAGCAAGTCCTTGGACAATGCCTCGAGCTTCGAGAGCGCGTTGAATCCCTTGAATTTCAACTCCACGTATGGGCTTTCCAACTACGATGCACGTCAACGCTTCGTGTTCAACTATGTATGGGAACTGCCCGTACCCAAATACGACGGGCTCAAAGGCAAGCTTCTAGACGGTTGGCAAGCATCGGGCATTCTCACATTCCAAAGCGGTTTCCCGATTCGCATCACCTCCCAGGATGATATCGAGCAACTGGATACCACCTTCGACTTTGAGGCGCCTGGCCAGCCCAATCTTACAGGGCCGTTCAAGACCCACAATCCGCGCATTGATGGATTCGTCTTCGATCCTAACCTGTTTACGAATAATACGGTCGCGGCGGGCACCATCGGCAACGCGCCTCGGTCGATCTGTTGCGGTCCGGGAATCAATAACACGGACATGAGCTTCTCTAAACTAACCAGCTTTTCCGAGAGATGGCGGATGGAATTCCGGGCGGACGTCTTCAACGTCTGGAACCATGCCCAGTTTTACAGCGTGGATGGCAACATCTCGAATTTAGGCGGCACGTTCGGACAACCGCTGCACATTCGCGATCCGCGTCTTTTGCAGTTCGCGCTGAAGTTCCACTTCTAGCGTAAACTGATTATTGAACGTGCGTTCCGGGGCGCTCCGGCTTGACTGGAGCGCCTTCGCACGTTCGAAGCGAGAGAATGAGGCCGTTCGTCAGCGAAACTCTCTATTGTACAAACTGACCGCAGGGAACAGACCTGCAAGAGTTGGCCGCCTGTGCGGCCACCCAGGATATGGAACGAGGAAATGCACGACGCACTCCAGAAGGAAATCTCCACTTATGAGAAACGCACGCCGAAATCTGCGGAAGCGCATAAGCGCGCTTTGCAACGCATCCCCCTCGGTGTTGCCAGCAATTACCGGCACTACGAGCCCTATCCGCTATTCGTAAAGAATGGGAAGGGAAGCACGATCCACGACATAGATGGCAACGAATACGTCGACCACAACCTTTGTTTTGGCGCGCTGATGGCGGGGCATTGTCACCCTGCCGTGGTGAAGGCTGTCGAGCAAAAACTTCATGAAGGCACCACGTTCGGCATGCCGCACGATATGGAATGGGAGCTTGCAGAGGAAATTTGCAAGCGCTATCCCGTCGAGATGGTGCGCTTCGGCTCGAGCGGTACGGAAGTCACCATGCATGCGTGCCGCATCGCTCGCGCCGCCACGGGTCGCGACAAAATCCTGAAATTTGAAGGCGCCTACCACGGCTTGCATGACACGGCGCTCGTCAGCGTCAAGCCCAAGGATACTGAGTATGGTGATCCTGATGCTCCCACGTCCGTCCCCGGCGGAGGCGGCATCCCCAAAGCCTCTCTGGCGAACGTTGTAGTCGCCGCGTTCAACAATCTCCCGAGCGTTGAGCGACGCTTCCGCGAAAGCCCTGGTCAGATCGCAGCGATTATCCTCGAACCGATTCTGATGAACGTCGGCTTATGCATGCCGCAACCTGGCTTTCTTCAGGGGTTGCGCGACATCGCCACGAAAAACGGAGCGCTGCTTATTTTCGACGAAGTGAAAACCGGAGCGAAGCTTGCCTGGGGCGGCGCCAGCGAGTACTTCGGCGTGAAACCGGACATGATTTGCCTGGCGAAGTCCATTGGCGGCGGGATGCCTCTCGCCGCATTTGGCGCGAGCCGGCCGGTGATGGATCTGATCGCGCAGCACAAAGTGTTCCATGGCGGCACCTACAATACGAATCGCGCATCCATGGCCGCGGGCCTCGCCACATTTCGCGAAGTTCTTTCGCGTGAGAATTATGCGCACGTCGGTAAACTCAGCAAGCGGCTTACCGAAGGCTACCGCGCCATCGTCAAGAAAACCGGCTTGCAGGCCTATGTCGTCAGCGCCGGAGTGAATGGCGCGCTGATGCTCTACCCAAAGGAAATTCTTAACTACCGGGACTGGACGAAGATCGACGTCGACCTTTGGCGGCACTACTGGTTCGCCATGGTCAACCGCGGCGTGCTGCCTCAGCCGTATTGGTGGGACGAGCAGTGGACTATTTCCGTCCAGCACACCGAAGCGGACATCGACAAGCATCTAGCGGTGTTTGAAGAAGTCGCGCCTGAGCTCGCGAAAGCGCAACTCGAGCGAGGCGCGCAGTTCGTCGGCGCCGCCGGCCACTGATTCCAGGAGAGCATTTCATTGCAGAACGAGGCCGTCATCGCGTCCGCCGCTCCCGAAGTACAAGGCACGCCAAACCTGCGGCGTGTCTTGGGGCGAATGGACCTCGTTCTGCTTTTCGTTGTGGCCGTTTTCAATTTGAATGTTGTTCCCTCGATTGCCGCCAATGGCGGCGTCACCGTTTGGCTTTGGATTATTTCCCTTGTTTTGTTTTTCTGGCCGCAGGGAATTGCGGTCATCGAACTTGCTCACCGCTATCCCGGTGAAGGTGGCGTTTACCTCTGGGCCAAGGAAGTCTTCGGAGATTTTCATGGATTCCTTTCCGGATGGTGCTACTGGACAAACAATATGATGTATGTGCCGACGATCATGCTGTACTTCGTGGGCGTCTCCGTTTTTGCCTTGGGCGCGGGCCATGAAGCGCTGGGCGACAACAAGATGTTTGCCTTGGGCGCGTCCCTAGCGCTGCTGGTCGTCTTGGTCATTTTGAATATCGTCGGACTTGGCGTCGGAAAGTGGATCAACAATCTCGGCGCGATCGGCACCGGGATCGCTGCCGCGGTCCTCATCGGACTTGGCCTCGTCGTGTGGCTGCGCTTCGGTACCAGCGTGACCTGGGCCGACTTTCGCATTCCGCCAAACCCAAGATTCGTTCTGAATTCGTTCGGCGTGATCTGCTTTGGGCTGGTGGGGCTCGAGCTTGCTTCCGTCATGGGCGACGAAATCGAGGATCCACAAAAGACACTTCCCGGGGCCGTAGCCTGGGGCGGCGTTCTCTCGGGGTTGCTCTACATCGGTGTGACTCTGACGCTTCTCATTGCTCTCAGCAAGGGAGACATCAACGTCCTTCAAGGGATCGTTCAAGCTGTCGGCCATATGGCTGGTCGCGTGGGCGTCGCCTGGATCGTAGCACCCTTTGCATTTCTGCTGAGCCTTTCCATCGCGGGCATTGCGTCTGCATGGCTCGGCGGTTCGGCGCGCATCCCGTTTGTTGCCGGACTTGATTCCTACATGCCTGCCTGGCTGGGCAAAGTGCATCCGCGCTATCACACGCCTTATGCCGCTCTGATTGTTCACGCTTCCGTGTCCATGGTCCTCGTTGTTCTTAACTTCGGCGGTTGGTGGATCTGGAACAAGGTTATCGGATTGTCTTTCGTCGGATATGTATTGCAAACGATGGGATTTGTCGTTGCAAGTCTAATGGCCAGTGAAACAGGCGTTCAAGAAACGTTTCAGAAATTGCTCTCACTCGCCGTGGTTCTACAGTTGATTCCATTTCTCTATATTTTTGGCGCGCTCTTGAAAATCGCGTTGAGCAATTCATTTGTAAAGAGCTGCTACGGCAAGACGACTCTGATTCTTTCTGGTGCAAGCGGCCTGTTCACTACTGTTTTGGGTATCGCACTGGCTTTTTTCCCGGCGCAACAGGTCACCTCCGTGCTTTCTTACGAGGTATGGATGTTTGGTGGCACCCTTTTGTTCATCGGCCTTGCCGCATTTTTCTTTTTTGTTTATGGGCGGCGGAAAGCCGCGAGAAAACTCGCTGAAGCGGTTCCAGTTGTTTGAAGAAGTTTAGCCTTCGGTTGGGCGATCATTGCGTGACGACTTTGGGAGGCCGAGATGTCCAGCGGTACGATAGCAGGAATTCGAACTTACAAGAATTACGTCAATGGAGAATGGGTCGGCAGCGCGTCCGGAGAGACATTCCCTGTCTACGACCCTTCGACGGAAGAAGTGATCGCGCAGGTTGCTGCCGCTGGTCCCTCCGATGTCGATCTTGCAGTAAAAGCCGCACGCGCAGCCTTCGACTCCAGTCCATGGACCACAACTTCCGCGCAAGACCGTGGCCGTATACTCTTCAAGCTTGCCGAAAAAATCCGCCAAAACAACGCCATGCTTGCGGAAATCGAATGCCGCAACACCGGAAAGCCCATCGTCGAAGCCGAGTATGACATCGCGGATGTGGCCACCTGCTTCGAGTATTACGGCGGCCTCGCGAACAAGATTCTCGGCAGCGTAAATCCCGTTCCGGCGAACGCACTCAGCTTCACGCTGCGTGAGCCCGTTGGCGTCGCGGGGCAAATCATTCCGTGGAACTATCCTTTGTTGATGGCTGCCTGGAAACTCGCGCCAGCGTTGGCAGCGGGCTGCACGTGTATTCTCAAACCTGCCGAACAGACGCCGCTCACCGCCCTCGAATTTGCCAACTGGTTCGCAGAAGCTGGTTTGCCGCCCGGCGTGGTAAACATCATCAATGGCTTTGGCGAGACCGCGGGCGCTTCGCTCGTCGCGCATCCCGGCGTCGACAAGATCGCGTTCACCGGGAGCGCCGCCGTCGGCAAACTGATTGTGAAAAGCGCCGCGGACACTCTCAAACGCGTCACGCTTGAACTTGGCGGCAAGTCTCCGAACATTTTCTTTACCGACGCCGATTGGGAAGCGTCCATCGACGGCGCGCTTTTCGGAGTGTTCATCAATCAAGGCGAAGTGTGTTCCGCCGGAAGCCGAATCCTGGTCGAAAAAAAGATCTACTCGAAATTCGTCGAAGCGATGACCGAAAAGGCCAAGCGCATCAAACTCGGTGCGCCCCTCGAGCGCGAAACCAAAATGGGACCACTCGTCAGCAAGGAACAATACGACCGCGTCAGTTCTTATCTCGAACTCGGCAGAAAAGAAGCCAAGGTGGCCATCGGTGGCGGTCGCCCGAAGCAGTTCGGCAAGGGCTACTATCTCGAGCCGACTATTTTTTATGACGTGGATAACACCGCGCGCATCGCCCGCGAAGAAATTTTCGGCCCTGTCGCTTCCGTGATTCCTTTCGACGGTGAAGCGGATGCCATTCGCATTGCCAACGACACGCCATACGGCCTCGCTGCAGCCGTATGGACGCGCGACATTTATAAAGCGTTCCGCGTGGTGAAATCACTCCGCGCCGGAATCGTCTGGGTGAACCACATGCAGCCGACATACGTCGAAGCGCCCTGGGGTGGCTACAAACAGTCTGGCTTCGGACGTGAACTTGGCCCTTGGGGTCTCGAGGAATATCTCGAAACAAAGCAGGTCTTCGTCAATCTCGACGAGACTCCTATAGGCTGGTACTAGCATTCGGGACGCCGACAGACCTATCGCCGGCGCCCAGAGAAAAAAGGAAAAGAAAATGGCTACAATTCAGATTCGAACGGAAATTCCAGGTCCGCGCTCGCGCGCGCTGATGGCGCGTCGCGAAGCGGCGATCCCTCGTGGGCCCGCCAACGCCACGCCTATTTTCGCCGCGCGTGGCGATGGCGCAACGATCGAAGACGTTGACGGCAACCGCTACATCGACTTCGCCGGCGGAATTGGCTGCCTCAACGTCGGTCATCGCTCACCGCGCGTCATCACCGCGATCCGCGAGCAGCTCGAAAAATATCTGCACTTGTGCTTTGCGGTCACGCCGTACGAAGGATACGTCGCAGTCGCGGAAAAACTAAACGCACTGGCTCCCGGCAATTTCGCTAAAAAAACTATTCTTCTCAATTCCGGCGCCGAAGCGATCGAAAATTCCATCAAGATCGCGCGCGCTTACACAAAACGTCCTGCCGTTATCTGTTTCGAGGACGCTTTCCACGGCCGCACGCTTCTCGCCATGTCCCTCACCAGCAAGACGCATCCTTACAAAGCGGGTTTTCAGCCGTTTGCCAGCGATATCTATCGTATTCCGTTCGCTTATCCTTATCGCAACCCATCCGGTACGACTTCCGCCGACTTCGCGCACCATCTGGAAGACGCTTTCAAACGTTCCGTTGCGCCGGAATCTGTCGCCGCCATAATCGCCGAGCCTGTTCTCGGCGAAGGCGGTTTCATCATTCCGCCCCGCGATTATTTCAAGCTCCTCCAAAATATCTGCCGCAAGCACGGAATCCTTTTCATCGCGGACGAAGTGCAATCCGGTTTTGCGCGCACCGGCAAATGGTTCGCGTCCGAACATTTCGGCATCGAACCCGATTTGATCACCATGGCAAAATCGATGGGGGGCGGCATGCCCATCGCTGCGGTTACCGGCAGAGCTGAAATCATGGACGCGGCTGGCCCTGGAGCTCTTGGCGGCACCTATTGCGGACATCCCCTTTCGTGCGCTGCGGCTCTTGCTGCGATAGAAACCATCGAAAAAGAGAATCTGCTGGCGCGCTCCCAGGCTATCGGCGAACAGTTTGAAAAACGCGCCCGCAACTGGCAGAAAAAATGGGAACTGGTTGGCGACGTCCGCGGGCTCGGTGGCATGTGCGCGATGGAATTGGTGCGCAACGCCGAAACACGCGAGCCTGCGGATGCCGAGACGAAGGAGATCGCGAAGTATTGCTACGAACACGGCCTGATTCTGATCACCGCGGGCACTTTCAACAATGTGATCCGCATTCTCGTTCCGCTTGTCGTGACTGACGAGCAGTTCAACGAAGGCTTGGACGTGATCGAGGCCGCGCTCGCTAGCGTGGCGAAACGCAAGCAGGCTGCGCTTTCTCACGCGTAGTCTGAGTTCGAATTCCAGGCGACCGCCGGCTCACCGGCAGCCGCATCTAACCGACGGATAGTTTCAGGAGCATACGGTGCAAGACGCAATCACGAAATCCCCGAGTGCGGCCTCCGAACTGAAAGACGCGCGACTGTTTCGGGAAGCCTGCTACGTTGACGGAGTCTGGATCCAGGCCAGTTCGGGCCAGACAATCAGCGTGGACAATCCCGCCACCAAGGAAATCATCGGCAAAGTGCCCAAATTGGGTGGTACGGAGACGCGTCGCGCCATCGAAGCCGCAAACTCCGCGTTCCCCGCATGGAGCAAAAAGACTGCAAAGGAACGCGCCGCTATCCTTCGGCGCTGGTTCGACCTCATGATCGAGAACCAGGAAGATCTCGCGCGCCTGATGACGATCGAGCAAGGGAAGCCGCTCGCCGAATCGCGCGGCGAGGTCGCTTACGCGGCCGCATTTCTCGAATGGTTCGGCGAGGAGGCCAAGCGCGTCTATGGCGATACGATTCCGCAGCACCAACCAGACAAGCGCATCGTCGTCTTAAAGCAGCCTATCGGCGTCGTCGCGTGCATCACTCCCTGGAATTTTCCGCTGGCCATGATCACGCGTAAAGCCGGACCTGCCATCGGTTCGGGCTGCACCGTCGTTTTGAAGCCCGCTTCGCAAACTCCGTTTTCAGCACTGGCACTAGCAGAGCTTGCCGAGCGCGCCGGCGTTCCCAAAGGAGTGCTGAACATAGTTACTGGTTCTGCAGCAGAAATCGGCGCCGAACTCACTTCGAATCCAATCGTTCGAAAACTCTCCTTCACCGGCTCCACGGAAATCGGCAAGCTCCTGATGGCGCAGTGCGCGGGTACGGTAAAAAAGCTTTCGCTCGAGCTCGGTGGCAACGCGCCGTTTATTGTTTTTGAAGACGCGGATTTAGATGCAGCCGTCGAAGGCGCCATCGCTTCCAAGTACCGCAATACGGGGCAAACGTGCGTCTGCACGAACCGTCTTCTCGTACAAGACAGTGTCTATGACGTTTTTGCGGAAAAGTTGGCCGCCGCAGTAAAGATGCTGAAGCCCGCCCCGGGACTGGAAGCAGGCTCGACGCAAGGACCGTTAATTGACGACGCCGCCGTAGAAAAAGTGGAGAGTCACATCCGCGACGCGCAATCCAAAGGCGCAAAAATACTGGTTGGCGGACATCGTCACGCCCTCGGCGGCCGTTTTTTCGAACCAACCATTCTCACTGACGTCACACCGCAAATGGTTGTCGCACGGGAGGAAACGTTTGGCCCTGTGGCGCCGCTATTCCGATTCAAGACGGAAACTGACGCCATCGCGCTCGCCAACGATACGGAATTTGGTCTCGCCGCCTATTTCTACGGTCGCGATATCGCGCGTGTCTGGCGGGTAGCTGAAGCTCTCGAGTACGGTATCGTCGGCATCAACGCGGGAATCATTTCCACGGAAGTCGCGCCCTTCGGCGGCGTAAAGGAATCCGGACTCGGCCGCGAAGGCTCGAAATACGGCATCGATGAGTATGTCGAAATCAAATATCTGTGTTTCGGCGGCATCACTCCCTGACGCCGCCGGCCATACACTCCGGTGATGCCGCCGTCGTGAATGAGTCCTAAATCGGATTAATGTCTTCGTTTTTCTCGAGCCGCGTTATCAATCCCTGGATTTGCGTTTTCGCCTGCTCCGGCGCGCTCGCGAGTGCAAGCTTCATCTCTTTCACCGCCGTCGAAAAGTCGCCCTTTGCCGACGCCATCCGCGCCAGTTCGCCATGCGTATACCATTCGTTTGGCCGCTTCTGGATGTTTATCTTGAAAACGGCGAACCCTTCGTCTTGCTTCTTCTGAATTTGAAGCCCGCGCCCATAGACGTGCAGCTGTACGCCAGTCGCCTTTTCAAACGCCTTAGCCTTGGTGGCCTCCGCTTCCTGTTGTTTGTCCATCGCCGCCAGAATCTGCGATTTTGTCAGGAGGTTCTCGAATCTCTCCTCGTTCTGAATGGAGGTATCTTCCCACTGCAAGGCCTGCTCCAAGCTGCAATTCCCGTCCAGGCACCAAGTCGCCGCTTCATCGTAGCCAGCCCAGGTAAATCCCCCTGTGTTTCGCAACTGTTTCTGAATGCTGCGCTCCGTGATCGCCTTCACGTCGACGGAAATATGGAAGGGCACTGCCAGCTTGTCCCACCGCAGCGTCGCCGCCGCAGACTCCGGCTTGATGTCATCAAAGGTGTAGGTCAGCGCTTCGCGAAACTCCGCCGCATGCGGCGTCACGTCCACTCGCAAAGCGTCTTCTTTTTCGTCGTAACTGAAGCTGCCCCATGACGTCGAATTCTTTGAAAAAATGATTGTCCAGTGATCCGCGTTCGGAATCACGTGCAATCCGTACGTTCCGGCCGCCAGTGGCTTTCCCTCGATCGAAACGTCATCCGCAAATGTGATCGTTGTATTCTCGTTCGCACCTGCTCGCCACACTCTGCCATAAGGGATGACCTTGCCCCACAGCTCACGTCCGCCCACAAGCGGTTCGTGGTAGACGATCGTAATGTCCGTGAGCCCGATCCGCTGCGTTACCACAGCGCGCTGGCTTAGCGTCGGGAGATTCAGCTCATTCGCTTGGTTTCCATTTTTGAACTGCGCGTCCGCACGACCTGCGATGCAGCCGGTTCCAATCACAAGGCCCAGAAAAATCCCGCATACTCTGCGCATAAGCACACCCCCATATCGTCTTCAACGGAGTGGAATGAACCGAAGCACAGTTTCGCTTCGTCTCCTCACCCTTTTGTTAATAGACGCCGCCCATTCCGATGTGTGAGCAATCTGCGGAAAGCAACCCGGCTTTCGACCGGGGAAACTATCTTTGCGATTGGAAAAGAATCCCTCAGCCATTAACATCATGCCGTACACAGCTCGCATCTATTTCCCAAAGGTGAATATGAAGCTCTCAATCCGCATATCCGCGCCGCTCCTATGGCTGGCTCTGGCACTGCCTGCCGCCGCGCAAACCCAGGGCGAGCCCGCTCTCCCCTACTCGCCGAGCCTCGATCTCAGTTCTATCGACAAGTCTGTCGATCCCTGCGTAAATTTTTATCAGTATTCCTGCGGCCGCTGGCAAAAGAACAATCCCATCCCGTCTGATCAAACTTCCTGGAGCGTTTACGGCAAACTCTATCAGGACAATCTGAAATTCCTCCGCGGCATCCTCGATCAGGCGGCAAAGACCGTCGGTTCGCGGGACACGGTCACCCAAGAGATTGGCGACTTTTATGCCGCTTGCATCGACGAGTCCGAAGCGGAAAAGCGTGGCTTCACCGCCCTTAAGCCCCAACTGGACGCCATCGCCCGCCTGCATTCCGCCCGCGAGATGGCTTCTCTGGTTGCGCAGTTGCAGCTTTATGTCGGAGGCTACCGGTCCTTGCTTTTTCGCGCAGGCTCTGATCAGGATCCGGACAATTCCGAGCAGGTCATCGCCTCGCTAGGCCAGGGTGGCCTCGGGCTCCCCGATCGCGACAACTACACCAAGGAAGACACGAAATCGAAGGAGATTCGCGAACGCTACGTCCAGCACGTGCAAAAGATTTTTGAGCTGCTCGGCGACCCGGCGGAGACGGCGAAGAATAACGCCGAAGTCTTGATGCACATCGAAACAACGCTAGCCAAAGCTTCGCTCACCCGTGTGGAGATGCGCGACCCCTACAAGTTGAAAAACAAAATGGATCTGGCCACACTTCAAAAACTCACGCCGAACTTCGATTGGCAAACCTACTACAAGCAGCTCGACTATCCGGAATTTGCGATTCTAAATGTCGACGCTCCCGAATTCTTCAAAGCGGTCAACTCAGAACTCTCCGCAGAATCCGTCGAAAACTGGAAGAGCTATCTCCGTTTCCACATCGCCGATACCGCTTCTCCGTATCTCTCTTCACCGTTCGTGCAGGAAAATTTCGATTTCTACCGTAAATATTTGCGAGGCGCGAAAGAAATGCAGACCCGCTGGACTCGCTGCGTTCAATTCACCGACCACAATTTGGGCGAAGCCCTCGGCCGGGCCTACGTCCGCAAAGTCTTCTCTCCCGAGCTCAAGCAAAGCACACTCGACATGGTCCTGCGCATCGAAGCCGCCATGGAACAGCGCATTCGCGCCCTCAATTGGATGAGCCCTGAAACCAAACAGCAAGCCCTCGTCAAGCTCCACGGCATCCGCAATAAAATCGGCTATCCCGACAAATGGCGCGACTACGGCTCCGTCAAAATCACTCCGAACGATTTCCTCGGCGACGTCCAGCGTCTAACCGAATTTGAACATCGCCGCCAAATCGCCAAAATTGGAAAACCTGTCGACCACGGCGAATGGGAAATCAGTCCCACCACCGTCGATGCTTACTACAACCCGCAAATGAACGACATCAATTTCCCCGCAGGCGTCCTTCAGCCCCCGCTCTACGATCCCAAAATGGACGCTGCTCCAAACTATGGCGACACCGGCGGAACCATCGGCCACGAGCTGACACATGGCTTCGACGATGAAGGCAGCCAGTTCGACGCTATCGGTAATCTCAAGAATTGGTGGAGCAAAGAGGACCGTGGCAAATTCAACGAGCGCACGAAGTGCGTCAGCGATCAGTATTCAAAGTACGTGGTCGTTGACGACGTCCACATCAATGGCCTCCTCACCATGGGCGAAGACGTCGCCGATCTTGGCGGCGAGATTCTCGCCTACATCGCCTGGCAAAGCGCCACCAAGGACAAAAATCTCCAGCCTATCGACGGCCTGACTCCAGAGCAACGCTTCTTCATCGGCTACGCGCAATGGGACTGCGCCAACGAGCGCCCCGAAGACATGCGCGTGCGCGCCCAAGTCGATCCGCACTCTCCCGCGCAATACCGCATCAACGGCGTCGTGGTCAACATGCCAGAATTCGCCAAAGCCTTCAGCTGCAAAGCCGGCCAGCCCATGGTGAATCCGCCAGAAAAAGTCTGCCGCGTCTGGTAACAGCTGTGAAGTCTTCCCTTCCAACGAACCGCGCCCTCACAGGCCGAATCGGCAATCGATCTTAGGGTTTCGTTGGGTCAGCAGGCGGCTGAGGTGTGGTAGGAGGCGTCGGCTTGTAAACGGTCGCAGGTCTCGGCGGCTGATACGTCACCTTCACTTCCTTTTTCTTCGGCTTCTTTTTCTCTCTGCTTCGAACATCTCGATTGCCCATCGCCATTTCCTCTCTGCTTAGATATACCCGCTGCCATTAGTCTACCGCAGTTCACGAAAGCCGGTTGGGCGTGAACCGCGCCGTCATCTCCATCACCCGCCGGTAATAATCCCGCTGCTTCAACCGCGCCCCGGCCTCTTCGTCGATCACAAACGTCACGTCCGGATGCAACTGCAAACACGAAGCCGTCACCGACGCCGTTATCGGCCCTTCAATCGCCTCCGCGACAGTCTCCGCTTTTGCTTCCCCCGTCGCTAGCAGCAAAATTTTCTTCGCTTCCAGAATCGTCCCAATCCCCATCGTGATGGCGCATTCCGGCATCTCTTCTCCCGCCCCAAAAAACTTCCGGTTGTCTTCAATCGTCTCGCTCGTCAAAACTTTCAACCGCGTCCTCGACCCAAAACTCGACGTCGGCTCATTAAATCCGATGTGCCCATTCCTCCCAATCCCCAAAATCTGCAAGTCGATCCCGCCAGCCTCGCAGATCGATCGTTCATACGCGGCGCAGTACTGCTCATAGTCCCTTCCCATTGTCCCATCCGGAATATGAATATTCCGCGCCGCAACATTCACATGTGAAAAAAAATTCTCCTTCATAAAACAATGGAAACTCTGTGGGTGCTCCGGCGACAGCCCCAAATATTCGTCCAGGTTAAACGTCACCACCCTCGAAAAATCCAGGCCTTCCACTTGATGCAGCCGCACCAGCTCCTTGTACATCCCAACGGTTGTACTCCCCGTCGCCAGCCCCAGCGTCGCGTTCGGTTTATTCCGCACCGCGCCCGCAACAATCCGCGCCGCCTCTCGGCTCAACTCTTCATAATCTGAATTCAGTAGTACCAGCATGTCCCCGCCATCATCTCCAATCTCCGTACTCTCTCGCCTCTAATATCTCAAACCGCCCAACATTGCCTGCCCCAGCCCTTCCGTGTACTATCCCTTCGGCCCAAGCAGCCACACCACACTATGCCATCCGGTGCTATATATACCAAGCTGCCCCGCGTCCCAAATCGTGTCGGACAATCTTCAAATATCGGCCAATTTAAGTGTAAACTGCTCCGTCGCAATTTTGCTTGCATCTTAAGAGCTATATAGCAGTATACTAAGCCGCTTCACGCATCGGCAGCACTCGCATCTCGCGGAGCAAATCGAATTATGGCCCTCACCGCCACCGACTGGATCGTCATCGCCGCCTACTTGCTCCTCAATCTCCTCATCTCGCTCTACTACCGCCGCCGCTCCTCCGGCAGCACCGAAGAATTTTTCGTCTCCGGCCGTAACGTTTCCTGGTGGCTCGCCGGCACCTCCATGGTCGCTACCACTTTCGCCGCCGACACGCCTCTCCTCGTTACCGGCCTCGTCGCCCGCAACGGCATTTCCGGCAACTGGCTTTGGTGGTCGCAATGCCTCTGCGGCATGATGACCGTCTTTTTCTTTGCGCGCTACTGGCGCCGCTCCGAAATCCTCACCGACGTTGAATTCGTCGAGCTCCGCTATCAAGGCAAACCCGCCGCCTTCCTTCGCGGCTTCCGCGCCATCTACCTCGGCGCCCTCATGAACTGCCTCATCCTCGGCTGGGTCATCAAAGCCATGATCAGCATCACCACTGTCCTCCTCGGCGACGCCATCGCCCAAGGCCGCGTCCTCAGCATCGGCATCGGCGGCCACAATCTCACCACCTACACGCTCGGCACTCCCGAACACACCGCTCTCTTAATCTGCGTCCTGCTGCTAGTCCCGTTCACCGGAATCTACACCTTCATCGGCGGCCTCTGGGGCGTCCTCGTCACCGACCTCTTCCAATTCGCCCTGAAAATGACCATGATCGTCGTCCTCGCCTGGATCGCCGTCGCCAAAATCGGCGGCATGGCCCTCCTCAAAATCCAGCTCTCCCACGTCGACGCCGTCGCCCGCCAATCCGGCGAAACCACTGGCTCCATCCTCTCCTTCTTTCCTTCATTTCATTTAGGCTGGACCACCGACGCCCTTTGGACTCTCCCCGTTATCACGTTCGCTCTTTACCTCGCCGTCCAGTGGTGGGCCAGTTGGTATCCCGGCGCCGAGCCCGGCGGCGGCGGCTATGTCGCCCAGCGCATGTTCAGCGCCAAGGACGAAAAAAATTCCCTCGGCGCAACTCTCTGGTTCAACATCGCCCATTATGCCATGCGCTCCTGGCCCTGGATCGTCACCGGCCTCGTCGCCGTCGCCGTTTACTCCCCTCACGGCGGACTCCACCCCAGCGCTGAATTTGCCGCCGAACCCGAAAAAGGCTACGTCATGGTCCTCCGCGATTTTCTTCCGCCCGCTCTCCGCGGCCTCATGATCGCCGCCTTCCTCGCTGCTTTCATGTCCACGGTCGGCACCCAACTCAACTGGGGCACCTCCTACCTCATCAACGACTTCTACCGCCGCTTCCTCGTCCGCAAAGCCAGCGACAAACACTACGTCTTCGTCAGCAAAGTCATCATCGTCCTGCTCGTGATCCTCAGCGGTTACGCCGCCGCCAACATCACCAGCATCCAGTCCGCCTGGCAACTCCTCCTCGGCATGGGCGCCGGCACCGGCTCCGTCCTTCTCCTCCGCTGGTACTGGTGGCGCATCAACGCCTGGAGCGAAATCTCCTCCATGATCGCCGCTTTCGTCGTCTCCATGTCCCTCACGCGCGTCACGTTCGCCGGCAACAGCTCCGTCGTCTTCGCCAAAACCGCCCTCATCACCACCGCCGCCACAACAGTCGTCTGGCTCCTCACCACACTCATCACCAAGCCCGAGCCCGAAGCCAAACTCCTCCAGTTCTATCGCCGCGTCCGCCCCACCATCCACGGCTGGAAGCACATCGCCGCGCTCGCCCCCGACGTCACTCCCGTCCGCGACCTCGCCGCCAGCACCTACGACTGGATCGCCGGCTGCCTCCTCGTCTACTGCGCCATGTTCTCCATCGGCGAACTAGTCCTCCACGAATGGCTCCCCGGTGTCCTCCTCCTAATCATCGCCGCCCTCTCCGCCTACTTCATCTTCTGGAGCCTCTCCCGCCGCGGCTGGCAAACCCTCTCCGGCGCGTAACCTCTTCTCCGTGTCCTCTGTGCTCTCAACGCCCTCTGCGTAAATCCTTTTCCTACTGCATTTGCCCGAGATAATTTACTTTTCCGCAAGCTCAAACTTTTGCGCTACAGTTTGAACTCTCAAGGAGCACCCATGTCCACCAACGCCGCAACCGCACAAAATCCCCGAGCCAACGCCACCACCCTCGGGTCACTTTGGGTCGTTTACGGCATCCTCCGCCTGATAGCCGTAGTCCTCATGATCCTCTACGCCGGCACAGCCACAGTGATGTTTGGCGCGCTCTTAACCCGCGTCGCCGATTTCGTAACCTTCATGGCCATCTTCCACTTCCTCTATATCGCCGCCATCATCGTAACCGCACTCTCCGGCCTCTTCTCGCTCCTCGCCGGCGCCACCCTACTCACAGGAAAATCCGCCCGCACTCTCTCTCTTCTCGCCGCCTTCCTCTCTCTCCACGACCTTCCCCTGGGCACTACCCTCGGAATTTATACGCTCGTGATTTTTCTTCCCTGACCTCCGGCCTGGATGCCCGAGGTTGATCCCCAGGTTCATGACCTGGTCGAATATCTGAAGTCGTTGTAGAAAGTTTGGTCCACGCTGTGATGGATTGACCTTGTCGTGGCATGACATCGATCTGACATATGCGCGACTGACCTACAGAAGTAAGTTCGCCCTTTCAGTATCGGGTGACCACCCGGCGCGAGTTAGAAGTTGCCGACGACCAAAATTCTTAATGGGACCCTAATTGTGAGAGGATCTGTTTTCTTCGCTCCCTATGGGTTGGTAGGGGAAGGGCATTCTCGTGAGAAAGGTCAAGACCGAAAGGCCCGTTGTCTTGACGATTGGGCATTCGAATCGCACGTGGAAAGACTTCCTCGATCTTCTCCGGGCGCATCACGTCGAGCGCGTCATCGACGTACGAAGTATCCCGCGATCGAGACACAACCCTCAGTTCAATCGGGAGATTCTATCGACAAAGTTGCGAGCAGCGAGAATCGGCTACGTGCATTTGAGAAAGCTCGGGGGTTTGCGTCACGCGCGGCGCGATTCGCCGAACATGGGCTGGCGTAATGCCTCATTTCGAGGCTTTGCCGACTATATGCAGACCGCCGACTTCGAAGTAGGGCTACACCGATTGATGAAACTGGCTGAGCAGAAACGGAGTGCGATTATGTGCGCGGAAGCGGTTCCATGGCGCTGCCACCGTTCGCTCATCGCTGATGCGCTGACTTTACGTGGAATTCAGGTTGACGACATCATGAGCATGAAACGTTCCCAGGTTCATTCGCTCATTCCTTTTGCACGTGTCCGAGGTTGCCGAATCACGTACCCTGTTGGTTGATGAAGCCCTGTCCGCGTTTCCCGACCTGCGAACCAGCGGTGTGACTTACATGATAGCCTCCACTCACGTCCACCATGAGAATCGTAGTCTGGAACTGCAAAATGGCCTTGTCGCGCAAGCGACATCACCTATACGACCTTCGCCCCGATATCGCCGTAATCCCCGAATGCTCCCAGAATTGTCTGAAGCTCTGCCTCAAAGATGGTTTCGAAGGCCGCTGGTTCGGCGACCATCCCCGCAAAGGCCTCGGCGTCCTAATAGCCGAACCCTTTCATATAGCCCGCGCACAGAAACCACGCTGCCGCTGGGTCGTTCCCCTCTCCATAAAAAACTCAATGTCAGGATCGACGTCAGGAGCTCCCAGCGATTTTCTCTTGATCGCGGTTTGGACCATGCCCATTCCAGGCAGTCACGTCAAAAGTTACTATCGGCCAGCTCTACCAAGCCATCGTCAACAATCCGCAATGGTTCGCCCGCAAACCCGCCATCGTCGCCGGCGATTTCAACAGCAATAAGTTTTGGGATAAGAGAAGTGAAACAAGAAATCATTCGACAGTTGTAAGTCTGTTAGAGAAACGACGTCTCGCCAGCGCCTATCATCATTTCTTTTCCGAATCCCAAGGCGAAGAAACTCAGCCCACCTACTATTTCTACCACCACAAAAATCGCCCCTACCACATCGACTACGTCTTCCTCCCCCAACACTGGGCCGCCCAAATCCAATCCGTCGAAGTCGGCTCCCACGCCGCATGGTCCAAACTCAGCGACCACGTCCCCATCTCCGTCGACGTCACCCTCCCCGCTTTTTAGCCCGCCCTCATTCGTGAAGGACAATACTAAGATGGGAACTGTCGATGTGGATCGCGTGGTTTTTGTCTTACTCGCGCCCTGTTCACGACTGACTCTCAATTCCCCCAAGTTATGAGGATTCCCGGCAGTCCCTAGCGGCTCCGCAGAACTTTCCGCAACGACTGGTGCACTTCTAGGCTCCCGTTGTACTCAATGAATCCCTTTTTCCTGAATCGATTCATGAAGAAATTCACGCGCGACCGCGTGGTCGCGACCATTTCCGCCAGAACCTGCTGACTTAATCTGGGAATCTCGGCAACTCCTGGTCCTTTTTTCTCCAGGCTCGCTAACCGTAGAAGCACGCGCGCCAGACGTTGCTCGGCAGAAGAAGTCATTAGCTCCGAAACATGGTCCTTGTACTTCTGGACGCTGGACAATAAATAGGACACCAGGGCATTTGACGCCTTGTTCTTCTTGCGTAGCAATTGGAGCATGTTTTTTTTCTGGATGGTGCGTATGGAACTGGCGGTCAATGCGACCGCCGTGGACACACGAAGCGGATACCCTGTGAGGCACAGCTCACCAAATAGATCGCCCACCCCAAGGATCGCGGTGACTGCTCCCGGTTTATTTTTCGTTCGGGCAGTGAGCTTCACCCCGCCTTCTTGAATGTAGAATAGCGTGTAGGCAGGAGCCCCTTGCTTGTAGATGTTTTGTTTGTTTCGAAAGTGCGAGACCTTGCCGCCGAGGGCTGCCCCGGAGGAAAAACTACCAAGTTGGGAAGCCCTATGCTTTTTGCGTCTCATTAATCGGTTCATCCTTGTTACGGCATTTCATGTCGTGAAAGTTTTCCGCCGGCTGCATTCTAGCTCCCCAGTGAACTCTGCAGAGCGCTTCTGTCCGTAAGAACTAGATCGCCGTCCGTCCATCGAATCAGCCTTTTCTTCTTGAACCCTATCAGCAGTCGTGTCACCGTTTCTCGCGAAAGCCCGATCACCTGTCCGATTTCCTCGTGAGTCAAAGTGAGCCGTGCACCGGCCTCATCAAGGAATGGGCAATAGCTTTTGCACCAATCGAGAAGAAATGTTGCCAGCTTTTGGCTCGCGGTCCGCGATTGCCCCATCACGCGCACTCCGGCGACTGCGGAACAATAGGATTCACCCAGCTGCATAGCCAATTGCAGCGCAAGCTCACCGTGGTGCCGCATCAGATGAATTAGATTCTCGCGCTCCACGAAGCCGGCCTTCGTCGGTTGAATTGCTTCCGCCCATGCTTCATAAGGCTGGCCCGATAGCGTCCCAGCCAAGCCAAGTATTTCCCCTGGATCGGCAAACCTTAGAATCACGCATTTCCCGTCTGCCGATGTCGTTGAGAGCTTTACGCGGCCGGAATACAGGATGAATATCCCGCGGGAGGGTTCGCCTTCCGCGAACAACGAGGCACGCTTCGCGTGGTAGACGGGGATCGTAAATGCGGCGAGCCTGCTAACGACTTCGGAGCCGATATCGCCTTTCTTCCTCAGTGGTCGATCAAGGCGTTCGTGGCAACTTTCGACAATCTCCAGCGGACGGGCTGCTGACATGGAAGCACCTCTGGCAAAGCTACTTTCCGAAATTCAGTGATTTGGCCCGCACTGGGCGCTCCAACTTAAAACCATCCCACTTTCTAGGCTGTTCAATATTGTACACTCAGCTCGGACAGGCTTCGCCCAAAATCCGCCTGCAAGCGTCCAGGTGTTTATCGGCGCCCGACTGATGGACACGTGTTCTTTCTATCGCAATCTCGAAGTGTTCACTCACACTTCACCGCCTGTCGCACCGATTCCCTCACATCCTTGCGGGCTTCAGTGCCTTATTTGGTGATGGTAATTGTAAGTGCGGCTGAGTGGTTGATGGCCGCGCCGCTCGTGGCTGCCGACACCGAGGCCGTGCTGGTTCCTACTGGAGTCCCGGGATTTCCCACGCTGCGGCTTCCCCCATTGCAGGAAGTGAGCCCTGATCCCGCCAGAAGAAGTAGCAGCAAACACAAGAGTTTCACACCGCCCCGCTTTACTCCACGCCGCGTCCGAATACCCCACACCATCGCCAGAACAGGTAGAAATATCGCGTAGATCGGGCGATGAAAAAATGGCCGCGGTGCCAACCCAGCCGCACTCGAAGCCGTCGTGGTAACAGTGAGTGTCGTGGTTACAGGCTGGCCGCTTGGCGTAACGAAACTCGGACTAAACGTACAGGCCGCCTCGGAAGGCAACCCGCTACACGCAAAACTCACCGACGAATTGAATCCGTTCTCAGGCGTCACGGTAAGTGTCGCCGTTCCGCTCTGCCCCGCAACAATCGTCAGAGTAGTCGGATTCACCGACACTTGGAAATCGCCTAAGTTGATGGTGTAGGTCGCGGTGGCCACAGCACTGTTGGAAAAGCCGGTGGCTGCGGCGATGGCCTTGATCGTCACCGTGGAATTGACGGCAATCGTGCCGGTGTACTTCGTAGAGCCGGTAGACGGTGTTGATCCGTCTAGCGTGTAATAGATCGTGGCCCCAGCGGTCGTATCGGAGATTGTCACCGTTTGGGCCGATGGGTAGGTTCCGGCCGCGGGCGAGAACATTGGTGTCGCCGCGGGAGGCGCCGTGGAGCCGATGGTGTAAGTCGCGGTGACCACAGCGCTGTTGGCAAAACCGCTGGCTCCCGCGATCGCTTCAATCGTTTCCGTGGAGCTGACCGCGATCGGCCCGGTGTACTGGATCGCCGTCGCGCTGGTGGCCGGGGACGTCCCGTCGGTCGTGTAGAAGATCGCCGAATTCGGCGTGGTATCCGAGATCGTCACCGACTGCGAAGATGAATACGTACCTGGCGCCGGACTGAAAGTAGGGTTGGCCACTGCCGATGCCGTGGCCATAAATCCGTGGAAAATTCCGCTTGCATCGGCGTAAGTTCCTGCCAGTTCTCCCGTCGCGTTGATGCTAAAAGGAACGGTTCCCGCAAACAACCCCGTCGTGCCTGCCCCCGGTGCATCGAGCGGAGCGTTTATCGTGCTCGTGCCGCCTGCTATCGCAAAGCCGTGCTCCACTCCGTTTGCGTCGCTATAGGCTCCCGCGATGTCTCCAAGTGCATCCATATTCGTCAGCAGCGTTCCTCCAAACACTCCTGTGGTGCTCGCGCCCGGAACATCGATGTTCACGAAGGTGCCGGTAGCATTCACGAGCATAAAACCGTGAAAGATGAAATTCGAATCTGTGTATATTCCCGCAAGGTCCCCCAATGCATCGATGCTGTGCACCAGGGTCCCGGTGAATTTGATTCCCTTGCCGATCATCACTGTGCCTGCGCTTGGATCGTCAACGGGTATGCTGAACCCTCCCTTGGCGTTTCGCAGAAATCCATGGAATGTTTGGCTTCCGTCCACATAGAATCCCGCAACTCCGCCGGCAGCGTTGATCTTGACAGGCATCGTTCCTTGCGTTGGCCCAGTGCCCGCCCCGGGAAAATCGAAGGTCGTGAACGTACCATCAGCTGCACGCAAAAAGCCATGACGTACAGCACTTGCATCCACATAAAATCCAGCAATTTCTAAACTCGGGTTGATGCTGAGTGGGATGGTTCCGCGATGACCGATATTTGTCGGCGCCCCGGTAACATCGAATTCGGTGATCGTGCCGTCCGGAGCGCGCAGGAAGCCGTGGTACGCGTTGCTCGAGTCGGCGTACATTCCGGTGATATTCCCGCCGTTCTCTATTCTTATTGGGAAGGTGCCCTGATTCTTGATGGTGCCGGCGTTGGGGGCATCGAACTTGCTAATCGTGCCCGTCGCCCCTGCTTGCACGAACCCGTGAGCCGCATACGAATTGTCGATGTAGACTCCCGCGGTATCTCCTCCTGCGTTATTGGTGATTGCCAAAGTTCCTTGCAGTGCGGACTTACCGGCGCCCAGAACGTCGATGGTCGTGAAGGTATAGGTGGGCGAGCTGCCTCCGCCGGCTTGCGCCCTCGGCGTAGCCGACGCGCCGCGCATTTCGATTAGCCATACACTTCCTGCGATCACCATGCCCACGCAAAGCGCCGTCGCCAACCCAGCTCTTCGCGCCTTACCCAATGTCTTTGCGATCTCTCCAAGAACATCCTGAACAGCCCCACCAATACCAGAGCTTCGAAATTTCATGCGCTCACCCTCGCCGTGCCGCTGACCGCGGTCACGTTTCCAGTGATGCTTGCAACGGATTACATTTCGGTCAAGAGGTGGGGGAAAGAAATGATATGAATTCAGTATGAAATCGCGTGGCTGCCTGTCATCTGCGGTGCGTAATTTATTTCTTGCAAATCCGCGGAAACTGTTGAAAATACAGGGCGTATTTCGCTTTTCGCGCTGCGTTGGAACAAAGGAGCCCTGCATCCAATGTCGTGTGGAAGTGTGCAGATTCCTCAGCCGAAGAGACGCTCTCCCCGCGACCGTATCCTCAACGCGTCCCGCTGGGAACAAGCTCCGTTTTGCATCCGACCACGCATCGCACCTTAAACAACTCCGCCTGCTCTTCTGCTCTGAAGGGATGCGCGTCCTTTCCGTTTTGATAGAAGCGCGCATGGGAGCTGCGAAACTCATCGCCCGCATAGGCGCTAATTAGATGTACGTTCTTGTCGAATTCGTACCACACGAGGCAACCCGGCGGAGCCAGGCATTCCCTTACTGTAAGTCGAATGCTGCCATGTTCGACCGTGGCCTCCATCGCCTGGTTGTAAGTGAACAACGCTTTGTTCAAATCGCTGCGGGGAAACAACAGGCGCAGTCTCTCCTGCGCAACTCCCATGCCGTGGAATTGAAGGTCAGGCCGCGCCGCCTCCGTGGAAGCGCCAAAAACCCGGTCAGGATCGAGCACCACTAATGTCGCTTGGTGGTACCCCATGCTCACTCCGGTTGCGATAATCTCTTCTCTCCCGTCGCCATCCAGGTCGGCCAGCGTCATGTGGTCCAAACGCCCGGAATGCCAGTACTCCGAGAGGGTTTTGCCATTGGAATCAAGGATAGCGATTTGATTGGGCCACCACGGGTCATGCCCGTTTGAGACGACGATTCGAGGAGGTCTCTTGTCCGTCGCTTTCAGTACCGCAAGGGCAAAAGTTTTGAACGTCGCCGGGCTATTATCGAGTTCCGGCAGATCTCGTCCGGGATTCCAGCGCCATCTCTCTTTCCCACGATCGGAGTAGCAGATCAGCGTGGATGAGCGCGTCTGTGGGCCGGCTGGAGCGTAAGCGAAAAGAACGCTCGTGTGGCCTTTCCCATCCAGATCCCCGAACCACATGCGTGTAGCTAAGCCCTGCGCGTAGTACCAGTCGGGACCGAATCCATCCGGAAAGATCTTTCTCCAAAGTTCTTTTCCATCCGCATTAAAAATCGCAAGTGTCGAACCGTCTATCCTCCCAAACTGCGGCTTGTCGTGCACAGCCAGCCCTCGAAGGGAGATGTAGGCCACGATCCCAGGACGCCCACCGCGGCGATCGTAGAAATAATCTTCAGCCCTCTTCGGACATGCGTTTTCTCTTGCGGCCCATCGCTCTCCGCCTTCTCATCCTCCGTCGCACCGGCCTCTCGTCCGTTGCGCGGATTTGCCACGATCCAGCGCTTCTCCTGTGTGCCATTGCGGGCAGCAGCTCCTCGGTTCGGCAGGAAAATCGTGATCGGGTCCGTCTTGCCCTCTTCCTCGTAATACGATTCCAGTGCGTGCCGCAGCCGGTTCATCTCTGTGGCCACGTCTGCGGCCCGCTTTGTCCGGATCTCCGCTGGCCAGAGTTCCTGGATCACCACGTCAGGGCTCAGCGTGTTTTGCGTATCGAGGTTTTTGGAGAGTACTTTCAGCAGCTTCCTGAGCTGGCTTTTGCTCGCGAAGCTCTGGCTGCAGAGAATTCGCTCAATCTGCTCGCTTATGATGCTGGGATTCATGGTTCGACGAACTCCACGGCAAAAGCACACCGAATGGTGTAAGCGCCGTAGGCTGAATTTTGCTTGGAGCTAAGCTCTGTTGCAAAAAAGAAATGCCGCCGGATTCCCCCGAGGGACCCTTTCCGCCGGAAGTTCCTGTCTTGCCCCTGAAAACTGCACCAATTGTATGCCCATCTCGCCGAATCGCAAGATTCGAGCCGATTTTTCCACTCTCGCGCTAGGCTCGCTTGCCCCGGCGATCTTTTTGATCCTCGTGAGTTGGCCAGCGAATGGGAAGGCGTAAATCCAACGCGTCGAACTCGGCTCTCACGCTGCCTGGTCCAAACTCAGCGACCACGTACCCATCTCCGTTGACATCACAGTCCCTTTTTCCTAGCCCTGCCAGTCTCGTAGGTGTCATTCCGAGCGTTGCGAGGAATCTGCTTTTTCTTTCTGACTTTTTCCAAACGCGCCCCCCACGCACGGTCATTTCGAAGAGGACGGCTCGGACATCGCGAATTTTTCGACTAGTACCAAGATGGACGGAGGCGAAATGGCAGACGCCGCGCGATCAATGCCAATCTGCCAAGGCTACCTTCAGGCTCGCGAGTTTCTGCTGCGGTTGTGGGGCGGCTGTGTTACTTTGCGAGTCGATTCGGGCATTCCTAAGCGAGGTAAAGCGTGTTTGAACTAGTTGCATTCGCGCGCGCTGTTCTCATTGTCGCTGCGATTACTGGCATCACGTCCGGAGTTGCCGCCCAGACTCCACCGACTACTCCTACTGCAAGTTCTCAACAAACGGCTCCCGCGCAAGCAGCGCAGCCGCAAACTCCGGCAGCGCCGACGCGGGCTGACATCTTGCGCGGCGCCTACGGTCAATATCGTGCAAACAACGATCTGCTCTTCTATCACTTGGATGTCCGCGTCGACCCTGAGAAAAAATTCCTCAGCGGGAAGAACACGATTCGCTTCAAGATGCTCAAGGACGACACGCGAATCCAACTCGACCTGTACTCTGCGCTTCACGTCGACAAAATTCTGCTGGGCACGACCGAACTCAAGTACGAGCGCGAATTTGGCGCGGTATTCGTAGATTTTCCGGAGCCGCTCCGCGCAGGCCGTGTTTACTCGATCGATTTCTATTACTCCGGAAATCCTCTCGAAACCGGGCGTTTCGGTGGTATCGCGTTCCGCAAAGATCCCGCCGGGCGTCCCTGGATTAACACTGCCTGCGAAGGAATCGGCGCGAGCATCTGGTGGCCGAACAAGGACCAGTGGCGCGATGAAGTTGAGAGCATGCAAATCAGCGTTTCGATTCCGAACGATCTCGTCGATATCTCCAATGGAAAATTCATGGGCAAGACCGATCTCGGCGATGGTTATACGCGCTGGGATTGGCTCGTCCACTATCCCATCAACAATTACGACGTCTCGCTCAACATCGGCAAATACGAACATTTCTCTGACAGGTTCGGCGGTCTGCCGCTCGATTTCTACGCGCTGCCCGAAGACTTGGACAAAGCGAAGAAACAGTTCGCACAGGCCAAAGGCATGCTCCAGGCCTTCCAACACTATTTTGGTGAATATCCCTTCAAGAAAGACGGCTACAAGCTGATCGAAGTGCCATATTCCGGCATGGAACACCAAAGCGCGGTGACTTACGGCAACCACTTCGCGAACGGCTATCTGGAGCGCGACTGGACTGGCGTTGGCATCAGTCTAAGATTCGATTTCATCATCATCCATGAGAGCGGACACGAATGGTTCGGCAATTCCATCACAGCTGCCGACCCGTCCGATATGTGGATTCACGAAGGCTGGACGACCTACCTCGAATGCCTCTACGTCGAATACATGTACGGACACGACGACTATCTGAAATACGTCAACGCCTACAAAACCAAAGTGAAGAACGCCAAACCCATCATCGCGGAACGCGGAGTTAACGCCGAGCCGCCGCAAGACCAATATTTCAAGGGTGCGTTATTTTTAAATACGCTGCGCAGCGTCGTGAACGACGATCCCCGCTGGTTCAAGCTCATCCACGATCTCTATCAGCATTTCAAATACAAAAACATCATGACCGAAGATATCGTGGCTTTTTTCAATCAGAAAACCGGCAAAGATATGACGCCGATCTTCAACCAGTATCTCCGCCATACCGCGATTCCAACGCTCGAACTGAAATTTAGCGCGGGGGAGGGAACCGTCTCATATCGCTGGAAAGTCGACGAGCCGCGATTCGCGATGCCCATCCGCGTCGGAAAGAAAGACAATTGGCAGCTCATCCAAGCCACGACGGATTGGCAGAGCATGAAGACGCCACTCGCGAAAGACGAGTTTGAGGTAGCGACAGATCTTTACTACATCAATGTCGACAAGCAGTAGGCGGGTGGCCTTCGCTCGCCAATCAAAGTCAAAAGGGGATGCGCTAGGATCGACGTTGGGACTTGTGTTTTTGTATCTCTTCGCGCGTCCCCGCAGCAACGGCGGGTGGCCGTGAGACTGGCGGGGTGCCGCATCCCTTGTGGTTTTCAAGGGTGCGGGTTTTGACTTTTCATCAGGCTGCGTCACTTTCGGTGCTTTTCTAACTTCTCGACCACGCTTTCCAAATCCGGATACCCAGCCCCGAAGCTCCGCGTCAACCAGTTTCCCCCACGCTCCGCAATCTTCTCCCCATCCGCCACCACATCAAACTGCCCCGTCTTTCCCGGCACAAGCACCACTTCCACATTTAGCCGATTCTTGATCAGGTTCACGAGACTCGTGACCTTTACTTTGTTGTTCTGTCACGTCGGGCAGTGAATAATTTCTACCTTCATGCTGTCCTCCGATCTGTCTTGCGGGTACCCCCATCGCCTTTTTGCATGTGATTTCCTCGCTACCCTTACCCCATCGCCACCTTCTATAATATCTCTTCAGATTGAGGGTGGATTCTGTCGTGCCGCCCTCGCAAGTCATGCCTGCCCGCCTGGTAGTTCCTAAGACTCCCAGCGACCTTCAGTCCCACCCGCGTTACCACTTTATAAAATCACCGCTCCACTAACTCTTCCAGAATCAACACTTACGTAAAACCCCAGGGGGGGCCTCACGCGAACCCCAAAGTTTTGCAACTCGTCACTCCCACCCCGCGACCGAACCTGCGCTTGTTTTTCCTTGGCTTGCTCCGTGCCGTCATTGAATCCGACCTGCAACCCACAGAAAACACAACCCATTTGAACCGCTCATCGTCGAATGATGACGCCGCGTCAAGCTTAAGTCCTTTGTTTGCCACTCTTACAAAAAACACCGGGGGTGGGGGGAGTCCCCTCGTTTTTTCGCTACTTCTCTACTTCCTTACCTCTTTACCTCGCCTTTTCCTCCGCCTCCGCCACTCCCACAAACTTGTCCGCCCCGCCGTAATAAAACAAATACTTTCCGCCCCACCTCACCATGCCCTCGACAAACACCACGTTCGGCACCTGCCCCACCTTCTCCCATTCTTTTTCCGGCGCGAACACCGGCTCCTCCGTCCGCGAAATCAGTTTTCGCGGATCAGTCCGGTCAAACACAGCCACTCCCGTGCGATACACCAGCTTGTCGTCCGCCCCGTTATAGACCAGCACGATTCCTGTTGGCGTCACGATCGGCGGCGGCCCCGGCTCGACCACTCGCGAATCAAATTTTCCCTGCCGACGTGCCAGCACGGGCGTTTGCGTCGCCTCCGTCCAGTGCAGCAAATCGTCCGAATACGACAGTCCCATCTGGTCGGTCTTGTCCGCCGTGGTTCCCAGCCAGTACATCCAATATTTTCCGCCGATTTTTTCAGGCACGATCGCGCCGGACTTTGTCCACGCCACGTTCCAATTTCCCTTGTAAGCCGGCAGGATCACGCCCTTGCGCTCCCAATGAATCAAGTCCTTCGATTCAGCGAGGCAAAGCTGCGCATCCTTTTTGTTGTATCCCGTATAGGTCAGGTAGTACGTGTCATCGAATTGTTGCAGCCGCGGATCTTCCACTCCGCCATCTTTTTCATAGTCCGCCTCGGGCCACAGCACTGGCTGCGCCCAGCGGATGAAATGAATACCATCCGTGCTTTCGGCATAGCCGATGCGCGAAGTTCCCGCAGCATCCTGCGCGCGGTACAGCATGACGATTTTCTTTGCCTCGACATGCGACGCAGTGCGAATACTCATCGGCATGGAAGTAGAAATAACCGCAGGATTGAAAGTTCCAGCGGATTCCCATCCCGCGCCTTGCGGAGAAAGGATTGGCGTTTCCGATGCGCGCCGCCACGCGCCGAATGGCAGGTGTGGCTCGGTTGGAACGAAATGAATTCCAGCTGCTGCAAAACTCAGAGATACAGCCAGGAAAACGAGCGTAAAGAATATTTTGAGCTTGCGAGAACTCATTCTCGGCCACTCCTTACTTTGCGGAACTGCCAGGTTTGGCGGACGCAGCTGGCGTCGTGGGCGCAGCAGATTTCGACTTCTCGAATTTTGCGGAGCGCACAATTCCTGCGCCTTCTTTCACTACGATCAACTGGTTGGGCTTCACATCCTTCAGCGTGTCGACGGCGCCGCTCGGCCAGCGAATTTCGAGCAACTCGACCTTTTCCGCTTTTCCAATACCAAAATTCACGCGCAAATCGTTTTGCGAAATATAACTGCCCCCGCTGCGCACCTCATCGATTTGTTGGTGTGGCTTCGCCTCTCCCGGCGGATGCGTCACGCAACGCAGGCGCGCGCCAATTCCACTGCGGTTCGATTTTGTGCCGATCGTTTTTATTTTCAGCCAATTATTTTCCGTCCGCGAATCGCTGCGCAGCAACTGCGGAAAATCATTGTTGGTGTTCACGACCACGTCGATGTCGCCGTCATTATCAAAATCGCCGAACGCCGCGCCGCGCGACGCAACCGGAGTCATGATGCCCGCGCCGCCCTGCTTCGACACATCCTCAAAATGGCCGTTGCGCAAATTGCGGTACAGAATTTTCTGCTGCGCATAACCGGCTTCCGTGCGCAGTTGCTCGACTTCGGGATAGACGTGCCCGTTGCAAATTAAAATGTCCGGCCACCCGTCGTTGTCCATGTCGAAAAAGCCGCATCCCCAGCCGAGATACTGGGTATGCTTGCCAAGGCCGGCGGGAAACGTGGCGTCCTCGAAATTTCCGCCGCCGATATTGTGGTAGAGCGACGGCGTATCGCCCGCGAAATTTGTTTTGACGATGTCGAGATTTCCATCGAGATCGTAGTCCGCAGCGGAAACGCCCATGCCGGCCTGGGGTTTGCCGTCCGCGCTCAGCGCGCAGCCCGCTTCCATGGCGACGTCTGAGAAGGTGCCGTTCTTTTTGTTTTGATAGAGCGCGCTGGCCGTCGAATCATTCGCGACATAAATATCGGGCCAGCCGTCGTTGTTGAAATCGGCGGTGAGCACACCGAGTCCGAAGGTTCCGTTGGCCTGGAAAATTCCGGCGCGCTCGGAAACATCAGTGAAAGTGCCGTCGCCATTGTTGTGAAATAAAATATTTTTCCCGCCAATCAGTCCCGGCGGGCCACACGCGACGAGCACACCTTTGTAATTGCATGGCCCGGACTCGGGGAGCGGCGCGGTGGCCAAATCGAGATCGATGTAGTTTGCGACAAAAAGATCGAGGTGGCCGTCGCGATCGTAATCGACGAAGGCGCAGCCGGTGTTCCAGCGTTTTCCGTTTGTGCCGACGCCGGCTTTTTCCGTGACGTCGGTGAACGTGCCGTTTCCGTTGTTGCGATACAAAACATTTTTTCCGAAGGACGTGATGTACATGTCGTCGAAGCCGTCGTTGTCGTAATCGCCGACGCAAACGCCTTGTCCCCAGCCGTAGTGGAGGATGCCGGATTTCGCCGTGACGTCGGTGAACGTGCCGTCACGATTATTTTTGAAGAGACGAGAGATTGGCTCCTGACCTTTGGGAAAACCTTCGAGGCGCCAGCCGTTCACTAGAAATATATCCAGCCAGTCGTCGTTGTCGTAGTCATAGAAGGCGACGCCGCAGCCTGTGGTTTCCAGCAAATATTTGTTTTTGTGTTCGCCGCCGAAAATGGTTTTTGCGTTGAGGCCGGATTCGCGGGCGACGTTGAGGAAGGTGACTCCGATTTCAGCAGGCGGAGGGGGATAAGGATTCGAAGTGGTTGTGACAGATGGATTCGCATTGGGCGCGGGAACTTGATTTGAATCGCCTAGAGACAAGCCGTGCTTGCCATTCGCAGGGAGAGGACGCGCGAGCGCGAGGACGCTTTCTAGCGGGAGGACAAGCGCGGAGCGACTCAGAGATTTAAGAAAGGCGCGACGTGAGGAGGACAAATGGAATCATACCTTCCCGGGTTTGGCTCGTGCTAAGATTTGCCGCTGCTCCGTATTGTACGGCCAAATGACGATTCGAACTGAGGGGCACGAGAGAATGATGGGTTCTCGCGTGCTACAGGCCTTCCTACCGTGATCGAAACAAAAGACGCAAGTCGAAAAAAGCTGGGATTTCACGCAGGTTTATTCGGCGCCATTTTGCTCGCTGTACTTGGAACCGCGACTGCCCAAGCGCAAGCACCGGCGAAATCTCCAGAAGCGGGGAAGGCGAGTGCGGTACCACGTTCGCTTGAATTAACGAGGGCGGCGCGGCCTTGGGAATTTCTGCCGGCGCTGGGGACGAAGGCAGGATTGCTGGGAAATGAAGCAGGGCGGATGGAGGCGTGGGTTTATCCGCTGAAGATCTTTCGCGATTTTCATTTGAAGTTTCATGTGGAGGGCAGAACGATTGCGGCGGATTCGCTGGCGAGGACGCTGGTTACGCGGCCGGAATCGAGCACGATTGTCTACACGGGCGATACGTTTTCGGTGCGCGAGACATTGTTTGTGCCGGTTAAGGAAGCGGGAGCGGTGATTCTGCTAGAAGTGGAAACAGAAACGCCGCTGGAGATAGAGGCAGTGTTTCACCGGGATTTTCAGCTGGAATGGCCGGCAGCGCTGGGAGCGACATATATAGGGTGGGATTCCGGACTCAAGGCGTTTGCATTAGGAGAAGAACAGAGAAAATTTGTTGCGATGGTGGGTTCTCCGACTGCCCAGAACGCACAGGAAGAATTTCAGACGAACTACGCGGAAGGGCAGGAAAATTCATTCGGGCTCGGTGTCACCGCGAAGGGCAAGGAGACGAAGGTCATTGTGATTGCCGGGTCGATGACAGGGCGCGCGGATGCGGAGAGCGAGTATCGCCGACTAGCTGCTGGTTACGGCGACATGCTGCGAGAGTCGGCGGAGTATTACCGCAACTATCTGAGTCAAACGGTGAGCGTGGAACTGCCCGATAATCAACTGCAAAAAGCGTACGACTGGTCGCGAGTCAGCATGGTGCAGGGAATGGTGACCAATCCATTTCTTGGCACAGGGTTGGTGGCGGGATATCAGAACTTCTGGTGAGAGCCAGCGGCCGGGTTTTGCCTGGTATTTCGGGCGCGATTCGTTCTGGACAACGATGGCGCTGAACGCGGCAGGAGATTTTGCGAATACGAAGACGGCGCTGGAGTTTGTAAGCAAGTTTCAGCGGGAAGACGGAAAGATTCCACACGAGATTTCGCAAGGCGCGAATTTTGTTGATTGGTTCAAGGGGTATCCGTATCCGTATGCGTCGGCGGATGCGACGCCGCTGTACATCATTGCGCTGAACGATTACGTGGTGAACAGTGGAGACGCGAAATTCGCAAAGGCAAAGTGGGCAAGTGTCTGGAAGGCGTATCAGTTTTTGAAGTCGACGTACGACGCAAGGGGGCTGCCGCAAAATCAGGGAGTGGGGCACGGCTGGGTGGAAGGCGGGCCGCTGCTGCCGGTGAAGAGTGAGTTTTATCAGAGCGGGTTAGGTGCGGAGGCGCTGCGCGCGCTTGCCAATCTGGCCCGGTTCGCGGGGCAGGCGGATTCGGCAGCGGCGCTCGATAATGAATTTGCAAAGCAATGGCCATTGGTGAACGACAGTTTCTGGATTGCGGACAAAAAACGGTTTGCGTTTGCGTTGGACAAGAATGACAAGCACGTGGACGAACCCACGGTGCTGACAACGGTGCCCATGTGGTTTGGGCTGCCTAGTGATGCGACGGCAGTGCCGACGATCCAACAACTGGCGGGTGCGGACCAGCAAACGGATTGGGGAATGAGAATCATTTCGAATCGCTCGGCGGTTTTTAGCGGAGGGGGATACCACTACGGATCGGTGTGGCCGTTATTCACAGGCTGGGCTTCGGTTGCGGAATACAGATATCACCAGGAATTTGCAGCCTACGAGAACCTGCGCGCCAACGCGCTGCTGGCGCTGGACGGTTCGCTAGGACACGTGACGGAGGTGCTTTCCGGGGATTATTACCAGCCGCTTTCGACGAGTTCGCCGCACCAGATATGGTCGGCGGCGATGGTGGTGAGCCCGTTGTTGAAGGGGATGTTTGGGCTCGACAAGGATGCGACGAAGAAAACGCTGAAGTTCGTGCCGCATGTTCCGGCGGACTGGATAAATTTCAAGATCAACAATGTGCGGATTGGCGATTGCGTCGTGAATCTGAGTTATCAGAAGACTCTGAGCGAAATCACGTTAGAAGTGACGCGCACGGGCGGAGAATGCGCACTGGATTTCGAGCCCGAGTTGGCGAACACCGCGCTGGTCGGACGGGTCGAGGTCAACGGACGTCCAACCACGTACGATCAACAAATTCTGGCAGAGCACCATCATCTGCGGATAAAAGCTGCATTGATCGAAGGGAAAAACGTCGTGCGTATCCCGGTGACGAATGATTTTGGAGTGTCGTACTCGTTCCGGTTGCCGGAGCTGGGGAGCGCGAGTTCGGATTTACGGATTCTCTCCGAGAAGATGGAGGACGTGACGGCGCCGATGGAATTGGTTACAGAGGGACGAGCGGGGGCCGCGTACGACCTGGCGGTGTGGAATCCGGAGCTGATCGAATCGGTGGAAGGGGCGGAATTGGTGAAAGATTCGACGGGCGGGTCGAAGCTCCGGATTCATTTTGGCGGAGCGCAGGGAAGCGAATATGCGCACCAGCGAGTCTTGATTCACCTGCACGCGCAAAGGTCCGTGCGGAAAAAAAAATCAAAAGAATAGCGGCCGGTCGCAGTCCGCATGCACCGTGAGCGATGATTGCGAGGGCAGAAAGCAAATGTTCCATATTTATGGCATCGGTGGCAAAATAGCACTATGAAGAAACAAGCAGTTCGTACAACCGTTGATATACCTGCACCCCTATATCGCAGACTGAAAGCCCAGGCTGCCGCACAGGGACGATCGGTTCGCGAATTAATCCTCCTGGGTGTGCGAGTGACGCTGGCGGAAGGGAAGCGCCCTCGATCCAGAAGAGTGAAATTTCCCTTGATTGTGTCTGAAGGTCCCAAAGTCAATCTTACGAACGAACAGATTTATGAACACATTGAATTTCCTTGATGCGAACGTTTGGTTGGCACTTCTCTGGGGCCGGCATATCCATGCTGAAAAGGCGAATAAATGGTTCGAGAGTTCGAGCGAAGAAAAGTTTCTTTTCTGCCGACTCACTCAAATGACCGTTCTCCGGCTTCTTACAACCCAAGCCGTGATGGGCGAGGATGTGAAGAAGATGCGCGAGGCCTGGGATCTGTGGGATTACGTCTGTGCAGATGACCGAATTGAATTTCTCTCCGAACCAGAAGCGATTGAGAGGGAGTTCCGAAGTTTGTCGTCACTTGGAGGTCCCTCTCCTAAAGTATGGGTGGATGCATACCTTTTGGCATTTGCGTCTGTGGCGGGGCTAAAGCTAGTCACATTTGATCGAGGGCTACGGTCGCGGGCTGTGGATGTACAAATCCTCTAAACGACAAAAGAATTCACACAGAGGACCCAGAGGGCACGGAGGGCACGGAGAATGGAGGCGCGTGTGAATACCAGAATACTGACTGTGGTTTTAGCGTTATTGGGAACCGGTATTGGAGCGGGGGCGCAGACGAAGGGCGTGGATGCGGAGGGGCATGCGTGGTGGCAGCATGCGGTGTTTTATGAGATTTATCCGCGGAGTTTTGCGGACAGCAACAATGATGGCGTCGGGGATTTGAAAGGGATTACTTCGAAGCTGGATTATTTGAAAGAGCTGGGCGTGAACGCAATTTGGATTACGCCGTGTTTTCCTTCACCCCAAGTAGATTTTGGGTACGACGTTTCGGATTATGAAGCGATTGATCCGATGTACGGGACGATGGAGGATTTTGACAAGCTGGTGGCGGAAGGGAAGAAGCGGGATATTCGGGTGATTCTGGATTTCGTCGTAAATCACACCTCCGACCAGCACAAGTGGTTTATTGATTCGGAGTCGTCGAAGACAGCGGCGCATCGCGACTGGTACATCTGGCGGGACGGGAAAGGGCCGGACAAGCCCCCGAATAACTGGCTTTCGACATTTGGGCTATCGGCCTGGAAGTTCGACCCGAAAACGAATCAATATTATTACCACTATTTTTATCCGGAGCAGCCGGACTTGAACTGGAGGAATCCGGCGGTGGAGAAGGCAATGCTGGATGTTACGCGGTTCTGGTACAAGCGCGGCGTGGCGGGTTTCCGTTTGGATGCGGTCGATACGCTCTATGAAGATCCGAATTTGACCGACAATCCGGTGTTGCCGGGGAAAGACAAGTTTGGGCGGCCGAACATGGACGAGATCCACAACAAGAAGTTGCCGGAAGTGCACGACGCGATGAAGAAATTGCGGACGGTTGCGGATGAATATGGGTCGGTGCTGATTGGGGAGACCTGGACTTCGAATGTGGATCAGCTGAAGGACTACTACGGAGCGAACAACGACGAATTGCAGATGCCGATGGATTTGATGATGACGGGGTTTAAGGGATTGTCGGCGGATGAATACCGGAAGCATATCGCGGCGGTAAATGCGGCGGGGCACTGGCCGGTCTATGTGATCACCAATCACGACATCACAAGATCGTATACGCGGTACGCGGACGGCATACACAACGATGACATCGCGAAGATGATGGCGGCGCTGTATTTGACGCTGCGCGGGTCGGCGATCATGTATTACGGCGAAGAAATTGGGATGGAGAACAACGATCCGAAGAAGAAAGAGGATGTGCAGGATCCGATCGGGAGGCTGGGCTGGCCACTTGAAAAGGGACGCGATGGGGAGCGGACGCCGATGCAATGGAATGAAGAGGCGAATGCGGGGTTCAGCAAAGCGAAGCCGTGGCTGCCGGTGCCAGCAAGCGCGAGTACGCATAATGTGGCGGACGAGATGAAGGATCCTGACTCGGTTCTTAGTTTTTATCGGAAGCTTCTTGCGCTGCGGCACACGGAGTCGGCGCTCCTGGACGGGGATTATGTTTCGATCAATGAGAATCTCCCGAATGTTCTGACGTATCTTCGACGATACAAGGGCGAAGCGATCTTGGTGATTCTGAACATGTCGGCGGTGGAACAGAGGGTGCCGTTTGAACTTTCGGCGACGGGGTTTCGGGAGCCGAAGATGGAAGTTTTGTTGACGAGCTTTCACAAACGGGTGATGGGTTCGATGGCGTTCTTGCCGATGGAACCTTATTCGGTTTTTATTGCGAAGATTACGAAATAAGAAAAAGAATTCTACACAGAGAGCGCAGAGAAGAGTTAGCGGAGGGGTGGGGAGAAGTCGGTTAGCGTCATGAAGGTGGAGTCAACCTTTTCGACGATTTTGCCGTTGGCTTCGGAGGCCTCGCGAACCTGTTTCCATTCAGGATCGTCCTGGAAGGATTTCCAGTTGGCGGTAGCGGCTTCGCGGCTGGGGTGGGAGATGATGTAGACGAGGGTCTTGCCTTTGAGCGGGTCGTCGGTGGGAGTCCAGTAAGCGACATTTTTGATGCCGTGTTTTTCGAAGAGTTTCATGGTGTGCTCGCGGAAGCGGCGGAGCAAGTCGTCGAGCTTGCCTTCGAAGGTGTGGTAGACGCGGAGTTCGAAGATGGTGGTGGAGGGTTGCTGCGCTGCGTCGGCAAGTGTTGCGGCCGGCAAAAGAGCTGCGGCGGGTAGTGATTGGAGCAGTGTGCGTCGGTTCATAGACGGGATTGTAGCAAAGGTGCGCGGGAAATGAAGAGGAAGCTGGAAAATTTAGAAGGGTTGTTGGCGTGGCGTGCGGAGGGGTAGCATCTAGGGCTGCTGGAGGACGGAACCCGCGTGAAGGCCGCACCCACAGAAGCACAAGGGACGATTACGATTCGGCGGAAAGCGCCGGACGATGTGCAGCAGCGGCAAATTATCGTGAAGGTGGACGGAGAAAACGTTGGGGAGCTTTTTTATGGGGATACGATCTCGGTGCCTGTGACGGCGGGGCATCACACTTTGCGCGTGGACAATACTTGGAACTGGAAGACGGTCGAGTTGGAGGTGGCGGCGGGAGACCACTTGAAGTTTCGAGCGAAAAGCAAAGCGGGGCGTTTTACGTGGTTTCTGGTGAGCATGTTCGGAGCGGGACCGATTTATGTATCGATCGAGCGCGAGGTATGAGGCACGGGCTGTGATTGCAATGAGGTAAAGATGCGAATAGGAAGAGATTTTGCGTTGTGAGAAAGCGGGAGGAGAGAGCATGTCACTGAAAACTGTGGTGAAGACGGTTGTCGTTGCGGTGATTTTGCTTTGCGGACTGGCGATAGCGCGAGCGCAGATGCCCAATCCGTATGGCACGGCGGTCAGCCTGGAGAATGCGCGGAAAGCCGCGGCGCCGGCGATCGCGGAGGCGGAGAAAAATCACTGGAACATGGCGGTGGCGATTGTAGATACGGGAGGGAATCTCGTTTACTACGAGAAGATGGACAATACGCAATTGGCCAGCGCAACGGTGGCGATTGAAAAAGCACAGTGCGCGACGCTCTTCAAACGGCCAACGAAAGCGTTTCAGGATGCTTTGGCGGCTGGCGGGGATGGCCTGAGGGTGCTGAGCTTGAAGGGAGCAGTGGCCTCGGAGGGTGGAATCCCACTTGTGATGGACGGAAAGATTGTGGGTGCGATCGGGGTGTCTGGCGGCACTAGCCCGCAAGACGGACAGTGCGCGAAGGCAGGCGCGGATGTTTTGAAGTAAAAGTTGCGGGAGTCTGGCGCAGGCAATTCATCTGCTGGATTGTTTCTCGGCGAGAGCGATGGCTTCTGCGACCACTTTTTCGATGCGGCGGGCGCGAGCTTCCGGCGAGCGGTAATAGAAGATGGCGATCAATAGCCCGCGACGATGCGACGGCGACATGAGATTCCAGCCGTCGAGGGCGCGGGGATCGCGGGTGAAGGCCATCTTTAGTGCGGGTGGCAGTTCGCGCTCGGCCTCCATGGTGGAGAAAAGTCGTTCGGCGACTTGCTCGGCGCGGCGGACACGAGAAGCTGCACTCTTGGGCTGCTCGATCCAGTCGGATATCCATTTGCGAATGGAGTAGTTCAGCGTTTCAAACCAGCGGCGGAACGCGCGATCTTCCGCGAGAATGCGCTTGAATTCGACAGGGATGGCGACAACGCGTTCTTCGACGTCGGGCTCGAGAAGAAATTCCGCGGCCACTCCTTCGGACGTATTTCCTCCAGCCTGCATTTTTTTATTTACCAGAAGAAAGTGTTGGCCTTTGCGAGTGGGAAAGAGCGACGTTCGAAAAGCGAAACCGTTGATTTCGCCCTTCACCCGGAAGCGCCCGCGCGAACCCCAGACTTTGTGCACGCTGAACGGAATCCAAACAATCACCCAGCCGAGGTTCGAGCGGAGGCGTTCGAGCGTGGCTTCGAACGATTTTCTAACCAGCTTGGGCTGAGGGTTGGCTTTTTGTTTCGGCTTGGGTTTTGTTTTCATCGCGCTGTCAGGGCGAACGAGGAATTCTATTACGCACAGTGAAAAGCGGCGAGCTACTTTTGGAGCTTCGGCTTGGGTGCGGTGCCACTGCCTTCCTTGATGGAATGAATTTTGTCGACCGCGAGGTTGTCGAAGGATTCGACGAGGCCACTGGGCCAGCGGATTTGCACGGAATCCAGCTTGGTGGCGGAGCCAAGGCCGAAGTGGACACGCATATCGCTATTCGAATCGTAGCTGGAGCCGCTGCGGACTTCGTCGACGAAAAGGCGCGGGCCGGCTTTCATCGTAATGCGCGCGCCGATAGCGTTGCGATTCGTGCGAAGCGTTTGCGAGGTGGCGGCATAGGAAGTGCCTATGAGATGAAAGGCAATCCAGTGATTGGAATTGCGAACATCGTTGACCAGCAGACTGGGCGGGGCGTTCATGTTGCTAATCACCGCGGAGAGGTGGCCAGCGTTCCATAGATCGCCGATGGCGAGTCCCCGCGAAGAATTTACGGTGGTGATGCCCGGGCCGGCATCGGCGGAAATGTCAGTGAAGGTACCGTTGCCATTGTTGTGGTAAAGGATGCGCGGCTCCTGGAACGTGCTGCCGAGATGCTGGCTGTCAACTTCCGGGTAGACGTGGCCGTTGACGAGCAGAAGATCGGGCCAGCCATCGTTATCGAAATCGAAAAACATCGCTCCCCAGCCGAGGTATTTCGTGTTGAGCCCGAGGCCGGCGGGATAGGTGACGTCGTCAAACGTGCCGTTGCCGTTGTTGCGATAGAGGGTCGCGGTGTCGTCGGAGAAATTCGTTTTGAAGATATCGAGCTTGCCGTCGCCGTTGTAATCGGCGATGGTTGAGCCCATCCCGGCTTGCGCGCGGCCGTCTTCGTTGAAAGCGGCGCCGGCGGTGATAGCGACATCGGTGAAGGTGCCGTCGCGATTGTTGTGGTAAAGGATGCTGGCGGTACTGTCGCAGGCCACGAAAATGTCGGGCCAGCCGTCATCGTCGTAGTCGAGCGTGGAGACACTCAGAGAATAGTGGCCGTCGGCCTGATCAATATGGGATGTTTTAGAGACGTCTTCAAAAGTACCGTCGCCGCGATTGTGATACAGAATGTTTTTTGCCGCGGGCAGACCTTGCGGGCCGCACATCACGGGAACGCCTTTCCAAATGCAAGAAGCACGGTCACCGGGCGAAGGTGCGGTCGCAAGATCGAAGTCGACGTAATTCGCAACCATGAGATCAAGGTGGCCATCGCGGTCGTAATCGACGAAGGCGCAGCCATTGCCCCAGGATTTGCCGGAGCCGGCGACGCCCGCTTTATCGCTCACCTCGGTGAATGTCCCGTCGCCATTGTTGTGGTAGAGAACGTTTTTTCCGTAGTAGGTGACGTAGAGATCTTCCCAGCCGTCGTTGTCGTAGTCGCCGACGCAAACGCCCTGTCCCCAGCCGGTATGCGTGAGGCCGGCTTTTTGCGTGATGTCGGTGAATGTGCCGTCGTGATTGTTGTGGTAGAGATGGCTGGTTGGAGCTTTCCTGCCCGGAGGAGCGTCGAGACTTGTGCCGTTGACAATGAAAATGTCAGGCCAGCCGTCGTTGTCATAGTCGAAAATGGCGACACCAGTTCCCGTGGTCTCGATGATGTATTTTTTAGTGTCCACGCCGCCGAAAACCACGGAGTCGGCGAGTCCTGCTTTTTTGGCAACGTCCGTAAAGTGAGCAAGCGGTTTGGGATTGCTTTTCGGGAGTTGGTTTGCGCTGAAGAGCAGGGAAAGGGGCAGGAGGAGAGTCAGGAAAATCGGAATACCATGGAAACGTATTTGCGAACGATGGGTCTGACCGGAAATCATGAACTCTTGGCATACTAAGGTGCGGGTTAAGCAGGGTCAAGGCACAGGAGAAGTCCGAGCTTCCTCGAGCGGAATGGAAAGAGTTTGACGTGGATTTTATTGAACTACATCACTCGTTCAGGTCGGGCATAAGAGCCAGCGCCTTTGCGTGGGCCCTCTTGCTCATCTGTGCAGGCAGTTATGCACAGGCGGAGAGCTCGAAGGCGGGCGATGATGCCGCAGCAGCAAACGCGATTTACAGTCAAGGGATGGATGCGCTGCAGCGGCGGGACTTGGCTGGTGCGCGTGCTGCTTTTGAAAAAACAGTCAAGCTGCTCCCGCGCAGTCCTGAGCCACACAACTCACTAGGCTGGGTTCTGCTGGCCCAGGGCGAAACCGAAGCCGCCATTGTGGAGTTCAAGACAGCGGTGAGATGGAAGCCGGATTTCGCGCAGGCCCACATGAACCTTTCCCGTGCGCTTCTGCAAAAAGGCGACACGCAAGGCGCGATTCGCGAATCGCGCGAAGCGGTACGGCTGGCCCCAGAGGATTCCGAGACGCATCACATTCTGGCGCAAGCACTCTCTTATTCCGGCGATACGGCTGGAGCTGGAGCGGAATTGAAGAGTGCGATCGAGATCGAACCCAACCGGCCGGAGCTGCATGACGACCTGGGCTCGGTTTTGGTCCAGCAATCGAAGTTAGAGCCGGCGGCAGCCGAGTTTTCTGAAGCGCTCAGGCTGCAGCCGCAATCTGCACAAGCCCATTTGCACCTGGGCGTCTTGCGCTTGCAGCAAAACGACATCGACGGCGCGGAGGCCGAATTGCGCGCGGCCACCGCTTTGCAGCCGGATAATTCTCTGGCGCACAACTACCTGGGGCAGACACTGGAAGCAAAGGGAGTAGTGGATCCGGCACTACAGGAATTCCAGTACGCGGCAAAACTTGATCCCAACAATGCGGACCTTCAGAAACACTTAGGGATTTTGCTGCAGCGTTCCGGCAACGCCGAAGAGGCGCTCATCGCCTTCCGGCAAGTGGTGAAGCTGCGGCCGGAAAGCGCCGATGCGCACAATGATCTTGGGCTGGCTTTGCTTCAGACCGGCGATGCGGAGAATAGTATTCGAGAATTTGGGTCAGCGCTGAAATTAAGACCGGACGACGCCGGCTACGAAGCGAATCTGGGTGCCGCGTATTTGCAGAAGACGGATTTCGACGCCGCGATGGTCCATTTTCAGGCTGCATTGAAAGCTTCGCCGCGGGATGCAACGTTTCACTATGATTTGGGTTTGGCGCTAAAGATGAAAGACCGCTTGCCGGAGGCGATCACGGAATTCAGGAAGGCGGAAGAGCTTGACCCCAAACTGGCCGATGCTCACTACACATTGGGTGTGACCCTGTGGCAGCAGGGGGAATTAGCGGCGGCTGCCGACGAACTCCACTTGGCTATCGATGCAAAGCCTGATTATGCGGAGGCGTATTACACCTCTGGGTTCGGTGTTGAAGCAGAAAGGGGATTTACAGCCCGCTGCCGCTGCGCTACGGGAAGCCATTCGTTTGCAGCCGGACTTTGCGGGAGCGCATACGAATCTGGGAGCGGTGCTGCGGCAGCTTGGCGACGCAGAAGGTGCCGCCGCAGAGAGCCGCGCCGGTATGGAATTGCTGAAACAGAAGTCGGATGAACAGGCGGCGGCCATCGCGACAAACTCCGGGCGCAGGCTGTTAAGTGCAGGAGATTTGGATGGCGCGATTTCGCAATTCCGAGCGGCGATCCAATCGTTACCTGCTTATGCCCCCGCGCACTATCAGCTGGGGATGGCGCTGCAGAGAAAAGGAAGCAAGGAAGAAGCCTCGAGGGAATTTCAGAAAGCCGCGGAACTCGATTCCCGCCTCAAAGCGCCAAGCCCGTAGGCGCCAGCGAATCACTTTCTGAATCTAGAACGTGGTCTTGCGGATGGCCACCAATTCCGTTTCGACCGGCACTCCGCGCGCTACCTTCACGCGGATCACGGATTCAAACGGTTTGAGTTCGCCAGTCTGCGAAACGGAAAGACGCAAGAGAAGCTCCTCGACAGAGCTCTGATGGCAAACGTATTCGACGGCCGCTTGCGTGCCGATGGTCGTGGTTCCCGCGAGAATGAGCACGGATTGACCCTGATTCATTCCTCGCACGAGGCCGATGACGGCGTAATCCTCCGTAAGATTCTGGCCCGATGGAGTGGCCAGGAATTCCTTCGCCTCGTCGGGTTGCGGATGCTTGTTGATGATGGCCTGATCGCCTTTGCGCGGCCCGGACTTTAACCGCTCGAAAACGAACTCTTGGGTGCCTGGGATTTCCAGGAGCGAGAGATTCTCCGAAGGCGAGCCGATAAAAACCAAATTATTGTTCTTGGCGTCGTCGAGTGAAAAGAGGCTTCCGCGTTTGAGGCGGATGCGGCGGTGCAGGAGGGCGAAAACGCGGTCGATTTCGTGGACCGCCAGAACTTCACCTACACCGGTATAGTGGTCGAGGATGGGCACACCCCCGTCTCGCGTGGCGTCACGGTAACGCATTCCAGTCTCGGGACGGCCCACAAAGGCCGCGTTGCTAAAGACCACCCACGGCTCTTCCTGTCCGGATGTGAAACCCTTCCAAAAGACACGAAATGCAGCCGGCACAGGTTCCGCATCGCTGGCGAGTCCGACGGGGGCAGTATTGCGCGTCGCCATCAACCACACAATCACCAGGATGGCCGCCGCCAGAAAAATGGAAAGGGCAATGACTTCCGTGCCCCACCGGCGCTCGGGACTCTTCTCCTGCGAATCTTTGGAGAGCGCGGCGATAACCGCGGCCGACTTTGCGGGGGTATTATTTCGAAGATGAAAAGAAAGGACATAGGTACCCTTGGGGAGTTCCACTACAAGGGGATCCTCGAGTCCGTCCGAGCTGTAATACTCGGCGAGCTTAGACCGAAGGCGTCCCGCTTGCACGCGAACCATGGAATCGAGTTGAGGATCGAAGTCACCGGAACGGCCGAAGACCTCTGTGGCGATCTGGAATTCCTTTATAGGAGTGCCCGGATGCTCGACGGCGTGTTTGGCCAGATAGCGGAGTAGTTTGCAGAGGGACTCAGAACCATGCAGGGCATGGCTGTTGACGAGCCGGTTGATTTGCTCGAGGAGTTGCTCCCGTTCGGTCACACTGGTCCTTGATACGTCGAAGTAACAGGAGTGTAACAAGTCGCGCAACTTACTGCAAGACGGCCAGTTATCGAAAGTAACCGTATCAGACGCACTGAGACTTCCAACAGCCCGCCAAAAAACGAATAGTACGCATCAATATTGCCGCATTATCCGCCTGTGTATTGGTGCCGACGCGTAACTGGCGTTTGGGGCGGAATCGCGGTGGCCTTATTGGGCTGGGTGCTTTAAGTGCGAAGCGCAGGTCGAGGGCGCTTTAGGCGTTTTGTGGGGGTGCCTTTAGCGGTTGGACCGGGCTCGTTCTTTCTGGGAGTCTCGGTTCGACCTTCCTTTAGTTACATTCAACCAAATCGAAGTGCACGAAAACTTGGCAATCTCGTTGTTGTCGTGGGCGGGTACCGAGCTTTTCGACGATTGAAGTTGGAATGCTGTGTCATGTGAGACGGGGAACCGATCTGCTAGGAGGGGTGGGATGGCAAAGCGACTGGTAGTTCTAGGTTTGGCGTTTTTGTTTTGCGTAATCCTGTTGCGCGTGCCTGTAGCGTCTGGCCAGGCGGTTTTTGGAAGCATCATCGGGACGGTGACGGACGCACAGGGCAATGCAGTGGTCGGAGCTAAAGTGACTGTTACTTCGACCACCAAAAGCTTTACCTATGATACGACAACGAATGAGAGCGGAAACTACGCTGTCACGCATTTGATTCCGGATACGTACAAGGTTCACATAGAGGCAACCGGGTTCAAAGGGTACGATGTGCCGAACGTTCGCGTGTCCGCCGACACTTCTACGAGCGTTGATGCTGCCATGCAAGTTGGTGCTGTGACACAAACCGTCGAAGTCACGAGCGAAATTCCGCAACTCCAGACGGATCGCGCCGACGTGGACATCCAGTTCAGCCAGAAGTACATCGAAGATCTACCGGTTCTTAATCGCAACTTCACTAACTTCGAGTTGCTCTCCCCCGGCAGCCAGAAACTCGTGGGCTGGAGCCACGCCGCAACCGAAAACCCCCAGGGCGGCGGTCAAATCTTCGTCAATGGACAACACTTTTCCGGAACCAATTTCGAACTAGACGGGACGGATAACCAAGACGCCATCTTGGGCATCATCGTTGTCAATCCCAACCTCGACGCCATCGGGGAAACGAAAATAGCTCTTCAGGACTATGACGCGGAGTCAGGCAAGGCGACCGCCGGAACGGTTGGAGTGCAGATCAAGTCCGGCTCAAACGCTTTCCACGGCAGCGGCTTCTACTATTATCGGAATAGCGACCAGCAGGCACGTGACCCTTTCACGAACAAGCCTGGCGTACCGCTCGCACCCGCAACCTGGAAGCAGTTTGGCGGTTCTGTCGGCGGGCCGATCATCAAGGACAAACTATTCTTCTTTGGCGATTATCAGGGCACAAAGCAGATACAGGGCATCACAAACCAGTATACGATTCCGACTGCGGAAGCGATAAGCACTTGCAATCCCGCGACGAACGCCACGAGCGCTACGCCCGGGTTCTGCGATTTAAGCCAGTATCTCGACGCCTACGGGCCAGTCGCAAACGGCGTTCATAGCGGCCAGATTTACAATCCCACCACTGGGAACCCAGCGGATGGGTCCGGTCGCACTGCCTTCGCGAATAACATGATTCCCATCTCTATGATTTCGGCGGGGATGGGCAAGCTTCTCGCTGAGTTTCCGACGCCGACAGTTCCTGTAGCGGGCTCTGGTACGAGTATAACGGGAATTAACAACAACTTCGTTTCGACGGGCAACGGTCCTTACAATCAGTATTCGTTTGATACTCGAATCGATTACAACGCTCCCCATAACTATCAAGTTTTCGGACGTTTCAGCCTTGACTATTTCAACTTGTCGGGTCTAGGCGGCTTAGGTGCCCTCGGTGGTGCCGGCTTTGGGCCTGGCGGTTTGAATGGCTCATCCATTAACCACGACTACAGCTTGGCAAGCGGCTTCACGAAAGCGATCGGCACGCATTGGCTTACTGACTTCCGCATCGGATGGTTTCAGTACAATCCGGTGACACATTATTCCGACGCATCTGCAAGCCCCATGGACGGATTCGGGTTCCCCGGCCTGAACTCAGGGGCTGGCATCCAGGGTCCGCCGACCACGGGCGGTCTCTCGGGGTTCCAATTTAGCGGGAATGGCAGCCTGGCCGCTTTTGGAGATGGATTGAACATCGGCCGTTGCAACTGCCCGTTGACGGAGAGAGAACGTCAGATCCAGTTCGTAAATAACTGGACGCGAACTCAAGGAAATCACTCGATTAAATTTGGCGTGGACATTCGCTACGCCACTAACCTTCGCATCCCCAGCGATTCCAGCCGCACAGGAATCTTGAACTTTGACGCCGGCGCTACTTCCCTCTCGGGAAGCAACGGCTTGGCGTTGGCCACCTTAGTGCTCGGCGACGTCACTTCGTTCCAGCGTTTCGTAAGCCCGCCCAACGTTCAAGCCATCGGCCACCAGTGGCGCCAATTCTTGTATGGCCAAGACACTTGGAGAGTCAGCCCGAAGTTCACCATGACCTACGGCCTGCGCTGGGAAATTTACAATCCAGAGGCCGTCACCGCCAAGGGCAACGCCGGTTTTGGGGACTTGAATAATGGCGAGCTGCTGGTGGCTGGCTATGGCGGCACTTCATTCAATGGCGGCGTGGCGAACACGTATAAAGCCTTCGCTCCACGCGTCAGCTTTGCTTATCAATTCGATCCCAAGACCGTTCTGCGTCTCGGTTACGGCCGCGGGTTCGACATTGGCGTGTTCGGCTCCAATTTCGGCCACGCCGTCACGCAAAACCTACCAGTTCTCGCATCACAGAATCTCTCAGACTCAATCATCAACTCCGCGAACACTGATAATCGCAGCGCGGTTTTCAACCTCGTTAACGGCCCGCCAGCATACCCATTTGCGAATCTTATAAACGACTTAACCACGAATGGTTATTTGCCGCTGCTCGGGCCTGACGGAACGGCTTCCACGTATATCCGTCCGAGGGTTCAGAGGCTTCCGACGATTGATCAATGGAATGCCACGGTTCAGCGCCAAGTGACCTCTACTCTTAACATCACCGTGAGTTACGTCGGCAACAAAGGAACTCACATGTTTAACGGAGATGGTCCTTCCTATGGCCTGAACGACGTTGCTATCGGTACCGGTACCGCTCCTGTAAGTTGTACGCCTAATTGCTCGGTGTCCTTCCATCCAAGCATACCGGCAAACGAGCGCCGCGCGTTTTTCTTGAACGGTGTTTACTCCTTCCCTTACACGGGTACAGGCTACACGCCTTGTTGCTCGGGGGGCGTTGGCAATTATTTTGGCAACGACGCCAACAATAATTACAATGCACTTCAAATAAAGGCTGAAAAACGGACGAGCTTCGGACTGCAGTTCCTTGCGCATTACACCTTCTCGCGAGCCTACGCGTATAATTCGGGCTATTACGACGTGAACAAAGTGTTCGCCTACGGTCCTAACGACCAAAACAGAACCCACGAATTCGTGGCCAACACTATTTATCAACTCCCCTTTGGCAAAGGCCAACGATTCCTGAGCAGCGCCGGCCGGGCGATGGATCTTGCGGTTGGCGGCTGGCAAGTCAGCAACACGTTGACCTGGGGCGGCGGCCTGCCATGGACGCCTAGCATTGGGGAATGCGGCGTCATCTCGGATGCTGGACCTTGCCTGCCAAATGTAGCTAATGGTCAGAAACTGAAGACCGGCACTCAGAGGGTGAATGGAGCGTTGTACTGGTTCGTTCCCGTGGCTCCGCTTTCCTACGGGAATCAGGTTAGTGCAGCGAACGCGGGCGTTGACTCCTGTACCTTTGCCCGACCGACGTCTGGGCCCTTCTCTCTTCCAGCTTGCGGCCAGATCGGCAATGCCGGGCTCTTTTCTTATCGCGGGCCGCATGTCTTCTACGATGACATGTCGTTGTCGAAGACTTTTAACATCACGGAGCGCTACAAGGCGCAATTCCGCTTCGATGCCTACAACGTCTTCAACCATCCGGTCTTGGGCTTCAATGGCAACCAAGGCAATACTTGCGTCGACTGCGGCGGCACCGCTGGTCAAATCACGGACATCCAGGGCGATAACTCACCGGGTTCTCCGACTGGCATGCGTCAACTGCAGTTTGGCGTCAGATTCATTTTCTAACAAAGAAAAGACAACACACCCCAAACCGACGGGGAGCCCTCACAGGCTCCCCGTTTTTTATGCTCTAATCGTTTTCGGATTTGCCGAGGGGTAGAAATATGGCGAAGAACCGCTGGTTTGCCGCCGCTCTTTTGGGCATTTTGATTTTGAGCGCGGCGCCTATATGGGCGGAAATCCCTCAAGGGCCGCAGAAACCGTCCCTGCCCGATGCTCCCCACCCCTCTCAACAACCCTCGCAAGTCTCCGAGCTCGATTTCGATCAGGCACGCCGCCTACTGCAGCAGGGGAAATATGACGAAGCGATCTCGGCTCTCCTCGACTTGGAAGCGAAGCATCCGGGGATGAAAGGGCTCACGCACGAACTGGGAGCTGCGTATTACAAGAGCGGCAATTTCGTAAACGCCATCTTCTATCTTAAGAAAGCGCGGGAACAGGCTCCGGATGACGCGGAGGCGGTACAGCTGCTTGGCCTCTCGTATTACCTGGCTGGGCGGCCCGCAGAGGCGATTCCGGAGCTTGAAAAAGTGCAGACTTGGTACGCCAGCGCAAATGTCGATGCCTCATACATCCTGGGAGTCTGCTACATCCAGACGAAGGACTATCCCAACGCGCGCAAGGCCTTTGCGAAAATGTTCGATGTGCCGGCGGAGTCGGCTGCCAGCTACTTGTTCACGGCGCGAATGCTGCTGCGGCAAGACTTTGGGCCTGTAGCCGAAGAGTACGCGCACAAAGCGGTTGCTCTTGATCCGAAGCTTCCGATGGCGCACCAGCTTCTTGGCGAGCTCTACCTTTACCACTCGCAAATCGAGGACGCCATCGCGGAGTTCCGCAAAGAGCTCGAGATCAATCCAGGAAGCGCCGCCGCGTACTATAAACTCGCGGATGGCTATTCGCGCGTCCAGAAATACGATGATGCCGAGCGGCTCCTGCAACGCTCGATTTGGCTGGATCCCACTTCCACGGGGCCGTACATACTCCTCGGCAAAGTGTTGCAGAAAAAGGGCGAGACGGAACTCGCAGTTCGAGCGCTGAAGCGCGCACTCGCTATGGACCCGAATAATCCCATTCCGCACCACCTTCTGGGGCAGGCTTACCGGGACCTGGGCAGGAACGAAGACGCCGACAGAGAGCTGAAACTCGCCGGCCAATTGGAACAGGGCCAGAATGAGAGACAGTGAAGGGGCGCGTCATCCGATAAGCTTTTCCAATACGATGTTACGCGTTTGCATGATCTTTGGGGCGTGTCTCTTCCTGTTAAGCGCGCGCTCTCTGTTTGGGCAGGAAACGTACAACGAACCATGGCGTCCGCAATTTCATTTCACGCCGCCAAAAAATTTCATGAACGATCCAAACGGTCTCGTCTACTACAAGGGCGAATACCATCTCTTCTACCAGTACAATCCGCAAGGACCGGAATGGGGCCACATGAGCTGGGGCCACGCGGTCAGCGGGGACATGCTGCATTGGAAAAATTTGCCGGTCGCCATTCCCGAAGTCCCTGGCCAGTACATGATCTATTCCGGCAGTGCGGTTGTGGACTGGCACAATGCGAGCGGATTGTGCGCACCAGTCAGTGCAGCGGACCCATCTTGCTTGATCGCGGTTTATACCGCGGCAGGCGCGGACTCACAGAAACAACATCTCGCTTTTAGTAACGACCGGGGCCGAACTTGGACAAATTATTCCGGCAATCCCATTGCCGACCTGAAGCAGCCCGACTTTCGCGACCCCAAAGTGTTTTGGTATGACGCGGAGAAGAAGTGGGTGATGGTGGCCGTCCTGGCCGACGAGAGAAAAACGGTCTTCTTCGATTCGAAAGACCTGAAGAATTGGACGTTCCGCAGTTCCTTTGAAATCGGAGGCACTGATAAAGGTCAGTGGGAGTGCCCTGATCTCTTCGAACTGACCGTGGACGGCAATCCGAAAAATAAAAAATGGGTGCTCATCGTGAATCGCAACCCTGGCGCGCCAGCCGGCGGCACGGGAACGCGCTATTTTGTGGGCAATTTCGACGGCACACACTTCGTGAATGAAACTCCGGCTACGCAAGAGCTTTGGGCCGATTACGGCAAAGATTTCTACGCCACGAACTCGTTCTCCGATCTACCGCCGGCGGATCACCGCAGAATATGGATCGGCTGGATCAGCAATTGGCAGTACGCGAACCGCGAGCCTACTGCCAGCTTGGCGCGGAGCACAGTCAGTGCCGCGCGAGCTGAGCCTTGGACAATTTCCGGACGGTATCCGGCTCGTACAAAAGCCCATCGCCGAAACGATAACCCTGCGTGAACGCCAGCTTCTGGAACTGACCGGCGTTTCCATCCAGGTGGCGAACCAGGCGATGCGCAGGGCAAACCTGCGTGGAGAGACGCTGGAAATCGAGGCGGAGCTGGCCCCTGGCGATTCAAAAGAGATAGGATTCCGGCTGCGCAAAGGCGGCAACGAAGAGACAGCTCTTGGGATTCACACCTGAGAACAAGGAAGTCTTCGTCGACCGCACCCGCTCCGGACAAATCGGTTTCGCGCCGGAATTTTCTGGCCGCCACAAGGCGGTTGTGCGGCAGAGTTCGCGAATCAAGTTGCACGTTTTTATGGACCGTTCGAGTCTGGAAGTTTTCGTCAACGACGGCGAGGCCGTTCTCACCGAGCGCATTTATCCTTCGCCCGGCAGCGATGGAATGGAGTTGTATTCGGACGCGGGGAAAGGCAAATTACTCTCGCTCACGGTATGGAAAATGGGCTCCGTTTGGCGCTAGCGCTAGGGGTCGCACGGCGTTACAGAATCTCTGATAGAACGTCTCACAGCGCCGCGCGGGAGAGTACTCAAGCAGGGGAACACGGGTCGTCCATGAAAAAGTTCACGACAGTCGGGCTGGGCGAATTACTCTGGGATATTTTCCCGGAAGGCCGCCAGCTTGGCGGCGCACCCGCAAACTTTGCCTACATGACGAGTCTGCTCGGCGACGAAGGCATAGTCGCTAGCCGCGTCGGCGGAGATGAGCTGGGCGAAGAGGCGAAACGGCGCCTTCAGCATCTGGGCCTCAACACTTTTTATATTCAGCTCGATCCGACCTATCGCACGGGGATCGTGCAAGTCGAGGTCGACGCGAAAGGCCAGCCAACCTTTCAAATCGCGCAGCCCGTCGCCTGGGATGCGTTCGAATGGACGCCGGCTTGGCAAACCCTCGCACAGAAGACAGACGCCGTATGCTTTGGTTCGCTGGCGCAACGCTGTGCGCAGTCCCGACAAACTATCTTTTCTTTTTTGAAAACAATCCGGCCAGAAACCACACGCGTCTTTGATGTGAATCTCCGGCAGTCCTTTTATTCCGCGCAGGTCCTTGCGGACTCTGCGAAGCTGGCGGACATCATCAAGCTAAACAACGATGAATTGCCAACCGTCGTGCAGCTCTTGGGATTCCCGTTTCACGATGAAGAGTCCGCAGCGCAGTGGCTCTTGAATACGTTTCACATCAAGCTGGTTTGCATCACGCGCGGCGCCAGAGGGAGTTTGCTGGCCACCGAATATGCCAAAAACGAGCATCCTGGCGTTCGTGTGCAGGTCGCGGACACGGTTGGCTCCGGCGATGCCTTCACGGCGGCTCTCGTTTATCACTATTTGCGCCGCGATTCTCTTGCGACGATGAACGAAGCGGCCAACCGGATGGGATCGTGGGTTGCGAGCCAGCCCGGTGCGACACCGGCTCCTGATGAAGCTCGCTTGGAACTAATTCGCTCCGCTACGGTTTGAGATGAGGCGGTAAGGTATCGCTAGTGCGTCGCGCCTGGCGCTTGATCCTGTTCCTTGGCTCAGCCGGGTGACTTCGCTTTGAGGCATATCGTGCAGAAGCGCAAGAAACACGCCATTCGTCCAGCCAAATCCGACAATGTTCATGTGATAGCCGGCGGTGACTTGCGTTTCTGAAGACCGCTTCACCGCGTCGTATTTCTCGCGAATCGTGCCGTCGCGGCGGAAATTCTCCATGACCATCGAAAGGAATTTGTAAGACAACCGGTTCGCATCTTCATTAAATCCGGCGCGGCGCATCCCCTCGATGGCCATCAGCTGATTGGGCGCCCACGCATACGGAAAATCCCACTGCCCGCCGGTTTCGTAGGGGCTCATCACCAGCCCGCCGGGCTGCTCGAACTTTCCGACATGCTGCATCATGCTGCGCGCCTGTTCTGGCGTCGCGATGCCGGCCCACAGCGGATAGAACGTAGTGACATACTCGTACGTCGAACGGGTCTGTTTCTCGAAGTCGTAGTCGAAGAAAAGACCGCGCTCTCCGTCCCAAAGATATTTCTGAACAGCGGCTTTGCGTTGCTCCGCACGCTGCCGCCACTTTTCCGATTCTTCTTTGCGGCCTAAGGAGGCGCTGATCTGTTCGAGATCCTTCTCGGTCTTATAAAGCAGGCTGTTGAGGCACACCGGCGCGAAGTGATGCGTTCCAGCGCCGTAGGGACCGAAGCGGAAAGAAATATCAAAACCGGATTCGCGCATCGCTCGATCGCCCTTGTAGTAGTCGGCGCTTAATGCGACCGTTCCCCCGGGATCGCAGGCCGGCCGCGCCATTGTGTTTGCGACATCGCAAATCCGCATCGCAAACATTTGCCCGGCTGCGAGCGGAGATGGTTTTTCTGCCGTTGACTCCAGTACATAATCTCGCCCGAGTCCCGGTTGTTGCAGAAAATACGCCGCCACTTGCCGGTAATGGCCCGTCTCGTCTTTCAGACTTTCCGGCGCCGGGCCAGTGCCGAAATCGAAATAGCGCGAGAGTCCGGTCGATCCCGCCAAATGACGTTCGCTCGTCCAAAGACTGTAGTCTCTAACCGCATAGTCGTAGGCTTTCGCGAGCCATTCATTTTTCGCGTGGCCGCTGGATTTCTCCGCGTCGTAAACGGCGAGGATCATGGAGGTGAGAAACGGCGGCTGCGAACGCGTCAGATAATACGTGCGATTGGCGTTCAACACCCCCCCGTAATGTTCGATCTCGAAAAAGAAATTCTCGACCATGCCTTTGGCCAGATCGATCCTGCCGTCGCGCACTAGTCCGCGAATGATGAAGTAGCTGTCCCAGCCGTACATTTCATTGAATCGTCCGCCGGGGACAACATAGCGATTTTCCATGTAGAGCAGTCCCGCGGGATCGATTTTGCCGGGGTCCATTTCGCCGATGTGGTGGATCACTGCCGGCAAATGCTGGACTTGCACGTTGCATTGTTTTTGAAGCTGCTCGACGGAGGCGGGCACTGCAAAATCAGCGGGAATATAAAGCACGGACGCCGTAGTAAGTTTTGTGTCCGCCACGGTGGCGCAATCCGTCAGCGATCGCGTAAGCGAATCCCAGCCTGTCGAAATGTAAGCTCGGATTTGCTCGAGAGAGTTTGCCGCCGGTTTCGAATCGGTCCCCGCAGAGGATGGAATCGCGCTTAGCAGACAAATGCAAAGCAGGGAGACGCAAAACTTCTTCAGTTTATTCATGAGGTCAGCACACCCGCAGCGCACCCTCGGCGGCGCCTCTTGCGGCCCTAGAAGCATAGTCTCTTCTCCAGGGAGGGGCAACCTGCGGGCGGGGTAAAAAGGGGAGGTGGGAGGCTATATAAGGATAGCGACCGCCGTTGCTAAGTCCTGTGCATAGAAGTAGTTGTGGCCCTCATTTACAGAGGGTTCCGGATGCGGTATACCATAACCTACAGTATGCTAGGGTGCGAGTTGTGAATTGCGGGTGATCGAGCCCTCTTGTTGGCGGGGGCCGCAATGTTTGGAGAATCTGTGAAAGCCGTGGGAGTTGGACAAACCTTTTTCAGGGTTGCTCCTTCACGTAAGCCTTCAGGATGTTTAGAATGAGCCGCGCCCTAGTGAGTATCGCCGGTTTCGTGATAAACATGGCATGCCTTATGGGGTGCGTGCCGTTCGCTGCGCATGCGCAATCCGGCGAAAACCCCGATCGCAAAAACTACTCCGACGAGATACGCAAGACCTACAACTTCATGTTCGGCAAGGATAACTTGTCGCTCCCCGGCAATGCCGCCATCGAGGGCAATGAGTTCATTCAGCCCCACGCTTTTCCTGAAGCCGAGTATTGCGGGCACTGCCACGAAGAAGCCTACAGCCAGTGGAGACAGGCGTTACACTCGAATTCTTTCCGCACGCCGTTCTACCGCACTAGCGCCAATATTCTGATCCGTACCAAAGGTATCGAGTTTTCGAGACACTGCGACAGCTGCCACAATCCGATCGTAGTGCTCTCGGGAGGTCTGACACAAGATTCGCACGTCGATCGTGCCTTTGATGCGGATGGCTTGACCTGCATGACCTGTCATTCGGTTCAGAGCCTGCAGTCAACTTCGGGCAATGGCGGCTACGTGATGGGCGTTCCCGCCGTGATGGTGGACGAGAACGGCAAGCGCATTCCCGGCCAGGTTCCGTTCGGCGATATTCTCGAACATCCCGAGCGGCATTCGAAGGCGGTGATGCAGTCGTTTTACCGGACGCCGGAATTCTGCGCTGCTTGCCATAAAGCCAACCTGCCGAATCCGCTGAACGAGTACAAGTTCATTCGGGCGTTTACGGTTTATGACGAGTGGCAGAACTCGAAATTCTCGAAGCGTAATCCGCTCACCTTTTACTCGGCAGACTTCACTCCCTGTCAGGGCTGTCACATGCGCCGCGCACCGGCCAGCCTCCCCGACTACGGCGCCAAGGGCGGCTCCTTCGCGTCGCATCGCTGGCTCGCGGGAAACACGGCCGTTCCCTTCTACTACGGCTTTGACGAGCAACTCCAGAAAACGACCGAATTTCTGAAGTCGGGTAGATTCCTCAACGTCGACATTTTCGCGCTGAAAAAGAGAGGCGACGAAAACATGATCGCGCCGCTGGGTTCTGTGCCCTTTCAGCTTGAACCGAACGATACAGTGGAGGCGTACGTCGTCATCCAAAACAAAAACATCGGGCACTCGCTAATTCCCGAGGTGCGCGATCTATATGAGGCTTGGGTCGAGGTGGCAGTGGAGGATGCCGCAGGAAACGAGATCTATCACAGCGGGTTTCTGAAGCCCGACGGCATGCTGGATACGCGGGCGCACAGCTTCACCAATCGCCCTGTGAATCTGTCGGGTGAGTTTGTCGATAATCACAAGGTCTGGACGATCCATTCCATGGCCTATGACAACTCGATTCAGTCCGGGCGCTCCGCGCTGGTGCGCTATGAATTCCAGATTCCTCCGGGCGCGAAAGGGCCGCTGAGCATCACGGCGCGCGTAAATTACCGTCACCTGCGCCAGAGTTATCTAAACAATGTGTTCGGTCCCGATCATCCGCTCTATCCCGTAATCGAGCTCTCTTCACGCACTCGCGCGTTGAACCTGGGGATGAATCCGCCAACGCCTGCTGAGGCCAGCGACAATCCGGACTGGATGCGCTGGAACAACGTCGGCATCGGATTTCTGGACCAACAGCAATATTCGGACGCCATTGCGGCTTTCCAGGAAGTTACGAAGCTCCGTCCCGACTACGAAGACGGCTTCGTGAATGTGGGGCTAACCTACATCGAGTGGGAGAAATACTCGCTTGCGCGGCCTGTTCTGGAGAAGGCGCTCCAGTTGCATCCGGACTACGCGCGAGCGCTCTACTATCTCGCGCTGGTCGAGCGTCGCGAGGGACATCCAGAAGCCGAAGTCGCCGACCTGCAGAGAGTTGTCGAGCAGTTTCCGCAATCGCGCGATGCGCGCCGCGAGCTCGGGATCGCTTATTATCAGCAGCATCGTACTGATGACGCTCTGGCGCAGTTTCAAGCGCTCCAGGCTGTCGATCCTGACGACCTGGCTGCGCACTACAATCTCGCCATCCTGTATCGCCGCAAAGGCATGAAGGCTGAAGCGGCCGCACAAGCCGCGATGTACGCCACGAAGAGAATCGATCCTGAGGCTCCGACTTATTCGCTCGATTTTCTGCGCAGGCATCCTGAAATATCGACCGAAAGCGTACCCTGGCACATGCACACGGATCTGAAGCCCAGTTCCGGTAACGTCAGCGCCGGCGGCAACGGCACTGGTCAGCGATAGCTGAGGAGGAATTGTGTCGCATTCGGGCCGCCGCAAGTTTCTTCGTTCGCTCAGCCGCACCGCTCTTGTGCTTCCCTTCTCGGATATTCTCGCTCTGGCAACCCCTCAACAACAGGATGCTCCACCGAAACAAAAGATTGGTCCCATCGAGCGCAGCTACGACGCCAAGCCCGCCCCTCCTCCCCCGGGTCCGAAATCGCCCATCGAAGGCACGCCACTGGGTGTCAGTTTCGTGGATGTCGTCAAAGGTTCGGGGCTTGACGTCGAAACCATCTACGGCGGCGTCGGTAAGAACAAGTATCTTCTGGAAACCACAGGCTGCGGGCTGGCTTTCTACGACTACGACAACGATGGCTGGCTCGACCTCTTTTTCGTCAATGGCTGGCGCCTCGAAGGATTTGCCAAGGGTCACGAGCCCCATTGTCGTCTGTTCAAAAATAATCGCGACGGCACGTTTACAGATATCACGAAAGGTACGGGCCTTGAAATCCGCACCGGTTGGGGACAAGCGTGTTGCGTCGGCGACTACGACAACGACGGCTATGACGATCTCTTTGTTACCTATTACGGCCAAAATGTCCTCTATCACAACAACGGCGATGGAACATTCACCGACGTGACCGAACGCTCCGGCCTGATACAGCCGGGGCCGAAAACGCGCTGGAATACCGGCTGCACCTGGGTCGACTACGACCGCGACGGCCATCTCGATCTGTTTGTGGCGAACTATGTGGATTTTGACTTGAAGACCGCGCCACTCCCCGAGGAGGGCCCGTGCACGTACAAAGGGATTGTCGTCGCTTGCGGCCCTCCAGGATTGGCCGGCGGAAAAAATATTCTCTATCACAACAATGGAAATGGAACTTTCGCGGACGTAAGCGAAAGAGCGGGCATGTGGAACGCGGTTGGCACTTACGGACTTAGCGTCGCGGCCTCTGATCTTGATAATGATGGCTGGCCTGACATTTACGTCGCGAATGATTCTGCGCCAGCCACGCTTTACCTGAATCAGAGGGACGGCACCTTCAAGGACGTGGCCATCGAAAACGGTGCAGCGCTTTCCGCGGAGGCCAAACCTCAGGCGGGCATGGGCGTTTCGATTGGCGATTACAATCGGGACGGGAATCTCGATGTTGTGAAGACGAATTTCGCCGGGGATACGGATTCTCTCTACACCAATCTCGGCGATGGCGTCTTCGAAGACCGCACGTATCCCAGCGGACTTGGCGTTAACACGCGCCTGCTCGGCTGGGGAGTCGGCTTCTTCGATATGGACAATGACGGCTGGCTGGATATTTTGATGTCCAACGGACACGTGTATCCCGAGGTCGACAAATCCAAGGCCGACCTGAAATACGCCGAACACAAATACCTCTACCGCAATTTGCGCAATGGACGCTTCGAAGAGGTCACCAATCAAGGCGGCCCGGGGATTCTGGAAAGCGCTACGGCGCGCGGGTGCGCCTTCGGCGACTACGACAACGATGGCGACCTTGATGTCGCTGTGAATTGCGTCAACGCGATTCCGCAACTCCTGCGATGCGATTCGACGCTCAACCGCAACTGGATCAAGATTAAGCTCGTGGGTGTGAAATCCAATCGCACCGGCATTGGCAGCCGGGTGCTTGTCACCGCGAAGACCGTTCCGGCCGCGGAGAAGCCGCTCGTGCAGATGGATGAGCTGCGCAGCGGCGGCAGTTACTTTTCGCAGAACGACATGCGCATGCACTTTGGCCTGGAGCAGGCAGCGAAGGTTGACGTGATCGAAATTCGCTGGCTAAGCGGCCAAATCGACAAGTTGAAGGATCTCGAAGTAAACCGCCTATACGTCATTCAGGAGGGGGGCAAGATCCTCAAGTCGGAAGCGTTGAAGCCCGCGATGAAATCGTAGCGTTCGAAGAACGACGAAACGGCACTCTGAAAGAGATGCGAAGCTCACACACACTTCTGCTTGGAATAGCGATGCTCGTGCCGGCCGCGTGCCATGCGCAAGCGAAGTGCCCTTGGATCAATGAAGCAACAGCAAGCGGTATACTTGGCGGTCCTGTGTCACTGATCGCCAAGCTCAGCGGTCATGGCGCTGGAGTTTGCGAATTTTCGCGGCAGCAAGGAGCAGTGGTCTACCGGCTGCGGGTTTCGGTCGGCATCATGACCGACATCCCAAAAGAGTTTCCCACGTACCTCGCGGAGTGTCCGCCGAAGAGCGCTCCGCTCCGCGCCATCGGCAATGAAGCGGTAATGTGCAGCATCCAAGGCAAGGGGGCCGAGGCTGGCGAGAGGGTGGTGGGCCGCGTGCGCGATCAGGCTTTCGTTGTCTTTGTAAGCTCCAGTGTCCAGGACGATCCCTCGATGACCCAGGAGATGCGCCGTCAGAAGGTGAACCTAGCGGCAGAACAAGTGGCTGGAATCCTTTTCTAGAGTGGTTTTCGCCAGCTCTTCGTGATTGGTTTAAGATGCATGGTCATGTCCAGAATGTCAGGGACGCGGCGGCTCCTTTGAAAATCCATTCCTTGCACATACTTCTCTTTTTGGTTGCAGGGTTCGCCGCCCAACTCTGTGCGGCGGGACAAACCAACTCATCGTCCACAGCGCGGCCCAAAATCAACGAAGAGGCTCTCGCAGCCTATCGTGCGGGCACCGCGGCTGCCGCGAATAACGACTTAAAGACCGCGGAAGCACAGTTCGCGAAATTCGTCGCTCTGGAGCCTCAGATCGAGGAAGGCCACGGCGCTTTGGGCGCGGTTCTGATGCGTCTGGGGAAACTTCCCCAAGCCATCGCGGAGCTTGAAAAGGCGCGCGAACTGAAGCCCGGAGACATCTCCGCTCACATCAACCTCGCCCTCGCCTATGCGCAAACAGGGGCAAACAAGAAAGCGCTAGTTCTGTTTCGAGAAGTGGAAACCGAAGTGTCGCAAAAACCCGCTGCGGATTCCACCCATGGGCTTCCTTCGTATGTTCTGGAAGCCTATGCGCGCTCGCTGGCCGCCACCGGTCAATTACCCGCTGCAACCTCCAAGATGAAAGCCGCCGTCGCCGAATCGCCGCAGAACGCCGAGCTGCATGACGCCTTGGGCACGCTTTACGCACAGCAGCGGAACTGGCCTTCGGCGGTCACCGAATTTAAGGAAGCGGTTCGTCTGCAACCGCAGTTTGCTGCGGCGCATTTGCATCTGGGCGCGGCCCTGGTCGCACAGCAGCAGGTGCCAGCGGCGATCCGCGAATTGACTATAGCTTCCGAGCAAGCACCCGACAGCGCCGCGGCCGCCACGGAGCTCGGTAAGGCGTACGTCGCTAACAATGAGGACGACAAAGCCGTCGCGCAATTCCAGCACGCGATCGCGCTCGATTCCGCCTACATGGACGCCAAATATCAGCTCGCCGAATTGCTTCAGCGCACCGGCCACAATCCTGACGCTGTTCCGCTGCTTCGCCAGGTCGTGGCAGCGGAGCCGAAGAACGCGGACGCAAGCGCGAGCCTGGGCTTGGCGCTTTTGCTTGCCGATAATGCAAAGGACGCCATTCCGCTTCTGAAGCGCACGCTCGAACAAACGCCGCGCGACGCCACGGCCCACTTGAATCTGGCGGCCGCATACCTGCAAATGAACGAAGTCGATGAAGCCGTCCGCGTGCTTAACTCCGGGCTGGAGAGCGATCCGGGGAATTACCAGCTGCACTACAATCTTGGGCTCGCGCTCAAACTGAAGGATGACAATGCAGGTGCGATTCCTGAACTCGCGGCCGCGGCCAACTTGAACCCTTCGGCGTATGAGCCGCACTACACGCTGGGTATCCTTTACATGCAGGATGGCCAGTACGACGACGCGGCCCGCGAACTCTCACTGGCGATGAGGCTGCACTCCGATAACGCGGATGGCTGGGCCACGTTGGGCAGCCTCTATCGGAAGATGGACAAACTCCCGGAAGCCGCCGACGCTTTGAGGGAAGCGATTCGCCAAATGCCAGATGTGCCTGATTCGCATCTGACCCTGGCGACCGTGCTGGCGCAGCAAGGCAAGGCTGCGGAGGCCGCCGCCGAGCGCAAGAAAGGGGCGGAGTTAGAGCGCGTGGTGATGAATCGCCAGCGGGCAACCGTATCCACAAATTCAGGCAATGCTCTGCTTCAAAAAGGGCAGGTCGCGGATGCCATCGCGCGCTTTCAGGATGCGCTGAGCCAAGATCCCAACTATGCCGAGGCGCATCGCGGGCTAGCGAATGCGCTGGAGCGGCAAGGCAAAAAAGAGGAAGCCGCAGCCGAGCGACAAAAGGCGGAGAAGCCTGAACGGCCGCAGCCCTAAACAGAACAAAGCGTTCTGAAATCTGAACATGTCCGCACGACCAATCGGGAGTTAGAGGGGATTTATTCGATAGGAAGGTCGTGAATTGAGGCTCCCTAGTGGGCATCCTAGGGATCACAGGTGATTTTTTATCGCGTCCGGAGAACTTTCCGCAACGATGAGTGCACTTCTATTCTCTCATCGTAATTGTAATTAATGTATCCCTGCTTTCGGAACCGATTCATGAACGCATTGATTCTTGAGCGCGTGGTGCCTAACGTACCGAACATCTTGAGGAGTTACCATGGAAGAACAGTGGTTCTTGACAAGTGGTCCATTACCGTCTAAACTTTAGACGATAATGGGAGTTCATATGACAGGACAAGGTCTCAAACTGAAACAAGCGAGTGCGGTGTTACAGGTGCAGCCTAAGGAATTGCAAAATCTTGTCCAATTTGGAGTCGTGAAGCCCAGGAGAGCTGCGGGAACGTACTTTTTTGACACAAATGTCTTATTGGCCGCCAAAGTTGCCTTGTACCTAAAAGAATCATTGGGGACGCGGACGAGCGTGCTTTCCAAATTGATGGTTGCGTTCAGCGCGTTCGAAGAAAAGGCTAGAGCAGAGACGCCAGACTACGTCGTTTTCAGTTGTCGGCTTACAGCGGAGGAGGAACCTATCAAGCTTGGGGTTCCATTTCGAGCTTTCGAGGAGCAAGTTGAAGAGAGAATGAGTCGGATCGATCTATACAAAGACCTGCCGCGCGGGAGAAAGCGCCGGGGCTGGAAAAAGGAGTTTCTAGAGTCGCTAGCGGAGGTCGCAAAGGACATCGGCGAAATTCCTGAAGAAGAAATCTTGCGCACGGTTCGTGCCTATCGTAAAGAAAGGCGTGTGCCGGAGATAACCGTTGCCGCAGAAAGCTAAGAAGCGGAAGAGTCAGGTGTCGTAGATACGAGTGTCCTGGTCGCTGGCGTGTCCGGCTTTAGGGAGCCTTACGTTCTTCTTAACGGCTGTTCAAAATGCTGATTTTCTTGTTTCCGCTCGGCGTCTTACACTCCTCCAAAGCTTCGCATTTCGTCCGAATGCGCTTCCCACTCTATGGGAGCGTGTTGAGCGGCCACGTACCGTTCGATTAGCTCATGTTCTTCGTCAATTATTTTCACCGTGGCACCGACGGCGTAGCGACTGAGCCGGGCCGCGGCAATTTTCGACTTTCTGAAAAAATTGAGTCCTTTCCTGTCCCGAAGTGCAGTACCAAAACTGTCCTGTCGTAATATTTTGGTTGCTGGACTTGCGTGGTACGTTGGCAGTATGTGGTAGGTTCAGAGGATTGGAGTGTCGGCTCCCCCGCTTGGACGGTATTCCTCGGACTTTCGGCCGTGGCAGAATCTCTATTGGAGCCCGCATGAAGAGCGCGGTCGCAAAGCGCGTTGAGCGAAGGCAGCTCTGCTACATCGTCTTCACGGTCGTTTGTGCCTTGGCGCTGAGCGGATGCGCGGGCCTTCAAGGGTCTTCTTCCGCTCCCAAACCGGACACGACGCCACCGACGGCGCCGGCAAACCTTACAGCAACCGCAACGCTGGCCTCGTCGATCAACCTCACGTGGACGGCATCGACAGACAACGTGGGTGTGGCGGGCTACAAAGTGGAACGCTGCACGGGGGCTGGCTGCGTGAATTTTGGGCAGATTGCCGCTCCAACGGCCACTTCATTTGATGACAGCGGATTGGCGCCGTCCACTGCGTACTCCTATCGCGTGGGGGCGACGGACGCGGCGGGGAACAACAGCGCGTACTCAAATATTTTCTCGACGACAACCTTGGCAGCGCCGGATACGACGCCTCCGACAGCCCCGTCGAATTTGACAGCGACGGCCAGTTCGGCAACCCAGGTTAATCTGGCGTGGACCGCTTCGACGGACAACGTGGGAGTGACAGGGTACATAGTGGAGCGCTGCTCGGGAACGGGATGCGCAAATTTTGTGCAGATAGCCACGCCCACGACGACCACCTTTAATGACACAGGATTGACAGCTTCCACTTCGTATTTCTACCGAGTGCGGGCGACGGACGCCGCCGGGAACCTGAGCGGCTATTCGAATACATCCAGCGCCGCGACTCCCGCAGCGCCGGACACGACACCGCCCACGGCGCCTACAAACTTGACCGCCACGGCGGCTTCGCCAACGCAGATCAATCTGGCGTGGACCGCTTCGACGGACAACGTGGGAGTGACAGGGTACAAAGTGGAGCGCTGCTCGGGAACGGGATGCGCAAATTTTGTGCAGATAGCCACGCCCACGACGACCACCTTTAATGACACAGGATTGACAGCTTCCACTTCGTATTTCTACCGAGTGCGGGCGACGGACGCCGCCGGGAACCTGAGCGGCTACTCGAACACCGCGAGCGCAACCACATCCGCGCCGACGTTTGTCGCGCCTTCGAATCTAAGCGCGGCGGCGGTTTCGAGCTCACAAATCAATCTGGTGTGGACGGCTGGGACGGAGACAGGCGGGACGATCACCAATTACCTGGTGGAGCGCTGCGCGGGAGAAGGCTGCGCTAACTTTGCGCAGATTGCGGCGCCTGCGGGTACATCGTTCAGTGATACGGGCTTGAGTGTATCGACTTCGTATTCCTATCGAGTGCGTGAGACAGATGCCGCGAACAATTTCAGCGGGTATTCAAATGTGGCGGGCGCGACGACGGCCGGGGCGAACGTAGCGGTAACCATCAGTCCGGTGCGAGGTTCGGTGTCGACTTCGCAGACGCAACAGTTCACGGCTACAGTGACGGGCAGCGCAAATATAGCGGTCAACTGGTCCGTGGACGGAACGCCGGGAGGAAATTCGACCATCGGGACGATCAGCGCTGCCGGACTGTATAAGCCGCCCTCGACCGGGGGAATGCACACGATCACGGCGACTAGCCAAGCTGACGTGATGAAGAGCGCCTCGGCAACCTTTGGCGTGACCAATCTCGCGGGAGTTCTGACGTACCATAATGACCTTTCGCGCGACGGAGCGAACACGCAGGAGTACGCGCTGACGACGGCCACAGTCGGAACAGCGACGTTTGGGAAACTATTTTCGTGCACAGCGGACGGAGCCATTTTCGCGCAGCCGCTATGGGTGCCGGGAGTGACGATCGGAGGAGTGGCGCATAACGTGGTGATTGTGGCCACGCAACACGACAGTGTGTATGCGTTCGACGCGGATGCGAGTCCGTGCGTGACGCTGTGGCAAGCAAGTCTCCTGGACTCCAAGCACGGAGCGACGGCGGGAGAGACTTCGGTGCCCTCCGGAACGAACAATAGCCTTGTGGGGAGTGGCTTTGGAGACATCTTGCCGGAAGTGGGCGTTACGGGCACACCGGTGATCGACGCGACGGCTGGCACGATCTATGTGGTGAGCAAATCGGCCGTGGCGAATGCACCTCCAATCCACCAGCGGCTTCATGCCTTGAGCCTGGCGAGCGGAAGCGAGAAAACAGGGAGCCCGCTGAATATTGACAATACGTTTTCCGTGTCGGGGACCGGGGATGGATCGGTGGGAGGCCAGGTTGCGTTCAACCCGCAGAACGAACACCAGCGGCCGGGACTCGCGCTTGTGAATGGAGTGGTGTACGTGTGCTGGGCGTCGCACGAGGATGCTGACCCGTATCACGGCTGGGTAATGGGGTTCAACACTTCCCCGCTGAGTTTGGCGCCGGGAGCGGTATTCAATTCGACGCCGAACCAAGTGGCGCCGGTTTCGTATTCGCGCGGAGGGATCTGGATGGGCGGCGGAGCGCCGGCGGCGGATTCCAGTGGGAACTTGTATTTGCTGACGGGGAACGGGACGTTTGACGCGGACTCCGGAGGCTCGAATTATGGCGACAGCACGCTGAAGCTGAGTACAGCAGGAGGGCTGAGCGTGGCGGACTGGTTCACGCCTGCCGACCAAAGCATGCTGGATGGCAATGATACGGATCATGGCTCTGGCGGAGCGGCGGTCCTGGTGACGACGGCGAATGGAAGCTTTGTGATCGGCGGTGGAAAAGAAGGTAACCTTTTTATGCTGAAGCAATCGTCGCTGGGGCACTATGGGGCGAACTTCAATCCGTTGAACTCCAACGCGTACCAAATATTCAGCGTAGGCAACAGCATTTTTTCGACGGCGGCCTTCTGGAACAATTCGCTTTATATCGGGCCGGCGAACGCCACGTTGCAGGCGTTCCCGTTTGATACGGGCACGGGGATGTTTAAGACGGCTGCGGCAACTTCCACCGGACAGGCATTTGGATTCCCAGGAGCAACGCCTTCGATTTCTGCACTGGGGGCGACGAACGGCATTGTCTGGGCGCTGGACAACAGCCTTTATTGCACGCCGCAATCGCCCGGGTGTGGGGCCACTGTGCTGCATGCCTACGACGCGACACAACTTGCTTCGGAATTGTGGAACAGCACGCAAGCGGCAGGGGATCGTGCGGGAAACGCGGTAAAGTTCACGGTGCCGACAATTGCCAACGGAAAGGTGTACATCGGGACGAGAGGAAACGATCCGGGGACTGGCGCGACGTCGAGCATTCCGGGCGAGTTGGAAGTGTACGGATTGAAGCCGAATTGATTGGGGTCGAGATGAATCGCGAGTGAATCATACGCCTGGGCGAACTGAGGCGGGGCAAGCCCCACCCTACAAAGAAAATTGCTACATGGCTTCGTAGTTGGGGCCGCCGCCTTCGGGAACGACCCAATTGATGATTTGGTAGGAGTCGGCGATGTCGTAGGTTTTGCAGTGGACCCAGTTGGCGGCGTTGATCTTCAGTTTTAGTACACCGCTCGGATCTTTGGCCATTTCGTAGACAGCTGCGGGACAAAAACATGGCGAAGGCCTATGTCGGAACCGCATGTCTGGAACAAACCGGTTGCGATCTCCCCGGGGTCGTAGAGGACGGCATGTCAAGAAGGACGGGCAGCGAAAGCGTGGAACCACTCGAAGGTCGCCTATGCGTAGTGTGCACAGCGAAGGCATCTGGTATAAGCCGCATAGCGGTGAAGTCAGGATGCGGCTGCGAGTGGGGCGGATGGGGCCGATTAAGCGTGGATGGACCGGGACAGAAGAACCCGGACCGGAGCGAGGGCCCCTGGGGCAGAGCGGCAGAAGCCGCTCGAACGGAGGTGTTCCAGCGCGCCACGTCCCCCAGCACAGAACGGGGATCCGACGAGGGCAGCGGGGAGCACGAAGGACGCAGGCAAACTGCTCGACGCGAGGGTTGCGTCGCACGGGAAGGCCTTGTCTGACCAACCGGCCTTGAAGCCGTACTGGGGAAAACCCGCCGTACGGAATTTTAGGGAGGGCAATGGAAACGTCGGCATCATTCGAAGCCCGCTACGCGCCATTGCTCTACCCGACCAATCAAGTGGTTACTGGGGCGCGCCGGATCGTATGCGACCGTTACTTCACTTTGCGGAAAGGAAGCGGAGAATCTCGCGCATAACGCGCTCGCCCTGATCCGTTTGGAAGAGGTACTGCGCATGGGCGGAGCCGTCAAGGATGATCAGCTGTTTCGGTTCGGGGGCTTTTTCATAATCCGCACGAATCCTTGGCAGCCGAGGTCCGTCGCCGCTGGCGTCGTCGCGCGCTACAATGAATAGCGAAGGACACTTGAGCTTCTCGGCCGGACCGTTCGGGTGGGCACCCAGCAGTACCACGCGATCGACCTCACCGGGCTGCGAAGAGATGCACGCGTCAGCGGCAGCTCCTCCGCCCATGCTGCCACCCACTACCGAAACGCTCTTCGCGCCATTCTTTCGGAGATATCGCACTGCCGCGAGCACATCCAAGTGAAGCGGCGCATCCATCGGGTCAGAATCGCCTGGACCATGCGAGTTGCCGTAGCCTCGGAAATCCAGCGCCAGTACTTGAAATCCTGCCGCCACCAGTCTTTCAGCCTGCCTAGTCCAACTC
>CAVVMU010000015.1:0-291873 GCA_963749435.1 uncultured Acidobacteriota bacterium | reverse complement strand
AATACGTGCAATCCGGATGGTGAAATACCAGCGCGCTTACGCTCGCTTCCGGATCCATCATGAATCCCTCGGTCAATTGCACGCCGATCTCTTCCGGCCGCAGCAATTTCCAAATCCCCGCCTGGTCGTCCAGATTCGGGCAAGCGGGATAGCCGAAGCTGTACCTTTTCCCGCGATAGCGCGAGGTAAATCGTTGCGCCATCGTCATTTCTGGCGGGTCAGGGAATCCCCAGTCTTCGCGGATCCGCCGGTGCAGCCACTCCGCGCAAGCTTCCGCCGATTCAATCGCCAGCGCTTGCATTCCATGCGACTTGAAGTAGTAGCCCTCGTTCTTTGCTTTTTCCGACCGCTCGCGCACGCCTTCTCCCGCCGTCACAACAAACAGCGCCACGTGATCCCGCTTCCCATCCTGTGCTGGCAGCACATAATCGCTCAGGCAGAGAAAATCCCCCACTCGCTGCCGCGGAAACTGGAACGTATGCACCGGCTCTTTTCCGCCCGGCGCGAACAGGTGTATCGCATCGACATTCGCTTCCGCTTCAAAAAACTGCCACACCGCACGCGGCTTCATAAACTCCGCTGCCTCGCGCTTCACCTCTTCCATGCTTTCGATATAGCTCAACAGCCTTAGGTTCGCGCTCCGCAAACCGCTTCTCGAAATCTCCGCGGAACCCCATGTGCCGCCCATACAGCATGAACGGATTGATGTAGCTCCACACTTCGTTCAAGTCCGGCACGAGCCGCACTTTTTTGTCGAGGTAGGCTACCTTGGGGATTGGAACATCCGTCCGCACCTTCGGCGAGCGCGTAACTTTTGGTATCTCTGCCACCTTTACCGTCGTCGCGACGGCAAACCCGTTCCCCGAGGCCGAGTGTTCGTGTAGGACCTGCTCCCGCGTCGCAGGGTCCATCAGCTGATTCATCAGCCGCAGTCCGGTCATTGCATCTTTTGCATAGCAGACCGCCTTGCCATAGCTCGGCGCAATCTTCGTCTGCGTAAACCGCGCGGAAAGCGCCGCCCCGCCCACGAGCAGCGGTATCACGATTCCCGCATCCTTCAAATCGCTCGCGGTGATCACCATCTGCTGCGCGCTCTTCACAAGCAAGCCAGAAAGCCCAATCGCATCCGGTCGATGATCCTGATACGCCTTGATCAACTCTTCCGGCGGCACTTTGATTCCCGAGATTCACCACGTCATACCCGTTGTTCTTCAAAATGATCTCAACGAGATTTTTTCCGATATCGTGGACGTCGCCCTTCACCGTCGCCAGCACGATCTTTCCGCGCTTCGCCGTGTCCGCCTTCTCCATGAACTGTTCGAGGTGGTTCACCGAAGCCTTCATCGCCTCAGCGGATTGCAGCACCTCGGCCACGATCAATTCGTTCGCGTTGAATAGCCGCCCCACTTCCGCCATCCCCGTCATCAACGGACCGTTGATGATGTCCAGCGGTGCCGCGCCTTCCGCGCGTTTGCTCTCCAGATCCGCGATCAGCCCGTCCCGCGTCCCTTCGATAATGTAATTCGCCAGCCGCTCGTCCAGCGGCACGTCTGCCGCGAGCTTTTTCTCTTTTTTCTTCGCCGTCCGGAAATACTCGGCAATCGCCGCAATGTGGTACTGATTGACCGCCGCGCGCTGCTCTTTCTTTTGCTCGCGCCAATCGGCTGGCACGTGGCGTAACAATTCCGCCTGAGAATGATCGGCTGGCACATCCTTCGGCGGATGCGAAAACAATAGGTTCTCCGCAAGGTCTCTCTCGTGTTGCGGAATCGAAGCGAATCTTTCCAGTTTCTCCGTATTTACAATCGCAAGATCCAGCCCTGCCTTCGTGCAGTAGTAAAGGAAAACTGAATTCACAACTTCGCGCGCGCCTGCTGGCAATCCAAACGACACGTTTGAAATTCCCAGGATCGTCCGCACATCCGGCAGCGCCTGCTTGATCAGCCGGATGCCCTCTACCGTCTCGACCGCGCCACCAATGTAATTCTCATCGCCCGTCGCGCAGGGAAACACCAGCGGATCGAAAATAACGTCTTCCGGCCCCAAGCCGTATTTTTCCGTCAGTAGTTTGTAACTGCGCTGCGCGACCGCCAGTTTCCTCTCTCGCGTAAACGCCTGCGCCTGCAGCTTATCCTCATCGATACACCCGACCACCACCGCTGCCCCAAAATCGTGCGCAATCGGCACGACACGCTCGAATTTCTCCTCGCCATCCTCCAGGTTGATCGAATTGATGATCGCTTTTCCCTGGCAGTACGTCAGCGCCAGCTCAATCGCCGTCGCGTCGGTCGTATCGATCATCACCGGCGCTTTCACTTTTCGAATCAGCTTCTCGTAGAACTCTGGAATGTCCTTCTTCTCATCCCGCTCCGTGCTCTGCAGGCACACATCCACGATATGCGCTCCGCCCTTCACTTGCCGCCGCGCAATCTCGCTCGCCTCTTCCCACTTTTCCTCCGCAACCAGATTCTTGAAGAGCCTCGACCCGATCACGTTCGTCCGCTCGCCCACCAGTAGCGGCCGCGTGCTGTCTTCCGCCTCAATCGTCTCGATCCCCGAATACACCGCCCGGTGCGATTCGCCCGGCCGCACCCGCGGTTTTTTCCCTTGCACCATCTGCGCAATCGCGCGGATGTGCTGCTCCGTCGTTCCGCAGCATCCACCCACAATGTTTAGCCATCCGTTTCCCACGAATCTTTCGAGCTGAGTCGCCAGCGTCGTCGGCGTCTCGTGATACTTTCCATCCTCGGAATCCGGCAGCCCTGCATTCGGATAACAGGAAACAAACTCGCTCGAGAGTTGGCTCAGCGTTCGAAGATGATCGGTCATGAACTCCGGCCCCGTCGCGCAGTTCATCCCAAATGCCAGCGGCTTCGCGTGCCGCAACGACGCCCACATCGCATCGACTGTCTGCCCTGCAAGCATCGTCCCGTTTTGTTCAATCGTCACCGAGACGATCACCGGCACCTGCATCCCAATTTCTTTGGAAAGCTTCTGAATTGCCAGCAACGCTGCCTTAATATTCCGCGTGTCCTGGCAAGTCTCGACCAGCAGCAAATCCACTCCGCCTTCAACCAAGCCTTTCGCTTGCACGTAATACGCGTGGAGCAACCCATCAAACGTCACGCCGCCCGTCACCGTAATCGCCTTCGTGGTCGGCCCCACAGAACCCGCAACAAACCTCGGCTTTCCCGGCGTGCTGAGCTCATCCGCCGCCTGCCGCGCCAATTCCGCCGCGCGTTTATTCAAGAAATGCGCATCCGTCGCCAACCCATACTCGGCCAATACGATCGGTGCCCCCCCAAAGCTGTTCGTCTCGACGATGTCCGACCCGGCCTCAAAATATTTCCTATGAATATCCAGCACCACGTCTGGCCGCGTCCGCACCAGATTCTCGTTGCAACCCTCCAGCGCCGCCCCGCCAAAATCCTCCGCCGTCAGATGCCGCTGCTGCAGCATCGTCCCCATGGCCCCATCGAGCACAAGGATCCGCTGCGAGAGCAACTCTCGCAACGCTTTCGCGGATTCGGTCAAGTTACGCATGCCTGGGAACTCACAACTCCTTACCGGACTTCCTCTTGAAAGGGGACACTTGCAGAGAAGGCCGTATTTCGGAATACCGCTCTATTTTACGCAGGTTCCAGCAGGGAATCGAACGCCTTGCAGCGAACTAGTGCTTTTTTGGCGCGAACGGTCGTTCTAGCGCCCCGAACCGCCTAAACCCAAATGCTATACTGCGATTCTCTGACACCCTTGACGAATTCATGACCAGCCAACTGAAAATCATCAACATCGTAGGCGCCCGTCCCAATCTCCCCAAAATTGCGCCTCTCATGCGCGAAATGCAGCGACACCCCGAGATCGAGCCTATCCTTGTCCACACTGGCCAGCACTATGACGAAGCCCTCTCCGACATTTTCTTTCGCCAGATGGGCATTCCCACGCCGCACGTCAATCTTGAAGTGGGCTCCGGCACACATGCTGTTCAGACCGCCGAAGTCCTCAAGCGCATCGAGCCTGTTCTCATCGATCGCCAGCCCGATCTCGTTCTCGTCGTCGGCGACGTCAATTCCACCATCGCCGTTTCCTTAGCCGCCGTGAAGCTTGGCATTCCCGTTGCACACGTCGAAGCCGGGCTCCGGAGTTTCGATCGCTCCATGCCGGAAGAAATCAACCGCATCCTCACCGATGCGCTCGCCGACTATCTCTTCGTCACCGAAGAAGACGCCATCGGCCATCTCCTCAAAGAAGGCCGCCCCCGCGAGGCCATCTATCTCGTCGGCAACGTCATGATCGATTCGCTCCGTCATTTTCTGCCTATCGCTCAAAAGTCCCCGATTGGCGAAGATCTTGGCCTGAAGAACGGCTCCGAATGGCAGCGTTTCGGTGTGCTCACACTCCACCGTCCATCCAACGTGGATTCCACCGAAAAACTTGCCGAACTTCTTGGAGCCATAAATTCCATCGCTGCCCAAGTTCCCGTAGTTTTCCCTGTTCACCCGCGCACCCAGCAGCGCCTTACTCACGCCGGGATCAATACTCATCCACAATTGCGCCTGATTCCGCCCGTCGGCTATCTCGATTTTCTGTGCCTGCTCAGCAAATCCACACTGGTCCTAACCGACTCCGGCGGCATTCAGGAAGAAACCACCGCCTTGGGCGTCCCCTGCCTCACTCTTCGTGAGAACACCGAACGCCCCATCACCATCTCGGAAGGCACAAATCAACTCATCGGCACAGACCCTGCTAAAATTCTCGCCGCCGCGCAAGACGTCCTCGCCGGAAAAGGCAAGCCAGGACGCATCCCTCCCCTATGGGATGGCCATGCCTCCGAACGAATTGTCCGGGTTTTACTCCAAAAATCGCCCCTCGGACCCCATCGAAAAAGCACCCTACCTGTCACGTAACAATTCGAGAACAACCCCTTCCAAGAGACTTGCCCCTAAGGACAGTTTTCACTACGCTGGCACATAGTGGCTACCAAGCGCGCATCATCCAAACTGACCGTCTGCATCCTGTCGCCGCACCCTCTGGTGCTGAGCGAGTTCGAACGCGTTTTGTCGAAGGCCCAATTCAAGGTCACCGTCAAACAGCTCGAATCCACGCTCGCGCCCGACATGCGCAATCTCGAGCCGCCCGTCGCACAAGTCTATGTCATCGACGGCCACGCCGCGCGTCCCGCTACCGGCGCTCTTCTCGCCAATCTCATGGAGCGCCATCCCGAAGCGCGCCTTATCGTCGTCGGCGAGCAACACACCGACGCCAACAGTTATCAGCTCCTCCGCCTCGGCGTGAAAGGCCTTCTCACTTACACGGAAGCTCGCGATCAGTTAGTCCGCGCTCTGCCGCTTGTCGCTAGCGGTGGTTTCTGGGTCCCGCGCTCCGTTCTTTCCGGTTTCGTCGATTCCATTCTCACCAATCAAGGCCGCCGTCTAAAAACCGATACCGTCACCAATCTCAGCCGCCGCGAGCAGGAAGTCCTCGACTCGCTCCTCGAAAATCTTTCCAACAAGGAAATCGCCAGCAAACTCAACATCGCCGAGCGCACTGTAAAATTTCACGTCTCCAATCTTCTCAGCAAATTCGGCGTCCGCCGCCGCGCCGACCTCATCCTCCTAACTTTCCAGCGCCGCATGTCCGCGCCATAGTCCGACTCGCGCCTCGCCCTTTAAGCTTGCCACTTCGCCCGTACGTTTGTAGGGGCCGGGCTTGCCCCGCCCTCTTCTCACTGATAGCTTTAATATCAGCGAAAAACGCACCACACATTCTTTCGACAAAGGCGAGGTCATTCCTTGAACGTTCTCGTAACCGGAGCAGCAGGCTACATCGGCAGCATCTGCGCGGAAGTTCTCCTCTCCCGCGGCTATCAGGTCATCGCCCTCGACAATCTCCAGGAGGGCCATGCCGCCGCCGTCCCTCCCAAAGCGATCTTTTGCCAAATCGATTTAGGCGTCCGCACGCAAATCGAAGAAGTCTTCTCTAGCACGGAAAATCGATGCGGTCATGCACTTCGCGGGCGAAGCCCTCGTCGCCAAATCCGTCCGCGAGCCCAGCACCTTCTACGCCGCCAACATCGCCGCCGGCGTCAATCTCCTCGACGCCATGACCCGCCATGGCGTCAAAAAATTAATCTTTTCCTCCACCGCCGCCACTTACGGCGAACCTCACACCGTCCCCATCCCCGAAGACCATTCCAAAAACCCCATCAACCCTTACGGCAAATCCAAGCTGCGCTTCGAAGAAATCCTCTCCGACTATCGCGCCTACACCGGCCTTCACTACGCCGCTCTCCGCTATTTCAACGCCGCTGGCGCCTCCGCCGAGCGCGGCGAAGCCCATCGCGTCGAAACCCACCTCATTCCCAAAGTTCTCGACGCCGCCCTCGGCCTCATCCCTCAGCTCGAAATCTTCGGCTCCGACTACCCCACTCCCGACGGCACCTGCGTCCGCGACTACATCCACGTCCTCGATATCGCCGATTCCCACGTCCGCGCCCTCGAATCCATCGAATCCGTTTCCGGCGAAGCATTCAACGTCGGCAACAGCCGCGGCTTCTCGATCCTTGAAGTTATCGACGCCGCCGAAAAAATCACGGGCCACAAGATCGCCCGCAAATTTTCTCCGCGCCGCCCCGGCGATCCCGCAGTCCTGGTCGCCAGCAAAGAAAAACTTCGCCACGCCCTCGGCTGGGAAGCCCAGCACTCTTCCCTCGAAGAAATCATCACCTCCGCCTGGTCCTGGAAACAAAAACACCCCCACGGCTACGCCCAATCCACCTCTGTCTGATTTCTATCTTGGGTTCTTTACTCGCGATTTTTTTGTGAAATCGAGCCGCGAACGCCGCTCGCCGAAAGGGTTCTAGCTACTCACTATTCACTACCCGCTACTCACTTTCCCATCAATCCGCAATCTTAAACCAAAAAATACACCACAACGCCTTCACGCCATCTTTCCAAGTAATCTTCTTCCCCTCTTCATACGTCCGCCCCGCGTAGCTGATCGGCACTTCATAAATCCGCCATTTGCCTTTGGCCACTTTCGCCGTAATCTCCGGCTCAAATCCGAAGCGGTTCGACCTCAGCTTGATCCCTTGCAACACTTCTTTGCGAAACACTTTGTAACAAGTCTCCATATCCGTCAGCTTCAAATTCGTCATGATGTCCGACAGCAGCGTCAGCGTCCGATTCGCCACGTAGTGCCAGAAATAGTGCACCCGCTGCGGCCCGCTAAGAAATCTCGACCCAAACACCACATCCGCCCGCCCATCGATAATCGGCGCCAACAGCACCGGATAATCTTTCGGGTCGTATTCCAGGTCTGCGTCTTGCACCAGCACGATGTCGCCCGTCGCTTCCGCGAACGCGCGCCGCAACGCCGCGCCTTTGCCCTGATTCTGTTCCTGAAAAAATATCCGCAAATTCCGCACATCCACCGGATCGCCCCCATCGTGCGCCGGCGCCCAAGCCTCGCCTTTGGCTTGCGCCTGCATCATCGCTTCCAGATACTGCCGCGTCCCATCCTTCGAGCAATCGTCCACGATCACGATTTCCATGCGCATCTCTGTCTCCAGAACGCGCCGCAAAATCTCTTCAATCGTCCCTTTCTCGTTGTAAACGGGAATCACTACCGAAAGCTTCGGGTTATCCAGCGCAGAGGGGTGACGCCGCAGGGCACACATTTTCCAAAATTATTGTATCGGCCCCCCGCGCACCTAGTAAAGCCACGATTTACCCTTTTGCTTCCATCCTGCCCACCTTTCCGCAACCCTTCGAAGCGGTTATCCTGTCTCGCTGCTGTCTACGGCGGCTTGCCGAAGACCAAACTCTGCCCAGACCCGGAGCAGGGAAGACCTCTTTTCTTCTCTGTGCTCTCTGCGCTCTCCGTGAACTCTGTGTAAAATCTTTCTCTTGGTTCTTGCAGGCTCTTTCGCGAAGCCAATGACCACCTTCTACATCCAACAATTCGGCTGCCGTGCCACCCAAGCCGATGGCGCCGCCCTCGAACGCCAGCTCCTCGACCGCGGCTGCACTCCCGCCCCCGATCCCGCCACCGCCGCCATCGTTGTCCTCAACACCTGTACGGTCACCGCCGCCGCCGACGCCCAAGCCCGCGACGCCATCCGCAAAATTCATACCCAAAATCCCGCCGCCCAACTCATCGTCACCGGCTGCTACGCCCAACGCGCCCCCGAAGAACTAGCCACCCTCCCCGGCGTCTCCTGGGTCGTCGGCAATTCCCACAAACCCCAAATCCCTAACCTCGTAACCCAAATCGCTCCAGTCATTCCCGCTGCTGCCGCTGACCACCAAACTGCCATTCCGAGCGAAGCGAGGAATCCGCTGTTTCCTTCTGCCGCAGACCACGCTCCCTCCCACTTTGTAGGGGCGCAACATGTTGCGCCCCATCTAGGCGCGATTTCCAATCCCGCACCCTCCCCCCACCTCGCCCAAATCCTCTCCAGCGACATCTTCGCCCACCCCGAATTCCTCTCCGCCCCCATCCAAGGCGGCGAATCCCACCACACCCGCCCCATCCTCAAAATCCAGGACGGTTGCAACAACCGCTGCTCCTTCTGCGTCATCCCCTTCGTCCGCGGCAAATCCCGCAGCCTTCCCCCCGACTCCGTAATCCGCGAAATCCAAATGCTCACCTCGAACCATCCATGCAGTAGCACCGCGCACTCCTACCGTGGCCGGTCCTCCAATCCTTGCCTCCTTGACTTCCTCTACTCCTCCACGCCCGCGAAATCGTCCTCTCCGGCATCAACCTCGGCACCTACGGCCGCGACCTCTCTCCCCGCGCCGAACTCCTCGACCTCCTCCGCCGCATCCTCGACGAAACTCCCATCGAACGCCTCCGCATCAGCTCCATCGAGCCCCAAGATGTCACCCAAGATCTGATCGACCTCTTCGCCAGCACCGACCGCATCGCCCAACACTTCCACATGCCCCTCCAATCCGCCTCCGACCCCATCCTCGCCGCCATGCACCGCTGGTATCGCTCCGAACACTACGCCCGCCGCCTCGACCTCATCCACGACCGCCTCCCCAACGCCGCCATCGGCGCCGACGTCATCGCCGGCTTCCCCGGCGAAACCGAATCCGACCACGCCGCCACCCTCGCCTTCATCGAACGCCACCCCTTCACCTACCTCCACGTCTTCTCCTACTCCCCCCGCCCCGGCACCAAAGCCGCCACCTCGCCCGACCAAGTCCCCGCCGCCACATCATCAAGCGCCGCGCCCGCGAACTCCGCTCCCTCTCCGAATCCAAATCCGCCGCCTTCCGCCACTCCCAACAAGGCCGCACCCTCCGCGTCCTAACCCTCCACCGCAACGCACACCAGGAACGTGACGGCTCACTCCCGCCCTCTCCACAAATTACCTCACGTTTTCGATTCCCGGGAACCACCCGCACAATCGTTGGATGGAAATCGAGGTCTCCACCAACGATTCGGTGACTATTAGTGCAGACACAAAAGACCGGAACCCCTCGGCCTCTTTCGCCTGACATGAACGCTGAAGCGCGCCACAATCAATTGCTGGACCAGTTTGTCGCGTGTTGGCGAAAACTTGATGGCTACGATTTGCGCGAAAGCATCGATGATCTCTCGGTTAGCCTTCTATCCGACTCGCCACTTCGAGCAGATGATAATCATTGGCGTCCTTTGCAGCTCGCAACTGATAAGTCCATGCTGGAAGCCGTCTACGCAAAGCTTCCCGCGCGCTTTCCTCCGCTCTATGAACGGCTCGTCCTCTCCTACCGGTGGCTGGAGGTCGATCTCAACGGTACCGTTTGCACGCCAACCCACCCGGTCCCGATCTCTCCGGCGTCCCTTAAATTCCCAAGAAATTTTCTGTCAGGTTTTTGCTTAAGAATGGCTACATCCCGTTCGGTAAGGGCGGAGATATGGACTACGATCCTGTCTGCTTTGATCTAAAGGCACGAAAAAAGAATCGGGAATTCGAAATCGTGAAAATCGATCACGAGGAAATCTTGTGCAACGAGCGTCTCCGCGTCGCAGCGAAGCTCGCTCCTTCATTCGAAGAGCTTGTTATCCAAACGATTCAACTTGCTGCCAAACCTGCTTGATTCGGCTCAGCCGTCCCTCAGCGCACTTCTCCGTGCCTTTGTGCTCTCCGTGTCCTCTGTGTAAATTCTTTCTTTTCGAATTTCGCATTTCGAATTTCGTATTTCGAATTTCGTCCTTCATCCTTCAAAAATCACCTGCGCCAACGCCTGCGCCTCCGTATGCGTAATGCTCAACGCAATCCTCTTCACTCCCAACTCCTCCGCAATCTTCCTCGCCTCTCCATCCAACCGGATCGTCGGCCGCCCCCCCAACTCCCGCACCACCTCAAAATCCACCCACCGCACCCCGCGCCTCCACCCCGTCCCCAACGCCTTCATCGCCGCCTCTTTCGCCGCAAACCGCCCCGCATACCTCTCATACTTATTCTTAAATCTCTCGCAATACTCCCTCTCCGCCGCCGTATACACCCGCCGCAAAAACGGCTCCCCATGCCGCTCAATCGCCTTCTGAATCCGCCCCACCTCCGCCAAATCCACTCCCATCCCAATGATCAAAGTGTCTCCCCGTAGGGGCACGATACATCGTGCCCTCTTCGCATTTTTTCTTTCCTCTCTCGCGCCCGACCCTCTGATCGAATCATCCTCCAGACTATTTTTCCACCCTGGCCCCCGCCAGTTCCGCAACCGCCGCCAGCGTAGTCTGCGCCGCATTCAATCCGAGCCGGAAGTCCGCATCCGAGTATGTCTTGTACAAGTCCGTCGGCTGGTGCCATTGCGGATCCCATCCGTTTCCGATCTGCGTCCCGCGCTCGTTTTCGCGCACGCTTAGCGAAGGCACCACGTCCATGAACGAGCTAGAATCCGTATTCGTCATGTGGCTGCTCACCGCGGCCGGATAATCCGTCGCGTACTTCTCATCGGCTCGCTCCAGCACCCACGCCAAAGCCTGCGACTCCGCCGCAAACTTCGAATTGGACTGAAACTCAATATTGATGTCCGCTTCAGGCCGCTGCTCTTTGCTCATCGTTCCATCCGCCCGCGGCATCCCGTGATCGAACAACATCATATCGTGCGTAATCATTCCCAGCCATTTCGGCTCCGGGTAACGCCCCGAGCCTGGCGGGTCTTCTTTGCCTTGTAAACTCTGCCGCTGCTGCACGTACGCGCGGCTGCCATTCAGTCCCGTCTCCTCGTTGTTCCACAAAATGAATCGCACCGACCGCTCCGTGCGCACATCCGGGCTGCTCAACACGCGCGCCACTTCCATCACCAGAGCCGTTCCCGACCCATCATCATTCGCCGCCTCGCCCCACCCGATGCCGTCCATGTGCCCGCCGAGGATGTACATCTCTTCGGGATGCGTCGTCCCGATCTTCGTGCAATAAACCTCTTCGCGTTCCCCCGGCGTGGATTCCTGTGAATCGAGCTGGCGTAGCTTCTCATCCGGCTGCTTGCTCGGATCGGTGTTCACGCCCGTCTTGGCGCGAATCCCTCTCGAACGTCCACCGCCCACGGCCGTTTGCGGCTGCGATGATCCCTGCGTTCCGGCCCCGCCCGGCCGCGGCGCATTGGGATCGCGCGGCGGCGGAGGCTGGTAGTCATACTTCAACCGCTCCGTGTTCGTGCAGCCATAACTCTTCAGTTGCGCCTCAATCCAATCCACCGCCTTACGATTCCGGTCCGTCCCCTGCCGCCGATCCCCAAACTCTGTCAGTCCCTTAATCGTCGCCTTATATCGTTCCACGTCCAGCCGGCCCACCAACCCCGTGATCGTCTCCGCGTTGGCACTCTCGCTCGCTGCCGCCTTGTCCGCCGATTGCGGCCAAGCCTGCGAGCTCAAAGCAACTCCAATCGCACCCACCGCAGCAAACATCAATATCCATCCCATTCCCCTCGCCTCCAGTTCCCGCCTTCATCCGCTTCAATCCACCTCTCCATACGGATCTATCAAATGTCTTCCGTGCCGCTCAATCGGCGCATCGATTCTATCCACTTCCGCCAAGTCTACTCCCATCCCATGGTCACTCCGCCCTCATCTACGCGCCCTCAGCTTCCACGACTGAGGCCAGGAGACTGCAGTACAGACCGAATTCTGACCACGTCTAGTTACCTGGGCTAGCTAGCATTCGCCCAGTCTCAAAGCTCCCGCTTGTCTTCGCGGAGCACTCAGGTTCAATTCACCGTAAAGGAGTCATCGAGGGAATACTGTCGACCGTTCGCGTTCCGTACCGTAACTCGAACGGGACCGGCAGCTAGGCTTGGCACTATCGCTTGAAGTGTATTTGAATCTACGAATGTGGCGGAGGCTTGCGTAGTGCCAAACAAGACGACCGCTCCATTGGTAAAGCCGCTTCCTCGTACGGTCACGGTGGTGCCCGCGTTTCCGGCGGTCGGGCTTACCGTGCCCACGCTCAGCGGAGCTTGGTACAAATCGGCGATTGTGATCCCGGTATTGGAAATCAGGAACATCTTCGTGCCCGTCTCATCAAGAACCATGCCGTTTGTGTCTAGCGGGATTGGATCTGGCAGAACGATGTGGCGGATCAATCGTCCAGTGTGAACATCAAAAATGTCTACTCCGGTATTCTGGGGATAGAAAAGCAGGCTTCCGGACGGATTGAGCTTTTCTCCAACGACGTTGCCAAAGCTTTGGCTTCCCGAATTGGCGTAGGGTTCAAAAGCCATGATGGAAATGCGCGACAACTGGGCGTCGTAGGTTCCAAAATCTGCGGCAAAAGTATATCCATCATCAGACGCCGCAGCGTCGGCATAGAATCCCGCTCCAGCCGTTGTTAGTGTATTGGCATTGACGTCTAGAAGCACCACGTCTCCACCCGTGAAGAACACTTTGGTTCCGTCCCGCGTCGAAGCCATGGCCGGTGCTCCCGATGCCAAGTTCATATCCGTTCCGTTAGCACCGCACCCGGCGATACCCGCACAACTCAGGCTTCCCGTATCTAAATTGAGCAAGTGCGTAAGACCTGCGTCTAAGTTGGAGGCGCAGTTAACGCTCACGAAAACGCGATGCGGCACCGCAGCGCTGATTTGAGTCGCCACTCCCCCACACCCTTGCAGATTCTGATCTGCCGCTGTCAAAACAGGATACGTCGCATTCACCTGTAGTTTTGCAGGATCAATTACAGACACCGTCCCATCGGCGGAATTAAGCACGGCGAGCAGCATCCCGTCTGGCGTAAGCGCAATCGACGTTGGCGCATTTCCCACCGGGACTGATGACAGAAATACGCTACTGCCAAGATCGAAAATCTCCACCCGATTGTGGTCCTGATTGCTCGCGTAGAGTCTCTGTCGAGTTTTGTCGTAGCCTATTGCATCCAGAGCCCCGGTAATCGGATGCACCTGCACAGCACTTAAGTACTGAAATCCCCCGGCAATAGTCGTCGCCCCACTAGGGGTGTTCACCACAACATCCGCCATGCCTGGTGCCCCTGGCGGGTCTTCAACGTCTTTCTGTTTATTGAAGTCTGGCCATTTATCTGCTCCGGTTGTTTGACTGATTGTTGCTGGCTTTCCACCGATGGTTACTGCCGTGTTCGCTCCACTTAACCCATAGCCGACAATGCTGATCGAGTCGCCGCCTGACGTGGATCCGGCATCCGCGTCCACCTGGAGGATCGTAGGACCAAAAGTGACCGCATCCGGCACGACTTCGAAAAAACCATCCGAACGCGTCAACGTGGCATTAGCAGCACCGGCAATTTTCCCCGTGGGAATCGTCGCGTTAATCACATTTTGCGACTGCACCGACACCCCACCGGCCATTATTGTTGCTGTGGACGCCGGAGGTGCTCCGATAAACAGATTGAACGCTGAACTTGAGTCAAACCCTTCGCCACTCAGTTGCACCGTTGTAGCCCCCGACAAGCTGGCCAACGATGGTTGAACCAGAAAACTCCCTGGAGTCGGCTCTTTCAACAACGTCGGAGCGCTCATATCCAGAAACCCCACCCCATCAAATCCCGCTCCGAACAGCATGCCGGTCTCATCCGTTGCAAACGTAGCGATCCACTGCCCTGAAAAAGGCAATATTGCGCCAAACGAGAAACACGGAACCAAGCCGACGACTGTCAAGCTCTTTGTGTCGATAACCGCTCCCACGGCCCCTGAACCACTGGCCACTCCAATTCCTTGGTTCGGAATCAGGTACAAGCGAGTCCCATCCGCACTGTACAGCGGCTGCAGTGACGAAACGATTGGCGCAAAATCGTTCAAGGGCAAAGAACCGAGCACGTTTAGATTGCTGTCGTAGAAATTTAATACCGGAGCCGAATTTTGGTAGCCCGCCGAGACGAACTGCGAACCATCCGGACTTATGGCCGATATCCCGCTTATTAAGGGAGTGGGTCCAGTGAATGTGTCCGTCGTCGCGTCATACAGCATCCCACCACTTCCTCCAAGCCCGGCGTACGCCAACACCTTACTGTGGTCCGCGCTTCGCAAGATTAGCCCTACCGCCGACGCCGAATTCGCCGGACCAAACAGACTGAAAGAATTTGCTTGCGGATCCCACAGGTAGAACGGTGGTTTTGTCAAATCCACGTCATCTGCGGAGGGATAGAGCAGCACTTTTCCATTAGACAACCCTGCGACTTCAAAAAAGGTTACCTGGCTCAGTCCCGAGACGGATTGCGGCACATTTGCGTGTCCCACGACCTGATACAAATCCGGATCAATGATTGTCACCCCGCCAAAATAAGGACTGACCACATAGACCGCACTTCCATCCGCTGCTTCATCGATCCCTGCCGGATAATTTGTCGGAATGGAAGCGACTTTGTGGCCGTCTATCGTCGACAGAACTTCCACCTCGTTCAGTATTTCCACACTGACAAACAGGAGTTTCCGGCTCTGGTCGTACACCATTCCCGTTACACTCTGGTCCGTCCGGAAAAATGTGCTCCGCGTCGGCGTCGTATTTACCGCAAACGGCACCGTCACCGTCAACGGGATGACCACCGAGGAAGTGTTGTTATTGTTGTCGGACGCCGTAACAACCACTGGAAAATTCTGTAGCGCCTGTGCCGTCAGCGAAGCGTCAATTTCGAAGGAAACGGGATTCGTAGGGGTAAGAACCGTGGGTTGAATGACGACGTTGATCCCGGCTATCTCAGGACCCGCTATGTTCAATTGAAATTGCGACGCGCTGCCGCCGGCGGCTGTGATCGACACTTGACCGTTCGCTTGCGAGACCGGCGTCAGAGACATCGATGGTGGCGACACCTGGATAGTGAAAGGCGCGCCCTGCGTTACCACCAGCGAAAACGGAGCCGTATGCTTGATGCTCCCATTCATTCCCGTTACCATCACGGTCGTTGTACCCGGGGTCGCTGCAGATGAGGCTATCAATTGAAAACTCCCCGATTGCGGCCCGCCGCTGCCGGTCAACTGAATAGATGGGCCGCCTTGGCCTGTTTGGAGAATTGTTACGCCCGTCGGCAGACCTGAAACTGTTAAGGTGATGGTTCCCTTAAAACCATTCAGCGGACTGGCTTCTACCAATTGATATTGCGGCACTCCTCCTTGTTGTGCGGTTACCGTTTGACTCTCCGCCGTGAGCAAAAAGTCCGCGGCTGGAGGCGGCGGGGGAGGTGGTAGCGAACTGCTGGATCCACCGCCACACGACACAAGGCCTAGGACCAACGGAAAGAGCATTACCATCGGAAAGGGGCGATAGTTCATTTAGATACCCGTGAGTTTGTGGCGGTATTTATAACGAGTAGCTAATAACGTGTCAATGGTATCAAATCTCCCATTTGCAGCCAGATCTGTCACGGGAGTGTTCGAAGAGGGAATTCTCTTATCCGCCGCGGGCGCAACCGAAGCTTTCTCTTTGCTACTCTAGGGACCAACCCTGACGCCCTCGAAGTTGTTATGCCATTCGCCTACCGCGATTATACTTATAGAATCGTGCCCGCAACCAAAACACCGTCTAAACGTCCTACCCGTAAATCTCCTGTCCCATCCGCGCCTGCAACTAGCTTCACCACCCGCACGTCCCGCAACCTAAAACTCCTCCAAATCCCCGCCTTGTCCGAATTCCCCTGGCTAATCCATGCGTTCTCCACCAAGCCCGGTGGCATCTCCTCCCTCGAAAACGAAAAGGTCCTCAACCTCGGCTTCACCGACTGGGACACCCGCGAAAACGTCCAAGAAAACCGCCGCCGCTTCCAAACCGCCGCAGGCGCCAAAGATCTCCCGCTAATCACCCTAAAACAATTCCACTCCGACGTAATCCACCTCTTTGACACCGCCTCCACCGATCCGTGCCGTGGCGACGCCAGCATCACCAACCGCCCCGGCCTTCTCCTATCCATCCAAACCGCCGACTGCGTCCCCATCCTCCTCGTCGACCCCAAAAAACGCGCCATCGCCGCCATCCACGCCGGCTGGCGCGGCACCCTGGCCCGCATCGCCGCCAAAACCATCGGCAAAATGCAAATGCACTTCGGCACCAATCCCGCCGATCTTCTAGCCGCCATCGGCCCCAGCATCGGCCCCTGCTGCTACGAAGTCGGCACCGAAGTCGCCACCCAATTCCTCTCCCAATTCTCGGATGCCCCCACCTACTTCGACGAATTCCGCACCGGCGACGAGCCCAACCCCATCCAGTGGCTCAACATGATGCCCCCCGGCCACCAACCCCCGCCCAAAGGCGTCCTCCTCGACCTCCGCAAAGCCAACCGCTCCCAACTCCTGGCTGCCGGCCTCCGCCCCCAAAACATCCACACCATCGACCTCTGCACCGCCTGCCAACCCGACCTCCTCTTCTCCTACCGCAAACAAGGCCCCGCATCCGGCCGCCTAATGTCAGTAATCGCCCTCCGCCCCTAATACGCGCCCCGTCCTTGCTTAATCCGTGCCTAGCTTCGCTGTCGCCTGTAGGGGCTGGGCTTGCCCGGCCCTCTTTGTGGCACAGGCTTCAGTCTGTGCTTCGGGCCGCGAGTTCTCCGATTACCTCACACCCTAACAAAATAGCCCATGAAGTGTAGCCTTGTTCGTGTACACGATGTAGTGTACACTGTAGACATGAAGAACATTACGCTTAGCGCTGACCCCGAGCTTATCGAGAAGGCTCGCCGCGTCGCCCAATCGGAGAACACCACTCTCAACGCCGCCTTCCGCGAATGGCTTGCCTCCTATGGCCGCAAAGAAGCCGTCCGCGCCCACCGCGAACTCATGGAACGCCTCAAACACATCAAATCCAATCCACCCTACACGCGCGAAGAGATGAATGAGCGCTAGGTTCTTCCTCGATACCAACATCTTCGCCTACGATCTTCGACGAGGCTGCGCCGGATAAACGCCAGCTTGCCGCCGACTTAGTCGATCACGCTGTGGCTACCAACGAAGGACGTCATCAGTTTTCAAGTAGCGCAGGAGTTCATAAGCCTCGCCTTTCGCCGCTTCCGCCCCCCATTGTCCTCTACCGAGGCCGAGCAGTTCCTCGCCTTGACGCTTTTGGCCCGCTTCCTCTCAGTGCAGTCCTCCACTCGTGCTCTATCAGGAGGCCCTTCATCTCGCCCGCCGCTTCTCGCTCTCCTGGTACGACTCCCTAATCGTCGCCGCCGCCCACGAAGCCAATTGCCGCATCCTCTACACCGAAGATCTCCAACACGGCCAAGAATTCGACAACCTCCGCGTCCAAAACCCGTTCCTCTAGCTCCGTCAATCCTTCAGCGCCTAAATTTCTCAGTCGGCCGGAAACCCGGCGGTCCATCCCCCCCCAAAAAAATTGTCCTTGCTTTTTTTTCATTTTGTGTATACTCATGTCTGTAAAAACTTGCGTACTCCCAGCGCGGCAAACCCTTTGCCGCCTTTTTTATTTTTAGGACGCCCAACCCGTTATCCAGCTAAGTCTTTTAGAATGAGTGGATCGAGGGACGCCGCGTTTTGCCGTGTTTTACCGTTTTTTCTGGTCATGCAACCCCTGTAGAATGAGCACTTCCAAGGAATACCCGTAAGTGTTCATTTTAAATTTACAGGAAACGTTAAGTCCTTTGGAATCCGCACTTACGAAAAAAGGGGGGAGGGGGTCAGGAGGGGGGCCCTTCCGCGGAGCATATCTACGGAAGCCGGTTGGTTTGATTGCGATTTGCTGCTGGAGGAATTTTCTCGGCAGGCAGGTTTATCCAATCACTGGCAGCAACGAATTGCCCGCATCCGCCAGCGCGAGTTGCCCGCACGCCGCCATCACGTCTCGTCCTCGCGAATATCGCGTGAACACCGGCACGCCCCGGTCCAGCAAAATTTTATGAAAACCCGCCACGCTCTCGGGCGTTGGCTCCGAATACGGCAGCGCCCCCGGATTCCACGGAATCAAATTTACTTTCACGCGTCCCAAATCCGTCATCATTTTGGCCACGCGTAGTGCATCCTCCGGGGAATCGTTTACTCCACCGAGCAGCACATATTCAAACGTGACGTATTCCCGTGCTCCCCGCGGAAACTTCTTGCAGGCTTCCAGCAAAACCCGCAGCGGATACTTCCTGTTGATCGGCATCAGTGCATCGCGCTGCTCGTCGCACGAGGCATTCAACGAAATCGCCAGCTTGGGCCGCAGCACTTCGCCCGCCAGCCGCTCGATGCCCGGCACGATCCCGCTCGTCGAAAGCGTCGCATGCCGCGGCGCAATCGCCATGCCCGTGTTGTCCAGCAAGATGCGCAACGCCGCCATTACCGCGTCATAGTTCAGCAGCGGCTCGCCCTGCCCCATCAGCACGATGTTCGTTCTCGGCGCCAGCCCCTCCTTGTGCTCTTCCAGCGGCAGCAACACCTGCGCCAGAATTTCCCCCGGCGTCAAATTCCGAATCAATCCCAGCTGTGCTGTCATGCAAAACTGGCAATCCACGGCGCACCCCGCCTGTGTAGAAACACAAATCGTCTGCCGCCCCTCGCTCGGCATGAACACTGCCTCGACGGACGCCGCTCGCTGCGGCTTTCTCTTCTCCGCGATCGTTGTGTTCTCCGTGTCCTCTGTGCTCTCTGTGTAAACTCTTTCTTTTTCTTTCCCGCCTAAGTCAAACAAATACCGCACCGATCCATCCGTAGACGCAAACCGCTGCTTCACCACAGGCAAAGTAATCGTGGCTTCCGCCGCGAGCCGCTCGCGAAACGCCGCCGGCAAATTCGTCATCTGACGCGAAGTCAAATTTCCTCTCCGCATACAGCGCGTGATAAATCTGCCCGCCGCGATACGCCGGCTCTCCCATCGCCACGCACATCTCGCGAAGCTCTTGCTTCGATTTTCCCAGCAGTTCCATGCAGTCTTTCCGCGAGCCCAGTGCTCTCGCTCAGCTCGACCGAATCACCCTACAGAATATCGTGTTTTGCTGAATTGTTTCTTCTTTGGCTGCATATCCTCTTCGCTTCGGCGGTATAATTTCTTTGCTATGCCAAATCAACTCGCCATCGAAACACTCTCCATCGCGGATTGGGTCAAAGGCCTCAGCGCTATCCGCGAGCGCGACTTCACCCTCGAAAATGTGCAGGACTACATCGTCCGCCATGCCGTGCGCCCGGAAACGCTCGACAATTATATTTTCTTTTCCAAAGGGAACTACACGCGCAATCTGATTTTCAAAAACGAGCTGTTTCGAGTGCATGACAATCTGTTGGGAAGTAGGGCAGCACAGCCGCATCCACAATCATCGCGACCAGAATTGCTGGATGTCCGCGCCGATCGGCCGCCTAAAAATCCAGAATTTCCGCGTCGAAGATAAAGGACGCGAGCTGCGGTACGTGCAAAATTGTTCCGACGGAAATTTACGAGATGGACGGAGCTCATCCCGTGCACGTCAATCCGCTCGAGCCCGTTCACCAAGTTCTGAATTTGCCGGAATTCAAGCAGCGCGCGGTAAGCATTCACGTCTATTCCAAGCCGTTCGACAGTTGCGAAGTTTACACGCGCGAACGCGGGACGTACGGCGACGTTCCGCTCCACTACACCAGCGAATACGGCAAGCTCCATCCCGACGAAAAGCTTCTGTAGCACGAATTTCCGCGCGTGCGCTTTCGCATTCCGGCAAAAAGCCTGAATAAATCCGGGGATGCGCTTTTCTGCGCCGCCTGTGTCACAATTGAAGGATGGCAACCGCCACGGAAGTCCGTGACATCCAGAAGCATGTGCTTGGCAATGGCCTGGTGGTCATCACCGAGACGATGACACACGTCCGTTCGGTGTCCGTGGGCGTTTGGATACGCAACGGATCGCGCCGTGAAATCCTCGAAGAGAATGGCCTCGCGCATTTCATGGAGCACATGGTTTTCAAAGGCACGGAGCGGCGCTCCGCCGAAGCCATTGCGCGCGAAATGGATTCCGTCGGCGGGATGCTCGATGCGTTCACTTCCAAAGAACAGATCTGCTTCAACGCCAAGGTGCTGGACGAGCATCTGCCGATTGCCTTCGACGTGATCGCCGACCTGGTGCTGCGTCCCAAGTTTGATTCCGATGACGTAAAAAAAGAGCGGCAGGTGGTCCTCGAAGAAATCAAGATGGACCTGGACAATCCCGAATATCTCCTGCACGACCTTTTCACGCGGGGTTTCTGGCCCGAGCATCCTCTAGGCCGCCCGATTCTCGGCACTCCGGAAACGGTCCGCGGATTCAACCGCGAACATCTCGTCGAACGGTTCCGCGACTGGTTCGCGCCGGATCATCTGGTGATCACCGCGGCGGGAAACGTGACGCACGATAAAGTTCTGGATCTCGTGCAGCGCGAGTTTGGCGATCTCCGCCCCGCGCGTACGCTTGAAGATCACACCGTGCCCTCGACGCAAGCGCCCATCCAACTCGAAACCAAGCGCGACCTCGAACAAGTGCATCTGTGTATCGGTGTTCCCGCGCTGCCTCTCGGGCATGAAGCGCGGTTTGCCGCGGCCGTTCTCAACAATCTTCTCGGCGGCGGGATGTCTTCGCGCCTCTTCCAGAACATCCGCGAAAAAGAAGGTCTGGCTTACGCGGTTTTCAGCGAGCTGACGCCGTATTCCGACGCAGGCATGTTCACGGTCTATGCCGGCACGGCGAAGGAAACCGTCGGTCAAGTGATCGACCTGACGATCAAAGAATTTCGCGCGATGAAGGAATCACCCGTAAGCGATGAAGAACTGACGCGCGCAAAGAATCATCTCAAGGGCTCACTGATGCTCTCGCTTGAATCCACCACGTCGCGCATGTCGAATCTAGCGCGGCAAGAGCTTTACTTCGGCCGGTTCTACTCGCTGGATGAAATTCTGGCTTCGATCGAAACCGTCACCCTAGATGAAGTGCAAGCCTTGGCCCACGATTTCTTCCGCCCCGAACAAATCGCCGTCACCGTCCTCGGCCCGCTGAACGGCTTCACCCTCGACCGCTCTCGCCTGTCCTGCTAAGTGGCGGTTTTGCCCAGAAGCTTTGAAACGCCAGGCAACCCTCCGGCAGAAGTGTGTTTCTCAGCGGAACAGAGTTATTCCCCTGGTGTCTAAGCTTTACGGAGGAGGCTGCCCATGTGCAAATCGAAATTGACGACTCTTCTTGCCACGCTGTTGTTTCCCTGCGCCATCCTGGCTCAGACGGGGAACGAACCCCCCGCCCAGAAGACGATCGAGATCAGCGCAACGGAAAAGGTTGAAGTCCCCGCTGAAACAGCAACAGTGAAACTTGGTCTTCAAAACCGGGCGACCAGCAAAGACGCAGCATACGCCGAGAATACGCGAACGGCGAACCGCATTCTGCAAGCATTGCTGGATGCGGATGTGCCGAAGGGCGCGATCGAAACGGAATCGTTGAGTCTGACACGCGAGGAGGACCGATTTGGGAGCAAGCCGCAACAGCCCTCCACGTTCACCGCGACGCAGCAATGGCAGATCCATTCCAAAGCTAGCGAGGCGCAGAAAATTGTGGACATCGCGGTTGTGGCGGGAGCGAACCAGATCGAAAGTGTGGATTGGTCGGTTGCCGATCCTCAGAAACTTGACGACCGAGCCTACGCGGCGGCTCTAGCAAGGGCCAAGTCGGTCGCAGAACAAACTGCGGCGCAAACTGGCGTTAAACTTGGCCCAATTATTTCGGTGTCCAACTCCGCGAATCCGACCGGGCGATTCAGGATGAGCGATAAGGAGCTTATGACGGTCGACGTGATGGGCAAATTGGTTCCTACTCCCATGCTGAAACTGCAGCCCGGCACGGTCGAGCGCGAAGCCTCGGTCACGATCACTTATGCAATCGTTCCCTGATCGAGCTCGTTCACAACGTCGTTGACGAAGCCCGAACGCTCTGCCATCATTCTGAAAATTCGTTTGTACGAGATTTCTTACCGCGATTGAGGGCAAAGCGATCGGCTTGCGGGTTTCCATACTGGCGTCAGGCAGCTCGGGCAACATTACATTGCTCGAGACCGAGCGCACCCGACTCCTCGTGGACTGCGGCTTGGGGAAACGCGAAACGCTGGCACGGCTGGCGGCCATTGAACTGAACGTCGAGCACATCGACGGGATCCTGATTACCCACGAACATAGCGACCACTGCAACGGGCTGCCGCAAATGCTGGGGCTGTGGAAGGCGCCGCTGTACGTAACGGGGCAGACTTTGGAAGCGCTGCACCGCGCGCTGCCCGACCGGCTGGCGAAGCGATTGCGCGGCGTGGAAGCCATTCAAGCGGGCCAGCATTTCACGATTGGCGATATTGATGTACATGCGTTTCAGATTCCGCACGATGCTGCCGACCCGATTGGCTTCACGTTCCGCACGAATGGAACGAAGATGGCGCTGGTTACCGATCTTGGGTATATGCCGGAGCTGGTGAAAGTGCATTTGCGGGATGCGGATTGTCTATTGCTGGAATCGAATCATGATTTGGATATGTTGAAGGTGGGGCCGTATCCATGGGTCGTGAAGCAGCGCGTGCTTTCGCGGACGGGGCATCTCTCGAACCACGCAGTGAGCGAGTATCTTGCGGATCCTGAGGGATTTGACGGTCGCGCTCGGTACTTGGTATTGGCACATCTTTCGGCGGAAAACAATAACCCTGACCTCGCGCGCCTTTCCGCGGAAGAAGCGCTCAATCGCCGTCCGGCGGAGTGCGCGTTTCACGGGGAGTTGCTTATTGCTACGCAGGACAGGCCGCTTCGGTCGCTTGAACTTTAGCGCTTCAGAATTCTGCGGGGCTTTGTAACGGCTAGGATTTGAGTTTTCCACTCTCTTCAAGCTGCAAGGCTTTTGCGAGCGCTTGGACCACCTTCTCGCGCTTTGGCTCTTCCAACAGATACATCGGCGGGCGCTCAAACCAGCGCTCTACTTCCCACGAACGCCATGCTCTCCAGTCTTCCCCGAGGTCAGCGGCTAGTTGCTTGGCAGAGACACGGCTAGTGGGGTGCGTTTTCTGCTGGAAGTAAGCGAGACAATCGCGAAGGTGCTCGATGCTAACGAACCGAAACGAAAAGAAAAGATGCAACGCGAACCATGATGTCTTGCCGGGGGATTAGGGTTGGGTTTTGTGCACCCTTTTCCAGGCGTCTTTTGACGGCCGCGGGGCGCTCCCTATACAAACCCTGGCCGTTATGCGGTACCTTCCAAATTCGAGCCATAGATTCCTCAAGCCGTAACGATGGTCTTGACGTTTGCGACAGCTTCACCGATTCCAGTATTTAACAATGCCATTGTTAAGAAAAGCTCAATTTCTACTCGCTTTTTTTTCCTTGCTTTACTACACTTAGAAGGTTCTTGGTAGAGGTGCGGAGGCCATGAGTAGCCGGGCGAGCAGTTCCGATCAGCATCGGAGCGCCAGGCAAAAGGGGCCAGGTTGTTGTACTCCGCCGAAATCGCAGCGGTAGCTGAGTGCCGCTGGGGTTGGGGAACAGGTCTAAGGCCTGTCCACTGTCATCCGATTAGATGGCGGCATTTTTCAGGCCGCCAGAGCTAAACCCGGATGGAGCGCTATCGAGAGGCAGCAGCCTCGAGTATTTTCTTCGCGGTTCCTTCCTTTCGTATCGTTCCCTCCAGAAAATATTGGTTGATGAATCCTTTTGAACTAACGCGCGCGCTTGTTGATATCGAATCGACGACGAACCGCGAGCAGAACGTGGCGGACTTTTTGTTTGCGCAATTGTCGGCGCTGGCAGCAAGCACGTCCGGACGGCTGGAGCGGATGGCGGTCGAGCCGAATCGCGACAATATTTTTGCGAGTTGGGGCGAGCCGATTGTGACGCTTTCGACGCACATGGATACCGTGCCGCCGTTTTTCCCGTCGCTGGAAGATGCGGAATTTATCTGGGGACGCGGGTCGTGCGACGCGAAGGGGATTATTGCGGCGATGATTGCCGCGGCGGAGAAACTTCTCGGCTCGGGCGTAACGAATTTTGGATTGCTATTTGTCGTGGGGGAGGAGCGCAACAGCGCCGGGGCGAAAGTTGCTGCCTTAAATCCGCGCGGCGCGCGGTTTTTGATTAACGGTGAGCCTACGGAAAATCAGCTCGCGCTGGGATCGAAGGGCGCGCTGCGTTTTGAAATTACGGCGCACGGGAAACTGGCGCACTCGGCGTATCCGGAGCTGGGCCACTCGGCGATTCATTCGCTGCTCGATGTTTTGCGGAGCATTCGCATGATTTCGCTCCGGGAAGATCCGCTGTTGGGACCTTGCACGCTGAATATCGGGACGATCGCGGGGGGACGCGCGCCGAATGTTGTGGCGGATCATGCGCAAGCGGAAATCATGTTTCGCACGGTGGGCGATCCGGCGGAAATTCGCGAGGCAATTATTGCTGCCGTTGCAGGGCGCGCGGAAGCGCGCGAAGTGTTGCACACGCCGGCGATGCGGCTTTCGGCGTTCGACGGAATTCCCACTACGGTGGTGGCGTTCGCGACCGACATTCCCACGTTTAACGGGGCGTGGGGCGAGCCGTTTTTGATCGGCCCGGGAAGCATTCATCTGGCGCACACGGCAGAGGAGCGCATTCCGAAAAAACAATTGTTGGAGGCGGTGGAGATTTATACGCGCATGACGCGGCAACTTCTGGCGACGGGATCGGCAACGGCATGAAGCAGGGACTCGCGATTGTCGGGTACGGAAAAATGGGGAAGCTGATCGAGCAGCTTGCGCCGGAATATGGTTTCGAGGTGCGCGCGAAATTCTCGGGCGGCGAAAATCCCGGTGGGACGGGGCTGTCGCACGAGACGTTGCGGGGAATTGATGTAGCGGTGGAATTCACGACGCCGGTGGCGGCGCCGGTGAATGTGCGGCGGCTGGCGATGTTGGGCGTGAATTGCGTGGCCGGAACGACGGGATGGTTTGAGCAGCTTTCGGAAGTGAAGCGAAGCCGTCGAGCACGCGAAGACGGGGCTGGTGTGGGCGGCGAATTTTTCCGTGGGCATGACAATTTTTATGGAGACGGTGGCGAAGGCGGCGGCGCTTTTTGCGAAACACGCGGAGTACGAAGCGTGGGGCTGGGAGATTCATCACTCAGCGAAGAAAGATGCACCGAGCGGGACGCTGAAGAAACTGGCGGACGAGATGAAAAGGGCTGGATACGCGCGGCCGGTGGGGCTTAGCTCGAATCGCGCGGGAGCGATTCCGGGCACGCATGAAATTGGTTTTGACTCGGCGGCGGATACCATCACGCTGCGGCACACGGCGCGGAGCCGCGAAGGTTTTGCGCGCGGGGCGTTGCAGGCGGCACGATGGGTCGCGGGCAAAAAAGGATTTTATGAATTCAAGGAGATCCTGGGCGAATTGCATTGAAGGATTTCCGCGCGGCGGTGGCGGATGCTCCGGCGCTAACGGATTTGGGCAGTACGACGTTTAGACAAAGAAGGAGAAAGACCATGTTTACCGGTACAGGCACGGCGCTCGTAACTCCATTTCGGCGCGATGGTTCGCTCGATGAACCCACGCTGCGAGCGCTCGTCAAGCGGCAGATCGATGCAGGGATCGATTTTCTTGTGCCGTGCGGCACGACGGGAGAGAGCCCGACGCTGACGCATGAAGAGCATTTGCGCGTTGTTGCGATCACGGTGGAGGTGGCGAAGGGGCACGCGCCGGTGCTGGCGGGGGCGGGCGGCTACAATACCGCGGAGGTGATTGCGCTGGCGCGCGAGCTAGGGGAGATTGGCGCGGACGGAATTCTTTCGGTGACGCCGTATTACAACAAGCCGACGCAGGAAGGCTTGTACCAGCACTACAAAGCGATTGCGGAGGCGGTGGCGCTGCCGATCGTTGTGTATAGCGTGCAGGGGCGCACGGGCGTGAATGTGGAGCCGGCGACGGTGAAGCGACTTGCCGGGATTGAAAACATTGTGGGCATCAAGGAAGCTTCGGGAAATATTTCGCAGATGGCGGCGATTTTGAACGCGGTGCCAGAGGAGTTCAACGTGCTCAGCGGAGACGATGCGATCACGTTGCCGCTGATTGCGCTGGGAGGACGAGGCGTGATTTCCGTCGTGTCGAACGAAATTCCGGCGGAGATGGCGCGACTGACGCGGCTGGCGATCGATGGCGATTTCGAGGCGGCGCGGCAGATTCACCGGCGCGTGCATGCGTTGATGGAAGTAAATTTCGTGGAGTCGAATCCGATTCCGGTGAAGGCAGCGATGGCGCAGATGGGTTTGCTGGAGCCGGTGTGGCGTTTGCCGCTGGTTGCGCCGAAGGCGGAGAAGCGAAGCGCGGATTCGCGGCGTGCTGGAATCGCTGGGATTGATTCCGGAGCATGTAGCGACGCAGCCAGATGAGAGAGTGCATGCTGCCGCAGCAAGTTGAAAAGCTTTTTGACGAGCCTCCGGCTCAGTACAGCGAAGAACATTTCCGGCTCTTCCGCGAATTTAAGGATGCAGTGAATCGCGGAGAAGTGCGCGCGGCGGAGCCGGATGCTGCCTCGGCGACGGGGTGGCGCGTCAACGCGTGGGTAAAAAAGGGGATTCTGCTCGGATTTCGGATGGGCGCGATTGTGGATATGTCGGTGGATGCGGCGCGGCAGCCGTTCATTGATAAGTCCACGTATCCGGTTCGCGCGGTGACAGTTGGCGATGGAATTCGCATCGTGCCGGGCGGATCGAGTATTCGTGACGGGTCGTATATCGGGCGCGGCGTCGTGTGCATGCCGCCGATGTTTGTGAATGTGGGCGCGTATGTGGGCGAAGGGACGATGATTGATTCGCACGCGCTTGTGGGAAGCTGCGCGCAAATTGGACGGAATTGTCATATTTCAGCGGGCTCGCAGATCGGCGGCGTGCTGGAGCCAGTGGGAGCGATGCCGGTAATCATTGAAGAGGAAGTGCTGGTGGGAGGAAATTCGGGAGTTTATGAAGGAACCGTGGTGAAGCAGCGCGCGGTGCTTGGGACTGGCACGATATTGAATCGATCCATTCCCGTTTACGATTTGGTGCGCGACGCGGTGTATACCGCTAGCGAGGCTTTGCCGCTGGTCATTCCCGAGGAAGCGATTGTTGTACCTGGATCGCGCGCGGTGACACATCCTGTCGGCGCGAAACATGGGCTGAGTCTGCAATGCGCGGTGATCGTTAAATACCGCGATGCCAAGACGGACTCGCGTATCCAGCTGGAAGATCTTTTGCGCTAGTTTCCTAGCGCGTCAGCACTTGTTCAAAAAAATCAAGGGCGCGGGGGTCGTTGGACTGGCCCAGCCAGAACATGGCTTGTTTGCGGACTTCGCGGTTGCGGTTGGTTTTGGCTACTTCGATGAGTTTGGGGACGCCTTCGTCCTTGGGCATTTGGCTTAGGGCGAAGACGGCTTTCTTTTTCACTTCGGTGTCGGGATCGTTTTCGATGGCGCCGGTAATGGCGCCCATGGCTTTTTGGCCGGCTTTTTGCGCGAGCCAGAAGAGGGCTTGGCCGCGGACGTGCGAGCTTTCGTCTTCTTTGGCCATGCGAATCATTTCGTTGAGGGCTTCGGGTTCGTGGCTGACCGAGAGGGCGAACGCTACTTGCGAGCGCACTTCGGGGTTCGGATCGCTCTTCGCCATTTTTTGCAGGAGCAGCTCGCCAGTTTTTCCGCGGGAAGCGCCCAGCCAGAAGGAAGCATGTTTCTGGAGTTGTTCCGGCTGATTCGCGGCGACGAAGGACTCGAACGCGCGGTCGGCGGAGGTATCAGCGTGAAGTGCAATCGCTGACAACGCACCTTGGCCGATTTCATGTTCACCGTGGCCCTCGAATGTGGATTTGCGGACGAAATCAGAGAGGAGCGCCACGCTCTCGGCGGGCTTCACGCCGGTGAGCCAGATGAAGGGAAGGCCACCTACGTCGAGGGTGCAATTTTCGGAGGCTTGGCGGATGCGCATCACTTGTTTGCCTTCGAGGCGGAAGAGGACAACCAGTTGGCGTGAGCCCTCCAGTTGCACGGTTCCCGCTTCTCGGTCATTTTTCGAACTGGTGCTCGTAAAACCGTTTTCTTTTTCTAGACGGCAGGTTCCGCAGGTGCCGTAGTTGTCGTTGAAATTTCCGCAGCAGACGGTGCGGTCGCCCGGGGCTTCCGCGACGCTGTAGCCGACCCATGCGGGCTTGTCGGCTTGCGCTTCGAGGCCGCGAAAGGTCTCCGCAAGCGAACCGCTCACGGCGCGCGTTTCCGTTTTTGCATTCACTGTCTGCGGCATATCCGCTGCCCGCGCCGCGTTTAGCACCGCGACGGAGAAGACGACCAGAGTCATAACGGCTTGCTTGAGCAAAGTCTTGCGCCACGTGTTCATATCCACCTCACCGCCATTGAGATTCGAGCGACCAGTCCCCGTCGAAAAGTCAGAGTCCCGCTACTTCTGCAAAAGCTCCATCAGGTAGTCGTTGCCTTCCTTGGAATTCATGATGGCAAGCTTAGAGACCGCAGTTTTCTTGAGCTGCGGATCTTTTTCGCCGCGGGCAATCGTGACCAGTGCGTGGGCATTGCCTTGAATGAAGAGGGCGTTGAGGACGGCTTCTTTGTTCTCGCGGTCGGTTTCCTTCGCATAAATCGCGAGCAGCGCCTCTTTGGCATCGGCTGACCCGACCAGGCCCAGGTTGCGAATCGCGGCGCGGCGAACTTCAGGGTCCTTTTCTCCTTGAGCGGCTTCGGCTAGGAATTTGGCGTCGCCGGAGAGGAAGAACGCCTGGAGAATATCCTTCTTCACTTCCGTCGTGGTCTCTGTCTTATAGAGCTGGCGTAATTCCTCCGGCGCGTGAACGAGGCCAAGCTGCCGAATGGCTTCGCCGCGTAAAGAAGCGTCTTTTTCGCTCTTCGCCGCCGCGAAGAGATGTTCCTTGTCGCCGCCGATCATGTAGCTCTTGAGAATGGCGCGCTTGATCGATGGGTCGCTAGTGGACGAATAAATCTCGGCCAGCGTCTGCCTTGCTTGCTGCCCGCCGAATAATCCCAGATATTCGACGGCTTTTCGTTGCAGGTCGGGATTGCTCTGTCCTCGGGCGATGCGCCCAAGAATCTCGCGCGATTCGGCCGAGCCGTTCTGAGCTAGGACGAAGAGTGCCTTCGACTTTTCTTTCGGGGTGCCCGGGCCGTTCAGTACTTTTTCTAGCAGAGGCATGGCTCGCTGGGGGTCGCTGTTCATCAAGCCAGTGATGGCCAGCATTTTCAGCTCTTCATCGGGCTGAGATTCAGGATGTGCGGGCTGGCCCGTCGATTGTCGCACCTCGATCTCCAACGCCTTGGCATCTTTTATCCAGCGGCTTTGGGCATACTTCTTCTCGAGATCGGCAATCGTTGCAAGAGCGGAGTCTCTTTTCCCCAATTTGTTTTCCGCGTACGCCTTCCAATACATAGCCGCATCGGTCTGCGGGCCATTCATCGAAGCCAGTTCGCTGAATTTTTCGGCGGCTCGGTCATAGTGGTCTTCGTCGAGGGCTTCGCGGCCGTCGCTGTAGAGTTCATCGAGTTGTTCCAGCCGCTCCTGCTCGCGATCGCGCTTTTCCTGTTCCCGGTCGCGGGCTTCTTGTTCGCGGTCGCGTTTCTCCTGCTGACGATCACGGGCTTCCTGCTCGCGGTCCGCGCTACTTTGTTCCTGCCAGGATTCCGTGGACGCTGCGACGCCATAGGCGGCAACGGGCTTCGCCATCCAAGGAGCGATTAGTATCGCCGCCGCGACCGTCCAAATCTTTACTGCTCTGCTTGTGCGTTCTCCGATGCTCATGCCTTGTTCCTCTCTCCTGCTTTCGATTCCGTCACTGCCGGCGCGGAATTCGGTGTTTTTTGCTTTTCCTGTAATTCCTTGCCGACCACTCGAACTTTGAACAAAATGCCGTGCGCTTCGATGCGTTTCTGGAGCGAATCCAGTTTTGCCGGCGTCAGTTCCTCGGGGCTGTGCGCGACGTCCAGCAACACGCGCTCGAGGTCATCCAGAACGTCGGCCAGCGCCGCATCGCCGGATTGTTCGGCCGTCTCGCGGTAGAGACGATTGGCGTCGAGCAAGTCTTCGGCGCGTTTCTGTTCTGCTGAAATGTTGATTTGCTTTTGTCCGGGCGTTTGCGGTGTGGCATTCGCAAGCTCCATCAACACCATTTCCGATTTTCCCAGGTGTTCACCCACCGCTACGACGAGTACCCGTTCACGTACCTGCGCGACGCTAGCTGCAGGTGCGCCAGAATCTTTTGGCTTTGACCAGCGGCCTGCGACGAAGGCTCCAAGTACAACGGCCGCCATGGCGCCGATGGCTACCCAGCGACGCGGCTCGAACCAGGCGCGCCAGCCGCGTCCTGCTTTTTCCGGCAAGCGGGGAGCAATCTGTTGCCATACCGCACGGCCATATTCCGGGCCACGCTCGGGGACAGGCAAATTGTCCAGAGCACTGAGGACCGCCTCGATGCGGTCGAGCTCCGTGCGGCAGGCAGTGCAACTCGTCAAATGCGCGGCAATGGCTTCGCGTTGCGTAGGCTCTCCCTCTCGATAAGCGATCAATTCTTCTTCAGTCAGGTGTTTCATAGTTCCGTTCCCCTGGGCTCCGGCGCGGCTCCGGCTGCTTTTGCTTGCAGCGCGCCTCGCGCTCCCACGTATGGTTCCAGTGCCCGGCGCAATTTCTGTACGGATCGAAAAACTGTATTCTTGGCCGCGCTCGTTGTTGACTTAAGTACGGCAGCGATCTCTTCGATCGCGCAACCTTCCCAATGGCGCATCACGAACGCGGTGCGCTCGGACGAGCTCAATTCCTTCAGCGCCTCTTCCATCTTTTTCCGCAACTCGGTGTTGCCTGCGAGGCGGTCTGGAGTCGGCCGTTCGTCCGGCACCAAATCCAGCGGATCCTGCTCCTGCTCTTCCGCCAGGGCGCTGGGTATTTGGCGTCGCGCGTCCTCGGTGCGTTTTTGCCGCATGCGGTCGATCGCGTAATTTGCGGCGATGCGGTACGCCCAGGTGCCGAAATTCGCGCGCGAGCCGAACTGACCGAGGTTGCGGTAGGCCCGCAGAAAAGCTTCCTGAACGACCTCTTCGGCGTCGTGCTCATTTCCCGTCATGCGATAGGCCAAGCGAAAGAGCTGCTGGCTGTGGCGCTCGACCAGTCCGCGGAAAGCATCGCGCTCGCCCGCGAGCGTGCGCTCGACGGCGATGGCATCGCTTTCTCGTGCCGCGCTCTGGAGTGCCTCGCGGCCTTGGGTGCTGCCGGCGCTTTCGCTCATCCGAATCATTAGACAGGAAGCAGGCCTTGCGGTTAGGTGCAAGATGTCCGAATTCGGACAGTTCCGAGGCTACCTCACCGGGTTGGCTGTAAGTGCGCCAATATCATAGGTTTGGATGCTGCGTTGCAGGAAGGGAACTGTTCGATTGCAAACAGCCTACTTCGGCTCTGGTGTCACCAAAAGCGCCGACTCAATCCGCGGAGTTTTCTTGCCGTTCCGTCGTTACGTCTTTAGTCCTCTATTTCTTTACATCCGTTTTTTTCTTATTCGCACCTCAGCGCAACGACCGGATCGACGCGCGTCGCTCTGCGGGCGGGCATATAACTTGCCAGTACCGCTGCGATCAGCAGAAAAATTGGTACAGACAAAAACGCGACCGGATCGTGTGCGCTCAGACCAAAGAGCATGCTCGATAAGACCCATGACACCGCCGCGCTTCCCGCGACGCCAATCAGCCCGCCGATCACCACGGGCCGCATCGCTTGCTGCAATTCTTGTCTCATCACTTCAGAGGTGTTTGCGCCGAGCGCCATACGGATGCCAATCTCGTGCACCGACCGGCTCACGCTGTACGACACCATGCCGTACACCCCAATCAGCGCCAGTAAGAGAGCCAGTGCACCCAACGCCGCCGAAAGCGCCGTCGCAATGCGCGATGGGGCCCGCCAAACCTCGAGGTTGTCTTCCATCTTCTTCACGTCGACGGGCACTTCGGCATCGAGCGATTGGGCAATCCCACGCAGGCCAGCGGCCAAGTCGCTATAGCCTCCCGAGAAGCGCACCAGCACGTACGAACGCAGGCTGTCGCCCTGCGAGCCTCCGGGAAAATACAGATACATCGTGTCAGACTCGCCAAGATGCGATACCTGCGCATCGCGTGCCACGCCGATCACCACGTACTGGGGACCGAGCAGCCCTCCGGTCAAGCGTGAGCGCAGCGTCTTGCCGAGCGGTTCCTGACCCGGCCAGAGCTTCCGCGCGGTTGATTCGGTGACGATGATCGCGCTGCCATCCTTCCAGTCATTTGGTCCGAAACCGCGGCCCCGCACGATCGGAATCCCCAACACCGAAAAATATTCCGCCGAAACGTGGTTGTACTCGATGCCGACCGGTTCGGAGCGTCCCGCAACAAAAAACCTGTCCCTGCTGTGATCGGAACTCAGCGGTCCGCACTCGGCTTGCGCCACTTCGATCACGCCGGGAAGAGCCGCCACGCGTTGGCGCAGCCGTCCCACAAATGCCGCGGCACGGCTTTCGTTGTAGTTCAGGCCGCGTAGATTAAAGTAAGTAGTCGCCAGCCCCTTCATTTCAAATCCAGGATTGACGGTCTGCGCGTAGTACAGCCCGCGCAGCAGCAGCCCCGCCGCCAGCAGCAGAATCATGCATACCGCGACCTGCGCCGCCACAAATGCGTTGCGAAGGAATCGCCCGCTCCTTTTGCCCGACATCGCGAGCGTGCCGTCACCTTTTAACGCGGTGTTGAGGTCGAGCGACGAAGTGCGCAACGCAGGCACCAACCCGAAGACGATGCCAGTGATCAGCGTGAGTCCCACGGCGAAGACCAGCACTCGATAATCCGGCGCAACATTCAGCGCAAGAGCCGGAAACGACTTCGGCAGTTGCGACGTCACCAGCCGAACGACGCCCGCGAACGACCAGAATGCGAAAAGTGAGCCAAGCGTGCCTCCGACTGACGAGAGCAGGACGCTTTCCGTCAACAATTGCCGCACCAGTCGCCACCGGCTGGCGCCCATGGATTGCCGCAGCGCGATTTCCTTGTGGCGGGCTGAAGCGCGCGCCAGCAAAAGACTGCTCACGTTTGCGCACGCAATCAGCAGCACGAGTCCAAACGCCGCCAGCACGATCGAAGCAGCAGGGATCAGAAAGCCATGTTCTTCGGGTCGGCCGAAGAAGGCCGCTCGCGCAATGGCCAGCGTCGTCTGGCGCCCTGGATGCGACTCGTCAATTCGCGCGGCGATGACGCTGAGATCCGCGCGCACCTGCTCCAGCGTCACTCCCGGGCGTACCCGTCCCAGCACCGCAAGCCAGCTCATATTGCTGTCGCCCAGCCGGTCGCGTCCCGCATCGAGAGTCTTCTGCATTGTCACCGGTGCCCAGAATGCACTTGCCACCGGCTCCGTCCCCGTAAAACCGGCGGGCATCACGCCAATCACAGTGCACGGGGTTTGATCCAGGATGATTTGCTTGCCCAGTATGGATGGATCGCTCACAAACGTTCCGCGCCACAGCTCATCGCTAATCACCACGACATTGTTCTGACCCGGCGCTGCGCAGTCTGTGTCCACAAACGTGCGGCCTTGCGCGGCGTGCTCGTTCAGCACGTCGAAATAGTTGCAGGAGGTCAACGCTCCCATCAGCCCGCGCATCTGCGGTCCGCCGAGCGTTGCTTCCAAAAACGGCTCAGTCGCCGCGAGCCCCGTGAACACGTGGTTGTGGTCGCGGTAATCCAAATATTCTGAATAGGAGAACATGCTTTGCTCTCCATGAACATTGCGGCTGACGTGCCCGTGAAAGACCTGGTCCACACTCAGCAGCTGTTCTGCTCGCGGAACCGGCAGCAAGCGCAGCGCAATGCCGTTCAGTACCGAAAAAACTCCAACGTTGATTCCTACTCCCAAAGCAATCGCCAATACGGCGGCCACGGTAAATCCCGGGTTCTGGCGTAGTACGCGCACGCCATACCGCAAGTCTTCATACAAATCTTCGAGCCAGCGCCAGCCCCACGTATCTCGCGTCACTTCTTTCACCAGGCCCACATTGCCGAATTCGCGCCGCGCTTCGGCTGCTGCTTCCAGCGCAGTCGCGCCTCTTTCCTCCCGCTCCGTCGCGGCCATCTGTAGGTGATGCTGGATCTCTTTCTCCAGCTCTTTTTCCCGCTTCGATCGGTGCCACCAGAGTTTCATGACGCACTCTCCTACTTCGCGGGATTCAGAACGCCCGCGATTGCATCTGAAATCTGTTCCCAGCGCGAGCGTTCCTTCAGGAGCTGCTTTCTTCCTGCCGCCGTCAGCCGGTACACTCTCACTTCCTGTTTGTTTTCGGAAATTTTCCAATCGGCGCCGATCCATTTTTGCTTTTCGAGGCGGTGCAGCGCTGGATACAAGGACCCGGCATCGACCTGCAGCAAGTCCCCGGAATTGGCGCGAATTGTCCGGCTAATCCCAAAACCGTGTTGCGGGCCCCAGAGCAGAGTTTGCAGAATCAATAGATCAAGAGTGCCCTGCAGCAGCTCTATCCGGTTTCGATACCGCTCGCTCATTCCGCCTCCCGCGATTCAGGATATAGACATCCTATATCCTACCCTATAGACGGTCTACTACCCTATTTGGTTTTCATTGTTTTCGCTTTCGTTAGGTTCGGCGGTTGCCGAGGCTGTTTCGCTTGGCGCCGTATGCAAGCTCGCTCGCTTCGCCAGCCGTCCTGCCATTTCGCGCACGCCTTAGGGACAGGCGGAGCTTTGCCCCTCCCTCCTTCCCCTTGCTTATTGACAGGAGTGCTTGCATAATTCATGTCAGTAACTAAGGGGAAGCTTCCTTGACCAAGCCTACCGATCTCGTGCAGGGCACGCTCGATCTGCTCATCCTTAAGACAATCGCCCTCGAGCCGATGCACGGCTGGGCTATCGCGCAGCGGATTCGCCGCGTCTCGAACAACGTCCTGCAAGTCAACCAAGGAGCGCTTTATCCCGCGCTGCACCGCCTTGAACAACAAGCCTGGATTCAATCCAAATGGGGCGAATCGGAAAACAATCGCCGCGCAAAATATTATTCCCTGACGAAAGCCGGTCAGAAGTATTTGCAAGCAGAGGAATCCAACTGGGAGCGGTTGTCGTCGGCGATCGGCCTCGTGTTGAAGGCCATCTGAGGAGGAACGCGCCATGCGCCGCATCCAAAATATAGCGAACTGGCTTCGCTCCCTGTTTCGAAGGAATACTGCCGAGAAGGAGTTAGGCTCGGAGTTGCGCTTCCACATCGAGCGCCAAGTGGAAGAAAACATCGCGGCGGGAATGACGGCGCAGGAAGCGCGCCGCGTAGCGAAACGCGAATTCGGCGGCGTTGAACAAGTCAAAGAAGAGTGCCGCGATATCCGCCGCGTGAATTACATCGAAAATTTGAGTAAGGATATTCGCTACGGTGTTCGCATGTTGCGCAAGAGCCCGAGCTTTACGTTTTTCGCCGTGGCTGTCCTCGCGCTGGGAATCGCAGCGAACTCCGCCATTTTCAGCATTGCCGACGCTGTCCTGATTCGCCCGCTTCCCTATGCGGATGCGAATCGGCTCGTGATTGTTTGGGAAGACGCTTCGGCGTACGGATTCCCCAAGGACACGCCCGCGCCGGGAAATTTCTCGGATTGGAGATCACGCAACCAGGTGTTTGAGGATGTGGCGGCTACCGGTTTTGGCGGCTCGTTCAATCTTACGGGTCAGGGCCTTCCAGAAAAACTCACCGGGCGGGAGGTGACAGCGAATCTATTTTCCGTGTTGGGCGTGACTCCCGAGCTCGGCCGCGACTTTCACCCTGAGGACGACGTTCCTGGCGCCACGCCTGTCACGATTCTCAGTCACGGTCTCTGGCTTCGAAGATTTGGCGGCGATCCACAGATTCTCGGTAAAGAAATTTCGCTGAACTACGAAAAGTGCATCGTCGTCGGGGTGATGAAGCGGGGCTTTCAGTTTCCGGATCGCGAATCGGAGTTGTGGACTCCGGAGCGCTTTACGAAGGAAGAACTGGCCAATCACGGCAGCCATTTTCTGGAAGTCGTCGCGCGCCTCAGGCCCGGCGTCTCGTTGAAGAGTGCGAACGCTGATCTGGCCGTGATCGCACAGCAATTGGAGAAGGAGCATCCTGATTCAAACTCCAAGGTCGGCGCATTCGCCGTTTCCCTTCGCGAGGAATTCGCCGGCGACACGCGCCCAGCGATTCTCATGCTTGTGGGAGCCGTGTGTTTTGTTTTGCTGATCGCCTGCGCCAACGTAGCGAATCTCTTGCTTTCCCGCGCCACCGGCCGGCGACGCGAAATGGCGATGCGCCTTGCGTTGGGCGCTACGCGCGGCCGCATCGTCCAGCAGATGCTGACGGAAAGCGTCTTGCTCGCGATTCTCGCGGGTGTCGCGGGCTTGCTTCTCTCTATGTGGGGAACACGATTTCTCGCCACATTGATTCCGGCGGGTATCGCGCCTTTGACGGGCACCGGCGTTGACGGACGGGTTCTGCTCTTCACGCTCGCTGTCACTCTCGCCACCGGCATCCTGTTTGGAATCATCCCCGCTTCGCGCGTGTCGCAGTTTCATCTGACGCCCTCTCTAAAACAGGGCGGCGGGCAAAGCGGCGTCGGCTCAGGAGGCCAGCGCCTGCGCGATGCGCTCGTCATTTCCGAAGTCGCTCTCGCGATCGTTTTGCTGGCGGGCGGCGCGCTCATGATTCGTAGCCTAGAGAATCTCTACCACCTCGATCCGGGTTTTCGCGCCGATCATGTCCTCGTGATGCACACACCTCTGCCCGACCGGAAATACAAAACCTTGACGCAGAGAACCGCCTTTTACGATCAAGTGCTCGCAAACGTGGAAACTCTTCCCGGCGTGGTCGCCGCGGGTTATACCACGTGGATTCCTCTTACGAATGCGGGAGGCGCCATGGGTGTCACTCTCGAAGGGAAACCTGAGCCCGCCCCGGGACAAGCGCTCATCCCCAACGTCCGCATCATCAGCAAGAATTACGCGGACGCCCTTCGGATGAAGCTCATCGAAGGCCGTTTGTTCGAACAGAGCGACGGCTTTGGAAAGCCTCTGGTTGCCCTCATCAACCAGACCATGGCGAAAAATTATTGGTCCGGAGAGAACCCCGTGGGTAAACGGTTCAAGAGTGGCAAGTACAGCGAAAAGTCTCCATGGATCACCGTTGTCGGAATTGTCGGTGACATTCATCAGGCTGGCCTTGATCTTCCCGCGCGGGCGGAGATGTATTTTCCGTACCAGCAGCAGGACGATGGTTTCTCGCCGGAGTATCTTGCCGTTCGGACCGCGGGCGATCCGATGACGTTTGCGGAGATCGTGCGGCAGCAAGTGTGGGCGGTGGACAAAGAGCAGCCCGTTGCCGGGGTGATGCCGCTCGAAGATCTTGTCGACGAGAATCTCGCCTCGCGCAAAATGCAGGCTTCGTTGCTCAGCGGTTTTGCGGGGCTGGCGCTGCTGCTCGTCTCACTTGGAATTTATGCCGTGCTTTCGTTTGCAGTGACGCAGCGTACGCAGGAAATTGGCGTGAGAGTGGCGATGGGCGCGCAGCCTCGAGATGTTTTACGGATGATTTTCGCGCAGGGCTTCAAATTATTTCTCATCGGCGCGGCGATCGGTTTGGCGGCCGCGCTGGCGCTTTCACGCGCGCTGGTTCATTTACTTTTTGGAGTGAGCGCGTACGATCCTGCGTCGTTCGCTGGGGTGACGATGCTCCTGGCAGTGGTGGCTCTGCTGGCCTGCTATGTTCCCGCGCGACGCGCCACGCGCGTGGATCCGCTCATCGCTCTGCGTTACGAGTGACCGCAAGAGAAGAATCGTTAAATCTAGGAACCAGCGGCTTGAGCGCCAATGTTGCCGCGGAGCCCGAGGGCGTCGGCTTGCTCGCGCATGGCGTTGATGCAAAAGCCGATGTGCTCTTCGAGCGGGATGCCGAGCTCTTCGGCGCCTTTGCGGACGTCGTCGCGACTGACGCCTTTGGCGAAGGCTTTGTCTTTGAGGCGTCGCTTCACGGAGTCGACCTCGAGATCGAGGATGCTTTTTGACGGGCGCACATACGAACAGGCGGTGAGAAAACCGGCGAGCTCGTCGCAGGCGAAAAGAGTGTGCTCCAGCGGCGATTGGCGCGCGACGCCGGAATAATCGGCGTGCGAAAGGATGGCGCGGACGATTTCTTCGGAGTAGCCGCGCTCGCGCAGAATTTTCGCGCCTTCCGCGGGATGCTCCTTGTCGGGAGAGTGTTCGTTGTTGGGCCAGCGCTCGTAATCGAAATCGTGGAGGAGCGCGGCAAGGCTCCAAGACTCTTCATCAGCGCCCTGCTTGCGAGCGTAAGCGCGGACGCAGGCTTCCACGGCCAGCATGTGTTTGCGCAGGCTCTCCGATTCGGTGAATTCGCACAGCAGCTTCCAGGCATCGTCGCGTGTGGGCATGCGGTTCTCCAGATTGGGGAGACAGTAGTGTAACGCAGGGGAAAGGGAAGTCGACAGTCGACCGTTGTACGAAAAGGGTGGGGGGACGGAACAGAGGAGCTGCAGGAGGCAGGCAAGCAATGGATTCGGGGCGGTGCTGGACAACTCGTCGCAGAGTACGCCGGTGATGTATGCGTCGACGGACATTACGCAAGAAGTTGTGAAGTTGTACGACGAGACGTACCCGGTGAAGAAGGTGGCTGGAGCGGCGGCAGGGAAGTCTGGAGCGGCAGAGGTGACCGCGAAGCCGTCCGAGAAGTAGGAAATACCAGGCGTGTTGCGCAGCAGGTGCCAGGCTGAGGCCCGGCAGCTACACGGTTTGCTTGCGGCAGCGGAACGGGCGTTCAGACTTTGGTTCTTGCCAGGCGTTCGCGGAAGTAGTCTTTCCAGCTGTCTGGAAGGGCAGCTACCTGAAGCGCGCGGCGGAGAGAGGCAATGTCTTCCTTGTCGAACCGTTTGGTGATGTAGAGCCGAGTGATTTCCGAGACCGGGACGGCGTTTGGGTCTTGTGCAATTTGCTTGATTCCGTCGCCGGCACCGACTTCCCCTTCACGTGTGACAGCAAAATAGAAGCCGAGACGGCCACTGACGAGGAAGTGTTTCACCATGTCGTCGGATTCGAACCGCACGCCGAGCTTGTAGCAAGGCAAGCGTGGTTGTGTCACAACGAATTCGGCGGAGCCGACAGCGAACCGGTCGCCAAGATGGACGGCGTTCTCTTCCAGACCCTCAGTCGTGAAGTTCTCACCAAAAATGGCCGTCGGGATGTCCCGACCGGGCAATTCCTTTTTCCAGAAGGCGTAATGCTCGACGGGGTAGCAGTAGACGGCTTTGTACTCGCCGCCATGCGCGGTGAGATCGGCTTGCCGGTCGCCGTCTAAATTAAGAGTGCGCACCGCTACTCGGCCATCGACGGGCTCTTTATAGATGCCAGTGGTCACGGTTCTGCCGTGCCACAGCACATCGCGGGGCAAGCCGACGTTGAGGGAGACGATTTGCATGGGGCAGAACCCTTACCGATACGCGGTATATACGGATAGAAGCATTGGATGCGGTTGTGGCCAAAAGGAGTGGATCTATTTACTTGGGTTTGGAGATGAGTAGTTCGAGTTCGTCGAGGGAGCGAGGCCAGTCTTCGCGAAGGAGGCGAGAGAGGGCGCGGTCGGCGAGGAGTTTGCCGGCGGTTTGGCAGGTGGGGCAATAGTTCGTTTCGTTGCTGGCGTAGCGGATGCGCTGGATTTTGGTTCCGCAGCGAGGGCAGGGTTGTTTGTAACGGCCATGGACGGCCATTCCTGCGCGGAAGGCGGTGACCTTTTCGGGGAATTTGCCGGCAGATTCGGAGCGGAGGCGATCGGTCCATTGAGTGAGGCTGAAGCGGATAGCTTCGTAGAGGCGCTTGATCTCGGGGGCGCTGAGCTTTTGCGTGAGGGCAAGAGGCGAGAGTTTGGCTTCCCAGAGGATTTCGTCGGAGTAGGCGTTGCCGATACCGCTGAAGAGGTGAGGGTCGGTGAGGGAGCGTTTGAGAGTGTGATTGGCGGAGAGAAGTGCGGAGGCGAACTGCTCGGGAGTGGCGCTGAGGACTTCAAGGCCGCCAGGATCGAGGGAGCGGAGGCCGTCTTCGCCGAGGACGACGTGCAGCGAGGCGCGTTTTTGCGAGCCGGCTTCAGTCCAGAGAAGGGAACCGTTGGAAAAGTCGAAGGCGGCAAGACCGCGAGGCGGGGAAACTTTGACGCGGCCGGGCTTCGCGCCGAGCGGATGCCAGTGAAGGCGGCCGGCGATCATGAGATGGAGGACCAGCCAGAGGCTGTCTTCGAGGCCGATGCAGATGCGTTTGCCGAGACGGCGGAGTTGGACTACTTTTTTGCCGTGGGCCTCGGAGAGAGGTGGGGCTGCTGTGCGAAGAAGGAAAGGACTGACGACGCGGATCGTTTCCAGTGGGCGGCCGAGGATGCGCGATTCCAGGGCTTCGATGTAGACAGTGATGTCTGGGAATTCCGGCATACCGACTCCAGGCTGGATAACCCTGCCGAGCGTATACGACATCCTACAACAGAGGGAGCGTTCTTGTGGCGAAGGCGACACTAACCGAACGGTGGTTTGCGGAACGGACCACAACAGATTGTGGCATTCGGGAAAAAAGAGACGCAGCCTGTCCGAAGGGACAGCGAAATCTTTTCGTAGAGATGCGGCGAAAAAATCCGCATATACAAAAATAGTTCAAAAATACTCTTGACAGAAAATGGCGAAACGCACGATACTCCCGTCGCGCCAGTTTTCTGCCTTCCCCTGAACGACGTTCCGGGGTTCCCCCCTCTATCCGCAGCCGCACAAAGTCAGCGAGGAGTATCGGTGTCGGCACAAACAACAGAGAAAGAAGCCTTGCATTCGTTCGAAATGGATAGGGAAGTCATTCGCTGCAAGACATGTGGTCTCGTCCAGTACCGGACGCGCACAGGGAACTGCCGCCGTTGTGTGCGCGCCTTGCCTCAGCGTTTGGAATTCCTGATTCCTCCACCGGCACCTCCGGAGGAAGCAACCGCTGAACCTACGTCCGAAAAGTTCGCCAACCAACAGACGGTCGAGAACATCGGCCAGCGCATTCGCCAGTTGCGCGAATCGCGCGCGATGACCCAGAGCCAGCTACAGTCGCGCTCAAAGGTGTCGCGCTCCTATTTGTCCCGCATTGAAAGCGGCCAGATGACGCCGAGCCTCGGCACCTTGGAGAAAATCTCCGAGGCGCTGAATGTGGGCTTGAACCGGTTCTTTATCCCGGAATCCGACGGCGAAGCGTTGCTCGAGGATCCGTTCATCCAGGGATTGCGGCCGTTCCTACGGCAATTGGATTGGGAACAGTGGCAGTCCATTCTGAAGAGGCTGCAGGCGATCAGCGATCACGTCCATGCAGTGCCGGTTACTCTCCGCCCTATCGGTAATCCGGCGCGGATGCCGCAGCCCGCGCCGGCAAATGGCAACGGCAACGGACACAACGGACATATCGGTGCCGGCCATTCGAATGGGCATGCGATTTCGCATTCCCATGGGCAGCCGCAGGGTTATGTGTTGCGGCGGCCAGGGGCAGGACCAGTGTTTCAACGGCCGGTGGCACGGTAAGTTTTTCGTTTTCGAAGCCAGAGCACAATTTAGCGCGGTGTGACTGTGAGAGGTCACACCGCGCTTTTATTTTTTATGAAAATCCGTAGCGTATCGAGGAAACCAAGCAAGAATAATAATGCAAGCAGTGCGAAGCAATTTCCCAAACTTGCGTGTCTCTTTGAGGATTCGTTATGGAAATCGGCGAAGAAGCAATGAGCCGCAGCCAGATTGGCTGACCATAGGGTCAGAGCGGGAAGCGAGACCGGTATGCCTCCGAACGATCTTTCGCCATCGCGAATGCAAATTGGTGCTCCTGTCCTAGTCGCGGATGACGGAGACTTTGGCGGCGGGGACTTCGAGGCGCATCATGCGGTGGGCGGAGTCGAGATAGAGATCGACTTCGAGGTCGGAGGTGGTGACGCGAAAGCCTTCGTAGGATTTTCCGTCGATGGTGGCGGAGCCAGTGGCTTCGGCGGTGACGGTGCCAGGCATGAGTTCTTGCGGGATGAGAACGCTGAAAGTTTGCGGGCCGCGCTTGGACCAGTTGTAGAGGCGGGCGAGGACGGCGTACTGATGATAGAGATTGTTGTCGAGGACGGCGATGAGCGGCGTGTCGAAGGTGAAGGTCTGATCGAAGGGGTGGGCTCCCTGCATTTGCAGAGTCATTTTCGCCAGGCCATTGGTGAAGAGGAAGCGGGCGCTGTTGGTTTTTTCTGCTTGGGAGGTCCACTCGTAGCTGATGGGAGCGCCATCGGGCTGCAGCGTTAACGAGCCGGATATTTTGCTGGAGGAGCCATTGGCGGGCTTGATCTCGGCGTTGCCTTTGGCGAGCCAGCCGCCTCCGGAGGGCGTGATTTCGAACTCTTCATGCCCCACGGTTTGGCCGTCGAGCTTGATGGTGAGTTTGCCGTTGTCTTGGGCGAAGACTGACGAGCCGGGCAGAGAGGCATTCTTTTTTTGGTCAGCGACGCCGGCGACAGCAAACGCAAGGATCAGAGCCACGCCGAGGGAGAGAGCGAAACTGGGCCAAGCGCCGGAAATTTTCCTTGCCATGGAATCCCCCTTCGCAGCGGACTGCGAAACGCGACACAAAATTTGTGGAGAGAAAATCTCCGAGGACTATTCTAACGAAGACCAATCAGGAATTTGGTTTTTCGACGAAGAGATGTGCTTCGCTGCCACCTGCCAAAACAATGCCACGTCGGAGAATTTCGGCGACGACTTGGGTGGGATCGCCGGAGCTATCCATGCGGAAGTCAGCGAGTTGATAAGAGGGAACACGCTGGGCATGAAGAGCGCGAAAGCTGGCCTCATCGCGAAACAGTGGACGCCCAGTCATGGTCATGCAACGAGAGAGTAGAAGCTCGATGGGCGAATCAAGCCAAAGTACCGGCACTCCCGCATTGCGAAGGAATTCCGGGCAGCCCGGCTGAGCGTAGGTTCCGCCGCCTAGCGCGAGGACCGTGGCCTCTTTCAATTCGGAAGCGCGGCCGAGAGCGGCACGCAATTGATCGGCTTCAATCTGGCGAAAAGCCGGTTCGCCGAGGCGCTCGAAAATCTCCGGAATGGCAAGCCCAGCAGATTGCTCGATGCGCTCATCCAAATCGACAAATCGCCACGCGAGCTGACGCGCGAGAAGCGTGCCAACGGTGGTCTTGCCGGAACCCATGAATCCGGCGAGACAAATAACCTGGGTGCGGGCGGAAGTGCCGCGCAAAGGAAGCGGTTGAGTCACGGTTCTGTGTAAAGCGAGGCCACCGAGGGCCGATTCATCCTAAGCGCGGAAATTAATCGCGCCTCATGATGCGGATTGTACCACTGTAGGAGGAGAGTTCGACTTTCGCGAGGCCCATGCCGATGGTGCCAAACAGTCCGTGAGTGTACTTGGAAATATTGTGCTTCACACCATGAGAGTCAGGCTTGAGAAACGCTGAGGCCTGATTATCGACAGTGCCGGTGGCGGTCTGAGCCTTCAAGTCGAAAGAATCGGTGCTGGAAAAGTGCACCTCTACCAGGCCTTTGCCGCTCTTCATGGAATAAAGGCCGGTGCGAACGAAGTCCCCATCGAAAAGAATATTTCCCGTGGTGGTCATCAGGTTGACGTTGTTCAGCTGCGGCTGAAGAATCTGCGCGTTGCCGCCGATGGAGCTGAAATCGAGCTTGCCTGCGCACTGCGTGCATACCAGCGAGCCGCTAGTCGTCTTGACGATGATGTAACCCGAAACTTCCTTGAGATGAACGTCACCGGCATAGCTTTCGAGCTTCATGTCGCCCATGACCTGCTCGACGTAGATGAGACCAGTTTCGGTTTTTAGCTGAAGTTCAGTTTCTTCCGGGACGGTAAGTTGCAGATTCGCTTGAAGATCCAACGGCTGCGCGTTAGGGTCCAGGACGCTGGCGGTAACGTCGATGCGATCTCCCACTTGCTCAATTTCAAAGCCAATTTTGTTGGAAGACTGCGTGCCGACAACGTCTACTTCCGAATTCTTCCAGGACTTGACCTCGATGCGGCCGTTGGCCACGTTATGAATCACGACGACAGGACGTCCAGTAATTTTGAATTGCTTTTCAACGGTTTGCCCCGTGCCCGCAGCGCGAGTGGGCGCCGCGCCCCAGAGCAATAGCCCAGCTCCCAGAACGGGCAGCAGGCTGCGCTTTGTCCAAGTGCCCGGACGGGCCGGGGTGATCTCAGTCATTCGAAGGCACATGTTAGTTTATGCTCCTTCCGCGCTCAATCATCGCGGACAGTAATTCTGCTTTTTGCTGATAAGCGGCAGAGAGGTATTCCCGCGTCAATTCATCCTGCGGCTGTTCCTTGAGGTGACGCTCGCACTCAGCAATAAATTCGTTCACTTTCTTCAGATTGTCACGCAAGGAAGCGTCCACCGGGGAAGCGCTCGATAGAATCATGCCGGTGGCGACAGGCTCCTGATCATTCAAGTCTCGCGCCGTACGGCCGAACTCATCGCCTGTTGTTTGCGGGACAACCGCCTCCGTGGCGGGCGTTTTCTCGACAGGGAGTGCGGCTCCGGTTTTAACGGTTTGCAACGGAGGCGCGACTCGCGCGGATCTATCGATCCGAATCTGGAAAACGATGGCGGCCGCAAGGACAATGCCAACCATGGCCGTGGCCAGAACGCGGTTGCTAAAGAATGCATGGATCGACTGCCACCAGGTAGCGGGTTCGGCTGGAATGACGTCTGCGGGAGTGCGGATGAGGCCTTCTTCTTCTAGCTGGGCGCGGAGTGAAATCCAAACGCGATCCGGAGGAGTGATTTCCGAAGGCAACTTGTTCGCAGCGTCGACGAGGCTGGTTAGATCAGAGATGTAATTGCGGCAATCGCGGCATCCGGCCAGGTGCGCGCGAGCTTCCTCAGGAAGAGGTTCGATCCCTTCCTGTTCCAGAACAAGTTCTACGTCTTTGCACTGCATGGCACTTCGCTCCGCGGCTAAAAGGACCTGGGTAGCCTTCCCGCTCGACTAACACTTTGCCTAATAAGACGCTTCCCCGGCCCAGACGGTTGGCTACATTCTAGCTCAATCGCTGAGACCGGCTTGCGTTTTTGCAGCATGACGTTCCGTTCGAGCCTGATCACGTAAATCCTCCTGAAGCAGCTCTCGCAGACGCGTCCTTGCTTTATGCAACTGCGACTTTGAATTGCCTACCGAACATCCCATGATGCCTGCAATCTCGTTGTGTTCGAATCCCTGTACATCGTGAAGCACAAAAACCGTTCGGTAGCCGGGCGGCAGCTTTTCAATCGAGCGTTCCAGGTTGACCCGGTCCACTGCCCCGCTGAGCCGCAAATCCGGCGCTCCGATATCTTTTCTTGGACCGCCAGTCTCTTCATCGGGTTCCGTCGTTTCTTCCAGAGAGGCCGCAGGGAGCGTCTTCTTGCGCAGCCGCATCAGGACCACGTTGACCGTCATCCTGTGAAGCCAGGTAGAGAAGGCCGACTCGCCCCGGAAAGTTCCGATCTTTCGAAAGAGCTGAAGGAACGCTTCCTGCATCAGGTCTTCCGCGTCGGACGGATTTCCCACCATCCGGAGGCACAAGGCGTAAACCCTGCGGCTATGAAGCTGGTACAAATGCTCAAAAGCCACAGCATCTCCGGCCTGGGCCAGACGGATAGCCTCCGCTTCAGTCGCCGACTTAGGGGACTGAGACGCATTCACCCTATGAGGCGTCTGAAGAGCTGTCGACACACTGGGCTCGCTTGGTCGGTTCCGGGCCAACGATCCAATTGCGGCGCATCCAACGTTTCGGATGCACCGAATCCCTCCTTGAGTTGTACTCGCAAAAACAGGCTGTCCCTAAACAGACAATCGGGGACACCTTCTTATTCCCAGGCTTACTAAGCCCGGTGACCGGCCGTCAGGCTGGACAGTTTATTCTCCCCCAATGGGGACAACACGTCTATGGCGCAGGAAGCGCTGGCTGAGGGGTAGCTTCTTGGGTTTGGAGACTCCCATTTGAGTACAGACAGTCGTCTCGAAGGCCCCTAACTCGCCATCCGGGAGAGCCATAAGAAAGGATTTCAACAGGACGATGGCTTCCCGCAGGCAGGTATTCAGGTCGTAGTGGGCGGCGTCTACTGCTCGCCATTCGGCGTCACAATCCAGCGAGTTGCTGTTGGCAATGTCGTTGGATGCGGCGCAAAAATCAAGATTGAGGTCATCGACCATCTCACCGAGAGTGCTGATCTTGTAAAGGAACTGGGAGCGTTCGCTGAGCAAGACGCGGCACCACAAGCTATTGCGATGTGCCGCCTTCTGCCCACGAGCTCCCTGGAAATTAGCAGGATCGAGGGGAGCCGCGTTGGGAACCGTGCCGTGGTGTTTGGCGTGCTCGCTTAGAGACCAAAGAAGAGCGACCAGAGGGTGCGCGAACCGACTACATAGATCAGGCGTCACGCAAACGGCAAGGCTCGCTTTTGCAAAGCGCCCACCATGCCGCAGCGCCAGCGCCTCATCCAAAGAAACGCTCAACATATTGTAGGAGATTTCCAATTGGCGGACATACGCGCGGAATACTCTGTCTTTTTTTTCCGGCAACCAAGCTCGCCAGTCGTCTTTCACAGTCATGCCGCGGGCTGAGGGGGGGCGCTCACGGTCTCTCACAAGGATCTCCCGGGGGAACTGCACCGGGAGTATAACAAATTCTATCTCCGAGAGAACGATTTTTTGCGGATGCGAGTTCCGAAGAATCGAGGTTGAACAACAGGAAAAAGTGGTCTGAGACCTCGTGCTGTTGCTCCAGATGTGGAGCGACCGCTATACTCGCCTGTGATTGTGCTGAAAGGATCCGCCTTGCAATTTGAACCTCGCGACCAGTTTGAGCAGCGGCAAAAGAAACTTGAACAGATTCAAGCCCTTGGGTGTGAGGCATTTCCGCGGGAGTTTCGCTGGACGGCGACGCCCGCGGCCCTGGTGGAAAACTATGGAACGAAAACGGCTGCGGAACTCGAGGCTGATAAGCATGAAGTTCGCGTGGCGGGGCGGCTTGTTTCCCTTCGACTGATGGGCAAGGCCGGCTTCGCGCATCTTCAGGGCTCCGGCAAGCGCATACAAATCTATGTAAAGAAAGATGTTGTTGGCGAACGCGGGTTTACGCTATTTCAGTTGCTGGATCTTGGGGATTTGATTGGTGTGCGCGGCCATCTCTTCCGCACCAAGACGAATGAACTCTCGATTTGGGTAGAGGAGCTGACCTTTCTCGCCAAGGCCTTGCTGCCGCTTCCGGAAAAGTGGCATGGGTTGACCGACGTGGAGCTGCGCTATCGGCAGCGCTATCTGGACCTGATTGCCAACGAGAATTCGCGGCAGGTGTTTGTGGCAAGGGCGAAGATTATTCAGGAGTTGCGCCGGTTTTTCGATGCGCGGGGATATATAGAGGTTGAGACGCCGATGATGCATCCCATACCGGGAGGCGCCGCGGCGCGGCCGTTCGTCACGCACCACAATACGCTAGATATCGATCTATATCTGCGCATCGCGCCGGAGTTGTACCTCAAGCGATTGACCGTTGGCGGTTTTGACCGCGTCTACGAAATAAACCGGAACTTCCGCAATGAGGGCATCTCGACGCAGCACAACCCGGAATTCACGATGCTCGAATTCTATGAGGCATATAGCAACTACCGCGATTTGATGGAACTGAACGAGGAGCTGTTCTCGCTGCTGGCCATGAGCATCACCGGATCAACGCTTGTGAAGTACGGCGAGCACGAGCTGGATTTTTCGAAGATGCTGCGGCTCTCGATGCGCGAAGCGATCGTGAAGTACTGGCCTTCTGGTGCAGGGAGCGTGCCGACGGAAGCGGAACTGGCAGGGCCAGGTGGACCACGCGCAGCCGTCGAGCGATATAACTCTTGGGCAAAAACGGCAGGCGCGCCCTATGCGGCCTCGAAGGGCGTCTTAAAGGACGGCGAGTGGACGGGATTGCTTTTTGAAACGATGGCGGAAGACAAACTGGTCCAGCCCACAATTCTTTATGATTTTCCAACTGACATTTCTCCGCTGTCGAAGCAGAAGCCGGAAGATCCGTCCTTGACGGAGCGGTTCGAAATTTACGTGGCGGGGATGGAAGTGGCCAACGGCTTCTCGGAGCTGAATGATCCCGCCGAGCAAGAGCGCCGCTTCCTCGCGCAAATCGCGCAGGGCGGGGAAGAAGCTCCAAAGCAGCTCGACGTGGACTACATCCGCGCTCTCTGCTACGCCATGCCGCCGACTGCCGGGGAGGGCATCGGCATTGACCGGCTTACGATGCTACTGACCGACTCACCGTCTATTCGAGACGTGATCCTTTTCCCGCTTCTGCGGCCAGAGGCAAACTCCGCTACCGGAGCGGGCGGCGCCTAAAGTATCCTTTCTCTAATGCGACCTACCCATGCGATTTGAATGGTTCGTGGCCCGGCGGTATTTGCGCTCGCCTTACCGGCCGGCGGTGCTGCGGCTGGTAACGCTTTTCTCGATTCTCGGAGTGGCGGCTGGTGTGGCCACACTGGTGATCGCGTTGTCGATGAACACCGGGTTCCGGGAAACTTTGCGGGATCGTTTACTGGGAGTTACGGCGCATATTTCGCTGACACGCCCTGGCTCTGTGATCCACGACTACGAAACGCTGGCGGCGAAGCTTGCCACAATTCCGGGAGTGCGTTCCGTCACTCCCGCGACTTATCAAACGGTGCTTTTGTCGTTCGGAGGCGAGGCGCTTGGCGTTGTTGCGAAGGGCGTCGAGTTGGAGCGCGAGCGGCGCGGAGACGAAGCGCTTCAACGAATTGTCGCGGGAAGCCTTGATCTTGCGCCGGACGCGGACGGCATCGAGGCATTGATGGTGGGCAAGCAACTGGCGGATGAGTGGAAAATGGCTCCCGGCGACTATGTGACTCTCACCAGTCCACAAGGGCGGTTAACGCCGTTTGGCTTGATCCCGCGAACGCGTCGTTTTCGCGTCGCAGGTGTGTTTGATTCCGGTTTTTACGATTACGACAAAAACTGGTGCTTCTTGACGATGGGCGCCGCCCAGTCGCTAGGCGGAGCAAGCAACGTCGTGAATGTTCTGGAATTCCGGCTCGACAATCCGGACCGCGCCGTAGAGCTTGCGCGGCAGGCGGAACAGATGGCGGGAAAAGATTTTTTGGCGACGACCTGGATAGAGCAAAACTTCGCGCTCTTTCGTGCGCTGCGCCTGGAAAAACTCGTCACTGCGATTTTCATTGGACTGATTACATTTGTTGCGGGATTGAATATTCTCGTAGTGCTTTCGATGATGGTGACGGACAAGGCCCGCGATATCGCCGTCTTGATGTCCATGGGGACGCGCCGCGAGCAGATTCGGAAAATTTTCTTGTGGCAGGGAATCGCCATCGGATTTACTGGAACGGTGATCGGTCTCTGCGTTGGTTATGCCTTTGCCTTGATAGCCGGAACCTACCATTTGATTCCGCTCGACCCACAAATCTATGCGGTTTCTTATGTTCCCTTTCATCCCAGTGCATTCGATGGTGTGTGGATCACACTGGCGGCTATGGGCATTTCGATTGGAGCAACGATTCTGCCGGCCCGGGCAGCGGCTCGGCTACTACCGGTGGAGATTCTCCGCTATGAATAGCCTCACGGCCAAGAGGATTGCATGCAAAGACTCGGGGGGAGGGGTTTTGGCGCGTGGTTTGCTCGTATAAGTGTAGAGAGGCAAGCGGGCTAGATGGGGGTGCTACCATCGCCACTCCGAAGAGTGCAAGCCCGTTACAAGCTATTGAAAAAAAACAGCTTAAGAGTGTGCTAATCGGAGTGTTTGCGGTGCCAATTTGTGACGGGCACGCGTTTGGCGGAAATGGGAAACTCTTGGGCAATTCTCCGGCGAAACTGGGCCTTGGCTGGGGGACACTTTGGCGGCAAGAGTAGCATCTAAGTAAAGAGGGGCAGCTTGCATCTAAAGGGCCAAAGAGGATCGGGCTTGAGCGAAGAATGACCCAACAAGCGGACAACGCGAGCCAGGCAGTGCGCACGAGCGCGGCGAGCGCCCCGGGCAGTGCTTGTGTCGTCATGGAAGCGCGAAGTCTGAAGAAAGTTTACGGCAGCGGCGAGAAAAGTCTGGCGGTTTTGTCCGACGCGAACTTGAGTTTGCGGCAAGGCGAGATGGTCGCCATCGTTGCTCCATCCGGAGCGGGCAAAAGCACTCTCTTGCATTTGCTGGCCGCGCTAGACACGCCAACGAGCGGTACAGTATACTTCGCAAATAAACCCATTGAAACGAATGATGACATTGCGCTTGCGGAGTTTCGAAACCGCGCGGTGGGTTTTCTCTGGCAACGTCATCAGTTGTTGCCCGATTTTACGGCTGCAGAGAATGTAGCCATGCCGCTCTTGCTGCGCGGCGAGGATTTCACTTCGGCGCTGGGGATGGCGCGGAAGTGGTTAGCGGAGGTTGGCCTGGAAAACCGGGTTGATCACCGTGCAGGGGAACTCTCCGGAGGGGAACAGCAGCGCGTCGCAATAGCCCGGGCGCTCGTCACTGGGCCAAGCGTGCTGCTGGCAGATGAACCTACCGGAGATTTGGACGAGCAGAATGCTTGGGCCGTGTTCGAGCTACTGGAACGGCTGCACCGCACGCACGGATTGACGTCGCTTATTGCGACGCACAACCTTGCGCTCGCTGCGCGATGCGACCGGATACTCGGACTTGAACATGGCGTTCTGCAAACTCGCGGGGCTGCGGCCTCAGCGAGCGAGGCCCCCGGGGGAGAAGCGAGCTAACGTGTTTGAACGCTACACAGAAAAAGCGCGACGAGTCATATTTTTCGCACGATACGAAGCCAGCCAGTACGGCAGCCCGTACATCGAGACCGAGCATTTGCTGCTCGGATTGATGCGCGAGGACAAGGCGCTGGCAAACCGTTTCTTGCGGCAGCAAGGTTCGATCGAATCGATTCGCAAAGAGATCGAGGCGCGCATCACCATTCGCGAGCGCATCTCGACCTCCGTCGAAGTCCCGCTTAGCGCGGAGTGCAAGCGCATCCTGAACATGTCGGCGGAAGAAGCCGAACGGCTCGGGCACAAGCACGTGGGGACGGAGCACTTGTTGCTCGGAATCCTGCGCGAAGAAAAGTGCTTTGGCGCCGAGATCTTGATGGAGCGCGGACTTCGCCTCTCGACTTTGCGCGAGGAATTGGCGCGCACCTCGGGAGAGAAAACGACTGCGGCTCGGCCGAAGGAAACTTCGCTGCTGGCGGAATTCAGCCGTGACCTCACTCAGGCTGCTGGCGAAGGCTCACTGGACCCTCTCGTCGGGCGCGAAGGGGAAGTCGAGCGAGTCATCCAGATTCTCTGCCGCCGGACAAAAAACAATCCCGTTCTTATCGGCGAGCCTGGCGTGGGCAAAACAGCCATCGTCGAAGGGCTCGCCCAGCGCATCTCTGATGGCGACGTTCCACCTTTCCTCGCCGACAAGCGCATCCTCTCTTTGGACCTTTCCCTGATCGTCGCTGGCACAAAATACCGCGGCCAATTTGAGGAGCGGCTCAAGACCATCATGAAAGAATTGATGGAGAGCCAGAACTCCATCGTCTTCATCGATGAATTGCACACCTTGGTAGGCGCAGGCTCCGCGGAAGGCTCACTCGACGCGGCCAACATCTTGAAGCCGGCTCTTTCTCGCGGCGAGATTCAGTGCATTGGCGCGACAACTCCCGGCGAATACCGCAAATCCGTAGAAAAAGACCGCTCGCTCGAGCGCCGCTTCCAGGCCGTAAAAGTTCCCGCTCCTAATGAGGAAGAAGCCGTTCAGGTGATTCAGGGCGTGCGCGAACGCTACGAAAAGTTTCACGCTGTCAGCTACACGGATGAAGCGCTACGCTATTCCGTCTATCTTTCGAACCGCTACATTCCCGACCGTTTCCTTCCCGACAAGGCCATTGACCTGATTGACGAAGCCGGCGCCCGCGTCAAGCTGCGCCAGGCTACGGTTCCCGAAGAAGTCGGCGAAGTCCAGAAGCGTGTGAAGTTCATCACCCACCGTATGGAAACAGCCATCGCCAATCACGAATTCGAGAAAGCGCGTTTTTATTCCGAGGAAGAGCGCAAGGAAAAAGAAAACCTGCGCACGCTCCGCGAGCGCTACAAGCTCGACGACGCCTCCACGGGCATCGTCTCCCGTGAGGATATCGAAGAAGTCGTCTCCCGTTGGACCGGCATCGGCGTCACCTCCATTAAAGAAGACGAGCAGCAGAAGCTCCTCCGTATCGAGCCGGAGCTTCACAAGCGCGTCATCAGCCAGGACAAAGCTATCGTCGCTCTGGCACGCGCCATTCGCCGCAGCCGCGCAGGCCTCAAATCCCCTCTGCGCCCGGTTGGTTGCTTCTTCTTCCTGGGGCCTACGGGCGTTGGCAAGACCGAAGTCGCCCGCCGTCTCGCGGAATTCTTGTTCGGTTCGGAGAAGTCGTTGGTACGCTTTGATATGTCGGAGTTCATGGAAAAACACTCCGTCTCGAAGCTCATCGGCGCGCCTCCGGGGTATGTGGGCTACGAAGAAGGCGGGCAGTTGACAGAGAGCGTCCGCCGGACGCCTTACTCGGTCATCCTCCTGGATGAAATCGAAAAGGCCCATCCGGACGTGTTCAACATATTGCTGCAGGTGTTCGAAGACGGGCAATTGACGGATGGTCTCGGCAACACCGTGGATTTTCGCAACACCATCATCATCATGACTTCCAATCTGGGCGCGCGGCACTTGCAGAGGCGCACTTCCATCGGATTCCAGTCGGGCGCCGATGAAGCTAGCCAGAAATCCGTCGAAGAAATGGTGATGAACGAAGTCAAGAAGGCGTTCAATCCGGAGTTTCTCAACCGGCTTGGACGAGGTCATCATTTTCAATGCGCTCGGCGACGAGGACTTGCTCCGCATCATCGATTTGCTGGTGGGCCAGCTGAACGACACGCTGATTCACCGCCAGGTGCAGGTGGTGCTGTCGCCGGAAGCACGCCAGTGGGTCCTCGAGAAAACGTGTGCGGACCGTAACTATGGGGCACGGCCGCTGCGTAGGGCTCTTCAGAAGTACGTGGAAGACCCGCTCTCGGAGGCGCTCATCCAGGGAGGAATCCAGAGGCCGGCGACATTGCAAATTTACGTCGCAGGCGAGGCCTTGGCTTTCCGTCCTGTGGTCGAGGCAACCCCGGTTATCCACTAGCGAATCTGACACAACGCACGGGAGACCTCGATCGTCGAGGTCAACGAACGACCGGCCCACACCGGGTCCGGCGGGAGAATAACAAATTGTGTTTTGGGGGCGCGGCCTTGATGACCTCAATGGCCGCTTATAGGAAAGTCTGTTTGCCGTTTGGAGTTCTGGCGTTACGGCGTACTTGGGTCGCGGCCTTCTTTTTGCTTCTCGCGTCAAGTTCACCAGCAACAACGCGGAAAAATCTCCTCGCCGGCTCGTCTGCATCCGCGGACACGCCATCGTTTTCTACATCCTCTAATTTGCCGGAAGCAGATTCTCCTTCCACGGCCTCTCAGCCTCAGGCCGCGCAGCAAGCCGCCAACCCCCAGCCGCAAGGCGTGATCGAGCGCATCGAATTTTACGGCAACCGCAGAATCCGCGGCGACACCCTTAAGGCCCGCATCTTCAGCCGCGAAGGCGACCCTTACAACGAAGAGACGCTTCGCAGGGATTTTCAGGCGCTCTGGAACACGCAGTTCTTCGAGGACGTAAAGTTGCGCGTCGAAGATTCCCCGGACCGCGCCGACGGCAAAATCATCATTTTCGACGTGAAAGAGCGCCCGCAAATCCGCCGCATCCGCTACGACGGCATCCACTCGATTTCCGAATCCGACATTCTTGACCGCTTCAAGGAGCGCAAAGTCGGTCTTTCCGTGGAAAGCCCCTTTGACCCCACGAAAATCAAGAAGGCCGAAGTAGTTCTGAAGGAATTGCTCGGCGAGCACGGCCGCCAATTCGCCAAAGTTACCCCGGAATACGAACGCATCGCCTCGAGCAATGCCGTTATCCTCGTCTTCAAAATTGATGAGGGCCCCAAGGTCAAGGTCGGCACGATTAAGTTTGTTGGCAATCACGCTTTCAGCGACCGCAAGCTGATCCGCGCCATGAAACACGATCGTCCCTACGGAATCCCGCTTTATTTCTGGGACATCCCCGTTTTGAGCAAGACCTACGACCGCGAAAAACTGAACGAGGACTTGGAGGTCGGCGTCCGTGGACTCTACCAGGACAACGGTTATTTCCGCGTGGTGGTCGCTCCCAATGGCCCGGTTTTGCAGAACGTCGACGTTGACCACAAGGGTGTTCCTGTCCCCGGCCTCAAGCCCCACGTCGGAAAAGCGGTAAACATCACCATCAAGATCGAAGAGGGCGAGCAGTATCACATGGGCACCCTCAAAATCGTCAGTTCCGATCCGGACAAAGCACTGTCGCTCAAAGTGGAGCCTCTTAAGGCGCTGTTCCCCATGAAAGAGGGCGATATCCTCAACGTCGACAAGCTCCGCAAGGCTCTGAAGAACTATACAGATGCTTACGGCCAATACGGTTTTATCGATTTCACCGCCGAGCCCGATTTTGACATTGACGATGCCGCCAAGAAAATCAATCTGACCCTGCACTTCGATGAGCAAAAGCAATACTATGTTCGCCGCATCAACTTCAGCGGTAACACCACCACCCGCGACAAAGTCATTCGCCGCGAGTTGCTTATCGACGAAGGCCAGCTCTTCAACAAGCGCTACTGGGACATCAGCATTTTGCGCCTCAACCAGCTCAACTATTTCGACAAGATCGAAGCGGACAAGTCGGTTGAACTCCAGAAAAACACCAAAGACGGCACCGTCGACATCAATCTAAAGCTCAAAGAAAAGGGCAAACAGTCCATCGGTTTGCAAGGCGGCGTCAGCGGTCTGGCCGGCGCCTTCATCGGTCTCACTTATCAGACCAACAACTTCCTGGGATTGGGTGAGACTCTCACTCTCTCGGCTCAATTCGGTTCCTACCAGCGCACCTTGCAATTTGGCTTTACGGAACCCTATCTCTTCGATCGTCCCATCTCCACCGGTTTCACGGTTTTTTCGAGCAAGTACAATTTCAACCAGGCCCAGCAGGAAGCCTTGCTCACCGGCCAGCAAGTCAGTGTCAATCCGCAATACATCCAGGATTACGATCAGAACAGCACCGGCTTTACGACCTTTGCCAGTTACCCCGCCAAGCGTTTTTCGTTCGCCAGGTTCGGTCTTTCCTATGGCCTGACTCGCACAAACATCACTGCCTTTAATGCCGCTTCCACATTGTTATTTGAGCAGTTGCAATTCCGCGCCATCGCCGGCCCAAGCGCCCTCAACGGCATCGTTTCCAGCGCCATAACGCCCTCGGTCTCCTACAACACCATCGACAATCCCATCAACGCCACAAAGGGCAAAAGCATCTACTATTCCGCGACCTTCACCGGTCTCGGAGGCAACGTAAAAACCATCAGCAACGTCTTTGACATTAAATATTTCCATCCCATCAACAAGCGCCGCAACGCCATCGGCCTGCATTTCAGCACCGCCTACATCTCTGGATGGGGCGGCGGCGAAGTACCTCCCTTCAGCCGCTACTATATGGGCGGCGAAAACGATATTCGCGGCTTTGACATACGCTCCATATCCCCAGTTGTTTTCATTCCCACGGTGACCGCGCAAACGCTCTCCTATCACGATCCTAATTCTGCTGGAGCGCTTCGATCTTTCACTCTGCCTGTATTGGTGTATACCGCGACACTGCCCGGCGGCGACATTCAATATTCCGGCAACATCGAATACCGCATCCCCATTGCCGGCCCGGTCACCATGTCTCTCTTCGGCGATGTCGGAACGGACGGAATTCTTAAAACCAGTGCCTTGCACTTGGATCCAACCGGTATCGAAAATATCACCTCGGTCTTTCCGTCGGCTCCCTTAACCAAGACTCTCGGCATTTATCCGGGAACGAACTTCAAGCTCAGAGATTCCGTCGGCATCGAATTTGGCGTCAATCTTCCCATCGTTCAGGCGCCCTTCCGCATCTATTACGCGTATAACCTGAACAGATTGTATTCGCAGATTGCCGCCCCTAATCCTTTCGTCAACCAGAGCACCCTGGATAGTTGGCGCACGACGCTGGACAAACAAACCCCGAATATTTGGGAGACCGAGATCGTTCCGCAGCTGGCGTTTTTGAACAATCCGGGGCGTTTGAATTATTTCGAACCAAAAACGACGTTTCGCTTTACGGTGGGAAAAACTTTTTAGCCGCTCATAGCGGCGCAGAAATGGCATTCGTCTCTGAGCATAAAATTAGACCCTCGCGGGCGCAAAATCGGCGCCGCGTGTGAACTTGGGGAGGCATGAGAAATGAAGTTGTGGAAGATTTCGAGTTACTTGACGCTGGCAGCGCTGGCGCCCTGCTTGCTCCTCAGCGGATGCAGTAGCAGCAGTAACGGCGCCACCGTCACCACCGTGTCGGTCCAGTCGTCTGTTGGCGACACCCTCATTTTGGGCCAGTCAACGAACCTTACTGCGGCCGTTGTCGGTCCGACCAACACGAATGTCACCTGGGTGGGCTGCACCTACACTACCACCACCACCAATTCTTCCGGCACACCGACCACGGCTACCGCCATAGCGTGCCCGAAGGACAATTCTTTTGGCACTCTCTCCAACGAGCAGACCACTGGCTCTGCGACGTTCACGGCCCCGTCGATTCTCCCGGACCCAACTAAGTTTCCCCTGCTGACCATTATCATCACTGTCCAAGCCGTCGCCGACTCCAGTAAGCACGGCACCGGCACCATCAACCTCTTTATCGATTCCGGCATCACCGTTTCTCTCACTCCTACCACCGCTGCTGTACCCACAAACGAAAAGCAGCCTTTCTTCGCGGTCCTCACCAATGACCTGAAAACGCAAGGTGTGACCTGGTCCCTCACGCAAACCACTCCCACTTCTACTACCCCCACGACTCCCAATATTTACGCGGGTCTCGCCACCTGCACCGTCACGGGAAACGCCACGGGTTGCGGTTCGATCGACGCCAACGGTGTTTACACTGCTCCCACTGTCGTGCCTAGCGCCAGTGTTCCGGCGAATGCCAGCACGACTCCGACGAGCCTCACCATCGTCGCGACTTCCGTCGAAGACCCCACGCGTTACGCCATCGGCACAATCACCATCACTGCCGGTGGGCCCATTACGTTTAACGGTATCAGTCCGACGATCGCTCCTCAAGGCGCTGCCTATTGGGACATCTATTTAAATGCCCCGAACATCTCTTCAGCTTCTCTCGTCACTCTGACGGATGCGGGCAACGGCCAGACCACACTCTCATCGGCGACCGGCCAGCTCAAAGTGCTGTTCCCCATTCCGACCGGCACAGTCACGAACCCACCCTCCACGGGCGCTCGCGTCCGGCTGTTCTCGAATAACCTGGCAAACGCAGGTCCTGTAACTGTTTCCGTTACCGATCCAGGCGAGCCCGTCACCACTTGCATCGGCACACCACTTCCCGCCGGATGTACTGCTGCTGGAACCTTTACTTACAACATTTTGCCGGTGCGTCCGACCGCTGTGTTTTCTTCTCCGGCTGACATCATTCAGGGAGGAGTCGCTTCAGGAACTATCGATTTGACGATCGATGGTGGATATTTTGGGAACGGCGGCCAGCTAGCCAACGTAATTTTTCAAGGCAATACGATTCCCGGGCAAACCAACGGCCAGGGCCAGCCGTTGTCCTATTCCAAGCAACTGAGCGTGCAGTTCCCCAGCGGTCCGATTAACACCGGCAGCCCGGGGCTTTACTCACTCTCTACGGCTCGCACCACGCCGCCTCTTCCCCCTCAAAACAATCCTGCGGTCACTGATCTGGCTGTCTTTCCAAACTATCAGACAAACCCGCCCACGGCCGCGGCGGCTTCCGTGCCCGCTGGCACCAATCCCAGCGCCATCGATATCGATCCCACTCTTGGCGTTGTAGCCGTCGCCCAAGTCGGCTCCGACCCCACGAAGGCCGGCACCGTGCAGTTCTACAACATCGGGAGCGGTACCCTCACGCCAGTCGGTACTCCCGTCACTGTAGGCAAGGTCCCCACCGGGCTCTCTGTGAACCGCAACAACCATACCGTGGCAGTGGTCAATTATCAGGACCAAACCGTCACCGTGTTACCCATTCCCGGAGCTGCCGTTCAAGCTCCCGGTACGCCATTCACTCTGGACATTTCCAATGTACTGCAAGGCCAGGCTTCGCCCTCTCCCTTTCCCTACTCCATCGGCGTGGACCCTGATACCAACATGGCGATAGTTGCCTATTCCTCGACCTCCGCTTCGTCGGCCGCAAACCTCGGCTTCCTTCTGAACTTGAACACCGGCAACGCTCCGCCGTTCGGGTGCATAAACGATACGACTGCCTTGAAGAACCCTGGCCCTTGTGTTTTTGCTCAGGTGACCCTGAATAGTGGCGCTTATCCCCATGTTGCTATGGCGCCTCACGGTCATCTCGCACTCGTTACGCCTGGAGGCTCGGGTACCTTGCGCGGGATTGATGTCACCAAACCTTCCACTTCGGCCATCATCAATTCGCTTACTCTTGCCGCCGGCATCGTGACGGCTACCACGACCACATCGAATGGGCTGGTGCCCGGCAATTCGGGCACGGTTCTGATCAACGGAGTTCCTGGGCCGGGAACCGCGGGCAATAGCACAACAGCGGACTTCAACGGGGTCTTCAACGTCGCCGCCGTAAGTGATACGAGCTTCACGTACATCCTGAATTCCACTTCCAGCGGTACGGTCACTCTCACTCCCGACGGCAACGGGAATACAGGAGCAAACGTTTTTTATAGCTCGCCCAATTTGATCTTTGGCGGATTGTCGCAGACGACGCAAGGCATCTCGATCAATCCCATCACCAATACCGCCGCCCTTGCCGATGCGAACGCAACAGGCTCCAATGGCCCGCAAATCAATTTGCTCAATGCACTCGACCAGAGCGTCAGTTCCATCTCCTTCTTCGCCACCTGCACGTTCTACACGACCACCTGCTCCAATGGTCCGGAGTTGCTTGGCACTTCCGACATCGCGTGGCAGCCTTACTCGAACGCCATCGTTTCTTACAACCCTGGCCTAAACCAGCTCTCCGTTTCCGATCCTGTGACCGCAAGGCGCTATGCGCTGGTCAATGTAGGTGATCCAGGGCAGGGGAATTCCACGATCGCCGTTCAAAACGGCTCGACCAACTCTTTGACTCTCTCGGGCGCGCTTGCCGTTGATCCCCCCACGAACCAGGCTTTCGTGGTCCTGTCCGGCACTGGCGTTATTCAGGTCTTTAATCTCGGGCCAACCCCAGGTCCCTCGGGCAATGCGCTTAAGCCTGTCGAGATATCCGAAATCCTGGTGCCCAGTCCCAACCCCGGCATCGGAGTCATCGGCGGCATCCCCAATGCCACCGTGCCTCAGGGTACGCTCACGTCGACGACAGACTTGAGTGGCGTGCAGATCTTCGGCTCCGGCTTCGACGCCGGTACCCAAGTTCATTTGGACGGCACCGCTATCCCTGCCGGTAACGTACAATTTGTAAGCAGCCGTCAGCTCACGGTTACCATTCCTGCCGCCAACCTATCGTTCCCGCATCGCTATGCTCTTGAGGCGGTGAACGGAAGCGGCGTCCTATCCAACGCTACAGACTTTTTCGTCATTCAGGCTGTCGATATGACGCCCGTTTGCGCCCCCGCTATTCCCAATACGCAACATCCAAGTTCCGTGGCCATCGCGGATCAGCTCGTCAATGGTCCCTTCTCCCCGGTCGCCGTCGTCACCACCACCGGCTGCAACAACATTTCGGTGGTTGACATCAACCCCACCGCAATCGTCGGCGGCAATACGGTCCAGAATCCCAACTTCGGCAAGATTCTCAATACCATTGCCGTGGGCGCAGGTCCCGAGGGGATAGCGGTGAGCCAACCTTTTGGTCTCGCTGTTGTCGCCAACAACACCGCTGGCACAGCCTCGATCGTGGATCTGGTGAAGGGCTCCCTTGCCGTCCCGGATGTTTCCACTGGGACGAATCCCACAGGCGTAGCCATCAATGACCAGACCGGTGCCGCCATTATCGCCAATACGGGTTCGAACACGATCACTGAGATCAACCTCGGCGCTCTCTCTGCAAGCCCTCCGCCAACTACGCTTGCTCCGGTCAGCATCGGCGGTTTCCAACAACCCACGGCCGTCGCTATCGACCCGGACCGCGGCACGAACAATCAAGGCATTGCTGTCATCACTTCGCTCCAACTCGTCAACGGCTCCGCGCCACAGGGGGCTTTGCAAGTCGTTGACATCGGCCTTGTCACACCGTCGCTAAGCACGTCGGCAATCACCGGAAGCGTCACCGCCCCGTCCACGGGGATCGTTTTCGATCCCACGGTTTCGACGGGCACGGCAAACCCCGGCGTGTTTTATGCCAGCTCCAGCGGCGGCAACGTGATCTCCTCCTATAACCCCGATTCCGGCGGCGCCATCACTGTGAACGTCGGCATCAATCCGACGGCCTTGGCGCTGAATCCGGAAACAGGAGCGATTCTGACCACCAACCTGGGTGGCAGCACCACCTCCCTCGTCGATACAACTTCGAGTCCGCTGAAGACCGTCAAAACCATTGGCCTCCCGGGTTCTGGTCAGTTCGGCGTTGCCATCGATCTATTCACGAATCTTGCCGTGGTTGTGGATCAGGCCAACAACCGGCTGCTCATTTTCCCGATGCCAAATTAGGGAGACGCCAATCGTTTGGTGAATACAGGAATGACCAACGCCCAAAAGCCCCTTTCGCTTTCTGATTGCAGTGCGATGAGTGGCTCAGCTATACTTCGGGGTTTACGTAGTGCCCGCGCGTGGCGCAGGTAGTCGGAAACAGGTTCAAGCCAATCCAAGATTGGTTCCGGTTGGTCTCGATTTCATCGGGGTCACCCAAAAACAAGGAGAATAAAGTGAATTTGAGAATTGTTCTGAGATCCGCTGCTTTGTGCGCAGCATGTCTGGTCGGCACGGCAGCAGCCTGGGCCCAAACGGCCCCTGCGGCTGGCGCCGCCGCGCCCGTCAAGGGCGTTGCTATCATCAATCTTCGCGGGGCCATCGGCAGCACGGCTGAGGGCAAACAAGCCTCCGCCGAATTGCAATCCCAATTCGCCCCGCGTTCCTCCGAAATCGACGCATTGACCAAGCAGATCAATGATCTTCAGCAAAAGCTGCAAGCTGGCCAGGGCAAGCTTAGCCAGGAAGAAGAAGCCCGCCTCACCGCCGAGGGTCAACGGCTCACTCAGCGTCTCGACCGCCGCCGTAACGATTTTCAGGAAGACGCCACCGCTGCCCAACAAGACGTCCTCGAGCGCATCGGCCGCAAAATGGTTGACGTTCTCGACCGCTTCGCCCGCGAAAACGGCTTCAGCGTCGTTCTGGACACCTCCGGTCAGAACTCCCCCATCCTCTACGCTTCCAACCAGATCGATGTGACTCAGGACATCATTCGCCTTTACGATCAGCAGTATCCCGTTAAGACCGGCGGCACTGCGGCTCCCGCAGCCACCAAGCCGGCTGCTACCAAACCGGCCACCCCTCCACCAGCTACCAAGCCCCCTCAGCAATAATTCGCTGCGGCTTTGGCCTCAACACGCTATCTCAGCAAAACGCCCCCGCAATCTCGGGGGCGTTTTCTTTTTCACTCAATTCCTGTCACCTAAATCCCAACTACGCACTTCGTCTACTCACTACTCACTCTTCACTGCTCCTTCGGCTGCGAGATCGTACCCGCGGAGTCCACCGAAAACAGCATGTAATTCCTCAGCGTGTGCGTGTGGTGGTACCGCTTTCCGCGCAATTCCATGAACATCTCCGCATCCCACGGCAGCCACAGCGTCGTCCCGCTCTTCTCGAACTTCACGGGTCCATAATCAATCAGCAGATGATCCCGCGTCAGCTCAATCTCCTTCACCGCCTCGCGAAGATCTGTTTCGATGTGCAGCACGTCGTAGTTGCTCGCGCCAATCCATACTCGGCCCTTCAAAGGTATCGCGTACGTGCCGTGGCTGTTCGTCCACATTCGAATCCGCGACTTCACCTCTTGCTTCTGTTCGAAGCGCAGCCGCCAAACCGCTTGTCCGCGCCACGTTCCCAGCCCTTCGCACTTGTACGTCAAATCTCCGTCATAGCTCGGGTCAAAAACGCTCAGCGCCAGAGCGGCCAGCCCTTGCGTAGCCAACGCGGTCGGAAAGGAGTCTAGGTTATCCCCTCCATCGCGTTTCTCTTCCAGAAAGGACATCCCCGGCCGCGGATGCTCCACGAATATCAGGTAGTTGAAATCCTTTTGCCGCACGGCTCCCGGAATCCCGTGGCCGTCCACTTCTTGATGTTCGATGTGTTCGGTGGCCAGAAATTTTTCGAAGTTCCCCAGCTGGTGCATCATCTTGGCCTGCGTTCGCAAAACAATTTCGTTTTCCGAACACGCCACATCCTTGACTGCTGGATATTCCTTGCTGTCAATATCCGGCGGCGCCCACGGACGTACTGCCACCGGCGCCGGCGGCGGAGGGGGCGGCCCTGCAGGTGGCGTCGAAACCACATTCGAAACCGTCGTAAGTGCCGCTTTGTCTAGCGCAGCGATCTGCGATTTCGCCCCGGCCACGGCGGCATCATTTGGAAAACTGTGCACCACCGTTTCGAACGCCTTTCTCGCCTCCTCTCGCCTTCCCAGATGGACCATGATTTGTCCCGCAAGCAGCCATGCCGCCGCGCCATTCTCTTTTCCAAGTTCGGCCGCACGCGTTGCGTGTGCCAGCGCCTTCTCATAATTCTTCTGTTGGTCATACGCGTTCGCGAGCAACCAGTGCGTTCGCCAGTCCGCGCCATTCAACTGGTATGCTTTCTCGAGAGTCTGCGTCGCCCCCGCCGCATCTCCCGTTCGAAGTTGAAGTTCTCCTAGAGAAAGCAGCGACCGCTCGTGCGAAGGATTGATCGAAAGCGCCGCTTCAAATTTTGTCCGCGCGGCTTCGAAATGTTCCTGCGCGTATTCCACCATGCCGAGCAGGTACTGAATGTCCGGATTGCCCGGCGCCATCTTTGCAGCCTTTTCGAATTGCGCGCGCGCCGCGTCGTATTGATGCCGGCGCATCTTTTCCAGTCCCTTATCAATCTCTCCTTGCAGACGCGGCGTCATCACCGTCCCGCCCGGCGCCCTGCTTCCCGGCGTTCCTTCGCTTTCGTTGTGCAGATAGATATAAAGATTGCAGGTGGTGCCTCCCGTGAAGACGGAGGCGTGTTCTGTGGCGGTCTTGTAACCTAACGCGCTCACTTCAATTTCGTACTCACCCGCCTGCATTTGTGGAAACGTGGCTGTCGAGTTGTCCCTCGTCGAAACCGTCAGGTGCACGCCTTTTTCCGAGGAAAGCTTCACCAACGCATGGCCAGCCAACGGCATCCCTGTGGGTTCCCTCACGCTGACCAACACATCCACGGGAACGTCATTCGAAATGATCGTGGAAGGAGCCCCCGACCGTTGTCCTACTGGAGCACCGCCGGTTCCGCCGGGCCTCTGCGCACTCAGGACGTGCGCGTCAAGAAGCAGCCCGCTCAGAGCCAGTACAACCGATAAAATGCGCGCGGCGAAACGTCCCCGTGGAACCATAAAGTCGTAGCCTGACCACCCGGAATCTTTGCAAACAGTAACCAACACTCTCGCCGGCGGTCAAGCGAATCGTCGCCCCTCGCTTTCGCCGCCGCTCCCTGGCCCCGCTCCCTGCGAAACCATCCTCACTTTCGGCCGGAATCCGATATAGTAGGCAAACACGACAGGGAGGATTTTATGGCTCAGGTTAAAACTCGCTTGGAACGAATCCCGCGCCCTCCGGTGTTTGCCACGCCCGCCGAGGAGCGCCGCCACCGCAAGGAAAGGCTCGCCGGTGCTTTCCGCCTGTTCTCGAAATGCGGTTTCGACGAAGGTGTCGCCGGGCACATCACTGCTCGTGACCCCGAACGCCTCGACCATTTCTGGGTCAACCCTTTCGGAATCCATTTCAGCCAGATTCGTGTCTCCGATCTTTTACTCGTCAACGATCAGGGTGAAGTCGTCGAAGGCGATCGCGAAGTCAACGCCGCCGCGTTTGCGATCCACTCGCGCATTCACAAAGCCCGCCCCGACGTCATCGCCGCCGCCCACGCCCATTCTCTCAACGGCAAGACCTGGTCTTCGCTCGGCCGCCTGCTTGATCCGCTCACTCAGGATGCCTGCGCCTTTTATGAAGACCATGTCGTCTTCGATGATTACACCGGAGTCGTCTACGGCACCGACGAAGGCGACCGCATCGCCAAAACGCTCGCTGACAAAAAAGCCGCCATCCTCTGCAATCACGGCTTGCTCACCGTCGGCCAGACCGTGGACGAAGCGGCTTGGTGGTTTATCACCATGGACCGTTCCTGCCAGTCGCAATTGCTCGCCGAAGCCGCAGGCGAGCCGCGCAAAATTCCTCATGAAGTCGCCAAGTTGACCCACTCGCAGGTTGGCATGCCACTCGTGGGTTGGTTCCAGTTTCAGCCGCTTTGGGATCGCATCACTCGCGAGCAGCCGGATCTCTTCGACTAGTCGATTTCGCTCGCCGCGGTTTCGCTGATGGCGCCGCCGTTCCCTGCGCCTAGTTGGTGATGCCCAGGTTTTTCATTAGCGCTCGGCTCAGCGCGTCTCCGTCCAATGGCGGGCATGGCTTGTTTATCTCCTCGACCTTCTTGCGGTGCGCGTCCTGTTTTTCTTTCGCCGCCTGCGCCATTGCGCCGATCTGATCTTGATGCACCTTCCGTTTCGCAAGTTCTTGCGCCATGGCCGCAGTCAATTTCTCTTTGCTGCCGGTGAGGAACGCGAGCTGCTGCTGGATTTCGGGATGATTTGCTGCGGCCGGCAAACTGAGAATGTGATTACAAAACTTGTCGACCTCCGCGAAAAGCTTGCTCAGGTTCAGCGGATCAGCCGCCGAAGGAGCGGAAGGCTCTGGTGGCGTGGCCGCGGCAGGATCAACAGGAACGGAAAGCTCTGCAGCCGGCGCGGCTACGCTCGGTGCTGCCGTGGACTTTGGCGGATCGACCGTGAAGTTCCATGTCAAGTCGCATGTTGGGCAGCACACATAATTCCAGAGACGGGCCGGGCAGGTGTTGTTCATGCAGCCGAGAAGGGCGGCAGGTTCCAGCGACACAGCATTCTTGCACCGGGGACATGGAATGCGCTTTACAAACCGCGCGTGGCACACTTCGCAGGCGCCAGGTGCTTCGGTGGATTCCGCCGCCACGCCGATCAGAAAGTTTCCGACGATCTCCGATTTGGGAATTCTCGGCTGCCAAAGATCGAGGAATACGTCATGCCTCACCCTGCGGGAGGGACCGAAGAACGGATCGTGCAACTTCACGTCGGTGTCGTCGATATCGACAAATACGGTGTAGTGGCCTGCAGGCGAGTCGGGCTGCAGACGATGGTTAAGAATGGTGCGAACGCCGGAAACTTTGCAAATGCCTAAGGCCTTAAGCGGATCGCGAGCCTGCATCGCAACGGCCGTAAACCCGCGGGATATCGCATCCGCGGCCATGAGGTGCGTGGTCGACGCGATACTCCCATACACATTTTTCTTGGCGATCCGCGGCCAGATCAAGCTCTGCGGAATTTCCTGCCCCAGCGACCTGTACACCATGCTAAGGCAAGCCGCTCCGCACGTGCGCGTGGCGTGCAAGTCAAACTGCTTCTCGTAGGGAATGGTTGCTGCTGTCTCGCTCATAAAAAAGTTTCCTCGTAAACCGATGGACTCGTCATGGGCCAATAAGCACCGTCGGCAGACCCATCACGATCGTTCCGCCGTGGGCCGTCGTATCCAAACTCCTTGCCGCCGGCAAGCCGCCAATCAGCACAGTAAAAGAACCCATTACGATGATGTCAGGCGGACCCACGCACGTAGCCATGTCGGAGATCCTCGCCGCGGGAAGTTTGCCGATGAGCACTGTCGGGCAGCCCGGAGGAAGGATCGGCCCTCCCACGTGCGGCACAAGAACAGTAACCATGGGGCAGACATGCAAGTCAGTTACGCGCGCCGCAGGCAAACCCATTTAGTTGCCCTCCGGACAACTCATGACTGGACCGCCGTTCGGTTTCTGACTTCCGCCGGATCGTATCGGCCTTCGCTGACTCCCATGCCCAGCCCTAGAAACAGCCGCTGTGTTTCGGCAATCTTTGCGGGTTCCGCCTTGGTCGAGGCAAGCTTGACGGCGTTCGCTACCGCCTTCGCCGGCGCGAACGGTCCGGGCGCTACTGGCGGTGCTTTGGCCGGCGCGATGTTTCCCCCGGTGTGGTGCGCGGCAAATGCCAGGTGTCCAGCCGCCGAAGCAGGCCCTGCCGTTTCCGCGGGCGTTCTTGCCGCCGCGCGGTTTTCCTCTGTCGGCTGCAGTATCCAACGCACGGCCGCTTTGCATGCCTCTTTGTCCGCTGCCTGAAGCTCGTTCCCGCATGCATGCTGCAGGCACAGACAACCCCACCAGATGGCTTCTCGCGGCGGCAAAGCATGCGACAGGAAATCGATGCCCGCGATAAATTGCTTCTTGGCCACCAAAGCCTCAAGGAATTTGCGCGGGCTCATCCCTTCAAGCAGCAAAGGCCGCGCTTCCTTCTTGAGATCGAAGTTTGCGCAGATCTCGGCGGCGGTGGCAGCCTTGATTTTGGCTTGAGGCGAGTTGGACACCAAGCAATCCTCCGCTTGACGCTAGTTGATCTGTACCAGAATGCCTTGGATGGTGATTCCTGCCGGCGTCAGCGTGATCGAACTCAACCCGCCCGCCACCGATAGCGTAATCTCGGTGAGACTTTGGATCGTGATCGTGCCCACGCCGCCATCGATGGTAATGTTGCCCGGCGTCATGGATATCTTCTGATCCACGCCAGGCAAAAGGCCGCGTTGCACGGTTACATTCTGGTCTTCGCTAACGATAATCTCGACGCCGTCCGTGGAGTCCGATTTGGTAGGCGGCAGCAGCGGAGGCCCGGTGGTTATGCGCACGCCCTTGCTTCCGCGCATATCCACATTGCCGTCGGTTCCCGTATTGCCCGCCGCGAGAATCGTAATCACGTTCGGCACCGGCTTCGCGCCTGGATCTGTCGGGGGCCTTGTCAGCAAGACCACCTGGTTAGCCGCGATCTGGTAAGCACAATCCGCCGTCTTGATGATATTCGGACCATCGTCATCTCCTCCGCCGGAACCGCCTCCCATTTTCAACACCTCTGAATCCATGTTTCGATCCCCCTTTTATTGATCAACGGAGTCCACGGCGATCTCGGCCGCCACTGCTCCCACTGCCCCGATCGCTCCAAATGTCAGGTCTCCCCAATTCGTCCACCACGAACCGCCGCCATCCGGCGCATCCGCGGGCACTTGCGTGGCGCCCCACAACTGCAAGAGTTTGTCCTCCGAGGCGAACATCTCTTTCATGGCGTCATCCGCAAACCAGGACGCCTTGTCCACCAGACTTTCCGCGCCGAGGATGGCGATCAGTAGCGCATCCACCAGCAATTGAAAAACCAGTATGAGCGTGGCGCGATCCTTGTCGCCCTGCTGCTCATTCGCCTGATCCGCGGCGAGTTGTGGGTCGTTCTCGTTCGCCGACGGTGGATTGTACTGTTGCTTGATCAGGTCGTAGGTGAGCGCGAAGACAATCGCGGCGCCGCCGAGAATCCCGCACAGCAGTGTGACTGGAAAGTGGCCCTTATATCCGGTGTGAATCTCTATCTTTGGAGGGCCAACGGAAATATCGAAAACCTGCCCCAGCGTAAATGTTGCGCTCGTACCAATGGTGAACTGCATATTCCCGCCCATGCCGCCGCCCATGACCGCAGCGACCAGGCCCGGCAGAGGGATCCCGGCCACCCCAGCGGCCAAGCCGAAGGGATTGATGCATAGTTGCAGGTTGTTGCCGATAGCCAGCTGATGATTGATGGGACAGACGGCTTGCAGGTTTTGCCCATAGGTCACCACGGAGTTGAGGCCAAGCACCCCGGTTGGCCGCGGTTCCGGCAGCGGATTGCCCTCGTCAAATCCGCCGCCGCCGCTTCCTCCTCCGTCCGGGATCAGCTTGCCTACTGTCGTGACGTTGGCAACACCCACGCGCTCGCCTTTGTGGCGGCCTCCGTGAATCATCTTGTCGTTTTCCGAGTTGAACGTCAGATTGCGCTCGGAGTGAATCGCCAGATGCTCCTGTCCCTGCTGATCGTTGAAGATAATTCCGTTGTAGTTTTTGTTGGCTGAGCCCTGCACGGTTTCGGACTTAAAACCTGCGAGTTTTCTATTAATCGGCAAGAGAAACCACGGCATATTTTCCGCGTTGTACACGCTGCCGACGATGATCGGCTGGTCAGGGTCGCCTTCCTCGAAGAGGACCACTACTTCGTGGCCGATGCGCGGCCAGAAAAATGCTCCCCAGCCTTTTCCTGCCCACACTTGCGACACGCGAATCCAGCATGAGCTTTTGTCGTCCTTCTTTCCCTCTCGGTCCCAATGGAATTGCACTTTCACGCGGCCGTATTTGTCGCAGAAAATTTCCTCGCCCTGCGGGCCGACCACGGTGGCTGTTTGGTTGCCGGAAATCACCGGTCTTGGAGTTACTCGCTGCGGCCGGTAGGCCAGCGCGAACGGAATACAGGTGAAGTGATTCAAGTAGTCGAATTTCAAATTGTCGGCGGTCTGGTAGTTGCCGGTCATCTGCGCATCATGCTCGACGCGCGTGAGAAGGTAGGGGCCATCCGCGTTAAAGTGCCGCTCGAGATTGAATTTGTATCCCGCGCAAAAGTTTCCGCAGTTGCCTGTCCCCTCGATAGAGATCGTGCGAACTTCTTCTTGTTCCATGCGAACCCGCGTTGTCCGTTCGCTGTCGCGGAAAACATCTTTCAAATCCTGCGGCCGCGGGCTGCCCCCCGGATCGATCCCGTCAAAGTGTTGCGCGTAGCCGCCGGGGTAATCGTAAATCTCGAGTTGATCGTTTCCGCCTACATTGAGTTTGTGCGTTACCTTGCCGACCGCCACGCTCTCGATGGATTTTTCTTTCGCCTGGAGATTTTTTCCCGGCAACTCGAAGCAGTGATCCCAGAGTGTGTATTCTCCCGAGCGCATTTCCTGCGTTTTTTTCCAGGCACGGATGCGCATGTCGTCGCGTTCCCCGCCGGCCAGTTCGTCATAGACAACGTTCGTTTGTCCCTCGACGGAAGGATGCTGGTTCGGAATGTCCGTCACCTTCATCGTGTGCTTGTCTTTGGAGTGCTCGAAGAAATAGTAGATTCCTTCTTCCTCCATCAGGCGGCTGATGAAATCGAAATCGGATTCGCGGTACTGCACGCAATAATCCCGCTGGTAGTACGTCGCCTGCGTTTCATATTTGACTTCGTACCCGGTCAGGATCTGGTGAATGATTTCCGGCACGGTGAGGTGCTGAAAAATCCGGCTGCGCACTTTCTTCGAGAGCAGCCAAATCTTCGGAACGATTTCCGCCGAGTAATGGATGAAGCGCTCTTCGCGCCGGCCCTGGCTGAAGCTTTTGACCAGCCCGTTGAAGTAGCGCTTGGTGTTGTCCACAAGCCGCATTTCCACGGTCACGGTCTGCCCGATGATTTTTTCGAAGTGAATTTCCGAGCCAACCTCGGCAAGGAAATCGAGCTGGAATTGGAAGAGTTGGGAAATGGACTCCTGTCCCTGGAGCCGGGTGATGAGCAGCATGTCCTTGCCGAGAGGAGTGGTTACGGAGAGTGGTCTGTCCGCCTGTGTGTATTCCGGCATGCTGTCGGCTCCCAACCAGCGAAAGGCAGGGAAGAAAGTGGAGCGGCCCTGCTTCGTCTACAATTTTTTTTGAAACGCCGGGGAGAGAAGTTGTTTTGCCCTCCCGCGGGCAGAGAGTATACACCTAGTTGTTTATCCCTCCTCTTGGGCGGACGCAGCGGCGCTGTGTTGACCGGCGTTTGGTGAGTCGTGGGTAGTGAGTGGTGAATAGAAGAGGTTGAAGGCCGAGAGTTGAAAGTTGAAGGCGGAAGGATCGGCACTTGAGGTCGCTCGGGCGTTTCGGGCCCCTCACCCGGGGTATCCAGAGAGGCGTGAAGTAAGCCCATGAGGAGAAAGGGTTTGACGGAAGTGGAAGGATTCTAAGGGGTTGGGCGGGGGCTAATTGATTTGATACGGCCGTGGAACTCCGCCGCCAACACCCGCGCGTGCTTAAACTAGGACGGAAACCGGAAACCGGGGATGCCCATCGCGGGACATCCTCCAAACGCAGCAATTCTATCACGGCGGGTGGCGGCCCCTCGGTCCAGGTACATCGCGTCAGGATCAGGCTACAAATTCGAGGAGGGCCGCGGGCTTCTTCTTGGCAATGGTGAGGAGGCGGAGCGCGGCGCTCTGCGGACGGCGCATGCCTTGCTCCCAGCTTCTGACGCACGCCACGCTAGTGCCGAGGTAGCGCGCAAAATCGGTTTGGCTCAGGCCAAGGGCCGTGCGAATCTTGCGAATCTCTTTTGGCCGCAAGCTGGGCACATCCGAACAGAAGCGCGACACTCGCACGCGGGCGGCCTGCTTCCGGCGGTGCTTTGCGGCCTCCGCGAATCCAGCCATCATCTCTGTAAAAAGCGAATCTTTCATTTGTGCGCCTCCCTCAAGCCCCAAATAGTTGCGAATTTACTCAGCGCAACGGGGAAGAGTGGCACGGCGCGGACCGGCGCGTGCCTTGTTCCGAGCTTCGGACGGCGTTGGGGCTGAGGTTTAGGTAGGTAGCCCCAAGCGTTAGCGAATAAAAAGGCGATGCAGGGTACCGCCTGTGCCGGAGTTGGTACGCTCAAAGCCTACTGCCTCGAACTCAATTTGTAGGACCGAGAACTGCTTAGAAATCTCTTCGTTGTTTCCTATAACCCTCTGTCCCGTGGAAGCCTCAAGCAAGAATGAATTTGAACCGTCTTTGGCTGCATACACATAGATCGTCCGCTTCTCGGACGAACCTTTACTATACGTGGCGTGGTAGGCCATGCCGCCCTTTGCAAAAGCTGGAATATCCGCTGGCTTCTTCGTATTCTCGGCAATCTCTTGAAGATGTTTGTTCCGCTCCGCAGCAAGTTCAGCCGTAAGTTCATCGATCTGATTTTGAAGAGCATTCTGTTCGGAACGGAGACGATTTGCGTCAGCGCGGAGGGTGTTTGCTTCGGCGGAGTGGCGTAACTCGAACCACGCGAGAACGGGAACCGCAATTCCAGGCACAGCAGCCAATAAGCTGTACCACAAAGGATGCGTCAGGAGAAAATTCTTGATGTCCGGCAACAGAAGAAAGAGGGTGAATACCCATCCGGTGATGGCCGCTATAGCAACCGCTCGTCTCATGGGCGGATTCTATCATTCCGTGCTTACTTCGCGGCGGCGTGATGGTCGTAGCTGATGGCCCTGGTAATTTTCCAGGCGCCGTCTTTGTATTGCCAGAGATGAATGAACTTGCCTTCACCGACGCCCTCGGTTTCCTCATGTCCCGGGTGGTGGAAGCGATGGACGCCCATCTCGACCGCGCCATAGCCCTTCATGTAATACACCTGCAGCGTACCGGGAACGAGTTCGCGCGTCGTTTTGCCGCAGATATTCTTCTTGATGCTGTCGGTTAATGCGGCCCTGCCGAGGGTGACGCCACCCTGATCGTGGTAAAACTCGACGTTTTCGACAAAGAACGAACTGAACTTCTCCAAATCGCAGCGGTTGTAGGCGTCGAACAGGGCGGCGTCCAGCGTGGTGATGGCCTTGTCTAGTTCGGCCTGGGAATTAATGTTCTCGAGCGCGGGGACCGTCTGCGCGTCGGCCCTGATGCAGCATAAGGCGAATGCCGCGAACAGCAGCAGCGTTTTTGCAGTTAAGACTTTCTTCATGAGACTCCCTTTTCGGATGGCGGGCAGGACACAAGGATATACGTCATGAAGGGAGAGAAAGTTCCCAGCGGCTCGTCTGACAGCGATTCACCCGTGGTCCTGGGACCTCAAGCAACCAGCAGGGCTTTGGGGTTTTTCTTGGCGATGGCGAGGAGTTTCAGGGCGGCTTGGCGGGGGCGGCGGGTGCCTTGTTCCCAGCTGCGGACGGCGTTGGGGCTGACGTTGAGGTAGGTGGCGAACAGGGATTGGCTGGCGTTTAGCGCCTGGCGGATGTGGCGAACTTCTTTGGCGGAAATGGGCTTGGGGCGCGACGGGATGCGGGTGACGCGCAAGTTGACGGGCTTGCCGCGTTCGTAGGCGGCGGCATCCTGCAGAGCCTGTTTCATGTCGTCGAAGATGTTCACTTTAATTTTCTTGGCCATTTTCAGTCTCCCGAGTCTCGTTTCACTTGCGCAACCCATTGCCGGATCTGCTTGCGCTGCTCCTCGCTGGCATCTTCCTGTTCGTTCTTGTCGAGCTAGAGGAGCAGGTGAATGTGGCCAAGTACAGGTACAAATAACGGTAGCCGCCGCGCTTGCCCTTGCCGCGCCCCGGGTTGGCAATGCGCGCCTTGCGGACGCCACCCAAGCCAGGAACCATGGCGCCGCGCTCGGGATTCCGCTCGAGGTCTCCCTGAATCGCTCTCAGCACTCCGTCGGCGCCGTCGCCGGCAAGCCGATGAAGTTTCCTCGTGAACGGCTGGGATTCGATGAACCCCACATGATGATAGTACCACAATGTGGTATACGGTGGCTACGGGTGGAGCTTTTTTCCTAAAATCGATTGAATAGTGCGCTTTCGTGTCGGTGGCGGTAGACTTCGCGGCGATGAGGAGGGATGACAAATGAATCGTCGTGGACTGGTGGGACTCGCAGGTGTTTTGGCTGGAGCGATGGTATTGATCGGAGCGGCGGGCGTTCGGGGGCAGGGGAAGCTTTCGCCGAAGTGGGAGGAATTGACGGCGGCTGATTTTCGTATGGGCGTGCAGCAATCGAAGGGGACATGTTTATTGCCCTTTGGCATTCTGGAAAAGCACGGACCGCACTTGCCACTGGGAACGGATTTGTTGAACGTGCGCTACGCGTCGCTGCAAGCGGTAGCGCAAGAATACGCGGTGGTTTTCCCCGAATATTATTTCGGACAAATTTTTGAAGCAAAACACGAGCCCGGAACGGTGGCATACAGCCTGGAGCTGCAGTTGAAGCTTCTGCAGGAAACAACGGACGAGATGGCGCGGAACGGTTGCAAGAAAATTCTCATCGTTAATGGCCATGGCGGAAATGAGCATCTGCTTCCTTTGTTTGGGCAGGCACAGATGGATAAACCGCACGATTATGTGGTGTACGTGCTGGATGGAGAACGCAGCAAGCCAGGCGGGCCGGCAAAAAAATCCACGGGAATTGACTATCACGCGGGGGAAAACGAAACGTCGAATACGATGGTGTCGCACCCGGATCTGGTGCACCTTGACCGAGCGGCGAGCGAATCAGGCGTCGACCAAAAGCGGGTGAATTTGCCGGAAGACGTGTACACGGGAATCTGGTGGTACGCGCGATTCCCGAATCATTATTCGGGTGAAGGGGCGGTGGCAACGAAAGAGCTTGGCGAATGGAACATGAAGAACTGGATCGATGCGATCGTGGAAGCCATTCGCGCGGCGAAGGCCGATGACCAGAGCCTGAAGATTCAGAACGAGTTTTACGAGAAGAGTAAACATCCGCTCGATACGCGGCCGTGATGCTATGAGGGCCAGTGAATGGTGAACCAGCCCCGCGGCGAGTGAAAAGGCGGGGGTTCGGGCCGTATCTTGCTTTTGCCTTGCTGGCGGAATATACTCTATTTTCGCTCTGAAGCGGGTCGCACGGATGGGTGGGCGCAAGCCCACTTTTTTGTTGGGCCGGTTGGAGTGCAACGATACCGGCATTGCTCGGGGAGTCTTCGGTTGGATTTGGAAAAAATTCGGGCAGCCGCCGAGCGGGTAGCGCGGTCGGAAGGGCTGGAAATATATGATGTTGAGTGGAAAGTGGGGAAGCAGCGCTTTCTGCGAGTGACCATCGACAGGGTGCCGAAAGCAGGCGCGGCGATGACGGATGCTGCGGGGACGGTATTGTCGGGGCCAGAGGCGCGCGAGGCCGGATTGCTGGGAGTGAGTCACGCGGATTGCCAGCGGGTGAGCCAGCAGTTGAGCGTGATTTTGGATGTGGAGGAGCTGATACCAGGAGCCGCGGGGTACACCCTGGAGGTGAGTTCACCGGGGATGGACCGGGCGCTGCGGATGCCGACGGAGTACGAGAGATTTCGCGGGCGGATGGCGAAGATTACCACGACCGAGCCGGTGGAGGATGAGAAGTTTTTTGAGGGACGACTGGCGGGATTAGTGGATGGGAAGGTAAGGCTGGAGTTGAAGGGGAAGGTGGCGCGGGTGGTGGAGCTGCCGCTGGAGAAGATACGGAAGGCGAATTTGGTGGTGGAGTTCTGAGGGAGCTGACAGCTAACAGCCGACAGCAAAGAAAGAATTTTACACAGAGGTCGCGGAGAGCACAGAGGACACAGAGAAGAGAAGAAGGAAAAAGAGTTGTAGGAGAAGAGATTTAGGAAAAAAAGAGTTAGAGAAGGAAGAGAGTTTAGAGATTTTAGGGATTCAGGAACGGGAATCGACCGGGAAAGATATATGGCGAATCTGCTATATCAACAAATCGAGATGTTGAGCCGCGAGAAGCACATCGAGGCGACCGTCGTGGTGTCGGCGATTGAAGACGCGATGGTGGTGGCAGCGCGGAAACATTACAAGACGGAAGAGGATTTGCGCGCGAAGTTCAATCCAGAATCCGGGCAAGTGGAAGTGTATTCGGTGCATACGGTCGTGGAAGAAGTGACCGACCCGAAGAAAGAGATCAGCCTGGCGGAGGCGAAAAAAAAGAATCCGTCGGCGGAGATTGGAACAGAGATTTTGGCGACGAAGCCGACGGAGGCGTTCGGGCGAATTACGGCGCAGACGTTTAAGCAGGTGATTCTGCAGAAGGTGCGCGAAGCGGAGCGCGACACGATTTATAACGAGTACCACACGCGCGTGGGCGAGCTGGTGACGGTGATTGTAAAGCGCGCGGAAGGCCCGGATTTGATTGTGGATATGGGGCGGACGGAAGCGCGGCTGCCGAAGCGGGAGCAGTCGAAGCTGGAGACGTATAATATTGGCGAGCGTTTGCGCGTGGTGATCAAGATGGTGGACCGCGCGGCGAAGGGGCCGCAGGTGATCGTGTCGCGCGCGGATGCGAGTTTGGTGCAGAGATTGTTTGAGATGGAAGTGCCGGAAATTTATGACGGGACGGTGCAGATTCGTTTTGCGGCGCGCGAAGCCGGTGAACGGACGAAGGTGGCGGTGGCTAGCCGGGACAAAGATGTGGACCCGGTGGGCGCGTGCGTGGGGATGAAGGGGATGCGCGTGCAGTCGATTATCCGCGAGTTGCGCGGCGAGAAGATCGACATCATTCCGTACAGCGAAGAGACGGTGGCGTTTGCACAGAAGGCCCTGAGCCCTGCGAAAGTGACGCGAGTGCAGATCACCGATCCGGAGAACAAGAAGCTCGAAGTGATTGTGGAGGATTCACAGCTTTCGCTGGCGATTGGGAAGAAGGGGCAGAACGTCCGGCTGGCGAGCAAGCTGATTGGTTGGGACATCGACATCAAGAGCGAGGAAGAGAAGCGGCAAGAGATTGAAGAGCAGATGACGGCGTTGACGGCGCCCACTACACCGTTGACCGCGCTGGCGGGAGTGGGCGCGAAGACGATCGAAAAAATCGAAGCCGCAGGGATTACGAACGTCGAGAAACTCGCGGGGATGACGCCGGAGCAGTTGATGGAGATTCCGGGAATCGGCGAGAAGATGGTGGACAAGATTTATCAGGCGGTGAACCGGTTCTACGAAGCTGGAACAGAAGGTGCGGCAGCAGCACCGGCGGCAGAAGGTGCGGAGGAAGCAGTTGCTGAGGGCGAAGCGGCGGTTGCAGAAAGCAAAACGGCTGCCGATGGCGCGGAAGTGAGCGCGGAATCGGCGGCTGAGGGAGCTGCAGCGGAAGGCGAAACGGAAGCTGCGGCGGAAGTTGAAACGGAAGCTGAGGCCGGTGGTGAAGAGACGCCGGTGGCGGAGCATTCCGAAGGCGAAGCGAAGGGTGAGGAAGAGCCGAAGGCTTAATTTGAGTAGTGTTTAGTAGCAGAAGCTTGGCCGAAACAAGGCCCGCTGAATTTTTTGACCGTGGAACGGTCTATAGGACGCATGAACGAAGCAAACCAAGTTCGAATCAATGAGCTGGCCCGGGAACTCGAGGTCAAGGCAAAGGCGATTATTGATCTTTTGCCCGGGTATGGCGTGACCGAGAAGAAGACGCACTCCAGCTCGATCCCTGAAGATGTTGCGGAGAAAGTCCGCAAAAATATTCTAGATCAAGCAGAAGCCGAGGCTGCTGCGGAAGCTACAGCGAAAGCGGAGGCTGCTGCAAAGGAAGCCGCTGCCAAGGCTGCGCGGATGCGTCCGGCGGCTCCTGCAGCACCGGTAGCTGCGCCGCCTAGCCCGAGCGTGGCTGTCAAACCACCAGCACCGGCAGCAGTTGCGCCAAGCCCAACACAAGTTGCTGCTCCCGCTGCGCCAACAGCTCGACCGGTTGCTCCAGCGGCCCCCGCGCCAGTTTCGGCTGCACCGGCTGTTGTGCCGGCTGTACCTAAGCCAGCGGCTCCGCTACCTGCGGGCACGCCGGCCCTTGTAACGCCGCCTGCCGCCAAGCCGGTGGCTCCGGCTGCGCCTGCAGCGAAACCGCCTGCAGCCGTACCTATTCGTCCGCCGTCACCGGCCGGACAGCCCGCAGCCGCTTCTGGGACACCACGTCCGGTAGCGCCTTCGGCGCCAAGACCGGCTGGATCTGGCGCGACACGGCCAGGGGCTCCCGGTGGAACGCAACCTTCTGGTGTTCGACCCGCAGCCGCAGCGCCGGGTGCGCCTGGAGCGCGCCCGGCCATGCCGTCCCGGCCGATGCCGACGGGTAATCGCGGGCCAGTGCCGGGAACGACTCCGGGAAGCGGACAGCGTTCGGGTGGAGGACCGCGTCCGGGTCAACCAATGCGCCCGATGCAGCCAGGCGGCAGCCAAGGAAGACAGTACACGCCGAGGCCCGGTGGGCCGGGCGGGACGGGAAGTTCGCCATCCAATCGACCGTTTGAGCAGCGGCGCGGAGCGACGCCTACGGGCACGCGCCCAGGGCCACGTATGCCGGGACGTCCCGGCATGCTGCCGGCGTTGCCGCCAGACAAAGTGCCGCCGAAGGCGGAGCCAGGCAAGCCACTTTATACACGGAAGCCGACGCAAAGACAGCGACCGGTCATGGACAAGCGGGAGCAGGAGGGTGAGCGCAAGCTGCACCCGACGCGCCAGCGTCCAGGAGCGGGAGACCGTCGGTCGGCTGCGGCCGTCATTGCACCGCCGGAACCGCGGCCGCCGCGCGACGTTACGATAACGGAAGGCATCACCATCCGCGAGCTCGCGGAAAAGCTGGACGTGCGCGCGAAGGATCTTCTGAAGACGCTGCTGGATCGCGGCGTTTTTGCGAGCATCAACCAGGCTTTGGATGTACCAACGGCGACGACTCTAGCGGAAGCATTCAGCGGTGTCGTGAGCGTGGTCTCGCTGGAAGAAGAGATGGTGCTGGAAGTTGCGAAGGAAGAGACCAAGGAAAGTTTGAAGCCGCGGCCGCCGGTGGTTACGGTAATGGGCCACGTGGACCACGGCAAGACGAGCTTGCTCGACGCGATTCGAGAAGCGGACGTTGCAGGCGGCGAAGCGGGCGGCATTACGCAGCACATCGGGGCGTACAAGGTGGTGGTGAGCGACCGCAGCGTGGTTTTTGTGGACACGCCGGGCCACGAAGCGTTTACGCGGATGCGTTCGCGCGGCGCGAAGGTGACGGACATTGTGGTGCTGGTGGTTGCCGCCGATGACGGCGTTATGCCGCAAACGAAAGAAGCGATCGATCACGCAAAGGCAGCGAAGGTGCCGATCATCGTGGCGATCAACAAGATCGACAAGCCCGAAGCGCAAGTGGAGCGCGTCAAGCGGCAGCTCTCGGATGTGGGCTTGGTGCCGTCGGAATGGGGCGGCGACACGGAGTTTGTGGAAGTTTCCGCAAAGCAGAAGAAGGGCATCGACAAGTTGCTGGAAACGATTTTGCTGGTCGCGGATTTGCGCGAGCTGAAGGCCAATCCGGATGCGCCGGCGAGCGGGACTGTGCTGGAGTCTCGCGTCGACAAAGGACGCGGACCGGTAGCCACGGTGCTGGTGCAAAACGGAACGCTCAATTCGGGCGACTTCTTTATCTGCGGTTCGGTGTTCGGCAAAGTGCGCGCGATGTTTGACGACCGCGGGCGGACCATCAAGGATGCGCCGCCATCGACGCCGGTGGAAGTGCTGGGTTTGCAGGGCGTGCCCGAAGCGGGCGACCACTTCCAGGTGACCGAGGAAGCCAAGGCGCGGCACATCGTCGAATACAGGCAAGGGAAGCAGCGCGACGCGCAGATGGCGCGTTCGAGCGGCGCGCGGATCACGCTCGACCAGCTGCACGAGCAGTTGAAGGCTGGCGACGTGAAAGAACTGGGAATCGTCATCAAGGCGGACGTGCAAGGTTCGGTGGAAGTGCTGAGCGAAATGCTTCCCAAACTCTCTACCGATCAGGTGAAGCTGAAAATTATCGGTTCGGGTGTGGGCGCGGTGACGGAAAACGACGTGCTGCTGGCTTCAGCTTCCGGAGCGATTGTTATCGCGTTCGGCATCCGGCCTGACCGCAAAGCGATGGAGTTGGCACAGCAGGAACACGTGGATATTCGTTCGCACACGATCATTTACGAAGTGTCCGACGAAATCAAGAAGGCCATGGAAGGCCTGCTCGAGCCCGTCATTCAGGAAACGCATTTGGGCCGCGCGGAAGTACGAAATACGTTCCGGGTCAAGGGTTCCGGCACGGTTGCGGGCTGCTACGTGGTGGAAGGCGTGCTGAAGCGGGACGCGCAGATTCGCGTGGTGCGCGACGGAGCAGTCATCTACACGTCGAAACTCAGCTCGCTGAAGCGCTTCAAGGATGACGCGAGCGAAGTCCGGACCGGATTTGAATGCGGCGCGGGTATTGCCAATTTCAATGACGTAAAAGTCGGCGACATTTTGGAATGCTTCAGCGTTACGAAGCTGAGCGCGGCGGAAGCGGCGGGCCAGACGGTCGGGACCGCCGGCCGCAAGTAAGAATCGTCCCCCGGAGCGCTCATGCCGGTTGGCCTGCTTACCCTTGAGTTGCACATCCCAGACGCGCAATCGTTGAAGGACAAGCGGCAGGTACTTCGGAGCTTGAAGGATAAGCTGCGGAGGGAGTTCAACGTCGCGGTGGCGGAATTAGATCATCATGACGCGTGGCAGCGGTCCGTGGTCGGGGTCGTAACGCTCTCGAACGAAGAGAAGCATCTGAAAGAAGTGCTGCAGAAAGTTCTGGATGAAGCGGACCGTATCCTGGGCTCGTTTTTGATCAACCAGGCGATCGAGATTATTTAGGAAGCATTGCGGGGACGAAATGAGTCCAGCCAATCACCGTCATGAGCGGGTGGGCGAGGAGATCGCTCACGAAATCAACGCCATGCTGGCGGGGGAGTTGAAAGATCCCCGGCTCGAAGGCATGGTGGTGGTCAGTGAAGTGCGCGTACAGCCGGACATGAAGCACGCGCGCGTGTTTATCAATATGCAGGGCTCCGCGAAGGAACAAACGGATGCGATTAAGGCGCTGGAGCACGCATCGGGGTTTATCCGGCGCGAATTGATCGAGCGGCTGCAGCTTCGCCGGCTGCCTGAGCTGCATTTCGCGCTGGATCACTCGCAGGAGTACACGGAGCGAATCGATCAGCTGTTGAAAGAGATGAAGAAGGACAAGCCGGCGGCGTCCTAGAGCGACGGCGTTTTCAACTGAAGACTTTTCCCAGACCACTCACCCAATGCCACGCCAACCTCAGCCTGCACCGTTTGACGGCGCGCTCGTGATCGACAAACCGCGGGGAAAAACTTCCCACGACGTCGTCGATGCGGTGCGGCACCTCGCGGGGTTTCGGCAGATTGGGCATCTGGGGACACTCGATCCTCTCGCGACGGGCGTGCTTGTATTGTTGCTCGGCCGAGCCACCCGGCTGGTGCAGTTTTACAACGGGCGCAGAAAGCGATACTCGGCGGCATTTCGCTTTGGGTTTGCAACGGACACTTACGATTCCGATGGCGAAGCTCAGGGGCCGGATACTGCTCCAGCGCTAGACGCCGCTGTGCTCGAAAAATTCGCGGCAGAGAGCGTGGGCCGGTTCGAACAAATGCCGCCCATCTTTTCGGCCAAAAAAGTCAAAGGCCGGCCAGCGTACGAATTGGCGCGCAAGAAGCAGCCCGTGGAGCTGAAAGCGGTCGAAGTCGAGATCTTCGAATACAAGCTCACGGGAATCGAAGGAAGCGTGGCGCGCTTTGTCATCGAATGCTCTTCAGGGACGTATATCCGCTCGCTAGCCCACGACATGGGCAAAAAACTAGGATGTGAGGCGCACCTGGCAGAGATAACGCGAACAGCTGTGGGTGAGTTTTCGCTGGACCAGGCGATCAAGCTGGAGGAACTCGCGGAAGCTTCGCGCGCGGGGAAGTTTGCTGAGTGCATGATCCGTCTGGAGAATCTGCTGCCGAATTTTCCTCGCGTCAACGTACTGCCAATCATCGAGAAGCGCGTGCGGCACGGAACGAAATTCAACGTGCAAGTCTCACAAATACAGCCGGGCCGTGTTGAATTGCCTCCCGGCGCGACCCTGCAGCTCGATGCGGGAGAAGCAAAGCCGCCACGGTTGCGCGTCTTCAGCCAGCAAGACAAGCTTGTTGCCATTGCCGAGGCCCTTGTGCCGCGGACCTATCAGCCCATCGTCGTTTTCGAACCTCTAGCTTGAATGCGTGAGTTTGTTGAAAAGGATAAGGCGCTCTTGGCGCGTCCTGGTCCCTAGCTATCACGCCTAGGGCTGCCGCACGGGGCGCAGAGGCGCAGAACCAGCACGCCCCGCGCTTGTGTCGCGTCCCACATAGATGGAACGGGAGACGCGGTCCCTGAGCCGTAACTTGTGCGGCGTAATTAAAATCACCAACTCGGAGTCCTGCCCCGTGGTGTTCCTTTGCCCGAAGAAATAACCGGCGGGGCTAGGGAGATTAGCGAAGCCTGGCAAACCGGTCAGAGTGCGCGTTTCTTCATTGTCGAGCAGTCCGCCAATGAGCGTGGGCTCCTCTTCTTTGATGCGAACGGTTTGGGAAATCGTGCGGTTGGTGAGAACCGGTATGCCGTTGATGCTGGAGCCGGCGAGGGCACGAATCTCGAATTCCAGCTGCAGAGTTACTTCGTCGTTCGGATGAATGGTTGGTGTGGCCTTGATCTTTACGCCAAGATCCTCATATTGCGCGCCGGGATAGGGTTGCTGGGCTACGCCGGCGCCTACGTTGGAAAAGAGGCTTGCGGGACTCAGGATTACCGTAACCTGGCCAGCGACGCCCGAAGGATCGTTTGTTATGGCGACATCAGGCAACGAAGCGCCACTCAGAGCGGCCGAAAGAATGGCTGTCGGATTTGTGCCTACCGGAAGCTCGAATGCGGGCGCGAACAATCCCTGGCTGAGTCCGAGAAAGACGGAGACGCTGTCCGTTTGCGGGTCGGTCACGGCGATGTCGGCATTACCGTCGGCATTGAAATCGGCGATGGTTACTGCTGTGGGCGCTTGGCCTGTGGCAAGAGGCGAGTTCGTCGCCGCAGTAAACGTGCCGTCTCCATTGCCAAGAAGCACGCTGACAGTATTGTCGGTCTGGTTTACGACTGCGAGGTCCGGGTGGGAATCGTTGTTCAGATCGCCGGTAGCGATGGCCACCGGCGATTTTCCCACTGCGATAGGCGAACCAGTAGATTCGTTAAACGTGGCGTTGCCATTGCCGAGAAGAATGGAGACGTTGTTTGTCGTCTGATTCACGATTGCCAAATCCAGATTCCCATCGGAATTGATGTCGGTCGCGGTCATCGCAATGGGCCCGGTCACCGCGTTTGGCAGTGCGAAGGGCGAGCCGGTGGCTTGCTTGAAAGTGCCGTCACCGTTGCCGAGAAAAAGAGAGAAGGTATTGTCCGTGAAATTCGTCACCACAAAATCTTGATTGCCGTCGGCATTGAAATCGCCGGTGACGATGGCGCTAGGTTGTTGTCCTACGTTGATAGGAGAGCCCGTCGCCTGTTTGAATGTGTCGTCGCCGTTGCTGAGAAGCACTTGGACGGTATTCGCCACGGGATCGGTGACAAGGAGATCGTGAAAACCGCTTGTGGTAAGCACCGCGGAGGCGATCGAAGGAGCAACAGCAGGCGCGTTCGCTCTAGCCGCGCCAAGCGAGATTGGTGAACCTGAGGAGGAGAGAAAAATTCCCGCACCTTGGTTCACCAGAATGGTGAGGGTGTTGTCAATCTCGTTGACGACGGCGATATCGAGCTGGCCGATATTGCGGAAATCCGCCGCGGTTAGTGCCACGGGCCCAATACCAACGTTATAGGAAGCGCTCGGCAAAATGCTATTGGTCGATCCCGCAACAAACGAAGTGGGGCCCAAGCTGTTGGAAAGCAAGGATAGCGTGATCGGGTAGCGATCGCCGACGAAGAAGGAGGCAGGTTTGCCGTCCTGCGCGCGCAGCAAAACCTGGCGGCCGCTGTGTACGAGACTTAGCGCGTCGGAAAATTGGGCCGCGAACGTCGGCAACGTCAGAAGAAACGTCGTTTTGCCTCCTCCCACCTTAGCGATGGGTGGGATGAGAGCGCTGAGGGAAGTTCCGGCGCCGCCTGAAGTTCCCGAGTTTCCGAAAATGCTCGCCAAGAGCGTGACCAAAGTACCGGCGTCATGGGCTGCCTGCAATTGGGAAATCAGGCTGGTGGTGAGAGATATCAGCTCTACCGAAGGAGGCGGAAGAATCCCCAGAGTGCGTGCTTTGTTGCGGTCGACCTCAAGTATCTCTATTTCGAGGATTAATTCGCCGCGGGCCTTTTCGGCTTGGCGGATGATTTCTCCCGCGAGCGACAATCTTTCCGGAGTATCACGGATACTGACGGCGTGGCTTTTGGCGTTGAGCTCGATGCGCGTTGCTCCTGTCATCTCGCGCAGCAGACGCACAATCTCGGTCATCTCGTCCGTCCCGACGGAGGCGGGCAAGACAAACGTTTGTTCGGCTTGCACACCATATTGGCGATGCTTTTCCGTTGTGTCCTGAGCTACGAACAAAAGATTGGAAGTCAACGGCCGGGAGAACGTGCCCGTCTGCACGGCCAGGATTTTCAGCCCTGTATCGAAATCCACATTATCCGCGCGTAGCCGGACCGCACGGGGCGACAAGTCCGGGTCGAAGGCGATTTTAATTCCAAACAGTTGTCCCAATTGCTCGTACACCGTTTTGGTGTCGCCACGCAGGTTGAGGTCCTGTTTTCGGCTAAGGGGTTTGAGTTCAGGCAAGCCCTCGATTTTCGTGTCGACTTGCGCGGCGGGCTCATCCTTCATGGCCTTCATCTGGAGCAGCCGCTCGGTGACGATGGTATTGGTGGGATCAATGAGCAGGGCCCTGGCCAGCTCTTCGGTGGCTATATCGGCGTGGCCAGCTAGCGCGTCGCGCTCGGCGGCTTCGACGTGATCGCGAACGAGCTTGGAACGCATGGAGGCGATGCGCTCGAGCAGGGCTGTATCCTGCGGCGCATATCGCGCTGCTTGCTCGTAATAATTGAGAGCTTCATCAAAGCGACCTTCGGCGAGTTCTTTGTCGGCCAGCTCAGAGAGTTTCTTTGCGGATTTTGGATTGGGGTGCGGAGCGATTTGGAGCTGGGCTTCGTTGGGCGCAGTCTGCGGCGGGGTGGACTGGGATGACGAAGGAGACTGCGCGGAAGATTGCACGCAGCAAAGAAGAAAGGCCAGCAGTACGGACAGTGCTTGACGGAGATGGAAGGCGATCCTCATTGAATTCTGTAGGCCACTTATTCTACCGTATGCTGAAACAGGAAATCGGACTGGATTGGTCCGGTTGACGGAAACTCACACAAGGCGTAGACTTTAGTTGTAGTTGCAAATCATTAACAACTGGAGATTTTTTGCTTCCTGCATTCCTGATTGCGCTCCGTGAAGGCGTCGAGGCTTCCCTGGTTGTCGGCATCATTCTGGTTTATCTCTCGCGCACCGGCCGCTCACAACTGGCGCGTTTTGTTTGGTATGGCGTGGCCGCTGCAGCCGCGCTGAGCCTGGCCGTAGCCATTGCCCTGGAGCGCTGGCGGATCAGCGAGGACGGGTTCGAGGGGGTGATGTACCTCGTCGCGGCAGCTTTCGTCATTACGATGATCGTATGGATGAACCGCGTTGCGCGCCACCTGAAAAAAGAGATCGAGCAGAAGATAGAGAGTTACGTGGGGCGGGCGGGAGCAGCGGCGGGTTGGGGGATATTTTTCTTTGTTTTTTTGATGGTTTTGCGAGAAGGAGCGGAGCTGGCGATCATCCTGCGGGCGGTGGAGCTGTCCACGGAAGGTTTGCAAACGTGGATTGGGACGGCCGTAGGGATTGCCGCGGCGGTGGCGGTTGGGTTGTTCTTTTTCAAGGGCACGCTGCGAGTTCCGCTGCACAGGTTTTTTGCGGTTACCAGCGTGATCTTGATTCTGGTGGCAGTTCAGCTCGCATTGACGGGCTTGCACGAGTTGAGCGAGGCACAATGGCTGCCCTCGAGCAAGGCGGAGATGGCGGTCATTGGGCCGGTCGTTCGGAATGAGTTGTTTTTCTTCGTGCTCATCTTCGGGGCGGCGACGCTTTTGGTCTTGCGCGAATGGCAAGCAGCCAGGCACGCTAAGGCGGCGAACGAAACTGCTGGGGAAGCAGAGAGGCGGCTGGCCGAAGCGCAGAACCGTCGGCAGCAGCGCTGGATGATTGCCTCGGCGACGGGCTGCCTTGCCGTCATCCTGGTGCTGACGGCAGATTTCGTTTACACGCGCGCAAATGCCGCGCCGCCCTCGGCTCGGGTCATCGCGGCCGTTGGCAACGAAGTGCGGATTCCAGTGAGCGAAGTGGAGGACGGCAAGATGCACTTGTTTACCGTGACTGCCGGAGGGCAGTCGATGCGCTTCATGATCATCAAAAAGCCGAATGGTTACGGCACGGCGCTTGACGCCTGCCGCATTTGTGGAGCCGAAGGCTATCGCCAGGATGGGCAGAACGTGATTTGCAGGCACTGCGCTTCTGCGATTTACATTCCGACGATTGGGGAAGCGGGCGGCTGCAACCCGATTGGCGTGCCGTCGCATGTGAATGGCGGTGATCTTGTCATGGATATTTCTGCATTGGTGCAAGCGACTAAGGAGATTCCGCAGTAGGGCTTGACGGTTCGTTCTGATGCGCGACCCGGGAGATTCCGCAAGCGGGCACGATGAATCGTGCCCCTACAAGCGTGACCACTGAGCTTATGTTTCTGAGACTCGTTGCCGATTCGTTTACGCGCCGTCCTCGCCGCAAGGTGCTGACGGCGGCAGCCCTGTCTTTGGGCATGGCCGTGGTGACGGCGGCGCTAAGCGTTTCGCTCGACGTGGGCGACCGTCTGGCGAGCGAGTTTCGCAGCCTCGGCGCGAACTTGATCGTTACGCCGCAGGCCGATTCATTGCCGCTCGAGATTGGCGGCGTGGACTATCGGCCCGTGAATGCCGGCGCCTACCTTCCTGAAGCCGACCTTCCCAAAATCAAGACCGTTTTCTGGCATAACAACATTATTGCGTTTGCTCCCGTTCTGGAGGTCTCGGCATTGCTTCCGAATGTGCAGTATGGTGATGGCCGTCCTTCGCTTCCGGACCTGCAGATCCCGCTGATTGGCACGTGGGCTGCGAATCGCGTGCCATTGCCGGACGGAGGAGTTTTCGTTACCGGGATTGCAAAAACAAACCCATGGTTCCAAGTCGAAGGGAAATGGTTTTCCGATGAGGGCAGACTTGAGCGCGTCGAAATGCCGCCGATGGGGCACTCCTATCTCCCGGCGCCTCCGGAGTGTGTTGTCGGCGAAAAACTAGCGGCCCGGCGGAAAATAAAAGCCGGTGACCAAGTGGTTGTCAGCGTGGCGACGGCTGGCAATTCTCAGAATATGGAGTCGTGTGACGTCACAGGAATTTTGTCCTCAGGCGGTCCTGAAGATGAGGCGCTGCTTATGCCGATAGCCAGCGTTCAAAAACTTGCGGACAAACCGGGTCAGTACCGCAAACTTTACTTAAGTGCATTAACCAAGCCGGAAGATGATTTTGGACGGCGTGATCCAGCCACGATGAAGCCGGCGGAGGTGGAACGATGGATGTGCACTCCGTATATTTCCTCGATTGCGGCTTCTATCAAGGAGGTGTTGCCAGGGACGGATGTGCGGGTGATTCGGCGGGTGGCCGAGGGCGAGGGCACTATTCTTACCCGGGTTCGCGCATTGCTTTGGATGGTCACGCTTGCCGCGTTGCTGGCTGCGGCGCTGGCCGTGGGGGCTTCTTCAGCGGCTTCGGTGATTGAGCGGCGCACGGAAATTGGATTGATGAAGGCTCTGGGAGCAGGCTCGGGTTCAGTGGGTTTTCTGCTTGCTGCGGAACAGCTGTTGCTGGCATTTGTCGGCGGAGGCGTCGGCTATTCGCTCGGAATAGTTCTTGCGCGTCTGGTAGGGCTGAGGATCTTCGGTGTTGCTCCTGCCCCGTCCATGCTCGTTCTGGTTGCTGTTCTTGCGCTCGCAGCAGGAGTTACCCTCCTTGGCAGCGTCATTCCACTGCGCCGCGCTTCGCGCTACGAACCGGCGCCCATCCTGCGGGGCGAGTAATGGGGGCACAAGCCACGCAAAATCGGCAGATGTTCTGGCGCATCGTTCGCCGTCTGCTCACCGCCAATCGCGGCCGACTTTTTGTCATTCTTCTGGCTCTCGGTGCAGGCGCAGCGGTCACGTCCGCCCTCCTCAACCTTCAGGTCGACGCCAAGCGCCGCATCACCACTGAATTTCGCGCTTTCGGAGCGAACGTCATAATCAATCCTCGCGATTCCAGCTCCAAGGGGCTTCCGCCTGGCGCGAGCACCCTTGATGCCGCAAACTTCGATCGAATTCCCCGTAGCAATGGTTACAATGTCGTTGATAAGGCGCCACTTTTGTACGGCGTCGTCCAGGTTGCGCCTTGGGACTTGCGCTCGCAACTCCCGGATTCCCAGCGCGCCACTGCTGCCGTTCTGGTTGGATATGAATTCTCGGGGAATGACATTGGTGAAGTATTTCCGTCTACGATCCTCGCAGAGCCTCAGGGGCGAGTGCTCATGGGTGTTGCGCCAGGTATCCGCATCTCGAGTTGTGAATTGGGTGAGCAATTGGCGAAGCGGCTGGCTGTTCAAGTCCAGCAATTTGTCCAAGTGCAGTCAAATGGTTCCAATGTGATCTGTTCCATCGGCCGCATAAGGCGTTTCGGAGGACCGGAGGACGGCCAAATTCTGATGTGGCTTGATGCTGCTCAAGAGCTTCTCGGGCAGCGAGGCCGAGTTAGCGCAATTGCGCTTATCGTCCCAGGTAATCCGACAAGTATCCAGCGGTATCTAACGGCATTGCAAACGTCTATGCCGGACGTCGATGTACGCCCTATTCGGCAGTTCACCGAGGGTGAAGCGAAGATTTACAACCGCATCAGCGGTTTGTTGACGGCCACTGTGGTTCTTGTTCTCTTGCTGACGAGCTTGTGCGTGATGGCGGCGATGACCAACGTGGCGATGGAGCGCAGGAACGACGTCGGGTTGATGAAAGCCATTGGCGGAGCGACGCGGCGCGTGTTGCGGCTTTTTATGATGGAGGCGGCGCTGCTGGGTCTTGCGGGTGGCGTGATTGGGGCCGCCGCTGGCATTTTTCTTTCCATCTGGCTGGGCAAGCAAGTCTTTGGCGTGGCAGCGCAGCCGCGGCTGATTGTGTATCCTGTAGCTGTGGCCCTCACGATGATCGTTGCGATTCTCAGCGCGTATCCGCTGCGGCGGCTGGCCGGCGTTCGCCCTGCTTCCGTTTTTCGAGGTGAAGCGTGAGCGCGCCAGTACAGATACTGCCCGAACAGAAGTTGGCGGCACCGCCGCAGGTCGCGATCGAGAACCTCGTCAAGAAGTACGGGTCGCTGCGCGCAGTTGATGATCTTACGTTTCATGTGGAGCCTGGCGCATGGGTCGCGCTCATGGGCCCTTCTGGCTCCGGCAAAACCACGCTAATCAATATTCTTGGTGGACTCGATAAACTGGATGCCGGCCGCGTCGTCGTGGATGGAATCGACCTCTCGAAGCTCAGCGAGAACGAGATGGTCCGCTACCGCGCCGAAAAAGTTGGATTCGTTTTCCAGCAATTCCATCTCGTTCCGTATCTCAATGCGGTGGAAAACGTGATGCTAGCGCAATATTTTCACAGCGTGACGGATGAGAAGCAGGCCGAAGAAGCCTTGCGCCGCGTCGGCTTGGGCGACCGGATGACACACCTGCCGTCGCAGCTCTCGGGTGGCGAACAGCAACGCGTGGCCATTGCGCGCGCTCTGATCAATCAGCCGAAAATCATTCTGGCCGACGAGCCTACCGGCAATCTCGACGAAGCGAATGAAGAGATCGTTCTGCAAATCTTCCGCGAATTGCACGTTGCGGGCCACACGATCTTGATGGTCACGCATGACCCCGACATCGCGCGCCAGGCCGATCGCCGCATCGAACTCGCTCACGGCCGACTGCACTTTGACACTGCACAGCACGGCCCAGGTCATCCGCTCGCGTGCCCACTTGCCGATACCGCCGATTGCTGCACGCCAGTTTCGGCGGACGACGAGATTCGCTTCGATCACCTCCTCGAGCAAATTTGGATTTGCGGCGAGGAAGGGAAGCCTGCTGAAGTCAAAAGTCTCCAGGCAACTGGCCCAGCGGGAAGTCTCCCGTTGGTATCAGCCCAGCCCGCGTCGAAAATTCTTGGACGCATGACGGAACTTCGCCTTCTCGATCTGCAAAATGGAGAAGCGCAGCTAACCCCCGCGGGAAGCCAGCGCGCGCGCGACGTCGTTCGCCGCCATCGCCTCGCCGAGCGTTTGTTCAAGGATACTTTCTCGATCGACGATTCCGAAGCGCACACGCAAGCCTGCAAGTTCGAACACATCATCAGCCCCGAACTCGATCAGCGTATTTGCACCTTTCTTGGCCATCCGAAGACTTGCCCGCACGGCAATCCGATTCCGCCGGGCGATTGTTGCAACGGAAAATCCAAGAGTTAAGCTCCTTCCTACGCATGCCGATTCCACTTGATCCGCGAAAGAAAGCGACAGCCGTAAAGATTCATGTGAAGACGGGCTCTGGCGTTGACATCACCTGGGCCGACGGCCACGCCAGTCACTACGAGTTCGCCTACTTGCGCGAAGAGTGTCCCTGTGCCACGTGCAACGACGAGCGCGGCAAAAAAGACGCCTTCGCCCCCGCCGCGGGCTCATTTGCTCCGTTACCGATGTTCAAGCCCAAGCCGCGCGCGCAAGCCGCCACCGTCGTCGGCAACTATGCCGTGCAAATCAGCTTCACTGACGGTCACTCCACCGGCATCTACAGCTACGACCATCTCCGCAGCATTTGTCCGTGTGCCGAGTGCGCCAAGGCGTTCCGTACTGCCACCCCCTAAACCGTTTCAGTGCACGCAAAAAACAGCCGCTTTGCTAGACTTCGCCGCGGAAAAATGCGAGCATTTTAACCCGCTGATCGAGATCACCCGTACATGAGCAGCTCCTCCAACACCCCTGCTGCCGCAGGCAGCCGAGGCAACGGTATTCCGCGCGTCATCGTTGCCACGACGGCTCTCCTCACATTTATCTCCTTCTGGCGAGCAGCCGCCATCGTCTTGAACGATCTGGCCTCCTCAGCCTACTACGCAGGTGGCGAAGCGGAAGGCTACATCGGCAAAACAGCGCCGTGGTTCATCCTGGCCATCATGCTGTTTTCGTACGCGGTGCGTGCGGTCTACGTCGAGAGCTGCAGCATGTTTGTGCGCGGCGGCGTGTACCGCGCGGTGAAGCAGTCTCTCGGCGGGACGCTGGCAAAATTCAGCGTTTCCGCGCTGATGTTTGATTACATCTTGACGGGCCCAATCAGCGGTGTCGCCGCCGGCCAGTATTTGGCCGGGCTTATTAGCGAGCTGCTGCAATATTCGCACCTCGGCAATCCGCTCACGCCCAATCAGGTGGACTTTATCGCCGCAGCGTTTGCTATCCTCGTGACGGTTTATTTCTGGTGGGAGAACACCAAGGGCATTCCAGAATCCAGCGAAAAAGCCCTCGTCATCATGAAGCTGGTGACGGTGATGGTGGTGCTCCTGATCACCTGGTGCATTTACACGGCGGTTTTGAGGCATTCCCCCCTCCCACCCTGGCCGCACCCGAAAAACCTGCGTTTGAATGCCAGCGCCCTGGGCTGGCTTGCAGGCAGTTCGCTTCCACACATGTTCGGGATCATCGCGATTTTCATCGCGCTCGGCCATTCTGTCCTGGCCATGAGCGGCGAAGAGTCGCTGGCGCAGGTTTATCGCGAGATTGAAAGTCCGAAGCTGCCCAATTTGAAAAAAGCCGGGCTCGTCATTTTTGTCTATAGCCTGGTGTTCACGTCTCTCGTTTCTTTCTTTGCCGTGATGATCATCCCCGACAGCGTACGCCAGAACTACTTGGAAAATCTCATTGGTGGCCTGGCGATGAACTTGCACGGCCCCCTGATCGCTCGTCTTATCTTCCATGCGTTCGTCGTGGTGGTGGGCACGCTCATCCTTGCCGGCGCGGTCAACACAGCCATCGTCGGTTCGAACGGCGTGCTAAACCGCGTTTCCGAGGACGGCGTTCTCAGTTCCTGGTTCCGTCAGCCTCATCCGCGATTCGGCACCAGCTACCGCATCATAAATATCGTTGTGGGTCTGCAGATACTGACCATTTTTATCAGCCGCGGTGACGTCACTTTCCTCGCAAACCTCTATGCCTTCGGTGTCATTTGGAGCTTCACGATGAACGGACTCGCCGTCCTCGTGCTCCGTTACACCAGGCCCGGAGTTCGCGAATTCCAGGTGCCCTTTAACTTTTATATCCGCGGCGTGCAAATCCCTGTCGGCCTCAGTGTAATTACTCTCACGCTCTTTCTGATCGCCGTCGTCAATCTCTTCACCAAACCAGTCGCAACGATGGCCGGCGGCACCTTCTCTGTTCTGCTATTTATCGTGTTTACGATTTCCGAGCGCCGCGCCCACCGGGGCGGCGCGGCTCATATGGAGATGGATCAGTTCAATTTAGAGTTGGAATCCGAACTGACGCCCGAAGCTGTCGGCGCGCGCGCTGGCAACATCCTCGTGCCCGTAAGCAATCACTTCAATCTCTACCACCTTGGTAATGTTCTCGATCGCATCAAGCCGGGACGCCGCGACGTCGTTGTATTACATGTCCGTTTGCTGCGACGCTCCGCTTCCGGTGAAAACGAGCTGGACGCTGATCAACTCTTCGGCAGCATCGAGCAGCATCTCTTTTCGCAAGCTCTATCGATGGCCGAAAAGCGCGGCAAGTCGATTCGACTGGCGGTGGTTGCTTCGAACGATCTCTGGGAAGGCATCCTGCGCGCCGGCGCCTCGCTGCAGTCCAGCACGATCGTGATCGGCCGCTCGGCCAAAGATAACACCGAAGAGCAGGCTCGGCAGATTGGCGATGCGTGGGAGAAACTCGGCGACATCAAGCCGCAATTCAACCTCGAAATCCATTTGCCTAACGGCGACAAAATTTACAAGGTCCTTGGTCCGCACGCTCCGAACCTGACCGCCAATGAAGTGAACCTATTGCATAGATTGTGGCTGCGATTCAGCGACGTGCTCGCTCCGCAGGAGCTACATCATCACGACGTCGTCCACTTCGCCCTTGAAGAAGTCAAAAAAGAAATCGAAGAGGGAAAGGAAGATGCCGTCGTCACCCGGCTACGCGCACACCTCGATGCCAATCAGTCGAAGAAGACGCCGCCTTCCTGAAGCAACCGTGCGCCAGCGCGAATGGGCCCGTGCCGCCAGCTCGAGACTGTTCTTATGCGAGTTGCGTCGTGCAGTGGCCGCAACGCTTAGCCTGGATCGGGATGCTCATGGCGCACTGCGGGCAATCCTTGGTAGTAGCTGCGGGGGGAACTGCCGGTTTGGTTGTCCAGCGATTCACCGAACGAACGAGAAGAAACACCGCAAACGCGACGATTAAAAAGTTAATTACATTATTCAGAAATATTCCGTAGTTGAGTGTTGCCACTCCGGCTGCCTTGGCCGCCGCAACCGTATCATAGTGTGTAGTAGAGAGGCTGATAAACCGGTCCGAGAAATTGACGGGTCCAACGAGCCGCCCGAGCGGGGGCATCAGGACATCCTCGACGAACGATGTGACGATCTTTCCAAATGCCGCGCCAATGATGATGCCGACTGCCATATCCAGCACGTTTCCGCGCATAGCAAACTCTTTGAACTCCTTCAGCATGGTGCGTCTCCTTTTGTCTGGTGGCCTGGGCTAAACGAGCGCCTCAGCGCATTTGCAGGAGCAGAGAGGGCCGTTCGTTGTGCGGATTATATCTGAAGCAAAGAGGAAATTAAGAAGAGAAAGCGGATGTCGAAGAGATCACCGCGGCCGAAAAACAAGCGCCGCTCCGATGATGCCGCGTAAACCCATCAAGACGCCGGCAGTGATCAGCAGCGGCCCGACCCAGGGAAATGGCACTCGCGAAATCGCTAGCATCACGACCCCGAGCAGCGTCAGCGAAAGCCCGCGGGTCCAGTTTTCCCACCGCGCCCACCACTTGTTGGGTCCATAGAGCGCACGAAGTCCCCAAAGAATCAGAGCTATCCCGAGAATGACCCAGGACATATTGTGCCGCTCCACCAGAATCCGGCCCGTGAGGGCCAGCCAAACGACAAGAAACCCCAGCAGCACGAAAATCACTTCGATCATAAGCCGCAGAACGCGCTGGGGTGTCAGCATCGTCATCCGGCGGGTCTAGGGAACGCGCTCGATGCGCACTTTCTGTAGCACAACAGGGGTCTTTGGCCGGTCGTTCGAATCTCGGGGCAAATTGGAAATCTTGTCAGCCACGTTCTGTCCTTCGACGACTTCTCCAAATATCGAGTGTTTGTTGTCTAGCCACGGCGTTGCCGCCACAGTGATGAAAAATTGGCTGCCGTTCGTGCCGGGTCCGGCATTGGCCATCGACAGCTTCCCGGCTTTCGAGTGATTCAACGAGGGATGAAATTCGTCCGCAAATTTATAACCCGGACCGCCGCGACCCGTACCCTGCGGGCAGCCACCTTGGATCATGAATTGCGGAATCACTCGATGAAATACGAGTCCGTCGTAATAGTTTTTCTTCTGTTTTTTGCCGGTGGCTTCGTCGGTAAATTCCTTGGTTCCTTCGGCCAGTCCCACGAAATTTGCAACGGTATTCGGAGCTTCCTTTTCGAGCAGCTTCACGACAATGTTGCCCTGCGAAGTCTCGAAAATGGCGTACGTCCCTGATGGTCGGCTCATGCACTCTCCTCGTGTACTAAATCATCCTACACGAGCCGCCGCTGCCCGCGCCACTGGCGCCCCTCACCAGCCTTTTTGCTTTCGCAATTCGGTGATGTGCGCCGTGTGATGTTTTCCGTGCCACTCGTAAAGAAAAAGCAGCCAATCCACGTTTCGCTCTCCGTGCTCGGGATGCACCAGCACCCTCGCGAAATGCTCCGGTTTCAACGATCGCCACAGCCGGTCCCAGCGCGCGTGCACGGAATCGAGCAATGTTTGCGAACTTTCGATGGGCGCTGCCTTGGAATCCGCCAACTCCGCCCAGGCGGCTTCGTCATAGGGCTTGATCGTCGGTTTGTCTTCCGTTAGCGCGAGTTTCAACCGGACAAAGGCATTGACGTGGCTGTCAGGAACGTGGTGGACGACCTGCCGCACCGTCCATCCTCCCTCGCGATACGGCGTGTCCAGCTGTGCTTCGTCTAGGCCTTTCACAGCCGCCCGCAATTTAGCGGGCAGGGAAGCAATCTCTTCGATGGCCTCTTGCCTTCTCGCAGGCGTCACTTGCGACGGCATTGCAAATTTTCCAACGGGGTAACGCGGATCCATCTGAATTTCTCCTCTAGCAAGATCGATCTGCCAACTGACGATGTCAGTGACTATAGATGGAGCCCAGCGCGCCGGTCAACGCAACGCGCCAGGGACGCATCTCCAATTTGGACGCCTGGCCATCCAGTTCGCGAGCGCGGGGATGCTACAATATCGAACTTCCGGACGAATTCGTGGGTTGTATCGTAATGACGCGCAGCTGAATCCAATAGACGGAGACAATCGGAATGTACAACGTCGTCATTATCGGTAGTGGTTGCGCTGGTCTTACCGCGGCCATTTATGCCGCGCGCGCCAATTTGAAGCCCCTCGTGATTGACGGCCACGAGCAGGGTGGCCAGCTCGCTCTCACCACCCACGTCGAAAACTACCCCGGTTTCCCCGAGGGCATCATGGGGCCGGAACTTATCGAGAATATGCGCAAGCAGGCGCAACGATTTGGCGCCGAATTTAAGGCCGGAGCCGTGAACGAGGTGGATCTAACCCAGCGTCCGTTCAAAATCATCGCGGGCAAGGACAGCTACGAAGCCAAAGCTTTGATCGTTGCCGCCGGCGCTACCGCACGAATGCTCGGATTGCAGGGCGAGCGCGAACTGATCGGCCGCGGCGTTTCCACCTGCGCCACGTGCGACGGTTATTTCTTCCGCCAAAAGGCCATCGCCGTCGTCGGGGGTGGCGATTCCGCAATGGAAGAGGCCAACTTCCTGACGCGCTATGCCAGCAAGGTCTACCTCATTCACCGCCGCAACGAATTTCGCGCTTCCAAAATCATGATTGACCGTGCTCGCGCGAACGAAAAAATTGAATTTACAACTCCCTTTACCGTCGAGGAGATTTTTTCTCCAAAGGGACACGTCGAAGGCGCGCGGCTTCGCAATCCACAGACGCAGGAAGCGCGCGAAATCACAGTAGACGGCATCTTCGTCGCCATCGGCCACGATCCCAACTCGACTGTCTTCAAAGGCAAGCTCGACATGGACGCCAACGGCTACCTCATTCCCAAGCACGGCACCCTGACTTCCATTCCCGGTGTTTTTGTCGCTGGCGACGTGCAGGACCACCGCTACCGCCAAGCCGTCACCGCAGCCGGCTCCGGTTGCATGGCCGCCCTCGATGCCGAAAAGTTCCTGGAAGGGCACACGGACTAGTCGCTGAGGAATTACACGGGCATAATCATACGGCATGCTCCGCGCGACGCTTCTCAAACTCTCCGAGAGTCCCCGCTTCGCCAAATGGGTCACATCCAACGGCACCACGCGCCGTATGGCGCGGCGCTTCGTCGCCGGAGAGACTCTCGATGAGGCCATCGAAGCCGCCCGGGCCTGCAACAATGCCGGAATGCTCGTCAGCCTCGATTACCTTGGAGAGAACAGTTCGACGACATCGGATGCACAGAGAGCTCGCGACTCCTATCTCGAAGTATATGAGCGCATCGCTCAGGAAAAACTCCACGCCAATGTATCCTGCAAGCTGACGCAGCTGGGCTTGGACCTGAACGCCGAGTTTTGCCAGGGGCTGGTTCGCTCCATCGCCGAACGCGCTGCTTCCTATGATAATTTTCTCCGGATCGATATGGAAGGTTCGTTGTATACGCAGCGAACCATTGACGTCGTGAAGCGCGTACGTTCCAACACACCAGCCGTCGGAACGGTGATCCAGTCCTATCTCTACCGCAGCGAAACCGACATTCAGGATTTGCTAGCCTACGGCTGCCGCATCCGGCTCTGCAAAGGTGCTTACAAGGAATCGCAGGACGTCGCCTATCCCCATAAGAAAGACGTCGATTTCAACTATATCCGTCTCATGAAAATTCTCTTGCCCAGCGGATTTTACCACGGCATCGCCACCCACGACCCGCGCATGATTGCGGAAACCATTCGTTGGGCGGCAACGAAACAAATTTCCAAGGATGATTTCGAGTTTCAGATGCTTTACGGAGTGCGCACCGATCTTCAGAGGCGCTTGGTGAAGGATGGCTACCGCGTTCGTATTTACATCCCGTACGGCAACGATTGGTTCCCCTACTTCATGCGCCGCCTCGCCGAGCGCCCCGCCAACCTCGGCTTTCTGCTGCGAAATTTTTTCCGCGCGTGACTTCTCTGCAGTCTTTACTGCTTGCGGCAAACCGTAACGCCGTCCCGCAGCGGGATCAAAACCGGATACAGTTCCTTCGACGCATACACCAGCCGGTTGAATTCCTGCACTCCCAGCGTCGCCGCATCATCTGCCGCCGCCGGCCGCGCGGCCTTGCCCGACCACAGCGTATTGTCGGTAATGAACAAACCTCCCCGCTTTAATTTCGGCAGTGCTACCCGCAGCGCATCGGGGTATTGGTCCTTGTTGACGTCATTGAAGATCAGGTCAAATTTTCCGGGCGTTTTCTTTAGCAATTCCAGCGCGTCCCCTACCTGTACATTTATGCGCTTCGCCACTCCCGCTCTTCGAAAATATTCCCGCGCCCGCTGCGCATTCGCCGGATCTCCATCGGTGTAATGCACTTGTCCTTTTGGACCTGCCGCGCGTGCCAGCCAAATCGTCGAATAGCCTATGGCTGAGCCCATTTCAAAAATCCGCGTGGCTCCAGCGATCTCGGCGCACAGTGCCAGCAAGCGCGCCACTGCCGGTCCGATGATCGGTACGCGATGCTCTTCGGCATAGCGCTCCATCTCGCTGATCACGGCGTCTCGCTCCGGCAGCAAAGCATAGAGATACTGCTCAACGTCGTCTTGCATGTACCCACTTCGTAAGTTCTCGCTGCGAATCACAGACTTTCTCCCGGTTTGAGCGCATGAATCTCGAGTCCAGAAATGTCTTTTGTCTCGTGCCGCAATCCTTCCACAGTCCCCGTCAACTCTGGAAACGTCGCGTAGTGCATGGGGATGACATGCTTCACTCCCAGGAACCGGATCGCATACGCCGCCTCCCGTGGCCCCATCGTGAAGCGATCGCCAATCGGCAGCATCGCCAGCTCCGGCTTGTACAGCTCCGCGATAAGCTTCATATCGCCGAACAACGCTGTGTCTCCCGCGTGGTAAACCGTGAATCCTCCCGGCATGCGAATAACATAACCGGCCGGCTCGCCCCCGTAATGCCGCACCCCATTGTCATCGATCGAATTCGAATGAAACGCATGCGTCATCGTTACTTCATACCCCCCGATGCTCTGCGATCCTCCTTTGCCCATTGGGCGCCCCTCGCTTTCAAATCCTTTCCCGCACAGCCAGAGATATGTCTCGAAGCTCGTGACAAGCTTTGGCTTGTGCTGCTTCGCCAGCGCAAGCAGGTCTCCCGCGTGGTCCGTGTGCCCATGCGTCAGGAAAATCACGTCAAGTTTGTGCACCTTTTTCAGTGACTCGGGGCACGCCGGATTCGTCATCACCCATGGGTCGATGATCCCCACTTGTCCCGAAGGAGTCGCGAGTGAAAACGTGCTATGTCCAATGTATGTAATTCGATTGCCCTTCAAATCGAGCATCGCTCATTCCTCCGCACGCTAGTCAACTTGCAATCTCCAGGCGCTACTTCCCCTGCCCTGCGACGCTTCCACCGCCTGCCAGCAGCCCCTGAATCGCTGCTTCGTACTGCTCCCGGTTCTTCTCGCCAATAAAATGCCCTGCCTGCTTGCCATCCTTCCCATAAAAAATGGAAACCGGCATCGAGCCAGTCCATCCCGAAAGGATGGATTCCCTGAACGCAGCTTCCGCTCCCGCGGTCTTGCGGTAATTGGGGAAGATTGGCTTGTATCGCGCCAGAAACCGCCGCATCAGGATCAAGTCCCCGTCGTCATCCATACTCACACCCACTACGTGCAATCCTTTGGGCGCATACTGCTTCGCCAGTTCATTCAGCATCGGGTATTCGGCTCGGCAAGGCTCGCACCAGGTCGCCCAGAAGTTCACCAGGAGTGCCTTCCCGCGATTTTGCTCCAATATCTTCTGAAACCCTTGCGCGTCGATCATCGGAGGATCGGCCGGCGCCTTGGCTTGTGGTGCGGCCAGCGTGGCCACCGCGACAAGCAAAAGCATTGCAACAAACGCAGTCCGTAATTTCATCTCTTTACCTTCCCCGACCATTCTAGCCGGATGCGCGCAGGTTGAGAATCCTCCCCTCGCACAGTACAATCATTCCAGTTGCTTGTTGCCACCGGCAGGGGCGTGGTATAAGAAAATTCCGCCGGGCGCTTGCGTTCCCTGTTACCGCACTCGGCCGGCTGTCCGAGCAAAGGAGATTTGAATGGCTTACGTAATCGCTGAGCCCTGCATCGGCACAAAAGACACCGCCTGCGTGGACGTCTGTCCCGTCGATTGCATCCACCCCCGCAAGGATGAGCCGGAGCATGAAAAGGTCACGCAGCTCTACATCAATCCCACGGAGTGCATCGACTGCGGCGCTTGCGTCCCGGTCTGCCCCGTGACTGCCATCTTCGCTCTCGAAGACCTTCCGGAGAAGTGGAACAGCTTCACGCCCGTCAACGCGGAGTACTACGCCGCAAAGTAGCGGGTCCTTTGTTTTAATAACTGGAATTCAATGCTCACCACGGCACGCTTCGGCGTGCCGTTTTTTTTCTTTAGCTTTCGAGCCGCGCCGTCTCCGTCCGTCTGGCCCCGCCGCTCAGCGTCCGCCGGCGTACTTCCTCAAACGTCGTCGCAAACAATATCTTTTCCACCGCTCCCTGCACATCCTTCCAAATCTGTTTCAATCCGCAGCTCTCTCCCTCCACGCATACCCCGCCCATCGCTTCATTGTGCACGCAGCTCGATTCCGCGAACGCTCCATCCACAACGCGCAACACCGCTCCCACCGAAATCTCCTCCGGCGCCCGCGCCAACGTATAGCCCCCGCGCACGCCACGCCGGCTCTCCAAAATCCCCCCGCGCTTCAATTCCAGCAGGATTTGCTCTAGGTACTTCAGTGGAATGTGATGCCGCTGCGCAATCTCGTGAATGGTCACCACTTCGGGATACTGCAGACTCAAATGCAGCACCGCCTGTGTCGCGTATTCGCCTTTTGCCGTTACTCGCATCGTGTGTTTTATTCCTTCGTTAGCCTTTCATACGCGGGAAGGAGTGTCAATCTCCGCCGCTCCTCTCTCTGTCAAGGCCGTCTCAGGCATCCCACCTCTGGTACCGGGCCTAAATGCGCCTTTAGCGCATTTTTATCATCTCTTGAATCGGAAAATGTCGTGGCTCACGTTATGATGTTTAAGAGCAAGATTGTCCCTATGCCCGATCGCTTTCATCTCGTCCTCCTGATTCATGCCCACCAGCCTTGCGGCAATTTCGGCCACGTGCTCGAAAAGGCCTACAAGGACTCTTATCTCCCTTTCATTGAACTGCTCGAAAAGCATCCCGGCGTCCACATGGGCCTCCACTATTCAGGCCCGCTGCTCACCTGGATCGAAGAGAATCGTCCCGAATATTTCGCCCGCTTGAAAGTGCTCGTCAGCGCCGGGCAAGTCGAGCTCATCGGTGGCGGCTTTTACGAGCCCATCCTTGTCTCCATCCCGCCCGCGGACCAGCGCGAACAAATCACCCGCCTGGCCTCCTACCTCGAAGACCATTTCGGCCATCGCCCCACCGGCGCTTGGATTGCCGAGCGCGTCTGGGAGCCGCAGCTCCCCTCCGCTCTTGCCGCGGCCGCTGTCAACTACACTCTTGTCGACGACATCCATTTCCTATCCGCCGGTTTCGAGCCCGAGGAGCTCTTCGGCGCCTACATCGCAGAAGACCGCGGCCAAAGTGTCTGGCTTTTCCCCGGCCAGAAGGCGCTCCGTTACTTCATCCCCTTCGGCAAAGTCACCGACGTCATCAAATATCTTCGCGATGCCTCCGCCGTTCATCCCGCAGGCATGGCCGCCATGGGCGATGACATGGAAAAATTCGGCGTCTGGCCGGGCACCAACGCCCACTGCTACAAAGACGGCTGGCTCGAGGACTTCTTCACTGCTCTCGAAGAAAACTCTTCCTGGCTGCGCGTTGCAACTCCCGCTGAATATCTCGCCGATCATTGCCCGCTCGGCCGCGCTGATCTTCCCACTGCCTCTTACACTGAAATGATGGAGTGGGTTCTGCCCACGCGTGTTCGTCTGCGCTACCACGCCGTCCAGAAGGAATTCGCTGCTCGCCCTGAAATCGTCTCCTTTCTACGCGGAGGCTCCTGGCGCGGTTTCTTCCGCAAGTACGCTGAATCGAACCTCCTCCATAAGAAAATGCTCCGCGTTTCCGCTCGCGTCGCTGCGGCTCCCCCGCGCCGCCAAAACTCAAAAGGTCCTGACGAACTTGTACAGGCCCGCGATATGCTTCTCCGCGCCCAATGCAATGATGCCTATTGGCACGGCATCTTTGGCGGCCTTTACGCTCCGCATCTCCGCACCGACCTCTGGCGCAATCTCATTCGCGCCGAAGCCATCGCCGACCGCCAATCCGCGGCCACGCTCGCACCCCGCGTCGAATTGCTCGACTACGACGCCGACGGCGCTCACGAGCACCTCTTCACCGCCTCCGAATACCAGGTCCTGCTCAAACCCACCGATGGCGGAACACTCGCCGCCTTCGATTTCCGTCCCGCTGCCGCCACGCTCATCAATTCCATTCAGCGCAGGCCCGAGGCTTACCACGCACGCCTTCGAGAAGCCGCGAAAATCGCCGTGACCGGCGCGGTCTCTTCGATTCACGACGAGCAGACCCTCGTCAAAGAGCCAGGCCTCGAACGCTTTCTCCGCTACGACCGTCTACCCCGCCACGCCTTCCGCGTTTTGCTCTTCGACCCCGCTCGCAATCAATCCGACTATGAAATTCTTGATTTGCAAGAGGACCTCGGATTCGCCGGCGGCGCCTTCCACGTCAAATCCGCTTCTGCCACCGATGCTCAACTCATTCGCGAAGACGAACTCAAGCTCGCCGCAAAAAGCGGCGCCGCCTCGCCGGTGCTATCGCTCGCCAAACGTTTCACTTTCGGCCCTGCCCCCAGCGGCTGCGAGGTCACCTGCGAGATTGGCCTGAAGCTCAAACAACCTCTCGCGAAGCCTGTCGCCGTTGGCATCGAATCGATTATCAACTTCCTCGCTCCTGCCGAGGCCGACCGTTTTTTTGAAACGCCCAAAGGTCTGCAAAATCTCCGCTTCAGCGGCATACTCCCCGGGCCCATGCTCCGCATGGAAGACGGCTGGCAGCGTGTTCGCGTCACTCTTCACGCGCCCGGCGCAAAAGAATTTTGGGTAGCCCCGATTGAAACCGTCTCCGAATCCGAAGAAGGCTTCGAGCGCGTCTACCAAGGTTCCCAAATCCTCGCCATCTGGCAACCTTCTCTCGCCGCACAGGAGCCCTGGTTCGCCCGCCTGGTCTGGCGCGTCGAATCCTTCTAGTGTTTGGTTGGAAAATTAACTTCGAACAACGACCACCTGGTAAGCATTCACGAACAACAATCTCTCACAAAACGTCTTAACTCACTCTACAATCAACAAATTCTGCGCAAAAGCCCACTCTTCATCCACCCACTGACCTTCGCATCGGAATCCCGTCCGCGCCCCCATCTCCGCCGCTTCCCCAATTCGGTATTTGTGCGAGCTTTCCGTCCAAATCGTTTCTTCCTCATCTAGCGAGACGCGAAGTCCCGACGCCGGTATCTCCACGCGCTGCCGGCAAGTCGACCGCAAGTGCATCTCCATCCGTCGCTCCGCCGCGTTCCACCGCGCCTCATGCCGGAAACTCGCCAGGTCAAAGTCTCCGCCCAGCTCCCGGTTGATCCTCGCCAGCAAATTCATATTAAACGCCGCCGTCACTCCGGCAGGATCGTCATACGCCAGCAACTGGTCCTCGATGTTTTTCTCCAGGTCTGTTCCCAAAAGCAGCGCGTCTCCCTCTCGCAAGATTTGCCGCACGTTCCCCAGAAATTCTTCGCCGGCACCTCGATCGAAATTCCCGATCGTGCTCCCGAGAAACAGCACCAGAAGGTGGTCCCCCTGCGCGCGTCCACGGGCCACCGCCTGTAATCCTTCCAAATACGGCTGTTCATGTCCGACGATGCTTACCAGATCGATCTGTCCCAATTCTTTCTCGCAAGCCGCCAGTGCGGAAGGCGAAATTTCGATAGGGAAGTAGTACGTTTTCTGCCGCCTTGAGAGCGCTTCCAATATCCAGCGCGTCTTTTTTCCGCTCCCGCTCCCAAGCTCCGCAACATGTACAGGCGATGGCAGCAAGCCAACGATTTCGCGCGCATGCGCTTTCAGCAGCCGAGCGTCCGCGCGTGTTAGCCCGTATTCCGGCAAAACGCTGATCGCTTCAAACAGCGCCGAGCCCACCTCGTCATACAAATATTTCGACGGCAGTTCTCGTTGTCCGCTCTTCGTCAGGCTTTCGCGCACATCCGCCGCGAACTCGGACACATCTCTCTGCAAAAGTGCTTGCGTTGGCATGTCAGCTCCCACGGCCCCGGGCTTGTCTTGCGAGTGCTAGTCTTCCACGCAACGGAAGGTTGCGTAGACGTACGGATAATGCGGCTGGAACCAGTTTCGGAAGGATCGCCGTAACATGCACGCGGCCGTTCGCGCCGATCCTCCCTTCATCACGTAGTGTTTCCCATCGAAGAAATTCGCGGAATAGCCGGGGTAAAAGGGCATCGTCACAAATCCAGGGAACGGTGCGAACTCCGTCCGCGTCCATTCCCAGCCGTTGCCCACTAAATCGTGTATGCCAAATGCGCTTGCTCCCTCGGCGTGCGCACCAGACGGTGCGGGATCCCACTGCCTAAAATTAAAATTCCCGTGTCGCGCGCCCGGCGCCGTCTCGCCCCAGGGATACGCACGCTCTGTCCCGCCTTCCTGCGTTCCGTATGCCGCACGGTGAAATTGCTCTTCGCTCGGCAACTTGTGCCCAAGCCACTTCGCGTACGCCGTAGCTTCCGCGTGGCTCACATATACCGGCCAATCCAGGGGCAGCCGAATCTCCCCAAACATCGCCCGGTACATCCACAAATTCCCGTCGCGTCTCCAGAACGCCGGATGTTGCACTCCCTCTCTTTCCTTCCACTCCCATGCTTCTTTACTCCACAGGGCTGCATTCTCGTACCCGCCCGCCTGAATAAATCTCAGGAAATCCTGGTTTGTGACGTTGCCGCTTTCCATAGCAAACCCAGCCACGTGCGTCACATGCGCTTCCAATTCGTTGTCCCATCCAAACTCGTCTCCCGTCTCGTACTTCAGCCCCAGCGTCACCCGCCCCGCCGGTATCTCCACGAGCCGTGACTTCATTCGCGCCGCCCCATGACTCGGCGAAATTGGCCCTCGAACTTTTCTCTCCGTCGGCAGCCGGTGCAGCATGTACGCCAGCGTCTCCGCGTGCATCAAACGGTGTTCGATCGCCACTTCCAGCATCGCAATCAGTTGCGGATGTCCTTCCTCAGGACGCGACAGCGCATGCTCAATCGCATGATCTAATTCACTCCGCAGACGCCGGTTGTAAATCTCCACCTCATCCCGCTCGGGCCAATCGCCCGGCCTGTCGTTGGGCAATCCCCCTCCAACTGGGTCGATCCCAAACGCAAAAAGATCATCAAATGTCCGCTGCACGGTGCGCAGCCCAAAAGCGCGGTGCGCAAGCAAGTTCCAATCGAACGCCTCCACGTGTCCCAGATAAAAAATGATTCTGTGTCGTTCTGGAATGGGCCTGTCGTAAATGGCCTCTTCTCGCACAATCCCAAACAAGTCATCGGTTTGCGCTCGTGCTTCTAAAAGGCGGGTGTGAAGGTCGTGTCGGATACGGACAGCGGTGGCGGCGGCTCCCATGGCGTCTTCCCCCCTTGAATTGGATGCGGCTTCCGCGAGAAGGATGCGCCAGATTTCGGCGCCGGGGAGGCTGAGTAGGGTAGGATATTCCCCCTGTGGGATGATGCTGTCAATCGAAATGAATGCGAAACTCGCAGCTCCTTCACAGCTCGCCATTGACTTTCGCGGCGTCAGCTATTGCATAAACGATATTCCTGCCCGCGCTATCGTCTCCGATGTCTCACTATCCGTCTCACGCGGTGAGACTCTTGTCCTCCTCGGTCGCAGCGGCAGCGGCAAAACCACCCTGCTCAGACTCATAAACCGCATGCTCGTCCCTTCCGAAGGGCAAGTCCTCGTCGAAGGCCGCCCCACCACCGAATACGATCCCATTCATCTCCGCCGCGGCATTGGATACGTTATTCAGGAAGCCGGTCTCTTTCCCCATTTCACCATCGGGCAAAATGTCGCCCTCGTCCCCACCCTCGAAAAGTGGGACTCAGCGCGAATCGCCGCCCGCGTCGATGAATTGCTCCGCATGGTCGGCCTCGATCCAGCCGAATTTTCCGCCCGCCGTCCTCGCGAACTCTCCGGCGGCCAGCGCCAGCGTGTCGGGGTAGCTCGCGCTCTCGCTGCCGATCCTCCGATTCTCCTGATGGACGAACCCTTCGGCGCCCTCGATCCCGTCACCCGCGCCGAACTTCAGCGCGAATTCAGGACCCTCGCCCGCCGCCTCAACAAAACCATCGTCTTCGTCACCCACGACATCCGCGAAGCCCTTCTTCTCGGCCATCGTATCGCCCTCCTTCACACCGGACGTCTTGTCGCCCTCGCTTCTCCGCAAGATTTTCTCCGCCTCGATCATCCCGAAGTCCATGCCTTCACCGCATCCCTCACCGTCTCCGACGGAGTCACCCAATGAGTCCCTGGAAATTTTTCCTCGAGCACCGCTCCGAAATCCTGAGCGCCACGTTCGATCATCTCACGCTCGTCCTCATCGCCATGGCCTTCGCTATCGCCATCGCCGTCCCCCTCGGCATGCTCATCGTGCAACATCGTCATCTCCGCACTATCGCGCTGGGCGCCGCCAGCATTTTCCAGACCATCCCCAGCCTCGCCCTCTTTGGTTTCCTCATCCCCATCCCGTTCATCGGCGGCATCGGCCGCCGCACCGCCATCGTCGCCCTCGTCCTCTACGCCCTTCTTCCCATCCTCCGCAACACCTATGTCGGCCTCACCGGCATCGACCCCGCCATCCTCGAAGCCGCCGAAGCCATGGGCATGACCGACACCCAAATCCTGCTCCGCGTCCGCCTGCCCCTTGCGCTCAACGTAATTCTCGCCGGCATCCGCACCGCCACCGTCATCACCATTGGCGTCGCCACCATCGCCGCTGCCATCGGCGCTGGCGGCCTCGGCACCTTCATCTTCCGTGGCGTCGCCATGGTCAACGACTCCGTCATCCTCGCCGGCGCCATCCCCGCCGCCCTCCTCGCCATCCTCGCCGACCTCCTCCTAGCCCAACTCGAACGCCGCCTCAAAGTCATCTGATACGCGATCTCCGCTTTGTAGGGGCACGATTCATCGTGCCCTTGTGCGCACGATTGCACCTCTTCTCTGTGCTCTCTGAGCCCTCTGTGTTAAATTCCACATTCCACCCAATCCCCGACCCCACATGCGCCGCCGCCCTCTCCTCCGAATCCTCTACCTCCTTTCCCTCCTCAACATCCTCTACCTCACTTCCTCCTGCCGCAAACCCACGCAACCCCACCTAACCATCGGCTCCAAATTTTTCACCGAGCAAGTCCTCCTCGCCGAACTCCTCGCCCAACACATCGAATCCCGCACCCACATTCCCGTCGACCGCAAAACCAATCTCGGTGGCACCCTCCTCGTCCACAAAGCCCTCCTCTCCGGCGATCTCGACCTCTACGTCGAATACACCGGCACTGCCCTAACCGCCGTCCTGAACGAATCCCCAGGCACCGACAACTCCACCACCATCTACAATCGCGTCAAACAGCAATACTCCCAAAAATTCAATCTCGACCTCACCGAACCTCTCGGCTTCGAAAACACTTTCGCTATGGTCATCCGCCAGAACGACGCACAATCTCTCCATCTCCGCACCATGTCCGACCTCGCGCTCATCGCTCCCAAGTGGCACGTCGGCGTCGGCTACGAATTCCTCGAGCGTCCCGACGGCTTCCCCGGCTGGAGCGATCGTTACTCTCTGCACTTCGTCGCCCCACCCAACGTCATGGACCTCGGCCTCCTCTACCGCGCCCTCGTCGATCACCAGGTCGACATCGTCGCCGGCAATTCCACCGACGGCCTGATCGACTCCCTCCATCTCGTCGCCCTCGAAGATGATCGCCATTATTTTCCGCCCTACGACGCCGTCCCCATCGTCCGACACGACGCTTTCGAGAAATTTCCCGAACTCCGCGCCGCCCTTGCCGATCTCCACAACAAACTCACTGCCGCCGATATGCGCCACCTCAACGCTCAAGTCGACGCCGATCAACGCGATGTTGCCGCCGTCGTCCGCGCCTTCCTCGCCTCAAAACATTAAGCCGTAACCTTTTGCCCTCCTGCCGGCGTCTAATCCCCAGCGCGCAGCACCATGTCAAAGTTTCACAAACGCAACTTTGCCGGTGCGCGCGGGTTTTATCCGTTGTGAGCACCAAGACCTCGGTCAGCACGAGCAGCAAAATTCCCGGCTCATCTTTGCGGAAACACAAAACGCATCTAGGAGGCTCGCATGAAGTCACTTCTCGGCGTACTCGCACTCTCGCTCATCTGTTCCGTTCCTGCTCTCGCGCAACAAAAGCACGAAGCTCCGCCGCCTCGCCCTCCGGCCCGAGGTCCTGCGCCGGCCAAGGCTAACGCTCATCCCGTCGAGAATCGAAACTATTCCGACAAATCCGGCCATCCCAACGCCCCTCACGTCCACTCCAACGGCAAATGGATCGGCCACGACACCGGCAAAAACGATCCTCACTATCATGTCGATCACCCCTGGGCCCACGGCCGCTTCACCGCCGGCTTCGGCCCCAGCCACGTCTGGCGCATCGAAGGCGGCAATCGCGAACGCTTCTGGTTCGGCGGTTTCTACTTCAGCATTTTCCCCGCCGACTACGGCTTCTGCGATGATTGGAACTGGGGCACTGACCAAATCGTAGTCTACGAAGACCCCGACCACGACGGCCTCTATCTCGCCTACAACGTCCGCCTCGGCACCTACTGCCACGTCGAGTACCTCGGCAACAGCTAACTTGTAGGGGCACGATTCATCGTGCCCCTCTTTCTTTTTCTCCTCGCCCGCTAGCATTCGCGCAAGGCACACACAAAAAAATGGCCATCCTCGTCAACAAGGATGGCCCATTTTTATTCTTGCCTGATGTGGAATTGACCCTGGTAATCAGATCAGAAACGGACTTCCAAATTCACCATTTATCGCCTGCTCGCAATCCAGACGGCCGGATGGCCCTGCTACCAGCGACTATGCACAGCCGCTGAAATCAAATTCTTTTGCGGTAACTGTAGCGCCGGGCGCCACTTTCAGGTTCGCGCCGCTCGCGTCCGTAGTCGTAGTCTGCGAAGGCATCGTACAAATCGCGCTGCCGCCAGACATCGGCTTCGTAGCATCCGCCTCGACGGTAAACAGCACATCACCGCCCGCAGGAACAGAAAACGTAATTTTCCCCGCCGCAAAGCTCCCGACTTCCGAGTTGCTCGGCGGCACAACCAGTGTGTATGTCGCGCAGAACGCTCCGGTCGGGATGCCTGCCGCCGGGCACACCGTCGTGGAGTCGACGGCTATATTGGAGATCGAGCCCGCCAGCAGCGGGATCGTCACGGAAACCGTCATCCCACCGGGCACCGAAACGGACTGCAGCGCGCTGGTCGCTATGTCCACATTGGCTCCCGCTGTTCCGTTCACCGCCGTGACAACTCCCTGTATCTTCGCCGGTCCAACCACGGTCCCTGTCTCCGCTAGCAGTGGAAGCGCGCCGACATCCGTTCCTCCCGGAACATTGACCACGATCGTGGCGTTATAAGCAGTTCCAGCGCCGCTTACCGCGTCGACTGCCACATCGAACACCGCGCCGACCGGCAACGGGCAAAAACTGAACTGTCCATTTGCGTCCGTCAGCGCTTCCATGAAAATGCGATCTGTTCCGCCGCTGTCCGGTCTTTCAAGGGCGACCATGGCGCCCACGATCGGCTTCGTCGTCACGCTGTCCACCACTTGCCCCTTGATCCCTGTTGTGTTTGTGCTGACAACGCCCGCAGTGAGCGTGGGCTTCAGACGGAACTTCCCGTTACCCTCCTGGATGATCGATGCGCACGCGTTGAAGTCAAGATTGATGTCCACCGCCTGCCCTGCGCCCACGTGAATCGGTCCGCCCACGACTTGCCCCGGTGGGATCTTCAGCCCGGTGTTCGCTTGGCTCGAGAGCTGCAGCTCGCTTACGCTATTCTGGCTGGTCACCACGCAGTTAAACACGAGTCCAAGCGTCGCGCACCCGTTCGTCGCAGGCATCGCTCCTCCGCTTGGATTATCGCCGACAAGCAGCAGACGGAGTTGCTGATAGTCTCCCGGAGGGAGGCTCGTGTTCGACCCTAGTGTCGTCAGCAAACACGCTCCGTTCGCCGGAAGATGCAAGAGGTCCACTTGCACTGGGTTGGTGTTCAATTCCGGCACAAGCTCCACCCACCCGGGCGAATTGTCCCCCGCCGTCGCGCTCACGTGCGCTTGCACCGAGCGGATCGTGATGAACACACTTTGGAAATTCCCTGCCGGTGCCGAACAAGTCGGCGGATCGCTCAGGCTCACATTGACCGAACCCATCTGGTTCGTCGGCGGCATTGTCGTCGTCATGTTTGTCGTGCCGCACGTCACCAGCATCAACGCGGCCGCAATGGCAATGCCCAGAGAAACCCAGGGTAGATTGGATGAGAGCAGGTGATAAGTTCGAGCAGTCAGTTGCATCCTCGCACCTCCACGTTCCTGTACGAGTGAAGAAGGGATCGGGATCCCGAGGGCGGGGACTTCAATGGGCAAATCGAGTATCGGCCTGCATTCCCGCCACTGTCAAGCAGCGCCCCTCGAGCACAGCCAATCCTGGCTGTGCTCTTTCCTCAGTCCTCTGATAGATAACTCTATCTATATATTATGGTATAGTTTTCCATAAACCCTATCCGAAGCCGATCCTGCCGCGCCGGGCTCCGCTCCTTCTTCCTTCAACTTTTCAACTTTGAACTTTTAACCTCCCCGGTCTGGCTTCCCGCTTCCTTCGACTCCACCTCTTTCTTTTCACGGAACACGGCTCACGGGACACGGCTCACGAATCTCCCACTACGCGTCCCCGCCTCCTTTGACTCCGCCGCCCCATCAACATACAATCGCGCGCGGCTCAATGCAGGCAAGACAATCCAATTCGACAGGTGGGAGCAAAGTGATGAAAAAGATTTTGTATATGTGTGTGGCAGGATTCCTTTTGTTGTGTGGTCAAGCGACGCGCCTCGCCGCGCAAGCGCCCGAAGGCGCCTCTCGCGCACCCGAAGCCAAAGCACCCGACAAGTGCGACGAGAAAACCACCAAGGAAGAATCTTCCGTCACCGATCACACTCTAAAAATCGGCAGTCAAACCATCCCCTACAAAGCCACCGCCAGCACCACGCTCCTCAAGAACGACAAAGGCGACGCCACCGGCCTCCTCTACTCCGTCGCCTACACGCGCAGCGACGTAAAAGATCTCACCACGCGCCCCGTCTCGTTCCTGTACAACGGCGGCCCCGGCTCCGCCACTATGTGGCTCCACATGGGCGCCTTCGGCCCGCGCCGCGCCTGGACCGTCGACGGCACCTTCACTCCTCCCGCGCCCTACAAGCTCGTCGACAACAACGAAAGCCTCCTCGACAAGACCGATCTCGTTTTCATCGACGCCATGGGCACCGGCTACAGCCACGCCGTCTGCAAAGCCACCGAAAAAGATTTTTACGGCGTCGACGAAGACGTCGAAGCCTTCGCGCAATTTATCGTCACCTATCTCAGCCGCAACGATCGCTGGAACTCTCCCAAATTCCTCATCGGCGAAAGCTACGGCACGTTCCGCTCCGCCGCACTCGGCAACTATTTGCAACAGCGCGACACTGTCCATCTCAACGGCATCGTTCTGATCTCTTCCGTCCTCGATCTCTCCACAATCACGTTTCCCCCCGGCGACGACCGCTCTTTCGTTTACTATCTTCCGAGCTACGCCGCCGTCGCCTGGTATCACAAAGTCTTGAAAGATCGCCCCGCCGACTTGCCCGCCTTCGTCGAAGAAGCCCGCAAATACGCGCAAGGAGACTACGCCTCCGCACTTTTCAAAGGCGCGCAGCTTCCCGCTGGCGAAAAAGCCGCGGTGGCGAAAAAACTTTCCTATTTCACGGGACTCAGCGAGGAATATCTCAACAAAGCCGACCTGCGCGTAAATCTCGGCCAATTCATGGCCGAACTCCAGCGCAGCCGCGGCCTAACCACCGGCCGCATTGACGCGCGCTTCACCGGCTACACCTACGATCTTCTTGAGGAAAACGCGCAAGGCGATCCCGAAGGCCCGGCCGTCGGCGGCGCTTTCACTGCGCTCATCAACTCCTACAATCACGAAGAACTGAAATTCGGCAAAGACAAGGTCTACCACAACACCAGCGGCGGTGGCGGTGGCTGGAATTTTACGCGTAGCTCCCGTGGCCGCGGTTTCTTTCCCAGCGGCCCCAACGTCCAGGGCGATCTAGCGCAAGCCATGATCACCAACCCCAAGCTGCAAGTCCAGGTTGAAAACGGCTATTACGATATGGCCACGCCGTTCTTCGCCACCGAATTCACCATGGAGCACCTCGGCCTGCCCGCCGAACTCCAGAAAAACGTCAAGCTCGACTACTACAACGCCGGCCACATGATGTACCTCCACGACGAGGACCGCGTCAGCCTGCATAACCAAATCGCCAGCTTCATCGACAGGGCGACAAAATAGTAGTGGCACAGACTTAAATCTGTGCTCTTTTGAATTGCATTTGATGGAAGGAAATAACGAAGGAAATGACGCCGAACGGAAACTTAGAAGACTTCAGAGCTTCCGTTCGGCAGCTCAAAAAAAAAGCATTCAGAAAGTAGAAATCGAGCCAGCTACTTTCGCTTTTGACCGGCCGCGCTGACCAGAGCCTGATTCTTCTGCTCGGTATAAACGACGAACTCTTCGTACGGACCTTTGAAGTCCTCGATCTTGCCGTCGTGGAAATGCCAGATGCGGGTCGCAACCTCATCGATCACATCGTGATCGTGCGTCACTAGCAGCACGGTTCCATCGTAGCGCTGCAACGCAATGTTGAGTGCATTGATGGATTCCAGGTCGAGGTGGTTCGTCGGTTCGTCGAGCACCAGGAAATTCGGCTTCTGCAGCATCAAGCGGCAGAAAATCAGCCGCGCCGATTCGCCGCCCGAAAGCGCTCGCGTTGGCTTCAGCGCATCTTCACCGCTGAAGAGCATCTGGCCCATCAGCCCGCGCAACTCCTGCTGATTGGCGCTCGGATCAAACTGCCAAAGCCAATCGATGGCGGTCATGCCCTTGGTGATGGATTCGCCGTGGTCCTGAGCGAAGTAACCGACGGCAACTTCGTGGCCCCATTTGGTTTCGCCGCCGTTGATTTTGAAATGGCGGTCGTCGTCTTCGATGAAGCCCGGCGCGTTAAGAACGAGTGATTTCAGCAGCGTCGTTTTTCCGGTTCCGTTGCGGCCCATTAGCGCGATTTTTTCGCCGCGAACTACGGACGCGGAAAAACGCGGAATCACTTTCAGGTCGTCGTAGGATTTTTCGACGCTGCGAATTTCCAGCGGATGCTTTCCGGAGTTTCGCTTCATGTCGAACTTGATGTACGGCCGCTGAATGTTCGACCGCGCCAGTTCGGTCGTCTGCAGCCGCTCGACTTCTTTTTTGCGCGAGGTGGCTTGCGCGGAACGCGTGCCGGCGCTAAACCGCGCGATGAAATCGTTGAGTTGCGCGATTTTCTTTTCGCGGTTGGCGTTCTCCGATTCGATGCGCGAACGAACCTGCGTTTTCGCCACGACCATGTCGTCGTAACCGCCGACGTACATGATGATCGTTTCGTAGTCGATGTCCGCGGTATGCGTGCAAACGCTGTTCAGGAAATGGCGGTCGTGCGAAATCACGATGAGCACGCCTTCGTACTCCGTCAAATAGCGTTGCAGCCAGTGAACGGAATCGAGGTCGAGGTTGTTGGTGGGCTCGTCGAGCAGGAGCGCCGTGGGAGTACCGAAAAGCGCTTGCGCGAGCAGCACGCGGACTTTTTGGCCGCCTTGCAGTTCGCCCATTTTGCGTTCGTGAAGAACGCTCTCGATGCCGAGCCCGTCGAGCAGCGTGGCGGCGTCGGCTTCGGCGGTGTAGCCGCCTTCTTCGCCGACGATGCCTTCAAGTTCGCCGAGGCGCATGCCGTCGGCGTCGGTCAATTCTTCATGGGGCTTGGCGTAGAGCGCGTCACGCTCTACGAGCGCTTTCCAGAGCGAGCCGTTGCCCATGATGACCGTATCGATCACGCGATATTGGTCAAACGCAAACTGATCCTGCCGCAGGACGCCCATTTTTTTCGGGCGGCCAATGGAGCCTTTGGTCGGCTCGAGTTCGCCGGTCAGGATTTTCATGAATGTGGATTTGCCGGCGCCATTGGGGCCGGTAACGGCGTAGCGGCGCCCGGCCATGAAGGTGCAGGTCACGTCCTCGAAGAGGACCCGGGGTCCGAAGCGCATGGAGATGTTATTGACTGTGAGCATAACCCTCCTATTGTAGCGTGAAATTGTTACGCGCGCTTGTCACAGTTTGCTGCAGCCAGTAGATTGAATGCGGATGAAAGAGATGATGAATGCGGCGTGAAAAAGTGATGCAACGAGGATGAAAAACGCGTTTCGCAAGCTGGCGACGTCGCTGGTGCTCATTGTGCTTGTCGCGATTGGCGTGCGCGTGGGGTTTGCGTGGGACCAGGCGCGGAAGATTGCGCCGGGAGTGCTGGGTGTCGTGCCGTTTCAGCAGGAGACGGGCAACATCGCCTTTGCCTTGGCGGAGGGCAAGGGATTCAGCAATGTGTTTCGGACGGAGACTGGGCCGACGGCGTGGCTGGCGCCGGTTTACCCGTTGATGGTGGCGGCGGCGTTCAAGTTGTTTGGCGTTTTTACGGCGCGGGCATTTTTTGCGTGTGCCACGCTGAACATGCTTTTTTCCTCGGCGGCTTGCGTGCCGATTTTCTTTGTGGGGAAGCGGATCGGTGGAATGGGAGTGGGCGCGGGGGCGGCGTGGCTTTGGGCGGTTTTTCCTAGCGGCGTGATGATGCCGTTCGAGTGGATTTGGGATACGTCGCTGTCGGCGCTATTGGCGGCGATGATCTTGTGGGCGACATCGGAGTTGGCGGAAACGGAGAAGTGGCTGGACTGGGGCGCGTACGGAGTGTTGTGGGGGCTGGCGCTAATGACGAACCCCGCGCTGGGTTTGCTGCTGCCGTTCTTGTTGGGTTGGGTTGCCCTGCGCGGCCGCCGAGAAAATAGTGCGCGGTGGAAGCGGGCGGGGTTGGCGCTTGGGCTAGCGATTTTGTGTTGTGTGCCGTGGACGATTCAGAATTACGTGGCGTTTCACAAGTTCATTCCAGTGCGGTCGAACTTGCCGTTTGAGTTGTGGCTGGGCAACAACGACATTTTTGACGAGCATGCGCGGGGCGGGAGGAAGTCGATTACGCGGACGGAAGAGGCTCGGCGATATGCGCAGTTGGGCGAGACGGGGTACATGGCGGAGAAGTGGGGGCTCGCGACTTCTTTTATGAGGGCGCATCCCGGGTTGGAATGGCGGTTGGCGGGGAGGAAGTTTGTTTCGTTTTGGATGGGGACGGAGGCGCCAGTGAAGAATTTTCGGGAGACGGATTCCTGGTTGATACGGGGGATTCTGCTTTCCAGCTTTTTAACGGCGGTCGGGGCGTTGGGTGGCGTGGTTGTGTTGTGCGTAGGAAAGAAAAAGATAACGCAGAGGCGCAGAGAACGCAGAGTCGGCGCAGAGAGTTCGGAGAGCGGTGATGGAGCGGAGGAAATGGCGAGATTGCCTGTCTTTCCGCTGGCTGTGTTTCCGGTGATCTTTCCTTGTTTGTATTATGTGACGCATGCGGATTTGCGGTACCGGCATCCGATCGATCCTGTCGTGTTGCTGCTTACCGTAATGTTCCTGGCGGAGATGGTGGGGCTTGCCAGCGCCAGGTTGCGGAAGACAGGCTGAAGCCTGTCCCACCGTGTTGCTCGTGTTCGTGGCGCTTTGATACAGTGGCCGTTCGCTGAAAAACGATGAGTTGAAGAGGGAAAGGAAGAGTTCATGGGGATTCCGAAAGAGTTGCTGGAGATTTTGGTTTGTCCGATTTGTAAAACGCCGGTCAAGTTCACGCCTGACAATACCGGCTTGAAATGTTCGACATGTCGCCGCGTTTATCCAGTGCGCGACGACATTCCCGTGATGCTGCCGGAAGAGGCCAAGATTGAAGAAGCGAAGTAAAGACGTAATGAGATAACGAGGTAAAGAAAAAGAGATTAGGAAAAAAGACCGCGAATGCCTACCAATCTTGCTGAATACTTGCCTCGTTTGAAAAAGTTGATTCCCAAGTTGCGCGGGAAGCGCATGGGGGTGCTTGGGGATTTGATGCTAGACCGGTATTTGTGGGGAGAAGCGAAGAGGCTTTCTCCCGAAGCGCCGGTGCCGGTGGTGGATTTTGTTTCGCAGAGCGAGTGCCTTGGCGGGGCGGGGAATGTGGCGGCGAATCTGGCGGCGCTGGGGGCGCATGTCGAGATGTTTGGGGCGATTGGGGCGGACGAGGCGGGGCGGGCTCTGCAGAAATGTTTGCGGGCGGAAGGCATTGTCGAAGAGGGAGTAGTACCTGATGCCAAGCGCATGACTACCGTCAAGACGCGGATTATTGCGAAGCATCATCACGTAGTGCGCCTGGATCACGAGAAGCGCGAGCCGCTGAGGCCGGAGACGGAGAAGAAACTTTTAGGAGTGCTATTCCACGCACTGAAGAGTTTGGATGCGTTGGTGCTTTCGGACTACGACAAGGGGTTGATTACGGACAATCTGGCCGACCGGGTTTTGAGTGCGGCACACCAGTTGAAGGTGCCGGTTTTTGTGAACCCGAAGACTTCGAAACTTTATGCGTACCGAGGGGCACGAGCCGTAGTTTGCAATGTCGCCGAGGCGGAAAGATTTGTGGGGCGAGCTTTGCAGGATGAAAAACTGCTAGAAGAGGCCGGACGGGCTTTGCTGGCGCATTTTGGGTGTAGCGCGGTGGTGATCACGCGAGGCGAGAAGGGGATGAGCGTTTTCGAGGAGACCTCGCCGCGGCATTTACGGATTCCAGCGACGAGTTTTGAGGTGACGTACGCGAGGGTGGGAAAGAGCGGGGTGGAGCGTGGAGCGACTGGGCGACAGGTGTTTGATGTGACTGGGGCCGGAGACACTGTGTCGAGTGTGCTTTCGCTGGCAGTGGCGGCGGGAGCGTCGTTGGCGGATGCGGCGGTGTTGGCGAATACGGCGGCGGGCGTGGTGGTGGGGAAGTTGGGGACGGCTAGCGTTGGGCCGGAGGAGTTGGAGCACGCGTTGGAGGATATTCGATGGTGAGAAGAGAAGCTGACAGCCCACAGCTGACAGCTCACAGCGGAAAAGAAGGAATTTTACACAGAGGGCGCGGAGGGCACAGAGGTCACGGAGAAGAGAAAAGCAAGAAGGGCGCGATTGGTGGCGCGAGAAGAGGGCGGGGCAAGCCCCGCCCCTACAGGCGAAGTGAGATTGGTGGAGCGAGAAAAGGCTATGGCGGGAAGCTGAAGGATTTGTCTTTGGTGTCGACCCAGACGTTGACGACTCGGGTTTTTTGGGCTTTTTCGGGGTCGTTGTTGGCGGTGGGCATGGGGCTAAAGGGGCTGATGGCTACGCGGACTTCGACGCTGGTGCTGGAGCCGTCGGGAGATTTGGCTTTGAGGATGCTGTAGCTTTTTACGGGGCCGTAGTAGCCGGTGGGGCCCCAGTCGGCGACGAAGTCCTTGAGCTTGTAGCTGGAGCCGGGGCCGGGTTTCCAAAGCTGATAGGCGGCGTTCATGTCACCGGCTACGACGGCGTTGAAGAATTGCTCCGCGGCTCTTTTCTCGGGATAAAAACGAAGCCAGAACCATACGGCGATGACGGCGATGATGAAAGTCGCCGTCATCGTGAAAATCATGGCCCGTGATTTTTTTTCTGTATCGGCAGGCGGTTCGAGAAGTGACATTCAGTGGTCTCCTGCCCTGCGAGGCAGATTGGTCGTGATGCGAGCGTATCTAAATTAACCTTTTCTGGGCGGGATGGCTAGGGAGGGATGGAAGTGAGTAGTGGGCAGTGAGTAGTGAGTAGAAAAAACGCTCGTAGCGACATTGGGACGCTGAATCGTTTTCACAGCTGACTGAGCATCGGCGGCTCTACTGTCCCGTCTTTCACACTCAGTTTCCGACGATAATTCATGAACAGGGCGGCTCCCACCGGCAAATAGAATGCTACTGTCCATGGCCCGTACAGCGGGTGGGTCGCCGAGAGGCAAGGCAAATTAATAGCAAGCAGCATGAAGGTAAATTCACCGGTGGTCCAGTTGATCGCCAATTTCACCATTCCAACGAGTATGAACAGCATCCACAACCATTTTGCTTTTCCAATTGTTGTCCGGATGCACACTACCAGAACGTAAAGACTAAACAGCAGAGCACCTACACCGCATATCAGGACCAAATACTGCCCGGGACTTTTCCCGAATAGAGAGAATTTGTAGAAATCTTCCAGAGAGTCTGTCATCGGGTTCACATGGAAACCCGTGACGGTAGAGACGTTATCTTTGCTCTGGGTAGCGATACTTACGAGCAGCCACTTACTTGGAAATTGATATTCAAGCGTGATGTCCGCCCTTGAATATCCCTGACCATGAAAAGTGTGTGCGCCAACAACCTTTACGGACTCTGGGTCTCCAGCGGGGAAAAGCGCGGCCATTTTTGTGAACATGTCTCGAACATTGGAGTCCGTGACGCTCGGGTCCAAAGCACGCTCTATACTTTCGAATTTTCCTTGCCGAAGTAGCTCGACGTAACTGCGCGCATTTGCTTCAGCTTCCGGTGGCGTCCATTTCTTCATCAAAGCGGCTTCATCACAGCCGACGAGGAACGCACAGAATGCGATGCCAACCAGGTACCTGAAACGCATCACCATGAGTCCTTCCCGAGCCGCTTGCCATCGCGTGCAATGCATTCCAGCACGGCTAGCCTTCGAGGGCGCCGGCGGAGCCGGAGGGGAGTTCGATGGCGTATTTAGTGCGGGCTTTTTCGGCGTGTTGTTCGAGGGCTAGTTCGATGAGTTTGTCGATAAGTTGGGGGAAGGGGATGCCGCTGGCTTCCCAGAGCTTGGGGTACATGCTGATGGAAGTGAAGCCGGGGATGGTGTTCACTTCGTTGAGATAGATTTTTCCGCCGACTTTTCCGAGGAAAAAATCGACGCGGGCCATGCCGCTGAGTTCGAGAGCGCGAAACGCCAGGACGGCGAGGTGTTGGAATTTTTTGACTTGCGCGGGCTTTAGATCGGCGGGAATGAGGAGTTTTGTGCCTTCTTCGAGATATTTGGCGGCGTAATCGTAGAACTCGCGGTGCGGAACGATTTCGCCGGGGATGCTGGCTTGCGGATCGTGGTTGCCGAGGACGGAGACTTCGATTTCGCGTGCGTTGACGGCGCGCTCAACGAGAATTTTCATGGCGAATTCGGAAGCGAGATGCAGCGCCGGAGCGAGCTCGGCGCGCGAGTGGACTTTGGTCATGCCGACGCTGGAGCCGAGCGTGGCGGGCTTTATGAACACCGGATACGGGAATTCTTTTTCGATTTGATGAATGATGATGTTTTCATTGCGTTCCCACTCGTGACGGTGGATGCAGAGCCAGGGGACGACGGGAATTTTCGCGGATTGCAGCAACTTTTTCGCGACATCTTTATCCATGGCGACGGCAGAGCCGAGGACGCCTGCGCCAACGAAGGGGAGACCGGCGAGATCGAGCAGGCCTTGAATGGTGCCATCTTCGCCGAAGGTGCCATGCATGACGGGGAAGACGACGTCGATGCGCTGGCCGCCGGCGCTGCCGTCGAGGCGGACCAGGGCGGCGTCGGTGGGATCGGCGCTCATGGTGACGCGCTGGCCGGTGCGGAGAACTTCAGGCAATAATTTTTGTGCGCTGGTGCCGATGAGCCAGTGGCCCTCTTTGGTGATGCCGATGGGCACGGTTTCGTATTTGTCGGGATCGAGGCCGCGAATGACGGAGGCGGCGGAGGCCAGAGAGACTTCGTGTTCGCCGGAGCGGCCGCCGAAGAGGACGCCGATGCGTAGTCGCTTTTTGTCAGGGCTCATGGAGATCGTCAGTTTTTGAAGTTTTTCAGCTTGGGTGCCAATTCTTAGTTATAGGGGAAAGGTGGGGAGTTGTCGCGGGGGAAGTGGGGGAGGCGTGCTGGAGTAACAACGGAGAATGGGCAGGAGTCTTAGCGAAGAAAATTGAGGCGGGCGACGGAACCTTCTGCGAATTGCATCGTCTACAGAGGTGCGGGAACTGCGCAGGAGGTCCGTCGTGTCTGAAAATGGGAATGGGGGAACGCCGTTTTTCGAGAATATCCGCCGGGATGTGCGGTACGCGGTGCGGACGCTTTTGCGGGATGCGGGGTTCGCGGCGTTTGCGATTTTGATTGTGGGGCTTGGCGTTGGCGCGAGTTGCACGATTTTTAGCGTAGTCAATACGATTTTGCTGCGGCCGCTGCCGTTTCGCGATCCGGGGAGGCTGGCGTGGCTGGCGAATCATCGCGACGACACGAAGGATATGTCCGGGAAAACAGTGCAGGTGAACTACCTGCTCGAATATCGCGAGAAGAATAAGTCGTTCGAAGACCTCGCTGCGTATTTTGCGTTTTATGGCGCAGGGGACGCGAAGATGATTGGCGGCGGGCAGCCGGAGCGGTTGACGAGCGTTCCGGTAACGCAGAATTTTTTTCCGCTGCTGGGCGTGGAGCCGCAGCTGGGGAGGCAGTTCAGTGCGGAGGAGTGCAAGTTCAACGGGCCGAAAGTGGCGCTGTTGAGCGATGGATTGTGGAGGAGAAAATTCGGAGCGGATCCGAACATTGTGGGGCGAGCGCTGCCGTTTGATGGCGGGCCGGTGACGGTCGTCGGTGTGCTGCCGGCGTCGTTTGATTTTGCGACGGTTTTTACGCCGGGAAGCCGCGTGGATATGTTTGAGCCGTTTCCGCTATCGGCAGAGACGAATCGCTGGGGCAATACGATCGCGATTGTGGGGCGGCTGAAACCGGGCGCGGCGTTGGAAACGGCGCAGGCAGAGGCGACGATTCTGGGGAAACAACTTCAGGAAGAAAATCCGAAATTGAATGATTTTGAGCCGAGGCTTTCTACCTTGGCGGAGCATGTGAGCGGGCAGCTGCGGCCGACGCTCGTGGTGCTGGCGTGCGCGGTGGGCGTGGTGATGCTAATTGTGTGCGCGAATCTGTCGAATTTGCTGTTGGCGCGCGGCGCTGGGCGGAAAAAAGAAATTGCAATTCGCACGGCGATGGGGGCCGGGCGCGGGCGGTTGATGGGGCAGATGCTGACGGAGAGCTTGGTGCTGTCGTGCTGCGGGGCGGCGGTGGGATTGCTGCTGGCGTTTGTGGGGACACGCGCGCTGGCGCATCTGACGTCGGTGAGCATTCCGTTGCTAAGCGATGTGCGGATTGATGGCAGCGTGCTGGGATTTACGTTGCTGGCGGCGCTCGCGACGGGATTGTTGTTTGGATTGGTGCCGGCGCTGCAGGTGCAGGATTTGAAGTTGCACGACACGCTGAAGGACGCGAATCGCGGGTCGAGCCAGGGGCGCGGGCATGCATGGATACGCGGCGCGCTGGTCGTGTCCGAGATTGGACTGGCGTGCGTGCTGTTGGTGGGGGCAGGGCTTTTGATACGGAGTTTTTTGCGCGTGCTGGATGTGAATATGGGATTCCGGCCAGAACGGGCCGCGGCGCTGCGGATCGATCCGAACTCGTCGTACAAGACGCAAGAACAGAAGAACAGCTACTTCACGGAAGCGTTGCATCGGGTGATGGATGTGCCTGGGATTGAGGCTGCGGGACTTTCGGACTCGCTGCCACTGGGACACAACCGGAGCTGGGGCGTTGCGGCGAAAGGCGTGCAGTATACGCCGGAGACCTATCCAAATGGATTTCCGCGCATTATCAGCGACGGATATTTTCATGCGATGGGGATTCCGTTGAAGGCGGGGCGCGATTTTACGGAGCGGGACACGAAGGGCGCATTGAACGTGATTATCATCAACGAGACGCTGGCGAAGAATTTGTGGCCGGGCGAAGATCCGATTGGGAAAATCGTGCGAGCAGATGATCCGGATCGCACCGTCGTAGGTGTGGTGGGCGACGTTCATCACATGGCGCTCGAAGAAGCGTCGGGAAATGAGTTTTACATTCCGATGCGGCAGACGCAGGATTACGGGACGGTGGATATGGTGGTGCGAACGTCGCTGCCTACGGCAGAACTGGCATCGCGGCTGCGTGAGGCGCTACGGCCTATCGAGCCGGATTTGCCGACGGCGAATATGCGGACCCTGCAAACGATGGTGGATCGCGCAGTGTCGCCGCGGAAATTTGTGGTGTGGCTGCTCGGCGGGTTCGCGGGATTTGCGCTGGTGTTGGCTTCGCTGGGGATTTACGCGGTGATTTCGTACTCGGTGAGCCAGCGAACGCAAGAGATTGGGATTCGCATGGCGCTGGGTGCGTCGGCGGAAACGCTGCAGAGAAGCATTTTGTTGCAGACTCTGGGGCTGGCCGGGATTGGCATGGTTGTGGGAATCGTAGCGTCGTGGGTGCTCGCTCGCACGTTGAGCGGGCTTTTGTTTGGAGTGACCTCGAGCGATCCGGTCACCTTTGCTGGAATGCTCGTAATCCTAACCGTGGTGGCGGCGCTTGCAGGATATTTGCCTGCCCGGCGCGCTTCGCGGATCGACCCCATGTCGGCGTTGCGTATGAGCTGAACAGCTCGACCTGGAATAATAATCGACTACAGGATTTTTTTGCCGAGGGCGGAGAGGACTAGTTCTACGCCTAGCAGCGCGGTGCGGTTGTGTTCGTCGATAATGGGATTTATTTCGACGACTTCGAGGGAGACCATGGCTTCGGAGTCGGCGATCATTTCCATGGCGAGATGGGCTTCGCGGTAGGTGACGCCGCCGCGTACGGGCGTGCCAACGCCGGGAGCGTCGCTCGGATCGACGAAGTCCATGTCCAGACTGACGGCGATGCCCGCGGTGTCGTCCATCGCATATTTCAACGCGTCGGCCATCACTTCACGCATGCCGCGTTCGTCGATGTCGCGCATGGTGAAAACGTGAATGCCGGATTTTTTGGCGATTTTGCGCTCCTGCGCGTCAAGGTCGCGCGCGCCCACGATGACGATGTTGCCTGCTTCCGCCTTGGGCCGAAAGCCCATGAGATCGACAAGCTCGGTGGGGCCGTAACCCATGATGGCGGCGAGTGGCATGCCGTGAACGTTGCCTGAGGGTGAAGACTCGGGCGTGTTCATGTCGCCATGGGCGTCAAGCCAGAGGTAGCCAATTTCTTTTTTGTCTTTGCGATAGTGCGAGGCGACGCCGGCAGCGACGCCTGCGGCAATAGAATGATCGCCGCCGAGAACTAGCGGGAGAAACCCTTCGCTGAGCGATTTTTCGACAGTGGTAGCGAGATCCTTGCAGGTTTCCGCAATTTCCTGAAGATATTTGGCGCGCTTTTCGCCGACTTGCATTTCTTCCGGCTGCTTCACTTCGAGGTTGCCGATGTCTTCGACGTTGACGCCGAGCTGCTTGATGCGGGCTTGTAATCCCGCGCCGCGCAGGGCGGATGGGCCCATGTCCACGCCGCGGCGGCTCTGTCCAAGGTCCATGGGAACGCCGATGATTCTGACCTTTTGCGCCATGCGAGTCTCGTGTTCCGTGACCCGTGTTCCGTGCCCCGTAAAGACGCACGGAACTCACGCACGCGAAAAAGCGCGCAAGGTTCAGGTCACTCTAAATTCTGATGCCGTTGCTTGTGAGAGGCGCCATTGCAGCGCCGTGCTACCCCGCACTAAGGATACACGCGGTAAATCATCCGGGGAAAGGGGATGACTTCGCGAATGTGCTCGGTACCGCAAATCCACGCGACGGTACGTTCGAGGCCGAGGCCAAAGCCGGAGTGCGGGACGCTGCCGTAGCGGCGGAGGTCGAGGTACCACTCGAACGATTCCTGGGGCAAGTTGTGCTCGTGCAGGCGCTTCAACAGCAAATCGTAATCGTGGATGCGCTGGCTGCCGCCGATAATTTCGCCATAGCCTTCGGGAGCGATCATGTCGAAGGCGAGAGCGAGTTCCGGGCGCTGGGCGTCAGGCTGCATGTAGAACGCCTTAATCGCCGTAGGGTAGTGATGAATGATCACGGGGCGGTCAAAGTTTTTCGAGATGATGGTTTCTTCGTCGCCGCCGAAATCGTCGCCAAATTTTGCGGGATTACCGGTTTTGTTCAGTACAGCGACGGCGTCTTCGTAGCTGATGCGCGGAAAGGGTGGCTTGATGTTTTCGAGTTTCGTAACGTCGCGCTTGAGCGTTTCGAGCTCGCGCGATTTATTTTTGACAACGCCTTGCACGATGGCGCTGACCAGCCCTTCGCCAAGCGACATGATCTCGTCGAACTCCACGTATGCCGCTTCCGGCTCGAGCATCCAAAATTCCGTGAGGTGGCGGCGCGTCTTGGATTTTTCCGCGCGAAACGTGGGACCGAAGGTATAGACCTTGCCGAGAGCCATCGCGATGGCTTCCGCGTAGAGCTGCCCGCTTTGCGTCAAGTAGGCTTTCTGGTCGTCAATGTAGTTCACTTCGAAAAGTGTGGACGTGCCTTCGCACGCCGCGGGCGTAAACATCGGCGCGTCGGCAATCGTGTAGCCTTGACCGTCCATGAATTCCCGCGCCGCGCGAATAGCTTCCGCGCGAATGCGCAAAATGGCGGCTTGCCGTGGCGTGCGAATCCACAGGTGCCGCTGATCGAGCAGAAAATCGACGCCATGCTCTTTCAGTTGGATAGGAAACGGCGTGGCGTCCGGAACTTTCTGGACGATCTGGATTTTGCTTACGCCCATCTCGAAGCCGCCTGGGGCGCGCTGCTCCGCGCGAATTTTTCCGGAGACAATGACGCTCGACTCCTGCGTCAATCCCTTCAATGCTTCGAACGCCTCAGGATTTTCCTTGAGCGCGCAGACACCTTGGATGATTCCCGTGCCGTCGCGAAAAATGGGGAACATCAGCTTGCCCGATTCGCGCAAATTGTAAAGCCACCCGCGAATGGTGACTTCCTGCCCGTCGTACTTGACAGCTTGTTCGATAGTGATAGTCGTCATAGTCGGATTCTAAGTCACAAGTTCAAACGAACAGTTTATGAGAGGGAAGTTCGGCGCGCAACACGGCCACCGAACTCTTTTTTGTCTCTAGCGATGACGTCTCAGTCGCGAAGAGCTTCCCAATCGTCGGGATCGATCACCGGCGAAACGATGTCACCGCAGATCTTTATTTTGTCTTTCATTGAACCCATCAGCTTGGCGCGATCCACAACGGGAGCAGGCTTGAGCACAAGGACCTCGGCAATCGACTTTCCGTGCCGAGTAACCTGAAATGGCCGATTTGTTTTCAGCGCCCGCTTGATAGTCTTGTCGAAATTGGTTTTGAACTCAGAAATCGATATCTCGTCCACGGAGGTTCACCCATCAAATTATCGGCGATGGCATTGCTTGCGGTCAACGAGCGTCGCTAACTCCATTCGCGCTCGAAACGGTCCAGCGATTCGCTGGCGGCGGCGAGCAGTTCGGCGGTGCCCGGCGTTTCGGGCCCGGTGCGTTCCTTTAGCTCGAGGGTGAGCGGAAGGTCCTCTTCGGGAGCGGACTTCAAAAGTTTAACCGCGGATTCCCAGTCAATCGTGCCCGCGTAGGGCGCCAGATGCTCGTCTTTTTCTCCGTGATTGTCGTGGATATGTGCGGAGACGACCAGTTCGCGCAGCGGCGCGAAAGCTTTTTCGATGCGCTCGGCTTCCGGGCCATCGGCAAGGTGCGCGTGGCCGATATCGAAGTTGAAGCGCAAGCCGGTGAGGCGCGTTTCGTCCACGAAGGCACGCAGGTAGGCGGGATCGCCCATTTCGCTGGTGGTGTTCTCGACGGCTATGGTCACGCCGACGTGGCGCGCATGCAGCACCAGATGCTCCAGCGAACTGAACGCCGCGTCGCGCTTGCGCGGGTCAGCAGTTTCCCGCGGCCCGCCCATGTGCAGAATCAGGCGCGAGAAAGGCAGGTCTTCGGCGACGTCGATCACGCGCTTCAACTCGTCCATGGCCTCAATGCGGCGCACGCGCTCCACTTCGGTGATAGAGAGCGGCGTGCCGCCTTCGCGGGTAGCGCTGAGGTCCCGGCTCGTTGGGGCGTGCAGAGAATCCATCGCGAGGCCATGCTGCGAAAGAGCGCTAGCGATCGCCAGCACTTCCTGTTTTGCGGTGTAGTCGAAATGGCCGCGCGTGCCGAAAATCTCGACGGCTTCGAAACCGGCCTCGGAAATTTGCCCGAGCAGTTCCGTGGTCAGTTTTCGCGAAACGAACAAATACGTGGATAGGATTCTTCGCATAGTCTCGTGCACTGCGTCCTGAGATGAAAAGCCGGACTCCCCACTCTTCGCCGCCCGGAACAGAGCCAGGCGGCACAACAAAAAACGCTACGGCCAAAAGTCGTCGCGCGAAAAAGCGTTCAGTAGCCTACGGCGGCGCCATTGTCGCGCGGGTCCGCTGCGCCCAGCCGCTCACCTGTCTTCGGATCGATGCCGATGGCGTTCACCAAGCCAATGTGCCCGCGCCGCCGCGTTTGATAGCCTTGCGCGTTCAAAGCAGCTTCGAGGCTCGCGGGAAAATCCTTTTCCATCAAGATCACGTCCGGCAGCCACTGGTGATGAAAGCGCGGGGCGTTGATGGCCGCCTGCGCGTCCATTCCCAGGCGCATCCAGTTTAAAACGCTGAGCATCGTTGCAGAAATAATCGTCGGCCCGCCGGGCGAACCAGTTACGAAGCTGAGTTTGCCGTCGCGCACCAAGATCGTGGGCGTCATAGAGCTGAGCGGGCGGTGCCCTGGCGCGATGGCGTTGGCATCGGACTGGATCAAGCCGAAGAGCGCGTTGGGCACGCCGGGCTGCGTGGTGAAGTCGTCCATTTCGTCATTCAGCAGAAAGCCAGCCGTGGAAGTGACGTGCGAGCCATAGCTGTTGTTGAGCGTGTAGGTGCTAGCAACAGCGTTGCCCGCGGCATCGACAACGGAGAAGTGCGTAGTGTGAGGGCCGTCGTTCAGGCTGATCGTTTGCGGAGCCGCGGAATTGGAAGCAGAAACTCCACAAACGTGCGGTGTTCCGGCCTTGATCTCTTTGCTGGAAGAAGCGTGTTGCGCATCGATCGTCGCGGCGAGTTCTTTGGCGTAGCAGTCGCTGGTAAGCCCGTCGACAGGTACTTTGGAAAAATCCGGATCGGCGAGATAGGCCGCGCGGTCGGCAAATACGCGCCGCATCGTTTCGACCACCATGTGCACGCTCTGCGCGTCGTCCCATCCTTTTAGCGGGACGTCGTGCAACATATTCAACGCTTCGATAATGGCCACGCCGCCGGAGCTTGGCGGAGGCGAGCTGAGCACGTCCCACTTGTGCCCGTCGAGCTCGTAGCTGGCGTGCAAGGCCTCGCGGACTTTCGGCTGATACTGCGCGAGATCTTCGAGGGTAATGAGTCCACCCATGCGTTGCATGTCGTCCACGATCATCTTCGCTGTCTCGCCGCGATAGAATTCCGCCGCGCCGTTCTTTGCGATGCGCTTCAGAGTTGCCGCAAGCTCCGGCTGCTTAAACGTATCGCCAGGATGGAACATTTTCCCGTCGTTCAGGAAGATGCGGCGGCTGAGGTTGAACTGCTGCAACTCGGCACGCTCGCCGTCCAGTTGGCGTGCAAGCTTTTCGCTGACCGGAAAACCGTCTTCGGCAAGATGAATGGCCGGAGCCAGCACGTCCGCAAGTTTCAGCTTGCCGTAGGTTTTCAGTGCCAGCTCAAGGCCGGCAACAGTTCCAGGAACCGCTACGGATTTGTAGCCAAGGACGGAGAGTTCTTTGTCGAGCGTGCCATCGGGCTTGATGTACATGTTGCGCGAGGCCTTACCAGGCGCGACTTCGCGATAGTCGAAGAAAGTGGTGCGGCCATCCGCGAGACGCACAAGCATGAAGCCTCCGCCGCCGATGTTTCCCGCGGCCGGCTCGACGACAGCAAGGGCGAAGGCGACTGCCACGGCGCTGTCGACGGCGTTTCCACCGCGCTTCAGAATTTCGACGCCGGCTTGCGAGCCCAGCTCTTCGTCGGTGGCGACCATGCCATGCGCCCCGCGAACCGCTTGCTGCGGCCACGTCGATGCGGCCTGCGTGTGGTCGCGATACTCCGCCGCAGCCTGCCCCCGGGAAGCGGGAACCATCACGGCCAGCGCTGCGGCCACGAGCCAAAATACACGCACTGAAGTTTTCATCGAAGGCTCCATCGCAAGGAAAAGACACTAAGTGATTCGAGGACGAGCGTCAAGATGGGTTGCAGCGACTCGCCTCTTGTCACCGACAATCCGCTTGGACGAGACTAGGGGCGGAAACTAGGGGCAGGATTCCCGTACACGGGTCGCAGAGGTGCTTCATGCTCGCTCGTCGCCTTCAATCGGCTTAGTCCTGTTGTTCGTCGCGGCAAGTCTCAGCGTCGGGATTTCCGCCGGAGGATTCGCGACTGTGGCCCCCACTGCCGATCCGCCTCCCGGCTTGGTGGCCGCGATCAGTTTCGCGGGCGGTCGCGGATCGCGAAAGCCCGACGAAGTCTGCAATCCCGGTGAACTCATCCGCACGTTCCACCAATTTGGCGAAAAATCGCGCGTGCCGATGCTGTGGGTGTATGCCGAAAATGATCATTTCTTTGGGCCGCAAATCGCTCAAGCCTTCTATCAGGCATTCACGCAGGCTGGTGGAAAGCATTTCATTCACGCCGCTGCGTTTCGCCGCGATGGTCACGGACTGTTTTCGCTCAGTGGCATACCCATCTGGACGGTTATGGTCGACGATTTTTTGAAAGGCCAGAATCTCGTTTTGCGAACGTCCCTTCTCTCCCCGCCCGAACCTCCCGACGTGGCTCCACCTGCCTCGCTAAAGCCGGGCGGAGTTGAGGAATTTCGCAAGTTTCTTACACTGCCGCCCTACAAGGCCATTGCCGTCTCCGGAGAAGGTCACCTGGGGTACGCCTTCGGCCGCCGCTCTGAAAAAGACGCGCAAAAATTAGCCAAGGAACATTGCGAGGATGCAAGCCCTCACGGCGATCCTTGCACGCTCGTTCCACTCGACCTTCCGGCCGCCGCGAAACGTCCCGATACCGACTGAAGTCCGCGCTGGAAATTACTGTTTCGGCGCGGCTGGGCTTTGCGATCCGTCAAACGTCTTGAGGGTTTCCAGACGCTGGTTGGCCAGTGCTGCTGTTTTGGGGTCGTTGCTCGAAGTGAGTTGCTCGAAGACGGCCTTTGCTTGTTCGTATTTCTTGAATTCGAAGAAAAATTCGGCGAGGTCCAGAAAATATCGCTCATTGCCTTGGTTCAAGCGGGCGGCAGTTGTAGCTTCTTTGATAGCACCGTCTTTGTCACCCAGCTTGGACAGCGCGTAGGCCAGCTCACTATGGGCCTCCGCCAGCTCAGGGCTGAGAGTCGTGGCGGCCTTGAGGTGATTCCAGGCATCGATGAGAAGTTCCTGCTTGTTTTCTTCCGTCGAGCCCCGGCGCAATTGCAGCATCCCGAACAAAAATTGGCAGCGCGCGTTCTTCTTATCCGCGACGAAAGCCTTGCGCAAGTAAGTTTCGGCTTCGCCATAATTCTTGGAGAGGAGAGCGTCATAGCCGAGCCCCAGGTTTGCGTCTATCTGGTTGGGGTCCCTTGCGAGGACATCTTTATACTCCTCAAGGGCCTTTAGGTGATAGTCCTTCGAATGCCAGTGCATGTTGGCAATCAGCGCTTCCGCATCGATGGGTCCCAGTGGCTGGGAGACGAAACTGCTTTCATCGATGCCCGTGGATTCATCGATAACGTAGACTTGGCGGAGCGAGAGGTGCAAGTAGGCAGCGATCTCTTCATCGAATTGCTTGGGAGTCATGTGGAAAGCCGCTTCAATGGCTCCGGGAATTGGCATGTGTTGGTTGGCGGTTAGCTGCACATATCCGCCAAAATCGGGCATTTTCTGTTTGTCGATCAGATAGTGCACAACGACCCAGGACTCGTCGTAAAAGAGCTCCCTCCTCTCGCTGTTTTCTCCGTAGATTTTGGCGTCATTGGTTACACCAAAGAGTTCCGTGACCGGCAGCAGGGCTCGACCGTAAAGAAATGTGTCCAAATATTTTGGAGTGGCTCCGATTTGCGCCCGGCCATTAACAAGCCTTGCCGTTTCGTAGTACCTGGCGACTCCTTCGTCGAACCAGAGCGGCAGGTGGCGAAAATTAGCGTGCAGGACCGAGTGCGTGTACTCGTGAAAAACGACGGGGAACCCGGCTTCCGTGGAGAGATCCAATGCAATGAAGTTCATATCGCCGCCCGTTTGAAACAGGCCCACAAGCCCCGGATCGGGCTTTCCGTTTCTTAAAGGCGCAATCTGGCTAAAGCCCTTTGCGTTGCGAAATCCAAGAATTTGCAAGGGTAGGGGGCTGTTGAGTTTTTCGTTCGAGAGCAGCTTCTCAAACACGAGCCGCAACTGTTCAAAACGGACAGCTACTTCCCGGCAGCGCTTTTCGCCGGCGTCGGTCGACACCACGAAGTGGGGCGAACGCACCGTGACCCACTCTTGCGCCGGCGTCACACTTCCCAAGCACGCAACCACGATGGCGATGAGAGAAATTCGGGTCACCGTAACCTCCCGGAGGCTTTGTACGCCGTATGCTAAACCAAATGACAACGTCCTCGCTACCAGAGAGATAAGGCCACAATGCGTCAGCCCGGCTGAAAGGACGCGCTACGGCGGATTGGCAGGTGAGTCGTTGCCGCTCAGAGATGGTGTCCTGGTCGCGCGTTATGGTCTAATGCGCAACGCAGGCACTCGAGAAAGGAATATTTCCCAACTATGATCCTTCACAGCCGTTTGAGAATCTCAGCCCTCGTATTGATCCTCGCTCTCGCTCGCTGCGCTGCCGCGCAAGGTGGGCCGCCGGCGGATTTGGATGCGTACGTCGCGCGTGACATGAAGGCGTTTGACGTGCCCGGGATCGCGATTGCTATCGTGAAGGACGGCAAGGTGGTGCTGGCCAAGGGCTATGGCGTGAAAAAGTTGGGAGGTCCTGCGCCCGTCGATGAGAACACGCTGTTTGGGATTGGCTCGAACACGAAAGCGTTTACGAGCGCGGCGCTGGCCTCGCTGGTGGATGCCGGCAAAATCTCGTGGGACGACAAGGTGTACGAGCGGTTGAAGGGTTTCGAGATGTATGACCCGTATGTCTCGCATGAAATGACCATTCGCGATTTGCTGACGCATCGCAGCGGCATGGGGCTGGGCGAAGGCGACCTTCTTTTCTGGCCGCGCACCACGTTTACGCGCGACGAAATCATTTATCGTTTGCGGTTCATGAAGCCGGCCTCCAGTTTTCGCAGCCGCTTCGCGTATGACAACCTGATGTACATCGCAGCGGGGCAGATTATTCCGGCAGTGACTGGAGAATCGTGGGAAAACTATATTCGTGAAAAAATTCTCCAGCCACTGGGAATGAAGACGTCGAACTTGAGCACCAATGCTTTCAAACCCGGCGACAATTACGCTTTACCGCACTCCAAGATCGACGGCAAGCTGCAGACCGTCCCATTCATGGATCTAGACAACGCCGCGCCGGCAGGGGCGATCAACTCTTCGGTCGCGGAAATGTCCAAGTGGGTCATGCTGCAGCTCAACCACGGAAAGATTCCCGGTAGCGAGCAGCGGATTTTCAGCGAAGCGCAGTCGCGCGAAATGTGGACTGGGCAGACGCTGCTGCCGATTAGCGGCGGAGACTCGCCGCTGGCGGCCCTGCGTCCGAAGTTCGCAGCCTACGCACTCGGCTGGGGAGTGCAGGACTATCACGGGCGCAAGCTCGTCGGACATTCCGGAGGTGTCTCCGGTTTTGTGACTCGCGTCATGCTTGTGCCGGAAGAAAACCTAGGTGTCTTGGTCTTCACAAATGCGGAGGAGGGCGCAGCGTTCGAGTCGATTCTTTATCATATTTTGGACTCGTACTTTGGCGTGACGCAGGCTGATTGGACCGCCATTATGAAAACCGCAAGGGACGAGCAAGAAAAAGAAGCGAAGGTGATGATGGCGGCGAACAACAAGGGCCGCGCCGCGGACTCGAAGCCTTCGCTGCCTCTGGAGAAATACGCAGGGACTTACAACGACGCTTGGTATGGACCGATCACCATCAAACAGGAAGGTTCAGGCCTGGTGTTCCGCATGGAGCACACACCGGCGGCGGTCGCGGATTTGCAGCATTGGCAGTACGACACGTTCAAAGCGCATTGGCGCGACCGCACGATTGAAGATGCGTTTGTAACCTTCGCGCTGAATCCGGATGGCAGCATCGATCACTTTACGATGGCCGCGGTTTCGCCGCTGGCGGACTTCAGCTTTGACTATCAGGATTTGTGGTTTAAACCGGAGCGCCCGAACGCTCACTGATTGTCGAAGGCTGACGCCACCGTAGACTGGCTCGGCAATCGTTGCGAGCCAGTTTCTTCGTGCGCGTCTTGAAAAGAGATAACGAACCACTTCTTCTGCATTTACTTCAAGCCCTTGCGGCTCTTGCGCTTTGCGGCAGAGCTGCCAGCACGGCCGTGGTAGCCGCTGGCGTGGCCGCCGCCGGTACTTTAGGCAAGCTCGAGAAGTGTTTTTAAAGCTTTTGTTTTGTTACTGCTCGCTCAAGAACTCTACGTCGGGAGGGCCGGGCAAAAGGCCGGCTGCAGTGCCGCGTTCGATGAGGGTGCGGACGGCTTGCTTGCCGCGATCGCCGTAGCCGAGGGTCCATCGGTTGACGTACATGCCGACAAACTTGTCGGCGATTTCGGTTTCCATGTCGCGAGCGAATTGCATGGCGTAGTTCAGGGCTTCCTCGCGGTGCTCGAGGCCATATTCGACGCTATCTTTAATGGTTTTAGCGATTTGCAAGCCGAGAGCAGGGCCTAAGGCGCGGCGTACGGCGTTGCCGCCCAAGGGAAGCGGAAGACCCGTTTGCTCATTCCACCAGACGCCGAGATCGATGACGCGGTGCATACCAAGTTGCGGGAAGAGAAGCTGGCCCTCGTGGATGAGGAGTCCGGCTTCGACGACTTCGTTCTTGACGGCGTCGAGGATTTTGTCAAAGGCCATGACGACGGGCTCGAAGTTCGGCTCAAAGAGTTTCAGAGTGAGATAGGCGGTGGTTTTGAGGCCGGGGATGCCGATCCGCCTGCCAGCTAATTCCTCTTTTTTCATGGACTTGGAAGCGACGACAATCGGGCCATAGTTCTCGCCGAAACTGGCACCGCAATCGAGAAGGACGTATTTGTCGCGCAAGCTCGGGTAGGCGGCAAAGCTAACCGCAGTCACGTCATAGGTTTCCGTAAGGGCGGCTTCGTTGAGCGTTTGAATGTCGGAAAGGACATGGGTGTACTTATAGCCGGGAGTGGCGAGCTTGTGGGTGGCCAGGGCATAAAACATAAAAGCATCGTCGGAGTCAGGAGAATGGGCGAGTTTGATCTCGACGGTCTCTTTTTCGGTCTTCGAGGCAGTTTGTGTACCGGACATGGGCGTATCCAGTTCCTTCTGACGACCGAACTCCGAGGGAGGCGGTTGTCCAATCGCCCGAGCCGTCCGTTGGTTTCTCCGGAGAGAGTCTTCCCCCTCGGGAAAGCTCTGGTGAGGACAGTGAGGAGAGAACGTGTGCGACGCTGGGGCTTGGGCTTGCGTGGCGCGTGCCAAGCTTAAATTCGCAACGCAGAGCGTAGCACAACCAGGGTTGCGGGACAAACGGAAGTGAGAGTCGACAGTTAAGAGTTAAAAGAGTTAGAGCAAGAATGGCACGGCGCCTCGAAGCTTCCCTTGTAGCTCGGGGGAGCGGGGCGTGGCCCTGTAGGTGGGTCCCGAAGCGGGTGAGCGGGGGTGAACAAGGGGCACGATGAATCGTGCCCCTACAGGTGGTACGCGGGACATGGGCGTGGGCGAAGAGGGTCAGGGGAGGCGATCTTCGGGGGCGGGCGGATTGTTGGGTGCTTTGCGAAGGAACTTGAGGAGGCCGCTTCCTTTGGCAGAGCCGGCGCGTTTTTGGAAGAATGCGGCGGCGGTTTCGACGACACCGACTTTTTCGGCGACGGCTGCCGCGATCCACTGGTTCAAAGAGACCCCGTCTTCCTTGGCGAGGCGCTGGGCGGCCTTCTTTACGGAGTTGGGAAGCTTCAAGGGATAAGTAGCTCTGCTCATAATTTCACCTTCTTCAGGACAGCTGCGGGCGTCAGGACGGGCAGGTCAAAGCGCTCGGCAGCAGCGGAAAAATCCGAAGTGTTATAAGTGACCAACGCGTCGGCATCGCCGTTGATCGCGGCTTCAAGAACCATCTCGTCGTTGCTGTCGTGCACTTGTGGCCTCCAGCGAAAATGCAATTCAACTGGTTCGATCAGCGCGGCGAGTTCCCGGAGAAATTCATCGATCTCCTCGGAGGAAAGCCCGTGGACGAGTCGATGTTCTGGCCGCTTCAGGACATCCTCGTATTCCAGGAAAAGCGGAGGAGTCGCCAAGAGGACAAGCCGCCTTTGTGCGACGAGCCGCAGGATGGCGTTTCCGGCGCCTAGTGTGGACCGGAGCGCGGCGACCAAGACCGAAATATCGAGGACAATCCGCACGATAGCCTTCCATAGGATATCACATCGCCAGAGATGTCACGCGATTGATGCCGCCGGAGTGGTTATTCGTGGCGGAGGGCGATGACGGGGTCGACGCGGGTGGCGCGACGGGTGGAGAGGAAGGCGGCCAGGGCGGCGACCGCGATGAGGAGGATGGGGACGGCGATGTAGGTGAGGGGGTCGTTGGGAGTGATGGAGTAGAGCTGGGTTTTGAGGAGGCGGGCAAGGACGAAGGCTATGACGATGCCGATGACGAGGCCGGTGAGGGCGAGAGTCATGCCTTGGCGCAGAATCATGTTGCGGACGCGGGAGACGGAGGCGCCTAGGGCCATGCGGATGCCAATCTCGTGGGTGCTTAGGGAGACGGTGTAGGAGATGGTGGCATAGAGGCCGACGGCGGCGAGCAAGAGGGCGATGACGGCGAAAGCGGTAAAGAGAACGGTGAGGAAGCGGTCTTGCCACGAGACGCGGGCAATGATTTGTTCGAGGCTGAAGACGCGGCTGACGACGATATCGGAGTCAAAACTGGTGATGCGCGAGCGGAGAGCTTGCTGGAGTTGGAGAGGATCGCCGGCGGTGCGAACGAGCAAAGAGTTGGGCGTAATATCCGAGTTGTTGGGGAGATAGACGCTGTCGCGGTCTTCCCCTTTGTATTTTCCGTGTTTGCTGTCGGCGACAACACCGACAACGGTGTGCCACGGTTCGTTGTTTTTGGGCGGGCCGAAGCGAAGGCGCTTTCCGAGGGGGCTTTCGTTGGGCCAATTCTTTTTGGCAAAGGCATCGCTGACGATGACGATGCGAGGAGAGGCGAAGTCGTCTTCGGTGAAGTCGCGGCCCTGGAGCAGAGGAACGGCGAGGGTGCGGAAATAGCCGGGTGTGACGACGATGTGGTTAATGAAGGTCATGTCCTTGAGATCGAGGGGATGGCCTTCGATAGTAAAGAGGCGGCCCCAGCCATCGTCCAGCGGCACGCCAGAGCCAAAGGAAGTGGAGACGACTCCGGGAAGGGAAGAGACTTCTTCGGTAAGGCGGCGAACCAGGGCGCGGGCCGGTTCACCATCGGGATAGCGGCTTTCGGGCCAGTCGATGCTCATGGTTAAAAGATTCTCGGGATGGTAGCCGAGGTCCTGCATGCGGAGGGCGAGGAAGCTGCGGATCATGAGGCCGGCTCCGGCAAGCAAGATCACGGAAAGAGCGACTTCGCCAATGACCAGGGCGTGGCGCATGAATTTGCTGCGCGCACCAGAGGTGCCACCGCGGCCACCTTCCTTGAGCGAATCGGTGAGATCGGCGTGAAACGAGCCGAAGGCGGGAATGATGCCGAAGCCGAGAGTGGTGAGGAGTGAGACAGCGACAGCAAAAGCCAAAACCCGAGAATCAGGGAAGAAATTCATCCAGAGAGGAAGATTGACGGGAATGAGAGAGAGCAGCGCAGGGATGCCAGCGTAAGCGAGGAAAACGCCAAGCGCGCCTCCCGCGAGGCCGAGAAGAAGGCTTTCGGTAATGAGTTGGCGAAGAAGCCGGCGCCGTGTTGCACCGAGAGCGCTGCGCACGGCGATTTCACGGATGCGCGAGGAAGCTTTGACGAGGAGAAGATTGCAGACGTTGGCGCAAGCAATGAGGAGGAGGAGACCGACGGCGACGAGGAGCGTGATGACCGCTTTACGATAGGGCCCGGCAACGAAATCGCGGATGGGAATGGCGCGGGCGACCCAGTTGTTGTTGACTGCGGGATTTTCGTGGTGAATTTGTTCGAGGAGCGATTCGAGCTCGCCGGAGGCTTGTTCGAGGGAGACCCCGGGCTTAAGGCGGGCGATAGCGCGCAGAAAATAATCAGTGCGAGCAGCTTTGGCGGGGTCCATGTGGAGCGGAATCCAAAAATCCGCGCGATCTGGAAAATGGAAACCGGCAGGCATGACGCCGATAATGGTCGAGCGGTCATCATCGATTTGGATAGTTCTGCCGAGGATTTTTGGATCGCGGCCGTAACGGCGCTGCCAGAGTTCTTCGCTGATGACGACAACTTTCGGCCCATTGGGCAGATCGTCTTCGCGGGAAATCGCCCGACCAAGAAGGGGATCGAGGCCGAGTACGCGGAAGACTCCGTCGCTAACGCTCGCGCCCGGGACGCGCTCGGCAGAGCCTTCGCCACGAATCGGCCATTGGGCGGAAGCGTAGACGCCGATGTCATCGAGAAGGCGGGTGCGGGCGCGGAAATCGAAATAGTTGGGAAAGGAGATTTGGGTGGTTTCGTTGAGATCCTTGGGGCTGGATTCGGTGACGGCGATGAGGCGCTCGGGCTGAGGATAGGGGAGGGGACGGAGAAGGAGACCGTTGGCGAGGCTGAAGACGAGGGTGGTGGCGCCAATGCCGAGAGCGAGAATCAGGATCGCGGCGGCTGTGACGGAGAGATCTTTGCGGAGGATGCGAAAGGCGTAGCGGAGATCGTGAAGGATCATGAAGTAGTGCTCCCTGGGTGCTTGATAGAAAATTCCTGAGATGGCGTGAAGCCAGACGGATAAGAGGCCGAGCAGCGTGCGTTCTTCGCGCCAGCGGTCGATGAAGGCGAGGCAAAGTTCGCGGCGGTATTCGTCGCGAAACTCGGCGGGGTAGAGCCAGAGGAACGGTTGATAGAAGCGGAGAGCTCCGGCTTGGGATTTTGTGGCGGGCGGCATTTTTTTCTAAGCGCGCTTGCGGACGAGGCCGGAGGCGCGAGCGTCGGAGAGAAGTTTTTCGAGATGGCGGGCTTCTTCCATGGCGGCGCGGCGGCCAGTTTTGGTGAGGCGGTAGTAGCGGCGGCGCTCGTCGTCGTGGGCGGGATCGGGGCGCTCTTCGAGTTCCTCGATGAAGTTTTGTTCGAGAAGGCGCTTGATGGCGCTGTAAAGGGTGCTGGGGCTTAGGCGGATTTCGCCGGCGGTGCGCTCGGCGACTTCCTGCATGATGGAATAGCCGTGACGATCGCGATCGGCGAGGGCCACAAGAATGTGAAAGGTGTCGCGGGAAAGAAGGAAGGGGCGCATGGGCAGACTATAGCAGAGTTCGCTATAACAGACAAAGGAGTATTCGCGGCCAGCGCTGGACGGGCGAACAGGGGCTTTCGGGGTGCCGACAAAGCTACGGGCTCATGCTAGGATGTACAAAATCGTTACATATCATGTGTTGATCGAGCCGTCGAAGTGGATTCGAAATGAGAACCGGAGGGAAACTAGTCGTGGAGCCTCCGAAGTTTACGCCAGCGGAGATGACGGGACTCATTGCGGAAGCAGCGGCATGGATGCGAGAACAGCGCGACAAATACCGTCCGATTAGCCAGCCGCTGTCCGAGCAAGTAAAGACGAACTTACTCCCCTTTTTTCCGGTGGAAATCCTGGGTTGTTTAAGGATAAAAGATGTTTCCCGGTTGGGGGAAAGCATTCCGTACCCGCCATTTTACGAACGAGTCCGGGCAGGGGGCGCACGGATAGTGCCGGATGCAGCGCATATGACGGCGATTCCGTTTCTGGATGTGGCGCTGTTCAATCGGCAGCCAACCTTGCGAACCATTTTTCACACGCTGGTACACGTCACGCAATTTCAGCTCGTGGGATTAGAGAAGGTGATGGAGGGTTACTTCCGCACTTTGAACGAGGCAGGGTTGTGGATGGTCGTGCCGTACGAAGCGCAGGCGTACCAAATGGACGCGCGGTTCACGAAAGATCCGAAGGATGTGTTTTCGGTGGAAGCGGAAGTGCGGGAATGGATGCGCGACGGTAAGTATTAGGACCTGCCTGAAATAACGCATGCATCGATTGCTCAGTTGTCGCGAAAACGGATACGGTCCTGTTCCACGATCCAGAGCCTATTTTGAGGCGAGGATTTCAGTTCTCCATGAGGCGATTGTAGCGCGGCGGAACGTGCGGGACCAACGAGATTGCTTCGCAAGCTGAAGCAAGAGGCGGAGGGCCAGCCCGGGCCAGCCCCGCCCCAACGGAGACCGGCGACGAAGTCGAGCGCTACAGGGCGGAGACCATGCGGGCGATGGCGTCGTCGAAGGTGGATTTGTTGTCGAGATAGGGCTGCCAGAAACGGGTGAGAAGCTGGAGATAGTCTTTCCAGCCGCGTTCGTAGAGGCCTTCGCGGATGGCGTAGGGGACGTAATTGTCTTTTCGGACCGGAGGAGGGCGATTGGTATTGGGTTTGACGGCGTCGTCGTTTTCTTGCGGGACGTTTTCGGGGGGCGTCAAGAGGGGGCGGATCACTTCGCCGGTTGTATAAAAAATGAGAGCGTGCCAAAGGTCGCGAGGGACAGCTTTATCGCGCTGGCGGCATTCGCGAATGATGGCGTTTTGAACGGGCTCGGCGATGCCGTGAGAGGCTTCGTGGAAAAGGACTTCGAAGGCTTCGTCGCCTTGATTGCGTGGGTCGAGGCTGGAGATGGTGACGCGGAGCGGGTCGACGGTGGTGTAGGCGCCGGCGGGGTTGGCGTAGGCGCTGACGTCAACGCGGATTTTTTCGCGGGGCCACTTGGTTTGATAGATGTCGGCGAGACGCTGAGAAATACCGACGCCTTGTTCTTCGACGAGAGGCGCGACGCGGGCAACCCATCGGCGGTTGGCGCGGTCCTGGTCGGGCCAGAGATGCGCGCGATAGACAGGGGCGGCGGCGTCCAGGGCCTGCGTCAGTTTTGGGGACAGGCCGGCGTCACAAGTTCTTTTTTTCGCGCCGGAGAGTTCGTCGCAGTCTTCGAAGTCGGCGAGCTGATTTTTCAGGAGGATGAGTTCGTTGTTGAAGAGGAGATCTTTGTTGGCGTAATTGGCGGCGTAGTAGGCGACGGAGTTGTCCCAGGCCTGGCGTTCGGCGGGGGTGAGCGAAGGCGCGGCGTCTTTCATGGATTTCAGCTTGATTTGAGCAGCGGGGAGCTTTTGAGAAGCGGCCGGAGAAGCTGCGCGAAGCTTGGCTTCGTAATACAGCATGTGATGAAGGTTGATCCAGAAGCCGCTGTGAAATTCGAAGACGGGGAGAGGGCCAAAGGCGGAGCTGGATTGTTGCGCGAACGCGGCGGCTGGCGTCAGAAGAGCGAAGGTCACGAGCAGGGAGAGTGTGCGAATGGATGCTGGGCGCATGTCGAGTCGGACGATAGTAGCGCCAAGTCCTTCGCGGCACAAACGCAGGATGCTTTCTTTCCCCTAATTGGCAATAGGCGATGTAATATGCCCGCTCATTTTGGCGATGGCTGGTTACGGGGGAATCGGATGAAGAAATTTTGTGTGGTGGGCTGCATGACGGCGATTTTGTTGGTGGCGGGAGGATTGCGGGCGCAGCAGGCGGCGCAACTGCCAACGTTGAAGCAGGAGGCGGCGGCGGAAGTGGACAAGATGCAGACGCTAACGCAGCAGATGGTGGACGAGATATTCAGTTTCAGCGAGTTGGGATTTCAGGAGTACGAGACGTCGAAGTATGTGACGGGGATTTTGGAGAAGAATGGATTTCATTTGGAGCGCGGCGTGGCGGGAGTTCCCACGGCTTGGATCGCGACGTATGGAAGCGGCAAGCCGGTGATTGCGTTTATTACGGATATCGATTGCATACCGCGTGCTTCGCAGAAACCTGGAGTAGCGTATCACGATCCGATTGTCGAGGGAGCGCCGGGGCACGGGGAGGGGCACAACTCGGGGATGGCGGTGAACGTTACGGCGGCATTGGTTTTGAAAAAGTTGATGAACGAAAACCACATCGCCGGGACGATCAAACTTGTTCCAGGCGTGGCGGAGGAGTTGCTGGGGACGAAGGCGTTTTATGTACGAGCTGGGATGTTCAAGGACGTGGACATCGTGCTGGGAGCGCACGTGGAGTCGGAGTTTTCCACTTCGTATGGGACGGGGAACGGGGAATGGAGCGGACTTGTTTCGGTGCAATATTTTTTTCATGGGAAGGCGGCGCACGCAGCAGGAGCGCCGTGGGAAGGGCGGAGCGCACTGGACGCGGTGGAGTTGATGGATACGGGATGGGACTTCAGGCGGGAGCACTTGCGGCCGGCGCAGCGATCGCACCGCGTGATTATCAATGGAGGGGATCAGCCGAACGTGGTGCCGTCGGAGGCGGCGGTTTGGTATTACTTCCGCGAGTTGGACTACACGCACATCAAGGATCTCTACGATTTGGGAAATGTGATGGCGGACTCGGCGGCGAAAATGACGGGGACGACGGTCGATCACAAGCTGGTGGGATCGGCGTGGCCGCCGTTTTTAAACAAGGTGATCGCTGAGACGCAACAGAAGAATATTGAGGAAGTGGGGATGCCGAAGTGGAGCGAGGCGGACCAGACTCTGGCGAAGGCTCTGCAAAAGGAAATTGGCGCGAAAGTGGAAGGGTTGAAAGAGAAGATCGAACCGTTGGCGGAGCCGGTGAAGAAACCTACGGGCGGAGGGTCGGATGACATCGGCGACATTTCGTGGAATGTGCCGATGGTGTATTTGATGTATCCGGCGAATATTCCGAATCTGCCGGGGCATAGCTGGGCGAATGGAGTGGCAATGGCTACGCCGATTGCGCACAAAGGGTCGACGGCGGGCGCGAAAGTGCAAGCGATGACGGCCCTGGATTTTTTTCTTCAGCCACAACTGGTGCAGCAAGCCTGGGATTATTTTCGGGATGTGCAGACGAAGGAAGTTCACTACGAGCCGTTCTTGAGCGCGGACGACAAGCCGGCCCTCGAGATGAATAAGGAAAAGATGGAGAAGTTCGCGCCGCAGTTGAAGAAGTACTACTACGATCCGACGCGGTATAAGACTTATCTGGAACAGCTAGGAATTCAGTATCCGACAGTCCGCACGCAGCCCTAGCGATTAGCTGGACGGTCTCGCGTAGACGATTCACGCATACTTCGAGGCTTCGCCCAACCAGCGGTCCAAAATAAGTAGCTGGGCCTCGGCGACATATTCATGAAATCGGACGCCCATGCCGCGGCCTGGGCTTGCATAGACTACTTTCGCCTGGGTTTGAAAGATTTCTTCGCCGCGGGTCAACCGCAGCTGAATCAATGCGCCTTTGGGGGCGGGGCTGAGGGTGTCCAAATAACAGCCTGTGCGGCTGACAGCAGAGGTTCGCGCTATCATCTTGGCACTTGTGACGACTTCTATTATTTCCGCGATGAGAATTAGAGGAAATCGAGGTGCGTCGCGGCGGTCGGCCATTACATCCGGCATCTTCAAGTCTCCTTCGCCTTGAGAGACCTGTGGTTCGCGAATGATTCCGTGGGGAATTTAGTCGCGGCAGGAGGGATGGCCCGGTCTTTATATTGCAGGGGGCGTCGTCCTGGAGCAAGGCGGGATCGCTAAGTTTGCTCCAATGGGTAAACTGAGGGAATTTTGTGTGGTGAAGGGTGATGGGTGCTACGGGAGTCGCGGATCGGAGGAAGTTCCTACGGCACCGTGACGGTCGGCACCGCGGAGCGTTCCTGCGGCATCGCGAAAGAAGGAACGATGACCAGTGCGTCCATAAGTTAGCGGCGTTGCGGCGAGTTCAAACTTCCCGGGTGCTCCCAGACCGCTGGCGCCGACGATGACGTAGCGGAACGAATAGCCATTCTTCATGCCGGTGGCCAGGTCGGCTTCCACGAGACCGGCAGCCGTGGCGTTTGCCGGACCATGGAGCGGAGGGCCGAGGCTCGAGAGCGAATCGGGAAGCCGTGCGAATTTGTGGCGAAAGGCTTCGACGGCGCCGGCGATGTCTTTTAGCGCTTCGATAGCGGCTTGCTCATTCTTGTCGGCTTCGGCGGAGTCCCATTCCAATTCGAGGGAAGGCAAGTCGAGAAGAACCAGGCCGAGCGAGAGAATTTTCCAGTCGCCGTTTTCACGGACGAGGCCCATGTTGACCTGGATGGAGCTGGCGCCGGAAGTGTCTGTGGCGTCGCGCAAGTCGACAGGCATGAAAGCCACGTTGTCGCGGGTGTCGGCTCCGCCGATCTGGATTTCGGCGGCACCTGCGGGCGTATCGCAGCGCACGATGGGGCGGCCTGAAGGATTGGCGGTCACGGAAGGAGTGCCTGGCTCGTTGAGAAGCACGAAGCGTTTCATGAAAGCGACGCGGGCGGCGGGGGCCATACGATTGAAGGATTCTTTGTTGCGGGCGGTAAGGAAACGCGAAAAATCGTTCTGGCTCTGAGAGCAGGCTGCGGTTAGGACATCGCGAAGGGCGGCGATAGGGCCGGTGGCGGCGGACGTGACTGACGGAGTGGCGGGAGTAGAGCTGGACTCCTGCGCGGATGCGCTAGTTATTAGGAGCAGAAGCAGCGCAGTTATAGCGATGTTTTGCGCGGCCAGAATAATTTTTCTTACGTTCACGTCAGTCCTTTGCGGCGCTGAGGATAGCAGCTAGATTTTGGGTGAAGGCGGAACGGGGCATCACTTCGTTGCAGCCTGCGGTTTGCGCCTGGGCCGCGAGGTCGCGCTGAACGTGAGAGAGAAAGCCAATCACCTTTAAATCTTTTTGCGCGGCGCGCACTCGCTCGATGGCGGCAAGCGGCTGGCTGCGGGCGTTCAAATCGACGATAACGAGTTTTGGCGCGGGGTCCAGCAGGCCGAGCAGCGCATCGCCGTTCGCGGCCACTTTCAGTTCCAGACCCAGGTGCTTCGCCGTTTCGGCGACCTTCATCTGAAAGAACAGGTCGTCCATCATTGCCACAATTCTTGCCATCCGGGCGTCGCCTCCGCGCGTGTTACTCATTATGCGTCACTTTCACTTTTCGGGGCATTTTCGAGTAAGATGCAAAATATCGCTTGGGAGGTCCCCCCATGCAGCAAGGTGTCGTACGATCCACCGAACCGGGCGTCACTGGATCCATCCAACCTGCCCTGTTGCTCCTTGAAAAGACGCCGTTTCTGCTCGAAACGCTGCTTCGCGATTTGCCGGAAGAGTTGTTGCGCTGGAAGCCGGCGGCGGATCGCTGGTCCATCGCAGAAGTGCTGGGTCATCTGGCGGACCTGGAGATGGTATACGCCGACCGGACGCGCCGCATGGTGACGGAAGATTCGCCGACGCTGCAAAAGTACGATCCGGCGAGCACGGTGGTGGTCGGCGACTACGTGCGCGGGTCGGCCACGGAGAACCTTGCGTATTTTATTAAGACGCGGCGGTCGACTGTCGTGCTGCTACGCAGCATTCCGGCGGATGCGGGAGAGCGAGAGGCGACGCACTCCGAGCTCGGCAACTTCACGTTGCATCAGATGCTCAGCGAATGGGCTTCGCACGACCTCGGGCACTTGCGGCAGATTGCGGAGCTGTATCGCGCGCGCGCGTTTCACCCATACGCGGGACCGTTTCAAAAATACTCTAATCCGAAACCGTGAAGGAACATCCGGAAGACGCGCGGGTGGCCGCAGCGGGGCCGCGCGAGGTGACGCTTTATACGCGGCCGGGATGCCATCTTTGCGAAGAAGCTAAAGCGGCCATGGCGCCCTTGTTGGGCGAATTTGGCGCTTCACTGCGGGAAGTGAATATCGAACAAGATGCAGTTCTCGAAGAGCGTTATGGCTGGGACATTCCGGTGATTTTTATTGGCGCGCGCAAGGCCGCCAAGCATCGCGTGGATGTAGCGCAATTCCGGCGTCAGCTTGAGCAAGCAAAATGAAGAAAACGCCCAGGTGGTTCTATCGTGAGTTGTTTTGCGGTTGCAGCGATAATCCTGGCGTTTCCTGCCCGCACCTGGCTCAACTTCGAGCAGATTAATCTGACGGATGAGCAGGTGCGAGAGATGCTTAGCCGCGAGTTGCCCATTGGTACGGACAAATCGCTAGTCAAGGTGTTTTTGGGCGCGAAGGCTTGGCCTTACTCTGAGATAGGCCAATCGATTCAATCGATGATTCGTGATGCGTCCCACAACACTCTGATTCGGACAGATATCCAAATCCGCTTTTTCTTCGATTCCAAGGGAAAGTTAGTTTCCTATGAAATCAAGGACTTCAATACCGGTCCTTGATGAGGGCGAGCGCGGCCTCCTAGTGTCCGCCGCTTGGCTCGTGCGCGCCGACGGTTTTGTCGGGGACGTCGCCGACGCGGCCTTTGACGCGGTCGTAGACGCTGATCTGGCTCACCGAGCCGAGAGCTTCGTTATAAAAAGTGGGGACGCCGAGCGCGGTAAGCAGTTCTTCGTTGAACTTGCGCAAATTTTCGAGATGGGTTGCGAGCGCGGGTAGCTTGAGGCCTTCGTCGGTCAGCAGAAATTTTTGGTAGCCGGCATCCCAAAGGCGAGTGAAGCGGCCCTTGAGCATGATGGTCGGGACGACGGTCATTTGGTACATGTCGTCCGTGCCTTTGCGAAATTCCGCGCCACTGCCGTATTTCTCGACGCGCACAACGCCGCGCGTGCTGCCAACGGCAAAGCCGAGCGCCGCAAGATTTTCCATCTGCTTCGGTGTGAACTTATCGTCGACATTCCACATGGTGCTCTTAGCCTAGTAAATGGCGGGAGTTCTGTAAAGTGGACTAAATGTGCAGGGCGGTTGGTCCGAGACCACCGCATGGCTTCAAGGGCGGAGGGATTTTCAGCGTACTGCGAACGCGCTACATCCCGCTCGATTTGTCTTGAGACCACGAGCGTTCCCAGGTGCGCCACAGGGAAACGTTTCCGAGGTCGAGCTGGTTCCACCAGGAATCCAGCATTTTTTGATCGAGGCGCAGAATGCCCTCTCGCGTTACCCCGTCGGGAGGAGGTACGAGAGTTGCCAAGCGGTCGTAAACAGTGCCGCGTTCCGATTCTTCGACGCGAGAGAGAAGGTGCCAGATGGTGAGCGCGTCACGCTGGCGAGCTTCGGCAAGGATTTTGGCGAGTTCGGCGCTGCGCTCTTCTGAAGAACCTGCCGCGAAATCAAACCTGGACAGGCTTTCGCGAAAGGAAACGGAAGCGTCTTCAAAGTATGGCGTGCCGGGGCCAATCTTGGGGCGAGTTGCGCAAACTGCACCTGCAGGGATGAACGCTTCATGTCCATCGAGCTTGAAGCCGACCCAACCGAGTTTTGTGCGGAGAATTCCAGCGCCGGAATCGTCGACTTGCAGCGTGTAAGAGCAGCCGAGGTCGACGGCGATAGCGGAAGGAGTGTCCACGGTAAATTCACCGGGCAACGCCCAGATGTAGGCGTGGATGGTTCCGCGGTCGAGCGCGAGCCGGCTATGTCCGTTGCTGCCGCCGACGGAGCGGAGACGCGTGTTTGGCTCTACGTTTACGGTGCCAATATCGGCGATGGAAAGGTTGGCCTTGGAATGGCCATCGGTGACGAGTGTTTGGCCGACGCCAAGCTTGGCGCCACCCGCATTTTTCCCTGAGGCATTCGATTCGAGCTGCGGTGTGCCTGCGACACTCTCGATGTCCCACCCCGATCCGAATGTGGCGTTCGGCTTTTGATTCCACCGGAGGATTCCAACCGCGGCGATAAACAGGATTGTCGCGCTTGCGACGGCAAATCCGAAGGACCAATGAGCAGGGAAGAATCGCTGCCAAAAACTCGGCGGGCGCACCGGCTTGAGTTCTGGAAGTTCCGGCGGCTGCCCATGATGGCGGAATTTGCCGAGCGTGTTTTCGAGTTTTTGAATCTCCGGGTCGGGTTCGCCGGAACCATCCCAGAGATAATCGTCATTCATGGCTCATTCCTTCTGCACAACGAATTCTTTTCTTGCGACGCATATTTAGCGCTGCCGCATTCCGGCTAGGTCGCGCCGATGTGCGATGCCTGGCCCAATTTCTCGCGAAGCTGCTGCATGCCTCGGTGCAAATTGACGCGAACGGAGCCGGGAGTCAGGCCGGTGCGCGCCGCGATCTCGGGTCCGGTCATGCCCTCGACCAAGCGCAGGATCAAAGTTTCGCGATACGTGTACGGGAGCGCGCGAACCAGTGCCAGGATCGCAGCCGCTTCGGCATTGGGAGCGGTGCTCGATGCGGGCAATTCGTCCTCATCTTCGGGAAGGCTCTCCGTTACCTCGGCGACAGACCGCGTTTGCCGGTAATAATCGTTGGCGCGATTTCGCGTGATGGCGGCAAGCCACGGCCCGAATCGCTCAACGTCGCGGAGGTCGCAAAGCCGGGGCATGGCACGCAGAAAAACGTCCTGAACGAGATCGTCCACGTCGCTCGCGGGAACTTTTGCCAGCAGAATGCCGTGAACCATCCGCGCGTACCGCGCATACAAGCCGCCAAATGCGGCGCGATCGCCTTTGCGAGCAGCGAGCACAAGCGAAGCATCACCCGCAGGTTCGGGAGCAGGCGCGGTGGTCACCGCTCGACAGTCCCTGATTGTGAGGCGCGAGTCAACAGTGGTTCCAGCGGATAACGTGCCGGCTCCCGAAATCATTCCAATGGGCAAGACGCTGGAGGCTCAGCGAGTGTTAACAATGGCGATTGGTGCGGTCGGAACCGTGAACCTCCTGCGGAAAGCATTCTCTACTTTTTGTAGGGTGATTCCTCCTAACTCCTGCTAAACTCACGTTATACCGCCAAAGTGGCGAGTTGCATCTAATGCGGAGTAAACTGGTCGCATATCTTGGAGACTTCCGAGCGAGTAGAGAGTATGGCCACTCTTGACCCAATCACAGTTACAGCAGACCCCTCGGCGCGGGTCGAAAAACCTCACGGGCGGGTAGGGAAGTCATTGCTGGAGCTGATCGGCAACACGCCGCTTTTGCGTCTTTTGCGGATTGGGTCCGAATTTCCCAATGTGGAATTCCGCGCGAAGGCCGAGTGGTGCAATCCCGGAGGTTCCGTCAAAGACCGGCCTGCGCTAAGCATGATTCAGGCGGGGCAGGCCAGCGGAGCACTACGGTATGGCAAGACCATTATTGACGCCACAAGCGGCAATACGGGAATAGCCTACGCCATGATTGCCGCGGCCATGGGCTATCCCGTGAAGCTTTGCTTGCCCGATAGCGCTTCTCAGGAACGCAAACGCATTCTCAAGGCGCTCGGCGCAGAGCTGGTGTTCACGCCCGGCGACGAGGGCACGGATGGCGCGATTCGGCGGGTTCATGAAATTGTGGCGGCCGAGCCGGAGAAATATTTCTACCCGGACCAGTACAGCAATCCGGCGAACTGGCAGGCGCACTACCGGACCACTGCGAACGAGATTTGGGAGCAGACCGGCGGGAGAATCACACACTTCGTGGCGGCGCTGGGTACGAGTGGAACGTTTGTGGGCACATCCCGACGCTTGAAAGAGCTTAATCCATCGATTCGGTGCATAAGCCTGCAGCCCGATGCGGCGTTTCACGGCCTGGAAGGCTGGAAGCACATGCAGACGGCGATACGACCGGCGATTTATGACAACACGATCGCGGATGCGAATCTGGAGGTTGGGTCGGAAGAGGCCTATCGCATGGTGAAGCGCGTGGCTCGCGAAGAGGGGTTGCTCCTGAGTCCCAGCGCTGGCGCGGCGTTGCTGGGATGCTTTGAGGTTGCGAAGCGAATTGGGCCGCAAGAGCGCGCTTTGATTGTCACCGTTTTTGCAGATTCCGCGTCAAAGTACCTGTCCGAAAGATTTTGGGATGAAGAGTGAGCCGGAGATGAGCGAAGTACTTGAAGTCGGGATTAGCGCGGAGCTTGCGGAGAAGATCCGCGAGCATGGTGTTGAGACGTATCCGTACGAATGCTGCGGCGCGCTGCTAGGGAAGGAACTTGGCAGCGCAGAGGGCGCTGACTCGGAGGCTATTGGCGCGGGAAGTTCGAGGGAGATTCGATTTCTTCATCCGCTGGTAAATCGCCGTGATGATTCACCACGGAATCGATTTTCGGTAACGGCGGAGGACGTGCGCGAGGCGGAAAAAGCGGCGAGGGCGCAAGGTCTTGAGGTCATCGGCTGGTATCATTCGCATCCTGATCACCAGGCGCGCCCCAGCGATTACGATAGGGAGCACGCGTGGCCGTGGTACAGCTACATTATCGTTAGCGTGCATACAGGCGTGCCGCAGGACATGACTTCCTGGCGATTAAAGGATGACCGTACCGGATTTTCGGAAGAAAAGATTTTGCCGATGAAAGTAAGCGTCGCAAGATAGCTCGCGTCCAAAGAGAACGGGAGAACTGGAGATGTCTGTCAAAGTGATGATTCCGACGCCACTGCGAGTCTATGCAGGGAAGCGAAATTCCGCGGAGTTCAGCGCGGCCACCGTAGGCGAGGCGCTCAGCGGGTTGACGAGCCAATTCGCGGAGCTGCGAAAGCACCTTTACACGGAAGACGGCAAGCTGCGGGCGTTCGTGAATGTCTATTTGAATGACGAAGATATCCGGTATTTGTCGCAAGAAAGTACGCCGACGAAAGACGGAGACACGATCAGCATCATCCCCTCCATCGCGGGCGGCAGCTGCGAAAACGCTGATTGATTTTTGCTCGAACTGAGGAGCTTTTGTAATGGCCACGACACTGCAGCCGCAAACCGGAGCGAAACCGGCCACGAGTCTTACGAATGAAGAGATTCTTCGCTACAGCCGGCACCTGATCATGCCGGAAGTGGGCATGGAGGGTCAGCTCAAGCTGAAGAACGCGAAAGTCTTGTTGATCGGTACAGGCGGACTTGGAGCCCCCCTTGGTCTTTATCTTGCTGCTGCGGGAGTGGGACGGCTGGGACTTGTGGACTTCGATGTTGTGGACTTCACGAATCTTCAACGGCAAGTGACGTTTGGAACGAGCGATGTCGGCAAATTTAAGAGTGAGGCGGCGCGCCAGCGGCTGTCGAACCTCAACCCCAACATTCAAATCGAGGCTTTCGAAACAAAACTCACCAGCGAAAATGCTCTTGAGCTTTTTAAAGATTTCGACGTTATCGTGGATGGAACAGACAATTTTCCCACGCGATATTTGGTAAACGACGCGTGCATCCTGCTCGGAAAACCGAACGTCTACGGCTCGATCTTTCGGTTTGAAGGGCAAGCGACGGTGTTCGGGATGCCGGAAGGGCCCTGCTACCGCTGCCTATATCCAGAGCCGCCTCCGCCGGGGCTGGTGCCGTCCTGCGCCGAAGGCGGTGTGCTTGGCGTGCTACCCGGCATTGTTGGTTCGATCCAGGCGATGGAGACGATCAAGCTGATTCTGGGAGCAGGTGAGAATCTGATAGGGCGCTTGTTGCTCTTCGATGCGCTGGGCATGAAATTCCGCGAGTTGAAGCTGCGCAAAAATCCGAACTGCCCGATGTGCGGGCCGAATCGCACGATCAACAAGCTCATCGACTACTACGAGTTCTGCGGCGTGCGCGGCGAAGAAGCTCCAGCTCCCGATGTGCAAGTTCCGGAGATTACTCCGCGCGAACTGAAATCGAGACTCGACCGAGGAGATGATCTTTTCATCCTGGATGTGCGCGAGCCGCATGAATTTCAAATTTGCAACTTGAAAGGCCACTTGATTCCGCTCGGGGAGTTGCCGAGGCGGGTTCATGAACTAGACTCGTCGCGCGAAATCGTGGCGCATTGCCGCAGCGGAAAGCGCTCGGCGGAAGCCGTCGATTTCCTGCGCAAAGCCGGCTTCCGAAAAATACTCAATCTCAAAGGCGGCATTCTCGCCTGGTCGGATGAAGTCGATCCCAGCGTGCCAAAGTATTAATTTCTGTTGAGCCGGTTCCTTGAGTTCCCATTGAAGTCTGCGTAGTCTAGAGAGTGCGTGCGACGCCCTGCAATAATCGTCGAACGCGCTCTTAACTTTTTCGGAGGCCTGAATGGCTGCTGCCAAGATCACCATAAACAGTAACGGATCGATTCGCGTGGAGGGGGATTTCGAGATTGTCGATCCGGAGGGACGCACCTTTGGCCTGGCTGGGCGGACGGCTATCGGCCTATGCCGCTGCGGCCATTCGGCCAACAAGCCGTTCTGCGACGGCTCGCACAAGGTTTCTGGCTTCAACGACGCCGTCGTTGCCCGCGAACTCCCTGCTCCTAAGCCAAAAATCTAGCCTGCAAAAACGACCCAAGAGAGACATTTTATGGGTGAGACTGTCTCACACTGAGACACTGGGAATCTTCAGGCTGATACTGTCCCAAATGTCGGTAACTCTAAGGGAACAAAGATGATAGAAACTTAAGGAGCTGATTTCTCTTTCGGTGCATGTGTCTCGCCGGAACAGTTCCTGTAGCGCCATGCTTCACCCCTCCCGTAAATAAAGTAAAATCAGCAACTTACAGGCTGAAACTTTCCTGTTAGAAAGGGCACAAACTTGCATTCTTACGGTGTTGTAGTTGTTTCTTCGGTATTTGGGGGGTTTCGTGGGTGGTTGGGGCCAAATCGTCGGGTTTCTTCGGAAGGAGCGGTTTCGCGTCCTGATCGCTTCTGCCGTTGCCCTTGCCGGTTTGTTTTTCGCGGCCATCTTCTACCTGCGGTATGCCTCTGTTTCTGGGTCTCCTGAGACTTACCTTTATCTGGAAGTCGGAGGCACTCTTTTAAGCTTTTGCTACGCGGCCAATGCACTGGTACGGTTCCGTGGCACGCACGATCGCACGGCGCTCATCTTGGCATTCGGCTTCGTATTGTCGGGAATTATTGAGACGGTCGGCTATTTTGGCCTGAACGACGTGCTGCAGGCGGGGCCGGCCGCCCTGACCAAAATCCCGATGGGCTGGATGGTTGGCCGCACGATACTTGCCGTTTTCCTGCTCTCCGCCATCGCCGTGGAACGGTACATCCCAACGGCACGGCAGCCCAGCAAAGAGACCGCCGGTGCGTTGCTGGTCGTTGCCATCGCTACTTATCTTACGAGCGCAGCTTTTCTGGCCGCGCCCTCCGCTCCACTCGCTCACGTAGCCAGCTTTATCTCCCGTCCTTGGGATTTGCTCCCTGCCGCGCTGTTTCTTTTCGCCGCCGTATGCTTCGGGCAGAGACTCCAGAGCAGCAAGAAGGATAAGAGCGCCGCGAGCCTCTATGACTATTCGCTGTTCGTCGTAGCATCGCTCAATGTGGTCTGCCACCTGTCGGCTGCGTTTTCTCGCCATCTTTTCGACGGCCCGTTCTTTCTTGCGGAGTTGAGCAAGACCGCCAGTTACGTGGTTATTCTCTCAGGCGCCCTGCTCGATCAAGCTCGCCTGTTCGATCAAGTCCGCACGATGGCCGTCAGCGATCCGCTCACCGGGCTTGCAAATTATCGCCGGCTCATCAGCGTGCTGGAAGCGGAGCTGGACCGCTCGCGCCGGACGCAACGCCCGTTTAGTGTGGTGCTTTTGGATATGGATGGTCTCAAAACCATCAACGATCACTATGGCCATCTCACCGGCAGCCGCGCCATCGTTCGTTTGTCAAAGATTCTGCGCAGCCATTCCCGCGCGATAGATACCGCTGCGCGTTACGGCGGTGACGAGTTTGCTCTTGTGCTACCCGAAGCAGGTCCGGACATCGCGGGACGCGTTGTTTCTCGCATTCGTGAGCGCCTCTCAGCGGAAGCGGAACCGCCTGCGCTTTCCGTCAGCGCTGGAGTAGCCGCGTTTCCCGAAGATGGCGATACGCCAGAGAAACTTCTGGGAGCGGCGGACCGCGCGCTCTACGGCATGAAGCATCGCAGCAGCGGAGTAAAAAATCTCACGCGGATTGCAGCGTGCCTGTGAGGATGAATGCCCGTCAAGTCCAACAGGCCTGCGTTTGCTTTCCACCGCGTCGAACGCCGGATCCCCATGGAGATTCCCGTCCTGCTCGACGGCCATCGCCGGATGCCCGGCACGGAATCGACTTTTACGGAAAATGTGAGTGCGCGTGGCGCGCGAGTGCTGAGCACTCGCCGCTGGGATCTGGGCGAACGACTGACGTTCGCATCGCGCACCGGAGAATTTCGCTCCTCGGCCCGGGTAGCTTACTGCCACCCATTGCAAGGCGACGGCTTTGCGATTGGTGTGGAGTTTCTCGAGCCGAAAGGGCGATGGGTTGTTTAATCCCCAAGATAGCTTGACGTAAATCGGCGAGCGGATAGGAGGGAATACCTGGAACAACGGAAGTCAGAAAACTTGCGCAAAATTAAAAACATTTGAAGCGCTGTGCGGATCGAGAAGGAGCCGCCCGGCGCTTCATCTTTTTTGGAACGAACAGCAAATTCGCGGGGCTTCATCTGTTCTTGCCAGACCTCTCCTGGTGGGGGACGCGAAGGATCTCCAGTCATCAGTTGCTCAAACGTCAGAAACTCCCTTCGTAAACTTTGATTTCTCTATGCTCCATGGCGGAGCGCCCCGTCATATACGGCAATCATTCCTTCGATCATCTTCTCCGCGGAAAAACTAACCTGCACTCGCTTGCGTCCCGTCTCGCCCAGCTTTTTCGCAAGTACTTTGTTGCGCAGAATCCTTTCAGTGGCGTTGTGAATTTCCACCACATGCGGCCCGGTGACCAGCAATCCACTCTTCTCATTTTCGATGATTTCTCCAAGAGCGCCGCGGTTGAACGCGATCGACGGAATTTCGTAGGCCATGGCGGCGAGAAGAGAATTGTTCAGCGCTTCGAAAAACGACGGAAGCAGGAACACATCGAGTGCCGCATAGACGCTCTCCACATCCTTCACGAATCCAGGAAACAAAACAGACTCCTCAACTCTTAATTCTCGCGCCAGCGATTCCAGTTTTGCGCGGCATGGTCCATCGCCGGCGAGCAACAGCTTGGCGTCGGGAAATTCCTTTTTGAGTTCTGCAAGCGCTCGAATCAGCCACTCCTGACCTTTGTCCGGCAGCAAAACGCCCACGCATCCGAGCAGCGGCGCATCGCCAGAAATCCCCCACCGCGAGCGTGCGGCGCTTCGTTGCGCCTCTGAGAATAGCGGAGGAATCTCTGCGCCCTCATATACAACCGTCAATTTATCTCGTGGCGCGCCCGAGTTTCCCGCTTGCTCCGCGACCCAGTTTGAATTTGCAATGATCCGCGTGGCGGCTTGATAGCGGGCACGCGACGCGTGGCTCTTGCCGATGGGGTAACCCACGCGGCGCGAAATCAAGAACGGAATGTGTTTGTGCGCGCGCGCGAGCCATACCGCCGAGACGGCGTGCGCTTCATTGGCATGTACGAGATCAAATCCACCGCCGCGGACCAATTCGCGAATCTTTAGCGCCGCAGGAACGCGAAATAATCCGCGGGAGACAAAGTGCACGTTTACGCCGCACTCCCGCGCGCGTTCCCCCAGCGCGGATCCTTTTGCGGCCACTAGCTCCGCTGCGTGGCCGCGCGCCCGAAGCCCCTTCAAGATGAGGAGAGCTTGATTTTGCCCGCCGCGCCAAGCTGTTTCGAGGTCCACCAGCAGCGCCTTCAAGGTTTTTCTCCGCTTGCGGCTTGCTGCGCTTGCTCGACTAGTTTTCCCAGCTTCGCGTATTTCAACCGCACGGAGCGCGCGGCCATTTGCGAAATCAGAGCACCGCGGTATCCGTCCAGAAACCCACCACGCAGAAAATAATTCTGAAACCAGCTCCATGGCGTCGCCAACCACATTGCGCCCTGCCAGTTTCGTTTCCCAGCCTCAAACATTTGCTTTGCCGCAAGCGCTGTGTATCGCTCGACATTCGCCTCGTGCTCGGCAAACGACCGCACCGTATAATGCAGCAAATCGCCAGCCAGCCGCCCTGGCTTCCCACTGAATTTCAGCGATTCGTGGATGATTCCCGAAAACTGCGCCGCATCGCGCCGGTAAAGGCGCCGCTGAAAATCCGGATACCATCCCGAGTGCTTGATCCACGCTCCCAGATACCATGTCTTTCGAGCCATTTCATACACGCTGGATCCGGGCTCGTGCTTTTTCCAATCCAACAGGGAAGTCTGCAACGCGCTGCTGAGCTCTTCGTCCGCGTCCATCGAGAATATCCAGTCGTTCTGGGCGCACGACGCGGCGAAATTCTTTTGCTCTGAATAATTTGTCCACGCTCGCTCAAAAAAAGTGGCTCCATGCTCACGAGCAATCACAGCAGTTCTGTCCACGCTACCGGAATCCACTACGACGATTTCGTCTGCGATTCCTTTCAGGGACGCCAGGGCGCGCGGCAGATTGTGTTCCTCGTTGAGTGTGATCAGGCAGGCGGAAAGGCGATTCATCGGGTGCGTCGAAGGCGCAACGCTATCGTCCGTATCTTACACTTACGACGCGCTGAGTTCAGGCTGTAATTTGGAGAAAAAAGAGAAGGGATAAACCGTCATTTTTTCTGAAAGCCTACACGGATCCGGCTTTCGCCGATGCGAAACTCCGAGCCATCCTGCAACATCGCTGCTCTTACGCGCTCTTCGTCATAAAACGTGCCGTTCGTGGAATCGAGATCCTTCAGGTTAATGACCTTGTCGCGCACTTCCAGCAAGCAGTGATGCCGCGAAATTTCCGGATCGTTAAGCGGGATGTCCGCCCCTTTTCGCCCAATGACAACGCGTGGCTTCGCCAATCGGAACACTTCGCCGTTCGCCGGGCCCGAGGTAATCGCCAGAACGAATACACCGTTCGCTGGCAGCTTCAAGCCGTCATCTTCCGGCGGCAGCTTCAAATTTGAGCTGGAAGCGTCGGCGCGGGCAAATGAAGGAAGGGGGCTGATCACGACAGTTTGGTCCGGGCGCCGCTTGACCTCCACGACTGTAGTTTTCCCGCACTTCGAGCACTTAAACTGAACTTTCGGATGGACTGTAGAGTCGGCATCCTTGAGCTTGTGTTCTGTTCCGCAATGGACACACGCAGCTTGCATCACTTTAATTTAACACCCCGCGCGTCGAGGAGTTGCGGTCTCTCCGAGGCCATGCCGCAAGCGTAAAATCGCCTGCCACGTGAACATAAGTCGAAACGTGTGAAGGCAGCTTGCCAGCCTCTTGTGCTACGATGGAAGCTTCCAAATCAAGCAGGAGAGCATTTGTGGCGGAACATATTTCGCGCAGGGAACTGAAGCAGGACAAGATTCACGATGCGATCGAGCATGGTGCAGAGGCTGTCTTTTCGCATACCACCGTTCTTGCGGCAGCCGTGCTGGCGGTCGTAGTCGTCGGCATTGGATACGGTGGCTGGCGCTTTTATACTGACCGTCAGACCGTGCAGGCGACGGCCGCGCTGGACGTGGCCACGAAAGCGTACTCCGCGCGCATCGGTGCGGCTCCTGATCCGAATGATCCCGGCGAAGCCTTCTATCCCACGGAAGCGGCGCGCGCCGAGGATGCCGTCCAGAAATTTTCCGCCGTTGCTGAAAAATATCCAAACACGAATCCTGGCAGGCTGGCCACCTATTACGCCGCGCTTTGCTACGAAGACCTCGAACGCCACAATCAAGCGCTGGAACAGCTGAAGAAAATCAGTTCCGGCAAAGACAAAGAACTCGTAGCCATGGCGCAGTATCAAACGGGAGTAATTTACGAGCGCACCGGAAAGCCGGCGGATGCCGCCAAAGTTTTCCGTGACTTGGCCGAGCACGCTTCGGTTTTCGTGCCACGTCCTCTTGTCTTGCTTGAGCTGGCCGAGACTTTGCGCCAGAGCGATCCCAAGGCGGCCGCCGGCGTGTATGAGCAGCTCAAAAAAGAATTTCCGAACACTGCGATCTCCGAGGAAGCGGACCGCGGGCTGGAAACCCTCGCGCCAAAGTCCTGAACCCCAGGTTTGCTCCGCGGTAGATTTGAGCGGAAACTCGACTTTCTCGAATAAGTTTTAGGATTCTCAGGAACGCAAGCGGACAGCGATGTCTCTGTTCGCCTCCGGAGCCGCTCATCGAACCACTCCCCACTAGCGCGCCTTGGGCGATGCGTGTGGAACTCTCACGCGGCCGCCGCCATCCGGAACCGCCGCATCCCTACCGCAGCGAATACGCACGCGACCGCGACCGCATCATTCATTCGCGCGCCTTCCGCCGCCTCGAAGCCAAGACCCAGGTCTTCACCATTCGCTATTCCGATCATTTTCGTAATCGGCTCACCCACACACTTGAGGTTGCTCAAATTGCCCGCACAGTGGCCGGAGCCCTGGGCCTCAACACGGAACTTGCCGAGACGCTCGCCCTTGTCCATGACATCGGGCATCCACCTTTCGGCCACGCCGGCGAAAAGAAGCTAGATGAACTTATACGAGCGCACGGCGCACGATTCAATCACAACCTTCAGGCGCTCCGCATCGTCGAGCAATTCGAAAGTCCCTATCTCGATTTTCCCGGTCTGAATCTCACGTTTGAAGTTCGCGAAGGCATCATCAAGCATTCGCACGATTACACCGCCGCGGAATACCCGCATCTTGCAGAATATTTGTTGGAACTTCGCACGCCTCTCGAAGGCCAGCTGATCGATTGGGTCGACGAAATTGCCTACAACACTGCGGATCTGGACGACGCCCGCGAAGCGGAGCTATTAAATCTGGACGCATTGCGAAGGGAAGCGCCGATTTTCTCTGAGGCTTACGCACAAATTGATGCCGCGTACCCCGCCGGGCGTGAGAAGCTCAAGTTCAATGCGGCGCTCAAGCTTGTGCTCGATCGCCTCGCGACCGATCTGATTGAGACCACACAGCGGCGAGTGCTTGATTCAGGCGTCTCCACAGCGGACGACATTCGTCGTGCCCCACGCCGGCTTGCCGGCTTCAGTGATTCGCTGGCCGAGCGCAACGCCGAGCTGAAGCGGTTTTTGTTCAGGCACATCTATAGCGATCCCGCCATTACGGAAGACCGCGATCGTTCCGTGCGGTGTCTCGAAGAACTCTTCATTTACTATCTCGATTCACCGGGCTCTATGCCGGCCTCGCACGAGGAATCCGCCCGCACGGAACCACGGCATGCCGTAGTGTGCGATTACATTGCTGGAATGACCGATCAATTTCTGCTTCGCAAGCACCAGGAGCATTTCGGCTCTCAGGCTTCTGCTTCCACAGGCCAGATTACTGAATCCTGACAACTCCCGGAGCGCACCCAAACTATTGAGCATGAAACACACACATTTTGAAGCACTGGTTGCAATGTACGATCGTGCCCCGATTAATCACTGGTTCCGGCCGGCGCTCCGCATTCCCGCGGAAGGACGCGCCGAAATTGAGATGACCGTTCGCGAGGACTTCTATCACGCTGGCAGCGCGATTCACGGAGCTGTTTATTTCAAGGCCCTGGATGACGCCACATTTTTTGCTGCGCAGTCTCTCGTGACTGATTGCTTTCTCGTGACTTCCTCCTTCCAGCTTTATTTCTTGCGGCCGGTGTCGGAAGGGCAGCTTCTTGCGCGGGGCCAAATCGTCAGCCGCTCGAAACGGCTCTACGTTGCCGAAGGCGTGCTGTTCGACGGCCGGGGAAAAGAAGTGACCCGCGGAACGGGAACCTTCATGCCGAGTTCCATTCAACTCGGCCCCGACATGGGTTACCGCTAGAATCTGCGCATCATCGTGCGATGGTTGGAAAAGAGCCAGCAATCTCGTTGACCGCCTGTGATAGCCTTAGCCGTCTTAAGCAGCGCGTGAATCGAAACGAATGCCTCCTTCCCCAGTCACTTTTCCTGTGCTCCGATGGTTCAGCTTGGTCTGGATGGTCGTCTGGCTTCCCGCGTACTTTCGCGTCTGGGGTTGGGCGAATCTGCTGCACTTGTGCGACGTCGCGGTGATTCTTTCGTTTGTGGGGATTTGGCTCGCGAATCCTCTGCTGCTTTCCAGTCAAGCCGTCAACTCCCTGGCCGCCGGCTTTCTATGGGTTCTGGACGTTGGTTCGCGATTGACGACGGGGCGTTTTCTCATTGGCGGCACCGAATACATGTGGGAAGCGCGCTACCCCCTCTGGGTGCGCCTCCTTTCCACATTTCACATCGGCCTGCCGCTTGTCCTTCTCTGGACCTTGCGTCGAGTGGGCTACGACGGGCGCGCTCTGGGCCTGCAGGCCGCTATCGCCGCCTTCCTCTTGCTCGTCTCCCGATTCTTGTCTGCGGACGTCAACATGAACTATGCCTACCGCGATCCGCTCTTCCATCGCGCGTGGGGACCCGCTCCGGCCCATCTCGCTATGATTTTTATTCCACTCGTGGCGTTGATCTACTGGCCGACGCACTTACTGCTGCGTTGGCTCTTTCATGTGCCGGGCGCCTTAAGGTAAAAGGAGTCTAATGTCCACACAAAATCGATCCCTGCTCAGGATATTTCTCCTGGTGAACACGCTACTTCCAGGCTTGGTTCTGAGGGCCCAATCGCCACCTCAACCCGACCGCCCGGCAGCCGCCAGCGTTCCTGCCTGCGTCTATTGTCCACCGCCCCCTTACACGAAGAAAGCTCGCAAGGACAAGGTGGAGGGCACGGTCGTCCTTGAAGTGACAATTACGCCTGACGGTCGCGCGACGAACATCTCGGTAAAAAAATCACTTCGGGAGGATTTGGATACCCAAGCGATAAACGCGGTCGCCAAGTGGAAGTTCAAGCCCGCGACGCTTCAGAATGGCAAACTCGTGGCAGCGACCTGTCCAATCGAAATTAATTTCCGTCTTTATTAGTGTAAGCAAGTGCCCGGATGGGTTCCCTCTCTCGCACGCGAGTGAGCGAAGACTACAGCAACATGAGGCGCGACCCGCTTAATCGGCGAGTTTCAGCTTTTCCAAGTATGCGTTGAACGCTGCTTTGACTCTTGCAGAGTCTGGCGGTTTGTTCTTGTACTCCATCAAAGGCAGCACGAAATCATCCATTGCTTTGTCGATCTGCTCGAACAGATCGGGATGCGTCTTCTTGAGCGCCATGTCGCCCCCGTAGTCCTCGCCTTTATCCCATACTCGCTCCAGGCTATGGGCAAGCTGAGCGGCGGCTGCGACGTCGCCTTTCTGAAATTCCAAGAAGGCGTGCTGGGCTATAGCGCGATACGCTCCCATTTTGGTGTTATCGACGCCGGCGGTTTGCGGAGTCTTCTTTTCTTGGGCCGTGGCCGTGCAAAATGCCGCCGTTACAAAAAGGATGATCGCAAAGGCTGGCGCAATGATCTTGCGGAAAGAATGAGTCAACGTATCCTCCCAAGTGATAGCCGAGTTTCCCGCTCACAATTTCAGGAATACTTATTTTCTCAATTTCCAGGAGACCACGTGCTTGAAATCGTCGAATGACGGAAAGCTATGTATTCAAAAGAATACGTATCGATCACAAAGCTAAGTGCGAACAACTCCCGTTCGTTGGCGGTGACGCTCCTGCGCGGGATCGTGATGTGCCCACCAGTCCCTCCACGCATTGGCATCGTTCCCGAGCGGTGCGCCCGTAATGACCCGCAGCGTTCCATACACAAGCTCCCGCGTCGTCGCGTTCAGCGAATCATCATCGGCAAAATTAAGCAAATGCGGAACAGCCGCCAGGCGTTCTTCCCGCGTCAGTAAACCGGATTGTCCCAGGCTGCTCGCGGCACGTTCGCGGACTCGAGGCGATGTGTCGTGCGTAAGCCTTTCCAATAGCGGACCGATGGTGGCGTCGTTCCCCAACATCGCCAATCCTTCCACTGCCCAGTAACGAGTATGTTCTTTCGGATCGTGCGCATAGTTCAGCAGGCTGTGGAGAACCTTTTCCGGTTCCACGCCACGATTTCCCAACGAACCAAGCCGCCACAAAGCCAAACCGCGGCCTTCCGGATCGCCCTTTAGCTGCCGCATTATCTGGGCAACGCTTGCCGGCGATTTGCGCAGATTGTTCGCCGCAAGGTCAAGGTCAACCGCAGCCGTCCGGACGCGCAGGTCTTTCGAATTCAGGGCTGCCAGAACCAGATCAAAAAGCCGGTCGGTGTTCCTGATGCGGCCACACCAGCCGTCGACATTTTCGCGCAGGAGATTTAAAGACGACTCATCCTCGTGCATCGCGCGTTCCAGCAACCGTTCCGCTTGTTGTTGTAGCGGCAGCCGCTTGAGTTCCGCATCACCAGTATTCTCTGAATCGGGCGTTCGCAAGAGCGAAACTGCGCGAGAAGATTCCTGCGTCGCTAAGCCGCTCTCCAAGTTCGGGGTTGGTATGGTCTTGCGCGCAGTCTCAAATCCTGCCACGAGCGAAATGCCACCGGTCACGATCAGCAATGCCGCCCATCGAATTGCGCGACCCGTCGAGGCCCTCTTCAATTCCGGGGCTGCGTTGTTTCCTGAGAGATCTTGAGTCGCCTGCACGCTCATTCGCTGTGACTCCGCCATTCTGGGCGCACTAAGATCCGCGCCTTGTCCCAGCGAAATTACGAAATGAGACGGTAAGTGGGTATGGTACGCCAGGCCAGAGGACATCCTCAGTCCAGCTAACTTCTGTGCTTTCAAATACTTCGGCGGGTTACTACTAAGCGCAGGTTGGTGGTGCTCCGTACTTAAGGACAGCTATCTTTCCTGCCCGCATCATGAGGAAAGCCAACAGCCCCACACCGCAGAATTCGCATTCAACAATCTCCACGGGCCTGGGATCGTGCCCTCAGGTCCCTAAGGAGCCGTCTGCGTCGGGATGACCTTGGTGTCCTTCTGCGTGAACTCAAACCGTATCCGCCATTCGCTGGCCACGCTCTTTCCGTTTACTTCCGGCGGCGTAAAGGCCCATTTTCTTGCGGCCTCCATAGCCAGATCCGCGAAAAACTTGCTTGGCCCCGGTGAATCGAACTCCGCTTCCGATACTCCGCCCGAGGGATCAACGTGCACTCTTACACTGACACGCACCTTCCCGTGAATGGTGGCGCGCGCTTTGCCCGACACATCAGGCAACACCTGGTCCAACACCTCGCCCTTGGAAGAACCCATCCCGCCGCTTGCGGGTTTTACAGAGTCCGCCGCGACGGGATTTGCGGGCGGTGGCGTCCTATCAGGAGGCTGCGCTTTTTCGCTAGTTGCTTTCAAGGATTCTGGAGCGATGGGTTGTGCCAGCTTCGGATTGGTTTGCGCTACAGCCGGTGCTGCGGATCTGGTCGTTTCCGAGACCTTTGGTTCTGTTTCCGACGCAACCTTCGGTTTTGAGACTGCAGCGGACTGTGCTGGCTTCTGTGCGGCTGGCTGGCTTGACGGCCTTTCCGAACGCACGGTCGCAGCAGGTTGCGCTTCTGAGCGGTGCGTAAGCAACCGCGGCACGGTCACGATCGCCGCCACCAAAAGCGCGACCAAGATAAGCGGAACGAGGAATCGCGGCCTTCCGCCAGACTCCCTGTATGGCGGCGGCCTATGAGGGCTACTCTGTATTTTCGCAACACTGCGTGGAGGCACCGGCAACGCCGTAACAACCTTGGGAGTTACAGGCGGCATCTTTGGCGCTACACCCGCTAGACCCGCGGCAGGACGAACGCCCAAGCTCGAAACCGGAGCCGCGCTTGACGCAGAGGCAGTTGCCGCCACGGAGCGTGGATTCAACCGTGCCCCGATTTCAGCAATGCTAATCCGCCGGTCCGGTTCCAGCCGCAAGCACTCGCGCGCGATCTCCTGAAATGGAAAAGGAATATTTGCAGGAACCACCGGCTCACGATGCGGCCCTGGCTGCCACTCGGGCAATTTCTGGGTCAATACTTCAACTAAAGCCGTGCCCAGCGACCAGACATCGCCCGCAGGCTTTCCAGATCCGCTGATGGCCTCGGGTGGATCATAAACGCCAGCCCGTCTTAATCCACTCAGCGCTTCTCCGATGCGCGAGATCGCGTCGCTCGAGAGTTTCAGTTGATCCCCGCTGGCTAATATATTTGCGGGCTTCAGATCGCCATGTACAAAGCCTTTGCCGTGCAGGTACTGGAGCGCATCCAGAACAGGGCCGAGCATGTCGCGTGTTTCTTCGGTGCTAAGCGCTCGCTGCGGCAGTATCTGCGAAAGGTCTTCTTCCGCGTACTCCATCACCAAATACAGCAGATCATTCCCGTCGATCCTGCATCGCCCCGAACGGAGCAATCGCAGTAAATGGGGATGAGAAAGTTGCGCGGCGGATTCCCAGCTCGATAGCTGCAAATCCGCTGTTGCTGGGTCCGCAGGATAAAGTTTGATCGCGGCTTTCTGCGGCACACCTTCTCCGAACTCAGTTAGGAAAACTGCGCTGTGGTCGGTTCCACCAAGATATTGCCGCAAGGGAAAAGTCCCCTCGACAATTTGACCTTCCCACTGCTTCGCGGCCTCGGACATATTGCACCCCCGCCCGACCGCGCATTACTTGCGAGTCCAGGCGCTTCTTTTTGCACTTCGCCAAGGAAGGGTATCTGGCTGGATGCCTCCATACTACCAATACTGCCTGCCCTTTCAACTGCCCCTCAGACCAGTAGTATTCGCAATTCCAATTGGTTACCCTAACCTCGATCACAGGATTCGATTCCCGCGATTAGGGAGACCAGCCGTGTTCTGCGACCGCTGTGGACTAAATTTCCTGCCCAAACAATCCGTGTGCACCCGGTGCAGGCGTGTGCCAACTCGCTATTGGTTCCAACTGATGAGTTTGGTCACGCTTCTCGTTGCCGTAGCGGCCAACGGCCTCGTCGCCATATTCCTGCTTCCGCGCTTTGCCATGGGGCAACACGCACATTTCGTCTTCCGTGCCTGGTGGTGGTTTGACCAAAAAGCCGCGCTTTACGGTTGGGTGCTCTTCGCCGTCGCGCTGCTCGCTTGGGATTACTTCGTTTGGAAAGAAGCCCGGCCAAAAATTAAAGGTTGGTTTACGCGCAAACTGCTGACCCTCTCGCTCGCCACTGGAATTGCCCCCATGATTCCCTGGTGGGTTCCGGCTGGCCAGCCCCCTGGCCAGTTTCTCGCAATGATTGGGAGATACCCTGGTTTGCCCGCTATTCTCGCCTGGGCAGTCGTGCTCGTTGTTTCCGTGCTCCTCTGCATTGATGCAGAATCCCGCGACTATCTCCTCGGGCACGGCCGCATCCTCAGCGTTGTCAGCACCGGAATGCTGCTGCTTGTGCTGACGATGACAGTCGTAGGCTGGTCGCTTACCTACTAAGCCGCTACTCAAGCACCTGCAAGGACCCGGCTTGCACGCCCTCCGGAGACGCCTCTTGCTCGTCCTGCCGCCCTACTTTGCGCGTGCCATTGCCAGGAACAGAGTCATATAACGCTTGAGCTTCTGCGTTATAAGAAAATTCTCCTTCACGTGCTCATGTCCATTCTCGCCCAGCTTCGTCGCAATTTCCGGATGCGACAGCAAGAAGCGAATCTGATAGGCCGCGCCTTCGACCGAGTGCGCCAGGAGCCCCGTATGCTTGTGTATGATTTGCACGGGAATGCCGCCAACCGCTGAAGCCACCACTGGTTTCTTCTTCCACAGTGCTTCGGAAACCGTCAACCCGAATCCCTCGCGAAGACTCTTCTGAATCACAATTGTCGAAGCCCGCTGCAGCGCGTTCACCTCCAGCGGAGCCCAGGCTGGCAGCTCGATAATATGAATGTCTGCTTCGCCGTTGGCCTCTTCTTGCACTTCTTTCAGAACCACGGCGCCTTCCGGATCGTCGGAAGCGCTGCCGCCCGCAAGCACCAGTTGGCAATCGAAATACCGCTTTACGATCCGGTACGCGCGAATTACGCCGACGGGGTCTTTGAGCCTGTCAAACCGCGAGATTTGCGTGAGGATGGGCCTTAACGGATCAATCTGATACTGCGCAAGCGTCCGGGCCACAAACGCGATCTCCAACTCCCGGTTCTTCTCCGAGAGCGGATCGATCGCTGGATAAAAAAGATACTGCGGGATGGGCAGCGAGCGCGAAAACTCCGGCGAAGAGAACATCGCGGCGTCATACCTCGCCACGAACTTGTCGAGAAAATCCCAAACCGCGCGATTTGGGTGTGACAGGTCGATATGGCACCGCCACGCCCAGTGATTTCCGTTGTTCTGGCGTCCTTCGATCAGTGCTGCGGGCTGCGGATCGTGGATGATCATGAATTCGGCGTCGAGCGGAAGCCGCGCCCGGTTCCGTTCGTTGCATGCGAGAAAAATTTCAAAATCCTTCGGGTCCGCGTGATACGGCGCGCCATGCAGCGCGTTGTGAAACCCTTTCGTGACCCCGTAAAAGTCGTCGCCTCCGGTCATCACGTCCCACCGCATGTTGAGCTCGAGTTCCTCCGCGAGCGGCAAGAGACGGTTAAGAATTTCGGCAACGCCGCCACCGACTGCGGTCGAATTAATCATCTCAATACTGCGGCCTCGCAACGGTTTCGCGAGCACGCGCAACTCGTCGATCTCGCCCTCTCCGAGCAGCGCTGCGTAATCATCCAGTGGAATTCGGCTGGCAATCGCTACTTCGCTCATCCTTTTCTCCTTTCGCGGTCGATCAGCCGTAGCACCTTGGCGCGCGCGCTGTCCAGCGTGTTTGTGTAGATATCGATGTGGTTTACGCTGTCCGCCAGCGCTCCCAGCCCGAGTCCGTCCGCCAGCCAGTGCGAAAAGTCATTGGTCTGCAGTTGCAAGCGAAGACGCGAGGACAGGAAGTGGAAGTAAAACGAAGCATGGCTAAGATGCGCGACGCCGTCGCGAAATTCTTCCAGCGTTCGCGCCGTGAGCCCGAAGGGCAGCGTAACCTCCACGCTCTCGCAAAAGTAAAAACGCTCCAGCGCGGTTTGCTCCGCAAAATCCAGGTGTTCGTTGCAATAATCCCCGACCACGCGGCACAAGTCGCCGCGCAAAGCCGCGATCGAGAGATAATCCCGCACGTCGAGCGCAGCCAACTGCTCGGCGAGATCTTCGCGGTTGGCGTCCGCGTGAGCCCACTGCGCGAAGTCATTCGAAAAACCTTCCGTCAGAAAGTGATGGCTGCTTAATGTTTGGAAGGTGTGGTGAAAGATGGAGGCATCGCTGCATTGTTGAAGGCCCTTGAGAAATTCAGCGAGCGTGCCGGCGGACTGATTTCCGATGCGCGTCAGGTACGAAACGGTGAAAAATTCGAATGGTGTTTCCAGGGTGTCCATGCAATGGTTCTCCTCTTTCACAAACCCCGTACCAGAGTGATTCACCTCTGAAACTTATTAGATTCGCCGCAATCCGGCCTGCTCATGGTAATTGCGGCACCTCAACGCGCTCGGGAGCGTCGATTCGTATCTCAGTGAGGTCCGATAGCAGGTGAGCTGCCCATCGGTAGACGTTGTGTTCGCGGACATTTTTCCGCATTCGCTCCATGCGTCTGGCCTGCTCTTCTTCTGGCATTTCCAGCGCGCGATGAATCGCTTCCGCCACTTGCTGCACATCGTAAGGATTCACGAGCAGCGCATCCGGCAACTCGTGCGCCGCCCCCGCGAACGTGCTAAGCATCAGCACGCCTCGCGAGTCCTCTCGCGCCGCGACGAATTCTTTCGCTACCAAATTCATGCCGTCGTGCAGGGAAGTCACCAGGCATACCGAAGCGGCCCGGTAATACCGCGCAATCTCCTCATGCGAATGATGTTTCTTGAGCAGCACGATGGGTTTCCACCGTCCCGCCTGAAACCGCGCGTTGATCCGGTCCGCCTCCGCGCTGACTTCGTCCAAAAAGTGTTTGTAGCGGTCGATCTCCGTGCGGCTGGGCGCTCCGATCTGCACAAACGTGAAGCGATGCTGGTAGGTGGGATACAGATCCAGAAAGTGCTCGATGCCCCGGAACCGCTCGATGATCCCCTTCGTGTAATCGACGCGGTCCACTCCCACGCCCAGCAGACTTCCTTCGATTCCCAACTCGCTGCAAAGTGCCGCGCGCTCCTCTCCAGCGTTCCTCGTCTCGTTTACAGAGTGCCCATTTTCCGCAAACGCCACGCTGATCGGATACGGCCGTACTCGTGTGACGTGACCTTGCCGGTTGACCGCAAAACGGTCCCACTCCGTCAGCGCTTCTAGTGCGCGATCCACCGTTTCCAGAAAATTGTTGCAGTGCGATTGAATGTGAAACCCGATCAGGTCTGCCCCAAGAAGCCCGTCGACCAACTCTCTCTGCCACGGACAAATCCCAAACACTTCCGGGTTGGGCCATGGTATGTGCCAGAAAATCGCCACGCGCGCATCTGGCCGCGCCTCCTTGATCATCCGTGGCAATAGTGCAAGGTGATAGTCCTGCGCCAGCAAGATCGGCGACTCCGTTCCTTCCATCTCCTGCAGCACCGCATTCGCGAAGCGCCGGTTCACCCGCTGGTAATGCACCCAATCTTCCGGACGAAACACCGGCCGCGTATGCGCAATGTGGCAGAGTGGCCAAAGTCCTTCGTTGGCAAATCCCTGGTAATAGCCTTTTTCCTCCTCATTGCTCAGCCACACGCGCCGCAGGGTGTAGCTCGGCCTTTCCGGCGGCACGCGCTGGTGGTCATACGTGTCAGAAACCTCACGATCCGCGCTCCCCGATCCGTGCGCGATCCAGGTCCCATCACATGCCACCAACACGGGCTCAATCGCTGTCACAACGCCGCTTGCCGGAACGATAATCTCAATAGCGCCGCTTTTTTCGTTATAGACATTCAAGTATGGCTCGCGGTTCGAGACTACATACAGCGGCTTCTCCTGCAGTTTATTCCGCAGACTCACGCGCAACCGCTCCGCCGTCCAAATAGACGCGTTGGAATCGCGCAAGCGCGCTTCCTCTTCCGCCGTCGCTCTCGCCGCGTTCAAGTCCTTCGCAAGATGCGTCACCTCTTGGTGCAGTTGGTCAAAAATCTCCCCTTGCGGTGTCATCGGCGGCTCGTGCGTCTGCCCGGTTCGCAGCGTTCGTAGCCATTTTGCCGTGCGCGCCAGTGGCGCAGTGAACGTCCACCTCACCAGCACGAAAGCCAGCAAGCTGATTAAGAGCGTTTGGATCGCTGCGTTAAGAAGAGCGTCCCGCAGCGTGTTCTGCACCTGCGAATCGATATAACTTGTGTCGTGAAACAGAACGAGAGTGCCGGCGGGCTGCCCATCCCGATGCAGTGGCAAAGCAAAGATGTGCATCGGCCCAGTAAACTTCCCTTCCGCGGACGGAGAACCGTCGAACGTCACAAACTCGGCATAGGCCCCGTCCTGTTTGGCAGCACGCGTCGCCGCCGCGGGCTGTGTTTGGAGCTCTGGCGGCAGGCCTGCAGTGATCGCTATCGCTGCACCCTCGGCGTCGTAAACGGCCACTCCCTTCAAATGTTCTCTTTGTCCAAAACGCGCCACGAGCCGTTGCAGATTTTTGTTTGGAGCGTGGTCCAGCAAGGGCTCAACCGTCTCCTGCAAACTATCTGCAAGAATTTCCGCGCGCCGCGAAAGATCCCCGCGCAGGTTGCGCCTCTCCGTGCGCACCTGGTACGTCGCGAAGAGCAAAGACACCACGGCCACGCTGACGATCAAGGGCAGGACTATCTTCAGTGTCGTGCGCATCTGGGCTCCTCACTGACTGTTGAGTGAGTCAGACCGCGCCGGGGCTGGGTCGGGCGGAAGACACGTCTATCGCCTAGGGAAATGAGAGACTGCGGATCGTTAAGAAGGATTAACGCCTGAGGCTGGGGTCACCACCACGCGGGTGGCAACGTATTTTCCGCTGTCCGAACGGTATTCTACCACGGCTTGCGCCCCGACAGTCAGTTTGCCTTCTACTTTCGTTTTGTCGTCCACCAGGAATTCCACCGTCTGCGGCGCCTGGTTGTTTTTCGTAATGCTTATGGCGAAGACCGCGTCGCCCACCGAAGCGATCTGTCCGGAAACGGACTGATTCTCTGGTGCGCGGCTCGTGCTGTAGCCCGCCGCATTCGCTGGCAAGGGCTGCGCGAACACGGCTAGGGTGAAGCAAGTGAGAAAAAAAGTAGCCAAAGAAAGAATGGTTCGGAATCTCATGAAGTTCCCTCCAATTTGATTTCGACCGGGACCTCAAGAAGCGCACGAAACGAACCAAACCCGCACAAAATTCGTTTACATCAACTAAGTCTCGTTCTCTCAACAAGATGTGCGCTAGCGTAACTTGGGCGAAAAAGCGTGCCCTGGTACTGGTCCCGTGCAATTCTTGCCCGATGCTTACGTTTCTCTGTTTTTCTTTCTCGCTGGCTCATTGGAAAATAGCCCGGTCACTTCTCTGCCAGCTCATCCGCAACGGCAACCTTACCCGCTCCCTTCCTGCAGTGGTATCCTCACTTCCGCAGCTCCCTCCAACTGAAAACCTCAGCATCGAGCTGCACCGGCACTCCGCCGGAGATCCGAGATGATTATGTTCGAAAGGTTTACAGAAAAAGCCCGGCGCACCATCTTCTTCGCGCGCTATGAAGCGAGCCAATACGGAAGCCATACCATCGAAACCGTTCAGCTGCTTCTCGGTTTAGTCCGCGAGAATCACGCCCTCGCACGCAGATTTCTCGACGAAAAAGGCGGTGTGCAATCTCTCCGCGAGGAGATCGAATCCCAGATCACACGCGGCGAGCGTATTTCCACTTCCGTGGAAGTCCCCTTAAGCGTCGAGTGCAAACACATCCTCAACGCGGCCGCGGAAGAGGCCGAGCATCTCGGTAAGCCGTGATGGTCAACATCGCCTGGGAACCCGCCGAAAAAATAGAAACTCCCAATCCCGGCTGCGTTCGCATGACCGTGATTCTGACTTGGAATCCCGAAGGCTGGACCATCGCTCGTGTCCAAGCCATCGGCCTTCAGCCGCAATCCCGCTCCGCCGCTAGCTGAACCACCCTCTTTCCTGCTACTGCCAGTACTAGAGCCACCCCTTGACCTCCAGGGCGCAAATGCTTCTCAAACCGCCCCTTTCCTTGACTTGCTGCTCGCGCGACGGAATAATGATAAAGCATGAGCGTTAGCACTGGAGGCGTTTCCGACTTGTTCCTCGATGTCAAAGAACTTGCTGTTCGCAAGCTGCGCATCCGGAAGTCTTACGGTCCGGGCGGCATCGATTTCCATTCGTCGGAGATCAAGCAGGTCGCCCCGGTCGAAGTTACCGCCACTGCCGAACTTCTCGAAGGCCAGATTCGCATCGAGGGCCAGCTGGAAACCAAGATCGAAATGGCTTGCGCGCGCTGCCTCGAACCGGTGATTGAAGACGTCAACCGTTCTTTCGATCTCTTCTACGCTCCCTTACCCAAGGGCGCCAAGCCGAAGGAAGATCGGCTTAAGGATGACGACACGGAAATCGGCTTTTTTGAAGGAGATGGCCTATTTCTGGCCGACGTGCTCCGAGAACAGGTATTATTAGCTCTGCCCCTGAAAGTCATTTGCCAAAGTGACTGCCGGGGACTCTGCCCCAACTGCGGTGCTAACCTGAATCACGAGGAGTGCCGCTGTGAGACCCACGCGACGGACCCGCGGCTGGCCCCTCTCGCGCGCCTGAAGCAGGACTGGCTGAAAAAACAATAGTTTCCAGGGCCAAAAGCCCATAGAATCCGCCCACAGAGGTGGGAACGAGGAGTATTGCTATGCCTAACCCAAAAAGACGGCATTCGAAGCGACGGACGAGCACCAGACGGGCTCATGATTTTCTAGAGAAGCCCGCGCTCGGCGAGTGCCCGAACTGCCATGAAACCAAGCAGCCGCACCAGGCTTGTCCCCATTGCGGCTACTATAAAGGCCGCGCTGTGCAAGACAAGTCGGCCTGACGCTGCCTTTTCTGCCGGGTCCCGTCCAAGAACTGGCGGCCCGATAAAGAAGTCAGACAAATCCGATGATCACTATCGCTGTTGACGCCATGGGCGGAGACAACGCGCCCCGCCCCGAGGTTGAAGGCAGTGTTCTGGCTGCCCGTGAACTCGGCGTGCGAGTGATGTTGGTCGGGCAGCCGAACGTAGTCCGCGCGGAACTGGCCAAGCATGCCGCGCCTAACTTGCCCATCGAGATTGTCCCGGCAAGCGAAGTGGTCACCATGCAAGATCATCCGGCTCAAGCCTTTCGCCGGAAGAAAGACAGTTCGATCCACGTCGCAACTCGGCTCGTCCGTGAAGCCAAGGCCGACGGGGTGGTCAGCGCTGGCAACACTGGCGCCGTCATGACCGTCGCAAGGTTTTTGCTCGGTACTTTGGAATCCGTGGATCGTGTTGCGCTCGCTGCGCCTTTCCCGAATGCCAAGGGTGGCGTCTCCGTATTGCTGGATGTCGGCGCCAACGTTGACTCCAAGCCCGAGCATTTGGTGCAGTTCGCCGTCATGGGTGAAATCTATTACCGCGCCACGTTCGGCAACCGCCGCCCGCGCGTCGGTTTGCTTTCCGTCGGCGAAGAAGAAATTAAGGGCAATGAACTCACGCGCGAGGTTTACACGCGTTTGAAAAAGCTCCCGGTGCATTTTGTCGGCAATGTGGAAGGCGGAGATCTTTTCTCCGGAAACGTGGACGTGATTGTGAGCGATGGTTTCGTCGGCAATATCGCGCTGAAAATTTGCGAAGGCCTCGCTGTCCAGATTTTCGGCTTGCTGAAGAAATCGATCCAAAGCTCGCTTGCATCCCAAGTTGGTTTTCTTTTTTCGCGTGGAGCGCTCAAAGGTTTGCGTAAGACCATCGACTACACGGAGTATGGCGGCGCGCCTCTTTTGGGCGTCCGCGGCGTTTGCGTCATCGGCCACGGCCGCTCCAATGCCAAAGCCATCAAAAATGCCATTCGCGTCGCCGCGGGCCTGTCCCGTGCGCGCATCAACGAAAAAATTGAACAGGAGCTCTCGGCCGCGGGCGTTGTCGCATGACTCCTCAGGAGAGAAATTAACGATGGGCAAAGTCGCATTCGTATTTCCAGGCCAGGCTTCACAGTACCCCGGCATGGGCAAAGAGTTGGCCGACAAGTATCCGGCAGCCCGCGCCGTCTTCGACGAGGCCGATAAGGCCCTCGGTTTTTCTATCTCCAAAATCTGCTTCGAAGGCACTGAAGACGAGCTGAAGCTCACCGCCAACACGCAACCCGCGATCCTCACGTGCTCTGTCGCCGTCCATCGCGTCCTCGCGGAAAAAGACCTCACACCTGATTTTGTAGCGGGCCACAGTCTCGGCGAATACTCCGCTCTCGTAGCCGCCGGTTCCCTGAACTTCTCCGATGCCGTCCGGTTGGTCCGCAAGCGCGGCACCTACATGCAGGAAGCCGTCCCCGCCGGTGTAGGCGCCATGGCCGCCATCATGGGCCTTTCGCCGGCAGTTGTAGCCGACGCCTGCAAGCGTGCCGCGGAAGGAGAAGTTTGCTCCGCCGCAAATCTCAATTCTCCCGAACAAACCGTAATCTCCGGCCACGCTGGCGCCGTAAAGCGCGCCGTAGAAATCGCCTCGCAACTTGGCGCAAAGCGCGCCGTAATTCTCGCTGTCTCCGCGCCGTTCCACTCCGCGTTGATGGCGCCAGCGCAAGAGCGCCTCGCCCAAGATCTGAAGAGCACGACATTCGCAAAGCTATCCGTGCCGGTCGTAACTAACGTTGATGCCGACACTATCTCTTCCGGTGACGAAGCCCGCGAGGCCCTCATCCGCCAGGTCACTATGCCCGTCCGCTGGGAAGAATCCATGCGCCTCTTAATCGATGAAGGCGTGAACACGTTCGTCGAAGTCGGCCCGGGCCGTGTCCTCACCGGCCTTCTACGTCAAATCGATCGTTCCGCCGCCACGCTCAACGTAGAAGACGAGAAAAGTTTAGCCGCCACCATCGACAAAATCGCCGGCGCCCGTTCCGACGCCGCGTAAGTAGCACAGACTTCAGTCTGTGCGCGGTCGAATAGTTGATCACAGGAAAAATTAAGATGTTCAGCTTAAAAGACAAAGTAGCCCTGATCACCGGCGCCAGCCAAGGCATAGGCCGCGAAACCTCCCTAGCTCTCGCCCAAGCCGGCGCAAAAGTCGCCGTCGCCGCCCGCAACGAAGAAAAACTCACCTCCCTCGTCACCGACATCCTGGCCGCCGGCGGCGACGCCATCGCCGTCAAAATGGACGTAGCCGACCCCGACCAGATCAAGCTCGGCTTCAAACAGACTCTCGAAAAATTCGGCCGCCTCGACATTCTCATCAACAACGCCGCCATCACGCGCGACGGCCTCGCCCTCCGCATGAAAAAAGAAGATTGGGACGACGTTATTCGCACCAACCTGACAGGCGCTCACCTCTGCATCCAGCAAGCTCTCTCGACAATGATGCGGGCCCGCGCAGGCCGTATCATCAACATCTCCAGCGTCGTCGCAGAAATGGGCAACGCCGGTCAGGCCAACTACGTCGCCGCCAAAGCCGGCCTCGTCGGCCTCACCAAAGCCATCGCCATCGAAATCGCCTCGCGCAACATCACGGTTAACGCCGTCGCCCCCGGCTTCATCGCCACGCCCATGACCGACGTCCTCTCCGAGGATGTAAAAACTGCGCTGAAAACTCGCATCCCGCTAGGACGCATGGGCTCAGCCCGCGACGTAGCCAGCGCCATCGTTTTCCTGGCCAGCGACGAAGCCGCCTACATCACCGGCCACGTCCTCGACGTCAACGGGGGGCTCTATTTGGCATAGACTCGTCCTGCCAAGTAAAAAGCCTGTGAAAGTTGACCTTGCTGCAAGGGCTGACTAGAATGGGCAGGTTGCCTGATTGACGATTTTCGAGTCCGTAGCACGGCATTGGGGCCGATAGACTGTTACTGTACGTCTTTGCATATCAAGCGATAGCAAATCGCGGAGGACATGAATGGCCAGTGTGGAAGAACGCGTTAAACAAATTATCGTCGAGCAGCTCGGCGTCGATGAAGCCGAAGTGACGCCGACAGCGTCCTTCGTGGACGACCTCGGAGCGGATTCTCTCGACCAGGTAGAATTAGTCATGGCGTTTGAGGAAGCCTTCGGTATCGAAGTTCCCGACGAAGACGCCGAAAAGATGACCACGGTGAAAGACGCCGTCGAGTACATCGACAAGCACGCCAAGGGAAAGTAAGCGCCACGAAATTACCGCCTCAACAGGGAGCATTAAAGCTTTGACTCGCCGGGTAGTCGTTACGGGTGTTGGACTGGTCTGCGCGCTGGGCATCGGCACGGAGGAATCCTGGAAAAACCTCCTCGCTGGCGTCAGTGGTGTCGGCACGATCACGCAGTTCGATACCACCGGCTTTGATTGCACCATCGCCGGTGAAATCAAAAACTTCGATCCCTTCCAGTGGATTGAAAAAAAAGAACTCAAAAAAATGGGCCGCTTCATTCAAGTGGCTCTTGCCGGCGCGGACTTCGCCGTAAAATCCGCCAACTGGAAGCCCGCCGATTCTAACCTCGATGAAGTCGGCGTCTACGTTTCCTCCGGCATCGGCGGTTTCGATATCATCGAGCGCGAGCACAGGAAATTGATCGAGGGCGGCCCCGGCAGAATCTCTCCCTTTTTCATTCCCTCCGCTATTGTCAATCTCGCTTCCGGCCACATTTCCATTCGTTACGGCGCCAAGGGCCCCAATTCCGCCACCGCCACTGCCTGCTCTGCTTCCGCCCATGCCATCGGCGATTCCTTCAAGATCATAGAGCGCGGCGCCGCCGAAGTAATGATCTGCGGAGGCACCGAAGCCACCGTCACTCCCATGGGCATCGGCGGCTTCGCCTCCATGAAAGCGCTTTCCACTCGCAATGAAGATCCCGCTCACGCCAGCCGTCCTTTCGACGCCGGTCGCGACGGTTTCGTCGTCGGCGAAGGCACAGGCATTCTCATCATGGAGTCCCTCGATCACGCGCAAAAGCGCAACGCTCCCATCCTCGCCGAAATTGTCGGTTACGGCATGTCCGGCGACGCCTACCACATCACGCAACCCGCTACCGATGGCGACGGCGCCTACCGCGTCATGCGCGCCGCTATCAAGGATGCCAAGCTCCAGCCCGAAGACATTGGCTATGTCAACGCGCACGGCACCTCCACGCCACTCGGTGATGTAATCGAAACGCGCGCCCTCAAGAGGGTCTTTGGCGAGAACGCAAAAAACGTTCCCGTCAGTTCCACAAAATCTATGACCGGCCATCTTCTCGGTGGCGCCGGCGGCCTCGAAGCGGGCATCAGCGTCCTCGCTCTTCGCGATCAAATTCTGCCGCCCACCATCAACCTCGAAACGCCCGATCCCGAGTGCGATCTCGATTATGTCCCCAACGTCGCCCGCAAAGCCTCGGTAGAATACGCGCTCTCCAACTCTTTCGGCTTCGGCGGCACAAACGCCGCCTTAATTTTCAAACGCTGGTCCGGCCACTAATTGTAGTGGCCGGTCTTTAGACCGGCTATTTCGGTGTCCAACAGGCCCGGCCAATTCAATGCCGTTAGTAACTAACAATCGTAAGTTGGTATAATGTTTTCACAACGCTCAACGCAACACGCGCAAGGAAAACTCTCGTGAACATCATCGTCTGCATAAAACAAGTCCCTGCTAAGGACGCACCGCTCGCCATCGCCGGAAACTGGATCAAGGAATCCGACATCGGTTTCGAGATGAACGAGCCCGACAGCTACGCCCTCGAAGAAGCTCTCCGCCTCAAGGAAAAACACGGCGGCGAAGTCATTGCTCTCTCCTTGGGCCCCGAGCGCGTCAAGCAAACCATCAAGGAAGCCCTCGCCAAAGGCGCCGACCGCGGCATCCACATCTCCGACGATAATTTCGCGCAACTCGATCCGCTAGGCTCCGCAAAAGCCCTCTCCGCCGCCATCCAAAAAGAAAAAGCCGACCTCGTCCTCACCGGCCTCCAGAGCGACGACCACGGCTTCGGCCAAACCGGCGTCCTGCTCGCCGCGCTCCTCGATCGTCCTCACGCCACCATCATCATGGCCATCGAAGTCGCCGGCGACAAAATGAAGCTTAAGCGCGAGCTCGAAGCCGGCTGGTTTCAACACATGGAGTGCCCGCTCCCCGCCGTCCTCTCCATCCAATCCGGCATCAACAAAGTCCGCTACGCCACGCTAAAAGGCATCATGGCCGCCAAGAAAAAAGAGATCGCCACCATCACCCGCGAATCCCTCGGCATTTATCACGAGCCCACCCAAAAAATCGAAAAAATCTATATCCCCACAAAAACCAAAAAAACTGAATTCCTAACTGGCACCGCAAAAGAAGTCGCCACCAAGCTAGTCGAAAAATTGAAGTTCGAAGCCCGTGTAATTTAGTCAGGCCCCAAAGCACCGTCATTTCGAGCGTAGCGAGAAATCTTTCTTCGTCGAGCGTCAAGGAAGCGTGAAAAGGAAACTGCAATGAAAATCCTGGTCATCACCGAACTCCGCCAAGGCAAGTGGAACAACGCCAGCTTCGAAACCCTCGCCGCCGCCCAGCAAATCGCCGCTGCCACTTCCGGCACGATCAGCGCGCTCGTTATCGGCAAAAGTCTCGCTTCGTTCGCCGACGAACTCGCCGCAAAAAACGTGGCCGAAGTCCTCACCGTCGAACACGACCTCCTCGAAGCCTACACCCCCGACGGCTACTGCATCGCGCTCGCCCAAGTAATCGCCAGCGCCAAGCCCGACCTCGTCCTCTTCCCCCACACCTACCAAGTCCGCGACTTCGCCCCCAAACTCGCCGCCAGCCTCGGCAAAGGCATGATCGGCGACTGCATCGCCTACCGCCACGAATCCGGCAAACTCATCTTCGTTCGACAAATGTTCCAGGGCAAAACCGCCGCCGACGTCACCTTCCAAGGCGCCGCCCCGTGGTTCGCCTCCTTCCAATCCGGAGCCTTCCGCGCCGATCTCCTAGCCGCGCATCCGTCCGGCAAAGCTCCCATCAACGCATTCGCCGTCAAGCTAAGCCCCGATCAAATTCGCACCAAGCCTCTCGACCTCTTCAAAGAAGCCAAATCCGCCGTCGACCTCACCCAAGCCCCCATCATCGTCTCCATCGGCCGCGGCATCAAAGCCCCCGAAAATATTCCCCAAGCCGAAGCTCTCGCCAAAGCCCTCGGCGGAGAAATCGCTGCCTCCCGCCCCATCTGCGACGAAGGCTGGCTCCCCATGGAGCGCCAGATCGGCAGCTCCGGCCAAACCGTCGCTCCCAAGCTTTATCTCGCTCTCGGCATTAGCGGCGCCATCCAGCACGTCGTCGGCATGAAAGGCGCCCGCACCATCGTCGCCATCAACAAAGACGCCAACGCCCCCATCTTCGAAATTGCCGACTACGGTGCCGTCGCCGACATCTTCGAAATCATGCCCGCCCTAACCGAAGCCCTCGAAAAATCCAAATCCTCCTGACATCGCTTCACACTTGCGCCGACAAGGGGGCGGTGCAAGAATTTCGCCCACATGAGCGATTATCAGCAAAAATGGAAGGAATATCGACGCTTGAGAACGCAATTTGTTCTTGCGTGGCTTGGTTTGTTTCCTGTTGTGCCCGTACTTCTCCCAATGTGCCCAGTGCGGGTTACCGAGAAACTCCGCATAAAGCAGTAGTCGGCCTTCTGGGCTGGCTAAATTCCCGAAAGCAGAAAGGCGAGCCACGATGAAAACGGACTTGCTGCGATTCAACGGCGCTGTCGAGCGCGATCCCGCCATCGATGCGTGGATGAAAGCGCATGCAGGTGATTTAGGAGCTATCGCGCGTCGCTGGTTTGAAGTGATGCGCAAGTGCGGCGACGAAGTGCGCGAGCTTCTGCATGACGGCTGCCCGGTTGCCTGTTTGGGAGACGCCCCATTCGCCTACGTAAATGTTTTCACCTCGCACGTAAACGTGGGCTTCTTTCACGGCGCATCCCTGCCCGATCCCGCCCGCCTGCTGCAAGGCACCGGCAAGTTCATGCGCCACGTCAAGCTGAAACCGGGAACGACCACAAACCCCGCCGCCCTAAGCAGCCTCATCGATGCCGCCTACTCGGATATAAAGGCCCGCGTAGAAAACGGCTAGCCACCAACGTTGTTGAGTATCTCTCCGAGCAAGACTTCCGCCACAGCCCTTGGACCTGACGTCGGGGACAGGCGCAGTTCAACGCTTCTGGTACGGGTGGAAGATGTAGTCCTTCGCCTTCACGGGCGTATGGCACGCGTACCCGCAGTCTGAGAGGCTTTTGGGATCGGCCGTGAACTTGTCCGATGCGGCTTCGTAGTTGAACACCGCGTATCCCCATCCGCCGCTTTTCGCAAATCTCTTGCTGTCCTTTTCCATGACGAAAGCCTGGCTAAACACGTCTGGCACATCCACCACAAAAGGCGCCTCCGTGCTCTTCTTCGGCTTCCATTGGAGCTTCACGATCATGGAGCCTTCCGGGAAAGGCTGGCCGTTGCCCGGAACGCCCGCCTTGTATGCCTTGATCATGGCTGGATTGGCGACAATCACCTTGAGCACTTCGTCGGTTCGGGCGGAAGAGACCACGGCCCAGTCCTCGTATCCCCTGAAGTCAGAGAACGCGATTCCGCCCGGCGATTTCATCGAGTACTTGTCCTGCGCGTAAACGCGGCGGTGGTACCAAGGGCGGCGAGCGCAGCCGTGGCTATCACAATCGTGAGCTTGCTTTTTCGTTCCATGGCCGTTCCTTTCTTAACCGGGATTTCGATTTGTAAGAGCAGCAGTAAAAACGCGTTTTTTACACTCGGATCAAATTCCAGCCAATAACTTGCCGGCGAGCCAGTAATCGACACTGAACTTCCCCGGACCGGAGCAGATCAGCCAGATAAAAAAGAGCACGTACAGGACTTCCGGAAGGTAGAGGAAATCGTCGAGCCAGCTAAGAGTCGAAAGTCCTTTAGGCAGGGTGGAAACCGCGCTGGTCAGCGTGGCGACGATCATATCGATCAATAAAGCCACGCAGGCCGGGCTCGAGAGAAACCCCACGGTCATCAAGGATCCGCAAACGAACTCGACACCCGACACGAAATAAGCCGTCAGGCGAGGAAACGGGATTTTGGTCTTAACGAGCGTATCGTAAACAGGCTTCGTGCCGCCGGCGACAAACAATTTGTTTGCCCCGGAGATGGCGAAGAACAGCCCGATCGAAACACGTACCAGCAGGGTGGCATATTGTTGCAAATCACCGCTACCCAACAGCGCAAAGTGGACCAACCGTTTCCAATCCATCCCTTGTCCCTCCAATGGCGGTATCGTTGCGAATTCTCGCGCCTCGAGATTATGTGTCCATCCGCTCCACCCATTGAGCGCGCGATGCGGGAGCCACAAAGGGATCCGCAAAGTATTGTGTTTCCCGCCAAACCTTGTCGCCCCTGAACTCCATGATGCTCACGGTGTAGGACGGCTTGCCGTCATAGGTCAGGATGAATTCGGTGACCCAAAGGTCACCGCCGCCAATGATTCGTCGGATAGAAAACCGCTTTTTATTCGGTTGACTAGCGCGCTGGTTCTGTATGTTGCTTCGACCGCGGGTTCGCTCGCCTGACTGCGGATATTCCAGCACGGCGTCCTCGTGATAGATGCGGTGCTCCGTTTCAAAATCGTTGGCATCGGACGCCGCCCAATGCTCATCCAGTGCCGCACAGATTTGTTCCTCTTGCATGGTCTGCTCCGGTTGCGGTTTCGCTTTCATGCTCCCCTAACTTTTGGAATGAAACCCGGTACGCCGGTTTTCACCACTGGATTCAGCCTCTGTCTGGTCTGAATTCGATTGATTTCGTCAAGCGCGTCTGCAGGAAGCGCCGAGATGTCGAAATTCTCTCGCGCGCGAGCCGCGCTCCTCGGCGTGGTAAGCAAAGCCGTGCCGCGCTGCACCGCCCAGGCCAGCAGCACCTGCGCCGGCGTTTTTCCAACTCGCGCCGCGATACCCGAAATCACTGGATCTTCGAGCAGCCCCGGCTTCATGCCGTGACCTAGCGGCGCGAAAGCCAAAAGCACAACGCCCTTCTCCTTGCAGAATTCCAACAGCTCCGTTTCCGGCAGATACGGATGCGATTCCACTTGCACCACGGCTGGCTTGATTCTTGCCGCTTCATAGATGGTTTTCACTTCGTCCAGACCGATGTCAGAGAGTCCGATGGCCCGGCACTTGCCATGGTCCACGAGAACTTCCATCGCCCGCCAGGTATCGAGCAAAGTTACGCCGTGGTCGTAAAGCACCTTGCCGTCTTGATCCCGCGGGTCCTGATCATCTCCCGGTTGAAAAGCAAAGGGAGTGTGAATGAGATAGAGATCCAGATAGCTGAGCCCCAGTCTTTCCAGACTCGCCTCGAAAGCCGGTTCGACGCGCTCCGGCCGGTGATTGGTATTCCACACCTTCGTCGTAACAAAAATGTCGCCGCGCGCAATCCCCCCAGCCGCAAGTCCGGCCTGCAACGCCGTGCCAACCTCGCGCTCATTCCCGTATCGTTCCGCGCAATCAAAGTGTCGAAATCCTGCTTCGAGCGCGTCTCTGGTCGCTGTGATCGTCAAGGCTGCGTCCGGAATTAACGTGCCAAAGCCGAGTGCCGGTATATGCCCGGCTCCCTGGCTGAGTGGAATTCTCGTCATCCGCAGATCAGAAGATTCACTCATGGTTGTACACCCAACCCACTTCGAGTCCGGCATCTCTGTTCCGATTCAAGGGTTGGATGCCAGGTGCCGCAGAGTGGACGCTAACTTTTGATGAGCAGAACGCAGGGAAACCCGGGGACGCAAACACGGGGACGTGTCCCCGGTTTTTCCCCCCGTTTATTCGGGTCGGGGGAACTACTTAGGTGAACGCGTAACGCCTGCAAGTTGAAAGAAATGCCAGAGCATTCCTCCTGTAATCCATCCCCACACAAACCCTACCCAGATGAACGCGAGCGGTAGAAACGCTAAGAAGCCACTTGGGAGAAGCGCCACGCACGCAAGCAAAGTGATAAAAACGCCAGCCACAACCGAATCGCGGATGGCGCTCGGCTTACCGGGCGCGCGTGTGAGCGGAAAGCACAGCAGGATGCACGCCACAGCCGTTGCCAGTTGCGGGGCAGCAAGGATATACCCACCGCCGCGCACCATGACCGAGATGCTATAGAGAACCACCCACAAGACCCATAGATCCAAGATCAATTCGGAGCGCTTGCCTTCCGGCCGCCAGTCGAAAACGCGCTGTCACGGAGACCACCGCGCGGCCAACTCACCGCCTAGAATACCGAAATAGGCAACGGCGGAAATGAGGAAGCTGCGGGCAAATTCGATTCGGCTGCTCAGCGTTCCCGGATAGTAGCCGGAGCCATATGGTTCTCGTCCAAAAATGAAATCCTGATTCCCGGAAGCAAGCGTCAGATGTTCAAACAAACGCCACCACGCGACGGAAACGATGGTTCCTAAAAAAATACCGAAGACAATCAAAAGCCCCCGTGGTACTGGCCGTGGTGATTTGGTGCCTGCGGGTTTGCCGCGCACCAGGAGCGGACGCAGAAGGAACAATCCCGGAAGAACCACGATTGCCACCACTACAGGTCCCAGGTTTGGAAACAATAGCCAACCCATGTATTTGAATTGCTGAACGCTAGGGAACCAACGCAGGAAGGCCCATGGAATCGCAGGCAGAAAATAAACCAGAATGGGCAATGCGCGTCCGAGTTTCATTCTGCTAGCGCTTTCGCTCGATGATGGCACACGCGGGCGCGCAAGAATCCGCCCTATCCCGGGACAGTTCCAAAGGCGCAATGGCGCGTGGACGATCCTTCCGTCGGAAGTCGACCAAAACCGCGTTCACCGTATAGTTTAAACCGGGCGTGACTTCGGTCTTACTCCAAGTGTCTGTTATGTCCGATTCTGGGAGGTACCGGCGCCACTTTTCGACCAACAAGAATCACGCAAAATCCATTTGGAGTTCTAAGCAAACTTACCCCGCCCCATTCGCTTGCCCCGCGGCCGCACGTAGTGGAACCGGATCAAATAAATCTTCTCCCCCCGGCCATGTTTCGCCACCTTCAGCAAGTCCAGGACGCCAAGGAATCCAGACTCGCGCGCCAGTTCAGGCGTAATATCCGGAAACCCGATCGGTTCAATCGAATCAACTTCAATCTCGCCTTCCTCCATACGGTATCGTGCGCCCACTCTGACGCGGGGACTCATCCATATCCGCACGCTGCAAGTAATCTCTCCTCGCCGTATCCCCTCGCGAAGCCGTTTCGTGAACACCATAAGCAGATTTTACGTCCAACAGTGCAGCGCGCCTAGTTCGCGACGCGAACCTAAATCGGCCCTTGATAGCGTCGCAGCCGCACCGCCGCGCCGAGGAATGCTGCGGCCACGACCAGCCCGATCCACAACCCCGGACTGCTCAGGAATGTTCCCGCCGTGATATGTGTCATGGGCCCTGATGGAAAACCATCGCCCGGCATGGTGTCAAACGCTGGCGCGGCTCCCATCAATCGCGACCCCACCAAGCCAGCGAAATGCCAGGTCCGAAACACGATGAGTTCAACGCCGCCAATGGCGGCCACCGGCAATGCAGCCCATAGAAATGTCGCGCGTCGCGCCCATCCGGATACCAGAAGCAGCCAGCAATAGACTGGCAAAGGCCAGAGCGCATGGGCCGTAAAAAGGTGATAGAGCAGCATCATCGACATCCGGAAGAACGGCAATTTCGTCCACAGCGCGGCCACACTCTGACCGCTCCCCAATAGGATTACGCTGCTCAACAGCAGCATCATCCCCTGCATGGCGACGGTGATCACAAAAGTTAGTACCGGCAGAACGACCAGGGGAATGCTCACCTTCGCGAGCACTGTAGTCAGATCGGATACCGGCAGCGACTTCCAGAACAGAATGCTCCGATCGCGGCGTTCGGAGTGCAGCGCATCCAGACAATAGAACACACTCACCACAATACAGGTGAGCATCAGCAGACCCGCCGCTACGTCGTATGGCTGTGCAACCACATCGCTGGCATGCGCAGAATTGAGCCTCAGCGACTTTTCCCAGATGCCCGCGATCGCGCTCATCGAGAAGGCGAACAGAGCAACCGCAGCGACGGCCAACGGCGCAATGTAGATGGAACGGTTCTCCCATAATTCATGCCGCACCGACCAGTAAAGGGCGCGCGTTGTCGGAAACGCCGCGGGTGCGACGCTCTGCGCCTGGAAGGATTCGGACATCGCATTCGATGGAGTACTCATCGACTCGCTCCTTGTGCCTGGCCGCTTTGCTGGCCCATCACAGCTACGAACAAATCGGCGATGCTGGGCGTGCGTACCTCACCAAGCTCCGCTAGTTGCTGGCGATTCACACCATCGAACAGCAGGACGCTTCCCCCGAAGACCTGGCGCTCCTGCACCGGCTTGAGCGCCCGCGCTGCGGCGGCCTTGTCCGGATGCACCATCACTTCCAGATAGCGCGACTCAAAATCGTCCATGCTGCTCTGGAAGACGATGCGCCCACGGTTGATGAACATGAGATCAGTGAGCACGTGTTCGATCTCTTCCACCTGGTGTGTGGCCACCACGATCGTGCGGCTCCGGTCGAAGTAGTCGTTCAGCAGGGAATCGTAAAATTGCTTGCGATACAGGATGTCGAGACCCAGCGTCGGTTCGTCTAGCACCAGCAACCTCGCGTCAATGGCCATGATCAGCGCGAGGTGCAGTTGGGTCACCATGCCCTTCGACAATTCCCTGACCTTGCTCGCGTGCCGGATGCTGGTTTTCGCCAGAAAACCTTCGGCCTTGGCTCGATCGAATCGCGGATGCACTCCAACGATGTAGTCCAGCAGCTGTGAGACCCGCGCCCAGCGCGGCAGTACGGAAACATCAGAAATGAAGCACACATCCCGCATGAGTTGATCGCGCTCGTTCCAGGGGTCGCGTCCAAGTACCCTCAACTCTCCTTCATACGCCGTAAGGCCGAGAATCGAGTTGAGCGCGGTGGTCTTGCCGGCCCCGTTGGGCCCGATGATTCCCAGAATGCGCCCTTCTTCCACACGCAAATCGACGCCGTCTAGCGCAGTCGTTTTGCCGAAGGCCTTGCGCAGGCCGCGCGCTTCTATGCATGCCATGGCATCAACGCTCCTTCTTTGCGGGATTCTGCTCGGCGGGTTTTGCCTGCGCGTCATCGGAAGATGGCTGTTGGGTTGCGTGGGCTGCACCGTTCAACAGCTCGGTCGCCGTTAGGCCGAGCCGCTCAATCGTTGCACGGACCCTCGGCCACTCTTCTCCCAGGAACTTCTGCCGTTCGGCCTTGAGCAACTGATTGCGCGCGCCGGCATTGACGAACATGCCTAGCCCTCGCTTGGACTCAACCAGACCTTCGTCCACCAGTTGTTGATAGCCCTTCAGGACCGTAAGTGGATTCACCCGATATTCAGCCGCGACATTCCGCACGGAAGGCAAAGGGTCGCCTTCCTTCAGAACTCCATCCAGTATCATCACGACCACACGGTCGCGAAGCTGGCGGTAGATCGGCTGACTGTCATTCCACTCACGGTCCATCTGGGTTTCCCGTTCGCCTTTCCGGCGTCGCCGTCCGTCACTCTGTCCGCTTCAAGTCGAAGTGCGCGTGGATAGGCTTGTCCCCTGGCATCATATACGTCCAGTCCTCGATGTGGTGATTCGCGTCGATGAACGTAAACACGGCATGGTGCATGTGTCCGTAATTCGTGCTACCGGAGATGTCGGAAAAGTCGAATTCCACCGACTTTCCATCCGCCGAGGGCCTCGCCAGCATGCGCGGCCGGTTTCCCGCGTCGCAATAATGAACCAGTGTAAGGCGGCCTTCGTCTACATAGAACATCGTGACCGGATGGTCGTACTTAGCCGCGTCCAGCGGCGTTCCCGCTTCCTGCATTTCATGCACGAGCGCGTTTCCCCTGGAGGTCACGCGCATCGAGATGTGCAAGGGCTTGCCGTCTGACATCTCCGGCTGCGGCGGGTCGACGGTCACCGGGCCTTCCCAGTTTCCGGCCAGGCTCTTCATCGTGTCGAAAGACTTTTGCGCTTCTGGCGGCGCGACTTGCTCTGCGGTCTTGTGCGCGTCATGCTGCGCGAAGGCCACTGTGCTAAGCGACATCACAGCAACAAACAACATAAGGCAAATGGTTTTCATGTTCTTTCTCCTCACTTTACGCCCCGAGGTTTCCCTAGTGTAGTCATGTAGCCGACCGCCCCGAATGCGTTTTACTGTTATAGTTAACTATAACACTATAGTTCGTGTCAAGCGTTTTCTTGATCTTTTTTCTGGGTTCAAAAACGCTCCTGTTTTCACCCGCAAATGTCCCTTGACAGATGGTTACTTTCGGTGTATATTAGTGTCTGTATATAACTGTAGTTGCACCCTGTTAGCGCCAGCCTATCGCTGGCGTTTTTGCTTTCTGGGAGCGCCCCGTCCGCCAAGCCCATGTGTGTGCAGTTGCAGGAGAGCGGCTCTGTCTCTCCTGTGGCCTCCCCGTAAGTCTCGTGGAATCAACACCTGCAGAACACGCCGTAATCGTAGGATTCTAAACCTCTTAGTGAATACCTAAGTTCTTTAGATGCAACACTTACAAAAACGAGGGGGGCCTGGTGTGACGCCCTTTGTTCGTGCCCCGTGCTTTCGGATCTCCGGCGCCACGGCAGCCCCGTCCCAAATCCTGCGGAGCTCTGCGTACGCACACCAACGCCCGCAACTCCCGTGCTGTCAATTCGTTTACTTCACAACTCTCTGGAGACCCGGGGGGTGGGGGGGTACGGCACCAAACAACCTTCCAGCCATCGGCACAACGCAGGTCGAATTCCAGAGGCTTGCTATGAACGGGACAAACCTCTCGGACGCCTCTCCACGCCCGCGCAATGTCATTCCGAGCGGAGCGAGGAATCTGCTTATCGCAAATGATTAGAATCATGCCAAACGCAGGGCTTTTGACCTATAATGTGGGCACGCCATGAAGTTTGAAGACTACAAAATAGTTCTCTATCGCCAGGACGATCGATCAGGATGGGTCGCCGAAATCCCGGCCCTTCCAGCCTGCTACGCGCTAATGAAAACGCGCGAGGAAGCTCTCGCAGAGTTGGCAAATGTTTTTAGCATGGTTGAGGACGAATACAGAGAAAAAGGCCAGGAACTTCCGGCTGATTCTACTGAGATAGTCCATGCCTAGCGCCACGGCACGCGAGTTTCAGCGTGTCGCCCGCATCTTAGGATTCATACTCAAACGCCAAAAAGGCAGTCACGGAAGATGGAATCATCCTGATGGGCGAGTCACGACCATACCTGTCCATGGTGGAGAAGAAATCGGGCCGCCTTTATTCAATCAAATTCTCCGGCGATTGGGCATAACGCTGGACGAATTCCAGAAGCTCCGCTAAGTGCAAGAGAGCTTTGTTAAGATTACTCACGCCATGACTGTCCAACGCGAACAACTCGAAGCCGACGTCCTGATCGTCGGCGCAGGCCCCGCCGGTCTCTCTTGCGCCCTGCATCTCGCCAATCTCATCAAGAAACACAATGACTCCGGCGGCAAGCCACAACTCTCCGCCGAAAATATTTACGTCCTCGAAAAAGGCCGCGAAATCGGCGCGCATCAACTCTCCGGCGCCATCATGAATCCCAAAGCCCTCGCCGAGCTCGTCCCCGACTTCGAAAAATTCGCGCCCCTCGACACTCCCGTCACCGACTCCGCCGCTCTGCTCTTCACCAAAAACTCCTCCTTCCGTTTTCCCATCACTCCGCCGCCCTTTCAGAACAAAGGCAACTACGTCATTTCTCTGAGCAAGCTCACGAAATGGCTAGGCGGCCTGGTCGAAGCCGCCGGCGTCAACGTCTTCAAGGAATTTGGCGGCGCATCTCTGATTTACGAAGGCGAAGGCGTCGTCGGCGTCATCACCGAAGACAAGGGCCTCGACAAAAACGGCAAGCCCAAAGACAACTTCACTCCCGGCTACGAACTCCGCGCCAAAGTCACCGTCCTCGCCGAAGGCCCACGCGGCTCGCTCACCAAAGATCTCGTCGCCACAAAAAAGCTCGACAACATCAATCCGCAATCCTACGGCATCGGCATCAAAGAACTCTGGGACATCCAACCGGATCGCATTCAACCCGGCTACGTCGCCCACACGCTCGGCTGGCCCGTCCCCACCAGCATGTACGGTGGCGGTTGGATCTACGGCCTCTCCAACAATCGCCTCTCCATCGGCCTCGTCCTCGCTCTCGAATACGCCGATCCTCAATTCGATCCTCACGCCGCTTTCCAAACCTGGAAGACGCATCCGTTCCTCAAAAAAACTCTCGATGGCGGCAAACTCGTCCGCTATGGCGCCAAATCTCTCCCTTACGGCGGCTGGTACGCCATGCCTCGCACGTACGTTGACGGCGCACTCATCATCGGAGACTCCGGCAGCTTCCTCGACTCCCAGCGCCTCAAAGGCATTCACATGGCCATGAAGTCCGGCATGCTCGCCGCCGAAACGATTTTTGACGCACTCAAATCCGGCGACGCCACCGCAAAAACCCTCAGCTCTTTTCCCCAAAAAATCGAGCAAAGCTACATCAAGAAAGAATTGTGGCAAGTCCGCAATTTCCACCAATCTTTTCAACACGGCATGCTCGGCGGCTTCTTCCACACCGCCTTCCAACAAATCACCGGCGGTCGCGGCTTGATCGATCCCATGCACGCCGAAGCCGGCTACAAGCACTACAAAAAAATCAACGGCCGCCCCGCCCCCGAACGCTTCAAAGGCGACGGCAAACTCACTTTCGACCGCCTCACCGACGTCTACCACTCCGGCACGCGCCACGAAGAAGACCAGCCTTGCCATCTCCACGTAGCCGACACCAATATCTGCTCCACAAAATGTGTGGAGGAATACGGCAACCCTTGTCAGTATTTTTGTCCCGCGGCTGTCTACGAAATGGCGAAAGATTCGAGCGGTGTACTAAAACTGAAGATCAACGCCGCCAATTGCGTCCACTGCAAGACCTGCGATATTGCCGACCCCTACCAAATCATCACCTGGGTCGTCCCCGAAGGCGGCGGCGGCCCCAACTACGAAGGCATGTAATGACCCCAAAAAGGTCGTGACTGCAGACGGCGACGCGAGGAAGGACCCGTTGCAGTTATGGCAATAGTCCGTAGACCGTCAGCTCCGTCTGCGTTCCAACGTAGACCTTGCCGTTTGCCACGGTGGGCACAGCGAACTTTACAGCGTTCCCGGCAGCATTCGTAGCACCATTTGAATCGCTGCGGAAAAGCAACGCCCCAGAATTCTTAGGGTCGTACGCGAAAAGAATTGCAGGCCCATTCGTGCCCGAGGCGTTTCCCGCTGTCGTGCTGTTCGTATCTAGCGCCCAAACAATTCCTTGAGCGTTATTCTGCGATGAGATGGATGGTGTCGCTCCGGGGAATTGAAAGGAATGCGATGATTGCCAGGCAGGAGTCGTTGTAAACATGCTGTTCGATGTGTTCAACACGTACGCGCTCAACGGCTGCCCAACGGCAGCGATGTATATGGTGTTCTGCCAGAACGCCGCCGTAGAATAAATCATTCCGTTCAAATTGAATTGCTGAACCGACTTGTCCGGCGTCGCGTTTTGCCCCATCATCCCAGCGTCCCGATTAATTACGTACAGCTGTCCCAACGTACTCGTACCCTTCCCGCCCCCTATTAGAATGTGCTGAACCGAGGAGGACGGTAAATCCACCAAAACAACTGCTCCGCCAGAACCCAAATCGAGATCTTCGCCGTCCAGAGTGGCTTGAACATTTGGAGTGAACCAATCCTGTAGAATTAGCGAGCTATTCAAACGCAAAATGCTGTCGCCAAAATCGTTGACCCCGTCGTAGTCGCCATTGCCCGTGATCACATACAGATTGTTTGCACTGTCAAACGCGGGCGCGCCTCCGGACATCCAGATCCCACTTTCGCGCCCGTTGGGAGAATCGTTGAAGGTGAATGTGAGCGCGAGCGTTGTCGCATTAAACCCCATGATCCAGCCATGATAAGGCTGGAAATCTCCATGCGATGCCCACGCCACATAGACGTTTCCGCCAGACAAGGCGAGTCCGGCTCGTTGCCCCTCCCGCAAAGGGCAGAACGGCACATTTCCAGGGGTGCTCGTGCAGCCAACGCTCGAGTCGCCAGAATCTCCTGTCCCGCTCACTGTGATTGCCGCAGTGATGTCCATCGGGCCGCCGAATTTCTCATTGCCGTTATTGATGATGTCCAGCGCGTGCAAGCGTTGGTGATAGTTCGCAGTACCTTCTTTGGTTTTTGCCACAACGTACAGCGTGTTGCTGCTCAAATCAATCACCGGCGTACTCGTGATTCCGATTTCCGTGTTGATGTCCAGGAAGTCTCCGGTGTCGCCGATGGGTATGGGCGTGACTCCTGTGCTCAAGAATGAGGTTTTCCAGTATTGTTTGCAGGGGATCGCATCCGCATCAAACGCGTACACGCTATCATTTTCCGTGGCCGCAAAGATGACGTTGTGATTTCCACCGCCGATTGCTACGTTAGGCACCCAGAGCGGTTGCGCGTACATTTCTCCGTCCACGGGGCACGAAAATAATTTGCCGAAGGTTCCCGCTTTCACGTTCGATGGCGTCAGCGCAAATTCCCTCGTGTTCGTTCCGTCGCGCGCAAGATTGTTGTGGTACGTACTGACGCCTGCCAAATCCGTAACGCCGATGGTCGCCGTCGCTGATTGTGTATTGTCCGCGTTGCTTTTGGCCGTGATGGTGAATGCGCCCGCGGTGGTCGATGAAAATGTAGCCCCCGTCAGTGTCTGGCTCGTGAGCGTCCCGCCAGTTGTGCTCCACGTGACGCCCGCCGCTCCCACATCATTTGCAACCGTCGCCGTGAACGGCAAACTCTGCGCCGTCGTTATCCCGCCACTCCTTGGACTGATCGTCACGCTGATGTTGCCCGTCGCCGAAGTCGAAGTTGTAGCAGTGTTTGAGTAGCCGCTCAAATTTCCCGCCGGGTCGGTCGCCCGGACCCGGTAAGAGTAGGAAGTTGAAGCCGTCAGCCCGGTGTCGTTAAACGTGGCCCCGGTCGGTGTGGCAATCTGCGCAAAATTCGCGCAACCGGAACCCGAGCAGCGCTCCACTTTGTACCCCGTCACTCCCACATTGTCCGTCGAAGCCGTCCAGGCCAAATTAATCTGCGAACTCGAAGCGGCTGTCGCCGCCAAGTTCGTAGGCGCCGTCGGCGGAGTGGTGTCCACCCCGGCCGGTGTCGTCGCGCTAGATGTGTTGGAATAGCTACTGTTATTCCCCGCAGCGTCGTTTGCCCGGACCCGGTACGAGTACGAAGTCGAAGCCGTGAGCCCCGTATCGTTAAACGTCGTTCCAGTCGGTGTAGCGATTTGAGCAAAATTCGCGCAACCTGAACCCGAGCAGCGCTCCACTTTGTAGCCCGTCACGCCCACATTGTCGGTCGAAGCCGTCCACGCCAAATTAAGCTGCGAACTCGAAGCGGCGGTCGCCGTCAAGTTGGTAGGCGCCGTCGGCGGAGTCGTATCCGTTGACGCCGGAGTCGTGGTCGAGAAAACGTTCGAGTACGCGCTGTTATTCCCCGCGGCATCCGCCGCGCGCACTCTGTAGGAGTACGCAGTCGAAGCCGTCAATCCAGTGTCATTGAAGGTGCTCGCCGCTGGCGTGGCAATCTGCGCAAAATTCGCGCAGGCCGCTCCTTGGCATCTCTCCACTTTGTACTCGGCTACGCCCACATTGTCGGTCGAAGCGGTCCAGGTGAGATTGATCGAGGTGGCCAAAGTCGCTGTCGCCATCAGGTTGGCAGGCGCCGTTGGCGGCGTGGTGTCCGGCGGTGGCGGTGTCGTCGACGATCCGCCCGAACATCCGCCCAATGCCAAAAGCACGCTGGCCCCAAGCAATACCATTCCATACCACTTGGACTCAATTCGCTTTGCGAATCGGATGTTCATTTCGGCTCCATCGAAGCCGCCACGCTCGACAATCTGAAGGAGGTCGTTTCCGGGGAGAGGAAACCACCATGCGAAACTCAAAAATTACCACGAAAGTCTCAAGGCGGGAATATTACAAATGGCCGGAAGCTCTCCTGATCGCTAGGACGGCAGGCGGCTCTTCGCCTGCGATAGCGTAACAGCGCGCCAGACGCGGGCTGCCTCAATTCCATAATTTCCGGAAGAACGACCGCACGCGATCCACAACCGAACTTTGTGCCGGAGCTGGCGGTGCGCTCGCTGAAGGTGCACGGGGAGGCGCTTGCGGCGGAGATGCCGGCGGAGTCGCAGCGGCTACCATTTCTCCCTCCACTCGCCCTTGAAATATCAACGTAGGCCGCACCCGCACTCGCCTCACAATCACCATCAAACGCGCGTCCGGCTCCGGCTGTACCTTTGCGCTTGCATCAAATCGCAGCGGCGGCATGTCCACCGTGTAGATCGGCTCCGTTTTTTGCGCAGGCTTTTCCATGGCAGCAGGTGCATCGCCCGGAGTCGCAATCACTTCGCTGCTAACCGTGTCCTTGCTTGGGGCAGGTGCGACATTCACTGCTGGCGCTACTGGAGGCACCGCCGGCGCTTTCGCGATCTGCAATTCGCATTTACAGTGTCCCGCGCCGTTGCCCATTCCTTCCAGTTGCCCGTTGGTCAGCGTCACGTCGACACCCTGCGGCACGATCACGCTCTGCCCGCTCAATTGTTGCTCCAGACGCATCGCTCCGCGGTACGTTCGCACGCACATGATTCCCGTGCTCTCGAATCCCACAAGAAAATCTCTTGGCTCATCGCCAATCGCCACTGGCTTGCCCTGAATCAGCGCGGTGTAGACGCTCAGCGCCGGCGCCCGGTCCAGCCGCGCATGAATCGCTCCGCTTTCCAGAGCCACCGTCAACGCTCCGCCAGCTTTCAAAACCGAAAGATGCGCCGGGCCGCAAATTGAAATTTGCCCGCCTTCCACAAGGCTGATCCGCGCCTGCCCCGACTTCACGCGCACATCGCTTCCACTCCGCAAAATGGTCTTCGCTATGCCCGCAACCACTTCCACGCTCATCGGTCCCGTCACAGCGATGTCTTCGCCTTCGATCAATCCCACGGCATCGCCAACCGGCTGGTCCGGTGTCGCTGCGGCAGCAACAAAAATTCCCGCGCAAACCATCGCGCACAAGGCGCCGAAAATGCGCGCGCGCCGCATCGATTTCCGCAAATGAGCTGTCATCCGCACTGTTAGCGATTCTCCAGCAAGCCGCCCGGGAAACTCTCGCCTATACTATACGTCACGCCGCCTTTTGGCCGGCGCATCCAGAAACCATGCCTCCCACCGACGCCACCAGTTCCGCGCCGCCCGAGCCCGCGGGAGCTTCGTCACAAAACGCGGCGCCGGAATCCATCAGCCAGCATTACGACACTCGCCTTCCCGATCTCCCCTGGTCCCGCCGCATCCAAATTCCGATCATTGCGGCAGCCGTCTACAGTGTGATTCGTCTTCTTGGCCCCACGTTGCGCTACGAAGTGCTCGGCTGGCAAAACGCCGAGCGCGTTCACGCCTCAGGCAAACGCTGCATCTGGGCCTTCTGGCACCGCGTCATCATTCCGATTGTTTGGTGGCACCGCAATCACGGCGTCGTCGTGATGAACACGACAGCCTTTGACGGCCAGTGGACGCGCAAAGTGATCGAATGGCTGGGTTTCGGTACAGCGCAGGGAAGTTCATCTCGCGGCGGCCTTCGTGGACTGGCGGTAATGGCTCGGCGGCTCGAAGAAGGCGTCGATTGTGCCTTCACGATTGATGGCCCGCGCGGCCCGCGTTATGTTGCGAAGCCCGGCCCGGTTATGCTCGCTAGAAAAACCGGTTGCCCAGTCCTCGTCTTCCACATCGGAGTGAGTCGCGGCAAAACCTTCGAGAAAACTTGGGACCATTTCCTGCTGCCAGCGCCATTCGCGCGTGCTGTGATTCTTTTCGCGCCGCCGATCTACGTGCCGGCCGATGCCAACGCTGAATTGCTAGAATCCAAACACGCGGAAATGCAAAGCGCCCTCGAACGCGTCCGCGACATCGCCGAGAGTTGGTACTCTCTCAAGGAATCCGATCGCGAAACGTTTCGCGCTGAATTTTCGAAATAGTGGGACAGACTTTTCGTCTGTCTCCTGTTCTTCTCACCACAACTCAATTTCCGGCTCGCTCCCCCAGCTTCACCGGAATATCAATCTTCTTCCCGCCTCGATACACGCTGACCGTCACAGTATCTCCCGGCCGCTTGCGGTTCAAAGCCACATTCAAATCGAACTGATTTGCAATTTTCTGGCTGTCGACGGCGACAATCACATCGCCGCCCGTCATAATCCGGCGCATTCCCGCCATTGCGGCGCGGTCTCCGCCATGCAAACCCGCGGCCGCTGCTGGCCCCCCGCGCGTCACTTCTTCAATGAGCAGTCCGTCTTTTACCGGCAGATCGAGTGCTTCGGCGAGCCATCCGCCTACTTCCAAGGTTTGCGCGCCAAGAAACGCCTGACGCACGCGGCCTTCCGTCATCAGATCGTGTGCAATGCGCTTCGCCGTATTCACAGGAATGGCAAACCCAATCCCCGCGGTCGTTCCGCTCGGCGTATAAATCGCCGAGTTAATCCCAATCACCTGGCCATGCGAATCGAGCAGCGGCCCGCCTGAGTTACCCCGATTGATCGCCGCGTCCGTTTGGATCGCCTCGTCAATCATGGTCGTTTGGCTGGTGGCCACCGTTCTTCCTAGTGCGCTTACCACTCCGGTCGTCAAGGTGCTCTGAAATCCAAACGGATTGCCAATCGCTAAAACTTTCTGTCCAACCTGTAGTTTCGACGAGTCTCCCAGTTGCAGCGCCACCAGCGGCTTTCCCTTCGGCTCGATTTTGATCAGCGCCACGTCGTTGCGCTGGTCCGCACCGATAAACTTCGCTGGATACCGCGACTGATCGCCCAACACCACTTCAATGGACTGCGCCTCCTGTACCACGTGAAAATTCGTCAAAATATATCCGCGTGGATCGATCACAAATCCCGACCCCGCTCCTTCCACCGGCACTGGGTCCATAAAAAAATCGTACTCGGTCGCCTTCGTCAAAATATTCGCAACTGCACCGGACGCCTCGCGATAAACCCGCACATTGATCGACTCGTCGTCAGTCAGCCCCCCATCCCGCGTAGAAACTTCCGCCGCTCCCGGTGTGGCCAATGGCAAAGCCTCCACCTTTCTCGGTTGACGCTGCCCCCATCGTCCTCCCGCCCAATACGCTCCGCCAATAATGACGACCGCCACCACAAACAACCGCGCCGCGTTCGATAGTTTCCCCGCACTCATGTTCGCATTCCTTCCTCGACTCGTTTCGTTACGTCTTTACTTCATTGCTTGTTTCCCTCAATCCTTTGGCCAACTTCTCGACCTGCCTCCGCGTTTCCTCGAGCGTTCCCGAACAATCCATCTTCACCGTGGCAAACTTCAACTTCTCCTCCGCGGGCATCTGCGCCGCAATCCTCCGCCGCGCTTCCACTTCGCTCAACCCCCGCGCGAGCAACCGCTCCACCTGCTGCTCTGGTTTGCACCATGCCACCACCAAGCCATCCAAGTTTTTCTGATACCCCGCTTCCACCAGTAGAGCCGCCTCGACAAACGCCGCATCCTTCACGCCGCTTTTTTCCCACTCCGCAAATTGCCGCACCATCTCTTCTTCCACCCGCGGATGCACAATCTTATTTAGCCGCTCCAATTTCCTCCGGTCCGCAAAGACCACCGCGCCTAATTTTCCGCGGTCAATCCGTCCATCTGCTCCCACAACTCCTGCGCCAAACTCGCGGACAATTTCGTCATAAGCCGGCGTCCCAGGCTCAATTACTTCGTGCCCCAGGTGGTCCGCGTCAATCACAGGAAATCCCATCTCGCGCAGCATCCCTGCCACGGCGCTCTTTCCGCTGGCGATTCCTCCAGTTATTCCAATTCGCTTCATCCCCCGCGGCTACCGCACACCCGAACCCGACGAAGGCCCGCCCGCCGAAATCGTCCTCGGGATCGCCTTCGCCCGCCGCATCCGCGCTGCCTTCACTGTGTTGCTCATCAACATTGTAATTGTCATGGGCCCCACGCCGCCCGGCACCGGCGTCAACGCACCCGCTACATTCGCCGCATCTGGATGCACATCCCCCACCAACGCATTTCCCTTCGCGCGGAATTTTTCCAAGCGGGCAGGGAAGTTCCTGAACAATCGTTCCGCCTCCACTGCGTCCGTCACGCGATTCGTCCCCACATCAATCACCGCCGCTCCCGGCTTGATCCAATCCGCTTGCACAAACCCCGCCTTGCCCATCGCCGCCACCACAATATCCGCGCGTCGCACCACATCCGCCAAATCCTTTGTTTTCGAATGGCAGATCGTCACCGTCGCATTCGCGTGCATCAGCAGCAGCGCCATCGGCTTACCAACAATATCGCTCCGCCCAAGCACCACCGCGTTCGCTCCTTCGATCGCAATCTCATTCCGCCGCAAAATCTCCATACATCCCGCTGGCGTGCACGCCACCAACCCCGGCCTCCCACTCACCAGCTTCCCTAAATTCATCGGATGAAATCCGTCTACATCCTTCGCCGGATCCACCGCTTCCAGCACGCGCTTCGTATCCACCTGCGGCGGCAATGGCAGTTGCACCAAAATCCCGTCCGTATCATTGTCTCGGTTTAAATCCTCCACAATCGCGAGCATCTCCGCGGTCGTCGCTCTGCTCGGCGGCGTAATCAACCCGCTCCCCATGCCCAACTGCTCGCAAGCCGCAATCTTGCTCTTCACATAAAGCTGCGACGCCGGATCGTTCCCCACCAACACGGCCGCCAACCCCGGCCGTATCCCCGCCGACGAAAGGATCGCCACCTCGTCCTTCAACTCCCCAAACATCGCATCCCGAATCTTCGCCCCATCCAAAATTCTTGCCGTCATTCCCACCTCATCCTATTCTCTCGACGAACTCCGTCCACTTGCCGACGCATCAAATTGTCCCCCACTTCGCCCGTCTCTAGCAATCGCTCCCCGTCGCAAACATCTCTGCGCGTCTCAGCGCCCTCTGCGCCTCTGCGTTATCCTTTTCCTGGCTCCCGTTCCCCGCCGTATAATCTCCCCATGTCCGCCACCGCACCAACCCCGAAACCTTCCCAACATCTCCGCATCCACTCCATCAACATCTACGTCCGCGACCAGGACCGCAGCCTCCGCTTTTACGTCGACCAACTCGGCTTCCACCTCGCTTACGACGCCAAACTGCAATCCGGCGAACGCCTCGTAGCCGTCGCCCCTCCCGACGGCCAAGCCGTCCTCTCCCTCATCGCCCCCAAGCCCGACTCCCTCGACTTCAAACTCATCGGCCGCTCCACCCGGCTCACGCTCATCACCGAAGACGTCCTCGCCAAATATCAGGAATGGTCCAAACGCGGCGTCCGCTTCCAACACACTCCTCGCCTTCGCCGCATCAAGTTCGACCCGGAAACTCGCCAGGTCCGCAACGCAACCGCCGCCGAATCGCCTCTGCTAGGCGAAGAAACCCCCATCTGGGGCGGGGTCTCCACCCGCTTCCGCGATCCCGACGGCAACACTTTCGCTCTCGTCAGCTTCGACGAAATCACCCACGCCCTCGAAGCCCAGCGCCGCGCCACCGCCGCCAAACTCGAACTCGACCGCCGCGCCGCCCAGGAACTCGAAATCGCCAGCGAAGTCCAGTGCCGCTTTTTCCCCCAAATTCGCCCCCCGATCCCCTCTCTCGACTATTGCGGCCACTGCTATCCAGCGCGCGCCGTCGGCGGCGACTATTACGACTTTCTCGACCTCGGCCCCGGCCGCTTCGGGTTTGTCATCGGCGACGTTTCCGGCAAAGGCATCGCCGCCGCTCTCCTCATGGCCAATCTGCAAGCCAATCTCCGCAGCCAGTGCTCCATTGCGCAGGATTGTCTGGAAAATATTCTTCGTGTCGTTAACCAGTTCTTCTCCCAAAACACTCCTGACGGCTCCTTCGCCACGCTCTTCCTCGCCGATTACCACGCCCCCACCGGCCGTCTCCGCTACATCAATTGCGGTCATCCGCCCGCGCTCATCCTTCGCCGCGACGATTCCATCGACCGACTCGACCCCACCGCCACCGTCCTTGGCATTTTCAAAAAGTGGGACTGCGAACTGGGCGAACGAACCATCCACCCCGGCGACACTCTCGTCCTCTACACCGACGGCATCACCGAATCCTTCAGCGAAGATCGCGAAGAATACGGTGAAGCCCGCTTAATCGAATCCCTTCTCCGCCATCGCTCCCAACCCAGCCAATTCCTCCTCCAAAATATTGTTGCCGACGTCCGCCAATTCTCTCCCCACGAACAACACGACGACATCACCCTAATCATCGCCAAATCCTCTCTCTCGCCCCAATAGCGATTCGGTTTCCGAATACCGCATTAACCATCTAGCGGAGGCTGTCCGGCCAGACTGCCCGTAACCCTCGATCAGTCCCGGGTGTGCAATATGTGACAGACGGATATTGCTAGGTTTTCTAGGATTTGCCTTCTGTGTAGTGAAAGCGGGAGTTTTTGTTGCAAATAGTCCAGCCGCTTCATTCCGGAAGCCTCCGTGAGTCGTCCAGGGAGCCATAGGGAACGTCATTCAACGGCTACAGTAGAGATATGGATGTTTCTGCTGATCGCTGTAGGAAAAGCATGAATGGCGGCGTTCCTGATGGCAAGCGTTGTGGCTGGATACGCGAAAACTGATTACCCCACCTACATCGAAAAGCATCGCAAACAGCAGGCGATAACCGGAGACGGTTTTCGTAAGTCTATAATGGATTTTGACCCAGCCGTGCGCATTAAAGTGAAAATGGAAAGGCGGAGAAAACCATGAAGAAGTATATCAAGCCCAGAGTGAGGTTCCTTGGCCTCCTGAGGCTGGTTACCAAGCTCAGTTTTTGAGCAGCTAAAAAACTTTTACAGTCACCGGACCGGACTCTGGCAATCGAATTCCCACGTCGAATCTCTGCGCGGCTCCTCTCCTGTTCGTGATTGTTTCCGAGCAAACGAAGGAAATAGTAAGCGACCCACGAAGACCGAGGGGGTATACTGGCGAGAGTTGAGCCCGATAGCGGGCACCGAGGTGCTCTATGCGCCTGACAATGCTTTCCGTCATTGCCCCCCTGCTGCTTAGCACTCTAGCTATTCCTGCGCCCGCTCTTCGAGCGCAAGACACGGATGACTCCTCTGCAGGGCGGAGAGGAACTGCGCCCCGCAGTTCGTCTGAAAAGTACAAGGCGCACGCAAGCCATGGTGGTGTGAGCATCGGGGCGGAACTGCTTACTCGCAAGGAAGTGTCGAAGGAGTTTGCTTCCGATTTGAATCGCTGCTGCCTCGTTGTGCAAGTGGCCGTGTATCCGGAGAGGGATGGCCAGCTAAACGTTTCCCTGGATGATTTTACGTTGATTGTGGAAGGGAGCGACAGGCCGGTGCGACCGCAGAGCGCGACCGCAGTCTCGGCCAAGTTGGAAAAGAAAAAAAACTCGAACGGCAACGTTACAGCTTCCACGGGCGCTGGTATCGGGTATGAGTCGGGGACGTACACTGATCCTGCGACGGGTCAGCCCGTGCATGGACATGCCGTAACCACTTCTACTAGCGTGGCTGTGGCCGTTGGAGACCGAGTTCCAGCTGCTGTTGCCGAGCACGACCGCGAAGTGATCGAGCGCGAGTTAAGCGAGAGGGGTCTCCCAGAAGCGAAGATTTCGGTTCCGGTATCTGGGTATCTGTACTTTTCCCTTCCCAAGCAGAAGAAAGATACGAAATATCGCCTGGAGTATGTCCTGAAGGGCGAAACGCTGAAGCTACAATTTCCGTAATTGTTCTGCCTTTCTCTCGAGTCCTCAGATTCTCTTCGCCATCACATCGGCATTTTTACTGGAAAATGCCCTTTGCCTTGAAAGTGGTTACCCTACATGTGGAATCGCTGCTCGGACTTGTCCGATTTCGGCTACGATTGCCGTAATGACGCGTTGTGAGCATACAAAGTAGGCGCGTGACCGAATCTGGATAACTAGTTCCCCTTTTTGGGAGCTTTCACAGGCTTCGGCGCAAAGTAACCTCGGCGCGCCTGCAGTTTCCATCCTTCCTTGTCCAATTTGACTTTCAAAGGGTGATAGTCACCGTCATGCTTCACGTTCTGGAGCGACATCTCAAGTAGGTATACATATTCCGGCACTTCTGTCAGAGCTCTAAATCCGCCGTCCAAGTCATTGCTGTTATGAAAGTAAGTTCCACCGGTTCCGTCCGCGAGTTCCGTCATGACTTCTTCATTGAGCACCATGCTTTCGCTGCGATATTTAGTTTTATTTTGCTCCGAACGAGCAGAATTTGTCCTGTCATCACCCGCATCGCCCATTGTGGTGTACAACCCGCGCGCATCCAACGCACTGACGGTCACGTTGGCCTGCGCAGCAATGTCCAGAATCTCCGATGCCTGGGCTTTCGCTAGCGCATTAACGGTCAGGAAGCCAGGCGAGATCAGGATGAGCGTGCGTTGGCCGGGCATAGAGCCCATTTTGCGTATAATTTCTCTCAAAACGCCGAGCGTAATGCGAACGTCCAAATCACCAAGCTCTGAAGCTCGTTGGGCAGCTTCTCGCGCTAATCTTTCGGCAAGGTCCCCTGGACATTCACAGCAGGCATGTGCAGCCTCAGTAGCGTCATCAAGTGCCATGGAATCGTGGAACTCCACAATCCGATTCGCCTGGTAGTAATCGACACGCGGGCATCCGTGTTCATTGTTGCGATAGAGAATCTGCACCTTTAGCTTCATGATCGCGTCCTGCAACTTCGCGCGATCGTGTGTTAGACCGCTGCTGGCCCCCGATGTGGAGACTACCGCCGCCAGGTCCGAATCATTCAGTATCTCAGCGATCATTTTCGTTGCTGCCTTTTGAATCTGCGCCAAATCACCGATGTCTAGGTGCAAGTCGTCGAACAAGAACACGACGAATCGTTCCGGCGTTTTTGCCGGGGCCTGTGTACTACCAGGAGGTGATTGGGTGGAACCGGAATTGGTCGGCGTCGGTTCAGCGTTCGACCGAATATTCTCAACACCTGCTCGCTTCTGGATGCTAAACCCGGCGATAACTTGCGGTTTGTTCTTATCGAAAATCTGGAAGTCTTCCTTTTTCAAGTTGCCAACCGAGTGGCCCTGCGAATCTCGGACCACCACCGGGATCAACACCGCATTTGCCTCGACTACGATTTTGGGGGTCTGGGGCTGTGTCGCAGTTTCATTGGTTTGCTGAGCTGTCAAGTGCGCGGCCACAAGGAGGACTACCCAGGCGAATGGGGCGATGGGCAAACCGGGTCTCAATGTCCGTTTCATCTCAATTCGGAAATTGTAACTCCAATCCTCTAAAGCCGGTGTTCCAGCAAACGTGAAGGCGGCTGTCCCAAAACTGCTCGTCGGTACAGATGACAGCGCACTTTACGGGGGGTAGCGTGGCAGGCGGGGACTCCAGCTCTAACCTACAGGTTTTCGAGGACATCATGCGTTTCCTTCTGAACGTATTGCGTTTGCTTGTGACGTCCGCACTCATGGCGATGCCGCTGGTTGCAGCAGCGCAACTACCGGCCGCCCAAGAACCGGTTGCGCAAGAACCCGCGGCGCAACAACCGACAACGCAACAACCGACGACGATGAGCTATGTTGTGGACAAAATTGTGACTCGCGAACAGGAGGAAATGCGATTGATCCGCCAATTTTCTCCCTTGGTGGAAACGTATGTCCAAAACTTCCGCGAAGATAAGCATCTGGGAGCAGTGCCGGACGGCGACAAGTATCTTCTCGGGAGGGCCGATTTTTCGCGTGGCCTTGAGGTCGTCTCTCTGAACGACACCGAGAATAAGAACAAGAAGTTTTTCGGATCCATGGGGAATTTCTTCGCTTTCGGGAAGCAGTATGTGCCTGCCGGCTTCTTGCAGATGGCGTTCATTGACACCGACGGGTTCAACCAAGGGAACTACAAATTCATCTACGTTCGCCGTGAATTCCTTGGCGAGGTCCGATGTCTGGTCTTTGACCTGACGCCGATGCCCAAGAGTGGTAAAGGACGCTTCGTCGGGAGAATTTGGGTGGAGGATCAGGATTTTAACATCGTGCGTTTCAACGGCAGCTTCGGCCCCGCGTCCTTAACCAGCTACTACTTCAGTTTCGACAGCTGGCGAATGAATGCCGGAAATAAACAATGGCTTCCAGCTTTTATCTACAGCCAGCAAGGCGATTTTCAGAACGCTCAGACGAAGAACCTGGCATTCAAGCCATTCAAGGCGCAAACGCGCCTTTGGGGCTACGCCCCTGGCGGTGGGGAAGAGCAAGGGCTGACCAAGGTCCTGGTGGAAGCGCCGGTGACGGATCAACCGGAAAAAGCCGACGACTACTCGCCTCTGCTGGCCGAGCGTTCTTGGGCCCGGCAGGCCGAAGACAACGTCATGGACAGCATGGAGAGGCTAGGGTTGATGGCGCCGCACGGTGACGTGGATAAGGTGCTCGAGACGGTGGTCAACAATCTCGAGGTTACGAATGATCTCGACATCCAACCGGAGGTCCGCTGCCGGGTGGTAATGACTTCGACGCTCGAGTCTTTCACGATCGGGCACACCATTGTGCTGAGTCGCGGACTGATTGATGTGCTCCCCGACGAGGCGAGCCTCGCGGTTATCATCGCCCACGAGCTCGGACACGTCTTGCTGGGGCATCACATGGACTCCCAATTCGGGTTCCTGAATCACTTGCGGTTTGACGAGAAGGAAACCTTCAGCCACTTTGGCTTTGGCCGCACACATGAAGAGGAGCAGGCGGCGAATCAGAAGGGAGCCGAACTGCTGAGCAAATCGCCCTACAAGGATCAGACCGAGACTGCTCGGCTTTTCCTTCAAGTGCTGAAGGACCGGTCTAAGGATATTCCCAACCTGATCAGCCCTCACCTGGGCGACCGGGTACCAACAAATTGGGCTATGGCCTCCCAATCCTCTGCGGAATCGCCTGCTAAAAAGCGAGCGGCAAACGTCATTGCCGCCCTGCCGCTCGGCGGCCGCGTCAAGATCGACCCGTGGAATAGTCGCTTGCAGATGCTTAAGTCCAAACCGGTGAGCGGGGTGGCGGAAGACGAGAAAATGCCGTTCGAGATCACTCCGTTCGTCCTCTTTCTCACTCGCCAAGGGGACTCTTCCTCCGCGGAAGTTGTTGGCACTGCGTCTGCCAAACCAGATGTGAATACAAGACCGTAGCCGATACCGAGTGCTACTCTCTGTTGAAATTCCCCCTGCCCCCGCCGCACCCGATCCGTATTCATCTCCTTACGCCAAGCTAACTCCCATCGAATGATATTCTTAGCCCCCCCCCCACCCCTAACCTCCATAGAATCATATTCTTGCAAAGATAGGGGGGGTGGGGGCGATTCTTCTCTTTCAGACAATACCTCGTTCTGTCATTACATAGTTACGTTATTACTGCATTATTTCATTTCGCCTTCTATCTTCTTGAAAGGAAATCAGCATGCCAGCTAAATGCGTAACTCTTGCTGCTCTGGACGCTCCCAGGCATGGAGCGGAGGCTGGAAGAAGATCGTGAGGCTATCGAGGCAGAGGAAGTCAACAGAGACATTGCCGAAATGAGGGCCCACGTCCTCGCTAAGCAAGCCGCAAAAGCCGCCGAAGCTCTCAGAAAATCTCAGAGCAATTCGTCCACGGTAACAAGAAACTCTTCGGGTCCGGAGTCTCATCACACGCCGTCGAACACTCCCACTTCGCCCGTGCCCACCGCTCCGCAACCCCGGCGCGATTACGCCGGCATGCGCACCTGACCGCACTCGGCTGATGTTCCGCAATCTACATCAACGCCGCTCAATGGTGTTCCGACACGCTCAACACATTTCCGTCCGGATCCTTGAACCACGCAATCTTACTGCCGCCCGGCGCCGTCCAAATCCCGCGCTCCTTGTCCTGTACAAACGGATATTTATCAAACACCACGCCGCGTTTCACCAGCCAATCGACGATCCTCTCCACGTCGTCCACTTGCCAGCCCAGCACCGTGCTCGGCAGCGCCATAAACGTCGGCACCTTCACGATCCGGATCATGCTCTTGCCCGCCTGCATCACCAGCGCAAACTGGTCCAGGCTCACAAACTCAAATCCCAATGTACCCTCATAAAATGCCCGCGCCTTCTCATAATCCTTCGTCAACAAAAAGCCGACCATGTTCATGTTTGCCAGCATCGTCTCTCTCCTCTTCGCAGGGTCCGCCTTCCGAGGCGGACCGCGCTGTCCGCTCACCGGACGTCTCACATCTGGGACATACTATCAACAACGATCTCATTGCAAAGGAAAACGGCATGTCACTATTCGGGGAACTGGGAACGCGGAAGGAATTGGAAAATAAGGCCAAGGCCGAGGGGCGTTTGCCGCCGGGGCAATCGCTCACGTTGAAATGGCCCGTGCTGCATTATGGCAGCCTCCCGCATTTCGATCCGGCGCGGTGGGACTTCCAGATTTCCGGCGAAGTGGAGGAGGCGAAGCGCCTCACCTGGAACGAGTTTCGCGCGCTGCCACAAACCGAAACTATGTCGGACTTCCACTGCGTCACGCGCTGGAGCCGCCTCGATAATCATTGGAAAGGTGTTCTCTTCACAGATGTAATGAAGCTCATCAAGCCGAAGCCTACCGCTCATTTTGCTTCCATCCTCGCCGAGGAAGGTTACACCGCCAACGTGCCGCTCGAAGATCTGTTGAAGCCGAATGTTCTCTTTGCTTTTGAGCATGACGGCGAACCTTTAACCGCTGAGCACGGCGGCCCGTTGCGCCTCATCGTTCCTCATCTCTACGCCTGGAAAAGCGTCAAGTGGGTCCGCGGCTTCCAGCTTCTTGATCACGATCGTCTCGGCTTCTGGGAACGCAATGGCTACCACGCCTACGGCGACCCCTGGAAAGAGCAGCGCTACTCCGGCCGCTGAGAGCAAGGAACGTTGGAAACGAAGGGTTGCGTGCCACGCTCGTGCCGCAGTTCCCGCATTTGTCGCGCATCGCCGTTTTCGTTGCCTTGTTCGGATTCAACGCGTTGTTTCTTACTGTGGGCCTGCGGCAATTCCACAAAAAGGCGGTTAGCTAGCGGTCATTTATTGGCTGGTTCTGAGAAAAGACTAAAGCGCCCTAGCGTTTTGCGCTTGGGCAAGCTGGGGCACGATGAATCGTGCCCCTACAAGAGAAGGAATTCGCGGCGGTGCGAAAGGTTCAGGCGCCAGCAAAGGAAGTTAGCGCCAGCGGAAGAGTTTTAGGGCGAGGATGAAGCAAACGACGAGCCAAGCGCCTAGCACGGCCATCTGCGGCGTCAACTGAACGAGGCTCGCGCCCTGCAACATATTGGCGCGCAACGCGTCGATCGCGGCAGTGAGCGGCAGAGCCTTGATGATGGGCTGCACCACATCCGGAAATCGCTGCGCAGAGAAAAACACGCCGGAAGCGATCCACATCGGAAGCATCACGGCGTTCATCAAGCCCGAAGCGGCTTCGATGGTTTTGGCGCGAGACGCGAGCAGCAATCCCAGGGCACTGAACGTCAGCGAGCCCAGGAGACAGACTACCGCCAGACTGAGCAGCGAACCACGCACCGGCACATGAAAAATTAAAGCTCCAAATCCGAGCACAATGCCCACTTCCGCCACGAGCATCAAAATGCGCGAGAGCACATAGGAAAGCAGAAAGTATTGCTTCGGCATGGGAGTCGCGATCAATCGCTTCAGGAGTTTTTTGCGCCGCATATCAACGACGGTGAAGCCCATGCCCCAAATCGCGCTGCCCATCAGATTCATTCCAAGCAATCCAGGAATGAGAAAGTCGATGTAACGAGAGCCGGGTTCGCGTAGGAAGTAGTCGCTGGTTCGAATCGGGTCGGCGCGACCCGCGGCTTGCTGCACGGCGCGATCAGTGAGCATACGCGCGGTGCGGCCCTCGGGGTTGGTGTCATCGTAACTATAGACGACGGAGCCGTTGGCATTCGGAACGGCCAGAAGGGCTATTTTGCCAGTGCGCAGAGCTTCTTCGGCGGCGTTCGAATCGAGCAGCTCCACGGCGAGCAGCTTTTCGCCTTGCAGAGATTGCGCCAGCACCGAATTGGTGGTCGCGATCTTCAGAACTTCCGCAGGGCGATTGCGAAACGCGATGCCGAGGCCGCCCGCGAGAAGAATGGGAAAGGCGAAGATCCAGAAGAGGGCTTCGGGTTCGCGGAGCGTTTCGAGAAAGCGCACGATCGTCAGTTGCACGAGCGGGTGGCTGGCAAATCTCTTGCCTCGCGGAGCTTTGCGTTCCGCCGCGCGGACTTGGATGTCGGGAATGGCTGTTGTTTCACTCATGTGGTTTGCTCATTCATCGCGAAGGTGTCGTCCCGTCAGGGAGACGAAGACATCCTCGAGAGTTGCGGAGTGGGTGCTCAGTTCGGTGAGCGGAATATTTTGGCGAGTTAATTCCGCGAGCAGTGCGGGAACGGCGAGATGCAGTTCGGTGACTTGCATTTCGACGGTGCCGTTTTCGGAGCGGACGTCGCGGACACCTTTGATTTGGCGCAAAGCGCGTATATCGACCGCGTGGGCATTGGCTCCAGCGGAGAAAACGACCATGTGTTCCGCGCAGGTGGAGGCGATCAATTCGCGCGGGCTGCCGAGAGCGATTTGTTTGCCGTTGTCCATAATAGCGACGCGCTCGCAGAGCCGCTCGGCTTCGTCCATGTAGTGCGTGGTGAGAAGGATGGTGCGGCCGGAGGATTTGAACTGCTCAATCAAATCCCAAAGCTGGCGGCGGGCTTGCGGGTCGAGCCCGGTGGTGGGCTCATCGAGAAACAGAAAATCGGGATCGCCAACGAGGGCGCAGGCGAGAGCGAGGCGCTGCTTCTGGCCGCCGGAAAGATTGCCGACGCGGGAATTCTTCTTTTCTTCGAGTTGGACGAGGGCGATGGCTTCGTCGGCACCGGGGCCTTGCTCAAAAAAACTGCGGAAGAGGCGAAGCGTTTCGAACACGGTCAATTTTTCGGAAAGCTGCGTATCTTGCAGTTGAATGCCGAGGCGCTGGCGGAGCTGCTCGGCGTCGGATTTCCAGTACATGCCAAGAAGTTCCACTTCACCAGCATCGGGAGCGGTGAGACCTTCGCAGATTTCGACTGTTGTAGTTTTGCCTGCGCCATTGGGGCCGAGGAGGCCGAAGCACTCGCCTGCATGTACTTCGAGGTCGAGGCCGTTGACGGCGACCACGTCCTGATAGGCCTTGCGAAGACCCGTTACGCGAAGGGCTGGCTTAGAAACGACCGCGGACATGCGTCCAGTATCTCGTCGGGAAGGGATACGTTCAAGCCCTCATTGCAGGAGTTAGTGGGTCCATTTTAACGAAGCTGGGCTCCATTTAAATCACAAGAGCAGCTGGCGCAATGTTGAGCTTGTAACTGGGCTGGCGTTGACGCCGTCCCATATAGGGAGCTCCTCATACTGCGAAATCGGTGAATACTGCGAGGGTCCTCGGTCGGCCTTCGCCAGAAAAGGGGCGTACACCTATGAAGTCGCGTCTCGGCCTTTTTCTTCTGGTCCCCTTTCTGTGCGTGCCCCAAATTTCAGCTCGCCAAGATCATTCGGCAGCTCATCCGGGAGACCGAATCTATCTTGACGTTGTAGTTAGTCCCAAGTCTGGCCGGCCAATAAAGGGGCTTCAGAAGCTGGACTTCACCATCCTAGATAACGACGTGCCCCAAATCATCACGTCGTTCGAGGCTGTCGATGGGCGGCATACCCGCGCCGAGGTGATCGTAGTCTTCCACGCCGTGAGCATCGGCTCTCGTGAGGGGGCCATCGTCTACGAAGAAATCAAAAAATTCCTAAAGTCCGACGGAGGCCGTCTGCCCTACCCCACTGCGGTCGCGATCCTTACGGGCAAGGGACTCGAGTCTCCGCTGGACTTTTCACAGGATGGAAACGCTATCAGTACTGCGCTTGGTAAACACCCGATTGCCGTCCGCAGTATCACCGAAAACTCTGACCGCGGAGGAGGCGCCGCCCGTTTTGAGATCTCGTTTCAAGCCTTTGCGCAGATTCTGGCCGACGAACGCGAGAAACCTGGACGCAAGATCGTCCTTTGGGTGTCTCCGGGGTGGCCGCCACTGGTCGGCTTAAAGAACGCTCGCGACCCCAAGCTCCGGCAACTCCAAGAAGAACTGTTCGGAAATATCGTTGAGGTCTCGACGCAGCTCCGCGAAGGCCAAATCACCGTCTATAGTCTTGACCCTTCCGCGCTGGCGGACCTTGACATGGGCCTTACAGACCCGCCCACCGTTCACTTGAGGCCCTCCGATAAGAGCGTCTACGTAGCGGGAGCTTACAAGCCGAGTGACGTCGGACCAGGAGACTTGACGCTGGAGACGATCGCCAAGCAAAGCGGCGGCGCGGCCCTTCATCCCGGCAACGACCTTGCCTCGGCTCTCCGAAAATGCCTCGCCGATGCGGAGGCATACTACGAGATATCCTTCGATCCGACGATTACAACTCAGCCTAACGAATACCATCGTCTGGAGATCCGGGTCGCAAGACCTGACTTAGTAGCGCGCACTCGACAGGGGTTTTACTCGCGGCCCTGGCCAGTAGAGAAGTTCGCGGCTGAGGCCAAGAGGCTTGGCGAGTCGGGCGACACATCTCCACAAAGCGCAAGCGCAGAAAGCGCAGTTGCAGGGCGTGAACCTGACTACGCGAATGCACATGCATACGTCGATCTGCCGATGGCACAACTCGTCGAACGCGTACCTGAGTTGAAATCCCTTCAGCCGGCAGCGGATCAGCAAGAATTGCCGATGATCCTTCAGAAGATGGGCGAGCGCATGGATGATTTCGTCCACAACATTGGCGACCTCATTGCGCGCGAAAACCTAACCCAGGAGAAGTTGAATGCCGACGGAAAAATCAAAGCGAAGCAGCATGTTCAAGACAACTATTTGATCCTGCACCACGGCTACTCCTGGGGCGCCAGCGCGGAATATCGCATGGATGAGAAGGGCAATCGCCTGGGGCCGATCGGTCTTACACAAGGGTATCTGGTCACTTCGGGCCACGCCTTGAGTTGTATTGAGTTTTCGAGCGCGGCGCAGTCGCAGTCACAGGCCCGGTTCCGCTACGTGGGCAACGGAATGCTTGGTTTACGCGAGACGTATGTATTGGCATTTGCTCAGCGCCCCGGCGAGGTCAACTTTTCGACCGTTATGGCGGGAACCGGCGCGGAAGAAGTGGATATGGTGACGCAGGGAATCTTGTGGGTGGACAAAAGCAACTTCCAAATCCTCCGTATGCGCCGCGATCTGCTGGCGCCCAACCGTGGGATTTTGCTCGAGCAACTGACAACCGATGTGACCTTCGACGAAGTGCGTCTTCAGGACGTTCCAAATCCTTTGTGGCTGCCTAGCGAGGCAGACGTATACATCGAAATCGGCGGCCAGAAATACCGCAACATGCATCACTATCAGGACTATCGGCGCTATCGGGTATCCGTCAAGATTGGGCCCCAGCAATAATCTCAGCTCCGCTCAAGTCGTGATACACACAAGTGATTCGAATTCTACAAAACCTTCACGGGATGGAGTGCGTGGTGTTAATCTCGCAGCCGTTTTGGAGAGGACAGTAACGCGATGAAAAACTCGATTGGACGGATGGCATTGGCGATGGTGGTTGCCGGCGCGGTTTCGATTGGCGCGGTGAGGGCGCAGCAGGGGACGCCGCTGACGCAGGAGCAAAAAGATCAGCGAGTGCAGACGGAGAAAGAGCTGGAATCGGTCTCGATCATCGAACGAAAAGTGATGGTGCCGATGAGGGATGGAGTGCGTCTGGCGACGGATATTTACAGGCCGAAGAATGCCAGCGGGCCAGTGCCGATTATTTGGGTGCGCACTCCCTACAATTTCAATTTTTGGGATGTGCGAAACGGATTGCCGGCAGATATGCGGACGGCACTGACGGCGGTGAAGCGCGGTTACGCGTACGTGGTGCAGAACGAACGCGGACATTTTTTCTCGGAAGGGAACTACGAGATTTTGGGCGCGCCGCGGACGGATGGAACCGACATGCTGGATTGGCTGAAGGCACAACCGTGGACGAACGGGAAAGTGGGAACAACGGGGTGCTCTTCGACGGCGGAATATCAGATGGCGATTGCAGCAATGGGGCATCCGGCGTATGTGGCGATGAATATTCAAAGTTTTGGCGCAGGTGTGGGACGCGTGGGCCCGTATTACGAGCAGGGGAACTGGTATCGAGGCGGCGCGGTGCAGATGCTCTTCATTGCCTGGCTTGCCGGAGAGCAGAACCAGGTGCGGCCGATGTTTCCGGCGAATACTTCGCAAGAGGATCTGATTCGCGCGTCGAAACTGTTTGATCTGGCACAGCAAGCGCCACCGGTGGACTGGTCGAAGGCGCTGTGGCATTTGCCGGAGCAGGATATTTTGAAGGCTGTCGATGCGCCGCATGGAATTTATGCGGACGCGATGCCAGTTCCAACGGGCGGACGAATGATCCAGCGCACGCCCAATGATCCGGCGTGGTACAAGGGCGGGCTGTATCATGACGACATGCCGCTGAATCTGCCGGGGCTGTGGTTCATGACGTGGTACGACGTGTCGATGGGGCCGAACCTCGAGCTTTACAATCACGTGCGAAAGACAGCGAAGGACGGAGTCGGCGATGAGCAGTGGGTGATTATTGCGCCAGTGGGGCACTGCGCGTATACGCGAGCGACGGAGGATACGGTGGTCGGCGAGCGAAGCATGGGCGATGCGCGGTTCGACTACCAGGAGATTACGTACAGCTTTTTCGATCGGTTTCTGAAGGGCGAGAAAAGCGCGAAGATTGATGCGATGCCAAAGGTGACATACTTCACGATGGGGATGAACAAGTGGCAGACGTCAGAGACCTGGCCGCCGGCAGGCGCGCAGACGATGACGATGTATTTGTCGAGCGGGGGGCGAGCAAATTCCTTGACGGGGGATGGGGCACTGGCTGCGGCGGCTCCGGCAGCGGATAAGCCGGATTCGTTTACGTACGATCCGATGAATCCCGTGCCGTCGTATGGAGGGAATGTGTGTTGCACGGGGACGGCGGTGCAGGCGGGGGCGTTTGACCAGCGAAAGATGGAAGCGAGGAACGATATTCTCGTGTACACGTCGGAACCGTTCAAAGAAGGGACCGAGCTGAGCGGGCCGATAACGCCGACGCTCTATGTTTCCTCGGATGCGAAGGATACGGACTTTACGGTGAAAGTGGTGGACGTGTATCCGGACGGGCGAGCGTACAACCTGGACGAATCGATCCAGCGATTGCGGTATCGCGATGGATACGACAAGCCGCTGGCGTGGATGGAGGCAGGGAAAGTGTACAAGGTGACGCTGCAGCCGCTAAACACGAGCAATTATTTTGAGGCGGGGCATTCGTTGCGGATTGAGATTTCGAGCAGCAATTTTCCGCGGTTCGACAGGAATCTGAATACCGGCGGAAATAACTATGATGAGGAAAAAGGAGTGGTGGCACACAATGCGGTACATCACTCGAAGCAGTATCCGTCGCAGGTGGTGGTGACGGTGGTGAAGTAGTGAAGCGGTAGAATTAAGAACTGCCGGATCGAAGTACCCAAGAGCCGCCTTTCCATAAACGAATGGAGAGCCAGCCCCTTCGTGACATTTGAACATTTTGCTTCGTCTATGCGTATTGAGTGGCAGGTAGTGGTGCGTTTTGGTTTTCGCTGATACGGGGCTTTGTGCCCTGGGAGGCAAATCATGGATTTATTTCTCCTCGATATGAAATACGCAGCGCGTTCGATGTGGCGGGCCAAGGGATTTGCATTGACCGTTCTGCTGACGCTTGCCGTTTGCATCGCGGCGAATACGGCACTCTTTGCAATCGTGAATTCGGTGGTCTTGCGGCCGTTGCCGGTGCCGGAGGCGAATTCGATCTTGTTGATGGCGAACGAATATCCTAAGGCCGGAGTCACGGGAATCAACAGCAGCAGTTCGGGAGATTACTTCGACCGGATGAAGGAGATGACGGCGTTTGAGAGCCAGGCGATGTTCCGGCAAAGGGATCAAACTGTCGAGCTGAATGGATTGCCGCAGCGGATGCGCGGGATGGTGGTTACGCCGTCGTGGTTCACGCTTTTGAGAGTATCGCCGGCGCTGGGACGGCCGTTCCTTGAGGAAGAAGGAGAAATTGGGCGCGAGCGGGAAGTGATTTTGAGCCACGGACTGTGGGAGCAACTGTATGCCGGGGACAAAACGGCGATCGGGCGCGATCTGAGGATCAGCGGGCAGACTTTTAAAGTGGTGGGAGTGATGGCGGCGGGGTTTGATTTTATCGATCCGGAGGTGCGGTTGTGGATGCCGATTGCGTTCACAGCGGAAGAGAAGACGCAGCACCACAGCAACAACTGGACACACATCGGAAGATTGAAGCCGGGGGCGACACTGGAGCAGGCTCAGGCACAGGTCAACGCATTGAACAACGAGAATCTCGAGCGGTTTCCGGAGTTCAAAGAAATATTGATTAACGCGGGATTTCACACGGAAGTGAAGCCACTGCAAGAAACGGTGACCGGTGGCGTGCAGAGGACGCTTTATCTGCTGTGGGGCGGAGCGATACTCGTGCTGCTGATCGGCGGACTGAACATTGCGAATCTTGCGCTGACGCGGCTTTCGCTGCGGCGGAAGGAGATGGCGACGCGGATCGCTTTGGGAGCAGGAAGGATGCAGTTGATGCGGCAGCTGATCCTGGAGAACGTAGGACTGGCGCTGGTTGGAGGAGTGAGCGGGATCGCGCTTGGCGCGGGCTTGCTGAAGACGCTGGGCGCTGCGGGGCTCGAGCATTTGCCGCGGGCGCAGGAAGTTCACCTGGATGCGACCGTGATTCTCGTTTCTCTGGCGCTGTCGGTTGCCGCGGGATTGTTTGTGGGACTGTTTCCGCTGGTGAGCGCTTCGAAGATCGGCATCAACGACGCGCTGCATGAAGATAGCAGGACGGGGACGACCGGGAAGAAAACGCGGAGTGTGCGTCAACTATTGGTGGCGGCACAGATTGGATTTGCGTTTGCGCTGTTGATGGGAGCGGCGCTGTTTCTGACCAGTTTCCGGCGGTTGTTGCGGGTTGATCCCGGGTTCAAGGCGGAAGGGGTGGTGACGGCGTCGGTGAGCTTGCCGCGAACGAAATATGTGAAACGCGAAGACTGGGGCGGATTTTTGAACCGCGCGCTGCCGGCAGTGCGAGCGATCCCGGGAGTTACGCAAGCGGGAGTAACGAACGTAATTCCGCTGAGCAGCAACCACAATGACGAGGTGATACTGGCTGAGGGATATCAAATGCAGCCGGGCGAGTCGATCATTTCGCCGCTGCTGATGGATGTGTCGCCCGGTTACTTCGAAGCGATGGGCATCCCGATGTTAAAGGGGCGGAGGTTTGACGAGCGCGACAGCGAGAAGGCTCCCCGAGTCGTAATCGTGGACGAACGGCTGGCGCAACATTTCTGGCCGAACAGCGATCCACTGGGGCGGCGGATGTACCTTCCCACCGATCCTAAAAATTTGTTGAAGACGGACGAGCGTACGGTGTGGCTGACGGTCGTGGGTGTGGCGCAAACGCTGCGCTACGAACATTTGGATGACAAGGGCGGGACTGTTGGCGCGTTCTATTGCCCCATTGCGCAGGACGCTGACAACAATTTCGCGTTCGCGCTGAAGACGGCTGGCGATTCGGATTCGACGGTGCGAGCACTGCGCTCGGAGATTGCTCGACTGGACCCGGACCTGGCGGTGTTCGATGTACGTTCGATGTCGGAGAGGATCGATCTTTCGCTGGCTTCGCGGAGGACGTCGATGCTGCTGGCGAATGCGTTCGGAGTCGTGGCGCTGTTTCTGGCGACGCTGGGAATTTATGGCGTGCTGGCGTATCTGGTGGCGCAACGCACGCGCGAAATTGGGATTCGCGTAGCGCTGGGCAGCAGCAGGGCGGCGATTCTCAGGCTGGTGTTGCGAGAAGGATTCGAACTGGTTGTGGTTGGGCTAGTCTTGGGGATCGTTGGGGCCATTTCGATGCAGAAGGCCGTGGCCAGCGAAATATATGGAGTGAGAGCACTGGATCCACTGTTGCTGGCGAGCGTTATGGCGGTGCTGGCGATTGTGGCGCTCGCGGCGTGCGCGGTGCCGGCGCGGAGGGCTGTGCGCGTCGATCCGATTATTGCGTTGCGAAGCGAGTGAGCTCCTGCCGTGAGCAGGGCACCAGGGTCGTGCCGGCGCGCAAGATGCCGAGCCAGTGATGCGAAGATGTGGCTGGAGCGAAGAGCCCCGTTAACCGGCGGCGGCTTGGGATTTGACTGGGTCGATTTCAATGCGGCCCTTGAAATGGGCGCCATCCTCGATGCTGATACGAGCGGTGGAGATGTCGCCGGTCACCGAGCCGTCGGTCTTGATGTCCACGCGATCGCCGTGGAGGTTGCCGATGACTTTGCCGTAAACGATCACTTCGCTGGCACGAATTTCGGAATTGAGAACGGCGGTGGGGCCGACGACGAGTTGATGGCCATTGAGCGAGATCGGGCCTTCCACCTGGCCGTCAATCTGCAAGTCTTCCGTGCCGGTGAGCTGACCCTTGATATGCAAGCCCGAACCCAGGCGAGCTGAACTGCGAGTGCTAGTAGGCGTTGCTGGCCTCGGTGCCGAAGGTGCGCCGAAAGCGATAACGGATGCTGGTGATGCCGCTGCAGATGTCGCCGGAGATCCTTGAGCTAGCGGTGGCGGAGCGGCGGGGGCCTGAGGTTGTGTTTGAGTTTGCTGCTTGTTCCACATAGTTCCTCCCTAGCGGTCCATGAAAAGCAGATTTGGCCCCGGCTGGGATGGAGCAATGTGGAGGTACTCTAGACGGTCGCAGCGGAGTGAAGCAACGCAAAATTACTCGCGTTTGCGCATTCGAGAACCTGCCCGGCGGAACAGGTTAAATTACGGGAAGCTCAAGCCAGATCGACAACTCGGTTTAGAGAGCCGACCACATACTTCCAAGCGAGGTAGTAAACGATCAGGCTGAGAGGCGCAAGGATCGGGAAGGCGTGCCTGGCAAAGCCCGGAATTGAGAAATTCAAGAGACCGGTGAGAACGATGCCGAGCGGGCCGAGGAGAAACGGCAGCAAGGCCCCGTGGAAACCGATGGAAAGATGAGTCCGCGAATGCGAGGCGACGAAGAGCATGTTCCAAAGACCCCACAAGTTGGGAACTACCGCCATCGGAAAAATCATGAGGCGTTCGAGCGGTACGGGAAAATCGTAAGCGTAACGGGCGATGCAAAACGCCGTTACACCCATCACAAGAACAATCGTGGGCACCACAATGCCCGCCATGTAGGCGCGAAGATATTTGTGCTGGTTCATAAAGCCTCCTGGTTCACAAGTGATAGAACAATGCCGGAATAAGCCCGGGGAAAAAGAGAAGAGCGGCGCCGGCGAGCGAGGCGAGCGCCCAGTCGAACCACGGAACACTGTGGATGGGGAGCGGCTGCTCTTCGAGTTTGCGGAGCATTTGCGGCCAGAGGTCGCGGCGGAGTTCGGTGCCTTGGATCGGAGTGACGGCCTCCTTGAGGAGTTCTTTCATCTCTTTGCTGATTTCTTCGTTGCTCATTTCGCTGTGACCTCGGTTCGAAGAGAATTGAGTTTTTTTCGCAGCATTCGAACGGCGCGGAAGACTCTGACTTTTACGAGCGATTCGGAGATTCCCGCAGCCTCGGCGATGTTGTTGTAACTTTCTTCTTCCACGAGAGCCAGCGTGGCTACGAGCCGGTATTTTGCGGGAAGCTCGTGGAAAGCTCTGTGGATGCTGTCGCGAGTCTCCCGGCTGACGGCGCCATCCGGGATTGCAGCGCAAGGGAGATTCTCGGGGAGCGTAACTTCCTGACGCGCGTGCCTCAGATGGTCCAGGGCCGCGTTGGTGGCGATTCGGCGCGCCCAGGCGCGGAAATTGCCGTCCGGTTTGAATCGGGCTCGATGTTTGTAAATGCGCCAGAACGTTTCCACGGTCAGATCCTCGGCGATGCCAGTGTCGCGGACGATGCGGACAATCCAGGCATAAGCTTCTTTCTGGTGCTGGCGGAACAGCACTTCGAAGGCTTCCAGGTCGCCTGCCGCGAAGCGTTCCAGCAGTTCCATTTGCCACTCTCTATTTCTACTTACTGCAAATTGAGGTACGAGGTTACAGGAAACTTGGAGGACGCGTGAGATTTGGACAGGGAAACTTCAGGCTTTGGGGATGCGGGACTTCCTTGCCCGGGAATCTCTACTTCACAATAGGTGCCGGGCTTTGCAGCATTTACGGCAGTTACGACACGCTCTACATATCGGCGCAGTACGGGCCATTGCGCATGGCCCAGAACAACGATCGCAATTGTGCGCATTTTAAGATTCTGCTGGTGCCGAATATTCTTGTCGGGAGTGACCAACACATCGAATCCAGCGTCCTCGGCCCTTTAGCAATTCGCCGTTTTTAAGCTTGTCCCACCCTCCCTGCGCGGCAGTTTGGACTTCGAGTTCTTTGAGGAACGGACGAATAGGGACTGGAGTACTTTGGTCAAAGAGAACGAACATCAGCGGCTGACGGAAGACGAAGGAGTCACGTCAAGGCTGCGGGCGGCGAATTCGATGACGGCCTCAACCTGCTGGCGATCCAAGCCCTCGAACCATTCCATGATGTCATCAATGTTGGCGCCCGCTTGCAAATTCTCAAATCAGACGATCCAGAGAATCAATAGATGTCGTACTGCTCCCAGTGTAAGGTGGCGTCGGATTGGATGATGATGTGTTTGTGAGCGGTTTGCTCGAGTTCGTCCATTAGCATGGACTCGCGAGTTTTGAGAGCCTTGGCGATTTCGGGATGAACGCGGAGGGTGAGATTCGGGCCTTCGTGTTCGGCAGTGGCCATCTTGCGCGCTTCGGCTTGGATTTCGTAGCAGAGCGTGGGGATGGACTTGACCATGCCGGAGCCGGTGCAATACGGGCAGGGTTGGCAGAGAACGCGCTCGAGAGCTTGCTTGGTGCGTTTGCGAGTGATGCAGACGAGGCCGAACTCGTTGAAGGACAGAGCTTTTGAGGGGGCTTTGTCTTGCTCGAGTGCCATTTGCAGGGCGCCTAGAACTTTTTCGCGGTTGCGGCGCTCTTCCATGTCGATGAAGTCGACGACGATGATGCCGCCGAGATCGCGGAGCCGGATTTGCCGGACGATTTCTTTGACGGCTTCGAGGTTGGTTTTGACGATGGTGTCCTCGAGGCGGGTGGAGCCTTTGCCGACGAACTTGCCGGTGTTGACGTCGATGGCGACGAGAGCTTCGGTGTGGTTGATGACGATGTAGCCGCCGGACTTTAGCCAGACCTTGGCGCGAAGAGCTTTGTCCAGTTCGTGCTGGATGCCGAACTCTTCGAAGATCGGGGTTTCCTTGGTGTAGAGCTTGACCTTGTTGACGAGCTTGGGCTGGAAGCGGCTGACGAACTCGACGATTTTGCCGTATTCCTCCTCGTTGTCGATCCAGATGCCGGTGAAATCGTCGGAGACGTAATCGCGGAGGATGCGCTCGACGAGGTTGAGATCGCGGTGGAGCAACGCTGGTGATTTGCGCTGTTCGCTGCGCTCCTTGATTTCGTTCCAGGACTTGCCGAGGAATTCGATGTCGGTGCGGATTTCGTCGTCGGTGGCGCCGCCAGCGGCGGTTCGAACGATGAAGCCGCCGGGATAGATGTTGCCGGCTTCGCTGACGAGGCGGCGGAGGCGCGAGCGATTTTCGGCGGAAATGATTTTGCGCGAGACGCCGGTGTGATGAACGGTCGGCATGTAGACCAGGAAGCGGCCGGGGAGCGCGACGTGGCTGGTGATGCGCGCACCTTTCTTGCCGAGAGGCTCCTTGGCGATTTGGACGACGACATCCTGACCGGCTTTCAGCATTTCGCTGATGAGCTGCGGACGGCGCGGCGGGCCGGAATGCCGGTGACCACGATCGTGGCGCGGACCGCCGGGACCGCTGGGACGGCGTTCGAATCGTGGGCCGCTCGGACGCGGGCCGCGATCACCACCGCGATCGGGACGGCCGCCACGGCTGTCGGGGCGTCCACCGCGGCCGCGATCGCGTCCACCGCGCTGCGGGCGTTGGAATCGCGCACGAGGATTGCCGCCGATGCGGGCGGAGTCGCGCGGGAAATCTTCGCGAGGAGCGGAAGCGCCGCCGATGCGCGGGGCGCGCGTTTCGCCGGGGAGGAGAATGACGTCGTCCTGGACGATGGCGGGTCCCGACGTGGTTTCGGCTGCATGCGCTTCGATGACTTCGGATTCGGCGTGCTGGTGGTCGCCAGCTTCGTGCTCGTGGTGTCCGTGTTCCGTGTCTTCGTGTTCCGTGTGCTCGTGGGCGACGAGTTCGGAATCACCTAGAGCGGCGGCGTGTTCGGCGTTTTCGTGGGCGGCGTTGGCTTCGAATTCGGCGCGATTCGCGGCACGATGCTCTTCCACTTCTTCGGTTTCATCCTCGGAGAGTTCCGTTTCGGCGGCAGCCTGATCTTCCGCGGCGTCGAGGTGAGCTTCTTCCTGGCGTTCCTCTTCTTCCGCTTCTTCGTCCTCGGCAAGCTCGGTTTCGCCGGCTGCGCGAATTTCCGCGGATTCGTCTTCCTCAAATTCGGCGCCACCAGCGAGGGCATCGGCTTTGGCGTGATCGGAAGTTTCCTCGTGTTTTGCCTCGGCGAGTTCGAACGAGAGGGACGCGGCTTGCTGTTCGCTCAAGTCCGCGTCGCTGCGCGAGGCCACAGAATCTGAGCTAGCGGATACGGGCGATTGGAGCGGAGAAGCTTCATGCCGAGGCGGATTCGCGCCATGAGCCGATAGCGAAGAGTCTTCAGCAATGCCGATATTTTCGTCGGCAGAGACGGGGGCAGCTTCCGATTCCGAGCCAGTGTCGGCGAGGAGCCAGCGGGGAAGTCCGCCGGAGAAACGGCGGGGAACAGCGGCACCGGCTGGTCCCGTAGCAGGTACAGGGGCGCCAGAAAGATTACCAGAAGAGCGCGGAGCTGCGTCCTCGAAATCGGGTTGCGGCTCGTGAATCTCCGGCTCAACAACAGGAGGCGGAGGAGCAGCGGCGGGCTTGCCGCGATACTTGGCGAGAGATTCGCCCGGGAGAAGGATCGGTTCTTCCGCGACACTGCCGGACGCCGAGGAAGTGGAGGTCTCCGGCGGGCGATGGTCGAAGCCCCGTTGTGCGGGACCGCGCGGTTCGAACCCGCGAGGCTGACCGCCGCGATTTTCCGGGCCGCGCTGATCACGACCGCGGTTTTCGTAGCCACGCGATTCATTGCCGCGAGCTTCGCCGCCTTGCGGCGAAGCATATTTGGAAGGCGGGAGATTGCGACCGCCTACGTTCGGGCCTTGCCCTTGCGGGCGTCCACCGCGATGGCGTCCACCACGACGGCCCCATCGGCCGCCACGACCTCGGTCTCCGCCCCGATCACTGCCGCGGCCGTAGTTCTGGCCGCCACGATCGCTGCCGCTGGAGGAGCGCGGCGCGTAATTCTGCGTAGGGTTGTAGTGGGGCGAAAAATTCTGGGGAGCGGAAGCGTTCGATTCGGGCTGGCGCTCTTCGGCGGCGTGATGAACATCGTCGTGACCTTCATCGTGAACTTCGGCGATATGAGCATCGGCGATTTCGCCCTCAGTAACGGGCTCTTCGACGACTCCGGCATGTTGTTCGTGGGAGAGGGAATCGTGGTGCAGGGATTCGTGTTCGGATGATTCGTGGTGAAAGGCTTCGTGCCCGGATTCTTCAACGTGGGCTTCATCCGTGTGAACATCCTCATGCGCGTGGGAGGAGGCGTGAGCCAGTGTTTCGCCGGGAAGCAGTTCGACAACGTTGGAAGGCGCAGGCGAATAGGCGGGGGCAGCGGTGGGGGCATCGGTATGAGCGTGGCCGTGATCGTAGTCTTCGAGATTTTCGAAGACATCGCTGACGTAAAGGAAAGCATCGCCATCGAGGCCGATGTCAACGAATGCCGACTGCATGCCGGGTAGGACGCGGGTAACTCTGCCTTTATAGATGCTGCCAACGAGGGCGAACTCTTTTTCGCGCTCGATGTAAATTTCGACTAGCTGACCTTCTTCAAGAATCGCGACGCGCCGTTCGTGGGAGGCCGCGGAGATAACCAATTCTTTTGACATGAAAACTCCTGACTATAGGTGACGCCGGCTGAGCCGGAGGTCACGTTTCTGTACGGCCGCAAAGGGCCGACAGGACGCATCGCCGCGAGCTTGAGCCCGTCGGGGGTCCAGTAAATCGGGGCCGGCCCGGTTTGCACCGGGACACACGCAGGCCACACTGATATCGAGATGGCTTGACGTTCGAAGCCGGAGGGAAAGTTCCTCTTGCTTACGAGGCTGGTCCGTTGCCGGAGAGCTTCCAGGCGAACGGCGGACGATGCTGTCCTCACTCTAAGATCCTTGTTCCTATGGCCCCTGGAAAGCGGAGGCCACGATTACCGATCCGGCGGGATTTGCCTGAGCAAACACCCTGCGCGGGACTGGCGGCAAGTTCAGTTAACGAAGCGGCGGAGCCGAACATTCATAACCAGACCAATCGCCAGGAAAACAAACAACGTAGCGGAACCCCCGTAACTCATGAGAGGAAGCGGGATACCGGTCACGGGCATAGCACCGATGACCATCGCCACGTTTACTAAGACATGAAAACCAAGCGCTGCTGCGACGCCCATTACAAGAAACATTCCGGCGCGGTCTTTCGCGCGCTGAGCATTCTGTACTAAGCGTAACAGAAGAGCCATGTACAGCCCAAGGGCAAGTAGCACGCCTTTGAAGCCCTGCTCTTCCGCCCAAGCCGACATGATGAAATCGGAATAACGGACGGGGATGTAGCCGAGCTGGTTTTGCGTACCGTTGCCAAACCCTTTACCCCAGAAGCCGCCGGAGCCGACGGCAATCTTTGATTGAAGCACTTGATAACCGGAGCCCTTAGCGTCCTCTTCAGGATGCATGAACGACGTAACTCTTTCTTTCTGATAAGGCTTCAAGACGCGCCAAGCGACGGGGAGCATCAAGAGGCCGATGAGCGCAATTGCCACGGCGTGTTTCCACTGCAAGCCGGCGAGAAAAGCGCCAACAACTAGTAAGGGCACAAGAACAAGCGCAGTGCCCAGATCGGGTTGCTTGAGAATTAAAGCAAGCGGCAACCCAACGATGAGCCCCGCTTTGATCAAATCCTGAAGAGAGAGCTCATCAGTGCGCACTTCGGCAAAGAAGCGCGCCAACACGATGATTATAATCAATTTGACCAATTCCGACACCTGAAGAAACTCGCCGAGGACGGGAATCCAGCGTTTGGCACCGAAGCGGGTATGGCCGAAGCCGAGGACGGCGACAAGAGCGACAACGCCAATGAGATAGAGGATGGGGGCCTGGTCAAGGATGAGGTGATAATCGAGGCGGGAGAGCGCGAACATCAGGACGAAGCCGATGACCAGCCAGCGGATTTGCTTGTTCTGCATGCCGGCGAGCGAGCTGCCGTGCGTGGCGGAATAGATTTCGATTACGCCGAGGGCGCAGATGGTGGCGAGGATGGCGAGGAGCCACCAGTCGTAGTCGCGAGTGCCGGGTGCGTCGTTCATGACAAGAAGTTGAAAGTCGAAAGTTGAAAATTAAAAGTCAAAGCCAGAAATCGAAACACGAAATGCGAAATTCGAAAAGACGCACAAGCCAAGAATTCCTTAAATCCGGTGTTCTTCCGATCTGCTTCACTCATAACTTGTTCTTGCCACAAATTCTTGCCCCTAGCTTAACTTAGCGCTGCGGGCTGGCGTTGGCTGCGTGCACTGGCGATGCGGCGGATGCGGCCGCGGGTTTTACCAAGGGCTGCGTTTGTATCGTTGCCGCCGCTTCGGTGCCATGGGTTAAATCATACTGCTTGTCGTCGGCGGTAAGCTGGCCTTGTGTCTTCTTTGCCTTCTTATCGTAATAGGCTTTGACGATGTCGCGAACGACCGGACCGGCGGCTTCGCCGCCATGCTGGCCGCTTTCCTGAACGAGAACGGCAACGCAAATTTCCGGATCGCGCTTCGGGGCATAGCCCACGAACCACGCGTTGTCGGCAAACTGCGAGCCCTTTTTCACGAGATTCATTTTGTCGTAGCCGATGACCTGCGCAGTGCCGGACTTGCCGCTGAGCTCGATGCCCGTGAGTCTGAGTTTACCGCCGGTGCCACCCGGCTCGTTGACGACTCCGTACATGGCGTCCGTCACCTTTTCGATCGTGGAGTCGGAGATGTGAAAGCGCTCTTCGCCGACTTTGGGCGCGTCTTTGAGCATGTGCGGCTGCTTGAAGACGCCGCCGGAAGCGATGCCACCAATCATGCGGGCGAGCTGCAGTGGCGTGGTAGTAACCGCCCCCTGTCCGGTGGCGACGGAGATGACTTCGCCAGCATACCACTTGCGATGAAAGGTGCGCTCAACCCACTCCTGCGTTGGGATGAGGCCGGGCTCTTCAGCGGGCAGATCTATACCGGTTTTCTTGCCCAAGCCGAACCCCAGAGCGTAGTGAGAAAGGCGGTCAATACCGAGACGCATGCCGACGTTGTAGAAAAAGACGTCGCAGGATTTCAGGATAGCATCGTGCAGACCGAGTACGCCGTGAGACTTCGGACCACTTTTAGCGTAGAAGACGTAGCAGTGATATTGCCGGCCAAAGAAGGTGCCGTAGCCTGGGCAAAAGGTGGTGAAGCCTTCTTCGGGGACATGATCTTCGAGCATGGCGGTGGCGGTCACGATTTTGAAAACGGAGCCTGGCGCGAGCTGGGCTTGAATGGCGCGGTTCAAGAGAGGATGCAGAGGGTCGTCGTTGAGACTCTTCCATTCGTCCGCCGAAACGCGGATGGCGAAATCATTTGGATCGGGCGTAGGGCGGCTGACCATGGCGAGGACTTCCCCCGTGCGCGGATCGAGAGCGACTACAGCGCCGGGCCTCGCGCCGAGGGACTGCTCCGCGACCTGCTGCAGGTCGTAATCGATCGTGAGCTGAATCTGCTTGCCAGGGATGGGTTCCTGTTCGGAGAGGCGGCCAAGTTCTGTGACTTCCTTGCCGACACTATTGACGACCATGCGGCGCATGCCGTCGGTGCCCGTCAGGATGTCGTTGTACTGGCGCTCGAGGCCGGTTTTTCCGGCGAGGTCGCCAGGGCGGAGTTTGCCATTGCTGGCTTCGATTTGTTGCTCGCTGACTTCGCCGACGTACCCGCCGGCGTGCGACATGAAGCCGCCAGGAAGATAGCGGCGCCGCTGCACCATGAGCATTTCCAGCAATGGGATGTCCAAGCGGTGCGACTCGATGAACGCGACGTCGGCGTTTGTCGCTTCCGGCTTGATGACGATAGGTTGAAATTTAGGAAGAGCTTTCGTGCTCTCCAGCTGGTCTTTCAGATCGCCGATCTGGATGCCCAGCCCATCGGCGATGGCAGGCAAGTTTTTGTCGATGAGAGCGGGATCGTCGCGGAGAAGAAGGATACTGAAAGAGGGATAGTTGTCGACGAGGACGCGGCCATCGCGATCGAGCATGCGGCCGCGCGGCGCGATGATGGGAATGGAGCGAATGCGATTACGCTCGGCCATCTGGCCGTATTTATCGGAGTCCACGACCTGAAGTTTCCAGAAGCCGAGGAGCAACAAGCCAACCATGCCCACGATGACGTAGGAGGCGATGGCCAGTCTGGCCTGTGGCAAACGATTGTCGTTGCGAAACCAGTACGACACGAAAACCCCGCGCGCGAGTTTTTTGTTGCGCTCGTCAAACGGACGGCGCTTTTATCAAAGCGAATCGTCGCTCGTCCCGCGAGAAGCCGGGACATGCTCGCGTCACGAAAAAATCTTCAGCGTGGGTATCGAAGTGTCCGTCGAAACTTTTTTCGAAGAAAAGAATTCGAAAAATTCCCTCAGGGCTCCCGAATCACTGCCGGACTAGTGCTGTGTGAACGCAGCAAAGTCTTTTTAAACGTAGCACTTGGAGGAGGAGGCTGCAAGCCGTCCTAAAGGACAGTTGCTTGGTCAATACCCTGTGGAAAACAGAGGGTTGGTGGGACCCTCAGGAGCGAGGTTGAGAACGTAAGCGTCATCCAGGCGTCCATTTACTTGCTCCGTCGAGGCGGCGCGCGTTATCGTATTTGCACCGTTCTCATGCAAAGCGAACCTTCCTCGCCACTGCGTTTGGCCCTTGTTGGAATGTCTGGTGCTGGAAAAACTTTTTGGACGAAAAAGTTAGCCGCCGAGGGTTGGACGGCTATTTGTTGCGACGACCGCATCGAGGAGAAGCTGGCTTCACGGCTCACTGCGGGCGGGTATTCGGGGATCAATGGGGTAGCGGCGTGGATGGGTTGGCCGGACAGCGCGAAATATGCGGAGCGGGAGTCGCAGTATCTCGAGGAAGAAATTCACACGTTGGGCGAGGCGCTGACGTCTCTGGAGCGGGAGCCTGAAAAACCGCTGGTGCTGGACACGACCGGCAGCGTGATCTACACGGGAAATAATCTGTTGCTGAGGTTGCGGCGGCGGATGACGGTGGTGTATCTGGCGGCATCGGCGGAAGAGCAGCAGCTTTTAATCGAGCGATATTTGAGCGATCCCAAACCGGTGCTCTGGCGCGGCGCTTTCCAGCCAAAGAAGGGCGAAACGCCTCGGGAGACTGTGGCGCGCTGCTATCCCACGCTGATTTCCGCGCGGCGACAGAGCTATGAAGCTTTGGCGCATTGCGCGTTGCAGGTAGCCGAGTTGCGCGATCCTGCTTTTGACGCAGCGGCGTTTCTTTCGAAAATTCGCGGGCAGCTCGAGCGCTCGCGATGAGATACAGGAGCACGGGGCGCAAAGCGGCGTTGACTTCGTTGCGTGGCGCGGTGCTGCGAGGGCTGGCGCCGGACGGCGGGCTCTACTTGCCGGTGGAGATTGCGCGGCGATCGCCAGCGGAATTAGAAGAGTTTCGGAAACTGCCATTTACGGAAGTTTGCTTTCGCGTGGTGAAGCCGTTCGCCACGCCAGATGTGCCGGAAGAGGTGTTGTGGCAAATCGTTGCGGAGGCCATCAATTTTCCGGTGAAGCTAGTGTCGCTTTCGCCCGGGCTGCACATTCTGGAGTTATTTCACGGGCCTACGCTGGCGTTCAAGGATTTTGGGGCGCGGTTCATGGCTCGTTTGATGGGCTATTTCGTTCGCGGAGAAACGAGGCCGCTAACCGTGCTTGTGGCGACTTCCGGCGACACGGGAAGCGCGGTGGCTCATGGATTTCTCGGTGTGCCGGGCATTCGCGTAGTGATTCTTTATCCGTCGAAGCGAATCAGCGAGGCGCAAGAAAAACAGTTCACGACGCTGGGCGAAAATATAACGGCGTTAGAAATCGCGGGCAGCTTTGACGATTGCCAGCGACTGGTGAAGCAGGCGTTTTCGGATGTCGAGCTGAACAAGCGAGCATTTCTGACGTCGGCGAATTCGATCAACATTGGGCGGCTGCTGCCGCAGATGTTCTATCACGTAGCTGCTTACAGGCAGTTGCCGGTGGCGTCAGTGCCGTTGATTGTGTCGGTCCCCAGCGGGAATTTTGGCAATCTGACGGCAGGACTTTTCGCCAAGCGCATCGGGTTGCCTGTGGCGATGTATGTGGCTTCCACAAACGCCAATGATGTCGTGCCAGAGTATCTATGCTCGGGAGAATTTCATCCGCGACCGGCGACACAGACTTATTCGAACGCGATGGATGTCGGCAATCCGAATAACTTTCCGCGCTTGCTGGATTTGTGCCGCGGGCGGATTGAATATGTGCGACGCGAAATATGGGGCCACGCCGCTACCGACGATGAGACGCTGAGCGAAATGAAGTCTCTCCACGAGCGATTTGGGTACATCGCTGATCCGCACACTGCCGTCGGAGTGCTCGGGTGGGAAGCTTACAAGCGCGAGCACTCCGAGCCTGCGCAAGGATTGGTGCTAGCCACGGCGCATCCTGCAAAATTCGCCGACGTGGTGAAGCGTGCCATCGGCACGGCGCCGCCGCTACCTGATCGCCTCGCCGCTTATTTAAAACGCGAGAAATTGTCTGTGCCGATGTCGAGCGCCTACGAGAACTTCAAGGGGTTCCTGCTAGGCCAGTAAATGCTAGGAAGGTTTGCGGAGGCGGTCGAGGAGCAGGAAGAGAAAGACGGCGACGAAGGCGTTGATGAGGGCAGCGATGCCGAGGTGCAAGGTGAACCAGGGCTCGGGCTGCGAGAGCAGAAGACGGCGAGTCAACGCGATGACTCCTTGGTGGACGCCGAAGAAAGCGATCGTCAGGGCGAAGCGCGCTGCGGGATGCTCCGTATCGAGGCGTGCACCAATCGAGGAAGCAAGATATCCGATGATGGTCTTCGCAATGCCGTAGAGACCGAGAGGAACTGTCGGTCCGCTCAAGCTGTCCTGCAAAATGCCGATGGCCATGCCTAGAAGCAGTCCTGTGGAAGGATTTCGCCGGCTGAGTCCAAAATAAATGGTGATGAGGAGCGGAAGGTCCAGAATTGCGGCCTTTGGAAAATAGATGGGGAGAAAAGCCTGCAGGACCAGAGCAAAAGCTGTAGCGAGGATAATTGCGCCCGCGCGGAATTTGTGAACTTCGATGTGCAGTTCGCTGCCGCGAATGTCAAATGTGTCGTTCATGGTTTCTCTGGTGAGGGGGGATTCGTGGAAGCGGCGGAAGGAGTTGCCGCAGCTGGCGGTGCGGAATTGGGGTCCGCGGAATCTTTCTTTCCCTCCAAGTGTTTTATCGTGAGCAGTACGAACACTTCTTCCAGGCGCTCGAGATTCGCAGCTGGCTTCACCCGAATCTGCTTGAAGGTAGCGCCGGGCTTGATGTCCGCAATCGTTCCCACGGGCAAGTCGCCTGGAAAAATGCGGTCCGTGCCACTGGTGACGATGCGGTCTCCCGGATTGACACTATTGTCTTCGTTGGAGACGTACTTCAACTGAAGCAACGGCTCACCGGTGCCGCCAACCGGTTTTTGAACGCGGGACTCGACCATCATGGCGCCAACGCCGCTGTGTTCGTCCGTCAGCAGCAAAACCTGCGCTGTATCTTTGTAGGACTCGATGACTTTGCCCACCACGCCGTCGGGGGTGATGACGCCCATGTTGCGGCGGATGCCATCACGCTCGCCGCGATCGAGATAGATGGTCTGGCTCGCGGAGTCCGCGCTTCCGCCAATGATGCGCGCCGCGACCATGGGCACGTCCATATTGATCTGGCGGAACTTGAGCAGAGCCGCAAGACGATCGGCTTCTCCAGCCTTGCTTTGTAGTTGTGTAATTTGCAGCTTCAAGGCGCCGTTTTCGCGCTTCAACTCCTCGTTTTCGTGGGAGGTGTTTTGCAGCGCGAAATAATGGTTCCAAGTGTCGCGAATGTGGCTGATGCCGTGAGCGCCGGCGCGTTCGAACGGCGACACCGCGCCAACGGTCCAAACACGGATCAAACGGCCTTGCGAGTCTCGTTTGATTTGCACGGCAAGCAATAGAATCTGCAGAAGCACGACGCCGCCAAGCAGGAAAAGCGATCTATGACGAGAGGGAAGGCCAACCATCTGTCTATCATTTCCTCAGAAATGTCTTCACGATCAATGCTGCGCATTTCAACAAGCTTCAAACCTTCCAGGTCCAATCGGTCGTTTCCAAATCCTCACCAAGAAGCAACTCTGAAGCAGCGTGCTGGGTCGCTGCCTGAATCTTAGGAAGATTCAGTTTCCTAGTCGATGCAAACCTGCCGCAGCAACTTGAAATCGCTGAGCATTTTTCCTGTGCCCAGCACAACGGACGCGAGCGGGTCATCGGCAATGGAAACTGGCAGGCCGGTTTCTTCGCGGATACGCTTGTCAAGATTCTTGAGCAGCGCCCCGCCGCCCGTCAGGACAATGCCGCGGTCGCTGATATCTGCGGAAAGTTCCGGCGGTGTGCGTTCGAGGGCTACGCGCACGGCGTTCAAAATTGTCGCGACGCATTCGCTCAAGGCTTCGCGAATTTCGCTGTCGTCGATGGTGACGGTGCGCGGAACGCCTTCGATCAAGTTGCGGCCCTTCACTTCCATGGTCAGCGGCTTTTCGAGCGGATAGGCCGAGCCGATTTCCATTTTGATCTGTTCCGCGGTGCGTTCGCCGACGAGCAGATTGTATTTGCGCTTCAAATACTGCATCACCGCTTCGTCCATTTCGTTGCCGGCGACGCGGACGGAACGCGAATAAACGATGCCGCTCATGGAAATGACGGCGATGTCCGTGGTGCCGCCGCCGATATCGACGACCATATTTCCGGAAGGTTCTTCGATTGGCAAACCCGCGCCAATCGCGGCAGCCATGGCTTGTTCCACGAGGTAAACTTCGCTGGCACGTGCGCGATAGGCGGAGTCCTGCACCGCGCGTTTTTCCACCGGCGTGATTTCGCTGGGCACTCCGATGACGATACGCGGATGCACAAGCACGCGGCGGTTGTGGGCTTTCTGGATAAAATACGTCAGCATCTTTTCGGTGACTTTGAAGTCGGCGATAACGCCGTCCTTCATCGGCTTGATGGCGACGACATTGCCCGGCGTCCGACCGAGCATTTCTTTCGCTTCGCGTCCAACGGCCACGACTTCGCCGCTGGATTTGTTGATCGCCACAATCGAGGGCTCGTTCACCACGATGCCCTTGCCGGCGGAAAACACCAGAGTGTTCGCCGTGCCCAGATCGATAGCGAGGTCGGAAGAAAACAAACTAAACACCGACCTCAGGTTGTATCCGTTCTTATTCATCCCCCCGCCCCCTGCGGAGAAAACCTCTCCGCCGTCCAGCCGACAACGAGCTGTCTAAACGACTTGCGTCCATTTGAACCGCCACGCGGCCAACTAGACCATTGTCTCTGGACTTGGCGACCAGCGCAAAGTCGCGCCTCGCTCATTTTTCTGGCGTGATCCAAAATTGATCAACGTTCGAAACTTTTACTTGGGCACAACGATCGTCACTTTTTGTTGCGCCGTGCCTCCACGGCGATTTTCCCCAATGATGACGATGGTGTGCTGGCCCGGCTCGAGCGGTTCCGTAAAGTGCCGGAAGGTCCCGTCCTTCGCGATAATTGGCACAGGCTGCCCGTTTACAATGAGCGCCGCGCCGGGTTCCGTCTTGCCAATGATCTCCGCCACTCGCCCATGAATCTGCGTTCCGGTAATCTCCAGAAGCATCTCCTGGGTCTTCCCTTGCGCAACAAGCGTAAACCGGAACGTTTCGCTTACTTCGCTATTTTCCTTCTTCGCGTTCGTGGCCGTTACGTTCCAGAAATAATCGCCCCCATCGAGCCCCGAGATATCCACCCCGGTTCCCGTGACGCCTGGGGCTTCTTTCGCGGTTCGCGTGAACATTGCCGTCGTGCTGATCCGCAGCGTATAGGATACCGCTTGCGGCACGGGCTTCCATTCAAAGTGGATGGACGCCTCTTTCGGATTCTCCACGATAAGCGGTTCGAAGTTGCGCGGTGAACTCAAGTCCGGGGGAGCCAGCACGTCCGACTTCGTAATCGGGCCACCGGTCGAGAAACTTGCTTTCTGATACGCGCCGATCTCCACCTTTTCCTGACCGCGTTGGACTTCCGCGGTTCCGCTGGAAACTACGACCTCGTTTTCCTTAGTCGTCGGATCGGACTTGACGGCCGCGCTGCTGTTCGAATGCAATTGCGCCTTGGAGTTTTCCATGCTGACCGCAGCCGTAGAATCGGGGGAGGAGTAATTTGGCGTGTTCAGGTCCACTTGCCCGCTGGTGATGTGCACCGCCGAACTGGACGGCTGCTCGTGCCCCATCGAATTTTCTTCCACAGTGATGAAAGTCCCAGACTTTACGGTATACGTCGTGCCGTCAGCAAAGGTGATACGCGCCGCACCGTCCGCCGAAGTCTGGATTTGATCACCCTTATCAAGCGTTGTGTGAAAATCCGCATCTTGCCATTGCACCGAATTGACTTTCTTCACTTGCACTTTTCCATCGAGGTTGACGAACTTCGCTTGCGTCTGCGTGATGGGCTCAGAGCCGGAGTCGTCGGCGCCGACCGTTTTGGCCCAGGTCTTATACGCCTTCGTGTACAGACTTGGATCGATGAGATAGAGCGCGGCGAAGATGATCGCCGCAATCAGCACGGCGTAAATGGCCACGGTCTTGTAGGTGACCGTATGCCAATACACTTCCACGCGCTTAATCTTCGGGTGGTTCGGGTCGTTGGGAGTCTGTGTACTCACGGGTCTTCGCGCACCAAATTCCGCTAATCTTAAAATCTAGCACAGTAATTAGAACGCAGACGGCCACTGCAGCTTGCGGTGGTTAAACAGCAAATAGCCGTTGCGCCTACTAGCCTTTTGGACAGGGAGGTTTGGCCGAAAGGACAGTGGGAGGCGTTTCCACACTTTTTTCATTTATTTGGCGATTTCCTGAATGCGCTCCTGCAGGTGCTCAGGCTGATTTCGAACGAAGGAACGCGAGCGTCAGCGGCCAGGCCAGCAGTGCCGCCGCAGGACTATAACTTGCGCGTGCGTCGCAGAAGAAGGCGTGGTCGGCATTCGAGATTTCGACGTTAACGAAATTCTTTCCAGCCGCGCGCAGCGCATCGGTTACCGCTCGCACGTGCTCCGGCGGAATGTGCTTGTCGCGTCCGCCCCAGAAGAACAACAGGGGAGCTTGCAGACCGCTCGCTCGGCCGAGCAATCCTGGATTGCTGGCGTTCGGCGCAATCCCACCGCCGTAATAGGAAATCGCCGCAGCAAGGGGCAAAGTAAGCGCGGCAAGAAAAGCTGCGCGTCCTCCCATGCAGTAACCAATCGCAGAAATTGGCAGATCCGGCCGGATGCTTCCGCGCAGCCAATCAAACGCAGCGCGGTGGTCTGCAGCCATCGACGCATCGCCAAGCGCTTTCATGTGCGGCACCGCGCTGGGAAAATCGTCGTAGCGCACATCGACTCCCGCACCAGTGCGATGAAAAAGTTCCGGCGCCACGGCTACAAAGCCTTCCCGCGCAAACCGTCCGGCGACGTCACGAATATGTGCGTTCACGCCGAACGCTTCCTGAAAAACCAGTAAGCCGGGGTAAGCGCCCTCTTCTTTTGGCCGCGCCACCCACGCACGCATCGTGGTGCCATCATTCACGCTCAGTTCCACGTAGGCTCCGCTGATTTCCATATTTGCTCCTGTGCTGCACCGCTTAGCAACTCTGGTTAGTGCCGGATGAAGTAGCTCCGTTTATCCAGATTTGCTGCAACGGCGACGTCAAAGAATCCAACCATCATTTCGTCGTAAGTTTGCTCGCCCCAGCGCACCGCCGCCTCCGGGTCCGGGTTATGCGGATTGTTGCGTGAGTTATCGAACCAGGCGACTGCCTGCAGCTCCGTGCCTGCTTTGAGGGAACGCGGTTCCGCAAGCCGGTAACTCATCTGCCAGTGGAAATGATAATGGACGTCCAGCAGAGTTTCCACCTCCTGATCCTGCCGCGCGTCCGAATTCTTCTCCTGGTGAATGAGGTTGTACTCGAAGCGTTTTCCGCGCAGGTGCATGTGCGGGAAAAAGCTGAGCAGAGTCGCGTCGTTCGGCAGAGTCCCGCGTGCCTCCACGCGGTAGTCCGGCGCACCCGGTGGAATGACAAAATGGTCGTTGGTGAGTTGCAACGTGAGCACTCGTTGCGTGGGAGTCTGTTTCGCAAAAATCAGCCCCACGCTGGTTTGGTCGCTGCCGGCATGCCCGTTCGTTGTGTAATGCATCTGAAAAACGAGGTCCGCGCCGGCTGGGATAAATTTTGCCAAGCTGCCTTGCCAATTGTCCGGAGAACTTCCCGGCGCGTAAACCAGCAGCACGTCGCTGTCCGTCCAGTGCGCGCCGCGACGATCTTCAGCGTCGCTCAACGTGGCAGCGGTGAACGGCACGCCGATCGGCGCGTGTTGCATCCACTTCGAGTCCGGCGGCCGCACATACACCACCGCGTGATGCACGTTCGCACGCAGCGACGGCAGAATCTCGATCGCGGTTATCCAGCGATCTTCCTTAAATCCAGTGGGCACGATTTCGTAGGTGTACTCAACGTCCCCGCTCGCCGGCAGCGCCACCCCCTTCGGCATTTTCAAAATCAGGTCCGGATGCGGAATGCTCCAGCTTTCCGCCCAATGAACCTGCGGCGGAGCGTCTCGTGGGTCGCCGGCCGGCGCACCGGCATCCGTCCACGCGGCCAGCGTCGCAATTTGTGCCGGCGACAACGAAGGGTCGTTCGAGAAATGTCCTATACGCGAATCGGCAAACCACGGTGGCATGGACCTGTTCTGCGTTGCTAGTTTGATCGCCGGCGCATACGGCCGGATCTGCTCGTAGGTTTCAAATCGCATCGGTGCGATTCCTTCGGCTCGATGGCAAATTTGGCAATGGTTCTGCAAAATTGGCAGAACCTCTCGGTAAAAAGTCGGGGTGCTTACGGAATCGGGCCGGCGCGCAATATCTTGGGTCGATTCCGATGGCATTGCGTGTGGGAGAGCGGCCAACGAAAGCGCGGAGAAGATTGAAAGAAACAGCGCGAATCGCTTCTCATGCTTGCCGAAGTTGATCATTGCAGAGATTCGATGATACCCGTGTTCCCGTCTTGTGACACCAGGCTGCAAAGGGCGATTGTTTTATTAGGGCTTAAGGCTCGAACAGGAATTTGACGGTGACAGTTACGTGAGCCGGGACTGACTTTCCGTGTCGCGTGGCAGGCTCATATCGGTATTGCTTGAGGGCTTCCATCGCTGCGCTGCGCAAGGCAGAAGGTCCCGAAAGCGCTTTCATGGATTTCACGCGGCCGGAAGTATCAACCAGCGCGTCGAAAATCACGTTGTCCGCGCGGCCTCCGCCAAAATCTTGGAGCGCATTCGGCGAAGCAATCGCACGGACCGACTTGATCAATTTCGGTGGGACGATTGCTGCTCCGTCTGAAGTCGGTACCGCGGAAACCATGGCCGCCTTGTTTAACGGAGGCATCGCTGCGCGCTTTCCCGCGGAGGCAACGACCACGGGTTTTTCCGGAACAGACTCCGCGTCTGCGGCCGCGTCAGGCGTCGGCTTGCCTGCCGCCGGCGTCTCGGACGCAACGGTTGGGGAAGGCGGAGCGGTTCCCAACGATTCTGGTTGCGGCGCGGCTTGCGATTCCACGCTTGTTGAATCTGTGTGAACCGCGGTTGTCAGCGGCGGCCTGGCCGAATTGGCGTTGGCGGGTTTTTGAGTCGCGTGAACCGCCGGCTGCGGGGTAGGGCTTGAAACTGGGATGGAAGGGGAATTCTTCGAATGAGACAGCCATGGAAGCAGATTCTGGTACCATGCCGCCCCCGCCGTGATGAGCACAAACGCTGCAAAAAGCAAATCCTTGCGCATCGCTGCGAACCCACCAGGGGCAGCAACTTTCTGCTTAGTCTGTGAAGCCAGCTTTGCCGGAGCCTTCGCATCTTTGAAATCGAGCGCGAGCTTCGGCAAAAGATCATCTTCGTTGAATGGAGGTTCGCCGGACTCGACTTGCGGTAAAGCAGGTGCCGGTGGATGAGCAACGCTGGCGCTGCCTGGAGCACGGGAATGTTCCGTGGTTGATTCTTGTGGCACGCCGCCAGAGGCTCTCAGCGATTCAAGCAACTGCTCGCCGGGTGCATCTGTAAGGACACGAGTCGGACTCAGAACGACGGCCGGAGCGTGCGGCGGTTGGGGAGGCGTCGTGTGCGAAGGATCCGGAGCCGCGGCCAGGGTCGGCGAACTGTCTGCCACGATTTGTGTTTGCAATAATTTTAGTTGCTCGCGCAGCACTTCCACTTCGTCCTTCAACGCAGAAATTTCCTGCGCGCTTGGAGCGCTCGGGGGCTCCGCTGGTTCGCCGGCGAGAATATCTTCTTCCGCTTGTGCCGATTCGTTTCCTGCCTCCTGCCGGGCGTACTGTGCAGCGGGAGCATCCACTTTGGGAAACTCGATGCCCCAGAATCCGTGAGCGGGCTCGCTGAATTCCACTTCGACGTAACAAATCGTCGGCCGAAAGTCGCGCTTTCGTGTCACCTGCGCGACGACTTCACGCTTCGTTTCCACATGCGTCAGAAACAGCAGCTGCCCGGGAACCACCGCCGCAGCGAGCCGCAGAACTCCTCCCTTTTCAAAGACGAGGGCCGTGGTAGTTTCTTCGGTGAAGAGTTCGCGCTGGCCGCCCTTTCCCGCAGGGCGCGCACCCGTTGCGATAACGTGCACCTCGCACGCGACCGCGTTCATCCCCGCTTGGGCTGGATGGTTTTCCCCGGATGTTTTCGCACCACTTCCCCCGGACGAGCCAGTCGAAAGCCGAGTGTCCGCTGCGGAAGCCACGATGGAGTTGTCCCCTAGCGCCGGAGGGCGGCGCATGTTTAATGACCGAGCAGTCTGTTGAAGGCCGTACACGCGCCGGCCCAGACAACTTCGGATTGTTGCAGGATGCGAGCGTCCTGGCGATAGTACAAACGTACCCGGTTGAGGAGACTGTCCCAACGGGCAATCTTGCAGCATGACTCTGGTGCTTTATCGTCACTCGCGCTCGTTCAAAAATGCCAGTTGCCGCTCGCTTCCTAATTTGTCCCTTGATGAGGGATTTGCGGAATCATAGAGCTAAATCTTCGTCAGCCACCTCCCTCGATTGACAAAGACGTGACGGGCAGTTCCCCATATCTATCATCGTTAACTAAGCTCAAGGCCGAACCCCAGTGAATTTTCAGTTTAATCCTATATTATGGATGTGTCCGATCACCGAAGTCGTTTCATAGCTCTCGGGCGGATGAGGAGACGACGCGGATCTTCGATGGTAATGCCAAGCTTGAAATCTGGAAGTGGTGCCGCTCGCCGTCGATTCTGGTTGGCGATGTCCGCGTTTGTCACGGCGTTTGCGCTAATGCCCTTTTCCTACAAAGTCGAACGTCGCCTGGAAACAGCTGCTCACATCAGGGGCGGAGAATCCGAAAAAGTTGACAACGAGCTGGCGCAGCGTTTCCAGTCTCCTTATGCCCACCGCCTGGTTGTGGTGATCAGCGGTATTCCCAATCCGGATTCTGCAGAAAGCGCAGATGCATTGAGCTTCTTAACCAGTTCATTGCGTAGTGTGCCTGAAGTGTCGGGCGCTGTCTCGAGTCTGGATTGGCCCGATCCTCTGTTCACTGGGAACAATGGTGGGGCCCTGATCATCGTCGGGTTGGACCCGCACGATAAGGCTGTCGAGGAGTTGGTCCCGATACTGAGAGCAAAAGCAGACTGGATGGAAGGTCAGCTTAGGTCGCAATACCCCAATATCAAACTGGAGATTACGGGGGAAACACCACTGACCTTCGACCTTCGCAAGGTCAGCGCCGATGACGTCAAACATGCCGAAGAACGAGCGATGCCGGTAACGCTCTTGCTGCTGTTGCTGGCGTTCGGAAGTTTTGTGGCAGCGCTATTGCCGCTGGGAATTGGAGTACTCTCCATCTCGATGGCCCTGGGCGCGGCTGCGCTGCTCTCGCATTATCTGCACTTGTCGATTCTGGTGCAGAATCTGGCGACGATGCTCGGCCTTAGCTTGGGCATCGACTATGCATTGCTGATAGTGAGCCGATTTCGCGAAGCATTGGCCGAGGGATATGATCCCGGCCAGGCTGCCGATATCGCCGCCGGGCAAGCGGGGAAGACACTGCTGATCTCGGCCACGACAGTGGCGATCGGATTTTCAGCGCTGCTGACTGTGCCCATCAGCGAACTGCGCTCCATCGGAGTAACCGGCCTGCTGGTAACCGTTCTGAGCGTTGTACTGTGTACATTCATCCTGCCTTGGGTGCTTGGTCTGCTCGGGCATCGCATCAATGCCGCCAGAGTGCGTCTTCCGGGCAGACAATTCAAATCGCGCGAAAGCCTGCGCGCGGCGAGTGAGCGGTGGGTACGGTGGGGTAGCATCATAACGCGCCGGCCCTGGACAGCGCTGCTTGTCGCCGGGGTTCCGCTACTGATCCTTGCATTCCAGGCAGGGAGAATCTCTCCCGGAATTCCTGACCACGATTCGCTCCCGGCCACTGCGGAGTCGGTGCGAGCACTGCGCACTCTGCAAGGCATGGGGCGGTCGGGTATTGTGCAGTCCCTCCGAGTGGTCCTGGAGTTGCCGCCGCAGTCTCCGCCGCTCTCACCGGCGGGCTGGCTGGCCGTCAGCCGCTTGACGAAACACTTCCAGAGCGATCCTAGAGCGGAAGAGGTCTTATCTCTTCCAACCCTCACGGGAATGTCTGACACTGCGGATGCTGTCGACGATGTGCTCCAGCCAATCCGCCAAAGTTTTCTTCGCAGCGATGGCCAAGCTACGTTGATTGAGTTGCTGCCCACCGCTACTCTTTCGCCCAACGAACAGATACGATGGGTACGAGAGGTGCGTTCCTCTGATATTGCGGCGATAACCGGGGTGCCCGGCGCGGTGCTGCGCGTCGGCGGCGTTCCCGCACTCGACGCAGATTATGACTCGGTAGTAAAAGAGCGGTTGCCGAGGGTGGTCCTTGGCGTCGTATTGGGAAGCTTGCTGGCGCTCCTGATCGGGTTACGTTCCTTATTTGCGGCTGTCAAAGCAATTCTGCTCAATCTGCTTTCCGTTGGCGCTTCATTCGGTGCGTTAGTCGTCGTTTTTCAGGAAGGCCACGGTAGCAAACTCTTTGGGCTCGACGGACCGACCGGCACGGTATACCCGATCGTGCCGATTCTCTCGTTTGCCATCGTCTTCGGATTGAGCATGGACTATGAGGTCTTCCTGGTCGCCCGAGTCCTGGAAGAACGGCGGCGCGGTCTATGCGAAAGATCAGCGGTTATCGAGGGCCTGGCGCGTACGGCCGGGCTCATCACAAGCGCCGCGGCAGTTATGATTGCCGTATTCGCCTCATTCACTGTGGGAGGCTTTCTGGTCGTCCAAATGCTGGGCTTTACGCTGGCCGTGGCGGTGCTCATTGATGCGACAGCGGTGCGGATGGTTGTCGGGCCGGCACTATTGCAACTTGCGGGCGACTGGAATTGGTGGCCCTTCGGCCTATATGGGGCTCGAGCAACGTCTGAAAAGAAACTTGTCCCATGACGGCGAACACCACGGATGCACCAGCGACAGTACAGGGCCTTGCAACAGCCTAAGTGGGCGCTTCGATTTATTTCACTTTCCCGCCTTGAGCGCCGAACTGGCTGAGATCAAAATCCTTGCGTCCAAGATTTGCCTTTCCCGAGCCCCCTTCGATCATAAGAATCGAGGAGTCGGGCTTGCCAAGCAGCTTTGCCTCCACTTGCGTCGCAGACCAAACGCCGCCGATCTGCCGAAGCCCATAATAAATGAATTCCTTCTGCTGTCCCGTCCCGCGAAGCGTCTTCACCACATGCACAGGATACAAAATGCCGCGGTCAATCCACGATGTTACCGAATCATAGTAAGTCAGGTCTTGAGAGCCGGACTTGCTCTTCAGGACAAAGCAATCCCGTGCGCCATATTTCTCCGGCGGCAGGGATTCCTGATTCTTCCAGAAGAACTGGTTCTCTACCATGTCTTCATAGGAGAAGTCCGTTCCCACGAGCGGGTCGTTCCAACGTTCGAATGGCAACTCGCTAGCGCTCTTCTGGCCAGGAAGTATCGAATCGATGGTCACGTGCCCAGTCACGCTCATATGTAAAAGAAGGATCGTCTTCTCTGAGCCCGGCCCCGAGATCTCGCATAGCAGACGCAGACCATCGGGAAACCAGTGAGCCTTGGCGACAAACTTGTAGTTCGTGCGCTTGCCATTGCCTTCCAACCGTGTGAGCCGCCCGGTCATGCGGTAGTCCAATTTCTCAATACGCTGGCGCGAGCCAGCCAGCGCCGTGTCCTGCTCAGGATTCGCCGCAAAAGCCCGCGATGGATAGACCAGTGACAACAGCATTAGCAAAGCGATGCACGCTTGAGCCATTCCAAATGCGCAATGCACCCGTCTGGCCTCTGGATACCGGCCAAACTTGCGGCTGGGAGAGAATATTTCGATGCGGCCCAGGAAGGTCATATCTAATGTATACAGCCAAAGTCCGTATAGCGCCATCCAGGGCACCGGTCACGTTGGCGCCAAATCGCCGAGACACTCGTCGATGCATCTAACATTCGCTAAGATTCTCACGCAATGCAATGGGGCGAAGTTAACTTTGGTGGCGTACTTACGAGCTGCTAGCCTCCGAAGCGGAGTCGCCACCTCGCTTCACGATTCTATTTGAGGCCCATGCCCACAATCTCCTATAATGGTACGTTTGCTTAGGACTTGGGGGATTCAGCGGATGGCTGGCAGCTCTGAAAACACGCAAAAACTTTTTTCCCGCATCTTTCTCGGGGTGATTGTGCTGGTGCTGTCCGGCGGCATGCTCCTCTATCTTGTCCCGACGGGTCCAGGTGACACCGCGCTTTCCAGTGACGCCGTAGCCAAGGTTGGTGACCAGACCATCACCGTCGCTGAGATTCGCCAGCAGCTCAATCAGATCAAGCAGCGCAATCAAGTCCCGCCCATGCTGGAACCGTACTATGCACAGCAAATTCTGCGGCAACTCCTCCTCCAGAAGGAAATGGAGTATGAAGCGGGCCAGCTCGGCATCCGCGTTTCGAATGACGAGATTGCCGACCGCATCAAGCTGATACTCCCAGCGGCTTTCAATGGCGGCTCTCCGATCGCTCCGGATCAATACGCCGCGCTGGTTCAGACCCGCGCGCAGATGACCGTATCTGACTTCGAAGACAGCATCCGGCAAGGCATGCTTCAGGAAAAATTCCAGAAGCTGGTCACCGATGGAATCAGCGCAGGGCCAGCGGAGCTCCAGGAAGAGTTCGTCTACCGCAATGAAAAGGTGAAGCTGGACTACGCGTTCATCAAGCCGGAAGATCTGCAAGCCAAAATCACTCTGAGTGACGCCGAAATCAATGCTGCCTACGAAAAAAATAAAGCCAGGTATCAAGTCCCGGAAAAGCGTGTGGTCCGTTATGCCCTGCTCGACGTCAACCAGTTCCGCCAGAGCCTGCAAATCACCGACGATCAGTTGAAGGCTCAGTACCAGCAGAATATCCAGCAATATCAGGTGCCCAATCGCGTGCACGTCGAGCACATCCTGCTCATGACCGTTGGCGCCGGGAAGACCGACGCTGAGGTCGAAGAGATCAGGAAAAAAGCTCAGGACATTCTGAATCAAGCCAAGAAGGGCTCGAATTTCGAAGATCTAGCCAAGAAGTACTCGGAGGACCCTGGAACCAAGGACAAGGGAGGAGACTTGGGCTGGATCATCCAGGGGCAAACGGTTGCTGAATTCGAAAAGGCCGCGTTTACCTTGCCCAAGGGCAGCATCTCCGACCTGGTTAAAACCCAATACGGCTTCCACATCCTCAAGATCATCGACAAAGAGGCCGCACACACAAAGCCTTTCGATGAGGTTAAAGATTCCATTCGCACGCCTCTGCTCCTCTCGGAGGCCGATAAACAGGCCGGCGATATCGCCGACAAGCTCTCCCAAGCCATTCGCCAGTCGAATAAGGTCTCTCTCGACGACCTCGCCAAGCAGTATCACCTGAGCGTTGGCGAGACCCGTCCTGTCGCAGCAACCGATCCGTTGCTAGAACTGGGCAGCTCTCAGGAAGTAAAAGTGAGCGATTCGATCTTCCGCCTGCGCCAGGGGGAATTGAGCTTGCCGTTGCACACCGATCGCGGCTATTTGGTCCTTTCCATCAAACAGATTCTGCCCGCCCACCAAGGTACTCTGGATGAGGTACGCGACACGGTCACGGCTGATCTCAAGCAGGAGAAGGCCACCGCTGAGGCACGCGCTAAGGCAGACGAGCTGACCAAGCGGGTCAAAGCAGGCGAAAAATTCGACGTAGCCGCTAAAGCGCTGGGCCTTGATCCCAAAACTAGCGATGATTTCGCTCGCGCAGGTTCCATTTCCAATGTGGCCAGCGGCAAACAGCTGGCCAGCGCTTTTCAGCTGAAGCCAGGCGATGTCGGCTCTCCTTTAAACCTGGGCGCCAACTGGTTGGTCTATAGAGTCGCGGACAAACAAGAGCCCAAGCCCGAGGATTTTGACAAACAAAAGAAGGAAATCACCGAGTCGGTGTTGCAAAGCAAGCGTTCTCTTGCCTTCGAAGCGTTCCGAACCGCCTTGGAAGACCGCCTGAAAAAAGAAGGCAAACTTCGGATGATGCCCGATAAACTCAAGAGCTTCGGTAGCATCGGTTAATCTAAGTCACTGATAATAAATAGCTTAATTCATTTTTACAGCAGGCTTGTCTTTCTTTCCACGCCCCGGTAGCCTAGTGTGTCTCCCAAAGAGCTGATTTCGGCCCAGGATTTCGGTCCTTGGATTCATCGATATCGTTCGAGTCACGGCGCCGGTCAGCGAAATCAGGAAGACAATCTCTCATGGCCTCCCCAGCCCTAGTGCCAAGACCTCAGGACCTTATGAACACGAAGAAGACGCCTTCTCGCACTCCCACCGTCCGGAATGACTACCGCTGCAGCATGGAACGCAATCAGTCCGGCAAGTATTGTGTTCGGATTCAAGTCTTTTATCCCCGGCACGCTTGGAATCTCGGAGTGTTCTTCCTGGCTTCGTCCTTTGACCGTGCCATGAAAAAGCTGGAAGAGTCCCTGGACTTCCTCCAGCGGCATGAGGAGAAACTCTGGTTCTGGGGAGTTGACCGTGCCGAGGACATGGGCTTCTCCGCCGAGTTCCTCCGCGAAGCAGGTCTCAAACTGGATCAGCGGACCGAGTTTCCCCGTCGAGCCACGAATCTATCGCTGGCCCCGGAGCGAGAAGTACCGGCCTTCGTCCTGGGACCTGTTCGCCGCGGACTCGCCGAATCGGTCGAGCAACCTCGAGCCGCGGTTGCCGGCGACTAACCGCCCTCCTGGCGACGGCAACCGCGTCGCATTGAGACGCGCTGCCCCTTTGGGCAGCGAATCTACCCCTCTTCCTTATTGACTTCACCCACTATCTTCGCCATCATGCCGGAATTCCAGCGAGCTAGCGTCCCAGCCAGCACGCAATTCAGTGAGCACCAATACGATGAAACCTAAAGCGAACAGGACGTCTCTTGCTCCGCTCGTGGCTGCTGCACTCGTCGTGACTACGCTCCTTTTCGCCGCTTGGACCTTGCAGGCTCAAACCCCGCCATCGGGTAGCTCCGATAAACCGCCTGCAAAAACAACGACTCCTTCGAACCCGCCAAGCGCGGCAGAGACAAGTTCCACCTCAACGCCTGCTACGACACCTTCGAAGCCGCAAACGACGCAGCCGAAGGCAGCAGGAATGGTTTGGGTGAACACGCAAACTAGCGTCTACCACAAACAAGGAACGCGCTGGTACGGTAAAACCAAGCAGGGCAAGTACATGCTGGAAGCGGATGCAGTGAAGGCAGGCTACAAGCCCGCTAAATAGCTGCAGCGAACTTGAGGTGAAAATTTGTAGCAGGTGAGCACAAGCTAAGTGAGGAAACGCCCAAGAAGAACACCCAGCAAGGCATAGTTTGCAATCTCGGATTTGCAGGGACAAAAAAGGAGAGAAAAAAATGAAGAAACACTTGAGCAGGATGGTTCTGGCCGCGCTGCTTTTGATTTTGGGAGTGGGCTTCGCCGATTCGCATGGGCAGGCTCCTCCAACACCGGCCAAGTCCACCACAACGCAAACTGCAACCAAGGCGAGCGACTTGGTAGACATCAACCGTGCGACGAAAGATCAGTTGAAAGCGCTGCCCGGCATCGGCGATGCCTATTCGCAGAAGATCATCGACGGCCGCCCGTATAAGACGAAGACCGACCTGCTGAATAAGAAGATCGTGCCGGCGGCGACCTACGACAAGATCAAGGCTCTGATCATCGCCAAACAACCAAAATCGTAATATTCCACGCTGACTCTCTTCCGTGTTGGATGGGGAGGAATCTCAAGCGGCGATCCATTCTTACTTCTTGTATTTGGCCCGGCGCCGTGTGCTGCCGGGCCTTTTATTCGGCTGTTATTTCTCGCGGAGGATGACTTCGCCTTGGCCCACCAGTTGATCATTGAGCCAGAGCCGGTATTTGTACGTGGCGGCTTTCAAGCCAGGGCGGGGCGGGCCGCTCAGAAGGCGCATGCCAGCTGGAGCTTGAAAAATGTTGGAGGAAAAGGGGCAACGGTTGACGTCGAACTCGACGCGAAGATTGCCCGCATCGGAGATCCAGGAAATCTGATCTCCGGGATCTAGCACGACGGCCTGAGGTATCAGTCCTACAAGTACGGGGCGCTCTGCCATTGTTCCTCTGCGACCCTTTGAATCAGGGTCATTTCATCTTATAGATAGCTATTCAAGGACGATAGCATATCCGCGAAAAGAGTTCTTCCTGCAGAACAGTTGGTGCTCGCGGGGAATCGCTCCTATCGGTTGCACGGATTGTGAGCCGAATTCCGAAAGGAGCGTGTTGCATCGGGAGTTGCAAAGTCGCGAGGGCACAAAAAGAATCGGTTTAACGGCAGGAGTGGTAGCGGTTTTATTCGCCGTCGACGCAGGTATCGAATGATTCGTGCCGAGTACCCGTGCCGCTGACGCCACAGGGACCGGACGGTACGCGCTTTTTGCAACGCGGGGCCACCACTCTGGGATGGCCAACATCGCGCGGCTCCGGGCCTCTAGAGGAATTCACAGTTCGACCCGCCAATTTGTGCCACCAGCGCTTCCATAGAGTGCGTTTGTAAGAACGGCCTAAACCGGGGCAGGGAGGCTACCTCGTCTTTTCGCAGTTCTAGAACACTAGTACTTCGGGGCTGTTCTTTTGTTGCCTTATGTCACATTACAATCTGGGCAAGACGGGCACCGTGGCGGCGGAGTGTGTGCGGAGCAGCAAAATACAGATCGTCCGAGAGAACGTGAGACTACGTACCAAATTCATGGTGTCACTTGCGGTGGTCATTGTGGGGCTCACGTGGGCCACGCTGTTCATCGTGCGGCGAACCGCTGAGGGCCGGGTGCAGCGGGAAATCCAAGAGGAATCGCAAAATGCGCTGGTGACATTTCAAGTGCTCGAGCATGGGCATCTGCTGGCCCTAATGCGTAAGGCGGATTTATTGGCGTCGCTGGTGACGCTGAGAAATGGTGACCCCTCGGCGATTGAAGACGCGGGAAAGGACCCCTGGCAATCGGAGGAGTGCGATCTGCTTGCGCTTGCCGATGCGAGCGGCAAGATTGTAGCGATCCACACGACCATGGATGGATTTCCACTGGGCACGGCGCAAGAGGTTTTTAGCCATGCGCTGAAACAGCGAAATAGCACCGGCTGGTGGTACAGCGGCACGCGCCTCTATCAAGTGGTGTTAAAGCCTTTTTATAGCGGAGCGCCGGGAAAAAGCAATTTGCTGGGCACAGTGATTGTGGGCCGCGGGATTGATCCGGAGGCGACGGAACTTCGGCGCGTTTCGCCGAGTCATGTGGCGTTTCGTTATGGCAACGACATTGTGGCCAGCACGCTGTCCTTGTACCAGCAGCAGGAATTCACGGCCCAGTTGCGGTCAGGGATTTGGAAAGCGCGAGTGACGCTGGACGGCGAGGGCTTCTTCGCGAGTGCGGTGGAACTATCGGGTAGCGCGAAGCCTGTGAGCATCATCGTTCTGAAATCTTACAACGATGCTTTGGCCTACTTGGAGAAACAGAACCAACTGCTTGGTGGATTGGGGATTTTGGCGGTGCTAGTGGGTGGGGTGTTCGTTTTTGTCATTTCGGACAGATTCACGCGTCCGCTGGCGCGATTGGTGGAAGGAGTTCAGGCGTTAGAGAAGGGGGATTTTTCCTATCCTGTGGAGGCGAAGGGATCGGATGAAGTTGCGCAAGTTACGCGGGCGTTTGACCGGATGCGTAAGACGCTAAGGAGCGACGAGTCACAGAAGCAGCAACTGGCGGAGCAATTGCGCCAAGCCCAAAAGATGGAGGCGGTGGGGAGACTGGCAGGCGGAGTGGCGCACGACTTCAATAACCTTCTTACGATTATCAAGGGGCACGGAGATTTGATGTTGGAGAAGCTGCAAGCCGACGATCCGCTGCAACGAAATGCGAACCAGATTGAGAAGGCAGCCGACCGTGCGGCGTCTTTGACCCGGCAGTTACTTGCGTTCAGCCGGATGCAGGTGCTGGAGCCAAAAGTTTTGGATTTGAATGTGCTGGTCGCGGAGATGTGCAGCTTGTTGAAGAGGCTGGTGCGGGAGGATATCTCCTTTACATTCAAGGCCGGCGAATCGCTGGGCCGGGTAAAAGCTGACCCTGGCCAAATCGAACAGGTAATCATGAATCTGACGGTGAATGCCTGCGACGCCATGCCGATGGGCGGCAAATTGGTCGTGGAAACGCGAAACGTCTGTGTGGATGAGGCGTTTGCAAAAACTCGGCCTGCGTTAACGCCGGGGGACTACATCCGGCTCACCGTCGAAGATACCGGGCATGGAATGGACGCGGCGACCAAGGAACGAATCTTTGAGCCTTTTTTTACGACGAAGGAGCTGGGCAAGGGAACTGGACTGGGACTGGCGACGGTATACGGAGTCGTGAAGCAAAGCGGAGGGTGCATCTGGGTGGAGTCGGAACCCGGGAAGGGTTCGCGCTTCGAAGTCTACCTGCCGGTGGTGGAGGAGGCGGAGGACCGGCCTTCGCAGGAGAGTGCACCCAAGGGTGGCACGAATCATTCGGAGGCGGTGTTGATCGTTGAGGATGAAGAAGCGGTTCTAGAGTTGGCGGCGGAATTCATGCAACACGCCGGGTACAAAGTGCTGACGGCCAGCGACGGGAAGGAAGCGCTCGAAATTGCCAAGCGTTCTGGTCCGATTCGCGTGCTGGTGACAGACATCGTGATGCCCAATATGAGGGGGCCGGAACTGGCAAAACTAATGAAAGAAAGCCGGAAGAATCTGAAGGTGATTTACATGTCCGGGTATCTGGAATTCAACAAAGCCGATGACGAATTCCTGGAAGGAAGTTATTTCCTGCAGAAGCCTTTCTCGCGAGATAGCTTGGTCAACAAAGTGGACGAAGCGCTAAAGCGAAAGCGTATGGCTAGCCCGGCTAAGCAGATGGTTTGAGATTGTTAGTTGATCCGCGACATTCTTCCGAGCAGATCAGGCCCTTATTTGGTGATTGGATTCTCGCGCGGACGACCACAGCAGTCTGACTAACGCGGCCTGCGAATCTCGAACCTCATATTCACCCGGCCACTCCGCGTTCAGCGCATGAGCCAGCCGCACGGCTTGCTCGAGTTCGTCGCGGGATGCTACGTGAACGAATTCGCCATTTTCGAGTTGCTTTAGGATGCTATACATATTGGCCAGCCGGCGCCCGCCCTTGGCGGGTTTCCCTTTTCCATTTCAAAAATAATCTTCGATGTGGCGGGGGTATGTGTCGGGAATCACAGGTCTTTGTGCGCGAGAACATAGAGCGCCGTTACAGAAACGGAGGAAAAGCCAGCAAGTGAGAGTGTCTCGGATTACGATTGGGGAGTCTCGGTTGGGGGAGGCAGTGGCGGCGGTTCGGGCGGGGAGATGCCCAGAGCCTCGTTGATTGTTTTCAGAAGGACGGGAATGTCGACAGGTTTGTGGATGTAGGCGACCGCTCCGGCTTTGAGAGCTACATCGCGATTGCCAATGGGCGTGCGAGAACTGACAACGATGACGGGGATCGCGCCGGTGTTGATGAGCATCTGAAGTAAGACGACGAAACCGTCCCCGGCAGGAAGGCCGAGATCAAGAAGGATCAGGTCGGGTTGTTCTTTGCGGGCGCTGCTGATGGCGGTCATCCCATCGCGTGCCCCTACGATATCGAATCCAGCCGCTCTGAGTCGTCGGGCTAGACTCATCCTCGACGATCATGATTTTCTTGCCGGACATGATGAGGCGATCCTTTAATAGCTATGCTGTACCGCTGCACAACGCTTCCCTCTTAGCCGATTATGCGTTTCTAACGGGGATATTACCAGAGAGATAGCGTCACAGTGTGAGTAGACAAAGCAGGAGAGTAACGGTGCCAAACTGGAACGGTGGGGTGGGAAGAGTCGGGGCGCGGCGAATACCAATATGGGATGGAGCATTGTACAATCCTGCGCGCAGCGGAGCGCAAGCTGAAGATTTTTTGGGGAAGAGGAGCGGATGAAAATAGGGCGATGGTTGACGGGGATAGGGAGCCTGTTGCTGTTTTTAACGGGTCTTGGGCATGGCGCCAAGTTGGCGCAACTGCAAGGCATGATTGCAGCGAGCGGGATGAAAGCGCCCATGGACGGCATTCTGAAAGGTTGCTGGCTGGGTTTTTCGGGTGAGATGGTGGCGCTTGCGTTCATCGCGATGTTTGCAAGCGGAGTGGCTCGCGGGGGTTGGATCGTTTTGTTTTGCGCGGCAACGATGATTTTTAACGTGGGACTACTTCTGCACTTCTTGGGGCCGTTCATTGGCGTTTACCTATCCGCTGTCGTGGGAGTCTTTTTTCTAGCGGGCGGCTTGCTGCAAATGAAACAGCCGGCCTGAGCGAATTGGATTCCGGCGGCTGTTGCAGCCAATTTGTCGGTTGCGATGGCCGGGGCATTGGGTGAAAATTGACGCTTCTGACTCGCTTCCGAGGGTCCCCAGAAGAATCAAAGCGGGGTAGGCTCCGGCATTATCGCTCCAGAATTTAGTACGAGAAATAGAAGGACAAACACAATGACGCAACCTGTTGGCGAACTCAATCCACCTTACCGATTGATGCTGACGCCGGGCCCCTCGTCGGTGGATCCGCGCGTGTACCGTGCCTTGGCGGCGCCGCTGGTGGGGCACCTCGATCCGTGGTTCAAGACATGCATGGACGAGACGCAAGTTTTGCTGCGGCAGATCTTTCAGACCGAGAACCGTCTGACGATGCCCCTTTCCGCGTCGGGCTCGGGCGGGATAGAAGCCTCAGTGCTGAATGCGCTGGAACAAGGCGATGAAGCAATTGTGGCGGTGAATGGAGTTTTCTCCGAGCGCATGTTCGAGATTGCTTCTCGGGCTACCGCGAAAGTAATCAAGGTCGAGGCGCCATACGGAAAACCGGTGGATGCGGAAGATGTGCGGCGAGCGGGCAAAGGCAAAAAGATCAAGATGATCGGGTTGGCGCAGGGCGAGACTTCGTCGGGTGTGTTGACGAAGTTGGATGCGTACCGGAAGGTTGCCGACGAATTCGGAGCGCTTTTGGTTGTGGATACCGTTGCGTCCCTGGCGGCCGTGCCGCTGCACGTGGACCGCGAGCGGATTGATATTTGTTTCAGCGGATCGCAGAAAGCGATCAGCGCGCCACCGGGGATGTCTCCGATTACGGTCAGCCCGGCGGCCGAGGAAGTTTTTCGGAAGCGCACGACGAAGGTGCAAAGCTGGTATTTTGATCTGACCACAGCGATGAATTATTGGGGCAAGGAACGGCTCTATCATCACACGCCGCCTATATCCTTGATTTATGCGTTGCGTGAGGCGATGCGCATTGTGGCGGAGGAAGGGCTGAAAGCACGGTGGGAGCGCCATCGCATGAATCAACTGGCCTTGATTGCGGGAATCGAGGCGATGGGCATGGGTTTGCTCGTGACGAATCCTGCGGACAGGCTACCGACAGTGACCGCCGTCATGATCCCAAGCGGGATCGATGATGTTAAGGTACGGAATCAGTTGCTCGAGGAATTCAACATTGAGATTGCCGGCGGGTTTGGGCCGGTGAAGGGGAAAATCTGGCGCGTAGGTCTAATGGGGTATTGCAGCCAGAAGCCGTTCGTGTTGCTGTTTCTTTCGGCACTGGAGAAGGTGCTGCAGGACCAGGGCTACCGCGCGCCGGCAGGAGCAGGCGTTGCTGCAGCCATACAAAGCTATTCGCATGCGGAGACGGCGGCGGCCGTAAGCCGCTGACCAAAGAAGAAGCATGCGAGCAAAGACATACAGAGGAAGAGGAGAACTGTGACGACACGGCCGGTATTGGCAAACGCTGGGGCGATGAGCCAGTTTGTCGGGGCGTTTGAGGTGACATCGAAGCTGAGCGGTAAGGTGTATCCGTGCAGATTTTCGCATATGTGGAATGGCGTAGCGACGCGCCACAGCGATACCATCGACACGAAGTTTTTTGTGGCGGGCGGCGCCTACGTTGTAGGGCTGGCGCACACGGCCTTCGTGAAATTTCGAGAAAAGACCGGGCGGGAGCTGACGGACCGGGAAGCGAGCTTTGTTTCCGCGGAGTATTTGAGGGAACGCCTCGAAGAAGAAGATGAGCGGCCTTTGTATGACGTGCCGGAAGCAGACGTCCTCAGGCTGATCGAGTTCGTCGGAATTAAGTAGCTTCCTGTGTCGGCACGGATTGCCGAAAATCACTTCCTACGTAAAGTATGAGACGGCGGCTAATCGCCGGGTTCGACCCGGAACGAGGCCAGGCTAGGGTGATGCAGGCCATCGCGGCGGACGAAATAAATCACTAGAAACATCAGCAGCGAGCCGAAGACCATCACGGCGACGGCCACCTGAAGACCGAGTTGCAGGTCGCTGGCGTCAGAGATTTTTCCCACGAGTTGCGGTCCTAGAGCTCCCAACAATTGAGTGACGAACATATAGACGCCGATGGATGTGGCATGGGCGCGCTGAGGCGTCAAATCATGCAGCACGGCGGTGACAGGGCCGTGATACCAGGACATGAAGAACCCGCCGATGAACAAGGCGGTGAGGAAAACCCACTTTTCGTCGGATTGAATGGCGAGGAGCACGAAGGGAGCAGCGAATAAAAAAGCGGCGGCGATCACGATGATCCGGCCATAGGGATACTTCCGCTGGAGACGGTCGGCAAGGAACCCTCCCGTGAGGACTCCGAACAAAAGCGAGAGCAAAGCGACCACTGCGATCGAGAGCGAAGCTTCACGCAAGCTGAATTCCTTGTAGTTGACGGCAAAGTCCGTCCCCCACGTAAGGAGCGAAACGCTTGCAAAAGTGATGCAGGTTCCGGCAACAATCATCGCTAGATAAGCGGGCACCGCAAGCAAACTCATTATCGGGACCACTTCGGAACGGGGTCTGCGCGGAGGCTCGGGCAGCTTCATGACGAAGAGCGCCGGTATCACACAAACGAGGCCTAACAAGATAAAGGTGTATTTCCAGCCGTGGACTTCCCCCATAATGCCGCCAAAGGCCTGGCCTGCAGCACCACCGAGGAGCATGCCCGAGGCGAAAATAGATTGCGCCATAGCGCGGCGTTGATACGGAAAGGAATCTGAAATCATGGACTGGGCGGCTGGCGCGTAAGCGGCTTCACCCACTCCGATTAAAGCGCGTGCCACGAGTAAAAGCAGGAACGAAGTGGCAAAGCCACAGGCGATGGTGGCTAAGCTCCAGAAAACCACGCCAATGGTGATGATTCGCGTGCGACTCCAGCGGTCGGCAAAAAAACCGCAAGGGATACTGGACACAGCCAGAACAACAAGAAGCCAGGTTTGTAAGGAACCGAGCTGCGCGTCGGTTACATTCATCTGTAGACGGAGAAGAGGAAGAAGGGGAACGACCACCTGGCGGTCGGCGAAGTTGACAAAATTTATCAAAGCAAGTACAGCAAGGAGTCGAATTTGATAGGAAGATAGCGGAGTGGGGTTCGACGCCATAGTTGGTTTGCTCAACTAGCCCAAAGAGACCTGGTTCAGAAGAGTCTGAGAGATTATATACCGCGCATGAAACCCGTCACGCCTTCGAACACTACAACGAGTAGCCAGTTAACCACCGTACTTTCTTACGGCGCGATTCTGCTTTTAGGGTATGCCGTGTTTCTGATTGTGGGCCCGTTTCTGGTACCGCTGGCCTGGTCGGCGGTGCTGGCGATCTTCTTTTACCCATTGCACGAAAAAGTCCTGAAGAGAATGAAGCCCACGGCCGCGGCGATGATGAGCACTCTGGCCGTGACGTTTTTGTTGATAGTGCCTGCGCTTGTAGTGCTGCTCTTCACAGCTCGCCAGGCACTCGAGGCGACTTCCCAGCTGCAAAACGCACTGGCGGTTCACGGCCAGGGCCCCAGCGAAGGACTGGTCTTGAGAGCCGAGGAATGGGTCCGCCTGAGGCTTCCGCAATCCATGCAAGGGATGGATCTCTCAGATCCCCTGCAGCAGGCGGCTGAAAAGATTGCCGCTTATCTTGGCGCCGTGTTCGCGGGATTGGTCAAGAACCTGGTCACTTTCTTTGTGGATTTATTTATTTTGATTTTTTCGTTGTTCTTTATGTTCCGCGACGGCGAAACGGTTGTGCAATATGCGCGCCACCTTTTGCCGTTCGATAAAGAGATCCAGGCAGACATGTTGGAGGAGTCGAAGGAGTTGATTTTTGCCAGCGTTGCTGTGGGATTGCTCGTTGCAGTGATACAGGGAGTATTGGGGGGCGTGTCGTTTTTGCTGGTTGGAATCGCGGCACCCCTCTTCTGGGGTGTATTGATCGCATTTTTTTCGCTCGTACCGGTGGTGGGGTCGGCATTGATCTGGGGGCCCGCAGCGTTATGGCTGGGATTCAACGGACATTGGGGAAGCGCCTTGATGGTAGTGGTGATCTGTGGTGGGGTGTCCACTATAGCGGACAACATTGTGCGGCCGATGCTTTTGCGGAATAGGACAAGGTTGAACGAATTGTTTCTCTTTATTGGCGTGCTCGGGGGTTTGGAGGCGTTCGGGCTACTGGGGTTGGTGGCAGGTCCGACGATTGTGGCGGCGGCGATGGGCGTGTTCCGCGTGTATATGGAACATCGAGATGAATTAGCGGCGAACGGCGCCTGAGAGCTGTCCCGCTGATTCGCGAGGAGGTAGGGAGTAGCCAGTGATAGAGCTAATCGACATCCTTTGAGGGGCGGCGTGGACGTTGTTTGGCCGAGACGGATTTAATGATGAGGCGGCGGGGCTGCTTTGGGTCGAGAGGAACTTTCGCTCGGTGAAGCCCGGCGTTCATAAGGGAAACAATTTCCGGATCGTCTAGAGTGGCAGCGCTTTCGAGCCTTACATGGCGCGCTACATTGCCGCTGCCTAGCAATCGACCGTGAGGGTCGGGAATGCCAGCGCCCTGCAGAAAGCAAAGACTGACGTGATCGGGATAGAGGGCGATCGAGAAAATGGCATCGGACGGACGCTCGTTAGGGACGAAACCGATCACAAGGGCATTGTAATTGTCGTAGACCATTTCGAGGGAGCCGATGAGGCGCTTGCGCAGTTTGGCCAGGGCGCGGCGGGCGAGTGAGGCGATTGGCGGATTGTATTTGGCAAGGAAAAGATCGAGCTGTTTTTTCGGATTTGCTGCGGGAACTGCTTTTGGCTTTGCCATTTACTGACTCCGTCTATCAATGTGCCCGGTCCAGTTAGCGTCCGACCATATCCTATGCGAGTGCGTACAAATTGGCCATTGCGGGCGAAAGGCTTTCACGTTGGGAAACGCTGACGGCGAAACTACAGTCGGCGCGGTACGCGTGTGCTAAAGTACCCGGCTCGGATGAGTTCCAAGACACTAAAACCCGCTGCGACGGCCGTGGAGCTGGCGCCGACGAAACTTCGTTGGCGGTGCGAGCTACCGCGCATTCCGTTTGAAACGACCGCGCAGGCAGAATTGCGCGAAGGCTTCATCGGCCAGGAGCGCGCGCTACGTGCGCTCAAGATGGGCGTGGAGTTGTCGGCTCCCGGGTACAACGTATTTGTGTGCGGGCTGGCAGGAACGAGCCGTGGCGGCACCATCGCCAAGATGATTGAGGACTTGCACCCCCTAACGAAACCCTCGCTCGACCGTTGTTACGTCAACAATTTCAAAATTACGGACCGCCCGAGACTACTTTCGTTGCCTCGCGGACAAGCAAACGCGTTCAAAAAAGACATGCAAGCCGGAATCGATTTTCTGCGGCGGCGGATTCCACAGGTTTTCGAAGGCGAGCCGTTCCAGCGTCAAAAGGGCCGCATCGTTGAACGATTTACGGTGCGCGAAAAAGAGTTAATGGACGACTTCACGCGGCGCATCGCGCGCGAACAGTTTGCGCTGGGACACATGCAAGTGGGCGCCGTGGCGCTGCCGGAGATTTTTCCCGTACTCGAAGGCCAGATGGTCCCGATCGAGGATATTTCGAAGATGGTGCACGAAGGAAAGCTCGAGTCGCCCGTTGCGGAGGATATTGAGCGGAAGTACGAACAATTCCGGCAAGAGTTTACGGTTGTCTACCGGAAGACGTTGACCCTCTCACGGGAGTTGGCGAGCGAACTGAGCTACTTGGAGCAGGAAGCGGCGTCAGTGCTGGTCGACGGCGTAATCGAGGAACTGAAGGAAAAATATCCCGGTGCGAATGTTTCGGAGTACCTCGAAGAAGTTCGGCATCACCTGCTGGACAACCTCGATCCTTTTAAAGAGCGCGAGGGAGAAGGTGAGTCGGAGGGGGAAACGCCGGACGGCTTGCCAAAAATGCCTGGTCCTGGCGGGCCGGAGCGTGACCCGTTCCGCGTCTACGGCGTGAACGTGATTCTGGCGCACAGCGAAGGCGAAGGTTCGCCGGTGATTTTCGAGACGACGCCAACGTACGCGAATCTGTTTGGGACAATTCAGCGCGCTTACGACACGCGCGGCGGCTGGACGAGCGATTTCATGGATTTGCGCGGCGGCTCTTTGCTCCGGGCCGACGGCGGATTCTTAATCATGTATTCGATGGAAGCGATCTCGGAGGTTGGAGTTTGGCGGGCGCTGAAGCGAACTCTGAATCACAACCGGTTGGAAATTCAGCCTCTGGAAATGTTTTATCCGTTTGGCGGCAGCGCTTTGAAGCCCGAGGCGGTGGAGATCAATGTAAAGGTGATTTTGATCGGCGACCGGCAGCTTTACGAAATGCTCTACGAGTACGAAGAGGACTTCCAGAAAATCTTCAAGGTGCGTGTGGAGTTCGACGAAGAAATGCCGATGAGCGACGGCGTCATTGCGGAGTATGCCGGACGGCTGCGCACCCTGTCGGAAAAAGAGGGGCTCTATCCGTTCGATCGCGGGGCCTTTGCGGCAATGCTCGAATACGGCGTTCGTAAAGCGGGGCGGCGGAACAAAGTGACGGCGCGGTTTGTGGACATCGCGGATTTGGCGCGCGAGGCCCACTACGCAGCAGCCGCTGCAGGCGAGAGAGTGGTGCGCGCGGCGCACGTCCGAGACGCGCTCGCTTCGAAGATGGAACGGCACAACCTGATCGAAACGCGCATTCGCGAAATGATTGAAGAAGGAACTCTGCTCGTCGATGTGACGGGCGAACGCGTTGGACAGGTGAATGGACTAAGCGTCCTGGAGATTGGCGGGTATTCGTTTGGGAAACCCGTTCGCATCACCGCGTCTGCGGCGCTCGGCAAGCTGGGAGTCATCAATATCGAGAGAGAAGCCAATTTGAGCGGACGGTTCCACGACAAAGGGGTTCACATCATCTCTGGATATTTGCGGAGCCTCTTTGCTCAGGACAAGCCTCTCTCGCTCTCGGCCAGCATTTGTTTCGAACAGTCCTATTCGGGAGTGGATGGCGACAGCGCGAGCTCGACGGAAATTTATGCCTTGGCTTCGGCGCTTTCCGGAATTCCCTTGCGGCAGGACATCGCCGTGACCGGTTCGATGAATCAGCAGGGCGACATCCAAGCGATCGGCGGCATCAACGAAAAGATTGAGGGTTTTTTTGACGTCTGCCGGATTAAGGGGCTGACGGGGACGCAAGGAATAGTCATGCCCGAGTCCAATGTCGAAGACTTGATGCTACGCGAAGATGTGATGGATGCCGTCGCGGCGGGCAAGTTTCATATCTGGCCGGTCGGCCGCGTGGAGCAAGGGATTGAGATCTTAACGAAGTCCGCGGCCGGCGCACGCAACGGCGATGGGACGTTTGAAGCGGGAACCGTTTTTGGTTTGATGAATGAGAAACTGGCGGAGATGGCGAAGACCCTGAAGCAATTCGACTAATATTTCTTCTGAATTGGCCGGTTGCCGAATTTTCCCCGCGTACCCAAAAAAGCAAACAGAAAGTTAGCAATTACGGCTGCTCCGCTGGCGGAGCGACGTACGCTTGGCGATGATCGACTCGGTAGGCTTGACCCCGAGACGCGCCGGCAGCGATCTTCTCCGAATTTTCTGCTGGGACATTGGTGAGTCGCACTTCAATCGAGTGCAGCTTTCCATCGCGGGCTGGCGGATCGAATCCCAAATTGTATTCGTGCCGCACGAGCTGCGCGATCTCCGTGAAGACGTCGGCGAAATCCTTCGTACTCTGGGGAAAGTACGCGCGACCTCCATTCGCTTGCGCAATAACCTTTAGTGCTTCGTCGGCTCGCGCAAATTCTTCGGCGGCAGCCTGCGTTTTTTCAGGATTTGGCGGCGCTTGTTTGGAATGTTTTTTCTCGGAGACGCTGGGGCCGCGGAGCTCGCCACCGAGGGAGACGGCCAGGATTCGCACATCGGAGGATTTCAAGCGGTTCAGCAGCTTTTCCACGGCACCAAGTGGAGAGGTATCTAGCCCGGTCGAAAGCAGGACTACGGACTTTTTGCCGGGAACACGCGCGAGCCAATCGAGCACCGTGTCAAGGCTCGATGCGAGATTCAACTGGCCGAAGCCCAGATTAAATCGCAACTGATCCAGCGTCCCAGTAGCGGCGCGTTTGTCCGACGTGAAATTGAGAATTGGCTCTGCCGCGGCGTTGTAACGGACGATCGCCACGCGGTCGCCAGCGGAAAGCCCGTCCAGCAAGGCGTGAACAGCTTGAAGATGACCGCCCTCCAGTAGGTAGACCGCAGGACCCGCTTCGATGAGCAGCAGCACCTGAGCAGGCTCGTCGACGGTCAGGAAATCGGTGATCGTTTGCTCGGCGCCGTTGTCGAACAGGTGAAAATCTTCACGGCGCAGGCCGCCGATGAATTGTCCGCGAGCGTCGGTGACGATGACCCCCACGTTGACAAGGTTCACGCTAACGCGAATCTCGGGCCGCTGCGGAGCAGGTTGCTGAGAAAGCGCGAGCGGCGCAAGCCAGAATATGCACGGGACAAAGAGAATTGCGCGGCAGCAAGCGAAAGGCACCATGGTCTAACTGTAATCGTAGAATGGCGCAGAAAAAGAAAGAAGCCCTGCACCGCGCATGGTTTCCATACGGCGGAACAGGGCTTCTGAATTCTACTGGGCGAAAGCCAGTGCCCAGCTTAAGAAGGCTTTGTTGGAGCGGCAGCCGGTGCTGCAGTCGGCGCGGCTGCAGGAGCCGTGCTCGCACCTACCTCCTTCGGAGTGGAAAGATAGCCGGTTGCCTGGTTCTTGCCCACGTCGAAGACGACGATTTCGTAGGGCGCCATCCGCGACGCACCCTTGACGTAGAACTGCACAGGCTCGCCGGCGGTCTTGTCTTTCTTTTCGATGGTGCGGTCGTCCACAAGTACGGTTAGCGTGTACTTGTTTTTCTTAGGGTCCGTCTTGTTGAGAGTTAGCTGTGTCGGCCCGACCTTTTCGCCGTTCTTGGATTTTGTGATCGTGAATTCGTAGTAGTTGCGGTCGCCTCGACGCTTTAGGTCTTCGAGGTCGTCGTGATTGCGCGCAATCAGTCCGCTCATCACGCCCATGTCGCCCGTGGCCCGCTCGAGCTTGCCTTTGGTGGCTTCGAGATCCGTTTTCGTTGCCTCGATATCTTTCTTCGCGCCGCCAACTTCGGTGGCCACCGCGCCAATCTGTTCCTGGCTTTCTTTTTTAACTTGAGATAGCTGCGCCGCCAGCCGTTGATCCGAGTCCACCTGCTCCTTGCGGATGGATTCCGCGCGGCTCTTCGCTTGCGCCAGCTCAGCCACGGTCATGCCGACCTTTTGTTCCGTAACTTCGATGTGGCCTTTCAAATCGGCGAGACGCGTATTGGCTTGTTCGAGCTGCGCGGTCAGAACTTTATTCTGGTCCTGCTCCTTGGCAAGATTTTGCTCAAGCCGCGTGATTCCGGAATAGCCCACATACCCCAGTGCAGCTATGACTACAAAAAGAACGACAAACAGCACAGGGATCCAGCGCGGGGTTCCCGTGGACTCATAACGGTACGACTCTTCCGGACTCGGCACATTTGGAGAAATGCTCATTCCCCCTCCTCAATCGTGGCTCCAGGCTGGGATCTGGATGCCGGTAAAATTATCTACCGCAACTCGCGCTCTGTCTACGGGCACGCTTAGCGGGACTTGCCTCGGGACGAGCGTGCTTTGCTCCCCGATTTGCTTCCCGGGGTGCGCTCGGGCCAGCGAGCGAAAATCGAAGTGGTCAACCCCCCGCGCGGCGTAAATTCACCGCGCACCACACACCATTCGGGACGGACAGCTTCGACAATATCATGAAGAATCTTGTTCACCGCATTTTCATAGAAGATTCCCAGATCGCGGTACGCAAGCAGGTACATCTTGAGAGCCTTTAGCTCGATGCACTCCTTACGCGGCATGTATTGAATCGTGATCGTCCCATAGTCTGGCATGCCGGTTTTTGGGCAAACGGAAGTGTATTCAGGAAAACGTGTCGTGATGACGTAACCGGGGTACTGATTGGGCCATGAATCCAGCTTCGGTAATTTTGCTTCGATGCCCGCGCGGGCGTGTTCATCGGTGTAGTCGGACATGACGCTTCCTATTGTACGTTGTTCGTTAACTTTGAGGCGACTTCCTCTTGCCGAAAGGGAGTCCTTCCCCTATCCTCATGCAAAGAGGACCCTCCAGAATCTTTCGATGAACTGCCCAGAGTGTCAAGCCGAGGCCTGCCGGCGTTCGCGGCCGCGGGCCTTCCCTGAGTACTTGTTCAGCGCTATGGGTGTCGTTCCTTGGCGTTGCCTTTCTTGCGAGACACGCTTCCATGCGAGGCCTATCCCGCTTCGGCATGTTTTTTATGCGCGGTGCGGTCTCTGCGGCAACCTGGAGCTGCAGCGAATTACTCCCGAGAAGGTCACTGGGATCACGTCAGCGTTGGGCAGGTGGCTCAGGCTGTCGGCGGTTCGCTGTGCGCCATGCCGCCACAACTTTTTTTCGCTGAGGCCGCAATTGAAAGCGGAACAGCTGGCCCAGGTCGTTTCGCAGAACACCGCCGCCAAATTCTAATTTAGTCCTACCCGGTCCCGCGCCGCAGGAATGCTAGCCCGAGCCCTTGAAGTATCTCCTTCTCCGGACGCTCGAAATTGTGGGAGGGCCGGGGAGCGAGCGCGATGGAGAGGGAAAAAAGTGGTGGTTTTTTGTCCAGAAGAAAATGGGGAAACATATTGCGGGGCCAGGAAATACTTCGGGGCGGAACAAGAACCCGTTGCCGCGACGGAGTTGTGGTTGCGAGTTTTGCGAGAAGCGGAGATATGGAGCAACGGAAGAAAGCTGGAGAGGCGGAGAGGATTGAGGATTGCTTGCTCAGGCTCGTAGACCATGCGAAAATAGCAGACTGACCGTTGTGCGCGGCAGCTTCGGAATGCACGTACAGCTCACTGGCGCTATCGTCTAGGGGTCTAGGACACCGCCCTCTCACGGCGGTAACACGGGTTCGAATCCCGTTAGCGCTACCATCCTTCTCCCCATGCTGGTGACAGTTGATTAGCGATGCCAGAGAGTGTGCGTGGGACAGTTACAAACGTTGAGCTTGTTGATGTGCCTCTTTGGAGCATCAAGTTCGATCCTCGGAGTGATACCTCGCGGTTTGACCGAATTGCTGACGTACGAGAATTCCTGCGGTCCCCTAACTCATAGTAAAGGAACGAGCTAGTGCCTCGTTTTACACGTTAGGCACTCCGTACCACGAGGGTACTAGTACGAAACACTGTACTTCCCAAAAGGTGACATCGACTGTTTCATTTCGGAAACTAGAAGCATGCCAAACCCTCTCTCAGAGCTTCCAGGGTCTGAGGCTTTAACCTCGTCGGTAAATACGACACCGGTCCGCCATACACGGAACACGGCGATCGTTTCGCGGGATGTTGCCGGGGAAACGATAGTAGTCCCCATCTGCCGTGGTGTGGGGGATCTCGATTCCGTTTACACCTTCAATCCGGTCGGTCGAAGCTTGTGGCGCCTGCTTGAGAACAGTCAGTCGGTTGAGGAATTGGCGAATTGGGTAGCCACGAATTACGAAGTGGATGCGAAACAGGCGTTTGCAGACGTGCAAACGTATTTGGCGGAACTCCAGGAAATCGGCCTGGTTCGCACGGTTTAGTCGGTCCCCCTCCTTCTCGGCATGCCTTCCAAAAGGCAAGACGCGTGAAGTGTGGGTTGTTTGCGTTTTCATTGAGTACTGAGAGTACTAGATTCCATTGGGATTTGAGCCAAAGGAAGAGGCAGAGAAGTGGAGACGGCGGCCTACGGCGAACTGACGGGTCTGGTGCACAAGCGTTTCAACGGGAAACGCGCGCCGCTGGAGGTGTCGATTGAGGTGACGCGCCGGTGCCCCCTGGAGTGCCTGCATTGCTACAACAACCTGCCGATGAGTGACCACGCGGCGCGGGCGCAGGAGCTGAGTTTCGAGGAGCATTGCCACCTGCTGGATGAGTTGGTGGGAGCGGGCTGTCTGTGGCTGCTCTACACGGGCGGGGAAATTTTTGCGCGCAAGGATTTTCTGGAGATTTACACGGAGGCGAAGAAGCGCGGCTTCCTGATCACGCTGTTTACGAACGGCACGATGATCAACGAGCGGATCGCGGATTACCTCGCGGAATACCGGCCGTTCGCGATTGAGATCACGCTCTATGGAGCGACGCGCGAGACGTACGAGGCGTTGACGCAGATTCCCGGCTCCTATGACCGCTGCATGAGAGGGATCCGGCTGCTGCTGGAGCGCGGGCTGCCGTTGAAGCTCAAGACGGTGCCAACGACCATCAACCGGCACGAGATTTTCGAGATGAAGCGGCTGGCCGAGGAGGACTTCGGCGTGGAGTTCAAGTTCGATTCGCTGATCAATCCACGGATCGATTGCTCTCAGAGCCCGCTGGCGGTACGGCTTTCGCCCGAGCAGGCAGTGGAGCTGGATTTTGCGGAGCCGAAGCGCAAGGCGGATTACCGGAAGATGGCGGAGCTGGATCTGGCTACGCCGATGGAAGCCACGGCAGTGCAGCGCGAGAAATATTCGTGCGGCGGCGGCATCGGCGGGTGTGCCGTCGATCCCTACGGAATGATGAGCATCTGCGTGATCTCGCATCAGCAAGGCTACAACATCCGCGAGGGCAGCTTTCTGGAAGGCTGGGAGGGGCCCCTGCGCGAGATCCGCAATCAGCCGCGGACACGCCCGACGATTTGCGACCGGTGCCAGATTCAGTCGCTTTGCAGCATGTGCCCGGCGAATGGGGAACTGGAGAACGGCGACCAGGAGTCTCCGGTGTCGTTTTTGTGCCAGGTAGCACACCTGCGGGCATACGCGTTTGGCTATGAAGTTCCGGAACATGGCGATTGCGAATGCTGCGAAGGCGGCGTACACCGCGCGGAGCTGCTGGAAGCGGCGGAGCGACTGAAGAAGTTCGCACTGGACACAACGATATGGCTGAAAGACGGGCCGGCAACGCCCGTTCTTAATATTTTGCAACCCGCTTCTGGAGGCTGCGGCAGCGGGTGTGGTTCCCGGGCTTTGACGCACGGGTGATCGAAGAAAGACGAACGAAGAAAGACCATGAAAGACGAGCAAGACGTACAGCCACAAGGACAGGACACGAAAGGTGCCTACGAGCCGCCAAAGGTGATCCGTGTAAGTTTGCGGCCAGAAGAGGCCGTGCTGGGGCATTGCAAAGTCACTGGCGCGACGGGACCGGTGTCGACGTCGTGCCGGTCGGTGGTGGCTTGCAGGACGCTGGGGTCATGAGAAGTCCGAAAACAAATATGAAGCCTTCTCCAGAACAGATTGAACCAATGAATGCGCTCCAGGAACTGGAGTTTCCGGGCGCCTCCCGGCTTTGCTACCAGATTGGCGGGATCACGTTCGGGTTGCACTCGGAAGGCGACCTTCGGTTGGTTCTCGAAAGAGAACTTCGGGCGTTTGCCGTGGAGAAGGATGCGTGCGACGTCAATCTGCAAATCGGATGGGTGGATTCGCTTGCGGCGCCGAATTCGACGCCGCTGTTTCATTCCGGCGGGCTGTGGTCGTTGTATGCCGAACCGAGCGGATACCGGTTCAGTTTTCTTTCTCCGCTGTTGGGGATGACGCCTTACAAAGAAGCGTGGTTCGATGCGGAATTTTGCACGGGGCGCGTGCTGCTGTCGCGCCGTTACTTTGATACGCAGCGGCCGGTTTACCCGCTGGAATATCCGCTCGACGAGCTGCTGATGATTCACCGGCTTTCGCGGGGCGAAGGCGTGGAAGTGCATGCGGTGGGGATCTCGGACGAGCAGGGACGCGGGCATCTTTTTCTGGGGCATTCGGGGGCAGGGAAGAGTACCACCGCGCGTTTGTGGCTTGATCGGCCTGGAGTGCGCATCCTCAGCGATGACCGGATTATTTTGCGAGCGCGCGACGGACGAATCTGGATGTACGGCACGCCGTGGCATGGAGATGCGGGGATTGCGTCGCCGGAAAGCGCGCCGCTAACCGGGATTTATCTTCTCGAACACGGAAACCGAAATGAACGGTCTTTGCTGGCGCCGGGACAAGCGGCGGCCGAGCTTTTTACGCGGTGTTTCGTGACGCATCATTCCGGGGAAGGTATCCGATCCACGCTGGAATTTTTGGATCGCGTGGCACAGGAAGTTCCTTGTTCCATTTTCAAATTTGTCCCCGATGAATCGGCCGTGGAGGCGATCTACCGTGGCGGAGCGTAAGGCCATCGTAAAGCGCGACTCCGCGCAGTTCGCGGCGGTTTGCGAGGCAGTGCTTGAGCGAGGCGCGAAGGTGCGTTTTCGCGCAAATGGCCTCAGCATGCGGCCGAATATCCTCAATGAGGACGCGGTAACTGTTGTGCCAGTGGAGCGGGAGGAATTGCGTATCGGGGATGTGGCGCTGACCCAGGGTGTAGACGGGCTTCGCGTGCATCGCGTCGCTTTCTCGGATGGAGCCACCGGGGAGATCATCACTCGAGCGGATGCTGGGCAAGAATACGATGCCGCTGCCAACCGTGTCTTTGGAAAAGTCATCGCTATCGAGCGGAACAGGCGCATGCGCTCGGTCGCTTTCGCCGGCCAGGCGTACTTCTACGCATTCCGGAGCTTGATCTATCAATGCAGGCAAGCTGCGGCGATGCGGTTTAGAAAGCTTGCGTCGGCCAGCGCGCTTTTCGGGTTAGCGATTCTCCTCGGCATGCTTCTGAATGCTCTCCGGCAGCGGGCCAGTCATTCACCATAACCGATACCGCCGCACCGACGACTGTCGCGCCCGGCGGAACAATTATCTACACGCAGGTCATCTACAATGCCGACCGGCAGGACATTACCGATCCGCTCGCCGTCACTCAAAATATTCCAGCCAATACGACCTTTGTTTCTGCGCCGTAACGCAGGTCAATCATACATGGAACTGTCCCGCGCCAACGACGCGCGTCCTCACCTGTACCGATACTAGCGGAGGAACCTACGGTCGGTAACACAACTACGTTTACGGTCATTGTCACAGTCAATCGGGTACGGCCAATGGGACTGTTATCGCGGATACAGTCAACGCCAGAGTGGCAACACTGCCACTGTCACTGCGTCACAGCCAATGTCACGGTTCAGACGCCGGACCTTTCCGTGACGAATCGGTGCCCCAGACCCGGTGGCGCAGCCTCGAACATCACTTACACACAAACGTGAAGAATAACAGCGCGACAGTGCGTCCGTTGGCGCGACGCTCACGGAGACCACGCCTAGCGAATACGACTTTTCAGTCCGTCACTCTCCCTGCAGGTTGGACCTGCGGAACGTAGCCAGCGGTGGGAGGCACAGGCTCGGTAGTCTGTTCGGTGACCGGCACGTTTGGCGGCGGGGCTTCGGCATTCATCACATTGGTGGTTAAGGTAAATGCCGGGTGGCCTCTGGTTCAGACATCACCAATACAGTAACTGTCAGCGAAACCTGTACGGACCCGAACCCGGCCAATAATACGGCCACGCCGACTGACGTCCAGATTCCGGACCTCTCGGTTAGCGAGACGGCGGCGCCCAATCCCGTCGCGACCGGCGCAAACATTACGTATACGGAGACGGTTACAAACAACAGCGCGACGGTTGCGGCGGTTGGCGCGACGCTGACGCAGAGTACGCCGGTCGGCACTCTGTTTCAGTCGGTCACTCCGCCGGCTGGGTGGACGTGCGGGACGAAGCCGGCTGTCGGCGCGACGGGTTCGATCATATGCAGTGCGACGGGGACCATGGCGGCCTCCAGCTCGGCGATCTTTACTGTGGTGGTGTCGGTCAGTCCGGAAGCGGTGGTTGGTTCAACGATCACGAACTCCGTAACTGTGAGCGAAACGGGCACCGACCCGAATCTTGCGAACAATACAGCCACGGCTTCGGTGCAAGTGCAAGGCGCTGATCTTTCAATGACGCAAGTAGCGTCGGCCACGGCGATCGCGCCTGGCGCAACAATTACTTACACCGAAACCGTAACGAACAACGGACCGAACGCGGCGACGACCGCCGTGCTGTATCAGCAGACACCGCCAAACACGACATTTGCTTCCATGACGCCGCCCGCGGGATGGACATGCGGAACTACTCCTGCTGTCGGTGGCACCGGCACAGTTCTCTGCTCGGCTAGCGCGGCGATGGCCAGCAACACGACGACGGGGAACTTTACATTTATACTGACGGTGAATGCCGGGGCTGCAGCGGGAACGTCCATCGTCAATTCCGCGGATGTGACTTCGCAGACGACGGATCCTGTTTCCTCAAACAATGCCACCACGACTTCTGTGCTGGTCGAAATTACCGGAGACGCAGATCTTTCGCTCTCGATGACGGCATCGCCGACGCCCGTGTTCATCTCCTCAAATCTGACCTACACCATCCAAATTCAGGATCTCGGCTTGTCGAATTCGGCCGACGGAACATTGACGGATACCATCCCTGCGGGAACGACATTTGTTTCCGCTTCCACCACACAGGGTTCCTGTACTCAGACGGCCAGCGTAACGTGCACCTTGGGCGCAATTACAAGGGGAACGACGATCACTGTGGCGATTACGGTGACGGCGCCGGCAACGCCAACGACACTGACGAACACCAGCACGGTGAGTACTTCGACCACTGATCCAGTTTCGACGAACAACAGCGCCACGACTTTAACCGTGGTGCAGCCTCTGGTCTGCGCGACGCCGGGAAAAGACAACGCTCCCGGCACGCTGACCGGGATTGTGAACGCTTACTACCCACCCGCGAATACGGGAGCATTGGCCGCCGGGTCGACTTCCGTGGTTCTTGGACCCGCAGCCGCGGGCGGAGCGCAAACGGGCATCGCTCCAGGCGATTTGCTGCTGTTCATTCAGACGCAGGATGCGGCAATCAATTCGACCAATACTGGCGCGTATGGCGACGGTTTTCCGGGCGATCCTGCCTCCGGATGGACGGCGATCAACAACTCTGGAAATTTTGAATTTGTGACGGCTACGAGCACAGTCGCGGTCGGCGGAGGGACGCTGACCTTCATTGGCTCGGGGGCGAACAGCGGGCTCTTGAACACGTACACCAGCGCGGCCTATGTGGCGGGAATGCAGGGGCAGAGGACTTATCAGGTGATTCGAGTGCCGCAATATACGTCGGCCACGTTGAGTTCTGGTCTGACGGCGATGATTTGGAATGGAGCTACGGGCGGAGTTCTGGCGATCGATGTGGCTTCGCAGCTAACGCTGGGCGGAACGGTGGCTGTCGACGCACTGGGCTTCCGCGGGGGCGCAGGAAGAATCTTGACCGGCGGCACGGGTGCGGCTACGGATTACATCACACTCGCAACGGATGCGACGAACGGTTCGAAAGGCGAAGGCATCGCGGGAACGCCGCGTTATGTCGTGAATGGAACGATTGCCGGACCCACGCAGACGGCGATGGATACGGGCGTGGAAGGATTGCCGAACGGCAGCTATGCGCGCGGCGCTCCAGGCAATGCGGGCGGAGGAGCCACGGACGCGGACCCAGCCGCGAACGATCAAAATAGCGGCGGGGGCGGCGGCGGAAACGGCGGCGCGGGCGGCATCGGAGGATACGGCTGGAACAGCGCTGGAATTGTGGGCGGCTTTGGTGGAACTGCGTTCCCCGTTTCAACTAGCGCGCTGGCGATGGGAGGCGGCGCGGGGGCGGGCACGACGAACAATGGTTCGTACTGGACTCCGGCGACGGATACGGGCAACAACAATTGTGGCGCGAGCTGCACTGGTATTTACAGCAGCGGCGGCGCGGGCGGCGGCATCGTCATTATTCACGCGGGCGCGGTGACGGGCACAGGAAAGATCACTGCGAATGGGCAGACGGCGCTCGCGACAGAAAATGATGGCGGCGGCGGAGGCGGCGCGGGTGGAACGATTCTGGTTTACGCCACGAGCGGCGGGCTCGGTGGGCTGACCGCGATTGCCAACGGCGGAACGGGCGGAACGACTTGGCCGGAGCAGGCTCCGGGTACGCCATTTCCTGCGAATCGGCACGGACCGGGTGCGGGCGGCGGAGGCGGCGTGATTTTGTCTTCCGCGGCGCTTAACGCGCTAAGCAGCGCCAACGGCGGAAACCCTGGAGTGACGACGCTGGCGAACGACGCATACGGAGCGACGCCAGGGCAGGCGGGCGTGATTCTTCCCGGCTTGTCGATCACGCAGACGCCGGGAACGCAGTCGGGATCCTATTGCGCGGGCGCTGATTTGGCGGTGACGAATTCGGGCACGCCGAATCCGGTACTTGCCGGGCCTGGGCCGGGGAACGTTATCACCTACACGCAAACCGTTTCGAATAGTGGGCCGTATGATGCGGTGAACGCTGTGTTTAGCGAAGCAATTCCCGCTAACACGACATTTCAATCTTTGAGTTTTCCAGGTGGCTCTGGCTGGACCTGCACGACACCGAGCGTCGGCGGAACGGGAACGATTTCGTGCAGCAATCCCGACGTTGCGAAGGCAGCTTCGACAACGTTCACGGTTGGTGTGGTGGTGAATACGGGCGTTGCAGTAGGCACGGTGATCACAGATGTCGATAACGTTACCGCTGGAAACAGTGATCCCAATCTCTTGAATAATTCCGCGACCGTGCAGACCACGGTGGGGCTATCGACGACGGCGGATCTCTCCATCACCAATACCAACACGCCGAACCCGGTGATCGCGGGGAACAATATTACGTATACAGTGGTGGTGACGAACAACGGTGCGGCTGCGGCAAGCACCGTCGCAGTTAGCGAAGCGATCCCCGCGACGACGACCTTTGTCTCTGCGACGCCATCGCCTTCTGCGGGGTGGAGTTGCTCGGTTGTGACGGGCACGCTCACTTGTTCGAATGCCACGCTCGCTTCCGGCGCATCGGACACGATTACCGTCGTTCTGACGGTGAACTCGTTGACGCCAGCGGGTACGCCTATCACGGTCACGGCGAGTGTGTCTTCGACCACGACGGACCCGAATCCGAACAACAACAGCGCAACGGCAACCGATGTGGTAGCCACAGCGGGCCAAGCCGATCTGAGTGTGACCAGTTCCGCGACACCGAATCCTGTGACCGGTGGAAACAACATCACGTATACCCAGACCGTGACCAATAATGGTCCGGCGGCTTCGGGCACGGCCACGTTTACGGACGCGATTCCGGCGGGCACGTCGTTTGTTTCCTTTGTTGTTCCGAGTGGATGGAACTGCGGGACGCTTCCGGCTGTTGGCGCTACAAGCGGCACAATCACTTGCACCATCAGCTCGCTTGCGGTGAACACCGGCACGCCTGTTAATTTTCCGCTTGTGGTGAAAGCGAGCCTGGGTGACACGCCGGGTACGGCAATCACGAACACCGCGAACATTAATACGCCGTGCTCGTCAGGCGGCAATGATCCGAATTGTGGCAATAATTCCGCGGCGACCACAGTGTTTGTGGCTTCGCCCACGCAGGCGGACGTCGCAATCACTAAAACGGCCAACCCCGACCCTGTCGATCAAGGGACGAATTTGCAGTACACCTTGCAGGTGACCAACAACGGACCAGCCGCGGCCCTGGGCGTCATCGTCAATGATCCTCTCCCCGCTCAGGTTACCTACTTGTCTGCCTCCACGACGCAGGGCACCTGCACCTACACGTCTGCCACTACCACGGTCAACTGCCCTCTAGGCACGGTAAGCGTCGGCGGGCTCGTGCTGATCACGATCAACGTCAACGCCAACACGTTTAGCTCCGCGACGCTTTCGACCAACACCGCGACCGTCTCGGCGACGACCGGCGACCCGAATCTCACCAACAACTCAGCGTCCGTCACGTCAACCATTGCCGCGCCGACGGCCGTTCAGTTGGCTTCGTTCCGCGCCGTGCCGCGGCAGGGCGGAGGCGTGCTTCTGGAATGGAAGACGCGCGAAGAGATCCGCAATCTCGGCTTCAACATTTTCCGTTTGGACGGTTCAAGCCGCCAGCGGCTGAATCCTTCGATCATCGCGGGCTCGGCCCTGCTGATTCGCGGCGGATTGCCGCAGCACGCAGCAAAAACATACCAGTGGTTTGATCCAAGCGGAACGCCGCAATCGACGTACGAACTGGAAGACGTGGATCTGAACGGGACGCGCATGCCGCACGGGCCTGTGTCGGTCGATGTTTCTGTCACCCCGAGTGCCGGCGCCATTTCGCAGCCGCTTCTCTTGACGCAACTCAGCCGCGCCACAACGCAGCCCCTCGTCAATGGTCGGCGAGTTCTGACCACGCCGCAGCCCGGCATCCCCGCGCCTGCTGCTGGCCAAGTCCCCGTTTCTCTGGATGGAGATGCAGCCGTCAAAATTTCTGTTCAAAGCGAAGGCTGGTATCAAGTCTCGAAGGCTCAGCTTGTCGCCGCCGGGCTCGAAGGCAATGCCGACGCTCGCTTTCTGCAGCTTTACGCCGAAGGCATCGAGCAACCGATGTTGATTCTCGGCCGCCAATCCGGCCCGCTTGGGCCGAACGACAGCATCGAATTCTACGGAACAGGCATCGACACGCCATTTTCCGGAACACGCGTTTACTGGCTGATTCGGGGCTCGCGACCCGGCTTGCGCATCGCAGCCGTTTCCGCGGCCAGTTCTGGATCTTCTGAGCCATCGAGCTTCCCCTTTACCGTTCTGCTGCAACAGCGCACCACGTATTTTGCGACGCTGCTGAACGGGGAAAATAACGATAACTTCTTCGGCGCTGCCGTGACCTCCGAGCCGGTGGATCAACAACTCACCGTATCTCACGTGGATCCGAATTCCAGCATGCCGATTACGGTGGATATAACTCTGCAAGGGGCCACCGATCAGCAGGCGCATAGCGTTTCCGTCTACTTCAACGGCGCCAACATTGGTGAGATGGATTTCGCGAATTTCGCAAACTTCACGCAGACACTTTCCGTGGATCGCAGTTTGCTGCAGGAAGGCGCCAACACCGTCACGCTCACAGCGCTGCAGGGCGACAACGACGTCAGCGTTGTGCAGTCTATTGCCCTGCACTATCCACATACCTATGAAGCCGATGGAAATTGGCTCAAAGCCACGGCGGCCGGTGGAAGCACACTGCACGTCAGCGGATTCAGCAACGCGCAGATAGAAGTATTGGACATCACCAATCCTCTCGCCATCGAGCAGCTTTCGGGCACAGTTCGCCAGGAGAGCGCGAGCTACGGCATCACGCTCGGTCTACCGTCTGGCGCTGGACAAGACCGCACGCTTCTCGTTTTTTCAGCGGATCAGATTTCGGCCCCGTCGGCGCTCGCTTTCCATAAGCCGACGGCGCTCGCTGCTCGAGGCCCGGGCAGCCACATGGTCATCATCACGCATCCTGATTTCGAAGCGGCACTTGGCCCGTTGGTGCGCATGCACGAATCGCGCGGCCAATCTGTTGAAGTTGTGACGATCGACGAAGTTTTCGACGCCTTCAACTACGGCGAACGCAGCCCGTTCGCCATTCGCGCATTCCTGCAGAATGCGGAATCCGTTTGGAACCGCAAGCCGCAATACTTGCTGCTTGTCGGCGACGCTTCTCTGGACCCGCGCAACTATCTTGGCTTGGGCGATTTCGATTTCGTGCCAACGCGCATCATCGAAACGGCTGCCTTCAAGACCGCGACCGACGATTGGTTCAGCGACTTCAAGCAGAATGGATTCGAAACGATAGCGACGGGGCGCCTGCCTGTTCGAACGGCATCGGATGCCGCGCTGGTCGTCTCCAAGATAGTGAACTACGAGAAGGGCCTGGCAGGCGGCGGTTACGCGAACCAGCAGGCGCTGCTCGTTGCCGATCAAAACATCGGCGCGGATTTCACGACCGCCACGAAGTTCGCGGCCACGGATCTTCCCTCCGCGCTGAAACCGACGGAGATCTTCGCAGATGGAATGGATCCCAACGCCGTCTCACAACAAGTTCTCACGGGGCTAAATAGCGGCCCGCTGCTCGTCAACTACTCCGGTCACGGTTCTGTCGAACAATGGTCGTTCGCTGATTTTCTCGATAACTCTTCGGCGGCGAATTTGACGAACGGCGATCAGTTGTCTGTCTATCTTTTGATGGATTGCCTCAACGGCTTCTTCCACGACGTCTACTCCACCAGTTTGGCCGAAACTCTGCTCCTGGCTCCTAATGGCGGCGCTGTCGCTGTTTGGGCATCCTCTGGATTCACGAATCAGGCGCCGCAGGCTTCCATGAACCAGGCGCTCCTGCAACTTCTCAAGACAAATCCGTCGATGCCAATTGCCGCTGCGATCGTTCAAGCGAAGACTGGCGTCACGGATAATGACGTTCGCCGGACTTGGATCTTCTTCGGTGATCCGGCCATGACTCTGCAACTCACGCCGTTGACCTCGGCGGGCGGCCACCCACCCGCGCGCGGAAATCCTCCGATCGTGCGCCCAATCTATTGATACAACCGGCGTTCTTTTGATCTAACCGGCTGAGGTGCTTCTCAGCGAGCGAGAGTCGAAGCACGCTCTGCACGAGACTGATGCTACTTCCGCTCCGGCAATCCCGTGAAGCGAATCCCAGCGCTATGCACCTTATAGCGCATGTTTATCCCAATCAGCAGCGCCGTCAGCGATTCCACGATCCGCGCGTTTTCCAATTTTCCGCCGTTCACGGCACGCGCTCCCGGAATTTTTCCAGCCAGCTCTGAAGCGATTTGCTTGGCGCGCTCGTCGTCGCTACAGACAAGTATGTCGCAATCGACATCCTCGTCCTTCGACAGAAGTTCTGCTCCAAGATTCTGAAACGCCGCCGCCAAACTGACGCTGGCGGGCAGCAACTCCTTGGTCTGTTGCGCGGCGGATCCCTGCCATACGCCGATTATCCTGTTCGGAGCGCCGCCAACCGTCGCCGCCAGCGGCACTGTCGTATCAATCACTACAGTTCCGGGTTTCCAAACGCTCTTCAGTTGCTTCAATAGCGCCGCACAACCGGAAAAAGGAACCGTGAGCAGCACGACATCGCATTGCGCTGCAGTCGTAGCATTATCTGCCGCCTCGATTTTCGCCGAGCCGCCGATACGCACCCGCAATTGTGCCGCGGTTTCCGCCGCGCGCTGCGCATCTCGCGAGCCAATGACAATCTCTTCGCCCGCGCGCGCCCAGCGGTACGCCAGGCCCGATCCCTCTGGCCCCGTCCCGCCAAGAATCCCAATTTTTCGACTCATCGCCGCTCTGCTCCATCCCGTGGATTTTCTGAGTGCCGATTCGCGGTGGATCGCCACCGACTCTGCGACTACTCCCGGCGGTCTCCTCTGGTACGATGGCCTTAGCTTTCGCACGCTCGGAAGACGGACGAGAGCAAACGATACCATGCAACCCGCGATGCGCGCCCTCCTATTGCCCATCAAAGACCTTCGCAACGCAAAACAGCGCCTCGCTGCTGTGCTCACGCCCGATGAGCGCTTTGGGCTGGCGCAAGCGATGCTGGCGGACACCATTCGAGCCGTGGGCGGCGTGCAGCGCGCGGACAAAATATCCGTGGTCACAAATTATGAGCCTGCGATGGAGATTGCGGCAAAGAATGGGTGGGAGGTTTTGCGGGAGGAACAGCAAATTTCGGAAAGCGTTTCGGTCGATTTTGCCTCGCGCCTCTGCGCCGAGCGCGGAATCACAGCGCTGCTGCGCCTTCCCCTCGACCTGCCCCTCGTTCAAGCGAACGATATAGATGATCTGCTGGCGACGGAATGCGCCGCCCCAGCGGCAATCCTTGTCCCGTCGCGCGACGGCACAGGCACAAACGCGATTCTCCGCACGCCACCAACGCTCTTCCCTTCGCACTTCGGGCCGGACAGCTTCGCAAAACACCGCCGCGAGGCAGAGCAGGCCGGCGCAAGCATCATTGCGTGTCGAAACGAGCGCCTGGAGATGGACGTCGATGACGAATCCGATTTACGCGCCTTGCTGCGCCACGATCTAACGGATACGGCGACTGGGAAGTGGCTCGAGGAGAACGGCATCGCAGCGCGCTTCAAAAGTCGCGCCACCACGGTTTAAATTTCAGACACTGATCGGGCTGCCGCCAGTGCTCCACGTGAGCGTTGAGAAGACCTTCAGCCTTTTATTCATTTCGCGGCCGGCTGCGCATCGCGTCCCACGCCCAGTGCATCGGCCACTCGATTGATGTAGTTAAACCACGATGCGATCAAAGTGATCTGCAATATCCCGCGATCATCAAATCCTACCGCGCGCAACTTTGCGTGATCCTCCGGCCAAACCTTCGTCGCATCCTTAGTCAATTTCACAACGTAGTCCAGCATCGTGCGGTCCTGCTCGCTAATCGGCGCGGTGCGGTAATCCTTTTTCAGCGCTTCCACCATCTCCTGATTCAACGTCACGCGACGCAGAAACTCTGCGTGGGATTCGATTCAATAGTGGCACCGGTTCGTCACCGAAACCATTGTCGCGATCATTTCATGCTGATGCCGCTTCAGCGGCAAGTCCGGCGACATCAACGCTCCAAACGTGCTGAACGCATGAAAAAGCACATCGGGAAATAACGAGTGCGACCCGACGATACTGGCTTCCACTCCTGCAAAAACCGCCTGCACAGGTGTCGCATATTCCGCTGGATAAAACTTGCGCTCTTCCTCAATCGCCTTTTTGACGCTCTCATCTTCTTCCATGCGAACCGTCTTGATCCAGGTCATGCGCTCTCGCCTCCCGAAAGACTTCGCCACAAATTTATCGTAGCTCTAAACACATTTCGCCCAGTGGGCGTTTCGTCATAAGAAGAGGGATTCATTCTCGCAAACGCCCTGCCACAAATAAAGGCGGCCGGCGCTGTGCGGGCGGCCGGCCGCGGGTGCTTTGGGGTGCCTCCACGTCGCCATAAACTCGGTTGGATGGGAAGCGATCTACTTGTTAGGCGTGTTATAGCGAACTCCCAAATAGCTGACAATAATGCAAAACGATTAGAAAGCGATTTATTTTGTAACCCCTTTACTTTCAACGATTTCGTAGGCTCTTCCCGAGGCTAAATCTTTGTACTCTTCGCTCTTCCCGCTCGGCCAATCAACCGTTACTCGTTCAATCTTTTCATTCTTCCCAACGCCGAATGTCACCGGGAGCTCCGATTGCGACAAGTAACTCGAGCCGCCGCGCACTACTCTGGATTGGGTCAGACCTCCAGAGTAAATTTTCACAGTGGCTCCGATCGCCTCGCGATTCGATTTCGTTCCGGTAAGCTGAAACCGGATGCTGCGGTTTCCGCCCGTCTGATCATTCCGGTACAAATACGCCGGTCCATTGTTGGTCGTCATCAGCAAGTCCAGATCGCCGTCGCGGTCGAAATCGCCATACGCCAGTCCGCGCCCCACGATCGGCGCTGCGAAACCTCCGCCGACCTCCGCGGCAACATCACGAAATTTTCCGCCGCGCTGATTTAGAAAGAGCTGCGGCGCCTGCGCATAGCCCACATTCCCGCGAATGCTCCTTACCGTCTCGTCGATGTGCCCATTCGCCACCGCCAGGTCCAGCCAACCGTCCAGGTTGGCGTCGAAAAACGCGCATCCAAATCCGAGGGTGCTCCGCGAAGCCGCACCCAATCCGGAAGCAATGGCGATGTCGTCGTACGTTCCCGTTCCTCCCGCCGTGGAATGATAGAGCCCGATCATTTCGTTGTCGAAATTGGTGATCGCAACGCCAGCGCGGCCGGAATTCTCAAAATCCCCCGTATCCACACCCATCCCAGCTCGTGCTTTCCCTTCCGTACTGAACGCCAGCCCCACTTCCACGCCCACATCTTTGAATTTTCCGTTTCGCAAATTCTTGTAAAGCTTGTTGGGCTGCGTGTCGTTTGCCACCAGCAAATCCGGCCAGCCATCCTGGTCATAATCAAACATCGCCACGCCCAGCGATTTCGAGCTACTGTCGAAAATTCCGCTGGCGGCCGTTACATCCTCGAAGGTTCCATCGCCGCGATTGTGAAACAGCCAGCAGGTGTCCCCTCGATACGCTTCCGGCGTGCAATAGGATTTGTCCCTTCCATCGAGGCTGCAAAAAACGTCGTGCTCCGGCGACCAGCGCACGTAGTTGCACACAAATAGATCCAGCAAGCCATCGCGATCGTAGTCAAACCACAGCGCCGAAGTGCTGAATCCTTGCCGCCCCTGCAAACCGCTGGCTTTCGTCACGTCGACGAATGTGCCCTTGCCCGTGTTGCGAAAAAGTCGGCTCTGCCCTACGCAACTGATGAAAATATCCGGAAAACCGTCATTGTTGTAATCGCCCACGGCCACACCCATTCCGTAAAGCTCGATGTCCAGCCCTGCGGCGCGTGTCACGTCGCTGAACGTCCCGTTCCGATTGTTTCGGTAGAGTTTCAGCGTCGATCGTTGTTTACTATGCCCCGGCCAATCCATCCCATTGACGAGAAGAATGTCCTGCCATCCATCGCGGTCGTAATCCAGAAATGCGCAACCCGATCCCAGCGTCTCCGGCAAAAACTTTCCGCCGAAGGCCCCGCTGTTGTGCTGAAACTGAATCCCGGCGGAAGCGGTTACGTTGGTGAGACGGAAGCCCGGATCGCCGCCTGCTTGCGCAAAAGCGGGCCTCGGAGAAATCGCCGCTCCAATCCCGGCAGCACACGCGCTCCACAGAAAATCCCGCCGCCTCAAGGCAGATTCACCAGTCCGTTTCGAATCGCATACACAACAAGCTCTGCCGTCTTGTGAATTCCCAGCGCGTCCATGATATTGGCTCGATGCACGGAAATGGTATTCGCGCTCAAATTCAGCTCCGTTGCGATCTCCTTGTTCGATTTTCCGGCGACGATTCGTTGCAGGACTTCCAATTCTCGTGGTGTTAGCCCGCCTTCGCGTTCGCCTTTCAGCGCAGCCGGACGCGCGACCTGCGGATCCAGAACTTTTTCTCCCTTCGCGACGCGCTTGATCGCGTTTGCCAAATCAAGGTCCACCGCGTTCTTTAAAATATATCCGCGCGCCCCGGCGTCTAGCGCCTGCCGCACCAGCGTATCCTCCGAATGCATGCTCAACATCAAAATCGCCGCATCCGGCCGCCCCTCCAGAATCTTTCGCGTCGCTTCCAAGCCGTTCATCCCAGGCATCGCGCAGTCCATCACGATCACCGCAGGCTTTTCCTTGCCTGCCAGCCGCACCGCTTCCTCGCCGTTGCTCGCCTCACCGACGATTTCGATCTCCGGATCGTCTTCCAGGATGCGACGGAATCCATGCCGCACCAGCGCATGATCGTCCACCAGCAAAACTGTCAGTTTAGCTCCCATGGCTCTCGACTTTCTGTCGCTCGATTTTTAGACGAACCAGCGTCCCTCCGCCCAAGGGTTGCAGAAGCTCCAGCGTCCCTCCGATTATTTCCGCGCGTTCGCGCATCGCCACCAATCCAATCCCGCGGCCATTTTTCTCCGGCGCCATTCCTTTTCCATGGTCCTCCACTTCCAGTTCCAGCGCATCCGCCAAAAACTTCAGCCGCACCCACACTTCATTCACTCCCGAATGCCGGCTCACATTGTTCAGCGCTTCCTGCAAAACGCGGTACACATGCACGCTGGCGCCGCCATCGAGCGGAAAAGCCGTCCCTGTCTTTTCGTAGTGCAGCGTCAATCCAGTCTGCCGCTCTACCGTTGGAATATACCAGTCCAGCGTGCTCACCAGCCCCGCTTCCTCCAGCAACACGGGATGCAGCGCCTGCGAAAGGGTGCGAATATTATCCAACGTGGATTGCGCAATCTCGCGCACTTCCTGCACTTCTCCTCGTACTTTCGACCCGGGCGGCAAGTGGTTTCCTGCGCGCCCCAGCAGTGAGCCAATCGCCGTCAACACCTGCCCGAATTCATCATGCAGTTCGCGCGATATGTGCCGCAGCGTGGACTCTTGCGTCGAGATCAGTTTTTGCGCCAGGTCGCTGCGCTGCTCGGAGAGCGCCGCCAGCCTCGCAAAAATAATCCTGTTCGAGCGGATCAAATACAAACTCGTCAGAACAATCGCAATGAGCGTCGCCCCCAAAAACAAATAGAGCTGTCGTTGCACTCCGTCATAAATCGCCGCGATGCGTGCCGCAGCTTGTTCCTCGCCCTCATTGTTTTGCACCAGCAATCGGGAAACCGCCGTGCTCAGCGATTCTTGCCGCGCCTGCAGCGTCAACCGGATCTGCTCGCGAGCTTCCGCATCTTTTCCAATCGCCGCCAGCGCAAACATGCGATGCACCGCGTCCCAGAATTGCGCCACAGATTGTTTAAGATAAGTTCTCTGCTCCGCAGTGCGATTTGCTCCTGCCAGTTGTTCTTCCAGGCGGAGCGCCACATCGAGGTCTTCGCGAATCCGCTCGAATTGCGCCGACCACGCCGTCAACGGATACGGCTGGTTAGCGTCCAGCATGTCGCGCATCGCCAGCCCCACCGAATTTAAATCGTTCTGCACGCGCAGCAGTTGCAGCGAGTCTCTGCGATTCCTGTCGACCATTTCGCTCTGCAACTTGCGCAAGCCGGAAAGCTGCACGGTAATGTAAAAGGAATACGCCACCACGGCGGCAAGAGTAATGATCAGTCCGAGAAGAAGCCCCGTCGTGGGCGAGCGCTGCGCCGTCGTTTGCACAAAGAGAGGATACCTCAGGCAGCCGCTTGGCGGCGCACGAGGAGCAGCAGAAAAACCATCACGACCGCTGAAGCTAGCGGCACAAGTAAACCAATCCTCAAGCTGCCTGCATGCGCGGAAACGAGTCCCACGAGCCACGGACCCACAGCGGATCCGATCGAGGACATCGAGAACATAACACTGCCGAGCTTTACGGCCCTCGCTCCGTACCAACGCGACAGCCACGTAACGAAAATGGGGAAAACGGCTGCGCAGCCTAGGCCACCGACCACCGCGCTTGTAAAGGCGATTTTTTGCGTGGGCGCCAAAACGAAAACGGTGGTCCCGGCAATGACGACCAGCAGCGCCGTAACGACTAAACGGAATTCGCGCACACGCGCCAGAACCAGCGGCGCGGAAGCACGGCCTGCCAGAAGCCCTCCGTAGAAAAACATCGGCGCAATGGTCGAGAGACTGTTTCCACCGCCCGGCAGACGTTTTGCATACGCAGCGGACCAGCTACCGAGACTCACTTCCACACTCACGTACAAGAAAAACAACGCGGCAAGCGTGACAGTGGTCACCAAGCCCAGGTCAATCGCCGGCTTGGGTGAAACGGAGTTGTCGGCAGCGTGGTGCTTTCCTGCGGGAAATGTTGCAAATAAAAACGAGAATGCCAGCAGCACGCCGCACCCCGCTGCGACGAAAAGAAATGCAGGGAGAAGTCCGTTCTTTAGCGCAAGCAAAACCAGCGGGGAACAAGAAACGGCACCAGCGCCCCACGCGAAATTCACCAGGCTGACGAGCGAAGCGCTTTTCGCGCCGCCGATTTCTGCCACCGCGAGATTCGTTGGAGGCACGACCAGACCGTAGCCGATTCCCAGAGCTCCCAACGCGAGAACGACGACCGCGATCGACGAAGTGTTTACGGTTGCTAGACCAATGCCGACCAACAGGTAGCCCAGGACCAGAGAAGTGCGCGTGCCCAGGTGATGTGTCACTAGGCTGGATAACCACACTCCTGCGAGCGATCCGGAAAACTCGATTGCCAGAAGAAGGCCGGCGCGCGAATCGTTGAGCGACCAACGCGAAATGAAAAGCGGCATCATCGGTCCGGTGAGCGTGATCTCCACGCCCGTCAGGACGAAACCAGCGAAAAGCAGCATCAACAAATAGCGCTGGCGGGCTGCGGCGTTGATGGCTAGGGATTGGGTGGTCACGAGTTAGCAACCATTTTGCAGGAGTGCCGTTCCATGAGCAACCCGGCGTTTTGGAAGTGCGCGATTCGCTTTCTTAAGATGTAATTCTTCAAATCTCAAAACTTGCTCTTCAGAAATGTCCGAGAGCGTCCTTCCCACTTGAAAATCTGGCCGTTCCCTTTGCTCGATGCGATAGTATGAAACGCCTTTTGGCTTGGTTTGTGAACTTCTCTTGAAGGCGGTAACAATCCCTTCTTGGATGCCGCAATGATCGATGTTGGTCTCATCGGATTTGGACTCGCCGGACGTTCCTTTCACGCGCCGGTGATTCGCGCCGTCCCCGGACTGCGGCTGGCCGCGATTCTGCAGCGCAGTGGCAACGAAGCCGCCGCGCAATATCCTGATGTGCGCATCGTACGCACGCTCGAGGAACTTCTGGCTATTCAAGAAATCCGCCTCGTCGTCATCGCCACGCCGAATGATTCGCATTTTTCGCTTGCCCAACGGTGTCTCGCTGTCGGGCGCGATGTGCTTGTCGACAAGCCGTTCACAACAACTCTCGAAGAAGCGGTCGAACTCGTTCAATTCGCAAAACAACAGGGCCGTGTGCTTACCGTGTACCAGAACCGCCGGTACGATGGCGATTTTCAAGCTATCGTGCAACTCGTTGCCAGTGGCGCTCTGGGACGCATCGTGCGCTTTGAATCAAATTACGATCGCTATCGTCCGCAGCTTCGTCCGGGCGCGTGGCGCGAACGCTCCGGACCCGGCACAGGAATCTTTTTCGATATTGCGCCGCACCTCATCGACCAGGCGCTTTTACTTTTCGGCATGCCCCAAGCGCTGACGGCGGACATTCGCATGGAGCGCGAAGGCGCCGTTGCCGATGATGCGTTCGACCTCGCATTTCACTATCCCCGCGGCCTGCGCGCCGATTTACGCTCTTCCATCCTGGCTGCCGCGACGCGTCCTCGCTTCACTCTTCATGGAACGCAGGGCGCGTTCGTCAAACTCACCGTTGATCCCCAAGAAAGTAATCTGCGGCGCGGTTACATTCCCACGGATACGGCGTGGGGCGCGGAGCCGGAAGAAAACTGGGGCCTGCTAACCCTTTCCGAAAATGGCGCGATGACCCAGCGCCGAATTCCCTCCTCGAACTGCGACTACCGCGATTTCTATGCCAACCTGCGCGATGCCATTCTCGGCAAAGCGAAGCTGGCTGTGACTCCCGAGTGGGCGCTCGACGTGATGCGCTTGCTCGAACTGGCGCGACAGAGCAGCACCGAACGCCGTACCATTTCCGTGCTCGATACAAAATGAGGTGCTATTGCGCGCGACGAGCAGCAAACGGCCAGTTTTGCGGACGCAACTCGCGTCCGTCGCGTATACTCTAATTTCGTGCGATAGGGGAGGAGAGCTGCTTTGACCATGGTCATTGATCTAGCACCCTCGATACTGTCCGCCAACTTTGCGCAATTGGGCGCCGACGCGAAAGCCGCACTCGATGGCGGCGGCACCGTCCTGCATCTCGACGTGATGGACGGGCATTTCGTGCCGAACATCACTATCGGGCCGCCTGTGATTGCTTCGCTGCGCAAAACCCTTCCAGATGCGACTTTCGATTGCCACTTGATGATCGAAAATCCGGATCAATTTATTCCCGCCTTTGCGGAAGCTGGTGCGAACTGGATCTCTGTGCATCAAGAGGCTTGCGTTCATCTGGATCGCACGCTCCATCTGATTGAGTCGCATGGCTGCAAGCCCGGCGTGGTCATCAATCCCGCGACTCCGGTGCGCGTGCTCGACGAAGTGCTGGATATCGTGCATCACGTATTGATCATGTCCGTGAATCCGGGATTCGGCGCGCAGCATTTTATTCCCAATTCGCTGAAGAAAGTGGAAGCGCTTGCGCGTATTCGCGATTCCCGCGGCTTGGCATTTCGCATCGAAATCGACGGCGGCGTCGCGCTCGATACTGTCGGCGACATCGTTCGCGCCGGGGCGGAAATTCTTGTGGCTGGCAATGCGGTATTTGCCAAAGGCGATATTCGCGAGAACGCCGCCAAATTATTGCAAGCGGCGCGTTCGTTCGTGCCCGCCAAGGTGTCGCCGCGCATCCGCAGAACTTCTACTGCTCTTCGTAGTTCCAAGTCAGACCGCCATCTACGACAAACGTAGTTCCCGTGACATAGCTGGATTCATCGGACGCCAGGAAAGCGGCAATGGAGGCGACGTCTTCCGGTTTTCCGAGACGTCGCAGGGGAATATTTTCCAAAAGACTGTTTAGCTTGACTGGATCATTCAACAGATTTTTGTTGATGGGTGTTTCGATCGCGCCGGGAGCGATGTTGTTGATGGTGATGTTGTAGGGAGCCAGCTCGATCGAAAGGTTGCGCGTAAGCATTTTCACGCCGCCCTTGCTGGCGCAGTAGGAAGAAAAGTGCGGGAAGGGAAGTTCCTCGTGGACGGAGCTGAGGTTGATGATTTTTCCGGGGCGTTTGGCCTGCATTAAATAGCGAACCATAGCCTGCGTCACGAAAAACAGGCCCTTCAAATTCACATTCAGCACGAAATCGTAGTCGACTTCGGTCACGTCCCAAAAACTGGCGCGCTTTTCGACGCCAGCGTTATTCACCAAAATGTCCAGGCCGCCGAGCTGCGAAACCGTTTCCGAAATGAATCGCTGTCCGTCGGCCAGTTTCGAGACATCGGCCTGAATGGCGACGGCTTTCCCGCCTCCGCTCCGGAGGTCCTTGGCCACAAGTTCGGCACCTGCCGCATCCGCGCGGTAACAGATCGCCACCGCCGCGCCTTCCTGGATAAACCGCTGTGCGATTCCGAGACCGATGCCCTGATTGCCGCCGGTGACCCCGGCTACTTTGCCTTCCAAGCGTTTTGACACGGTTCAAAGCCTCCATTTCCGCAAGGACATTCCCATAATGGAACGTCGACAAGGGTAGCACTTGGATGTTTCTGGTCCATTTCCGGCGCTGAGGAAAAGGATAGACCCACACCCCCGGTGTTTTGCAAAAGAGTGCGAAAGTTGTTGATTGGAAAGGAGTTGTTGAAACACTCTTTTTTGAAGAGTGCGGAAGAATATGAAAACAGAGGAGTTATCTTTTCGCTTTTTCTGCAAAAGAGTGAAAGAGGGAAGCAAGAAGGTGAGCGGAAAGCAGAGGCGCCCCGACCCAATCGGGGCAGACTCCGCTGACAGAGGCCAGCGGAAGACGGAATTTGGAGGAACTGGAGTCGGAGATCGGAGTCTGGGAGGGGATGGTGCGAGGGAAACATGTAGAATGGTAGCATGGTCTGTACTAATTATCAATAACGTTTTGAGTTTACTGTCTGCTTATTCGAATGGCGAGGAGCTGATTCGAATGAGAGTGGCGGAAGTCGAGAGATTAGAAGGAGTTGGCGGGATTGAGACGATTTGGTGAGACTGTGGAAATCTGTGGAAAAGTCAAAATCTCCGAAGGCGGACGCGGTTGCAAATGTTAATCACACCGTGCTTGCCGTGGATTCTAAACCCGCACACGCGAACCCGGCGAGAGTTCGCACGACGAGTCGTGCCCTCACATTAGCTGCTGCGGCTTCTTAGTCGAAGATCAGATTAGTTGGGGCGGAAGTGGGCTTCGACTACCAGGTTTAACGCGGATTCGAGGCTTACGCCGGCGGTGATAAGCGGCTTGACCCAGAGTTTGTGGAAGCGCTCGGGGTGTTCTTCGAACTCCGTGAATAAATGATCGAGTGCTTCGAGCTGCCAGCGGCGCTCGAGGTCTTCGCGCGTGAGGCGTTCGCGGAACTCTTCAACCCTAGTCATCGGTTCTTTGTTGCTCGTCTTGTTGCTCATCGTTCGAAGCCTTCCATTATTTGATTCTTTAAAATGTTTCCTGGGTGCGCGATTGTGGTCTGTTTGCTAGCAAGAACTAAACCAAATGGATGTTATGCGCGGGTGGTATTCGGTAATTTCTGGAATCGGCCCGCCGCTTCCGGTACGGTGTTGGCCATTTCTGGCCAGCACCGTGACGCGGAAGGAGATATTTGGCTGATGGAGCTAGAGTCAGGCAGCGATGAAGAGAGTTCTGCCTTGGCGGTTTACAAGGAGCAGAGGTTCGGTGCCGCTCTGGCTGATCGCCTTCTGGAACTCAGAGACGTTGCTAACGGGTTGATGGTTGACTTGCTGGATGACGTCGCCTTTTTGTAGACCGGAGTCGGCCATTTTGCTGGACGGATCAATGTTGGTGACAACGACGCCCTTGGTCGTTTCGGGAATGCCGAGCTGACGGGCGATGTGAGCATTGAGGCCAGCGACTTCCACGCCTTCCAGAGCTTTGCTGGCACCTTCCTGGTCGTCCTTCGAATCGCCCTCTGCGGATTCCGTGGGCATTTCGGCTAGCTTTACGGTGGCGTCGCGCTCTGTGCCGTTGCGGAGCGTCTTGAGCTTGAGCTCCGTGCCTGGCTGCATCATCGAGATGCTCATGCGGAGTTGATTGCTGTCGGTAACGGGCTTGCCGTTGACCTCGAGAACGATGTCGCCTGTCTTTATGCCCGCTTCAGATGCGGGACTGTTGGGAGTGACGTCGCCGACCACGATTCCTTCGGATTGCTTTTCGCCGAAGGCTTTGGCCATGGCAGGAGTTACGTCCTGCGGGTAGATGCCAAGATAGGCGCGGGTAACGTGACCGTTCTTCAGGACCTGGTCCATAACCTGGCGGGCTAGATTGGCCGGCACTGCGAAGCCGATACCCTGGCTGCCGCCGGAACCGTGAGCGATGATGGCGGTGTTGATGCCCACGAGTTCGCCGCGGTCATTGATGAGCGCGCCGCCGGAATTTCCGGGATTGATGGGAGCATCGGTTTGGAGAAAGTCTTCGTAGTCCTCGATGCCGAGACCGCCGCGGCCTGTGGCGCTGATGATGCCCTTGGTGACGGTTTGGCCGACGCCGAAGGGATTGCCGATAGCCAGAGCGACGTCGCCGACTTGTACTTTAGAGGAATCGCCGATGGTAATCGGCGAGAGATTCTTGGCGTCAATTTTCAAAATCGCGACGTCAGTTTTTGGATCTGCGCCGACGATGCGTGCCTGGAACTCGCGCTTGTCGGAGAGCGTGACGCGGACGTCAGTGGCGCCATCGATGACGTGATTGTTCGTGAGGATATAGCCTTCCGGGCTGACGATTACGCCTGAGCCGAGCGCCTTCTCGCGGGAGTCTTTAGGAGCCTGGAACCGACCGTCGCCATCCTGTCCGAAGAACTGGCGGAACAAGGGATCCATAGGCATTTCTTCCGCAGATTCTCGGCGGTTGTGGACGACTTTCGAGGAAGAAACGTTCACGACGGATGGGAGAACTTCCTTAACAAGTGGAGCGTAGCTGCTCTTGCTCGGCCCTTCGCCGGGATCCGCCAGTTTTAATGTGGCAGGGGGATTGGTTGATAGTGCTTTTTCCGTAGCGTGGCCGAGGCCCAAGCCTGCCACACCGAGTACAAAGCCCAGGCCGAGAACTGCAGGTCTCGACTTGAGCAGAGATTTCGTTGAATTCATTTTTCTCTCCTGTTTCGAAGGCAAGTCACTGCAACCGACGGATAGCTGGCTGCTTCTGTTTGGGTTGCTCTTAATCAGACGCTATAGGGGTGGGCTGTGATTCTCCCTGGCAGCAGGGATATTGGAGACTGCGACTTGGTAGGGCGAACAATGGCCAGGGGATTGGCAAGAAAGATAGAGGCCTGATGCAGGAGTTGGGACTGGGGCTTAGGAAATGATCCCCCTTCGGACGGCAAAGAGAATGAGTTCGGGAATGCCGCGCAAGTTGAGCTTTTCCATGATATTGGAGCGATGAGTCTCGACGGTATAAACGCTGAGATTCAGGAGATTGGCGACGTCTTTGTTGGATTTGCCTTCGGCGACGAGCTGAAGGATTTCGCGCTCGCGCGGAGTGAGAAGGTCGTAAGCGTCTTCGGCGCCGCTACGTTTGAGTTTGCGGACGTAGTCGTCGAGCAGAACTTTACTGACGGCGGGGCTGAAGAAAGATTTGCCTTCGGCTACAGCGTGAACGGCCTTGATGAGGTCGGACTCGGCGGAGTCTTTCAGAAGGTAGCCTTTGGCGCCGGCTTTGAGAGCGCGGAGGACATAGCTTTCGTCGGAATGCATGCTGAGCATGACGACGGCAATCTCGGGATCGGCTTGCGTAACTTGAAGGGCGGCTTCGATGCCGTTGAGATTGGGCATGCCGATGTCCATCACGACGACGTCGGGCTTCAGGGATTTTGCCAGGGCGACGGTTTCGCGGCCGTCGTTGGCTTCGCCGACTACCGTGAGGTCGGGTTGCTGCTCGACGAGGAGACGCAGGCCGCTGCGCATGAGCTTGTGGTCGTCGGCGAGGAGGATGCGGATTTTTCTCATGGTTGGTTCAGGGCAGGTTCATTGCTGAATCATGGGCGGCTTGTGGCGAATCCGCATGGTGGAGGGGCAATTCGGCTTCGACAGTGGCGCCCTTTCCGGGCGCGGATTCGATCGTGAAGGTGCCGCCGAGGCGACGGACACGCTCTTCCATTCCGAGGATTCCCATGCCGCGCTGACGCCTCGGGTCGAAGCCATGGCCATCATCGGTGATTTCGATTGTGATTTTGTCCGAGACTTGCGCGACCGTTACCTTCGCATTCTTGGCGGAGGCGTGTGTAGCGGCGTTGTTCAGAGCTTCCTGCACGAGGCGGTAGACGGTGACCTTCGTTTCGTCGCCTAGATCCTCCGAGACATTTTGCGAGTGAACTTCTACTTCCATATCGCTGCGGCGCGAAATTTCGCGGGCTTGCCATTCGAGAGCCGGGATGAGGCCGAGATCGTCGAGCATGGGAGGGCGGAGCAGGAGGGCGATGTCGCGGATGGACTTGACAGCAGTTTCGGCGACGGATTTTATGTGCGCGATTTGGGCTTGTGTGACTTTGTCATCGGGTGCGACGAGCTTCGAGAGCTGGCCGACCTCGACGAGGAGCGCACCGAGGGATTGGCCGACTTCGTCGTGAAGTTCGCGGGAGATGGAGCGGCGCTCTTCTTCCTGAGCTTCGACGAGGCGGGCGGAGAGGCCTTCGAGCTCGAGACGGCTATGGGCGAGCGCCTGATAACGCTGGCGAGCTTGACGCTCGAGGCGGAGGATGTACCAGCCGCAGATGAGCGACATCAGGACGCCCGCGATTAGTGCGAGAGCGACCAGCCAGATGAGGCGGGATTCCAGCGCTTGAAAACGAGTGGCGACGGCGAGATTTTCGAGGGCGAGTCTTCGTTCGTTGAGCGAGGAAACTTGCGAAGAGAGTTCAAAGATACGCGTGCGCCAGGGAATAAGCTGCTGGCCAATGAATTTATCGGCGCGTTGGCGGCGAAGATCGGAGCGCCAGGCCAGGGCGATGGCGCAGGAGCTTTCTTCTTCCTGGAGCTGCTGTTGCATTGCCGTGAGGAGGAGTTGCTCATCGGGATCCCGGTCGACGGGGAAACTGAGTAAAGCGAAGCGGACAGCCGCGATTTTGTTTGCTACGTCGGAGGGCTCGGGGCCGGACTCTTGAAGTTGATCCTGGAGCAAGAAGTGCTCGATTTGGTCGTCGTAGACAAGGACGGAAACTACGATGGTGCCGAGAGCGCGATTGTGAGCGGTGAAGCGGCGGCTCACTTCCTGAGAGGCTCGGTCGAGGTGGCGAATGGAGAGAAGAGCATCGATGCCGGCGCCGATTAGGAGAGCGAGAAGCCAGCCGAAGGAGATGAAAAGGAGGCGGCGAAGTTGTCTGGAATGCCGCAGTGAAGCAGAGTCGCCATCGCGAGACGTTCGCGGGAGAGGTGGCGCGGCGTTTTTGAGAGACCTAGATGGCACATATTAAAGAATATGCCAAAGCTCGGAGAAAAGCGCGGGGCTAAAGCCGGCAGATACAGGGCCGCTTGCGCGGCCCCGCGCGTGAGAACGTGACAGCTAGGCGACGGTGACTTCGGGGCTGAGGTAGACCTCCTGGATGGTGTTCAGGAGCTGGACGCCTTCGCTCATAGGGCGCTGGAAGGCTTTGCGGCCGGAGATCAGACCGGTGCCGCCGGCCCGCTTGTTGATGACCGCCGTGGTGACGGCTTCTTCGAAGTCGTTGGCACCGGAGGCGCCGCCGCTGTTGATCAGGCCGGCGCGGCCCATAAAGCAGTTGGCGACCTGGTAGCGGCAGAGGTCGATGGGATGATCGCTGGCGAGATCGGTGTAAATGCGCTTGTCGAATTTTCCGTAGCTGGAATCGCCCATGTTGAGCGCCATATAGCCGCCGTTATTCTCGGCCATTTTTTGCTTGATGATGTCGGCCTGGATGGTGACACCGAGATGATTGGCTTGTCCGGTGAGGTCGGCGGAGACGTGGTAATCCTTGTCTTTTTTGAAAGCGCTGTTGCGGAGATAGCACCATAGAACGGTGGCCATGCCGAGTTCGTGAGCTTCTGCGAAGGCGCGACTAACCTCGACGATCTGCCGGTCGGCCTGATCGGAACCGAAATAGATGGTTGCGCCAACAGCGGCTGCGCCCATATCCCAGGCTTCGCGCACCGTGCCGAAAAAAATCTGATCGAATTTGTTGGGAAAGGTGAGCAATTCGTTGTGGTTGAGCTTCACGATGAAGGGAATTTTGTGGGCATATTTTCGCGAGACGGCACCGAGCACGCCGAACGTCGAAGCGACGGCGTTACAGCCGCCTTCGATGGCGAGCTTGACGATATTTTCCGCATCGAAATAATCGGGATTTTTCGCGAAGCTGGCGCCGGCGGAGTGCTCGATGCCTTGATCGACGGGAAGAATCGACAGATAGCCGGTGCCGCGGAGGCGGCCGTGATGGAACATGCGCGTGAGATTAGTGAGGACGCGGCTGCTCCTGTCGGACAGTGTCCAAACGCGGTCGATGAAATCGGGACCGGGCAGATGCAGCCGCTCTTTGGCGATTTTTGGTGCTTTGTAGCCGAGGTAAAACTCGGCTTTTGCGCCGAGATACGTTTCGATTTTTCCTGCGCTAGTCGTGGTTGCCATGTGCGTCTCCTAAGTTATTCGCGAATTGCCCGAGTGAGCATGCTGCCGGCGGCGGAATCCACCAGCCAATGCAAGCTGCCATTCGTGGGTTGAATCAATTGAGCCGGCAGCTGATCCGGCTCGTAAAAGCGTTCGAGAACCGCAGTAAGCGCCGGCGCTTTGTCGGCGCCGGTCACCATAAAGATGATGTTCGCGGCGTTGTTGACGGCCGGCGCGGTAAGCGTGATGCGGTCCATGAGGACTTTGCCTACCCAATTATGCACTGCAATGCGACGACTTTCGCGCAGAGCTTTTGTGCCGGGAAAGATCGAGAGCGTGTGTCCTTCGTTGCCCATGCCGAGGAGAACCAGGTCGAAACGGGGGAACTGGCCTTCCGCCAGTTTGTAATGCGTCCGAAGGTACTGATCGTATTCCTTGGCGGCGGTTTCTGCTTCGGGGTACTCGCCTTTCATGCGCGTGACTTGTTCGGGCTTCAGAGGGGATTTGGAAATCAGCATTTCGTAAGCCATGTGGTAATTGCTGTCCGGATGGTCGGGCTTCACATGGCGCTCGTCGCCGAAGAATGTGTGCATTTTGTCCCAGGGGACACGCGAGCGGAGAGCAGGATCCTCGACGAGGAGGCTGTACAGTATCTTCGGTGTGGAACCGCCGGCCAAAACCACGTCGAACGAGCCCTTTTCCTTTACGGCGGCAGCGGCGATCTCTACAAATTTTTGCGCGCAGAGCTTTGCGATGGCCGGTCCATCCGGTAAGACTCGCACCTCGGCGTTGGATTGGTAGTCGATCATACGATTCCGCGCTACTTGCTCATCGCTCCCGCGCCCTTCAGGTTCTCTGTCGCGGTGGCGGAACTCGTGGTCTCGTCCTCTTCGTCGCCGATCCTTCGCCATGCGCGGCCATCGCGCTCCATAAGTTCATCAGCTTCTTTCGGCCCCCAGGTGCCCGCCGCATAATTAGGAAAACCACGCGCGGGAAGTGCCTTCCAAACATCGATGACCGGCTCGATGGCCGCCCACCCCGCTTCGACCATATCCGCGCGCTGAAAGAGTGTCGCATCGCCCATCATGCAGTCATAAAGCAGTCGCTCATAGCCCGTGCTGTGCGACGTTCCAAAATCCCGGGCGTAGTCGAAATCCATATTAACGAGCCCCAGCTTCATGACCGAACCCGGAACTTTCGCGGCAAAGCGCCACGAAATTCCTTCGTCGGGCTGGATGTGAACCACCAGCCGGTTCGTGCGTGGATCCTTGATGGGCGTCTTACGAAACAGCATGAAAGGCGTGCGACGAAATTGGATGGCGATTTCCGTGACGCGCTTGGCAAGACGCTTTCCAGTACGCAGATAAAACGGCACGTCGGCCCAGCGCCAGTTATCGATTTTTAGTTTTAGGGCGACGAAGGTCTCGGTATTCGAATCCGCCGCCACGTTGGGTTCATTGCGATAGGCAGCGACTTTTTCGCCGCCTTCCATGCCTTCACCATATTGCCCGCGAACCATGCAGTGAAGAACATCTTCGGGAGAAGGTACTTGCAGCGCGTGAAGAATCTCGGCTTGCTTGTCGCGGACAGCGTCGGCTTCGAAGGAGATCGGAGGTTCCATCGCGGTGAGTGTGAGCAACTGGAACAGGTGATTAGGCACCATGTCCTTGAGCGCACCTGCGGTTTCATAGAAGCCGCCGCGATGTTCGACGCCGACGGATTCCGCGGCCGTGATTTGCACGTGATCGATATACGTGCGGTTCCAGAGCGGCTCGATCATGCTGTTGGCAAACCGGAAGACCATCAGGTTCTGAACGGTTTCTTTGCCGAGGTAGTGGTCGATGCGGAAAATCTGCTTTTCGGTGAGGATTTCTTTCAATTCCTTGTTCAATTGCTTCGCGGATGGCAGATCATGGCCGAAAGGCTTTTCCACGATAACGCGGGTCCACTTGCCGTTTTCTTCTTTGGTCAGGCCGATTTCACCGAGCTTCTGAACGATTAGAGAGAAAAAATTAAAGGAGACGGCGAGGTAGTGGAAGAGATTGCCCTGTGTGCCGTGCTTTTTGTCCGCTTCGACAATCTGATCTTTCAGGCGCTGATAGGCAGCGGGATCCTTGAAGTCGCCCTGGACGTAGTAGATGCGATCGAGAAACCATTTCCACAGCTGCGGATCCACGGGATGCTCTTCGAATTTAGCGATCTCGGCATCGAGCATCGAGCGGAAAGAATCTGTGTTCATTTGATCGAATGCGAATCCGACGATGGCGAATTGCTCGGAAAGAAGACCTTCCTGCTTGAGGTTGATTAGCGCAGGGATGAGCTTGCGCTTGGTGAGGTCGCCGCTGGCGCCAAAAATCACCATCACGCAAGGGGAGCCCGTGGCGCTCACGTCGGTGTGATTGGTATTCATTCAAATCGTCCTGTCTTAAGCGGCTAACACGCCGGCGAAGAAATTAGTGGCCAGACTTCTTCTCGATGTGGCCGCCGAACTGAAACCGCATGGCGGACAGCACCTTGGCGGCGAAATCATCTTCGCCGCGGGAAGTGAACCGCTGGAATAGAGATGCCGTGAGGACGGGCGCGGGTGCTGTCGATTCGATGGCTGCGAGGATGGTCCAGCGGCCTTCGCCGGAATCGGAGACGCGGCCGGAGAAGCGTTCGAGCGTGGGTTGCTCCAAAAGAGATATGGCCGTCAGGTCCAGCAGCCAGGAGGCAACCACGCTGCCACGGCGCCAGACTTCCGTTACGTCCGCGAGATTGAAATCGTATTGATAGTGCTCGGGATTGCGGAGTGGTGTCGTTTCCGCGTCGACTTCGCGGTGAGCTTTTCCCGCGTTGGCATGCTTCAGGATATTGAGCCCTTCCGCGTAGGCGGCCATCAGGCCGTATTCGATGCCGTTGTGGACCATCTTCACGAAATGCCCGGCGCCCGAGGGTCCGCAGTGGAGATAGCCTTCTTCGGCAGTGCCGCCAACTTCTTCGCGGCCAGGCGTGCGATCCGCGTTGCCGCGGCCAGGGGCGAGCGTTTTGAAGATCGGGTCGAGGTGCTTGACGATATCGTTTTCGCCGCCAATCATCTGACAGTAGCCCCGCTCCAAGCCCCAGACTCCGCCGCTGGTGCCGACGTCGCAGTAATGAAGACCTTTCGCGGAAAGCTCTTTGGCGCGGCGAATATCGTCGATGTAGTAGGAGTTGCCGCCGTCGATGACGATGTCGCCAGCATCGAGCTTGCTGGTTAGCTCGTGGAGCGTCGCATCGACGACTGCCGCTGGAACCATCAGCCAGATAGCGCGCGGCTTTTGCAGTTTATTGATGAAATCGTCGAGCGAGCTGGCGCCCGTCGCGCCTTCCCCGGCAAGCAGCTTCACGGAGTCCGCGCTGCGGTCGTACACGACGCACGTGTGGCCGTTTTTCTGTAAGCGCCGCACCATGTTGGCTCCCATTCTCCCCAGACCGATCATGCCAAGTTGCATCGCGATTGCTCCTGTGCCTTTGTTTTGAAGAACTTACTTGCTCTATTTGTTTTGCAAATTGTTTTATGCGAGAGCCTGATTGATGGCGTTAGCGAGTGTCGCCAGCCCTGCGGCCACGTCTTTTCCGAGATGGACACGCAACGCGCGCCGCCCTCGCTCGGCGAGCACAGCAAAGTCGCCGCGTGCCTGAGCCGCTTTCACCACTCCAAAGGTGTACTTCTGCCCCGGAACGAGAATATCGACCGCATCGTCGCACGTGATCTGTAGAAAAACGCCGGAGTTCGGTCCGCCCTTGTAGGCTTGTCCCGTGGAGTGCAGAAAGCGCGGGCCAAAGCCGAGCACGGTGGCGACTTTCTTGTTGTCGCGCACGGCCAGGCGGATGGCTTGCAGCGCCTCTTCATGCGCTTCGTTCATGGTGATGTAGCCCAGAACGCCAAAATAATCGCCGACGCCAATGCGTGCGAGATGTTTTTTCAAAAAGCCGGTTAGATTGCCGCCGCCCTTTAGTTCGGCGGCATTTTTCAGGTCGGCGTAAAGCTTCGCGCCGTCCCCTGTGAAAAAGGGAGTTTCCGGCGGCAGCTTGCCCGTCGATTCGTATTCGGAAGTCAGCTTGCGCGTTTCGGTTTTGCTGGCCTCAACATCGGGCTGGTTGAACGCATTGATGCCGATGAGAGAACCGGCCACTGCCGTGGCGATTTCCCAGCGGAAAAACTCCTGGCCAAGATTGTAGATGTCGGGAAGCACAATGCGAATGACGGGGTGCCCGGCCTTTGCGAGGGCATCGACAGCGGAAGATTGCCCTTTGTCCGTTTCGGATTCGAGCCGTAGGTAGGCGAACACGCGGTCGCTTCCGTAGATATCCGGTTGGGCGAGTTGTTCGCGGTCCACAGGGATAATGCCTGTGCCGGACTTTCCGGTGGATTCGGCAAGCAACTGTTCAAGCCATGCGCCGAGATCATAAATTCCCGGCGAAGTGACAATCGTCAGCTTGTCGCGGCCCTGATTCGCGGCGATACCCATAATCGTTCCCAGGATGACCCCGGGATTTGTAGTGGCGTCCGTAGCTTCGCCACAGGCATCGACCATTTGCTTGGTGTTTTTCAGAAACTTGGGAATATCGATGCCCATCACAGCGCCGGGCACCATGCCGAAATTGGAGAGAGCCGAGTAGCGGCCTCCGATGCTCGGCACACCCATGAAGATCTTGCGAAACTTGTCCTTCTCGGCGACGCGCTGCATCTTCGAGCCGGGATCTGTGATAGCGATGAACCGGTTGCCAACTTCTTTTTCCCCGACTTTCGCTCTCACGCGATCGAAAAAGTATTGTTTGTAAATGTTGGGTTCGAGAGTGCTTCCCGATTTGCTCGAGACGATGCAGACCGTGCTATTGAGGTCTACTTTTTCTTCAACCGCTTTGATTTGTGCGGGGTCGGTGGAATCCAATACGTGAAGTTCGGGATAGCCGGAGAGTTTGCCGAACGTCATGCGGAGAACTTCGGGGCAAAGGCTGGAGCCGCCCATTCCGAGCAGCAGAGCGTTTCTATAGCCCGCCTTTTTAATGTCTGCGGCGATGTCTTTCAGCGCGTCCACGGCCTCGATCTGCTGTTCGGTAATATCCAGCCAACCGAGCCACTTGTCTTCATCCGCGCCAGTCCAGAGCGCGGCATCTTTTTGCCACAAGCGCTTAACCTTGCCGTTCTTCTTCCAATCCTGCAGCGAAGCATCTACGTCTTTTGCCAGCTTTTCGGGGAGGGTATAAGTCTGGCGATTTACGCTCACGCATGCACCCCTGCGCTTTTCCCCGTGGCGTCCAGAAGCTGCTTGAACGCATCTGCGAAGAGTTTGACGCCGTCCACCAGGAGTTTTTCGGTAACTTCCTTCATGGAGATGCCTGCCTTGGCGAGGTTATCCATGGCCGTGCGCGCTGCGCCGAGATCGTCCGTCAGGCTGTTGCGGAGTTTGCCGTGGTCGCGGAAGGCATCGAAAGTTGCCGGAGGAATCGTGTCCACCGTGTCGGCGCCAATCAGTTCTTCGACGTAAATCACGTCGCGATATTTGGGATTCTTCGTGCTCGTGCTGGCCCAGAGCAGCCGTTGAGTCTGCGCACCTTTGGTGGCCAGGGCATTCCAACGGGATCCGCCAAAAAGTTCCTGATACTTCTTGTAGGTAAGCTTGGCGTTGGCAATGGCGATCTTGCCGTGGAGGCTCTCGAGCAGCGCCTTTTGCGCCGGGTCGGTCGCGCTCTTCAACTTTTCGTCGATTTTGCCGTCGATCAGCGAATCGATACGGCTGACGAAGAAGCTGGCTACGCTGGCGATCTGGCCGATGTCCTGCCCCTTCGCGGCGCGAGCTTCAAGCGCGGCCAGAAATGCCTCGGCCACTTGCTCGTAAGCGGACTGAGCGAAAAGCAGCGTGATATTGATGTTTAGGCCGTCTTCAAGCAGTTGGCGAATGGCGGGAATCCCCTCAGGCGTGGCAGGGACCTTGATCATCACATTGGGGCGATCGACGGATTTCCAAAGCCGCCGCGCTTCCTCAATGGTGCCTTTGGTGTCGTTTGCAAGATACGGGGACACTTCCAGGCTGACGTACCCGTCGCGCCGCTTCGATTCGGCGTACACGGATTTGAAAATGTCGCATGCGTCCTGCACGTCGCGAATCGCTATCTTTTCGAAAAGGCCTTTTGCGTCGAGCTTCTTTGCCTCGGGCGAATTGAGAATGTCCGAGTAGACATTGCTCCCGGTGATCGCCTTCTCAAAAATGGCGGGATTGGAAGTCATACCGCGCAGCCCATCGTTATCGATGTATTTTTTCAAGCCGCCGCCGGTGAGCAGGTCTCGGCGAATGTAATCCATCCAGGGGGATTGGCCGTAGCCTAGCAGCGCTTTCAGGGGATTGGCGCCTTGTGCTGTTGTGATATTTGGGATTGTAGTGGTCGTTGTCATGATCGTTCTCCTCTAGCGTTGGAAACCCTTTATCCGTATGACTATTGTACTCCTGCGGGTACAGCTACGCCCGTCACTTATCCATTGGCCACTACCGGCCTGGGTTTACGCGCCCTTGCAGTACTTCGTTTCCAGGGCTTTCACTTTGCCGAGGCGGCGCACATGCCGCTCCTCGTTCGAGAATTTCGCGCCCAGGAATGTCCTTACCAGATCTTGCGCCAGCGCCACTCCAATGACGCGCGAACCCAGCACGAGAACGTTGATATCGTCGTGCTCGACACCTTGATGCGCGGAGTACGTGTCGTGGCACATCCCGCCGCGGATTCCCGGCAACTTGTTGACCGCAACACTGGCGCCGACTCCGCTTCCACACACCAACACGCCTCGCTCGGCTCTGCCATCGAGTACCGCGCGTCCCACCGCCTCCGCGAAATCGGGATAGTCGGACGGATTCTCATTGAAGGCCCCGATGTCGAGGACCTCATTCCCCATCGACCGTAGCAGGTCGCCCATGGCGTTCTTGAGTTGATAGCCGGCGTGGTCGGAACCAATCACAACTTTCATGCGTGGCTCACTTTCCCAAGACTTCTCTAGCTGCGGCGATGACGTTTTCGAGTTCGAATCCGAATTTCTTGAGCAAATCCTTCAGCGGGGCGGATGCGCCGAACGATCGCATCCCGATAATTTTCCCCTTCGGTCCGGTGTAGCGGTCCCACCCGAAGACGGATTCCATTTCCACCGAAACGCGCGCCGTTACCGCGGCGGGCAAAACGCTTTCCTTATACGCGGCGTCCTGTTTTTCGAAAAGTTCCCAACTCGGCATGCTCACAACACGGGCTTTCACGCCCTCCGCGGTCAATTTCTCGTACGCCGCGGCGCAAAGTCCAACTTCGCTTCCGCTCGCCAGCAAAATGACATCCGGCTTTCCGCTGGCAGAATCCACGAGTACATACGCTCCCTTAGCCACGCCAGAAGCGGGAGCATACTTCGTTCGATCGAAAGTCGGCATCGCCTGTCGCGTGAAAACGAGCGTCGACGGGCCGTGCGTGTGTTGAATCGCCACTTTGTACGCTTCCACAACTTCATTGGCGTCACCTGGGCGGAACACGAGCATATTCGGCATCGCGCGATAGGCCGCGAGCTGCTCGATCGGTTGGTGCGTTGGCCCGTCTTCTCCGACGCCGATCGAGTCGTGCGTGAAAATATAAATCGCCGGAATTTCCATCAATGCGCCCAGGCGCATACTTGGCCGCATGTAGTCGCTGAAATTGAAGAAAGTCGCGCTGAACGCTCGCAACTTCGAAAGCGTCATACCGTTGACAATGGCCCCCATGGCGTGTTCCCGCACACCAAAATGGATATTCCGGCCGTGATACGCATCCGGGAAAAAATCCCCCGCGCCTTCAAACGTCAGATTCGTTTTGTTGGATTTGGCCAAGTCCGCCGAGCCGCCCAGGAGCCACGGAATATTCACTGCTAGCACATTCAGCGTCTTTCCCGAGCTGTCGCGCGTTGCCATGCCCTTCGGATCGGCAGGGAAGGACGGCAAGTTCTTGTCCCACCCGTCGGGGAGTTGTCCACTCAACATACGGTTCAACTGATCGGCAAGCTGCGGAAATTGTTTTTTATACTCCGCGAATTTCGCATTCCACGCCGCATGGGCTTCCGCGCCCCGCTTACCTACGCCGTTTTTGAATTGATCGTAGACGCCATCGGGCACCAGGAACTTGGCATCCTCCGGCCACCCGTAATTTTTCTTAGCCAGCTTGGCCTCCGCCTCGCCGAGCGGTTCGCCGTGCGCCTCGTACGTGTCCTGCTTGTGTGGCGAGCCGTAGCCGATGTGGCTGTCAACCACCACCAGCGTCGGCCGATCCTTCGTTTTCAAGAACGTGTCGTAGCCCCGCGCCAGCATGCTCAGGTCGTTCGCATCGGCGATCCGCGTCACATTCCATCCGTAGCCCAGAAAACGCGTCATCACATCTTCGTTGAACGACCAATCCGCTGGCCCGTCGAGCGTCACGTGGTTGTTGTCGTAAATCCAGCAGAGGTTCGATAGCTTCAGATGCCCCGCCAGCGAAGCCGCTTCGCTCGCCACGCCCTCCATCAAGTCGCCGTCTCCGCAAATCGCGTACACGTTGAAGTCAAATATGTCGAATCCAGGCTTATTGAAATTGGCGCCGAGCCACTTGCTCGCAATCGCCATTCCCACGCTGTTCCCAGCGCCTTGCCCCAGCGGGCCTGTGGTCGTCTCCACGCCCGTGGTGATGTGCGATTCCGGATGCCCCGGTGTCTTGCTTCCGATTTGCCGGAAACGCTTGATCTCGTCCATCGAAACGGCAAGTGAATCCAAAATCTTGCCGTCTTTCGTAGCCTCTTTTACGCCCGCAAGGTGCAGCGTCGCGTAAAGGAGCATCGAAGCGTGGCCGGCGGACAAAACGAAGCGGTCGCGATTGGGCCACGTGGGATCGGCGGGATCGTAGCGCAGATAGTTCTGCCAAAGTTCATAAGCCACTGGCGCCAACCCCATCGGCGCGCCGGGGTGGCCCGAATTTGCCTGTTGCACGGCGTCGATCGCCAGTGTGCGTATCGTATTGATGCTCAGCTGATCCATGTCTAGCTGACTCTTCGGCTGGCTCACTTTGGCTCCTGTGGCGGGCAGGGAGGGTCCCGCAGACAGCTCGTTCGGTTACTACGCACCGCGTCACTCAACGGATGAAAAGAGTCTACGACAAAACAAAATCAGGCGCTCGTCTGGCCCAATAAGGCCTTCTCAGAACCTCCGGATTCTCGCGCCCATCATTTTTTAGATGCCGGTGGGCCGCCGCTGGGAGCATGAAAAATTACCGTGCCACTTTCGCGATGTCAATCAAGTTACAAACCATTCACACGGAGCCACTTTTCGAGAGGGGAGTAAGAAATCCTGTTGCATCCGCTGAGGCCACGCCCTACGCCCAAGCATTGAGCGCGCTCTCCATACATGCTACTTTTCTAGTGCTGCCCTGCCCGGGTGGCGGAATGGCAGACGCTGAGGACTTAAAATCCTCCGGGGATTTTTCCTCATGTGG
>CAVVMU010000014.1:0-279740 GCA_963749435.1 uncultured Acidobacteriota bacterium | reverse complement strand
TCAATCAGCCGGATTTAAGAACTTCTCTCAGGTATGCGAAAAGTGACCCGGGAGTACCCCTAGTACTTAGGATTGATGCTTGACCCTTCTGGCAGGTCTGCTACGCTGAAATACCCCTTCTCCCTGGCGCGAGGGCCGCGTTTTTACCTCCCTTGCCGAGAGGAGGACACTATGCAAGCTGCAGAGCGCAGACAACTTACCCGTCACAATCTACGCACCCCGCTGCGATTCCGGTCGACCGGCGTGGCTGCGGACAAGAGCGAACATTTCACCGAAGCCCTTAATATCTCCCGGGGTGGGTTCTACTTCGCCTCGTCGGCCCCCCTCCAGGTAGGGATGCCCATCGAGGTTACCCTGCGGATGCCTGGCGAAGTGACAGGGAACCAATCCGAGGAGTTGCATTGCACCGCCCGCGTCGTCCATGTGAAGAATGAGGCTTATGCCGACGGCCGCATCGGGTTTGGGGCTGAGATTGTGAGATTCTCTTCCGGCCCAGCACGCGATCGCTGGGCATCGTAGCTATTCGTACGGACCGAATTCCGTCGTTTTCCACTCAACTAAGCCCGCAAATTTGCCCCCTACTGTATTTGTGGTTTGCTTCCGCGGTGCTCGCTATTTCTTGCGGCGCTTCGTTGGCCGGCTTTTCGGTTTCGAAGTTAACCCCAGCGCGGTGGGATGCTTTGGTTGGTAAAGTCCGATTTCGCCACCGCCAGGAAGCTGCAAACGCGTGATAGAGCCCCATCTTTCTTCGTGAACCTCGGAGCAGGTCACGCCCTTCTTAACGAGCGCTGCCATTTCAGATTTCAGGTTGTCGCACAGGAAATAGAGTTCATGCGGGCCATTTTTTTTCGGAGGGATGGAACGCGGCCTCGCCTGGCGGCAGCGCAAAAATGAGCCAGCCGTGCCCGGCATCTACGGACTGGAAGCCGAGAACATTGCGGAAAAAGGCGCGGTCGGCCTCCGCGTCCTTCGTGTAGACGATTACATGAGCGCCAGAGATCATTTCAGCCTCCTGAGACGGACGCCCGGGAAGTCGAGGGAGGCTGCAAGTCTAGTGGATGCTCCAGACTTGGAGCAACATACGTTTAAGTTCAGCGCGAAGGGAAATGGCCTACGGCTTCGCGGCCGATCCACCTATCGTAGCTTTCGCGCTGCCTACGTTTTCGAATCGGTCGTACGCCCGCACCGCGATTGTATGTTCGCCTGGAAGGAGGCCGCTCAGCACGAATTCATAATTTTCCGCGGGGGAATCACTGACATTCCATGTTGGACCCAGCAGAGTCCATTCGCCGCCATCCACGCTGTATTGTGCGCGGTCGATGCTGCTGGTGGAGTCGCGCGCAGTGAACTTCACGATGATCGACGAGACGGCAGGGCTACTTCCACGACTTGCGGACGGCGTCGCTTCGAGATGCTCGATCACCGGTGGCGTGTTGTCCACCTCGAATCGTTCGCTTTCGCGCTCGGTTTTCAGGGCCAGCGCCGGGGGATTCGAAGGTGCATCAGTGGCCACGATTTTCAGATAGTAGGCGCCATCGGGGAGTGTGGTGGTATCCCAGGAATAAAATTTTTGATCGAGCCTGTCCTTCAACAATTTCCATTCGCGTTCGTTTTCGCCGCGATAGTAGACCGCGTAGTGAAGGTCGTCGTCGTTGTCGTCGTGCGCGCCCCACAAAACGGACTGATAACCTTTTTCGCGGAAGCCTTGCGGAGGCTGCTCGAATTTTGAAGGGGTCGTGGTCTGAGCGATGAAAACGTTGGGAGTATTTGGCGTCGGCGGAATTTTCAGCGCAACACTCGGCGCTTGTCCCGTCGAGAGGATGGTATTGCCCTGCGCGCGGACACCCGGCTCCTGCAAGACGATTGCATCAATGACCGGAGCGACGTTGCGCGGCAGATAGGCGAGGCTCACCCAATTGATGCCATCGCCGGGGCGCCCATCGTGAATAACGGCTTTCCACTGGAAGAATCTAGCTGGCGGAGCTTCGACGGAGCTTCCGGGTTTCGAATAAGGACCAAACCAGCGCGACCACTCTTTGCCGGGATCTTCCGTATTGCCGGAGCGTACGAAAAATTCGAGGCGCGGTTCGCCGCTCGATGGGCTCCCGGATTTTGCGCCGCCCGCAGCTGCCGGTGGTGGCCCCCACCAATCCAGGCGCCCCCACTGCGAGAAGAGTTGCGCGTCAAACGAGCGCGATTCGAACGTGCCTTCAGGTTCATACTCCGGCCCGACAGAGAAAACCTTTCCCGGATTCGCCGTGCACAAAAAAACTTTGCCCGAAGTGTTGCGCGCGATCCCAGTGATCTGCGCTGATCCGGCTTTGGCGAGTTGCGCGAAAACGCCGTGGCCGTCAATCGCCAGCAATGAACCGCTGTTTCCCGTGCCTACTAAAACCCGGCCGTCGGAAGCAAATCCCAGCGAGTAAACGACATCGTCGCGCGAAGTCCAGAGCTCATCCGGCGCACCTTCGGGCGACAAACGGTAGATGCTGCTGGAAAGTACGGGCGGAAACGCGACGAACGGAGTGGACGGCTGGATCTGCCCAGAAACCGTACCGGTCACGCCGCCAGGGCTGCTCGTAAACGTCGTGGTTCCCTGCGGCGATGTGACAATCGTCGTGGAAGGCGTGGAAATAGTGCGTTGTTTTTCGCCGATGGCCGCAACGTAAATCGCGCCATCCGGTGCGACGGCGAGAGAAGTCACTTCGCGCTTGGAGGTTTCGTAAAGGACGAACCCTTCAGCGGTGGCGGCCGATGACTCCTTCTCTCTGCTCGGGGATTTGCCATCGGGACGAGAGATTCGCAGTACGCGGCCGTTGGGCTCCGTCCCGGCGAGAAGATTTTTGCTCGCATCGAAAGCGAGCACGCGGATGTGTGCTTCGTCGCTCGAGTACCACAGCTGGCTCTTGCCATCCGGCGTCACTGCGAATATCTGCCCTTTATCTCCCGTGGCGACGTACAGGACGCCATCCGCGCCGAAAGCGATATCCCAGATATATTTAGTCTTTGGCTCGAAGAACACGGACTTTTCGCCGCTCGCAGAAACGCGATAGACCTTTCCATCCGGAGAAGTCGCCACATACAGCATGCCTTTTGCATCGAAGGCGATCGATTGAGCGACGAGATCAGTGGACTCAAAGACGGTGGTCGGTTTGCCTCCACTATCGAAGCGAAAAACTTTCGCGGGAGAGCCGCCGGCTGCGTAGAGCGCGCCTTTGGGGTCCACGCGAAGCGACCAGAGGTACGACGCATCCGCATCCGCAAGCAAAGTGAATTTCGGAGCAAGTTCGAGCCGGCCGTCGCTCCGGACCGCTACCCCATGAGCGGTGCCTTTCAGAAATTCGTCGTAAGTGGTTTGCAGCCACCGGCGGGTGTGCTCTGCATGGAGCGAAGAAACCGATAACGCCGAGAAGTAAAGCAGCAAAGAAAAAAGGGCGGCGGGCGCTAGATTGCGAACGAGAAAGTGCGGGCGCTGGTGACGCTTGATGAACTTCCACTGCTTGCGGCTTGGCATTGGCATGGTCACCGGATTTGAAGATTGAGCGAAATCACCCCGGTCACGGGGCCGCCCAGCGGAATAGAAGATTCGCTCGCCAGGGATTCGCGCAAAATTTGGACGGTCCCCGGAGTCGGGCGGCCGTCAATGACGTTGATTTGAGAAAGCGGAATGTTTGGCAACTCTTTGTCGTCCCAGAGAATCGTGGGCGTTGGCGCGAAGAGCCCAACGTAAAGGCGGTCGTTGCGGCGCTCGCGATTGAGTAGCGCAATCAGTTGATCGAGCCCCGTGTTGCTGCCGCCTGCGCCACCAAACGAGAAACCGCGCGATGCGCGATTCAGCAAATCGCCGTCAGTGACCAGCACACGGAGCATGGTGCCGCGCGTGGCTTGCTCGGGGACGCGTACTGTCGTTTCTTCCACCCGCGCAGGTCCGCGATAGGGCCGAAGCAGAACGCGCACACGCAGTGTTTCTCCAGGCGCGGCTTCGCCTTTTTCCAGCCACGCGCTTTCAATGCTGAAAGACTGCCGTCCAGGCACGCTTTCCACCCGCAACGCAATACGGTCGAACACCGGAATTTCGCGCGTATTCGTGAACAGCCGGTTGAACACGCTTTGAATGTTCAGGGCGATGGGCAAGCCGTCCGGCGAGAAAGAGTCGCCGGGAGCAAAAGTGTTTTCGATGAGCACTGGCGCATGCCCGTGCACAGCCACTTCGCCAGAAAGATGAAGGGTGGTCCCTTCCCCATAAAGAGAGTTCTGCGTGAGCCCATTGAAAACGGTGAGCCCCATCAGCAGCGGCGTAAGCTTCGGATGATTAACCATCTCGAAGTGCAGCTTCTTTTCCGTACCATTGACGGCGAGCGTCATGTCAACCGGGATCATCGCGGGCGGAGCGCCCAGTTTCCCGGTCACGGCGGTGAGGTGGTCTCCCGTGATCGTCCCGATCGGCCCGCCGACGTTGACGATTTTGGTCGATGCTAAGTCAGAGGAAAGCGTCGTCACCACCTCCGTCCGCGCCATAGGAAATTGCACGTCTCCCAGGCTCAGAAACGGATGCCCGCAGAGATAAACCTGATTCGCGCGAATCGCAGTCACCGTACAGGCCGAACTGATCGAAGTGTCGCCTTGCACCAGCACCATGCCGGCCATGTCGCCTGGCAAGAGATGCGCGTCATCGGGCTTTGGCGGCGCTGTGCCACCTTGCGCGGCTACGAATCCGAAGCTTTGCAGCTGCCCCGCGAACTGCCTCAGGGCTTCCGGCTGATAGCCGGAAAAAATGAGTGGAGTTTCGATGGGTCCCAGCGCCGAACCAGTCGCCAGTCCGGTCCGGGAAGCCGCATCCTGCGGCAGCGAGATTTGGGCGCCTCCAATCGAAGTTTGCGGCTGCGGCTGTACGTTTTCCGAAGACATTTGCGGCTGAGGGTGAAGGATGTCTTCGATCGGAGTCACCCCGCCAATAGGCTCCTTCGTGAAAACACCCAGCTTCAGCGACAACGCACCCGCCAGCTTGCCTTCAAAATAGACAGGACTGCCGCTCATCCCGGCGACGACGCCCGTGTGCTCCACTTTGGGCCCCTTGAGTTGAACCAGAATGATCGTCTGCCGCGGCCCCAGGAAGTTCGGCATGATCCCGATGACTTCCAGGTCGAATTTTTCGACCTGGTCGCCCGCAAAAATGGTGTAGGCATATCCTTGCATTCCAGGGCGGACTTGGCTGAGGGGCAGGATTTCCGTCGACGTTGGAGCTTGCGCGTACGCTCCGAAAAACGACGGCGCAGTTACAGGGCCGAGCAGCAACGCCACTACCGAGATGAGGAGAGAGCAGGAGACCTTGCGAGTCATGGACAGATTAGGCCGAGCCGGGCGCATGAATTGCCAATCATACGCGGCGAGGTACGGGGAAGCAATTCAACCCCTGGAAGGTCTTAGGGTAGGACAGAGAGGCTAGGCGTTCTAGGACTGGGTCGAACTTGGCTATTGGCTTAAACCGATTTAATTGTAGAATTGCGGCGGCGAGGTACGAAATGGAAGAGCCAAATCGTTTGAACAAGCCTCTAGAGATCAGCGTTTCGCGGCGCGAGTTTCTAGGCAAAACGGCCGCCGCGGCTGCCGGAATTACGATTGTGCCGCGCCACGTTTTAGGCGGATCTGGCTTCGTGCCGCCGAGCGACAAGGTCAACCTCGCCTTTATTGGCGTAGGTGCGCAGGGACTGCGCGTAATGTTGCACTTTTTAAAGGAGCCGGATGTCCAGGGCGTTGCCGTCTGCGATGTGAACAAGAGCGCCGCGAACTATCCCCAGTGGGACACGCACGAGTTCTGCAATTCCGTCCGCAAATTGCTGGGAGTGGACACCGGCTGGGATTGGCTGAGCCCGGACCAGCCCATTCAGTTGTCGCATACCCTGCGCGTCACCAGCGGCGTGGCTGGTCGCGAGCCTTGCCAGAAAATCGTGGATGCCCTTTACGCCACGCAAACGCGCTCGGGAAATTACAAAGGCTGCGCAGCATACACGGATTTCCGCGAACTCCTCGAGAAACAGAAAGACGTAGACGCGGTCGTCGTCTGCACCACCGACAATCTGCACGCGGCGGTCTCCATCGCCGCCATGAAGAAAGGCAAACACGTTTTCTGCCAGAAGCCGCTCACGCACACCATCTATGAAGCGCGCCGGATGGCCGAAGTCGCCCATGAGACAGGCGTTGCCACGCAAATCGCCGTAGGCAATCAAGCTTCCGAAGCCACGCGGCTTTTGTGTGAATGGATTTGGGACGGCGCCATCGGCCCGGTCCGCGAAGTTCACAATTGGTCGAACCGCCCCTTCTGGCCGCAAGGTGTCGAGCGCCCCAAAGGCACCCAGCCCGTCCCGGAAGGCTTGGACTGGGATCTGTGGCTCGGCCCAGCGCCCGATCGCGGTTTCAACGAAGCCTACCTCCCCTTTGTCTGGCGCGGCTGGTCAGATTTCGGTTGCGGCGCGCTCGGCGACATGGGCTCCTACAGCTTCGACACCATTTTTCGCGTGCTGAAACTGGAAGCGCCCGAGAGCGTCGAAGCCAGTTCGAGCGACCGCTACGACGAAACTTACCCGCTCGCGTCGATTGTCCGCTACAGCTTCGGAGCGCGCGGTAACATGCCGCCAGTGAAATTTAATTGGTACGACGGCGGACTAAAGCCTCCTCGTCCCGATGAGCTGGAGGAAGGACGCACGCTCACGCATGAAGACGAAGAGGGCGAAGGCCTCCTGTTCGCCGGAGACCGCGGAAAAATTCTCTGTGGCTTCAACGGCTCCGACCCCAAGCTGATTCCGCAGAGCAAAATGGAAAGTTACAAGCAACCGGCGAAGACGCTTCCGCGCTCCCCAGGCAACGAACGAGAATGGCTGAACGCCTGTAAAGGTGACAAAACCAAACCCGGCGCAAATTTTGAATTTACTGGCATGGTTACAGAAACGCTGCTGCTCGGGAATGTCGCGACCATGACCGGCGAACGCCTCCATTGGGATCGCGCCGCCATGACCGCCACAGGTTCGCCCGCCGCGCAAAAACTCGTCAAGCCCGACCGCCGCAAAGGCTGGGAAATTTAACCCCAGGTTCCTTGCCCAGCTTTGATTTTCTCAACGATAGAACGCTGTAGGGGCCGGGCTCGCCCGGCCCTCTCCTGATTGCCTAAAAGCGATGAATCGGCCCGATTAAATTCCAATGTATGGAATACCAAGCCAAGAAAACGCAAGCGACCCCCACCAACGAAAATTTCACGCGCGAGATGATCCGGACGTCCTCGCGCGACCAGATGCGCAGCCCTGCCACGAAGGCAAAAATGCTGAAGAAAACTGCTGCGACCGAAAACCAGTTTATCAACCAGAAGTAACGCACGATCGTCGGGAATTTAGGCAGCGCCTCATTCTGAAGAGCCGTGGCAAGAGCGATCAGCCATATCGTCACAATGATCCAGCTAAAGGCCGCCAGGCGCGACCCGAAGTTGATCCAGAGCGTCCCCGGCTGCGGCTTTAGCGGCGGCCGATTGCGGAAGAACAGTCTTCTTCCGAAGCGGATGAGGCTGGCTAGTACCACCGAAAGCACAATCACCAGGCTCACCGCCCCCGAAATTCCAACAAAAGTTTTGTTTTCGTACCACGGCACGCGCTGGAGCTGCACACCGGGGAAGTTCACCGCGACGCGCACGATTTTCCCAGACGAGTCTCGTATCGCAAACAGTCGTGCTTGATCGTCTTCCACCTGCCAAAGGTCTTTGCCGATCGGCTTCCATTTGCGCGTGTGGCCGCGCAAGTCTTTGGACGTGTCGATGGTCAGCACACCGTCTTTGTCCACGCTGAAAACGGATTGTCCTGCGGGATTTCCGATGGCCAGCTTTGTGCTGTCCGCCCGGCGTGTCGATTGGAAATTACCGGCGATGCCTTTGAGTTGATCGGCGGGGACCGTTTGGAAGGGAAGAGCAGTGTACGCAGGAAAATACCGATCGGCAAAGCCATCGAGCAGCTCCGCGCGATTCTTCGACGCGGAGCCCGCCGAGTTGTAAGAAACGAAAAGCACAAGATTTTGTGTGGGTTCCACCAGGAACATGCTATGAAACGCGATCAGGTCTCCGTCGTGGCCGATGAACCGAAGATTGTTCCGCCAGGTTTGGTAGAAGCCCATGCACTGCGGCGGTAGCGCATCGGAAGTGCCGAACTGCTTCGTCCACATCAGATCGCGAGTTTCGGTTCTGAGTATGCGGTGGCCGTCCAGTTCGCCGCCGTTCAGCAACGCTAACGCAAATTTTTCCATGTCTCCCGCCGCGGACGAGATGCCGCCGGCGGGAGCCGGATTGAAAATTTCGAAGCCGATCGCGGGTTTTTCGGTCGTCGCGCGGTAGCCGTCCGATACGTATGGAGCGAGCTCGGTGGTCATGGGTTCGTTAAAGCTGGAATGCTTCATGCCGAGCGGCAGGAAAATGTGTTCCGAGACGTATTGCTCGAACGGCTCAGCCGCCACGCGTTCCACGATGTAGCCGGCGAGGCCGACACCGTAATTCGAATAAGCGGGAATTTCGCCCGGAGGATACATGCGGCGTGGCTGATTTTGGATCATGAAATCGCGAAGCGTGTGTGCGCTCTTCGGATCCACAAAAATAATGTCATGTAGCACTTCCTCGAATCCGCCCGTATGCGTCATCAGATTGCGCAGCGTAATGGGCTTGTCGAAAGCCGGCTTGATCTGAAAATCCAGGTATTTGTTTACGTCCGCGTCGATGTCCAGTTTCCCTTGCTCAGCGAGCTGCATGACCGAAACCCACGTGAATAGCTTCGAAATCGAAGCCAAACGAAACATGCTGGTGTCCGAATCGACCGGCGTTTTCTTTGTAAGGTCCGAGTAGCCATAACCTTTTTTCAGAAGCTCTTTCCCATCTTTCATCACCAGCACAGTCGCGCCGGCAACGTCGCTGCGCTCCATCTGCAGTGGTACGAGCCCGTCGAAGAACGCTTCCAGGTCAGCTTTTTCAAGCGGGTGCACCGCACGCAGGGAAGTTACGGCCCCCGCCTTCGCTTCTTCGGTTGCGACAGGGACGCCGTTCGCTGGCGCTGCAGCTTTTGCTGGGGCAGGAATTTGTGGAGGGATTGCTTGCGCTGAAACTAGTATGCACAGCGCGAAAATAAAGAAGAGTGCGCGAAGCCTGGTCATGTCGCCTCCAAAGCTGCAGAAACAAGCGCACAGTCTCTTGGAATCGAGCCGCTTGCGCAACAAAAATTTGAAAATTCAAAGGGGAGCTGCTCTGCCCTCAAGGAGCCGCGAGCCTCTTTCTGTAGGGGCGGGGCTCGCCCCGCCCTCTTCGCTACTCGTACCGCAACGTGATGATAGGATCGACGCGCATCGCGCGCCGCGCCGGAAGGTAACACGCCAACAATCCCGCCCCAAGAAGCAGCGCCGTCACTCCAACGAACGTCAACGGATCGGTGGCCGTCACGCCAAAAAGCAGCGACGCAAATGCACGCGTCAGAGCCAGCGAACCGGCAATCCCAATCGCAGCACCAATGAAGATCGTCCGCAATCCTTGGCCCAGTATCATTCGAAGAACGTCGCCGGGGCTTGCCCCCAGCGCAAGACGCACTCCTATTTCGCGCGTCCGGCGGCTCACTGAATAGGCCATCACTCCGAACACACCCGCCGTAGCGAGCAGCAGCGCGGTGACTCCGAAGAATCCAAAGAGAATCACGTTAAATCTCCGCGACCCCAGCGAAGCCGAATAGACCTGCGTAAACGTCTGGAACTTGGCCGGAATTTCTGGGTCGAGATCCTGCAGCATTCCTCGCGCCGCGGAACTGACCGAGCCCGTGTCGGCGTCGCTCAGCATCGCCAAAGTGATCGCCGCCCGCGGCCTCTGGAACAAATTCACGTAAACCGTCGGGCGCGGAGGCGCATCCAGTCCATATTCGTGAACGTCTCCCACGATCCCGACGATTGTCAGCAAGTGCACATCGCCGTCCATGTTTCCAAACTGAATCGTGTGCCCGATGGGGTCTTGCTTCGGCCAGCGGTCGCGTGCGAGCGATTCGCTGATCACCGCAACGTGCTGGCTATCCGGGCCGTCGTGCTCATCAAAAATTCGGCCCCGGATCAGCGGAATTCCCAGGACCTCGAAGTATCCGTCCGTAGCGACGCAGAAGTCCGCTATGCCGATCCGTTCTTTTTGCTTGAACAGTGCATTAAAACCCTCCATGGTTTTGGGCATCTCGTTCTGCGTCATCAGTACAAACATCCCGTCCGGAAGGCCGCCTTCCACCATCGGCAGGACGCTTGTCGCGCCAACCTTTCGCACCCCCGGGATTTGCTTCAGCCGCTCGATCAATTTGGAATAGAAAATCGCCTGACCTGCTTTTGCTTTCGGATCCTCCACCCACGGAAGCGAAACGTCCATCGTGACAATCTTATCCACGCGGAACCCCGGATTCACTTCCAGCACTTTCATCAGGCTGCGCCCCAGCAATCCCGCTCCGATCACCAGAATTAAAGTGATCGTGACCTGCGCCCCCACGATGATCTGGCCGGCCAGTTGGCTGCCTTGCGCCCCTGCTTGCCCTCGCCCGCCTTCCGCCAGTGCCTCGCGCACATCCCCGGAAGTCGCTCTCGCGGCGGTAAACGCTCCGAGTCCCGCGGCGACCGCCGTGGAAAGCAGCAACGCGAACACTAGTACGGGAATATTGATCGAGACGCTTTCCAGCCGCGGCAGATTTTCCGGCGCCAGAGCAAGTAAGCCGTTCACCCCCCAGAATGCACCCAGCACGCCCAGGCCGCCGCCGACAATCGATAACAGAAACGCTTCGGTAAGGAATTGTCGGATCAACCGTCCGCGCACCGCACCGAGCGCACTGCGAATGGCCAGTTCGCGCGCTCTCGCCGAGGCTTGTGCAAGCAACAAATTCGCTACGTTCGCGCACGCCACCAGCAGCAGAAATCCCACCGCGCCCAATAAGATCAGCAGCGGAGAGCGAGCCTTACCTGTAATCGAGTCCTGCAGCGGGAGGACAACACCGTCTTTGAGTAGGTATTCGCTGGGCTCGTTCGTCGAGGCGTCGTGAATCCGCCGGGCTATCGCGCTGATGTCTTGATTCGCTTGCGCGACAGTCACTCCATCGCGGAGCCGCCCTACCGCGCGGTAGTTATGCGACGTCCTACTGGGATTCTCGCCGTCCAAGTCGGCGGGCAACCACAGATCCACGTCAGCTGGAAAACGAAATCCGGCCGGCAGTACGCCGATAACGGCGTACGCCGCACCGTCAATCTTCAGATGTATCTGTGAAAGATCCTGCTGCGACCCGAGAGACTGTCTCCAGTATCCGTACCCCGCGAGAACCGTAGGGCCAGCCCCTTTTTTCGCGTCGCTCGCCATGAAATCCCGTCCGAGCATTGGCTGAATACTAAAAACCTTCAGAAAATCGGGGGACACGCTGGCAACGGTCGTGCGCGTCGGCTGCGAAGTACCAGAAACGGAGACGACGTTGTCATTATATTTTGCAATCGCCTGAAAACTGCGATTCTGTTCTCGAAAGTCATCGAAGTTCGGGTCCGCTAGCCGCGACCACGTTCCCTTGGAGTTGACCTCGAAGACCGCCATGATTCGGCTCGAATCGGCGTAGGCCAGCGGGCGTAGCAATACCCCGTACACAACACTGAAGATTGCCGTGGCCGCGCCGATGGACAGCGCGAGCGTAAACACCATAATCGCAGTGGAGCCGGGGTTGTTGCGGAGCTGTCGAAAGCTGTACTTGAAGTCCTGCCAGAGTGAATCCATGGGAGTTCCTCCACAGGGGTAGCGTTAAAGCTTTATGCGCAAGGAATATGCCATGCCCCCGCACGGCCTAACAATATGTAAGAACGTATTTAAGTGAGATTTGTTCCGCAGCAAAAGTCTAGATGTCCGGTTGTGGGATTTGCTGTGTCTGAGCCCCGCGGTCACTCCCCTAGCAATCAAGCATTGATACTGGCCCGGTAGAGCAGATATCATGCGTCCGGTTTGTCAGGGTAGCGTGCGCGGTAATCCCATAGGGAGCCAGCCGCTGCGATTTGGATGCAAGGGGGAACAAATGAAGCGTGTATTTTTGGCATTGCTGGTTTTGGGATTGGCGCAGACCGTTTCTGCGCAGGACTGGGCCAAGGCGGCGCTGGCGAAGTCGCCTCGCCACGGCGAGTGGGTCACCGTGAAACACGATGGCCGCTCCGTGGAAACTTTCGTTGTGTACCCGGAAGTGAAAGACAAGCGCCCAGTGGTGCTGATCATTCACGAAATTTTCGGAATGACGGACTGGGTCCAGGACTTGGCCGACCAAGTCGCCGCTGCCGGTTACATTACCGTCGCGCCTGATCTCCTTTCCGGTATGGGCCCCGACGGCGGGCGCACCTCGTCGATCTCCGCCGACAAAGTCATGGAAGCCATCGGCAAACTCAATCCCGACCAAATTACCGCCGACCTCAACGCCGCCGCCGATTACGCCAAGAAAATTCCCGCATCGAACGGCAAGCTGTTCGTCGGCGGATTCTGCTGGGGCGGAAGCCAGACATTTCGTTTCGCTACCAATCGTAGCGACCTGGCAGCCGCCTTTGTCTTTTACGGAGGTCCTCCAGAGAAAGACGCCATGGCCCGCATCAAAGCTCCCGTCTACGGCTTCTTCGCCGGCAACGACGCCCGCATCGGCGCCATGATTCCCGATGCCATCGCCAACATGAAAGCCGCGGGCAAAACGTTTGAGCCGGTCACGTATGACGGCGCCGGCCACGGCTTCATGCGCGCCGGCGAAGCCCCTGACGCCAATGACGCAAACAAGAAGGCACGTGAAGAGGCTTGGGAGCGTTGGAAGTCCTTGCTGGCGAAGGGCCAGTAACAAACCTGCGATTGCTGCTGTTGCGATTCGTCCGCTCTACTCGTACCTCAAAGCCACAATGGGATCGATGCGCGTCGCTCGGCGTGCCGGGATATACGACGCCAGGAAAGCCACACCGGCTAGCAACGAGAGGACGGCGACGAAGACGGTCGGGTCCGTGGGCGTAACGTTGTACAGCAGACCCGTCAAGAGACGCGTCAAGGCAAATGCGGCACCGAGACCCACTGCTGCGCCGAGCAAAGCTGGCCGCATCGTTTCTCCAACGATCAGACTCAGCACTTCCCGTCTGCCTGCTCCTAGTGCCAGGCGAATTCCAATTTCATGAGTGCGCTGCGCTACCCCGTACGAGATCACGCCATAGATGCCCACGGTCGTCAGGACAAGTGCTATGGCGCCGAATAGGAGAAAGAGCAAAGCGCCAAAACGTCGGTTGGCAACGGAGGCGGAAACGACCTCGTCCATGGTAGCAACCGCCGAGATGGGGACTTGCGGGTCGAGCCCAACTATTTCCGATCGTACTGCGGCGGCGATAGAGGCCGGCTCATTCGAGGTGCGCACGGCCAGGATCGCCAGGGAATCGGCGAACTGCGTATTCGGCAAATAAACTTGGATGGTGTGTGGGGCGTCAAGGCCTTTGTGCAGGACGTCGCCAACGACTCCGACGACAGTCTTCCACGGACCCTTCGTGTCTCCCATTCGGAATCGCTTGCCCAGGGGTTCTTCGCCGGGCCAGAATTGGCGAGCCATGGACTCGTTGACCAGCGCGACCGCTGGTGCCGTAGCAATGTCGCGCTCGTCAAACTCACGGCCGCGAAGCAGCGGGATCCGCATCGCGCGCAAATAGCCTGGAGTGATGGAATAGCGGTCAGCGCTGGGATCTTCTTCTGGATTTGGCAGCGATTTGCCTTCCACGTGAACGCCGTACATATCCAGGTTGCCGCCCAGCGGAAGCTGGCTGACGATTCCGGCAGATTCGACCCCGGGGATGGCTCGCACCCGATCGAGAACCTGATCGAAGAATGCGACCGCCAGCGAGTCGGCGGACTTTGGGCCCCACAGCGAAAGCGTGAGCGTCAGCGCGTGACTCGGATCGAACCCGGGATTGACTTCGAGAAGGCGCACGAAACTTTTCATCATAAGTCCGGCACCGGTAAGAAGGAGAAGCGCGAGAGCCACATCGGCGAAGACCAACGCGCTGCGCAGGCGGTGCCGTTCTTTGCCAGAAGTGCTTTTGCCGGATTCTTTTAGGGTTTCGTTGAGGTCGAGTTTGGAAGCGCGGAAGGCCGGCAGAAGCCCGAACGCGAGACCGGTGAGGAGTGATATTCCGGAGGTGAAAGCCAAAGTCCAGGCGTCAATATGTACGTCTTGAATGCGCGGCAAGTTGCCGATACGGAGTTGCTGCAGATAGGCAACACCGCCCCAGGCGAGAAAAAGTCCCATGCCGCCGCCTATCAGAGAAAGCAGCAAGCTTTCTGTCAAGAATTGGCGGATCATCCGTATGCGGCGCGCGCCAAGAGCTGTGCGAAGGGCGACTTCGCGCTGGCGGCGAGCAGCCCACGCCAGAAGAAGATTTGCGACGTTCACGCAAGCAATCAGGAGAACAAATCCGACAGAGGCGAGTAAGACCCACAGGGCCGTTTTGACATCGCCAACGAGATAATCCTTCAACGGCGTCAATGTAACGCCCGACGCGGAATATTCTGTCGGATACTCGCGAAAAAGATTCTCTGAGATCTGATTCATCTCGGCTTCAGCTTGCGTCATGGAAACGCCGTCTCGAAGACGCGCGAACGCGCGGAGATGTCGGCAGTCGCGGCATGCATAGGGAAGTGTCGCGTCGTAGGCCAGTGGCGTGTAAATGTCCGCGGGCTTGCGTGGATCGAACGAGAGCACGGACGGGAATTCGGCGGAAAGGACCCCAACAACCGTGTACGCGCGGGTCCCCAACTGCACAGATTTTCCAATGATTGCGGGGTTTCCACCAAACGCCCGCTGCCAAAAGCCGTGGCTTAAGATCACTACAAAATTGTTTCCATGCACATCTTCGGTAGCCAGAAAGTTTCGGCCATGCTCGAACTTCACTCCCATCAGATCGAAAAGAGCGGACGAAGCGCGGAAGCCGTTCAGCGTTTCCGCATCATGTGCGCCGACATACGTTGGCGACCAAAAGCTGACGGCCGCGACGCCGGTGAACGAGTGATTCAATCTGCTCCAATCCATGAACGTGGCCCAGGAAGTGTTGGAGCGTGTGCCATCCTTGTTCTTTTCAAAAAGGATCATCAACTGGTTTTGCTTGGGGAAGGGCAGCGGCTGGAGCAACACGCCGTGAACGACACTGAAAATAGCGGTGTTAGCGCCGATGCCGAGGGCCAGCGTGAGGATTGCCACCAACGCGAAGGCGGGGCCGTTGCGGAACATGCGCATGCCAAATCCCAGATCTTGAAGCAGGTCCTGGATGTAGTTGACGCGCAGCGTGTCTCGGCAATTCTCCTTGGAAAGTTCGACGCCGCCAAATTCCCGTCGCGCTTTGCGGTGCGCTTCCTCTGCCGTCAGGCCGCTCGCGATGTATTCCTGTGTTTTTTGATCCAGGTGGAATTGCAGCTCTTCGCTTAAATCTTGCTCAACGAGATCGCGCCGGAAAAGCGAGCGCAATCGAAGCCGCAAGGTGTAGAACCATTTCTGGGGTCGCATACTTGCTCGCCTCCTCGCTTACACTCGCTGCGTTCAGGCTTCTTCCAGCTGTACGATGTTGGAAATCGCAGCCGAGAGCCGGCTCCAGTTCGCCGATTCTTTTTCCAGTTGTGTGCGCCCCAGCCGCGTCAGTGAATAAAATTTTGCGCGTCGATTATTTTCGGTAGGTTTCCACTCCGCCGTGATCCAGCCTTCTTGTTCCAGTTTGTGAAGGGCAGGGTAGAGCGACCCATCGCTCACCTGTAGCACATCGCCCGAAACTTGCTTCAGCCGCAAGCTGATGGCGTACCCGTTCATCGGTTCGAATGCGAGTATTTTCAGCAGGAGTAGATCGAGTGTGCCTTGGACGAGATCGGAGGGTTTGCTCATGTTGTGGGAAGCTCTCCTCGGTTACCGAGACCAAAATACACAAACTCCCCTCGGTAAGCAAGAGGAAAACAAGCCGCACGGGCTACTTGCTCCCCCTCCCGCCTACTACCGTCGCTCCTCCTTCTCCCTCTCCCACCTCCCCATTCTCTGCGCGTCTCTGTTGACTCTGTGCCTCTGCGTTATCCTTTCTCTTTTCACGCACGCCTCCGCCGACTTTCACTCTGTCTTCACGATGGCCACGGCTTCGATTTCCACGAGGAACTCCGACCGGAACAGCCTCGGTACTTGAACGGCCGTGCTCGCCGGTGGATTCCTCAGGTTGATGTACTTGTTGCGTACCTCTCGGAATTCCGGCAAATGCGAGAGGTCCAGAAAGTAGCTATTCAATTTAATGATGTCGCCGAAGCTCCCACCTGCGGCTTCAACTGCCGCCTTTAGGTTTTCAAACACTTGTTGCACCTGCGCGCAGGAAGTCGTCTTTTCCGACGATGTTCCCAGACTTGTCCAACGCCACTTGACCCGCGACAAATACGAGCGTTCCACCGGTCACCACAGCCACCTGAGAATAGCCGACAGACCTGGGCATCGTTTCTGGGATGAGTAATTGAAAACCGCCTTCGCTCGACATGTTTTAAATTGCTCCTCGATTGGTTTCTGTTTCCGCACGAACATCGGCCACTCGCACATCTCGTGTGAGGGCCTTGCCGGTTTGACCATACGCTCCGTTAGAGCTATTCTTCAAATCGATGTCGTACATAAACAACATTCGCCATGTGAATCTCGCGTCTCTCGATTTGAATTTGATGGTCGCGTTGGAGGCACTCCTCGAAGAGGCCAGCGTCGGTCGCGCCGCGGACAGGCTCTCCCTCTCGCAGCCGGCCATGAGCCATGCACTGAAAAGGCTCCGACTGCTCCTCGAGGATCCTCTGTTGGTCCGCGTCGGCGCCCGCATGCAGCTGACCGCCCGCGCGGAAGCTCTGCGCCCTCCGGTCCAGGATGCGCTCTCCCGGGTCCGGGATCTCTTGGTCGGCGAAGGGTTCGAACCCGCGCACAGCACTCGCTCGTTTCAATTATTTGTCGCCGATAATGCCAGCGACCTGTTACTTCCGCCTTTACTAAAACGCCTGCAGAAGGAGGCTCCCCACGTTTCTATCCGAGTTCAGCCGGTGCGCGGCAATATGCCGGACTCGTTCGAGCTCGCTCGGCGTGTGGACGTTGCCATTGCCTGTGTCCCGCATCGGTTCAAGGGCTTTTATCAGCAACACCTCTTTAAAGATCGTGACGCGTGCGCGGTCCGGCGTGGCCACCCGATCGCTGCTCGGATAAATGACCCCGACGTTTTTCTAAACGAAAAGCATGTTGCCGTCGTTGGGCGCGAGTTCACGGAAGATCCAGTCGACACTTGGCTCCAGCAGGAGGGCCTGCGGCGGAACGTAGCGCTTACCGTTCCTCACTATCTTCAAGCTTTGCACGTAGTCGCGCAGTCCGATCTGATCGCCGTCCTGCCCGAACGCCTCATCCATGCCTACGCAGGAATTCTCCATGTCGACGCGCTCGCGGTTCCTCTCGATGTCGGCACTTTTGACGAATATATCCTTCATCCAGCGCGCAATAACGCCGACCCCGGATGCATCTGGCTCCGCCAAGTCCTCCTGGAAATCGCCAAATCTCTTGGCCCTCTGGATCGCAAGCAAGCGCCCGCAAAACTCAATCGCCGCCCAATCACCAAACGCGCTCTCCGCCGTCCGCAAAGGCGGGCCGCAGTTTCTTAACTCTGGGCTGTCCAGCCGTTTGCAGTGTTGCTTCTTGCAACGGCGGCGTGGACAGCTTTCGCGCTGCGCGACGAGTTTGACTTTGCCTTTTGCGCGGAATGTGGTCCACTTTCTATCTTGGGAGTGGCACTTTCGCTGGCTGGATGGATGGCAGAGCTTCTGTTGGGGGTGCGGCCTTCAATTGTTCCAGCTGCACCTGCACTTTGGCCCACGCCTTGACGTTTCGCTTCGTGGCATAGGGAGCGTCGGGTTGGGAAAAAAAGTGCAGTAACTCCTCGCGCACCTCCGGCGAAGCTCCTGCAAATTTTTCATCGGCCAGCATACCGAGGAGCTTGGCATGAGCCTCGTCATTCATGCGATATTTGCCGGGTCCGGTCATCCCCCCAGTATCAAAATTGTTGTTAGTCAGTTCAAGGTTATTAGCGGCCTCGTCGGACAAAAGAGCCCGGTAACGATCCAGCGTGGTATTGAAGCTTTCCTCAAACATTTTTTCCGTTTGAGGGGTGGGCGTGCGGAATTGCAGTACTCTGAGAGGCCCGATTTTGGGTATTAGTTTGTAGAGGAACGCTAGGAACCTCTCGCCGAAAGTCGGTTGTTGATAATTTTTGCCCCACTGCTTTTCATAGCTTGCACGCGAGAGATTATAAAGAAATTTTCTTTTCGTGATCCCGGGCTCATCTTTCTGGATTTCATCTTTCTTTAACGTCCAAGCAATGCGCGTGGCTTTGGGAATCTGATTGCTTACGGCGCGGCGGTAGGAATTCAGAACCTTGTCTTCATCAGAAAGGACTGCCTTGAGCGGCAGGCCGTAGGTTTCCTGGAACGCCCGCTCGAGCAAAGGGGTCGCCACCTGAAAGCCGATAAAATCGTGATAGCTGTCTGGCGCATAGCGGTGTTGGGCTATTTCCAGGACGTCGAAGCCGAATTCCGTTTTGACATGCGCGAGGGGGTCATCTTCGTAGGTTATGATGTCGCCAAATTTTTTCTTAAGCTTGGGATAGAGAAGAGGCACGGAACGGTTGGTCGCGAGGGGGTGGCCTGCGATATCTGCGGCATAGTGTGCGAGTGCGCCCAGCGCAAAAGCATAATCATTCAACTCATTCGATTCCCGCGCGTCGCGGAGGAGCGCAAGAACAAAATCACCGCTTCTCACATAATGGGCGAGATCGCTGAAAAGGATGCTGCCATGCGGGTAATATCCCAGATCTTGAATAATGGCGCCGCCATAGGCGTAGCCATGCGCCTGGCGCAGTTCGTCCGCTGTGGCAAGTGGGAAGCGCTTGAGCAGAACGGATTTGATGTTGGTATCCCAAGCCGAATCGATAATGGCTTCGTGAGAGAGTACAGAGTAGGCCGCGCAACGGGCTGGCCACGTGAAAACCAGGACGAGGGCGCAAACCGCCGCGAGACCGCTTTTCCAGACATTATGTATCTTGGTTTGCAAAACTCCGGCTCCTCTCCGTCGCGATGTTAGCTGCGGAGGTAAAAAAGGTCTTCGTCCCCTTCATCCCTTTTGGGTTCGCAAGATTCCAACCCAGACATTACAGTCTTGAATGCACCTCGGCCGCCCATCCTGTCACAACGATCGGCTTCAAAATGAGCGACCGCGGTCTAGGCGGCATCGTCTTCCATGAATGATTAATTCACGTAGACGGTGATCGCAATGCGATCTCTCGGATACTGGCGGTTGTACAGGTAATACCCGTCGTCCGAGTACACGACATACACATCATCGTTATCGTACCAATCATCTGACCAATATTCCGGCCACGGGTCCATGAAACCGAACCAAAAGCCGCCGTATTGGAAGCGCGGATACCCACCGTACACCTCCATCGGGTAACTGTGAATGCGGAAGTAGTGACTCGGTCCAAAGTTGCTACGGTATCGAGTATCTGGAATGCGGTAGCCGTTGTAGCCGCCGCGTTGCTGCCAGTCGCGGTGCTCGGACTGCCAGTTCGTTGCGCGATGCTGCTGCCAGACCTCTCGCTGTTGACTTGGCTGCACGCGTTGCCTTTGCTGCGAGGACTGATTGTTTTGCTGTTGATGCTGCTGATCTGGTTGACTCCTGATTTGCTCCTGCTGCTTTGCTGATTTTAGCTGTTGTTGCTGTTTGTTTTGGTCTTGTTGTTGCTTAACGTGCTGCTGTTGCTGTTTCTGCTGTTGAGCCTGCTCACCCTTGGCTTGCTGTTGTTGCTGTTTGTTCTGGTCTTGCTGTTGCTTAGCGTGCTCCTGCTGTTGCTGTTTCTGCCTGTTGATCCTGCTCACCCTTGGCTTGCTGTTGTTGCTGTTTGTTCTGGTCTTGCTGTTGCTTAGCGTGCTGTTGTTGTTGTTTCTGCTCTTGATTCTGCTGATCCTTCGCTTGTTGCTGTTGTTTCTGCGGTTGCTGTTTTTCAGGCTTATTCTGCTGTTGTTTCTCAGGCTTGGCTTCTTGTTGCTTTTCAGGCTTCTTCTCTTGCTCCTGTTTCGGGGGCTTAGTTTCCTCTTGTTGTCCATATGCGGGAGCAAATGCGCCGAGAAGAAGCACCAGAACTCCTGTACTGATGAATCTAACTGCTTTCATAAATGTTGCCTCCTTTACTGCCACTTCATGCGTCCCTCGCTTGTCACCTTGGGCAGATTGTTGTTTCCGATTCAATTTGCGAGTTCTTCCTAATAATCCTTCATCGTCGTGCGTGGACTCATCTCTAACGAACTCAACGCAAGAATCCGAGCAAATATAAAATCAACGCGATGATCAGAACCGTCCCTACTATTCCCAAGCCTCCGCGGCTTCCCCATCTGGAATACCCGTAATAGCCACCTCCGCCGCCGAACAGCAGAAGCAAGACAATGGTTAGCAGTAGCATCTGAATTCTCCTTTCCTCTCGTGACCCTCATTCGCGGTTTGAGAGTTAATCCCGTTTGTGCCAGGGGGTTGAAAACGCAACAGCTCCGCGCCCCCACTGTGGCTATGTCCTGTTTTTCGCCCCCATCACCAGCAATACGACCCCTCCGGCCAGTGCCAAGCCTCCAAGTATTGGAGGAAGGGGGATTCGCTCGCGATCTTCCGTTGTGACGTGGAGCGATCCCACATCAATGACTTTTTTCTGACGCGTATAGTTGATGCCCTGATAGGCGAGAACTAATGCGCCCACAACAATCAGTAGAATCCCAAGCCAGCTGATCGGCTTCATGTTTGCGTCTCCTCACTCAGGCAACTCTTCGGCCTTGAAGGAGCCTGATTACAAGTACAATGACGGCCAAAACCAACAGGATGTGGACGAATCCACCAAACGTGTAGGAAGTGACCAATCCCAAAAGCCATAGCACGAGCAAAATTACGAAAATTGTCCAAAGCATGTTTTTCTCCTTATCTACCCATTTGAGTTTCTTTGTTCTCTTTCCTCGCAGCTAACATGGCCGCCTCAAATTTCTTGTTGCCGCCATGTCGACTTGGGCCATTCAACTGCCCACGTGTATCCCAGAGAGCGAATGAAAAAGCCCAAATACATTCAGAAGCCATAACACCACGGCGATGACTACAACTCCGTTCAAGATGGACTTGATCGTTCTCTGCATTGGTATATAGGTGTTGACTAACCAAAGCAGGACACCCACCACGACCAGCACTATCAGAATTTGAAGTAACGGCATGATTTCTTAACCTCCTCATCCTGTGGGCAGCCCCACTTGGCCTGCCCTCAAGGATTTCGTTGCGGAGCCCTACTTTCCTGACTTGTTCCTGGGAGACTTTTTGTCCAGAGTGGAAACAAGCAATTTCGCCGATTCTGGCGGTCGAACCGAGCTGTCGATCACGATGTGCTTCGCGGTGATTCCTTCACCGTATATCCTCCCGTTGCCATCGCCGTCGGGGCGGAGTGTTGAGCCTTCGAGAGAGACCCCCGCGAACAATCCGCGCGAACGCGAATACGAAAGAACTTCTGCTCGCATGGTGACATCCGTTGAGGCGGCCGCGTCCCGACCTTTCGGTCCGGCTGCAGCAGCTACGTCGCCGCCGAGCTTGACCTGGCTGCTGAGGATGGCGCTAGCCCCGCGCTTATTCATTACCAACAAGACGAAGTCGGTGGCCTCGCCGCCGATCTGAAACCCCACGCTGGCGTCAGGAATGCCGGCACGGTGATGGTTGAGATTCTCAATGTTCCCGACGACATTCCAACCTCACCCTGCATCTCTGCCTTCTTACATCGTTACCTCATTACGTCTTTACGTCATTGGCCTCTGCGCGCACACACAAACACCCGCAACCCCAGTCCCCTCTATGCTTTACTTCACAGTTGCCTGGATACCGGGGGTGGGGGGACACGCTCCCGCGCAAATCCCGATCTTCGCTTTTCGCATTTTCGCTTTTCGTCTTTCGAGCTCGCAGCCTTCGGCCACAGTCGGAGACTTCATCTTGCAACTGTCAGCCGTCAGCTGTGGGCTGTCAGCTTACTTTCCGAGGAATTTCTCGAGCGTGGAGAGTTCCGCTTCCGCCATGTCCAGATACTTCTTGGCGGACTTGGTGTCTTGCTTTTGCATCGCGGCTTGCGCTTTGGAGATGTCGGTCTTCATGCGTTGCTGGGCGGCTACGATGTCACCGCGCAGCCCATAACCCGAGGCGGCTTGCTGCTTCTGAAGGTTGTCCAAGGATTGCGATACGGCAGTCGAGCGGCCGTCGATGTCGTCGTAGAGTTTCTCGACTTCGTCTGCTTGCGCGGCGGCTTCGGCCTTGGCCTGCGCATCAGCTTCAGACGCCTGAGCGTCTTTCTTGGATTTGCCTGCTCCCGGCTTGCGCGGAGGCTGTGCGGAGCTGGAGTTAGAAGAGGCACTGGACGATCCCGAAGTCGAGCTAGGAGGCGTGGGTGGAGCGTTCGGGTCGGGCACGTTGTCGGTGGATGCTTGGCCGGACTGCGGGGATTGCGCGCTTGTCGAACCGGGAGCCGTGCCACTGGCTGAACCTGTTGCGCCACCTGGGCTCTGTGCGGAGGGATCATTTGGAGTCGTGGGAGAAGTCGGAGGAATAACCGTGTCACTAGACGTGGAAGGAGGCACGGATAAAGGAGTGGAGACAGACGCGCCGCCGGGTCCCGAAGTTTGCGGCTTGGAGGATTTTCCGGCTCCCGCCAACGTCTTGATGCGCATCGGCAAATAGAGTCCGGCAGCGAATAGCACAACGACGACGATAAAAGCGCCAAGAGCGATGTACAGGCCGCGATGACTCTTGCCGCCAACAGCAACTGGTGGCGGAGGCTGAGGCGTGGTTTCGCGAGTCGGCGGCAGCGGTGCGGAAGCAAAGACCGGCGCAGGAGTATTCGATGGAATAGGATCCGTTTTTTGAAAAACAGGCGCGTCCAAAACTGTGGTTGGAGATTGCGACGCCGGTGAATCATTGAAAAGGGAAGTGGCGCTGCCGGCGCTGGCAGGCGCTGTAGGAGCGTAAGAGCGCGGATTCACATCGGGCTGCGTGCCGGCGCCATGCCCCTGAACGCTCTTGAGAGCGCCGCGGAAGGCATCAGCGGATTGGAAGCGCTGGCCGGGATCTTTGGCGAGAGCCATCACGATAATTTGATTGAGCGCTTGCGGAATGCCGGGACGGAGAACAATAGGAGGCTTCGGTACTTCCTGGAGATGAGCGGCCATCATGGCGTAGTTGCTGTCGGCCGTGAAGGGAAGCTGGCCGGTGACCATTTCGTAGAGAGAGACGCCCAGCGAATAAAGATCGGAGCGATTGTCGGCAGGATCACCTTTCACTTGTTCGGGCGGCATGTAATTCAGAGAGCCGAGCGTGGTGCCGGTCATGGTGAGGCTGCGATCGCTGCCGGAACGGGCGATGCCGAAGTCCATGAGCTTCACGACGCCGTCGGGAGTGAGCATCATGTTGGCGGGTTTAATGTCGCGATGAATGATGTTTTGTTTGTGGGCGTAGCTGAGGGCGTCGAGCACTTGATCGATGTATTTGACGGCTTGCGTTGGTGGGATGGCGCCCTGGTGGAGGCGGGACGAGAGCGTGACGCCATCGACGAACTCCATGATCATGACGAGCTGATTATCGAGAGTAAGCGCGGTGCGCAGCGCGGCAATGTTGGGATGATTGAGGCTGGCGAGAACTTTGATTTCGCGGAGAAAGCGGTCAGCGAGATCTTTTTGGCCGGCGAGGTCGGGAAGCAAAATCTTCATGGCCTCAACGCGATCGGAAATCGTGTTGCGGACTTTATAGACTTTGCCCATGCCTCCGGCACCGAGAATGCCGAGAATTTCATAGTCGCCGAGCTTTTGTCCGACGGTGTAGTCCTGGCTCATGATGTGGCTCCCTTCCGATAAGAAAATAGGCGAGGAAGTTTAGGAGGCTGCCTCGCCTATTTCATCAAGCACCGAGAGTATCAAAAAAAAGCATTTATGTGCCGCGAATGCGGCCGTGCAGCAGTTTACGGAGTGGTGCCGCCCGAACTGGCAGCAACGTCACCGACCTTTGGCGGAGTTGCGCCAGAGTAGGTAGCGGTGGCGGAGTCGGCATCGACATCGGTAACGGTGGCAACGCCGAGCTGGCTGGTGACGGTTTTCAAAACTTTGCCAGTGGTCGGATCTTTCACGGTGCGAACGGGGCGGCTGATCTGGATGCTGTCGCCGACGCGCACGCCGACTTTGTTGCCAATGTTGATGATCAGTGTGTTGCCGCTGACGTCGGCCACGACGCCGGAATATGTTGCATGGATAGTGGGTAAAGTCCCCGCGGCGTTGTCGAGTTGCGTGGCGCAATCGGCGACGGCTTTGTTCACGGCTTCACCGAGAATGGTTTGGGCGAAGTTGCTGCTGCTCATGTCGAAGGCTCCGCCGCCTCCGCTGTAGCCGTTTCCACCGCCGCCGCCGAGGAACAAGCCGGAGCGGGAGGATTCGCCGTTGCCGGTGACAGAGGCGAGGATTTCGCCGGTGGTGGTGTTGACGAGGCGAGCGGTGATGGCGACAACAGCTTTCGATTCTTTTTTGCCTGCGCCGAGAACTGCGCCGGTCCAGCCGCTGTGGCCGCCACCAACGCCGCCAACTTTGCTGTCGTCGCGTCCGAATTTGGTGATGGAGCCGAGAATGATGGTATCGACGCCGAGGATGCGGCCGATTTTGGAAGCGCTGGAGGGATCGGCGCGGTCGCTGTTGTTAAAATTTTGCTCGGCAATAATCTTGTCGAGAGCGGCGCGCTCGATGACGCGGTACTTACCGTCTGTGACGAGCTTTTGAACCATGAGATCGGTGATGCCTTTGCCGACGTCCTGGTCGGTGCCGAAGATGGAGGCAACGACCGTCTTGACGGTGCCGTAGTCAAAGTTCATAACGGCGACGAGCCGCTTTGGACCTTGCGCCGGGGCCGCGGCGGGTGCCGCGCCAGGCGCTGCCGGGGGCGTGGCGGGCTGCTGAGCCGCGCACGGGGCTACTATTAGGAATGAAACACAAAGCAAACGAAAAAGTCGTGACATAAGAAAGTGCTCCTCACACCCAAGGAATTTGTGAGCGAAAGACGCGAAACGTTTCATTTGTGACCAAAGACCTCTTCGGAACCGAAGACCGGCAGTCGCACAGAGACGAGAGACCAGCTTGGGGCGTATGGTACACCCCGGAAGGGGGAGAGGCAACGGTGGTGTGTCGGGAAAGGGACCGGGCGGAGGGCGTGCGGAGGGCCTGTCAACGCAAAGTAGAAATGTCCGGTTTTCTGCCAGATAGAAGTGTCCGCTTCCATGGTTTTCTCCAAGGGTGCTCTGCAGGCACATGGTATTTGGGTTTGCTTTGGCTTTTGGGTTTCGGTGTTCGTTCCGCAAGTCCTGGAGGCCGTAGGCCGGAAGGACTTGCGGAACGCCGCGCCGGTTCGGGGCAGGCGCGCAGGTGCAGATATCGCCCTCGGTAGCGCAACCAGTGGCTTCCGTCCAAGCGCCGTTCGATGTCGACCGCAGCTCCACGAAGCCCCGCACATACTTCTTCCCGCAGTACTCCCCAGCGATTCCCGTCCCAGCTTACGGTGTGGTCCTGAGCCACTTTGCGGCCCACGCGTACACTCAAGATTTCTTCCAGGTGCTGTTCCTGTCCCAGTCGTCGATGGGCATTGCGTGCATTCCGCGGTGCTACGGTAAAACGCTGCTCCCACTCGGGAAGAAAGCGCATCTCCAAAAAATGATTCGCTCCCTGAATACTGTCGATTCCCGCCAACCGCATCTCCTTTACCAGGCGGTCCTGAAGAGTTTCAAACAGTCTCTCGATACGCCCTTTGGCTTGCGGACTGTGGGCCGCGATCCATTCGATCCCCAGTTCGTTCAAGGCTCGCCCAAACTGCGTTCGCAGCGGATCTCCCCGCAGTTGTTCCGCAAGCGGCTGCGGGCCGGCCGTTCGAAAAATGCTGGCTTTATCGGTGTAATGGGCCAAGGGACGTCCGTAGAGCCGTACCCATCCGCCAAATGTTCGCAGGTTCTCTTCCGTGGTGTCGTGTTCGGTGAACCGTGCATGGATCCGACTGGTAGCGTCATCGATCACGGCGATCAACTGGCAGGCTGGACCGCGATCCTCCAGCCAGCGGAAAGGAGAACTGTCCTGCATCACCAGCTCCCCGAAACTAGCTCTTCTCTCCCGCCACACGTGGATCTTTTTCACCCGCTGGCAGCGCGGATGCCAGAAGGCCGCTTTGGTCATCCATGTCCGCAGGGTCTCCCGGCTCACGGGGAAACCATCCTTGGCTAAATGTTCGGCGGCCAGCGTGGGCCCGAAGTCGGCATAGCGCTGACCCACGCGAGTCAAAACCTTCTCCTCGAAGCGGGCTGCCAGCTTGCGATTCGATGGCCGCCCTCGTAATCCGTGAACCAGAGCAGCATCCCCGTGTTTGCGGATGCGGAGCAGCATCCGGCGCACCTGGCGGTCGGTTATTTTCAGCCGCTCCGCTGCTGCTACCTGCGAGAGATGCTTCTCCTGTACCTCATGTAACACTTTTAATCGGTCCCGTTCTCGTTGGCTCAAAGTGATTCGCTCCGTTTCCATGGGGCCCTCGGCCATCCATGAAAGCGGACATTTCTACTTTGCACAAACCGGACATTCTCATTTTGCGCCGACAGGGGCGTGCGGAGGGCCGAGACTTGAGGGAGAGAAAACTGGTAGGATGCGGCGAGATGTAAAGGGACTCGAATGTTCAAGGACTAGAAAGAGGGAGCGAAGATTATGTCAGAACCAAGCAAGGAAGAATTGCTGGCGCGGATTGCGGAGTTGGAGAAGCAGGCGGGGACGCGGAAAAAAGGAAGTCTAGAATTTCGCGTGGGAGAAAAAGGCGGAGTGAGTGTTTACGGACTGGGGCGGTTTCCGGTCACGCTCTATTACGAGCAGTGGATCCGGTTGCTGGATATTGCGGGAGATTTGCGTGAGTTTTTGGAAGCGAACAAGAGCAAGCTGAAGTTGAAGACGGCGGAGTGAGGGCAGAAAAGAACGGAGAGTGGGCTAAACTTGAGGGTTGGTTAACAATAACCGACCCCTCCCCCGGGGTTTTCGCGGAAGTGTTCATTCCAGGGAACTTACTGACCCGTCTCGTCGACAAAATTCACGAACGGCTTGGCGAGCACGCGGATACGACCACGCATGACTCGTTTGGAGTTTTCCTATCCGGAAATAGGCATGAGGGCAATCACCACTGTCGACACCGTACCAGGTTGGGCTAACCGCACGCTGTCTGAAGTTGAAGAGCAGGTCGAGCGAACCTGGATGCAACACCGGACTCCCGTTGCGGCGCTACTGGTGCTCCTCTTTGTTCTCCTCTTCTCAGTTCTCGCTCTGTTAGTCCAATTTAATTCCGGGCGGGCTCCTACTCTAGCAGCCCGTGGCGGAACCACATTTTCCTGAGTGGCGGAGTTTGTATCTGAGATAGCGTTCATTTTGAGGCCGGTACGGTCGATGCCGGTAAAGAAAACGATTTGAGCGAATCTTGAGCGCTGAGTAGCGATGGAACAGTAGCAAAAGCGCAAAAAGCAGAGATGACTGTCGGTTTTTGTACTCTCGTGGCGTCCCAGAGCCCAGCAGAGAGCGGAAGATCAGGCTCAGATTGAACGCGCCAACGTGAATCAACAGTCGTTTAAGAATGTTCCGGTGACCTCGGAGATGGGTCCTTCTCATTCCGCCAGTATCGTAGCAATGTGCAAAGCTTCGCTCGATCAGCTCGCCCCGCTTCCGTACCAGACGCTTTCCATAGGTTCCGTTTACGCGGCGCCGGTTCTCATAGACCGCCTGTTGTTGCTCGCCCTTGCCGTCCCAGTGCCGCTGACCCTTCTGTTTCTTTTCCGGAATGTAGGTCCGCACTTCCGCGTTCTTCAGCATCACCAGCGTCTCGCCGCTATGGTAGCCCTTGTCGGTGACGGCTTCTTCAATCCCCTGCAGATGCATTTTCGGTTTCTGATTCGCTTCTTCTGTCCCGATCAGCTCGGCGCCATTTTCACCCGCTTGTGCCAGAGTCTCTATAACCGTCGTGGTATCTCCCTGATCGGCTTCCTGTAACGTCACCGCCAACACTGCACCGGTCTTCAAATCCACCGCATGCTCCGCTTTGTGCGCCAGATGCGTCCGACCATCTTTCATCTTGGTAATCCGCGCGTCTCCATCCTGCGGATGGACCCAATCTTTGTTGCTGGCTTTGTTCTTCCGCGTGCGATCCAACCGCGCCAGATCTTCGCGCGTCGGCGTTTCGATTCCCGATTTCCTCGCCAATCCTTTCAGAAATTCCTCGTAACTCTCGCCCTTGTCTCGCCGCACGATGGAACGCATCGCCGCGTTGGCCTCCAGCGTGGTCGCGTCGATCCCCACGGTCTTGCCCTTCAGCAGTCCCAGCTCTCTCAGCAATTCCAAAATCCAGAAGAATACCTTGCGATGCGTCTCCACATCGATCAACCGTCGCGTTCGCGAAATCGTCGAATGATCCGGGGTCTGCTCGTCTAACCCCACTCCCAAAAACTTCCGCAGCCCGATGGAATCGGCCGCTCGCCAGGCGATCCCTCGCTCCGAATCTATCCCTTCAAAATATCCCACCAGCAGCAATCGAAAATAAATCCCCGGCGTCACCGATGGTCGCCCGTTGTTCTCGGCGTAAAATCTTGCGCACTCCTGCTCCGCAAACTCGTCGAACTGTTTCGATTCCAATAACTCATTCACGCGCGCGTAAAAAGGATGACCCGGCCCCTTGGCCAATTCATTGTGACTGATCCACAACCGCTCTTGCCGCTGTCTCCGCCTTCGTGTCCCCATTCCCATCGGCACTTCTCCCAGAATTCAATGGCATTCTACGAGAAACAAAAACGGAAACAAGTTACTTCAGGTTACAAAATCAAAATGGCGGGGTTACACCACGGGCTGTTAGACATTCTTCGTTCGATGTGGTTACGAGACGCTGACGCGGACCGACTCGAGCAGCTCGTACGACAGAATCGAATAATAACTGACGAAGAGATGAAAGAAATAGAAACTAGACAACTCCGGAATATTCTCGAGGATTATAAACCGAAGAAAACTACGCCACCAGGGGAGGCATTACTCACTATAGGTCCCCTTATAGCTCTAGGAATTTGCGCGGTCATACTTCTAAATTCTTATCCGAGCCGGATTTTCCTCTGGGGCGATGAGGTTGAACGATATGCTATGGTTTTACAGAGAAGTAAATTTGTTTGGAATATCATTATCGGTGTCGTGGTCATAGGGGGCGGCGCGAACCTCCTTTCAGCAAGAATCTTGTCGTTGTTCTCAAAATAGGTCAGCGGCAGTTGGTGGGTGCCACGCTCTTCTCCCAGCGGGAGTCCCTTCGGCAGGATTCCTTGTTAGAATGGCGGCGCTGATCTGAATAGCGATCATCGAGAAGCGGGACAATCAGCCGTTCGGGCGCAGATATTGCCATCCTGAGATATTACCTTCCTGGGTCACAGCCGGGAATTCTGCGAGGAGAAAACGATCATGGCAGGACAATCCCAAGCGGTGCATTCCGGCGAGCCCTCCGTGGCGATTCGCCGAGCCTCTGCGGCGGACGCCGAAGTGTGCGGAAAAATTTGCTTCGAGGCGTTCACCGCGCTCGCCAATCGTCACAATTTTCCTTCTGACTTTCCAGCGCCGGAGGTTTCCATTGGAGTGCTTTCGACGATGTTCTCGCACGCGGGATTTTATTGCGTGGTGGCGGAACAGGACGGGAAAATCATCGGCAGCAACTGTTTGGATGAGAGGACACCGATTGCCGGTGTTGGTCCGGTCACGGTGGACGCGTCGGCGCAGAATCGCGCGGCGGGGCGCGCATTGATGCAGGCAGTGCTTGCACGCGCCGTGGAACGGAAATTTGCAGGAGTAAGGCTAGTGCAGGCGGCATTTCACAATCGGTCGCTGTCGCTGTATGCGAAGCTTGGTTTCGTTGTGCGCGAGCCGCTTTCCTGCATGCAGGGACCAGCGATGAAGAAAATACTGCCGGGGTATGGGATTCGGCCTGCAGTGGCTGGAGACCTCGCCGCTTGCAACGACTTATGTGTGAGAGTTCACGGCCACGACCGTGGGGGCGAGCTGAAGGATTCGATTCAGCATGGCACTGCAACTGTCGCCGAGCGCGATGGGCGCGTGACTGCGTATGCCACTCCGATGGCGTATTGGGGGCACGCGGTTGGCGAGACGAACGAAGACTTGAAGGCTTTGATTGCCGCAGCGGCGGCTTTTCAAGGGCCGGGTATTCTTGTCCCTAGCCGCAATGCTGAATTGTTTCGTTGGTGCCTCGAGAGTGGGCTTCGCGTGGTGCAGCCGTTGACGTTGATGACGATGGGACTCTACAACGAACCGGCGGGAGCTTATTTGCCTTCCATTCTGTTTTGAGGGAGGGCGAGCCGTTCCGCGAAAAAAGGCCGCGTCAGGCGGAAGTCATTGCACGAGTAGCAAGCAGTTGAAACTCATCCAGGTACCGCCAGGAGGAGTCGCATTGATACTGTAATCGCCGCTCGAGGAAAGGTGGAGGCCGGCGCCGATCGTTCCGACGGAGAAAGGGGGAGTTAGCAAGTGGGATTCGATGCCATCCATGTAGCACCAGGCCTGCGCGTCGCTATGTCCTATCGATGTGAGATGGGTAGGCGCAAAGGAAGCAATGCCGTGACGGAAATATTTCCACTCTTTCCAGCTGGCGGCCGTATAGCCGCTACAGAATGCAAAGGTCTTGACATTTTGTGACCGGAACGCAGTCTCTGGTCCTTCAAATTGAGCATACGCGAGGCCAAACGCGCCACCTTCTGCTTGGTTGATCGTCTCCAAGCTGCCGGAAAGACCCGCCCAGATACAGGCGTTTCCCGCGGAGCCCGCAATCTTTTTGATACCTCCGGCGCTGCCCCCGTCAAAGGAGGGTGGAGTAAAAGAACTCGCGTCCGAGGGAGGAGGCACACCTTTGAAGTCCGAGAAAAGCACGCAAGTCCAGTCTAAGGTTGGTATCACTTTTGCGGTGAAACCTATCAGCTCGACCGCATAAAACCCGCTCGGATCGACGATGATCCGCGCCACGGTAGCCGTGCCGAAATCTGCCGACATATTCAGAACACCGCACATTCCCCAATCGTTGGGATTGCTGCCGCTTCCTTTGCCCGGCGGACGGACTTTCAGAGGAATAACGCAACCCACGCCGCCGTCCATCTGCTTAATCATTCCCTCGGAACAGCTGGCCTTTCCAGTCGTTACTTTAGCCTCCGTTCTGAAAGGAAAAATAAAAGCCAGGCCAAAGGAAAAGAGTGCTGCGACCAGGGTAATCAGGAAACGCCTCATAAGTTCCTCCCCGATTTCCAAAGATGCGGCCATCCGGACCGCGGAATCATACACCGGGGCATTCGCATGTCCAATGGTTTGTGGGTGAGGGGAACCGGCGACATCTGTACCTCGGCTTCCCGGTTTTAGGATAGTAGGCTTGGGTGGTTTCGGTTCCGCGTTCGACCTTCTGGACGCGGGTGTTGGAGATCTCGGTTGTCAGTCCTGGTCATTGGACGATTTGGGACAAGGATAGGAAGCGGACTTCCTGCTGCGCTTCCGTGCTGGCCATAGGCGAATAGTAATAACGAAGGATGGCTTCGAGCCGGGCACGCTTTCCAGGAGGAAGTTCAAAGGTGAAGGTCTCGACGCGGGTTTCCTTGGGCGCCAGTCGAGTGTCGCTGACGACCCTGGCGGCTTTGATGAATGCAAGATGTTCACGATCCAGGATTGTGCCTTTCTGATCGGCAACGGTGCGGGCATACCTGCGTTCTTCACGAAATGACTTCCCGCCGCCGTAGGGATCCAAGCGGACTTCGAGTATGAGTTGCCGGATGGGGGAACCTGTCGGCACATAGTGGCCGGCCCCTGCGTTTGTGAGTTTCACGGTCACCTGGACATGATCTCCGTCACGGAGCGCACTCATCTGGCCACGAATGGCTTTGTTGAGTTGATCGACGGAATGGCTGCCAGGCATTTGATGGAGGTTGATGCTGTTGTCTGCAACGGTTTTGACCCGAGGATCGACGACATTGCCTTTTGCGGTGAACATGTGACAGGACTGGCACTGCTGTCCCGTTTTGGAATAGGGGCCATCTTTCCATTCGGTGTAAGTGGTGAGCACGGGAAATCCCAGCGAATTCTTGTACTCATGACAAGAGATGCAGACCAGCGAAGTGGTATGAACGTTTGAGAAAGCTGTGCCATGAGCCGGAGACACTACGTCCGGATAAGGTCCGCTTTTCACGCCGGTGAATTCCACACGAGCTACTGGATTTGTACCGGTCGTATTGACTTCGCGGATGGAATGGCAGTAGTCACAGGTAACGCCCTCCCAGCTCACCTTGCGCGTGAGGGCAAGATCATCGGTGAGAACGCTCGCGGGAGAATGGCAGCGCAAACAAATCTTGCGCGCGTCGTTACCGAAGTCGGCGGCGGCCATTTTCAGGGCATCCTGAAAGAGGCGGCTCTCCATGGCCCTGGCATGCACAGATTGTTTCCAGCCGTCGTAGATTTCGCGGTGGCAATCACCGCAGTACTCGGCCGACTGAGGGGCGTGCGTTTGAGCGGAGAGGGGAACCGCGGCTGTAAACAGCCCCAGTAGAGCAAGGATTTTACGCATAATTCCTACCTTTGCGAAAACCTAGGACATAGCCCCGTGCTGCATTGGGCTTCGCGGAAGAAGCGCGGAAAGGAGGTCGGGATGTGAAGAGTTTAATAAACACAATCAAAACTAGGCCTGATTCTCATAGCATCTTGAAGACCAGGTCTGTGATGGACATCACGCGATAGCGTGAGGAGTTCCAATTTGGGGCAGGTCCGGATCCAGTTTGAGTTTGATGTGGCTGGTGCGGAGGTGGGCGAGGTCGTAGTGGGCTTGCTGTGTAAGCCAGGATTCGGATCACAGCCGTTTGCGTGGGCGCGTTCCGAAATAATAGACCAACGTGGCGGTTGTCCTGAGATTGCCCTGGCTCCCAACCACAAGCGAAGAATCGTAGAACGGAGTCCTCAGATAATCCACACCGGTGCGAATGGCCATGGAATCTGTCGCCCAGTACTCAAGTCCGCCGCCAACTGCCCAGGCATAGCCAGTCGTCCACCCCCCGACCATGATTACGCCACTATTCGTAAGAATCGGACCTGTCACCTTGGCGCCCCCCACCAGCACATGAACGTAAGAATCAAACTTACGGTGCACGATGTGATGGAAAACCGGACCCGCGAGGTAAGTAAGGACAGTACTGTGCCACCCCGTATTCAGTACATTGGAGGCTCGCGCATACCCGAAATCAGTCGTTATGCCCAGCCGAGAAAAACCGATCGTGAAGCTGGCATCCGCGCCGTGCAAGCCCGGTTGCTTGGACTGGTTCCCCGGTTGACTTATGTAGGAGTAGCCCAGGCCCATTTCTATAGTCTTGCTCTTGGCCGCCTCGAGCGGAGTTTTGTTCCTCATGGGTGTTAGGGACTTTATGGGGGCGGGTGGAGCTTCGGCACTTGCTGCGGCGGCGGGAGCTTCGCCATTTGCGGCCGCGATTGAAGATTGCGCTGAAGCAGGCGCAGTGCACAAGAGGGAACAAAACAACGCGGAGAAGAGAATCCTCATGAGGCAAAGCACCACCCTTCCGTTTCGTGGGGCGGGGGCACTTCGTTTGTCATAGGCCTTAGCCGGCAACTTTGTGACGCGACAAAAACATACGCGCGGAATCGCGCATCGTGCCGCGCAAGCGCTTAGCGAATACAGGACAAGGGCGTGGACGTCGCTGATGACCCAGCCATATTCCCGTGTCCAGGCCGATGGCAACAGCCGGCCCTTCCACAATCGCGGGTCACCGATGAAGAAATCCCACTAGGCGCCGACTGAATGTCCAGTGGCGCATCCTAAAGACTCTCCATGAGGCGCGCTGTTCACTTTTGCACAATCAGTGGTCCTGCCGTGGGTTGGTGACCTGGTTGGCGATGTATGGCGCAGAGGGCAGAGCGAGAGATAAGACCCGCCCACTACAATTCGGAGTTAATCCATGTGGTGGTGCATGGCGAAGATGTTGTCGAGGCCTTGCTCGTAGGGATAGACGTGGACCATCCAGCCGAAAATTATTGGATGGAAGCGGCCGCCGGCTTCGGAGCAGGCGTCTTCGGAGATGATGGAGCCGTGAAGGCCGAACTTGGTCCAGTCGGCGGAGCGAAGTTGATCGCGCGGGGGCATGCAGAGATTGGTGTGGAGATGCCACATGGCGACGCTGAGAGGGACGCGAGCGTTGAGCTGATCTTCGGTGGCGCGTTTGGGCATGGTGTACATGGCGCCGACGAGTTCATAGCCGGTGGCGTTTTTTTTGTAGAGAAGAGAAGTAGGGCGAGCGGGATCGAAGATCAGCGATTCGAGAAAGCCGTTGCGATAGCTGGTGAAGTGATATTCGGGTTGCGGGAGATTGGGAAGAAAAATTTTGAAGCCGTCGTCGAGAGCGGCGTGATAGTCCTTGTATTTTTCGATGCCGGAACGGAGTTGCGTGACGATTTCGTTGGCGCGCTCGACGTCGGCGGGAGTTTGCGTTCGCATGCTGGTCATGAACATGTGGTGACTGTGTGCGTCGTTGCGGCCGGAAGTCATGTCCTGGACGGCGGCGCGTTCGCTGGATTTCTCGTCGCCCATGTCCATGCCGGGCACGGATGGGGATTTCGGAATGACGGATTCCTGAGCGGCGGGCGCTTGCGCGGCTGGGCCTTGGACGGAGGGCGCATGGTGGCCGGGCATGGCGACGAGCAAGACGGTGACGACAAAGATGGCGCCCAAAAGCATTCCGGCTTTCGTGGCGAGATGGAGCAACGTTCTACGCGCTGACATTACGAGTCTCCTCAATCCATAATACGCAAGGGATTGGATGAAAATTTCAGAGAAGGCGTTGCGTAGTGCTTCGGGAAAAACTGTTCCAAGGGACAGGAGCATAAAGCAAATGAAGTAGAGGAAGTAAAGGAGGTAGAGGAACAGAGACTCACCGGGGCGGCGGAGAGAGACGCTGTGCGATCAGGCGAGGGGCGGTAAGGTGATTTGATTTGAGCAAGGTCGGCGGCGTTTAGAGGGATGGCGATGGTGCGTGCTAAAATCTTAACGTGAAAAAACAAATTCTGAAGCCGGCAAGAATTTTGACGGGTGGGGTGCAGCCGCCTGGAGACAAATCGATTTCGCACCGCTACGCGATGCTGGCGGGCTTGGCCGAGGGGACGAGCGAGCTGCGGAATTTTTCGGCGGCGGCGGATTGTCACAGCACGCTGGGATGTATGAGCGCACTCGGCGTGGAAGTAAAAGTTGAGAAAGAGTTGGTGCGTGTTACGGGGCACGGGCAGCGCGGGTTGAAGAGCAGTTGGCGGGCGCTGGATGCGGGGAATTCCGGGACGACGATGCGGCTTCTGACGGGGATTTTGGCGGGGCAGGAATTCACGACAAAGCTGACGGGCGATGCGTCGCTGCAGAAGCGGCCGATGAAGCGAGTGGTGGGGCCGCTGCGAGAGATGGGCGCGGAGATTCGCGCGAAGGATGATAATTTTGCGCCGCTGGAGATTAAGGGCGCGCGTCTGCACGCCATCGATTATCAGATGCCGATGGCCAGCGCGCAGGTGAAGTCGGCGGTGTTGCTGGCGGGAATGTTTGCGGAGGGCGTGACGAGTGTAACGGAACCGGCGCGGACGCGGGATCATACGGAGTTGGCGTTGCAGGAATTTGGCGCGGCGATCGAACGGCACGGCAGGACGACGAAGATTCATGGGCTGTTTGGCGCTGGCGGGACGGGGAAGTTGGTGGCGAAGTCTCTGGATGTGCCGGGAGACTTGTCTTCGGCGGTGTTTTTTATTGCCGCGGCCTCGTTGCTGCTGGAGTCGAGCATTGCGATTCACAGTGTGGGGTTGAATCCGACGCGGACGGCGATTTTGGATGTGTTTGCGGGGATGGGAGCGTCAATACAGATGCTTTCGCTGAAGAGCTCGAGTGGAGAAATCATAGGGGACCTGGCGGTGAAAGGCGCGGCGCTGAAAGGTGGAGTGATTGAGGGCGACGTGATTCCGCTGGTGATCGATGAGTTGCCGATGCTGGCGGCGCTGGGGCCGTATACGGAAGAGGGAATTGAGATTCGAAATGCGAGCGAGTTACGGGTAAAGGAGAGCGACCGCATCGCCGTGCTCGTGGAAAATTTGCGGAAAATGGGCGCGAAGGTAGAAGAGCGGCCGGATGGATTGAAAGTGGAAGGCCGGCGCGCGGGTAAATTGCACGGCGCGGAGATTGAGCCACATGGGGATCATCGGATTGCCATGGCGTTTGCGGTTGCGGGATTGGGGGCGGAGGGAGAGACGGTGATTCGAGATGCGGAGTGTGCGGGGGTCTCGTATCCTGCCTTTTTTGCGGATTTGGAGCGGTTGGCGGAGCGGTAGAAACTACGAAATTCGAAATTGGAAAAACGGCAGCGAGATGCCTGTATCGAGTTTCGCATTTCGAGTTTCGATTTTTCTTGCTTCAGCTGGTTTTGCGGATGTTGAGGGCGCCGTAGCTGGTTTTGATGGTGATTTTGGGGCCGCGAGAGTTGCCGTACTTTCCTTCCAGATGTGAATCGCCAGAGTTTACGGTGGTTTTCTTCAGCGTGTCCGAAGAAAATTCCGAATCGATATCGCAGGAATGGCAATCGGAGAGAATGTTGAAGCTGGCGGACTCGGGAAGAGTTAGCGAGACGCCGGCGTTGGTGTTGCTGACATCGATATCGGCTTTCGGCGGGGAAGAGAAGCGGAGGGTGACGTCGCCATCGCGATTGTCGACTTTCACTTTGCCAGTGGCGTTTTCGATGGTGACGGAATAGCGGTTGGTGCGGAGAGTGAGGTCGCCGGGAGCGTCGACGATTTCGAGATTGCCGGAACTGGCTTCCATGTGTCCAGTGAGGGAAGTGAGCGTGAGATCGGTGCGTTGGGAGATGAAGCGGAGGCCCTTAGCGACTTTGTCGGCGCGGATAGGGCCGTAGAATTCGCCGTCGAGAGTAAAGCTGCCGGTGGCAGAGGCGACATCGACCTGCGTGCCTTTGCCGGAAATTTTGATGTCACCTTTGGTGTCGGTGACTTTGACGTCGCCTTTGTGCATTTCGATGGTGACGTCGCTGGAGGTGTCGCGGACTTCGACGTCGCCGCTAGCGCTGGTGATGGAAACGGGAGTGGTCATGTCGGAGACGGTGATGTCGCCCTTGTCGTTGCGGACGGAGACGGAAGCTTTCGCGGGAACTTGGATGTCCATGTCGATGGAGATGCGACTGTCACCGGAGCCGACGCCTGTGGGATGGATTTCGTAGCCGTCGCCATTTTGAATGATTTCGACGGAGATGGGGCCGGAGCGGCGCTGGGCGTCTTCTTCGTTCCAGCCACGTACGTGCTTCTTTCCAGAGACACGGATTTCGGGAGTGTCCGTGGCGCGAACGGTAATGTCGCCATGGCTTCCGCGAACGGAAATGCGAGCGTTGGCAGGTACGGCTTTGGGCACGACATCGAGGTCGAAGGAGTAGGAGTCGCCCATGGGGACGCCCCAAGTTCCGCCGGGAACTTTCGATTTAATGAGGTCGACAGCAACGACACCGCTCACAAGCACGAGCATGCCAACGACGAGGAATATTTCGCCGGCAGTGATGCGAGAGGAGCCGGAATCCGGGGTGCGGCTGGCGACCGTGCGTTCATAAAGTTTGATCAAGCCGAGGAAGATGAGCGCGAGAGGCCACCAGCGGTAGAGCAGATCACCCAGCTCCAAACCGCGGTAGTTGTGGAGGAGGAGAAGAGCGCCGACGGTGATGAGAACGAGACCTGAGAAAATTCCGCTGCTACGCTGACGGCTCTGGGCCATATCGATTTATTGTCCTTGTCCTGGGTAGGAGGTGGGCGCCTGGCTCGATGGAGGAGGCGGGACGCTGGCAGCCGGGGGAGCTGCAGGCGGCACGTAAGCAGCCGAAGAAATGTGGCCTTCGCTGGAAGCGAAAGAACTGGCGAGATTGATGAGGCCGATGACGATGAGGATGACCGGCCAGGTGTTGCCAAAATCAAAGAAGCCGCCGCGCATTTGCGCCAGTAGAAAAAGTACGCCGACGGTGACGACGATGACGGGGCCCATAAGGCCGCGCGTAGTGCAACGCTGGCAAGTGCAACGAATACGATCGCTCATGTGTGATTCACCTCCCGAAGGAGCCTCCTAAGGCTGGCGATTCATCCGGTTACGGAACATCAGAACGCCGACAGCGATGAGGAGCAAAGGCCAAAAATAATCCCAGAAGCGAAACCACTGGAACCACTCGAATTTGTTGAGCAAGAGCAAGAGGCCTGCGCCGATGAGAAGAATGGGGCCGACGGGGCGCTGCCTGGTGAAATTGTCGAGAGGGTCGGACAAAGGCTGGCCGGCGCGCTTAGCCTGAGCTGTGCGAAGGGCATCGATCGGCATGTAGATCCAAAGAGCGGAGATGCAGATCCAGAGAGCGGCTTCGGCGCCGCCGCTCATCGCGCCGTCCACGCCAGCGATGAAAAGAACCAGGAAAATCGCGAGATGAATCATGCCCTTGCCGTACTGCTCGTTGTAAAAAGCGCCGAGGCCGGGCAAGAAGCCGAGGAAGAAAGCCAAAACCGGGTTTGGGCCGATGGCCGGGGAAGCGGCCGGTGGAAGAGCAGACATTTGTGGTTGCTGCGGAGCGGCTTCAGCAAATGGCTGCGGCTGAGCAGCAACGGGAGCGGGATGACCGAGAATGGTTGCTAAGCAATCTTCGCAATAGAGAACATCGCGAACTGGGCGAATACAAGCTGGGCACATGGGCTTGCCGCAGTTGCGGCAATAGCCTGTTGCGTCCACTTCCGAATGGACGGCACACTTCATGGAATTCTCCTTCCAAGCAACCGGCCGCACAACTGGCCACTGACCACCGGAACTTCGGCGGCAAGGATTTCAAGCTCTCTGCCGATGCCATTTGCACGATTTTGCTGACGGGGAGTCGCCGGCTTGGAGCCGTCCGTGCTTCCAGGACTTTTTCCGGGAGAAGATTGCGGAACGGTGCTCTCTGGCGTGGTGGGCAATTCGTTGTCTTTGTTCAAGCGAGACTGGATTTCGTAGACGACGCGCAGGTCACTGACAAATTTCGCGGTGTGCGCATAGGCGCGGTGCGCTTGGCCGTCTATATTGCGATAGACGTTAGCAGGGGCAAGATCCGCAAGCTTAGGCTTGCGGAGAGAAATGCCAGACGCTATGAGAAAAATCAGCAAAGTGGCGGCAACCGAAACGCCGTAATAAGCGAAGCGAGCCGACGCCAGGCCGCGCAACCAGCCGAAGGAAGCCTGCCACCGTGTCTTGGAGGCCCGGGGGCCGAGAGTCTGATTGAGGATCGCATAGACAAGCCGCGGCGGCGTTTCGATTTGCTCGATGGAGTGCAGGTCGCTCACGAGATGAGAAATACTGGCGACCATTTGCGAGCAGTTTTCGCAGGTGTTCGCGTGCATGTCGAACGCATGGCGCTCGTCGGGGCTGAGCAGCCTGTCGATATAATCGCTAAGGCGTGCTTCGATATGTTCGCAGGTAAAGGTCATGAGATGCTCCGCGCTGGGTACCGCATGTATTCCCATATAGATGAACGAATCATCATGACGGGCGCACCCCCATTTGCTGGAGGATGCGTGCGAGTTCGATTCGTCCGCGGTTGATTCTAGATTTCACAGTGCCTTCCGGTACGTCCAAAGCTTGCCTGATTTCATTGTAGTCGAGCTGTTGCAAATCGCGCAGGATGACGGCTTCGCGAAGTTCCGGAGAAAGCTTGGTTAGAGCCGTCTGCACCTGGGAACTCAGCTCGCCGAGCAGCAGTTGCTGATCGGGCCGGCGTCCGGCGGATTCCTTGTTTTCGACTACCGGCATGGCATCTTCGAGCGAGTCCGTGATGCGGTCGCGCTTGGTGCGGCGGTAATGGTCGATAAGCAAGTTGCGCGTCACGCTAGTCATCCAAGTGGCAAAGCCGCCGTGGGCCGAACGGTAGCTGCCAAGAGTCTTATACACCCGGAGGAAAACGTCTTGCGACAAGTCTTCGGCTTCCGTGCCGTTGCCGGTAAACCTGTAGCAAATGTTGAAGATGCGGCGTGTGTGACGACGCACAAGTTCCTCCCAGGCCGAACCGTCGCCCTGGAGGCAATGCTGGACCAGTTGGGCATCCTGCTCCAACGTATCATCAGCCTCGTAACCCGCTACGGTGACCAGTTTGCCCCAAAAGTTGCTGGGGGCCAACTTCGGCCTGCAACTATGGAACGCAAACTGCTCTCGAAAAGTTCCCTGTTGTTTTGGCCCGGGCGACCGACCGCGAGTGGGGGCATCTTACTCAGTGCTGCCTCTGGACACAAGCAGGACGAGCGCCGTCAGCAGCGTCCGCATCGGCACGAATGTGATCAGCAACCCGCGACAACCGTTAGCAAGTCTGTCGCGGTTCCCAGAATCATGCGTTCTGGATGCACGGCAAGGATGACAACGCCAGCTAGACCAACGACGGGCGGCGCGCGGCCCAACTTCCTATAACCCGTTTATCGGGCATTGGCTGTTGCGCCCTTGCCAAAAGGAACGCTAGCGCGAATGGCGGTGCCACGCTGGGGTTGCGAGTCGATCGAAATTCGTCCTCCGACGAGCTTCATCCGCTCCGTCATGCTTGTGAGGCCAAGACCACGTGCTTTCAGCGCGTCTTCGGGGTCAAAACCGGATCCCGAATCGCGCACGGAGAGATTGATTGCATCGGACGCGTAACGCAGTTCGACATCGAATCGCGTCACGCCGCTGTGCTTGAATGCGTTTTGCAGGGCCTCCTGCAAGACGCGGAAAAGGCAAAGTGCAATGTCTTTTGGGACCGTTGATGGAATGTCATCGTGGGAAAAGACAATCTCTACCCGCTGTTGCCTGGACAGCTCATGGCAGAGTGATCTCATAGCCGGCGCCATGCCCAGATATTCCAGTTTTGACGAATGCAATTCATGGGACAAGGATTGAACGTCAGAGGCTATCTCGGCAGATTGGTTTCTTAATTCGCCGATACGGCCACGGGTTTCAGACGGCAAATCAGCCGAGGCCTCTAGGAGTCGCTCCAACTCGATGGTCAGAAGCGCGAGACGTTGACTGATGTCATCGTGAAGCTCCCGGGCGATCCGCGTGCGCTCCTGCTCTTGTGCCTCAATTAACCTCCGACTCACGCTCGCAAGAGCCGCTTCCGCCGCTTTTCGCTCTGTGATATCGATAAACGCGACCACGGCGCCGACAATCTCTTGCCCCTTTCGTTGCTGATGGGACCAATATTCCGCAGGAAAACTTGTTCCATTGGCACGCCACAACACTTCGTCGTCAACGTGGACTGCTTCCCCGGTTCGCAATGCTCGAAGAATTGTGCACTCTTCCTCGCGGAAGAGCGTGCCGTCACAATGAGAGTGATGAATCAGATGATGCATATTCTTGCCAAGGAGCGCGTCTGGGTCGTGATAACCCAGAGCGCGAAGACAAGCCGCATTGCAAAATGTGCACCGAGATTCGAGATCAATTCCATAGATGGCTTCCGCGGTCGAATCGAGAAGGAGCCGGAGTCTGTTTTCACTTTCGCGCAGGGCTTCTGCCGCGAGCTTCTGCTCGGTGATGTCCATGCCGACAGCAAGCACGCACTCCTCGCCGTCTAACTCGATCATCTCTGCACCAACTAAGCCGGTGCGAACAGTACCGTCCCGCATACGAAAACGGCCCTCGAAGAGACGGAGACTGTCTTCGTTCTGAACATACGCGATGAGTTCATCCCTATCCTGCCGATCCACCCAAAGTCCAATGTCGAAGGGCGTGCGACCGATGAGGTCTTCGCGGCGCCATCCGGCAAACCGTTCAAAGGATTTGTTCACATCGATGTAGCGATGGTCGTGGGCGCTCGTTATAGCGAGCGCCATGGGGCTTTGCCGGAATGCCTTCGAAAACTTCTCCTCTGACTTCCGCAGCGATTCTTCCGCCCGCTTGCGCTCCGTTATTTCGCTCACCATCGCCAGCGCCCCGTCGAACTCTCCGTTGTCCTTGAAGACCGGGATTGCGGCCATTTGTACCCACAGTTCCGAACCGTCCCTTCGACGAAGCCGTTCCTCAAACAGCTCGCGCACCCCTTGCTGCCTGCGCTCCAGAAGCCTCTTTTTGCGCTCAACATCGGTCGGAAAGTAAGAATCGAATACACTCCGCCCAACCATCTCAGCCGGTTCGTATCCCAGCATCTCCGCCATCTGCCGATTCACGTAGGAAGTGTTGAGATTCGAATCGAGGAGCCAGACTCCTTCGTTTGTGGTCTCAACGATTCTGCGATACCGCTTTTCGGTCTCCCTGACTGCCTCTTCCGCCTGCCTACGCTCGGTGATATCCGCCACCATCCCTACGATTCTTACCAGCTTGCCCCGTTCGTCAAAGTGCCCTCGACTATTCCTCTCCACCCAGATCACAGTACCGTCGGGACGTACGATGCGATGGTTGATCCTAAGTTCGGGCTTTTCAGGGCTAAGTTCAGCAGCCGCGGCCGTAAATTGCTTTCGATCCTCCGGGTGAACTAAACTCCTCATTTTCTGACCGGTGAGGGCCGTTACGTGATCGACCCCAAGAATATTGGAGCCCTCTGGTGAGTGTTCGAATACATCGGTTTTCGCATCCCAGTCGCACGCGAACATCCTTCCGGCCTCGACAGCGAGATGTAACCGCTCTTCGCTTTTCCGAAGTTCCTCCTGTCTAAGCTTGCGTTCGGTGATGTCCACCGCCATGCCCAGCATGCGCTCGGGCTCGCCCTTCGGCGAATATTCAAATTCCCCCTTTGCGGAGACCCAGCGCAGAGTGCCATCAGGCCACACCACCCGGAACTCCGCCGCGTACGTCGTGCGACTTCTCTTTGCGCCGGACACGGCTTGCGAGACCTGCTGGCGGTCCTCCGGGTGAACGAAACGATAGAAGTCTTCTGGGCGGCCGACATATGATTCCGCTAGGATTCCGAACATTGATTTTAGGTCGCCGAACCAGGAATCTTGTCCGGTTAGAATATTCCAATCCCATCCTACGGCTTTGCCGGATTCCATCGCCGAGCGCAAACGCTCTTCGCTTTTGCGGAGCTCGGCCTGCGCAAGTTTGCGTTCTTCCACGAGGACCGCCAGGACCATAAAAGGGATGGAAGTGAAGAACAGGAAGAGCTGTAGGAACAACACTCTGCTGATGGGGTCCGTTTCGGTGAACGGACCTCGTCCGTGGACCGCACCCCAAATGGACGTCAGTGCAACGATGGTGGCCGATGTGCCTACCCCCGCAGACCCAAAACGCAAAGCGGACCAGATTAGGAATGGCACTAGTGAATAAAGCAGGGCCGGCGGTTCGCTCCTCCCGGGGGCTACGAACAGGAAATAACTTAAGGAAATCAACGCGGTGATTAACACGGCTGCTTCCAGATAATACGATCGCGCGGTTCGTAACGACGGCAGGCTTCGGCGGGACAGACCGAGAATAGCGGGGGCTACTGTAAGGAAGGCCAGTGCTTCGGAGAGAAAACTAAACCTCCAGTTAACCCAATCGTCGCCGCTTATGCCATTGATGCCGATGGAAGCCGCGACAAGAGACGCGATGAACACAGTAAATAGGGAATACTTTGCAAGAGCCTTCAGGCTGTTCAGCCGGGGCGGGCCCTTGAAGGCATAGCTAACACCCCAAGCCGCAGCGAGAATTTCAATCGTATCGGCCACGATGAGCCAGACGATGTCGGGAATGGACACGCCCGCTCGCAGGTCATAGATAACAAAACCTGCCAGACCCGCGGTGAGCAGAACCGGCCATTTCTTTCGGGGCACGAGTAGCAGAACGGCGGTTAATACCGCACACCCCGGCCAAAGGGGCCAAACCGTTTGGGGGATCCTCATAACTAAAACCCCGCCCAGTTTCGCAGACAAGTAGGCCAGAATAGCCACCAGAAAGGCCAGGATGGGTAAAGAATTCAGATTCCCCAGCTCCAGTGAGCGTTTGTGACCTGTTTCCAAAGGCGACCTCCCAAGCTACGGGAACGAAAAGGACCGGACCACTTGTAGACTGAGCTGGCGACACTGCCATAGCAGCATGCGCGGATGGCGCAAGTATAGTACAACCCGTTTGGAGATGTTTGGGCAAGGCGATGTGGAGACTGCCAGGAGGCAGGGACGTTGGCCTTTGTCTGAGAGTTTTTACGCTATTGCCCGGTAGTCGGATTCTGGGAAATTGTCACGGGCTAATTCCTAATTCATTAATCAGACATGTCAGCGTGCCGTCCAGCCTCCGTCAACTGGCATGACGTGTCCAGTAATATGCGAGGCTCCTTCTGAGCACAGGAAGATCACCGCTTCAGCTACCTCCCGCGGCTCGCACCACCGGCTTTGCGGAACCGCCGACAACATCGCTTTCTCGGCGTCAGGATGAAGCTCCTTTACTCGCTCGGCAGTGGGTGTACGCACCAGCCCGGGAGCCACAGCGTTCACTCGGATTCCCTGGGTGGCGTATTGCAAGGCCGCTGATTTAGTGAGACCCGATATACCGTGCTTGGAGGCCACGTTTCCGACAACGCCTGGCGCGCCGACCAGACCAGTCACGGAGCCGTTATTCACGATGGCACCCCGCCCACGCTTCAGCATCTCAGGAATCTCGTATTTCATGCAGAGCCAAACGCCCGTCAAGTTCGTTGCCATGACGCGGTTCCAATCCTCCTCGGTCGTTTCTACAATGCCCGCGACCGACCCCACCAGGCCGGCATTGTTGAAGGCAAAGTCCAAGCCACCGTATTGACCAACAGCCGTCATCACTAGGACCCGCACGTCAGCGGATTTAGCCACATCGACTCGTACGCAGTATGCCTCACCACCCGTCTCTCTGATCGTTGCAACGGTATTCTCAGCACCCGCAATATCGATGTCTCCGATGACCACTCTGGCGCCCTTTCGCGCGAAAGCGAGGGCGGTTGCCCGCCCGATCCCGGACGCGCCGCCCGTTATTACGACGACCTTGCCGCTCATGAGTTCTGACTTTCCGGCAGGACTTTCCATCTTGAGCTCCTGATCGAGCCGCAGTATACATCTGGCTGCTCTCATTCGGGCCTTTTAGGGTGATTCCACTTCTCCGATCACCGCGTTTACCAGGGCTTTGAGTTGTTTTTCTATTGATTGGAAGGCAGATATCAGCAGCTCCGGATGGCAGCGTAAGGCTGCCACTACTAGTGTCCATGATTAGTGGGGATGAATGGAGTCAGCAAGGCTGATCAGGTTTTGGGGGTGGACCTTGATGATGCCCCGTCGCGGGGCATCAATATCCGCAATGAGGAGGAAGGCGACGGCGATGACGACTGGCATTACAAAGCGGATGCTCTTGGGATCCTTCGGTCGCAAGTAGATGCCAATCATGAGGTTGCAACAAATGGCGATGGCCCACATGAGGCCCCAGGCGGCTAGCGGGATGCGATTCCACCAGGCTGCTTGCGTGTAGCCCTGGGAGTTTAGAACATCGTTCATCCCTGAAACCGTTAGCGCCTCGACTGAGCTGCGATCCGTCTCGGCAGGAGCTTTCACAGCCTCCCAGAGTTCGGCTTGGAGTTTGGCGGTAGTGGCATTGACGTCGCGCAACTGATCGCCACTGTTTGTGTAGAACAAGACGCGCTGTTCGAGGTAACTACGCAACAGGCCTCGAACCTTCTCGGCGGCATCGACGGGAAGCAGGTCTGCGCGCACGTACTCCGTGCCAATGGCGTTGGCCTCTTCCTCTTCCAGGTTCTTGCGCTGATCGTAACGACTGCCCGCCATGGAAAAGGTGAAGCCGATGATTAATCCAAGAAGGGTGAGCATCGCAGCGAGAAGGACGCCATAGTCCCCTCGTTCCTCTTCGGTTAGGTCACTTCGGCGTTTGCGCAACACTACACCGACTAGGCATGAGAGCCAAAGAAATACAACCGTTACCACGAACGTCAAGATTGGATGATCGACTAGAAAGTTCATGTGAGGGCAGCCTCCGTTTCAAGGACACTGTACATCAACAAGAATCTGGCGGACTATTGGCCTACGACGCGTAAGATATCGCATAAGTCTCGAGTAGTCGTATTGCCGGAAACTTGAAATCCACATGGACGGTAGCCGCTGCGCGCAGTGCGCCGCAGGAATGATGACGCACAATTCTGCCCGTACCAGACGTCACATCTTTTCGAGCGCATCATTATGTTAGCGACCGAGTGGCATCGCGGCGGCTTAACTTCTTAGCTATAGGTAGAGAGGCGCGTACAGCCGTGCGTAGGCCTCTACGCTGATCCGCAAGCAGGTGAGCGAGGCGGAAAGTCCACCTCGTAAAGCTGATTCATTTCTCCTTCGGCGGTTCCCACAATTCAATTCGGTTTCCATCGGGATCCATGATCCACGCAAACCGTCCGTAATCGGCGTTCTCGCGATGCGGATCAATCTCAACTCCCGCCTTCTTCAACTCCTCCAGCAACCCGTCCAGATCATCCACACGATAGTTCACCATGAAGCTGGCTTTGCTCGCCCCAAAATACTTCGTGGTTCGCGGAAAGATTGACCAAGCCGTCGCCCCCTTTGCACCTGGCTCACTTCCGTCCGGCGCCTGCAACTCGCGCCACTCGAATGTAGCGCCCTGTCCGTGCGGCTCGCGCTTAATGCCAAGATGCTTCTCATACCAGTCATACAAATGCGCTGGGCTCTCAGACTGAAAAAAGATTCCGCCAATGCCTGTCACGCGTTTCATGAGTGAGTTTCCCGCCAACTGTTTTTGTCAACATCCATCGCGGAAAAGAGCCTCGCATAGATTCCGACTGTAGCCTAGTGTCTTGAGCGCAGTCCAGGGTTCGTTAGAGTTCGTCGAATTATGACGCTGGCTCCCCCACCTCTCGCGCTAACGTAAATCCAGATAAGTTGTGCCAGGCAAGTGCAATTACTTCCGGATAGCCGGAACGAAGCCACCCGGCGGACGCTGCGCGTGAGGCGAACGGAGCAGTGTTGCTTGATGGTTGAGATAAGGCGCTACTTGCTCTTCAGCTCCACCACGACATTGTCCAGCGGCGTCGTTCCAATATTGTTCGTCGCTTGCCGCCCCGCATTGCCGAAATATACGGTGCCTGCTTTCGCGTCGCGCACTTCGCTGTGACCGTCCGGCAGCGTCACGGTAGCATGCGAATCCATCAAGACGACAATCACTCGCGGCCGCTTATCCACCATCGGCCCCGATTCTCCGGGCGCAAAATGAATGCGCACCACGCGTACGCGGCTGTTTTCGAGCAGCACTTCGTTGTGCTTCGGGTCCAGCTTCACCGCGTCGTTGGCGAATGGCGCCCTCTCCGGCTGGTCGTTCAAGAAAATGTTGACGAGACGAAATGCCCCGGAACCGGGCGGAATAATCGTTCGCCTGGCCTCACGCGAAAGGAAACCCGCTTTTTCGAACCGCCAGCCGCCCGATGCGGTTGCATCCTGCTCAACGGGGCGGAATCGCAGGAAGACGATACGCGCCGGCTGGCTGACGCTCGCATATCCAAAGCCATCGTTGTTTGGCGGGAAGGTTATCCGCTCCACTACTACGAATTCGTTGTCGAGCAACCTGTTCTCGCGCTGAATTCCGTGCTTCCGCTCCCACGGCGTCTCGGATCGCTCCTGCCGAGCAAGCGTCGAGCACGCGACCGCCGAGGCAACCGAGGCCGCGACCGCGCAAGCGCGCAGAAAACGAAAGCCCGCCCTCGTCGTACGAGTGTTCGTCGTCATTTCAATTAAAACCGAAGGAAGCGGCAGCCCCGTAGCGCATCTTGGCCACCCCTCCCACGCCAGAAGGATTGGATTAGCAAGACGCATCGTTCATTACGTTAGATGCTCGCGGTGTTCGAGTCAACGAAGTATGTTGGTAGTTCGCTCGGGGAAGTGCTGTTGGATCAGGCTATTTGCAAGTGTTGCGTCGGCCGGTTGAGCTGGCACGGATTACCGGACACATCCCGCCTACCAGTAGTAGGCAATTCGCGTCGGACGTCTATCGGATGACTCGACATCAGTTTTTCAATGAAATACGCTTGAGCCATGGACCAGGAACCTCGTGGGTTAAGGTTTGCGTTCAGTGCCAGTGCGGAGATCGCTCCGGAAAGCTCGCCCGCTGCTTTTGCGCCGGCCCTTGTGACGGAGCTGAGCTTGCGCGGGTGTTTCCTGGAGACGGATGCTTCGTTTGAGCTTCAGCATCCTCTTTTGCTGAAGATCCGCCACGCAGAAGAATATTTCGAGGGCGAGGCATCCGTTCTCTATGTCACACCAGCGGGTTTGGGCCTGCTATTTCGGGAAATAAAGCCTCACTTTCGAGCCGTTTTGCAAAAGTGGGTTCTAGCTGCGCTGGATAACCAATCTGGCGCCCGGCAAACCCCAGGATAGTTGCGGTACAGGGCGCCTGTCCAAGAGTCAGTTCTACCTTTCTGGTGAGTGAAGAATCAATGGTTCAACGAGAGAAATCCGTGCAAGCAGGTCAACAGCGTTCCGTTCGGCGCTGCCCGTTTGTCGCTTCCGCAGAGGTGACAGAGCTAAGTTCCGGAACGCTGCTTTCAGGGCGCACCTCGGAACTCGGCCTCGGAGGCTGCTATGTCGACTCGCTAAATCCGTTCCCCGAGGGCACGAAAGTCGAGTTGAAGATTCTCAGGGATCAGGGCGTGTTCCAGACGAAGGCAAGGGTAGCCTACTGCGACGCGAGGTTTGGGATGGGCCTGGCCTTCACAGACATGACGCGCGATCAGCTGTCACGACTGGAAGCATGGTTGACCGAGATCGTTAGCCAACTCAGGCCGGTTTCGTAGGTTCACACATTATAAAAGGGCGCCCCTTTGGTGTAGGTTTTGAGTGCTTGGCTCAGTCCTCTACAGAAAGGAACACCCTCTATGACTAGCACTAAATATATCGGCTTGGACGTGCATAAGGAAAGCATTTCGATCGCCGTCATAAATTCCGCCGGCAAGGTGGTGATGGAATGCGTCATCGAGACCAAAGCGAGCACCATTCTGCAGTTTATCGACGGCCTGCGTGGAGATGTGCACCTCACGTTTGAAGAAGGCACTTGGGCCGGCTGGTTGTACGATCTGCTGAAGCCGCACGTGACGGAACTCGTAGTGTGTAATCCGCGAAAGAATGCGTTGCTGAAAGAAGGCAGCAAGAGCGACCGCATCGACGCACGCAAGCTGGCCGAACTGTTGTACATGAGCAAACTCAGTTCGGTGTATCACGGAGAACATGGCCTGCGCATGTTGAAGGAATTGTCCCGTAGTTATTTGACGATCACCAAGGATCTCGGGCGGGTGATGAATCGACTCAAGGCATTGTATCGGGGCTGGGCCATTCCCTGTGCCGGGACGCAAGTCTACGCACCGCATCACCGTTCGGAATGGCTCGCCAAGATCCACGAAGCAGGTGTGCGCCGGCGGGCAGAACTTTACTACCAGCAACTCGACGCCCTGCGGCTGGTGCGCCAACAAGCCCGGAAAGAACTGTTGGCCGAGGCGAGGAAGCACCGTGCGACGAAGTTGCTATGCCAGATTCCTGGTATTGGTCCGCTTCGGGCGGCTCACTTGGTGGCGTTGATGCAGACGCCTCATCGGTTTCGCACCAAGCGGCAACTGTGGAACTACAGCGGGCTAGGGTTGGAGACCCACGACAGCGCGCAGTACCGCGTCGTGGAGGGACAGCTACAACGCTCGAAGAAACCCGTCACACTGCGCGGTCTCAATGACAATCACAACCACGACCTCAAAGATATTTTCAAGGGTGCGGCTATGAGAGCCAGCACCGCGGCTGGACCGCTACGCGATTTCTACGAGGCTTTGCTGGCTAAGGGAAGGAAGCCCACGATGGCGCGCTTGACCTTGGCGAGGAAGATTGCCGCGATCACGTTGATCGTCTGGAAGAAGGAGGTACGTTTCGACACCAACTATTTGAAACAACAAGCAGCTTGAGCGTCTCTGGCAAAGAGTCCGTTCCACCTGGGGAACTATTCCTGGCGGTAGCTGTCGGGTTCTTGAGACGCTCGGATTCGAGGGGAAGTATCCACCGGAGAAGTCAGGCCCGTGCTTGAAGCACGCGAGTCTCCGATTCCACCCTATGCCCTCTCGGACAATCCAAGAAAGCCATAGGCCACGAGTCTCAGATAGGACCATGCGTTGCCACTCACAAAGTGGATAACTGTCAGGCTTGATGTTTCAGAAACGAATGGCGCCGTCACGACAGTGTAATGGAACCACAGGAAGGAAGAAGGATCTCACCGTTTCGTGTGACGACACGAAGCACGAAACTACGTCGCCTGAGCAAGACCACTCGATTACGAGTGCACGTTCAAACGGTTGGGCTGAATGCCGAGACAAAAAAGTGTCGGCACCGAGCCGACGGGGAAGTATGTCTCTTGACATTTCCTTTTATAGGACTTCTCCGGTAACGGCGCGTAACCGAACATCTGACGGTGCTAGGACTTCACATGTATGACTAGCTCGTTTACTAGACCCTCGCCCGGTGATTCGGACCACAACAGGGAAATGATGCGAACCGCTCTGCGCGGCCGGTTCCGAAAGTCACGTCTGTAAACTCTGACAGGTTCTTCGCTCCCGGCGAGATGGCCAAGTACTAGTCAGCCTAAAGCTTAAGGGAACAACGGGCTTACGCCGCCTCCATCCTCGTGGGGCTGCCCACAATGCGATTTTCTTAGATGGCTTCGCAGAGTGTCTTATGAATCGGTCAAGAATCATCTCGTTGTTCGTGGCCGCGCTGTTTGCTACCGGTGTGGCGAGTGCCCAGAATCCAGAGAAAAACGATCCCGAACCAACGGTATCTCGGGAGTTGGTGAACAGTTGTGCCACCGCGAGATCGACGCTGTTGAACTTTGTGGTATGGAGCCGAGACCGGCAGCGTTCTCGTGAGGTGCCCATTTGGCAATTGCCAGACAGCCAAGCTTTCTTTTTCGTTTCGGGCATGACGATCGATGCGGACGGCGCTCCCAATGCTTATGGTCCCGACGATATCGGGCTCGATGACTTAGCGAATGCCGGCGTGCCAACCCATTGGGACGGGATTATTACTGACCGAGACGATAATCCCTTGGTTCAGCGGGAAAGCGATCCCTTTCCCGGTTACTACATCTCTTGCACGTCGCTTTCAGACCGAGGGAAAGAGTTCACTGACCCAACGCGATATGTGGATGCGGCGAAGGTCCCTTACGTAGTGCTGCCGAGCGACTTAGCGGACCCCGGAGGGGCTCGGTTGGGGGATTCCCCGTGGTCATGAACCTCCGGAACGGCAAATGGTCCTATGCGATCTATGCGGATATGGGAACAATGGGTGAAGGCTCGATTGCGCTGGCAGATAACCTTGGGATTTGGTCTGACGCGCGCCGAGGAGGGGAGTCTGATGGGATTCTGTATCTGGTGTTTCCCGGTTCGGGCAACCTGCAGCCTCGGGTCATCGATGAAATCCAGAGCGAGGCCGAAAAGCTGCTGCAGGACTGGGGTGGAATCGAGATGTTAGCTTCCTGCGCGGAGAATCAATTCAATTCGGCACCGATGGATGATTGGAACATTCCAGTGTTTCCTACGACTCATCCTACGGCCGGAGCGATTGAGGGTACCACCTTAAAGAAGAACGACGATCGCGGTTGCAGGTACTCACCACCGCAGCCGCCACTCTCGGATCGGTCCCCAATCCCTCCTTACTGACCGTTGGCTTGGGCGGATCCCTCACTTTGAAACATCTCCGACCCGGCGAGCACCTAACCTCACCGCTTTCAGCGTCCTCATGAAAGTGCCTGGCGAACGAGCGAGGCACTTCTAAGTCGTTGAAATAACTGAAAAATCTGGATGATTCATAGCATTCGTGTGCTTATACGGCGACTTGTCCGTGAAGCAAACTCGTGCCTATATGGGAAGTAAGAGGGCTCTTCCTTGGGCGTAGTCTACGATCAATTCGCGCAGGAGCTCACGATGTGGCAGGCCAAGTATGCTGGCCGGCCGCGCGACGAATTAATCGGATTGTGTTTGATGGCTCTTGAGCGGGAAGAGCTCGTGAGCGTGGGTTACCGCGAAGAATTGATGACGCAACGGCTGTCGGCAATGCCGCTCTCACCGGCGGTCCGCGAATTGATGCGGCACGCGTTGATCTGGGCCTGGCGCGACGAAGAGATGCACTCGATTTACATTCGCGGGGCGCTGCTGAAATATGGCGGACCGTTGTTGCGGATGCGGGCGTTTGCGCAGCAGATGGGCGGTCTGGTGGGAGGCTGGGCAGGGTCGGTGCGGCAGCATGTGCCGTGGTCGAGAGCTCCGTTTTCGCGGGCTGGCGCGACGTTTGTGACGTGGCTCGGGGCGATGACGGGAAAGGTTCCGGAAGACGTCCGAAAATATTTGAATTATGGGCCGTTCCGGGATTTTTGCGTATTCAACATCGATGCGGAGAAGACCGCCAGCCTGTGCTACGAGCGCATGATCGTCCTGGCGCGGGAAGCCCCGGAGCTGGGAAGGGAACTCGCGGAAGACTTTGTAAAAGTGCGGGATGACGAAGAGCGGCACGCGCTCATTTTCGAGATTCTTGCCAATGCGCTGGATGAAAAGGACCAACTCGTTGATGGAGAAACGGAGGAGTCGCTCACTCGAAAGATTGAGGATGTTGGCGAATATTTTTTGCCGCGGACTTTGCGAACACACACCGTTGTGAACAGCAAAATTGGAAACGGCGGCCGAGTGTTTGCTTTTGAGGGGAACTCCACTGAGCAAAAATGCAGTGTGCTCCGGCGCTTGTTGGAAGAGAGCGGGCTAGCGGAAATGCTGAAGGAACGTGCGGCGGAGCTGGGAAAACCACCCACGGATTTGCGGATCGCCGTGAAGCCGTCATTCATGCTGGGATATGCGAGGAAAGACCGCTCGATCATCACCGATGCGGAACTGCTACGCGAGTTTGCGAGTTTTGTGCGAAAGGGCGGATACGGCAACGCGGTGCTTATCGAGTCGGCAAACATCTACGACCAATTCTTCGAGCACCGGAGTGTCGCGGAAGTCGGTGCTTACTTTGGAATGCAGGACTGCGGCCTGCCGGTCGTTGATGGCTCGAACGATCAGGTGCCGCACGCATACTTTCGGGGAATGGCGCAGAACACCATTTCGCGGAGCTGGAAAGAAGCGGACTTCCGGATTTCGTTTGGCAAGATGCGTAGCCACCCAATCGAAATGGCGTATCTCACGATAGGAAATCTCGAGTGGATGGGCGGACGATGCGATGAGTTTCTTTTTGTGGAGCGGCAGGCGCACCGCGAGACCGCTTTGATGATGCTGCTCGATGGGTTCCCGCCGGATTTCGTTTTGCTGGATGCGTATGACCAGGCTTCCGATGGACTTGTGGGCGTGATGGGATGCCCGCGGCCGCCTTCTCCGCGCAGAGTGTATGCGGGGGAAGATGCGCTAGCGGTGGATCTGGTGGCCGCGCGGCACATGGGAGTACGAGAGCCGGAGCAGACGAATATTTTGCGCGCGGCATGTCACTGGTTTGGAGATCCGCGGGAGCGCACAGAGGTTGTCGGGACAAAGGAGAATTTGCGCGGGTGGCGCGGCCCATACGAGACCGAGTTTTCGACTTTGCTGAGTTTTGTGGCTTATCCGGTGTACGTGTTTGGGAGCGGGCGCGGATCGTTGTTTGTGCCGGAGATGGATGAGACGGCATTTCCTCCCTTGCAGCGCGTTTCGTTTTTCCAACGCGTTTTGCGTGGAGCGCTTCGGCGTCTTCTCGGATTGCATTTTCCTCGAACGAAAAAGCGGCAGCCCGTTGAGGCTGCATCCTAGTGAAAAAGAATGTAGTTGTGATCGGCGCGGGCATAGGCGGCTTGACGGCTGCGCTGCGTCTTGCGCATGAGGGATTTCGCGTGCAGGTGCTGGAAGCGCGGGCGGAAGCCGGTGGGCTGGCTTCCGGAAATGTCTATGAAGGGTTTTCGTTCGATGCAGGGCCGTACATTTTGCTGGACCGGCCGGGGCTGGAGTGGGCATTTGCCTCCGTTGGGCTGAAACTGGGCGAACACATCGAGCTGCGGGCCATCGATCATGTTTACAGCGTCGCTTCGCAAGGCTTCCCTACCGTCAATATTTATTCGAGTGATGCCAAGACGGCTGCGGAGATGGAGCAAGCGTGGCCGGGAAGCGGCGAACGCTATCTGCAATTCGTGCGAAAGACGGGAGCGATCGAGGCGTCGCTGCGGCCGCTGCTTTATGGATCTGCTCCCGGACCAACGTCGCTGCTTGGCCGCGGACGGTGGCGGCATGCGGGATTTCTTTTGAGATCGTTGCAATCGGTGCTACGCGGCTCGCGTTTGCCCCAGCCGGTTGTCGATGCGCTTTCTATCTGGACGCATGTTGCGGGTCAGCGTCCTCAAGAGGCGCCGAGTCCGCTGGCGTTTGTTCCCGCGTTGGTGCACTCCGTCGGTTGTTTTTATCCGAAGGGGGGAATTCGAGCGATCCCGGCGGTTTTGGCGAAGGCCGCGGCCGCTGCCGGTGTGGACTTTCGATACGGCGCAAAAGCCAAACGGATTTGTACGAAGTATGGGCGAGTCAGCGCAGTGGAAACGAAAACGGGAGAAGCGTTTGCTGCAGATGCTGTCGTTTCGGACTGCGGCATCGCGACGTATCTGGAATTGCTCGATCAAAAAGAGAGTCCGAGCCGGGAGCGCTGCGAAAAACTTCCGCTGCAATCGCCGGGAGTGTGCGCATACCTTGCGGTGAAAGGAAAGATGGAGCCGCCGTATTTGCGATTTTTGCTTCCTGGAGGAGACGAGCGCTGCAGGCTGCTGATTCGGCCCGGCGTGATGAATCCTGAAGAAAAGAACGGCGATTGGTATCCAGCGCGATTGCTGGGACCGATGGACCATGCGAAGGCGCAGCGCATGGGAGCGACGGGGCAGGGCGAATACCTGGAAAAAGTGCTGGAAGAAAAATGGTGGCGCGAGGGAATCGACGAATATCGCGTGCTGGCGCGGCGTACTCCTGCAGAGTGGGGCGCCGAGTATTCGCTGGCGCGCGACAGCATGAATCCGGTGATGACGGCGAAATTCATGCGAGAGGGAAGGCTGGCGCACCGCAGCTCTGACGTGGGCGGGCTGTATCTTGGAGGAAGTGCGACGCATCCGGGACAGTGGGTGAGTTTCTGCGCGATTTCGGGAGTGCTGGCGGCGGATTGTGTGCGTAAGGATTTCGCCTGATGCTAGCGACTTCGTTCGAGACGCACGGCGGACGTAAGCTGCGGGTGGCGCGATTGGGAAGCGGGCCGCCAGTGATCCTGTTGCACGGCTATCCGGACAATTTGCAAGTTTGGTCGGAGCTTGCGCCGCGGCTGGCCAAACGCTGCGAAGTGATTGCGTTTGATTGGCCGGGGATGGGATACAGCGAAGCATGGAGCGGGGGAGCGACGCCTTTCGATTTTGCACGGCGGCTGCGAACGCTGATGGATGAATGGAAGATCGAACGCGCGATGATCGTTGGCCATGACATGGGCGGGCAGCCGGCGCTGGCGTTTGCCGCGGAGCATCCTGAGCGAATCAGTCATCTTATGGTGATGAACTCTCTTGTGATTTGGGATGAGAAGACTTCCTGGGAGATTGCGCTGCTGCGAAAATTTGGCTGGAACCGCATCTTGCTGGAACGCATGCCGCGAGCGGTGTTTTTTCGAGCGCTGCGGACTTTTTTGCCGCGAGGTTACAAGCTCGGTGCCGAGTTGCGCGGCGACCTGTGGGACAGTTTCCAGCGGGCAGAGGTGAGGAAGTTTGTGGTGCGGATGTGCGCGGGGTATCAAGGCACATTACCGCGGCTGAAGCAGCTCTATCCGGGCATCCGGACGCCTGCGTTATTTTTGTGGGCGGAGCGCGACAAACACTTTCCCGCGGCGCACGGCCGGAAGCTTGCAGAGATTGTTCCCGGCGCCCAGTTTGAGGAGATATCGAAGGCCGGACATTGGATGGCATGGAACCATGCGGAAGAAGTGGGCGCGCGCATCCTTCGATTTCTCGGAGTTGACGATGGCGAGTGAATCCACGCACATGACCAGCGATGTGCGCACAGGCTATTACCGGGGGATGTTCCTCGCGGCAGCGGTGTGGAATATTGTTTCTGCCGGCGGCGTGCTCTTTTTGTTGGGCAGCGCGAAATACCGGCGGGCGGCAGGATTTCCGGGGACTCCGGACACGATCGCTTTGCAATTGTTGGCGTGCTGCCTATTCGTGTTTGGATTGGGATATTACTGGGTCAGCCGCGATCTTTCGCGGAACCGCGATTTGGTGAAGCTTGGCGTGATCGGGAAGCCGCTTGTGTTTCTTGTGTTCTTTGGGCATGTGATGGCCGGAGAGATTCCGATTCTCCTCGCCGGTCCGTCCCTTGTGGACTTGCTATTTGGGGCGCTATTTCTGGAGTTTCTGGTGCGAGTGCGCGACAAAGGAAGTAACCTAAAAACGTGACGGCTGATTCCCAAGTCGAAACGCTGGCGCAGACTCTCAGCGCGAAATCCTATCGCTCGATTCCGAGAATTGTCTTGGACCTGATCCTGTGGATTGGAGCCGCGGGATTGGCGATTTATTTTCACCGGTGGTGGTTCACGGCAATAAGCATTTTTGCGATCGGGTTCGGACCGTTCCACGACTTGTTGGTGCAGGGGCATGAGGGTACGCACGACCTGATTTCGCGGAACCGGCGGGTCAACGATTTCTTTACGTGGATTACGCTGGCGCTTGCGGGAATTTCAGCGGAGGCGCACCGCCGATTTCATCTCGATCATCATCATCGCGCGCATACGCCGGAAGATCCCGAATTCCAGTACTTCAATCGAGTCGTTCGCGGCGTTCCCGGCTGGGCGTATTTCTTCATTCCAATGTTCGCGCAGATCGGCGTGAATGCGTATGGACTGCAAAAGAGAATGCCTGCCGAGGTGAGGCGAAGGATAGTGCTGGAATTGGCGGGGGCGGTGTTTTTGCACGCGGCGATTGCGTTTGTATTGGGATGGCGGCGATATCTTCTTTTCGTGGCCGCACCGATGGTAACGGGTTTGTATGTGGCTTCGGTCTTGCGAAGTGTGACCGAGCATCACGACGTCACCGAAGGCAGCGAATGGACGAATGCGCGGTCGATCGTGACGCATCCTGTGATCGAGTTTCTCTGGTCCAATGTGAACTACCACCTGGAGCATCACCTTTATCCGTCGGTGCCCTATCACGCGTTGCCGGAGTTGCGGCGGGCACTGGCGGTGGAGTATCAGGCCCACCAGAGTAACGTGGAGAGCGGCTACGGGCGCACGGTGCTGGCGTTACTTCGTGATCCGCGGCATTTCGCGCCGAAGGTCGCCGCTGGCGGAGCGTCCGACCAACAGCACGGCCGGATGCGGCCTTAATTTGCTTTTTGAGACCCACCCCCCACCCCCGGTGTTTTTCGTAAGAGTGGCAAACACAAGGCTTATGCTTGACGCGGCCTGTAAGAGTGGCAAATACGAGACTTAAAGTTGTTTTGTTTTCAATGAGATGCATAGGGTCTTGTAAGAGTGGCAAGTAAAGGACTTACATTGCCCCAAACGTGTGCAACGCGCGCACGCCCGGTAAGAGTGGCAAACAAGGGACTTAGTACTTCTCTCCATAAATACGATAACGTATTATGTGGCGCTTGTCGCCCACTCGGTTATACTGTTGCCGGGAGGGCATCAATTTGCCACGGAAAAGTCCGTACAGGATCGTGCTCACCAAGCAGGAACGAGAAGAGCTGGAGCGGCGCGCCAATAAATATACGTTGCCGTATTTTATGGTTGCCCGCGCCAAGATGATTCTCCTCGCCCAGCAGGGCCTCTCCAATGATCAGATCGCCGACCGGCTCAGCACCCGACGCGAAATCGTCAGCCGCTGGCGAAAACGGTTCTTCGAAAAACGACTGGCCGGGCTGGAAGACTTCGAACGCCCGGGCCGGCCCCGGGTTTTTCCCCCCAGAGCTGGTCGTGCAGGTTAAAGCCATCGCCTGCGAATTTCCCAGTCGGGTGGGCGCACCTCTTTCGCGCTGGAGCGTGGCTGAACTCGGTGCCCATGTCCGCGCCTGCGGATTGACGGCCTCCCTCAGTGACACAACCCTCTGGCGATGGCTCAACGAGGATGCCATCCGTCCTTGGCAGCACCGCTGCTGGATCTTTCCGCGAGACCCGGATTTCGAGGCCAAGGCCGGACGCATCCTGGATTTGTACCAACGTCTCTGGAAGGCCCGTAAACTCGCTCCCGACGAGTTCGTCCTATCGGCCGACGAGAAGACCAGTGTTCAGGCGCGGTCCCGAAAAGCAGAATCTTTGCCCCCACAATCCGGTCGGCCGATGAAAATCGAGCACGAATACGAGCGGCTGGGAGCATGGGCCTATGTTGCTGCCCTGGATGTCCACCGGGCCAAACTCTTCGGTCGCTGCGAAGCCAAAACCGGAATCGCGCCCTTTGACCGCCTCGTCGATCAAGTCATGAAACAGCATCCCTATCGCCGGGCACGAAGGGTTTTCTGGATCGTGGACAACGGTTCTTCGCATCGAGGTCCCCGCGCGGTTCAAAGACTCCAGAACAAGTATCCCAACCTGGTGCTCGTTCAAGGACCCGTCCATGCCAGCTGGCTCAATCAAATCGAGATTTACTTCTCCATCCTGCAACGCAAGGCCCTGACGCCGAACGATTTCTCCTCCTTGCGGGAGTTAGCAGAACGCTTGCTCGCGTTCGAGAGTCATTACGAAAGTATCGCCAAACCTTTCGAGTGGCGCTTCACCCGACAGGATCTCAATCGAATGCTGCAAAAGCTCGACCTTCCTGCAGAAAAAGCAGCTTAAAGAAATACGTGACCGAACATATGAAACGGCCTACTTAGGCAGAGAAAAGGGCGACCATGAAGCAAAAAACGCCAGCAAGATGCTGGCGGTACGGGTAAGGACGCGTAGTTACCCAAGAGTATACTACACTAACAGCCATTTTTCGTCAAGAGGGAATTGTGGAAAAACGGAGCCGGAACGGGGCAAGTCTGGCAAAGGCCGGGTTGGTTCGCGTTGCAGAGCCACAGTACTTGGGAACAAAGAAAGTATCGACAGCGTGTATTGGTCAGTTTCCGGTTACCCTGTTAACCAGGGCTTAGGGAGAACTGCTGAATCGACTCTTTGTGAGTCCCAAAATTGAGCTCTTGGGAGCAGAGACTCCTCCTGGTATCTACAACCTGCAGCTCCTGAGAACATTTGGGGACGGTAAGCCATGAACTTGACTACGACGAAGAACAAAACGATTCTCCTCCTGATTTCCGATCCGATTGTGCGCTCGATTATTAAGGAAATCCTGGAAAACGAAGGATATTACGTAGTGGCGACGGGTGACTTGGGAGTGGCTGTCGACAGACTCAATGAATCGACACCGGATCTGTTAATAATCCGCTCCTATATTGAGGGCATTTCGGGCTTTGACGCAGCGACGTTTCTGCGTACGAAGTGTCCGGGACTTCGCGTTCTGATGGTGGGCGGCCTGATTGACGATGATCGGCTTCGAAATCGGATAGCCCTTGAGGAATTTGAAGTTTTCCCGAAGCCATTTGCTGCTGCTGCGTTACTCGAGAAAGTGAAAGAAGTGCTTCATGAAGTTCGCTGACGAGCGTAGTGAATTGCCTGCTCGATTGCCGAACAGGCGGTTCCTAGACCTTCCATGCTCCAGAGCAACGACATCTCGTAGTCCGCGAGAATAATGTTCAAATCAGGCTCCTCGAATATCTATTGGGCTTGAGTCGGTCCAAGCAGGGTAGTGCAATGACTGCCGAAGGCTTTAGAGGCACCTCGACAGTGTGTAGTTTCCCTTGCCACCAGCTGTAGAAGTGTGTTGCCACAATGAAAAAAAACGCACTCACGCCTAAACAAATATCCTCGGTCGCTTGTTCTACCTGTGGTGTCCCTGCGGGGAAGTGCTGTGTGCTGCATTCAGGTCTTCCTCGTTCAGAATCACACGTAGCCCGTAAGTTTGCCGCTTTGGAAGCTATCGAAAAGAAATCAAGCTGACTCCCGAGAAGCCGTGTGCATTCAATAGGTCGATGCAACACCACCTGATATAAATCTTCCTTCCGAGGTGGTGTCAATAACGCAAGGGAAATTAGGGTTCGAAGCGGAAGTGAATGGTGATCGTAACGTGCGCGGGAACGGGCTGGCCGCTCCGCGTTGCTGGTTCGTACCTGTACTCCTTCAAGGATTCCACCGCGGAGTCACGAAGTGACGGAGGCCCGGAGATCACGCTGATGAAATGCACCTCGCCCGACGTGCCCACAACGGCATCGATAACCACATTTCCTCGTTCGAAATCCCGCAGAGCTTCCAGCGAAGCCACCGCTTGACCCGAATGAATCAATTTTGGCGGGACGACAGCGCTGTCTTTCGCAGAATTCGCTTCCGAATTCGCACCAGGTTTCACCGCAGGCCGAATGGATGAGGCCTTCGCTGCCGTAATTGCGCGAGACGCTTTTTTCTTTGATGCCAATGGCTCAACAGGGGAACCCGACGAGGCTGCTTCCACGGATGCCGCACTTCCATCCGCGGGGGCTGTCGCGCCCGCATCGGACACCGGCGCGCTTTTCGCGGCGATTCCTGCCGAAGTCACCGGAGCATCGCTCGCTACTCTTATATTGTCTATATTTTCGTATGCCGCAGATTTCTTGGGCTTTGCTCCCGCCGACTTCCAGGGCAGCCAATTCTTGAACCAGGCCGTGCCAACCCCCAGCACCACCAGCAGAATCGCCAGCATAAGCAGTGCGCGATTAAATTCGGGGGTGAAGCCGCCGCGCGGCAAGCGCCATCGCTTCGACTTCGGCAAGGAATTGATAAAATCGCTAACCGACTGCGGCGTCTCTACTTGCTCAGCCGCTTCCTGTCGCGCGGGAGCCGCGGCGCGTTTGGTTGGCGCAACCGCACCCGCCGCATCCAGCCCGCTTTCGAGAATCGCTTCGGTGCTTAATGGGTCTCCCTGCTCTGGGATCGCAGAAGCCGGGTAGACTTCGCCCCTCAGCTGCGCCAAGGCACCTGCCTCCGCGTCCGTGGGCGGCGTCTCCGTCAAGACTGGTTTCCCGTGCAGCTCTTCCACTTCCCGCTTGAACCTTTGCAGTTCGCTGGCATCGGGCGGAGTTGGCAAGATCCAGGGTTGGTCGGCGGTGGCCTCCGCAGTGATCACCAACGCGGCCGCTTCCACATCCTGAGTGTTCTTCGGCAGCAAGGCCGTTGCCGCTGAAAACTCCGTGCCCCAGAATCGCGGTGCAACCTCGACAAACTCAACTTCCAGATAGCACATGGTCGGTTTGTAGGAGCGCTTCCGGAGTATCTGGACGATGACTTCGCGCTTGGTTTCCAGGTTGGCGAGCAGCAGCAGCTGCCCGGCGCTCACCGCGGCAGACAATCGAATCACTCCGCCAGTTTCAGCCACCAGGACCGAAGTAGTGTCTTCATGGAACAGCTGGCGCCCCAGACCATTCTCCGGTGAAATACCGGTCGCTCGCACCGGCACTTCGCGTGCGATCGTGTTCGCTTTCAGAAGCGGGAGGGTCGTCGTAGGAGGTGCTTCCGTTTCTTTCGGTTCCTCCGGATCGGCCGGTATCTGTTCGAGGTGAGGCTGCGCGTATACGATGTCTCCCGCGGAAGGAGCTTCGCTTGCCTTCACTGTCGCTTCCTGCGCGGGGACTGAGACATCCACAGTTCGCTGTTCTGGAAGTTTTGTGGCGCTGGGGGCTTCGACTGCTCTCACTTGTTCGGGCGCCGCAGGCGGATTAGGAACATTCTCTGGTTCCGGCCGTACATGGTCTCGTACACCGACGACAAATCCCAAAAGCAACAGGGCATAGAGCGCGCGAGAGGCTTCGAGCCTGGGCAGCCCACTTTGTGCGACGGCGTGTTTGGCCGAAGTGTGTTGGGAGATGAGGCTGAGCAAGTGCCGTTCTCCATCTTCCAGGTCTTCGGCTTTAAAGAGGCGCAGCGCGTCAGATGAGAGATCAATCTGAAGATCCGCGTCCTCGGCGAGTTGGTCGAGAGGCAGGTCGCCGGCTCTGCGCACGGCCGCCAGGAGCAGCCTTCCCAGCGGCAGAGGGATGCCGATTTCCGGGACCACATTTTTTTCAAGCGAGCTGAAGAAAAAGTAGCGCCCGGCAGGATAGTCAAGGACGGACGCGGTGATTTGCAGGAGCTGGCGTTGCACCCAGCTGACAATCTGCTCGACTCCATAGATCCCCATCTCGGCAATTGCAGAACCAAAGCGTTGGCCCGTCTCGACGAGCGTCGACGCCTCCTCAAACTGGCTCTGGGTCAGGGCTCCGGCGCGAAGCATCACTTCGCCGAGCCCATCCTGCCTGTCGCTGCTCGTCGCAAACACCAGTTCCCCGGCATCGAAAAAGAGCGCCTTTTCCACCCGTCCAAAAACGAGTTGCAACTTGCCGGTCAGGTGCTGGGAGTAAATCCGAAGCACGAGGGCGAGGAGGGTGTGGTGACTATCGATTTCACCGGAATCGGGTGGCTGTTCGGCGGGAGAAAACCAGCTGAATCCAGCGGCGGTCGCGGCCTTGCGCTGTTGCGCGTCCAATAGCTGAACAGACCCAATCTGTCCGGCCACAGGGGTATGCGGGCTACGATCTTGCTTTTCGCTTGAGATGGTTGCAGCCTCTACAGCCAGAATACTCGAACGGAATTGGGTTGAGAAAAGGCTTTGCTCAATGACATATTAATCGTTGCGAGCAAATCAGCCACTAGGGCCATTCCAAATCCCCAGGAATCGGGGCGCAAGGCTTTCCTTGCACCTCGTCGGGATAGCACCAGGAAACCATCTGACGAAACCAGGCGAATTTCAATTGTGTTAGCTCCTGATCAGCGTAGTTACTTGAAACGAACCCACTACCCGAGAGCGCAGCGCCTTGACGCATGGGTTTGTGGCCGTTAGTCTGACAAGCTCATGCGTGCATCGTCGAGGAAACTGATTTACATCCTGATCGCGCTGGCGGTCGTCGGATTCATCGTTTATAGGTCGAGCGGACTCCTACATTCCGGAGATTTTTTTGCGAATTTGTGGAAGGCGGTTCGGCGCGCCAATCCGGCGCTGCTCGCGCTCTCAACCGTGGCGATCTACGCCTGCTATGCAATTCGCTCGCTGAGGTGGCAGGTGCTCCAGCGGAATCTGGGGCCGTCGCGGTTCTGGCAAATCTATGCGATGACGCTGGCGGGGTTTGCGGGGGTACTTGCGCTGGGGCGGCCCGGTGAGCCGATCCGCGTTTTGCTTCTTGCGCGAAAAGAAAAAATGCCGGTCGCGGATCTCTTCGGAATCTATCTGGTGGAGCGGATTCTCGATACGGCGAGCACTTTGGTGATCGCCGCGCTGGCGTTGCTGCTGATTAAATCCGGCGCTGAGTCCAAGGAAACGGCGGGGAGATTTGTTCCGGCGTTTCAGGCGGCTGGAGCGCTGCTTGGCGTAGCAGTGCTGGGGGCAATTGCCTTCCTAGTGTTTTTGAGGGTTCGCGGGACGGCGCTGCTCGAGAAGCGCTTGGCCCCGTGGCTCAATGCGCACAGCTGGAAGGCGCGTGTCGCCGGAGTTTTGATGGGATTCGCGCGAGGCGTGCAGACGATTCGGACATGGGGCGACCTGGCGCTGGCCGCGGTATACTCCGCGCTTCATTGGGTTCTTGTTTTGTTTGTGTATCAGTGGGTGATACGCGCTTTTGGCGGAGGGCTGGCGGATTTCCGGCTGGGGGATGCCATGCTGGTAATGGCATTTTCGCTGGTGGGCTCGATTGTGCAGCTGCCGGGAATTGGCGGCGGCTCGCAACTTGCGTCCATTCTTGTGTTCACGAAGGTATTTGGGATAGAACCGGAGCTTGCGACTGCGTTGGCGATCGTGATCTGGGTGATTACGTTTGCTGCCGTCGCGGTGGTTGGGTTGCCAATCCTGCTGCACCAGGGACTTTCGCTGGCGAAGTTAAAAGAGATGGCGGAGCACGAAACGCTGGATAGCTTGCCTACGGGAGAGACCGAGTGAAATGTCCATTCTGTGCGCATCTGGACGATAAGGTGATTGATTCCCGCGAAGGCCGCGGGGGAGACACGATCCGGCGGCGGCGGGAGTGCCTCAAGTGCAGCCGTCGGTTTACGACATACGAGCGCATCGACGAAATACCCTACATGGTGATCAAGAAGGATGGGCGGCGCGAACGGTTTGAACGCCAGAAGATATTGCAGGGATTGCTAAAGGCTTGCGAGAAACGGCCGGTGGCTACGCCAAAACTCGAAGCCATTGTGGATGAAATTGAAAGCGTGGTGCACGAAGCGACGGAGCGGGAACTCACGACGACGGAAATCGGCGAAATGATCATGCATCGCTTGAAGAAGCTGGATAAGGTGGCGTACGTGCGATTCGCTTCGGTTTACATGGACTTTAAGGATGTGCAGGAATTCATGTCGGAGCTGAAGAATTTGTTGAAAGACCGAACGAAGAAGTGAGCGCGGTCTAGCGCGGCCAGACGCCTGCAGTGAAGGTTCGAATTGTGGTGAAGCCGAGTTTTTCGTAAAGCTGTACGGCACCGTAGTTTTCCGAAGTGACGGTCAGAGTCAATTCCTTAAACTTCATACTGCGCAAGGTTTCGCCGGAAGTCTGCATCAACATGCGGCCGATGCCGTGGCCTTGATAGCCCGGGAGTACGCAGATTTGGGTGGTGTGGCCGACCCCCGGCGAGACTTCGCTGGTGAGGACGGCGGCGATCAGATCGTCACTTCCAGGCTGGCGAAGGACGAAGGAGGCTCCTGGCACGAAATGGCCGCAGCCCGGAAGAAGGATGATGTTTTTCAAGAATTTGAGAGCGCCGGAGCGGCTGCGGTACTGATCGTTGATTTCGCCATCGATGTGGTTGGCGTAGGCCAGATAAATCAGTTTGGCGCAGGGTTCGAAGAAGCGGTCGTTCCATCGATCGAGGCGCATGCCGGCGGAGACGCCGGGCTTGGCTTCGGGCAAGTTTTGCAAATCCTGGAGCATGAATTGGCGGGAGTAGAGGCGAAAACCCTGTTCGTTGAGTGGGACTTCGACAGGTCCGCTGAAGGGCATGAGCTGGGCTTCGATGCGGGATAGCTGAGGGATGGCGCGCATGGAGTAAAGCATTTCATCCAGGAGCCGCTGCCCAATGGTGGCTTGCGAGAATTTGGCGGACACGTAAAGGCCGCCGATCAATCCTTTTTGTTCCTCCAGGACATAGAAGGAGTATCCCGCCGCGCTGCCATTTTCGAAGGCGACGCATCCCGCCAGAGCGTGGGCTTCCATGAAGCGTTTGATCAACTCGAGAGCGCTGCGGTAGTCCCAATGGAGTTCGTCGCGCCAGTGCCGTGCTTCCTCCTCGAGGAGCGGCTCCAGTTGGCGGACCGTCGTCTGGCGCAAGTCGATAATATTCATGTGGAAGAGGACTGCCGCGCGGCCCCTGCTCCGCAGGGTCTATGATAGCCGAATCCGCGCTTGCGCACCCAAGAGGGGCGAGACGAGGATACAATTCCGACACAGCGGGGGAAGGGTTCAGCGAGGCGCGCGGAAAAGGTGTGCTAACATCGCGCGTGTCACGTTTTATTCTTGAGGGATAAAGACCTGCGGCGGTGGCCGCGTGTTTGCGCAGAATACGAATGTCGATCTTCTACGAACTCCGCTATCCAACCAAGTGGTATACGAAGCTGTTCATGGCCTTGCTGGCGCTCGTGTTCTTCGCGGTGCTGGCTACCACTGCCATTGCGGGGTTTCTTGTTTACCGGATCGTCAAGCCGCAGCGCACCAGCAGCGAAATCGACATGGAGAGCTTTCCGGGCAAGCCGGACCTCGTGGATTTTTCGGTTTCGGGATTGGGAACGCACCACGGGTGGTTTTTCCCGGGGCTGCGCGGCGCGCCGACGATTATTCTGTGCCACGGCTACGGCTCGAGCCGCGGGGAACTGCTGACGCTGGTTTCGGCGTTGCAGGATCACCAGTACAACGTGTTCGTTTTTGACTTTGCGGCGCACGGCGGGAATGACGGAATCACAACCTTTGGCTACCGCGAGACGGATGAAGTGCGGGCGGCGGCGGATACGGTGGCGGCGCGGAACGACGTGGATCCGGCGAGATTGGGTTTGTGGGGATATAACCTGGGGGCTTATGCGGCTTTGCGCGAGGCGGAAAACGATCGTCGCATTCGCGCCATTGTGCTGGATTCGGTTTACGACGAGCCGAAACAGATGGTGAAGATTGGTGTGCAGCGCACTGGGCTTGGCGGATTCCCGTTGATGGTGCGTTCGGCGGAATTTAGTTTTACGTGGCTGAATTACAAGTATCGAGAGGATCCTCCGATTTCGAAGAAGCTGAGCGCGCTGGCGGGCGTGCCGAAGCTATTCATTCAAGCTTCCGATGATCCGGAGCTTGCTGATATTACGCGGCAGATGTTCATGAAGGCCCCTGAACCGCGGGATCAGACGATTATTCCGCATGGGAATTTTGTGTCGATGGATGACGCGGATAAGCGCGATTATGAGAATCGCGTGGTGAGTTTCTTCCTACTGCGGTTGCCCGCTACGGGCGGGCCCGTCGCATTAGAGCTTCGGATTCTCGCCGCCTCCGGCAGCCCTCGATAATCCTCCTTCTCCGGGACTAACCAGCGATGATTATTCGGACAAGAATTGAGTCCACCAAGTGCATCAAGTTCCTGCGAATTCGTTTCGTAATCCGTAGAAGATCAATGAATCGGTCCTCAATGCTCGGGGGATCCACTCCTCCGTCTCTCGATCCAGATAGAAATCGACCTGATACTTATATGCGCGGCGCAATTTGAAGACGTTGCCGCTGCGGCTTCTTTCGCTGGATTTGTTCTAAGCGCAACAGTGACCACGGGCGTGCAGAAACACCCTCGTCGAGTCCCCACAGATCTCCTGTATCAAGGGTCAGGAAGCACAGCATCGCGACCACCACGACTAACGCGGATGCGCGCATGCGCCGGAGAAATGCTAGAGCGGCGACCAGGACGCCACCAAAAATCAGCCAGGATTGCGAACTCCATGACAGCGGGTGATGGTCGTATGTCCGTCACGAAAGGGATGGACTGATTGAGGCGATATGCCGTCGTACCGAGGAGCACAAGCGCGAGTCCGGCAGTCACGAACAGCCATCGCGCGGACCCGTGACCGCAAAGCGCGCACTATTGCGCGAGGCGGCGAGAAGAGCGACTATGGCGGGAATGGCGGGAAGAATATAGCCCGGAAGTTTGGACTTGGAGACCGTGAAAAACAAAATAGGAAAAGCAGACCAGACATAAGAACAAACGTCGAAATGTCGAGGTTGCAGCTTCTGCCGCATCTTTGCGGACACCTCCTGAACAGCGCCCCAAACGAAAAAAATGCGACCAAGGAAATAGACCGCACACAAAATCGGGCGCATAAACCAGAACGGCTGGATGTGCTGGAATTCGGGAGTGAGGAAGCGCTTGAAATTGTGTTCGATGATGAAGATGCGGAAGAAATCGGGGTTGCGGCGGGCGCAGAGGATGTACCACGGGAGAGCGGTGGCACAGAACGAGACGAGAGCAACGGGATGAAAGAGGCGGAAGGCGTCGCGCCAGCGTTTTGTGAAGAGCGCCCAGAAAAAGATGGCACCGCCGCTGAGGATGATTGCCGCTGGGCCTTTTGCGAGGACGGCGAGGCCCAGGAAGAAGCCGAAGAGAATGAGAGCGAGCCAGGGCGTTCGCGGGAGTATGGGGGTGTTTTCGTTGCGGGTGAGGCCGAGGACGACGGCGGCGCAGACCATCGCGATAGTGAGCATGCCGCTGAACGGCATGTCGGTGGCGGCGGCATGGGAAAATCCGATCATGCCGACTGATGTAGGCAAGAGAAGCAGCAGCCAGCGCGCGGTTTCGGCGCCGTAGAGACGCCACGCCAACCAAGCCAGGGCGAGTGTTGCGAGCAGTGCGGAAATCGCGCTCGGCAGCCGCGCTGCGGCCTCGCTCACGCCAAGAAACCTAAAGCTAAGAGCAGCGCCCCAATAGAAGAGCGGCGGCTTCTCGAACCACGGCTTTCCGTAGAGGCGCGGAGTGACCCAGTCGCCCGTCTCGGCCATATCGCGGGCAATCCATGCGTAACGCGGCTCGTCGGGCCCGACGAAACCGATCGCACCGAGATGGCTGAAATAGCAAACGTAAAGTGTTGCGAAAATGAGAAGGGCCCAGCCGAGGCGGGCGGCGGAACTGGTGCTGCGATTCTCAGCGATGGCAGTAGGCGATTCGCTCACGGAAGGGAAAGTCTAGCATTGAAAGTCTATCTTCGAAGCGGCGACATCTTGCATACTGTCGCGCGTCGGCCCTGCAACGGCCGCATCGAAACCGAATGAAGGAATGGCTCGAATTCGCCGCTGTCTGGCTGATCTTAAAAATGATTGGCGGGCTGCCTCGTGGCGCCGCGCGGGGACTCTCGGCGTTCGTCACGTCAGTGCTCTTTTCTTTGCAACCGCGGTTGCGTAGGACGGCGGAATTTAATCTTCGGCTTGCATTCCCTGACTGGAGCGACGCTCAGAGCAGAGAAGTGATTCACAAGATGGTGCGGAATCTCGGCTGGATGGCCGCGGAATTTGCGCGCTTTCCGCGCCTCACGAAAGAAAATATCGAAGAGCTGGTGATTCTCGACGGTCACGAGAATTTTCTGGAAGGGCAGCGGCGTGGCAAAGGCGTTCTCTATTTGACCGGCCACATCGGCGCCTGGGAACTCTCTTCGTTTGCCCACGCGCTCTACGGTTATCCGCTGCACTACATGGCGCGGCCTTTGGATAACAGGCGCCTGGATGCGCTCGTCAATGAGTACCGCTGCGCATCCGGCAATCGGCCTATCTTCAAGAACGAGTCCGCGCGGGTGATGCTGAAAATTCTGAAGGATTCCGGAACTGTCGGTATTCTGGCGGATCAAAACACGATGCCGGAAGAAGGCGTGTTCGTCGATTTCTTCGGCAAATCCGCATGCACGACAACTGGTATTGCGCGCGTAGCTCTGCATACCGGGGCCGCGGTCGTCCCCGGATACGCTTATTGGGACGAGACGATTCAAAAATATCGCCTCCGTTTCGAGCCTGCTTTGGAACTGGTTCGCACGGGCGACTCCGAGCGCGACGTCTTCGAAAATACGCAGCGGTTTGCCAAGGCGCTCGAAGAGATTATTCGCAAACATCCGGAACAGTGGGTTTGGGTCCACAAGCGGTGGAAGACACGGCCGAAAGACGAGCCCGCGCTGTATGATTTTTGAGAGAGGTCTTCGATGATGCAAACGGCAAGTGCGATAGCGGCAGCGGTTGGCGCGAAACTCGAAGGGGATGGCAGTATCGAACTTCGCGGGGTTGCGGCGCCTGAGCGCGCGGGACCGCACGATCTCATCTACGTGGAAAAAGCCAAACACGCCGACCGCGCCATAGCGTCAGCCAGCCTCTGCGTGATCGCGCCGGAAAATATCGCGTTAGCCGGGAAGACCGTCCTGCGAAGTTCGCAGCCAAAAGTTGCGTTTGCGAAAGCCGCTGCCGTGATCCTGGAAAGAGTGCCCATCGCCATCGGAATTCATCCCACGGCGATCATTGCGCCTTTGGCGAAGATCAGCTTCAGCGCAGGAATCGGCCCGTTTGCGGTGATTGGCGAAGACGCACACATTGGAGAAGGCACGCAAATCGGGGCGCATAGCGTGGTTGGAGCGGGCTCATGGATTGGAGAGCACTGCCGCATTCACCCGCGCGTGACGCTCTATGCGGGCGTGCGCATCGGGCACCGAGTCGAGATTCATTCCGGCGCGGTCATCGGCGCGGACGGCTTCGGCTACGCGCAGGGAGAGGGCCGCTATTGGAAATTTCCGCAAGCCGGCATCGTGCAAATTGCTGACGATGTGGAAATCGGAGCGAACACGACGATCGATCGCGGTTCGCTGGACGATACGCGCATCGCGGAAGGCGTGAAGCTGGATAATCTCGTACATATCGGCCACAACTGCCAGATCGGAGCACATACTGTAATGGCGGCGCAAGTCGGCCTTTCCGGTTCGTGCGAATTCGGCAAGGACGTAGTTGTCGGCGGCCAGGCTGGTTTCGGAGAACAATGTTATCTGGAAGATGGCGCCATCATTGGCGGGCAATCCGGAGTTCTTGGAGGCAAGACCGTTCGCAGTGGGCAGACTGTTTGGGGAACGCCGGCACGTTCGCTCGAAAAGTTTAAAGAACAGTTCGCCTGGCAAGCGCGTTTACCGGAACTCGCCGCGCGCATCAAAGAATTGGAAGCGAAGTTGGAACGCAAATTAGAAGGGAAGTGACGTGGGCGCGTCGCAGCGATGGCGAGTGATTGTGGTTGGCGGCCACACCCGCAGCATCGGCAAAACGCAACTGGTGTGCGACATCATCAGAGCCTTTCCGAAAGCCAACTGGATTGCGGGAAAAATCACGCAGTATGGGCACGGCGTCTGCGCGCAGAATGGCAACGATTGCGATTGCGCTCCCGACGAACACATTTGCGCAATCGAATGGGAGTCGCTGCCACAGTCAGGCACGGATAGCGCACGGTTCTTGACGGCTGGCGCAAAACGCTCGTTCTGGCTGAGGACAAAGCAGGGATTCCTTGCAGAGGGTTTGCCTCTGATGCGAGAGGCGCTTAACCGGACACTTTCGCCGACCGATCAAGATTCTCCTCCGCTCATCGTCGAAAGCAACTCGCTGCTGCAATTTCTGAAACCAAGTCTCTATTTTGCGGTCATCGATCCTGCACGCGAAGATTTCAAGGATTCCGCTCGCGTCGCGCTCGACCGCGCCGATGCCCTCGTCCTCCGCGGGTCCATGAACGCTTATGACGCCACGCCGTCCTGGTTGAAGCTCCCGGCCAATTTGCTGCGCACAAAGCCTTCGGTTTCCCAGAAAGAAGGGGAGTCTCTGCCCGAGCCGCTCCACGTTCTCGTGGAGCGGGCGTTGCAGTCGCCGCCAAGTATCACTCTCTGACAACGATTCTGTAACCCACCCGCATCTTAGACGTTGACCCATCGGCGGAAGACGGCGATAATTCAGTGGTACTAGTGTTACTCGGCTGGAAAAGAGACCGGCGCTCGCGCCAAGGCTCTCCGGGAAGTCACTAGGAACACGGCAGTTAGGCCGGTTTCGGCGGCACCAGGTCATTTGAATCGGCCCGCGACGGAGTTTAGTCTAGCCTCGGGGGACGCATTTTGGCGACAGGAACACGCATAGGACTGGATAGGCCGGGACTCGAAATACCACCGTTCTGGCACGAGAAAGATCTTTCCACTTCGCTAGAACAAGCCATCGATAACGGCGCGAGTCATCTAGTGTCTTTACAAGCCGAAGAGGGCTATTGGCTGGGTGAACTCGAGGCCGACACGACTCTCGAATCCGATTACATCTATTACTTGTACGTTCTCGGAAAGGCCGATCCGGAGCGCATCGCCAAGCTCGCCAATTATGTTCGTCGGCGCCAACTGCCTGACGGCGGCTGGAACATTTTCCCGGGTGGACCTTCTGACCTCAACGCGACGTGCAAAGCGTATTTCGCACTGAAACTCGTCGGCGATGATATGGAAGCGCCGCACATGAAGCAGGCGCGCGAAACCGTGCACCGTCTTGGCGGCCTGGAATACACAAATTCTTACGTGCGTTTTTATCTGGCGCTGATCGGCGCAGTCGGATGGGATCTGGTTCCCTCGATTCCTCCCGAATTGCTGCTACTGCCAACCTGGTTTTATCTCAACATTTACGAGATGTCGTCCTGGACGCGCGGCATTGTCATTCCCATGGCCATTCTTTCCGCGCTGCGGCCGGACTGGCGCTTGCCGGAACGAGCGCGCGTAGACGAGTTGTTCAAAGATATCTCGCACAAAGCCGCGGCGTTTGACTGGAGCAAGCAACTCATTTCGTGGCGCAATGTCTTCCTGGCGATCGATCGCGCGCTGAAGCTCTACGAAAAACTTCCGTGGAAGCCACTTCGACGTCGCGCGCTTCGCGAAGCAAAAGCCTGGATGCTTGCGCACATGGAGCGCAGCGAAGGCCTGGCTGCCATCTATCCCGCGATGATGAACTCAATTTTTGCGTTGATGGCGCTTGGACATTCGCCAGACGATCCGTTGACCGCCCGCGAAATTCGCGAATTTTCGCGCTTCGAGATTGAAGAAGGCGACACGATTCGTATGCAGCCATGCGTCTCGCCCGTTTGGGACACATGCATCGCCATGGTCTCTTTGGAAGAGGCCGGGCTGCCGGCGGATCATCCTGCGCTCGTGAAAGCTGCCGACTGGATGCTCTCCAAGCAGGTGCTTGGTCCTGGCGACTGGCAGTTCAAGAATAGAGACGCCGAGCCAGGAGGCTGGGCTTTCGAGTTTCGCAACGACTTCTTCCCGGACGTGGATGACACGGCGTTCGTTCTGATGGCGCTACAACGAGTGAAGCATCCCGACCCAGAGCGCATGGAAACTGCGATTCGGCTCGGCCTGCAGTGGCTGCTGAGCATGCAGAATAAAGATGGCGGGTGGGGGGCGTTCGATCGCGATAACGACCGCAAACTTTTGTGCAATATCCCGTTCGCCGACCACAACGCGATGATCGATCCGTCCACGGCGGACGTGACGGCGCGAGTCGTCGAATGCCTCGGGCGCTTCGGCTGGCCGGCGGAGCATCCTGCTATCCAGCGGGCCGTGAAATTCTTGCTGAGGGATCAGTGCGAAGACGGCTCGTGGTTCGGGCGCTGGGGCGTGAATTACGTTTACGGCACGAGCGGAGTGCTTCGCGCTCTGGAAACGGTTTCGCTCACGGCGAAGGAGTTTTGCCAGCGCGCGGTCGGCTGGCTGCGCGCCGTTCAAAAAGAAGACGGCAGCTTCGGCGAATCTCTCTGGAGCTATACCGATCCGGCCACCAAGGGGCAGGGAAATAGCACCGCCTCACAAACTGCTTGGGGCTTGATTGGACTGCTGGCTGGAGCCGAGCCTAGCGATCCTTCCATTCAGAAATCGGTGGCTTATCTTGTCCAGCAGCAGAATTCGGATGGCTCCTGGAGCGAAGCCGAGTTTACCGGCACAGGATTCCCCGGCGTCTTTTACTTGAAGTATCACTTGTACCGCAATTCTTTCCCGCTTTATGCGCTCGCGCGTTTCCGTACCCAGGTGCAAGGTCCGCACGAATATTGCGCCATGAAATTCCAGCCAGCCGAATTCCGGTTGCGGAGCGGGTTCTAGAGCCCGCGATGACGTTTACTCTGCGGCTCACCGCGGACCTCACTCTTGCTCTGGCCGCACGCGCACTCGGGAACAAAAACGTCGATCCTCTGATTTTGCAACTTTCGCCGGACACGGACTTCCAGATTGGCTCTGATTCCTCCTCGGGGAACGCGCGCTCGGGCGGCAATGGTCCTTCGCAGTCCGGCGCTCTCGTTCCGCGATACCGGTCGCCCATACTTTGGATTTCCGGTCCCGAGCCTCTGGACTATCCAGAAGTCGCGCGCTTCACCAACGCGCTGGCCGCTTCCGATCGTCACGTGTTTCTCCAGACTTCCGGCGCTGCACTGAAGCGGCGCTTGCACGAGTTTCAGCCGTCTTCCCGTTTTTACTTCACGATTCGCTTTGATCGTGCCCAGCCTCTGGAAGAACAGCGAAGTGGCGGAGATGGCGCCTATCGCGTCGGCCTCGAAGCCCTTCGCATGGCGAGGCTGGCGGGCTTTTTCACTTGCGCGCATCTTGTCGCGGGAACCGACCTTGCAGCAGGCGATCTGGAGGCCCTCCACGCAGAGATCAGCAAACTTGACGTAGACGGATTCCTGCTCACCAGCGCGGCCCATGAACCCAGCATTGCGAAGAGCGTCAAAAAACTGCGGCGTCGTTTGTTGAGCAGACGCTGGGCGCTGCTTTCGGATTTGGTCGAAGTCTCGGCACGACCGTCGGCCTCGCCAGGTTCACGGCAGATCGATCGTCAACCTGCTTCAGAAACGGGGCCGGGTGGTTTTGAGGAGGGCACCGAAGCCGGATGACCACTTTGGTTACAGGAGCGTCGGGCTTTCTGGGCAGCCACGTGGCTCGGCAACTCGTGGCTCGTGGAGAAGAAGTACGCGTTTTGATGCGTCCTTCCAGCACCAATCGGGCTGTCGCCGACCTCTCTCTGGAATATGTGACGGGTGATCTGCGCGACCCGGCGTCGCTTGATCGTGCCCTGGCCGGCGTGCAATACGTTTTTCACGTCGCTGCCGACTACCGGCTCTGGGCGAGGAAATCCATCGAGATTTACGACTCCAACGTCGGCGGCACGAAGAATCTCCTCGACGCCGCGAAACGCGCGAAAGTTGAAAAATTTATTTATACAAGTACGGTGGCGACAATCGCCGTGGATCGTCCGGAATTGCCCACAGAGGCCACCGACGCGCGGCTCGAAGAAATGGTCGGGCATTACAAGCGCTCGAAGTGGATGGCCGAGCGCGAAGCGTTGAACGCCGCGCGCGAGGGGCTGCCTGTTGTAGTCGCCATGCCCACAACTCCCGTCGGCCCGGGCGACTGGAAGCCCACTCCGACTGGGAAAATCGTTCTCGATTTTCTCAATGGGAAAATGCCCGGATACGTGGAGACCGGTCTGAATTTTGTAGGAGCGGAAGAGTGTGCAGAAGGCCATTTGCTGGTCGCGGAAAAAGGCAAAGTCGGCGAGCGCTATCTTCTGGGCGCGGAAAACTTGACGCTGAAACAAATGCTGGACGCGCTGGCCAAAATAACCGGGTTGCCTGCTCCCAGTCTTAAAATTCCTCATGGCGTGGCGTTAGGTGTAGCCTACGTGAATACGATATTTTCGCGGCTGATCGGGAAGGAGCCGCAAATCCCCGTCGAGGGTGTGAAGATCGCGCAGCACATGATGTTCGTGGATTGCGCACGAGCACAGCGCGAATTGGGTTTCAGGCCTGGCTCGGTGGCAGCGGCCTTGGAACGCGCGGTACGCTGGTACGAAGCAAATGGCTATGTAAAGCCCCGCCGCGCCAGGAAAATGCTTCGCGCCGCCGCGTAGTGCGGCGCGACTGTGGACTTGCCGGCTGGTTATGCGGCATAAGCAAGAATGTAGTTTTGTTCCAACGTCGGGCATCATAGACATACGGAAATATGCGTATCCTCGTCACGTTCGCCATCAAAGCCGAGTTCTCCCCTTGGTCCTCCCGCCATCCCTTCGTCCCGTACGAGTTTGAGAATTGGGAGACGCGGCGCGAATTTGACCTCTTCAAAGCCAACATCGGCCCCGACGAAATCACGGTGTTGCTCACAGGCATGGGTGGGGAAAATGCCGCCAGAGCGATGTTGTCCATTCCGCTTGAGGTACACGATGTTTGTATTTCGTCGGGACTCGCAGGCTCCCTCGATCCCGCATTGAAGCCGGGTGACGTCGTTGTGGCGCAGAGTACCGAAACCTTGGATCAAACTTGCAAGACGGTCAGTGACCAAATTCTTGTTGAACTTGCCAGTGCATCGGGCGCAAAGCCAGTGAATGTCTTTCTGACCTCCGCGAAAATTATTGCAACCGCCGAAGAGAAGGAAGCGCTCAGCCAAAAGGGAAGAGTTGTGGAGATGGAAACGAGTCACGTCCTCGGCGCCGCAACACAAAAGCATGTTCCCTGCGTGGCGGTTCGCGCTATAAGCGACGCTTCCGATGAAGACTTGCCCGTGGATTTTGCGCGCATCCTCGATTCTCACGGCCATTTGAAGATGGGCGGGTTGATCAAAGAAGTTGGCCTTAGCCCGTATCGCATTCCTTTGCTGGTACAGTTCGGCCGGCAGAGCCGCGCGGCCGCCAAGTCCTTGGCCGACTTTCTGGACCGCTACATCCCCACCATCTCGCAAAACTGGTCCAGAGTGGCTCATCCAAAAGTGGAAGAGGTCTCCGCGACATGAGCAGCGCTGGAACAACAGCAGAAACCTTGCACTCGCCTGGGCCTATCCCGAAGACTATGCGCGCCGGCGTCTTCCGGGACAAAGGTGTCGTCAGCGTCGAAGAAGTTCCCGTCCCGGAAGTTGGCGACGGGGAAGTGCTCATCAAAGTCGCCGCTTGCGGTATTTGTGGCACCGACATCAAGAAAATTTTCCAGCGATACGTAGAGCCACCGCAAATTCTGGGCCACGAGCTTGCGGGCACCGTGGTCGCGGTTGGACGTGGTGTAACCAAGTGGATGCCCGGCGATCGCGTCATGAGTTTTCACCACACGCCATGCGCCAGATGCTTCTATTGTGAGAAGCGCCTTTTTTCCCAATGCAAGCAATACAAGACGACTGGACTGACCGCTGGGTTCACTCCCAATGGCGGCGGCTTTGCGCAATACGTCAAAGCGATGCCTTGGGTAGCCGAACGCGGCATTGTCGCCCTCCCCGACAATGTCACATTTGAAGAGGCCACTTTTATCGAACCCATCAACACTATCGTGAAAGCCGTGCAAAAAGCCCGTATCACGACAGGGGAGACGGTTCTCATTCTTGGCTGCGGCCCTATCGGCCTGCAGCTGCTCATGGTCAGCAACCTTGAAGGCCCGAAGTTGTATACCAGTGATCCAATATCCCAGCGCAGACAAAAGAGCCTTACCCTTGGCGCCTTGGAGTCCTTTGACCCAACCAGTGGTAAGCTATTAGAAGAAATTCGGGCTCGTACCGACGGGAGGGGAGCCGACGCTGTGTTGGTTGCGGTCGCGCATCCATCGGTGGTGACGGATGCCTTGGCGACGGCCAGGCCTGGCGGGCGGGTTTTGCTTTTCGCGGCAAACGATCCCGTCACCAAGATCGAGTTTCCTGCTGCAGCCGTGGGCATCGACGAAAAGGAAATCCTGGGCAGCTACAGCGCCGCTGTGGACATCCAAGAATCAGCAGCGGATCTGGTGCTGGGAAAGAAACTGCCGGTCATGCAGATTGTCACGCACCGGTTTCCCCTGGATAGAATCCAGGAAGGCTTGGAGCTTGCGGCCCGGCCGACTGCCGAGTCGCTCAAGATTCTGATCACGCACGCATGAAAACGAGCACACCAAAGACGTCGGAAGTCGCGGATGAGCCGAAGTTCGCTGCCCCGCGAGTCGCCGTGCCATCGAAAATGACGGCAGCGGTGTTGTATGGCAGCGAAGATCTTCGTATCGAGATGATCGACGTCCCACATCTCGCGGCCGACGAGGTGCTTCTCCGCGTTCGCCTCGCCCTCACCGATGGCACTGACCTAAAAGTTTGGAAGCGCGGCTACCACGCCAAGATGATTCGGCCGCCGGCGGTTTTCGGACACGAAGTCGTGGGAGACATCGCCGCGGTGGGAAAGCGCGTGGACGCTCGTTGGCGCGTTGGAATGCGAGTGGTGGCTGCGAACTCCGCGCCGTGCCTGCGTTGCTACCATTGCCGCCGTGGCCAGGAAAATCTCTGCGAAGATTTGCTTTTCAACAACGGTGCGTACGCCGAATACATGCGCATTCCCGGCCGCATCGCCATGGAAAACATGCTCGAAGTGCCGCATTCTGTTGACGACGGCAGCGCGGCGCTCGTCGAGCCGCTCGCCTGCGTGCTCCGCGGCATTCACGAAATGGAGGTCCGCAATGGCGACACAGCAGCCGTAATTGGCTGCGGTCCCATTGGCCTGACGTTTGTCCGCATGCTCTCGCGCCGTGGCGTGCGTGTTATTGCGCTGGCACGTCGTTCCGCGCCGCTGGATGTAGCGCGCAGGCTGGGTGCGGTGGCCACCATCAATGTCACGGAAAGAACGGACGTCGTCGCCGCGGTGAAGGCCTTGACGGAAGACCATCGCGGTCCGGATTCCGTTGTCGAAGCCGCGGGCAATCCCGCGACCTGGCAACAGGCTCTGGCGATGGTTCGCCGCGGTGGCGTCGTGAATTTCTTCAGCGGACTGCCTTCGGGCACAAACGTTTCGATCGATCCCGCTGCCATTCACTATTCCGAGATCAAGTTGATTTCGCCCTTTCATCATACGCCGCGCTTTATCCGCGAAGCGCTCGAAGCCATCCGCCGAGGCGATATCGTCGGTCAAGACTTCGTGACGGAAGAGATCCGATTGACCGATTTGCCACAAGCATTCGAGCGGATGAAGAGCCGCAGCGGCGAAATCAAGCTGGCCGTTCGTCCTTGATTTTCTTGCGAAGAGAGTTGAAGTGTTGCGTGTTCGCGCGTTGCGCCACCCTCAGAGGTGTCATTCCGAGCGAAGCGAGGAATCTGCTTTTCTATGCTGCGTCCTGGTGAACTCGAAATTGCCGAACACGCCCCTGCGGACAACTGCTCCGTCGCCGAGGCGCAGCAGTACACGCGCTGGCTCGCAACCCATCACTACGAAAATTTCAATGTAGTCTCCTGGTTGCTCCCCAAGGATTTGCATCAGCATTTTTATAATGTCTACGCCTACTGCCGCTGGGCCGACGACCTCGGCGACGAAGTCCCGCAAAAAGAGCGCGCCCTCGAACTGCTGGATTGGTGGGAGCGTGAACTCGACGACTGCTACGACGGTCGCCCATCCCATCCTGTCTTCGTTGCGCTCCGCGAAACCGTCGTCGCGAAAAATATTCCCAAGCAGCCCTTCGCTGATCTGCTGCGAGCGTTTCGCCAAGATCAAAACGTGAAACGCTATGCGACCTGGGAATCGATGATCGGCTACTGCGTCTATTCCGCGAATCCTGTCGGCCGTCTGGTCCTTTATCTTTGTGGCTATCGCGACGAAGAGCGCCAAGCCATGTCCGACGCCACCTGCACTGCGCTCCAGTTAGCCAATTTCTGGCAAGACGTCTCGCGAGACCTCGAAAAAGGCCGTATTTACATCCCGCTCGACATCGCCGCCACGCATGGCCTCTCCGAAGCCGACATTGTCGAACGCCGTTTCGATGATCGTTACGTCAGCCTGATGAAAGATCTAATCGCTCGCACGCGCATTCTCTTTGCGCAAGGCGCCCCGCTTGCCAAAATGGTCAGCGGCCGCCTGAGCGTTGACCTCGAAATGTTCAGCCGTGGCGGCGTCGCCGTCCTCGATGCCATCGAATCCATGGGCTACGACACACTCCACCACCGCCCATCAATCAGCAAAGCAAAACAAGTCGGACTTCTGGGACGCTCTCTCCTAACGCATCTGGTCGCGAGGCCCGTGCGGCCCGCATCCGAGGCAGGCGGCTTCGCCTATGGTCGGCCGCAGGACGCTGAGCCCCAATCTGGCATCTCCGTCTCTCGCTCCTATGACGAATGCCACCGCATCGCCCGCGCTGCGCACAGCAATTTCTACTACGCCTTCTTTCTTCTGCCGAAGCCGAGACGCGACGCTCTCGCCGCACTCTACGCCTTCATGCGCCTTGTCGACGATGTCGCCGACGAAGGCGACGACCTCGCTGCGAAGCAGCGCGGGCTGGCGGATTGGCGAGCCGCCTTGGACGATGCCGTTACCGGAGAACGCAAAGTTGTGGACGGCTCCACCGCGCTCGTTTCATCTGCGCCAACCGGTGCAGCGGAAGTCTTGCCCGCGCTCGTGGACACCATGCAGCATTTCAAAATGCCTGCCCGTTATCTCCACGACCTCATCAGCGGCGCCGAAATGGATCTGACTCTTCGCAGCTATCCCACTTTCGACCGCCTCCGAGAATACTGCTATCGCGTCGCCGGAACTGTCGGCCTAACGTGCACCCACGTTTTCGGCTTCAGCGACCCCCGCGCCCTAGATCTCGCAGAAAAACTCGGCCTGGCCTTTCAGTTAACGAACATCATCCGCGACGTCCATGAGGATTACGTCGTCGGCCGCGTCTATCTCCCCGAAGAAGATCTCGCCCGCTACGGAGTCTCCCCACAGGACTTCGGAAAGAACGAAGCCACTCTCGGCGTCCGTGAACTTCTCCGTTTTGAAGCGGAGCGCGCCTGGCAATGTTACGAAGAAGGCTCCGCACTCTTCGGTTTAATCGACTCGGAAAGCCGCGGCGCTCTCTGGCTTTTGGTTCACACGTACAGTGCATTGTTGGCGCGCATCGAGTCCCTCGACTTTGCCGTTTTCGGCGAACGCGTGCGGCTCTCGAAACCGGAAAAAATGTTGTTCATCGCAAAGGCGCGCTTCGGCCGCCTATCGGAAGAGAATATTCTTGAAAAGCGTGATCGTGATCGGCGGCGGGCTGGCGGGACTGGCAGCCAGCGTCGCGCTAGCTGAAGCAGGCTGGCGCGTTCGTCTCTTTGAGCAGCGCCCGTTTCTTGGCGGACGCGCGGCTTCTTACGTCTTGCCCGACGGCGAGCACGTGGACAATTGCCAGCACGTCACCTTCGGCTGCTGTACCAACCTCGAGGATTTCTATCGCCGCGTCGGTTCCGGCGACAAAATCAAATTCTTCGACCGCCTTCTCCTCCTCGATCCGCAAGGACGCCGCGGCGAAATGCACGCTGGCCTTCTCCCCGCTCCCTTTCACATGACTGGCAGCTTTCTCACTTTTTCGCCGCTCGCTCTCAAAGACAAGCTCGCCATTGCCCGCGCCTTCTATTCCATCCTGCAAAGCGGCGGCCATCCTGCCGATGTGGACGAACCCGGCGGCATCTCCATGCTCGAATGGCTCCGTCGCCACAAGCAAACTCCCGCGGCCATCTCCCGCTTCTGGCGCGTCGTTCTCGTCAGCGCTCTTTCCGAAGAACTCGACCGCATTGACGCTCGCTACGGCATTGACGTTTTCTGGAAAGCCGTCCTCTCCAACAAAACCGGCTACCGTATGGGCGTCCCCGCGGTCGCTCTCGGCGACCTCTACGAAGGCTGCCGCGCCGCCATCGAACAGAAGGGCGGGGAAGTCGTCTTTCGCTCGCCGCTCCGTGGCCTCCGCATCGAAGACAACAAACTGGTTGCAGTTCTCTTCGATGCTGGCCGCGAAGAAACCGCCGACGCCTTCGTCCTCGCACTTCCCCACGTCGCGCTCTCCGAAGTTCTTCCTGATAGCGTCAAGCGCACCGACACCGCCCTCGGCAATCTCGATAAAATCATCGACGCTCCCATCACCGGCGTCCATTTTTGGTTCGACCGCAAGGTCATGACCGAGCCCTTCATTACTCTTCTCGATACCACCACCCAATGGATTTTCAATAAATCCGCGCTCTTCGCTGGAGCCAACGGAATGAAAGGCGCGAACGGTTCGCCTCAAGCAGCTGAAAAGGGCCAATATCTTCAGCTGGTCATCAGCGCTTCCTTCGACCTTCTTCAAAAGCCCCGTCAAGAGATCATTGATCTCTGTCTGAAGGAAGTCCGCCACGCCCTCCCCGCGGCCCGCGAGGCGACTCTTCTCAAAGCCACCGTCATCAAAGAAGCCGCCGCCACATTTTCCCCGCAACCCGGCGTTGACCGTTGGCGTCCAATGCAAGAGACGAGCATCGGGGGTTTGTTCCTCGCCGGTGATTGGACCGCAACTGGCTGGCCCGCCACGATGGAAGGCGCCGTTCGCAGCGGCTATTTGGCCGCGGAAGCAGTTTTGCGCACGGCGGGAACGCCACAACAATTTCTTCAGCCCGACTTAAAGCCCGACGGTCTCGCAGGTCTCTGGGCCAAAAGCTGAATCGGCGCAGCGTGTCAATCGCCATCGGCGAGTCGCTCGAACGCGCCAATCTTGCGCTCCGCATTCGTTAGGCCTTCACAGGCCTTATCGAGCAAACGGTATGCATCCGAGTTCGCAAGCAAAAACGCTTTGTACGCTTCCCGGGTTTCCCAGAAGTCGCTCGTCAAGTAGGTACGTTCACGAAATGGATCACGCAGAAGGAGAGTTCGCTGATACGCAGGATCATGCCGGAACAACCGGGCCCAGTCTCCATCCGGCCCATATACGCTTTCAAACCTTTCTGCGCATCCCTGCTTGACATCGAACTCCCAGAGGACTAAAAACATAGATGTCCCATCTCCTGCTTGGACGTAGCCAATCCTGTTCTGATCCTCTGGGTAACGATTGCGCTGTCGGCCGAGTGTAACAATCCGGTCGGATTCATCACAAGGTGTGAGTGCGCTCCAGCGCGGAAGTTTAGGCAGTCTCAGTCATGGTCCGGCATTGCGTCCGGACGGAGGCGGTTGTGGATCGAAAGTACGGTCATCGCGGTTACCGCGACACGGAAAAAGGCGAAAAACGAGAGAAGCACGAGCGCAAGCCGCCGCAAGGCGGTCCCCGCGCCGATCAATTCGGCCCGCGCACCCCGCGCATGGTCGGCACCGTCACCCGCGGACGCTGTTCCAACTGCGGCGCTGTCCTGACGGCAGGCTTCGACCCCAACGGTCAATGTCCCAAGTGTCAGTTCGAGCTTCACAGCTGCAAACAATGCCGCTTCTTCGACTCCGGCGCCCAGTTCGAGTGCACCCAGCCCATCCCGGAGCGCATCACTCCCAAAGACACTAAAAACGACTGCAAGTTCTACGAATTCCGCATGACCATCGAAAAAGACACCGCCCCTACTTCCTATGCCCAACCGGCGCAAGTGGCGGCTGCCGCCAGCACACCTCCGCCTCGCACCAACGACGCCCGCCAGGCCTTCGAGGATCTTTTCAAAAAGTAGTCCTCGGTTTACCTCGACCAGTTAATCCTCACGGATGTTTTGTCCCGCGAATCGCAGTCTCCAGCCGGCTTCCTCTCGCGCCCCTGGGCCATAAGTTTTAGTGATATTGCCGATGCAAATATTGCGTTGGCCTTCCTATCCTCTCACTTTCACAATGCTCCCACACGGAGTCCTTCGAGCGGTCTCCGCGAACCTTCTAATCGCAAGTCCAACGGCCCCGGGAAAAAATGGAGGATCCAACATGAAGAAGCGCATTCTGCTATCCGTTTCCGTTCTTCTCCTCGTCGCCGTCCCGCTTCTCGCTCAGGACGACAGCCACTCCAAGAAGGCCCTCAATTCTTCTGGGACCATCAGTCAGGACGGCCAGTCCTTCGTCAGCGACAAGGATCATCGAACCTGGAAGATTGCCAACCCGGCTGTTCTGCATGACATGGAAGGTCAGCATGCCAAGCTCGTCTACCGCCTCACTTCCACTGCTGGCGAAATCTTTGTGACTTCCGCCTCAACCGTCCAGGAACATCCTACCGTCGCCCATAATCCCGGCGATGCCGCTTTCCGTCGCTAAACCTCGCCTCTTAATCTCTGGCTGCTCTCGCCGTCCGTTCCTGCGGTGTAGGGCCACTGTTGGGGTGTTCGATTGCCTCACAAATTCCGTACTCCCTTTCACACGCTCCAGCGCTCCTAGAGGCAACCTCTACGTCCGTCAAAGATAGTTCCGGCACCGAGACATAGCGTGGGTGCCTTCATCTTCGGCTCACTCCAGCAATGACACGGTTCCAGTGGCGATGTCGTAATACGCGGCGGTAACCTTCAGCTTTTTATCTTTCCCTAGACCCGAAATTACGGTTGATGCTTCTCGCAGAAGGGCGGCCTGTATCTTGGCATTTGCCTTGATCGCTGCTTCGAGGTTTGGCCCTGCTTGCTCAACCGCAGGCTGGATATGCGGATAGAGAGCGCTAATCTGCCCGGGTACTTCTTTGGCTTGAATCGTAGCCTTTACAGCGCCGCAACCTCCATGTCCCATCACCAGGATCACCTTAGTCCCCAAGACACCTGCACCATATTCGAGGCTGGCGATGATCTCCGAAGTGGCGATATTTCCGGCGATGCGCGTCACAAAAATATGCCCGATACTTTGGTCGAAGACTAACTCGATAGGTACGCGGGAATCGGCACAAGACAATACCGCCGCGAACGGTTCCTGCTTCTCAATCGTATGCTGTTTCAAAATGGCGAGGTCGTGATCGCAGGATGTCAGGGTTTGGGTCGTGAACCGCTTATTGCCATCCATCAATTCCTGAAGGGCCGCATCGGGGCTAAGTATCGACTGGGCCAGAGTCGGGCGCGGGTTCACAAACTCTGTGCCCGCCATGGTCACCAATCCAGCCAATGTTCCTCCCATCGTCAACTGGAGAAACCTTCGGCGCGATGAATCTTCGTTCGACACACTTCGATGCAGGACGTACCGGGAGGAGGATTCAATATCGGGTGCGGCTGGGTCGAGTTTCGGTGCGTTTGTTGGATCAAATGGATATGCCATCTGTCGAAGCCTCCCGTTGAGAATTCTGCGAGCGATACACGGTTATTGGTAGAGAGAGATTCACTGACCGACAAGCTCGTCTAAGGCAATTAAGACTGAGTGCGATCATTTCCAATAATGCTGAATTGACACGCCCTTCTTCATTGACCGCCCAGTTTCTCGTAATCGGAATTGGTCGCGGTCACCACAAACTTCCTGGCGCCGGCGCCAATCTCTGTTTTCTCCAAATAGTTTGGTGCAATCCGGATTAGTGCTGTTCTTGCACTAGCGGAATTTGCGAAGCCAGCTGCAAGTCGATGATCGAGGTGATGCGACGATCCATTTGGAAGAACGTCGCAGTTTTCTTGCCTGCCAGCACCTTATTAATGATCGGCACGTACTTGATCCGCAGTTGCTCGACGGCTTCATCCAAAGCCAGCGAACGATTGAGCAAACTCAGGGCCTGGTCTTCCGTCAGCGAGGCGAAGCTCTGTGCATATTCCTTGATCAATGCGTACCGCTGATCTCCAATCTTCGTCATCTCCGCGCTGTACTGGTCGTATACAGGCCAGAACTTTGTCGCTTCGGCGTCCGTCAGTGTCAGGTTCGCCGCGATCAGTTGTTTTTTCTGCGACCGGACGTCTTGCCGCAATAGCTTAATATCGTCCTCGCTCACGGTCTGGCTGTCCTTGCTGGCCGCCGCCTGAGCATGCGCGGCTGGCCCGACCAGAAAACACGCGCTTGCCAAAACAAACACCACAGTCATTTTTTTTCTCATTCAAATCCTCTCTGATTCCCACACATCCCACACTGTGAAGCGTTCCATTAACGATTGTCTCAGCCGATTCCCTCGAGTTTTCTCCTCGCGAAAAAACATGGAGGGCTTGGTGATGGTGTATCCATGCGTCCCGCGATTGAACTGTCAAAAGTGCCAGTTCTCTTATGTCGGTCAACGACAGCTCACAGCTGACAGGCAGAGGAGGACGGGGGAAAACGGCGAGCTGGCGACACGAAACTCGAAATACGAAAATCGAAATTTGAAAGCCGGCGGGAAGTGCGCACCCCACCCCCGGGTATCCAGAGAATCGTGAAGTAAACCATAGAGGCGGCTGGGGTTGCGCGTGTTGCCGTGCGTACGCAGAGGCCGATGACGTAAAAACGTAATGGGGTAACGAGGTAAAGAGACAGAGATGCAGGGTGAGGTTCGGGGAGTAACGAGTTGCAAAACTTTGGAGTAAAAGGGAGGGACCCCCTCCCCGATTTTTTGTAAGTGTTGCTGATAAAGGAGATAAAGTGCATTGGAATTAATGGCGAGGAGCGATCTGCGGCGGCTGCGGAAGCTTGCGTGGATTCCTTATTTTTCGGCGGTGCTGCTTTTAAGTGTGGCGGGACTCTTGAATCCGATTGGAATTCAGCTGATGTGCCAATCCGCTTTGCCAGCTGCGGCGGGCGCGCACTCGGGGCTGCTGTGGTTGATGTACTACATTCCGAGAGGGACGGTTGCTGAGCGAGGATCAGAGGGCATTGGCAGGAGTTATGCGTGGGTCGTCGTGGCGGTGGGCTTGTCGCTCGTTTTCATTTTTGTGTTGGGGCAGGTAATTACGGTGCACTTGTAGATTCGATACTCTGCAGTTTGGTTCGCTCTGGGCAGTTATGAAGTGGCGTGTCGTTCCCAAAAAAGACGAAGAGAGATTTCTCTCTGCGCAGGCCGACACGTTTGCAGGAGCAAACGTGAGGAAAAGGCGTCGGCCTGCTCCGTTCGAAATGACGGTGGGGTCAGTAAGGCGAATAAGAGGGACGGGGCACGCAGGGATCAGACGGGGAGGGGGGGCGCGGGCTTGGTGCGTTTGGCTAGGAGGGCTAGCTTTTGGTCGTGGGTCATGGGGTACCAGGGGACGAGTTTGTCGGCGAGGACGTGCATGCGGCGGAGGATGGTTAGCTCGAAAAAGAGTTCCATGAAGTCGAGGTCGCGGAAGACAACGGAGCCGGACTCTTTCATTTTGTCGAGGATGCGTTCGTGGTGAGAGGGGAGCTCGGACCAGTGGAGGCTGGAGCGGGTGTGATGGCAGAGGTGGTAGCCTTCGTTCATGAAGTTGACTTCGTCGAAGACGGTGACGGTAGAGGCGAAGTAGTCGTCGGGATGTTCGGGATCGCAGAAGGCATGTTGCACCCAGGAAGTAATGGCCATGATGAAGTTCATGGAGAGAAGGGGAAGTAAGACGTAGAGGATGCCGATTCGCCAGTTGAAAATGAAGATGGCTGCGAAATAGATGGCGTAGCGGGCGATGCCCCAGAACATGCGGCTGCGGTTTTTTGCGTCGCCGCGGGCTTTGAAGTAGGCGTAGGGAGAAAAGCCGAGGGCGGTCCAAATGTTGTCGGAGAGATACCAAAAGAAATGCAGGGGGCGTGTGCGGTCGTAACAACTGGAGGCGGCGTTGTCGTCGGGGCCGCCGTTTTCTTTATGGTGGAGACGGACGTGGACGGTGCGGCCGAGTTCGGGGAGGTCGCCATAGAAATAACCGAGAAAGAACTCGACGTAACGGCCGAAGAGTTTGTCGTACTTGTCGTTGAAGTAGCCTTGGAGGCGATGGGCTTCCATGTGTTTGGCGCTGAACATGCGAACGGAGCGCTGAAACTTGAGACCCGTCAAAGAAAGATAGAAAGCGAGCACGAGGAGGAGGCGAGGTTTGCCTAAGATGAGTTGGGCGATGAAGATGGGGACGGTGGTGAGGGTGAGAGAGACCATGATGCGCAGGGCGGGAGTGTCGCGTTGGTCGCGCAGGATTTTTTGGCCTAGGCGGTCGATGAGGTGGTCGTAGGTACCTGAGAGGAATTGATGGGTGGCGCGAACGGGTGGAACTTTATCGAGGAGCTTGGCTACGCCGTAACCTGCCATCGAAAGCGCGCCCATGATGGATACGGCGGCGATGCTTCCTACGGCTATGAGGGATCCTATTGCGCGAACCAGGAGTTTGGGTATGGCGGCAAGCTTCGGCGTGCGCGAAGACGTGTTCGGGCGAGCATCGCTTGCTCTGTCGTTTATAGCGGCTTCAGTCAGCTGGCCTTCGAGTTGCATATTTGCCGTTAGATGCATGGACGCGCATCGTCCGTTACCATGTGCGAAAACGATTCTACCCCGAGGAGGAGCAAGGTTCCAGAGTAGAACGACGGCCACGTGGTTTTACTGAGGTGCTGGCGAAGATTGGCTTGGAGGAGCGCAGGAGCGCGCCGGGCACTGGACAACGAGCACTGCCAAGGTAGAATAGGCGGCTGCCTGAGAAACCATTTCCGGGAGACCTTGTGCAATCTTCTGTGGCCGTCGACCGCGTCAACGACAAAGACAAAATTATTGAGCACTACGACTTCGGCAGCCCCTACTACCAATCGCTTTGGGGCGAGCATATACACCATGGCTACTGGATACGCGGCGATGAATCGAAGGAGACCGCGCAGATCCAGATGATCGAGCATCTTGCACAGCTCGCGAACATGAAGAGCGGCTTGCGAGTGTTAGATATCGGGTGCGGTTTTGGCGGGACGAGCGTCTATCTGGCGAAAACGTATGGCGCGAAGGCGACAGGAATCACGATTTCTCCCGTGCAGGTGCAAATGGCGAAGGACGCGGCGGCTAAGGAGAACGTGGAAGCGAGTTTTTTGTTGATGGACGCGGAGGAGATGCAGTTTGCGGAGCCGTTTGATTTGCTTTGGTCGGTCGAGTCGATTTCTCACTATCATGATCCGAGAAAATTTTTTGCTTCGGCGGCGAGGTTGCTGAAGCCGGGCGGGTGCTTCGCGCTGACGGACTGGTTCCGGAAGGAAAATCTTTCGGCTGCGGACAGAAGGAAATTCATCGAGCCGATCGAGAAGGGGATGATGGTCGAGCTGCGGGGAATGGATGAGTACAGTGAGTTCCTCGTTGCTGGCGGTTTCCAGGTGGTGCATCGCGAGGATATGACGCTGAAGTGCGCGAAAAGCTGGGACATCGCTTTGGACATCATTAAGAACAAGGCGCTCTGGTCGCTGATTGCAAAACTTGGCCCTGGATTTGTGACCTACCTGAAGGCGTTTCAGGCGATGCGCGCAGGATTTTCGTCGGGGAATTTTGTGTGTGGGCTGTTCGTCGCAAAAAAGCCGGAGAATGGCGGCAGCACGCCTGATCTCTCTTGAAACGAACGACGAATACTGTGCGATGTAAGAATTAGGGGTAATGATCCGTCCCCCTACCGGACGCGAAGCGTGAGCCCTGTCAAAGTCCCCAGTCTTCAGCAGCTTCGCTGCTACATGATTGCGCGCAGCCTTTTCAAGCCTACCAGCCTGCTGCGGGCCATTGCGCGCCTGGGCTTTGTCCAGGCCGACCCGATGCGCGCGCCCGCTCGCGCCCAGGATCTGATCCTCGCGCACCGCGTTAAAGACTATCGCGCCGGCGAGCTGGAGCGCCGCTATCCGCGACTGGCGATCGAAGAGGCTTTCTTCATCAATTACGGTTTCCTGCCTCGCGAGACTCTGGCGCTGTTGCATCCGCGCGGGGCGCCGCCCAGCTACGACGTTTGGGACGCCAAGATGCAGGCGCGGGCCCAGGAGGTGCTGGCCTTTGTGTGCCAGCATGGTCCCACCTACCCCAAGGACGTGCGGGCGCATTTCGACCATGGCCGAATTAGGCGCTGGGGCGCCGACCTGAATGTCAGCAATCATCTACTGGAGGGGCTGCACTATCGCGGGCTGCTGGGCGTGGCGCGGCGCGATGGTGGCACCCGGGTGTACCAGACGGTCGAGCATCCGCCGAGCGACGACAGTCCTGAGACCCGATTCGCGCGCGCTGGCCAGTTGGTGGATATGTTGGTGCGGCTCTATGCGCCGCTGCCTGCGGCCAGCCTGGGTTATCTGTGCAGACTCCTGCGTAACGCGGTGGCGCACCTGGCGGCCGAAGTGCGGCAAATTCAAGAGCACGCCAAATCTCGCTATGCCCATGCCGAGGTCGACGGCCGACTGTGGTTCTGGCCGCAGGGCGAGAACCCCGGGGCTGCCCGGCACGAGGTCGACGACAGGCTGCGCTTCCTCGCGCCCTTCGACCCCGTGGTCTGGGACCGCCGACGCTTCCAGTTGTTCTGGAGCTGGGAATACAAACTGGAGGCCTATGTGCCAGCCCACAAGCGCCGCCTGGGCCATTACGCCATGCCCATGCTGTGGGGCGAGAAAATGCTGGGCTGGGCCAATCTGAAGGTGGTCGATGGACGGCTGCAGCACGAACTGGGTTTTGCCGGTCTACGGCCACGCGGCAGCGCCTTTCGGCGGGCGCTGGACGAGGCGTTGCAGCAGATGCAGGAGTTTCTGGAACTCTCGCACGCGCAGTTACTTCATAGAAATAGACGACGGAGCGAAATGTCTACTGCTCGGTGAGAGCTTCCACCGGGGATACGCGAGCGGCGCGTTGAGATGGCAACAGGCAGGCGGCGAAGCACACTATCGCCATCACGCACGCAGCGCTGGCGAGGATGGGCAGGTTCATCGGCTGTACGTGGAACAGCACGGTGCCCATGGCGCGGCCGGCTTGCCATGCTCCGATCAAGCCTAATGCAGTTCCGGCAGTGAGCAGGTGTAGAGAGAGAGAAAGAAACTGGATGCGGATCTGGCGGGGCTGCGCTCCCAAAGCCATGCGCACGCCAATTTCGCGACGGCGCTGGGCCACGGCGTAACTTAGGACGCCATAGGTACCGATGGCGGTGAGCAGCAGAGCGATGCCGGAGAAGAGGCCAGACAGCAGCGCTGGGGAGCGACGGGCAACAAGGCTTTCGGTAATACGAGTGTCCATCGACTGGAGGTTGTTGACAGGAATGTCGGGGTCGATTTGCCGAACTACCTTTTGGAGCGCCAAGCCGAGGGATTCCGGCGGAAGGCTGGTGCGGACGGCGACGAAGAAGCTGTCATCGATACGGAAGGTGTAGGGATAATAAATCGCGCCCTGGGCTTGGTCTTCGGTGAGGCCCGCCTGTTTCACGCCGCCGACAACGCCGACGACAGTGAAAGCTTCGAGATCCTTCCCGGCTTCAGAACCGTCCCACAATTCTTGGCCAATGGCGCTGGCGTTTGGCCAGTAGTATCGCGCGAAGTCTTCATCGACCACGCAGACGCGCTCGGAGCGGCGTGAATCGTCGGCGGTGAGGAAACGTCCAGCGCGCAGGGAGAAGCCCATGGCGGGAAAGTAGTCGCCTGCGACGCCGTAAGCGTAGTGGCCATGCGCAGATTCGCCCGGATGGAGAACGTGCCCTTTTACGGTGGCGGCGCTCTTGCCGGTCTTGCCACTGAAGGGAACATTGTTGACGATGCCCGCGGATAACACTCCCGGTGTGTGGCCGATTTTGTCCAGCAAGCTTTCAACGAATGTCAGACGAGCTGGGGCGGGATAGTTTGCCCAGGGAAGGAGGATTTGGCCGGTGAGGACGTGGTCGGACTGGAAGCCTGGAGAAACTGCCATCACACGCTGAAGACTGACGCCGAGCAGACCGGCTCCGGCCAAGAGCATGAATGCCAAGGCAATTTGAGAAACGATGAAGCCATGGCGAAGGAATTGAGCGGAGCGTCCGCTCGTTCCGCCTCGGCTCTCCGATTGAAGCGCGCTACCGAGATGGCGTCGAAGGTTAAACCAAGCGATGGGCGCGGCGAGCACAATTCCCAAGACAATGGCTGCGACCAGGCCCGCCAATGCCAAACGCGCATCGAAGCCGATGCGACCGCCCAAAGGCAGGCGTTCCGCACCCAACACACGAAGGAGATGGATTCCGCCGGCGCCGACGGCGAGTCCGAGTATTCCGCCTGCCACCGTAAGCAATGTGGTTTCGACCAGCGTTTCGCTCACGATGTATCCCTGGCCTGCACCGAGAGCCAGCCGCACGGCGAGTTCTTTGACTCGCCCGCTGGCGCGGATGAGAAGCAGGTTTACAAGATTGACAGTTCCAATTAAGAGAAGGACGAGTACGCCTGCTTCCAGCAGGAGTAGCATGGGGCGGATAGCTGCGACGTGGTCGGCATGCAATGGCACCACCAAGGAACGAAATCCTGCATCGGCGATCATTTTGGCCTGAGGGTCGTCGAGCTCCAATGTGGCGTTCTGTGCATCGAGCTGAGACTGGGCTTGCGCGAGCGTGGCGTCCGAGGCAAGCCGGGCAATCATTTGGATAACGTTTCCGCCAGAGTGGCGCCGCGATGCCAAGCGATCTTCAGGGCGCGACGCAAGCGGGAGGAACAACTGCGCATCGGAAGAAAGAAATCGGAAGGAGGGAGGCAGGACGCCGATTACGGTTCTGGGAACACCATTTACACGAATCTGCTTTCCCAGCACTTGGGGATCGGCGTTGAATCGTTGGCGCCAGAATGTGTCGGAAAGAATGGCAACATCGTCGGTTTCCGAAGTGGTTTCCTCGTCTGTGAAAGTACGTCCAATCACGGGGCCGAGCTCGAGAGTAGAGAAAAAATCCGGAGATACACGCATGGTAGGCTGGCGTACCGTGGAGCCAGGCTCACCCGTAATCTCCGTGGCATAGGCATAGACTGAGAGCGAGACGAAGGCTGGAATATGACCGCGGCGTTCGTAATAGTTGGTCAGCGAGGAACCGTCGCGATCGACGCCCGCTTTTGGATAGGTGTTGAACAGAGTCACGAGGCGGGCGGGCTCGGGAAAAGGCAGCGGACGAAGCAGTACGGAATCGATCACGGCGAAAATTGTCAGATTGGCGCCGAAACAAACAGCGAGGGTGAGAAGCGCGGTGGCAGTGAACCCAGGAGTCTTTCGCAGCAAGCGGGCTGCGTACGTCAGCTGCCTGCGAAGTTCATCAAACAGATGAACGCCAAATGCCTCGCGGCAATCCCCTTTGATGTTGGTAAGGCTGCCGAGTTCGTTTCGCGCGAGGCGAGACGCTTTTTCCGGGGAGACTCCGGATCGCACAAGGTCATCGGTGTACTGCTCGATGTGAAAGCGAAGCTCTTCGGTCATGCCGTCTTCAAATTCGCGGCGGCGAGTGAGGACACGAAACAGAGAACGTAAGCGCTTGAACATGTCACACCTCCTCGGAGGTTGTATTCAGGGCGGCGGCAATCGCGGTGGCCAAGCGGTTCCAGCCGGCTGTTTCGTCGCGCAGGCGGCGACGGCCGGTGGTTGTCAGCGTGTAAAACTTCGCGCGGCGGTTGTTCTCGCTCTGGCCCCATTCGGCGGCGATTAGATCGTGGTGCTCCAATCGATAGAGGGCCGGATACAAGGACCCCTGTGGAATCTCAATGGCATCCCTGGAGATTTGCCGGATACGCAGCAACACACCATATCCATGCAAGGGTTTCAAGGACACGGCTTTGAGGATCAGCATGTCCAGTGTACCCGAGAGCAAATCCGCGGTTTTTCCCAAAGTGGTGGCCTCCTAGTCAGGCTAGGAGTGTACGTGATGCTCTCCTAGTTTGACAAGGGGAAAGGACGGCGACTTTGTTTTTTGGAAAGCCGAAGCCAGGGGAAGGAAAACACGCTAGAGGGTTTTGGAGAAGAGGGGCTTGGCGTTGAGGTGCTGCTTTTCGAGGTAGGGGTCGAAGAGCATGGCGAGGTTGCGGATGAAGATGCGGCCTAGCCAGGTGGTACGGATTTCGTTGGGGGTGAGGAGGACGACGAGGCCATCTTCGCGGAAGGGTTCCATGCGGCGAAGCTCTTCGGCGAAATATTGATCGAAGTCGATTTTGAATTCCTGCGAGATTTCATCTTTAAGGACGATGGTATGGCATAGGAGGCGGCTGATGACGGCGCGGCGGAGGCGGTCGTCTTCGGAGAGGTGGTAGCCGCGCATGGTGGCGATGCCGCGTTCGGCGACGGCTTTTTCCCAGTTGGGGATGTCGCGCTGGTTTTGGGCGTAGGCGTTCTGGATGCCACTGATGGCGGTGATGCCCATGCCGTAGAGATCGGCGCCTGCTTTGGTGGTGTAGCCCTGGAAATTGCGGTGGAGGGTGCGATTTTGCTGGGAGACGGCTAGCTCGTCGCCGGGTTTGGCGAAGTGGTCCATGCCGATATAGAGGTAGCCGGCTTCAAGGAACTTCAGAAGACCGGTGCGGAAGATTTCAAATTTTTGCGTGCCTTCGGGCAGATGAGTTGCAAAGGACCCCTGCTGTTTTTTGAGCCAAGGGACGTGGGCGTAGCTGAAGAGGGCGACGCGGTCGGGGGTGAGTTCGAGGATTTGATCGACGGTGTGGGCGAAGGTTTCGGCGGTCTGGTAGGGGAGGCCGTAGATGAGGTCGACGTTGACGCTATCGAAGCCGAGATCGCGAGCGGACTGGATGAGGTCTCGCGTGAGTTCGAACGGCTGGATGCGATGGATCGTTTTTTGAACGAGTGGATGAAAATCCTGGATGCCCATGCTGAGGCGGTTGAAGCCCAGCTTGCGGAGAGTTTCGAGATGCTCGCGGCTGGTGACGCGGGGATCGACTTCGATGCCGATTTCGGCGTCAGGCGCGAAGGTAAAATGATCGCGGGTGAAGCCGAAGAGATCTTCGATTTGTGTGGGAGTGAGATAAGTGGGAGTGCCGCCGCCCCAATGGAACTGGACGACGGAGCGATCTTTGGAGACGCTGCGGCTAACGCGCTGAGCTTCGCGCTTCAGGATTTCGAGGTAGGGAAGAGAGACGCGCTTGTCCTTTTGGATGATGACGTTGCAGGCGCAGAAGAGGCAGAGGCTTTCGCAGAAGGGGAGGTGCATGTAGAGGGAGACGGGGGATTTGGCGCGGTCGGCCTCTTCGTGGACTTTTTCGAGGTCGGCGGGGCCGAAGGAATCGTTCCAAACGGGCGCGGTGGGGTAGCTCGTGTAGCGCGGGCCGGGGCGATTGTAACGGGCGAGGAAGGCTTCGCTTACGCGAAGTTCTTCGCGCATGTTTTGGAGAGTGGGATTGCCGAGGGTCATGATGCGCTTCCACGGGCGGTGGGTGGGGCAAGCCTCACCCCTACAACTTCGTGTTGAAGAGGTCGCTGGCCAGTTTGGATGAAGAGCTGGGCGTTTTCAACTGGAGTGTGCTGTAGGATGCCGTGGCCGAGATTGAGGATGTGGCCAGTGCCGCCGAGAGCGGCCATAGCTTCCTGGGTGATGCGGCGAATTTGTTCTGGCGGGCCGAAGAGGACGGCGGGGTCGACGTTGCCTTGGATGGCGATGCGGGAGCCGAGTTGATCGCGGAGGGAGCGCAGGTCGACGCGCCAGTCGACGCTGAGGACATTGGCGCCGGAGCGGGCGATGGCTGGCAAAAGATGATGCGAGGCCTTTGTGTAATAGATGACGGGGGTGGTGCCGCTGAGGGCGGAGATGATTTCTTGTATGACGGGAAGAGCGAAGGCCTCGTAGTCGCGCAAAGAGAGTTCACCGCACCAGGTGTCGAAGAGTTGAACGGCGGAAGCTCCGGCGGCGATCTGAGCTTTTAGATAAGGGATGGTGGCTTGCGCGATGCGGTGGAGGAGAACTCTGAAAGTGGCAGGTTCGCTGAGCAGGAAACTTTTCACGGTGGCGAAACCTTCTTTGGTGCGGCCTTCGACCATGTAGCAGGCAAGGGTCCAAGGAGCGGCCGCAAAACCGAGAACCGGGACGGTGGGGCCGACTTCGCGGACGATGCGGCGAATGGCTTCGGGGAGGAAGGCGGTTTCCATTTCGGGATCGAAGAGTTTTAGCTTTTCGACATCGCGTTTGGAACGAACGGGCTCGGGCAAATTGGGCCCGGCGTCGCCGAGTTCGAGTTTGACGCCCATGGCTTCGGCGGGGATCAGAATGTCGGAGAAAACGATGACAGCGTCGACGCCGAGGAGGCGAAAGGGCTGGAGAGAGACTTCAACGGCGAGGTCGGGAGTTTTGCAAACCTCGAGAAAAGGATGATTTGCGCGAATGGCGCGGTACTCAGGGAGATAACGGCCGGCCTGGCGCATCATCCAGACGGGAAGTCGCGAGAGTGTTTCGCCGCGGCAGGCGCGGAGGAAGAGGTCTTTTCGATCAAGAGGAGCAGAGTTTGTGGCCATCAAGCGCCTGAGAAAGAGGATAGCAAATCCGGGAGATGATTGCAGAAGGAGGCAACGACTGTGCGGGGCGCCTCGGGGGTGGGCTATACTCTCAATCATGCCGAAGTCATGAGGTTCCCTGAGGTTGCGCGTGTGGTTATGTAGTGCGCGTGAGGGAAAATTAGGATTCTAGAGTTCATGAAAGACGCTTTCCTGATTCTGACGATTGTTACCTACTCTGGAAGTTTGGCGCTCTATCTGCGCTTTTTGAACACGGGGAAGGAGATAACCGGGAGGCTCGGAACTATTTTTCTCGGGCTAGGGCTTGTTGCGCACTATTTTGCGCTGCTGGAGCGTTCGCGGGGGCTGCATACCGTTCCTTATCATGATCTTTACGGGTCGATGTCGCTGTTTGGGTGGCTGCTGGCGCTGACGTATTTGGGATTGGAGCTTTTCCATAGGCAACGCTCGCTGGGGGCGTTTGTATTGCCGTTTATCCTCGTGTTTTTTGTGGCGGCGCATCTGGCGCCGGCGGATCGGTTGTCTCCTGTGCCGGCGCGAGGAATCGCGTTTGCGTTTCACGTGACGCTGAGCATTTTGGCGTATGCGGCGTTCGCGCTTTCGTTTGTGTTCAGCCTGATCTTTTTGGGGGAAGAGCGGCTTTTGAAAAGCCGCAGGATGGGCAGCGTGGTGTGGCGGCTCCCGCCGCTGGAACTGCTTGAGAGGATGAGCCGGTCGAGCGTTCTGGTGGGGCTGGTATCGATTGCGATTGGGACGGCGCTAGGATTCGTGTGGGTGGACCGGTTGCGGGGGCAATTCTGGTACTACGATCCGAAATATGTGGTCACGTTGCTGGTGCTGCTGCTGTATGTGATTTATTTTCAGCTTGCGCGGTCGGCGTCCTGGAGGGGAGCGCGAGCGTCAAAGCTGTGCATCTTTAATTTTTTTGTGGTGGTGATGAGTTTTACGGTCGTGAACCTGTACTTGTCGCAGAGTCATCGCTACTTCTAGGAGAGCAACGGAGCATGGAGATTGTTCTTGTCGGATTGAACCACCGCACAGCGCCCGTTGAGGTGCGCGAGCGGGTGTCGTTCACGGCGGAACAATCGCGGAAAGCGGCGGAGGAGTTGAGGTCGAGGGGAATTTTGCAAGAGACGCTGGTGCTTTCGACGTGCAACCGCAGCGAGATTTATGGCGTGCCGCCGGAGAGTTCGCACGAATGCGCGCCGGGATTGTCGTCGTTTCTGAGCGAGTTTCATGCGGTGCGGCCGGATGTACTTGGTTTGTCGCTTTATCACCACTATGACAACGAGGCGGTGCGACACCTTTTCCGGGTGTCCGCGGGACTGGACTCCATGCTCTTAGGAGAGGCGGAGATTTTGGGGCAGGTGCGCGAAGCGTATCGCTACGCGCATGAGTATGGGGCCACGGGGCCGGTGCTTAACAGGTTATTTCAAGGAGCCCTGGAAGTTGGGAAGCGGGTGCGATCGGAAACGGAGTTGGGGACGAGGCCGATGTCCGTGGCGTCGGCGGGGGTGAAGCTCGCCGAGCGAATTTTCGGAAAGATGAACGAGCGGAGCGCGCTGGTGCTCGGCGCGGGGACGATCAGCGAGCAGGTGGTCAATCAGTTGAGGGATCGCGGGATTGCGCGGCTGTTCATCATGAATCGTTCGCGCGAGCGGGCGGACGAGCTGGCGCAGCGGTTTGGCGGAAAAGTTGTTGGGTGGGGGGAGTGGGAGACTGCACTGAAAGTGACGGATGTAGTGGTCTCGTCGGTATCATCCGAGGAACCTGTTTTGCGGCGAGAGATTCTACAAGCGGCAATGGCGGCGCGTGGAAACCGCGCGCTGTTTGTGATGGACCTGGGGATGCCGCGCAATGTCGAGGGGTCGGCTTCGGATCTGTATAACATTTATGTTTATAACATCGATGACTTGACGGAAATCGTGGAGCAGAACCGGCACGCGCGGGAGAGTGAAGTTCCGCGGGCGGAAACGATTGTGGATGAACACGTTGGGAAATTTCTCTCCTGGCAGGCGAGCGTGGAATTGGTTGGACTGGTGGATGCGTTGCGTGCACGCTTGCGCGAAGAGCGAGCGGCGTTTATACATGCGCGCATGGATACGATGAGTCATCTCAATGCAGCGGAGCGGGAGCGCATGGAATCCATGATGGACGATTTGCTGGAAAAGCTCTTGCTGGAGCCGGCGCAAAGACTGCGCGGAGAAAAAGAGCTTCGCCGCAAAATTCAGAATGTGGAAGCGCTACGGGATTTGTTTTTGTCAAACCGGGACAAGCCGTGAGACACCTGCGCATAGGAACGCGCGGAAGTTTGCTTGCGAAATGGCAGGCAGAATTTGTGCGCAAGCAGCTTTTCGCCGGAGCGGGAGTGGAAGCTGAAATTATTATCATCAAGACGTCTGGAGACAAGTTGCAGGGGTCGCCGCTTTCGCAAATCGGCGGGAAGGGAATCTTCATTAAAGAGCTGGAGGAAGCGCTGCTGGAGGAGACAATCGATTTGGCGGTGCACAGCGTGAAGGATGTTCCGACGGATACGCCGTCGAGGCTGATGTTTCCGGCAGTGTGCCGGAGGGAGGATGTGCGGGATTGCTTAGTAGGCGCTAACGGGGCGACGCTGGCAAGTTTGCGGACGGGCGCGCGGGTGGGCACGGGAAGTTTGCGGAGGCAGGCTCAGTTACGTCACCTTCGGCCGGATTTAGATGTGCGAGATTTGCGTGGGAACGTGGATACCCGTTTGCGCAAGGTGGAGAGCGGCGAGTATGAGGCGGTGATGCTTTCAAAGGCCGGGCTGGACCGTCTGGGTTGGAGTGCGCGCATTACCGAGACGATGTCTCCCGAAGCTTTTTTGCCGGCGGTCGGGCAGGGAGCAATCGCCGTGGAGTGCCGCTTGAAGGATACAGAAGCTGCGGAACTGGTCGGCGGGCTAGACGACGCAGAGTCGCGCACGGCAATCGTTGCAGAGCGGTCGCTGCTGAGCGCGCTGCATGGAGGATGCCAGGTGCCGCTCGGAGCTTGGGCTCGCATAGAACGCGGCGAATTAGTGATGGAGGCGTGCGTTTGTTCGATCGACGGCGTGCAGTATATTAAACAGAGGTCGACGGCGGCGCCGGACAGGGCGGCGGAACTCGGCGGGCACATGGCCACGTTGCTGATGGAAGCAGGCGCGCAGAGTATTCTGGAAGAGGTGAGTCGCGCGCGTGGCTAACAAGGCTGACTCCCCACTAGCTGGAAAGATCGTGGTCGTTACTCGCGCCGCGGCGCAGAGCAGTGAATTGTGCGCGGAACTGGCCGATCGAGGAGCCACCGTCAGACAGTTGGCACTGATTTCGTTTGCGCCGCCGGAGAAATACGATGAGATGGACGCGGCGTTAAACAGTATCGAATCATTTGATTGGATTTTGTTTACGAGTACAAATGCGGTTTTGGCGGTGGAACGGCGCGGGGAAGAACTTGGCCACGAACTGACGGGGATTGCGAAGCTTCCGCTAGCTGCTGCCGTCGGGCCAGCAACTTCCGCGGCTGCCGAGGCCGCGGGATTTTCCGTGGAGTATGTGGCGGCAGAGCATAGCGGGGCAGGGCTGGCTCGCGAGTTTGGAGAAGAACTGCGAGGCCAAAAAGTGTTGTTGCCGCGAAGCGATCGTGCGAATCCAGAATTGCCCGCGGCACTGCGACGATGTGGAGCGATTGTGACGGAGGTGGTCACCTATCGAAACTTACCTCCAAGCCCTGCGGATCGGCACAAATTGATCGACAGTCTAACGGGTGTAGTTGATGGTATTTTGTTTTACAGCCCGAGCGCGGTGCAGAATTTTCTGGAGCTCGTTGGACGGGAACGCTTGGGCACGTTGCAAGGGAGAGCCGTGATGGTCGCCATTGGAACTACGACGGCGAATGCATTGAGCGCAGCAGGTATCCAAAGAATCGCGCGGGCAGCGGATACGACGACGAAGGCGGTCGTCGAGGCTCTCGAGGGCCACTTGGCGCGCACAAGAAGACGAACCTCTGTTGGAGCAAACGAAGGATGAGTTTTCCCACTCAGCGTCCACGGCGATTGAGGCGAAGCGAAGCGTTGCGCGGATTGGTGCGAGAGACGCGGCTGACGACCGCGGGCTTGATCTATCCGATGTTTGTTTGCCCGGGAACTAAGGTACGCAAGGAAGTCAGTTCCATGCCGGGCGTGCATCAACAATCCGTAGACGAGATTGTTGAAGAGTGTAAGGAAGTGGAATCACTTGGAATTCCGGGAGTGATTCTGTTCGGATTGCCGGAGTCGAAGGATGCGCGGGGCACGATATCGACCTTGGCGCAAGGAGTGGTGCAAAGGGCGATTGAAGGCATTCGCAAGGCAAATCTGAAGCTGCTCGTGATTACAGACGTTTGTCTGTGCGAGTACACGGATCATGGGCATTGCGGGGTGATCGAGCATGGAGAGGTGGCGAATGACGCGACACTGCCGATTCTTGCGGCGCAAGCGTTGTCTCACGCGCGGGCCGGAGCGGACATCGTTGCGCCTTCGGACATGATGGACGGGCGTGTGGCGGCGATTCGTGAAACGCTCGACGAGCACAAATTGGGTGACATTGCCATTCTTGCGTACGCAGCGAAATATTGCTCCGGTTTCTATGGGCCATTTCGCGAAGCGGCGGATTCGGCGCCGCAATTCGGAGATCGACGCAGCTATCAGATGGATCCCGCGAACGCGCGGGAGGCGCTGAAGGAAGTCGCGTTGGATATCGAAGAAGGCGCGGACATGGTAATGGTGAAGCCGGCGCTGCCTTATCTCGATGTGATTCGACGCGTTCGCGACGCGTGTGATGTTCCTGTGGGCGCTTACAACGTGAGCGGGGAGTACGCGATGGTGAAGGCCGCTTCGCAAAAGGGCTGGCTGGACGAGAAGCGGGTTGTGCTGGAAATTCTGACGGGGATTCAACGAGCGGGGGCGGACATTATCTTGACGTATCACGCGAAAGATGTCGCGCGTTGGCTGAAGGCGTAGGAGTTACCGCGGAGAATGCATGAGTGCAACACCCACAAAATCCAAAGTCGAACGGCGGCGTTCACGAGAGATTTTCGAACGCGGCGAGAAACTGCTCGTAGGTGGCGTGAACAGCCCGGTACGGGCGTTTCGTTCCGTGGGTGGGGAGCCGCTAATCATCGAGCGCGGCAAGGGGCAATACCTTTACGACGCCGACGGCAACGAGTTGCTCGATTACGTTTGCTCCTGGGGAGCGATGCTGCTGGGACACGCACATCCGGCGGTGACGAAGGCGATTGCGGAGCAAGCAGAACGCGGAACGAGTTATGGGGCGACCACGGAACTTGAGGTTGAACTCGCAACGCTGATCACCCAGGCGGTTCCGTCGCTGGAGAAAATCCGATTCGTTTCGAGCGGCACAGAAGCCACGATGAGCGCGGTGCGCCTCGCCCGTGGAGTGACCAAGCGCGACTTCATTTTGAAGTTTGAGGGATGCTATCACGGCCACGCGGATAGTTTTCTTTCGCAGGCGGGATCGGGGCTCGCCACACTGGGTATCGCGGAGTGCCCGGGCGTGCCGCAGGCGCTTGCTGCATTGACGTTGAACGTGCCTTACAACGATTTGAGCACAGTGGAGCTGATGTTCTTGCAACACAGGGACAAGATCGCGGCGGTCATCATCGAGCCGATTGCGGCGAATATGGGCGTCGTCGAACCAGCCCCGGGATTTCTGGCGGGTTTGCGCGAAATTACGAAGCGCAATGGTGCGCTGCTGATTGTGGATGAAGTGATCACCGGATTCCGGATGCACTTTGGCGCGGCGCAGCAACTGCTGGGAGTGCAGGCTGATTTAACCACGCTTGGGAAAATTATCGGGGGAGGATTGCCTGTTGCCGCGTATGGAGGCAGCGCGGAGATCATGAACCATGTCGCTCCGCTTGGGCCTGTCTATCAGGCAGGGACGCTAGCGGGAAATCCTCTGGCGATGCGAGCAGGAATTGCCACGCTCAAACAACTGACGCGCCAGGGCGTTTACGAGCGCATCAACGAGCAAACGAGCCGGCTTGTCGCAGGGCTGCGGCAAGCACTCGATGAATCTGGAATTCCGGGGCAACTCAATGCAACGGGCTCACTGGCGACGCTCTTTTTCGCTTCCGCGCCAGTGCGCAATTACAACGACGCCAAGCGTTCGGATACAAAGCGCTACGCGCGATTTTTCCGCGAGATGCTGGAACGCGGCATCTTTCTTGCACCGTCTCAGTTTGAAGCTGGCTTTGTTTCCGCGGCGCATACGGCTGAAGATGTGTCGAGAACGATTGCAGCTGCGCGAGATTCCTTGCAGGCGATCTCGTCGGAACCATCCGCCTGAATTCCAAAGGAGAATATGAATCATGTCTGAGGGAATCGAACTACCAGAGGTGCATCACGAAGACGGAGATAATCCCTTCCTTGTTCCCGTTTCGGTGACCATTTCGATTCTTGCCGTGCTCGTGGCGGCTGTCACTCTTCTTGGACATCGCGCCCACACGGAAGAACTGTTGTTACAGTCGCAAGCGACCGATCAATGGGCATACTACCAAGCGAAGAATATCCGGCTACACGAAATGCAGGGCATCGCGGATCTGCTTGGCGCACTGGCTCCCGCGGACAAGGAGAAAGCAGCAGCGGCACAGGAGAAATACAAGAAAGAAGTAGAACGTTACGAGGGCGACAAAGAAGACATTAGCGAGAAAGCTAAGGACCTGGAGGAGGAGCGCGATGTTGTGAGCAGGCGTGCGGACCGGTTTGACGGCGGAGAAGGCCTGATCGAGGTCGGCCTCGTGATTTGTTCGATGACGCTGCTGACGAAGCGACGGCTCTATTGGTTTGCGGGAATGCTGATTGGAGCGGGTGGAGTAGCGTTTGCCCTGACAGCCTTTTTGGTGCACTAGAGACTAATTTCGAGACGCCGTGGCTATCATGCCTGCGCCGGCGGCCGGGATGCTTTTAGACGCACGACTTCTTCCATCAATTTTTCCAAGCGTCCGAGTAGTTCTTGGTGCCGCACGTCCTCGGTCGCGGGTTTTTTAGCGACAAAGGAAAGAGTGCCGCTGGGTTCGAGGATGCATTTGTCGACTTCCTGCAGCGAGTTAAAACCCTGCTTCCTTGCAGCTGCCTCGAGCTGAGTGGTGGTGATTAGCTCTTTCTTCAGACGTTCCGGTTTCATTTTTCCGCCCTCAATCAGGACATCCGATTGCCCCTCGACGATCTGCTCGATCTTTCTGTGGTCATAGAGAAAACGGACTACCAGATAGTTTATGAGGAGCAGGGAGGATGCGCCAATGATGCCGCCGGAAACGCTGTTGTCGTCGCCGATAATCGCATTTTGCACGGTGTTCGAAAGTGTGAGTAAGACAACGAGGTCGAAGGGATTGAGCTGGACTAGTTCTCGCTTGCCGGAGAGCCGGAGGCTGACGACCAGAAATATGTAGACGATGATGGGCCGGAGAATTTTCTCAAGAAGAGGGAGTCCGAGGACGAACATATCTTTCCAAATGTCATGCGTAGGCACGATGCCTCCTATTGCCAAGTTGTTATGCAGAATCAGGAGCAAGCCGATATAATGGCGAACGGGTGGCAGGGTAGCACGCTCGCCGGATGAGTAAAAGTGAGACGGGTTTAATTGGTTTAATTGGTTTAATTGGTTGAATTGTGGCGTTAAACCGCATAACCTGTACTTTGGTACAGTCATATTTTGGCAACATGACTTGCTCTGCCTGCTGTCCAGATGTGCCAGATTCGCTAAGATTAAACAGTTTCGATAATCCATAGCCAAGAGGTCGTTCTAGAACGCAATCGTAAGGCGGGGGAGTTTGTATCCACCGCGGTCCCTTGGGGTACGAAAACGTTTTCACTAGCGGCGACCTTATGTCACAACACGCTTCTCTCGAACAAAATTTGCCGGCAACGCAGGAACAGCTATCGGCGCTGCTCGATTGCGCACGCGAAATGCTGGCCGTTCTCACGCCTGAGGGGATTGTGCGGCATGCAAGCGCGGGATCCACGCGTGCCCTTGGCCTATTTCCCGAAGAGCTGGTTGGGCGCGCGATCGCCGAGGTCGTGCACCCCGACGATGTGAAAGACCTAAAAGGGCGCTTGCAAAGTGTCGCCAACGTTGGCGAAGACAGTCAGAAAGGACGCTGCCGCATTCGCAGCAAGACGGGAGAGTGGCGCTGGTTTGAAACAACGATCAGCAACCGCCTCAAGGATCCCGCTGTCAATGGATTTGTGGCAAGTTTTCTGGATGTAACGGCGTTACACCGCATGGAGGCAGAACGCCAGGTTATTTCGGAAGTTGTGCACGCCTTAAATCAGACGGCCAATCTGGACCAGTTGCTCGAGGGAATTCACCAAGCATTGAAAAAAGTCTTGTACGCAGAGAATTGCTTCGTGGCCCTGCACGATGCCCATGAAGGCACGTTTTATTTTCCATTTCTTGTGGATCAGTTTGATATAGCGCCTCCCCCTCAGAAAGTTGGACGGAGCTGTACCGCGTTTGTTTTTCGAACGGGCAAAGCGATGCTCATTCCTCAGAGTGAATTCGACCGTCTCGTGCAAAAAGGAGATGTCGAGCTAGTGGGCTCGCCGTCCCCCGCTTGGCTGGGCGTGCCGCTGAAAACGCCTCGAGCGACTATCGGTGTTCTCGTGGTACAGCACTATGAGAACGAAAAGGCCTACGACATAAGGGACCTCGAGTTTCTCGATTCTGTTGGAGGCCACATCGCTTTGGCGATTGAGAGGCGCCGTTCAGAGGAAGCGCTCCGCAAGAGCGAATCCGTCTTCCGGCTTCTATTTTCAAACAACCCGCTTCCCACATGGGTGATGGACGACGAAACTCTGCAGTTCATCCAGGTGAACGACGCTGCGGTGCGGCAGTATGGGTTTGCGGCGGAAGAGTTTGGCGCCATGACGATTCACGATATTCGGCATGACGAGAAGACCGCCTCGGTCGAAGTGCGACCAGCAAAAGACGCAACGGGCCGTTACCAGGGCACTTGTAAACACCGCAAGAAGGACGGAAAGGTCTTCGAAGTTGAGTTGACTTCCCACCAGTTTGAATACGCCGGGAGACGAGTGCGCCTGGTCGTCGCACAGGACATTAGCGAGCGGCATCTCCTCGAGCAGCAGCTTCGCCAAGCGCAAAAAATGGAGGCGGTTGGCCGGCTGGCGGGCGGGGTTGCCCATGATTTCAACAATCTTCTCATGGTCATCAAGGGGCACACCGAACTATTGATGAACGCTTTGCCTCCCGCTGACCTCATGTCCAGAAAAATTTCGCAAATTGACCGCGCAGCCGATCGCGCTGCGGCTTTGACAAAGCAACTCCTTGCGTTCAGCCGGATGCAGGTGCTTCAGCCGCGGGCGATGAATTTGAACGGCGTTGTGGAGGACATGGGCAAACTTCTGCCGCGGTTGATCGGCGAAGATGTAGATCTAGGCATTCGAACGGCACCGGACCTGGGAACGATTCGTGCTGACGCCAGCCAGATGGAACAGATGATTATGAATTTGGCGGTCAATGCGCGGGATGCTATGCCGGACGGCGGCCGGCTCATCATTGAAACCTCGAATGCGGAGCTGGACCGCACTTACAATTCCACACACCCGATCGTCAAACCGGGGCGATATGTCTTGCTGGCCGTTTCCGATACAGGCACGGGGATGGATGCAGACACCCAGGCGCATATATTCGAGCCGTTTTTCACGACGAAGGAGCCAGGAAAGGGGACGGGACTCGGTCTCGCGACAGTTTATGGCGTTGTGAAGCAGAGCGGCGGCTTCATCTGGGTTTACAGCGAACTTGGCAAAGGCACATCGTTTAAGATTTATCTTCCGCGTGTGGACCAGACTGAGGACAAAGCAAGCACTGCCCCGCCTTTTATGGAAGTGCCGCGCGGATCGGAAACGATTCTCTTAGCTGAAGACGAGCAGGATGTACGTGAGGTGGCGCGCGAGTTTCTGGAATCTGGCGGCTACAGAGTCATCGAAGCGCAAAATGGAGCAGACGCATTGCGCCTGGCCACCGAACACAAAGAATCGATTGATTTGCTTGTATCGGACATGGTGATGCCCGGCATGACGGGAAGAGAGTTGGCGCGACGGTTGAAGCTGCAACATTCGGGAGTCGGCGTCGTCTACATGTCTGGTTACAGCGAGCAGACGGCGGCGGAGTCTGCGGAAGCGGCCGGCATGTTACTGCTCACAAAGCCTTTCAGCCGCGGCAGTATCCTGCGTACCGTGCGCGAGGCTCTGAACGCGCCACGAAATAACTAAGGTCCCTTTCGTTCCTGTTTCCTGCAGGTTGAATCGATCAACTGATCTTGGGATGTTTGCGGTGCCAGTCGGTGTGAAGCTGAAACGTCCGTGCCGCTTGAATGACGGCGAAATCATCCCCGGCGCGTCCTACGAACTGCAAACCAACGGGAAGATTGCCTTCGGTGAAGCCACAAGGTACTGACAATGCCGGCAGGCCGCACAGATTGCCGATGGCGCCGAGCGGATCAGGGAAAGCGAGGTCCGTCTCCAGATTGGTTTCCAATGGGGTTGCCGGAATCGGCTGAGATGCGGCGACCAGCACGTCAAATGTGTCGAATACAGCTTCTATCTTTTTCTGCAGGAGTTCGCGGATGCTCTGCGCGCGTAAATAATCCGCGGCGGAGTATTGTTCGTTGACGTAGCCCGCGATCTGGCCAAGTGGATCAGCCAATTCGCTGACGCGCCCGGAGCGAATCAGTGTCTGAAACGAGGCCGCACATTCCGCCGAAATGATCAGGTTGGCTGCATCTTCAAACGGTCCGTCGGGAACCGTTGCTGATTTAACGCTCGGGAAGTATTTACGCACAACTTTCTCGGCGGCAAGAACGACTTTGGCAACCCGCGAATCCAGTTTTTTCCAAGCGTTCGTTAGCCAGCCAACACGCAAGTTGCGCGCCTTAAGTTCAAGAGAAGGGGAATACGTGAAGGCGCCTTTATCGATGGGAACAGTGCTGCGATCTTTGGGATCGTGGCCGGCAATCGCGGAGAAAATTCGTGCGCAGTCGTCCGCGCTGCGAGCCAAGGGGCCGATTTTGTCCATGGAAGGCGCAAGTGCCATTGCGCCGTAGCGGCTGACGCGCCCGTACGTGGGTCGCAAGCCGCTCACTCCACAGAAGGCCGAAGGACAAATGATAGAGCCCCAAGTTTCGGATCCTATCGCAAATGCCGCGAGACCCCCGGCAACGATCGCTCCACAGCCGGACGAAGACCCGCACGTCCAGCATTTGGTGTCCCAGGGATTGGCTGCGGCGCCCTGAAGCGATGCGCTGGCAAAGCGATAGCTCATAGCACCTGCCAGTTCAATCATGGACGCTTTGCCGATGAGAATCGCGCCAACCCTAGTCAAATGTTCGATCACGGTGGCGTCGTATTGAAAGACTTGGCCGGCAAAAGGCTTCGCTCCCCAGGTTGTCGGAATGCCCTTGACCGCCAGCAGATCCTTTCCGGCGTATGGAATTCCGTGAAGTGGTCCGCGATAGTGGCCGTGTTGAATCTCTTTTTCCGCCGCCTTGGCTTGATCGAGGGCGAGTTCTGGGGTTAATTGTGCGTAAGCATTGAGGCGAGGACCTAACTTCGTGCTGCGGTCCAGGTAAAGTTGAGTCAGCTCGACGGGCGATAGCTTCTTCGTTTCGATCCGCTTGGCGAGCTCACTGAGCGGCAAATAAAAGATTTCTTCGGCAGGCATCAGTGAGTTCCCTTATGGTTTCTTTGCTGCTGAGTTTTCCGCTTGGGGAATCATTCCGGGTTGGCTTTTCTTTTCTCTTTCCACGAGCGGCTTCAGATAAAGGGCCGGAGAATCGCCGTTTTCTAGCGGGAATGCACGCAAACGATCCAGGGACTGCTGAGCCGCAAAACATAAGCGCCGGATGTCGGCCCTTTTCACATCTGAGAAACGAGAGCCGTAGGCACCGAGAATTGCCTGATAGCGCGCCTCGGCTTCCGCCTGGCTTTCCGGTGAGAGGGAAGATGCGTCCGGTGACTGCCCTGCAGCCGGAGCAGAGATGGACGAATGACCGGGCAGGCTGGTAGTAGGAACCATCGATATGGCAGAGACGATGGCCGCGCGCCGAGCGAACTCGCGACGCGAAATGTGTGAACTGCGTTTGCCATTCATAGAACCCCCGTTCAGAGAATGGATATTAGCAGAGCCGCGAGCGAAACTACCTAATCCGCATCTGGGCGCAAACCATCAGCGTTGAGAAGCTTGGCATGGCGACCTTAATCCACGCGTGTAAGCGTCTGTATTTGGAGTTCCAGCGCCTGCGTATATTGCCGCTCTATTTGCATCTCTGTTTGCAGCTTCTTGACGAGCAGGTCCAGACGAGCGATTTCCGAGCGTAACTTTTGTATGTCGGCCCCTGTCGGAGCCGGGCGACCAGGCTGAGCACCCGGCTGCTGCAGATTTTGATGAGCAGGAGCCCCTTCACCAGGGCGTGGAGCTATGAAGGCTTCGGCAAGCGCTCTTGGCCAGATCGACTCTGGCGTCCTCTGTTCCGCGACGGTAGGCGGCTGCGCGGCGACAGGACGCGGAGCTGGCGGCGCGAACAAACTATTCAGCGAACTCGGCACCGCCGGTCTCTCCAGGGCGGGCGCATCGGCAGCCCTCTTTGGTTCCAATAAGCTCTTGACGCGCCCTATCAAATCCTGCGGTTGAAATGGTTTTCGAATCAACTCATCCGCTTTTACCGCAACGGCTTTGTCCGCAACGCTCTTGTTCACCACGCCGGACATCAAAACCACGGGAACTCCGCCAAAATCCGGGTGCTGCTTGATCTGGCTGCAGACGGAGTAACCATCTTGATCCGGCATAATCACGTCGGTAATCACGACGTCTGGCTTGTTCTGTTCAAACTGCGCCAATGCCGATGCGGCGTCCGCGCAAGTGATGACATGGATGTTCTCGCGGCGAAACGCGATCTTGATGACTTCGCGCATGGTTGCGCTGTCATCAATGAAATAAACAGTTGGCGTCCGCTTCGCCTCCGATTCGTTCAGCGGTGGAACAGTCATCGCTTCGCTCATAGCGCTTCCTTGTCCGCCATGTCGCGCGCTCCTTCATCGTACTCGCGCATGGCATCAAGCATCAGATCCGTCGCCGACCGCAGCACGGTTCGCTGCGGCGAAGTGTTCCCATAAGCAAATTTGTAGACGCCGCTGGCGCCTTGCACGCAGCTCTTCAAAATGTGTATAACCGCTTCATCGCCAAACAGGTTGCCGCATTCCGCGTGAGTGATTTCGCCGGCGTCGAAGAAAAGGACGGCGTCAGTTTCGCCAGAGTTGATATGCAGCGCCCCGGTTTGGCGCGCTTGGCCGAGCATCTGCATCACGCCAGTAAGATCGTGGTGCGTCAGGCTGCCGCTGAGGCTGGTGTCTGACTGCGCAAGCATTTGCGTCGGCTGAAATCCCTCCGCTTTGCTGACGATAATGCTCTTCACATGCGTGGCGATCACCGCGGGCGCGCTTTGCCGGTCGATATAGTCATCGCAGCCCGCTTGAAAAGCTTCCATCAGCGCACGCTGGCTGCCATCACCCAGAGCGATGATTTGCAGAGACGCATTCTTCGGGTCTGCATGAATGATCTGGGCTATCTCGAGAGCGCCCATTTCGCGCATGTTTGTCGAGCAGAGGATCGCTGAGGGGGCATCGTATTCGATGGTCGTTAAGGCATACGCTGCTTGGGTACTCGTGACGACTTCGAATCCCTCGCGTTTCAAGGCATCGCCCAGGCGCTTCGCAAAATAAACGTTGCTGTCGATCAACAGGATTTTCGGCCCACGAGCGGGAGGCATCACGGCCTGGCCTCCAAAAGCGCAGCTGCTTGCAGGGTGGATTCATCTTCGGCGCCAGGGGTTAGCGCGTCCAGGTTCAAGACTTCAATGACCTCGCCGTTGTGGGAAATCCAACCTGCAACATGTGGCGCATCGGCGTCGCCTGCGTCTGTCATTTCCGCGGCAATCAATTCGCAATCGCCAGTTACAGGAAGTGCCACCCATTCGGTCTTCTCTCCGTAATGACGAACCGCAATCAAGTAGAAACGACGTGACGTGAGCGCTTTGCCAAGCAGCTTTTCTGCGACGTCACAAACCGGAACGATCCGGCCGCGTCGCAAGATCACACCTTCGAGTTTTGGCGTGCGATGAGGAAAGCGAAAGATGCGACTAGGCGCAACCAGCTCAGAGATCTGCACCGCGACAACGGCGAAGCGGCGCTCGCCAAGGCGGAGCAGAACAAACGATTGCGAACTGGATTCGATCGGCTGGGTCATGGGGGTAGTTCCATCCCAGCATCAGGCAGTTCGTCCGGCAGGGCTTCCGTGACAAGAGATGCATCGAGTAGGGCGAACTCGTCGGCAGTCAAAAAGCCTTCGGGGTTCACAACTGGGATCACATTTTGATCTAGCGCGGTCAGTCCGCGGTACCAAGACCGCTCCTCGTGGCAGTACGCCAGAGGGAGAGCCTGGAGGCGAGTCATCGTGGCCATTTTGTCGATGCCATCGACAAGCAAAGCTGTTCGTGTCTTTCGCAATACGAAGACCAGCCCAGCTGAAGAGGGCGGCAAACCAAAATGCGCGGCCCCGCTCACCACATAGAGCGCCTTATCCCCTCTTCGCACCACGTGCCTCACTTTTCGAAGAGTCGGCTGGTCAATTTCTGTCGCTGCACCCGCTAGGCTATCCACGCTGCGGACCTCTTGCACGGAGGCGGAAGAAACAGCAAAAAGATGTCCAGAGATGCGAAAGAGAATGATCTGCTCGGTCCGCGCGGCAGAGTGCGGCTTGACGGGCGGCGCGGCTACACGCATTAGCGGACTCCCACAGGAGTGGAGCGGCAGATACCGATCACCCTCTTTTCGATGGCAGGATAAATGTCATCGATTCCGAGCACTTGATCTACTGCTCCGGCCTTTATTGCTTCGGCGGGCATTCCAAAAATGACGCAAGTCGCTTCATCCTGAGCCAATACCAGGCCGCCAGCGGTCTTGATGGCTTTTGCTCCATTTGCGCCGTCGTTTCCCATGCCGGTGAGAATCGCTCCGATGCTCATGGGACCGGCAAAGGACGCAACGGATTCCATCGTCACATCGATGTTGGGGAGGTATCCGTTGATGCGGCCGCTCGTCCCATCCAACTGAATGCGTCCTGTTGGGGTTACTCGCAAATGCTGGCCGCCTGGGCAAATATAAAATGTGCCAGGTTGCAACGATTCGTTTGGTTCCGCTTCCTTGACGCGAATGCCCGTGAACTCAGCGAGTTGCGCGGCATACTGCGTCGTAAAAGTGGCGGGCATGTGCTGCACCAGAATGACAGCAGCGGGAAACTCGCGCGTAAAGCCCGGAGCCAAACGCATGACCGTCGCGGGACCGCCAGTCGACGCAGCCAGCACGACAACAGGGAAGCGTTGATCCAGTCCTGAACTCGGCGCGGAACGAGGTGCAGGCTTAGGAGCTGGCGCGGCTGATGCAGCTCCGTTTGATTTCTGCACCGAAGTGACGAGCCGCGACGCCGTACGTACGACGCGGACCTTCGCCGCCATGCGCACCTTGCGCACCAAATCCTCTTTCACGCTCTGCATGTCCAGATCGATTCCGCTGGACGGCTTAGCCACAAACTCAATCGCTCCCAGCTCCAGAGCCTTCAATGTGCTTGCCGCGCCATCCCTCGATTCAGAGCTGACGATGACAATCGGCCGGGGATTGGTGGTCATGATTTGCGCCGTTGCTTGCAAACCATCCATATGCGGCATGTTGATGTCCATCGTTATGACATCGGGCTTGAGCGACTCGGCAAGAGTTAAGGCTTCGCGACCGTCTTTGGCGTGTCCCACTACCTGCAATTGATCGTCCGCATTGAAAATCGTTTCCAAAACTTTCCGCATGAACGCGGAGTCGTCCACGATGAGCACGCGGAATTTCTTGTTTGCGCTGGTGGCCATGGTCGTTTACGCAACCGGTACGGTTGGTCGCGCCTCCGATCCCATGAGTTGTTCCACCGCCGCGATCAGCTGATCTTCCTGCACTGGCTTGGTTAAGAAAGCGGATGCGCCTTCCTTCATAGCTCGATCCCGGTGCTTCGCGCCCGCTCGAGAAGTGACGACCATCACGGGAATGCGGCGCGTCGTGGGGCTTTGCCGCAGCTGCACCATGAGCTCGTACCCTGTCATGCGCGGCATCTCGAGGTCGGTAATCACAAGGTGGCAGCCGTGCTGCGTCACAAGCTCCGCCGCTTCCATACCATCAGCGGCGAGCTTTACGCGGTAGCCGTTCTTTTCCAGCATGCGTCCGACGAATTTGCGGACGCTGATGGAATCGTCGGCAACCACGATCAGACGCTCTTGCTCGATGCGGTCGATGGCTTCGGCAGGAATCGTGCCGCGTGCGACGGCCGTCGAGCCCGGGGCGAAGATACGCGCTGCGCTGGCGCTGGCTTGCAGCGGACGCCGTTCTGTGGGTTCGTTTGCAACCATGCGGTTCAAATCGATGAGCAGGATCAGGCTGCCGTCGGGGGCAATCGTCGTGCCCGGGAAGAGTTTCACTCGGCGCAAGTATTCGCCGAGGTTTTTGATCACGATTTCGTCTTTGCCGAGTACTTCTTCAACCACCAAGCCAATCTGGCGATTGCCGGCGTTTGCAACGACCATGCGGAAGTAGCCATTGATGGGTTCAAGCGGAGGCAGTCCAAGATAGGTGTCGAGCCTCACGACTTCCGTTACGACGTCGCGAACCTTGGTAAGGAGCTTACCGCCCACGTCTTCGATCTCGTCAGCGCGCAGACGCCGAATCTCTTCCACGACGGCAAGCGGCAGGGCGAAATTGGTCACGCCGCAACGCACGAAGAGGGCCGGCGAGATGATCAGGGTCAGCGGCACCTTCAGCGTAAATTTCGTCCCTTGCCCGCTGACACTTTGAATGTCGATTTCGCCGTTCAGCGCGTTCAAGTTCGCGCGCACGACGTCCAAACCTACTCCGCGGCCCGCGAGTTCAGTCTTAACCGGAGCGGTTGTAAAGCCCGGATGGAAAAGCATCTCTCGCAGGTCGCGTTCCGTAAGGCGATCTGCGGTTTCAGGAGAAACTAATCCGCGCTCGATCGCGCTCACTTTTACGCGCTCATAATCAATGCCGCGTCCATCATCTTCCACTTCAATGTAGATATGGTTGCCGCGGTGATAGGCGCGTAGGGAAACTTTGCCTAGTTCCGGCTTGCCAGCGGCAATTCGATCCTCGGGGCGCTCGATTCCGTGCGCAACGGAATTACGAACAAGGTGCACAAGGGGATCCGAGATCTGCTGAATAATGTTGTTGTCGAGTTCCGTCTCGCTTCCGGAAAGGTCGAGATCAACTTGTTTGCCCGCAGATTTCGTCGCATCGCGTACCGCGCGGGACAGCCTCGAATAAAGCGTTCCGATAGGTACCATGCGGGCGGCGGTGATTTCGTCCTGCAAGTGATGCGCGAGTTTTGTGAACTCGTCGATGTCGCCTTCGACTCGACCGATAAATCCTTCGAGCTGCGAGAGCACTTCGTTCACGTCCGCGGAGATTTCTGCCATCGAGCGCGAAAGGATATTGAAATCGTCGTACCGGTCCATTTCCAGTTCGCTGAAATCGGACCAGAAGGAAGTGTCGCCCGAGGCCGCGTTCGTAAGTGTCTGCCTTGCTGTAGATGGACTCCACGGGCCGGTTTGCCGCGTTGAGCTGATGCGATTGAATTCGTACTTCTCCTGGAATTCGCCGACTTTGCCTTGCAGCCGTTCCTTCGAGAAACTCAGCGTATCGACGAGCTTTTCCAGTTCCGCCACCCGCCCAACCATTCGCGTACGGTTGATGACCAGTTCGCCGACCGTGTTCATCATGCGGTCAAGCCGAGAGAGAGCAATGCGAACGGATTTTGCAGCTGCGGCCGCCGTGTTAGCGGGTTTGGCTGCTTTCTTTACAGGTGTAGAGGATGGAGCAGCTTCTTCCAATCCTGCGGCATGAACTTCTGCTGCTCCCGCAGGCGCCACCGTTGTCTCCGAATCTTCCAGCTCTACCGGTGCATACTCCGCAATTCGCCCGAGCAGAGAATCCACGCCCGCGCGCATGCTCTTTTCGTCGGCCCACTGCCGGTGCAACGTTTTCTTGAGGACGTCGACGGATTCAAGGCAAATATCGACAACGGCTGGCGACGGTTCGAGTTCGCCGTCACGCAGACGTCCGATGAGGTCTTCCACGCGGTGCGCAATCGCTCCAAGGCGGCTCAGGCCAACCTGCGCGGCAGATCCTTTCACGGTATGGATCGCGCGGAACAGCTTATTGATCTCTTCAGGATTGTTGTTGCCCTCGAGCGAAATCAGGCAATCACTGACTACCTGCAAATGCTCTTCCGCTTCCGGCTGGAAGAATTCCAAAATCTCGTCAGCCACTTCGTCATCAGCCGGCAAAGCGTCGAAATAGGATCCGGTTGCTGCAGATACGACAGTCTCTTTGGCAAGCGCTTTGGCTGGCTCAGCGTAGGTTTGCGGTTGCGGATAATTCAGCGGCGGCGGTTCCGTCGGGAAGGCGAAGCGGTAGCGCTCCTTGAACGCGGCGATATCATCCACGCTCTCTTTGCCCGTATCGCTGATTTCCAGAAGATCCGTTTCAAGCAAAGAAATGCCGTCCGACAAAAATTCGGTCAAGGGGCCATGGAGGTCGTCGCCCAGCGGTGCGTTCAAAGCATATTGAAAAACGTGGGCCAGCTTCGCTCCAATTTCGGAGAAGCGTGGAAAACCATAACTCGCCGATGTCCCGCTAAGCGTATGCGCCGAAATGTAGAGCCGCTCGAGGTCCTCACGGCGCGGCGAAATTTCTTGCAACACGCTGACGTACTCACGCAAATACTGCAGATGCTCCGCCGCTTCCTGGAGGAACATCTCGACGGCTTCGCGGTCCGGCATGCTCACGCGCGTCCCTCCGCCACGAGTTCCGGCTTCTGCAATTCTTCCGCCGTGGGCTTGCGGTAGAGAATGCAGTCATTTAGTACGATGGCCTGAAATTTCACGGGCATCTTCGAAATGGATTCCGAATGGCCGAGAAATAGATAGCCTCCCGGCTCGAGTGTGTCGTAAAACCGCTGCACAAGTGAGCGTCGCCGCTCTTCTGAAAAATAAATCAGCACGTTCATGCAGAAAATCATGTCCATTCGGCCGACATATACCGCGGAGGCAAGATTCATCTGCGCAAATGTGACCATTTTGCGCAGTCTGGGCTTCACCTGATGCCCGCCATGAGCCTGGGAGAAATGCGTTGCCAACTGTTCCGGGCTTACGCTACCCAAGCTTCGGCCCGTATACGCTCCACGCTCTGCATGTTTCAAAGCGTGCCGCCCGACGTCGGTGGCGAGAATCTCTACGTTCCATGAGTCCGAAAACGAAAGGGAATCGGCAATGGTGATCGCAATCGAATAAGGTTCTTCACCGGTCGAACAGCCCGCGCTCCAAATCCTGAGCGTGCGCGGATTTTTCCAGAACTTCTTCACATGCAACTCCGGCAGCACGCGTTTCTCGAACGCTTCATACACACTGGGATACCGGAAGAAGCTGGTCTCCTGAGTCAACAGTCCCTCAAGCAGGGCTTCGTACTCCACGTTCGATTTCCGCATCGCCCGCAGCAAATCAGTTCCGCGTTCGAGTCCCTTGGCGCGCAAATGTTCCTTCACGCGCGTCGAGAAAAACCTCTCGCGCGAAGCATCGAAGCAAATACCCGTCCGCTCTTCAATCAGCATGCGGATCTCACTCAGCTCATGTTCACTAAGACCGTGCGCCGGTCCTTGCCGTTCGCTCATTACCGTCCCGCTTTAGCTCTGGCTCTTGCCCGAGCGTAAGATCACTGCTTACCGCAGAGCGCCGGCAGGGACGGGCCGCTCGGAATCTTCCAAACTGTTGCCGGATTTCGACGTCGCGCGGAATTGCGCGAGCGCTTCGTTCAATTGATCGGAAAGTTTCACAAGCTGGCTGACCGTCGCGACCGTTCCGCGCGTGCCTTGTGACGTCTGCCGGGTAATGCTCGAAATAATCTGCATCGCGTGCGCCACGCCTTCCGTGCCGCGAACCTGCTGTTTGGAAGCCAGTGAAATTTCCTGAACCAATTCCGCCGATTGACGCACCACGTTTGAAATGGCATCCAGCGCGCGTCCGGCTTGATCGGCCAGCGTCGCCCCGCCTTCCACTTCCTTTGTACCTTCTTCCATGACCACCACCGCTTCGTTCGTCTCCGCCTGAATGGCCTTGATGAGTGCCGCGATATCTTTCGTGGCGCTTCGGCTGTGTTCTGCGAGTTTGCGGACTTCATCGGCGACGACCGCGAAACCGCGTCCCGCCTCACCTGCGCGAGCCGCCTCGATGGCCGCGTTCAATGCCAGCAAGTTCGTCTGTTCCGTGATGTCGTTGATGACGTTGATGATTTCCGAAATTTCCAGTGACCGGTCGCCCAGCGACTTGATCTTCTTCGCGGTTGCCTGCACAGAAGCGCGAATTCGCTGCATGCCTTCCAGTGTGTCGCGTACGGCGCGGTTGCCTTGTTCGGCCGCATCCAAAGCACGGCGTGCTGCTTCCGCGCTCGCTTCCGCGTTGTTGGACACTTGCTTCATCGAAACGGTCAACTCTTCGACGGCGCTCGACGTATTGGTGATTTCCTGATCCTGTTGCGTCGCGCCGGCCTGCATCTCGTCCGCAGCCACAAGAATGTTGTTCGAGCAAGCAGTGACTTCCATAGCGGCCTTACGAACACGCTCTAGAACTTTGGTGAAGTTGTCGAGCATGTAGTTGATGGAGTCCGCGACGTTGCCCAAAGCGTCGTTCGTGACCTTCCCACGTAGCGTCAGATCGCCGCGCGCCACTTGGTTAATAACCGTGAGCAATTCCGTGATGCTGCGCTGCAAAGCGTCGTTCGCATCCTGGTTGCTTGTCGCCTTCGAAACCTTTGCCACCGCGCGATTCAAATTTTCTGCGATGTAGCCAAGCTCGTCGCCCGTGTTGATTTCAACGCGCGCCCGTGGATCGCCAGCGGCGATGCGCTCGGAGAACTGCGCCAGTTCCTGCACCGGCGTCAAAAGTTTGCTCGTCAATCGCCACGCCATGAAACCAGCCATGGTGAGCGCCAGCAACAGCGCGAACATGAGGGAGCCGCTCGCCCCGGCCGGCAGCGACCCGAATTCGAAGATGGACAGTCCGCCAGACTGACGTCCGGCGCTGTAGGCTAGGCCCAGCACGGCGAAAAGAATGACGCCATTAGGTATGACCAGCCACGTTATTGTGGTACTCAGTCGCGATTTCATGCCTTCCTCCAAATCCCTACTGCAGTGGCCCTTATCCGCATGCGGCGGGGCACACGCAAACTTACCCGTGCAAAATCAAATGCTGGGTCCCGGAAATACCTCGAGCATTCTCCTCAAGTCAATGATCAGGGCCAGCCGGTCGTCGTGCCTCAACATGCCTGTGCAATGGGGCACATTCTCCGGAGCCTGCTCTAGCAAATCTTCCGTATTCACTGAATACGTCCCAATCACTTCGTCCGCCGCAATCCCAATCCGCAAATCGTCATGGGCGCCTTCACCGCGAAGCGAAGCCACAACCACGTGCTTCGGCAGCAAACCAGGCCGCCGCCCTTCCGTAATGGCAATATCGATCAGCGGCACAATGGCCCCGCGCAAATTGAAAATCCCAGCCAAGTAAGCCGGTCCAAGCGGCAGCTTCGTCAACAAGGGCCAATCCAAAACTTCCTCGACATCCAGCACCGGCAAGCAAAACCGTTCCCGCCCGCTCCGGAATACGCAGTACTGCGATTCCGGCAGCCGCTCTTCCATGGGTCCCAGCGCTTCGAGCAGATCGTCCGCATCCGCTGGAAGCGGCGCTAGGTGAAAGTCTTCGCTCATCGCCGATTCATCCTCAAAAATCCCCTATGCAAATCGCCGCACAGCCCGCAGCAACTCTTCCCGCGTAAACGGCTTGGTCACATACCCGTCCGCGCCCTGCTGCTGGCCCCAAAACCGGTCGCTCTCCGTGTTTTTCGACGTCACCAGAATCACCGGTATCGCGTTGTAGTCCGCGTGATTTTTCAATTCCCGGCAAACCTGAAATCCATTCCGTTTGGGCATGACCACATCCAGCAAAATGACGCTGGGCCGCTCAACGGCAATCGCTTCCTCGACCCGTTCTGGGTCATTGATCCCCACCAGCCGGTAGCCTTCGTGCTCAAGAAAGCCCTGGATCAGCTTCACTTGCGAGGGCGAGTCATCGACGATGAGTACTTTTTTCTGCAGCATCGACATCTCCCCATATTTCTCCGCAGACAAGAGGTGCACGTCAGCAGCCAGCTTGACAGCTACCTCTGTCCCTTTGTCCAAGTTGCATAAGAGCTGAATTTTGAGTGATTTACAGAGTCAAGAAGCCCGCTTAACGCCGGGGACCCGGGGACGCTGGCTCCGCTTCCGTCTCAGCTTGAGATGCATTCTCAGCTTCCCTCATCTCGCTCGCCAGCGATGAGAATCTCTGCATAATCTCGTTGATCCGCAGCGCCATGCTGTGAATTGTCTTAATTTGCGCGAGCGACTTGGAAGACAGTTGCCCCGGCTCCAAGAGCAGTAATTCCGCATTGCCCAGCATGGAAGTCAGCGCATTGTTGACGCTGTGTTTCATGTCCATCATGTAGCGGCCTAGCGTGGCTTGGTTCTCGTTCTTTGCGGCTCGCCGTTCTGCCTGCTTGGCCAACCGCAACGCCTCCGCGCGCCGAAGAGATTCGCCGGCGACCAGGAGCAGTGTTTGCGCCCAGTCTTCCCGCAATGGGATGTGAACGAGCCGAGGGTAACGTGACCGTAATTGCCCTAACTCGCGAGAATCGGCAGGCACGCACAAAATCACCGCTGCGGCAGGCTCGAGAGAGCGCAGGACGCCCGGCAGTTTGCCCTCAAGCACTGGCCCAACCACCACGAGATCGTGCAGAGCCGCTTCGTGGTCCTTCCAAAGCTCGCTACTGAGAACGGTAACTCCCGGAGCATGCCGCTCCGCCTGCCAGCAGGCAGTCAATAGCCTCGCAAATTCCGGCTCGTCGCTCAGTATTAATACACTAGCGTTTCGCACAGAGCTGCCGCCCTCGGGAGATTCGTCCGCGATGTCCTGAAAAGAACCCAAACATTTAGAGCTTCTCGGCCTCGTCCAGCGCCGTCAGTAAGCGCTTCGTGCTGATACCGAGGTTTACCGCCGCTTCCGTGTCCTTCGCCTGTTTCGCGATGTCCACGCGTTCCTGCAGTCGCGAGACCTCGATCCGCGCTATCGAGAGTGCCTTGTCCATCGATGTCGCATTCCCTGATTCCTTGGCGGACTCGACAGCAGCAGTCACCATCGCCCTCGCCACCACTGCCCGGCGCAAATCCTCTGCCGCTGGTCCGTCCTCGCTCACAAATGCGGTTACTTCCCAAGACGACAGCAAAATCCGTGCGAGCCCTATCTTCACCGTCGTCATTGAACGTCCCCGCGTAGGCGGCGTCGCGATGAGCTGTTCCCAGATTTTCTCGAGGCACGTTTCAAAATCGAGTGCCCCCGGAGCGGCAGGTTTCGCAAAGGCTTGCGCTCCTGGTTTTTCTCCACTTTGCTTGCCTGTGGGAGTGGCCCCGGAGTCGCGGGCAGTTGCTTTCAAAGCTTCAAGGCCAGGCGAAGCCGCCGTTGTGCCTGAATTCGCGGCCTTCTCAGGTGCTTTCGGCGCGATCTTTTCCAACGCGCGTTCCACGTCCGTGCGCAGGCCGAGGAGCTTTTCAAACGTCTGATTCACGCCGCGTTCCGTGTAATCTTTTTGAAAAGGCTGTTTCCACTCATCCGCAATCTCGCGAATTTTTGCCAGAGGCTCCGTGGCCGAGAGACCAAAGTGGTGGCAATCGATAATCCGCGCACCAGCCGTCTCGATCTGGGACAGCCCTGACCGGATGGCAATCAGGTCTGCGTGCATAAGCTCGATGAACGTGCGTCGGAGCAGAAAGTTGAACCGCACAAACGTGAGCAATGCCGCCGGATCGTAGAACATGCCGCCCGCGGACTCTTTCACCTTGCGGCCCTGTTCGATGAAATTTGTCTTCAGAATTTCTCGCAGGCTGCGGAAGGCCCGCAGCTTCTCAATCATCTGCTCCAGCGGAGCGCACCATTCCAATGTAGAATCGTCCGCATCGCCCAGCACCGGCTTCATCACTTGCGCGACGTCGTGCGGCTCGATCTGCTTGTGATAGATCTTTGCGGGAGCGCACAGGGCAAAGTATTGCACCAGAAGGAAGTCCACCTTGTCCCGGTCCACGTTGGTTTTTGAGGACTTTTGCAGGTGGCGATGGATAAGCGCGCACAAGCTCGTTTCGTTTGCGTTAAGTGTCGTTGTCTGCAGCAGCTTGCGCAATTCGTGCACCACGACGCGTTGGTCCATCTCGTCCAGCCAGGTTTCTACTTCGTCAAAGAGCTCCAAGTCTGGCTTTTCCGGCAGATTCCTTTTTTCCTGCGCGAAAGGAATCTCGATTTCGAGCTGTTTCGCCAGAGCCAGATAGATCGGGAAAACCGAACGATCCTCTGCCCATTTCGCCTGCCGCGAGTTCGCAGGCTTGGGCGGTGCTGGGCTCTTGAGCGTTGTAGTCGTCTTGTTCACGGCTGTGTCACCCACGCGCAGGGCCCCTGTAGAAACCTGACGGCCACCGCTTTACGTCCCTCGTGATATTGCACGGCAATCACTTTTGCATCCGCCGTGCCACCGTTCTTGTCACGTTCAATGCGTACCCGGTCGTCGAACTCTAGAGGCAAACTGGAGAGGAAGATTGCATGTTCCGCTCCCCCAAACTCCACCACGGTCGCTTCCCGCAAGCGAGCGCTCCCAGTCCGCAGTGCGGTGATCTGCACCGGGACTCGAACAGGAGTGGCGCGCGGAAAGAATCGAGCCAATCGCTCCGCGCAGCCTTGCTCGTTTGCGTCAAGCGTTGATTCGCTGGATGGTCTCACGCTGCCTCTCACCCCGCTGCAGTACTCTGGTACTAAGGTTGCGCTGAATTTGCCAATCGGTACACGCACTTCCGCAAATGGGCACAACGTCCCCGCGATAGAGATGCACGCTGCGCGCCAAAGAATTGGAAAGGGAAGACGTCCGGATATTGAAGAAAGGGAACGACTTAAAATTTTCCTGCAGGTCGTGAATGGCTCACTCGTCTCACGCTGAAACGTTGTTGTCTCAGCCGCTCACTGCTTTCGCGTTTCGCAGCGGGACATGAGACGCTATTCCACCTGATGGGCCGTCTCTTCGGAAGCTTCTGCTACATCCTCTGGACCGGACCTCAGAGGAATGTTGTATCGTTTCAATTTGCGATACAACGTCGCGCGGCTAATCCCCAGCATCCGTCCAGCGAGAGCCTTGTCTCCGTTGGCCTGCTCGAACACGCGAAGAATGGTCATTTTCTCCATTTCAGCGAGCGCCGTCGTTGAAAGAGAGGCGGCATCTTGCAACGCGCCACCGGAGGAATCTGCTTGCTCACTGCGGATCGCGGGCGGGAGGTCGCTCACGTCGATCACTCGACGATCGCCGAGTGTGATTGCACGGGCAATACAGTTTTCCAGTTCCCGAATATTTCCTGGCCACTCGTAGTTCAGAAGACTATTCATCGCCGCTGTCGTCACCTGAAGGTGCGAATCCGGCGCATAGCGATCCAGGAAGTGGTGGACCAGCATCGGGATGTCCGACCTGCGGTCGCGCAATGCCGGTAGATGCACGGTCACCACGTTCAGCCGGAAGTAGAGATCTTTGCGAAACGTGCCTTCGCGGTAGGCGGCTTCGAGGTCGCGGTTCGTCGCCGCGATCACACGGACGTCGACATTTACCTTTTCGTTGCTCCCGACGGGCCGAACTTCTTTCTCCTGGAGCACGCGCAGAAGCTTCGCCTGCATCTCGAGTGGGAGTTCACCAATCTCATCCAAAAAAATTGTTCCGCCATTGGCCGCCTGAAAAAGGCCTGCTTTGGTCTTTATGGCGCCAGTGAACGCGCCCTTTTCGTATCCGAAAAGCTCGCTCTCCATCAGCGTCGGCACCAACGAACCGCAATCCACCGCGACAAACGGGGTTTGCGCAAGAGCCCCTCGGAAGTGGATCGCCCGAGCCACAAGCTCCTTGCCCGTCCCGCTCTCGCCCGAAATCAGAACGGGATTTCGCGTATCCTTCAGCCGCGAGACCATGCGCAAAACATCTTGAATATTCGCGGAAGTGCCAATGATTCCATCCAGATTGGCTTCCGTGCTGACGCGCTCGCGCAGAAACTCGTTATCCGTGACTAGCCGAACTTTTTCGGCCATCCGCTGCAGCAACAGCCGCATCTTTTCCACGCGGAATGGCTTTTCAATGTAGTCGTATGCGCCCAACTTCATCGCATCCACGGCGGATTCGATTGAACCGTGCCCGGTCATGATCGCGATTTCCGCTCGCGGCAAGATCATTTTCGCCTGTTTAAGGAGTTCAACGCCGGAAAGCGTTGGCAGTTTGAGATCGGTGAGGATGAGATCCGGCACATCCGCGTCCAGCTTTGCCAACGCGGCTTCGGCGCTCTCCGCTTCGGTGCACGAATATCCCAAGGTGTTGCCGATGGTCATGCAGAGCTTTCGGATGCTCTGCTCGTCATCCACCACAAGCAACCGTATTTTCAGATCATCACTCATGGCTTCCCGAAGGTTTTCTCCACAATGGATATTAATTGGTGTACACGGAACGGCTTCTCGATGCAAGGCGTCCCGCTGCGTGCAAGCAAAGCTTGTGTTTCGCTGTTGGCCGTATCCCCACTGATCAGAATGATTTTCGACCCTAGCTCCGGTCGGTTTTTCTGAATCCAGTCGTGTACTTCCGCACCGTTCACTGCTCCCGGCATCCGGATATCGGAAATCACGCCACTGTAAGGCCCGGCCGCTAGTTGTTTCAAGCCCTCCGCGCCGGAAGAAGCATTCACAACGGCATAGCCCTTCCTCAGGAGAGCCGCCTTCAGAAATGCAATCACCGAAGGCTCATCCTCAATCAAGAGTATCGGAGCTGTTTGGCCAATGGCCGCTGGCAGCTTCATCTTCCAGCCTCTTTTGCGGCCATGGCCGGCTGTTCAGCGGCCAGCGGAATACGAACGACGAACGTGCTCCCGCCGCTTTCCGCGTTGTTCCAGCATTGAATCTCGCCGCCGTGCGCTCGCACAATCCCGTAACAAATGCTCAGGCCAAGTCCGGTGCCTTTGCCTGGCTGTTTGGTCGTGTAGAAGGGGTCGAAAATATGCTGCGGATCAGCGATCCCTGTACCGTTATCAGTCACCACTACCTGAACACTATTGCCATCACGTTCCGTACGAATCCCGATGTGTCCGCGTCGTCCTGTTTCTTGCACCGCATCGTAAGCATTGTTGAGAATGTTCAGGAAGACCTGCTGAAGTTGCTGCGCGTCGCCAAGCGCCGGCTGGAGGGTTTCGTCAAACTCTTCACTCACTTCGACGCCATGGCTCGCAAAATCATAGCTGCGCAGCTTGATGGTTTGCCGCAGCACGGTATTTACTTGCACGGCCTCGCGCTGTACCGGCCGTTGCCTTGCGAAACTCAGCAAGTCTTGAACGATATCCTTCGTTCTCTGAGTTTCTTGCAAAATAATTTGCAAATCTTCCCGCGCTGAGGGCGGCACTTCCGGATTCTCCAGCAACAAGTCCGTGAATCCCAGGATCGCCGCGAGCGGATTGTTCACTTCGTGCGCTACTCCCGAAACCAGCCGGCCAATCGTTGCCATTCGTTCCGAGTGCGCCAGCTTGGCCTGTAGCAGCACGGCATCGGTAATATCCGTCATCACCACAACCAGGTTGTTCACCGCGCTCTGCTCATCGCGCATCGGGCTTAGGCTGATGGAAAAATGCCCCATCGTGTCGTCGCTCCGCCTGGCCTGCAGTTCGAGGTTTTCCACTTGCTGTCCGTTCGCCGTGGTCTCCAATGCCGCCTCGAAATCTTTCCGGTACGAGGGCTCCACCCAGTCCACGAGCCTGTGGCCGATGAGCTCGTCTTCGCGGTAGCCGGCCTCGTAGCACCGCCGGTTCGCGTAGCTAATCAGACCAGCGGTATCCAGCACCAGAATCATGCTTTGTGTGGTGTTCAGAATCTTCTGGTTAAAGTCCCGCTCCCGCTGTAACTGGGATTGAAACGACTTTTGCTCCGTAACATCCAGCATCAAGCCGCGAATCTGCGCGATACGGCCCTGCGCGTCGCGCACGGCTGTAATGTTTTGCAGCGTATGCAAAAGTGCGCCATCCTTACGCCGGAGCGTCTCTTCATAGTTTCGAAGCACGCCGCGCTCCGCCAGGGCTTGCAAAAATCGCTCGCGCGCTGCCGGCGCGGGGTAAAGGTGCGGGCTAACATCAGAGCGGAGCATCTCCTCGCGTGATGCGTAACCCAGCATGCGCACCATCGCGTCATTGACATCCAGAAATCGCCCGTCTGGCGTCGCGAAAAACAGTCCTTCCTGAATGCTGTCGAACAGCTCCCGGTATTTCCGCTCCGCTTCCCGGCGGTCCGTAATGTCTTTCAGAACATGGATCGTGCGGGTGTCGTCTTCCACGACCCCTGGCGCTCGGGAAGTCGACACTAGAAAAATTCGCTCTGCTGAAGCAGCCACGTACTCCTCGCGGGCCCGCTGCGTATCCCGGCAGAAAGGGCAGGGAAGGTCGCTTCCCGTCTCCGCGATTTGCCGCAACCCGCTCATCGCTTCGCCTACCAGCGCCACGGGTGGAACTCCTAGATGCGATGCCAGCGAACGGTTCGTGCGAAGAATTTTCCACGCCCGGTCGTGCACCACGATGTAATCACTGATCGCGTCGATGTCTTCGACCCACTGCCGCTTCGATTTCTCAAGTTGCGAGAATCTCCTGAAGTTTTCCAGAGACAGTGCCGCGTGGCTTGCCAAGGCATGCAGAAGTCTTTTCTCCTTGGCGTCCAGATTCTTCTGCCGCCGCAAGAGGCATAGCATCCCCAGGCGTTCGCCGTCACTCGCGTTCACCGGCACGAAGACTGCGCCCGTCGCCGCGGCGCTGTCTTTCGTTCGCCCGGCCTCCGCTGAAGGGAGGGCCTTTACAACCGCGGCAACCCGGCTTTCGCGAGCGGATGAAATGATCCACTTCTTGAGCGTGCTGCTGACCGCTGTGTCATTCTCACGCGTAAAGTGGAGGTCTGTTTCGCGTCCGCGGAAAACCGCCACCCCGCCCCAAACGGCATTGAGCATCCGCGCCGCCCGGCCAGCAAACCGTTCCAGGAATTCCGGGAATTGCCGCGATTGGGCCGCATCTACGGCTAATTCCATTAATTCTTCTGCTTGTCGGGAAGAGGGAGGCACAGTCGCAGCCTTATTTAACTGAGTGGTTAAATGCGGAGCCCGCCGACGTTTGGTTTGTCGCATCACGGGTTGGGGGTGGACGCGTGTCTCAATTTGAGTTCAGCCCTTCCTTATCACCCTAGCGGCTAATCTCATTGTGAGTCAATCGCACATCTCGGGGGCGTTGCCGAATCGTCCACTCTCGCCAAGCCTGCCTCGCTGGTGTGCAGCGTCTCAGCATGAGACCTCGACGCAAGGATATAGCGTCGACTGAGACGCGCTTACGATAGTGCGCTGGCTGCTTCCGATTCTAAAAATCTCCACTAGCGCTTCATTCTAAGGGATTTGCAGCTTTCACTTCCCTGGGGAGTCGTGTGCCGCTGGCTCTTCCCGTGGTGGCACCCGACGTGCCTTCTCTACCGCGGGGTTTCCCCATTCTTGAGAGGGGTGGTGTCGATGAGAACCGGATGGAGAAAATTTGTGCACGGAGCCGCGACGGCTGCGATCGGTCTTTCTTTGGGAACCGCGAGCTTCGGGCAAACAGGCTCCACAGACGAAGGCAAGCGCAAGGTCAAGTCCAAGGTGTCTCCCGCCTATCCTGAACTTGCCAAGCGTATGAGCGTGTCCGGCAAGGTGAAAATCGAAGTGGTGATTACACCTGATGGCCGCGTCAAAAGTACTCGTGTCATTGGCGGTCATCCGTTACTTGTTCAGGCCTGTCAGGACGCGGTGAAGGAATGGAAATTTGCGGCTGCACCGGAAGAAACCACGCAGATCGTTGAATTTGAGTTCAGCGCCGGGGGCGGGAACTAGGTCCATTAAAGAGAGCGGCAGGAGCGGTTTCACCAAACCGCGTCGCCGGGGTGAGTGGAGGCATTTTGCAATGACGATCGGGAAAAGGCTGTACTTAGGTTTTGGCGTGATTTTGGGCATTCTGGGTCTGCTGTTCCTCGTGAACATCATCGCCGGATTGAGGAACACGACCGCACGCAATGACGCCAAAGCGGCGCTCGATAACAAAGGCACCATTGAGTCAGTGCGCTATCAGATCATGTTGAACCGGCACAACATGGACAACTTTCTTCTGAGCGGTGATCCCCGCGACGAAGAAAAGGTCAACAAAGGTTTTACTGACATCAACGACCTGATCAAGCGCGGTGAGTCGCAAACCAGCAGCGACAACGTGAAAACTGCACTGATTCAAGTCGAAAGCACCGAAGCCAACTGGGCCGACAATTTCGCCAAGCCGCTTCTTGCCAAGCGCCATCAGGTGGACTCCGGCGACGCTACCGTCTCCGACCTGCAAATCTTTTATCTACAAAAGGATCCAGCTTCCTGGTTGACAAAATCATCCGTCGTTTTGGACCAAACTAGCTCCGACATTACTAAATCTCACGACGCAAGCGATGCATCGGCGAGAAGTGCCAGTAATATTAGTACCGGCGTGACCACGGTCGGCACGCTTGTCGCGCTCCTATTCGGAATCGGGGCGGCGTACAAGACCGCCAAGTCCATCAGCGAGCCGCTCACGCACCTCATCACGGTAGCCCGCGAGATTGGTGACTCCGGGGACCTCGATCAGAACATCGACATCCATCGCAACGACGAAATTGGGGCTTTGGCCACTACCTTCAACAACATGGTGGCCTATTTGAAAGAGATGGCCAGCGTTTCCATGTCCGTCGCTGAAGGCGACCTCAGCGTGGAAGTCGTGCCCCGCTCAAAGCGCGACACTCTTGGCAATGCTTTTCTTCGTATGTCTCACGGACTACAGGAGTTAGTGCGCACCACGCGAGATTCCGCCGGCCAGGTCTCCGCCGGTTCCAATCAAGTCGCTGGCGCAGCTGATGAATCTGCCAAGGTAAGCGTTCAAGCTTCCTCCGCCATCGAAGAAGTCACCAGCACGATGCACGAAATGAGCATCAACGTGCAGAATGTCGTGAAGAACACGCAGGTACAAGCTTCCAGCGTCGCAGAAACTTCCGCTTCCATCGATCAGATGGTTACCTCGATCCAGCGCGTAGCCGACACTGCAAAGGTTCTTCTCGATATCGCGAATCGTTCCCGCGAGGAAGTCGTCACTGGCATTCAGACGATGGAAAAAGCCACCGACGGCCTGAATCGCACCAACAAAGCTATTCAATCATCTGCGGAGATCATCAATATCCTTGGCCATCGCGCCGACGACATCGGCAAAATCATCGAAGTCATCGATGACCTTGCCGAGCAAACCAATCTTCTGGCTTTAAACGCCGCCATCGAAGCGGCCCGCGCGGGCGAGCACGGCTTGGGCTTTGCGGTCGTCGCCGACGAAGTTCGCAAGCTTGCCGAAAAATCCACGCAATCTACGAAGGAAATTGCCGACCTCATTCAAAGCATTCAGCGCGAGGCACGCCAAGCCGTTGAAAACATGGAGCGCAGTACGCGCATCGTCGAAGAAGGGTTGAGCCTCGGCAATGAGCTTGGCACCGCTCTCCACAAAATCTCCAACGTGGTCACCGAAGTCTACAAGTTCTCGCAAGAGATCGGCGCCGCGACGAATGAACAGTCGGTCGGCTCTTCGCAAATTGCGAAGGCCACCAGCCGTCTGACCGAAATTACGCAAGAAATCAATTCCGCGGTTGAAGAGCAAGCCTCCGGAGCCCAAGCCGTTGTCCGTGCCATGGACAAGATGCGCGAACTCGTGCAGCAGTCAGCATCCAGCTCCACCGAGCTTTCGGCCGCCGCCGAGCAGATGCTCAAGCTCTCCCGCAATCTGCTCGACAGCATGGATCGCTTTGTCCTGGACCGTTCCGCGCAGAATCGCGGCCACCACGCACACTCCGAGGCTGGGGCTCCGCGACGCGGGCATCAGAGTTCCAGTCGCGAACGCGAGCCTGAATACGCTGAACTCGTGGGTTCTTAAGGAGCCGGAGATCGCCTGATGGAAAAGGACTTACAAATCGTTGGTTTCCGTATCGGAAATGAAACGTACGGTGTGCGCATCGGCTCCGTGCGCGAGATTGTCCGCGTTCCGGAAATCACAGCGGTCCCGAGCGCACCGGACACCGTCGAAGGCGTCATCAATTTGCGCGGGAAAATTATCCCCGTAATGGATCTTCGCAAACGGTTCGGGCACACGGAGATTAGTTCGGACAAGAAGAACCGCATCTTGGTAGTGGAGCTAGACAATAAATTGCTCGGCCTCATCGTCAATTCGGCTTCTGAAGTCTTGAAGATTCCGCCTTCGGAGATTGAGGCGCCCGGCTCCGTCTTCGCCGACGGAGAGTCGGGGTATGTCACCGGAGTTGGCAAATTGAAAGGACGCCTGATCATCTTGCTCGATATTTCCAAGCTTTTGCATCGGCCGGAGCTCAAACGACTCGAGGAGGCCGCGGAAACCGTCGCCACTGCAAAGTAGCGCTGCTCCTGATTACTTCAGGGACAGGCGAAATGCCGGACTGCCGCTTATTTCATGGGAACGCTAACCGCTCAGATTCAACTTACGGAAGCTGAACTGAAACTGTTGCAGACGCTTGTTTATCAGGAATGCGGGATGTTCTTCGACGAGCGCCGCTCTCACTTTCTGAAGGACCGATTGCAGCGGCGGCTCAAAGTTTGTCAGCTAGATTCTTTCTACAGCTACTATCGTCTGCTGACCAGCCGCGAAGGCCGCGCGGAACTCGCTCTGCTCCTGGAAAACCTCACCGTCAATGAAACGAGTTTCTTTCGAAACAAGCCGCAGCTCGAGCTTCTGCAGAAAACGGTGCTGGAAGATTTGCTCCGCAAGAAGCAGGAGCGCCGCGACTGGAATCTTCGGGTTTGGAGCGCGGGATGTTCCAGCGGGCAGGAACCCTATTCCGTCGCTATTTTGATATGCGACGCGCTGGCTTACTACTACTTGCGGAATCCGCTTCCTTTCGATATGCCGTCTCCCAAACCGCTGATTCCTCCGCCATGGAAGCTGGAAATCGTCGCTTCGGACATCAGTTACGCCAGTCTGCGCGTTGGGCAGGAAGGCGTTTTCACCGAACAACAAATGGAGCCGGTCGATTACACTTGCCGCTTGCGCTATTTTGAAAAGTCCGGCGACAAATACGCCATCAAGCCGCAGCTCAAGCAACTTGTCCAGTTCGACTTCCACAATCTCAAAACGGAATTCTTGCCTCGACGGAACGACATCATCCTCTGCCGAAACGTCATGATCTATTTTGACGAGGCCGAGCAAAAACGCCTGATCGAAAAGTTTTGGCATTGTTTGAATCCCGGCGGGTATCTGTTTGTGGGCCACGCCGAGAGCCTTTTCGGCCTGACGCAAAAATTCCGCATGGTGCACGAAAATAACGGCACCGCTTACCAGCGCGTGGAGGCGAATTCTTGAGCAAGCCTCCCGAAGATCGCAACCCGGAGCTTCGCGCTATCTTTTTTGAGAGCGCGAATGAGCTGCTGCAATCGCTCAACGAAGCGGGGCTCGAACTCGAGGCGCATCCTGCCGACGAGGAAGTGATCCGCCGCGTCCGCCGCGCCGTGCACACCCTCAAAGGTGATTCCGCAGCTTGCGGCTTTCACAAACTAAGCGAATTTGCTCACGAATTGGAAGATATTCTCACGCCTCAAGTCGGCCAAAAACATGGCTCTCGGTTCGCAGAAGTCGTACTCGCCGCCGCTGATTCCTTCGAAGCCATGCTTTCCTCGTATCAGCGGAACAAGCGCCTTCCGTCTCTCGAAAAGATGCACGGCCTGATTCGCGGCTTACTCGTTGATACGGCGCCAGCGCCGGTCGCTGAAGTTCCGCAAGCCACTGTAGCGGTTCCTGCAGCGTTTGCCTGGACCGAGTACGAACAGCTGATGATCTCTGAGGCCGCTCACCGGGGCGAAACTGTTTACAACGTGGCTTTGCGCATCGATCCGGACAGCATGATGCGCGCAGCGGCATTTCAACTAATTCGAAACGTTCTTCACAGTTGCGGAACTCTCATCGCTCTTCGTCCGGAAGACAATCTTGCGGCCGCTACTGTCGAAGTTGTCGAAGCCGCTCTGGCGAGCGTACAGCCCGAAGTCTCCCTCAAGCAGCGCTGCCGCATTCCGAGCATAGTTTCCGACGTTCGCGTAGAGCGCGCTACAAGCGCAGAAACGCCCGACCACGAGCTTCTAGGTGACCTTCTGGACGCGCAAGCGGCCCAGGTTGGTACCAAGTCCACCGAGCACAGCGATGCGTCAGAGGCCGCCAAATCCGGGCAAGCTGCTTCAGCGGTCGCGACCGTTGCGGAAAGCACCCTGCGCGTCGATGCCAATCGCATTGATGCGGTCATGAATCTTGTGGGTGAATTGATCATCGGCAAGTCCATGCTGCATCGCGCACTCACGGAGTTTGATCAGCGCCACGCGCGCGACCCTGTTCGCGCCAAGCTCTCCGAAGCGCTCGCCTTTCAATCCCGCGTTCTCGACGAACTTCACAAATGCGTCCTGAAGATCCGCATGGTGCCAGTGGAACAACTCTTCCGCCGATTTCCCCGCGTCGTGCGCGACGTGGCCAAGCAATGCGGCAAGGATGTGGCACTCGATATCTCCGGCCAGCATACTGATCTCGATAAGAGCATTCTGGACGCCTTGGGCGAGCCGCTGATGCATCTTGTTCGTAATGCCGTCGACCATGGAATAGAGCCCGCCGATGAACGGCTTACCGCTGGAAAGCCCGCGCGTGGCACGGTCTATCTCAACGCCTATCATCAAGGCACTCAGGTTGTCATCGAGGTGCGCGATGACGGCCGCGGTATCGACCCAGGCATCGTGCGGCAGCGAGCCGTCAAGCAGGGAATCATTAAAGCCGAGGATGCGGCCCGCCTGACCGATCAGGAAGCCCTCAATCTGATCTTCGAATCGGGATTCAGCACCGCAACGGAAGTCACGGAAGTGTCCGGTCGCGGGGTTGGTATGGACGTTGTCCGCAACGTACTGGACAAGTTAAAAGGCACAGTTCATATCTCCACGCAAAAGGCGCGCGGCACGACTTTTCAACTTCGCGCCCCCCTCACTCTTGCCAGCATCCAGACGCTGCTCTTCCGCGTTGGGGGACGCCTTTTTGCAGTGCCACTTTCCTCCGTGGTCGAGATTTCACGGATCCACGAACAGGAAATTCATCGCGTGGACCAGCGTGAAGTTCTTCGCCTGCGAGACCAAATTCTTACACTTGTGCGCCTCGAGCATCTGAGCCGGCTTCGCGCCATTGAACCCGAACCCAAGAAAAAGAAACACTTTGTCATCGTGATCGGCGCCGCCGAAAAGCGGTTCGGCCTGTTGGTCGACAGCATGGTCGGCGAAGAAGAGCTGGTCATCAAAGCCCTGCCGACCGATATTGTCACCAGCGACCTCGTTAGCGGCGCATCGATTCTCGGCGATGGCACCGTGGTTCTGATCCTGAACGTGCCCGCCGTGCTCTCACGCCTTTCGCGCGCCGTTCCCCTGGGAGCGATCGCATGAGCGCCCGCATCCGAGTTCTCGTCGTTGACGATTCCGCCCTCATGCGGAAGCTCATTCCAGCGGTTCTTGCGCGCGATTCGTCCATCGAGGTCGTGGGCACGGCGATGGACGGGGCTTTTGCGCTGAAGAAAATCGAAGAGCTGCATCCCGACGTGGTGACGCTCGACCTCGAAATGCCGCGCATGGACGGCATGGAGACACTGCGGCTGATCATGCGCCGCGCTCCGATGCCTGTCATTCTCTTCAGCACTCATTCCAAGGAAGGCGGCTACGCAACTCTCAAAGCTCTGGCTCTCGGCGCCATCGACTTCGTTCAGAAGCCGCAGGACGCCGCCGCGGGGCATCTCGATTCCATCGCCGATCAGTTGATCGAAAAAATCAAAGTCGCCAAGCGCGCCGCGGGCCGCAAACTCCCCGCCGCTGTGGTTTCCGATGATCCACCCAAGAATAAAAAGAGAAAGCATGCCGCGCTCCCCCCGAATCGTATCGTCGCGATCGGCATTTCCACAGGTGGGCCGAACGCGCTCCAGTATGTTTTGTCGCAGATTCCGGCGGACTTTCCGGCGAGTATCTTGATAGTGCAGCACATGCCCGAAGGTTTTACGGAAATGTTTGCAAAACGCCTCGATGAATGCTGCGCTCTCGAAGTTCAGGAAGCGCGCTCCGGCGATCTCCTTCTTGCCGGCCGCGTCCTCATCTGTCCAGGCAACAGGCATCTGATGGTTCGCAGGATGCCACGCGGGGACATGGCCGTTCTGTCGGACGGCCTTCCTGTCAATGGTCACCGCCCCTCGGTCGACGTTCTCTTTCATTCCGTCGCGCAACAATTTGGTCTGACCGCGGTCGGTCTCTTAATGACCGGCATGGGCGAAGACGGGGCCGAAGGTCTTGGCGCCCTCAAGGCAGCGGGTGGTGTCACCGTTGCGCAAAGCGAAGACACTTGCGTGGTTAGCGGGATGCCCCGGGCCGCCATTACGAAGGGCTACGCAGACAAAGTGATTCCGCTGGAAGGTATCGCCGCTTTCCTGATTCAAAATTACGGCAGCGACCGCTCCAGCTCAGAGAAATTCGACAAGAACGATAAAAACGATAAGAACGAGAAATCGGAAAGGACACCCGTTTCTTCCCATCGCACTTAAGACCGTGCCGGGAGAAGGAGAAGGCCATGCAACAATTTGCCGCTCTGTTACGGAAAGACAATCAACCCGTTCGCTACCTCGTAGTGGACGACTCCGTTTTCGCTCGCAAGAACATCATCAAGATGATTGAGATGTTCGGCGGCGAAGTCGCTGGAGAAGCTGGCGATGGCCTGACCGCTATCGCGGAGTTCAATCGCACCAAGCCGGACATCGTGCTCATGGATATCACCATGCCGCAGATGGAGGGCATCGAGGCCGTCGAGCGCATCGTTCGCCAGCATGGCGAAGCGCGTATCGTGATGGTTTCGTCGGTGGGCTACCAGGAAAACATTTTGGCGGCGCTCCAGAAGGGCGCGAAACACTTCGTGCAAAAACCCGTCAAGCCAGAAGTCCTTTACGAAATTCTCCGTTATGTTCTCAGTGACGATCCCAACGCCGCTGGCGCGCCGGTGGCCTTCGCAGGAGAAAACCGCGCATGAGAATGGAACTCATTCAGCCGTTCATCAACGCCGCCGACGCAGTCTTCGCCGAATCGCTCCAGGCACCCACGAAAATTCTCGATCTTTCGATGGACGAAGACACCTATCGCCGCAAAGGCGTAGCGGCGCTAATCGCCATCAAAGGCGACATTGAAGGTCGCGTCATTCTGGATCTTTCGCCGGAAGTGGCGATGAAAGTCGCCAGCCATCTGGCGGGCGAGGAAGTTCCCAGCAGCGATCAAGTTGTCCGGGAAACCGTGTGCGAACTGGCCAACATGGTCATCGGAAATTCAGTCACTCTTCTCAACGACCAGGGCTTCCGGTTTAAGGTGTTTCCACCGGAGATTCACATGAACGAAGAGGGCTTGAAAGGCAGCGCCGACACTGAGGCCATGGTTATCGCCATCGAGACCCCCTGTGGCCAGGCGTATCTCAACATTTCGATGCACTATCTGCATCGGCGACGCCACGAGCGCGACATCGCATCGGTCATGGACTGATGGCCGGGAATTGTTCTGCAGTTTTTTGCTAGGGGGAATTTCTTTAATCTGCCGAATCACTTGGCGGTCGGATATAAGCCGCACCGTGCCTGTACAAACCCGCCGACGGAATCGCTTGCGAAAACACAATTCGGATCGGAACAAAAATCGCGCCGCTCCCAGGGGTAAACGGGACAGCTACTTCCACTCGCGAGCCTTCCGGATACTCGTTGCGGCTCCGGAAACTCAATCCGCCTTTGGACAAATCCTCGCAAACCGCCACTTCTTCCTGAAACCCGCGCCTTCGAATACAGGCTAAGACACGCGCTTTCACCCGGGTCCGATTTCGCCGTGGGATCACGCGCTCTTCCACCGTGAGAGGGTGTGGAGCTCCTTTGTCCTGGGTCTTGATTTCCGCCTGCGCTTCGATCCAGATCGAAGGTGTATCGCAATGTTTGCAGAGCCTCGCCACGCATTTCCGCACTTCGAACGACTTCAATTCCATCTCATTCAAATAGACGACCTCGCGCCGCTGGCAAAATCCGCATTCCATCAGCAGCCGCGCCAGCGCCTCATCCGCCTTGTGTGGAGCAGGGAAATCAATGTCCCAGAAATCCGCTCTCGGCTCAGAGATTTGAATCGCGTACAAAATTCCGTCCGGCTCCTGGTCGATCTCCGCCATCACGCGCGCCCGCGTGGACTTCACCTGATCGCCTTCCATGCGGCGCAGCGTAATCTCCTGTCCGGTGGCCAGCTTCTCTTCAAGGCGCAGCACGCCGCCGTTTCGGCTAACCAGCAGGGTTTCTGCGATGTGCTTCGCGGCCGTTCCTTCGCTCGTGGTCCAGGACACTTCCACGGGCATCCGGAAATTTACCCGGTCGCTCTGCCGAAGGCCATCGCTTCGCATGGTGTCGTATGGCATAGGATGTATTTACTATTTCAGATTACCACCCTTCCTCAACGCGACTCTTCTCTGGTCATTTCCTTTTTGTCGTACCAACTAATATCTCGAACTAGTCCGCCCAGACCTCCAAGAAGGCTGCAGACTGTTGCCTTTTTCGCTCGCCTTTTTTTCGGAATCAGCCTATTTTTTCCCCTTCTCTGGCATGCTTGTTAGTTGGAGGGGAATGCTCACTCGCTTCATCCTGACTCACTCTTCCCCGTCCTGAGTCACTTTGGGCAACCTAATTGTCATGAACGACCGATCGTCCGACGGCGCGACGCACAAGGTGAGTCTCCGCGACCGCCGCTATGCCATTCGTTATCCATTCGCAGCCGATGTGGAGGTTCTTGACCTGGAATCGGGCGCGCGCTGTGAAGGAGTTACCTCGGACATCTCACTAGGCGGCTGTTTCGTCTGCACGAGCAGGCCACTGTCCTTGAAATCCCGCGCCCGCGTTACGCTGGGGCGCAAAGGCGAGAGCATCCAGGCGCTCGCCCTGGTCCGCATCGTCAAACCCAGGATCGGCATGGGCCTCGAATTCATCGACATAGAATCCGCCTCCAACTCGATCCTCGTTCGCTGGCTTGATCAGTTGCGCCACGGCCGCTGAATCTCGGTACACCTTCCTTCTTTTGCATAAAATCCCTGTGTCCCGTTAATCGAACAAGAAATCAAACGCTGTGATTGCGGTCACAGACGAGAATCCGCGCACAAAGCAAACATGACTTAACTCAAATGGCCGAGCAGGCCCTATGCTTCGATTACCGGTTACTCGTAAAGATCACTTTTCTGGACAACAGATGGAGGTCGAGATGAGTTACAAGGCCCCGCGAATGGTTTCCATGTTGCTCCCTTTTTTGCTTGCCGCAGCCTCGCCCTTGGTTGCGCAGGAGAAGACCAAGACTGTTCAGAGAGCCCCCATCGAGCAGACTTCGCCGGCTTCCGGCCAAGAAATGTTCAAGGCGTACTGCACCGCTTGCCACGGCGCCGATGCCAAGGGGGCAGGCCCCGCGTCCAGTGATCTAAAAACGGTGCCGCCTGATTTGACCACCCTCGCCAAGCGGCATGACGGAAAGTTTCCCGGAGATTACGTCTCCAATGTGCTTCGGTATGGAGCTAAGGCGCCGGCTCACGGCTCGAGTGAAATGCCTGTTTGGGGACCACTGTTTGCGACCGTAAGCGGCAGAGACTCTTCGGTGGTCAACATGCGGATCTCAAACTTAGTCCGCTATCTCGAATCTCTGCAAGTTAAGTAGCTTGCAAAACAGCACCTAACCCAGGAAACGATGACACCGCCGCCGCGCGGTTTGTTCGGTCGTCCGCCCAACTCTCGATGGACTGGCTGCTGGAGACGCCAGGCCTTCGCAACCATTCCCACACTGAGTCGTGATACTTTGAAAGAGAACGAAGACGTTTTCTAGATAAAGAGCCGTGCGCGAAGTTGCGCGAGCGCGGCGTAAAGAGGATTCGCTCCGCCAAAAGACTGATGGCCCGTCGAAATCAAACAGTCTGGATGTTCTTCCTGCTACTTCTTGTCGGTGCGTTATGGTATTGGCAGCGTCGCCCAGCGACTCCGCGCCTAGCTGCTCAGCCAGCCTTGGAGACCTTCAACGGTTGTGGCATGGAAGGCGACGCTTCCAACCCCGCCGTCCGCGAACTAAATCTCTTGAAAAATCGTTACACCGCGCCGGAACCGCAGCAGATCGACCCGAACGTAACTCTCGCGGCGATCCTCGAACCAGGCGACGACCGTTCCCGCTGGAACGATCATCACGCTGGCGAAATCACCGGCTATGTTTGGGACGTAAAAGTGGGCGGCGTTGAAACGGTCAACTGTCGCGCCTCCGACCCCCCTGATCGCGACACCCACATCGAGCTAGTCCTCGACCCGATGAACGGTGCCGAAGCCGGCCGCGTCATCGTTGAAGTCACGCCTCGCTGGCGTTCCATCGCTGAACAGCGCGGCGAAGACTGGTCCACCGATGCCACCCGCGACCATTTCCAAGGCCGCTGGGTCCGGGTGCGCGGCTGGCTCCTCTTCGACACCGAGCACGAATCACAATCGGTTAACACTGCTCCCGGCCACCCCCGAGACTGGCGCGCCACTGCCTGGGAAATTCATCCGGTAACGTCCATCGAAGTCGTCGATGGTCCTCGTTAGTCCGCATTTCGCTGAAGGTCGGCCATCCGCCCGATGAAACTCTTACTCCTTACTTGTGGAATCCGGGTCCGTAGAGAATCTTGCCGGGCCGCGCGCCCGTGTGCTTGCCGTGGTCGACCACGACCTGACCATTGACAAGCACAAAATCAATTCCGTCTGGCGTCACATCGGGATGATCGTACGTCGAGCGGTCCTGGATTGTTTCGTAATCAAAAATTGTTACGTCAGCCCACATGCCTTCGCGGATCAGCCCGCGATCCGTAATCCTCATCCTCGTTGCAGGCCACGAGGTCATCTTCCGAATGGCATCCTCGAGAGTCAGCGTGTGCGTTTCCCGCACGTACCGTGCAATCACGCGCGGAAAATTTCCATAGCTGCGCGGATGCGCAAGCCCGAGCGCGTCATCCCCGCCCAACGTGAGAGCTGTTCCCGCGTCGCTCCCAATGCTGGTCCACGGAAATTTCAGCGCTGTCTCGATGTCTTGCTCGCTCATCATGTGATAAATAGCGAGCACCCTTCCGGTCTTCGCTTGGGCCACAAAATCGAACGCTACATCCGCGGGATCTTTGTTCCACTCCTTCGCTATATCCGCAATGCTGCGATTCTGGAACTTGGCGTTATCAGGGTTTTGCGCGTTGACCAGGACCACGTTCTGCCAGCCGCCGGAGGCTTCGATGATGTTCCACCAACCCGGCGATCCCGTAACGATTTCTTTTTTGAGTCGCGCGCGAATCTCTGGATCAGCCAGCCGCTTGACCAGCGCCTCGTTACCGCCTTCATGCGCCCAGGATGGAATCGTTGCTTCCAGGCCGGTGCCGCCGGCCGTATACACATACAAATCGGCGGCGACATCCACGCCTCTCGCGCGGGCAGCATCGATATGTCTTCCCGCTTCCTGCATCAATGTGCCCCACCCCGGGCTGTACGCGGCTTTCATGTGAAAAACTTCGCCGGGCAATCCGCCCTTTTCCGCGATTTCGATGAGTTCGTCCACCGATTGCACGAGCTCCTTGCCTTCGCCGCGCATGTGGCTCGCATAGATACCGCCGTACTTTGCCGCGACCTTGGCCATCTCGATCAGCTCGGGAGTTGTGGCGTAACTGCTCGGCGGATAGATAAGCGCCGTCGTCATCCCCATCGCGCCATTCTGCATGGCGGTTTCGAGGATGGCTTTCATCTTCGCGAGTTCATCGGAAGTCGGCTGGCGCGATTCATAACCCAGAACCGCGATGCGTGCTTGTGTCTCCGAGAAATAACTGCCGAAGTTCAAGCTGATTCCGCTTTTTTCGAGGCCAGCCCAGAATTCGCGGATTTGTTCGGCAGGTACCGGGAAGCCGCCTTCGCCGCCAATCGCAGTCGTAACGCCTTCCATCAACTTATTCTCGGCAAGGCCGTTTTTGGGAAGCGCGATACCGGACTGATCCATCATGTCGATCCATCCGGGAGAAACGTAATGTCCGTGCGCATCGATTTCCGTGCGCCCGCGGCCGGCAATTTTGCCGATTTTTACGAAGCGCCCATCCTTGATGGCGACGTCGGCAAAAATGCACGGATTGCCGGCTCCATCGAGCACGCGCCCGCCGCGAATGACGATGTCATAGTCAAATTGTTCGGACGCGTTGCTCTGCGCCTGGGCGGGCATCGCGATGAGAATCCCAAACGCAACGGTGACGCAAGAAAGCAAACACTTTTTCAGACGTAGCATCACGTTTCCTCCTAATCTTCCTCGCGGCGAGCTAATGAAGATATCAGCGATTGGCGCGAATCACTTTTCCAGCGAGAGCTCCGGTCGGTTGTCCCTTGTCGATGGCCAACTGCCCGTTAATCAGCACGTATTCCATTCCAATGGAGTAGGAAAGCGGTTTTTCAAACGTCGCTGTATCCGCGACTTTCGCGGGATCGAATAGAACAAGGTCCGCCACGAGCCCCGGAACAATTCGGCCCCGGTTCCTTAACTTGAGTTGATTGGCTGGCAGGGAAGTCATCTCCCGGATGGCGGTCTCCAGGCTGATGACTTTCCCCTCCCTCACATATTTCGCCAAAATCCTCGGAAATGTCCCAAATGTCCTTGGATGTGCGTAGGTTGAGGTCGCCGGATTCATCGGCTCGGCATCGGAGCCGATGCTCACGAAGGGCGCCTGCAACGCCTGCTGTTTTTGTTCTTCATTCATGCTTTTGGGATCGACGTCCACTCCACCTTGCTGCACCAAATAGAAAAAAGTGTCCCAGACATCTGCGTTTCGCAGCGCCGCAATCTCCTGCACCGATTTTCCCTCAAATCGCTTGTCCACTTTTGCCGGAACTTGAACAACCAGAACGTTGTCCCAATTCTTTCCCACGTGGTGATACCAGTTCTCCCAGTTCGTCGTGGTTTCGATTTCTTTGCGTAAATCAGCGCGAACTTTCGGATCGGAGAGCGTCGGCAAGAATGTTTCCGTACCCCTCGCATAATGCCGCGGATGAATGAACGAGCCCAGGCCGATGCCATTGCGGATATAAGGATAAATATCGGCAGTCACATCGACACCGCGATCGCGCGCCGACTGGATCAGAGCGATCGCCTGCGGCATTAGCGGCCAATTGTCCTGCCCAGCGGCTTTCAGGTGGTAGATGTGGACGGGGATGTGGGCCTCTTCGCCGATCCGGATAGTTTCCTTGATGGCATCGAGCAATTGCCCACTCTCATTGCGCATGTGCGAAAAATATACGCCGCCGAATTGTGCAGCGACTTTCGCAAGCTCGATGATTTCTTCCGTCTTGGCGTATGTGCCGGGCGGATAAATCAATGCGGTCGAAAGTCCGACGGACCCGTCTTGCATCGCTTTGCCGACGATCTCTTTCATCTTTGCCAGTTGTTCGGGAGTGGGCGAGCGGTCTTCGTCGCCGATCACGACGCGGCGCACCTGGGCCGCTCCAACGTTGTGGATCACGTTGAGGCCAATGCCTTTTGCATCGAGCAGCCGGTCATATTGTTCGAATGTGGTCCAGTGAGAGACATCCGCGGGAAGATTCAGTTCCTTGATCGTTCGCTCATCCTGCGGCGCCATGGAGTCGCCTTCGCCGGCCATCATGGTTGTGACGCCCTGGCGCAATTTGCTCTGTGCGGTGACCGGATCAAGAAGGAGAGGCAGAGTGGTCCCGCCCATCATGTCGATAAATCCCGGAGCCAGAACCATTCCATGAGCATCGATCATGCGCGTCGCAGTCCGCTGCGACAAATTCCCGATTTCGACGATCAGCCCGTCGCGAACTCCCACGTCCGCGACATACCACGGATTCCCAGTGCCGTCGATCACGCGGGCTCCGGAAATAAGCAGATCCAGTTTCGCTGATTGCGCAGAGCTAGGTCCGATCGCCAACAGCATGAATGCGCCTAGCCAAAATGAACGACGTCTCATTTTTTTACCCCCGGGAGACTCCAGCACATCGCTGGCATAGACAATCTCGTTCGCGTAAATATAGGAATCGGAGCCAGTAAAGAAAAGAGCGGCCACAGTAAGTGGCCGCTCTTGTTCGCATCAAAGAAGCCGCCAAATCCTAGAACTCGAACCGGACTCCGATCTGGCCTTCACGTCCGGGCAAGTATTGTTGTACTACCCCGATCCCCAGTGCACCGCCCTGTGTTTGATAGACGTTGCAGGGCTGAGGACCGAGTGGACTGATGTTTGCCGGGTTGTTCGGGCAGGTGGGTTCAAGCCCATTGACCGCAGCCGGATTATCGCGATTCAGCAGGTTGAACATTTCGAAAAGCACTTGCGCTTTCACGCGCTCTCCCAGGTTGAAGCGTTTCGCGAAGCGCATGTCTAAGTTGACGAATGAGGGCGCCGTATGAGAGTTGCGTGCGTACAGGGCGCCTTGACCGTCGAAGTTTAGTCCCGCTCCATTGAACAGGCCATCTCCGTCGAAGTCCGAACCGCCGGAGAAGGGGCTGACACTGTAGTGAAAGCCGCTTTGCGCTCGGAAGATCCCAGCAATCTCCATTTTCCAGGGCAACTGCCATATTCCGTTCACCAGGAAGGTGTGATTCAGGGCGAGGTCCGATGGTCCCTTATCGATGATGGCCCCGTTGTAGTAGGTGCCTGCCTTGGGAACCGGATTCAGGTTGCTGTTGATGAAGGATCCGCTGGTATTCGTTTGCCCGGAGACGGAATCGGTGACAGTCGGGACGATTCCCACGTAACTGTCGGAAAGGCCGGCGATCGCGAGGAAGTTTACGCCCTCACCATTTTGAATCTCGGAGGCAAGCGTGGAGTTAATCACGTCGTCGTTGGCGTGCGCAAAAGTGTAATTTGCCTGGATCGTGAAGTTGTGCGAAAAGCGCTTTTGGAATCCGATCGTGAACCCATCGTAGGTTCCCGCTCCCCACGGTCCATAGCTTTCGATCCTCTTGGATCCGGTGCCGGGGACGAGTTCGTTTCCAAAGCCGGGCATCCGAGCCTCAAACGCCAGGTTCGTTGCGCGAACTGTGGTGATATCGGCGATGTCCTTGTGGTAGTAGTCGAAGGTCAGCACCATGCCCGAACCCAGTTGGTGTTGAATCCCCGCGTGATAGTTAAACGTGTGAGGGACTTTGAATCTCGGGTCCACGCTGATGGGCACTTGACCTGCTGTGCCGAGGATTCCTCCGATGGTGGTTAGATTGCCGAAGGGATCCCAAGTCCAATAGTTAGGCGGCACTGTAATACTGGCATCGGTGCCAGCCATGTTCGCGATGGCGGCGTCCGCCGCGGCCAGAAACTGATCCGGCGTAAATCCGGTCAGTTGTTGAATGTTGCTCATATTGACGAGAGCGTTCGCCGGAATCGGCGCGTGGCCCGGGGCGACGACGCTATTCAGATAGTCGATGCCATAGAGAGTTGTGCCGAGACCATTGGGGCAAGTAGCTCCGGCTGCCTGGACTTGGGCTTCCGTCATGGCGTTCGCAACGCAGACAGTAGGCCGTCCTAGCTTTTGAAACAAGCTCGTGAGAGTTGTGGGGTTTCCGTAAAACAGTCGCGGGAAGGACAACAAACGCTCGCGTTGAATGTTCGCGCCGCCAAAGCCGGGAATATCTCTGGCCACACCCTCGCGGAACTGATCGTAAAATACTCCAAAGCTGGCATTGACGACGGTCTTGGGAGTGATTGCCCAGGCCGCGCCAATGCGCGGGGAAAAATCCGTTTTGTTCGGGAACTGGGAGTCGTAATCCCAGCGTAATCCGGCATTGACTGTTACTTTCGACGTAACTTTCCAATCGTCTTGGACATACAGGCCGTTGTAGTTATCGCGGACGTGAACTAGGTTGTCTTGCGGCGTCGGTCCAGCCTGGAGAGTGATCAGGTTTATGCCGGAATTGATCGGGCCAAACGTGTTGAAGTCATCGACCGTGGCGAAAAGCTGCGTGAAGAAGTTATTTGGCTCCGCGCCATCTACTTCCGAATTCTGGTAGTCCCAGCCGAATTTGACATTATGGCGGCCGAACTGTTTGCTGATATTGATGCCAGCTGAATAATACTTTTGGTAGTAGGTGAAGGAGTTGTAGCCCGGCCCGAAAGAGGCCTGCCCCAGGTTTCCGAATTCATCGCCGCTCGTATATGTGTCAAATAAATTGAACAGAGTATTTGGGATACCCGCGTCCGGATGGGAAGGGCTAGTTCGAAGCGGGTCGTCTCGGTATTGAAAATACGAGTTGGCTATCCAGGGATTCGAAGAATCGCCAATGGTCCAAAGATCGCTGATGCCAAGCATCAATGTTCGGCCATCGAGATTTTCGCGGGTGTCCGGAAGATTGATCGATGCTGTTAGCGGCAGATAGTCCGTAATATGCGTGTTTGTATAGTTCATCTGCTCTGTCAGGCGGTGGCGGCTCACATTTTCGTCCAGCTTAGCGCGCGCGCGCGTTTCGTAAGTCAGCGAGTGCTTGTTGAATGGCGCCTCGAAAGCGATAAGGCTCGAAGGCAAGTTTGGGTTAAACGTGAAATTGAGGTCTCGGCTTTCCTCTATCCGCTCCGCGGAACCGAAGAAAAAGACCTTGTCTTTAACGATAGGTCCCCCGAAATAGGCCGTAGGATCCCAACGGTTGAGAAAGGGCGCCCCGCCAGTGGCGCCAGGAATGTTATTGGAGTCAAAGACTGAGTTCCGGAAAAACACGGAAACTCCTCCGTGCCAGTCATTTGTGCCGCCCCGCGTGACCACATTGATGATGCCGCCAGAAGCGTGACCGAATTCCGCTTTGTACCCGCCGGTCACTACCTGAAATTCCAGGATCGAATCTTGGTTGAACTGTGCCGACGGACCGCCGTTAAAGCTGTCTTTGTTCGGCATTCCATCGATCAGATAGAGGGCATTGCCACTTCGCTCTCCCAGAATGGGAGTGGCGTCATCACCCGCTGGATCCGCCTGACGATTCAACGAAACCCCCGGCACGAGCTGCAACAAATCAAGGTAGTTGCGACCGTTGATCGGCATGTCCTCGATTTGCTGAGGAGTGATGGTGGTTCCGCTCGAAGAGGTGGACGTTTCCAGGAGCGGTGTAGCCGAATCCACTTGCACGACTTGGCTTAGGGAGCCGACCTGCATAGTTACGTCTAATGCCAGCGTGCGATTTAGCGTGACTTCGATGTTCTTGAATACTTCTGATTGGAAGCCGTCCTTGGACACCTTAACTTCGTAGATGCCGGGCGGCAGCGTCGTAATCCGGTAATTGCCGTCAGCATCGGTCGTGGCGGAGAGATCCACGGCCAAAGCGGAGCTAGTGGCACGGACTTGTGCCCCAGCCACGGCGAGGCCTTGCTTGTCCTTGACGGTCCCTTCAATCGTTGAAGTGGTCTGCGCCGCGATAGGCAACGCCGATAGTAAAAAAATCAGTGTCAGGCTACAGAAGCACACCATCGCACGTTTCGAGAACGCCGAACGGGCCGAAATGCCTCCGATGAAACTGTTCATGTGGTTTCGCATGTCCCCTCCCCCTTGAAGCTTGGAAATGGCGAATTGCGCCACCACGCAATCGCTCGACCGTCAAAATTCATCGTTGTGCAACGAATGTTGCAGTAAGATAAATGCTCTACATTGCGCGTGAGTCTAGGCGGGGGATCTTGGATTGTCAACTGATTCTTTGCGGATTACGGACCAATCCTAGGTATCGCAACAGATGTTGCATTAGTGATACGCTAAATCGGAAAAAGAAATGATAGCGGCAAGACGGAACTGAGTCATCTTGACAAACGGCAACATACGTTGTAATTGCGACACCCGCACTTTTTGTTGCGTTCCGGTGCGGTCGAGGTTCTGACGTCAAAGTGGAACGGCCCGGTGTTATGCGGGCGCCTGGGTTGGCGAGCGAAGGACAAGGAATGAGTGACGGAAGCACATCGGCGGTTAAGCAAGGAATCCAGATTCGCACTCTCGCCGAGCCAGGCGAAATGCGCGTCTGTGTCGATTTGCAACAGCAGATCTGGGGCTATTCGCCTATCGACACCGTGCCCGACCAGATTTGTATCGTCGCCAGAAAAGCGGGCGGCCAGGTCATGGCAGCTTTTGACGGCGACACACCCGTCGGCTTTGCGTTGGCTTTCGCAGCGATACGCGATGGCCTGGCCTACTTGCACTCACACATGGTCGGAGTGATCGACGAATATCAGAACCGCGGTGTCGGGCGGCTGCTTAAGCTGGCGCAGCGCGAAGACGCCCTCGAACGCGGCATCAATCTCATTGAATGGACCTTTGACCCGCTACAACTCAAAAACGCGCACTTCAACATTGAACGTCTCGGCGCCATCGTGCGGCATTACATCCCCAATCTCTACGGTCGGACCTCCAGCCCGCTGCACGCCGGCCTGCCCACGGACAGGCTCGTCGCGGAATGGTGGGTTCGCTCGCAGCGCGTGGAAGATGTGCTCGCAGGCAAACAACGAGCCGCCAATCCAAATCGCGAACGGATTGCAATCCCCGCCAGAATTCGCGCCATCTGCCGGGACGATCCTCAGTCTGCGGAAAAAATCCAAACCAAACTTCGCGAACAATTCCTGGCCAACATCGCCAATGGCCGCGCCGCCATCGGATTTGAGTTCAACGAAGAACAAGGAGCATACCTTTTGGAGCCTTATGAAGATTGAATCCATTACACTCCGTGAAGTGCAAATGCGGCTGAAAGCTCCGTTTGAAACGAGCTTCGGCGTCTCCCACCACCGCCGCATTATCCTCGTCGAAGTCATCGCCGACGGCGTGAGCGGCTGGGGCGAAGTCACCGCCAGCGAAACGCCCGGCTACAACTCCGAGACCACCGACACGGCATGGCACGTGATCTCCGATTTCGTCGCGCCCGCTATGATTGGCAAGACGATTTCCGCAGCCTCCGAGTGCCCCTCGCTACTTGCCGCAATCCGCGGCCACGAAATGGCCAAGAGCGGCGTGGAAAATGCTCTCTGGGATGCCGAAGCACAAATCAAAGGCGTTCCGCTCGCAAAACTTCTTGGCGGCGCCCTGGAGGAAATTGCCAGCGGCGTCTCTCTCGGCATTCGCGAGAGTCCGCAAGCCCTCGTTCGCCGCGTCGAAGAGGAATTGCGCAGCGGCTATCAGCGCATCAAGCTAAAAATCAAACCCGGCAAGGATATCGACTACGTCGCCGCCGTCCGCAAGGAATTTCCCGACATTCTCCTTTCCGTCGACGCGAACTCCGCCTATCGCCTCGAAGACGCCGCCCATCTTCGGCAATTAGATCAATTCAAGCTGCTCATGATGGAGCAGCCGCTCAACTGGGACGACATCTACGCGCACTCGAAGCTCCAGTCGCAAATTCAGACCGCCATCTGCCTCGACGAATGCATCAACAACGCGCGCCATGCCCTCACCGCCATCGAACTGAAAGCCTGCCGCATCATCAACATCAAACTCGGCCGCGTCGGCGGCCACAGCGAAGCGCGCCGCGTCGAGCAAGTCTGCTGTACTCATTCCATTCCTGTCTGGTGCGGCGGCATGCTCGAAACCGGCATCGGCCGCGCCCACAACATCGCCATGTCCACTCTCGCCGGTTTCACGCTTCCTGGAGATGTCTCCGCCAGCAAACGCTACTGGAGCGAGGACATCATCGAGCCCGAAGTGGAAGTCACATCCAAGGGCACCATCCACGTCCCGAAAACTCCTGGCATCGGCTACGCCGTCCGGCGCGATCGCATCGAGCATCTCACCGTGCGAACCAACAATTGGAGCAGCCAGCGCACCGCTGCCTAATCCGACGCGCTCTTGCCGAAGCCATCCCCATCCCAATCCGGCTCATTGCCTGCTATCCTCTAGCACACGTTTCGGTCTAACCGGGGCAGGAGTGTGTAAGCCCGCAGCGCGGGTGGAAAAGAAATCCGCCGCGCCGCCGCTTGCGTAATACGACGTGATGTCGCTTTTTTCAAAACAATTTGGAAGGAACCCTCTATGAAGCGCATCGTGGCTGTAGCGGTGTGGAGCCTGTTGGCCAGTTCAGTCATCTCGGGGCAGCGCCTCCCCGACAATGTCGTCCCAGACTCCTACGACTTGAAATTTGAGCCTGATCTTGCCAACGCCTCCTTCGCCGGCGACGAACTCATCCGCGTTCATCTTCAAAAGCCCACCACTTCCATCGTGCTGAATTCCGCCGAGATCGACTTTAAAGAAGTGTGGATCGGTTCCGCGGACTTCAAACAAGCCGCATCCGTTACCAAGGACGACAAAAACGAAACCGCGACCCTAACCGTCCCGAGTGTCGTTCCCGCGGGCCCCGCCGAGATCCACATTCGTTTTACGGGAATCCTGAACGACAAGCTCCGCGGTTTCTATCTCAGCCAAACCGCCCGCCGCCGCTACGCCGTCACTCAGTTTGAAGCCACCGATGCACGCCGCGCCTTCCCCTCCTTCGACGAGCCCGCCTACAAAGCAGTGTTTCGCATCGCTCTCGTTGTGGACAAAAACGACACCGCCATTTCCAACGGCAAAATCATTTCCGATACGCCCGGCCCCGCGAATGGCAAGCACACACTCCAATTTTCCGATTCGCCCAAAATGTCCACCTATCTTGTCGCCATGATGGTCGGCGACTTCGCCTGCATCCAAGGCGGCGCTGACGGCATTCCCATCCGTGTTTGCGCCGTGCCGGAAAAAAAGGATCTTCTCTCCTACGCCCTCCTCTCCGCGGAAAATATCCTGAAATTTTATGACACCTACTACCAGATCAAATATCCCTTCCAAAAGTTGGACATCATCGCCTTCCCCGATTTTTCCGCCGGCGCCATGGAAAATACCGCCGCCATCACGTACCGCGAAACGCTTCTCACCATCGACGACAAGAACGCCTCCGTCGACGCGCACCAGGCAGTCGTTTCCGTCCTCGCGCATGAAATGGCGCACATGTGGTTTGGCGATCTGGTCACAATGAAGTGGTGGGACGACATCTGGCTGAACGAAGGATTCGCCACCTGGATGTCCCATAAACCGATCAGCGCATGGAAGCCCGAATGGCACGACGAGCGCCTCGAGATTCAGGAGACCGGTGGGTCCCTCTCGACCGACGCAATCGCTTCCGTGCGCGCTGTCCGTGCGAGGGCGGAAACCCCCGCGGAAATCGCCACGCTCTTCGACGGCATCGCCTACGGCAAAGCGGCCTCCGTCCTCCGCATGGTGGAAGCCTACGTTGGCCCGCAAGTTTTTCAGAGGGGCGCAAACGCGTATCTCGAAAAGCACGCCTACGGAAACGCCACCGCCGAAGATTTTTGGAACCAGATGGCGGCCACGTCCGAGAAACCCATTGACGGCATCATGTCCGGCTTCACGCAGCAGGCCGGCGCGCCTCTTGTCACTCTCGTCAAAACCGAATGCGGCACAAAAGTTGTGCAAAACGGCCGCCACAAAAAGAAAGTCCCCATAACGAATGTGACGGTTTCGCAGGAGCGTTATTTTGTCGACACCGCAAAGCTCACCGCGGGCTCCCAGGAAATCTGGCAGATTCCCGTCAGCCTCCGTCCGGAGGGCGCCAAGGACGCCACTTACGTTTTGCTGGCACAGCGCCAGCAAACATTTGAGCTGCCCGGATGTGCGGCATGGGTTTATACCAATGCGGGAGGCCGCGGCTACTATCGCAGCTCCTTTGACGCTGCCACGCTCGGAAAGATGAGCGCCGAGTTGGAAACCACTTTCTCGCCGGAAGAGCGCATCCATTTTCTCGGCGATGAATGGGCCATGGTGCGCGTCGGCCGCTTGAGCATTGGGGATTATCTCGACACGCTGGAAAAAATGAAGGGCGAGCGCGCCAGGGCTTTGGTAGGCGTGATGACCGGCCGATTTGGCGAAATTCACGACACCGTTGTCAGCGCTGCCGACCGCCCCGCGTTTGAAAAATGGGTGCGCGATTTCCTGCGGCCCATGGCGACGGAGTTGGGTGACACGCCAACGCCTGGGGAATCGGACGACAGGCGCGGCCTCCGCTCCGACGTGTTCGCCACGCTGGCCAGTTACGGCCGCGACCCTCAATTGCTCGCAAAGTCTCGCGTCCTCGTCGAGCAGTACATGAGAGACCCGCATTCCGTCGAAGCCGCACTTGCGGGCAATGCGCTGGCGGTCTCCGCGCTGGAAGGGAACAGCAGTCTCTACGACAGATATCTCGAGCACATGAAGACCGCGAAGACGCCCGAGGAGTATTACAACTATTTCGGCGCGCTCTCCCAATTCCCAAGTGCCGAACTCGCCAAACGCACCGTGGATCTGGCTCTCAGCCCCGACGTGAAGAACCAGGACCTCTTTTTCGTCGCCGGCCTCCTAGGCAATGTCGACACTCAAGCTGCGGCATGGGAGCTCTTCAAAAGTAATTTCCCGGCTATCAAGGAGAAGGCTGGCGCTTCGCTTTCTGGCGGTTTCGCTGGCTTGGCTGGTTATTTCTGCGATGAAAAGCTCCGGGATGATTCCCAGGACTTTTTCACGGCGCAAAATCTTCCCGGCAGCGAACGCGTCCTCCAAAACGCGAAAGACGGCGTCAACGCTTGTATCGAACTGCGCTCTCTGCAGCAGGCCAACTTGTCGGCCTATTTGAGAAAGCCTCCAGCAAACACTGCGGCTGGCGTTACCCGCAAGTAGGCTGCCGTGGTTGTTGCCTACAGCCATCTGCTTAGAGGTGTCGCATTCCCGCAAGGGCCTGATAGGGCTCGCTTGCGCAAATCACTTGACTTTCCGGCCTTTGCTCCTTAGTCTCCCCGAGACAAGAATGCAACAAATGTTTCACACATCCACGGGCCCGCGTTACAGGTGTCGGGCAGGTCTGCCAGTTTCTATCGGCAAGAAAATCAGTCGGAGGTTTTTCCAGTGAAAATATCCATCCGTACCACACTCTTGGGCATCGGTTGTGCGGCCCTTCTCGGTTCTGCAGTCGTTTTTGCGCAGACGGTTAAGTCCGGCGACGCCAAGGCGCTCGCCGTTACTCCCAAACCCGCAACCGCGGCCGATTCGACGCCCAAGGGCCACGAACTGACCGCGGAAGACCTCGCCTCGTTCCTGGACGGCTTCATGCCCCAGCAGATCGAGCACGCCGACATCGCCGGCGCGGTCATTGCCGTGGTCAAAGACGGCAAACTGCTCTACGCCAAAGGCTACGGCTATTCCGACGTCGCGAAAAAGGCGCCCGTCTCGCCGGAGACCACTCTCTTTCGTCCTGGCTCCATCTCCAAGCTCTTCACCTGGACCTCGGTCATGCAGCAAGTCGAACTCGGCAAGCTGGACCTCGATCGCGACGTCAACGATTATCTCGACTTCAAAATTCCGCCCGCCTTCGGCAAGCCCATCACCCTCCGCAACATCATGACCCACACCACCGGCTTTGAAGAAACGGCCAAGAATCTGTTCGTTGGCTCAGCGGAAGAGCTGCGTCCCACCGGCGAATATTTGCGAGTGCACATGCCCGAGAGAATCTTTCCGCCGGGCGCCACACCGGCTTACTCCAACTACGCGACAACCATGGCCGCCTACATCGTCGAGCGCGTCAGCGGCCAGAATTTCAACGACTATGTCGAAGAGCACATTTTTAAGCCGCTGAATATGACCCACGCCACTTTCCGTCAGCCTCTGCCGCCTTCTCTCCTGCCCGATATGTCCGCGGGCTACGTTCTCGGCTCCGGCGAACCGAAGCACTTCGAATATGTTCAGGTGGCTCCCGCCGGCTCGCTCTCCGCCTCGGCCGTCGACATGACGCACTTCATGATCGCTCATTTGCAAAATGGAAAGTATGGCGACGCGCAAATCCTGAAGCCCGAGACCGCCATTCAGATGCACGCGCGCCAGCAGGGAGTATGGCCGCCGTCGATGAACGCCATGTGCCTCGGTTTTTACGAACAGTGGCTCGACGGGCACCGCAGCATCGGCCATGGCGGCGACACCATCTCCTTCCACAGCAACCTCCATCTGATTCTCGACGCCAACGTCGGGCTCTTCGTTTCCTACAACAGCCCGGGACGCGCCGAAATTGATCCGCGCGGTCTGCTCTTTAACAAATTCATGGAACGTTATTTCCCGGCGCCGCCGTCAAACGATCCTACGCTCGCGTCCGCCGCGCAGGATGCCGCCAGTGTGGCTGGTTCCTATGAAGTCAGCCGGCGGTTTGACACCAACGTCCTGGCGATAACCACGGTGCTGGGCGAAACAAAAATCACCGTCAATCCCAAAGACAACACCATTTCGATGGGTGCGAAGGGCTTGAATCAGCAGCCCGAGCGTTTTCGCGAAATTGCTCCGATGGTGTTTCGTCAGGTAGACGGCAATGCGAAAATCGCGTTTGCCCCTGATCCCAGCGGCCGCCGTATCGCCTATATCGACTATCCGTTCATGGTCTTCCAGCAGATTAGCAACCCCCTCGACAAGCAGAGCGTGAATTATTTCATCATTGGATTCAGCCTGTCCGTCATCGCGCTAACGCTGCTGCTGTGGCCCATCGCCGCGATACTTCGCAAGCACTATGGAAAGCCGCTTAGCCTGGAACCCGCCGCGAAGCGCCTGCGCTTGCTGGTGCGCTTGGTCTGTTTCCTCGTCGCTGCGTTTGTCGTCGGTCTTTTGGTTCTCCTCAGCAAGATGGACAGCCCTCTAACGGAGCGTAGCGATTTCGCTTTGCATCTTCTGCAGGTTCTCGGGTTACTGGCCGGCTTCGGCGCTCTCATCGCAATCTACAGCAGCCTGAAGTCCTGGGGCGACAGCGGGCAATGGTTCTGGTACAAACTCTGGAATACGTTCCTCGCGCTTTCTTGCGTCGGCTTTTTCTGGTTCATCTATCACTGGCACCTGTTGAATTTCCATCTCAACTACTGAGATCGCAGCGAAGCTCCGCGCCGTTTTCAAGCCCATGGGCTTTGCAAGCGCCGCTGCGGGGACTCTGCTCCTCATTGGCCGAACGCGGGAAACGTTGCCAAAAGCGCTTTGGCGCCGTTCCAGAGAATTTGCACCCCGATGCAAACCAGCAGAAACGATGACAGGCGCATGATTACGCCCATGGCCGTCGCTCCCAGCGCGCGCGCCAACTTGTCTGAAAATCCGTAGCAAAGGTAAATACTCACCGCGATGATCGCGCAGCCGATGAATATTTCGATAAGGCCCAGTGGATTCCACCCATGGTGGCGCGGAATGTTGGCCCCCAGAGTGATAGCCACCGAAATCGATCCCGGCCCCACGGTGAGTGGCAGCGTCAGCGGATAGAATGCATTTTTGAATTCATCGCGAGGCTTCACTTTTTTGCGCGCTTTCCCTTCCGTCGTGTCGTCGTCATCGTCGCTGCGATTCAGAATGGCCCAACCCGTCGATATGACGATCAGTCCGCCGCCGATTTGCACCACTGGAAGCGAAATGCCAAAAAACGTCAGAATGTGCGTGCCGATCAAGCAGGAGCTTAACAATAGGAAAAAACTGTTCATTGCCACACGCCGCGACAGGGCGCGCCGGTCCGTCGGCGCGTAATCTCGTGTCAGCGTCAGAAAAATGGGGCTGCCGCCCAGCGGGTTCACAATCGGAAACAGGGCGCTCAAAATCAAAAGCGTGTTTTTTGCGGCTTCGAGCATTTTCTCCGAGTCTGGGAGTATAGCCGAGGCGGACACCTGCGTCACAATACGGCTGGAGTTTTGATGATCCTACGCCTGCAATAGGGATGGAAATAAATGCTTATGGTGCTTGCGCAAGCACAATTTTTGCTGTCGTGATCGCCTGCCCGACGTGCCGTTGCGTGTGGTCTGCGATATGGACCAGGAGGCCGCCCAATATTGTCGGGAGTCCCTTTCGGCCGACGGTGCGCGCAGCCTCCATGTCCGAATGGGCGAGATGGCGAATTCGCGTGGCGCTCGTTGCGAGGGCCGCGGAGAGTTCGGCGAACAACTCATGGTGTGTCGCTCCGGGATCCATCTCGGATTTCAGAGCTTTCATTTGATTCTCGTTCAGTGAAGCTCCCTCGGCATACGTCAGAAGTCGGTCCACGCTTCGCGCCAGATGTCGTATATGGAAAGCGACCGGGGCAAGGTCCGCGGGACGTTTGTTCAATTGCTGGTCGCTTAGTGCTCCGCACCATCGTTCGACATCTTCCGCGGCGAGCTCCAAAGCATGAAGAACAGCGCGGGGAACAGCGGGCATGTCGGCAAGCGTTCCGCGCAACCACGGCTCAGGAATCTGTTTCTCGTACATGGAATGGGTTCTCCTCGTCTGGAGGTTCCTGCCTTGATTATGCGCATATTCTGGTCGAAAAAAGGGAATCTGCGTTTTCAAATGGGCTGTTCGACACGTTTGTTCGGCGGTCTAACTCAAGAATTCTGGCAGATGTGTCTTGCTCGCGAGCGAGGACGTGAGCTAGAGTCGCGGTTCCAGTTTGAGGATCAAAATGCCCACGAAGAAGAAAACGAAGCGCAGCGAGCCGGGAAGACCCGACGAAAAGATCAAAATCTTTATCACGCGAGACCGCATCCACCGGAGGATTCTGGAAATAGCAAAGCAAATTCGCCAGGACTTTCCGGAAGAACCGCTGCTGCTGGTTGGTGTCCTGAAAGGCGCGGTTTTTTTCTTGTCTGATCTTGCGCGCGGAATTCCAGGCGAAGTCTCTCTGGATTTCATCGCGGTGTCGAGCTACGGAAAAGATACGAAAACGTCCGGGCAAGTGCGGCTCACCAAAGATCTGGACGCGAGCATCGAAGGACGCACCGTGATTGTTGTGGAAGACATATTGGACACCGGCATGACGCTGCAATACCTCCTGCGCATCCTACAACAGCGCAAGCCGAAAAGACTGCGTGTCGCGGTATTGCTCGATAAGCCGGAACGCCGTATTGCCGCGGTACAAGCCGACTACGTCGGATTTACCATCCCCAACGAGTTCGTCGTCGGCTTCGGCCTCGACTATGCCGAGCGTTACCGCAATCTGCAGGGTGTCGGGGTTCTAACTGTTAAGCCCCAGGATAGAACCGGGAAATCAGACGGTTGATCGAATCGCTTTCCGCAGGGCACGCGTCGCGCTTGCTCATCCACTTCATCGGAAATAGGCCGGATCACTGTCCGCTATTGACGTTCCACAGTCGTTTCTCAGCTGCCTGCTATAATGTTAGGAGTTCATGAGTCCCGACAACGAATACGCACAGGCCGCCGCCACCGAAACGACCTCAGCGGAAAAGACGGAAATCTCCGCCGAAGTTCTGAGCACGCTCGCCGAGATCGGCGAAGAGGTCAATTCCTCTCTCGATTTGGACGAAGTTCTGGCGCGCACCGCGGCGCTTATCAAACGGCACATCGATTATGAAATTTTTGGCGTGCTGATGCTCGAAGGCGACGGCACGTACCTCAAGCACCGCTTCTCCATCGGCTATTCACGTGAGCTTGCCGAGAATTTACGGGTTCCGATTGGGCAGGGAATTACGGGGACGGCGGCGGCTACCGGGCACTCCGTGCGCGTCAGCGATACGTCGAAAGATCCGCGCTACATCAACGCCATCGAGAGTGTGCGCTCCGAGTTGGCTGTGCCGCTGATGTTGCAGGGGAAATGCGTTGGAGTTCTCGATATCCAGAGCAGGCATCTGGATTATTTCACGCGTGACCAGCAGAGCATTCTTACCTTACTCGCGAGCCGTCTCGCCGTCGCGATTGACAACGCGCGCCTGTTCCAACGCGTGCGCGCGCAGGCCGACACCTTATTGCTGCTGAATGAAGTGGGGCGCGAGACGAGTTCCATTCTCGACGTCGAGGAATTGCTGCGCCGTGCCGCCGAGCAGATCAAGCGCGTGATCGATTATCAGATTCTGAGCATCATGCTCTATGACGAAGAGCAAAAAGTCTTTCGCCATCGCGTGGATGTAAAACACGGCCAGCGCGTGCAAGGAAAAATGAGAGTGGCAGCGAGCGAAGGGATTGTGGGAGCGGCGGCGGAGTTGAAGGAGCCGGTGCTGGTTCCGGATGTGACGGTCGATCCGCGCTATTTGATGGTGAATCCGGAGACGCGCTCGGAACTGGCGATTCCGATGATGCACAAGGGCAAAGTCATCGGAGTTTTGGACCTGGAGAGCCCGCAGCTGAATTACTTCACCGAGGATCACGTGCAGACGCTTTCAATCCTGGGCGCGAATCTTGCGGTGTCGCTCGAAAATGCGCGGTTGTACGAGCAAGTGGCGCGCGACGAAGCGCGGCTAGAGCGCGATCTGCAGGCGGCCAAGCGCATCCAGGGAGCTTTGTTGCGGCCTGTGCCGACCGAAGATTTTGGGTTGGACATTGCGGCGCGCTATCTTTCCGCGAGAGAAGTGTGCGGCGATTTGTATGAATTTTTGCGATACGGGCCGCAGCAGTTGGGAATTGCGCTGGGCGATGTGAGCGGGAAGGGAACGGCGGCGGCGCTCTATGGCGCGGTGGCGATCGGGATTATGCGCAGTCTGGCGCCGCAGAAGCTGCAGCCTGCGGAGATGCTCAAGCAGATGAATCAGATTGTCGGCGAGCGGCGCATCGAGGGCCGCTTTATGACCGCGTGTTTCGCGACGTGGCAGAAGGGGCGGAGCAAGCTGCGCATCGCGAACGCGGGACAGTCTCAGCCGCTGCTCTATAAAGACGGCCGCTGCGACAAGATCGCGTTAACGGGATTTCCGTTGGGGATTTTTGAGGAAGTGAACTACGACGAGTGGGGCGTGACGCTCGACCCGGGAAATATTCTGGTTTTTCACTCGGATGGACTCGCGGAGACGAGCAACAGCGAAGGGCAGTTTTTTGGAACGGAGAAATTGCGTTCGCTGATCGAGCAGCAGCATGAACTGACCGCCACGGAGCTGGCCGATCTGCTTTTGCGCGAAGTGGATTGGTTTGCGCAGAGCGCGCCGCTATCGGATGACCGGACGCTGGTGATATTGAAGGTACGATGAGCGCGCAAGCTGCAAGTCTCCGGAAGAGACTAACGTTCGTTGACCCTGCGGAATTCACACCGCAGTTCGCCTGGAAAAAATCCGCGCACAGCAAAGACGTTGAGCACGTTTTTTGCGAGGGCGTCGATTTGGTTGCGGCGGCGGAATCTTTTGGCACGCCTGCCTATGTGTATAGCCGCGCGGCTTTTGCGGATGCTTATGAAGAGTTCGATCGCGGCCTGAGCAAGATTCCGTACACGATTTGTTTCGCCGTAAAGTCCAACGGAAATCTGTCCATCTTGCAACGTCTCGCGAAAATGGGAAGCGGTTTTGACATCGTTTCTGGCGGCGAGCTGGAGCATTTGGGGCATCTCGGAGTGCGCGGCGACCGGATTGTATTTTCCGGTGTTGGCAAGACGTGCGAGGAGATACGCGCTGCGCTGCAGTATTCGCCGAGCGGGAGCGCCGGGCGCGGCAAAAGAGGCAGTGAGGGAATTCTCCTTTTCAATGTCGAGTCCGAGGCGGAGCTGGAAGTTTTGCTCGAAGAATCGGAACGAAATGCGGCGCGCGGCGGAAAAATTCCTTCCGTGGCGATTCGCGTGAATCCGGATGTGGCGGCGGGCGGACATCCGCACATTGCTACAGGAAGCCACACACACAAGTTCGGACTGGATTGGCCTGCGGCGAGGCGGCTTTATCTTGCGCACAGGGATTCCAAGTATTTGCAGTGGAAGGGAATCAGCGCGCACATCGGTTCGCAGATCGTTTCGCTGGCGCCGTTTCGCCGCGCGTTTCGGCGGATTGCGGGATATGTCGGCGAATTGCGGCGTGCCGGGATCGATTTGGAGTATCTCGATTTGGGCGGCGGGCTGGGCGTGCGCTACACAACGGAAAAAAACTCGTCGCGCGTTGCGTATGCGCGAATGGTTGCTGGGCTCGTACGGCCACTGGGGTTGCACCTCCTTCTTGAGCCTGGACGCTCGATCATCGCGGCTTCCGGCGTGTTGCTGACGCGCGTGATTTACACCAAACGGAACAGGGGGAAGACGTTTGTCGTCGCCGATGCGGCAATGAATGATTTGCTGCGGCCGGCGCTGTATGGCGCGGTCCATCCTATTACTCGCATTGAGCGAGTCGCGGGCGGTAAAAAAATTCCCGCGGAGCGCGTGGACATTGTCGGCCCGGTCTGCGAGACGGGAGATTGTTTACTCCACAATTGGCCGCTCGGCGAAGTGAAGCCAGGAGACGTACTGGCGATTTGGGTCGCCGGGGCCTATGGAATGACGCAAGCTTCCAACTACAATGCGCGGACGCGACCGAGCGAAGTGCTGATCGATGGAAAGCGCGGCACACTAATACGGCGACGTGAGACGCAGGACGATCTGCTACGGACGGATGCGCTTGGGCCGGCGCGGCGGTCCCGCTCTTGATGCTTGGCGACTGACCGGTCGGGAGGCGCGAGACCCCTCCCCTCTTTTTTTGTAAGTGTTCATTCTAAAGGGTTTTAAGTCCTGTGTTTTGGAAGTGTTCATTCCAAAAGACTTACAGGCGCGTTTTTGGAAGTGCGGATTCTAAAGGAGTTAGCGGCGAAAGAGAAAAATAGCTCACGGCTTACAGCATCCAGCCTTGCATGATGCCTCCGTCCACACGATGCTCGATTTTGACTCTGGCTTGCGGCTGTCGGAAATGATCGGTCTTCTTTCACGTGGCGAGAAGAGTGAACGTCCCGGCTGTCCCGTCCGTCCAAGCATGCGCAACTTCCTACAGATAGGCTATTGTCGCAGGAATCTCCAGTAGTACTTTTGCTCCCACGCTCGACCGGCTCCAGATTACCAATTTCATTTCTTCGTTAGGTCCCGAAGCCGGTGACGTGTGGCCCCAATGTGATTGCCCTTGAGCAAGTACGAAGTTGTTTTCGAGCAACGACGGAACCACTCCGAGCTAGTAACCTCCACAGTTTAGCTTAGCACCGCTGGTCAGTGGCTTCGATTCTGAAGCTTGAACACGAGGAGGCTGTTTGCAACCATCGCCAGTCCGTATTCTCGTAGCGGATGACTTCGAACCTTGGCGCCGTTTTGCTTATTCCCTCTTCCGCGAAAAACCGGAATTGCAGGTCGTCGGCGAAGCATCGGATGGCCTAGAAGCTGTTCAGAAAGCGCGTGAACTGAAGCCCGATTTGATTCTCCTCGACATCCATCTCCCAAGGCTGAATGGCATGGAGGCCGCTCGACAAATGCGCAAACTTGGGCTGGAATCTAAAATCATCTTCTTAACTCAAGAGTATTCTGCTGAGGTGGCGCAGGCCGCTAGGATGAGCGCACGGAGCTACGTTGTGAAGGCAAGTGCTGTCGAGCTGCTAGCAGCAGTGGAAGCCGTCCTCTCGGGAAAGTCGTTCGTCAGTGGCACTAGGGCAGACTAGGATTTCAACGCGCTGCTGGGAGTCATCCTGCCCGAAGATGTCGAAGGATTGTTTGGCGCACGTAGCGTTGCGTATTCTGTTGGCCTTGGAGCGATCCAAATGCTCAGCGCTCAAACGGTACCGGAGATGTAGAGTGCTAGGACTGGACTTGTCCCGTTATCCCTGCGAGCTCAACAGGTCGATGCAACACTAACCCAAACTTGCTTACAGGGGGCTTCAACAGCCAAGAGCCCGTTGCGACCCTTGATGCAAAGACAACCCCGTCCGGGCTAGGGTCTTATTGGCTACCGGCGGACAAATCCGTTCTCCACCGGGAAGTGCCGTCGGATCAACTGATTGGATGATGTCGCATCGACCGGCTGAGCTGGCAGCCGTTACCGGAGAAGTCGGCCCGATCCTCAGTGTCCGGTTACCCGCCTAATCGCGACTTGCCAGGACGAGAATTTTGGCTCCGAACTCGCTATTGCTTAAAGACCACCGGAGGCCCGCTGACTCGTTTCGCCGTGATGTCGACGGTGACCTCGACACGGTCAGCAATTTTGACAAGCGGAATTCCTTTGTTCATACCGTAGTCTTTACGGTCGAAGGCCATTGTCCCTTTGATCGTTCCTGCGCCTGTCCCCTTACCCTCGATCGCAAACGTCAGCTTCTCCTGTTTCGTTACCCCGCGGATGGTAAAGTCGCCGTCGAATACGACCGTATCGGGACCAGTCTGTTCGACCTTCGTTGAGTGAAACGTGATCAAAGGATTGTCCTGGACATCGAAGAAATCTTTGCTTTTCAGCTTACCATCCTTCATTCCACTACCGGTGTTTACGGTGGCAGCCTGAATTTTTATGTCCAAAACCGCTGTAGAGAGTTCAGGCGACGTCATTGTTAAGGAGGCGTCCCACTTCTCGAACTTGCCGACGATAGCCACTGATGCCTTCACGTCGAACTTTATCGTGCTATCTACAGCCGTAACCTCAAAAACAGGAGCCTGCGCACGGCTTAGTGACGGGAACACGGCCGATGCTAAGAGGCATAGGACAGCTAATCTCATGAAAACCCTCCACCTACATGAACATGGCGACAAGACTCATCCATCTTATCACGCTGCCATCAAGTGGGCGCCGAACCCAACTGTCAAAAGTTACAGGCCATTGCGCTGGATCAAGAACTTTGGAGGCTGACCATTCATCGAGGGGCAAACCGCGAAATCTGGCGGCATTTGAAGCAAAGTCACATGCCTGATTAACCGGGCGGTAATTCGCGCAAGAGCGCGATTATGGTTTGGCGATTGGCGCTGAAGGCAGACCACACGGATCTGCACCAATTTTCGATCGCCAGGTCGCGCTCAGGTCCGGCAGATGCTGCCAGCACATCGGCGACGGTGATGGCGCCCCGGTCCTCGGGCAGGTGGATAGGCGGCCATTCTCGTTTTGCGCGCCCAAGTTGCATGTGCACTTTCTGGACTTGGCGGCCCGAGAATTGTTTTTCAACGTGGAGATAAAGGCCAATCAACCCGAACACAAGGGCGATCGGCTTGCTTTCGTTGTTGAAGGTTTGCACGGCGAAGGCGTCTACGACGTGCTGCAGGATGAACCCGGGGCGGCCCATGGAGTAGACATACACTTCGTCAAAGGCGGCGCGAACGGTGTCCATATTGAGGACAGTCTAGCAAGAGATTTCAGTACGTGTAAAAATGGCGAGTCATCAGAGATGCGGCGGCACGCATGAATTGCTTGCGGAGTATGAATTTGTTACGAAGCCTGAAATGATGCTCTGTTAAGGAGAACGTGATGAGGGCAAAGCAAGTCGTCTTGTTCACTATGGTTTGTGTTGCCTTTTGCTGGATAGCGGCTGGGAAAGCGCAGACGCCAGGACAAAAGGCGCCCGCGCGACTTTATAACACGGCCAAGCAGAAACTCAGGGAAGGCAAGCCGATTGTCGGTGCTACGGTCTTTTCTCCTGACCCGAATATTTACTGCGCCATGGCGAACGCCGGTTACGATTTCCTGTGGATCGAGATGCAACACAGCCCGCTTACGTTTGAGGACGTGGCCAGAATGATTTGGGCGTGCAGGGGAGCTTCGGCGATGCCTTTTATTCGCGTGCCGGACGCCACGGAGAGCGATATCCAGAAAGCGACGGACATAGGAGCTGTGGGGATTATCGTTCCGACGGTCGACACGGTGGAGAAGGCGCAGGCTGCGGTGAAGTGGTCCAAGTATCCGCCTGAGGGGAGGCGCAGCCAAGGCAACGGGCAGTACGGAGCGTTGTGGGGAAGCGACTACCGACAGACGGCAAATGAAAATATGGTCGTGGTGATCATGATTGAAACGCCGATCGGCGTGGAAAACGCCGAGAAGATTGCGTCCGTTCCCGGGATCGACGTAATTTTCGCCGCGAGTACCGACCTGGGCAATTTTTCCGGGCACCGGCAGGGCGACAAGGAGTACGAAGCGCTGGTGACGAGAATACACGACGTGACCTTGCAGCACGGGATTAGCCCAACTTCCACGGCAGTCGGCGTGATTTTGGGGAAAACCGTGGATTCGCTTGCGCAAACCCGTTTGTTTGCACAGCGGTCTTTTGGCAGTGGCCTAAATAGTGACTAAAGTGACTAGGATTCTTCTTGACTTTACCGTGTCGACTGCTATATGTAGTGGCCAATGTACCTCCGAAAATCGACGCGATCCTACAAAGGCAAAATCTACACAAATTATCTGCTGGTCGAATCCGTCCAAACGCCGAAAGGCCCGCGTCAGCGCACCATCTGTTCTTTAGGAAGCCTGGAACCAGCGCCCGTGAAAGATTGGTTGGGATTGGCGCACAAACTGCAGTCCTCCTTGCGCGGACAAGCCTCCCTCCCTGAGTCTTCCAGCGGAGTGCAACCGTGGCTGGAGAAAGCGCGCCAGAGAAAAAGCAGCGCCACATCCGAGGAAGACCAGTCCGGATCAACCGTCACCGTCGTGATCGACCAGATCGATGTGCAGCAAGCGCGTGAGGCCGGCCCCGTGCATGTCGGACACCAGCTCTGGCGCCAACTGGGGGTGCATTCCATTTTGCAGAGCGCCGGACTTTCTGATCGCGCATGCCTCTTGACAGAGGTGATGACGCTGAACCGGTTGATTTCTCCTTCTTCCGAGCATGCCATGCCGGATTGGATTCGTCGCACGGCCTTGGGAGACATCTTGGAGGAAGATTTCTCCCAACTGGAGGACGAGGCGCTCTACCGCAATCTGGACCGACTCCATCCCAACCGTGAAGCCATCGAGCGTGCGCTGGCGGAGAAGGAAAAGACGCTGTTCAACCTGGACGACACCGTTTATCTGTATGACTTGACCTCGACGTATTTCGAAGGTCAGGCCCAAGACAACCCGCAAGCGAAGCGAGGATACTCGCGGGACCAGCGTCCGGATTGCAAACAAGTCGTGGTGGGATTGGTCCTGGATCGCGATGGGTTCCCCAAAGCCCACGAAATCTTCGACGGCAATATGCAAGATCGGTGCAGTCTGGACCAGATGCTGGATGTCCTGGAAAAGCGGATGGGCAAGCGGCCGGGCGCGACCGTGATCGTGGACCGAGGTATGGCCTTTGAGGAAAACCTGAAACAAATCCGCGATCGCGGGCTGCATTACCTGGTCGCGGGACGGCAATCGGAGAGAAACCAATGGTTCGATGAGTTGGAGAACGACCATGGCTGGGAAGAAGTCCGCCGGGTACCTTCACCACGCAATCCCTTTCAGAAGAAGAGCCGAGTGGAAATCAAACGCCAGCAGAAGGGCGACGTCGTTTACATTCTCTGCCGCAGCGAAGGCCGCGAAGAAAAGGACCGCGCGATTCGCGAAAAGCAGGAAGCCAAACTGATCGTCGATCTAAGGAAGCTTCAGCAACGTGTGGTCCAGGGTCGGTTGAAAGAGGAAAACAAAATCCAGCGATCGATCGGTCGATTGCTGGAGCGCTATCCGCGCGTGGTGCGTTATTACGAGATCTCCTATGACGCCGCCCACCAGAATCTTTCCTGGAACGAACTCGCCGATCAAAAGGCGATCGCCAAGAAACTGGACGGAAGCTATGTTCTCAAAACGGATCGGCAGGATCTGATGGCGGATGAAATCTGGCGCACTTATATCCTGCTGACGCGCGTGGAAGATGCCTTCCGCGACCTCAAGAGCCCGCTGATGGAGCGGCCGATTTTTCATCATCTCCAGGATCGGACGCAGACCCATATTTTTCTCTGTGTCCTGGCCTACCATCTGCTGGTGGCCATCGAGCACCGCTTCCTGCAGGCCGGCCTGCACACCTCGTGGTGGACCATTCGTGATCAACTCCGCACGCATCAAGTCATCTCGATCGTTCTGGCTGAAGACCCACTCGGCCGCGTACTGAAAATCCGCAAGGCCACCATCCCGGAACCGGAGCACCGCCAAATCTACGCAACCCTACGCATTCCCGCCGAGGTCATGCAACCCATTAAGACTTGGCAGCAGAAGGCTTGTAGTGACGAAAAAAATCGTAAGTTATAGAAAACACTGCATCAGTCCCCGAAAAGTGTGGAAGTTGGGTTAGGCTGGGTGGACCACAGGCATGGAAGGATCGCCCGGGATTCACGTTTTTCCAGGGTCCCGGCGAAACTCAGCTAATCCAGTCGGGAGCACGGGTAAACCTTGGACCTAATCAGGGGGGCGTACAGCCAGGGGTGGCTCCCATCGAAGGCGCTACGCCGCATTAGGCGCGGCCGGTGGTGCGTGATAACCGCCCAAACCGGGCAGGTGCAATCGCCCCCTAAACGATTTGCACGACTTATCAAGGACATAAACACGATTAGGTTCGTAGGAGGTGCAACCTTGGTGCGTGGAAAACTGCGCGCGCGTAGAGCGGAGTGGCTACATACCTTTTCTGAGCTGGTCTAGTTCGGCGGTAGGAACGATTAGCTCGGTATACCCACAATCCAAGCAGACCAGGATCTTCTGGACGACGTAGACGGGAGATTGTTTGACTTTTTCAATAGCGAGAAATGCGACCGACAATTCTCCCGAGAAGTATTGCTGCTTCTCGGAAGCACACTTCTTACACGCCATTGCGCCTCCAAAGAGAATAGCCAGAAGTTCTAAGCCTATCAGCGCGGGTTTACGACGCGCAAGAGGCCAAGCTCACCAACTGGCAGAGATTCCAGAGCAAGGTCAAACTCAGCCAAAGCAGCAGCAAGAGCCACTGTCAATCGGCCAGAGCCCCTGTATTTTCTGACAGTGTTCGGCAGTCCATCCACGGCACAAACTTAGATTGGACGCGTCTTGCCAGGTCTATTAGAAGTTGGTCCCTCAGCCTCCAACCATGGAGCTTACCATGGAAACGAAGGAGCTTACCTGGCGCCCCGCGCTCAGCGGGTTGGTCAATTTGCGGAAAATGCGAATACTCCTGGCCGATGACCATCGGGAGCTTTTGGAGTTAACCCGAGGTCTCTTGGAACCAACCTTCGATGTTGTGGGGTGTGTGGAGGACGGTGAATCCCTGGTCGAAGCTGCCGGGAACCTGCACCCGGATGTCATTGTCACAGACATTTCGATGCCGAAACTCGACGGGATAGAGGCAGCCAATCGACTGAAGGAATCCGGTTCCTCGAAGATCGTATTCTTGACGGCACATGCTGACCCTGATTTCGTCCAAGCCGCTCTTAAGACGGGCGCGCTTGCCTATGTTACAAAGCTTCGAATTGGCACAGATCTTTTGGTTGCGATCGGAGAGGCCCTCGCGGGGCACATTTTTGTCTCCCCAATGGAATCATCGGTATGAACGGGAAAATGACCTGCCCAGAGACTTGAGTAGCGCCGGATAATCGCGCAAGCCGGACGAGCGAAGTATTACTGCACATCTACGATAAACCGGACAACGGCGAGTGAAGAAATAGGCTCAACCAATTGGAACACCACAAACATAAAATTATAAAAACCGAAACTACGCTAGTCCTCTGGTCTGCGCGTCGGTGCTTGTCGTTGGTTTTGGTCGTATGCCTTGGGACATGGCTTGCCCCTGATTGTGCCGCTTACTCAGTTTTAACCCACGAAGCTATTATCGACGCCGCCTGGAAGGACAGCATCGTACCTCTTCTCCAGAAGCGCTTTCCCAATGCGACCCCGGAAGAACTTTTAAAGGCCCACGCCTATGTCTATGGCGGCGCGATTATCCAGGACATGGGGTATTACCCGTTTGGCAGCCGATTCTTCAGCGACCTCACACACTATGTCCGGAGCGGCGATTTCATTATCGCGCTCATTGAGGAGTCCAGAGATCTGAATGAATATGCGTTCGCCCTGGGTGCTCTGGCGCATTACGCTGCGGACACCTCGGGTCACCCTCTCGCAACCAACCTCTCGGTTGCGATGATGTATCCCAAGCTGGCAAAGAAATATGGCCCAGTCATCACCTATGAGGACAACTCGACTGCACACGGGCAGGTAGAGTTTGCTTTCGATGTCGACCAGGTGGCGGAGGGAAACTACGCTCCAAAGGCCTACCACGACTTTATCGGCTTCGAGGTTTCCAAGGCAGTACTGGAAAGAGCCTTCTTAAGGACCTATTCGATCGAAATGTCCAGCGTCTTTAAGAGCGTCGATCTTGCCATCGGGAGCTATCGTCATGCCGTGTCGACGGTTATTCCTCGGACGACCAAAGTGGCATGGCATCTCAAACGAGGACAGATCCAAAACAGCGACCCCAGCGAGACACGAAAGAAATTCGTCTACAACATTTCGAGCTCAGGATACCGCAAAGATTGGGGAGGGGTCTATGAGACACCGGGCTTCTTTGCTCGGCTGAAGGCCTTCTTCTTGCGCCTATTGCCGAAAGTAGGTCCGCTCAGCGCTCTCGGGTTTCATCCGCCTACTCCAGCCGTCGAACAATTGTATATGCACAGCTTCAACGAGGCATTGGATCACTTTCGACAGCTGCTGCTTGCACAACGGCAGGATAGACTGCAATTGCCAAACGACAACTTTGATACTGGGGAAAAGACCGAACCGGGCACCTATCGACTCACGGACAAATCGTACGCAGAGTTGTTGGACAGAATGAACGACAAAAAGGCGTCGGACGCTTTGCGGCAAAATATACTCGATTTTTATGCTGACCTCGGGAAGCCATTTGCGACCAAGAAAAACCCGAAGGAATGGGAGAACTTGCTCAAGGAGCTGGAGACTTTAAGAGCTACGTCCACTGAGAAGGCCGACTAGGTGAAATGAGAAACTAATCGGACACAAAGGTTATACGGGAGGAAGACCTCACGCATACAAGCCCGTTTGTCGTCACCCTAGTGCTTCCGGGCCAGGCGTTAAGGCAGTGCAGAATCTCGCGCAGCCGGTTCCATTCATTAGGAGTTACGCAGGGTTATGGCGAGCTTTAAGCGATTGAAGTTGTAACTATCCTCCAGCAGCAGGGACCCACACGTTATTCGGCGACGCGATATCGGCGTTCGCCACTTCTGTGGAGATCCGGACTCGTTGCAACCCTTCTTTCTTCCGGGGCGTTACCTGCAATACAAGGAAGTATTGGTTGTCAAAAATCTTTTGGAGACGGTCCAGGTAGGGCTTGAAACTTACGGCGTTTTGTGTCCCCAGAGCGAAGTACTCACCGCCGGTCTCGTCCGTGATCTTGGCGATGCCTGATTGCCCGAGCTGGGCTTCCCAGGCGTTTCGGCCAAGCCGTCCGACGCCAGTCGCATAGATGGAATGCACGATGACGCCGTATCTTTGGCTGGCGTTACTCGCGGTGTCCGCGTCCGAGCTAATAGTGGGCATTGTGCTGGGACCAGCCATTGTGTTGGCACCGCCCCTTGTGCCGGCAGGAGAAAATGAGCTGGAAGAGGTTGTGTCGCCGCGGAGCCGATCGATGCCGTCCGAGATCATCAGAACCTCGCGCCGGAGTTTCTGTTGAGGCCAGCTCTTCACCAAGCTAACGAGCGAAAGATAGGGGCTGTCCATGGCGGACGAAATACCCCGAGGAAGGCGCAGAGCCTTGGACGCCAGGGCATGATCGACCGTAAGATTCTGTGTGATTTGGATGGTCGCGTTGGACATATAGGCGACGCCGACCATAGTAGACGGCGGTTGAGCATTGATGAACTCTCGCAGATCGGAAAGGTTGTTGCCGAGGGACGAGGCCTCACAAGTATCGTCAATCAGCACCATCAGTTGTAATGCGGCGTTGTCATCCCGGGCGGGAATTAATTGTTCAATCTTGGCAGCGTCTTTGCCTACTTTTGCCTGTATGTTCTCTGGACGCAGAGCGGCAACCTCACTACTGTCGTTAAACGCCTGGTCCGTGATAACAAGGTGGACCTGCACCGTGGCCGGTGAGGCTTTCCCCTGCGAATGAACGATCCGCACACTCAGGGCCAGTATGAAACATACGCTGACGAAGGCGATCACTAAATTGAATCTCTTCATTTGTTCCTCGCAAATCTTGAGCCTAAATACATAACTCTCACGACCGGCAGCAAGAAACTGTTACTTTTACCAGTGGGGAGCCGTCAGGTTCCGAAATTCGATGATGCGATTACGGAGAAAAAAAACCGTGGAAGCAGATCCCTCGCTTTACGCGGGATGACAATCACGGGGTGATCGAGCGGGCAAAAAATAGCCGCATAGTAAGGCGGCTCGTTCGACGCCAATGCATTCAAAACGATCGAGGGAGCGTTGACAAGGCTTTGGTATGGGGAGTCTGGAGGCTATTATGGGTGGATTCGCGAATCGCATGACGGCCCTTGGGGAGGATAACGATGCCTTTGGAAATAACGCAGCGTGAGGTAAATGGAATCTACCTTCTGGCGCTCAAAGGGCGGCTTGTGCTCGGGGAAGAGAGCAACGGGCTGCGAACAACGATCGACAATCTCCTGGAATCTGGCGCAACACGGATTGTCATTAACCTGGAGCAAGTCCATCAGGTTGACAGCGCAGGCCTAGGAGCACTCATCGAAATGCATCGAAAGATAAAAGCCAAAGGCGGCGGCATCAAGCTTTGTAATCTCGGCCCGAATTTAACGCGAGCGTTGGAAATTGCCCGGCTGCTGCCAATATTTGAAACGTGTTCGAGCGAAACCGCGGCTGTAGCCAGTTTCTAGGGACGGCGAACGGCCACATTCTTGGCGGTTTTAGTGACGTCCGACAGTTTGATCAGAACGGAAGCGTCGATTTCAGGGAGGAGTGAATCCAGGTCAGAGCGCTTTCGAGTGGAGACACCGGAGACAAGCCGCTACCCAGCGGGAACTATTGGCGCGATTCTCAAAACACGTCCGCTCCCGTGCATCATACGGGCGAATGAAAACAATTGCTTCAAGCAAGCGGCGCGGACATCAGACGTGAGCAAATCAAACGACTTCGTGTCAAGTTTGTAGTTCACATTCGGATCAGCGCAAGGATTGTTCGTCACGATCTCTGACCAAGCAGCGCGAGCGTCATTTGCCGCTTGCGGGCCATTTCGAAGAAAGAATTCGTTAAGGCACAGGCCGAATCTCGCGGCCTCTTTCTTGCACCGTTCGAGGGTCGAGGAGATGTCGACTGCGTCCGCATTCGGATTGAAGGAACGTAGAACATTTTCTGCATGTTCGTCGGTTAGCGGTGCCGCCCACCATAGGTCTAGCATTGGTTGCCTCGTTGTTCAGTACCTCTTCATCTTACGCCTCCTACCTCCCGCTGTCTGTCGCTAATGGCACATGATTGCGCCGCCAAGGTTTCTATAGGTGATTCGGCACGCCGAGAAGAAAGAGCGTAGAATGGAAGCTGGCGACATATTGAACTTCCCAACCGAAGGCATACCTCGAAAGATCGTTGATTATCGTTTGGATGAATGCTGCGATTGGATTGCTGAATTGGAGTGCGGGCATCAGCAGCATGTGCGACACAATCCGCCCTGGACCTATCGGCATTGGGTGACAACATCCCAGGGACGGTTTGAGCACCTCGGTTTCGAGCTGAGGTGTTTGGTCTGTCCGGTCCCTCTTTCGACGAGGGAGTTGCTCTAGATTTCGCCGGACTCGCAGCAACATTCGACTGAGGAAATTTAAAACAGAACGAACCGGTTGCGAGACTACGAGCGCATGGAATCTCGCAGGAAAGTCTGCTTGTTGGAACGAGGAGGCCCCAATGACTGAGAACGTAAACGTCCAGTACGTTGGCTTTGAAGCGAAAGCACGCGAGCGCGAATATACCTTTATTGTGCGGAGAGCCCTGGCCGAAACCAGTGAATACACCCTGGCGATCGGGAACGAGGCCTTCGGAGCCAGGCGTGTGCGCTTTCAAGACGCTCCGGAGATTTGCTCGCTTAGGCTACATCATGAACTGGCTGCTTTCGGAAATCATCCTCCACACGCACACTACCGGATCAGCGAGACAGACCTGGAGGAATATCGAACCGCTCACGCACCAAAGGCTTGGGGTTACCCATATAAACCGAAGGCTTCGCGGGACCAGTAGTTTTGTTGGTCGCGTCTTCTCGGTATGGAGGCCTGCTCCAGCGAGCAGGCCCAATTCGTGATCACAGCGAGAGTAGATTAAGTGGAATACCGCACGGAAATTGCGGCGTCATTTCCAATGACGTCACTGAGCATCCTCGCCAAGCGTTGCTATCGTCCGCACTTTTAGTCTATGCTGCGGCTTCAGCGTGATTATTGGCGCGGTTTCTTGGGAGCCTGTCGCGTTCTACGGGAACGCAGCGGGCCTGGAGAAAGCCACAAATCGTAACTCACACTTATTCCACCCGGCTTGGATCTTTGTCGAATCTGTATTGGCAGGCGGGGATCGCTTTACGTTTGCCATCGAAGCGGATCGAACCGCGCAGGCGCAAGATGCTGTGTGGCATGCTGCTCGCCGCCAGCGCCATCCCTGTTTTCCTTCCCTCGATTGTATTTGCAGAGCAGACGGATTCGGCGAGGCCTGTCGTCGTGCAGCCGGGAGCGCCGGGTCAGCCGAGCAAGACGCTGCCGCCATCGACGAAGGGCACCCTGCCACCGCGGTCACAAGCGGACGTGGAGTTCATGCAGGGCATGATCATGCATCATGCGCAAGCGGTGGAGATGACCGCGCTGATTGCGTCGCACACCGAGAACAAAGAGTTGCGTTTGCTGGGAGCGCGAATCAGCAGCTCGCAGTCTGACGAAATTAAGTTTATGAAGCGGTGGCTGGCGGCACGAGGCGAATCGCGCTCGATGGCGATGCCAGGAATGCCGGGGATGGATATGTCGCACGAAGCGATGCCGCTGATGCCTGGGATGCTTACGCCGGAGCAGATGGAAACGTTGCGGAAGGCGAAGGGCGCCGAATTCGACAAGTTGTTTTTGGCCGGGATGATTCAACATCACAATGGCGCGCTGACTATGGTGAAAGACTTGTTCGACACGGCGGGCGCTGGACAGGATGCCGAAATGTTCAACTTTGCGACAGATGTGGACAGCGGGCAACGTGCGGAGATCAGAATTATGCAGGGCATGTTGGAGAGAAAACCTTCAGAGGAGAAACGATGAACCGGATTCCCAGTGTTGCTTTTCGAGTGGCAGTGGCCGCGATTTTCTTAGGTTTTGGGGTGGGCCGAATGCCGGCGCAGGCGCCTGCAACGCCGCCACCGGCACAGGCGCAGAAGCCTGATGCGGCGGCCCCCGCGCAGAAACCTGCGGAAGAGGACGGTGACGACGACGGAAACCCTTTTGCGCCGCAACCGGCGCCGGCACTACCGCCGGGGATGACGGGGTCGGATGCGAATGATCCACGCGCCAAGCTGACGCCAGGACTATATGACGCGGGCGAAGCCGCGATGGGCATGAAGCACCTCCTGCTTATCAAGAAGCCTGACGCGTTTCAGCTCGGGTCCACGGATGCCGACAGTCCGAGGGTGCAAAAAGTGTTTGCCCAACTCGGAGTGGGCGACACCTCGAAAATGCCAAAGCCGATGCAGTTGGTGATTGCACAGCTCGCATTCTCGAATTCGGATTTGGCGTTCGCGGGCAATTACCTGTTCCAGGGGAATTTCTATGGCGTGAATATTTTTGACATCTCTCATCCGGCGAATGCCACGCTGCTGACTTCGCTGGTTTGCCCAGGCGGGCAGGGTGACGTATCGGTGTACAAAAACTTGTTGTTCATGTCGGTAGAGATGCCGAATGGCCGGCTGGACTGTGGCGAGCAAGGGTTTCCGCCGGAGCCTCCGCCACCTGCAGGCGCCGAAAAAGAGAAGAAGCGCCATTTGCCGGCTGCGCAAAAGGACCGCTTCCGCGGCGTGAGGATCTTCGACATTTCCGACATCAAGAGTCCGAAGCAAGTCGCGGCGGTGCAGACGTGCCGCGGATCGCATACGCATACTCTGGTGACGGATCCGAACGACAAGCAGAACGTTTATATCTACGTCTCGGGAACATCGTTTGTGCGCCAGCCGGAAGAATTGGCGGGCTGCTCTGGGGAAACGCCGGACAAGGACCCGAACACGGCGCTGTTTCGGATCGACGTGATCAAGGTTCCCGTGGCAGCACCGCAGACTGCCCAGGTGGTCTCCAGCCCCCGGGTATTCATTGACCCTCGTACGGGTGCGCTGAACGGCCTGAATAACGGCGGCACGCACAGCAAGAAGGGCATTGAGAAGCCAGCGGACACCAACCAGTGCCACGACATTACGGTGTACTCGGCGATCGGGTTAGCGGCGGGTGCGTGCTCCGGAAACGGACTTCTGCTGGACATCAAGGACCCAGTGCATCCGAAGCGCGTGGATGCGGTCAACGATCCAAACTATTCGTACTGGCACTCGGCTTCATTCTCGAATGACGGGAGCAAAGTCGTGTTTACCGACGAGTGGGGCGGAGGCTTGGGCGCGAGGTGCCGTGCGAACGACCCGAACAAGTGGGGCGCAGACGCGATTTTCCAGTTGAAAGACAACAAACTGAGTTTCGCGAACTATTACAAGCTTCCAGCCGCGCAGGGCGATTCCGAGAACTGTGTCGCGCATAATGGGTCGCTGATTCCGATCCCTGGCCGCGACATCGAAGTGCAGGCCTGGTATCAGGGCGGCGTCTCGATAGTGGATTTCACTGATCCGGCAAAGCCTTTCGAAATCGGTTACTTCGACCGCGGGCCGATTGATCCGAATATTCTCGTGCTGGGAGGCGACTGGTCCGCGTATTGGTACAACGGATACATTTACGCTTCAGAGATTGCGCGCGGCCTGGATGTTTTTGAACTGACGCCGAGCAAATTCCTGACGCAGAACGAAATCGACGCGGCGAAGACGATTCAAGTGTCTGAGCTGAATGTGCAGAACCAGCAAAGGATTGAGTGGCCTGCGAAGTTGGTGGTGGCGAAGGCGTATCTGGACCAGTTGTCACGCTCACAGGGATTGCCGGCTGATCAAATCACGTCTCTGCAGAAAGCTATCCAGAGCGCAGAGACCTCACACCTGAGCAAGAGCAAGCTGTCGAAGCTGAAGAATATGGCGCCGTCGGTGGAAAAGAGCGCGGCGACGGCGAAAAGTCCAGCGGATTCTACACGCTTGCGTGCTTTGGCGGAAATCCTAAAACATGCGGCGGCTTGAGCACTGAAGCCGAGGTCTCTGCAGGCTTACCTCAGCGCGGCGTAGAGGGCTTCCTTCCAACGTGCGTTGTCGATGGTCCAGAAGACTTTTGCTTTGTGTCCCCCGGCGAGGCTTTCGGCCCAGACACGGCGATTGCGTTCGTCATGCGCTACGTTTAGACGGTCAACCACGGTCATGCCGCGGGTGAGTTCGCTCTCCGTTTCAACATCCACAAAATGATTGGATTGGGAAGTGACGATCGACGCGTCCAAAGCAATCGCCATGGCAACAGGGTCTGGCAGAGATATCCCGTGTTCGCCGGACTGTTCGAAGAAAGCTTGTTGCGCGCGGCTGTTGCACTCGATGGCAAACTTGGCGACGAGTGTGCCGAAGCTCAGCACTTGCTTAATGTCGGCTGGGCTGAGGACGGCTTCGCCGCGGCAGAGATGCCAGCCGACGAGTTCGATAGGGAGGCCACTTCTTAATACGATGCGCGCCGCTTCGGGATCGCACCAGATGTTGTATTCGGCCGCGGGAGTCACGTTGCCCTCGCAGCAAGGTGCGCCGCCCATGACCACGCAGCGGCTTACGTTCTCGGCGATGCCGGGCTTCTTCTGCAAGGCAAGCGCGATATTGGTGAGCGGGCCGAGGGTGACGAGGACCAGGCCTGGGTGAGACTCTATCGTGTCGATGATGGCATCGCGAGCGCTTTGTCGCTCCGGAGCACGACGTGGCGCTGGGTAGTCGTGATCGCCGAGACCATCGCTTCCGTGAAACCAGGAGGCGCTTATGTGCGGGCGCTTCAGTGGTTGCTCCGCGCCGGGGAACACGGGGACATTAGAATCACAGAGTTCCGCTGTATAGAGCGCATTGCGGCTGGCTTGATGGATTTCCACGTTTCCCGCAACGGTGGTGATGGCGAGAACCTGAATGTGGGGAGAGCGAAGCGCCATGATCAAAGCAACGGCGTCGTCGGAAGCAGTGTCGGTATCAATTAGGAAAGGAAGTTTCACGCGACGCAGGATAACAAATTGGCGGGCGAGTCTTTGAACAAAAAAAAGCCTGTTGCTCCTCACTGGTGGTGACACCAGAGAATTGTGACAGCTTGCGCCTACAGAGATTTGGATATACCGGATCTGCGATTTTCGTAATACGATTGTCCGGTCATATGCTTTGGACACGCAGGCGGCCGCTGCCGAAGCGGCATCTCCAGTCCAATACTCGCGGGATCCTTCGCTTGATCTGAGGTGCAACCGTGTCTCACTCAACTAGACGTGAATTCCTTAAAACCGGACTCGCCGCCGGAGCTCTTGCCTTTATGGGAGGCGTCCCGCTGCGCGCAGTGCGGCAGAGTGCGACGGATTGGGTGACGCTGGGTAAATCCGGAGTGAAGGTGACGCGCCTGGCGTTTGGCTGTGGCAGTTTTAGCGGGCAGGTGCAGCGGGACTTGGGGCAAGACGGGTTTACGAGGCTGGTGCGCTATGCCTACGACAATGGCATTCGCTTCTTCGAGACGGCCGAGTCTTACAGCGAGATGCACAAGATGCTGGGAGTGGCGCTGAAAGGGATTCCACGGGACAGCTACCGGATCATGTCGAAGGTGACGACGTACCACAACTCGAATCCGCAGGAGAAATTCGATGAACTGCGGAAACTGGCAAATACGGAATACTTCGACATCATGCTGCTGCACTGGCAGCACACGGCGACATGGCCGGTGGACACGAGTAAGTGGCAGGATGGAATTCTGGAGGCGCAGGAGAAGAAGGCGATTGTGAGCCATGGGGCGTCGGTTCACGGGCTTCCGGCTTTGCGTCAAGTGCCCGGAAACAAGTGGCTCGACGTCGCTATGATCCGTATGAATCACAAAGGAGTTCGAATGGACGCCGAGGATTACGACACCGACGGACTCGGCAACGTCCCTGAGGTTGTGACGCACGTCCAGCAGACACACAAAGCAGGGATGGGGGTCATAAGCATGAAGCTCGTGGGAGAGGGTACGTTCAGCCGCGAGGACCGCAAGGCCGCGATGAGATTCGCTTTCAAGAACGCCGGCGTAGATTGCGTTACCGTCGGCTACAAGAACACTGCGGAAATTGATGAGGCGATTGAGAATATGAACCTGGCACTTGCTTAGGCACGAACCCAAGAGTAGCAGGTCACGCTCATTGCAATCCCAACCACGAGTGCCGCAGTTACTCCTGCAGTGTCGTGTCGAAGACCGTCTCGAACAGCGCAGATGACCACAACGGTGAAGCCACCGATCGTGCGAGCGTAGAACAAACTCCAGCGGAATGGCTTTATAGGCTTGTTCATCGGATGGCTCTGATTACTAGCTATACTGCATAGCCCGACCCGCCTTCCGATCAAGATCCCGCCGCACCAAAGACTCTCAAATTGGGAATGCGCCTAGGAAGCCAGGAATTACACCTCGCCCCATTTGAGTTTGTTGCGGAGGATTTCGAAATAAGATTTCTTTGGCGGCTGGATCAGCTTTAGGCATTGGGGGGAGCGGGTTAGGCGTATGCGGTCATCGGACTGCATGGGGATGCCTTTCTGGCCGTCGAGGGTTAGGAAGACGGATTCGGCGCTTCCGGCCAGCTTGAGCTCGATGACAGAAGAATCGCGGACAACGACGGGGCGATCGGTCAAGGTGTGGGGACAGATCGGCGTGATGACGAAGGCTTCCACGGCGGGGTGAACAATAGGGCCACCTGCCGAGAGGGAATAGGCAGTGGAACCGGTGGGTGTGGCCAGGACTAGGCCGTCGGCGCGGTAGCGGCAGACGAAATCGCCGTCAATCGAGAGTTCCAGTTCGATCATGCGGGCGAGGGCGCTTTTGTTGACGACGGCGTCGTTTAGAACGTGCTGGCGATCCAGGACGGTGCCGGCGCGGACCAGTTCGACCTGGAGCATGACGCGCTCGCTCATGGAAGAGCGGCCAGCGAGGGTCTCTTCCAACGCGGGATAAAGTTCTTCAACCGTGAAGCTTGTCAAGAAGCCCAGACTGCCCATGTTGATGGGGAGAATCGGGATGCAGCGCGATGCGGCTACGCGGGCGGCCGCCAGAAGTGTACCGTCGCCGCCCAGCACCAGAAGGATTTCGGATTGGTCGGCAAGTTCATCGCGGGTGAAAGCTTTGCTGGGTTTGGGGAGGGCGGACGCAGTTTCCTCGTCAAAGATTACGCGGAGGCCTCGAGCTTCGAGCCATTGGAGGAGATTCGGGACAACGGCGGAGAGGTTGGCGCGGCGGGGGCGAGAGATGACGCCGATGGTTTTGAAGCTCGGAGTTGGCGGCATGATTGTCTGGGATTCTACTTCAGGAGTCCTTTGCGAGCGTGGAGAAAATACTCTTGATTGCCTTCTGCGCCGGTCAAGCGGCTAGGCAGGACGTTTAGGTTCGTTAGGCCCGCGGTTTCGGCGCATTTTCGGACGCTGGTAACGGCTTTTTCGTGGAGGTCAACGTCGGTAACGATCCCGCCAGCGGCGACGTCTGCGCGAGGCAATTCGAATTGGGGTTTGATGAGAATGAGAAATGTGGCGCCTGGTTTGGCGGACGCGGAGGCAGGGCCGAGTATTTTGCAAACGGAAATGAAGGAAACGTCCGCGACGACGAGGTCCAACGGTTCGGGAATATCATCTGGCTTTAGTTCGCGAGCATTGCGCTCGATGGCGATCACACGCGGATCTCGCTGTAGTTTCCAGTCGAGTTGGGCGAGGTTCACGTCGACGGCGTACACGCGAGCTGCGCCATGCTGCAGCAAGCAATCCGTGAAGCCGCCAGTGGAGCTGCCGACGTCGAGGCAGACTTGCCCGGTCGGATTTATTGCGAAGTCTTCGAAGGGCGCCCTCGAGTTTTAGTCCGCCGCGGCTCGCGTATTTTAGTTGGCGGCTTTTCACATCGATTTGAGCATCGCTTGCGACGGGCATTCCGGCTTTTTGCATGGGAACGCCGTCTAGCCGGACTTCTCCGGCGAGGATCATGGCTTGGGCTTTTTGTTGGGAATCGGCAAGGCCGCGCTCGACGAGAAGGAGGTCAAGGCGTTTGCGCTCTTGTTTGGATTTCATGGCGTTCGGGCTGCGTCAGGCGCGGCGTTGGACCAGGTACTCGGCGATTTGGCGGAGGCGGGAGGCGCGGCTGGCGTAGGGCGTGAGGGCGGCGATGGCGTTCGCGGCTAGTTCGTTGGCGATTTGGTGAGAGCGGTCGAGGCCGTGGACGGCCGGGTAAGTGGCCTTTTGCTGGGCGGCGTCTTTACCTGCGGTTTTCCCGAGTGCGGCGGAGGTTTCTTCGACATCCAGAATGTCGTCGGTGACTTGAAAGAGGAGGCCGAGAGAATCGCCGAAGCTGCGGAGATGGGCGACGTCGTCAGGAGAGGCGCCGGCACAGAGGGCGCCGGAAGTGATGGATGCACGGATAAGAGCGGCGGTTTTCGACCTGTGGATGTACTCGAGCATTTCCGGTGTAATGCGCTTTCGTTCGGCTTCGAGGTCGGCGATTTGGCCGCCGACCATACCGTTGATGGTTCCTGCAGCGGCGGAGATTTCTGAGAGCATGGCGACCCGGCGATTGGCATCGACAGGTGTGGCGGCGATGGTTTCGAACGCGAGCGTTAAAAGTGCGTCGCCCGCAAGAATGGCGGCGGCTTCGCCGAATTTTTTGTGGGACGTGGGTTTGCCACGGCGGAGATCGTCGTTATCGAGAGCGGGGAGATCGTCGTGGATGAGGGAGTAGGTGTGGATAAATTCGATGGCACAGGCGGGATAGTGAGCGGGAGAAACGTTTGCATCGAAGATGCGGGCAGTTTCGATGCAGAGAATGGGGCGGATGCGTTTGCCGCCGGCGAAGACGCTGTAACGCATGGCTTGGTGAATGGAGGGAGGCGCGACGCTTTCCGCGGGCATGAGGCGGTCGAGGGACGCATCGACTTCAACGCGGTCTTCCTCAAAAAAAGGCGGGAGCTTCATTGTCACGGGAGGAGCGAGCTCGTCCTGGAAGTGGCCAGGATCACGATTCGCTCTCGCCTTCGGGGTCGAAGGGTTCAGCAGTGAGTTTGCCGTCTGCTTTTTTGAGAAGGATTTCTACGCGGCCCTCGGCCTCCTCGAGTTGCTTCTGGCATTCGCGCGAGAGAGCCACGCCCTCTTCGAAGAGTTTCATGGCATCGTCGAGAGACAGTTGCGGGCTTTCGAGACGGCGGACGACCTCTTCGAGACGAGCGAGAGAGCGCTCAAAGTCGGGCTTCTTAGGCGTTTCGGGTTTTTTTTGTGCGGGTGAATTCACGCTGTCGGCCTGTGTCCTTGTGATTTATTTTTGGCAGTGCGCACAAAAGTAAGTGGAACGGCCACCCTGCGCGATGCGTTCGATTTCATTTCCGCAGCGGCGGCATGGTCTTCCTTCGCGGTCGTAGGCGCGAAGGATTTTTTCCAGGCCCTGAAACCACCAGTTGGCATCGCAAAAATCGGGCGGCGGATGCAAACAGCATTCTAAGGCACGCGCGAGAACAGAAACAATCGCTTTGTGGAGCCGGCGAGCTTCCGCGGCCTTCAGAGAGTTTGCGCGGCGGCGCGGGTCGAGCTTCGCGTGCCAGAGAGATTCGCAGGAGTAGATGTTGCCGATCCCGGCGGCGCGGGATTGATCGAGGAGGAATTCTTTCAAGGGACGACGTGAGGCGGCGAGCATTTCGATGAAACGAGCTCGCGTGAAGTCGGGGGAGACTGCGTCTACGCCCAATTTAGCAAGTGCGGGGCAAGTTTCCGAGGATTCGTAGACGAGGACACGACCGAAGTGGCGGCCGTCGACGAAGCCCAGCACGCCATTTTTAAATTCGAAAGCAACGTCGACGTGGACGCCTGTTTCGTTCTGATTGGCGACTTCAAACATCTTCTTGGCGTTTGAAAACCAAAGCAGCTTGCCATCGAGCTTGAAGTGTAGTGTGACGATGCCGCGACCGAGTTGCAGCCAGAGGTACTTTCCTTTTCGCTCGACGGATTGGATTAGTTGACCTTCCCCTAGGCGAGCGATTTGCGAAGGGTCTTGGGGCTTTGTGGCGATAGCGTGCAGGACGTGAACGCAGCGAATGCGACGGCGCTCGACCAACGGACGCAGAATTTGCGCGACGGCTTCTACTTCGGGGAGTTCGGGCATTTTAGAATCGGAGCGCTTCGAATCACCAGAATGGAGTGAATTTCAGCGTGTGTTTGCGAACCTTTGCTTCAGCCGCATCGCTGAACGGCGCAACGATCGGTTTGCCTTCGTACCAATACGAGAATTGATCGGTGTAGTGGCCGCTCCCGACCTGGCCGGACTCGCCGGCCGGGATCAGAAGGATCGAGTCATCCCAATTGGCCAGGTTGGCGATGAAGCGCATCGAAGGGCCATGGCGTTTTGTGGCCGCGCGGACGCTGTAGCCAGTGCCGGACTGCGGTTTGCCGGTAATGCTGAGCAGACGCTTCAGGAAACCTTCGCGGCCGATGGGATGAAGCATCTCGAGAGTGTCGAGCTCCTTCCACTGCCAATCGTTGACGCGCTCGCTTTTTGTTTGTTCCACAAGTATGGAGACGGCACGGTCGGCCGCTGCGGCGAGGAGTTCGTCGTAATCTTTGTAGGCTGGCGGGAGCCATTTTGCGGGGCGGTCCGTAAGGATTTTTTGGAGGAACGCCGTGCTACGCCAGCTGTAGAGGTTCGTGTCTTTTCCAAGATAAGGCTCGAGGAGCAAATCCAAAGCGGCGCGGCGGGACATCACTACAAATGAGACGAGTGAAGAATCGGCGTCGGCGATTCCGTTCCAGTCTCTTAGAGCGACGACCAATTTTTGCGCGCGCGGGTCTCTGGGCTGAACTTTTTTTGCGGCGGCGGCCATTTGGTCGGCCAGGAAAGCGTGCGGAAAGCTGTAAGTGTCGGTTTCGACTTTGAGCATGTCGATGGGGCGGAGATCGGTTTTATCGTGCAGGAGATCGTAGATGCGGGCAGTGCGGTAGGGCTCTTCCCAACGGTCGGTGAGATACGGCTTGTAATTGGGACCGACGACACGCGCGTTGGCGGTAACGATCAAGCCGCTGTCGGGATTAAGCGCCTGGGGAAGTTGTTCGAAGGGAATGTAGCCGGTCCACTCGTACTCGTCGGTCTCGCCGGGCACCGGGACTTCACCGTGTCCCTTTTTTCGCAAGGGGACGCGCGCGGCCATGAGGTAGCCAATATTGCCGTCCACATCGGCGTAAACAGCATTTTGTCCGGGGCCCCAAACGTTCTTCATGATTTCGCGGAATTCGTGCCAGTTATTGGCTTTGGGGACCCAGTTATAGGTGTTGCCGAGGCCGCCGGGTTCGAGGGCGGTCCAACGCAGCGCGTACAGCTTGTCGCCTTCTTGATGAACGATCGGGCCGTGCCGCGTGACGACGACTTTCAAATGCTCGTCGGCTTGGCCTTTGACATGGATTACCTCGTCAAAAATCTGCGCCTTCATCCATTTCCCGTTCACTTGATATTCGTCGGGTGCGGCGGGATTAAACTTTTCGATGTACAGGTCCTGCACATCCGCGCCGTTGTTGGTGAAGCCCCAGGCAATGTGGTCGTTGTGGCCGATCACGATGAGCGGTGCGCCGGGGAGCGTGAATCCCTTGGCGTTGAATCCTGGCGCACTGAGATGGATCTCATACCAGATCGGCGGAATGGATAGTTCGAGATGCGTGTCGTTGGCGAGAAGCGGTTTGCCGGTGGCAGTATGCGCGCCGCTGACGACCCAGTTGTTGCTGCCTAGGCCTTTGCGAATATCGCTCTGTGTTTCTTCGAGGTAGCCTGCAACGGAGGGCCAAAGTGCGGAAGTAAGATCGGCGCAAGTCTCCGGTGTGCGGACACTATCGGCGCGGCGGGCCGAAGCTTTCAGGACATCGTCTGTGGGCATGTCGTCGTCATCGTCTTCGTCGTCAGGGTCGACGCGTGAAGCTTGCGAGCCGTCGTTCGGGGCATCGGGATCGCCGACGACAAAGTGATCCATCGGAGCATCCACGGCAAATAAGTCTTTGGAATGGTCTGCATCGACGCGGGCTTCCACTTTGGAGCGATCCAGTTCGCGCTCCCAGGTGTCGGTCAGCGTTTGGTACATGTAGCCGGCGATTACGAGGGAATCGGTGGGCTGCCAGGGCTGGGGCTTGTACTTGAGCAGGGAAAATTCCAGAGGCAAGTTATTTTGATGCTGCTCGATGAAGACGTTTACGCCGCGTGCGTAGGCCTCCATCAGGGCGCGGGAGTCTTTGTCCATCGCGGCGTAATCGCGTTCCGCGGCGCGAGAGAAGCCGAAGGTGCGGAATTGCCTGTCGGTCTTGAGCGCGAGCGGCCCCACAATTTCCGAAAGCTGGCCGCGCGAGGCCCGGCGCATCAAATCGAGTTGCCAGAGCCGGTCCTGGGCCATGATGTACCCCTGCGCTTCGACGGCGTCCACCAGGGAGGCGGCGCGAACGTGTGGGACTCCCCAGTTGTCCCGCTCGACTGTGACTTCTTTTTGGAGGCCGGGCAGGGAAATGGAGCCGTCGAGTTGGGGTAGGGGCCGGTAGATGAAGTACCAGGAGACGCCGCCTGCGAGGAGACCAAGGATCAGAATTGTCCAGATGAGATACCGAAGGATGGTTCGCAAGCAGTCTCCAGGCCGCTGGGGGTAAAACTTGAGTTTAGTGGACGCCGTCGGAGGGTGCAACCTGACGGGTCCTGACGGGTGTAACGGAGCGGGCCGACATGGAGCCTGTGATAATCTAATTGGATACAACTATGAGCATGTACAAACCAGTGCCACGAGTGCCCGATTTTCCTGCGATGGAGCGCGAGATTTTGCTTTTCTGGGAAGAGAACGGGATTTTTCAGAAGCTGCGCGAGAAGAATGCCGGCGGTCCGCGATGGTCCTTCCTGGATGGCCCGATTACCGCGAATAATCCGATGGGCGTACACCACGCTTGGGGGCGCTCGCTGAAGGACATGTACCAGCGCTACAACGCGATGCGCGGCTGCGAACTGCGGTATCAGAACGGGTTCGACTGCCAGGGACTTTGGGTGGAAGTGGAAGTCGAGAAGAGCATGGGGCTCAAGACGAAACGCGAGATTCGCGAGTTCGGGATTGAAAAGTTTGTGCGCGCGTGCAAGGAACGGGTGTTGACGTTTGCCGCGCGGCAGACGGAGCAATCGATTCGGCTGGGCTATTGGTGCGATTGGGACGATCCCAAAGTCTTGATCACTTTGCGCGACGCGCTGGCTGACGGCGATCGCGTGGTGACGGCGAAGCTGCCAAGCGGTGAGACGGAGACGGCGCGAGCCAGCGAAATTGTGCGGAAGCTTGGGTCGGCGGAATATGGCGGAAGTTACTTCACGTTTTCGGACGAGAACAACTACACCATTTGGTCGTTTCTAAAAAAATGCCATACCGAAGGTTTCATTTACCGCGGGCACGACGTGATGCCGTGGTGCGGGCGATGCGGGACGGGACTTTCGCAGATGGAAGTGGCGGAAGGCCGGAAGATCACAACGCATACTTCGGTTTTTGTGCGTTTCCCGATCAGGGGGCAGGATAAAACGGCTCTTTTGATTTGGACGACGACGCCGTGGACTTTGACCTCGAACGTGGCCGTCGCTGTGAATCCGGAGATGACCTACCTAAAGGTCAAGCATGGCGAGTGGTTTTATTACGTGGCCAAAGGGAATTTCGAGCGCGATCGCGTGCAGGATCTGCAGGTGGAAGGGAAGCATGAGACACACAAGCTGCCTTCGATCCGGACGATTTTGAAGGGAAGCGGCGGCGTCGAAGTCGTCGAAGAACTTCCAGGCAAAGATTTGCTTGGCCTCACCTATCAAGGACCGTTTGACGAACTTACGGCCCAGAAAACACCTGGCGGCGTTTTCCCTTACGGCGAAACGGGCGGCGGCAAGAGCGCCGCGGAAGCCCATCGCGTGATTGGTTGGAAAGAGATCAGCGAAGCCGAAGGTACTGGGCTTGTCCATATCGCACCAGGGTGCGGCGCGGAAGACCAGCAACTTGGCAAGGAAAACGGTATCCCTTTCATCGCGCCGCTGGACGATAGCTCGGTTTTCATCGAGGGCTTCGGACCATTCACCAGTCGCAATGCGAACGAAGTGGCGGACGACGTTGTTGCGGCGCTAAAAGCGAGCGGCATGCTTGTGGCGCGCGAGAAATATCCCCACGTGTATCCGCACTGCTGGCGCTGCAAGGAAGAGCTTGTGTTCCGCCCGGTCGACGAGTGGTTCATTCGCATGGATTGGCGCGATCGCATCCAAAACGTCGTGCCTACCATCAAGTGGATTCCTGCGGAAGGCGAAGCGCGTGAGATGGACTGGCTTCGCAATATGAACGATTGGATGATCTCCAAGAAGCGCTTTTGGGGACTCGCTCTGCCGATCTGGGTTTGTGGCGAGTGCAGCAACTTTGTCGTGCTCGGCAGTAAAGAAGAGCTGAGAGAAAAAGCGGTCGAAGGATGGGAAGTGTTCGAAGGGAATTCACCGCACCGGCCTTATATCGACGCGGTGAAGATTCGCTGCGAGAAGTGCGGCGGTTTGGCGCAGCGCATCGAGGATGTGGGCAATCCCTGGCTGGATGCGGGAATTGTTCCGTTCAGCACGATGCGCTTTTCGACCGACAAAGCTTATTGGGAGAAATGGTTTCCCGCGGATTTAGTCCTGGAGAGTTTTCCGGGGCAATTCCGCAACTGGTTTTATTCCATGCTGGCGATGAGCGCGATGATCGATGGACGCGCTCCCTTCAAAGCGTTGCTGGGCCATGCGCTGGTGCGCGATGCGCGCGGCGAGGAGATGCACAAGTCCAAGGGCAACTCCATCGCGTTCGATGAGGCGGCGGAAGCCCTCGGCGCCGAAGTGATGCGCTACATCTATACGGAACAGAAGACGGCCCAGAATCTCAACTTTCCCGATCTCCACCCGACCGGCAACGTGGGCCAGACGATTGATGGCGATGCCCGCCGCAAGCTGCTCACGTTTTGGAATTGTTACAGCTTTTTCGTGATGTACGCCGGAGCGGACGGGTGGAAGCCTGGTGGTGCGGCGCTTCCGGTTACCAATGAGTTGGATCGTTGGGTATTGAGCAAACTGCAGCGTCTGGTGTCCGAGGCGAACAACGCCTTCCAGAATTTCGAGCATTACAAACTCATCGAAGCTTTTCAGACCTTTGACGAGGAGTTCTCGAACTGGTATTTGCGGCGCTCGCGGCGTCGCTTTTGGAAGAGCGAAACGGACGCCTATCAGACTCTTTATTCCGTGCTGATTACCGTTACTCGCGTCATGGCACCATCGCTTCCTTTTCTGACGGAAGACATCTACCAAAACCTCGTTCGCTCGGTCGATCCCGCGGCTCCCGAGTCTGTTCACTTGACGAAGTATCCTCAGGTCGATCCTGCTTTGGTTGACGAAGCGCTGGAGCACAGCATCGAAGCGGTGATCCGGATCAAAAATCTGGCACTGGGACTGCGCACGCAAAGCAAAGTGAAAATTCGCCAGCCTCTAAGCACGCTCTATGTGCGCCCGAAGGATGCGGCGGACCGGCGCGTTCTGGAAAACTCCGATTACGTCGCTCAGATTCTGGAAGAGACCAATCTTAAGCAACTCGTCTTGATCGATGATGAAAAGACGCTGGTAAAGGTTCGCCTCAAGCCGGATGCCAAGAAGATCGGCCCGCGAGCGGGCAGATATCTAAAGGCGATCGGAGAGGCTCTGGAAAAAGCGGACCCGGGCGAAGTGCTAAAGGCTGGCCCATTTCCGATTCAGCTAGCGGAGCAAACGTTCGAACTTGCGCCTGAAGAAGTCATCATTTTTTTTGAGGGCCCGGAAAATCTGAAGTCCAGCCTGGAGCAGGGAACCTTCCTCGCGCTGGACACAACGCTGACGCCCGAACTTTTGCAGGAAGGCCTCGCGAGAGACTTCAACCGCATGTTGCAGGACCAGCGCAAGGCGCTGAACCTCGACATTTCCGACCGCATCGTCGTCAGTTACACCGCTTCGCCGCGTATTTCGGAAGCGATCACCGCGCACGAGGCGTTCCTTCGCAACGAACTGCTTGCGGAGCGGCTCGAGAAAAGCAGCGCGCAGAACGGCGGCGTTAAGCTGGCGCTGAGCGGTGAAGACATTTTTGTCACCATTACGCGTGCGTAGGGAAGGAACGCGCATCCCGAGTAACCAGCGCGTGCTGATACAATGCAGCTAGGGGACAACTGAGAAACCATGTTCGCCGTGCGGTTGATCGGTGTGCTCGCGCTTGTCGCTCTGAATGGCTTTTTTGCCGCCGCGGAGTTTTCTCTTGTGGCTGTGCGGCTTTCCCGTGTTCGCCAGCTTGTAGCCAAGGGCGACATCCGCGCGCGCGTCGTCGAACGATTACTGGCGGATCTCCACCGCGTCGTTTCCGGCGTGCAAGTAGGAATCACCTTGAGCAGCTTGGCCATCGGTGCCCTCGGCGAAGCTACCTTTGCTACTGCACTCCAGCAGATCTGGCACGGGACGCAGGGCACGCGGACCGCGTTTGTCGCCCATGCCGTGGCTTTAGCATGTGCATTCGCGCTACTGAGCGCGATGCACGTTGTGCTCGGCGAATTAGTGCCAAAGACCGTGAGCCTCGCAAAGGCGGAACGCGTCGCTCTGCTCATTGCCCTGCCGTTCCAGTGGTTTCTACACACCTTTCGCTGGGCCATCGACCTGCTCGATGGCATGTCGAGTGTCATCGTAAAAGCCATGGGAGTTTCCTCGCCGCAAAGCCACGGGGCGGCGCACTCGACCGAAGAATTGCAAATCCAGATCCAACAGGCTCGTGAACGTGGTTTGATTGCGCCGGGCGAAGAAAAATTCATCGTGAGCGCCATCGAACTAGGGCAAGTTCAGGTGCGCGAGATCATGGTGCCGCGGCCTGATATGCACACTCTTCCCGTGGAAGCGACCATGGACGAGGTCATGCGCGTGTTTGCCACCTCGCAGCGTTCGCGAATTCCCGTGTATCGCGGTTCACATGATCACATTCTTGGTTTCGTTCACATCAAAGATATGCTGTGGATTTTGCTGGATCGCGAACGACGGCTGGAAGAAAATCTGCCGCCTCCTCCGTTCGATTTGCGGCGTGTGCTGCGCGAAGTGCTGATCGTGCCGGAAACAAAGCCTGCCAGCGAACTGCTCCAGGATCTTCGTACCAGGCACATCGGAATGTCCATGGTTGTCGACGAGTTTGGCAGCATTCTGGGCCTCGTCACTCTGGAAGACATCATGGAGCAGGTGATCGGGGAAATTCACGACGAGTTCGATGTTGTGGAACGTCCGCTAACCCTCGCCGATGGGGCTGTCATTTTTGATGCCGCGCTGAACGTACGGGATTTGGATGCTCAGTACAACATCACCTTGCCGGAAGACCCCGCCTACGCGACCGTCGGCGGGTTCGTCCTGGATCAGCTTGGATTCATTCCCCGCGGCGGAGAAAGCTTCGAGTTCGGCCAGTTTCGCTTCACCGTCGTGGAAATGGACGGGCGGCGTGTCGCCCGGGTGAAAATCCAGCGCTTGCGGCCGGCCCCGGAAGGGGATCGAACAGTAGAAACTCAAGCCAGCCTCGAGAAAACCGCGAACAGCGCCAAAGTTGTAGCGGCTGATTCCTAGGCAAAACCGACGTATGGCGCGCCATTTTTTCCAGCGTATCCTGATCCCACGACGCTGGCTCTGGCATGTTTTTGCGCTGATGGTCTTCGCCGCCATTGCCATTCCTGCTTCTCGCCACGGCCAGACGCCCGGGCGCGCTGTCGGTGGCTGTGTTATCAGGACGATTGCTGACACTCAGTAGAGTGTCAGGATGGACAAGGTTCGGTGGCATGAGCGTTGAGGATCGTTAAAGTCCCGTAGAAAATGAATGCGTGAATCCGCACAAGCATCGGATCGCCGATTACCTGCGGCCCAAAACGCTAGCAATGTTGTTGCTCGGGTTTTCTTCAGGCTTACCCTTTTACTTGGTTGGCAATACGTTCGGCTACTGGCTGCGTGATGAACACACCTCCCTGACTGCGATCGGCTTTCTTTCCTGGGTGGGCATTGCCTATTCGCTGAAATTTCTATGGGCGCCATTGATGGATCGCGTCGACTTGCCGCTATTTAAGCGGCTTGGACACCGGCGCGGATGGATGATGTTCTCGCAGATCGTTGTCGGTATGGCGCTCATTGCCATGGGCGGAACCGGCACGACAGCCGGGCTCGGCCGTCTCGGTGCATTTGCACTCATCGTAGCTTTTGCTGCAGCGACGCAAGACATTGTGGTTGATGCGTGGAGAATAGAATCGGCAGACGACGGAGATGAACAAGGCCTCCTCGCGTCTGCCTATCAGTTCAGCTACCGACTGGCTCTCCTGGCTACGGATTCCCTCATCCTGATTGTGGCGGCGGCCGTGGGCTGGCGAATGTCCTACGGTATCTACGGCGCCGGCATGGCCATCGGAATGATGGCCGTTTGGTTTGCGAAAGAACCCGAGCGCGCGGATGCGGTGATGAAGGAAAGAGAACGCGCAGGGCAACTCTGGACGCCGCGCGGCTTCTTCGACGCCATCGTTGGACCGTTCATCGCTTTCTTCCGAGCCCATGGATGGCTTGCATTTGTAATGTTGGCGGCCATCAGCCTCTACCGGTTGCCGGACTTCATGATGGGGCCGATGGCGAATCCTTACTACCACGACCTCGGCCTTACGAAGCAAACGGTCGGAGCGGTGCGCGGCTCCATCGGGCTCATCGGTACGTTTGCGGGCATTGCAGCGGGCGGATACTGCTCGCTGAAGCTTGGCTACATGCGCGCCCTTATCATCGGGGGCATTTTACAGGCAGCTGCGACTGCTGCATTTGCGACTCTCGCATTCGCGGGCTTGAGTATTCGTCTCTTTGCGTGCGTCATGGCGGGTGACAATTTCAGCTTCGGCTTCGCCGGCGTTGCGCTGGTCGCTTACATGTCGAGCCTCACTAGTGTGGGATACACCGCCACGCAGTATGCGCTTTTGAGTTCGACCTATGCCTGGCTGGGAAAGATCTTGAAGGGTTTCTCAGGCGCCGCGGTCGAAAGCCTGAGCGCCACGCACGGCCTCATTCACGGTTATGGCATTTTCTTTATCGCTTGTGGTCTGACTGGCGTGCCTGCCGTCCTTCTGTTCGCGGCATTGGGTTACTGGCAAAGGCGGAAGCAACCGAACCCAGCCGCTGCCTAGGGACTCTTCATTCGTAACGCATGGCGGCTGTCCATGCCGGTGCCTGCGGCCACTTTTTTCGATGCCTTGCATACGGTTGTATTACCCGCGCTGATGGTGATGACGGCTGTGCCGGCGTGCGACTTATTGGGGGACGCGTGCCGAAATTGGCTCGATCCACGAACGCGCTCAAAGATGGCGGCGATGGAGCAGTCGCGGTAAACGCGTGCGAACCGGACAAGTCCCGAAGCTGATTCTTGTAAATCTACTTCTCGGAAAGAATAACGGGCGCTCCGCGTCCAATACTCAAAGTGCGCGAAGCGTTGCCCTTGTTGATGGCGATTTCCAAGTATCCGCTGGAACCAAAATAGGCAACGGCTTCGCCGGCGTTGCCGCGCGCAAACGTATCCACAAGGCGATTGACCGCGTGAGTTCCCACCAGCATTTTCAAGCCGTCACCGTTTTGCATTTCCGCAGACAAATCTTCAGCGCGAAAATTGGTCACCAGGTTTCCAAAAGAATCGATTTTGAGGACCAATCCCTTGAGGCCACCAGCGCCTGGTTTGGGCCGTGGAAGAGCCATCTTCTTGTAATCTTGAATCTCTTCGCCCATGCTGGCGGTTTGCCATCCTTTGGAGAGCCACGCCGCTACCGGCGCAAATACATCCCGTCCGTGAAAAGTCTTGCTGAGCGGTTGGAGAAAATAGTGTTCCGCTGTGGCATGACGCACCACTACATTTTGTTCGCGTTCGTAGACTAGCGACAAAACGCCGTTGTCTGGGGCAATAAAATATTGATTCTGTCCGCTCACCAAGAGAGGCCTGCGCTCCGTTCCGACGCCCGGATCGACGATCACGATATGAATGGTCTTGGGCGGAAAGTACTCATAAGCTGCGCCGATGGCCAGCGCGCCATCGAGCAAATCGAACGGCGTTACGTGATGCGTAATATCTACGATAGTTACTTCGGGATTGATCTTGAGGATGACTCCTTTCAGAGTCCCGACAAGATGGTCATCGGTTCCGTAATCCGTAGTCAAAGTGATGATGGCATTAGACACTAGATTCTCCCGCCTGGGGTGTGGCGTACGCACCGCGCGCCACGAAGTCGAAAGCTACTACCTACTCACTGACGCTAACGGAGGCACGCTCCGCCGTCAAGAAATCGCGCAACCGCTGCTGTGCAATCGCCAACGGGCCGCCGTGGTCGAACTACTCGGATTACGCGGAAAATTCAGCCAGTGCCCTGATCGGGAGCGCAGTGATGCCAATCCGGATCCTGGAAATGAATCCTGCAAAACCACAGGCCGCACTGAGTGCAACGCCTCTGGGCGGGAGCTTCGCAAGCCACCTGTTGCTGGGAAACTCCCTTGCAGAGGCGCTTCTTCGGTTGCTTCGCATTCTTCTTCATGGCGAACTCCCTCAAATTGGAAGTCCGGGGAATAAGTTGCCAATGATAGCCCAAGCCGCGTAAACATTTCATATATTCGCGCCGCCGCCTCTTGCGGAGGCTAAAATGATTTGTTAACTTAGCAACTTGAGTGGGCGTCGTACAATGGCAGTATAGAAGCTTCCCAAGCTTCCTCTAGTAAACCCTAACACGCTGAACTGGCGGCACTTAGTTGAAACAAAATTCCTGGTAATTGGAAAATACTGGAAAATGCGCTTTTTTTCGCGCCCCCTAAAGCGAAATCAACCCTTCGGTTGCGAGCCAAAGCCGAATTGATCAAATAGGCGCATTCTGCATCCTTCGTAGAAACGTTCATTTGGATAAAAGAGGGTTTTCGGTGAGCGGTCTAGCGAAGTGGTGAGTTCGGACCGTGAAAAGGGTCTCCAGACGCAGGATCACATTTCGGCGGAGGGAATTCTCGACGCGAACCGCGCCTGTCATGAACATTAGGACGGCGCCAATGATGGCCGCGCCGGGGCGGTCATTCTTCATTCCTGGGAATTTTCCCAAGGCCAACACAACGTAACTTGCGAGGAAAACAGAATACCTGCCTAGGATGGCCAGTTCGGACATCACGGCTCCAAGTGAATCGCACATCTTAGCTTCGGGTGTGCACCCCGGCACAGCTGCACGTGATTCAGGCTCAATTGAGCCGTCGGACGCAGAAGAAAACCTGCCGTTTATCCACTGGAGGAATCCAGCGATGTTCATGATTCCCAGAAGAATCGGCATCAACGCAACGGAAAACTCCATGGGCAGCCCGATTCATGCGGGAATCATCCATCCGAGAAGGAGGACGGCGCCGCCGAGGGCAATCGTGACTGTCCGGCCGACGCGCCCCACAGCGCCCAATCAGGGAAGCGTCCTTGATCGTCCGGTGGCACGCGACGATCGTGGTGACCGCGATTACGTGGTCGGGGTCGGTCACGTGCCGCATCCCCAGGAAAAAACCAAGAGCGATGATGGAAAGCAGACTGATCATTGCATCCAAAGTCCAAGCAAAATCTTCTTAAGAAATCCCACAAAGAACCATCAGCTTAATAAACTTTTCCTGCTCTCAAATCCCTGGCTCGCAGGAAGGACAAGTCCCCCGAGCCAACGCGATGCGCGGCCACTATAGCCTGGCCGAGACTGATTCCACCGTCTCCAGCAGGCACTTGAGAATGCGTATAGACCTCGAAACCTTCACATTGCAATCGATGCTGCAAACCGTCCACAAGATAAACGTTTTGAAAGGTTCCTCCGCTTAAACAGACTGCATTCAAGGATGTCCGCCTGCGCAAAATCCGCGCAATTGCTGCCAGCACTTCGACTAGTCCATCATGGAAACGCTGGCTGACTTCGCCTGCTGTCGCATCCCGAAGCAAGTCTTCCACGATTGCCCGAAACAGCGGCCGGGAATCGATCTGCAAGAGGTCACCTGATTCGCTCAATCCAAAAGGATACGGTTGACCGGCGGCAGCTTCGTCGCGACACATTTCTAGTTCAATGGCCGCTTGGGCTTCGTAGTTCACTTCGTGACGAAGATTGGTGAGTGCCGCCACAGCATCGAACAGGCGGCCGCAACTGGAGGTCAGGGGAGAATTCACTTCGCGTTCCATCATTTGAAGAACAGTTAGAACTCTTGTCTGCGGAATCTGCTGGAAGAGAGGGATGGGCAACTTAAGCAAGTCGCGCCCGAAGGATGCCCGCAGGTGGCTCACGGCCATGCGCCAAGGCTCACGAATCGCGGCCGCGCTGCCAGGCAAGGGAACATAGGCAAGATGCGCCGCGCGCTCGAAATCTGCGTAGTTCGCTAACAAGACTTCGCCACCCCAGATGCGGCCGTCCGTGCCATAGCCACTGCCATCGAGTGCGAATCCGATGACCCGTCCTTCGAGATGATTTTCGGCCATGCAACTGGCGATATGTGCGTGATGGTGCTGTATGCCGATGGCCTGCATTCCGGATTGTGCCAGTGCCCAGCGGGTCGAGAAATAATCGGGATGCAGATCGTAAGCCACAGTGCCTGGCCTAATCTCGAGGATTCTTTGGAGATGGTCGACGGCTTCCTGAAAGAACTTGTAAGCCTCAACGTTTTCGAGGTCGCCGATGTGCTGGCTAAGGAACGCTTCCCGCCCGCGGAGCAGGCAGATTGTATTTTTCAACTCTCCTCCCACGGCAAGCGTCGGCGGAGATTCTCTCTTCAGAAACACTGGCACAGGCACAAAACCGCGGGAGCGGCGTATCTGGCGCGTGCGGCCGCCAGTGCGGCGCAGCACGGAATCATCACACCGAAGAAGTATTTCGCGATTATGCAGCAGAAACCAATCGGCAATGTCGCCCAGTCTTGAGACCGCCTCGGAGTTCCCAATGGCGATCGGCTCTTCGCTTAAGTTGCCGCTGGTCATAACTAGCGCTTGGAGTTCGCACTCTCTTAAAAGCAAATGATGTATGGGGGTGTACGGAAGGAAGATTCCCAGATTTGGATTGAAGGGAGCGACGCTGTCAGCAAGGAGAGATGGGTTCGTTCTCGGAAGGAGCACAACGGGACGTTGCGGCTGGCAGAGCAGTTCTCGTTCTTCATCACCCAGTATGCAGAAGCGGGAGACTTTTTCATGATCGGAGACCATCACGGCAAAAGGTTTCTCGATGCGGCGCTTGCGCTCGCGAAGGCGCCATACAGCCTTTGTGTTCGTGGCGTCTACCGCCAAGTGAAATCCACCCAGCCCTTTTACGGCGACAATGTCGCCGGCACGAAGTCTTGCAACGGCCTCGGCGATGGGGTCTTCGACCGCGAGGCGCTGCCCTCGCGAGTCACACAATTCCAACTGCGGCCCACACTGCCAGCAGGCGTTAGGTTGGGCGTGGAAGCGCCTGTTAAGCGGGTCCTCATATTCAGCGAGGCAGCGCGGGCACATGGGAAAGACACTCATCGAAGTCTGTGGACGATCGTAGGGAATTCCCTTAACAATAGAAAATCTCGGACCGCAGTTTGTGCAATTAATGAAAGGATAGCGATGGCGGCGGTCGTTGGGATCGAATAATTCCCGGAGGCAGTCCTCGCACGTTGCGATGTCGGGCGAAATCAGCGTTCGAACCGACGCTGACGGATCACTGGGAAGAATGCTGAAATCATCCACCCCGGTGCGATCGATTTCAACCACTTGGATATCCGTGACCAATGCCAGCGGTGGCGCTTGGGCGGGCAGGGAGGAAAGGAAGTCTTCCACTACGTCTGCCGCACCTTCCACTTCAATGACTACTCCGGACGAAGTGTTGGCGATTTGTCCGGCCAGATGGCGCTCCGTCGCGAGCCGATATACATAAGGGCGGAATCCGACACCCTGCACAATTCCTGCAACATGGATGCGCCGCCGAACCAGCATCTGAGTCCTAGGTTGCTTCCATGGTTTTCAACGAAGACAAGATTCTGCTTTCGAGCCAGCTCTGCCATTGGGGCAATCCTTCTCCCGTCACGCAGGAGACCTCGATGATTTCCATGCCGGGATGAACTTTTTGGGCGTACTCTCGAGCCTTCTCCAGATTGAAAGGTACGTAGGGCAACAGGTCAATCTTGTTCAGAATCAGAAGCTCGGAACGGAAAAACATGGATGGATATTTCTGAGGCTTGTCTTCGCCTTCGGTTACGCTCAGAACAACAATCTTTGCCGCTTCTCCCAGGTCATAGCTTGAGGGACAAACAAGGTTACCGACGTTTTCGATCAGCAACACGTCCAAGTCCGCAAGGTTCCAGTCTGCGATGGCTTTTTCGATCATGCGAGCATCGAGATGGCATGTTCCTCCCGTCGTTATCTGCCGGGCCGGAAAGCCAAAGCGGGAGAGACGAATCGCGTCGTTGTCCGTCTGGATGTCGCCGGTAAGTACGGCTACTCGCTGCGTAGGCGCAAAAGCCTCCAGAGTGCGCTCCAACAGGCTCGTTTTCCCTGCCCCTGGCGAACTGACGAGATTCAAGCAGAGAATTCCGTGAGCTGCAAAACGCGCTCGCAGTTCGCCCGCGATCTGGTCATTTTCATTTAAGACCTTTCGTTCAAGGGGTATCTGGGTCATAGATCCTCCATTTCAAGAAAGGCGAGTTCGAGTTCATCCCCGCTGAGAAAAACGGTTAGTACTTCGCCGCACTCTGGGCACGACGTCTCATAATTCACAACCACAAATTCATTGGCGCATCGCGAGCAACGCTGGCGCCGCGGCTTCCGCTCGATCTCAAGAACCACGGAATCAAGATCCGTTTCTTTGGTCAGTGCTAGGAAACAAAAGCTCAAAGCGTCGGGGTCCAGGCCCGCCAAGTCCCCGATGCGTACCCCAATCTTGGAGACCCGCATGCCGGGACGAAGGCGGGCTTCCGTTCGAACGGCATCCAATACAGAACTTGCGATAGCGAATTCGTGCATGGCGTCAACAGATACGAGGAAGCTGGTCGCCCGACAGCATATCCACGATTCGTGTGGTGCCAAGAGTCGTGCGCATGACCACCAGGCCTGGATTCTCAGCGGACACTGTACCGATGATTTGGGCTTCGCGCCCGAGTGGATGACGCCGCATCGCTTCTAACAGAGGTTGCGCCGCTCCCGGTTCCACAATGGCCACAAGTTTGCCTTCGTTGGCGACGTAGAGAGGGTCCAAACCTAACATTTCGCATGCCCCGCGCACTTCTTCGCGAATAGGAATGCTGCGCTCGTCCAGCGTCATTCCGACACCGGATCGCGCGGCAATCTCGTTGAGTGAACTGGACAAACCGCCGCGCGTGGGATCTCTCATGCAACGGATGCCTTCGGATGTTTTCAGCATCTCGGCGACAAGAGAATGCAGGGGAGCGCTGTCACTCTGTACCGGGTTTTCAAACTCCAAGCCTTCGCGTACAGCGAGGATGGCGATTCCATGTTCACCGATGGATCCGCTTAGGAGGATGCGGTCGCCGGGCCGAGCAAGATCGGCAGACAAGCGCAAACCTGGTTTCACGGAACCAATTCCGGAGGTGTTGATGAACATGCCGTCACAGCTACCCTTCTCCACGACTTTCGTATCGCCCGTGACGACTTCGACCTGCGCTGCGGCCGCTGCGCGCCGGAATGACTCCACCACACGACGAAGAGTCTCAAATGGAAGCCCCTCCTCCAAGATGAACGCCGCGCTGAGATAGAGTGGGCGCGCTCCCCCCATCGCCAGATCGTTGACGGTTCCATGGACGGCCAGCGACCCGATGTCGCCGCCAGAAAAAAAGAGAGGCTTCACAACGAATGAATCCGTCGTAAAAGCCAAGGATTCTCCATTCACGCTCACAATCGCCTGGTCATCGAGACGAGAAAGGACAGGGTTAACGAATGCTGGTAGGAAAATGCGCTGGAGCAAATCGGCGCTCAATCTCCCGCCACTACCGTGGCCCAACAGAATACGGTCAACCGCGGGCAACGGTACGGGACATGAAAGAGAGCTCAAGGAGGGAGGCGGGTTAGCCATTGCATGCCCTTTCTTGCAAAATCCGGTGCCTGCGATACCGGTAGTATGCAGCGCACGCACCTTCCGCGGAGACCATGGGCGCGCCGAGCGGACTTTCCGGCGTGCATCTGTTTGCAAATGCAGGGCAATCCGGCGGCTTTTTAAGCCCTTTGAGAACCTGAGCACTGATGCATTCGGTGGGTTCTTCGACTTTGAACTCTGACATGCCGAAGATTTTCTCTGCGTCGTGGGCGGAGAACTCGGGGCGTATGCGCAGACCGCTACGCGGGATGGTCCCGATCCCGCGCCACTTCTGGTCACACACTTCAAATACGGTTTCTACGATTTGCTGTGCCGGCAGATTTCCTTCGCGCGTCACGGAACGAACGTATTGGTTTTCCATCGTAGCTTGCCCGTTTTCCAACTGCCGTACCAGCATCAGGATGGCTTCCAAAAGATCGACCGGCTCGAAACCTCCAACCACAATCGGAACGTGAAATTCCTCCACCATCTCTTCGTATTGCCGGTAACCCATCACCGTACAAACGTGGCCGGGAGCAATAAATCCCTGCACCCGATTGTCGGGTGCTTCCAAAAGTACCTGCATCGCGGGGGGAACGAGAACATGCGAGGCCAGGACGGAAAAATTACCAAGCCCCTCCCGCCGCGCTTGCCAAACGGCCATAGCGTTTGGAGGAGCAGTGGTCTCGAATCCGATGGCCAGAAAAACAACATTTCGACCGGGATTGGCCCTTGCAATCTTAAGCGCTTCGAGAGGCGAGTACACTACGCGTACATCGCTACCGTTCGCTTTGGCGTGAAAGAGATCGGATGCCGACCCGGGAACGCGGAGCATGTCGCCATAAGAAACGAGCGTCAAGTCCGAGCGCGCCGCAAGCTCGAGAGCCTTGTCGATCGTTTCCAACGGAGTGACGCATACGGGGCATCCGGGGCCGTGAACGAGTTCCACTTCCCGAGACAGAAGCTCGTCGATTCCGTAACGCATGATGGTATGCGTTTGGCCGCCGCAAATCTCCATCAAGACCCACGGGTGTGTTACACACTCACGGATCTCTTGCGCGAGCGAGCGGGCAATCTTCTCGTCACGATACTCGTCGAGATATTTCACTGTACCGTCTCCGGTGGCCCTTGCGCCGAAGGCGATAATTCTCCTTCGAGAAGCCCCATTGATTCCAGGAGTTGGTAGGTGCGCTCAGCCTCCCCCCGGTCCACACGGCTGAGCGCAAATCCGACATGCACTACGACGTAATCGCCTACCTCCGCTTCGGGAACAAAATCCAAGCAGACCAGATTGACGATCCCGCCGAATTCGACGCGGCCAGCGCGCAGGCCATCTTTTTCTGAAACATCGAGGATCTTACCGGGAATTGCTAGGCACATGGAACGCTCCCGAAACCGAGTTGCTACGCCGGACCGAGCCAGCCTTTCATCGCGGGAATCGCGAGCCCAATTCCTGCAAGTTCTTCTGCGTCGCGAGGCTGGACCACTTGAAAGGGAACCCACAGGGACAACTGTGCGATGACGGCTTCCACGAGAAGGGGCAACGAGGAATGTACACTCCTTGACAGTGATGTGCCGAGTTCCGTCGTGCCAGGCTGAACGCCCAACAGGACAATCTCCTGCGGCTCTTGCCCGAGCAAACGCAGCGCATTGAGGACGTCCGCGAGCGCAAGGTCATGAACATTACCCTTGCCCGGGAGTGAGCCGAGTTCCCTACCCTGGATGCACACGATCGTACCGGGGACTGCGCCGACGTCGACGGCATCAAGAACCAGGAGCCGGGACATCCCCGCAATGTAAGAGACAAGCTCTAATCCCTTTGTGCCACCCTCCAACAGATCCACCGAGGGCGGCACCCTGGGATCTTCTTCAAGACGCTGCAGTGCAACTATCCCCACACCATCGTCGGAACGAATTGGATTGCCGAGTGCCAACACCAGCGTTCGCTGTGAGCCTTTTTCGTTCATGATGTCTTCCAGCGGAGTCCACGCTGCCTGCCCGCGACCATGGCTCCACGGTACCGCATTACTTCTCGCGCTTATTCGTCCCTGATTCTTGAAGCTCCGCTTCCGGAACAAATTTATATCCAGTGAAAATGCTCTCGACGAGTGCGTTGCGCTCTTCCCAGGAAACCAAGACCGCGCTGTAAACGTGGTGGATGACAAAGATGAAGAATATAAACATGATGCAGAAGTGGGTGAGTCTCAAGTGGGAGATGTCGATGAGGCGCGGAAGCCAGCCAATGAAAAACGTAAGCACGCGGTTGCTGACGGTGTAGCTGTAGAGAGCCAGCCCAGTGAGGATTTCGATGAACATCACAATGAACATCAACATGTACGTGGTCGCGGCGAGAGCGTTGTGGCCCACGTAGTGCGCGATGTTTTTTCGGAAAAAAGTGTAATAAGAGACCATCCGTCCCATGCCACGCCATTGTTCCCGGCGGATTGGGACGAAGGCCCTCCAGCGCGACCATTCGTTTCCGACGAAAAACCAATAGATACGTAGTAGAAATGCCGAAATAAACACCGAGGCAGCTATCAGATGGATGAACCGCATCGTCCCCATCACGTAAGCGGCGCGAGAACGGACGACGATGAAGGGATTGTGCATGTAGTAGCCCGTAAAAGAGAGCACCACAACGGAAAGGAATATAAACCAGTGCGAGACCCGCACCGGCAATTCCCACACGTAAGTGCGCACGGAATTGCCCGGCGCATAGGGCGCTCTGGATTCCGACCAGGAACCGGAAGTGACACTCATCGGCCCCTCCTCTCTAGCGCATCTGCACTTCGGCGAAGCGGCGCCCTTGCGCGCTGGTTACGTGCACTGCGCATGCCAGGCAAGGATCAAACGAATGAACTGTTCGGAGGATTTCGACGGGGCGCTCGGGGTCCGCGATGGGCGTCTTCAATAAAGCAGCCTCATAAGCGCCCCTCTGCCCTTTCGCGTCTCGCGGACCCGCATTCCACGTGGTCGGTACTACGCACTGGTAATTCTTAATGGCGCGGTCTTCAATTTGAACCCAGTGGCCCAGGGAACCGCGTGGAGCCTCGTGGAAACCCCAACCCTGCGCTGACTTCGGCCAAGTCGCCGGATCCCACTTTTCGCCATTGTGGACCCGGAGGTCACCGTCGTTGAGATTTTTATTCAGCTGATCGATCCACTTCGGTACTTGTCGAGCCATGAGTTGTGTCTCGATCGCACGGGCGGCAATACGGCCGAGGGTGGAAAACAGCGCAGTGGCTGGTGCGTTCAGTTTAGTCAGTACGCCGTTGACCAACTCCTTGACTTCGGCGTGCCCAGAGGCGTAGGCGACGAGCATGCGCGACAGCGGACCCACCTCCATGGGCGTGTCCATGTAACGTGGTGATTTCAGCCACGAGTACTTTTCTTCCACGTTGAGATGTTCAAAAGGCGGCTTCGGTCTCGTGTACTTCGGGTGTGTTTCTCCTTCATACGGATGCTTTCCGTTTGAGTCCCCTCCGGAGTATTCATACCAGGAATGCGTAACGTACTCGCTCACTTGAGCAGGATCGACAGGATGCACGTTGGAGAGATCGCGTCCAAGAATCGCTCCACGCGGCAAGAAATACCTGGACGTGTCATGGAGTCCTCCCTGCGGGTACTCGCCATAGGAAAGGAAGTTTCCGAGTCCCTCGCCGCGGCCAAACCAATCGCGATAGAATCCCGCGACGGCCAGCACATCAGGGATGTAAACCTGCTCGACAAAGGTCTGCGCCGTCTTTGCGATCTCGGAGAGAAAAGTGATGCGCTCCGGATTGATCGGGGCGTGTGGTTCATTTGGATCCATCGCACATGCCATCCCACCCACGAGGTAGGTCTGCAAGTGCGGGTTTTTGCCGCCGAGCACTGCGTGGATGCGGATGAACTCGCGCTGAAACTCCAGCGCCTCGATGTAGTGGGCTACGGCGAGTAGATTCGCCTCTGGTGGCAGATGATAGGCAGGATGTCCCCAATACCCGCTGGAGAAGAGGCTAAGCTGTTTGCTTTCAACCAGCCCCTTAACACGATCTTGAATGGCCTTGAAATAGGTACGGCTGGACTTCGGCCAGTCGGAGATTGACTCGGCGAGCTGGGACGTCTTGGCCGGATCAGCCTTCAAAGCCAGCGTGACGTCCACCCAATCCAGTGCGTGTAAGTGATAAAAATGGATCACGTGGTCCTGCACGTATTGCGTAGCTCCAATGATGTTGCGGATGAGTTCCGCGTTGGGCGGGACCTGGATTCCAAGCGCGTCTTCTACCGCGCGCACGGATGCGAGCGCATGAACGGTGGTGCAAACTCCGCAGATCCGTTGCGTCCAAATCCACGCTTCGCGGGGGTCGCGTCCACGAAGAATCAATTCGATGCCGCGGAACATTGTTCCGGAACTCCAGGCATCGGTGACCGCCCCGTCTTCCACTTGGGCCTCGATCCGGAGATGGCCCTCAATCCGGGTCACGGGATCTACAACAATGCGTGCCATAACAGCCTCCTATGACTTCGCGGACTCACTTGGGTTGGTTTTCTGTTGTTCAAGGGGCTTGGTTTCCCCTCGCGCACGATCGCGAATCGCGCTGGCTATGCCGTGAACGATTGTTGCGCCTGCCACAGCACCTGTCAGGACTAAGCCAATCTCTCCGGCGCTGACATCCACGCCGAAGCCAGGTACTTGAGGAAGTCGCTCATAGAACGGCGACTTGGTGTCCCAGAAGCGGTTCGAGGCACACCCGAGGCAACCGTGTCCGGCCTTCACCGGCCAGCTGGTCTGATCGTTCCAACGCACGTTCGGGCAATTAAAATTGGCTTGGGGCCCCTTGCAGCCCATCTTGTAGAGGCACCAGCCCCTTCGATGTCCTTCGTCTCCCCATTCCTCGACATATCGCCCGGCGTCGTAGTGAGCTCGGCGCTCGCACTGATCGTGTATGATCCGGCCGTAAGCGAACAGTGGGCGGTGATACTGATCAGTTGCGGGGAGTTCCCCGAACGTTAAATAGTGAACCAGAACCGCGACTGTATTCGCAGGGTTTTGCGGACAGCCGGGCATGTTGATGAGGGTGATTCCCGGCACGGCTTCTTGGAGTCCCACGGCGCCAGTGGGATTCGGATGGGAGGCCACCAGTCCCCCATCCCAGGCGCAAGCACCGACCGCGATCGAAGCCGCTGCATTGCCGCAAACTTCGCGCGCAAGATCGATCGCAGTTCGTCCGGCTACCGTGCAGTACACCCCGTCATCTGCAAGAGGGATGGCACCTTCCACAACCACTAAGTACTTTCCTTTCTCCTCCTTGACCACTCGCTGTAAGGCAGCTTCGGCCTGTTTGCCTGCTCCCGCCATGATGATTTCGTGGTATTCCCAGGAAAGCAGGTCCAAAACGACTTCCAGGACAGTGGGATGGCTGGCCCGCAGTATGGATTCAGAGTTCCCCGCACAATCTTGGAACTGCAACCACACCAAGACTGGCTTTCTCGCTTTGCCCAGGGCCTGAACGACTTGTCCCAGATAGCGATCGGGGAGTGCCAACGTCGCCACCATTGCACTGCAGAACTCGATAAAGCGTCTGCGCGATACGCCGCGCGCCTTCAACGCACCGGAGAGAGACTGTCCGTCAGGAAGCATGCGTCACCTCAGTCGGGGCAGACACGGCAGGATTCCTTGTTTGGACTAAAAAGTAGCTGGTCTGTCCCTGCTTCATTCGGTGTGTATAGCAGGAGTTTTGAGCGACCTCAGTGCCCAGCATCACCTATCGAAGTGACTTGATTCACCGTGGCCCTACGCCGAATGGAGTAGTCGTTTGCACTATCCACCTTCTGTTCGAAGGTGGATCTCGCTATCAGTCTCAATAAGCAGCGCGACCTCACGAAAGCCGGCGCCTGGAGTTATGACATTCGCAATCAGGAAAAGCAGCAGGACGCCTTGCAAAAAGGCTTCGCGGCGTCCAGTGCGCTGCTATCGAAATACACGATGCGCGCGGCGAACGACGGAGTCGTGCTGTCCATCAACACGATGGTAGGCGCATACGTTTCTCCCCAGGGCGCATACGACTCCTACACCGGCGGCTTCGATCCCATCGTCGTCCGGGGAAGCCCACAGACGCAACTGCATGTTCGTTGCTATATCGACGAAATCTTGGTGCCGCGGCTGCCGGCCTCTTCAAAAATTAAAGCGCAAATGTCCATCCGCGGATCGAAGATCAAAGTGCCGCTGGAGTTTGTGCGCGTGCAGCCTCTCGTCTCTCCGAAAATCGAGCTGTCGGACCAAAGGCAGGAACGCGTTGACGTGAGAGTTTTGCCGCTGATCTTCAAAATTGAAAAACCGGCGGGACTGAATATTTATCCTGGTGAGCTAGTCGATGTCTACATTGGCGAATAAAAACAAAGTAGCGAAGGGTCTCAGAACCGGAAGGCCGTGCCCCAGAGGGTTCCGTACCGGAGCAACGGTTCTTTCCGCGCTGGTATTCGCATTCTCGATGGTTGCTTGCGTGGTTGGCCCCAAATACGCGAGACCGCCGGTGGAAACGCCGCCGTCGTTCAAAGAAATCGCAACAGACAACCAAGGCGCTCCCGCAACGTGGAAGACCGCTGAGCCGAAAGACGCCGCGCTTCGAGACAAATGGTGGGAAGTCTACGGCGACCCAAAGCTCAACGAGCTTGAGGAACATCTAAACGCCTCGAACCAAAATATCGCCGCAGCCGCGGCCAATTTCATGGCGGCACGGACGCTGGTCACGCAAGCGCGCTCACAATATTTTCCAAACGTTTCCGCGAATCCCAGCATCGTGTATTCGCGGCCTTCTGCGGCGCAATTCGCCGGACTGCAGTCGGCAAATTCGTCCGGTGCAGGTTTGTCCGTCAAATCCTTTACCAACTATTCGCTACCTTTTGATGCTTCGAGCTGATCTGGCGCTTCGGGCCCCCGCCATGCAAGTTGCGAAAACGCTGAAAGAGATTTCTACGCCGTCGACGCATGGTGACCGAGTGCATGTCGAGAAGAACCTCTTTTATTGCGGACAACTGCACGAGGATGACGAAATCTTGTTACTGAATCGGCGGCGAGAGTTGCTCAGGCAAGTCGAGGTGGTCCGATGATCTTCAGAAACCGACAAGAAGCGGGCCAGAGGTTGGCGTCGCGACTCGAAAAATACGAGGGCCGCGAAGATGTGATTGTGTTGGGAGTTCCACGCGGTGGAGTTCCAATTGCGTTCGAGGTGGCGACAGCCCTTAACCTGCCGCTGGACTTTTTTCTGCTGCGGAAACTCGGTGTGCCAGGGCATGAGGAGTTTGCATTCGGAGCAATCGGAAGCGGAGGCGTTCGGGTTCTGGATAAGCGCGTTGTGGAATCCCTGGGACTATCCGATTTGGTCGTTGAACGAGTTACGCGAATTGAGAGAGCAGAGCTAGCTCGTCGGGAAGAAATCTATCGAGAGGGAAGGCCAGCCCCGGATGTGCAAGGCAAAACGGTGATTCTTGTCGACGACGGAATTGCCACGGGATCGAGCCTGACGGCAGGGGTCCGCGCCTTGCGGCAGATGCACCCCGCGGCCATTGTAATCGCTGCTCCGGTCGCGCCTCCCTCGAGTATAAATCGTCTGAGGGCCGAGGTGGACGACGTCGTTTGTGTCGCAGTGCCAGAACCATTTTATGGGGTCGGACAGTTCTACGCAGATTTCTCGCAAGTGTCTGACGAGGAAGTCGTTCAGTTGCTCGAGATATCCTCACGTCGAGATTTGAGCCGGACCCAGCACGCTTCCGTGAGCGCGCGTCGGTGATTCTGCTCGCACATGTTTAAGGGTGTCTGGTTTGTGCATGCGAGGATGTCCGAGTTTTAGTTGATTGCAGTGACTCTCGATGTTCGGCACTGTAAGCCTACCTACAATCAAGTTCAAGCAACTTCTGCTGTCCGGACCTCCTTCTGCTGAATGCGTGACGGATTCAAGCGTTCCTTCAGCAATAGGATTTCTTGATAGCCTTTGATGCGTCGGAATTTCTTCTCTGCTTCCAAGAGTCCTGCGGCTGTCCAGCGTAGCGGTTGATCTCCTTCGCGCCAACGCTTGACGTTGCGCGCCACCCGCTGCACCGTCGACAAGCACGATTCGATCGGGTTGGTGGTGGCCAGCTTCCGACGCAGCACCGCTCCTACACCCAAACGATGCACTGTCAGCGTTTCTTCCAGCCCTTCCTCCAAGCTCCGGGCAGCACTCGGATTGATCCGTTCCAATTGCCGGAAGATTTTCTGCAACGCCTCCTTGGCCTCTTCGTAGTTGTTCATCGCGTACGCATTGCGCATCCGCCGGTCGTAGTCTTTCTGGCAGTTCTCCGGCAGGTACTCCTTCACATTCCGCCGCTTGTGAATCTGGCAACGCTGCACTTCCACCTGGTCTCCGAAAACACGCTCCACACCGGCACGCAGCGCTTTCGATCCGTCCATCACCACCAGATACCGCCGCTGGTGATCCAGTCCGCGGTCCACCAGGTCTTCCAACAGTCCTTTGACCACCGCGGTGTTTTCCGTGGCTCCCTGCCACACTCCCAAAACGTGCTTTTCTCCGCTTTCCGCGATCCCCAGAGCCACCACCAGCACCTGGCCGCCGAAGTGAATGCCGTCGATCATCAGCACCACCAGATTCAGATCTTCCAGGCGCCGTTCGCACAGCACGCGCAACTGGTTGCTACTGGCGGCCACGAACTGCCGGCTTACACTGCTTTTCCCGATCCCGTAGCCTTCCAGAACACTCTCCACTGCTCGCCGATAGTTTCGTGTGGACAACCCGGCCACCATGCGTTCCCGCACCGCTCGTTGCAGTTTTCCGTCCTGCTGCAATTGACTGTAGCTTTCCAGTTCCACTTCCTGGCCCTCGCGGGTTCGTACCCGAGGTCGTTCCAGCGGGATTTTCTGTCCAGCAAAAACCACATAACCTGGCTGCTTTCCCCAGCGCACACAGCCCGCGGTGGGATTCGGCCGATGCGGAGGTCCCACCCGGTGAGTTACTTCGTTTTCCAGAATGGCGCGTAGGATCTGCAGACCGGCTTGCCCGGTCAGCTGTTCTACCTGCGCTTGCATCTCTGCCCACACCTCGGCTATCGGCAACGGCACTCGCACCATCAACTCTTGCCCACCGATGACCTCGAACTTGTGATTGGACTTGCCCTCTTTCCTCTGGTATTTCTTTCTCACGGCGGCTCTCTCCTTTAAAAGGGATTCGCAACCCGAACTCTATCCGAGTTCGGGTGAGAGCCGCTGCTTCTTGTTCTCAAGTTTCAACTAAATGTGGGGCATCCTCGTGCATGCTTCAGAAGGTATTCCAGCGGGGGTAACTATGTTAGCCAAACAGGACCACGCCTTGATAAGCGCAATTCGCCGGTCAGTGCACCCGCTTACGGGAGAGAGTACGGATTTTGATCCCTTGCTTAAAGTCATAGGAGATTCTCGTCTCGTTCTGATCGGAGAAGCGTCCCATGGAACTCATGAGTTCTATCGTCTGCGCGCTCAGATTACAAAGCGCTTGATCGCAGAAAAAGAGTTCAAGGCCGTTGCAGTCGAAGCCGATTGGCCGGACGCGTATCGGATCAATCAGTATGTAAGGTCCGAGGGCGATGACGAAGATGCCATCGACGCTCTATCGGATTTTCAGAGATTCCCCGCGTGGATGTGGCGTAATGCCGACGTTCTCGATTTCGTCGGCTGGCTGCGCAACTATAATGAGCACCGACACCCCCACCGCGTTGGTTTCTATGGATTGGACTTATACAGCCTGCACACTTCTATGCGAGCTGTGTTGGATTTCTTGGACAAAGTTGATCCCGACGCTGCTCGCCGAGCGCGGAGTCGTTACGCCTGCTTCGATCACTACGGAGAAGACAGCCAGGCGTATGGATATGCCGCCAGTTTCGGCCTGAATAAAAGCTGCGAGGACGAAGTGGTCAGCCAGTGGATGGAGATGCGCCGCCGCGCCTCTGATTTGGCCCAACGCGACGGACGAGTTGCTCGCGACGCCTTCTTCTTCGCGGAACAAAATGCGCGCCTCGTGAAGAATGCCGAGGAGTACTATCGCGCGATGTTTCATGAAAGAGTTTCGTCATGGAATCTGCGAGACACGCACATGGCGGAAACCCTAGATGCACTAATGCGCCACCTCGGAACCAAGTCGAAGGTCGTGGTGTGGGCCCACAACTCGCACTTGGGCGACGCGCGCGCCACGGAGATGGGGCAGCGCGGCGAATTGAATCTGGGCCAACTCGTGCGCGAGCGTTACGGCAAGGACGCAACCCTCGTTGGCTTCACCACTCATTCAGGCACCGTGACGGCCGCATCGGGATGGGACCGCCCCGCAGAACGCAAGCATGTTCGCCCTGCCCTTCATGGAAGCTATGAGGCCCTTTTTCACGAGACGGGCATCCCGAATTTCCTACTTCGTCTTGGCACCAGGGAAGAATCCACAGCCGCCCTGCGAGAGCCGCGGCTGGAGCGGGCCATTGGCGTTATCTACTTGCCACAAACGGAACGCGCGAGCCACTACTTCCACGCCCAGCTTCCGGATCAATTCGACGTGATTTTGCACTACGATCAAACACGCGCGGTGGAGCCTCTGGAGCGCACCGCAGTTTGGGAGACCGGCGAGGTGCCGGAGACGTATCCCTCCATGCTTTAGAACTACTGGGACCGTCGCGGTTCAGCAAAAGGAGACCGGTCATGATTCCGGACCAAAAGTTGGAATTCAAAGCCGAGAGGCGTGACGTCGTGCTTGCGGTTGACGACGTAGAACTCGACGGCACTTTGATCGTTCCCAAAGACGCGAAGGGTGTCGTACTTTTTGCGCACGGTAGCGGAAGCAGCCGCCACAGCCCGCGCAATCGCTATGTAGCGCAGGTCCTACACTCCCAGCACGTTGCAACTCTGTTGTTTGATCTTTTAACGCGTCAGGAAGAGTCAGTGGATCAATACACCGGCAAGCTTCGTTTTGACATCCCGTTCCTTGCAAGCCGCCTCGTCGGTGCGACTCGCTGGATTGCAAACGACGCGAGCACGCGAGATTTGAAGGCAGGCTATTTCGGGGCCAGCACCGGAGCAGGTGCAGCGCTCGTTGCGGCCGCCGAGCTTCCAAGAGTTGTTTCCGCGGTCGTTTCTCGCGGTGGCAGGCCCGATCTTGCGGGAAACGCTCTCGGCCTGGTACGTGCGCCAACCCTGCTTATCGTTGGCGGAGAGGATGGCCCCGTTATCACCATGAATCGCGAGGCGTTGGCGCGGCTGCGATGTCAGGATAAAAAGTTGATTATCATTCCCGGTGCCACTCATCTGTTCGAAGAGCCGGGCACACTCGAAGAGGCTGCGGCGGTCGCTGCGGAATGGTTCAGCCAGCATTTCGTTCTCTCTGTAAAGGCTCAGGGAGCGTCCGCCAGGAGCTCGTAAACGAGGGCCGTCCCTCGGCTGGACTTGATTTCGATCCTCTGCTTTGCAGCAATGTTGCTCGACGCTATCTCCAAAGACCACACCAATAGCTTGTTCGGCAAGATTGCAATTGAAAGCCTAGGCCGCTGCCCGTCACACAATGCTGTGACATGGGTCACCGCTCTCCCTCCTTGGTTCTGTCATGTTTTTTCTTGCAGCGTTCATACCGACGATCTACCGCGAGTCGGCGTTGACACGACTTTTATGAAGAGAAGAGACCAATGGGAGAAGCAACTGCAATGAAACGCACGGAAGAGCCAACCAACCTAGTCAAAAACATCTCGTTGTTCGATCAAATGGGCGAGACTTTTAACGCTCTCACTCACCGAGCCTATCAAATTTTCGAGAGAAATGGCCGGGCATTCGGACGTGACTTGGAGAACTGGTTCCAGGCGGAGAGGGAATTGCTCCATCAAGTTCCCCTGAACCTCACGGAATCAGACGATGCCTTCGAGGTGAAAGCGGAGGTACCGGGTTTCAACGAAAAAGAAATCGAACTGGGCGTGGACTCGCGCCGGGTGACCATCACCGGCAAACGTGTGTCCAAGAAGGAAGAGAAAAAGGGCAAGACGCTCTGCCAAGAGAGTTACTGAGACCAGATCCTGCGCATTGTGGATCTGCCAACCGAAATCGAAACGGACAAAGTAACGGCGACTCTGAAGAACGGAATTCTGGATCTCACCCTGCCCAAAGCGGCCAAAGCGCAAACTCTGCGCATTCGCCCAAAGGCCGCTTGATCTGTGAGTCGTGACAGTAGCCGGAGCGCCCAACCCTTTCCGGCTACTGGCAGACTTAGGCAAGTGGTTCTATGAGGATTTGGACGACGAGTGACCCGAGAACCCAACAAAATCTTACTTGCTGGCCAGGGTTCTATCCTCAGCAGTTGTTGGCCGCGCGCGGTGGGCTATTGCTGCCATCAAAGCAGCGCGTGTCGACGATAAAACCAGGACTTAACAGCCTGTACGAGAAAGAGATAGGTCAGCGCGAGGAACGCAATCGCACCCAGCAATGATGCCGGCAGTGGGACAAACCGCAGTAACGTCCCCAGCGGCGTGTACGGCAGCACAGTCGCGACGCCAACGACTGTCAACACGCTGATTAACAACGCCCTGCTCGGCCGGCTCTTGAGTGGGTTGGCTGCCGTCCGGATCACAAATACCACGAGAGTCTGTGTCGCCAAAGACTCTACGAACCATCCGGTATGGAAAAGAGACTCGTTTGTAGCAGCATGGAACAGCCAGAGCAGCACGCCGAAAGTGAGGAAATCGTAGATGGAGCTGATCGGACCGATGATGGTCATGAACTGGCGAATAAATCCGATCTGCCAGCGCTTGGGCCGTTGCACCATCGCGGAATCTACGTTGTCGCTGGGGATGCTGACCTGGGAAACGTCATAGAGAAAGTTGTTCAGCAGTATTTGGCTTGGAAGCATCGGCAGGAATGGTAGGAACAGTGATGCCGCGGCCATGCTGAACATGTTTCCAAAATTCGAGCTCGTGCCCATGATGATGTATTTCATGATGTTGGCGAACGAGCGCCGCCCCTCGATCACTCCATCGTTTACAACCGCAAGGTCCTTTTCGAGCAGGATGATTTTGGCAGCGTCCTTGGCTACATTCACCCCGTTCATGACGGAAATCCCAACATCCGCGGTATGCAACGACGGAGCGTCGTTGATGCCATCGCCCATGTAGCCAACGACATGCCCGCGGGCCTTAAGAGCCAGGATGACCCGATTCTTCTGTTCGGGGGACATGCGGGCGAAGATGGCGCCGTTCTCCGCTTTGTAGGCCACCGCCGCGTCGTCCATCGTATCGAGTTGACTTCCAATAAGAATGTCGTCTGCGGCCAGCCCCACGTCGTGGGCTATTTTCTGTGTCACGTACTGGTTGTCCCCCGTCATGACGATCACGGAAATGCCATCCTGTTTTAGAGCCTCCAGGACGGCAAGAACGCCCTCCTTGGGTGGATCAAGGAATGCGGCGAAGCCGACGAACGTCATCGCATGTTCGGCCGCCACGGTGTACATATCGTGTTTTGCTACGTTCGACACCGCTACCCCAAGAGCGCGGTACCCGTCAGCCCCCAGTTTCTTTAGGGTGGATACTGCTTCAGCCCGTCGGCTGTAGTCGAACGGCTGAGAAACGCCATCGATGGTCACGTTCTCGCAGATGGCGAAGACACTCTCCGCCTCGCCCTTGGTGACGAGGAGATAGTCGCCATCGCGTCGTACCACTACCGAGAGGCGCTTACGGTTAAAGTCGAAAGGGATTTCGTCCACCTTGTCATAGCCTGTAATGGCAGCGTGCTGGTGCTTCAAGATCGCATCGTCAAGGGGGCTCTTGATTCCTGCCTCAAAGTAGCTGTTCAAATAAATCATCTGCAGTACGTCATTGTCATCTTTCCCTTGGAAATCGACATGCCGATCAAGGATTATCTCCCCTTCGGTGAGTGTCCCTGTCTTGTCGGTGCACAGAATGTCGATGCTGCCGAAATCCTCGATGGCCGCAAGTTGTTTCACCAGGACCTTCTTCCTGGTCATCCGCTTTGCGCCTTGGGCCAGTGTCACGGTGATGATCATGGGCATCATCTCAGGCGTCATCCCGACGGCAAGCGCCACCGAGAAAAGGAAAGACTCCAGCACCGGACGATGGAAAATGATGTTCACCAGCAGGACAAAAAGGACGAGCAACATGGTCACCCATGTGAGCATCATTCCGAAGTGGCGCACGCCTCGGCCAAACTCCGTCTCCGGTGGCCGCATCGCCAAACGCTGCGCAATCGCACCGCAGGCGGTGTCTTTCCCAGTGCAGACGATGATCGCCGTAGCGATCCCAGTCTGCACAGCCGTGCCCAGGAAAGTGCTGTTGCTTGCATCCGCGACTCCATGCTTCTCATTTGACAGGTCTGTCGCTGTCTTCTCGACCGGCAAGGACTCTCCAGTGAGCACGGATTCGCGCACGTGCAAATCCTTTACCTCCAGGAGCCGGGCATCCGCCGGCACAAGGTCTCCTGCCTTGAGCCGAATGATATCTCCCGGGACTAGTTCGGCTACCGGAAGCTCTTGTTCTCGCCCATCCCGTATCACGGCGGCTGTTATGGCAAGCTGCTTCCGAATCTCCTCCACCGCGTGTCGTGCCTGGAATTCCATCAAGAAATTCAGCAGCACGCTGAACAGGACGATAGCGATGATGATCAGCCCGCCGACGTGTTCTCCAAGTGCAAGTGATATGCCGCTTGCAACGACAAGAATGATGACGAGGGGATTAGCGAAGAAACCGAAGAAACTGAGCAGCGTAGCGAAGCGAGATTCCCGGACTAGGCTATTTGTGCCATAAAGACGCAATCGGCGACTGGCCTCTTCGGTCGTTAGCCCTACCGGAGTTGCCGATAGCTGTTGGAAGAGCTCTTGCAGGGGCCGATCCCAGAAGCCGTCGAAACGCGTTGCCTGTCGCGCCATGCAAAGCCACTCCCATAGCTGCCGCATTATCCTACGAGAGCCTCGGTGAGCAAGGAATTTCCAACCGAGGGAGAGAATGCAGCCAGAAGGCTACAGGGGCAGACTAGGGAGCGGAAGAACGATCTCCCCGCCTATCTCCTTATCTTCCGTGCATGGAGTCTTTCCTCGACCCCTTAGGTGGACCCTGGGCCGGTGACTCAACGCACTTCAGAACTGGTGAAAAACTAAAAACGCACGTGCCCACGGGTCACGCGTGCAATGATTCAGATATCCCGAATCAGTTCATGGCATCATTTCTCGTTGGAGGCCAGCCACCACACGATGGATTCCGGACAAGCTACCCTGCAAGCCGCGGAACCTAACGCCATTGAAACGACCGCTCTCACCAGGCGTTTCGGGGATAAGACCGCCGTCGACCACATCGACGTTCGCATTCCGTACGGCCAGATTTTCGGCCTCTTGGGCCCAAACGGCGCTGGCAAGAGCACAACTATCAAGATGCTTACCACATTGCTCGATCCGTCTTCCGGCATGGCCGTAGTCGCCGGCTTTGACGTTGTGAAAGCTGCAGCGGAAGTCCGCAGAAGAATTGGCTACGTGCCCCAAATGCTGAGCGCCGACGGCGCGCTCACCGGGCGCGAGAATTTGATGCTCAGCGCGAAGCTCTATGGGATGGCTCGGGGCGACCGCAACAGCCACATCGCAGAAGCACTGCGGTTTATGGGCTTGACGGAAGCCGCAGGAAAACTCGTGAAAACGTATTCCGGTGGAATGATCCGCCGCCTGGAGGTCGCTCAGGCGATGCTCCATCGTCCCACCGTTCTTTTTCTCGACGAGCCAACCATCGGCCTCGACCCCGTCGCACGCCATACCGTGTGGGAGCGCCTGCGCGACTTGCGCCGCGATTTCAATATGACCATTCTGATCAGCACCCACGATATGGACGAAGCCGATGCGCTGTGCGACGTTCTCGCACTTCTTCACGAGGGAAAAGTTGCTGTCACGGGCAAGCCCGCAGACCTCAAGGCCGCACTCGGGGCCGCAGCCACGCTCGACGACGTCTTCGTGCATTACAGCGGAGGCTCAATCCAGGAAGGAGGCAACTATCGTGACATCCGCCAGACGCGTAGAACCGCCAGCCGCCTTGGTTGAGGCCTCCGCTCTCCTGGCTTTCTTCCGGGAGACGGCCGCGATCGCTGAGGTCGAACTGAAGAAACTCTTTCGTGATCCGACTGAACTGTTCTCCCGCGCCCTCCAGCCGGTCCTGTGGCTGGTGATTTTCGGCCAGGTTTTCAGCAAGGTCCGCGGCATTCCCACCGGCGACGTGAGTTATCTGGCATTCATGACGCCGGGAATCTTGGCGCAGAGCGTCCTTTTCACGGCGATCTTTTATGGCATCGCCGTAATCTGGGAACGCGACCTGGGGATCATCCACAAGCTGCTGGTGAGTCCTGCGCGCCGCTCGTCGTTGGTTGTCGGAAAAGCGGCCTCGGCGGGATTTCGCGGCGCAGTGCAAACATTCATCATTTACTTGATCGCGCTGGCCATGCGCATCCGAATCAACTGGAACCCGCTTGCCATCGTGGGAGTTCTGTTCGCCGTGGCGCTCGGATCAGCCGTCTTCTCCACCTTTTCGCTCATAATCGCCTGCATCGTGAAGTCGCGAGAGCGCTTCATGGGCATCGGCCAGGTGCTCACGATGCCACTCTTTTTCGCCAGCAGCGCCATCTATCCCCTGGCGATGATGCCCGGATGGCTGCAAGTGGTCGCTATCCTGAACCCGCTGACATATCTCGTCGATGCGTTGCGCGGAATCATGATCCAGGGCGGCCAGAGCATGCATACCCTGCCCGTGGATCTGGGAGTCATCGCCATGATTTTCCTGGTCCTGGCATCTATCGCGGCCAAGCTGTACCCCACGCTCGTTCGATAAGTGCAATGTCCCCTAAACTCCCCTGAAATAGCAGATATACTCCGAGGCCAATTGCAATACCTCCTGCCTGGCGCCAGACCTACTACCTATACTGAACCACGTGAGTTGCTGCTCAAAAACTAGCCGTCGACAGTAGGTTGCAACGGGTCCGAATCTTCTTCTCTTGGCTCCGCATTTGTTCGGAAACCAAAGGCTTAAAATGAGTCACAACTCCTGCCTTGTTCCCGCATTTTCTTCGTTGAGTTTTTCCCTTTTGGAGGCCTCTTAGTATAGTGAGGGGAGTTCTCGCCACGTACTCCCGCGAGCAATGCGACACCGGTTCCCCGGTCCACCGCTCTGCATCGCGTAAGGCCCGAGGTAATGGCGAACGCGATCGTGGGACAACGCTGTTTATGGGGCTAAATCTCCAACTGCGCCTCGACACTGATCGGGGCCACGTGGCGTGAACAGCAGACTCCCGCATCGCCGAAACCCTGCCACTTGCCCTGGAAACGCTAGGAGCCTCCCCTCACTGCCTTAGCTGGCTGACTTTCCCAATTTGCGGTAGAGACATACGCGTGAACATATCTCACTGTAAGCGTTTCCGCTCATCGACATTGCGTCTTCGATTTTTGCCACCGCCGTGGTCGCTCTATTTCTCGCAGCTCCTGCTTTTGGCCAGATGGGAACTTCGCCGTGGGAAAACGCCGTTAGCGTATCGGACAGTTCTCCTCGCGGATACGGAAGGTCGGGAGGCATTGTTGATGCTCCAGCGCTTCTTGAAGGGTCCTCAAACTCAAGCCTCACTGGTATTTCGGTCGAAGCGGGGAACTGCACTGCGCGAAACAAGTGTGCTGCATAGATTCTTGCATCCTGTGCTAAGAACCCTTGGGTTGCCTCAAGCTGGGATGCATGCGTTTCGTCATGGCTGCAATCGCAGATGGGAATTGTCCGGGATGAATCCTGCCGTACTCCGCCAACAAATGGGTCATAGCTCTGCTGTGATGACGGCAAGATATACCGGGGAAATTCCACTCGACAAGGTGCAAGAGGCGTTTTCCAAGATGGAATTGGAAAATATGGAAGTTATTGGAAAACGGCCGCACTGTACCAGCCGTCGCTTAGTTGTGTATAATCAACAAACTAGAGGAATGAGCGGGCGTCGTACAATGGCAGTATAGAAGCTTCCCAAGCTTCGGACGTGGGTTCGATTCCCATCGCCCGCTCCAACAAAACAAACAACTTAACTACCGCTTTAGGCTGCTATGGCTGCTCCATTTGGCTCCAATTGAAGGTGTTGTGCGACTTGTTCAATTGGAATTTCGCCCGTATACAGAGCGGTCATGTCGGCGGTAGCGTGGCCCATTTGCTGACGAATCACTGCGGATGAGACTCGCGCAAGTTCCCATCGTCTATTACAGCCGCGACGAAATGCATGCATTCCCGCTTTCGGCAGATTGAGCGCTTTAACGGCGGGATGCAGTGCTTGCGTGAGAATAGTGGTTTCCGCTAGTGGCCCATTTTGCTTCGAATGGAACACCAGACCATCGTGCTTGGCGAATTGTTTCAGCGCCTTCATAGCAGCCTGTCCTTCGGCATCGACCAGGACGGCTGTTCTGTAGGCTGCAACGTTCTTACACGGTCCGATCACGCCTGCTCGGTCCAAGGACTCGTCAACACGAATCGTATTCTTGCCGATGTCATCACTGCGTAGCGCGAGAAGTTCACCGATGCGCAGACCAGATGAAGCGGCGAGAAGAAACAGAACGGAGTACTGCTCTCGCCTCGCTTGACCCAGGCTATCGATGGATTTTAACTGCTCGACTATCCGCAACGTCTGCTCCCAAGAATACGAAACGTTTGTCCGCGACTTGACCTTCATTTGAAGCTTGTCCCGTTCAGGTATGGCTAGACCATCTTGAGAGAAGGGAACTACATGGTTTTTCGAGGACGCCGATAGAACGCGCTGCATAGTTCGCAGAATGTTCTTTACCGTCACCCAAGAAAGACCTTGCCTCCGCTTCTTCCAAGCCCATTCGTTCACACGATCTATCGTGATGTGGTCCACTGGCTCATTATTCCAATCCGGTTCGAGATGGGCTTTCAAGTGACCATCCGCAACCGAGAATGTTGAAGTTCTGAGCATTCGAGGAGCGAAGACTTCACGGTAATGCTTAACTGCGTCTGCAAAGACCTTGGACGACGATACGGCGAAACTGCGTCCGTTCAATTCAGCCAAGAACTGCATTTTCCTTGCTTCCGCTTCTGTCTTCGTTAATCCCTGGCCATTCGTCTTGACTGGTCCAAGGATTTCTCTCCGACGCTTCCGTTCTTCAACACCTGAAACATCGAGCCAGTACTGAATGAAAAAATACTTCGTCCCGTCGGTGCGTGTACCAATGCGCAACTTCGGGTTTTGCCCTTTCCTGCGACTCATGCTCTTTCCTCGCTTTCTTTGAGTCGCACGAATTGGCGGCGGATGAATGGTAGCAGGGACGGGCTGCGCAGTGTCAACTGATGGTGCGGGAGATTTGAGCGTGGAGTTGAACAACGCAGCAGAAGCAAGAGGACGAGACACACCACGGGCAGGCGACGTAACTACTTGTGATTCCATGAGCAAGCCAATTCGAGACGGGATTCCCCGCCCAAATTATTATTTCGGCTCACCCAGGATTGAATCTGGAATGTATCTACGCCCTTGTGGATTCGGCTGACGGTTCCGTCAGCCTACTGATGGCGTTACCATTTGTCCCTACTGGCGGCGTCCGATACGCTTTCGCGCTGCCTGACAGTAGTTTGCCCCGAGAGGAGCGAACTAACTAATACTACCACTAGATGACTGATTCGTCAATCTTTATTTCGAGCAGTGATTTCTGCGCCAAACCGTTCGATAACCATAGCGGCCTCTTGTTGAGTCCGAACCCCTCCGCATACCCCTACTAGCCACTTGTCCGATTAGGCTACTTCTCAGGACCTAAGGCTGTTCGCCGCGTCTAAGAGCCGCGATGATGGCCCGCAGTTCATCTTTGTCGCTCTCGTGAGCCAAGGAATCAAGATTAAGACCTAAACGCGAACGCACTTCCTCTAAACGCGGGTCGGCTATTGCAACTGAGGTGGTGTCGTCCCAATCCCAAGGGCCTTCGGTACCAGTCAGATGCCTTTCAAGTTCGTCGGCGAACTGCTCGCGTGTAACTTTTCGCTTAGTCGGCAACGCAGCAATGCACAGAGCGAGAACAATGATTCCAAACGGCACGACAGCCAACCAAACTAGGTTACGCAAAGCGTAAGCAGCCACGGCCGCTGGAAGGAACAAGACCAGCAGCACAATCACCCAATCCGAAAACTTTGGTGGAAACAACTGAAGGTGAAAATTCATTCTGAAACGGTTTCCTTTGCGCCCCCAACTTGCCGTCCTAGTCGGCCCTCAAGATTAAGTGGGTTCATCTTGATTTGCCAACTCCTGATAAACGCCGTAATCGTACAAGTGAAATCTGAACCCGAAAACACCCAATCCTGGCGCAGGTCTGGGAAGTCCATCCTACAATTTTCGTACAATTTGTTCGCCCTGGGGCGAAAGTCCAGATCGACAGAACCCGCGACTGGAGAACGCCCAAAACGCCGGGGGGGTTGATGATTTGTAAGCAACACCGAAGGTCGTGGTTGATGAAGAGACGCCGATAGACAGTTGGACAAGTAACCGTCCCTATTTTTCCTCACCTTCGACCAACTGCCTGAAATCCCTTTCCGCTTCGATTAAGTTTTGATACTTGCCGCTCTCATAGCTCTTCTTAATAATGTCCAGAATCCGCTCAATTGCGCGACTGCTGGCAGGGTCCTTGCCAACCTTGAGTTGGCTGGCTAGACGATCAAGGAATTCTGTGCTCACCGTAGGATTATAACTGCCTGTATACCTGTTCCGAAACTGAACGCGAAAATTGACAGTGGGTCAGTTTGAAGAGTTGGAGAATAGAGCTGCAGCAGAGGCATGGTTTGCGCCTGGCCTATTTTCGCAAACGGTGCCCAAGCCCCTGGGCGCGGTTGGCGTTAGCCTCTGGAACCCCTTGCGGAGCGGCCCTTCCCCCCTGCTGCGTCTCGATCATACCTCAGGACTTCAAACCGACTCACGACTAGAAAATCGTCCGGTAAGTGGACACGACCGCGCACTGGCCGAGGCGACCAACCCGCTCTCGGAAGGGCGTTCTTGGAGCAGCTATCGCGTATGATACGACCGGAGGGCAAACGCATGGCCTACCCGCCAAGCGCAATGACCGTTGAGCAGAAAATCCTTGCCGCCCTCGCTCGTATCGAGCGCAAGGTGGACGATATGGAGCGTCGAGTCAAAGCTGTACAACAAGATTTAAAGCGGGTCAAAAGAATAGTACGGGGTTAGAGAATTTCAAACTGACCCGCTACCCGGCAGGCACCTTCCTTGCCTTCCAGCCGCCTTGATGCCACAATCCCGGCATGGTCATAGGCGACAGACTCCGCGAACTTCGCGAACAAAAGAATCTCTCACAGGGCCACATCGAGAAGCGAACGGGCCTGCTGCGGTGTTACATCTCCCGCGTTGAGAATGGGCATACCGTTCCCGCCGTCGCAACATTGGAAAAGTTGGCGCGTGCGCTTGAGGTTCCGTTGTACAAACTATTCTATGACGGCGATAAACCAGCAAAAGCACCTGATGTTTTCAAGCAAAAATCTGATGACGGTCTGTGGGGCAGTTCAGGCAAAGATGCGAAGTTTTTCCATCAGCTTCGCAAGCTGTTGGGCAAGATAGACGAGCAGGACCGCAAGCTAATTTTGTACACCGCGCAGAAGATGGCGCGTTAGTAGCCCAGAACCATCCACATCTCGTTTCAGCCCGATTTTAGTGTTTCGGTCTTGCTGCTCTGAGCACGGACAGTGCGCGTTTGATTGCCACACGCTCATCATAGTCTGCCGGGGTCATGATGCGAAGTCGAGTTGTCAATGTATCTCGCAAATGCGCAACTTTTCTTGAGGCATCAGGGGTATCTTGACTGTGCACTACTTCTTGAAGTTCGTTCTGCCACTCGAATGATCTGTCGTTCATGCGGAGCCTCCATCACACACGGGAGCGCAAAGTGCTGCAAATATAGCACGACGTTGAGCATTTAGGCCTTCGGTTTAACTCGCCCGGCCCGAACGAATCCAAGCTGCCCCGTTAGCCATGGTCCGGCGCACACGAGCCTGGCAGACCTTGCTGCGAAACAGATTCACCAGACGCAGTTGTCGATTGCCAAAGGACTCCGTTGCAGTCAATCCACATCACAACTTTTCCTTCAGTGTTGAGGAACTGCATCAAATCGGAGCCGTCCTTCGACTGAAATTTTCCGCCTGCCGCCGAGTTCGTTGGCTTGTCACTCATAGCTACCTGCTCCCAATCTTCGTTTGCATTTCCTCTCTTATGAGTGCAGTTTTTTGCCAATTTATTTTCCCGTTTTCTGTAACGACCATCCGGGTCAGTTCGCCGCGAGTGCTCGCAAGATTGGCTCCGCAAGCCTTATCGGCCCTGCGAATCCAGTAGTCTTCGCTCTGCTGATCGGATGGACGCTGTTCCGCTTCACGCTCCAGCTTGTCAAGAAATTGGCGTCCGGCTTCGCCACGAGCGGTAGCGGATTGAGTACGGTGCAGAGGAACGCCTAACCTGCATTATTCGTGAAGAGTGATTCGGCGATGATTGTTTTGCGCGCGCGACAATCCGCGAGGAATGGCAGAGATAAGTTGAACTGCAAGACTGATTCTAAAGTTGTTAGTGGAGTTCAAGTTGAGGTTTTGAAGCGAAACGAGACACCCCAACCAGAAGGTTGACGTGTAAGAAGTTCCTGTCGTGGAGAACCTGGATTATCCGCTTTGCGCGCCCAAGCTTAAGGCGAGACGATGGAAGCTTTCACGATAGGGGAACGCTTGAGGCAAGTGCAGCACGATGCGACGCACCGTGACGATAACTTGCGCTCCGAGTTTTAGAAAATGCTCTCGTAAGGTCGCGACTTGCGCCCGGGCGTGGCGGGTCCCGGCCAGGCGAAGGCGCATCTCCTGCATCAGCGCATATGCCGCCGCTGTCAGCAGCACGCGGAACGTGTTCGCCAAAAAGTTCGAGCAACTGGTCCGGCCGATCTGCATGCCGTCGTGCAATTCTTTAATCCGGTTTTCGACATCGCCCCGCTGACAGTAGGTCTTCTCGTAAATCCACTGCGGACTCTGTTTTAGGTTGGTGACTACGAAGCGCGGGTTGTCCTTCGGTTCCTTGTTCGTGGCGCGCACCACCTCGGCTTTGTAGATGACCCGTCGTTTCCACGGCCAAGTCTTTTTGGTAGCGTACCGGCACTCGCCATAGACGTGTTCGGTTTGGCCGGAGAGCTCCGACGCACGACGAGACCACTTCATTGCCGATTTCACTTTACGCTTCAACACTGCATTGGCGGCCAGGTTCACGAGGTATTCCACTTTCGGTTCGCAATCCAGAAAATCCAAAACTTCCGGAGACGCGAAGCCGCCGTCGAGTCGCACCCGGAGTTTCGCCTTGGGAAAGGCGTTACCTATTCGTTCGATCAGACGGCGCAGAATCCCCAGCGCACCCAGCGACCCAGTCGCATTGCCCCGCCGCAACACCGCCGCCACCAAGTACTGCTCGGCCTCCTCATTAAAGGTGAGAAAACAAACCATCGGCAAGTAACAGTAGCTATCGTAATGGCGATTGAAAAAGGTGAACTGTTGCTGGCCGTGCGTGGGGTCGTCGGTGGGATCCATATCGATGGTGATCCGCCGGGCGCGACCATGTAGACGCTGGCGATGGCGTTCAATGACGCGGTCCGCAAGAGATTCTGTCATGCGCAACAGTTCCTTGCGATTCGGAGTATTTTCAAAACGCGACAGCGTAGGTTGCGAAGCCAGGTCCTCGCCGGCGACAGGATCCCGACCGACCAGCAGCTTGTGGATCGGATCGCCAGCCAGCCGTGCCGCATCGTTGGCGTCTTCATATCCCAAGGCGATGGCCATGACTCGCTGCGTAATCAATTCACGCAACTCATGCTCCACCTTACCTGGTTGCCGGCCATCTCTCAGACAAGCCGCCAATGCCGAAGTCAGGCCAAGGCGCCGCTCGGCAGCCTGGAGAAGAATTGCTCCACCATCGGAACTGCCCTGTCGTTGATCAAATTTCGCGACCACCGGTCGATCAAAAATATCTGGAAAAAGCAGACAGTCTGTTGTGGTATGTTCGGACAAGCGAAGGCCTCACTTTTGGTCTCAAATCTGCCTAGACAACGGATTTGTACCATAGCGAGGCCTTTCGTGCTTCTGAAATCATGAATTTTCCAGGCTAAGGCGTCCGTCACCGTGCTCGGATCAACTCGATCATGCAGTAGGTTTTCGTTCTTCGTATTGGAGTACTGACCTGGGACGTAGCCGTCTTGTCCAGGGGCTTTCGAGAACACGATTTTCCCCTTCGAGGCCGCACGTCCAAGCGCAAGGTCTAGAAAACTCTTGTCCACGACGTGACCTCGGCATTCGCTCAACACAGCAGCGGCGGCACGAGGCGTCCGTTCTATATGTTGAAACGAGAACCACCTGTCAAAAATAGCGAGCGTGTTTGCATCGTATTCGGCGCGAGCGGCGTTGAGTGCCTGTTCATCCGGCGTATAGTACATCTTGAATCCACGCTCGGGTGTGTGCATAGCTACGCTTTGTTCGAGCGAGGCCAGAGTGGGCGGCATGTTGTTCTGAGCGAGATGCAAAAGTAAAGCTTCACCGTTTGCAGCGGTGTCGATAAAGCCTTTCGGTGCGTGAATCTTCTGGAACTGATCCAATGCGGCAATCAGTTCTGGCGCGTACTTATCTTTATATTCTTCTAAAAGCATTGTCATTCTCCTATGCGAGGCCCTGGAGCCTAGCGTTCACTGCTTGAATTCCGTATCTGGCACGCCACGTAGCGACAGCGGCTCGGTCTCCGGAATTAAGTTTTTCCAAAATAATCTGTTGAGTGATTTGTGGCGGCAGGGGTTGCACTCCGACGGGTGCTGCTGGAGTTGGGCTGACTCTATTGAAAATACTTTCCCTCTCCATTCTCTCTTGTGCGCTGCCTGCTTTAAGTTCTGCAATGCTCTTGTTTGTCCAACGGACGTTATGAGCCCTGACCAATTCCTTCGTAAATTGATCTATCTCATCGGCATTAGCTCCGTGCAGGCTCACCGTACCGTTTTGTATGGCGGTTTCCAACTCGTGGGCGTCAACCAGCCCATGTGGAAAAGCAAATAAGACAGCATTTTGATTGGCTTCTGAATAACTCAGGTTATAGCGTTGGCACACACCAAGAAGAATTCTTTTCGTTTGTTCATCGATTTCTTGGCTGCGCTGTCGGATATCCTGCGGGCTCTCGTGCTTCACCCATGCCAGTTTGATTTGCGGATTAGAATCCACAACAGACTGTAAGAAAGCTGGCGTGACCTGTTTATCCTGCGCCCATCCTTCTATAATCTGCCGATTAGAAACTACATTTGCGACGGACCTTCCGTTAAAGTTGTGTGCGCACAATTGGGCCCAACGCAAATCTCGAAGGGCCTGCGCAGTTTCCGCAATCTGCGCAGCAGCAGCCTGCTTTGCCTTTTGCGTTTCAGCGTCCGCTGCAACTATCTTCATCTGCTCGCCAATAAGCAGACGCTGATAATCCGCACGCACCTCATCCTCGGATTTCTTCATGTAGTACTGAGCAATCGCAGACTGGTCGGCTGAAGCGTCGGCGTTCTGCTGAATAAAACGAATCATGGAATTTTTGTCCATTTATTTCTCCTGTTCACTTCTAAAAATTTTCGACGCCTCTTTCGATGGTTAAGCCAACCTTTTCGTGCTGACACTGATGGCTCACTTCGATGATTTGAATAACCGAAGCAGCGATCATCCCCACCGTAGGAAAAAGGCGTCCAAATCTCATTCCGCTACGTAACGAAATAAGAAAAGAAAACTTGGGAGCCCAAAGCGGAATGACTCGCTTTTAAATGGGCTCCCGATGTGTCGTCACGCTTTCGTATACGCTCCGACACATACGACCAGGGAAGGTGCCTGATCGATGCCGGACTAAGTCCTTCCGGCAAAACTTATTGTTCGCAAACTCTTGTCCACTCATTTTGGATTTTTGTGACCAAATGCTTTTCGGTTAGCTGCGGATACTTCAAGCAAAGATTGAGCGATGCATGCAACGCCGTCCGGTATGCATCTAGAAAACTCTTTGATGTCTGCCAGGGCCTGTCATAACGAATGATCCTGCCGGGACGGGGGCTTTGCACCCGGTCTATCGCATTGCACATGCATAAATCCACGAAGTGCCCGACGCAAAATAATCCAGCCGGATTCGGATCGATGTATCCAGCGGGGATGCCGTAGGCTAAAACTACTACCCCGTGAATGGTTTCCCCGTCGATACGATCCGTATGCTTGTCCTTACCCACCTCTTCGAGAATCTTTCCAACTAAAATGTTCTCCTGGTCCAAAACTGCCTGCGCCTGCTTGTGCGGCGGCTCAACGATGCATTCTTCCAGTTGGCGGCTACCGTAGTCCGCCTCAAAGTCCACTCGATCCTGACTCGCCTTTAGAATATCTTTGCGTGCTTCCTCGTCTGCTTCCCGGCGAAGTTGCGCTTTTTTGGACTCACGTGCGTAGAGGCGTTTGTCTTCGGGCGTCATCTGGTCCTGTCTCAGGCCATTTGGATTGCCGGACCAGACACGAATGGCTTTAGGTTCCTTCGGTACCTTCAAGGCGGGACGAACTGGTAGCTCGACTTCGTCTCCGAAAAAGTTTACTGGCATGTGTGCTCCTATGTATCTGTAAGGACGGGTACTGTTATACTTGGATCCGGCGCATTTAGTGTCCCGAATTACGCAGAAAAGCGGATTTGACGCGCATTCCAACGTTGTTTTAGACTTCAAGGAATTCCTAACTGTCGGTTAGCAATTCCTTGAAATGCCCTACTCTCCCAGAAATATAAAAATCGCCTGTAATCATCGGGGGTTGACCCACTTCGGTGGAGTCCATCTATTTCATGAATTTCTGCGAGTGCTGCACCTCAGAGACTTCCTCGCTCAACAGATTCGCTATCCCCGGCGCAACCGAGATTATAGTCTGTCGCAGATGTTGCTGGCGTTGATCTATCCCATCGTCTTGGGATTGGATCGTATTGAGACCGCGTCACTCTTACGTTCTAACGGAACCTTTCAGTACCTGACCGGCTTGCCGAGCTTTCCCGATCCTCAGACCTTACGGCGATTCTTGCTGAACGCTCCTGTTCATCTCCGAGAGCAGTTACACCGCGCCAATGATCGAGTGCTCGTAAGATTCATCCATCTGCCCGATCACCGATCGCGCTTGATTCTGGATCTGGATAGCACCGTGGTCACCGTCTATGGCCGTCAGGAAGGAGCTGCGGTTGGCTACAATCCGCGCTACCGAGGCAAGCGGTCCTATGACCCGCTACTTTGTTTAGAAGCGAACTCCTCGTTCTTATGGGATGTAGAACTGCGGCGCGGCGATGCCGGCACCTGGGCGGGCAGCGTTGAACTTTTGGCCTGTTGTTTTCACTCCAGTCCTTCCGAAATTCGCGAGGTTCGAGTGCGGGCCGATGCAGGCTTCGGCTACGGGCCGGTTTTGGACATACTGGAAGCGCGTCCAGCCCAATACGCTGTGGTCGCGCGAATGACCCCCTCACTGAAATGTGCGCTCGGAGGTTTAAGGTATGCACGGCTGAATCCACGGTGGGAGATCGCAGAATTTGATCATCGTCCCTCCGATTGGTCTCAAGCACGCCGTTGCATTGTGGCTCGGAAGTTGATCGAGGAGGCCGATCCGGAGCCGACTCTGTTTACCTTGGAGCGTTATGCGTATCGAGCCTGGCACACGAACCTGCCGCTGACGCCGGCAGGAGTGTGGCAGTTCTACGACGGCCGCGCCGAAATGGAGCCACGCATCCGGGAGCTGCGTGAGGACTTTGCGCTGCGAAAGATTCCGACTCGTGCTTTCGCGGCCAACGCCCTCTATCTGGAAGTAGTTCGGTTGGCCTACAACTTGGTCACGGCTTTTCAACGGACATGTCTTCGCGAGGAATGGCAAAGCATGACCTTGAGCAAACTACGCCACAGACTCTTGTGGCTGCCGGGCGAACTTACTCGCCCGCAAAATCGACCTACTCTTCGGTTAGCGATATCGCCCTTCACCCAAAAGCAGGCGGATGAGATACTCCATCGAATTCATAGGCTAAAACCGCTGGCCAGCTAAAGCTACTTTTCTGAAAAGTCATCGACTGCTGCAAACATTTTGGAGACGAATGCTGGATTTTCGGCCACTTTTGAAGGAAATGAGTGAAATTCACGCCGGATCTGAGTTATATGGATTTGCGTTTGGGCACCTGCACCCGGTAGATGCCACCGGGGTAGGTAAATCAAAATGTATATGCTCTTGCCAAGCGACAGCGAGGACCCGCCGAAGCCATGCCTGGGGGCCCTTGCGGCGGGCCGAAAATCCTAAGGCTACCTCCCCTAACGACTTATTTCTGGCAATCAAAAATATTTCAGATCGGCCTGAGTCCGACTCGAATCGCTGTCGGCGCGAGTATGGCGAGTTCCAAACTCGAATCTATTTTGAAAAATTATTGCAATTGCAATTTCTTGCGTTTGGTTGCGGAATGTTCTTGACAAGCTTTCGACTATTTGTTATACATTAACTATGCCGAAGATGGGCAGGCCGAAAAAACCAGCCAAAGAACGCTCAAGCCATTTGATTGCTCTGCGGCTGACTCCTGCTGAACGTTTAACTTTGGAACGATCTGCCACGAAAGCCGGACTGTCACTCAGCAACTACATTCGGCTCAAACTCGAATTGCGAGGTGAATCTTGAAAGTTGCCATCTATGCTCGTGTAAGTACACGAGATAAAGGCCAGGACACCGAGAACCAACTCGTTCAACTCCGTGACTTTGCCTCGAAACAAGGCTGGTCGATCACGCGTGAATATACCGACCGCGAGACTGGCAGCCGCAGTGATCGTGATGAGTTCCAAGCGATGTTCGCTGACGCTTCGAAGCGCAAGTTCGATCTCTTGCTGTTCTGGTCCCTGGACCGCTTGTCACGAGAAGGTGTCCTCGAAACCCTACAGCATCTAAATCGGCTTACTTCCTGCGGCGTCAGCTATAAGTCGTTCACCGAACAATACTTCGACTCGTGCGGAATTTTTAAGGACGCCGTGATCTCAATCCTTGCCACGATTGCAAAACAAGAGCGAGTCAGGCTGTCTGAGCGGACCAAGGCCGGACTAGCTATAGCCAGGTCGAAGGGCCGTCAGCTTGGACGCCCTCGGCTTGATGTTCAACCTGCCGAGATCACCCGGCTTAAGGCATCTGGACTCTCGCTGCGGGCCATAGGACGCGAACTCAACATCAGTGATGCTTCTGTGCGCCGCCTCGCGGTTGCTTAGTGCGTCAAAAACGTCTTACCGATTGCCCCGCTAAGTCCATTGGATTCAGCGGGGTTTTTGTTTGACATTAAGTGCGTAAGAATCGGGCGATTTTGACTCACCCTTAAACCCCATCAATCCGGCTAAACACCGTCCCGAGCCCAAGATCAGCCTGGCCGACCACGGCATAGGTCTTCGCCAACAATCAGAAGTGTCAAACAACAATCCGCCATCTCCGGAGCCCATCGAAACTTGGTGGGCTCTTTCCTTTCTAGCCTGCCCATTCCCGCAAATCTGAGGCGATTTCAGCGCACTTAGCCAGCTTCCTGCCCCTTGACTTGATCCCGTTCTTGCGGTCTCGTGTGATATCAAACCTAAGTCTTTAAAATCAGTACCGTCCAAAGAAAGCCGTTTGGCAATTCAAATTTCTTCTCAAATTTGAGACCGTATTTGATATTTCCGAAGAGAAACGGTTGGTAGTGGAAATGCCGAGACCGTTTACATCAAATACCATTTACTCTTACAATATACACAGAAGGTCGAGGTATGGCTTGTGACGGCAGATTTGACAAGCCCTTCGGCTGATATCTGCCTCAGGTCTTAGCCAAATCTTGCGCAAAAACCATTACGAAAATGTGAGTTTAACCCTCAAAAGTGTCTGCGCAAAAATGATTACGAAAATTCTTTTCGGGTAGTTTTGCGCTTTGCGCAGCGGATACCCTATAGTCCAAAATCCTCATCAAATCCATAGAGACGACCTTGCGCTAGAATGATTACGAAAATTATGAAGAAAAGAACTAACATACATAAGAGTCATCAACATCCATAAGTAAGGTCCTAGCAGCGCAGAGCGCAAGATTCAAAAAATCTTGCTCGATTTCCGCTTCTTTCGACCTGCTCAAAACTGCATTTTCGTAATCATTCCAGCGCAACATGATTTTCAGGTTTTTGGCACATTTTGGCTAATTAAGGAGGGAGTGAACATTCCCCGGTGTAGCGTACCGCCCATCTTTTTCGATCAGTTCTTTACCTTTGACAAGTGCATCCAGGTCGGCTCTAACCAGTCCAACCTTTCTATGTCTGTTATACAGTTCGTCACGCACTTGGTTGAAGGTGACTACGCCACGTTGTTCTATCCACAGCATAATCTGCTGCTGTTCTTTGTTCACCCCGCCAAATATGAACAGGGCACTCTCCGAGCAATAATCCCACAGCTTTTCGGCTGCACGGAAATGCTCCAAGGTTATCTCGGCGGACATGTCCACTAAGGCGTACAGAAGGGCAATCCTGTGGACGTGAGCGGCTGCACGAGCCGTCATTTTGCTGGCTAGCCCGTCTGGTCCATCATGCTCAAACTTGGTGTATTTTTGGTTCCACCAGTTTCGAGCACTCTGAGTCATAGGCATGTACCTTTGCTCCCGAGCAAACTTCGCCACGTTAGTGAAGTACAGTGCCTCGTTTGACCAGTCCAATTGAGGACCACCGAACGGGCAATCCTTGGTTTTGTAAACATAGACGTAGAGGAAGCGATTCCCGAAGCCATTCTCTGCTGCCCCGGTAGGCATCTTAGCCTTCAACTCCGACACTGTCGTGTCTGCACTGATGCTGAGATGTGGTTCCTCGCACTTTGCAGAGTTAGAAATACCGTCATGCGACCTGCCCTTGACTGTGTTTCGAAGTGGCTTACCGTCCCATCCGTCTCGAAGGATAGCGTCGGCATGCGACTCAGGTTTTGAAGCAAGCACGAGGATGTTCGCCATTTCTCCCTCACGGATGCACAGCCTTTTGTCCATTACACCTGGGACAGTGATGCTTTCGTACTTGTTCTTTATCATCCTTTGGTCTATGAAACTGTCCCGTACCTGGTAGATGACTGCCTCGCCGCTACCGAAGCCGGAAGCAACCCGACTGTGATACCAGTCTGAGTCCACTACCTTCAAAATTTCGTCAATGGCGTCTCGCCCGGTGCCCTTTCTGGATCGGGATGAGGAACCAACACGGACAAAGAACTCGTTCGTGTAGTGCCTGGTAGCATTGACCGTAAAGAACGGTCCACGTCCGATGATCGAGCCAATCGACACAAGGAAGTCAACCAGCATTCCAGCCGGATGACTTTCATTGTACTGACCCGCTTTCCGAATTAATTCACCCACAGGTCCGTAAAGGATATCGTCGTCCCATGCAGGTCCTGGCTCCGGCTTCAATGGATAGACCGGATGTTCTTTGGTGCTCTCTAATTCATGAGCCTCAGCAGTCATGTCGTAGTATTCGTGCGGCGACTTCTCCCGGTCATGCTCCTTCAACCAATCTGCGGCTCTCTTTCTGCCTATCTCTTCGGGAGTTTCAGATTGGGCTTTAATCATTGCGTTCAATTGCTCTTTCGTGTAGTTGCGCGTGAAGTTCTCGCACAGAGCGTCGATCCAGATATCCTCCCATTCTTCGGGAGTCGTGGTAAGCTTCGTCAGAATTTTATTCCGTGTATACAGCACGGGCAGAATCTGCTTATGGTCAATCACATTCGGGACAACAGGCAAGCCGACGTTAGCCAATGCGAAATTCGGGTCTCGCTCCGCTGTCTCTAATAGGTATAGTTCTTCCAACCGCAGATTCTCGACTTCGATTGAACGAGTCATCGCATCTACGATGGATTCGTTCTCAGGCCACGCAGGGAAAGTATCTGGAAACCTTGCTTCGCGGGCCGCAATTTCTTTCAATTGAGCGTCAGAGTACATTAGGCACCTTCCTTGGTGCCAACAATGACATCCTTCGCCTTCAACCCTTTCTCGCCTGCGCCAGGGAGAAAGCTGCACAGTTCTCCAGTCTTGGGCACGCCGTACTTTACATCCTTGAGATGAAAAAAGTAGGACAACACGACGCCGTCGACTACTTCATTAAGGAAGCCAAATGCACGGGTCTCGAAATACATCGATATGCGTGCACTGCGCCTTTTACCGCTTACTACAATTTCTTGTTCTAACATCGTCTCCACCTTAGCCATATTGGCATAGCCTCACGGATTTTCCGCAAGGGCACAACGATCTAGGTTTTGGGGTTTGTATTAAATTCCTCGAAGCAACGACTCTTCCAATAGTTCCAACTGCGGAAGACAAGACTCCAACTTCCGGAGTGCCCAATCCCGACCTTCCGGAGGCCCGCACTTCATTACGTCATTCATTGTTGCTTCCCACCTGAGTCTCCGGTTAACCCTACCTCTTCGAACGTTATAGCCATCGTGGATTTTTTCCTCCTGATGGTGTGATTCGGGATTGAGATCACTTGCGCATTTGTCTTAAATCTGAACCGTAGTTCACGAGAAGCCGTGCCAGCCTGCTCGATATCCGCAAATGCTGCGGCCTTGATTACTGATGGTGTGGCCATAGGTTCGCCGTTACGAACGCACGTGAAGTAAGAGAAGCCGTTCATGCTGAGAACATAGAAGGTGTCCGGAGTCGGGTCCTTCGTTTCACGGTATTCAACGAGTGCCAGCTCCACGATTGGACGACACACCACGATTTGATCCCACGCAATCGGAAGCTTGGCTTGATATCTCAACTGCTTCATCACGTTCAACGTCTCTAAAATCTTCTCCGCAAGATCATTTCCTAGTGTCCCTGTGGCTATCTTCTCTGTCAGCGAGGTGCGGTGCACACCCGTGTAGCTCGCCAACTGTGCGATGCTTACGCCCACTTCGAACGCATCTGCCTGGATTCGTTGTTCAGCTGCCAATGTTGGCATTGCTATGCTCATATGTCCTCTCGTCGGCATGCCGAGACGTGCCCGGGGCCGAGAAAATGCCGAGCCTCGACCATCGCATGGAGGGAACGACGGGAAAACTCGGCCTGCTGAAAATAGGGAGGGAGAATGTATATCTTCTCTTCACATATACACAGGGTGAAAACTGTTCCCAACGTTGGAATAAGTAAAGCCTTTATCTTCAACTAGATACAGAACTGGGAGGCGTCTCCGGGCAGCTATTTGTAGGCGTCCGAGAAATTCCTTTGACGGTCTTCCCCGGATCAATCAGAAGCTTCCCACAGGCGGAGCACCAAGCCCTCTCAGCCGGGCTATCTTTGAAGGCGGCATCCGCAAGACGTTGATGCCTTTCCTCGCAAGGTCGCTTCTGCCCGCCGCCTTTCTTTATCCATGCCTTAATGCTTGCTGCTTCCCGAGTGAAGGCACGCCAAACGAATGTGCTATCTGACTCAGGTTTCTCGGAAGTGTTCTCGTCCGGATTAATCGGAACCGCAGTGTGCTTTCGGTCCCTAATATGCTCGCTGGCGATTACACTGGACGTAGGCCCCAACAGATTGTCCACAGTATCGCCAACATTATCGGCTATCAAAGCGTCCGGAGCGTTTAAAGTGGCACTCGTGCCCTGCGCCAGACGTCCCAAATCTTCATTTGACGATCCACCCTGGCCCGCACGTTTCGATGCGTCTTCTGACCCGGTGTGATACTCGCTTGGCAGTCCAGCTTCAATCTTTTCAATTTGCTTTTCTTCGCTTGCTTCCGCACGTTCGTCCCGCTTACGGGCAGCATCAGCCGCCTTGCGCTCCGCTTCCGTTGCGTGCTTCGGTGGACGACCACGCTTCTTTTTCGGCGGATCAGGTATGACTGCAAACATCGCGCCTTCGCGTTGAGGCTCATAATGAGTAGGCGAGGGCGCACGTTTAACTATTCCCTGGTCTTCCATTTCTTTCCATTCTTTTTCCGTCACGGGCTTCTCCGGAAGAAAAGCTATATGAACGCCGCCCGGCGGAGGAGTTTGCACAGAAGCCGGAAAAGTTTCATTCTCGTGAGCTAGTGGCGATCCCGCTGGCCCTATTAATCGTCGTAATGCAGGCGCACGCTTTTTAGCGGGCGGCTTTCGTTGAAAAACCATTTTGTCCTGCTTTCTGCGGCTTACGCCGCCCCCGCCGTCTCTTCGTGAGTCGAACGGAACTCCATTATGATTTCGGCTCCATCTGTGATTGCTTCATATCCGCACGGAGACTGATAGCTCTCCAGCGAACCTTGACCGCTCTAAAAAGCAAGCGACGTTGCTGCTCGGTTAGTTCAAGAGCCAATACCTCAAATGGTCTGAGCCATATCTTCGCCAACTCTCCATATTGCGTATCAGGAAAAATGTCGTCATCAACGACATTATGTCTGAGTCCGAAATGGACCAATGCCCCGCGTATGGACGGTGTCTTTCCCTCTGCTCGCTGCCTCGCCCAAAATGCCTTCACTTCGTCTTCGGGAATGCTAGCCAATCTCTTATTCTCGTAAGATTGCTGACGGGTGAATCCTAGTTCTGCCAACTTAACCGCTGTGGAGCCTTTCTTCGGACGCCCACGCCCTTGAAGACCAGAAACACGAAGACGCTCCGTGAGTTCTTCGGGAAAATCTAAGTCTGTCATGCCGCCTCCTCTCCCTTGGAATCCTTCGTCTGCGGGACCGCCGTTAAGTGATATGTCGCCTGAACCTTGACCCACTCCCATTCGTCCCGTGCCATTTTGGCTCGTCCCCGTTTACCTTCAGGGTGCCAGTAAATTTCTGTATCCTCGTCTTTTTCATCCACGACATACGGAGTAGCAACTTCAAAGCCTTCGCCATAATCCGTGCCGTTGGTAAAGAGATTGGAAACGAACCTTCCTGCTGAACCTACATCATGACCCCGCTGATAAAAGGCTCCGTCCGACTTGCGCCTGATAACGTAGAAGGTCTCCGTCAATTCATTCACGGCGGGGGGACGTTGGCTTTTTGCTCGTGCCGCATTTATCGTCTTCTTACCCGCCTTGACCTGTTCAAAAGCCTTCGGGTCTTCCTTCTTGAGTTTCTTGGCGTCCTGCACGGAACGAGGGCTGACCTGCATAGCGGCAGCCGCTTTATCCCGTGCCTGTCCCGTGGAACTTTCAGGCAAATTTGCCTTAATGTCTGTGCGGGCACCTTGGCGTTTCTTGGCTTCATCCGCAAACAGCGGCTCCATCTCGACGGCAACAGCAGCACGCTGACTGGTAGTCAAATGGCGACGGTGAAGGTTCTTGGAAACAATCCATGCCAGCGGACTATCAGCACAGTCACCCCATGAACACTTAGGGTCTTTAACGTTCCTGAAATGGACGAAGCACTCCTGACGAAGTGGAAGGTTCGCTAGTTCCATTGCTAGCAAACGATTCCTTCCGTCCAGCACCTTATCCTCAAAAAGGACAATCGGGTCTTCGAGCCCGTTCTTTTTGATGTCCGAGGCGAGGCTTTCAATCTCCTCTTCCGTCATCACGGGGAAGAGATTGGCGAGCGGATGCCAGTGGGCTCGGTCGAAATATTTGTTCCAATCAATAGTGGGATTCTGTTTCATGGCGTCTTTGGAGGTAGGAGTGGTTTCAGTGACGCCACGCAAGGTGAGTGTCGCTGCTCTGGCTAGACCAGAGTATGGGCGTGTAGCCCGTTTCCAACTTCTATCGCAACCTATGACCTGCTTTCTGGCGGTCTCCCGCCTATCAACAACATTGTATTAAACTAGTAATCCTTTGTCAAGATCTATTTTTAAAAATCTTCGTGCTCGGCGGGTTTAGCAACCAACTATACGCAGAAACGCAGTGCGTATAGTAAATGATGTAACAGTTACACGATTTACTATACGCACTCAGATCGCTTCTCACCCGGCCAAAGGTCTCCGGCTTTTGGATCGAGCAGGTACCCCGGGCACTCATAGTCGCGGAGGGAATTCGCCATCTCGACGGGTGCGGATCGGCCAACTAGCTTCTTGCGCAGCCCGCAGACGGTGCCCATATCGGTAGGTTCCCAGGACGCCGCCGAGGTGATGTTGACAGACGACATCGAGTGTTATACGATTGTTCTCTGGCTAGAAAACTCACAGCGGTTCGATTGAAGGAAGAGCATCTCGCTTTGCTAACCAAGGAATCGAAGCGGCAAGATGTTCCGGTGAGCCATTTGATTCGACTTGCTGTTGCGGAATTTCTAGAAAAGTTGAAGGAGGCAAAGAAAAAGAAATAAGTAGTAAGCGGGACGCGCTGGTGCTGAAACACCGAACGCGCCCCTGACCAAATCACGCTGTTAAGGAGCGCAGAATGGCTTCACGTAGTATAATTGTTGCTGCTACATCAAACCACGGCTCCCGCAATGGGAGAAACGGGTTAACTCCAAATGGAGAAACCCGTTGAAAAAACACCAAGCAGCCACCACTCCTGATTTTATCGTAGAGAACCACGGCTCCGTTTTTCTCCTCCGTCCGCTGACTGACGCTGCGCGTAGCTGGATTGACGAACACATCGGTGCAGACAATGGTTTTCAGCCGATGTATCCCACCGTTTTAATCGAGCACAGATACATTTCCGCTATCGTCCGTGGACTTATCGAAGAAGGGTGGGTGTGCCGATGAACGACCGAATTTTGCAAAATCCGCTCTCGGTAAAACACCTGGCAACGAGGCTACGACAACGTCTCGCTCAAGGCTACCCGGAAGGAAGCCGTTTTCTGACTCTTCTTTCTTCTTTGGACGATATCGCGCTTGTGAAAAAGTATCTTCGTCACGAGAAGCCAATGGCAAGAGTTCATCGCAAACCGAATGATATTTTATCGCTTCGGGATGGATTGAAAAATCTGCTTAATGGCGAGGAGAGCAAATGAAAAGCGGCAAGAACAAAGCATATGGGCCTTCGTGGGCCGCAGGAAAAATGCGTGGTCTGGCCGACGCAGCCCGTCAAGTTGCCCGCGAGCAACGCCAGGCCAAAATCCTGTGGGACCGTGATCTCAATGTTGAGAATAACGCGGTGCTTGCATACATGCTCAAAGTCGGTGCGCCCCTTGATCTAGAGACGTATCTAGATTATGCATATCTCTGTGATCCGCCCGAAGGAATTGAAGAAGATGCCGAATTCTTGGCGTCTGTGCCGGATGTAATTCTAAAGAATTCGAGGCTCGTGCAATGATTCCCTGCAAACGCCCAAGCGGCACTACAAGAGCCTATTTTGAAAGCATCGAGCAAGCGGAAGCATTTGCTGCTGATCCCGAGAACCCTGCCTATCACGGCGATGTTGCGCATTTGTGTTTAAAGTGCGGATGGTTTCATCTATCCAAGCCATCGTGGTTGAAATTTGAACCACCTATGGTGATAAATTGACGATTCAACGCGACGAATCCAAGCTTTGGACCCTCTCTCAGGTTTGCCGGGAGACGAGTGAAGCAATTCGCAAGATGTCCGAATTCGAGAAGGCAAAATTAAGAGTTGCCCTTAGGCGACATTACGGCTTGCAAGAGGTCCGTGAGCGAGCGTTGGAGAACTGATGCACCGAAGAAACTTCATCAAGCTAGGTCTCGGAACAGTAACGGCTACGGCCCTGGTCGGCCTCGTACCTATCAGAGCATACGACGGCTACCAGGCTTTCCTGGACAGCATCGGCGGGCGCATTCATCGAATCGTGCTCCGTGAATGTCGTCCCATGGAATCCGTTGTAATCGATCCACCTGAACTGGACGGTGAGCGCTGGTATCGGCCGGTGCGAGTCTACTTGGAGGGCCAGGTCGAGCCGCACAAGTGGTGTGAACTTGTGACCTACTAATGGACGAGTTTCCGTTCGTGCTCAAACAGACGGCGGACGGCGTAAAAGCGGAAAGAAGTAAGGCGCGAATCGGGCCAGGACAAGCGCGAATTCGAAAAACCTAGCTCGGCAGCGATGCCAATTTCTTCTTGGCAAATGGAACCGCATAAGCTGCTGGAGGATTGTGGGCGATTGCTGCCGACGCCTTGCGGTAGAACTCCAACGCCTTCTCTTTGTCGCCCAGCTTTTCGTAGGTCTGGCCAATCAAGCATTGGATGAGCGGGTCGTTCTGGTTTGCCCTTAACAGTTCCTCCAGCGCCGTCTTGTAATCGCTCGCATAGAACGCGACGTAGCCTTGCAGGTAAGGAAGGAATTGCGCCTGCTCGGGATTGGTCCCCTTGTCGAGGATGACCTTCGCGGCAGCGACGTGCTTCTGCGCTTCGGCTTGGTTCCCACGCCGGGCAGCGATACGGGCCTGCGCGTGCTCCCAGCGGAACTCCCAAAGGTCTTGGCGAGCAGGTTTGATATCGGGTTCCTTGAGTCCGGTCTCGTGGCCTACCCGATACCAGTGATACGCGGCGTCCAAATCGCCTGAGTCAATGCAGACGCGAGCGGCCTCGTCGGCAATCTCGCCCTGTTGAAAAAAGTTCTTCACGCTCCCGTAGTAGTCGAAGACCTGCTGTTCGTACTCGACGGTCTTCTTGCAACCTCCATCGAAAGCGTATGACATGGCCATCGCCCTTTGCGCCATCGCCTTATGCTCGGGTGAGTCCGCGACTTCGACTGCCTTCGCAAAATACTTGCGGGCCTCCTCCCCTTGACCCTTGAGGTCGAGGACACTCCCCGCCGCGATGTTGGCAGGAACGGAAAGCGGTGAGGTCTGGAGAGTCTTGCGATACAGCGCCAGCGCGTCATCCAACTTTCCTTCGCGCATTAATTGCTGACCCTGCTTAATGAACTCCGGCTGTTGCTGCTGGCCGGGGGCCTGAGCGAGTACAGGCCCGAGAAAGGCTGAAAGGACGAGAAAGATTCGGGGAATCACGGCGATGGTCGCTTTCATGGGCGGGATTATCTCACAAAGCCGCTGGCCTGACGTTTCACACCTCATGTCGGCCTATGGAGATATGATAGGTGCTCTTGCATGAGTCCTGCATTCGAAAGATACATCGGCATCGACTATTCGGGCGCTCAGACTCCCAAATCGAGTCTTAAGGGCCTGCGAATCTACGCTGGCGACCGTTTGACAGACCCTCAGGAAGTCCTTCCGTCACCTAGCCCCCGGAAGTATTGGACGCGCAGAGGTATCGCTGAGTGGTTAGTTGAGACCCTCTCCGAAGGGCCACCGATGCTCGTCGGCATCGACCACGGAAACAAATGAGTGAACGGAACAGGGAGAAGGCCCACGCTGGCATGCTAGGGCCTCTATTTTTTATGATATGTTGTTTGATCGGAGGCGGAGTCCGTGACGTTTAAAAAGATTGTGCGACACCTGGAAAAGAGGAAGGCCGTCCTGCAAAAAGAACTGGATGCGATAGGCCAGGCCCTGCATGCCTTGACGAGCCGTCAGCCTCGGAGCAAGGGGCGGAAACGGATGAGTGCGGCTGCCCGAGCCAGGATCAGCCGGGCTCAAAAAGCACGATGGGCTGCGGAGCGAAAGAAGTAATCCCGGCTCAGTTGTGTTTCCATCCTGCCGGAAAAATGATTTCATAGCGATTCGCCCCATCCAGCAGATCGAAGCCATCGAGATTGTTTAATTCTTTCGCTACATATTTCTCAACCTCGTCTCTGTATTTTTTCCCTTCTCCCGGAGCAGGGTTAGCTTTCATTCTTTCAGGATACGGATACTTGAGGTGGATTGGACACCGCACTCGCTTTTTCGCAGGCACAACGATGGGATAGTCGATTGTGTCCGAATCAGAGGTTACCGACAGGCTGTTTTCTCTGAGAAGCTTGGCACTAAGGGTGATGTCAGGACTTTTGACGACTCGATAATCGAAGTCGGTCGTATTCTCGATGGTGTAGTAGATCACCACGTTGTTATTGTCGCCTTCCGTGTCAGAGTAATCGTACTCAGCCTTGATCGCAGAAGAGTTCCAAGGCTTAGGCGGAGCGGGTGGTTTGGGCCTGCTCTGATACCAAAGAAATCCTCCAACGAGAAGCACCACACCGAGAGCCGTACCGAGTCCCCAACCGATGCCGATGAAGAGCGGTCGTTTCCATTCAGCCATTTTATTTTTTCAATTCCTTGAGCGGAACCTCATCACAAAGTCCAAAATGGTGAAGCTGAACGCTATCAACAATGTGCTTCAGGCGTCAATGACGCACGACCATTTAGCCGCTCGGCTACATCATCCCGTCCTATTGATCCGCGCACTTGCCGTGATAGGATTCGCCCATGAGCACCCCGCCGCGTCCGCGCCTTCTCCGGCGACATAAAAGTGGAGGTGATGATGTCTGAGATCGTAGACGCATTGCAGAATGTTGAGGGAGCCGTCGGAAGAGTTGAAAGAGCTATCAAGGGTAAATGGGGAACGACACAATGGATGTTGGCGGCCTTAATTGGGTTTTTCTTGTGGTCGCTGCCTGGGGAAATGTGGCATGCCAAATGGCGGTATGCCTTAAGTTATCGTGTGACTTCAGACAAGATAATCATAGCTGACCATCCGCATGGTTGCGCGTTTCTTGCGGCCCCGCTCGGAGAAAAATACTGCCACTACGAAAGAAATGTGGACACAAGCACAGAGAAGATTTGTCCAGCAGGCTATACTCTCACACCCTCTCAAGACAGTTGCCACGACGATTCCTATCCTTTTGGTAAGGGAGCGACGGTTAACCCCCAAGAAAAAGTCGCGTCCGTCTACATATCGTGGATTCGCAAGGAAGACTAATCCGACTTAAGCCTAGTACATGTTGCATCATTGGTGATGACCAGTGTCCAAGAAGCCAGAACGCCAATTCCACGTCGGCCAGCGTATCCGCGTCAACCTTCGCAGCGGACGAATTGAAGACGCCACTGTGAAGGCAATCGTGGAGCACACCCTTCGTGACGATATGCGGGTCGTCGCCGGAACCGCCCAAACGGTCCTGTCCGGCGCAGATGTTCGAGTAAGATCGAAACAGCTGCGTATTATTCACGGTCGATCTTCCACTCAATCACCAAATCTTGGGTTTCAATTGAGCCTGTCGTGGTTTCTTGCAGAGTTGGGGCAACCGTCTTGAGGAAGCCCTGGTAGGTGCGCCCGTCCAGTGTGGTTAGTCGCTTGCCATTGGCGGAGACAAGGACGGTATGGCCTGATGCCCAAATGAACCGAACCAGTCCACCATTCGTGAGCACGCGTTTTACTTCTGCTAGCCGGGCCACTCCACGGGCTAGTCGGGCCAATGCATTAATGTTCGATTCTGACATGCTTCGCACCGAGAGTTAAGTTTACGCCAAATTCCGTATCGCCTCATTACAGGCAGGTTTAAGCTGCGGTGTTCAGGAAGTTAGCCATCGGGTTATAAGCAGAGCACGGACTGAACTACCGACCAGTTGGCGGCAGCGATTCGTTATGGGAAGTTGGAATTATCAAAGGAGGGACTATGCCGCAAAATTCGTGGTTTCCTTCGGTAGACACTGAGTCAGGGGCCAAGTCCGCCGCCCACCAGGGAGCAGGAGCCGCCATTTTCGTCGCAAGTATCACGGCGTTGTTTGCCATCCTTGCCATTTTCGACATTCGCATCATCGCTGGCTTTTCTCCTTGGGCACTGCTGGACGCGGGGCTTTTCGGGCTTGCGGCATGGAGAATCTACAGGATGTCTAGAGTCTGGGCTGTTGTACTTGGATCCGGCGCATTTAGTGTCCCGAATTACGCAGAAAAGCGGATTTGACGCGCATTCCAACGTTGTTTTAGACTTCAAGGAATTCCTAACTGTCGGTTAGCAATTCCTTGAAATGCCCTACTCTCCCAGAAATATAAAAATCGCCTGTAATCATCGGGGGTTGACCCACTTCGGTGGAGTCCATCTATTTCATGAATTTCTGCGAGTGCTGCACCTCAGAGACTTCCTCGCTCAACAGATTCGCTATCCCCGGCGCAACCGAGATTATAGTCTGTCGCAGATGTTGCTGGCGTTGATCTATCCCATCGTCTTGGGATTGGATCGTATTGAGACCGCGTCACTCTTACGTTCTAACGGAACCTTTCAGTACCTGACCGGCTTGCCGAGCTTTCCCGATCCTCAGACCTTACGGCGATTCTTGCTGAACGCTCCTGTTCATCTCCGAGAGCAGTTACACCGCGCCAATGATCGAGTGCTCGTAAGATTCATCCATCTGCCCGATCACCGATCGCGCTTGATTCTGGATCTGGATAGCACCGTGGTCACCGTCTATGGCCGTCAGGAAGGAGCTGCGGTTGGCTACAATCCGCGCTACCGAGGCAAGCGGTCCTATGACCCGCTACTTTGTTTAGAAGCGAACTCCTCGTTCTTATGGGATGTAGAACTGCGGCGCGGCGATGCCGGCACCTGGGCGGGCAGCGTTGAACTTTTGGCCTGTTGTTTTCACTCCAGTCCTTCCGAAATTCGCGAGGTTCGAGTGCGGGCCGATGCAGGCTTCGGCTACGGGCCGGTTTTGGACATACTGGAAGCGCGTCCAGCCCAATACGCTGTGGTCGCGCGAATGACCCCCTCACTGAAATGTGCGCTCGGAGGTTTAAGGTATGCACGGCTGAATCCACGGTGGGAGATCGCAGAATTTGATCATCGTCCCTCCGATTGGTCTCAAGCACGCCGTTGCATTGTGGCTCGGAAGTTGATCGAGGAGGCCGATCCGGAGCCGACTCTGTTTACCTTGGAGCGTTATGCGTATCGAGCCTGGCACACGAACCTGCCGCTGACGCCGGCAGGAGTGTGGCAGTTCTACGACGGCCGCGCCGAAATGGAGCCACGCATCCGGGAGCTGCGTGAGGACTTTGCGCTGCGAAAGATTCCGACTCGTGCTTTCGCGGCCAACGCCCTCTATCTGGAAGTAGTTCGGTTGGCCTACAACTTGGTCACGGCTTTTCAACGGACATGTCTTCGCGAGGAATGGCAAAGCATGACCTTGAGCAAACTACGCCACAGACTCTTGTGGCTGCCGGGCGAACTTACTCGCCCGCAAAATCGACCTACTCTTCGGTTAGCGATATCGCCCTTCACCCAAAAGCAGGCGGATGAGATACTCCATCGAATTCATAGGCTAAAACCGCTGGCCAGCTAAAGCTACTTTTCTGAAAAGTCATCGACTGCTGCAAACATTTTGGAGACGAATGCTGGATTTTCGGCCACTTTTGAAGGAAATGAGTGAAATTCACGCCGGATCTGAGTTGTAGCAATGCTCGGTTTTGTTGCGGAGCGAGTCTACGCGCTCTATTCCTGGCGGACCGCATCGGCGGGGTTGGTCGTCGGTGTGTTCATTCTATTTGGTTTCATCAATGGAGTGCGCGGTACGTTTGCCCACCATAAACTGAGCACGGCACAGAACCAGGTGCCTGCCATCGGCTAATACCTGGGTTTAAGCGGAACAAAAATCGCAAGTCGGCGTATTGATGCTGGTGTGCGGATTTGTTGTTCGTCATGCGCTGTTCCACGCTTTGCGATCTCGACGACAAGCCGCGAACGCGTCCAGAGTTAACCAAATAAAGATTTTTAAAAGACAACGACACACGCGAGAACATCGCGTTACGGGTTCTATTTAGACTTTAAAATAGTGCACTAATCCACCTTGCTGTTTCACGACTTCTGCAAAATGGAAATCACAGGTCAGTAGTACAAATCCGTTTGCAATACAGGTCTCCCCGATCAGGGCGTCCTGGGCATTGCTTTTCTTTCTGCCATTTGCCGTGTCGAGGGCATCTTTGAGGCTTTTGAAAACTACGCCGTCACCCACTTGGCTTGATCGAAGCGAGAGATATCGAAAGCGAACGAAGCGGTCATCGCGTGTTCTGGGGATAGTGCTTCGAATTGCGAAAGAAGCTGAGTTCTCCGGCTAATGTCGGGTGTAGCCGTCAATTCGTCGATCTGGACATGAGTAGCAACATACCCACCACCCGAAGGCAGATTCTCAATTGGAAGACGGCCATCCAGAATTGTATTAAAAATATTCGTATCAAGCATGTACTTCATTCAATCCGAAAGATAACACACCGCGACGTGCATCATATCCACTACAATAGACCGCGTATTTCTTCTCGCATTCTCAGAAGCTCTGCCTTGCTTATGCGGCATCCATCAGAACCGTCGGGCCTTCGCAAATGTAACCCATCGGTCCGCTTAATGACGTAGTCCAAACACCGTTTGGTGAAGTTGAAATAAAAACAAGCAAAGTAAGGTCCGGTGTCCGTTCTTCGCTGTAACACATGCGGTCTTACGATCATCCAGATGTACACCGGGGCATGGGGGAAAATCTCCACCAGTGGTTTCTTGCGTATGAGCCACGGGCTAATCATAAAACCGATCTCATTAAACAGAGCAATTTCGTTATCGCACTTCCTTTTGAGACAAGGCTTGGCGAAAAGATGCTCCATAAACTTCTTTGCCCGTTCGTCTGATGATTGGCTAGGGTCACCAGAAACCTCGAAATAAGCAGCATAGATATCCCGACGTTCCTGGTCGGAATCTTTACCAGTCGCTTTCTCCAAAAACGCTGTTCGACGACTATGTTCCAATTCGAAATAGATCACAGCCGCGACCGCGAATTCCGCCACAAACAATAACCACTCGCCAGGGGTTATCGTGGAGAAGAAATGGTAAACGCAATGAAGTGCTTCAAACAGGAAAATCCTGACACACATAGCGCATCCTTATCGTCTAGTCTAACATGGGATTATTCCTATTTGGACTGCACAAGAGATACAATGCGGCGAAAGTTCGAAGGCCCTCGGTAGAGACAATCGCAGTCGTCTTCTCAGGAAAAGGGAAACACATGACAAGAATACTCAAACGATGCAGCGCTGCGTTATTAGTCAGCGTGCTTTGTTGTTTCGGTATGGTCGCTCAATCTGCGCAGCCGACCAACAACATCTTGTTCAACACTTTGATGATTAAATTCAGAGCCGAAGCCGGAACAATGTTTTCTATCGAAGTTGATAACCGCGAGTATTGGCTAACAGCGAAGCATATTCTCACGGGTCGCAAATCGGGTCCGGCTGGTGAATTTACTGAAAAGACTGTCTTGATTGACGTGCTCGACCCAATCGGGGACTCCATAAAATGGAACTCAATTCAATTCGCCGTCATCGACCCCGGCAAAGATATCGACATCGCTGTGCTGGTGCCGAACTTAAAGCTTCACGATGTAGGACTTCCGAGTCTCAAAGTTTCGCCTGGGAGCATGGGAATGGGGCAGGAATGCTCGTTCCTCGGCTACCCGTTCGCCAACACTTGGACAGCTACGATCTCAAACTCGACCAAATATAAGATGCCATTCATTAAGCATTGCTACATATCGGGAATCATCAGGCAGTCAGCCGCCATCCTTGTGTTGGATGGCATCAACAATCCGGGTTTTCTGGCGGACCTGTCTTGTATCACACTGGTGCTGACCAGGTAGTTTTAGCGGTGATTTCTGGTTATCACCCCGAAGCTGGAGAAGTGCATTCCATCGATGTGCCCGATGTACCCACCGGAGCACAAGCACCTGGCACCAAAAAGAAAAACGTGGTCGATCTCAACACAGGAATTATTTTGGCATTTATGGCTGATGTCGCAGTTGATGCCATCAAGAAAAATCCGATAGGTCGTCAGGTTGAAGTTAAGTAGCTCCGCCGACTGACCATGCCCACAGTCTTCTGCGATCTGAATTTCATCATTACAGCCCACGAGGGGCCGGACTCCTACAAGGACCATCTACGGCAACTTGCAAGTGCCGGGACCGTCACGTTTGTGCTGTCTTCCTTTCACTGGGTCGAGGCAGCCGAAGACACCAACGCTGCACGCGGTTCGGCCAAGGCTGACTTCATGGATTCTCTAGCGGCTCGCTGGATTTACGAGCGTAGGTCTCTACAGCAGAAAGAAGCCACGGCATCGTTCTATCGCTTTCTTGGAGTCCAGGCCGACCAGCCGCAAATGATGGGGAGCGTTGCTGACATGATTGCTGATCTAGCTGGTGTGCGTGCAGATCGACACAGCCGGGATGTCGTGGCTCACTTGCGCACCATTGGCAAGAATCACCCATTAGAACAGAGTCTTCGGAAAGCGTTCGAGTCCAATCAAGTGAACGGCGAAAGACTTCGCAATGGTCGATTCAGCGCTGATTTTAAGCGCGAGATGGAAAAGCTTTATATCAAAAGATTGCTACCGATGCGGACCCCGGCTGGCATCTTGATTGACAACGGTAGCAAGAGACAATTCCTGGAAAATACTGCGCTGACGGATTTTCCAGCGTTTGCTGTGGAGTCGTTGGCGACTTATGACAGTTGGCGCGAGAACCGTCAAATGAATCGCAACAATTTCATGGACCAGCAACATCTCATGGCGCTGCCGTACTTGGATTTATTTCTGACGGATGATGCCCAGCTAAAAGCATTGATCGGCAGAATATCGCCTGGCCTGCCTTTTCCGATTGCGACTGTGCTAACAAAAGCTGACTTCGACACGCGTTATCCAGTGTGAACCGTTATTCTGGAACTCCTTCACGAGTTTGCTATCCTCGTTTCATGTCCGCGAGTCTCGAATCCGTCCTAATCTCTGTCTGGCAACAATCCCTGATCGACAAAAAGAAAACCGTCGATCTTGACGGCGAAAGCTACCCCGTCCGCCAAACTTCCAAAAGCAAACTCAAGCAGATTGACTTTCGCTTTGAAGACCGAGACCTGCGCGGACTGGAACAGAATCCGAACACCAAATCCAGGTGGGCGAAACTAGCGCGAGAAGGAAAGCAGGTAATGCAGTTCTTGGAACAAGGAAAATACGTTGCGGTCGTTGTCGACGGAAAGGTTCATCTATATAAGCGGTCGTGACAATCTCGGCTTGTGAAACCGAAGCCAAAGAAGAATAAGCTCACCGTCACCCAACTTCGCAGAGTGAAGCTGGACGAATCTAATTTTCAATGCCATTCCAATTTCTATGACAGCGCGTGGGACCATCCACATCAAACTTTCGAAGATGCAGTTCGAACCCATCGCGGTCTGCACGGTTTCCGTGGCGACAAGAACGCCGCCGCATTACGTCAACAGTGCTTGGATGAGTGGAACAAGATACGGGACGAAATGATTGATGAAGCGAGACGCCGGGAAGCAAACGGAGAGACAGACAGCTTTGATGCGAAGTATGCCGCGATTCCCCGCCCTATGAGGAAGTCTACCGAACGTTAGTGCCCAATATAAAAATCGTTGCCTGGACGATTCGGGATGACCTTTACAATTGACCCTGCCCTTCGCATCTCGCCTATGCCTGTCCAACGACTATAGTGAAGGAGATATTCTATTTTGAATCGGTCGCCGTGTTTGTCTGTGTAACTAATCCAAACCGGAATTTCCAATTCAATGATTTCAGCTTCGATACCTTCCTCGAACCACCACCCGATAGCCTCATATTCGGTTACATACTGTTGGATAAAACGTTTTGGCGACGAGCTATTTATGACCGTTTCTAAATCAGGGCCGCGATATCGGGAGGTATCCGTTTTGTGATACACACGCGGATAAACTTCTGCGGTCGTGGTGAGCACTCGAAGAGGTTGGTCTAACACTGCTTCGAAGTCACCTAAATCAATAGGTTCGACTTGAACATCATATACCGCGCCAATACCGACAAGCTTCAACAGCCACGGCCTCGGTTTTGGACGCACGCCCCGAGGAGGAACCTCTCGCCGTGGTGCTGGCCAATCGCATTCAAGAATTACATCCGGCCATTTCGATTTTTCTTCTTCCAATGAAGTCGCTTGCAGTTGCTTAGGCACAGACATGGACAGATGAACTGTCGTAGGGGAATTCACTGTTTGGAAGACATTGGTGCCTGTAGCGACGGGAGAATCTAATACCTTGGCACCTTGCGCGGTTAGGCTTGCACCGTTCCCTTGTCCTTCCTCGGGCTTCTTAAAAATGCCACGAAGAAAACTCCCCAAGGCGCTGGTGCCGATTCCGTCGAACACCCACTTAATGCTCTCGTATAACCAGCCCATTAACTCACTATATCATTTCGGAATGACCGTCTGATTCCTGGCCGATGTAGAATCCCCGCATGCCCGAGCTTCTCATCGGAACCAGCGCCTTCACTGCCGAAGGTTGGTTCGGCTCGTTCTACCCCGCAGGGATGCAGCCCCGCGACTTCCTCAGCTTCTACGCAACACAATCGGACATCCAGTGAACACGACAAAAGCCATCTTGATAGCATCTCTGTTTCTCTGCACCGGAAACGCTTTCGCTCAATCGGTTGAGAAGGACCTGCAAATGCCCGGAGTATAAAACAGAATGGGAGGAGACCAAATCCTCCTCCCATCTTTTTCCGCGCCGTCTAATTTATCGAAGCGTGCCAGTCGTTGACAGCATCCCTCCCTTCGTTGAAGTTGGGACGGCGCACTTCTGCCCCTCTGGATTGAGGAGGTTCTTCGTGCTTCCCGATGGACTCAAGACAACGAAGAAGACATCGAATGCGGTGCGGTCCACGCGCGATGCGTCGGGGTCGTCTGGATTGACCTTCGCTCGATAGCGGAAGCGGTTGCCATACTGGTCCTCTTTCTCGCTCAGCTTGTACTTTAAGCCAATCGAGTTCACCCCGAGTGACGGGAGCGTGTGGAGTTCCCCTGGTTGGGCGATGCCGTCGTGGTTGGCGTCGATCCACAAACGCAACGAGGAAAAGATTGCGTCACGCGAATCAATGACACCATCACCATTCCCGCCGTTCTTCGGGTCATCATACACAGCGAGTGCCGCGAAGCCGTTTGGATGGTCCGAGGCAGGCTGTGGTGTGAAGTTGCCGAAAAGTTGCTTGCCATCGTGAACGAGGCCATCCGCGCCCGGCAGAGCAAGAAAGGCATTGTCTGCACCGAGAGCGGTCCATCCCATTTGAATTGGATGGCCGGTGCCAGAGATGTCAAAAACAACTCCATTATCCGCGCTTGTCAGCGAAAACCCTTGCCCACTAAGGTCCAGAATAATCGGTGAAGTGCAGGGGTAGCAGACGCCGTTGAAAAAGCTATACGGACAGCATTTTGGCGGCGGTGGCGGTGGTGGGTTGGTTACCTCAATCAGCGCATAGCCAGAGATGCTCCCGTTGGTTGCGGTGACCGTCGTTTCGCCCGCACCTGTTCCTGTTGCAACCCCGGCTACTATGCCAGAGCCTGTAGGAGAAGTTATCGTGGCTATGTTTGTGTCTTGGCTGGTCCACTGCGTAGGCACGCCCGTGTAATTCGTGGGTGACAGAGTCCGCGTCGAACCGTCGCTGTAGTTTCCCGTCGCAGTGTATCGCAGTATGCCCCCTACCTCTATCTCCGCTGAAGCGCCGCCAAGCGTCGCAGCCGTTATTGAATTTAATGCACATGAGGTGGGCGTGCAGGTGGTAGTGGCAGTTGCGTTGGTGTACGAACAACTGGGTTCGATCACCGCGTTAGGAATTACGGTTGCCGAGGTGGCTATTATTGTGAACGTGTTGTTGTTGCCAGCCGCATAGGGTACCGGCTGATTCGTTGACGTATTAAAGTATCCCTCGCAGTAGCCGTAGGGTGTAGGTGGGGTCAGGCTAGGACATCCGGGCGGCGGTGTCGAGCTTCCAATAGGAGGCAGACAACCAATCGGAATTGTGTCCTGCGACGAGTTCCCGATTGCGAGCGGATTTGGGGAAGCACTCGTAACGGCTGCGCCTTGGCCCGCTTGGCAGGTGGCCGAGAAAGTTACGAATGCGCCGACCACCAAACCGTTTCCATCTGTGACAGTCGGCGTCCCCAGATCACCACCCGCGATGTACCCCCCCAACCAGCCCGGCGCAACGTTAGTAACCGTCATAATGGTGCAGTCTACGGGTGCCTGGGCGCGGCCAGGAGCAACCACAAACAGACACAACAACAGAACAAAGACCGTATATTGGAATGTCCGCCTCATTAGTTCGTCCTCCTTAACTCGGAGTGGAACTTCATCGCGGCCAGTCCATCATCGTGTTGTTTAACGTATTCATGCAGCCGGTCGGACGTGAGTGGTCCCCGCTGCGGTTGCCCTAGATTTTGGATGGCCATTTGTAGTTGTTCCAGCATGGCTGCATCCTGTGCATCCCGCTGCGTCCCTTTGTCCATATATGTCTTGAGCAACTCATGCAACTTTCCGAGTGCATCTTGGCCCGGGTTGTCTGCGGAAAAAGACTGCCTCAAAAGTTCATTCACCTTCTGCGAGGCGGCTACTCGTGCCTTCCGGCTCTCAACCATACTGTTGAAGGCGGCTTCGTTTGTTACCTCTGCAGTGCCGTCGTCGTAAGCAACGACATCCACGATCCCTACAACACGGGCCACCTGCTGTGGTTGGGGAAGCTCGAAGAGTTTTTCGTCGCGCGTGCTATCTGCATGCAAGAAGGTGCCCGTATAAGTTGTAACCGCGAGTTCGGTGCCCCGATCCTCTACCTTAGCGGTTCCATCGACGTAATCAATCCTCAACAGGTAGTGGTAGGCTGTAACATCATGGCGGGTGGAGTTGTAGAACCGTATGGCGATCTCATGCTTCACGGGATCGTAAGAGGCGCTTTGAACCACTACGCCAAGGTCAGGTGGAAAGGCTCGCAGAGAAAGGGATGCAAACGCAGAGACCGATAGCAAAAGTGAAAGGACTAAAACACGGGAAACCATCTCGCGGGGTTTCATTGTTCGGACTCCTTTTCGGCTAAACGTGGGGAATGTCCAAATACGCCGGGCCTGGCCCCAGCGATTCGGACCCTACCACACGGATGCAAGACTTGCCAGAGATATTATCGATCGATAGACGAGCCACACAGCACACGTTCAAACAATTAAATGTGAGCTTTTTCATTGGCCTCCTCTTCTGTTCCGGTTCCAATGCGGTCCGAACTGTATTTGAGAAATTCGCTGTCGCCATCCTCCGGTAGAAAAAGCACGATGGTTTCAAAAATTAGGAGCACCAGCACAATGCAGGAGAACAACTGGATGGCCGCTCTCGGCGGATCAGCAAATGCGTCTGGCGGCGGGGGCGTACAGAAATACGGTAGCCGTGAAACCACAGCGTCCAAAAGTCGAGCCGATTTCGACAGCCGACTCTACTCTAGCAGGGACGGTAAAACTCTTTACGGACTTATGGGGTAGGGTTAGAATCCATTCCCCTATTCCTTTACGAATCCTCCGTTCCCTACCTTGAGGATTCTATGAAGCCAGTTCTATTGGCAATACTACGCTCGCGTGTTCGTGTTGGTAGCTCTGAGACGTTTGCGGCTCAGATCGCTCAGTGCCCTCAGTGCAAACAGAAGTTCCACTTGATGTGGCCGGAACACGTTCTCCACATTCCGCTCCACCGAGTTGTCGATGTGGATTGTCCGGGTTGCGCGATCTCGTTTTCACTCATTGCGATAGACCTGGTTCCGGTTCTAGACGGCGAAGAGAGATATGTGGCGGCAGTCGTAAATCTGATGAGCTAGCTATTTCGCAAAGCGGACGCAATTTTTCGCCCAATGTAAGAATTTGAATAAATAGTTCAGGCGTCTAGAAAATGGACAGTGATGCTGACGCCAGCACAAACGAACGAGGTATGCTACGCGCTTGCTAGCAGATCGCTAAGGGAAGTTGTTCGGCGGCATGGCTGTGTACATTATTCGATATGGAAGTATAAGATTTCAGCGCCACGATTAATCAAGGACCTGGCCTTCACCCACTCTGTCCAAAGCACAACGAAGTTATGGTCATCTGTCCTCTGAGGGGGAGAACGGATTGCAATCGTCGATGCGATTGAAGGGGTACGTGGTGCGGATTGATGCGGGAGCGGAGAAGGGGCAGGTTGCGGTGGGAGTGGTTTTTACGGATTAGCTTCGAAGAATAGTCTGCAATCTTTGCGTCATAAGAAAACGAAAGACCCCACCCTTGCGTAACCCAAACCCGCAAGGATGGGCCACCCTCGGAGAAAGATAAGGTCAAATTCTTTTCGGCGAGCTAATGATGTTCACCCGTCAACTATCTAGATTTGGCAAATTCGCGCCAATGGTCGAGGTATTTCTTCGGGTCGGAGGAGAAGTCAAACGTATTCGGGCGCCAATCGGTCTGACCTGTGATCTCTGCTAGCCCGACAACGGCATAGTACTGCACCATTGGGTCAGAGTCATCTATTACAGATAGAAGCGGACCGACGGCAGAACTGGCCCCGGTATGCATGAGAGCCGAAGCGCCGGCACGCCGGGTCTCAGGGCTGGTTGCTCGTAGCAATCTTACTAACTCGGTAACAGAACTCTCGTCTCTTACGCCCATGAGAATTGCAAAGGATAGGTTGTGCAAGAGATCTGCGGGAGTAGTGGGATTGGATTTGAGCAGGTTGTCTTCGGCGAAGTGCAACATAGATATGTCCCCGTGCTCAAGCAGTGCAGCCGCTACAGAGAGTCGGAGGTTGACGTCGGTCACCTCTGCGGCCCGCCGCAGTGCTCGAACTGCTGCCGGTGTCTGTGTCTTGCTTAAGTCGAAAACTGCTTCCCTCTTGTCTTCCGACGAGCTGTTCGATGATTCGAGCACTGCACCCAATTGTGTGATGACGCGCTCGATTGGCGTTCCCTCTCCTGTGTCGCTGTCGGGTACGGCTGGTATCGACGGGTGGTAGGGATTGGCGATCCTGAATTCGCCGGAAGACTCTGCTAGGAAGAAGACCCGATAAGAGGGCGTGACTGATCGCCAGCCGATGAATTCGTCCGGAACAACGAAGTGAAAACTCAACTGAGAAGAACTCCCGGCGTTCCCCTTCAGAACCCGGTCAGCACGTAGTTCCGCAATCATCTCCCTTGCGGAGAGTCTCCGATCTCCGACCTGAACGGTTGTCTTTGTAACTTCTTGGACGGACAAGACTTGCCCAGCGACTATTAGGGCTGCATCTGCGGTCACCTTGTCGAGGTCGAGGGCCTGAATGATGACGGCCCTAGCCATGAACGCGAATAATAGGAGAACACTCGCGAGCGATTGTCTTAGAATAGGGCGTTTCATGGGAGCTTAAGTTCCTCTCTTATGGCGCGGGGGAGACGATTGAGGTGTGCGCCGCGTGACCAATGTATTTTTGAAAAGTGTCGGTCTGTATCCGTCTGCCAAATCCAGGCGCAATGCTGCCGACTCGCCACTCCTGTCCCCAGTGTTGTACTGGTGTACTGTTGCCATCGCAGGTGGCCCGAGGCGTATGGGCTGCATCCTCGCCTCCAATAAAGTCAGCGAAGGTCGATGCAGGCTCGTAGATGCCACTGGGATCAATCCGCCGCCAGTCTGTTCCGCTGTAATCGGGGACGATTCCAGTGGTCCAATTTTCATTCACGGGCACACCGGACGGAAGTGCGGCAGACATTTGATCTTGAATTGCGTAGTCGAGTTCCATCTCATACCCGTAGGTTGGATCGCAGTTGGGAGTGATTGTGCCCGCGATAGAAAGATTGGGTGTTCGAGTTGTCATAGAGAACGGAACTGATGTCTGCCCGTTCGCGGTGGCGGTGATCTTCACGTCCCCCGCAGTTGAGCTGAACGCAGTGCCTGAACTGAGGACGCTAATTGAAGCGCCGGTAAAGGACGAGACGGTGATCTTACTGGCCCCCGCAGTTATGTTCCATGTCGTTGAAGCACCAGCGCTCGACGTGAGTTGTATCGAAGTCGCGTATCCCGATACGGTTAGGTTGCCAAAGAACCAAACTGTGTTAGGCCCGCTGATGGTCGGAATTACGTTGACGGGGGCGACGGGGGTGGGGCAGGTGTTGGGGCAGTGGATGTGGGCGTTGTTGCTTTGGACGCATCCCTGGGCTTGCGAGGTGGTGGAGCCGACGGCTAAACCGTGATGGGTGCCGTAAGTATCGACGGTTACGATGGACGGGGCGGCGGAACTCCAGCCACCATAGAATGATGTGCTTACATCATCATATTGGGATTCGCAGGGGTACCAAGCCGTCACACCGTCGCCCTGGAAGCTGGTGATGATTACCGAGAGTGGGTCGTACCAGAGGCTAAAAGGAATGGTCCAGCCGCAGCAGGCGGCGCAACCGTAGACGACGTGACCATTGGTTTTGTCGTAGATGACTTTGCCTTCGAAGAGTGTGCCGATGCCTTTATTGGTGAGGTCGCGGACTTCGTAGGAGCCAGTGGTTAAATCCGCGGGAAGAGGCTTCCCGTTCTTGTCTGGGACGTTCTGGCGAATCAGTTTACCTATATCCATCCACATTTGCTCGCCCGGCTGGAGAGTCTGGTCCAATTCATACTTTTGGGTGCCTTGATTATAGAAGATGGTGAAGGAGGTTTGGGTTGGCTTTGTGCCGCCATTGCCGGCGGTGACGATGGAGTCGTGCTGCGGGTCATATTGCCAGTGACCGCCCGCCCAGAGGGAGGCGAGCTGATCGGAGAAGGGAGTTTGGGAGCCGTATTTAAGGGTTTCATCGTAGCTGGCGGCAACGGCGACGATTTCGTCTGGGAGGCCGTCGGTGGTAAGGGTTACGGAAGCCCAGTGGGCATCAGCGGGGATGACTTTGGAGCTTTGGAGCGAAGTGACATCTATCTGTTGGGTCTGGTAGGGCGCCAGACGAAGAGCAGTGGCCGGGACTTGGCCATTGGCGGCGTCGCTGTGCCAATTGAACTGCAGACTGAGGTTCTCGATTTTTGGAGTTGTGTTATGGATGAAAAGCTGTGGGTGAAGAGTCGTGCCCTCCGGAAAAGCGAGTGCGGGATCGGGATTTGAGAGGGCCAACATGGGTGCGCGGAGAGTCCAGATGCCAGTTGCGGCGTAGTCGCGCTCTTTGAGCTGGGCGCTGGGATCGTAGTCAAACATCTTCATAATGGCTGAGAAACCGCCCTCCGGATCAAACACGACGTGCAGAGTGTCGAGAGATCCCGCGTGAGTGGTTGCAGAGACTTTGATGCCGCCATAGGAGCCCAAGAGTTTTGCAGAGGTGATCATTTGGCGAATGGAGTAGCGGTTCATGGCGTGTGGGGCGAGGGTGATGCTTTGGGTCGTGGCTTTGCCACTGGCGTCGAATAGGGACAGTGTGGTCTGCAGCGGGTTCGCGCCCTGATTCGTTAACACCAAGTAGTCGCTGGCGGCTGCGTTGGGAAGCCACCAGATTCCTTCTCGGCTGCCGACGCTTTCTGTTGGGTCTTCGCCGGTGGCGTCAACGTGGAATGCGAGCGCGTGGCCGACGCCCATGACCATAGCGGCAGCGTAGAGATTGATTTGACTGGGTGCGCGGTAGCGGAGGGCGAGCGAACCGTATGCGCCGATGAGTTGAGGGGCGGAGCTGCCAATGGCCGCGGCGACGTCTACCGTTTTGACTTCATGGGGTTGGATGATGACCGGGAAGAGAGGAGTTTCGGTGCCGTCGGTGGCGCGGAGGACGGGAGTGACGGTCAGGATTTGGCCGACTTGATTGTTGCGGAGCTGGAGTTCGGTGCGCCAACCGGTTTCGGTGGTCCAGTAGGAAACGAATTGCTGTTGATCCGTCGCCGGGGGCGGAGGGGGAGGCGGCGGAGCCTTGCTAGTGGGTGGAGTGGATTGCGCTTGGGTGAGCTGCGGCGCGATCGGAACCAGGATTAAAGCAGCGGAAAGAATGAGAAGCGAGCGAAGGAGCCGAGGGGACAGAACTTTCATGGCAACCTCACACAGGGCAAAGTTGGAAGACGATAGTTCAAGCGTGACCGCGTGTCAAGTTAATGTTTTGTGATTAACGACCTTCGAATATTACGTGGAGGGCGAACGGTGCGTTGCGAAGCGAGGCAGATTTGGGGAGTATCGGCGATTGACCCGTAGACGTTTGGGGCGGTGGTGGGGCTGGTGGTGACAAGCGGGCTGGTTGCGTGCGTCTACCGGCGCGGCGAGTGTCGATCCTTTGGTGGCGCTGCGCTACTCATCGATGCAAATGCTGCGTTGACGAACGCCAAGAGCGAACTGGAAAAAGCGTATGCTGCGGTGAAGAAACAAACATTTTTGGTAACGTCGGGGCGAGCACCACAATACTTAGAACAAGCTCGGGGCACTGACCAGGGCCGATGGTGTACCTTGAAGGACGCCGCTTTCCTGGAGAATGTGTGGCTCAATTTTGATAATTCGTTGTGATAGAATGAAGTCCAGTTCGGAACCATTCCAGTGGGGCCGAGCGGGGCATTAGATAAGAACGAGGGCGCACTACGTCGCGCTGCCTACAACCTCCAAGGCGCGACGATTGTAGGTAGAGCAGAGAAATAGGCACAGACCCTATTCCGCTGTGCTGGCTCAGCCTGAAATGGAGAGGCGACGTTTTCCGTTAGTGAAGATTCCGCCCCTTGGGGGCGGGGATTTTCAAGGCATGAGGATCTATCGTCCGATGCCTGTGTCTGGATGCTCAGCGCGAGAGGATCAACTCCCGCGCTGATTCGCATCGGCTCGATGAGTCCTACCAGGTTATCCCTCAGCATGGTTGCATCCCTGCAGAGCCCGCCTCTGTTTCACCTGGCGAGGTCATTGTAGTCGTGTTCGAAGAATGTGCAAGCAGCGATCTTGCCTCCCGCCGGAGCTGCCGTTGGTGACGCGCTTCCTCGAGCTTGCGATCGCGTGCCGCGTGGATCTCGGCCTGTCGCCCGGCGAGCATATCGTGGGGCGTCACATAGCCTATGGCACTGTGCAAACGTACGGTGTTGTAATGCTCCACGTAGGTTTGAATCAGACGCAGCGCATCTTCCCTGGTCAACGGTGTGCCAGGTCGGATGCACTCTGACTTTAGGGATTTGTGCCAGCGCTCCAGCTTGCCGTTCGATTGCGGATAGCCGGGCGAGGTTCGCACGTGGGTCATCCCCGCGATGCGAATGAATTCCTTGAAATCCCTGGCAATAAACTGTGGTCCGTTGTCAGAGATGATCCGGGGTTTCGCTTCCGGATATTTCTCCCGCGCTCGTTGCAAAATGATTTCGATCTCCGCTTCGGTCATCGATTCCCGCAGATCCCAATGAACGATCGCACGGCTGTAGCCATCCAGAACGCTGCACAGATAATAGAAGGTGCCGCTCACGTTGATGTAGGAAACATCGATGTGCCAATGCTGGTGCGCATGCGGTGGTTGCTCGAAACCGCTCCCCTTGCGCGAAGGCTTGCCCTTCCATCGGGAGAGCAATCCGGCTTGTTGAAGCACGCGCCAAACGCTGGAGGGGCTAACGGCCACAACATCGGCGTCCAGCATCATGAACGTCAGTCGTCGATAGCCTTCCAAGGGATGTTCCCGGTGGAAGCCGATGATGGCTTGCTTCTCCCACGGTTGTAGCCAGAAATCACGGGGAACCCAACCGTTGTGCTCATTGACGCGCCCATAGCGCTCTCGCCAGTCGTAGAACTTGCTGGCTCGCACGCCCAGCCAGTGGATGAATCGTCCGGTGCCGATCTCCGTTTTTTCCGACCAGCACCGGACGAAATCCACCACCAGGTCCCGCACATCGTGCGGCACCCACACTTTGGTCAGAGCTCCCCAAGACTTTTTTTTAAGGCGATGTGCTCGGCCATCAATTCGGCCAGCACCTCGTCCTTGGTCTGGATCTTCTTCTCCAGGAACTCGATCCGTTGCTGTTCGGCTTGATGGTCCGGTCGGCTCTTGCCAGAGAAGGCCGCAGCGCCATTCTCGAAGAACTCTTTTTGCCAACGATAGAATACCGTTGGCTGCAGTCCCAGTTCATCACACAGATCGGAAACCGGCACTTTATCCAACAAGTGCCGCCTCAGGATGGCAACCTTCTCTTCTCCGGTGTAGTGCTTTCGCCCTTTTCTCATGCGTCCTCTCCGTTATCTTAACGGAAGAACGCCCTTTCCAGTTCCAGCTGAGGCAAGACACCGCCGCTCGCTTACGGGGGGAGCGAGCCAATTTGTAGTTGGCGGAACAAGGACTTGCGCCATGTTATTTTCGGCCCTTATTCCAGAAGTTCTTTCTCTTTCATCCGAAGATGTGATCTACCACTACGGCGGCATTGCGCTAGCCTGTATGGTCGTATTGCGCTGCATTGTGAAGGACCTGTTCGAGCTTTACGATTACTGTCGGAAGAATGTTCGGCGTTGGCGGCGGGGACCGTAGAGACCTAAGCACATGGTAGACTATTTAAAAGAGTAAATGAACATGGCAACTGATCAGCCAGCGTCCGCCAAATTAGCCGAGCCAGCAAAACCCCTGCCCACATTCAAGCAATTCCTAGAAACATCTCCCCCTGATATCGAGGTGGTTGTCTCCGATAGGGCGTCAGGGCCACACGCAAGTAGGGGTTACAGCGCAGAGCCGTTTTTCACATTGCTGACGCCGGAATTGGATTTGCACTGCGAATACTGTGAGGGGACCCGCTCGTTCAAATGTATCGATCAGTATTCGAAGACTCTGACTAACGGTGTCATCTTTGCGGAGTTGAACTATGAGTGCAAGAACTGCAAAGATCAAGAAACATATAGCAAACGCTTTTGTCTCGCGATATGTGGCAAAGGCCACCACGGCCCCATTCAAAAAATAGGTGAGTATCCCGCCTACAATCCGGTCACGTCTCGAAAGGTTTATGACCTGATCGGTGAAAATCACCGCGAGCTATTTCTCCAAGGCCGACGCGCCGAACTTCGTGGTCTCGGAATCGGAGCATTTGCATACTACCGACGCATTGTTGACGACCAGAAAGACATAATTATTGATCGTCTAGCGAAAGTCGCGGAGCGCCTTGGGGCTTCGCAGGAGACACTGAAAATATTTACCAGCGCCAAGGCTCAAGACCAATTTACGAGTGCGATCAAAGAGATCAAGGACGCTCTTCCATCTGCGTTGTTCATTGCTGGTCATAATCCGCTGGTCATTCTGTACGATGTGCTGAGTGATGGAATTCACGATCTGTCCGACGAAGAGTGCCTTGAACACGCGAGAACCGTGCGGACCTTACTTATTGCTCTCGCTGATCGAATCTCGGAGATTTTGAAAGACGAAGCCAAGGTTGTAGAGGCAATTGGGACCTTCCTGACGCGAAAACAAAAGAAGTAGCGAGGAAACGCCTGTGCCTATCTGCAACAAATGCAAAATGCATTCGAACTGTCTGACGATTGACCAGTGCGAACACTGTGGTGCGAAGGATTGGGACGAGTCAACCGTTCTGACATTCAGCGGCAAACCCAAAGGACAATCAAGCACCAAGACTTATGGAGAGAAGCTTGGTGACGAATTATTTGGCAGCCCTTTAAAAGACTATGCGCGGATTCCATCTCCACGAGTTTCACTGTTCTCAGAGATTTCTGGGGCGTTAGATGATGTTCGAAAACAGCTTGTGACAGCAGATCGTAAAATCGACTTGACGCAAACAAGTAGATAGCTACTAAACCTTACGTCTTGGTCGGCCACTTCCTATCAATCCGTTCCAGCACAAACGCAGCTTCGTTGATGGCCTTGTCCACGAAATATTCCTTCGCAAAATTCGGCTTATCCGACTCGATGCATTCGATCAGTTTCCGTGCGGACAAAATCGTCGCCGCAAAAAGAATGGCGTGTTTGCGTTCTTCGGTCATTGGGAACCCCGCTTTGGATTTGGTGCGGGCAGAGATTGGGAAATCGATTTTACTTCACTTGCTAAACAGAGACGAATCGATTTCGAAAAACTACTGAGGAAACTAGCGTAACAAAGACTTGAACCTTCAAGACTCCCCACCTCGGGATTTCCCGCTCCCAATGCTAGCTGGCTCCCACACCCTGGAAGGCTTGGGGCCAAAAGCAGAGGCTATGATTACGACTTTGAATGGGCTACGAGTCGCCTAACTGTTCCGAAGTATTGCCGCCTTTTGTTCGCCTGTCAACAGAGTCCAGGGATAGCGGATACAGCCGCGAAAAAGGGACCACCCCCCTCTGCCGCCGAAAAAATGAAAAAAAGGACGCGGGCCTCCAAACTTCTGACGTTTATTGGTGTTCGTTGTGTCCTCGCGCAGTGGATTAGAAATTTTCTAGGAGCCAGATATTGTTGCTGAAGTTTTCTTGGTAATACGCCAGATAGCGGCCATCCGGCGACAGACATGGATTTCCGACAAACACATCATGTTGCTCGAAAAGGATGTGGGTTTTTCCATCCAAATCTATCTGCGCGATGAAAGCTTCCGTCGGATTAATGGCCGCGACTAGGATGTTACTGTCCACGGCCCAGTTGAGGTCGATGAGGACCCACCCCTGAGGCAGGTGAAGATTACGCTCCGTGTTGTTTTGCAAATCGATTAGGCGGACCTGTCCTCGAAGTTGATCGCGACTTCCAATAGCAATGTGTGAACCGTCCGGAGAAATACTGAAATGCAGGTCATAGGCTCGCTCTAACCTAGTTCTAATCACTTCTTTACCCTGGCCCTTAACGGGATCCAAGGCATTGAAGATCAGTTGACCTTGCTCGCCGCGACTTATTAGACAGGAACTCGAAGGCCGCAAAGGGCAGTCGAAGCCAATCATTCGGTCCACCGGCGTTTCAAGAATTTGCTCGGGCGATCCACCTGAAACGGGAAAACGCATCCACCTAATCGATGTCAGCGGCGACTCTCCCCCATGTACCTCCGAGGAGTAAAGTATCCACGCGGCATCCGCACTGAACACCCCACCGAACAGATCTGCTGGGCTCTTGACTAGAAGTTCGGCGGTGTCTGTGCCTAGTCGCTGTTTGAAGATCTGATACCTTCCCATACGGTTGGAGGTGAAGAGGATGGTTCTGCTGTCCCTTGCCCATGCAAAAGGATAGTTGAAGCTATCGTTCGACGTCAGACGTTTGGATGTGCCTAGGCGCGTGGCATGCTCTTTTAGCTCTCCGACGTAAATGTCGTCCCATGTGTGAGACTTGGCGACAACAAGCCGTTTGCCATCCTTACTGACGCTCGGGAGTGTCGCAAATATCGCGGGCCAATTGGTTATTTTCGCAGGCTTTCCAGAAGGTAACCCGGACCGTGGGTCCATCTTGATCTCCCAGAGACCCGCCTCGTTCTCCGATGTCGAGTCCCACGTTGAAAATATCAGGCGCCCATCGGGAAGCCAGACCGCACCGTTCGAAATCAGCAATTCAGAATCCAAAACGACACCGCTTGGCAACCCACCATCCAGGGAGAGGGTCTGGATGCTGGGCTCAGAATTGGCGCTTAGCTTGAGGTAAGAAAGTCGCTGAGCTGAAGGGGACCATGCGATACTGCCGTAATTGTCACTCTCACTTTCCTGCATTTTTCTCGCGTTTTCTCCGTCGGCTCCCGCGAGCCAAATCTCGTGCGCGTCGCCGGGGGAGCCGCTGAGGAAAGCGATCGACGACCCATTTGGAGAAACCCTTGCTCCAAAGCTGTGAGCTCGCAACTTACGTGGCACGCCCCCGAAGATGGATATCAACCAGAGAACATGGCCCTCGGTTTCGTTCCATGCGTCGACGATCAACTTCTCCCCATCCGGGAACCACGTCACCGCATGGAGATTAGTTCGCAGCTCGTCGGGGAGCGCGATGTCGTGACCTTCTCCCGATTCGATGGTGCTCAAATGCAGCCCATTCTTGTCGGTATAGGCGACGTACTTGCCGTCCCGCGAAACCTCGCTGCCCTTGACCAAGCTATCCGATAAGTTATGCGTAATCTGTCGCTCTCTTAGCACATTCCGGTGCACGGATAGCTGGCCTTTGAACCAAAACCATCCTAAGCCGAGCGCGATAAGGGCAATCGCAAACAAGGAGCCATAGACATGCTTAGCTCTACTGCCCCAGGACCCTGATCGATCGAAATCGTGCGGCACGGGCAAGCTCACTTCCAACTCTGAAGATGCGTCGACGGAGTCCGAGGCGGGCAAATCAGCAGAGGGAGAAGTACTCCAATCGACAGAGACCATCCAGCGGTAGCCGCGGCGGGCCAAGGTCTCAATGTAACGAGGGCTTTCGGCTGAGTCCCCCAAGGCCTCGCGCAGCCTGCTCAGGGCCGTATTCAACCCATTGTCGAAATCCACGAACGTGCCGGAAGGCCACAGCCGTTGGCAGATTTCCTCCCGAGTAACCAGCGTCTCTGGACGAGCCAATAGGAGCGCAAGAATTTGAAAGGGTTGGTCTTGCACCCTGAGCCGGATTCCGTGCTTGCGAAGCTCGCCGGTGGTTAGGTTCACCTCGAAAGGCTCAAATCGACCGACTCGCATGTCCGTTGAAGGTTCCGGAATTGGCGTAACTCCTCAGTTTAGACACCTTACTCTTATTCAAAACATTTGAAAAGCGTCCAGAAAACTGATCGGCGAAGGCTCCTAACCATAATCTCCTCAAATAGATAGACCGTAAGGTTCGTTCATCCTCCGTCCATGCTCCCGTCTATGGTGTCCCTTTCTTACCTGACCAATGTTCGCTCTCGCACCGCAAATCGCGGAGGTGAGGGCAATGAAAAAGAGACTGGCAGTCGGCTTGGTCCTAGGTGTTCTTTTCGCGGCAAGTTCCAGTTCGGCTAGGCAATCTTCTCCCGCCGTTGCAACAGATGAGGTGCAACGAATCACCATCGGAGTGTACGACTACGCTCAGGTAAGGCCAGACACCTTGATTAGAGCCGAACGTGTAACCGCCGGGATTCTGCACCACGCTGGGGTTTCCATAGCCTGGCTCGCCTGTTCGGCGTATGAGTCGTCACTGAGCAACCCCGGTTGTGCAAACCTCGGCGGGCCGTTGAACCTGACCGTTCACATCTTGCCAGACTACATGGCAAGACGCTTCAGAGAGAACAGCGATGTGTTCGGTTTCGCCGCCGAAGGGGGGAAGAGAGAGTTTGGTGGCGACGCGTGGGTGTTCTACGACAAGGTAAAAGAGGCGTTTGGGCAGACCCGCATCGGTCTGCCACAACTTCTGGGCAATGTGATGGCTCATGAGCTGGGACATTTGCTCTTGGGTGCAGATTCCCATTCGAGGAGGGGGTTGATGCGCGCTCGATGGTCGCGGGAAGAACTCCTGGCGGCCGATCTCGGGGGCCTAAGCTTTTCGAATGCTGAGTGTGATCGGATTAGGAGTTCAATCGTTGCACGCCGTCAAGCGCTCTATGCGGCCCGATGACTAGCTGTTGAAGCCCCCTGCGAGTAGGCTTCGAGCTAGAGTTGCGTCGACCCATTGAGACCGCCGCCGTTATCGGGAAACTTGAAGCTTTAGTACGGGAGTAACCCGAACTTACCAGGCAGGTGGCGCGGGGGCTACCAACCTGGCTTCAAATCCCTGCGACGGCGAAGATAATAGAAGAACGAAAGAATCCAGTAGAGGGTGCGCGCAACTGGCAGAAGTTCGGAGCGCGACGGCAAAACGAAAAGAACTTGGAAATACATAACGAGGGTGAGAATCATGCAAACGCAGACCAAGACGAGACCGTAGGTCCGCTTCCGCAGTATGCCAATCCCAGTGAACAAGTAGAGGACGGTAGAGACGATCAGAATGTTGCGAAGCTTGAACGAGGATAGACCTCTACTGATGGCTACCAACGCGAGTAAGCCAGTTGCGATTCCCCAGACGATTTGTATCCATCCCTGGATGTTCCCCCAAAGGTAGGGCAAGGGTGGTGCAGTTCTTGGTAAAGACGTCGGCGACCGAGTCCCTTCGAGCTTTGACAACGAGGCACCACATCTCTGGCAGAAGCCTACGCGTTCTAAAACATCTGCATTTTGGTAACCGCATTGATTGCAAATCATCGGATTCTCAAGCAGAGTGATGCGCCGCGACCAGCCCGAGTTTTTGTACGAGTTGCACTGAGAGAGCCTACGGGAGCAGCAGTAGGGTCGGCAGTGTTCACTTGTTCAGGATTCGTCGGAAGCATCGTCAAGCTACTGCAGAGCAACAAAGTGTCGGGATTATATCCTCGAACTGCTGGGCACGGAACCCTCAGCTTTCAACTCACCGAAGAAGTTCAGCAGCCTCCACTGTGGTTTTGTCCCGCGAGGTGTCAACAAGTCGCACGCTGCTTCGGGCACCGACGAAGTTTCTGTCTACGTCCGTGGTGGAAACAAGTCCTGCCACCGACAAACGGTTTGGAAGAGTGTTAGGCCGCGAGAGCGTTGCTTGGGGCTGCGAAGCCGCTGCTCCAATTGGAATCCATTTGAGAACTCCGAAAAACGCTAAATTGCCGCCAATTCATGCGTTTTTGCTTACCTACAACAAGCTTCCCAAGCTTCGGACGTGGGTTCGATTCCCATCGCCCGCTCCATAACTCACGATGTTTCAATTGCCCTTACACGGCTAACCTAGCTTGAATCCAGCTTGAAAATGGACCGTTTTGGACCCCAAATGGACCCCGCTGGGTTCAATTGGACCCCAACGATTTGCAGAGGAAACCGGGCAGTCGTTCGATGGCTTGCCTCCGTGGGACTAGACCAGCGCGACCTCGCGGTCGAAATTGGGCTTTTTCTCCGCATGGAGCTTGAGGGCAATGCCGCAGACCGCGGCGATGCGTTCCAGCATCGTGAGCGAATGGCCCGTGTATTCGGCGTCCTCCAGGCGAGCAATCACGGACTGCGTCGTGCCCACCTTCTTGGCGAGTTCCGCCTGAGTCAACCCCGCATCCTCCCGCATCTCGCGCACCAGTAAGGCCAGGTCAATCTGGTGCAAGGTTCGCCCGAAGGTCTTGCGGTAGGTTGCGCTCTTGCGGGCGCGCTGTTCGACAATTTCACTGTGTTTGTCGCGCTTGACGGTTTGTCTCATAGGCCCAACTCCTTCAGGATGGCTTCTCTTTCCTTCTGCGATCCCGTGTAACGGTTTCGGTGCTTCATCCAGAGCTTTTTTAGCTGCTCTGCCCTTGTAATTTCGCCCGGCGGAGTCTGCTCCGTCTTCTTCTGAAACCCTGACGTAATCACGATCAGCATTCCCGGCTGGTAGAAGAAGAGAACCCGGAAAATCCGGTCGAATTGCTTGACCCGTAGCTCGAATATGTCATCCGTGAGCTTCTTAACGAACTTCCCTTGCATCCGGTTGCCATAGATGCGCAGGCGGTCGATAAACGCGTCTATCCGCGCGGCAGCCTTATCATCCAACGAATCCACGAACTCTCGGGCGGGCACCCGCCCGTTGGGCAGCTCCACATACTCAATCGTGAATTCGCTACTCAATTCTGTCTCGCCTTGCATTATCGCATAATTGCTATATAACGTCAACGGGCACGAAATTCGAACGGCACGTCAATCTTGATGCTTAACATGCCTTCGGGAGTCTTATGTTTGCTGGCAAACTTCCAGTTCGTTTCCTTCAAGATCACGAAATCGGAAAAATTGATTGCCACCAGAATCGCTTTGAATAGGACTAACGCTGACACCTTGGGAGGATAAATATTCATGCGCGTTGCCTAGTTTCCGTACAAACATGATTGGCGGTCTTCCCGACCTGACATTGGGTTGGACATTGCCGGAAACCGCGTTGAGGTACAACACCAAATCATTGGCCGAATACCCCAATCCGACCGTTGCTTCCTCCACTTCGCTGGAGAAATACGGGAGACCGAGCCGCTCCGAATACCATTGCCGCGCAGCATCAGCGTTCCGAACGTCAACTGCAACATCGCCCGCGGAATGGAACATCTTCTTTGCTCGACGTCCATGAGGACCCCAAGCAGGCCGGCCGTACACGGTTGGAAACAGAACGCGCTCAAAAATTAGAAATACAACCACTGCTGCGACAAAAAATGCTATCCCGGCTGCGCGTCCCGTGCTCTGAATATGAAACATTGCACCGACGGCAACCATGACGATTGCGGCTACGAAAAGGATCACTACTTTAAAGAAAACTCGTAGGGCAAGATTGGACAAGCGGTTCATAATGTGGTCGCTGCAGCGGATTCTATCACGCGGTCAGCCCCACCAGGATCCGGCTGCTTTGGGGGGCTACGACTGAAAGAGTTTCGTACTGCTAGATGACGCCCCGAATCATCGTCGGAATAGTTGCCCTTCTGAGTGTTTCAGTTTGCGGTCTCCTATCCACCTTTGTGACTTTCGAGGTGGTCGACAAAGTGAACGAAAAACTGCCCGAAACAGAAAAGTTTGCGCAGCTCGGGTGGTATCTGTCCAAGCGCCAAAGACTCAATCGTGAATACAGAAGGTTCTATCCCGAGGGACGGCTTCTACTTTGGGTGCGCGTCCTAATGGCGCTCATGTTTGTCTGCTTATTAACCGCAGCCTGGAGCTTTGGAGTTTTCGCAAAATAATGCAAGCGTTGCCTCTAATTTGTGTAGTCGGGCTGTATCTGGTTGCCTGCGAACTGGTTGAATACCTTATCGTCCGCAGACAGGCTGCTGACATCTTTCCGCCCAAACTCGGTTGGAGGTTCCTTCGTTGGTTTGGTATGGCCGGATGCATTGCCGGAGCCGTAGAACGGCTGCACCACAACGCGGGCCGACCAAATGATTGGCCTCTTTGGTTGTACGTCCTCTTGCTGTTGTTTTGGATTTCTTGGCCTCGCACTGTCTTAGTGGATTCTTCGGGAATCTACTCTTGTAGCCTCTTCGGTTTTCGCCGCCGCTCAATCCTTTGGGGGCAGGTATCTCGGATCACGTCCGACTGGGAGGAAGAGCGACTTACCGTCAATTTGTTTACGCCGGTCTGGACGTTCATGGGCACCAGTGTCACCGTCACATCCCGAGACGGTGTCAGCATCCCGCACGGGGTAGTTAACCGGCAGCAAGGCCATTTCCTTGACGCGCTCAGGCGTCACCTGCCATCGGAAGCTTTTGATCCTGGCATCTACGATTGGCACCCGTAGGCGCACGGACCAACTATGAGGCTGAAAGGAACTTTCCAGGACGAAGAAAATCGACTTTTCCGCTCACATTTTCCGCTTTTTCTGCCTCTTTATAGATAGGGGACACTCCCGCCGGTCTTTTTGAATTTTCCCGGTGAGGTTTGGCGGATTTTTCCCCTCTATATAGTAGGAGAGCTTTGTCGATGCGTCGGTTCGGCAGATACGGCTGGGATGCCTGATGTCAGGAGTCGCCGGGCTTTCTTTCGCTTCGAAATTGTGTGCCAAGATCAGCCGCTGGAAATGAAGCTTGAATCTACTCCCGATTTTCCCCATTCAGAAACGTGTGCAGCTCGCGGCCCATTTTTCGGCATGAGGTTCGGGCGCATTTTTTCTCTGGCGCTTCTCAGCTCTTCTTCTGTGGCTGCGTTTCGTGGCCCCAATTCAGATGGCAGAAATGAAGTGTGTTTTGCGGCCTCGCGACATGCACGCGAAATCATCGCGCCAGAAGCACTCCATTCTCATGCAGCTTTTCTAAACATCCGCCCGAATTCTTCTTCCGAGGGTGAACGGTGCATGAAACACACAGTTCACCCTATCGTTCACTTTTCGGTTCACCTTAGGATTTTCGGAAAAGTCCGCAGCAGAAGAAGTTGCGCATGGCACGACGATCAATTTGGGCACGGACAAAACACCGGATTGGGCTGGAGCGACCCCACTTTTGTGCACGTTTCCGTGCCCAAAGTAATTCGTGGGGTCGCTCCAGCCCAACTGCGCGGTGACCGCGCAGAGTGTTTTGTCCGCGCAGCATTTCGCAGCAGGGGGCCACAGTGATGAACAACGGAGATGAAAACCACACTGAGCTTTTGACCGTGCATGAGATCACCAGGCTTCTGAAGGTGCCAGTTTCTTGCGTGCACGGGCACTCTTTTCAGCGAGAGTAAATGTCGCACAATTCCAACATCGCGGAATTTGGTACACTCTGTCCCCATAGGGCAGTTGGGACATCGGGAAAAGAGAACTCGATGGCCCGAAAGCGGTATCAGAATGGACGTGTATTCCTGAAAGGAAAGAAAGAAGAAAAATGGGTCGGGAGATATAGGGAAGATGTGGTGGAAGTCACCGGAACAACAAAGCGTGTTCGGCGTTCCGTTATCCTCGGCACAAAGCGCGAATTGCCGACAAAACGGCTCGCCGAGCGTCGTTTGGCCACCATACTTGCCCGTATCAACTGCCTCGACTACCGGCCCGGACGTGCGGCTACGTTCGGGGAGTTCATCGAACGGTGGAAAACCGAAGTGCTAACCACACAAAAACCCTCCTCCGCGCGAGCCGTTCGCTCGCACCTAAAGTGCTACATCATTCCAGAGGTTGGCAAACTACGTCTGGACGAATTTGGCGTCGAGAACCAGCAACGATTCATAACTCGAATGCCGGAGAGGTCCACGGAGAAGGTTGTCTCCCGAAAGACAATCTTGAATGTCATCGCAACAATCTCCACGATCCTCGCAACAGCACGGAATTGGGGTTACAGCTGCGAACAGATCGATATGAAGAAGCTGCGCCTGCCACCGCGCGGTGTCGCGTCTGAGGCGCGGCACTTTACGATTGAGCAGGTTCAGCGAATCCTCGCCTTCGCTGGAGAACCCTGGCGCACGCTATTCTGCATCTGCACGTTGGATGGCCTTCGAGCCGGGGAAGCATTGGGACTTCAGTGGGGCGATATCGACTTCGACCAGCGAATACTTCAAATCCGAAGAACCGCTTGGTACGGGAAGACTCAGACTCCGAAGAGCCGGGAAAGCGAGACGACACTTCCAATTCCCGATGCTCTGGTCACGATTCTGAAAAACTACCATACCCAGTGGAAACCGAATCCCGATGGATTCCTGTTCGTCACCAGGAACGAACGGCCACCCTCATCCAATAACGTCGTGGAGCACCGCCTTTGGCCGATTCTCGACGCGCTCGAAATTCCACGGTGCGGCCTCCACGCATTTCGTCACACTCACACGGCGCTACTGCTCGACTCAGGGGCAACGCCGAAAGTCGTACAACGGCAACTCCGTCACGCCGACGCTCGCACGACACTACAGATTTACGGGCACGTCGTAGGTGAAGCGCACCGGGAGGCCGTTGAAAAAGTAGCCTTGGTTGTGGACCCTAATGGGCCCCAATCGAGCCGCAGAGGTAAGTGGGTTCAGTAGGTTAGCCGTGTGTTGCGGTGGGTTCGATTCCCATCGCCCGCTCCATAAGTCTCGATGATTCAATTGCCTTTATGCGGCTGAGTCGCTGAAAACACACCTAGAAATGGTCGATTTTGGACGCCAGATGGACGCCGCCGCCTCAATTGGACGCCGCTTGTCATCGATCATCTGAATCCGTCTTCTTCTATATGGCCGACCATAGCGCACGTCATTGCTTCTGCAAGAGTGAAGAGTGTATGGGCGGCGGTCGCACCTGCACTAGCCAGGCACCAAGTGCCTGGCTAGTGGTGCGGACAATGAGATTTCCGATTAGTGCTTACCAGGCATCACTTGGAAATACGAAACTAACAGCCGCCGAACTTAGAGTCGCCAAATCGAAGCAAGCCACGCACTGCTTCACCAAAGGCGGAGTTCCCCGGACACCAGCGAACCACGATGTGATATCTCCCGTCTCGCACGCCCTCCAAAATAAACTCGGCCCCGTCGAAGTTGTATCCGGCTTGCGTGGCATTCGTAGGTTGTTCCCAAAATCGGACCCTATTCAACGTGTTCGCAAAATCGGTAACTTGTTGCGAGCTAATACTCAGCGTCGTGTTCGTCGCCAGATGGTAGCGACCACGGTCCGTTGCTCGAAACCTGACTTCGCCTGTTCCATCTGGCATCAATGTCAAAGTGACGGACCTCGGAACCGTAAACGCGGGGAAAACAGTTACCCGATATGTTTGTTTGCTTTCGGGAGATGGTGGCCAAAGCGGCTTTTCTTCCAACGCGTATAAGTCTCGCGAGAACCAGCTTACGAAGTTCGCGGGAGGGCCCCCAGACTCCTGCGGCGGAAAGTAGTGAGCGAGTAAGTAGGCGTTTTCGACCTCAAGACTCAACAAACATAGGCGTGCAACTTCGTAGTTTGGAGACGAAGCGGACACCCGCGTCAAAGTGGTACGAACTGCTTCAAAGCGCGGCTGGGAGATTCCGTACACCGCTCCGGCGATGCCCGAAGCGACGTTCTGACGCTCAGGTTCCGACAACTGGGAGACCACCGCTAGAAATCCTTCTGGGTCAGACACCAGAGCGTCGGCGAGGAAATTGGTCATATATGTGAATCGTAGCAAGAGCGGCAAGACCGTCTTGTCCCCCTGCCAATAGACTTCTGTAAGGGTCTGCAGGTTCTTGTTCACATTTTTGCACTGTCGACTGGAGACTTCGTTGCGTTTTAGGCAGGCTTCAATTTTTCTTTTCGCCTCGTCGCGTTTCGCGCCATTTGGCGTGTCGGCATAAGCCAACGTCGCAACTAAACCAAGCACCGCCAAAGAACAGGTAACTCTCATTTTGATGGCTCTAGTCGGCGAACAGATTGATTGTAGCACCTGGAAATGTACGCGTTTCGACCTGGGACCAGAGTCAACTCTGATTAACGCGGTATCGGTAAAGTGCTCACAGCCTGAATATGAACTCGAGTGCAGCAGGGAGGCCAGAGTTGACAACCGACAAAGTCTCCTAATTGCCGGCTCTGGCACATCTAAGGTGTAGAGGCCTCCCCTTCATTCTTTTCCGCGTCCCTCTACATGGCCGATAGGCACTAGAAATCAGCCCTCGCTTTGTTGTTCTTGATTGCGTTTTTCCTTTCTTTGGGCCTCTTAGTATATTGAGGGGGCTCTCGCTCGCTTCTCCCAGGCTCGCCGGAGCCCTCCCACTTCGTCAGTTACTCCGCTATGTTGCGTGTCGCTGCATGGTGCCAGCCGGTCGCGAAGTCGGTTTCCCTGCAGGGTACGCCCAGCGGGGGCCTTGCCGTGCGCTCGACGAATCCGAAAACGCTGCACGAATCATAGTGCCGTGAACATCGCCCCTGTCCATATCGACGCATTGAAGGCCCTCGGCTACACCGAAGCGGAAGCTCGCTTTCTCTACCTCGTGGCGACGCATTCGGGCTACTTTGTGGCACGTCAATTCCTCGCCTTCGCCAACGCCCATTGGGGGGAGCGCACCACTACTTTCTGGAACAAGCTTCACACCCAGAAGCATGCCCGCACCGAAAGGTTCCCAAAGAGCGGGATCGTGTACCATCTGTTCTCCCGCCGGCTCTACCACCAGATCGACCGCGAGAACATCCGCAACCGCCGGCAACACGAAATCGAATACATCCAGCGGCGCATTGGAATCCTCGATTTTGTGCTTTCCAACCTACAGTACAGGTACTTGGAAACCGAGCCGGAGAAGGTGAGCTTTTTCTGTGATCAGTTGAAGACCCCGCGTCACTTTCTGCCCTCAAAGATCTATCACGGACAGAAAACGTCGCAGCCTACGCTTCGCTACTTCGTGGACAAGTTTCCAATGTTTCTCGACGGCGACGCCGCTTCGACGGTGGTGACGTTCACCTACCTGCAAGGGCCAGAAGCCGGTCTTACGGAATTCGTGCATCATCTCGAAGTCTACCTTCCTCTCTTCCGGCAGCTCTCGGAGTTTCGCGTTCTCTATCTGGCGAGAGTCGATTTGCATTTCGCAAAGGCGAAAGAACTATTCAATGCTTTGGTCGCAGTTCCGCTGGGATCGGACGCGTCGGGAGAATTGTTGCGCTACTTTCAAATCCGAAAGGCCTGGGACCTCGGCCGCTACGGATCTCTAACTGAAGCTGATTTGATCTTCCGAAATCAGGCCAAGATGCGCTTCAGCGGACAACGTTTCGAATATTTGTATCGCGGATGGAAAGTCGGCAGCGTGACTGAATCCAGCATCGTTCAGGAGTTTGGTGGTAGCAAGCACGATGTCACGGCGCACTTCGCTACCGAAGTGCTGCGCCGGGTCGGGGTTCCTGCACAGGAACCAGCAGGGAAGGAGTGAAGAATGTAAGAACTGCATTCTTCAGCTGGGTCTTCTGCAAATTCTTCAGCCTGTGGCCAGAGCAATTTCTTTTGAGCGTAGGAGATAGAGAAGCGATGCAAACAAAAGTCACCGCGGGCAAAACACTAAAACGGGCGGGAGCGACCCCACTTTTTGGCGGTGAATCCGCCCAAAAGTTTCGTGGGGTCACTCCCGCCCTTCACCGTCGCTGAGAAGCGCGCCGCAAGGCAAAGGGGAGTAGGTATGCTGCTAACCATCCAGAAAAGCTACGAGCTTCTTGCTAATTTCGGATTCTTCGCTCGTGAGATTTGCGACAAATGTGGAATCGTACTCGGTGGGGTTCGCTTCACGCGACACAACGAATGGAAAGTGTACTGCTCTCGTGAATGCAGAGGTGATGGTCATAGGTCTGCGACCCACAGGCGAGGACGGCCGTGCAAATACAAGACTGACCGCGAACGCAGAGCTGCAAAGACGCGACAGCAGCACATCTATCGGTCGCATCCTAACGTGGAAAAAACTGTCCGTATTCAGCCAGAAACAAAGAACTTGCAGACGCAAAAACTGCCTCTCTCGTACTTGGGTACTCCGGGACCTGGAGAACCGCTCACTTCGCGCCAGCGAACGTAAATGACGAGCGTTCCAAAACTCGCGTTGCACACTCTTCCGCCCGAGTGTACTGTCTCGACGGAGGCAATCGAGTCATCGAGCAATGGAGGCTCGATGGCTAGGAAGCGTTATCAGAAGGGTTTTGTATACCTGGACGGTGACAAGTGGAAGGGCAGGTATCGCGAGGATCAGATAACCGGGGAGGGCACCAAGCGCATTCGGCGGGAAGTCATTCTTGGCTGTAAACGTGAAATGACAAGACCCCTGGCCGAGCGCCGCATGGAAGTTGTTCTCGCCGGTGTCAATGGTCTCGACTATCGGCCCGGACGTGTTGCAACCTTCGCGGAGTTCATTGAAGGGTGGAAAGCCCAAATGCTGACGACACAAAAGCCATCCTCTGCGCGAGCAGTTCGCTCGCATCTCAAGTGCTACATCCTGCCGGAGCTTGGCAACGTTCGCCTCGACCAGTTGGGTGTCGAGAATCAACAGACCTTCATAACCCGCATGCCCGGGAGAGCCACAAAGAAGGCCGTGTCTCGGAAAACAGTCGTGAACGTGCTGGGAACTTTGTCAACGATTCTGACGACGGCCCGCAATTGGGGCTACCACTGTGAACAGATAAACCTCGACAAGCTGCGCCTACCAGCGCGGGGAATGAAGTATGAAGCCCCTTCATTCACGCCCGACCAACTCCAACGTATCCTCGCCATCGCTGAGGAGCCTTGGCGCACGATGTTCTGCATTCTCACACTAGACGGCCTGCGCGCCGGTGAAGTGCTCGGGTTGAAGTGGGGCGACATCGACTTTGACCGGTCCCTACTCCACATTCGGCGCACGGCATGGTACGGGAAAATACAGACTGCCAAGAGTGAAGCCAGCGAGACAGTCCTGCCCATTCCGAGCTCGCTGCTCACCATGCTCAAGAAGTATCAGGTCAACTGGAAGCCCAACGGGGCGGGCTTCCTCTTTGTGACACGAAATGGTCGGCCCCCCTCTTCCAACAAGGTCGTGGAATATCACCTGTGGACGATCCTGGATGCGCTGGGGATCCCGCGGTGTGGTCTTCACGCATTTCGCCACGCACATACATCGCTACTTCTTGACTCCGGCGCAACGCCCAAAGTTGTTCAGCGTCAGCTGCGACACTCCGATGCTCGGACTACGTTAGAGATTTACGGGCATGTCGTAGGCGACGCGCACCGGGAAGCGGTCGAGAAAGTAGCTTCGAGGTTGGACGCTATTGGACGCCAGCCGACCACAGTGAACTAGTAGATTCAGCGACTTGGCCGCATTGGGCGTTGGGTTCGATTCCCATCGCCCGCTCCAGTTACCTCGTTTCCCTCTAATAACTTAGCGATTGGTCACGCCGGCAAAAGGCGGCATTAAAGAGCAAAACGAGCTTCGAGGGTGGCACCGCTTGCTCGCGCGAAAAGCCCGAAACACAATTCCGTACTCGCTGAATTCTGGCTGCTGCTGTGACAGCGTAGCGTGGTTAGGCTTTGCAACGACTTACAAGACCGCGGGGACTGCCAAAATACTTGCACATCGCAGTTTGTGCGTTGGATTTTGGGTTGAAAGAAATCCACGATCTCGCAAACAATCCACACTCATAGCCCAGGACCTGTTTCTGGATATTCTCCGAATTGCCGACGATTCGCCAGTTGCACAAGCCTGTCGTCCTTAGCCAAAATTCAAATAGAACTTTTCCCGGCTGACCTCCGATTTGGAGTTCAGGCATCCCTTGCAGGCCCCGGCTGGGGCCCGAAAATGTGAGCGACTCTGTGAGTTGCAAGCTCCTTTCCAGACGAATGATGTAGAGTCGATTCACGCTCTTACACACAACTCAGCGTCATGAATTTGTGCAGATTTTCTGCGTTAACTGTCCACTAGAAAATCTTGCTGCTCACATGTTGATTTGTGTTTGACGCAAGCATCATGGACCGTGGTTTAAGTTGCGCGACTTTTGCTTTACAGTGCAGACTGGAGACAAACGGTAACACTAGGAAACACTAAACGAGCGTTTCCCATGGGGTAACCGTGAGGTGGATCCGTGCGAAACAAATTCATTGTGCGCCGAGTGTTGCGGCTGCTCATCTTTGGATTGATTGTCGCTTTGTTTTTTGTTGCCTCTCCCCAGCTGCCATCGATGGGTGCCGCGGCTCAGAACGCAACACTCGGTCAATTCTCGACAAACGAAGCCCCGATAAAATTCTGGAACCGCGTCATTGCCGTGGAACGCGCAACTGTCGCCGGAGCCACGCCGGAGGATCGGGCTGAACGCGCATCGGAAAAACTGGCGCAACTCCCGTTAAACGCTTCTGCGGACGAAATCGTAACCCGGCCCGTAAAAGTCGACAATCAAGACGGGAACGGATTCCTATTCAGGGGCAATCTCCTATTCTTTTTAGGGACAGCCGATTTGGACAAGGAATCCGGCGAGAAGCTGGAGCAAGCTTCTGACTCCGCGATCCGAAACCTCAGAGAAGCCCTGCAGGCACGCATCGCGGAACGATCCTGGCCCGTGATTCGGAGCGGCTTGTTACACACGCTATTTGGTTTGGTGGCGCTTGTCGCGCTGTGCATCGCCGTGTGGAAGGTTCAAGCGTGGATAGTCAAGTTTTTACGCAAGAGAGAAGGATCTGCATCCTTGACCTTGTTCCGCGTCGACGTGCTGCCGCACATCGCCGCCGCAGTTCATAGAATTCTGCGCTTGCTTGCATGGATTCTTACTTTTTCAATGATCTATGTCTGGATCACACTTTCACTTCGCCGCTTTCCTTACACCGAGCCTTGGGGACAACAGGCAGGCAGCTATGTGCTGCATTCCCTCCGCGATCTGGCAATCACTGTCTTGAACGGACTGCCCGGGTTGCTGATGGTTGCCTTGATCTTTATTGTCACAGGCCGACTTGTCCGAATGGCGAACGTGCTGTTCGAACAAGTGGCGACGGGAAGAATTTCCGTAACTTGGATGGATGCGGACGTGGCTTACGCCACCAAGCGCATCTTTTCTGCCATTGCTTGGATTTTCGCCATCATTATCGCTTATCCCTACATACCGGGATCGCATACAGAGGCATTCAAAGGTCTCAGCGTCTTTCTGGGCCTCGTGATTTCCCTCGGCTCGACAGGAATCATCAACCAGATCATGAGTGGACTGTTTGTGGTGTATTCCAAGGCGCTAAAGACAGGCGAATGGGTGAAGGTTAATGAGACGGAAGGGAAGGTCTTGGACGTCGGACTGCTGGCGGCCAAGATCCGTACGATCGAAGGTCAAGAAGTAACGATCCCTCATTCTGTACTGGTGGGCACCTCCACACGGAATTACACGAGACTTGGTCACCCCGAAGGCATGTCGGTCAGTTCCACTTTGACGATCGGCTATGATGCTCCTTGGCGACAAGTACATGCTCTGTTGGAATTGGCTGCAGATCGCACCCCAAATATCAGCAAGGCGTCCAAACCATCCGTAGTGCAAAAGCAACTTTCCGATTTCTATGTTGAATACACACTAATTGCGCAACTGGATGACGAGAGATTGCGGATCCAAACTATCTCCAACCTCAATTCCGCCATACAGGATGCGTTCAACGAGTTTGGCGTGCAGATCATGTCCCCGCACTACATGATTCAGCCCAACGGCAGCGTCATCGTGCCTCGCGAGAAATGGGATGCTAAGCCATCACCACCTCTTCCCCGTGTCCCTCGTAAACCGGACAATCCTGACAGCTCTGGTAAGTAAAGCTCACAGTTCATTGACAAGACGCACGCCCGCTGGCATGAGATTAACCATTCTTTTCCTCTAAGCATCCGTCGTGATTCCGTCTGCAGGCCGCGCACAGGCTCCTGTTTTCGAGATTGCGCCAGTAGAGAGCACGATTAAGTTCGACGTGGAAGCGTCGCTGGCCATAAGGGGCAAGTTCGACAAGTGGGACGCCACTATGACAATGACCTCGCCTGCACTTTCAACAGCCGTTTTGGACATCAAGATTCAGGCTGCCTCCGTGGATACCGGAAGCGGCATCAAGAACGGCAAGCTAAAAAGCAAAGATTTCTTCGATGTCGAACACAACCCATCGATCACGTTTCATTCAACAAAGGTTGAACAGACTGGTCCCAACACGATTGTGTTCGACGGCGACTCTCCATACTTGGCAATAAAGCACGCTGAAAGTCAGACTGGCAAGCTCGAAATCCTCAAAGCGGTCTACGGCAAAGAGGGATCAGGGCAGGACGTAACCGAACGCCTTCAGAAGCTGATTAAGAACAACACGCTGGATGTAAAGGTTAGCAATATCACTATGGGCGGGGACCCGAACAAAGGCGCGGACAAGACCCTGAAAGTCGATTACACCTATCGGGGACAACGTAAGCAAGTGGTAGTCAAGGAAGGCGATCGGCTGCAACTACCGTGAGTCCCCGCGTCTACCAGAGCAATATTCGACAGTACCCAAGCGGTGTACAATACCTGCTGCTTCAGCACACAAAAAAACGGACTTAAGCCCGAGGTCTTTGAGAACCTTGCCTCTTGCGTGCAGTTCATTCCGAGGAACGGTGCGATGACCTTTCCCCATGCGGAAAAGCCAGCTCGATCCGCCAAAGCGGGCCTGCGTAAATTGATCGAGGGAAACGAACGATTTATGCGAGGCCAGGCGCATTTTCCCACCGTATGCAAGGAAACGCTTGCTGACTTGGCAAAAGGGCAGCATCCCTATGCAACGATCCTCGGCTGCAGTGACTCCCGAGTCCCGCTGGAATTGATTTTTGACGCGGATTTTGGAGAGTTATTTGTCGTTCGCGTCGCCGGAAACGTAATCTCGCCCGAGGTGAGGGGCAGTCTGCAATATGCGTTCGAACTTCTCCGTACATCCCTTTTCGTTGTACTCGGTCACGAGGGATGTGGCGCAGTCCAAGCCGCTCTGGACTTCAAACATCATCGCGTGAAGCAGGGTTCCCACATTCACTTCCTGGTAAGGAATATTGTATCCGGCTTGCCCAACTCTGACCGGCGGTTGCCGAAGGATAGGCTTTTGGCAGACGCGGTCGAGGCGAACGTGCGTTGGTCTATGCACCAACTGATGGAGACCCCCGGGGGTAGGAATGCAGTGAAAAGAGGCGCCCGATTGGTCGGCGCGATCTACAAGATTGCCTCGGGGCGCGTCCGCTTTTTGTCTTGATGCTTCCCAAACAAATCGGCGCGGGACGGTTTATACGGCATGAGAAATTCAGCTAAGCGGCTTGCGCTGAGCCTCTTGGGGCTTACGAACGACATTCACGCTTTCTTTGCCATCCTCCCTAGGTTTTCCGAATCTCGTGTTCCGCTTGTTTCCAGTCCTCAGTCGCTTGACCTTCTTGGCGGCCTCGCTTCTCATAAAGTTCATAGGCACGCTTGGCGATCTGCGGGGTCAAATCAGTGGGCTTCTTGGCCACGGCGTTAGGAATGAGCGATTTGATCATCGCGACCTTTGCCGCGTCGTTCACGCCGAGGCACGCAACCATGGCATAAACAAATATGGCGAGCGTCTGCCACCAAGGCAAGGGCTTGAGTCCGGGGAGACCCACGAACGTAAGGACAGTGCCCGTGACCGCATCCACTGAGAGGGCTAACAGGAAGGTCTTGCTAGGCAGAGTCGCCCAGAACCAGTGACGCTCCCGCGCGGACGCAACAGAGAATACGGCAAAGTACAGCAGCATCAGGAAGCTAAAGGTGTAGAGGGCATTGTTGTCCGTCGCTAAATCGAAATATGACCAGCCGACCCACAAAAGTAGAAGTGTTTCGGCGACCATCGCGACGCCCAGCACCACGGACACGGTGATGAAACCCCCAATGTTCCAGGTTTCCGGTTTCTTGGATGGCCGAACATTGTCGGTGGCCAAAGAGATCTTCGCGAAATCTGTCATGAAGACCAGCAGCAACATTGCAAAGGCGGAGACAACGAACTTACCGGTCACCATAAACGCGATCGCTACAAAGGCCGCCTTCAGAATCGTCCGGCTGATCTTGTTGATGATCCACGTCAGAATGCGCTGGTAAATGGTTCGCCCCTGCTCGACTAGCGCCACGATGTTCGTCAACCCCGGTTCGGTCAGGACGACGCTCGCTGCACCTTTGGCAACGTCGGTCGCGGTGCTGACGGCAATTCCCACTTCGGCCTGGCGAAGAGCCGGTGCATCGTTGACACCATCGCCCGTCATGCCTGTCACGTGCCCTGCGGCTTGCAGGTGCTTCACAACGATGTATTTGTCCTCCGGATACACTTCAGCGAAACCATCTGCGCCCGCCAAGAGGTCCACCGCTTTGTTGCTGGCCAGAGCGCCGGCGGCCTTCAGGTCGGCCACGCGCCGGATATTGGGGAGGCCGACGCCCTTGCCTATCTCAAGCGCCACCGGCAGTGCGTCGCCTGTGAGCATCTTCACCGGCACGCCCAGACCCTCGAGTTCGGCGATGAGTTGCTTGGCATCCGGCCGCGGCGGATCGTATAGCGACACCAATCCGAGCAATGCGGGGGTACCCGTCTCAGGGCCACGCGCGACCGCCAAGGTCCGATACCCTTTCCCAGCCGATTCGCTGACCCGCGCCTCCAACCCCTGGATGGCCGGAGGCTGGAGTCCGCAGGCCTCGGCGACCGTACGCATGGCGCCTTTCATCACGCGCAGCCGCTGCCCGTTCTGTTCAACTACCGCTTCCGTCCGGCGATTTTTCGCATCGAACGGCGCGAACGAAACGGGCGTGACTTTGGGGAGGTTGTCGAAGATGTTTTGCTTCTTTGCTGCGTCCAAAAACGCGAGGTCGATTGGATCCTGGTTGGCTTCCTGCGAGGCGAGAGCGCCGGCGAACAGTACGTCGGCTTCCGTCGCGTGCTCCAGTGGGATCACGCCCGTGACGGCCAGTTGGTTCATCGTGATTGTGCCGGTCTTATCTACACAGAGCACATTCATCGTCGCGGCATCTTCCGAGGCGCTAAGCCGGGTGACCAGCACTCCGCGCTTCGCCAATTCCTTCGATCCCACGGCCATGCTGACCGTGAACATGACCGGAAGAGCGACGGGCACCGCGCTCATCAACAGAACGAGCATAAGTGGAACCATCTCGAGCAGCGGCACTCCGCGGATCAATGACAGCACAATCACGACACACAGCAACGAGCCCACAATGACGAACAACCAACGAACGACTTTGGACACCACTGCTTCGATGTGAAGTTTCGGTCGCGCCTTCTGCACAAGTTCCGTGGTACGGCCAAAGTAGGTCTTGGCCCCGGTCAGTATCACCACGCCGTTGCCCTCGCCCCGCCGGACAACGGACCCCGAGGAGAGCACCGCGTTTGGAGCTTTGTCCACGTCTTTCGATTCGCCGGTTAGCGCCGACTCGTCCGAGGTCAACCCGCCTGTGAGGAGTTTCACGTCTGCCGGGATGATGTCGCCCGGCCGCACTCGTACGATGTCGCCTGGGACCAATTCCCGGGCGGGAATGACTTGCCACTTTCCTTCGCGGCGAACGCGGGCACTGACCTGCAACCGTTTCCGCAGAGCTTCAACGACACCGGCGGCTCGTTGCTCCTGCATAAAGCTCAACACGGCATTGACAACCAGCAGCGCGCCCACCACAGCGAGATCAGAGTATCTCCTGAGCACGGCTGACAGCACGATGATCAGTTCGAGCATCCACGCCGAAATTCCCCAGAATTTCTTGAGGAAATTGAGGACGGGGTGCTCCTTTCTTATGGCCACCTCGTTGTAGCCGTGTTCCTTGCGACTGGTGTCCACCTCTGCCGACGTAAGCCCGGTGTCGGGGTTAACATGAAGCGTCGAGAGCGTATCGGGAACGGACGCAGCGGCGATGTCCGGAGGTTTGCCTTTTGCTGGCTCTGCCGGAGCTGTCTTGGTTTCTGATTTATCCGCGGTCGCTTGCATGATGAATGTCCTCTCTCGCGCTTGCGCAATTTGCTCCAGCTTCCGTGCATTTTGTTTCACGTTCGCGTATTTATTATCCCCACTCAGTCTTTGTCCAGCGGCGTCCTGGAAAATCGGTGTCAGGCGCCGTCGAAGAGACCTCCTTCATGGTTTTGAATTCCTACCATCGGGCACGTCACGCGTTCGCTCCTGGCGGGTCGGCGGCGCCTCCCGCCGGCAAGATTTCGGGTACGTGAAGGCGCGCCGTGCCAATCCGGTTTTCAGCCATCCCGTAATAGACATGGAAGCGGTCCGGTGAGCCAAGATCGTCGCGCCGGTCGATGGCGGCGACTTTGGGGCATTTCCGCTCTGCAGGTGGGGATGTCCGCTAATCAGGCCCCGTTTTTTCAACAAGGCCAGTTGTCGTTTGCAGACGTTCTCAATGCAAAAGCCGCATCTGGTCAGAACCTGGACAATAGGCGCGTCAATGGGCAAGGCTCATAGAGACGCCCTTGCCCATATGACTCCCGGGAAGTCTAAACGCCAGCCGCTGCTACCGCCTCGCCTGAATGCAGCGACAATTGGGCGGGATGTGTAACTTCGATGATGTCCTTGGCCTGAGCCACCTCCGCGGCCGTCCCGTGTACGATCAGGAGGAACTGATCGGTCTTGAGGGCTGCTTCATACTTCACAATACTGTCCTTGGGAATTCCCACACTGAAAAGACCTGCTCCGATCGCGCTCACACCTCCAACGACGACAGCGCTCTCGAGCGCTCCCACGATCCACGCGACCGCCGGTCCGGCTGCTAAGATCGGGCCGAGACCTGGAATCATAAAAAAAGCCGAGCCGAACAAAAGGCCCCAGAAGCCTCCCCAAAACGCACCAACTTTGCCCCAATACTTCATACGGTCGCCAGTATTGTAGTAGCCGACTACATGCTCGTCCGTGTGGTATCCCTTCCCAACGATCGAGAGTTTGTGCATGTCAACTCCGCCGCGTTGAAGCTCCTTAACCGCTTGATCCGCCTCCGTGTGCGTGCGATACACCGCGACAACTGAATTTTGTATGGACATTGTAATTCTCCTAGGGCACTCGCCATCGTCTACGTCCCATCGCGCTAAGTCCCGACCCGAACTATGGCACCCCGCCAACGAGGACACTGTTCCGTACTGGACAGTGTGCATTGAGTGACGCACATTTTTGATTTCAGCCTTCCGGACTAGCTGTGGCTGCTCGCGCTAACCCGCTGGCTCAGCCTGAAATGAGAGGCGACGTTTTCCGTTAGTGAAGATTCCGCCCCTTGGGGGCGGGGATTTTCAAGGCATGAGGATCTATCGTCCGATGCCTGTGTCTGGATGCTCAGCGCGAGAGGATCAACTCCCGCGCTGATTCGCATCGGCTCGATGAGTCCTACCAGGTTATCCCTCAGCATGGTTGCATCCCTGCAGAGCCCGCCTCTGTTTCACCTGGCGAGGTCATTGTAGTCGTGTTCGAAGAATGTGCAAGCAGCGATCTTGCCTCCCGCCGGAGCTGCCGTTGGTGACGCGCTTCCTCGAGCTTGCGATCGCGTGCCGCGTGGATCTCGGCCTGTCGCCCGGCGAGCATATCGTGGGGCGTCACATAGCCTATGGCACTGTGCAAACGTACGGTGTTGTAATGCTCCACGTAGGTTTGAATCAGACGCAGCGCATCTTCCCTGGTCAACGGTGTGCCAGGTCGGATGCACTCTGACTTTAGGGATTTGTGCCAGCGCTCCAGCTTGCCGTTCGATTGCGGATAGCCGGGCGAGGTTCGCACGTGGGTCATCCCCGCGATGCGAATGAATTCCTTGAAATCCCTGGCAATAAACTGTGGTCCGTTGTCAGAGATGATCCGGGGTTTCGCTTCCGGATATTTCTCCCGCGCTCGTTGCAAAATGATTTCGATCTCCGCTTCGGTCATCGATTCCCGCAGATCCCAATGAACGATCGAACGGCTGTAGCCATCCAGAACGCTGCACAGATAATAGAAGGTGCCGCTCACGTTGATGTAGGAAACATCGATGTGCCAATGCTGGTGCGCATGCGGTGGTTGCTCGAAACCGCTCCCCTTGCGCGAAGGCTTGCCCTTCCATCGGGAGAGCAATCCGGCTTGTTGAAGCACGCGCCAAACGCTGGAGGGGCTAACGGCCACAACATCGGCGTCCAGCATCATGAACGTCAGTCGTCGATAGCCTTCCAAGGGATGTTCCCGGTGGAAGCCGATGATGGCTTGCTTCTCCCACGGTTGTAGCCAGAAATCACGGGGAACCCAACCGTTGTGCTCATTGACGCGCCCATAGCGCTCTCGCCAGTCGTAGAACTTGCTGGCTCGCACGCCCAGCCAGTGGATGAATCGTCCGGTGCCGATCTCCGTTTTTTCCGACCAGCACCGGACGAAATCCACCACCAGGTCCCGCACATCGTGCGGCACCCACACTTTGGTCAGAGCTCCCCAAGACTTTTTTTTAAGGCGATGTGCTCGGCCATCAATTCGGCCAGCACCTCGTCCTTGGTCTGGATCTTCTTCTCCAGGAACTCGATCCGTTGCTGTTCGGCTTGATGGTCCGGTCGGCTCTTGCCAGAGAAGGCCGCAGCGCCATTCTCGAAGAACTCTTTTTGCCAACGATAGAATACCGTTGGCTGCAGTCCCAGTTCATCACACAGATCGGAAACCGGCACTTTATCCAACAAGTGCCGCCTCAGGATGGCAACCTTCTCTTCTCCGGTGTAGTGCTTTCGCCCTTTTCTCATGCGTCCTCTCCGTTATCTTAACGGAAGAACGCCCTTTCCAGTTCCAGCTGAGGCAAGACACAGAAGCATACCTGCTCCGCTCGGAATCTTGAGTTTGCCGTTGTTAGAAGTTAGGACAATCACTCCGGTGGGGTCAGTCCGTCCAGCATGAGCAATAGAAATGTGATCGAGGCCGTAGGCTCCGCAGGCGTCGGAGGAGAATACCCAGAGGGACTGTGGAAAGTTATTGCCATCGACAACGCCTCGGCACTTTGTACCTTCCTTAGCCCTTACTTGGCCGAGGACGCCGCCGGCGCCTGCTTTTCCCACAACTTGATCTGAGTTCTCCGCAGTCGTGACCGGTCCTCCTACTCCGTAAACAACGTCGCCGCCCACTTGCACGGTTGTCAACGAATAGAAGTTGTCGCCTTCTCCCGGAGCTGTTGTAGGTGTCTGAGCATCGCGTACTTCCATGAAACCCGCGATGGCTCGCAGATTTGTGAGGATAGTGACGGTCTGATTCGAGAACACTAATTTGTCAAACTGAAAGGACACGCTAGCATGCCCGCCCGAAGTTGCCGGAATCACTTCGACAATGTGACCCAAGATCTTGCTACCCTCTCTAATTTTTCCGCCCGAAGCCAGCAAAACGTTCTGCATTATCCTCCCCGTGATAACTTGACCTGGCTTACATGTGGCAGACGAAATGGTCGAGTTCAAGCGAATGGGTAATACAGTTCCACTGGAAATCGCGATGGCCCCGCTGTCTGCCTTAGCAGGCTGGACGGCGAGTGTTGTGAAGAGAAGTAGGAAGAGAAGCTGACAGACTGCGTTTCCAAAAGTATGGTCTTTTTCTTGTAAGTGCATGAGAACCTCCTAAAACGTCGCGTTTTCTACGCGCCCTCGCGTGCATTGAATATCGTTTCTCATTCCCCGAAAGTTGCGTGCCGCCGGCGGGAGATCCCACCATTCTGAACGGAGCGCCAAGATGAGGCTGGGAGGCGGCAGTGAGGGTTCCGGAGGGTACCAAGTCCTCCAAATCAGTACGAGCCCTACTTCGTAAGTACTTGAAAAACCAAGCGGCGATGATTTCGATTCCCATCGCCCGCCCCATAAGGCCTGTTGACTCAATTGACCTTACACGGCTAAGTTCCCTGAATTCGACATTGGATTGTGGATTGGCCGGTTTTGGACGGGTGTTGGATGGTAGAGGCGTCCAATTGGACGGCCCTCTAGCTTCTCTAGAGAGTCCCGGCTAGTGACTTCGGGCACGGGCCTCTGACGTGACCGTGTGCCAGCATGTTGGAATTTAGTGATACTCAACGGTGCGGACAGCCCATCGGGACGCTTAGGGAGTCTTCGCCACGAAATATTGGGGATTCCTGGGGATGGTGATCAACGATTCCTAACGATCGTGATCGCGATTCCGGGATGATCGTGATCAGTGTTCCGACGGAAGATGATCAGTGATTCCTGGATGATTGTGATCACTTAATCGTGATCCTGGGAACGGTGATCACGATGGCTCGGAGTGTTTTCCACAGGGCGAGGTGACGCTGGACATCACAGAAGGCAAGCTGTTCTCCGAAGACAACTTAGAGGAGCAACAGCGTGCCAACCAGGAGAATGTCCATGCGTAAGATCAAGGAAGTCCTCCGCCTCCGCTTTGAGCTGAGGCTGGGGCAACGGGAGATCGCCCGAGCTTGTTCGATCAGTCAGGGAGCCGTCCATAACTACCTGAAGAGGGCAGCAGCGGCCGGGATAGCCTGGCCGACTCCGGAAGGCTGGGACGAGCAGCGCGTCGAGCAGGCCTTGTTCGGAGAGCAGCAGGTGGTAAAACGACTCCCCGAACAAGTCCTCCCGGATTTTCCCGACTTGCACTCGCAGTTGCAGCAGCATCGCCATCTGACGTTGCAGTTGGCTTGGGAAGAATACCGGCAGGTGCACCCGGAAGGGTACGGGTACAGTCGCTTCTGCGGGCTCTACCAACGTTGGCGCCGAAAGCAGGATGTAGTTCTTCGCCAGGTACATAAGCCTGGCGAGAAGGGTTTCGTGGACTGGGCCGGTGCAACGATTCCGGTGCACGATCCGATTACCGGCGAAGTCTGGCCAGCGTCGCTGTTCGTGATGGTGCTGGGCGCGAGTTCCTACACTTACGCGGAAGCCACCCGAGACCAGCAGTTGACGGCCTGGATCAGCGCTCACATCCATGCTTTTGAGTACTTTGCTGGAGTGCCCAGACTCCTGGTTCCCGATAACCTGCGAACGGGAGTGAGTCGTGCCTGCCGCTACGATCCGGATCTCAACCCCACCTACCAAGAGTTTGCCATGCACTACGGCGTGGGAGTCGTGCCGGCGCGCCCTCGCCATCCGAAAGACAAGGCCAAGGTCGAAGTCGGCGTGCAAGTTGTCGAACGCTGGATCCTTGCCGCCCTACGCGACCAGAAATTTTTTCGCTTGGCGGATCTGAACCATGCGATCCGCGAACTGCTGGAGCGGCTGAACCAGCGACCATTCCGGAAGCGCGAAGGATCGCGTGCCAGTGTGTTCGCAGCGGTCGAACGCAACGCTTTGCGAGCGTTGCCCGCCGAGCCGTTCGACATGAGCCAGTGGTCCTACGCCCGCGTGAACATCGACTACCACATCGCCTTCGAGGCCAACCTCTACAGCGTGCCCTACACGCTGGTGCAAGAACGCGTGGAAGTTCGAGCGACACCGACGACCATCGAGATCTTTCACAAGGGACAACGGGTAGCCTCGCACGTTCGTGGTCATGGACGAGAACAGGTGTTCACGCACAGAGAACACCGGCCGAAGAGTCACCAAGCACATCTCGAGTGGACTCCCTCACGCATGGTGAACTGGGCCGAACAGATCGGACCGCACACGGCCAAGTTGTTTGAACGGATCCTTGCCGAGAAACCGCATCCGGAGATGGGCTATCGATCCTGCCTGGGGATCATCCGACTGGCCGAGGAGTATTCCCCGACCAGAATGGAAGCGGCTGCCGATCGCGCCATACGGACCGGTGCTTGCCGCTACCAGAGTGTGAAATCGATCCTGAAGAACTCGCTCGATCAACAACCACTCCCAGAACCATCACCGCTACCCCTTCCGCCATCGCATGACAACATTCGTGGCGCTGAGTACTTCGAGTAAAAGGGAGAGACGATCATGTTGCAACAACCGATGAAAGAAAAACTCCATGCTCTCAAGCTCCAGGGAATGATCGAAGCGCTGGAATGTCAGGAACAGGACGAAGCAACGCGGGGGTTGAGCTTCCTTGACCGTCTGGCGCTCCTCGTCGATCAGCAGTGGAACTGGCGTCAGAACCAGGCCCTCACCAGGCGAGTCCTTGCTGCTCGCTTGCGGGGCGCTGCCTGCGTCGAGAACATCGATTATCGTGCCGAGCGAGGACTGAACCGAAGCGTGATCCGTGGGTTGGCCCAAGAGTCTAGCTGGGTAGCCAACCACGAACACATCTTCGTGCTGGGTCCCACCGGAGTGGGCAAAAGTTATGTGGCTTCGGCACTGGCGCAGAAAGCTTGCCGGGATGGCTATCGGGTGTACTACACGAAGGCCGCGGCGCTGTTCCGGGATCTGAGCCTGGCACGCGCCGATGGCAGTCTGCGGCAACTATTGAGACGGCTGAACCGCATCGATGTTCTGGTCATCGATGACTGGGTCATGGCTCCGATGGCGGAAGCGGAGAGAAGAGACTTTTGGGAGATCGCCGAGGATCGCTACCAGACGCGCTCGATGGTCCTGACTTCGCAATTGCCAGTGTCTCGCTGGCACGAACAGATCGGAGATCCCACACTGGCAGACGGAATCCTCGACCGGCTGGTGCACAACGCGCATCGCATCGAGATGCGCGGGGACTCCATGCGCAAAAAGAAAGGAGAGAAGGAGGGAAAGTGAATGAATCGGCGGGCCAAAAGCTGTGGAAAAGACGGGCAAAAAGCGCCCTTGGAAATCGCAGGAGCGATTTCCACTTTCCCACAGCCTCAACAACAACAAGCTTGACGATCGTAATCACTTTCTACAAAATGCAAAAACCAGCGTCGCTTCGCTCCGACGACTGATCACACCAACCCGGAACGCTGAACACGATCAGCGGGAACACTGATTACCTTCATCGGAATCTGCAA
>CAVVMU010000013.1:0-804486 GCA_963749435.1 uncultured Acidobacteriota bacterium | reverse complement strand
AGGGCACGATGAGCGAGTTCGAATTGAACTTGCTTTGGCAGCGATCCGCGGAGGCGATTCGCGCCAAGGCTCGCCGCGGCGAACTGCAGCTTCTTCTCCCCATCGGTTTCCGTTGGAGTGCGAATGGCAAAATCGAAAAGGATCCCGATCATCGGGTGCAGCAGGCCATTCAATTGGTCTTCGGCAAGATGACCGAGTTGGGCAGCGTGCGGCAGGTCCTGTTGTGGTTTCGTCAAGAGAACGTTTTTCTGCCGGCATATCCTCATGATCGTGGGGAGTCCAGCATGGTCTGGAAACTGCCGGTCTATCACAGTATCCTTGGGATTCTCACGAACCCCATTTATGCTGGCGCTTACGCCTTCGGCAAGACAGAAACGCGGATCCATGTCGTCAACGGTCGTGCACGCAAAACAGCTGGTCATCACAAAGCGCGATCTGCGTGGATGGTCTTGATTCGAGAACACCATCTCGGTTACGTTTCCTGGGAGGAGTATGAACGGAACCAAGCGATGATCGCCGCCAATACCTACATGAGATCCGGAATGGAGCCGAAGACAGGCCGTGGTGGTCGAGCTTTGCTCTCCGGCATTCTTCGCTGTCGGCAATGCGGACGAATGTTGCATGTGAACTACAGTGGTCTGCGAGGCGTTGTGCTTCGCTACGAATGCAACGCTACGCACATCCTGCGGCGTTGCATTTCGTTTGGCGGTTTGCGCATTGACGAGGCTGTGGCTAATGAGGTGCTGGGCACGATCAGCGGCAACGCGGTTGAGGCGGCGCTCGAAGCTGTGGAGCAGATCCACCATCAACGACAGGAGCAGCGCCGGTCGTTCGAGTTGGAGTTGGAACAGGCTCGGTACGAAGCTCGGCTAGCAGCTCGGCGATACGAAGCCGTCGATCCCGATCAGCGATTGGTTGCGGCAGAGCTGGAGGCTCGATGGAACGCTGCCTTGCGGAAGGTGCGGGAACTTGAAGACAAGCTGCAGGAGTTTGATTTCGGGATTAAGTCTGCACCGATACCGAACAAGGAACTTTTGCTGAGCTTGGCGCAAGATCTACCAGCCGTCTGGAACCTACCGTCTACCGACATGCGGTTGAAGCAACGAATCGTTCATATTCTGATCCAAGAAATCGTCGCTGACGTGGATGATGAACACAGAGAAGTCGTTTTGTTAATTCACTGGGCTGGGGGTCGTCATTCGGAACTTCGCGTCAAGAAATACGATATAGGCAGGCACCGGTGGTGTACCAGCATCGAGGCCATTGAAGTCATTCGAAAAATGGCCACCAGGTTTTCGGACCAACAGATTGCGACCACGCTGAATCGGCTTCGGCTCCAGACAGGAACCGGCAACACCTGGAATGACAAAACGGTTCGCTCTGCTCGCTACAATCACCATCTGCCGATCTTCGATCCTTCTGATTATAAGAACAGCACCGTAACTCTGGAGAAGGCAGCAAAACGTTTGAATGTAAGCCCGACGTGCGTACGGCGCATGATTGCACAGAAACAGCTGCCCGCTAGTCAAGTCGTTCCGTTTGCACCGTGGGAGATTCCAGTGGAAGCACTGGAGTCGGAAGTGGTGCGAAAGGCGATCACCAATATCAAGAACCGTGTTCGCAACCCACAAACTCAGGAAGCCAGCGAACAACAGTCAATCTTTTCAGAGAGTTATTGAGGTACAGCATAATGTCGCAGGATCATTGAGACCGCGCAGTGTGACGGGTTTCTTCGAGCGTTGTAGCTGTCCCTCCACGACGCGGTACTGCGCGCTGTCGTGGGTCTCTAACCCTAGCCCGCTGTAGTTCCACAGTTGCCGCTTGGTGCGAAACCGATGAGGCGTCTGCATCAACGCCACCAAGTGAGCCGCCCGAAGCGGACCAATACCAGGAATCTGGCATAGCAACTTCGTCGCACGGTGCTTCCTCGCCTCGGCCAACAGTTCTTTCCGGGCTTGTTGGCGCACCAGCCGCAGGGCGTCGAGTTGCTGGTAGTAAAGTTCTGCCCGCCGGCGCACACCTGCTTCGTGGATCTTGGCGAGCCATTCCGAACGGTGATGCGGTGCGTAGACTTGCGTCCCGGCACAGGGAATGGCCCAGCCCCGATACAATGCCTTGAGTCGATTCATCACCCGCCCGAGATCCTTGGTGATCGTCAAATAACTACGGGACAATTCCTTCAACATGCGCAGGCCATGTTCTCCGTGATACACCGAACTGAGTTTGCTCATGTACAACAGTTCGGCCAGCTTGCGTGCGTCGATGCGGTCGCTCTTGCTGCCTTCTTTCAGCAACGCATTCTTTCGCGGATTACACACTACGAGTTCCGTCACGTGCGGCTTCAGCAGATCGTACAACCAGCCGGCCCAAGTGCCTTCTTCAAACGTGAGGTGCACATCTCCACGCAGGCCGTCGATAAACTGCAGAATGGTGCTCGCTTTGGTCTCGATGACGCATTCCATCACCACCTTGCCGGCGAAATTTATGACGGCGATCGAAATGCTTTCCTTGTGTACGTCCATGCCGATATATTTAGTGCTAGTCATAGAGGGTGTTCCTTTCTTGTAGGAACTGAGCCGAGCACTCAAAACCTACACCAAAGGGGCGCCCTTTTATAATGTGTGGATTTTCAAGTTACCGGTAACTCGCGCTGGGAAAAGCGTGGAAGTGGCGGAACCAGTAATGAAGTAGGGGAAACCATTTAATGAAATCCAACGGGTGCGAGTCCCGTACGGCCAAAGCTAGAAGGGCGACCCGGGATCGCCCGGAGTCGCTAGCTCAGGGCATGTTTCCAAAGGGATTTCCCATGAACCCAGGAGAGCACTCCATCTCCGCTCGCAAGAGCGGTAAGACGGCCGCCAAGGGAGACCGTAGGCGACCGAGGACGGATGGACGAGCAGTCTTACGACCCCATAGTACCTGTGAAGGTGGGGAACCGCAGGGCTTCCGAAAGGAGCGGCCACGGTACCCATTGGAGGGAAGGGGGGAACAAGCGGACGAATCTGTCGAAAAGAAACATAGTCGAGGCTCAGACCTCGGTCGCTATGTCCACGCAAATCGACAGACCAACCGACCTGACCACGAAGGACGTGGAACAGGGCGGGGAGTCACGCCTGAGGAACCCGCTGCGGGAAATCTGCACGGTGGGGTCTGCGAGGGGGGAGACGTCAGTGAAGCCATGGTGGACCTAAACGCGCACGAAGCTGGAAACGGCGGATAGTGCCAAGGAAAACCTAAAGCCCACTGCGTTCTCCTCTACTCGGACCGACGCACCAGGAGTTACGCATCTAAGCTTCACAGATGGCGGTGCCACGATGTCTTCCCCTTGGAGTATGGACAGGAGAAACCATCCGATGCAGACTGGATTTGCCTTTAGCTAGTGAACCCGGGAGAGCGGAATAATTAGGCTGCCGATCTCGGCAGTGGCCGGGTCTTCGACCAATACCCGCAACGTTGTGACGCCTGCCTTTGGCTGTACATCCTGACTGAAGGTCATGCCCGACTTTAAGAGAGCCGCGTACTGTTTCTCTGAGAGGCGGAGGTCGTAAGTCTTGCTCCATTGGCTAAGCACCTTGCCGACTCCATCCTGCTCAATGACATACACGCTGACGGCTCCTTTGCGCAAATCTCCGGTTTGCACGAGTCGAAGATTGTGGATGTCAATTGAGCACAAAAGCCTCAAGGAGTTCGGCAGCGGTTGATTGACTCGATCAAGTTTGGCCTGCAACGGAATTGCGGAGGACTCAATCGGGCTTCGCACTGCCGTTACAACTGTGTTCCAGTTCAGGTCCTTCGTGGGAGGGGCATCTTCGCTTGGGAGATAGCCCTTCGGGTAGCGGATTGTCAGGCCGTCGCGCCTCACCTGCACCTTCAGTTCATGGAACTTTCCATCGGCGGAGTGCGCGTCAATGTAGAAACCCAGGGAGTAGAGAACCGCAGCATCATCTATGGCATAGCGAATAGCCCCGGTGAGATCGTTGCCGTTAACGAAAGCTCGTCCCCCGGTCAGCTCCGCTAATCGCTGCATTACATCGATGCCGGAGGGTTGATTAGAACGCGCCGGGGCGTCGCCGGCGTCGGCGGCCTCGCGAATTTGTTCTGGTAGCCCTGGCTGTGCCGCATCCACGCCACCTGATCCAAACATCGCGGAGCGCGGAAGCAGCGCGCGACCGTCCACAGGATAGGCGGCGATTTGCGCAGGGCTTAGAACGGCTGCCATCACCTCCGAGGAGAAAGGAATATTAGCGGTCAACCATACCAGATTCTTGCGACCGGGAATATTCGAGACGTGGTTAGCAATGGCCTTTAGCGCGGCCAAAGTCACAGTGGCTCGTTCTGCGTTTGCATTTCCCGCCTGTTCCATATTCCCCTCATCGATCGGCGGAGGAACTGAACCCTCCGCCTGCTGTGGCAAACGGCTCGCGCCTGGCTCGACGATCTCGCGATTGGTACGCGAATGCGCGTCATAATTTCCCACTACGGATAAAAGCTGGCTACGGTCGCTGGTGAAGTCGCACAGCACATACAGAGTGTCGCTCAAACTATAGATCGCTACGCGGTCGAGTTCATCGACCTTTCTGAGGTATTCCAACAAATGCGCCTTGGCGTTGGCGAGCGCATGGTCCTCCGCCCAAAAAGGAGTGTTCTCAAAAATAGTCGGTGCGGAGCCGTACAACGTATTCAGATTATCGAGCAAAACGATGGTGATGCTCCTCGGAGTACTTCCGCCGTATTGCGGCAGATCGGAGAAGGTGTTTAGCGGCAGCGGTAGTGCAGGCTGTGACCTAGAGTGGCTAGATTCGATCGAGAAAACACTGATCTGCTGCCGTTTCCCCCGGTCAAGGACGACGAAATCGTCTTTCGTCAAATCGGCGACGGGGCCGTTCTTGTCGCGAACGATGACACCCACCTGAACCAACCGAGTGGATGCGCTAATCGTCGGAGTTTGCGGTGCATTTCGCGCCGAAACGGCAATCGCCGCCAGCCCTAAAGTAAACATCGCAAGCGTAGTTAAGATGCGGGCCACGAAGAGCACGATACCCCCTGCGAGGTACGCTGTCATCCATAATGAAGTAGGGAGCGGCACACGCTCAGATTTTGGATCCGAGTGCCAACTCTTGATTTAACGCCGTATCAAGTGAAGTAAAACTTCACATCTCCGGTAATGCGACAAATCAGGAGTTGATAATTATTCCCTGCTAGCATTGTTATCATGTGCCATGATAGCGGCGCTGCGACCGAAGGGAGGACAAGAATCGTGATCGTCCGATGCTTGCTGGCATTTACTCTATTTCCCGCAATGTGCATCTCGGCACAAGAGGCGCCGAGAGCCGGTAACGCCGAAGTGGAAATCCGCGCTCTTGAAACAGTCCGCCTAAAATCCCCCAGCAAAACGGAGGTGTGGTCTGGCAATGTAGCCAAAGACGCACTCTTCCACTTGGGAAACGGGACTGTCGCGAGCAAGCAGGACTTGCTTGCACACATGCACCAACTGGTGATCGAGGATTCGTTGGAAATGTCTGACACAATGTTCAGCCAGTTTGGCGACGTGGCTATCTTTTCCTATGTGTTCAGGCGCACCCACCATGAAAATGCCAGTGCAGTTATTCGACAGCACATTCGACGAACACTGGTTTACCAGCGCACCGGGTCCGGCTGGCAAATGATTGGCTCTGCCGTTGCAACCGTTCCTTTCGCCGATTTGGAAGCAAAGCAGGTCGATCCGAAGATTCTCGACACCTACATAGGCGTCTGGATTTCTACGCCTGCTGCCCCGACGGTCACTCTTACCCGGGAAGGCGGCAAACTCATGGCGCAGGAGTCGAATGAAACTGAGAAGACCGAACTCCTAGCGGTGTCCGACAGTACGTTTGTGATTCGCGGAGATTCCGAACTAATCACGTTTGAGAAAGGAGCGGACGGCAAGGTAACCCGCATGCTTTCTCACGATGTCGGTGGATCTGTTCAGGCGTATGACAGGTCAATACCTGATAGAAAACATCGATGACGAGGGGCTGCTTCCAGAACTACCTGGAAGCAATTGTTGGAACCAGACGTTTACACTCAGGATCGACATTCGCAAGTCGGGTTCTGGTTGGTTGACGCGCTAACCGCCAAACTCCGTACTAGCATCCACTTTTCCGATTTTCCGACTACACAGGCAAGTGGATTGTGAAGTCGTGGCTTCCCACGGGCCCTGCGACTCTGAATAACTTCCGGTTACCCGTCACTTGCTCGGAATCGCTGCCAAGTGGCACGGAGCTTTCGCCCATTCCGTTAGCTGAGTTATGAAGGAAGAGTGACGCACCAAATAGCGTACCCTCAGGTCGTCGCGCGTAGGATATGGCCGCCCTTATCCGGAAGAATACTTCCCCGATTTGGGAAGTAGCGGGCAGCTATCTGAGCAGGTCCCAGATCTTCAACCTCAGAGAACCCGAGCGCCATCAGTTTGGCGCGGAGTTCGTCCGCCTCAAAGTAGTTCAGCCAAGGTTCGCCTAATTGGGCAACGCGCATCGCGCGCATCTCGTGGCTAACACGCGCTTCCCCCGACAACGAATCCGGAGGATCGCTGTAGTCGAAAACTACTTGCGCACCATTCGGGAGATGAGGATGCCCCACATTTAGTTGAAAGTTGAGAACAAGAAGCAGCGGCTCTCGCCCGAACTCGGATAGAGTTCGGTTTGCGAATCCCTTTTAAAGGAGAGAGCCGCCGTGAGAAAGAAATACCAGAGGAAAGACCGCAAGTCCAATCACAAGTTCGAGGTCATCGGTGGGCAAGAGTTGATGGTGCGAGTGCCGTTGCCGATAGCCGAGGTGTGGGCAGAGATGCAAGCGCAGGTAGAACAGCTGACCGGGCAAGCCGGGCTGCAGATCCTGCGAGCCATTCTGGAGAACGAAGTAACGCATCGGGTAGGGCCTCCGCATCGGCCGGTTCCCAGCGCCGGCTGTGTGCGCTGGGGGAAGCAACCGGGTTATGTGGTCTTTGCTGGACAGAAGATTCCGCTGGAACGACCGCGGGTCCGAACGCGGGAAGGCCAGGAAGTGGAACTGGAGAGCTACGGTCAGTTGCAGCAAGACGGAAAGCTACAACGAGCGGTGCGGGAGCGCATGGTGGCGGGGTTGTCTACCCGGAACTATCGGCGAGCGGTGGAGAGTGTTCTGGAAGGCTACGGGATCGAGAAAAGCAGTGTGAGCCGGCAGTTCGTGGCCGCCAGTAGCAACCAGTTGCGAGTGCTGTGCGAACGGCGGCTAGAAGATCTGAATCTGGTGGTGCTGATGATCGATGGCATTCACTTTGGCGGTCAGGTGCTGGTGGTGGCCCTGGGGATCGCGGAAAGTGGAGAAAAGCACGTTTTGGGAGTGTGGCAGGGAGCCACGGAAAACACCGCGGTGGTCAAAGGGCTGTTGGAAGATCTGGTGGACCGCGGACTGGATCGTCAGCGGCGGTATCTGGTGGTGATTGACGGATCGAAAGCGCTGCGCGCCGGTGTGGAACGTGTTTTCGGTGACCAAGTGGAAGTGCAGCGTTGCCAGATTCACAAGCGGCGGAATGTGCGGGAGTACCTGCCGGAGAACTGCCAGAAAGACTACGACCGGCGGATGCGCAATGCCTATGCGATGAACAACTACGAGGAAGCCAAAGAGGCGTTGCAGAAAATCTTCCGGCAATTGGAACGGATCAATCCGAGCGCTGCCCGGAGCTTGGAGGAAGGGCTGGAAGAAACGCTGACAGTGCATCGTTTGGGTGTAGGAGCGGTGCTGCGTCGGAAGCTGGCCACCACCAACCCGATCGAATCGTGCTTGTCGACGGTGCAGCGGGTGGCGCGCAACGTCAAGCGTTGGCGCGAAGGAGATCAACCGCTACGCTGGACAGCCGCAGGACTCTTGGAAGCAGAGAAGAAATTCCGACGCATCAAAGGCTATCAAGAAATCCTATTGCTGAAGGAACGCTTGAATCCGTCACGCATTCAGCAGAAGGAGGTCCGGACAGCAGAAGTTGCTTGAACTTGATTGTAGGTAGGCTTACAGTGCCGAACATCGAGAGTCACTGCAATCAACTAAAACTCGGACATCCTCCGGGAGATTCGCAATAAAGCTTAGGGTCGACCATACAGCTTTCTCAGTCAGGTAAGGAACAACGCCAAGCCATGTGAAAAACGTCTGCTGCGATGGATCAAAACCAGCGACCGTTAAGCCCTCGGCCAAAGTCTGTCGCTCGAAATCGACGGGAGCAAAGGTGAGCGAACACGGTATGGGGATGGCGGCATGTTCGAGGCGTTGGCGTTTCCAGTCCTGGGTAGCCGGATGGTCTACTTCGAAGATACGGAGCCGGTTACGCAGCGTGCTGCGATACGCATACGTGTCGAGACCCGCCCCGAGAACTACAACCTGGCGCACTCCCTGTTGGACAGCAGCCGCTAAGGCGTCCTCCGCGAAGCGCGCCCTCGCCGCGATGAATATTCGCATCCTCCGGCGGGAGGGTTGCTCCTCAGCCTCGCGAGCCACGGTCTCCGCGTCTTCACCCAGGATGCGCAGGGCAAGCGGATCGTTGAAGATGCAACCCTTTTCCAGGATCTGATGGGCGGCGCGGTGAGTGGCCGCGGCCAAGGCAGTGCGGCTTGGCATTCCCGATTGCACGAATGGAGCTTATCAAGACGGCGGTCGGGAAGGCTGAAAACTTATGTCCGCTGCGGTTTGCGGTTGGATGGGCTACACGGAAGTTATCCTGCAACCGCGTTCGAGGAAGTAATTGAAGCGAACCGTTGCGGCACTTGGACGATAAACGCCGTTACCGTCCATCTCTAACAATGTCGGCCCTGTCAAACTATTTTTGAACACACTTCTTTCTTTTCACCTAAAAGGTCTTTTCTCTTTCGTTTTCTTTCTTCTCTGCATCGACGACCACGGCTCGTTTGTAATCTAGCGATCGGCTTCAGTCCGACCCAACCATCTCTTCGATCACAACTTCGACCATGATTACTTCTTCAAACTCCCTTTTCAGGGAGCGGGATGCCCAATCATGTGCACGACGTCCTACTTCACGCCATGGACGGTTCCGAGCTGTCCCGCGTACGAACCACACTTAACGGACTGCGAATACTCGCAGCCATTTCGCCACATCCAATACAACTTAATCGCCATCCGGCGCCCCATCGCTACCTTGGCGATGCTCTTGTGCCGGCGCATCGCCAGATGCTTGTAGCGACGCCTCCAGTCCGGATGGATACGCGCCGCCGCTTGGGCCGCCTCCACCAGCAAGAAACGCAACAATGAACTGACTTGCTTGCTGATGTGCCCTAATCGCTGCTTGCGAGCACTGGACTCCTCACACGGAATCATCCCCACGTACGTGCCGATCTGCTTGCCGCGTTGAAACCGACTCGGAGTTCCGATGATCAACACATAGGCCAGGGCCGTAAGCGGACCAACACCGGGATGCGTCATCAGTCGCAGCACCTCGGGTCGCTTCCGGGCTTCCCGTTCGACGGCTGCGGTTAGTTCCGCAATCGTCGGATTCATGCGGTCCAGCAACTCCAACAACTCTTGCCGGCGTCGACTGGCCCACGGAGCCAACGAGAGTTTCTCTAGCAGTGCTCGTCCTTGTTCGCTGAATAGTTTTTTCTTCCAGCGATAACCCTCGTTCATCGCCAACGCCTGCAACTGATTCATGATCCGCGTGCGCATCTGCACCAACCGATGCCGGTGCCACAGCAGTTGACGGAGATCCCGATTCTCTGGACTCGGTACCCAAATTTGCGGAAAGTTATTTTCCAGCATCAGCCGGCGTATGAGTCGAGCATCCTCGCGGTCGTACTTCTGCTTCTTCACTCGCTTGGCCTTGATCTCCGCGGGATCGCCCATCCATACCTCGAACCCCAGCTCTGCCAGTAGCCGCTCGAACCAGCGTGAATATCCGGTAGCCTCCATGCCTACCCGCACGCTGATTCCTCGCTGCTTCAGGTCTCGAGTCGCGGTAGGGATATCAGTTGCCTGATACCCCCCGCACGGATCCGTACGTGCGCTCACGAGCGCATACGGCTCTTATCTTGGATGGGTGGCAGCAAAGCGAAGCTCAGGATAAGGATGGAGCACGCGCGGCTCAGGAATCCACCGTGCCGCCAGTCTCCGGATTCGGGCCCAGTTGGGCCGGTGCTGTTGGCCGCGACGGCGGAGAGCCCACCGCCAGAGCCGAGTCACCCGTTGGCGAAATATTCCGAGGCTGTCGGTATTTCCCGGTACCGCGTGATAGTTGAAGTAGCCTTGCACCACTGACTGGAGCCACTCTCCGGTCTGCTCCGTGGGACCGTGCATTCGCTGTCGGAGCTGATGCTTGATCGCTTGCAGCTTCGACCTCATGCGCTTGCGGCTGGTCTTGCGCTTCACCGCAAACGTCCCATTCCGGTCCTTCCCGCTGATGTGCGTGAAGCCCAGAAAGTCGAACGGCTCGGGCTTTCCTTCCCCTCTTCTTTTCCGGCGATCTTCGGCGAACCGCCCGAACTCGATCCGGCGCGTTTTTTCTGGATGCAGTTCCAACCCAAACTTTCCCAGCCGTTTCCGAAAGTCCTCTAGAAAACGGTCTGCTTCCGCCTGATGTTGGAACCCTAGGACGGTGTCGTCCGCGTAGCGGACGACCACCACTTCGCCTTGCGCACATTTCGCACGCCAAACGTCCACCCAGAGATCGAAAACGTAATGCAGATAGATATTGGCAAGCGTCGGCGAAATCACCGACCCTTGCGGAGTACCTGTCTTCGTTTCCGACCATTTGCCTTCCTCCATCACCCCGGCGTTTAGCCATTTCTGGATAAGCCGTAGGATCCGGCGGTCGGCTACGCGATGCTCGACGAACTTGATCAGCCAACTTTTGTCGAGATTATCGAAAAATCCTCGAATGTCGGCGTCCAGAACGTAATTCACCTTCTTCCGCAGAAGCGCATACGACAGCGCGTCCAGCGCTTGATGCTGGCTACGCCCCGGGCGAAATCCGTACGAGAAGCCGAGAAAGTCTTCCTCGTAGATCTGGTTGAGGATGGTGACCACAGCCTGCTGAACGATCTTGTCCTCCAGCGCCGCGACCCCCAGCGGGCGTTTCCGCCCGTCTTCTTTCTCTATGTACACTCTTCTCGATGGCATCGCTCGGTACGCCCCGCGATGGACTTGGCTGTGAAGATCGACAAGTCGATCTTCTCGCCCAGCCTCATACTCCTGCCACGTTACACCGTCCACTCCGGGTGCAGCTTTTCGTTTCAACGAATAAAAGCTTTCCCGCAGCAGATCGACGGTCAGATGGTGGAGCAAGGCGGTGAACTTCATCTTCTTATTTTCCCTTGCTGCCTTGCGCACACCCGCCAGCCCCTGTGACACGCGTTTCTCGCTCTGTGTCGGGTACGTGTTAGGTTGACGAGTGTTCTCCTTGATCAGCGGCCTTCCCTCCTCACTCTCCGCGTACGGTTTCCCGTCCTTGTTCGAATGATTCATAGGTATTATTCCGCTGTCCGATTCCTCGTGGGCATGCCTGCGGGCCGTACGGCCATGGCCTTCTCCCGCCGTCCTGCTGCAGTATTTCGCAGCAGGTGCCTTCGAGGTCTCCCGGTTCTCGTGCATGAAGTTTCTAGGCGTGTCTGGGGTCTCTGACTACGCAGGACTGTCCAGTGGCTCGCGCTGGCGCCCCCGGCCATGTTGCCTTCCGTTTATTCTAAGAACGTCGGCGTCCTGATTTTAGAGTTTTCGGAGCTCAATACCCAGCCCACCTATGCCCCTGTTTACGCTTCGCTGTGCACCTCGCGGTACCGCAACGCAAAACTCGGGGCCGGGCGGATCGCTATTCCTTTCCCGTAAGACTCTTGCATTCTCTACTTCATGCCGGTTTATCCCGGCGCACTAGAATCTCTCTGCTTGCCCATCACTGTGGTTCAATTCCTGTTCGCCACACTCACCCGTCTCTTCCATTAAAAATGCAACCGCCTGAAAGCTCGGGTGGTAATCTACGCCTATAATCATCATGTTCGGCTCCTTCTCCCGAACCTATGGTCGTCGATAAACCACAGTCTACTCGGGTCGAGGAGCCGACATTGTTATGGAATCATGTGGATCTGGGTCAAAACCACTTTTCCGGTAACGCGAACTTACCAGGACCTCGGTCATGTTCTGCGTGGGATAGCTCACCAGATCGGGGTGCAGGCACCGAGAGGGCGGAGAGAATTATTCATGCCGCAGAGCCACCATGGGATCGACGCGCGTGGCGCGCCGGGCTGGGATGTAGCAAGCGGCGATGGCGACAAGCATCAGCACCGCAGCGACGCCGAGAAACGTCAGCGGATCGTGCGCGGTCACGCCGAAAAGTTCGCTCGCCATCAGTTGCGTCAGGCCAAGCTCGGCGGCGATCCCGATAACTAGTCCGATAAGGGCCATGCGCAGGCCTTGGCCAAGAACGAGGCGCAGAACGTCCGGACGTTGCGCGCCGAGTGCAATGCGCACACCGATTTCGTGACCGCGCTGCGTGACGGAGTAAGCGACAACGGCATACAAGCCGAGCATCGCCAGCAAAGCAGCACACATCGCGAACAAAACGACCAGCGATGTTTCGTACCGCCGGGGAGCTTCATTGCTCGCGAGGATGGTCCTGAGAGTTTTCTCCTGCGGGATGGCGAGGTCCGGGTCGGCGCTCCAGATGGCTTCGCGAATTTCGCGCGTCGCAGACATGGGATTCATTTTCGTGCGAACCACCAGGCTCTCTGTAAGTTCCGAGTTAATCCAGAGAGGAAAATAGGCGACGAGGAGCGGCTTTTTGTCGGCTTCGGCGCGGACATCGGCAACCACGCCAACAACGCGGCACCACGTTTGTTTTGGACCCTCGAAGTGGCTGCAGTCCACGTGCATTCCCAACGGATTGCGTCCATGCAGAACGTTGCGCGCGACGCTCTGCGAAATGACTACCACTGGCTGGGCGCGATCCGCCTCGGTGAAGAACTGGCCCTCAACGATGGGAAGGCCAACGGCAGGAAAATATCCGGGGCTGACGAATCGGAATTCGCCAGAAGGCTGCTCTTGCTCGGGTAACGGTATTTCCTGGAAGTTGATGGCATCGCCCCAGCCCTCGCCTTCCAGCGGAACCGTGCTGGTAAAGCCAGCATTTTCGATTCCGGGCAGCACTCGGACTTTGTCCTCGATGTCGTTCAGAATCCGATTGCGCTCGTTTAAGGCGCGCAAAAAATCGGCGTCCGTCGCATTCTTGCTAACGGGAACGCGCACCAACAAATTGGCGGTAATGACGCGGTCTTCGTCCATCCATTCGTTGGCCTGCACGACATGACGCAAACTTTCGACTAGCAGCAAGCACGCGGGCAGCAGAGCAGCGCAAAGGGCTACTTCGGCGATGACGAGCGCAGTCCGCAAACGCACTCCTTGCTTGCTTGCGCTTATTGTTGGGCCAGAGGACTTCACCTGTTCGTACAGTTGGGCACGCGTAGCCCTCAGGCTTGGCAGCAATCCGAAAATCAACGCGGCGAGAATCGTGATGGCGAGAGTGAACCACAGGACTGTTGAATCGAGGCGAATATCATCCAGGCGAGGAATGCCAACCGGCGCGTTCCTGACGAGGAGCCATAAGCCGAGCTTGGCAACCACGAGCGCGAGGCAGCCCCCCGCTACGGCAAGGACGAGCGTTTCGGTGACAAACTGGCGGACGAGGCGCCAGCGGCCCGCGCCGAATGCGGAGCGCAGCGCAACCTCCCGAACGCGCTTAGTGTTTCGCGCCAGGAGCAAATTCGCGAGATTACCGCAGACAATCAACAGAACTAGCGCAGCGGCGATGACCAGCATCCAAAGCGCTTCTTGCATCGGGCCGACGATTTCCATTTTCAGCGGCGTCACAACGGAATTCATATTGAATTTGCCGCCGGAATCTTTCTGAGCAATGCGCGCTTCAATCGCATCCAATTGCGCTTTCGCCTGTTTTGGCGCGAAGCCAGGTTTGAGGCGAGCGATCACATGATAGTTATGCGCGCTGATGCCGGGCCTGGAGGTCCATTGGGTCCATTGAAAAGGCACAAAATACTGCGGATCATGCGGCAGGATGCGCGGAAAGGTGAAATTCGGTGGCAATACGCCGACGATGGTCATGTTGCTGTCGCCGAGCTTTACGACTTTGCCCAAAATGCTCGGATCGAAGTGAAACTGCTCCCGCCAGAGTTGGTCTGTGAGGATGACTTCAGACTGGCCGCCGTAGATTCCATCTGTGGACAGGAACTCGCGTCCCATGGCCGGCTGCACGGTGAGGATCGAGAATAGCTCGGGCGTTACGCCGGCGCCGTAGAGCCACTGCGGGCGACCCATGCCGAGCAGGCTTGAGCCCTCTGCGTCAATCAGAGCCATCGTGGAGAAAGCGTGAGATTCGTTCTTCCAGGCGAGAAAATTGCCGCCGGTCACCGGCAAGCGCGGGCCGTAAGCGGACAATTGAGGAATAAATTCATTAATCGAATAGAGCTGTGTCGGTTGGACATAAGGAAGCGCGCGAAGCAAAATGCCGTTGACCATCGAAAAGATGGCCGTGTTCGCGCCGATGCCAAGGGCGAGGGTCAGCACGGCGACGGCGGTGAAGCCAGGTGAGTTGCGCAGTGTGCGTAGGGCGTAGCGCAAATCCTGCCAAAGTGTCTGCACGGGTACCTTCTGAATCTGGAGTGCCCAGGGCGAGCAAACGAGCGTCGACCCCTGTGGGCGCATTATAGACAACAAGGATCGGCTAAGTCTGGTAAACGCGGTATCGGTAAAGTGAAATTTTCAAGTTACCGGTAACCCTAAGACTAATCGGGACCTAGACGCGCAACGGTTGGTTAAGGGAAATCCTGTCTAGTCGTACACGGAAATGTCCGCATCCCGACAGTGCGAGATGCTATCCCTGAGTGCCGCGCTCGCGCCGGACGCGTGAAACGAGCTAAATGGAAGGTCAACTAATTAATTTTGTAGAAGTTAAAAAAATGACAGCGATTTTCAGTTCGACCCCGTTGCAACATACAGCGTGTCCAAATGCCGCGTCAGAGTGATGGCATACGATTTTCCATCCGGTGTAATTGCCGCAGGCAGCGGACTGATTATCCCGACAGGGTCGGCGACACTCACCTCTTTCCAAAACTCCCGATGCCCAGTGGATAGATTGATCTTGAAAATCACAGATTTTGGCTGCGTTTGGCCGACAAAGATCGATCCGCCATCGGCGCTCCAGGAGAGGGGAAGATCCTGCTCCTCACTGCCGGGCGAGGGGGAGCACTTTCCGCCAGCAACCTGACAAATCCTCCACAATCGGGTGTTTTGCTCGAAGACCATGAAGCGGCTTCCATCCGGCGAAACAGGAATGTTGGCGGATACGGAGGCGAAGCCTTCAGGAGTAATCGGTTCTGCCTTGCCACCCGTCATGCTTTGTTTGTAAACGCGGGAACCGCGCCCGGATTCATTTCCCGCAAAAAGATAGTGTTGTGAGTCCGGCAACCAACCCATGCCACTGTAAGCCTCCAGGTTCGTGCTCTCTGGCTTTCGCAGCTCTCCTGCACCGGTTGGCAAAATCTGCACTTCTGGCGGAGCCTTCACCAGCAATACCCACGCCCAGGCCCCGTCCGGCGAGAGACTAAAGGTCGTTCCTTCACCCAGATGAGTTACAGCGGAACCGGCTTCTGTCTTTCGCATGCACACATCGTAATAGGGCGTTGTCGCGCTTCCCGAACTGAATAAGATGTATTTGCCATCCGCGGACAGATTCGGTAGAAACGAGCCATCCATCCATGAAAAATTTCGAGAAGGACCGCCGTTGATGGACGCCTCCACTTCATACCGAGTTTGGTTATTGGAGAGGAGCACTTTGCCATCGGAAGCGATGTCAAACAATCTTTGGCCGCCGGTGCCTGCCAAGGCCGTGCGGCGTTTACCAGAGATCGACACTTCGTATACCACTAAATCCGCGGTGCCGGTGGCCGCTGAAAACCACACCGTGTCACCGGAAGGAGTCCAGGCCAAACCGTGTACCTGTTCCCAGCCATCCGACAATGTTTTTGCTTTTCCGTCGGCATCGATCAACATTACCGCGCCACGATCGTCGCCCCATTGCGGATGGTGTAGAAAGGCAATGCGCTTGCCGTCGCGGGAAACACGTGGCTCAGTAATGGTGCCGGTCGTCTCGAATCTCGTAGTTCCGGCTGGATATTCCAATCGGTATTTGCGGCCCACAACTCGAACCACCGCAAGCGAACGGCCGTCGGGGGACCAATCTGCTGCGGTGACATTCTTCAGCAATTCGCGTGGCGCCCCACCGCCCAGCGGCATCGTGGCCAGCGTGCCTGTGAATTCGTAGTGGTCCAGAAATTGCGGTGAAGTGAGTACTGCCAGATCTCCCGAAGAACTGACGGAAAGCAAGGCACCGTTCTTGAGTAGGGATCGCCCATCTGGAAATTCTTTGCTTGCCAGGTAGATCTCGCTCCCTGCACCGTCCCAATCGGCGCCATAAATGACGCCATTGCCCTCTGTAGTCAGCCGTGCGGAATAGATCGTGCCGCGCTGATACGTCACTCGCTGAAAGGTTACCGCCTTATTCTTCGTTCCCATCTCCAGATGTGCAAACCAGCCTGCCCCTAACGCAGCCAGCAGCAATCCCGCTATCGCCACCGCAAGCCATCTGAACTTTCTCCCTTGGGCCAGCGGTGCGACTGCGCTCGAACTTGTTGCTCCAGACAGGCTTTCGATCGCAAAGCCTAGATCGGCGACGGATTGAAAGCGTTGCTCCGGTTGTTTCTCCAGACAGCGGCGCACGATGCGATCAAGACTCGGATTTATAGCTGGATTGATCGCCGTTAATTCCTGCGGCTCTTCTCTCAAAATGGCGGTCATCGTTTCCGCGCCGGTATCGCGCTTAAACGCACGTTTGCCCGAGAGCATTTCGTAGAGAATCGCGCCCAGTGCGAACACATCCGAACGATGGTCGGTTCCTTTGCCGCGGACTTGCTCGGGAGACATGTAGCCGACCGTACCCATGACCACTTCGCTTTCTGTCAGCGGCGTGTCAAGGGTCGCGCCATTCAAGGACTCTGTGGGAGGAAGAGAGGCGCTCTGCTTCGCCAGGCCGAAATCCAGAATTTTGACGCGGCCATCCTTGGTGACGAAGATGTTTTCTGGCTTAAGGTCACGATGAACAATGCCTTTGTCGTGCGCGGCGGCCAGGCCGTTCGCAACTTGCTGAAACAACGTCAGGGCCCGGCGAACCGGGAGCGCTCCTTCGGCAAGCATTTCACGCAGAGTCCTGCCGTCCAGCAATTCCGTGACGATGTACTGTAGACCGTTCTGCGAACCGGTATCGTGTACCCCGAGAATATTCGGATGATTCAGCGCACCGACGGCGCGGGCTTCCTGTTCGAACCGCCGCAGACGTTCAGGATCGCCGGAGAACGAAGCCGGAAGAACTTTAATCGCAACTTCGCGCCCCAGCCGTTCATCACATGCGCGATAGACTTCCCCCATACCGCCCGCGCCGAGCAGCGCAACGATTTCATACGGACCTAGTCTTGTGCCACTGGGGAGTGCCATTGCGTCGCAGAATTATATACAGGTTCACAGAACTCGATGGCGACAACTAGTTGCTGAGTAGGTTCAACTGGGGCTTGAGCATTATCTTGACCTCTTCAAGGATGACCCGATTCTGATCCTCAACGATGACGGTACGACCTATGCTCCTGAAATTTCAGCGGGTGATCCGTGCCCTAACCCAACTTCCACACTTTTCGGGGACTGATGCAGTGTTTTCTATAACTTACGATTTTTTTCGTCACTACAAGCCTTCTGCTGCCAAGTCTTAATGGGTTGCATGACCTCGGCGGGAATGCGTAGGGTTGCGTAGATTTGGCGGTGCTCCGGTTCCGGGATGGTGGCCTTGCGGATTTTCAGTACGCGGCCGAGTGGGTCTTCAGCCAGAACGATCGAGATGACTTGATGCGTGCGGAGTTGATCACGAATGGTCCACCACGAGGTGTGCAGGCCGGCCTGCAGGAAGCGGTGCTCGATGGCCACCAGCAGATGGTAGGCCAGGACACAGAGAAAAATATGGGTCTGCGTCCGATCCTGGAGATGATGAAAAATCGGCCGCTCCATCAGCGGGCTCTTGAGGTCGCGGAAGGCATCTTCCACGCGCGTCAGCAGGATATAAGTGCGCCAGATTTCATCCGCCATCAGATCCTGCCGATCCGTTTTGAGAACATAGCTTCCGTCCAGTTTCTTGGCGATCGCCTTTTGATCGGCGAGTTCGTTCCAGGAAAGATTCTGGTGGGCGGCGTCATAGGAGATCTCGTAATAACGCACCACGCGCGGATAGCGCTCCAGCAATCGACCGATCGATCGCTGGATTTTGTTTTCCTCTTTCAACCGACCCTGGACCACACGTTGCTGAAGCTTCCTTAGATCGACGATCAGTTTGGCTTCCTGCTTTTCGCGAATCGCGCGGTCCTTTTCTTCGCGGCCTTCGCTGCGGCAGAGAATGTAAACGACGTCGCCCTTCTGCTGGCGTTTGATTTCCACTCGGCTCTTCTTCTGAAAGGGATTGCGTGGTGAAGGTACCCGGCGGACTTCTTCCCAGCCATGGTCGTTCTCCAACTCATCGAACCATTGGTTTCTCTCCGATTGCCGTCCCGCGACCAGGTAATGCAGCCCGCGATCGCGGATTTGTTTCAGGTTTTCCTCAAAGGCCATACCTCGGTCCACGATCACGGTCGCGCCCGGCCGCTTGCCCATCCGCTTTTCCAGGACATCCAGCATCTGGTCCAGACTGCACCGATCTTGCATATTGCCGTCGAAGATTTCGTGGGCTTTGGGGAACCCATCGCGATCCAGGACCAATCCCACCACGACTTGTTTGCAATCCGGACGCTGGTCCCGCGAGTATCCTCGCTTCGCTTGCGGGTTGTCTTGGGCCTGACCTTCGAAATACGTCGAGGTCAAGTCATACAGATAAACGGTGTCGTCCAGGTTGAACAGCGTCTTTTCCTTCTCCGCCAGCGCACGCTCGATGGCTTCACGGTTGGGATGGAGTCGGTCCAGATTGCGGTAGAGCGCCTCGTCCTCCAGTTGGGAGAAATCTTCCTCCAAGATGTCTCCCAAGGCCGTGCGACGAATCCAATCCGGCATGGCATGCTCGGAAGAAGGAGAAATCAACCGGTTCAGCGTCATCACCTCTGTCAAGAGGCATGCGCGATCAGAAAGTCCGGCGCTCTGCAAAATGGAATGCACCCCCAGTTGGCGCCAGAGCTGGTGTCCGACATGCACGGGGCCGGCCTCACGCGCTTGCTGCACATCGATCTGGTCGATCACGACGGTGACGGTTGATCCGGACTGGTCTTCCTCGGATGTGGCGCTGCTTTTTCTCTGGCGCGCTTTCTCCAGCCACGGTTGCACTCCGCTGGAAGACTCAGGGAGGGAGGCTTGTCCGCGCAAGGAGGACTGCAGTTTGTGCGCCAATCCCAACCAATCTTTCACGGGCGCTGGTTCCAGGCTTCCTAAAGAACAGATGGTGCGCTGACGCGGGCCTTTCGGCGTTTGGACGGATTCGACCAGCAGATAATTTGTGTAGATTTTGCCTTTGTAGGATCGCGTCGATTTTCGGAAGTGCCCGTCGGATAGTGAGCCAAGGCAAATACGTGACGAAGCAGGTGTCTCTGCCGCTGAAATAGGGCATATGCCATGCCGTTACAACATTGAATAAATCTAGCGAAGGAAATCTTTCGAGGGGAGCGATCTCAAGGACGATCAAGTAAGCGAATAAGCTAACGAGGCACGCAGCGGCGGCCGGGTAGTCTCCCGGCACAAATGTTGAGACCAAGAGTCCAAAGGCAAAAAACAGCGCACCGCAGGCAATCCAGAGGACGGCAAATTTCAGGGCTTGTGGAATTGACGGATAAGAGTGGTTAGACCAGGCTGCGAATATCGGCAGCAAGAGAGTAGGAACTAACGCTAGGGCCGACAACTCGGCAAAACCGACGATTGCTCTTGCGGCAACAAATCGGGAGCGTCTAACGGGAAGGGTTAACGTAAACGCAAGTTTGTCGCAGAGCATGACGTTGATGATGCTGCATACGCGCGCTGGGCTGTCCATGTCGCGAACCGATGCGCGCAGGCTCGCCTGCACGTTGGCCATGAGCAGGGCGGCGGGAACGCCTTTGCCGGAGACGTCGGCGATGCACAGGGCCAGCCGGTTTCGGTCTGGGCGTCGTGCTCAGCGCAGTGGAAAATTCGGAGGGCTCAAGGCGAGGTAAAATCCCCCACCCCCCGCGAGGAGTCCGTCTAGTCGCGAAAGGTGGGGAATACGTACCGAACGAAACGTCGGTGATAACGCCGCGAAGCCGAGCTAGTTATTGGTTGTGATAGTTACCATCTCGGTCGTTACCACCCCAATTGGGCCCACCATGGCAGGTGCCGGAGCCCGTGTCGGTGAAAGCAGCCGGTGTTCCTGCAGGCGCTATAGGAGCTTGCAGTGCCGACTGGAAATACCACTTGTAGCCGTTGGGCTCAAGCGTCAGGGCCATCACACCCCAGAAGTTGCCGGTTGACCCCGCTTCGAGATTCAATGCGTTGAAGTTCGGGTTGCCGGTAGGATCGGCGGAGGTAGTGTTAGTAGTGACGACCGGATCGAGTGTCTCGCCGCCGGTACCCACGATGATTTCACGGATGCCATTTTGGGGATCGTAAATCCCGGAGGGGTCAAGGGGGCGATAATGGGCATAGAGGTGGTCGTGTCCGTTCAGCACCAAGTCAGCTCTGTGATTGTAGAGCAGTTGCCAAAAGGCCTGAGCGGCAATACCCTCTGGGGTAATGCCGTTGGTGGCGCTGAACGTGGGCTGGTGCCAGTAGGCAGCGGTGCACGCGGAATGATTCTCGTCGAGATCCTTTTTCAGCCACGCGAGCTCGGCTGCAAACCAGGCGCCGGTGTTCGAACAGCCGCCCGGCTGCGTCGCGCACTCTATGTTGAGTGAGATAAGGTGCCAGGAGCCGAGATTGTAGGAGTACCAGCCATCTGCGACTCCGCTCCCATTCACGCCTGCGTTCGGCCCTAATTCGAAGTGCCCCGCCTGTCCGTCAGCCCGAGGTATGGGTTGTGGGTTGGAAGTGGTAACACCCGGATAGTTGCAGGCGGCCGCCAAAGCCTGTGGGCATGGGTCCGGAACCGTCGTCGTGATCGGGTTTCCGTTGGCATCGATCTGGAAGCCGTTGTAGTAGGAGAAGTAGCCGTAGCCGGCGACGCCGGTGGCGCTATGCTCGTCATAAAACTCGTGGTTGCCAGGGGAGGGCCGGTGGAGAAATTTGAAGGCGCCATAGGTCAAATCGAACGAGTTCATAAAGTCCTGGTATTGGCCCACCTGGTATTGCAGGTCCCCAGTGATCGCGACGGCGTCGGGCTTCATGGCCTCAATCTGATTCGCAGTGGCTTCCTGGGATTGCCACAAAGAGGAGGCGGTGTAGGGGCCCTTGGGGTTGAAGCAGAGTTCATGATTAGCCTCACCTGACGGCGTGGACTCGCCCGGCTGGCAGGCGATGTCGCCTACCACCGCAAGCACAGGGGAGCGTTCCTCCCGCCATCCATTGGCGTTGGAATGTGGGTTGCCGTTGAAATTCTGATTCTGAGCCTTTGCCCCCGCTGCAAATACCAGCATTGAGGCGGCCGCTCCCACGAGCGCTGCCACTCGCAATCTTCCCCCGTTCATCGCCATACGGTCCCTCCCGATTCAAATCACCTAAAATTTGGATATCTGCCAAACGCGCAGTCTTATCCGTCAACATTTCGCGTGTATGTCGAATGTGTGAAAAAACCGTAACATGGATTTTTGGAGAGGTTTCCCAGGCCACCGACAAGCGGAATGTTTTGTAGAATCGCCATCCAGAACGGTTTGTCCCGCGATGCTGTTCAGGCGTAGCGAAACAGCGCCTTGAAACCGAAGTCCATGTGCTGCTGGATATGGCAGTGAAACAGCGTGAGGCCTGGCTGGTCGGCGACCAGATCCACAGCTGCACGTCCAAATGCGGGAACGGTCACCGTATCCTTCATGATGCCGGCAGTTGGCTTGCCGTTGAGCTCGACGATCTCGAACAGGTGCCGGTGCATGTGCAGGGGGTGAGAATCGTCACTGCGATTGTGAAAAACCAGCCGGTAGCGGCCACCCTTTCGGAACACGAATTCCCGTTCATGCGGATATTCCTTGCCGTTAACGAGCCAGTGATTGATGCCGTGAGGTCCGCCCGGCACTTTTTCAAAGACCATGTCGAGAGTCTGGTCTGGCGCGGGATGCGGAGCAGGCTTGCCAAAGATGCTGTAGTCCCAGCGCGACTTCTTTGCAGGCGGAATCCATTGCGGGCGTGGCTGTGCCTGATTGGCGTACTCCACGACTATGCCCATGCCGGATTGCCGCGCGGTATCGCGCAGTTCGCCTAAAATCCAAACACCCGGCAGATTCATTTCTACGATGGCATCCACACGCTCGCCCGGGGCGATCTCAATCACATCAACTGTCTGTTGCGTTGGCACGCGATTGCCGTCAAGAGCGATGACCTGAAAGTGGTGACCGAATAGACCTACGCGATGAATTTGCGAAGCACTGGCGTTGAGCAGGTGCATCAGGACGCGCTGACCCGATTGCACGCGGATGGGTTCCCCCGCTCCAAGCATTTTGTCATTGATCGAGTAAAGAGGATAGCCGACTTCGAGACCGTTCGGACGCGGGTCTGGGGTGGCGGTTTTTTCGGGCGTGGGATCGCTGGAATCCGCTGTCGACGCCGCGTCCTGATCCATCGCGGTCAGATAAGGCTCCCATTCACGCAACGCCAGAAAGACCTCCTGGTCGTAAAGGCCAGGGTCATACGCCGAATCGATCATGAATAAACCGAACTGGCCGGTGTAGGCGCCCCGATGCAGGTCCATCATGGCGCCGGTGTGCGAGTGGTACCAACGCAAACCCGACGGCTTTGCCACGAATTGATAGCGCTGCCGGCCGTGCGGCGGGACAGGAGTTGCGCCCTCTTCCTCCGCCCCATCCACTTCCGGCGGAACGAACAGGCCATGCCAATGCACATACTCCGGAATGTCCGTGTCGTTCACTACGTCGACAGTGACGGGCTGGCCCTCGCGCACCCTCAGGAGCGGGCCAGGGACTTTATTGTTGTAGCCGATCGTGCTGATGACAACCTGCGGAGCGAGCTCAACCATCATTGGTGCGATTTGTAGGGTGAAATCCGCCGCGTGCCCGGTGGCCGTCGGTTCCGACATCGCCATCTGCGGATGCTGCGGCGGCGCCGGAACGTGCCGGAGCGCTGGCGACTCCGCGAATGCGGGCCGCAGCTTTCCTGCCCCCGCCCCGATCACGGTGGCCCATCCAAGCCGCACAAAATCCCTTCGGTTCATTTGATCCTCATCCCGCCATACCAGCGCCGAGGCGACCGCCCAATGAGCACGACCGGTATGAAAATCCCTGGGTCGTCTTGCCATTCTTCCCCTTCAGTTTTTGGTTGAATGGTTGGCAAAAACAGACATTCTAACTGCTTTGACATTTCACGCACAGTCTCAACTAAATCCTTCACTGCATTGGTTATTCTGTGGTGCTGTTCGGTAGTTTCGTCATCGCGTTAGCAACTCTTACTTGGCAGGTTCACGGGAACTCTCGGTGAGTCCCGATAAACGCGCATCTCGTCAGCGCTTGATTTCCTGACGACAAGGCGACCCGATACCAATCATTGGTCGGTGAGTGCATTGGCGATTATGCGTCTGTTGACATTTTGAGCAGCGTGGGTGGGACGCTTTGCAGCTATCACAGCGCGCCGCCCTTCGCGCTATCCTTGTCTCGAATTCCATCTTCCCAAGCGAGGCTCCTATGCACGATTCACCTCAGTCGCATCGGATTCTCTCCAAAGACACCGCCGCGCTGTGGCTTCTCGGCTTCGCATTGACCGCGGTGCATTTCGTGGCCGGCGCGCGCTACGGATTCCACCGCGACGAGTTGCTCACTTACTCCAATGCGCGTGATCTCGAGTGGGGATATGTTGTTTACCCACCGGTGACCGCTTTCCTGGCCCGTATTGAGCTGGCGTTCTTCGGAACTTCGCTCATCGGATTCCGCTTCTTCGCCGCTATCGCCAGCGGGTTTGTGGCCGTACTCACCGGGTTCATGGCACGCGCCATGGGCGGCGGCCGCCAGGCCATGCTCGTCTCGGCATTTGCGGCGAGCATTGGAGGACCCGTATTCTTCACCGGCTCGTTCATGTCCTACATGTCGTTCGATCTGTTGTGGTGGGTCGCGGTGGCCTGGTGCGTCTCGCGGCTGCTTCAGAGCGACGACGAGCGCTGGTGGCTCGGCATCGGGGCCGCCATCGGCCTTGGACTGATGACCAAGTACACGATGGCGTTCTTTGCTGTCGCCCTCCTCGGCGCAATGCTCCTGGCTCCGAACGGCCGCTATTTTCGCAGCGCCTGGTTCTGGTGCGGCGTGGCGCTGGCGCTGCTCATCGTCGCACGCAACCTCTGGTGGCAATACCAGCACCACTTCGTCGGCCTTGCCCGGATGCGCAGCATCCACACCCGCGACATTGGCCTGGGCCGCACAGACAACTTTCTCCTGAAGCAGTTCTGGAGCGCGACCAACCCTGCTGCAGTTCCGCTCTGGCTCGCCGGGCTGTGGTTTCTCTTTGCGCGGCCAGGAGGCAGACGGTGGCGCATGCTCGGCTGGATGTACGTGCTTACGCTGGTGCTCCTGATGGCCGCGCGCGGACGCGACTACTACCTTGCCCCGGCCTACCCGATGCTGTTCGCCGCTGGTGCGGCATGGACCGAAACCTGGCTCCGGTCGCTCCCGGCGCAAAGGCAGACGGATCCTGCGCGCAGCATGGATAACGCTCGGAATCGGCGGCCTGGTCCAAGCCGCGCTCATGCTCCCCTTTGTTCCTGTCAATTCGCTGTGGTGGCGCGTGCAGGACGCAACATCCCATCAGCTCAACATGGAGATTGGCTGGCCGGAACTCGCTGCCATCGTCGCTCACGTCCGCGATTCCATCCCAGCCTCCGATCGCACTGCCCTCGGAGTCATGGCAGAGGACGAAGGCGAAGCCGGAGCTGTCAATCTTTACGGTCGAGCCTACGGCCTGCCCCGCGCCGTCAGCGGCATGAACTCCAACTGGCTCCCCGGCTACGGCGACCCTCCGCCGCAAACCGTCATAGCCGTGGGCTTCAAGCCGGACGAACTCAACCAGATCTTTGCCTCCTGCCAGGTTGCTGCTCAACTCTCGAATCCGTATGGCGTTGTCAATGACATTTTCCGCGACCGCGACCGAGTCTACATCTGTCGCAATATCCGCTCCTCTTGGCCGGAGTTCTGGAAGCATTTCCAGCGCTACGGGTAGAGATGGCGCTCAGATGTTGTGAACAGGCCAAACCACTCATTGACTCGGGCGAGTTAATTTTGATCAGTAACGATACGCGCTTGTGTTGCGTGATCTGGCCAACTTGCGCGTGGGCGACAATCCGGAAGTTGGGTCGTCGGTACTCTTGATCGGAGTGGTCTGGATTCAATCGAATTCCGAGCCGATGAGGAAGCAGGTCGCCCTTTTTGAGTTATAAGCTCAGGTGGCGGCCCTTTGAAGTTCAATTTCTTAATGGTAGGGCTCCTCCTTTTACGAGTCTAATCTTCGAGAGCCCTCCATTGTGGTTTTGTTTGTAGATTGGAAATGCGCTAAAACATTGCACTTTCCAGCTTTGCCACTGCATCTTGACGCTGCGTGGGCTGTACATTCCACGATGGACGGAACTGTGGTTTGGAGATCGTGCGCGATAAATGGATCGGAGAAGTTGCTGTCTTGTACCGAAGCGCGGCGATTCGCACAATTGCGAAACGTGCTAAGCTACCGTACAATGAGGTGGTTGTGAGCGGTTCCCCGCGATGTTGGGGCCTGTAGCTCAGGTGGCTAGAGCGCGCCCCTGATAAGGGCGAGGTCGGTGGTTCAAGTCCACCCAGGCCCACCATCAACCAATAGATACGGGGCTATTCACACTTCTCCCCTTTCGGAGAATCCTCATCACAAACCAATTTGCCAACTACTTGCCAACTTTTCGGGCAATCAGAGGCCGCCGCCTTCCAGTGCACTCCGAGGTGCGTATTCCGAGGGATGGTGATCAACGATTCCCAGCGATCCCGAGGCGCAGCAGCGGTTATAACCAGCAAGGGTGAGCTTTATTGTCCGAAGTGACGCAGCAACGAGAAACGAAAGACCAGAGAGGTTGGGCAACTCTTCCATAACCCGGCTGTGATTGGATGTGCCGCGATTGGCACGATCGCAAAAGTGGTCTTCTTGAGGGGCAGAGCCTCCCTTCAATAGCCTTCATCGTAACGTGCGATGGTCAGTCCAAGAGCTGCGGCACTTGACGTATGCGTTGGAATTCAACGAACGGGACGGATGATTTTGTTTAAGATCATTGTAAACTCGGAACTACTGCCGTGGTGAAAACTCGCCACTGAAGCCTTTAACATTTCGTCCTGCGTAACGAGATCCCATGCAACCTCATAACCGGCCTCCAAAGCCAGTTCTCGAATGAATTCACGTTGCGCTCGTCCGTTTCCTTCGCGAAAAGGATGCAAAGCGTTGATCTCGCCGAGGTAGTGAGCGGCGCGTTGGCAGAATCCTTTAGAATCCTTACCTCGCAAAGATTGCTCGCCAGCGAGTTGGTGAAATAGCTTCTGCAGTTCCGGTCCGATGTGCTCCGGTCGAGCGAAAAAGGATTTGCCCTTGGCGATGGGAACCGTGCGGAATTCTCCGGCCCACGCGTACACATCCTGAAACAGATGCCGATGGATATGTCTCAAATGATCGGAATCAAAGGATCCTCGAATAGGGTTTTCGTGAAGCTCGAGGAGTCGTGCGAAGAAATGGTCACTTTCAAATTGGCTGAGGCGGTTTGCATCGCGAATCTCGGCAAGGTTGCGGAGGACAGACGTAGCCCCGTAGAAATAGGGATCACCTTGAATGTTAGCTTCTTGGCTCAATCCCGACGGTAGCGCCGCCTAACAGCTGCTGTCAGCTGCTTCGCTTCGAGCCGGCCCTCGACGTATTCGTTTGCAAGCGCCATTACTTCCTTGCTAGGAGCCAGGTCCTCGAGTCGTAGTGTGGCGAGCGCCTCGCGCACACTTCTTTTGCGTTTCGCACGCGAAGAAGCATTGAGGCGTTTAGGAGGGACGGTGGTAGTACTCATCAGAGTCCTCTGTGAATGCCCTTATTTTACACCAGCCGACATAAGAAGCCACGGACGATCTTTGGGGCTGCCTTCTCGCCCGTTCCCCAAGGATCGCAAAGACAAAACTGACGCTAAGCCGAGAGCACTCCTGACCACTTATGTGCATCGTTGGTTCGGATACTTCGATTCACGCATCCCTCTGCCGCCGTTCGTGTGCCGTTTCGATCTTCTGCGTCATCCGTACGTTGATCTCGTCAAAATGCCAAGGACTAAAATCATGAGTGTCGACGCCAACGTCCATGGCAGGCAAAATCTCGCTCTCCGGCAGCCTGCCGTGTGAATGAGGTGAAGATGCCATGCGCCGTGAGAAGACTGATTCCATACCCTCATTGCATAATGACAAAGGACAATTCGTTGGCCGTGAAGCGATACTTCTGCGAGATCGTTGAGCCAGGAAACTCCTGAATCAGCACGCGACTGGCTCGGGGCGCACGAGCTTCCGTACAGGTAGCGGCACACGGGGGAGGGGAGCAGCGGGATGGGTTTCGTACCGATTGCAATCGATAAGTACGTCGAGCTGCACGTCCAGGTTAACCCTGACGAGGATCCCAGGGAGCTGCTCACGCGTTTGGGCAGTTGCGTTTCTGACGCCTTGGCGGGAGCGCGTTGCTCCTGCGGGGCACCCATCTGGGTTGTCGGGTCCGTTTCGGCGGGATACGCGTGTTTCACCTGCATCACCGGGGAGGCATTTCCCGCCGAGGACTACGAGATTGATCAGGTCCTCGCAGCCCGTGACGAGCTGACATCGCGTGGATTCGACCACCGGCGAGTTTGAAAGCAGAAACGGAGGACTGAAAAATGCCCCTCGACTCCGTCTGCGAGCCGGTTGCGGCCTTCCCTAAAGAGCTGACTGGAGATCTAACCTTCGGATGGCCTAGCGTGATACCGGATGCCACGCGTCCGGACGTCGAACGATTTCCATATCCTGTCGAAATCTTTAGGGCAATAAGGGGGCACGCCGCAAAACTCCATCGGTTCTTTCTTTCCGGCAACCACGTAAAACTGCTTTCGCCCTCAAATCCGAGATATGTGACAGGCGCTCTTGAAGGGTTGGTGGGCGCGCCGATCAGCGATTGCCCGTCACGGTGATTACTTATGTCGTCGCGCGACAAGACTTATGACCGGGAAGCTACTGCGAAGCCGAAGTCTAACCGGATACGAAAATCCAGCAACCGAACACGCGTAGCGGGGGATACCGACGCAAGCGCCCACGTCCTTCAAAAAAACCTGCATTTCTAGCGGAAATACTAATGGCCTCAATACTGATAAGGGCGAGGTCGGTGGTTCAAGTCCACCCAGGCCCACCATAAGTCTCAGGCCGCGCACCCAGTGTTTATGCAGCCATTCTCGCTTTTGGCTTTCTCCGGGATTTCCCGCAAAACCTTTTGTCAACGATTTGTCAACTTCCGGAATCGCCACATGCCGCCCCCGACGTCACCGGAGACACCATGACCTGGCGCGGGGATTCACGGACTGCTTGAATTTCTTGCTAACGGCCACTTTTCCACGGCATTCAAGGAACGGAAAGAACATAAACATTCATTCCCGGCATATTGGATTGTGGAAGCCCTCTCTCCAAAACCAGCGTTCACAGATTCGAGGGGTAGCCGTCATTGACACTTACGTTATTTGGACCACAGTCCGCCTTATCAGGGACGGGTAGCCCGCGGGCAATCGTCGGTGCTGGTCTTCGAGTGGGAATGGTGCGCCATTGACAAAGACCTAGAATTGGCATAGGCTTTGACATATGCCAAGACGACTAGTCACAGCCGAAAGACACGTGAAGGTCTTTAAGAATGGGCGAAACCGGGCTGTGCGGATTCCTCGGGAGTTCGAATTCCCCGGTGAGGACGCCGTCATGCGCAAGGAGGGAGACCGGCTGATCATCGAACCTGCACCGCCCAAGTCCCTGTTGTCCGTTCTTGCCACCTTGAGCCGGCTCGATGAGAATTTCGCACCGATTCTGGATGAGCCTCCTGATCGGGTCGATCTATGACGGGCTATCTGCTTGATACCAACGTGGTCTCGGATCTGGTTCGCAATCCGCAGGGCACTGTTGCGCAGCGCATCAGGAAGGTGGGTGAAACAAAAGTTTGCACCAGCATCATTGTGGCCTCAGAGCTCCGCTATGGTGCAGAGAAGAAGGGGTCGCAGCGGCTCACGACACAACTCGAAGTGGTGCTGGGGGCCCTGCAGGTTCTTCCTTTCGATTCCCCCGCAGATGTTACGTACGGCCGGGTTCGAGCACAGCTTGAGCGGGTCGGCAAACCGATCGGCGGCAACGACCTGCTCATCGCTGCTCATGCTCTTACGCTTGGTTATACTCTGGTTAGCGACAACACAAGGGAGTTTGCTCAGGTGCGAGGCCTACAACGAGAGAACTGGCTTCGTCCCTCTTAAAGGGAAAATACTCTTCCTATCTAACTCTGTGCAGCCCAAGGGAATGTCAACGCGCCGCGAAGGTCAAGCACTTTGCGAGCCTGCTTGAGTCTGATCGAGGAGGCTCGCGGACGCACGCAATCGGCGATGAGCACTACCAGCTCTATCATAAAGTGACCGCGTAGGATTGTTCGCTAGCGAGGCCCGTGCTACAGTGGATCACCTCTCCTCACGAAGAAAGTACTATGCATATAGCACCTTAAAGGCCCCTGATAAGGGCGAGGTCGGTGGTTCAAGTCCACCCAGGCCCACCATAAATCACCGATAAATACGCGTCCAGCTAGACAGCCAACCCTCTGCCAGCTTGAAGAGTTGACCAGACCAACCAGACGCGTGACAACCGGCTCGGGAAGGGGTTCTTCACCGTCCATCCAAGAGTCGGGCTAAGTTGGGATGACTGGAGAGCTTTCTCGCGAACAAGCGCCCCGCAGTCAGCCACTCGCTGTCGTGCCACGCGCCAGGCACCTAATAGACGGTTCCTACGGGGCAACAACAGGTCCGCAAACTGTGAGATTATTCCTCGACTAGTGACAGATGGTAGACGGCGACGATGGCTCACGTGGACGAATTTGATCCCAAGCTTATAGATCTGCGGACGGCTCTTGCTGGCGTGCAGCGCTTGCTTGAGCATCAAGCTCCCAAAGAGCCTTCGATCAACGGAGAAATATGACGAGACGGAACAGTCGCCCGGCGGTTCTGCATCTGCGGAAGCTGAAAGGAGGACCTGGGACAAATGTCCCTTCGCTCAGCAGGGCTAAGCTGATGCAACTGATCGAAGAAGCGGTGTTGGATGCTTACACCGAAGAAGAACAAGCAACCGGGTTCCTCACGATGATTGAGGAGCATCTGGCGTTGCCGTTTTCTGTGAAGATCCTTGGCGTCGACGCTGACGTGGAGAAGATCGACATGACACTAGATGGCCAAATTGTTGGCATTTGCCGCCGAGGCAAAACGCGGCAGAAGATCCCAATCCTGGACTTGCCTTTGCCAACGCCGACTCCGGCAGGCGCGGAATGGATTGCCGCTTATCGCCATTGGTGCCAAGGTTTTCGGTGAGCGAATATCAGTACTACGATTTCCGTGCTCTCGACCGTCCGCTGACGAGAAACGAGATGACCACGCTACGTTCCATCTCCACGCGGGCAGCAATTACCGCCACGAGCTTCACGAACCACTACGAATGGGGTGACCTGAAAGCCAATCCGAGCAAGCTTTTGGAGAAGTATTTCGACGTTTTTGTCTACGTCGCGAACTGCGGAACGCGTGAGTTTCATATTCGGCTTCCGCAGGGATCGATCGACTACAAGTTGCTCAAGGCCATGCCGCGAGGCGAGTCCCTGCGGGTACGAAAAACCGGGACATTCGTGATCGTTGAATTTGGATTCGAGTCGGAGTGGGATGGCGAGGACGACGGGACCCGTTGGATGGCCTCCCTGATGCCTCTGCGCTCAGATTTGCTTCGCGACGACCACCGATGCCTTTATCTCGGGTGGCTTCGCTCTGCTCAGGATGGGGGACTTGAGGAAGATAAACTGGAACCGCCCGTTCCTGCGGGCTTGGAAGAGCTATCGGGTCCGCTACATGCGCTGATCGAATTTCTCGAAATCGATGAGGACCTTGTCGAGGTTGCAGCCCAGGCTTCAAAACCTCTCGCCGCCGGACCGAGTCGCAGAGAGCTTTCCGCGTGGATTCGGGGCCTGCCGGAAAAGGACAAAAGCGAGTTGCTGATCACTGCGGTCGTGGATCAAGACGAGCGCTGGCGAAACGACGTGGTGCGGCGTTTTCGACGTACGAACTTACAGCAGACTTCCGACGCCCTCGCTGTAAGCGAACGGCGTAAGGTAGGCGATCTTCTGGCAGCGGCTCAGACGCGCGCGAAAGAGAGAGCCCGGTTGCTGAACGAACAGCGCACAGCGGAAGCGGCAAAACGCAGAGCGGAAGACCTGGCAAACCGGGCCCGGTATCTCGATCAATTGGGACGACGCCAACCGGAAATCTGGAAACAGGTTGCGGCGCATGTCCAGACGCGGCAGCCCAAAGATTACGATAGAGCGGTCAGTTTGCTAATCGACCTGCATGACCTCGCCGTCTGCCGTGGCCAGACAGCCGAATTTCAAGCGGCTTTGGAGAAGGTCCGGCAAGTACACGCCGCCAAGGAGAGTTTCCTGAGCCGACTCGCCAAGGCAAACCTGTAGGCACAAGAAGTTCACGCGGCCGTCGGCGACGGCCAACTCGGACCGTAGGCAGGTCTTTGTGCTGAATCGCGCGCCGCCCCTCGACGCACTCTACTTTATCGACACGATGAAGCCAGCGACCTTGATCTAGGGGGCGCCTAAGTCACCCTTCTGAAAATCCTGCGAGGGCCTGGTCCTCCGAAACAAATCAGAAGACATATAAACTGCTATGGCGCCGACGATGGCGCTGGGGGCTGAATCTGGTTAGAATAAACGTATGCAAGATTGGCGCGAGCGAGTCAGCGTAAACCCGGCCGTCTGCCACGGCCGAGCGTGCATCCGCGGAACACGTGTCTTAGTGTCCGTCGTAGTGGATAACGTTGCGGCAGGTGTACCACGCGAAGAGATATTGCGGAGCCACCCGGCGCTGACAGACCCGGATGTCGATGCTGCATTGGCCTACGCGGCTGAGTTGACCCGCGAGGGAACTGTGGATTTGCCGCTGGAAATCAAAGCTTGAAGTTTAAAATCGACGAAAACCTTCCAACAGAATACGCGCCGATCCTTCGCGAGGCAGGCTTCGAAGCAGATACGGCCTCCGACGAGAAACTTTCTGGTGCTGGCGATTCAGTGCTCTCCGAGCGCTGCCGCGCGGAAGATCGTGTGTTGATGACGCTGGACCTGTCAACGCAAAGTAGAAATGTCCGGTTTTCTGCCAGATAGAAGTGTCCGCTTCCATGGTTTTCTCCAAGGGTGCTCTGCAGGCACATGGTATTTGGGTTTGCTTTGGCTTTTGGGTTTCGGTGTTCGTTCCGCAAGTCCTGGAGGCCGTAGGCCGGAAGGACTTGCGGAACGCCGCGCCGGTTCGGGGCAGGCGCGCAGGTGCAGATATCGCCCTCGGTAGCGCAACCAGTGGCTTCCGTCCAAGCGCCGTTCGATGTCGACCGCAGCTCCACGAAGCCCCGCACATACTTCTTCCCGCAGTACTCCCCAGCGATTCCCGTCCCAGCTTACGGTGTGGTCCTGAGCCACTTTGCGGCCCACGCGTACACTCAAGATTTCTTCCAGGTGCTGTTCCTGTCCCAGTCGTCGATGGGCATTGCGTGCATTCCGCGGTGCTACGGTAAAACGCTGCTCCCACTCGGGAAGAAAGCGCATCTCCAAAAAATGATTCGCTCCCTGAATACTGTCGATTCCCGCCAACCGCATCTCCTTTACCAGGCGGTCCTGAAGAGTTTCAAACAGTCTCTCGATACGCCCTTTGGCTTGCGGACTGTGGGCCGCGATCCATTCGATCCCCAGTTCGTTCAAGGCTCGCCCAAACTGCGTTCGCAGCGGATCTCCCCGCAGTTGTTCCGCAAGCGGCTGCGGGCCGGCCGTTCGAAAAATGCTGGCTTTATCGGTGTAATGGGCCAAGGGACGTCCGTAGAGCCGTACCCATCCGCCAAATGTTCGCAGGTTCTCTTCCGTGGTGTCGTGTTCGGTGAACCGTGCATGGATCCGACTGGTAGCGTCATCGATCACGGCGATCAACTGGCAGGCTGGACCGCGATCCTCCAGCCAGCGGAAAGGAGAACTGTCCTGCATCACCAGCTCCCCGAAACTAGCTCTTCTCTCCCGCCACACGTGGATCTTTTTCACCCGCTGGCAGCGCGGATGCCAGAAGGCCGCTTTGGTCATCCATGTCCGCAGGGTCTCCCGGCTCACGGGGAAACCATCCTTGGCTAAATGTTCGGCGGCCAGCGTGGGCCCGAAGTCGGCATAGCGCTGACCCACGCGAGTCAAAACCTTCTCCTCGAAGCGGGCTGCCAGCTTGCGATTCGATGGCCGCCCTCGTAATCCGTGAACCAGAGCAGCATCCCCGTGTTTGCGGATGCGGAGCAGCATCCGGCGCACCTGGCGGTCGGTTATTTTCAGCCGCTCCGCTGCTGCTACCTGCGAGAGATGCTTCTCCTGTACCTCATGTAACACTTTTAATCGGTCCCGTTCTCGTTGGCTCAAAGTGATTCGCTCCGTTTCCATGGGGCCCTCGGCCATCCATGAAAGCGGACATTTCTACTTTGCACAAACCGGACATTCTCATTTTGCGCCGACATTGATGACGCTGGACCTGGACTTCGCGAATGTCCAAGCATACCCTCCAAAATCCCATCCGGGAATCGTGGTCTTTCGTTCTAAGTCCCAGGACAAGCCAACGCTTGTTGCTCTTTTGAAGCGCCTGGTCCCCGCATTGCTGCAATTCTCGCCAAAGCATCAGCTTTGGATTGTCGAGCCGGACCGCATCCGATATCGCGAAGAATAATGCTCTGGGAGCAAGGACCGCAATACTGATAAGGGCGAGGTCGGTGGTTCAAGTCCACCCAGGCCCACCATTATTTTCAGTAGGTTACCGGGTGTTGCACCAAAGTCTAAATCGCCTCAACCCACAATCCAACCCACACTTTTCTGAGTTCACTGCACCAACGGCGTAGCCACTCCCAGCGCAGTTAAATATTGCCCTTGCGCCGCAAGTGTTTCATCGCCGTCTTCCTGCGTGTACAGGTCGAGCGTCGTCTGAATCTTTGCGTGGCGCAAGATTCCCTGAACAGTTTTCGGTTCGACTTTCGCTTTGTTCACCATCCAGTTGCTGAGGGAATGGCGAAGGTTGTGAAGCCCGAACCTCTGACCGTCCTCGATACGTACTCCGGCTTTCTTCGCTGCCTTTCGCAGATGATCGGCGACGAATACAGACGCGGAGAGTGGAACACGGCCGCGAGCCCTCAAAGAAGGGAACGCGAAATCCGTATCCTTCGAGTAGAGGCTTTGTTCCCGCCATGAACGTAGGTGAGCGGCCAGGGTCGGATGCAGCGGAACATATCCGTCCGACGCCTCCGTCTTAGTCTCGCCATCCTTGCCTTTGGCCCAGCGTTTTGAAATCCGAATCCTTCCCTCATTCCACAGCAAGTCCGACCAGCGTAGCGCCAGAATCTCCGGAGCACGGAGCGCCGTAGCGGCACAGGTCAGGACCAGTGTGAAGTGAAGAGGTGAGGGGAAGGCCTTCAGAATCGCAAGCGTTTGCGCAGGCGTGATGACGATGGCTTTGTAGTCGCTCTTCGAGCGCGTCTCGACGTGTTGCACGGGGTTTTTCGCGACGTACTCGTGCAGGATTCCGATCTTGTAAATGCGGCGCATAACGCCCCGCATCTTGGAGATCGTCGTCCATGCAAGACCGTTTGTGTCGTGGAGGGATTTCAGCCACCTCTGAATGTCGAGCGGCTTGATGTCTTCCGCGATTTCGTCACCGAAACGCGGAACGAGATAAGCGCGAACGACCTGCTCAACGTGACTGATGGTATTCACCGATTTCGGGCGCACAGCATCGGCGCCGAAATCGGCCTTAAGGTAATGCTCCGCCAGGAAGTTAAATGAAACACGGGCGGGGGCTTCGTTGATTCTGACGGAGAGACCGAGCCGATCCGCCTCGCGCCATGCGTCCTTGTCTTTGGGAAATTGCTGGACAAGTCCGATAGGCATGACGTTCTCGACTCTTCGGCCGTCTGAATTCGTAACCCGATACCGCAGCACCCAGATTTCTCCTTCCCTGCGTTTTACTTTCTTAAGTGATCCTCGCTGATAGGACATAGCTCCTCTTTCAGCGGGGACTGCCAGATCCGATCGTACACGGTTTTGGCAGGTTTGGTATTTGGGTCTCGTTCCGCTCAATGGCGGCGGCGAGTTCCGAGAGGCGGAACACCCAGACTTTGCGTTTGCTTCCGGTGCCGAGTGCATAGGCCCCGGCTATCCCTCTGCGGGCAAGCTCCAGCAGAAAGCGGCGTTTGACACAGAGAAATTGCGCCGCCTGGTCGGCCGAGACAAACGGTTCCGGCGTCACGGGCGCTCGCCTCGACTCGTGGGTAGTGATAACCGTTGCAAGAACCGAACTAGTCTCCGCAGTATCTCCTTTTTTTCTTCCTGTGGCTGCTTCCTGCAGCGTAGTAATGATCCGGTTGTCAGGCTTGCTTGCACGTGATGCCAAGACTCGAGTCGGCTGTCGATCTTGCAAAGCTCTCGGGGCGGCATCGGACATCAAGGACAACGTATCCGCCGTAAGGCGCGAGGCATGCTGTCTTGAGGACGCTGTATTCTCGCGCTCACCGAATTGTGTTGAACGGGACTTCATAATATTGTTACGCAGTTTTGGTGAGGCCCTCTCTTTGAATCTGTTCTTGATTGAGTTCGTTGGCGTGTTGGCCTAGCCAGGCTTTGAATTCATCATCGCGTTTGAATAAGACTTTCAGAGCTTCCGTAATGACGTAAGACGGGGTGGAGTCGATGAACCTTGCGTATTGATCTAGCTGCGCTTTCACCGACTCCTCCACTCGTGCCTGGATCGTCACTGACTTTGGTTGCTTGGGTGGTGCCTTGATGATTGCCATGCTTTCTTTTGGTCCTTCCTTTACGGTTTTGTCTGACACGTTGTCTTACAAAGCTTCTGATTCCCTTCCCCCTGCGCGGCCAAAACACGAGCTGCGATTTTCAGCAGCAAAAGGCGGGAGTGACCCCCGAAGCCCGGAGGGATCGGGCCGCGATTTTGCGGCACGATGGGGTCGCTCCCGCCTCTGATCGTGTTTTGGCCGCGCTCCGTTTTCTTGCCGTCTCTGTCGCATCTGCCTTCTTTTTCTGTCTCTTATCTCCATGCCAGGGTGACGCCGGAGGTGAAATCTCCTGGGAAAGATGTCTCCTCGAAACTTTTCACAGCTACGTTTACTGGCTGATGCGGGTGCCGCTCGAACAACGCCGCCTGTCCATTCACTGTTGCTGAAATGAAGGTGACCTGAGAAGGCATCTGGAACTTCACTGATTCTGATCGCACCGTGTTCTCGGCAATCTCTCCGGCACGCCATTTCTGGTACAGATTCTCGATGCCTGGATTGCCGAATCTCTCTTTTCCCTGGTTCATGAAAAGCACATCGTGCTCCGATAACTTGCCGTAGTTCTTCTCATCCCACGTCCGCCGCGTACGGAAATAGTCGAACAATCCGCGAGCGGCTGCAGGGTTCCAAAGCCTCTGAAACGTCCCATGAAACAGTTTGTTGGCCCGCTCGAAATTCGTGTCACGGGTTGCGACGTAGTAGAAACGGAGCTGCGAGAGCTTCGCGAAGAGCGTCAAGTAAGCGTCCAAATGCGTCCTGAAGCTATCCATGCTTTCAAACCCCGGATCGATGAAACTGAACCTCAGCATAGGGGGAAGAGAGGCGCCAGGGTTATAGAACATAGGGAATTTATCCACGAAATAGCGGTCGGTGAAGTCGCCCTTGATAGCCCCGGAGTAGTGTTTGTGGGGCAGGATTTTCTTGTCGATTCCCAGTTGGTCGCAGAAGAAAGAGAGCTTCTGCTCCTCGGATTCGAGATAAGTGAAGCCTTGATTTCGGAGAATGAAATCGAGCGCGATGAGCCGGGTTCGGATGTATTCGGTCGAATGTGCGCGCCGAAAACGGACATTCCCCCTACCAATAGCTTCGTAGAGATTCCGCGAGAAGAAATGAAAGACGCGGCCATGCCGAAGGTATTCCTTTGAGCTGGCGTGGTTCTTTTCCACGACTTTTCGGGAAAAGGCAACGCTGCGTTTGCCGGGTTTCACAAGGTAGAGGAAACGGGACTCCTCTTCCGTATAGCCGAAATAGCGGAGCGCTTCCGTGTGGATGGGGAGGATTTGGAATTCGATCCCTTTCTCCGTCCGGTTTGGCTCTGCTCTCTGTCTGGGCGAGAACCCTGACCGGCCCTCTCTACCAAGTCGGGGCCGGATTCCCGGTCCCATCGGGTTGGGAATGCGAAGTCGGAAATGCCATAGGGACGGTCCACGATGAGGCTCCTTTCGGTTTACCTTGGCAAGAGAACGGGGATAGACTTCGACTGACCTGCAGAGAAAAGAATCCGGAATTGCGAACTAGCAGACATCATGTTGCGATTGCTAGAGATGGAACTCAGACCTGCGGAGGACGCGGCTGGTCTTGTTCCTCGGGATACAAAAACACCTCTTCCACATTCTTTCCAAAAACACGTGCGATCTTGAAGGCTAGCGGCAGACTCGGATCGTACTTGCCGGTTTCAATCGCGTTGATCGTGCCGCGAGCGACGCCGACATAAGCCGCAAGCTCCGCTTGCGACCATTCTTTTTCCGCTCTCAATACGCGTAACCGGGTCTTCATCGATACCGCCACGAATAAAGAATCAATCCGATGCTCCACAAAATGATCATGAGCGCGGGAATGCCTACCAGGAGACGGGATGCAAACCGAAGCTTTGCAGGAAGCCGATAGCTGCAGAAAAAATCAATGTTCCTGTAAAGGCAAACGTCAGAGCACGGTAGTTGGTCTGTTGTTCTCGCTCATCATTTGTACGCAGGAAACGGAGCAAGAAGAAGATGGCCGCGCCGGCACTTGTGGCAGCTAGGGCGAATAGTAGCGTGCGGGACGATGGAATCTTGGCGACAAGGCTGATGGCAATGACAGAGAGAAGCGCCGCGAGATAGAAGAGTAAAATCGTAGATCGACGGTGATCGGCTAGCTCATCTCGAAAGGGTTGATGGGGCACGATGACCTCCCAGCAGACATGCCTAATAGTACGTCATGAAGAACTAAGTGTCACGTATAAACTACTTGTTGTGTCGTATGAGCTATCACTGTGATCCTTCAGTGGCCCTGACAAGAATGCATGGGCGTGGGGAACAAGCTCAGTCCCGTGCGGGAACTTCTTGGCCTTCTCGGAGGCTAGAGATCATAGATATTCCCGTACGGTAACATTGTGTTGACTCCGACTCAGAAAACCTTATAATATTCCCGTACGGTAACTTTGTTGAACTGGATCAAGGACTTGAGATACACACCACAGGACATTGGCAGGCTGGTCCGCGAGACCCGGAAGGGGCTCGGTGTGACGCAAAAGGCGCTCGCCCTGACCTCTGGCACGGGTCTGCGGTTCATCATAGAACTCGAAAAAGGGAAAGAGACCGCCGAAATCGGCAAGGTCTTGACGATCCTCCAGACACTCGGCATTCAACTCACACTAACGCCGCCAGTACCGACAAAGCGAGGATAAGGCAATGGCACGCATGCTCGATGTCTTTCTGCGTGAACGCTTGGTCGGCAATCTCATCCAGGACGACGGCGGCCAAATGTCCTTTGAGTATCTCGAAAGCTGGCTTGCACAACCGGGAGCGGCGGCCTTGTCGCAATCCCTGCCGCTGCGGAAGGAGCGCTTTCCGGCGAAGGAATGTCGGGGATTTTTCAGTGGCATTCTGCCGGAAGAGAGCAAACGCGAAATCATCGCCCGCAATCTGGGTATCAGCGCACGCAACGACTACGCCATGCTTGAACAGATCGGTGGCGAATGTGCGGGAGCGGTGACGTTCCTTCCCGCAGGACAGGAGTTGCCCAAGCGGGATTACCACTACAGAAAGCTTGACGCCAAGGAACTGGCCGGAATCCTTAGAGAGCTGCCCAAGCGGCCTTTGCTCGCGGGCGAGAAAGGGATTCGCCTTTCGCTGGCTGGCGCACAGGACAAAGTCGCCGTGCGTATCGAAGGCGAGGAAGTTTCGCTGCCCTTGGGCGGCGCGCCCAGCACGCACATCCTCAAGCCGGCGGTCGAGCGCTATGCAGGTGTGGTGTCCAACGAAGCGCTGTGTATGACGCTTGCGGCGGACATGAATCTTCCTGCGGCGAAAGTGGAAACCAGAAAAGTCGAGGATGTCGAGTATCTACAGATCGAACGCTACGACCGCAAACACATAACGATTGACGGTGCGCCCGGCGTCGAGCGCCTTCACCAGGAAGATTTCTGCCAGGCGCAGAACATCGTGTCCGAATTGAAATATCAGAAGGAAGGTGGGCCGTCATTCAAGCAATGCTTCACCCTGCTGCGCAACGTATCGACCGCACCGGTCATTGACCTTGCGAATCTTCTGGACGCGGCGATTTTCAACTATCTCATTGGCAACAACGACGCGCACGGCAAGAATTTTTCACTCCTATACCCGGACAAGGAAATCAGGCTGGCGCCGCTCTACGATGCGATCTGCACGACTTACTACCCTGAACTGAACGCCGACATGGCTATGCGGATCGGGCGCGATTACTCATCGGATAAAGTCACGCCAAAGGATTTCGAGCAACTGGCTGGGGATGCGCGCCTTGCCAAACCGCTTGTTCGCCGCCGAGTTCCCGAGCTGGCTACAATTGCGATCGAAGCTTTAGACAAAATTAAGATCGCGGACAAGGTCTCTGATGAGGTCGCAGGCCTCATCCGCAAGCGCTGTACGCGCGCGAAGGAAAGATTTCGTGGTTAGTCCGAGCGCGCCCTGATAGAGGGCGATATCGGTGGTCCAAGCCCATCCGGCCCACCGTTTATTTTCAGTAGGCTACCAGGCGTTGTCCGACAACCTCGACCCACAATCCAACCCACACGTATCTGACCGCACCAACGGCGTAGCGACGGTCCCTCCGGTCTGGAAATCCGCCGCTCAAGCCTCTTTGGTCAGTCCTTCGTGGCGAAAAAAGGAAAACCAAAATTCGCTTGACACAGATTCGATATTCCCAGTATCATAGAACAATGACAGGCAACTATTCTTCGCAGGTCACCCGGTTCGCCGATATGTTCGCCGCGATGGGCACTGAAGCACGATTGCGCATTATGCAACTGCTGATGACCGCAGAGCCAAAAGGCATGGTTGTCGGGGACATCCAGTCCGAACTGGAAATTCCTAGTTCTACGCTCTCGCATCATCTGGACAAACTTCGAAATGAGGATCTGGTCACCGTTCGCCGTGACGGAACATTTCTTTGGTATCGTGCGAATACCGACGCGCTCAAAGATCTTCTCGGCTTTTTGTACGCCGAGTGCTGCACCCGGAATCGCGTCATCGCACCCAAGGATATTGTTTCGATTTCCAAGTAAAAGGAGAATTTCATGAGCACCGAAAACATCAAGGAAATTGTTCAGGAGAAGTACGGAGCCGCCGCCAAACGGGCTGCTTCGGGAGGAGGTTCCGCGTGCTGCGGCACCAGCGCCGCTTCAAGCATCGAAGGCTGCGATCCCATCACCTCGAATCTGTACGGTGAAGGCGAGACATCGGCCGTGCCGGAAATGGCTCTTCGAGCCTCGCTCGGCTGCGGTAATCCCACGGCCCTGGCCAAACTGCAACCCGGCGAAGTCGTCCTCGATCTAGGTTCTGGTGGCGGGATTGACGTTCTTCTTTCCGCGCGCCGCGTCGGACCAACGGGCAAAGCCTATGGCCTCGACATGACCGACGAAATGCTTGCCATCGCTGAAGAGAACAAACAGAAATCCGGTCTCAAGAACGTCGAGTTCCTCAAAGGCGAAATTGAAAATATTCCGCTTCCCAACAATACCGTTGACGTGATCCTCTCGAACTGCGTGATCAATCTGTCCGGTGACAAGGACCGCGTTCTCCGGGAAGCATTCCGGGTTCTCAAACCGGGAGGACGCTTCGCGGTTTCCGATGTCGTTGTGCGCGGCGAAATGCCAGCTGAACTTCGAAAAAGCATGGAACTCTGGGTAGGCTGTGTTGCGGGTGCACTCTCCGACTCCGAATACCAGGAGAAGCTAACGACCGCGGGATTTGAGTCCATCGAGATCGAACCAACGCGCGTCTACAATGTAGACGACGCACGCGAATTTCTGAATGCGGCAGGAATCGACGCAGGCACCATCGCGGCGAAAGTGCAGGACAAATTCATCAGCGCGTTCGTCCGCGCCACCAAACCAATCGCGGCGAAAGCTTGCTGCGGTCCGACCTGCTGCGCGAATTAGACTCCAGACTGGACCCGCCAGGCCATGGCTCGGCGGGTTTCTTTGTCGTTGCCTATATTCGCTTATGCGAATATACTTTGGCGTCTCCGATTTCCGCAACGACACCGCTTTTCCCTTGGGGGTGACTTCATGCAGGGCCGCTACAACGTTCTTTTCCTTTGCACCGGCAATTCCGCCCGTTCCATCATGGCCGAAGCCATCATGAACCATAAGGGCCAGCCCAACTTCACGGCTTACAGCGCCGGGAGCCATCCAAGCGGGCATGTCAATCCGTATGCGCTCAAAATGATCGAAACTGCCCGCCTCCCGACCGTCGGCCTGCGCAGCAAGGCTTGGGATGAATTCGCAAAGCCCGGCGCGCCCGAGATGCATTTCGTCTTCACGGTCTGCGACAATGCCGCCAAGGAGGTTTGTCCGATTTGGCCAGGACAGCCGATGACCGCTCATTGGGGCGTCCCGGATCCCGCCGCCGTCGTCGGTTCTGAGGAACAGATCGAACGGGCCTTCCGCGACGCTTACATCATCCTCGAACGAAGAATCAGCCTTCTTTTGTGCCTGCCCCTCGGAAGCCTCGACAAACTCGCCATCCAGAAGGAGATCGACAGCATCGGCAACCAGGAGGCGGCCCGCAGCCGCCCCGCCGCTGAATCGAATTTCGGCGGCAACTAGTCCGGAGAAACGGTTGCGTCCACTCGAACGTGAAGATGGTCTCCGGAAACAACTAGGTGCACGGTGATAGCTTCCGTGTCTGTGTCCAGGTTTCGGACAAATTGCAAGTCCGCATTGTTCGCGACGCGATATCGGTCTCGGAGTTTTTCGTTCAACCACTGGGCGTATTCGGCGTGAGTCATCTTCGTGTCGAATTCCCAGGACATCTTTTCGGCCCATGCCGTTTGCTGAACGCTGCCGCGCGCGAGGCTTGAGGAATCGACGGGAACCGTCATGTCGATGAGCTCCTGCGAATGTTTCTCGAGGAAGCTTTCCGTCTGCCTGTCTGGGCGGCAAGACATACAAGGTAGCAAGGCGATGACGACCGTGAGGAAGAGCCACGCGCGCCGGTATCCTCTCGGAGGAGTTCGCATGCTACCGGACATTTGAAGATAGCTTGGAATCGTGCGGACGATCGTGGAACAGCAGCAGGCTTGTTCCCGTTACGAGCCCGGTAGCCACAACCACGCCAAGCGACCGCGCATTCACGCCTGTCCACAGAATCAGAGTCAACGCAAAGGCCGCTCCAAACATCTGGAGGAAGCCAAAGATCAGTCGAACCATGGCCCAGCGTTGCTCGCGGGAAAGAGGCGTAGTTTGATACATTCGCATGGACGAATATATGTGTTAGCGAATATATGTCAAGAAAAAAGGGGTTCTCAGCGGGGGCAGCAGCCGCCCGCGCGCCGGAGCTTGGTGATTTTCTTCGAGTCGCGGCCGATCTCCGGCACCGAGTGAAAACAACCTTTGAGACATTCGAGCAGATGCTTGTGGAATGAAGACTCTGCGGTAGCCAGTTGGTAGTAATTCCACTGGCCATTCTTCCGCGTTGCCACGAGCCCGGCGCGGCGCAGGTACGCAAGGTGGCGGGATGCCGTGGGCTGCGGAACATGAAGGACGTTCACGAGATCGCCCACGCAGAGTTCCCCGTCGAGCAGCAGGTGCAAAATGCGCAGCCTCGTGCGATCGGAAAATGCACGAAACATCAAATTAACTTGCGTTTCAGGCATGGCTCAGTATATTCGCTCACACGATTATGTTTTGCAAAACTTTTTGACGAAAGGCGTCACCCTCTTTGAGCCCGAGTGAACATGCGGCAGCACAAGACACACCTCTGTCTCTTGCCGGCAAGTTGAGCTTGGAGACTGTTCCGGAAATTGTCGTTCCGCTCGACAAAGCCAGAAGGAATTATTGATGGACACGGTACTCTTTGCTTGTGTTCACAACGCAGGACGCTCCCAGATGGCCGCAGCTTGGTTCAACAAACTCTGCGACCCCACCAAAGCACGAGCCATCTCCGCGGGCACTCAGCCTGGAGAACGTGTTCACCCCCAAGTGGTTGAAGTCATGCGCGAGGAAGGCATCGACTTGGCCGACGTCACTCCCCAGTTTTTGTCGGCCGAACTGGCACAGCAGGCCACGCTTCTCGTGACGATGGGATGCGGCGATGCATGCCCCTATGTTCCCGGACTCGAGAAGCTCGATTGGCCTTTGACCGATCCCATGGGTCAGCCTATCGAGGTTGTCCAGAAAATCCGGGACGAGATTCGCGTACTCGTGAAGCAGATGGCCGAAAAACGAAATTGGATTTAGTTCACCAGACAGATTCAACCGGGAATTCTCAGAAGAACACTGCCGCCTTTTCTGGGCGCACAACCTCAGGAATATCCTTCAAGAAGAGCGCGCGCGAACGCCGATCCGGGTCGCTCGCATGGAGGCCAGGGAGTCCAATCGTCGCTATTCCGAGGACCGCGAGATGTTCCGCGATGATGGAGCGGGCGGTTTTCGCTTGTATAGGAAAGGAACCTAGTCGGGCCCCTGCATGATGCCAACCTTCTTCTGAAGGAAGTACCGGCAGGCGGGTGTCAGCGGGCACACGCGTCAGTGACACAGATCACCGCGCTTCGGCAAGTGTGAATGGCATGGTATATGTGTATATGCGAATATACGGGTGTCAAGGAAAGGCGACTCTTTGTGGGAACTACCTTTGATCTAGCAACCGCTGCTCCACCGGCTAAGCGACTGAATCTATTCGAGCGTTACCTGACCCTGTGGGTCGCGCTGTGCATGGTTATCGGAGTCGCTCTGGGAAAGAGCATGCCCGGCTTCGTTCAGAATCTACGTTCACTGGAATTTGGCCGCGGCAGCCAGGTCAACGTCCCCATCGCCATCCTCATCTGGCTAATGATTATACCGATGATGATGAAGGTCGATTTTGCATCTATTTTGAGCGTCCGGGAAAAGCCGCGGGGACTTCTCGTCACTCTATTTGTAAATTGGCTGGTGAAGCCATTCTCGATGGCTTTGATCTCCTGGGTGTTTTTCCGCCACCTTTTCAGCGCATGGATTCCGTCCGCTCTGGCGGACCAGTACATCGCCGGAACCATCATCCTTGCAGCCGCGCCCTGCACGGCAATGGTTTTCGTTTGGAGTTACCTGACAGACGGCGACCCGGCCTATACCCTAGTGCAAGTATCGGTCAACGACCTGATCATGTTGTTTCTTTTCGCGCCGATCGTGCGATTTCTGGTGAGCGGAGCCTCTTCCCTGCAAGTCCCCTTCAACGTTCTACTGTATTCCGTATTCATCTTCATCGTCATCCCGCTCAGTGCGGGTTCCGCGCTTCGCTATTGGTTTATTCACAAGCGCGGTGTGGAGTGGTTCGAGCAGAGCCTCCTGCCGAGATTTGCGCCAGTCACCATTCTGGCCTTGCTGGTCACGCTGGTTTTCATCTTCGCCTTTCAGGCGGATAACATCACCAGCCGCTACTTCCATGTTTTTCTCATCGCCATCCCGATTCTGCTGCAGGTGTATTTCAATTCCGGCTTGACGTACAGCCTGATGAGATTGTTTCGGGTCCAACATTCTGTTGCGGCGCCTGGAGCCTTGATCGGTGCAAGCAACTTCTTCGAACTTGCTGTGGCGACAGCGATAGCGCTTTTCGGACCGGGATCGGGGGCGGCACTGGCGACCGTGGTTGGTGTTCTTGTGGAAGTACCGGTGATGTTGTCGGTGTGCAGTGTTTGTAATCGGACGCGAGAGTGGTTCCCGCCAGCGCAAGCCGCAGATTGAGGAAGATCAGGCGACCGCGCAGGCAAGAGTGTTCTGTAGTCGCCCGGCAGAACTTGCGTGACACAAGAGGCTGGATGAGGGAGTCGGCTATGAAATGCTTGGATTGTGCAAGGAACGGCGGCGCCGGTGAGGCAATTGGAAATTGCCACCACTGCTCGGCCAGCGTCTGTGACAGTCACAGCACTCTCGTGTCCGACCTGGTGACCATCCCGGTCGCAGTGATGGGAACGCGTGTCCTCCCCTTAAGGGCGCGTCTGCTCTTTTGCAAGCATTGTCTGCGCGCTTTGAGGCAACCCGGTGTTCTGGAGATCCAGGAGGACTGGACGCAAGTCGAAGTGGCGTCCAAGTAGGCAGATAGATCTAACGGGCAGGCCCGTTGCAAGGAACGCATTGAGGAGGTGCTGCGATGAACCGCGAAACAGAATGTTACGGGAAGATGTTTCCGTCAATTGTGGAGATGGCGCACAGTCAGCCGGTTTCTGGGAAGGTGTTTGGCTATGAAGTGGACTACTCAGGGCAGGTCGCCCAAAAGCGGGATACGACCGTGAACCGCGAGGCCTGGCAGAAGTGTTTGGAATGCCCAGACTTTGATGGCTGTCAGCGGCTGTCCGCAGGGACGATGCTCATGGAGCTTGCCGTCAAGACTATGCCCCAAAGCTTGTATTAAGGTCGCGGTACTGCTAACCGTCGGGAAAGAGAAGCATTGGAATATGCACGCGAAAATACGGTCAGAGGAGAGTGCGATGCCAAAACTACAAGTCTTTGATCCTGCCATGTGCTGCTCGACCGGCGTCTGCGGGCCGAGTATTGATCCCGCTCTGCCAAGGGTTGCGGCAGACCTCGAATGGCTCAAAAGCAAAGGACTCCAAGTCGAACGTTATAATCTGGCTCAGGATGTTGCCGCTTTCACAAGCAATCCCGTCGTCAAGTCGGCGCTGAACACCCACGGCACGAAGTGTCTTCCCCTGCTTTTGCTCGATGGGGAGATTGTCGCGGAAGGTATCTATCTGCTGCGCGAGCAGCTTGCAACTCTCGCGCATGTGGAGTTCGAGCCGGGGCCGGTTATTACTCAAGTGGAACAACAGCAACCTTTTATAATGATTGGTGATGCAGGCAAGTCTGGACCAAGGTGAGCCATGAGGCTTCCGCAAGATTTGAGTCGTAATCTTCTCTTCACGGGCAAAGGCGGCGTGGGCAAGACTTCGATTGCCTGTGCCACAGCCATTTCACTTGCCGAAAAGGGAAAGCGCGTTTTATTGGTGAGCACCGACCCTGCTTCAAATCTCGATGAGGTTCTGGAAACTCGCCTTGGCATTCGACCTACTCCAATTGCCACGATCCCTGGTCTGCACGCCATGAACGTCGACCCGGAAGAAGCCGCTCGCCTTTATCGCGAACGCGTCGTTGGCCCCTATCGCCAGCTTCTTCCCCAGTCGGCGGTAGACAACATCGAAGAACAGCTGTCGGGTGCGTGCACCGTCGAAATCGCAGCGTTCGATGAATTTGCAAAGCTGTTGGGAGATGAACACGCGACTGCAGACTACGATCACATCATCTTCGATGCCGCTCCTACCGGTCATACGTTGCGCCTTCTGCAATTGCCGGCGGCATGGGCAGACTTTATAGACACCAACATGACGGGAACGTCTTGCCTCGGCCCGCTTGCAGGTCTTAAGGCTCAGAAGGAACTCTACGCGAAGGCGCTGCAAGCACTCTCGACCTCTTCCATTACAACCGTTTTTCTTGTCAGCCGCCCGGATCATTCAGCGCTATCCGAGGCCGAGCGCACGCGCGGCGAGCTTGCAGGCCTTGGCATCAAGAACCAAAGGTTGATTCTGAATGGTATTTTCGGCGCGAGCAGCAAAGAGGATGCCGTTGCCCTCGCACTGGAATCGCGGTGCAAGGAGGCTTTGGCGGAGATGCCGCATGGCCTAAGTCTGCTCCCCCGAGAGGACGTTCCGTTGATTTCGGAAGCACTGATCGGCGTGAAGGCACTGCGCCGGCTAACGTCTGACCATTCTCAAGTCACACACGAAGCCGTCTTCACCACTCCCGGAGCGATTCTTCCCCCACCTCTTGCTGACATACTGGTCGAAATAGCGGCAAAAGCAAAAGGCGTCATCATGACGATGGGGAAAGGGGGTGTCGGCAAGACTACCGTAGCGGCTTCCATCGCCGTGGAACTCGCGAGGACGGGCCATAAAGTCCACCTCACGACCACTGACCCGGCCGCTCACCTCTCTATGGCCCTGAACGGCAAAATGACCGGATTGCAAGTCACACGCATTGATCCAGTTACCGAAACACGGGCTTATACCGAAGAAGTTATAGCCGAATCTGGCAAGGACCTGGATGCGAAAGGCAGGGCCCTGCTCGAAGAGGACCTCCGCTCTCCTTGCACGGAGGAGATTGCAGTCTTCCGTGCCTTCGCTCGCAGAGTGGACGAAGGGAACGATGGGTTTGTCGTTATCGATACTGCGCCAACCGGGCACACGCTTCTGTTGCTCGACGCGGCGGAAGCGTATCACCGCGATGTGGCTCGCAACCTGAGTTACATTCCAGATAGCGTCCGTAGATTGCTTCCGCAACTCCGGAATCCCGAGTTCACTCGGATTCTCATCGTGACGTTGCCGGAGGCCACGCCTGTGCATGAGGCGGCACGGTTACAAGAAGACCTAAGGCGCGCGGGAATCAATCCATACGCCTGGGTGATCAATCAGAGCTTCCGCGCCACGGACACAAGCGATCCCATATTGGCCGAACGTGCGCGGCTTGAGGAGCGCTACATATCTGAAGTAAGCGGCACTCTCGCAAGCCGTGTAGCTCTGATTCCCTGGCAGATTGAGCCGCCCGTTGGGAGCGAGCGACTGCGACAGATTGCAGAAGCGGTTGCTTAAGGTAAAGAGGAAGGCATGAAAGAATTGGAACAATACTTCAAGGCTCTCGGTGATACAAACCGGCTGCGCATCTTGAACCTGCTGCTGCATGGTGAGTTGTGCGTCTGCGACATTCAGTTTGTGTTGGAAGCGACGCAGCCAAACGTGTCGCGTCATCTTTCCTATCTCAAAAACTCAGGCCTTGTGCTGGACCGCCGGGACGGCTATCGAATCTTCTATCGCCTCGCTGACCCGAAACAGGGGACGAAGAAGCGCTTGTTCGAGTTCTTGCAGGACGCTTACAAGAACGAGGAACAGTTGCGGGCGGACAAGAAGCGACTGAAGGAGGCGATTGAGAACGGTTCCTGCACACTCGGTGAATGGAAGCCTTACTCGGCAATCAGTGCAGCAAAAGATCTGCAAGCAAATCGGGCATGATGATTCTATTGACCTCTGCTATAAATGAATATTGATTGCCACAGAATTCGTGGATTTTTTCCAACCCACAATCCAACCCACAACATACGATGTCTTGCAGAACTTCCGCGTACTTTGGCAGTCCCCGCGGTCTTGTAAGTTGTTGTAAAACCTAATCGTGCTGCTCGGATAAGGGCGAGGTCGGTGGTTCAAGTCCACCCAGGCCCACCATTCCCCTGTTTTCGCCCGTTCGAAGATCATGTCGAAGGGCTTTCTGTAAGTGGGATAAACACTTACCGCGTCCACGGCGCAGTTCGATAGCACCATTCTCAGCAATTTGGCCTTTTCCTGCGGAGTCTGCGTAACGTACAGAGAATGCGCCTTATTCGCGAGTTCTAAAATGCGAACGCGGTCAAGCGCACGCTCGGGATTTTCCGCCTGTTCGAGCTCGCGCAAGGACGCTAAGAGTGCCTGTTCCTCCTCCTGCCACTCGGCGGACTTCGCCTCCCAAAATTCCTCCGTGATTTTTCCGTCGAGGCGGTCAACGTAAGCCTGCTCCAGGCGTCTGCGGAGTACGGTCAGCCGCTGCTCAATTCGTTCGGCCTGGCGCTTCTTGAGCGATTCCTCGTGGGTTTTATGGGAGAGCAAGGATTCCTCGAGCTGCGCCAGAATGTCATCCGGTATGTGGATCGCCTGCAAGACCTGGCCGAGACGCTCGGCCATCACTTCTTCGCGAAAATAGGGCAGATCGCATTTGCCCCGATAACCCGTGCAGCGGTAATACGTGTACTTCTGCTTTTTGAACTCAGCGGTGACCGCACATTTGTCGTAGGCACAACGGAGCAAGCCTGAAAATGCAAACTCGTGTATCTGCTTCCGAGGTCGCGCTTTGTCGCTCAACACGTCGCGCACGCGTGAGAATATTTCAGGGTTCACAAGGGGAGGATGCGTGCCCGCATAGCTCTTGCCTTCCCATTCGTAAGCGCCGATGTAGAAGCGATTCTTCAATAGCTTGTCCAGATGCCACTTGGTGAAGACCTTGCCGTACTCCGCTTTGAAAAGCTGACGTAAGCTGGCAAGCGAGTACATTCCTGTAGCGTAGAGCTCGAACATTCGCTGCGCGATCGGGGCGCTGTCAGGGTCAACCTCAATCGTGCGTAGCAATTTGTTGTTTCGGTAGCCCAACGGCGGCCGGCTTGGGTAGATCCCCTGGGCTGCTTTCTCGCGCATGCCTTTGCGCACCTCATCCCGCAGGTTCTCAATGTAATTTCGGGCGATGACAAGCTGAATGCCGTGCACTAGTTTGGCTTGTGATTTCGAGTCCTTGCTGATGACCTGGCCCTCTTTTGGAAGATGAATTTCAATGTCGAGGTCTTCTAGCGTCACGCAATCGCGAAAGTTGCGATACAGCCGGTCGGTCTTCTCCACCAAAACGACGCGGCACGCCTTGTGATCGCGCAGAAAGCGCACCATTTCGCCGAATTGTTTTCGGCCAGTCGTTTTGGCCGTCTCCACATCCACAAATTCATGCAGGACATTGAGCTCGTGCGTTTGCGCGTATTCTCGGAGAAATTTCAGTTGCGCGGGGATTGAGAAGCCCTCTCGCTCTTGGTCTCTGCTCGACACCCTCGCGTATAAGACGGCTTGTCTCATCGGGTCCTCTGTTGGCGTGCGCTGACGGCGCACGCGTTCCGGTGACCTTGCGCCGATTCAGTCTGCGTGTCAACGGGAGTCGCGGGCTTGCTGTTCCGATCCCATGCGTCGAGCAAGAGGAACATCGCCCGCAATGCGAACAGATCATCGCCAGCGAGTTGCTTCCCCACTGTGGTCCCCTGGGCTGGGGACACCTCTCGCGTGTCAAGTAGTGGTGACGGCATGCTGTACGTTGGGAGGTAGGCTTCCTACGAGGAATTACGAGGAAGGCCGAAGGGGAGGCATAGAGGAGTACCCCTCTACTTATACTAATGGGCAAGAAGTTCGAAAAACATTTCAAGGAAAATGAACTTTTTTGCTTTTGGGGCTCCGAAAGGGCCCTGCCGATTTCCGATAAGCGATTTGGGCGGTAGCGACCCGGTGAGCACTTTTGGGCGGCAAAACCGCACAAACATCCGGGTCGCTACCGCCCAAATCGAGCTTTTCGCCTGCGGTCTTTTTGCAGACTCATTCTGACTTAGTCGATTGTAGAGAGGGCCTTTATCTCGAAGAGCGGCAGAACGCGAAGGGTATGTTTCGACCAGAACACTGCGTGTGGTTCAGTGTTCTGCCGCGCTGATCCACATGACGGGAAAAAGTTACGATTGTCGCCCATTTCTTGCATACGTACAGCGTGCTCGTTTATTGCCAGATGTGACTTATTGGCATTGGGCACGGTCTTTCGATTGCAGCAGGTATAGCGTGGAGTACGCTTGGCTGTAGTTCCACCAACCTCGTAAGAGGACGAACCAATGCGAAAACAGATGCTGGGGTCGGCATTCGCAGTGTTGGGCTTCGCTTTGAGCTTGTCGGCCAGGGAACCTCACCAGGAATCACGCATCAGTCTTGCGCCGGCATCGCCGCAGCCCCAGCCTGTCGCATCTCTTGCCCTGTCCGAATCGCCTCCATCTGGCCAAGAAGAGGCAGCCTGGGCCTCGGTTGCATTCACGTCGGAGACCTCGATTGCGGTGGGTGTATGCCTGCGGGATTTTTTTAACCAAAAGTGTTCCTTGGTTCTCGTCCGATGGGAAGGGGGTGCTCTTCAGCCGTTCGCACAAACGCTACGATTCGACCTCGGCGTCTCTGTGTATCCGGCAAGTGATGGCCGGATACTCGCAGTTCAGCGTCTGTCCCCAAAGTTCGTGTATTCGGCGGACTTGTCCACAGTGCACGATCTGCCGAAGGAGCTGTCGCGTTTCTTTTCCCCAACGGGAAAAACGGTGGCTGAATGGGCACCCGGATCTTGGAAACTTTATCACTTGAGCGACAGGCTGGAACCGATTCGAGAGGGCACCGGGAATCTGCAGTTCGTTTCGGACGAATTTGTTCTGATCCAAGATGGTAAGGTCATGAGAGTCGAAACACTTGATGGAATGCGGCTCGGCTCTTTCTCCGCGCCAGCAGGGGGTTACTACGCGTCTGGATCGATGGGAAACAACAAACTCTACCTCGACGACTGCAAGAGCCTGCGGATAGTTGACTTCGATGGGAAGACGCTCACGAAGATGCGGAAGGAATGCAGTGCGGGCGATACGAGCCCGTCAGCCGACGGAAGGCGGGTGTTATTCGATTTTACAAATCACAAGTCGTCTGGATTGAAACACGTGCTGGAGAGCGTCCAGACCATCACTACTCTGGGAATGGCGGGACCGGAAGACGCCAACCACGAGGAAGTTCGAGTGTTTGATACGGCGACAGGCAAGGCATTCTTCGACTGGCACCGTAGTTTTCCAGCGACATTATACAGCCGGGTAAGGTCTGCAGCGATGTCGCCTTCGGGCGAGTTCGTGGCGATCGTCGAAAAAGGTAAGCTGTCGATATACCGGCTTCCCTCGGACTGTGACGATTCAGTGCTAGTCTCGCCAGACAAATGAAAAACAGCCAGTTGATGATCTTGCATTCTAGGCAGTTTGAAATCCCTCACCCCGATTCACTTCATCAACTCTGATTAGTCGTGCGGGTAACCCGCGCTTTTGGTAAGAATCAGAGGAGCGAGAGCTCTCCAATGTGCGGGATCCCTGCAACGATTTGACCCAGCGGAAGAGTTCTAAGATCGTCAACTAGGGCCCACCATTTACTTTCAGCAGGTTACCGAGCATTGTCCCACAAGTCCCAAAGCAAAACTCAGTCGAACTCCATCCCCGGTTCGGGTATTGTACACGCACAGCGTCAGGTGTACGTTATCAGTCGCCAAAAATGTCAAAGGAATTCTTGTCGTGAGGTATTGGCCATGAATCGTCGTGATTTTCTCCAATCTGGGAGCATTGCGTCAGTAAGCCTCGCCTTCGCGAAGGCTGAGCGCTTGTTTTCACAGGTCACTCCGCCCGATCGCTGGCGTACTTTTCAAGTAACAACGCGCGTCAGGGTTCTGAAGCCCTCCGGGACGACGCGCATATGGGTGCCCGCTGCTCTCATTAGTGAAACGCCCTTTCAAAGGACGCTCGCGAATACCTTCAACTGCGAGGGCGGTACCGCGAAGATGGTCGAGAGCAAGAGCGACGCGCTCGGAATCATCGCCGCCGATTTTCCGACGGGGGTAAAGCCGATCCTGACTGTGACGAGCCAGATTGCCACGAAGGATTGTGCGATCGACATCACCGCGCGGGGTACGGGGCCGAAAGAGAGCCGCGCTGAGCTCGAGCATTTCTTGCGGCCAACCAAGCTCCTGCCGACCGACGGTATCGTGAAAGCAACGGCGCTCGAAATCACTAAGGGCGCGAAGACGGATGTGGAGAAAGCCCGCGCGATCTACGAGTGGATCGTTGACAATACATTTCGCAATCCGAAGACGCGTGGCTGCGGCACCGGCGACATTCGCTTTATGCTGGAGTCCAAAGATCTGGGCGGCAAGTGCGCGGATCTCAACGCTCTGTACGTTGGCCTCGCCCGTGCCTCCGGCCTGCCTGCGCGTGACGTGTACGGCATCCGCGTCGCCAAATCCGAAATGGGGTACAAGAGTCTCGGCGCCTCGTCAGAAAACGTGACGAAGGCGCAGCATTGCCGCGCTGAGGTTTACCTTGCTGCTTACGGCTGGGTACCCGTTGATCCCGCGGACGTGCGGAAGGTCGTGCTCGAGGAACCACCTGGAAATCGTACCCTGGACGACGACATGGTGAAGAATGCCCGCGCCCGGCTATTCGGGTCTTGGGAGATGAACTGGATGGCCTACAACTTTGCGCACGATGTATCTCTGCCTGGGTCCAATGGCGCGCCAGTCGGCTTCCTCATGTATCCACAGGCAGAAACAAGCGACGGCCGGCTCGACAGTCTCGATCCGGCCAACTTCAAGTACGAGATTACCTCGACCGAGACCACCTCTACCCACAGCTGACAAAGCCCGACATACAAGCGCCGTTCGCGCCTGGCAGATTCTGCAACCCACAACCCCGCCCACAAAAACCTCCGTCTTATATGACACCGGCGTAGTTTGGCAGTCTCCGCGGTCTTGTAAGTTGTTGTAAAACCTAACCACGCTACCCTTGCAACTAAAATAACCGGGCAAGTAGCACCGCACTCACAGTTAGATGTCGCGAGGGAAATTACCCCACATCTCGCGGCGGGCCTCGGCGATTTGGTTGCTGGGCTACGCCTGACTAAACGATCTTGCCAGATGCAGTCTCGCTCGGGTAGTTGAAGAAGAGCTGATTGCCGTCGGGATCATCTACCACCAGCAGACGGTAGCCCCACGAACCTTCCTTGACCGCAACGCCCTTGGCCTCGAGTTCCGCGCGCAGCGCGTCCAACGCGGCTACCTGCGACTCCGGCTCGGCGTTCACGGATATGAACATCAGCCCCTTGCCAATCTTCTCCAGCCACGCGTCGGCCAGGATAAGCGCGCAGCCCTGCCGGTCGACCTGTGCAACGTGCGCTCTGCCATCCTCCTCGTAACGCCATGGGCTCGTGAAGCCGAGCTGGTTAACGTAGAAGCGGAGCGAGGCTTCAACGTCGGTCACGTGTAAGACGGGGCGTGCGAACCAGTCTGTCATAGGCTATGTATCCTCGAATGAACAGAACTTCTCCCTGCGTTCTGAATTCTACGGCTATCTTAGACGCAATCAGACGCCGCGAAGAATGCCACTACTCGTGCTGTCACTTCTGACAGTGCCTTCTGCCTTAACCCTCCAGTTCTAATCAAAGGAGGGTGAGTCATGAACAAGTATGTTGCTGAATTTATCGGGACTTTTTTCCTTGTTCTCACGGTCGGGTGCACAGTAATCGGAAATGGTGCAGGGGCGTTCGCCCCGTTAGCGATAGGCTCGGCGCTCATGGTAATGATTTTTGCCGGCGGGCATATTTCCGGGGGGCATTTCAACCCAGCTGTTACGCTGGGCGTTTGGCTGCGCGGGAAGTGCGCGGCCAAAGATGTAGCGCCGTACATGATTTCTCAGATTATAGGAGCGGTGCTGGCGGCCTTCGCCGTCACGTTTTTGAAGCAAGGGGCTCCTGTTACACCGCTCCAGCCGGCGACACTTCCGGCACTTCTTGCAGAGTTCCTTTTCACTTTTGCGCTTGTTTACGTTGTGCTGAACACTGCGACGGCGAAAGGCACATCCGGCAATTCCTTTTATGGGTTGGCCATCGGGTTCACCGTGCTGGTGGGGGCGTTTTCCGTTGGCAACATTTCAGGCGGAGCGTTCAACCCAGCGGTGGCGGTGGGCATCTCCTGTATGGGACTGTCGCCCTGGCCGAATATCTGGATTTACCTTGTAGCGGATTTTATTGGTGGCGCTGCTGCGGCGGGCGCTTTCAAGGCAGTAAACCCCACCGACAACTGAGGCCCGTCGTGAAGGGTCGCTGTAATTGTGTGGCGTGGCGACTCCGCGCTCCGCTGAATGTGCGACGGCACATTGATCGTATGGCGCGCAGGCTCTGCGCTTCGCGGCTCGCACGTCCGGCTTATTCATAGCGCAGAGCGACCATAGGATCCACGCGCATGGCACGTCGAGCGGGAACGTAGCACGCCGCGAGCGACACGACGACGAGAAGCGTGATGACGGAGAGGAAGATGAGCGGATCGGTGGCGCTCACGCCGTAAATCATCGTGGAGATGAATCTTGTGGCGAGCAGGGCGAAAACTATACCCAGGGCGGCGCCAGCAAGCACGAGCTTCAGGCCTTCTCCCAAGATAAGCCGCAGCACATCGCCGGGGCGAGCTCCGAGCGCCATGCGAACGCCGATTTCGCGAGTGCGCTGCGAGACGGCGTAGGAGATGACGCCGTAGATCCCCACGGTCGCCAGGGTAAGAGCAAGCGCGGCGAAAAGGCCGAGCAAAACCATCATGAAATTGCGAAGCGCGAGCGAGTGAGAAAGGACCTGATCCATGGAGCGGATGGCGCCGGTCGGGACAGTGGGATCGACAGCGGCAACCGCGTCGCGCACGGAGCGGCTGAGGCTGAGCGGGTCGACGTTGGCGCGGAGGATGATGCTTCGCGGAAACCAACCTTCGAAGAGCGCTGACGTTTCGTAGGAAGCTTGCGCCGAAGGAATGAATGTTGTGGGAGGCGGGGGCTGATCGAGGTAGGACTTCACGTCGCCGACCACGCCGACGATTTCGCAGGATGCTTTGCCGAGAAAAATGTGTTCGCCAACCGGGCTGCGGCTCGGGAAATGTTTGCGGACAAACGCCTGATTGACGATCACCACTTTGTTGGCCGTCTCGGAATCCGCTTCCGAAAATACGCGGCCCTGGCGGAGCGGAATGCCCATGGCGCGGAAAAACCCGGGAGTGATCTCGCGATAGTCGACGCTGTAATACTCCGAAGAATCGGAGAGGCGGACGCCGTTGTTGCCGCCGCGTTCGAGCGGCAGGCCCGCGGCGACAATCGACGCGGATTCGACTCCGGGGAGGGAAGTGAGCTTCTGAACGAGGACGCGGTTGAAGTTTTCGATCTGGGCGGTGGAATCGTATTTCGAGCCAATCAGCCAGAACTGCACGGAAAGCATGCTGCGCGGGTTGAAACCGGGATCACTGTGCACCAGTTTTGAAAAGGTGGCGATCATCAGGCCCGCGCCAGTGAGCAGCACCAGAGAAACGGCGAATTCGCCGACGATGAGCAGCTTGCGAAGACGCGCACGGCCGCCGGAAGCGCTGGCGCGTCCGGCGCCTTCCTTGAGGGCTTCGTTGATGCCCGCACGGCGCGCTTCGAGAGCCGGAGCGAGGCCGAAAAGAACGCCTGTTAATAGCGAGACGCCAAACGTGAACGCGAAGACCCAGCCGTCGAGATGCACCTCGGAAGCACGCGGTAATTCCGCGGGCGCGACGGCGAGCAACGAACCAAGCCCGAGGTAAGCGACAAACAAGCCGACGGCGCCGCCGGCGAGCGCGATGAGCATGCTCTCGGTGAGCAATTGCTGGAACAAGCGCCCCCGGGATGCGCCCATGGCGACGCGCACGGCGATTTCGCGGCCGCGCAAACCGCTGCGCGCAAGAAACAAGTTGGCGACGTTGGCGCAGGCGATGAGAAGGACAAATCCGATCGCGCCGAGCAGCACGAGCAGGTAGGGACGCACGTCAAGGCCGATCATTTTCTGGTACGGCGCGAAGCTGATGACCAGATCCTTGCCAACGACGCCGGGAAATTCGCGGCGAAAATCCTGCGTGACGATTTCCATCTGCGCGTTAAGTTGTGCGGGGGTGATGCCGTGCTTGAGGCGGGCGAGGACGCCGATGTTTTCTCCGCTTCCGGCGGTGTTGGCAACGAGCGCCAGTGGAGTCCAAACGTCCGCAGCTCCGCTGTTCGGGAGATCGGTTGCCACAGCGACGGGAGAAAAGCTGCGCGGCATTACGCCGATGAGCGTGTACGGGTCGCCGTTCAGCAGGATTTTTTGGCCGATCTGCGCGGGGTCGGCTGCAAAGCGGCGGCTCCACAGACCATAACTGATGATGGCGACGCGCTGGCCGCCGGCGTTGCCATCTTCTTCCGTGAAATCCCGGCCGAACAGAGGCCGGACGCCGAGGACGCTGAAATAGCGCGACGAGACGGGCATGCCGCGCAGATGCTCGGCGCCGGTTCCGGCGGCGAGGTTGTAGCCGACGGAAGTGTACGCGGCCATGTACTCGAAGGGTTTGCTGTAGTCCTGGAGGCGCTTCCACTCGCGGGAATCGAGGTCCATCTCGTCGGTGGCCTGTTTATAGGTTTCGGCGAGCTGGACGATGCGGTCCGGTTCGGGAAATGGCAGGGGGCGAAGGAGAACGCCATAGACGACGCTGAAGATGGCGGTGTTTGCGCCGATGCCGAGAGCGAGGGTGAGGATCGAGACGAGAGTAAAACTCGGCGATTTTGCCAGAACGCGAAGGCCGTACCGAAGGTCTTGCCAAAGGGTGATCATCGAACACCTCGCAGAAGATGCGCGCCGGCCCGGCAGGGACGGGGTTCACTCGCAGGCCGATTCTTGCATAAGAGACGAGGCGTGGATGGGAATTGTTTCAGACCCCCCCCGGGGTATCCAGAGGATCGTGAAGTAAGCCCATGAGCGGAAAGGGATTGCACGCGTCGCTGTGCGTAGCGAAGGCGCAGGAGGAGCGAGGCGGGATCGGCGATTGGTAGGGTAAGACGTTGGAGTGAAATTCCGGGAAGCTTAGTTCGGGTTCCCACGGAAGAGTCAAAACCCGCACGCTGAAAACCGCAGGGATGCGGCACAACCGCTCCATTGTGCTCCACGCGCCTTTCAAGACGTCGGTTATTGTCATATGGCCTTTTGACTTAGCCATGGTGAGTCCTGCTCATCCTAACTGCGCAGGTGGTGTTGAAAAAAGCTGATGATCCTATTCCGCGCATCTTCCGCAGACGGTTCGTGATACCCAATCTGAATCACTCGCAGTGCGTTGAACCACCACGTGCCGTGGTTGTTAAGAAACGAATGCCCCGCTTCCGGATACTCTTTCACGTCGTGAGCGATATCAGCCGCGGTGAGCACTTGCTCAAGCTGCTGCGCCACGCCACGGGTCCACCGGTCCTTGGCTCCAAAGCTCGCGACAATAGGGCATGCCCGCGCTAGAAAGGCCTCGGCATCCGGTGGCAACTTGCCGCCGTAATTCACGCTGGCTGCTCCGAATCCATGATCCGGAGCGAGCAGTAGTGCGAACCCGCCTCCCATGCAAAACCCGATCACACCAATCTTGCCGTTGCACCCCGGCTGCTGAATCAGCCATGCGCGCACAGCTTCCACGTCGTCGTATGTTTGACCGCGCCGTGCCGTGAGGTCTCGCGCGAGGGCAAACAGACACTTCATCTTTCCGCCGCGAAAGAGCAGGTTCGGGGCCGCTGCCAGGAATCCTCCCTTGGCTAGCCAGCGTGTCTGGTTGCGGAGGTCCTCGGACATGCCAGCAACGTCATGCAGCACGACGACACCGGGCCAAGGCGCACTCTGCTCGGGGGCCGTAACGAATAGCGGCAACTCGCCGGAATGCACGGGAATCGTGAGGGCACCCATCTTGCTCCTATGCGTAGGTTGTCTGTTGATTGCGCCTGGCATCCTAGCGCAAGCGATAGCGGTAAGCGACGTCAAGATGCATTCGCTCCCATATTCCGCGTACCTGCTTTCATGCAGGAGTAACATGGGCAGCGTAGGATCATCGGCGCTCTCGCTTTCGTGACCCGCACTGGTGTTCGCCCTTCATGCGCATATTAGATAAACCTCTGCTCGAACAACTCTCCGCTGAGCTGGCGATGCTTTGTTCGGACATGCTCGAACTGGAATCTTCACTGCTCAAACGCCCGTTGGCCCTTCACGAAGCGCATAGCCGGAGCGCCCGAAATCTTGCGCACTATCTTGCGCTACGCCGTCATGATGTCCGTCAATTGCAATCCCAGCTAGCCCTTCTAGGTCTTTCCTCACTGGGGCGGACGGAGAGTCACGTCTTCAGCGCCGTTCAGACCGTGCACCGCGTGGTGAATGCCTTGATGGGCACCAACGACTCACTCCGATGCCCCGAGGAGCCCGCGGTCGAGATCGGCGAGGGAACGGAGTTGCTGGAAACCAACACCGACGCCCTTCTCGGTCCAGCTCCAGCCGGCAGAAAAGTACGCATCATGGTCACCATGTCGTCAGAGGCGGCCACGGAATACGAACTCGTGCGCGATCTCGTCCGGAGTGGCATGGATTGTATGCGCATCAACTGTGCCCACGACGGTCCGGAAGCCTGGCTGGGGATGATTCGCAATCTCCAGAAAGCTCGGAAAGAGACCGGTCGTAACTGTAGCATCTTGATGGATGTCGCCGGACCCAAGTTGCGTACCGGCCCAATCGAGCCGGGCCCCTCGGTAATCAAATGCAGACCCAAGCGTGACGTCTACGGCCGCGTTGTTAGTGCCGCGCGCATCTGGCTGACGCCAAACGAAAATCCGGAGCCGGCTCCCGGTGCCGCGGCAGCTTGCCTTCCACTCTCAGCCAGCTTTCTCAAGAAACTCCGGCCCGGGGATAAAATCCGACTTCGCGATGCCCGCAAAGCGCAGCGCATGCTACGCGTCTCTCATGTTCTGGGCAGAAGTTGTTGGGCCGAGGCGAAGCAGACGATTTATTTCATGCCAGGGCTCCAACTCTGCGCCGTGAGCCGTGTAAAATCAGGGGCGCGTGGCGTTCGGAAAAACGCACAAACTTGCATAGGTAAACTTCCCGCGCTTCCTCAGACGCTGCTCCTGAAGCCAGGCGACACGCTCATCCTGTCCAGGGCGGCCACACTCGGAAGGCCGAGCACGTACGGCAAGACGGGAGAGCTTATCGCGCCCGCCCAGATTGGCGTCTCGCTGCCACAAATGCTCGATCACGCCAAGCCCAGCGAGCCCATTTGGTTTGACGACGGGAAAATTGGGGGCGTTATCCATGCTGTGAACGCGGATTCCGTCTCCGTGGAAGTCACGCAAGCTCGTCCGCAAGGAGAGAGACTCGGCGCCGAAAAAGGCATCAACCTCCCCGAGACGCGCATCGACATACCGGCGCTCACGACCGATGACCTCGAAGCATTGAAGTTCATCGTGCAACACGCGGACCTTGTCGGCTATTCCTTCGTGCGCACGGAGTCGGACGTTCGCCAACTTCTTGAGCGACTGGAAGAACTCGGCGGGCAGCATCTAGGCTTGATTCTCAAGATTGAAACTCGCAAAGGCTTCGACAATCTGCCCAAACTCATTCTCGCCGCCATGCGCACGCGATCCCTCGGAATAATGATTGCCCGGGGCGACCTTGCGGTGGAATGTGGCTATCAGCGGCTAGCAGAGGTCCAGGAGGAAATCCTTTGGATTTGCGAAGCTGCTCACGCTCCCGTAATTTGGGCCACACAAGTACTCGAAACATTGGCCAAAAAAGGGATACCTTCTCGCTCGGAAATCACGGACGCCGCCATGGGGGAGCGCGCCGAATGCGTAATGCTCAATAAAGGACCGTACGCGGTGACAAGTGTCTGTGTTCTTGCCGACATTCTCAAGCGCATGCAAGCTCACCAAGAGAAAAAGCGGTCCATGCTACGCCAGCTTCGTCTCGCGGCTTCCTTCCCCACTACTGTTTGAAGATTCTGAACAGTCGGCTGCACCCAGAAGTGTCCCGTTTAGATCATTGGCCGCCATCGCTGTTAACGGAAACAATGCAAACTTGCGAGAGGGGGCGGAGGCGCGAATTTGGCGACGTCGACAGGGACGTTGTGTAGGACTTGGTCCATTGGGACGGTGAAGCGGTTGCCGGGGCGGGCGAGGTGTTCCGGCTCAGCGTGATTAGAGTCACAGTGAGAAGTGACGTCCTTCACAGTCTGGAATTAGAAATGAGCTGATGCTGAGACTGCCGATTGCTCGAGGCATGCGCTTAACTCTACATACCATGAAGGCGGTACTGGCCGTGGCGGTCTCACTCTGGATGGCCGACCTGGTGTGCGTCATGGGCTGCACTCAGACGGCCCCCGCGAGCTCCCCAAGAATTGGCGATACAGCCTCAAGCGAGAAGAATGCAACTCCACGCAGTGAGACTGCCCTACTGGAAGACGTGCCAAACTGCCACCACACTGGTGACAATTCCTCAGTGCCGCCAAACGGCAGGAAGCCCGTTTCCGAAGCTCCTGGGTCGTGTTGTCCCCTTGAGGTAACTGTCATTCAGAAGCCGAATACCATGGGGCTTAAAACCGTCACCATACGAGATCTTGCGCTGTCGGCCGATTTTCATTTCGGGGTCGCTCGCTTTTCTGGCCGTTCCGAATTTGTTCCATCGATCTCTCATAGCGGCAGAGATACTCTCCTCGAAACCCAACTCCTTCGCATTTAGAAATAACCACGAGTCGCCTCGCTGGATTCTCGCGCTGATGGCAATGCCATCGGTTCACAAAAACTCGTTCTTGATGAATAGGAGAAAAATCATGAAGACCATTAGAGCAATTCTGTTGGTAGCGGTGATCGCGTTCGGGTTCGCAGGAGCGGCAAAGGCGGCAAACACATCGTGCTGCGGCTGCACGTGCTGCGATTCCGCCGATTGTTGTGATTGCTGCACTGGATGCTAGAAGAAGACTGAGCAGCAGAAGGACGGGAGGCGCGGGCCGCAAGGCGCGTGCCTCTTATTCCGTTTAGGGCTTTTTGTCGGGTGGAGGTGGAGGCGGCAGGGGAGCGGTGAACATGCCGTCGTCAACGGGGACGTTCTGCTTCACGTCATCGATTTGGATGGTGAAGCGGTTGCCGGGGCGGGCGAGGGTCCAGCGATAGGGGATTTTTACGCCGTCGGCGTCGCGGTAATCGGAATAGTCGATTTGCGTGGGCATGCGGCCGAGGGCGGTTTCGGCGTAGCGGACGATGCGAAGCAGCAGGCCGGATTGCTGATCGAAGTACAGGCGGAGGGGCGGCTGGCCTTCATTGCGGCCGAAGACGAGGTAGGTGTCGTGGCCGTCGATTTTTTCGCCGGGAACGACGGTGAATTTCTGGAAAAGCGATTTGACGTGGGAGGCGAAATAGAAATCGGAGTCGATGCGGACGGCGTCGTTTTCGGCGGCGGACATCATGTGGATACCTCCTGCGTTCCTCAACCAACCCTGCTTGCCGTCGAAGGCCGTGATGCTAAGGCCGTTGGGCATACGCATGACGGAAATGCGCTTGTCGGGAGCTTTCGCATTGACCTCGATAGGAAGCTGATGGCCGTTGGCGTCGATTTTTCCTTTTTCGACGCGGCTGGTGACTTTTTGCCAAGCGGCTGCGCCACCGATGGCTGAAAGATATTTATCGAGCAGTTGGTCGGCTGGCGGCAAAACAGGCTTCGCTTCGCCGGGAGCTTTGGAGGGCTCGGGTTCAGGCTTGGGATCTTCGGTGGCCACGAGGGGAGTAGCGACAGGATCGGCTGCGCCGCGATGGCAGGAGTAGCAGGTGACTTCGCGTTTGCCTTCGAAATTGTCTTTGTTGATGGCGAACATCATCTGCATCATTTTGCGCGCGGTGACTTTCGTCTTTTTGTCGTCTTTATCGAATTCGAGGCCTTTGTCGCCGCGAACGTGGCAATACTCGCATTCGACGCCGAGAGAGGCGGTGATGAATTGCATGGAGGGGCGTACGAGATCTGCCGGGACTCCCTTCAGTGCCTGGATATTCTTGAACTCTTCTTCGGCGAGTTTGGGATGAGCGGGAGATTGCGGTGCATTGGATTGCGCCTTTGCGCCGGCGATGGCTAAGCCTGTGCCCAGCGCCAATGCGCACACGACAAATATTTTGTTGCGTCGGTTCAAACTCATCCCCTAGCCCCCTGTGGCTTAATTTTGCGAAGAAAATTGTAGCAGAAAGCGGACTTTGCACGCGCGGGTGTAACGAATGGCAGCGCCGCCACGGCCTAGGAGAGATCGCCGCGTTTGGCGAGAGCGCGGATGCGGTCGGAGGCGCGGAAGGCGAGTGCCTCGATGGTCATGGTGGGTTGACCGCGACCGGAGGTGACCAGGCTGCTGCCATCGCAGAGGAAAAGATTCTTTACGTCGTGCGTCTGATGATCGGAATTGATGACGGACGTTTTTGGGTCGTTGCCCATGCGGCAGGTGCCGAGAAGGTGGACGGTGAATTCCTGCTCGCCAGCGGGGAAGGACCATTGTTTTTGTGCGCCGGCAGCTTGGAGAAGTTCGGCGGCGCGGAGATTCAGCCAGTTGCTCAATTTGACGTCGTCGGGATGATCCTTGTAGGTCATGCGCAGCGCGGGGAGGGCCCAGGCGTCTTTCAAATCGGGATCAAGCGAGAAGCTGTTGTTCTCGACGGGAAGCGATGTGCCGTGGCAAAAAATTTCCACGGTGCGAGCGAAGTTATTGCTCAGAACATCCTTGAAGCCCTTGCCCCAACGGGGTGAGCCTGGCGGAAGACCGCCGAAGGCGAAGCTGATGGGCGTCATATCGAAACGGGCGTCGAGCCCGCCCCCGCCGTGGAAACCGACTTTGTCGGGATCGAGTTCGTAGAAGTCGTGGAGGATGCGGCTGACGGCGAAACCTTTGTAGTCGTTGAGGGGATGTTCGAACACGCCGAGGGACATGGCGCCGCTGTTGAACATGAGATGCTTGCCGACTTTGCCGCTGCTGTTGGCGAGGCCATCGGGAAATTGTTTATTGGCGGAGAGAAGAAGCAGGCGCGGCGTCTCCGCGCCATTGGCACAGACGACGACGGCTTTGGCTTTCTGGCGCTGGACCTGGCGCTTCTCGTCGAAATAAATGGCGCCGGTGGCGCGGCCGTTGGAGTCCATCTCGATGCGATGAACGTAGGAATTCGGACGGATTTCGCAACGACCGGTTTTTTCGGCCATGCGAATGGCGGTGGCGAGCGAACTGGATTTCGCGCCAACTTCGCAGGCAAACGCGAGGCAGAAACCGCAGTTGATGCAGGCGCTACGGCCCGGGCGTGGCTGCGAAAGAATCGCCATCGGCGCGGGGAAAGGATGCCAACCGAGTTTGCGGGCGGCGCGCTCGAAAATCACTCCGCTGGATTTCACTGGCAACGGTGGCATGGGATAAGGCTTGGAGCGCGGGGGATCGAACGGGCTGGCACCGGCCTGGCCGGATACGCCGATTTCCCATTCGACCTTGGTGTAGTACGGCTCGAGGTCAGCGTAGCTGATGGGCCAATCCGCGAGGGCCGCGCCGGGGACGTCACCGACTTTGCTGTGCTCCTTGAAATCGATTTCGTGGAAGCGCCAGAAATTCGCCGTGAAGTGCGTGCTGGTGCCACCGACGAGACGGCCGTAAGCAATGGTGCGCTGCGGTTTGGCTTTTTCGTCGGGCGTCTTGCGAAAGGTATTGGGCTGGAGGTCGGGATGATTGGTCAGAAAATCCCGGTTGAGAACCTCGATTTCGTCGTGAATGAAATCTTTTTCCGTGAGATATGGTCCTTGCTCAAGAACGACGACGCGGAAGCCATTTTCGGACAGTTCTTTGGCGACAATGCCGCCAGCGGCGCCGGAACCGATGACGACGAAGTCGACTTCGTCGGTTGTTTTGTATTTGGGCGTCTCAGGAGGCGTCATGATTTGGGTTTGTCCGGGGCTTGAGGATCCTGCTGCCAGCCTGGATAGTCTTTGTCGTAGTAACCGAACGGCGGCATGAACATGTGCTCGCGATCACGGCCGATGACTTTCCAACCGGCGCCGTCGCGATTGCCGCGCTTGTCGGAGTCAGGATCGATGAGGAAGCCGGAAATGGTGTGCACGCGAAGCGTTTCGAAGAAGGATTGAGCCCCGGCACTTGCACGGAACGGGTTTCTTGAATCCTTGGCAGATTGCTCGTCCAAGGATTCCAGGACTTGATCCTGTTGCTCGGGAGTGGCGGCGGAAAACTTTGCGACGGCTGGGAACATTTCGCGGACTCTGGACTGCACTGCCGGCAGACCATCGGTGTACAGCTTCCGGTTGTCTTTAGCGAAAGTAACGAGAGCGCGGTCAATGAAAAAGACGACGCCGGCTTCATGCGCGCCGGGAGTATCGCTGGTGGGAATGATGCGCGAGGCAATCGCGTCGATCTCGGCAGCTTGCTCAGCGGAAAAAAATTCAAACTTGGCGGCCGAAGGAGATTGGGCGGCCGCCCGCGCATGGGCGGAAGCGGAAAGCATGGCGGGCCAATGCGCCGCAACCCAAGCGGCCGAAATCCCCGTTACACTTTGTGACAGAAACCCGCGGCGTGAGAGATGGTTGTCCATAGATTCGCGCGCACAATGCGAATGAAGTAAAGTGAATGTATGCTGTGAGCCGCAAAGGGTCAAGCAGAAAGCACCCTGACAAGCAAAGAAAGCCAACCCAAATTGGCGCACTTGTTTGCGGACAGCAGCAAGGCTATTGTACGATTCCGCAGGGGCGCGGAAAAAATCAAATAAGCGATTGCTCGCAGCAAAAGAATGGCTACTTTTACAGGCGCAATAGGAACCGGAAGCAAGTGGCTGCTCGACAAGATCGTCGGGGTGTTGGCGGCGACAGGCGTCAATCCGAATTTTCTGACCTTTCTCGGCCTGGTGGTGAATTTCGTGGCGGCGGCAAATTTCGCGCTGGGACATTTTCGCATCGCGGCGCTGATTATTTTCTTTGCGGGGTTCTTGGACATCTTGGATGGGCAGGTGGCGCGGCGTCAGAATCGCGTGACGGCGTTTGGAGCGTTCTACGATTCGACGCTCGACCGGTACGCGGACATGGCGCTGTATATGGGCCTGCTGGTGTATTACTCGGTGAGCGGTCGCACACCTTATGTGGTGCTTGCAGCGGTGGCAACGGCGGGTTCGGTGATGGTGAGCTATGCTCGGGCGCGCGCGGAGTCGCTCATTCCTCTTTGCAAAGTCGGATTTATGGAGCGGCCGGAGCGGCTCGTTTTGCTGATTATTGGCGGCATTACGACGCGGATGGGCGCTGTGCTTTGGGTTATTGCAGTGGTTTCCACGATCACGGTCATTGATCGCATCGTGTTTACGTGGCAGGAGACGAGAGCGGGCCGCACGATTCCTGGCATCAAGCTTCCTTCCTAAGTTCCGTCAGACAAAACCGTGCGCTGGATGTCTCGATAGCAGCAGCCGCCGATTTTGGAGTTACACCGGCGACTTATCCAGACTTGCTTCCACAGGCGCGGAGATGATGTCGTGAACGCGCTTGGACAGCGCAGGCACCTCCTGCTTCGTCATTCCCTTTGTTTCGATGAGGTCATGGAGATGAACCGTGACAGTCGCGGGCCAGAGCATCCAGTGGCCGGTGCGATGGTGCTTGATCGAGCCGACCAGGCTGATGGGAATGATGGGAATGCCAAGCTGTTGCGCCACGCGGAAGCCGCCCTCTTCAAATCCATCGACGTGACCGTCGCGGGTGCGCTTGGCTTCAGGAAAAATGATGAGGCTGGTGCCGCCATCGATGGCGTCCTGCGTGAGGCGCCACATGCGCTTGAGATCGGAAGGTCGGCGGACGTCGGGGACGGGAACGTTGCCGAAGCGCTTCATGAGCCAGCCGTACGCGGGGATTTTGAAGTGGGATTCGAGTTCCCAGCCGCGGACGTATTGCGGGATGGCGCAGTAGAGCATGAACGGATCAAACAGATTGACGTGGTTCACCATGAAGAAGCAGGTGCGATGGGGATCGAAGCCGGGAGAGCGGATGACTTCCACGCGGGCGCCGGAAAATAGTGCGATGCGGCGGCAGAAGCTGCGCTGAAGCCAGTCGTGCTTGCGCGGGTCCAGAAAAATTCCCAGAAAGACGAGCGCGGGTGCAACGACGAAAAAATGCAAGCCGCTAAGAATCCAGAGAAATGCGCTGCGCAAAGCCGGCAGTGCGCGCTTCATATGTAGATGTCCACGGCGGAAGGAATTACGTCGAGGGAGACGCACTCGAGTGCGGCAATTTCTCCATCGATGAGGACATCGACGGGGACTTTCAAGCCAAATTCGACGTGGCGGACAGCGCGGCGCGAAGCAAGGGGATGTTCGATGTGCGTGCCGTCGTAAAGCTTTGGGAGCATGCGCAGCAACCCAAGGCGTCCGATGGGCCCCCAGCGGACAAATTCGATCAGGCCGTCCGTGGGATCGGCTTGAGGAGCGATGAGCATCGTGCCGCCGGTGAATTTGCTGTTGTTGAAGGTGAGAAAAAGGCAGCGACTCTCGTCCCAATCTTTGTCATCGTCGCAACGCAGCCGAAACGCACGCCGCCGCAACTGCACGACACGAACGAAAACTCCCAGCAGATAACCGAGATAGCCGAAAGGCTTGAAATAGCGATTGGTCAGAGCGCCCACATCCGCCGTAAAACCCAGGCTAAGAAGGTTGAACGAATAGACGTCACCCTTGGCATGCGTGAGCCGAACCAGATCGACAGCACGGGTGCGGCCTTCGATCAGGGCTTGCAAAGAAGCGTTCGCGCCCTCCTTTGTAAAATCGCGGAGAAACGAATTGCCCGTTCCAAGAGGCAAGAAGCCGAGAGCGATGCGCTCTTTGCCTCGGGCGCGTTCATAAACGCCGTTGATGATTTCGTGAGCGGTGCCGTCGCCGCCGACGGCGATGAAGTGCCGATAGCCCTGTTCATACGCTTCGCGTGCGAGTTCGACGGCGTGGCCGGGGCCGGTGGAAGCCACTACGTCGATCTTCAGTCCTTTCTCACGCAGGCCAGCAAGGGCCGGCCCGGCCAGTTTAGCCGAGCGGCCGCCACCCGCGGCTGGATTGACGATGGCGAAGAAATGGTTTTTCAAAGCCGGCCTGTTCCTAACGAGAAGCCCTCACGCGAATATCCCCGCCCGCTCCGCCTTACAACGGCTGAAACGCAGTGGCGCGGTCGAGCTTTGCAAGCTGTTCTGCTAGAGAGTTTCTCTTAATCTTGAGTGAAGCTGTGCGTGGAAAATCTTCGTTCAACAAAACCACGCCATGAATGCGCTTGTAATTCAAGAGTTTGCTGTTGCGCGCGGAAATATCGCGGCGAAGCTCTTCCGTGTAAGTTTGGCCGGGCTCGAGGTGGAGCGCAAGCAGCAGCTGTTCACCGACCATGGAGCGCTGAGGCCAGATGTAGTTGACGGCGAAGACGCAGAATTCCTTGACGGGGAGACTTTCGAAAACGGTCTCGATGTCTTCGGGATAGATGTTTTTGCCTTCTTCGGTGACGATCATATTTTTCTTGCGCCCGAAGAGTTGCAAATGGCCGGTGTTATCAAAACGGCCGAGATCGCCGGTCATAAGCCATCCATCGGCGATGGCCTCGGCGGTAAGCTCCGGCTCGTTCAAATAACCGGACATTATGGTTTTGCTGCGGACAGAGACTTCGCCGATTCCGTCGGCGCTGGGATGGATGATGCGAACTTCCATTCCTGGCAGAGGTTTGCCGACGGTATCCGCGCGAAAGGGACGCAGGTCATTCACTGTGATTGCGGTGCCCGCTTCCGTCAGGCCGTAGCCGTTGGCGACGGGGATGCCGAGATCGTAGAAAAACTGCAGCGTTTGCGGCTCGGTGAAGGCGCCGCCGACGATGATGGTGCGAAGTTCTCCACCGAAAGGCTCGTGGACCTGTTTCAACAGGCGGCGGCTTAGGCCGAGCCGCGGCCGGCTTTTTGTGAGCGCTTTGTTGACGGCAACCATCGCGTTAAACACCTTACGTTTGCCGGACGGGAGTTCGTCGAAGCGCGCCTGCAAGCCTTTTTGAAGATTTTTCAGCACAAGCGGAACGAGGCTGACATAGGTGATCTTGTATTTTGAAAACGCTTCGCGGACGTATTCCGGGCGCAGCGTGCGCAAATGTACGACCGCTGCGCCACAGGTGAACGGGCCGAAGAAACCCACCATGAAGTCGATGGCATGGTTCGTGGGCAAAATACTGAGATAACGCACTCCCGGCCAAAACGGGTAAATCGAAGTGAGTGCGACGCATTGTTCGAGATAATTTTCGTGCGTCATCATGCAGCCCTTGGGGCGGCCGCCGGTGCCGGAAGAATAGACGATGCACGCCACATCTTTGCGGGTGCGCGGAACGAAGGCAGGTTCGCCGCTGCCATGAAATTCTTCCCAGCGCTGAGCGCCGGCGAGATCAGCGTTCTTGGGCACTTCGGTCACGAGCACGGTACTCACATTCGTTGCCGCGGCGCGGCCAGCAGCTACGCTCAATTGGCGCCAGATGGGATATTCGGTGATCAGGACCTTTGCACCGGAATGCTTCAGCAATTGCCACTGCTCGTCCGGCGTGAGTTTGTAATCAAGGGGAACCAGGACGCCGCCCGCATAAAAAACCGCGTAAGCGGAAATCAGCCACTTGGACTGATTCGTCATGATGATGCTGGCTCGATCGTCTGCGGAAAAGCCACCGTCCTGGAGCGCTTTCGCGAGCGGGTGCGCAAGATCTTTGAACTCGCGATAAGTCAGCCGCGCTTTCTCCCGTTCGCGGTCGGCTTCGATCAAACACACTTCGTCTGAATACTTTTCCAGCGCATCCTTCAGTGCTGCGCCGATGGATTGATATTGGGAGAGGTCCAGCATTACAGGCGAGACTGAATTCGCGAAGCGAGCGTGCGGAAATCGCTTACGCCCTGCACTTCATAATCCGGGAGCTCGATGCCGAAGTGATTTTCGAGACGACTCAGCATTTCCAGAGTCTGCAGGCTGTCAATGCCAAGCTTCTTGAAAAAATCATCTTCCGGAGCGAGTGAGCCCGCCGGCACGTTGAAATGCTTTGACGCCAGATCGAGAACTTCCTGGGTAGTCTGCTCAAGTGTGCGCATGGAAGCTTAAATTTACCATTTTCCCGAGGAAGAAAGAAAATCGTGGTTCAACACATTGGGCCGATAATTCGGCCGCCGCTCTAAGGCAGATACGGCATCGCGTCGGTGGATTCGACGAACTTCTTGAGCGCGGCCATGACCGCGGGGCGAGCGAAGAGTTCGCAAAAAATGTCGATTTCACGGCGCAGATCTTCCTGCGGTATGGGCTTGATGAACTTTTTTGCAGCGGCGCGAGTGACGGCGTCAAACTTCACAACTTGCGCGGCGGTGGCTCGCGCGATACGAAGCGCCTCACCTTCTGCCGCGAGTTGCGCGACCAGCCCCACGGATTGCGCACGCGCGGCGTTGACGCTGCGCCCGGTCAAAAGGAGATCGCGGATAAATGCGTTTCCCAGATCCCGCTTCAGGCGCGGAATGCCGCCGAATCCCGGAATCAGGCCGAGGCGCAGTTCGGGAAACGCAAATCGCGCCATCTTGTCGGCCACGATAATGTCGCAGGCAAGCGCGAGTTCGAAGCCGCCGCCGAAACATACACCATGGACGGCGGCAATCGTCGTAAACGGAGCGGCATCGATCGCGTTGAAGGCGGCGTGAATGCGCTCCAGGAAATTGCGCACGCCAGAGACACGTTCCTTCTCAGAAAACTTCGCGGCCGCATGATAAAGCTCGCGCAGATCCGCGCCGGCGGAAAAGCCGTGTTTGCGTTCACTGTGGAGGATACAGGCGGCCGTGTCTGGCGCGAGAGAAACCATCGCAGCCACAAAGCGTTCCAGGTCTTCCAGCATTGCAAGGCCAATTTCGTTGGCGGGCGCGTGGTCGAGCGTCAACTCAATGACGCCCTCTCGCCATTCCCAGCGCAGGGCCTTGCCGGTGAACGATTTCACGATTTGCTCCCGGCGGCTGCTTTGCTTTCCAGCGCTTCCGTGTACATGGCGCTGATTTCGGTGGCGAAGCGTGCGTTGATGGCGTCGCGGCGCAACTTGCCCATCACGGTCAAGAGTCCATTTTCGGGCGTGAGATTTTCGGCGAGCAGAGCGAAATTGCGTATTTGGCGGTAGTGCGGAAGCTCGGCATTCACCGCGTCGAGGGCCGATTGTACGGCGCTGCGTTCGACCGGACCCGTGATGAGCGCGCAAAGAAATCCACGGCCATTTCCAATCACAACAATCTGCTGCGCGCCGGGAAGCAAGAGAGCCAGCTTCTCTTCGATGGGCTCCGGAGTAATTTTGTGGCCCGAATTCAGCACAATCAGATTCTTGATTCGTCCGATGATGCGCCAGTTGCCGCGAACATTCACTTCTCCTTGATCTCCGGAGTGGAACCAACCATCCTGCAAAACGCGTGAAGTTTCTTCAGGCCGGTTCCAATAGCCGGGAAAAATATTTGGGCCGCGCACGATAATTTCTTCGTTTTCGCCGACTTTCATTTCGATACCGTTGACGGCCGTGCCCACATAGCCTGGTTCCACAGGGACACGAGGGTCATCGAGCGTGCAGATGGCCGTCGTTTCCGTAAGGCCGTAAGCCTGCAGCACGGGAATGCCAAGCATGAGAAAGAACTGCTGCGTTTCCGGCGCAAGAGGCGCCGATCCGCAAATCAGCGCGCGGATATTCGGGCCGAAGCGTTCCTTGATTTTGCTGAAAATAAATCTGCGCCCGAGACCCAGCCAGAAGGCGTCAGTGGCGCGCCCCCGGCCTACGTGTTTCCGCATCCACGCATCGCGCGATCTGTCGTAGAGCGACCGGATGGGCGCGGCTCTCTTCGCTATGGCCTCTTCTACGCCGCGTCGCACGCGTTCGAGGAGCGTCGGCACATTCAAGAAATAGTGCGGCGACGCCAGGCGAATTTCGTCGGCAAGTTTGGTCAGATCCGTGGACAACGTCAGAACACTCTCACGGGAAAGACACGTTAGCAAAAGAATCCAGGACGCCGCGAAACTGAACGGCCCGTAGTGGAAAACGCGGTCGGGTTCCTGTGCTGCTCCCATCAACAACTCGAGCCGCTCGCGCGTGCAGCCCAGCATGTGCGTCACGTTGCCGAAATTCAAGCAGACGCCCTTGGGTTCTCCGGATGTGCCTGATGTGTAGATGATGGTTGCGAGACCAGCGTTCGAACGGGGGTTCGGCTCGTCGGGAAGCGGCGCGTCCGAGCCAGTCTCATGCAGGACCTCCTCAAAGAGGACCAGCCTTCGCGCGCTCGACCATTGCGGCGGCAAAGCCTTGGCCACCGCTTCGCCCAGCGCTGCATCACTGGTGAAGAGAAATTGCGGCGTGCAGTCGCGCATCATCGCGGCCAATTCGGCCGGGGCCTGCCGCGCGTACAGTGGGACGACGACAATACCTTCGGCGAGTAACGCGAGATTGAACGCCACCCAGCGGGCGGAGTTTGGCGCGAGGAGCGCGCAACGCTCGCCTGGTTGAAGTCCGGTGCGCCGCAGATGCGCTCGCACGCGTTGCACTTGCTCCAACAATTCTCTTCCCGATACGCTGACGAACTCTTCTCCGCGAATCTCGCGCAGCACCACGCGGCTATCGGCCTTCTTCAGTTGCGCGAAAATGTCCTCGAGAAAATTCGGCATGGCAGGTGTGGTGGTCATCACCGCGCAGCAGTTCCGGCAACAGAATGTTGCGGCACGGCGGGAGACGAATCATAGCGTTCAGCCAACTGAACCAGCGTGTCGTTCAGAGGCGGCAGATAGTCTTCCCAGGAAAGAACGCCGGAACGAAGCGGAAACTCCGGATACGTGCGGCGCATTGCGTCTTCCAGAAACGTTCCCATGCGCGCCATAACTTTGAGGTTGCGCACGACCGTTTTTCCAATACCGTCGCGCACGGAATCGGCTTCCGCCACCAGCGTGTCCATCATTTTAATCAGCTTGGGCTCAAGGTCGGGATCATCCACGGTCAGCAAAAGATGCTGATGCCCGCGCTCGCGCATGAGATTTCGTATGCGCTCGTCCATCGTGACGCCTGCGGAAGCCACCAGGCTCGGCATGCACGTCACAATGCCGTGATAGCGCGACGAAACCATGTACGAGCACGCGCGAAGAATACTCACGAGCTGGAACATGTTGTAATCGTCGGAGGTAAATACCGGAATACCCGGCAAGGCCTTTTCAATTTCGCGGCAAGCGACGGCGTCCAGCCTCTCCATCGCCACGAGAATCGGGAAAACGTTGTGGCGTTCGCGAAACGATTTCAATGCGTTCGTAAAACTCGAAATGTAATGCTGGTACTTCTTTTCGACTTCCGAGCCCGACTGGAAAAAATACACCGTGCGGTACTGGCTGTCCTTGTACGCGCCGGTGGTAACGCGTGCCAGGTACTTTCCGATGGAGGCTTTCACTGGCCAGACGAACGGATGGATCGGGCACATCACCAGTACGGGAGTCTTCTCATCCCAACCGGCTTCGCGTAGTACCTTGTGGGCATAAGCCGGAGGATGCGGCTCAAAGGTCCACGCCGTATCTGTCCCCAACTCCGTCGGAATTCCTAGGGAGGTAAGCAGTTTCTGCGATTCCTCATTGCGCGTAATAACTAGCGAATCGTGCACGTAGCGCTCGCACATTCGCTCGACCAGGCGATCCATGTGGCCCGCTTCTCCCCCATAGGCCAGCGAAAGCTTGTTTTCCGCGGAAGCCAGCCCCAGCGAGCCGATCATCATGGTCGTCAGCGCGTTGGCGAACTTGCTTTTGAACATCGAGCCTTCGCACGCAATGACGCCGTGATTCTGCCGCACTTCGCGGAACAAGAAAGGCGGGAACACGTCAGGCAGATACACCTGCTTCGTTCCATCGAAATACCCCCGCGTGCGGTTGAAACTCTGCGTCATCACGCTGAAATCGACATTGTCAGCCCCAAGTACGTGCCGCACTTGCCGCAGCATTTCCTGCACGCGCACGTCGGAGCCAGTGTTTCGCGTTCCGTTGTAGCCCGCGAAGAGAAGCCTAAGTTTTTCTTTTGGCGTCCAGCGCTGCCCGAATCCAAACATCCATCCGAAGCGAGTGATCTCAATCAGCGCGCTGACCCAGGCTACGAGAAGAAAGTCCGTCATGCGCGAGCGCCCCCAGCGGCTGCGGTTTTTTCCGGCGTGCCGGCGCCCATTTCCGCTTTCGGCCAAGGCTTTGCCGGATAGCGAAACTTGTTCTGGCGGCTGAATTTCAGTAAAGGAAACGCATAGGTCGAAAACTTTGCCGGCGATTCCCCCAACTCGGCCACCACGCGCGAATTATCGAACACCGTGTTCCAATCGAGATAAGGCCAGAAAACTTTCAAGAGTGATGCTCCGTGAGCAACGGAACCCTTTCGGTTCGAAAGCCAATTCACCGTGCCCGAAAACGTGCCGCCCATTGAGGGCCAGTATGCAGGCCGCCGCCAACCGCCCGCTTCCGCAAGTGCGTCGGTCAATTCCTTGTACGTCTGCGAGCCCGTGCCCGACGACAAATGATAAATTCCGTGCGCCGGCTCGGCCGTCTGATGAATCGTCACAATCGCCTTGCTCACGTAATTTGCCGGCACGATGTCGATTTTATCCTGAGGGCGCAGCGGAAGAACAGGTAGCCGCACAAGAGCATCGAACGCCTGCACCATGTCGAACTGCGAAGTCTCCGGCCGCCGGCTGTCGCCCAAAACGATCGCAGGCCGAAAAATCGTAAGCGGCACATCGGCCAGCAACTGGTGCAACATGTGCTCGCCGAATTTTTTTGTCCTCGCGTAGGGATCGTAGTCCGAGCGCGCCCAATCAATCGCCGCGTCTTCCTGCACGACTTCGTTGCGGCGCTTGCCCGCGACCGCTACGGTCGACACATGCGAGTAGCGCCGCAGCCCGTTTCGATTTTGCGCTCGCCGCGCCAACTGGATCACTTCGAGTCCGCCGCGCAAATTGACATTGAGGCACTGCCGCTCCGATTTGCGGTTCAGCGAAGCCGCGCAATGAATCAGCGAATCCGTGGTATCGACTAGCGCGTGGTATTCGTCATCGCTCAACCCAAATCGCTCGCTCGTTAAATCGCCGCGAAAAATCCGCACGCGCGAGCCCAGATATTCGCAAAACTCGCGAAATTCGAAGTGGAGTTGCAGAGAAGTCCACAGCCGCTCGCGCGCTTCTTCCTCGCTCTTTGCGCGCACCAGAAGATTCAGCTGGTCGCGGTGTTCGCTGAGCAATCCCGCGGCAACATAACTCCCCAAGTATCCAGTCGTGCCGGTTACGAAGATCGCCATAGTGGGTCCGACGGCGTCGCAGAATTTGACACAACAGCGGCCCGGGCAGTTTCAGGAGACCAATCCAGCTCGCGCGGCGCGCGCGCCTCAAGCGGCCGGCCCTCCATCAACGGATAGCACCACCGGCGCAGCGCCGGAATGTGCACGTTAATCCAGTAGTCCCACCAATCAATCAACTCGGGAGCAAAATCAAAGATCGCTTTTTCTTCCGCAGAAAGCGACGCCGAAAGCAGTCTTGCGTTCTCGCATTCGAACACATGTTCGTTGTGCAAAATAAACGGCTCGTACAATTCAATCAGCTTTTCCGCGCGAATCAACTCGCGCTCCTGCTTCGCCAGCGGCGCTTTCTTCATGTGCATCGACACCGCCGCGCGATTAATCCGCGAAATAACCGCCTTCTGCATCGGAATCGACAACCGCTCGTAGCGCTGCTTCGAAACCGGAATCGTCTCGAACTTCACTTTGAGCCAATGCTCAATTCCCTGCTGCGTTCGATAATGTTTTCTATGCGCCAAGCCCGTCAGCTCGATGCTCCGCCCCATGTTCACGGGATTTATCGCCGAAGTCGCCAGCTGGTACATCCTCGCGTGCCGCCGCGAAATCACCGCCGCCGCGATCAACGTCATCCCGCGGCACACCATGTCCACCGGAATCACATCGAGGCACTTTCGCTCGTTCGAAGGCAGTTGCCGGAAATTCGTCCCCAGCAAATACGAAAGCGGCCCCGAAGTATTGATCCCCTCATTCCACCCGGTAAACGGCGAGCGCTCCGAACTCTCCACAATCGACGGCCTCACAATCGCAATCGGCAACTCGCCGCTGCTCCGCGCCAGAATCGATTCGCCTAAACTTTTTGTAAACGTATACGTATTCGGCCAGCCCAAATACTGCGCGCGCCGCAGCCCGATACGCACCAAACGGTTGCGCGCCCAGCGCAGCCGGTTCCGCTTCAACACGTCATCCAGCTCCGTCGCAGGCACCGTCGACGGATCGCCTCCCCGCCCGAGCGCCTGCCGCCGCAGCGCCTTCGTCAACTCCGGACTCTCCGTGCGCTCCTCGACGTGCCGAATCGTCTCGCGCAGCGAAGCAATCTCTTTCTCCGCATCAAACGCCGCATCGCGGGCCGGATTGTAGTTGTTCTGCAACTCTTCCGTCACTCGCCCGTCGCGCATCCCCACCACATAACACGTCGATAGATGCATCAACCCCGCGTGGTCGCACTTTCGCAAAAACTCCAGTAAATGCAGCGTCGAATCCACGTTCGAAGACAGCGCATCGCGCAAGTCGGGATTAAAGTCCGTCAACCCCGCACTGTTCACCACCAAATCCAGCGACTTCGCCAAGCGTGCCTGCGTCGCCGCATCCAACCCCAGCCCCGGCTCGCCCACATCGCCTTCGACTACCTCGACTTTGTCCGCCAGCACCGCGCCCAACTCACGCCCATACTTTTCTTGCAGCGTGTCGAACGCCGGCGACTCCTCAATAATTTTCTGAAAGCGCTTCTGCGCCGATGTCGTCCGGTTGCGCCGAATCAGCAGCGTGATCTTCCCAATGTTCGGCACGTTCTCCAACAAATCCACCAGCCAGACCTTGCCGATAAATCCCGTCACGCCAATCAACAAAATGTGCCGGTTCGCCAGCGTCTCGCGCACCGCCAGCGGCCCGCTGCGCACGCCCTCGCCAAACAGCGTCACGGACTTGCTCGCCGGAGGCGTCGGCCGCACCGCCGTCTGTACCGCCGTCTCCAATTGGCCCGGCTTCTTCGTCCAGCCAAGCTGCTTCAGCAATTTCTCCCGCGAAATGCGCCCGTCGATCGCCCCGCTCGTCAGCCACGCAAACGGCCCGCGCGGCCGCACAATCGGATCGAGCAAACGCCCGGTCGCCTCCGCTTCGCGAAACTCCATCTGGTTGGAAATAAACGACGCAATGCCGAGATGCTGCGCCAGCGGCCGTTGAATATGGTCGAGCAGTTGCCCCACCAGCACAATTCGCTCGCCGCTCTGCACCGCGTCCAGCAACTTCTCGACAGCCTCGCGCCGCAACTGCGGCTTCAGCACGTAATGAAAATACTCTTCGCCCAGCAAATCGAGCCGGTCCCGGCTAACGCCTCGCAGCAACGTGTGCAGCAGCCTCGTCGCCAGCGTCCGGTTGACCGCATAATCGATCGGCCGGGTCATCGTCATCCACGCAAATCCCGCCCGCCGCGCCCACCGCTCCGCAAAACTCTGCGCGTTCCACGTAAAAAACCCCACTGGACGCAAAGCTCCAAGCTCCAGCAAAGACCCTTCGACGCGCCAGTATGTCGCCGGGCGCGCCGCGTTGTCACCGCCGTTCACGCGTTTCGAGTTGGAAGCTGGGTCAGCCATTGCCATCAATGCCATCGAAAAGAACCGGCCACCGTTCAGGCCGCTCGTGCAAGGTCACGCAAATCTTCGTTGAAAGTTTGAATAGTGATTCGCACCCTAAATCATTCGTTCAGGATCGCGTGCCAACCGCCGCCCGCCTCCACACCCATGCGTGTCCCCGGCCAACGCGGGCGTCGGCTGCCTAAGAAAATGTAAAAGTAGCATCCTCAGCGGCTTACCGCAAGCCAAGCCGCTTGCCCGAGCTACCACTCGTCCAGACTTGCCTGTCCAAGCGACTTCAATCAACATGGGGTTTCTACAAATCTTTAGCCTGGCACAAAAAACGTCTTGCAAGGGGAGCTCATGCTCCATATTGACCTTAGCCTTTCGCACAATTATGAAGCCGAAGAGATCGGAGACTTCCCTGGAACAGGAAGATTTCGTGACCCGATCATTCACTTTCCCCGCCCCCAGAATGGGAGGGAAGGCGTTGGCTTGTGGTTGAAGGTTAAAGCCGGAAACGGCAAGTCCTGGATTGGCGTCTTTAAATTCGGCTATTCCTCGCCTCCCGCGTTTTCTCGCGTCGTTAGTACGCCTGATCGTGATCGCCTGTGCGTAATTGCCAAAGGCGCGGCATACGTAATCAAGTCAGATGAGCCTGAGCTATGGGACGAGATCCCGGTGAGTCCCGTTCTGGATGTGCGCCTAGTCCCAGAGAAGGGATTAATCGTCTTCTCAGATTTCATCCGCTTAGCGGCTTATCGGCACGGGGCTGTTGTCTGGCGAAGCCCCAGAGTCTGCTGGGATGAGCTGAAGATTGTGAGAATCACCGACGAAGCTATCGAAGGCGTCGGCTATGACCCGACGAATTCGGACACTCACCAATGCCAATTCTCGGTGGACTTGGAAACCGGCCGCTCGCTCCTTCCGGAGCCTTCTTCTACCGATGGAAGTCCAATCTGGTAACCCAACTCCCGCAGATGCGGTAGCCAGCAATGAGCCTACTCCGCCGCTGCGGCAGGGAGCTAAACGCCCCAGCCATACCGCTCGGCGTGCTCTAGAGTCCGCTGCATCTCCTCGCGCAGCATCTCCGTAAACACCGACCCGCCAATCGTGCTCGCCCCCGGCTGCGCAATATCCGGCGTCCGATACCCGCCCGCAAGAACGCGATGCAGCGATTGCTCCACCCAATCCGCCTCCAGCGAAAGCCCAAACGCATCGCGCAGCATCAACGTCGCGCTCAGAATCGACCCCACCGGGTTCGCCGAATCCGTCCCCACCAGCGACGGCGCCGACCCATGAATCGGCTCAAACAGTGGCGCGCCCGTTCCAAAACTCGCCGAAGGAATCAACCCAATCGACCCCACCAGCGCCGCCGCCGCATCGCTCAAGATGTCGCCAAACATGTTGCTCGTCAGCATCACGTCAAACTGCGAAGGCTTGAGCGTCAGTTGCATCGCCGCGTTATCGACGTACAAATGCTCCAGCTTCACTGCCGAGTATACGCCGCTCATCGCCACCACAGTTCGCCGCCAAAGCTGCGAACTCATCAAAACATTCGCCTTATCCACCGAACAAAGCCGCCGCGACCGATTCTCCGCCCGCCCATACGCAAACGTCGCAATCCGCTCGATCTCCGGCGTCGAATAGCATTCCGTATCCCAGGCCCGCTCCACACCATTCTCGGTAACATTCCCGCGCTCGCCGAAGTACATCCCCCCCGCCAGCTCGCGCACAATCTCAATATCCAGATCCCCCAAGCGCTCCGGCTTCAAGGGTGATATCCCGCGCAACGGCTCCAGAACCTTCACCGGCCGCAAATTCACGTACAGCCCCATCCCCTTGCGCAAACCCAGCAGTCCGCTTTCCGGCCGCTTCCCCACCGGCAGCGCATCCCACTTCGCCCCGCCCACCGCTCCGAGAAAAACTGCGTCCGCCTTCTTGCAAGCATCCAGCGTCTCGTTCGGCAGAGGCGTCCCCGCCGCATCAATCGCCGCCCCGCCAATCGGGAACTCATGCAAATCAAACTCGTGATGAAACTCCTGCGCGCACTCCCGCAGCACAGTAGCCGCCGCCCGAGTCACTTCCGGCCCAATGCCGTCCCCCGGCAAAAGCACTATGCTCTTCTTCACTTTCATCGCGATCCCCGCTTACCCGACCGAACTCGCTTCCGCCGCCATCGCCGCCGGCCGCCGCCGCATCACCTCATGCGCAATCGCCAGCAAATCCCGCGGCCGTACCTGCTTCGCCTCATCCGCCAGCGTCGTCACTCGCTTGTAGCACTCCGCCAACTCCTCTTCCGTCGGCTCATACCCCAGCGTCCGCAAACTCACCTTCAACGCATTCCGCCCCGAATGCTTCCCTAGCACGAACGACCGCGAAGGCACCCCGACCGACTCCGGCGACATAATTTCGTACGTCAGCGGGTTCTTGATGATCCCGTCCTGGTGAATGCCCGCCTCGTGCGCAAACGCGTTCGCGCCCACCACCGCCTTGTTCGGCGCCACCACCGCCCCGGTAATCTCCGTCAGCAGCCTGCTCGACTTGAACAACTCGTCCAACTTGATGTTCGTCGTAACACCAAAGCTCTCCTTGCGTACCGCCAGCGCCACCGCAATCTCTTCCAGCGCCGCATTCCCCGCGCGTTCGCCAATCCCGTTGATCGTGCATTCAATCTGCCGCACGCCCGCCCGCACCGCCGCCAGCGAATTCGCCACCGCCAGCCCCAAATCGTCGTGGCAATGCGCGCTCAGCGTAATCCCCTGCGGATCATCCAGATGCACGCGTACCTGTTCAAACATCGCGCCATACTCATCCGGCACCGCATACCCCACCGTATCCGGCAAATTCAAAACCGTCGCGCCCGCATCCACCGCCACCTGGCAAACCTGGCACAAAAACCCAATATCCGTTCGCCCCGCATCTTCCGCCGAAAACTCCACTTCCCCCACGCTGTTGCGCCCCAGCCGAATCATCGACCCTATCGCTTCCAGCGCCTGCGCACGTGTCATGTTCAACTTCACGCGAAGATGCAAGTCCGATGTCGCCAGGAAAACATGCAAACGCGGCGCCGCCGCCGGTTCCAAGGCCTCAATCGCCGCTTCCACATCCTGTCTCTTCGCGCGAGCCAGCGCCGCAATGGGCACGGTTCGCACTTCCCGCGCCACCTGCTGCACCGCCTCCAGATCGCCGCGCGAGGAAATCGGAAACCCTGCTTCGATCACGTCCACGCCGAGCGCCGCAAGCTGCCGCGCCATGCGGATCTTCTCCTCGGTATTCATCGAAAAGCCCGGCGATTGCTCGCCATCGCGCAAAGTCGTGTCAAAGATTTTTACGGAAGAATCCATAGCAGGGGGTCCCCCAGACTAGTAGTAGGACAGAAGACCGCCTCATGGTCAAATTTATCTTTATTCTGCTTTTGATAATCTTGGCTTATACTGCCCGTAAAGGAGAATCGTCGTGGATCTCGGAGAACTCCAGGTATTTCTTATGGTTGCCAAGGAAGGCAGCTTCTCCCGCGCCGCCGAGCGCCTTTACCGCACCCAGCCCGCCGTCAGCCTCACCATTCGCAAGCTCGAAGACGGCCTCGGCCAGCCTCTCTTCGTGCGCGGCGCCCGCCCCGTCCGCCTCACCGACGCCGGCACTCTTCTTCTGGACTATGCCGAGCGCCTGATCAATCTCCGCGATGAAGTAAAAAAAGGGCTTAGCGAACTTGAAACGCTCACCCGCGGCGAGCTCTCCTTAGGCGTCAACGAAAGCTCCATCCACGCGTTGTTGCCCGCGCTCGCCACTTTCCGCCAGCTCCATCCCGGCGTTCTCGTCCGTGTCCATCGCATGTTTTCCCGCGACATCCCCCACGAAGTCCTCAACTATCGCCTCGATGTCGGCGCCATTTCCTACGTTCCTCAGGAGCCCCAACTCCAGGCCACGGAAATTCGCAAAGACGAGCTAACCTTGGTCGTCCCTCCAAAGCACGTCCTCGCCAAAAAGCGCGAAGTCGATATCGAAGACCTCGGCAAGGAAGACTTCATCGCCCACAGCGTCGAATCCCCCTTTCGCCGCCGTGTGATCGAGCTCTTCGCACGCCATCGCACCGATCTCAACATGCCCATCGAAATGCCTACCATCGAAAGCATCAAGCGCTTCGTGCAGATGGGTATGGGCGTCGCCATTGTCCCCCGCATGTGCGTTCAATGGGAAATCGATCACGGCTGGATGAAGGAAGTCAAAATCCGCCAGATGAGCATGCCGCGCCACGTCTACCTGGTCTCACGCCGCGGCGCCCGCCTTCCCCACGCCGCCGCCGAACTCATGCGCATCCTCCGCGAACCGTAGAGTCACGCGTTCGGGCCTGTTAGAATTGCGACTAAGCGCTTAAGCGGGTGTGAAGAGTGCATGGCCAAAAGAAAAGACGAAAACCAACCAGAAGCGGGGCAATCTCCGTCAACGGATTCAAACTGGTCTGGGAGCTGATTAGCGAGCCGCAGTAGACAACCGAGCACGGATACAGGGGTCTGTGCTTCTCCGTCCGGACGGAGGATGCGCATCATAGAGAACTTATACTGGAATACCCGATTCCAAGAAAACTCACTGGGATCGGAATACCGCAACTTCCGCAACACCCAAGATTTTCGGAGAAACAATCGAGGCTGACACTCTCAAGGCTATAGCCGCAGGTTGGGAACCCATGTCGCGCGGAAAGACCTTCGTGTTCAAGCTGCCAAGAGAATCGACTTAAACCACGATCTATCGCGCCCCGTCTGTTGCAGTGAATGGGATCTACCGCCCCCGATCCGCCTTCCCCGCCATGCACATAATCGTCGCCAGCACCGTCGCGCAATGGTTCTCCACTCCGCCCTTCCGCGCAAACACATCCGCCATGCAAACCTTCAACGTCTTCCCCGACCGTACCACCCGCGCCCGCGCCACCAACTCCTCCCCATCCGCGGGCGCCAGCAAATTCATCTTGTACTCCACCGTCAGCACCGAATCCTCGGCCCCCATCAACGTAAACGCCGCATACCCGCAAGCACTGTCCGCAATCGCCCCCGCCACCCCCGCGTGAAAATACCCGTGCTGCTGCGTCAACTCCCCGCGAAACGGCACCCGAATCGCCACTCCGCCCGGTTCCAGCGAAACCAGTTCCGCCCCAAGATGCGCCATCAACCCTTGCCGCGCAAAACTCTCCCGTACCCTCCGCTGATAATCCGCATCCCGCAGCTCAAATCCAGATTTGTTGTTCATGCGCCCGAGTATACCAGCCGCATCGAATCGAACGTGTTTGGCTAGCGCGCGCTCCAATTTGGAACGCGCCGCCATCCCCAACCGCAGACTATAGGTCGCCCTGTGTCAAATGCCCACGCCAGATAATCCCGGCATTGACAATCCTATAATTCGTGCAATTATGTTGGACAGGTAATACCGCGTAGAGGCGTCTCAAGCTTCCCGTTACGCCTTCATCTCCAGGTCATTTTCGGCTAACTTCTTTAGAATCCGCACTTCCAAAAATACGCCTGTAACCTCTTTGGAATGAACACTTCCAAAACACAGGACTTAAAAGTCTTTAGAATGAACAATGAACACTTAAAAAAACCGGGGAGGGGGTAGGCCAAGCCTGACCTTACTACCAGTTCGCTGTCGATCCAAATCTTCGAGGCAGAGTGTTAAGTCTTGGCGGCGAGGGCAGCATCCACAGTCGGAAAGTTCGGCAGCAACTTGGTCAGCCCAGCAACTTGCAGTACGGCATTCCCCTGTTGCGTCAGTCCGGCAATGGCAAACGACTTCCCCGCGTTGCGCCTATGCACGAAAAGCGACACCAATGCTCCGACCCCGGCGGAATCCATGAACGACACTCCGCTCATGTCCAGCACCAAATGTTCCGCTGGCGCGGGCCGCATGATCTGAATGAAGTTGTGCACCGTCTCGAGACTCAGCTTCCCGCTGAGCCGCGTGACAAGACTGTTCCCATTCGATGCCGAATCCTTTTCCAAATCTAGCCGCGCTGGTTGCATGAGCACTGAAAGGTAACGCAGGAAGCTCCCTTCGCACATTAATATTCTTTAACAATCGACTCCACGCCCAAGCCAGCTGCGCTGCCCCTCATATTTATACCCTTCAGTTGCGTCAACTATTTGATATATTTTGTTGACTCCGAACTTTTTCAAGCTTACCTTGGATTCGCAAACGTTTCCCTCTCGGATTCAACGAGGTGCCGCTATTTTCGACGGCCAAGGAAGACACATGGCCCAAGCACGCGAATTCCCTCTCCGTTCGCACCAAGCCCCCATCTCGCGCTCAAAAAACATTGCAAAATTCTAATCATTCTCTGCGCCCTCGCCCTGGCCGCTTTGTCACTCCCCTCCGCCAGCGCCCAAACCCAGCAGCCCTTTCTCATCGCCGTTCAAACCGCCAGCAGCCAGCACGGCTCCGTAACGTTGTTCGCGACGACAGCACCGGAGCCCTCACACTTGTCCAGAACTCCGCCGTCAATTTCACAAATCCGTGTTCGCCATTCATTGCCGAACCCAAGTACCGTTTTCTCTTCGGCGCTTACGGCAACGGTCTCTCCATGTACACGCTCGACGGTTCCACCGGCTTGATCGCCGAAGTCCCGGCTTCTCCGTTTGCGGCATCGATCGGAAATCTCGCTCAACTCCTCGTCGCCGAAAGCACCGGACAATACGTCTACCTCCTGAAAACCAGTTCCACGGCGTCCACTTCCACCAACAGCCTGATTCTGGATAGTTTTCAGATTGAGGCGCAGACCTAAGCTCTTGTTCCGGTGTCGTCGCAAACCCTGCCGGTAGTTGGCGACCCGGCCGGCGCGGTTGCGGATCCGAACGGCCACGGTTTCGTTGTTTTTCTGAGTCAGGATCAGGGTGGCGCTCAACCCGTCCCCGTGCTCTACACCGTTACCTTTGATCCATCCTCGGGTCTTTCACTCCTTCCTGCCGGCGGCACGAGTTTGCCGGGCAGCAACGCGCGAGCCGTTGCGATCGGGCCCCAAGGCAAATTCATGAGTGTCATCTTTGGACCGAACGCTGAGTTCCTGACCGTGTTCCCAATTTCCACGAACAATTTCCAGCAGCTCGGCGCCAACACGCTGAATATCGGCGCCGTATCGTGCCCAGTTTGCAAGGGCAGCTAATTCCTATGTCTTACTTCGCCACCGAGATGCGGTAGACTTTTCCCGCCCCATCATCGGAAACAAGCAGCGAGCCATCCGGAGCAACGGTCACTCCCACAGGCCTTCCGAGTACATCACGACCCTGGGGATCCGGCACCAGTCCCGTCATAAACGGCACAGGATCGGCCGACGGCTGCCCATCTTTGAACGCCACAAAGGCAATCTGATATCCCGCGCGCGTGGCGCGGTTCCACGAGCCGTGCTCGGCGACGAACGCTCCGCCCCAGTAGCTCTGCGGAAACTGCTTCCCGGTATAAAACGCAAACTGCAACGGAGCCACATGTGCGCCCAGCAGGACATCCGGAATAATCGCTCTCGCCACCAGCTCGGGATGTTCCTGCTTCACGCGGTCATCCACGTTGCTCCCGATGTAGCTGTAAGGCCAGCCGTAAAATCCGCCATCCTTGATCGAGGTAAAATAATCCGGAGGCAAATTGTCTCCCAGTTCATCGCGTTCATTCACGCTCACCCAGGCCGCTCCGGTGACCGGCTCGATCGCCAAGCCCACTGGATTCCGCAGCCCGGTCGCATACAACCGCGCGTTCTTCCCGTCTAAATCGCAAATCGTGACCGCGGCGCGAATCGGGGCTTCCCCGGTATCGATATTGGAGCCCGAGCCCACGGAAACGAACACATGTTTGCCGTCCGGAGCGATTGCCACCGAACGCGTCTCGTGGCCGCCCGTCGGCAGCTTCAACAAGGATTCCATTTCGCCTAAACGCTTCGAGGTCCTGGGATCGTATTTAAATCTCACCAACTCGTTGGTGTCCCCGACGTAGACGTAGTCATCGTGGAAGGCGATGCCAAAGACGCGCCTCGTCCCGGTCGCGAATATTTCACGTTGTTGCGCTCCTCCGGTGTTCTGCGGGTCGCGCAGCACAATGATGTCGTTTGCCCCCGTCTCGGCGACAAAAATATCGCCATTGGGCGCGGTCGTGAGCCATCTCGGGGTTTTGAAGTCGGATGCGTACACGTTGATTTTGAAACCTTGCGGCACCGCGGGAAGAAAACCTGGAGGGGGCGCCTCATTGCGCGGGCCGTTCCCGGACGATTTCGTCGAGTAAGGCGCGGGGAGTTGCGGCTTCTGCCCATGCGTAACTCCCGTTACCTGAGCGGAAAGAACCACCGGCAAAATCAGAAAACCGCTGATTGCAGAAACAGCCCGGAATCGCATCTTCATGAAACTCTCCTAGTTCGTTTTCGATCCTATGTATCATGCCGCGCAAACCCGCGCGGTTCCAGAGCCTTCTTTGCCTGGCTCAAAATCCAAAAACATAAAGCACACGGTTCGCGCCGATCGCGATTCGCTGCTTGCCGTCCACCGTAAACGAAATGGGATTCGCGCCGATGGGCCCGCCGGTCTGAAAATCCCAAACGGCCTTGCCCGTGCGTGCATCGAGCGCATAGAAATTGCCTTCGTCCGAACCGGAAAACACCAAGCCACCCGCCGTCGATAAAACGCCAGCCCACGGAGGCGATTGCAATTTGAAATTCCACTTGGTCTCTCCGGTCGTGGCATCCAACGCGCGAATTTCTCCCCACGCATCGTCGGGAGCCAACTCGTTTTCGCCGCCGCCCGGATAAAAAGTGCCCGGCTTGAACTGGCTCTCTCGCTTAAAGTACACCGAGCCAATCTCGCGCACCGCCACGTAGAAAAATCCTGTGTCGGGACTGTACGAAGGACTGAACCACACCGTCGCCCCATTTAAATTTGGCCAGATGAGCGCGCCATTCTCCGTCGGCACGGAATCCGGCGCAACGATCGGCTTGCCTTTCGCATCGAGTCCCTTCGCCCAAGTCTGTTTCGCGTAGGGCTGGCCCGCGATGAATTCACCTGTCTCGCGATCCAGAACGTAATAAAACGCGTTCCTGTTTGCCGTACCGATCAGCTTGCGGTCGCGCCCGCCGATCTTCGCATTGAAAAGCACGGGCGTGTGCGCCGCGTCCCAGTCGTGCGTATCGTGTGGCGTAAATTGAAAATGCCAGCGAAGTTTTCCGGTCTCGCCATCCAGTGCGAGGAAGGAGCAACTGTAAAGATTGTCGCCGCCGCGCGCGTCGCCATTCCAATCCGGACTCGGATTCCCGACGCCCCAATAGACGAGCTTCAACTCCGGGTCATACGCTCCCGTCACCCAGGTGGGGCCGCCGCCCGTTTTCCAACTGTCTCCCGCCCAAGTCTCATGCCCCGGCTCTCCCGGCCCAGGAATCGTCCAGAAACGCCACGCCTGCTTGCCCGTCTTCGCATCGTAGGCATCGACGAAACCGCGGATGCCGGCTTCGCCGCCGCTCACGCCGAGGACAATTTTCCCCTCGATCGCCAGCGGCGCGACCGTCATGCTGTAGCCCAACTTGTAGTCGCCGACTTTCGTGCTCCAAAGCTCGGCACCGCTCTTCAAATCGAGAGCGACCAGATAGCAATCGAGCGTCGCAACATACAGCTTGTCGTCCAGCACCGCGGGGCCGCGGCTCACCTGCAAAAATCCGATGTTGTGATAATCCTTGGGGATGACGCGGTTCCAGCGCCACAACTGCCGACCCGTATGCACGTCCAGCGCCGCCGCCCAGTTCGGCCCGCTGACGTACATGACGTTGTCCATAACGATGGGAGAGACTTCGCTGCGGTCATTGGGAAACTGATACGCCCACTTCACTTTCAAGTTGGCGACGTTCTCGGCAGTAATCTCTTTCAGCGGAGAAAAGCGGTGGCCCAGCAAATCGCGCGAATACGTCAACCAGTTCCCCGGCTCCTTGTCAGCATTCACGATGCGTTCGAAAGGTACCTGCGCCGCGGCCGCAGCAGACAAAACGGCGGTAAGTAGCAACCCGCAAATGATTCTCATGGTTTGCCCCGCTGCGACGCCAAGTAAGCCACCAAATCCTGCATATCGCTTGCGCTCAGAATTCCTTCGAAGGAAGGCATGGGCGTCTCGCCACGCAATTTGTGCAGCTCTTTCAACTCGTCTTTTCGCAAGCTGTGATACTTTCCGCCGGGATCTTTAATCTGAATCGTGAACGTGTCTTCATTCGCGCGAATTCCTTCGAGGGCTTCACCCGAGGCGGTCGTGGCCTTCACGAACATGAAGTCCTCGGGTAGAGTCGCGCTGGGTTTCGTGATCGCCTTCAACAGAAATGCAGCGTTGCGCCGTTCTCCGATTCCCGTCAATTCCGGGCCGTAACCAGCGCCAGCGCCATCCAGAATATGGCAGCCGCTGCATCCGCTGTTCGCATATACACCCGCGCCTCGCCCAGGATCGCCGGGCACGGGGTCGGGTGGAATTTTTCCAAGCGATCGCACATACACCGCAAGGTTCGCCAAGTCATTGTCGTCGAATAGCCATCCCTCGGGCATGACGGGCGGAATTCCATCGGCAATCAGGGCTTTCAACGCGGCATCGTCCGGCGCGTGCGACAGGCGGGCGCGATTGAGCGACGGCCCGCGCCCGCCCTTGCCGTCAATCCCATGGCACAGCGCGCAATGTCGCTCGAACAATTTCTTTCCGGCGGCCGCATCGGCGCGCGCGGCTTTTTTCTCGGAAGGAGTGCGCCCCGGCCGCGCGGTGGCCAACATCGCGGAACCCAAAACTCCTCCCAACACCAGCAGCGCTAACTTTTTTGCCCGCAAGTTTCACCTTTGAGAACATTCGAGAAGGAATGTTGCTCAGTGTCCGGGGAGCGTACCCCCGGCTAAATGCGCTGTCAATTCCATCCCGCAACGAACGCGCTGCCTGCAACATCCAATGTCTTGCGCCAAGCGTATACTTTGATGGAATGCTTTTTGCGGAGTGTTAACATGCGCGCTGTCCTGATTGCTGTTTTGCTCTTTGCCGGCATCGGCGTTTTGGCTTGGGCCACATCCAAGTCTAACGATGGCCGGGCCAACGCTAAATCCGCCTACCCCAAGCCCGCGGTTGATGCGCCGCTCGCCGCTTCGAAATCCGAAGAGACGGCGGTTCTCGCCGGCGGATGCTTCTGGGGCATTCAGGCTGTGTTCCAGCACGTGAAAGGTGTGACGTCCTCGACGTCCGGCTATTCCGGCGGCGCGGCCAAGACGGCGCACTACGAAGAAGTCAGCACCGGTGAAACGGGCCACGCGGAATCCGTAAAAATCGTTTTCGATCCTTCGCAGATTTCTTACGGCCAAATTCTGATGATTTTCTTTTCCGTGGGCCACAATCCGACGGAGTTGAATCGGCAAGGCCCCGACTACGGCACGCAATACCGCTCTTCGATCTTCTATTCGAGTGAGCAGCAGAAGAAAATCGCCGAAGCTTACATCGCCCAGCTAAATGCGGCAAAAATCTATTCGCAGCCCATCGTCACGCAAGTCGTGCCGCTGCAAGCTTTCTATCCCGCCGAGGACTACCACCAGGACTACCTGAAAAACCATACCTACGAGCCGTATATCATGATGAACGACCTGCCGAAACTGACCAGCCTGAAAAAAGAATATCCAGACCTTTATCGCAACGACTGACCTTTGGTTCTCGAAACCCCCGGAAGTGCTCGTCCTGGCTCCGTTTGACAGTTATTTGGATACATTCTTGTAGGCGATAAGCGGCTACCCGCCTGGTAGGTATCTAAATGAGGACAGCACTCGCCACGGCGCGGAATAACCTTCCATCCAGGCGAGTTAGAGTAGTTGGGTACTGCCATCGCGCAGTGCCCCGAGACCATTCGAATCAAATAAGAGAGAGGAAATCCAGATGAGAGCAATCCTATGTGGGGTGTGTGCCCTCTTCGCTATGTCTTCCGCGGCCATTGCGCAGGAGTCTCACAGCCGCAAACCAGTGACTGTCGAATTCAAGAACACCGACGGTCAAAGCGTTGGCTCGGCCCAGCTTTCCAGCAGTCCAAAGGGCGTGAAAATCACGCTGGACATCAAGAATCTGCCGCCCGGCGAGCATTCCATCCACATCCATCAGGTTGCCAAGTGCGATCCGCCCGACTTCAAGACGGCCGGTCCGCACTTCAATCCCGGCGGCGCTGAGCACAGCCACGAAGGCATGCCCGCTGGCGACATCCCGAATTTTTCGCTCATTGTCGGCGCTGATGGCACCGCACACGTTTCCGTGGTCGCGCCGAACGTAACTCTCGGCGACGATGACCACTCCGTCTTCAGCAACGGTGGCACCGCCATTGTTATTCACGCCGTTGCAGGCGGCACAGGAACGGCCGCGCCTGCTCGCATCGCTTGCGGCATCATCACAAAGCCATAGCAAAACTTCTGGCGGAGCGCCCGCTTCGATTCAGCTGCGGCGCTCCGTTACCAGATTTCCCTTTGGTCCTCGCATGGCTTTCTTACCCCTGTTTCCCATCTCAATTGGAGATTTCTTCCGATGCCTAAACATCGTGAAGAAAAAACCGCCGGCGCGCGGATTTTCCCAGGGCTAGTACTGCCCTAGCCAATCCACATCTGGCAAGGGCAATCGGTGTAACTGTCTGACTCTCCATGACTTCGAAGTTCTTCCCCGGTTTGGCCAGCTCTTTGCTCCTCTCCTTTCGTAAAAAATTCTGAGGGAGGCGGCCATGAACTGGGACCAAGTACAAGGCAAGTGGAAGCAGACCAGAGGACAACTCCGAGAAAAATGGGGAAAGCTAACCGATGATGATCTCGACATGATCGCTGGCAAGCGCGAGCAGCTCATCGGCCGTCTTCAGGAACGCTATGGCATCGCCAAGGAAGAAGCCGAAAGACGCGCCGACGAGTTCGTCAAAGCGCTTACGGACGAACCCCCGCAACAAAAGCGCGCTGCGCACCAGTCTTAGCAGCGAAGTTTTCCAATAGAAAAAAGCAAACATAAACAAGCCGCTCTTGCGGCTTCGAGACGGGTGTGCGCTTCGCGTGCTTCACACCCGTCCCGAATTCCAAATCCCATGCGCACGCCAAGGAGCGTTCCATGAAATCAGCAAGTCTAGCTGGACTCGTACTTCTCATCCTCGGCGTCTTGTCCCTCGCCTATCAGGGCATCACCTACACCACGCACAAGAAAGTCCTGGACGTCGGCCCCCTTCAAGCCACCGAGGAAGTAAAACACACGCTTCCACTGCCGCCGGTCCTGGGATGCCTGGCTTTGATGGGCGGCGTGGTCCTTCTCGCGACCGGCGCTAGGAACGATTCTGTAACCAGGTAAATGGGTACCCCGAGTCACACCAAATCCAAAAGGAGGACACATGCTGCGTTATGCATTGGGTTTCTTCATCGTCGCTTTGATCGCTGCGGTCTTCGGTTTTACAGGAATTGCGGTGGCCGCGGCAGGCATCGCGAAGCTGCTCTTCTTCGTCTTCGTGATTCTGTTCGTACTTTCCCTGCTCGCGGGGATCGTGCGGCGCTCCTGATCCGCATCGGGCCTCCGCCAAGGCTGTTCACGGCGGAGGCCGTCAGTACCGGCTGTACTTAATTTGTACTGTCGGCCAGTCGCTCTCCGCTTTCGCAACCTTCATAATTTTCGTTATGTAGACTGTCCGGCGACGCTCGTGCAGACGAGTCTATCGCCGTCAGTCCCGACGGAAATGACACGCCCCAACGAACACGCGGTTCGCATTTTGCCAAACCAGGTCGAGCTGAGTTCCTTGAGCTGCCTCTTGCTCACGCTTTGCCTAGTTCTCGCACTTTTTCAGGCTGGCTGCGCCCGGCTTACCGGCTCTCCTTCTTCCCCTAATCCTCCTCCCCTGGCCTCCATACAAGTTTCCGTCACACCCAATCCTGCCAACGTGCGCGCGGGGAGTTCTCAAGCGTTCGCCGCTAACGTAACGGGCACCAACAGCACCGGCGTCACATGGTCCGTCAACAACGTCACTGGAGGCAGCTCCACAACCGGGACGATCAGCTCCTCCGGTTTGTACACCGCTCCAGCGACTCTGCCCAATCCGAACACAATTACGATTCAGGCCACGAGTTCCGCCGATTCTTCGGCCAGTGGTTCCAGCAATGTCACTCTCCTCAATCCGACTCCCGTTCTCAGCTCGATCAATCCCAGCTCGGTCAATGTCGGCGCACTGAGCCTCACCGTGAACGGGAGCAATTTTCTCAGCGGATCGCAAGTCTTACTCGCGGGCAATCCACTTGCGACCACTTTCGTCAACTCCACACAACTCACCGCGACGGGCACCGCTTCGACGGTCGGGATCTTCGCCGTTTCGGTTAGCAGTCCCAATCCGGGCCAAAGCACTTCGAGCAGCATGAATCTCCAGGTCACCTCCAACACACAAGCCAGCGCCTGCAGCGGCATGGCTGTCGGCGCTGGCGCAAGCCTGAATGGGTTCCGTCCGTTCCCCGCCAACAACGTATGGAATCAGGATATTTCCGCAGCAGCCGTGGATCCTAACTCCGCCTCCTACATCAATTTCATCGGCACCACGGTCTCGCTGCATCCCGATTTTGGTTCCGGCGAATATCAGGGCAGCTACATGGGCATTCCCTACTCGGTGGTCGACTCATCTCAGTCGCCTGTGAATATTACGTTCAACGCCTACGGCGACGAGAGCGATCCCGGCCCCATGCCCATCCCTGCGAACGCCAATATCGAGGGTTACCCCAATCCGGGCACCGGCGATCGCCACGTCCTCGTGCTCGACAACAATAATTGCTGGCTCTACGAACTCTACGGATCGAGCGTCAACGCCGATGGATCCTGGAACGCAGGCTCCGCCGCCGTCTGGGATTTGCAAAATTACACGCAGCGCCCCCTCGGCTGGACTTCCGCCGACGCCGCTGGCTTGCCCATCTTTCCCGGGCTCATCCGCTACGACGAAGCCGCCAGCGGACAGATCGCGCACGCCATCCGTTTTACGCTGCAACACAGCACGGCTGCTTTTGTTCTGCCCGCAACGCATTGGGCATCCAACTCGAGTGCTCAGTTCGCCGCGCCGATGGGCATGCGTCTGCGGCTCAAATCCAGTTTCGACATCTCCAGTTTCTCAGCCACGAATCAAGTGATTCTCAAAGCCCTCAAGCAATACGGCATGATCATGGCCGACAACGGCTCTTCGATGTATATCAGCGGCGCTCCTGACAATCGCTGGGATAACAACGACCTCCACAACCTCGGCTCGCTCAACGCCTCGGATTTCGAAGTCGTCGCGCTCGGCACCGTCTATACCAACGCTAACCTGCCGCAGGGTTCCGCCCCGACTGTCTCCAGCTTCACGGCGAGTACGTCCAATCCTCTTGCGCCAGGCACAGCTGTCACACTTTCGTGGAGTGCCAGCGGCGCCTCCTACTACATTGTTTCGCCGCAAATCGGAGCGGTTCGCGGTACAACCGCCGTGGTCACGCCTTCCGTGACCACCACATACACCCTCTACGCCACCAATCAGTTCGGCCGCACCACTGCCACCGTAACGGTCACCGTACAATAATTCTCCGCCGAGTCCTGGTATCAAGCGCAACAGTTGACACGCCCTTTCGCAGGGAGTACTAACTTCTCTGTTCGCCTCGAAGATGAAACAAACGTTGAAAGTGGTACTATCTCCGCTCACAAGCGTTTCAGACTCACAGCGGCATACCGCCGAGGAGAAAGAAATGAATCGTCGCAACTTTTTACGAAAATCCGCGAAGGGCGCCGCCGCGGCGATCTTCGCGCCTGTACTCGGCCAAGCAAAGACTGGCGCTTCGTTTCTGAACCGCGGCCGTTACCGCCTCTTCGCCAACTCCGACCAGGCGTATTCCGCTCGCGCTATCGATCTCGTGCAGCGCTCGACCGTGATCGACATGCTCGCCCCGCTCTGGATCAGCCCCACCCGCATGATGAAGATGCTCGGCAATCCAGAGAATTTCACCGCCGACGATTACGCTCCCTACAAGCAATCCGGCATCAACGTCTTCCACATCGCTATCGGCACCGGCGGCCCGGACGCCTATCTCGAAACGCTGCAGTTTCTCTCCGGCTACAACACGTTCCTCGCGCGCCACGACAACTGGTTCGAACGCGTCGAAACACCCGCGCGGCTGGATGGCATCAAGGCTTCCGGAAAAGTCGGCATCCTGCTTGGAGTGCAAAACTCCGAGCACTTCCGAAAAGTTGACGACGTGGATTATTTTTACGGGCTTGGCCAGCGCGTCTCGCAACTCACCTACAACGCGCGCACGCTCATCGGAAATGGAAGCACGGAGCGGCGCGACGAAGGGCTATCCGATTTTGGTTTGGCGATTGTCGAGCGCATGAATAAACTCGGCATGGCTGTTGACGTTTCCCACTGCGGCGACCGCACCACCCTGGACGCCTTCGACGTTTCCAAGAAGCCCGTCCTCATCACTCACTCCAATTGTCGCGCACTCAATCCTTCGCACCCGCGTTGCAAAACCGACGAAGCCATCAAAGCCATGGCGGCCAAAGGCGGCGTTATGGGCATCACGGAAGTCCGCATGTTCATCACCACAAAAGAACCCACGACCATCGAATCGATGCTCGATCATTTCGATTACGTTGCGAAACTCGTCGGCGTCGAACACCTTGGCGTCGGCAGCGACATCGACCTCATCGGCTACGACGGGATGCCGCCTGAAGAACTCAAGCAGCTTAAAGCTAGTTACAAAGGCAGCTACGGCTTCCGCGAGAAGGTCGATATCGACGGTTACAATTACGCCAAGCGTCCGTTCGACCTCGCCGAAGGCCTCATCCGGCGTAAATACTCTGACGCCGACATCGAAGCCATCCTCGGCGGCAATTTCCGCCGCGTGCTGAAGCAAATCTGGACTGTCTAGCTAGCTCAGTGTTGGTTTTTCTATATGAGAGACTTGCTGGTGGCAAAACCAGAGCTCTATGTTTTGTGATTGACCGGCGAATGGATAGTCAGTTTCCTACTCAAAGCCTCGCGGTGTGAGCGTATTCAATCAGTAGTTTTTTGCCAGGTACTCTCGCCATCGTTGAATCCGGAAGCTCGCGTCGCCCGCTTCGATCTCCAAGAGCAGCCGCGCCGCTGTCAGTTGGTTGCTGAAGTCGAGAGCCGCCGAAGTGTCGGGATTTGCGACCAGCGCCAGATCTTGCTCGATCGATTTGCTTTCATCCTGCACGGATTTCAGCCGGACCTCTTGCGCGGACACGCTGTCCGCCAGCTGCTGCCGCAGCACTTCCGCGATTCGCACCACGTCGCTTTCCTGCGTTTTCTTCCATTCGTCATGGGCTTCCGCGGCACGATCCAGATGCCGGTTGATCGCCCGGCTGGCCAAATTGTAGTTGACGGTGACCTCACCGTACGGTTGCGCTCCTTGCGCCACTGGATTCACCTGTTGATGCACACCCACGGACAAAGCCACATCCCAATTGTTCTGCCGGCTCAATTTATCCAGTGCTCTTTGTTCCCCCGTCTCGCGGCTCTCTTTCTCGGCAACCAGGTCTTTCAACGGCCGGTCGCTGAGGTCCGGAAAATAGATTGAGCTGAGCTTCGCTTGCGTATCGGCCCGGTCGGAATCCAGTTTGATCTTCGTAGTCTGCAGCGAGAAAAGCATCTGCCTGGTGGCGTTCTTCGCTTCCAGCATCTTCGAGGTCTTTTCGATCAGCCCGTCCAGGGACTCGTGCGCATGCTCGATCAGCGCGAGCCGATTACGCAAGGCTTCTTTTTCCAGGCTCAGGATTGCATATTGGACGGCCTGCTGCGCCTCCGTCGATGCCTTGTACAACTCGCATTCTTTTTGCGCGGCGTCCATCGTCAAACCGGCCTTTCGCACGCTCGAAAGTCCCAGAGTGGCGCCTCCCACAACTTGCGGCGGCAGACCGGTTTCGGGCTGCGTCATCCCCACGATGGCGGTGGGTGTGCGCAGCAAATCTCGTTGCGCCTGCGCTTGTTCCATCACGTACGCACAGTAGGAATGTTCATCGCTGCGCTCCTGCGCCAACGCTTGTGCGGGAAATAGCAAGATTGCTGCGAGGAAAAATTTCCAAGGTATCTGGGGCATTCGAATCATCCTCAAAAGAGCATCGGCTTGCGTCCCAAAAACACGGTTCGCGATTTCGCGGATTCGCCGCTACTCAAATTCATCTGAATGAGAAACCCGCGAATCTGTGTCTTGAATATCGGATGGACCGCTTGCTGTTCGCCGGAAAAGATCTGCTTCACCTCGCCAACCTTTCGGCAGGCAAGCATGTTCAGGTAGCAGTCGTAGATCGCGCTGCCCGTCACGGCGCTGGCGCTGTTGTCGTAGGGCACAAACGCGAAATAGAGCGTTTGTCCCCCCTGCGCATTCAAGTAATAGGGACTCTGCTTGGCAGTGGCGATCGCCTGCCTGAGCCGGTCGATCTGCCGATTGTCTTCTTGCAGCTCTTTCTGGGCCACGTTGATGGCCACGTCGAGCTGGGCCGCCTCGGAGCGCAACTCCGCCTGCTTTTCGAGCACGTCGAGTGAGTCGGTGCCCGTTGTCGTTTTCTGCAGAACGCTGTCCGTCAGCAAGACCTCGGCAATTTTACTGTCGGTGTAGGTGCTGTGCGCCTGGTTCAGCGCGGAGAGTTGCGTGGCGGCGTCACCTTTAGTAATCAGCCCGGCAGCGAGGTCCTTGTTGATGTTGGACTCGACTTCTTTCAACTGGGCGATGACGGATTGCGTCTTCGAGTTGTCGGTCTGCTTCTCTGCATCGAGGCCAGCAAGCTGCGCGCCCGTGGCGCGATTATGCGCGTGTTCGCGGGTGATGGCCTGATCCAGTTGCGGCTCCAGTGCCAGCAGCGCGGCGCGATGCTTCGTCATCTCCGCGATTCCGCTCTCCATTTTTTGTGCGTCGACCTTCACATCCTCGATGGTCTGCTGGCTCGTCACCAACTGTTCCCGGAAGGCCAGGCTTTTCTCATCGACTGCCGATAGAATTACCGGCGCGGCCCACGAGCTGTTGACCGCGTAAAAACCCATCACGAAGGCATACGTAAGAATGCCCGCCAGCACCAGGTACAGCATGGCAATGGCAAACACGCGATACAAAGTGAGGACCAGTTTGTAGTGCAGCCCTTGCCGCACGGGCGATTTCTTTGTTTCCGCGGGAGTCGTGTTAGCTGCGGGTGTCGCCAACGGCCACCTCGTTCGCTTCTTTCGTGCGCGTGCCCCAATCGGCCGAATCCATGGTGAAGAGCGCAAGCGGAGTCAAAAGCAAGCTGCTCACCATCGACCACGCCACGTAGGCGCCAAAGGCCACTGGATGCGCCACCGCCTCTCGCGCGCTGTATTTCTTAATCACCCACGTCAGCACTGCTCCGATTCCCAGGGCGGCGATCAACGGTACAGGCCCAGCCCAGGCCAGAGGGTCCGAACTCAGCGCCGTGACCACCACAAGAAAACCCACCAGCGCTCCCAGCGGCGTCAAGATCAACGTCCACACCGCGTTAGGGTGCAATTTCCAGACGTGTTGCGGCAATGTTTTCAACGTGTAGAAAAAGTCCCGCACGATGCTGCGACGCCATCGAAGTTGCTGCTTGAACAGCACGGACAGAGTGTTCGGTACCGTTGTCCAGCACAGTGCGTCATTGTTGATGTACGTTCCGTATCCTCTCAGCAGCGTCTGGTGCGTCAAGAACCGGTCTTCGCCTTGATTCACAGGTATGCCGAACCAGTGCCGCGAACGAATCGACGGCTCGATTTCCAGCAGCAGCTCACGCCGGATCGCAAAGAGGCATCCGCTGATACAGCAAACGCTGCGCGTCCAGTTCTCCGGAATCTTGTAAAGCTGGAAAGCCGAATAATAAATCACCGCCTGGATCGCGGTGATCACGTTGTCATTTGGGTTCCGCACTCCCACTCGGCCGCCTACCGATCCGATGTGCGCTTCGCTGAAGCACGCGGTAAGCTCCGAAATCGCGTCGGGATGAAAGATGCAATCCGAGTCGATCGAAATAATAACCTCGGCCGAGGATTGCTCCATCGCATTGCATACCGTTCGCGCTTTTCCGCTGTTCGCGGCATTGCGCCCCGTCCGTATGCGAATGTTGGTGAAGTCGCGCTGCGCCTTAAGCATCCACTCGAAGCTGTCGTCCACCGAGCAGTCGTCCTGCGCGATCACTTCGAATTTATCCGCGGGATAGTTGCTCTTGCTGATGCTCTCGATCGTCTCGTAAACCGTCTTTCCTTCGTTGAAACACGGCATCAGCACGCTGACCGTGGGCTGGTAGCTATAATCCTTCTGCACTTTTGCGCTGGGAAACGACAACTTCAGGATGATCCCCATGACGTACTTCACCACGGAGACCAACAAACATAAAATCATGATCAGCCACAGCAGTACCGGAGCCATTCCCGCCACACTCCCACGCCTGCTCCCACTCTTACATAGGACTACACTCGGCCCTCCATGCATGTCTACTTGAGTTTCTTGACTGCGTACCACTCCATCAACGCCACACGGTGAAACGCGAAGGAATTACTTCGCGTCCCCGTTTCAGCCAAACAGCCACTCAAGAAAGGTCTTTTTGCGCTTGAGCTCTCCAGCCCCGTTCCGTGAGGGCGGTTTTTTTGCTGGGGACGAGACGTTTGGGGAGAGCGACCGGGCACTCCTGACGTCGGGCGGCTGCCAGTACCCATAAACGCATCTTTTTCCGCGGCGCGCGCAGTCGTGCGTATCGTGAATCACGCCGTCGATCACCGCCGTCAGATGTTTCGATACGCTGACCACCAATCGGCCCGGCGGCAATTCATCCGCGCGCAAATGCACTGTGCATCCCGAACCAATCTGCATCGTGGGCGTCCAAACCCAACCCAAGGTCTTCATCACTCGCCGGATCGACGTCCTGTACACGCCCGTTCTCGCGTTGCTCACGCCACGTTTCCGTTTTCCCGTACGTTCGTGGACCGCCGCTCTGTTCACCAGGTCGTAGATTTGCTGGTAGGTCCGCCCCGTCGCAATCGCTATCGCGCGAACCACGCAATCCCCCGCTTTGCCGTTGTATCCGGCCGCCGCACGTCCCCCATCATCAAACTGAAAATGTCGCGCCATATCCTGTTCGAACTATCACACGCAAGAATATCTGGTCCTTTGCCAGCGGCCTCCTTCAAGGCCTTTCCTTATACTTGAACAAGCTGATGAACCCGTCGCACATGGATTTGCTTCTCGCGCTTGCGCGTCTGCGCAATGTCGTAGGACGCCTGCATCCTCATCAGGGTATCCATCTTCACGCCAAAAGCCTTCTCAATGCGCAGCGCCATATTCCCGGAAAGGTCCGCCTTCTCATTCAGCAAACTGGACAGCGCTGGTCGGGAAACCTGCAGCGCCGCCGCCGCCGCCGTTACCGACAGTCCAGCAGGCTCAATAATCTCCGTCCGAATAAAATCCCCAGGATGCGGCGGGTTCTTTATAGGCATGGCGTTTGCTCCTTTTTCCTAATGATAGTCTTCCAGATTCACGTCGCATATCTCTTGCTCTGCAAGGTCGATGCGAAACGTTAAACGGCGGTTGCGGGTTACGCTGAGGCTCCATGTGCCCTTGCGGTCGCCCGTTAGCGTGTGGGCCTTCCACGTCGGGAGCGCGCGTAATTCCTCCGGGTCCTGCATATCATCGAGGAATGCCAGCATCTTGCGGAGTTTGTCGGCAGTATCTGGCGGAACGCCCTTTGCGTTGTCTTCCGCATAGAGCCTCTTCACCCCCTTGTGCGCAGAGTTCCTTACTCTCACATGATCGACTGTAGCCTGTCGCTTAACACTTGTCAATTTCCCGGTTTCTTTTGAGCGCCCCCGGATTTCAAGACGCCGTCCGCGAAGTGTTGGCGGCCAACGCCCAGCTGCTCGTGCTGGAGCGCAAGAAACCTAAGAAAAAGAAAAAATGAACCGTTCGACGCCACGTCATCTGCTCCACTATGTGACACGGCGTCTTCGCCTCCGACGGTATCTCCGGGATCCTGGAGACGGTCGGCCACAACCGCAGATTCCGGCGCAGGCTCTGCTCTGGGCCCTGCTGATCGGCCAAATCCTCCGCGAATCGAGTTTTCATGCCGTCGAGGCACTGGTACGATCTTCGGCACGACGCACTCTCTCCATCGCCACTCCGTTCTGTGACGATACCTTGGGTTATTTCACCGAGCGGCTCGATCCCGGTCCAACACGGCAAGCCCTGCTCTCCCTCATCCGCGGCGCCAAGCGCAACAAGGCCTTTGATGATTGCCGCTGGATCGGCCTAGCCCTCGACGGCACCGGCGCGGGTTGGCGAACCCAGCAGGGTTGCACCCTCTGTCGGCCGAAGCAGAACGCTGCGAAACAGATCTTGGGCTATCAACATTCTTTCGTGATGGTCAGCGTGGTGGGAACCGGCCTGTCTCTGCCCTGCGATGGGGAACCCTACGGACCGGGCGACAGCGAGTACGCCGCCGGGCAGCGCTTATTGCGACGGGTGATCGGGAGCGTGGGAAAGCGCTTGGCGCAATATGTGGTCGTCGATGGAGAATTCGCCACCGCACCGTTCCTGCATACGGCAGGTGAACTCGGTCTACGAGTGGTGGCACGGCTGAAAGACAATTTGCCGGAGTTACTGGCCGCCGCCCAGCAACGTTTTCCCTGCGGGCCTCCCGCAACGGTTTTCCAGCACGGAGCAGATCGCGTGGAGCTCTGGGACGCGGAGGACTTCGATCCCTGGGACACGCTCGATTGGGAAACCGTGCGCGTGTTCTTCTATCGTCAGCACAAGCCGGACGGCAAGGTGGTGGAAGCCTACTGGCTGACGAATTTTGCCTCTTCCACCGTGGGTAGATTTCTTCCTAAGTTCGAGATCGTTTTAGCGCCCCCAATGGCTTGACACCAACGCAGCGCAGGCCTATGTTTTGGGCCCAGGCAAGTGGAAGTCGCAAGCTCCCCCCTGCTCCCCTAAATTTCCGCACAGGAGGTACCTATGCCGTTAAGCCTCGCAACGCTATCTATGGTGGAATCACCCGTCTCGATGCAAGAAGGCTTGAAGATTCTCGAACGCGATGATTACTGCTGTAAGTACTGCGGTCTCGACGGACGCGCCAGCTTTGAAAATGCCCTCGTCATGCGCATCGATTTCATCCATCCGCGCGCCCGCAAGGGCAGGAAGGATCCCAGCAACCTGGTCGCCTGCTGCACTCCTTGCAACACCATCAAAGGCACCAAGGTCTTCGCCGGCTTTGATGAAGCCAAGTCCTTCGTGCTGAAACAGCGCGAAGAACTCCGCAAAGCATGGCAATCCAAAACCGCCCGACAGACTGCCAAAATAGCGGGCGCGTAGAAGGACCGTGCCTTTTTTTCTTCTTTTGAGGGAAACGGCGGGTGGCGTTGCTGAGAGAACGGCCACCCTGCCTTGAGGAAAACACAGAACACTTTTTCGGATCGAGGGTTGTTACGCGCCGGCCGCGACGCCTGCGGTGACTTTGTTCGCCGCTGTTAGCAGACCCTGCCGCAGCGAATTCAATTGCGCGGTCTGCACATTGATCGACTCCAATGCGGCCAGTACGAAGCCGACCTCTGCCGGAGTCGTCCATCCTGGCCGGTGAATGATGAGCAGCAATTCATCAAGCTCGCTGGTGTCTGCCAGTGCCGCATGAGCTGTTCGTATCGTCTTGATGTGGGATTCCATTTGGGATAGTTCGTGTTTTTGCATGGATTTTTACCTTAAACGAGGCGCAGACCTCCGCCGGCGCCAGAAGCAGTTAGCTCCATTCTCTCCCGAAGAACAAGGCAACTGCCCGAGGACAGCCGTGGCAAATCTGCGCCTCGCCTTTCCCCCAGTAGTGCCCCACATTGCTTAATCGTTTCACCGTCCATGCGGCGCTTGGCATTCCTTTTGACCACCTTGCCCTCATTCGCCGCTTCCTCACCTGACCATACGATGTGCTAGCATGCTCCGGCCTCCAGGCAACTAAATGTCGCAGAAAACGCAAAAGACCTCCCTCTGGTTCTCTGTCATCGTCCTCTTCGCCATCAACATCCTCAATTTCTACGATCGCCACGTCCCCGGCGCACTCGTTGAACCGATGCGCAGAGAGTTCCACCTCAATGACACGCAAATCGGACTCCTCGGCAGCGCGTTCATCTGGCTTTACGCCATCATTGGCGTTCCGCTCGGTCTCATCGCGGACCGCTGGAGCCGCAAAAAACTTCTCGCCTGGGGTGTCGTCGTATGGTGCGCTCTAACGGCATCCGCAGGACTCGCCACGACTTACATCCTCCTGCTGTTCTCGCGGGTTGGCGTCGGTCTTGGCGAAGCGGCCTGTGCGCCCACCGCTACCAGCTGGCTCGGCGATCTTTTTCCTCCTACCCAACGCTCCCGCGTCCTCGCTCTCTTCATGATGGGCGTCCCTATCGGTGGGGGACTCGGTTATCTGATCGGCGGCCCGGTCGCCCAGGCCTACGGCTGGCGCACGGCTATGGTTACTGCCGCCCTTCCGGCCCTGTTGCTGTTGCCTGCCCTTCTCCTGCTGCGCGAGCCGCTGCGTGGCGCCAGCGAACCGCAAGGTACGGTGCCGGTCACCACATCCATTTGGAACGTGCTGCGTATCCCTACGCTCTGGTGGATCATCGTGAGCGGCGCGCTGCTGAATTTTTGCGCCTATGCGTGGGCCACTTTCCTCACCGCGTTTCTTAGTCGCATCCATGGCCTCTCGGTTGCCAACTCCGGCAAAGTGACTGGTACGCTTTACCTTCTAGGCGGAGTGAGTGGCGGCCTGCTTTCCGGATATCTCGGAGACCGCATCAGTCATCGGCGGAAGGATGGCCGCCTGCTTTGCGCCGCGTTCATGGCGCTCGTCACCGTGCCGCTTGCATGCATTGGAATTCTGCAACCGGCCCACTCGCTAATCTTGGCTACTGTGTTTCTCGGCCTGATGTACGGTTCGCTGTCGAGTTACTACGGCTTCGTTTACCCCGCTATTCAGGACATCGTCGCGCCCAACCAACGCGCTTCCACCATGGCTATCTATTTCATGGCCATGTACATGTGCGGCGCCTCCTTCGGCCCGCTCCTCACCGGCAAACTGAGCGACATCCTTGCGCATCGCGCCGCGACACTCACCGGCTCCTCCTCGGTAACAGAAGCTTTCCGCGCCACGGGTCTCCAGCAAGCCATGCTCATCATCCCCGTTCTCAGTACGGTTCTCGCTTTCGTCCTTTACATGGGTTCGCGCACCATCACCGCGGATATCGCCAAGCGCGAATCCGCCGCTCACGTCACCACCGCCCCCGCGTCTTAGCTCTAGAAAGTGGCCAGGTACAGTACAATGGATGTGTAGGTGAATAATGAAAGCCGCCAAACCGCAACCTAAAAAACCCGAAGAAAATCTCTCGCGAGCCAAACGCATTCAGCGCGAAATCATCGCCTGGATGTGGGTCATCCTCATCTTCCTTCTCATTAACGGAACGCTCGGCCAGGCCCGCGTCATTCCCTCCGGTTCCATGGAAAATACGCTCCTCATCGGCGACCACCTCATCATGAGCCGCATTGGCTACGACGCCGGCGTTCCTTTCACCAACTGGCATGTGCCGCTCTGGCGTAATCCGAAACGCCAGCAAATGGTGATTTTCACTCCGATCGTTCCGCAAGAGACCTCCGACATCATCAAGCGCGTCATCGGCCTTCCGGGAGAAACGCTGGATATTCACGACGGCGCCGTCTGGATCAACGGCCAGAAACTCGCCGAAAATTACACGACCGGCCCTAGCGAACCATACGAGATGCACACTCCCTTCAAGATTCCGGCAAACTGTTACTTCGTGATGGGAGACAACCGCGGAAACTCCTACGACAGCCGCTTCACAGGCTGCATCCCCCGGAACCACATCATCGGCACCCCAGTGATCATTTACATGTCGCTGCAGGCCTCGCCAGACGCCTGGGAAACCGGCCAGATTCGCGAACGCTTCCTGGCCTACGCGAACGCCGTGATTCATCCCGGTTCGGTCCGCTGGAAGAGGCTGTTCACCACATTTTGAAACGAAGACCCACACGTTTAATCTTCAACACGAATTTGGCGTGAATCCTTAACAGAGGGAACTTAGCGACATGAGCGAAACGGCGCAGCAATACTCGCAGCGAATCTTGAGCCACGCGGAAGGAATGGACCCGCTCAAATCTCAATCAGCGGCCGCGAAGAAATTGGACCGTCTGGTGAAAGGCGTGCCCGCTTCCAAGCTCCGCAAACGCCCCGCGCCGGACAAATGGTCTGTAAGCGAAATCCTCGCTCACCTGGCGGACGCCGAGATTGTCATTGCATGGCGCATCCGTTCGATACTCGGTGCGCCTGGGACGCCTATCCAGGCCTACGATCAAGATGCGTGGGCGGCCGCTGGAAACTACGCAAAGCGCGACCCGCGCAAGAGCATCGAGCAATTTCGCGCCATGCGCGACGCCAATCTCGCGTTCTATAAATCTCTTTCTCCGGAACAGTGGAAATTCTCAGGCATGCATGCGGAACGCGGCGAGGAAAGCATCGAACGGGTCGCGCGCATGATAGCGGGGCACGACATCAATCACATTTTGCAAATAGAGCGCATTCTCGGGCCAAAGAAATAAACTTTCCCATCGCTCTTACCGCGGCAACGCCACTTTTCATTCGTCGCCGCGGACTTTCCACCAATCGAGCCGCTCAAATTCCGCCATCTTTTCCGATCCATGCGCTTGGTACCAATTCCTCCAAGCCTGCGGATCGGACGGCACATTCGCATCCGTAATCTCTCGCAGCGCCATATAAGACCAGGCTTTCATTTGCGCGCTGCTGTTTGCATCGGCAATCAAATCCAGAAATTTCGGCACCATCTTCATTCGCTGCGCACGCGTGAAATTTCCGCAATCCGAAAGGTTGCACCCCGCTCGCTCACGCACATTGCTCGAGGAATCCTGCGTGAACGATTCGAACAGTTCGTCAAGCGCCTCGTCCTTGCCCAGATAACGCATGCCCTCCACGGCCCATTGCCGTACCGCTGGGTCCGGATCGTGCTTCGCATAATCCAGCAGCACCGGATGAATCCGATCGTAAGAAACCCCGCGTCCGGCGAGCATCCCGAGAAAATAGACCGCCGCGGCGCGGTAATGCAGATCGGTGCTTGCACGCTCGATCAGCATCTCTGCGGCCTGCTCATTCTTCTGCCAGCCATCCAAAGTCAGATTGATGTCCGTGTTCGCATTGCGTATACGCAAGTCGCGCGAGAATTCCGAGCGCCTCTCCAACTGCCTCATGGGCTCGGTCAGGCGGATGTGGCCCACCCAGCTTTCGACTTGCTGTTCGAACAGTTCAAGCGCCCGCGCGTCGTGTCCAATCGCTCGTTCGAGCAATTCCTCGGCCTGCTCTTGCGGAGGCAATGCCAGCACGCGCTCCGCGTCCGCATCGGTCATCTTCGCGGCAGCAGCGCCGCGCGGCGCAACAACGTTTGCTGTCGCAGCCACACGAGGCGTTCCCTTGGCCCGCGCCTTGTTCGCCCTCGCCGCGCTTGCCGCTGCCTTCAAGTTCGAGAATCGCCAGCCCTGCCACGCAAACATGCTCCCTGCAAACATAACAAACACGGCCATCGAAATAACTGTCGAAGCTCGCGATGGCCGTCGCGGCTGCTGCCACTGTGCCCGCATTCCGCCTGGCCCCAAAGGGCCAGATTGCGACGCATTGAAAAGCGGCTGCCCAGGCTGCGGCGGCGGGCCATACAGCGAATCCACTTCGACGTGCGTATCGATTTTCAGCCCCGCGAGTGCTTCGATCTGCGAGACCACCCAGCGCGCTTCCTGGCGGCTGGTGATTTCGTCCGCAAGCGTGATGCGCCGGCCATTCTTCGTGCGCAAACGAATGGCGTACATCGACTGGCCATTGTTCCCGCCTTGTTGCCCGCTGGTCACCGCAACGATCGCTTCGATCTCCGAGGTTGAATACCGCTTCGTGGAACCAATTCCTAACATGCGCGTTGTCGAAGCTAATTCCCCATTTCCGACCCGAATGCGCGAAGTCCCGAACACCACATGAAACATCGCAAAGATGAGGATCACATCGAAGAAGCCGAACACTATGGGAAAAAACCACGGAGCGCTGGAGCGCAACAGAAAATAGACCACACCCGTCCAAATCGCCGTGAAGATCAGAAGAAACAGGGCGCGGGAAGGCGTTCGAAAGGCAGGAAAGTAAAATTCCGTCCCTCCTTCTTGCGACGAGATGATGACTTTCGGATTTGTGGGCGCGGCTACAGGAGCTGTTTCGCTCTCGCTGAAGGATCCTGTCGCCGAGGCGAAGCTTTCAGAGGAAGAAGAGAAGGCGGACGCCTGCTCCACGCTGGCAGAAGTCTTAAACACAGGAAGCTCGAAGTCGTCGGTGTAATCGATCCCGGGAATATCTGCCTGCGCATGCAGCAGCCAGAGAACCTGATCGGAAGGATTGTCGCAATCCGTAACGTACGCATCGGCGGGGATCGCGAAATCCACTGGGATCGTCCTGCCGGACGGATCCATCCCGATCGCCCCAAAGGGAACGTTTTGTTCCGCCTGCCAGAGAACCGCTTCGGATGTTGAGCGGCTTTTTCCAGAGCCTGTAATCATCCTGCGCACGCATGAGATACGCAGGTCTACGCCATGCGACGCGTCCGAATCCAGTTTCAAATGTATGCGTCCCGCCAGCCGCCCTCCAGGCGAAAACGGCAGCGAGTAAAACTCAAAATAGGTATTGCCAAACCGTTGCCGCCGGAGCGTCGCGCGAATCGCATACACGAATAAAATCACGGGAATCAGGCCGAACGCCAATACCAGGAAAACGCGCGGGTCCTTGCTCCGGGCAAGCTGCGGGATGGCGGAGATTGCCACCGGAATCATTACCAGGTTACAGAAAATGCAAACCACCCAGGCCGTGACTTCCGTTTTCTTGCGCAGTCTCTCTGCCTTCCGGATGGCCCAATCCGCCCGCCACAGCCATGGCGCGGAAGGGTTTGCTTCTTCGATCGCGGCCTGCTTCTTCATCCGGCTATAGCCGCCCACCGCCACGAACAAGAACCCCGCTCCAATGGCCGAAATAAAAACCGCGATGGCCGCTCCGGCAAGCGTGCTGCTGGTGCTGTGATTGCCGCTATTCGCAAGAAACGTAAACAGCGAGAGCAGCCCAGGCACAAGAAACATCAGCCCGAAAAAGACAAAGAAAACGGCCGCGCCTTTAGAAGGTTTGGTCACATTTCAATTTTAGAAGTTCTGCCGTAGGGCCAAATGGCCTCGAAGTACTAGCATGTTCTTCTAGTTATAACTGGCATTCCGTGCAGGTTTGGTGTCCATTGCCACGCTCGAGTTGGAAATCGTTAAGGTTTCGCTAGGCCGTAATTCCCTTCTAGTTGTGAATTCTCACGCATAACAACCTCTCCCTCGGGATGGGTGTGGCTAAAGACCTCATGAATACTGCTGGCAGAACAGTCCTTCTCATTGAAGACGATGCGCTCGAAGCAAGCCTGGTCGAAAGGCTCCTCGACCACAACGAAGATAAGCTCCGCCAGCAGGCCTCGCTTCCTGATCAAGCCTTCGATGCCCTCATTGTCTGGGAAAGGCGGAGTCTTTTTCCGTTTCAAGGGAATACCCGCGGCACTATTCGACGCGGCGAAGATTCTCGAGCCAGAAACACCCTCGCTTCGCTTACCGGGAAAAGCAAAGGGGCGATTCGCTCGCCCCTTCGTTCTAAACACGCTGTTCCACCGTTAAAGACGGCACGGTCAGAGCTCACTGCTGTGTGAGCTGGAAAATCACGTTGATATTCATCTCCACTGAAATCGGTGTGCCGTTCAAGTACGTCGGTTCGTACTTCCAACGGGCAACCGCATCCAACGCGGCCTGGTAGAGCAACACTGGCCCAGAAACAATCTTCATTTCGACCACGTCGCCGCGCTCATCGAGAATCGCGGAGATCACCACCGTGCCTTGCACCCGCGCGCTCCTGGCCAGCGGAGGGAACACAGGGGTCGGAGTAAAAATGGCGCGCGGCGCTTGAATCCGTCCGCCCACGCGTATCGGAGCTTTCGATTTCACGGCAGTCGGCGCTGGCGGCTTGGCACTACTAGCCATCCCTCCAAGGATCCCGCCAATCACTCCGCCCATCTGCCCACCGGGCACGCCGCCGGGTACTCCGCCTTCCACTCCATAACCGGCCGCATCGTCCGGAAGCGGCGCTTCTTTCAGCATCGCCACTTGCTTCGGCACATAAGTCGGAGCTAGCAATTTCCCTTTGTCTAGAAACACGCGGTGCGGAACCGCTGCTGCCCTCACAACCGCTGGCGCCGGTGGAGGCGGGGGCGGTGGAGGCGGTCCAATCAACATGGTCTGCGTATAGTTCCTCAAATCGAGCGTATTCGTGAACCAAAGCGACAGGAAGATCGGCGTTCCGATGATCACCACGTGCAGAACAACCGCAATCAGCACATCGACGAAGCGTCGCGGCCGTTTCATTTGATTCGCTTCGAGCAGAGAGTGCGATAAATCGAATTGTGCAACGTACGGAGTGATTTCGCTGGGCTCAGCCAGAATCGCTGGCATTCCAGGTCCCTGCGTCGTATCTGGTTGAACGGGTACAGGGGCTTCAAAGATTTGGTGAATCGTGGAAGCTAGGGCCATGACAGTACCTCCACCCGGACCTCAGTTCGCTCCTGGACCGGTCAGGCTTTTCCCGGGACCTTGCCGGGAATCCTTGTCCAGAGCTTTGAGTTCCTGAGCCATCGAGGTTCTTTCCGGGAGATCAAGCGCAATTTAAGCTCGGTCGTTATCCTGCACCTGCCGGGGATTGGGCGCTGTGATGCTTGCTACCACGAAATGTGACGGCCCGCACAACGCACAGAACCGTTTGCAATTTAAGAAAACGCCAACTTTAGGCAGATCCCGGGCGCTTAGGCATACAAATGTCGGATTCTCAATTCGAAGCCTCAGTTGTTACGAAGCGATTCTAATTTGCTGCGGAAGAAGTGGACGAGTTCCCGGCTGGAAATCAGCGGGAGGCGGCGCTCTTCGGCTGATGGAGAGCAGGAACGACGCCCAGTTGGCGCATCAGCCCCAGGGCGTCTGAGGTGATGTAGGAATCGATGATCTTTCCGTTGCCGATATGATGGATGGTCACGCCGTCCATGGACACTTTCTTATTTGTTGGGCGAACTCCCCAGAACTCGCCCTTCTGAGTGCCGGAAATGGTCCAGGAAGCGACGACCTTGTCCTTTTCGGCGACGATGTCCTCGACCGTGAAGCGCAGATCGGGGAACGCTGCCAAGAAAATCGCAATCTGAGCCCTGTAGGCTTCGGGGCCTACAGAGGAGCCTGCCGCATTGTTGTCATGCAGCGCGTGGCTGGGGGAAATTAAATCGCTCACCAGCTCGAGCTTGCGTTTATTCCAGACATCTTCGTAGAGGCGCCGGACGATGGCCTTGTGGTCGGTGGGCATGAGGAGCGGCCTCCTTCGCGCGGGTAAAGTTCGGCCGGACGGATGTTGGCCTGGCCTCACGGAGCACAAGAAAGCGGGAGCTCTGCGGGGTAGGCTCGGCAGAGCGTACTCCCAAGAAATGCCGTTTGCAATCCGGTAAGCGGCAGGTGCAGAGATAACCGCCTGTGTTGACACATCGGAAGCACTTCCCGCCAAAAGCTCAGAAGTCTTTTGACACCAACGGACGATTTTCATACTCTGCGGCCAAGAGTAGCCTGCACACGAGTCTCGAACGGAACATTTACTTTTTCCGCGCATGCGGAACAGCGCGTTCGAACGCTCCGCTTTTGGCCGGCTACCAGTCTTCTCCGGGGCCCTTCGCATTCCCAGTAGCGCCATACCTCTTGGAGGGGGAAATCTGATGAAAGCACGCACCAAGCTTCTTTCACTTCTCGGCTCGTTGCTGACGCTGGCGGCCATCCTCTTTCTGGCCATCCCAGCCGCCGCGCAGCAGGACGCTCGCATTCCCACCGCCATTCTCGGCGGATTCATGTTCATTTTTCTGATCTTCTGCTTGGTAATGTACGTCTATGTTGCGTTGGCGCTGCAAACCATCGCGCAGAAAACCGACACGGAAAACGCCTGGCTTGCGTGGATTCCAATCGCAAACATTGTTCTGATGCTGAACATCGCCAAGAAACCCATCTGGTGGATCATCCTGTTCTTTATTCCTCTGGTTAGTTTCGTTATGTATATCCTCGTCTGGATGGGGATTGCGGAGGAGCGTGGCAAACCCAGCTGGTGGGGAATATTGTGGATCGTTCCGGTGGTCAATCTGATCGTGCCCGGTTATTTGGCTTGGTCCGATTAGCTGGCATAGTGCGCAACGCCCGATTTAGCGCGAAGACTCGATTGGACGGGCTGCTCTTTCGATCCGAAAGGTGAAGCAGCCCGCCGTCGTGCTGTGTACCTGCAAGTAGTTGATTTCCGCATTGGCAAAGAGCTTTTCGATGGCGGGCTCGAACTCGCCGTCAGCCACATATTCCTGCGCAACTAGCCGGCGGCCCCGCGCATAGGCTTCCAGCGTGCGCGGGCTGCCGCGCAATTCCTCCGGAATACCTCCATCCTCCGCATACCGCGGGCACTCCTCCGCGTGAACGTAGATCGGTCCGGGCTGCGGAAGCGATTCCACGCCGCTAAAGCGATCGTAGGTGAAAAGAATTCTGCCTCCCTGCCCTGGCTCAATCAGGCGCAGACAATGGCGGCAAGGAGCGGCATCCTCGCCGACTTCCTTGTGCGCTGGGAAACCATAACCTGGCGCTTGCATGGTCGAGCGAACTGCGTCCGCGATTTTTGTTGGTATGGCCACGATTCGAATGGATTGCATGATCCTCTCCTCGCTTTCCGTTTTTACGGTTCTGGCTGCAAGGGGGATTGTGGGGCATTCGCTAAGCTCGCTTCTATCCGCAATCCACGTTCGAACTCGTGACGATTTGCCTGGAGCTTGGCGCTAGCGGATAGCGGCGGTCCAAGAAAAATGCGGCAGGATGTTAGGATCCTGCCGCAGGCTGCTTCACAAAAGTAAATGTCTATTGGTGGTGAACGGTAGTCACAACCGGATTGGTAAAGAGCGGCTGCGCCGTGGATGAAGTGACAATCCCGAAAGCCACCGCCCAAGGGTCTTCGTGACGATCTGAGGAAGCCGTCGCGGGAATGGTGATGGTTTGGTTCGATCCCGCTGCCAAGCGGCCAATCGTGATGACCACTTCATTTCCGTGCACGCTGGTCGCGTCCCCTGTCGTTCCCGTAAAGCTTACATTTGGCGGCAACAGCAGTTTTACCTGCGTGCCGTTCAGCGAATACGAGGAGTTGTTCTTGAGAGACACGGTGTAAGCAAAGGCGGCTCCCGGTTGAACATGATCCGGCGCGGAAAGAGTGGCACGGACCGAGTCATCGACGTCCGGTTTGGTCACAGTCCATTTGTCGAGCAGCGCCGACGTTCCCGTGGCTGGTGTGGAAACCACCAGTCCCGTCGCGGGATCTACTTCCGTATCAGGAATCGGGTCATTCAGAGGCACGCCGTTGACGTCCGTGCCGTAAGGAGCTGGATCGGCGGAAGTCGCCGAAGACGTTGTCAGCAGCGGCTCGGTGATCTGATAGAGCGTCAGTTTGTTGCGATCAACGATCACGTCGCCGAAGGAGAAAATCTTCGCCTTTAGTCTCGCAGTTATCTTTTCTCCCGTGCCAGCGTTGGGAAGGAAGTTGATCATTTCCGGATTGGTCAGATTCGTGTCCAGCCAGGAAGCCGGGCCTTGCGGAACCGTTAACCCTGGTTCGTCCGTGTGTGTTCCCGTCGCCGAGTCTTCCTGATCGAGGCCCAGACCGCTGCCCCGCGGCGGCGCGAGATCTCCATCAAAATCACGGTTGCCGCCCGCCCCTTCCACGAGGTAAAGCACGCCATCGGGAACGGTGTGTGTTACTCCGTCAAACAAGCTGTCTACGTAAACCGCCGGCGTGCCTGCGGTAGTACTGACCGGACCCGCTGTCCTGCTCGTCGCCCTCATTGGCAGGCTCCGCTGATAGTTATGGTCGTGGCCGTTGAACACCAGGCTCACACCGTGATCTTCCAGCAGCTTGGCGACGGCCCGCATCTGGTTGTTCACGATCGTGGCATCGCCGGAAGTGAATGCCGGCTGGTGATACACCACGATCTTCCATAACTGCTTGCTCGAATCTAAATCATTGATGATCCATTCCTTCAAACCCGAAGGATAGGCCGTGAAGACAGGCGGCGCTGCGTTGAATGCGTTCGAGCTCGGCAGATTGTCGTTAAAAAGATGCGGGTTCGCGTCCAGGTACAGAAAGTGCGCGTTTCCGTAGTCGAACGAATAGTTGCTCTGGTGGTCGATCTGCGACGTCACACCGTGCCCGGTATCCACCTTGGTGGAGTCGCGGAAGGCCTGAAGCGCCGCTGGCGAAGTATAGTTTTTCTCCAGATAGCTGAAGAGCAAGCCTGTGGCAGAAGGTGTGTCGCCATTCCAGGCGTATTGAATGTCATATCCTTGCGGCCCGTTCTGCGGGAAATAAAAATCCGTGAAGAAAACGAGCGCATCTCCGCCGCCGATATTTCCGCTAAAGGGCGGCGCGGAATCGCTGGCCAGAAGATTGGCGTTCACGCCAGTGCTTCCGAGATCGTGATTCCCGTCCACATGGAAATACAGCTTGTGCCGCAGAATCGGCGCGCCGTTCTCGTTCGAATCCTGGTCACTGTTATAAACGGGGAAGAAAAAATCGCGATAGCTGTCTTCCGAGCCGTACGTGTACACGTTATCGCCCGTGTTCACGATGATGTCCGGTGAGGGCAGCGCTGGCACGTTCGCCACCGACAGTTTGTCTGTGTTGTTGATCAAGTGTGCGATGCGCGCTTCATAGTCCACCACGCTAGCGGGAGTCGCATTGGGTACGACTGGAAAAAACCCTTCATCTCCTACGACCGCAAACGAAAACTTTGACCCTCGCTTGCGCGTGTGAAAATCCGAACTAAACCCGCCGCTCGGCAGCCCCGGCCCGGTCACGGTGTATTGATAGTCGGTGTCGAATTCCAGCCCCGACAGGAGCGCAATGTAGTTGGCGTGCGCTCCGTATGCTCCCGGGATGGATGGGAGAGAAGGATCGGCGGCGAGATAGTTGTCGACAACGCGGGCGCTGGGCGTGACCGAATGGTGCTGGCCACGCTCTCTGCCCGATTCGGAAAATTCCACTTTGTACGCCGATGCATTCGGCGTGCCCTCATTCGTCTGCCAGGCGACTACAATCTGATCCGTGGAGCCGAAAGGTCCGTTGTCGCCAAGTTGGATATAAGGAGCGTATGTCACTTGCTGCGCGATAACTGCAGGGGCAAGCGCGATACATGCCGTCACGGCCAGAATACCAAGCCTTGAAGCCAGGCCCACAAAAGGGGACGCTTTCATGAGGATCTCCTATCGGGAATGCGTTCGCAGGCAACGCTGCCTTGCAAGCAGGTAGCCGCGTTCGAAGCACACAGCAAACACGAGTGCGAGCCTACTCACGCTTCGTAAAAGCGGCATGAACGAAACTTCAATATTGTGTTCTGCGAACGGTGGAACCGGGGCAAGCGTTGAGAAATAGAAAACGCAAGGTCCTGCCCAATCTGGCTCTGATAATCGGACCTGATCGTCAGGGGCAAGAATTAATCTTCCCGCAATCTATGTCGTCCACACTTGGATCGTTCACTTTTCGTATGGGGTGCGTGGCGACGACGTTTGGTCGGAGACTCCACGGCGAATTCGGGCACATAGGGGGAACTATTCATTGGCGCTGACGACCAGACGGCGCTTTTTGCAAAACGTAGCCTGGATGACGACCGTGGCAGCGTTGCCAGGCGAGCATGCGAAGCATGCCACTGGCGCCGGCGATTCCGCGAAACTACTGGACACGAGCGGGCTCCCGAGGTTTGTCGATCCGCTTCCCATCCCGGCGCTCGCAAAAGCCGCAGATCTGCGGCCGAGTCCCGCTGATCTGTCGCTCAAGATTCCGTATTACAGAATCGCTATGCGCCAGTTTTCGATGAAGGTACATCGCGACGTGCCGCCAACCACGTTTTGGGGATACGATGGATCGTGCCCCGGTCCGACCTTTGAAACGCGCACAGGAAAACCGATCCTCGTGGAATGGGCGAATGAATTGCCTCAGCAGCACCTCTTCGCCGTCGACCACACACTGCACGGCGCAGAGGCCGACAAGCCCGACGTCCGAACCGTCGTCCACCTTCACGGCGGGAGGACGCCGCCGGAAAGCGACGGCTACCCCGAAGACTGGTTTGTCCCCGGCAAATCCGCTGCCTACTTCTATCCGAATCACCAGGAAGCTGCCGCGCTCTTCTATCACGATCATGCGATGGGTATCACCAGGCTGAACGCCGCAGCAGGTCTGTCTGGGCTTTATCTGATTCGCGACGAGTTCGAAGATGGATTGAACTTGCCGAAAGGCCGGTACGAACTTCCGCTGGTGATTCTTGATAGATCGTTTCATCCAGATGGGCAAATTTATTATCCCGTATCTGGAAAACCCGGCTCGCCGTGGGTCTCCGAATATTACGGCAGTGCGATTCTGGTGAACGGCAAGATTTTCCCGTTCCACGAAGTCGAGCCCCGTAAATACAGATTGCGTCTGCTCAACAGTTCCAACGGCACTTTCTACAAGCTGTCGTTTTCCATTGAACCCTCAGTCACTTCGCCGGCCCTCGCGTTTCATCAGATTGGAAGCGAGCAAGGATTCCTCCCCGCACCCGCGCCAATGAATCTGTTGATCTTGGGTCCTGGAGAACGCGCGGACGTCATTCTGGATTTCACCGGCCACGCCGGAGAAGAAGTTTATCTGCGAACGAATGTGGCGATGGTCATGCAGTTTCGTGTTTCCTCAAAGAAGGCTGCTGATTCTTTTTCGTTGCCGGCAACGCTTCGCCCTGTGCCTCGCATCCAGGAAAATGGGGCAGTTGTGTTTCGCCAGCTGACTCTCGCCGATTATCGAAACCGTCTCGGACGTTCCAATGTGATGCTCCTCAATGGCGCTCACTGGAATATGCCGGTCACCGAAAAACCGGTCCTCAACTCCACCGAGACTTGGTCCTTCCTCAATCTGACGGACGATTCGCATCCGATTCATTTGCACATGGTTCGGTTTCAGATCTTGGATCGCAGGCCTTTCGACCTTTCGGTGTATCAGCTCACAAAAAAGATTGTATTCACCGACCCCGCCACGGAGCTCGCCCCCGGCGAACTCGGTTGGAAAGACACCGTTCGCGTGGATCCCATGACGATCACGCGAATCATCGTGAAGTTTGAAGGGTTCGCGGGAAAGTACGTATGGCACTGCCACATGCTGGAGCACGAAGACAATGAGATGATGCGGCCTTATGTCATAACTCCGGCTTGATCAACAATCCTCCACAGGACTACCGGAAAAGGGCCGTAGTGCCCTGTTGGCGCCGCAAGTGCAACTCTCTGTGAGACTTGCGGTCCATGTACGATTGTGTCGCTTCTGACGCATTTATATCATTCTATCATTCTGTCATAGAATGATAGAATGAATGAAAAGAAGGAATTTTCCGTGCCTGCCATTCAAATCCCCGACGTCCTTTTCGAGCGACTGCAAAAGCTGGCGGTGCCATTGGTGGATACTCCGGCCACCGTGCTCGAGCGGTTGATTACCGTATATGAGGTTCATATGGGCGCGGCAAATCAGATTTCGAGCCGCCAGATCCCGCGGAGAAGTCCAACGCAAAATCGCCGGCTGAAATCGAACCGGGCACTGTTCCCAGCTTGAGGCATACGCGGGTGATTGCGGCCGAGTTCGCTGGGCGAAAGGCGGATGCATGGAACAATTTGGTGCAGGTTGCGCACATCGAGGCGGTTCAGCGATTGGGATCGGTGGAGGCGGTGCGCCGAGTGACCACGTCAAAGATGATTCCTGGGCGCGCAAACAGGGAACACGAAAAGAAAGGCTATCGCTACGTTGCCGAGATTAATGCGTGCATCCAAAACGTGGACGCGGAACACGCGTGGAGCAATACCCATCACCTCGCGAAAGCGCTGAAGGTTCCGGTTGAGGTGTATTTCCAATGGTCGCAAAAGAGGGATGCGGCACGGCCTGGGCAGACGGCTCATCTGTTCTGGAAGCCGAAAGAAGAATGATCCAAACATACGAACAAATTCGTCGGATGAGCGTCACTGGCGGATTTCCGGTACACTTGCGGCATTCCCTTGAGGAACGGTCCAAAATGCGCCATATCGATATCGATTCGCTTTCCGAAGACGAACTCATTGAGTTGAACCACAAGATTGTGGCTCGGCTTAGATTTCTCCATCAAATGCGTTCGCACTCCGCGATGCTGGATTTCCGCATCGGGGAGAGAGTTAAATTCCATCCCGACGGCCGCCCCGTGGTGTTCGGAACGCTGACTCGCTATAACAAAAAGACGGTCACGGTAGTGACCGACGCCGGGGAAAACTGGAATGTGGCGCCGGGACTGTTGAGCAAGGCCGATCCCGCGTCAACTCGAAAGGGCAAACCAGAGGATGGCGGAGTCGTGCCATTCCCCGATCGCGCCGCCGAAAAATAGTGGTACCTGCTATGGAAGTACCAACACGTTCGTGCCCTTTTGGCGCAGGGCCTCTTGATCGAAAGTGGCAAGTCGGAAAATCAATTTCATTCTGTATAGAAGGTCACGCGCCGGCGTCGTCAAGAGGACAAAGCGTGCAGCGGGTTTTCTTAACTAGATTCCAGACTGCCACCAAGTAGCGTCGCCCTCCACTTGCACCTCGACTACGCCTCCGTCTGTAAGCCCGAGCACTGTCCGGAAATGCTTCTGTCCCATTAATTCGAGGTGGCTTTTGCCGTGAAATTGCCCCACTCCGATCTCGTGCGAATCTGGTCTCATGATGAGGCCCTTATAGCCAGCAACCAGACAACGCTGAAATTTGATTGTCTCTTCCAAGTTCGTCTTCCTATTCAACGGATACTCGTCCGGATTTATCAGTGCGTCCGGGCAAACTATATATTCTTCATGAATTTTGACGTTCAGCGTGCCAGGAACGAGCCTCAATAGTCCCGTTCGCGCCTCGATAAGCGCCATGACAGGAGCCAAGTTCGGGGTAGCCTGCCCGTAACCCGCAGTGACGATTCCGATGAAATCTTTCATCGTTTGCCTGACTGTAAAACTTGGATCCGGCGCATTTAGTGTCCCGAATTACGCAGAAAAGCGGATTTGACGCGCATTCCAACGTTGTTTTAGACTTCAAGGAATTCCTAACTGTCGGTTAGCAATTCCTTGAAATGCCCTACTCTCCCAGAAATATAAAAATCGCCTGTAATCATCGGGGGTTGACCCACTTCGGTGGAGTCCATCTATTTCATGAATTTCTGCGAGTGCTGCACCTCAGAGACTTCCTCGCTCAACAGATTCGCTATCCCCGGCGCAACCGAGATTATAGTCTGTCGCAGATGTTGCTGGCGTTGATCTATCCCATCGTCTTGGGATTGGATCGTATTGAGACCGCGTCACTCTTACGTTCTAACGGAACCTTTCAGTACCTGACCGGCTTGCCGAGCTTTCCCGATCCTCAGACCTTACGGCGATTCTTGCTGAACGCTCCTGTTCATCTCCGAGAGCAGTTACACCGCGCCAATGATCGAGTGCTCGTAAGATTCATCCATCTGCCCGATCACCGATCGCGCTTGATTCTGGATCTGGATAGCACCGTGGTCACCGTCTATGGCCGTCAGGAAGGAGCTGCGGTTGGCTACAATCCGCGCTACCGAGGCAAGCGGTCCTATGACCCGCTACTTTGTTTAGAAGCGAACTCCTCGTTCTTATGGGATGTAGAACTGCGGCGCGGCGATGCCGGCACCTGGGCGGGCAGCGTTGAACTTTTGGCCTGTTGTTTTCACTCCAGTCCTTCCGAAATTCGCGAGGTTCGAGTGCGGGCCGATGCAGGCTTCGGCTACGGGCCGGTTTTGGACATACTGGAAGCGCGTCCAGCCCAATACGCTGTGGTCGCGCGAATGACCCCCTCACTGAAATGTGCGCTCGGAGGTTTAAGGTATGCACGGCTGAATCCACGGTGGGAGATCGCAGAATTTGATCATCGTCCCTCCGATTGGTCTCAAGCACGCCGTTGCATTGTGGCTCGGAAGTTGATCGAGGAGGCCGATCCGGAGCCGACTCTGTTTACCTTGGAGCGTTATGCGTATCGAGCCTGGCACACGAACCTGCCGCTGACGCCGGCAGGAGTGTGGCAGTTCTACGACGGCCGCGCCGAAATGGAGCCACGCATCCGGGAGCTGCGTGAGGACTTTGCGCTGCGAAAGATTCCGACTCGTGCTTTCGCGGCCAACGCCCTCTATCTGGAAGTAGTTCGGTTGGCCTACAACTTGGTCACGGCTTTTCAACGGACATGTCTTCGCGAGGAATGGCAAAGCATGACCTTGAGCAAACTACGCCACAGACTCTTGTGGCTGCCGGGCGAACTTACTCGCCCGCAAAATCGACCTACTCTTCGGTTAGCGATATCGCCCTTCACCCAAAAGCAGGCGGATGAGATACTCCATCGAATTCATAGGCTAAAACCGCTGGCCAGCTAAAGCTACTTTTCTGAAAAGTCATCGACTGCTGCAAACATTTTGGAGACGAATGCTGGATTTTCGGCCACTTTTGAAGGAAATGAGTGAAATTCACGCCGGATCTGAGTAAGAGATCGCGACGTGATGGATAAAGTATGCCTAAAAACTAGCAGGCTTCACCAAAAGAAAAAGGGCCGCGGAGTGAGTACGCGGCCCTTTTCAATTTCGCTAGCGACGATCTGCAAAAGAAAAGCGGTGGGCCAAGGCCCACCCCTACAATGATGTTTTTTCTCTTTGACTCGATACGATCTGACAGAATCCGCCCGAATCCTGGATTAAACCAGGTCGTAAACCGAACGTGTATCCCTGCAATTCGTGAGAAGAGCGGGATACATTTGCGTGGCATGATCCGCACACCATAGCGGAGTGAGCCACGACTACTTTAGAAAGGAGGTGATCCAGCCGCAGGTTCTCCTACGGCTACCTTGTTACGACTTCACCCCAATCATGAGTCATACCTTGGGCGCTTGCTTCCTTGCGGTCAGCGCGGCGACTTCTAGTACAACTCACTTTCGTGATGTGACGGGCGGTGTGTACAAGGCCCGGGAACGTATTCACGGCGTCGATCTGATACGCCATTACTAGCGATTCCGGCTTCATGCAGTCGAGTTGCAGACTGCAATCCGAACTGAGCAGAGTTTTCTCCGATTAGCTCCCCCTCGCGGGTTGGCAACGGTTTGTGCCCTGCATTGTAACACGTGTGTAGCCCTGGACATAAAGGCCATGCGGACTTGACGTCATCCCCACCTTCCTCTCCGTTATCCGGAGCAGTCCACGTAGAGTTCCCTCCTTGCGGAGTGGCAACTACGTGCAGGGGTTGCGCTCGTTGCGGGACTTAACCCAACACCTCACGGCACGAGCTGACGACAGCCATGCAGCGCCTCCACACTTGTCCCTTGCGGGAAGGCCATATTTCTATAGCTAGTCAAGTGCGCTTCGAGCCCAGGTAAGGTTCCTCGCGTAGCGTCGAATTGAACCACATGTTCCACCGCTTGTGCGGGCCCCCGTCAATTCCTTTGAGTTTCAGTCTTGCGACCGTACTCCCCAGGTGCAGGACTTAACGCGTTAGCTCCGGGACGACGCACGAACGTGCGGCACCCCAAGTCCTGATCGTTTAGGGCTAGGACTACCAGGGTATCTAATCCTGTTTGCTCCCCTAGCTTTCGTTCCTCAGCGTCAGTAGTGGTCCAGCGCGCCGCTTTCGCCACGGGTGTTCCTGCAGATATCTACGCATTTCACCGCTACACCTGCAATTCCACGCGCCTCTCCCACACTCAAGCACAGCAGTTTCGGAAGCAGACTCTGAGTTAAGCCCAGAGATTTCACTCCCGACTTGCCACACCGCCTACGAACCCTTTACACCCAGTAATTCCGAGCAACGCTGGCCCCCCACGTCTTACCGCGGCTGCTGGCACGTAGTTAGCCGGGGCTTCTTATACCCGTACCGTCAGTCCCCTTGCGGGGCATTCGTCCGGGTCGAAAGGGGTTTACACTCCGAAAAGCTTCATCCCCCACGCGGCGTCGCTGCATCAGGCTTTCGCCCATTGTGCAAGATTCCCCACTGCTGCCTCCCGTAGGAGTCTGGACCGTGTCTCAGTTCCAGTGTGGCTGGCCATCCTCTCAGACCAGCTAACGATCAAAGCCTTGGTAGGCCGTTACCCTACCAACTAGCTAATCGTGCGCGGGTTCCTCCTCCGACGCCTTACGGCTTTGAGTCCCCAAACCGAAGTTCAAGGAATGTTATGCGGAATTCGCTTCGGTTTCCCGAAGATATTCCCCATCGAAGGGCAGATTACCCACGTGTTACGCACCCGTGCGCCGTGCGCCATCTGTATTGCTACAGACGCGCACTCGACTTGCATGTGTTAAGCACGCCGCCAGCGTTCGCTCTGAGCCAGGATCAAACTCTCGTTTGAAACTGGTAGCTTGGCGAAAAAAAATGCTCTTCGATTTGCATCGAAGAGCCAGCCTGCCAAGCGAATTATTGTCGCTCGATTTACTCAGACCATTCGTGCTCGAAAAGGACGAATGGTTTCGAACGGATTCTGGCACATCGTATCGGTTGTCAAAGAGCGAGTCCTCCCTGTCTTGCAGAAAGGCACATCCACAGCCCAAGGAGAATACGACAGGGCGGCGAATAAGTCAACAGGAGATTATTGATTTCCACAGGAATTCACAGGCGGGCGGCGGGGGGCGGCCTAAGGCTTTTATTAGAAGCAAGTTGCGGGGGCCGCGAGGCGTGAGATTTGCGAATCAGTGCTGGATTTATTTTGCGTTTGAAACTAGGCTTGCGGGCCTCGCGGGGCGGAAAAAGGAAATAGGGGAAACGAGGCGGGAAATACAAAATTGGCGGGCGGCGGGGCAGTTCAGTTCTTGGGGCGGTTCGTGGATGGGAACAGGACGCTAGGAAAGTGCGAAAGCGAAATTCAAAAGCGCACAGGCAGGATTGCCTGTGCCACTTGGAGAGATGCGGATCACTATGACGATTATGAGAAAGTTGATTTGGGGTGGATTGATTTTTTGCGCGGCGGTTTTGAGTTTGCCGCGAGCGGGGCGCGCGCAGAGTGCGAATGCGGCAGAGCAGGCGGGGCCGTACCCGTTGCTGGAGATTCGGGATGTGACGGTGATTGATGGATCGGGCGGGCCGGCGTTTGGTCCGGTGAATATTATTATTAAGGGGAACCGGATTGAGCGCGTGGTGCCGGCGGACTCGATTTCGCGGAAAGAGAAAGACGAGGAAGGAGCGGGCAAGAAGAAGCAGAAGGCGCCGGACCGCGTGATCGAAGGCAAAGGCATGTACGTGATGCCGGGGTTGATCGACGTGCATATTCATATCAACGCGAACAAAGATGTGCCCGCTGAATATATTTACAAACTTTTGTTGGGACATGGAGTGACGACGGTTCGAACGTTCAATGTTTCGAACGACGATCCGAAGGGGATGGTGGAGGAGAAGAAAAAGATTGCGGCGAATCAGATCATTGCGCCGCGGATGTATGTGTATCCGTTCTGGGGGCGTGGAGATGATCCGCGGTCTTCGACTCCGGAGGGCGCGCGGCAGATCGTGGACGAGTGGCACGCAGCGGGAGTGGATGGGATCAAAATTATTGGTAAGCCGGGACTTTGGCCGGATGTGTTTCACGCGATCGCGGATCAGGCGCGGAAAGATGGAATGGGAGTGGCGGTGCACATCGGGCAGGACGGCGTTTATCCGATGAATGCGGTGCAGGTGGCGAGTGAAGGGGCTTCGACGATTGAGCATCACTACGGATATCCAGAGTCGTCGTATACAAACCAGACTATTCAGAATTTACCGCCGGGGTACAACTACTCGAGCGAGCCGGACCGGTTTTTGGAGACGGGGCGGTCGTGGCTGCAGGCGGACGAGGACAAACTGCACGGCGAGGTGATTCATTCGCTGCTGGAGACGATGCATCGCACGGGATTCATCATGGTGCCGACGTTCAGTATTTATGAGGCGAATCGCGATGTGACGCGCGCGGCGAATTTGCCGTGGCACGCGACGTACACGTTGCCGGTGGTGATGGATTCGTTCTTGCCGAATCCGGCGCATCATGCTTCGTATTTTTATGAATGGACTTCGAACAAGGAAGCGGATTGGGCGCGGGCGTACCGGCGATGGCTGGATTTTGTGAACGACTATAAGAATCAGGGCGGCGTGGTGGCGGTGGGGTCGGACACGGGATTCTTGTTTGAGCTGTGGGGATTTGGAACGATTCGAGAATTGGAGATGCTGGAGGAGGCGGGATTTTCGCCACTCGAGGCGCTGCACGCGGCTACGGAGAATGGCGCGAAGGTGGTGAAGAATCCGGAGTTGGGATTGGTGCGGCAGGGCTATCTAGCGGACTTGGTGGTGCTGACGGAGAATCCCCTGGCGGATGTGAAAGTGTTTTATGGGAATGGCGTGACGCGGGTGGGAACGGATCGCAAGGAAGTGCACGAGCAGTGCGTGAAGTATACGATTCGCGATGGAGTGATATTTGATTCGCAGGCGCTGCTGAGCGATGTGCGGGAGATGGTGGCGAAGGCGAAGCAGGCCAAACCGTAGGTTTCGCGGATCCATGTCGATTAGGCGGTCCAATTCACGGCTTTCCGTTGTTATTCCCCGGCGTACCTTAGCCAAGCGATCCGCACGTTCCACTTACTGTGAAGCCCTCCGGGATCACATGACTGGGGTCGATATGGGTCTGCACCCCTAACGGCATCAGCGAGGACTTTCCTCGATGCTCTTCTCGGAAATGAATCCGCGGCGCCTACCTTGCTCCCATCGCTTCCGGATGGTTCTGCTCACCATCGTCTTTCTAAGCGCTGCGATAACGAGCTCTGATGGCTCACCCTGGCCCGGTGAGAGAATGGCGCTCCCCGCCCGACAGCAAGAGAAGAACGAGCAGAATTACTATGCGAACGCGCATCCGTACCTGGAAGAATCGCTGGAACAGATCGTCCACGACATGCCTGAACTTAGGGCGATCGAATCCGCGCCGGATCAGCAGGCGCTTCCCACGATCCTTGAGAAGACAGGTGAGCAGGTAGACGCATTCTTGCGCAACATTGTCGATCTCAGCGCACACGAGGAGATCACAGAAGAGAAATTGGGAGAGCAAGGAAAGGTGATAGAGCGTCTGCAGGTGCAAGATACCTATCTGGTTCTTCGCGACGGCACCGAAATGTTTGGAAGAATCAATGAATACCGGATGGATGCGAAAGGGAATCAGCTCGAAGAAGCAGGTTTAAATAAGGGATATTTCGTCACCACCAACTCCGCTTTGAGTCAAGTGTACTTCTCAACGGCGCAGCAACCTGAGTCCAGATTCCGCTACCTCGGAGAAGAAAGAGTAGGCACACGAGATACTTATGTAGTTGCGTTTGCCCAGAAGCCCGGTGAGGCGACAGTCACCGTAGGACTGAGAGTGCAGCAAGGCCGTGACAGACACGTTGATTTGCGCATGCTGGTGCAAGGAATTGGGTGGGTGGACTAAAGCAATTTCCAGATCATTCGTTTGCGGATGGACCTGCTCGCTCCACGCCCAGAAATTGGACTGGAGCGCATGTCGACGGTAGTGACTCTCAGCAAAGTGCAACTTCTGGATGTTTCTGCTCCCTTATGGCTGCCCAAGGAGGTAAAGGTCTACCTCGAATTTGGAGTGGTGGATTCAAATCACCGGCAGTTCTTTAACGTGTTGTACCAAAATGAGCATCGCTACGCGGACTATCGGCGTTATCGAGTGTCCGTGAAAATAAATCCCCCGCGATAACTCCGTCCCATTCACTTTCTGAGTTGCATTTCCTTTCGCACAACGCTGTGAGGCTCGACCTGTTCGCCGGACGTTGATAGCATGGCGGCCACGTTGGTGCCAAGCAGATGGAGGAGGAGCGATGAGGAACGCGTTGCGCTGGGGTTGCGGGATTCTGGCGGTATGCGCTGCGGGATTTGGCGTGGTGCGGGCGCAGAAGAAAGTGCATGTGGATAGGCCGATCGTTGAGGCGCGGGCGGAAGATGTGAGCACGATTGAAGGGATTGTGAAGGCGAGCTACGAAACGATCTCGGGTGGAGTTGGAGTGGCGCGGCAGTGGGGGCGCGACCGGACGCTGTTCGATCCGAACTCGCGGTCGGTCGCGATCCATGTGGATGCGAAGACGGGAGCGATCAAGACGGAGTCCATGACCGAGCAGGACTATGCCGACCGGTCGGACGCATCGCTGGTGAAAGATGGCTTCACGGAACGCGAGATCAAGCACGTGATCAAGCGTTTTGGCAACGTAGCGACAGTGCTGAGCAGCTATGAGGGAGGCGACGCTGCGGGGAAATCCAAATCGCGCGGCGTGAATATTTTTCAGCTTTATTTTGATGGGAAGCGGTGGTGGATACTTTCGATGGTTTGGGACGAAGAGCGGCCGGACAATCCAATTCCGGCGGAGTTGCAGTAAAGATTCTTTCTCGCGCACAACGCAAACATCAGTCGGGCATTTGAGCGTGCTTCGCTGCGCTATTTCTACGATACTAGGCGCATCTTTTGGGAGGAGACGAGATCGCCGTTCGAATTCTGCTGCCATGCGTTCAAGCTTAGCGGGCCGCTTACTTACATCACTTAAGAAATCGGAAATGTTGCGCGCGGGAGAGCGCGTAGGTGTGGGTGTGTCTGGCGGGGCGGATTCGGTGGGGCTGCTGTTGTTGCTGCTGGAATTGCGGGAGGAGTTAGGGATTGTTTTGAGTGTGGCGCATTTGAATCACAAGTTGCGAGGCGCGGCGGCGGAGGCGGACGAGAAATTCGCGCGGAAGCTGGCGGCGACGCATGGGCTGGAGTTTTACGGGGAGAGCGTGGATATGGCGCAGCGCGCTAAGCGGGAAAAGGCGAATTTTGAGGATGCCGGGCGGCGAGCGCGGTATGAGTTTTTTGGGCGGCTGGTGCGTGAAGGAAGGGTGGATTGCGTGGCGGTGGCGCATACGGCGGATGACCAGGCGGAGACGGTGTTGGCGCACATTTTGCGGGGGACTGGGTTGGCGGGGCTTGGCGGGATTCATCCGCGGACGGAATACGTGGTGCGGCCATTGCTTGGCGTGCGGCGTGGGGAGTTGCGGAGTTATTTGCGGGGGAAGAAACAGAAGTGGCGCGAGGATGCGACGAATCGGGATACGGCGCGGACGCGGGCGCGGATTCGAATGAAGCTGCTGCCACTTTTGGAAAAACAATTTCAGAGTGGGGTCGTGGAGCATTTGGGCTCGCTGGCGGAATTCGCGCGGGAGGATGAGGCGTTTTTGGAATGGCTTGCGCGGGAGCATTGTGCAGCGCTCGCGAGAAGAACTACTGTTGAAACGCGCATCTCTGTGATCGATTTGCTGCAACCGTTGAAGGGGAAAACACTTTACACAGAGGACGCAGAGAACCCAGAGGGCACAGAGAACACAGAGAAGAAAAACCAAGAGGCCCTGACTAAGAGGATGCTGCGTCGTCTAATTGAGGAGAGGAAAAAAGGGACTGGGCAAATTTTGGGGCAGCATATCGCGGCGGTGATGGAATTGGCGCGGAGTGGGGAGAATGGGAAGACGCTGCAACTCCCGGGCGGCGTGGATGTCCGGCGGGAGCGAGATGAGTTGGTTTTTTGCGGAAATTCGCCGCGGGGGACGAGCAGAAGCGGCGCGAATCGCGAGACGGGGAATGCCGGCGCCGTAGGCGTTGTGGACAGAAGCGCGAGCGGAAAACGCGGAGCGGAAAAATCCGGGGCGGTGGAGTACGAGTACAAAATCGATTTTGAGGAATTTGGAAAGGGCGAGGTAAGTTTGCAGGTACCGGAGGTACAGTGTGTTTTCCGACTCAGGGTGATTGACTGGCTCGGCAAGAGGGTAGACACTAAGGAATCAGGGGCGGTTTTGGACCGCGACCGGGTGCGATGGCCGCTAGTGCTGCGCAACTGGCGTTTCGGGGACAAGCTGCAGCCCGCGGGGCATCAGAAAGCGCATAAGCTGAAGCGGCTTTTGAACGAAAAGCACATCAGCCGGTGGGAGCGGGACGGCTGGCCGGTTCTGACAAGCGACGGCGTACTTGTATGGGCGCGTGGCTTTCCAGTAGCGGCAGGGTTTGCGGCGAACGACGGGACCAGAACGGGAATTCTGATCACCGAGGAAAAGTCTTGATGCGTGACCGCCCAGCGGTCAAGTCCAGTGCGTCGGGCCGCGCGGCATATTCCGCCGCGCGAATCGGCGCGAGGGTTTCGGAGCTGGGTCGCGAAATTTCGCGGGCGTACAAGGGGCGGCGGGTGGATGTGGTTGTAACGCTGGACCGCGGATTTATTTTCGCCGCCGACTTGATTCGGGAAATTAACACCGCGGTGGTTTGCCACTTCGTGCGCGAAGATGTTCGAGACGTGAACGACGGGGGCAACGAGCGGCGCGAAGTTTATTTCGGCTCGCGGCCGGAATTGCAGGGGCGGGACGTGCTGCTGCTCGATGCAGTTCTGGAGAGCGGCGTAACGCAAGAGTTTCTTTTGCGGCGATTGGGCGAAAGCCAGCCCAGGTCGCTGCGGTTGGCGGTACTGCTGGACAAGCCTGCGCGGCGGCGCGTGGGTCTGGAACCCGATTACTTTGGGTTCCGGACGGCATCTAATGATATATGGGTCGGATATGGCCTGGCTGCGGCCAATGGAACGGGGCGGAACGATCGGGCTCTTTCCACGGGAGCGGCGCAGGTGAAGCGACGGCAAGGACGTACGAAATAAAGTCGAAAAGTTCGCGCGTCGCTTCCTCGTGGGATTGATCTTCGCGAGGCCAAGGACAAAGGTGAGGACAACGTGAATTCGAGTTCTACGGCAAAAACAATACTCTTCTGGATCTCCATCGTCTTTCTCGGCGTGATGCTGTGGAAGCTGGTGTCGGCGAACGGAAGCCAACAGCGGGAGGATACTCCCGGTTACAGCGAGTTCATGGCCCACGTGGACGCCGGGGACGTCAAAGAAGTGACGCTATACCTCTCGCCAAACAGCTACGAGATCCAGGGAGAATACCTTCGCCCGGCGAACCGTAAATTTACGGTAACGGTTTTCAAGGAAGCGGCTCCAGATCTCGTCAAGGAACTGAAAGACAAGGGTGCGGTGATTAAGGGAATGAAGGAAGTGCGCAGCGGGGATTGGATTTTGATTTTGCTGAACGCCGCGCCGCTGATCCTGCTTGTGGGATTTTGTTTGTTCCTGATGCGGCAGATGCAGGCGGGCGGAAACAAGGCGCTGAGTTTTGGGAAGTCCCGGGCACGGTTGCTTTCGGCCCAGCAGAAGAAGGCAACCTTCAAGGATGTTGCAGGAACGGACGAAGCCAAGGAAGAGTTGCAGGAAATTATCGAATTTTTGAAAGACCCGCAGAAATTCCAGAAGCTGGGCGGACGGATTCCAAAGGGGGTATTGCTTGTCGGACCTCCTGGAACAGGAAAGACTTTGCTGGCGCGGGCGATTGCGGGCGAGGCGAACGTTCCGTTCTTCTCGATTTCGGGTTCGGACTTCGTGGAAATGTTTGTGGGCGTTGGGGCGAGCCGCGTGCGCGATCTGTTCGAACAAGGGAAGAAGAACGCACCGTGCATTATTTTCATCGACGAAATTGATGCGGTTGGACGTCACCGCGGCGCTGGCCTCGGCGGCGGACATGATGAGCGCGAGCAGACTTTGAACGCGTTACTTGTGGAGATGGACGGATTCGAATCGAACGAAGGTGTGATTTTGATTGCGGCGACGAACCGGCCGGATGTGCTTGATCCGGCGCTGCTGCGGCCTGGGCGATTCGACCGGCGCGTGGTAGTGGCGCGCCCGGATGTGAAGGGACGCGAAGAAATTCTGCGCGTGCATACCCGCAAAGTGCCTCTGGCCGATGACGTGGAGTTGTCCATCATTGCGCGCGGGACTCCGGGGTTTTCCGGTGCGGACCTGGCGAATTTGGTGAACGAAGCGGCGCTGTGGGCTGCGCGGCAGAACCGCAAGTTCGTGATGCAGATCGATTTCGAGATGTCCAAAGACAAAGTATTGATGGGTGTCGAGCGCAAGTCGATGATTCTCTCCGATGAGGAGAAGAAGAACACCGCGTATCACGAGGCGGGGCATGCCTTGGTGGCGGCGATGACGCCGGGAGCTGATCCCGTTCACAAGGTGACGATCATTCCGCGAGGGATGGCGCTTGGGTTGACGATGCAATTGCCCGAGGATGACAAGCACACGTACACGCGGGAATATCTTGAGGCCATGCTGGCCGTGCTGATGGGGGGACGCTCGGCGGAAGAGATTTTCCTCGGACACATCACCACCGGCGCAGGCAACGACATCGAACGAGCCACCGACCTGGCGCGCAACATGGTTTGCGAATGGGGGATGAGCGATCTCGGACCTCTGGCCTACGGGAAGAAGGATGAGGCGATTTTCCTGGGCCGCGAGATTACCCAGCATCGCGACTACTCCGAAGACACGGCGATCCAGATAGACAAGGAAGTGAAGCGGATCGTCAGCGGCGGGTACGACAACGCGAAGAGAATTCTTTCGAACAATCGCGAAACGCTTGAGCGGATTGCGCAAGCATTGCTCGAGCGCGAGGTGATCGACGCCAACGAAGTGAAACTGCTGATGGAGGGCAAGCCGCTGCCTGAAAAGCCACGCACGCCGCCTCCTCAGGCTCCGCCGGCACCTAGCGCGGATCCGAAGGTGGTGAGGCCGGAGTTGCGGCCGGCGGCGGGATTCACGCGCGGGGAGAATCCGGCGAAGGCGTAGACGCAAACTAACTTGCGGCTGATTCTTACGAGAGGGGCACGGACTAGCGTGCCTCTCTTTTTTTGGGCGGATGAGTTGCGGCGACGGGGCGGTGACCGTTCGGGGCAAAATGGCGTAGAATGCGGATATGGGAAAGAGAGAGCAAGACAATCTACAGGTAACGTGCCCGTGCTGCCAGGCGAAGCTGGTGGTGGACGCGGTGTTCGGAGCGGTGCTCTCGCATGAAGCTCCGGTGAAGCCGGGGCCGAACGTCGACCTGGAAAATGCGCACGGGATTCTCGCGGAGCAACACCGGCAGCGCGAAGACAAGTTCGCTGATTCGTTTTTTCAGGAAACGCATAAGGAAGACATCCTGGCCAAGAAATTTGAAGAGGCGATGAAGAAGGCCAAGGACGCGCCTGCGGGTAAACCGATTCGTGATTTTGATTTGGATTAGATGCAACCGAGTTACACTCCCCTTTAGTCGTTCACCCATCCAATGAAGCTGCGCAGGAGATTCCATCTGAAGCTGCGTTCGCGGACGCTGACGCTCGGCGAGCGGACGATTGTGATGGGCGTGCTGAACGTGACGCCGGATAGTTTTTCGGACGGCGGGAAATACGATCAGCCTGAGGCTGCTATAGAACGCGCCCTTGCGATGGAGCAAGAAGGCGCGGATATGCTGGATATCGGAGGCGAATCGACGCGGCCGGGCGCGGAAGAGACTTCGGCTGCGGAGGAATTGGACCGCTTATTGCCCGTGCTGGAAGGATTGCGAGGGCGACTGAAGATTCCGGTGTCTGTCGATACGCGGCGAGCGGCGATTGCGGAGTTTGCGATCCGGGCCGGAGCAGAGATGATCAATGATGTTTCGGGCTTGCGCACGGACGCGCGTCTGGCTGAAGTCGTGGCAAAAAATGGCGTGGGGCTGATTTTGATGCACATGCGCGGGGAACCGCGCACGATGCAGCGCGGGCCGTTTGCGCGGGATGTCGTGAGCGATGTTGTGAGTGTATTGCGGGAATCGGCTGCTATGGCGCGCAAGGCGGGAGTGGCGAAGACGCAAATTATTTTGGATCCGGGAATTGGGTTTGGAAAGAGTTATGCGCAGAACTACGAATTGATTGAGAAGCTGCCACGGCTTGCTGCGCTTGGTTATCCTCTGCTTGTGGGAACTTCGCGTAAAGGATTTCTTGGAGCGACGCTGGCGCGCGAAGGGAAACCTGCTCCGCCGGAAGAGCGAATATGGGGCACGGCGGCGACGGTTACAGCGAGTATTTTGGGTGGCGCACACGTTGTGCGCGTGCATGACGTTGCGAAAATGGTCCAGGTGGCGCGCGTGGCGGATTGCGTGGTGCAGCCCGCGCTGCGTGCTCGTAAGTAGAATGTGAACTCTGCGTTTTTCAATCGGCGGTTACGGCTTTAACTCCAAAACATCGGCGGTTTCTCGGTCGACGAGCGGCTTGGAGTAGCGCAGCGGAAAATATTGGCCGCGAAGCCAGAGCCGCAGCAGGTCGTCGTAATGCGGGCTGGCGGGCTGGCCGCTTTGTCCGGGGACGTTGACGCCGAGGGCGTTGTCCCAGTCCCTCAGATCGAAGATTTCGCGGTAACTGGCGCCGGCCAGTTGATCGAACGATGCTCCACCAAAATAGGTGGCGTCGACCGTGGTGCCATCACCGGGACGAGCGGCGGGACCGCGGTCGAAAAGCGCTTTCGCGGTAGGTGTGACGGCGTCAAGCGGATGAAAAAACGAGACGCGATGCAGCTGCCCCCAAGCCCAATTTTTGGGATCGGGGCCGAGCTTGGCGGCTAGCTTCTGCTCCGCGGCTTCGAGAGTTTGCAGCAGCAGAGCGTCGCGAGCGGCTTCGGGGTTTTGGCCGAACACAGCGCCGCTCGGATGAGACAGTTCTTGCGTGGTTTTCTGCAGGGACAATTTTCCTATGAGCTTTTGCGCTTCCGCGGGAACGATTTTTTTGGTGACTGCGTCGAGGAGTTCTGGAACCCAAAACTCGTAGAGTGTGGCGGCAGAGGAATCGGGCGCGACGGCGCAATCCCAATCGAGCAAGAGCTTGGTGGCCGGGCTGGATGTGTTGCGCGCGGCGGACTTCAGCAAATTCTGGAGTTCGCGCGCGGGTAAGGACACTACGTCGTTCTGCAAGTTTTCCATGTCAGAGAGAGTGAGTTTGTGCGCGCTTTTTCCGGCGCCGTTGATGACTTCCGAAATGCGCAGAAATCTTTCGGGTGGGGCCCACTGAAATCCCACCGCGTAGGGGTAACTCTCCGGGATCATTTTGTGATTGGCGCTGGCGACAAAACCAGAAACGGGATTGTAAGTGTGCGGAAGTTCGGAGTTGCGGACAAAACCGCTCCATTCGAATCCGCCTGTTTCGGGCACGGGGAGAAGGCCAGTCCAGTTTTTGCGCAGCGGAGCGAGGCCGGTGGAGTGTTCACCGATGTTGCCGTCGCCATCCGCATAGACGATGTTTTCCGAAGGGACTTTCCAGCGCGGCATGGCCTGTTCAAATTCCTGCCAGTTCTGCGCGCGGTCGAGGGAGAGCGAACCGAGGTAGCCAGCGGTGCCTGGCTCGGCGCCCACCCAGTGCAGGGCTAACGCGCGTTTTCCGTCTTCCCAGAGGACGGGGCCGTGGCGAGTGAATTTGAGTTTCACAACGACGGAAGTGCCACCGCGCACGTTGATGGTCTCCGTTTTGACTTCCATGGGCTGCCAGCCGTGCTCTGTTTTGTATTGGCTGGGGTCGGCGGGATTCAGCTCAGCGAGATAGAGGTCTTGCTGGTCGAGCCCGAAGATCGTGAATCCCCAGGCGATTTTTTCGTTGTGGCCGACGGCTACGCCGGGCAGACCAGGTTCGCCGGCGCCAATGACATTCCATCCGGGCGCGACGAGATGAACGATGTAACGGAGCGAAGGTTCGGCAATGACGCGGTGAGGGTCGTTGGCCAAGAAGGGTTTGCCGGTGGCGGTGAGCGAGCCAGAAACAGTCCAGTTGTTGCTTCCCTGAACAGGGGTTTCGGGAAAATGGAGTGGCACATCGCTGCCGACGAGATTTTCGAGGAGCGCCGAGGAGAGACCGGAGTAATCGATGCCGGGAGCTGGGTCGAGTTTCACTGGCGGATCGAGTTCGAGAAGTTCGACGGCTTTTTCCGGGCCGAGGAGCGCCACAAGCTGCGCGGAATGCAATTCGCTAGCCCCGTTCCCCGTCACGGAATAGGCGGCCAAACGGTTGAGGCAATCTTCGGGCTTCCACGGATCGGGTTTGAAGCCGGCGAGTTGAAATTCGAGCGGGAGACCGATGCCACCGGGCTTTTGGATTTCAGCGATATAGGCGTTGATGCCGGAGGTGAAGGCTTCGAGGATTTCTTTCGTGTCGGGAGCGTAGCTTGCGTATTCGGCGTCCATGTCGCCGCGATAGCGCAGCAGGCGGGCACTCGTGTCGCGCTTCACGTAAGAAGGTCCGAGGATTTCGGCGAGGCGTCCCTGGCCGGAGCGCTTCCAGAGTTCCATTTGGAAGAGGCGGTCTTGCGCGACGACAAAGCCTTGCGCGAAGAAAAGATCGTGCTGATTTTGCGCGTAGATGTGGGCGACGCCCCAGTGGTCGCGCTGAACCCGGACGGGTTGCTGGAGGCCGTGGACGTTGAGCGTGCCGTGGAGAACGGCGAGGGCGGCTTTGGCGCGGGCCTCGAGGGTTGTTGACGCAGTCTGGGCAGATGATTGGGTGAACGCCGTGCCGGCGAGCGCCAGCGTGAGTGTTAGAACGAAAATATTTTTTTTCATCGCGAAATCTCTCAACTGGGATTTATGTCGACTGGTTTCCCGCTAAAGCGGCGCGAGCTTATACTACTCCGCGCCAGGATGCACGGGCTTGCTTCGCGAAGTACGTTGCGGCAGAGCCACTTCGTAGCGGAGAGTACATCGATGCGCTGTGCCAGAATTTTCCTTGCTTTCTTGCTTCTTTACTTCATTGCGTCGCTCTCTGCGTCGGCACAGTTCCCTCCAGCAAAGGACCCCCTAACTGCCCCGCAACCCGGGCAGAGCGCCGCTGCGTGTTCGGCGACGGATGCCTCGAGTTGCGCGCAGGCGGCGGCGAAGATTGTGCCACTGGTGCTGGGGCCGTCGCCGATGGAAGAAAATTTGCGACGATTGACGGATGAGATTGGCGGGCGAGTGAGTGGTTCGCCGGAGATGGCGGAGGCTGTGGAATGGGCCGTCGCGGCGTTTCGCGCGGAGGGCGTCGAGGTCCACACCGAGAAGTACACGCTGCCGACGACATGGAGCGAAGGGGCAACGCGGCTGGCTATTGTGGATCTTCACGGGCATGGAGTTGTTTCGACCCGCGTCGCGAACGGCAATATCGTCACCGGGATGGAATCCAAGTCTTTACGGGCAGTGTCGGAGGGTTGGAGTCCGCCTACGCCGGCACTGCAAGGAGAAAGTTTCACCAGAGTAGTGGATGTTGGGTACGGGACAGAGAACGACTTTGCACAAGCTGGCTCTGCCATTAAAGGCTCGATTCTCCTCGTCCATAGCGATATAGGCTCGACTTGGGCTGATCTCTTCAACGAATACCTGAAGCCACCGGAAATCATCCAGCGGGCGCTTAGGGGTGGCGCGGTAGCGATTCTTTGGATGAGCGCGCGGGAACGGTTGCTGATGTACCGGCATACGAATTCACTGACGGGCGCGATCGACAAGATTCCCCAAGCAATCGTGGCGCGCGAAGACGCAATGTTTCTGGCGCGCACGATTGCTACTCACCGCGGCGAAGTTCGCCTTCAGTTCTCGATGCCCAACAAAATCGGCGGGCCGATCGAGCAGGAAAATGTTGTGGGCGAGATTCGCGGGTACGAGAAGCCGGACGAAGTGGTGATTCTTGGAGCGCATCTGGATTCGTGGGAGTTGGGGACTGGTGCGCTGGACAACGGGTGCAACGCGGCACTAGTGATTGAGGCGGCGCGAGCGATCAAGTCCACCGGGCTTTTGCCGCGGCGGACGATTCGCTTTGTGCTGTTTAGCGGCGAAGAGCAAGGGACGATTGGTTCGTATGCATATGTGAAAGCGCATCGCGCGGAGATGGACAAGATTCGCGCGATGATCACGTTTGACGCAGGGAACGGGCGCCTCACCGGTTATTCGCTGGGCGGGCGGCGCGATATCGAGGCGGGCGTGCGCGAAGTGCTGAAGCCGCTGGAATCCTGGGGCGCGAACGATCACACCGTCGATGCTTCCTTCGGGACAGACAATCTGGACTTCCTCTTAGAAGGCGTGCCTAATCTGGTGGCCAACCAGGAAGTGTCGAACTACCTTGTGAATTACCATGCCGCCTCAGACACTCTGGACAAAGTGGATATGCGCGAGTTGAAGCTGAACACGGCGCTGGCGGCATTGACGGCCTGGGGCATCGCCGATCGCACCGAATCGCTCGGCAAACGCCTGACGCGCGCTGAACTCGACGTTCTCGTCAAAGAAACCGGCCTCGACCAGCAAATGAAGCTCCTCGGCTATTGGGACGACTGGCAAAGCGGCGCGCGCGGGCGCAAACCTTAGGGTTCCATTCCCCCAGTTTTAGAGACATTCGGTGCTCTAGCAGATAGTCCATTCTTAGGCAGCATCACGCAACTTGCGAATTGCTTCCCGGTATACTGGAAGTGTGAATAAGACGTCGGTTGGTGGCGGCAGTTCGGAAGCCGGGCGGATTCTGGCGCTGGATTATGGGCGGGCTAGAATCGGCATGGCGATTGCAGATGCGGTGGCGGCGCTGGCGCAGCCGTTGGGAACGCTGGACCGCATCAACCGGAACGAGGATATGCGGAGGCTGAGGGAACTGGTGCGCGAGCATGGCGTGCGGCAAATCGTCGTGGGATTGCCACTGCGGTTGGATGGGACGCGCGGGGATATGGCGGAAGAAGCGGCGCGGTTCGGGCAGCGCGTGCACAAGCAGCTAGGTTTGCCGGTGGAGATGGTGGACGAGCGGCTGACGAGTTGGGAGGCGGAGCGCTTGCTCGAAGAGCAACAGGGGCACGTGATTCATGCGGCTTCGAGCAAGAAGCGAAAGAAGGAAAACGCCAAGCCGGGCGTGGACGCGATGGCCGCCGCTTTGATTTTGAAGGAGTATCTGGACCGGCGGCAGCCGGTGCAAACGGCAGAAGCGGCCAAGTGAAGTACGGGCGAGAAGAGTTCGCGAGGGCGATTTGAAGAGGATTTTAATAGTTATTTTGGCGCTGATGCTGGCTGCGGCTGGAGCTGGAGCCTGGATATGGTATTGCATCACGAAGCCATATCAAGGTTTCGCGAGCGAAGGCGTGTTCGTGACCATCCCGCATGGGTCTTCCAGCCGCGGCGTGGCGCGCACACTGGAGAGCAACGGCGTTGTACGAAGTGCCTTGGCGTTTGAGATTTATGCGCGCAGGCATCCGAAACGTTCTCTCGAAGCGGGAGAATATTTCTTCGATCGCGCGGTCAGCAGCCGCGACGTTTTCTGGAAGCTGGCGAAGGGCGACGTCTATCAAATTCCCTTCACCGTGCGCGAAGGCGAGACTCTTTACGACATCGCGCATGACCTGGAGGCCGGGCACTTTCTTTCGGCCGATGATTTCGTGAAAGCGGCCACGGATCCGATGCAGGTGCGCGACATCGACCCCCACGCACTGACGCTTGAAGGTTACCTTTTCCCCGCCACGTATGAGCTGCCCCGTCATCCTGTCGCCGTTGAGCTAGCCGCCTCCATGGTGAAGAAATTCAAAGAACAGTGGGCGCACATTTCGCCGTCGAAGACACAAGACGACAAAACGCGGCTGGCCTCCGGTTATCCGATTTCCTCGATCGTGACACTGGCTTCGCTGGTCGAGCGCGAGACTCCCAAAAAAGATGAGCGGCCGCTCGTCGCGGGAGTCTTCGAAAACCGTCTTCGGAAAGACATGATGCTGCAATGCGACCCGACGGTGATTTATGCTTTGGAACAAGAAGGCCGCTACAACGGCACGCTGACCGGAGCAGACCTGCACGTACATTCGCCTTACAATACGTATGAGCACACCGGCCTGCCCCCGGGCCCGATTGGCAATCCGGGCGAAGCATCGCTGCGCGCGGCGCTCCAGCCGGCTCAGACCGACTATCTCTATTTCGTGGCCAACACGCAGGGTGGACATTTTTTTAGCGCGACACTGGCAGAACACAACCGGAATGTGACAAAGTACCGCCGTCTGCTGGCGGGGCTTCCGGCCGATCCTCCGCCTCCCCCGCCGCAAACGCAGAAGCAGGCGAAAGTAAAGGCGCCGGCGAACAGCAAAAAGAAGGCGCACGCCAAACCGCATAAGGGCACAGCTTGATGATTGATTCGGATAAGTCGAAAAAAGATTTGATTCTCGAGACGGCCCGGGAGATCGGTGCGTCAAAATGGACGCTCGCGGAGATCGATCAACTGCGCCGGCGGCTGCACGCGGAACACGGCGAAGAGGGAAAGACCAGCTCGGAATACATAGCGGACGTTTTGAAAACGGCTGGCTGGAAGGTCCTGCTCACATTACAAGAAGAAGCGGAAGAGCAGTATGAGGAAGAGTTCGAAGACCTGCTGCACTTCAAAACGCTGGAAGACGCGGAAGTGAGCATCATGCGGCTGGACGAGCTGATGCGCAAGTTTCAGGCCCACGGCGAGCATGCGGCGGTCGAGCGGGTTCTCGGAGTTGCGCGACTTGGCAAACGGCGCGCTGAGATGATCTCGCGGAATCATAAGGTGGAACCACACAAGCGGGAAGAGAAGGTGGAAATCGCCAACTGGTTCCGCATCTGGCTCGAGACGCCGGATGCGTTTTTCGACTGGCTGGACGTGCGCAAACAGTCGCCAGACTTTAAGACCAGATTTCCGGAAGTGGAGTCGCTGGAATGAATCTTCCGCCCGGCGCGCCGCCTGGCCCGCCCCCCGCTGCATTGGAACTGCCTCTCTTTTCTCTGGATGTGGAAGCGCTTGAGCTCGGCGCCGGCGTGAAGGCGGTCGGGCTGGAACTCGTCGAGACGGAGAATCGCGAGCCGGTCCGAGGTAAGAAGGCCGCGGAGATTTGGTCGGTAATTTTCCCTGCTCTGGCGAACGAAGAGTTTTATGCGGTGGATTTTTTCAGTCACATCGATCGCGTGCAAGAGTTTTGCAAAGCTCGAAAAATCGAGTATCGCGAAGCCGGCGGACGTTGCCTGGTCTTGCCGCAGCCGCGGCAGGGTCAGCTGTTCCAGCTTTTCGAGCGGTTTGAAGGGGAAACCTTTGGTTTGCGCGCGGGCGCGACCGCGGAAAATCCTGATGCAGGTCTCGAGGGTGATCTGTCGAAGCGCGGCGTCGATGCTTACCAGCCCGCTTACGAGCGTTATACCTTTTGCGCCGTGTGTGAACCGGAGGACGGCTGGGTGACACTCCTCAGCACGACGCTCTGGGCCAGCGAAGTCATTCGACGCATCCGCCCGGCGGTGCAGCCTTTTGACATCTACCTGGCCCGCCCGCAATAGCCTGGTGATTTTCGCGATTGCTCGCAGTCTCCCCGCAGATTCGTTCATAATGTATGTTCCATCGGTTTGGCGAGTGGTTTGACGTGTTTTGGCATGGTTGTTAGATTGCTTGATTTATGCGTGAAGGGGCGGAAAAGACGGATGGGGCGTGGGTTAGCGTGCATGGTAGGGGTGACAGTGGCGGCGATTTCCTGCGGCTGCGGGGGCTCGGTCAAGACCGCGCGTAACCTGCCGGTGGCGCAAATAGTCGTAGTAAAGGACGCGACACGCGAGGAGTTGCTGGAGAAATACAACACCATGGCTGCGGGCGTGAAGAGCGTGAATGCCACCGTAGAGTTGAAGCCCACGGCCGGCTCAAGATATAGCGGCGTAATCGAGGAGTATCACGAAGTGAAAGCGTTTCTGCTGGCCCAGCGGCCGGCCTCTCTTCGGATGATCGGGCAAGCGCCGGTGATCGGCAAGACGGTTTTCGATATGACCAGCGACGCGGAATCGTTTCGCGTGTCGATTCCGTCCAAGAACAAGTTTCTTGTAGGGGCAGTAACGCTGGAGCGGACGAGCAGCAAACCGATCGAGAATCTTCGGCCACAGCATCTGCTGGATGCGCTGCTTTGGAGCGAAATTCGCAAGGAAGAAGACGTGCTCTTTGAAGAGTTCAACGACGAGAAGGCGCGGTATTACGTACTGACCGTTTTACGTGGCGGGTATCGAAGAGAAATCTTGCGCAAGATCTGGTTTAACCGGGCCGATTTGGAGGTGGCGCGGTTGCAGGAATTTGGGCCCAAGGGCGCGCTGCTCTCTGACGTGCGCTACTCTGACTGGGAGCCGCTTACCGGGGACCAGGAGCATGGATCGCCTGCCCCATCCGGAATCTCGGCTTTCCCACGAGTGATTCAAATCGAACGGCCGCACGATGATTACCGGATGGACTTGCAGGTCACCAAGCTGATGCTGAACGAGGATATTCCAGCGGAGCGCTTCAAGCTCGAGCAACCAGCGGGTTCGGAGCTCGTGGAAGTGGGCAAAGATGCGCCGGAGAAAAAGCCGTGATGGGTGAGCTGATTGTCCGGAATCTGCTGCACCGGCCGCTGCGCACTTTGATAGGTGTACTGGCAGTTGCGGTCGAAGTCGCACTGATCGTACTGATCGTGGGGCTGACCTCGGGAATGCTGTCGGAAACAGCCAAACGCATTGAAGGCATCGGCGCGGACGTGATGGTGCAACCGCCCGCGGCTTCGTTTTTGATCGGCATTACTGGCGCGCCCATGCCCATCAAGATCGCCGACAAGTTAGCAGAATTAAAGTACGTACAGTCGGTGGCGCCGGCTCTGCTGCAGTTCAGTTCGACGGGCGGCGTGGACGTGGTGTACGGGATAGATCGCGAAAGTTTCCGCGCGGTTTCCGGAGGTTTTGTTTTTCTTCAGGGGCATGACATGGAGGGGCCAGAAGATCTTCTAGTCGACGATCTGGCCGCTTCGGCGAAGCACATCACGGTAGACGATACGTACAAGCTTCTCAACCACGACTGGCACGTGGCTGGCATTGTCGAGCACGGCAAGGGAGCCCGGCTATTCGTTCCCTTGGCAACGCTTCAGGATCTCGTCGGCGCACCGGATAAAGCCACCATTTTTTGGCTGAAGTGTACGCGTCCGGAGCATACGGATGATGTCATGGACGAAATACGCCATCTTCTCCCTAATTATACCGTTCGTCCGCTAAGCGCCATGATGTCGCTGATGACTTCGACGAATATTCCGGGGTTGCAGACGTTTATTAACGCCATGATCTCGCTGGCGGTTGCCATCGGGTTGCTTGTGATTTTTTTGACGATGTACACGACCGTGCTGGAACGAACGCGCGATATCGGCGTGTTGAAGTCGCTTGGGGCGGGCCGCGTTTTCATCGTGCGCGCCCTGCTCACGGAGTCCGCCGGGCTCTGCTTGTTGGGGATTTTGGCAGGGGTGGGGCTGAGCTATGTGGTGCGCGCGGCGTTCCATGCCGGATTCCCGACGTTGCCCATTGATATCACCCCGATATGGATTGTTCGCTCGGGAGGAATTGCGCTGGTTGGAGCAATGCTCGGAGCGAGCTATCCCGCGTGGGTGGCCAGCAAAAAGGATGCGGTCGAAGCGCTTTCTTACGACTGAGCACGGGAAATTGGGCCGGGCTGCACAGATGCTACCGCGCGCGAAGGTTGGAGAGGGAGAGCAATCCGCTGGCAGACGCAGCGGCTAGGCATAGATGGCAATCGCAGCTACAATACAGCAACCTGCCGAAGGGCTGATTGTCCCAGGAAAAATGAGCTTGGAGCCGATACTTAAAACAGAAAACTTGTGGAAGCTCTACCGCGCAGGGAAAGTGGATGTCCCCGCGTTGCGCGGCGTGAACTTCGCCGTGGCGCCAGGTGAATCCGTGGCGGTCATGGGACCTTCAGGATGCGGAAAATCCTCTCTTCTGTATGTGATTGGCGGGCTGGCGCAAGCATCGAAGGGCCGCGTCCTGGTGGACGGCAACGATTTGACGGCCATGAGCGACGCGGAGCGCACTAAACTGCGACGAAGCAAAATCGGATTTGTCTTTCAACGTTTTAATCTTCTGCCGACATTAACCGCCAAAGGCAATATCGCGATCGCGCAATTCATTCACGGCGATGGGTTTGACCCCCACCGTTTCGAAGTTGCGACAAACCTGCTGGGTCTCGCGGGACGCCTGCAACACAAACCTTCGGAACTTTCCGGTGGCGAGCAGCAACGCGTGGCGATTGCGCGCGCGATTATCAATGAACCAAAAATTCTTCTGGCTGACGAGCCGACCGGAAATCTGGATTCGAAAAACTCGGAAGTGGTGCTCCAGATGTTGCGGCAACTCAACAAGGACTTGGGCCAGACGATCGTCATGATCACGCACAATCCCGAAGCCACGGCCTATTTTGACCGCGTGGTGCACATGCGGGACGGCGTGATTGTCGACGGAGTGCCTGCAGACTGAGATGGCAAGTCTCGGACAGATTCTCTCGAAAACGTTTTTCTGGGCCTATGAGCGCGGCACCTGGCAGTATGACGCCGCGGTCATTCTGATTTTGCTCTTCGTTCTGGTTACGCCTCGCGCCTGGTTCCACGATCAGCCGCAGATGGGCCTTCCTGCCAATACTCCCGGGCAAGTCGTGCTAGTCAGCGAGGAAGGCGCAAACAAAACCTACCGGGTCGATGCACGGATTTTGGCGCCGCCCGAGCAAACTCCAGCGCTGGAGAATGAGCTGCACAACGCGATTCAGAAATCGCTGCCTGAACTTCGTAACAAACGCTTCACCATCGCCAAAATCGATCCGGTTCGCGACGAACAGGGAACGGTCATCGCCTATCACGTGGAAATCCACTAGTAAGGGCTGAACTACAGCGCCAGCAGTGGGACTGCCCGTGCGGCCAACCAACGTCATTCGTAGCCCGGGGCTGGCCTGCATCTTCCCCCGAGTCCCGAGTAACCGTTGGCGTGGTTCCAGCGTCTGTATATGCTAGGATTTGAGAGAACCTGACCAGCCATAAGTTCGAGCAGCTATAGGGGCTTCGATTGACCAACCGGCATTTTCTTGCCTCACTTCTTACGCTAACCGCGACAGCAATCGCCATGGGTTCCAGCACCGCACAAACCACCGCCAAGTGGACGACCGAGGGCGTGCTGGAGATGATGGACAAGTCCGCGAAGGACTTCCGCAGCCTGACAGCGGACATTGAAAACGTAAAATATACCGCGGTGGTACAGGATAAATCGACGGAGACGGGCCAAATCTGGGTCCGTCACGACCAAAAAATGCGGATCGAGTTTACGAAGCCCGAGGCGCGAACAATTCTGCGCACCGGCGACTCCCTTTTTCTTTACAACCCCAAACTGAATCGCGTGGAAGAATATGACCTCGGCAAAAATCGCGCGATGGTGGATCAATACATTCGTCTCGGCTTCGGCACGAAGAGTGAAGATCTCAAGAAAAGCTATCTGGTGACGGTCACCGGCGAAGAACAGCTCGACAACAAGAAAGCCATTGTGGTGGAACTAACTCCGAAAGCCGACCAGATTCGCAGCCAAATCACGCGGATTCAAATGTGGATCGATGAAGCCTCCTGGTTGCCCATCCAACAGAAGATCTATGAGACCGGTTCCGGCGACTACATCTTGTTTCACTACACCGGCATGATGAAGAACCTGAAGATCAACGATTCCAAGTTCAAACAGGATTGGCCGAAGAATGCCAGTCACGAGAAGCCGCACGCCTAAGAATGAATCGAAGAGAGTGAGCAGTGAGAACGCCGCGAAGTGCGGCGTTCTAAGTTTAAACGGCTTTTCCTAGACTCGCAGTCGATACCTTTGCCTGCCGTTCGCTCACTTCCCGGTGGCGCGTTCGGTGGCTAGCAGTTGTTGTTTTCGGGTGAGACCCCAGCGATAACCCGCCAGATTTCCATCTTCGCGAATCACGCGGTGGCACGGCACGACGATGGATACGGGGTTGGTGGCGCAGGCGCGGGCCACGGCGCGCATCGATTTCGGACTCCCCAGGGCACGGGCCACCTGCGAATACGTTCGCGTTGTTCCGCGCGGAATGCGCTGCAACTCTTGCCAGACGCGTCGTTGAAATGCTGTCGCTTGCAGATCGAGCGGCAAATCGACTTGCGCGGGCTTGCCTTCGATGCGCTGGACGATTTCGCGAACCCAGCGTTGCGCGCTGCCGGTTGCAGGCGCGATTTCCGCGCGGGGATATTCTTCACGCAGCTCCTTCACGAGCTTGTTTTGCGCGTCTCCCAGATAGACCGCGGAAACTCCGCGCTCCGTTGCCGCGACCAAAACTTTTCCGAGCGGAGACTTCGCAATTGTGTATTCGATTTTCATGCCCTTTCCTCCCTTTTGATAGGTTGCCGGCGTCATTCCCAGTTGTGCGTTGCTGCGTTCATAGACACGGCTCGACGAGCCGTATCCGGTTTCGTAGAGCGCGTCGGTGATGTTTTTGCCGGCGCGCAGCAAAGTTTTGAAGCGCTTCACCCGCAACGCTTCGGCGAGTTCGCGCGGCGCGAGGCCCGTGACTTGGCGGAAGGCGCGGCGAAGCGTTCCGGCATTCGAATTCAGCACCCGGGCGACTTCAGAAAGCCGCAAACCGTCTTCCGAAGATTCAACAAGGTAATTTGCGGCGCGCGCGACGAGCGCTGCCGAAGCCGCGATTTCGTTCGGCCGGCAGCGCAGACAGGCGCGGAAGCCTTGTTTTTCTGCTTCTTCACGGGTGTGAAAGAAAATGACGTTTTGCCGCAGTGGGCGGCGCGCCGGGCACGACGGGCGGCAATAGATGTGCGTGGAGCGCACGGCCAGAACAAATTTACCGTCGGCGCGGGCGTCGCGTTCAAGTGTTGCGCGCCAGTATTGCGCGGCTTTGCGCGGCGAGACTTGTACTGCCGCGCGGGGGTTCGAATGGTTCATCGTTTGCATTCTACGAAAATAGCGCAGGGTTCAGGGTCAAATCTATCCGGAAAGGCTCGGCAAAGTGGCCCCAACTAAATCCGGCCAGAGACCTCGCAGAAGACAATTTGCAGGTTCTCTTAAGCCTCGCCTGGGTTAGGCAGAGCTTCGGCAGCTTCGGCGGGATTTTTGTGCGGAGCAGTGATCACTAGCAAGACAGCGGTGAGAATGACCGCAGCCGCCAGCGCCGTTCGAAGCGTGATCGTCTCCCCAGCACCGAGCCAACCGAGAAAAAGCGCGACCACGGGGTTTACGAACGCATAGGTCCCCACACGAGCGGCAGTGCTTTTCTTCAGGATGTAAACGTATGCCGTAAAACCGATCCCCGTGCCAAACACAAGCAAATAAGCAAGCGCGAGCCAGGAACGCGTCGTGATAGCGGAGAGATGCAACTGGCGGCCCTCGCCTGCAAGCAGACTGACAATCCAGAGTGCGGCGCCCCCGGCAAGGCTCTGCATGGCAACTCCAAGCATAGGCGAGCTGGGAAGGTCGTTGTGCTTCGAATAGATGGAGCCCCAGGCCCAAGCGAAGGATGCGACGAAGAGAATCCCCGCGCCGATGGGATTGACGCGCTCCGAGCCTCCCAGATGCGCTGGGCCTACCAATAGGATCAATCCGCCAAACCCGAGCACCAGGCTAGCTACAACTCTAGGAAGCGGCCGCAGGCCACCAGGGCGAAGCCAATCGACAAGGACCATCCAGAAAGAAACCAGGGCTACGAGCAAGGCAGCCACGCCGGAGGGAACCGTGCGCTCTGCTAGGCAGACCCCACCATTGCCTACCAGCAGGAGCAACAGTCCGGTGATGATGGCCGTGCGCCACTGCCCGGGGGTTGGCCGAATCCCGGTTTTCCGGCGCAAGATGGGATACAGAACGAGCCCCGCGAAAAGGTGCCGCGCCGCAGGAAGCATAAGCGTCGGAAACGACTCGATTCCCACGGCAATCGCAAGGTAGGTCGAGCCCCAGATGACATAGACAGCGGCAAACGCGGCGACGAGGATGGTGCTATCGCTCTTCGAGCTTGCGTGCGACTGAGGCGGAGAGGAAGTTTCCCCTGTGGATCGTTCGACGATGGGCGTGGACATTCTGCGGAGCCTAAAAAGATAAGGCTACTTGCAATGGAGCCAAGGTGTCGAGCACCATATTGGACGACGACTTCCACAGGGCATAGCGAGAGCGGGTTCGAAGGGCCAGGTACTATAACCAAGTGTTTGAGGTTAAGACACTTCGTGCGTTTTCCACAGGTTGACGTGTAGAGTCTGAAGTGGCATTTTATCCACCCGCTCACCCGAGTCGGGGGACTTGGTTAAGAACAAAGAAAGTGCAGTTGGGCCAGTTTTGGCAGCGACGTAGTGGCGTCTCTGAGGGCGAGATGGGCGCGACGAAGCGTGCAATACCCCTGCGGTCTGGGGAAAAAGAACCAAGCAGGGCCGATCTGGCTACGCCTTTGCTGGAAGCGGAGGCCAAACCGTTGCCCGTGCCTGCACTGCGCGTGACGCCGCTGCTCGCGCCGGGACAGCCCCGGCGTTTTGTGCGGGTACCGACGCACGCCGTTGGCGTCACTCACGAGCAGCGCGAATACCCGCGCGCTTCCCTTAAACTTCCCCTTCGATTGCGCAGAGTGGGTTCCCGCACAGAAGACTTTCCCGTAACTCTAGTGACTCGCGACATCAGCTCTACCGGCGTGTTTTTTCTTTGCCCTAAGGAGATAACGCAGGGCGCACAGATCGAGCTGGAAATCGTGCTCGTGAGCCGCCCCATGGGGCACGGCAGCGTCGTTATCGTTAGCAAGGCGCGCGTGCAACGCATTGAGCCTGCGGCGATGCCTGGGTGGTACGGGGTCGCGGCTTCCTTCGACGATGTGCAGTTCGACCGCGATGACGGCATGCCTTCTCGATTCCTTCGTCCCTGATTGCTGTTCCCCAAAAATCAGTCAGACATCCATCTGTGTTGTTGGAGGATTTCGTCCTGACGGCGCGGGGGTATGCTGCACGCACACGATAACGCGCCGGATTCTCGTCGCGATTTCAGCGAGTGATAAAGAAAAGATCCTGCGAAGCCCTGCTCCAGCCTCGGATGGAATGCGGGCTGATCAGCGTAGGAGTGTGGCTGTCGGCTCTGTCGCTCATGTGAAGAGAATAACCATTCGCTAGGTATGAGGGGATATCGCGGGAATCCGTAACCGGAATATATGGGCCTTCCTTACCAAGCTGGACGTGGTAGCGGTCATCTTTAAAACGATGCGGAAGCAAGCGGGCTCCGCGCTTCTTGCCGCGCGACACTATTGCGAACAACATGGCGAACCTCCCCAACGATTAATTCCTCCCAAGCTTACAAACAGCGTGGCTGGGCTGGTAAGAGGGCTGTCTGTGGAAAAATGTGCATAGTTTCAGTGCGGCTTGAAGGCAGATTTCCCTCTTCGCTCGGGATGCCCTTCGTGGAACTTTCAACGGCCTGTTGGGGACGGTGGTTTGCTACTCTAAGCGTTCATGGCTCGCGCAAATAAAAAAGGGTTGGATGGGGTGCTGTTTGATTGGGACGGTACGCTTATTGATTCGTACGCCGCGGATTCCGCGGCCTATTTGGCGATGTTTCGCGAAATGGGAATTCCCTGGGGGTTGGAGGAACTGGCCCGCCATTATTCGCCGAATTGGTACCGCGTGTATCGGGCCGCGAAATTGCCTCGTTCGCGGTGGGACGATGCCGACAGGGTTTGGCGTACGCAGTATGCGAAGCATTCGCCTCAGCTGATTGCAGGAGCGCGGCAAGTGCTTGGACGACTCGGCCGGATGCATCATTTGGGTCTGGTTACGAGCGGCGACCGCGACCGTGTCACGCGGCAACTGCGCGAGTTCCGTCTTACCCGCGTGTTTGCGGCGCGGGTGTGCAGCGGAGACACTCCAGAAAAAAAGCCGCATCCGGCGCCGCTGCGTCTGGCCTTGCGGCAGCTTTCTCTCGAGCCGTCGGCATGCGTCTATGTTGGCGATTCGCCAGAGGATTTGGAAATGGCCAAGCGCGCCGGAGTTCGCGCGATCGCCGTGCTCGGACCTTTCCCAACAGAGAAGCGCTTGCGCGCCGCGCGGCCGGATTTCTTGCTCGAATCCATCCGCGAATTGCCGGATGTACTGCGCAGCCTAACCAGCCAATAAGTGAAGCCGCGCTGTCTTCAGAGATTTGGTTTAGCGGGCGTCGCAGGGGGTGGGGTCGCGCCGGGTGTAGGGACAGGCTTGTACTCGGTCCACTTGATCACCAGACGCACCGGAACGTGTATATCCTTCAGACTCAGCGTGTCGTCGGAACGCATGTAGTTGGGTAGCCAATACTTTCCGTCAACATTTTCCCGGTACGTTTCAAAAACGTTGAAGGGCATGGTGGCGGAGCGTGTGTCGCCAAGGTCGTTGACCCACTTTCCGTACGTCTTCACGACTTCCAGATACGCGTCATCCACCCAGACAATGCCATCGAAATAAAAATGCGCGCGCTCCACCGCCTTCGGCTTCACTTGGAAAATGTAACAGTTGATCTCGTCAACGAGTTCCTTGCCCAAATACTTCAAATTGTATTTCGCGAGCTGCGCCGTGGTGAGCGCGTAGGCCGGCATGCGCGCGATCGTCTGGAAGTCCTCGGGCCCCATCTCCAGATAGCGCAACGTGGATTGCGGGCGCTCCACGGTCTTTTCATAGAGTTTCCCGTCTGCGCCGGGCTTCGCTTCGACCACCAGCGTCAGTTGTCCCGAAGGCTTGCCATCCGGCCCGAATTCCTCCAGCCGGACAGTTTTCTTATACGTGTATCCAGCGCGGGCGGCGATGTACTGATCTTCTTTTTCCGAGAAGCGTTTGATGATCTCTTCCGGAGGAATGGACGGCGGAGCCGGAGGCACAGGTTCCGTGCCGACGCGGTGCACGTCGTGCTCGGGAGGAGGTGTCAGCGGCCCTTGTTGCGCTGCCCCCGCGCGGAAGGCGAAGCCTGGAAAAAGACAAGCGCAGAGAAGCAAAGCGCTGCGGAGCACCGCTCTGGAAAAGCAGTCGCGCGTTTGAGGTGCTTTCGAGTTCATACAGAATTGGATGCGCCCGGGGCTCCGAAGAGCAGCTTCTCCGTCGTGGCGGACCTGATTGAGTTTAACGCAATTCATAGGCAGCGTCCCGCGCATCTCGTCGTATGGCCGGGTTGGACGATGGCACGAATGACGCTTCCAGCGACTCCGTGAGGTCTCTGCTACAATTCCAAAGTTTGTGAGCGACGACAAACAAACTAGGCGCTACTTTGTCTCGGGAACCGTACAAGGAGTCGGATTCCGCTTCTTTGTGCAGCGCGAAGCCAATAGGCTAGGCGTCGGCGGCTACGCCAGAAATCTCTACGACGGCAGAGTCGAAGTGCTGGCCTTCGGCTCTCCCACGCAGCTGGATGCCATGAAGTCCGCGCTCCAGCGTGGACCGCGATTTTCGAGTGTCTCCGGAGTGCGGGAAGAAGAAGCGCAACCCAACCCGCTGCACGAGAACGGATTTGCGATCGAGCCCGACGCTTGAAGAAAACTGGCGAGTAAAGATGACGAACAGGAGCTGTCTGAATGGATGATTTGAAGAAATTGATTCGCGAAGTGCCGGATTATCCCAAGCCGGGAATTCTTTTTTACGACCTGACGACTCTGCTGAAGGACAAGCACGGGTTTCATACGCTCATCGACAGGCTCTGCGATCACTATAAAGGGCACACCATCGACGTCGTCGCCGGAATCGAAGCGCGTGGATTCATTTTTGCTCCGGCACTGGCGTATCGGCTGGGAGCGGGCTTTGTCCCCGTGCGCAAAGCAAAAAAATTGCCGGCGAAAACCGCCAGTATTTCCTATGCCCTCGAATATGGCTACGACACACTAGAGATTCACGAAGACGCGTTCAAGCCGGGGCAGAGCGTCCTTATTTGCGACGATCTTCTGGCGACGGGCGGCACGGCCGCCGCCACCGCAAAGCTCGTGGGGAAACTCGGCGGAAAAGTCGAAGGCGCCGCGTTTGCTGTGGAATTGACGTTCCTCAATGGCCGCTCAAAACTCAACGGCCTGGATATTTTCTCGCTGATCCAATACGACAAGTAGGAGACTGCTTCTGACTCACGATGGCCGATGAGATGACACAGTCCGAAAAGGACGCGATCGCAAAATTCCCCGTCGTCGCCGAGGAATTCTGCACATTCATCAACAATTGCGGCAGTTGTGAGCGCAAGCATCTAGTCCAGGAAATTTCCGTGTTCCTAACCAGGCTCTGCGAGGTCGCAGCTCGCCTGCCGTGGGTGAGCCCGTCGACCGAGGGGGTAGATTTTACAGATGAATCGGTTGCTACGCAGGCTAGCGAGGAGTACCGACTCTCGACCAGACTCCGCGAACAGCTAGCCGATCTTTCGCAGTTGCGGACATTTTTCGGCTTTTTTGCCCCTGCTTTTATTGTTAAGGCGTGTATTTTCATCGGCGCTCTCCCGGAAAACGGCAGAGTGGAGACCAAGTGTCTTCCCTTCGGCAACGGACTTCTGGCAGTCTGTCGTCAGCATGTTTCTGCGCAGCAACAATCGCAAAAAAGACGGTAAGGATCATCGCTACTTCAGCATTGTAGAAAACCATCGCATCGCTTCTGGCAAAACGGTGCAGCGAACCGTTCTCTATCTCGGCGAAATCAACGATCAACAACAAGCGGCCTGGCGCAAGTCGCTGTCGGTGTTTGATGAACAGCAGCAAGAATATGCGAACTTGAGTTTGTTTCCCGACGACCGCGAGATTCCCGCCGATGCCATCGACAGTCTGCAAGTAAAATTGAGCGGCCTGGAACTGCGGCGCCCTCGCCTATTCGGCAGTTGTTGGTTGGCGTGCGAGTTGTGGCGTCAACTGGGCTTGCATGAGTTTTGGGATGCTCGCCTTGCCGGATCGCGCGAAGACGTCCCCTGGGAAAAAGTGTTGCAGCTACTGGTGGCGAACCGGCTACTGGATCCGGGTAGCGAATTTCGCGTGCATCGCCAGTGGTACCTGACTACCGCCATGGATGCGTTGCTCGGAACCGATTTCGCCGTGGCCGAAAAGGATCGCTTATATCGCTGCCTCGACCGGGTGCTCGAACACAAGCAGGAACTGTTTCTGTGGCTGCGCCAGAAGTGGGCCGATCTGTTTCAAGCGGAATTCGAAATTCTGCTCTACGACCTGACCAGTACGTACTTCGAAGGTGCGATGGAAGAGAACCCCAAGGCCAAGTACGGTCACAGTCGCGATAAACGGACAGACTGTTTGCAGCTGGTGATTGCGCTGGTGATCACCACCGATGGTTTCCCGTTGGCCTATGAAGTGATGGACGGCAACACCAGTGATCGCACCACCCTGCACGGGTTTCTGGACCAGATCGAGAAGACCTACGGGAAAGCAAAACGCATGTGGGTTATGGATCGCGGCATTCCGACCGAAGAGATCTTGCAGGAGATGCGCGATCCAGCACGCGAGATTTTCTATCTGGTCGGAACGCCGAAAGGCAAGATCCGGCAGTATGAAAAGAAGTGGCTGGATCTGCCCTGGCAGCAGGTTAGAGAGTCGGTGGACGTGAAACTATTTGAGCAGGACGGCGAACTCTATGTGTTGGCCAAGAGTGAAGGAAGAAGAGCCAAAGAGACCGCCATGCGCCGCAAGCGTCTGGCGCGCTTGCTCAGAAAACTTCGTGCCATGCGGCGCAGCCTGCCCTCTCTGGTCCAGTTGCTGATGCGTTTGGGCGCCGCGAAATCGGAAGCCGGCCGCGCCTTCCAGTTCGTGCAGATGCAAGTACCAGAGGAAGGCCAGCCGGTCACGCGCGAGACCTTCCAGTTTCGTGTGGATAAGCAAAAGCTCCAAGAGGCGGAATGGCGCGACGGGCACTACTTACTGCGCTCCAACCTTACAGCCGGAGATCCCAGCGTGCTGTGGACCCGCTACGTGCAGTTGACACAGATCGAATCGGTCTTCCGATCTCTCAAGAGCGAACTTGGCATACGCCCCATCTACCATCAACTGGAGCATCGCGCCGACGCTCACATTCTGATCGCCTTCCTCGCTTACTGCTTGCAAGTGACATTGAAACATCGCCTGTTGCTGCACGCCCCAGGGTTGACACCTACAGCCGTGCTGGAGAAGTTGGCCGAAATCAAAATGATCGATGTGTGGATTCCTACGGTCGATCAACGTTGGTTGATTCTGCCCCGCTATACACAACCTTCTCCAGACACCAAGCTGCTCATAGAAAAGCTGAGACTGGAACTGCCGAACCAGCCACCACCCCGCCTTGTGGCGCAAAAAGAGAGTAAAGAAATCGAGGTGCAGACCTCCCGATGAGAGCGGTTTGTGGTGGAGACCTTTCGATAGCCGAAACTGATTCAAAAGCACTTAACCGACTCAGAGGTGCCCAACTGCGAAAGATCGGCTAGGCAATCTGGACGAATACTGGGACGTCTTCGATCCTACGCAGAAAGAAGGGGCGATCCTGTGCTCCCTTTCGCAGCACATCGCGGATTTGCAGGACGCACTGAAGCTTCAGACCAGCGGTGCAAGTTTGGAGGATATTTACTTTGACTGGCGTCTCGCGTTTCGCACCCACTGGGCACGTCACGCTACCTCAGCCTTGAAGGTAGCCATTCTCATTTCAGACGGGGCGTGAACTGCCACGCCTCTGGCGGATAGCCTCGAATAGAACGACACCTGCGGCGACGGAAACGTTGAGCGATTTCACGGGGCCGGTAGTAGGCAGCGATACGACAAAGTCGCACCGTTTTCGCGTCAGCTCGTGAAGTCCTTTGCCTTCTCCTCCAAGTACAATCCCCACCGGCGACGTATAGTCGGCTTCGGTATAACTCTTGTCTCCGTCTTCATCCAGGCCGATGAGCCAGTAGCCTGCTTCCTTTAGTTCTTCCATGGTTCGCACCAGGTTGGTGACTTTGGCGACGGGCAAATGTGCCAGCGCGCCGGCGGACGCCCGTGCCACCGTGTCCGTCAGCCCGGCCGCGCGCCGTTCCGGAATAATTACGCCGTGCGCACCAGCCGCCAGCGCCGTTCGAATGACCGCCCCGAGGTTGTGCGGATCCTCCACGCCATCGAGCAGCACAATGAGTCCCTTGCTCCCGTGACCGGGACTTCTGTTTGCCGCCTCAAGAATACTTTCGAGCGTCGCTGGCGCGCGCGCCGCCGCCAACGCCACGACTCCCTGATGGTCCTTCGAATTCGCAAGACGATCCAACTGGCCGCGGTCTTCAAAGCGCACAGGAATGTCTCGCGCTCGCGCCAGCTGAACAATTTCCTCCACCCGCGTGTCCTGCCGCCCGCGCGCAATCAGAATCCGATCGAACGGTCGCCCTGCGTCGAGCGCTTCGCGAATCGCATGGATACCAGTGAGCTTGTCCATCGGAGCAATAGTTTACAGGCGATTGTTTAGACTTGACAGCGTAGGGGCACGGCACGCCGGGCCCGCTCTGGCACTGGTTTTTTGCCGTCGGAAACGCTCAATCGAGGGCAGCACAAAACTCCAGAATCCGTTCTCGTGCCGATTTTACAGGGACGGCGAATGCAGCCGCAGCGGCCTCATCAATGAGAAGAATCACGCGGTCGAGTTCCCCCTCCCCCGCGCGCCCGGCGAGCGCCAGCCGAATGGGATGAAAAATCTCGCGGCTGCTCAAGCCCACGCGGTCTTTCAACGCGGTAATAATCTCCTTGAATCGCTCGGTGGTCAGCGGAGCGCCTTCGAGCAAGAGAAGCGCAAGATGCCTCAGCACATCGCGCGCCGCGTATCGAGCGAGCACGGCGTGGCTCTCCACTCTTCCCAGAAGCTCATGCGCGTCATACTGAAAAACGAGTTGCAGCAACTCGGCGAGCGAGCCGCGATCGGAAACCTGCGGATTGAGCAGCGCGGCAGCGCGCTCGCACCACGCAACTTGCGCGGGAGAGGCATCACCCGCGAGCCATCCTCGCTCGCGCAGAATTCCGGCCACCTCGCGAGCCGTGAAACCGTTTGTGCTCGCTGCTGGTGAAACCGGCTTCGGCGTTTCTTGCGGTGGCATTGTGAGATTTAGCGCGCGCCGGTGCCCATGGCCTGAAAACCGCGGCATGACTATCGCTTGGAAAGTGTCGCAACTACATGCGCAGCAATCGCCTCGCCGTGACCCACGGCATCAACGCCTTCATTGGTCTTGGCCTTCAGAGAAATCTGCTCCGTGGAAACACCCAGTGCGCGCGCGAGAGCCTCGCGCATTTTCGGAAAGTGTGGCCCCAGCTTCGGTTTTTCCAGAATGACCACCGCATCGACATACTCGATCACGAAATTCTTCCCGCCAAGCAATGTTCGCGTGTGTTCCAGAAAAAGCAAACTATTCGCGCCCTTCCATTTTGGATCGGTATCCGGAAACAGTTTGCCAATATCTCCCAGCCCCGCCGCACCCAGCAGCGCATCGCACATGGCATGTGCCACAACGTCGCCGTCCGAATGGCCAACGGGGCCTTTATCGAACGGAACTTCGATTCCACCGACCATCAGCTTGCGCCCCTCCGCAAGCCGGTGCAGATCGTATCCAATGCCGCAGCGCACACTCATGCTTTCCTGCGCTCTTGTTCGAGGTAGAAGCGGGCCAGGTCCATGTCGGCAGGCCTGGTGATTTTGATGTTGCGCTCGGAGCCGAGAACCACGTGTACGTCGTGTCCCATGCGCTCAACGAGACCGGCCTCGTCTGAGGCGTTGACGCCGTCGGCCTGCGCCCGCGCAAACGCTTCCTTAATCAGTTTCGTTGAAAACGCCTGCGGCGTCTGCGCCAGCACAACCCGTTCGCGCGGAATCGTCCCGATAATCAGCGCGACGTCCTCCGGCAAACTCGCCCGCTTCACTTCTTTCACCGTATCCATCGCGGGAATGCCAAGTATCGCGGCGTGGCAGCGGCGCGCTTCCTCAATAACGCGAGCGATTTGTTCGCGAGTTACAAAAGGCCGCACCGCATCGTGCACCAAAACGATTTCTGTGTCGTTCGAAACTTCATGCAGCGCCACCGCCACCGACTCCTGCCGCGAATCTCCGCCGCGCACTACGCGCACCGCTTGCATGAACCGCTCGCCTTGAATGCGTTCCTGCAGTGATTCCACGACATCCGCGCGTGTCGCAACAATGATATCGGTGACCAGCGGGCAAGACGCGATACGCCGCACGCTGTGAATGACAATCGGCGTTCCATCCAACTCGAGAAACTGTTTCGGCGTCTCGGCGCCCATGCGCGTACCAAGACCTGCGGCTGGAAGAATGGCGGCTATGCGGCTCATTTTGGACGCGGCCCGCCCCGAACGAGAAAAACGCGGTGGCCGCAAACTTCAGAGTGTACCTCAAGCCGGGCGTATCAGGCGAATCGCGGAATGCGTAAAGGATGATTGGTTGACGCTATTGCTGCGAAGAGAAAAACCTCCGCCTCTTTCCGAACCGAGCACCAATCCCAGATAGGCAAACGCAAACAGCGCGGCATACTCGAGGAAAGACTTGAGGGTTCCGGCTCATTCGTGCGCGCGACGACCAGCGTAACCAGTAAGGCCGCAAACATTCCCAGAACGGTGCCGACCGCGCCGCCCACCAATCCGCCAATCTCTGCTCGGCGCAGCCGCAGCTCAGCCAGCAAAATCACCAGCGCCAGTAGAAAACCGACACTTGCCGCCGGCAATCCCCGCAACCCGAACGGCGCGAGCTTGTAGCAGAGCGCCGTCGTGCAAGCCGTAATAAACAGCCGCACGAGCCAGAACTCCACGCCCATCCCCTGCGGGAAGGCCGCTCTTTTTTGCCGCTCTCTCGGGACAAGACTCGAAGCAGGCGAGGAACCAGAATACGCACTACGCTGCACTTCAGGAACGGAACGGCTCATGCGACCTCACAGTATTTCGTAACACTGCAAAATCGGTGCCGCATTCCCGCAGGTGCACGGGGAACAAAACCTGGTGCGGGACGAGAATGCAACCTCGCATCCTCGCGGTCTATATACTCCGCCATCATATAGAAATCAAGATGATGTTGCAGGATGAATAGAACGGATGCGAGATATCAATTATTGGAAATAGACGCGCGGAACGCGCTGGCTCACGGCGCAGAGCAGGTCGGACGTCACCGTTCCGATGCTCCGGGCGATGACGTTGGCAGGACGAACGTGCTCGCCGTCGCTGCCATAGATAGTCACGACGTCGCCGATCTCCGCTGCCGGCACGTCGGTGACATCAATCATCGTGACGTCCATCGAGATAATTCCCACGATCGGCGCGAGCGTGCCTCGCACCAGCACGCTGCCGCGATTTCCGAGCGAGCGGTGAATGCCGTCGCCATAACCCGCCGCTAGCACCGCGATCCGCGTAGGCCGTTTGGCGATGAACGTCTCGTTGTAGCCGACGCCCGCGCCTTCGGGAATGTTCCGCACATTAATAATGCGCGTGCGCAGGCTCATGACCGTTTTGAGCGGAAGTTTCGCTTCAATTTGCGGGCGCAGCTCGACGGGATCGTAGCCCGGATGGTAGCCGTACAAAATAGCGCCGGGACGCACCATGTCGGCCCACGTCTCCGGACGCGTGGCAATCGCCGCGCTGTTCGCTAGGTGCACAATCCCGGGATCAATTCCCAGCGCGCGCAAGCGGTCCAGCGCCCCATAAAAACGCTCTTCCTGTTGCCGTGTCTGCTCGCCCACACGCGTGTTGGTCAGAACTTCCGACGAAGCAAAATGCGTGAAAACTCCGCCCAATTCCAGATGCTTGCACTTGGCCAGCTGCCCTAGGAAACATTCCACATCGCCCGGCGCGATTCCAAGCCGGTTCATACCCGTGTCCATCTTCAAGTGGAACGAAACTCGTTTGCTGCCCTTGTTGCCGCCCCTTTTGCCAAGGAATTTCGCGGCCGCGCGATCAAGTTCCTTCAGTTGCTCGCAGCGATGAACCACCGCCGTCAGATCGTGTTCGATCAGACGCGCCTCTTCGCCCGGCGAAAAGCTCGTCAGCACAAGCACCGGCTTGCGCACGCCTGCTTCGCGCACGGCGATGCCCTCTTCCGTGCACGTAACGCCAAACCAGTCCGAGCCGGCTTTCTCGAGAGCCTTGGCCACCTGCGGGCCGCCATGCCCGTAGCCGTTGCCCTTCACGATGCAAAGAATCTTTCGCGGCGTTTTGCGCTTCTCTTCCGCCGGATTCACGAACTTGCGAATCGCGCGGAAATTTTCCGCCAGTGCGCCAAGATCCACTTCCGCCCAAACCGGACGTCTTGCTTCCTTACGGGGACTTTTCTGTGTGCGAACCATGACCCTTCCGAAAAATTTAGTTTACGCCATCCGGCGGCCCCGAGCCGACAGCCACTTTGGATGCCGCGAGAATGACAACCCCTAAATTTAGTGCAATCGGAAGGCCCTTCCCTTCCCACCAGACCCACCCTCTAGTCATCATCCGGGTCGGTAGGAGGTCGCTTGTCGTTGATGAAGTAGGCCGCCTTAAGCGCCGCCGGGATTGGGTGGAACCCCACAGGTGTATGCGCAAGGTTGAAGCAATCGGAAAGGTCATCCGCCGGTCCATCCGCGTATCCCAACGAAGGCAGATTGTAAGTGGTCTCGATGAACTTCAAGATGCTCCCAAAGTCGTGAGTCGTGTGCGAAATGTACGCAGTCTTGGCATACGGTGAAACCACTATCAATGGAACCCGGAAACCATAAACATATCCCGATCCCCAGCTGACTCCATCGTTGATCACCTTGGGGGCCACGTGATCGTACCAGCCTCCCCAATCGTCCCACGTAATGATGATGGCCGTGTTCGCCCAATACGGGCTATTGCCAATCGCGTTGACAATCGAAGCTACCCACGAGGGTCCGCTGCCATCATTGGCAACCGCATGATCCGAGCTTTGCCCATTGGGAATCACCCAGCTCACTTGCGCGAGGTTGCCATTGGCGATGTCCACCAATACCTGCGATTGCGGGATTTTCACGTTGTTGACCCAATCCGGGCCCGTGCACGTCAGCGTCCCGTTGACCGTCTGCTGCTGGCACATGTGCTGAATGGCATCCGGCCCGGTCCAAATCGAACCCGCGGAAGGCGCGTAGTAGCGCCAGCTTACACCCTTGGTATTGAGCAGGTCGGTCAGCGTGGGATGGTCGAAGCAAGGATACTGCGGCGCTGCGTTGGTTTCGCTCCCGCTAGGATCAATCATCTTGACCCGATTCGTCGATGCCGCGATGCAGCCCGCCGGGCTCAGCGCGGGGTTTTCCGCGGCGAAAAGATTGCTCCCCGTGCTGGGAGCCGATGTGCCGGAAATAATGAACTGGTGCGCCGGAAAGCTGGGGCCTTCGTTTGTCTGAAACATGCGGTCGCCAAACGTGTACTGCTCCGCCAGCGCGAAATAGGGCTGAACGTCTGCTGGTTTCACATACATGTACTGTGGGTTGGGATGCGCGTTTGGCGGGCAATTCGCCGCCGGCGAGCACGGGATCAGATTCGCTCCGTCCATCTTGCCGCCGTCGTACATGGACACAAACGCTGCATTCGCGTGGCTCAGATCGTAATTCTGCGGGCTCGATCCCGTAGTGCCTAGATCGATGGGGCTCAGCGGAATCGTCTGGCCCGTTGAATTCAACCCGCTGCTCGCGATGTCGGCGCCCCGGGATATCAGCACAGGATCCTGAAACAAATTGTCCGGGCTCCGGTTTTCTTGAAAGATCACCACGATGTGCTGAAACACGGCGGTCGCGGTCAGCGCCAGCGACTGAGGCCCGTTGCTGGGAGCCATACTCTTCGCGTCGCTTGCGGAAACTGTGATGCTGTAGCTCCCGCCAGGAGTCCCCGTCGAAGTCGCTACCGTCAGCATCGAAGTTCCTGGCGTGCTGCTGCTGATCGTCACCGGACTCGTGCCGAACGAGCAAGTAGGCGCTGGCGTACCCCCGCTGATCATGCTGCACGAAAGACTGACGCTGCCTGTGTAGCCATTTGCCGGGGTCACCGTGATGGCGGAGGTAGTCGAATTTCCAGCGGTGACGGACTCCGGGTTCAATGGCGTGGCGCTAAGCGTATAGCTGGGCTGGCCCATTTGTCCTGTGGACGAGCCCGAGTTGCAGCCGCTTACCCAGAACAGGAGCCCGCTCAGGCTCAGGCATGCACTGGCGACAAAGGAGAGACGAAGGTAGCTCACAGAGGGACCTCCTTGCAGCTCTTGGATTAGGCTTCGCCGAATACCAACCCAGCTGGCGGTGAATCGACTCGCCCGAAATGCAGTTTTCAACGCAGCCGGCCACGCGTCCAGGCAATCACTGCCGCCGGTAGCGGCTGGCGCCCGCTCCAGCGCCCCCACCGGCAACCCGCACGTTCGTCAACGATACCTAAGCCACCAAGGGGTCATTTTAATCGAGGCAAAACAGGTGACATTTTGATCGAGGTAAGGCAGGGGACATTTTAAAAGAGGTTTGACACGTCCCAAAAATCCCCCTTGCTTTTTTTCATTTTGTGCTAAGCTTCGTGGTGTAGAATTTTTCGTTCCTCGAATGCGGCAGACCCTCTGCCGCCTTTTTTTATTTTGGGTCGACGTACTCCGTTATTCAGCTAAGTCCTTTAGAATGAATGGATCAAGCAACACCGCGTTTTGCCGTGTTTTGCCGCTTTTTCTGGTCCCGCAACCTCTTTAGAATGAACACTTCCACGAAACGCCCCCAAGTGTTCATTCTAAACAACTTACGAAAACTGCTAAGCCCTTTAGAATCCGCACTTACGCAAAAAGGGGGGAGGGAGTTGGCAGCACGTGTCAGCGCCGCACATCAAAGTGTGTGCCCTCAGCCGCGTCGTGGCACCAATTACATATCGTAAGGTGAGAATTGAGAAAGGCCATCGGGGCGGTTTCCTCGAAGCCGAGAAACGCATCGGAGGCAACTCAGCCATCATAGCGCCGAGCCGCCTTGGCATCTTTGGTTTAGCCAAGACGGCGGCGAATCAAAATCGTGAGGCCGATAATTTCAAGAATCAGATAACAAACAGAGAGAACGTAGTAGAGAATTCGCAGCTTAGGCCACAGAAAAGTTGGGAGCTTATCGACGAACTTGTCCGTCCACGTCTCACTCCAGCGCGGGAGAGGGGCAGCTTCTGCTGAGTCGGGCTTCCAGTTGGCAGCGATCCAGGTCGCGCGGAAATTGGAAAGCAAGAGCGCCGCGAGAATAATTCTCACGATGCTTGGCCCTGAAACCAAGATATCCGCAAGGTAAGCTACTGATACGCAGCCCGCCGCGTATCGACTGCGCTCACGTACCCCAACACCGCTCAAATAGTAAAAAAGCAGAACAAACGCCCCCGTGATTGGTTGGTCCGATATAATTAAGACAACAAAAGAAAGAACGGCGACCGCAACACAGACCCAATAGCCTTGCGCCCCTAGATAATCGACGTCACTGCTGCTCTGAATGGAGGGCCAGAACAGACTCTTGATGCGGCTTTCGCTCCGCGGCATCGAATCAGATAAGTTCAGCGTTTGCACGGGCAGGATTACACCTCAGTTTTTGCCCGGAGTCGAGAACTAAAAATTCCTCACTGTGCCGACTGCTTCGCTTCACAATTTCCTACGCTTGCGAGCTACGTGGGGACTCGGTGCTTTACATATCGTTGGGGGAGAATTGGGAGAAGGCGTCGGGGGCGGCTTCCTCAAAGCGCGTCAGGCGGCTGCGGAAGACGAATTTCACGTTTTCGGTGGGGCCGTTGCGCTGCTTGGCGATGCGCAGCTCGGTTTCTTCGCGTTCTTCGGGGCTGGCGCCGGCTTTGAAGAAGTGCGGGCGGTAGATGAACATGACCACGTCGGCGTCCTGTTCGATCGCGCCGGATTCGCGCAAGTCCGAAAGCTGCGGGCCGCGTTCGTCGCGCTCTGGGGCGCGCGTGAGCTGGCTGAGGACGAGGACCGGGATCTGCAGTTCCTTGGCGAGACCTTTCAAGCCGCGGGAGATGCTGGCGACTTCTTCCTGGCGGTTGCCGAAGCGTCCGCGCGCCGTAATCAACTGAAGATAATCGACGATCAGCAGCGACAAGCCTTTGTCGCGCTTCAGCCGCCGCGCTTTCGCGCCGATTTCGAGAACGCTGATCGACCCCGCGTCATCCACCCACAGCGGCGCGTTCGAGATGGTGCCGAGCGCTTCCGTCATGCTGCTCCAGTCGGTTCGGCTGAGATGGCCGGTGCGGAATTTGTGCGCGTCGATCTGCGCCACGGAAGCCACCAGGCGCTGCAGGAGCGACTCCTTGGACATTTCCAAGCTGAAAATCGCGACGGGCTGGCCCCCGCGAATGGCAATGTTTTCGGCGAGGTTCAAGGCCAGCGCGGTTTTTCCCTGCGACGGCCGCGCCGCGAGAATGAGTAACTCGGAAGGCTGGAAGCCGGAGGTGAGCTTATCCAGCTCGACGTAGCCGGTGGGAATGCCGGTGATGCTCTTGCCTTCCTTGAAGATTTTCTCGAGGCGCTCGAAATTGTCGCGGACGATTTCCTTGACGGAGATGAGGCCGGCCTTCACGCGGTCTTCGGCGAGCTCGAAGATCGAAGATTCGGCGTTGTCGAGGATCATGTCGGCGCCGTCTTCGCCTTCAAAGGCGCGCTGCTGGATGTTGTGCGTGGTGTGGATCAGATTGCGCAGCATCGCCTTTTCCTTGACGATGCGGGCGTAATGCTCGACGTTGGAAACCTTGGGCATGCCGTCGGCGAGCGAGGCGAGATACGGCGCGCCGCCGGCGGCTTCCAAATCTCCGCGGCGGTGCAGCTCTTCGGTCAAGGTGATGAGGTCGATGGCTTGCTGCACTTCGGCTAACGCGATCATCTGGGTGAAGACGCGGCGGTGTTGATCGAGGAAGAAGTCGTCAGGGCGGAGAGTTTCGATGGCGGTGTTGAGGGCGTTGTTGTCGAGCAAAATGGCGCCAAGAACGGAGCGTTCGGCGTCCAGATTATTCGGAAGCGGCTTTTCGAGTGCGGTTTGCGCGGTGGCCATGGCTGATATTCGCTTTACTTTCGCCTAAAGTAACACAAGCCCTTCCCCCGCGCAAGATTCGCTTGCACGGCTGGTTGGTGAAAATATTTTTCGGGTCGCGAGACTTATGCTGGGCTCGACGTTTTCCCTGGGTGTTGCTCGACGGTGAACGCATTGTGCGCGGAAGAATCACACGCGTCAACCGGAGAGTCTGTACAAAGCTGTGAGTCATTTCGGAAAACGTGGAAAAGTTTTTCGACGCCGAGCCAAGCAAAAAAAATGTAGGGGCACGATATATCGTGCCCCTTTGCGAAAATTCACAATCAGCCTGCGATTTGAAATTATTCTTCTTTGGTTACGTGGACCGTGACTTGGGCGGTGACGTCGCGGAAGACTTTGACGGTGACGGGATATTCGCCGAGGGCTTTGATGGGATCGGCGAGCTGGACCTGGCGCTTGTCGATCTTGAAGTTCTGCGCCGCGAGGGCTTCGGCGATGTCGCCGGTCGTCACGGAGCCGAACATCTGGTCGTTCTCGCCGGTCTTGCGCGTGAAATTCAGCGATATGCCGTTGAGAAGCTCGGCTTGTTTGTGAGCGGCGTCCAGCTCGGTGGCGGTTTTCTTGGCCAGCGAAGTGCGGATGCGCTCGATGGCTTTCAGATTGCCGGCGCTGGCTTCGACGGCCAGCTTGCGCGGTAAAAGAAAATTGCGGGCGTAGCCGGGCTTCACGGTGACGATGTCCCCGCGGTGCCCCAGCTTTTCGATGTCTTCCTGAAGAATGATTTGCATGTTTTTCTCTCTAAGCTCCTGTTTCCTTTCGCCCGAGGCGGCTTACGCCTTCGGGGCCTCGGTAGCTGCGACCGGCGCGGGCGCTGGCGCGGCTGCGGCTGGTGCCGGATGTGCGGCAGGCGCTCCGTGAGCGGCCTGTGGAACGACCTGGCGCGGGGCTTGCGTGCCCGCGGCGCTGCCTGCGAACGGCAGCAGGGCGATGTTGCGCGCGCGCTTGATGGCTTCGCCGAGCCAGCGCTGGTGGCGCGAGCAGACTCCGGTCATGCGCCGCGGCAAAATCTTGCCGCGCTCCTGGACGAACTGCGAAAGAATGTCCGCGCGCTTGTAGTCGATGAAGTCCATCTTCTCGACGCAGAACTTGCAGACTTTCTTCTTGCGGAAATACTGGCGCTTGCCGCGCGGACGACCGCCGGGTCCGCCCGGACCACCGCCGCCTGGGCCACCTTCACGGCGCGGACCACCGTGCCCGCCGCCGGGTCCATGCCCGCCCCCGCCTTCGCGGCGCGGCGGTCCACTGTGAGACTGTGCTTGTTTCTGTTCCTCTGCCATACGAGCCTGCCTTTCCCTCTGAGAACCGAAAAAATCGAAACACGAAATTCGAAATACGAAAACGAAAATTAGCTGGCCGCGGTTTGTTCCGCTGCGGGAGCGGGAGCCGGAGTCGAAGCCGGGACGGACGCGGGCGCGCTGCGGCGCGGACGCCGCGCGGCGCGCTGTTCGCGCTTGCCGCCGAGCTTCTTCTGGCGCTTCAAATCTTCGTCAAGGCGCACGGTCAGATACTTGATGACCACGTCCTGCACGCGGAGACGGCGCTCGAGTTCGGCGATCAGCTCGCCGTGATTCGTCCGAATCTGCTGGTAGACGTAAATGCCCTCGCGGTGCTTGGCCACGCGGTAAGCGAGCTTGCGTGTGCCCCAGTGCTCGGTCTTCTCGATCTTGCCGCCCTTTTCAGCGCAAGTGTGCTCGATGCCGGAAATCACTTTCTTGATTTCGTCTTCCGGCGTGGCCGGCCGCGCGATAAAAATCAGATCGTACAGACGCTCTTCCATGATGACCTCTTTCCTCTTTGCGCCGATATAATCGGCGGCACTTCAAACTCAGCTGCGAAGCAAACTCAACAAAACTTCTTTACTCTGTTTCCGGCTCTTCCGCTTCCGCCGGTTTTCGCCGGTTGAAAATATTCATCGCCGGCTCAATTCCCTTCGCGAGAATCATTTCCACCGCATCGCCCGCTTTGCCAATCATCTCCGCGGCTTCTTCCAGCTCGGACTTCTTCATCGGCCGCAGCACGAATTCCTTGCGGCTGCTGAGCGGATGATCCGGCCCGCATCCCAAACGAATCCGCGAGAACTCCTGTGTCCCGACGGCGCTGATGACAGAGTTCGCGCCGTTGTGGCTCCCGCCGCTGCCCTTGCGGTCAATCCGAATCGTTCCAAAAGGCAGCTGCACTTCATCCCACATCACCAGCAAATCCGCGGGGCCCAGTTCGTACTTTTCCAGCAGCTCCCGAACCGAGATTCCGCTGAGATTCATGTACGTCTGCGGCTTCGCGAGAAGTACATCTTCACCGTCGATCTTGCCCTTGCCGACGAGCGCCTTGCCTTCCGGCCGCTCGACGCGAATCCCGCTGCGATTCGCCAGTTCCTCCACCGCCATAAATCCGAGGTTATGCGGCGTCCATTGGTACTCCGGATCAGGATTCCCAAGACCGACGATGAGCCGCATAGGCCTCTCTGCAGCAGCGGACGCGTTGCATTACTTCTTCTTTTCGCCCTTTTCGGTCTTTTCCGGTTTGGCCTCGGCTTTGCCTTCGGCGCCTTCTTCGCCTTCGACTTCCTTCTTGCCCTTCTTGATGACTTCGGGCTCAGCAGGCGTTGCAGCTTCCGTGGCGACGACTTCGGCCGGCTTCTCTTCTTCGACCTTGAGAGCGACGACGTGCGCCAGAACGCGCTCGGGATCGGTGAGCAACTTCATCTTCGCTGTATCTATCGCCAGCTCTTTGGCGCGCAGGGCGATATTGAGCATCAAGCCGCTGACGTCCACCTTGAATTCCGTCGGGATGTCGGCCGGCAAGCATTCGACTTCCACTTCGCGCGTGACAACTTCGAAGACGCCGCCTTGCTGCTTCACGCCGGCAGGTTCACCGAAGGTATGCACGGGAACTTTCACGCGCATGCGAACGTCCATGGCCACGCGGAGAAGATCGACGTGGAGGAGGTTTCCGCTGAGCGGATCGACTTGCCAGTCTTTCAGAATGGCAGGCTCGTGCTTACCGGCGAGGTCAATTTGAAACAAAGTGTTGTGGCCGGTGGCGGAGCGGAGAATCGCGCTGACTTGCTTGGTGTTTACCGCGAGCGAGATAGCTTCGCCTTTGCCGCCATAGAGAACGGCGGGGACTTTGCCAGTTAGACGAAGGCGCTTCGCTTCATTCTTGCCCCGATCGGAGCGGGGCGCTCCTTCAACTACGATTTGCGTCTGAGCCATACTTTCATTCCTTCCGTGAAAAACTCTAAAACTTTAATTGCATGAAGAGCACAGACAAGAGTCTCTGTGCTACTAAATAAAAAGCTCGCTGATCGAAGTTTCTTCGTGAATCGAACGAATGCCGCGGGCGAGCAGATCCGCGACGCTCAAAACTTTGATTTTGCCCATGCTACGGGCAGCTTCGCCGAGAGGGACGGAATCCGTCGCCACGACTTCCTTGATGCGGGAGTTGGCGATGCGTTCGATAGCCGGGCCGGAGAGAACGGCGTGCGTGCACGCGGCATACACTTGCGTGGCGCCTTCGCGGATGAGCGCTTCGGCGGTTTTCACGAGCGTGCCAGCGGTGTCGATAATGTCGTCAACGATCAGCGTGCTGCGGCCGCGGACGTCTCCGATGAGGTTCATGACTTCGCTGACATCTACATCGACGCGGCGTTTATCGACGATGGCCAGAGGCGCGTCCAGTTTCTTTGCAAAAAATCTTGCGCGTTCCACGCCGCCGGCATCCGGCGAAACGACCGTCAGATTCGGGAGGTGCAGATGACGGAAATGTTCGACAAGAACCGGAGAGCCGTAGAGATGATCGACCGGGACGTCGAAATAGCCCTGAATTTGCGGCGCGTGAAGATCGAGCGTCAAGGCGCGGCTTGCGCCTGCGGTTTCAAGCAAGTCCGCGACGAGCTTCGCTGATATTGGGACGCGGGGCTTGTCTTTGCGGTCCTGGCGTGCGTAGCAGTAGTACGGGAGAACTGCCGTGATGCGCCACGCAGAGGCGCGCTTGAAGGCATCGATCATCAGGAGTAGTTCGAACAGGTGATTATCGACGGGATAGCAGCACGGTTGAACGACAAAGACATCCGCGCCGCGCACGTTTTCGAGAATCTGGAAATAGATCTCGCCGTCGCTGAAGCGTCCCAGGCTGGCTTTGCCGAGCGGGACCTCCAAATGCGCGCAGATGCTCTCTGCCAGAGGCAGATTCGCAGTCCCCGAGAAAATTTTGAAACGGTCGTCGTTCACGACGCTAGCGCTCCATCAGTTCAGAATATGGCCCGACGCACTTACTCGCCAAAATTCACGATGAAAAATTCAGTTTTCCGTTCTGTGGAGACGCTGCGGATCAACCGAGGACAAACGGAGGACACAAAACGACTCTAACGAGTGCCCTGCATTTTACGAACGTACCTGTCGCGCGAGAGTGTCTCGCAAACAAAGGTCTGATCGTCCGGAAACCCAACAGCGGCTCGGCGCGCCTGCGCTGGGCTCGGGAAAACTCCAAACACCGCCGAACCGCTACCCGCCAGCGAGGCTTCTGCGGCTCCTCGTTGGAGCAAAGCCCGCTTGATTTGCGCAAGACGGGTGTGACGCCAGAAGACAGGCCCTTCAAAATCGTTGGAAAGACCGGTTCCCTGCGCGCTCCAGCATAGAGCACAGAACCTCCAAAGTTTAGGGTCTGCGGCGGATTTTGTCAACGTCAGCGGGCGAGCTTTGAGCCAGCGGTAGGCGTCCAGCGTGGGGACGTGGATGTCCCGGGGAGAGACGACGAGGACAGCGAGCTTGGGGATGTCGGGAAGAGGGTAAATTTCGTTGCCGCGGCCGACGCCCAGAGCGCGGCCTCCGAAGAGGAAAAAGGGAACATCGGCGCCGAGCGAGGAAGCGATTTCGAGCAGGCGAGGCAGCGGGAGATTGCGCCCGGTCAAGCGGAGATAGCCGAGAAGGGCGGCGGCGGCGTCGCTGGAACCACCTCCCATGCCGCGGCCTGCAGGAATTGTTTTTTTGAGTTCGATCTCGACGCCGGAGCGGATTTTGAGTTCGCGGCGGAGGGCATCGACGGCGCGGTAAACGAGATTTTTCTGGAAAGGCTCTTGCGAGAGGACTGCATTGCCCTGGATTGAGAGGGAGATGGCCGGTTGCTTTGCAGCGCGCAAGCGCAACTCGTCATGCAGTGAAACGCTTTGAAAAATGGTTCGCAGTTCGTGATAGCCGTCGGGGCGTTTTCCAAGAATATCGAGGCGCAGGTTGATTTTGGCAAACGCGGGGATGCGGACTTCGCGCATGCGGTTTAGCGGGGTTTCGCGTCTTGCGGCGTGGATTTTTGCGCGATGCGGTGCTTTACCTGGGAAAGCTTCTTTTCGATTTCGGCTATTTTTTCGTTTTCCACGTCCGCGGGAAGCGAGCGGTGCCATTCGGCGAGCGACTTTTCCCATTCGATGGCAGCGAGGTCGTTGCGCCCGGACTTGGCGTACACGTCCGCAAGGTGAGAGCGAATCGTGGCGTCGTGGCTTTCGCGTTCGACGGCTTTGCGCAGAGTGGCTTCAGCTTCCGTGAGTTTGTTCTCGCGGAAATAAATCCAGCCAAGGCTATCGAGATACGCGCCGCTGTGGGGCTCTTCCCTCAGCGCGCGTTGCACGAGGGCTTCGGCTTCATCGAGGCGGATGCCGAGATCGCCGAGCATGTAGCCGTAGTAATTGAGCACGGGCGCGTTTCGCGGATTGGCATCCAGCGCTTTCTTGAACTCCACTTCGGCGCGGTCGTAGAACTTCTGGCGTTCGTAGATGGCGCCGAGCAAAAACCACACCATCTCGTTGTCACGAGGCTGGCCGGGGATGGCTTCGGCGGTCTGCGCGGCTTCTTCGGCGTCTTTGTAACGGCGGGCGCGTTCATAAACCTGGGCGATGTTGAGATAGATGTCGCGGTCGGCATCGCTCCTCGTCAGCTGGGAGCAAAGAACTTTCACAGCTTCGTCCGTCTGGCCGTTTTCCCCCAGCAGCAGCGCGTTGGACGTACGAAGGCCAGGGTCGCTGGGATATTTAGCGAGCGCGTCTCTGCCAGCCTGAAGCGCCTTGGGCAAATCTTTTGCGGAGCGGTAGGTGTCCATGATCAACATGCGCGCGCGGCGATCTTCTTCTTCGCCGAGACGTCCGAGTTCTTCAAAGGTATAGATCGCGGCTTGGAAATTTTGCGTGTCGCGGTAAAGCTGGCCGAGTTGCTGGTACAAGATGGCCAGCGAGCGGCGGCGCGAGGGGAGCACGGTCGATTGCGACTTGAGCCCGGTGACGGCATCGGAGAGCACGCGAATGGCGTCTTCGTAACGGCCCTGGGCTTCGTAAAGCATGGCCTCGTTGTACATGACCTCGAGGCTGCCTGGCGCGTACTGGCGGGCTTTCAGAAGATTTTCTTCAGCGTGCTCGAGCTGGTGGAGTTCCCTGTAGATTTGCGCGAGGCGCAGGTAAACGTCGGAATCGTCCGGCATCAAATCGGCAAGCTTCTGGTAAACGGTGAGCGCGTCGGCGAATTTTTCTTCGGCCAGGAGCGTCTGGCCCAATCCGCGCGTATGGCTCAGTTCGGAGGGATCCAGTTCCGTGGCTTTGCGATAAGCAGCTTCGGCTTTTGCAAGGTCATGCGTTTGCGTGTAGGCATCGCCGAGAAGGTCGAGCAACGTCGGTGAGGGCGTGCGGCTGGTGGCGCTCTCAAGAAGCAAAACAGCATCAGCGGACTTGCCTTCATCGAGGAGGAGCTGGGTGAGTTGCTCGATAGCCGTTTCGTTGTCGGGATCCTGCTTTAAGAGAGCACGGAGAACATCTTCGGCCTTGTCGTGCTCATTGCGCAGACGATAGAGGCGCGCGAGCCAGAGGGCAGATTCCGAATCCGTGGGATCGAGCCGATAGACTTCCTTGTACTGCTCAATGGCACGGGCGGCCATTTCGGATTGCGCAGTCGAGGTGAGATCGCCGAGACTTCGGAGATAGATGCGGCCAAGAAGGCGGCGCGTTTGCAGGTCGTTGGGGTCGCGCTTGAGAAGTTCCTGGGCTTCGGTTACGGCTTCGTGGACGCGCTGCGCTTTCCAATACATTTCCGCCAGGCGTTCGCCGATGACGGGCGACTTCGGATCGAGAGCATAGGCCTTTTTGTAGGCGTCGATGGCTTGCGTGGCGAATTCCGGCTGATTGGTGGTCTCGTACTGCTGCTCGAAGAGATGCCCCATCGCATAGTTGTAGTAGGCGTCGGCGCGCGGTGAGGGGGTTACGGGCGCTTCTGCGGGTTGCGCATCGGGCTTGAATTGGGTCTGCGCATTCTGCGGAGGTTGCGCTGCGACGGGAGTCTGTGCAGCGCCGAGGGCGCCGGTTAGGCCGGCAAGGAGCCCGGCGAGAGTCATTCTTAGTGAATTCATAGTAGCCCCGGAAACAAAAAGTATCCCATGCGGCTGGAACGCGGTCAAAAGCCAAAGGCACGGCGTTTCCAAGGCCAAAAGGCGCCCTTCAGTAGGATGCAAGAAAATGCAAAAGAGTTGAAATGCAAACTTTGGGTCTATGGCAGCACCAAAATAGGGTGACCGCCTTTTAGTGGAGGAAATGGCGGATGCCGGTAAAGACCATGGCCATTCCGAGGCGGTCAGCGGCGGCGATGACGTCGTTATCGCGGACGGAGCCTCCTGGTTGAATGACGGCAGCGGCGCCTGCTTTGGCGGCTTCCTCGACGCCATCGGGGAACGGGAAGAAAGCGTCCGAGGCGACGACGCTGCCTGCGAGCGAAGACTGGGCTTTTATGACGGCAATTTTGACGGAATCGACGCGGCTCATCTGGCCGGCGCCGATGCCGAGCGTGGCGCCATCTTTGGCGAAGACGATGGCGTTGGATTTGACGTGCTTGCAGACCTTCCAGGCGAAGCGCATGGTTTGCATCTCCGCGGACGTGGGGGCGCGCTTCGTGACCACCTTTAGCTGGTCTTCCTTGATTTTGCCTAGATCAGGTTGTTGGACGAGGACTCCGCCCAGGATGCGCTTGAGCTGGAGTTCGCGATCGGGATCGAGGCCGCCTGGCGGAAGTTCCAGAAGACGCAGATTCTTTTTTGCTGAGAAAATCGCTTTGGCTTTTTCGTCAAAGCCGGGAGCGGCAATGCATTCCACGAAAAGTTTGGCCACTTCCTCCGCGGTTGCCGAATCGATAGCGCGGTTGAAAGCAAGAACACCGCCGAAGGCCGAGACGGGGTCGGTGGCGAGGGCTTTTAAATAGGCGTCGAGGAGAGTTTCGCTCTCGGCGGTGCCGCAGGGTGTGTTGTGCTTGACGATGATCGCGGCAGGCTGGCGGAATTCGGCGGCGAGGCTGCGCGCGGCTTCTAGGTCAACATAATTGTTGTAGGAAAGCTCTTTACCCTGGAGCTGTTTGGCAGCGGCGAGGCCTGATGGCGCGCTTGCCGCCGGAACGTAAAGGGCGGCGGCCTGGTGAGGGTTTTCGCCGTAGCGCAGAGAGTCTTTTTTCTGCAACGCGATGTGCAAACGTTCCGGCAGCGGCGGCTTTTCGCTGAGCGCTACGTGGCTTGCAGATGCCGACAATCGCTCCAGTTCGGTGGTGATCATGCCATCGTACCGGGAAGTGGTGGCGAAGACTTTTCGCGCAAGCTCGAGGCGCGTGGCGAGGGAAGTTTCCCGAGAGGTTTCGATTTCTTGCGCTACGCGTGCGTAGTCGGCGGGATCGGTGATGACTGTGACGCTTTCAAAGTTTTTTGCGGCGGAACGCAGCATGGTGGGGCCGCCGATGTCGATGTTTTCGATCAACTCTTCGGCGGTCAGGCCCTGCTTTGCCGCAGTGGCTTCAAAGGGATAGAGGTTTACGACGACGAGATCGATCGGAGCGATGCCGTGTTCGGCCGCTTGCTTTTGATCGTCGGGGTGTTTGCGGCGATAGAGCAGGCCGCCGTGGACTTTGGGATGGAGCGTTTTTACGCGGCCGCCGAGCATTTCGGGCCAGCCCGTGAAGTCGGCGACGTCGCGCACGGCGACGCCGGCTTCGCGGAGCAGCTTCGAGGTGCCCCCGGTCGAAAGGATCTCGATACGCAGAGCGGCGAGCCGCTTGGCGAACTCCACGATACCCGTTTTATCGAACACACTGATGAGCGCGCGCTCCACTGCCATGAAAGCCTCCAAAAAAAGAAAAGCACAACAGTGTATGCGCTGGAAGGAAATTCGGAAAGCCGAAAGAGGAAAGAACGAGATTTGAAATACGAAATGCGAAATTGAGTGACGGGCGTTTTTAGGCTTTGACGAGGGCTTTGAGCTTTACCTGGCCTTCGACGACTTCGACGACGTACTCGACGTCGCGGCAATTTTTCTGCTTCTTAAGGTCTTTGGTCTTTTTCAAAACAAATTCGTTGAAGCTGGAGCGCGAGAGCTTTCCGGTTTGCTCGCCGGCTTGCTGCTTGGCGTTTAGAAACGCCTGGTAGAGCTGATCGACCTTCTCCCCTTCGCGTTCCGGTTCGGAGCAGGTGACACGGAAAGCGCCGGAAGCGGCAGCTGCGGCATGCGCGGGAGCTGCTGCCGGTTTCTCCGGATTTTTGTGCGCGCGTTCCGCTTCGATGGCTTTCGCGGCTGCGCCGAAATGGCGCTGAATCTTGCCTTCTTCTTTCTGCTGCGTTTTCTTGCGGAAGATGTCTTTGTACTTGGCGTAGGTTTGCGTGAGGTTGTTCAGACGGAATCGCTGGCCGTATTTCAGGTCGCCGCCGCGCTCGGCATAGCGTTTTATGACCAATTCAATGCGCCATTCGATTTCGGTGGGAGGGCGCTTGCGGCCACCGCCGAAATACTGGTCGTATTCAATTTTGAGCTGGCGGATGTCGCGTTCGAGCCCCGCCAGTTCCTCGTCGATGGTTGCCATGGGAGCACAAACCCCTAACCTACCATGCTAGGTGGGCCATCGGATGGCGTCAACCAAAGGAGTGGGAGGCGCTGCGGATTGTGTATTACTGCTACTTTCTACAGGATGGCGAATTTCGCTGAGCGGGTACGGCAGAAAGCGCCGTTGCCCACAACTGGGCGGTGTGCTGAAATAGGGGCATGGAAGCGCGCGCAAAACAGACTCTATCGGCGGAGCAGGCGGAGTTGCTGCGGCAAATTCCTTCCGTGGACGAGCTGCTGGCGCAGCCGAGGCTTGCGGAGCTGGCGAGTCGCATGGATCGCAATGTGCTTGTGGAGGTTACCCGGACCGTTCTTGCGGAGTTGCGCTTGCGGATTACGGACCAGGCCAAAACGGCGTTGCTGGGGGAATTCGCGGTGATGGCTGGGGATGCCGGTTCGCTGGAGGAGCAGATTACTGCGCTTGTGGAGCGCATCCTGGCGCATTCACTTCAGCCGGTGATCAATGCGACCGGGGTGATTTTGCATACGAATCTGGGACGTGCCCCGCTGGCTGCGGCAGTCGTTGAAGAGTTTCGACGGACGGCGACGCAATACTCGAACCTGGAATACGATTTGGAAGCGGGGGCGCGCGGGAAGCGGGACGTGCATACGTCGTCGTTGCTGGAGCGGCTGACGGGTGCGGAGGCCGCGGTTGTTGTGAACAATTGCGCGGCGGCGGTGCTGCTTGTTCTGGCGGCGCTGGCGAAGGGTGGCGAGGTCATTGTTTCGCGCGGCGAACTGATCGAGATTGGCGATGGCTTCCGCATTCCGGAGATTATGGCGGAAAGCGGAGCGGTGCTGCGGGAAGTCGGGACGACGAATCGCACGCGAGTGGCGGATTACGAAAACGCGATCAATGAGAAGACGCGGTTGTTGCTGCGGGTACACCCATCGAATTTCAGTATTACCGGCTTTGCGGAAAAACCTGGGTTGGAAGAATTGGCTGCGCTTAGCCGGCGGACGGGGTTGCCGCTGGCGGAAGACCTGGGCTCGGGATGCATTGTCGATCTTTCGGCGAGCGGAATTGCTGAACCACTGGTGCGCCAGAGCGTCGACGCAGGCGTTTCCATTGTGATGTTCAGCGGGGACAAGCTTTTGGGCGGGCCCCAGGCGGGCATCATCGCCGGAAGGAAAGATCTGGTGACCCGAGTGCGGCGGCATCCGCTGTTTCGGGCGTTGCGTGTGGACAAGCTGACGACCGCGGCGCTGGAAGTGACGCTTGGCGCATACCTGCGAGCGGCTTGGGACGAGGTTCCCGCGTTGCGCATGATTCGGATGAGCGCGCAGGAGCTCAAGCGGCGCTCTGAGAATTTTCTGCGCGAGCTTCGGCCCGAACTGCCGCTGGACGAGGTGGAGCTGGAAATTGTGGATGGCACTTCGCTGGCGGGTGGCGGCTCGACGCCGACACAAGCGCTGCCTACAAAGGTGATTCGCATCGCTAGTGCGCGCTACTCGGCGGCGCAACTGGAGCAGCGGCTCCGGCGCGCACCCGCGGGCATCTCCGTGATTGCGCGCGTGGAGAATGACCGATTGATTCTGGATCTTCGCACCGTTTTTCCTGAACAAGAACCGCTGCTCGTCAAAACGCTTGGCGCCGCGCTTCACTAAGTTCCTTCTCCATTGAAACTCAATGCGCGTTTCGCGCGTCCTACGGAATGTTTCAGGCGAGTGGACGGATTCGTCCGAAATGGTGCTTCACCCCTTAATTGCCCGAATCATGTTGGAAGGAAAAAGGAGAATTGCGAAATGAGGAGAGATTGGTGCGCCCTCGCAGGATTTGTTTTGTCATGCGGCTTGGCAACGTCAGCAGCGCAGCAGCAGACAGTTCCCCCAGGCCAACAGCCGCCGCAACAGCAACAACGCACGCGGCCGCCAGCGGAACAGGCGGCCGCTTCTGGCGAAGGCGCTGCGGGCAAACAGAAAGAGCGCGCGGCGGCACCGGAAGAAAAATCGGCGGTTACGCATCACTCCGCGCGCATTGGCGGGCAAACAATCAATTACACCGCGACGGCTGCAACGTACAACATCAAGGCCGACGACGGGACAGTGAAAGCAACGATGTTTTATGTTGCGTACGTGAAGGATGGCGTCGCCGATCCCGCGAAACGGCCTGTGAGTTTCGTTTACAATGGCGGTCCGGGTTCAGCTTCGCTTTTCACGCACATGGGGATGGGGCCGAAGCGCGTGGTTCTGACGCCCGATGGTCACGGGATGCCGGCGCCGTACAGCGTGGTAGACAACGAAGATTCGTTTCTCGATGCGACAGATCTCGTTTTTATTGACGCGATTTCCACCGGTTTCAGCCGCCCCGCTCCGGGCGAACCAACCGCGCAATTTCACGGCATCATCGAGGACGCCAACTGGTTTGCCGATTTCATCTACCAGTACATAACGCGCAATGAGCGCTGGGCTTCGCCGAAGTTTTTGATTGGCGAAAGTTACGGAACGACCCGTTCCGCGGAGCTTGCGGGAGTGATTCAAGAGCGGCACCAGATTTACATGAGCGGAGTCGCGTTGCTTTCGTCGGTGGCGTTCTCCAATTGGGGCGCAGACAATCGAACGGTTTTCTTTTTGCCGACGTATGTAACGACAGCGTGGTATCACCACTTGTTGCCACCTGACTTGCAGAGTCTCTCGATCGATCAGGTTGCGCAAAAAGCGCGTGAATTCGCGCACGGAGAATACGCGCAGGCTTTGGAAAAAGGCGACCAGCTCTCCAGCGAGGAGCGCCAAAAAGTGGTCGCGGATTTCGCGCGCTTCACGGGGCTTTCGACTAAATTCATCGAAGAGGCGAATCTACGCGTCAGCCCGTTCCGCTGGTTCAAGGAACTCGAGCGCGACAAGCGCCGCACCATCGGCCGGCTCGATTCGCGGTTTGAGGGCATGGACGTCGATGCTGCCGGAGAGCGCAATGAATACGACCCGAGCGAGGCTTCTTACGAAGGCGCGTTCGTCGCGACCTTTCACGATTACGTTCGCCGCGAATTGAAGTGGGAAAGCGACGCGTACTACACGGTAAGCGCGAACGTACGTCCGTGGGACCAGACAGGAAATACGGAAGTCGCGGAAGTTTTGCGCGCGGCGATGACACAGCAAACGTACTTGAAGGTGCTGGTGCTCTGCGGATACTACGACGTGGCGACGCCATTCAACGGGATCGAAAACACATTTGCCCACATGAATCTTGAACCGCCGGTTCGCAAAAACGTGAGCTTTGCCTATTACGAAGGTGGGCACATGATGTACATCGACGAAAAAGAGCATCACAAGCTGCACAAAGACATCGATGACTTCATCAACGCGAGCTACACGCACTGAGAACCAGTCAGGCGACCACCTCCTACTCGAAGCAATGTTCAACTGGACTCGATCGGGAGAAGTACGCGAACATAATGCGCCGTGCTTGCATTCACAATTGCCAAAGGTAAGTTAAGGCGAGTCGAGAAACCGCTGCCCTGGCTGCGGCGCGGGTGGGCGCTGATCCGCGTTCGGCTTGCCGGAATTTGCAACACCGATATCGAGTTGCTTCGCGGGTATCAGAGCTTTCGCGGCATTCCCGGCCATGAATTCGTCGGTGAAGTGACTGGGGTGCACGGCGTTTCGGCGGCGGAAAAGGACAAGTGGCTGGGCCGGCGAGTCTGCGGCGAAATTAACGTTTCCTGTTCTGCTTACGGTGACCGCTCCGCTTGCGATTTTTGCAAACGTGGCCTGAAGACGCACTGCGCGCGACGGACCGTCCTTGGCATCGTGGCACACGATGGCGCGTTCGCAGAGTTTTTGACGCTGCCGCTCGAAAATCTCCACATTGTCGAGGACTCGATCCCTGATGAACAAGCCGTCTTTGTCGAGCCACTCGCCGCTGCTTGCGAAATTCTGGAGCAAATAGACACAAGAAATTTTCGCGAGGCGGCTATCCTGGGCGATGGGAAGCTCGCACAGCTAATCGCGCGAGTTTTGCGCACGGCCCTTCCTCGCGTCATCATGTACGGCAAACACGAAAACAAACTGGCGCTGGCTCGGCAGGCCGGAATCGAAGCGAAACAAATTCCAGGCAATGCAGCCGACCTGAAACGGCTAAAGGATACGCGCGCGCTGATCGTCGAGGCGACCGGTTCACGCGCCGGCCTCGCTTTCGCTCAACAAATGGCTGAACCGCGCGGAACGGTGGTTCTCAAATCCACGTTTCACGGCACCGCTCCCGTTGAAACCTGGTCCATCGTGGTAAAGGAACTTACCGTCGTTGGCTCACGCTGCGGTCCCTTCGACAAAGCAATCGCTCTCTTGCGCTCTGGCAAGCTCGATCCTATGCCGCTCATTGCGCGCACTTTCAAAATGAACGAAGCACCCGCAGCGATCCGCTTCGCCAAAAAACCTGGAGTTATGAAAGTTTTGTTGAAAGCTTGCTAGGCCGGCGGCTTACAACCGGTTGATACAGGAAGCCACGCAAGCTGCGCCAAACCCATTATCAATGTTCACGACGGTCACATTGGAGGCGCAGGAATTGAGCATTCCCAGCAATGCGGCCACTCCGCCGAAACTCGCTCCGTAGCCAACGCTGGTCGGCACGGCAATCACCGGCACCGCTACCAATCCGCCGACGACGCTGGGCAACGCTCCTTCCATTCCGGCAACGCAGATAATTACGCGGGCCTGCGTCAACTTCTCGCGATGCTCCAGAAGCCGGTGAATCCCCGCCACGCCAACGTCATACAAATGCTCCGCGCGGTTACCCATCATCTGCGCGGTGAGCAACGCTTCTTCCGCCACGGGAATATCGCTGGTGCCCGCGGAGACGACCAGGATGTTTCCCTTGCCGGTGATTTCGCGATTCCGTTCGATGGTGATGACGCCGGAATTCTCGTGGAGTTTGGCCACGCGAGCGAGCTTTCCGTTGACGCGCTTGACGGCTGCCAAGATTTTCTCGTCCGCGCGGGTCACGAGAATATTCTGATGCGAATCTTTTTTGTGGAGCATCGCGCCGACGATTTTCGCGACCTGCACCGGCGTCTTGCCCTTGCCAAAAACCACTTCCGCAAAGCCCTGCCGCAGCGCGCGGTGGTGATCCACCTTCGCGAATCCCAAATCCTCGAAGGGCAGATGCTTCAAACGTTCAGCAGCCTTTTCGGGAGAGAAGGCGCCAAGCTTCACCAATTCCAATATTTTCAGCAATTCCTGCTGGTTCATAATTTACGACCGCCGCAAATTCTATCATCGCATGTGCCAATGCACTCAACTTGACTTGGCTGAATGCGGCTGCGAGACTGATTCTACCCGCGCGACAACATGCCAGACACGCTAAAACAAGTCGTGACCGTAGGTGTGACCGGAGCCAGCGGCGCACTTCTGGCGCAAAAAGCTCTGGAATTGCTGGAGAAAGACGCGCGTGTGACGCGCATCCATCTCGTGGTCACAGAAGCAGGCCAGCGTCTCTTCGCCGAAGAACTCGGCATCGCTTCGGGTGACTTAAAGCAGCTTCCCAGCCGCCTGCTGAATCGTCCTACCGGAAAAATCGAAGTGCTTCCCAACAAGGACATCGGCGCTGCCATCGCCTCCGGCAGCTATGTAGTGGATTCGATGATCGTTGTGCCATGTTCGATGGGCACGCTCGCGGCTATTGCCAGCGGCGTCAGCGACGACCTGGTGTCGCGCTCGGCGGACGTCATGCTCAAGGAAAACCGCAAGCTGGTTCTCTGCGTGCGCGACACCCCGTTTAACCGCATCCATCTGGAAAATATGTTGCGCGTGCAGCAGGCCGGCGCGGTGGTCATGCCCGCGATTCCCGCGTTTTATCATCATCCACAAACGATCGACGACCTGGTGACGCAATATATTTACCGCGTCTTGGCCCAGATTGGTTTGCCGCAAGAAAATATGTATCGTTGGACGGGCCAAACCGGCGCGAAGAAAGCGGAGGCGTAGACCACCAATGGCTGGCCGTATCCGCACCATACTGGAAATGATCAAGTTCGAGCACTCCGTTTTTGCGCTTCCGTTTGCACTGACCGGAGCGATTCTCGCTGCGCGGGCAACCCACCAAAATCTGACAACTTGGCCGACATTGCGGCAGTTTCTCTGGATCGTGGTCGCGATGGTCGCGGCTCGTTCGGCCGCGATGACCATGAATCGCATCGCTGACCTCCGCTACGACAAGGAAAATCCCCGCACGCAACAGCGGGCGCTCGCGACTGGCGCACTCTCTTTGCAGTTTGCGTGGGTCTTCACGATCGTTGCCGTTGCGTTGTTTTTTGTCGCCGCGTGGCGGCTAAATCTATTGGCATTGAAGCTCGCGCCGCTGGCTATCGCGATTTTATTTTTCTATTCGTTCACCAAGCGCTTCACCAATTGGTCCCACCTCTTCCTGGGCTTCGCGCTGGGCATTTCGCCCGCCGCAGCCTGGATCGCTGTCACTGGTGGCCTTGACTGGCGAATGCTGATTCTCTGCGCTGCCGTCACGCTGTGGGTTGGTGGGTTTGACGTGCTTTACGCATGCCAGGACATCGATTACGATAAGCGCGCGGGCCTGTATTCCGTTCCCAAGCGGTTTGGGGTCGCCAATGCCCTGCTCATCGCGCGTATCATGCACATCGGCGTAGTCGCGCTTCTTTCGTGGCTTGCATATAGCTTTGCGCTTCCGTGGCCGGCTTGGGTGGGCATCGCGGTGGTCGCAGCTTTGCTGACCTACGAACACTCTCTGGTGAAACCCGGCGATCTCAGCAAGCTGGACGCTGCGTTTTTCGCCGTGAACGGTTATATTAGTTTATTGTTTCTGTTGTTCTGGGGCGCTGCGGCAGCGGTTTGGCGCGTTTGAATTTTTCAGCGGAATCAAAATGAGCGAACTGACAATCACGGATCAGCGGTTGAAGCCTATCGCGGAAAAAGTTCTTGCCGGACAGCGATTGAGCGTGGAGGACGGAATCGAGCTGTATCGCTCACCCGATCTTCTTGCGGTCGGCTGGCTCGCAAACTACGTGCGCGAAAAGCGCCACGGCAACATCACGTATTTCAACGTCAATCGGCACATCAATCCGACGAACGTTTGCGTAGCGCACTGCAAACTTTGCGCTTTTGGCCGCGATCCGAACGCACCCGGCGCCTATACCTTTGCGCTCGAAGAAATCTACCAGCGCGCGGAACAAGGCGTCCGCGAGGGCGCCACTGAGTTTCACATTGTCGGTGGCCTGCATCCGGACCTGACCTTCGAGCACTACCTGGAATTGGTCCGCGGCCTGAAAGAGCGCTGCCCTAACGTGCATATCAAAGCCTTCACGATGGTAGAGGTTCATTACTTTTCGCGGATCGCGAAACTTTCCATCGAAGAAGTCCTCCAGAAGATGAAGCAGGCGGGAGTCGATTCCTGCCCCGGGGGCGGCGCGGAAATATTCCATCCGCGCGTGCGAAAAATTATCTGCGACCACAAGACCAGCGGCCAGATGTGGCTGAGTACCGCGAAAAAAGCGCACGAAGCAGGCCTTCGTTCCAACGCCACGATGCTTTACGGCCACGTGGAGACGGAAGAGGAGCGCGTCGACCACCTCGTCAAACTGCGGGAACTGCAAGATGAGACACACGGTTTTGTGGCCTTCATCCCGCTCGCATTTCATCCGGATAACACGGCCCTTTCGCACATTCCGAAGCCCACCGGCTACGCCGACCTCCGCAACATCGCGGTCGCGCGTCTGCTGCTCGATAATTTCGATCACATCAAGGCGTACTGGATCATGCTTTCGCCGAGTATCGCGCAGATCGCGCTGCGCTTCGGCGCGAACGATCTCGATGGAACCGTCGTGGAAGAAAAGATTTACCATGACGCTGGCGCAAAAACCTCGGAGTTCACGCCGCGCACAGAACTGGAGCGCCTCATCCGCGCCGCAGGCCGCGTCCCTGTGGAGCGCGACACCCTTTATCGCCCGGTGGACCGCTCCAAGATGCCGCCGCTTCCGCCGACACCGCGGCCCGACTTGGTTTCTCTGACGCTCAATGTCTGATTAGCCCCAAAGCTTGCCGTGCTATCGCTGTCTCATGCTCCCGGTCAAATAATCTCTTACATCGAAATGTGCCAAGCTTGGAGTGTTAGCTTTCAACACGGAATGCATTTTCATTTGCGCCCAGACGTAAGCGTTCTCCTCATGAGTCAGAGGTCCAATGCTCCCTACAAGGATTCTGTGCGAGAGAATGGAAGGGCCTTGATCTATGAGGGCCACGATGCTCCGAGAAAAAAGGGTGCTCCCGACACGAAGACGATAGACCAGCCTCGAACCACTTCGAATTCGACTCTCACACGAAATGGATTATTTGAACTAGCTGCACGCGAAGCAAAGGAGGGGAAGAGGCAACCTGAGGTCGTCGCAGTCTATGAAAAGATTCACGTCGGGATATGGGCTTTCAACGGCTTCTTCAGACTCACAGATTGCTGGCAGCAGTCTGACGGAGTCAAGTCAGTATTCAAATTTAGATTAGAGCTAGCGGATGACCTCGATATCAAGGCGATGTCCGAGAATGCATTGCCGCAGACGCGAATGATTCCTTCGATGGTTAAACTGGAAGTGTGGAAGCGCGATGCCGGCCGTTGCGTGATTTGTAGCGCGACTGACAATCTGCATTTTGACCACGATCTACCGTACTCCAAGGGCGGCACTTCGCTGACAGCGAAAAACATCAGACTACTTTGCGCTCGTCACAATTTGTCTAAGAGCGACAAAATTCAGTGAATCGCCTCCGCTTTTGCCATCACTTTGGCGAGCAGTTCCTCGGGCAGCGGCGGGTAGCCCTGATCCTGTGCGATTTTCTCGCCGTGCGTGTAGACCCATCTCAAGTATTCCGCGACCGCGCGGCCACGCTGCGAATCCTTGGCGACGGCCGGGACGTAGAACCAGGTGAAGCTGCTGATGGGATAGCTGTCTTTTCCGGGTGCATTCGTCAGCGAAATCCTGAAATCATCGGTTACTTTGCTCGTGAGCGTTCTGGCCGCCGCCGAGATGGAATGCGTGGAAGGCCGCACGAACTCACCTTCTGCGTTTCGTACACTCGCCATCCGCAGCGAAGCTTTTTCGGCCATATTCAGTTCCGTGTAGCCGATCGCTCCTGGAGTCGCCGCTACTCTCTCGGTCATGTCCTGCGATCTGCCGGCGGTCGTCCCCACCGGCCAGTTCGGGGATTCGCTGCGTCCCACGCGTGATAAAAATTCCGGACTCGATTTCGACAGGTAATCGGAAAGAATGTAACTCGAGCCTTTCCCCGCCGTGCGGTGGAACACCTGAATCGCAAGTGAAGGAAGTTTTGTGTCCGGATTCAGCTTGACCAGCGCTGGATCGTTCCATGAGGTGATCTTTCCGAGATAAATATTTGCCAATACCGGACCCGAAAGACGAAGCTCGCCGATGTTTCCCGGCAAGTTATAAACCACGACAATCCCAATCAGCACTGTCGGCAATTCGAAAATCTTAGACGTGGCTCCTTTTAGCTCTTTATCGGGGATAGGAGCATCGCCACCGGCGAAGTCTCCCGAGCCGGTCAAAACTCGCGTTGCGCCGGCGCCGCTCCCTTCCGGCAGGTAGCGCACCTGAACGCTTGGCTGCTGTTTGTGATATTCGTCGTTCCAGATCAAATACAGCGGCTCCGGCATGCTCGATCCGGTGACGACCAGCACGGTGGCCGTTTGCCCGTCCGTTGCAGCCGGCAACGAGAACACTACCGCCAGAAGAAATGCGAAAAAGCTTCGAAACATCCGTCCCAAGTGGTCCTCCCCATTTTTAGATGGGCCCAGTGCGACTATCGAACGAGGGAAGCTGAACAATCCAACATCGTTAACTGTAACGGAACCTATGGCATCGAAGGCAGTTTGCAGCTGTTCGTTTGTGCAGAAACTGCCATTGAAGACTGGTGAATAGTCTCAAGATGCAAACGACTCGAGTCTTGATGTCTACGCCGTTGGCTGGAACGTCACTGAGACTCTTGAATTGTAATAACATTCAAAAAGTGCCGGGCCGGTTTGTATCGCGAGCTCGCACTTCTGCGTCTCATCCAAAGCACCTTCTGGCAAAGCGAGAACGGAAAAACATGAGAACCATCGTCCTGCTCACGATTTCGAATATCTTCATGACGTTTGCGTGGTATGGCCATTTGAAGTACCGCGGCTCCGCTCTCTGGAAAGTGATTTTGGTGAGCTGGGGGATTGCTTTTTTCGAGTATGGCTTTCAGGTTCCAGCGAACCGCATCGGCTCGTACGAATTCAACACGGCGCAACTAAAGACCATTCAAGAAGTCATCACTCTGTCAGTGTTCTCTGTTTTCTCGATCTTCATATCTCGGCGAGAAAATAAAATGGAATTACGCCGCGGGATTCGGTTGTATCGCCTTGGCCGTCTTTTTTGTTTTTCATAAGTGGTAACCGCGCCGAGGACGGCTCAACGTGCCAATCGCTGCGGCTGCCAAACGACTACGTCCTGCCGCTTCGAAAAATGAAGCAATGGTTTTGCCGGCGCTAAATAAATTCCGGCGGCTTCCGGCATGGTATTGCTGACCAACTCGGCTTCCGCAACCTGCAAAGACCACGGCGCGTGATGAATTTCGCCGAAAATGACTTGCCCCGCCCCGTCGGTCGTATAAAGACAGTAGCGCTCCGTCAGAAAATGTTCGAGGGAGCCCGGGGCCGCGGAAAACATCTCGCCAATCGCTCGATACCGTCCGTTCAGCACACCACCGGCCGCGCCGCGATGCGAACGCGCGCATTTGTATTCGATCCAGCCGCTTCGTTCTTCGCAGCACATTCGTGCGCGAAAATATGGCAAGTGAAACCACGCCCGCGCGAGCGCCACGGCAATCCTGTTGCCCGCATCCAGGCTAAAGAACCACACTCCAGGCTTGCCATTCGCCACTACATACGTCCGCACATTCAATTCCGGAAACGCCGAGAGCCACGGAACCGCGGGCGTGCCTCGCAGGCGTACACCAGACATTCGGAACGGGACGACGCCCAGCCAGGCTTGTCCGTCGAACGTGTCGATCGCGAGCCGCGCTGGAATATGTGCACGCAGCGATACTTCTGACACCGGCCAGTGTGCGAATAGCAGATCGTGCCAGATTTGCGCCATGATCCATGGACCCGCGGGCAGCTGCCAAGGGCGATGCGCGACCTGTTCCAGATTTTCGCTCATAGGAATTCGACGGGGCGACTCGACACAATCATTCCGTCAATATACCCTTCTCTCTCGCTGGTGAATCGAATTCTCGGGATTCAAATCAGTCAACCTCTCAAACAGCGCAAAAGGAGTGCATCATGCAACGCAAAGCATCGGCAGTATGGCAAGGCGGCTTAAAAGACGGCAAAGGCTCCATCTCCACAGACAGCGGGGTGCTAAAGCAAACGCAATATTCCTTCAGCACACGTTTTGAAAACGGTGTAGGCACAAACCCGGAAGAGCTCCTCGCCGCGGCCCACGCGGGATGTTTTACGATGGCACTCTCCGCACAACTCGGCGGCGCCGGAATGACCGCGCAGAAGCTGGAAACGACCGCCACCGTCTCCCTCGACAAAGTCGGCGACGGTTTCTCCATCACCAAGAGCCACCTCGACCTTGTCGCCACGATTCCCGGCGCGGATAAGGCAAAATTTGACGCTGCCGTGAAAGCCGCCGAGACCGGCTGCCCCGTTTCCAAGCTTTTCAAAGCCGAGATCAGCGTCAGCGCGCGCCTCAACTCCTAATCGCGTCAGGGCTTATCGACGACCAAACCAAACGAGTACAATGCCGCACATGATTCAAGCTCCAGGTGCCTTTATCGCGGGTGTTGCGATCTTCCTGATCGTGCTTTGGGACGCGTTCGAGGCTATCATCCTGCCTCGGCGCGTCACGCGTAAATTTCGGTTCGCGCGCCTCTTTTACAGGTCCACCTGGAGCCTATGGAAGTTCGCGACGGGCCTGGTCTCCTCCCGCAAGGGCCGGGAAGCTTTGCTGGGCTTTTACGGCCCGCTTTCACTTCTGGTTCTCGTGGGTGTTTGGGCCGTGGGACTCGTAGTCGGCTTCGGCCTGATGCAATACGGCGCCGGTTCCGCGGTAGTCGTGACGGGCGGCCAGCCCAGCTTTCAAACCGACATGTATTTGAGCGGCACCACATTTTTTACTCTGGGACTCGGCGACGTGATCCCTCGATCCGGGTTGGCGCGCGTCCTCGTCGTCGTCGAAGCCGGTTTCGGCTTCGGCTTCCTCGCCGCGGTGATTGGCTATCTTCCGTTCATCTACGGTTCGTTCTCAAAACGGGAAGTGGACATCTCCCTCCTCGATTCGCGCGCGGGCACGCCTCCAACCGCCGGTGAACTTCTCCGCCGCCACAGCTATCGCAATGGACAAGACGCCTTGCGCGAACTACTCAAGGATTGGGAGCATTGGTGCGCCGAGTTGATGGAAAGCCATCTCTCCTATCCCGTGCTTGCCTACTTTCGCTCCCAACATGACAACCAATCCTGGATCGCTTCTCTTACGGCAATCCTCGACACTTCTGCGCTTGTCATGGTTGGCATTGAGGGGGCATGTGAAAAGCAAGCCGAGCTGACTTTTGCGATTGCACGCCACGCTGTAGCTGATCTTTCTCAAGTTTTCGGCACCGCACCCGCATCTTTGCCGTACGACCGGCTGCCCGCCTCAGAATTGCTCCATATTCGCGACGTCCTCGCCCAACACGGCTTGAAACTTCATGATGGCGAAGATGCCGACCGCCGCCTCAGCGAGCTACGTCGCATGTACGAACCGTACGTCCACGCACTTGCAACCTATTTGAATCAAACGCTACCGCCATGGATCCCCCAGAAAAAAGGAAAAGACAATTGGCAGACCACCGCCTGGGGACAATTGGCCGGTCTACTCGAAAAAGAAAAGGAAGCGCCCCATGCGCACGCAGACGATCACTTCTAGTGAACTCGCAAGGTATCGACCCTGTCGTTTGTTTTTAGGGACACCGCACACCCATTCCGGGCTTCGGCTAGAATTTCCCCATCCAGAGTGAAGGCAAACAATCGCAAGGGGCATCAAATCGAGCTTTACAAAAAGCGGAGGCAAAAATGAAAGCAATCCAAGTCCACGAGTTCGGCGGTCCCGAAGTCCTAAAGCTGGAAGAAATTCCCACGCCGCAGCCCGCCGCCGGACAAATTTTGGTGCGCGTCCACGCTGTAGGCGTGAATCCCTACGATACCTACATGCGCAGCGGCACCTACGCCATCAAGCCGCCGCTGCCCTATACGCCGGGCTCCGACGCCGCCGGCACCGTGGAAGCAGTCGGCTCTGGCGTCGCTAAAGTAAAACATGGCGACCGCGTCTATGTCGCTAAGACCGTCACCGGCGCCTACGCCGAATACGCCATCGCTCTCGAAAGCCAAATCCACCGGCTTCCCGAAAAAGTCAGCTTCAGCCAAGGCGCAGGCGTCTGGGTCCCCTATGGAACCGCGTATCACGCCCTTTACCACTCCGCCCAGGCCCACGCTTCGGAGACCGTCTTGATTCACGGCGCCAGCGGCGGCGTGGGCATCGCGGGCGCGCAAATCGCCCGCGCGTCGGGCCTGACCGTCTTCGGCACTGCGAGCAGCCAAAAAGGTCTGGATCTCGCTACGCGCGAAGGCGCTCACCAAGTCTTCAATCACAGCAAACCCGGCTATCTCGATGAAATCATGAAAGCCACCGGCGGCCGCGGCGTGGATATCGTCCTCGAAATGCTCGCCAATGTGAATCTCGCCAACGACATAAAGCTTCTCGCCAACAACGGCCGTGTCATCGTCATTGGCAACCGCGGCGAAATCACCGTCAATCCCCGCGACCTCATGAGCCGGCGCAGCTCGGTTCGAGGATTCACTCTATGGGCGCTTACTCCGGCCGAAGAGGCCGATGTCCACGCAGGTCTGATTGCCGGCTTGGAGAATGGAACGCTTCGCCCCGTCGTCGGCAAAGAAATACCTTTGGGCGATGCCCCTCGCGCGCACATCGAAATCCTGCAACCCGGCGCCGCTGGAAAAATTGTACTTATCCCTTAAGCGCCGCCGGACCGCTAGCTCAGCGCGAGAACCCTAGCCTTTCGCAAATCCGCTTGCGCACCGGCATGAGCCGGGCGATTCAACCATTCACCTTCCCCCGCTACGGCTTCGGCCTTATAATCATTTCTCGAAAGTAGCGCCGAGTTCATCATCAGGGAACAACGGAAATCACCTTCATCGTGCCAAGCCTTCTCCCCATCGCCACATTTCTCGCGGTACAAACCTCCCTTAACCATTTCTGGCACAAGCTCACGGACCGCACTTTCAGTGACATCTATCACGTCAACACCTTTGATCTGGCGATGATGATTCCTTACTTCCTCGTACTTTTCGTCCTTGCGGCCTACGGCCTGCATCGCTACTGGCTCGTCTACAACTATTACGTCTATTCGAAAAACGTCCCCGGCCCACCGCCCGAAATCAAACATTGGCCCCGCGTCACCGTTCAGCTGCCGATTTTCAACGAGCGCTACGTGATCGAACGCCTCGTTGAAGCCGTCTCCCATTTCGATTACCCTCGCGAATTGCTGGACGTTCAGGTCCTCGACGATTCCACCGACGAGACTTGCCAGGTTGCCAGCGCCTGCGTCGATCGCCACGCCGCGCAAGGCATGCCTATCGTGTACATCCACCGCACCAACCGCGAAGGCTACAAAGCCGGAGCTCTCGAGAACGGTCTCAAGACTTCGAAGGGGGAATTCATCGCCATCTTCGACGCCGACTTTATCCCGGAGCCCGATTTTCTTCGCCGCACGATCCCCTATTTCGTCGCGCCCTCCGATAGCCCTCACGACAACTCCCAAATCGGCATGGTCCAGACACGCTGGACTTACCTCAACCGCGATTACTCTCTCCTCACGCAAGTCGAAACGATCTTGCTGGACGGTCACTTCGTCGTGGAGCATGGGGCGCGCTCCCGCCGCGGCACCTTCTTCAATTTCAACGGCACTGCAGGCGTCTGGCGCCGTGCAGCCATCGAAGAAGCCGGCGGCTGGGAGCACGACACTCTTACCGAGGACACGGATCTTTCCTATCGCGCGCAGCTCAAAGGCTGGAAATTCCTCTATCTCCCGCAGATCGAATGTGCCTCGGAGTTGCCTGTCGATATGAACGGCTTCAAGGCCCAGCAAGCCCGCTGGGCTAAAGGCCTGATGCAAACCGCAAAAAAAATTCTCCCGCGCGTCTGGAGATCCGACGCGCCCTGGCACGTCAAAGCCGAAGCTTTTTTCCATCTCACCGCCAACATCAGCTACCCGCTGATGGTTCTTTTTTCCGCGATGCTTCTGCCCGCCATGATCGTGCGCTTCTATCAAGGCTGGTTCCAGATGCTGGTCATCGACCTGCCTCTCTTCCTCGCGTCCACCTGTTCTATTTCGAGTTTCTACCTCGTAGCGCAACGCGAGCTTCGTCCGAAAAGCTGGTGGACCACCTTCCTCTACATGCCGTTCGTTATGGCCACTGGCATCGGCATTTCTGTTCGCAACGCGCAAGCCGTCATGGAAGCCATCATCGGCAAGAAGAGTGAGTTCGCCCGCACTCCCAAATTCAATATCGAAGGCAAAAAGGGATCTTTCGCCGGGAAAAAATACAAGAACAAAGCCGGCTGGATGCCTTACGCCGAAGTCATTTTAGGTCTCTATTTTGCCGGCACCATCGTCTACGCCATAACCAACGAAAACTACGCCACTATCCCGTTCCTGCTTCTCTTCGTCTGGGGCTATCTCTACACGGGCCTCATGTCCCTCGGCCAAACTTACTTCGCTCATCTCCGCTTTGGCGTCAACGCCCCGGAAATGCGCCCCGCCGCCACCGGCGCACCGGGCTTCTGAATTCTGCTGGCTGCTCCGTATTCGTCGTCAATCGAGATTCCTCCTACCCCACAAAGGCCGTTGTGGGATACTCTTCCCTTTTCTGGAAGCCCATGTGTGCGCCCAGAATGCTGACCATGAAAGCTCTTTTAGCTCTTTTCTTTTTCTTGTCGTGCATCTTCGCAAGCCAGGAAGCGTCAGCGCCTGTGCTCGTTGAGAACGAGCCACTTCATCATGTCGTGCTGAAGAATGAATCTGTTGTCGTTCTCCACTTGACGCTGCCACCCGGTGAACGCACGCTCTATCACACTCACTCCCACGACCGAGTGGCCGTTAATCTTTCGACTACATCGATCACGCAGCAAACATGGAACGAAACGGAAGGACAACCTTCACCCACTGCGCCCGGTACTATTTCTGTCTACACCCTTGCCGGAAGCTCTTTCACGCACAGGGTCCACAATATAGGTTCGGCGCCTTTTGATGTCGTGGACGTCGAACTTCTCGAGCGCCCTGCTACTCCGTCCTCGTCTGTTGCCGCAGCGATTGCTGGGGAAAATCCAAGCGCTCGCGTTTACAGTTGGGTCCTCGCGCCCGGCTCCGTGTCCGCGATGCACAGCCATGTGCGGCCATACCTCATCGTCTCGGCAAAAGGATTCACGCTGAAAATGAGCGCTCCCGATGGCCAATCCACCATGCACGAGGTTAAGCCGGGCGAATTCCATTGGGTGAACACCAAGGTCACTCACAGCCTTACCAACGCAGGGAGCACCGAAGGCCAAATCGTCGAGATCGAACTGAAGTAGGCGTCCCTCTACGGGCCATGCCGGTGAATTGGTCGATCTGCCGGTTACAGTAGTGCAAAGCTGCCAACTCTCGATTCGCGCCACAACCGGCAATCTTGTTCTCGACATCTGGCGGGCAATTCCCTTACAGGATCGTGGCAATCAACCGGGTAACCGCCTTCAAACCAGCCGCACTAGGTCACCCAACTGGGCATCCGTCCACCATTCGGTGGTGTCTCTCCCCGATCGTTCGGAATTCCACGCTTATGCGTGCGTGCTACTGCGCCTCCCAATCCTTCAGCTTGATCTGCGGAATCACCATCAAACGCGTGAAGTGGTCTTCCGGCTCATACACTCGAATGACGACGCGCGAATTTTGGAGTTGCGGCCCGTCCACCGGAAACCTTGCCAGCCCCGACGGATCGCGGAACGGAAGGTTCGCTCCAAAATGCGCCATATTGTCTCCGGTAAACCATCCTGAATACGGCGAATAATCGCCCTCGCACGACGATCGCTCAGGATTACGCTGACTAGTCCTTTCACTTTCAAGAAATAGTGTTGCACATGTCGGTCTTTTGCCCGGCTGCATGCACCGAAGCTCGACAGCCGTTTCCGTGTCATTCATTTTTGTTTGGCACCAGCCGAAGCGCGGCATTCGCTCGTCGCCGCCCAATGCGCGCATGGAATAAGAGTGACTCAGCCCGAAGAGCGTCAGTGAATAACCAACTTCAATCTGAATCGGCTGGTCCTTTGTTTCGCGATAGACCGACGCGGGCACCCGGATTTCCTGATATACAGAAGCCTCCACCGGCTTTGGACCTTCATTAGCTACCTCTACCTCTTCACCTACTCCTCGGAACGAAGTTTTTCCGGCAGCGTCAATCAACTGGAACTCCACGCGGTCTGTAAACAAGAAAGCATCGGTATGGATGCCGGTAACCCTTAGCGGCAAGAACACACTCGTATGGTCCTCTCGGTCGAAGCGGAGAGGATGTTCCGAGGAAGCGCCCAGTCCGGAAGGCGATCGAAATTTTCCAAGAGCCGCATCAAAAACAATAGCTGCGGTCCTCCCGGCGTCTGGTTTCGTTGACAGTTTCCGTTGGATAGCGAAAGCCGGCTTCCATGGAAGAAACTGGGTTGCAAGAATCGCAAAGCCAAATAGAAGAACCACGCCGCGCGATAGAACAGTCTTTCGCCGATAATACTGAAGCCCGAGAATTGTGCACGCCGCAGCCGCAGCGAGTGCGAACCTCGCTGTCTCTCCTACCCATCCAATTCCACTCCATGTGATGGATTCTAGCGTGCCGTGTAGGAGCAAGTTAAGATAACCCGCGGCAAATTGGAACGCGACGATAAGAAAGGTGCAGCCGCAGCCAAATATGAACGCCTGCGTCATAGTCCGCGTCACCGACGCAAAACTGAAGACAGGCAACGTGAGTGCAAAAAAAAGGAACGCGACCTGCCATGTCGCAGCCGCTAGAGACGTTCGGAAGGAAAACCCATTTGCAATCCCTTGACATAGAACCCCTACGAAAATCGGCCCATTCACCATCAAAACTATGAAAAGGAGCTTTTCCATCATCAGATCGTGGCGCGAGATCGGCCGCACTAGCCAGTCTTGCCGCACGCCAGGAATCGCGTCAAGGTGAACGATCGCACCGATCAGAAACATACTCCCGAAAAGGGCCAGGATGGGGACAACATCCAGGAGCATCCCAAGCATAGGATCTTCATCGAAAAGTCCGATTTTGTGTTGAATCACCGCTTCGATCCAATGGACCAATGCAACAGTCAGTACAAAAACCCAGGCCAATTTCCAGTCCTTCTTGAAAATGTGCCAGACCATTTCCGCCGCCTTTCTTCAAGCCCCGCCGTCGCGCGCCGCTCGCGCCAGGGTCGTAAAGATGGAACGCAACGCCATCGGATGTGCATCGATTCCTCGCACACCTTCGATTCGCGAGCGAACGCGATCGCTCAGGCCGTCTTCGTCGAATCGCGTGTCGACAAACGTCAAGACGTTTCCGATCGCGCGGATTTGCAACCACTCTTTGGGAGCCGGCGCCGGCTTTGCCGCCTCAGACTCCAGCGTCACATGCACTTCGCGAAAACGGCCCGTCAGGTCGTTCATCGATTCCTGAAACAGCAGCTTGCCCTCGTCGAGAAATGCGACATACGTCGCCACGCCATCGATTTCGCCCAGCTCGTGCGACGAGATCAGGATGGTCATCTCGCCGGCCTGCTCGAGCAGCCCCTCCATGAATTCATCACGCACGAGCGGATCGAGCCCGCTGAAAGGTTCATCCAGAATCAAAAGCTTCGGTCGGTACGGCAACGCGCACATCAGGGCCATTTTCAAGCGCATTCCGTGCGAGAGGTCACCGATCTTTCGCTCCAGCGGCAACCGCAATTGACGCGCGATGGATGCTTCCAGCTCGCGGTCCCAAGCCGGGTAGAATGGCCGCAGATACGCCACATACTCCCCGACCGTCAAGCGAGATGGCATGTCCTGGTTTTCCGAAACGTATCCGATCTGCGCAAGTTCGCGCGGCGACACTTTCCGCGAGTCCACGCCAAGCAGCGTCGCACTTCCGCGTGTCGGTTCGATAATGTTCATCAGCACTTTGATGGTGGTCGTCTTTCCCGCTCCGTTTGCGCCGATCAGCGCGAACGCACTTCCATCGGGCACATCGAAACTCAGTCCGCGAAGTGCGTCGAAACGTCCAAACTTCTTCCAAAGATTTTCCACGCGGATCATTTGCGGATTACCTCCTGGGGCATTTCGAGCTTGGCCCACTGATCCTCGATTGCCTGTATGACGTCGCCTATGTCCAGTTCTAAACGCTTGGCCTCAACCACAAGTTGTTCCACTTCGCGCCCGAGCAGACGCTTGCGGTCGCCCGGCCGCGGCTCAGGAATCTCCGCGACCACCGTTCCAATCCCCGGACGCACTTCGAGCCAGCGCTCTTGAATCAAGTGCTGGACAACTTTATGCGCCGTGTTGGGATGAATCTTGAACTCCGCCGCGAGAGCTCGTACCGAAGGAAACGCCTGCCCCGTCCGTAATTCGCCGCTGACAAATGCCTTTTTCGCGGCAAACACCAGCTGATCGAAAATGGATTCGCCCGGGCGAAGATTCAGCCGGAACAGTGTCATATCTGTACTGTGACACAGGTGGCTGTGAACGTCAACCTCCTTGGCTTTCTTCCCTACTCGTTCGGCGCGCACAGCCCCCGCATCACGCGGCCGCCCTTCAGACCTCAGCCCACCCCAAATCCCCACAATCCGCCATTATCGTTTTGGGACCACTCCCACCGCCCCATCTACCCGCACGCTACACTATTTCGACGGAATCCCTTGGAGCGTTCATGCGGAGCAAGACTTCCGCCGCTTTTTTCTTAGCTACCCTGGTCATTTTGGCTCTCGGTTCGCTCGCCTCTCAGGCTAAGCCCACCGACACGCCTGTGCTTTCTCTGCCCCACCGTCCTCGCTATGTGTTTCAGAGCGTCGGCGATAACTTCGGTCTGAACTCTCTAACTCCCGCCTGCATCCTGCAAGACCAGGACGGCTTCATCTGGATCGGCACGCCCAACGGCCTCCTTCGCTTCGACGGCAATCATGTTCTGCGCTTCGGTCTCGAGCAGGGCCTTCCCAGTACCAATGTGGACCAGCTTGTCCTGGCTCCCTCCGGCCGAATCTGGATCGTCACTTCGCGCGGCGTCTCCTACATGGAAGGCGGCGTCCTTCACCAACTGCCCCTCGCCAAGGTCTACAATTCGTTTCATCATCCATCTGCACTGGCTCTCGATTCCTGGGGCAAGGTCTATCTCGCCACCGAAGGTGGCCTGCTCCGCGTCGATCCCGAGCGTCCCAACGATACTCGCCTCTGGTCGATTCCCGAGGGCCTGCCCAGTCTTGAAGCAGAGTCGGTCAGCATCACGTCCGAAGGACGGGTATGGTTCGCCTCTGGTCACCACGTCGGCTGGCTGGATTCTCAGGATCACGTCCACATGTTTCCCGCACAAAGCGGCTTGCCATACGAGCAAGTGATCAGCATTCTCCAGGACTTCGAAAAGATCCTCTGGGTTCGAACCGCTGGCCATCTCTATCGCTTGAACCCAGGCTCCACTCATTTCGTCTCAGAACTTCCCGATCTGCCCCCCGCCAACGACTATGGCTCACCTGCTCTGGATCGCTCCGGAAATCTCATGATCCCCACCGTCGCTGGCCTCTATCGCCGCATCTCCGGCCAGTGGGAAGTCATCGACCGAAGCCGCGGCATGAAGGTCAACGCCACATTCGCCATCACGGAAGACCGCGAAGGAGCTTATTGGATTGGCCTTGGCGGCGCAGGCATCCAGCGCTGGGTTGGTCGCAAGACCTGGTCCGGTTGGACGCAGGCCGAAGGCCTTCCCGACAATGTGGTCTGGTCCGAACTGCGCGATAAACACAACCGCCTCTGGCTCGGCACCAACAATGGCGTGGCCATGTGGGACCCTCAAGCGGCTCGCTGGCGAATCTGGAAGCAGAAAGACGGCCTCAACGGCTCACTTGCTCGCGAGATGATCCTCGCCCCCGATGGTGCAATATGGGTCCTCTGCTATCCCGGCGGTCTCACGCGTTTCGATCCCGAGTCCCTAGCACTTGAAAAAGTTTCGACTCCCGATCCCATTCCCAGTGGCATTCACATGGGCCCTGACGGCCGCCTCTGGATTGCTAACGCGCACTACCTTAAAGCAGCTCGTCCCACGCAGCGGCCCTTTCAATTCGTAGACGTGCCCCTGCCACCGGAAATCCATCAAGGCATTGGCCGGCTCGCCTCGGCCCCGGACGGCGTTCTCTGGGCCGTTGGCAGAACCGGCCTTTCCCGCTTTGATGGCAAGCAATGGTTGCATTTCACCGCGGCCAACGGCCTATTGCAGGACGAAGTCGTTGAAGCTGCCGCCGTCAGTCGCGATGAAGTCTGGGTCCGCTACTCCGATGCGCTGGGTTTAACTTGCCTGCGTCTTGTCGATGGAAAGCCCCAGTTTACCCACTACGGCATGGCAGACGGCCTGCCTTCTCTCGACGTGTATATGCTCGGGGTCGATCACGAAGGCAACATCTGGGCTGGCGGCGCTTTCGGCCTCACCGAATTCTCGCGGAATGGCCGCACTCTTCGTTTCACCCAGGCCGACGGTCTCATCTGGAATGATCTCAGCGAACAGGGCTTCTTCGCCGAACAAGACGGCACGCTGCTCTTTGGCACAAGCGGCGGCCTTGCCCGCTACAATCCCATCTCGGCCGACGAGCAGGTTGAGCTTCCGCCCCGCGTCGTCATTACTTCCGCTCATCTCGGCTCACGCGATCGTGTGGGTGAACGCAACCCCGCTGCCCCGCGCAGCGACAATACCTTCGGCGTGCAATTCGCTGCTCTTACTTACCGCGATCCGGAAAATGTCCGTTGTTCCTATCGCCTGGCAGGCCTCGAGAGCGAACCCAACGAAGTCTCTGGCCGCGAAGCTCGCTATCCAGCTCTGCCTCCTGGCGATTACACCTTCAGCGTATCTTGCCGCTCCGCCCGCGGCACGCTCAGCTTCCCCGCCGAGTTTTCCTTCACCGTGATCCCCGCCTGGTGGCAGCGTTGGTATTCGCGCGGCGTCGTGGTTCTTTTCGGACTCTTCGCGCTTTATTCCCTTGTGAATTACCGCACTCGCAAGCTGCAGAACGAGCGTATCCGCCTCGAACAAGCCGTCGCCGAACGTAGCGAAGCCCTCGCCCTGGCCAACAAAGAACTTGAAGAAATGTCCCTCACCGATCCGCTCACCTCCGCGCGCAACCGCCGCTTTTTCACGGCCACCATTCAGAGCGACGTCAGCCAGGCCATCCGCGCCTACTCCTCGCCTGATCCCACGCGCAGCCGCCGCAATCGCGATATTATTTTCTATCTCATCGACGCCGACCACTTTAAAGAAATCAACGACCGCTTCGGCCACGATGCCGGCGATCAAATGCTCATCGACCTGACTTCCCGCATCAGCTCCGCCATTCGTTATTCCGACGTGCTTGTCCGCTGGGGCGGCGAAGAATTCCTCGTCGTCTCCCGTTTTTGCGAACGCAAAGAAGCCGCAACGCTTGCCGCGCGCGTCCTTTCCGCCGTTGCCGGTGAGCCGTTCAAAGTGAAAGGCGCCGGCCTCTCGCTGCACCGTACCGTCTCGATAGGTTGGGCCGCCTTCCCATGGAATGTGGCTTCCCCGGTCGACGTCAGCTACGAAGAAGTTCTCGCCCTCGCCGACCGCGCCATGTACAAAGCCAAAAACTCCGGCCGTAACCAGGCCATCGGCGCGCTACCTCCCGAATCTGCCTCTGAGCCTCACACCTCTGTCGCCCATGGCGACACCGAAGCTCGCGTCTCTGAAATCGCCGCCACCGCCCAGTACATCACCACCTACGGTCTCGAAACCACTTCCATCACGTAGCAGAGGGGCTTGCCCCTCCCGCTTCTGCTCTCGTTTATGCTGTCCATTCGCCCCAACTCGTTCGCACGCTGCACCTCCCACCGCACTTCGATGTAAACTCCCCACCGTGCAATCCCCGCTCGAACATTTGACCTTCCACAACGGCGCCATCCAACTCCACGCCATCGCTTCCGGCCCCACGGACGGCGCCGTCGCCATCCTCCTCCACGGCTTCCCCGAATTCTGGTATTCCTGGCACAACCAAATCGAGCCCCTCGCCTCCGCCGGCTTCCGCGTCATCGTCCCCGATCAGCGCGGCTACAACCTCAGCAGCAAACCTCGCGGCGCCGCCAACTATGCCCTCTCGCATCTCACCTCCGACGTCCTCGCTATCGCCGGCCAACTCGGCGCAGAAAAATTCTTCCTCGCCGGTCACGACTGGGGCGCCGCCGTCGCCTGGAGCCTCGCTCTCCTCCATCCCCAACGCATCTCCAAACTCGCCATCCTCAACGTCCCGCATCCCAGCGTCATGCGCCGCTACCTCGCAACAAACCGCCGCCAACTCCGCCGCAGTTGGTACATGTTCTTCTTCCAGCTTCCCTTCGTGCCTGAATTTGTATTCAGCGCCTTCAACTATCGCCTCGGCATTCGCTCCTTAGTCCGCTCCAGCCGCCCCAATACCTTCTCCTCCGAAGATCTCGCCCAATACCGCTCCGCATGGTCCCAGTCCCACGCTCTCACCTCCATGATCAACTGGTATCGCGCCGCCTTCCGCCATCGCACTAAATTCCCCGACTCCACGGTCCACGTCCCCACACGCATCCTCTGGGGCGAGCGCGACGCTTTCCTCCTCGCCGACATGGCCCACGACAGCCTCCGCTATTGCGACTCCGCCGAACTCTACACCTTCGCCAACGCCACGCACTGGCTCCAGCACGAAGAACCCGCCCGCGTTTCCGAACTCCTCATCGATTTCTTCCGCAAGTAGCCAGCGCATCTACAGCCCGATTTCTTCGACGGCTCAGCCAACCAAACCGAATCGTCCAGCCCTCAAAAGTGATACGATTTCGCCCCATGAGCTCCCCCATGAAATCAACAACCAAAACTCTTGTACTCCTCACCGCCGCCTTCGCGTTCCTCGCGATCGCCGCTTCCAGCTCCTCTTTGCTTTCCCCCAAACTCTCCGCCAACAATCTCTCCACCTCCGCCTCCCAAACTCCCGATCCCGCCCTCGCCGCTCGCATCTCCCGCATCGAAAACGGCCTTCTCCCCGCCGTCGTCATCAAAGGCCAGCCGCCCGTCCCCATGACCGTCGCCGACCGCATGGCCTTTCACAAAGTCCCCGGCGTCAGCCTCGCCTTCTTCGACCACGGCCAAATTCTCTGGACACGCGCCTACGGCCTCGCCGACGTCGCCTCCAAAGCTCCTGTCACTCCCGACACGCTCTTCCAGGCCGCCTCCATCAGCAAACCCGTCACCGCCCTAGCCGCCCTTCGCCTCGTGCAAGACGGCAAGCTCTCCCTCGACGAAGACGTCAACGTCAAACTCAAAACCTGGAAAGTCCCCGAAAACGCCTTCACCGCAAAAGACAAAGTAACCATCCGCCGCATCCTCAGCCACAGCGCCGGCCTCACCGTCCACGGCTTCCCCGGCTACGCTTCCGACGAACCCATCCCCACCATCGTCCAAATCCTCAACGGCGAAAAGCCCGCCAACACCGATCCCATTCGCGTCGACATTCTCCCCAGCACTCTTTGGCGCTACTCCGGCGGCGGCTTCGTCATCCTCCAAACGCTCATGTCCGACGTCACCGGCAAGCCCTTCCCGCAAATCATGCGCGAACTCGTCCTCGGCCCCGCGGGCATGACTCGCAGCACCTACGAGCAGCCTCTCCCCAAAGCCCGCGCTCCCGAAGCCGCCCAGGCCTACCGCTCCCTCGGCAACCCCGTCAAAGGCGGCTGGCACACCTATCCGGAAATGGCTCCCGCAGGCCTCTGGACCACTCCCTCCGACCTCGCTCGCATGGCTATGGAAGTTCAAAACGAATACGCGGGCAAATCCTCAAAAATTCTTTCGCAAGATATGGCTCGCCAGATGCTCACCAAGCAATTTGGCACCTGGGGTCTCGGCTTCGGCCTCGAATCCGACGGCGGCAAATCCTCCTTCAGCCATAGTGGCGGCAATGAAGGCTACCGCTGCAACATCCAAACCTTCACCGACTCCGGCCAGGGGCTCGCCATCATGACCAACTCCGACACCGGCGCCGAACTCTACGAAGAAATCTACCGTGCCGTCGCCAAAGAGTACGGCTGGCCCGGTCATCAGCCCGTCGAGCACACCATCATCAAAATGAATCCCGCCTCATTCGCCACCTACGCCGGCACTTACGAAATCGCTGGCCTCGGCAAAATCCAGATCACCTTCAAATCCCCCAGCCTCTACGTCCAAGCCGATCCCCTCGGCCCCGACCCCATCGAACTCCTCCCCGAGTCCTCCACCAATTTCTTCATCCTCACCGGCGACGTCACCTTCAACTTCCACAAAGACCCCACCGGCGCCCTCTCCCTAACCCTCCACGCCTACTCCCAAACCTTCGAAGCCAAAAAAGTCTCCTAGCCGCCGCTCGCCCTTCCTCCTTGCCTTTCTAGGGCGCGATTCATCGCGCCCTCTTCTCTGCGTCCTCTGTATCTCTGTGGCCCTCTGTATAAAAATTCTTTCTTCTTTTTTTCCTTTCTCAACCCCCAACTCTCGACTGCTCGTCACAAAACGAACCCAACTGGTAGATAATGAGGCCATGAAGAATAAGGGGATTGGCGCGTACCTTTTGTTAACCTTCTTGGGTGCGTGGGGTCTTTGGTTGATCGGATGGGTGGTTGCTTCCCGCGTGTTCCGGATTTCCCCAACTAATCTCCTTTTTCAGTACGTACTCCTCCCCGGAGCTTTCATGCCTGCAATAGCGGCGATCATTGTCAGAAAGTGGATCACCCACGAAGGTTTTTCCGATGCCGGTCTGCAGCTAAATTTTAGACGGAACTGGAGATATTACATTTTTGCCGGCTATATCTTGCCGATCGCAGTCCTCGGAAGCATCATGGGCCTCGCAGCTCTTTTCGGGATCAGCCACCCGGATTTCTCTATGCATCGATCACTGGCCATTCTTATGCCGCAGGTGAAGCCTTCTTCCGTCCAATTCACGCCAGGGTTATGGGTGGTTTGGATGCTCCAACTGATGCTCATAGGCATCCCTATTGCAGCGCTCGTTACCTGGGGTGAGGAATTCGGATGGCGGAGCTACCTGCAAATCCGTCTTTTCGCGGAGCGGCCGGCCCTCGCGGCGGTCGTCACTGGACTTATTTGGGGACTGTGGCATTACCCGCTTATTTTTCTCGGATACGAGCATTATGAAAACATTGGCGTAGGTCTTGTTGTGTTTCCGGTGTGCACCATCCTCCTCTCAATCATTTTCGGATGGTTACGCATGAAAACGGGGAGCATTTGGTCAAGTAGTATTGCCCATGGCGCCACCAATAGTTTTGGCGCCTCTTTAGCTTTGTTGCTTTTTCTTGGAGGACCAAAGTTTACTTTCGTTAGCTATCTCGGAATTCTGTCGTGGATACCGTTGGGAGTCATTTGCGCTTGGATTTTTCTAACCAGGCAGGCGGGTGGCGCAGACGTTCAACCCTGATAGCTAAAGGGGTGCCGCACCCATTCGCATTTGGTTTTGCAAAGGGTGCGGGTTTTGACTACTCCTGCCGGGTGCTGGTGCCCCAGTCTTCTCTCGCCCCAGCACCACTAAACAGTCCTTCTCCGTCTAACTTCTAACGTCCAACTCCAACTTCCCATCGCGCCGCTACTGCTTGTCGTAAATCTGCGTACTCGTGACCTTCGCGTTGCTGGCATCCGTCCCGCTGAGCGTCACCGTCCGCGTCTTTCCATCGGCGGACAGAACGATACGGGCCGTGTTGATCTCTTTACCGCCCTTTTTGCTGCTGGCCAAAAGAGTATGGTCATCAATGACTTTGTATGAACGCATGTCCGCCGACGGATCACCCCTAAGCGCGTAATCCTTGCCGTCGAACTTCCCCGTCCAGTCGCTGTGATACGCCGCGCCCTTGGCGTCCGTTCCATCGATGGCGACTTTTACGCCATCGCCGTCCTTCGTATACACCACCGTCGAATTCTTCTGCGCTCCGGCAGCCACCTTCGACTTGGCCTCGTTCATCTTCCACGTACCCATAAACCCGTCCGTCCCCGCCGCGTAGGCTATCCCCGCGGTGAGCACCAAAACCAAAAGCGCACCAATACGCACAACATTTTTCCTCTTCATTTTCATCTCCGTTCTTTCTTAAAGGTGGGAACTCGGGCTGGGAGTTGTCCCAGAGTGTACACCCGAACCACCCCCACGCGTGCAACCGAACTCTCCAAACGGATCGTCGCGCCTTCCCGCGCCAGCATCGCTTCGTTTGTCACGGCTCTCGCGCAGCGCTATCCTATCTTAAGCATCCTGCAATAGGAGGCCGCCAATGACGCCATCCATCTCGTCCCTCGACTCTTTGCTTATCACCATCGTGCTTGCGACTCTGGCTCTCGGCCTGCCGGTTGTCCTGGTCTTGTCCATCCGCTTTCTCTGGGATCGCAGCTTGAACCTCGGCCGCTCGAAAGAACTCGAAAAGCTCATCTGGCAGTTGCACCGCATCGCCAGCGCGATGGAGCATCAATTGAATTTGACATTTCCCGCCGTGCAGCCGGGCACGGAAGAGCCTCGCGATCTCGCCTATCTTCAGCAGCTACCTGCCCAGTCGGCTGCGGCCACCCCGAGCGTGGCAACCCGCGTAGCCGCTGCTGGCGCTTCATCGCCCGCCGCAGAACAGTCTGCTGGGCAACAGTCTCCCGCGCACCAACCCACCACTCCACCGCCAGACGCCCAGCAGGCGCCTCTTCCCCCGCTCGAACGCCGAGAGCCCTCTGCTGAAGCTCCCCGCGCTGGAGTCAACTCCATGTTCGGCATCTAGCTTTAGCTTTCTTCCGCGGAAGGCAGTTGTTCGCATCTCACCAGGCACCACCCAATGAAACTGTCATCCCGAGCGAAGCGAGGGATCTGCTTTTTCTTTCCTACTCCCTGCGCTGTCCCCAATTTCCCCGTTGTAGGGGCACAACATGTCGTGCCCTCTTCTCCGTCCACCACCACCGCCCACCGGTCATTTCGAACGAAGCTGGCCGACGCTTTTTCATTTCACGTTCGCTTCCTGCGAACGTGTCGGCCTGCGAAGAGAGAAATCTCTCTTCATCCTTGCAGAATTGTGACACCGCGGGCTCCGCGCCTTCTCGGGTTTGGGTTTCGTCCGTGTGCTATTATCCTTTCCGCGTTTACCTTAAGGAACAATCGAATGCGGCACCTTCACACCGCACTTCGCTTTCTCTTGTTGTGTTTTCTCGTCCTGAAGCCCGCGTTCGCGCAGGCCCCGAAACCTTCCACGGACCAACCACTATTCGCGGGTGAGCCCTACTTCATCGAGTTGCTTCAAACCAAAATCCGCTTCGAGCAAGACGGCAAAGGCGAGCGCGACTTGCTCCTTCGCCTCCACGTGCAGTCCGAGTCCGCCATCCGGGAATTCGGCCTGCTCGTTTACCCCTACATGGCCAGTTTCGAGAATCTCGACGTCCTCTACGTACGCGTCCGCAAGCCGGATGGCACCACAGTCGAAACTCCCGCGAGTGACATCCAGGAACTGGATTCCGCCGTTAGCCGCGAAGCGCCCATGTATACCGACCAACGCGAAAAACACGTCGCCGTCAAATCACTCGGAGTCGGCGATCTTCTTGAGGTGAGTCTGCGCTGGACCGTCCACGATCCCCTGGCTCCCGGTCATTTCTGGTATGACCACTCCTTCTTCAAAGCGGGAATCTGTCTGAAGGAAGAGGTTGAGATCAATGTACCTGCCAACCTTACCCTGAAACTAGCCGATACGGAGTTCCCTCCCCTGATCACGGACGACGCGGGACGCCGTATTTACTTCTATTCCACGTCTCATCTGAAAAAAGAGGAAGAGGAGGATATACCCGCCTGGGAAAAAGACTTCGGCGGTGCCGCTCCGCCTCCGCTCCGGGTTAGCTCCTTCATCTCTTGGGCCGACGTAGGCGCTTGGTACGGCGGATTACAGCAGCCGCGTGTTCGTGTCACCCCAGAAATTCGCGCTAAGGTCGACGAACTCATCAAGGGAAAAATCTCCGACGCCGAAAAAATTCGCGCTATCTACGATTTCGTCGCCTCCCGGTTCCGCTACATTGGCGTCGATCTTGGCGCTGGTCGTTACACGCCGCACTCTGCCGAAGAAGTCCTCGCGAACCGCTACGGCGACTGCAAAGATAAGCACACTCTATTCGCGGCGCTCTTGGAAGCTGCTGGCATCCGCGCTTACCCTGCTCTCATCAGCTCTACATACAAGCTTGATACCGGAATGCCCTCCGGAAGTCTTTTCGACCACGTCATCACCGCTATCCCCCAAGGCGATTCCTTTCTCTTTCTCGACACGACTCCAGAAGTCGCTCCCTACGGCATGCTGCTTCGGCAACTCCGCGACCGGCAAGCCCTCGTGATTCCTGCTGACGGCCCTGCCAGACTTGTTCGCACCCCTTCGGATCCTCCTTTTCTTAGCGGCGAAAAGTATCGAATGGACTCCTCGATCGACTCCAACGGCGTACTTGACGGAACGGGTCGTTTCGAGGACCGCGGCGACGGCGAACTCGTCCTGCGAACCGCCTATCGTAATACTCCTCAAAACCGCTGGAAGGATTTGGCGCAGGTCATCGTCGCGCGAATCGGCTTTGGAGGAACCGTCAGCGATGTCGCCGCCGCGCAACCGGAAAGTACTTCCGATGCTTTTTGGTTCAGCTACGCCTACCACCGCACCGACTACTCGGAATGGAAACAACATCGCATCACTCTGCCGTTTCCCCCGATCTTCCTTCCTGAACTTAATGAAAAACAGAAGCTCTCCAAAGCTCCTCTTCCTCTGGGCTCGCCTCAGGAAATTGTTTACGAAACCTTCCTCAAGCTGCCTCCAGGCATTTCTCCGATTCTTCCTGGTAACGTCGAACGCAAAAACGAGTTCGCTGAGTATTCCGCGAACTACTCCTTCGATATAGGGGTCATCCGCGGCACCCGCCGCCTTTCGACGAAGCTCCACGACGTCCCAGGTTCCCAGCGAGCCGCGTTCAGTACTTTCGTCAAGGATGTCGAGGACGACGAGAACCGCTACATCCTGTTAAACGGCGAGCTCGCAAGCGACAACCCCTTTGGTAAGAGCCAGTCATTGCTGAAGGCCGGCAAGACATCCGAAGCGGTTGCATTGCTGGAAAAAGCGGTGCAGGACAACCCAGACAACATTTTGCTCAAGCTCACTCTGGGAGGTGCCTATCTCCGCGTCCCGGATGAGAATAAGGCCATGGCCCTCTTTAAGGAGATGATTGATAGCACGGCGGATCCCGGCATGCTCAACGGCGTGGCCTACGTACTAGCCCGCGCTAATCTCCACATCAGCGATGCTCTTGATTTTTCATCCCGCGCCGCCGCCAAGCTTTCCTCTGATACGATGGACTTGACATCCGACCCTCCAGGGCCCCTGGATTACCTGCGGACAAGGGCCATGGCTGCCAGCTGGGATACGCTGGGCTGGGTGAAGTTTCGGGCCGGCGACACCACCTCCGCCGAGAAGTATGTCCAGGCGGCTTGGCTGCTCTACCAGCACGCTGGCATCGGCGAACACCTAGTCGAAATCTACGAAAAACTCGGCAAGAAGCAGAACGCTGCCCACATTTGCCGCCTGGCTCTGGCCGCGCCGGGCAAAGACGACGAACCCGACCTTCGAAGCAAACTCGACACCGCCCAAACAAGGCTCGGCATTTCTACTTCGGTTTCCCTAGTAGTCAACGCCAAGTCCTACAAGCCCTTCTCCTCCGGCGGAATCGAGCTTTCGGAAATGCGTTCCGTGAAAGTTCCTTTTCCAGGCGACCTCCCCAATGAATCCAAGAGCGCCACGTTTGCCATTGTCATCACCAACGGCCAAAAATCCGTGGTGGCCAAATTCGTGGAAGGCACCGAGGAACTCCGCCCCGCCGTCAAAACCCTAGCAGCTTCCACCTTTCCCCAGATTTTCCCCGACGACACACCGGCGAAACTCGTCCTCCAAGGACTCCTCAGTTGCTCTAAATTCACCAAGGGCTGCACGTTTGTCTTCCTGCCCCTGGAGTCCCTCGCAGGCCCAACGCCTGGCCCGCTCCAATGAAAAGAAAGCCCGGCGTCTCGCGCCGGGGAACAGCATCGGCCTGCCCGTCTGTTCCTTTGCCAAGCGCTTCGCTTCCGGTACAATTCTCTGCTCGCTTCCATCGAGGAGAACGCATGACCGGTCGCCCGAAGCACGCTTACTCTCAAAGTGGGACAGACAATCTTGGCTGTCCTCCTTCTTACCTATGTTGCTCGCGCACTCCCTCGCTTCTCCACCGGATCCCGCTTCTCCGCGCCAGGCTAGCCCAACTCTTCGCCGTCGTTCTAATTCTGCTGAGCCTCGCAGCGCTGCCATCCCAGACCCGCGCCCAGGAACGCCGCGACCGCGAGCCCAACAGCGTCTACGCCGCCCGGCGCGCCAGACTCGCCGCCCAAGTCGACGCCCCCATCCTTCTCTGGGGCTTCACCGGCCGCGAAGAGTCCTCGCAAGCCTACATCTTTGCCCAGGAAGACAATTTCTATTACCTCACCGGTCACAACGAAGAAGGCGCCGGCCTGATCATTCTTCCATTCTCGAAGAGTGGTTCCACCAACGCAACCAGTTCGAGCGCCGCGCCTTCCGAGATTCCGCAGGAGATTCTTTTTCTTCCGCCGAAAAATCCGGCCAAAGAAAAATGGAACGGTCTCCGCATTTCGCCCACCGATCCCGGCATCCAGGCGCGCACTGGTTTCATCTCGGTGCTTCCCTACCCCGAACTGCGCGCCACGCTCGAAAAACTTTCGAAAACCTATCCCACGATCTACACCATCCTTCCGTACGAAAAGGAAAATGGCGGCTATCCCCACGAAAAATCCGTAGTCGATTGGATTCACACCACAGTTCCGCAGATCAAGCTGAAAGACATTCGCTCCAACATCACCGAGCTTCGCCAGATCAAATCGCCCGGCGAAATTGCATTTCTCACACAAGCCATCGAGCTCTCCCTCGACGCACACCTCGCCGCCATGCGCATGATGCAACCCGGCCTGCACGAGTACGAAGTCGCCGCCAAGATGGTCGAAGTCCACGCCATGGGTGGCTCGGAAGCCGAAGGCTACGCCCCCATCGTCGGCGCCGGACCGAATTCCACCGCGCTGCACTACGACAAGCTTTCTCGCAAAATCGAAGACGGCGACATCGTCGTCCTCGACGTCGGCGCGCAATACTCCGGCTACTCCGCCGACATCACGCGCACGCTTCCCGCCAACGGAAAATTCACGCGGCGCCAGCGCGAAATTTATGAAGTCGTCCTCGGCGCGCAAAACGCCGCTCTCGCGGCCATCAAGCCCGGCATGGACTATTGCCAGCGCGGCTCCAAGAGCGTCTACAAAATCGCCTTCGATTACATCAATTCCCACGGCAAGGATCTTCACGGCAAATCTCTCGGCCAATATTTCATTCACGGCCTCGGCCACCACATCGGCCTCGACGTCCACGACCCCGGCGAGTATTGCAAACCGCTTGAACCCGGCATGGTCGTCACCGTCGAGCCGGGCATCTACATCCCCGAGGAAAATCTCGGCGTTCGCATCGAAGACGACGTGCTCATCACAGAAACCGGCTACAAATTTTTGAGCGAACGCCTCCCCCGCAACCCCGGCGAAATCGAAAAAATCATGGCCGACGCTGCGAAACAAAGAGCGCTAAGCGGCTATTCCAGCGAGCAGCCTCACGACGATTCCTCCGACATTCAGGAGATTAACGGCCTGATTGCCAGGTACGCGCGCTCCATCAGCGATGCGGATACCGCTCTCGCTTCCCAGGTCTGGTGGAATTCGCCCGAGGTCTCTTTCATTCACCCGCTCGGCCATGAGCGCGGCTTCGAACAAATCAAACAAAATGTCTACGAAAAATTGATGGGCGGCACTTTTTCCGAAAGGAAATTGAGCCCCCGCGACATTGCCGTTCATGTCTATGGAAACTCCGCCGTCGCCGAATTCTATTGGGATTTCGTCGCGAAACTGAGAAAGGACGGCTCAACCATTACCACGCACGGCAGGGAAACTCAGATTTACGAAAGAAAAGACGGCGCATGGCGCCTCGTCCACGTCCATTATTCCGGCATGCCCGCCGCCCCCAGCCAAGGCTTTTGAACGGCTCCAGACAGATTGACCGAGAAGATTGGAGCCGCATATACTGTTTGTTCGCGCTGGGTTCGAAGTTTTGCCTTGCGTGCCTCGAGTCATTCCGCGTGCACCGCACTGCAAAGCGGGCTGCCTGCAGGAATTTCCGAAATCAGCAAACTTTCAGGGAGACGTTGACCGCACTGCGGTCGTACAAATCATGAGCAGCGTGAAAGCCACACAACTCCGCCCCGGCATGGTTATCCAGCACGAGGGGCAGCTTTACACCGTTTTCAGCGTCGACCACCGCACGCCGGGCAACAAACGCGGGTCGATGCAAACGCGCATGAAAAATCTGCGCAGCGGCACGATGATCGACTACCGGTTCCGCGCCGAAGAATTTGTGGACCGCGCGATTCTGGACGAAGTGGAATTCGAATACCTCTACAACGAGGGCGACGAATTTCATTTTATGAATACGCAAACTTACGAGCAGATGCAGATGACGCGGGAAGAGCTGGGCGAAACGGTGTACTATCTGATTCCGAATACGACCGTTAAGATCGAATTTTTCGAAGAAAAGCCGATCGGCGTGGATTTGCCGGACACCATGGAGTTGAAAGTTCTTGAGACCGAGCCGACGCTGCAAAAAGCAACAGCCAGCGCGGTGATGAAACCCGCGACGCTCGAAACGGGATTGGTGATTCAGGTGCCGCCGTTCGTCAATTCCGGCGATCGCGTGAAAGTGGATACGACGGAAGCGCGCTACGTCCAGCGTGTGGAGTAAGAATTCGAACTTCGCTCTCGATTTGAGTTTGCGAATTGCGATTTTCACGAATCGCGTTTAAGAGTTTCCGCCTCCGCAGCTAATTTCCGCGCGAGCGAAAATTAGAAGAGGCGAAAGAGCCCCGGGCAACCGGGGCTCTTCGTTTTTTGGCTGCGACGTTGGTGGCGTGGTTCGAACGGGCTCGTTCGAACAGGAGATTCGAACGACGTGTTTGCGGAAATCATCTAATCATCTGGCGCGCGCGGCGCGACGCGGTCGATTCGAACGAGAGATATGACCGGCGGAGGACTTAGCGCGAAATCGAAGAAAAGCGGCAGCAGAGCTGCCGCACTCCACATGGGCTCAGGCTTTGCTAGCAGCGGATTTTTCGCCGGCGGGATGCGCACCGAAGACGCGGTCGAAGATGGCGTCGACGTAGCGCAGCTGGCGGTGGAGATCGAAGGTGTGCGCGAGGGCTTTCGCATCGAGGTATTTGGTAATTCGAGCGTCAGCCGCGACACGCTCGCGGAAACTTGCATCCGTTTCCCAGGCGGCCATGGCGTTTTCCTGGACGGCTTTGTAGGCCTCGTCGCGCGGCATACCTTTTTCGACCAAATCCTGCAGCAATTGGCCGGAGTAGACCAAGCCATGCGTGGATTCGAGATTGCGCAGCATGCGCTCGGGAAAAACGCGCATGTCGGAAATGATCCAGGTCATTTTGGCGAGCATGTAATCGATGAGGATCGTCGAGTCCGGGAGAATGATGCGCTCGACGGAGCTGTGCGAAATGTCGCGCTCGTGCCAAAGCGCCACGTTTTCGAAGGCGGCCAGCATGTTCGAACGAACGAGGCGGGCGAGGCCGCAGATTTGTTCGCAGGTGACGGGATTGCGCTTGTGCGGCATGGCGGAACTGCCGCGCTGCTCTCCGCTGAATGGTTCTTCGGCTTCGCGGACTTCGGTGCGCTGCAAATGCCGAATCTCGAGCGCGATGGTTTCGAGCGACGCGGCGATGAGCGCGAGCGCGCTGAGATACTGCGCGTGGCGATCACGCTGAATGACTTGCGAAGCGACCGGAGCGACGCTTAACCCGAGTCTTTTACAGATGCCGTCTTCTATCACCGGGCCGAGATGCGAAGCGTTGCCCACGGCGCCGGAAATTTTTCCGACAGCCATTTGCATCGCTGCGGCGCGGAAGCGGCCGATGTTGCGCTGATTTTCCGAAAACCAGTTGGCGATTTTTAATCCGAAAGTAATCGGCTCGGCATGAACTCCGTGCGTGCGTCCAATTTGCGGCGTGTTGCGATACTGGTGCGCACGCAGGTCAAGCACTTCGCCGAAGAGAACAAGTCCCCGCTCAATCAGATGGGAAGCATCGCGAATCTGGAGCGCCTGCGCGGTGTCGACAATATCGTTGGAGGTTAGGCCATAGTGCAACCACCGCGCGGCAGCAGAATCGCCAATGGATTCGCCGACGTTCATGGTGAAGGCGATAACGTCGTGTTTGACGCGAGTTTCGAGTTCGTGGATGCGAGGGACATCGACTTTGGCGCGCTCGCGAATGACCGCGGCGGCGTCTTTGGGCACGAGGCCAGCGTCAGCGAGGGTATCGGTCGCGGCGAGCTCGACGTCGAGCCATTTCTGGAAGCGGTTTGCTTCGCTCCAGACGTGGCCCATTTCCTTGCGCGTGTAACGGGGGATCAAATTCGCTCCCTTGCAGCAGTGCTCTTAAACCGTTTGGCCCCAGCCATGATACGGCATTTTAGGGCGGCAGGCGACCGGACTCCGAAATGGCGGAAATAAAAAAGGGAGAGGCGTTTTGGCCTCTCCCTTTTTTTCCGTTTCCTGAGTTTGCTTAGAATCTGACGCGCACGCCAATCTGAATCCAGCGGGAACCCTGAATGCGGTCCGCAGGAACCAACTGGGTGTTGATTACGCCGAAGGTGGATGGGTTCGTCGTGTCGAGTGACGGATCCAGGAAATTGACGTGGTTGAAGAGATTGAAGAAGTCGGCAGAAAACTCGAATTTCAGTCTCTCCGTGATGCTCGTCGATTTCCCGAGGCTCATGTCGAAGTTCCACAAACCGAGACCAGGCAGGGGACTGTTTCTGCCGTCGTTGGTGTCGGTGGCCAGCAAAGTCGGCCGGAAATCAGCGATCGCAGCCGCGGGATTAGCAAAGTAGTTGAGGCCTGTGCCGGTTCCCGCTGTAGCGCAACCTGGTCCATTTCCACCAGAACCTGCGCCTGTGCTGCAAACACCGGAATGCAAGCCAGCACCAAGGGAACCAACCGGGACCGTCGGCAACATGCCCGCGGAGATACCGAAGATATCGCCACCGCCGAAGGACTGGCCGCTGACGGTGACGAGATTGGGGAGCCCGCTGCTGATGCGCAAAATGCCCGAGGCATACCATCCGCTGATGAACTTATTCACAAAGGCATGGCTGCTGGTCAGGCGATGGGACCCACCAAACGGCAGATCGTAGTTGAAAAGGGCGTTGAAGACGTTGGGCCGGTTGAAGAAAGACGGTCCGTAGTCCAGGCCAAAGTTATAGCTGGAGGAGTGGTATTCCGCGGCGTTCTGAACGGCGCCGACGTCATCGAGCGACTTGGAGCGAGTGTAGTTCAGATCGAACACCAAACCATGCCAGTTATTGTTGCGGAGTGTGACGACGAAGGCGTTGTAATTGGAATGGTCGTTGCTGTCCCGCATGAACAGGTCGAGGACCTGGAAGTTGTCATAGGAGGTGCAAACCGAGGCCGAAGCGGTCGCCATCGATCGAGTTGAACAGGCTTGAGACGTTGTTGTTGATGAAGTTTGCCGAATTGCCGGAGGCAAGACAGGCGGTTGAGCTTATGTTGTTGCCCTTCATTGTGACCGGATCTTTTATCGGCCCGCAGCCAATGCCGAGGCCGGGCAGTTGATTTTCGAACCAAGGCTGGTTGTTGAAAGCCGGGTTGGGGACTCCGCTGGGAAGCGGGGCTGATACCAGCGCGAAGCTGAGTCGCCACAGCATCATAGGCCTGTGCAAAGATTTGACCAGAGGTCTTGTCCTTGAACATGTATGGGGCGGAGTTAAAGTTGATGCTGCCCGCCAAATGGCGGCCAAAGCGCCCTACGTAGCCAAGCTCCAAAATCATCTTGCCTGGCAAGGTGCGTTGGATGGTGAAATCCACCATGTGCGCGCGGCCATCTTTGAAATTGGGATCGTTCTGAAAGCTAAGGGTTTCGCCGAACAGGGATGGTCGGGATGATCGGCGAACTGACGGCCGCGGGGAGGGGTGGAGTTGGAATCGTGCCGTCGACCCCGACACGAAAACTTGCCAGGCCCGGATTGCCGCCAGACCCGACGCCTACTGCAGCGTTGCAACCGCTAACGCTCGTGCCGTTTACGTTGCAAAGAGGCGTCTGGAGGTTGATGGTCTGCGCGAAACCCACACCCAGCATGGGGATGATGACGCTCTGAACAGTATTGACTCGATCGTAGGCGATGCCATAGCCGCCGCGAATGACGGTCTTTCGATCTCCGAACATGCGCCCCAAGGGGCCGCTCGAAAAGCTGGGGTTCCAAGCTGCGGAAACGCGGGGAGCCCAGTCTCCATAATCGACGTTAGAGACGTCAGATCGGCCGCTATCTTGAATGGGGATGTAGGAAAGGGTGGGGTTGTACACATCACCCGCTTCGGCGGCTGCCTCTTTGGCCTGGATGTATTGCAAGCCATTGATAATGGTGTCGCCTGTATCGTGATTGGCGATGAGGGTTTGTTGACCGTGCAGTTCCTGGGGAGTGGTCTGCCAGCCGTAGCCGATACCATACGTAAGCGTGAGGGATGGCTTGATGCGCCAGGAATCCTGAACAAAGAAATTGTAGGCGCGGAGTGAGGTCTTGGCCTCAAGTTGCGTGCCAAGCGGCTGGGGCTGCAGAGCGCCGTTGCGAACGGCAAGGATGCCAACCTGGTTCAGCAATCCGAGGCTGGCGGCGTAGAGACGATCCCAGTTCTGTCCGATCGGCTGAGGGGAGCGCCGCGGGACGATTCGCCGCGGGAATCGTTCAAGGGTCCCCCCGCCTTCATTCGAGTCGAGAAGCGCCACAAGGGAAGTAAGGGAGCCGATGACCTTGTCATCGCGGTCGTGAATGGTGGGCAGCCAGCGGATGTCCGCACCAGTGGCGACAGTGTGTTTGCCCTTAATCCAAGTCAGATTGTCTGCGTACTGCTTGTTGCTGGCGTAGATGGCTTGATGGCGCGCGCGTTGGGTATCCACGTCAACGACGGTGTCGATTAGGCCAGTCGTACCGAGGCCAGGAGCCAAGGCGATGGGGCCGAGGGCCGATGAGGTGCCGGGAAGATTCAAGTCCGCTGAGGAAGTGCTTGGACGAATGACGTTGAAGTCCTGGCGGCTGCGAATCCAGCCAACGTGGATGGAGTTAATGAGGTTATCCCGGATTTGCCAATCAAGTCCGCTGGTAAAGCCATCGCCGCGGATGTCAGAGGCGCTGGAAGACTGGGCGGTGCCGGTAAGAAAGCTAACCTGGCCAGAAGATTACCAGCGGAATTGGGAGCGAGATCGCGGTGGTAGAGATAGCGACCGAAAAATTTTACTTTGTCGGTGAAGTTATGGTCCAAGCGGACGTTGACGAAATCATCTTTGAGAGACTCTGGAACGCTGGTGCGGAACCCTTCGGTGTTGGAGCCGTCACCCACGTTGGGGTCATTGCCGAGTGGCATCATGTTCCAAAGTTTCTGGACAGTGGGGCTGATGCCAATGCCGCGGGGATCGCAGGGTTGATTGCCGCCAATGGCCGCACGCCATGGAGGTAGCCAGATTGTACGCCACGCCATTATAGGTGAGGATGCCATTCCGCAAGGACTGGGTGGGTACGATGCGCTCGACCTGAACCGCCTGAGGGAAACGCCGAACTTCCCAGTTTCCAAAGATGAAGGTCTTGTTCTTCTTGATCGGACCACCCAGCGTGAGACCCAGGCGATTGTCGTGCTGCGGCGTTTTGGGCGTGAAGTCGAGGCCGCTGCCGTTGGGGGTGTGACCGTTGTCCCAAGTGTTGGCGTTGAGAGCCGAATTCTGATGATACCAATAGGCGGCGCCGTGATATTCGTTCGTGCCGGTCTTGCTGATGATGTTGATCTGGCCGCCTTCGGAACGGCCGAAAGAAGCGTTGTTATTGGTGACGCCGACGCGGAACTCGGCTACGTTTTCAACGCCGACGGGAATGACCGGGACTTGGTTGCCGCCGCCAGCGATAACGTTGTCGGTGATGTCGATACCGTCGAGATTGAAGACGTTTTGGTCGCTGCGCGCTCCGGCAATCGTGCCGCCGCTGTTGCCGAAGCCTCCGCCATTGGTGCTTTCAAAAGGCGTGGACATGGGCTGGAGAGTGAGAAGTTCGCGAGAATCGCGACCGAGCGTCGGGAGACGCATCAACTCGCTCTCGCCTACGACGTTGCCAACGACGGCGTCAGCGGTCTGAAGTTCCGCCTGGGATTGCGCAGAGACTTCGATGACCTCTTTGCCGGAACTGACTTCGAGAGTGGCGTTGTAGGTGTAGCTCTTGGTCACATCGACTTTCAAATTCGCGAAGGTGGTGGTGGCAAAACCGGCCTTCGAGATCTTCAGGGTGTACGTACCGGGAGGCACGTTCGCGAAAGTGTATTCACCCGCACCCGCGGTTGTTGTGGTCTTAGTTTCATTTGTGGCGGTATTCAGGAGCTCGACGGCGGCATCCGGAACGACGGCGCCACCCTTATCGGTAACGGTGCCCTGAACGAGGCCCGAGTTCGAGCTCTGCGCTTCAACGGCGATGCCGAGCGATAAAACTCCGAGAACCAAAAGTGCAGCAAAAAGAAAACGAGACAGCAGCTTCATATTCCCCCCCCGCTTTAGTTGGCTGATCCACCGCGGAGTGGACCTTCGTCAAGCATCTCAGAGCGCCGGTGGTAAACGATTACCCGTCCAGCAGCGCCACGCCCGTTATCTGCGAAAAAAAGGCGAGCCGTCCGGAGAGACAAATAAGCACAGACGGTCGAGATGAAAAACGCAGGCTAACCACTCGCAGGCCCCCCCACTAAAGATGAGGCATGGTTTACTCCAAAAAGTCGGGACGTGTCAACGACTGATTCAAAGAAGCAAAAAAATGAAACGCCTGTTGCTTCTGGCGGGACGTGCAGGGTTGTGGCTTCGCGTTATGGCTTGAATAGACCTCTGGTTGTCACACGATAAAACCGTCTTCGTCCGCTATTTATTCCCGGGGGTCAAGGCTCAGGGACGAATATCGAACAATTTCGAATCGCTCGCTTTCCGCCGACTTTTGCCGGCACACCGACCGGATTGGTGGCTAACACGCAAGGAATCGACATGGGATTTCGCATTCGAAACGAGTCAGGCTAAAATGAAAGGGCAATGCTTACCCAGATCAAAGGTACCGACGCAACGGCCAGCGGGAAGCCGCGGCGCACGACGTATGGCGTGCGCGTTGGCCACGTGATGGTGGGCGGAGGCGCGCCGATCGTCGTGCAGTCGATGACGAACACGGACACCGCCGACGTGGCGACCACCTTCAAGCAGACTGTGGAGCTGGCGGAAGCGGGCTCGGAGATTGTGCGCTGGACAGTGAACGTGCCGGAAGCAGCGGCGGCCGTGCCGGAAATCAAGAAGCGGATGCTCGACGCCGGGTGCAACGCGCCAATTATCGGAGATTTTCATTACAACGGGCACGTGCTGCTGACGAAATATCCGGAGTGCGCGAAAGCGCTCGACAAGTACCGGATCAATCCGGGCAATGTGGGCGCGGGCCAGCGGCGCGACGAACAGTTTTCCACGATTTGCAAAATTGCGCGCGATAACGGAAAGCCGGTGCGCATCGGCGTGAATGGCGGCTCGCTGAATCAAGAGCTCGTGATGCTGAAGATGCAGGAGAACACGGATAAGAATCTGGGCAAAGAGTCCGAAGAGATTATTAATGATTGCATGGTGCTCTCGGCGCTGCAGTCGACGGAGCTGGCGCTGGAGTGCGGGCTGCGACACGACCAAATTATTATTTCGTGCAAGACTTCGCGGCCGCGCGATTTGATTACGGTGTACAGGGATTTGTCGGGGAAAACGGAGCAGCCGCTGCATCTGGGCTTGACGGAAGCCGGGATGGGGATGAAGGGGCAGATCTGGTCGGCGGCGTCGCTGGGCGTTTTGCTCTATGAAGGAATTGGCGACACGATTCGCATTTCGCTGACGCCCAAGCCCGGCGGGGACCGGCGCGAAGAAGTGTATGCGGCGTGCGAGCTGCTGCAAGCGCTGGGGCTGCGGTCGTTTTCGCCGAGCGTGACGGCTTGCCCCGGCTGCGGGCGCACGACCAGCACGACTTTTCAGGAGTTGGCCGAGCGCATTCAAGGATATATTCGCGACAGCATGCCGATCTGGAAGACGCAGTACGAGGGCGTCGAGACGATGACGCTGGCGGTGATGGGCTGCATCGTAAACGGCCCGGGCGAATCGAAAGCCGCGAATATTGGCATCAGCTTGCCGGGCACCGGCGAGGTGCCGCGTTGTCCTATATATATTGACGGCAAGAAAGATGTGACGCTCGAGGGGAATTACGACGAGCTGGCGACGGCGTTTCAGGCGCTCGTCGATAATTACATCGCGAAGACGTATCCGCGGAAGGCCGCGGAAGTTGTTCCTGCCGGGCGCTGACCTGACTCGTTAAGAGAATAAATCTAAGGAAGACGCGGCGATTGCGGGGTTGCGATGCTGCGCAGCTTTTCGAGCGCCATCATGCGCGCGCGCGAATAGGCTTGCTTGTCCTCAAGAAGCTGATGCGCCCAGTGCGCGCCGATGGCGACGGCGTGAAACTCGAAGGCAAGGCGCGTGGCGTCGAGTTTCGGATCAAGGTGGCCGGCTTCCTGCGCCTTTTGTACCGCGCGGGTGATAGCGTCAATCCATTCGTGCATGATAGCGGCAATGCGGTCGCGGACAACGCCGCGGCGGCCATCGAATTCGAAGGAAGCGGCGGTGAAAAAGCAGCCGCCCTCGAAAACACGCTTTTCTACCAGGACAAGCCAGCGATCGATCAAAGCCCACAAACGAGGCATGCCTTTTGGCGCGGCGATCGCCGGCAGAGTGACATTATCAATAAAAACCTGGCGAGCGGCTTCGACAGTGGCGAGTTGCAATTCTTCCTTCGAGCCGAAATGGGCGAAGAGGCCGCTTTTGCTCATGCCGAGTTGTTCGGCGAGGGAGCCTACGGTGAGGCCTTCGAGGCCTTGCGCGGAAGCGATATCAACGGCGCGGGCGAGGATGGCTTCGCGAGTGCGCAGGCCCTTGGCTTGGTGATGAAGGACGGCTTGGCTGACGGACTTTCTGGCGCGCGTGCCGGCAGGCTTCTTGACAGACTTGGTGGCGGGCTTTCTGCCGGAACGAGAGCGGAGAGCGGCGGGCATTAATGTACTGTAACATAGGTCACAAATTAGCACGAACGTTCGTTTGTTGTGGTATGCTCTTCCGCCTGAGGTGTGCTGATGGCCAACGCCCCCGTCCTCCACGACTTCTCACCTTCGGAAATGCCGCGCCGTGCGAGAGGTTCTCGAAACGCGCTTCACGCAACTCGAAGGGGCCCTCGCTCACCACGGATTGGTCGGCGAACAGGACACGCCGCTTTGTCGCGATGGCTGGCACATCTTGCCGGACTGCTGGCGATTCTCTCGCATGCCTGCCTTCTGCCCCGCGTCGCGAACGCCCAGGAACTGCCATTGGAACGCTGCGACGCACTGCCGGTGATCGATGTGCAAGTCGCGGGTCTGCACAAGCTTTTCCTGGTGGACACAGCGGCAACCTCGATCTTGAACCTGGAATCGTTTTCCGCGGGCCAGGCACGCGACATTCGAGTTACTTCCTGGAGCGGCACGCTGGCCACCAGCGCGAAGGAAGTCGGCGCTGCCGGACCTGAGTGTAGGCAGGACCAAACTTCTCGATGTGAAATTGCCGGCCATCGATCTTTCCGCAATCGGAAAAGCGTGCGGACGAAAGATCGACGGCATCCTGGGCGTCGATCTTCTGGGTAAATTGGGCGCGAGCATCAATCTGAAAGACCAGACGATTCATGTAGCGACGCCGGACGAAGTGCATGGCGCTGAGCTGGTGACAGCGATGCAGCACGAGATGCATCGCTGCGTGGACGCGTTCAACGCTTCCGACGAGCAGAAGTTCGGCGACTGCCTCGACCCGAAAATTGTATTGTTCTCCGTCGATACCGAACTTTATGGCCGGGAGCAAGTCGTCGGATATTTCCGCCAGCGTTATTTTCACCAGCAGCCGGCGGCGAAGCTGGAAATCCTCGAACGCGCCTTTCATCCCATAGGCGAAGCCGTTTGGTACGAATACGAATTTACGATTGAATCCGCCAGAGGCAAGCTGCACGGCCGCGGCATGGCGATGTGCAAGAAGTCGGATGGCCAGTGGCGGATGGCGAGCATGCACCATTCGATCGCGCAGTTGGAATCCGCATCGGTTCCGCAGGAAAAGCGAAACCCCTAGACCGCGAGGCGTCCGGCGCGGCCGGCACTTGCGCCGTTGAGGTTTCGCCTGGAGCCATTCTTCTCTAGAATGCGTAGAGCATACAGGACCTAAAGGTAGTCCACTCCTTCGGAGAAGAAATGAAAATGCATCGCGCTACGAGGCTCGTTCTTACAGTATGCCTTTTGCTTATGCCCCTGGCGCAAGGGCAGAACGCGGCGTTTACCGAGGATTTGAAGAAAAACCGCGGTGCGATCAGCGTGAAGGATGGCAAGCTCGCGGGTCCAAGCGCGGAAGTTCTACGAACGGCTTTAGCGGACGCACAGTTTGTGGCGCTTGGCGAAGACCACGGCATCCGGCAAATTCCCGAGTTCGCTGCGGCGCTTTGCGCGGAGCTTGCTCCGCACGGATTTCACCACATGGGGCTGGAGATCGGTCCTTACGTTGCTCCCGAGATCGAAAAGATGGCGCGCAGCGCGGACGGCGCAAAGCAAGTCGCCGAGTTCGAAAAGAAATATCCCGAGACGATCGCTTTCTATAACTGGCAGGAAGAGTTTGCCATGCTGCAAAAATGTGAAGGCGCGGCTTCGCCGGGGCACATGACGATCTGGGGGCTGGATCAGGAGTTCATGGGCGCGACCGCTTTTCTGGCCGACAAGATTCTGGCGACGAATCCCGGTCCGGAAGCGAGAGCCGCTGTTGAGGCGCTTGTGAAGGAAAACAACGACGCACGGGCAGCAGCCGTTAAGAGCGGCAGTCCTGGCGATCTGTTCATGATGACGGTCAAGCAGGAAGAACTGGATCATGTGCAGGATCTGTTGAAGAAGCAGGGCAAGCCCGAGGCGCAGAAGCTCTTTGACGCCTTCCTGGTGAGCCGCGAAATCTACCAGAAAAACATGACCGGCGATTATTACAAGTCGAACCGCCAGCGCGCTCTGCTGATGAAAAAGAATTTCTCGGGGCCGTTCGCGGCTTCTTCCCAAAGCAATGGCGTGTTACCCAAAGTTTTCTTCAAATTCGGTGCGTATCACATGTTCCGCGGCATCAACCCACTGCATTCGAGCGATATCGGCGACCTGATCAGCGAAGCGGCCGAAGCCAATCAATTGAAATCCGTGCACATTCTGATCGCCGGAGTGAAAGGCGAGCAGTTGCACTTTGCAGGCATTGGCAAACCGGCGGAAGCCGCGCCGCTCGATCTCGCAGGCGATAAAGACTCGCCTTTTCTCTTTTTCAAGCCGCTATTCGACGCGCAGGTCGAGAATTCCTGGACGCTTTACGATTTGCGGGCGCTTCGCGACGGTTTCTCGAAGTACGGCAAGATCGACCCGGAACTGGAGCGCGTCATCTTCGGCTACGATTTCGTGGTGTTCATCCCCGATCCGAAGCCTTCCCACGTCATTCAGTAGCAACCCGGGCCTCGCCGGCGGATATGCTAGAATTTTGCTTCGTTTCCAATGGAATAAAGGCGGGAAATCACCTTGAAAATCAGTCGTGCAGACGTGGAACGAGTGGCGGAGCTGGCCTATCTGGATTTGAGCGAGGCCGAGCTAGAGATGTACCGCATCCAGATTGACGAAATCCTGGAATACATCGGCAAATTGAACGAGCTCGATACCACCGGAGTCCAGCCAATGGCGCAGGTGTTAGCCGATGACCAGACCGCGGACGCGACTTTGCGCGACGACGTTGTCGTGCGTTGCGATGTGGCTGCCGAGATTCTGAAGCAAGCACCGGATCCGGAACCGCCGTATTTCCGTGTGCCGAAGGTCATCGAGCGATGAGGCAGAGGAAGTAGAGGAAGTAAAGGACAGGAAGAACTTTGCAAGTGATGGGCGGAAAAATGACGGCGAATTGGACAATCGATGGCGTGCGAGAAGCGCTGGCGGCGAAGAAGGTTTCGGCGCGGGAGTTGGCAACGGATTATTACAGGCGGATTGGCGAGCGCAACGCCGAGTTGAATGCCTACTTGACCCTTTCCGAGGAACGGGCTTTCGCGCAGGCCGACCGCATGGATGGTCTGGTTGCGGCTGACAAACCTCTGCCGCCACTCGCGGGCGTGCCCGTCGCGATTAAGGACGTGATCAGCACGCGCGGGGTGAGGACGACCTGCGGTTCGAAAATCCTGGAACACTATATACCGCCTTACGACGCTACGGCCGTGGAGCGACTCGAAGCAGCCGGCGCCGTGATTCTTGGTAAAACCAATTGCGACGAATTTGCCATGGGCAGCTCCAACGAAAATTCCGCGTATGGAGCGGTGCGAAACCCGGAGGCAACAGACCGCGTGCCGGGTGGCTCGAGCGGCGGGTCGGCGGCAGCAGTCGCAGCAGGCTTGGCTGTGGCTTCTCTTGGAACGGATACAGGCGGCTCAATTCGCCAGCCGGGCTCATTCTGCGGGGTTCCCGCCATGATGGGAAGCTACGGCCGGGTCTCGCGGTATGGACTAATCGCGTTTGCGTCTTCGCTGGATCGCATCGGGCCCTTTGCAACCAATGTGCGGGACGTTGCCGCCATCATGGGCGTGATAGCGGGGCGCGATGCGAACGATTCGACATCGACCACGGCGCCTGTTCCGGATTATCGAGCTTTGATGGAAAAGCCAGTCAAAGGGCTGCGCATCGGCATTCCCAAGGAGTATTTTGCCGACGGAATGGATGCCGAGGTTCGGAAGAAGATCGAAGCTGGTATAGAAGTGTTGAAGAAGCTCGGCTGCGAGCTGCGCGAAATTCAGATGGCGCATACGGACTATGCGATCGCAACGTATTACATCATCGCGACGGCCGAAGCCAGCTCCAACCTGGCGCGCTACGACGGCGTGCGCTATGGCCTGCGCGTCGATGACGATTCCCTGCTCGCGATGTATCGCAAGACTCGCGGCGCGGGCTTCGGTGCCGAGGTCAAACGGCGCATTGTTCTGGGCACCTATGTATTGTCCGCGGGCTACTATGACGCCTACTACTTAAAAGGTCAGAAAGTGCGCGCGCTGATTGCCCAGGATTTCCGCGATGCGTTCAGCAAGGTGGATGTGATTGTGACGCCGACGTCCCCGATTCCTCCCTTCAAGCTGGGGGAGAAAACGGACGACCCCCTACAGATGTATCTTGCTGATATATATACAGTTACAGGATCTCTGGCAGGCGTGCCGGGAATCTCGGTGCCCTGTGGCAAAATTTGCGGGAAGCTGCCCGTGGGATTGCAGATCTTCGGCCCGGCGTTCGGCGAGGCTAGCGTTCTGCAATTGGCGCACGCCTTCGAGCAGGCTGGCGGCGGTTCCGTCTAGGCAACCGAAATGAGGTTTAGCTGTGCCTCCTGAACTTGATTCCATCATTGAGAACCTCGCGAAAGCGCAGACGGGACTTTTGTCGGCTGCGGATGGCGTGCCTTCGGAAGTCTGGAAGACCAAGCCCGGCAAAGACCGATGGTCGGCGGCGGAGCTGATAGCTCATTTGATGACAGTGGAACGCGGCGTGATTGGAAAGGCGGACCGCGTTAGGCAACATCCTCCGAAGCGCATTTCCCTGTTGAAACGAATTCACGTTCCAATGGCGATGGTGGAATCGCGGTGGATCCGGCGCAAATCGCCAGTGCCCATCGAGCCGGAGATGCTGCGCGACAAAGAGGAAATGCTCGCGGAAATTCGCACGGTTCGCGAGCGTTCGATGGTGTTTCTGGAAGAAACGAGAAGCCGGAATTTGAGCGAATACTGGTGGAAGCATCCGGCGCTAGGAATGTTGAATGCCTATCAATGGATGCAATTCATCGCGGCGCATGAAGTACGGCACACAAAACAGATGCGAGAAATTGCGGCGAGTCTACCGAAAGTCATAGAGAGTTTGCAAAAGTAGGACATTTTTTCCTCAACGTTGGCAGTTCACGTCGATTCGTACTATCCCACCTTTCTCGCCGGATTCACGTTAATGTCTTTTTACACAGGGAGTTGGAACAAAAGTACTAGCCCGTTCGTCTAATAGAGGGAGAACGGAACTACTATTGCTCTGGAAAAGGAGCATCGCGTACGCTGCAAGAAGCATCAAAGGTGGTAGGAGCGATAAGCAGAAGCGCGGTGCGGCAAACAGTTTGAGGGACAAGGCCATGGTTACCGTAAAATCGAGCCAGAAGATCTTCACCGACGCGGAAATTGCCAGCCTGACGGGGATTTGCGTCGATCACATTCGCAATTTCGCGAAAAGCCGGCACCTGGGCTTCATCGCGCGCGCCGCGGAAGCGGCAGGCAAGCAGGCGGACCAGTGGCTGTTTACGCTGTCCGATCTGATGGTGCTGGTGACGTTGTTCCCGCGCTGCACGCACTAAGAATTCAGCGAGCTTTGCTTTACGAATGGCTCTTTCCGGAACACCGGAAAGAGCCTTCTGCTTTTTGGGACAGTCTTATGGGCTAGTTGCAGAGCCCTAAACAGGGGGGTATGCTCGACCCTGGGGCAAACGAAGCGTTCGGGACGGCATCTGATAGCCCAGAAACAGCCATGATCTTGTCTTCCACACTCGTTTTACTCCTTCAAACTGCAATACTGGGCTGGATTGGAATGGCCCGGCCGAACGGCGCGGCGCCCGCCCCCTCGAAACAGCAAGATTCAGCGAACACAAAGAAGCCCGCGGATCCCGCCGCTTCCCCAACCACACCTACGGGAGTTCCGCGCGGCAAAAAGCTAATGCTAACGGATGGGTCGTACCAGCTTGTCCGCGATTACGAAAAGAAGGGCGACCGAGTGCGTTACTTCAGCGTGGAACGCGGCGCGTGGGAAGAGATTCCTGCATCGCTGGTGGATTGGGACGCCACCAAGAAGGCGGAAGTCGCCGACGCGAAAACGGCCGAGGCGCTCTTGCACAAGATTCATATCCAGGAAGCGGCCGCCAATGCGCAAACGCCGGTGGAGGTGGACGCCAGTTTGACGGTGGCGCCTGGCGTTTTCTTACCCGATGGAGAAGGCATGTTCGCGCTGGAAGGCAAGACCGTCAAGAAGCTTGGACAAGCCGGCTCTGCAGTGAAAACCGACAAAAAAACCGTGCTAGCGCAGGTTTTATCGCCGATACCGATCATTCCGAGCAAACACAATGTGGAGATCCCCGGGACTAAGGCGGCAGTGCGGTTGACGAGTTCGCAGCCTGAATTTTATTTGCGCGAGCCGCCGCCGGATCCGGACCGGGATTCCTCGGTACTGCGAACAGGGCGGCAGGGCGAGTCTGGACCGGAAGTCGCGTTGGTACGGGCCAAGGTGAAGGGCGGCAAGCGCTTGCTGGAGTCGATACGGAGCCAGTTCGGACAGGAGATCGCCCAGGATCGGGTTGAAATTGCGATACAGCGGTGGGAGGTGGCGCCGGACATCTACCGGTTTACGCTAAGCACGCCGCTGCCGCCGGGGGAGTATGCCTTGGCGGAGATCCTGGATGATGGCCTGAACCTGTACGTGTGGGACTTTGGGGTTGACGCGGCTGCGGCTCCCGCAGCCAAGGCTGCATCGCACTGAAGCCTGATCCCAAAGTGGCTGGTTAACCGTAATTTTAACGACAACCACGTCCCAAGGGAAATCTTGATCGGTTTCCACAGCCTCCACCCAGCTATTTCTAAATTGTTTGTTAATCGATGTGAATTCGTGAGCCGAGTACCGCTAGAGGTACTTCTGGGGCAATTTTCTTGGTAACAACGTTGTGGTCTGGCTCGTCAGAGCGGAAAGGCTCGCGCGCCTAGTGATTGATGGGCGCCCCGGGGAGGAACTCGTGTTCTCTATCGTACAAGACGTTCGCTACGCGTTCCGTACGTTGCTCAAAAGCCCAGGGTTCGCGATTGTTGCGGTGCTGACTTTGGCGCTGGGGATTGGGGCGAATGTCGCCACGTTCAGCGTGGTGTACGGAGTTCTGCTGCGGCCCTTGCCCTTCCCGCAATCTGAGCAACTGGTGCGCGTGTTCGACGACTTGCGCGGGCCCAACGAGCAGGATGTGGGCATGTCCGCGCCGGAGCTTTGGGATCTGCAAGATCGCTCGGGAGTGTTCCAAGATGTCTCGGCGGTGGCGCCGAGCAGCTCGGCAGTCGCAGGGGGGCAGCGGACTGTTCGCGCGGAAAGCCTGATCACAAGCCCCGATTACTTCACTTTGCTTGGAGCAAAGGCGCAGATGGGGCGAGTGTACACGCCACAGGATGCCGCGCCGGGATTCCTGGAGCCTGTGGTCATCAGCGACGGCTTTTGGCGGCGCAATTACGGCGCGGACGCGAACATCATCGGGCGGAAAATGCGCCTCGATGGGGACATGTATACGATTGTGGGAGTAATGCAGCCGGGGTTTCGCCATCCAGGGCGGACGCTGGATACGGACGTGGAAGTCTGGGTGGCTACGGGCTTCAACGGGCTTCCCTTCCCTGTTCCCGCGCAACGGTCTTTGCGAATGATTCCGGGCGCCATCGGGCGATTGAAGCCGGGCCTAAGTGTTGCACAGGCACAAGCGAAGCTCGATGCCTACATTTCGGAACTGAGCCGCGTGTATCCCACCGAGTATCCTGCCGCTGCTACTTGGGCGGTGCGGCTTGTTCCTGTGAAAGAAGACCTGGTAGGCCCACGGCGCACGGAACTGTTCATCCTTTTTGGAGCAGTGGGATTTGTTTTGCTCATCGCGTGCGTGAACATTGCCAACCTTCTTCTGGCACGCTCTTCCGGACGACGGCGCGAGATTGCCATTCGGTTGACCATGGGCGCGAGCCGCGCACGCCTGGCACGCCAACTGTTGACCGAAAGCACTCTCTTGTCGCTCATTTCCGGTGTACTCGCCCTGCTTATCGTTTTCTTCCTGAAAAACGCCATCCTAAGCCTGGCACCTGCGGATATTCCACGGCTCAACGAGGTGAACGTCAGCGCGGGAGTACTTTTCTTCGCCTTCCTGATTTCGCTGCTTACCGGCGTCGTCTTTGGATTGGCACCGGCGATGCAAGCAGCGAATCCCAACCAGGTCGAGAATCTGCGAGAAGGTGGCCGAGGGTCGGGAATAGGCAGACGCCATACTCGTCTTTCGCGCGTGCTGGTGGTATCGGAAGTGGCGCTCTCGATTGTGCTGCTGGCAGGTGCGGGGCTTCTGCTGCGAAGTTTCTGGCAGGTGCTCAACGTGCGGCCCGGATTCAATCCCAGTCATTTAACTACGGTACAAATCTGGATTCCGATATCGAACAATCCGGCGACCGATCCATATAGCGTCGAAGAAAAGCGGGCCGATTTTCTGCTCGAAGTGTTTCGGCGAGTAGCTGCGTTACCTGGAGTTGAGCAGGCTTCCATTTCGGGGAACGATACCCTACCGATGAACTCCGGCAGAAATTATTCGCAGTTTTCCATTCAAGGACGTGCAACGGAATCGGAGCGCGGGCCGATTGCGGACATAGCCGTGGTCGATGCGCAATATTTTCAGACCATGGAAGTTCCCGTGATAACGGGAAGGAATTTCAGCGAGTTGGATACCTACAAAACACAACCGGTTGCGGTGATCGATCAAGCGCTGGCACGGCAATACTGGCCGCGGCAGGATCCCGTGGGGCAGCAAGTGAAATTCGGATTTGGAAGAGGCACGCAGGGAGTGACGATTGTCGGAGTGGCCGGCGATGTGAAGTCGGATGGCTTTGAGGCTCCCAGCGTGCCGCATATCTATGTTGCGCTAGGGCAGTTCGCGCCGGTCAACGCGGTGGTTTTTTTGCGGAGCAAGAGTGGAGTAGAAACTCTGGGGGAAGCGGTGCGGCAGGAAGTGGAAAAGGTCAATCCGAATGTTCCGGTACACAGCATCAGCTCGATGGATCAAATCATCGCCAGATCCGTGGCTGACCGGCGCTTTTCGCTCGAGCTTCTGGGCGTTTTTGCGGCGGTAGCGCTGCTGCTCGCGGCTATCGGCATTTATGGCGTGATGTCCTATTCCTTCAGCCAGCGGACGCATGAAGTGGGGATACGGCTTGCTCTAGGCGCTCAGCGAGTGGATATCGTGCGCCTGGCGTTAGGAGAAGGCATGCGAATCGTCGTCATCGGATTGGCTGCCGGACTTGTGGGAGCAGCGATCATGACGCGGTTTTTCCGCTCCATGCTTTTCAACGTTGCGCCAACGGATCCAACTACCTTTCTTTCTGTTTCAGCTCTGCTTGCTGGCGTCGCGCTATTCGCTTGTTACATTCCGGCAAAACGCGCAACTCGTGTGGATCCTCTCGTCGCTCTGCGCGAAGAATGAAGCGCCCTGCCCCACGAGCCTTGGATCAGGAAGGCGTGGTGTTCAATGGGGCGGGGGAAAGGACTTCCTGGAGAAGGGCGAGGACGTCGGAGACGCGGAAGGGTTTTTGGAGGTGGCGAGGATCGCCGGGGCCAGCTGGAAAGTCGGGAGTTTCGATGAGTTCCCCGGAGATGAAGATCAGTGCGGGTTTGCGAGTTCCTGCGGCGGCCAGGAGGCGCTCCGCAGCCAGTCTGCCGCTGATGTGGGCGCCGTTCTGAGAAAGATTCAAATCGCAGAGGATGGCGTCCGGAGAGCGCTGGGAGACAAAGGCCAATGCTTCCTCGACGTTGGCGGCGCAGTCTACCTGCAAACCGCGGGCGGTGAGGCCCTCGAAGAGGAGGCCGCGGAGGCTTTCTTCATCGTCCAAGACAAGAACGGAACGCCCTTTCAAAAGATTGAGATCGGGGACGGAGGACGATCCTGTGCCAATGGCTGAGGGGATGGCGGGAGGCAATGGGCGAACATCCACGTCGACGGCGGCCGGGAGGTAGACGGTGAAGGCGGAACCACCGGCGGGGAGACGTTCGGCTTCAATGGTACCGCCGTGTTCACGAACGATGGAGAGACAAATACTAAGGCCGAGGCCGGTGCCGCCGCCGGGCCGCTTGGTAGTGTAGAAAGGATCGAAAAGTCGCTGGACAGAATCGGGGCGAATGCCGACGCCGTCATCCTGGAAAGCAATGGAAATACGTGAACCGATACGCAACAGGCGGATCTGGATGCGGCCGGAGTCGCGGACTTCGCGGATGGCTTGTTCGGCGTTGGTTACTAGATTCAAGAAGACCTGGATGAGCTGATTGGCATCGGCGATGACGCCAGGGAAATCGGGCTGAGGACGGAAATCGACCTCGACGTTATTTCGACGGAGGGAGTGTTCGTGGAGCTGGAGGGTCCGGTCGATGATGCTGTTCAGATCGACGGGTTTTTTCTGCGGCGAAGCGGGCCGGGAGAATTCTAGAAGATTCTGAACGATACGAGCAGCGCGGCGGGCCTGGCGATGCGTAATTTCAAGCTGGCGCTTGGTGGCCTCCTCATCAGCGTGGCCATCGCGGAGCAGTTCCGTAACGCCGAGAATGGCGGTAAGAGGATTGTTGAGCTCGTGGGCGACACCGGCGAGCATCTGGCCCATGGCGGCCAGTTTTTCCGCCTGAATGAGCTGCTCTTCGAGGCGTTTCAGTTCGGTGACATCGCGGCCGGAGAGGACCACGCCTTCGATCTTGCCGGTTTCATCAGCGAGGGGGCTGAAATTGAAGCGTATGCGGCGCCAATCGCCAAGCTTGTGGCGGACGCGCACTTCGAGAGAGGCATAGGTCTGGCGCCCGGCAAGAATATCCGAAAAAAGCGCGAGGAGAATGGGAAGGTCTTCGGCATGGGTGCGCCCGCCGAACTCCATGGTGGCGGTTTCGGAGAGCTCATAGCCAAGCACCTCGGTGCATCGGGGGCTGACGAAAGTGTAGTGTGAACTGGAATCGACGACGAGAATGAGATCGGGGAAGCTGTCGACGAGGCGGCGAGCGAACTCCTGCTCTTTGTGGAGCTGGCGTTCCATCTGGCGGCGAGCGGTGACGTCCAGAACGGAGCCCTGGTAACGGAGAACGCGGCCGGAGGTATCGCGGACGACTGTGGCGGTGTTGAGGCAGACGATCGGAGTGCCGTCTTTGCGAAGGAGATTGATTTCACGCCCCTGAGGAGAAGGCTGGCGCTCGACTTCTTCGATGAGGGATTTGCGCTCGGCGTGGTCCGTGAAGATGTCCGGGACGCGCCTGGAAAGCAAATCTTCCTTGGAATCATATCCAAGCATGCGGACGAGGGCGGGATTGGCGTCGAGGATGGTGCCATCCGCCGTGGCAATGTAGATGCCTTCCTGGAGTGTTTCGAAGAGTTCGGTGAAGCGGGCCTCATTCTTGCGGAGAGCAGTGATGTCGCGGCCCAGGATGGTGAGGCCATGGACTTTGTTGTCGCGGGTCATGGCGTGCGCGACGCAATCGTAATAGCAGACGGAGTTCTGCTTTTTGAGACGGACCTGGATGATGCCCGACCAGTGGCGCCGCTCAAGAAAACGCGGCATGGCGCGACGGACCAGTTCGGCGCCTTCACCACTGCCTTCCTCAAGAAAATCGGTAATCTGGCGGCCGATGATTTGCTGGTAGGTGAAACCGACGAGGTCGGCAAAGCTGCGGTTGACGGCGCGAACTTCACCTTCGAGAGAGAGAGCGACGAGGATATCGTCGAAGGAATCGATGAGGTCGCGATAGCCCTGCTGGGAGCGGGAGATGACAGAGAAGAGCTGATCGATCTGTTTTTCGCTGGGGGGAGCGGAATCGCGCTCCTCGAGGCCACGGACGAGGCCGCGGAGTTCGGAGATTTCGCGGTTACGTTTCCAGGCGTAAATGATGAAGATGGCCACCACGAAAAACAAAAGCGGCAATAGAGGCTCGTAGCGCAGGGCCAGCGACTTGATGGTGCTCCAGGAGACGATGGCGAAACCAACGGAAATTATGATCAGCAGCAGAAAGGTAAGACGCCAAAGCTCCGTCTGGTTTTTTTCATACTGGTCGAGGCGCGAGGCGAGCGTGGGGCGGCTTGAAGCGCCCGGGGAAGAATCGTTCGAGGAACCTGGGAGGAACTCGTCGTTTTTAGGCATGAGGACCAGGACGGCGGTTGGCGAAGCAGGCCAGGACGCCACCCAAACGCTGCACAAATCATTGTAGGAATGGGAGGGAAAGCGGGCAATGACGGGGATGGCCAGGCGTGCCTGAACGGTACAGGTTTCGGATGGGCTAAAAAGAAAGCGTCCCGGGATGAGCCGGGACGCTTGCTTGTTTAGCCATGTTGATGGCGGGAAACCCGCCATTGAAACGGTTTAACCTTCGGTAGCGGCGTCGGCCTCGCTGTCCTTCTGGAGGAAGTCGAGAGCGGCCGCTTCTTCGGCGGTGAGCTCGGCGGCTTCCGGAATTTCCTCGATGGGAGCGGGAGCGGGCATTTCCGTCAGCAACTGAATGCTGCGGTAATGCTCGAGGCCGGTGCCAGCGGGGATCAAACGGCCCATGATGACGTTTTCCTTGAGGCCGCGGAGGTAGTCCACCTTGCCGGCAACGGCGGCTTCGGTGAGTACGCGCGTGGTCTCCTGGAAGCTCGCGGCCGAGATGAAAGAATCGGTCGAGAGCGAGGCCTTGGTGATGCCGAGGAGCAGCGGACGTCCGGTTGCGGGCCGGCCACCGTCGGCGATGATGCGATCGTTTTCCTCGCGGAAGCGGAACTTGTCCACTTGTTCCTCGAGCAGGAACGTGGTGTCGCCAACGTCTTCGACTTTGACCCAGCGCATCATCTGGCGAGAGATGGTTTCGATGTGCTTGTCGTTGATGTTGACGCCCTGGAGGCGGTAAACCTCTTGTATGGCGTTGACCAAGTAGGCTTGCGTGAACTTTTCGCCGAGTACAGCGAGCAAGTCGTGCAAATTGAGCGGGCCATCGATGAGGGCTTCGCCGGCCTTGACGTGATCGCCTTCCTGAACGTTGATGTGCACGCCGCGCGGGATGGAATATTCCTTGGTGGTCTTGCCGTCTTCGCTCTCGACGTAGACCTTGCGCATGCCCTTGGCGATATCGCCGTAACGAACCACACCGTCCACTTCGCTGATGACGGCGGGATCCTTAGGCTTGCGGGTTTCGAAGAGCTCGACGACGCGGGGGAGACCACCAGTGATGTCTTTCGTCTTGGTGGTTTCACGCGGGATTTTCGCGAGCACGTCTCCGGCCTGGACCTCGTCGCCGTCCTTAACCATCAAGTGAGCGCGCGAAGGCATGAGGTACTTTTTGCGGACCTTGCCCGAAGAATCGCGGACAAGAATCGCGGGCTGATGTTTTTCGTCGCCGGGAGGGAGAGTGACCACGTCCTGCGAGAGGCCGGTCACTTCGTCCACTTGCTCTTCGATGGTGACGCCGGTCTTCAGGTCGTCAAACCGGATGGAGCCGGCGGTTTCGGTAAGGATCGAGAAGGTGAACGGATCCCATTCGGCGAGAATCTGGCCGTGGGTGACGTGTTCGCCATCGACCACGCGGAGGCGCGCGCCGTAAACAACGTGGTAGCGCTCCTTTTCGCGGTCTTTCTCGTCAACGATGGCGATGAGGCCAGCGCGGTTCATGGCGATGGAAGTCCCGCCACGGCCCTCGACGAACTTGAGGTCGACGAATTTGACGACACCGTTGTTGCGCGCTTCGAGCGTGGAACGCTCGGAAACGCGGGTGGCGGTTCCGCCGATGTGGAACGTACGCATGGTCAACTGCGTGCCGGGCTCGCCGATGGACTGCGCGGCGATGACGCCGACAGCTTCACCGAGCTCCACCATGCGCCCGGAGGCGAGGTTGCGGCCGTAGCAGAGAGCGCAAACTCCGCGGCGGGATTCGCAAGTGAGCACGGAACGGATGCGCACGCGCTCGATACCGGCAGCTTGCACCTGGTTGGCGAGGTCTTCGGTGATTTCCTGGTTGACGTCGACGATGATGGAACCCTCGAAGTCCTTGATCTTGTCGAGAGAGACGCGGCCGACGATGCGGTCGCGCAGCGGCTCGACTTCGACGCCGGCTTCGATGATGGGTTCGACGAAGATGCCGTCGGTGGTGCCGCAATCGCGCTCGTTGATAATGACGTCTTGCGCCACGTCCACGAGACGGCGAGTGAGGTAGCCGGAATCGGCGGTCTTGAGCGCCGTATCAGCCAAGCCCTTACGCGCGCCGTGCGTCGAGATGAAGTACTGCAACACGGTGAGGCCTTCGCGGAAGTTGGACGTGATAGGCGTTTCGATAACTTCGCCCGAAGGCTTGGCCATCAAACCGCGCATACCGGAAAGCTGGCGGATCTGCTGTTTCGAACCGCGGGCTCCGGAGTCCGCCATGACATAGACGGGGTTGATGTTGCCCTCTTTGTCTTGATTCTCGAGGGCTTTGAACATTTCGTCGGCGACTTTTTCGGTGACGTCGCCCCAAATGGCGATGACCTTGTTGTAGCGCTCGCCGTTGGTGATGGCGCCGTCGAGGTATTGCTGCTGCACCTTGACGACTTCCTTTTCGGCGTTTTCGACGAGCTTGTACTTATCGCTGGGGATGAGCATGTCGTCGATGCCGATGGAGATGCCGGACTTCGTGGCATACGTGAAGCCGAGCTCCTTCAGGTGATCGAGCAGAACGACGGTGTCCGCGAGGCCGTAGCGCAAGTAGGCGTAATAGACGAGCTGCTGAACGCCCTTCTTTTTGAGAAGGCCGTTGACGAAGGGGAACCTCGCTGGCAAGTGCGAATTGAAAATGACGCGGCCGACGGTGGTCTGGATGAACTGGCGCTCCATCTTGACGGGCTCGGTGTGCGGCACGTCCTGATCGTCGTAGGCGGTGGTAAGGTCGATCACTTCGCCGCTATAACGGAGGCGGATCGGAGTGAGGAGCTCAACTTCACCGGCTTCGAGCGCGAGGACGACTTCATCGGATTGACCGAAGACGCGGCCTTCGCCCTTGGCGCCGGGCTTGGACTTGGTCAAGTAATAGATACCGAGAACCATGTCCTGCGAAGGAACGGCGAGAGGCAAACCGTGCGCTGGCGACAGAATGTTGCGCGAGCTGAGCATGAGCACAGAGGCTTCGACTTGGGATTCCGGCGAAAGCGGAATGTGCACGGCCATCTGGTCGCCGTCGAAGTCCGCGTTGAACGCGGTGCAGACGAGCGGGTGAATGCGGATGGCTTTGCCTTCGACGAGGACCGGTTCGAACGCCTGAATGCCGAGTCGGTGAAGCGTCGGAGCGCGGTTGAGAAGGACGGGATGTTCGCGGATGACGTCCTCGAGAATGTCCCAGACCACCGGCTCTTGCTGCTCGACCATTTCCTTGGCTTGCTTGATGGTGGTGCAGTGCCCTTGGGCTTCGAGCTTGTGATAGATGAAGGGCTTGAAAAGCTCGAGCGCCATCTTCTTGGGCAGACCGCACTGGTTGAGTTTCAGTTCCGGACCGACCACGATGACGGAACGGCCGGAGTAGTCGACGCGCTTGCCGAGAAGGTTCTGGCGGAAGCGGCCCTGCTTGCCCTTTAGCGTATCGCTGAGGGATTTGAGCGGACGGTTGTTGGTGCCGCGCAGAACGCGGCCGCGGCGGCCGTTGTCAAAGAGCGCGTCAACGGCTTCTTGGAGCATGCGCTTTTCGTTGCGGACGATGACGTCCGGTGCACGAAGCTCCATGAGCTTCTTGAGACGGTTGTTGCGATTGATGACGCGACGATAGAGATCGTTGAGATCGGATGTAGCAAAGCGGCCGCCGTCGAGAGGCACAAGCGGGCGCAGTTCCGGCGGAAGAACCGGAATTACGTCGAGAATCATCCACTCGGGCTTGTTGCCGCTCTTGCGGAAAGCTTCGAGAACCTTCAGGCGCTTGGCGAACTTGATGCGCTTCTGAAGTGAAGGATCGGCCTTCATCTTCTCGCGGAGCTCTTCGGAGAGCTTATCCACTTCGACGCGGCGGAGAAGTTCCTTGATGGCTTCGGCGCCCATCTTGGCGGTGAACTGGCCGGGATATTCCTTCTGCAGTTCGCGGTACTTGTCTTCGAGCAGGACTTCGCGCTCGCGAAGGACGGCGACTTCGCCGGCATCGACGACTACGAAGGCTTCGAAATAGAGGATGCGCTCGAGGTCACGCATGGAAATGTCCAACAAGTAGCCGATACGGCTGGGCAGGCCCTTGAAGAACCAGACGTGGGAACAGGGCGAAGCCAGCTCGATGTGGCCGAGACGTTCGCGGCGAACTTTGCTCAGCGTGACTTCGACGCCGCACTTATCGCAGATAACGCCGCGATGCTTCATCCGCTTGTACTTGCCGCACAGGCATTCCCAATCGGTGACGGGGCCAAAGATTTTGGCGCAGAAAAGGCCGTCGCGTTCGGGCTTAAAGGTGCGGTAGTTGATGGTCTCCGGCTTGGTGACTTCGCCGTGGGACCAGGAACGGATTTTTTCCGGACTCGCCAAGCTGATTCGAATGGAATCGAAATCGGCGATCAAACTGGCGCGATCATAAGGGCTGCTGCGATACAAGGTTGTTTCCTCCCTCCCCGGCTTTCACCGGGGACGCGATCCGATGTTTTGCACCGGACCGGCTGAGAACCCAAAAAACGAAACTTGCTAACTCACGAAGGCGGGCCTGCAAGGGAGGGGCAAGCCCCTCCCCTACAAGCGTGATTTCAACTCAGTCGGCTGCCTTTTCCGCTGGCGGCTTCTGGCGCTTCATTAGTTCGACGTCCAAGCAGAGAGACTGCAACTCGCGAACGAGCACGTTGAACGACTCGGGCACACCAGGCTCGATACCCGGCTCGCCCTTGACGATGGCCTCGTAGATTTTCGCGCGACCATAAACGTCGTCGGACTTCGCCGTGAGCAGCTCTTGCAGGATGTGCGCGGCACCGTATGCTTCGAGCGCCCAGACTTCCATTTCGCCGAAGCGCTGGCCGCCGAACTGCGCCTTACCACCGAGCGGCTGCTGGGTGATGAGCGAGTACGGACCGATCGAACGCGCGTGAATCTTGTCGTCGACGAGATGCGATAGCTTGAGCATGTAGATGTAGCCGACCGTGACTGGCTGATCGAACTGCTCACCGGTCATGCCGTCGAAGAGGTTGATCTTGCCTGCGTGCGGCAAACCAGCGACTTCGAGCAAGTGGCGGATTTCCGGTTCGCGCGCGCCGTCGAAAACCGGCGTGGCGAAGGGAATGCCTTCCTTGAAACCTTCGGCGTAGTCGAGCAATTCGTCGTCGCTCAGCTTGGCAAGCGTCTTCCAAACGGTGGTGTCGGAGAAGACTTCGCGGAACCAGCGGCGCAAAGCTTCGGCCTTCACTTCCTTGCTCAGCAAACGCTTGAGGCTGTTGCCGAGCTCCTTGGAAGCCCAACCGAGGTGCGTCTCGAGAACCTGTCCGACGTTCATACGCGAAGGAACGCCGAGAGGATTCAAAACGATTTCGACCGGGGTGCCATCGGGAAGGCTAGGCATATCTTCCTGCGGCACGATGCGGGCGATGACGCCCTTGTTGCCGTGTCGTCCGGCCATTTTGTCGCCGATGGAAAGCTTGCGCTTCATGGCGATATAGACCTTGACCAGCTTGATGACGCCGGGAGGCAGCTCGTCACCCTTCTTGAGCTTTTCCTTGCGCTCCTCGGTGATCTTGCGGAGGACGTCGATCTGGCGCGAGGTCATCTCCTCGATCTCTTCGATCTTCTCGATGAGGAGAGGATCCTTTTCGTTGAGCTTCAGGCGCTTGAGGTTGCGCGTGGAGATCTTTTCGATCAGGTCGCGCGTCAGCTCGGTGCCCTTGGTCAACAGGCGCTTGTTGGTCTTTTCGTCGTGCAAGTCGGCCTGGAGAATCTTTCCGCCGAGCAAATCCGAGAGGCGCTTGAGGCGCTCATCCGTGAGGATGCGGATTTCGTCGGCGAGGTTTTTTTCCAGCTTGAAGACTTGCGTGGCTTCGATGGCCTTGTGGCGCTCGTCCTTTTCTCCGCCCTTGCGGGTGAAGATCTTGACGTCCACGATGGTGCCCTCAATGCCCGGCGGGCAGTAGAGCGAGGCGTCGCGAACATCGCCAGCCTTTTCGCCGAAGATGGCGCGGAGGAGCTTTTCTTCCGGCGTGAGCGTGGTTTCGCCCTTGGGCGTGACTTTGCCGACCAGAATGTCGCCTGGCTTGATGACGGCGCCGATACGAATGACGCCGCTTTCATCCAGGTTGCGAAGGAAAGATTCGCTGATGTTGGGAATGTCGCGAGTGACTTCCTCGGGACCAAGCTTGGTGTCGCGCGCTTCGATTTCGTACTCCTCGATGTGAATCGAAGTGTAGTAGTCGTCCTTCACCAGCTTTTCGCTGACGAGGATGGCGTCTTCGAAGTTGTAGCCGCGCCAGGGCACGAAAGCCACGAGCACGTTACGGCCAAGAGCGAGTTCGCCGCGTTCCGTGCAAGGACCGTCGGCAAGGACCTGGCCCTTCTTGACGCGATCGCCGACGCGAACGAACGGCTTCTGGCTGATGCAAGTGTTCTGGTTGGAGCGCTTGAACTTGATGAGCTGATAGATGTCCGCGCCCACTTCGCGGCTGAGCACGCCAGAGTGATCGGATTCGACGCGCACGATGATGCGCTCCGAGTCAACCTGATCGACAATGCCTTCGCGCTTGCAAAGCACGACTGCGCCGGAATCGCGCGCGGTGACGCGCTCCATGCCGGTGCCGACGAGCGGAGCTTCCCCACGGATCAACGGGACCGCCTGGCGCTGCATGTTGGAACCCATGAGCGCGCGGTTGGCGTCGTCGTTCTCGAGGAACGGAATCAAGCTGGCAGCTACGGAGACGAGCTGCTTCGGCGAAACGTCGACGTAGTCGACTTCGTCGCGGCTCTTGAGCACGAAGTTGCCGGCTTGCCGGCAGTTGACGAGTTCGGTAGTGATCTTCAGACGCTCATCGAGCGAAACGTTGGCCTGAGCCACGACGTACTTGTCTTCTTCCCAGGCAGACAGGTAGAAGCAGTACGGCTCGTAGACAACTTTGCGGCGCTTCAGCTCTTCGTTGAGCTCTTCGACTTTGTCTTTCTCGACGATTTCGCCAGCTTTGAATTCACTGTCGCCGGCGTTGACGATCTGGACGTAGTCGATGATGCGCCCACCTTTTACACGGCGATACGGCGACTCGATGAAGCCGTAGTCGTTGATGCGCGCAAAGCAGGAGAGCGAGCTGATGAGGCCGATGTTCGGGCCTTCCGGCGTTTCAATCGGGCAGATGCGGCCGTAGTGCGTCGGGTGAACGTCGCGGACTTCGAATCCCGCGCGTTCACGAGAGAGACCGCCGGGTCCAAGAGCCGAAAGACGGCGCTTGTGCGTGATTTCGCTGAGCGGGTTGGTCTGATCCATGAACTGGCTCAACTGCGAGGAGCCGAAGAATTCGCGGATGGCGGCCATAACCGGCTTGGCATTGACCAGGTCGTGCGGCATGGCCGTGGACATTTCCTGGTACACGCTCATCTTTTCCTTGATGGCGCGTTCCATGCGGACGAGGCCGATGCGGAACTGGTTTTCGAGAAGTTCGCCGACCGCGCGGACGCGGCGGTTGCCGAGATGGTCGATGTCGTCGACCACGCCGATATTCTTGCGCAGCTTGAAGAGATACTTGATGGCCGAAACGAAATCCGGCGTATCGAGTGTGCGGTTATCAAGAGGCGTGTCGAGACCCATCTTGATGTTGAACTTTAAGCGGCCGACGCGGCTGAAATCGTACTTGCGCGGATCGAAGAACATGCCGCGGAAGAGATTGGTGGCCGTTTCGAGCGTCGGAGGGTCTCCGGGACGCAGCTTGCGGTAGATTTCGATGAGCGCTTCTTTCGAAGAGCGGATGGCGTCCTTATCGAGCGTGCGCGAAAGCACCAGGCCGATGTCGTCGCGCTCCGGGAAGAAGACATCGACTTCCGTGATGCCGCCCTCGGCGAAGGCTTGCCAGAGTTCGGGCGTCAGCGGCTTGTTGGCTTCGAGCAGGACTTCACCGGTCTGGCGATTGACCACATCGGCGACGCTGTAGGCGCCTTCGAGGTCGACCAACGCCGCGCGAACCTGCGAGATCTTGGCCTTGATGAGTTCCTTGAAGAGATTTTCGGTGATGCGCTTGTGCGCGCCGACGATGATTTCTTCGGACCGCGGATTGCGAATTTCGTGGGCCAGCTTGCGGTCCACGATACCGGGCGAAACGTTCCAGAAAAGATCCTTGTCGCGGAGCGAGATGCGCTCGACTTGATAGAACGTGCGCAGGATTTCTTCGTTGGACTTCATTCCCAGCGCGCGCAGAAAGATCGAGCCGAGGAATTTACGCTTCCGGTCGATGCGCACGTAAAGAATGTTCTTGGTGTCGTACTCGAATTCGACCCACGATCCGCGGTAAGGGATGATCTTGCCGAGGAAGTAGGAACGGTTGTTGGCGCTCTCGAAGAAGACGCCGGGCGAGCGATGCAACTGGCTGACAATGACACGCTCGGTACCGTTGATGATGAACGTGCCGTTCTCGGTCATCAGCGGAATGTCGCCGTAGAAAACTTCCTGTTCCTTGATATCGCGAATGGTTTTCGCGCCGGTGTCGGGATCCTTGTCGTAAATGGTCAGACGGATAGTGACTTTCAGAGGCGCGGAATAGGTCATGCCGCGCTCCTGGCATTCGTTCACGTCGTACTTCAACTGCATGGCGACTGGATCGCCGCACTTGTTGCAGAAGGTGGGCGTGTTCTTGTTGAACGTGCCGCACTTGTGGCAGATGACGTCGCCGGTCTGGTACGGATTGGTGACCACGGACGCGCCGCAATTGCGGCAAGTGGCGCGCAGGTGATGCAGACCCTTCAAGTTGCCGCACTTGCACTCCCAGTTGCCGATCGAGTAGTCCACGAATTCGAGCTGCGACATTTCGCGGAAATCCTTGATCGGAAACACAGACGTGAACACGGACTGCAGTCCACCGTCATCGCGCTCGCTCGGCAGGAGGTCCATCTGCAAGAAACGCTGATAGGACTTCATCTGGACTTCGATCAGGTTTGGAATCTGAATCGAACCCTGAATTTTCGCGAAATCGAGACGCTCGCGTTCCCTGACGTGCTGATGAGTATTTGGCATTGCTTTGGTCTACCTCTTCCCTTTCGGGTTGAACCCATTCGGGCAACTTGCGGAGAAAACGGAGAACAACATGCAGCCGGTGTGGAGCGCTAACTGCCCGAAGTCAGCGCGCACACGGCTGCATTGGGTCCAAAAAGGACCAGCGGAGTTGTGAGAATAACCAGCCTCGACTTGCGTACGTGAGTTCCTTTGGCGCGACGGATCACGCTTGCTCCAGCCCGTAAATTGGCCGATGCCAGCAGCCGCGCCCCCTCTCGAAGCCCGTACAACAAATAACTACTTGATTTCGACTTTGGCGCCCGCGTCTTCAAACTTCTTCTTGATGGTCGCGGCTTCTTCCTTGTTGACGCCTTCCTTGACGGTCTTGGGAGCGCCGTCAACGAGGTCCTTGGCTTCTTTGAGGCCGAGGCTCGTGACTTCGCGAACCGCCTTGATGACGTTGATCTTGTTGCCGCCGACATCAGTGAGGACGACCGTGAACTCGGTCTTCTCTTCCGCCGGGGCCGCGCCCGCCGCCGCTCCGCCGCCACCCGCCACAACTGTAGCCGCAGCCGCGGAGACGCCGAAGGTCTCTTCCATCTTTTTCACGAGGTCCGACGCTTCCAGCAGCGTCAGCCCCTTGATTTCTTCCAGAATCGTATCCACTTTCGCCATGACTTTTGCTTCTCCTCTCAAAATTAAAAATAAATTTACTGGGCCGTTTCAGGGCTTGGTGCAGGTGCTGCTGGTACAGGAGCCGGTTCGGAACTGCTAGCCCCGCCGGACCCAAACTTGTTGGCTTTGATCGCTTCGTTGACGGTGACCGCGAGGTTGCGCGGCAGCGCGTTCAACGTTGTGGCGATGCGCTGCGCTGGAGCGTTCAGCAGGAACATGATCTTGCTGAGCAACTCTTCCTTCGACGGGAGATTCGCGAGCTGCTGAATCTCGGCGATGGAGATGACGCGGCCTTCGACGAGTCCGGACTTGAATTGAAATGCCGGAACGTCTTTGGCGACTTTCGTAAGCGCCTTGGCAAGCGCTACTGCGTCCGTCTGTGTGTAAGCAATGGAATTCGTGCCGCTCAGATTCTTGAGCAGATTTTCCGCGGGCGTGCCGGCCCCGGCGCGCTCCGCGAGGGTATTCTTCACGACCTGGTATTTGCCGCCAGCGGCTTGTACCGCGCGGCGGAGTTTGGTGTCATTTTCGACGGTGATGCCCTGGAAGGTCGTGAGAATGACGGTCGAGACCTTGGCCAGTTCCAGCTTCAGTTTGTCGAGGTCTTGCTGTTTTTCGCTGCGCTTTTTCATAATCCCGTTTCCTTAAACTCTGCCCTTAGGCCGCTGCGGCCAGCAGTTCGGATTCAGCCAAATCGATGTTGATGCCCGGACCCATCGTCGAGGTCAGAGTGATTTTCTTTACGTACTTGCCTTTGGCGGCCGCCGGCTTGGCTTTGATCACTGCTGCGATGACGGCGTGGCCGTTTTCCGCCAGGTTCGCGGCGTCAAACTGAATTTTGCCGATGGCGACATGGACGATGCCCGCTTTGTCGACGCGAAACTCCACTTTGCCGGCCTTGGTCTCTTTAATCGCTTTCGCAACTTCAAATGTGACTGTGCCGGTCTTCGGATTCGGCATCAGGCCACGAGGGCCGAGCACCTTACCGAGTTTGCCGGCGGACTTCATCATGTCCGGCGTGGCGATGACGGCATCGTAGTCCGTCCAGCCGCCCATGATTTTCGTGACCATGTCGTCGCCACCGACGAAGTCCGCGCCAGCTTCCTGCGCTTCGCGAACTTTTTCGCCACTGGCGATAACCAAAACGCGGACGGCTTTGCCGAGGCCGTGCGGAAGAACCACTGTACCGCGAACGACCTGGTCCGAATGCTTGGGGTCGACGCCCAGATTGATGGCGAGTTCGACCGTCTCGTTGAACTTCGTGTGATGCGTCTTCTTGATCAACTCGCTAGCTTCGGCGAGCTTGTACGGGCGCGCTTCGACCTTCTTGCGCGCGTTCTCAACGTGTTTGCCTGCTACCTTCGTCATTTCGCTTACCCCTTCGACCTCGTAGCGCCTGAATTTCTAGGCTTCCACGACTTCCAGACCCATGTTGCGCGCCGTACCCATTACGGTGCGAACCGCGGAGTCCAGATTTGTGGTGTTGAGATCGACAAGCTTGATCTTCGCAATCTCTTGCACCTGCTTTTTCGTGACTTTGCCGACTTTGTTACGGTTCGGTTCGGCCGAGCCTTTGACGATGCCCGCTGCGCGAAGCAACAGAATCGAAGCCGGCGGAGTCTTCAGAATGAACGTGAAAGTGCGGTCGGTATAGACCGTCACGAGCACGGGGAAGATCATTCCGTCCGGTTCCTTCGCTGTCTTGGCGTTGAACTGCTTGCAAAAATCCATGATATTCAAGCCATGCGGACCAAGCGCCGTACCGACTGGCGGCGCCGGAGTCGCTTTGCCCGCGGGCAACTGCAATTTGATGGTTGTCTGTACTTTCTTAGCCATGTCCCTGCCTCAATCTCTTTTTACGTGCCCTGCAACTGCGGCGCGGTTTAACCCAGCTTTTCGACGCTTGCGAAATCCAGTTCCACCGGCGTCGAGCGGCCAAAAATCGTGACGGAAACCTTCAGCCGGCTGTGATCGTTGTCGATCTCTTCGACCGTGCCGTTGAAATTTGCGAACGGGCCGTCGACGATGCGCACTTGCTCGTTGCGCTCGAAGACGACTTTCGGCTTCGGACGGTCCGTCGGAACGTGAACGCGGTTGATGATGGCGTCGACTTCCGTTTCGGACAGCGGCGATGGGGCCGTGGCTGAGCCGACAAAGCCGGTCACGCGCGGCGTTGAGCGCACGATGTGCCACGTGTTTTCGTCCAGGTCCATCTCCACCAGCACGTAGCCCGGATATGTCATCCGCGAGGAAACCACTTTTTTGCCGCCGCGCATCTCCACGACGTCTTCCATCGGGATCAGCACGCGGCCAATCTTGTCCTGCAAACTGAATGCGGACACGCGGCTCTCTAGGCTTTCTTTGACTTTCTTCTCAAAGCCCGAATACGTATGGATGATGTACCACTGCATTGCCGTCAAGTTCTGAGTCCCCTCAAACACCGAAAATTTTGAACACTCGCGCCACGCCCATCTGCACCAGCCAATCCACAATCGCCAGAAAGACACCGAAGAAGAACACGGTGGCGATAACCACTCCGGTCGTCGAAACGACATCTTCTCGGCTAGGCCAGGTCACCTGCTTCATTTCCACGCGAACGTCGTGCAGAAACTCGCGCGTGTCCGAAACAGTGCCGGTCACCTTCTGACCGATGCCTGCCGCCGCCCCGGTAATTGCGTTGCCTTGCGACTCTTCGTTCTTCACTTTGACCGCCTGCGTGGCCATTCGTCCTCTTCACTCAACAGGCGCTGCCGCCTGTTCCTGAATCTCTGGCAGGGGAGGAGGGACTCGAACCCCCATACCCGGTTTTGGAGACCGGAGTCCTAACCGTTGGACGACTCCCCTAAAACCCAAAACCGCTCCGCCCGATGCCCGCTCCAAAACGGAAAACTACTTAACTTCTTTGTGCCCAGTGTGCTTGCGGCACGTATTGCAAAACTTCCGAGTTTCGACGCGTTCGGAATGCTTCTTCTTGTTCTTGGTCGTCGTATAGTTGCGGTTTTTGCAATCGCCGCACTGCAACGTGATGATTTCTCGCATGATCTAATTCCTTCTTTGACCCAGCCCTCTATTCGCGAGGGGAAAAGCGTTACTCGATGATTTCCGTTACGGCGCCGGCGCCGACCGTGTGGCCGCCTTCGCGAATTGCGAACCGCAAGCCCTTCTCGAGAGCTACTGGCGTGATCAGCGTTACTTCGCAGCTCACGTTGTCGCCAGGCATCACCATCTCGACGCCTGTCGGCAGCTTCACGTCGCCCGTCACGTCCGTCGTGCGGAAGTAGAATTGCGGCCGGTAGCCCGTGAAAAACGGTGTGTGCCGCCCGCCTTCTTCCTTCGTCAGTACGTATGCTTCCGCTTTGAACTTTGTGTGCGGCGTGATCGAGCCCGGCTTGCAAACCACCTGTCCGCGCTCCACATCGTCTTTTTCCGTGCCGCGCAACAGCAATCCAACGTTGTCGCCGGCAAGACCTTCGTCCAGCAACTTGCGGAACATTTCCACGCCCGTCACAACTTTCTTCTGCGTCGGACGGAAGCCCACGATCTCGATTTCTTCGCCAACCTTCACTTTGCCGCGCTCGACGCGGCCCGTAACCACCGTGCCGCGGCCCGAAATCGAAAAAATATCTTCAATTGGCATCGCAAACGGCTTGTCAATCTCGCGCACCGGTTGCGGCACGTTCTTGTCCACCGCTTCCATCAGCTCGTCGATCGACTTCTCCCACTTGGCGTCGCCGTTCAGCGCTTGCAAAGCCGATCCCTTTACGACCGCAATCGTGTCGCCGGGAAATTGATAGCTCTTCAGCAACTCGCGCACTTCCAGTTCAACGAGTTCCAAAAGTTCCGCGTCTTCCACCATGTCGCACTTGTTCAAAAACACCACGATGGCAGGCACGCCGACTTGCCGCGCCAAGAGAATGTGTTCGCGCGTTTGCGGCATCGGCCCGTCCGTCGCCGCCACCACCAGAATCGCTCCATCCATCTGCGCCGCGCCGGTGATCATGTTCTTGATGTAGTCCGCATGGCCCGGGCAATCCATGTGCGCGTAGTGCCGGTTCGGCGTCTCGTATTCCACGTGCGAAACGGCAATCGTGATGCCGCGCTCGCGCTCTTCTGGTGCGTTGTCAATCGAATCAAACGCCCGGAACTGCACTTTCGGGTTGTGCTTCGAAAGTACCTTCGTAATCGCCGCCGTCAACGTCGTCTTGCCATGGTCAATGTGACCAATCGTCCCGATGTTGCAATGCGGCTTGCTGCGCTCGAATTTCTCCTTCGCCATTTTCCTCTGCCCTCTGCGTTAAGTCTTCTCTTTTGCCAAATCATTCACTGCATTTGAATCTGGAGCGGGGGACGGGATTTGAACCCGCAACCATCACCTTGGAAGAGTGAGACTCTACCGTTGAGTTACCCCCGCCCGTTTACCGCGAACTTTCCCCCACTGCGACTTTCTAATTCTGGAGCCTGGGACCGGGATTGAACCGGTGACCTCGTCCTTACCAAGGACGCGCTCTACCAACTGAGCTACCCAGGCCCAACCCGTGTTCCCTCAAAATCAGCCGTTCTTGGCGCACTATTCCCGAGCAGCGCCTGTGCCGCGAATTGGTCCTCGCTCGAACATCGCTTAGTGCGATTGCCCTGCGGTTTCCTGATCACGGACGATCACCCACGGGATCGACCGAATCGAACAGCGAGCGACTGGTGGACGGGGAAGGATTCGAACCTTCGTAGCCCGCAAGGAGCGGCAGATTTACAGTCTGCTGGTTTTAGCCACTCACCCACCCGTCCCGCGAAAACAAAAGGACGCTAACTGCTTGTCCCCCAAAACTTTTTCAAGCAAACCCTCGCGGCGCAAACCGAAAACACAAAAAGGACTCGTGTCAGAAGACACCAGCCCGTTTATTTTTCCTGCAAGGATTTGCTCCGCCTCACTCCCCTACTAAATCCTGGTGGAGCTGGCGGAGGGAATTGAACCCCCGACCCTCTGATTACAAATCAGATGCTCTACCAGCTGAGCTACGCCAGCGTCGCTCAAACCGAGTAATAATAGCAGAACGGGCAGGTAAATTGCAAGGGGGTGTCCGAAATTTGGAGCACGTCTGGGACCAAGTCTGTGGAAAACCCATTTCCCTGTGTCGCACTCCTAGCGACTCTATCTTTCGACTACTCTATAGTTTAGCATGAACCCCGGGTTTTCGCGCGACGCCGGCTTGGGGATTTCCGCTGGCCACGTTTTATCTCAATAATGTGCCCGGTTCCCGGCTCAGTCTTTCGGTTAGAAACGCGATAATCGGCAATAGACGAAATAACAGGGAGTTGGGCCTGTCGGATGAATAAGCGACGTCTTGCCGGGACCATCCTGGTTGCAATTCTGGTAGGGGCGATTGCGCTCTACGGCTATCGGCGCTGGCGAGCCTCTGAAGATAGCACGCGAAACGATTTGCTCGCGCAAATGCCCGCGGATGCCAGCGCGGTGCTCTACATCGACCTCGACGCTTTGAGGCAATCCCCATTTCTTGCTGAGTTCTACAAATGGGCGCCGCAGACGAAGGCAGACGCCGACTACGCTCAGTTTCTGCAATCCACCGGATTCAATTACGAAAGCGATCTGAACCGCGCGAGCATTGCGCTGCTGAAGCACAGCCAGGAGACAACTCTTTTTGCGGTGGCCGATGGGCGCTTCGACCAAAAAAAAATCTCCGCGTACGCCTCGCAAACAGGAAACACCGAAAATCGCAGTGGTAGAGAGATTTTCTCCGTGCCACTGAGCGGCAGCACGAGACGAATCACTTTCACGTTCTTGCGCAAAGACCGCATCGCGCTCACCAACGGCGCGAACCTCGATGCCTTGTTATCTCCACTGCACGCCGACTCCGATTCGCTGGCCTGGCGTGAGCGATTCCGGCGCCTTGGCGGATCCCCTCTCTTTGCTGTCGTACGTCAGGATGCCACTGCTGGCTCGGCTTTAAGCGCGCAAGCTCCAGGAGGAATGCAGTCGCCGCAACTCACCGCCCTCATCGACCAACTTCAGTGGATCACCTTCGCGGGAAAGCCGGAAGCCGACCACCTGCGGGTCGTGCTCGAAGGCGAAGGCGGCGCCGATGCGCCCACCCGTCAATTATCCGAAGTGATCAACGGGTTGCTCGTCCTTGCGCAGGCCGGACTTAGCGACCGGAAGGTGCGCCAAGAGCTGCAGCCTGAGGCCCGTGAATCCTATCTGGAGATGCTGAAAAGCGCAGACGTCTCGCAGATTGATCGAGGCGAAACAAAGTCCGTGCGGGTGATGTTTGATTTGACTCCTAAGTTACTGGAGACCGCTCGCACAGCCATGCCGATTGCGCCGGCGGTTCCTCAAAGCAAACCCCAACCAAACAAGAACACCATCCGGAATTGATAGAGTGAAAAAAAAGCCCCATAAGGCTGGGGCACGCTAAGTTCAGGGATACTTGAGACTCAGGCTAATCTCCTAGGGTAGTTCCCTTCATGTAACGCCAGGGATTGACCGGCGCATTGTTCACTCGGACTTCGTAATGGACGTGCGGGCCGGTGGAGCGCCCGCTGATACCGGTGTATCCGATGACTTCACCACGCTTAATTCGTGTTCCCGGCACCGCTGAGAAGGAAGAGAGATGTGCGTACCAGGTGCTGATCCCGAATCCATGGTCGAGCACAACCAGGCGTCCGTAGCCGGAGTGATTTTCCGCAATGGTCACAATGCCATCAGCTGTGGCGTGAACGGGCGCGCCGTAATCCGAGGCCACATCAACGCCGGTGTGGAACGCGCCTTCACCACTGAACGGATCCAGCCGCTCGCCAAACGCGTCAGTGATATGCCCCATCACCGGCCAGATCGAAGGCGTGTACGTGGAGTCGGCAAAACTCATCGCCGGCATAAGCTGCATGCCGCTCGAAGAAACGGCAATGACCGCCGCATTCCTCTTCAAAAAGGTGTACTGCTCGATGGAGCGGTCGAAAGCATCTTCCGGGGTCACTTGGCTCTCAGTGGTGTCGAATGCGGCAGGGTGATAGCGAAGCACGCCATACGTCATGGCCACTTCGGTAGCTAGAGACTGGAGAGAGTCGAGGCGCTGGTTGGTGTCGTTGACCGTGCTCTGCAACTGTTGGTATTGCTTCTTAAGAGTTTCCTGATCGTGGCGGAGGGCGTTGTAGTTGCCGACTTTCCAGAGCATCCGGGAGTAAGAACCAATCGCCGCTACGACCGTCACTGCTCCGATGATCGCCAGTACGGCGAGGCTGTGCAGGACGTATGACGGAATCACAAGCTTTTGGAGCTTGCCAGGCGTCGTAGCAATATAAAACGTATAGTTCTTGCTCGTAATCACGTACTTGGCCCCTCAGGCCTGCTAACTTGTCAAAAGCGGGCTAAATTCCCTGGAGCCCGCGAAGAGAACCACTTCGAGTTTCAAATCTGAACCGTAAGCCTCGGTTCGCGACCTTGCACATACTAAATTTTGTAGCGTTGGACGTCAACCCTGTATTTTGCGGTCCGAAGAACAGGGTGTGAGAAACCGTCCACCCCTGTCCGAAAGGACAGGGGGCAACGCCTCTCCGATAGTATGGGCTGCACGAGGCAAATCCCTTCAGCGAAGCACGCGAAAAGCGTGGCGGGAGCTATACTCAACGCCGTCTATGAAGAAAGAAAAACACATAGCCCCCAATCGCAAGCCAAAAAGCGAAGGCGCCGTATTGGAAAAGATTGAGCGGATCGCTGGTCAGGTAAGGGTTCACGGCGCCGGAGTCCGTCTAAGAATCGGCGATGATGCCGCAATCTTTAAGGGTAGGAAGGAGTTCGACCAGATTCTTACCTGCGATTGGTTTTTGGAAGGCTCCCACTTTCTCCGGGACAAGCACCCCGCAGATGCCGTGGGATGGAAATGCCTGGCGCGTGCCGTGAGCGACATTGCGGCGATGGGGGCAGTGCCACGTTGCTTCCTGTTGAGCCTTGCACTCCCAGCATCGCATGCCGGCCTTTGGCTCGAAGAGTTTCTAGGCGGATTGCGGCGGGCGTCTAAGCGATTCGACTGCGTCCTAGCTGGCGGTGACACGACCCAGCGGAAGGACATCCTCATCAATGTAACCGTGGTGGGAGAGGCGCGGACAGGTCAGGTGGTTTTACGATCGGGAGCGCGCCCGGGCGACAGCCTGTTTGTAAGCGGCCGACTCGGAGAGGCAGAGCTTGGTCTTCGCCAAATCCGCAGGAGCAAAGGACGGACCAGCGGGCGCGATCCGTTCCTGAGAAAACATCTCTACCCGGAACCACGCTTGGCTTTGGGCCGCTGGCTGGCCGAAGAAGATTTGGCCTCGTCGATGATGGACCTCTCCGACGGCCTTTCCACGGATTTACCGAGGTTGTGTGCCGCAAGCCGAGTTGGAGCCCGTGTGGATGCGGCTAAGATTCCGGCAGTCCGGCTTCCGAATCAGGTTTCAGCGAAGCTCGGCACAGATCCACAAGCCTTGGCACTCCATGGTGGCGATGACTACGAATTGCTCTTCACCGTGCCGCAAACAAAGTTGCAGCGCCTTCCGCGCTCCTTCCAGGGGCTACCGCTCACTGCGATCGGCGAAGTCACTCATCAGACAGAATTGCTGCTCGTGGATAAAGTTGGCCGAGAGGTACGGCTCCCGAACCGCGGGTGGGATCCGTTCCGGCAACGCCGGTAACCTTTCCATCTCTTTGCATCGCTCTCTGAGAAAACCACCTTTGTCTTCGAGCGAACAACCGGTGTCGCGATATCGTGCTATCCAGGGACAGTAGAACACTGTCTGAATCTCGGCGACGGGCAGAGCTCGTCTCTGAACGTTATCGTTCAAAAAATGTAGCGGAACAGAGGAATGTGCCGGGCCCTCAATCGGGAGTGACTGCCGGCGTTACGGGTGTCGCCGTTGTTTTGGTCGGCGGCGTTGGCGTTATAACCGGAGGCTTCTCTTTGGGGGCGGCGGGCTCGTCCGTTTCAGGCGCGGTATCGGGCGTGTCTACGTTGACCTTGTGCTCCAGCGCTTGTTGCTCGAGCGGAATCACGTTGGCGAAATCAAGTACGGGCTGGCCCTCAAGAGCGGTCTTCATGAACTGCAGCCATATGGGCAGAGCCGCGCGCGCGCCGGTTTCCTTCTTCCCAAGCGAGATCTGTTTGTCGTCGAAGCCAACCCATACGCCGCAGGTGAGCTGCGGGGTAAAGCCCATGAACCAGGCATCGGTGTAGTCCTGCGTCGTGCCAGTCTTCCCGGCGGCGGGGCGGCCGAGCGCTTTGGCCTGAACGCCCGTGCCGAACTGAATGACTTCTTCGAGCATAGCCGTCATCGTCCGCGCGACTTCGGGCGAGATCACGTCGTGGACTTCGGGATGCGCCTCTTCGAGCAGCGCGCCGTCGTAGCTTGTGACGCGGCGAATCATGTGCGGGTCAATGCGGATGCCGTCGTTCGGGAAAACCGTGAAGGCGGAGACGTGCTCAAGCAGCTTCATATCCGCCGCTCCAAGAACCAGCGGCAAATAGGGCGGAAGCGAAGTGGTGATGCCGAACCGCCGCGTCATGTCCACCACGGAATTGATGCCGACTTTTTCCGCAAGCTTGACGGCGGGGACGTTGCGCGAGCCGGCCAGCGCGCGGCGCAGCGTTATGGTGCCTTCGAATCGCTCATCATAGTTGCGCGGAGAGTACGGCTGGCCGCCGCTGATCGTTGTGAACGGCGTGTCCACGATCGTGTCAAACGGCGAGGAACCCTTTTCAATGGCGTCGGCGTAGAGATAGACCTTGAACGAGCTGCCCACTTGCCGGTACGCCTGCGTCGCGCGATTGAACTTGGAATCTTCAAAACTGTAGCCGCCGACCATGGCTTTGATTTCGCCGGTGGAATTGTCTATCGCCAGAATAGCGGCCTGCGGGGCGGGCTGCTGCTCGAGTTGCACGCGCGCCGTGGCTTCGTGCAGCTCTTGAATCGAAAACTGAGCGAGGTCGCCGACTCTCAGAAGCTCGGTCGGTTTTTTACGGCCCGTCCACGCAAAATCCGGCGGCGAAAGAATCGCGCGGTAAGAGCCGATCTTGATTGTGGCGAACTTTTCATCCACCGAAAGCACAAGGCCGGTGACGTACGAACCCTTTTCGATGGGATGGCGCCAGTCGTCGTCTTCGTAGGTATCGAGCTTGCCGAGATTGTCGCGCAGAATGTTGGCGGGCTCGCCGCGCCAGCCGTGGCGGCGGTCGTAGCTGTGCAAACCGTCGCGCAGCGATTGATTGGCGGCTTGCTGCATCTTGATGTTCAACGTGGTGTAGACGCGAAGGCCCCGCTCGTGGACCGCTTCCGTGCCATAAGTCGATTCCAGATACTTGCGAATCTCCTCGAAGAAATAGGGCGCCAGGTCGTTGCGCGGATATTGCAGGTGCAGACCGAGCGGCGTTTTCTTGGCTGCTTCTTCTTCGGAAGGACTGATCTTCCCTTCTTCTTCCATACGGTGAATAACCAAGTTGCGTCGCGAGAGGGCGCGCGCAGGGTCAGCCAGCGGCGAATAAATCGGCCCGCGAATCATTCCAGCCAGCAGCGCTGCTTCTTGCAGCTTCAAGTCGCTGACGGATTTGCCAAAATAAAATTGCGCTGCGGCCGCGAAGCCATAGTTACCGTGCGCCAGATACACCTGGTTGGCGTACATGGTAAAGATCTGCGGCTTCGTATAGCGCCGCTCGATTTGCAGCGCCAGCAGAATCTCCTGCATTTTTCGGCGGAAGCTGATCTCGCTGCGGTCAAGAAACAGGTTTCCGGCGAGCTGCATGCTGATGGTGCTCGCGCCTTGCGCCTTGCCACCATGCAAAATCTTTCGCCAAGCGGCTCCGGCGATGCGCGGAAAGTCGATGCCCCAATGCTCTTCAAAGTGCTGGTCCTCGATCGCCGTCACCGCGTTGTAGAGCACCTTGGGGCACTGCTCGTAGGTCATCAGAATGCGCCGCTGCAGCGCGAAGCTGCCGACAAGCTGCCCATCATCGGCATAAACTTCCGTGACAACGGTAGGACGATACGTCTCCAGCGCCCGAATCTCCGGTAAGTCGCTGGCATACACAAACAACAGACCACACGCCGCCCCCAGCGCAATCGCGCATAGCAGCAGAAACGCCAGCGCCACGCGGTCAATCAACTTCCAACCGCGCAGGCGCAGTGTGATGGGAGGCAGGCTCAGCATCGAAAGACAATTCTACCGCAGAAAGAGCAGTGCCGTTGAGTGAGACGGTAGGACGTTGCTTTGCAAGAAATTGGCTGGTCTTCGTTCTAACACGGCTGCTAGATTCGTCGACTGAGGTCTCTCGAGATGAGCTATGGAAACGTCCTCCTAAGAGTTGTCCTGCTGTTTGTGCTGATTGTCTCGAACGCCGCCATACCGGCGAACTTGGCGGCGGATTGTGCGTTCCCATCAGATGGCCGCATCATCGGCATAACAGTTCAGTCTTGCGAAGAGATCGATGGACGAACGAACAAAGACGTCCTGAAGTATGCTGGTGGCCTGCAGAAGAACCCAACCATTCAAAAGCTCTACACGGGAGCGCTGGTGACGGCAGATCACAACGCTAAGTGGATGTATCCCTCCACGGATGCGCATCCCTGCAAGAAATTCCCGAAGTCAGTGCAGGTCAAGATGAAGGCTTATCTGACGTGCTGCGATTCCGGCCCGTGGGGCAAGTGCGTGTTTGGCGGGAATTGGCTTGGGGACGTAGACGGCAAGCCTGTCAACGCCTTCCAGTAGTTCCAATAGTCTAGTAGAGTCGCGGGGCCAAGCGAGAGCTGCTCGAAGCTTCTGCGGAACATCTCGCCCTAGAGCTGTTCGTAATAGCGCTCGCCCGAGCAGGCGCGGCAGAGTGTTCTGCTATCCACTACGACTTCACGCTTGAAATTGATGCCTTCGCCGCATTCGGCGCAGACCACGCGCGGCCCCTTAAAACCGGGCAGGTCCTCCGGTTGCACTTCGACTTTCACCCATTGCTTGTCAAAAAGAACGTCGTCGGAAAGCGTGGCGTAGGCCTTTTGCTGGCCTTCATCTTTAGCCATCTCCGGAAACATTTCGCGCGCCACTTGCTTCGAGGATTCTTTCGCCGCGATGCGCACAGCGCGGCCCGTCTGTAAATCAACGAACGTCGCCGCCACTTTGCCCCAGTCGCGGAATTTCAGCGCACGCTTGCCGAGCCGGCAATTCGCCACCAGCGCCACGGCATCCGTCACGCACCTGTCGATCTCCACATACGTAACAATCCGTTTGCGCTCCGCGATGGGGTCTTCAATGCCCAGTTCTTGCAGCCCCAGCATCGCCAACCGCACGCCCAGCACCTGCCCAGCGCACAAATGGCCATGCGCAACCGCGGCAAGTTCCAGGTACTGATCCAAAGTTTTCATAGGTGCAGTCTACAAGAAGGACTTCTTCAGCGTTACTCGGCCTGAACCTGAGCGCTCGCCGTCTCTGGAGCAGCCCACGGATGCGGCTGACGCGCTTCGATGAACGCAAAAACCGTCATAAGTACCGCAAGCCCGGACAGTGCCGCGTCTTCCAGTATCTTCTGCAGATTGACTGGTTGCGGAGTCGCGAAGCAGCCGCAATTGATGTCCATGTGCAAAATAAACGCGCGCAAGACCGCAAACGTGAACCCCAGCATCAACACTGTCAGAAGCGAGGACCATATGCGCAGCCGCCAACCGATCAACACCAGCAGCCCCAGCAGGATCTCCGCAAAAGGCAAGGTATGCGCCACAAACTGCACGGCCCAGGCCGGCAGCATCTTGAACGCTTCCACCTGAGTCGCGAAATTCGAGAGGTTCAAGGATACGGAAAACTTCAAAAACAAGTAGGGCCACAGATTCGTGTTAGGAAGGAAAATCTTCGAGTAGCCTGCGTAAATAAAGATGCCACCGAGAAGCAGTCGTCCGATCCAGATGACCGCGCGCCTTAGATTGACTGGGCTCGATTGCATCATCCCTTGCTTTCTCTGGAATTTCCTGTCCGCGGCGCTTCTAGTTCGTAACTAATGCTACTTCTGGCTCAGCAGCTGATCCAGAAATTGATGCAAAATATCGTAACTCATCGCGCTGGAATACGGATACGTTTGGCCTTTGGAATGGAAAACCGTCGTCGGCGTCTGGCTCACGCGGTACATCTGACCTAGTTGCACGTCCTTATCGATAAGAGGCTCCAACGTTCCTCCTTTAACCAGAGCGCGAACCTTGGTCATCTCCGCGGAGCTGAGCACAGCGGCCAGCGTCCCATCCACGTCCCCGGTCTGCTCCCACTTGTCCTGATTCTCAAAGAGTGCCTTCTCCGCCGGTTCGATCTTCCCGATCTCAGCGGCGGCCCGGGCGTAGCGCGCCGCCACGCGAGAATACGCGTGCATCGGCAGCGGAAAATCCCGATGGACCAGGTACACCTTGCCGGTGCTGACGTAATTGTCCATGAGCTGCCGGTTGGTCGTCAGGAAAAGCGTCTTGCACGCCGGACACTGGAAATCACTGAACACTTCCATCACGACCGGCGCATTCTTCGAGCCGAACGCTTTATGCGGATCGACGTCGGTCACGCCGCCGCCCGACTGAGCCGCCGATGACGGCGCCGCCACGCTCCCAGCCTCATGCGCCAAGTCAGGCGAAGCCGCAACAGAAGCTTCGTTGCTCGGGCTCGGCACCGAAGACATGGGAGCAGCGCCACGCGATTCGCCACCGTAATGCGCGGCTGCAACGGGGTGAATCCCCCGGCTAATCAGAAGACGCCCACCGATCAAGGTAAGGACCACGGCGATAGCAATCACAGCGCGACGACTCACACGAACCTCCAACAAAACGCCTTCAACATGTTGAGATGCAATCTCTGGCTCAGATTATCACAGGTTTCCCGTCTTTAAGCCCTCAAGGGCCAAGCCCCGTTTCCAGGGCATCCGCGCCCCAGTGCAAAGCATCAGATGGGCAGGCCAAAGCGAGAGGCCTTGTTTTCCGTAAAATACTGAAAACAATGCCATTAACTAAGATCAAAGAAAAACTTGACAAAGACACACTCAAGTTATATACTAGCCCTCGATTTGGGACCAGGGAGCACGCCATGGACCTCGGCCCGCCCCACTCTCTTCGGCTTTCGGGCGGCCCGTGACGCAGACGGGTTCCGTAAGCCAGAGGCCCGAAAGGTACATACCCCGAAAGGAAGTAAAAGAAGATGAGCAAGATTATTGGAATTGACCTGGGGACCACCAACTCGGTCGTAGCCGTCATGCAAGGCGGCGAACCGGTGGTCATCCCCAACCAGGAAGGCGCACGCACCACCCCGTCGGTGGTTGCCATCACCAAAGGCGGAGAGCGCCTCGTGGGACAAGTAGCCAAGCGCCAGGCCGTGACGAATCCCGAGAACACGGTGTATTCGATCAAGCGCTTTATGGGCCGCCGCTACGATGAAGTCGGCGATGAGATGAAGCGCATCCCCTACAAAGTCGTCAAGGGTGAGCACGATGATGCGCGTGTGGACATTTTCGGCAAGATTTATAGCCCGCCGCAGATTTCCGCGATGATCCTCGGCAAACTGAAGTCCGCCGCGGAAGATTTTCTCGGTGAGAAAGTCAGCAAGGCCGTCATCACGGTGCCCGCGTACTTCAACGACGCGCAGCGCCAGGCGACCAAGCAAGCAGGCGAAATTGCCGGCCTCGAAGTCGTCCGTATCATCAACGAGCCCACCGCAGCCGCGTTGGCCTACGGCTTGGACAAGAAGAGCGACGAGACCATCGCAGTTTACGACCTCGGCGGCGGCACATTCGATATTTCCGTCCTCGAAGTCGGCAGTGGCGTCGTCGAAGTGAAGTCCACCAACGGTGACACGCACCTTGGCGGGGACGACATCGACCAGCGCATCGTGGACTGGTTGATTGACGAATTCAAGAAAGAGAACAGCATCGACCTCGGCAAAGACAAAATGGCGCTGCAACGCCTGAAGGAAGCCGCGGAAAAGGCCAAGATCGAACTCTCGCAAATGATGGAGACGGAGATCAACCTGCCCTTCATCACGGCGGGCGCGAACGGCCCGATCCACATGCAGCAAAAGCTGACGCGCACGCGCCTCGAGCAATTGATGAACGACCTGCTCGAACGCTCCATGAAGCCGGTAAGGCAAGCGCTCGAAGACGCGAAAATGTCGCCCAACGACATTCAGGAAGTCGTGATGGTTGGCGGCTCGACGCGTATTCCCAAAGTACAATCGCTCGTCCGCACGTTCTTCGGCGAAAAAGAGCTGCACAAGGGCGTGAACCCCGATGAAGTCGTTGCGGTCGGCGCTGCGATTCAAGGCGCGGTACTCGGGGGCGAAGTAAAGGACATCCTGTTGCTGGACGTGACGCCACTTTCACTGGGCGTCGAAACGCTCGGCGGCGTGATGACCGTGCAGATCCCGCGCAACACCACGATCCCGACCCGCAAAGTCGAAACGTACTCGACCGCGGCGGACAATCAGCCTGGCGTGGAAATCCAGGTTCTTCAAGGCGAACGCAAGTTCGCTTCGGACAACCGTTCGCTTGGCAAATTCAAGCTGGATGGCATTCCGCCGGCGCCACGCGGCACTCCGCAAATCGAAGTGACCTTTGACATCGACGCCAACGGTATTTTGAACGTCAGCGCCAAGGACAAGGCCACCAACAAGGAGCAGAAGATCACCATCACTGCTTCCAGCGGTCTGACCAAGGAAGAAGCCGAGAAGATGCGTGCCGAGGCCGAATCCCACTCCGAAGACGATCGCCGCCGCATGGAAGAAGTCGAATCGCGCAACCGCCTCGACGGCATCATGTACCAGGCGGAGAAGATGGTCCGCGAGAACCGCGAGAAGATTGCCGAATCGGACGTTAAAGCGGCCGAAGACGCCATCGAAGAAGCCAAGAAAGCCATCGCCGAGGGCGGCACGGCTCGCTTGCGCTCCGCCACGGAAAACCTCGAGAAGTCTCTGCACAAGATCGCCGAGATTCTCTACAAGGCGAATGAAGCGAAGCCGGGCGCGGAACAAGCTGCCGGTGCCAGCGCAGGCGCTGGAGCCAGCGGCGCTCCCGGCTCGGGCTCAAGCACCACGCAGGACAAAAAGCCTGGCGATGTGATCGACGCCGAATACGTCGACGTCGACGAAACCAAGCGCCCTAACTAAAGCAACCTGTAGGGGCGGGGCTTGCCCCGCCCTTCTTGCTTTACTGCACTTTGCCGAAGCTATGCTCTTGAACTTTTGACTGTCGACTGTTAACTGGTTTCCATGGCCACAACCGCAAAACAAGATTATTACGAACTTTTAGGGGTCGCGAAAAAAGCTACCGCGAAGGATATTCGCACGGCTTTTCGCAAGCTCGCGCGCAAATACCATCCCGACCTGAATCCCGGCGACAAATCCTCCGAAGAAAAATTCAAGCAACTGCAAGAAGCCTACGACGTCCTCTCCGACTCAAAAAAACGCCAGATGTACGACCAGTACGGATTCTACAGCGACAACATTCCTGCCGGCGGTCCCGGCGGAGGCGGTGGACACGAAGCCGACAGCGAAGGCGTAAATTTCGACTTCGGCGGCTTTGACTTTGGCGGCGGCTCAGGCGCCCAAGGCGGCGGAGGCAGCTTCCGCGATCTCTTCAGCCAGTTTTTCCGAGGCGGGCGAGGCGGCGGCGAAGAACCGCAGCAAGAACCCGGCGGCGACCTCGAGTATCAGATCGAAATTGATTTTTGGGATGCCGTCCGCGGCGCCGTGAAGAAACTCACGATCACGCGTCTCGATACTTGCGACACATGCCACGGCACTGGCGCCATCGGCTCCGCGCAAACCTGCCCCACCTGCCACGGCTCAGGCACCATCCAACAAGCCGCCGGCAAAATGAAATTCAACGTCCCCTGCACGCGCTGCGGGGGCACCGGCAAAATCCGCAAAGTTTGCCCGACGTGCAGCGGCGAGGGCCGTCTGCGCCGCACCGAAACGATCGATGTGCGCATTCCCGCAGGTGTAGCCAGCGGCTCGCGCGTGCGCGTGCCCGGCAAAGGCAACGCCGGCACGATGGGCGCGCCTCCAGGCGATTTATATCTGCGCGTGGACGTTAAGCCGCACGCCTTTTTCGAACGCCGCGGCGATGATCTGTACACAAAAGTTCCGGTGACCGTAAGCGAAGCCACTCTAGGTGCAAAAGTTGAAGTCCCCACGATCGATGGCCGTGCGCTGGTGCGCATTCCTCCAGCAACGAACAGCGGCAAAACGCTTCGCCTCAAAGAAAAAGGAGTACCCAGCGCGAGAAGCGGCGCGCGCGGCGATCAATACGTCGAAATCCAGGTGATCGTGCCGCAACCAACGGACGAGCGCGTTCGCAACCTGATGAAAGAACTGGAAACCATCGCGCCGGAAGATCCGCGCAAAGATTTATTCAGCAAAGCTGGAGTGTAGGGGCACGATATATCGTGCCCTTCAGATAGAGCGAACAACAATGCCACCACGCGCCAGAAAACGGGCCAAAGCCGGCTACATGATCAGCGCCGTAGCGGAACTCTACAAACTCCACCCGCAAACGCTGCGCTTGTACGAGCGCGTCGGCCTCCTCAAGCCCTCGCGCTCCCAAGGCAACACGCGCCTCTACACGGATTCCGATCTCGAACGCCTCGACGTAATCCTCACCCTCGCCCGCGACATGGGCGTCAACCTCGCCGGCATCGAAATCATTTTGAATATGCGCGAAAAAATGGTCGAGATGGAACGTCAAATGACCGAATTCGCCACCGTCGTCCAACAAGAACTCTCCCGCGTCGCTTCCCTGCGCTCGCCAGATAAAGTACCGGGCCACGCCATCGTCCGCGCCACCCCGCGCCTCTCCCGCACTTCCTGACTCCGTCTTCTACAGTTTTTCGAGGTTGCCGGTGGGTCCCTCCGAAATCCATCCAGCCTTCAGCAGCATTTCGTATGCAACTTCGCTTAGAGGGCGATTCTCATTCAAGACGGTGAAATCCTCCAATCGCGCACGGTCAAGGATGTTGTTCAATTTCGTCACGCGCGTAACATATTCGCGCTGCGATAGGCCCGATTCGCGCCCCTTGATGCGTTGCTCCATCGTGCCAACGCTGGCAGTTAGACGGCATACGACTACGCCTTTGGCGGAAGCCGCGCTGCGGCACAACTCCAGTTCGGCATGATTTTCCACCGCGCGCGCCAGCAAGAGCCTCCTTACACCGAGGGAAGCATAGTTCTCGCAGACGGACTGAAGGTTGCGGTACATCACTCCGTCGTTGGCGGATGCGGACGGAAGATGACCGACCCCAAGCGCGTCCAAGTCGATAGCCGCATGGGCAATGTGGCGCAGCGCAAGGATGTCCGAAGCTTCGCCCAGGACGCTTGTCTTGCCTGCCCCCATCGAACCCGTGATGATAAGCAACGATTCCGTAAGCGCTCCTGGATTTTTGATCATGCCATGTTTCTCTGCGAAATCTCTGTTAACTCTGCGCCTCTGCGTTATCTTTTCTCGACTTTTGTTTTTTCCGCTGATTCCCACAGTCCCCACCTTGCCGTTCCACCCCCGCAAACGTATGCTGTGCGCATGGCTCTTGAAAATTGCCTGCGATGCAAAGGAACCGGCTGGAAGCTCGTCCCGCGCCCCGATGGTGCCGCTGGCAAAGTAGCCGTCGCCTGCGACTGCGGCATGCAAGACCGTGCCGAGCGCGTCATCGAACGCGCCCACATCCCCAAGCGCTACGAACATTGCGATTTTGAAAGCTACAGCACAGACGTGGGCGCCACTCCCCAACAAACCGATTCGCTGAAAAAAGCCAAGCTCCTCTCCCAGGGCTTCGTCCGCGATTACCCCGGAGCCGCCGAAAAAGGCCTCCTGCTCATGGGCCCGTCAGGCGTCGGCAAAACCCATCTCGCCGTCGCCGCCCTCAAAGAACTAATTCGCCGCGGCCACGCCGGCCTTTTCTGCGACTACCGCGAACTCCTCAAAGAAATCCAGGCCAGCTACAACCCCGCCAGCGAATCCACCGAAATGGGCATCCTCGAACCCATCCGCACAGTAGAAATTCTTGTCCTCGATGATCTAGGCGCCAGTAAACCCTCTGATTGGGTCCGCGACATCGTCGGCATCGTCCTCAATGCCCGCTACAACGAGCGCCGCACCACCATCATCACCACGAACTATTACGACAATCCCGCACAGGAAGGCGAAGCCACGCGCCTCCCCAGCGGAAAACTCGTCATGCCCACCCGTGAAGATTCCCTCGACCAGCGGATTGGCAGCCGCATGCGCTCACGCCTCTTCGAAATGTGCCGCACCGTCGAAATTACCGCCCCCGATTTCCGCCGCGAATCCACCCAAGCCGGCCGCGCCCGCGCCTAGCGCAATGAAGACCGGCTTATCGATACTCGAAGAATGGTATGCCGCACGCTGCGACGGCGATTGGGAGCATTCATGGGGAATACTGAAGGGCGGTGACCGCTGCTCCATCGCCCGCGCCCGCCACCTACTGAAAAAATTCCCCGCCTAGCCAAATTTTCCCCTCGCATTTGCATCACACTTACACAGGGTCCTCAAGCTAAAGGTGGGTCCAATTCGGCAAAACCGCTTTCATTGACACAAAGCGGACGCGGCGAGTATCCTTTTGAGGTTGCAGCGCGCCTCGAAACGCCCGCAGCATTGTCCCGAAAGACCGCTCAGCGGTTAACCTCCTTGTTGGAACCCTGTCAGGGAATTCGCAAGGAATCTTATCGACGTTTTGCGTTATCCCGGCATAGCCGGGGTGGACAGAATAGAAGTTATCTTCCGGAGGCCAACAACCATGTTATCCGACCACGACAACCAGTCTTCAGCAGCCGCACCTGCACCTGATTCAGATCCCATTCAAAGCAGCACCGCAGAAGAAGTGAATACCGCGCAAGCCAGCGCTCCCGAACCTGCTGCGCCCGAAAGTGCCCTGGCCCCCGCTCCTTTAGAAGCAGCTGCCGCCGCGTCCGCAGCTCCTGCGGAAGCGAAGCCGCCAGTGGCCGCTCCCTCCTCTCCCGCCGATGCCGAAGCCACGGCTGCAGCCGAAGAAGCAGCCGGCTCCGAAGAGATGAGCAAGCTGATGGAGCAGTACGACGAGCAGCATGAAGCTGCCTCGCAAAACGAAATTATTGAAGTAAAAGTCGTCGCCTATACCGAACACGGCGTAGTCGTTGACCTCGGCGGCAAGACTGAAGGCCTCATCCCCGCTGCGGAATTTTCCGAAACGGATATTCCCCGCCCTGAGCCCAACGCCGTTATCGAAGTCCAGCGCACCGGCGAGCACAAAGACGGCTTCACGATTCTCTCCTATCAAAAAGTTCTGCGCCGCCGCACGTGGGAAAAAATCGAAGCCGCCTACAAAGCCAAGGAAACCATCACCGGCAAAGTGGTCGACCGCATCAAGGGCGGTCTTGTCGTCGATATCGGGGTCCGCGCGTTCCTCCCCGGCTCGCAATTCGATCTTCGCCCGACGCAAAACCTCGACGATTTGACGGGTACCGAAGTTCAAGTGCGCGTCACCAAGCTCAACCGTCGCCGCGGCAATGTCGTCGTCAGCCGCCGCGCCATTCTTGAAGAAGAGCTGCACGCCAAGCGCGCCCAATTGATGGAAACGCTCACCGAAGGCCAGGTCGTTCATGGCCACGTGAAAAACGTCACCGAATACGGCGCCTTCGTCGATCTCGGCGGCATCGATGGCCTGCTCCACCTCACCGACCTCAGCTGGGGCCGCGTCAAGCATCCTTCCGATGTCGTCAAGCCCGAGCAGGAGCTCGACGTCATCATCCTCAAGTTCGACAAGGAAAAGCAGCGCGTCTCGCTCGGCCTCAAGCAATTGATGCCCGATCCCTGGGTGAACGCCTCGGAAAAATATCCTGCCGGTGGCAAAGTCAAAGGCAAAGTTGTTGGCGTCGTGGACTACGGTGTCTTCGTTGAGCTCGAACAAGGCATCGAAGGCCTCGTCCACGTCACCGAGCTGAGCTGGTCCAAAAAAGTCCAGCATCCCTCAAAACTTTTCAAAGTCGGCGAAGAGGTTGACGTCGTCGTTCTCGACATCAAGCCCAGCGATCGCCGCGTCTCTCTCGGCATCAAGCAAGCCCTCCCCGATCCGTGGCTGCTCGTTGCGGAAAAATATCCTGTGGGCACCATCGTCACCGGAAAAGTCCGCAACATCGCGGAGTTCGGAGCGTTCGTTGAAATTGAAGAAGGCTTTGACGGCCTCGTCCACGTCGGCGACGTAAGCTGGACCGAGCGCATTAAGAATCCACATGAAGTTTTCAAGAAGGGCGAACCGGTCACCGCCAAGGTCCTCAAGATCGATCCCGAGAATCGCCGCGTCTCCCTCGGCATCAAGCAGGTGAACGATATCTGGGGCGAGTGGTTCAAGCAGCACAAAGTCGGCCAGATCGTGAAGGGCAAAGTTTCGCGTATCGCCACCTTTGGCGCATTTGTCGAACTAGGCGACAACATCGAAGCTCTCTGCCACAACACCGAGATCGAAGACCGCAAGCGCCGCGACGATGGCCACTCTCCCATGCACCGCACCAGCACCGGCCCGCTCAAGAGCGCCGGTCCGCTCGAGCCGGGCAAGGAGTATGATTTCAAAATCATCAAGATCAGCCCGGAGACGCGCCGAATCGGTTTGAGCTATCGCGCCGCCGCCAAGCAGATCGAGCGTAAGGAAATCGAGCAGTATCGCTCGACGTCGAAGACTTCCTCGACGGCCACCATCGGTGACGCGCTCAAGTCCAAGCTTTCGGCGCGTTAATGGTTGACGTTAGGCGGTTGGCGTTGTGCAGCAAGCGATTGTCTAAAAGTTTTTGGCAGCAAACCGGTCGCTCTTCCCAGAAGGCTCCGGCGACAAAGCATTAGGGGCAGCACAATTTCATTTACCTGCGGGTCAATTTAATGATAGGAAGAGGGGCGACCGGGCGTGTTTCGCCCCTCTAAACCGTTTCGCAGCAAGAACCTGCGGCCGCTGTTACTCTGGCTCTGCAACGAGGCATAGGCACGATGACCAAGCAACTCACGCTGACGAAGGCCGACCTCATCGAAGAGGTCCTGCGCATCACGGAACTCCCCCGCAAGGAGTCCGAGACCATCGTCGAAACTATTTTCGACAGCATCATCGAATCCATCCAGAAGGGCGACAAAATCGAAATTCGCGGCTTCGGCAGCTTCCGCACCCGCCAGCGCCGCGGCCGCGTCGGCCGCAACCCCAAGACCGGTGAAAAAGTCGAAGTCCCGCCAAAGAAAATTCCCTTCTTCAAGCCCAGCAAAGAACTCAAGGATTTCGTCAACAACTCCGAAGCCGCCGCCTCCGCCGCCGGCGAAGCTAAGCACTCCTAAAGAAATAACCTGCTCGTCTGGCGTGAAGATAGCCCGATGTCACAGTGAGTCGAACCACCACTTCCCTCTGACTGTCAGCTGTGAGTTGTAAGCCGCTATTTTCATCCGGTGCGAATCCCCGCTCGTTTTGCGCTATGCTGTCCGCGCAACTTTTCTATTGAGGACGATTCGCGATGGACTATCTCTGGACCCCTTGGCGCTACCAGTACATGGCCCAAGTCACGGCCGGCAAGCAGCCCGACTGTATCTTCTGCGACGCCGTCGCCCTCAACGACGATGCCTCCACCCTCATCGCCTATCGCGGCACAAAAGTCTTCGTCATCCTCAACCGTTTCCCCTACACCTCCGGCCACGTCATGATCGTCCCCTACGCCCACGTCGCCGAACTAAATCTCTGCGATCCCGCCACCCTCAACGAAATGATGGCGCTAGCCCAACGCATGGAAAAAGCCTTCCAACAAAATTATAAGCCCGACGGCATGAATCTCGGCATGAACCTCGGCCGCGCCGCGGGCGCTGGGGTCGCCGGCCACCTCCACCTCCACGCTCTCCCTCGCTGGTTCGGCGATTCCAACTTCATGACCGTCACCGCCGAAACCCGCGTCCACCCCGAAGACCTCCAAGTCACCTACACTCGCCTCCGCAAAGCTCTCGCCTAGCTGGTTTCGCGTTCGCTCTTTTCCTTTCCGTGCCCTCTGTGTAAATCTTTTCCTTCATCTGCGCTAAACTATGCGCACGCCACACACGGAGCCATCGTTGAATCTCGATCTCACCGAAGAACAATCTCTTCTCCAAAAAACCGTCCGCGAATTCGCCGAATCCGAAGTCCGCCCCCTCGCCAAGGAACTCGACGAATCCGGCCACTTCCCCCGCGCCCTCTTCGCCAAAGCCGCCGAACTCGGCCTCACCGGCATCGCTCTCCCCGAATCCGAAGACGGCGCCGGCTTCGACCACGTCGCCTACACCATCGTCATCGAAGAAATCTCCCGCTGCTGCGCCTCCACCGGCGTGATCCTCTCCGTCCAGAATTCTCTCTATTGCGATCCGATTCACCGCTTCGGCACGCCCGACCAAAAAAAGAAATTCCTCGAACCTTACGCCCGCGGCGAAAAAATTGGCTGCTACGCCCTCAGCGAACCCCAAGCTGGTTCCAACGCCGCCGCTCTCCAAACCAAAGCCATCCTTCGCGGCGACAAGTACATCCTCAACGGCACCAAAGCCTGGATCACCAACGGCGGCGTCGCCGACGCCGCCATCGTCTACGTCAACACGCATCCCGAAAAAGGCGAAAAAGGCATCACCGCGCTCGTAGTGGAAAGAGGCACGCCCGGTTTCAAAACCGGCAAGGAAGAAAAAAAGCTCGGCATCAGCGCCACTGCCTGCTGCGAATTAATTTTCACCGACTGCGAAGTTCCCGCTGCCAATCGTATCGGCAACGAAGGCGAAGGTTACAAAGTCGCCCTCTCCACGCTCGACGGCGGCCGCATCGGCATCGCCGCCCAAGCCACCGGCATCGCCCAGGGAGCCTTCGAAGCCGCCCGCACCTACTCCCAGGAACGCCTCGCCTTCGGCCATCCTATCTCGCAATTCCAGGCTATCCAATTCATGCTCGCCGATATGGCCACCGAACTCGACGCAGCCCGCCTCCTCGTCCGCAAAGCTGCCTGGAAACAGGACACTGGCGCCCGCTTCAGCATGGACGCCGCCATCGCCAAACTTTTCGCCAGCGAAATGGCCACCCGTGTCACCCACAAAGCCATCCAGATCCACGGCGGCAACGGCTACTCCCGCGAATACCCCGTCGAACGCAACTACCGCGACGCCCGTATCACCGAAATCTACGAAGGCACGAGTGAAATCCAGCGCCTCGTCATCTCCTCCTGGCTCCTAAGGTCATAGCTTGGCACCGCCCGTTTTTCACCCATCTCGCTTCTTTCTCCACTCCGCCGCTTTTTCCGGTTTGCCCCATGCGACGTACAATTGCACCAGCCATTCGTGCGCTCGGTCTAGTTGATAGCGATACGGAATTGATATGCGGTCTTTTCGGGCCTCCATACCCTGATATCCTTCAATAAGCAGCGGTTCACCTTCGGCGTACTTCTTCTGTCCCTCCAAACCGGCGCCTAGCACGCTTTCCGCCAGAAACCGGTTTGTGTCGTCCGGCTGCTCCTTTTGATAGATCGCTAAGGCCTCTTGCGCCAACGGCTCGCTGACAACGAATTTTCCCTCCATTACTAAGGTGAAGGCCAGTTCAAGCGCTGCCGACGCAGTACTCACATCCTCCGACCCTAACCTTCGCCGTTGAGCCGAAAGCACGTCTGCGGCAAGCTTCTCGGCCATAACATGGTTCCCTTCCTTCTCGTACATGAACTCTAGGTCCGATAGTGCGTCAACCACGCTCGGATGGTCTGGGCCGAACTGTCGACGCCTGCTGCCCAGGACCTCATTCAGCAGCGACTCCGCCCGCGCGTACTTGCCTTCCACAGTGTAAACATCCGCCAGCATATTCATGGAAAGGAGAGTCTTTACGTGCTCCGGACCAAGCACGCGGCGTCGCGTCTCAACCGTCTCGTTCAGGAGCGCGTCTGCTTGTGCGTAGCGACCGGCCGTGTAGTAGTCGGATGCCACGTTATGCATGGACTGTAGCGTGTCCGGGTGTTCCGCCCCCAAAATCCGGCGGCGCACCTCCAATATCTGGTTGTCAAGCTCCGTAGCCTCGGCAAACTTTCCCTCAAACCTGTACACCACCGCCAGATTATTCATCGAGAGCAATGTCGAGCGGTGTTCTGGGCCCAGCACACGGCGCATGATCTCCACTACCTTTCTATCCAGCGACTCCGCATCGGAGTACTTGTGCTCAGCCGAGTAGATGAGAGCCAGGTTGCTCATGGACATCGTCGTCTCGGGATGCTCCGGGCCTAAAATGCGGCGGCGAACTTCAACGATTTCCGTGTTCACCTTCTCAGCTTCCTCGTACTTGCCTTCGTCGTAGTACACCAAAGCAAGATTGTTCATCGATTTCAATGTCGTGGGACGCTCTGGTCCTGAAGTCCGGCTCTGAATCTCCAGCGTTTGTTTTGCAAGAGCTTCTGCCGCCGGGTACTTTGCCTCCTGCTCGTACACAGATTCCAGGCTCGTCATCGAGGCCAGCGTTTCCGGATTCTCTGCTCCCAGCACACGACGCTGAATCTCCAGCGTATCTGTCAGAATCTTCTCCGCATCCGCTTGTCGCCCCTGCGCTAGCGCAACATATCCAAGGCCTGCGCTGGTCGCGAGCGTCTTTGGATTTTCAGCTCCGTACACGCGGCGATGTAGTTCCAACGCCCGCTCCAAATGCGTCTTCCCTTCTGGGTATAGCCCCAACTCCACGTATGTTTGTCCGATCGTGTCTCGAATGGCCGCTTCCACTTCCGGCTGCTTTTCAAACTTGCCCGCGATCCGCGCAGCCGCGCGATCCAGCGCCGTCCGCACCTTCAGGTCTGGATCAGGTTTCGTGCTCGGCCCGGATTGCGTCGAGGCGCTCGCCTGAGCCAGCACGTCGTTTCGCAAAAAGTCGCTCACCGCCTGAGCCACCGCCGCTTCGCGGTTGGCCCGTATGCTCTGCCGAACGCTGACAACCGCCGCCGCAACCAGCACCGCCACAAACGCGCACGCCGTCACTAGCGCCGCGCGCTGACGTCTGGCAAATTTCCGCGCCTTATACGCCACCGATGGCGCCACCGCCAGCACCGCTTCGTGATTCAAATATCGCCCGATATCCGCGGCAAAATCTGAAACCGAACCGTACCGTCGCGATCGGTCTTTTTCCAAAGCTTTCAGCGCGATCGCATCCAAGTCCCCGCCAATAAGCTTGGCCAGCGCCAGTGGCTCCGTCTGCCGCTTCTGAGCTAACTCCGACGACGTGGCCGCGTCCTGCGTCCGTATCTTTGTGCTCGGTTTCTGCGGATCTTCTTCCCGCAACTTTCGTAGGAATTCATCAAACGCCAACCTCCCCAGCTCGATGGGTGGTACACCCGCCAGCAATTCATAAAAAATAATGCCCAGCGAGTAGACATCCGTCCGTATGTCGATGTCCTCACCCGAAGACAGCGCCTGCTCTGGGCTCATATACTCCGGTGTTCCAATCAGTGCCCCCACACGGGTGAACATGGTGTGCGCGGTTAGTTTTTGGCTTAACGCTTTTGCCACTCCGAAATCGATGATCTTGGGCGTCGCCTTGCCATCCACCTCCGCCACCAGAATGTTCGAGGGCTTCAGGTCGCGGTGGATGACGGCTTTCTGATGTGCATGCCGCACTCCTTCGCAAACCTGCGTGAACAGTTCCAATCGCTCTTGGATGGAAAGCCGGTGATTGTCGCAATACTCCGTGATCGGCACGCCGGCGACATACTCCATGGCGAAGTACGGCGCGCCGTCCGGTGTCGAGCCCGCGTCGAACACCTTGGCAATCGCGGGATGTTCCATCAACGCCAGTGCTTGGCGCTCGGACTCAAACCGCGCCATCACTTCCCTCGTATTCATCCCGGCCTTCACCAGCTTCAGCGCCACGCGCCGCCGCACCGGCTCTTTCTGCTCGGCCAGCCACACCTCGCCCATCCCTCCCTCTCCGATTTTCTGAAGCAGGTGATAGTGCCCAATTACCGTCCGGGTCGTCTCAGGCGTGGATGGAGCAAATCCGGTCTCTGCGGTGCGTTCACCGTCGCCGGAAGTGGGTTCCGCGTCAAACTGTTCTTGAGGCAGCACAGGAAATCCTTCGTCCGACCAAATTCGGCCGGGAGTATACACCTGCCCATCGCCTCGCGAGAAGCCCTGCGGGCTGGTGGCGCAAAGGGCAAATGTTCGCAGGCTCCACTTCCCTCCACTCACCACTCATCATTCACTACTCACTTCCTCCTTCCGTCTCACTAAACTACAACTTTCCCGCCAACCCCTTCCATCCACTCCACTTCCGCGTCTCACGTTCGAATGATAAATAATAGTATTATTACCTTGACAGTAATCAGAATCCGTGCTATCATTGCGGGTGTTTGCTCTGAGCCTCGACGGGTTTCCGTCCGCAAAATCCCCTAGACCATCCGCCCCGCTGGGCATCTCCGCCTCCTCGACCTCCTTTAGTTCCACTACCTCCTCAACCTCTCGCCTCTCTGCGTACGCACAGCAACGCCCGCAACCCCAATCCCCTCATACGCTTACTTCACAACTCTCTGGATACCCGGGGGTGGGGGGGGTAGCCCGTCCCTCTCGATGCCCTCGGCCTCTGCGACCTCGGTGCACTCTGCGTTAAAATCCACGCGCTCTAGCGCCCTGTCTTCTTTCATCACGATCCTTGACGTCGCGTCAAGCCTAAGTCCTGTGTTTGCCACTCTTACAAAAAACACCGGGGGTGGGGTATCCCCTCTTCCAACAAGAGCCCTCGCCTCCGTTCCGTTATATCCTGTCACCGTGCTTGAACTCGACTGCGGCCTCGCCTTCGACCCCGCCCGCGCGGACGAAGATTTCTTCCCTGTCCTCCCGCCCAAACCCGCCGTCTGCCTCATCGAATCGCGCGCGGAAAATGCCGAGCCCTTTCTGATTCGCACCCAGGATTTGCGCCGCCGCCTGCAGCGCTTCCTCGGCCCTGCCGATCCCGCCAGCAAGCGCCTCAATCTCCGCGAACTCGCCGGCGGCATTCGCTACCGCCTCACCGGCTCCGCGCTCGAACAAATCTTTACCTACTATCAGCACGCCAAACATCTTTTCCCGCAGCGCTATCGCAAACTCACTCGTCTGCGTCCTGCTGCCGTCCTGAAAATCAGCCTACGCAATGCCTACCCGCGCTGCTACGTTACGCGTCGCATCGCCGTCGACGAAACCGGCGCACCCACCGCGGGTTCATACTACGGCCCCTTCCCTTCCCGAAAATCCGCGCTCGCTTTTTCCGAGCAAGCCCTCGACCTCTTCAAAGTGCGCCGATGCCAGATCAAAATCCGCCGCGATCCCACTTTTCCCGGCTGCATCTATTCCGAAATGAAAATGTGCCTCGCCCCCTGCTTCGCGGGCTGCACGAAAGAGGAATACGACGCCGAAGTCCAGCGCCTCGTCCAGTTTCTCGACACCAACGGCAACTCGCTTCGCGCCTCCATCGAAGACGACCGCGAACGCGCCAGCGCCGATCTCGATTTCGAACGCGCCGCGCAACTCCACAAGCGCCTCGAAAAACTCGACGCCGCGCTGCGCTTTCGTCCCGAACTCGCTCGCCGCATCGCCAATCTCGACGCCGTCATTCTCCAGCGCGCCGCCGAAGAGCAATCCATCGGTGTCTTCGGCATCCACGGCGGCCGCCTCGCCGAGCCTTTCTTCCTGCGCTTCGGCGAAATCGCCAGCCAGCCCCGTTCCGCCGAACACATTTTCAAGGACTACCTCGAAGGCAACAGCGCCCAGGCGCAAGCCGCGGAAGAGTCTGTCGTAACATCGGGGCAAACCGCAGAGAAGTCCTGGGCGCCATCCGCAGCCGCCGCTCGCGAGGAACTCAGCGAGCATCTCGCTCTCATTTCCCGCTGGTTTTACAGCAATCCCCGCGCCGGCGAGATTTTCTTTCGCGAAAAAGACTGGCCGTACCGTAAGATTCTTCGTGCCTGTTCGCGCCTCCTCAATCCGGAATCCGTGGAGCCGCCAACCAGCGAATCTGCCGCTAGCAGCGGCAACCCATCGCCGCCGTAAGAAGTTGACTTTGTAGGGGCACGATTCATCGTGCCCTTTTTGGCTGGATCGCAAATCGAGGAATTCGGAGCGACGATGCAACACTAAGGACACAATGACCAAATCCGCCACACTCGAAGCCACAAAAAAATACGCCAACCGCTTCGCAGGCCACGCCGCTGACGGACACTTCCGCGAAGCCCAGGGCCTCGTCATGTCCTCGCTCGGTATCGGCACTTATCTCGGACAACTGGATCCGAAAGTGGACGCAAGTTACTCCGCCGCTGTCGTCGCCGCCGTCGAAAACGGCATCAACTTCATCGACGCTGCCATCAACTACCGCCTACAGCGCAGCGAACGCAGCATCGGCGCGGCCATCAAGTACCTCGCCACAAAAGAATTCTCCCGCGACGAACTGATCGTATGCACCAAAGGCGGCTACCTGACACCCGACGGCTCCATGCCCGCCGATACAACCGAATATTTTCTGCGCGAATACATTCAGCCGGGCATCTTTACGCCGAAAGACCTCGTCGCCGGCAGCCACTGCATGACGCCGCGCTTTCTGGAAAATCAGCTCGCCCGCAGTCTCCGCAACTTGCAGCTCGATTGCATCGACGTCTACTACCTCCACAATCCCGAAACGCAGCTCACCGAAGTCTCCCGCCCCGATTTTCTCGAACGCGTCCGCGACGCCTTCATCTATCTCGAGTCCGCCGCCGACGCCGGAAAAATTCAGTTCTATGGCATGGCCACCTGGAATGGCTTCCGCCAGGAAGCCAAAATGCGAGACGCCATGCAACTCGCCGAATTCGCGCAAAGCGCCGCGGACATCGCCGGCGAAAAACATCGTTTCCGTTTCGTGCAGCTTCCCTTCAATCTAGGAATGACCGAAGCCTTGACGCTCGGCAATCAATCCATCGGCGGCAAGGAACGCACCATCATGGAAGCCGCAAGCGAACTAGGAATCACACTGGTAGCCAGCGCTTCGCTGCTGCAGGGCCAGGTCGCGCGCAATTTGCCGGCGTTCGTAGCGCAAGCTCTTGGTCTTGAAAACGACGCGCAGCGTGCCCTGCAATTCGTAAGGTCGTCGCCAGGAATCACAACAGCTCTGGTAGGAATGTCACGCGTCGAGCATGTCCGCGCCAACGCGAAGCTGGTGAGCGTCGCGCCCGCTACAGTAGATCAATTCACCCAACTCTTCAGTCGCGGCGAGGGTGCCTGAAATGGCCACGACAAACCGTCATTCCGAGCGGAGCAGGCCGACGCTTTTTCTTTCACGTTCGCTCCTGCGAACGTGTCGGCCTGCGCAGCGAGGAACTCTGCGCCATCGAGCGGTTTGTGCTCGATGAATCTCTCTTCGATCTCAGGATCGTTTTCTCGGATCCAAAACCGTCTCCTTCATCCAGCTCGCAATCGCCGCATCCACTTGATCGAGCTTCCCCACAAAAAAATGATCGGCGTCTTCGACAATCGCGATTCTGTTCTCGCCAGGCACTGTCGCGACCAAGGCCCTCAACTTGTCCACCGCGCCATAAATGTCATTTGCACCGTGCACGAAAAGCTTCGGCTTCTCGCACCGCTCCAAGTAAGAAAAATCCGTGTTGTTCACCGGCGCCCCGAGGCCGATCATATATTTAACTCGCGCATCCTCGCATCCGGCCCGCAGTCCAACCCAGCACCCAAAACTAAATCCTGCAACCAGCAGCGGAATGTCAGGATATTCCGCTGCAAGAAAATCCAGCGCCGCGCTCACATCGCCCCGCTCCCTTTCGCCGCGATCGTGCTTCCCTTCGCTCATTCCCGTTCCGCGAAAATTAAAACGCAAAACGGCAAGCCCCAGCGCATCCAGCGATTTCGCCGCTTGATACACCACTTTGTTGTGCATCGTCCCGCCAAACAGGGGATGCGGGTGACAAACGACCGCTGCGATTTGCGGCGCCGCCGCGCTTGGGCTCCAAAGAATGGCTTCCAATCGCCCGGCGGGTCCGGTCAAAAAGAAATTGCGCGATTCATGCTTTGTGATCATAGGCCCGTTCAAAAAGAAGGGTGAGTGTCCAGCATCGTCGTCAAAAGACGGAATGCGCTTGGCCAACCAGCCGTCTCTCTTTAATCGATTAAGTGAGCGCGGCAGCGAAAAACCCATTCTCGAAATGTGTTCCAAAGTGGAAGCTTCACGAAGGACGCCGGTCCCTCTGGCTTTCGCCCCAAACCGTGAGAGTAACAGTACCACCGGAATTACGATATACCTCGCAGTACACGCTTTTGCCTCAGAACCTCGTACTAGGACGTAATTTCCTGAGTTTCGCGTTGCAGTTTACCCTTGCCAATGTTAGCGTTCGTTGAAATTCCAGCCCGAGTGGGAGGAGTAATGAGCGACGGGGCCGACCGCCGCGAAGCCAGGCGTTTTAATATGACGCTGCCGCTCCGCGTGCTTCCGCACGAACCGCACGGATCCGAACTCACGGCGCAAACCCGGGACGTCAGTTACCGCGGCCTGTATTTCCTCGCGGAGACCAAATTCCCCATCGGCAGCGAAATCGAATTTGTGATCACTCTTCCCGAGCAAGTGACGCAATCGAATGACGTAAATATCCGCTGTCTCGGCCAGATCGTGCGCGTCGAGCCCACCGCCAACGGGCGCATGGGCATCGCGGCAAAGATTGAACGCTACGAATTCATGCCTGCAGCTGCTTCCGCCGCATAAACTCGATCTGTTCTCGTTCTTTGCGGCTGTCGCACTCTGATAAATCTCCGCATCAGAATCCACGCTCGCAATCATTGGTGACGCTCGCTTGCGGCGACGCACGGCGAGTACAATGGCTTGGGCCATCCATTGCTCGTTCCACGGGCTACGGCCCATTTCTCCACGGGGGATCTCATGTACCACTACGACGCGAGTACAGCGCTCGAAGAACTGAAAGAGGACGCGCTCTTGCCGCATCCCGTCAAGCTGCGCGACATGATTCTGCGCACGCAACTTGGCCCGGAAGAGGCGAAATTGCTGAACCACGAATTTCAGGATTATTTGACGCGCTTCGGCGAGATACAAAGTGTAGCGCGCGGGATCCTCGAAAAAATTGCCGCCGGCCGCCGCAAGGCTTCGTGATGGGAATGGCGGAAGACGGAGCGCGGCGAGGATGAGAGCGAAACCGCGCGTTCTTCTCTTATCTGCATCTTCCGGTGCCGGCCATGTGCGGGCCGCGCAGGCTCTGGAAAAAGCGTTCGCGGCCCGCGGAGATTGCACTGTCGAGCATATCGACACGATCCAGTACGTCAGCAAGCTTTTCCAGCGCATGTACGACAAGACGTACATCGCCATGGTGCGGCGAGCGCCGGAATTCATGGGGCTGCTTTACGATCGCACCGATCAGCCATGGCATCATCCACGGCGGAGGCTCGCGCTCGACCGGCTTAACACCGCTCCGATGATTCGCATGCTGAAGCGGGTGCAGCCGGATTTATGCGTCGCTACGCATTTCCTGGCGGCGGAAATTGTTGCGTGGCTGATCGCTAAACGAAAACTGCGCGCGCGTAACGCCATTGTGGTGACCGACTACGATGTGCACGCCATGTGGCTCTGCCGCACCGTGGATCGCTATTACGTTGCAATGGAGGAAGCGGCCGAATATCTGGCTCACATTGGCGTTCCACGCGAAAAATTGCGCGTCACTGGGATTCCCGTCGATCCGTTGTTTGCGAAACCTCTGGACCGCGCAGAAGCGCGGCATGCCCTTGGACTCGATGCATCCGCTCTTTCGCTTCTCGTTTCGGCAGGCGGTTACGGCATTGGACCCGTCGAACAACTGGTGAACGATTTGCTGGCGTTGGAGCGGCCCTGGCAGATTGTGGCCATCGCCGGGAAAGCCGAGAAAGTTCGCAAACGCCTAGAAGAAATCTCTCGCGGCGCAGGAAAGCTTTCAAGCGGAGCACAGCGGCTAGTACCCGTCGGCTTCACCACCGACATGGATAAATACATGGCCGCGGCGGATCTTCTTGTCGGTAAAGCGGGGGGCCTCACGACGTCCGAAGCTCTGGCGCGCGCATTGCCGATGACCCTGATTGAGCCGATCCCCGGACAGGAAGAGCGCAACGCCGATCACTTACTGGAGGCGGGCGCGGCGATTCGCTGCAATAATCTCCCGGCTGCCGGGTGGAAAATCGCGGGTTTACTTGATGATCCGGCGCGGCTCGCTCGAATGCGGGAGGCGGCGCGAGCCATGGGCAAGCCTGGCGCGGCAGCAACCATCGCCGAAGATGCTCTGAGGCTGCTAGACTGACATTGCCGTAAAGCAACGCACTGACTTTCGCTTCAAAAGGGTTGCTAAACACAAGTCCCCATGCGACGCAACACTCTGATGATCGATGCCGACGACACGTTGTGGGAGAACAACGTGTTTTTCGAAAAGCTGATCGAGGATTTCATCACCCTCGTGGAACCGTGCGGCTACACGCGCACCTACATCCGGCACATTTTAAACGAGACGGAACGAAAGAACATCCGGCAGTACGGCTACGGCGTGAGAAGTTTTGGAAGGTCGCTCGAGGAAACGTATCTGAAACTGGCGGACCAGATGGTGCGCCGCGAAACACTGGCACAAATTCATGGCCGCGTGATGGAACTGGAGCGCACGCCGCCGAAAATTCTCGATGGCGTTCCGGAAACACTCGCATATCTAACGGAGCGGCACCGATTGATTTTATTTACGAAAGGCGAGCCTGCCGAGCAAGCCGCGAAAGTCGAGCGCTCCGGACTGCAAGGCTTTTTCGAGTTCATCGAGATCGTGAGCGAAAAAGATCCGGAAACGTACGGCAGCCTGGTGAAGAAACATAAGATCGTGAAATCACATGGCTGGATGATCGGCAACAGCCCGCGCAGCGACATCAATCCCGCGTTGAAGATTGGATTGAACGCCGTCTATATTCCGCACCAGCACACCTGGCAACTGGAGCATGAGCCCGTCATGGCGGGGCCTGGGAAGCTGGTCATCGTGCCGGCATTTCGCGAACTGCGCGGCCACTTCTAAATCGCTGACAACACATAGGGATGCGGAGGCGCCACGGCTCCTCTTCTGCAGGCGTTTCCAATTTGGATGTTGGCAAGGGTTGCGCCCTGCGCGAGTCTAGACTTTTCCAAGCCGTCGAAAGGGGACTCTCATGGCAACATCCAGCATTCCCGTTCACACCGACTGGCGGCAAGAATGGTTCGAATTTGAGGACGCGACGTACCTGAATCTCGCGGGGCAATCGCCGATGCCGAAGGTTTCACTGCGCGCGATTCAATCGGCCATCGCCGACAAAAAGTACCCGCATCACCGAACGGATTCCGTCTTCTACGAAATGCCAAACCGCATTCGCGGCAACATTGCTCAACTCATCGGTGCACAATCCGAAGAGATTGCTCTCACGACCGGCGCAAGCGCGGGAGTGATCGCCGTGGCCTACGCACTCGACTGGAAACGCGGCGACGAAGTGATTGTCGCCGCCAAGGAATTTCCGCTGCAGTACACCATCTGGAAGCCCATGGAAGAGCGCCTGGGGCTGAAGGTGAAGATTGTCTCGCAACGCGAACGTTTTCTGGACGCGGACGATCTCATCGGTGCGCTGACACCTAAAACGCGTCTGGTCTCGGTGAGCCACGTGCGCTTCGACGATGGTTCGCTGCTCGATGCAAAACGTTTGGCTGTAGCGTGTCACGCGCAAAGTGCTCTGTTGCTGCTGGATGTGAGCCAGTCCTGCGGCGCCGTTCCCATGAACGTGCGGGAGCTCGGCGCGGATTTTATCGTCTGCGCGGGCTACAAGTGGCTCTTCGGCCCGTTTGGCACAGGATTTTTCTGGATTAAGCACGAACTACTCTCGCGCGTACTTCCTGCGCCGTTTTACTGGATGGCGGTCGCAGGCTCCGACAATTTCGCGAAGCTCGACTTCGCCAACCCTCAGCCGGAGGATAGCGCAAAGCGCTGGGATGCGCCGGAATGGGCGAGTTACTTCAACTTCAATCTGGCCGGCTTTGATGCGTCGCTCGAGTTCGTTCTGCGCATGGGAGCGGAAACTGTGGAGCGGCACAATCGCGAGCTGATCGAACTGATGTTCGCGCGATTGCCGAAGGATCGCTGCGTTCCGGCGAGTCCGCTGGATGCGGCGAAGCGCGGTCCTTATGGATGCTTCGCCGCGCGCACACCGGAAAAAACCGTTGAACTTTATCACAAATTGCGCGCGGAAAATGTGATTGTGAGTTTGCGCGAAGGAAATATTCGCGTCTCGCCGCATCTTTACAATACGGAACGCGACATCGACCGCCTGATTGCGGTGGTGACCGCATGAGCGACGAAAACAACTGGCCGCGCGTTGCGGTGGTTGGCGCGGGCGCGGTGGGCGGATATTTCGGCGGGATGCTGGCGCGGGCGGGCGCTCCGGTGATGATGATTGGGCGGCCGGCGTTTGTGGAAGCGGTGAAGAAGAACGGGCTGTTTCTTGACGCCGTGCAATTTCAACAAAGCGTGCAGGTCGAAGCTTCGGCGGATTTGCAGGATGTGCGCGGCGCGGAGGTTGTTCTTTTTTGCGTGAAGACGACCGACAACGCGGCAACTTCGCGCGCGTTGGCTCCGCTGCTTGCCCCTGGCGCAATTGTTGTGAGCATGCAGAATGGCGTGGATAACGCCGAGCAGATCAAAGCGGCCTCGGGCATTGAGGCGCTGTCGGCGGTGGTCTATGTGGCGGCGTCGGCGCCGGAGCCGGGGCGCGTGAAACATGCGGGGCGCGGCGATCTGGTTGTGGGCCCGCGCAATGACCGGAGCGAGCGGTTCGCGGCGCTGTTTCAACGCGCCGGCGTGAACTGCCGCGTTGCGGACAATATCGAAGGCGAACTTTGGACCAAGCTGACGTGGAATTGCGCGTTGAACGCAGTCTCGGCGCTGGGGCGCGCGACGTACGGGCAAATCTCGGCAAGTCCCGATGCGCGCAAGCTGGTCGAGACCGCGGTGTACGAACTGCTGGCGGTGGCCAAGGCGGCGAATGTGCACCCGCCGGGGTTTGAGGATCCGCAGGTGGCGCTAGAAGGCTCTTTCAAAATTGCGACGCAGTTGGCTGGAGCCTATTCTTCGACTGCACAGGACATGATGCGCGGCAAACGCACGGAGATTGATTCGCTGAATGGCTACATCGCGCGACGTGGCGAGGAGCTGGGCGTGCCCACGCCGGTGCATCACGCGCTGTATACGCTGGTGAAGCTCGTCGAAGGCCGAATATAGCGAGAAATGCGGTCGAGTCGTTTTCTCCTCTAACTAAGAATTATCCCCAAGAAATTGACCTTGTGTAATTTATAAGTTACAATTCAAGCCATTGCGCGACGGATTGTGGGATTTGCGAATCGATTGGGGGCCCGGCTACCGAGTCTATTACGCAATGACCGCCAAAGAGTCTGTATTGCTCCTGAATGGGGGCGATAAGCGAAGGCAGGCAGCGGACATCGAGAAGGCGCTTGGATATTTGAAGAACTACAAAGAAAGGGCCAAAACGAAATGAAGCGGAAGACAAGTGTTTCCCACACCGAGGCGATGATTCGCCGTCTTCGCAAAGATCCGGAATTCGCGGCGGAATACCTCAAGTCCGCTCTCGAAGAATCCGACGAGCCGCGGGTTTTGCTCATGGCATTGCGCCATCTTGCGCACGCGCACGGAATCGCCAGAGTCGCCAAGGCCGCTGGAATAGAACGAGAAAGCCTCTACCGCGCATTTTCGGAGAAGGGCAATCCGCGATTGTCGACGCTCGTCGCTGTCACCAAGGTCATCGGTTTGCGGCTAACCGTCGAAGCCGCGCCTTAGATTCCTTCGATTAGCGATCGCTTCGAAACAACGGAAAGCTAGCGGTCGTCGCGGATTTTGAAGGGGATGTGGGCGATGACTTCGAGGTCGATGGGGACGCCGGATTTGGAAGCCGGCTGGAATTTCCATTGGGCGAACGCAGACTTGGCGTTGGCATCGAGCTGAGGGTCGAGTGTGCGGGCGACCTGGATGCTGTCAACGGAGCCGTCGGCGCGCACGATGGCGTAGAGGACGACTTCGCCCTGTACATTTTGTTCGATCAGGTCGGGCGGAAACTTGGGATCGACTTTTCTTATTGGCACGGGCATGGCCAGCTCCGCAAACGCTGAGACGACCGGCGCGCCTGACGCTGGCCCGCTGCCGAGTTCGGCGAAGTGCAAAATCCAACTGCCGCTGGCGCTGTTGAGATTGGCCATGTTGACGGCGAGAGTGTAGACGCGCTGGGCGGCGAAGACTTGCTCGGGCTTGGCGCCGGGAGGAAGTGCCGCGAAATTGGGCGGGCCGGTTTGTTCAGAAGTGTCGGCGGATTTTGGATCGGGGCGGCTCATCAGAGCGCGCGATGAGGGAAGGCTGAGCTTCAGACCTCCTGAACCAGATACGGTGTTCTTGGGCTGAGGATTTCCTCCGCTGATGCTGATGCCGACGGGGCTTTTTCCGCCGCCATTGCTTGCGGCGGTTGCGGCGGCGTCAGCGGTGCTGTTCGGCGAGCCGCCGGGGACGCCGGGCTTGGGGCCTTCCGGCGAAATCGAGATGCGCGCGGCAAGATTACCTTGCGGCGGCTGTACATCGGGCTTGGGAGCGGCAGGAGCGGCGGAAAGCGCGATAAGAGTGTTTGGACTTCCGCCGGCGGGCGCGGACTGCGCAGCGCCCAGTTCAGGAGCGGGAAGCGAGTCGCCAGTTTGTGCGCGCTGAGCCATGCGGGGCGCGGCGCCCGCGTTTAACTCGAGCTTCGGGCGCGCGGGAGCGTTGGGCGAGGCAGCTAGTGTTATCTCGCCGGGCTTTTGGTCGAGAAGAGGCACGTCCGGCGGAGGCTCGGTGGTTGCAGCGGCGACGCGATGCTGCCGCGGGTGAAGTTTCGCAAGAGCGTCCTGACTGATCTCGACGCGCGGACGCGCGGGAACGGCTGCGGCCTGCAATTGAACGATGTTGGGCATCTCCGGAAGGAGTTTTGGCGCTAGTTGAGGCGCGACGGGATTGAGCAGAGTCTGGCGCGGATGATTTGGATGGACGGGATCGGTGACGATCGTCTGTCGCGGATGAAAAGCGTCGGCGCCTTTGGGCGGCAGCGGCTTGTTCGGATCGGCGTGAGAGACGGGCTTGGGCTTCGCTGCGGGGATTTGAAGCGTGGGGAAATCTTCGATGGGGCCGGACCAGGTGAGCTGCGCATTGTCGAAGGCGGAGTTGTGGCGAACGATGGTGGGCAGCAATGAGATAGGCGCTACGAGAAAGACGATGTGCCAGAGAGCAGCGGCAAGGACGGCGCGCTTGCGGATGCGGCCCACGACCCAGCAATCGCGGAAGTAGTCGCCTGCGAGAAATTTTCTGACGTTGTAGGGGCCGGAAAGCAGCGTGCGGAGGCTGCTGGCGGTGCCTTGGTGAAAGTCGCCCCAGGCGATGGCGAGCTTGGGCTCGACAGCGATGGGCGCGGGCGGAGGCGCAGGAATGGGGGCCATGCGCGCGGCAGTGGCCGCGCCGCCTTGTCCCAAAAGGTTGAACCCACTATTGACCTGACCGAGCGACATGAATCCTTTGAGTATAGCGTGGCTGGGGGCCAGGAGGTATGGATTCGGGTTGGCGGGCGGGGGATGCCTGGGGAAGGCAGTGAATGGTGAATAGTGAATAGTGAGTGGTGAGTAGAGGACCTCAGGCTGCGCTTGTTCCCGGGCGCGTCTGAAGATGACGCAGGACAGCAATGGCGAGCGCCAGCAGGCAAGCGGCGGCCACGACGACCCAAAAACCAAACGCCGCCCACGACATGGAAAGCCATCCACCGAAGCCGAAGGGTACGTGCGCGTCATCCACGAACGTCACCAGATCGGCGAGACTCCTATCGTCGCCATGGTCGACGAAGCCACGGAAAATCTGAGCATAGGGCCGGTAGCTCAAATACAAGAGAACGCTGGAAAGCGCAAGAATCAACGACGATCCTAATCCGAGGGCGAGTGTCCACGAACTGGGGCGCAACGAACTAAAGCGCAAGCTACGATGACGAACAATCACGGCTACGATGCACGACAAAAGAAGCCCGCCGGAAAAGATTAGCGCCAACCCGGAGTTCGTCGCGAGGTGGGCGTTCCAGCGAATGGCAGGGTCTTCAAAAAATCTCCAGCGGCGCAATTCGAGTCGACTCGGCCACGGCTCCCGCTTCTGCGCGGACAAAGAGGCATAGAGGCGGGCTTCCTCCGGGCGTGGTTCCTTTTCCGCAAGGCTGCCAAGTCCGGCGTAGGCGTTCCCGACTTCCTCGCGAAGCCACCAATTCACCTGGTGACCGATAACATCACCAAAACGGATGACCGTTAGGTATCTCGCGGTCGCGCCTTGTCGGTCTCCTTTCGCTTCGAGTGATTTAGCTTCTGCGATAAACCCCTGGGCATAGCAGTCGGAATCCGCAGCCGTGTAGCTCGGCAGATGTGGCCACGCGTAACTGGACAGCAATGAGGGGTTCTCAATGTGGTACCGCTGAAACACGCGGCGATCCAACGCCTCCAGGCGATTGCCGTAGTCGTCTAGCTTTGGGGATTGAAATGCTGATGCTAGAGCTGCTCGCCAAGGGATGGACTTTTCCTGCACGCTACGGGGAATCCGCTCGCGGAGTACCTCGTCGATGTCGATTTTTTCCGCAGCGATGAAATAAGGCAAGGCATTTTCAGGATCGAACTTCTTGAGTTCGGACACCCAATGATCGTCAATTTGAGGAAGGGACGAGTACGTTGAGGCGACCGGGCCGTAGACCCACACAAGCTTCGGGTCGAGGCGCACGGCCTCGTCGGCTAGCCGCGCGCTCTCGGATGCGTTCTGGTGGCGGACGGCTACGAAGGCGAGCCCCTCCGCGTCCTGATTTCGTTCCGCGAGCCGCTGAATTTCTTGCAAACCCGGAACTTCACGAGCGTATTCGCCCGCATGTAACAACGCTTGCCATTGAAGGAGAGAGACGCCAAAAGCTTGGCGGAAGACGGGGGCTAGGAAAAAGAGGAGAGAGGCGACTACGCAAGACACGATGATCGCGAGAGCGGGTTTGCGCATGGGACCTTCCTTTTCGAAAAGTTCGCTGGCTGTGGAGACGGTGCGGCGATGGGAGCCGGGGAGGATTAGGGCGACGATGGCGTGTTTTGCGAGGACGCCGGCGCCGCCTAGCGACCAGATCAGGGCCGACCAGTTCCCTTCCACGTGATTCAGTTCGTTGAGCATGGCGTGGCCCCAGTCGAGGGTGTCGTGCGGGGCGATCCAGATGGCGAAACGCAGGAGCGCGATTGCGGCCGTACGCGGGAGAGCGGCGGGGATCATGCGCGGCCTCCGCTGAAGGCGGCGCGGCGAACTTTTAGAGTGGCGCGCTGCTGGGCGAACGTGGAGCGGACTAATTCGACGCCGCTGGGAGTGAGCCGGTAGGTGTGGCGCGGCGGGACACCGTCTTCCGTGGTGACCCACTTGGTTTCGAGCAAGGAAAATTTGGCGAGCCGCATGAGGATGGGGTAGAGCGTGCCGGATTTGAGGCCGGTTTCGCGGCTGAGTTCGTAGCCGTAGCGCCAGGCCGTGGGGCGCTCGACGAAGCGTTCGAGGACGCGCAGAGTTTGCGGGGATAGGCGCGGAGTTTTCATGTTCGCTAGCTAAAGTCTACATATATAGATATGCCTTGTCAATCTGTTTTTCCGGACCGTAACCGCTCGCGGTCATCTACCAATTCCTTTCGCAAATTTAGAAGAGCGTGCGACGCACTTGATGCTCGCTATTCAACTGCTGTCGTTTGTTGTGGTGACGAAAGTTGATGCTCGGTGATCGGGGCCGTCTTTCTCTGCTGAAGCTGGCTCAGGCTAGTGTGTAACTTTAAAAAATCAGATGACAAGAAAAAACGAGAGAGTGGCGTCGCCTTGTTTTAGGACGCGGGTGCGGCGGAGGCGGTCGAATTGTTCGGGGAGCTGGAATTTGTGGTGGTGCTCGAAAATGACGAGGGCGTCATGGGCCAGGAAATTAGCGGTGGCGAGAAATTCGAGGGTGCGAGCGTAGTCGACGTGGGCGGCGTAGGGAGGATCGACGAAAACGAAATCGAATGGAGGAGTGGACGGAGTGTGGTGCGCGGCGAGTTTTTGTAGGGCGGTGAGGGCGTCGGCGGCGAGGATGGTGTAGCCGGTGGTGATTTGGAGCGAGTCGAGATTTTGGCGGATGAGTTTTGCAGCGGGCGCGTGATTTTCGATGAAGGTTACGTGGGCGGCGCTGCGGCTGAGCGCTTCGATGCCGACCGCTCCAGTTCCGGCGAAGACGTCGAGGAAGCGCGAGCCGACGACGCCGGGCCCGAGGATGTTGAAAAGCGTTTCGCGCAGGCGGTCGCTGGTGGGACGAAGAGCGAGCCCTTTCAGGCTCTTCAGGATACGGCTGCGATATTTGCCGGCGATGATGCGCATGGGGAAGGAAAAAACGAAAGATGGAAAAACATTAACACAGAGGACACGGAGAGCACAGAGTTCACAGAGAACAAAAAATTAGACAAGGCGAGCTATGGGGTTGGAGCCTTACGCCGACTGGGCTCTTTCCAGCAAGCGGGTGCTCAGCTGAGAGAATTCTGCGATTAAGTTGGCGGCGTCCTGGCCTGCTAGTGTTGCGGCGTCGATCTCAGTGGTAAGGAGAATGGATGTGGCGACGTCGGCGCTGCATTCGAGGCAGTATTTCCCGGTTTTTCCTGGTAGATCAAAAAGTTCGGCTCGGTGACCGCAAACACAGCACTGCAGACTTAACGGCTCTTCACTGCCCTTCGGACCAGATGACATTGGCTTTCTCCCGGAGCCGCGTGGTGCGGGTTGCGACTCACGGATGATGATAGGGAACCGGGCGTAAGGAAGTCAGGAGCCGTCGGTTAGGATTTCATAATACACAGAAGCCCTTGTAAATTAACCGGTTAGCCTGTGCTAGCTGCGTGAAAGCGGCGTTGCCACTACTTGGGGAGTTGGCGGAGCGACCGCGCGCCTAGAGCGGGGTGTCCGGAAAAATGAGTGTCCGCCACATGTGCGCGACGGGGGCTATTGTCGCACCGGAGGCCTTCCTCCGGTTGTTTGAAGTGACAACCGGTGATGTTTAGCGCGGTAGCCGGACATGTGAAGTCCTAGGAATTCTTGGGAGCTTGGGCTTCGCTGAAGGCTAACTGCGAACGGCGGCGCCAGAAGTAGCGTGCCGGGAAATAAATCAGCAGCGCCCACAAAACGAGGAGCGGGCCGTGGCCTGCCATGAACAATAGGATGGAGGAGAGGCTGTCGAGAGCGTCGTTCAAACCGCCGGTCGCGGCGCTGCGAAGTTTCGCTCCAATTGTCTCCGCGGTTGAGGTGCGCTCCTCCCGCAGGGAGATGAAAACGTTGGCGAAAGAAACTCGGCTTCCGGATGCAGAGCGCTCCGCTTCGATGCGCTCAATTTCGCCGCGCAGTGTCGCCACCTTGTGTTCGAGGGAACCAATATCTTTGAATTTGTCGTCGTGATTCTGAAGGATTCGTTGGATGCGCTGCTCTTCATTCTGCGCGTTCACCAGGCGCGCTTCGAGCTCGCTGTGCTGCTGCGTGATTTCGTCGGCAGCTTCTTCCTCATGTTCCACCACGCCGACCCCTTTCAGGTCAGCGAGAGCGGAACGATATTCCGACGAAGGGACGCGCAGCGTCGCGGAAAGGATGCTCCCCGCCGACTCCCCCACCATGCGCAGTTTGGCCACGTAGCCATGGTGGCGCTCAAGAATTTCTTCCAGGCTGGCGCGCGAATGCGCGAACTCCCGCGTCGCCACAGTTAACTCCGCGGAATAGGCGACCTGCGGCTCTCGGTACGAGCTCGCGAAATCTAACAATGCCGGCGAGTAGAGTTTGGATGGCACTCCAGCGGGCATCGCTGCGTTGAATTCTTTTGTGCTGTCAATCAGGGATCGAATTCCGTCAGTTGGAGGAAATTCGCTCCCTGTGGTCGTGCGACCCGGCCCGAAAGTGGGACTACTCTGGTGTGCGGGCGCATCCTTTTGCTTTGGTACCGACAAGAATACGAGAAAGACTCCAGCGGCGACGCAAGCCGCCAACACCAATCGGGGACGGGCCGAAAACGCTTCACGGATTCGAACGACTATCGAACGCAGACGATCTTCCATGACAATGCCTCCTGTTGCTTCGTAGGTAGAACGGGTAGGCGCCGATTTCTTGCAGCACACATAGGAGGAACTAACGCGGATAGAGGACAAATGAATTCGCGCCGACACGTCAGCCGATGCGGGCTAGGTGGTAGCGGCGTTGCCATTCTTTGGGGAGCTGGCGGAGTAGGCGTTGGAGGGACGCGGATTGGTCAGCGTCTTCGGCTAGGGCGAAGGCTTCGCGGCGGGCTACTTCTAGGACGTCTTTGTCGCGGAGGGGATTGGCGATGTGGAAGCCGAGGTCGCCGGACTGGCGGGTGCCGAAAAACTCGCCGGGGCCGCGGAGGAGGAGATCGGTTTCGGCGATTTTGAAGCCGTCGGTGGTGGCGACCATGGCGTCGAGGCGGGCCTGCGCGTCTTCGGTCTTATGCATGGGGCCGACGAGGATGCAGTGGGATTTGGCGGCGCCGCGGCCGATGCGTCCGCGGAGTTGGTGGAGTTGGGCGAGGCCGAAGCGTTCGGCGTGTTCGATGACCATGGCGGTGGCGTTGGGAACGTCGACGCCAACTTCGATCACCGTGGTGGCGACGAGGATTTGCGTTTCGTTTTTGCGGAAGCTTTCCATGACGGCGTCTTTTTCTTCGCTCGAAAGGCGGCCGTGGAGGAGGCCGAGTTTCAGTTTGGGGAAAACATCTTTGGAGAGGCGCTTGTACTCCTCCATCGCGGCTTTGAGTTCAAGCTTCGATTCTTCAATCACCGGATAAACGACGTAGGCCTGATGGCCGGCGGCGACTTCTTTGCGGAGAAATTCCCAGACGCCGGGGAGATGCGGCTCGGAGGTGAGGCGCGTTTGAATGGGCGTGCGGCCGGGCGGAAGTTCGTCGAGGACGGAGACGTCGAGATCGCCATAGAGAGTGAGCGAAAGCGTACGCGGGATGGGCGTGGCGGTGAGGACGAGGACGTGAGGCGCGTGGCCGTGGGCGGCGGCTTTGTCCATGAGGCGTTTGCGCTGGAGGACGCCGAAGCGGTGCTGCTCGTCGATGGCGACGAAGCCGAGGCGGGCGAATCGGACCTGGTCTTCGATGAGGGCGTGCGTGCCGACGACAAGCTGGGCTTCGCCGGTGCGGATGCGTTCGAGGGCGGAGGATTTTTCGGCGTGCTTGAGGCCGCTGATGAGGAGTTCGACTTTGTAGCCGCCGGGAGCGAGGATGCGGCGCGCGGAAAGATAATGTTGCACCGCGAGAATTTCCGTGGGCGCCATGAGCGCGGCTTGCGTGGCGTTTTCGATGGCGATGACGGCGGCTTGCAGGGCGACGATAGTTTTGCCGCTGCCGACGTCGCCCTGGAGGAGGCGGTTCATGGGGGCGGACTTTTCCAGGTCGGCGACAATTTCCTTCAAGACCTTGAATTGAGCCGCGGTCGGTTTGAATGGAAGAATTCGTTTAACGGCTTCGCGGACTTTTTCTTCGCGGACGCGAAAGGCGATGGCGTTTTCCTTGCGGGTGGCTTTGCGATCGAGCGCGAGGCTGAGTTGGTAGAGGAAAAATTCTTCGAAGATGAGGCGCTGCTGCGATGGCGTGCGAAACGTGTTGAGCGCTTCGAGAGATTCTTGCGGATCTGGAAAGTGGACGTGGATAAGAGCATCGCGCCGAGTGGGGAGACTGAGACGCTCGCGCAGAGCTTCGGGGAGAACGTCGGGCATGTTCGCATCGATGAGCTGAACGGCGGCGTACATGGCGCGGCGGATGGCGCGCGAGCCGAAAGTGCCGATAGCTTCGTAGATGGGAACGATGCGGCCGACTTCGGTGGAGTCGGGCTCGCCGTCGCCAAGCATTTCGAGCTGCGGATTGATCATTTCGAGGCGGGCGGGGCGGAGCTTATCGATTTCGGCTTTGCCGTGAAGGATGAGCTCCTGGCCGGGCTTGAGGCGGCCTTCGAGATAGCCGCCGTGAAAAAATTTGCAGGGGAGAAGGCCGCCGGCGGAGTCCTGTACGAGGAGATGATAGATGGCGTTGTAGGCGAATTTATTGGGGATGGCCTGGCCGCTCATGACTTTGGCGCGAATGGTGTAGGTGCCGGCAGGCTGGATGTCTTTGACATTCGAGAAATGGATGCGGTCTTCGTAGCGGAAGGGGAGATAGGCGAGGAGATCCTCGAACGTGTAGATGCCGCGCTTGGCGAGGAGTTCGGCGCGCTGCGGGCCGACGCCTTTGATCATGCGAACTTCGGTGGAGAGACTGAGAGCCATGAACACTTCTTTATATCATTCCCGAGGGAGAGGAACTGCGCAGTGGATTGCGAACGTGGCGGGAGACTGGAATAGACGGGACGGCTTCGCTGCGGCGACGATACTTGCGCTATGCTGCTGCGTATCATTAGAGTGGGCGTTTTGCGATGGGAATCGTGCAGGAGGCAGGAGTGGCGGAAGAACGGCTGACAGGTTCGGATAAGCGCGCGCTGGTGTTGTGGGTGCTGCTGGGCATCGTGGGAGTGGTGTTTGCGCAGAAATATTTTTTCCGTGCGTTTCCGGAAGCGTCGGTGGATTTCAAGGTTTCGCGGAATGAGGCGGTGGCGCGAGCGCAGAAATTTATTGGCAGCCTGGGGGAGGACGTCAGCGGGTACCAGTCGGCGATTGCTTTCGAGGTGGACGACAACGCGAAAACATATCTGGAGCGCGAGGTGGGACTGCAACAAGCGAACCGGCTGATGTCGAGCGAACTGAATATCTGGTATTGGAACGTGCGGTTTTTCCGGCCGAAGCAGGAGGAGGAGTTTTTTGTCAGGGTCAGCCCGGCGGGAGAGATTGTCGGTTACGAGCACAAGATCGAAGAGGCACGAGCGGGGACAACGCTGGACCGCGCGGCGGCGGAAGCAGCGGCGCGCGAATTTCTGCGCAGCAAGTTCGGCGCGGATATAAGCAAATGGGATTTCCTTTCGGAAGAAGCGAACTCGAGCAAAAAACCGAACCGGCTGGACTGGTCGTTCACATGGGAGAAGCACGGATTCCGCGCGAAGGACGCGCCAGACCGGCTGCGCGTGACGCTGCAAGGCGACAAAGCTGGGAGCGCGGAAGAATTTCTGCATGTGCCGGAAGCCTGGGAGCGAAGCTACGCGAAGCTGCGGTCGACAAATATTTTTTACAACCAAGTGGCTATCCTTCCCTATTTTTTCCTGATGGGAGCAGCGCTGTGGGTGGGCATTCTGCTCACAAGAAGCGGACAAACGAGCTGGGGCGGAGCGATCAAGCTGGGGATTGTGGTTGCGATTCTGCTGACGTTTATGCAGCTGAATAATTGGCCGCTGGACCGGATGGGTTACAACACAAACTCCGCTTATGGAAGTTTTGTGTTTCAGGAGATTGCCAGGGCGCTGTTCTTTGGAGTGCTTTCCGCGCTGACCGTGGTGCTGCCGCTTCCCGGTGCGGAACCGCTGTATCGCGCATCGCAGTCCGGAAAGCTCAGACTCTGGAAAACGCTCACGCTGCGGGGGCTACGTTCGAAGGAGTTTTTCTCGGCGGCGACGGTGGGATTGTCGCTCGCAGCGGCGCACATCGGATTTATCGTGGCGTTCTATATGGTCGCCACGCATTACGGAGCGTGGGCACCGCAGGAATTGAATTACGAGAATTCGGTGAACACCACGTTTCCGTGGATTGCTGGCGTGGCGATCGGGATGCTGGCCGCAACGAGCGAAGAATTTCTCTTTCGCTTGTTCGCAATTCCCTTTTTAAAGAGGGTGACTGGATCGAGCATCGTGGCCGTGATTGTGCCGGCATTCTGCTGGAGCTTTCTGCATTCCGCGTATCCGAACGAGCCGCCGTACATTCGCGGGCTGGAAGTTGGCTTGATTGGAATCGTGGCGGGCATCGTGATGCTGCGCTGGGGCATTCTAGCGACGTTGATTTGGCATTATACGGTGGACGCTTCGCTTGTCGGGCTGCTGCTGATCCGTTCGAATAGCCTCTATTTCAAGATTTCCGGCGTAGTTGTCGGACTGGCGGCGCTCGCTCCGTTGATTTTTGCAGGGATTTCCTACCTTGCGCGGGGACGGTTCGAACCGGACGAGGATTTGCTGAACAGCGCAGAACCGATCGAGAAAATCAGTTTTGAGTCCGCTCCTGTTGCGGCAGAAACGCAAGTGCTCACTCGCCGCTATGACGCACTCACCCCCGCGATGATGGCCTTTCTGGCGATTTGCCTGGTTCTCGGCGGCCTCGCTGCGTGGCGCATCAAAACGCCGGCGCTTGGTGACTATGTAAAACTTTCCGTAAACGCCCGGACGGCGAAGGCGCGCGCCGATGAAGTTCTCCGCCAGCGCGGCTTCGACCCGAATACATATCGCACGGCAACGATCTTCACGGATTTCACGGACCCGGTTACGAACGAGTTCCTGCGCCAGCGCGTAGGCGTCGCGCGGATGAACGAAATTTATGACACCGAAGTGGCCGGAGCGATCTGGCAGGTGCGCTACTTCCGCGACAGCCAGCCGGAAGAGTTTTCGATCAAGCTGAAACCGGATGGCTCTCTGCTGGCGTTCAACCACAAGCTGGCCGAAGATGCGCCGGGAGCTTCGCTTACAAAAGAAGAAGCGCAAGCCAAAGCCGAAAAGTATTTGCGAGAAGTGAAAAAGCTCGACCTAAGCCAGTGGACTCTCGTCGAAGCCAATTCCGACAAGCGCATCCATCGAACGGACCACGAACTTGCGTGGCAACAACGCACGCCAATCGACTCCGGCTCGACGTCTTCCAACGACGCCGTGAGCCATGCGTTTGTGCGCATCAAAGTCGCCGTCCTGGGCGATGAAGTCTCCGAATACCGCGGCTCGTACTACGCGAAACCAGAGGCGCGAGATGAGATGGAAGCAAACGAAGGCGGGACGGGGTGGATGTACATAAAGATCCCGGACGAATGGCGCCGCAAGCAGGAGGAAGAAACTCTCTTTCGAACGATCTACGGATTTGCGGTTCCGATTCTGCTGTTTGGAGGATTGGGAATAACGGCGATTGTGCTGTTTTTCAAAAATCTTCGCTCGGAGGCCATGCGCGCGATTCCCTGGCGCAGGCTTCTGGTCTGGTCGCTGGGAGGATTGCTTGCGTTTGTGCTGATCATCGGGTTCGACAGCACCTTGCAGCACTCCTTGAACAGCTATCCGACGGCGATCCCGTTGAAGACGCTGCTCGGCGGACTGGCCATTGGACTTCTGCTGGGAGCCGTTTTCTATCCCGGCGGCGTGATGTTGCTTTTTGGAATCGCGTCGTACTTCAGCAATCGCGCTTTCGGAGTGGAGCGCCTTCCCGTGGGGGCACGCATGCCCGGCGTTTATTACCGCGACGCACTGTGGATCGGCGTGTGTGGCACGGCTGGATTTCTCGGGCTGAGACGCCTAGTAGAATTTTTCTCCCTGCACTGGCCGTCCGCGCATCGCAGCTACGCTCTTACACTCGGTCGAGGATTCGACGCCAGCCTTCCATCGGGAGCGATTCTGGGAGCGGCGCTGGGGGGCAGCCTTTTCTATACCGGCTTGATCGCTTTGCTTGCTGCATTCGTTGCGTCATCGCTGAAATCGAGCTGGATGCGATATCTTGCGTTTCTTCTAGGCGTGATGTTTCTCGCGGGCAGCGATTGGGGAAATGGCGCCGATTTCGCGAAGCAGTTCGTGGCGGAAGCCATTCTGCTGGGAGTGATTGTCTTCGGAGTGCGGCGGGTCATTCGTTTCAATATGCTGGGTTGCTTACTGATCGTGGCGGCACTAGGGCTGCTCGGGGGCGCCGCTCAAATGTTGGCGCAGCCAGACGCGTTCTACCGCACGAACGGTTACGCACTCATCCTGCTGATGATATTGCTGCTGGCCTGGCCATTGGGCGCGTGGCGAATGCGAGCATCCACCTCGGGCTAGGAGCAGTTTCTCTACCTGCCTGAAGGAAGTAGCGGGCAACCTATTGTAAGCTGTGGAAATCGGAAACAAACAGGGTTCGATATTCGTTCTCTAAGTGGAAGTGGATGCTCACCCAGGGGTCGCTTCACACGTCCAAATTGGGTGGTCGCGTACCGTTCTTCGTGTAGCGGGCTGGCCGATGCAGCCTAAGATGTTGATAAATAAGCACCAACATCAGGGCACGAGAAGAGAAAACGAAAAATGCCGCTTCCAAGATGGGCTCTAGCTTTGGCTAACGATACAGGCTTGGCCGGTGGCACCAGCGCCTCCCTAGCCGCGGTGGACTCTTTGCCCAACCTAAACGAGCGCACCCTCGTGGCGGAAGCTCAGGCCGGCAATCGGGCGGCTTTTGAAGAGCTTGTGCACCGCTACGATAGGGATGTGCTGCGGCTGGCATTGAACCTGATGAAGCGTCCGGAAGATGCGCGGGACGTTTATCAGGAAGCTTTCCTCAAGGTGTACCGCAATCTTCACCGGTTCCGCTTCGAGTGCAGCTTTTACACCTGGCTGTATCGCATCGTCACAAACGTCTGCCTCGATCAACTGAGGCGGCGCCAGGCGCGGCCCGAGGATCAAGCGCCGGAATCCAACAATGGAAATCACGAAGAGGGCATCACGGATTTCTTTGAGCGCCAGCGAGAGCACCGCCCGGCGCTCGATCCAGAACGGCAGCTATTTGGGAAAGAGATTCAAACGCGGATTGCTTCGGCGATGGAAAGGCTGTCGCCGCGCGAGCGCATCGTCTTTGAATTGAAACATTATCAGGGATTAAAATTGCGCGCCATCGGCGACGCCCTGGGCACAACGGAAGAAACGGTGAAGAACTCGCTTTTCCGCGCAACGCGCAAACTGCGCAGCCAGCTGGGGGGACTGCGATGAGCGCGACTCATCCGTTCCAATGCAAAGAAGCTTCCGCGCTGCTGGTTTTCTATGCCTGCGGTGAAACCACCGAGCGAGAGAACTCGCTCATAGAGAAACATCTTGCGGGTTGCGCCGCGTGTGCCACGCAGCTAGCTGAGGAACGCGGGCTACACGAATCGCTGATGGAGGCGCTGCAAGCTGCCGAGCAGGTCGATTCGGGCGGCATCCTTCTTTCGCAGTGCCGGAGCGAACTGGCCGAAGCTCTGGATGATTTGTCGGCACCGCCTTTGCAGGAACGATGGAAGCCATTCGGGTGGCTGGGACGATGGATGGCGCTGCGCCCGGTCCTGAGCGGCGCTCTTCTGGTTCTGTGCGGCGCAGCGCTCGGCACGCAGTTGATGCCGTGGATTTCTGGGCGGCTCGATTCCAATTCCAATGGGCAAACGGTGAGCGTTTCTCCGGCAACGCGATTCACGGATGAACAAATGTCGAAGATGTTGGTCGCCGGCATCCATTTGTCGCCAACGTCGGATGGGGCCCCAGGAACTTTGCAGGTTCATGTGCGCACGGAAGAGCCGCTGGTTCTTTCCGGCAGTGTGGATGATCCGGACCTTCGCCGTGTGCTGACCTATGTAGTGGTGAACGGCGACCATACCGAGCCGGGAGTGCGGATTGATTGCCTGGATGCTCTGCGAGCACGCAATGCCGATCTGGACGTGCGCCGGGCGTTGCTGTACGCAGCGCGCAAGGATCAGAACCCTGCGGTGCGCATGAAGGCGCTTGATTCGCTGCGCGAAGCGGTAGCCGATGAGGCGGTGCGGGAAGCACTGATCGATGCACTGGAGCACGATGCAAATCCGGGCGTGCGCGTGGAGGCAGTAAATTTGCTGGTTAGATCGCTGGAGCCGGGCGCGCCGGATGCTTCGGATTCTGCTGTCCCTCCGCCACCGCCGGAAGGCGTCGATCGTCCCCTCGATCCTTCGATGGAACGCGTGGTGCGCACTCTCCAGGATTTGCAACGCAATGATCCGAACCGCTACGTACGCCTGCGGAGCGCCGCGGCTTTGCGGCAGATTGGCCCGCGCGAATTGCAGTAAAGAGTTCCGTGAATTCAAAGAAACGCTGGCAATGGATGAGCGCGATTACGAATTTCAAAACAATGAGTAGAGTATTTTCCGTAGTATCCCGCCTGGCGCTTCCGGTGGTTTTCTCCGCCGCACTGTTGCCGGGGCTTGCAGCAGGTCCGAACGCCTTTGGTCTTCCGACTATTGATCCGCCTATTCCCGGTGAGCCAGGGCCGCGCGCATCGATTGATCGTTCGGGAACGCTTCAAACGCGAGACGGTTTGGCGCTACGCCTGACTACCGATCTTGGATCGGTGCACATCGTTGCGCTGGACGCGGGCGCGCCTCCGGTGATTCGTTATACGGTGCATATCGAGACGGATGCGCGGGCGTCGCTGGCGCAGAGTCTTTTGGAGCGTTATTCCCTCACAGCAAAAGCTACACCGTACGGCGTGGAGATCACCGGTGCGGCACCGTCGCAGGCCGGCCGCAGCGGGGCTGGGGCGCAATTTTATCTGCAATATGAAGTGGCTGTTCCGGCTGGATACAGCGTCGAGGTGAACACGGGCGTGGGCGATATCGAAACGATGGATATCGGCGGAACGGCCAGCCTGATCACCGAAGGCGGGAACATTCGAACTGGGCGCATCGGGTTCAACGGAATGCGAAATGTGTCGCAAGGCCGTGCGATCGCAAAACTGTCCACGCAAGGCGGACATATTCAGGTGCAGGATGTCGCCGGCAACATCGATGCGTTCACGGCGGGCGGGCACATTGTCGCTGGAAATATTTCCGGAGACGCAGTGCTGCGCAGCGGCGGCGGCCACATTCGCGCGGGGCAGATCAGCGGGCGCGCGCAACTGGAAACCGACGGCGGCAACATTACGCTGAAACAGGCGGGGAGTTTCGTGAGCGTTCGCACTGGCGGCGGGCAGATTGATTTTGGCGAAGTGCGCGGCTCGGTTCGCGCGCAGACAGGCGGAGGCGGCATTCGCATCATCACCGTTTCCGGGCCGATGGAAGTGGAATCCAACGGCGGGAGTATTTGCCTGACGCGCGTGGCGGGTGCGGTGCAGGCAGCGACGGCAGGGGGGACGATTCAGGCGTGGATAAATCCGGATACAGCCTCTTCTGGAGGCAAGGTGAGCCTTCCAGGGGCGTCGCAGCTTTCTTCCGGAGCGGGAGACATTACCGTATTCGTGCCGAGGAATCTGGCGGCCAACATTGATGCCATGGTTGAGAATGGCGGCTTGAGCCGGATTGATGCGGACCCCGGACTGTTCTTGAACGTCCAGCCGATGGGAAATCGGAGCGCGGGCTCTGTGCGTGTGACTGGCGCACTGAATGGCGGAGGCGAGGTACTTAAGCTGCGCACAACTGTTGGGAAAATCCGGCTGCAGTTTTTGGACGAAGATACCGGGCTGCGCGATTCGCTGATTCGCGAAGAGGGCGAACGCATCGATCGGAAGCACGACTCGGACATTCTGCCGGTTAAAGCGTCGCAGCGGGGTGCGCGGCCCGATGAAGTCCCCAGGCCGGGAGAAACGAGCGACTGGCTGGAAAGTTGGATGGACAAGCTTGAGGTCGCGCTGCTGGGTGGCTTGCGGGAAGACTCCAGCGATTTTTTCAAGCGACTGATCGCCTCTCCGCACCCTGCCTATCCCGAGCTTGCGCGACGAGCACGCATTCAAGGAGTCGTCACGCTGCAGGTAAAAGTGAAGACGGATGGCAGCGTGGAAGTGATGAAAATTCTGAGCGGTGAGCCAGTGTTGGCGGACGCAGCCATCGACGCCGTGAAGAGGTGGCGGGCAAATCCAGCAACGATAAATGGCACTCGAGTCGAGACGATTTCGACGGTCAAATTTGATTTTGAGCTGCACTGAGAAGGCGTGCAGCAGCGAAGCATCGCGCAAGCTTTGTAAAGCCCCGGGTTTCCTGTTTGTTTGGAAGCAACGAGCCACCACTCGTGAGATGTCCTCGAAGGGAGTAGAACGCGATGCTACGTCATGGTTTGCGCTCGGCGGTGTTGTTCATCCTTGCAGCGGCGCTGGGTTCGGCGGCGCCGGGCTTTGCGAAGAGCAAAGACTTCAATCAATCCTATCCACTGCAGCCTGGGGGCACGTTTGAGCTGCAGAACGTCAACGGCCCGGTGCAAGTGGAGGGCTGGGACCGAAATGTCATCGAAATTCATGCGGTGAAGATCGCCAAAGAAAAAGAGTCAGACCTCGAAAAAGTGACAATTGAAGTGGACGCCAAGCCGAACGACATCTCCGTGATCACTCGCTATCCACAAAATGAAGGGGTGGAAGTCGCCGTGGAGTACATGATTCGTGTTCCGCATGGCGCGCGCGTCGAGCACGTCGGCACCGTGAACGGCACGCTGAAGATTGCAGGAGTCAACACGGTGGAAGAGTTGCGCACCGTTAATGGGAACATCGAAGTTTACGAAGGCGGCGGAAGCGTCCACGCGCACACAACGAACGGCAATGTGCACCTCGAGCTTTCGCATTTTGCGGATGAGAAAGGGATGGCCGCGGAGACGACGAATGGCTCCCTGCTGCTGGCCGTGCCACAGGATACGCAGGCGAATCTGGAAGCGCGTTCGTTGAATGGAAACTTTTATTCGGAGCTGCCGTTTTCGCAGGAAACCGCTTCACGTCCCCGGGAGACGCGCGGAAAGTTTGGCAAGGGCGGAGCACCGATACGGTTGAACACCGTCAATGGCGGCATACGAATTATGGTTTTGCGGTCGACGGTTTGAGCCGGGCTGCGTCTAAGCTGAGCAGGAGGACGGAAAAATCATGACGAAACGTAATTTATTTTTGGGCGGCGGGGCGGTGGCGCTCGGCTTGGCGCTGATTGCGCTGCCCAGCCCCTCGGCGCATTCGCAAGAACCGGCGGATTCCAAAGTGGCGCAACTGCAAGAAAGATTGGCAGAGGCTCAGGCGCGCTTTGCGGAGAGGCTCGCGAGCGAGCAGGAAAGACTCGAAGCGCGCGTTCAGGAACGTGTCTTGCAAGCATCCGCGAGGGCCGCGTTTCAGGAAGCGCAGGAGCAGCAGCGACGGCTTGAAGTGACTCCAGAGCCAGGCGACGAAAACACGATGGTGCTCCTCGGCGATGAGGGCGCAAGCTGGCTGGGCGTGGAATCCCAGGAAATTTCTTCGGAGAAGGCCAAGGAATTGAAACTGCCGGCGGAACGCGGCGTTCTGCTGGAGCGCATTGTGCCGGACAGCCCTGCCGCCAAGGCTGGCCTCAAGGACAGCGATGTCATCACGGAAATCAACGGACAGCGCGTGGAAGGCGCGGCGCAGTTCCGCCGCATGATTCACGAAATTCCCGCGGGCCGTACTGTGCAATTGACAGTTTGGCGCGACGGCCACGCGCAGTCGATCAGCGTAACGCTGGGCAAGTCGGAAGAGCGCGGCAATATGTGGTTCAAGACGGCTCCACGCGCGTTTTCCATCCAACTCCCGAAAATTGAAATTCCGGAAGTCGCGCCGATGCCGGAGATGGATTGGGAAGGCTATGGCATGCTGCCTGGCGCGCGGTCGCGTTTGGGAATCGATGCGGAGGATCTCAGCGGGCAGTTCGGCGCTTATTTTGGCGCCCCGGACGGCGAAGGCGTGCTCGTACGAGAAGTAAATCCCGGCTCGCAGGCGGAAAAAGCTGGCGTGAAGAGCGGCGACGTGATCACATCATTGAACGGTGAGCGCGTGCGGTCGCTTGGCGATCTGCGCGAAAAGCTGGCCGGCAAGCACGAGGAAAAAACGGTGAAGCTCGGCGTGCTGCGTAACAAGAACGAAATGGCAATTACGGTGGAACTGCCTCCGCCGCCCTCGAAAACGCCTCGAGCGATTCCCCGGCGCACCAATATCTAGCTTTTCAAACTTGCTGCAGAGAAAAGGCCCGGACGAGATGTCCGGGCCTTTTCTCGTTTTTGGCTATGTTTCCCCTACTGGTTTTAACTCACGAGGACGCGATTCAGGTCTTTCCGTCGCTCCCGTACTTTCGCGCAAGACGGAACGGACGTCCGAGCGCGTCCAAAAACCAGTGGCGTTTATTTTCAGCGCCTTCCACCCAATCTTCCTCAGTGGGCGAAAAAGAAAGTCGGAAGAGGTACGCCGGGCTGGACAAAAGACCGCCATGCATGCGCATGCGAAACCTGGCGCGTTCGAAGATTCCCGGCGGCGCCGTACCCGCCGCGGGAAGCCAACGCCCGATCTGGCCAGCAAGACGGCCAACCGTTCGGTCCGTTCGTACTTGCCCGGCTATGCGATCCGGCAGAGGAGCGCCGAGAACATCCGCGGCCAATCGCAGCCCAACAAAAAGCATGCGTTCCCCGCCAACTTCCCCCGCGGCGGACATTACGCGCGCCCAATCGAGCTGCTGATGGCAGACGAAAGCCGCCACATCGGCGATATAACTTAGCTGCTCCCAAAAGTGTTTTGTGCCATGGATGCAAATCAGGATGAGTTCGTCTTCGGGCGAAAGGGCAGGCACTTCATGCGAATCGATGTTCACGCGCACCTGGCGTTTGAAAAGCTCTTCCACGGGAAGCGGCCGCGGGTGATAGCGGAAAGTGCGCTCCGTGTGAAACTCGACCAGGAGTTTATTGCTCGATTGCCGGAAATTATATTCGCCTGGGATTTTCTTGGCTCGAATTGCAGTCAAAGGAACGCTTGGTTCATAGCCGAGACCAATCATCAATTCCGTTGAGCGCAAAATATCTTTGTCGCGCACAATCAAATCGAGATCGCCGTATTGGCGCAATCCGGGATCGCCGTAGCAACGCGCCGAAAGGACCGGCCCCTTAATCACCAGAATCTCGATACCATCCGCAGCGAAGGCGTGGAACAGCCGGAACATCTCCGCCGTCAAATTCATGGTGAAAAGTGTGTGATTGCGGCGCCACCCGCGCAGGTAGTCGCTTTTTTCTGCCGGAATAAGCTTCTCGTCGTGATCTTTGATCCGCGCAGAGGCGAGGCCCAACACGCCGTGATCTTCGGCGAAGGCGATCAACGCATTCCAGTCAAGCGGAGCGCTCAGCCGTTCCGCTAAGCGCCGTGCATCCGGAAGCGGCTTTGCACACTCCAACAGAAGCGCCCATTCCGCATCGAGAATTTCCGCGCCTTGTGGAAGTGCTTCTCTCAGAAAATCCCTCGCCGATCGGAATGGAGTCCCGCGAGATTTCCACCAACTGCTCTAGCGGGAAAATCTTTCGGCCAAAATCGAAACGCGCCGGAACGCGTCATCTTGCCGGCGAAAAACAGCAGGAAACCGTTCCGCAGCGGCTCGCGCAATTTCCTGCAGCGGGGTCACACCATCCATGGCTTCCAACAGCCAGCGCTCCGCGTGTCCTGCTTCCAGAAGCGCGGGAACATAATCGGCAGCGCGCCGCCGCAGGGCCTCGGCAGTAAATTGCGCTCCCCGAAAAGTCGATTGATGGAAATTCCGTTCAGGCTGGCCTTTATGCGCCGCAATCTTCGTATCCCACCGCCAAATATAGTCTCCGCCGACCGGATCAGCGTGCAAATCCACTTCGACTTCCTGGCCTGCTTCGAGCGCTACGGGTTCAAGCCACGGAAGAAGTCCCTGGCTATACACAGTCGTTGCTGGCCCAGGTCCAGTAGAAAATCCGATACCTTGAAACAATACCGTCTCAAACCAGGCTGTAACGCCATGGCCCACCCCGCTGCGCGTGACGCGGAACCGCAACTTCGCCGCCGCATGCGTATGTGGCTTCGCCGTTTTCAACGCTTTTTAGCCAGTAATTTAGAGCGATAGGCCGTAGGTCGGCCCACAACATTGAACCCAGGGCTGGGCAGGAAGTTGTATGCAGCATGTTGCAGTTTACAAACATACCCAGTCTGTCGCAAGCCCCGTCTTCCAGGGAGGGTCTCCATCCATTCGCCGACGCGTGTAGTTGCAACGGATCGCCTTGCAGCGGTGTCTTCTTTCGGACGCGTACTTCCTCCGGCAGCTTGCCCCGCATGGCTTCCCGCAAGAGTTCCTTGTTCATACACCACGGCACTGGCGGTATCCGCAAGAGAAAGCGTAGCAGGCGTTGATCGAACAGAGGCGCCCGCGATTCGACCGCCACACCCGTCCAGCCCGCGTCCTCCGTTTCGAATACGCCAGGCCAGTAAGTGCCAGTCAGCGAGGCATAGCCCCCAGGGTGAAGGGCATGTACCGGCTTGGCCGGTTGCTGAAGCTCCTGCCAGCGGTCGCGCAAGTGCAACTCTTGTTCAAACTTCGGTTCCAACCACGGGGGGTAATCCTGCGTTTCCACCGCGCGGCCTATCCAACGTCGCAGCCGCGCGCGGATTCCAGCGCGCAGAGGTGGAAGTCTCCCATGGCGAATCAAGTAGGCTCCGAACGCGCTGCCGACTTTGTCCAGGCGGCCCCGCTTCAGCAGGTAGACAAGATATGGCCATGCCCGCCCCGTCAAGATGTCATCTCCTCCATCCCCGGAGAGAACTACACGCGCGAATTGCGCCACTTGGCGGTAGTGCTCGACGTGCAAAGCCCAAAACGGCTCAGCGCATGGCTCTGGCGTACTTAGCGGACTCGTCTCCCATCCGCTCAAGGGAGTGGAGGAAGCGCCAACCAGGATTTCGATGGGAATCCCGAGGTGGTTCGCGGCTTTCGTCGCGAACGCGCCTTCATCGTCTTCGAACAGGGGAGAGTAATCGACGGTATGTGCTCGAAGCGAATGCCGTAGCCCTCTTTCGGTTTGTACCTGGCTGGCAACGGCCGCAACGCTCGTCGAGTCCAGCCCTCCACTCATAAAAATTGCAGCGGGGCTTTCCGGCAGTCGATCCTGGACCGCTCGCTCTAGATGGCCGCGAAACTCTGACCTGTTCGCAGAAAGGTGAAGCAAAATCCAGCGCCAGGACGCATCCAGATTTGTGTGGCATCGGGCCCGCGAAACGCCAGGGCTTTTGCCATTCGCTCCACTAGCTTCGCGTCAGGCGGGGCGCCATCCCCGCGCACAATACCCGCGAAACCGCTCATCGCGGCTCCGGAGGCAGGGACGAAAGTTCGGCATCAAACGCCGCGTAGTGCTCGTGCAGCGCTTGCGGCTCATTCACAGCCGTTCCCTCGCGCTCGACCCAGGCATGCGCTTCGAATTTTTCATCGTGCTTGCGCACACCGATGCGTAATTCGGAAGAAATGCCCCGGCGGCCCAGCAGCCACCACAGCGCAAGCGATTCTTCCAGACAAGTAGGATGGCCGAGGCTGTGTCGCACGGCGGCGCGCACCATGCGCACCGTTAGGTCGGCGTTCTCAGGCGCGAAAGTACGGCTAGCGTTTTTGGGGGAAGAGAGATGCTTTTGCAGAGAGGCTTGCGTCTTGCGGAATCCACGCACTCGCAAGCTCAACCATATCAGGGGCAACAATACTGCCGCGCGCAGAAAAATCCCGCGCGCCCCGCCCTCCAGCGCGTTAAACCGTCGAAGCTTTTCCCACATCTGCGGGCTGGATTTGCAGCAACCCGTTATCGACCAGCCGTCCCAGCAGTTCCGTGAGGTGCAAGCGAAGTAGTTCGGACTCGACGTCGAATTCGTTCTGGAGTTCCTGATAAGCGGCGTCAATGTTCGGCGCCGCGGTGACCAACTGCCACATGCGCGTGCCCGTTTCGTCCAAGCCGAAGTAGCGCTCCGTCTCCAGATTCAACAGCACCGATTCCTTGTCCAGAAATCGCACCAGCACGTGCGGCAACACTTCCGCGCGGTCTGCGAATGATACCATTGGCCCTGCTCCTCAGCTCTCCGTGGTCGGTCCGCTATTCTCTTCTTCGTCCTTCGCCGATTTGCTGGCGTCCATTCTACCGGGGATTGGCGACATTCGCCATGCCGACTAGGAAAGCTTCCGAATGGGGGCCGGTTGCCCTTAATTGTAAGCCGATTGTCTTCGCGCTGCAGAAACGTTATAAGTTTTGTTGTGGCCGAAGCCGCAATTAGCGTTGAAAATCTTCAAAAATCTTTTCCACCCGCGCGTAGCGGTTGGCGGGCGTTTCTCCAGCCATTCGAAAAACCGTCTGTCGTGGCCCTCGGCGGTATCTCGTTCGAATTGCGCCCCGGCGAAACGTTGGCGCTGCTTGGCGCAAATGGCGCCGGCAAATCCACGCTGCTGCGCATTCTCGCCACGCTTCTTCTTCCCACGCAAGGCCGCGCGCAAATCGCCGGACACGACGCCGTCCTCGACCCGCGCGCGGTTCGCCGCCAGCTCGGTTATCATGCGGGTAGCGACCTCGGCTTCTATACGCGCTTGACGGGCCGCGAAAATCTTCGCTTCTTCGGCCGCCTCAATCATCTCCCCAGCACGGCCGCCGCGCAGCGCATCTCGCTTCTCGGCGAGCAATTCCATCTTGCGGAAGCTCTTGACCGCCAAGTGCGCACCCTCTCTTCCGGCACGGTTCAGCGCCTCAGCCTCGCCCGCGCTTTACTCCACCACCCCCGCGTCCTGCTTCTCGATGAGCCAACGCGCAGTCTTGATGCCATCGCCGCTTCCGAGTTTCGCCGCTTCTTGAAATCCGAGGTTCTGCGCCGCGGCGACACGTCCCTTCTCTTCGCTTCGCACACTTTGCCCGAAGTAGAACTTCTCGCCGACCGCATCGCGGTTATCGACGATGGGCGCCTGCTCGCTTGCGATACTCTGGCTGCACTCAAACGAACCACCGGCGCCGCTACTCTCGAAGACGTCTTTATGCGCCTCACCGGACGCGCACCGCACCTCATCGTTGGGGATCCCGCGCAATGACCCGTTCCCTGCGTGAGCTATGGCTATTCTTCTGGCGCGATCTCTCCATCGCGCGCACCTATCGCACGGTTTTCGTGCTCGAAGCGGTCGAAGCTCTTTTCGGCGTCGCCATGTTTTTTTATGTCGCGCGTTTCGTGGACAGCCCGCAGCTTCAGCACGCGCTTCCGCAAGGCGGCAGTTACTTCGCTTTTTCTCTGATTGGCTTCGTTTTTCTCGATTACCTAAACGCCGCCATGGACACCTTTGACCGCAGCCTCGAAGAGGCCCGCGACAGCGGCACCCTTGAACATCTTCTCGTGACCCAGACTTCGCTTCCCGTCATTCTTGCGGGCTCGGCGATCTATCCTTTTGCTGCCACAACTTTGCGCATCGCGGTCTACATTGCCTGGGGCGCCGTGCTCTTCGGTTTTCCGCTGCGCGATGCGAACTGGCTTGCTGTCGCTGCAGTGCTACTCGCCACTTTGCTCGCTTTTTCCGGGCTAGGCATTCTCTCTGCAAGCTATCTTCTGCTTTTCAAGCGTGGCAATCCGGCGAAATGGTTTCTGCTTGGTGTTTCCAGCGTCGCGGGCGGCATGCTCTTTCCGGTCAGCGTCCTGCCCGATTGGCTGCAACTCGTCGCACGCCTGAATCCCGTAACCTACGCGCTCGATGCCATGCGTGCAGCGCTACTCGGCGGCGCCGCTTTGTACTCCGTTCTGCAGCCGCTCGTCGTCTTGCTCCTCTTCGCCGCAGTACTCTTGCCGGCTTCCATGGCCGTCTTCGCGTGGGCGCTTCGCCGCACCAAAACCACAGGCACGCTGATGCATCGCTAAATGTTATGTCCGGGTGAACCGGTGAACCAAGACAATCGCTACTCGCAGTCCGCACCCTGTAAGGGCGGGGTTTGCCCCGCCCGTTGCCCAAATAAAAAGGCCGGCCCCGCAACGCGGAACCGGCCTGAATGAATCACACCGTGAAAACGCTCAGGACTTCTTCTTCTTCGAGTTCACCTTGATGTCGATTCCTGGCGCCATCTGCTGCAGCTGCGCCAGTCCCTCTTGGGCTTGTTTTCCGAAGGGTCCGTTCGGATCGAGTTCCACCGCTTTCTGATACGCCTCGATCGTCCCGGGCGCAAACTCCGGCACATCTTTGTCCCCCACCTTCTTCACCGTCATTCTGTAAATGAGGCAGGCGCCCAGCAGATACCATGTCTGCGCGCTCTTCGGATCCAGCTCCGCGGATTTCTGCAGCGGCTCGATGGCATCGGCTCCGCGATTCGCGTTGTACAAGCTAATCCCGAAGTTTCGCCAAGCCGTAGCCGCTTTCGTCGGATCCAGCTCCGCGCTCTTCGTGTACGCCGCGCGCGCATCGTCGATCTTCCCCGCCCGCGCCAGCACGTTGCCAAGATTGTTGTAGTAGCCGGGATCGTCTGGTTTCGCCAGCACGGCCTGTTGATATGCCTGGGCCGCCTCTTCGTTCCGTCCGGCGACGTCGTACGCTTCTCCCAGTTTGGCCCACAGCAGGTGTTGGTTCGGATCCTTCTCCGATGCTGACTTCTGTGCCGCCTGGAATTCCGCCGCCGCCTTATCCGATAAATCCTTCAGGTTTTGCTTGGCCGCATCTCGCTGGTCCGGGGTAGCTTTCGACAAATCCTCTTTGGCTTTGCGCTCTTGCTCGAGAAAGGCAGACCCCGCGGTGTAATGCGCCTTCATGCCCTCGAATTTCTGCTTCTCCTCATCCTGTTTCTTGACTTTTTCCGCAGCCTCCGTGCCCTGCTTCGCCATGATTTCTTTGAAGTTCATGCTGGCTTTCACTTCTTCGCCGCTGGTCACTTTCAGCTGGCCCATGGGCACTGGTGGTTGCTTCTCGTTCGGCGGCGGGAACGTCGTAATCGTCACCGTGTACACGCCCGCTCGAAGATTTCGGATGGTATACTCTCCTTGCGCGTCCGTCTTCGCTTCCGACTTCGCACCTTGTTCGCTCACTGCCTGGACGGTCAGCCCGAACCACGGCTTTCCGTTGATATCCAAAATCGTTCCGGCAATCGATCCGTTCTGCGCAGCCGCGTTCGGCGAAAGCATCAGCACCAACGTGCCAGCAAGCAGCGCCGCAAACATCATCGACCTCAAGAATCTCTTCATGCTCTTCTCCTTTTGCCGAGGCGTACCTTGCCCGGCCTGGCTGGCGGGATGTGCCCTATTATCCTCAATCTTAGCTCTTTTCCAAGTCCTAGCAGTGGGACAGACTTCAGTATGTCGCCCCTAGCTTTTTCCAGGCCCTACGAGTGCGCGTTAACCGCCTGCCGGTAAGGGATGGGATCCGCCACTCCGGCCTCCGCAAACGCCGCCAGCCGCAGCAGGCAACTGTCGCACACTCCGCACGCCCTGTCTTCATTCTGATAGCACGACCACGTCAATTGCAGCGGCGCGCCTAGCTGCATCCCTCGCCTGATGATCTCGCTCTTCTTCATTCGAATCACCGGCGTCGCGATTTCGATCTGCGTCTCCGGCCGCGTTCCCACCCGCACGAGTTCCTGAAACACTTTGTAGTACTCTTCGCGGCAATCCGGATACCCAGAACTATCCTCCGCCACGGCACCGATGTAAACCGCCGCCGCCCCGATCGCCTCCGCCCAGCTCACCGCCACCGAAAGAAAATGCGCGTTGCGAAACGGCACATACGTCACCGGAATCGCGCTGCCATGCGGCCCCGCCGCGCCCAACTCATTCTCCGGCACCGCAATCTTCGCATCCGTAAGCGCCGACCCGCCAATCGCCCGAAAATGATCCAGCTGCACCACCAACCTCTGGCTCGGTCTCACTCCATAAAAATCCGCAATCCCCTCAAACGACCGCCTCTCCCGTTCCTGCGTCCGTTGCCCATATCCCGCATGTAACAAAGCGATGTTCGCCGCCCCATGCATCTCCCGCGCAATGGCCGCGCAGACACACGAGTCCATCCCCCCGCTCAAAAGCACTACCACTTTCGATGTTCGCAACTCAGCTGCCATACCACCTCATTATAACTCGTCTCACAAAACGGGACCCTCTGCTCGGTCTAACTCAAATTGCCATTTATGGAGTCTCGAAAGCGTCTGAAATCAAATTCATGAAAATTCAAAGAGATAGCGATTAAAATTAATAAATTTAAGTCATACATTGATTTTATTAATTCCATTAGGTACAATTCTAGTGTTCGAGGATGGATTCATGGACATTTCGAAAGCCCTCTGCCCCGATTGCAAACAACCTTTGAACGTCACCCGTCTCGCTTGCCCCACCTGCAAACTCACTCTCGATGGCGATTTCGAGGTATCCCCTCTCGGCAAACTCAGCCCCGATGATCAAGCTTTTGTCATCGCGTTCGTCCGCCACCACGGCTCACTGAAAAAAATGGAGAGCATCTTTGGCATCAGCTATCCCACTGTGAAGAATCGCCTCAACGCCATCGCTGCTGCTCTCGATAAGAATTTCGCAAGCCCTTCCCCCAACCTCTACGTGTTGGAGCAGCTTTCCCGCGGAGAACTTACCGTCGAAGAGGCCCTTGATAGATTGAGCTGAGTGAATTGACTTGAAAAATTCGAAAGGAGATCGTCGTCATGTCCGAAGAAAGAAAAAAAGTTTTGGAAATGCTCGCAGCAGGAAAGATCACCGCCGACGAAGCCGAAAAGCTGCTGGATAAGCTGACCAGCAACGCCTCAAACGCAACTCCCGATGGCGAGAAACCGCCCGCGCCAGCGCAACAGGGAAATGCCAAACCAAAATACTTGCGCATTGTCGTCGACCAACCTGGCCGCGAACAGGTAAACATGCGAGTACCACTCTCATTGGTCGGTTCAGGAAGGGGACTCCTCGCCATCATGCCAAAACACGTCCACGAGCGCCTCGCCGAATACGGCATCAATGCCGGCAGCTTCACCACTTTGAATTTCAGCGACTTTGGTCAGGCTGTACGCGAACTAAATGTCGACGTTGAAAAAAGCGACGGCAAGAAAGTTAAGATTTTCTGCGAGTAACCGCGACGGGCTCTCAGACCCTTTGTTTAAACCCCTTTTGTCGCGGGGTCCCACACGAATTTGTGCAGTTGCAGCCCCAGCCGCACCGGCAATCCATCCGCCAGCATCCACTCCACCAGCGTGCGCGCCTCCAAACCCTGCCATTTCCCCGCCGGATCATCAAACACCGGCGAAAACAAAACCTGCCGCACGCGTTCCGCCAGACGATGTTCCGCCGTGAACTCCCGCGCAAACTCGTAATCCCGCCGCGTCATAATCACAAACTTCACTTCATCCTTCGTATCCAGCACGTCCAGATTCCGCATCTCAAACGTATCCGCCTCGCCCGAGTCCGGACACTTCACATCGATAATCTTGATCACTTCGCTCGGCAGCCGCCCCGCGAATCGCTCCCCACTCGTCTCGATCATCACTGTATATCCCGCGCCAACCAACTTCTCCGCCAGCGGATAAACCTCTTCCTGCAAAAGCGGCTCTCCTCCCGTCAACTCCACCAACAGCACGCGCGCCGCCGCTCCGGACGTTCCTTCCGCCCGCCCCGCCAGCTCATCCACGCGCGCCATCACTTCCTCGACACTCATCTTCGTCCCGCCGTGAAACGCATAAGCCGTATCGCACCACGTGCAACGCAAATTGCATCCCGTCAAACGCACAAACACACACGGCAATCCCGCCCGCGTCCCTTCTCCCTGAATCGATTTGAATATTTCTGTAATGAACATAATGTGGAGTGCGGCAGCTCTGCCGCCGCTGTCTTAAACCGCCCCAATCAAACTCGTGTCTACCGCTCCAACCAACTCCGCGTCCGCGTGCCTTCCAGGCGCCGCCTCTTCGTATCTTTACATCCCTACTTCGTTACTTCCTTACCTCTTCTCCCCACCCACCACAAAGCCCCGCCCAGCAGCACCACCGGCAGAATCACTCTCCAGTACGCGGGCGCAACTCCTCCCATTGCCCGAAATACAACCACATATCCAATCAAAACCAGCAATGGCGGAATCAAAATGATGAAGAACGCCCGATTCATCGCCTCTTCTCTTCTTCTTTACATCATTACGTCTTTATTTCCCTACTTCGTCATTTCCCCGGCCTATATTGCGCCCTGCTTGTATCCGTTTCCCACAAAATCACATCCGTCACCCGCGCCCCTGCCGGCAAATCCTTCAACCCGGCCGTCACTTCATCATAAAAATACTTCGCCATATTCTCGGCCGAAGGATTCACCGTTTTGAACGGCTCCAGATCGTTCACAAACTGGTGGTCTAGCCGCCCCATAATCTCCCGCACAATCGCCTTCAACCTCGTAAAATCCACCAGCAACCCGATCGAATCCAGCTCCGCCCCCTCCAGCGTCACGCGCACGCGGTAGTTGTGCCCATGCACGTTCTCACACTTCCCCTTATATCCCCGCAACGCATGCCCCGCCGAAAATGTCTCTTCCACGCTAACCTGAAACATATCCTCTCTTCTCTGTGCCCTCTGTCTTCTCTGTGAACTCTGCGGCCTCTGTGTAAATCCTCTTCTTATGTCTTTTTTTTCGCCAGAAAGCGAGAAACTTCCGCCAAACTCGTCGTCATCTTGTACTTCGGCAACGACTCCAGAAAAATTTTACCATACGCCATCCGCTGAATCCTGTTATCCAGCAGCGCCAAAACTCCCCGATCCGTCTTCGTCCGAATCAATCTCCCGAACCCCTGCTTCAACGCCAAAACCGCCTCCGGCACCTGAAACTCCGCAAACGCATTCCGCCCATCTTCCTGCAGTGCCGCCACCCGCGCCGCCACAATCGGATCGCTAGGCACCGCGAACGGCAGCCGGTCCACAATCACGCAAGAAAGCTGTTCCCCCGGCACATCCACTCCCTGCCAAAAACTAGCCGTAGCAAAAAGTACTGCCCCCGGCGTATTTTTAAATCTCTCTAGCAACACCGACCGCGGCGAAGTCCCCTGCAACAAAAGCGGAAACGGCACCCGCGTCCTCACGCGCTCAAAAAGCTCATTCATCTGCGAGTAGCTCGTAAACAAACAAAATGCCCGCCCCTGGCTCGTCTCCAGTAAATTCACAATCTCGTCGGCAGCCTTCGCCGTATACGCCGGATTCCTCACATCCGGCATATTTTGTGGCAAATACAGCATCGCCTGCTTCTCGTAATCAAATTCCGGCGGCAATCCGCGCTCCTTCGCGTGATCCAATCCCAGCCGGTGCCGGATAAACTCGAACCGGTTCCCCACCGTCAACGTCGCCGACGTCAAAACCACCGTATCGAACTGTTCGAACAGTTTTCCCCGCAAAATCTGACTCACGTCGATCGGCGTCGCCGCCAAAAACACGCCCTTGTTCCTCCGCTCATACCAGTACACAAAATTCCGTTCATTCGACTCAAACAAAAACGTCAATTCCTGCCGTATCTCAAAGCTTCTCCGCGCAATCCGCAAAATCTCTTCCGGTTTCTGCGTCATCGCCGCGCATTCCGTCTCAAATCCCTTCAGCGCCGACGCCAAGTCGTCGTAAGCCTCGCGATGCTGCTCCAAAAACGCCTCTCGCTCATTCCTCGAAAAGGGATATCGTCCATCCCGCGGCGGGAACATCTCAAAAAATCCCCGGCTTCTCTCGCGAATCCTCTGCGTCCTCCGCAAAAGCCCAGGCGTTCCCAGATGCAGTAGCCGCAGAGTCTGGTCCGCATCCCTCGCCAGCTCGTCAAAGCGGAAATTCGAAATCTGCCGCCCAAAATAGTCGCTGGCAACATCTTCCATCTCGTGCGCTTCATCAAACACAACCGCCGAATACTCCGGCAAAATGCTCCCAAAATCGTCCTGCTTCAGCGCCAGGTCCGCGAAAAACAAATGATGATTCACAATGATCAGGTCCGCGTCCTTCGCCCGCTGGTGCATCCCCGTCACAAAGCACGGATTAAACGATGGACACTTCTGCCCCGAACACGTGTCCCGCCGCGCATCCAGCCGCGTCCACAAATCCGAGTCATCCGGCAAAAACGTCAGCTCCGCCCGGTCCCCCGTCTCCGTCAATCTCGCCCACTGCTTGATCTGCTGAAACGCGTCCAGCTCATCCATTCCCTTCAGCAGCGCCTGGTCCGCCATCGCATTCATCTTCGCCACGCACAAAAAATTCGAGCGCCCCTTCATCACCGCCACTTTCAAATTCGGCGCGAAATGCTTCTGCAAAAACGGAATGTCCTTCTGATAAAGCTGCTCCTGCAACGATTTCGTCGCCGTGGAAATCACCACGCGCCGCCCGCTGCATATCGCCGGCACCAGATACGCCAGCGTTTTCCCCGTCCCCGTCCCCGCTTCCAGAATCGCGTGGTGGTGCCCCTCAAACGCTTTGTGCACCATCTCCGCCATTTCCAATTGCCCGCGCCGGTGCTCGTAACCCCCAATCATGCACCGTTCCAGAAATCCCCCCGGCCCAAACACCTCCCGCATCGATGGCTTTTCTACAACTCCCTCTTGCGCTCCACCCTCCTCCTCCGGCCTGTAGTGGAGGGGCTTGCCCCTCCCTTCCCCGCCAATCTCGACGTCCTCCCGCGACACGGTCGGATCATCCTCAAACGACACGTCTTCCCGCACCCGCAGCTCCGCGTCATCCTGAGCCATCTCGCTCTCGCGTACGTACTTCGTTTTGGCTGCCTTTTTCGCCAAGCGCACCTATCCCGTCCGTCTCATCTCTCGAATCCGTAACGATAACACAGTCCCTCACCGCGCCTCGTCGTCACATCGGCGCGCGAAATCGCCCGGCTTTTCGCACCTGTCCCACACTCCGGGGATTTAGCATTTGAGCAACGCTCCATGTTTTGGAAACCCGCAATTGGCAAGGCGGCGTTAAAGTCAAACTTGGGTTTCTAAGCGTGTCTGTACGGGGCTTGGAAAATGGGGTTGAATCCGTCGTGGGGTGTCCGATGAAGTTCTATAAAGCCTTTCTTTTCCCGACTTTGCTCGCCTGCCTCTCCTTGACCTCCTGCTATCACGAGTTCCCGAACGGAGGAGGAGGTGGAGGTGGTGGTGGCGGCAACAACGGCAATGCCTTCGTCAACGTAACTGCGACTTCGACCCCTTCTTCGACTATCTTCTTTCCGACTCTAGTCTTCCAAGCTGCAAATATCTCCATCGTCAATAGCACGGGTGTTTCGACAAGCATTGCCGGCGGTTCTGGTACGCCTCCTTTGGCATTCTCCCAGATGCAGACGAACTCAGTCTACCTCGGCCATGTGACTCTTGCCGCCACGAATTACACCACTCTCCAGATCCAATATCTCACCCCGTATTTCAGCAATTTCTTCAACAGCACCAATAGCACGGTCCTCGGCTGTGCCTCCGGCGCCGTCTGTCTGATTCCCAACACCGTCCCTGGTTATGGCGCAACCACGCTTAACATTCCCATTACGTACACCCCCACCGCTAACACCAACACGGGCATCCGGATCAATTTCGATCTCAGCAAAGCCGTTACCGCCGTTGGCGGCTTGACGTTTGATTTCACCCAGGCAGGTGCCATCACCGTCAGCCCCCTTCCACCCACAGCAACCAGTCAACCCACCGGTCTCGATACCGCCGACAATGTCACCGGTGTCGTGACCGCCACGACTGGGAGCACGGTTACGGTCAGCTCCTTTGCCGACGAGGCTCGCACTTTCACGATAAGCAGCACCGCCGTATTCGAGGACCCCTTGAATGTCTGTAACGGCGCTCCCGTGAATAGCACTTGCATCTCCGCCGGTCAAAACATCACCATAGATGGCCTCATCAACTCCGATGGCACAAGGACTGCCAACCAGATCGAGTTCCTGGATCCTGCTCCCGCCGTCAACGAACTTGAAGGCATCATCACCTCGCCACCCGCCAATGGTCAGTTCACGATGTCCCTTACCAACGGTATGGGCTCAACCGTCCTCATCATCACCACGCCCGTGCTTGTTAAACTGAGCGGCGCCGAAGTCTACGCGGTTGACCCCAAAAACCTCGGAATATCCACCAGCACTCTCGGATTCCAGGGGGCGACGGATCTCGTCGTGGGCCAGACCGTCATGGTCCAGGGAGGCACGTTCAACGGCAATGGCACTAGCATCACCAACCCGACTCGCATCCTACTTCGCTATTCCAGCATCGGGGGTTTGGTTCAGACGCCCTCGGGTACCACCTTTAACCTATCCGGCTTGTCTTCTTTCTACACCAACTTGGTCGGTAATTCTGTCCAGGTACAGACCTTCCAGACGACTAACTATGACAACATTAGCAATTTCAATGGCTTGATTGGTGGGACCACCAAAGCCTCTGTTTTGGGCTTGTATTTGAACCCCACGAGCGGTGCCACCCAACCGCTTTTGGCCGCGAAAGTTCGCTCTCACTAAACTTTACCCGCCTCCGCAAAAGGCCAAGGGCCGGAGCAATCAAGATGCTCCGGCCCTTTCATTTTCCCGCGGGTCTCGACTGTCGGAAAAACCAGGCATTCACAATAAAATCAGTACTTACAGAAGTGTATCGAAACAAAGGACTTTATCTACCCATAGAATGAACACTTACGAAAAACCCGGGCGGGCCCCCATAACATGCGCCTGGATTAGGCCAGCTGAACTCCGCCTACCATGGCGACCTTTGGCTGCAGCCGGTTGTAGAGCGCAAGCGAGATCGCTCCCATGCCCCACATCCAGATGCCGAGTCCCACCAGGAAACCAATGACGTGCAACTGCGACACCGGCGTATAGACAATGCGCACCAGCGTGAAGCCCATAGCCATTCTTCCGATCAGGCCCCACGTATCAGACGACTTTCCGAGAATCCAGGAACCGACCACGGAGCCGACCACAATCTCCGCGCAATTGATCGCCAGGAACCATGAACCCAGCGTGAGTATTCCAAGCGGGATGCCCACGACGGTTATGCAGGCAATGATGGCCGCGATCGGTACACCGAAGAACACCAGAACGCCGAGCCCCAAGGGAGCCCCGACGCGGCCGCCTGCCTCGACCGCTTCTTCCGCGAATTTCGGAAGCAGCAGGAACAACACCAGCCCAAGGAGCACGAAAGCCGCTGTCCAAATGACCCGCCAAACATAGTAATGACCTCCCCGGTAGGCCGGTTTGTGCTCTCTTTTTGTAAACTCCACCGGAGAAGCCAGTTTCGCTCCCGAAGCGACAACGGCCGGATTGTCGCCTTCGTAGTGAATAGGCCCGGCAACTTGCCCCGAAGAGACGATGAACAAGTTGCGTCCCTTCGCCCGAACCTCGCCGCCGGCAGTTCCCGAAATGGTTGTGTCGTCATCAAAGAGCAACAAATCGCGTCCCAGCTTGCCATCGATTCCCACCGACTGCGCAAACGCCGTCATGCTGCCGTCCACTTTTCCCGCAGTATCCAGATTCAGCACTTCGTTGAAGCTGAGGACGTTCCTGCCGACAGTCCCGGTGATCGTCAAGTTATTCGTCGCCGCCCGGATATTCCCGTCAACCTGGCCCGTCACGCGCGCCGACTGCACGAAAAGGATCACGTCGCCCTTGATGTGGCCGCTGACGTCTGCACTCTGCGCGAACAAAAACAGGTCTCCCTCGACCGTGCCGTCGATTCGGGCTCGCGAACACGTCACCAACAGGTCGGTCTTGACCGTCTCATTCTTCATTAGTTCGTACGTGCCCTCAGCCTTATGAAACTCCATCGCGCCTGCCGTCGTCGGCAGTGCCAACGCGGCGCACAATCCCGCAAGCACCAGCGCCAATGCCGAGCCGCGCCGCAGGCGTCGCCGGAAGACCGCCACGCCGAATCCCGCCACGGTTAGCATCGCCAGCACCTCGAGAAGTGTGATCACAGATTGCCATCCTTTCCAAAAGGCGCCTTGAAAAACCAATAAGCTGAGTAGGCTCGTGCCCCCGAAACCGGCTTGCTCCAGCCGCAACTGCGCGGGTTCAACGACGGTCGTGTACAGCGCGTAGACTCCCGTTGCCGCCAATCCGAAAACCACGCCCCAAATCCATCCAAACGATTTCCGCGCGCGTTCCTGAAATTCCGCGATACGCGAAGGGAGCGGTTCGTCTTCTTCCAGCATGGCGCGAGTCAGAAGCCGCGATTCACGATCCAATGCTCTCAGCAGTGTGCGGCACGCCACGCAATTCTCCGTGTGCGCGGAGACAATCTGTGCGCGCGCGCGGTCCAGCTGGCGCTCGGCATACAGCAGGCACGTCATCTCATCCAGATGATCCATCGTCCCGCCCGGTCCTTCTGGCGATACCGGGTTAGCAGGTTCGCTCACGAGGTCCCTCCTGCAGCCAGCGCACTCTTTCCCTCCAGCGCCTGCCGAAGTTCATGCCGCGCGCGCAGCAGCACGACGCCTACAAAAGCGCGCCGCACGCCGAGCGCATCGGCGATTTCGTCATAACTCATATCCGAGTAGTAGCGCAACACCAGAGCCATCCTGGCCCGTGCCCCCAGCTTCTGCAACGCGTGCCGCACTTCTTCGCTCGTCTTCTGCTCGATCAACCTGTCCAATTGGTTGGGGTCCGGGTGTTCCAGCGGTATGGTCTCAACATCCTCAGTCTCTTTGTCCTGCCGGATTTTGCGGCGGCGCAGGATATCCCAGCAATGGTTGGCGGCAACCCTATAGAGCCAGGCCGAGAAGGACCGCGTCTCGTCGTATTGGCTCAACTTGCCTTCCCACAATTTGGAGAAGATTTCCATGGTTGCGTCTTCCGCGTCTTCCCGGGTTGGGAGCGCTCTCCTGCAAAACCGGAAAATGGCTGGTCCCATCTCCCGATAGATTTGACCCCAGGCGTGGGCATCCCCTGCACGAGCTCGGGCAACTGCCTCCGTGGTCTCCGTCATTCCGGACACGCTCATCGGGCCTGGTCTCAGCGGTTCCATAGACTAGTACGCAGGGGAGCCCCAAAAACTTACACAAACTTAACAAATAGCAATAATCCAGAACGGGGCTATCTCGTCTCTGCTCAGCACTCTACCAGAAATCTGGCAGCGGACCACGGGTGACGGCAATATCGGTGGCACTTTGGGGAGAGATCCCCGGAGGCCCGTTTTCCGGCCCGAGTAGCCCTAACGCCGGTCCTGGCGTCGTAGGAGAGGCCCCGGTCCCGGGGCAGGGGGCGCAGACTATTCAATCTTCGCGCCGGCCAAATCGAAAAGATTGGATTGACAGGCCAATATGGATAGGTGTTAGTTAGTGGGCAACAGGGGTAGTGGTCGATCAAAAAAAGTGCCGAGGGACATCGAGAATGACGAGGAGGGGTGTTTTTATGCAATCGCAGAGACCGTTAGTATCCAGAAGAATCCAATCCGCATTAATGAGGGTGGGGGTTTCAGCCCTTGTACTAGCGCTCATGGCGCTGGCAGGCCACGCACAAACGTTCCGCGGAGCCATCAACGGCACCATAACGGATCCTTCGGGCGCATCCGTGCCGAACGCGCAAGTCAAAGCGACGGAAACGGCTACGGGGATCGAGCACAACACAGTAAGCACCAGTGAGGGGCAGTTCTCCTTCCAGGATATTCCGTTGGGCTCTTACAAAGTAACCGTGACAGCCACGGGATTCCCGCCCTATAGCGTAGACAAGGTCGAAGTGCTGGCGGGCACGATTTATTCGCTTCCAATCAAGCTTTCCTTGCAGCAGCAGTCCACGACAGTGGAAGTCTCCGCTGCGACGCTGACGCTGGATACGACGACGACGACGCAGAACACGACAATCTCAACCCAGATGGTTCAGGATTTACCCCTGAACGGGCGCGACTTCACGCAAATGATCGCACTCGCGCCGGGCTATTCGGGATACTCCGTAGGCGGATATGGCTCGCTGAATGGGACGCGGCCGAATCAGATGAACTGGCAGATCGACGGCGTGGACAACAATGATTTCTGGCACAACATTCCGGCGGTCAACCAGGGCGGCGTTTCTGGAATCGCGGGCGTCGTGATGCCGGTGGATGCGGTGGACGAGTTCTCCGCGCAGACGCAATCCGGAGCGGAAGCGGGCCGGAACGCAGGCGGTACCGTGAACCTGGTGCTGAAGTCGGGGGCCAATCAGCTTCATGGTTCTGCGTATTTCTATTGGAGGAACGAAGTCTTTTCCGATCCGTCGCCGTTTTTCTGCTCGGGCGCGAATCCGGCCTGCCCGAGTACGAATCCTACCAAGTCACCTGAACTGCGCAACGAAAACTACGGGTTCACGGTGGGCGGCCCGATCATCAAGAACAAGTTCTTTTTCTTCCTTGCTTACGAAAAGCAACAATACATCATCGGGCTTTCGGGTGTGGCCACGGAGCCTTCCAAGGCATTCGTGGACAACGCTCTGGCCATACTCAAGGCCAACGGAGTTGCGCCGAGCACGATTTCGCAAAACATGCTTGGAGCGTTGTGCTCGAGTTGCCCGAACCCAGGCACGGCGCCGGGGCTTTGGCCAACTTCCGGACCTTCTTCCATTCTGGACTTGCCGGCAACGACGAGTAATTTTTTCAGTTCCTCGCCGTCCACGGGCTACAGCTACAATGGCGTCATCAAGCTCGACTACAACTTCAATGACAAGCATCGTTTGTCAGCGCGCATGTTCCAGGGGCAGGGCAGCCAAACCGCTCCATTGGGAACGAGCACGGCGTTAGCAGTGGCCAGCTCAAATATCCCCTACTATTTCGAGAAAGCGCCAATCCATGTGCAGAACTACAATCTGGTGCTGAACTCTGCTTTCACGACAACTCTAACGAACCAGATCCTCTTCGGCGTCAATTACTTCAACCAGACATTCCGTGACGCAAATGCAAGCTTCGATACCGTGGCGATGGGCTTGTTGCAAAGCCCGGACGCGCTCATCAACGGGAAACCCATCTTCGGAGCGCCAAACATCGCCATCATTCCGCCTTCCGGTGGGGGATTTGAGCAGGTCGGCATCACGCCCCCGGAAGGACGCAATGACATCACAGGCATGCTGGAAGACATTGCTTCCTACATTCGGGGCAAGCACCAAATCCGGTTCGGCGGCGAAATTCGGCAAGGACACGTTAACGAGTTTTACTACCGGCACTCGCTCGGCCAGTTTACCTTCGACGGAACTCAGGGACCGTGGGCTGGCTCCTGCGGCCCGGCAGCTACGGCGACACCCGTTTGCCTGGACACGTTGGCTCTGGCGGACTTCCTTGCCGGTGATGTGTCAAGTTCCAGTCTGACCGTGGGTAACGCGGAACGGACGGTTACCGTCAACGGGCTGAGCTTTTTCGGCGCAGACCAATGGCAGGTTACGCGCAAACTAAACATCAATTTCGGGTTGCGATGGGAATACTTCGGGCCGCTCCACAACGATAGCAAAGACCTTGCCGTCTTTGTTCCCGGAAAGTCACTGGTGGTCCAAGGGAATGGAATCAGCGGCATCTTTCCGCCGGATAAAAACAATTTCGCTCCTCGATTTGGTTTCGCTTATCAACCCACGCAAAAGAACGATCTCGTGGTTCGCGGCGGAATTGGTGTGTTCTATGACCAAATCAACATGAACCCGTTCCTAGATTACCGTCCGCCGAACAACGCGGCAGATGGTTTGCAAGACAACCCTGCAGGACCCAAGCCGGTCTCTCTCTACTCCATACCCATTTGCGGAGCAAACCCGACCGGAGGCTATAACTGGGGCGCAGTGCAACAGGCGACCTGCCCCATTGGGACCGTCAACGCCGGGACTGCCAACCCTACAAGTTCCATCTATCCCGGGGTCACTACTTGCGTAACGGGCGTTATTGGCCCGGCTGATCCGGGCTGCGCCAACGGGCCGTTCGGAGTTTACTCGGTGGGGCAGAATTTCCGAGCACCCTACATTTTTAATTACAACCTACAAGTCCAGAAGAGCTTGGGAAATGCTGCGGTCTTCGAAATTGGCTATGTCGGCAGTTCCGCACACAAGCTTTCGGTCATGCAGAATATCAACCAAGCTCCGCTCACAGGCGGACCTCGGCCCTTCGCAACGCAGTACCCCGCGTTTGGCGATATCAACCAGCTGAACAGCGTGGGCGATTCCAACTACAATTCCCTGCAAACGACTTTGAGGCTCAGGTCGTGGCATGGACTTACCTCGCAGATTGGGTACACCTGGGGACACGAACTGGATTTCGTGAGTGAGTACCGCGGCGTGATTCCTCTGGATAGCACTAACCTGAAGGCGGAATACGGAAACGGCGACTACGACACGCGAAACAGCTTTACGGCTAGTTTCGTCTACGACGTGCCAAAAGCACCGTGGGCTCACGGATGGACGGAGCAAATCTTCAACGGCTGGCAATTGAGCAGTCTGTGGGTACTCCATGGAGGCCAACCATTTAACATTACGGGCAACACCAACCGCCCGGGCCTGGACCTCATCGCCAATCCATTTGCTGGTGTTTCCCATACATTCTCGGCCGCCAATGGAGGCGAGCAGTGGGTTAACCCCGCTGCGTTCTGCGTGCCGGGGGCTGCGGGTTGCACCGGACCAACTAATCCCCTAGGGGATCTCTCGCGAAACAAATACTACGGACCGAGCTTCAAGGACTTTGACCTCTCCATCTTCAAAAACTTCGCAATCACGGAACGGGTCAAACTCCAGCTTCGCGGAGAGATCTATAACATCACCAACCGGATCAACCTCGCTTCCGGCGCCGGATCTGTCAGTGGGAGCAGCGGCTTCGTAACCGATACGATTGGCGACTTCAACGGCGCGCCGGGCCTGGGGCCGGGCGAACCACGCAACGCGCAGCTTGTGGCGAAGATCATCTTCTAACAACAACTGCTAAACCCTTAGCCGAAGCGCCCCGGTGGAGTTTGCCGGGGCGTTTCTCTTCTTACGGGGCAGAAGCTGCTGCATCAGTGGCGCTGATGTGAAGGGATTGGTGACGCTCAGAAGTGCAGCGGAATGAGCGGAATCGGGCGGGATGCGGTAGAGTGGAAGGTTACAGCGCTGTTGCGGTTCTCGAGTGTCCGCCCGCCGCTTTTACAATATGACGCAAATACTTCCATCGCTGGTGATATTGGGCCGGCCCAATGTGGGCAAATCCACGCTTTTTAACCGGTTGACGGGGACGCGGCGCTCGATTGTGACCAACGAGCCGGGGATTACGCGCGACCGGATTTATGGCAAGGCGGAGTGGCGCGGAAAGGCTTTGGAGATTGTCGATACAGGCGGAATTGTTCCCGACGACAAGGCTTTGATTCCAACGGAGATTTTGCGGCAGGCGCATGTGGCGATTAAGAAGGCGGCGCTGCTGGTTTTGGTGGTGGATAGCCAGGCGGGTGTGACGCCACTGGATCAGGAATTGGCGCGGCTTCTGCGAACTACCGGGAAGCCGTTTGTGGTGGCAGTGAACAAAGTGGATGCGGTTTCGCAGGAAGTGAATGCGGCGGTGTTTCATTCGCTGGGCGTGCCAGTGTTTCCGATTGCGGCGGAGCATGGGACGGGCGTGGACGATTTGCTGGATGCGGCGCTGGCGGAAGTGGAAGCTGTCGAGTCCGAGGAGGAAATGGCGAAAGAGGATGCCGTCGAGGTCGCCATCATTGGGCGGCCGAACGTAGGGAAGTCTACGTTGCTAAACCGGATGGCGGGGGAAGAGCGGTCGATCGTTTCGCCGATTCCGGGGACGACGATGGACAACGTAGACACGGAAGTGATGCACGAGGGACACGCGTACCGGTTTGTGGATACGGCGGGTATTCGGCGCAAGGCGAAGACGACTTTGGTTGCGGAAAAACTGAGTGTGGTGATGGCGCGGCGCGGGCTGGAGCGCTGCGACGTGGCGCTGCTGGTGGTGGACGGCGAGCAAGGAGTAACGCAGGGCGACGCGCAGATTGCTAGCTATGCGGAGGAGTCGGGGCGGTCGGTCATCATTGTGATCAACAAGTGGGATTTGGCGGTGGTGGCGGCGCGGGCTGCGGCTTCGCGGGATGCTGCGAGCGCGAAGGGAAAAGCGAAAAGGGCTCCCGGCGAGCGGCACCGGCCGGAAGATTTCAATCCGGAGAGGCTGGCGTTCGATTACGAAAAGATGATCCGCGGGAAATTGAAATTTTTGAGTTATGCGCCGATTATTTTTCTATCCGCGAAGACCGGCGAGCGCGCGTCTCGGCTCTTTCCTTTGATCGATCAGGTGGCGGCGGCACGGAAGCGGCATATCAGCACACCGGACCTGAACAACTGGTTGAAGGAAGAGGTGGACTTGCAGCGCGGCACGACGCCAAAGGCGCGGCCGATCCGGATTTATTATATTACGCAGGCGAAGACGGCTCCGCCAACATTTATGATTTTTACAAATCAGAAAGAGCCGATGCATTTCAGCTACGAGCGGTTTCTGGAGAATCAGCTGCGAAGGAAGTACGAGTTTTTGGGGACGCCGGTGCGATTTGTGCAGAGGCTGAGGAAGCGCGAGGCGCGGCCGCGGAAGAATAAAGACAAAGACGAGGATTAATCGGAGGGTGCTTGCGTTTGGCGAGCCAGCCGACAAAGGGCACGATGAATCGTGCCCCTACAGCAAAACCGCGAGAACTGCTAGGATAGCGGCGTCCCCCTCTGATTGGAATTCGAGATGCCGAGCACAGCTACCGCGACGCAGACCACAACAGAAAAGGAATTTTATCGCATCGGCGAGGTTAGCCGTCTGACGGCGCTGAAGCCGTTTGTTTTGCGCTATTGGGAGACGGAGTTTCCCATGCTCGAGCCGGTGAAGAGCCCGAGCGGGCACCGGCTCTACCGGCAAGAAGATGTGGAGATGGTGCTGCGGATCAAGCGGCTGCTGTACGACGAAGGGTTTACGATTGCGGGCGCGCGGCGACATTTGCGCGAGCAAAACGGCGCTGGCGAGAGCGATGGAACGGCGGGAGTTGGGGGCGGCAGCGGGTTGGCGGCGGGCGGCAGTGCTTCGGAGGGAACGGCGCAGCTTTTGAGCCGGAAGATGTTGCTGGACCTGCGAGATACGCTGCGCGCTTTCTTGACGCTTCTCGAACGCAAGTGATAGCCTGATAAAGCTGTAAAGTCCACTTCGCAGCAATTCGGTCGGGACGTAGCGAAGCCTGGTATCGCGCACCCTTGGGGTGGGTGAGGTCGCTGGTTCAAATCCAGTCGTCCCGACCATTTTTGTTTAGTCCTGCCAAAATCGACTGATGCCTCACATACTTTTGACGAATGATGATGGGATTCACGCGGAAGGGTTGCGCGTGCTGGCGGGAGGGTTCGCTGGATTTGCGGACGTGAGCATTGTGGCGCCGAGCAGCGAGCAGAGCGGGAAGGCGCAGTCGCTGACGTTGCGGCAGCCGATTATTTGCCACCCGGCGGGGGAGCGCGAGTGGGCGGTGGATGGGACGCCGGCCGATTGCGTGATTGTGGCGCTGCACAAATTGCTGCCGGAAAAAGTGGACTTGGTGATTTCGGGAATCAATCACGGCGGAAATTTGGGAGAGAACGCGTATTACTCGGGGACGGTGGGAGCGGCGCGGGAAGCGGCTTTGCACCACATGCCGGCGCTGGCCATGTCGCTGTGCTCGAAAGCACCGAGGGTGAGCTTTGAACCGGCAGCGCGGGTGGCGCGCGCGGCGGCGGAATTAATTTTGAAAGAGGGATTGCCGGATCAAGTGCTGCTAAACGTGAATGTGCCGGAGCCGTGGAACGGTGGCGTGAAGTTTACGCGGCAGTCGAAGAAAATTACGCGGAACCAGTTGACGGAAGGCCGAGATCCGCGCGGGCGGATTTATTTTTGGCTGTCGGAACAGAGGATCGACAAGGATGTCGAGGCGGACACGGACTATGCGGCGATTTTTGAGGGGGCGGTTTCGGTGACGCCGTTGCACCTCGACGCGACAGATACGAAATCGTTGAAGCAATTAGCGCATTGGGGCAAAAAGATTGGCGGGGCGTTTGGCGGTTAATTCGTAGTGCGGCGGAATGATTCGACGGAAATACCAATCCAGAAAAAACAAAGTCAAAGGGTCGCGATTTTGCCGAGTAGGGCACGATGAATCGTGCCCCTACAAGGCGGAGGCGTGTCAGTGGGCCGGAGTCGCGGCTGGGGCGACCAGCGGGACGTTGTTTTTGCGCATGGAGTCGTTCAGCCCCGGAAGATCCTTGGCGAGAACTTCGCGCCATTTGGTTAGCTGGGCTTCGAGGCGTTGGTCGAGGTCAGCGAAGACGGCGGCTTCGGCGGCGGTCGGCGCGGTGTCGGCGCTGTCGACCAGACTTTGCAAATGGCCAAGTTTGCTGTTGAGCATGGTCGGGTAGTTGGCCTGGTCTTCGCTGGACTTGGAATTTACTTGCACCAATTCTTCTTCGATCGCGCCGATTTTTTTGCGCAGATCGGTGGATGCAGAAACGAGCGGTTTTGCTTCGTCACTGCTGCCGATGCGCTTTTCGAGCGCCTGCAACTGCGTGCGCAAATCGCGAATGGCGATGACCGTTTTGTTCATCAGGTCCTGCCGCTCGCTCATTTTGAGCATCAGGTCGAACTGTTTGCGCAGATCTTCGGCGCTAGTTTGGACGCGGGGATCCATTTTCACTTCGAACTGAGCGGTTTGGGATTTTCCTGCGACGGTCAGGCGCGCTTGATATTTTCCCGCCAGGACGAGCGGACCGGCCGGTTCGCCTGAGTCGTAAATCAGCGCGGGGACTTTTGTGGGCGGTTCGTAACGCAGGTCCCACACGAAAAGATTCATGCCAGCTTTGGCGGGGATGTGCTCGACGGGGACATCGCGTTCGCCTTCCTCGGGGCCAGTATCGGTTTTCTTTTCTTCGCTGGTGAAAGTGCGGATAACTTTGCCATCGGCGTCGAGAAGTTCAAGCTTGGCGGGATCTTTCGGCGCGTCCTTCAAATAGTAATAGAGGACTGCGCCCGACGGCGGATTCTCGCCGACGGGATAGCGGCGCGGGCTGAAGTGGCCTTCGCGCGTGCGAAAGGTAGTATCGGGCGCAAAGAGATGAGCGTTTTCGGCGGCGATGGATGCGCTGGCCTGGCGAAGCGGACCGAGGCCGTCGAGAACCCAGAAGGATCGGCCGTGCGTGGCAACCGTCAGCGCGTCATCGTGTATAACCATGTCGTGAATCGGCGTCACGGGGAGATTCAGCTGAAGCGGCTGCCAATTTGCTCCGTCGTTAAACGAAACATAAATGCCGGTTTCCGTGCCGGCATAAAGGAGGCCTTTGCGCTTGGGATCTTCGCGGACGGCGTGAACATAAACATTGTCGGGAAGTCCCGTCACGATTTTTGTCCACGTTTTGCCGAAGTCGCTCGTCTTGAAAATGTACGGCTTGAAATTATCGAGCTTGTGGCCATCGACAGCGATGTAGGCCGTAGCGGCGTCGAACGGCGAGGCTTCGATTAAACTGATCATCGCCCATTCAGGCACATCCTTCGGAGTAACCTTCTCCCAGTTTTTTCCGCCGTCGCGCGTTAATTGCACCCAACCATCATCCGTGCCTGCCCAGAGGACGCCTTCCTGCTTGGGCGATTCCGCCAAACTGAAAATCACGTCGTAGTATTCGACGGTGTACTGGTCTTTGGTGAGCGGGCCGCCGGAATCCTGCTGTTTGGTTTTATCGTTGCGCGTGAGGTCGGGACTGATCGTGGCCCAGGTGCGCCCGGCATCGGTCGAGCGAAAAACGTATTGCGCGGAGTGGTAGATGACGTCGGGATTGTGCGAAGAAATCACGATGGGCATCGTCCAGGTGTACCGATATTTTTGATGCTCCGCCGCGTAGCCGTTGGGATCTTCGGGCCACTCCTCGATGCTTTGGGCTTGGCCGGTGCGGCGATCGAAGCGCGTGAGGATGGGGCCTTCGTCGTCGGCGTAAACGATGTTCGAATCGCGTGGGTCGGGAACGATGTAGCCGCTTTCGCCGCCACCGACGGAGTCCCAATCGCCCTGGAGGATCGCTCCGTGATCGCTGCGCGTGCGAATGCCGAGGGAAGAGTTGTCCTGCTGCGAGCCGTAGACGCGATACTGAAAATCGTTGTCGGCAGCGACGTGGTAAAACTGCGCGGTTGGTTGATTCTCTTGCGTGGTCCAATTTTTGCCGCCGTCAACGCTGATGGTGGCGCCGCCGTCGTTGCCGTTGATCATGCGATTGGTGTTGTTGGGATCGATCCAGAGAGCGTGATTGTCGCCATGCGGGGAATTGAGGCGTGCGAACGTCTTGCCGCCGTCGGTTGAGTTGTAAAGGCCGGTGTTGGCGATGTAGACGCCGCTGACATTCTTGGGGTCGGCCCAGACGTGCGTGAAATACCAAGCGCGCTGCGTGAAGCGATGATCGTCGTTGATGAGCGACCAGTTCACGCCGCCATCGTCGCTGCGATATAGGCCGCCCTTTTTGGCTTCGATGAGTGCGTAGACCACGTTCGAATCGGCGCCAGAAACGGCCACGCTGATGCGGCCGAGCGTGCCTTCGGGCATGCCGTTGCCTTCGATGCGCTTCCAGGTGGAGCCGTCGTCATTCGAACGATAGAGGCCATCCTTCGCGCCGCCGCTGTTGAGAGTCCAGGGCGTGCGCCAGCCTTCCCACATCGCCGCAAAAAGAACGTGCGGATTGTGCGGATCGAAAACGACTTCGACGCCGCCGGTGCGATCGTCCAGGTAAAGAACTTTTTCCCAGGTTTTGCCGCCATCGCGCGTGCGGTAGATGCCGCGGTCGGGATTGGGTCCGTAGGCGTGGCCTAGCGCCGCGACGAACACCACGTCGGGATTCGTAGGATGAATGATGACGTCGCCGATGTGGCGCGTGTCCTTGAGGCCGACGTTGGTCCACGTTTTTCCAGCGTCGGTGGATTTGTAAACGCCATCACCGAAGGAGATGTTGCCGCGGATGCAGGCTTCGCCGGACCCGGCGTAGATTACGTTGGGATCGGAGTCGGCCACGGCAATCGCGCCGATAGAAGAGATGCTTTGCTTATCGAAAAGGGGATCCCATGAAATTCCGCCGTCGGTCGTTTTCCAGACGCCACCACTGACCGCGCCGAAATAATAGGTGTAGGGCTGGCTGGGGACCCCCGCGACGGTGATGGCGCGGCCTCCGCGGAACGGGCCGATGAGGCGCCATTTCATGCCGCCGTAGGTTTTGGGATCGATCTGCTGGGCTTGAACGGCGAGAGAGGCGGAGAAGATGAGGGCGCAAACAAAAAACAAATAAATGAGGGGCTGGCGCAGCGATTTCACACGGACCTCCGAAGAATAAACAGAACGTTGCATGGTATCACTGATGAATTGCTCCCAACAGTTTTCCCTTCTGGTTTGGGAGGCGAGGAGGCCATTCGTTTGGAGGCTTGCCCCATTCGGACTGAAAAACAAGAACGAGACCTGCTCCGGCCCGCGCCGCTTGACACTCCATTACACGCGGGTTATATTACACGAATGGCATGGGAAGTCGAGGCTACGGACGAGTTTCAAGCGTGGTTCGCCCGGCTAACATCTGCTGAGCGCATCTCCGTTGCCCGCGAAGATCGAACTGCTCGAACAGCACGGACCCTCTTTGGGGCGCCCTCATGCTGATACGCTCAAAGGCACGAAATTCACGAATCTCAAGGAGCTCATTATTCAGCATGCCGGGACCCATACCGCGTGATATTCGTTTTCGATCCGCGCCGGACCGCAACTCTTTTGTTAGGAGGTCGAAAGGCGGATAGCAAGTGGTACAAGACTGCCATCCCGGAAGCAGAGAGAATTTACGAACGGTATCTCAGAGAAATCAAGGACGAGGGTTTGATCTAATGCGAAAAACGTGGAAACAGATAAAAAACGAGACGATGACAGAAGGGGAACAGCGGCAAGCGCACATGCTTGCCATGCGCGATCTGGGCGAAATGGAACTTGCCGAGTTGCGCGACGCGCTCCAGGTGAGTCAGGAAGAGCTGGCCGGCAAATTAAAAGTGACCCAAGCGGCCATCTCGCGCCTCGAACGCCGTCCCAATGTTTTGCTCGAAAGCATCGCGAACTACATCCACGCGCTTGGGGGCAAGCTGGAATTGCACGCCGTACTTCCCAACAGAACAGTCAGACTCACTCACCTGCTGACCGGGATTGAACGGAAAAAGGCAAGAGCCACGAGAAAAAAACGTCGCGCTGCGTGAAAAGAAACTTATAGAGTATTCGCAGCGGACCGGGTTCAATGCCAATCGAAAGAAGGATCGCGCCCTGAAAGGAACACGTTCGTGAATGCAACACGGCAATTTGATGTAGCGGTGATTGGGGCGGGGGTGTTTGGGGCGTGGAGCGCTTGGCATTTGGCGCGGCGCGGGCAGCGCGTCGTGCTGCTGGATGCGTATGGACCGTCGAACGCGCGGGCTAGTTCGGGCGGGGAGACGCGCATCATTCGCATGGGCTACGGAGCGGACGAGATTTATACGCGGTCGTCGCAGCGATCGCTGGCGCAGTGGAAGAGTTTTCTCGCGGCGACCGGGCAGCCTCTATTTCACGAGACGGGAGTGCTGTGGCTGGCGGGCGAAGATGACTCGCGCGTGCGGCAGACCATGGCCACACTGAAACTGTGCGAAGTGCCGTTTGAAGAGATGGATCACGCGGCTCTGGAGCGGCGTTACCCGCAGATTTCGTTCGAGCGCGTGACGCGTGGATTCTTGGAGCCAAAAAGCGGCGTGCTGATGGCGCGGCGGGCGGTTGTGGCTGTAGCCGAAGATGCCGTCAAGCAAGGTGCGGAGTTTCGGATTGCGCTGATCGAGACGCCACACGGCGCCGGGCGGCTGAACAACATAAAATGCAGCAACGGAGAGACGATTTCGGCGGGGCAATTCGTTTTTGCTTGCGGGTCGTGGCTCGGAAAAGTTTTTCCGGAGATTCTTGGACATCGCATTTTTCCGAGCCGCCAGGAAGTTTTCTTTTTTGGCGTGCCCCCGGGAGACGCGCGATTCGCTCCGCCCGCTTTGCCCACGTGGCTTTTTCAGGAGGACGAGTATTACGGAATGCCGGACATTGAGGGCCGAGGGCTGAAGATTGCGCTCGATCATCACGGGGAACGCGTCGATCCCGACACGCAATCGCGTCTGCCGACGGCGGCTGAGGCCGAAGTGGTGCAGAAATATGTTGCCAGCCGCTTTCCCGCAATGCGGAATGCGCCGGTGGTCGAGACGCGCGTCTGCCAGTACGAAAATACGTCGAACGGCGATTTTTTGATCGACCGTCATCCCGAGATGGAAAACGTGTGGTTCGTCGGCGGCGGGTCGGGACACGGCTTCAAACATGGCCCGGCTGTGGGCGAATACGTCTCGCGCCAGATTTTAGACAAAGCAGCGCCCGAGCCAAGATACTCGTTGACGGCAAAGGAAACTGTGCAGAAGCGCGCCGTGTATTAGGCAGGGCTGCGCCGCGTGGAACGCCGGCGCAAGTTATGCCTTTGGAGTGCGGCGGCGGGCGTGGAATGCGGCGATGCCGCGCTTTACGCGACGCGCTTTTTCGGCGTAGAGATCCTGGTCGGCTTCGGAAAGAAGTTTTTCGATCCTCTCACCATCCCCGTGGTATATCGAAATGCCGATGCTGGCGGAGATCTGCGGTTTCTCTTCGTCCTCAGACATGACTACGCGGATGCGATTCGCGACCTGCTGTGCTTCTTTGTCTTGTGATTCGGGCAGGACGAGCGCGAACTCGTCGCCGCCATAGCGCGCCGCGGTATCGATGGCGCGGCAATGAATGCGCAAAATGGCGGCGAGCCGGCAGAGAGCGCGGCTACCCACCAGATGGCCGAAGTTATCGTTTATTTTTTTCAAGCCGTCGAGATCGAGCAGCAGAATGGCGAAAGGACGGCCTGTGCGGTTAGTACGTTCCGTTTCATTTTCGAGGACGTCCAGCAGGCGGCGATAGTTGGCGAGGCCGGTGAGCGGATCGCTGACGGCGAGATGGCGAACCTGTTCGAAGAGGCGCGCGTTATCGAGTAGCGCGCCGCCGAGCGCGAGAGCGTAGCTGCTGACCGTGAGGATTTGCGCGAGCAAGAAAGGCGCGTCGAGGAGACGCTCCGACTGGCACGCGGCGAGCTGGGCGGCGAAATTCATCCAGGCGGCCGCATAAATGGTGCGGTCAAAAGCAGATTCTCCGGGATCAAGGCGGCGTCGATACCAAATCACGGCAGCCAGAAAAATGATGCCAGGCAAGAGTTGCTGGGGGCTCGGAATAAACGAGATCGGGTGGCGAGAGACTTCCGGCGGAAGGCGGCGAAGCGCCGCGGTCATCAGGTAGGTGAAAGCGATGACGGCCAACAAGGCGCCGCCGATTTCCACCTTCGTGTGGCGTGAACGAGGGATGAAGCGCTCCGCGAGGAGGGCGACAAGGAGCAGCAGCGCCAAAATCATGCGGCTAAGCCACCAAGCGACGGGCGCCCACGCCGCACGCGCCGGCGTGTCTTGCGTGAGCTGGAAGAAGAGAACACCGGAAGCAGAGAGAACCGCGCCAGACAGCAAATAGCCGCCGCCGAGAATCAGGGAGATGCGATCTTGTGTACCTTGAAAACGCACGAAGGCCAGCGCAGCAAACACGAACGCCAGTAAAGCGGTAATGACCTGGAGATATCCGAGAAGAACGGGATCGGGTTCGAGAGAAACCGGGCGCAGCCAGTACGCGGCGAGAAACGTGAGACAGAAACCCAGCACGTGCCAGAGTAAGACCTTGGTTGGACTACTGCGGGTCATGCCGGTTTCCTCACCCATACGGATAGCCATCGGCTGGGGCGAGGCTCTACCTAATTAGACTACGCGGGGTAGCCAGGCGTTGCGGATAAAGTAAGAGAGCTTTAACCAAGAGACACTGACTGTGAAAAAAGTTCCTACTGTACGAAAGGACAGGTCGAACATGGGAAGCGTCGGGCGGAGCAGACGTAATCGCATCGGGGCTTGAGGCATCCGGCAAAGTTTTGGCTTGCGCAAAAAGTGAATGTCCTAGAAAATGCCTTTATTCAAACGATTCAATGAGTGCGACGAAGAAAGAAGCCGAGCCGTGTTCTTCCTGGAAAAGATAGACGGCCGCTTAGAGGCTGAAGCAGAGCCAGCGAAAGAGATTTGAGCGGTACATGAAAAAACCTGCAAGACGTGTGTTGAAAAAAAACGCGACAGCAGCCCGCCTTCGGCGATTGACCTCGCCGGCCGCGGGACATCAAACGCGGCAGGAGATTTTTTCGCAGCCGGAAACCGGGGTGGAAACGGCGCTGCGCTTTGAGCAGGACGGGACGCTTGCTCGATTTGCGCAAAACTTCACGAAAGAGGGACCGTGGCTGTTTGTGGCTTGCGGGTCGAGCTACTACTTTTCGCGGACGATTGCGGCACAGTGGGCAAAGCTGCTGAGCGTTCCGTGCACGGCAGTGCCAGCATCGGAGTTGCTGTTTGCGCCGCAGGAGGTGATACGGCGGACTGGAGCGCGGCAGGTGGTGCTCGTTTCGCGCTCGGGCAAGACGACGGAAGTGTTGCGCGCGGCAGAATGGGAAAGCGAACGCAGCGGTTCAGACGCTTGGCGTGACTTGTAACAAAAGCAGCGTGCTGGAGGAGACGTGCACGCACACGCTGAAGCTGCCGTGGGCCGATGAAGAGAGCATGGTGATGACGCGGTCGTTCACGTCGATCCTGCTGCTCTTTGAGAGGCTTGGCGCGAAGTTCATAGGGAACGCCGAGCTTGCTGACGCTCTGGACAGCTTGCCAGAAAAGACGGAGCGATGGCTTGCAGCGAATGCTGATACCATTCGGGCGCTCGGAACAAAGCGGCGCTTCGCGGATTTTGTGTTTTTGGGGCAAGGCGCGCATTACTGGCTGGCGCAGGAGGCGGCGTTGAAACTAACGGAGATGTCTTCTTCCTATGCGCAGGCGTATCACACGCTGGAATTTCGTCACGGGCCGAAATCGATCGCCAGTAAGGATACTCTGATCACTTTTCTGCTTTATGAAGACGCGGCAGAGGAGGAAAGCTCGCTCGTGGACGAAGTGAAGAAATTGGGAGCGGCGACCTTTGTTGTGGCCAACCGCACGACGTCTGCGTTGCGGCGCGAAAGCGATTTGCTGATTGAGCTTGGTATGGACGAGCCAGAGTATGCGCGGTTGGCGTTGACCGCGATTCCCGCGCAATTGCTGGGGTTGGCTGTAGGTTTGCGCAAGAGACTGAATCCAGACGTGCCGAAGAATCTGACGCGCGCGGTGGTGCTGGGGTCGAAGAATGATGCGCTGCCGAAAAGGAGAGGTGCTTGAGCAACGAACCTGGTGGAGGCGTGCCGCGACTGCGGCGCACGCTCAGGCTGTCGGACCTGATTTTCTACGGAATCGTTCTCATCCAGCCGATCGCGCCCGTTCCGCTCTACGGCGTGGCGCAGAAACTTTCCGACGGCCACTTTGTCACAATCATTCTGATCGCGCTGTTTGCCATGCTGATCACTGCCGTCAGCTACGGACGCATGGCCGCGCTCTATCCGACGGCTGGGTCGGCTTACACTTACGTTGGCAAGGGGCTGAACCCGCATCTTGGATTCCTGGCCGGCTGGGCGATGATTCTCGATTATCTGCTGCAGCCGCTGATCAATACCGTGTGGATCTCGACGGCGTTGCACGAACGCGCCGCGTACTTCCACATTCCGCAGCTACCTTTTGTCGTCTGGGCCCTCATCATCGCAGGAATTATGACGGCTTTGAATCTGGCTGGAGTCAAGGCTTCCGCGAACGCCAACAAGGTTCTGTTAGCCGTCATGTCGGTGGTCGTGGTGTACTTTATTGTCGTCGCGGTTCGCTTCCTGTATGCCGGGCAAGGATGGGCGGGCCTCTTCTCGATTCAGCCGCTCTACGATGCGAAGACGTTTAACTCTCACAAGATTCTCACCGCGACTTCGTTTGCCGCTCTCACGTACATCGGGTTTGACGGGGTCACAACGCTAGCCGAAGACGTCGAGAACCCCAAGCGCAACGTTTTGCTGGCCGTGGTGCTGACCTGCCTCTTTGCCGGCGTGTGCAGTGGAATCGAGGCGTACCTGGGCGCGCGCGTGTGGCCGGACTGGCGATCGTTTCCAAATCTTGAAACCGCATTTATGGATATTTGCACGCGAGCCGGCGGACTCATCCTTTCCTGGTCGATGGCTCTTGTCCTGATCGTGGCTGCATTCGGCAGCGGCCTGACGGGCACGCTCGGCGCAGCGCGGCTGCTCTTCGGAATGGGCCGCGATGGCGTCCTGCCTAAGAAGTTTTTCGGACAACTTACGCCTGGGACGAGTACGCCGACCAACAACATACTTCTGATAGGCGGACTCTCGTTCGTTGGCGCCGTTTTGCTGAATTACATCGGCAGTGCCTATGAGCATGCAGGAGAATTGCTTAACTTCGGCGCCTTCCTCGCGTTCATGGGAGTAAATTTTGCGTGCTTCTGGCAATTTACCATGAGGCGGCAGCAGGGAGCTCCGAAGCACTTTGTGCGAGACGCATTGCTGCCGGTGCTTGGATTTATTTTCTGCGGGCTCATCTGGGTGAATCTGAACATCATCGCGAAAACAGTGGGCGGCATCTGGTTCGCGATCGGCCTGCTCTACGTTGGCTACAAGACGAACTGGTTCCGCTCGGCACCGGTGATGATCGATTTCCGCGAGTCATGACGAGTAGAGCGTTAGATTCATCGCTGTTCTCTTACTGAATATGGACGAACTCTGGCAGAATGATGGCGGCCCTCGAGGCATCCCCTTGAAACGCGCAAGTGGCAAGAATCAGATGGTGACGATGCGGGACGTCGCGGAAGACAGCGGCTTTTCGCCTGCGACCGTGTCGATCGTATTGAATAACGCTCCGTTGGCGCGCTACATCGCTCCCGCTACAAAGAAACGGATCGAAGAAGCCGCGAAGAAACTCGGCTACCGGCCGAATGCGATGGCCCGATTTCTTCGGAGCAAGCGCAGCCATACGGTGGGGCTGGTGTTCTTCGACATTACCGATCCTTTCTGCACACCTGTTATGCGGGGAATTGAGAACGCGCTTTATCAATCGTCGTATGTGCCGATTTTTGCCGACGCGCATAACCAGCGGAATCGTTTTGAGCGTTACCTGGAAATGCTTTTGGAACACCACGTCGAAGCGTTGATCGTGGTGGCCAACTGGCTGGTCGTGGACATTCATGTGCTGGCGGATTTGAGCAAGCGCAACATTCCGGCAGCCACGATTGGCTGGGAGTTGCCGGGCGACACGGTTAGTTCGGTCATGGTGGACAACGAGACGGGCGGGCGCATGGCGCTCGAACACCTGCACCAACTGGGGCACCGCAGGATTGCTTTTATTCGCGGGCCGAAAATGTTGATCGATAGCGCGCCGCGATGGCGCGGAGTGCAGAAATTTGCGCACACGGTGGGACTCGAGATTGATCCCGCGCTAGTGCTGCAACTGCCCGATTCGTTCGACCCCAACTCCGGGTTCGAGGGCGGACACCGGTTGACCGAGGAACTGCTGCAGAAAAAGAAAAAGTTTACGGCGCTGATGGCGTTTGACGATTTGACGGCGCTCGGTGCGATTCGCGCGCTGACCAAGGCGGGAGTGAAAGTGCCGGAACAGTGTTCGGTGACTGGGTTTGACGATGTGGCGATGGCCGCCTTGAGCGCGCCGTCGCTGACGACGGTGCGGCAGCCGCTAGAGGCCATGGGAACGAATGCCGTCAACATCGTGATGGAGAACATCAAGGCCGGGCTCGAGAAGCGCGAGTGGAACTCCGTGCGACAGAAGATGAATCCCGAGTTGGTGATTCGTGACTCGACGCGCGACGTGGCTCACGGAAGCTCGGACTAGGCTATTTAGGCGATCCTCTCGGTTTACCCCCCCCCCCCAACTTTTTTGTAAGTGTTGCATCTAAAGGGGTTACGGCGCCAGCGAATCTGCTAGATTCGCCCAGAACGTGGGCCAAAAAGGAAAAGGCGGCAGTAAGAGCTGCCGCCTTTCGCACTATTGAGCCTGACCCTCACGGCGCGCTTTCTGCAGTGGCGGATTGCGAAGCGCAACGCCTCAACGCAAGCCTCGACGGACCCATCTCCGATATAAAACGCCCCGCGTGATCGATGACTGACCGACTACCGAAAATCGCGCCGAAGGTCGAGATGCGGAGCTAGGGGAGCTGGGTGGGGGCGACGTTGAAGCCGTCGAGGGCTAGGACGGGTTTGGAAGCGCCGAGGTCAGTGTTTCGGACGTGGACGGTGATTTCGCGTTTTTCGCCGGGGAGCAGGGAGATGTAGTTGTCATCGAAGAAGACGGGGAGGATTTCGGGGCCGTCTTTGCCTTTAAGTAAGCGGAGACGTACAAGAAATGCGAGGCCAGAGCCGGTGTTTTCTACGGTGATGCGCGCGACCGTTTCGTTGGCTTCGTCGGAGACGGCCATGGCTGCGCTGACTATCGCTTTCGGGAGATCCCGGAGGGCGGCGAAATCGGCGTATTCGGTTAGCGGGGTGTAGTACCACTCGGTTTTGCTGAAATCGGGGACGTCGGGCTTTTTGGAGAGCCAGTAGAAATTGCGGCTGAGGAGTTCGCCGGACGCAGAGAAGAGTCGGAGGTTCAGGAAGTAGGTGGGAGTAATGCCTGCGGGCTCGGCGACGGTGAAGGCTTTGGTGACGGCATCGGCTGGGACGTCGGCGGCAGTTTCGTTGGAAAAGCGTTCTTTCATTGAAGTGTCGTAGATTTTGGCGACAACTTTCAGGCTCTTGAGGGCTTCTTGTTTTCCGTTGACGATGGCGACGGTGCGATCGTCGTAAGAATACTGGACGTGAACGAGTTCGAGAGCTTTCTTGGAGCCGAAGTAGCCGCCGGCGGGGCGCAGATCGTAATCGTAGAGATGCCAGATGAGGCCGGGCCAGGCGTTGTTGAGCATCCACTGGATGATGCCGGTGGATTTGTATTTGTTGCGGCCGTAGGCCTCGAACATGGCGCGCTGGCCCTCGTAGGTCATGGCCTGAGATTTCCAGGCGAGATCGGAGACGTCTTTCGCCGGGCCGTAACGCTTTTCCAAAGCGTTGGTGAAGACTTTGATGTTTTTGAATTTGCCGCCGCCGGAATGGAAATCCCAAACTTCGTTGATGGGCCAAAGCTTGTCTGGCGGAAACATCGTTTTTAGTTCTTCGAGCGGAGGAACGGCGGGACCGGGGCTGGTTTCGGTGTTGAAGCCGTAGGCGCCGCCGGCTTTGGTGTCGAGGAGCCAGTAGTTGGACGAAACGTATTCGTAGGGGCCGGACATTTTCACGCCACTGTCTCCGGTGGGCTCGGTTTTTTTGGCGGTGGCGGAGGAAATGACGGGCTTGGGCCAGTTGTTTTCTTTTTCGACGTCGAGGTAAGCGCGCTCGCGATCGGGCGGCGGCGGATTGTCGCTGCCGTTGAGCCAAACGAGAATGCTGGGATGCGCGCGGAGGCGAAGGATTTGATCGCGGAGAGAATCGACGGAGACGCGGCGATTTTCGTCGCCCCATTTGTTCCACTTTTCCCAGGCATCGCAGCAGCACCATCCGGCCATGACGAGAATGCCGTCGCGGTCGGCGCGCTCCATGAAGGTTTCGTCTTCGAGCTTGCCTTCGAGGCGGATGGTGTTGAGTCCCATTTCCTTGACGTAGCGGAATTCGGCTTCGCGGCGCGACCGGTTGATGCGGAGCATCATGTCCGGCGCCCAGCCACCGCCTCGGACGAGGATGGGTCTGCCGTTTACTTTGAAGAGGCGATAGCCGTCGGCGGTCAATTCGGAATCAGTTTGCACGATGCCGAAGGCGATGGTTTGCTTGTCGGAGGCGGGGCCTTTCTCGGGAACAAATTCGAGAGTGAGCTTGTGAAGATAAGGCTCGCCCATTTGGTAAGGCCACCAGAGGCGGGGATTCTGGACGTTTAGCGAAGCGGCGGATTCGGACGTGATGGCGATCGCACGGTTTTCGCCAGGTTTCAGATCGACGCTTTGCGAAAACTCAATCGGCGCGGCTGCACCGAGAATTTGACCGTGTAACGTTCCCTTTACGGGCGTGCTCGAAGCGTTCTGGAGTTCGGCACGGACCGTCAAGTGTGCTTTGTCAGTTGCCAAGAGCTCAAGTCTTGACTCGACCGCCAGATGCCGCACGGCAACCGAACCGCTTGCGGAGAGGACTACTTCCTGCCACAGGCCCATGTCCTTGTCGGGAGGCGTGGGATTCCAGTCGACCCAAGTGATGCCGAGTTCATTGGCGTGAGGCGCGGAGACTTCGACGGCGACAACATTTTTTGCGCCCGCTTTGACATAGGGCGTGACATTAAATTCATAGCGGCGAAAAGCGCCGACGACCTGGTCCGAGCCGGCGATTTTTTTGCCGTTGATCCAAATGTCCGCGCGGTAATTGATTCCACGAAACGCCATCCACACCGTTTTCCCATTGAACTGCGCGGGAACTTCGAATTCCTTGCGGTACCACCAGGGAACGGCGTAGGGACTGTCTTCCGGCATTTCCACATTGGCGAACTGGCCGCCAATCGGATAAGACACGCCGGGAACGGCACGCAAGTTCATGCCGAAATAGGGATCCTTGTAGACGCCGTTTTCGACAAGCACGGCAAATACAGTGTTCGGAAGGGAAGTTTTGTACCAAGACGACGCGTCAAAACCCGCGGCGGAGACAGCTTCACCACTCGCGTTAACTTTTGCGGAAGATTGGACTGCCCAACCTTCACGCAGCGTGATGTCGCCATCGGCACGGGAGAGAGGCGCAGCGATGGTTGCGGAGGCGAGGAACGCAACGATCAAGCACAGGCCGGAAAAAAAGATGCGGCCCACTCTGGAATTCCGGACGCCGGAGCGTGTACTGAAATTCTCTGCATCGCAAAGCGGAATCATCTGGAACTCCCCTGCACCGCCTAAAACTGGCTGTGATGGTTAAACCGATTCAATAGCGTAAATATCCTTCCGTTGCCGAAGTGGCGGGAACGGGCGCTAGTTTAGCGTGAGGGCAAGAAAAGAGACAAGTGGTATCCCGGAAAAGCAAAAGGCGCGAACCTTGCGGTCCGCGCCTCGTTTTTTTAGGATGGCCCTGCGTGCGGAACTTTACTGGACGGCTGAGAGGAACACTTCCGAGGGCGTGAGAAACTCCACGTTGGGAGCTTCGGTGATGACGCGCACGCGCTCGAACTTTCCTTTCTTCCCGCCATTGCCCACAAAAGTGAGCAGGTATTGGTTGTTGAGATGCATCTGGATTTCGTCGAAGTACGGCTTGAGTGTGACTGGCATGCCGAAGCCGAGATAGTAAGACTCGGCGCCGGTCTCTTCGGAAAGACGGCTGAGGTTCGATTGCGCGTTGAAGACGCGGAATTCACGGCGGCCGACGTGGCCGGCGTCAGGAACATAGATCGTCCAAATGTTGATGTTCTGCTTTTGGGCGTGCGAGATCGTCGTATCGAGGTCGGGATCAACTGGATCAAAGCTGCCACGGAAATAATCGACGCCCGAGGAGAACAAAATGATGGATTTGCGCTCGCTGGAATCCGGCCAGCGCTTTTCCCAATCCTGGATAGCGAGATACGGGCTGGTGAAGGCGCCGGCATTTCCCAAAGGAATGCGCAACGCCTTGGCGGCAAGCGGGTGGTCCTTGGTAAAGTCCTGCGCCACCACGGCGGAACCGTTTCGAGCATAAGCCACAGCGATGTAGGTGTTCTCCGGCTGGGCCATGATGAAGGCCTTCAAATCGCTCCACTGGCTAGCAACAGTGCTTTCGAGCGAATCATCGATAAGGATTGCGAGGAAAAGAGTCTCCCCGCGCTTCCAATCCGCCACTTGCACCTTTTCCTTGCCTTGATAGAGCTGTACATCATCCTTGGTGAGCGGCGGCGGCTGAGTATCTTTCTTTCCCACAGCCGTTACGGTCATTGTGGCTGGTTGGGAATCCGCGGCAGCTGCCTTTTGCGCGAACGGCATGGCCGCGGCCATCACCATTGCCGCCAACAACAGCGCGCCCTTCCACTTCAGATTCTTCTTCATGAACTTAACTTCCTTTCTCTCATCCCAAAGCATTAGATGCAGCCCAAGCCGAGAATGTATGCATGTAGTTCTAGCCCTGGCCTTGTTCCGTCGTAGAATGCATCGGGCCGGAAGGGGCCACTCTCGTGAAGAGCTATATCGGAGCGATCGACCAGGGCACAACTAGTACGCGCTTTATGGTGTTTGATAAAGCGGCGCGCATCGTTGCCGTGGCGCAAAAAGAGCATGAGCAAATATTCCCGCGCCCGGGATGGGTGGAGCATGACGCGCTCGAAATCATGCGCCGCACGGAAGAGGTGATCGCCGAGGCGCTCGAGCAACGAGGGCTGCGTCCATCGGACCTGGCCGCGATTGGCATAACTAATCAGCGCGAAACCACGGTCGTTTGGGACCGCCACAGCGGGGAGCCGATCGCCAACGCTATCGTTTGGCAAGACACGCGCGTTTCGGAAGACGTCGGACACTTTGCGAAAAACGGCGGACAAGACCGCTTTCGCGCGCAGACGGGCTTGCCGCTGAGTACATACTTCAGCAGCCTGAAGCTGCGCTGGCTGCTGAACAATGTTCCAGGAGCTAAAGAAAAGGCCGCAGCGGGCGAGCTGCTCTTCGGAAACATCGACACATTTCTCGTGTGGAACCTCACCGGCGGACCACGCGGAGGAGTCCACGTCACCGACGTGACCAATGCGAGCCGGACGCAACTGCTCAATCTTAAAACACTGGACTGGGATGAAAAGTTGCTCGCGGCGTTTGAAATTCCGCGCGCGATACTGCCCCAAGTGCGCTCGAGCAGCGAAGTTTACGGCGCTGCCACATTGCCGGCGGTCGCGGGCGTGGAAGTTGCGGGCATTCTGGGCGATCAGCAGGCTGCGCTTGTCGGGCAGGCGTGTTTCAAACCCGGCGAAGTGAAAAATACGTACGGGACAGGCTGTTTTCTGCTGATGAACACCGGCGAGCGCGCGGTGCCGTCGAACTTCGGCCTGCTCACGACGGTCGCGTATAAGATGGGCGCCGCTCGAGCGTGTTACGCGCTGGAGGGAGGCGTTGCGATTTCGGGGGCGCTGGTGCAATGGGTTCGCGACAATCTCGGGATAATCGAGAAGAGCTCCGACATCGAAACGCTGGCGCGCACGGTAAAGGATAACGGGGGCGTGTACTTTGTTCCGGCGTTTTCGGGCCTGTACGCGCCGTACTGGAAAGAAAATGCGCGTGGCGTGATCGCTGGGTTGACACGGTATGTCAACAAAGGCCATCTGGCGAGAGCGGTTCTGGAAGCAACAGCATTTCAAACGCGTGAAGTCGTCGAGGCCATGGAAAAAGATTCACAGATCTCGCTATCGTCTCTGCGCGTCGACGGAGGGATGGTCGTGAACGAGCTCCTGATGCAGTTTCAGGCGGACATCTTGAACCGCGAGGTTGTGCGTCCAGTGATTCAGGAGACGACTGCGCTGGGCGCCGCCTACGCGGCGGGCTTGGCCGTTCATTTCTTCTCAGGCCTCGACGAATTGCGAACCAACTGGGCGGTGGACCGTACCTGGAGGCCACATTTCGCGGAAGCAGAGCGCGAGGATCTCTACAAACACTGGAAGAAGGCGGTCACGCGGTCGTTCGATTGGGCTGAATCTTGATGCGAGAAGCAAACGGTTGCCGTGGGCCTATTTCACTCAAAGGAGATTGCTGAATGACATCCCCATTCGTGGGTGAATTTCTCGGGACGATGATTATTGTGCTGCTAGGCAACGGAGTCGTCGCCGGAGTGCTCTTGAAGCGTTCCAAGGCGGAAGGTAGCGGATGGATAGTCATCACGGCTGGGTGGGCCTTTGCCGTGATGGCCGGCGTCTTCGTGTCGATTGCCGGTGGAAGCCATGACGCACACTTGAATCCGGTTGTCACGGTGGGCTTCGCGGTGCGCGACGCAAGCTTTGGGAAGCTCGCTCCCTATCTTGCGGCGCAGCTCCTGGGTGCTATCGTGGGAGCCACTCTTGTCTGGCTCCACTATTTGCCGCATTGGAAAGAGACGCCGGATGCTGCCGCAAAGCTGGCGTGTTTCTGCACCGCGCCTGCGATCCGCAGCGTAGCTGCGAATTTATTCAGCGAAATCTGCGCAACGTTTGTTCTTGTCTTCGTCATTGGCGCGATTTTCTCGAAGAAAGTGTCCGCGACGGGTCCTGCCGCCGGATTGGGACCTTATCTTGTGGGCAGCCTCGTGTGGGGCGTCGGGCTGTCACTGGGCGGCACGACAGGGTACGCGATCAATCCGGCGCGCGACCTGGGCCCGCGCATCGCGCACGCCATTTTGCCGATCGCCGGAAAAAGCGGCTCCGATTGGGGCTACGCGCCTATCCCGGTCATTGGCCCGTTGCTTGGCGGTGCGCTGGCAGGATTGCTGCTCCGCATCCTCGCTGTTTTCTGAAGCGTTGTTACCTGAAGCTCGTTCGCAAGTACAAGTAACCGATTCCGCATGTTCCAGCGCTCGGCGGCGCCAACGTTGGCGTGCCTGCGGTACTCTGCAAAGGTATGGGAACAATCACCTTAACTCCTCCTGAGGAGCAGGCTGCGCCGCCCGTTCAGCCCGTGCGGCAGCAGAGTCCTTGGATCTACCGTCCGTGGATTGATCTGACGGTTGGTTGCGGCGCGTGGTCTGCTCCGCTGTTGCTCGCGGGATTTTATTTTGCGAATTCCTACGGCCGCGGCTGGAGCGTGGCCTTTTATTTTCTTGCGTTGCTCTCCAACTATCCTCATTTCATGGCCACGGTTTATCGCGCGTACCACACGCGCGACGAGTTCGAAAAATACCGCCTCTATACCGTGCACGTCGCACTGCTGCTCGCACTTGCCGGAGTCGTCACGCATCTGTGGTACGCCCTGCTTCCCTGGATTTTCACGCTCTACATTTGCTGGAGTCCGTGGCACTACACGGGACAAAACTTCGGGTTGCTGATGATGTTCGCGCGCCGCGCGGGCGTCTCCCCCACGGAAACCGAACGGCGGGCGCTGCGTCTTTCGTTCATCGCATCCTACATTTTGCTGATGCTGAATTTTCACACTGGCGCGTCGGGCGATGCGCTGATACTTTCCCTCGGACTCGCCGCCAAATTCACTTTGCCCGCGCGGGCCGCTCTCGCGCTGTTTTTTGTCGGCGCCAGTGGCTGGGCTCTCGCTTCGCTGGCCCGCAGGAGCAGCCTCCGCACTATCCTTCCTGTGTTGACGCTGACCCTTACTCAGTTTCTATGGTTTCTTTTGCCGGCGGTGATCGAACTGGTCAGTGGCCGCGAAATTCCGCAAACGCGCTACAGCAGCGGGTTGCTCGCCGTGCTGCATTCCACGCAGTATTTGTGGATCACCAGCTACTACCAGAAAAAAGAAGCCCGCGCGGCCGGCGAGACTCACTGGTCGTTCACTCGCTATCTTGTGACGCTGATTGCCGGCGGCATCGCGCTGTTTATCCCGGGACCATGGATCGTCAGCCGCGTGTTTCACACCGACTTTGCTGCGAGCTTTCTGACCTTCACAGCACTCGTCAATATTCATCACTTTATTCTCGATGGCGCCATCTGGAAGCTGCGCGATTCGCGCATTGCGGCGCTGCTTTTGGACGGCCAACAGAAATCCGTGCGCGCGCATGACGAGAAGCAAACCGGTTTTGCAGCTGTCGCTCGCTGGCTCACCGGGCGCTCACCAGCCGCTCGCTCCTTGCGCATCGCAACGGTCGCACTCCTCTTCGTCTGGGCTGGCGTGGATCAGCTGCACTTCTGGTGGTCCAGCGAAGCGAGCGCCCTCCCAGCGCTTCAGCGTGCCGCCGAGTTGAATCCCAACGACAGCGCGGTGCAACTCCGGCTCGCCCGTGCCGAGCAGCTCGGTGGGCAACGCGACGCCGCGCTGGCATCCATGCAGAGCGCCGCCGCGGTCAATCCCGCGAATCTGGCACTGCAAGAATCCTATGGCCGAAGCCTAATTGAGGCAGGCCGGAACGCCGATGCCTACGCGCAATTCCAAAAAATCATCACGCGCTGGCCGCGCAACGCAGATGCTCTGGTCAATTATGGAATGCTCGCGCATCGCCTAGGGCATGACGAAGAGGCGGTGGATAACTGGCAGCGCGCGGTAGATGTCGACCCGGGGCAGTCCAACGCGCAGCTCTATCTCGCGCAGGCGCTCGATCAACAAGGGCAGCTACAAGCTGCGGCACGTCACTATCGTGTGTATCTGGAAATCGTCGCCGCTCGCCACCAGAAAAATCCGGCCGATGCGGCCCCGTTGCTCGCCGCCCTGATCAAAGTCGCCGACGCCGATGCGGCGATCAATCATACCGCCGACGCTTCAAAAGGTTACGCCGCGGCGGCGGGTTTCGCGGACAAGGCTGGCGAAAAAGCGCTGCAGAGCCTGGCGCTAGTTCACCTCGCCGATTTGCAGGAGAAACGAAACGACATCGCGGGAGCGGCACAGTCTTACCAGCGCGCACTGCAACTCGACGCTGCGGTTTCCGACCCCCGGAGCGCGGCATCTGACTGGTTCAACTACGCGCAATTTCTGCGCAAACAAAAGCAACCTGAACGTTATGTGTTCGCCTGTCTGCTGCACGCCGAAAGCATCTTGCAGAACACCCAGAGTGCCGAACTCGCCGTGGTGTCCTCGGCGCGCAAAGAGAGCGAAGCTCGCCTTGGGAAAGAAAGCACCGCAATCCGAAACAAGCTGGATGGGATTGTCTCGGAATCGCTAAACCTGAAGGTTGTCGCTTCGTCCGCAAATAAACGGTGAAGGTGAGTTAACGCTACATCAGGGAAGCGCAAATGCGAATACGTCGCTTCCTGCCGCAATCGCGAAATACTCCTTGCCGTCCACGGCATAACTCATCGGAGATGCGTGGACCAGTTGTCCCACGTGGAAATGCCACAGAGGCTTACCGCTGCGGCCATCCGCGACCACGAAATTCTGCGCGTCGTCTCCAAACGCGACCAGGCCTGTGGCCGTGGACATGACGCCACCCCAACCCTTGTTTCTCCCGAGCTGGAGAGATCGCCAGGCGAAATCGAGCGTATCCAGATCAAAGGCATTGATGTAGGCCTTGCCGATTTCGCCCGTGGTCTGGATGCCTGATGCATAGTAGGCGCGGCCTTCCGCAAAGAGCCGTGCGTTCGACTGAATTAGCGCACAAGCTTCAAAGGATCGGAAGTAAAACATATGCGTGGCCGGGTTGTAACTGGGCGAATACCAGTTGGTGGCACCGCCGTTGGTTGGACAGACGCGCACGCCTTTCTCGTCGGGGATGAGGCCGGCGGAAATCGGCCGGCCATTCTCATCCAGGCCCTTGGCCCAATTCTGAGTGTCAACAAAGGATCTGCCAAAGAGGAACTTTCCATTGGTGCGATCCAGGATGTAGAGGAAGCTGTTGCGGTTCGCGGTGATGATCAATTTGCGCGGTTGGCCTTTGAGCAGTGCATTCACAAGGACAGGCGTCTGCACAGCATCGTAGTCGTACAAGTCATGTGGGCTGAACTGGAAATACCACTTCAATGCACCGATATCCGGATCCAAGGCCAGCAAACAGCTTGTGTACAGATCGTCGCCGGGCCGGAGGCTGCCATCGTAGTCCGGAGCCGGATTGCCCGTCCCCCAAAAAAGAGTGTTCAAATCCGGATCGTAAGTGCCGGGCATCCACGTGGCCCCTCCGCCATGCAGGTAAGTGTCTCCGGGCCAGCTTTCATTGCCTTTCTCGCCGGGCCCAGGGATGGTCCAGAAACGCCACTTTTCTTTGCCCGTTTCTGCATCGAAGGCCGCCAGAAACCCGCGCGCGCCGTCATCACCACCGGAAATGCCGACCACCACCTTGTCTTTGACGATCAACGGGGCGCTGGTTGCGCCATAGTTTTTGTTGCCAGTGGCATAGGCAACTTCCCAAAGCAAGTGGCCTGACCGCGCATCGAGACACAGCAAGTGCGCATTGTCCGTTTCCATGTAGAGGCGCGTGCCGAGTATGGCCACGCCGCGATTGTGATGCTGGCCAGGGTCGTCGATGAGCCCCGGTGTCACGGCTCGCACATGACGCCACAGCACCTTGCCGGTCTTAGCATCTAGCGCGTAGGCATCATTGGCGCTGGTGACGAACATAATCCCGGCCACAACGACGGGCGTAACTTCTAGAGGGCTAACCACACGAGGGTGAAACACCCACTGGGCGGCCACTCGCCGCACATTGCCCGGTGTGATCTGCGTCAAGCTACTGTAGCGGGCGCCGGTGTAGTCGCCATTGTAGGAAGTCCAGTTTTCGGCGACCGGCTTGTTGAGCAAATCATTCTGCTGAACGTTGATAACGCCGTTGACCTCCGCGGAAGACGTAGTTTGCGGGGCGGCGGAATGAGCACGCGCTTTCTCCACTTGTCCGAACGCAATGCCTGCGTGCAACCCTAGCAGGAGGCCCGCAAGGGTCAGGGCTCGGAGTGCACAGCTACCGATGGGCATTTTGCTCGCCGGCCATGTCGGCGTGGTGAACGCTCCCCAGTAGCTGGCAAGTCATCGGCTCCCAACCTTCTCCGGGTGCGGATTTCTGCTGGAAACCACCAGAAAACTGACAATGTCATTGAGTTCCTTTGGGGAAAGCCGGGTGGCGTAGTCGCGCGGCATGAGGGAGTGCTCGGTGTAGTGCACATCCTTGAGATCGCTCCTGGCGAGGAAATGATATCGGCCGTCTTCGCTCTGTAGTTCCAGGTTGAAGTTGTCTTCGTTGCGGAGTACGCCCGTCAGCCTTTGCCCGGTACTAGTCGTCACGGTCACGACTTGTGCCGAAGGTTCCAGCGGACTATCGGGAGTCGTGATGGCTTTCAGGATCTCATCCGCAGCGCGGTTCCGGCCGTAGTTCGTCAGACTACTTGCGATAAACCCGCCCTTTCCTTGCATCAAGTGGCACTCGGAACATTGCCCCTTGCCAAAATACAGCGCGCGACCCAAATCTGCATCTCCAGTGACCGTTACCTCCGCCGAGGCAGACTTCGAGGCGGTATTATTTTCGAGCCTTCTCAGGAATTGCACTAAGGTTCTGATGTTGGCGTCGCCGATCTGTGCAAAGGACGGCATCCCGCCTTTGGTCCCATCACGCACAATGCGAAAAATTTCGGAATCGGAACGGTTGAGGGGGCCGGCCGCCGAAATGAGAGAGGGAGCTTTGTCGCCACCCTTGGCATCGGCGCCGTGACACCCTGCGCAGTATTCCATGAATCGCTGCACACCCTGGCCCGCTTCGCCTTCCTGGGCATGCCCATCGCGGTCCATGAACCCGAAAACGACCAACGTAGTGAAGAGCAACGAGCGCGCATTCCGGTGGGCCATTCGTGTTCACATACTCCGCAAGCCGAACTAATACTAGACGGAAGGTACTACAAGTGATGGGAGTACGGCCATACGCAGTTTACATCGAGTAACGGGCGGTGGCCTACCGCGGAGCGTTTACAAGTTCATAAAGTTTTATGTTGCAACTTGTTACCAGAGGGCCGCTTGCTGCGTCTCATCCAGTAGATTGGATGTTCTGGACGTTCGAGGGAGCGTTATATGAGTAACTCTGCCTTGCTCGGCCTTTCCCTTTGTATTGCCTTTGCAGCCATCCCGGCGATCTCGCAGGAGGTTCCGGTCGGGAGTATGCGCACGCATATCGAAGGTATTGAAATACCCTCAATCCCTGAGATCCCATTCACAGCCAAAGTGGTCGTCACGTGGAACAGGCCGCTGGTGGGAGGCGGCACGGTTTCGCGGAAGTATTACACGTTGGTGGCACGCGACGCGCAAGGACGTGTGCGCCGCGAGATACGCGGATTCGTTGCCGCGGATTCCGCAGAAGAACCTCCACTGCGCAGCTTTACGATACTGGATCCCATCTCTGGCACACGCACGATTTGCACGAAGGCGCGGATGACCTGCGCCACCAGCGCGTTCGACGCGAATCTGGCTTTGACAGAAGATGCCGCGGCCCATAGCAATGGAAGCCGCGAGAGCCTGGGCCGGCATACGATCGAGGGTTTGCCGGCAACCGGAACGCGGGAAACGGTGTCCAATGTCTCAGGCCCGCGTGGTAACAGCCGGCTGGCTGTCAGTCGCACGGAGGCCTGGTATTCTCCCGACCTGCACATCGATCTCTCGGTGACCCGCACGGATCCCCAGTTGGGTGTAGTAACGCTCCAGGTCACAGAAATTGTGCAGGGAGAGCCCGATTCTACGTGGTTCGACATCCCGGGTGGATACACAGTAAAGAGCGGCAAGATGCAACAATAGGTGGCCGCGTTCCGAGCCAGAGGTCGAACACGAACTGTAAGAGATTGTGGAAGGGTACCTGGTCCGAAAGAGTAGTTGGTGTTGCGTTTCCGGGAGCTACCATGCGCCACTTGGCTCATCTCACATCGCTATCAGTCTTAACGGGGCTTTTGCTGAGCGGTTGCGCATCGCATGGGGGTGTGCCCACGAGCGGCGGCTTTTCCGGGAGCGGTGGATTCGGTTCCGGCACTTCGGGGGGTACGTCCGGCGGCACGGGTACTTCAGGGGGCACGTCTGGTGGCACCTCGGGTGGGACTTCCGGTGGGACTTCGGGCAGCACCTCAGGCGGATCGGGCGGATCTGGCGGATCGGGGGGGTCGGGCGGATCCGGAAATCTAATACCTGTCAGACCGGGGCACGTTCCCCAAGATCCCGACGGGTTCGATTCCGAGACTTCTGATGCCGCCGCATTTCATGCGGGGCCATACCAGGGCGTGGTAAACGGAGGACAATCGCGTGCCGTAGCAGGGGCCAGGGTTTACGTGCTGCAAGTTAATTCGAGCCCCTATGGCAGGGCGTCGGTATCGCTTCTTAGTACTGACAAGCCAGCCGATTCGATCGGTCACTACGTACTCAGCGGAGAATACGGCGGATTCTCGATCGCGGGCCAATACACCTGCACTGCGGGCCACCAAGTCTATGTTTACGCCCGAGGCGGTAGCAGCGGTGACGATGGGGCGAACTCCGCGATTGGCCTGATGGCTTTGCTCGGCGCGTGCCCCGAATCCGGGAATTTCAACAGTGCCGTGCCTTTTGTCTTTGTAAACGAAGTAACCACGGTTGCTGCGGCATATGCGATGGCGGGAGTGGCCGCGGACGCGACCCACATTGTCAGTCCCAATGGTGCGCCGTTGGAGATCGCCAACGCCGCCGGTTTTGCCAACATTGCTACAGGAGTGGCCTACTCCACCCTGCCTTCGAGGCCCGAAACCCAGGTCCCCCAGACTAAAATTCATACTCTCGCGAACATCCTGTCCGCGTGCATTAACTCCAGCACACCTACCTCAATCGGTTGCACCACTCTGTTCAGCAACGCGCGGAGCAACGATACGTCCGGAGCCACTCCTGACGACACGGCCACGGCCGCTATAAACATTGCGCGCCATCCTTATGCCAACATTGCCGCCCTTTTCGGCCTTCAACCAGGTCTCGCGGCTCCGTTCCTGCCAGCGCTTACGTCTGCGCCGGAGGATTTCGAGCTTTCCACACCCAGGGAGGAGGCCGAGAGCGCGCTCGCTTCGCTATCAACCCAACTCAGAGAAGATGTAATAGCCCATGTACCCGAGAACTAATCAAAGAGTAGACGACACGGACTGACGAAATAAAACGAGGTTGATTTGCGGTTCAGTTCACCAATATAGAGCAAGGCACAAACAATTGCTGTGGTGGATGCCTTCCTATGAAGACCACCAAACCGAAACAAGAACACCAGAGTTGTGCGTGTTGTCCGTGAGATGAAGTAGAACTCGTTGTCGAGAAGGCTGTTTAAGGCATTGATCTGAAACAACAAAAGTGCTTGAACCAAATGGATTTCAACCCGCGACATCTTGGCCCCGCGCCAGGCGCTCAATGGACTTTCACATTTTATAAGTTGCTGATTCCAAAAGATTGGTCGGGGCGAAAGGATTTGAACCTTCGACCTCCTGGTCCCGAATAAGCAGTAGAAACACTATCTTATTGGCCCGTTTGGCTTTGTTCTGCGTCGAACATGCTGATATGGACCCGTATTCGGCAGCAATCGGACTCAAATCGGACTCAAATGTTTGGGGTTCAAATGGACCCCAGCGATTTTGCAGAGAAGGCCAGCCAGTCGGGAAGAAGAGAAATCCGATTGGTCTTGTAAACCGTCGCTAAGACTCGTGGGCGGGATGGCAACATCACGATACCCTTCGGTTGAAAGCCGAAGAGGCGTGCACGTACTAGGCTCATTCTGGATCGTTTGGCGTGGCGCTGTCACGACAGTGTCACATGAACCAACGCGCCATTCCCCTCGGAGCCAAACCATGGAACTAGCGAACTTCGACGATGACCAGGGACACATCGTCGGCGAGAGGGCCATGCCTCCAGGCAGCCACGCCGTCGAGGACCGCTTGCCGCATTTCCGGCAATGGAAGCTTTGCGGAATCGAGGACTAATTGTGCAAAGCCTTCGACGTCGAGCATGTCGTCGTGATGGTTAAAGACCTCGACGAGGCCGTCGGTGTAGAGGACTAGGCGGTCGCCTGGCTCAAGATCAATTTCGTCCGCGGACTCGCTTGGCGTTGTTTCGGAAAGACAGCCAAGGATGCCGTTTTGCGAATCGAGCAGGCGGAGGCCGTCCTTTGATACGAGGATAGCTGGTGGATGCCCTGCGGCAGCAAAAGCCATGTGCCGCCCACGCTGACTGAAACGTACTGCAGCCATTGTGAAATAAAAACCGTCCGTCGCAATACGGTCATGCACAAAGTCGTGGACGTGCCGCAGCAATGTGCCCGGACCCACCTTTCGTTCGAGCTGATGCAGTGTTTCGGAGTAAATCCGGTTGGCCATAAGCGCCGAACCAATGCCATGACCCGATACATCGCACATGAGGATCGTTAAAACTTCGTCGTGGTGCGGGAAGACCACGCCGAAGTCACCGCCAATAGTATGCGCGGGGCTGTAGTAAGTCTCTACCGAGACATCGTTCCAAACCAGGCTTTGTGGTGCGAGCGATTGTTGGACAAGAGCAGCGAGTGAGAGTTCGGCCTCAATTTCCATTTGCCGCTTCTCGAGTTGGGCGTTGGATTCGCGAAGTTGCTCCTCGACGCGCTTCTGTGGGCTGATGTCGGTCACGATAAGCAGGACGTATTCCTGTCCGTCCGGGGCCTGAATCACTCGCCCGCTGAAGATCGCCGGGATCTTCTCGCCATTTTTGCGAGGCAGGTAAAACTCACTTCGACTACGCCCGTAACGGTGGCCTGATTCATGCTGTCGCATGATGTACGGAATATCTGTCGCCGGGAAGATCGCTTCCGGAGTTCGGCCTTCGATCTCCCCACGTTCGTATTGTCCCATTCGGATCAGCGCTTCGTTGGCGAAGATTACACGAAGCTGATCATCGACAATGACCACTCCCTCGTTGAGCTCTTCAAGGATGCTCTCCATCTGGCGCAGCCAATCCGGAGTCTTGATATTGACGTTAGGCATGACTTTGTTCAGATGAATTCGTTCGCGAAGATTGTATATCGCGATCGAGCAACCGGGTGACGAGAGCAAACAGAACACTGACCGATATTCCACACATCAACACACCGGTAATGCCCTCCAGTGGCCCTAACAGTCGCCAGTGGGAAGGAAGAACCAGATCACCGTATCCAACAGTGGAATAACTGCTCGCTGAGAAGTAAAAGGCAAGTTCCCATGACGGAAAGCAACACAACCGGTAGAAACTGGCCCACAGGAGAATTACGAGGCCGTGCATGATTACAATCGCAATGGTCGATTTCATTACAAGAGCGGCCGAGTAATATGGACCATGCTTGTGGCTGTCGCGGGTTAGAACACGCTTTAGACACTCAATGAGCACAGTAGCCCCGGAAACTTGCAAGAAAAGCGTAAGGCTTACCAGAAGAACAGCCGCGCCAATTTGATTGAGGAGAATCATCGCGAAAGCCTTAACGCCATCAATTGGTTTGCAGCACTCTTTCCCCAGCTGTGCCAACTTCAGTCGCTTCCACAGGCTGTTTCGACTCCCAGCGGATGATTTTGAGATCCAGCACAAAAATGCTGTAGAGAACGGGCACCAGGAGCAACGTGATGAACGTCGCCACGGCAAGACCGCCTATCTGTGCATAACAAAGAGGCTTCCACAGGGGCCCTCCTTCAAGCGCTAGTGGGAAGAGGGCCAAGATGGTCGCTAGTACGGTAATCATTACTGGCCGAATACGCTGGATGCCTGCGTCCGGAAGGGCCTGCTCCAGAGGCTCCCCTTTCTCGTGCATTTCCTCGATGAAATCGAAGAGTACGATGACGTGGCTTACGATTACTCCGATTAAGCTGGCGATGCCCAGAAAGGCCATAAACCCAAACGGCGTATGCGTTACCGAGAGGGCGATCAGAGAGCCAATCACTCCGTAGGGAGCAGCGGCGAATACGAGAAGAGGTTTTACGGCGTTTTTGAATTGAATCAATAGCGCCAGGTAAATCCCAAGTAAAGAGACCACCAGAACGAGTTTAAGGTTGTCGAATCCGTCGATCTGTTTGGCCCGTTCCCCACCAATCCGGAGCTTATAACCGGGCGGAAGATTTTTCTGGAATTCCTGTATTTTCGGCAGGATCTGGTTAAGCACCTCAGAGGCGAGAACTCCAGGCTGGGGATAACACAGGATGGAAATGGTGCGAAAATGTTCGCGGCGCCTGACGCGACCCGTTTCCAAAGAATTTCCGACCGTGGCGATCGACCGAAGCGGCACGCGGTTGTTGGTCTGTGATGAGTAAATATAGAGGTTCTTGATGTCCGCAAGCTGAGCACGTGCCTCCATGCGAAGGCGCGCCACAATCGGGATATTCTTGTCGCCTTCCTTGAATATCCCCACTGGGGCGCCGCTCATGGCTGTCACCGATGCGTCTGCCACATCGGCGTTCGTAATGGCTGCCACATTGGCGCGGTCTGGATCGATCTGAATCCTCTGCTGAACATTGTCGGGGAACCAATCATCACGAAGAACGGCGATGCCCTGAGCTTGCCTGACGATGTCCTGAGCCTGCGCGGCAATCTGCCGAAGGGTGCGAATATCGCTAGCTTCATTTCTCGCGTCAACGTCCGCCTGCCCGGAGATCAATAACTCGACAGGGTTGTCTACGGGATTGGTTTGCAGCTGGCGAACCGTGATCCACGCGCCTGGAACTTCCTTGTCGAGTGCGTCTTGGATCGGACGAGCTAACTTTGGTGAAGCCTCTTTATCCGTGACCTCAACAATCATTTGCGCGTAGTTGGTCTGCGGCATTTCTGGCGAGACTGAAAACCAGAAGCGGGGTCCCCCGCCACCGGCAAAGGTCGTCAGTGACTTGAGAAGATGCCCACGGTTCTCTTTCGTAGCGACCTCAGGCGAATTGTCGATCACTTGTCGGACGACTCTTTCGGCCTGCACGGCAGCACCGTTGGTGACACTTAAGGGTGTGTCATTCGGCAACCAAATATCCAAATAGAACCAATACTGGACATCTTCGGGAAAGAATTGGGTTTTGAGCCGAGAGCCGAAGAACCCGCCTCCGATCAGGAAAACCAAGGAGGCACCGAGGACCGCCCAACGGTGTTTTATGGCTTTGCCGACGAGTCGGTTGTAAAAGCCGTAAAATCCCCGCTGCCGCATCTCCTCGATGGTCGGTTCTCGCTTTGTCGGAGCACGCAAGATGTAGTAGCCCAGGAACGGAACAAAGGTCATCGCGACAAAGTACGCGCACAGCAGAGAAACCGTCATCACCACCGGGAGGCTCTTCAAGAACTCGCCAGTATTGCCGGTGAGCATCAAAAATGGCAGGTAGGCGATAACATTCGTGATTGTCGCGTAAAAGATCGCTGTGGCGAGATTCGTCGGGCCAAGCCAGCAGGCAATGCTGCGCGGAAACCCTTCCGCCAAGTGACGTTTGATGCCGTCTCCTGAAACCACGGGCACGTCCACGAGAAGGCCCAGCGCGATAATCAGCGATGCGATGGAGACTTGTTGGAGATCGATTCCCAACATATACGCGATGCCAAACGTCATCGCGAGTGTGATCGGTATTGCCAGCGCCATGATCAGCGCCAGCCGCCACTCCCAAAACCCAATCAGCGACACAAGGACGACGAGAATAATGGCTTCGACAAGCGCCCGCATGAACAGGTTGATGTTCTCTTTGACCTGGAGCGGCTGATCGGACGTGTGCGCCAGAATCAGGTCGGCCGGAAGAATTTGGCGAAGGTCCGAAAGCTTCGAATTAACGGACTGTCCGAAACGCGCGATTTGCTTCCTATCGCGCATGTAGATGGCCAAGGTGATCGCGCGGCTGCGTTGCCAGCGCCCACTTGCATCCCGCCAAGTATAGTAATTGAGATACGTGGCAGGAGCCTGATACCCGCGGCTGATTTGAACAAGATCCCGCAAATACACCGGGGTGCCCTCCGACGTAGTGGACACCGCAACATCCCCGATGCTTTTAGCGGAATCGAATTGTCCGGAAGGAATCAAGGTGACCCTGCGCTCGCCTGTTTCCACGGTTCCGCCCGGCGCGATGATGTTCCGAGCCGAAAGAACTTTGGAGAGATCAGCAGGACGCAGGCCGTAGGCCGCGAGGCGATCCTGCGAATAATCCAGATAGACGGTTTGCGACAAAACACCGCGTCGTTCAACCTTGGAAACTTCGGGAGCTCCCTGCACGGTTCGGCCAATCAAGTCAGAAAAATTGTCGAGTTCGGCGTAGCTGTATTTGTCGCCGGCAACCTTGGCCAGTTTCGTTCGTGTTTCCTTCGGATCGCGGATGATCACTGGCTCCCACACATCCGGATGCAATTCGGATCGTTTTAGCCGCTCCGAGATAAACCGCTGGATGAACGCTTGAATGGAACTGTCATCTGCTTGGGAAACGCCATCCACGAGAAGGAATCCGTTTCCCTGTATGATTTCCGCGTCTCGAATGATGCCGGTCCTCTGCGCTTCCTCCTGAAATAAATATTCAGTGTCAAGGACTTCGCGCGCCGAAATCGATTGCGGAAAGGAACTCAGTACCGTGACCTGCTGACCCGCTCGATTCTGATGTTTTGCGTCACGAGCTTTGCGAATTGCCGATTCAGCGGAGTTGGCGCGAGCTGCGATTTCGATATCGCCTACCTTCGGGCTCGCGACCGTCAGCATGAGCGCGGCAGTATCTCCAAAATCGCTCTGGAAAGTAATGGGGCCGGCGCCCTGAGGCAACTGAGAATTTAGAGCATTTAGCTTAAGGTTGATATCGCTGAACTGTCGCTTCGTATCGGTGATGCCCTCATCAAGTTGAATGGTCACAAACGAATAGCCAGGAAGAGATATGGACTTAATCCCATAGTCCGCATCCGTTCCCGGATGGATGGTCTTATTCTCGGCGGCAACGTCCTCAATGCGACGGGTAATGAACTGTTCGACCTGTTGGGCAGTGGCTCCAGGCCAGGGACAAGCAGCCACACCGAGGCGCACGGGAATGTCCGGGTCCTTGCGCTGCGGCATCGAGGTATAGCCGAAATAGCCCCAAATGAGCACCCCGAGAAGAAAGATCCAGGAGATGTGCGGGTGCTCAACGAAGAACCGCGGGATATTGCGGCGATTTTGGATGTCTTGTTCGTTTTCGAATGGCATTTTTTCTAACCTCTTATGGGAGAACCTGGATGAGATCGCCGTCCTTCAAACCAGCGGCTCCAACGACGACAACTCTGTCGGCTGGATTTACACCTTCAACTGCCACATCGCTCTCGTGGGTTTCACCAAGTGCGACCTGGCGCAAATGCGCCACCCATTTCCCGCCCTGTTCTTGGGCGATGAAAACTGCGTAACGTCCAGATGACCCGGGGTCAGCAAGTACGGCGCTGAGGGGCACCGCGGTAACCGGGGCTTTGTGAACACCTGTCAAACTGAGTGAAGCAATCATCCCGGGCTTCAATGATGCCTTGGGATTGGAGACGGTCACTTCGACCGCAAAAACCCGGTTTTTCTCATCGGCGCTCGCAGCAATACTCGTGACCCGTCCGTTGTACTCTTTCGGATCGTCCTGCAAATGAATGCTGAATTGTTGCCCCAAGCGCAGACGGCTTACGGCATAGTCCGGAACGCCAAAACTGATTTTGACCGAACTCGTGTCGGCAATGGTAAAGGCTGGAGTCCCGGGTGCTGCGAGGTTCCCCAGTTCAAGGTTCCGGGCGAGGATGTACCCTGAGAAGGGCGCGGTTAGATCGGCGTCCTGAAGAGCCAACTGCGCTTGATGCACATTTGCCGTGGCCTGATCCACAGCCGCGAGGGTCGAATCGAATTTCGCCTGCGCTCGGTCAAAATCGGGCTTGGTCAAGCTCGCTGAGGCGTAAAGCGTCTTCGCGCGCTCGTAATCCTTCGTCGCTTCGACATTCTGAGCTTGGGCGCCACTCAGTGTTGCGGTGGCCTGGTCAAGTTGATTTTTCAGATCCTGATGGCGAATCTGCGCGAGAACAGTGCCCCTAACAACATAGTCTCCCGAACCTATGTTGCGACGCCGCCCGTCAGCACCCGCGATCTGTTTAATTTCGGTCACATATCCTGCGGACTTGAATGACAGAACCGCTTCCGCGAACGGCAGAACGGAAGCCGAGTAGCGCAAATCTTCTGAAGGCGAATACAAAGCCACATCCACTACATGAACGGGTGTTGGAGATTTAGCTGCGACCTTCGTGGGTTCCTGACAGCCACTTGTAGCCACAATCGTGGCCAAAAGAACAGCCCCCATTACTGACCTCACTTGTTTCCTATTGCTCTTCATAAAGTCCACTCCTGTCCGATCGCTTTCTCGAACTTCGCCCTGACTGGCTGTCGGGCCTAAAATAATTCTTGCTCTCATCGGTTACTCTTCTCCCATCGCTTTGCGCAATTCGGCAAAAGCGCTCCAATACGAGGAAAGCGCTTGCTGATACTGGAAATTGGTTTCGGAACTTTGGGTTTGGGCCTGGAGAAGGTCTTTTAAGAGTGCGGCCTGCTCCTTATATTTGTTGCCAGTCACCCGGAGCTGCTCCGCAGCCGCTTCGTGGGCAATACGTGAGGCCTTAAGCAGCAAAGAGGCTTCCTGCCATTTGCGATATTTGCTGCCAACTTCGACGGCGACCTGCGAATCGGTCTCTTGGATCCCGTTGTGTGCTTGTTCGACTGTCTTCGCTGCTTCAACAACTTTGTTGTGGCGGCGTCCCCAATCGAACGGCTCCCAACTCAGGTAAAAGCCGGCCGTGGTAACGTTTTGCGGGAGAACTTGCACGTTGTTGATACCTTGATAGCGCAGGGACAGACTCAGGTCCGGAATGTACTCGGCTTTAGCGAGTCGCCGATCATATTCGGCCTGCTTTTCTTTCAAGTGCGCTTGCCGCACCTCGGGGCGGTTCGCCAGCGCTTCCTGCCGGGCCGAATCGAGGGTCAGATCGCTGGTGTCTTGCTCCGGAATAAAGTCAACACGAAAGGCCGTGGCCACATCGCGCCCAAGCAGTTGGTTCAGGGCCTCACGCTGTGTGTCCAGGCCATTCTGTGCGACGGACAACTCATAGCGCGATTTGGCCAAGCGCGCGTCGACGTCCAATACATCGCCCCGCAGCACCGTCTTTTCGGCCTCGTGCTGGGCGGTGACTCGCTGTGCTTCTTCGAATGTTTTTACCGACTCACGCGCAGCGTCCACATTCGCCTGAATCGCGAAAAGGTTGAAGTACGCAGTGTGGACTTCGGCAGAGATCTTCTGCCGCTCGGCGCGGACATCTTCACGAGCGATGTCGCGGCCAAGCTCTGTTGCGCGAATTCCGAGACCAATCTTGTATTGCTGCGTCAAGGGTTGATCGATGCTGCCCGTCAAATAAGTAGTGAACACCGCCGGGGTGCGGATTTTGGCGTTCGTTGACGGGATTGGCCCAGTGTTCGCATACGTGCCCAGGGAACCTTGCGGGATTGTAAAGTCAAACGAATGCAGCAACTCTCCGCCCAGCATGGAAAATTGAAATTGGGGCTTCCGGCGGCTGCGAGCTGTACTCACCTGGAAGTCGTATTTCTGAGCCTCCAGCGCCGAGTTCTTCACAAGCCGGTTGTGCTGGAGTGCCAGAGTCACTGCGTCATTGAGCGTAAGGAGAGGGGCATCGACATCACCGGAGGAGACCTGTTGCTGCTGACCGAATGTCATTTCCGGGGATGTTCCGGCCAATAACGCGAAAGTCAGCAACAGACGCTTCCACGTGCTCGTCTTACGAGATCCGGTGGGGGCAAGTAACTGCTGCTGTGTAGATTGGCCTGTCCGCCGGCGCGTCGTTTTGTTTTTCGAAGCAATTAAGTTCATAGTGTTGTTCCCTATTGTGAGCTGTGCAGACGACATGCCAATTCAGGGGTCTTGTAACTAGTTGAACCTACAGGGGCGGGAGAGCTTCTTGCCGTGGCGCGCTGCCCGTATGCGGGCAATGCCGCTGTTACATGCGTGAGAGAATCTGCTGATCAGCCGTGATTCTGGGTTCTGGCCGCTAGCGGCTCTGTCCGTGGCGCGACATGATGCTGCTGCGGCAAGTTCGTAAGTGCTTTACTCTTTATGAAGTAATGGTCTATTTCCAGATACCGCAGTTTTGAGATGCACGACCGCATGGCCTACACACGCTATGCCATGACGTTTCGCAAGCGCTCCTGCAGTCTGAGGATGTTGCGCTATTCCATCTCGAATGCGAGATATTGGAATTGTCCCTTACGCTCGATCCGCAACACTGCCGCGTCGCCTGGATTGAGTTGAGCTATAGCTAACTTCAGTTGATCGACGGACTCGACGGGCGTGCGATTCAGCGAGTGGATCATGTCGCCCAGCCGTAGGCCAGTGTGGGATGAATTTAAACCCGGCGCCAGTCCAATCACGATGACGCCCGTCCTGATGCGCACCTCTGGCAACAGCGAGTACAGTTTGTCATTAAAATCCAGTCCTAAAATGCCGAGCGGCTCGATTTGGCTCTTGATCGGATCAGCGACATCAGCGAGTTGGTCCATGCGGTCGCGCACCAGGATGGCGGGGATGCAGAACGACAGCTTGCGCGCGCCCCGCAGCACATCAATTTTCACGGCCTGATCGGGCCGGTGCTGATATAGCGCAACGTCGAATCCCGTCAGGCTCAGCATGGAGCGGCCATCAACAGCCAAAATCACGTCCTGAGGCTTTATGCCAGCTGCCTCCGCCGGGCCGTGCGTTGTGATGTCGGCGATCACGACGCCCCAGTTCTGCGCCAGCCCGAGGCCCTCCGCCATTGTGTGTGTAACTGTTTGTGCGACTACCCCAATTTCAATGTGGTCTACGTGGCCGTACTTCCTCAGGCTTTGGTAAACGAAACTGACGACGCGCGCCGGGATGGCAAAACCCAGCCCTTCGCTGCCACCACCGCTGCTCAGGATGAACGTGTTCAGCCCGACGACAGCGCCTGTAACGTCCACCAACGGCCCTCCGCTGTTACCTGCGTTAAGAGGCGCATCGGTTTGCAGGTACACCATCGGACTATCGGGATCGGGTTGCCGCCAGGCCGAGCTAATCACCCCCATACTTACCGAGTTCTGCAGACCTTCTGGGCTGCCGATGGCGAAGACGAGTTCTCCCGGTTGCGGGTCGCGTTCCAGACTGAAACGCAGAGTAGGTAAATTGCTGGCGTCAACCTTCAGCAGCGCCAAATCAGCTCGCTTATGTGATCCGATTATCTTCGCGTCCAGCACCTGCGCGTTCCCGGCACCAGCAGCGTCGAAAAAAGTTGTCGTCGGCACCGGCAGAATTACACGGATCCGCTGCGCGCCTTCCACAACGTGGGCATTCGTCATGATGTAACCGTCAGGATCCACGATCACGCCGGCGCCGATGGCGTGCTGGCGGACGATGAGTGCCGTATCCTTGTGATCGCGGTCTTCGGCTGGTCCGAACCCGGTAACCTCGATCTGAACAACCGCCGGAGAAACCTTGCTGGCAAGTTGCTGTAGAGAGCTACTGAGCTGCGCCAGCGCATCTGCTGGAACGCGTGAGACCACCTTATGACCACCACGGACTTCTGCCGCCGATTTCGCAGTGAGCTCCTGGCAAACGCCACTCGGCTGCAAAGCTGCGGCGCATACTGCAATCATGAGTGGGCGCCTCAGGTATTGGTTCATCGATGATCTCCTGTGACATGCATGTCTTTGGATTGCGCCAAGTTTCGGAGTCAAGCTCTGCATCTCCCCATCTCCTCGCTGCCGTATTGCGCTGCTCTGTTGCCGTAGCGCAGTCACATCAGCACGTCGGGCTGATACTCTTTGCACGCGGTCAAATTGCATTCCTCGGAGCGCATCGCCCGCGTGCCCGACCAGAGCATTTGCAAGTGCTTCTCTGGCTTTGTCGGAGTCTCAGTGTCTATTTGCGTTCGGTGGAAAGTCCTTCAGCAGTTTTTGTGTTGCCTTATCCAGGTTTTTGCTGTTCTTCTCCTGATTCTTGCCGGGATTAACTGTCTTGCTGACAGCACCCATCCAAACAAGCTGCTTTGCAGCGGCGTCATAGATGCCAAGGACGAGAGTCCCGATGTTAATGGTCGAACTGGTTGCCGTACCCGATAGTGATTCCATACCCCAAGGGCCCCAACCACCCCACCCGGGGCCGCCCCAGCCGGAGGCGTTCCACTGCTTCTCCTGACTGAGAGCGATCTGGTAGCCAACAAGCAAATCGGCCTTACCGCTGTCGACCTTGGTCAAGCCTTTGGCTGCCAGTTGGGAATCAATCGACTGCTTGATCTCGGAATCCAGGATCTGGTCGAGATGCCCACCTATCGCTGGGGCGCCATCTACCGCGTCGACCCATTTGTACCTGTGATATTTTAAAAAATCAGTTCCTTGCCGATAGTTGTATTTGACATCCTGTGCGTGTGTGACCGAGCATGCTAGGAGTGCCAGGACCACTAAAGGACCAACCCTTGCCATCCACTTTCCAGATGCTTGCGACACTTGCTTCTCCTTTTAGTAAGTTCCCTCTTCGATCTGTTCAGATCTGAGATTCATCACAATTGCGAGCCAGAATTAACACAGGTCCGATTTGCCAAGCGAGCTACGGTCAATGGTTGAGCGCCTTGCAGAGTGATTCCAAGGCGCCACAATATCTTGCGTAATTTCCTTCTGCCGTGGAATACGCGTGCTTTAACACCGGCCGCCGAGAGACCCATGCGTCGAGCCGTCTCCTGGGTAGATAACTCAGCGAGTTCCCGTAGTTCGATCGCGGTACGCGTTCGTGGTTTCAACTCGTCAATCGCTGCGCATAATACTTGGGCTCCCTCTCGCTCTAAGTAGCTCATTTCAGGGCCAGGACCTGAATCCGGTATCTGCAGGCCGCTTGTGGCTGATTCGTCTTCGCTCGAATCATCGAGCGCCACCTGACGCAGCGCGTGACCTCTACGCAACAACATGAGGGCTTCATTGATCGCGATGCGAGTTAACCAGGTACAGAAGGAAGCTTTGCCCTCGAACCTGTGCAAATGGACGAACGCCTTGAGGAAAGTTTGCTGGACAACATCTTCAGCGTCTTCGCGGACCCGTGTGTAGCGCAGAGCTAGTGCGAAGATCCGCGACTGATAGCGCTTGAAGAGTGTTTCAAATGCCGGTTCATCGCCACTCTTCGCGGCAGCGACGAGGTCCTCTTCCGCTGCCGGGTTAGCGGAGGCAGCGGTGGTTACTACTGGTTTGTTCATCTTCTTCACTGAGCTCCATCGCATCTTGTTTCTCCTCAACTTCTCTCTTGCCTATCCCACGCACGCTCGCACGCTCCAACCTCGTGAAGTGCCTGCTCCATGTCCTTCAAGCAGTACTCTTCGCATTCGTCAATTGGCTGGTCCCAATTGTTTCTGTGAAAGATCGTAATCGTCAGGCGACCGTCAGGACGGTCCGCTCGAATGCGCGAATAGATCAGTAACTGCGGCTCGGTCCATATTTCATACATGCACTGGTGTTCCTCGCGAGGCAAAATCCAGTGAGCAATCTGCTCGAGAGACGATTGAACTGCTAGGCAGTGTTGACATCCTGGCGATACACTTTTGGCCCCTGACTCCGGCGTTCCATAAAGCTCAAGTGAAAAGCCGATTTTTCGTTGCTCTGCCTTCGCTCGAGGGGCTTGCCCTTTCGGGTCCAACACCGTGACGACAGCCTGCTCCGGATGCGCCTCCCAGCAAACCGCGAACCGCTGCACCAGGCTCTTTATCTTCGCGAGCCCATTTTGTTGGAGAGCTTGTAGGTTCTGGATGTTTTGATCATTCTCAGTAATTTCGGCCATGAGGAATCACTCGCCTCCGACCGCGGTAGCATCACACTCCATGCTGTTCGTCGCGTTGGAGGATACTCTTTCGTGGTTCTTAGGTAGCTCTGTTCTAGATCTGCGTGTCGGCCCTTTCCTCAAGTGAACCTTAGTGCCTCCGCCTTCAAAAGAGACTTCGTCCATTGCCGTTTTCATTAGCAGTAGCCCGCGACCATGCTCGGCTTCGATTCTTCCAATCGCCGATGGCTCAGGAACCGCATTTGGATCAAATCCTTGCCCTTGGTCACTGACGGTGATGGATATTCCCTTTCTCTTCTCACATCGACAGAGAATCTGAACCCGTTTATTGGGGTCTAGCCGATTGCCGTGAACGACGGCATTGTTCAAGGCCTCGCGTAGCGCCAGTTCAACATCGGGCTCCTGCCCCGGAACACACTGCGATCCTTTGATCAGTCGCACTAGCTGCTCCACCAGCGGCGAGACTGCCTGGATCTCACTTGGCATCCACGCCTCGATATCGATCAGGGAACGACTCGCGTGTCCTCCGACAAATGCTGGTCGCAACGCCGATTCCCTGGTAGTCGTCTGTGTCGCAGCCATGGCGAGGCCTCACGCTCACCCACGTGCCAGCCACAGCCCATAGCGCACGGAATCAAACAGTCCAAATCCAGTCCGGTAGCGCAACATGCTGTAGCATGTGCTCCACTTCGTGGCAAAATTGAGAATCAATCGCATAGCGGCCTCCACTCACCTGCTTTACCGACAATGAGAAGTGCAACACGAATGCCAAACTTGTCATGTGTCGGCACAACGGAACTTCTTGAATTGTCTTGAGATAAACGCCAAGCAAGAGTTTCGTGAGTTGAGTGCCCGTCTGCCGCTGCCGCATTTGCGGCTGGGTGCCCGCTTTTGGGCACAAGGCGAAAGCGACAGACTCGCGCTCACATGCCGTCCAAACGATACGAGCTTTAAGTCCGGCAACGAGGTATTGTGAACGAGACCAATAGTCAGCGTTGTCTCTATCTTTTGGACTGGCGCGTTCGATCTTTGGCAGAATGCAATCGAAGGGGCAGGGACGAGCAGTTTCAGGCGACTAAATTGTCCGGGAGCCGCGAGGAACAGTCCACGGAAACCTGTGCGTAAGAACTAAAAACTAGAAACTAAGAACTGTGACTGAATACTGACAATCACCGTCAGTCGTAATACTCCTGCCCCAGGTGCGTAATCAAATCTTCTCCCATCATCCATCGCAGCGTGTTCTTCAGTTTCATCGACTGGATAAACAAGTCGTGCTCGGGATAAAGCCCTGGCGCAGTCATCGGCGACTTGAAATAGAAGCTCAACCATTCCTGAATCCCCCGCATCCCGGCTCGCTGCGCCAGGTCAAGGAACAAAACCAGGTCGAGCACTATGGGTGCGGCGAGAATCGAATCGCGGCACAAAAAGTCCACCTTGATCTGCATCGGGTAGCCGAGCCAGCCGAAAATATCAATGTTGTCCCAGCCCTCTTTGTTGTCGCCGCGCGGCGGATAGTAGTTGATGCGCACTTTGTGATGAATCTTCCCGTAGAGCGTCGGGTACAGCTGCGGTTGCAAAATGTATTCGAGCGCGCCGAGTTTCGATTCTTCCTTGGTCTTGAACGATCCCGGATCGTCCAGCACTTCGCCATCGCGGTTCCCCAAAATGTTCGTCGAATACCAGCCCTCGAGCCCCAGCATCCGCGCCTTGAATCCCGGCGCCAGAATCGTCTTCATCAGCGTCTGCCCGGTCTTAAAATCCTTTCCGCAGATGGCCACATTGTTGTCGTGGGCCAGTTCCTGAATCGCCGGAATATCCACGGTCAGGTTGGGCGCGCCGTTGGCAAAAGGCACTCCGCTGGTCACCGAGGCCCACGCATATAACATCGACGGCGCAATTGCCGCATGATTGTTCTTCATTGCCTCCACGAACTTCTCCGGCGTCGAGTGCACTTCTTCCGGCTTGATGAACACTTCCGTGGACCCGCACCAGCACGTCACCAGCCGCGAAACTCTCTTCGTTTTCTTGAAGTTGGCGATGTCTTCTTTGATCTGCAGGGCCAACTCGTATTTGTTCTTCGCCTTCTTTACGTGCGAGCCGTCCAGCCTCTTCACGTACTCGTGGTCGAACGCCCCTTTCATCGGCTGTATGCCGGAGAGAAATGTCTTCACGTGCGCGAGATGTTCGTGATTCAGTACGCCGGCTTTCGCCGCCGCCTGGTACGCGTTGTCCTTGAAAATATCCCACCCGCCGAAAACGAGATCTCTCGTGTCGGCCAGCGGCACGAACTTCTTAATCAACGGCGAATGCCCTTCGGTGCGCTTGCCCAGGCGAATCGTGCCCATCTGCGTCAGCGACCCCACCGGGCACGCCTTGTTTCTGCGGATCAGCTCAACTCCTGCCATAAACGTAGTGCTCACGGCGCCCATCCCGGGCATCAAGATGCCCAGTTTTCCGTTTGCGGGCGCGATTTTAGCTGGCTTTTCCATGCCTCTCCTTTAGTGCGGGGTCACCCACGTGCGAGCCACAGGCCATAGCACACGGAATCAAACAGTCCAAAACCGTTCCGGTAGTGCAACACGTGGTAGCATCTGCCCTACTTACGGGCGAAATTGAGAACCAATCGCATGGCGACCCTCCACTCATCTACTTTTCCATACGACCAACAATGCGAGGAGCAACCCAAACGCCAAACTGCGCCCCGACGCAAGTTGTTGACATCATGGAAGAAATAGCATGGTCGTCATACAGGCGAGACTGACGCTGCCCGCTGGTGGGCGTTGGCGCGATTTCCGGTGGTCACGATAAAGCTGGAGGACAGAGTTGCGGTGATTGTCTTGCTCCGGGAAACAGTGGAGCGGATGTCCGCATGAGCTGAAACGGAACCGCGGGGAGAGTTAACATTGTGATCCTAGCAATGATGTGCTTGCCAGGCGTTTCAAACTCCGTCTTTTTGTGGTTGACCTGCGTGGGGAGTACATCGGCCGGCGTTTGTGGGGTAAGCGTCTGACGTGTTCGCATCCGCTGCGCCACCCCGGGCAAGGCGAAGATGCAGGCGCTCACACACGTCGAGTGTATAGGATGTTTGGGCAACCAACTCCGCCCCGAACCGGCCAAAAAACGATAGTACCTCTTCTCCCATGGAATCGATGAAGGTGACGTCCGTTAGATCTACGACCAGTCTCATTCCCTCGCGGCAGCGCGTTATGAGGGTGCGGGTATTCTCGGCGTCCTCACCGGTGAATCGGCCTTCAAGCTTGAGGCTCAAATTGTTCGCGGATTCGTGTATCTCGACGCGTAGCATCGCGCCTCCTTGGAGCGTCTATGGCAGCCACGAGCGTCGGCTGTGGGAGCTTCCCTGTCAAACTGTTGCAGGTGGTATGCCAGGGGTTGGCCTGCGTAAGTTATTGAAATTACAATAGAATATTGAAGGGTGTCCGGGGTTACCTGTGCCGGACCAACGGGCAGTGCCACCATGCGGGCGCGCGGCTTTAGAGCTATCGATTGTTACGGGGCATCCAGGAGTCGATTTCTAGGATGGGAGAACGGGAGCGTTCTCCCCGAAAACAGATAATAATTAGTAGCTCGCGTGCCGCTAGACACTCACTTAACCTTGAACTTCTGCAGTCGCAAGCTGCATCAAATATGGCGCCGCATGAGGGATCGGTGCACAGGAAGAGCACTGTTCCGCGTCCCTCATAAAGGCCAACTCTTCTTTGCCTGGATGCCGATCGATCAGAAGGACATCCCCCGAGCGCACTTGTGCGGTGGCGAGCAGCCTCGCAATCGGGCAGACTACATGGCGCTCGATGGCGCGCTTCAGGTGGCGTGCTCCGTATCTCTGGTCGGTGCCCTCTTGCAACAGGAACTGCCTTCCTTCGTTCGTTATCCGAAACTGGAAGGGACTCGTCGCACAATCCAATAAGCGCTTCTGCACTTGCTGCAGTTCAATTTCCAGCACTTCATCAAGTTCTTCGCGCTTCAACGGATGGAACACCACCACTTTGTCCAAGCGGTTCATAAACTCGGGCGAAAACTTTCGCCGAGCCGCTTCTACCGCCGTCCTCTCCACCTTCTCATTTAATCCCTTGGCCGGCATGTCCTTCGGCCGGATGAAACCCATCCCGCCTTGCATCAATTCCGTGATCTCTCCTCCGCCCAGGTTCGAAGTCAGGAAGATCACCGTCTGCGAAAGATCGACTCTCCGGTTGTCCCCTAACGTTAAGGTCGCTTTGTCCAGGATTCCAAGCAGCAGCTGCCAAAGTGCGTCACTCGCTTTCTCAATCTCGTCAAACAGCAGGAAGCTAAGTTTCAACTCGCCACGATGACTGGCCGCCAGCGCTTCCTGGTTTATCAGTGGATGGGTCTCACGGTGACCGAGATAGCCTGGAGGACTGCCAATCAATTTTGCGATTTCATGCGAGTGCTGAAATTCCGCGCAATCCACTTTGATCAGCGCTCGACTATCGCCGAACAGAATCTCTGCAGCGGCCTCGACAACGCGCGTCTTTCCGGAGCCAGTCGGTCCCAGAAACAGCAGGTTTCCGACGGGACGCCCTGGAGAATGAAGCCCCGCACAAAACACCTGATACAAGTTGACGAGCGCTTCGACGGCTTCGTCCTGCCCGACGATTTTTTGCCGCAGCGCATCTTCAAAATGTCGCGAGGTGGAACTCCGCTTTTTCGTGTCCAATTCTTGTATGAGGGCCGATTGCGTTGCTGTTGCCATAACGTCCTCCTCTTCCAAACTCTTCAGGCGAGCTTGCTGACGGAGCAGAGAAAAGTCCGCCAGCACTGCCGTTCCGGTATCCAGGCAATTTCATACGTGAAAGTGTGAGCGACTTCGGCCCACGCTTGCCGATCCCAAATCGAGAAAACCTTGGTTTCGTAACGCACACTCACGCGGCTCTCGGAAAGCTGTGGCATTGGTGTCGATTGCTCAATTGCCATTCTGGTTTCTGTGCTCATTGGCTTACCCTCATCATCATTCAAATCGTCAATAAATACCGCGCAGCGCACGCGCCCTGCGCAGACACCTACTCGGCACAGGCAGCGCGACTGATGTTCAGCTTGTACATCTTGTTTTGGAGTGTTGTTCGTTTCAATCCCAGGCGCTCTGCCGCTCCGCCCTTGCCGGCTATTCTCCCTGAGGCGGCCTTCAATGCTTGGATGATGACCTGCCGCTCAGCCTGTTCGAATGTGGAGGCTGACGCAAAGCCACGCGCGTGGGACGCGTTCAGCTCTGCAATGGGCACTTTCAATTCGTCGCCCTGCGTGAGAATGACCGCGCGTTCGATAAAGTTTGCGAGTTCCCTAACATTTCCTCGCCACGGATGATTGATCAAAATTTCCATAGTTTCGTCGGGGACGGACTCAATCTGCTTTCCCATGCGCTGGGATAGCGTCGATACGAAATAGTCCACCATGAGCGGAATGTCATCGCGCCGTTCGCGAAGCGGTGGAATCTCAATCGGAAACACGTTGAGGCGGTAAAACAAATCCTCGCGAAATTTCCCGTCCCGAATCATGGCTGGAAGGTCGCGATGAGTCGCGGCGATCATGCGTACATTGACTTCGATCGTCCGCGCGCTTCCGAGGCGTTCGAACTCCTGTTCCTGCACTGCGCGCAACAATTTGGGCTGCAGTTCCAGGCTGATGTCCCCGATCTCATCCAGAAACAGCGAGCCCCCATCCGCAAGCTCGAATCTGCCCTTTTTTTGCATCAGGGCTCCGGTAAACGCTCCTCTCTCATGCCCGAAGAGTTCGCTCTCCAGCAGGCCGGCCGGAATCGCCGCGCAATTCAATTTCACGAGATTGCGGTTGTGCCGAGGGCTGAGTTCGTGAATCGCCTGTGCGATCAGTTCCTTTCCCGTCCCGGTCTCGCCGGAGATCAACACTGTGGCGTTGGTGGGAGCCACTATCTCCACTTGCGAAAGGACCGCGCACAAGCCGCCATGCCGCCCGACAATTGTGTCCAGAAACGAGGACTGAGCCTGCCGCGGCTCGTGACGCAATGATTTATCAGCGATAGGAAATGCGCCGTGCATCGTTGGAACGGCCTGATTTTCGTCAAAGTGAGAGATAAAACTTGGCGTTGCGCTCATCGTACCCCCCCAAACTTTCCAGAACACCCTGTTCTTCGCACGGAGTGTGGTCGCAATATCGCCTGCAGGCAACCCTACAACGGGGCTGCTAGGGCATCACATCGGTGTGCTTGTGTCGACTAGATTGGGGTTCACGGGGCAGTGTCGCGGGTAAAGGAAGGCGCTCGAAAGGGGATGAGAGCTAACTCTTTCGGTCCGGAAACTCGACACGCTTCCATCCAAACAAGCGCGCATCGGCCGACCATCCGCCAGGTCCGAGTAATGCTAAGGCGGCACCGAGAGTCCCCAACAGGATCCAGCTCAACGGATCTGCGGGGTGCAGAAAGGCGGCCCCCGACGCAAGAGTTGCTAGAAGAGTTCCCGCGATAGGCGTCCATAAACCGACCAGCAAGAGCAGTCCTACAACTCCAGTCAGCACGTAGAGTATGGTTGGTCCAAGCGGGGGACTGCTGCGGACTGCCATCGCTGCCTGAAACACCACGGCGATGGCCGCAACCACTCGGAGCAAGAGAAGACCCAGGCCAGGCGCACCGTGGGCGAAAGTTGAGAAAAGTCGGCGCACGACATGTTCAGGTTACGAACTCCGAGAAACACACGTAAGCCCCAAAAGGCCCGAACAAGGGACTCTTTCGAGGGAATTACACCTCGATGATGCCGCGTTTCAGACCGATCATGGCGGCGTGAGTGCGGTCTTTCGCCCCCAATTTGGACAGGATGTTTCGGACTTGCCCTTTCACCGTCTCTTCGCTCACAGATAGCTGCTCTGCAATTTCTTTATTTGCGTTCCCTTCGGCGATCAGCCGCAGAACACGAACTTCCGCCGGAGTGAGGGCGTCATCGATGGCATGCTCGGCAAGTTCGTAAGAGACCTCAGCTGATAGCGATTTTTTCCCGGCATGGACGGCCCGGATAGTCTCCAGCAGTTCCCGATGTAAAGCGCTTTTTAGCAAGTAACCGCGAGCGCCGGCTTTGATCGCGCGCAGTACCTGAGCGTCTCCAGCGTACGTGGTGAGTACAATGATTCGCGCCTCCGGAGCCTCATCGCGGATCGCCATCAGCGCATCCAACCCGTTCATCTCCGGCATCTGCAAGTCCATCAGCACAACGTCCGGATGATGCGCACGGAATTGCTGGATCGCTTCACGTCCATTTGAAGCTTCGCCAACGACGCGCATGTCCGGGTGACCGCCGACAAGCCCAGCGACGCCCTGACGCACAACGGGGTGGTCGTCGACGACGAGGATCCGAATCGGGCTAGCCTCGGCGCTCATGCCTTCAGCTCCGGATCTTTCCCGAGAACTTGCCCACCAACTTCTCCAACAACCCGGATCGGCGCCGCTCAACCGCTGCGAGGTATGCACGCGCCGCGGGAATGCTCAGCTCCACCTCGGTACCGGAATCCAGTTCGCTCCACACAGTCAGCTTGCCGCCTATGAGCTTGGCCCGTTCCCGCACGCCACGCAAGCCAAAGTGTCCTTCATGTCCATCGTCGCTTATGAGCTTGGGCGCGATGCCCTTGCCATTATCGCGGACGCGGAGCCGAAGCTGCTGCTCGTCATAGCGGATTTCCACTTCGATGCGCTGCGCAGCGGCGTGACGGAAGGCGTTGCGCATCGCTTCGCCGACAATCCGGTAGACTTCATCGCGCAGAATCGGCTGCAGGTCGCGCGGCGCGCCTTCCACTTGCACAGTGAAATCCGGCCGACAGCTGTTGGACGCTGCAAGTTCTTCACCAAGCGTTCGAATCGCCAATGCCAAATCGTTACGCTCCACCGTCGATGTGCGCAACCCCTCCACGGCATCCCTTCCCTCGACAATCGCTTGCTCGGCCTGATCGATAACGCTTTCGAGTCTCTCTTTGGGCGTACCGCCTGGAAGCTCGTTGGAAAGAATTTGAAGGTGCAGCAGAATCCCGTGGAAGCTTTGGAGCAGAGTGTCGTGGAGATCGCGGGCAATACGCGTGCGTTCGCCGACGCGCGCCTCCAGCGTTATGTCGAACTCATGATGCAATCTCCGGACGCGCAACAGGTAGAGCGCCCAGAACAACGCTATAACGCCGGCCGCACACAGAGCACGAAACCAAGTCGTCTGGTAGTACGCCGGCAAAACGGAGAGCTCCAGCGTATCGCCCTGCTCGTTCCAGACTCCGCTGTTGTTGCTCGCGATCACGCGAAAGCGGTAACGGCGGGGAGCAAGGTTCGTGTACTGCGCCTGGCGGTCGTTGACCACTTCCCTCCAGTCCCGATCCTGGCCCTCCAGCATGTATTTGAAATGAACCTTTTCCGGCGCCGCCAGGCTGAGAGCGGAGTAGTCGATCTGAACATCGCGAGTTAGCGCCGGCAGATGCATGCTCGAAACTCTCCCGGGTAAGTTCTGCCAATAGATCTTGTTGTCGGCCACAATCTGTTCGATGTATACGGGCGGCGGGACTTTGTTGAAAGCCACATGATGAGGATCGACGAGTTGAATACCTTCTCCCGTATGGAACCACAGCTTACCGTCGCCGGCCCTCGCGACAGAAGGACCGAAGTAGAGCGAAACCGCGCTAAGCCTCACACCGTCCGCTGCGTCCCAAACCGTCATTTGAATCTGGCGCGACGGATTGGCGATCCACGCTTCCAGTTCGCTCCGCGTGATGCGTACCAGACCACAGACCGTGTACAACCACAACGCACCATCGTCGTCTTCGATCGACCAATGAATGGTGTCGCAGGGCAAGCCGTTCTTCGTAGTGAGCGTAGCAATTCGGCCGTCTTTGATGCGGCTAAAGCCCCCCTCAGTTCCAGCCCACACGGCTCCTTCCCCATCGATTCGCAGACCAGGGACATGGCCTTTACCCAAGCCCTCAGCGACGGTGTACGACGCGCGGACTTGACCATCCTTGAAATACATCACGCCCCCATCTGTCCAGAATGAAAGCCAAACTCCACCATGATCACAGAGAATCACCTTCGCTTGTTGGCTACGTCCCAGAACTGACCAGGGAAAGTGTTCAACCAAGCGGCCCTTGAGCAAGTGCGTCAGACCCCGATTTCCGGAAAGCCACAGGTTCTCGGCCTCGTCTCCTGTGATGGAATAGACTTCTGTGCTGGGTACGCCATTTACGGCCACAAATCTGCCGTCCTCGAAATACGCAAGTCCGTGCCCCGTGAAAGCCCAAATGCGCCCGCGATGATCGCAAAACAGTGACTGCACCATGTCATCTGGCAGCCCATCCGCCTTGCGGAACGTTGTGATCTGCTCATTCCTCCACCTGATCAAGCCATCGTGCGTGGCTATCCAAATGCTCCCATCTGTGGCGGCTGTTAACGAGTTAGTATCTGATAGACCGCGTCTGATAGAAGTCGTACTGACTGGAAGTTCCCGAAAGCGGTCGATCCCTCGGGTGGTCCCCACCCAGACATCACCTTCATGGTCCTCAAAAAGACTACAAATAATGTTGCCTGAGAGGCCATCTGATGTTGTAAACACGTCCGTCCGGCCCTGATGCAGATGGATGATGCCCCGTTCGTGGGTCCCGATCCAGATACCTCCATCGCGGTCACGCAGCAGTTTATTGGAATTGACATCCCGATCCGAAAGCAGCATGTTTGGATTGCTTGCACTATGAATAGGGTAGGCCGCCAGTTTGTCACCCAGGACCTGCTCAAGCCCTCGTCTACTAATCGCGATTAACACCCGTCCCTCGTCCGTTTTGCTGAGGTCATCGATTCGTACTCCGGGCGTGGCATATCGCGTTGGAGCACCGGGCTTCCATCGCCATAGCCCGGACTCCGCAGCCGCCCACAGTTCGCCGGAGCCGCCCTCAAACAGACTCCAAACGAATGTGCCGAACGCGCCGCCCTGCAGGTAGCATTCCACGCGGCCGCTTCGGATCGCGCACAGCCGACCTGCCGGACTCTCCGGTGAGCCGGCCAGAATGCCGGCCCACACTGTTCCCTCGCGGTCTTCAAGCAGCGATGTCACAAAGGCTGGGCCAACCTCCGGGTACTCGGTCAGCTTGTTGCCATTCCAGCTCACAAGTCCGGCAAAAGTGCCAATCCAAAGCGTGCCGTCGCGCGTCACGAGCAGCGCGTAAGGCGCGTTGGGAAGCTTCTGCCCCGCCGGTGGTTGCCAAGGGACAGCGTGAAGTCCATCGAAGCGAAACAAGCCGAATTCAGTGCCGAGCCACAGATACCCATCGGGCGTTTGGGCTATCGCGAAGATCGCGCCCACGGAGAATCCGTCCCGGGCTGTCCACGCCGTATGCCCGTATTGGCTCACATCGAGCGACCGGTCCAGCGCCAGAGCGGGAGTAGACGCGAGCAGGAAGATGAGCGTGCTAATCGTAATGATCGCTAATGCAGGTTTCATTCGCGAGGCCGTCATTTTAACATTGAGCTGCTTGGGATAAATTTCGCAGAGGTCATGCCAGATACCCACCGCATCACATCTCGAAATTAAACTACGCATTGCGGCCCGGATTCTCACCGGAGTACTCAGCACGACTAATGTTCAGCTTGTGCATCTTGTTTTGGAGCGTTGTTCGTTTCAATCCCAGGCGCTCTGCCGCTCCGCCCTTGCCGGCGATTCTCCCGGAGGCGGCTATTAAAGCATCGATAATGGCTTGCCGCTCGGCCTGTTCGAAACTTGGCGCGGCGGAAGCAACGGAGCGGACCGATGGTTTTTTCAGCTCTGCACGTAGGACATTCAATTCGTCCCCTTGCGTGAAGATCACGCAACGCTCGATGAAGTTCTCCAGCTGCCGAATATTGCCGGGCCAATCGGCGTTCACCAGCGCCTCCATCGCCTGCTTCGGAACCGATTTGACGCGCTTTTGCATTTGCCGGGAGTAGCGCAAAACAAAATAGTGGACCAGGAGCGGAATGTCCTCGCGCCTTTCGCGAAGCGGAGGAATTTCAATGGGGCAAACATTCAGCCTGTAAAAAAGGTCTTCGCGGAACTGGTTGTTGCGTATCATTGCCTGCAGATCGCGATGGGTTGCGGCAATCAGGCGAACGTCGACGTGGATGGTCTTCGTACTCCCCAAGCGTTCAAACTCACGTTCCTGCAAAGCGCGCAACAGCTTTGGTTGCAGCTCGAGGCTGATATCCCCAATTTCATCTAGAAAGAGAGTGCCGTAATCGGCCAACTCAAAGCGGCCTCGTTTCTGCATGAGCGCTCCCGTGAAAGCACCCTTTTCATGCCCAAACAATTCGCTTTCCACTAGCCCGGAAGGTATGGCTGCACAGTTCAGTCGGACGAAAGTGCGCTCGCGACGCGGGCTGAGGTTATGAATCGCCCGGGCGAACAGTTCCTTGCCAGTCCCGGTCTCGCCATGCAGGAGCACGGTTGATTGGGTGGGGGCGACAATCGCAATCTGATCCAGCACTTTGCGAAGGGCGGCACTTTTACCGACGATGTCCTCGAAGCTGTATTCGGAGCGGATCTCCGATTCAAGGTACAAGCGCTCTTCCTCCAGGCGATCTCTGGCTTCCGTGACGCGTCCATAAGCAATCGCGTTGTCAACCGCGAGCGCAATCTGATTGCTGATTTGTGATAAGAGGTCCAGGTCCTCCTGTCTGAAGTTGTTCGGGTGTCGGCTGCCCATAGCCATCACACCCAGAGGGCCGCCTGCGGTTACCATCGGGGCGATCGCCATCGAGACGATAGACTCAGCTTTAAGCCTCTCAACGATTCCGGCCGGAAGCATCTCGATCTCTTCGACCGACAACAGTTCAGGGACGTGGGCACGCAGCTTTTCGTGATCGGTGTCGCTAAGTTCAGACTTAACGACAGCGGTCAGCGAACCTTTGCTGCTGGGGAAATCCAATAGGACGCATTCAAGCAGGTTCGATTGTTTATCGATCAACCAAAATCCGGCGAAGTCGTTTCGAAAATAGGCCCGAATGGATGTCGATGCCGACCGAAACAATTCGTTAATGTCCAGCTTAGAAACGATGTGATTGTTGATCTCTAACAACAGCCTCAGCCGATCCCGCTCTTTCACCACTTGTCGCTGGTACAGCTCTGCGTTGTCCTTCGCCAGCGCGAACTCGAACGCGACCGCAACGTGCGAGGCGAGAGAACAGAGGAGTTCCACATCTTCGGGAAGAAATTCCTGTCCTCGGTCCTTAGTCACTACAAGAATTCCGAATCGTTGCAGAGAGGTAGACACTGGAAACACATAGGTAGGGCGGCCCACAGACTCGGGCGCAAAGGGAGCCAGCTCGGGATGTTTGAACATCTCCTGCGATACGTCCGGGAGGAAAACGGGTTCCAGACCCTCAAGTACTCGTGCCACCTCGCCAACGCGCAAAAGTTTTGTGCCAATTTTGATCGCGGGCGCGTCCGCTTCGCGATCGAACTCGAGAAGATGCAGGCTTTCTCCGTCACTCCCCAGGACGTAGAGATGAGCTCCGTGGAGGCGACAGCTACTGGACAGAACACGGCGAAAGCTATGCACGACGGCCTTTACCGTAGGTTGCTCGACCATCGCGCTGGACACATCGAGCAAAGCTCGATACCTGCTATCAGTCGGCGTCGGTGCCCTGTCATTCCCAGTCATGCGCATGAGACTATCACCGCCAGAACTTAACTACCATGTCCGTGGTCCGGCAATCAGGGGATGCTATCACTCACCTTGCGAGTGCTGCGATTCCAGCTTTTGTTTTACCGTCACGAGCACCCGCTCGAGTGAAGAACGGGTCTTGTCTACGGCCACCTTGCGCACGAGGCCCCCTTTCAATCCCGTAAGCCCGGCCTGTTTCGACCCTTTGACGGTAATGATGTAGAAACCGGGGCGTTGCACATCTTTGACGAGGACGGCTAGATCGAGCGCCGTTTCGAAGTAGTGGCTTGCGTAGATCTGTTTCTCAGCCACTGCGTAGGCTGGCTCCTTTCCAATTTCTCCCCGATAGACGATCTTCTGTACGACCCGGAAAGTTGGCTTCAACCCGAAATTAACCTTCTCCCAATAGAAACCGGCCTGCACGTTGTCCGATTTCGCCTTCGGATAGTTGAGCAGATACTCGTTGAGTTCCGGCAGGTACACGGGAAGTGCCTCGAATCGTCCTATCAACGAAGCGAAGGTTTCCGCCACCGCCGCGGGATGCTTTTTGTCACGATAGGCTCCTAGAGCGGTGTTGCCCCCATGTATATAGTTCTGGAGTGCCTGCAGTGCCATTTGCTGAGCCAGGCGATTCACCCTCTCGCCAGCGTCAGGTGCGGACCAGTCAATCGATTGCTGAAAGTCTTCTATCGCCTCAGTCGGCAGTTGCACCTCGCAATGCCCTGTCTTGCAGTTCTTCAGCTCCACGATGTCTTGCTGTTCCAGGCTGAAGCCCTCTAGGTCAGAAAGCTTCGGCGGATCGCTGAAACTTTGGATGGCGAGATAGCTGGGGAGCTTGCGCAGCGCATCAACGTCAGAAGCAAGCTTGAGGTAGCTCTCTGGAGTCGCCTCCACGTACACCGCGCCGAAGACGAACACTTCGTCAGGGGTACGTGACTCTACGGCCTTGGCAACAGCTTTCCCCGAGCGAATTGCAGCTATCTGCTCTTCATTCAATCCAGCAAACTCGCGGAAAAATCTATATGGCTCGTCCAGAGTGTCGGCTTCAGTCGCAGGAGCCATTAGAAGCAACACGACTGCAAGCGCGATGTGAAAACTGGTCCTTATCATCGCCCTTCACCTCTATTTTGTTTGTCCACTCGCCTCTCTTCATCACTGTCATGCAGATGGCCCCTATTCCTGCCCAGAAGACGGCACGCGTACGTCGGCACAACGCCAGCGTCAATCCAGCAGTGCCCGTCACACCGAATATTTTTGCGATAAGCATATTCCCGCCTTCATAGGTCCCCAAGTTACCTGGATTAAGTGCGCCCACGAGATTGATCACCTTTGTCAGGCCTTCCAGCACAAACGCGCCGATCAGGGCGGCCCTTGCTCCCATAAACCGCAGGACGAGATAGACCTCCAAGACTGCCAGGCCGTGCCATAGGAGATTAAGCATCAGGGTCGCCCAGAATGCTGTAGGCGCTTCGCGAGGAAAAATGAGGAGGTTGTGTTCGGCAGAATCGATGGTCGACTGTTTGTCGCCGACCCAGTTGTGAAGCCAACGCAGTCGCCCTATCGCTCTGGCCGCGTTCCCTATCAGCGGCCAACCGTTCGCGACGGCCACGGCCGCTAGGGTCACCACTGCTAGGAGCACGGCAGCGAGGAGCAATCCATATACTCGCCACCCGCCGGAAAGAGGAGCAAGCAGCAAAGCGGCGATGATTCCCAACACAGTGACGACTGCGGCTGTCAAGGTATGGAGTCCTCCGTCAATCGCGCAGGCCGATATTCCACTGGCCACCGGCACCGTAGAACCTAGCAGAGATACGCGAATCGCGTCCCCAAGCAGCTTCCCAGCAAGACCAAGTTGCCCCATCGCATCAGAGGCCAGTTGCGTACCAAGACTCCGTGACCAGGAGAGCCCTTTGATATCACACATAAATGTCTGTCGCCAGGCGCATGTCTTGACCAACTGAGAGAGCCCTCCCAGAATGATTATCAACGCTAGGCCCCAGCCAACTGTCTGGAGTTGTTTCAAGACGACCCCTGGGCCGGTTCGAAAAACCAAGTAGCCAAGTAAAGCAAGGCCTGCCATGGCTGCAAAGAATCGAAGCGAGATCCGAATTAGGAACCGGAATTTGGTCACGAAACCCCTCCTAAAAAGCTCCTTGGCCCGATGTGGTTCGACGAGAGTTGTGTCCGCTCATCACGGCTCGGATTCCTTACCCGTGGCCCGCGCTCATACGTCCCGCTCCGCCAGTAGTGCGAAGCAAAACCAGAGCTTCGATCACAAAAACGCCGAATGAGAGTGACGGACTAGACCCTTCACATTTCCTACGTTGCATCGAGATAGCCAAACTTGGAGGTGAAAGGCATGCTCCTAAGTTACTGGTTTGAAATTAGATCTTGCGATGTAACCGATCGCCGTGCTCGATTGCCCGTCAACGGTGCCCGCATTCGGGCAACCCGAATCGCGGCACGGTCTCAAAAGCTCATGTTTCTCATTGATTTCCTTTGGCACTCTGGTTGCACTTCGTACCCGGCGGTCCAACGAAATGGCACGCGACCTGCCATTCTGGGAGCGGGACGTCGGCACACCGCAGGCCGTCATAAAGGAAGATGAGATATGCGTCGAAACGCGATTCGGACATCGGTGATGCTGCTGGCGATCCTGCCGCTGCCGTTGGTGATCCTGGTGGCCCAGGAGACGAGTTCGCACCTGATCGAGGGGCCGCAGGGACAGACAAGAGTGATTCAGGTGCAAGGGAAAAACTATGTAGAAGTGGACGAATTAGCCCGGATCACGGGCGGATCGCTGCGCTTCGCGGGAAATCGGATCATTCTCACACTACCTGGGAGCGGCGATGCCTCATCGCAGACGGTGCAGTCTCCGCCAGCGCCACCGGTCGGTCTTTCTAAGCCTTTCCTCGCCGCGGGAATCGAAACGATGAGGGAAATCCTTGAATGGCGCGCTTCGTTAAAGAATGCCATCGAGCGGGACTATCCAATCTCGGATGACTGGTTCGGAAACTTCAGGAGGCAGACTCAAGCAAGCCTGAAGCATGCTGAAGCGGCAGCGAACACGGACATGGATCGGCAGGCGCTTCCGCTTCTGGTCAACGAGTTCAATAACATGGGGGCATTAACCGATAAATACCTGAAAATCACCGTGAGTAGGGACTATATTGCGCCCAACTCCCTGACCAGTGATCCCCTGGACCAGAAACTATTGACGTGTTGGCACTCGCTCGAGTCGATGGCGTCGTCGAATCAGTTTGTGGATGACGGTTCGTGCCAGTAGACACGCAAGGAGCTTGGGGAGACGGCTGGACCAAGATTCTGCGGCGAAAAAGCCGGAGCGGATTGTCACGCGCATTGAACTCATCGAGAGTTGGCCGACCAACACTCGATAACCTGAGACTGCAAATTTGGACTTGAGGTAGAACAGGCATAGATGAGGAGAAATTGAATATGAAAATCCCCCGGGTGTTCCCAATTCAATTGGCCGCCACGGTGCTTCTAATGGGAGTTGGGTCGCTAGCTGCACCTTGCCTCGCCCATGACGCGAACACCGGCAACGCCATTTCGTTCGCTAATACAAAAGAAGTCCTCGGACTTGACGGCCTGAAGCACAACGTCAGTGGCACTCTCGCCGCCGAGAACGGGTCTCTCGTGTTTACGAAAGGGAAGAAAAAAGTAGTTGTTCCGGCTGCCTCGATCACGGAAGTGCTGACAGGAAAGGACACCGAGCGCGCCATCGGCGGGACCGTTGGCATCCTCACGATGTTCGCACCGTATGGAGGTGGAAGGTTTCTAAGCCTATTCCGAACTAAGATTGACACTCTCGCGATCGAGTATGTCGACGCATCCGGCGGCATTCATGGAGCGATCTTCATTCTGAGCGAAGGCAATGCGGAGGCTGCAAAGAAAGCGCTGCTGAGCCAAGGTGCAAGAACGAGCGTTCCCGCTGAACTAGAAGCGGAAGCGCAGGCGCAGTCAAAGCCAAGTCGGAGTAGGGATCATGATCACTCACAACCCCCTCCACGGATCCGGACGAGCGGATTTCCCGCATCCGGCTCTTGCCTTAGGTGACGACGCCCATGCGACGCAGAGGATAGGGATGACAGACGATAGGCACAGGCAGCCAGCGGTTGATGAGGCGCCGCATGCGATCCCAGAGTACGCGGCCGTTCTGGCTGCGCCTCGACAGCGCACGATGCCAGAGCCGTCCAACTTGGAATCGAAAGATCCACAGCGCGTTTTGGTTCAGGGGCACTCCGTAGTACCGGATGTGTCCGCGCACCACCGCTTGCAACCACTTGCCTACTTCGGGAACGGGTTCATGCATCCGTCGCTGAAGTTCGGCTTTCACCTCGTTCAGCTTCGTCTGCAGTCTCTTGCGGATCGTTTGCCGCAGCACCGTAAACCGTCCGTTACTCCTTTTCTTCACGCAGATGTGCGTAAAGCCAAGAAAGTTGAACGTCTCCGGTTTCCCTTCTCCACGCCACTGTCGTTGGTCGATCGCATACGGACCAAACTCCAGCAACCGCGTTTTCTCGGGATGCAGTTCCAGGTTGAACTTTCGCATTCGTTCCGTAAGTTCTGCCCGAAACTGATCGGCATCCGCTTTGCTGTTAAAGCCCACCACAATGTCGTCTGCGAATCGCACCACGATCACATCGCCGTGCGCGCGCTTCTGACGCCATGCTTGGACCCACAGGTCGAATACGTAATGAAGGTAGACGTTCGCCAAAAGCGGCGAGGCACTTCCGCCCTGGGGCGTCCCTTCCTCCACTCGTGTCCGTTTCCCATCCTCCAGCACGCCGGCATTCAGCCATTTCTGAATGAGCCGCACGACGCGCCGATCTGCAATCCGATGCTCGACGAACTTCACGAGCCATTCGTGGGACAGCCCATCGAAAAAGCCCTTGATGTCCAAATCGAGCACCCAGTTCACTTTTCTCGTCAGCAGTCCCGTGTACAGTGCATCCAGCGCTTGATGCTGGCTGCGCCCTGGCCGGAACCCGTACGAAAACCCGAGAAAGTCCGTTTCGTAAATGGCGTTCAACACCTCGACCGTAGCCCGCTGGACGATCTTGTCTTCCAGCACCGGCACTCCGAGCGGTCTTTGCCGCCCGTCGGTCTTGGCGATATACACCCTACGCACCGGCTTCGCTCGGTACGCTCCTCGCTTCAGCCTTTCGGAAAGGTCCTGGAGATTCCTCTCCAGTTCTTCTCCGTAATGCCGCCACGTCTCCCCGTCCACACCGGGCGCGGCTTCCTTCTTCAAACGGAAGTAGGCCATGCGCAGTGTTTCCAGGTTGTAGATGTGGTGCAGAAGCGCTGTGAACCGCAACTTCTTATCCTTTCCTGCTGCTTGACGTACCCGCTCCAGCGCACTGGGCGCGTCTTTCCGGCTCGGTGTCCGGGACGCGTTTTGCTGTGGCAGGTTCCCTTTGGCCAAACCCCTTCCCTCCATCCCCTCCTCCGCCGGTTGCCCGGCGTTGTTCAGGGACTTCCCAGGTACAGTGGGTCTGTCCGACTTCCCAGGTCCGTTCGTCATCGGCGTACGTCCTTAGACTTCCCGACACGTCCCAAGGCAACTGCGGCCTTGGGCGGACTTGGGATCTCCCGGTTCCCATGCGAGGTGCTTGCGTACGTGCACGGGGTCTCTGACCGCGCGGGACTCTGGCACACCTCGCGATATCGGTGCACCCGATGGGGCCTTCCGCTTTCTCCTACAGCGTCGGCGTCCCGGAGGAAGTTTCTTACGCGGCTGAATACCCGGCCCGCACATTCCCCTGTCAACGCTTCGACGCTGCCCTTGCGAGCAGCTCCGCATGACTCGGGGCCGATGTGGGTCGCTGATCCACTTTCGTATGACTTTTGCATTCACTACACCTCGCCGGTTTAACCGGCGCACAGGAGAAACAATAATGAAATGTGCCCCCTATCGGAGTTCCCTGCTGCTACCCGCCCTTGTCGTTTTCTTCACGGGGAGCGTTACCTCCGCGCAAGACAACACAAACCCAACAATTCACGCGTCCTCGATCCAGATTCTGATGGGCCAGTCTGACGAAGTGAAGCTTCCGATTGAATTTCAACTGGCCCTCTACGAGAACCTGATCGAACAGATACAAAAGACCAACAAGTTCCAGCACGTGTACCGCGACGGCGACCCGGCTGCATCCAGCAACACCGACCTCGTGATCCTCCACAGCAATGTGTACGGGTTCAAGAAAGGCAGCGAGGGGAAGCGACAGGTGACCACAGTTGCGGGCGCCACTCAGATCAAGGTGCACTGCCTGTTTACGGACAAGGCCGGCAAATCCGAGTTCGCGCAAGATGTCACGGGCAACGTACGGTTCGTCGGCGGCAATTTGAGAGTCACATTCGACTTCGCGAAGAAAGTGGCGCAAATCATTGTCACGAACTTCCAGTAACTGCGGCGTTAGTCGAGGCGGAAGGAGTTTTGCTTCGCCATTGCTCTACCGGGTAGCATCGACTTTCTCGCTATGGCCGGGGCCAAACATTTCTCCAATGGCTGAACTGAGTAATGGCGGATTCGCGAAATTAAATGCCTCGAAGCCGAGAGATATTATGGCTTAAATCACCGCGATCCGTGTCTGTCTCCTGAAAGTGTCTGGGGTGAGGAAAACAGGGTAGAACGATGATCTACATTGAAAAAGATCGAAACGTAGCCTAGCCAGTTCTCTTAGGTCGAACCAGGACAACAATGGATCGCGGGGCCACTTGGTATGTCGCATGCCTCAGGGGCACACCGAGTTCCGCGAAGTCGTCCGGAGTTGGCAACGACGTGTCCACGATTCTTACCCAATCTTGCGGCGTACCTTCCTGGATGCGGAACTGAAGCTCTTCCCAGTATGCATTGATCATTACATAGATGTCGTTATCTGCTTGGGATGCGCCATGCAGACAAAACGCCAGGCTTCGTGAATCTGGCGACAGATCGACCGCGGGGCCAACGCCGTACCAGGAAATGTCCTCGCGCCAGAATCTGCTGCGACAGAGAGAAGGATGCGATTTCCGGAACGCAATCATACTTTTAAAGAACCGAAAAATGTCTTGATTCGCCTGCAGATGGCTCCAGTCAAGCCAACTGATTTCGTTGTCCTGGTTATACGGATTGTTGTTGCCAAATTGTGTGTTCAGGAACTCATCGCCCGACCGGAACATCGGGATGCCATTCGAGAGCAGAAGCAGACAGCAGAAGTTCTTAACCTGTTTCCGGCGCAGTGCCAGAACCGCTTCTGCAACGCCCTCGTCTCCTTCGTGTCCGCAATTCCAACTGACATTCTCGTCCATTCCGTCCCGATTGTCCTGGCCGTTTTTCCAGTTTTTTTTCTGATTATAGGAAACCAGATCGTACAACGTGAAACCGTCATGGGCATTGATGTAGTTCACGGTTTGGTAGGCATGATAGGCATCGGCGCGGCTATCCGGAAACAGATCGTTGCTGCCATAAATGCGGCTCATCAAGTCCGGGATCATGCCCGCGTCGCCCCTCACAAAACGGCGGACATCATCGCGAAACCGCGCGTTCCATTGGAGCCACGTCAGCCCCGGAAATCCGCGTCCGAGTTGATACGCGCCGGTGTCCCAAGGTTCAGCGATCAACTTCAATAGGCTCAACTCCGGATCGGCAGCAATTTCACTGAAAATTGGAGCATCTCCCCAATTGAGCGATCCATCGGCATTACGGCTAAACACGGATGCCAGGTCGAAGCGGAACCCATCAATGTGCATCTCGTTTTTCCAATACCGCAGGCTGTCCATGACCAGTTTGCGCACGTGCGGCTGGCTGAAGTTCAGCGTATTACCCGTGCCCGAATAATTCGCGTAAGGATTACCGGGCGCGGAGGATGGCATGTAATAGCCTGCGCCATCAAACCCTTTGAAACTGTAGAGGGGGCCTCGATGGTCGCCCTCACACGTGTGGTTATAAACAACATCGATCACTACGGCGATTCCTGCTTTGTGAAGGGCCTTGACCATTTCTTTGAATTCGAGATGCTGCCCATCGTCATTGCGCGTACACCCATACTGGGCATGCGGCGAGAAAAAGTTCAAAGGCATGTAACCCCAATAATCCCCTTCGTGCGGGTCGCTCTGAAATACAGGCATCAATTCGACGACCGTTACCCCGAGCTCCTTCAAATACGGAATCTTGTCCGCCAGTCCGGAGTAGGTGCCGGCACGCGAAGGATGTACCCCAGAATTCGGGTTTTTCGTGAAGCCCCTTACATGGAGCTCGTAGATGATTGCTTCGGATTCGGGGCGAGGTGCAACTGCTCCGGACCAATCGAACTCGACAGTATGCCCGGTCAGCACTCCCAGCGGTGCTTTTCCGGGATTGGGGCCGGGCACCGTGGCCGGCTTGCGGTCAAACTCTGGCGGGAAGAAAACACATTGGGCATAGGGATCGAGCAAAATTTTCTGAGGATCGAAGGTGTGAAGTTCAGAAATAACCTGCCCCGAGACCGAGTAGGCATAATAACGAGCGCCGCGCATTTCGTTGAGAGGCAGTCTGCAGTGCCAGATTCGTCCCGACTTGTTGAGGACGAAATCGAATGGGAATGTGAGAATCGGATTTGCCACTTCCTCGGCACAATAGAGCAACAGAGTGACGCTCTCCGCATGCTCCGCATACACTGCAAAATTAAACGCCTGCTCCTCTTCGATCCAGGTTGCGCCGAGTGGCAACGGAGATCCTTCGGTTTGTGTCCACCGGCGTTTTTGCGGCGAGACTCCCGACCGATCTTCGCCGAACGCACAGTCCTTGCCAGCAGATTTGTGAATCGGGTTGCTCACGTGTAATGACCTGGTCTTGTGCTTTGAGTTGAGCAGCTCGTTCTCATAATTCGGCGCCTCCCGCCATTACCGACTGAGCATTTGAACCCACGTTCGAGCAACGCTTCGACCTCTCTGTCAATCCTCGCAGCCATTCGAAAACGGTTGTGGACAGCATCTCCTCCGTGGCGCGCCAGCGCCAGTTTCCGCCCGTACAACCAGGTACGTTCATTCGGCTTCCAGCGCCGAGGTCTAAAACATCCTGCAACGGCGCAACGCTCAAGGCCGCCGCCGAAGACCATGCCAGCTCGACGAGCGCCGGTGCTGGTTCGGCACTGTTTTTGAGCTGGCGCTTGAGGTAGCTCGAAAGAGTTTCTTTCTGGGAATCGGGCAACTGTTCATACCACTCGCGAGTTGGCGGGTTGTCATGCGTGCCGGTGTAGGCCACGGTATTGCTGACAAAATTGTGCGGAAGATACGGATTATCAGCGTGACCATCGAACGCGAACTGTAGGACTCGTGTGCCTGGCAATTGAAATTGGTCGCGCAGCAGTGCTACGTCCGGAGTGATGGTGCCCAGGTCCTCGGCGATAAATGGCAGGCGCCCCAGTTCTCGCTGGATCGAGTGGAAAAAGTTGGCTCCTGGGCCTGGCACCCATTCGCCGGACTGCGCTGTCTTGGCCCCGGCTGGGACGTGCCACGCAGCGGCGAAACCCCGGAAGTGATCCAGACGAATCACGTCTACGTGAGCCAGCAGCGTACGTACTCTATCGATGCACCACCGGCAACCCGTAGAACGAAGCGCATCCCAGTTGTAAACCGGATTGCCCCATAGCTGTCCCTGCGTGCTGAAATAATCGGGAGGGACGCCAGCGACGAACCGCGGCCGCCGCTCATCGAGAAGGAAAAATTCCGGATTTGCCCAAACATCGCTGGAATCCGGTGAGACGAAGAACGGAAGATCACCAATCAGGCTCACGCCCTTGGCATGGGCGTATTCCTTTAACTGATCTGCTTGGCGCAGCAGCAGAAATTGTTCGAAGCGAAAGCGATCGATTTCTCTGGCCAACTCTCGGCGCGCCTTCCCTAAGGCAGCAGGCTTTCGCTGGATCAAATCCTCCGGCCACTCGAGGTAATAGGAACCGTCAAACTTGTTCTTTAGCGCCCGAAAAAGCGCATAGTCTTCCAGCCAGGTTTCCTGTGTTGCGCAGAATTCCTGATATGCAGGGCGGAGATCGCTGCGCTCACCGGAAATGAATTTCGTCCATGCCTTTTCGAGCAGCTTCTCTTTGAAAGGGATAACGGAATCGTAGTCGACGAGATCGGAAGGGAATTGTGATGCGCAGTCGCTCGCGTTGAGTAGGCCATCTGAAATCAAGCACTCGGGGCTGATAAGCAGGCCGTTGCCCGCAAACGAAGATAGTGATTGGTAAGGTGAGTTTCCATAACCGGTGGGGCCGAGCGGCAAAGCCTGCCACCATCCTTGTCCCGCGTCGTGGATTCGATCGATCCAAGAAAACGCGGATGGCCCGAGATCGCCGATACCGTACGGCGAGGGCAGAGAGGTAACATGCAGCAGTATGCCGCAGCTCCGGTATTCGGGCGGAAACGGTGGAACTATGCTCGCTCTATCAGTGGCGCTCATTGCCAACCTGCTGCTGACGAACGCAAGGCATTGCCCACGATTTCCTGCGCCTCAGTCACAATGCGGTTCAAGTGCTGATCGCTCTGGAAGCTCTCCGCATAAATTTTGTAGATGTTCTCGGTCCCCGAGGGCCGGGCTGCGAACCAGCCGGTTTTCGTTACGACTTTCAGGCCCCCAATGGGGGCGTTGTTGCCTGGCGCCCGCGTCAGCTTGGCCGTGATCGGCTCTCCTGCAAGATCGGACTCTTTCACTTCATCTGGCGACAGCTTTTGCAATTTGCTTTTCTGCTCGGGGGAGGCCGGAGCATCGATGCGCGTGTAGTAAGCATTTCCGAACTCCGCCTGCAGTTCGCGATAGTGCTCACCTGGATCCTTGGCGGTGCGAGCTGTAATCTCCGCTGCAAGAAGATCCATGATGGGGCCGTCTTTGTCGGTGGTCCAGACCGTCCCGCTGAGGCGCAGAAAACTCGCTCCAGCGCTTTCCTCGCCACCGAAACAGTAGGAACCTGCGAACAGGCCCGGTACAAACCACTTGAAGCCCACGGGCACTTCGCGCAAATCCCGGCCGAGTTTTCTCACGACGTTGTCAATCATGCTGCTGCTCACAAGTGTCTTGCCAACTGCTGCTCCGTTCCGCCATTGTGGCCGATGCGTGAGCAAGTACCGTATCGCGACTGCGAGGTAATGGTTCGGGTTTATCAGACCAGCTGAAGGGGTGACAATTCCGTGTCGGTCCGAGTCTGGATCGTTCGCGAAAGCAACTTGGTATTGGTTTTTCAAGCCGACGAGTCTCGCCATCGCATAAGAACTGGAACAATCCATGCGGATCTTTCCGTCATGGTCTACGGTCATAAACGAGAAGGTGGGGTCAATCACGGGATTGACGACCGCGATCTCCAGCCCGTAAATCGCGTTGATCGGCTCCCAATATGGCCGAGCGGCACCGCCCAGGGGATCCACAGCAAGCCGTAAGTTTGCGTTGCGAATGGCCTCCATATCGACAACGTTCTTGAGATCACGAACGTATGGCAACATCAAATCTTCTTCGTGCGTAGTGGATGCCGCCAACGCTTTGCTGAAGGCCAATCGTTTCACACCCGCGTCCCCGGCGCGCAATAACTCGTTTGCCCTCGTTTCCACCCAGTGCGTCACATCGGTATCGGCAGGCCCTCCGTTGGGCGGGTTGTACTTAAAGCCGCCGTCTTCAGGTGGATTGTGAGACGGCGTAATCACAATGCCATCCGCGAAATGTTCTTTGCGATCGCGGTTGTACACAAGAATGGCGCGTGAGATGACGGGCGTAGGTGTCACGCCGTCGTTTTGCTGAACGACGGTCTCCACGTTGTTTGCCGCTAGGACCTCAAGCGCAGTTCGCTGTGCGGGACTGGACAGCGCGTGGGTATCCTTGCCCATGTAAAGAGGGCCGTCGATTCCTTGCGAGCGCCGGTAATCGCAAATTGCCTGGGTAATGGCGAGGATGTGGACTTCCGTGAACGTGCCTTGCAAGGGGGTGCCACGGTGCCCGCTTGTGCCGAAGCTGACGAGTTGGTTGGGGTCTTGCAAGTCCGGGCGACACTCGAAATACTCTTTCTCCAAACGAGCGACGTCCGCGAGCAACTCCTTCGGAGCCGGCTTGCCTGCGAGCGGCGAAAACAAGCTTCGATGTGCTGCAGCTCTTGCTGATGGTGTTTCTACGGTATTGGACATGGTTCTGCCTTCCAGATGTCGCGAGCATATTCTGCAATGGTGCGGTCGCTCGAGAATTTTCCAGAGCTGGCTACGTTCAGGATGGCTTTCCGTGCCCATGCACCCGGATTTGCATATAGCGCACCGGCGGCTTCTTGTGCCCGGCAATACGAGCTGAGGTCCGCCAAGTGCATGTAGTAATCGCCGTGTGTCAGAAGCGTTTCGCGTAGGGGAGCGAAGACCCCCGGTTCATTTCGGCTGAAATAATCGGAGAAAATGAGATCCAGCGCTGCCCGTGTCTCCAGCTCATTATCATAGTGCCAATAGGGGTTGTACCGGCCGCGGCTGTTCTCCACTTGCTCTGCGGTGAGGCCGAACAGGAAGAAATTCTCTTCACCGGCTTCCTCCGCCATCTCGATCGTCGCGCCATCGCGGGTTCCGACCGTCAAGGCTCCATTCATCATGAACTTCATATTGCTCGTTCCGCTCGCTTCAAATCCGGCCGTTGAGATTTGGTTCGAAATATCGCTCGCGGGAATCAACCGTTCCGCAAGCGCGACATTGTACTCGGGCAGAAAAACGACTTTGATCCTGCCGCGCACAGCGGGGTCGCCATCAATCGTGGCCGCCAGGTTGTTGATGAACTTTATGATGAGCTTGGCCAAGCGGTATGCTGGCGCCGCTTTGCCGGCGAAGAAGAATGTACGCGGCGCCATCTCCGTGTCGGGATTTTCCCGAAGCCGGTTGTAAATGATGACGATACGCAACGCGTTAAGCAGTTGTCGCTTGTACTCATGAATGCGCTTGATCTGGCAGTCGAAAACCGCATCTGGGTCGATGTCCTGTCCTGACGCGGACTTCAGCCAATTGGCAAAACGCACTTTTGCTTCGCGCTTTGACGCGAGAAACACGTCGCGAAAGCTAACGTCCTCGGCTAGTGGTCTCAACGCTTTTAGCTCGCTCAGGTCGGTAATCCATCGTTCGCCGATGCCATCCGAAATCGCACTAGATAGCTTGGGATTGGCTTGCAGCAGCCACCGCCGTGGCGTCACCCCGTTGGTCTTGTTGCTGAAGCGCTCCGGGTACATCTCGGCCAGATCCTTAACAGTGGTCGTGCGCAGGAGTTTGGAGTGGATTGCGGCGACGCCATTCGTGCTGTGCGAGCCAACAATTGCCAGATGGGCCATGCGGATCTTGCGTTGGCCGCCCTCTTCGACAAGGCTGATGCGAACCGTCCGACCGTTATCGCCGGGGAAGCGAAGTCGAACCTCGTCGAGAAGACGGCGGTTGATCTCGTAGATGATCTCCAAATTGCGGGGAATAAGCATCTCGAACAATTCGACAGGCCACTTCTCAAGCGCTTCCGGCAATAGCGTGTGATTTGTGTAAGCGAGCGTCTTCTTTGTCAAATCCCAGGCCTGGTCCCATCCCAGGTGGGCGTCATCCAGCAAAATTCGCATCAGCTCGGCGACGGCCAACGACGGATGCGTGTCATTGAGCTGGATTGCCGCCTTCTCGGGCAGCTGCTCCCAATCTTTATTGAACCGTTGGAACCGCCGGACGATGTCAGCGAGAGAGCAGGCCACCAGAAAATATTCCTGGATGAATCGCAGTCCTTGCCCAATCGTCGTTGAGTCGTCGGGATACAGCACGCGCGTGAGCGACTCCGCCTCAAGCGTGTCCCCCAGGGCTCCCACAAAATTACCGGTACCAAATTCCTGGAAATCGAAGTAGTTTGGCGCAGCTGCGGCCCACAGCCGGAGCGTGTTGATCGTCTTTCCGCCGTAGCCTACGACAGGCCGGTCAAACGGAATGCCGATCAGGGTTGATGGCCGTCCAGGTAGAACCTGAATGCTGCCCCCGATCAGTTTGAACGAGCATCCTAGCTTCACTTCCACCATTTCAGGAGGCCGCACGACCTCCCAGGGGTCACCCATGCGGATCCAATTGTCTGGATGTTCCTTTTGCCATCCATCCTCAATGGATTGCTTGAACATGCCGTACTCATAGCGGAGACCGTATCCCGTGGCCGGGAGTTGCAAGGTGGCCATGGACTCTAGGAAGCATGCCGCCAGGCGTCCCAGACCTCCGTTACCGAGACCCGCATCGGGTTCCTGCTCCAGTAGTTCGAGCCAATCGAGTCCGTTCTCCTTGACGGCCCCTTGAACCACCGGGTTCAGCAACAGGTTGGTTATGTTGTTTGTCAGCGATCGGCCGATCAGAAATTCCATCGAGAGGTAATAGACACGTTTTGCGTTCGTCTTCGCATAGGTGCTTCTGGTTAGCGTCCAACGCTGGGCGAGGACGTCTCGAATCGAATGGGAAACCGCCTCGAAACGTTCTCGCGCCGTCGCGACCTGCGGGTCGATTACGCGGTCAAAGATCAAATGTCGATCGTAAAGTGCGTTAGGCGAACCGGAAAATGCAATCGGGCCGCACCCGTACTGTCTGAGAAGTTCCGACAGACGCGATTCTTCTGGTGTTCTAGGGGGAACCCGAACGCTTTCCGCGGTTTTAACAACTTTTGTGTTCATTGGTCGTCCTTTTGATCTGAGTTATCTGAAATCCGTACTGTCCAACATCCAAAACCCTCAATTTCTCGCCGAAACGATTGGGGCGACTCACTCGGCCACGTGCCGATCGTCATTCCAAAGCCGGATCACCGGCTGGGAAGGTTTGTGCTCATAGCCCAGCGCACTCAGGCTCGCCGTGGTCAAGAGAAAATACCTGCCCGCTGGTTCCGGATCGAGCGCCAGCCAGCGGGCGGCAAGAACTCGAATGAAGTGTCCACTGGAAAAGAGCAGTACGTCTCCCGGAACTGCGCGGACACGCTGGACCACACGGTCCGCCCGCTCGCCTACTTGTGCTGGCGATTCGCCTCCCGGACAGCCGTCCCGGAACAGTTGCCAGTCTGGGCGTTCCGCAAATATCTCGGCCGAGCGCCGCCCTTCATATTGACCGTAGTTCCATTCCACCAGGTCAGGATCAGTTTCGGCCACGGCACCAAACCCGGCAAGTTCACAGGTTCGGGACGCGCGCTGCAACGGGCTGGTAAATACCTTGGCAAATGTCATGCTCTTCAGCCGTTCTCCGAGCCGCCGGGCGTTGCGCTCGCCATCTGGAGTCAGAGGTAAATCGGTAAGGCCGGTATGCTGGCCCGAGAGACTCCATGCCGTTTCGCCGTGACGTGCCACATACAACACTGGAAGTACTTCGCTCATCCTGGCTCTATCCTTATTGTTTGGCCTAGTGAACGCCCGATTCGCTTGCCGCTCTCTCGCCTGGCCGGAGCGACTCTTTCTGGGCAACACTCGTGGTTGTTGTCCCTGCTGGTGCGCCTGCCCGGGCCAGCTTCCAACATTCTTTGGCGATGGCCCAATCTTCCTCAGCACGAATCACTAGTAGGCGCACACTTGAATCTGGCGCAGAGATGTCCTGATCGAGAGAAGGTCGTGCATTCGTTTTACTATCGAGCTTGAGGCCGAGAAACTCCAATCCACTGCAAGCCGCGGCTCGCACCTCGGGGGAGTTCTCGCCCACCCCCGCGGTAAACACCAGGGCATCAATTCCTCCCAACACGGCGGCCATGCCACCTATCGCTGCTCGCAAACGGTGCACATAAATGTCGAATGCCAACTTCGCTCGCTGGTGACCTTGTCGGATGCCGGTGAGGATGTCGCGCATGTCGCTCGAAAGCCCCGAGATACCGAGCAGACCCGATTTTTGGTTTAGCACCTCGTCGATATCCTGGCCATCCATCTGGCCCTGGCGTATCAGGAAAGTCAGAATTCCGGGATCCACAGAGCCCGAACGCGTACCCATCATCAGACCCTCCAACGGTGTGAAGCCCATTGTGGTATCAATGCTCTGGCCGTCGCGGATCGCGGTGACTGAACAACCGTTCCCAAGGTGGCAACTCACAATTCTTCGAGCCTTCACATCCGCTCCGAGCATCTGCGCCGCCCGCTCGGCACAGTACTGATGATTGATCCCATGGAATCCGTAGCGGCGAATCCCCCTCTCAAACCACTCATAAGGACCAGGATAGATCGCCGCGGATGGTGGTATTTGACAGTGAAACGCGGTATCGAAGACGGCCACTTGGGTGACTGCGCCGAAAAGATCTTCGACTATCTTCATGCCTTCCACTTCGGCGCGAATGTGCAGTGGCGCGAAAGCCGAGAGGTTCTCAATGGCTGCTCGCACTTTGTCCGTGATTACTACGGGGTTTTTATAATGCGCGCCACCATGGACCACGCGGTGTCCCACGACATCGATCTCCGAAGCGGAATCAATGGCACGCGCGTTCCCGTCACGTGCGGTGCGCATCAGGTGCCGGATAACTTGCTCACGCGACGAAATCGGCAATTCCTCTTTGAAGGTGACGCCCTGCGAGTTCTTTACAAGGATCGCCGCGGTGGCACCACTCCATTCGATTTTTCCTTGCCACAAAGGAATTTGTGGATGATCTGGGATCGACTCGCCAATTTCGTATAAGCAGGCTTTCTGACTACTCGAACCCGAGTTGAGCACAAGAATCTTCATAGGTGCTAGTCCAGTCCCGTGTTGCTGGCGCAGATGGGCTTGCGCTTCCAGTGACAGAGATGACCGGCTACAGCGGCCATCCCCATCCAGTAATCTCGGGGTTGTCGATGCCATGCTTATAGGCGTAGGCCCGGCAAGCGATCTGCGCGTTATGGAATTTCTCCCTGACGTGGCCCCCGATCCCTTGCAGCCGGGGGACGCGGTCGATGGCGTCGATGGCCAGGCTGAAGCGATCGGTCTCGTTGTTGATGGCCAGCTCCATCGGCGTGTTGATGTTGCCTTTCTCCTTGTATCCGCGCACGTGCAGCGTCTTGTTCTTGCGGGCGTAGGCCAAGCGGTGAATCAGCCAGGGATATCCGTGGAAGTTGAAGATGATCGGCTTGTCGGTAGTGAACAGAGAATCGAAATTCGTATCCGTCAGCCCGTGCGGATGTTCCGTGCTCGGTTGAAGCTTGAAAAGGTCGACCACGTTGATGAAACGGATCTTCAGGTCAGGGAATTCCTGGCGCAGCAACGCCGTTGCGGCGAGCGCCTCCTGTGTCGGGATATCGCCGGCGGAAGCCATGACCAAGTCCGGCTCGCCACCCTGGTCGTTACTGGCCCAGTCCCAGATGCCGATGCCCTTGGTGCAGTGCGTAATGGCGGCATCCATGTTCAGGTACTGAAGATGCAGCTGCTTGTCGGAAACAATCACGTTGATGTAGTTCTCGCTCCGCAGACAATGATCGGCCACCGACAGCAGGCAGTTGACGTCGGGCGGGAGGTAAATACGCGTGACCGCGGCGCTCTTGTTCAGCACCACGTCCAGGAACCCGGGGTCCTGGTGCGTGAAACCGTTGTGGTCCTGCCGCCAGACTGTCGAAGTGATCAGCAGGTTCAGCGAAGCGATCTTCTGGCGCCAGGACAGATGGTTGCAGATGGACAGCCACTTGGCGTGCTGGTTGAACATGGAGTCGATGACGTGGATAAAGGCTTCGTAGGAAGAGAAGAAGCCGTTACGCCCGGTGAGCAGGTAGCCTTCCAGCATGCCTTCCATGGTGTGCTCGCTGAGCATTTCGATAACGCGTCCGGCAGTCGCCAGTTCGCCGCCATCCTGGTCTTCGGGGAAGTATTCGGCGATCCAGAATTTCTTGGCTGCCTGGTAGACCGCTTGCAGTTTGTTCGAGGTGGTTTCGTCCGGTCCGAACACGCGGAAGTTAGTCATGTTCGACTTCATCACATCGCGCAGGAAGTTCCCCAGGGGCGGGACATTCTCGGCTTCGATACTTCCAGGCCGGTCCACCTTCAGGGCGTAATCGCAGAAGTCAGGCAAGCGCAGAGCCTTTTTGAGGACTCCGCCATTCGCATGCGGGTTGGCACTCATCCGGCGGTTCCCCGTGGGCGCGAGTTCCTTGAGCTCCGGAATCAGCTTGCCATTCTGGTCAAACAACTCCTCGGGCTTTTGGTCGCGCATCCACTTCTCGAGGATTCGCAGTTGTTCGGGATTTTTCTTGACGTCGGTCAAGGGCACCTGGTGGGCCCGCCAAAAGCCTTCGAGGCGGTGACCGCCTACTTCTCGTGGCGCGCCCCAGCCCTTCGGAGAGCGCAACACGATCATCGGCCAGCGCGGCCGCTTGGCCACGCCGCTCGTGCGGCATTCCTGCTGATGCGCCTGGATCTCCCGGACGCAATGTTCCACCGCGGCCGCCATGGCCTGGTGCATGCTGTCGGGATCCGAGCCTTCGACGAAGTAGGGCGTCCAGCCGTACCCGCGCAAGAGGTTTTCCAACTCTTCATGGCTAATCCGCGCAAGCAAAGTAGGATTGTTAATCTTGTATCCGTTCAAATGCAGGATGGGCAGCACCGCACCATCGCGAATGGGATTCAGGAATTTGCTGATGTGCCACGAAGTGGCCAGCGGTCCGGTTTCGGCCTCGCCGTCGCCAACCACCGCCGCGACGATCAACTCTGGATTGTCGAACGCTGCGCCGCAGGCATGCGAAAGCACGTATCCCAGTTCGCCTCCTTCGTGAATCGAACCGGGAGTTTCTGGCGTGCAGTGGCTCCCAATGCCGCCGGGGAAGGAAAACTGCTTAACGAACTCGAGCAGACCAACTTCGTCCTCGCTCTTTTCCGGATATATTTCGGAGTAGGTACCCTCCAGATACCCCGGCCCTAGAACCCCTGGCGCCCCGTGTCCAGGGCCAGCCATGAAGATCACGTCGAGATCGAGCTTCTTGATGAGGCGGTTTAAATGGATGTACGTGAAAGCAAGGCCGGGGCTGGATCCCCAATGTCCGAGCAGGCGGTTCTTGATGTGCTCGGGCTTGAGCGGCTCCTTTAACAACGGATTCGCTTGGAGATAGATCATCCCGAGCGCCAAGTAATTGCACGCCCGCCAGTATGCGTGGGTCTTCCTCAGTTCCTCAGAGGTCAACGGTGTTCCTTGCACCGTGGAGCGCGCTTTCCCATATGCACTGAGCGAGCGCGGTGCGGATTCTTCAACTAGTACTCTCGACGTCATTTTCTAGGGCTCCTTACGTTTCCACTCTTAGTGAGGCAGGCTCCCTTCACGATTCTTACGAAAGCATTCTCACCACTAGTAAAGGTCGGTTTGGAACATAGGCCGTCTGGATCTTTGTTCAGTAGTATTTATGCAAGCAGGGTGCCATTCGCGAACAATGAGAAAACAGGAGCTTCCTGCACTGTGCGGGGATTCGACTGCCCGAATGCAGGCAGTGGTGACCGGCAATGGGTTGGTCGGATCCCTGAATTTCCGGCCGCTTTGCTGGGGGAATCGGCGTGAGTAAGCGTGGGCCCTGGAGAAGATCTACGAAACGTCTACCGGCGGCGGCCCGCGCTATCGTCGCTACCACGCTGACCTCTTCGCCACAAGAATTAAGCTGTTGGCAAAACACCAGATGGAATTGGAAATCGCCCGGACTCCTCGCCCTGCCGCACGTATTATGTAAACGGAGATAGGGATTCCCCACGTGCCTTGTGACGGACGCTGATCATTCTAGAGGCGTGAATTACTGGGAACACAGAAATCGCGGAAACCGAGTTGGCGAGTGAGCTAGAAGCCTTTCAGATTTCATGGTTCCGATTATTTGCGACAGAATGACAGACATTTTCTGCGACAAATTGCGGCCGGTCAGTCCTGCTTCCAGTCATGGCCTAACGGTCAGAACGGGGCATCCGGCACCGCTCACGACCTCGTAAGCCGTCGCGAAGGGCATGTGTGAAATTGTGCCGGCTAGAAACGAGCGACGTAAGCCCAGGATGATCAGGTCTACTTTCTTGTCCAAAGCAATCTGCAAAATCTTTTCACTTGGTATTCCGAATTGAACGACAAACTCAGCTTCGATTGGCATCTCGTCGTCGCAAGGCACCAACTGCTCCAGCCGGCGCTCGCAAGCTATTCGTGCATTCTCCCGCATTAAGATAATTTCGGATGCGCTGTGCCATCGCGGGAGCTGCGGGATGGGACCCGCTGGGACAACATGCAGCACAATTAATCTTGCTTTCATTCGACTAGCAAACGAAATAGCATGTGCTAGCGCACCGAGAGAGGTTTCGCTGAAGTCCGTGGCAAACAGATAGGTCCGAGTTTCGGCGGGAAACTCCACACCGGCATCATGGTAACAGTGCGGGCCGACTGTCAAAACGGGGCAATCTGCTTCTCTAAAGATTTCTTCGGCGACGGACCCCAGAATTAGCTTTTCAAGGCCGCGCCGACCGTGCGTTCCGACCACGACTAGACCGATTTGTCTTTGTATGATGATTGTCTGCAGTTCGTCCCAGACGCATCCGCGCTGGACGATGAATTCATAATTTAATCCGTCCAGCGAGCCGTCACACCGCAAGTCGCTTTGGAGTTGTTGTACATCCCGGCAAGCACCCTGACAGCCGAGTTCGAGAGCCTCCGGCCCAGCCATCAAATAAGGAGCAGCCGAAACGACATGGGTGATGTATAGCTTCGCTCCGTAATGCCGGGCAATAGCCAGGGCATGATGAAGGGGTTTCACCGAAGCAGGCGAAAGGTCGGTTGCCAGCAATATGGATTGCAAGTCCAGATTTAGCGCTGTAGCGGGAGATGACATGGCGAGAACTCTTCTTCCGGTATTAGCGTGCAATCCTCTTCCGCGCGCATCAGTTCGGCATTGATGACTGCGGCGCTAGCCTGGAGCCCTGTCGAAGTGTTGACACAAAGATCGTAGAGGTAAACGCCCGCCCCGAGCCACTCGCCCTCGTAACGCTCGAGCATGTATTTGGCTGCTTGCGAGTCCATTTCTCTCACGAACGCCTCGGCATCAGCTTATTCGGGATCACGATCATTTACCCTCGCGACGGGATCTGCGGTCGGCGCATAAACCAACACCCTTAACAGCTCCGAAGGGACGGCCCTCCAATTTGAGTGCTAGGCCGTCATTCTTGTGACTGAACGCTGCCCGAAGCATTTTCCGTTCCTACTCTCAGCGACCATGTTCGATCGCCTCGCCATGTGTATAGGCATATGGCGTGCCAAGTTGACGGGCTGCTAACTCATTGATGATGGCGCGAATCCCACACGCGCTTCGAAACCTGGTTGCCGCGATGCGGGCATTGCCCGAATGAGGGCAACCGATCGTACCCGCGAACCTCGTTGCGCTGCCGGATGAACCTCCCATATCGCTAAGCCTGAACACCCCCGCTCGTCCGGCGGACCAGATTCGCATCTCCCAAAGCAACACTCGGATACGGCGTGTTGTGTTTTGTGTCTTTGGCAAACGCCAGACAATTCTTCGCTTGATGCAGGTCAATGAGCAGACGGTCGCCCTATCGTAGTTGGTCCGTTGCCAGCAACCTTGCCAGAGGGTGAATGAGGAAGCGCTCAATGGTACGGTTCAGGTGTCTAGCCCCGTAGTGCTGATCCGTACCTTTATCCAACAGGAATTTCCGTGCTTCTTCGTTGATCCGGAAAAGAAAAGGCCTGTTTGTTGAATGGCTAGCTCGGGATTGCACCTTTCGGAGCTCGATGTAGAGCACTTCTCCAAGTTGTTCGGGCTCAAGGGGCGGAAGACTACGAGGCTGTCCAGTCGGTTGATGAACTCCGGCAAAAACTTCTGTCGCCCCGCTTCGACTGCCTTGCGTCCCAGTTTTTCATCGACATGGTACGTGATCGTCTCGGATGGACGAACGAAACCCATACCTCCGGTCATTAGCTCTGTTGTGAAATTCTCTGTCTTGTCTGACCGCATGTGGTCAGCACGCCCGGAATCCGGCTATTTCGCCAGGTCAACCAAATCGACCGAGCCATCGCTATGTTCTTTCACCTAATGCACTTGCGCCGAGAAGTTGAGGCGCGAAATTCGGTGGTCACGCGAATGCATTACTGAAAAACAGCATCGCTGAGTGGGACCGTAGACTCAAGCGTATGAAAGAACGTGGTTCGTTGTGGCGGCGTCAGTAGGGACAGCGATCCATGTTGTGAGGCGCAGGGAACTCGTATCAATCGCCTTCTTGCGAATTTAAAACATGATGTGGGGCGCAACAAAACTTCGGGGGCTGAATAGAGCGGGATGTGCCGGTGTGCCGGCGAAACTGCTGATCGTTTCCCTCTCCGTTTTCCTGTTTGCGATGAATTTACTGGCGGGGCAAACCCTTGACACGATGGGCCAGATACAAGGGACGGTGTTTGTCCAGGACTCCCAGGGTCAATCCTGCATCCCGAACGCAAACGTGATTTTGCAGGCATCGGTAGTCATGGAAACGAAAACGGATGAGAGCGGCAAATTCGAATTTCGAGACGTGCCGCCTGGGACCTACATCATTAGAGCCGAAGCGCCTGGATTGGTCGCAACGCAGGAAGTGACCATAGAAGTGGCAAAGGTCGCGCAATTCTCACTTGAGTTAAGACCCACGACAGTCCAGGACTCAGTCACAGTGACCGCTGCCGCATCAGACAGCCCGGCGACTTCTCCGTCTCCGTCCGGAACTGTAACCGCCAGCACACTCCAGAATGCGCCGAACATCGACGACCGGGCCGAGAGCATCCTGCCGACACTTCCTGGAGTGGTGCGCGGCCCAGACGGGCGCATCAACATGAAAGGAGCCCGGAGTACGCAGAGCGGAGCGCTGGTGAATAGCGCCAACGCGACCGACCCGGCAACCGGCAATCCCGGAATCGCTGTGCCCATTGACGTTGTGGCTTCCGTCCAAGTGATTTCGAATCCCTACGATCCCCAGTATGGAAAGCTGACCGGCGCAGTTTCCACATTGGAGACGAAGACCGGGCATTTCGAAAAGTGGCATTGTTCCGTCAACAACCTCGTTCCCCGCGCGCGTGTTCGTGACCACACGGTGTTCGGTATTGGTGCCGCCACGCCTCGCACGACCTGCACCGGTCCCTTGTGGAGAGATCACATTGCTTTCACGCAATCGCTGGAATACCGATTTGTGAGAACTCCCGTGAACAGCCTGCCCCCATTTCAGCGGGATACGACGCTAGAGAGCTTCAATTCCTACACGCAGCTGGATTTCAACCTAACTCCAAAACAGACTGGAACCTTTTCTGCCGCGGTTTATCCGCAGAAGCTGCAATACCTCGGATTGAACACATTTACGCCACAGCCGTCCACGTCGGACTACCACCAGCGCGGATATCAGCTCTACGGACAGCATCGGTACCTGACCGGAAACGAAAGCCTGCTGACTTCACAGTTCAGCTACAAGACATTCGACGTGGATATCACTCCGGCAGGCTCCGGTCCTTATCAGCTTTTACTGGAGACGACCGAAGGCGGATTCTTCAATTCTCAAAGGCGCCGAGCTTCACGTTTCGACTGGGAGGAAATGTATCAATTTGCGCCGAGGCATTTTCTCGGAACCCACGAATGGCACGTCGGCTTGGAATACGCGCACTCCAGTTACAGCGGTCTCCAATCGTTTACCCCTGTCGAGATCCAAGGGGCTAACGGAACTCCAATTGAGCGAATCACCTTCACGGGCGGCGGTGAGGCTTATGTATCACAGCAAGAAGTCACGTGGTTTGCAGCGGATCGTTGGACCGTTTCGCCACGCCTACTTCTGGATGTAGGGCTGCGCTTCGACGGTGACACGGTGACGAGTTCGGCGCACGCCGCTCCGCGTCTTGGCTTCCAGCTTGCTTTGACCCGCAACGGACGAACAATGCTGCGCGGTGGGGTCGGAGAATTCTACGACCGCGTGCCTTTGATGATTCCAGCCTTCCAGTGGTTCCCAGATCGAACCGTGCTTGCTCTCAACCCGGTGGGCCAGGTGACCAGCTCAACCGCTTATAGCAACCAGATTGTCAGAAATCTTCGTAACCCGCGGAGCACGGCTTGGAATTTGGCACTGAGCCAAAAGGTGTCCAGCGGACTGCTGCTCCAGGTGGGCTACGAGCAACGCACTACAGCTGACGATTTCGTCCTTTCTACGGTCGATACCGGCGCCAGCACCGGACTGATCACGCTTTCCAACAACGGAGGTCAGTCCTACAAGGAATTACAAGTAAGCGGGCGCTACCAGTTCCACAAGCACTTCATCAATGCCTCCTATGTGCGTTCGCGCGCGTATGGAGATTTGAACGATTTCTTTCAGTTTTTCGGAAACGTGGCAAAGCCAGTCATTCAACCCAATGACCAAGGGCGTTTGTCGTTCGATGCTCCAAACCGTTTTCTGTTTTCGGGTGAATTCCACGCTCCATGGAAGCTGACATTTGTTCCCGTGTTCGATCTGCACACTGGATTTCCCTACTCGGTACAAAACGAGTTTCGCGAATATGTAGGACCACGGAACACGCGGCGTTTTCCCGAGTTTTCATCCTTTGACCTGCAAGTCTCGCGGCCTGTGTCGATCCCGGTGGGCGGCGACCGGCGACTCAAAGCCCGAGTCGGTCTTGCGGCCTTCAACCTTTTCAATCATTTCAATCCGCGCGATGTGCAGACCATCGAGGAGAGCGCTCGCTTTGGGGCGCTCTTCAACAATGCTTGGCGCGAATATCGCGGGAAATTTGTTTTGGAGTTTTAACGATGAAAAATCACTTGTTGCTTGCTGCTTTGATCGTGATTCCCGCATCTGTCGTTGCGGCAGACGAATCCCCATCGCTCCCGACTGCCACGGAAATCGTGACCCGGATGGGTTCACGCGACCTCCAACGTCAGGGCTCCATTGAGGGATACGTGGGTAAGCGGCGATATGTCCTCGACAATCAAGATTTTCATAAGCGCGCCGAGATGCTCGTGCAGGTGCAAGGAGACCCGGACGGCACAAAGCATTTCGAGGTAGTGTCGGAGGACGGCTGGAAAGCAGCGCACAAACACGTCCTGCGCAAGATGCTGGAATCAGAATCGGAAACGTCGCGTCCCGAGGCTCGAGCCAAGACTAGAATCAATCCCGAAAACTATGACTTCAACATGGCTGGAACAGAAGTAATCGACGGCCGCACGGCTTACGTTTTAGAAGTCAACCCCAAACGTAAAGAGAAGTACCTATTTCACGGCCGCATCTGGGTAGACGCCGAGGACTACGCGCTGGTCCGCGCGGAGGGCAGTCCTGCGAAGAACCCCTCGTTCTGGACGAAAAGTACGCATTTCGTGCAGATCTACCAGAAAAACGGCCCTCTCTGGTTTCCCCGCTCGACGCAAAGCGTCACGGAAGCTCACGTTTTTGGCACAACGGACGTGAACATCGAGTATTTCGATTACGCGCCCAAGACCACACACGCTGCGGACAACTCCGTAATGTCCGCAAAGGAGATGCCGAGGCAATGAAAAACACAATGGCAACTGTCCATGAATGCCTGATTCTCGCCGCGGGCAATGGGAGCCGGATTGCATCGGTGTCCGGCGGAGCTCCCAAGCCTCTTGTACCCCTGCGGGGCATACCACTTCTCGAGCACGTCATCACCTCGTGTCAGGAAGCCGGAATTACGAGATTTGTGATTGTAGTCGGATACCGCGCGGATCAGATACGCCGCTGGTTTGCCGAGCGGTCGTTAGAGGGCATTTCTGTCACCCTAGTAGAGAACCCCGACTACCACAAAGCCAACGGCGTCTCTGCCCTGGCCGCCAAAGGTGAACTTCACAATCCATTCTTGCTTCTCATGTCGGACCACATTTTCGAGCCAAAAACGGCCAAGGCGCTAGCGCGGCAGCCGCTCGGAGATGACGAGGTCATTCTGGCTATCGATCACAATGTGGATGGTGTCTTTGACTTGGACGATGCTACGAAGGTCAAATGCGAAGCAGATTATATCGTTGACATCGGCAAAGATCTTGCCCGTTATGACGCACTCGACACCGGAATGTTCTTGTGCAGCCCAGCACTCTTCCACAGACTCGAATCAGCAAGGAGAGACGGAAACTGTTCGCTCTCGGATGGCATGCGCCAACTCGCGCAAGAACAGAAACTGAGGGCCTTTGACATTGGCGACGCGCACTGGCAGGACGTCGACAGCCCTGAAGCATTAGCCTACGCCGAGAACATCTTTGACTTGAATTTCTGCGACAACCCCGTGGCGGAGAGTTTTGTCCATGCTTAAGATCCCATCAAAAGTACAACTCCCGCTACGCCTCTTCGCCATCGCTATCAGCGCAGGCTTTTTCGTTTACTTGATCTGGCGGGCCGGGGCCGGCAAGCTTTGGAAAAGCCTCTCTGAACTCGGTTGGGGGATCATATTAGTAATTGCATTGGCCGGAGTTTCGCATCTGGCGAGGACGTGGGGTTGGCGGCTTACTCTCGGTCACGACCAGCATAAGATCTCGTTTTCCCGCATGGTTGGGCTTCGACTGGGAGCGGAAGCCGCCGGACAACTCGGCATCCTGGGGCAGACTTTTGGAGATTCCGTCCGAGTCTCGCGCATCAGTGCAGAAATACCCGTCGCCACTGGCCTCGCTTCAGTAACCCTCGATCGCGGTCTCTATATCGTGACGGCGACCGTAACCACGATCGCCGGGATTTTGGCTGCCCTGCCCCTCGTGGGGCTTTCCCATGCTCTGCGTCTGTACGCGAGTCTGTTCGCTCTTGCAATGATCGCCTTTCTGATGCTGACGTTGTTGGCAGTACGAAAGCGTTGGCCGGTGCTTTCGTCGAGCGCCCGCAGCATTGCTCGCATTCCTTCCCTCAAGAATTGGATCGAAAAAAGATATCTGATGGTGGAGTCCGTTGAGAATGCGCTTTTCGATTTCCATCACAAGACCCCCGGACCATTTTGGGCGAGTTTTTCGCTGAATCTGGCCGCTCAGTGCATGGCTGTATCGGAGGTGTGTTTAATCCTCTCGCTGATGGGCATGAAGATGGGTTTCTTCAGCGCCCTGGTCATCGAAGCATTGACCAAGCTCCTGAACGTCCTGGGCAATTTCAACCCAGGCAATATTGGGACGTACGAAGGTGGAACCATGCTGATTGGGAAGGTGTTTGGCCTAAGTAGTGCGACCGGATTGGCTTTGGGATTATCAAGGCGATTGCGGTCCTTTTTCTGGGCCGCGGTTGGCGCCATTTGTTTCGTCTTGTTGACGCGCTCAAGAAAGCACCACGTATCCACAATCCCTGAGAGCAAAACCGCAACCGTTGCCGCAGCTTCTCAAAGAGCGCAAGCGAATTCTTCGAGTAACCGTTCACCAGAAAACGAAATCGTGTTCGCCATTTTCCTCTCCGAAGGAGCAGCCACAGGCGGCCAATTCAGCGCTCCACTCTTCCGAGTCGGCACGCTTCCGATCCTTCTCCGAACGATATTCGCAGCGCAAAAGGCCGGAGCTACGCGCATTTTGGTGGTGGCCGATCCCAACACCAACCGAAGAGTGCAGCGCGCGCTATCATTTACCGGGCGGCTTCCCGAATCTGTGGAGTGGGTAGAAGCATCCGCTGGCGCTTCGCTTTCTCAAAGAATTTTACTCGTCATTAATAAGGCACCTAGCGAACGATTGGTCTTGATCGATGGAAACAGAACGTATCATCCGTCATTACTCCGGAAGGCTGCCGAGTGGAACAATGAGAGCTCGGCGTTAGCGCTGGCGAGTGATGACGAACTTTCCGGAATCTTTGCGTTCCCCGTTGCGATGATTCGCGATTTCGCGGAGCGTTTTCCAACGCAAGCCGGAACGCTCAAGGAACTGCACGCGTCACTCGCCGAGATGCACTCGGTAGTCTCCATGCCGGTCGCGGAAGAGCAATGGCAGCGCGTCAATACTCCAGAGGACTGCGAGGCTGCCGAACGAAAACTAGACCGCTGGCTGGTCAAACCTACCGACGGCTTCTATGCGCGGTTGAATCGCCGGATCTCTATTCCGATCAGCCGGCAACTCATCAAGCTTCCGATCACGGCAAACATGGTCAGTATTTTCACCCTCGGCGTCGGCATTGCCTCTGCCGCATTCTTCGCCTATGGCGGTTACTGGAGCACCTTGCTTGGAGCGTTTCTATGCCTCTTCGCAAGTATTCTGGACGGATGCGATGGAGAGGTCGCCCGTTTGAAACTACTGGAATCCGATTTCGGCTGAGATGTCCGAGTTTTAGTTGATTGCAGTGACTCTCGATGTTCGGCACTGTAAGCCTACCTACAATCAAGTTCAAGCAACTTCTGCTGTCCGGACCTCCTTCTGCTGAATGCGTGACGGATTCAAGCGTTCCTTCAGCAATAGGATTTCTTGATAGCCTTTGATGCGTCGGAATTTCTTCTCTGCTTCCAAGAGTCCTGCGGCTGTCCAGCGTAGCGGTTGATCTCCTTCGCGCCAACGCTTGACGTTGCGCGCCACCCGCTGCACCGTCGACAAGCACGATTCGATCGGGTTGGTGGTGGCCAGCTTCCGCCGCAACACCGCTCCTACACCCAAGCGATGCACCGTCAGCGTTTCTTCCAGCCCTTCCTCCAAGCTCCGGGCAGCGCTCGGATTGATCCGTTCCAATTGCCGGAAGATTTTCTGCAACGCCTCTTTGGCTTCCTCGTAGTTGTTCATCGCATAGGCATTGCGCATCCGCCGGTCGTAGTCTTTCTGGCAGTTCTCCGGCAGGTACTCCCGCACATTCCGCCGCTTGTGAATCTGGCAACGCTGCACTTCCACTTGGTCACCGAAAACACGTTCCACACCGGCGCGCAGCGCTTTCGATCCGTCAATCACCACCAGATACCGCCGCTGACGATCCAGTCCGCGGTCCACCAGATCTTCCAACAGCCCTTTGACCACCGCGGTGTTTTCCGTGGCTCCCTGCCACACTCCCAAAACGTGCTTTTCTCCGCTTTCCGCGATCCCCAGGGCCACCACCAGCACCTGACCGCCAAAGTGAATGCCATCGATCATCAGCACCACCAGATTCAGATCTTCTAGCCGCCGTTCGCACAGCACTCGCAACTGGTTGCTACTGGCGGCCACGAACTGCCGGCTCACACTGCTTTTCTCGATCCCGTAGCCTTCCAGAACACTCTCCACCGCTCGCCGATAGTTCCGGGTAGACAACCCCGCCACCATGCGCTCCCGCACCGCTCGTTGTAGCTTTCCGTCTTGCTGCAACTGACCGTAGCTCTCCAGTTCCACTTCCTGGCCTTCCCGCGTTCGGACCCGCGGTCGTTCCAGCGGAATCTTCTGTCCAGCAAAGACCACATAACCCGGTTGCTTCCCCCAGCGCACACAGCCCGCGGTGGGATTCGGCCGATGCGGAGGTCCCTACCCGGTGAGTTACTTCGTTTTCCAGAATGGCGCGTAGGATCTGCAGACCGGCTTGCCCGGTCAGCTGTTCTACCTGCGCTTGCCTGGCTGGAGACAATCTGCGACTACGCGTTCTACCTGTTTCTTCTTGTGGGCATGACCATAGGACGATGGCGAACCTCAGGATCTAGGTCGTACCTCGTATATGGCGGCCTGCTCCTTTTTGGGGCCCTGGCAAGCTTCCTTGCCACCGGATGGGAGCGCCGTCGTCTCGCCGCTGGGCGTCCAGAGCAGCTACTGAAAATCTGGCAGGGCCACGCGGAGAGCCGGCCGTCGAATCCTTTCTTGTATTTCGGCCGACATACGGAGTTCATCGTCCGACGCTGTTTTTTCCCTTATGCTCTGCTGGTCTTTGCGCTCTTTAATCTCATGAGCGTGGCGTTCGTTTTGAGCGTGATTGGAGCAAATCTGGTTTGGCCGATCGCGCTGTACTCCTCTCTCGCTTTTGCCAGGCCCAAACGTCAGGTGGTGGAAAATCGCGCACTTTCCTCTCAGAATGCGCAACCACCCTGCGAATACGTCCCAGGCTTGCTTTGATCCTCAAGCGATGACGCCATTTGTTTCGCGGTTGGAGAGCATCCACATGTGCGCACAAAGAAGGTGTGGCAAGCTGTGATCTCGATGCAGGAGATCGAAACAGGTAATTTTTCTCCTCCGCGGTTGGTCCTCATTCCACCGGATTCTATTCGTGTTGTGAATTGGAATATCAATCGGGGCCTGCGACTGCAGCGCGTCATCGATTTCCTGGCCACCGCAAAGGCCGACGTTGTTCTTTTGCAGGAGTCCGATCTGAACGCACGACGGACGCATCACCTGAATGTTGCGAAGGAAATCGCGCAGAAACTGCAGCTGAACTATGTGTTTGGGCGTGAGTTCCAGGAATTAACGCAGGGTTCGCGCGCATCACCCGCCTATCACGGTCAAGCGACGCTCTCTCGCTGGCCTTTGTCGAATTCAAGAATCTTACGATTTCAGAAACAGTCGAACTTCTGGCGGCCGCGCTGGTTCTTGCCAGAGATCGAACCGTTTCAGGAAAGAATCGGCGGACGCCTGGCGCTGGTGTGCGAAACGATCATCGCTGGGAAAAGGCTAGTCACCTACAACCTGCACTTAGAAAGCAAGGGCGATGACACGTTGCGCTGCTCCCAGATTGTGGAAACCCTTGAGGATACCCGTCGATACGACGCAAGCACGCCGATCGTGCTCGCTGGCGACCTCAATCTCGACACGTCCGTAGGGCCTGCCTCCACCGCAATCAGTCAGGCGCAGTTTCAGGATGCTTTTGTGAATCAGCGCATGCCGACAACGCCTGGCTCGTTCCTGGAATCCGGACGAGCGATCGATTGGATCTTCACCCGGGGACCGATTCGAGCCAGCCAAACCCAGGTCGGTCGCTCGGTATCCGCTTCTGACCACTACCCTCTTTCGGTCACCTTGGCGTTCAGTTAGACAAAGGGCTTCGTTCGTGCCTGTTCACGCCGTGGGACTTGACGTTCCTTGCGACATTGTTCCCGCGTTGCACACATTGAAGTCGAAATATCGTGCCCGAATCTCGATTGTGGAGGCGATCGGGGAATTCCCTAACCTGTTGCTTGGATTCGCGTGGGGTTACCAACATCATCTAACTCTTCGGCTTGTTTCCCAAAAGGGTTGTCTGTCACACTACTGTTAGGGTAGTCGTGGAAAAACGCTGGAAGACTACGAACAAAAAGTGAATACGAAAGAGAAGTTGGCTCTCGCGCTACTGATGTCTGTTAACCGAACGGTTGTAAATTCAAAACTAGATAAGATTTGAAGTACGCCTTGCTCTCACATTTTCGGTTGTGATAATGCAAGCGCTCATGGTTTTGCCTCCTGAACGCGCGGTCGACACACCTGATCCGCAACATTGCCTGTAATGTAGCCTGGCCAGCTCGGATTTGACCTTCTCTAGCTAACAAAAGGAAAAGGCTATATAATTTTGTTAGCCAATTTCTAACGAAACGATGGTTTTGTGATGGCATCACCAACCAAATCGAACAACCGTCTCGGGACTTATGTCGTCAAGACGTTCAAGGACGAGTCCTTCAGGGCCTATGTGCCACCGCCATTGCCGCCAGACCCGCCGCTGGTCCTCCAACCGCTCTTGCCATTGCTTGAGCAGGCGAACCAAGCACTCGGACGCCTGGACGGACTCGCGTCCATTCTGCCCGACCCCTCGCTATTCATCTATCTGTACGTTCGAAAGGAAGCCGTGCTCTCCTCGCAGATCGAGGGCACACAGTCGTCGTTTTCTGACCTGATGTTATTCGAAAGCGCCGGAGCCCCGAGCGTCCCACTAGAAGATGTTCAGGAAGTTTCAAATTACGTGGCAGCGATGAATCACGGACTTCGCCGGCTCCGCGAGGATTTTCCGCTCTCTTTGCGGTTGATACGAGAAATTCACAAGATTCTCTTGTCCAAAGGACGCGGCAGTCAGAAGTGTCCGGGTGAGTTCCGCGAAACCCAAAACTGGATCGGGGGCACGCGGCCCGGTAACGCAGCATTTGTCCCGCCACCACCTGAGAAAATGATGGAATGCATGGGCGCGCTCGAAAAGTTCCTGCATCGCGAGCACGAAGACCTGCCGATTCTGGTCAAGGCCGCACTCGCACATGTGCAGTTTGAAACTATTCACCCCTTCCTGGACGGAAACGGACGACTCGGCCGCTTGTTGATTACGTTCTTGCTGTGTGTCGCAGGCGCGATCAGTGAACCCATTCTTTACCTCAGCCTTTATTTCAAGTCGAACCGGCAGAAATACTATGAATTGCTCGACCGCGTCCGTACGCACGGAGATTGGGAGAACTGGCTCGAATTTTTCCTAACAGGCGTCAAAGAAACCGCCCAGCAGGCAGCCGATACATCGAAGGAGATACTCACGCTCATTGAAAAAGATCGCCGCGAAATCGAGGAGATTGGCCGCCCGGCTGCTTCAGTTCTGCGCGTTCACCAGCACCTACAGCGAAAGCCGATCATCACGATCCCCGCGACAGCCGAGGAACTCTCTCTCTCTGCACCCACTGTGGCGAAGGCTTTGCAGCATATGGTGAAGCTCGGCATGGTTCGTGAGACGACCGGCAAACAGCGCCATCGCCTCTTCACGTATCATCGCTACCTTGAAATCCTCAACCGAGGCACGGAACTACCAAAGTGATCGGGTGAAAAAACTGAGCTCATATTATCTAATACCGGGACAATTGGTCAGCTATCCGAGCTGAAACTTGTCCGAGATTCCTCGCAATTTATTTTCATCGGCCAGGAAACCTTTGGCAGCCTTCTTGCGTCTAGCAACCAGATGAGGTGAGTTTTATAGCCATGCGCACCTAAAAACTCCACCTCTCAGCTCCACCGAGCCAACTATGACCCAGGCAAGGAACAAAAATAATCGTGAGCAACCGGATCGATACGGGCTCACGCCTTCACTGGGCTGAGGCGTTCGGCACCCGAGTAAACGAAATTGAGAGCCGGTACCCGCGCAGACTCCCTCCACTGTTGGGCGGTAATGCCCCGTACAAGCGTTACCACCCCTACTTTGGTACCGACCGAATACATCCGCACCCGGCTCGTCGCGCTTGATTTCATTCTCGGAAAGCTCGACTACAAGTTCTTCGAAACCGAACAAGAGAAGGTTCACCACTTCACCGAACAGCTTGCAGTCGACAAGAAATATCTCCCTGCGAAGCGCTACGCCGGAGCGGGGCTAGTGCGTAACTAAGTTGTTGATTCAACGGGATTGAAGTGGTCGGGGCGAAAGGATTTGAACCTTCGACCTCCTGGTCCCGAACCAGGAATCTAAATCCCATAAACGCTTTATTTGGCGTCGCTTACGGGACGAGAAGTCGTTATTTCCCCCTCTCAGTTGTACCTTAGCCCAACTTCCACACTTTTCGGGGACTGATGCAGTGTTTTCTATAACTTACGATTTTTTTCGTCACTACAAGCCTTCTGCTGCCAAGTCTTAATGGGTTGCATGACCTCGGCGGGAATGCGTAGGGTTGCGTAGATTTGGCGGTGCTCCGGTTCCGGGATGGTGGCCTTGCGGATTTTCAGTACGCGGCCGAGTGGGTCTTCAGCCAGAACGATCGAGATGACTTGATGCGTGCGGAGTTGATCACGAATGGTCCACCACGAGGTGTGCAGGCCGGCCTGCAGGAAGCGGTGCTCGATGGCCACCAGCAGATGGTAGGCCAGGACACAGAGAAAAATATGGGTCTGCGTCCGATCCTGGAGATGATGAAAAATCGGCCGCTCCATCAGCGGGCTCTTGAGGTCGCGGAAGGCATCTTCCACGCGCGTCAGCAGGATATAAGTGCGCCAGATTTCATCCGCCATCAGATCCTGCCGATCCGTTTTGAGAACATAGCTTCCGTCCAGTTTCTTGGCGATCGCCTTTTGATCGGCGAGTTCGTTCCAGGAAAGATTCTGGTGGGCGGCGTCATAGGAGATCTCGTAATAACGCACCACGCGCGGATAGCGCTCCAGCAATCGACCGATCGATCGCTGGATTTTGTTTTCCTCTTTCAACCGACCCTGGACCACACGTTGCTGAAGCTTCCTTAGATCGACGATCAGTTTGGCTTCCTGCTTTTCGCGAATCGCGCGGTCCTTTTCTTCGCGGCCTTCGCTGCGGCAGAGAATGTAAACGACGTCGCCCTTCTGCTGGCGTTTGATTTCCACTCGGCTCTTCTTCTGAAAGGGATTGCGTGGTGAAGGTACCCGGCGGACTTCTTCCCAGCCATGGTCGTTCTCCAACTCATCGAACCATTGGTTTCTCTCCGATTGCCGTCCCGCGACCAGGTAATGCAGCCCGCGATCGCGGATTTGTTTCAGGTTTTCCTCAAAGGCCATACCTCGGTCCACGATCACGGTCGCGCCCGGCCGCTTGCCCATCCGCTTTTCCAGGACATCCAGCATCTGGTCCAGACTGCACCGATCTTGCATATTGCCGTCGAAGATTTCGTGGGCTTTGGGGAACCCATCGCGATCCAGGACCAATCCCACCACGACTTGTTTGCAATCCGGACGCTGGTCCCGCGAGTATCCTCGCTTCGCTTGCGGGTTGTCTTGGGCCTGACCTTCGAAATACGTCGAGGTCAAGTCATACAGATAAACGGTGTCGTCCAGGTTGAACAGCGTCTTTTCCTTCTCCGCCAGCGCACGCTCGATGGCTTCACGGTTGGGATGGAGTCGGTCCAGATTGCGGTAGAGCGCCTCGTCCTCCAGTTGGGAGAAATCTTCCTCCAAGATGTCTCCCAAGGCCGTGCGACGAATCCAATCCGGCATGGCATGCTCGGAAGAAGGAGAAATCAACCGGTTCAGCGTCATCACCTCTGTCAAGAGGCATGCGCGATCAGAAAGTCCGGCGCTCTGCAAAATGGAATGCACCCCCAGTTGGCGCCAGAGCTGGTGTCCGACATGCACGGGGCCGGCCTCACGCGCTTGCTGCACATCGATCTGGTCGATCACGACGGTGACGGTTGATCCGGACTGGTCTTCCTCGGATGTGGCGCTGCTTTTTCTCTGGCGCGCTTTCTCCAGCCACGGTTGCACTCCGCTGGAAGACTCAGGGAGGGAGGCTTGTCCGCGCAAGGAGGACTGCAGTTTGTGCGCCAATCCCAACCAATCTTTCACGGGCGCTGGTTCCAGGCTTCCTAAAGAACAGATGGTGCGCTGACGCGGGCCTTTCGGCGTTTGGACGGATTCGACCAGCAGATAATTTGTGTAGATTTTGCCTTTGTAGGATCGCGTCGATTTTCGGAGGTACATTGGCCACTACATATAGCAGTCGACACGGTAAAGTCAAGAAGAATCCTAGTCACTTTAGTCACTATTTAGGCCACTGCCAAAAGACCGCTGTGCAAACAAACGGGTTTGCGCAAGCGAATCCACGGTTTTCCCCAAAATCACGCCGACTGCCGTGGAAGTTGGGTTAGTTGTACCTAGATTTTTGGGGCAGATACTCGACAGCGACCGCACTCCATATATTTTGCTTCACAAAACCTCCCTTAAAGGGAGGTTTTGTGCATCTAAATATTGACATGCAAGGCCAACACTGTTATTGTGTTCATCAAAACCCCCTTTGTCCGGGGGATTTGTGCAAAGGAATATCATGGATCACACCGTCCGGACCTTATCACCGCAGGAAAGCCGGGTCGTGCTTGCCCTTGCCGAACAGAAAAGGCGGGAAGTGGACCGGGCGGAGATTATCGAACTGCTGGGCGTGAAAGCAAAAGCGGCGGACAAGGTGATTGCATCCCTGCGCCGGAAAGGTTGGCTTGAGCGAGCAAGCTGGGGAGAGTACCTCGTCATTCCGCCCGACGAGGGCCCCGATGCGCTGGGCGAAAGCAACCTGTTCGCGCTCGCGAGCCGTATCGCCGATCCTTACTATATCGGGTATGGAAGCGCGGCTGCGCACTACGGCCTGACGACTCAGCATCGCAGAACAGTCATCCTTGTGACACCCGCGCACCTGCGGGCCAGGCGGGTGGGGGAGGGACGAGTAACGATCGTCAATCCCAAACCGCACAAGTTCTTCGGCTTTGGTCCGGTGGACGTATTGGATTTCAAGGTCATGATGTCAGATCGCGAGAAGACGGCCATCGACTGCATCGACCGCCCGGTGCTCGCCGGCGGAGTGGGAGAATCCGCTTTGATTCTGGCAGCGGCGAGCCGCCGTTTCGATTGGCCGAAGGCAGTGGAGTATCTGGAAAAGATTAATTCGACAGCACTGGTCCGCAGGTTCGGCTGGGTGATGGATCACGCGAAGGCGGACATGATCGCCGACATCCGCGAACGGCTGCTCCGGCTCGCGGCCCACGGTCCGCTGACGTGGATGGGGCCCAACCCGACGACCAAAGTGCGTGGAGCCATCGGCTATGACAAGACGTGGCGCTTGCTCGTCAACGTGCCGCGCGAAGAGCTGCGCGAGAGCGCCGGGATCGGCCGGCGAAAAGCGCTGAAGAAGGACGCGTAGGGATGCTCACGCAAACCCAGGTGCGGCGCTATTCCGCTCAGTCCGGCCTTCGCGACATGATGATTGCCGAGAAGGAGGTCGTGGTGACTTTCTTGCTTCAGCTTCGTGATTTGAGTGGTGGGCCTGGGTGGACTTGAACCACCGACCTCGCCCTTATCAGGCTTGCAAGATTGGAAAATGATGGAAAAATAGAGCCTGTTGTGGTGTCAAATTTCTGCGTTTATTTGCTTGCGAAGCCAGGCATGGGCGACTGGCTTAAACCCGTCTTGCCGCCGGGCACGGTTTGCCTTCGTGCCCCTTCGCCCTGTGGTGCTTGATCTCGGCGTATAAGCTCTCACGTCGTTGTTGCACTTCCGCGCGTTCTTCGTCCCCATGTACAAGATCAGGACTGAGCAGATTGAGTTTGTTATTCAAAGCCATGAGCTGACTCACCAGTTCGTCCTTCACTTGGCAGTTCATCAATTCATTGTACTCCCCTATCCATACCGGGATTTTGTTTTTGACCGGATCTTCCGTGTGTCGCAAGCTTCATTTCAACTTCCGTGCCACCTGTCCGGCTGACCACTAACGACGTCACCCAGTTGGGTGCATACAATGGTGACGAGCGATTGGAAGTAGCCTGCGTGTGCCAGGGAGAAGAAATGCTGAAGCTAGACTATATATCCTGCATTTTGACAATTATCTCGACGGTTTTAATTGGGAAAAAACTATGGCAAGGTTGGGTTATTGCGGGCGCAAATAGCATCATCATTTGTGTGATCGGTATGCGAAGTGCTCAATTTGGATTCGTTCCCGCTAATCTTTTCTGCATCGGTCTGTACGCGAACAATCTACGGAATTGGCGACCGAAAACCCAGCTGTAGGCTACGGTTTCTCTCCAAGCCGCCCGACAGCGAGCAGGATTCCATGGAGGAGAGCCTGTGGCCGAGGTGGACAGCCAGGAATGTAAACGTCGACGGGCACGACGTTCTCGACGCCCCCCAGAGAGGTGTAATTTTTGCCAAAGATGCCGCCGCTTATGCCGCAGGCACCAACCGCAACCACGACTTTCGGTTCCGCCATAGCTTGGTAGGTCTTCAACAGGGCCAGCTCCATATTCCGGGTGACAGGTCCGGTGACCAGAAGCATGTCGGCGTGACGAGGAGATGCCACGAACTGAATTCCGAAGCGTTCGATGTCATGGATCGGATTGTTGAGCGCGACAATCTCCACTTCGCATCCGTTGCATGACCCTGCATCCACTTCTCGGATGGCGAGAGAGCGCCCCAAAAGTTTGGAGATCATTTCACGCGCCTTCTGCCCAACGCTCTCGACGTCCGCTTCGAGGTCCGCGGAACCACGATGAACTGCTTCCATCTGCCGATGCGTGCGGTCGGCATTCAACGCGTATTCTGCTCTGAGGACGAGGTTGTGGCGGTTCTTTGTTGCCAGTTCAAATTCTTGCGTGATCCGGACAGCTTTGTCGTCCGAGGCTTCGGCGCATAAACCACAGAAGACACACAGGCCATAATCGACGGTCACTTTGCGAGAGTCGTCGCTATCGTGAAGAGAGATTGCCCCGGTTGGGCACACCTCTGCAGCGGGTCGGGCGTCCGTCCATTTTTCGAAATCGAAGTGTGGCCGGCCGCGAAAGTGCCCGGAGATTTGCGCCAGTTCGGCTGGGTAGGGCTTCGTCACAATGCCGGTCGCGATCGTTTTCTGTAGGATCTTGAACATGGGCTAGCGATCCGTTCCCGAGTAGGAAAGATTGAAACTTTTATTGATGACCGGGAAGTCCGCAATGATATTTCCCTGAACCGCCTCGACCAGGGCTGGCCAGTTATTGAGCGACGGGTCCTTGATCTTGCAGCGCTCCAGATGATTATCAGCGCCAGTGCGAATCCAATGGATGATTTCACCGCGCCATCCCTCAACGGTGCTCAGCGCACAGCGGTCCGCGGGAATGGGAAGGACCTCCGCCCGGAACTGTCCGTGCAGACTCTCCTCCGCAGCGCTCCGGAGGATGCCTAGGGATTCATGCACCTCCTCGATCCGGACCTGCATTCGGTGGCTCACGTCGCCAACTTGATAAACGGGCACGCGGAAGGAGTAACGACTATAAGCTGCATACGGGTGATCGCGCCGGGCGTCCAAATCCATCCCTGAGGCGCGTCCGGCGACACCCACGATTCCGAGATCCTTTGCCTTTTCGGGACGAAGGACACCGGTCTGTTCCAACCGGTCACGCGTGGACTCGGAGGAGTCGATCAGCGCGACGAGATCTTGGAACTCGCTTGCGAATGCATCGACCGTGCCGCGGAGCGAAACCAGTTGCACGGCATCCCAGCTCCTCCGCACGCCGCCGACGCAGACCATGCCGCGCAAGAGACGATTGCCAGTCAACTGTTCGTTCAGGCTGACCAACATCTCCTTCAAGCGGCTAGCGTGCGCATTCGCGACAACGAAGCCGACGTCGGTCGCAATCGCTCCGATGTCCGCAACATGATTGCAAATTCGTTCGAGTTCCAGAAGGATGGTTCGCATGATCAGAGCGCGCAATGGAACTTCCATCTGAGCCGCCCGTTCAATGGCCTGACAGAAAGCTGTGCCATGGGAAAAGCTGGAATCCCCGGAGATGCTTTCCGCGAGGAACACAGCCTTATGTATGGGCAGCTTCTCAAAGAGCTTTTCCGTGCCCTTATGGGTATAGAACATGCGAAGCTGCAAATAGAGAATCGGCTCCCCCGCCACGGCGAAATTGAAATGACCAGGCTCGATGGTTCCGGCATGAACCGGCCCGACCGGCACTTGAAAGACGCCTTCACCCAAAGCCGGCCGGTAGATGTGGCGTTCTCCTTCGAACGGCGGTAGCACGGTCTCGAGTGGGAAGTCCTTGCGCAAGGGATGAACATCCGGCCAGTTGTCATGCAGTGCGACCCTGCGAGGGTTCGGGTGTCCGACGGCTTTCAGCCCAAACCAATCTTGGATTTCGCGCTCTTGCCAGTTCACAGCGGGGAGTTCGGCGGAGAGCGATGGAAACTCGGGTTGGTCGGCAGGGACGGTGGCCCGCACCATCAGATGCCGAGGGTCGCCCTTGCGTTCGAATACGTAGTAGTTAAAGAAAACACCTTCTGCGGAACGCCGGTCCTCGGCGAACACGGTAACCAGCCTGGCTTCGAACTCACTTCGCAGGTATTCGGTCAGAGCCCGAACGTCCGGATCACCGACAAGAAGATAGATTTCCTCTTCACGTTCCGCAGAGATCGATTGAACCTGCGCTCCAAATTTCTGTTGAAGGGCCTCAAAAAATGTAGACATGGCTTGCCTCATCGTCCGCTCATCACAATGTCCACAGCGCCCTGAATGAGCCGGAACAACGGAGCGGGTATCCAGAAGCCCATGACAATAATCACCAGAGCCAAACCCACCACAGAGGACTTCTTCCAGCGGCAAGTCTCAGCGGAAGGAAGGCCTGGGTCCGGGCCAAGAACAAGGTTGGCGATGTGGATGAGAAATCCGGAGAAAATCGCCACGAGAAAGATGATGAACAGAATCGCTAGAACGAGATAGCCCCTGCTGAATCCTGCGCGGAGAATCGTGAACTCGCTAAGAAACAAACTGAAGGGAGGCGCCCCCGTGACCGCAAGAGTCACCATGAGAAAGGCGGCTCCGGTCAAACGCATCGAATGGATCAGCCCGCCTCTCGCTTCGCGGAACAGGTCTGTCTTCAGTTGTTGCTGGACATTTCCGGCGCAAAAGAAAAGCAGAGGCTTGGTAATCGAATGAAACGTCATGTGAAGAAGCAAGCCCAGGACACCCAAGGGCCCCCCGAAGCCGAGCGCAAGCACCATGATCCCGGCGTGGTCAATGCTGGAATAGGCCAGCATACGCCGGAAGTTTTTCTGGACGAGGATGAAAGGAACAGCGACTCCCATCGAAAGCAGTCCGAAAAGAATCAAAAGATGAGAAGCAAACTCCGGGCCTAGGCATTTGGATGTCAGAATGTAGAATCGCACCAGACCGTACAGAGCACAGTTGAGGACGCCAGTGGCGAGCATCGCCGCCGCCGGGACCGGTGCTTCACTGTACGCATCCGGCTTCCACGTATGCATGGGAGCGATGCCGGCTTTCGTTCCGTACCCCAGCAGAATCAAAATGAAGGCCAGCCGCATGGTCGGCTTATCAAACTGAGAGGCGTTTCCGACGAGGACTGACCAATTCAAACCCGCCAGCGTGTCCGTTCCGAGGGCTTGATGAGCGGAATAGTAGGTCAGAATCGTGCCGAACAGGGCCATGGAAAGGCCAACGCCGCCGATGATCGCGTACTTCCATGCAGCTTCGAGAGACGTTTCACGCCCGTAGAACATAACCAGGAACACGGACGCCAATGTGGTTCCCTCGATCGCTACCCAGAGTATTCCGAGATTGTTGGCAAGAGCGACGAGAATCATGGAAAAAACAAACAGAGGCGTAAGCGCGTAGTATTCTCGCAGTTTATTAACGGCGCGCCCGCCGCCCAGTTCTTCGCCCTCCTGGAAAACTCCGTTACTCTCGTCGTGACGAAAATAGCCAACAGCATAGATCGAACATACTAGGGCCACAAAAGCGGACAAGAGAACGACCAATGCACTCAAAGCGTCCGCGCAAAAGAAACCATCCCAAACTGAAACGGGGCCACTCCGAAGTACCCGAACGCCCAGCGCGGCGGCCAAACACAGCAGAACGGCGAAGGCCGCGAGATTGACCGCCTCCATAAGGTGCCGTCTTCGCAGGAAGAAGGCCAGAGGACTGGCGGCAAGAGGAACGATTAGGAGCCAGAGCAAAATCATACGCTTGTCTACTCTCGCAACTTCCGAAGCTTGCTGACATCCATCGAATCGAACGCCTCGCGGATTCGGAAGACGAGAATGCCAAGAATCATGACCGCGACAAGAACATCAAAAAAAATACCGAGTTCAACGATCAACGGCATTCCGTAGGTCAACGAGATCGCTGCCAGGAAGAGTCCATTCTCAAGGGAAAGCAGCCCGAGGACCTGCGTTAATGCCTTGCGGCGATTCAGCATGGTGAAGAAACCAATCAGGAACAGTGCGATCGCGACCGCGAGCGTGTTGTGCCCGAGTGCTGCTCGGACAGAGGTCTCCTCTGGATGGTAAAAGGACTGCGCGACGACGTAGCCCACCAGAGTCAGGCAACCCGAGATGAGAATGGACAGCGGAGCGTTGATCAGCGGTTCAATCTCCCGCCGGATCTCGATTCTCTTTACGAGACGTTCCAGCAACCAAGGAAGCAAGCTCGCCTTCAAGATGAGAGTCAGCAAGGCGGCGACATATATATGACTGGCGTGGTTGAAGTACGCGATGATGCCGGCAATTGCCGCCAAGAGGAACGACTGCACTGCGAAGATGCGAATGCTCGAAACCAGCCAGCGCTGCCCAACCGCGGCGATCTGCAGAACGAGGACCAGTGCTGCCATCAGAGTGATGATTCTGTCGCCGAACTCGGGATCTTGGAGAAAGGTCACGCAAAGCCTCAAAATAGGAATGTAGAAATGAGCGCGAGCGCCCCAAAGATGAAAGAAACCATAAGCAATTCCGGCACTCGAAAGAGCCGCAATTTCGCGTTGGTGGTTTCCACCAGAACGATCAGACACGCCAGCAGAAGCATCTTGATAAGGTAAAAAACTAGACCCAGACCAAGTCCTCGGAGCGTCCAGTCGGAACTCAAACCAAACGGGAAGAACGTGTTGACCACCAGGGTCATAAGAACGAGTTGCTTGATGGAAGCGCCATATTCGATCAAAGCAAGGTAGGGTCCGGAATACTCCAGGATCATAGCTTCGTGAATCATGGTTAGTTCGAGGTGTGTTGCCGGGTTGTCAACAGGGATGCGGCCCGTTTCCGCAATCAGCACGATAAACAGCGCGGCAAACGCCAGCATCTGCGACGGCGCCAGAAACTTCCAGCTTTGGCTCACGGCGACTTTGGCCATTTCACTTAGGTTTGTGGAACTTGCAGCCAAGGCCACCGTGAAAATCGCGAGCATCATGGCAGGCTCGGCGATCGCAGAAATCGTCATTTCCCGGCTGCTACCCAGCCCGCCGAACGAGCTGCCTGTGTCGAGCCCGCCAAGAGCAAGGAAAAAACGCCCGAGCGCCAAAAGATAAACGACCGCGAGAACACCGCCGAAAAGGCTTAGCGGCGCGTCTGTCGCGGCCATCGGAATCATGAGTCCGACAAGAGTCGCCGTCACAAAGACGATGTAGGGAGTCGCTGAGAAAATCCACGACGCAGTGTCCGGAATGACCATCCCTTTGCGAAACAACTTGAAGATGTCACGGTAGAATTGCAGGACGTTCGGACCGCGACGTGTTTGCAGCCTGGCCTTCAGGGTCTTGATGATGCCGCTGAGGAGCGGAGCAACGAGCAACACCAAAACCAATTGCAGACTTGCTTTCGCCAGCAGGCTGGTCATGGACGAACCCCAAAGAGCAAAAGCAAGACCAGGGTTATAAAGATGTATGCCAAATAGGCATGAATGCTCCCGGCCTGGATAGCTCGCATTCTGGTCGCGAAGCGTAGCAGGAGATCTTTGAGTGGTTCATAAAGTCGTTTCTCGAACGTCGGCTCGATCTCACTCTCGAAACGGATCGCTTTCGGAAAATACGGGGATACATCGAAAACAGCTTGAATCTCACGGCGCGGCTGGTACAGCACGGAAAAGATCATCCGCAATGCTTTTGAGAAGCCGGTCGCCGTGTACTCATTCTCTTCCGAGAGGCCGGCCAAGCCGCAGTCCCACGCGGGTCCCCGCCTGCTCGCGAACCGCCTACCCGCAATCGACACGAGGAGAACAGCAGGAATCAGCAGGAACAGAAGTGCAATCGCAATGACAGAGGTGGATACCAAACCGCCATGAGGTGTTCCTGCGGAGAGCACCCATCCGTGCGCAGTGATCAGATTCGTGCCGACTCTTGATGCGAGCAGTTGCTCGGTCAGAGCATCGAATACATGGAGAAACCAGGTAGCGCCCAAGCCCAGGGACAGGCAAGCCACCGTTAGGCAACTCATGCCAACGAGCATGGAGCGAGGGGCTTCGTGAGCGCCGCGGGACTCATCGCTGCGCGGCAGAGCGAGGAACGTAATCGCGAATGCTTTCACAAAACAAGCCGCAGCCAAGGCTCCTGTCAGCGCGAGCATCGATCCAGCGAGCGGGAACAGGATTCGCGTTAGGCCTCCGGTCACCCCGAATCCAGCCAAGAGACTCTGGTAGGTGAGCCACTCGCTGACAAATCCGTTGAGTGGCGGAAGGCCAGAAATGGCGACGGCCCCGATCAGAAAACAGAAGGCTGTGACCGGCATGGGACGGATCAGGCCACCCAGTTGCTCCATATTTCGTGATCTCGTCGAATGCAGTACAGACCCGGCGCCCAGGAACAAAAGACACTTGAAGATGGCGTGATTCAGAGTGTGAAACAGCGCGGCGATCAGTGCTACCGCGGCGAGTTGCGGATGTCCCGCAACGCGGAAGACCAGCGCCGCGCCGAGGCCGATGAGGATGATCCCAATATTCTCAATACTGTGGTAGGCCAAGAGCCGTTTGAGGTCATGCTCCATCAACGCGTACAAGACACCGAGAACGGCGGAGGCCACGCCCACGATGAGTACCAGCAAACCGGCCCAAGATGGCAGCACCCCCAGTCCGTCCAGGAAAATGCGGGCCATCCCATAGATGCCTGCTTTGAGCACTATGCCCGAAAGGAGAGCCGAGATATTGCTGGGGGCAACGGGGTGAGCTGCGGGAAGCCAGATATGGAACGGAATAACACCCGCCTTGATGCCAAAGCCCAGGAAGAACAGCACAAACGCGGTGGCCTGCTGACTGCTAGACAAATGCACGGCGGCGGTGCGGAAGCTCGCAAAGTCCGCGCTGCCGCTGACCTTCATCAATAGAGCGAAACCGAGGAGTAGGCACCCGGCGTCGATGTGCGCCATGACGACGTACAGCAACCCGGCTCGCCGGGTCTCCCCATCTTCGTGGTAAAACGCGACCAGCCCGTAGGCAGCAAGCGCCATCACTTCCCACCCGATCAGGAAGAGGAAAGCATTGGCAGCAGTAAAAACGATCGTCAAGCTGAGAAGCAAGAGATGGAATAAGAAGCCGAAGAAGCCGATGTTCCTCTTACCCTCGAATTCTTTTAAATAGCCAAATGAGTAGAGGGAAACTGCACCGGCGAGGATGGCCAGGGTTAAGTTGAAGAAGCCAGCCAGGGCGTCGTAGTCGAAGCTGTAGGAAAACAGTGGAATTCCTGAGGAAACCGACCAGCGAACCGGTGTGCCTTGAAGAATCCCGAATACTGCGGCGAGGCCGCCGAAGATCGCGCCTGCCAAGGCGCTGCCGCAACAGATGCAACGACAGAGCGCAGGCTTTCGCCAACTTGCGAGAGAAAGAAGCGCGCCAGCCGAGTACAGGGCAACACTCAGCGTGACCGTCGCACCAACCGGAAGCGTGTTCATGACTTGCTTATCATAACCAGATGATAGAGCTTTCGAATAAAATCGTCCCACAGTTTTCGGTGCGATCTTCCGTTGCGGTGGCGATGTCTTTGAACTGCGTCATTTTCCCTTTGTGACTTCTCGCTGCCTTTTCCGCTCCTCCGCGCAAAATTCCAAAAGTTAACCATGAATATCGGTGTTTAGCTCACGGAGCGGAATTGCAGGGGGGCGGTCCGTTGACTAGTTGGCGGGAGAGGCATATGGCTGTGAGATAATCCTGCTCCCATTGGCATCCCGCGCTAGCTTCACGTAGATCACATAGGCATGCTCGCCGGGAGATTCGCCAGGATCATGAAATTCACCGTCAACCCAACCGCCCGGCGGCATCTCAATCCACATGAGAGTCGTCTCCTTGAATTCCGGGACATTGGAGACCGGATGTTCCGAGGGAGTGGACAGACTGATCCACTCCGATGATGGGAGACTCCGCGTGACAATCTGTCCGAGCGGAACATTTACCCCTGCGCGCATTGGATAGAAGATGGAATACTTCCCCCTGTTGTTCAGCCGGAACCGAACGGAGAACTCGGCTCGGTCTCGCGCCCCCTCCAGACGAGTTAGTGTCAAGCTCACCGATGCTGCGGAAGCCGGTCCGGAGTTCGAATCGGACGCATTTCTTACATGACCAAGCTCATTCACCAGAACAAATAAGACGGCGACCGTCGCGAAAAACCACGCGCGCTTAATGTTGGCCTTTCGTTCATCGCTTGCGTCACTAGCGGTCAAAGGTAGCAAAACGAGCCTGTCGCCATTTGTCTTCTTCGAAGATGAAGGCTCTGCCCAAGGTCGAAACAAAGAAAACTTGGGTCGGCCAAACATGAGCGCCTCCCGCTACCCCACTAGGGCGTGTCGCCGCTATTAGCGTCTAACGAACTGACAGGAAAGAGGGTAGCACTTGACATAGCGAACTTCGCAGATTACAGTATGCATGTAAGCAAGGATGAGCATGCCACACCAGCTTGCCAACTTCAAGTCTGAGTTCTTCAAAGCCCTCGCCCACCCGATCCGCATCCGGATCCTCGATTGCCTCCGTGACGGTGAGAAGGGGGTCAATGAACTCAGCGAAATTCTGAAAATTGAGCCCGCAAACGTTTCGCAGCAGCTTGCGATTCTGCGAATGCGCAACATCGTGATCGGACGCAAAGCGGGGAGCAATGTGTATTACTCCGTCTCCGACACAACTCTGTTCCGGCTCCTTGACGTGGCCAAAGAGATTTTCAACAACCATCTCGTGGGCGTACGAGACATGCTTCAGGAGATAGAAGCGACCTAGTGGGGAAAAAAAATTTGCCCAGCAGCTGCGAATATTCGCAGATGCCGGCGCATCTTGCGGCTGCCAAGTTTTTTGCAGAATGTGGGCGGGGAGAGCGATAAACATGCCGGATTACTACACTTCCCAGCAACTAGCCCAGACCTTGGGAATCGCGGAAGCCACGATCGCGGAACTCCAGACGAAAGGCTTACTGCAACCAACCGTTAAGGACGGTAGGTCTTTCTTTTCTTCCCGCCAAGCGCACTGCTTACGTGCCGCCCTTCGGTGGGCACGCAAAGACAAAATAGATTTGCAAGAGGCTTTCGCTTGCGTGGAAGAACGCTGGCTGGCACACACGAGCGCGACGAAAGATTAGGTTATGGCAACAAGGAGTTGGCATTCGCGTGGCTCGCCAACCTGGCGCATTTGGCTGATCTCCCGGCTTGATCGCTTGCGAAACATCAAGAGCGTAACCCCTGGGGAGTTCCCGTTTGTTGGAGGATTAGTTGTTCTTTTGGCGGCTTCCATGCTGTGGCGAGCGTTCCCGATGGCAGTGACCGGCGCAGGACTCGTCCTCCTCCAGCAACAGTTTGCCGACCCATCTCCTCTCTTCTTTACGGTTCCTTGGGAAGCTCTGGAATTCCTTTTGAGCCGCAAGGTACGCGCGAACCACTTCTGGCTCCATCGGACGCAAGGTCTGCTTCGAGAGTCTGGAGACTCGCTCGCCAAAATTGATGGTTGCGCGACCCGTGACGGTTTTTTCTTAATAGGAGCCACCTTTAACGAGACTCAGATTCAGTGGGCATCACAGTCTGCTAGGCGAGCTATGTGCCAAAAACCCTCCGCGAAGGAAGCTGCGACCGGCTGCAAGACGATGCAGTTTCTGCTTGCGTTATGGTTAATTGCTGGAGGGTTTTCCGCGCTAAGCCTTTTCCGGGGAGTTGATCTCGCCAGCGGATTGTTGCTGTGTGCATTGTGTGGAGCTGCTGGCCATCTCTTAGCCAGATCGGCTGAAAAGTTGTTGGGCCCGTGGGCTGACCGCGTGGCTCGCTCCAACACGGAAACTTGGCCGAGCCGTTTGGCAGTGGAGAGTCTCGCGATCCCGTGGTTCCTGTGGTTCAAGAGGAGTCTGGTTTTCCATGTGCGGCGAATGCCGGCGCAGGAGTCGAACGAGGGTTAAACAAATGAGCGCGCGGTCGAGGCTCCTTGCGGAAGCGGAGAAACAGATATCCAATCCCTTCCTCCTGTGCGCCTTGGTCTCGCTCCGGACGCGGCAACTCATGATGACAGGAAACGCAAACACGAGCACCGCACGACTGGTGGACTCCGCACTCAACGAACTGATAGCCGGTGCGCTCGAATTTGAGCATCGTAGGCCACCACGGCCGCCTGTGATCCCGGCAGAAGCTGGAAATGAAAAAAGCAACGGCGGACTCGAATCAGCTGGAGTGAGGGCAGTTGCTCCCGCTCTTTCCGCGGAGGGCCTATGAAGAGGCGTATCAGAGTCAGGGAATTGATGCAGAGGGAGGGCTTGCGCGGGGAGATTGTGCAGCTCTTTCATTCGCGAAGAACGGGGATCATTCACGGAGACGACGGGTACGACGTGACCTTCAACGAGGAATCGCTGGTCGTGGGCCTCAGCTACGTTGAGCTTAGCCTTGGCCTAAAAGTGTCCTACGGAATCTTTTTCGCTATAGGCGCGAAACTTCCCACTGGCATTAATGTGCAGCCCGCGGTCGGGGGCCCGACCGAAACGACCGAGGATGCGGAAAGCGTAATTTCGGCAAGAGCCGGTGGGAGCGGGGTCGTGTAACTCCGCGAGTCCTTGGGCCTAGAGGAGAGGCCCCGCGCTTTCTGGGTGCGCTGGGTTAGCTGCGCGAAAGCAGACGGCCCATTCTCCGGGCGAGCGAAAAGGAAATGAAGTTTGCTGATTTGGGGGGAACAGGAGTTAGAAGGATGAAGGGAGCGATCTGGCACGTCTATCGAAACCAGGAGAAAGGCATGATTCGTGGCGATGACGGAGCACAAGTAACTTTCCGAAAATCAGCCTTGAGTGGAATTGAGTTCTATGCGCTTTCCTCCGGCCAGAGAGTCAGCTATCAGGTTCAGGACGGTTGGCTTGGCAAAGAGGCCATAGAAGTGCGTCCATTGCCGATGGAAAGAATCGCTGGCCACGACTAAAGCGAAGCGGGCAGCAAAGACGTGCCAGGAAAAGGGTTGAAGCGAGAGCGAAGTCCTCCCGCAATTCGAAGCAAAGGAGCTGAAATGCGTGGTTCGATCACGCGGCTGAACAGGAAGCTGGGCTGCGGGTTCATCCTTGGTGAAGACGGTTGCGAGGCGTACTTCGATCTCTCTTCACTAGAAGGAATGGACATCCGAGCGCTTTCGATCGGGAATGCGGTGGAATACGAGGAACACTTTGGGAATGAGCGTTTGCGGGCCGCCAGTGAGAGTTGAGCTTCCCGTCGGCGGTTGCCTGAACGGCCCGGAAATCTCCCTGATGCGATGAGCCCGAGATTCGCAGCGAGCTTAGGAGCAAGAAATGATGGCGAGAGGATCGATCACCCAATTGGTTAGAAATCGGCGTCCCGGCTACATCCTGGGTGAAGACGGGTGCCTGGTTGCGTTTGACGAATCCGCACATATGGGTTTGGATCCCCACGAGCTTTCCATCGGGGACTGGGTGGAGTACGAGGAGCTGGACCGGGGGCAAAGAAGACAGGCTGCCATAATCAAACCTCTGATTCAGCGAGCCGAGGAATAGCACGGGCGTCGACGCAAAATGGAATTTCAGTCAATAGAGCCCGGGGTTCTGACTGTGCTGGCCGAAAAGGCTATCCAGGAAGAAAAGAGGATGCACAATCCTTATCTCAAAGCGCTCATGGTGCGCCTGAGTCGCCTCGCTTTGGAATTGAAAACAGCTCTAGAAAACGAAGGCGGCACAGACCAAACCCAGGCATGTTCGGGGACTAACGGCCAAGCACACCAAGCACCGACAACCAACCAAGAAAGCAATTCTCCTCTGTCGGCGCACGATTCAGCCGTGCAGACCCTGGACAATCAGGCAGCAGCCAAGAAGCGGCGTGCGGAATGTTAAGTCAATTTCGAGAGCACGAGGAGAAGAGTAATTCGTGTGGCGCTTGCACTTTTATGAGGTTTACGAAGAACCTTCTGAATTCACTCACGGTTTTGTGCCTGTTCGGCAGAGGTTCAGCGTTCGGAGCGCAGCAAACACAGTTTCACCAAACGATCGTCGGGGTGGCAGCGGAGGCTAGCGGAGCACCGAATGCAGTTTTCGTCGAAGTGCATTGCAGCGAGCAATCGAGCACCGGCGACGTCAATCGAGCGAGCACGCCAGAGAAGGGTGCACGCTCCACTGCGCAGACATTGGAGGAGGCCACCCTTTCCAAAGCCCGTTTACTGTTCGCCCCGAACAGCGTTCAGTTGACGATCAGCGACAAAAGGTCTCTGGAATCAGCGGCAGCATGGTTGGGTCATCACCCGGGAGATCGTGTTCTTATTGTCGGTTATTGTGACGACTCTGGTTCGGAGGCGTGTACTGCCGCGCTTGCGGAACGCCGTTCGGAAGCAGCGCGGCAGTGTTTGTTGGGTTTTGGTACGCGGGCCGATCAAATCGTGGGCACTAAGGGCTGGGAAAATCAATCCGGCCCCTGCCGTGCCGGCGCAACGGAGTGCCAACGGCAAAATCGGAGCGTGCGTCTATACCTGGCTGAACCCACGGGGAGTTCGAACTGAGGCAAAATCGAAAAACCTGAGTTGAGATTAGAGAACTTCAAACAGTTTGCTCGGACGGCCAACACATCCAGAATCTCGAAGAACGGACGATACAAAAACATAATGAATAACTGGCTCCCTAAATCCATTCTGTGTCTCAAGTCCTACACGAAGCGCTTGTTCGTGGCCGATCTCATGGCGGGTATAACCGTTGGGCTCGTCGCCCTGCCTCTGGCGATGGCCTTCGCGATCGCTTCGGGTGTTCCTCCCCAGGACGGTCTGTACTGCGCGATCGTCGCAGGCTTTGCAATTTCGGCTCTGGGCGGGTCGAAGACACAAATCGGCGGTCCGACCGGCGCGTTCGTTGTCGTCGTTTTTGGCATCGTCGCCAGACACGGCGTAGAGGGACTCTTCATGTGCACCATGATGGCCGGTGTCCTCCTGTTGATTCTCGGCGCAACGGGTTTGGGCACTGCGGTGAAATTCATACCGCGCCCGGTCGTCGTCGGTTTTACGAACGGTATCGCGGTGATTATCGCGAGCACTCAGATCAAGGACTTCTTTGGGCTAAAAATCGACAAGGTTCCTGGCGATTTTCTCGGTCGCCTCCAGACCATCGCGCGCAATTTCTCTTCGTTCTCACCTTTGGAGACAGGGCTCGCGGTTGCGGCTCTGGGTGTCATCATCGTATTCATGCGTTACGTAAAACGGGTTCCAGGCTACATCGTAGCCCTGTTCCTCGGTACGGCTGCAGTAGTGCTGCTCAAATTGCCAGTCGAGACGATTGGCAGTCGCTTTGGTGGCATTCCCGCCGGGCTGCCGACCCTGAGAATCCCTCATTTCCGGTTGGACTTGATCCGGCCCCTGATTTCCCCGGCCATCACCGTCGCCATGCTCGGGGCGATCGAATCCCTGATGTCCGCGGTTGTCTCCGACCGCATGAGCGGCGACAAGCACAACCCCAATGTGGAGCTTGTGGGACAAGGGGTTGCAAATATTCTTTCTCCGCTGTTCAGTGGACTTCCCGCGACTGGCGCCATCGCGAGAACCGCGACCAACATCCGTTCCGGGGCGAAAACCCCTGTATCGGGAATGATTCATGCCTTGACTCTCCTGGCTATCGTGGTATTCGCCGCTCCGCTGGCAAGATTCATTCCCTTGTCGGTCTTGGCTGCAATTCTCATGGTCGTTTCTTATAACATGGGTGAGTGGAGAGAAATCCCAGAACTCTTAAAGCTCTCCCGATTGGAGATTGCCACTTGGCTGGTTACGTTTTTATTGACGGTGTTCGCCGATCTAACCGTGGCCGTCGAAGCAGGTATGATTCTCGCTGTGCTGGTTTTTATTAAGAAGGTGACACAAACCACCACGGTTTCGGAGGTAACCGAAGAGTACGTCCGCGAGGGACATGTTCACATCTTGCAACACAAAGCAATCCCCGCTTACGTCGCCATCTTCAGAATTCATGGACCTTTCCTGTTTGGAGCGACCGACAAGATCGAAGAGATTGCATCTCGACTAGCCAGCCTGCCCCCGATCCTGATTCTAAGATTGCGCAACATGACAGCGATCGATTCCACCGGCCTCCAGGCATTGGAGAACTTGGCGGATCAGGTGCACGAGTCGGGGCGAGAACTCATTCTCTGCGGAGCCAGGGAACAACCTTGGAGACTCATGCATCAGGCTGAGTTTCAACACCACATTGGATCCGAGAATATGTGCAATAGCATCGCGGAAGCGCTGAACCGCGCCCGGGCAGTCTACCCGGAAGCCTCGAAACATCATCCTGTGGGAACGGTTTGGGGCCGAAGGAGCACGGACGTGCTGGAACCGGGGCCCGAATCGGCGCTGCCAGAACCCGAGTCTGCCTACAAGGAAATCACATGATGAAACTCAGCTGTCGTCCGGGTCCGGCGGAAGATTCAACTCGTTCCCGTTAGAGAGGACCTATATGGCCACTAGCTTATCGTCGAACCTTCTGCCCTTTCACACGCTCCTCGAAAACTCCGCGAAGTGCCCTAAGAACAGCCCTGCCGAGACTCTACGCGCGGTCGCGGAGCGCAGAGGAGAGGGCATGATCGCATCCAACGTTGCTTTGTTGCCTTGACCGGCGAATATACGGGCCGGAGCCCGAAGGACAAGTTCATCGTCGTGGATGATGAAACAAGGGCGAGCGTCGCGGGAAGGCGCATCTGGTATTTAAAAGGGGCAAGTAGATTTTACTTTTCGACCAAAAACCTCAGTTGTACCTGTTGTACCCAAATCCGGGCCAGAAGTCTAAATGCAATGCGCCGCTTATAGTATTGAATCACGAGGGGAAATAATGATCGGGGCAAATGGATTTGGACCGTCGACCTTCTGGCCTCGGACCAGGCGCTCTTTAGATTTTCGTGTCACTATGGTGTGATATAAATCGTTGATTCTAAAAGAAGTGGTCGGGGCGAATGGATTTGAACCATCGACCTCCTGGTCCCGAACCAGGCGCGCTAGCCAGGCTGCGCTACGCCCCGAATTTTATTTCATGCTTACTACGAGTTTACCCGGGATTGCTGCACTCTGCAACCGCTACCCTTCCACTCCAATGGTTCCGCAACCAGAGCTAAGAAATCAACTAGGCCGTTCCAAATTAAGCAAGTTGGGTGAAATTGGCGAGGTCTACCAGCTTCGCGGTGCTGCGGGAGGAGCGAATCCGCCTCTGCGGCTCGTCCCTGGCAGTGGGGGAGAGACGCCTCTGGCGATGTGGGGCGAGCGGCTGTGAAAAGAAATGCCCATCAACGACGAGTGGCGGTTATGGGGAGGGACCCTCGAAGAAGCGACCCGCCTCAGCGTAGAGCTCCGCAGCGATCAGGTGCATCCAGAACCCCTGTGGTTTGCGCATCCGGATTTGCGGCTTTAGGTTCAGAAGTAAAAACGCGTGATAAAGGTTATAGGCGAGCATGGTCATCAGTAAGAAAGCCTGAATGGCCTGGGCGTCGTGTTTGTAGACATGATCGGCGTGCCAACCCTGAACCAACTCTTTAAATCCGTGGTTTTCGATGTCCCAGCGCTGGTGCCCGAGCTGCACCGCCCACTCCGTGCGCAGCTGCGCGGTCGGCAAGGTCGTCACCCAGATCCAGTCACTGGTCTGCTGCTCCACCTCTTTCGTCAGTTGACGACGTACCGCATAGGTTTCCTCCGAACGGATGACCCGTACATGTGTTTGCACCTGAGGCCAAGAACGCAAATCAGAAAAATCCCACCATCGACACGAACGGGTTCGATAACAACCCGGGCGTGACGGTGTCAGCGCCATCAGACCGTGCACGTCTTGATAGAGATCGCGGCGCTCCTCTTTGAGCACCACCAAAACATGTTTGCCAGCGGCCAACAGAAAATTAAAGAAGGGGGCCTTGGCGTAAAGAGCGTCAGCCAGCACTAGGTCGAAGGCTCGGGGATAATCCACCAGAACCCGTTCTAGCAATCGCAAGGCGGTGGCGACTTCATCCTCTCCAGGCCGTTGCGGTTCGGCATCCAGCAACAAGCGCAGAGGCGCGTGCCCCGGCGGGGACCCGGGGAGCAGCATCAGCGTGACGTGGCGATGATAGTACTGGATCTGATCGCCCGGCGCGCCATGGATGGTCCTCTGCAAACAACCTGAGCAGTGGCGCCGATAACTGGCGTGACTCTCATGGCCATCCAGCACCGCCACATCATGCCCGAGATTGAGAGGGAGCGCTTTGTTGCGCTTTAGCCGCTCGTAAACCTGGTGCAGGCCCTGGCGCAGATCGGCAGCCCTGAGCTGGGCGTGAATACGTCCAATGGTATCGATACTGCACAAGGACTGGCCCAGCCAGCGTGGCCAGAAACGAGCCCCAGAAACGGTCTCTACCGCATGGAGGCTTCCCAGTTGCGCCCAGAACATGACCAGGGTGGTTTTCAGTCCCACCATCGTGGGAATGCGCGGCGCAAGCCGCCGATCGGCGACGTTCTTCAGCAGGCTATCCGTTAAGCCGAAGATCTTCTCCGCGTACCCGATCAGCCGACGCAGGATCGCGCACCTCTTATTATCGTGCCTTGTCTTTCCGCAATTGTTTCCACTGCAGTTCAGAAATCTCTTCGATGAGTTCCTGCATGCGCTGGTAGTTGTGTACCGCCTCTCGAACCCGATCTTCCCAGGCCCGGGGAATAGCCAGCTGACGCAACTTCCCTCCGTGGCTCTGCACCAGATACAAGGAGGCGTGAAGTTGGCCCCGGACACAACGACAATTAGGCTTGCCGCACTGGCGACTGCGCACGGAAAGGGTTCCGCGTAAAAACAAAGCTTGATGGACTAACTGGGACAGGCGAGAGCGGAAATTACGTTGCGGGGCGGAGGGATGGGGCATACAAGGGCCTCCTTGTCTGATATATATTTATTATCTCAGATCAGCACCGATGTCAAGCATCAAAATCGAATGCGAATTTGCTCAGGAGTCAGGATGAGGTCAAAACTGGAACGGAATCAAATAATTACGAGCGAGGAAAAAGGTCGGTTGCGGAATCACTGCTTCCACTCGATTCTAGCCACAAAAGCAAAACCGCCGGGAAACTTTCGCCTCCCGGAGGCTTTTTGAAGGTTGTGCGTAGAAGTTAGAACTCGTAGCGCAAGGCGAATTCCATTACGCGAGGCTTGGTTGAGAGCCGCGTAAAGTCTCCAAACGTCGAGCCATACACGTCAAGCGAGCCGTTGATGCTGAGCGGATCAAAGCGCTTCGAGTTCGTCACGTTGTAGACGCCCCAACGCAACTGAATGCTGTGTGCCTCAGACCATGGCATCTTCCAGCGTTTCGCCAGATCCATATCGACGGTGAAGAAGCCCGGCCCGCGCAGAGTATTCCGCTGTCCCGCTTCTCCGGGAAATGGCTCGCGGAAAGAACCCGCCGCACCAGCCAGGTTAGAGAAGATGTTGACCGCTCCTTCGTTGTTCGGATCGTAGTATGTGCCAGTCTTAGCCGCCCCCGTCTGTATTCCGTTACCTGACAGGTCCCAATCCGTTGGCCATTGGTATCCGTTTCCCACGCTGAAGGGGAAACCGCTCGTCCATCGGCCGAGTCCAGAGAGCTGCCACCCGCCAATGAACGCGTCAACACCCTTGTTCACGTTCTGGCCTATGGCACGGCCACGCCCAAACGGCAGATCCACGATCCAGTTTGCTGTGATCTGGTGGGTGGCGTCGAAGTCGGATACTCCCCGGAATTGGTACGGACTCCAGGCGTTTAGCACCTGCGCTCCTGTGCCACCAATTGTACCAACGCGCTCTGCGTCCGAAGACAGATCGATGGACTTAGAGAAGGTGTAGTTGAAGTCGAATTGCACTCCATGCGTTAGCTTGTGCTTTAGGTCTGCCTGCAGCGCGTTGTAATTGGAAGTGCCCATCGTCTTCCAAACGTATAGCGTCGCGTATTGTGGGTTGTAAAAGGTATATTGGCCCCCACGTGGGAGATAGCTCACACAGGCGGGGTGACCCGTCGTGCCACATAGTTTATCGTTAGTCGAATCCGGAATCCCGCTGTAATCCAGGTTGAGAAGGCCCGTTGTCTCGTTCAGATTGTTACCGCAGAAGAGGTCATAGGCCGCCACAACCGGACTGGTCGTAGAAGTTTGCAACGGGTTGCCCATCTTGTCAGTCCCGACGCATGATCCAACGGCATAGCCTCCTCCGGCCTGCAGCGGGGAAAGTATGTCCGCCCAGTACTGCGCCACTTGTGGGCTCACCTGCGAAGCGCTGAAATTCTGCGTCTGTTCTCCCGTACGATATATTTTGGCCAAGGCGGTCAGCGCCGTGAAATAATCCACCCCTGTCTTCGGGTCCTTTAAGTCCAGCGGTGTTGCCGGATCAAGCTGAGTCAGGAGGCGGTGGGCTAACCGGCCCACATAGGCGACCTCCAGGGTAAATCCACCCTTCAGTTCGCGGGCTACGGATAAGTCGAGCGTGTATGCGTAGGGGGTTTTCAGGTTGGAATCGAGACTGTGGGCGATCGCGAAATTTCCGCTAGGATACGTTTGCGGAAAGACCGCCGGGGGAGCCTGCAGAAAGATCTGGTTGCCGTTGAGATCATGTGTGGGAATCGTATTGACGTCCGTCAGGCGCGGAGCGTTATAAGGTGACAGGAATCCCGCTGGATTCGATAGCAGGCTGGAAAGTCCGAACGAGCCGTTCTGGCTGAAGTCATCGGCAATGCCCTGTCCAAAACGGTCATAGACCATTCCGAAGCCGGCGCGGATCGCGGTTTTGCCTTCTCCGAACAGACTATGGAAAAGTCCGCCGGAAGGTCTGGGCGCCCAAGCCAGCGCAACTCGCGGGCCGAAATCTTTCTTGTCCCAGGGGTAGTAATTGGGTTTCCCGTTCGCCGGACCAGACCAGTCAAAAGCGATTGGGGGGTCATTGTTGGAGGCTATCCCGTTGTTGGCCTCGTTGGCCCGGAGATGGTACCAATCGTCAAGGTTGATAGTGGGGGACACCTGAAGCTTGTTAATTTCCCACGGCGGCGAGAAGAGGGACCACCGGAGGCCTAGAGTCACCGTGAACGTCGGAGTTACCTTCCAGGTGTCCTGGCCATAGAATTCATAACCATCGATCCCGTAGTCCCGGCGAATGGCAGAGCCCTCGGGTAGGGCGCTTCCGTCCCGATTAAAGTTATATTGCGCATCCACTTCCGTGATCATTCCCATGAGTGCCTGCAAGGGGAAATCGTATGAATTGGCAAAGCTGGGATCGACAAACGGCGATCCATTCGGTGCGCAAGAGTTGGAGCTGGAGCTAGTGCAGGTGTAAGCAGGGTTCAGTGGGGACTTCTTCTGGGCGTACCCAGAGAGGGTCGTCCATGAGGCGTTGGCGCTGCCGTCGCTGAAGGATGCTTGGTAGCTAACACTCGGCGTCCTGATGATGGCAATCTGCGTTCCGAATTGGAAGGTGTGCTTCCCGTGAATCCAGGACAGATCGTCCGCAAAACTGTGGATCGGCCGCTGGAAGCTATGCGTCCGCGTGACCGCACCTGTCTGGTCATTCAGCCCCCTGAAGAAATTCCAATCCTGGTTTGAGTTTCCGTTGATTCCAACACTCTCCCGCACGTAGCCGTACCGGAAGTTGTTCACCAGCGTGCTGGAAAGTACGCCGCTATAGTTGGTGATCAGGCCCTTGTTGAAGTTGACCGTCGTCTCCGAGGGGGCTTCCCCGGGCAAGAACGGCGTACCAGCAGTGCTCTCGTTTCGCAAAGCGCCGGTCACCGAAATCCTATGCCGGGCATCTCGCGTGATGTTGTAGTCCAGCTTGGAAATGTACACGTTTGCGGTGTCTGAAATCGGGGCGCTGAAATTGAAGCAGCTGTAATTGAAGCCGTCTCCCGCGTTGTTGCAGTTGGGAGTCGGAAAGGTATTCAGGTATTTCAACATGACCTGGCTCGGACCGATACCCAGCGGATCCATGCTTGCAATTTGGGTTGGCGTAAGCGCCCTGTAGCCCGCGGGGATCGTGAAAGTATCTGTTTGACTCGGGGTATTAAAATTGGGCACGCTCACAGACCCGCCCGGGCACTGCGTTGGGTCAGCACAGGCATATTGGATGATGCCGTCTTTCATGGCCGCTGAAGGCACGGCGTTCGTCTCGCTCGATGCTTCCGCGCGCCGCGTTCCTTCATAGTTCACAAACAAATACAGCCGGTCCTTCTTGATCGGTCCTCCCAGTGATCCGCCAAAAATGTTCCGGATCAATTTCGGCGCCTTGTTGCACGAAGGATCGCTAAGGGCCGTTCCGTTGTTTAGGCAGTCTTGGATCTCGGCGTTTTTCACAAAAAAATCATTAGCGCTGGTGTAGGTATTCCGGTTGTATTCGTACGCAGAGCCGTGAAGGGCATTCGTGCCGCTCTTGGTCACCATCGCCACCTGCCCGCCGGATGTGCTTCCCTGATCGGCATTGTAGTTCGAGGTGGTCACGCGAAACTCTTGGACCGAATCCAGCGTAACCGGCAGCACGGACGTGAAAGCATGGCCACCTTCGTCATTCACCTGCACGCCGTCCACGGTGACGTTGCTTTGATCGCTTCGCGCGCCATTCACCGCGCCCTTTCGCGTATCGTAACTGGGATCGTCATCCCGGTTGTTGGGGAATGCCACGCCAGGTTGCAAGCTGAGCAGGTCGGGCACGTTTCGGCCTTCCAGCGGCAACTCCTTTACCTGGTTTTCATTGAAAGCATTGCCGAGCGAGGCGTCCGTGGTATTCAGTGCTACCGCTGTAGCCGAAACTTCAATGGTCTCGGTGGTGGCGCCAACTTCGAGCGTCACGTTCTGCGTGGCCGGCAGGTTCACTTGCAATTGTAAATTCTTTTGCTCAAATTTGCGAAATCCGGTTAGTTCAACGCTTAGTGCGTAGGTTCCGGGCGGCAGGGCAACGATCTCGTACTCACCCGTGCCGCTTGTCGTGGTTTCGCGTTTCAGTCCCTGGCTGGAGTTAACGAGGGTGACTTTGGCGTTAACGATCGCCGCGCCGGTCTTATCGCTCACAACGCCGCGGACCGACGTCGTTCCCGTCTGCGCCCATGCGCAGGTAATGGCGAAAAGCATTGCCAATGACGAGATCAGAATATTGCGCTTCAAAATAGAAATAGAACACTTCATGGACTGCTCCTTTCGCACGCCCCAACCCGGAATTATTTTGTATGCTGGCGGGTAGCGCCAAACCGACGCGAAAACACTGCGGCGCTTTGCTGGGTCTCAACCTGGAGGAAAACTTCGACCCCTGGCAACCTTCCCCACCACTCGACTCAACAAACTTTGACCTAGCTTTTAGGCCAAATGGTAGGTCGCTGTCAAGGAAAGTTGTTTATCTACTTTATCTAAATTTTGGAATTGGATTTATCAGGTTTTTGAATTCTTTGAGGAATCGCTTTAGGTAATCCATTTACCATTACTCTGTGGAGGATCGACGACCCTTTAAGGGGGGGCCAGATGGCCCCGGTCGTCGTGTTATTCGCTAACCGAGATTCAGCAGCCGAGCTACCGTAATCGCCGGAATCCCGCGGATGGCACCCAGGATAGAGTCTGACACCTCGCCGTCCAGCCGCACCAGCGAGACCGCCTCGGCCCCCTGCTTTTCGTCCCGTCGCCCCAAGGCGAACGTGGCGATGTTTACGCCCAAGTTTCCCAACGTCGAACCGACCTGGCCAATCACGCCGGGCTCGTCCCGGTTCCGCAGATACAACATCGTCCCAGCCAGTTCCGCTTCCAGAGGAATGTCGTCAATTTGAAGCACGCGCGGTGAACCGTCATGCAAGACCGTTCCTTCCGCCGAAAAGCCCTTGGCGGACCCGGTCTTCTCCGGTAAAGCCGCTACTTCCAACGTGTTAGGGAACCCACGCTCCCGCCGCCGGGTCTCTTCCTCGACGGACAGTCCCCGAGCCGCAGCCACTGCGGGCGCGTTCACTACGTTCACCTTTTCGTCGAGCACCGCGTTCAACATCCCCGCCAGCACCGCGCTGCGCAAAAGATGCGTCCCTACTTCCGCCACTTCTCCCGCGTAGCGAATCCGAATCCGTGCCGGCCTAACGGCCACAGCTTGCGAAACGAGCGAGCCAAGCCGCTGAGCCAGAGCGAGATACGGACGCACCCGCCTGTATTGGTCCGCCGATAAAGCCGGCAGATTCACGGCGTTGCGAATCAGACCCTCCGCCAAGTAGTCTTTTATCTGCACAGCGACCTGGGTCCCAACCTCTTCTTGCGCCTCGGCGGTTGACCCCGCCACGTGAGGGGTCGCGATCACATTCGCCATTCCCAGCAGCGGCGAATCCTTGGGAGGCTCGTGGACAAACACGTCCAGCGCCACCCCAGCGAGCCTGCCGCTTTTCAAGGCGTCCGTAAGTGCAGCTTCATCAATGAGTTCGCCTCGCGCCGCATTGATGATCCGTGCGCCCTTCTTCATCTTGGCGAGAGTCTCCGCGTTGATCAGGTTTTGCGTTGCCGGGCTCAGCGCCGTGTGGAGCGACACGAAATCGCTCTCCGCCAGCAGCTTATCCAGAGGCACAAGCTCGACCTGGACCTCCTTCGCAGCCGCCTCGCTAATGTAGGGGTCATAGCCCAGCACTCGCATGTCAAAAGCATCGGCGCGTATCGCCACTTCGCTTCCAATGCGGCCAAGTCCAATCAAACCAAGAGTTTTGCCCCGAACTTCGGTGCCCGCTGCGGACGACTTCTCCCATTTGCCTTCGTGCATGGCTTTGTCCAAACGGGGCACCTGCCTGGCCAATGCTAGCAGCAGCGCAAAGGTGTGCTCTGCAACGCTGACGGCATTTCCCCCAGGCGTGCTCATGACCAGCACTCCGCGCGTGGTAGCCGCGTCCAGATCAATATTGTCCACACCGACGCCCGCGCGCCCTACTGCCCGTAGCCGCGGAGCCAGATCCAGTAATTCCGCCGTGACCTTCGTCGCGCTCCGGACGATCAGCGCATCGGCGTCAGCAATCTCCGCGTGCAAGGTCTCTTTTGTCGGCAATACGATATTCCAGCCGGTCTTTCGCAGCAGTTCCACGCCGCGTTCGCTAATTTTGTCAGCAACAATGACTTTCATCGCCCCTCATCCCGTTTGGTTTGATTTACTCAGCGCACCGGCAGGCAAAACCCGCCTAAAGCAAGCGATCAACGGTAGCGAGCCACTCCAACCCTGTCAAATCCTAGTTCCTATCTTCTCTGCGAACTCCGTGTCTCCATGACCTCCGTGTAAAATCCCTTTCTTTTTTTGTTATATTGATTCGCATGACTCTAGCCGAAAAAATCCAAAAAGACCTGACCGACGCCATGCGCGCGAAAGACGAACTCCGCCTGAGCGTCCTCCGGGGCGTAAAATCCGCCATCAAGTACAAAGAAACCGAAAAAATCCACACACTCGACGAAGCCGAAACCATCCAGATCCTGCAAACGTTGGTAAAGCAGCGCAAGGAGTCCATCGACCAGTTCGGCAAAGGCAATCGCCAGGATCTCGTCGACAAAGAAACCAAGGAACTCGCGATCCTCGAGTCCTACCTCCCCGCCAGCGCCAGCGATGCCGAAATGGACGCCGCCATCGCCAAAGCCATCACCGAAACCGGCGCCAACTCCATGAAACAAATGGGCGCGGTTGTCAAAGCCGCCAAAGCCCACCTCGAAGGCAAAGTCGTCGATGGAAAAGCTCTAAGCGATCGCGTCCGAGCCAAGCTCACCTAATCGCAAGTTCTTATTGAGTTCCAAGCCGATGACCCAAACCATCGCCTCCATTAGCTCGAACAATGAATCCAATTCGCGCGCCTTGGCCGTCCTACGCATCGGCGTCGGCCTCTTCTTCCTTATCTTTGGGCAATACAAAGTCTTCGGAACGCAATTCACGCTTCACGGTGGCTTTCAATTCTGGATTAACCGCTTTCTCGAGCAGGGCGGCGCATATCCCTTAATGGCGCCCGTCCTCCGCGGCTTCGTTCTTCCGCATGCCACGCCCATCGCGTTCCTCGTTGCTTACGGTGAGTTCGCCATCGGCATCGCGCTAACACTCGGCATCCTGGTCCGCGCCGCCAGCGCCTGCGGCCTGGTTTTCATGCTGACTCTGCTCTTTTCGTCCGACTACCCAGGCGCAACCGCCCCCGCCTGGCAATACTTCGGCGCCAGCCTCAGCCACTCTGTCTTCGCTCTCTGTTTTCTGGTTTTTCTTTTAGGACAAAGCGCGCAAATCTGGTCCGTCCCCGACTGGCGCGCGCATCGCAGCAATCACTTGTAGCACGGCGACTTCTTGTTCTGTGGAATCCCCGTCCAGGTTGGGAACGGCATCGAACCCCGCCTACCTACTTCCCCGCCGGCTTCAAAACCGCCGTATTCCGCTCGTCTCCGGCGATGATTCGATAAAGCTTCTTCAAATCCTCGACCTTGCTCACCGGCACGCTGGTTTCCTTCACTTCAAACGTTCTCGTATACCGCAGCACGCTTCCTCTTGCTTCCGTTTTGCTGTCATAGGTCGCAAAACTGTATTCCGCATGGACCGGGGGCGGCAAATCATCCACCTCGTAGCCCGCGGGAAGCGCAATCTCAAATGTATCCGAATCAAGTGAGGGCCCGTCGAACTCCACCGGAAACTTCCTGGCCTCCTTGGTTTCCAGCAATCCGCTGGTTTTGATCCCGACGACTCGCGGCCGCACCAAAAGCAGGTTACCCGCCGGCTTGGCGTAGTTCTCGGCGACAAGCGAATAGTTGTAGATGAAAGGCTGATCGCTATGCAGGAAATTATCCACGGTGACTTTTGTGAGCCGGTAATTCGCCAGCGAGTTCGCCAGGATGCTTTCGATCGGCTTGATTTTATCTTTGTCGGTAGCCGCCGCCCGCAGTGCGTAACGCTGGTTCGCGCCGCGATCTCCCGTCCGAATTTCGGTCACGTCCCCCGTCAGCGTACCCGTCGGGGCCAGCGTCAATTTAGCCATCCGGCGAATCCCATTCATCGAAGAAGCCAGCTTTGGCAGTTCGATCAACTCCCCGCCGCTCTCAGTCACCAGCAAACCGTAGTTCGCCTGCAACGGCCCGCGCAGGTAGCCCAGCGGTGTCAACTCATCTGTGGGATCAAAGATCAGTAACCGTCCTAAGTTCTTGTCTTGCAAGACGGCCTTCAAGCCCGGATCGTCTACTCCATCCGGTAGTTTTATCGCCAGAATCACATGGTTAAACCAGTTCACCGCAGGCGTATTCGAATTGACGGTGCCCCGATTGGTGTTTACCACCACGTAGTACGAATCGACGCCGATCTCCTTCAGCATCGCACTCATCAGAGTCGCTTTGTCTTTGCAGTCTCCGAAATGGTGCGAAAAAATATCGTTAGCCGCATGCGGCTGCCATCCGCCGATTCCCAACTCAATCGCCACGTACCGGATGTCATCCTGGACGAATCTCCCCAGCGCGCGCATCTTCCCAACCGGGCTAGGCTCCGCGCTCGTCAGCGCGGCCGTCTTCTGTTTTATTTCCGGCGACGCATCCCTTCTCCCGCGCACCAATCCCGCTTCCCAGAGTCCCATGTCGTTCCAATTTTCAAATCCGCGGGTCTGCCCACCACTCGGCGAGAAAAATGACACAATCATCTTCCCCGCGACAGCCGACCAGGGCGGCATGTCATCCTCCGGCCGGATGGCATCCACGTTGTTCACCACCCACTGCCATTGATTGTTTCCCGACAAAGCCGCTTTCACTTCCGCGAAGTTCAAGAACACAGCCTTGTATTCCCACCCTGCGGGTAACTGCAGCGTGTAGCGCGCTTCTCGTACCGGGTCCGTCGCCTGGAATCCCCATTCATCCTGCAAAATATATGGCCGGTCCTCGTGCTCGATTTCGTAGCCAACGATGTTCCCGGGATCCGCCGCCGGAATCTTCATTATTTTCGTGCGCAGGTCGCTGGCCAGTTCTCCATTTGCAACCCCAAACAGCGCCGTCTCAATCACGTCCTTGTCTTTCACTTCGTAATCTTTTCCCTGAGCGGGTATGCACCATCCATGTATGTTGGTAATCTTCGTTTCCATATCGTAATGCGCCAGCACCGTGCCGCGCTCGCGTCCGCCAGGCCGCAGAATCTTGTAGGCTCGCCGCTCGATACTCTTGATCTTGCCGTTTCCCTGCACGTTTACGATGTCTTCCGAGTACAACAGTACCGCATCCGTCTTTTCGTCGTGCGCCGGCAGCGGCGCGTTCACTACTGCATGCAGCCACTGTGGCGCGTCAGCGCCCCGCGCGGAGCAAGGCAGTCCGACCGTCCACATGGTCACCACAATGGCGGCCCATGCACTGCAACGGGCTGCTTTAATTGCTTGCCGCAGCCGACGCGGGCTGCAATACAATTTGTTGATCATCGGCCGTCCTCACCGTCTGATAAAATTGCCGCAGAGCCGGATAATATTTCGGGTCAAGGCTGATAATGTCGCTCTTCACCCGTCGCTCGACATGCAGCGTCCCGTTGCTGTTTTCTACCTTCATCGCGTATAGCACCACTTTCGCGTCGTTCGTCGTCGGCTGTGGCACGCTGCTCACCTGCCACCCCAGCGGCAGGTCGATCGTCAACTTATCTACTTTTTCCGACGCATAATGAAAATACATCGGGTGCACTCGCGTAGTGTGCTCGCACATGTGCTTCTCGGTCGCTCCGAAAAGCCCCACCGCCATCAGCGCCCGCCGCCCCGCTCCAGACGCCCAACCCGGCACTCTCAAATCAAATTCCGCAACCAGATTCGGATCCGAGCTCGTCCAATCCGGCTTGTTGGTTAATTCCACCTCAATGCTCGCCGGAATCGCGTATCTCACATCGTCTTCCAACATTTTCTTCCGTTGCGCGTCGTCCTCGTTTCGCTCTTCCAGCCGCCGGAACATCGCTTCCAATCCCGAATAGCGAACTGTAAGTTTGCCTTCCAGGCTTCCCTCCTGGGTCAACTTAAGGTCCGCCTTTCGCTCAATCTGCGAATCGCTGCTTTCCGGCAACGCAGTTGTGATCCACGTGCCCCCTTCCTTATCCAGTTTCAATCCCGCAGTCCATGTCTCCGACCACGGCAATAACCCGAACGGCGCAAAGGCTGTGCCGGGATCGAAATACATATCCTTGCCGTTGAGTTTCACAATCACGACATAAGTGCGCAGATCCCGCACCTTCATCAGATTCTTCATGAAAAAATGGTCGTCACGAGTTGCGATTTTCGCCGCTGACGCATCTAGCGCCGCCGCCCGAGCCATTCCCAGAAACAGCAGCGTAATGTCATCTCCGTATCCGTATCCACGTTTCCACACATCTTCGACATTCCCTGCTGCTTTTTCTTGCGCACGCTTCTGTTCGGCTCCCGTTTTTTCCACCTCGAAGCTCAGGTTGCGAATCTTCTGCACCCGCGCATAAATCTTCCGTAATTTCACCTCGGGCGAATCGCTCGCCGCCACCGTTTCCGCCACCGCTTGTTCCATGGCCTTCTTTTTATTCACAAATCCTTCGACATAGTCATTTATCTTCTTGCCCTGCTTTTTCCAATACTTATCGACATCGCTCTCGGCACCGTCTTCTTTATAGGTGAAATCCACGCGGAACTTCATCGATGCTTCCGGTGGCATGTCGTCTTCTACTAGAAATGCCGGAATATTCCTCGCTTCCATGTGGATGTTGTGGGTGCCTTTATCGTCCACGGGCGGCTTCGTTCCTTCCGGCAAACTATTTGGCCAGCTCCACTGCAGCGGCCATTCTCCGTAGGGCTTCAGCGTAAACTTCGCTGACTTCGTAAAAAGGTCAGAGCTCAAAATCCAGTTCGAGTCGAAAACGTACCCTTCCGCAAAATCGATCATGTAGTGGTACTCGATGATGCTGCCCGGCTGCACGTCCGACAGCGTAAACGTCTTCGCCAGATACTTGAACCCTCGCGCTTTGACGATCTCTTTCTCGTACACCTTGCCGTCGTACACCACTGTCGTACCGTCCGGATGCACCGTCCGCGCTCTGATATTTTTAATGTTGTATTGGTCCTTGATGAAAGGAATCTCCACGTCCGCGTACTTCCGCCCCTCCTCCGTGAAGATCTTCTCCCTCACGTAGTTGTACTCGTGCGGCATCCGGGCGTCGCTGTCATCCCGGTCCACCTGCCGGTACAGAATAATCGCGGGCGCTCCCGGAGCCCCGGCATCGCTCGTCATCTTCAGCTCATCCGGCGAAATCGGCAGCCATTCGTCCGCCGCGTTGATCGTGCCCACGCGATACGCCACCGCTACGAGCAAAGTCGCCGCGCCCATCAGAAAGAACCGTTGCCAAGACACGGCCCACCTCCTGGTTCGAACTTCACAATCCTGAGTGTCTGGAATGCGCGCAAATCGAGAACGCGCAAGCGAACTGCCGATACCTGCACCGCCACGCTGGGAAGGGTCTTCGCGCATAAGCAGGATTAGCCCCGTGTTGTTGCCGACCTGTAGTACGTACTGCCGCGGACAATACAAGCTCACTCATTCACTGTCAATAGCCCTCGCCTTTGCGTATTCCGAGCCGCTGTCGCAAGCAGCTTCTGGGGGGCCTTCTAGTACTATTTGTGGACTTGGAGTATCCTTGGCCATCGGCCCACGATCCTTTGCTCTTTAGCATGGCTGCCGTCGTCAAGAATCCACCATCCACTCACGAAGTAGCCGGCTCCCCGGCTCCCAAATCTTCGCAGCAGCCTGGAAGGAACGAACATGAAACTTCTCACGCAAATAGCTTTCAGCGTTTGGATTTTAATTTTGTTCTCGGCCAGCGCCATCGCTCAAGCACCAGCCACAACGGGCGTCCCGACGTATCTCGACCAAGGCTGGACAGAGACTCAGCGCCAGCAGTTTTATACGACGTCGCAGGGCTCTCAGTTGATCCCTCTGGCGTGGTTTCTTGCCCTGGAGCGGCCAGGCAGCGAGGAACGCTTCGTGGCTGATCAAATGTCGCGATTCGGCTTCCTACCAAATCCACAAAGCGCGCTGAATCCAAATGGCCTCCCGGTGGGCTTCACCGAAGACCCCAACGACGGCGGCTGGGCCGGCCTAACTTGCTCCGCCTGCCACACCGGCCAAGTCGAATATCACGGCACTGCCGTGCGCATCGACGGCGGCCCCTCGAGCGCTGACGTCCTCGCTTTTGTCACCGAACTCAATGCCGCTCTGCAAGCCACGCTGAACGACCCCGCAAAATTCTCCCGCTTCGCGGCCAAAGTCGCCGGCAGCGACCCGCGCCGTCAGCACGATCTGCGCAATCAGCTCACCCGTTTCGCCGCTTACTTCTCCACCTTCCTGGATACCAGCACCCCGGACTCTCCCTGGGGCCCCGCCAGAGTCGACGCCTTCGGAATGATCTTCAATCGCGCGTCCTCCATCGACCTCTCCGATGCCACGCTTTGGTCCTGGTTTGACCCGCTCGAATCCAACGCCCAGAAGCCCAACGCGCCCGTCAGCTATCCGTTTCTTTGGGGTACCTCCCGGCAGGACCACGTGCAGTGGAACGCCGTCGCCAAAAACAAGCTCAAGTACGAACGCCTGGGCCGAAACATCGGAGAAGCCCTGGGTGTTTTTGCCCGCGTCAACATTCGAAAACCCACCACGCTCGAACACGGCTACGCCTCCTCCGTGAACATCCCCAACCAGCTGATGATCGAAGAAACGCTCATCCATTCTCTAAAATCCCCGCAATGGCCCGCCGCCACTCTTGGCGAAATCGATCAAGCCAAAGCAACGCAAGGCGCCTCTGTCTACAAAAAGTACTGCGCCAGCTGCCACATTCTCGTCGACCGGAACGACGACTCTCCCATCACCGTCAAGCAAATCCCCATCGGCGACGTGGCTACCGACCCCACCATGGCCATGAATGTAGCCTGCCGCATGGCCGACACCGGCATCCTCGCCGGCACAAAACAGCCTCCCGTGCTTGGCCATAAACTCGAACAGCAGGACTACACCGTCAACCTTGTCGCCAACGAAGGCGTCGGTGTCCTCGAAGGCTGGCTCGAAGGCAGCGCGGAACGCGCTTCTGGTTCGGCTTCAGCCTCGGCTCCGAGTTCGGCGAGGCCTTCCCTCCTCGGCTCACGCAAACAAACCGGCGCAGCGGCCTCCGGACAAACCCAGCCTCCTCCAACCGGCTCCGCCAAGCCCGGCGTGCAACTCACCCCCGCACCCGTGCCCTTCGAGCCTTCCACCGGTTCACTCGGCAATTGCACAGGTGCAGCCAAAGTTTATAAAGCCGCGCCGCTCTCCGGTATTTGGGCTACCGCTCCGTACTTGCACAACGGTTCCGTCGCCAGCCTTTATCAATTGTTGCTTCCCGCTAGCCAGCGCTTGGCAACTTTCAAAGTCGGCAGCCGCGAGTTCGATCCCCAAAACGTAGGCTTTGACTTGGCCTCAGGAACGTTTGAATTCGACACCTCCGTCGTAGGCAACAGCAACAAGGGCCACGAATACGGCAAACAGCTCTCGAACGAAGAACGCTGGCAACTGGTCGAGTTCCTCAAAACTCTTTAGGCGAAGCGGCCGACTCCGAGTTGCGGGTTCCAGCTCTTAGCGTAGAGATTCCCAGCTCTTGCCGAGTGCTCGCGCTTTCTCTCTGCGTCGGTACGCCCCTGCAACCGCAGAACCCGCCATCGCGTTCGCATGCCTCTTAGTACCGCCACTTTTGTAAGGATCGTTCTTACCGTTCGGGATGCGGGGAGACTGCGAAATAGAAATGATGGTGGTTGCGGCAGCGCGGGTTGAATGCAGCTTGGCAATGAGGGCAGCGGGAATTGGAGTTGAGATAGTTCGAGATAGTTAGTTCGGCGCGGCAGGAGCCGCAGAGCACGGCTGGCGTTTCCCATTCGGATAGAGGCCAGGGCTCGATGGGGTGGTCGGCAAGGGCATCGTGGCAATCTTTGCAAGCATAATACGTCGCGCAGCATTTCATCTTGATGGCCACGATATCGAGTGGCGAATGGTAATGAAGGCAGCGCGTTTGAGAGTCGAGATTCAGGCCGCGGACTTCGGGAATGGTTGAGGGCATGGAATCGGCAAGGAAAGATTAGCAGAGAACTTGATGCGGGGCAGCTGAGGGGGCTGGCGCTACCATTGTGTGCTGGGGATGTGCTATAAGAGTCGGGCCGTGAATAGTGCCGCGAAACAGGAGCTTGCCCCGGTTCAGCGGGAAGCGGTTGAGGTTTCTGCGCAGGGAGCCTCAGCAGCCGAAGTTGAAGGGACCGTGGGGGTCCCGGGGGAAGACGCTTCGCGCTATTGTCCGGTATGCTCGAAGCGGCTGGAATCGCGTCGATGCAAATTGATTTGTCCGGTCTGCGGATATTACATGTCTTGCGCGGACTATTATTGATAAGCTTTGTGGTCCCGGCCCGGGTTGCCGCCGGTACTGCTATCCGATGAGGAGGAAAACACAGTGGCTTTGAAGATGACGAACCGGGAAGTGGATGGCGTGTCCGTGGTGGCGCTGGATGGGCGCATCGTGCTGGGCGAAGAGAGCAACGCGCTGCGCGAAAAGGTGAAGAGCTTGATCGCCGAAGGCAAGAAAAAAGTCGTGCTGAACATGGCGAACATCACGTTCATCGACAGCGCGGGTCTCGGCACGCTTGTGGCGGCGCATCACAGCGCCAAGTCTCAGGGCGCTGCGCTGAAGCTGGCCCACTTGGGCAGCAAATTCCAGGAAGTCCTGCAAATTACCAAGCTGCTGACGGTGTTCGACGTTTACAACAGCGAAGCCGAGGCAGTCGCGAGCTTCGCCAAGTAGCCTCAACCGCGGCGCGAAGAAGAGTTTCTCGGAAAGGACACGCATTTGCGTGTCCTTTTTTGCTTTGGGACTGTATAACTCGGAGTTTGCAATACTTTGGGATTGCATGCGCCTCAAAACAAGAGTGGCCATTCAGTGCCTGCTCACTGCCGTTGTGACGGCGGCGATGTTATTTCTTCCCGCCGGTACCTGGAAATATTGGCCAGGCTGGATATTTCTGGGGGCCATGATGATTCCGATGGTGGCGGCGTCCATCTATTTCTCCGAGCGCGATCCGCAATTAGTGGAGCGGAGGCTGCAGGCCAGGGAAAAAATCGGCGAGCAGAAACTAATCATGCAGTTCGCGAAGCTGATCTTCATTACCGCTTTCCTCCTTCCGGGTTTCGATTTCCGGTTCGCATGGTCGCGCAGAACTTTCGGCGCGGTGCCCGTCTGGCTGATGATCTGTTCGGGAGCAATCGCTCTCGCAGGATACTTGATGACCTATTGGGTCATGAGCGCCAACAGCTACGCTTCGCGGATCATACAAGTGGAAAAAGATCAGCGCGTCATTTCCATTGGGCCTTACCGGATCGTCCGCCATCCGATGTATCTCGGCGCGATCATTTCGCTTTTGTTCACGCCGCTGGCGCTGGGTTCGTATTGGGCGGTGCCGGTTTTTGCGCTGGTCATTCCTGTGATTGTGTTGCGCATTCTGAATGAGGAAAACATTCTTCGTCAGGAATTGGCAGGCTATTCCGAATACTGCCAGAACACGCGGTCCCGTCTTATCCCCTTGGTCTGGTGAGCCTCGTCAAAAAAAGGTCGCGACTTCTGCATCAATCGACGCGGTACATGGCGATGCCGCTGAGGAGCTTGGGATAAAAGTCGGTGGATTTTTGCGGCATCACTTCACCTGCGGTGGCGATGCGCATGACTTGATCGACGTCAACGGGATTCAGAAGGAAAGCGATTTGCGCGGCGCCGTGATCGACCGCATCAAGCGCGGCGGAAGCTTCGCGCTCGTAGCTGAGATTTTTTTCCGCAGTGACTGCTTGCAGCGTGATTCCGAAAGCCGGCTCGAGGATTCCATCGTGAAGCAGGACCACATCCAGTTGGCGTTGCAAAGGCGAGACGGTGTGAAGCAATTGCGAGAGGTCGGCGCCGCGGCGCAGCACTAAAACGTAGTAAGCGCGCTTGCCGGGCTCCGCGACGGGATAGACCCCGATGGCTCTTTGTCCGCTCGCTTCGTGTAAACGAGCGAGAAAATGGTTGCGAGCTTCCGCTTTTTGCCCTTCATCCGCAAAAGGAAAGGCTTGCGCCTCGAACCAGGGTTCGAGGTAGCGGCGCGCTTCGCTCCAGGAAAAATCGTGTAAATTCGCGGCGAGCCGATGCGTGGGAAGAATCGTAAGGCCTTCGCTGCAGGTGTTGACGAAGGTCATCATCGCGAAATCGTACGGAGCTTGAGCGTATGGCGCGGATGGATGCAGGCCACCTGCGTGTAAACGGCGTTCGTTGCGATAATTCAACGCGGTCTCGTAACGATGATGACCGTCGGCGATGACGAGTTTTTGGCCTTCCATCGCGGAAGTGATCGCGGCGGTGCTTCCCGAGTCGGAGATAACCCACAAGCGATGAACCACGCCATATTCATCACGCAATTGCGTCGCCGAAGGAGCGCCGGACTCCACGTCTTTCAAGATGGCGTCGATGTGCTGCTGCGGATCGGAATAAAGCATGAACAGCTGGCCGGTGTGCGTGCGCGTGTGGCGGAGAAGTTCGAGACGATCAGCTTTGGGACCGGAAAGCGTGTGCTCGTGGCGAAACACAACGCCGGCCGAATACTCCTCCAGTTTTCCGGCGCCGATAAAACCGCGGCGAATGCGTTGCTCGCCCGTGCCGGGCACTGTGTACTCCTCTGAGTAGCCATAAAAGGCAGGCGAGGGATCCTGCCGCACAATCTGCTCGCGTATCCATTTATCGAGAGCGGCCGCGGCGCGCGTGTAAACGTTGTTCTGCGGATTGTCGGTCGGGTAAGAGCGGCCCTTTTCGACGGTGATCAGGTTATGCGCATCGGCGGCGTAGTAGCCGTCCTGCATGGAAGTCGAAATTTTGTCATACGGCTGCGTGAGGACGCGTTCGAACGGGACACGCTCGGGGTTATATCGATACGCCTGGAAGGGGTGAACCTGCGCCATGTGTCGTGGGTCTCCGGTTAAGTTCTTTGTCGAGCGACAAGCCTTATAGTTTACGCGAAGTTAGGGAGATTCTGACAAACGATAGAACGCTTTCATTAATGCAGCTTTCATGATCCGTTAAAAATGGCGGGGCCGCAGCGAAAGGCCGGCGGACGTACTAAAATGGGAGATTCATGGCTGACTCACGATTCCGTTCTGTGCGCGCCCTGATTTTCGATTTGGATGGAACGCTCATCGATTCGAAACAGGACTTGATTCACTCGGTGAATGCGATGCTCCGCGAGTTGGGGCGTGCGGAGTTGCCTGCGGAGACGATTTCCGGCTACATCGGGCACGGCGCGCCGCAGTTGGTGGCAAGAGCGCTGGGAGATGGCTGCACGGAAGAAGAACGGCAGCGCGCGCTGCAGTTTTTTCTGAGCTACTACGAAGAACACAAGATGGACACGACATGCGCGTATCCTGGCGTTCCGGAAACGCTCGAGAAATTGGCCACCATGCCGATGGCGGTTTTAACGAATAAGCCGGTGCGCATCAGCGTGCGGATTCTCGAGGCGATGGGGCTTTCGAAATATTTTCAAGCGATTTATGGCGGAAACAGTTTCGAAACGAAGAAGCCTGATCCGCTTGGCGCGGCCACGATTCTTCGTGAATTAAGCGCCGAACCGCGGGAAGCGCTGCTGGTGGGAGACTCCGAAGTCGATGTGCAAACCGCGAGGAACGCAGGGACACTTGCCGCGGCCGTGAATTATGGATTTGGAGTGCATGATCGCGAAGCGCATCCAGCGGATATTTATCTTGAGCGCTTCGCCGAACTCGCCACCGTTTTGGACAGCAAGCCGGTCTCCGAGCGATGAACTCACCTACTTTATTTCATTAAACAGGTAATTCGAATGCAAGTTGCGGCGATTTATGACATTCATGGAAATTTACCGGCTCTTGAGGCCGTGCTGGAGGATATTCATCGAGCGGGTGTGCGCCGCATCGTGGTTGGCGGTGACGTGTTTCCAGGGCCGATGCCCGTCGAGACTCTCGAACTCTTGCAGAGGGCCGATGTTCCGATGGAATTTATTCACGGGAATGGCGACCGCGAAGTTTTGGCGCAGATGAGGGACGTGGAGACGGAGTGGTATCGGAAGGCGCCGGAACAGTGGCGAGAGCCGGTGCGCTGGACCGCGCAGCAACTGGGACCGGAGTCTCAGGGGGTGCTGGCTGAGTGGCCGAAGACATTGCGCCTAGAAATAGAGGGGCTTGGCGAAGTGTTGTTTTGCCATGCTACGCCGCGAAACGATACAGAAATCTTCACGCGGCTGACGTCGGAGGAGAAACTTCTGCCGGCGTTTGCTGGAGGGGACGCGCGGCTCGTCATTTGCGGCCACACGCACATGCAATTTGACAGGATGGTGGGAAAGATTCGAGTTGTGAATGCGGGCAGCGTGGGGATGCCATTTGGAGAACCCGGAGCGTATTGGCTTTTGCTCGGTCCCGGCGTCGAGCTCAGGCGTACTTCGTACGATCTCGCGAAAGCGGCGGAGAGGATTCTAGCTACGGCGTATTTACAAGCTCAAGAGTTTGCAGAGCAGAACGTTTTGCACCCTCCCTCTGAAGAAAAAATGCTCGAGGCATTTGGCCGCGTTGAATTTGAAATAGCGCAGCGAAATTGCAACCAACAAAAGGAACCCTGAAGAAAAACGAATTCGTGCTCGGGCCTAAGAAAACACGGAGGGTGGACGAGTGGCCCGGATACAGTTTCCCAACCTCTTCAGACACGAAATCGGTCAAAACGACCATCGCTCATCTTTTGCTCGGACCTAAGAAAACACGGAGGGTGCCCCACGTTCGGTTTTGATGCTGTGAAGAAACTTAGTTGGAGTATTTTTCGGAGAGGGTGTTAGAAAATTGTTGCACGGCAGGGTTGCTCCGGGTAAGGAATTAGAAGGTGTGGTTTATTTTTCGTTGGACCTTTGGATCGTGCTGCTGTCCTCTCGGCATGACTCTGTTGCTTTGTCTTTCAGGTGGTTCCCGGGGCCGGCCGCAATTTACGCAGACGAATCCAATGTTGCAGGTTGTAGGTGAAGCAGGCCCACAGCATCTCCATCTGCACCTTCACCAAACCGCGCACGTGAAACTGCCTCAGACCTAGCTTGCTCTTGATTCCACGCGTGGCAGAACTCCGCCACCTGGCTGCGACGGCGGTATTGCGCGCGGGCCTCGTCTGTGGCCATCTTCTGCCGAAACGCCAGCACCACCGCACTTTCTTCGCTGCGAACCACCGAACGGCCTTGCTTCTTATTCTCCGGACAACACTGCGGATTGCGTGCGCAACTTTGGCAATCCCGCCACTCCGCCTCGTAGCGGAAGCATTAGAAGCCGATTCGCCGGCCGCATTTGATTGGATGATGGCGACTAGGGCTGCCGATCGAGGTGAAAGGCGGCGGCTTGGAAATCGCCGCGCAGCTCTAGTTGGAGACCGTGGCGCATCCACCACGCGCCTGAGGCAACTTCCGGAGTGCCGGGGCGCGCTTTGCCTTCGATCCAAGCGAGCTTGTATTGGGCGTCTGGGTCAAGACCCTGGAGTTGAAGGAGGGGGAAGCCGCGGCCTTCCTGCGTGGCGTTAGCGAAGGCGAAGACGACGGATTGATTTTTGTCGGGCGAGACAGTTTGCGTGGCGGAGAATTGGCTGGCGTCGCGTGGGCTGAAGAGGCGGTAGAGATCGCCGCGGACGATGGTTTTTTGGACGGAGTGATAGGCGGCGATGAGGCGTTTGGCGTTGGCGAAGTCTTCGGCGGTCCAGCGATCGAGATTGGCGCCGATACCCAGAGAGCCTTGCATGGAGCTGAGAAGGCGGTAGGCGAGAGAGGTCGCGCGCTTGTTGTTGAGCCAGTGCGGGGAGTCGGTGACCCAGGCCATCATGATTTGCGGCGTGTAGGCGTAGGTGAAGCCGTCTTGCATGGAGAGGCGGTCGAAGGGATCAGTGTTGTCGGAGGTCCAGACTTCGTCGGTGTAGCGCAAGATGCCGAGGTCCACGCGGCCGCCGCCGCCGGAGCAGCTTTCGATTTCGACTTTGGGATGTTTTTTGCGGAGGTCGGCGAGGATGGAATAGAGATTGCGGATGAATTCGACGTAGACGCGCTTTTGTTCGTCGACGGGGACTTGATCCCAGCCGGGCTCGGACCAGTTGCGGTTGTAATCCCACTTGAGGAAGGCGATGTCGTTTTCCGTGAGGATTTTGTCGAGGAAGCCCTCGACATAATCGCGGACGTCGGGGCGAGCGAGGTTGAGCACAAGCTGATTGCGGGATTCGGAGCGCGGGCGCCCGGGAAAATTCAGGACCCATTCGGGATGTTTTCGATAGAGGTCGGAATCGGGATTGATCATTTCCGGCTCGACCCACAGGCCGAAATCCATGCCAAGAGAATGGACCTTCTCGATGAGCGGCTTGAGGCCATGAGGAAATTTTTCGGAGTTGACGTACCAATCGCCGAGGCCGGCGTGGTCGTCTTTTCGCTGGCCGAACCAGCCGTCATCCATGACGAAGCGATCGACGCCGATGGAGGCGGCTTTTTCGGCGAGCGCCATTTGACCGGATTCATTGACGCGGAACTCGGTGGCCTCCCAAGAGTTGTAAATCACGGGACGCGGCTTGGGATCCGGCGATTGCGGCAGGATGTGAGCAATTTCAAAACGATGCAGCAGGCGCGAGGTGCCGCCAAGGCCGTGATCGGAATAGCCGCCGTAGAAAATGGGCGTCTCGAGATGTTCGCCGGGTTTTAGTTTGTAGCCAAAATCGAATGGATTGAAGCCGCCGGTGACGCGGACCGCATCCAGTTGAGTGTGTTCGATGGTGAAGCGCCAGGAACCGGACCAGGCGAGAGCGCCAAACCAAACTTCGCCGTGTTCTTCGCCGGCGTGCGGCGGACCTGTGGTCGAGTCGCTGTCGTCGCGGGAAATTGCGAACCACGGATTGGCCTGGTGGCCGGTGGTGCCACGGCGGCTTTCAATGACGCGGGCACCGCCGAGGATCGGTTCCTGATTCAGCGCCCACTCACCTGCCCAGCGGCCCGTCAAATAGCTCAAGGTGTAGCGAGCGGGCGGCAGAGTCCATTGAGCGGCGGCGGCTTGTTCGATCACGACTGACTGCTTTTCGCGATTTTCAATGTCGGCGGAGCGGGCGAGGATGCCGGTATCGGGGTCGATGGAGTAGCGCAGCGTAACGTAAATCTCACGAGAAATGTCTTTCAGCTGCACGTCAACCGCTTGCGGAGTGTTCTTCGTGGCGCGGACGAAATGAAGCACGAGATCGCGATTGCCATCGGCAAAAGTTACTTTGAGCGCGGGCTCGGTGAACAAACCCGCGCCCCAACCGGCGTATTCCTGAGGCGTGGTGGTGTACGGGGAATCGAAGGAGGCCATTTCCGGAAGCGAATGGGCTGGAGGAACGACATCATGCGCGCCGAGGCGGCCGCCCCAATAGAGCGGCTGCAGTTCGCTGTGCTCGTTCACACCGAAAGCGTATGTGGAATTGCCGCCATCGAGGCGGAAGACTTGCGTGGTTTGCGCCGAACTTGAGTTAACCGCGAACAGCGTGAAGAAAATGGCAGTGGCCAGGATGCGAGAAACGCGCAGTTTCAAATAGGTTTTCATTTGGCCGTATCCTAGCATTGGCAGCGGGGATTGTCTTGCGACGAGGTTCATGGGGAGAAACAGAGATGCGGGAGCGCGATCAATCTATTCACAGTTGGATATGCAACGCGAGTCTAACACTCGCTTCGGGGGGCGGCAGTTCCTGCCAAGACCGGGCGAACGCGGACCGTAGACACTTGCCTTACGTAACGACACAAGGCAGACTCGGCGCGTGCTGATTGGACTGTTTACCGAATTAGAGGGGACGGGTGGGGTGCAGCGCGCGAGCCGGCATTTGGCCGCGGTGCTCAGCGAATTCGCGGCGAGCCGGCACATGGACTGTCGTCTGATTAGCATGAACGAAACTCAGGAATTGCATCGCATGTCCGTCGGCGGGAAAGAGTTCGTGTTTACGGGCTGCGAGCGGAGCAAGGCGCGATTTACGGCGACGGCGGTACGCGCGGCCAGTCGCCACGGCAAGGTAGTTCTGGCGGGGCATCCTAACCTGGGACCTGTGGCCCAAGCGATGAAGATCGGAGCCCCACGACTGAGGACGATCATTTGTACACACGGAGTCGAGGTGTGGGAGCCACTCCCGGCGCTGCGGAGGCTAGCGCTGCGACGGGCGAATGTGGTGCTGGCGCCCAGCCAGGACACAGCGAATCAGGTAGCCGAGCAGCACGTGCGGCGCGACCGAATTCGGGTGCTGCCCTGGGCTCTCGACCCGGAATTCGAGGCGATCCCGGCGAAGGCACCTCCAGCAAAGGTGCCGCACGGGTATCCTGAGGGGCGGGTCATTCTCACAGTGGGCCGTTGGGATGCAAAAGAGCGCTACAAGGGGATGGACACGCTGATCACCGCGCTGCCGCGACTGCTAACGCGCTGGCCCGAGCTACAGCTTCTGGCCGTGGGCGATGGCGATGACAAGGCATGGCTCGAGGATCTCGCGGAGAAGAATGGAGTGAATCGGCATGTTCACTTTCTGAGCGGTTTGAGTGTTGATGAGCTTGCGGCGTGCTATGAGGCCTGTGAAATATTCGCACTGCCGAGCCGCGGAGAGGGCTTCGGGCTGGTCTATCTTGAGGCCATGGCGCACGGGAAACCCGTGATCGGCGGCTCGCATGGCGGTGCGCCCGAAGTGATTGAAGATGGCGTGACTGGGTATCTCGTGCCACATGGCGACGCCGCGCAACTGGCGACTTCCATCGAAACGCTGCTTTCGGATCCGGCACTGGCACAAAAAATGGGCGGGCGTGGCCGGCAGCGCGTGGAGCGCGAATTCCGCTTCAGCGTTTTTGCCAAGTCACTGAAGAAAATCCTCCGCGAACAATGCGAATCCTGAGTATAACGGAAACCTACGCCCCCTTTCTGGAATTTGGCGGGCCGCCGGTGAAAGTGCGCGCGCTTGCAGAGGGGCTCGCCGCGCGTGGGAATCAAGTGACCGTGCTAACGGCAGACTGGGGCCTCAAGAAACGCCTCAGCGCGGAGGAAGCAACTGGAACGGAGCGAACTCCTTTCGGATGGAGCTGTGTGGAGAACGGAGTGAGGGCGGTGTACCTGCCGACGTGGTTCCGGTACCGCTCGCTGAGTTGGAATCCGGCTGTGCATCGCTTTTGCGAAAAAGAGTTGCAAACTTTTGACGTGGCGCACCTCTTCGGGCTATACGATTTTCTAGGTCCGGCGGTGGCGCGGGCGTGTGTGAAAAGAAAAATCCCGTATGTTCTGGAACCGATCGGGATGTTTGTGCCGATCGTGCGGAATCTCCGGCTGAAGAGAATTTATCACTCGCTCTACGGCCGGCAAATGATTGAGCAAGCCAGCGCGCTGATCGCAACGTCTGTACAAGAAGTGGAGGAACTGACTGACGGAGGCGTTCCGCGAGAAAAGGTCGTGCTGCGACGCAACGGCGTGGAAAAGCCCTCCTCGTGGCCAGAGCGGGGAACTTTCCGACAAGGGCTGGGAATAGATAAGGGAGTGAAAGTCATTCTTTTTCTCGGCCGGCTATCTGAAAAAAAAAGCCCGGAGATGCTGCTGCAAGCCTTTGCTTCCCTTGCGGCAACCAGCGCGGAAAAGAATTTGCAGCTTGTATTTGCAGGTCCCGACGAAGGTGGCATGAAGACGCGGCTCACGGAGATGGCGGCTCAACTTGGTGTGGGGTCGCAGGTGCAGTTCGCAGGAGCGGTTTTCGGCGAAACCAAGTGGGCTGCGTATCGAGAAAGCGATGTATTCGTCCTGCCTTCGCAGAACGAAAACTTTGGGAATACAGCGGCGGAATCAGTGGCCGCGGGAACACCCGTCGTTGTGACGGAACAATGTGGCATCGCACCGCTGCTGCGGAACGTGGCGGGATTAGTCGTGCCGCATGATACAGAGGCGCTGGCTCGTGCGATCAGGGAAGTGATTGGCGACCCCGCATTGCATGCACGGCTCGTTAGTGGGTGCTCTAAGGTGACAGCTCGGCTCGGCTGGGAAGAGCCGGTTTGCGAGATGGAAGACCTCTATAACAGGCTTGCAAAAAACCCTGCGCCCAGTGCAAAATTCGAGGCACCGGAGTAATTGCATTGCCGACAAGGAAGCACCTCCTCTTCCGTGTGGTTTGGCGCGGCGTAAATCTGCTGCTGGTTGCCGCGATGGTGTCTTCGATATATGCCGGTATTAGAGAATACTCGGTGCGCCGGTATCTGGACGGTTTCTCGGACGCGATTGTCCCGAACTCCTTGCCCGAGGAACAAAAGCTCGACGCCATCCTGGGATGGATGCGCGCCGAGCCGTCGAGGGCTGTCGCGGCGAACCCGGACGAACTCTCCAAGCGCAACCCGGAAATGACCCTGACTTACAGCCAACTGCTAAACGTGTGCGGCACGGCAACAAATGCGTTCTTGAATCTCGTGCGAAGTTCCGATTTGCGGGCCCGGCGCCTGCTACTGCTGACGCCGGAGAACAATACGAAACACGTCGTGGCCGAGGTCTTCATCGGAGGCCGCTGGATCATTGTCGATCCGACTTATCGCGTGATCCTGAAGGATGCTGCCGGCAACTTTCTGACGCGCAAAGACTTGCAGAATCCGGCAATTTTTGAACAGGCGGTCAGCGCCGTACCTAAGTATCCCCACGAATATACCTACGAGCATTTTGCGCACGTCCGTCTGGCGCGCTTGCCTTACCTGGGCTTTGGCCTTAGGAAAATTCTGAGCACGCTTGCTCCAGGATGGGAAGAGGCCATCGATTGGAGTTTGCTCCTCGAGCGAGAATCTTTTTTCTATCTGGTGCTGAGCGTTTCGGCGATTCTATTTTTCTTGTTGTTGCGCGCTGTCCTAGCTTGGTACGCGGACAGCCGATTGCGCATTCCGCGCTTCCACTTCCGCGAGCACGCCCTGCGCGCGAGTGTCGCCTTCTTTTCGACGCCGGAGATCAAACAATAGCGTGTGCGGTATTTGCGGTGTCGCCTTTGCTACGCGCAGCAAAGAGGCGGAGTCGCGTGTTCGCGCGATGGCCGCCGCAATGCGGCATCGCGGCCCGGATGAAGAAGGATTTCTGATTGGGGATGCGCGGGCACCGGGACTGGCGCTCGGCATGCGCCGGCTTAGCATCATTGATCTCGCCGGCGGCCAGCAACCCATCTGGAACGAAACGCGCGACGTCGCCGTGATCTACAACGGCGAGATGTACAACTACCGCGAACTTCGGGAACGCTTGACTCTTCTGGGACACCGCTTCGCCACGAACTCCGATACCGAAATTCTGGTGCATGCGTGGGAAGAGTGGGGCGAAGAGTGTTTGACGGAGCTTAGGGGCATGTTTGCGTTTGCGCTGCTGGATTTGCGCGGACGATTTGCGACCGCGCCACTGCTTTTCCTCGCCCGCGACCCCTTGGGGATCAAACCTCTCTATTACGTGCAAACGGCGGAGGGCTTTGCGTTTGCGTCCGAAGCGCGCGCGCTGCTGGCGAGCGGCATCGTGCCGAAGCAGATTTCCCAAGATGCGCTTACTTCTTATCTGCTTTTCGGCAGCGCCTCGGAGCCGGTCAGTTTAGTGGAAGGTGTCTTCTCCCTCCCGCCGGGCCATCGCATGCTCCTCTACGTTCCAGAGCGGCGCCGCGTGCCACGGGCGCGGCCGTGGTGGGACCCGCAGACGAGTCCTTCCGGACGCGAAACGCGCAAACCCAAGGACTTGGATTCCGCGGCGAAGAAACTGCGCCCGCTTCTCGAAGATGCTGTACGCGCGCATTTGATCGCTGACGTGCCGATCGGACTTTTTCTTTCCAGCGGTCTGGATTCCGGGGCGATCGCTGCGCTTGCGGCGCGCGCGCAAGCAGGCATTCGAAGTTTTACGCTATCCTTTCCGGGCACTTCCTACGACGAAGCATCGCTGGCGCGCAAAGTCGCCGAGAGATGCGGTACGAAACATACGGAGGTTCCTCTGGATGGCGTCGCGATGCTTGCGCGCGTCGACGAGGCCGTGGCGAGCCTCGACCAGCCCTCGATGGACGGGATCAACACCTACTTCGTCTCCTGGGCCGCGCGAGAAGTTGGACTTAAGGTGGCGCTCTCCGGGCTCGGAGGCGACGAGCTCTTCGCGGGCTACGCGAGCTTCGGTAATACGGCGCTCCTTCAGCGGCTCACTCGCCTGGCTTGGTTTGTTCCGCGGCCTCTGCGCCGCGCCGTGGCCCCTTTGCTCGCCAGCGCGTTCGGGTCTCGCTTGTCTCGAGATGCTGCGAGCAAAGCTGTTGCCGCGTGGACTGATCCCGATACACTGCCTCATTCCTACTTCTACGCGCGCGCCCTGTTTCCGCCGGGCCAGCTTGAGCGCTTGACGGAACCGCGTTTCCGTCCGAGCACCGTGGGAGCCGACGGTGTAACGCTCGAACCGACTTGGCTGGGCTGGCTCGATCGGGCCGCAAGCGAAGCTAGAAAATTGGAGCCAGTGGCAGCAACCTCATGGATGGAAATGCGCTGCTATATGGCGAGCACACTTTTGCGAGATACCGATTCGGTGAGCATGGCGCGCTCGCTCGAAGTCCGCGTTCCGCTGCTGGATACTCCGCTCGTCGAATTCGTCAGTTCCCTTCCCGACGTGGCGCGCCATCGCCCAGGCACGCAGAAAGCATTGCTTGTGGGCGCGCTGGATGGATTGCTGCCCGAAGAAATTCTCGTCCAGCAAAAACGAACATTTACTTTGCCCTGGGAAGAATGGCTGCGCGGGCCGCTCCGTCCTCGTCTGGAAACAAGTTTTGGAAACATTGCCTCAGTACTGTCGCCACATCTTCGGGCGGAAGGCGTTCGCGCTGTTTGGGCTGGGTTCCTGGAGGGCAAAACTTCGTGGTCGCGTCCATGGGCGCTCTATGTTCTCAATGAGTGGTGCCGGCACCACCTCGCGGCATGATTCGCTCTCCTGAGGTAGACTAAATCCATTCGTGATGAACATTCTTGGGATCAATGCCTATCACGGCAACGCGTCCGCAGCCATTGTCTGCGAAGGACGGCTCGTGGCTGCCGTGGAAGAAGAGCGCTTCAACCGGGTGAAGTATGCCGCAGGCTTTCCAGCACAGTCGATTCGCTATTGCTTGAAAGAAGCGGGCTTGGAACTGAAGGATGTCGATCACGTAGCCGTTCCGCGAAATCCCTACGCGCGCCTGGCCACCAAACTTTTCTATGCCATGCGCATGCCATCTTTCGCGCGAGAGCGCGCCAAGGTATTGGTGAAGTTCACGGGAATACCCGAGGCGCTGGGGCAAGCCTTCGATACGGATCCAGCCAAACTCGGCGCAAAATTTCACCGAGTGGAACATCATCAAGCGCACCTTGCCAGCGCGTTCTTTGTTTCGCCCTTCGAACGAGCTGCGTTGCTCTCCGCCGATGGCCTGGGTGATTTCGCGAGCACGATGTGGGGCAGCGGCAGCGGTAACCGCATGAAAATAGATGGAGCGATCGCCTTCCCTCATTCGCTGGGACTCTTTTATAGCGCAGTGACGCAATATCTTGGTTTTCTGAAATTTGGCGACGAGTACAAAGTGATGGGTCTGGCGGCCTATGGCGAAGCAGAACAGCTCGAAGCTTTTCGCGATATCGTGAGGGCGAGCGGGGACGGATTCCGGCTAGAGCTTGAGTACTTCACGCATCATCGCACCGGGCCGGAAATGAGCTGGGCTGAAGCGGACAAGACACCCGCACTCGGGAAAATGTTTTCCGAAGCGATGGAAAGGCGGCTCGGGCCGAAGCGCAATCCCGAAGACCCCCTCGAACAACGCCACCGCAACCTGGCGTCATCATTGCAGTTGCGCCTCGAAGAGATTTATCTGGGCATGCTTCAAAAACTGGCGCAGCGCACGGGGCTGAAAGCGGTTTGCCTCGCCGGTGGAGTGGCTTTCAATTGCGTGGCCAACGGAAAAATCTTCGACAAAACTGGTTTCGAACAGGTTTACGTGCATCCGGCGGCGGGCGATGCAGGGCTGGCTGTTGGAGCCGCTTATTATGTATGGCATCAAAAACTCGGAAAGCCGCGAGCTTTTGTCATGGACCATGCTTACTGGGGCCCGGGATACACGCGCGAGGAGATTCGTCGCGCCATCGACGCAAACGGACTGGGACAGAATGGCAGTCAGATCGAAGAACTGGCCGAAGACGACCTCATGCAGCGTACGGCTGCGATCATCGCCAGTGGGAAAATTCTCGGATGGTTTCAAGGCCGCGCGGAATGGGGGCCGCGCGCGCTCGGCAACCGAAGCATCGTCGCCGACCCGCGGCGTCCGGAGATGAAAGAGGTCTTGAATCAGCGTATTAAGCACCGTGAAATGTTCCGTCCGTTCGCGCCATCGATCCTCGCCGAATCAACCGGCGAATGGTTCGAGAAATCGTACCCTTCGCCGTTTATGACGCTGGCCTACTCGGTGCGGCCTGAGAAGCGCGAAGAAATTCCCGCACCCACACATGTGGATGGGACGGGCCGATTGCAAACCGTGACGCGTGATGCCAACCCTCGCTACTGGAACTTGATCAAGGCGTTCGAACAGCTCACAGGAGTTCCCGTCGTGCTGAATACTTCCTTCAATGACAACGAGCCCATCGTCTGCCGGCCGGAAGAAGCGCTGGACTGTTTTCAGCGCACGCAAATGGATGCGCTGGTCCTCGGCGACTTCTTGATCACGCGCTCATGAGTCGCACGCGTCGAGCACCGTTCGCATGAAAATCCTGCTGCTGAATCTGTACTTTCCGCCCGATACATCGGCGACTGCGAAGATGGCCGCGACAGTGGTCGATGCCCTCTCCGCGCAGCATGAAGTGACTGTGCTTTGTGGCCGCCCCTCGTACGACCCATCGGAACGCCGCGCGTGGCGGCTCTGGCAGAGCGAATCGCGCGGGCGGGTGCGAATCATCCGCGTCGGCTCGACGGATTACGCGCGCTTCGCGATGAAACGACGAGTGCTGAACTATTTGAGCTATGTGGCGCTGGCCATTCCGCGGGCGCTCTTCCTGCGATGCGATATCGTTCTGGCTATGACCGACCCTCCGTTTGAAGGCATCGTCGGCGCCATAGTTGCGCTTTTCAAGCGCAAGCCCTATGTCTACAACATTCGCGATATGTATCCGGACATGGCGGTGGGTGGCGCGATTGTCGAACCCGGTCTGCTCGCGCGTGTTTGGGAAAAACTACACCGCTGGGCGCTGCACCGCGCCACGCGCGTGATTGTGCTTGGCGAAGATATGCGTGCTCGCATCATCGACAAGGGCATCGCCCCGGCCAAAATCGAAATCGCAAGGGATGGCGCCGAAAGTTCCCCTCTCGATGTGCCGCCGCCGGTGTTAGACAACGAAGTCATTCGAACGATCCGCGGCAGCTTCCCGTTTGTACTTCTGCACGCCGGAAATCTCGGTTTCTACGGCGCGTGGGAGACTCTCATCAAGGCAGCGACAGATTTGGAAGCGGATGGAGTGGGTCTCGTCTTCGTAGGCGAAGGAGCCCAGCGCGAACACGTCGAGAAACTTGCAAAAGATGCAAAAAACGTACGGTTCCTTCCTTTTTTTCCGTCGGAGAAAATCGCTTCCGTGTTGGCCGCCGCCGACGCCCACATCATCACCGTAAAGCGCGGGCTCGAAGGAGTCATCGTCCCCAGTAAAATGTATGGAATCCTCGCCGCCGGCAAGGCAATCATAGCGATCGCCCCGAAGGCAACAGACGCAGTTTCGCTTGGCGCGAAGTTCGGCTTCGCGGTTTCTGCAGACCCGGACAACCCGGAGAGCGTCACCGCTGCGATTCGTTCACTTGTTAAGGACGATGCCAAAGTACAAAGCATGGGACGTGCGGCCCGGGCGGTCGCGCCCGATTATGATAGAGTGAAAGAATTGCAAAAATTTGTGAAGATTATCGAAGGAGCCGTGAACGCGTGACATCTTCGGAGACTTTTTGGAGCGGCAAACTTGTTTTGGTGACGGGAGGCGCTTCCTTCATCGGCTCGACCTTGACGGATCACCTCCTCGCGCGGGGAGCGAAAGTCCGCATCGTCGATGATCTTACGAGCGGGCACGTCGACAATATCAAACAGCACCGCGCGGTCGGAGTGATCGATTTCATCCATGCAGACTTACGGGAACCCGGCGTCACCCGCTCGGCGATGCAAGGCGTGGACACCGTGTTTCATCTGGCTGCCGACCACGGTGGCCGCGGCTATGTCGACCTCCACCAGGCCGGACCCGCCTCCAATTTCTTTCTCGACGGCCTTGTATTCGCGGAAGCCCTTCGCGCTAAAGTAAAAAAAATTGTGTTCGCATCCTCCGGCTGCGTCTATCCCAATTTTATGCAATCTGACGTGAAAAAAGAGTTGTACCTCACGGAAGATCTCACGAACGGCCCGAATGACGCCGACAACACCTATGGATGGGCCAAGTTGATGGGCGAATTTACGCTGCGCGCCTACGCGAAAGAACATGGCATGGGCGCAGCGTCCTGCCGCTATTTCACTGTTTACGGTCCGCGCGGCGTTGAAAATCACGCCGTGATCGCCATGATTGCCCGTGCTTTTCTCGGACAGAATCCCTTCGAAGTGTGGGGAGACGGGACGCAAATCCGCAACTGGACTTATATCGAAGACATCGTCGAAGGAACCATTCTCGCGGGCGAAAAAATCAGCGACGGCACGGCCATCAACCTGGGAACCATGGAGCGCATCAAGGTCATCGATGCGGTGAAGATGGTTTGCGACTTCACAGGACACAAAGCCGAGATCAAGCTGCGGCCCGACATGCCTACGGGCCCGCTGAACCGCGTTGCGGACAACGCTCTGGCGAAAAAGCTTCTCGGCTGGGAGCCCAAAGTCCTCTTCCGCGACGGTTTGAAGCGCACTATCGACTGGTATTACGCAACGAAAAACCGCGAAGAAGTGAAGCGCACCTTCGGCCGCATGCTCACAGAGAGATAGACCTCGGCGTCCGAAAGTAAAAGCTTAGTCCGCTGAGCATTTTTGAACAGCTAGTATCGAAATCTCCGATAAGCTGTATTCCTGATTGCGCAACAAAACAATCCCGATTGAAGCGAAACATTTTTCGCAGTATCGTGTTAAGGCTGCGTGGGGCAGCCATTTTTTCTTGGGAGCCGGACCCCCAACCCGGCAGAACGCGCTTGAGGCACTGGCCGCACCATCCCGGCCGGTACCTTCAAACAATTTGAGGGAACATGCCCGCAGGTCTGCTGGCGTTTCTTATAGCTTTATTTGCATCACTGATGCTCACCGTGCCTGTGCGCGCGCTGGCTCTGCGCGTCGGCATGGTTGATCTTCCCGGTCCTCGCAAAGTCCACCTCAGCCCTATTCCTCTCTTAGGTGGCTTGGCCATGTACGGAGCCGTGGTTCTTGCTGTTCTGTTTACCTTCAGCGGACCGGCACGCGCCCAAATCGTCGGTATTTTGACGGGAGCCACGGTCGTTGCCGCCGTAGGCATACTCGATGACCGCGGTTTGCTGCACCATCAGATCAAGTTGTTTCTTGGTATGCCACTGGCTGCCTGTATTTTGCTGCTCACCGGGATTCACGCGCAGGTTTTTGAGGTTATTTTGACCGGGCATACTGGCTACATTCTCGATGCACTCCTGACTGTTTTTTTTGTCGTTGGCATTACCGCCTCCTTCAGCATCCTGGACCACATGGATGGACTCTGCGCCGGTGTAGCTGCCGTCGCGTCCATTTTCTTCGCCCTCCTTGCTTACTTGAATGGACAGACTCTGGTCACCACGCTCGCGGCTGCTGTCCTCGGTGCCGCGACAGGTTTCCTTCGCTGGAACTTCAAACCGGCGAAAATTTTCATGGGTGACGGCGGCGCGATGTTCCTGGGATTCCTCATGGCCACGCTTGGGCTCAAGCTCCGGCTTGATCAGGCCAACCACATCTCCGGTTGGCTAGCGCCTCTTCTCATTCTAGGAGTAACGATTTTCGATACAACGCTCGTAACGATCTCTCGTTCGCGGCGCGGCCTGCTGCCCTTCGCCACTCCCGGCAAAGACCACGCCGCGCATCGCCTGGCCAATCTTGGCCTCGGGCATCGCGGCGCGGTAGTTAGCCTGTATTCGTTAGGGCTGCTGAGTGGCGGAGCCGCTGTCCTGGTGAGCTATCTGCAGCCGCTTGCGACCGTGCTTGTGGCCGCTGTTGCTTTTTCCGTCGTGCTCTGCGGTGTGCTATTTTTGGAACGGGCACCCTACGAACGCCAGGTCCCGAAGCCCACTGCTTTCTCCTGAAGTGTTTCCACTTACGGGATGCCACTTTTTGTTCAGGCTGAGGCGAAACGCCGCAAGTTTGCCCGCCCCATCGGATTCGCTATACTTAGCGGGTTGCCCGGTCGCCCATTTTCGTCGCATACCTCATAGGGTCGAGCGGAAAACTGTCCATATTCTTTAGAAGGTTGAGCGCGAGCACCCGGCCAAATCCAGGTTCGGGGTGTATGCGCGACTTGGGAAAGCGAAATCGTGCCAAGCACTGAACAGCAGCCTCGGCAAGTTAGGGAGAGAGGCGAGGTTGTGGTTGTCGGAGGGTCCGCAGCGGGATTCTTTACGGCAGCCACTGTCGCCTGCGGCGGGCGCAAAGTTCGCGTGCTGGAATCCAGGCCCGGCTTTGAACCGGCGCGACGCTCTCTTATCGTCACCGATCAATTCCGCCACCAACTCGGAGCGGCCGCTTCTGAGAGTATCGTAAATGAGATTCGTCGATTCGAGTTGTTCACCGATGGCCGCTCGGCCCAGGTCGCCTTGGCCCGGCCGGATCTCATCATCGAACGCTCGAAGTTGATTCCCGCATTGGCGCGCAGCGCTCAGCAAGCTGGGGCTGCTCTTTCCTTTGATACTCGCTTTCTTGGGCTTTCAGCAAATGGCCGCGGCTTGCGGGTCGAAGTCGATGCCGCAGGACAGCGCCAGGAATTGCATGCCGACAGCGTCGTGGGAGCGGACGGAGCTTCCAGCCGGGTAGCCCGGAGCGCTGGGTGGCCTCCGATCGAGACGGTCCCTTTGGTACAAGCCATTGTGCGCTTGCCTAAGGATCAGCCGGCGGACACGACCCGAGTTTGGTTCGTCCCTGACGACACTCCGTATTTCTACTGGCTGATACCTGAATCCCCGGAACGAGGCGCGCTCGGAATTATCGGCGAGGACGGACGCGACACCAAGAAGTGTCTTTCGAAGTTTCTCGAGAAAAAAAAGATGGAGCCGCTGGAATGGCAAGGCGCGCGCATCCCGGTTTATCGAGGATGGGTCCCAGTGCGCCGGCAGATTGGGAATGGCGAAGTGTACCTGGTCGGAGACGCGGCTGCCCAGGTGAAAGTGTCTACCGTAGGCGGAATCGTGACGGGTCTGCGCGGAGCGCTCGGAGTCGGACAATCCATCTTGAGGGGCGGATGGAGCAAAGAATTGATGGCGCTGCGCCGGGAGTTGGGCACTCACTGGTTAATCCGCCGTGCGCTGCACCATTTTCAGCAAAAGGATTATTCGCAACTGGTCGACTTACTAGATGCTTCCACTCGCGAGTCGCTCGGCGAGATCAACCGCGACGAATCAACGCGGCTGCTATGGAACGTGGTCAAGCGCCAGCCGCGGTTGGTGCTGCTCGGGTTGCGCGGACTTTTGATGGGTAGAAGCTTGAAAAGTCGAATTTCTTGCTGAGACCGGCGGAATCGAAGTGAACGCCTCCCAGATGCGCGAACAGATGGTGCTTGGCAACGCAACACCTTCGGACGATGTGCTGTTTTCCGCAGGGCGGTTCGGTCAAAATGGATAGTTCGTGGTGAATTCGGAACTGCGCTGAGTGATTGCCTGAAGCGCTTCCAAGGAGAACCTGACTTGCGTCTCTCTGTGATTGGATGTGGGTACGTAGGATTGGTAACCGGAGCTTGCCTCGCCGCTGCCGGTCATGAAGTAACCTGCACGGACATTGATGCAGAGCGGATACGCCGTCTGCAAGCTGGAGAGGTGCCGATTTATGAGCACCACCTGGAAGAAATACTTACCTCTGCCCGCAAGGCCGGGCGCATTTCGTATACCGCGGATGCCGGCGAAGCGATCCGCGCGGGCGACGCCATTTTTATTTGCGTAGGCACACCTCCCAAGGAAAACGGCGAGGCTGATCTTTCCGCGATTGACCAGGTTGCAAGGCAAATTGCGGAACAGGCACGCTCGCCCAAGCTAGTGATTGAAAAGAGCACCGTTCCCGCGCGCACTGGTCTCGAATTGCAAAGGGCGCTGGCCGCCTACAGCAGCGGGGGCAAATCCGCGTTTCGCGTGGCTTCCAACCCGGAGTTTTTGCGCGAAGGCACCGCGGTCGGAGATTTCTTCCACCCGGACCGTATTGTTGTTGGTGTGGAAGACGACTCCGCGGCGGCCGATTTGCGTGAGATCTACAGGCCAATCCTGGAGCGCAAATTCCATTGCCCGGTGCACAATGGCACCTGCCCGCCGAGCCATGAGGCGGCCTTCCTCGTCACCACGATCAATAGCGCTGAGCTCATCAAGCACGCATCGAACTCCTTTCTGGCGCTGAAGATCAGCTATGCAAATGTGATCGCTGATCTCTGTGAAAGAATTGGTGCGGACGTAAAAGAAGTGACACACGCGATGGGATTGGACCCCCGGATTGGCGGCCAGTTCCTCAGCGCGGGACTAGGTTTCGGCGGCTTCTGCTTTCCGAAAGATGTGCAGGCATTCATTCACCTCGCGGCTTCCGTTGGAGTTGACTTCGATCTGCTGAAAGCCACGGAGCGCGTCAATAAACAGCGCATCGATCGCTTTCTGGAGAAAGTGCATAAGGCCCTGTGGGTTGTGAAGGGCAAGCACGTGGCCGTGCTAGGGCTGGCGTTCAAAGCCAATACGGACGACGTTCGTTTTGCGCCGGCACTGGAAGTGGTCAAGCGCCTGTTGGAGGAAGGCGCGATCGTGCATGCCACAGATCCGGAAGCGATTTCGAGAACGAAGACGCTCTTCCCGAAGGTAACGTATCACGAGGACCCCTACGAAGCGCTGCGGGGAGTTGATGCCGCATTGGTCTGCACGGAGTGGGATGTTTTCCGCAACCTGGACTGGAAACGCGCCAAGCCACTCATGGCACGCGGCCTGGTCGTGGACGGCAGGAATCTCTATTCTCCCAAGCACATGCGCGAGCTCGGCTTCGAGTACTACTCATTCGGCAGAGCGTAACACCTGAGAGCACACGTAACAGTTTGCTAGAAGCTCCCAACTGCGGGTAAAGCCGGGCGGTGCGCCAGGCGATTAGGCGGTTTTCTGTGCGGCAAACCCTTTTTTGAAATAGTCGAGCGTCCGCCTTAGGCCCTCTTCCAGGCTGACCTTGGGCTCCCATTTCAGAATCCGCTTCGCCTTGGTGATGTCCGGGCAGCGGCGCTTTGGATCATCCTGTGGAAGCGGCTCATGGATAATCGGCGGAGCATTTTCGAAGTGCGCGCGAACTCGCTCTGCAAACTCAAGAATAGTGATCTCCTGAGGATTCCCGATATTCGTAGGCAGATGTTCGTCCGAAAGCATCAAGCGGTAAATTCCCTCGATCAAGTCCGAGACATAGCAAAAGCTGCGCGTTTGCTTCCCGTCACCATAGATAGTGAGGGCTTTCCCAGTCAACGCCTGGTGCACGAAATTGGGCAGGGCACGGCCGTCGTTCAGTCGCATTCTGGGGCCGTAGGTATTGAAAATCCGCACGATGTGGGTGTCCACGCCATGGTAGCGGTGATAAGCCATGGTCATGGCTTCGGCAAAGCGTTTGGCTTCGTCATACACGCCGCGCGGCCCAATCGGATTGACGTGGCCCCAGTACTCTTCATGTTGAGGCGAAATTTCCGGGTCGCCATAGCACTCGCTCGTAGAAGAAAGGAAAAACTTGGCCTTTTTCGCCAGCGCGAGCCCGAGTGCGTTATGTGTGCCAAGCGCGCCGACTTTGAGGGTCTGGATAGGGAGCTTGAGATAGTCGACCGGACTCGCGGGAGAGGCAAAATGCAAAACGTAGTCAACCGGTCCCGAAACCTCAATGTACTTGGAAACGTCGCAGTGTACGATGCTGAATTTGGGATGATTGAGCAGGTGTCCGACGTTGGAATCCACTCCAGTGACGAGATTATCGAGAACCAGCACCTGCCAACCCTCGGCTATCAAACGGTCGCAAAGATGCGACCCCAAAAATCCAGCTCCCCCCGTCACGACCGCTTTCATGAATCCTCCTAAACTGTTAGCTCGATAGTTTAGCCTGCGTTAGCTTAATTGACCACATATCCCGCCAGCGATACCATGCGCCCATCCAGAAAAAACGGGTTCTATGGCAAGCGATAAAACAGCAGAAACAACCCCACCGAAGCCTCGACGACCGCGCCGGATCCTGCTTGGCTTCGCCGCGATATTGCTGGCGGCGGGGACATTTCTGTTGTATGTCGGCCGTTGGCTCGTAGTGGAGGACCAACTGGAAAAAGCTCAGGCCATCGTTGTCCTTAGCGGGCGCATGCCCCTTCGTGCCCTGGAAGCGGCGAAGCTCTACCGAAACGGGTACGCGCCAATGATATGGCTGACGCATTCCACGGAACCTGGCGCCACACTTGGCGCGATGGGGATCTCCTACACTGGGGAAGAAGCTTACAACCTCCAGGTCTTGACCCACGAAGGGGTTCCCGCCGACGCCATCCGAGTGCTTGAGCCACCCATCGTCAACACCGCCGATGAGCTTGAGGCCGTTTCGGCGGCACTAACACGAGAAAAAGACAGAACTGTGATTATCGTCACCACTAAAGTTCACACTCGGCGCGTGCGGATCCTGTGGCAACGGATCGCCAAGGGCCGTGGCCAAGCCATCGTTCGCGCGGCTTCGGATGATCCTTTTGTACCCGCAAGGTGGTGGCGCACGACGGGTGACGCGCTTGACGTCGTCCGCGAGTTCCTGGGCATCCTGAACGCCGTAGCCGGAATGCCTCTGCGGCCTGCAAATTAAGTTTAGAAGAAGAAAAAGCGCTTGCGGCGAGTAATCTTCCTTTCGTCATGCAGTTCAGGGACATGAGGAAGGTCGCGCCCTTCGAAAGCGGCCATCGGATTCTCAACGAAAAGCGCGCGGGATTTCTCCTCCCCAAACTGTTCCTGCACGAGATCAAACGCAGCCCGGAGTCTAAGGGGCCGCCCGCGCATATTGTGAGCATCGCTGGCCACGAAATGTACCAATCCATCTGCCATCCATCGCCAAGCATCCTTCTGCGCGCCCGGACCAAAGCTCCCCGTCAACGAGCCAGCCGTCACTTGAATGAAGCAACCAAGCCGCACCCACCTCGCAAGCCGCTGCGGCTGCGCGCGTAAGATGGCGTTACGCTCGGGATGAGTGATCACGGGCCTGAGCCCGAGGAGTTGAATCTCATGCAATGTCTGATCCATGGCCGGCGGAATCGAAAACTCGTTGAACTCGACGAGCAGGTAATCTCGCTGGTTGATGCAGAAGCGCGGAGCGTCCGCGCGAAGAGCGTCTAGGTTCTCTGGATTTAGATGGAAATCGCAGCCAGTGGCAAGAACCAGCCGACCGCCAATCTTCGCCTCCAGTTCGTCCCGCAGTTCCTTCACACGCGAATAGTTGAAAAAGTATTCGTTGCTGGAGTGCGGAGTAGCCACCACATGCGTAATCCCGTCGGCGATGGCGGATTCGGCCATCGCCAGCGAAAGCTCGAAGTCATCCGGGCCGTCGTCCAGCCCCGGAAGGATATGACAGTGCACGTCGACCATAGTCTTCACAAACTCCCTAGTGCCACCACGCAGCAGCTGCCTGCCACACTCCCAGGATAAACATCAACCCGGCAAACACCTGCCTCATACGCTGCGGCTGGAGCTTCTTTGCCAGCCAGCCGCCAAGAATACCTCCTACAAATGCCCCCGGGATGAGCAACAGCCCAACCTTCCACAAAACGAAACCAGCTTTCGCGTATGCCAGGAACGCAAGCAGACCTGTGGGCGGTATCAGCGCCACCAAGCTGGTCCCCTGCGCGCGATGTTGCCCGAACGCAAAAAACAGCGCCAGGAAAGGAACCAGGAGCACGCCACCGCCGATCCCAAAAAGGCCGGATGTGACGCCGCATATGCCTCCAACCACAAAAAAACTTGCGTCTCGAAGCGGACCCTCACGCAAGGTAGCGTCCCCGTCCGCGCCGCCCTCGGGTAGGCCCGGCGGTTGCGGCTTCCCCAATAGAAGGAACGCGGCGAGCATCAGAAAACACCCAAATAGTCCCTTAAGCTGGCGCGAGGCAATGGGAATAGCAATCAAGCCGCCAACATAGCCACCCACGAGGATGCCCAGCGCGCACAGAATCCCCGCGCGTAAATCCACTTGTCCCTGCTTCCAGTATGCCCGCAACGCTCCGAGTCCCACGGGCGGCAAGAGAATGAGGAGCGAAGTCCCCTGAGCCACATGCTGGTCCATATGCAGCAGGTAAACCATCGCCGGCACCAGGACGACCCCGCCTCCAATGCCGAGCAGCCCCACAAGCACACCCACGCCGAGGCCGAGGAGTATCACGAAAAGATTCATCGCTGAGTAGCGACTGCGACCTGCACGTTATCTTTCTGGGCCGCGCGCATTATCTATCTTCCCGCGTCTCCGCGCGAGCTGCAACCGCTCTTGAACAAGCGGTAACACTCCAATCGACTGCGTTTATTTGTTCGCGAGGAACCTGCTATATTGAGATGTCTTTATCCAATCGGCCAAATGGCCTGCTTTATCCCCAAAAATGACTAGGAGAGCGACGTAACTCATGCCAATCGACCGGAAACCCGAATTCTTCAAAGGCGCTCAGCTAAAAGTCGCCATCATTGGCTGCGGATATGTTGGGCTGCCGCTAGCCCTGCGATTCGCGGAAGCGGGCCACAAAGTAACCGGATTTGATACCGACCCCAACAAAGTATCGATGCTCAACGCCGGCAAGTCCTATATCGAGCACATTCCGCAAACCAAAATTCAGCAGTTTGTGAATTCGAAGCATTTTGGCGCGACCACGGATTTCGCTCGCATCAAGGAAGCCGATGCCATCATCATCTGCGTGCCTACGCCACTGGATGAGCGCCGTGAGCCCGACCTCTCCTACGTCGAGCAAACCGCCATTTCCATCCATCCGCATCTGCAAAGGGGCCAGTTGGTTGTTCTCGAATCCACGACCTATCCCGGCACAACAGAAGAACTCGTCCTCCCCATCCTCGAAAAGAGCGGCCTGCACTGTCCCATTGCCTCCGGCCCCGAAAACGAGAACGTTTTTTGCGATTTCTTTCTCGCCTTCTCGCCGGAACGCGAAGATCCCGGCAATAAGCAGTTCGGCCTGGCGCAAATTCCCAAGGTCGTCGGCGGCGTGAATCCGCCGAGCGGCCGCGCCGCACAAGCTATCTACGCGCAAGTTGTTGCGCGCGTTGTTCCTGTCAGTTCCACGCGTGCCGCGGAAATGGCCAAGCTGCTCGAAAACATCTTCCGCTGCGTCAACATCGCGCTGGTCAACGAACTCAAGATGCTCAGCCTGCGCATGGGCATCGACATCTGGGAAGTCATAGACGCCGCCGCGACCAAGCCCTTCGGCTTTATGCCTTTCTACCCCGGCCCCGGCCTCGGTGGGCACTGCATCCCCGTCGATCCCTATTATCTTTCCTGGAAGGCACGGGAGTTTGATTTCTCCACGCGCTTCATCGAACTGGCTGGCGAAGTGAACACTGCCATGCCCTACCACGTTGTGGACGCCATCGCCGCCGCGCTCAACGATCACCGGAAGAGCCTTAAGGGAGCAAAGCTGCTGATTCTCGGCGTGGCTTATAAGAAAGACGTCGACGACCTGCGCGAATCCCCCACGCTGAAAATCATGCAACTCCTTCAGCAACGCGGGGCGAACCTCGAATACAACGATCCCTATTTCCCGCAGCTGCACAAAATGCGCCACTACAATTACGAAAACATGAAGTCCGTCCCGCTGAATCCCCAAACCTTGGCGAGTTATGATTGCGTCATCATAGCGACGGATCACTCGAGCTACGATTATTCGGCGATTGTGGATGCGGCCAAGCTAGTCGTTGACACGCGCAACGCCACGCGCCGCGTCATGCGCCATCGCGACAAGATCGTTCTCTGTTAGGCGCCGATGGCCTCATCCGCTGATGAAATACGGCGCCAGCTCGAGGAAAGCGCTCGCGTTAAACTTAGCTTTTCCTCCGAGCTTATCGAACGCATCGGACAATTCGTTGAAAAGAGTGCAGCCGCGCTCCGCGCGGGTGGAAAAATTGTCTTCTTCGGAAACGGCGGAAGCGCGGCCGATGCGTTGCATCTTGCGGCCGAGCTTGTCGTAAGGCTGCGCACCGATCGTCGTGGCCTCGCCGCCCTGGCGCTCACCACTAATCCTTCCGTGCTCACTGCCGCAGGAAACGACTACGGATTTGAGCGCATTTTCTCCCGGCAAATTGAATCGCTCGTCGCCGCGGATGATGTTCTTGTAGCTCTCTCAACCAGCGGCACAAGTCTTAACATCGTTCGCGGAATAGACGCCGGGCGCGCTCGCGGAGCTTTTCTGGTTGCGTTCACTGGCGAGACTGGTGGCGCACTCGCCGAAAAGGTTGATCTTCTTCTTAACGCGCCCTCGCAGGATCCTCAACGTATCCAGGAAGCGCACATCACCATCGGTCACATCGCTTGTTCTCTGATGGAACGGTTGGCCACGGCATAGCGAGCCGCCGTCGTCCGTGGCTAAGTGTAAGTATCCTTACTTGGCGTGAAGCAACTGCACTTGCGCCGTCGCAAACGGCAAGATCGCTTCGAGGAGCACTGGCGTGCGCGAGACATTGTTCGCAAAATACATCGTGAAATGCGCATCTTTCATCTCTTGGCCGTTCTCAAACACGCGAATCTCAATCTTTGAAGTTTTGTAACTCCCTGCGGGAACGGTCACTGCCTCGCCCGCCGCAGCAAGCCGCGCTCTTACGTCGTACAGTTTGTGCCCGTCATAGACGGGTCCGCGCACTTCCGCCGTCTTCGTCCAGTCCACGTTCCGCAGAAACTGCATCATCCCGAGCGGATCTCGCGTGCCGGGAAGCACTCGCGTCTCGGTGGCATCGGGAGGCGCTGGCTCTTTTCCTGTCGCCGTCATTCGCTGGATGGAGTCCACTTTCTGACCCCGCTCGCTTAAGTGCAATTCGTATTGCAGGCTGGTCATCGTCGCCGCGTCGCTGTACGAATCGAATTGATCGTCCAGCTCAAAAACCATCCGCAGCGGATTTTGCGTATGTGCGAATGCCTGTAGATGCCAGGCGTTCTTTCCGAAAAAATCCTTCCGCTCGCCTACTTGCAACTTGAGACTGGCCACGTTGCTGAGGTTCGCGACATTCGCCGTGTACTCCAGAATTTCGCCGCCACGCAGCGGCAGCCCGGGATCCGCAACAACCTCGCTGTTTTTCTTCACGCTCGATAATGGAGAAGGGCTGGATGGGGCGGCTGGAGATAGGCTCCTCGGTGCTTCGTTCATCGGTTCCGCATTCTGCGCGGCGGCCGACGCTTGCGCTCGGCTCTCGCTGCGTTCTCGCACCCAATAATAGACTCCGGCGGCACATCCGAGTACCACCACTACGGCGATGCCCTTTGCGATTCGGTTGCTCATGCTCTTTGTGTGACCTGCATCGGAAACAGTCCCCTTGCCTTTTCGTCTTCCGTCGTACAATACGGATTCGTCCGCGGTAACCCGGCCATGTCCACCGGATACTCGCCACGAACTTTGAGGTTACCAAAACGCGTGGCCCGCGTCTTCGGCGGCAACGCGGCAATGACCGAGACGGCACTCCACCGCTCACGGATCTCGATCTAGGAGGATTTCCTGCATGCGCTACCTCGTCACGGGCGGCGCCGGTTTCATCGGCTCAAACACAGTTGACGAACTTGTGCGGCGCGGCCACAGCGTGGTTGTCCTCGACGACCTTTCCTCTGGCAAAGAGGATAACCTCGCCGAAATCCGCAACAAAATTACCTTCATGAAGGGCAGCATCACGGACATCGAAGTGGTCCGCAAGGCCATGCATGAAGCCGAATACGTGCTGCATCTTGCGGCTCGCACTTCCGTTCCGCGCTCCGTCAAGGATCCCATCGAAACCAACAAAATCAATATCGATGGCACTCTCAACGTTCTTGTTGCCGCCCGCGATGCCAAAGTGAAGCGCGTGGTCTTTGCCGCGTCTTCCTCCGCTTATGGCGAAACGCCCACTCTGCCCAAAGTCGAAACCATGCAGCCTGCGCCCATCTCGCCCTACGGCGTCACCAAGTACGTTGGCGAACTCTACGCGCAAACCTTTGGCCGCTGTTATGGCCTGGAGAATGTTTGTCTCCGCTATTTCAACATCTTCGGTCCCCGCCAGGATCCCGGCTCGCCGTACTCCGGCGTACTGGCAAAACTCTGCATGTGTTTCCTGGAAGAAACGCAGCCCGGGATTTTTGGAGACGGTGAGCAGTCCCGCGACTTCACGTTCGTGGAAAATGCCGTGCAGGCCAATCTTCTCGCCTGCGAAGCTCCCAATGTTTCCGGCAAGACTTTCAACGTGGGAACGGGCGAACGCTTTACACTTAACCAAACCCTCGACCTGCTTGCGAAAATTTCCGGGAAAAAGCTGGAGGCAAAGTACGATCCGCCACGCGAGGGCGACATTCGCGATTCACAAGCCGATATCAGCCAGGCCACCGAACTGCTCGGCTACGATCCACAAGTCACCTTTGAAGAAGGTCTGGCGAGAACTTTCGAGTGGTACCGCTCCACGCTAACCAAAGCCGAAGCAAAATCCAAAGACTGAACAGCGCTGCTGCAAGGATGCAGGGGCACGATTCATCGTGCCCTCTTTCTTTTTTCCCATTGAGTGTAGGGGCACAGCACGCTGCACCCCAGTTATTCCCTACTAACTACTCACTCTCTTCTACGGCGTCACCGTCTTCCCGTAACTCAACGGCTCCCCCGCCTTCGGCTTGTCGAAATTCCAGAAATAAAGCGGTCCCAGCTTCTTCTGCTCCGGCCAAACCTGATCCAGCGTATCGCCTTCAAACAGTTCGCCGTTTTTCATCACCCAGTGAATGGTGTTCGTGTTGTGAATGTCGTCGAGCGGGTTTTTATCCAGGATCACCAAATCGGCCAGCTTGCCCGGTTCGATCGAACCGAGATCCTCCGGCCGCCCAATGATCCTCGAACCGTTCACCGTCGCGCATTTCAGAACCTCGAGCGGCGTCATACCCCCGCTCGCCAGCATCCACATTTCCCAGTGATAGCCCAGCCCCTGGAGCTGGCCGTGGCTGCCCACTCCGACAAGCCCTCCTGCCCGCAAGAGCTTCGCCATCTGCGCAGCTAGCTTTGGAAATGCATACTCGTCCTTGCGGAACCAGTCCGGCCGCCGGTTCGTCTTTTCATCCAGCAGGTTGTGCGGCGTAAAGTGGTTGAGCTTCGCGTTGTCGTGTACTTCGGTGTTCTCGAACCAATACTCCTGCCCGAAAGGCCCGCCGTAGTTCACGATCAACGTGGGCGTCTCCGCAATTCCAGATTGCGCGAAGATCTGCAGCACATCCTTATAAAGCGGTGTGATTGGCAGTGTGTGCTCGTTGCCATGGAAGCCGTCGATGACGTGCGTCAGGTTTAGCTTCAGATCCAATCCGCCCTCGGTCGTCGGCATCATTTCCAGTTCTTTCGACGCCTGCACCATGAACTGCCGCTGCTTGCGGTTCCCTACGATGTAGCTCTTGATGTTGTGCGTGCCGTAGTATTTCCTGTACTTCGTCAGCACGCCTTTCACTTCGTCTTCCGACTTGAATTCGTTGTCGGAGAACACGCCCGGCCCGGTCGAAAATGCCCGCAGTCCGATCATGTCGCCGCTGTCCAGCAAATCCTGATAGGCAAACATGTCGTTCGTGCTCGTCTGCACGTCCAGCCCGGCCGTCACGCCGTACGCCAGGTTCGCCAAAAACGCCGAACTCTCCGTGTCCAGAATTCCCCGGCGAATTTCGAACCAGTGCGCGTGCGTATCGACAAATCCCGGCGTAATCGTTTTTCCAGTTACGTCGAACACTTTCGCGCCCGCAGGCACCGTACCCTTCGATCCCACGCTTTTGATGCGATTGTTTTCGATCACGATGTCGGCGTTCTTCAAAACCTCGTCGCCCTTCATCGTCACCACCGTCGCGCCTCGCAGCACAATCGTGCCCTTCGGCGTCTTCCGCGGCACCTCAAGCGTTACGGCAATCTCCTCGACGCTCTTCTCCTCTTCTTTCAGTTTCTTGGCTTCTTTCTTCTCCTCCTTCTTTTCGTCCTTGCTGGCATCCGCCGATGGCGTACCGCTGTCTTTCTTATCGGCGTCCTTTTTTTCCTCTTCCTTAGGCGGCTCAAACGAAATCGCGCTCAGCGGCTCGCGAAATAGGCTTGCACCCACCGCCCACGTGATCGTTTTCCCGTCATCCGCCCAGTTGAAATAATCCGCACCGATATCCGTCAGCCGTTTCACCGGCACGGACGGCGACGAAACGTTCACTGTCGGCGCTTCACCACCCACTACGGGCATGGCCGTTACGTAGAGCTGATTCATCACATGCGCCAGCACCCACTGCCCGTCCGGACTCGCGCGCACGTCGTTCGCCGCTATCGGTTCCTCGGCAAAATAGCCGCCAGTCCCCTTCACCTGGATATGAGTGCGTCGGTCCGTCCCGTCAAACCTCAGCGAAATCAACCCCTGCGGCGTGTAGATGTAAATCCTGTCCTTGTCGTGCGTGAAGTGCGGAGAACCAGCGCCTCGCGCCGGCAAAATCAAATTCGCATCGCCGCCCTGCGCGGAAATCCAGATCAGATCGGCGTTCCGCGTCTGGCCGCTGTCGAACTGCTCCAGGTCGCGGTCATACGCATTTCCCCGCAGCGCCACGATACGAGTTCCGTCCGGCGACCAGACCGGATTGCTGTACAACCCGTCCGCCCTGGACAATTTCTGCGGCGTTCCACCCGACGCGGAAACCTTCCACAGCTTTCCGCCCTCGCTCGACCACGTCACATAAGCAATTGACTTCCCATCCGGCGACCACGTCGGCTCAAACTCTCCCTCTTTCCCGCTCGTCAGGCGTTGCGGCTTCCCTCCGGGAATGTCCATCACGTAAAGATGTGTCATCGCTGAAAACGCCAGTTTCTTGCCGTCCGGCGATTCCACTGGCCCCTGGATCAACCGCACCTTCACCGGTCCTTGCTCCACCTTCTGCGGAAAATCCAGCTTCGGTCCCAGTTCCTGCGATACCTGCGCCGTAAACGGAATCACTGTCTCCGCTCCGGTCGTAATATTCAGCCGCCGGATTTTTCCGTCCTGGTTGTAAACGATTTCCTTGCCGTCAGGTAGAAACGCGTACCCCGGAAAAAGATCGCGCGTGAAGCGCGACTCCTGATCGTCCCGCGTAATTGGATACCTCACCCAGCGGTCTTCCCCCGTTTGCAAATTCCGCAAACGCAGCCCGCTCTCCGTCTCATACCGCGTCACGTAAAGAAGCTGCGTTCCGTCCGGCGAAAGCACCGGCCGGAAGCTGCTCGCCGGCGATTGCAGCAGCACGTCTTCGTCGCCCGTCTTCCGGTCTCGCCGCGCCACCTGCCATAGCGGAAACTGCGCGTTGTATTCGAACCCGCCGTTCCGCTTCGCGTAGTACAGATATTTTCCATCCGGCGAGGCCACCACCCCCACAGCGTTCCCACGCTCGTTCCGCGGCGTCACCGGCGTCGGCTTTGCCTTGGTGATCTGCACTCCCGAGCCGCCTTCCACGTGATACATCCATATCTCAAACGTCGTAATCCCGAACCCCGCCTTCGACGCGTAAATGTAATTTCCGTCTGGCGCCCAGCTTGGTGAAGCGAACTCGTTATTCGGATCCTTCGAAACCTGCTTCACACCGCTCCCGTCCGGATGCATCACAAAAACGTTCTCGCTGCCCTCCCTGTCCGAAATAAACGCGATCCATTTTCCATCCGGCGAAAACTTTGGCTGGCTGTCAAACGCCATCCCGCCATCGATCAACTTGGCGACTCCGCCCTCGATCGGCAGCGTATAAATATCGCCGAGCAGTTCGAACACGATCGTTTTTCCATCCGGCGAAACATCCAGCGAGAGCCACGTCCCCTCGTCCGTCGTGAACTCGATCTTTCGCGCTGGCTTCAGCGGCAGACCTTTCTTTTCGTCCTTCTTTTCGTCCTTCTTGTCCTGCGCCGCGGCGTCTTGCTGTCTTGCCTGAACGCGCCCTCCAAATCCCCCAAGAATCACCGCCATCACCACAAACAACGCGGCCAGACCGCGCAGGCTAAGCTGCTTCGCGTTCATTCTCTTTCCTCCGTGTTTTCTCTAAATTCTTCGAATCGTCTTGGTCTAAAACTCGTCGCCATCCGCTTCACCGCCACGGCCGGGCCTCGCTTGCGGTGGCGCCGGCACAATGTGCGGTATCCCCGCGTCGTTCATCTTCTTGTTCAAGGCCGGCAAGTCTTCTTCCGCGATCTTCTTCACCTGCGCCGAGGCGTCGCTGACGAGCGGCGGCAATTCCGCCAGCTTGTCCTTCTGCTGCCCTCCCGGTGCCGCCCAGAACCCGTCTAGATCTCTCAACAAGCTTTGTACCTGCTGTGGCAACGGCTCCGGCTTCCAGATAAACGGCGGCCCCGCATTCCCGAGTCCTTCTTGCTCGCGCGCGTACTTCTCCGCAACCGCATCCACTTTCTTCTGCAGTTCCTCCGCGGCCTTCTGTATCTCTTCAGGAATTTTTGGCGCTTCAGGCTTATCCGCGTCCTTCTTCCACTGGTCCCTCGCTGCCTTCAGCCCGTCCTTGATTCCCTGGATCGTCTTGCGGTCTTTATCTGTCGTCTTGGCCATCGCATAGAGCTGCTGGATAGCTTCGCTTCGCGCCGAACGGTCGGCTGGCGAAATCTGCAGCCGCGGATCGTCCTCCACGACCACTTTCTGCGAATCTTCCTTCCCGCCCGCTTTGATCTTGATGGTGTATTCGCCCGGCTCCACCAGCGGCCCTCTCGGACCAAAATCAAATCCCGCGGCCGCTGCTTCCAACTGTTCTGGCGTCGGCACCGCTGGCGAATTCCACCGCAAATCCCAGTTCGTTCGGTTAACTCCAGCCTTCCCTGGTCCGTCGAATTCCCGCACCAGCTTGCCGTCCTTGTCGTACACGCTGATCTTCGCCTTGCCCTCTTTATTCGCAGCATCCGGGGTTTTCAGTTTTTGGTCCGCGGCGGCTTCGGTCTTTGCTTTTTGCTCCCCCGCTGCAGCTTCTTTCTTATCCTTGTCTTTGTCGTCTTTAGCCGCTTTCGGCGCTTCTGGCGGCAATGCTTCCTTCAAGTAGTAATTCAAAATCGCGCCATACGGCGGATTCTTTCCCGTAAACATCTTCTGCCCTGCGCTCCACCGCCGCTCGCGCAAATCCCACAAAATCGCCTTTCGCGGGCTGAACAACTTCAAATCCGAACTCGCCACGCTAGCATCGAACTTCTCGATCGGCGTCATGTCATCAAAAATCCAAATCGACCGCCCGTGCGTCGCCAGCACCAGATCGTTCTGCTCTGCTTGAATCTCGATGTCGTCCACCGGCACCGTCGGAAAATTATTCTTCAGCGCCGTCCAGTTCGCCCCGTGGTCCCACGAAACCCACAGCCCAAACTCTGTCCCCGCAAAGAGCACATTCGCGCTCCTCGGATGTTCGCGCACCACGTGCACTGTCCCCGCCGCATCCGGTATTCCGTTGCGAATCGCTTTCCACGTCTCCCCATAATCCGACGTCTGAAAAATGTAAACGTTGTAGTCATCCGTCCGGTGCCCATCAAACGTCACGAACGCCGCACCCTCGGCATACTTCGACGCCACCACTCGCGTCACATAAGTCCCTTTGGGCGCACCCGTACGCGAAGCCACGTTCTTCCACGTCTTCCCGCCATCTCGAGACACCTGCACGTTTCCGTCGTCCGTCCCCACCCAAAGCACATTCGCCGTCAACGGCGACTCGCTCAACGTCGTAATCGTCGGGTACTCTTCCACGCCGTCGTGCCTCGATAACGTGCTCTTGTCGGGCGTCTTCCCAAATATCTGTAGCTTGTTCCGGTCCGCCCCCGTCGTCAGGTCCCCGCCCAGCCGTGTCCACGAATCTCCGTGGTCCGTCGACTTGAACAAATAATTTCCGCCGTAATACAGCACTTTATGATCGTGCGCCGACACTTCCATCGGCGAGTTCCACTGGAACCGGTAATGCGGCTCCCCCGCCTTCGCCTCTGGCATAATCTCCCGCTGTTGCCCGGTATGCTCGTCGCGCCGCGATATATGTCCGTCCTGCGATTCCGTATACACGATCCACGGCTCGGCATAATCAATCCGCGCATAAAATCCGTCGCCGCCAGGCATCAGCGTCCAATCGCTATTCACAATGCCGTCTCGCGTCAACGACATGCTCGGCCCGCACCAGCTCCCGTTGTCCTGTAATCCGCCGCAGATTTTGTAGGGTTTCTCGTTGTCCAGTCCGACTTCGTAAAACTGCCCAATCGCAATCGTATTTAAAAAGTCCCAGGTCCGACCGTTGTCGTAACTCCAGTGAATTCCTCCGTCGCATCCCGTAATCACATGGTTCGAATCCGCCGGGTCAATCCACATCGCGTGAAAGTCCCCGTGAATACCTCTCACCCTCTGCGTCGCAAACGTCTTCCCCCCGTCCTCCGAGTAAAACATCTGCGCGCCCAGCTCCCAAATCCGCAAATCATTATTCGGGTCGATTCGAATCTGGCTGTAATACGACGGCCGCGGGTTTGTGTCCCCCATCTTCTTCCAGGTCTCGCCCTTGTCTTCGCTGCGATACGTCCCGCCCTTTTCATGCTGCACGATCGCATACACGATGTTCGAATCCTTCCGGAAAATATCCAGCCCGATTCGCCCCACGTCGCCGCCATTCTCATACGGCAGCCCTTTCGTCAATTTCTTCCAAGTCACCCCGCCGTCCACTGTCTTATAAATCCCGCCTTCAGGCCCGCCACCATTAAACCCAAACGGCGTCCGCCTCCGCTCATATGCCGCCGCATATAGCGTGTCCGGACTCTGTGGGTCCATGGCGATATCGCTCACGCCCGTGTCATCATTGATCTTCAGCACCTGATTCCACGTCTTCCCGCCATCCGTCGTCTTGTAAACCCCGCGCTCCGGATTCGGCCCCCACAAATGCCCAAGCGCCGCCGCGTAAACCACTTCTGGATTTTTTGGATGAATCACGATGCGCCCGATGTGCAGTGTCCCTTTCAATCCCATGTTCTGCCACGACTTCCCCGCGTCCAGCGACTTGTAAATCCCATTTCCCCACGAAGAACTCTGCCGGTTATTCGGCTCTCCCGTCCCAACCCAGACCACCGCCGGATCCGACGGCGCTATCGCGATGTCTCCGATCGTCGACACGCCTTCCTTATCAAACACGGGCTCCCACGTCGTGCCATTGTTCGTCGTCTTCCACAACCCGCCCGACGCCGTCCCCACATACACAATATTCGGATTGCTCTCGACCACACCGAGATCATCAATCCGCCCGCCCATCACTGCGGGTCCAATCTCGCGAAACTCCAGATTTTTCAACTTGTCGGTAGGATTTGCTTGTCCCGCCGTTTCTACGGGCGCCAGCATCGTCAGCCCAACACAAAGCGTCGCCGCGGCCAGAATCATCCTCAATGCAAACGAAGTGCGATCCATTTCTTCCCCCTAGTGTGCAAAGCCGGGCATCATACCTCCTCAAGGCCTCGGCGCGCATCAATTGTTTCAGGAATGGCAAACCAACCCGTGCTCAGACAGACGCGTCGCACTCTCTCCGCGTTTCGCTCCAATCCTTCGCGGCTCCCGGCGCATATTCCTATCGCTTTACCAGATGTCTTTCTCTCCTCGGCTACACATCCCACCAGCCGCATGCTAGGCTATCCCACTGTTTTCATCGCTCAAATGCTCCGCGTGAACGTTCACTCTCATGCCCGGACTATGTCCGCGCTCCGCTTCTTTCTCGCACTCTCGATTCTTGTTTTTTCTCTCTTTGGTCCGGCACTCTCCGTTTCCCTCTCCCAGCAAATCCGCTTGCAGTCCGGCAAAGCTGGCGATGTGGAAATCTGGTCCCGCGGCCCCCAGCAAAAACGCGGCGACCTTTTTATCGCCGATGATGACGTGGACATCCACTTTGGCGACCAGCGACTCCAGGCCGACCACATCGAATACAACGAAAAAACCTCTGAGTCACTCGCTCGCGGCCACGTCAAGTTCGACTACAACAATGAACACCTCGAAGCCGAGGAAGCCCGCTACAACGTCAGCACCGGCCACGGCACCTTCACCAACGTTAGCGGTACCGTCAAAATCGAGCGCCGCGCCAATCCCCTCATCCTCATTTCCCAGAACCCCCTCTACTTCCAAGCTCCTGAAGTCGAACGCTTCCCCGGTGACATTTACCTCGTCCGTCGCGGTTGGATCACCATCTGCGACCCGCTACATCCCACCTGGCAGTTCTACGCCCCGCACGCCCGCATCCGTCTCGGTAAGAGCGTCGCCTTGGTCAACGCCAATTTTCGCCTCTACCGTATTCCGCTCGTCTGGTTGCCCTATGCCACCGCGCCTGCCGGAGAAAAAATTCGCCAGTCCGGCTTTCTGCTGCCTATCGTCAGTCAGAGCAATAGCAAAGGGTTTGTCCTCGGAGATGCACTTTACCTTGCGCCGAAACCCTGGCTGGACGCCACTCTGGGCGCTGAACTACTTTCGAAACGTGGCTCCGCCGAGCACGCCGAGTTTCGCGCTCGCCCTTTTGAAAACACTTCCATCAAGTACACCTATTTCGCTGTTATCGACCGCGGCCTTCAGGTCCCCGGCCCCAACGGCACCACCCTTCTCGAAAAACAAGGCGGCCACCAGCAGCAACTCGAAGTCCAATCCCTGCTTCCCCAAGGCTGGCGTTTTGTCGCCGACGTCAACGAACTTACTTCGCTCACCTTCCGCCTGGCTTTTGCCGACACCTTCGGCGACGCCATCACTTCCGAAGTGCGCAGCGCTACTTTCCTCACCAACAATTTCCGCGGCTTCAGCCTGAATCTCGCTGCTCTGGCCGACAAAACCTTTCTCAGCATTCCGATTACATCACCCACAACGGGAGTCACCACCCCCGCTGTCAGCGTTTCTCTTCGCGACGCTCCGGAAGCTGACTTCCGCTCCGTCGAACAATCCCCCTGGCGCAATCTCCCCTTCTACTTTTCTTTCGACGCCTTCGCCGGCGCCCTTCATCGCCAGGATGACACTCCCCTGAACACCCCTCCTTTCGTTTCCCGCACCGAATTCGCTCCCAAAGTCACCATCCCCCTCCACTTCGGCGCATGGTTCGGCGTCACCACTTCCGCTGCCTTCCGCACCACCTACTACGGCGATTCCTACAATGCCGCAGGCCAATTGAGCGGCCAATCGATCACCCGAAATACCGGCGAGTTCGCCGTCGAGTTTCGACCCCCAACTCTCGAACGCTTCTTCGACCGCTCTCCTCTCGACAAAAACAAACCGCACAAGCGCTACAAGCACACCATCGAGCCCGCCATCACCTATCGCTACGTGACCGGCGTCAACAATTTCGCCGATTTCATCCGTTTCGATTCCGACGCCACTCTCACCGACACCAACGAAGTCGAGTACGGTATCACCCAGCGTCTCTTCACCAAAACCGGCGACGACCAACCCCAGGAACTCCTCTCCTGGAGCATTTTCCAAAAACATTATTTCGATCCCACTTTCGGCGGCGCCATCGTCGACGGCCAGCGCAACGTATTCGAAGCTCTCAACTCCATCTCCCCTTTCGCCTTCGCTTTCGGTCCGCGCAACTGGTCTCCTATCATCAGCGATTTCAAAATCACTCCCGGCGGCCGTTACGACCTCGAGCAAATCCTTCAATACGATCCTCAAATCCAGCGCCTTGTCACCGTCGGCACCCTTCTGAAAATCAAGCCCTATAGTGAATTCTTCGCCACCGTCTCCTACTTCCGTCTCAACGACAATCCCGTCCAGGCGGATTTTCCGGTATCCCCGCCGCCAAACTTCGTCCCCTTCGAGCAGCCTCTCTCGAACCAGGTTCGCACCCTCCTCGGCTACGGCAACTTGACTCGTAAAGGCTTCAATTTCGCCACCGGCATCAGCTACGATTTCACAAACAAGACCCTGCAAAGCCAGCTCGTCCAGGTCAGCTACAACGGCAACTGCTGCGGCCTCGCCCTCGAATACCGCCGCATCAACCTCGGCCAGGTCCGCACAGAAAACCGCTTCACCGCCACCTTCATCATCGCCAACATCGGATCCTTCGGTAATCTCCGCCGCCAGGACAAAATCTTCTAACTCCCGGCGTCCCGCCTCCCCGCGCTCGTGATTTGACGGGTAAAACGGAATACTCCATACTCTCGTCCGTTCGGACTCCACGTCCGTTCACAGACCTCTTGCGCGACAAAAAATCCACTCCGGAGTTGGAGATTGCCCATGTTCTATTCATCGACATTGTGGGCTACTCGAAGCTTCCGATGGACCACCAGCACGAACAGGTGGAAGCGCTTCAGCAAGTAACCTCCAGCACGGCGGAATTCGCTCGAGCAAAAAGCCAGGACCAATTGATTTCGCTTCCCACCGGGGATGGGATGGCGCTGGTGTTTTTTGGAAACGCTGAAGCACCCGTGAAGTGCGCTATCGAACTGACGCAAAAGCTGCTCAGCAACCCGGAATTGAAATTGCGTATGGGCCTGCACACCGGTCCCGTTTATCGCATCGCGGACATTAACGCGAACCGGAATGTTTCCGGCGGTGGAATCAACATCGCTCAGCGCGTGATGGATTGCGGAGATGCGGGCCACATACTCGTTTCCGCTGCGCTGGCCAGCGTGCTCAAACAAGTCAGCTCATGGTCCGGTGCTCTCCACGACTTAGGTGAAGTTCAAGTCAAACACGGCGTGCGCGTCCACTTATTTAACTTGCTTCAAGACGGCGTCGGTAACGCGGATACGCCCGCAGCGGTGTCCCGGCAAAGACAAGCTGACGGCGGCCCCGCGAATTTGGGCAGCAACAAAACACGGAGCCAATATCGGATAGGCTTTGGCCTGGGCGCAGCCACCGTCGCCGCACTTCTCGTCGCCACCGGCTTTGGGATTGTCAAGTACAACCGCCGCAACAACCCCACTCGGCTCTCCGAATCCGCGAAATTGCATTCCGTTCCTTTCACCAGCCGCCCCGCGGTGGCCCTGCTGGGATTCAAGAATCTTTCTGGCAAATCGGATGCTGCATGGATTTCGCCCGCCTTATCACAGATGCTCGGAAGCCAGCTGTCGGCTGGCGAGCATCTGCTCATCATTCCGAGTGAACAAGTCACTCAAGGCAAGATCGATCTGGCCTTGCCTGACGAATCAGCCTTGGGACCGGAAACCTTGTCTCGCGTACGGGACAACCTGGGCAGCGACTATGTGGTCCTCGGTTCCTTTCTGGACATAGACGGCCAGGTCCGCGTCGATTTGAGCGTCCAAGACACTGCAAAAGGAGAAACGATTTACACTCTCTCCGACGCCGGCCCGGATAACAAATTGCCCGACGTCGCCGCCCGCGTCGGTGACCGATTGCGGCAAAAACTCGGAGTAGCGGAGGCGTCCCCTCTGGATGCCGCCAACGCCAAGGCTGCGCAATCTTCAAGTTTGGCCGCCACAAGACTCTATTCCGAAGGAATTGAAAAACTCCATTCGTTCGATACTGCCGGTGCGCGGGACTTGCTCGAACAAGCCGTCAGCGAGGATCCCAATTTTGCCCTGGCCCATGCCGCCCTCGCGGAGGCTTGGAGGAGCCTCGGCTATCACAGCAAGTCGGTAGACGAAGCCAAGAAAGCTATGGATCTTTCGGCCAACCTCTCGCGTGAAAACCGCCTAGCCATCGAAGCTCAATATCGAAATTCCACAGGGGATAAAGTCCGCGAGGCCGAAATCTACAAATCTCTTTTCACCTTTTATCCCGAGAGTCTTGATTACGGCTTGTCTCTCGCCAAAAGCCAGTATTACAACGGGCAGTGGCAGGAAGCCAATACGACTCTCGATGCCCTGCAACAGCTCAAACCTCCGGACGGCGACAATCCGCGCATCGACCACGTCCGTTCCGCAGTGGCTCTGGCCTCCGGAGACAGCACGAAGGCTCTGGTTTTGGCCGAGCGCGTCGAACTCCGCGCTTCGCAAAGAGGCGCGCGTCGTCTGGCGGCGGAGTCCTTGAATATTCAATGCTATTTGCTTTCCAGCCTTGGAGATCCTGCCAAGGCCGTAGCCGCTTGCGACAAAGCCCGCATCATCTATTCAGAAATTGCAGACAAAGGCGGCGAGGCTAAGGTCTGGGGGCAGCTGGCCACGCTCGCAGGCAGACGTGGGGACGCGGTTGCGGGAAGAAATGCCAATGAACGGCAGATTGCCTTGCTGAGAAAAATGGAAGCCGACGCGGGTCTCGGCTACGCCATGACGGTCGCCGGGGAGCTGTCCGCGAATACGGGCGACTATTCGCGCGCGCGCAAGGAGTACGGCGAAGCTTTGGCTCTCTATCAGAAGGTCGGCGAGCAGCAGGGTATTAGTTCCTCGTACGGCAATCTAGGCTGGGTGTACTCCCTCGAGGGAAATCTCGCCGAAGCCGTGAAGAACGAAGAATCCGCAATTGCCATCAAACGCCAGATCAAATCGAAAACAGAACTGGACCTTTGGTTGGCCAACCTGGCGGATGTTCGTGTTTCCCAGGGAGACCTTCCGGGCGCGAGGAAACACCTGGACGAAGGCTTCGAGGTCAACGCGCAGACGCAGAACAAATCGTACAGCATGTATCTTCATGCCTGCCGCGCGCGGCTCCTCTTCGTTCAAGCAACTTTCGAGGAATCGCGACGTGAAGCGGAGCTGGCGCTCAAGCTCAGCCAGGAACTCAACCTGGAGACCGCGACGGAACAAAAGCGGCTTATGCTGGCCCGGTTGGATGTCGAAGAAAACCACCCGCAGGCTGCGGCCGAGACACTGCGCAAGTCGCTGGCGTATTTTGCGTCGAAAAAAGAACAGGCCAGCCAAGTCGAAGCCCGGGCCATTCTCATGCAGGCATTGCTGGCCATGCCGTTTGCCGACGCGAAGCGCGAGCTTGCTGCCCTGGCCAAAGCTGTGCCGGAAACGCAAGACAAGGCTGCCTTGTTAACCGCGAATTTGCAGCTCGCTCGTGCTCGCGCTGCTTTCGGCGACAAAAAGGCCGCCAGCCAATTGTTGACGGAAGTGATCTCCCCGTCCCAACGGATGGGATACAAACTGATCTTGCTCGAAGCAAAACTCACGCTGGCCGAAATTGAGTTGCAACCCGCACGCAACCCCGCATCGCTTGCAGAAATCGAGCAAATCGCGCAACAGGCGGATGCACTTGGGCTGAAATTGCTTGTCCGCAAAGCGCGAGCGTTCCTGAAAAACCCCGCCCTCTGAAAGTACAATCCCAAAACGCTCCAGCAGAACGCTACCAAGTCGCGGGGCGGCCAATATGCAGCCCGGCCAGCATCTCTCCAATTCTAGTCAGCTACACGGCGGCGCGTTCGTCGGCCTGAGCTTGCGCCACGTCCATCAATGCCTTCTCCAGAGAGGGGCGCAGGTGCACTTTGCCGCGCTGCTAGCGCAAGTTCCGATCACCGAGTCCCGTTGTTCGGTAAGCCGGCTTACCAGACGTTCATGAACGCAAGAACTCCACACTGTCACTATTAGCAGGTTCCACCAATTTCACTCAGCGCTGTAATTCCTACGAATCTGTGTTCCCACGCCTTGGAGGTTATGGCGGAGCAGCAACTTGCGAAAGGTACCAAACCATGCTTAATGCCATTCTTTTTGTGATCGTTGGCGTGGTTGTTTTCTGGCTGTTGGCCGCTATTTTTGACGCAATAGGATTCACAAAGCATCGCTACGTCACACGAGGTTTTGCGGCGTTGCTCACCATCATTGGGGCATGCATCGGCACGGGATACCAACATTGGTGGCAGGTGTTGATTGGAATTGGGGCTGCTTTTCTTTATCTCCAGACATTGCGAGAGTCTCGAGACAAATCGGCGCAAGAATCAAAATGAGGGACTTTTCGCCAGTCCCTTTCGTAGCCCGATGGGCCGCTGGCCGTGATTTGAAGTGCCGAGTAATTGGAAATTCTATTATAGGGACCCGGAGATCATATCCGCCTGGCAAGGGGAAAAACCGTGGACCACAAAGACTATGTGAATCGCGCTGTTGAATCGTCCATCCACGTCGGGCTGGTCATTCTGCTGGCCGGCACTTGTTTCTTTATCTTGCGCCCCTTCATTCCCTTGGTTGCATGGGGTATCATCGTCGCGATTGCCGTTTACCCGCGCTACTGGCAGTTGCAACTCCTACTCGGCGGTCGTGGCGTCCTCGCTGCTACCTTTATCACCCTTCTCCTGCTAGCTTTGTTGTTTGTTCCTTTGGCCTTGCTCTCAGGAACATTGATTGGGGGCATCCAGACCCTCGCCGCACACCTTAAGGACGGAACTCCAATTATCCCACCGCCTCCCGCTGGCGTGGAAACCTGGCCTCTCGTTGGCGTTCCCTTGAAAAATGCATGGAGCCTGGCTTCAACGAACATGACCTCCGCGCTAATAAATATCGCTCCTCAAATCAAGGCGATCGTCCCTGGTGTCCTCTCGGCTTCTGCTGGAATAGGCCTCACCGTTCTGCAATTCGCTCTATCCCTGATCATTGGCGGAGTCCTTCTTGCTAACTCACAGGGTGCTGCCAGTGCTGCGCACTCCTTAGCCAATCGTATATTTGGCGACAAAGGGTCGGAGTTCGAGCAACTCGTCGGCTCCACTGTCCGTAGCGTCACAATAGGAATCCTGGGCGTGGCTTTGATCCAATCGGTTCTCGCGGCTCTTGGTTTTCTTGTAGCAGGATTGCCGGGTGCTGGCTTGTGGGCCGTTGTGTTTCTAGTGGCCGCATTGCTTCAGGTGGGTACACTGGTCCTTATTCCCGCCGTGATTTACGTGTTCGCGACCGCTAGCGTCACGAAAGCCGTGATATTCATGGTTTGGTGCCTCATCGTCGCCTTGGTTGACAACACCCTAAAGCCTCTTCTGTTAGGGCGAGGCGTCGCAGTTCCCATCGCGGTCGTATTTCTCGGTGCGATTGGAGGATTCGTAGCGATGGGCATTATTGGCTTGTTCGTTGGCGCGATCATTTTGTCGGTGGGCTACAAGTTGCTCATCGCCTGGCTGGCTCCAACTCCTGCCGCTCTTGGGGAGACTTGATAACAACGCTCCCTCGCCGGATCGCAGAGGGTTCGAAGCCTCTGAGCCGATCCAGTTGACAGTGAGTGTGCGGTGTCCATTTCACTCATACGCCTGTACTTCTGCAATGTTGTTCGTGGAGGCAATCCCAATGTTTTTTACAGGCATCACGATCACATTTCTTAAACAGCTCTTCTTTGGTCTTTGGCTGACCCTTCCTCTATTACTTAGCCTTGCAGCTGGAATAACTCTGTTAGGGTATGCCGTGGGAAAGAAGGAGGGATGGTCGCGCCTGGACACGCTTTATTGGTCATTTATCACGGCAACCACAGTCGGTTACGGCGATATCCGGCCAGCCCAAAACGCCTCAAAAGTTGCTTCCGTTCTGATCGCATTCCTGGGACTCATGCTCTCGGGTATCGTGGTCGCCGTTACCATTCACGCTGTGAATTTGGCTTTGGACGCGCGTCGCTAGCCCTGCAATTCCAAGGTGTCCAGGAACTAAGTTTCTGGAATTCGCAAAGTAAGATGCACGGAAAGCTGTCTTTAGAGTAGCTGTCCTGCCTCGAGAGTAGCCAGCGCATTGCGGACGCCTCCCCTTGATGCGGCGAAGGTCGATGAGCCGAAGTTTCGCTACACCTCGATTCCTGTGTACAATCCATCCTGTTTCCGCACACAAAAATGGACTTAGGCCCGATGTTTTGAGAACCTTGCCCCTTGGGTAAATTTCATTCCGAGAGCCAGTGCGATGACATTTCCTCAGACGAAAAAGCCAGTTCGATCCGCTAAGGCGGGGCTGCGCAGGTTGATCGAGGGAAACGGTCGATTCGTGCGAGGCGAAGCCAAATTTCCCACTGTATGCAAGGAGGTGCTCTCTAAATTGGCAAGAGGACAGCAACCGTATGCAACGATCCTCGGCTGCAGTGACTCCCGAGTCCCACCGGAATTGATCTTTGATGCCGAGTTTGGGGAGCTATTTATCGTGCGCGTCGCTGGGAACGTGATTTCGCCCGAGGTGATGGGCAGCCTGCAATATGCGGGCACGGTTCTCCACACACCCCTTTTCGTTGTACTCGGTCACGAGGGATGCGGCGCAGTGCGAGCCGCGCTGGAGTTCAAACATCATCGCGTCAAGCAGCATTCCCGCATTCAAATTCTGGTCGAGAATATCGTACCCGGTCTGCCCGACTCTGACCGGCGATTGCCAAAGGATGAGCTCCTGGCGCGAGCGGTCGAGGCCAACGTGCGTTGGTCCATGCACCAGCTGCTGGAGACCCCCGAGGGCAGCGAGGCAGTGAAAAAAGGCGCTCTATTGGTCGGCGCAATCTACGAGATCGCCTCGGGACACGTCCGCTTTTTGTCTTGATGTTCGATGGGCGTTCTCTAGCAGCCATGGCGACTGCCAACCAGTTGTCGACGACGGTTCCTGCCAGTAGTAGCAGCTCTCCGTCCTGCGTCCTGCAAGTATGTGCGCCCTCATCAAACAATCCACGATTTAGCTAGCCCGTATTGCACGCATCAACAAGACTCTGAAATATCGGGGACGCTCGGAATCGCGGGCACGGCAAGTCTATCCAATAGCACTCAGTGATTCCGCAACCGACCTTTCTCCTCGCTCGTAATTATTTGATTCCGTTCCAGTTTTGACCTCATCCTGACTCCTGAGCAAATTCGCATTCGATTTTGATGCTTGACATCGGTGCTGATCTGAGATAATAAATATATATCAGACAAGGAGGCCCTTGTATGCCCCATCCCTCCGCCCCGCAACGTAATTTCCGCTCTCGCCTGTCCCAGTTAGTCCATCAAGCTTTGTTTTTACGCGGAACCCTTTCCGTGCGCAGTCGCCAGTGCGGCAAGCCTAATTGTCGTTGTGTCCGGGGCCAACTTCACGCCTCCTTGTATCTGGTGCAGAGCCACGGAGGGAAGTTGCGTCAGCTGGCTATTCCCCGGGCCTGGGAAGATCGGGTTCGAGAGGCGGTACACAACTACCAGCGCATGCAGGAACTCATCGAAGAGATTTCTGAACTGCAGTGGAAACAATTGCGGAAAGACAAGGCACGATAATCAGAGGTGCGCGATCCTGCGTCGGCTGATCGGGTACGCGGAGAAGATCTTCGGCTTAACGGATAGCCTGCTGAAGAACGTCGCCGATCGGCGGCTTGCGCCGCGCATTCCCACGATGGTGGGACTGAAAACCACCCTGGTCATGTTCTGGGCGCAACTGGGAAGCCTCCATGCGGTAGAGACCGTTTCTGGGGCTCGTTTCTGGCCACGCTGGCTGGGCCAGTCCTTGTGCAGTATCGATACCATTGGACGTATTCACGCCCAGCTCAGGGCTGCCGATCTGCGCCAGGGCCTGCACCAGGTTTACGAGCGGCTAAAGCGCAACAAAGCGCTCCCTCTCAATCTCGGGCATGATGTGGCGGTGCTGGATGGCCATGAGAGTCACGCCAGTTATCGGCGCCACTGCTCAGGTTGTTTGCAGAGGACCATCCATGGCGCGCCGGGCGATCAGATCCAGTACTATCATCGCCACGTCACGCTGATGCTGCTCCCCGGGTCCCCGCCGGGGCACGCGCCTCTGCGCTTGTTGCTGGATGCCGAACCGCAACGGCCTGGAGAGGATGAAGTCGCCACCGCCTTGCGATTGCTAGAACGGGTTCTGGTGGATTATCCCCGAGCCTTCGACCTAGTGCTGGCTGACGCTCTTTACGCCAAGGCCCCCTTCTTTAATTTTCTGTTGGCCGCTGGCAAACATGTTTTGGTGGTGCTCAAAGAGGAGCGCCGCGATCTCTATCAAGACGTGCACGGTCTGATGGCGCTGACACCGTCACGCCCGGGTTGTTATCGAACCCGTTCGTGTCGATGGTGGGATTTTTCTGATTTGCGTTCTTGGCCTCAGGTGCAAACACATGTACGGGTCATCCGTTCGGAGGAAACCTATGCGGTACGTCGTCAACTGACGAAAGAGGTGGAGCAGCAGACCAGTGACTGGATCTGGGTGACGACCTTGCCGACCGCGCAGCTGCGCACGGAGTGGGCGGTGCAGCTCGGGCACCAGCGCTGGGACATCGAAAACCACGGATTTAAAGAGTTGGTTCAGGGTTGGCACGCCGATCATGTCTACAAACACGACGCCCAGGCCATTCAGGCTTTCTTACTGATGACCATGCTCGCCTATAACCTTTATCACGCGTTTTTACTTCTGAACCTAAAGCCGCAAATCCGGATGCGCAAACCACAGGGGTTCTGGATGCACCTGATCGCTGCGGAGCTCTACGCTGAGGCGGGTCGCTTCTTCGAGGGTCCCTCCCCATAACCGCCACTCGTCGTTGATGGGCATTTCTTTTCACAGCCGCTCGCCCCACATCGCCAGAGGCGTCTCTCCCCCACTGCCAGGGACGAGCCGCAGAGGCGGATTCGCTCCTCCCGCAGCACCGCGAAGCTGGTAGACCTCGTCAATTTCACCCAACTTGCTTAATTTGGAACGGCCTAGTTGATTTCTTAGCTCTGGTTGCGGAACCATTGAATAGCACTAGCACTTGTTGACAGAATTAAAAGGCCGGAGTATACCTCTCCCCAATCGCTGCGGTTTTGAGGGCCATGCTAGCAATCCGAAAAGGGTTTTTGTTTCTTGCCGCCTGCTTATTGGTGTGCCCGGGCCCCGCGCCTACTGCACAATCGCGCGCGAATGTACAAATTGTCGCGAACGTTGAATTGGTACAAATATCCGTCATCGTCTTCGATGACAAAGGCGCGGTCGCTACGAACCTTAAGAAATCTGACTTTCGCGTTCTGGAAGATGGGGTTGAACAGCAACTGTTGTACTGTGAGAGGGAGCGGCAGTCGGTCTCCTTCGTGATACTGGCCGACCAGAGTTCCAGCATGACGAACAAGATTCCCTTCGTTCAGGAAGCAGCGCTCTCTCTTGTCGACCCCGGCCTGCCCCAAGATCAATTCCGCGACGAATTCGCTGTTTTTGGCATCGCAACTCGCGTTAAACGTCTTGTTCCTTTCACTCGCGATCAGCAAGATCTGGAGAAGAAGCTTCCTGAACTTCTTACCCCCACCAACGGGAGCACCGCGCTCTTTGATGGAATCTACGTAGGAGCAACTACTGCCCAGCGCGAATCGGAGAACAAACATCGCGCCATGATCATCATCTCCGATGGCGGGGACAATCATAGCCGCTATAACTTGCGAGAGACGAGGAAGTTATTGGAAGAGGCGGACATGCCGGTCTTTGCGGTGATGGCCGGACCATCTTTTGAACTTCCAAGCTTTTTGACGTCTGTCGAGAATAAGCCGAAACGTCCACCTGGACCGGGAGGGAGATCAAAACCACCATTTGCCGACAATTCGTTCGTGGGATCTGGGGAAGACTACGTCGGACCTGCCGAACGGCGCGGACCGCATAATTTGAAAGATCTGACTGAGGTGACAGGGGGCGGCGTTTTTACCGCGCGAAGTCTGGATGATCTTCCGCGCATCGTTCGGACCATCGGACTCGCGGTGCGATATCGGTACGTACTCACGTACAGGCCGAACAGGAATCGACAACCCAGCCCGGTAACCGGCGGTGAAAACAGCTGGCACAAACTTCGCATCGAACTACTGCCGAAGGATAAATTCTCAGGTTACGGAATGCCGTACTACAAACGCGGATACAATCGATTGGACTAAGGCAGCGAGTAATTGCAGCAGTGACAAAAGTTTCTATTCCTCGAAACTCGCAAGCGCAATAACAAATCTACTGACTCTCAGAAAAAAAGAGACTGCGGAAGGACACTCAGTTTGAAGGTCCATCCGCAGCTCCAGCTAATATTCAAAAAGCTTGGGTTCCACTTTATTTAGAATCGGAAAGTAACGCCGGCCTGGTATCGTAGATTACTCTGGTTATTGTTACCTCCCGTAAAGCTGTTGCCAAAGCGGGTCAGCACGTAGTCAAACTGCGCGGGCCGAAAGGCGATCGACTTGGTAATGGGGATATCAATGCCTCCGCCGATGATAAAGTCAAAGGCGTTGTTGTTGGGGGACTTACTTGCAGTGACGCAACCCGGCACGCCCTGACAAGCCGTGAATAGAGTCCCGTAAACATTGGAATGAGCTCCACCGAACATAGCCTCAACAAAAGGCTCAAAGTGCTTCGTCCGGTATTTTGCGATCGGACCTACGTTGTAGGTGAACAGGTTCCCTGACGCCACGACGGTACAGTTGGATGCACCAGAGCAAGCAGCGCTTCCGGCAGGTAGCACGATGCTGTGGTTAAAGCTGCCGTAGCCTTCAAACTCCCCCTGAATTCCAATGTACTTGTTGATATAATACGCTCCGCCACCACCACCCCCATTCAACGAAAAGGGTTTGATGATGTTGTTATTCTGCGGATTAGCGTGAATGTAGGAATAATCTACCGAAACCTCTACCTTTGGGTAATCCTGCGCAAACGCCGCCGTTCCAAAGAGTAGTGTGACTCCCAAAACGAACATATTTCTGATCTGCATTACCGATCTCCTCTTAACTAGATTTGTTTGCGGCGAATTCAATTTTTTCGTAACGCTCTAACTCCCCCAATACGCCACTTCTCCTCCCTGGCTAGTTCTAAGGTCTTGGGCCGGGCAGCCTTCCTTTTCTTGCTTGGTTCTCGGGGCTCCACAGGATCGAGAGTCGAGTTGATTCCCTTCTCCAGCCTAGTTTTCCCCCACGTCGACCAAATTGTTGTGCACGAAATCACTTCTCAACGTGACCTGCGACACATCTTGATTCTTCGTCGTGCACTCTAAGCAGGCTAACCGCTTAGGTCGTAGGCGAAGCACCAGATTGCAATTGGCTTGGCAGAGCGCGTATACACAAAAGCTATGCTCTACCTGACGCCACGAAAAGTGTCAAAAGTAACAGGTAGTCGCTCTCCTGAAAATGTTCGAGTGGCTCAAAGAACAGTCACATCGTGACTTTAGTGGAGCGGCATTCGCGTTTTACAACGCTGCTCAAAGTGCCCGGCAAAGACACGGCGGTGGTGGTCGCGGCACTGACCAGGCACGCGCGTAAACTCCCAGCGGCGTTGCGCCGCTCGTTGACCTGGGATCGCGGACTGGAGATGGCTCAGCACAAGACCTTCACCATGGCTACAGATGTGAAAGTTTATTTCTGTGATCCGCAAAGCCCCTGGCAGCGAGGAACGAACGAAAACACCAACCGCTTGCTGCGGCAATACTTGCCGAAGAGAACCGACCACTCCGGCTGCACGCAATCCCAGCTGGACAAGATCGCGCTCCGTCTAAATCAACGTCCGCGAAAACCTTTTGGCTTTCAGACTCCTGCGAGCAACTTCGCGCAAGTGGTGCACCGACCATTTGAGCTCGCACGACTTAACAGGATCTAGCAAACTACTACATGGAGGATTGCTGTTTGCAGGATGATCTCCTAGGCTAGGAATTGATCGGCTGGAGAAGGCGCATTGCTCAGGTTCAGACGGCTATTGCAGCTTCGCGTATTCGGACTTGGCTTGGATGAGAATTGGGACGTCGGGGTCGGCGTTTTTCCAAAGTGCAAGAAAGTCCTGGTAGGCAGTCCTTGCCTTGCTGGAGTCCCCAACCATGGCGTAGGCGCGGCCCAGGCCCAAATGCGCCAAAGCGCCGATGGGCTCGTTCACAACTATTCCGGGGTGGTCGAGGATCTTCTGGAACTCAACTGCGGCCGACGCGCCCCGATTGGCAGCTAAATACACTTCCCCTCGAGTATAAACAGGATACAAGCTGGTAGAAAATGTGGTGCCTCCGGCGAGACCCAGTTCGTACGGTGCGGCGGCCTCCAATGTTTCAATTGCCTTGGCGTCGTCGTTTCGTTCAAGAGCGATTTGGGCTCGAATCGTTGGCAGGTAATTGAATTGCACAATCGTATCCTCGGGAAAACGCTTGGCCAGATCTTCAGCAACCCCATTCGCCTTGGAAGAGTCGCCGGCCAATGCCAAAGCCAGCGCCGCGGCATACTGATCATCTTTCCCAATCGATGGCGATATGGCGGCCGTGGCGCGTTCTCGCGCCTCCGCTACATTTCCGAAGAGGCCTTCGTACAGAGCCGCGGTAGTTTCAGCGCCCGCGGCCCTATCCTTCTCTCCAGCTCGCTCGGCTGAGGCGCCTGCCTGCCGGAAGAATTCTCGTGACTTCTTAAGCTGGCCGGCATAGGCGGCCGAATTGGCTTCGAAGTACTGCAGCAGGCTCTCCTGTCCCGGCTTGCCCGTTGCCCACTTTACCTGCTGCGCCTGCAGCAATGCATCGAGGTTCAAAAAACCCATTTCATATTGATACAGATGCAGATCGTTGGAATCGAAATTCTTGGCTTGGGCTTCTTCGGCGGTGGTCTGAGCCTCTTGCAATCGATTTAGGCAGATATAGGAAATTACAAGGTTGCCGTATGTCAAGGCATCCTCCGGAGCGAGGCGCAAGGCTTCACGGAATTTCTCAAGCGCCTTGTCATATTGCCCTAGGCTTTGGAAGACAACACCCAGGTTGGCCGGTGGCACCAGTTCTCGTGGATAGGTTTGCGCCCAGAGTTCATAAACTTTACGAGCTTCCTCCAGGTTGCCGGTAACGAAATGAAAGTAATGAGACTCGATATAATATTTCTCTCTCTGGCTCACACGCTCCCGCAGTTCGAAGCTTTTCTTTGTGCTTTCTGACGCGAGATTTTTCTCTCCAAGGTTGTGCGAGGCCGTTCCGAGTGAGGCGTAAGCCATGGCGAATCTCGGATCGAGGTTAATGGCGTGCTTGAATTGTTGCGATGCAGCCGTAAAATCGCCTCTCGCCGCCATCATTCTCATTCCCAGGCTATAGGCCTGCAGCGCTTCGAGCGAGTGTGTCGTGGCTTGCTCCATCGGTGTATTGTATTTCTCTATCGAGTTGAGAGATTCACCTAATTGCTTGCGTAGCCGTGTGGCGGACTGCGAGAGCGTTCCGAGCACCTGCTCCTTACTTGCGGCTTCCCCCTGTTCGTGCGCCAGCACTGAACCATTGCGCCCATCGACCGCCACCAGAGTGACTACGTAGTGGCTACCCAGCGTAGCAATGGTTCCCCCGACGAACGCTTTCAGTCCCAGGCGTTGGCATATCTCCCGCCCCATCTCCGACGTGATCCTGTCATCGGAGGAGCGTCCCATCATCCGCAGCGTCTCTCGAACTTGGGGGCCCGCCAGGAAATTCAAGAACGGTGATTGCTGCAATTGCACCGCCAGACCTTGCCGAAGCGTTTCATCGAAGATGGCATCGCCGGTCTTGTTCTCGAAATCGGCCAGCAAGAGCGTGTCTGTGGCTGTGAGTCTCACTGGGGGGCGTGAACGCAGGTATAGACCGCCAACAGCGAGGATCACGACCAGGAGCACCACCAATGGAACCAAAGACTTCCAGCGTGGATGCCAACGTTCCTCGGCTGCCTCTGAGGCTGAAAGGACTGCCTTTTGTTTTCCAGTTGAGGAAGAACGGACGCTGGGCAGTGGCGGAGTAAAATCCTCTTTTGCGTCCTCGTCAACTGGTGTCGCTAGACCCGACTGTGTGTCCCGCCTCAGCCGCTGCAGGTCTGTGCGCATGTCCGCAGCGCTCTGGTAGCGCAGTTTGCAGTCCTTCTCCATAGCTTTGTTGATGATGTCTTCCAGTTTCTGCGGAATATCTGGGTTGAGGCGAACTGGTGCCGTCGGCGTTCGATTCAGAATCGCTTCCGTGATCACGCCCGAGCTTGTCCCCCGAAAGGGCATCGTCCCTGTCGCCATCTCGTAGAGGACCACGCCGAAAGAGAATAGATCCGTGCGTGCATCAAGCTCCTTGGCCCGTACTTGTTCCGGGGACATGTAGCAGACCGTTCCCAGCGCGGTACCAGCGCTGGTAAGCTGCTCTGTGCTGATGCCTAGCGTGGCATCGTCTTCGACTCCGGCCACGGAAGCGAGCTGGTCTTTCCCAGGGGTCACTTTCGCCAGCCCGAAGTCGAGAATCTTGGCGTGACTCCGCTTGGTCACAAAGATGTTCGCGGGCTTGATGTCTCGGTGAACGATGCCTTCCGCGTGTGCGGCATCGAGCGCGTCAGCGATTTCGATGCTTAGCTCCACCAAAGTCTCCAGTTCAAGGGACCCCATGGCGATTCTTTGTTTTAGAGTCTCGCCTTCCAGCAATTCCATGACGATGAATGCTTGACCATTTTCTTCACCGGTACCATGAATCGTGCAGATGTTCGGGTGGTTCAGTGCCGAAGCGGCTTGCGCCTCCCGCCTAAACCGTTCGAGCATTTGGCCGTCCTGGGCAAGATCGTCCGGCAGGAACTTCAAAGCGACGAAGCGATGGAGCTCGGTGTCCTCCGCCTTATAGACCACACCCATACCACCGCCACCGAGTCTTTCTAGAACGCGATAGTGGGACGTCGTTTGCCCGGTCATGGGCATCGATTCGGTCACGCTTGATGATGGGTGAGTATCAGGCTCGCCCCTACTGGTAAAACAGACAGTTGTTTAGGGAGAGCCCGAGCTCGGATCTTGATGATCCTGTGCAAGGTAAACCTGAGTTCTGGCCGGAGCCCTATAGCGCAGAAGTGACCTGAACGCCATCCAAGAGACCAGCCAAGTTCAACTTGGCAAGCCTGGTGCCTGATTCATTTTTGCTAACCGGGAGTTAGAAAATTCTGCCCAAAGATATGCGTTCCTTAACGCTAATCTCGACGTTTGCTTGCGAATGGGTATAGTCGAATTTCACTCCCCACACTATGGATTCAAGGGGGCCGTTGCTTTGCGCGTATTTCTTGCGGACTTGTTCCGCCCAATCTGTCATGCGAATTGGTGAGTACACTTCACCGGATTTTGGTCCGTCCTGCAGCAGCTTGTTGGCTTCAAAAGCATGCAAGCCGGTAACGACCACATCATTCAAATGAAATAGGTCACCTGGGTCGACGATGAAAAGCCGCTTGGAGCCGTCTTGTTTGATTTCGACTCTTGCGCCGCAATAGCCCTGCTGGTAGTACGTTGTCTTTAGCAAGTAGGCCGCATATTGCTCGGTATTGTTTTTATCGGTCCATTCTTGGGCGGTAGCTCGCCAATTCCGTGCCAAGAGCCCAGCGCTGCACAAAAGACTTAGCAGAATATAGGTCAGAGCTTTGCGGTTCATATCGCGCTCCTCTTTTGACTCATACGCGAGAAGGTCGCCACGGTAGCCTGAGGGAGGGAGCGGTAAAAAGGACAACCACTCACGTCTGTCGCATGATAATCCGGTGTTGGGCTGCTTTCAACCTGAACATCCTCACGGTGTCAAACCTCTTTAGAAATGTCCCCTTCCTTACCTCATTAGAAGTGTCCCCTTTTTCTTTTGATTTGCTGTCGTCCTGGGGGTGTCCGCCGGAGCGAAGCCCTGCGCCGCGGTTTGTGCGGCGCGTTTAGGGCGTAGCGCAGGCGGACACCCCCAGGAGTGCGGACTCCTGCGATCGATTCAACTTCTGCAACTTCATTCTCTGCTCATAGCCTTGCCGCCAGGGATGTTCCTGCTCAGGTTTACTCCTTGCGTGCTTGGCCGGCTCGCCTGGCGCGACCTGCACCGCTCGGGGTCGCACTACCAGATCTTCGTAATCCATGCGTTCTCCGCGATAGTGCACTTCTACCGCTCCGTCTTCCCACTCACACACCAAGGCCTTGGTTTGTGTCGGCCCATAGCGCTTATTTTGCGGCTTGAGTTGCAGAAAATGCCCCCGGTATTGCGCCACCCAATCGTTACTGATCCATCGTTCCGTCTCTAGCCGGAAGACCTCTCTCAGCTTCGCGGCGCTCGGTGCCCGAACGTGATAGTTCTCCGCTCGAGCCGCTTCTCGTGCAAAACGCTGGTTGTGTTCCGCAAGATATTCCGCTTCCAGATACTCATTCGTGGCTTCATAGCTCTGGATCCCCTGGCGACGCAGTTTCTTCACCAGACGATCTTGATGTACCCCGTTGTTGCGCTCCACCCGTCCTTTCGCTTGCGGAGAACTGGCAGCGATAATGCGAATCTCCAACCGTTCGCACATGCGCCCAAATTGCGTCGTGGGCGCCTTTCCTCGCAGTCGCTCTCTCTCCGTCGGCTCGCGCTTATAGACATTCTTCCAATCGGTGTACAACGCCCGGGGCACCCCATACTTCTCGATCCACGATCGCAGCACCCCTACCGCTGCCCAGATGGTTTCCTGCTCTCCCAGGCGCGAACACGTGGTCCCCGTGGCGTCATCCACCATATTCATCAGACAACCCCGAGGTCCACGCTCCTCGAACCAGGCATGAAAGCTCCCATCCATCTGCACCAAGTCGCCAAAGTGCTGCCTGCGCTCCCTCCGCTTCCGGTGCACTTTCCGTCTCCGCATGCGGCTCCACAACCCCTCCGCTAACATCCAACGCCGCAGCGTCTCCTCGCCCACCTCCAGTCCATCCTCATCCGCTAAATGTTCCGCCGCCAACGTTGGTCCAAACCGCTCCTGTTCCGTTCCCGAATACTTCTCCCGGATCAGCTGCAGCACCTTCCGCCGGAATTTCTCCGGCTTCGCTCGATTCGAGCCTCTTCCTGCACTGCGGTGCTGGAGCCCTGTGGCTCCTTCTTCGCGATATCGCTGCCAGAGTCTCTTCGCCTGCCGGTAGCTCACCTCCAGCATCTTCGCGGCGTCTACCAGCCTCAGCGTCTGGCTCTTCACTCGCGCCAGCACTTCTGTTCGTCGAAGTTCCCTCGTACTCATCGCTGTCCTCTTCAACCGGACCTCCTCTGGAGGTCGCAGTGTAGGGGACATTTCTAATGGGGGCTGGAGGGGACATTATCAAAGAGGTTCAACACCTGAACATCCTCACGGTCAGCCGTAATCGGACGAGTGGATTCAATGCATCTGTGTACTGCCAATTCCGCTCGCAAACACACCGTCTCGCCTCAGCCCCGCCTCCGCTAGTGAATCTCGAGTTCAATTGGCTCTGCCCTCGATGGCTGTGTTAAATTTCCCGTTCCACTCAATCTCCCATGCCGCCTGCCACCGACACCGAACTGGCCTTCGCCTCCATCGAAGAAATCGCTCGCCTTTTCCGCAAACGCAAACTCTCCCCCGTCGAACTCACTCGCCTGATGCTCTCCCGCATCGTGCAACTCGACTCCAAACTCAATTCCTTCATCACCGTCACCTCCGATCTCGCCGTCGCCCAAGCCAAGAAGGCCGAGTCCGAACTCCTCCGCCGCAAAGCCAGCCGCGACCGCGGCCCCCTCCACGGCATTCCCATCTCTCTGAAAGACAATATTTATACCCAGGACATCCGCACCACGGCAGGCTCAAAAATTCTCTCGAAGTTCATTCCCCAGCACGACGCCGAAATCGTCGCCAAACTGAAAGAGGCCGGCGCCGTCCTCCTCGGCAAAACCAACATGCACGAATTCGCCTATGGCGTCACCAGCAGCAACCCCCATTACGGCCCCGTCCACAATCCCTGGGATCTCGGGCGCATTCCCGGAGGCTCCAGCGGCGGTTCCGCGGCCGCCGTCGCCGCCGGCCTCTGCTACGGAAGCATCGGTACAGACACCGGCGGCTCCATTCGCATCCCCGCCTCCCTCTGCGGCATCGTCGGCCTCAAACCAACTCTAGGCCGCGTCAGCGTAGAAGGTGTCATCCCCCTCTCCCCCAAGCTCGACTGCGTCGGCCCGCTCGCCCGCACTGTCCACGACGCTGCTTTACTCCTCGAGCCCATCCTCCCCCGCGTCAAAGGCGAACCCAGCTTCCGCTCCTCTCGAAAACTCTCCGCCAACCCCCCAAGATTCACCCTCGGCGTGCCCAAAGAATTTTTCTTCGACATAATTTCCGACGAAATCCGCCTCATCTTCAAGGAAGTGCTCTACTCCCTCCGCACCCCGAAGGTCCGCATCAAGGAAGTCTCACTATCTCTCTTGGAGGAAACCGAATACGCCGGAAACCAAATCGCCTGGGCCGAAGCAACTCACTATCACCAGCAGGCCGGATGGTTTCCCGCTCGCTCTCCCGAATACGGCGATGACGTCCGCACCCGCCTCGCCATGGGCACACAAGTCCCCGCCACCACTTATCTGACCGCCCTCGAAACCCGCGAAAAGTTCATCCAGCAATTGCACCTAACCATGGCCAACGCCGGTGTCGACGCCCTCGCCGTTCCCACCACCTCCATTACCGCCCCGCAAATCAACCAGGAATCCATCCTCATCGGCGAAACCGATCACTCCACCCGCGCCCTCCTCCTCCGCACCAACCGCCCCGCCAATCTAGCCGGCGTCCCCGCCATCAGCGTCCCGATCGGCTTCACCCCCGGTGGCCTTCCCGTAGGCCTCCAACTCATCGGCGCCGTCACCGATGAGCACCTCCTCCTCCAACTCGCGCACACCTTCGAGCGCCTCCACCCCCAACCCCGCCGCCCCTCCTTGTAGGGGCACGATTCATCGTGCCCTCTTCGCTTTTTGCTCCCGCCCCAAGCCTCCCGCTAACCACCTCAATCTAAACCACTAAATGATATTGTCAATTTCTATTGACTTCCGCGACAACATATCCTATTCTTTGCACTAGAAAAATCTATCTCCTCGAACGGGCGGCAGACGTTGCCCTGGGGGGAGGGTAATTATCGTTAACCAGAAATCCGAGGAAGGATTTCTGTCCCGAGGAGCATTGCTACGAGGGACCTCTAAGTGGCACAGACTTCAGTCTGTGCTCTGCCATCTTTCGCCGTCCCACGTCGCCGAATCAGCCAGCTCCCGATAAAATATCCAAGCGTCCCGGTAATCAATCCTCCGAACACATCCGCCACATAATGATTCCGCACATACACCGTCGAAGCACACATGCAAATCACAAACGGTAAGAAAACCCAGAACAGCCTCCGCCGGTGTCGCCAGGCGCCCCACAACGCCGCCATCGCTCCCGCCACATGTTGCGAAGGAAACGCCGCCCCATGCACCCGCCCGCACTTCTCAATCAAATTGATCGCCGCCGTAAACGGCCCGCCCGTCAACTCGCCATGCCACATTCCGGCAAACGTAAACCACGGGCTCTGCACCGGAAAAACCATCGCGATGATATATCCCAGCGCATACCCCACCGCCGAGTACAACATCACGGCCCAATAGCTTTCCCACTCCTTCCGGTAATAAAGAATCGCGCCCAAGATCAATAAGAATAAAAAGTAGCTGAAGTACGCAAACTGCATGAACTCATTCAGCGCCGGATGCGCAAACCGCTCCAGCCAAAGCGAAGGATTCACTCCCGTCAGCCAACGATCGAAAGCAATCAGTTTTGCATCCTGCCACCCCGGCTGCACCAGATGCACCAGCCGCCCCATCTCCTCAAAGCAAAATAGAAAGAACAAATGCGGATACCAGAACCGCCAGAAATGCCAGAATCTCTGCAACGAAGTGGGACCGATATTTTTGTCTGTCTCTCTTCCGGCTACATCACTCCACTCCTCGCGCGCCGCAACGCGAGCCTCAATCCTGCACAAAACCAGAATCACGGCAGCAACGAAGGCCTGAATACCAATCAAACGAAACGGGTGCGCCAAGTTCTCCGCAAACAAAGCCATCAATGCTGCAGACAGTGTCAAATAACTCAACGCGACAAACTCAAACATTCCGCAAGCTGCCCACGCCGCAGAAATTTCCCGCCGCACCCATTCACAAAATCCGATTCCATCAAGTGCAATGGCCCCGGCAGCGTCGCTTCTCTCCAGCACATTCTCCCGCACCGCAATCGGATAATTTCGCTTCCCATACTCGTCTCTCTGAAAATGACTCATGCCCGGAATCCCGCTTTCTCCCGCACGGCTTGCAGCGTCTCGTCGCTCTCGTTCTTTCTCTGTGGACTCTGCGAGCTCTGTGTTCTCTGTGTAAATGTTTTTTCTTTCCTCCACCGCAGAACCGCCCACTCATTCCGCCGCGCGATGCGCGCCAGATCACTCGTCGGATTCACCGCCGCCGGTTTTCCCACCGGCTCAAGCATCCACTTGTCGGTCGCGTTGTCTCCATACGCAAAACATCGCTGCAAATCCAAATCCTCCGTCGCCGCGAATCGCCGGATCGCCCGCGCTTTCGCTTCGCCAAACATCGCCTCTCCCACAATCCTTCCTGTCCATGCTTCGTTCTTCGCTTCCAGCAGCGTAGCGCAAACACGAATCGCGCTGTGCAGCCCGCGCGCTGCAAGCTCGGCTTCCATCGCGCGCGCCGCTCGCTCCGCTAAAGGCTCCAGCGTTCCGCTCACAATCACAATTAAATGCTCCCGTTCCGCGTGCCACACGACGCGCTCCATCGCCTCCGCAGAAAACGAAGGCAGTCTCAGGGAATCTCTTTCGGCAGTACTAACGCCCCGCAAATACATTTTGTTCGCGTGCAAGATCGGATTGATCCCGCGAGGAAGCAGCCGCAGCGACTCCGCAATCCAGGCAAAATAATTCCGAATCCCAACGACCCTTCGATAGCGCAGGAGCGAAAAAAAACGCATCTCCAGCGACGGCAACGAAATCAGCGTTCCATCCAAATCAAAAAATGCCGCGATTCCTCCGTTCTTTTCCTTTACCTCAGTTAGTTCCTGTATCTCCTCTACCTCCTTCCTCGGAATCACATCGCCTCCTGCGTGATCCTCTTCGCCACGCGCGCCGGCCGAACGGTCCCAGACAAATACGTCCATCCCTCCGCCAGCACCGGCAATCCTCGCAGCAAACAAAATGCCGCGGTCATCCACGTCAGCACATGCGCGCCAACCCGAACCATCGCATGCACGTCAGCGGTCATTCCGCCGAGCAGCGCGACGGGCCCGCGCGTCAGCGCCAACTCCAATCCGAGATAGCAGAAGCAGAGGCACTTCATCGCCGCATACAAACCGCGGCTCCAGCGCGACGCCACCAGCGCGCGTCCCCACCAAGTCGTCAGCATCCCGTTGGCGCCCCAACCGGAATGCCCCGCGCGCATCGCCAACCCCCGCAGAAAATCCGTCGCCGCTCCCCGCGCAAAAAAGAAAACCGGCAGCCACAGCGACACCATGCCCACGACCGCGAAATACGTGAAGTACACGTTTTCAATCATGCGGTCGCCGAGAATATCAATCTGCGCGCCGACAGACGTCGCCAGCTTTTTCTTCCGGGCAATGTGCCCATCCAAAGCATCCAAGGCAATCGCCGTGACAGTCAGGCCAACCGCGGCGAGATTCGGCCACGGCCCGCGCCCAAACAAACTCACTGCGGCGAACCCTACCGCCACGCGAAGCGCCGTTACTTTGTTTGGTGTCCACTGCATAGCCACCTGCTCCAACCTTCCGGGCACAGGGAAGGCCCTACCAATGACAGGGCAACTTCCCTGCCAATTGCGGACCGCGCAAATCTCTCTATCTGCGGCACTTACGAGCGTCGTCGCCTGCTACTTTTCGACGCCGCGTCGGCCAAACCCTTCATCTGTCACCTGTTTCCTGCCGTAGGTATCTAATGTGGCTCGACCGCGTCTAATGGGTAGTTGTTGCGTCGCTTCGGCCCGCTGCGGTTCCACCGCTTTCACGCCTGGGTAGCAAAATTCCAGCGGCCCAAAAACACCGCAGCCTTTTATGGGAGAATAAGAAAGCGGGTTTCGAGGTCTATTAAGTGAGGTAGACTTCGCGCGCATGTAAGAGCGGAATTTCAAGGGCCGGATTGAGGATCGAAACAGAATGAATAATGAAGTCACACTTGCAGGGTGTTTTCTCGCCGGGCTGGTCTCGTTTCTCTCCCCGTGCGTTCTTCCCCTTGTGCCCGGCTACATTTCCATGCTCTCCGGTGTGGGGATGGAGCAACTGCGGCAGGGCGAAGTTCCGCGTTCGGGTTTGTTTACATCCGCGCTGGCGTTCGTGACCGGATTTTCCGTAGTGTTCATTTCTTTCGGCGCGGCCGCTAGCGCTGTAGGCGCCTTTCTTAACGCGCATCGCCACACCCTGGTGCCCATTGCAGGCGCGCTGATACTGCTGTTTGGCTTGCATCTCCTAGGCCTGCTCATAAAACTCAGTTTTCGGGTTGGCTTGATTCTTGGTTTCTTGCTGGTTGCCCTTGGAGTGATTTCGCTTTTGCGGCACGCTCCGCTGTTCGCCGATTTCGGCGCGCTTCATTTCTTCTCGCTTTCGGTGATCGGTTTCTTGGGGCCCTCGCTGGCGCGCTGGCTGAATCGAGATGTCCACCTGCGCAGCAGCGTGGCGCAGCCCGGGATTGGAAGCGGCTTCCTGCTCGGCTTTGCCTTCGCGTTTGGCTGGACTCCATGCATCGGACCGATTCTGACAACGGTCCTGGGGTTTGCCGGCGCAAGCGGCACGATCAGCCGCGGTGTGTTTCTCCTTGCTGTGTACTCGGCCGGTCTGGCGATTCCGTTTCTTCTGACGGCGCTGGGGATCAGTCAGTTTATGACGTTCTACAAGAGTTTCCGGAAATACCTGCACGCAGTCGAAATGTTTAGCGGAGTTTTATTGCTGTTTGTCGGCGGATTGATTTTCTTCGACAATTTGAAGTGGCTGACGGGCAAACTCACCTTCCTGCAATCCACGGTTTTGTGGCTGGAGCACGCGCTCACGCAAGGAACCGGTTCTACGGTTTTCTGGGGAGCGTTCGGGTTGCTTGTGCTGGCGATCGTTGTTTTCGCACTTTGGAAGAACTGGAAAACGGTGAGTTCCATGCAGGGACGAAAGACGGTGTTGATCGTGGTGACGGTGGCCCTGCTCATCGCGGCTACGGCACTGGCTGACCGTGCCACGCGTTTACCGAAACAGAATCCTAGTCCTGAAAATACCGGGGCTCCTGTCCCCACGGAAAAGGTCGCGGGACTCCCTGCGCCGGAACTGACGCTCAAGGATCTCGATGGAAAGGATGTTTCGCTCAGCGAGTACAAAGGCAAAGTCGTGCTGGTGAATTTCTGGGCGACGTGGTGCGAACCTTGTCGCGTGGAAATTCCGTGGTTGATCGAGATGCAGAAGCAATACGGTCCAAAGGGATTCGTAATTCTGGGCATTGCGCTAGACGAAGAGGGCAAAAGTGTCGTTGCGCCCTTTGTGGCGAAAGAGCGCTTCGAAGTGAATGGCGAAAAACTGCCAATGAGCTACAAGATTCTGATCGGCAACGACGATGCTGCCGATAAATTCGGCGGACTTTTTGGATATCCCACGAGCGTCCTGATCTCGCGTGACGGGAAGCAGATCAAGCGAGTCACGGGTATGATCAGCCAGGATGAAATGAGCAAGGCCGTTGAGTCGCAGCTTTGATACCCTGAAGACATGCTTGGCGAAAAAGATTTTCAGAGAAAAGCAGATGCTGCGTTCGAGGAGCTAAAGAAGCGGCTGCTCGTGGTAGCGGACGAACATGGATTTGATGTGGAAGGCGAGAGCGGGAAGCTCGAGGTGATCTTCGAGGAGCCGGAAGAAGTGAAATTCGTGATTTCGCCGAACGCGCCGATACGCGAGATCTGGATTTCGGCGCTTTCTACCTCGTTCAAGCTGGGCTGGTCGGAAGCGAGAAATGCGTTCGTGCTGGGGAAAACGGGCGAGGACCTTTTTGCGGTGATGAATCGAGTCGTGTCGCAGCAGCTTGGCACGCAGGTCGCCATATGAAACTCGCTGGCGCTTTTATTGTATGCGTCGTTCTTCTTGTGGGCGTCCCTGCACTGCCTTCCGCGCCACAGCAGGTTCCCTCCCCGCGCGACGTTGTCGCACCTACGATTTATGTTTCGCTGGACCCTGTAGGTCGCGGCAGCCAATTTCAAATTGCAGCGGTGCTGAAAATCCGTCCGGGCTTCCACATCAACGCCCGTGAGAAATCGGAGGATTATCTGATCGCTACCGACCTACGCAGCGAAGCGCCCGCGGGCTTTCAGTTGGGCGAAGTTTCCTATCCTAAAGGCGCCCTGCACACCTTCACATTTTCCAAGAAGCCGCTGAACGTCTACGAAGGTACAATTACTCTGCGCCTCCCTGTCACGGCGCTGGGAAGCGCTCCTCTCGGCGCACAACACATTCCGCTGAAGCTGCGCTATCAGGCTTGCAGTACGGAAATTTGCCTGCCTCCTGTCACTCTTTCCCTGGATGCGGCCTTCAACGTTGCCGCTTCCGGAGCCAAGCCCGTCCATCCCGAACTCTTTCCCCCGAAATAGTTCTCCTGTGACAGACTCGCGTATAGGCCACGAATCTCCGCAACTGCGTTTGTCCGTTTCTTGGCACCGCTTCCTTTTTCCATTCGACACCCTCTAAACACTCAGGAGTCACTTTCGAGCTCTGGGACAACTTACTAATGACCAGTATCCGAAACGAGTCGCGCAAATGGCTGGCCATCCTTGTCTCCGCCTTTCTAGTCTTCGTCGTGACCGGCTGCGTTCTCGCCTGGCGCGCGCGCCACATGGATAACTCAATCCGCCTCTGGGTCATTCGCTCGCTCAGCAATCATTTCCAGAGCCGAGTCGAACTTGCGACACTGCGTGTCACAGGATTCCCTCATTTAGGCGTTGCGGGGCAAGACTTGACGATTTATTTTCACGATCGCACAGACGTTCCTCCGATCGTTCATGTCGATAAGTTCTCGTTTGGGCTCGGTGCTCTCGCTATTTTCCGTCTGCCACGGCATATCGCCAGCGCGAACATCGAAAACATGACGGTGACCATTCCGCCTAGTAGAGAAAAAAGGAATCCTGAATCAAGCAATACCGGAAGAACGAAAAACGTTCTCACTTCCCTGATCGTCGATGAAGTCATCTGTAAGAACACGGTTCTCATCACGCTTCCCCGGAAACCCGATCCGGGAAAACCTGCGAAAGAGCCTCTCGAATGGGACATCCACGACCTCGACTTACGTTCCGCGAGCGTGGACAAGCCTTTTCGCTTCCAGGGGACGCTGACAAATGCCAAACCCAAAGGCGAAATCACCACCAATGGCGATTTTGGTCCCTGGGAGGTTGACGATCCCGGGTCGACACCTGTTTCCGGCGCTTACAAATTCACCGACGCCGATCTTGGACCGTTCCCTGGCATCGGGGGCATTTTGTCTTCCACAGGAAAGTTCACTGGGAAACTTGCGGAGCTGGAAGTCGAAGGCGAAACGGACACGCCCGATTTCTCACTCGACAAAATAGGCAAGCCCGTGCGGCTCCACACGGAATATTCCGCCACCGTGGACGGCACCAATGGAGATACTCTCCTACACCCCGTGCGCGCCACCCTTATTCGCTCGCTCATCCTTGCGGAAGGCAGCATCATCAACGAACCCGATCATATCGGGCACAGGATCGCCCTCGACGTCGGCGCCCCTAACGCTCGGATTCAGGACATTCTCAGTCTGGCCATGAATTCCGAAACGCCCATCTTGACCGGGCCGACAAAGATCAAAGCGAAACTACTCCTGCCTCCTGGAAAAGAGAAAGTGCTGGATAAGATGATTCTCGACGGGCAGATCGGCATCGACGACGCGCGCTGGTCCAGCCCGGACGTCCGCAAAGCGCTGGAGTCCCTCAGCCGGCGCGCTGAAGGCAAACCGGGAGACGACGATGCAGGCAGCGCCGTCTCCGATCTTCGCGGCAACTTCCACGTGGAAAAAGGTATCGTCAACTTTTCGACGCTTAGTTTCAGCGTTCCCGGCGCGGCCATCGACCTAGCAGGCACTTACCATCTCGTAGGGGGCGAGATCGATCTCAGCGGCCATCTACGTCTTCAAGCGAAGCTTTCTCAAACTGTCACGGGCACCAAATCCTTTTTTCTGAAAGCTCTCGATCCATTCTTCGAGAAAAACGGAGCCGGTGCGGTCGTCCCCATTTCCATCTCCGGCACGCGTGAAAATCCGACGGTCGGTGTTTCGATTTTCCATAAGACTATCGAGAAAAAGCTGGGCAGCCCCAAATCCTCGCCCGAGTAATAGCGGGAATCGACCGCCTGACGGTGGCGCCCTTTCCGTGGCCTTCTAACATGACAAGAATTTGAGGAACCTTTTCGCCTGCATCACGTCTTCTACGGCATGAACCTCTACGCCTACCTTCGTTCCGCGTTTCGACAAATGCGGCGCAATCCCGGTTTCTTTGCGGTGGCCTTTGCGGCCCTGGCTCTGGGAATCGGCGCCAACACGGCTATTTTCAGCGCGGTGGAGGGGGTGCTGCTGCACCCGCTGCCGTATGCCGAGCCCGGCCGACTGGTGATGGTGTGGGAAGACGCGTCCTATATTGGCTTCGCGCATAACACACCGGCGGCCGCCAACTATATGGATTGGCGCAAACAAAACCAGGTTTTTACCGACATGGTGGCGGTCCGTTTTTCCAACGCCGCCTTTACCGGCGACGCGGCACCCGAGCAGTTGCTTGGCCGGCGCGTTACCCCTAACTTTTTTGATGTGCTGGGCGTTCAGCCAGCAATTGGACGGCCTTTCACGGCTGAAGAAGATGCTGCCAAAAGGAAAGTGGTAGTGCTCAGTTATGCGCTTTGGCAGAGGCGATACGGGGCCAACCCTGGCGTGGTCGGGCGGTCGATATTGATGGACGATGAAGCGAGGACCGTCGTAGGCGTGATGCCTCGCGGCTTCTTTTTTCCCGACCGCCAAGCAGAGTATTGGATACCCGCTTCCTTCACGCTCGAGGAACTCGCCCAGCGCAATATGCACAACCTGGAAGTTGTGGCGCGGATGAAGCCCGGCGTCACAAGCGAGCGAGCACAGCACGACATGGACGTGATCGCCAAGCGCTTGCAGCAGCAGTATCCGGACACCAATACGAAGGTCGGTGCGGCGGTGGTGCCGCTGCGCGAGCAATATGCGGGCGATGCGGCAACAGGATTGTGGGTGCTGCAGATTGCGGCGGTGCTGGTGTTGCTGATCGCTTGCTCAAATCTGGCAAATCTGTTGTTGGCGCGGGCCGCTGGAAGAAAGCGGGAGATGGCGGTGCACATCGCGCTAGGTGCGAGCCGCGCGCAGATTGGCGCGCAATTGTTGACGGAAAGCCTTCTGCTTTCGGTGGGCGGAGGATTGGGAGGGCTGCTCGTTGGGCGCGCGTGTTGGAGCGTGTTTGAAAAATTGGTGCCTGCGCAGATCGCGGGGAACGGCTTTACGCTGAACGCGCCCGTATTGATCTTTACCGCGGTGGTGTCGATTCTGGCGGGAGTGTTTTTTGGAGTGGTGCCGGCGCTAAGAGCCACGGATGTGTCTCTGCAGGAGTCCCTGAAGGAAGGCGCACGAGCGGGGGAATCGCGCGGCGGAGTCAGATTGCGGGACAGTTTGGTGGTGGCGCAATTTGCAATGGCGTTTGCGCTGCTGGTAGGCGCTGCGCTGATGATTGAAACGCTTTGGAATTTGCGCAAGATTGATCTCGGCTTTCGCTCGGACCACTTGCTGACCATGGCTGTGCCTCTGCCGGACACGAAGTACAACACGAACGAAAAGCTGCGGGCCTTTTACCGAGATGTGCTGGACCGGACGCGGGTTTTGCCGGGAGTGAAGGGCGTGGGATTTGGCTCGGATGTGCCGTTCACCTCGGTCGGCGACACGGAAGGCTACTTGATCGAGGGCGCACCGCCGCTTTTACCTGGACAGGATAACGACGCGCTGTATCGCGAAGTAACCGCGGGTTATCTGGAGACGATTGGAGGAACATTGGAGGCGGGGCGGTTGCCGGAAGATCGCGACATCGAGTCCAGCCAGCCGGTCGTGGTGGTGAACGAGTTTTTGGCGAAACGGCACTGGCCGGGGCGGGACGCCGTGGGGAAGCGGCTGAAACTTACCGACTCAAAAGAGCCGTGGCGGACGGTAGTGGGAGTAGTGAAAGATATCCGCGAGCGGGGATTGCTGCTGGACATGAAGCCGGCGGTGTATGTGCCGGTGAATCAAGTGAATCGCCCGGGAGCCGATTTTTTTGTGGCGCGAACCGCGCAGGACCCGGCGAGTGTTGTGAATGCACTGCGCGGGGCGGTTTGGGCGGTGGATAGCGAGCGGCCGGTGGCGTTCATTCGCACGATGGATCAGTTGATGGAGGAAAATGTTGCGGACCGGGAGCGGCCTATGACGCTACTTGGGATTTTCGCGGGGCTGGCGCTGGTGCTGGCGTGCATTGGAGTGTATGGCGTGCTGGCTTACTCGGTGGCGCAGAGAACGCGGGAGATTGGCGTACGGATGGCGCTGGGAGCGCGGCCGCTAGATGTTACGCGGATGATTCTGGGGCGCGGATTGAAGCTGAGCTTCGTGGGATTAATGGTGGGAGCGGCGCTGGCGGGATTGCTGGGAGTTTTGCTGCGGACTTTATTGTTTGGCGTGACGCCGGCGGCTCCGATGATTTATGCGGGGACGGCGGCGGCGTTGATTATCGTAGCGCTGGCGGCTTGCGTGATCCCGGCGCAGAGGGCGGCGCGAGTGGATCCGGTGGTGGCCCTGCGCGACGAATGAGCACGAAATAAAAAAGCGCCGAGACAAACCCTGCGCTATCTCCAAAACAATCTATTGGAATTACGCGAAGGCTTTGCGGAGCCTGCTTACAACGCGCTGTTGCCCGAGGGCGACCATGGTATCGAAGAGGGGCGGCGCGACGGCTTGGCCGACAATGGCGACGCGGCAGGCGTTGATGAGAAGGCCGGCTTTTACTCCGGCGGCTTCGGCGACGGCGCGCGAGGCGTGGTCGCAAGGGTCGTGACTCCACTCAGGGAGAGCGGCGAGGGCGTCGGCGAGCTTTGTGAGCAGCTCGGGGACTTTTGGATCTTTCCAAAATTTATCTTTGGCGGCCTGATCGAGCGGAAATTCATCGCTAAAAAATGCGCGTGACCACGATGAGAAATCGGGGAGCAAGCGAATGCGCGGGCGCAGCAAATCGACGGTGCGCGAAAACCAGGCGTGATCCCTGCCATCCGCGCCGGGTGCGGCGCCAGCGGCCCATTCTGGCTTCCACAAATTGCTGCGCTTCAGTTCTTCTTCGACTTGCGGAAGCAAATCTTCGATGGGAAGTTTTTGCAGATACTGGGTGTTGAACCACTCAAGTTTGGCTTTGTCAAAAACGCCGTTGGTGCGGCTCACGCCTTCGAGCGAAAATCTTTGAATCAATTCATTGGTGCGCAGATATTCGTCGTCGTTGCCGGGGGACCAGCCGAGCAGGACGAGGAAATTGCGGAAGGCTTCGGGTAAAAACCCTTCGGTGCGGTACATGTTAACGTCGGTGGCGCCGTGGCGCTTTGAGAGGCGCTTTTTGTCGGGACCGAGAATGAGAGGGACGTGGGCAAAGAGCGGCGGCTGAGTGCCGAGGGCGCGGTAGATCAAGACTTGCTTGGGCGTGTTGGAAATGTGGTCAGCGCCGCGAATGACGTGGGTGATGCGCATGTCGATGTCGTCAACGACGACGCCAAGCTGGTACATGGACTGCCCAAATTCTTCATCGCCTTTGCCGGAGCGCAACAAAACGAAATCTTCGATTTCGTCGTTGGAGAATTCGGTTTCGCCAAAGACCACATCGGTGAATTTGGTCGTTCCGCCGAGAGGAACTTTGAAACGGACGGCGGGTTTCGCGCCGGGAGTGGAGGGCTTGCCGTCGCGGCAACTGCAGCGCGTCACGCGGCGAGCACCGCCGCCTTTCGGTTCTTCGTCCTGGCCGGGCTCGGCGTGATCGCCGCCCGCGTATTTTTCCGGGGGGCAGTAACACAAAAAGGCGCTGCCATTGGCGAGGCATTTTTTTGCGGCTTCGCGGTACAGCTCAGAGCGCTGCGATTGATAGAATGGGCCTTCGTCCCACTCGACGCCAAGCCACTTCAGTCCATCGAGAATGCCGGTGACCAGCTCGGGCTTGTTGCGCTCCGCATCGGTGTCTTCGATGCGGAGGATCATCTTGCCGCCCTGGCGGCGCGCAAAGAGCCAATTGAAAAGCGCTGTCCGAGCGCCACCGACGTGCAGATAGCCTGTCGGGGAAGGCGCAAACCGTACGCGTATTCCGTCTTGTCGTATGTTAGTCATTTCGCATGTTCTTCTGGCGCGTTTTGCGCAGTAGGTCCAAACATTCAGTTTATCGAAACGTCGAAATGGCGTCCAATGCGCACTTGCGCTGGCGCAAAGAGCGGCCGACCTACTGCCGGGTAGCCACGGCCTCACCACCTTGTATGGAAACCGTTACCCCCCACCCTGCTGCCTCTTTCGCAACCGGTACCGTGGTACGCTTGCTTCCTTAAATTTGCATCATCCATAATCAAAAGTACTTTGTTTTGTGCATCGAGGTGGAAGCCTCCCGCTGCGGCATTGCTGTGGCTGAGGGCAGCCGTAGAGGTTTTCGTCCCATCTTGAGGCACAAACGGCAGAACCGTCTTTGAACGATGCAACGGAGCCGTCCTCACTTGGGGCGGAGAATTGACCGAGGCCTTGACCAACCAGAGCTTCATCGCACTGGCATTGCTGGCGGCTACCTCTCTGGTGGCCGGATTCTTCGCCTATATTTACCAGCTGAAACGCCGGCCTTATCTTCTCTATTGGACCGTCGGATGGGCGATCGTGGCCTTAAGTTATCTCGGGCCTGTGCTCTCCCACGTTCGGAACACCTGGCCGCTCCAAACCGCCATCGATCAATTCCTTTATGCGGCGGCGGGAATCTTTTTCTTTCTTGGGGCGCAGCTTTACGCACAACGCAAGCTTTGGACTATCCCCGCTGCGGTAGCCGGCGGAGTCCTGGTATTTTGGGGAGGCGCGGATTCCCTTGGATGGTTCCACTTTCCGCTGATACTTCCCGCTGCAGCCATTTTTCTGGGCGTGTCCTATATTTTCTGGCAAGAGAGCCGGAGGCAGGAAACGCTGGCAGACTGGCTGCTCGCCGTTTCGTTTGCGATTTGGGCGGCTGTCGAGCTCGCGTTCTCGTTTTTCCGCAACGCTCCGTTCTTCGGCGATATCAGTTTTCAGACGGCGGCAGCTGTACCTTCCGCATTCGTGGCCATGCTCATGGTCATGGCCTTGTACGAAGAAGAAAAGAGGCGGGTGGAGCGCAACATGCTGGCGCTTTCCAACCTCAATCTCGCCACGTCGAGTTTTGTGGGCGGAGAGATTCAGAGGATGCTGGCGCAAGCGCTGGACCGCGTGCTTGGTGTTGTGCGTCTCCCCGCTGGGGCGCTGTTTCTGCATCATGGAGACCCGCAAGGCCCTACTTCGGTCGTGGCGGTTGGGCTCAGCGACAATTTCTGCCGAACGGCGCAAGAGCAGGGGCTGGATGACTATCTCGTGGGCCTGGTGTCGCGGCTTGGCGGACTGCTGGGGTTCCGCGACCTCCGCAATGACGATACGGTCGCTGCGCTCGAGCGGGAAGAGCCTATACGCCGCTTCCGGCAACTCGCGTTGGCGCAAGGGCTGCGCAGCATCGTAGCGATCAGCCTGCAAGCCAAAGAGCATGCGTTTGGCGTGCTGCTTCTTGGCACACCGGATTCGCGGCGGTTCACCCCCGCGGAATACCGGCTGTTGCTCGCCCTTGGGCACCAGATCGGTATGGCCGTTGAGAATAGCTATTTGATTCAACAGACATCTCGCCGGTCCGAGGAGCTGCACGTCCTGAATGAAATTGGCCGCGCTCTCAGCTCGACGCTCAACAAGGAAGATCTGCTGCGCAAAGTTTGGGAAGAGTTGCGCCGGCTGTTTGACGTCGAAAATTTTTACATCGGCTCACTCAATCCGCTTCGCGATGAAATGCAGTTCGATATCGAAGTGACTGGCAGCACACTGAAGCCTCCGCGCAGCCGCCCGGCCGGCAACTTTCTCACCGAATACATCATCCGGACGCGCCAGCCCGTCCTTATCCGCGAAAACTATGCGGCTGAAGTCAAGAAACTCGGCGTCGAACCCATTCTCCAGAGCGGCTGCTTCTGCGGTGTTCCGCTTGTAGCTTACGACCACGCCATCGGGGCCATGGCGGTTTTTTCCGAAAACGAGCGGATATTTGATGAAGGGCACCTTGAGTTGATGCGCGTGCTTGCGAGCGAAGCGAGCATCGCTATCGAGAACGCGCGCCTCTTCCACGAGGAGCGCACCAAAGCGCGGCATCTGTCGCTGCTGAACACGATTTCTCGCAACGCCATCGCGACCCTGAATCCCGACGAGATGCTTGCCAAGATTGCCGAGCAGCTTGAGGCGGGCCTGAGCTACGACCACATCGGCATCAGCGTGCTGGAATACTCGACGCGCGAGCTCATCGTGCAAGCCGAAGCCGGGGCTCGCCGCGGCGCGCTTGGCCGCCGCATTCCTCTCGGCAACGGGCTCATCGGCCATGTCGCACGCAGCGGCCAACTGGCCGACTTTCAGTCTTCCCCCACGGGTGACTCGCCACACCGGCCGCTTTTGCAGGATTCCGTAGGGGCGATGGCGCTTCCCGTGTTCTACGCCGAGCAACTGCATGGCGTGCTGTACGTCGAGTCTTCCGTCCCGGTCGAGTTTTCCGAGGAAGAAATCCTTTTGCTGCGAACGCTCGCTGACTTGATTGCCGGTGCGCTCCACAACGCGCTTTCGTTCCAGAAGGCCCAGGAACAAGCCATCACCGATGGACTTACCGGGGTGAAGACGCATCGCTTCTTCATGGAAGCCCTTTCTGCGGAGTGGAAGCGTTCGACACGGGCGGGCCGCGCTTTCGCCCTGGTCCTCATGGACCTCGACCGCTTCAAATTTGTGAACGACTTTTATGGCCACTTGGAAGGCGACCTGGTTCTCCAGCGCGTCGGCCATATTTTGGAAACGAATTGCCGCCGCTCGGATGTCGTGGCCCGCTACGGCGGAGACGAATTCGTCATTCTAATGCCGGAAACGAACATGGAGCACGCACGGCAGCTTGCCACCAAGCTGCGCGGGTGGGTCTCCGCAGATCCGCTTCTGCGTGAGAAGAACATCAGCGCCAGCTTTGGTATCGCGTGCTATCCGCTGCACGGCTCCTCACCGCAAGAGCTGATTCAAGTGGCGGACGCCTCGATGTATTTGTCGAAGCACCAGGGCGGCAATGCCGTTTCGACAGCTGACCATTTCGATCCTAACGAAGCGAAAAAGTGGAAGCGCGATGTTCTCGAAGCCTATCTTGGCGTGACTCTGAAGCGCCTTTTCGCCACTGGGCCGGAAGCATTCGAAGAGATTTACTCCCGCCTGAAGCAATTCACGGAGTCACTTGCCAGTTCAGAGGCGCCTAGCGGGAAAGCCGCCATGAATTCGTCATCGCGCGGCCCAGAGGGTCTCCCGCAGGCCGTACTCGACACGGTTACTTCGCTGGCCTTTGCCATCGACGCGAAGGACCATTACACGCAGGGGCATTCGCAAAAGGTTTCCGCCTACGCCGCGCTAATCGCCGAATCTCTCAACATGAGCGACACGGAGATAGAGGAGATTCGGCTCGGGGGCGTCCTCCACGACATCGGAAAAGTCGCCATCCCGGAAAGTATCTTGAACAAGAGCGGCCCGCTGAATCCCGAAGAATGGGAAACGATGAAGTCGCACGTAAAATTCGGCGCCAAGATTCTCGATCCGCTCAGCCCGCTGGCGCGCATTCGCAAGATGGTACTGCACCACCACGAGTTCTTCGACGGTTCAGGTTATCCGGATGCTTTGTCTGGAGAAGGCATTCCTCTTGGTGCGCGCATCATCGCTGTGGCCGATGCCTACGACACCATCACTAGCGATCGCACCTACAAAAAAGGCAGGACTTCCAACGAAGCGCTTTCCGAATTGGAACGCTGCGCCAATGCGCAGTTTGACGGCGCGATCGTCAAAGTTTTTGTACGTGCCATGCGCCAACTGCCGAATCCCATCATAGAAGTCGCCACTACCGCACCGCGCAACTCGTAAAGCGAGCGTGGGAGAAGAACCGTAGTCTTTCTCCATTCCCACCGTTGAAGCCACTGTTCCATTTCGGAACACTTGGTTAGCTAAGGTATGGCCCCAGAAGTGCCAGATCAACTCGGAAAGAAGGAAGTGGGCATCGAATTTGAAACTCCATCGCCGCGATTCTGGCGCATCACCTTTCCACCAGCGGATTGGACACCTCGAAGCCCGGAAGCGAAAGCTCCGACGAAATACGTGCCCGGCGCTAGACCGCTGGTGAAAAAAGTGGATGTGCCTGCGGCTGGCGCTGATAAAAAACTGACGACGAAATTACCTGGGCCGGCGCAGAACTGACGGAGTGCGGCCAGACGAACGCCTGCAAGCGTTCCATATCGGGAATTTTCCGGCATTCATTTCAGCTACGAATTTCAAGCCGATCTAGAAGACCGACGGCTCGTCATCGGGCGTCCAGGTCAACTTCCTTGATTGGCAAATCCCAATGTGCGTCCAAAATCTCGAATCGCCGTTGTTCCTCTTTTTTATAAGTCTCCTGATCGGGATAGAGTTGTTTGATCAACGGTCCGCTGTCAAAGTTGTCGTTGGCGATGGCCGCATTCTTGAACACGATCGTCACGCGGTAGTCCCAGCGACCGTCTTCTGTAGTGTGGTAACGCGGCCCCATCATGCTTACCTTTAAGATCCGTCCTAATTCCATTTCTTTCTTCAGGACGGGGTAATGATTCCTTTTAAATAGCGCCAGGAATTCGTCGGCATGTCCCCATTTTGCCTTGTAGTAGTACTCGATCACGAAGGGCTGGCCGCTTGCTTCCGTCCCCACCGTGCTCTGAGCCGCTCTTGCGCGGGAGTGCCCTGCCGCGAGTATTGCCAGAATCCCCAGCACTCCGATTCCCAGCCACCGCACTGCTCGTTTGTTTCTCATCAGCATGATTCCCCTCCGTCCGTTCGACTTGCGAGGGCTTAATCCTATCCTTTTTTAGAGCCGAGTGAGCACGCAGAACACCGCTTCCTCCCAAGTGGAAGAACGTCTCTGAACAAATCCGCAGCAGGCGCCCCTCGTCGCCGCCCCTCGTCGTGTCAACGCAAAGTAGAAATGTCCGGTTTTCTGCCAGATAGAAGTGTCCGCTTCCATGGTTTTCTCCAAGGGTGCTCTGCAGGCACATGGTATTTGGGTTTGCTTTGGCTTTTGGGTTTCGGTGTTCGTTCCGCAAGTCCTGGAGGCCGTAGGCCGGAAGGACTTGCGGAACGCCGCGCCGGTTCGGGGCAGGCGCGCAGGTGCAGATATCGCCCTCGGTAGCGCAACCAGTGGCTTCCGTCCAAGCGCCGTTCGATGTCGACCGCAGCTCCACGAAGCCCCGCACATACTTCTTCCCGCAGTACTCCCCAGCGATTCCCGTCCCAGCTTACGGTGTGGTCCTGAGCCACTTTGCGGCCCACGCGTACACTCAAGATTTCTTCCAGGTGCTGTTCCTGTCCCAGTCGTCGATGGGCATTGCGTGCATTCCGCGGTGCTACGGTAAAACGCTGCTCCCACTCGGGAAGAAAGCGCATCTCCAAAAAATGATTCGCTCCCTGAATACTGTCGATTCCCGCCAACCGCATCTCCTTTACCAGGCGGTCCTGAAGAGTTTCAAACAGTCTCTCGATACGCCCTTTGGCTTGCGGACTGTGGGCCGCGATCCATTCGATCCCCAGTTCGTTCAAGGCTCGCCCAAACTGCGTTCGCAGCGGATCTCCCCGCAGTTGTTCCGCAAGCGGCTGCGGGCCGGCCGTTCGAAAAATGCTGGCTTTATCGGTGTAATGGGCCAAGGGACGTCCGTAGAGCCGTACCCATCCGCCAAATGTTCGCAGGTTCTCTTCCGTGGTGTCGTGTTCGGTGAACCGTGCATGGATCCGACTGGTAGCGTCATCGATCACGGCGATCAACTGGCAGGCTGGACCGCGATCCTCCAGCCAGCGGAAAGGAGAACTGTCCTGCATCACCAGCTCCCCGAAACTAGCTCTTCTCTCCCGCCACACGTGGATCTTTTTCACCCGCTGGCAGCGCGGATGCCAGAAGGCCGCTTTGGTCATCCATGTCCGCAGGGTCTCCCGGCTCACCGGGAAACCATCCTTGGCTAAATGTTCGGCGGCCAGCGTGGGCCCGAAGTCGGCATAGCGCTGACCCACGCGAGTCAAAACCTTCTCCTCGAAGCGGGCTGCCAGCTTGCGATTCGATGGCCGCCCTCGTAATCCGTGAACCAGAGCAGCATCCCCGTGTTTGCGGATGCGGAGCAGCATCCGGCGCACCTGGCGGTCGGTTATTTTCAGCCGCTCCGCTGCTGCTACCTGCGAGAGATGCTTCTCCTGTACCTCATGTAACACTTTTAATCGGTCCCGTTCTCGTTGGCTCAAAGTGATTCGCTCCGTTTCCATGGGGCCCTCGGCCATCCATGAAAGCGGACATTTCTACTTTGCACAAACCGGACATTCTCATTTTGCGCCGACACGCCGCCCCTCGTCGTTGACTTGTCTAGGAGCGCATCCTAAGATGCCACGCAATGGTGTTTGAATTATGATCGGCCAAACTATCGGCCATTACGCGATCGTCGAGCAGATCGGTGCTGGTGGGATGGGCGTCGTCTACCGCGCGATCGATCAACGCCTGAACCGCGACGTCGCTCTGAAAGTCCTTCCCGCCGGTAAGCTGGGCGACGACGCACCCCGAAAACGCTTCCGCAAAGAAGCCTTAGCTCTAGCGAAGCTCAACCATCCAAACATAGGAACTGTCTTTGACTTTGACACCCAGAACGACATCGACTTCCTGGTGATGGAGTACATTCCTGGCGAAACGCTCGGCGAGCGGCTTTCCAAGGGGACCTTGCCGGAGAAGGAATGGATCGCCATCAGCCTGCAGATCGCCGCGGCCCTCGAGGAGGCCCACGAACACGGGATCGTGCATCAAGACCTCAAACCCGGCAACATCATGGTGACACCCAAAGGCCAGGTAAAAGTGCTGGATTTTGGCTTGGCGCGGCTACTCGAGCCTGATGGCGGCGCCGAGGTCACCGCCACTCTCACGCAAACCGATGGCGCCGGAACCTTGCCTTATATGTCCCCGGAGCAACTTCAGGGAAACCCCGTGGATGGCCGGACCGATATTTTCTCCGCCGGGGCTGTTTTATACGAGATGAGCACCGGACAGCGTCCTTTTCAGGAAAAGCAGGCCCCTCGGCTGATTCAGCAAATTCTTAACGAAGCGCCGCGGCCCATGCAGGAATGGAACCGCCGCAGCTCTCCGCAAATCGAATCCATCGTCTTGAAGGCCCTCGACAAACAACCTGACCTGCGCTACCAGTCGGCTCGAGAGCTTCGCGTAGATCTCGAACGTCTGGCCGCTCAGCAGGCGCCGTCATCGGGAGTTCCCGTTGTGCTTTTGCCCACACGGCGCGGCTGGAAGCAATCTCTTCGTGCTCATCCACGTTCGGTGTACGTGTCCGCGGGTCTCGTGGCTCTCGCTGTCGCCACTGTGTGGTGGCTGGTCGGTGCGCGTCCGGTACTCTCGTTTGCACCGCGCGACTGGCTTTTGATCACCGACTTTGACAATCAAACCAATGACCCACTCTTTGACCGGTCCCTGCTTACGGCCCTGACCGTCAGCCTTGAACAGTCGCCGCATGCGAACGTGGTCCCCCGTGCACGTATCGCCGATACCCTGCATCGCATGGGCAAAACGGGCGACGAAAGAATTACTGAAGATCTGGCGCGCGACATTTCTGAACGTGAAGCCATTCGCGCGATTCTCAGTTGTTCGATCGTCAAGGTCGGGCAGCAGTACGCCCTCACCGCGCGCTTGATCGACCCCCGGTCCGGAGTCGCCAAACGTTCTTACCTGGAACAGGCCAAAGACCAGGACCACGTTCTGGACGCTCTGGGCAGCATCGCCACACGCGTGCGTCGCGACCTCGGCGAATCCATGCTGGCAACCAGTAAAGCAGACCGTCCTCTGCCAGTCGTAACCACCCGTTCGCTCCAGGCTCTCAAGTTCTTCGCGGACGGCGGCGCACTTTGGAGCAAAGGAAACTGGGATGGAGGCCGGCAGGCGTTCGAGTCCGCTATCAAGGCCGACCCGGAGTTTGCGATGGCCCACGCGGCGCTTGGCGATGCCTATTACAGCCACGTCTTCAATGCCCCGGCGATGGGTAAGGAGCACATGGAGAAAGCTCTTCAACTGGCGGAGCGCACCACCGATCGCGAGCGGCTCTATATTCAAACCCGCTATGAGCAGGATCTCGGCCATGTGGAGGAGGCCAGAACCCGTTTTGATGTTTATCTGAAGGCTTACCCCGACGATTGGGGCATGCGGTTCAACTATGCATCCCTGTTGCGCAGCAATGGCCAGCCGCAAGACGCTTTGGAACAATACAAAGAGCTCGTGCGCATAGCTCCCAACAACCCAACCATCTACATCGATATCGCCACCACGTACAATGGGCTTGGGAATTTTGCGGAGGCGGTTCGCAACTATGAACAAGCCTTCACGCTGGATCCTTCCTGGAAGACCAATCAGAACATCAATCATGAATACGGCATGACTCTTTTCCGTCTCGGTGACGAGCCCAAGGCTCGTGAAACATTCGAACTCGCTTTTGCCAAGCCGGATCTGAAACCAAAAGGCCTCCGCTCTCTCGCCTGGCTCGATCTCTACCACGGCAAATACGCCGCTGCAAAACCGCGCCTTCAGGAAGCTCTCCTCTCCGATGAGAATTTCAAATGGGCTTTGAGCATTTTGCGCGAGCACAACTTGCTGGCCATTGTCGCGGGTGGCCAGGGGGATCGGCCCGCCCAGATTCGGGAACTGGATCTGGCAGTTCCATTCCTGCCCACCGCCGGCGCTCAAGTGCGCGCGGGTCTCTGGCTTGGCACCCAATACGTGCGGGCCGGGAGCGTTGCGAAGGCCTCCGAAATCCTGGAAAAAATCCGACCACTCGCGGATCCAAAAAATCCGGAGAATTCGAGCGACTTCCAGGTACTTGAGGGCGAGATGGAACTCGCACACGGAAATAAAGACCGCGCGATTGAGCTGTTCTCGCTAGCGGACAAGGCCAAGCGGTCCGCCATGACGATGGAAAGCCTGGCTCATGCGTACGAGGCTTCCGGCAACTCCGAGCAAGCCGCCGTCTGGTACGAACTTTTCGTCACTGCGGCCGATCCGCCACTGGGATGGGAGCCTCAGCAGGATTGGCTTGCGGCACATTACCGTCTTGCGCGCATTTATTTCGCCAAAGGCGACAAAGCCAACGCAAAAAAACAGCTCGATCCGTTTCTCGATGCCTGGAAAGACGCCGACCCGGGCCTTCCTCTGTGGAAAGAAGCTCTCGACCTTAAGAAGGAAATGGATAGCAAGCCATAGTATTCCACCTGCTTCGTAGCTCTCTTTTTATTTTCACCCTTGCTATGCTCTGCTCTGAGAGACAGAGCAGGCTCTAGCGGAGAACAAAATGCAAAAAGCAACGGTCGAATGGATTGGCGAAGAGAAGTTCGTCGCCACCAGCCCTTCGGGCCACGCCATTACCATCGATTCCGATCGCGCTTCGAACAAAGCGCCTGGCCCAATGGAACTTGTCCTCATGGCTCTGGGCGCATGTACGGCCACCGATGTGGTCAGCATCCTCAAGAAAAAACGGCAAAAACTCGAATCGCTGGAAGTTATCTGTTCCGGCGAGCGCGCCACGGAACCTCCCACCGTCTGGATAAAGCTGGAAGTACTTTATCGGCTGCGCGGCGTGCTGGACGAAGCCGCGGTGAAGCGGGCCATTGAACTCAGCGAGCAAAAATACTGCTCTGTTTCCGCTATGCTGCAAAAGACCGCAAAACTGAGCTGGCGCCACGAAATTCTTCCACCCTTGGAATGAAGCAACGTATTGTTTGGCTCGCTGTGTGTTGATTGCGGGTTGCGCCGCTACAAGTCCTTGTTTCTTTCGCTCTTGCCTTGTAACCTCGCATCCTCATCGCATAGAATTTCGGTTTCGCCTGCTTGGCAATAATCTGCAAGGAGAGACATGTCCCACCGCGTCGCGGCTAAAATCACGGGAGTCGCTGGCTATGTTCCCCCAAAAGTGCTCACGAACGCTGACCTCGAGAAAATGGTCGCCACCAGTGACGAATGGATTCGCAGCCGCACGGGCATCCGTGAGCGGCACATCGCGGAAAGTGGCGTTGCCAGCTCGCATCTAGCCACCGAAGCCGCCAAATTGCTGCTGGCGCAAACCGACACCGATCCGGCGGACATCGAGCTTATTGTGCTTGCCAGCGTCACACCGGACATGATGTTTCCCGCGACGGCCTGCTTGATTCAGGACCGCATCGGCGCAAAAAAAGCGTGGGGGTTCGATCTATCAGCGGCTTGTTCAGGTTTTGCGTATGCCCTGACCGTTGGAGCGCAATTCGTGGGGTCTGGCGCGCACAAAAAAGTCCTGGTCATCGGCAGCGACAAGATGAGTTCGATACTGGATTATGCGGACCGGGCGACCTGCATTCTCTTTGGCGATGGCGCGGGCGCAGTGCTGCTGGAACCCGCTGGAGAAGGCGAAGGTATTCTCGATTTTGAACATGATGTCGACGGCTCCGGCGGCCAATTTCTGTACATGCCCGGCGGCGGTTCCCTGCATCCTGCAACGGCAGAGACCGTTGAAAAAAACATGCACTGCGTTCATCAGGAAGGGTCACAGGTCTTTAAGTATGCCGCGCGCCGCATGGCCGAAATGTCGACGAAACTTCTTGAACGGAACGGCTTCACCAAGGATGATCTCGCGCTGCTTGTTCCTCACCAGGCCAACCTGCGCATCATCCGCGCCGCGCAGGAGCGGCTCGGCGTTGATGACTCGAAAGTGCTTGTGAATATCGACCGCTACGCGAACACCACGGCCGGAACGATTCCTTTGGGATTATGGGACGCGGTCAAGCAGGGCCGTCTTCGCAAGGGTGACTTGGTGCTCATCGTGACTGTCGGCGCAGGCTACACGACAGGCGGGGTCCTCCTTCGCTGGGCTTATTAAAACTGCCCTGCCACGCGCAACGCTCGACAGCCGCCTCCGCCTAACGTGGCGTGGAGGTCGGTCGTCAAAGCCGCTGAGCACATCCCACCGCTTGCTGCAGTTTTATTTTGCCGTGGTCTCCAACGGCCGCAAGCGCTCCTTGTTGATTTTGAGAACCATTCCGGCGTTGCGGTCAGCGACTTCGCTTACCTTGTACTCCGCCGATGTCCCCAGCACCTGCGCCACTTCGGAGGGCGTCAACTTGTATTCGTCGGTCAGCCATTGCGCCATGTTCGCGGTAGCCTCGCGCATGGCATCGTCAAGTGATCCGCTTAGACCCATCGCCATAATGTGGGTCGCCGACTCCACTCGCGGACCGTGGACGCTCTTTCCCGGAATCACGTCCACCGTGAACTCCACGTCCATAGATGTTTCCAAAGCGTTGCCGTTGAGCTCGCCGTCACCCTGGGCCGCGTGTCCATCGCCAACGTAAAGCAGAGCACCGGAGACGTTCACCGGCAGATAGATCGTGGCCCCTTCCACGATCTCGTTGAAATCCATGTTGCCGCCCCATCGCCCGGAGTCGCCTGTGCCGGGCGCGGCCTGCGCCGATCCCGGGGCGACAGCAACACAGCCCAGCATGGGCCGCAGTGGGACGGTGTATTGCTTCAAGTGCTCCGCAGGCTTTTCGGGAGTCGCAACGCCTCGTTGCGTGTCCAGATGCCAGCGCACCGACTTGCCCACATCCTTCATCTTCACTGCAAGGTCGCTATCAAGTGCGCGGCCAACCACGTAGTCATCACTCTCTGCGAAATTGCGATTCAGGCGCAACCGCGTCAGGTGCACCACCAGGGTGTCTCCGGGCGTGGCGGTTTCCACGTAGAAAGGCCCGGTTTCAGGGTTACCGCCAAGCACGCGCGTCACACCCTTTTCGTCTTTTCCACCTGCGTCCACGGTAGTGGTATGGATGGTGTCGCCGGGCGACATGGTAAGTACTGGTTTGTTCGCAGCGGAAAATTGCCGATAGAAAATTGTGGGAGTGAAATCGTGGCGCTGCGGTGGCCCGGCCTTGCGCTGCGGAACGATTTTGGCCGTGAACGGATGCGTGGCCGGCGGTTCCGGATCGTCTCCATTGGCAAACACAAGAGTTCCAGAGATGGTATCGCCTTGCACTTTGGCAGTGCATTCTTCCGTCCCGTTTTGTTCGTCCTTGGCCAAGAAATGGAGCGAGCCGCCCTGGATCGTTCCTTCCAGTTTGTCTCCGTCAAAATTGCCGGTGAGCTTGTCTCCATCCTGCTTCAGCTCAAGGGAAAAGGTGAGAGGAGTACCGTAAAAATCGGAAGTGACCACCCATCGCCCGGCGACAGAGGTGCTGGCGCTTCGCGAGCGCTCTTGAGCGTCCAGACGCTGGGCAGTTTGTGCCGCCAAAAACGCCAGCACGAGAAACAACGCGAAGAGAGTCTTGCGCATATACTCCTCCTGAGTGACTCACTTTAGACGAAAAACGACGCGAAAAGTTCGCGATCGCAACGAATCCCTGTCCGATTCTATAGCTAACACAAGCGGGGAGATTGTCTGACATGAGAGCTACGGTGTGGCTTACCAGGATGTTTCGGGTATTTTGATTCTCCCGGGAGTTTGCGGCGCCACCCCAGCTAAATTACTTAGGGCTGCCGGCCCTGCGAATATAAATCTGGCCCTGGAAATTCGTGAATTGATATTCCGGTCCGCCGCCGTTGATTGTTCCGTGGACCGTCTTGTCAATCCTCACGCGGTACTTGCCGCCTTTTCCGCGCCCGTCTTCCACTTCCTGCTTGGGCGCCGACGCCTGTAGTTGCACGTCGAAGTCGCTGAATACATCGCCGCGATCGGAGCGGATGCTGACATTGGCCTTCACGTCGGCGGGAAACGTGACGTCGATGTCTCCATTCAACGAACTGAAAGCCATGGGCTTCTGCGGATTCACTTTTGCGAACGTCACGTGTACGTGGCCGTTCAACGCATGCGCCACTGCGCTGCCGGAAACATTATTCAGCGTCACGGCGCCGTTGATATCATCGACGTCCAGCTCGCCGTCCAACCCCGTCACCATGATGTCTCCATCATTCACCGCTCGCAGCTTTACCGAAGTGTGGACCGGCACCGAAATCGTCAAGTCAATCGTGCGCGCGTAAGACTCCGTACTGATGCGGACTTCGTTGTTCTCTTCTTCAACGGTCAGTCCCGTCGTCGAGATTTTCAGGCGCTTGGGCCCGCTGGACGGTTTCTCGCTTTCTTCGTTCCGTTCACGAGCTTCGACGATCACTTCCTTGCCGTCGTAGGCCTTGACGGTGATGCTGCCGTTCACCGAACTCGCTTTCACGAAGGCCGGCCGCGACGGATCGCTGAGATTGACTGACACGCGGTCGCTCCCGGATTGCGATTCCGCGGCAGCGTGCGCGCCAGGCGCAAGCAACGCGGCTCCGAAAATTGCCGCGACTGCCAGAATTTGTCTAACACTCCGTCGTTGGTTATTCATGATTTTCGAGGATGCGAATGTCTCCATTTAGATTTTCAATCTGAATCTCCGGACCGCCGGCGTTCACCCGCGCTCCGGTGAATCGATCGGCCCGATAAACTATTTTTCCGCCGTGCCGTTCTTCCTGAATCCCATGTACGGGCAAAGTCGTGACCGGAAAATCGCTATAGATGCCGCCGTTGAACGTCTTGAATCGGAAGTCCGCGGACAAATCATGCGCAAACCGCAGCTCGATTTTCCCGTTCACGGTCTTGAATTCGGAATTTTCGCGCGGGTTCTGCCGGAAGGAGACGACCACCGGCCCGTTCACCGTTCGCGCCGTCCCGGAGCCCGCAACGTTGTCCATTTCGATGTCTCCGTTGACGTTGCGCACCAGGAAGCTGCCGTTCACATTTCGCACCACAACCCGCCCCTCGTTCACCGTTTTCACCTTGATATCGATGTCCGGCGGAACGTGCACTTTGAAATCCATCTTCACCCGATAGCCGTCGTCTTCACGCGAATGGCGGCAATCGTCACATTGGCAGCGGAACGGGCCGTTCACGTAAAACTTCACCGCGCCTTCGTCCTGAGTGACGTCGAGCGTCACTTCTTTCTTAGCCTTCTCCAGCTTGTCTTTCGATTCCGCGCTGGTGATCCTGTCTACCGCGAGTTCCACTTTGTCCTTTGTGTCCGCAACGACTTCGATCGATCCCCAGATGTTGTCAATTTCCAGCGATTTGTGAGCCGCAGCGGGAAGAGTGAACGACTTCTGGATCTTTTCCTCGTCGCGCGCGCCGAAGTAGTGGTCGTCGTCATCGCGGCCCTTCGCAGAGACGATTTGCGGCTCCAGTGCGGAAAGCAGAAAACTCGCAATGCTCTGGCGTCGATGCGTATGCCCACCTGGCATCTTGCTCGCCGGCAACACGGGCAGAAGAAGCGCCACTGCGGCATAAAGCATCAAAAGTTGAAAGACAGTTTTCTTACGCACGCGCTCCTCCTCAATTCAACTTGCTCAGCGCCCAATCCGCGCGCTGCTTCACCGTGGGATTCAAATTCGGCGTCTGCGCAAAATTGCGCAGCCGCTGAGCCGCATCGGGATCGCGCCACTCCAGCATCAGGTCAATCAGCGCTACCTGGACCAACGGCGACTGCTGCTCCTGCAGCGCGTCGACGACTCCCTTGTGAACCTGCGGCTGGGCGCCGTGCCGGCTTAGAGCATCGAGCGCCGCCAGCCGCACGTCCACGCTGCCGTCGTAACGCAGGGTGTGGACCAGCGCAGACATTACTTGCGGATCAAGCTGGTCTTCGCGCCTGCTGTAGCTCACCGCCTGCAGCCGTTCGCTCGCGGATTGCTGCTGGAGCATCGAGAGCACCACCATCTGCTTCATATTCGCCAACTCGGTGTGCATCGCCGCGATTTCATCCTGGTTCGCGTTCGAATGCGTTGTCTTGTTCCCGAAATAGTTGCCGGCGAAAATTCCAATCACCAGAAGCGCCGCGCTCCACGCCACAGCTCCCACTGGCGAGCGCAACCAACTCCATACCGCCGCGCGCTTCGGACGTTCCAATCGCGAAGAAGCTTTGTCATTCCGCCCCGTTTGGTACGCTTGGAGCATCGCTTCGAACCGCGCGCGCGATTCCGCGCTAGGCTGCTCCACCGGCAGCAGCGACAGCTTCTTCCAAATCACCACGTCCTCGCGGCAATCCGCGCACTCGGCGATATGCTTTTCCACGAACTCGTCCTGCTCGGCCTTCAAGCTGCCCTGCAAATAATCGGGCAGAAGTTCTCCAATCTCTTCACACTTCATTTCCAAACCTCCGGGGAGGAATCGTTTTCACCACTGCAGGCCCCGCCTCCCGTGGCGCGAGCCCGCGCTCCAACTGTTTGAAATTCTGCCGCAGCTCCTGAATCGCTCGATGAATTCGCGTCTTCACCGTCCCAAGCTCGCATCCCAGCAGCCGCGCAATTTCGTCGTACTTCAATTCCTGAAACCGGCTCAACACCAGAATCTCCCGTTTCTCTTCGGGCATTTGCATCAACGCCCGGTGCAACAGCGCCGTCTCCTCCGACAGCTGCGCCGAATCTTTCGGCATCACGGGCGGCGCCATTTCCGGCTCGAACGTGATGTGCCGCGGCGTCTTCCGGTAATGATCCACGCGTGCATTCCTCGCAATCTGGTAAATCCATGCTCGAAACGGCGTTCCCGGCTGATAACTTTGCCGGTACTTCAAAATCCGCAGAAACACTTCCTGCACCAGGTCTTCGCTCAACGTCCGGTCGCCCGTGAGCTTCGAATAAAAGTTGTAGAGCGGGGCGTGATAGCGGTCGAACAACACCCCTAGCGTTTCGCCCGTGCCGTTGCGCACTTCGAGCATCAAATCCTCGTCCGGAGCCAACTTCATTGCCTGGTCATTTTCCGTTTCGGCCCGTTCTTGCGCTTCCAAAGGTGATTACCGACAAACCCCAAAAAGGTTACACCCGCATCCCGGCCTTGTAACGCCTTCGATACGCTTCTAAGGCTCGCGGTTCGGGGCGAACCTAGGACGCGCCCTGTGCGTGGATAAGCGGAAACGGACCTTCAGGAGGTAATAGAGAAAACGGAGGAGAAAGACATTGGGAGATCAGGACGGAGACTGTTAAGGATGAGGCTGGGGCAAATCCCGGTTAGTAGCAAGACCGCAAAGCCGCTACCAGCGCCAGGTTGGCCTGCAACCGGCGGTCGATCTGCACCGCCGCGTAACGCGCGCAAATCACGCGCTCGCGCTCGCACCATTCGGCAACCGCAGGCATGCGCACGCCGGAAAGCGCACCCAGCCCTTCCACAATGCGGTAATAGGCTCGCACCAGGCTCAGACTTCCGCTGCCGGGGGCCAGCTCCGGGGTCAGCTCGTGCAGGCCAGCCAATTTCTCAAAATCCTGGCCTTGCATGCGGCTAGCGTCGAGGTTCGCCGCGGCCAAAACACGGTCGGATACTGGCTGTGCAGCCACGCCCGCCAGGATCGCCCGCCAGTAGTACAGGGCGAACTGCGAAAGCGCAACAATGGAGATCGCAAGTAGCATAGCGGCGAACATCCCTCAGTAACCTCTACTCGCATTGTGCCGCCCGCCTCTGCCTGCGCCAATAGCCCGCTAGTACCACCCGCGTAGGACGCTGAGGATATTCCAATAAGTCTTTTATTATCAAATACTTAATCTAGTTAAGCCGAAAAGGCCGGAGAGTCAGAAGGTGCTAGCTCCGAAAGCAACTAGCGGTAGCCCATCCAGTCTATGGGGGTTTCTTCGAACGTCTTGCCGTCGAGCACGGGCTTCAACTCGGTCTCAAACAGCTGCAAGAGCACTTTCAGAAAGGCGGTCGCAAAGCCACGGACATCCGTCTGCGCATCTCGGTACGTAAAGGCGCGCGTAGGCTCCTCGATCTTGTGTTGGTTCAAATAGTCTTCTACATCGAGCTTCCGATTCCTTGGGGCTACGATCAATACGTTAAATCCACCGTTCAGCCCTGCCCTGGCGGCAAGAAATGAAATATCGAGTCGCAGGCCGCTGCGTTTATTGAAAAAATGAAATATCGGAAAGTGCTGGAGCGTTGACGACCCACCCAGGGTAGAGCCCGTCAGTGCAAAACCAAGGCCCGCGAAAGCAGGAACGTGTTCGCGAACCACTTTTTCCACGACGGCATCGTCGCCGGTGAGCGTTGCTTCCAACTGATCCATCAGTTCGATCCTCCACCGCCAAACAGCGATTGCTTTTCCATTTCGTAGAAGGGGCTCGCGGCTTGTCCCCCGGGATTATCCACGTCCACCACAGTGTAGCCCTTGTCTGCCAGCTTTTGCGCCCATGCCTGGTTGGCTTTAAACATTTGCGAGGATTGAACTACATCAGGGGGTATGGGATCAGGCGCGTACTGCTTTTTCAGCAAATTCCATTCCGAAAGGGCATCGGGAGGAATCTGATCACCAGAAAAAGTTTCCGGCTTGAAACCCGCCCCATCCAGCGCTTTCGAATACGGTCCGACCGCGTTATCCATACTGCGCCCGACGACCGCGACTTTGCCGCTTGTTCCGGGGCGAATGCGATCTGCTTTGACGCCGTTGAATACGGAATTTTCCAGTTTCGCAGCGATGGGGTCGGGCGGGGCAGCCACTTTTTTCACATCGGGTGGCGGTTCGGGTTCGTCCACGACCGTCGGCTTAGGCGCCTTCGGTGAGGGAGGCGGCTTTGGCGCAGCGTCTGCTGCGGGGGCGGAGCTTGAACTTCCTGCCGCATCTTCTCCTGCCGCGCCGCCTCCGCGCGATAGCCTGCCTGCCATTTTTGCCAGCAACGCGAAAAACGCCGTGACACCGAGAATCGCCACTGCTTGCGCAAGAAAATCCGCGGCACGATCGAGGTCGGACAAGCCCTCAGCCTGAAGCGTCGTTACGAGGCATTCGCCTAAATCCTCACCCGCCTTGAAAATTCCCAAGCCCACAAAGGCCGCGCCCACAACGAGCAGGATGGCGTCGACGACTTCGCCTACGCCGAAGGCCTGAGAAACCGCCCATACCGCCAGCGTGCCGCCGGCAATAGCGATGTTTGCCGGAGTCAGCATGGCGCGAAACTGGTTTGCCAATTCGGGAGCCATGTGTTGCGGCGCCAGCCTCAGGACTTTCTCGAAGCGCTGCGTCAACGGCCAGTCGGCAACCGAGGTACCGCCTTGCGCGGTTGATTGATTCGCGGGCGCCGCGAAGCCTGACTTGCCACCGGAACTCTGCGAACTCGCCCCCGGTGCAACGAGTCTGACCCAGGTTTGCGGGCCGACCGCGCCATCCGCGGAAATCAATGAATCGCGCTGGAAGCCCCGAACGGCCGCGAAAGTCTCTGGTCCAAAGACACCGTCTACCCGGAGGGGAGGATTTGCACCGACATGATCATTGAGGAGAATCTGCAGCCAGCGAACGTAGGAACCGCTCATGCCCTGCTGCAGAAAAGGCAGGCCTCTCCGCGAATGACTATGCCGGCGTAGTGCAATCCGTTCGTGGACTATGCCATCGGTAGGCTGATGCCCACAGGGTCCGGGAAGCGGGGAAAGGTTGCGGGCCAGCGTGCCGTCGTTCAGATCGACAGGTTCGCCGTCTGTGCCAATGGGGCTAGATTTTCTCCAAGCCGCCATGTGTTCACTCCTGGAGCGCTGCTTCAGCAGCTTACGTTTCCGCCTGTCGTGTCGTCAATGAGCCTTGGGCCGTCAGATGGTCACTTTTCCGCAGAACTTGTGTGGTCGTGAACAATTTTCCATCCTTCGGGAAACCTCTGCCAGACCAGAGAAAAGACGCCGCCGATATCGCCCTTGTCTCGCTTCAGATGCCAATGGCCCAGTACCAGCGCTGCGTCCGGCCCCAGGAATCGGAACTCCAGCTCGGAGAAATCGAGCTGTCCCATGGTCGCTCTGTCTGGATAGTTCTTTTTGTACCGCGCCATCACGCCGTCCCAGCCGCGCGAAACTCCGCTGCTGCCGGAGAAGGTCAGCTCCGGCGAATGCCAATAGCCGACAAGAAACGCATCCACATCGCCGCGGTTCCACGCGGCTTGCTGCGCGTTCAGCACCGCTGCTATCGCGGACTTGTCCCCCTCGCGCCCCTCAGCCGCTTTCGTCTGTCTCCCCGTCCGCATCCCCAGCGCGAACAACAGAATCAGCGCTGCACCCGACGCTACCCAGCGAACTTGCTTCTTCTGCATGTTGCCCCCTTCCTGGAAGCACGGAGCATAAGGTGGCAGCCTCGTGTCTGCAAGGCCTCGCGATCCATATTCAGCCCTTCCATTCTCCAGTCATCCCGAACGAGGTGAGGGATCCGCTTTTTCTATCTGTCTCTTTCCGTTCACGCGATGAGAACCGACAACCTAATATGATGGTAGAGAGGATGCATGGCGTGGAGCTGGACAGCAGCAAGAAAGAAGGATTTTTTAGGCGCAGGATTGCCCGGCCGATCTTGGAGCTGCTGCGTCAGGGCGTTACGCCGGAAAAAATGGCGCTGAGCCTGGCGCTGGGTGTGGCTATTGGCGTGTTCCCCGCGCTGGGGACGACGACGGCGCTTTGCGCGCTGGTTGCTTTTATCTGGCGGCTAAATTTGCCGGCGATTCAGATCGTGAATTATTTCGTGTACCCGGTCCAGCTTGCGCTGATCATTCCGTTTTTTCGGGCGGGTGAAATTTTATTTGGCGCGCCGCACTTGCCGCTCTCCGCTTTGCAGATTGTGGCCATGGTACGGGCGAGTTTATGGGCCTCAATACGCTTTTTGTGGACGACGACTTGGCACGCCATGATTGCGTGGTGTTTGGCGGCGCCGGTGTTTGTGGCACTGGTTTATGTGCTGCTCGTGCCGATCTTACGGCGTGGAGCGAGGCAGATGGCAAAGGCAAAAGCGACAGACTGAAGTCTGTCCCACCGCAAACAAGAAATGCCGCTAGAGAATGTCGAGGACTTCTTCGTAGCGCTTGAACGGCGGAATTAGATAGGCACCGGCGAGCTCGGTGCGCGACCAAGCGAGCATTTGGCGGGCGACGTCGAAGCCGCAGTCGCGAGCAGCGGCTCCGGCGGATTCGAGCGAAGCAAGAACCTGTTGTGGAATGACGATGCCGGGAACTTCGTTGTTCAGGCGAAGGGCTTGTTTGTAGCTGTTCAGCGGCCAGATGCCAACGAGCACCGGGATGGAGGGCTTGCCGCCTAGCTTTGTGACAAAGTCATGCCAGTGTTCCGGATCGAAGATCGGTTGAGTCATCGCAAAGTGCGCACCGGCTTCGATTTTTGCCTGGAAGCGCTCGATTTCGCTGTCGAGATCGTCCGCGACAGGATTGACGGCCACGCCGATCGCAAAGTTGGTTGCGCCGCCGAGCGTTTTACCGGCCCAGTCCGTGCCTTGATTCAGGCGGCTGAGCACTTTGACCAAACCGACGGAATCCACTTCGTAGACGCCGCTCGTTTCCGGGTAATCGCCGACGGCGGGAGGATCGCCGGTGATAGCAAGAACGTTGCGAACGCCGCCGACAGTCCACGCCCCGAGCAAACAGGCTTGCAGACCGATGATGTTGAAGTCGCGCGTGGTGAGATGCGGAACGGTCTCCACGCCGCGGGCTTCGAGGGCACCTGCGGTGACAAGCGCGTCCATGCCGACACGAGCCATCGCGCCGCTGTTGATGTCGATGGCGTCGACTTTTTTCGAGGCCATGATCTTGTCGACTTGCTCGAAGATGCGGTCGAGCGAAAGGCCCCTCGGGGGATCGATTTCGACGCAGACGGTAAACTCCTTGGTCTGGAGTTTTTTCCAGAATTTGCTTTCCGGCTCGCGCTGTAAAACGGGCGCGGGCTTTGCAACGACTTCGACCGAGTGATGCGCGGGGTGCGATTTTGCGGGGCGGAGTGACTTTACGGCTTCGGCCATCGCGCGGATGTGTGCGGGTGTGGTGCCGCAGCAGCCGCCGAGAATGCGCACGCCCAGAGCGGCGGCTTCGCGAGCAAAAAGTGCGAAATATTCCGGCGAAGACTTCGGATAGACGATGCGGTCGCCTTCGCGTTTCGGAAGACCGGCGTTGGGCATGCCGCTGACGCGAAGGTCATCGACTTCGGTTAGTTCGCGCAAAATTCTGAGTAAGGGCTGTGGGCCGAGCGTGCAGTTCGCGCCGATCACTTGCACATTTTTTGCCTTGAGCTGTGCGGCGGCATCGGCGGGCCGAAGGTCGCCGTAGGTTGTGCCTTCTTCGGAGTAGGTAAGCTGCGCGACGATCGGGAGGCCCGAAAAAGAGCGGATAGCGTCAACAGCGAGAAGAATTTCTTCGATATAGGAAAACGTTTCGAGAATGTAAAAATCGACCCCGCGCTCTTCGAGAGCGAGCGCCTGCTCGTGGAAGACGTCCAGAATTTCAGCGGGATCAGGGTGGCGGGATTGCACGCCGAGGCCGAGCGGCCCAATCGAGCCAGCAATCAGCACCTCGCGGGAAGCGGATTCACGGGCTTCGCGAGCGATTTTTACGCCGCGCGAATTGAGGCGCTGTACCTCATCGGCAAGGCCAAGCGGCGCGAGCTTGAAGCGATTCGCGCCGAATGTATTGGTCTCGATAATTTGCGCGCCCGCTTCGATATACGCCTGATGGACGCGAAAGACAGCTTCGGGCTCGGTGGCGTTGAGCTCATCGAAGCAGCGCTGCGTGCCCACAGCTTCGTGCAGCATCGATCCCATCGCACCGTCCGCGATAAGGATCGAGTCTTTCAGCCGTTCATTAAAGTCGAGAATTTTCATTCAATGCCCTGTTCAGTATCCGAATTAAGAAAAAAGAATTTGTTCGGGAGTAGCAATGGCTAAAGCGTAGGCCAACAGATCAAGCAAGCTGGAAACGGCTGTGCCGAGCAGCGCGTCAGGCCACAGCCTGGATTTGGGAAGAGGCATTTTCCGGGTGAAGAGAGAGAGGACGAGGGCCCAAATAAGGATGCGCGCAATAAACACGGCAATATACGCGGCAGGACCCTGAAAAGCATAAAACCTTGAGCGGAAAATGGGGGCATGCGCTAACAATACACCGGCAAGAGCCACCGACGGCCCCAACACAAACCCCAGGGCTGTTCGGACCGCTGCAATTTTCATTGCGGAGGCCGCGATCGTGGTCTCGAAATGTTTGACAGCCGAGGTGCCGAACCAGTATCCGGCGAACTTAATGCCTGCGAGTGCGGCGACGCCGATAGTGCCTGGAAGGGTACCGAACAAAGTTTCTCCTTAGCGTTTTTGTTCCATGAGGCTGGCGACGGTGCTCATCAGATCGTATTTGGTGAGAATTTCAAATTTGGCGCCGTCCATCTCGACGAAGACGGCGGGATTTTCGTGGCTGAGAATGTGAGTGACGCGCTCGACGGGCGAAGTGCCGGGAATGCGCGGAAGCGGCTTGCTCATCACTTCGCGCACGACGAGTTTGCGCAGATCTTTCCCTTGAAGCGCCATGGTGAGAATCTGATCTTCGTAGATCGTGCCAATGGGAAGGTTTTCTTCGAAGACCGGAATCTGCGAGATGTCCTGCTCCTGCATGGTTTTCAGCGCGTGAAAAACCGTTTGATAGGGCCGCGCGATGACCAGCTCGCGGACTTTGCCGGCTTTGTGTTTGGCGTTGACGACTTCGGCGGCAGTGATACGCACGGTGGCTTCCACGTAGCCGCGCTCGCGCATCCACTCATCGTTGTATACCTTGCTGAGATAGCGCATGCCCGTGTCGGGTAGGAAGGCGACGATGAAGGCGTCGGGGCCCAGGTCCTTGGCGATGCGGAGGGTTGCGGAGATACAGCCGCCGCCGGAGCCGCCAGTGAAAAGGCCTTCAAGCTTGACGAGACGGCGGGCGATGACGAAGCACTCTTCATCGGTCACCTGAAGAACGTCATCGAGAATTTTCATGTTCATCGTGGTGGGGAAAAAATCCTCACCGATGCCTTCGACAACGTAGGTCTTGCCTTTCACGGTCTCGCCGCTCTTGAAAAAATCGTAGTAGAGCGAGCCGATGGGATCGACGCCAATAATTTTGACGGCGGGATTTTTTTCCTTCAGATATTTTCCGACGCCGCTGATAGTGCCGCCAGTACCCACGCCGCAGACGAAATGCGTGATTTTCCCCTGGCTGTCTTCCCATATTTCCGGGCCCGTGGATTGGTAATGCGCCTCGGGATTCATGGGGTTGTCGTACTGATTGGGATAGAAGGAATTGGGAACTTCGCGCGCGAGTTTTTTGGCGACGGAATAGTAGCTGCGCGGATCCTCGGGTTCGACGGCGGTGGGGCAAACGATGACTTCCGCGCCCAGCGCTTTGAGGAGATCGACTTTTTCTTTGGATTGCTTGTCCGTGATGGTGAAGACCATTTTGTAACCACGTACGGCGGCGACGAGCGCCAGGCCCATGCCGGTATTGCCGGACGTGCCTTCAATGATGGTGCCGCCGGGTTTCAGCAGGCCGCGCTTTTCCGCGTCGTCAATCATGGTGACGCCGATGCGATCTTTCACGGATCCGCCGGGATTGGTGTAATCAGCTTTGACGTAGATCTGCGGCTTCAGGCCCTGGTTGATGCGGTTGAGGCGCACCAGCGGCGTGTGGCCAATGGCTTCGAGAATGTTGTTACAGAGCATGAATTTTTCCGGGGCGCGACCCGGCGAGAACAGCGCGCTGGGGCTGTGCCATAATTCTTTCAGTTTAGCATGCAGCCCCGCCGAGACACAGGAAGGCGAGGCAAAGGAGACTCATTTGGCACGGGAGAATATTTCGAGCGGAACAGCTTGGGAGCCGATTGTCGGGTATTCGAGGGCGGTGCGGATCGGAAACGTAATTTCAGTCTCGGGGACAACAGCTACGGGACCGGATGGAAAAATTGTGGGAGTGGGCGACGCGCGCGCGCAGACGATTCAGACGATTCAGAACATCGAAGCGGCACTGACGAAGGCAGGAGCAGGATTGAAAGATGTGGTGAGGACGCGGATTTTTGTAACGAATATTGCGGAGTGGGAAAAGATTGGGCGGGCGCATGGAGAGTTTTTCGGCTCGATACGGCCGGCAACGAGCATGGTGGAAGTGAGCAAACTGATTTCGCCGGAGATGCTTGTCGAGATCGAGGCAGACGCAATTGTGAGTGAGTAGTGGAACTGCAGTTTTGCATAAGTGGAAAGGACATGTGAGTTCAGCTCTGTATGACGGTTTTATAGCGGATTATTACGACGAGTCGCCGATCGTGCGGGGACGCCTGGGGGATGTTGCGTTTTACCGGGATGCGGTGCACGAGTTCGGTGATCCGGTTCTGGAATTGGGTTGCGGGACGGGACGGATTACTTTGGCGCTGGCGGGGGCGGGGCACCGGGTCACCGGACTGGATATCTCGGAGCGGATGCTGGAGCGGTGCAAACAGAAGCGCGCAGGGTTGCGAACGGAAGCACGCGAACGCATCCAGTTGGTGCAGGGTGACATGACGCAGTTCGACCTCGGGGAAAAGTTTCGTTTGGTGATTATTCCGTTTCGGCCGATGCAACATCTTCTTGAGATGGAACAGCAAATCTCGTGTCTGGAATCCGTGCGCAAGCATCTTTGGGCGGATGGCCGGCGAACTGGGGAGCGGCGGGGCCGGCTGATTCTGGATGTGTTCCAGACGGATGCGGAGCGGATGCATGATCCGGCGTATCTGAAGGAAGGGTTGGTGGCGGAGTATTCGATGCCGGACGGGCGGCGCGTACGGATCATGGAACGGGTAACGGCGTTTCACCGGGCAGAGCAGCGGAATGATGTGGAGATGATTTTTTATGTGACGGATGCGCGAGGGAAAGAAGAGCGCCTCGTGTTTGCGTGGACCCTTCGATATTTTTTCCGCTATGAAGTGGAGCATTTGCTGACGCGATGTGGGTTTCGGGTTACGGCGGTTTATGGAGATTTTGACCGGTCGCCCCTGGTGGATAGTTCGCCGGAGATGATCTTTGTGGCGGAAGCGGAATGATTTTTGGTTAACCATAACTCGACCCCTCCCCCGGCTTTCTTGTAAGTGTTACGTCTAAAGGACTTAGGTTCTGGCATAAATCGTTTAGATTCAGCAGTTGCGAAGGAATGCTGTAAGTGTTGCTTACGGCGCTCACCACTCCAACCATTCTCACAAGTCTCACCAGTGGGCGCGGACGCGGTAGCGGAGGACCGAGGTGCCGTTTTTGTCGACGGGGACGTTGAATTGGGCAGCCCAGGCGCTGGTCTTGGTGTATTTGTAGGATGAGTTCAGCATTTCCCAGTCGCCGCCGATGGGTTCGTTTACCTGGACGGTGATGGCGCTGTCTTTGTGGTTGCGAATCGTGATTTCAAATTCCATTTCCCAAACATTTGACGAAATGCTTTTGTAATCGGTCTGCTTGCGTTCAGAGACGACGTCGAAGGCGTTGCCGATGTGGACGGAGATGCTTTCGTCCTTGGGGGTGTGGTCGATGTGGTCTTCGCCGACGAAGAGAATGCCGCCTTTGGAGTCTTTCTGGTAGACGCGCACGTTGCCCGCGGGAATGGGAATGCCGAGTCCGGCTTTTTCGTCGTTCTTGAATTTGTAGAAGACCATGACGTTGTCTTTGATCGGTGAGCCGGGGTTCTGGCGATTGTGGTAGTAGTAGTTTTGGCCGTTGACGACGAAGATTTTCTGCACAGGAACGCCAGTGCCTGCGAGAAGACTGATCTGCTTGGTTTCTTTGTCTTCGACGGAGGTGCGGCGGCCAAGCGTGTAGAGGTGGTATTCGCTGAAATTTTCCTGCTGGAATTGGGGAGCCGCGGCCATGGCTTTGGTGGCAATGCGCGCGTCCATCATTTCATTCCGGCCTCGCTCCTGAACGCGGTTTAAATCTCCGGCGACAAGCTGGAGGCGCGCGTTGTGGAAGGCGGTGCCACTGTTGTTAACGAGAGTGACCCAGCCATCGAGGTCGGCGGCTATATCGTCACGAGCTACCGTCAAAACGTAGTCGGAATTCCAAGACAAGTTGCTGGCGAGATATGAAGCTTCGATCTGCTGTTTGCGCGAGCCGGAATTTTCCAGCGACATGAGGAGCGTGGGACGGTCATAGAGATTGGCAGGAACTTCGGGGAACCGATAGCTTTCGGCGTAGCCGCCAGTGACGATATCGTTGCCGATTTTCCAGACCTGGCCATTGTTGTCGGAGAGCAAGGTAGCCTTGATTTCTTCGCGCTTGGTAGTGCCATTGTCCTGATAGGAGCGGATGAGAGTGATTTCCTTGCCGACATATTTGTGGAGGAGCTTGGCGGGCTCGAGGAGATCGTATTCGTAATTCTGCTCAATGATGCCGAGCTTGTCGGGATCGGTGAGCGAGCGGAAGTGGACTGTAGCGGGATTCACCGTCGCGGCGATGTCCATAAATTTGAGGCGGAACGTGCCTCCGGGCAGCGAGAGATTGCGGACGTCGCGGACGAGGGCGATGTTGGAATTGTAGACGGTGACGTTCAAATCGGTCTGATCGTTAAGGCTCGTAGATTGATCAGGGCCTGTGGCACGAGGAGCCTCTTTCTCTTGCCCCGATTTTTCCTGGGATGCAAAGACGCGCTGCCAGCGGCAAGCGGGATAAAGGAATGCAGCTGCGGCAAGCAGAACCGCGGTGCCGGAGAGAATCCAGGGCAAGCGGGGCTTCACTTTTGACGTGCGGATTTCCATGATGTCCACCTCGACTGAGAATTAGCTTCCAGCTTAGAACGAAGAGCAGCGAATTCCTTGCACTAGGATCGGGCGGATGCCTGCGGTGTACTATTCGCCGGGAGGCGTGAACCAAGTGCGGCCGCCGTCCGAGGTTTGATAGGTTTTTACGAGGCCGGTCTGTTGGTCAGGAACAAACCAGATCCAGGCGTGCTTGGCATCATCGGCTCGAACACCCGTCAGATCGTTCGTGACAGGAGAGTCCAGCTTGGTCCAATGTGTGCCGCCGTCGGTGGTGCGGAGAATCGTTCCGGCGTTGCCGACAATCCAGCAAACTTTTGCGGAAGGAGACGATCCTGCGAGGAGATCGGTGTAGACGCCGCTGATTTGCTGGATCCAATTCAGACCCGCGTCCTTGGAATGTTCGAGGGAACCAGCGGGGCCAATGCGCCAGAGTTGCTTTCCACCGGGTGCTCCGAATACATGAGGATTTTGCAGGGCGGCAGCGCGCATCATGCCGCGTTCCTGGGCCTTCGTCTTGGCGAAAGCTTGCGGGGCAGAAGAAACTTTAACGGATTCCGTAGCTGCCGAAATTGCGTCCGCAGCCGCAACTTCGGGTTTTGGCGCGGCACCGCCAGAGGCAGCAGGGGGTGTCGGTGCAGGTTGAGCCGGCGCGACCTTGGGCTGAGCAGGATGAGGAATGGCGCCATCGGCGACGAAGCCTGGCTCGGAGGAGGGCGGGGGCTGGAGGACCGGAGCAGGGGACGCCAAAGCGGTGCCCGCGATGGCTCGCGTATTCCGGCCAGTCGCGTTAAGGCTAGAGTTGGCGTCGAGCTTCTTCTGATCGACGGCACCTGCTCTGCCGGCAGCAATTCGATTGATTTGTTGCTGTTGGTTTTGCTGGCTCAAGGAAGGCCCGTGAGTGGGAACGGGGGCATTCTGAGACGTTGACTGTTGGTTTTGCCGGAGCTCGTTCACAGATTCTTTTAGAGCGGAGTCACGACTTGTGGAGTCGGCTTCCACAGCGCGGCCAGCAGAAGGAGCGGCGAGCTGATCCTTGCGCTTGCGTTCCATGGAGTCGGAAAGCGCAGGCTTCTCGGATGGCGCAGTGGCGGCGGGCGGACTATTTTCGGCGATTTCCACGGGTGAGGACGGCGTGACAGAGAGAGGTTTCCGTTCTTGAAGGGAGACCCAGGCGACGAGGGCCGCGGCAATGGCGCCTGCAGGGACGAGCCAGAGCCAACGCAAAGAGTGGATAGGGCTCGGACGAGAGGCGGGGGCAGGAGAAGCGGCGTTGGCGGAGGCAGTTCGTTGTTTGGCGACCAGAACACTCTCCTTGACGTCCTGACCAACGGAGATGTCGAGAGGTGTTGCGAGATGCGCAAGAACAACCTGGCAACTGCCGCAGCTCAGGACGTGACTCTTCCAGAGATTGCGTTCTTCGAGCGAGAGCGAACCATGGTGATAGGCGGCCAGGGTCTCGGCATCGGGACAGAGTCCGGCGAGCGGAGACGCGGAAGCCCCGGCGAGGCTGCTGGCGTCCGGGGTGGAAGACGCGGAGGAACGCAACTGACGCGCGAGGGCTTTTTCAAAGTTACGGTCGCGACTGTCAGGCGCCATGGTCTTCTCCTTCCTTAGAACGAGGGCTGGCTGCGTTCTTGCAATGAGAATTGATGGAACGGGATTTCATGGACCGGGCCTCCCGGCTGGAGGACTTGCAGGGTTGGTGCGCTGGAGCAGCTTTTCCAGATCGAAGGAAGCGTCCGCAGAGGCGTACTCAAAACTGAGCGAGATTTGCGCGTCGCTGAGGCCGGGCTCGGCGGCGAAGCCGTTCACTGCTGGACAGCCGTTGCGAAGCGTTTCTTCGACGGCGCGGCGGAGAGCAAGGCGGATGCGATCGAGGTTGCGCGAGACACTGGATTCGTGTTCGGAAAGTTGGCGGCCAATTTCGGCGAGGGTTTGCTGCTGCGCATAGTAGAGGCGCAAGCGCTGTTCATCGCGCGGGTCGAGGGCGGCAAGAGCGCTTTGCAGGGCACGAACGAAAAGGGAGACGTAGCGCTCGCGATGCGGGTCGGTGGGCTGTACGGAAACGGCCTTGGGGATCTTGGTGGCGCCCGGCTTGGCATCGTCGTCATCGAGGGATTCGAAGCGGCGTCCAGCGCGGATGGCGTCAATGTGGCGTTGAGCGAGGACGGCGCGGAGCCAGGTCTTGAGCGAACTGCGACCGTGGAAATAACGGAAGAGGGAGCGCTCGCGGCGGGCGCCATCGGCGAGTCCGTAGAGTTCGGCAAAGAGAGAATCGGCAAGATCGCAGGCTTCTGGGGAAGCGGAACTGCAACGGAGAACGGCGGCTGCGGCAGCGCGAAGGTAGGGGCGGAAGGTGCTGACGAAATGGTCCCACGCTGGTTCGCAATCTTCCGTGCACGCGGTGGCGAGGGCCAAGTCTTCGAGGTGCAAAGCGCCGAAGTATTCGTCCAGCATTTCCGGCGAGAGGTTTCCGCTGGAGAGGCGCTTTTCCGCGCTGCGTTCGAGAGAAGCGGCAAACCGCTCGCGTGAAAGCCCCCAGCGGCCGGCTTTGGACTGAGCATAGAGCCACTCGATTTTGGCGGGGGACGCGACGGGCGTTTGCGCGGTCCCGGCGCGCTTGGCCGGGTTGCCTGCTTGTGAGCGGTCTGGAGTGCTTTCTTTCATAGGCTCTGGAAGTATTTACAGTATCGCAGACCATCCAACGCGAGAGATAACCTCGGCATCCTATGAGCTTAATCCAGCCCGAAGGCTGCTGTATGTAAAAGTACAGACCCAGAGGGGCCGGATTGCGGTATCCTATACGGGTTGCGCACCAACCCCGCAACAAGAGCCGCCCCGCCGGGTTAGCAGAACGTGCGAACCGGGCGCTCGCGGGACCATTAGCGACTTCGCGACGCTAGTACGAAAGTCCTATTCGGACACCCTCAGCCCCGTAAGTACCCTAGTACTGGTCAAGCGCACGAACTGAAAAAAGCTGGCGAACTTTGGGAACGCTAGGCCTACCTAGTTGTCCGAAGTTCCCACGAAGGAACTTAATCAAGGCGGCAAGCGGATGACAACCATGATTTCGGATTCACCAAGGAGCACGACGCGGCTGGGCGTCGGATTAGACGCCGACCGGCGTCGCCAACCAAATGCAGACGCGTGGAAGGCGGCTATCGGTACAAAACCAGTCGGTGCTCGACTCGCCTTACTGCCAGACTCAAAACCCCGCTGGAGCCGGATAGGCGTCAGCGCCGTCTTTCAACTTTGCATACTGACCTTTTGCGTGCTGATTCCGCTGATCTATCCCGACCAGTTGAAGACGGCCCTGCACTTTCAGAATGTCGATATTATGCAGCCGTTGACTGAGATTCCGACGCCGCCCCCGCCTCCTCCTCCGCCGAAGGTGGTGAGAGCAAAAACGCCTCCACCGGAACCCAAGCCTGCCGTAGTCGAGCCAGTGAAACTGGATCCCAAGAAGCCGCACATTTTCGAGATACCGAAGGCGGTGGTGCCGAAGGTGCAAAAAGTGGAAGCGCTGGCGCCGGAGATGCAGGCGCATCTCGAGGCAGCCAAGATCGACACGTCAATGAATGGGCCGAAGAAACCCAAAGAAGACGTCAAGCTGAATAACATGGATTCGGGAAGCGCAGCGCCTGCCACGGTGAAGGCACCGATCAATAAGGTGCAGACCGGCGGATTTGGCGATCCGAACGGAATGCCTGGGAAAGGCGATCCGCAACATGCAACGAATGTGAATCGGCAAGGTTCGCCGGCGCTGCCTGGTGGCCCGGGTTATGGCAACGGAACCGGCGGCGACAAAGGAATTAAAGGAACAGTGGCGAGCACAGGATTCGGGAACGGAATCGCAAACCCGCCACCAAGCGGCGGCAAACAAGGGAAAGTTCAGTCTTCGGGATTCGGAGACCAAGCGGCTGCGGATGCACCGAAGAAAAAGGTGGCAGCAGCGGGGCCAGCAGACACGCCTGTTGACATATTGGAAAAGCCCAAACCGGAGTATACGGCGGAAGGGCGTAGTCTTAAGTTAGAAGGCGACGTGGTGATTGACGTGGTGTTCCTCTCGAATGGCACCATGCAAATCAATCACGTTGTAAGCGGATTGGGCCACGGCCTCGATGAGGCTGCGGTCCGTGCGGCCCAAACGATCAAGTTTAAACCAGCAAAACGCGATGGCCAGCCGGTCGATTTTCCGGCACGCGTGCGGATTGAGTTCCGCATGGCCTATTGAGGGGAGAGAGAAATGCGTAAGCTAGCTATAGTTGTCCTCGGATTCGTCTTGGGAGGGTCCGGGGCCATCGCCAGCGCGGCGGCGCCCGAACCGCAGCAAGCGCGAACGATGGATCAAGTGATCGACCGAGTGATCACAAACGAAAACCGTCTCGACCAGCAGATCCGGCAGTACTCGCCGCTGGTGGAGACGTACATTCAGAACTTGAAACCCGACAAGGATCTTGGCTACGTGCCGGCGGGAGACAAATACTTCCTCGGCCGCGCCGACTTCTCGAAGGGCGTGCAGCTGGTGTCCTTGAGCAACGCGGAGAACAAGGGCAAGAAGATTTTCGGCTCGGTGGGAAACTTCTTTTCGTTCGCGATGCAATTTCTGCCGGACGGCTTCCTGCAGATGATTTTTATCGACACGAACGGATTCGACAAGCAGCACTATAAATTTGATTACGTGCGGCGCGAATTTCTTGGCGAAGTGCGCTGCCTGGTGTTCGACGTCTCTCCTCAGGAGAAGTCGGGCAAGGGGCGATTCCTCGGGCGCATCTGGGTCGAGGACCAGGACTACAACATCGTGCGCTTCAACGGCGCGTACAGCGGCGGCGGACATTCGAGCTGGTACTTCCACTTTGACAGTTGGCGGACCAACGTGCAGCCGGGGCTGTGGATGCCTTCGTTTGTCTACAGCGAAGAGAAGGACCTGCATTACGCCATGAGCAAGAAGCTGGACTTCAAGGCGCAGACGCGGCTGTGGGGATATAACCTCGGCCATTCGCAGCAGGAGCAAGAGCTGAGCAAGATTCTGGTCGAGACGCCGGTTAACGACGACACGAAGACGGCCAATGACCTGTCGCCGATTCAGGCGCAGCGGTCTTGGGACCATCAGGCGGAAGATAACGTGATTGACCGGCTCGAGCGGATCGGATTGGTCGCGCCCAAGGGCGAGCTCGACAAAGTGCTCGATACGGTTGTGAACAACCTCGAAGTCACCAATAACATCGACGTGGAGCCGGAAGTGCGCTGCCGCGTGATGATGACCTCGACGCTGGAATCTTACACCGTCGGCCACACCATTGTGCTGAGCCGCGGCTTGATCGATGTGCTGCCCGACGAAGCCAGCCTGGCCACGATGGTGGCCCACGAACTGAGCCACATCATCCTCGGCCATCGTCTCGATTCGACGTATGCCTTCTTCGACCAGTTGCTGGTCGACGACAAGGAAACCTTCCGCCACTTTGGATTTGCGCGCACGAAGGATGAAGAGAATGCCGCCAACGCGAAAGCGATCCTGCTTTTGAACAACTCGCCTTACAAGGGCCAGTTGGGCAATGCGGGACTCTTCCTCTCGGCGCTCGCCGCACGCGAAAAGGAAGTTCCGAACCTCGTGAGCCCGCACTTGGGAAACCGCGTGCCGGTGATTGGCGACTTGAAGGCTTCGACGCCCGTGGATCAGAAGCAGAATCCGCAGATGATCGCGGCGCTGCCGATCGGCGGCCGCGTGAAGCTGGATCCGTGGAACGATACGCTGTCGCTGATCAAGAGCAAGCCAGTGGGGACGGTTGCCGAACGGGAGAAGATGCCGTTTGAGGTGACGCCGTTTATGCCTTATCTGACGCGCTTCGGCACGGACGCTGGCAAGCCGATCGCGGCGAGCGTGCAGACCGATCCGAAAGCCGGCGACACGCCTAACAAACCAAACAACTAGATTCCGGAAATAAAAGAAACGGCCCGGTGGAGACAACCTCACCGGGCCGTTTTCTTTGCATGCAGGCACCTATGCGAATCTGGCTGTACGTGGAGGGCTGTCCGCGCTTTGAGGCGAATTCATTCGGTGGAAGGCGGAGGCATCGCGGTTGGCAATTGCGGCAAGGCAAAGGTGCGACGAAGACATCCGGAGACGTAGGAGGCGGCCAGGAAAAGGAGGATTAGGCCAAGACCGGGGTCAAACAAGAAACGCATCACGAAAGCAGCGAAAACCATGAGGCCCACCATTTGGGGTTTCATTACCGGCTGCCCAAACCTCCAGTTGACGAAGCGAGCAATTTCTTGCGGCCACTTGAATACCCAATAGAGGTTGTAGAAGGGGATGAAATGGAAGCCGACAGCGCGCGCCGGAGAGATGGGGTGCTTCCAGCCGGGCACATGCTGCATCACAACGTGATAGCGGTAAACGCAGACGAGCCAGTAGACACTGCCTACGAACATCAGAAGGAAGAGATACAAATTGGGAATGGGGAAGTCGGTGGAGGGCGGGTCTGAAGCGTGGTTCGAACCTTCGATGAGTTCCGCGACGACAGTTGCAAATCCGAGCAGATAGCCGGCCCACAATTGCGGGAGCGGCGGTAGCGTCCGCGGCTGCATCTGTTGCCCGGATGATTCGTTGGGCGAAACGTCCATTCGAACCTCGAGAAGGTGCGTTGGCAGCGTAACGGTCGCGCCGCGGGCGCGTCAAACCGTTTGGGACCACGGCCCTTGGAGAAGGACTCGGCTGGTTGCCTCGTCCCATCGCATTCCATAGACTGGCTAAGTAGCAACGACGGGAGGATGACGTGACATCAACGAAGAAACGGATGGCGCAAATCGCTTTGGGGGCGGGATTGTTTGTTGCGGGAATCGCGGCAGGATCGCTGCATGCGCGGAGCGTGGCGGGACAAAACCGGTTCGGGCAGCCGAAAACGGTGCTGCACGTGGTGATCTACAAATTCAAGGACGCCACTTCGAACAATGACCGGGAAGTCGCCATCAACGGGATCAAGGACATGGCGGGAAAAATTCCTGGGATCAAGAATATCTGGATCAAAACCGAGCGCAATCAGATTAAGGATTTCAGCGGCGTATATGCGATTGAGTTCACCAGCGCGGAGGCTGCCGCCGATTATTCCGAGAGCCCGGTTCACGAGGCTTGGTCCAAAAAGTGGCAGGAGTTGCGGGAGAACAGCCTGTCGTTCCAGATTTCGAATCCGTAGAGCTTAGTTTCCCCGAACGATCCCGAAGCGGCGCCGGAAAACGGCGTCTACCATTTTGTCTGACAATAGTCGTTCGCACCATTTCGCAACAACAGCCAATCCCGTCACAAGGTAACGAATTTTCGGATTCGGGGCTTCGATCGCTCGCAGAACTATGCGCGCGCAATCTTCGGGCGTCGTATGCGATTTGGTCCTGGCGCCCGTGACGCTAGCGAGAAATCGCGCATAGAGCGGGGCGTAGGGACCGTTGCTCATCTTGTCCAGGTAAGGCTTGGAGAGTTCCATCGCGGCCTGCTGGATGCCGGTGATGATGTAGCCCGGCTCGATCAATACCACTTGTACGCCAAAAGGATAGAGTTCGAGGCGCAGCGCGTTGCTCATGGCTTCGAGGGCGAACTTGCTGCTGCTATAGGCACCTTGCGTCGGCGCGGTAACGAAACCCGAGACAGAGCTCATCATCACGATGCGGCCCTGCTTTCGTTCGCGCATGTGCGGCACGACCGCTTGCGTGACGCGCAGCACGCCGAAGAGGTTCGTTTCGAACTGGCGCCGCCAGTCTTCCATGCGCAAGTCCTCGACGGCGGCGGAAAAATTGACGCCGGCATTGTTGAAGAGGACATCGATCGCTCCGGCCTTTTCGAGAGCGGCTGCGACGGCTTGTTGGACGGAAGCGTCATCGCACACATCGAGTTCCAGAGTCTCCAGCGGCAGGTTCTTTTCTCGCGCCAGCGCATCGAGCTGCGCGCGTTTTTCCGCTGAACGTCCGGCAGCAAACACGCGATAGCCGCGTTGCGCCAGCAGGATCGCGGTGGCTTTGCCCAAGCCGTCCGTTGCGCCGGTAATCAGCACGGATTTTTGTTGCCCTGCCCCGTTCGCCATTCTTCCCTCCAAGCTAAGGAAGCATTATGCTACCCCGGTTCTCCCGTGGCGCGGGTATCCCGCAAAACGACTGAAACGGATGTTGCAGACGGCCCGTCACATGGTCCAGTGGCCGGTCAGGTGCCTGGAAAATAAAAAGTGAGGCGATGATGAGAATTCTGAGTGGAAATTTGTGTGAATATGCCCAGGCAGGGCGAGAGCTCTTGCGGCGAATTTGGCCGCCGGCAGTGGCGGTGTTTCTCTTCATCGGTTTTACGGCCGCACTTGCGAGTGCCCAGAGCGCTGCAAACGATGAAGAGTACGGAAAGAAAATTCACGAGTTCACCACGGAGCCGTACTTCCTCACCGACCTGGTCGATCATCTCCCGGCTTCCTCAAGTGTGCCCTCCCCGGACAAAATTCTTGGCCACATCGTCGGCGCGCCGGACTTTCTTACCTATTCGAAGGACATCTACCACTATTACGACGAACTCGCGAAAGCTACCCCGCGAGTCAAAGTCTACCGCGTGGGCAAAACGGAAGAGGGACGCGACTTCCTGCTCATCGCGGTAAGCGACGAAACCAACATCGCGCAGCTCGATAAGTTTCGCGACATCACCGCCAAACTCGCCGATCCGCGCAAAATCAGCGATGCCGATGCGAAGCAACTTATCGCGGGCGGCAAGCCGTTTTACTGGGCGTCCGGATCAATTCATTCGCCGGAAACCGGCTCACCGGAAATGTTGATGGAACTCGCCTACCGCCTTGCCGTGGAAGATTCGCCGTACATTCAGAATATCCGCAAGAACGCGATTTTCCTGATAACTCCCATCGTTGAAGTGGACGGCCACGACCGCGTGGTGGATTCCTGGAATTACAAAAAAGCGAACCCCGATAAGCCACAGCCGGGCCTTGTTTATTGGGGACACTACGTCCAGCACGACAACAACCGCGACGGCATCGGCATGGGGCTAAAGCTTTCGCAAGTGATGATGCAGAACTTCCTCTATTGGCATCCGCAAGTGCTCCACGATCTGCACGAATCGGTGCCGTATCTTTATGTCTCCACCGGCACTGGACCGTATAACGCATGGCTCGACCCCATCGTCATCAACGAGTGGCAGAAGCTGGCGTACAACGACATACAAGGGATGACGGAGCGAGGCGTTCCCGGCGTGTGGACGCATGGCTTCTACGACGGCTGGGCCGCGAACTACATGTTCTATGTGGCGAACGGGCATAACTCGATCGGGCGGTTTTATGAAACGTATGGGAATGGGACTCCGGAGACGAAGGATGCGGAGTTGCCGGCGGCTTCGACGAGCCGCACCTGGTTCCGGCCAAATCCGCCGCTGACGAAAGTGAAGTGGTCTCTGCGCAACAATACGAATTTGCAGGAGAGCGGCGTGCTGCTCGCTCTGGGTTACACCGCTGATCACGGCCAGGAGCTTCTGAAGGATTTCTACGAGAAGAGCAAACGCTCCGTAGCAAAGGCCACGACGGAAGGTCCGGCGGCGTGGGCCATTGTGAACGACGGGAGGCGCCCCGCGCTGGCCGCGCAGTTGGCGAATCTGCTACAACGGCAGGGCGTGGAAGTGCAAAAGCTCGAGCAAGATTTTGACGTGAAGGAGAAAGCGGCTCCGCCGGCAAAGTCCGCGGAAGCAAAACCGGAGAGCAAGCCCGAAGCAGGAGCGAAAAAACCGGAAGAAGCGAAGACGACAAAAATTCCGTTGGGAAGCTACATCATTCGAATGGACCAGCCCTACAGCCGCATGGCCGACATGCTGCTGGACACGCAGTATTACTCGACCAACGACCCTCGGCCTTATGACGACACGGGCTGGACCCTCGGGCCGCTGCGAAACGTAAAAACACAGCGCATCACGGACGTGACCATCCTGAAGGCTCCCATGACGCTAGTGGACCCGCCTGCGAAGTTCGATGGCGGCGGCGTGATTCCGCCGCACACGCCCAAAGCCGGCAAGGCGCCGGCAGCAAAGTTTTACGTGATAAACGCTTCCGGCGAACCGAGCCTCGCGGCGCTGCGCTTCCGCCTGAAAGATGCAAAATTTTTTGCGGCGGAAGAGGGATTCGAAGCGGCGGGACAGAAGTTCGTAGCGGGATCGTTCCTCCTTCCCGTCGAAGGCAACCCTGCTGATTTGGATTTGCGCTTGAACACGGCCGCGCGCGAATTAGGCGTCCGCGTAATCAGCGCGGAGGCCGTGCCGGATGTGGCGCGCCACGAAATCGGTGTTCCGCGCATTGCCGTGATGCATAACTGGACGGACACGCAGAATGAAGGATGGTTCCGCCTGGGGCTGGAAGAATCCGGAGTCCCCTACGCCTACATTTCCGACACTACCGTACGCAGCACGCCGAATTTGCGCGAGAAGTACGACGTGATTCTCTTTCCCCCCACCTTTTTCGGCTTGCAACAGATTCTGAACGGCGTTCCCAAGCGCACTTTAGCGGATGGCAGCGACTCCGGTCCGATTCCCTTCCAGACCTCGTCGACGACACCGAATTTCGGCGGGGTGGACGAAACCGCCGATATTCGAGGCGGCCTCGGATTCGAAGGAGCGGCGCATATCAAGAAGTTTGTCGAAGACGGCGGACTATTCATTCCCATCTCCAACAGCTCGGTGCTGCCCATTGAGCTGGGGATGTCCGATACGGTTTCGATTTCCGAAACGCATCAACTGCAAGCGCGCGGAATGATTGCGCGAGCGACCGTGGAAGACAAAGCCAGCCCAATCACGTACGGCTACGACGACAGCGTCGGTGTCTACTTCAACCAAGGGCCAGTGTTCAGCGTGTCCGTGGCCGGCCGTCTTGGCAGATTTTTCGCAGACGCCGGAGGAGGAGGACGCACCAGCGGCCGCGGTTCGGCGACGGACCCGGACATTCCGCAAGGCCGGCCGTGGACCGAACCGGAGCCGCCCGTGCACCGCAGTAAGGCGGAGCAGGAGCTTTACGTCAATCCGGCGGCGCGGGGAGATTTGAGCAGCGTTCTTCCGCCAGCTTCCCTATTCCCACGCGTGGTGTTGCGGTTTGCCCCCGAGAAGGATCTGTGGGTCAGCGGAATGCTCGCGGGCGGGTCGGAGTTGGCAGAAACTCCCGCCATCGTTGACGTGCCGCTGGGCCGCGGTCACGTCGTTTTATTCGCTACGAACCCCATGTGGCGTCAGGAAACCCAGGGCAGCTTTATGCTGCTTCTCAACGCTGCTTTGAATTTTGACCACCTGAACGCAGGGCGGAAAGCCCCATCGCCGGCAAAGGCAAAAGCCGAACCTTTGGCGGCAAAGCCATAGCCTCTAGCGCCTTACAAACTGGCGTCTCGTTTGCGGCACAGCATGTCGCCGCGGCGCATTTGCGTGCAAGAAGACTTGCTACAATCGTTCTATCCTTGTAGCTTCCACTGAATCGTGTGGGTGTGCCTGCATGTCAGATGACGCAAGTCCTTTGAAGCAAGAGCCAAATAGGAGCTGGAGGCTCGGCTTTTGGAGCCTGATCGCCACGCAGTTTCAGGGCGCTTTCAACGACAACGGCCTGAAATTTTTCGTTATTTTCCTCATTCTCGGAACCAATCCAACCGATTCACAGAAGGATCTTCTGGTTTTCTTCGTCGGAAATCTGTTTGCCGTGCCCTTCATTTTGTTCTCCATGGCAGGCGGCTACCTGGCAGACCGTTTCAGCAAGCGCAGCGTCACGATCGCCACAAAAATCTTCGAAATATTCGCGATGCTTTTCGCAATCTATGCATTCGCGAACGGCAGCACGCGCATGGCGTTTGCAGTCATTTTTCTTGCGAGCACACAAGCGGCGTTCTTTGGCCCCTCCAAGTACGGTTTGCTTCCGGAGGTGCTTCCGGACGAACTGCTGTCCTGGGGCAACGGGATTCTTGAGCTGACGACCTTCATCGCGATCATCGCGGGCGCCGTGGTGGGCCCGTTACTGGCCCAGCGTTTTCATGGACGAGAGCTGTATGCAGGCCTGATTTTCGGCGCTTGCACGTTCATCGGACTGGCAACGAGTTTCACGATTTCGCGTGTTCCCGCCGCTGATCCTTCCCGGAAATTCCGTATCAATATTTTTGGCGACCTGATCAAGCAAGTTCAGATTGTCCGGCCCGATCGCACCTTGCATCTCGCCGTTGTCGGCAATACCTACTTCTGGTTTCTCGGCGCGCTACTCCAATTTGTAATTGTGTTCTACGGCCGCGAAGTTTTGCATATTGATGAGACCCACGGCGGGTACTTGCAAGCCGCGCTTGCCATCGGGATCGGCATCGGTAGCTACGCCGCGGGGCTTCTTTCCGCTGGGAAGATCGAGTATGGGCTGATCCCGCTGGGCGCTGTCGGCATGTCGTTATTCGCTTTCGCTCTTTCCCTGCATGGATTGACGTTCTTACAGGTGGTGGTGCTGTTGGCCGCACTCGGGTTTTCGGGCGGCTTCTTTGTCGTGCCCATCAATGCGCTGATCCAACATCGGCCCGCGGAGGAACACAAAGGCAGTGTCATTGCGTTCGCAAATTTTCTCTCCTTTGTCGGGGTGATTGGCGCGTCGGCGATCTACTCCGGATTTACTCATTATTTGCACGTCGGCTTGCAGTCCTTCTTCATTTGGACCGCTTTTATGTCACTTGGGGCTACGGTTTATGTTCTGTGGCTGCTGCCGGATTCGTTGATTAGGCTTCTGCTGGTGGTCCTAACACACACTCTTTACCGGCTCGACGTTGCAGGCCGCGAACGTGTTCCCGCACGCGGCGGAGCACTTCTCGTGCCCAATCATGTGTCCATGGCCGACGCTGTGCTGCTTCTCGCCGCGCTCGACCGCCCTGTTCGCTTCTTGATGTTCAAAGGCTCCTACGATCATCCGCTCGTAAAACCGTTCGCCAAAATATTAGGCGTGATTCCGATTTCTTCGGATCAAGGCCCGCGTGAAATGATTCATTCCCTGCGCCGCGCCACGCAGGCGTTGCAGGACGGCGAACTCGTCTGCATTTTCCCTGAAGGACAAATGACGCGCATCGGCCAGATGATGCCGTTCCGCCGCGGCATGGAACGCATCGTCAAGGGCGTGGACGTTCCGATCGTCCCCGTGAACCTCGACGGTGTATGGGGCTCGATTTTCAGTTTTGCAGGCGGGCGTTTCCTCTGGAAATTGCCGCGTCACTTGCCCTATCCCGTGCGCGTCACGTTTGGTACGCCATTGCCTTCCACATCAACGGCGCAGGAAGCACGGCAAGCCGTGCAGGACTTGGGAGCGGAAGCATTCGAGCGGCGCAAGCGCCACATGAGGCCGCTTCCGCGAACGTTTCTCTACACGGCGCGCCGCCATCCGTTTCGATTTGCCATGGCCGATGGGCAAACGCCGAAGCTGTCTTTCTGCGCAGTGCTGGCAAGAACACTCTTCCTCGCCCGGCGCTTGCGCAAAACTTGGCAAAGCCAGGAAATGGTTGGCATCTTGCTCCCACCTTCGATTCCCGGAGCGTTGGTCAATTTCGCGGCAATGCTGATGGGCAAAGTTCCCGTCAACTTGAATTACACGGCATCGAACGAGACTCTGGAATCGTGCGCGAAACAGTGCAACCTGAAAACGGTCATTACCGCCCGCGCTTTTCTCGAGCGCGTTCACGTGACGCCGCCCGCCGAGACCGTTTTCCTGGAAGACCTCGCGCAGAAGCCGCGTTTCGGCGAACGCTTCGGCGCCGCGTTAGCGTTTTTCCTTCCACCGCGACTCGTCGAAAAGTATGCAGGCGCAGAGCGAAAGACAACGCTCGAAGACATCGCCACGATTATTTTTTCCAGCGGATCAACCGGAGATCCCAAAGGCGTCGTGCTGACGCATTACAACGTCGCCTCGAACGTCGAGCAGCTCAACCAGGTTTTCCTTCTGCATCCGAACGATCGCATCATGGGCATTCTTCCCTTCTTTCACTCGTTCGGTTTCACGGGCACGCTCTGCCTGCCCGCCGCAACCGGAATTGGCGTCGTGTTTCATCCCAACCCGCTCGATTCCCGCGTCATCGGCGCGCTCGTCAACAAATATGCGGTCACCATGCTTCTGGCAACGCCGACTTTCCTCAACGCCTACACGCGGCGCTGCGAGCCTGAGCAATTCGGCAGCTTGCGCTTCGTGATGGCCGGCGCGGAAAAGCTGCCCGAGCGAATTTCCCAGGCGTTTGAAGACCGTTTCGGCCTGCGCCCTCTCGAAGGCTACGGTTGCACGGAATGCTCGCCTGCCGTCACCGTGAACACGATCGATTTTCGCGCAGCATCTTTTCGCCAGGTCGGCGCCAAACGCGGCAGCATCGGGCATCCTCTGCCGGGAATGTCGGTAAAAATCATCGACCCCGAAACCCTGCAAACTCTTCCCATTAATCAGCCAGGATTGCTGCTCGTTCGTGGACCAAACGTAATGCAGGGCTATTTGAATCAGCCGGAAAAAACGGCCGCAGTTTTGCGTGATGGCTGGTACAACACCGGCGACATCGCCATGCTCGATGAAGATGGTTTTCTCCGCGTCACCGATCGCTTAAGCCGCTTCAGCAAAATCGGCGGCGAAATGGTGCCTCACATCAAAGTCGAGGACAAGCTGCATGAACTGGCGCACGCGACGGAGCAAATGTTCGTGGTGACCGCCGTTCCCGACGAAAGAAAAGGCGAGCGCCTGATGGTGCTGCACACGCTCCCCGAAGCTAAGCTGGAAGAAACTCTCGACCTGCTTGCCAAGTGCGACTTGCCCGCGCTCTGGCGGCCACGGCCCGACCAATTTCTGCGCGTCGAACAATTGCCCTACCTCGGCACAGGCAAACTCGACTTGCGCAAGGCTCGCGAACTCGCTTTGGAAGTCGTGAAGCCGGCATGAGCGTTTGCGCGCAAGCAGCGCAATCCAGCGCGGGAATTTCCCGCAAATGACAGACGCTGGAAGCACGCCTGATTGGCGTCGCCTGATCCGCCGGATAGCTCTCACCGCCATCGCCCTGGTGATTTGGTTCTGGACGCAATCGCTGCTCGCAAAGCGAGCCCTGCCCGCTTCTGGTATTGGCGACGCGCTTCACGGAATGACAGCCGGCCTGAACTCGTACTTCTACCATTCGCCAACAGCGGCCAACGCACTCCTCATTTCTAGCTCCGCACTCATCGACGGACTCGGAATCTTTCTCCTCTTGCGCTGGCTCTTCGGTCCAAGCGTTCGGCCCTTCCTCGGACTTGTGCTGTTGCTCGGCCTGCGCCAAACCATGCAAGCCCTCTGCGCTCTCCCCGCGCCTCCGAACATGATCTGGCACTATCCCGGATTCCCTTCCGCCCTCGTCACCTACAACGTCGGCAACGATTTTTTCTTTTCCGGCCACACGGCCATTGCGGTCTTTGGCGGGATCGAATTGGCGAACCTCGGCAAGCGTTGGCTCACCATCGTGGCTGTTGGGATTGTCTTCTTCGAGATTGCCACCGTACTCATCCTGCGCGCTCACTACACGATGGATGTATTCACAGGGTTTCTCGCAGCAATCTGCGTTGGGCAGCTTTGCGCGAAACTGGCTCCGCCTATTGACGCTTGGGTTTCTTCCGGCAAGAACGCCCGCTAAGCAGCACGTGCCTGCTATTCATAACGCAGAGCGACCATCGGATCGACGCGCATGGCACGCCGCGCGGGGACATAGCAAGCCGCCAGCGCCACCCCGGCGAGGAGGAGCGTAACAACCGCAAATGTGAGCGGATCGGTCGCGCTCACTCCGTAAAGCAGACTATCCATAAGGCGTGTCAATCCGAACGCCGCCATCAGGCCAATGACTACGCCGACCCCAACCATTTTCATTCCATCGCCAAGAACCAGACGAAGCACGTCGGTTCGCTTCGCGCCAAGAGCCACACGGACGCCAATCTCCTGTGTCCGCTGCTGCACAACATAAGAAATGACGCCATAGATCCCTACGCTCGCGAGCGCCAGCGCCAGCACGGCAAAAATCCCGAACACGGCCATGGAAAAACGCTGCGCGGCAAGTGAATCCGAAATTATCTCGTCCATTGTTTGCGTCCTGGACATCACGTGCTCCGCGCCGATGCCTTTGACGGCTGCGCGCAGCGAATCGCCGATGGTTGTGGCTTGCGGATCATAGCGCAGCATGACGCCAGTTCCGCTCCCCGAAAGCTGCATGGCCTGGTCCGGTAGCTGCATGAACGGAAAGTAGAGTTCCGCGCGCAATGTCTCTTTGTCGTCCGAGTCGAGTCCCCACTGTTTAACGTGGCTCACGATTCCGATGATTTCCGCGCGTCCTCCTTTGTTATCAAGAAAAATATGCTGGCCGATGGGATCGCTATCGGGAAAATATTTTTTCGCGAAAACATCGTCCACCACGACCGTGTGAGACGAGTTCTCATTATCCTGTGCTGTGAAAAAACGTCCGCGCTGAAGGGGGATGCCCATCACCTTGAGATAGTCTTCTTCCACGACATAACTGAGCGACCAATATTTGTCGTCGTCGGTTTGCGGCTGTGGTTTTCCTTCAATCCAGAAAAGATCCTCGTCGTCGCTGCTGAGTGGCACGGCTGCCCACGAGAGGGAGATGGACTTCACTCCCGGAACGGCGGCGAGCTGCCGATCCACGTTGCGAAGAGCCGCTCGAATCTCGGCGGCGCTGGCGTTGTGCATAGGAGGCGGGAGAGCCACGCCAAAAGCAAGCACGTTGTGCGAGTCAAACCCCGGGTTGACGTTCCAGAGCGCTGCGAGGCTCCGCAACATGAGCCCCGCTGCGATTAACAAGACCAGCGCCATCGCCATTTCCACAACGACCAAAAGGCCTTGTGCACGGTGACGTGCGCCGCTCTCCCCGCGTCCGCCTTCCTTCAGCGTATCGTGCAGATTGCGGCTCCGGCTTTTCAGCGCCGGCGCCAACCCAAAGAAAATGCCGCAGCCCAGCGAAATCAACACGGTAAAGAGAAGTACGCGCGCGTCCAGATGAACTTCGCTCGCGCGGGGGAGGCCTTGCGCCAGGAATTGCAGCGCAGCTCGCGTTCCCCAGGCGGCCAGCAGCAAACCCAGAGTTCCCGCGGTAAGCGCCAGCAGCAGACTTTCCGTCAGGAGCTGACGCACCAGTCTTGCCTGGCCCGCCCCCAACGCCGCGCGAATCGCGAATTCGCGGGTGCGCGCTGCCGCTCGAGCGAGCATCAAGTTCGCGACGTTGACGCATGCGATCAAAAGCACAAATCCGACTGCCGCAAGCAAAACCAGCAGCAGTACGCGAACTTCTCCTACCATCGTTTGCTTCAATGGCCGGAGAGCTGCGGCGATGCCCTTATTGGTGTCCGGATAAGCCGCGGCAAGATTGCTCGAGATGCGATCCATATCTGCGCGCGCTTGTTCGATCGTCACGTCCGGCTTCATGCGGCCAACGCCGTGCATTCCCAGGCCCGCGCCGCGCTTCGAGAGCAACGGATTCGTCCATTGCCCGGCAGGCGCGTAAATATCAATGTCCCGGAAAAGTCCTGAAAAATCGAAGCCGGCAGGAGTAACGCCGACGATCGTGTAGGCGGTGCCATCGAGGTTGATACTTTTTCCAAGCACATCGGATGCGGAGTTGAACTTACGCCTCCACAGTCCTTCGCTGATCATCACGATCGGCGCGCGGCCGATATCATCTTCGCCGGGAGCAAATGTCCGGCCGATGACCGGGTTCACGCCCAAGACGCTGAAAAAGTCAGAAGTAATGAACCGGGCATGCACCTGCTCGGAGTCACCCAAACCTAGAACATTGAAATTGTAGGACCGGTAGATGGCCATGCCGGAAAACGTGTGGTTGTCTTTCTGCCAATCATGAAAATTCGGAAAGGAAATGGAACCAGTAGCAAAATTGGGTTTGCTCTCGGCCAGCCAGACGAGTTTTTCCGGTTGCGGGTAGGGCAGCGGCTTGAGCAAGACCCCATTCACTACCGAAAACAGCGCTGTGTTCACCCCAATTCCGAGCGCCAGCGTCAGAATGGCCACGGCCGCAAAGCCGGGTGACTTGAGAAGCATGCGCATTCCGAAACGCAGATCTTGCACAAGCCGTTCGAAGGATGCGCCACCCCACATCTCCCGCGTGACCTCCTTGATCAATCCCAGGTTGCCCAATTCCCGCCGCGCGCCGCGGCGCGCCTGCTCTGGCGTTTCGCCGCGGTCCGCGCGATCCTGCGCTGCCATTTGCAAATGGCTCTGTAGTTCTTCGTCCAGTTCGCTCTCACGTTTTTGACGATGCCAGAAAGAAAATGTCACGCCTCGCTCTCCTTCTTCGCGGGATTGAGCACGCCCGCGATGGCATCGGAAACCTGCGCCCACCGCGAGCGCTCGGATTCGAGTTGCTTCTTGCCCTTGGCCGTCAGCCGGTAAACTCGCACGCGCTGCTTGTTTTCCGAAACTTTCCAGTCCGCGCTAATCCATTTCTGCCGCTCCAGCCGGTGCAGCGCCGGATACAGCGAGCCTGTGTCCACCTGCAGAATGTCTCCCGAATTCGTGCGAATCGCCTGGCTGATGCCGTACCCGTGTTGCGGCCCCCAACGCAGAGTTTGCAGGATCAGCAGGTCGAGCGTCCCTTGCAGCAGCTCAATCCGGTTCTGGTAGCGTGGACTCATATTCACCTCAGGCTGTAGATGTTCTACACCCAATGCATGTAGATTGTCTACACCCATTAGCCTGCAAAGAAGAGATCGTCTGCCAAAATCCTCCAAGCGCTTGGTGGATAAGCTCTTAGGCGAGCTCGCCTCGCATGCGCGTTCCTGGTTCCTGGCCGCTCCCGGGACGAACTGTCGCGAAAGCGGTCACTTCCTCGCTCTTCCTCTTTACTCTTGGTCCGCTCACTACCGCTCTCGCATTGTGGCGCCTGCTGGCCGGTGCTACGGTCTAAAGCACTTGGTGGTGAAAAAATATGAAGCGTTTGCAACGTCGATTCTTACTCTCCCTATCGATCGTCGCGCTGTCGGTCTCGCTCATTGGCATGTCAAAAGAGCAAGTGGTCCGGGGCCAAGCCCCTCCTGTCAAAATCGGCTATCTGATGGACTCTCTCAAAGTCGAGCGCTGGCAAACCGATCTCGATACCTTCCAAAAACGCGCCAAGGAACTGGGTGCCGAAGTCCTCGTGGAAACCGCCGAGGGCAACGACGATTTGCAATTGCAGCAATCCCAAAAACTGATGGACTCCGGCGTGAAAGTGCTCGTTCTCGTGCCGCACGACACGGACAAGGCCGCACGCATTGTTAATGCGGCCAAAGCGCGCCATGTCCCTGTTATTTGCTACGAACGCCTTGTGCGCAATAGTGACGTCGATTTCTTTGTCGGCACCAACGCTGAGGTGATCGGCGAATTGCAAGCCTCCACGCTCGCGCGAATTGCGCCCAAGGGGAACTACGTTTTGATCGGTGGCTCTCCGGCGGACGCCAATGCCACGGCCTTACGCGACGGCCAGCTGCGAGTCCTGAAGCCTCTCGTGGATAGCGGCGACATTAAAATCGTAGGCGACGGTTGGGCAAAAGATTGGGACCCTGCTGAGGCCTATACCATCATGTCCCGAGCGATTGCTTCGACGAATGGCGACGTGGCCGCTGTCATCGCTTCCAATGACGGAACCGCAGGAGGAGCGATTCAGGCCTTACAGGAACATCAGCTCGCGGGAAAAGTTCTGGTTTCCGGACAGGATGCGGATCTCGCCGCCATCATCAGGATTTTGGATGGCACGCAAACCATGACTGTTTACAAGCCGCTGAGTTTGCAAGCGAAATTGGCGGCGGAAGCCGCCGTGAATCTGGCCTCTGGAAATCCCATGAAAAATGCCGTTTCCATTGCCAATGGAACCAAGTCCGTTCAAGCGATATATCTAAGTCCTGTTGTAGTGACCAAGGACAACGTGAAGCAAACGGTGATCAAAGACGGTTTCCAAAACTTGGAAACCATTCAGAAGAGCTTGCCCAGGGAAAAGTGGCCGAATTAAAACTTAACGCCCCAGAACGATGGATCGGGCTTAACCAGCTCCAGCCCTACGTCCCAGGCCTCATGATCGCGCCACACCACATGCGCTTCCGCGGTTCGCCCAGTCGTGGAATGAATCAGGCGCACCCGCTTGCGCAACGGTAGTCCAGCGCCGACGACGGCAAGACATCCCGATTTGCTTACGTCCACGGTGACGCCGTTGGCTTTCTGCCGTTCAGCGCCCTCTTCCCATTCCACTTGGAATTTTATTCGTGACACTACGCGCCGATGGTTTCGTAATCTTTCCCATCGCTCTTCCAGTTCCTTACCTGCAGGGATAGTTATGGTGTTTGTGATGGTTTCGGTGGCCATGCCTGCCTCGCAGCGTGTGGGGTTTCGTAAGTAAGTTGGCCGGGTCCAGCAAGAACCAAGTTAAATCTCGGGATGGGAGCAGTCAATAGTACTTTCACAGATTTTCAATTTGCTTTGCATCTAGGAGCACCCTGCGCGACATCTGCTACTTGCCTGAACACAAAGGCTTTAGCGCGCTCAACGCGCTTTGAGCTTCATCCGTCTTCACCTTTTCTTCCCTGTGAATTCCTGGTTCACCGCGCAAGCAGCACTGGCCACCGCGAATCCGATCCATCCAGAAAATGCATGCAATTTGCACGCGCGTACACCGAAGATCGTGATAGTTTGTTTGTAGCCAGTTTGTGGCGTGCGAGCCGCATTTCGGAGGTAACCCCATGTCCATGGAAGAAAATCCCGCCTGTCGTTCCCGTCGCTCCTTTTTGCAAGTTTCCGCGGCCGCTGCGGCCGTAGCCGTTGGCTATCGTATCGTCACTGAGCCGATGCTGGCGCATGCCGGCTCCGTTCCTTATCCCAAGGACGCCGTCCTTATTAATGCCAACGAGAATCCGCTCGGTCCCTGCGGCGTGGCTTGCGATGCCGTGAATAGCGTCGCTTCGCAAGGCGGACGCTACTCAGACTGGATGACCGGCGATCTCATCAAAATTTTTGCGTCCGCCGAGGGCATCAAGCCCGAGTATGTCCGTGCCTTCCCGGGCTCCAGTGGGCCGCTGCACTACTCTGTGCTGGCCTTCACGTCACCAGCGAAAAGCTACGTCACGGCCGATCCCGGATACGAAGCCGGCGCCCACGCCGCAAAAATCTCCGGCGCACGCGTCGTAAAAGTGCCGCTGACCAGCACTTACTCGCACGACGTGAAAGCTATGCTGGCCTCCGCTCCGGATGCGGGCATGTTTTATATTTGCACGCCGAACAATCCCACTGGCACACTCACCAGCCATTCGGACATCGAGTTTTTGCTCGCCAACAAACCGAAAGACTCCATCCTTCTCGTTGATGAGGCGTACATCCATTTCTCCGACGCCACCAGTGCGCTCGATCTCGTCAAAGCCGATAAGGACGTGATCGTCCTGCGCACCTTCTCAAAGATCTACGGCATGGCCGGATTGCGTTGCGGCTTTGCCATCGGCCGGCCAGACCTTCTCGAAAAAATGGGAGCATTCTCCGGTTGGAGCGCCATGCCCATCACGGCCGTGGCCGCCGCAGCAGCGAGCTTGAAGGATGCGCGCCTCATCGCCGATCGCAAGCACATCAATACCACCGTCCGCGAAGCCACGTTTCAATGGCTCTCGAAGAACGGCTATTCTTTCGTGCCATCGCAATCCAATTGCTTCATGCTCGACGCCAAGCGTCCCGCGAAGGAAGTTATCGTCGCGATGGCTGCGCAAAATGTTTTCATCGGCCGCCAGTGGCCCGTTTGGCCCACTCATGTACGCATCACCGTCGGCACGCAATCCGAAATGGAGCGCTTCCAGGAAGCGTTCCACCACGTTATGTCCGGCGCCGCCGCAGCGAGTCTGACGCCAGAGCCGCCAGCTTCGTCTTTGAGTCTGGATGGCCTTGTCATCCCAGCTACGCGCGCCTGAACTGAAAGAGCCGAGCAGATGGATGTACCTCCCACCCCGGGGGTGTCGCAATTTGTCCGTATCCGCATGAATCGAGAGATGTTGCGGCATTTCGTGTGTGGGCCAGACCAAAGCCAGTGAATGGCCAACAGTGTGTGCGGTTACCCCCTCCCCCACGCCCGGTGTTTTTCGTAAGTGTCATTTAGGGCCTGCGGCCCGCGAAACCTCATGAAAATCATTCAGAGGTAAGATCGCAACGGCCCGGAGCGGCGAGGTCGATGCAACAGTGGAAAAGTTGAGACCGTGTAAGTGTCTGATCCGGAGCGTGCGTGATTGAGCGAATAATTGGGCGTCGTTGTCTTCCCCTGGGGGAGCGGCGATAGCCCGCGACCCTGGTTAAGGTAACCGCAGCACGCTCTCCGCTCCCGGCCAGGAGGAACTATGTCCTATAGGATAGCGGGAATTGATGTCCATAAAAAGATGCTGGCTGTAGTTGTGACTGACGTCGAAATCGAAAGCGAGTACCAGTTTGAGCGGCGGATGTTTGGCAGCAGCCCCGAACAACTGCGATCGCTGGCGGCATGGCTGCTGGAGCAAGAGGCCGAGGAAGTAGTCATGGAATCGACGGCCCAATATTGGAAACCAGTGTGGGGAGCGCTGGAAAGGTATTGGAAGCCGTTACGCGAGAAGCGAGAAGGCGCAAGGCGGAGGTCCGGAACGTTACATCTGGCTCAAGCGCAATCGAACCGCGGACCTCGGGGGCGCAAGAAGGATTTTCCTGATGCCGAACGCCTGGTGAAACGGCTGGTGGCCCGGGAACTGACTCTGAGCTTTGTGCCCGATGCCGAGCAGCGTCTGTGGCGGACGGTGACGCGGAGAAAGTACCAGTTGACGCGCAACCGAGTGCGGCTGCAGAACCAACTGGAGTCTTTTCTGGAAGAGGCCCACATTAAGTTGTCCAGCTTGGTCTCGGATCTGCTGGGCCTTAGTGCCCGTCGTATGCTGAAGGCGCTCGCTGACGGTGAAACCAACCCAGCGGCTCTGGCCGCTTTGGCCGATCAGCGCTTGCGCGCCACACCGGCACAGTTGTGCGACGCGCTCGGCGCGTGCGCTGAGCTCAGCCCTGTCTACCGGCGGCTGCTGAAGATGGCGTTGGAGGAATTGCGATTGATCGACGAGCAGATCAGCCAACTGGACCAGGAGATGGCCAATCTGCTCAGCCAGCACCAGGATGCCGTCAAGCGGCTGGCGGAGGTGCCCGGTCTGGGAGTGGACTCAGCGCAGCAGATCATTGCCGAAGTCGGCCCTACCTCAGCGACCTTTCCCTCCGAGAAATGTCTCTCCTCGTGGGTTGGTGCTTGCCCGGGCGACGACGAGAGCGCGGGTGTGAACTACAGCCACCGCTCCCCGAAGGGCAACCGTCACATGCGGCGCTTACTCAATCAGGCTGCTAACGCCGCAGCCAGAACCAAAGGAAGCATCTTCGAGATCGTGTATCGCCGCTCGGTCCCGCGCATGGGACACAATCAAGCCATTGGGACCATCGCCCATCGACAGTGTCGGCTGATCTGGTTGATCCTGCACCAGGGAGTCCGTTACGAAGAACGGGGCCCAGCTGTCACTAAACGATCGAAGCAACTCCGCACTTCGAAGATGCTTCGGCAACTCCGAAGCCTCGGCTATCGGATCGAACCACCGAATCCTCAATCCAGCCAAGCACAAGTGCAGTGATTTTTCGACCCAGTGGCAGACAAAGGACTTATGCTTGACGCGGCGTCAAGCGCGTCAAGGAAAGATACAAGGTTACGAGGTGAAGGATTAGAGTTGAATGAGGAAAGATTAGGAGAGCTCAAAACAGAGAGGCAGCGTTCGGAAAACAGAGGCGGAATTAGAGGTAGGGGCGGGGCCGAGGCGGGTTGGGACAAGGAAAGAGCACAGGCGGAAGCCTGTGCCACTGACCCCCACCCGGGGTATCCAGAGAGTTGTGAAGTAAACACGAGAGGCGCTCAGGAACGCGCGACCTGGCTATCGCGAACGGCAGTGAGAGCTGTTCTCGACACGAAAGTGCTGGCCAGCGCTCAACCAGTAGCGTGAAAAACAAAAAGGCCGTCTTGATTGCTCAAGACGGCCTATTGATTTTAATCCCGGCGACGACCTACGTTCCCACACAGTTGCCCGTGCAGTATCATCGGCCCGGCGAGGCTTAACTACCGTGTTCGGGATGGGAACGGGTGTGACCCTCGCGGTATGATCACCAGGAAACTTGAAACTCGCGAACTGAATCCCGGCTCATCCCGAGCAGGGATCGCGAGTGCGACAACAGAATTTGCGCGATCGCAAAGCGATCGACAAGTATGTACGGCCGCATAAGCGGCCTCACATTAGGCTGGCAATTTACAGGTTCGACTCGGGGTCGAACATACTGCGAAAGAGAAGGCGATCTTCTCTTATCTCTCTCAAAGACGTTTTGAGAAAGTTTTATGATTAAGCCGAACGGGCGATTAGTACTGGTCAGCTTCACGCATTGCTGCGCTTCTACCTCCAGCCTATCAAAGTCGTAGTCTTCGACTGCCCTTCTTAGGCATTAAGCCTTGGGAGAACTTATCTTAGGGCGAGCTTCATGCTTAGATGCATTCAGCATTTATCTCTTCCAGACTTCGCTACCGAGCTATGCCCCTGGCGGGACAACTCGTACACAAGAGGTCTGTTCATCCCGGTCCTCTCGTACTAGGGACAACTCCCTTCAATTCTCCTGCGCCCACACCAGATAGGGACCGAACTGTCTCGCGACGTTCTGAACCCAGCTCACGTACCGCTTTAATAGGCGAACAGCCTAACCCTTGGGACCTTCTACAGCCCCAGGATGCGATGAGCCGACATCGAGGTGCCAAACCTAAGCGTCGATGTGAACTCTTGGCTTAGATCAGCCTGTTATCCCCGGCGTACCTTTTATCCGTTGAGCGATGGCCCTTCCACGCGGGACCACCGGATCACTAGACCCAACTTTCGTTCCTGCTCGACTTGTAAGTCTCACAGTCAAACCGGCTTATGCTCTTGCACTCCACAGCGGGTTTCCAATCCGCTTGAGCCGATCTTTGGGCGCCTCCGTTACAGTTTAGGAGGCGACCGCCCCAGTCAAACTACCCGTCTGGCCGTGTCTCCCCGCCCGTCGCGGGCGGTAGGTTAGAGCGACAGATTAGTCAGGGTAGTATTTCACTGTTGCCTCCACCTCAGCCGAAACCAAGGTATCACAGGCTCCTACCTATTCTACGCAGATCAATCCGTTACTCATGGCCAGAGTGCAGTTAAGGTGCACGGGGTCTTTCCGTCTAGATGCGGGCATCCGGCGTCTTCACCGGAACCACAAATTCGCCGAGTCACTCGCCAAGACAGTCGCTCTATCATTCCACCATTCGTGCAGGTCGGAACTTACCCGACAAGGAATTTCGCTACCTTAGGACCGTTATAGTTACGGCCGCCGTTCACCGGGGCTTCAGTTCAAGCCTTCGCCCTTGCGGGCTGAGCCCTTGCTTTAACCTTCCGGCACCGGGCAGGTGTCACCCCCTATACGTCGTATTCGACTTTGCAGAGAGCTGTGTTTTTGTTAAACAGTTGCAGAGCGCGATTCGCTGCGACCGCTTCGGGCTATAAACCCTAGTGCGGCGTCCCTTCTCCCGAAGTTACGGGACTAATGTGCCTAGTTCCTGAGCGAGTGTTCTCTCGAGCGCCTGTGGATATTCACCTCGTCTACCTGTGTCGGTTTGTGGTACGGGCACCTGGACGACTCCTTAGGGGATTTTCCCGACAGCGTGAAATCAGAGACTTTGCGGTCGTATGACCTCGTCACCACTCTCACCGTTGAATGACCCCGGGGATTTTCCTCCGGGATCCGGCTTACAGTGGCCAATCAGGATATCCATCACCTGACTCTCCTATCCTTCTGTGTCACCCCATCGTGATAACGTCGCCAGGCGGGACAGGAATGTTGACCTGTTGTCCATCAGCTACGCCTTTCGGCCTCACCTTAGGACCCGCCTAACCCTGAGCGGATTAACCTTCCTCAGGAAACCTTAGACTTTCGGCGACACGAGTTCTCATCGTGTTTATCGCTACTTATGCCGGCAGGGTCTCTTGTGTAGTGTTCAGTAGTCCTCTCGGTCTACCTTCAGACTCCACGCAATGCTCCCCTACCAAAGATTATTTCCGAAGAAATAACCATTTCGCAGCTTCGGTGATGTGCTTGAGCCCCGTTGGATTGTTGGTGCATATCCGCTTGACCAGTGAGCTGTTACGCTTTCTTTAAAGGATGGCTGCTTCTAAGCCAACCTCCTGGCTGTCCGAGCGAATACACTTCCTTTCCCACTTAGCACATACTTAGGGACCTTAGCTGGCGATCTGGGCTGTTTCCCTTTTGACCACGAAGCTTATCCCTCGTAGTCTCACTCCCGTGTAGTTATCCGCGGCATTCGTAGTTTGATTGGATTCGGTAACCTGAGTTGGTCCCTAGTCCATTCAGAGCTCTACCACCGCGGTAATTCGCACGAGGCTGTCCCTAAAGACATTTCGGGGAGAACGAGCTATCACGGAATTTGATTAGCCTTTCACCCCTACCCTCAGCTCATCAGAGCGATTTTCAACTCACACCTGTTCGGTCCTCCAGTCGCGGTTAAGCGACCTTCAACCTGGCCAAGGGTAGATCATCCCGCTTCGCGTCTATTCCTACGTACTTGTCGCCCTATTCGGACTCGCTTTCGCTACGGCTCGCTTGCGCTTAACCTTGCACGTAAGAATAACTAGCCGGCTCATTAAGCAAGAGGCACGCCGTCAGGCTTTCACGGACCGAAGTCCATGCATGGCCCTCCGACTGCTTGTAAGCATACGGTTTCAGGTTCTATTTCACTCCCCTCGCAGGGGTTCTTTTCGCCTTTCCCTCACGGTACTTGTTCACTATCGGTCGCCAGAGAGTATTTAGCCTTGGAGAGTGGTCTCCCCAGTTTCCCACCAGATTACACGTGTCCGGTGGTACTCAGGATGCCGCTTCGAGTCCGATCAGCTTTCGATTACAGGGCTCTCACCTTCTATGGCCCCGCTTTCCAGCAGGTTCATCTAGCTGTCGGTTTGGTAACTCTACTTATGCGGTCCTACAACCCCCAAAGTGCAAGCACTTGGGTTTGGGCTGTTCCGATTTCGCTCGCCGCTACTTTCGGAATCTCTGTGATTTATTTTCCTCCAGGTACTGAGATGGTTCACTTCCCTGGGTTAGCTCATACCCGCCTATGTATTCAGCGGGCTGTAACGGGAGTTCATCCCGTCGGGTTTCCCCATTCGGAGATCCTCGGATCAAAGCCTGCTTGCGGCTCCCCGAGGCTTATCGCAGCTTGCCACGTCCTTCATCGCCTTCTGGCGCCAAGGCATTCACCGTACGCCCTTAGTAGCTTAATCATAAAACTTACTCAATCCGTCTTCTGTCAGACTCCGCTCCGGACTTTCATCCTTCGCGATTCACACGGTGCTTAGTCCGTGCTTTTTAAATCCAGCTATCGACGTCCCGCTTCCTGCAGTTCCATACATCCTCGCAACCGATCTCGTCGCGACTCGGGCATGAGCCACGAACAAGTCTTGATGATTTTTTTGGAAAATCACTTCAGGTATCCGTTGCAGGCTTTCGATCCAGCAGTCTTCGGACTCCTCAGCAGCTTGCGCTACTGCGGTTTGAATAAGCCGCCTTTTCTTCCACAGTATTGCTCGATTCTCGAGCAAAACTTGTAAATAATCCACACCATTGCCCCGTCAGGGACCGTAATCCCTCCAGGTTATCGGCGTGGACTTGCCAGCCTTTCTGTTGTCAAAGAGCGTTTTATTCCGAGCTTGTCGGAATGCCTTAATCGCATTAAGGCTTGTCTGGAGGGTCTTACTCAATCGCGTTCCGCGATCTTGCCTTCCAGCTCTGCTTTTGCTTCCGTGTTAGTTGAATTCGTGACCGCAGGAGGACTTACTTTTGCGCCGCCTACTTCTCACTATCCACTACTCACTTCCACAAAATAAAAAACCCGGCGTCGAGCGCCGGGTACAGCCACCCACACCTGAGTGGCTCCACGCGATGCTCGACAGATTTCTACCCTGTGCTCGTAAAGAACCTCACTATAGGATCTACTTCTTGGCCTTCGCTTGTTCGTACGCTGGGAAGACGCTTCTTCGACCCGACTGTGATGCCCCTGCTGGCTCAGCTACCCCCGAGCCATTTGTAACTATACCAGACTTTTTCTTTTCGTCAAGTCCCCGCAATAATTATTTTTGCCGTTTTCCTCAGCCCTGTGGACGCTGTGCAAAATCACTGAAAGTGAGTCGTAGCTGCAGCGGTCCCTAGCAGCACGGCATCAAGACCGTCGGCATGGATTTCCGGCAATATTGTCAACACCATGTGAGGGAGAGAATCACTCCGCCCAGGACGCCGACCAGTTAGCCCAAGAAATTGCCGGCGCAGTGGAGAATATAGATACAATAGCTTGTGCCATTTCAAACTACAGTAGTCATGGAACGGGTGGCGGGTTGTCACAAACCATCTTCGATTGCAGCTCAAAGAGTTTTAACGTAGTGACCACGGAGATTTTGGGACACAGCGAGCGTTACACCCATGTAGAAATAACGATCGGCACGATACCGCGCTCAAAGCCCCATCCTGCCACCATTCCACGCTTAGCTGATGTCGCAGCCCAAAGAGAACCGTACCGCTGCACAGATTTCCTTCATCCTCTGCGAATTTAATTGCGCCACGCGCTTTCCCAAGCGGTCCTGCGAAACGGTGATTACATTATGAAGGTTCACGGCGCACGGCGCTTTCATCCCATCGTCCCCGTCCAGACGCACCTCCGACGGGACTCCGCGGACGGTGGAAGTGATCGGCGCTATCGTCACCGCGGAAAGGTAGGCAAGAGCGCTGTCGCGTGTGAGGATGACTACCGGCCGTGTTTTATCCGGCGGAGCGAACTGATAAAGCCGGACCTCTCCGCGCGCTATTCTGCCGGCCACACGGCCTCCGCCTCCCAGGTGAGAGACTCGTTCCCCCCTTGAGGCCGCCGGGCGTAACCCGCGCGGTCGCGTTCTTCCGCCTCTCCAACGCGCAGTCGTCGCAGATGTTCTCGCAAAGCATCCCGTATCAATGCGGATCGATTGCGTTTGGTCCGCCGTGCCGCTTGATCCGCAGCACGCAAGAGGTCCTTATCGATCACAATCTGCACAGTTTCCATCATGTGGAGTCCCTTACACAGTATGCTCCACACCCCATGACAGTTTCAATCTTTACTGGCGGCCGAGTGCCCCCAAACACAGGACGGGCGGCTGCACCTTGCCGCGTGCCCCATACGCCGCATTGATTTCACAATTTGCGAGGCCTAGACTCAATCTGTAAGCATCTGCTGATTTGCACGAAGGAGTTTTTATGCAATTTGCCAGAGTTCAGGGCGCCGGCCTCGCTGCGGTGGGACTCCTGCTTCTTGCACTGCAGGTATACATTCTTTTTTCTTCAACACAACAGCCCGGCAGCCCAACTCAGGCTCCGCCAGCTCCAACTCCGGGAGAACAGATAATCAAGTTCGTGCCCGGAATCGTCGGCCTACTCGCGCTGGCTGCCGGCGGGTATTTGATCCTTCTCCAGAGGAAACAAGGCAGCAATCAAGAGACTCAACCGGAAAAAACCAAATCCGGCCTTCCCATGTGAACGCCTGAAAGCAACTTACGCCCGCCGTTAGACTCCAAATTGCCGCAGATGATGGTCCAGATGCTTGTACATCAAGATCGCCCACTCGTCCGGCGTCAGCCGCCCAAAGAAGGCGTGCGGGTGCGCCGTACACCCCGCGGGTCCGGCCGCGGCAAACCGGTCAATCAATCCGCACAACCGTGCGCGTTCCGTTCCCAAGTCTCGTTCATCCTGCACCACAAGTTCCTTGGCTGTCGGCGCATTCCGGCGGATCGGTTCATCATTCGCCATCACTCTCGACTTTACTATCGGCCCGAGGATCCGCCCGATGAACACCCGCGGTAGATTCTTCTCCCCGAGCGCCATCTCGATCCCTCGGGAGCAATGCTCCAGCGCTTGCCCTGGACTCATCTTGCCCCACTGCCGCGCGCTATCCGGCTTCATCTGCGCGATGCGCTGCTTCACTTCGACTACCCGAGCCGCTTCAAACAGATTCTTCATACGGAAAGCTCCCCCCACCAAACTCTTCACAATAGGGTGGCGGATGGCCGATTCTCCGCTGTATCGCCGCCTTGCTTACTTCATTTCTGCAGTGCCACTCCCGCCTTCACCGCCGCCGCCCGCAACCCCTTATCCAGCGTCGCCAGCGGCAGACCTGCGTCGATAGCGAGCTGTAAATAGAAACCGTCGTAAGCAGACAGTTGATACTTTCGAGCCAGCGTGTATGCCTCGCGCACCGACTTCAAATTTGAGTCCACCGAAATTCGCGAACCCGAGGAGACCAAAGTCTCAAGCGTCTGCAGTCCGTATTCCACTGCCTCTTCCGTCAGCGTCCCGCGGCGAACCGATTTTACGAACGTATTGGCCACTTCCGCGGCCCAAATAGACGGCACGACGGCAGTTAAGCCTTCTGCGAGCCTGCTTCTGACATTTAAGGCGTATGCCGTTTCCGGGTCGGGGATAAACCATGCCGCTGTTAAAGATGCGTCCAATACGAAGCGGCTCACATCCGGCCCTCTTCAATCAAATCCTTTATGGTCACGCCTTTTGGAAGAGGTTTGGCGCGCTTCCTAATTTCATCCATCTTCGCGAATATTTCTTTAATCTCGGCCAAGTCTGCCGCTTCACTCTGGGCTGGCCCAATTTCCGCCGCCACCTTGCCCCGCCGCGTGATCCGGATCCGCTCCCCGCGCGAGGCCCGCTCCACCAACTCCGACAGCTTCTGCTTCGCTTCAAATATCCCCACGCTCCGCATCGTCGCGCTCCTTCATGAACAACCTAGATGATTAACCTAGGTTGTTAGTGTAACCGATGTGCCCCAAACTTACAAACCGTCTCTGAAGAGTCCCCATCGATCTCATTCCAGATGCTTTACGCTTCCTTTGTTTTCATACTCTTGCGCACTCTATTTCTCACTCTCTCCTACAATATCCGTGGCCTCCATTCGTCTTCAACAGTGGATGGACAAGCCGTGAGCGTCCTCTCGATGACCGAGCAAGACCGTCAAATCGCCGAAGTCGTCGCGGAACAACGCGGGCGGCTGCGCAATTTCATCCGCCGGCGTGTGCCCGATCCCGCCGACGCCGAGGACATCGTGCAAGACGTCTTCTACGAGCTGGTGGAAGCCAATCGCCTTCTGATGCCGATCGAGCACGTGACCGGCTGGCTTTTTCGCGTCGCCCGCAATCGCATCACGGACCTTTTCCGCAAGAAGAAGCCCGTGAAGTTCAGCGACGCGGCCATGGAGGACGAAACCGGCGGACTGCTGCAGATCGAAGATCTGTTGCCCTCGCCTGATGCCGGGCCGGAATCGCTCTACTTCCGCGGCGTGCTTTTGGACGAGCTTGAACTCGCGCTCGACGAACTGCCCGAGGAGCAGCGCGAAGTATTTATCGCTCACGAATTCGAGGGGCGCAGTTTCAAAGACTTGTCGGTGGAAACTGGCGTGAGTGTGAACACTCTTCTTTCGCGCAAGCGCTACGCGGTGCTTCATCTGCGCGAACGCCTGCAAAGCATTCACGACGAATTTGCGAAGAAATGAAGCAGAAAAATGATGCAACGTAATGGCAGCAAGAAATAAGGAGCACAAGATGAAAAAGAAATGGTTTTTTATCGCCCCGCTGGCCCTCCTGGCAATCGTGCTTTTCTGCTGGATTGGCGGCGAACTGGTGATGCATCTCTGGAACTGGCTGACGCCGCCTCTCTTCGGATGGCATCAAATTACCTTCTGGCAGGCTTTCGGTTTGCTGGCGCTCTGCCGGATTCTGTTCGGAGCCTGGGGTGGCCACGGCCCCCGCTCCAATGTCCGCAGGCGAATACGCGAGCGCATGGACGAACGTTGGGAGAAGATGACGCCCGAGGAGCGCGAAAAGTTCCGCCAGAGCTGGCGCGCGCGCTGCGGCAATTTCGGAGCGCCAACCAGCGAAACCAAGGGGTCGGCCTAATCGCAGAGCGCCAGATTATTTGGATGGGATGAGCGTGCTGTGGCTGGCCACGCAGAGCCAGGCGTCGTTGCGCTTGATCCAGGTATCCGTGAAGCGCGAGCGAATAACATAGGGTTTGCCCTTGTTCGTGCCGGTCTCGCGATAGATGCCAGTCACTACGGCCGCGTCGCCATACAGCTGAACGCTCAGCCCTTCATCATATAAGTGATCCGCTTTTTGCTCGGGCGCAGCCACCCATTTCATATATTGGGACTTGCTCATGAACGAGCCGTCGTAATCGGTATAAACGAGAGTGTCCGCGAGCAGGGAGGAGACTTCTTTGACTTCCTGCTTGGCTTCGGCTTGATTCCATGCGCGTTCCAGTTGCTTGATCCTGATTTCGTCCACACTCACGGTTTTTTCCTGGGTAAATGGGGCGCTGGAAAACAAGAGTGCGATCAGCGTTGCAAGCGCGAGACGTTTCATGGCTTGTGCCTCATACTGCTGGAAGTGGATGTGTTTTGGCAAAACGGCATTGAATCTAATAGACGTTACCAAGAACGCGCAGCCCGGAGACGGCGAGATTTGCCTCTTGTACACTAAGAATCAAAGCACACACATCGCGAGCCACACCACCGGGAATGTGGGCATAACCACGCTAGTTTATGTCCTCGTCGAACTGAAAAGTGCCGAAGCACAGCGCTCTTCGACGACGGAACGATCGCGCAGAGGCACACCGTGAACTTGAACCGAAGCGTGCTACTCGTCATTTTCGTCCCGCTAGCCGGCATCGCCATTCTGGTTTACGAGTTCGCGCACCCTCCCTGGAGCTCCATGCGTATTGCCGGAATCGCGCTCCTGTTTCCAGCCCTCGCGCTTCTGACGCTGGTGCGCTTCCAGCTCGGCAATTCTTTCTCTCTCACGCCACAAGCAAAAAACCTGGTTACGCACGGCATCTACTCCCGCATCCGCAATCCCATCTATTTTTTCGGCGCCTTTGTCATTGCGGGACTCTTCCTTTTCCTCGAGCGCCCTTACCTGCTATTCCTGCTCGTGCCGGTCGTCATCCTGCAGATCGTTCGTGCCCGCGCAGAATCATGCGTCCTCGAAGAACGCTTTGGCGAGGAATATCTCCGCTACAAAGCCTCCACGTGGTTTTAGTTCGGCGCAGTTCGGGAAGCCTTCCGTATTTCGAGCCGAAGGCGCGCAAGTTTTGTTTAACTTGCGTTTAGGAAGCTGGTTGTAGGCTCGCGCTAACGCGGAGGGCGCCTTTTCACTCAGGAGGATTCATGAAAAATCATTGTGTGGCAGCGCTTGCAGCGGGTCTCTTACTTCTTGCCGGCAATGCTTCGGCTCAGGAAAAGAAAATCAAGCGGTCCGACCTCCCGCCCGCCGTCGAAAAAACAGTTGCGGCACAGAGCGCGGGCGCAACGATTCGTGGATTTTCCACCGAAAAGGAAAATGGGCAAACTCTCTACGAAGCGGAATTGACCGTCAACGGCCACAGCAAGGATATATCCATGACCGCCGATGGCTCCATCGTCGAAATCGAGGAGCAAGTGTCGCTGGACTCGCTTCCAGTGGAAGTGAAAGCCGGCCTGGAAACAAAAGCGGGCAATGGCAAGATCCTGAAAGTGGAGTCCCTCACGAAGAAAGACAAGCTAGTCGCTTACGAAGCAAAGGTGGAAACCAACGGAAAGAAAACGGAAGTTCAGGTCGGACCCGACGGCAAACCACTCGATCACGAAGAATAGCGCGACTTGATTTCACTCTCTGGTTGGATGGCGGACACAGGTTGCCCCGTTTCTCTTAGCGAGAGCTATGGGACGATTGAGAGAGGCTGGATGAACTTCGGAACTTCGTCAGCACGGAGTTCAATCGGCCGCGAAGTAACACGCGGGGAGCACAACTCTCCCTGAAGTGCTCCCCCACGCGTCTCCCGACCAATTACCCCCACGACTGGCACCTGGACAACGGTGCCCCCATTGGTTAGAACAGGGGCATTTTGATTGGGATTGGTCTTACTATAGGTAGTGCGCGGGAGCACGAAATCGTTTCATCGAGCGATGAATAGTCCGTCCGATATACAATCCATCGAGCGAACGTCTCGAGCGTTTTACACGGCGCTTTTTGCTAACATCCTGTGGTGCCAAAGGGATTCTTTTTCCGCTGGTTAGCGCCGGCCGCACTCGGGCTAGTAGTGGGATTTTTTGCGCTGGCCTCGGCGGTCACGAACGAAACCACTCTTCCCGTCTCGCTTGTCTTGCTGTTTTCGCCGGGCCTCAAAGTCGCCGAGCTTGTCATGCCGGAGACGCATGCCTCACTCGCTTGGACCTTTGGTTGGTTTCTGCGAATCGCGATCGGGGTCAACGGCGTCTTCTATTTTGCGATTTTTGCGATTCTCGTCTATCTGGTCGGTCGCCGCCGCGCAAAAAACATCTAGCATCGCATCGACACCCAAGAGACCAATCCAGCGCCTCTCTACACCGAGAGAATGCGCCCGAAAAATGACCGATAGCGTTGCAGAGCGAGACGGAGATCCTCGGTCGAAACGTTTTCGCCGCGATCCCACTGGCTCTCGAGTCTCGCTCTTTCCGCTGCGAACATTTCCGCCAATCGCTTCATCGCCACGGCCACAAGACCATCCGCCTGCTCCACCACCTGCCGAGGCTCGTCCACAAAATTAACCTGGATGGCATCCCACCGGCCGCGAAAATCTTTCGCTTCTTCGGCTGAAAACAGCGGCACTACTTGCTTGTCCAGCGCCACGGCGGTCGCGGCACTAGCGGAAGAAGCGCTGCCAGCGCGGAAGCTTGGAGCAGCAGCAGTTCGCACCTCAGTCCGTGCTCCAGCGCCTGCCAGAGTCGCGGTCGTCAGACCAACATCCGTATCTTCTCCCAAGATCTTTTTTGTTTCGTCCACTTTATTTCCTCCTCTAGCTACTTAGCGCTGCTCAAGGCTTACCACGTCACTCCCATTCGAGACCAAAGACTACGCTGCGGCGGCCTTCGCGCGAGCCATCTCCGGCTCGCCCACCAACTCGTCGAATAAGGTCCGGTAATGAATCATGGCTTGCCGCAGATCTTCCGTACTGGCCAACCCGGCTGCGTGGCGAACCGCAATGGCATGGGCGGCCCGGTAGTTTTCCACGACCAAGGGATGGTCCACGGAGATATCGGCCGAGCGCTGTTCGAACTCGCTCACCGAGTAGCCCCGGGTGGACATGACGTCACCGAGCAGTTGATCTGCCTGAGTGACCGATTTATTCGGATCGTCGACGAACTCTGCCTGAACTTTGTGCCAGGACGCGATGTAACGCTCGCGGCCTTTAAAACACCCGGGAACTGCGCATGAGCGGCATCAGGATCTTTCCGTATCGTAGGAAGGACGTCGGAAAGTCGATTACGCCCGCGATGATTCAGCATTGTTTCTTGATTTGCGCCTGAACCGCTATTGGGCCCACAGGGATGATTACCTAACGCCGCCGGCATGGCTCTGCGATTCCTGAGGCGCTTGGCCAGGGATTATTCGTGGCGCAATGCGACGATGGGGTCGACACGCATGGCGCGGCGCGCGGGAATGTAGCAGGCAGCAAGCGCGACAAGCACCAGCAAAATCGCAACGCCGGTAAGCGTCGTTGGATCGCTCGCGCGCACGTTGTACAACATGCTGGCCAAATAGCGCGTCACGCTGAGCGCCACACCGATGCCCACGACAGCCCCAACGATCGCCAGCACGATCCCCTGCCGCAGGACCAGTTTCATCACGTTCCCCTGGTGCGCGCCAAGCGCCATGCGAATGCCGATTTCGCGGGTACGCCGCGAAACTTCATAGGAAAGAAGCCCGTACAATCCGACGCAAGCCAGCACGAGAGCCAGCAAAGCGAAGAAACCGGATAGCCGCGCCACCAGCCGCTCCTGAAACAGCAGCCGGTCGATCTGCTCCGATTCGGTTTTCACATCGTACAAAGGCAAATTCGTGCTTACTTGCGCCACGACTTCGCGTACTGCGGGAAGAATGGCTTGCGGCTCAGCGGCAGTACGCAGCTCGAAAGTGGCGCCGCCGAATCTTTGCGGCATGTACATCATGGCGTGAATTTCGCGGCGCAAGTCGTTGTATTTTGCGTCGCGCACCACCCCAATGATTTCGAAGCCCGCATTCGCCGGTTCGTCCGGGGTAGCCGGCGCTTGGCCGAACTGTTTCCCCAGCGGATTTTCCTTGCCGAGATATTTTTCAACGAATGCCTGATTCACAATCACGGGAGTGGGAGCCGATGTGGGACTCGGTCCGTCGTTCGCAGCCGACAACTTGAAATCGGAAGCGCTGAATCCACGGCCAATGAGAAATGGAATGCGCATCGTCTCGAAGAAATTCGGACCGACGCCAAGCGCGTCCGCTTCGGATTCCTGATCTTGCGGCGTGCCCGGCCAATGAAAGCCGGTGATCATCAGCCCGCTGCTCAACAAAGGCATCATGGAGTAGCTGGCTGCGGTCACTCCAGGAGTTTCTGCGAGCCGTCCCTGCAAGTCGCGATAGAGGCTGTCGGCTTGCGGACCTTTGTAGCCGATCAAAGTGGGGTCGATTCCGAAAATCAGGATGTTGTGTGAATCGAATCCCACATCGACGCTGCGCAGATTCGCTAGGGTGCGTACCAGAAGCCCCGCGGCCACGAGCACCACGATCGCCAGGGCGACTTGCGCCACCACCAGCGCATTGCCAATGCTGAACCATTTGCCCCGTGCATGTCCCGTGGTCTCGGAGCTTCCCGTTCCTTCCTTGAGCGCCGGCGTCAAATCAACGCGCGCGCTGCGAAACGTCGGTGCAATGCCGAAAAGGATTCCGGTGAGCAAAGAAATCGCAGCGGTGAATCCGAGGACGCGCAGGTCAACGCCGGTCGCGAATCCCAAAGGACGCGGCTGATTGCTCGAGACAAACGAAAGGATGGTGTGCGCACCCCAATAAGCGAACAGAATCCCGAGAGCGCCGCCGAGCACGGAGAGTATGACGCTTTCCGTCAAGAGCTGACGCACAATTCGCGCGCGGCCGGCGCCCAGCGCCAGTCGCACAGCCATTTCCTTTTGCCGAGCCGCGGACCGAGCGAGCATGAGTCCCGCGACATTCGCGCAAGCAATCAGCAAAATGATTCCGACCACCAGCATCAGGACATACAACGGATTGGAGTAGCGGGTACGGCTTCCCGTCAAACCAGTTTGCGCCGGTGCAAGCGTGATCTCCGGATTATCCTCCGCGGATAATTTCTTCGGACCTTCAGCCGCTCCGAACCCGCGCGGGCCGCCGGGTGGGGCCGCCCCTGGGGGACCGGCGATGATGACGGGCTTATTGCCTGCCGATGGAGGCGGCCCGCCGGATGCAATTTGCACAGAGCCCGCCCCCGGTGCTCGTTGTGGCCCCGCGGACATGACTCTCGGACCGTTGCCGCCAGCCGGCGCGCTTGGCATCGGCAGAGGTGTTCCCGCCGCCCCCTCACCATGGAAAAGCGGTACGGCTCCGTGGAGCATCTCGTTGCGGAACAGGCCACTGACCGGAGCTTGCGCCTGGGCGAGGTGTGTTCCTGGTTTGAGCCGGCCGATAATCGTGAGCCACCAGTAAGTCACATCGCTCTGGCGGTTTTGCCAGCGCATGAGAGGGGTAGTCTTTTGCGCGTCGGAGAGCGGTAACCAAACGTCGTAATCGCTACCGGGAGTAATCCCGGTGAATCGCTGTTCGGCCACTCCGGCAATCGTGAAAGGCACGTTGTTCAGTTCAATGGTATGGCCGACTACGTCGCGAGAGCCGCCAAAGGCGCTCTGCCAGTAGCCATAATTCAATACCGCGACGGGTGCGGCGGAGGGTAAGTCGTCGGTCACGTCGATCAGCCGGCCTGCGGCGGCTTTGAGACCCATGGTGCGAAAGAAGTCTCCGGAAACCAGTTGGCCGTTGATGACGGTCGCAGGGCCGTTCCCTGTCAGATTCAACCTGCCGGAGTTGGCAAACGCCGCCGTCCCCGAAAAAACATTCGCTTTTGCGATTTCACGAAACATCGGCTCGGAGAAGGAGCAGCCGCCGGGGTTCTTGGCGCCGAGCCGCATATCGTTTGCGCAATCGCCCGCCGATTGGTACCCGTGAACGTTCGGCGAGTTGCGCGCGGCCCATTGCAGCAAAACAAGCTGCGAAGGATTCTCGACGGGGAGCGACCGCAGCATCACCGCGTCGATCAAACTGAAAATAGCGGTGTTGGCGCCAATGCCGAGCGCCAAGGTAAGGATGGCGACGGCGCTGAATCCCGGAGACTTGCGCAGCATGCGCAGCCCGTAGCGAATGTCCTGCCAGAATTGCTCGAGCCAGACTACGCTCCACACTTCCCGCGTCTCTTCCTTAACCCGCGTCACATTTCCGAACTTACGCATGGCTGCATACCTCGCTTCTTCCGGCGTCATCCCACGCTCAATGTTGTCCTGCGTCTCCCTCGCAATATGCTCGCGAATATCTTCATCTAGACATGCGAGCATGCGCTTGCCCCGGCTCATGACTCACCTCCAGAAGACCAACTACTCATGGCGCAGTGCGACCATCGGATCGACGCGCGTGGCGCGGCGCGCAGGAATTACCGAAGCCGCCAAGGCAATGGCGAGCAGCAACAGAACCACTCCAAACAGAGTTGCCGAATCGTTGGGGGCCACTTCAAAGAGCAGCCCACGCAGCAGGCGCATCAACGCAAGTGATGCCGCCAACCCAATGAGGATGCCCGCGCTGGCAAGGACCAAGCCTTGTCGCAGGATCATTCGCAGCACGGCCGTGCGCTGCGCTCCGAGCGCCATGCGCACGCCGATTTCAGCTGTTCGCTGTTTCACGGAATACGCGAGGAGCGCGTAGAGGCCCAGCAAAGACAGAAAAAGGGCAATCCCGGCGAGCACCGAAAGCAGCGAAGTCTGAAAACGGCGCCCCGCTTTCGAACTCGAAACTAGATCGTCCATAGTTCGCACGTTGGCAAGAGCCAGAGCCGGATCGATGGCCCGAAGGACCGACCGCATCTGATTCGCCATGGAGATGGGCGTAATCGCAGATCGTACGACAACGGAACCAGAGTCGTAGTCCCCTTGCCAGAAGGGAGTGTAGATCTGCATCAACGGCGGCTTGTCCAAGGATTCCTGGCGAACGCCGGGAACGATGCCCACTATGGTTACGGCCTGTCCGGGTTGCTCGCGCTCATCACCGTTTGTCCGATAAAAATGCCGGCCCAGAGCGCCTTGGGGCGAGAAATAGGTCTTGGCAAAGCCCTGGCTGACGATTGCAACGGGAGCGCTGCCCACGGCGCCGTCATCTTCGGTAAAGTTGCGGCCCGCAAGAAGCGGAATGCGCAGTGCTGATAGATATCCTGGTGAAATCGCGCGCGATTCAAAGAGGATGTTCTTGTCAAACGGATGACCTTCGACACGAATCCAGCTCAACGACTCGCCGTTCCCGAGAGGCGCGAGGTCAATGGCGGCGACCGCCTGGGCGCCGGGCAGTGCGCTGGTCCTTTGTAGGAGCTCGTGAAAAACCGCCCGGCGCTTTTCCGGCTTGTCATAACGCGGATCGAGCGCGAGGTCCATCGTCAGAGTGGAGTGCGGCTGGTAGCCAGTTTCAACGGCATTCAGCTTGACGAGGCTCCGAATCATGAGGCCCGCGCCGGCCAACAGGACCACCGAGAGGGCCATTTCCGCTGCAATCAATGCTCCTCGCGCATGACCTGCCCCGCCCTTCACGCCCCGGTTCCCCGCCCGTTTCAGCGTTGCAGCCAGGCCGTTGTGCGACGCGGAAACGGCCGGGACCAATCCGAACAGCAAGGCCGTAAGGATCGAAACGCCCGCGCTGAACAGGAGGATACGGCCGTCTACCGAAGTTTCCTCGATGCGCGGAATGTTCCCCGGGTTCAATCGAAGCAGGACGCGAACGGCGCCATATGCGACGAGCACGCCCAAGATGCCGCCCCCGCAAGCCAACAGCAGGGACTCGGTGAAAAGTTGCCGGATCAACCGGGCTCCCGACGCGCCGAGCGCCGCCCGCATGCTGATTTCGTGAAGGCGATTAGCAGCTCGCGCCATGAGCAGTCCGGCCACGTTGCTACAAGAGATCAGGAGAACGCAAGCGACCGCGCCCATCAGCAGGAGGAGCGACTCGCGCGCGTGGCCAATCGAAGTCGCGGAGAGGGTGGTCACCAGCGCCTGCAAGCCACGGGAGTCGGACGCGTGCAAGGGATCCAGTCGCGCGACGATCGCGCTCATCTCCGCCTGGGCTTGCGAGACCGAAACACCAGAGCGCAATCTGGCGATTGCGATTCCGCCATTCGCGTCATGGTCGGCACGCTGGCTGGGCGGCATGGCCCACGGCACCCAGACCTCAGTGAGTTTATACGTGGAGCTGAAATCAACGTCCGTTCCACGCGGAAAGTCAAAGCCCGGCGCAGCAACGCCGATGACCGAGTAGGGACTGCCGTTGAGCAGCAGCATTTTGCCGAGCACGTTCGGGGCGCGGCCGAATTGGTTGACCCAGAGAGCATGGCTGATGACAGCGACCCGCTCGTGGCCAGGCTGGTCGTCGTCCGCGCCAAGCTGGCGGCCCAATTCGGCGCCATCGCCAAGCGTCTCGAAGAAGCCCGCCGTGACGCGCGCAGCCGACACCTGTACCGCGGCTATGTCGGTCGCGAAATTCAGATGCATCGGCGCGAAGAGCGCCATGCTCGAGAAGGACCGGCTTTCGTTCTGCAATGAGTAGAAATCACCGGACGACGGGCCAAACACCTCAAATGCGAAATCTTCGTTACCCTGCCCAACCGCTTGCTGAATCGATGGCAGCAATTGCGGGGACGGAGTCCACAGCAGCACAAGTTGATGTGGGTTCGCATAGGGCAAAGGCCGTACGAGTACGGCATTCACAAGACTGAAAACGGCCGTGGTCAAGCCGATTCCGAGTGCGAGCGCGAGAGCTGCGGCGGCGGTGAATCCGGGGCTTTTGCGCAGCATGCGCAGCCCGAAGCGGATGTCCTCAACGAACTGCTCGAGCCAAACAAAACTCCACACCGCGCGAGTCTCTTCCTTCACTCGCGTCACATTTCCAAACTTCCGCATCGCTGCGTAGCGCGCCTCTTCCGGCGACATCCCTCGCTCAATGTTGTCCTGCGTCTCCCTCGCAATATGCTCGCGAATATCCTCGTCGAGTTCTGCGAGCATGCGCTTGCGCCGCATCATGATTCGCCCTCCTACTCACTTGGACGCAGAATCCGAGCGATCGCTCCCGCCAGTTTGTCCCATTTGCGGGTTTCGACCGTGAGTTGACTCCGGCCCTTCGGCGTCAGCTGGTAGAATTTCGCGCGGCGATTGTTCTCCGAAGTTCCTTCCTCCACGGAAATCCATCCGCGCTTGATGAGCCGGTGCAGCGCGGGATAGAGGGATCCCTGTTCGACTTGCAGGACGTCTTCGGAGCGGAATTCGATGGCTTTGGCGATGGCGTGGCCGTGGGCCGGGCCGAGCAGCAGGGTTTGCAGGATCAGCAAATCCAGCGTTCCTTGCAGCAGCTCGATGCGTTCGCGTTCTTCTTTGGTAGACATTCTAGGTGAAGCTACAACTCTCCCTTTAGAATGTCAAGGTGAGCAAACTCCGGGCCCGCTAATGGAAATCCTGCGAACTACCGTTTCGCCGTTTTGGCTTGCTGCGCCCGCGTTTCCACTTCTTCGCGGCAATGGCGGAGCACGGCGTCCGTATTCTTCACGGATTTGCCGTCCAGATTGTCGGCGTCCTCAGGAAGCAGATCGATGATGTGCCCGAATTCGTGCAAGAGCGTCACCATCTGCGCCGGAAGGGTGTCCCCGCGGTACGCGCCGACGGTGAGGAGGCGCGAGCCATCCGACTGTACCGGGCCGCCTTCCTGAAAAACTTTCAGGACATTGCCTTGCGGCCGGTAGAAGGCGCCGTTCGCATTGATCGTTATCGACGTATGGGGCCCGCCGTCCTGCGTCGCACTCGCCACATAGGGCTGATGCCAGAGCAGGATCGATTCAGCGAGAGCCGATTCGAAAATATCTTGCGGGCCGTGCTTGTCCAGGACAAAGCTAAGCGATTGGAAGGTGGCGGCTGGGGTTGCATCCTTTGACGCAAACCATTCCGTGCATCCGTTATCGGAGCGAAGGATAGCCAGGACTCCTTCGCGGGCGCGTGCGATCTTGACGCCCGCTTTGCCTAGTGAAGAAAGTTTCGCGGGAACAGTATCCACATCATCGTTGCACCCTGGATTTATGGGAATACCTGGATCGGGACGAGCGCCAACAGCACTCCCGGGACACGGATTATCCGCTGCAGCGCGAGGCGACTCGTGCCCGGAGGATTCCACGCAGAGCGCTTCCGGAACGATGGTCGGGCTGAACTCGTCCAGGGTGGCATGCCTAGCGGCCGCCGGCCATTCGCGGAATTCCATCGAGCGCTCGCCGGGGGGCCTAGCTGCCGTGAGGGCTGCGCAATTCTCCAACCGAGATCTGGGACCGCTACGCATGTGCGCCAGATCGGAGCTGTCTAAAATAGAGGAACTCTGTGAATACACGGGCGCGCTGCCTATAAAGGAAACCAAGAAAAGGAGTAAAACAGTGCGGAAACTGGTGCCGGTGGCCAACATCGCATCCTCCCCTGCCCCAACTGCACAACCACCACAGGCCGTCTGCAGGGGAGCTGTTTCGGGTGGCCACCAACCCAATCCAGCTGCGCAAGCGGCTCAATCCTCTAGCGGGGCTAACGGGGAAGACGAGAACTTCCTACCAATATCTCCTCAATTCTTTCTGGAATTTTGGGGAGTTAGAGACGGGGGAACAGAGGTTTCCAGCATTTACCTAAATTAAGGGAGTTTGCGGGTTCCGAGTCTGAGTGGGAACCGGATCAAAACAGACTGCTGTTTCACAGGGACAAGCAGATTGCGGTAAATCGAGAACAGGTAAACGAGGAATAGCACGGAGAAGAAAATCGAGCCTGCGGTGAGATGGAAACGGGCCACGACTTCCGCAAATCCATGATTGCCGAGCACCACGAAAGACACAATCCGCAACCCGTTGCCGGCCAACATAACTGCTATTCCGCCGAAGTAAGCAAGCAGCAAGCGGACCTTGCGCAAGCGATTCCAATCAAGCAGCGCCACGAACGCGAACAGGTAGTCAAAAAGCTCAATTCCGCTGATTCCAGAGCAAGATGGCAGGATGGTGACGTCGAGGCTTGGTCCGTGAATCGTCGGAGTGAGCGCAGCTGCATAGGTTATTCCGTGCACGAAAACTCCGGAGACAAAAAAGACGAGACTGCCAAGCACCTGGCCATACCACGGCCAGATTGTGGCAAGAATGCGGCCCGGGAAAAAAGTGAACAGCACAATCAGGGCAGCGATGCCTTCGGCCGCGTAGGTTCGGGCAAAGACTGGCCACCCCTCCCGGGGCAGAAGCAGCAGTGTCGGCAAGAGGACCGACAGTTTGAGTCCAGCGGTAACCCACCCCGTTGAGGAAGCCGTCCCAGCCAACAAAAGTGCTGACGACACCAACAAGGCATGCGCGACGACGAAGAGGACAATTCGTTGGAAGGAAAAGCCACAGTTTGGCGTTCCTTCGAGGCTTTCCAATCCAGTATCGCCCCGCCTCCAAACAAGCGCCGCCCAAACTGCCGCAGCCCACAGCGGTGAGGTGGTGTATAACGCCGGCGCAACAAACTGATCCGCCGCGCACGCACCCAAGGTGAGTAGCAGCGCCAGAAAAGAAAACTGGGGAACCGTGAGGTTCCCCTCTTTAAGAACAGGTTGAGTGCGAGAATTCAAATCCGATATGGAGGCGAGATGCACTTATAGCACTCGTTTTCAGACCGCGTCGGCACAGAACTCGTACTCCAGCACGCTGGTTCAGGCGGTGTGGCGCTTGCGCAAGACGAGGTAGCCTACGACGCCGAGCATCGCGGCAATTCCAAATCCACTCGCAGCCATCTCTTTAGCACTAATATGATGGTGCTTGCGCGTTAAAGGCTGCCAGTTTTGTGCACGAGCGGCATGCGGCGTAAAGGCAGCTGCCAGACAAGCCAACAGAAGTAGTCGCTTCAATTGGGTTCTCCCTATGAACCGTACATACGGTGAATAGAGCAAATCAAGGGCCAAAGCGAAAAAAGTCCTCGCCTGGTTGAGCCGCCTTAATCTCTTATTAGCAATGAGATAGCGCAGTTTCACAATGGAATCCCCTCGCCCGCCCCGGACGTGAGCCCTGCTTGCGCACATGTTTTCCCGCGATTGGCAAGTCATTATCCCGCCGTGGCCGCCTCCATCTCGATCAAATCTTTCCCTTTTCATTCGCCTCGAGTCCTCCAGCAACGTTTTTATCCGCGATGTAATAGGGGGAGGAAACGGTGAAGATGCGTTTGTTGCCACGGACGAGGAGAGTCCATTCGAGAAGGCGGCCGCGCTGGTTATGCAGAAAATATTCGTACCAGTGGTCCTCGACCAGCTCGGGAATGACGACGATGATGCGGCGGTCAGGATTTTTTTCGGAGAGATTGAGAATGTACTGCACGATGGGAATGATGATGAAGCGGTACGGCGACGGAAGAACTTCGAACTTTGGCGGCTCGGCGCCGGCTTCGCGGAAGGGACGCTCGACGTAGCGCTCCCAGTCTTCGCGCAAGAGTTCGGAGTGCTCGCCCGGCTCGACGTGTATGGCAATGATTTCCGGCGAGAGGCGCGACGCGAACTCGAGGGACTGCTTGCAGATGCGGCTCCAGCGATCGATCGGGACAATGACGAGAGGCGGACGCGCATGATTCGCAGGGACCACTGCTTCGCAGCTGGTGGTAGCGACGACGACCGCGTGATAGTGGCGACGCACAACGCGGAAGAAAATGACCAGGAAGGGAATGAAAAGCAAAGTGATCCAGGCCCCTTCCACGAATTTCGCAACGAGAACAACGATAACGGTGATGCCGGTAACAAACCCGCCGAGGCCATTCACCAGGGCGCTTTTGAGCCAGTGCGGGCCGCGATTTTTTCTCCAGTGAACGACCATTCCAAACTGCGACAAGGTGAAGGCGAGAAACGCTCCCACAGCATAGAGAGGGATGAGTTTGTCGGTGACGCCACCAAACACGATGAGCAGGACGGCCGTAAGGACGGCCAGAACCACGATGCCGTAGGTGTAGACGAGACGACGGCCGCGATAACCAAAAGCGTGGGGCAGATAGTTGTTGGTGGCGATGGCTTTGCAGAGGCGGGGAAAATCGGCAAAGGCGGTGTTTGCGGAGAGGGAGAGAACCAACAGGATGGAGCCCATGGTCAGGTAATAGAAAATGCCTTTGCCGAAGACGGCGGCAATGAGCATGGAGAGCAAGCTCTGGTAGCCGGGCTGGCCAGGATCGGTGGCCGCAATGCCGTAGACCTTTACGAGATATGAGATTCCCGCGAGGAGAAGCGCGAGCAAAAAAATGATGATCGTGAGCGTGCGCTGGGCGTTCTTTACGCCGGGCTCGCGGAAGGCTTTGACGCCGTTGCTGACGGCTTCGACGCCGGTGAGGGCGGTGCAGCCGCTGGAAAAGACTTTGAGGAGCAGCCAGAAGCTGACGGCTTCGGTCATCGCCGGAGGTGGTGGCAGGGCCGCGAGCGGCGTTGGATGGCCGCCGCTGAGGATGGCGCGAACTACGCCGCCGGCGATGGTGATGAGCAGAGTGGCAACGAAGAGGTAGGTGGGAATCATGAAAACCCCACCAGCTTCGCGGACGCCTCGAAGATTGATGACCGTGATGATGAGAAGAATGCCGACGCAGATGGCAACTGTGTGCGGCAGAAAAGAAGGAACCGCGGAAACCAGCGCGCCAACGCCAGCCGAGATACCGACGGCAGCAGTGAGGATGTAGTCGGTGAGCAAGGCTGCCGCTGCCAGCAGACTCGGGTAAGCGCCGAGATTGTAGCGCGCGACAGTGTAGGAGCCGCCGCCGCTTGGATATGCCGCGATGGTCTGGCGGTAAGAGAAATAGACGATGATCAGGAGGGTGATGATGGCGGCGCTGATGGGGACGATATATTGCACGCCGAGAAGGCCGAGCGGGATGAGCAGGCTGAGAGCGGCTTCAGGGCCGTAGGCGGCGGAGCTGAGACCATCCAAGCCAAAAATGGGAATGCCCTGCACGGGGCCGATCTGCTCGGCGCGTTCATCGGAGGTCTTGATGGGCTTGCCAACGAGTAGGTCGAGGATATTCATGGTCGGCTCGGTCCGTCTTGGAAGCGAAATGTGGAGTGACCATTTGCAACGAGAACGCCTCGAATGTCAACCATCGGAGAAAGGTTGAGGTAATGAAGTAGGGAGGTGACAAGGCGTGATCCGTGAGGTCTGTTCCGTGAATCGTGAGCCGAGAAGAGATAAGGATAACGCAGAGGCGCAGAGTACACAGAGCCGCGCAGAGAAGAGAGGAGTCGCGAGCCTTGACCTGAGGTCGAGGCTGATACCCCCACCCGGGCTATCCAGAGAACCGTGAAGTAAAGGCATGAAAGGAAAGGGGTTGCGGGCGTCGCTGGGCGCTCGATGTCTACCGTCTATGGAAAAGAGAGGAACGGATTGGGCGAACTGAAAGGATCGGGTACCCACCCACCGGCGTATTGCAAGAGAGTGCGAAACTCATTGATAAGAAAAGGGTTGTCGAAATGCTCTTTATTGAAGAATGCGCAAGAGTAAGAAAGGAAAGGATTTCTCTTTTCCGCATTTCTGCAAAAGAGTGAAAGAGTGAAGGAAAGAAGAGAACTAAACCCAGAGACGCCCCGACCGGGGCGGGGTAGACGACGGTTACAGTGGTGGCGCGGAGACGACGGGATCGTCGGAAAGGGAGAGCGGCTGGCGATCACAAGACATGGTAGCACGACAGTTACCTAGTGTTAATATATTTTTTAAGTATACTTTATAGCCATTCGAACGGGGAGGGCGGACTCGAATGGGAGTGGGGGAAGTCGAGGGAATTGAGGGGGCTGGGCGGGGAGTAATGGGTTTGCTACGGCTGTGGAAATGTGTGGGAAAGTGGGAGAAGAAAGTGAGTAGTGAGTAGTGGTAGTGAGTAGAGGTGAGAAGTCGAGTCACTCGCCGGATGAATTGAAGTGAATGAGTAAGTAAGAAAACGAAGGACGCACCCTTGCATAACCCAAGCATGCAAGGATGGGCCATCACCGACAGAGAGAGAAAGTCAAAGTCTTCTTGGCTGCTCAATGATGCTCCACCCGCCGACGTGGGGGGCAGCCAGGTTCGTTTTAGGGCATCAAGTCCGGGCGGTCGCTGGGTGTAGACTAATTCTCTATGAAAACTCTCTTCACCGTTACGTTCGTCGTTTTCGTGATCGGATTGGCGATTCTCTCTTGTTTTGCGCCGTGGACGACAACGCCAGCGGGGAGTTCCGCGGCGCACGACTCGTTGGGTTATGCAGCGATTTGGTCGCATCAATTTGCCGCAGTCGCCGGAGCCAGGGTGGACCTGGGAGCTTTTGCGATGCTGGCTGGAGTGGTGGCCTTTTTCGCGATAGTAATTGGCGCGTCGGCATATTTTTTCCGGAATAAGCGCGGGGCGGAACGAGAAGACGTTTGACCGGGGGAATTGGCACAAGGTCCACCCTTGCGAAAACCAAACCCGCAAGGACGGGGCACCCGACGGCCTGGCGATCGCCATGGCTGGCTTCTTTGGCGGTCTGGGCTTGGGTTTCTTGACTTTCCTGAAACGCAGTCTGAGCCGCTGAACTGATGTTGACGGTGGCCGCCGGAGCGTTGGCTTTGGAGGATCCCTGCGCCGGAGCTGGTTTGGGAGTTGCGGCTGCGGACTTCGGCTGCGACGCAGCTTGAACTTCGGGAGCGGTGTGTACGTTGCTGGGGATGGCAATGGTCATTTTTGGAGGACCTTCACGCCTCAACGTTGTTATCGGCGGAAAGGCAAGAAACTTCAGCGAGTGGGCGGCTTTTGCTCTTCTTGGGAGAAAATGACTGTCGGGGCGCGGCGAGCGAACGACTGTTGAGTTTTACTTACAATGGCTGTTGCAACGATTTAGGTTCGTTGCGCACTACTCACCAATGAAAATCAGGCTGGATTGCGGTGTGCTTGGCGGGGGCGGCAGTGGGTCTACTCCAGCGACCACTGGCTCGTTTGCTGGTGTGCTGGCATGAGTGAGACGCCGCGAGTAGAGATGGGTGTGGCGAATCCCACAATCAAAGAGGTACTGGAGAACGAGCTGCAGCAGGTGGAGACCTCGCGCGGTTTGCGGCTGGGCGTGGATGCGCAACGGCCCGCGGCGGAGAAGTCTCTAGTTGGTTTAGCGTTTTCCGGCGGAGGGATACGGAGCGCGACGTTTAATCTTGGCGTTTTGCAGGCTTTGGCGAAGCGCGAACTGCTGACCAAATTCGACTACCTTTCGACAGTATCGGGTGGTGGGTACATCGGAAGCTGGCTGATGGCCTGGATGCACCACAAGCGCACGGGAAGCAAGGGGGTGCAAGATGCATTGCGCACGCCGCCCGCGCCCGTGACGCAGGCTGCCGATCCTCCGGAAGTACATTTTCTAAGGGATTACAGCAACTATTTGACGCCGCGGCGCGGGGTGCTGGGCGCGGACCTCTGGGCATTTCTGGCAAGTTATTTCCGCAATATGCTGCTGAATCAGCTGATTCTGGTGCTGCTGCTGGTGTCGGTGCTGCTGCTGCCGAGGCTGGCAGTGTACGGGCTGCACTTGCTGGAAAACCTGGAGGATCTGCTGAAGGAAGTGCCGTGGCTGAACATGATTCAGTCGCAGGGATTTGCGACCGGGGCAGGGTTGGTGCTGAGCTGGATCGCGGTGTACTACATTGGGAAAAATCTTTTGACGCTTGAGCCCGCTTGCGACGATCCCAACCGGAAATTCGCGCAGACGCGGGAAGTACACCGTAGAATCGTGCTGCCGTTGATTGCGGCATCGGCATTTTTTGCTTACGGGTTTGGACAGTTTTTCACGCTGAGTTTGTTTACGGACCATCCTGTGATTGCACCCGCGGTGCTGGGATCCGTTTTGTACGGCGGATTGTGGGCCGGAGCGCTTCTGTTTCGCGGATCGCTGCGGATGGGAGAGCGGGTGAGCGGGCCGGGCGGACCTCCCACGTGGGCGATGCTGCTGACGGCGGGGATTACCGGTGCGATCACGGGATATTTATTTTTGCCGTACGCGCACGTTTTGATTCGAGGTGGAATGTACGGAGATTCTCCGCACACGAAGTGGCATATCGCTACATATGGAACGCCTGCGCTGATCGGAATCATGCTGGCAGCCGGGATCTTGCACATAGGATTGCTGGGGCGCGGGTTGAGCGACGGGTACCGCGAATGGTTCGCGCGGCTGGGCGGCTGGCTGGTGATTTGCTCGGCGGTGTGGCTGGGAATTTTTGCGATTGCGATTTACATGCCTGCATGGTTGAGCCACCTCTGGAAATGGGAATTGGCGCAACATCCTTCGCACGCGCTGACTTTTGGCGGAATACTCACTTGGATTGGGTCGACAGCGTATGGAGTATTTTTTGGGAAGAGCTCGTCCACTGGGATTTTATCGCCAAATTCTCCGGTGAAGGTGAAAGCGCTGCATTTTCTGGCGAGGATTGCGCCGTACGTTTTTGTACTGGGACTGCTGATTGGGCTTTCGCTGCTAGCGGCGACGATTTCGGAGGAATTGACGCCGTGGGACGCGACGGTGATGGACACAGCGCAGGGCTGCCGAGTAAGTCCCGCCGGAGAGGCGCCGCACCCTTCGATATTCTTGTTTCCGAGCGATTGCAGGTTTGACACGAAAGTGCCGCTGGCGTGCTTGATTTTCTTTTTGGCTGCCGTGGCGCTGTCGTGGCGCGTGGATATCAACCAGTTTTCAGTGCACAAGCTGTATCGCAACCGACTGGTGCGTTGTTATCTCGGCGCGAGTGTGGAGGACCGCGATCCGCAGCCATTCACTGGATTCTCGTCCGCCGACGATGTGCCTCTGGCAAGTTTGGAGATTCCCGTCGAAACGAAGGACGAAAAGTATGGACGTCCCATTCCGATCTTGAATACAAGCTTGAATGTGGTGCGAGGTGAAGAGTTGGCGATGCAGACGCGCAAAGCGCGGTCTTTTATTTGCACCCCGTCGTATTCGGGATTCACGCGGCAGGAAATGAACGGGCGGAAGATGGAGTCTGCGTTCGCGAGGACCGTCGATCTCGGAAAGGCGCGAAGAGAATCGCCGACGGCGTATGAAGGATTGACGCTTGGCACGGCAATGGCGATTTCCGGAGCGGCAGCAAGCCCAAACATGGGATTTTATTCCACACCTGCACTGGCATTTCTAATGACGGTGTTCGATGTGCGGCTGGGTTGGTGGATGGGGAATCCGGGATGTCAGGGATGCGAGACGTGGGAACAGGGGAGCCCGCCGCTGGGATTCGAATGGCTGCTATGCGAATTGATGGGCTCGACGACGGACAAGAGCGAGTATGTGTATCTATCCGACGGAGGCCATTTCGAGAACCTGGCGATTTATGAGCTGGTGCGGCGAAAATGCAAATTGATCGTGGCTTGCGATGCTTCGTGCGATTCGGGTTATGCCTTCGGCGATCTGCACAACGCGATGGAGCGGTGCCGGACGGACTTTGGGGTTGAGATTGAAGTTGATACGAAACATTTGATTCCTACCGGAACGCCGGCGCGCGCAACGGCTCATTTTGCCCTGGGCGTCATTCACTACTCGAGTTCTCCGAAGAATGATGGGTTGTTGCTTTACTTGAAGCCAGCGCTTTTGGCGTCGGATGCGGCGGATGTGCTGGGGTATTCGGCGAAGAACAGAGAATTTCCGCACGATTCGACCGGCAACCAGTGGTTTGATGAGGCGTTGTTTGAAAATTATCGAGCGCTAGGCGAAGCGGCTGGCAAATCGGCTGGGCCGATCATTACAACGGCGGTCGAGCAGTTATTCGCGGGAAAGCAGATCACGCCACAGAGTGTGACTCCGGAGTTTTTCGTCAAGAGACCATAGACCTTTCTCCTCATGCCACACCACCGACGCTGCTGGCGGGGCTTGCAAGGGAAGTAGTTCCAGCACATTCTAAAGCGGTTCCGTTTCAGAGGCGCGCGGAGCTTTATCGCTTGAAGTCACGAAGCTTCGAGATATAGAACTGCGCTGGACGGATGCCTTAACCAACATCACGCGAAATGCCAGCCGACAAATCACCAGACAAATTACCCAAGGAAACGCCGATCGGAGGGGCCGACAGAAGCAAGGGAACGCGCTCTGTGCGGCAGACCTTTGCTGCCTTGGGGCCCGGCATCATCACGGGGGCAGCAGACGACGATCCGTCCGGAATTTCGACGTATTCAGTGGCTGGAGCAGCATACGGATACTCCACGTTGTGGATCGCATTGTTCACGTTTCCGCTGATGACGGCGGTGCAGCTCATGTGCGCGCGGCTGGGAATGGTTACGGGCAAGGGACTGGCCGCGGCGGTGCGCACCAATTATCCGCGGTGGATACTCTGGGGAGCGTGCTCGATCCTCGTTGTGGCAAACGTCATCAACATTGGCGCCGATCTCGGAGGGATGGCGGAAGCAACGGAGCTGGTCACCGGAATTCGGCCATTTGTCTGGATTCCGTTCTATGCCTTGCTGATCCTTGGGCTGCTGATTTGGACTTCCTATAAGTGGATTGCGTGGGTGTTCAAGTGGCTGACGCTGGTCTTGTTCGCGTATGTGCTGGCATCCTTTTATGCGCACGTGGATTGGAAGAGGGCGTTATTGGTGACGTTGGTGCCGCATCTGGAATGGTCACGCGGATTCCTGGCGGTGCTGGTGGGATTTCTGGGGACGACGATCTCTCCTTATTTGTTTTTCTGGCAAGCGGCGGCAGAGGTGGAAGAAGAGCGGGACAAAGGCAAAACGACGGTGACGCTGCGCAAGGGGGCGACTGCGCAGGAATTAAAGGATGCGCGCACGGATACCGTCCTTGGAATGTTTTTCTCGAACTTCATCGCCTATTTCATCGTGCTGACGACCGGAGCCACGTTGCACGCGCACGGACAAACCAACATTGCGACAGCGAGAGAGGCGGCCGAAGCGCTGCGTCCACTGGCTGGAAATGGCGCCTATCTGCTCTTTACGCTGGGGCTTATTGGCACGGGAATGCTCGGAGTGCCAGTGCTGGTGGGGTCGAGCGCATACGCTGCGGCGGAAGGAGCGAAGTGGCGAGGCTCGATGTCCGACCGGCCAAAGAAGGCGCTGGCGTTCTATGGAGTGATGGCGGTCGCGATGATGTTAGGGCTCGCGCTGAATTATGTGGGACTGAATGCGGTGAAAATGTTGTTCTGGTCGGCGGTTATCAACGGACTATTGGCGCCGCCGCTGATTTTGCTGGTGATTCTTTTGACGAGCAGCCGCAAAGTGATGGGAGAACAAGTAAATTCGCCGGTGCTGCGATATCTGGGCTGGGCGACGTTTGCGGTAATGACGGCGGCCGCGGCGGGAATGCTGATTACGTCATGAAGCATCCGAAAACAGTCGCGGACTGCTGAAGAGAATGTTGACTCTTACTTACCTGCTAATCGCTGCCGCGAAACCGACACTGGAGCACAGCGTGAGGCGCTGGCTCATCCATCTTGGCGCCTTGGGCTTTATTCCTCTGGGACTAGTCGACAGCTCCATCATTCCGCTGCCCGGAAGCATGGATGTGTTGACGATTCTCCTGGCGGCTCGCGATCCGGAGCTGTGGCCGTACTACGCGGTGATGGCGACGGTGGGGTCGGTGCTGGGCGGGTACGTGACGTACAGGCTGGCGCGCAAGGGAGGAGAGAAATCGCTGGAGAAGCGGCTTTCGGCAAAAACGATGAAGCGAGTTGTGAAGCTTTTTGAGCGCTGGGGATTTGCGGCTGTCGCGATTCCCGCGTTGTTGCCGCCTCCCGTGCCGCTGGTGCCATTTCTGCTGGCTGCAGGGGCGATGCAATATTCGGTGAAGAAATTCCTGGTGGCGATGACAGTGGGGCGAATCGTGAGGTACATGTTGCTGGGGTACCTGGCGGCGCGGTATGGGCGGAAATTGCTGCCTCTTCTGCTGAAACATGGACACCCGGTTGTGGTGGGAGTCGTGGCGCTGATTGTAGCTGCGGTTGTGGCGTACATCGTAATTCGCGGGAGCAAAGAGAAAAAGCGGGTGAAGAGTTGAGAGCGGCTTGACAGGGGCGGCTGACGGACCTAGGCTGCGCTGTTTGTGGACGCGGCAGAGTGGGCTGCGGAGTGGGCGGCGACGGGGAGAGATCATGAGAACAAGGCAGAGATTGGCTGGGGCGGTGGAGATTGCGGCGGTGGCGATTGCGATGGCTTGCGCGTTGCTGGCGGCGGGGGTTGCGCGGGCTGCGGAGAGTTATGAGGTGGTGGTCGAACGAAATGTACCGGCGAAGATGCGGGACGGCGTGACGCTGCGCGCGGATATTTACCGGCCGAAGGCGGAGGGGAAATTTCCGGTGCTGCTGGTGCGCACGCCTTATGACAAGACGGGCGAGACGAATTTTGGCTTGAAGGGTGCGGCGCGCGGGTACGTAGTGATCGCGCAGGATGTGCGGGGGAGATTTGCGTCGGAGGGGGAGTTCTACACCTTTAAGAACGAGCCGCTGGATGGGTATGACACGGTGGAGTGGGCGGCGGCGCTCCCTTATTCGAACGGAAAGGTGGGAATGTTTGGCGGTTCGTATGTGGGCGCGACGCAGTTTTTGGCGGCGATTGCGAAGCCGCCACATCTGGCGGGGATTTGCCCGACGGTCACGGCGTCGAATTATCACGATGGGTGGACGTATCAGGGCGGGGCGTTTGAACAGTGGTTCAACGAATCGTGGGGCACCGGATTGGCGATGAATACGATGCGGCGGCGCCTGGAAGAGAGCAATGCTCTTGCAGGAACGAAGACTTTGCCGCTAGCGGATTTTGCCGTGCTCGAAGCGCCTTCGGCGGTGGGGATTGCGCCGTACTTCAAGGATTGGCTGGCGCATCCGGACTACGACGCGTATTGGAAGCAATGGTCGATCGAGGATCATTACGCGAATATTCAAGTTCCGGTGCTGAGTTTTGCGGCTTGGTATGACATTTTTCTCGGTGGATCGCTGAAGAATTATGTGCGTTTGAAGACGGAAGGCGGGACGGACGCGGCGAAACACGGGCAAAAGCTGGTGGTTTACGTGGGTGGTCACGCGGGCGGTTCGAACAACAGAAAAGTTGGAGCGGTGGATTTTGGGGAAAAGCTGCCGATCGACCAGGATGAGTTGACATTGCGATGGTACGACTCAATTTTTAAGAGCATGGCGAATGGAGTGGAGAAAGAAAAGCCGGTGAAGATATTTGTGATGGGAAAGAATGAGTGGCGCGATGAGGATGATTGGCCTTTGGCGCGCGCGAAGAACACGAAGTATTACCTTCATTCGGCGAATGGCGGGGCGGGTGGGCTCGGAGGAAACGGAACGCTGAGCACAGCGGCGCCTGCGGAAGAAAAGGCCGACCAGTATGTTTATGATCCGAGCGACGCCGTGCCAACCATTGGCGGGCCGCTTTGTTGTGGCGCGTTGCCGACGGGAATCGGGCCGGAAGATCAGCGGCCTGCGGAGGGGCGGGCGGATGTGCTGGTGTTCACGACGCCGGCATTTGAAAAGGATTTCGAGGTGACGGGGCCGGTGACGCTGGATTTGTATGTGAGCAGCTCGGCGGTGGACACGGATCTTACGGGAATGCTGGTGGACGTTTGGCCGAACGGGTTTGCGCAAAATTTGACGAGCGGGATTTTGCGGATGCGTTACCGGAATTCTCAGGAGAAGCAGGAGCTGGCGAATCCAGGTGAGACATATCACGTGACGGTGGATTTGTGGGCGACGAGCAATGTTTTTTTGACGGGACACAAATTGCGCCTGGAGGTTTCGAGCAGCAACTTCCCGCGGTTTGATAGGAATTTGAATACCGGCGAGATTCAGGCGCGGGGGACGCGGATGGTCAAGGCGACGAACGTGATTTACCACGACAAGGCGCATCCGTCGGCGCTGATTCTGCCGGTGGTGCCATAGAACGCGACTATTTTTTCGGCAGCTTGCTCTGCGCGAGCTTCTCGGCTGTTGCGAGCGCGTCAGCGGCTTTGACTTTTACATCGGGCTCGACGCCAATGCCTTCCCAATCGTGTGTGGAGTAAGGGTTGATGGGCTCCACTTCGGGAATGCCCATGCCGAAGTGATCGTCAATGCGATACCAAACGCCGGAGTGTGCGCCGCCTCCTGTTGTTTCTCCGACGAGCGTTACGCGTTTCAGCATTTTCAGGTCGTAGCAAAATTGCTCGGCGCCAGAAAAAGTCCGGGACGAGGTGAGAACGTAGACCGGCTTGTCGGCCAATTTATTTCCTGGAACGGGCGAGTGGGTCCAGGATTCCTGCGTGGTGTTTTCTCTGGGATTGTAAAAATATTCGGGGTGGTCGAAGAAGTAGGAAGCCATCAGAGCGACCATGTTTGGCATGCCGCCGCGGTTGTCTCGCAGATCAACAATAAGAGCGTCCGCATGATTCAGAGAAACCATCGCCGCGCTCGCGGTTTGCTCGCATACGGAACGATCCGGGAAGAAATTAAGTTTCAGATAGCCAATGTTGTGCGGCAAGGTTTCGACTTTTTCGAAGGCGCAATTTATTTGCTTCATCGCTTCGCGATAACGAGCGAGTTCTTCCCGTGTTTGCTCTTCTGTGGGCTGCGGCGGCAGAGGATCCTGGCTGTAGACCAGTTCAAGGTGCATATCGTGGCTCACCTCTCTCATTTGCTTTGTGAGTTGGCGCGCGAAGGCGTTGCCGTCGGTGATTGCGTCATATTCGCCGCGCTTCTTGTTAGCTAGAAGCGTCTCGGCTATTTTCTGGGCCCTGTCGGAATAAACGTAGTGCTGCTTTAAATTGGTAATTGCTACGTCCACTACTCGTTGGCGCTCGGCGGCGTCCAGGTTTCCTTGTCCAACGGGAGCGGCAACCGACGCACCGCCTTCGTTGAGGGGTGCTGGCATGGAGCCGTCCGAGTCGCCTTGGTCGAAGGATGCGGACGCCAGCGTCTCGTCCGTGCCGGTTGCTAGAGAGTTTCGATCGCCGGCGACCTGGCGCGTGGTATGCGCAGGCGGGGCGGACTGTCGAAGTTGGCGAGCAGAAGCGTTTCGTGGCTTATAGACGCCTCCCTGGCTGAGCAGACTCGAAAAGGTGAGCGCAGCAGCTAAGGAAAGTATGGCTCCCAGAAGAAGCGCGCCAGGACGAGGTGCGTTATCGCCCAGAAAATAGAAGGAAGGCGTGCCGCCAAACCGCTGGCCCGAAGCAGCGATGAGCTCCGGCTCGGCATAAAAATATTCGCGGGGCATAGAAATCACTAAATCGACTAGCAAGTCGAACCAGAGCCGAGCTCGTGAGGAAAATCCTGTTTCGTCACGGGCGCGGTCGCGAAAAAGTAGCAGGGCTTCCTCGCCGTAAGTTTCGCGGAATTGAGAAGGAAAGAGACGCAGCAGAAATGCGTATATCTTCTCAGACATAGTCCCCCCTCAAAATTTTCCTGGAGCGTGCGACGCGCAGGAGGTCGGCAAGTCGATCGGCTTCGGAGCGGGCCAGTCTGCGGCCAGCGGAGGTCAAGCGATAATAGCGGCGGCGTTCCTCGCCGAGCTTCATGTCCTCGGGCGGGTCAAGCTCGTCAATAAATTTTGCTTCGAGCAGGGACTGGATGGAACTGTAGAGAGTGCCGGGGCCGAGGCGCATGCCGCCGCCGGTTTGTTCCGCGACCTGGCGCATGATGCCGTAGCCGTGGAGATCTTGATCCGCGAGGGAGAGCAAGATCTGGAAAGCAGCGGAAGGGAGAGGATCGAGTTTTCGTTTTGGCATAGGCAGTCGATAGTCAGTATATCGATAATCGACTATACTCCACGCCGAGCCGGGGCGCAATAATTCTTCCCAATGCGGCGGCAGCGCGCTCCTCCCTTGCGACCGATTGAGGCATGCAGGCATCTAAGGAGCGGTAAGCACGCTCTAACTTGACACTCCGAAAGAGCAGGTCTACACTACGGAGTTTTTAGATGGCCCCGAAAGCAGACAGAGGGGCGGGACTTCCATGGACAAGAAAAGGCTCGACTACTACAAGAAGAAGTTGCAGGTGCGGCGCGAGGAGTTGATGAAGACGATCGCGCGCACGCAAGAAGAGGGACGCACCGCGGACGAAGATCCGACGGTGGACCTGGCAGACAAAGCAGCGAACTCCTACACGAAGGAGTTCCTCTTTGGCATGACCAACACGGACCGCACGATCCTGAACATGATCGATGCGGCTCTGAAGCGCATCAACACAGATGAATACGGCGTTTGCGCGAATTGCCAGGAGGAGATGCAGCAGAAGCGGCTCGAAGCGGTGCCCTGGGCTAAACACTGCATCACCTGCCAGGAGAAAATGGAACAAGGGCTGCTGTAACTGCCCCTTGATAAAGCAGGAAGAGCGGCCAGCCTGCCGAGGCTGGCCGGACGCATTTGAAGGTCCCATTGTTCTGAAATTACCTTAGCGTACATTCTCTCTTTCAATATACGAATGGAAAGAGTAGCCGTCGGCTCGTGCATGGAGTAGGGGTGTGCGCGAATGGCTGGCGGAGGCGGGAGACGCGGTCGTCAGCGTGGTTTTTCCAGCGGGCTGCAGGATTTGCGACAACCTGCTAGTGCACTCGACCCGGGTGCCCATTTGCGGTGAATGCCTGGATTCGTTTGCGGCGATCCCAGACAAGTCTTGTGAGATATGCGGACAATCCCTGACGGCACTGCCGGCGAACGATGCTGAGCCACTGATCTGCCGGGCATGCCAGCAAGAGACATTCGCGTTTGAACGGGCGCGGAGCTACGGGATCTACGATGGTGCCCTCGTGAGAGCAATACTCCTGCTGAAGTGGGAGAGAATTGAGCCACTGGGGGTGTGGTTCGCGGGGCGCTTGGCGGAGCTGGTCCAGCGCGAGAGTGGTATTTTACAAGCCGACATCGTGGTACCAGTTCCTCTGCACAGGGACCGCGCGGCTACAATCAAGCGGGGCTGATTTCCAAACCATTGGCCCGAAGGCTAGGCTTGCCACACAAAGCAGTGCTTCTGATGAGGACTAGGCCGCGTCCGGACAAGCAGGTGTTCAGCCTGGAGGAACGCTGGGAGTCCGTGCGTGGCGCTTTTGCCACACGTCCGGGCAGCCAAGTTGACAATAAGCGCGTCTTACTGGTAGATGATGTAATGACCACCGCGGCGACGCTCGATGCATGTGCGAGGGCGTTACTGGAGTAGCCGAGTCGGTACTAGGACTGACTATTGCCAGGGCGGCAAGAAATCCCCTGCCAGCACCGGATAGTGGTAACCTGTAAGGGAAGTCGAACTAGGGTAGCGCCATGAGCGCAAACCGGCCAAAGTCGGGCGATTTCCGAGGGCGGTATGCCCCCGAAGCGGGCAGCGTCGTTGCGCCCGGGTCCGCGGATCCCGCGGACAGTAGATCCCACAACTCAACGTTGCCGAGGCGTGCATCGCTGATGCAAGAGCCTGTGCTCGTGCTGAATGCGACGTATGAGCCGATCAACGTGACGGCGGTGCGTCGAGCGATGGTGCTTTTGCTAAAGGGCGTGGCGCAGGCGGAAGAGATGCATAGCTCGGAAGTGCACTCCGCGGCGCACGCGCACAGGGTGCCGTCGGTGATTCGCCTGCTGGCGTACCGGCATATTCCGCAGCAGAGCCGGGCACTTTCGCGGAAGAATATTTTGCTGCGCGACCGGAACACCTGCCAATTCTGCGGGAGGATTTTTCCGAGTTCGGAATTGACGCTGGACCACGTAGTGCCGAGATCGCGTGGCGGGCGCTCTTCGTGGGAAAACCTGGTGGCGTGCTGCTACCGCTGCAATAACAGCAAAGGCGACCGGACACCGGAAGAGGCTGGGTTCAAGCTAGCGAGGCGGCCGCGGCCGTTCACCCTGCATACTTCCCGTCAACTGATGCGGCTAATCGGCCATCGCGACGAGCGGTGGCGTAAGTATCTGTTTTATTAGGTATTTTCGGCGAAATAGGACCTTACTGAAAATTCTTTGAAGTAATGGAAACCTTTTTCGCTGGGGCGCATCTAAATTAATAACTAACCACTTCGAGGACACACCCCGGGAAGCAGCTAAGGCCCAACGCCTTAGCTGCTTCTCTCCTTTTGGGAACGATTTTTTTTCCCGAATACTTGCTAATACTTTTGTATTAGGTGTTTTCCGAAGATTTATCGGGGCCCGCTCCGAGAAAACTTTGCACCGCGGCTTGTTCATCGGGGAATTCCGGGAAGACCTGGTAGAGGTGGGTGACTTTCAAAACTTTTTCGACATTGCGGGACAATCCTACCACCCTCATTTCTCCGCCACCTTTTAGCACCATCACATAAATGCGGGCGAGTTCGCCGATGCCGGAACTGTCAAGGTATTGGAGTCCGCTCAAATTCAGCACGATATGCTTGTGGCCTTCACCAAGAAGGCGCGCGACGTTTTCGCCGAGGACGCCTACTTCGAAAAACGTGAGATGGCCGCGAACATCGATGAGAGAAGCTTGTGGCGTGTGCCGAATGGTGGCGGAAAAGTTCAAACCGATCTCCTGAGGACTGGTAAATGTAATTCTACTGTGCCGGGGGGATGCGGAACAGGGATTTCGCAGACGAGAAGGAACGGTAAATTATTGGCTAAGGAGAACCAGGGCTTCCAACCAGCGCTCGGGCTGTGCTCGATAGAAAGCGTGGCGCGTTTCTGTCGAAAGAGGATGCCGATAATTTTCAAGTTGCTGCGCCGACGGCGGTGAACTCCTTGAGGCATGCTTGCAGTTCGGCCGAGAGGTCCACGCCCGCAATTATAAGCCAAATAATTAAAAGTAGAATAGTTATTTCTTAGAAGTAAACATAATGCCAGAAACGTGAACCAGCGGCTGTTGAATATTCCAGGAAGAGGGGATGTGCTCGAAAGAAACCTCGAACTCGCGGTGTTCGCCCGGGGCAAACGCAGGTGTTTGCGGAGCGAACACGGCGCGCGTTTCGCGGAGAACAATTTGCCCGAGCTGGTCGGAGAATTCCACGGTGAGCTCGACGTTGGAGAGCGGGAGATTGCCGGCATTTGTCAGGCTCCCGGCGAGTGTGGTGACTTGCTGATTCAGAAAATTTTCGGCGCGGCTGAGAGCGAGGTTTTCAATTTGAAGGTTCGGCGCGTAGGCCTGTTCGGGCGGGCCGAAGGGAAGATGCGATTCGCGCGTGCTCGAGGCGGAATGGCGCTCCGCGCCCGGCCACATCAATACGGCGAGGGCGAGGGCGATGGTGGCAGCGCCCATCCACGCGATCCAGGAGCGTCCGGATTTTGGCTGAGGCTGATCGGGAGTTTCGATGTGCAAAGTGTCAGTCATGACTTAAGGACGATGCTGGCCTGAAAGTAGGCGGGCGTCAAGCGTGCGTGCAAGACGCTGGTGTGCGAAAGGCCTAAGCCAGGCTTAGGAATCTCCGGCTACCGGCCGACAACGAGGCGCTGCACCAATGGCTCGGGAAGGTGCGCGGTGCGCATGCGCTCCTGGACCGCGGAAATGTCGTAGGGAACGCGCCAGAATTCCACAGTTTGATGCTCGAGATCGGCGATAGCGAAACCAGCCCGCGGGTCACCGTCCCGAGGCTGGCCAATGGAGCCGGGATTGAGGAGATAACGCCGCGGCTGCTCAATGCGCAAAGCGCAAAAAGATTCCGAGGCTCGCGGACGAATTTGAAGAACCTCGAGGTTGGAATCCTGATACGAAAAGCCGCCCTGATGATGGGTGTGGCCGAAAAAAGTCACTTCGGCTGTGGAGTCGAGCAGACCATCCAGAGCTTGCGCGGGCGTGAAGACGTATTCGTCTTCGTCTTGGAACGCGCCATGTACCAAAACAATACCGTCGGTGGCTACTGGTCCGTGAGGCAACTCGGAAAGCCAGGCGAGATCTTCGGCATTCAATTGCGCGCGAGTCCAATCCACCGCGGCTTTCGCCACGGGATTAAAATCGGTGGTATCCATGAGCCCTGCGACGGCTTTGTCGTGATTCCCGCGGATGGTCTGCGTGCCCAGCTCGCGAAGACGAGCGACCACTTCATGAGGGTCGGGCCCGTATCCGACGACGTCTCCCAGACACACGGAAACGTCCCAGCGGCCGTCTGCAGCATCGAGAGCAGCGGCGAAAGCTGTAGCGTTTGCGTGAAGATCGCTAAGAACAAGAATGCGCATTCATGCCATCCGCAAAATGTCATTGAGTATAGATGAAGCGGGGAGACGATGCACGTTATGCGGGCAGAATTGCGGAAGAGTAAAGAGAGGAGACGGAAGAGAGCGGAAAAGGTTCCTAGGAAATTGAAAATATTTATGGAAATTTTACAAATGTGAACATGTACCATTACCGGGAAAAAGTTATTAATGCGCAACAAAGCAAATAATCAGCAAGATTCCAGAAGAAAAAATGATGGGCGGCGAAACATTCGCGGGGGCGGGTTCGTCTATACAAGTGCAGCCGGTAGAGCTGCGCAGGCAAGCCAGAGGAATTACAAGAAAAACCCCGCGGTGGCAGCCGCGGGGCGATGACACGCAGTCTTTCCGGCCGTTAGTCCAGGAAGAACGAGGTGTCTTGCGGGTGAGACTACTCGCCCCGGGCACGCGTGTCAACACTCTGTTCCGCTCGTTACGCTTGCGCCAGCAGTAATAAGGCTGACTCGATCCTGACGGAAAGGAAGTTGACACGCATGAAATTCAATTCGATTCTCCGCAGTGTAGCGCTGGCAGCCGCTTTGGTATCGACGGTGCCACTCCTCGCAAAACCGTTCGCCAAGACCATCAACATCGCCCAGTCGGCAAAGATCGGCAAAGCTGATCTGCAAGCAGGGGAATATCGCCTGCTGATCGACGGAAACAAAGCGACCGTCCAGAAGGGAAAACAGACCATCGCGGAGAGCGAAGGCCGCTGGGAAGATCGCGCCTCGAAGTCTTCGAATGATTCCGTGCTGATCGGCGAAAACGGCCAAGTCAAGGAAGTTCGCTTCTCGGGGCAGACTCGCGTTTTTGTATTCAACGAGTAAGCGAGGAGTTTCTGTGACTCCTTTCGAATGGACGAGAGGGAGGCTGTTCGCAACCGCGGCCTCCCTTTTCGTACTTATTTCGGGACAAGTTCTGAAATGGCAGGAGCCGTCTACGGCCTTGGCGGAAGCGATACAGCGGTTACTTTGGTTTTGCAGGCGGCCGCAAAAAGTCTTTTCTTCCGAAAAAACCCTGTAACGAACTTCAGCGAATCAACATGCAGTCCCCATAGCTGTAAAAGCGGTAGCCTGCTTGCACGGCGTGGAAGTACGCGGCGAGCACATGTTCGCGCCGGGCAAATGCGCACACCAGCGCCAGCAATGTCGAGCGCGGAAGATGAAAATTTGTCAGCAGCGCGTCTACCACGCGGAATGAAAATCCAGGATAAATGAAAAGACGAGCTTCGGCCTTTCCGGGAAGTAATAACTCGCCGCCGCCGGCCTCGATTGCCCGAAGGGCTGCGGCTTCGAGTGCTCGAACGACGGTGGTGCCCACGGCAAGAATGGGGCGGCTCGCAGCGCGAGCTTCTTTAATGCGCTGCGCGCTCTCCAGCGCAATTTCGTAGGACTCGGCGTGCATCACGTGAGCTTCCAGTGTCTCTGTGTGCACCGGCTGAAACGTGCCAAGGCCGACTTCCAGTGTCACCTCGCAGATCTCCACCCCGCGTGCGCGAATCTTTTCCAGAATTTCCGGCGTGAAATGCAGTCCCGCGGTGGGAGCGGCGATCGCGCCTGGCTGTTTGGCGAAGACCGTCTGATACCGCTCGCGGTCGGAGCCTTCGTCGGTGCGATGGATGTAGGGCGGCAGAGGTACATGCCCCAACCGCTCTAGATTTTCCGAAACGCTGTGCGTGTCACGTGAAACAAAGCGCAAAGTGCGCAGCCCCAACTCCCCGCGCGAAATCACCTCGGCTTCAAGTTCTCCTTCTCCAAATAAGACGCGTTCACCGGTTTGCATTTTGCGGCCTGGTCGGACTAAAGCTTCCCAGGTTTGCGGATCGTATTGGCGGCTGAGAAAGATCTCCACCTTCCCTGTGAGATGTTCGCGGCGTGTGCTGCGCGAAGGAGGTTGAGCGTGGACCCCAGCGCGACGGCCAAACAGACGAGCAGGAATGACCCGCGTGTTATTCAGGACGAGCAGTTCATCGCCGCGAAGCAGGTCGGGAAGATCGCTGAACAGGCGATCATGGAGAATGCCTTTAGAGCGCGATAGCTCGAGCAGCCGAGAAGCATCACGGCGGTCGAGGGGGCGCTGGGCTATTTGGGCAGGCAGCAGGCTGTAATCGAAATCATCAAGGCGCATCAAGTGGGAGTCTAGCAGCATCCGAAGCCGGGAGAGAACGGGAAAGCCGCAGAATAGGGAACGAAGGAAGCAACCAACTTGCATATCCTCCTTTCCAAGACAGAACAATAAAGTCTTTGCATGTTACTGTATTTAAGACGTTTATCGTAGACTTGAGAGGAGTTTATAATATACTTGACAGTGAGACACTCATATTATATTATTCTTGTGCTGTAAGTTTATCAGGAGATCGAACAATGAGAACTACCCTAAACCGTTGGGAACCTTTCCGCGGGGCTGCTACCCTGCAGGAGCAAGTAAATCGTTTGTTTGGTAATGTGCTGGAGCACTCTGGTGAGGAATCCAACCTCACGAGTTGGGCGCCTGCAGTCGACATTTACGAGACCGAGCACGAGTTGGTCGTGAAGGCCGACCTGCCCGAAGTGGATCCGAAGGAGCTGGATATCCGCGTGGAGAACAACCTTCTGACGATCCGCGGCGAGCGTAAATTCGAGAAGAAGGTAAACGAGGAGAACTATCTGCGCGTGGAACGCGCCTATGGCTCGTTCAGCCGGAGCTTCTCGCTGGCCAACACCGTGAACTCGGAAGCGATCAAAGCCGACTACCAAAATGGTGTTCTGACACTTACGATTCCGAAACGAGAGGAAGCGAAACCGAAACAGATCAAGGTAAACGTGGGGACGCCGGCGGTTGCGGCGGCTGCCGCTGGAGCGAAGTAAGCCAGCAACATTGGTGTGATAGGAAGGGGCTGGCTCGTGAGCCGGCCCCCTTTTTGTTGAGAAACAAGAATTAGAAGCGAGGTAGAAAATGCTGAGATTTGACAAGATGACTGTGAAAGCGCAGGAAGCGCTGCAACAAGCGAACGACGTGGCGGCTCGCCACGAGAATCAACAGATTGAGCCAGTGCACCTGCTCGAGGCATTGGTGTCGCAGACGGACGGCGTGGTGCCTCCGCTGCTGGCGCGGCTGGGAATCCGAAGCGAGGCGTTAACGCAAGAGATTGAGCGCGAGATAGCACGCTTGCCGAAAGTGCAGGGCTTTGCGCAGCAACACCTGGGCAAGCCGCTGAACAGTGTTCTGGAGCGCGCGTTTGCTGAGGCAGAGAGATTCAAGGACGAGTACGTTTCGACGGAGCATCTTTTCCTAGCATTAGCCGGGGAAGAACGTGATCCGGCTGGGCAGTTGTTGAAGCGTCAGGGTGCTACCCATGAAGCAATCCTGCAGGCGCTCACCAGTGTGCGCGGGTCGCAACGAGTGACCTCGCAAAATCCGGAGGGGACGTATGCGTCCCTGGAGAAATATGCGCGTGACCTGACGGAGCTTGCGCGGCGCGGCAAACTCGATCCGGTGATTGGGCGCGACGAAGAAATCCGCCGTGTCATGCAGATCCTGGCTCGACGCACGAAGAACAATCCAGTGCTGATTGGCGAACCGGGCGTGGGCAAAACGGCCATCGTGGAGGGGCTCGCGCAGCGCATTGTTTCCGGCGATGTGCCCGACGTGCTGAAGACCAAACGGCTTGTGGCGCTCGATCTAGCGGCACTGGTGGCCGGCGCAAAATTCCGCGGCGAATTTGAAGAGCGGTTAAAGGCTGTTTTGAAAGAGATTACGGAGGCGGAGGGTCAGATTATTCTGTTTATCGACGAGCTTCATACGCTTGTGGGCGCGGGCGCGGCGGAAGGCTCGATGGATGCCTCAAACATATTGAAGCCGGCGCTGGCGCGAGGCGAACTGCGCGCGATTGGCGCAACCACTCTGAATGAATACAAAAAGTACATCGAGAAGGACCCGGCGCTGGAGCGGCGATTCCAGCCGGTGCTGGTCAGCGAGCCGACCGTCGAAGACACGATTGCGATTCTGCGTGGTCTTAAAGAGCGCTACGAGGTTCATCACGGCGTGCGCATCAAGGACGCAGCGATATTAGCGGCGGCCACGCTGTCCCACCGCTACATTTCCGACCGATTCCTGCCGGACAAAGCCATTGACCTGATCGACGAATCGGCGGCGAGTCTTCGCATGCAGATCGATTCCCTTCCCGTCGAAATTGATGAAATTGAGCGCCGCATTCTGCAACTGGAAATCGAACGGCAGTCGCTGCTGAAAGAGACAGACGCGCATTCGAAAGAGCGGCGCAACCAGATCGACAAAGAGCTGGCGAAATTGAAAGAAGACTCGAGCGGGCGGAAGGCACGCTGGCAAGCGGAGAAAGACGCCATTGGAAAAATCCGCAAGCTGAAAGAACAGATCGAGCAGCTCAAAGCCGAAGAACAAAAATTCGAACGCGCCGGGGAACTGGCGAAAGTAGCCGAAATTCGCTATGGCAAAATCGCGGCCGCCGAACAGGAGCTGAAGAAAGCGGAAGAGCGCTTCGCTTCGGTGCAAAAAGATTCCCCGATGCTCAAGGAAGAAGTCGACGAAGAAGACATCGCGAAACTCGTCAGCAAATGGACGGGAATTCCCGCGGGTCGTCTATTGGAAGGCGAAGCGCAGAAGCTCGTGCACATGGAAGAACGGCTGCGGCATCGCGTGGTTGGGCAAGAGGAAGCGCTGGGACGCGTCGCGAACGCTGTGCGGCGAAGCCGCGCTGGATTGTCCGAAGCAAAACGGCCGATCGGGTCGTTTATTTTCCTCGGACCGACAGGCGTCGGGAAAACCGAGCTGGCGCGGGCGCTGGCGGAATTTCTCTTCGACGACGAAAAGTTGATGATCCGCATCGACATGAGCGAGTACATGGAGAAGCACAGCGTCTCTCGGCTCATCGGCGCCCCTCCCGGCTATGTCGGCTACGAAGAAGGTGGACAGCTGACCGAACAGGTGCGCAGGCATCCCTATTCGGTCGTGTTGTTCGACGAAATTGAAAAGGCACATCCCGATGTCTTCAATGTACTGCTGCAAATTCTCGAAGACGGCCGGCTGACCGACGGCAAGGGCCGCACAGTGGACTTCCGCAACACCGTGATGGTGATGACCAGCAACGTGGGCTCCTCGGCGATCTTCGAGCTTTCGCACAAAGATCCGGAACTCGCGCGAAAAGAAGCCATGGAAGCGCTGCGCGCGGCGTTTCGGCCAGAGTTCATCAACCGCATCGACGAGATTGTCATTTTCAATCCGTTGGGCAAAGAACAGCTTGCTCGCATCGTTGGGCTGCTGCTGAAGAACGTAGAAAAGCTTCTGGCGGAACGGCAAATCACGCTGGCGTTAACACCAGCGGCGGAAGAGCTGCTGCTGCGGGAAGGTTACGACCCGGCGTACGGCGCGCGGCCCCTTCGGCGCACCATTCAACGCATGATTCAAGATCCGCTGGCGTTGCAAATTCTGGAAGGAAAGGTCTTGCCAGGCGATCACATTCGCGTAGATCGCGATGGCCATAAAGACCTGATGCGCTTCGGACGCTCGAAAACGAAACAACCGGCGGCAGCGGCTGGAATCTAATGGAACGAGGGCGGAAGCTCGCTGGCGCTTTCCGCTCTCCATTTCCGAGCGCAGAGCGTATAGAGTAGTAAAGGATCATTATGAGAGTTCTTCGAACAACATTTGTGCTGGTAACACTGACGATCTGCCTGATGCTAGTGGGCTCACTGCTCGGCGGGCGCAACGGCATGACCATCGCGCTGGGAATTGCCATTTGCACGAATGCCTTTGCCTACTTTTTTTCCGACAAGATTGCACTGATGTCCAGCGGGGCCAAACCGGTGACACGAGAGCAATTGCCGCGGCTCTATGCGGTGATGGAACGCCTGGCTGGTAAGGCAAATATTCCGGTGCCGAAACTGTATGTGGTACCCGACCAGGCGCCAAACGCATTTGCCACCGGAAGAAATCCAAGCCATGCCTCCGTCGCGGTGACGCAGGGATTGCTCGAATTGATGAACGACGAGGAACTCGAGGGCGTCATCGCTCACGAGCTGTCGCATGTGCGCAATTACGACATTTTGATCAGCTCCGTCGCGGCCACGCTTGCCGGTGCAATCACCTGGATCGCGCACTGGGGGATGTGGTTCGGTGGAGGCGACGGCGAAGACCGGGAGCGCAATGTTATTGTCGAGCTTGCTCTCATGATCCTCGCTCCGTTCGCGGCGATGCTGTTGCAACTCGCACTCTCCCGGCAGCGGGAGTACGCGGCAGACGCAACCGGAGCTCGCATGGTCGGCAATCAGTTCGGCTTAATAAGCGCCCTGCAAAAGCTCGGGACGTACAATCAACGGATCCCCACATCGTCGATTTCGCAGACGACCTCGTCCTTGTGCATCGTAAAGCCTATGTTTGGTATGGGCGGTGCCTCTGCACTCTTCAGCACCCATCCTCCGCTGGAAAAGCGGATTGAGGCCCTCCGAGAGATGACTGTGGTTCCAAAACGCTAAATTCGCAACTTTAGGTGCGCGCGCTTACCTGAATGTCGAATTGGCTGCGTAATCTTTCCCGTCAGAAGTCAGGGTATAGCTCCTATAGCGATTCTTCCGTTTTCCAAACCATAGAAAAGTAAAGAGTTAAAAACTACACCTCCACTCGGGTATTTGGCGAATCAAATGCACTATGTTAGGGCGAGCCGGTCATCGGCGCGGGGCCACGGGGGGACCGCAGTTATGAGCTGTCGCGACACTATCCATTTGATTTGTTGGTACTTAGAGGGAAGACTCTCGCCTCCAGTGGCGATCGAAATCAAGCGGCACTTGGACTCCTGCACGGATTGCCATATGGTTCTGGACGCGGCCATGAGCACCCTGGACCGCTATTTCACCCCCGCTAAAGGGACTGATGAAGAGCCCGCCCCTCAGGCGGCCTGATCAACTCCCCGTAACTTATTGTTTTACAATGGCTTACTGCCAAGGAAATTACCCCACCCATTTCCGTTAATCTCCGCAAGCACCCAGAATCTCGAATCGACGGTCGCCCTCCGGAAAACGCAAAATTTACAGCAGAAAAGAGAACAGCGTAATCTTTACTAGTACTAGTACGTATAAAACTAGCCCTCCCTTTCCCTCTTCTCCTCCTCAAGCCTTTGCATCCACGCGGGTTATTGGTCTCTGCCCCATTTCCGCCCATTTGGCGCGAAGGATGCACCTCTCCCGATGCGCAGGGGGAAAACCCCAAAGGAGACGAAGTTTATGAGTGAGTTTCAGGATCCCATTAACCACACCACGACCGGAACCCCACGATGGGTGGGCTTGGCGGTCGCCGTGTTGGGTGGAATTTCGTTGCTCGGCTTGGGAGTCGGCTGGAGCGCGCTGAATCAAGCAAAGGGCATCGAGCAATCGACCCAGGCCTCGGTAAAGCAGGCGAACGACGCGCTGGCCCAACGGCTGGCGAAAGAGGACGAAGTCAACCAGGCATTGCAGAGCGACTTGAGGGTGGTCACTGACAAGCTGAACCTGACGCAAGGTGAGCTGATCGCTGCGCGCAAGCAGAACAAGAACGCCACCGCCGCTGTGGATCAGAAAGTAGATGGTCTGGCGACTTCCGTAAAAGCGGAACTGGCCACCAAGGCCAACGCCGATGACGTCAACAAACTCAATGGCGACGTCTCCGGCGTTAAGAGTGATCTGGACGCCCAGAAAAACAATCTTCAGATGGCCCGCAGCGAGATGGGCACTCTCATCGCGCGCAATCATGACGAAATCGACCAGCTTCGCCGGATGGGACAGCGCGATTACTTTGAATTTACCGTGACGCGCAAGGGCGGCAACCAGAAGGTCGGTAACATCCAGGTCGAGCTGAAGGACACCAACACCAAGAAGAACCAATACACGATCAACGTGCTGGCGGACGACAAGACTTTCGAGAAGAAGAACCGGTCCGTAAACGAGCCGATTTTCTTCTACACGGGCGGAACCCGCGCGGCGCTCGAACTCGTCGTCAACAAAGTCTCCAAGACGACAGCTTCGGGTTACCTGAGCGTTCCGAAAGCGCAGGAGGCTACAGCAGCCAGCAATTCCAGCTCGGGCCAATAAAGCGTTTCACGAGATAACCCAGTTTCAAGTCTTTGAGAGAGTAGAGCCAGAGGGAGAGTTCCAGAAAACTCTCCCTCTTTTTTCGCGCTGCCATGCTGGCCCCCCCGCTCCCCTGGGATGACAGCGGTATCAGTGACAGCAATGACAGCGGTATCAGTAGACGGAGGACGCAGGTTGTGCCAAGCTAAAGGTATCCCGGCCTATCTTTAGATGCAGTGGATTTTCTGGAGGGGGAAAGCAATGAAGCTAAGATTCTCAGCAGTGATGGCGGCAACACTCTTTGCGGCAGCATTAACCATGGCCGCGGACGGCACCTGGACCGGCTATATTTCGGACAGCAACTGCGGCGCAAAAGGCGCAAACGATAAAGCCGGCGAGTGCACGACGCGTTGCGTTAAGGGCGGCGCTAAATATGTGTTCGTCAATGACGCAGACAAAAAAGTCTACGTTGTAGACGCGCAGGATAAAGTGGCGGCGCACGCCGGACATCATGTCACCGTGAAAGGTACGGTAGACGGCGAGACACTCAAGCTGGATAGCATCGAAATGGTGGCTGCAGGCGGCAAATAAGCGCTTCCCACAACTTTTATTTGACGGGCGGAGCTTCAGCTTCGCCCGTTTTGTTTTTTGAAAGATCCATGGATTCCGCTACGATGAAGTCCTGACTTATGAGCACTACTCTCTTACATGCCGGACGAGTCTTGACTCCCACGGCTGAAATAATTGACGCAGGCATCCTGATCCGCGACGGGGTGATCGAGGACCTGGGACTCCGCGCAGGCATGAGTGCGCCCAACGGTGCGGTGGAGATTTCCGCAACCGATAAGGTCGCCATTCCCGGCTTCGTGGATGTGCATATCCACGGCGCTGGTGGACGCGATGTGATGGAAGGCAACGAGGAAGCGCTTGCTGGGGTGACGAGGACAGTGGCGCGTCACGGCACAACGTCATTCGTGGCCACCACCGTGACGGCGAGTCCAGACGACACGATTCGAAGCGTCGAAGGCATCGCCCGCTATATTTCGCAACAGCATGAAACAGACGATGCACGAGCTGAAGTCCTGGGCATTCATTTTGAAGGCCCGTTTCTCAGCCCCGCGCGGCGAGGAGTTCATCCGCCAGAGTGGCTGCAACTTCCATCAGCGGAACTGCTGGACAAATTTCTGCAAGCCGCCGCGGGCAACGCCCAGATCTTAACGCTCGCGCCGGAATTGCTCGGGGCCATGCCCTGCATCGACGCGGCACGGAAAGCGGGCATGGTCGTAGCCGTTGGCCATACGGATGCGACGTACGAGCAAACGCGCGCGGCGATTGCACACGGCGTACGGCACGCCGTGCACGTCTACAACGCCATGCGCCCCTTTTCGCACCGCGACAGCGGAGTGATTGGCGCGGTGTTTACGTCGCCGGAAGTGACGGCGGAGCTGATCGCCGACGGAGTGCATGTCGACGAAGCAGCCATGAAAGTCCTGCTGCAGGCAAAAGGGCCCGAGCGCACCATCCTCATCAGCGACGGCGTCTCGGCCACGGGAATGCCCGACGGGAAGTACATGCTCGGGAAACTGGAAGTAACCGTCAGCGGCGGGATCTGCCGAAACTCCGAGGGGAAGCTTGCGGGTAGTACACTGACACTGGATCGGGCGTTGCGAAACATTGTTGGGCTGGGCACTCCCTTGGCCAACGCCGTGCGGATGCTGACCTTGAATCCCGCAACACTGCTGGGAATTGAATTCAAGAAAGGCGCGCTACGGACCGGGGCGGATGCCGATATCGTTTTGCTGGATGAAGGATTGTGTCTGACGAATGTTTGGGTTCGTGGAACGGCTGTAGACTAGGCATCACACAGCAGGTACAACGTCTTTTGCCCTTCCGAAGAGAGACTCGTTAAAACTAGGGATTTAGCGGAATATTGAGATTCTCCGCCAGTTCTTCCGCGTCAAACGGACTGCACGCAAAATACCGCCCGCCGATTTCCATTGTTGGTACCTTCCGTCGGCCATCGTTGGCTTTGAGCACCACTTCTTCCGCGGAAGGATCTTTTTCGATATCGACTTCGCGAAATTCCACGCCTCGCTCTCTCAAGAAAGTTTTAGCGCGCCGGCAGTCCGGGCACCAGGGAGTGGTGTACATCGTCAGGGTTTCCATCAAAGGCATCCAACCTCATTACATGCGGGACACAGGTCGACGTCGCAGCAGTAACGAGAAGGCTGTGCCGAGCGAGGAATGCCGTCGATCAGCGCGCCTCGACAGGAGCCCCATGATATTTGCGAGCGACCTGGATGCGAATGAGAGCGCGCTGAAGGGCGATAGAGGCGCGGTCCAGATCGATATTCGGGTCGCCGGTAGCCAGCCGCTGTTCCGCGCGAGCTTTCGCGGCTTCGGCGCGGGCAAGGTCGATCTCCGCAGCCCGCTCGGCAGTCTCCGCGAGAACGGTGACGCGGTCACCCAAAACTTCCACGAACCCGCGAATAACCGCGAGAACGCCACTGGCGTTTCCGGAGGCTCCGCGATAGGACAACTCGCCGATGCCGAGTTCCGACATCAGCGGCGCGTGGCCCGGCAATATACCGAGTTCACCTTGCGCGCCCGGTAACGCGACATCGACGACGCTTTCGCGCAGCAACTGCTTCTCCGGCGTGACGATGATCAGCTCGATGGAGTCTGGAATCATTTTCGTTTCTAAGCGTTCGCTTTCATCTTCTCGGCCTTCGCGAGGGCTTCATCGATTGTGCCCACCATATAGAACGCCTGCTCCGGAATATCGTCATACTTGCCTTCGACGATTTCCTTGAAGCTGCGCACAGTATCGGCAATCTTGACGTACTTGCCTTCGAGACCGGTGAACTGCGCCGCCACGAACATGGGCTGCGAAAGGAATTTTTCAATTTTGCGCGCGCGGGCCACGGTGCGCTTGTCCTCGTCCGAAAGTTCCTCGATACCGAGAATGGCGATGATGTCCTGCAAATCCTTGTAGCGCTGGAGAATCGACTTCACGCCGCGCGCAACCGCATAGTGCTCCGCGCCGACGATGCGCGGATCGAGAATCCGCGAGTAGCTGGCAAGCGGATCGACGGCTGGGTAGATACCACGCTCGACGATTTGCCGGCTCAGGTTCGTGGTGGCGTCCAGGTGCGTAAACGTCGCCGCTGGAGCCGGGTCCGTGTAGTCGTCGGCGGGCACGTAAATGGCTTGCACGGAAGTAATCGAGCCGGACTTCGTAGAAGTGATGCGTTCCTGCAGTTCGCCGATTTCGGTGTTGAGGTTTGGCTGGTAACCGACGGCGGAAGGCATGCGGCCGAGCAGCGCCGATACTTCCGAACCCGCCTGGACGAAACGGAAAATGTTGTCGATGAACAGAAGAACGTCGAGATGTTCCTCGTCGCGGAAATATTCCGCAACCGTAAGGCCGGTGAGGCCAACGCGGAGACGCGCGCCGGGCGGTTCCGTCATCTGCCCGTAAATCAAGGCCGCGCGTGACTTCTCCGAATTTCCGGGAACGACGACGCCGGCTTCCTGGAATTCCAGCCAAAGGTCATTTCCTTCACGCGTACGCTCGCCGACACCCGCGAAAACAGACACGCCGCCGTGCTGCATCGCGACGTTGTTGATCAACTCCTGAATCAAAACTGTCTTGCCAACGCCCGCGCCGCCGAATAACCCGATTTTTCCGCCCTTCAGAAACGGCTGAATCAAATCGATGACCTTGATCCCGGTCTCAAACATTTCGAGAGTGGTCGACTGGTCAGACAGCAATGGCGCCGGCCTGTGAATCGGATAGTTCGTTTTGCTCGTCAGTGGCCCCAACTGATCCACAGGCTTGCCGAGCACATTCATTACGCGGCCAAGCGTCGGACGTCCAACGGGAACGGTTATGCCCGCGCCGGTGTCGAACGCTTTCATACCGCGAACCAAACCCTCCGTCGGCTCCATGGCGACCGCGCGCACGCGGCCTTCGCCCAGGTGCTGCTGCACTTCGGCGGTGACGTCGATCGGTTCGGGAACGCTAAATCCTTCGCTGGTAATCCGCACCGCGTTGTAAATCGAGGGCAAATGCCCCGCTTCAAATTGGATGTCGAGCACCGGCCCAATGATCTGCACGATATGCCCGACGGCTGCGTATTTCTCTGCCATGCCTTCTCCTACGCGGTCGATGATGCTCCGCTGACAATTTCAATGATCTCTTTCGTGATGGCTGCCTGCCGCACCTTGTTCATGTGCAACGTGAGCGCTTCGATCACGTCACCCGCATTTTTCGTAGCCGATTCCATGGCCGTCATCCGCGCGGCATGCTCGGCGGCGGACGATTCCAGCATGGCGCGGAGAATCTGCGTCTCGATGTAGCGCGGCAGCAGCTTATCGAGCAATTGTTCCTTGGGCTGCTCGTAAATATAATCCACCTGCGCCGAGGCCTTTTCGGAGGCCGGTTCTTCGTCGGCACTCATCGGTTCCACAGGCAGAAGCTTTTCCTGAACCAGGTTTGGCGTCATCACCGTCTTGAATTCGCTGAAGACGATGTACACCGAATCTACTTCTTCCTTGGTGTAAAGGTCAGTCACCACGGTGGCGATGTCCCGCGCGGTTCCAAAATTGACACGCGCAAGCACGTTGATGTATTCGGCGGCGAAAGAAAATCCCGCCTTCCTCAGCGCATCCCGGCCCTTCTTACCGACGGGAATCACGGAGACCTTTTTGCCTTTAATGGCCCGATATAGCTCATTTGCTTTGCGCAAAATGTTGGAGTTGAACGCTCCGGCAAGGCCACGTTCACCCGTCAGGACAATGACAAGAATTTTCTCTTCCGGACGATACGCCAGGAGCGGATGCTCGGGCTGATCGATACGCGACATGATACTTCGCAAGACGCGCGCGAGTTCCTTGGCATAGGCCCGCGCCGCCAACGCGGCTTCCTGCGCGCGGCGCAACCGAGCCGCCGCGACAAACTTCATCGCGCGGGTAATCTGCTGGGTATTCTTCACCGAGCGGATGCGGCGCCGGAAATCGAGAAGTGTGGCCATGTTCGTCGTTACGTTAGCTTGCGGCCGCAACCGCAGCGGAAGCGGTGAAGCGTTCTTTGAAGCCGTCAATAGCCGTCTTAATTTCGGCCTTGATCCCGTCATCCAGAGCTTTTTTCGTCGCGATGTTCTTCAACAACGAAGGATAGTTCGTCTCGGCGAATTGTAAAAATTCACGCTCGAAACGACGAACATCGGTGACGGCCACGCTGTCCATTGCACCGCTCGTTGCAACGAAGATGCTGAGCACCTGTTTTTCCACGGAAAGCGGCACGTACTGATCCTGCTTCAGGATTTCCGTAAGCCGCTGGCCGCGGGCGAGCTGCGCTTGCGTAACCTTATCGAGCTGATCGGACCCGAACTGTGCGAAAGCGGCGAGTTCGCGATATTGCGCCATGTCCAAGCGCAGCGTACCAGCCACCTGGCGCATAGCCTTGATCTGCGCGTTGCCGCCGACGCGGCTGACGCTGATTCCCACGTTAATGGCTGGACGAATGCCTCCGTTGAACAGGTCAGCTTCGAGATAAATCTGCCCGTCTGTAATGGAAATCACGTTCGTCGGAATGTAAGCGGAAACGTCGCCAGCCTGCGTCTCAATCACAGGAAGCGCGGTGAGCGAGCCGGCGCCCAGCTTGTCGTTGAGCTTCGCGGCGCGCTCCAGCAGGCGCGAGTGGAGATAAAACACGTCGCCAGGAAACGCTTCGCGACCTGGGGGACGGCGCAGCAACAATGAGATTTCGCGATAGGCTTGCGCGTGTTTCGAGAGGTCATCGTAGAACGCCACAGCATGCCGCTTGTTGTCTCGGAAATATTCTCCCATGGCGCACGCGGCGTAGGGCGCGATGTATTGCAGCGAAGCGGGTTCCGCCGCGCTGGATGCCACGATGATGGTGTAATCCATCGCTCCCGCGTCGGTGAGTGTCTTCACAACCTGGGCAATCGTCGATCGTTTTTGCCCGATGCCGCAGTAAATGCAGATAACGTCGCCACCCTTTTGATTAATGATGCTGTCAAGGATGACCGCCGTCTTTCCGGTCTGCCGGTCGCCGATGATCAACTCGCGCTGGCCGCGGCCGATGGGAATCATGGCGTCGATGGCCTTGATACCCGTCTGCAGCGGCTCGCGAACTGGCTGGCGGTCGAGCACGCCGGGGGCTAGCCGTTCAAGAGGGTTGCGCTGCTTCGAGACGATGGGCCCTTTTCCGTCCAGGGGCTCTCCAAGGGGATTGACCACGCGCCCGACCAGAGCATCGCCCACAGGAACGGACATAATCGTGTTGGTGCGCTTGACGACGTCGCCCTCTTTCAATTCCGAAGACTCGCCGAGAAGTACGACGCCGACTTCTTCCTCTTCGAGGTTGAGCGCAATGCCAAAAATGTTTTTCGGAAAAGCGAGCATCTCGCCGGCCATCACCTTTTCGAGGCCGTGCACGCGAGCGATACCGTCGCCGACGCTGATAATCGCGCCGACTTCGTCGACCGAAACGGTCTGTTCGTAGTTCTCGATCTGCTCGCGCAGAATCTTGCTGATTTCGTCTGCCTTGATATTCGCCATGCCTGCTCCTGACCTCTATTCCGCTATTCTGCCGCGAGCCGCGCGCGCATTTCGTTCAAGCTGCTGCGCACCGAACCGTCATAAATCGTGTCGCCAACGCGCACAACCGCGCCACCCAGCAAAGTTGGATCCAGCGAATACTTCGCCTCGATTTTTTTGCCAGTGATACGCTCGAGTGTTTGTGCAAACTTCTTTTTCTGCGCGGCGCTCAACTCCACAGCGGAGGAAATCTCAGCCTCGGCAACGCCCTGCCGCTGCCGGATGACCCCTTCAAACGCCACGACGATTTCCGGCAGGATGTGCGTCCGCTGGTGGTCCGCGATGACAAAAAGAAAATTGCGAATAATCTTTCCTGCGCCGGCGCGTGCGGCGATCTTTTCAATCACGCCATGCTTCGCTTCTCGCGGCACGGCGGGACTAGCAAGCACATTTCGCAGCTCGCCCGAAGTCGCAAAGGCAGCGGCAACATCATTCAATTGCTTGAGCGCCGCATCGGCCGCGCCCTGTGCGAGCGCCACGTCGGCCAGTGCGTTTGCGTATTGTAGGCTGGCGGACTTCAATTCGGCCTTCCTTCAAGACTTTTTACGAATGTGTCCAGGAGCGTCTCCTGGGCCGCGGGCGTGAGCTGTTTCGCGAGAAGCGATTCCGCTCCTTCCACGGCGAGCGAGGCCGCCAGTGCTTTCAGTTCCAGGCGCGCAGCGCGTTCCGCTGCCTCGATTTCTGCCTGAGCCGCAATACCAACTTTTTTCGCGTCGTTCTGTGCCAGTGCGCGAATCCGCTCGCCTTCCTCGATGGCTTCGCGTCTCGCAGTCGCCTCGAGTGCTGAAATCTCCCGCTGCAGGTTGGCTAGCTTGGCTTCCGCTTCACGCACCTGCCGCTCCGCTTCTTCTTTCGCGGCCGTCGCCTTGGTAATCGCGGAACTGATTTTCTCGGCGTTCCCGCGGAACACCGCGGGCAATTTCTTCGCAAAAACCCAAATCAGGACCGCCGCCACAATCGCGAAGTTGATCCACTTGAAGAGTTCATTGGCGCGTTCCGTCGCGGAATTCCCGCCTTCTTCGGCCGCATGCGCACGCAACGCAACGCAGAGGAAGACCAACAAAATATTCCCGATAACATAGCGATGCCCGATCCTCCGGTTCTGTTTATTCATCGCGCCTCTCTTGCCGGGCTGCCGGGACGGGGCGGCGTCTTCAGGATGCGCCGCGTAATATCAAAGGAAAGCTCAGCCACCGTACTCTCGATCTGGCGTCGCGCTGCGGCCACCTCCCCGGCGATCCGCTCCTTGCCGGCGGTAACCTGCGCGGCAGCCGTGACGCGCGCCTCTTTGACCAGCGCGGCGCGTTCATCGAGCACCTTCTTCCGTGCGTCTTCCTGCTCCGCGTACACCTTGGTTCGCGCCTGCTTCAAAGCGTCTTCGTACTGTTTAGCCTTCTCCACCGCCGCAGCCTGGGCCGCCGCAGCCGCCTTCTGCGCGCCTACCGTGCGGGCATCCCGCTCCGCCATGGTGGCAAGCAGCGGCTTAAAGAAAATCGCCCGCAAGATGAAGTAAAAAAGGAGGATGACGAGGACTGTAGGCACAGCCTGAAGGAAGAGTTCTCCCAGTTGGTGAACAATTTCTTGCATTGAGTTGTGTAGCCTAAAACTCGCTTCGGGGGCCTCGGACCGGCCACCGTTTTGGCAGCCGCGCCGCGCCCCCTACCCGGGAAGGGGCTCTACGGTGGGCCTGACGCTGCCTACTTGAACAGTATTTTATAACATCCGTCGCTGGCTTGCGTCAACGTCGCCCAGACTTCCTCATTCCTGCCTCCTCTGGCCAGCCTTTAACGACCTTCCACCGCCCCTCCGGCCTCCTGGTGGGCGGTCAGCGCGGAACCCCGGGTCGCCTGGCACGCGGACACGCGCCCTCGGAGGTAACATAGTTATCGATAGCGTATCTTCTATCTACAGGAATCTTTCTCTTGACTTTTGATTACCGTTCTATATAGTCCCACTCCACTTACTGTGAGCCCCGGCTTTAGCTGCCTTCTCGGCAATCCCAGCAAGCGCTGTTCAAGGGAGGGACGGGCATCATGATCATGAACATTGGCGAACAATGGCACTGCAGCAATCCTGCATGTCACTGCGAAGTTTAGTCCAGACAAGAAGCGCACTCGAGGGAAACAATCCGCGCTGCGTCTGCGGCGCGCCCATGAAGAAGAGATACGCGGCCCCGGCCCTCACCTATCTTGAGTTTCTGCGCGTCGAGGAACCTGCCCCGGCTCGAGACTCATTCTGCTCTATTTTCTGCTGAAGCCGCGCCGCGGCGTGCGCGCACGCGATGGCCGGCTTAGGCGCGCGGGATAGCCGAAAAGTACCGCTCTTCAAGAATTTGCCGGTGATGCAGTTCGTGCCCGGCGGTTATGAACGCCAGTGCTCGCACGCTCACCTCGTTCTTGTTAGCCGTGCCGCGCCGCAGCCAGGCCTCGCGATTGAGCGAACGAAACAATCCAAGGCTCGCGCTTCGCACGTTCGCAAATTCTTCCACCAGACTGGCCAGCGGCCGCTCGTTAAATCCGCCGCTTCGCACGTAATCATCTTGTTCGAACCCGGAGAGAGGCGTTTGGTCGCCACGCGCAATGCGCAACGCGCGGTACACAAAAATCCGTTCGGAATCGCTGAGGTGCCCGATCACCTCTTTCACCGTCCACTTGTCCGCCGCATAGCGAAAATTCCCGTCCCTCTCGCTGCGTCCCGCAAAAAGCTGCATCGTCTGCATCCGCTGCGTCTCCAGCGCGCTCGTCACGTCGCTTCCAGGAACCAGGGCAATATACTTTTCGTAGTAAGCCGCGTACTCTCCCGGCTCAGGCCTTTCGAGTTTCATCGCGATTCTCCTCAAGCGCAGTATACCTTGCCTCGAATTGCCGGGAATACGCTCGAGAAAAGTTTCGCGCGAAAACTCACCGCCAATGTGGCTCCCAGCGTGCCCAACGCATTACAAACGCGGCTTTTCAGGAGATTTTATGACACAGTGACAGGAACAGGGGTTGCGCCAACGGCTTCTCGGCTCTTGCGGCCATCCACCGCCGCTTCCAGCCTTCCCCACACAAAAATTGCCGATGCCACCGTCGCGACGCAGCAAATCCATGGCAAAATCGGCGAAATCCAGAAAACTCGCAGTGCAAACCGAAGCGCCGCGATCCATCCCAGCGTCAGCAACAATCCATACAGAACCGCGATCACCCGCGCACGGTCATTCCACCGCAACTCAAGCGCGCACAGTCCCATCAAGAATACGATAAACGGAAACGCCACCACCAAATCAATGAAGTAGTGCTCTCCCGTTCCCATCGTCGCAAATGCCGTGAACACCACAAACGCCATCGCGATCCCGCGCTCCCAAACCGACAGCCCTCGCGAATACCACCATGCCAGCAATACCCAACTCATGTGCAGAGACGGCATGCAATTCCGCAAGCCCGCCACGGCGATCGGCTCCACCAATAGGTGCGTCGCTTGTTCCGTGGGAATCGGCTTCCACGGAAACTGCCCCAGAAAAATGTGTATCGGCCCAATAGCGGGCAAAAGGTTGTAGAACAGCACGCCCACCGGACCCGTAATGAGAAACGCAATCATCGCGGAAACAGCTCGCGTGCGGTCGCGCAAAAGTTGCCCCGCGTACACAAGTCCGATAACCAGTGGCAGGCCAATATAAAAGAACGTCCCCGCAGCCCTGAACCACGGCCAAAGCGCGTATGCCTGCCCCGTCAAAAACGCAATCTGTACTCGCAAACTGGAATCGAACGAAAACAAATAAAGATCCAGCACTTTCGGGTTGGCCCGCTCCGTCCACCCCAGCAAAATCGTGCTGCCCCAATCCGATGTCACAAAAAGCAGCGCCGGCACAAACGCTAATGCCATAATCCGCGCCTGCTCTGCCCCGTTCGACCAGATCGCGCGCAACCCAAGAATCGCCAGGCTGCTAATCCCCAGAAACGAAGCGATCCCCGCTAAACTGCCCACGAAATGCAACACTCTAAAATCGATCCCAGCGAACACAACCGCCCCGCCGAGCACGCCCAACGCATCCTGCCACGACGGCCGCACCCGAAAATGAATCAACACCACGCTGGCCAGCGTCACTCCAAAAAAAATCGAAAGCAGCGCCGACTTATAAAAGTGCTCGCTGGTTCCTAGCCACGCCGCCATACCCAGCAGCACGACCGTCGCCACGATTTTCAATGTCATCGGCAATTTCATTGCGCAATTTCTCGGATGGATTTTCTCGGCTCCGCGCCGGGCGGCTCTCCCACTTGGCATCTCAGCGGCGCCGCAGCTTGCAGACGCCCCGTTTTCATTTCATCATAGGGCGCGGTTTCTCGCGGCAACACGCGTCTTTCCTGTGCCCAACCCGTGACGCCGCAATATCACCGACTCACCGAGGCCACTCAAATTATGACCGCTGAAGACACGCCTAAAATGCAAATGCGCATCGCCTTCCAGGGCGAGCCCGGGGCCTTCAGCGAAGAAGCCGCTCTTCAACTTCTCGGCCCCGCCATCACTCCCGTTCCCCGCCCCACGTTTGATTCCGCCTTCCGCTCCATCGAAGAAGGCGCCGCCGACGCGCTTCTCGCCCCCGTCGAAAATTCCCTCGCAGGCTCCGTCGTCCGCGTCTACGACCTACTCCTCGCCAGCCAACTCGCGATCGTCGCGGAAACCATTCTCCCCATCCAACACCGCCTCATCGCCTGCCCCGGCGCGACCCTCGATTCCCTAAAATCCGTCGCCTCCCATCCCATGGCCCTCGCGCAATGCGAACGTTTCTTCGTCGCGCACCCTCATCTCAAGCGCATTCCCGCCGAAGACACCGCCGGCAGCGTCCGCGAAGTCCTCTCCCGCGGCGACAAAACTTCCGCAGCCATCGCCAGCCGCCGCGCCGCGGAACACTACGGCGGCATCATCCTCGCCTCCGACATCCAGGACGACACCGAAAATTTCACTCGTTTTGTCCTGCTGCGTCCCGCCGCCAAAGCCTTGGCTCCTGCTGCGGACGCGCACAAAATGTCCATCGCCCTGCGCCTCGCCCACCGTCCCGGCGCCTTGCTCGCCTCTCTGGAGCCCTTCAGCCGCCTCGGCGTCAATCTGCTCAAGATTGAAAGTCGTCCCATTCATGGCCGCCCCTGGGAATATCAGTTTTTCATCGACGTAGAAGCCGACTCTTCTTCTCAACTCGAATCCGCCCTGGCCGAAGTCCGCCAAGCCACCAGCGATCTCCGCGTTCTCGGTCTCTATCCCGCCGCTCGCAACTCCGCCGCAACTCCCGAAGCTTCGCCCAAGGGCAAGCTCTAGAAGCCAATCCATGTCCGCCTTCGACACACTTCGCACCCCGCTGAGCTTTCTGAAGAGCAACCTTCCAGAATTTCCGCACCGCGCTCTTCTCGATGCCGAAGAAACTTGGTGGAAGCAAGAAGGCCGGGCCATTTCCCACGCCATCGATCGCGCCGGAACCCCGTGGCTTCGCATGTTCGACCGCTACGGAAAACGCGTCGATGAAATTCTCTATCCCCCCGAATACCAAACCATGCTGCGCCGCGGCTACCGCTCCGGCGTCGTCTGGCGCGCTCTCGAAGAAAAATCCCTCCTCCCCACCTACCTCCTCGTGCACACCATCTCCTTCCACGATCCCGGCATCTGCTGCCCCTACACCGTCTCGCTCGGCACCGCCGTCCCTCTCGCCAAATATGGCTCCGCCGATTTGCAAGCGCGCTTTCTCCCCCAACTCACGCGCAAAGACGATTCCGTCTGGCAAGGTGCCACTTGGATGACCGAAATCAAAGGCGGCTCCGATTTAGGCGCCGCCGTCGAAACCATCGCGCGCCCCGCTGGCGATTCATGGAAACTGACCGGCGACAAATATTTCACCAGCAACGCCAACGCCGAATTAGCCGTAGTCGCCGCGCGCCCCGAAGGAGCCGCGGCAGGCGTCCGCGGCCTGGCCCTCTTCCTCGTCCCGCGTCACAACAAAAATGGCGATCTCAACTACTTCATCCGCCGCCTCAAAGACAAAATCGCCACCCGTTCCGTCCCCACCGGCGAAATCGAGCTGCGCGATAGCGAAGCCCACCTACTCGGCTCCGCGGACTCCGGCATTTATCTCATCCTCGAAGTGCTGAATCTCTCCCGCGTAGCCAACAGCGTAGTCAGCGTCGCCTTAGCCCAACGCGCCATGGCCGATGCCCTTTCCTACGCCGAGAATCGCGTCGCCTTCGGCAAACCCATCCTCGAACATCCCCTGCTCCATCATCAATTCGAAGCTCGCCTCCACACTCTCCGCTCCGCCTTCGCGCTAGCCTGGGAATCCGTCCATCTCTTGAACGAAGTCTGGATGGAGCGCCCGCCCTACTCCGATCGCTACCATCTCTTCCGCCTCGTCGCCCATCTCGCCAAATACTGGACCGCCGAATTTGCCGTCGACACCGCCAAGTGGGCCATGGAAGTTCACGGCGGCCTCGGCGTCCTCGCCGAATACGGCGCCGAACGCTGGCTCCGCGAAGCCATGATCCTAGCCATCTGGGAAGGCACTCCCCACCGCCAAATCCTCGACGCCCTCGAAGTCATGGACCGCAAACTAGCTCACAAACTCCTCTTCCGCCATCTCGCCCAAATCTCCCCCTCCAAAGACCTCCAATCCCTCGAATCCGAAATCGACCATCACCTAACCCTCCCCGCCCCCCAAAAAGAATCCCAATCCGAACCCCTCTTCAAAAAACTCGCCATCTTCACCGCCGAAACCCTCGCCCGAAAGTAAAATTGCCACCCGTAGGGGCACGGCACGCCGTGCCCTCTTTCTTTATCTCCCTCCATTTTTTCCTTGACATACGAATTAATTAGTACTACAAAACCGTAGTATGAGACCCAGGCACACCACTCTCACTCCCCAGGAACTCGAAATCATGAAGCTCGTCTGGCAGCGCGATTCCGCCACTGTCCGCGACATCTACGAAGCGCTCCTCGAGCGCCGCAAAATCGCCTACACCACCGTCATGACCATGATGAAAATCCTCGAAACCAAGGGCTATTTGAAAAAGCGCCGTCAGGACCGCGCCTTCCTTTACCGCCCCGCGCACACCAAAAACCAGGTCATCGGCGGCATGCTCCGCGAATTCATCGACCGCGTTTTCAACGGTTCCGCCGAGCCGCTCCTCGTCCATCTCGTCAAAACCCGCCACATCCGCGAAAAAGACCTGCAAAAAATGGCCCGCATGATCGAGGAATCAAAATGAACTCCCCCGAAACGTCCACTGGATTCGGAGGCTCCGATGAACATGCCGTTGTGGTTTTCCAATCTCCTCTTTTGGAGCGTCCAGGTCGCTCTACTCGTGCTGGTCGCCGGATTGCTTCCGCGCCTTCTCCAGATTCGCCAGCCCCGCGTACTTCTTGTCTATTGGCGCGCGCTCCTTGCCCTCTGCCTGCTGCTTCCCGTCATCCAGCCCTGGCATCGCCAGCCAGGCGTCGCCGCAATGGTTTTCTCTCCTGATACCGCAGCCGTCGCAGTCCTCCCCGCATCCAGCCCCGCGGTTTCGCACTCGAATTTTCCCCGTCTCCAAACCATCGCCCAAATCCTTGCCGCCATAATTCTCGCGGGTATCGCCGTTCGATTCGCAATCCTCGCGATAGGACTTCTGCGGCTCCGCCAGCTCCGCCAATCCTCCTCTCCCATCTCTCAAAACCCGGAAGCCGCCGCCGTTCTGGAAGCAATGCGCGCTCGCGTGAACACCAGCGCCGAATTCCGTCTTTCTCCCGCCGTCGATTCCCCCGTCACTTTCGGGTTCGCTTCTCCCATCGTCCTCTTGCCCGAACGTTTCCCATCCATGAACACCCAATTCCAGGCCACGATTGCCTGCCCTGAACTGCTTCACGTTCGCCGTCACGATTGGGCCCATCACTTGGCGGAAGAAATTCTTCGCGCCACGTTCTGGTTTCATCCCGCCATCGCCTGGCTCATCTCGCGCGTCCGCCTCGCGCGCGAGCAAGTCGTCGATCTCGAAGTCATAAGACTCACCCAACAGCGCAAGCCCTACCTGGAAGCCCTGCTTGCATTTGCGACCGGCCGCAGCCAGACCGCCGCCATTCCCGCGCCGCCATTTCTTGTAGAGCGTCAGCTCCCCGAACGAGTCGCTCTCATGCTAAAGGAGGTTCGTATGTCCCGTGCAAGGCTGATTGCTTCGTTGACCGCCACTTCCTGCTGTATCGCCTTGGCCGTAGCGCTAGCCGTGTCGGTGTTTCCTCTCAAAGCCGCGCCGCGCCCCGCGCAAAATCCTCCCCAGAGCGGCGTAGCGGGCGGTGTTTCTGGCGGCGCTTCCGGTGGTATTTCCGTTGGAATCAGCAGCGGCGTTGGCGGGGGTGTTAGTTAGCAGTGGCGTCTCAAGCGGAATTGGTGGAAGGGGCTCCTCCACCGACATACCCACCGTGGAGAAAGACACCATCTGGACCGACACCGTAAAGCGCGGTCCCATGCTCCGGCAAGTCCGTGGCCTTGGCACGCTCGTCCGTGCGGAAGATTCCGCGAACTTGGCCGCCCGCATATCTCTCCCGGTCGCACAGACCGCTGATGTGAAACCCAGCCAGAACGCCACAATCGATACGCGTAAAGGCCTCGTGAAAGGTCATGTCACAGGCATCAACGCCTCCGCTTCGGACGGAACACGCACCGTCTACATCTCCCTCGATGGCCCCTTGCCCAGCGGCGCTGCTGCCGATCTCCCCATCGACGCCATCATCGACATCGAAAAAATCGACAACACTCTCTACGTCGGTCGCCCCGTCCACGGCGCCGCAAATTCCACAGTCTCACTCTTCAAATTCACCAAAGACGGCACAGAAGCCGAGCGCGTCAACGTAAAGCTAGGTCGCTCCTCCGTCAACGCCATCGAAGTCCTCGATGGACTCAAAGAAGGCGACAAGATCATCCTTTCCGACATGTCCGCCTACGACACCGCCGACCGTATCCACATAAAATAAACAGTCTGGGGCGAGCCTCCTTTTTGCCGCGCCGTTAAATGCAGTTCTCTTTGGCGTGCTGCTTCTCAACGCTCGCCCTTTCGCTCGCCGCACTCAGACGCGGTTGTTCGAATCACTACTCAGTACACTCAAAGAATGGTATCGACATCCCTACGCCGCTGTGGTACACTTTTGTCCGTAAGGTACACGATACGAACCGGGCTCGTCCCTGGCATGGAAAAAAAAGGCCGGCAAATTTCGCCGGCCCCTGTTCGCATCGACTCGTTACGTCATTACATCTTTGCGTCATTACTTCAGCCGTTCAGCAGTAGCTGCACTCCGCATCGCCCATGCCGCCGCCCGTCATATCATCCTTGATGCGACGCAGACGCTGACCCAGCCGCTCGGCAAGCTGATGCCTCGCGCGCCACAACCGCGCTTTCAACGTGTTCTCGGTGACTCCGAGTTTCTTCGCGGCCTCCCCGGTCGAGTAGCCCTCCACTTCGCGCAGCACGAATGCGGTGCGCAGCAGCGGCGAAAGTTCATCCAGGTTTTCGCTGATCATTTCGCGCAGCTCCGTTCCCGCGAACAACTGCTCCGGGTTCGGCCCTTCCGCCGCGAAACGCTCGGCAATCGGCAGCTCGTCTTCCCGCGGAGGTTCATCCAGCGAGACCGCCGGCCGTGCCTTCGCGCTGCGCCGCCTCATCAAAGCCGCGTTGATCACGATGCGCGTCAACCAGGTCGAAAACTGCGACCGCCCTTCAAACCGCTTCATGTTGCGGTACGCGGAAAGCAGCCCGTCCTGCAAGGCATCTTCGGCATCCTCGGTATTCCCGAGGACGCGCAACGCCGTCTGAAAGAGCGGCCGCTGGTACCGGCGGAACAGTGTTTCCACCGCCTGCGCATCGCCCCTTTGCCCGGCGCGAATCAGCTTGTCTTCACTGAACTGCGTAGCCATCAACGATTGTGTTGCTGTTGCCGTTTGCGTTGCCATCGTTCCCCCCAATTACATCAAAAAATCGCTTGCACTGAACCGCTAAAGAATCAACGGATGCACAGACACGTTCATATCTCAGTGAACCGGAACACCTCCGGCCGGCACTCTTGGTTTCCTCATCATCAACAAGACGGGGATTACGGCCAGGAAAACCACGCCCAACATCTTGAAGTTGTCGATGAAAGCCAGCATCACCGACTGGCTTTGCACCAGGTTGTAGACCATGCCCTTCGCCTGCACCGCGGCATGCGAGGCATTCGACCCGTAAGAGATTAGACGCGCCGTATTTCCGTTGGTCATCTTCAGCAGCGCCGGATTCAAACTATTCACGCTCTCCACCAGATGCGCTTGATGGAACTGCGTGCGCCGCTCCAGCATCGTCGTCACGGTGGCTATCCCCACGCTGGCCCCGATGTTGCGCGCCAGGTTGATGATCCCCGTGCCCATGTTCGTTTTTTCCTTCGACACATATGCAAACGCCGATACGTTAATTGGAATGAACAGGAACGCCAGTCCGAAGCTCTGGAGCATTCGCGCTCGTACCGCGTGGCTGTAATCGAGCTGCAAGTCCCAGCCCGCCATCCAAAAAAGAGCAATGGCGCAAACGATGCACCCGAAGGGAATCAAAATGCGTGTGTCCACCTTGGACACCAGAATTCCGACCACTGGCATCATCAGCATGATCACCGCGCCGCCCGGCGATAGTGCCTTGCCGGCAAGCTCCGCGGTGTAACCGAGCATCTGTTGCAAAAACTGCGGAATCAGCACCGTGCTCGAATACAGGACGAATCCCAGGAAAAACATCGCGATGGTCGAGACCGCAAAGTTCCGGTCCTTCAACATTTTCAAATCGACGACCGGATCCTTATGCCGCCATTCCCAAACGATTCCCGCGACAATCCCTATTAGCATCAGCACAAAGAAAACCTGGATGAAGCCGGACGACAGCCAGTCATCGCGCTGTCCTTTATCCAGAACAATCTGCATGCTGCCCAGGCCCAGGCTGATCAACCCGATACCGATGTAATCGATCCGGAATCCGCTTTTGACGCTCGCCCGCTTCATGTGCGGCGGGTCCGAAACCAGCACCGACGTCAACAGCAGCGAAATGATTCCCACCGGAATGTTGATATAGAAAATCCATCTCCACGAAAAATTGTCCGTGATCCATCCGCCCAGCCACGGCCCGATCGTCGGCGCCACGACGACGGCAATACCGTAAACCGCAAACGCCATCCCGCGCTTCGCCAGCGGAAACGTGTCGTTCAAAATCGCTTGCTCGCTCGGCTGCAATCCGCCGCCGCCCGCGCCCTGCAGGATCCGGAAAAACACCAGCACGCCGAGGCTCGGCGCCAGCCCGCACAAAAACGAACTCACCGTGAACAGCGCCACGCAGGACATGTAAAACCGTTTTCGCCCGATCAGCCCGGATAGCCATCCGGAAAGCGGCAACACAATCGCGTTTGAAACCAGATACGAAGTCAGAACCCAAGTGGATTCATCCGCGCCCGCCGACAAATTCCCGGAAATGTGCGGCAGCGCCACGTTGGCGATCGACGTGTCCAGCACTTCCATGAATGTCGCCAGCGTCACCGTTACGGCGATCACCCAGGGGTTGATCGTCCCGTCAGGCATCCTCAATTTGGCTAGAAGTCTGTTTCGCATCGCTCGTTCGCTTGTTACTTGCTGGCCCTCTATCTATTGAATACGTACAACCATCGCCGGTCTTTCGTTATTCCGTAAGCCCTGCAAATTGTTGCCAATCCCTTATTCGCGAGGCTCTTAACTTTGAACTGTCGATTCGTTATTTCGTGATGACCGTGGCGTCCACATTCATGCCCGGCCGCAGCACGTACGAACCGACGGAATCGCGGTCCAGCACGATCTTCACAGGGATGCGTTGCACCACTTTGACGTAGTTGCCGGTCGCGTTTTCCGGAGGCAGCAAGCTCAACACTCCACCGGTTGCGCCCGCGATCGAGTCCACATGGCCGCTGAACGTTTTTCCGTAGGTGTCGACTTTCACTTCGGCTTTTTGCCCGGCCTTCATGTTTTTGAGTTGTGTCTCTTTAAAATTCGCTGTTACCCAAACGTCCTGCAACGGCACGACAACCAGCAACCCTTGTCCCGCTTGCACGATCTGCCCTGGCTCGACTTGCTTGTGCGTGGCCACTCCGTCCACCGGAGCAATTACTTCCGTGTAGCTCAGATTCAACTGCGCGGCGTCCAGCGAAGCGCGAGCCTGCGCTACCTTTGCGACTTTCGCTTGCGCGTCCGCAGTGCGCATGCCGACTTGCTTCGTATTCGCGTGGGCTGATTCCACCGCGGCGCGGGCGTCCAGGACATGCGCCTTGGCCGCGTCTAGCTGCGCCTTTACGACTTCCACGTTGCGTTGCGCTTGCGCGAGCTTTTCCTGGTCGGCTTTCAAAGCACTCGCGCTTGCATCGGCATTCGCTTTCGCCGCGTCGTATTGCTGTTTGGAAATCTCATCCTTCTCGACCAACGGCTTGTACCGTGCCAAATCCGCTTGCGCCAGCGCTGCATTGGCCTTACTCTTCTCCACATTGGCTTGAGCAAACGACAAATCCGCCGTTTGCGCCTGGTCGTACGTGGCCTGTGCCTTGGCTACGTCGGCCTGCGCTCCCAGCAGTTGCGCGTCCGCGCTGGAAGTGCCGCTGGCCACGTTTTCCACCGTTCTGGGGACATCCACTCCCGCCGACCGCGCTTCACTTTCCGCCAAGTCGAGCGCCGCTTTGGCTTGATCCACGGCCGATTGGTAATCACGCGCGTCAATCTTGACAAGTAGTTGCCCGGCCTCCACCGCCTGGTTGTCGTCCACCAGAACATTGGCCACTTTTCCGTAAATCTTCGAAGCGATCGGTGTGATGTGCCCGTCGATCTGTGCGTCGTCGGTGCTTTCGCGATTGTGGTAGTAAAGGAACAATCCGACCATCGCCGCGAGCAGAACTGCGCCACCGAGAATCGCCAGCCGCTGCACCTTCGGATTCGCCAGCCCTTTCGGCGCTTCCTTCTCCAACGGTACTTCTTCGACCATCGGCCGTGCTTTTGTCGCGTTCTCCAGACCTACTTCGATCTCAATGCTCATCGGTTCCCCTCACTTCGAGTAAACTTTTTCCATCTGCCCAATCGAGCGCGCATAGTCGGCGCGCGCTTGATTGAAGCGGTACAGCGCCGCGATTTGATTGTCGTTCGCGCGCGCCAGCGAATCCTGCGCCTGGATCACTTCGATGTTGTTCGCCACACCCGCTTTGAAGCGGTCCCGCGCCTGATCCACTTCTTCCCTCGAGAGCTGCACACCCAAGTTCGCAACCGCCACTTGACTGCGTGCGGAATCCAGATTGATCAGCGCCGTTTTCACATCCAGCGCGATCTGATTTCGAAGGTCATCTCTCTGCTGCTGCAATTTCTGAATTTCCAGATCGGCTTTTACGATCTCGGCATGAATTCTTCCGCCGGTAAATAGCGGCACGCTCACACCGGCTTGATAGTTGTAAGTGGGGATTCCGGTTGTCGAGGAACTGCCTTCGTAGGCCCAGTTGCCGGTGAAATCCACTTTCGGCAGCCGCGAGTATTGCGAGGCCTTCTTTTCCAACCCCGCCGCTTTCAATCGCTCCTGCAAAGCTTTCCATTCCTGCCTCTCGCCCAGAGCCGATTCGATACTTGCCAGCGCGTCCGGCTGTGGCGTGTCGAAAAAGCTCAGCGAATCACCCAGCTCGATGACTTGCCGCGGATCGAGATTCAACAGCCGGCTGAGCCCGAACAAAGAAGTGTCTCTATCCGCTTCCGCTTCGAGGAGCCGCTGCTTTTCGTTCTGCAATTCCACATTCGCGCGCAGCGTGTCGATTCCGGTGCCCACTCCTTCTTTCTGAACGTCCGCCGCCTGGTCATACAGCGCCTGTGCCAGTTCGACTCGCGATTGCGACGCCTGCACATTCGCTACTGCACGGAGCGTTCCTATGTATTGCGACACGACTAGAAGAATCACCTGCTCCCGCGTGGAAAGGCTGTCGGATTTGCTTGCGGTTGCCGTTTCGCGCGCCGCCTGATACCGCCGGAACAGCGTCAGATCAAAAACCGGCGCGCTGAATCCCGGCCCCGCGGAGAAAATCTGAAAAGGACCAGCATGCTGCGGGAACCCCGGTATTTTCTTGCCGAAAAATGCTTCTACGTTGATGCGCTCTACAGAATCCGTTACATTCAAGCTTGCCTGGGGCAGCAAAGCCGCACGCGCGATGTTGCTGTCCTGCGCGCTCTCGGCAGCCGTCAGAATCGCGATCTGTGCCGTGGGATTCTGCTTCAGCGCCAGGTTTACCGCCTGGTCCAGGGTCAGCCGCATCACGCCGTTCGGCGCGCTACCGGGTAACGGGTTCTGCTTCGAAGTCCCCTGCGCACGTCCAATCGCCGGAGTCACCAGAAAACTGAAAAACGCTACATAAAAAATAATGTGCGAGCCTTTCTTGCGGCTCCAGCAGCCCGTCTTCCCCGAGCGCTCGCGCCCTGAAATCTCTTCCACGATGGCTTGGTTCAAGCAGCCTTCGGCAATCAACTTCCCGCCTTGCTCGTGGATCTCTTTCAGCAAGGCCTTGCCCGATGCATCAATGAAGCTCACTCCGCACAAGTCCACGCTGAATTTCTCCCCTGCCTCACGCTCGCGCCAGCTCTGCTCCAGCGCCGCCACCCAAGGCCCTGCCAGTCGTCCCTCGACGCTGAGCACCGTTTTGCCACGTTTCTTTTCCGTTGTGATTCTTAGCATTGTGTTTGCCTTACCGGAAATCAGTAGATGCATTAGGGTCTCCATCGGATGTTAAAGTTTGCATAAAATTATCTTATTCATTCTAAATGGTTTAAATGGCATCGAAAGGCAAAGATGGCATGCCATTAGCCCTTATATGGGCATTTGACCAAATTACATCAACAAGGTGTCTGCCCATATTATGACACTCCTCCAATGGAGAGTTCATTCCTTGGATGGCACTGGCTTAGAGATTGAGGCTTCGCCGCTCAGTTCCACGAACGAATCGGCTCTTAGGCCCAATGATAGGCGTTCGGCGAGGTCCAACTCGACAAGCGTTTCTAGAATTCTGGTTGCGAAATGTTCGGAAGGCGCGGCGGCAGCGAAACCCAGCGTTGAGAGCGCCTGATAAAACTTCGCTTGGAAAAGTTACGGCCGGTATCGCCTGGGCCGTGACGGGTGATCCAGAGATAGACGCCAAAATGGTCGATGTTGCTGGAAGTGGCGGTCGTGAAACCGAGCCATTTCCAACGAGGAGTCAAGCCTCTGTCCAGCGCCTAGCGGCGCACGGCGATGGCCTGCAACTCGAAGTGACCGCCGCGGAGGAGGGAGCCAGCGCCAATAAACTCTCTGGCCGGGTAATCTTTGGTCGTGAAGTAGCTCTTATAAATGGGATTGAATTTGTCGAAGAGGGAGAGATCGGTGCAGGCAATCTGTACATAGACGAGGTCGTCCATGGTCATGCCAGCCTGGGTAAGAGTTCCCTTCAGACTATCGAGCATGAGCTTGATTTCATCCTCGATTTGAGCGGGAGGCTGACCGGTCTTGGGGTCCAAGCCGATCCGGCCGGCCAAATAGAGGGTGTTTCCGGCGAGAATGCCGTCGCTGAACGGGGCCTGCACGATTTTATCAGGCGCGTTGAAAACCTTGCGGGTGGTTTGCGGCGCGGGTTGCGAGAACGCTCCGTTGACACTCAGAATTCCTGCCGCCACCAGAGCGACAACCAGAAAACCAAATCGGCGATTCATGGCAAGCCTCCGTTCGAATCTTTTGGAAAGTGAATAGCGGAATTTCCGGCGCGAGTGTAGCCTGCAATTCATTTCCTCGCAACCGGCAGCAACAACTGACCTTGGCGCCGCTCGCGCCGATGCGGTGAAAATGAGAGACCGTCATCGCCTGCAGGCGATGCTAGAATGCCGCTTCTTTATCGAGGAGACACCATGCGCCTTGCCGTCCGAACTCCCGTGCTTTCTTTCGCTGCCACGCTCTGCCTGTCCGCACCGCTCTTCGCCCAGGGAGATCTCGATCAACGCATCAATAAAGAAGCGGACTCGCTGCTCGCGACTTACAAGCATCTCCACGAATTTCCAGAACTCTCCACGCAGGAAAAGGAAACTTCGGCACTGATTGCCGCGGACCTGAAAAAATCCGGCTACGAAGTCACCGATCACTTCGGCCAATACGCCGAACCAGGCTCTACGTCGTATGGAGTCGTCGGGGTCCTGAAAAACGGTGCCGGTCCGGTGGTCTACGTGCGCACCGATATGGACGCGTTGCCGATCATCGAGAACACGGGACTGCCTTACGCGAGTCATGTAAAGGTGGCGCGCGCGAGCGGGGGCGAAGTGGGCGTGATGCACGCCTGCGGGCACGACCTGCACATGACGGTTTTTCTGGGCACAGCGCGTATGCTGGCGCAGATGAAAGATCACTGGAGCGGAACGGTCGTGCTAATTGGCCAGCCGGCGGAGGAAACCGTCGAGGGCGCGGAGGCGATGCTCCAAGCGGGACTGTTCACGAAGTTCCCTAAACCGGATTACGTTCTCGCGCTGCATGACTCATCGGCCATTCCCGCGGGTAAAGTTTCCTGGCACGCCGGGCCTCTGCTGGCTGGGGCGGATTCGGTAGATATTACGGTGCGGGGATACGGCGGACATGGCGCGGCGCCGCAGGCGGGGAAAGATCCGATTGTGATCGCGTCGGAGATTGTGGTCATGCTGCAGACCATTGTCAGCCGGGAAATGGATCCGCAGCTTCCGACGGTCGTTACCGTAGGATCGTTTCACGCCGGCACGAAGCACAACATCATTCCTGATGAAGCGCATTTGCAACTCACGGTTCGCACGATGAATCCGCAGCAGCGCGAAAAAGTGTTAGCGGCGATTGCGACCATCGCAAACGGAGTGGCGGCTGCGGCGGGGGTGCCTGCGGAGCGAGCGCCGATCGTGGAAGTGGCGAAAGATCATGTGCCCGCCACGATTAACGATGTTGTGCTGACGAACCGCGTGGGGGCAGCGCTGGAGCGCGCGCTGGGAAAAGAAAATGTGCTGCCGGGTGAACCAATCATGGCGAGCGAAGACTTCAGCCTATTCGCACTTGGAGATCCAAAGCCGCCCACCAGCATGTTCTGGCTAGGCGCGGCCGATCCTGTAAAGCTGAAAGAGGCGATGGAAAAAGGGACACGGCTGCCGGGGCCGCACTCGAGCGAATTTGCGCCGTTGCCTGATCCGGCGATTCGAACGGGCGTGAAGGCTATGACTGCGGCGGTGATGGATCTCCTGAAGAAGTAATTCTGCTGTATTTCGAAAGAGGTTCAAGCAAGGCGGGCGAGCGTGACAGCCGGGGAGGTTCCGAACGCGCTCGACGTTTGATTACAGCGCAATCCAGCCGATGCGAATGAAGTAGAGAGAAGTGATCCCTACCAATACCCAGAGCAAGACGCCTTGAAGCAGCGGGCGCCAGCCGACTTCTTCTAATGTGGCGCGTGAAATTCCAGTACCAATGAGGAAGAGGGTAGCCGTAAGGCCGAGCCGTCCAGCCGTGAACAGCGCGTTCGAGCCTCGCTGGACCAGCGGAACGTACGTGTTGAGGATTGCGGCGAGACAGAAAAACAAAATGAACCAAGGGAACTGAATTTTGGATTTGCTGCGCTTGATGGCGGCGGTGGCGAGAGCCAGCGGAACGATCCAGAGGGCGCGGGCGAGTTTTACGGTGGTGCCGACGACGAGAGCTTGCGGGCCATATTTGGCGGCTGCGCCAACGACGGAACTGGTGTCATGAATGGCGAGCGCTGCCCAGAGACCGAATTGGGATTGCGAGAGATGAAGAAGACCGCCGATCGGCGGAAAAATCATAAGTGCGACGGAGTTCAAAATAAAAACGGTGCCGAGCGAGACGCTCATCTCTTCGTCGTCGGCATGGAGAATGGGGCCGATTGCGGCGATGGCGCTGCCGCCGCAGATGGCCGTGCCCGCGGTGATGAGAAAGGAGGAATTACCGCGAACGCGCAGCAATTTTCCGAGCGCGAGACCCGCGAGAAGCGCGAACGAAATTCCAAGAGCGGTGTAAACGAAGCCGCTGCGGCCGGCTTTCAAGACTTCATGCAGATTCATTCCGAAGCCAAGAGCAACGACGCAGACCTGAAGAAGGATCCTGGCCGACGCCCGCGTGGCCGCGGCGTAGGGATGCACCGCAAAACACAAGCCGAAGAGAATTCCGAGAGTGAGAGCTACGGGCGGTGAAAGAAGTCCCGTGAACGAAAGGAGGAGAGCGAGAAGAAATAAAATTTTCGAAAGTAAGGACATCGGCGGCAAATTAGTATGCGGGCCGAAGTGAGCGCGGGCAACGGCGAATTTGCGGAGTTTCCCGAGATTCACCTGCATTTTTATAGAGTATTGAGCGGCGTCGATCTGTTTATTGCGGGGGCGGAACAGGGGAAGGAGGCGCAGGCGTATTTCTGTGCGAACGAGGCTAGCTTCGTGCGAGGAACAGATGCTTAATTCGAACCTGGATCGGGCTGAGCGGGACTTGGTGCGGGCGCGGCAGGTGCGGCGACGGCTTCGGTAACAATTTTTTCCGTGGCGGCTTTGCTGACGGCGCAGGCGGAATCCCAGATGCGGCATTGCGCAAGGGTAAATTTGCAGCCGCAGGTGCAAGTATCGGCATTGAAGCGGTGAAGAACTACCTTTTTCTGTTCCGGGGTGAGCTTCGAGAGGTCGACGCCCGGCAGTTCCGTGGCGCGATCGGCGTGGGCCAGAAAGACTTCGCCTTTGTCTTCGAAGGTTTCGACTCTGGCCATGATGGGCATGCCGAGGAGAGAGCGAATTTCGGTTTCGTAGACTGCCGGATTCCAGAGCCCTACGTGTTTTTGAACGACGCGGCCTTCGGTGTCCAGAACGAAAGAAGTGGGAAGAGCGGGGATGCCACCGTACTGGATGCGGACGTCATTGGAGGTCATGGCGACGGGATAGTTGATATGCATTTCGTCGGCATACTGCTTGATGTCGGCCTCTTCGTCGTCAACATTGAGGCCGATAATCTGGAGGCGATCTTTGTAGCGGTCTTGCAGGGCGATGAGGTCGGGAATTTCCGCGCGGCAAGGTCCGCACCAGGTGGCCCAGAAATTCAGGAAGATCACTTTGCCGTGAAGGGAGGCGAGGGTGAGCGGCTTGCCGTCGAGTGTGGTGATTTTTAATTCGGGAGCTGGATCGGGGTTGCGGACGAAGCGGATGACGGGCTGGTCGTCTTGTTGTGGAGCAGCTTGCTGCGCAGAAGAATGAAAAGGAAAGAAGAAGAGAAGTAATGAAGTAACGAGCCAGAGGCTAGTGGGCCGCTGCCGGTGAGGTGCAAGTCGAGTGGTTTGCGTCGGTCGCATGGCGTCCCTAATAGAAGAGCACATTGAACGGCGCGCGCCAAGTGCCGGATCGAACGTGGTTCGAGACCGGTGACTGGTGAAGAAAAAGTTAACTGAGCAACGGAGACGCGGAGAAGGAACAAAGAACTCGTGCGAAGTCTCTTCGCGTCAAGGCTGCTCAGCGAGCGCGCTCGTGACTTAGAGCCAAATGGACGGAAGGCCTAACGGCACGGGCGATGATCGGCGGCGTTACTTGCCCTCAGCAGCGAAGCGCATGCGCTCGTCTGGTTCGTCCACATAGGTAACGATCTGAGGACATCTTTCGCAGGCGTTGCGACCTTCCTGAGCGTACCAGCGGCAGGTGGGACGGATCAGGCAGGCGGGCAGAGAATCGACGACTGTGGGGAGAGTGTTGACGATGCGGGTTACGAGGTTGCACTTGGAGCCGTCGAAGTGGCAGCAGGCGCTTTCCTGGCAGGGAGCGGCGAAGCGCAGCAGCTGAGTTGGTTTGGCCTGCGCGGGCAGCGACAGGAAAAGTGAGCTTACCGGCAGAAATTCGTTGAGGTAGGCGACCTCAGGAGCTTCGGGAGTTCCGCCGACTACGCCGAGGACGCGGCTGCCTGGCATTTCGGGAGGCGCACTCGGACACATTAGATGTTCAGGTTGTGAAGCAGCCACAGCGGCCGCAACGTCCATCGAGCCCATAAGGGTCCTCCTTCTGAATAGATAGTGGCGCGGTCATGGCGCGGGAGCAGGCGGATGCCAACACCCGCGACATGACACGCCGGTTGTTGTGAGCTGAGCTTAGTGAAGTGAGGTCTGATCCGTGGTTCAGGCGCGAATCTGGAGATCGTGCTTGTAGCCGCAAATCACGTGGTTGGGCCGGAATGCTTCGGTTGCCGCTGCGCCTACCGATGCTGCGCCTTGCTGCACAACCGGAGCGACGGTGACGCCGGCATGAGCCGAAACATCCGTGGCAATTGCGGCGGCGAGTGCGTTGGCTTCCACGGCAGGACCATTGAAGATTAGCCCGCAGATGATTCCTGGATTGATGAAAAACCAGGGACCATCGTCGGGCGATGGTTTGACTTTGAGCTTTGCCAGGGCGCCACTAACGGCTCCGGAAAGCTCTTGGATGGAGATGGACTTGGGACGGGTAGCCATGACTACTCCTTCTCATCACAGCAGGAGATCGGGGAATCGGTGCTGGCGACTCGCGGGAAGTACCGCTGCGATGAACTACTCTCGACGTACTAGCCAGGTAGTGAGGGGAGAACCGAAATCGTTTCAGTCTGGGAGTCAGGACACTTTTAACGCGCCAGAGGCAAGACCCTTTGGACCAGGGCATCGTTGAACTTTTGCGGCTCTTCGAGGAAGGGAAAGTGGCCTGAGTTTTCAAACCACTCGAAATGTTTGTCGGGATCGTTCATTTTGTCGAAGAATTCCCTGGCGACGGACGAGGGAGTGAAGGGATCGTGTCTGCCTTCGAGGAAGAAAATGGGGACGCGGTAGTCGTAGCCGAGATCGGCGAAGTTCACTTTGGAGAGGTCGGGGAGAAGCGTGTCCACGGAGAAGAACTGGCCGCGGAACCAATCGAGATCATTGAGCAGAGAATATTCGGGTGCCAAGAAAATCGTCTTGGGGCCCAGAGCGGAATCGTCGGATTGTTTGGGACCGATCAAGGTGCTCGACCACTCGCGCATGATTCTGATTTGCTTGAACGTGATGTTCGGCGAGGGATAGGGCGCGATGCCGGTTAATTCCTTGATGGCGTCTTTATTTTGCGTGCGGCGCGCTTCGTCCATCGAATCTTTGTAGAGGACGACTTCATTTTGCGCGGCGTCGGTGGCCTGGCCGACACCGATGTAGGCGTAGAGCAATTCGGGATGATCGTGAGCCAGCTTGAGACCCAGAATGCTGCCCCAGGAATGGCCGAGGACAAAGATTTTTTCGCGGGCAAAGCGTTTGCGGAGATAGTTGACCATTTCGAGCGTGTCGGCATGCATGCGGTCGATGTGCATGGTGGGGCGCAGCACGTCTTTGCCATTAGAGGAATAGGTTTTGCCGGCGCCGCGCTGGTCCCATTGAACGACGGTGAAGTATTTCTCCCAGGGATCTTGAAACGTTCTGGCAACAGGCATGAAGGCAGAGCCAGGTCCGCCGTGGACGAAGAGCAGAATGGGATTCTTTACCGATTCGCCGCGGATTTCGATCCACTGGTCGATGCCGCCGATGGAGACGCGTTCGAGGGTGTCGATTCCGTCAGGCCAGTGGATGGCGCGGGCTTGGGCGATGCTGCGTTGAGCGAAAAATCGGTAGATTGTGGCGGAGCAAACGGCCACAACTAAGAGCAAAACGACGACGATCGCAAAATACTTGAGGCCTTTTTTGATCGACACCGACTTGCCTCCGGGCGGGAGTGTACCGGAAGGCTGCCAAAAAGGTGGCGATTATTTTTCGGCGACGGTGAGCGTGGTTTCGATGACGTCGACGGAATTGCCGCCAATCATGATTTTGAAAGTGCCGGGCTCGACGACCTTGTGCATATCGCGATTGAGGAAGGAGAGTTCGTCGAACCCGAGAGAGAATTCCACCGTTTTTGTTTGTCCGGGATCGAGAGTGATGCGGCGGAAGCCGCGGAGTTCCTTGATGGGGCGGGTGACGGAACTGACTTCGTCGCGGATGTAGAGCTGCACGACTTCGTCGCCGCGGACTTTGCCGGTGTTGGTTACGTTGACGCTGACCTTTGTCGTGCCTTCGGGACCAATCGACGCGGGGGCGAGCGTTAGAGTGTCGTATTTGAACGTTGAGTAACTGAGGCCCCAGCCGAAGGGGAAAAGCGGTTGCGTCGTGCTGAAAATGTATTCGCGCTTGGCGGAAGGCTTTTGGTAGTAGTAATCGGGAAGCTGGCCGACAGAGCGCGGAACGGTGATCGGGAGTTTGCCGCCCGGATTGTAATCGCCGAAGAGAACTTCAGCGGCAGCAGTGCCGCCTTCCTGGCCGAGATACCAGCCATCGAGAATCGCGGGGACGTTTTCGGCCAGATAGGGGATGGCGTTGGGGCGGCCGTGCAGGAGAAGTGCAACGACCGGCTTGTGTGTAGCGAGAATGGCTTTGGCGAGGTCATCTTGATTGCCTAGCAGCGAGAGATCGTCGCGGTCGCCTTTGTGGTCGGGCGCCCAGGCTTCACGTGAAGTTTGTTCGTTGCCGCCGAGTACGAGAATAATGACGTCGGCTTTCTGCGCGACCTTGACCGCGTCGGCGATGCGTTTTGCGTTGAGCTCCGGATCACCGAGAACCACTTTGTCGGCATCCCAATCGGGAAGCGTTTCCGTAATTTTTGTGCCCTCGGAATAGAGAACTTCCGCGCTGACGCCGACGCGATTCTTGATGCCATCGAGAATGCTGACGCCGCGGCCAGGCTTGTTGCTGTAGCCACCGAGGTGCACGTCGTGCGCGTTGGGACCGATGACGGCGATGTGTTTGTACTTGGAAATGTCGAGGGGCAAGAGGTTATTTTGATTTTTCAGGAGGATGAGCGTTTCGCGCGCGGCTTGCAGCGCGAGTTTCTGATGTTCGGGGCTATTGGTGATTTTTTCGGCGTAGGCAGGATCGACATAGGGATCGTCGAAAAGCCCGGCGAGAAATTTTGCGCGGAGCACGTTCGCGACGGCGCGATTGACGGCAGCTTCGGAGACCGTGCCGTTGTGAACCTGCTGAACGAGACCAGGATAAGCGTCCGGAAAGGGCAACTCGATGTCCACGCCGGCGTCGAGAGCCATGCGCGCGGCGGCTTCTTTATTCGCGACAACGTGGTGGACGCGAATGAGTTCGCTGATGCCGAAATAATCGGAAACGACGACGCCGTCGAATCCCCACTCGTGGCGCAGAATGTCGGTAAGCAGATGCTTGTTGCTGTGCGAAGGGATGCCGTCGATTTCGTTGTAGGAGGGCATCACGGCGTGGACGTGAGCTTCCTTGACGGCGGCCTCGAACGGCTTTAGCCAATATTCGCGAATGACGCGTTCGGAATAGTTGGCGGGGGCGACGTTGGTGCCGGCTTCGGGCTGGCCGTGCACGGCGAAGTGTTTCGCGGTGGCCATGACGTGCGATTTGTCGATGCCAGGGCCGTCGCCTTGAAAGCCTTTGATGGCCGCGACGCCGAGGCGCGACACCAGGTAGGGATCTTCGCCGTAGGTTTCTTCCGTGCGGCCCCAGCGCGGATCGCGCGCAAGATCAAGCACGGGCGCGAGGCATTCGTGCACGCCGCGGGCGCGTGCCTCGGCGGCATCGGCGGTAAAAACCCCGTGGAGCAATTCCGGATCCCAGGTGGACGCGAGCCCGATCGCCGCGGGATAAGACGTGCCCTTGTCGGCAACGTGGCCGTGCAGGCATTCGTCATGAAACATCACGGGAATGCCAAGTCGCGTGTTTTCCTTCATCCACTTCTGCAACGTGTTGGTGAACTCGGCTTCTTCGCGCGGGCCGTGGGAGACTTCGCTGGGACGCGACATCTGCCCGATGCCGTCCTTCAACAGAATAGCCGCGTGGTCGGGGAGAAACGCGCCCTTGTCATCGACGAAGCGCGACTCCGGAGTGCGCATGAACGCCGGGTTTTCCCAGACGCCTTGCATTTGAGCAACCTTTTCTTCTAAGGTCATGCGCGAGAGGAGATCGGCGAGGCGTTGCTCGATGGGGAGTTTCGGATTGCGGAAGGCGGGAACATCTTGTGCCTGGCTGCGAAGGAAGATTGGGCCGCAAGCGAGGAGTGAGAGAGACGCGGCGAGTGCGATCCGGGCGGGAGAAAAAAGCTTCATCAAAACCTCCGAGAAAAAATACCGATAGTTACAAGCTGAAAAACGGCTGGTACTATAGCACGGCCGTTAACGTACACGGCGAATCTTTCGCGGCCCCTGAAGGCGAACAATTGCATGTTGCGTTTGAGACGTATGGCGTTTTGTTGCGCGCTTCTGCTGTTGGCTTTCGTGGCGAAGAATTCGCACGCGGAAACTGGCGCCGACGCATGGCTGCGCTATGCGCCGCTAGAGAAGCTTGCCGCGCAGATGTACTCGGACCTGCCGGCGACCGTAGTGGTTCTCGGCGATTCTCCCGTGCTGAATTCCGCGAAAGGGGAATTGCTTCGCGGCGTTAGCGGAATGCTGGGGCGGAACCTGCGCGTAGTCAAAAGTCTTCCACAAGAGAGAGCCATCGTCATTGGCAGGCTCTCTGCATTGCGGGCGACCTCGCCAAATTTTCTTGAGAATGCAGAACTGCGCGAAGACGGCTTTACGCTGGCCACTGGAAAATTCCACGGAGTCGAATGTGTGATTGTGACGGCTTCCACCGAGCGCGGCGTTCTTTATGGCGTGTTCGCGCTACTCAGCAAGATCGCGCGAGAAGAAAGCATTTCAAGCTTGCACGAAACGCAGCAGCCTTCCGCGCCGATTCGCTGGGTGGACCAATGGGATAATCTCGACGGCCGAATTGAACGCGGCTACGCGGGGCCGTCGATCTTTTTCGAAAACGGGGATGTGCGGGCCGATTTAATGCGAGCGGGCGAATACGCGCGGCTGCTTGCTTCCATCGGAATCAACGGTTGCGCCATCAACAATGTGAACGCCAATCCGCGTGTACTCGAAGACGATTTTCTTCCGCAACTCGCGCGCGTGGCTGATGTTTTTCGTCCCTGGGGAGTCCGGCTTTCCATATCGGTTGATCTCAGCAGTCCAAAAGCAATTGGTGGTCTGGATACATTCGATCCGGCCGATCCCCGCGTTGCTGAATGGTGGAAGAAAAAGTTCGACGCGCTCTACACGCTCATCCCGGATTTTGCGGGCGTCGTCGTCAAGGCGGATTCGGAGGGCCGGCTCGGCCCCGCGACGTATGGCAGAACGGCTGCCGATGCCGCGAACGTGATTGCTCGCGCGCTTGCGCCGCATGGCGGAATCGTTTTTTATCGCGCGTTTGTCTACAACCACCATCTCGACTGGACCAATCTGAAGAATGACCGCGCGCGCGCGGCGTATGACATCTTTCATCCGCTCGACGGGAAGTTCGACGACAACGTGATCATCCAGATCAAGCATGGGCCCATTGATTTTCAGGTGCGCGAGCCGGTTTCTCCTCTATTCAGCGGACTCGAGAAAACGAATGAAGCGATCGAACTGCAAGTCACGCAGGAATACACCGGGCAGCAGCGGCATCTGTGTTTTCTGCCGACGATGTGGAAGCAAGTTCTCGACTTCGATATGCACGCCGACGCGGGGCCCACGCCGGTAAAAGATATTGTGGCCGGCAAGACTTTTCATCGGCCTCTCGGAGGATATGTTGGCGTCGTGAATGTCGGCATGGATGCCAACTGGCTAGGTCACGCGTTGGCGATGGCAAATCTTTATGGCTACGGCAGACTTGCGTGGAATCCCAATCTCGATTCGAAAACGATTGCGGAGGAATGGACTCGACTCACTTTTGGGAACGACCCCACCGTAGTACGCACCATCAAATTCATGCTTGCCTCGTCCTGGACCGTCTATGAAAGTTACACGGGTCCCCTTGGCGCGGGCACGCTCACCGATATTCTGGGCAGCCATTTCGGGCCGGGGGTCGAATCTTCGGAACGTAACGGCTGGGGCCAATGGCATCGCGCCGACCACGACGGTATGGGCATGGACCGCACGGCAGCTACGGGCACGGGCTACGTCGATCAATACCGCGCGCCCGTTGCGAAGATGTACGAATCCCTGAAGACCACTCCGGACGAATTGCTGCTGTTCTTTCATCACGTCCCATACACGTACAGATTGAGTTCGGGGAAGACGGTCATCCAGCATATCTACGATTCGCATTACGCAGGTGCGCTGCGCGCAGCAGGTTTTGTCAACCAATGGAAGACGTTAAAAGGTCGCGTGGACGAGGAGCGCTACGCGGAAGTGCTGAAGCGCCTCGAATATCAGGCAGGTCATGCGATCGTCTGGCGCGATGCGGTCTGCAATTGGTTTTTCCAGATATCCGGCATACCTGACAAATTCGGCCGCGTTGGCCACTATCCCGGACGGGTCGAAGCCGAGGCGATGCAACTCGAAGGCTACGTACCGTTCGACGTTGTTCCACGTGAAACTGCTTCGGGCGGAAAGGCCATTGAATGCGCGCCGCCAGCGCAAAAGTGCACGGCGTCCTTTCCCTTCAAGGGAAAGGTGGGCAAGTACGACGTGGATATCGAGTATTTTGATCAAAACAACGGCAAGTCGAAGTTTCGCGTGCTGGTTGGAGATAAAGTCGCCGATGAATGGGTCGCTGACGATCATTTGCCGGCGACGAAGCCGAACGGCGACTCGTCCACTCGGCGCCGCATCGCAGGCATCGCGCTTCGCCCCGGCGACACCATCCGCATCGAAGGCGTTCCAGATGGCGAGGAACACGCCGCGCTGGATTATGTCGAGGTTCACCTCTCGTCAGAATGAACGAGCAGGCACGAAACCTTGATGCGCGATCGCACAAAAATATGATTATTGCGTGGGACTGACGGTTTTTGATCCGCGTCTAATGTTTGCGGGCTTTGATGTCGTCGTAGACGATGAGGGAAAGGACCACCAGGATCCACACGGGGAAGACGCCCATTCCGGGGATCGCTTCCGCGACCAATCCCGGTAAAATCGCCCATCGGCGGCCAAGGATCAGAAACAGGAGTCCTGCCGTTCCCAGGTCAATCAGCCATTGCATGGGCGGGGCAAGCACAGTCCAGAAGGATAGAAAGTCTGAGACCGCAGCGACCGCGAAGGCAAGGGCTTGCCGTTTACGAGAGGGGCGCTGAACGGGAGCTAGCACCTCAGCGGGTGCTAAAAGAGCGGGCTGATCGGTCGGAGTGGTCATGACCTAAGTTGCGGTCCCAAACACCGTCAAATGATCCTGTCATGGGCGTGCGCGAACCGCAAGCGACGAACACAAGCCATGGGCGCAAGAGTCGTATTCCTCATATGTTTGGGAGTGACGGCAGCGTGCGCGATGGAAAGGAATGCGGGCACTGGGTTTCCTCTTGTTCTACACTGAAGTTGTTGGGCAAATAGATGACGGTTGACAATTCACCACTCGCCAATGAACCAGCACCGCACGGAATGAGAGGAAAATCGCGGAGTGTGTACTCGTGGGTCCTGGGAGCCTTTCTTGGGGCCGTTCTCACAATTATTTTGATAGGAGCGGTGGTGTGGTTGTCGACCGGGCTCGGGCTATTCCACTTGATAAGCAATCTGCGCGGAGGGCCCACGCAGTTCAACGTGGATCAGCCGACGGTGGTTCATCAAATCCAACAGCTTCAACGACTGGAAACCGTGAGCTATACGATGGATAAGATTATTTCGGGTGAGCACGGCAATGCGTACCTGCCGAAATTTCTGGCGGGTGATCGCCTGCTGCTGGTGGTGCACGGAGAAGTGGTCGGGGGCATCAATCTCGCGGGTTTGCAGCCAAGCGACGTCCAAATCGAAGGGCACAAAGTGACGATTCACCTGCCTGCAGCGGAGGTCTTGAGCACTCGAATCGATAATGCGAAGACGCGAGTCTATTCACGTGACACAGGCCTATTCACTTCTCCTGACCCCAACCTTGAAAGCGAAGTGCGCGAAGAAGCGGAGCGCCAGCTGCGACAGGCCGCACTGCAGGATGGCATCCTCAAGATCGCTGCCGACAACGCGCGCACCACGATCTTGAGCATGCTAAAAGGGTTCGGGTTCCTCCAAGTGGATACTCGCTAGGCCGGGTAACCGGAAATAGCTTCACCACCAGAGGAAATTCTTATGCTTGCAAGACGGTGCGGCTCCTGAGTGCGGGCTCGCTCGACTTGGCATCTGTCTGCCGCATTTCGCGGAAGAGGTGCAGGTTCGTGGACATCACGACTCCGGGGCTAAGGTGGGCTGCCGGAGGAAGGTGCACTTTGTTGGTGAGATGGTCGGCAAGGAGACGCACGGCAATTTGACCCTGCCGGTAAGGATGTTGGTAAATCGAGGCGGTGATGATTCCTTTTTGGAAGTAGGGCGCCATCTCCGCAAAAAGGTCGGTGGTGATGAGCTTAACTTTACCTTCAAAACCTCGCGCACCGAGGGCGCGGCAAACCGGAAGGCAGTTGACGGTATTCACATAGAGTCCGTTGAGCCCAGGAAAACGCCCCAGAAGGTCGGAGGTTTTCTCGAAACTTTCGTTCTCATCTTCATGGCCTTCCACTACGCTGACGATTTTCCCCTCCGGGCAGTGGCGCAGAAACCCCTCGGAAAAACCGTCCGTTTTTTTACGGTGATCTTCCGTGGACAGCATTCCAGCGACGACCGCAACTTTCGAGCCGCTAGGAACGCATTTGCCCATCAATTCACCCGCCAGGCATCCGTTCAAGTGCGGCTCAACACAGACGATACTGGAACGGCGGCTGTCCGGAGCGTCCGTGGAAACACAAACGACGCGCACGCCCTTTGCTTCCGCTTCGTTGATCAGCGGCGTCAATTGTTTGGGGCTACCGGCGGTGAGAACGATCCCGTCGACGCGGCTTTCCACCAGCTGCTTGAATACCTCGATGTCGCCTTCCCCGAGCGTCTGTATGGGCCGGTTTTCAAATTCGACGCCGAGTTGTTCCAAATGATGTTCCTCGTCCAGAACTCCGCCCCAGAGCTGGTCGTAGAAAAAATGAATTTCCTTGGGGATGCACACGCCGATGCGGACGCGGGATTTCGCAACGGAAAGCGCGCGCGCGGCGAGGTTGGGCGAATAACCGATCTGCTGAGCAATTTGCAGAATGCGTTTGCGGGTGGCTTCCTTGATGCCGCCGCGCCCGTGCAGCGCGCGGTCCACTGTGCCGATGGAAACGTTCGCCATCTCGGCGATGCGGTGGATTCCGTGTTTCTCCTTGGTCATCTGACGCACTCCGGGATTCCGCGCGCGACGCGGCTTCTGTTCTTGATTACGCGCTGCCACGCAAGATCAAAAATGAAATACTCACAAAATGGCCGTTTAGATTCAGCAGTGCCGGGCATCCATCCTAAGCCTCCACCCCTGGAAAGCAAATTCAGGATAAGGGAAGCACGGCCCGCGTACGTTAACACGGTTTAATGAAGCAGAGGAAAGAACAATCTGCAGGCGGAATTCGCGGAGCAAAAATCGCCCGCCTGTGCTGCGCATTGACTGGAGGAGTACAATCACGGCCGGTCAAACGCTGAAGTCGGGAACCGCGCCAGATTACGAGAGTCAGTAGCTTTGCGGTTTGAACGATTTCCGAACCGTTCCTGGTCCAAGATTGAATCCTCGAAGGAGCTTCTTCCATGCGCTCTGTCTCGCGGCGGAATTTTCTGCAAGACGCGTCTAAAACCGGGCTCGCGCTGGGCGCCAACCTGGCATTCGGCAGCCACTTGCTCGGACAATCCGCCATTGCGAGCCCGGGCCGGCCTGTACGCATCTATGCCGACTCGCGCAGGACGCTGGCTCCACTGCAGCGGGAAGTGTTTGGATCCTTTCTGGAGCACCTCGGCCGCGCCATTTACGAGGGCATTTACGATCCGCAATCCAAACTTTCGGACGCCAACGGCTTCCGCAAGGACGTGGCGGACGAAATCCACAAGCTCGGCGTTCCCATCATTCGCTATCCCGGAGGAAATTTTGTTTCCGGATACAACTGGCTCGATGGCGTCGGTCCAAAGGCTAACCGCCCCGCGGTGCTGGATAAAGCGTGGAACGCAATCAACTCGAATGAGTTTGGCACCGATGAGTTTCTGGCGTGGTGTCGTCTTGTGGGAACACAACCCCTCCTGGGCTTGAATCTCGGCACGGGTACACCGGAGCAAGCGGCCGCGTTGGTTGAGTATTGCAATCTGGAAAAAGGCACTCGCTGGAGCGAACTCCGCCGCAAGAACGGAATCGCGGAACCCTACAAAGTTCAAAACTGGTGCCTCGGCAATGAGATGGACGGCCCCTGGCAAATCGGCCACATGACGGCAACCGAGTACGGACTGAAGGCCCAGGACGCCGCCCGCCAGATGCGCTATGTCGATCCTTCACTAAAGCTCGTGGCCTGCGGCTCGAGCGGGCCTGGCATGCCCACCTATCTCGAATGGGACCGCGAAGTTCTCGAACAATGCTACGACTACGTCGACGCCATTTCCCTGCACCGCTATTTTTCTAACGGTGAAGAAACCGGCAGAGACAGCGCAAAATTTTTGGCAATGAACCTGAGCATGGAGCGTCAAATCGAAGAAATCACTGCCGTGTGCGACATGGTTCGTGGGCATAAACGCTCAGCCAAGAAGCTGTGGCTGAGCTTCGACGAATGGAATGTGTGGTACCGCGCCCGCACCGGTGACGCTGTAAACGGCCACAGACAAAATGCACCGCACTTATTGGAAGAAGTCTATAACCTGGAGGATGCCCTTCTGGTCGGAGGCCTGATCAATTCTCTGATTCGCAAGGCCGAGCGCGTGAAGCTCGCGTGCTTGGCGCAACTGGTCAATGTCATTGCGCCAATCATGACCAACGCCAGCGGCTTGCTCCGTCAGACGATTTATTATCCCTATAGCTGGGCGCTCGAGTTTGCCCGCGGCGCCGCATTGGACCTGCTGGTGGATTCGCCAACTTACGATGTCACCGGGATGGGCGCAGTCAGCTACGTGGATGCGGCGGGAACATACCAGGCAGATACCGGAAAGATGGCGCTATTTCTACTGAATCGCGACCTCGCAAATCCGCATACCGTAGAAATCCTCTGGGAAGGCACTTCGCCGCGCGCGGGCGATGGCTATGTTCTCACCGGCAGCGACTTGAAATCGACCAATACGTTCGATGCGCCGTCGCGCGTAACGCCGCAGAGGGCCGATAAGCCTGCCGCTACGGGAGGCCGCACCACCCTAGAACTGGCCCCGCGCTCCTACACGTTCGTTCCGTGGAGCGTCTAGGCCGGTGAGACGAAACTAATCGTTCTCTACAAAGCACCGTGGTGCTGTACCATGGCTCCTGCTATCATCTCCACAGAGCATTGGCTTATGCAGCGACGGTACCTACAGGCTTTTTTCTTTCTGCTTCTCCTGGCACCATCCTTCTGCTTCGGGCAGCAACAACAACCCCTGAGAAAGATTCTCTCCGGCTACATCCGCGAAGAAGGCACAGGCCACGTCATCGGTGAAGCTCGCATCGAGTTGCAAAACGCGATGGGCACACCCATCGGATTCGTGTATTCGGACCGCAATGGCATCTACGAATTCGATGACATCCCCGGTGATTGCTATGTTTCGGTTCAGCGCGAGGGCTACGCGCCTTTGCGCGAGTTCATCCGGCCAGATGGCTCAGGACACGTCTACAAAGACATTATGATGAAGATGGTCGGGCACGACTCCGGGTCGAAGTCGGCGAGTCCTGTTTCCGAGCATCAGCTGAGTATCCCGTCCAAGGCGCAAGAATTGTTCGACAAGGGCATCCAGCTGATCGTCGATAAATCCGACTATCGTGGCGCCGTTGCGCAATTTGCTAAAGCGATCGCCAAGTATCCTTCGTACTACGAGGCGTACGCAGCGATGGGGCTGGCGCAAAACAAAATGGGAGATGCCACTGCGGCAGAGGCGGCGCTGCGCAAGTCCATCGCGCTCAGCTCCGAAAAGTATCCGCAGGCGATGCTTGACCTCGCTTCGATGTTTAACGGTCAGAAGCGTTTCACCGACGCCGAGCCGCTGCTGCGCAAGGTGATGGCCCTCGATGCCTCATCCTGGCGCGGCCAGTTTGAACTTGCTGTAGCGCTCGCCGGCCAACAGCGCTTCAAAGAAGCGGCAACCTGCGCATCTGCGGCTCGTGATCTCAAGCCGGAAAACCCGCAGATATACCTGCTTCTCTACAATATTCACATCCACACCGACGACTTTAAAAGCGCCCTGCAAGATACGGAGAGCTACCTCAAGTTGACGCCCGATGGCGCCACCGCTGACCGCGTGCGCAGGATGCAGGAGCAAGTCCAGAACGCGCTGCAAACCCCCGGCGGTGGCGCAAGTCCGTCAGCGGATGCACCACCGGCCGCGGAGCCTGCTCCCACAAACATGGATTCACCCGCTCCCGCGTCCCCCGCGGCGACGGTCACCCCCACTGTTGCTACCCCTCCCACTCCTCAACCGAGTTCCGCTCCCGCCGCCGGCCCAAATTCCATCATTCCCATGCGCGTCGATGAAATGGCTCCCGAGGTTGCGGTGGACGTGCCTTGCTCATTGTCTTCGGTTTTGAACGGCGCAGGCCAGCGCGCCGAGCAACTCCTGAGCATCCTGCAAAAATTCAACGCTTCGGAGCGCGTGGAACACTACAAACTGAATGCCTCTGGAGTTCCGGGCGCGGCGGACGTGCGCTCCTTTGATTACGTTGTTTCCGTTTCTCACAACTCCCAGGGCGGCTTCAGGAGTACCGCAATGGCGGCGTCGTCAGGCCGCAACAGTTTCCTTCCGGAATCGTCACCGCAAATTTATCCGTGCATGGCTTGATATTTCATCCCTTGTTGGCGTCCGGTTTCCATTTCAAATGCGAAGGGCTCGGCGAATGGAAGGGTCATCCAACCTGGCTGGTCCAGTTTGAAGAAAAACCCAACCAGCCCAATCCGTTCCGCTCCTATGTGATCGAAGGATTCCGCTACGATGTCCTGCTGACGGGCCGTGCCTGGATCGACGCCAGTACGTTTCAAGTCTTGCGGCTCGAATCCGATCTGCTCAAGCCTGTCGAGAAGATCCGTCTCACTCGGGAGCACATCGCCATCGAGTTCGGCTCTGTCCAGTTCCGCTCCGGCCATCAGCAACTCTGGCTCCCGCAAGCCGCCGATCTCTACGTCGAACTGGACGGCCACCGCTTCTACCGCCGCCATACCTTCAGCAATTTCAAGGTTTTCTCGACCGATGCCACCCAGGAAGTCCGCGGCCCCAAAGAGTCCTTCTGCTTTACGAACACCACCGATCTGCTTATTACGGGAGTCTTGAACGCCACTCCATTCCCCGGAAAGGCGCTGAAACCCGCTTCTCTCACTCTCTCCATCCCCGGAAAGAGCACAATTTGCAAGAGCGTGGGCGCGGGCAAGGATGTAAATATTCCTCTCGAAGCCCTCGCGTCCTCGACTTTCACACATGACGGCCCCGCCGGAGCCGTCGAGGCAGATGCTTACCTGCTGAATCGCAGCGCGCTGGAAGTCATCTCCAACAGCAATGCTCCCGTCAATCAAAACCCGTAAACCGCCTGCGAACGAGAGCGACACAGCCTGCATCCGCGTCTCCCTGCCCTAGCTGAAACGTTGAGAAAATCGCCGGAATTGGCTTGCCGCGAAAGCTAAATCCGAGCCTGGCAGCATTTTAGAAATAGATATGGGGAACTTCATCAGTGAATCGTAGTCATTTCTTGCTTTTAATCTCAACCTCTGGACCACGCCGATTCGTATCCTATACATTTGCCTCTAGCTAGCTCTCCAAAGGCTACTGGGCGTACCACCCAGAAGGTCCTAGACGAAGTAGGCCGACACCGATGATTACGCTTTGTTACTGCGGTAAGCATCAGGGCCACAGCTAGGACAAATCAAAAAAAGTGCTTGACATCAACGGCACTCCAATGAAAAGCTCCGTTTACGTTAACGGCGTTTCCAATCGCCGTGGGGTGTGGAGGCATCACTATGAATCGATTGCTGTACTCAGTTAAGAATATCGTTTTTGTGCGACTGTGTTTTGTATTCGTTCTTCTCGTTGTTCTGATTGGTTTTTCCGCTTCAACGTTCGCGCAACAAGCCACGATCGTTGGCACCGTCACCGATCCGTCCGGCGCAGTTGTGCCTGGCGTGAACATCACTTTAACCAATACCAACACCGGCCTCAGCAAGGTCATACCAACCAACGACGCCGGCCAGTACGTCGCGCCGGATCTCGCGCTTGGCCGCTACATAGTCAGAGCCGAATCTAAAGGATTCAAGATCGCCGAACGGAAAGACATCATCCTGACGGTCGGCGACCGCGTTCGCGTTGATTTCCAGATGCAGATGGGCGCTTCACAGGAAACGGTGACCGTCGAAGCCAACGCGCTGCACGTGCAGACCGACTCGAGCGAAGTGAGTTCACTGGTCAACGATAAGCAGATCACCGAACTAGCCACCAACGGTCGCACGATCTATAGCTATGTGGCCTTGACGCCAGGGGCCATTGCACTCAATCCGGATTCGCAGCTCCCAGTGCCGGTCGGCGGCGCCAGCGGCAATATCAGTTTTAACGGCAACCGCGCGGGCCACAACCTCTACCTGCTGGACGGCGGCGAGAACTCGGATCGTGGCGGCGCGGGCAGTTCCAGCGTGTTGCCTTCTCTTGACGCGATTCAGGAAACCGAGACGCTGACTTCGAATTACAGCGCGGATTACGGACTCTCTTCGGGCGGTACCATCAGCACGGTGTTGAAGTCCGGGACGGACAAGTATCACGCCTCCGCGTGGGAGTTCTTCCGTAACGATGCGCTGGACGCCAGGAATTTCTTCAATCCTGCCCCACAACCTGTCGGCGAGCTCCGCTACAATATTTTTGGCTTCAACGCCGGTGGCCCGGTTCCCATCGGCCACGTTCACAAGACTTTCTTCTTCTACAATATGGAATGGCGTAAGTTCGTTTCCGGTGGGTCGCCGATCAACCAAACAGTTCCGCTACCTTCCACTTACGGTGGCGACTTCTCGGCGCTGAACCCCACGCTGGCGCAACTGCACGCTCCGTTTGCCTGCCAAGTCTCCGCGGCGGTCCAAGCTCAATACGCGGCTGCCAACCAGGCGCTGAGCGGTTGTACTGCCGGGGCACCCGATACCGCCAAGGAAGTGGGTTTCAAGGGCAACGCGATCCCAACTTCCCTTCTCGATCCCAACGCCCAGGCCTTGCTGCACGCCGGTGGCAAATATGGCGGCATCTTCCCGGCCCCCACAAACGGCACACAGTTCCAGCAACCAGTGAGCTTGCCCACCGATGTGAGGGAAGAGATCGTACGTATTGACGAAAACCTCACCAGCAAGTTCACCCTCTACGGCCACTTCGTAGCCGAGCAGATCTCCCAAAACTTCGCCACGACGATGTGGAGCGGCGACAACGTGCCTTCCGTCGGAAACACCTTCGGCAATCCTTCGTACGCCGGCGTCGTGCATACCGCGTATACGATCAGCCCCACTCTCGTCAACGAGGTCTCCTTCAACTACAACGGAAACCGCATCCACATCCTCCCGTTGGGGCTGGTTTCGGCGCCGACCGACTTCACCTTCAATCGGTTCTTTACTGGACCAAACCCTGCTGACCGCATCCCTTCCATCCAATTGGGCGGCAGCACGGGAGCAAACTATACGGCCAACTGGACGCCCTGGAACAACAAAGCGGACAGTTACCAGATCCGCGATGACGTGTCTTGGTCCAAAGGACGCCACCAGTTCAAGATGGGCGGCGGCTGGCTCTACTATAGGAAGACTCAGGACTGGTTTAAGAACACGCAAGGCGGCTTCAACTTTAACGGCTTCTTTACCGGAAATGACTTTGCCGATTTCCTGCTCGGAGATGCACAGTCATACAACGAGGATGCGGTCAAGGCTACGGGCCAATGGAACAACGTTTCCTGGGCTCTCTACTTCCAGGACAACTGGCGCGTCAACAACCGCCTCACGCTGAATCTTGGCTTGCGCTGGGATGGCATTCCGCACACCTATGAAGCCAACAACCAGATGGCCAACTTCTTTCCCAACCTTTACAACCCGGCCGACGCAGCCACCCTCGCCCCCGGCAACCAGACCATTGCCACCACGAGCGCGGGACTTGGCGCCAGCCCGAATGCCATTATCACCACTCCGCTCTATGTGAACGGCTCCAGCATCTGCGGACAAAATGGCACTCCCAAGGGCTGCGTGAACGGAGCCTGGACGAACTTCCAGCCCCGCCTCGGATTCGCCTACGACCTGACCGGAAACGGAAAGACCGTGATCCGCGGCGGATACGCCCTCATGAACGAGCGCATCCAGGGGAACGACGTGTATAACAATGCTGGCACCATCCCGCTTGCTGCTAGCATCAGCTTTCCCAACGTCTCGCTCTCCAATCCTACGATGAGCATCGGGCCGAACCCCATAGCCGTATCCATCCCCATCAACAATGTCACCGGCATGAACCTGAACCACTACGCTGCGCCACGTAGCAGCCAGTTCAGCCTTGGCATCCAGCACTCCATCGGCACGTCCGTGCTGTCCTTGGCCTATGTAGGCTCGCAGAATCGCCATCAAAGCTATCTCACCCAAACGAACCTCGCGCCGCAAGGGGACCTGGCGGCTTTGGTTACGAACAGCGCCGCTTACAACACCCTCGTTCCCTATCTCGGATACCACAGCATCGATTTGGCGCAGAACGAGTCCAACGGAGACTACAACGCCCTGCAGGCGTCTTTCCGCGGGACGTTCAAGAGCGATCTGACCTATCAGCTGGGCTATACGTACTCCCACACCAATGACGTATCCACCAGCGGCAATTCCAGCGGAGATCTCGGCAATATTTCCAATCCCTATGTGGGCTGGAAGTATGATTTTGGCCCGGCCCCGTATGACATCCACAACATCTTTTTCACCAACTTCGTCTATAACATTCCGTTATTACGGCACAGCGACAACCACCTCCTGAAGACGATTGTCGGAGGGTGGGAAGTCTCTGGCATCGTTACCGCCGAATCGGGAGCTCCTCTCAACATAGGGCTCAATGGCAACAACGTCGCGAGCGTTGTTCCGAACGCGTCAAACCGTCCGAATTCGGCCGGTTCTCCGTCAAATCCACACACCGCCGCCAAGTGGTTTGACACTTCCATCTATTCAACCCCGGCGGCAGGAACATGGGGGAACACCGGGATTGACTCGGTAACTGGTCCCGGCCGCGACAACTGGAACATCTCTCTCTTCAAGAACTTCGTGTTCAGCGAAGCGCGGGGGAGCAGTCTCCAGTTCCGCGCGGAGTTCTTCAACGTCTGGAACCATACCCAGTTCATCGGAAACGCAATTCAAGGTGGCATCAGCAACAACCTGGGAGCCAGCAACTTTGGCCAGGTTACCAGTGCTAACGATCCGCGAACGATCCAACTGGCTCTCAAGCTCTACTTCTAAGTTTCGAAGAGAGAAAACCTAACCCAAAACCGAATGCGGCGTGGCGGCCACCCCCGCCCGCCGCATTTTCTTTTGCCCACTCTCGGGGCAGACCGGCAGCGATTGTCCGATTCGCCCGCGTAGGTGAAGCGGGCTTGCGTTTTCAACCTCCGCTCCGATAATATTTCGCTTACTCATCAGGCATCCTGCGGAAGCTCGACTGGAAAATATGACACGGCTCAACCGACGTGATTTCGTGAAGCTCGGCATGGCTGCGGCTTTTATCCGCAACGGGCTGTATCCGAAGGAATCCACTTTGGGCGGGGAGATTTTTACGGACCGGGCAAGAGAAGCCGGGGTCGATTTTGTCCATTTCAACGGGATGTCCGGTTCGCATTACTATCCCGAAGTTATGGGGTCGGGTGTCGCGCTTTTCGACTACGACAACGATGGCGACCTCGACATTTTTCTTGTCCAGGGGGCAGGGCTTGGACCGAACAAGGACCTGAGCCACCCCACAATCGATCTTCAGTCGCCATTCCGTGCCCGGCTTTACCGCAACGATTCAATAAGCCAGGCCGACGGCAGCTGTACGCTGAAGTTCGTAGATGTCACCGAAGAGAGCGGGATTCGAGCCTACGGATATGGCATGGGAGTTGCCGCGGCGGACTTTAACAATGACGGCTGGGTTGATTTGTACATCACCAATTTCGGCCGCAATCAAATGTGGCGAAACAATGGAGATGGGACGTTCACCGATGTTACGGAGGACAGCGGGACCGGCGTTCCAGGCTGGAGTTGTAGCGCAGCCTTCATTGATTATGACCGCGATGGCTGGCTGGATCTATTCGTCGGCGGTTACGTCGATTTCAGGTTTACCAACCTGAAGAAGTGCCTCGCGCCGAGCGGCGCTGCGGACTACTGTGGACCTTCGGCGTTCGATCCGCTGCCCAACCGGTTATTTCGCAATCGCCGCGATGGCACGTTTGAGGACGTATCGGCGCGTTCGCATATTGGCAGTGCGTCCAACGGTGCACTGGGGGTCGTGTGCGCCGATTTCAATGACGATGGGTGGCCCGACCTCTTCGTGGCCAATGACATGCGTCCCAACCAGTTGTGGATCAACCAGCAAAACGGAACCTTCAAAGACGAAGCATTGGTTGCCGGTTGCGCGCTCAATCTAGATGGACGGCCCCAGTCCAGTATGGGCGTCGAGGCCGGTGATCTGATGGGCCGAGGGTTCGAGGATCTGGTGGTCACAAATCTGGCCGGACAGTATGCTTACATCTACGCGAACAATGGAAAAGGCTCGTTCGAGGATCAGTCTTACGAGAGCGGCGTCGCATCGGCAACCCGCCGCTCGACGGGTTTCGGCGTAGGCATGCTGGATTACGACAATGATGGCTGGCTGGATCTCTTGATGGTCAATGGCGGCGTAACAATGATCGAAGAACAAGCCAGGAAGGGCAGCCCCTATCCGCTCGCACAGTCCAATCTCCTCCTGCATAACAATGGCAAAGGCCAGTTCGAGAATGTTACGAGCCATGCTGGGGCTGCATTTTCGCTCCTGGAAGTCGGTCGGGGCGCCGCGTTTGGTGACATCGACAATGACGGGGACATCGACGTCGTAGTTCTCAATAACAACGGTCCCGCGCAAATCCTTATAAATAATGTGGGCCATCGGAAACCATGGATTGGATTCCGTATGATCGGAGAGAAGCATCATCGCGACATGCTGGGAACTCGCATGGCTCTCTTTCGCCGCAACGCGCCCACACTTTGGCGACGGGTGCACACCGATGGCAGCTATTGTTCCTCGAGCGACCCCCGAGTATTGTTTGGGTTAGGAGATGCCACCGAAATTACAAAAGTTCAGGCACACTGGGTCGGGGGTCATATAGAGGAATGGACTGGGCTGCCGCTCGGAAAATACACCACGCTACGTCAGGGCAGTGGTACTACCAAATCATAGTTATCGCAGGCGCGTGCTGGATAGTTGCGACGCTTCTCTCTTCCTTAGCGGTGCCAAGCCACGCCGCAAAGCTTGCATCCCAGGGGACGAAGCCAGAGTCAACCCATCCTTTAAACAGCCAGGCTGATCTGGTTGAGGTACCGCAACCCGATCTGTCCGGTGTGGACCCTCCGGTTCGAGAGCAGATTGTGACCGCCCAAACGGCGCTTAATGCTACGCTGGCGCGGCCCAATTCTTCCCGTGCGCAAAAAGCGGAAGCCTTTGGCAGCTTGGGCCAGATCTACCAGGCATACGGCTTTGACGATGCCGCGCTCGCATGTTATGAGAACGCGGCCAATCTGGGGACTTCGTCATTTCGTTGGCACTATTACGCCGGCTATCTTAAGCAAAGAAAAGGCGACATAGAGGCAGCATCACACAGCTATCAACGGGCACAAACTCTCCAGCCACAGAACAGCCCCGTCCTGCTGCGGCTCGGGAATCTGGAATTTACCGCAAATAACCTGAGTTCGGCCAAATCCTGGTTCGCCAGGGCGATGGCTCAACGAAACCCCTCAGCAGCAGCCATGGTGGGACTGGGAAAGATTGCGCTCGCCGAGCACCAATACCCTGTTGCCTTAAAGTATTTTAAGGACGCTCTAGCACGAGAGCCACAAGCATCCAGCATCCATTATCAACTGGCCATGGCTTACCGGGGTTTGGGTGATGCCCGCCAAATGCAGGAGCAACTGCAGGCCAGGGGTGACGTGGAACCGGCCATAAACGATCCCCTGTTGGACGAGCTCGACGTCCTAAAGCAGGGGAAGGTCGCCTTGTTAGAGCGCGGAGCCGAAGCCATGCATGAGGGCCGGTTTGCGGACGCGGTTGCCGCATATCGCGGAATGATTGCTCTCAATCCATCGGATGCGATTGCCTACCGCTATCTCGGGGTGGCCCTGGCGAAATCCGGGAAGCGCGCGGAAGCACTTCAAGCCTACGAACATGCCTTGCTGTTGGACCCCAACAACGCGCCGGTGCACTACAGCATTGGGATACTGCTGATCGAGACCGGAAAGGACGAAATCGCGATGACTCATTTCCGGGCAGTCATCCGATTGGATCCGGGACTCGTCGCCCCGCACTTTCAGCTCGCAAACCTTCTCATGCGCGGAGGAAAAGCCGAGGAGGCCAGTCGAGAATACGGAATCGTTGCTGCTCTTGAGCCGCAGAATACATTCGCCCACCTGATGGAAGCAATGGCTGCCGTTCACGCGGGCGATTACGCGCGGGGTCGCTCGCTCTTGGAGAAGGCATCGGTGGAATTTCCTGACGATCCCGACATCGCGACCTCGCTTGCCCGCCTGCTCGCAGCGGCGCCCGATCGTTCTGTCCGCAACGGTGCTCGCGCTCTCAGTATTATCGAACCATTGGTGCGGAGCCGCCGCGGGGACGGCTTCGAGGAGATCGTCACTCTAGCGATGGCGCTTGCAGCCGTTGGTCGCTACCAAGAGGCGGCTAAATATCAAAGAGCGATCATCCAGGGACTGGAAGGTTCAGGGGAATCCGAAGTCGTAACGCTGCTGCGTCAGAATTTGAATTTGTATGAAAATAATAAACCGTGCCTTAAACCGTGGGCCGATAATGATCCCGTCTTTTCTCCGGTTTCCGGCAACATCCAACTCTCGAATTGAAGTCCCAAGGCGCCCGACACAGTCCTACAAACAAAGGCCGGCTCACACCCTGCGAATTTGGGGGCATACCACGCCGAGGGGGCCGTCTATTGCCGGACCTTGCCGTTGCTAGCCAGCCCATCCAAATAGCGACGCGCATTGGCAGCTTCCTGGCTGTCGGCGTGGTTCTTCAGCAGTTCCCGCAATACTTGTGCTGAATCCTCGTAGCGTCCCACTGCCGTCAGGCATTGTGCCAGGAGGAGCTCGACTTGAGGATTTGGCTCGTGCGCAGCGGTGCGTGCTTGCTCTGCCATTTTGAGCGCCGGCTCATATTGCTCGCGATAGTAGTAGGACTTGGCGAGCGCCCACTCCGTCTCCCAGTCGGAAGCCATTTCCGACTTCAGAGACGTCTCCAAAATCGGGATAGCCTCCTCGAATTTCCTTTGGTTGCAGAGCGTCATGCCCAGCGCTGCAAGCACGCGAGGCTGATTTGGTTGGATCTGGTTGGACTCTTCCAGGGCTATTTGGGCCTGCCCCCAATTGCGCTCCTTCATACCCAGGATGCCCTCCATGTAGAGCACATCGGGGTTCTTTGGGGCAAGCTTCTTGACTTCACCCAAGTACTTCTTCGCCGATTCGAGGTTGTTCTGTTTCAGGGCTTCCACGACTTTTCTCAATGTCTCTTTCGCCTTTGGCGCAAGCACAGGTGGACCAGGAGCGCCGACGCTTGTCCCCGGAGACGTTTCCCGCTGGAGGACGATGTCCACCTCGTCCATGACCGCGACATTGACCGACACATCTTTCTGCGCCGATTTGTAGCCCGCCGCATCGACCGTTATTGTGAATTCCCCCAAGCTTCGAAGAACAAAATAGGCGCGACCACGGGACGTCTGCGATTGATCGGTTGGAGTTCCGTTTGTGTAAAGTTTCACGGTCGCGGGTGCGGCCACAACCTGGCCGGAAGCGTCACGGACCGTAACAGCGATTTCGGCGCGGCTCCCTCGGCTCAGCGTCCCCGCGTCCCCGCTATCCTGGCCGTAGGTAGACGCGGTGCACAACCAGGCACCAACCGCGAGCGGCAGTAAGACTCGCGCAACCTGCAGGCGTCCTGTCATAAAGTGCATCTTGCCCTGACGACAACGCCTAGCCTAGTCTTCACCACCGGTGACGTCAAGCACAACGTACTCCACAGCAAGCCAGAAGCCGAGACCCGGTTTTGCCTTGCGTTTTTGTTTCTTCTGCCTTATTCGCCCCTTGCTTCCCTCTACCTCCTTCTGTTTCTTATTCTTACGATATATATTGACAACTCAGTAAATATATGCTACAAGTTATCGTGCGATTTGGATACCAACGGCTTTCGCAAAGACTGCCCATCATGGCGGGTGCCACTGCGGCAACGGTGTAGGCGGCAATAACCGGCCAGATCTGACCGGAACACTCACAACTCCACATACCGTCCAGGAGTGGTTCAACCCGGCGGCGTTCTCAGCTCCTGCAGTCGGCGCTTGGGGCACCCTGCCGCACAACGACCTGCGTGGGCCTGGCCGTGACAACTGGAACCTGTCGCTCTTCAAGAGGTTCACACTCTGGGAAGCCCGCGGCAGTTTCTTGGAACTGCGTTTGGAAACCTTCAACACATGGAACCATACTCAGTTTAACGGCACAGATAACACCCTCGGTGACAGCCGGTTCGGCCAAGTCACTTCTGCCTTTGACCCGAGAATCTTGCAGCTCGGCGGCAAAATTTACTTCTAAACACCCCAGAAGCAGCACCCCGGCCCCGCTCGCACGCACTGCGAGCGGGGCTTTTCTTTTGGAGAGAGGTGATCCTAGTGCTTGTGGTTCCTAATGGCAGTGCCGAATGGGAACCTCTGGGATATCATTAGGCCTTGAACTCATTGATCCCATTGAACCTATGTCCTCTAGGCGCGCACTTTTCGCCGAATCGCGGGTTACCGGGTGGTCGAGAACGCCGCCGGCCTTATTTAACCATGTGGTTAAATATGTTCGTTGCTCTTACGCTCTTCCTTCCGTTCCTCGCCCTTGCGCAGTCCTCGGTTGGTACCCCAGCCGAGGCCATCGCCCTCGAGCAGCAGGGAAAACTCGACGAAGCTGTGAAAGTCTGGCAAGCCGTCATCCAGCGCAACCCTCGTGATGCCGCGGCCCTCGCCAGCCTCGGTGTGGACTACTCGAAACTGCAGAAGTATCCAGAGGCCGCCGCGACTTACAGGAAGGCGCTCGCTCTGGATTCCAGGCTTCCGGGAATCCAATTGAATCTAGGACTTGCGGAATTCAAGCAAGGACACTTTGAGGCCGCGATTGCGCCGTTTGCAGCCGCTCTGGCGGCCCAGCCCGAGAACCTGCAAGCGCGCGGCCTGCTCGGGATGACCTACTACGGCGCTGGCCGCTTCGCGGAGGCGTCCAAGCACCTGGAATTGGCGGCGAAGGCTGAACCGGACAATGTTCAGTTGCGGCAGGTACTGGCGCAGAGTTGTTTGTGGGCCAAAAAATATGATTGCGCACTCGAGGAGTTTCGGCAGATCCAGTTGCGCGATCCCGGCTCAGCAGCGGCACATGTGCTGATGGGTGATGCTCTCGACGGCCTGGGCAGGACTCCGGAAGCGATTTCGGAGTTCGAGGCGGCCGTCAAGGCTGCGCCGCGGGAGCCCAACGTGCACTTTGGCTTGGGTTACCTGCATTGGAAGCTGAAGCAATACGACGAGGCTGAGATCGAATTTAGAAGCGAGCTCGCACTGGACGCCGATCATCCCCAATCCCTTGCTTATCTTGGGGATATCGCGATGCAGAGAAACGACACGGAAGCGGCGCTTCCATTGCTAAGGAAAGCATTGCAGTCGCACAACGATATTCGCATCGCGTATTTGGACCTCGGTGCCATTCTGACGGAGCAGCGGCAATATCCGGCCGCGATCTCCGCGCTGAAACGCGCCGTGGAACTGGACCCCGAGCAGCCCGACGCACATTACCGTCTTGGACGTGTTTATCAGGCCACCGGCAACAAGGCCGCCGCGCAAAAGGAGTTTACGAGAGTGCGCGAACTCCACGAAAAGGCCGAAGAGAATGTCGCGCGAAAAATGTCAACGGCTCCGCCCCCCTTGCCGCAGTAGCCGTTCCTGAATGGAGCCGTTTATGCTCAATCGCTCCTGTGCTAGAGTCTGCGGCACAATGAGAAAACTACATGCGCTGTTCGTCTTGATTTCCTGCCTTTACCTTAGCGGCCTTGAGCCGGCCGCGTTGCAAGCACAATCCAGACGCGGCGTCACGGCCGAGGACTATTTCGCATTCAAGTCTGTTGGCGATCCACATCTATCGCCCGACGGCAAAGTGGTCGCCTACGTTTTGACGACGATCGACCAGAAGAAAAATCGTCGCGAATCTTCGATTTGGGTTGTGCCGGCGGACGGATCCGCGGCGCCGCGGCGATTGAGCGCGGAAGGATTCAGCTCGAACGCGCCGCGGTGGAGTCCGAATGGAAAGACGCTGGCATTCCTTTCGGCGAGAGCTTCGGATCTTCCCGCCGGAGAGTCACCAAAGTCACAGATTTATTTGCTTTCCATCTCTGGCGGTGGCGAAGCGGTTGCGCTCACGAAACTGAAGAACAGCGTGCAAAGTTACCAATGGTCGCCGGAAGGATCGCGCATTGTTCTTGTCAGCACTTCGGGGCCGATGGATGGCGTTGCGGCTGCTGATCGCAAGAGCGATGTACGTCATTACACGCACATCCGGTACAAATTCAATGACAGCGGGTGGTTCGACGATAAGCGGCGGCACTTGTGGGTCGTTAGCGTTCCTGGCGGAGAAGCAAAGCAAATCACGGAAGGACAGGATTGGAACGACACGGATCCACAATGGTCTCCTGATGGAACGCGCATTGCTTTTGTTTCGGATCGCACCGGAAAAGCATACGACAACGGCCACAACACCGACGTGTGGGTGATTCCAGCGGCGGGCGGCTCGCTGACCAGGATTTCCGATCACGCGTTTGAGGACGAAAACCCGCGCTGGTCGCCGGATGGCAAGCAGATTCTTTTCACCGGGCAGACGGCCGTTCACCAATTCCCCAAACTGTATTTGGCGGATTCCGCGGGCGGCGCTGCTTCTCAGCTTGCGGTAAAAGACCTCGACACGATCCCGGGAGAATTGCACTGGCCGGCGCCGGGTTCGGCTTTTTTTGCGGCGGGCATGAAGGGCGAGACGCATGTTTTTCGCGTAGATCTTGGCTCGCGCAGCTTTTCTGCCGTGACTTCAGGCCCGCGAGGGATTCATGTGTTCGACGTAAGCGAAAGCAACGGCAAGATGGCTTACCTTGCGAATGATTTTCAGCATCTCGATGATCTCTACATTTCTAATTTGGATGGCTCGGGCGAGCGCCAGTTGACGCACGTCAACAGCGATTTGTGGGCACAACTGGAACTTCAGCCGGTCGAACGCCTGGAATACAAAAGTACGGATGGCTGGCCTGTCGAAGGATTTTTCGTTAAGCCGCTTGGTTGGCAGGCGGGCAAAAAGTATCCGATGGTGCTGGTGATTCATGGCGGGCCAGAGGGGATGTTTGGCGTCGATTGGTATCACGAGTTCCAGGTGTATGCCGCAAAGGGCTGGGCTGTTTTCTTTTGCAATCCGCGCGGGTCGACGGGCTACGGAGAAAAATTCGAGCGGGGGGAAATTAACAACTGGGGCGGAATGGATTATCAGGACATCATGGCCGGGGTGGACGCCGCACTGAAACAATATCCCTGGGTGGATGCGAATGACCTGGGCGTGACTGGCGGAAGCTACGGCGGTTACATGACCAACTGGATTGTTTCGCACACGAACCGCTTCAAGGCGGCGGTGACTCTCCGTTCGATTTCGAATTTTGTCAGCGACGAAGGCACTCGCGACGGTTCTTATGGCCACGAGGAATACTTCAAAGGAATCGTCTTTGATGACTTCGAGCAATACTGGGACGCTTCGCCTCTAAAATATGTGCGCAATGTCCGCACGCCAACGCTCATTCTTCATTCGGATAACGACTTCCGCGTTCCCATCGAGCAAGGCGAGCAATGGTTTCGCGCGCTGCAGCATTACGGCGTGCCTTCGGAGATTGTGTTTTTCCCTAGAGAGAACCACAATCTGACACGAACCGGCGAGCCAAAACATTTGGTGGAAAGCCTCAACTGGCAGCTCTATTGGTTTGACCGCTATTTAAACGGCAACGCCAGCGCGAAACCGCCGGATGCGCAGTGATCAAGGAATCGGAACCCATTTTCTGAGGAAGGTGAGACGAGCATGATCATTCACTTCAAGAATTGCCGCCGTATTTTGTCTCTGGGGCTTGGCATGGCTGCCGGCGCGCTTGTGATCTGGAATCCCGTGGCGCGAGCGCAAACGAATCTGCAGTATCAGCGGCCGCCGCAGGCCATCGTGGACATTGTGGAGGCGCTGCCGACGCCGGGCGTCGAACTGTCGCCTGCTGGGGCGGCGGGGAAGCGGTGGATGTTGATCGAACATTTCGCCGGGCTGCCCACGGTCGCGGATCTGGCGCAGCCGGAGCTGCGTTTGGCGGGGTTGCGATTCAATCCCAGGACGGATGGCCCCGGCCGAGGGCGTTATAGCACTTCTCTGGAAGTGCAGGCGCTGCCAAACGGGAAAGCGGTCGCCATTTCCGGTTTGCCAGAGCACGCAAAGATCAGATTTGCCGATTGGTCTCCCGACGGACGGAAGATTTCGGTTGTAAATATCAGCGACGCGAAGGAAGACGCGGGGCTCAGTCTCTGGATTGTGGATGTGGCGACGGCGCAGGCGCGGCGTTTGCCGGGTATTGCGCTGAACGGAATTTTTGGTTCGCCGTGCGAATGGCTGAGCGATAGTCAGGGCCTGGTGTGCAGAACGGTTCCGGCGGATCGAGGGGCGACGCCGGTACGGAGCGAAGTACCGACGGGGCCGGTGGTGCAGGAAAATCTCGGACGCGTCACACCAGGCGCGACGTTTGAGGATTTATTGAAGAACCCGGAGGACGAACAGTTTTTTGATTATTACGCGAAGTCGCAGATGGCGATCGTGCGGCTGGATGGCGCGGCGGTACTTCTGGGGAAAGCCGGCGTGTTTGCGGAGGCAACGCCTTCACCGGACGGCAAGTGGGTGCTTCTGTTCGAGCGGCATCATCCTTACACCTATTTGCTGCCGTTTAATGCGTTTCCGGAGCGAGTGTCGGCCGTGAATTTGAAGACGGGCGTGGCGAAGCAGCTGGTGGACAAACCGCTCGAAGACAACATTCCGAATATTCACGATGCCGTTCCCGCGGGGCCGCGGGATTACGAATGGCGAAGCGACGCGCCAGCGACCGTTTTTTGGGTGGAAGCGGGCGACGGCGGCGATCCGCGGAAAGAAGCGGCAGTGCGGGACACGTTGTTCCTGCTGGAAGCGCCGTTCGACAGTGCGCCACGGAAACTGGCGGAACTTCCGGTGCGGTATCGAAGCGTAGCCTGGGGTGATGGCCACTTGGCTCTCGTCGAAGAGCGCAGGTGGAAGGATCGCAAGCGGATCATTCTGGCGGTGGCGCCTTCCGGCGCGGGTGCTCCCGCAAAATTGTATGAAGGGTCTTCCGAGGACCGCTACCACGATCCGGGAACTCCAGTGGATGAGAGCAATGCGGCAGGTAAACCTGTTATCCAGACAACTTCCGACGGAAAGGGGATTTACTTCAGGAGCCTGGGAGCGTCTCCGGATGGGGACAAACCATTTCTATCGTTGATGAGCGCCGCGAATGGAGAAGCAAAGCAGCTGTGGCAATCGTCCGCGCCGAACTATGAAGTTCCTGCGGCGGTTTTGGATCCCGCGGCGGGGACTATCTTGGTTCGGCGGGAATCGCAGGAACAGAGTCCGAATTACTACATCCAGAAGATTGGTGGTGCAGCGGCGGAGCAAGTGACGTTTTTTCCGAATCCGTACGGAAGCGGCCCGATGCCCAAAAAGCAGGTCTTGCATTACAAACGCGCGGATGGCGTGGATTTGAGCGCAAATCTTTATTTGCCGCAGGGGTACAAACCTTCAGATGGTCCGCTGCCAACGCTGATGGAGGCATATCCGACGGAATACAAAACGAAGGCGGCGGCGGGACAGGTCACGGGATCGCCTTATCAATTTGCGTTCTTGAATTGGGGTTCGCCGGTGCCGTTCGCGACGCAAGGATATGCGGTGCTGGAGAGCGCGAGCATTCCAATTATTGGGGAAGAGAAGACGGAGCCAAACGATACGTATGTGGAGCAACTGGTGGCCAGCGCGAAGGCTGCGATTGATGAGGGAGTGCGGCTTGGAGTTGTGGATCGCAATCGAGTGGCGGTCATGGGGCATTCGTATGGCGCGTTTATGACCGCGAATCTGCTGGCGCACAGTGACTTGTTCAAAGCGGGAATCGCGCGGAGCGGGGCGTACAACCGGACGCTGACTCCCTTCGGTTTCCAGAATGAAGAGCGGACCTACTGGCAAGCCCCGGAAGTGTATTACAAAATGTCGCCGTTCTCGTTTGCCGACAAGATCAAGACGCCGATTTTGTTGATTCATGGAGAGGCGGACAACAACTCCGGAACATTCCCAATTCAAAGCGAGCGGCTCTTTAGCGCGTTGAAGGGACATGGAGCAACAGTGCGCTTCGTCCTGCTCCCGCTGGAATCGCACGGATACCAGGGACAGGAATCCGTGCTGCACATGTTCTGGGAGATGAACAACTGGCTGAATACTTACGTAAAGAATCCGCCGGCGGCGGCGGCGGCAAGTAAACCTTGAAAGCGTTGGCAGACGGAATCGATGAGCGCGGAGCACGAACATGCAGCTTGAGCCGGTTTCCGAGTGCAAGTCTATTCTAAGAAATCCGCTTTTGTACTCATCGGCGATTCTGGGCGTGGCTCTACTCACGATTGTATACGTGATGATTTCGCGCTGGCAGGATGCAAGGACTCGGGAGCGTCAGGCGGCGCAAGAGCGCGCCGAGAAGCAGCAGGAGCAGGACAAGATGGCCATCGAGCAGCTGGGCGGCAAGGATTTTGCGATTCTTAGCTTCTACGCCAGCCCGCCGACGGTTCGGCGCGGCGAATCGACACAGCTTTGTTACGGCGTGTCGAACGCGAAAAAGGTGAGGCTGGAGCCGCAGACTCAGCCGGTTTGGCCGTCCGTGGCCCGCTGCGTGGACGTATCTCCATCTAAATCAACGACTTACACATTAACTATCGAAGATGCGGCAGGAAGTACGCAGTCACAGAATATCGACGTGAAAGTGCGTTGAATCCAGAGGCGGGAGAAAATGCAGTAAAACGGCTGAAGGCTGCGGGCGGCTAACTTTCTGAGCCTGCCCCTTGTGGCGGCAAATGCCGCGCATCTATAATGGCTGTTCGCGCGGGGTCCGGCGAGCCATCCTGTTCGACCGGACTCCGCGAACATTTTTTTGGCAGCAACTTTTGGTGACTGACGACCATGTCTGACCCGCTCGCGAAAATCAAACAGCGTTTGCAAGGGGAGATCGACCAGCTCGAGCACGAGCTGAACATCGATCTTCCGAAGGAAATCGCCAAGGCCAGGGCGCACGGAGACCTTTCTGAAAACGCGGAGTACAAGTACGCCAAAGAGCGGCAGGGATATGTAAACGCCAGGATTGGACAGCTCAAGAAGAGAATGGGCGACCTTGGAATGCTGAACCTGAGCAATATTCCGAAGGACAGGTCAGGGTACGGGTCACGTATTGTGGTGCTGGATATTCACAAGGAAGTGAAAATCGAATACAAGCTGGTTACCACGGAGGAAGCCGACGTTGAGAAAGGGATGATCTCGACGACTTCGCCTATCGGCAAAGCCTTGCTGAATCGAAAGGTGGGAGACGAAGTGCAGGTGGCAACGCCGGCTGGGCAAAAAGAGTTTGAAATTGTGCGGCTGACTACGATTCACGAGGACGAGTAACCATTCGCTTTTTCCCTACGTCTTAAAATCTGAGAAGTGATTGTGTGAGGGACCATGTATTGGGGAGCTGGCCCGGGGCTTGGACTGTTAACGGTACTTGGCTATGTCGCGTTTACTATTGGCGCGGCGCTGGCTTGGCAGAATCGCGACGAGGTTTGGGTGTGGGTGCACGACGAGTTTGGGGCGTTTCGCCGCAGCCTTTCGCGTTACACGGTGATCGGACCCTTTTACGGCCTGAGGGAAGAATCGCGACTCAAGGCTGTTCCTTCTCAATTCTTCAGCTCGCTCAGACGGTTTCCCCGGCGGCGCGTTAACCCCGCTTTTATTCTCCTTTTTCTCGGCGCTGTCTTGTTCGTTCTCGATTTTTTCATCTAAGGGATGAGCACAGTGCCCGTTCCTGATTCTGGACAAACTTCGCTCGCTTTGCCATTCTCGTCGCGATGAAACCTTCTTTGATTGTGCACGGCGGTGCCTGGGATATTCCAGACGAAGCTATTCTTGCTTGCGACGCTGGCTGCCGCGATGCTCTCAAAGAAGGCTGGTCTATTCTTTCGCGCGGCGGCTCGGCGCTTGACGCCGTGGAAGCCGCGATTGTTGTGCTGGAGGACGATCCCGTTTTCGATGCAGGGTACGGGTCGCATCTGAATCTCGATGGCCGTGTGGAATGCGATGCGATTGTGATGAACGGAGCGACGCTGCGCGCTGGGGCGGTTGCGGCTTTGCAGCACGTGCGGAATCCGATCCGGCTGGCGCGGGCCGTGCTGGAGTATTGCCCGCACATGATGCTGGTTGCGGAAGGAGCAGAGCGGTTCGCAAAAGAGAATGGAATCGCGCTGTGCGATCCGGCGGAGCTCGTGAGCGATGCGGAACGTGAAGCTTGGCGGGTCTGCAGTCAGGACAAGCACGCCTCAGTGCATCATAGAGGGCACGAGCAAGGGACCGTGGGAGCCGTTGCTCTGGATGCAGACGGCAAATTGTTTGCGGCGACCTCCACCGGCGGCACTTGCTGCAAGCTTCCGGGGCGTGTTGGCGATTCGCCGCTGATCGGGTGCGGGTGCTACGCGGATGCGACGGCAGGGGGCGTGTCCTGCACGGGTTACGGTGAAGCGATCATGAAGATCGTGATGGCGAAGACCGCGACGGATCTACTGCGAAGCGGCAACGGCACTTTCTGTGTATCGGATTCTTCGCGAGACACTTCTGACGGGCTAACGCACTCCTGCGGGGCGGATACGGCGATGCACGCTGCGCGAGAGGCTGTTCATTTGCTGGCTAAACGCACGCACGCCACCGGTGGACTGATTCTCCTGGACTGCGAAGGGAATCCTGGGTTCGCGTTCAACACGCCGCGAATGGCATACGGATACGTTGCGGCGGACGGTTCGTTGTTCACAGCGGTCTAGTGCGACGCGAAACTTAGTTAGTTGGCTTTCTTCGAAAACCGGAAATTCTGAATGCGGCCAGCGTTCAGGATAAAGCCGGAGATGTGCTGGCTGGCATCGCGCATAAAGCGGAGTGAGCCCGTATCCGCGGTGAAGACATCGAGCACGGTCGGCCGAAGAGTCTCGGATTTGTGCTTTAGACGCGCGAGGCTTAACTTTCCATCCTGAAGGACTATGCGGTAGACAGGATCGATTTCTTCGCTTACGTAAGCGCCGACATATTCAGCCAGTTCCGTGGCGCTGGGCTCGTGCGGGGTTGCTAATTCAAAAAAATCGGGCTTTCCGCCGATGCCAAAGCTCTGCTCGATGTGCCGGGGCTTTTCTGCGGTGGCCGCAACGAAATGTATGTCCAGCTGATCACCCCAGGGAACGTCACCAATGTGGAAGCGTGATTCTCCGGCGACCTTGAGAGGGTGCACCTCGTCGCTCCCAAACTCGATCATGAGCTTGCCGTCCTTAACCAAGATTCTTTCGAAGCCGTCATTTTCGCGGTTCCAGTATAGCCCCGCCATGGTAACCATCTGTTCGGGTGTGAGCGTGGCGGCTGCGGCTTTAGGGGTTTCTCTGCCGGTGGTAGATTCAACGGCCTTCAGATCCTTTGCGAGGACGATGTCTGCCACCTGGTGCACCAGGCCGGTAGGATTCGTTTCCGCGGAATTGCAAAGGACGGACGCGGAAAAATGCTGGTCCGGAAAACGCATCAGATCGGATCGGTAACCTGCATCAGCACCTCCGTGGTCGACCGTTGAGAGTCCTTTGTATTTTCCAAGGACCAGCCCAAACGCATAATCGAGCTGCTCGCCGTTATTGAGCTTGCCGCGCTCGAGCATCTGCTGGAGAAATGGCTGACCTCCGACGCGAGGATGATAAAAATTTTCATCCCATAACTGGAGATCCTCAACCGTGGTATGGAGGCTGGTGGCTCCGACGGTGTCAAAGTTGGTGAGGCTCATGCGGAAGGGCTTGTCCTTGCTCTCCTGCTCGTAGCCGAGGGCGTCGTGTTTGATAATTTCGGCGTGGTCGTCGCGGAAATGCGTGTGGGTCATGCCGAGCGGTTCGAAAATGTTTTTTGTCGTGAATTCGCGGAGGGACATGCCGCTGACACGTTTGACGATCAGGCCCATCAACGTGTACCCGGTGTTGCAATAGACATGTTTGTCGCCGGGCTTGAAATTCAGGTCCTTTTGCCGCGTCATGACGGACATGACATCGTCATCGGTGATTAAATCCAGAGAATACCGCCAGCCCGCCAGCTCCAGGAGATTCCACTGGTCACGAAGGCCGCTGGTGTGGTGAACCAGGTGGCGGATGGTGATGCGCGGGCCGAAGTCGGGCAGCTCGGGAATGTATTTGCGGACATCGTCATCGAGGGAGAGTTTGCCTTGCTGAGCGAGCAGGACGATGGAGGCAGCCGTGAACTGTTTGGACATGGAAGCGACGTGGAAGACTGTCGCCGGCGTGATGGGGATGTCGTCGTTAAGATCGGCCATGCCGTAGCCGTGCTTGTAAATGATCTGTCCGTTTTTGTAGACGCCGAGAGCACAGCCGGGTGAATCGGGCTTGTCCCACTTTTCAAAAACCTTGTCTACCTGTCTGGAGACATCTGGCGCAAGGCTCTGCGCGTTTGCCAAACCTGAAGTTAGAATAAGGCCCGGTAAGATTACGGCCCATCGCAACCGTTTCATTTCGGTCTCCCATGCAAAATCCCAGCGGTTTCAACTTGGTTTCTGGCAAGCAAGCGCGAGTCCAGCCTGGCCTCGAATCAGCCAAGTGCGGCAGCGTATTCGTCCGGCACTACCCCGTCAAGAACAACTTGCATCCAGGCAACGAAATTGACCCAGACTGCTTCTGCACTTAACATGAAAGCGCGGTAGTTAAAGCGCTCTTCAAACGGGATACTCATGAATACCAAGCGGTTCGGGACTGTAAATCGTGCGTTCTTCCTTGCCATCTCGCTTTTTGGGCTGCAACTGGGCGCGCAAGTTGTATACCCCGTCGGGGCTGGGGCCCAGACCAGCGACGAAATCGTGGCCAAAGTGCTAGCCGCGCGAGGCGGGGTAGAGAAGGCCAAGTCTGTTCAGACGGAACGGATCACGGGAACGATTTATTTCAATGCGGAATTGTACGGGCCGTTCCTGGCGGAGTTTAAACGCCCGGGGAAAATGCACAACGAAGTGACCATCCAGAACAAGACCGTGCTGCGCTCCTTCAACGGAAAAGATGCGGGGTGGGTGACAAACCCGTTTGTCGGGAAGGACGCACCGGAGCCGATGTCAGCAGACGAATTGAAGGACGCGGTGAATGAGGCAGACTTCGACGGTCCGCTTGTGGATGCAAAGACCAAAGGAAATACGATCGAGCTGACTGGGACGGAGAAAGTGGAAGGACGAGACGCCTATGTGCTCAAAGTGACGCACAAGGACGGCCAGGTTTCATTTTATTCGTTCGATGCAAAGACTTTCTTACTGGCCAAGTGGAGCGGGGCGGATACCGTCAATGGGGAGGCCGTGACCCGGGAGACCTATTTTCACGATTACCGGGACGTCGGCGGGCTGAAATTCGCGTTTGAGCTGGTTTCAAATACTCCGGGAACGGACATCACGCAGAGAATCGTGGTGGACAAGATCGAACTAGACCCGCAAATCGATGATGCACGTTTCGGAAAGCCGCCAGCGGCATCACCCGCCGCAGCCTCCGATGGCGCTCGCCAAGGTAAGCGTTAAACTTCGCGTAACGATTCCGAACCGAATACAGATGGATTTCACGCTGGGAATGGTATTCTGGCGGGAGAAATTCGTGCAGTTTGTTTACAGACACTGCGCTAAAAGCTGGAATTCATGCCCTCGCAGATACAGAAAAACTTCGAGTCCGCAAAAATCCACGTTCGGGCTGTCCTGGTTCTTTGTTTTGTTCTAGGAGCGGCTGGATGGGTAAATGCGGCCAGCACCGCAGCGCGGCAACCGGCAGGTTCTTCGGCAGGATTCAACTCGAATTTTGCAATCGCGGATTTCGATGGGGATCGAAAGCCGGACCTGGCGACTGTGGAAGTGCAAAAGGGCAGTTCCTCCGGCAATTCACGGTATTCCATACGGTTGCAGTTGACCGCCGGCGCCACGCAAGTATTTGGTGTGATTGCGCCAGCCGGTGGGCTGCAGATCTTGGTGCGGGATGTCAATGGCGACGACGCTCTGGATGTGCTCGTCAGCACGGTTTGGCAACACAAGCAAGTAGCCGTCCTGTTAAATGACGGCCACGGGAAATTCATGTTGGCCGACCCTGAAACGTTTCCGGCCGCCTTTTTGGGAAACGATAGCGATTGGGCCTTAGACCCGATCACGATCTGCGATGGCACTGCGCTCATTCGGATGGAATATCCGCCAGGCAGAGTGGATCGTGAGAGCAAATTAGATGGTCGCAAAGTTCAGGTTGAGAGATCACGCACATTTGTAGCCGCGGGCGCAACCAGACATTTTCTTTTCTCGCTGCTTGGACGATCGCCTCCTACTCTCTTCTTCCATACGTAACATCCCGCTAAATCGAACTTAAATTCGCGCGCCTGAAACCGCTTACAAGGTTCACCGGTTATAGGGGTGCAGCGCCTATTCGACTACTTCGAAGGGCAAAGGCCGTGCCGTAACCTTCGGCCAACCACTTCCGGGGTTTCTTTTTCTTGATTGCGGAGACGTAAGCACATTTCGTGGCAGAACGTGAGGTTAGAAAATGTTTCGCATGGGTGTTAAGTATCTAGGCTTCTGGTTTGCGCTGGCAAGTTTGTCGGTGGGCTGCAGGGAAAGCAAGAGTGATCCGAAGGCGGAAGCGCCGCCGGCGGCGAAGGTCGGGCAGGAGCAGGATGTAAATTCGGTTAAGGTCGACCACCCTGAGCAATTTCCGCTGTTCAAGGCCATCGAGCACGCGGCCACGACGCAGTTGGTTGCAACGGGTGTGGTGGCTCCGGATGTCGCGCGGACGGTCCCGGTGATTTCGATTGCCACCGGCCGAGTGGTGGAGATCAAAGCGCGGCTGGGCGACCTCGTGACAAAAGGGCAACTGCTGATGCGCGTGCAGAGCGCGGACATTGCGGCGGCATTTTCGGATTATCGAAAAGCGTTGGCGGACGAAAAGCTGGCGAAGGCACAGTTGGAGAGGGCCAAGCTTTTGTACGAAAAAGGCGCCATTTCTTTAAATGATTATCAGACTGCGGAGGATGTGGAGAATAAGGCGCAGGTGGATGTGGAGACGACGGCGGAACACTTGCTTGTGCTGGGGAGTCCGCTGGACCATCCATCGGGGATTGTCGATGTCTTTGCTCCGGCGTCGGGAGTAATCACGGACCAGCAAGTTACGAACGCGGCAGGCGTGGCAGGCCTGGGAGCGCCGAATCCGTTTACGATTTCCGATCTGAGTTACGTGTGGATTCTTTGCGATGTATACGAAAACGATCTCGCCAGCGTGCATATGGGAGAAGCGGCGGAGATTAGGATGAATGCCTATCCCGATAAGGTTCTGCGAGGAGAAATCGCCAACATTGGGCCCATTCTCGATCCCAACTTGCGGACGGCAAAAGTACGGATCGAAGTCGCCAATCCAGGAACGATGAAGATAGGAATGTTCGTGACGGCGACGTTTCACAGCGAGAAAAAGGAGATGCATGCCGCTGTGCCTGCGGATTCTATTTTACATCTGCATGATAGGGACTGGGTTTATGTGCCCGCAGGGGAGAAAACATTCCGGCGCGTGGAGGTCACGGCAGGAGAGACATTGCCGAACAAGATGCAGGAGATTGTCGCTGGAGTGCGTGCGGGCCAGCAAGTTGTGAACAATGCTCTGGTGCTGCAAAACACGGCGGAGCAATAAATGATCAAGAAGCTTGTCGACTTTTCCCTGGAGAACCGGTTTCTTGTTCTCGCCGCGGGAATTCTGCTGCTTGGCTGGGGCGCGATTTCGTTTCATCAGCTACCCGTGGAAGCCTATCCGGATGTTGCCAACAACTACGTGGAAATCATCACGCAATGGCCGGGAATTTCCGCGGAACAGATCGAGCAGCAGGTAACGATTCCGCTCGAAATCGTGATGAACGGCATCCCCCATGTGACGCATTTGCGTTCCTTCTCGCTCTTCGGGCTATCCGACATAAAACTGATTTTCGATGATGAAGAAGAGAACGCCTGGAACAGGGAAAGGGTTCTGGAGAGGCTCTCGCAGGTCACGTTGCCGCCTGGTGTGGTGGCACAGATGGGGACGGACTGGAGCCCCGTCGGGCAAATTTACTTCTACACACTGAGGAGCACGAACCCAAGCTACGACGTGATGGAGCTAAAGTCGATCGAAGACTGGACCGTAGAGAAAAACCTTAGGGCCGTTCCTGATGTGGTGGATGTGGCAAGTTTCGGCGGGCCTACACGCGAGTACCAAGTTCGTGTTGATCCCAATAAGTTGATTGCCTATGGGCTCAGCCTCTCGCAGGTGGAGCAGCAGCTCACCAGCAATAATGCCAATGCGGGGGGCAGCTTTATCGAAGGTGGTCTGCAGCAGATCAATGTGAGGGAGGTGGGGCTGGTCGGGAATGTGCGCGACATCGAAAACACGGTGATTATGACGAAGAACGGCACGCCGCTGCGCGTGAAGGATATAGCGGCCGTCTCGCAGGGACCGAAAATCCGGCTAGGACAATTTGCGCGGGCGATTCACCGGGAAGACGGGACGATCGTCGACAACGACGATGTGGTTTCTGGAATCGTGCTCTTACGTAAAGGAGCGAATGCGGACGAAGCGCTTGCGGGAATCCACGGAAAAGTGAAGGAGTTGAATGACCACATCTTGCCCCCCGGAGTGAAGGTCGTTCCATTTATCGATCGCAGCGACCTGGTCCACTATACGACGCACACGGTTCTGCACAATTTGACGGAAGGTATCCTTCTCGTAGTGCTGGTGCTTTTCTTGTTTCTTGGAAACGTGCGCGGGGCATTCATTGTTGCGCTGACGGTACCGTTTGCCCTGCTGTTTGCGGCGACGTGTCTGAAGCTAAAAGGCATTCCGGCGAACCTGCTTTCCCTGGGAGCGCTGGATTTCGGGATGGTAGTGGATGGTGCTGTGGTGATGGTGGAAAACATCGTCCGTCACATGAATCATCAGGAAAATTCCTACAAGTCGACGTTGGAACTCATACGTAACGCAGCACACGAAGTCCAGCGGCCAGTCTTCTTCGCGATTGCCATAATAATTACCGCGTACTTGCCGATTTTCACGTTACAACGAGTGGAAGGGCGATTGTTCCATCCAATGGCCTGGACAGTAGCTTTTGCGCTCATCGGCGCGCTGCTGTTCTCGATGCTTATCGCACCGGTTCTGTCCAGCCTGCTGTTTCGTAAAGGAGTGAGCGAATGGCACAACCCTGTCATGGAATTTCTGAAAAAGCACTATCGGAATGCGTTGAGATGGGCGATTGAGCATCGGCTGGTGATTGTAGGCGGAGCAGCGATCGGCTTTGCGATCACCATTTACCTCACTTTCGGCGGCCTCATTGGCTCTGAATTTCTGCCGCATCTGGACGAGGGCGCGCTTTGGGTTCGCGGCACGCTTGCTCCCAGCACGGGACCTACCGAGGGGACTCGTCTGGCGAATCAGACGCGGATAGTTCTTTGCTCTTTCCCCGAAGTCACTCAATGCACGAGCCAAGTAGGGCGGCCCGATGACGGCACGGACACTACGGGGTTTTTCAATACGGAGTATTTCGTGGATTTGAAGTCGAAAGAGCAGTGGCGACCTGTGTTTCACGAGGACAAGGAACGACTGATCGCTGCAATGCAGCGCGAACTGGACAAAATTCCCGGAGTTATTTGGAATTTCTCGCAGCCGATTGCGGACAATATGGAGGAAGCGGTTAGTGGAGTAAAGGGTGAGCTTGCGGTGAAGATTTACGGGGACGATCTCAAACTTCTCGAGGCGCAAGCGGATCAGATCGTCGGCATCATGCGGCAAATAAACGGAATCGAGGACCTGGGCGTATTTCGAGTGCTGGGACAACCGAATTTGGAGATTTCCGTGGACCGGACGCAAGCCGCCCGCCATCAAATCAACGTCGCGGATATTCAAGATGCTGTCCAGACTGCCGTCGGGGGCACGGCTTTTTCTCAGGTACTTCAGGGTGAAGCGCGATATGACCTGGTAATGCGTTACCCGCCGCAGTATCGCAGCACTAAGGAAGCGATTGAGAACATTCGCCTGCTGGCTCCTTCTGGCGAGCGCGTGTCGCTCGGACAGCTGTGCAAGGTCGAAGTGCGCGACGGGGGTTCCGAAATCTACCGTGAAGGAAATCAACGGTACATCGCCATCAAGTACAGCGTGCGGGGCCGGGACCTCGGCGGTGCGGTGGAAGAAGCAATCAAGAGTGTCGATTCGCAAGTGCACCTGCCGCGTGGCTATCACATTGATTGGGCGGGCGAGTACGAAAGCGAAAAGCGGGCAGAAGCGCGGCTGCTCGTCATTGTGCCGCTGACACTGCTCGTTATTTTCGGAATTCTCTACGCTATGTTTCGCTCCATGAAGTGGGCGCTCTTGCTTCTGGCAAACGTGGCTATGGCGCCGATTGGGGGTTTGCTTGCACTCCTGATCACTGGCACGCACTTTAGCGTGTCGTCCGGCGTGGGATTCCTGGCACTCTTCGGGGTTTCCGTGCAGACCGGTGTGATCATGCTCGAATACATCAACCAGTTGCGCGCGCGGGGCCATACCATTAAGGATGCGGCTGTTGACGGGGCCGTCCTACGGCTTCGGCCCATCCTGATGACGATGCTTGTAGCGACTCTTGGCTTGTTGCCAGCGGCACTCTCGCGAGGCATCGGTTCGGATTCACAACGACCGTTTGCCATCGTCATTGTGGGAGGGCTTGTTGGAGCGATGCTGCTGAGTATCTTTCTATTGCCGACGTTATACGTGTGGTTTGGGGGCGATCGTGACAGGCTCCCTGAGCCAGAGGCCAGCTTCGAGGAGAGTGCCTGAAGATTTTTACGTTATTCTGGGCCTATGGCAAATGAGACGGAATCCAGAGTGCCGCGGGAGCGGGTGGGGCTTTGCGCGGATTGCGTCTACAGTCACAGCGTGAAATCTGACCGCGGATCTGTCTTTTTGCTATGCGAGCTGTCGCGCAAAGATCAGCGATTTGCCAAATACCCGAGGCTGCCGGTGCTTTCCTGCCCCGGATATGAAAAGAAGACAGAGTGTGCTGATCCTTCCTAGAGTTATTTGTCTATTGTCTTTACCCTTATGATATATTCTACGCCGGGCTATCCATCTGGCGAGGTCATTCCATGGCGTCGCGCTCGGGGGTTTGTTTCTCAGCTCTTCTGTTTCTACTGGTGTGGCCGGGGCACTCAGCGGCGGACACACTTAGGATCACCAGCAAGCCTGCCGGGGCGACTGTGGAGATCAACGGAGTGATCGAGGGGGCCACGCCTTTCGAAAAAGATTACCCTGGCGGCTATTTCCACAAAATCAGAACATCCATGGGCGCACGCCTTGAGCATGGTATGGTCGCGCGCGTCAGCCTGGCGGGATACGTTACGAAAGAGATTTGCCTGACAGAAGGACCGATGAACTGGATCTCACTGAATGGCCGCAATCGAGGCGAATACTGGCTGCTAAAGAGCGATCACGGAACTGCAAGCCGTCGGACAGGTGTTTACCGGAGCTATCACAGCGAAACTATCGAGTGCTGTGAGCGTGGATCAGGAGCCCGAGGGTTCTGTGGAGGGACTCGTGCTCCGAACCAAACCAGCCGTTGTTTATTTGAAAGGCGCGGATAAATGAGGAACAGGATTTTTCGTGACGGAGACCGGAGTCATCACGACAAACGCGCATCTCGCACGGGGGGAAGAGTCTCTCCTGGCGGTTCTTCCTGAAGGCGAACAACTCGATGCGAAAGTAGTCTATGTCGACCCGGACCTCGAACCCCTATCTTGAATTGCGAGACTATCCGAAGTCGGCTGGAAAACGACCGAATGGAAAGCCCGTCTATTGCTGAGGCTGCTGCGGTTGCTGCGAATTAGCCGCGTTCGCCGGCGATTTGGTGGAGACGGGTGTCACGTTTGCGGAACCAATGGCGGCCAGCTCAGACGGCTTGTATTTTGGGGCGCTGATGTAGCCGTGTACAGCGTCTTTGTCGATGCGATTCACGATGATCTGCACAGGCTGCGAATCGGTTTCGGTGTGAATCCAGATGGGCTCGTAGAGGTTTACCTTTTTCTTCTGGAGCTCATTGTCGTCCACAATCATCGCCACGTCGTAGTTCTTGTGCTTCGTATCGGCCTTGCGGAGGGACAGAGTGAGAGGGCCGACGCGCTGGAACTGTTTGGACTTGGAGAGGTCGAACTCAAAGTAGCTGCGCTCGCCGCGCTTTTCGAGAGCCACGAGTTCCTCGTGGGTCTTGGCAATGGAACCGTTCAGGTCATCGCGAGTGGAATTGATGGTTCCTTCAAGATCAGAACGGTTCTTCGCAACTTCGTCCTGCGTTTCCTTCAACGCCTTTTGTTGCTCGGCCAATTGAGACTGCAGCTGCTCATATTTTTTGTCTACCACGGGAGCGCGGCGCTTGGCGACGTGCTTCTTGGCGGGCGCAGGCTTTGCGGTGGTGACTGGCGTTGAAGTAGGTGCGACCTCCGGGGCTTTAGTAGAGGTGTCTTCGTCGGACCCAGACGCTACCCCGCGAGAGGGTTGCGTAGATTCCGTCGCGGCTTGAGGCGAACTCTTCACCGCGGTGAGATCGTTCAGCTTGGACGTCACTGCATTCAGTTGGCCTTGCATCTGGTTCATGGCCGCATTGGCGGTAACTGTTTGCGCAGTGAGCTGGCGGACCATCGATTGCTGGTGAAAACCGTAACCGACGGTCACCACGGTGATCCCCAGCAGCGCCACGACCGCGATAACTAGCCATCGGTTGGCGTCGGCGCGCATGGCTGCCCAGCCATTCCCATTGTTATGGTTCGACTCGTGATTTTCGTCCATGAGTGTCCTCCTCAGTCTCTTGCGTCATGCTGGCGGCAATGCAATCCCTATTGAAGCCGCGTTGGGGGGCTGCTGCCACGCGATAGCGCTGAAAATCGGTTGTTGTGAAGCTGAAGACAAACTACCACGCAGGTGATTGAGCACGCCGAGGGCCGGGAAGGGCTAGATTCAGCGTGACCTAAACTCTTTATCTTCATGGAGTAGCGAGCAGCGTTTATTCTCAAATAATTTGTGGAGTACTAGTCCTGGAAAAATCTCCCTGGCGCAAAGAAGGAATTCCCGGTCAAGAAGTGGAGGCTTCTGGCGCGGTTCCGAGATGTTGAACCTCTTTGATAATGTCCCCTCCAGCCCCCATTAGAAATGTCCCCTACACTGCGACCTCCAGAGGAGGTCCGGTTGAAGAGGACAGCGATGAGTACGAGGGAACTTCGACGAACAGAAGTGCTGGCGCGAGTGAAGAGCCAGACGCTGAGGCTGGTAGACGCCGCGAAGATGCTGGAGGTGAGCTACCGGCAGGCGAAGAGACTCTGGCAGCGATATCGCGAAGAAGGAGCCACAGGGCTCCAGCACCGCAGTGCAGGAAGAGGCTCGAATCGAGCGAAGCCGGAGAAATTCCGGCGGAAGGTGCTGCAGCTGATCCGGGAGAAGTATTCGGGAACGGAACAGGAGCGGTTTGGACCAACGTTGGCGGCGGAACATTTAGCGGATGAGGATGGACTGGAGGTGGGCGAGGAGACGCTGCGGCGTTGGATGTTAGCGGAGGGGTTGTGGAGCCGCATGCGGAGACGGAAAGTGCACCGGAAGCGGAGGGAGCGCAGGCAGCACTTTGGCGACTTGGTGCAGATGGATGGGAGCTTTCATGCCTGGTTCGAGGAGCGTGGACCTCGGGGTGGTCTGATGAATATGGTGGATGACGCCACGGGGACCACGTGTTCGCGCCTGGGAGAGCAGGAAACCATCTGGGCAGCGGTAGGGGTGCTGCGATCGTGGATCGAGAAGTATGGGGTGCCCCGGGCGTTGTACACCGATTGGAAGAATGTCTATAAGCGCGAGCCGACGGAGAGAGAGCGACTGCGAGGAAAGGCGCCCACGACGCAATTTGGGCGCATGTGCGAACGGTTGGAGATTCGCATTATCGCTGCCAGTTCTCCGCAAGCGAAAGGACGGGTGGAGCGCAACAACGGGGTACATCAAGATCGTCTGGTGAAGAAACTGCGTCGCCAGGGGATCCAGAGCTATGAAGCCACGAATGAGTATCTGGAAGCGGAATATCTTGCGGAACACAACCAGCGTTTTGCACGAGAAGCGGCTCGAGCGGAGAACTATCACGTTCGGGCACCGAGCGCCGCGAAGCTGAGAGAGGTCTTCCGGCTAGAGACGGAACGATGGATCAGTAACGATTGGGTGGCGCAATACCGGGGGCATTTTCTGCAACTCAAGCCGCAAAATAAGCGCTATGGGCCGACACAAACCAAGGCCTTGGTGTGTGAGTGGGAAGACGGAGCGGTAGAAGTGCACTATCGCGGAGAACGCATGGATTACGAAGATCTGGTAGTGCGACCCCGAGCGGTGCAGGTCGCGCCAGGCGAGCCGGCCAAGCACGCAAGGAGTAAACCTGAGCAGGAACATCCCTGGCGGCAAGGCTATGAGCAGAGAATGAAGTTGCAGAAGTTGAATCGATCGCAGGAGTCCGCACTCCTGGGGGTGTCCGCCTGCGCTACGCCCTAAACGCGCCGCACAAACCGCGGCGCAGGGCTTCGCTCCGGCGGACACCCCCAGGACGACAGCAAATCAAAAGAAAAAGGGGACACTTCTAATGAGGTAAGGAAGGGGACATTTCTAAAGAGGTTTGACATGGCGCGGTTCCGAGATTGCCGCAAGGCAACGGCTGTGCTAGCATCCGCGGAGTTGGGGAACGGACCAGGGGTAGATGCTGGTCCGGCGTTCACTCTGCAAACGCCGGCATCGCGGCCACGCTCTCCTTCATCTTCTGAATCACGCACCCAGGCGCAGGCCCGCGCCTGAATTCTTCGGGACGGACCTCGTCTGCTGGCGCCGGCATCGCCGGAGCCACGCAAAGGGAGGTCTTTATGAAGAGCTATCTCACCAAGGACATCCGAAACGTTGGCATTGTCGGCCACGGCGGCACCGGGAAGACGCAACTGGTGTCGTCGTTGCTCTACACCGCGGGAATGACGCCGCGCTGGGGAAAGACCATGGAAGGAAGCACGACCACGGATTGGGACGAAGAAGAGATCGCGCGGAAAATTTCGATTCAGACGGGACTGGCGTATGCCGAGTGGCCATCTTCGGGCGGACATCCGGGCGGTTCGGAGAAAGTCAAAATCAATTTCATCGACCTTCCCGGCTACTCGACATTTATTACCGAGACGAAAGCTTCGTTGATTGCGGCGGACTGCGCTCTGATCGCGGTGGACGCGCACGTCGGCGCGCAGGTAACTACCGAAAAAGTTTGGGATTATTGTACCGAGTACGATATTCCGCGCGCGTTTTTGCTCACCTGGATGGACCGCGAGCTGGCGAGCTTTGACCGCTCGATGGCATCGCTCGAACAAGTGTTTGGGCGAAATGTGGTTGCGCTGCAGCTTCCTATAGGTTCGGAGAAGGGCTTTCGCGGCGTGATCGACCTCGTCGCGATGAAAGCGCACATTTACAAGCCCGATGGAGACGGCAAGCCATCGATTGAGGAGATTCCCGGCGCGCTCGCCGACGAAGCGAAGGAGGCGCATGAAAAGCTGGTCGAAATGGTGGCGGAAGGCGACGATGAACTGATGGAAGAGTTTTTCCGGGAGGGCACGATCCCGATTGCGGATTTGATTCCCGGCGTACGGAAAGCCATTGTCGCCGAGAGGATCTTCCCCGTATTGATGGCTTCCGGGCTGCGCAACGTGGGAACCGCGAGTCTGCTGACATTTGTGGCCGACGCGTTTCCTCATCCCGACGAGCACGCGCAGGTAGGCTTCACCGAGCCCAACGGCAAGGGCGAGCGCGTGGAGCGCAAGTACGATGACGGCCAGCCACTCTCGCTGTTCGTATTCAAGACACTCGCTGATCCTTTCGCGGGGCGCATCAACTATTTCAAGGTGAAGAGCGGCGTTCTGAAAAACGACGCGACACTAACGAATTACAATCGGGGCACACTGGAGCGCTTTCAGCATACGCAAGTCGTGCAAGGCAAACAGCTTACTGAAATCGCGGAGCTACACGCAGGAGACATCGGTGCGATCGCAAAACTAAAGGAAACAACGACCGGAGAAACGTTGGGTGACAAGGTGGCCCCGATCTACTACAAACCGGCGCAGCTTCCGGAACCGTCGATCACCTTCGCGATCGAACCCAAGACGCGCGCCGACGAGGACAAAATCGGCGTTTCGATTCACAAAATCATTGAGGAAGACCCAGCGCTGCGTTTCATGCGTGACCCGCAGACGAAGGAATTTTTGCTCGCCGGATCAGGACAGCAGCATATTGAAGTGGTCGTGGCGAAACTGCACAAGCGCTACCACGTCGACCTCACTTTGAAGCCGCCCAAGGTGCCGTATCGCGAGACGATTCGCGGAAAAGCTGACGCCGAAGGCAAGCACAAGAAACAGTCGGGTGGCCACGGGCAGTTTGGCGTGTGCCGCATCAAGATGGAGCCGATCGAGCGTGGCAAAGGCGTGGAGTTCGTCGATGACGTTTTTGGCGGGGCGATTCCGAGGAACTGGATTCCTTCCGTGGAAAAGGGGATACGCGATTCCGCAGCGCGTGGCTACCTTGCAGGTTTCCCGGTGACGGACTTCCGCGCGATTTTGTACGACGGAAAATACCACGACGTGGATTCGTCGGATATGGCCTTCAAAATCGCAGGATCGCTGGCATTCAAGGAAGCGATGAAGATGGCCAAGCCCGCTTTGCTGGAGCCGGTGATGCACGTGGAGGTGTACGCGCCGGATCAGTATTCGGGGGACTTGATGGGGGATCTGAGTTCAAGACGCGGCCGCATCGCTGGAAGCGAAGCGCGCGGGCACAACGTGATCATTAAGGCGCAAGTGCCGCTCTCGGAGATGCTGAGCTACGCCAACGATCTCATCTCGAAAACGCAAGGGCGCGCGACGTATTCGATGGAGTTCTCTCACTATGACTACTTACCAAATGAGCTCGCGCAAAAAGTGATCGACGCGCACAAACCTGCTCACGGGGAAGCTGCGGAAGAAGAAGCTTAGCCGGGCATTTCAAGTTTTCATGGGGCAGTTATTTCACAGGAAGGAGGTTCAGCAATGTCCTCCGGGACACGACAATTTCCAGTCGCGACTTGTTGATGTTCGTGAACCCCGGGGCCATTTCCCGAAAGAAGATGTGGAGCGATTTCTCTTGTTCTTGAAGCGCCTTGAGTTTCGCGCTGGCTTGCTCTGGCGACTCGAGTAGTGCACTCTCCGCCTTGTCCATCAGACTCCGGAAGCTGGCCAATTCTGAGGAGGTCGGCAGGGTAAAATCTGACGGGGCAGTATGGCCGATGACTTTCTCAAAGTAATCCGTGGGGTCCCGGTCGGTTTTTAGTTCGTTCAAAGCAATTTCGATGGTCTGTTCCTCGTAAGCGAGGGCCAATCCCCAATCGAATCCACTCTCTGGCATGGCATTGACGGCGGCGGCAGCCTGCATTCCTTGCGCGGCGTTCAATTGACCTTGAGACGCGGCGTGTTGGAGTGCGGCTAGATTGGAAGTCAGCGACATTTTTGCTATGAGAGAGAATATAAGAGTGCCGCCCTTGGCCATGTGCTGGGAAAACTGTAAGCCATCCAGCCATGCTTCGACGGCCTGCTGTGAATCACCCTTGGCCGCGAGGCGCATCCCATAGAGCGTGTTGAGGCGGGCGAGAACCCTGGCCCTCGGGGCGTAGGCAATGGAAGCGCGCGGGCCGCGGTTGTATTCCAGGCCCCAATCGCATTCGGGAAGTTTTGTAGCGCGATGCATCGCGAGGATGGCGACTTCGTTGCTGTCGAGGATCGGGCCGAGACGTGATTCGTCCCAAGGAAGGAGGCCTGCGGCAGTTTTCTCGAGAAGTTCCTGAGTTCCTTGATCGGCAGGAGGATCTTGTAACTCGGCGAACGCGAGCCAATAACGTAAAGCAGCGTTGCGAGTTTCCGGCGGCATCGCGACCTGTCCTGCGGCTAGCTGGGGAATGCAGACGACGAGGAAGAGAAGAACGAAACGAAGTTTCATGGTTGGTTTCTCCTTATTCACGGTTTTGCAAGTATGTGCAGCGAACTGTTCGGATCGTTGAAGCCTGGCAAGCTTTTGCGAGAAGCCTCATTCAAATTGGCTTCGAGTGCTTTCGGGTCTTGCTCGGCAAGGCGGGTCCACTGAATCAGAGTGAGTTTCGGCTGGCCACCCTGGCGATGTGTGAGATGACCAGAGGATAGGTGTGGGGTTGCCGGGCGCTTGTTGTTAAACGCGAACCAAGCCATACTCCCGAGCGAGACCACGAGAACCGCGGCGGCTGCGAGACGCCTCGGATGTAGCCCGATCGCCCGATCGTCCGGCAAGGCGCGGGGCCGACGCGGTTTGAATTCCCGGAGGAAGTCTTCGAATTGTCGATCGTTCTCGTTCATTGCTCGTCCTTCTCTTCTCGATCTGTTTGAAATGGGCGCATCCGCTCGCGTAACCTCTCGAGCGCGTAGCGGTAGCGCGACGCGACCGTGTTTAACGAAACCTCTGTCGAAACGGCGATCTCCTCCAGCGTCATACCGCTCCAGATGCGCATCACGACGGCTTCGCGTTGCTCCTCTGGCAACTCCGAGAGTAGCTTTCGCAGCGCCAGGGCTGCTTCGCGATTTCCACTTTCGTGCGCGAAAAGCGTCCCGTTCTCTGCGAGCGGGCTTTCCCGGATTGAGCTGCGCCTAGCATTCAGTGCGGCGTTGCGAACTGCACGATAGATGTACGATACGGGCGATTGCGGCGTCTCGATTTCGCTTCGCAATAGTCGCAGAAATATTGTGTGAACAGCGTCCTCCGCTGCAGCCACATCCGGCAAGAACGAACAGGCGTACGCCACCAGCGCGGGACCGTGGCGCTCGTAGAGTGCGCGCACGGCGTTCGCGCTCAACCTTGCTCCGGACAAAGCGTTGTCCTGTTCTCCCACCTTCTTCTCTAAGACACCCCAAGTGGGCAGATTTGTCTAAGTGTAGCGCGGCACCAAATTGGCACTTGCTGGGATAAACTGAAGGACCAAGATGGAGTTCTCATGAAAGATAAACCAGCTTCGAAGCACACCACCCAAAAGCGCGGCCCGCAGACAACCGCCATTCACGGAGGGGAACCGCCACGCCACGGCGTCAGCGCGCCCGTTGGCACTCCCATTTTCCGCACATCCACGTTTACGTTCTCCTCGACGGCGGAGATGAAACTGTGGGCCGAAGGCAAAAGCAAAGCGTACATCTACACGCGCTACGGTAATCCAACCCTCAGCGTCGCGGAAGGAAAGATCGCTGCGCTCGAAGGGGGCGAAGCCGCAGTCGTCATGGCTTCCGGCATGGCGGCGATTTCGTCGGCGTTGCTGGGCGCGCTGAAGTGCGGCGACGAGTTGATTTCCACGGCACAGGTTTATGGCGGCAGCTACCGGCTGATGCGCGACGTTTTTCCGGACATGGGGATCCGCGTGCATCAGGTTGGCACCGATCTCGAAGGGCTCGAACAGCTCGTCAGTGCGCGGACGAAATGTCTCTACGTGGAAACACCGACGAATCCGACGTTGCGGCTCGTCGATTTACACAAGGCGATTACCTTCGCGAAAAAACACAAACTGGTTTCGATCATCGACAACACTTTTGCGACGCCCGTGCTGCAAAATCCTCTCGCGATGGGCTTCGACATCGTTGTGCACAGCGCCACGAAAGCGCTTGCCGGGCACTCCGACGTTCTGGCAGGCGCGGCCGTCGGAAACAAGCATTGGATGGAGCGCGTCAGGCACATGGTGATTTATCTGGGCGGCTCGATGGATCCGGACGCGGCGTACCTTTTAATACGGGGAATCAGAACGCTCGGAGTTCGCATGGAACGGCAATGCCAAAATGCAATGGCAGTTGCCAAATTTCTCGAAAAGCATCCAAAGGTTGCGCGCGTGCACTATCCAGGCCTGGCCTCGCACCCTGATCATAAGCTCGCGAAGAAACAGATGCGCGGATTCGGTACGATGTTGGCGTTTGATTTGAAGGGCGGGTTGCCCGCCGCGCGGCGTTTCTGCGATCGCGTGCGGTTGTTCTTGCTGGCGGCAAGCCTGGGCGGCGTTGAATCGCTCGTCATCCTTCCCATCTACAGCTCGCATTACAATATGACTGCTGAAGAGTTGCAGCGGGCCAACGTGAGTCCGGGCACAGTGCGAGTGTCAGTTGGACTCGAGGAATCAGAAGACTTGATTGCCGATTTGAAGCAGGCGCTCGCCTGATCGCATTAACTCGACACATTCTTTGGGACACTAAACTGACTGAGCTTCGACTGGCTGTTCCAATATCTGTTTTTCTGGAAGCAAGGACTTTACGATGTCTTCCAGTTCGTGGGAGCTTTGCACGTGCTCAGGATAGTTGTGGACGCTGATGTCCAAGGAAAGGTTGTGCTTCGCTCGTACCGCTTGAAGCTCTTCCTGGAGCCGGACGGCGACGCGCTTGCCATTGAGCGTGTCCGTTTCAGGTAGAACGATAGCAAATAATTCGGGAGAGAGGTTGTAGATCGAATCTGTTGGACGGAGCTTGTTGGACATGGCTTTGGCGGCCTCCCCCCAGACGGCTTCGCGTTGTTTAGGATTTTTTTCGCTCGAAGGACGCTTGGATTGAACAAGCAACAGGGTCAGAGTTTTATCCATGGTCATGGCCCTCCGGTGTTCCATCGTCAGGCGATCCCAAAAATGATCCTGGCCGGGCATGGATTGCAGAATGTCAACACTGGCTTGCTGGCGAAGCTGGACGTTACGCTCCAACTGCTCGATCACATTCTGCTTCAGTTTGCGAACCAGTCGCTGGCGATCCAGCAGGTAACCTGCAAAAAGTACTGTTAGCACACAAAAACCAAAGTACGCCACACGCAGCGTCCATTTGTTCCCCAGATCAGGGCGTAGGAACACAAGCGGATACATGAGTACGGCGAGCCCGGCGGCCTGCACAAGGACAAATACCGCCGCGAGCACGGTGAGGTGCAATTCCCTTCGTTCGAGTTTGTCTAATTCCGTTCGGTTCAGCATGTACGTCACTCTGCCTTTGCAATTTCTTCAAGTGTAAGCGGTCCCGTAGCGCGATTGGATTTTGCTTTCTCTCCAGACTGAGATGCGCGGCGGTGGGAGGCAATAGACTTAAGGTACCGTGGGGCGGATTTGATACTGTACTTCCGAGGCTGCAGACCAAAAAGGATGTGATAACGGCGCTTGGAGGCTCGGGACGCCGGAGGACATCGCGGAAGTTGTACGTTTTTTGCCGAGCGATGCGGGACGCTGGTAGCGGGCGAGACGATCCAAGCCAGCTGTGGTCTCGCCAGATGATTGTGAAATTCGGGTAAGAGCACAGGCTGAAGTCTGTGGCACTTAAAACAAAAACGGGCGGTTCGCCGAAGCGCGCCGCCCGTTCTGTATTTTTGTGAAGTGGAATTAGAGGGGTTGGACGTTCGAGGCCTGCAGACCCTTGGGGCCCTTGGTCACTTCGAATTCAACCGCTTGGCCATCATTCAACGACTTGTAGCCATCAGCCACGATCGCGGAGAAATGGACGAAAACGTCCTCACCGCTCTGGCGCTGGATGAAACCGAAGCCCTTGCTGGCATTGAACCACTTCACTGTTCCTTGTTCTTTACTCACTGCTGTACTCTTTTCTGTCGGTTGGGTTGCAACCGAGCATTACTAAATTGAGCTATTTGGTGCCTCGAAATCCGAACCCCTCTTAAGAGTTCCGGCTGTCTCCGGACGTAAAAAAAGGCCGCAAGTTTGACCTTGCGACCGCTTTACAAATCCAAAGGCGATACAAGAGCAACAAACGCAATAAAAGGATACCACTTTTACGGCAAATTGCAAGGAGAATCTTCGGGTGTGTCAAACCTCTTTAGAAATGTCCCCTTCCTTACCTCATTAGAAGTGTCCCCTTTTTCTTTTGATTTGCTGTCGTCCTGGGGGTGTCCGCCGGAGCGAAGCCCTGCGCCGCGGTTTGTGCGGCGCGTTTAGGGCGTAGCGCAGGCGGACACCCCCAGGAGTGCGGACTCCTGCGATCGATTCAACTTCTGCAACTTCATTCTCTGCTCATAGCCTTGCCGCCAGGGATGTTCCTGCTCAGGTTTACTCCTTGCGTGCTTGGCCGGCTCGCCTGGCGCGACCTGCACCGCTCGGGGTCGCACTACCAGATCTTCGTAATCCATGCGTTCTCCGCGATAGTGCACTTCTACCGCTCCGTCTTCCCACTCACACACCAAGGCCTTGGTTTGTGTCGGCCCATAGCGCTTATTTTGCGGCTTGAGTTGCAGAAAATGCCCCCGGTATTGCGCCACCCAATCGTTACTGATCCATCGTTCCGTCTCTAGCCGGAAGACCTCTCTCAGCTTCGCGGCGCTCGGTGCCCGAACGTGATAGTTCTCCGCTCGAGCCGCTTCTCGTGCAAAACGCTGGTTGTGTTCCGCAAGATATTCCGCTTCCAGATACTCATTCGTGGCTTCATAGCTCTGGATCCCCTGGCGACGCAGTTTCTTCACCAGACGATCTTGATGTACCCCGTTGTTGCGCTCCACCCGTCCTTTCGCTTGCGGAGAACTGGCAGCGATAATGCGAATCTCCAACCGTTCGCACATGCGCCCAAATTGCGTCGTGGGCGCCTTTCCTCGCAGTCGCTCTCTCTCCGTCGGCTCGCGCTTATAGACATTCTTCCAATCGGTGTACAACGCCCGGGGCACCCCATACTTCTCGATCCACGATCGCAGCACCCCTACCGCTGCCCAGATGGTTTCCTGCTCTCCCAGGCGCGAACACGTGGTCCCCGTGGCGTCATCCACCATATTCATCAGACAACCCCGAGGTCCACGCTCCTCGAACCAGGCATGAAAGCTCCCATCCATCTGCACCAAGTCGCCAAAGTGCTGCCTGCGCTCCCTCCGCTTCCGGTGCACTTTCCGTCTCCGCATGCGGCTCCACAACCCCTCCGCTAACATCCAACGCCGCAGCGTCTCCTCGCCCACCTCCAGTCCATCCTCATCCGCTAAATGTTCCGCCGCCAACGTTGGTCCAAACCGCTCCTGTTCCGTTCCCGAATACTTCTCCCGGATCAGCTGCAGCACCTTCCGCCGGAATTTCTCCGGCTTCGCTCGATTCGAGCCTCTTCCTGCACTGCGGTGCTGGAGCCCTGTGGCTCCTTCTTCGCGATATCGCTGCCAGAGTCTCTTCGCCTGCCGGTAGCTCACCTCCAGCATCTTCGCGGCGTCTACCAGCCTCAGCGTCTGGCTCTTCACTCGCGCCAGCACTTCTGTTCGTCGAAGTTCCCTCGTACTCATCGCTGTCCTCTTCAACCGGACCTCCTCTGGAGGTCGCAGTGTAGGGGACATTTCTAATGGGGGCTGGAGGGGACATTATCAAAGAGGTTCAACAGGAGAATCTTCGGGCCAAGTGTTTCTGGTAAAGGGCAGGTCATCACCCTCGGCGAATCAATCCGGGAGCACGACTTCGCCCTTGATCGTGAATTGAGCCTCAACGCCAGCAGGTTTGGCGAGGCTGGACGTGGACACGGGCTGGCCCCCGCCGATCCAGGCTTCAACCTTGCCGGGAACAATGCGGTGCTTGCCGGATGCGTCGACGATGCTCAAGTCGCGGTCGCGGAGAACGAAGTTTACAGTTCTTTTCTCGCCGCGCTCGAGATGGATGCGCGCGAATCCCTTCAGCGCGCGCAATGGCGTGTTACTCACATCCCGGTGGGTGAGATAAAGCTGCACGACTTCGTCTCCGGCAACGGGGCCTGTGTTCTTTACGTTGACTGATATGGTGACGGAATCCTTGGCGGAAACTCGTGTGTGATCGACTGCTATTTGATCATACGCGAACGACGTGTAGCTCAATCCGAAGCCGAAGGGATACAGCGGTTCGCCCTCGAAATAGCGATACGTGCGCTTGGCCATGGAGTAATCGTCAAAAGCAGGAAGCTGGTCCACCGATTTATAGAAAGTGACGGGCAAGCGGCCTGCGGGACTGAAATCGCCCGCGAGTGCTTCGGCGACGGCCGTTCCGCCCTGACCGCCGGGATACCACGCTTCGAGAATCGCCGGAATATCGGGATTGGCCGCGGCCCAATTGATGGCGAGCGCGCTGCCATTCGTCAGGATGAGGACGGTGGATTTGCCAACGGAGGCGATGCGCTTGAGGAGCTGCTCTTGTGGAGCGGGCAAGTCGATGCGCGTGCGGTCGCCGCTCGAAAAACCGTCGGCGCTGACTTTCATTTCTTCGCCCTCGATGCGCGGAGAGAGGCCCATGACGGCGATGACCAGGTCGGCGTTACTGGCGGCAGTAACGGCTTGCGCCTCTTCGCCGCCAGGCAAGCTCCAGATGAGGCGAGCTTCCGAGATGCGAATGTTCTGAAAGTACTCGATCTTCAACGAATAGGGACGCCCCTTTTCGAGATGTACCTCTTTGGTTTCCGTGTTGGCGGGGCGATGGAGCGTCCAGTCTTCGACGAGTAGAGCGCCATCGAGCCAGATGCGAAAACCATCTTCGCCGGTGAAGCCAAGCAGGTAGTCGCCAGATTCGGGCGGTACGAGCACGCCGGTCCAACGGACGGAGTATTTGTTGAGCAGTTGCGGCGAGACGCCGGCGTCTCCCCAGTTGAAATCAATTGCCGCATCGACGCGGCTCATCACGGGAGAACCTTCAAGCGTCATATTGGAAAAATAATCGGCTTGCAGACCATGCTGGCTGCAGGATGCATCGGTGCAAAGCGCGTCGGTGGTAACGGATTTGGTGACGGGACCGACGAGGCCGGTGCCCTGAACGAAAACGACTTTGGATTGTGGAAAGCGATTGCGAATGCCGGCAAGAATCGTCACCGGATTTGACGGGGTCCCGCTGTAATTTCCCTCAAGCGCGTCGAGGCTGTCGGCATCAGGTCCGATGACGGCTATCGAGGAAGGTGGGTGTTTCAGGGGGAGAAAACTGTTTTTATTTTTGAGCAATACGAGAGACTCACGCGCCATGCGAAGCGCGAGTTGCCGATGCGCTTCAGTACCGTTCTCGGCTGCCGTCAGCCTGGAATACGGAACGGAGGAGGGCGGATCGAACAAGCCGAGCCGAATCCGCGCGATGAACAAACGCCGCAAGGCGCGGTCGAGGTCAGCTTCGGAAAGAAGGCCCTGATGAACCGCGGCCAAAATCCCCTGAGGATCCGCGTTCATATTGTTGCGAGAGTCGCCACAAATGAGATCCATGCCGGCTTTGAAAACGGCAGCAGCAGCGGCTTCGGCAGTGGGCGTGTACCGGTGGCCCTTGTAAACGTCAGCGACAGCGCCGCAGTCGGAGACGACGTAGCCCTCAAAGCCCCAATCTTTGCGGAGATGTTCAACGAGCAGGGTGGAATTGGCGCAGGCGGGCTCGCCGTTCAGGCGATTGTATGCGCACATGACGGATTCGGCTTTACCTTCGAGGATCGCCGCTCGAAACGCGGGCAGGTACGTTTCTTCCATGTCGTGGCGAGAGGCCTCAACGTTCACACTGTGGCGAGTGGATTCCGGCCCGCTGTGAACGGCGAAATGCTTGGGCGTCGCGATCGCTTTGAAATAGTTCGGATCATTGCCTTGCAGGCCGGTGATAAACGCGACGCCGAGACGCGCCGTAAGATAGGGATCTTCGCCATAGGTCTCCTGGCCGCGTCCCCAGCGCGGATCGCGAAAAATGTTGATGTTAGGAGACCAGACGGTGAGGCCGTGGTACCAGTCCGTCGAACCGTCGGGGTGCACCGCGGCGGAATATTTGGCGCGAAACTCCGTGCTGATCACGTCAGCGACATCGTACATAAGAGGTTCATCAAATGCCGCGGCCATACCGATGGCTTGCGGAAACACCGTGGCGAAACCAGCGCGCGCGACGCCGTGAAGTCCTTCATTCCACCAGTTATAGGCAGGAACGCGAAGCCGGGGAATCGCAGGAGCAGTGTGTCCGAGCTGGTCGACTTTTTCTTCGAGCGTCATCCGTGTAATCAAGTCGGCGGCGCGCTGCTCGACGGGAACTCTGGGATCCAGGTAAGGTGCGTTCAGAGGCGCTTGCTGCGCGGACAACGAAGGAGATGTCGCGGCGCACAGAAATACACCAGCAACGAGAAGCGTTTTCCTTTTCATGTTCCATCCGCCCGATGAAGGGTCTGTTGTTTGTATGTATGGTTGCAGATTCCTCGAACATAACGATTCGAGGCACACTACCACCGCCGCACGAGGCCTGTAAACGAGAATGGGCTGGGCTTAGGAAGCTGCTCTACGTCGCACTGATCTGTTTTTCCCGATGGAGATCTTGCGCGGCCAGCGATAGGGCGCGAGGAGGGCCTCCAGTTCTCGACGGACCCAGGAGGCCACCGTGCCTTCGCGATAGACGGCCCACGCCAACATGGCGCCGCCGTTGAGATGCTGGATGAGCCGGGCGAGTTCCGCCGTATCGCAAGGGCGAAGCTCGCCGGCCGCGACGGCTTCCTCGAGGAGCTTCCGCGTTTCGTCGCGAATGACACAGAATTGCGCGAGCGTGATGGCGTGAAAGTCCGGATCGGTCAGATCGATCTGCAGATAAGCGAGACCGTTGGCCATGGCTTCGGGTGTGGGCGCGAACGCCGTGCCATCCGCGTACAACTCAATGAGGGCTTTCAGCGGCGAGCGGTGGCGGGCGCGGGCCACGGCAAATGCCTTGGGGACGCTTCCTGGCGCGGTGCGGCACACCGCCAGCAACAGCCCGCGCTTGGTGCCGAAGCGCTGGATGAGCGTCGCGGGAACCACGCCGGCTTCGTGGGCGACGTCGGCTAGCGTGAGCTGCGTAGGGCTGCGGCGCAGCATGACGCGCGCGGTGGCGGCGAGGATCTCTTCGTCGGAAGTTAGGCGAGGCCGAGGCGACATTTAGCGAACTGGGCTTCCCGGCGGGAGGAACTCCGCCGCAGCAGCTCCAGAATAACTGAATGGCCGTTCATTTTCCATTTGACATTACTGAATGGCTGTTTATAATCCCTCTATTCTTTTCTGGAGGTGACCCCATGACAACTTCCTCTTCTTCCTACCGGCCTCCCGATTTGCACGGCAAGGTGGCGTTGGTGGCAGGCGCGACGCGCGGCGTGGGACGCGGGATCGCTCTGGCGTTGGGTGAAGCCGGGGCAACGGTGTATTGCACCGGACGGAGCACTCGCAAGAATGCCCGGCTGCACGCGAGGAAGCGATCCGCGGAGAGCCGGAAGAAAGCATTTCCGGCGGACTATTACGCCGGGCGTCCGGAGACGATTGAGGAAACCGCCGAATGGGTGACCGCGCGGGGCGGAAAGGGCGTCGCCGTGGTCGTCGATCACCTCAAAGCCGCGCAGGTGGAGAAGCTGGTTGCGAAAATCCGGAAAGAACAGAACGGGCTGGACGTGCTCGTGAATGACATTTCGGAGAGCGCCGAGCATGAGTTTGGGAAAACATTCTGGCAGGCGGACTTGGAGCGCGGATTTGCGATGTTCCGCAACGCGGTGCACACGCACATCATCACCAGCCATTTCGCTGCGCCCTTGCTGATCGAAACCGCAAAACGGACCAAGAACAGCGGATTGATCGTCGAGATAGGCGATGGCGACTCCTATACCTATCGTGGGCACCTTTTCTTCGATCTGATCAAAACCACTGTGATTCGTCAGGCGTTTGCGATGGCCTACGAACTGCGAAGGAAGAATGTGGCCGCGGTGGCTTTGACTCCGGGATTCTTGCGGTCGGAAGTCATGCTGGAACGCTTTGGGGTGACGGAAGCCAACTGGCAGGACGCCGTCAAGAAAGACGCGAACTACATTTGCTCGGAGTCGCCGCTGTACGCCGGCCGAGCGGTCGCAGCGCTGGCAGCGGATCCCAATCTAATGAAGAAGTCCGGACGGGTATTCAGCTCATGGACACTGTCGGACGAATACGAGTTCTGTGACGAGGACGGGCGGCGGCCGCACTGGGGCCGGCATTTCACGGAGAAGTACGGCGACACGATGAATCCGTGCGACCAAGGATTTTACAAATACTGGTTCGGCGGAGCGCTCGAGGCGGTTTTTCCGGACTGGCCGTAAGGGGGGCCGATTCTACCGGGCGCAAAATTCCCGGCACGCTAAAAGACGGATCGCGTGCCCGCAGGCGTGTATTGAGTAGGTCAACCTTCTCTGCCGGAAAGCGTTGACCTGGACTGTAACAGCTACTTAACATAAGGAGATGCGCCAGAGGCTCCAGCTAGCGCTGTATGCCACGCTCTTGGCCGGATGCGGCTTCGTCGCAGTAGGCTGCGAGGATGCCGCGAAGCACGGCGTTCAGGCGCACGTGCCGGCGCTGAATCCGGCCAATGCCCCGGTTACAGAAGTCCCCCCCACTCTCCGAGAACTTCCTCTGAGAAAGCTCTCGCCCGAATGGCTGGCCGCGCTGGCACTTAGGGTTCCCGGTCCGAGAGAATATTTGATCGCTCGGGTGGAAGCCAAATTTGCCTTGGGCGAGCAGAACTACAAAGCAGGACATCTGGATGCCGCACGCCGTGATTTTGACGACGCTGTGAACTGGCTGCTCGGCAGCGGCTACGACCCGAGCAGCGATCCCAAGCTCAACGAACTTTTCCATCGAGTGGTCGATACCGTCTACGGCTACGAGTTGCAGGCCTTCCGCGCGGGGGACGGTTTTCAGGAAGCGCCCGCCGTTCCTGCGGCGATTGATGAAGTCGCGGAGATGACCTTTCCCGTCGACCCGCGGTTGAAAGCGCGGGCCGAGGAAGCCGCCAAAAATATTTCCCACGACCTCCCGCTTACCGTGAACGATGAAGTGCTATCCTTCTTGAATTTTTTCCAGACGCCGCGAGGCCGCGCCATTGTGGAGACAGGACTGCGGCGATCGGGCCGCTATCGCGAAATGATTTCTCGTGTGCTGCATGAAGAAGGAGTTCCGCAGGATTTGATCTATCTGGCGCAGGCGGAGAGCGCCTTCCAGCCGCTGGCGCTCTCGAGGGCCGGCGCGCGCGGAATCTGGCAGTTTGTCGCTTATCGTGGAATGGAGTATGGCCTGCGGCACACCTGGTGGATCGACGAGCGGCAAGACCCGGAAAAAGCAACGCGCGCCGCTGCGCAGCATCTGCGCGATCTGTATGGACAGTTCGGCGATTGGTACCTCGCGATGGCCGCCTACAACTGTGGCCCGGGAAATGTGCAAAAGGGCATCGAGCGCACGGGTTATGCCGACTTCTGGGAGCTCTACAAACGCAATGTCCTCCCGCGAGAAACGAAAAACTACGTTCCCATCATTTTGGCGCTGACGCTCATTGCCAAGGATGCCGCGCACTATGGCATTCAGGCCGACCCCGAGCAGCCTGTGCCGACGGATATCGTGAAGCCGGGCCGCGCCATTGACTTGCGGCTGGTCGCGGAAACGATTGATGTGGACGTCGATACGCTGCGCAACCTGAATCCCGCGCTGCTTCGTCTCGCGACTCCGGATGATCCCTCTTTCGAGCTGCACCTGCCCGTGGGCAGCGCGGAAAAATTCTCCGCGGAGATTGCGGACATTCCCGCCGACAAATGGGTGAGCTGGCGGCGGCACCGCATCGAAGCCGGCGAGACGCTGACCTCCATTGCGAAAAAATATCGCGTGACAGCGGCGGCCATCTCCGACGCAAATAATCTCGATCGCCACGCCGCCCTGGACGTGGGAGAAAAGCTGATCATCCCCGCGGCGGCTCCAGCGGAGTCCAAAAGCAGGCTGGTACGCTATCGCGTACGCAAGGGCGACACGCTTGGCGGCATCGCGGATCGCTTCAGCGTTCCCTCCGAAGACCTGCGCAAGTGGAATCACATGAAGACCGGCCACGTGAGCCGGGGCATGGTGTTGCGCATTTACACGGTCGGCGGCGCCCCGGAAATAGCGCCGGAGCACAGTCGTCCGAAAACGACCTCCAGAGGCCGTGGTGCCCAGACGGCCGCTCCGTCCAACCATGCTTCGACGGTCGTTCCTAAGTAAGTCTTTTATAAACAACATCTTAGATGATCTGTGCGGGGGTGGGGCTGTGGTGGCCTCTCACCTTATTCTCCCGCCGATTTTGTCGGGAGGACGCTAAGCGTGTCAGCGTACAGCAGAATGCTTGACAACTCTGCAGGAGTACGATAACAACGGCGCTGCGGCGGAGGGGAGTTGGCGACTCCAGCTGATGCAGCATCCCACAAGTCATCGGCTTGTGGATTGCCCCTCGGGAGGATGGTATGGATTTTGAGAAGGACAACTTCGAAGACGACAACGAGCTGTCACGGCTGGAGGAGGAGGACGAGCTGGGCGTCGGTGATGAGATCGTGGAAACCGAGGAGGAAGAGATCCTCATCACCGAGGAGGAGCCTGTAGCGGCAGCGCCCGCGCCGAAGGCGGCGTCCAAGCCTGCGGCGAAACCGGCCAAGAAAGCGGCTCCGAAGAAGAAGGCCGCGGCCAAAGCTAAGAAGTCCAAGCCAAAAGCAAAGCCAAAGAAGAAAGCGAAGAAGGCACCCAAGAAAGCGGCGAAGAAGAAGCGGCGCTAAGAGTTTGCGCCAATCTGGATTCTTCGAGAGACGAAAAGGCTTGGGCCGTGGTCCAGGCCTTTTCGTTTTGAAAACGGCTCAATCCACAATGGCACTCGGTGCATCGCAATCCTTTCCCGATTATGTACAGCTCCCTCCTCAAATCGGGAAGCCGCAGAATATACAAACAGGAACTTTAAAGAAATGAGTAACTGCCGCCAGCATAGCGCCGGATGTTGCGGGCCCTTGAACAGATACGCCGGATGCGCGGCGGCGCACAGTCTCACTTGATGCGCTGTTCGGACGGGAACTATTACGTCGTCAAGTTCCAAAATAATCCGCAGCATCGCCGCATATTGGTCAACGAACTGCTAGGAACGAAGCTGGCGGCGCGGCTGGGGCTTCCGACGACGCCGGTGGTCATTGTCGATGTCTCCGAGGACTTGATTCGCATGACGCCGGATCTGGCGATGGAGATGCCGTGGCAGCGCATCCCTTGCCAGCCGGGGCCGCAGTTCGGCTCGCGTTTTCCCGGCGATCCGCGCAGGCTGGCCTTGCACGATTTTCTGCCCGACGAACAGCTGCGCCAAGTCGCCAATCTGCATGACTTCGCCGGCATGCTGGTCTTCGACAAGTGGACGTGCAACACGAATGGCCGGCAGACGCTTTTTTTTCAGTCTCCGCCTCGCGAGGCGCATCCGACCACGGATTCTTCCTCGGGAGAAAAGATGGCGGCGCCCTACACCACATTGATGATCGATCAGGGTTTTTACTTCAACGCCGGAGAGTGGAATTTTCCCGATGCGCCTCTGCGCGGTTTGTATGCGCGCAACCGCGTGTACGAACGCGTCACGGGAATGGAATCTTTCGCGCCATGGCTCGAACGCCTGGAAAAACAGATGACCGAGCGCGCGCTCGGCGAGTCCAAGGGAATCGCCCACACTTGGGAGGCCATCGCGGCGAAGTCCGCGCTCAAAACGGAATTCACGGTGGTTACGGATATTGATCTGAAAGAACAAAACGACCGCAACCGGTTCGTCGACCGTACGCTTCGGGAGGCCGGCATTGAGCCGGTTCCACTCGATCACTTCGCCGTTTGGGTGGGGAAACTGAAGCCGATGATCCAGTGATTCGCGTAGCCTCGCGAGCTGTGCCAGGAACTACCGGAATTGTCTCCCGAGCCTCTCGCGTGGGCTTTCTATCACTCGACAGCTAGCACCAGCAGCGTCGCATCGTCGTGCCAGTGCCCGCGGCTGAATTCTCCCGCGACGGCCAGGATTTTTGCCTGCAAAGCGGAGGCGGCCGCCGTGCGGTATTCCTGCAACAATCTCAGCAGCCGCACTTCGCCGAATTCTTCGTCCGCGGCGTCACACGTTTCCGTCACGCCATCCGTATAAAGTATGAGGCGGTCGCCTGACGCCAGTTGCGTCGCGCCAGACGCGAACTTGTGCCGGGGAAAAACCCCGAGCACGCCCCCCCCAGCCTGCAGGCGCTCGTGCGAACCGTCCGCGTGCAGCAGAATCGGCGGGTTGTGTCCGGCATTCGCGTAATGCAGGAGACGCGCCGGGCCGTCGAGACGCGCATAAAAGAATGTGATGAAACGGTCCGCGCCGGTGTTGTGGCAGACGAGCGAATTGAGACGCGAACACAATCCGTCGGGAGCCAGCGCCGGTGATGCCAGCCCGCGCACCGCCGCCTGCAAGTTGGACATCAGCAGCGCCGCAGGCAGCCCTTTTCCCGCCACGTCGGCGATGCATAGGCCCAGGGAATTGTCGTCGAACTCCAGAACATCGTAATAATCGCCGCCAATGCTTTGCGCCGGCTGCCAGGCACCCGATATCTCATATCCCGGCCGCTGGGGAATGCTTTTCGGCAAAAGTCCCTGTTGTATGGACCGCGCTTCGGCGACTTCCAGCTCCTGGTGATGGAACTGCTGCGCGATCTCTCTGTTGTCCAGGTCCGCTTGCGCCGCGCGACGCCGGGAGGCGCGCCGCTCACGCCCCAGAGCGATCTGCTTTTGCAGAATATTCAGCAGCCGCGCGTTGGTCCAGGGCTTTTCCACAAAATCGGCCACGCCGTACTGCATGGCCTCCACTGCCAGCCCTACCGTCGCCCAGCCGGTCATCACCACAATCGCCGGCGCGTCCTCGCGCTCTTTCAAGTGACTGAGCAAGTCCAGACCTTCCCGGCCCGAGGTGGTATCCCGCGCATAATTCAAATCCATGAGCAGCAGATCAAACTCACGCGCCTCCAGGGACCGCATCAACTCCGCTGGCGAAGCCACTCCTTCGGTTTCATAGCCCTGGCTCTTCAGCAAAAGACGCAGCGCGTTTAGAACATCCGGCTGGTCGTCAGCAATCAGGATTCGTGGCGGTGTCGTAGCCATTTCAGCGTTTAGCTCAGGAAGGGAAGGGGCAGGCCGGCTTCCACCCTCAATCTGATGTAAGCCGTTTGTTTCGGATACATTGAGAGATGGTCAGCGTCGAGGTCAACGCGGCGAGCGACCACTTGCGGGAACGGATGTCCCACTTTCGGACAACTGTCCGAATCCAGGAAAACACAGGTCAACAAGCTCTAAGGCCGCCCTCGCAAAGTGAGAATAATCGCGCGCACTTCGCAGCCCCCTGTCCAGCGAGGAGTCCTAGAAGTGTTTTCTATAACTTACGATTTTTTTCGTCACTACAAGCCTTCTGCTGCCAAGTCTTAATGGGTTGCATGACCTCGGCGGGAATGCGTAGGGTTGCGTAGATTTGGCGGTGCTCCGGTTCCGGGATGGTGGCCTTGCGGATTTTCAGTACGCGGCCGAGTGGGTCTTCAGCCAGAACGATCGAGATGACTTGATGCGTGCGGAGTTGATCACGAATGGTCCACCACGAGGTGTGCAGGCCGGCCTGCAGGAAGCGGTGCTCGATGGCCACCAGCAGATGGTAGGCCAGGACACAGAGAAAAATATGGGTCTGCGTCCGATCCTGGAGATGATGAAAAATCGGCCGCTCCATCAGCGGGCTCTTGAGGTCGCGGAAGGCATCTTCCACGCGCGTCAGCAGGATATAAGTGCGCCAGATTTCATCCGCCATCAGATCCTGCCGATCCGTTTTGAGAACATAGCTTCCGTCCAGTTTCTTGGCGATCGCCTTTTGATCGGCGAGTTCGTTCCAGGAAAGATTCTGGTGGGCGGCGTCATAGGAGATCTCGTAATAACGCACCACGCGCGGATAGCGCTCCAGCAATCGACCGATCGATCGCTGGATTTTGTTTTCCTCTTTCAACCGACCCTGGACCACACGTTGCTGAAGCTTCCTTAGATCGACGATCAGTTTGGCTTCCTGCTTTTCGCGAATCGCGCGGTCCTTTTCTTCGCGGCCTTCGCTGCGGCAGAGAATGTAAACGACGTCGCCCTTCTGCTGGCGTTTGATTTCCACTCGGCTCTTCTTCTGAAAGGGATTGCGTGGTGAAGGTACCCGGCGGACTTCTTCCCAGCCATGGTCGTTCTCCAACTCATCGAACCATTGGTTTCTCTCCGATTGCCGTCCCGCGACCAGGTAATGCAGCCCGCGATCGCGGATTTGTTTCAGGTTTTCCTCAAAGGCCATACCTCGGTCCACGATCACGGTCGCGCCCGGCCGCTTGCCCATCCGCTTTTCCAGGACATCCAGCATCTGGTCCAGACTGCACCGATCTTGCATATTGCCGTCGAAGATTTCGTGGGCTTTGGGGAACCCATCGCGATCCAGGACCAATCCCACCACGACTTGTTTGCAATCCGGACGCTGGTCCCGCGAGTATCCTCGCTTCGCTTGCGGGTTGTCTTGGGCCTGACCTTCGAAATACGTCGAGGTCAAGTCATACAGATAAACGGTGTCGTCCAGGTTGAACAGCGTCTTTTCCTTCTCCGCCAGCGCACGCTCGATGGCTTCACGGTTGGGATGGAGTCGGTCCAGATTGCGGTAGAGCGCCTCGTCCTCCAGTTGGGAGAAATCTTCCTCCAAGATGTCTCCCAAGGCCGTGCGACGAATCCAATCCGGCATGGCATGCTCGGAAGAAGGAGAAATCAACCGGTTCAGCGTCATCACCTCTGTCAAGAGGCATGCGCGATCAGAAAGTCCGGCGCTCTGCAAAATGGAATGCACCCCCAGTTGGCGCCAGAGCTGGTGTCCGACATGCACGGGGCCGGCCTCACGCGCTTGCTGCACATCGATCTGGTCGATCACGACGGTGACGGTTGATCCGGACTGGTCTTCCTCGGATGTGGCGCTGCTTTTTCTCTGGCGCGCTTTCTCCAGCCACGGTTGCACTCCGCTGGAAGACTCAGGGAGGGAGGCTTGTCCGCGCAAGGAGGACTGCAGTTTGTGCGCCAATCCCAACCAATCTTTCACGGGCGCTGGTTCCAGGCTTCCTAAAGAACAGATGGTGCGCTGACGCGGGCCTTTCGGCGTTTGGACGGATTCGACCAGCAGATAATTTGTGTAGATTTTGCCTTTGTAGGATCGCGTCGATTTTCGGAGGTACATTGGCCACTACATATAGCAGTCGACACGGTAAAGTCAAGAAGAATCCTAGTCACTTTAGTCACTATTTAGGCCACTGCCAAAAGACCGCTGTGCAAACAAACGGGTTTGCGCAAGCGAATCCACGGTTTTCCCCAAAATCACGCCGACTGCCGTGGAAGTTGGGCTAGAGCTCGCCTTTTGATGGTTGAGCAAATCCTGTAGGTTTGTGAGGTCCATCGGGAAGCCTGAAGGACGGCTCTTTTTCGAAGCGCTTTCAAAAAGCGCTCTGCAAATCCGTCGATAAGAACCTCTTCCGGGGAATGCTAAGAAGGAAGCGGCAATGAGCGGACGGCGTCCAGGCACATGGCCAGTCCCTCGATGGCCGTCCCCAGTCGTAAGCTCAGTTGACGAGCATGATGCACCAGTCGACCCGGCATATGGAAAATCAAAAAGCGCAGTCGCTTCGGGCGGGCCGTCAATAAGTCTGCCGGCAAGGCCAAGCGCTTCAGCGCGGTGAGCACGTTGTAGGCGATCACCGCCAGCCGCAGCCAAGCAGCGTTAGCGCCGAAATATTTCGACGGCAACACCCCGGCCGCTAAATCATTCTTCATCACATCGTGTACCCGCTCGATGGTCCCGGCTTTTTCTCGATGCCACTCGATCAGTTTCACCGGTTCCCAATCCCAGATGTTGCTCAGCACCGCAAAATGTCGCACGCTACTGCCGTCAGCAAACAACCCTCCCTGCCGTTGGCGCAGCCGGATGGCGATGTAGCGCAGTGGTTTGCTGTCCTTCGGCTCGGCTTGCTGGTTCGACACGAACACTACTTCGGCGCACTCCCGATCCATACCCGGCTCGGGCTCTCCGTAGGCCTTCCACTCCTTTTCCGGAACTTCCAGAATGGCCTCGCGCAACGCTTCGCTCATCCGCACGCTGATCGCAAAACCAATGCATCCCTGCGGCCCTTCTGCACGTCTCTCGTTCGACAGCCAGCGCAACAACTCCTTCTCATGACAGGCCGCATCGCCGCGATAATAGTAGGTCGTCACTGTTTTGGGCAGCGCGGCGAACGCCGCTTTCGCCACCGTCAACGGAGCCATCAGTGCCGGTACGTTCCCATCTCGAAACTCATCGGCCAGCACCGCGTCCATCTCGGCCCACACTGCCAGCATCGGCTGATAGCCTCGTGGCCCTTCGTAGGTGTACAAGGCTTCTTGTTTGCGGCTCTCGATAATCGTGGTGTCCTGATCCACCGTAGCGATCTTCTGCTCCGGACATCGTTCTCCCAATCGCTGGATCAGATCTTGGTTCACTTTTCCTAACCCTTCTAGCGCTTCACTCTCTGAAGGAATGTACGCAATTTGATCCGGCAGTCGTTGCTGCTTGGCTTGCTCAATCCTTTCTTCTTCATGGAACGCATACAGGAACTTCCGAGCTGCTTCCGGAGAAGGTACTTCGTGCCCGATCAGTTGCCCTAGCCCGGGGTCCGCCCGCAGTCGCTCAAAATCATCCAGGCACTCACCTCCAGCGGCATTCAGAACCACGAAGCTCTCGACAAACGTAGCCTCGTCGTAACCCCGTTGGCGCTCCTTCACCACCAGGTGTTGCTTCACACTGCCTGGTAATCCCAGAGAACGAAAGGCTTGCACCACCAGGGGTAAGCCTCCCAGCGCCGTCAGCATCTCTTCGGCTGGCTTCGGATCGAACTCGAACAATAAAGGTGATTCGGTCGGCGAGGGCTTTTCGATTTTGCGCATGCACGCCATCGTATGCGAAGGACGCACCTTGCAGGTGAGAATTCGTAGTCTTCGGTTTCACACAGCCCACCGGCGTTCTACGCTGGCGTACGGCCTCATTCAGGCTCCTCGCCCCTGCAACTCTGTAAAACACGTACCGCTATCGACGGATCGGGGCCTAGAGAACCGGCTCCGACCAGTTTTCCAGCGTCTCCTTCACCTTGTGCAGGAACTGGTGGGCGATAGCCCCATCAACGACGCGGTGGTCATAGCTTAACGTGACGTAGCACATCGAGCGGATGGCGATCGAATCGTTGATCACCACTGGCCGCTTCTCAATCGTGCCGAGTCCCAGGATCCCCACGTTCGGCTGGCTGATTACTGGCAAGCCAAAAAGTCCACCGAACACGCCAGGGTTGGTGATGGAGAAGGTCCCTTCCTGCACCTCTTCCGGCTTCAGCTTTTTTGAACGCGCCCGTTCCGCCAAATCGTTCAGCGTGCGCTGGATGCCGAGGACGTTCTTCTCGTCCGCGCCTTTCACCACCGGCACGATCAGACCCCAGTCGAGTGCCACGGCGATGCCGATGTTGATCTCCTTGTGCAGCACCACGTTCGTCCCGTCGAGCGACGCGTTCATGGTCGGGAAAGCGCGCAACCCCGCGACCGCGGCCTTCACGAAAAACGGCATGAACGTCAGCTTGGTCTCGTAGCGCTGTTCGAACTCATCCTTGGCCTTGGCGCGCAACGATGCCACTTTGGTCATGTCGATCTCGTCGACCGAGTACACGTGAGGCGAGACGCGCTTCGAAGCCACCATGTGTTCCGCGATGCGCACGCGCATGTTGCTCATCGGCTCGACCTGGTAATTGCCGAAATAAATCTTCTCGCGCGGCACCGCCGATTCGAAGGCCACGTGGATCTGCCCGCCGGAAACCGGTGGAGGCGCTGGCACGGCGGACGGCGCCGTTGGAGGTGGCATCGCAGGACGCGCCGGGACTGCTGCCGGAGCGCTCGGCTGTGGTGCCGCCGCGGGAACTCCGCTCGCTGCCCCTGCAATGACTGCCTCGATGTCTTGCTTGCTGATCCGCCCGCCCGCGCCGGTGCCCGGTACGGTCGCCAGATCAATGCCGTGCTCCGCGGCCATGCGGCGCACCAGCGGCGAGCTGTGAATACGCTCGCCCGTACGTTGAGGGGCAGGCGCTGCTGGAGCGGGCGCTGCCGGAGCAGGTGCTGGTCTCGCCGCAGGAGGGGGCGGAGGGGCCACAGCTGCAGGAGTTGGTGGCGCCGCAGCCTTAGCTGGCGCCGGTGCAGGCGTTGCCGCAGCAGACCCCGCGCCGTCGATGACCGCGACGACCGTCTGAATCGGCACGGTCTGCCCTTCGTTGACCTTGATCTCTTTCAGCACGCCAGCAGAAGGAGACGGAATTTCCGCGTCCACCTTGTCCGTCGAAATCTCAAACAACGGTTCGTCCCGCTCGACCTTGTCGCCCGGTTTCTTGAGCCACTTGGTAATCGTCCCTTCAAAAATGCTCTCGCCCATCTGCGGCATCACTACGTCTGTGGCCATCTGCATTCTCCTGTCCCGCTTCTGAATTCCATTGTAGGGGCGGGGCTTGCCCCGCCCTACGGTCTAATACCGTGCAAGCGCTTTCGCAGCGTCATAAACCTTCTTCGCGTTCGGCAAAAAATATTCTTCCAGCGGCGGCGAGTACGGCACCGGCGTATCGAGCGCCGTCACGCGCATTAGCGGCCCGTCCAGATCGCCAAACGCCTTCTCGCAAAGAATTGCGGCGATTTCGCCGGCGATACCGCCGGTTTTCGTATCTTCGTGCACCACCAGACATCTGTTCGTCTTGCGCACCGATTGCAAAATCGTCTCTTCATCGAGCGGCAGCAGTGTCCGTAAATCGATCACTTCCGCCTCGATGCCTTCCTTGGCCAGCGCGTCTGCCGCTTCCAGCGACGTGTGCATCATCGCCGCATAGGAAACAATCGTCAGGTGCTTGCCCTCGCGCCGCACGATGGCCTTACCGATCGGCACCGTGTAATCCTCGACCGGAACTTCGCCCTTGATCCGCCGGTACAGAAATTTGTGCTCGAAGAAAAGCACCGGGTTATTGTCGCGCACTGCCGCCTTCAACAATCCCTTCGCGTCGTACGGCGTCGACGGATAGATCACCTTCAACCCCGGTGTGTGCACGAAGTACATCTCCGGATTCGCCGAATGAAACGGCCCGCCGTGCACCCCGCCGCCCGAAGGCCCGCGCATCACCATCGGCGCCGGCGCATTCCACAAATAGTGCCCTTTGGCCACAAAATTGGTTATCTGGTTGAACGCGCACACGATGAAATCGATGAATTGCAGCTCCGCGATCGGCCGCAGCCCCATGTAGCTCATCCCGCAAGCCGCCCCGATGATCGCGCTCTCGCTGATCGGCGTGTCTATTACACGCTCCCACCCGAACCGCTCCAGCAACCCTTCACTCGTCTTGAACGCTCCGCCGTACACGCCGACATCTTCGCCGAGAAGCACAACCGCGGGATCGCGTTCCATTTCTTCAAACATGGCCTGCTTGATGGCTTCGAGAAAAGTGATTTGTGTGCCGTTGGTTTCCGCCATGGCTACCTTTTCACCTTTCTCGCTGCGCTGGGAGCCACAGCCGCTTTCGCGGGACTTTTCGTCGCAGGCTTGCCGTTCGCCTTGGAACCGTTTTTCTTCGCCGCTTCCGGCTCAGGGCTCTCGATGGTCGTTTTTGTATCCCCAAAGTGAATCGGCGCGTTCCCCCCGCCCGAACTTTTCCCGGACCCAAATCCCGCCACGGTCCAGACCGCCTTGACGCTCGATTTCGGCGGCGTCACCTCGGCAATCGGCCGCTCCCATTTCGGTTTTATCTTGTGGCACTCATCGCCGGTGCAATACACGCCGGTCGCGGCGAATTCCGGGGGCGGCATCGGCGAATTCTCGGCGAATTCTCGTTCGGCTGCCAGCAGGGTGTCGATTTTTTCTTCGACGCTCTTCTTGCTCTTTGCATCGAGCAACTTCTCGCCCATTAGAAACTTCTCATACAGCGCGATGGGATCCCGCGCTTCCCAATAGGCACGCATCTCCTTCGGCACATATTCCGCCGGATCGTGCTGCGCATGACCCAGCCGCCGGAAGCTCTTCGCTTCGATCAAAATAGGCCCCTCGCCCGCCCGCGCCCTTTCCACTGCCTCCCGCGCTGTCGTGTAGACCGCGACCACGTCGTTTCCATCCACGATGTAGCTCGAAATCCCATACGCTTTCGCACGATCCGCCAGATTCTCCAGCGGCACTTGCCGCTTCACCGGCGTCGAATACGCCCACAAATTATTTTCCAGAATCAGCACGAACGGCGCTTTCTGCGTCGCCGCAAAATTCAATCCCTCGTGAAACACACCGGTTGAACTTCCTCCGTCGCCGATCCACGTCATGGTCACGATTTTCTGCCCAAGGTATCGTCCAGCCATCGCCACGCCGGTCATCACCGGAATCAAATCGCCCAGCATTGAAATCGGCGAAACAATGTGCAGGTTTTCCAAATCGCCGAAGTGGCTCGTGCCGTCCTTGCCCTTCGTCGGCGAATCGTACTTCGCCATGTGCTGCATGAACACATCGCGCGGCGGCACGCCCTTCACCAAAAGCGCTCCGATATTCCGGATCATCGGCGCCAGCCAATCCTTCTTCTCCAGGGCGTACGCCGTCCCCACCGAGATCGCTTCCTGACCCAGGCTCGAGTACAGCCCTCCGACAATCTTGTTCTGCCGGAAGAGCTTCACCATCGTGTCTTCCACGGCGCGGTTCAGCCGCATGTAGTAGTACAAGTCCAGATACTGCTGCCGCGTCAGTTCTTTCTTCATTCCTGCTCCGGTGGGACAGGCATTCCTGCCTGTCTCCCTTCCTTCACTGCAATCCAATCGCAAGCGACAGACAGGAATACCTGTCCCTCGCTACGCTGGCACCGCCACCAACTGCTCGGCAGCCTCCAGTTTCGCAAACAACTCTTCCCGCGAGGCCGCCGCCATCTTCAACCCAAATACCTCACCAAAATGCCGCGCCACCCTTGGCGCCACATCCTCCAGCCTCACTGCCCGCCCCAGCAACTTCTCCAGCGAGGTCGCCTTCCGCCCCGCAATCCCGCACGGCACTATCAAATCGAAATTCCGCAGATCCGTCGCCACGTTATAGGCAAACCCATGCGAAGTCACCCACCGGCTGATATGCACCCCGATTGCCCCCAACTTCTCCGCTGCAGGTTCTCCCCTCTGTGAACTCTGTGCAAATGTTTTGTCTTCGTTCCCTACCCAAATCCCCGTCTTTCCCTCTTCGCGATGCGCCGAAACCCCAAACTCCGCTGAGGTCCGTATCATCACTTCTTCCAGCATCCGCACATACCAGACCACATCCTTGCGAATCGCCCCCAACTGCAAAATGGGGTAACCCACCAGCTGTCCCGGCCCGTGATACGTAACATCTCCGCCGCGGCTCGATTCGTAAAACTCCACATTCCTCTGCCGCAGGACGCTCTCCGAAACCAGCAGATGCTCGCGCTTCCCGTTCCGCCCCTGCGTAATCACCGGCGTGTGCTCGCAAAGCAAAAGCACATCCCCAATCGAGTCCGCCTTGCGTGCCGCCACAATGCGCTTCTGCAGAGCATACGCCTCCGCGTATCCCATCAATCCAAGCTCGACAATCTGGCAGCTTTTCACCATTCACCTGGCACTATACGTTTATCTGCAACCCTCGCACTGACGCAAACGCATCCCCCATCCCTTCCCAAACCGTGGGATGCGCGTGAATCATGTTCATCATGTCGTCGATGGTTCCCTCGAGGTTCAACGTCGCCGCCGCCTCGGCCAAAATCTCCGTCGCCAGCGGCCCGATAATATGAATCCCCAAAACCTCGCCATATTTCTCGTCCGAAACCACCTTGATGAACCCGCCATGATTCCCCAAAATCGTGGCCTTGCTGTTCCCCACGAACGGAAACTTGCCAACTTTCACCGCGTACCCCGCCTCGCGTGCCTGCTTCTCCGTCAACCCAATCGATCCGATCTGTGGCTCGCAATACGTCGCGTTCGGAATACGCGTCTTCAAAATCTGCTGCGTCTTCTTGCCTGCGATGTGCGTCACCGCCACTATCCCTTCCATCATCGCCGCATGCGCCAGCTGCGGCATCCCCGCCACGATATCTCCGATCGCGTACAAACCCTTTTCATCCGTCTCGTAGTTCGTTCCGGTCAGCACAAATCCGCGATCCAGCTTGGCCTTCGACTTCTCCAGCCCGCAATTCTCCGTCATTGGCTTGCGGCCCACGGCCAGCAGCAGCTTCTCCGCCTGCAAAGTCTGCGCCTTTCCATCCTTATCCGTAAACGAAACGGTCACGCCCTTCGCGTCCTTCTTCACGGAATCCACTTTGCTGCTCGTGAAAATCTGGATGCCCTTCTTCTTGAAATCCTTCTCCAATTCCGTCGAAACTTCCTCGTCTTCCACCGGCACCACCCGCGGCAACGCCTCCAGAATCGTCACCTGCGTCCCAAACGAGTTATAAATCGACGCGAACTCCACTCCTACCGCCCCCGCTCCCACCACAATCAGAGTCTTCGGAATTTCCGGCAGCTCCAGAATCGACCGGTTCGTCAAAATCGTCTTGTGATCCGGCTCGATCCCCGGCAACGCCCGCGCTTCGGATCCGCTCACCAGCAAAACATTCGCCGCTTCAATCTCACTCTTCTTTCCGTTGTTATCTACACTTACGCGCCCAGGCCCGGCATAACGTCCCCAGCCTTGGACCCACTCCACCTTATTCTTCTTGAATAGGAATTCGATTCCCTTGGCGTGCTTCTTCACAATCTTGTCTTTGCGCGCCAGGATATTCGCCCAATTGACCTTCAGCCCGCTGACTTCAAACCCCAGCTCGGCGCCATTCTTGAAGTGATCGTAAACGTCCGCGTGATGCAGCAAAACTTTTGTCGGAATACATCCAACGTGCAGGCAGGTCCCCCCAAGAAACGGGTCCTTCTCCACCACAACCGTCTTTAATCCCAGCTCGCCCGCACGGATCGCCGCCACGTACCCGCCGGGACCGCTCCCAATAATCGCCACATCATACTTTGCCACTCGTTATCTCCCTTCCGCGGAGTCCAACTTGGGCCAGTCGAGCGCTCTACGCTCGCTTCTTCCTTCCACTTTTCCGCGGTCGCTTATTCTTTGGACAATTTTGCGGTGCGCTCACGATCGGCCTGAATGGAAGCCCTGTCATTTTCTGTGGGATAATACAAACGCCGGCCACCCGGCAAACCAACAATTTTAGCAGCCGCTCGCTGCCCCCGCAACCTGACCCCAGAATCGTGTGCGTAGGCGTCCGGAAGTGTCTTCCCCAAACTTCGGCTCTTGCAGGACGCGGCCGCCCTACTTGCCGCTACCCGCTTCAACGGATTTATTCGCAGCGTTCGCAGCCGTATAGACCTCGTGAATGGCGGCCACGATCGTGTCCGGCCGCTCAAACGGAATCATGTGCGTACTATCGGGCACCATGATGCGTTTTCCCCGCGTGGACAGTTGCGATTCCTTCACCTGCAAGTCATTGACCCAGATATTGTGAAAATCGTCGAACTCCTTCTTCGGAAATCCCGGTGGCAGTTGCGAGGCATCCGCCGATTTGCCGGCGGTGAGCACCACCAGCGGTTTATCTCCCAAATTCCCCGCTGCGCGCACTTCGTTGGCGCTCTCCGAAAACAGCCCCATTTCGCCAGTGCTTGCATAAATGAATTTAGGCTGCATCTGCAGATAGAGCATTTCCTGCCCGAACTCTTTCGATACTCCGGGAGCTTCCCCCTGGTTGCGCTGAGAGAATCGCACAACCCCGAACCGGATCAGCAGCGGCGCCAGCTTTACCTGGCGTTGCATATCCTCGGTTGTTTTTTTCATGAACGCTTGAAGCGGCGCGGACATGCGTGCCACTTGATCCTCGTGCGACGCGTCCACTAGCACCATCCCCGCAACATCATTCGGATACTGGCCGTTATAGACGCGCACGTTGTACCCGCCGAAAGAATGCCCCACCAAAATGTACGGCCCCTTCTCGTTTGCCGCTTCGAGCAATGCGTGCAGCTCTTTCACAATCTCCAGACTCGTGCGCGGCGCCGTGCTCGCCCCGCTCCAGCCGTAACCCGCGCGGTCATACGAACAAACCCGCGCGAACTTCGCCACTTCCGTTTGCACTGGATTCCAGCCCACGGCAGGCACGCCGAGGCCGCTGTCCAATACGACCGTCGGCCCTCCCTGCCCGCGGCAATCAATGCTCAGAGCCAGGTTATTGAACGCCGGCCCCAGCGAAAACGATTTGCCCTGCTGAGGAAACCGCCGCGCGTCCGCCCGCTCTCCCAATGCCTGGTAACTTGCGCCAGCAATCGCTGCCAGCACCACAAGCACGAGAATCCCGAGCAACCCTCGGTGAATCCACTTCTTCACCCGTCCGGAGCGCGACGGCACAGTTGTTACAATCTCATTTTCCAAAAGTTTCTCCTCGCCTGAAACATTTGATGCAGTTTTGATGGCCGAATATTAGACCGCGCCGCGGAGGCCGTCAATGCTTGCGCAGTTGTACGCTACAGGTGTTACGAAGAAGATCTTGTGATGAACGCGGCGCCACTTCAGAGGTCTGTTCAAAGCCGATGAAGAAACTGAAGAGCAAGACCGCTTCAACCGGCAGGCAGCCGGTCGTTCAGCGCCAGTATCCCCGGCAACAACGCCAGCGCTCCGAGCTCTCGGAATCTCGCCGCCCGTTTGCGGTATTCAAACGTCCCCCGCGGCAATATCGCCATGAACGGCACTCGCGCATCCCGTGCGGCCAGCGCATCATCCACGTTGTCTCCAACGTACAGCGCTTCATCCGGCTCGCGCCTCCCAAGTATTTTCAGCAATCCATCAGGATGCGGCTTCTTCCTCTTTACGTCGTCCATCGTCACCACGGTGCGGAAATGCCGCGTCCCCGGCCATTTCTCGAACGTGTACGAAAATTCCTGCCGCGTGCGCCCTGTAAAAAGATTCAGCTCAAACCGCCCCGCCCACCGTTCGATCTGCCGCGGCGTGACCACCAGATTTTCCTTCCCCACATTTCCCGCCTTGCCGTTCTTGCCCCAGTAAAACTGCTGAAACGCATCGCGCGCTTCCTCATACGAAGTGGGCCGCCCCAGCGCCGTCGCCCAATTCGAGACCAGCCTCCAATCGTCGTTGTTCCCAGGCTTGCTCTTCCATTCGTGCAGTTCCGTCCACGACAGCCGTTTGCCCGTCAAAAATCGCATCGTCTCCAAAGCAGAAAGCCAGTACGACCGCCGCACGTCCACCAACACCCCGTCCACGTCGAACACCAGTATCTTCGGAATGGCAATTGTCTTGGATCGCTTCACACAAGAATTGGAGCAGAAAACTTCCCGTTGGGCAATGTGCATAGTGGTGCAAGACCCTTCGAACTCTCTCCGCCTCCCCCTCCTTCTTTCCACTCTGCGATTCGAATTGCCCCCTCGAACTCCGGTATCATAGCTGGAGTCAGAACGCCCTTGCTACAATCACGCGCAATTGCCAGAGCTGAAAAAAATGTCAGGAAATTGCCTGGGAAGCGCATAGAAAGAGGATGGAATGCCTGGATTTGCCGGTGTCGATTTCATCGATTTTGATTCGCAACTGAATGACGAAGAACAACTCGTCCGGCAAACGGCTCGCCGTTTCGTCGACAACGAAATTATTCCCATAATCGAAAGACATAGCCGCGAAGGAACTTTTCCCAAGCACCTCGTGCCGCAACTCGGCGAGCTCGGCTTTTTCGGCGCGAATCTACAGGGCTACGGTTGCGCGGGTATGTCCAACGTCGCTTACGGCCTGGTCACCCAGGAACTCGAACGCGGCGATTCCGGTCTGCGCAGCTTCGTCTCCGTGCAGAGCGCGCTCGTCATGTATCCGATATACGCGTACGGCAGCGACGCGCAAAAAGAAAAGTGGCTGCCGCTCCTTCAGCAAGGCACCGCCATCGGCTGCTTTGGATTGACGGAGCCGCAGTTCGGTTCCAATCCCGGCGGGATGCTTACGCGCGCCGTGAAGAAAAACGGCAAGTATGTATTGAACGGCGAGAAAATGTGGATTACCAGCGGTTCGATCGCGGACGTCGCCGTCGTCTGGGCAAAATGCGAGGACGAAAAAATTCGAGGATTTTTAGTGGAGAAGGGGACGCTGGGATTCAAAGCGTGGGATGTCCACGGAAAATGGTCTCTGCGCGCGTCCGTAACTTCCGGACTCGCGTTCACCGACTGCGAAATCCCGGAAGAGAATTTATTGCCGAATGTGGTGGGATTGAAAGGGCCGCTGGGCTGTTTGAATCAGGCCCGTTACGGAATCGGCTGGGGAGCTCTGGGCGCGGCGATGGCTTGCTACGACACCGCGCTGCAGTACGCAAAAACGCGAAAGCAGTTTGCGAACAAGCCGATTGCTTCGCATCAACTCGTGCAGGAAAAGCTGGCGTGGATGATCACGGAAATTGTGAAGGGACAATTGCTGGCATTGCATGTGGGGCGGCTGAAAGACAGAGGCAAAGTCGATTTTTCCCACATCTCGATGCTGAAGATGAACAACGTCGCGATCGCGCTCGAAACCGCGCGGAAGGCTCGCGACATTCTCGGCGCGAACGGCATCGTGGACGACTACTGCGTGATGCGCCACATGAACAATCTCGAGAGCGTTTTCACCTACGAAGGAACGAACGACATCCACAAGTTGATCATTGGAGAGAAGATCACCGGGATTTCCGCGTTCGTTTGAAGATTGAGAGTAGACAAGCCGAAGCCTGTCCCACTACAAACCAACCGCGACACCTTGAAGGAAAATAAAACCGGGGAAGCTGGCCACGCGTCGAATCTTGTATGCTGTAGGCGTGTGCTAACCCAGTTTGCGTACTTCACTGGAGATAAATTCATGGCGTCTTCTGCACTTTTTGCTCGCCGTTCCACCTGCCGAATCCTTGTATGTTTGCTGGCTTTTTCCATTGCGCCATGTTTGCTGGGGCAGGCGCAAAAAAAGCCCGCCGCACAACCCGCCGGGCAATCGCCGATCAAGATTCGGGCGATCACCGCGTTTGTGAATCTGGACCGGACGCAATATCAGATTCAGATTACCGACGCGATGAAAATGTTGAAGCGGGCGCGCACGATCATGGAGTCGCGCGGATTTCCGGTCGAAACCATCCGCATCGCCACGCAGCCCTTTCCGGAGTACATCCAGGGTCTCTCGAACGAACAGGCGTTGGCGTTTTTCAGGAATTATGACGCGCTGGCCGCCCAGGATGGTTTTGCCGCCTCGATTGGCCCGGCCATGCTCAACTCGGGCGACAGTCCGGCGCAGGCGGATTTGCTCGCGGACATTTTGCTGAATACAAAACAACTCAACGCGAGTCTCGTGGTGGCTGGCGATGACGGCGTGCGCTGGCCGGCGGTGGGCGCGGCGGCGCGTGTCATGAAGAAACTGGAAGACACCGAGCATAGCCAGGGCAATTTTCGTTTCGCGGCGATTGCCATGGTGAAGCCGCTGACTCCTTTTTTTCCGGCCGCGTATCACAACGGTTTCGGACACCAGTTTGCTATCGCGCTGGAATCCGCAAATCTTGTCGCCGACTCTTTTAAGGATGCGCCGGATTTGGCCACCGCGCGCCGCCGGCTGATGGACGCGTTGAGCAAAGAAGCGTTCGCCATAGAGGCGGAAGCGGGACGCGTGGACTCCGATACTGGCTGGACGTACATGGGAATCGATTTGTCGCCTGCGCCGTTGAAGGACATATCCATTGGTGCGGCGATTGAAAATTTGACGACGCAGCCGATTGGCTCAAGCGGAACGCTGACGGCGGCGGCGACGATCACGGCCGCGATTCGCGACATCAAAGTGAAACAAACCGGCTACTCGGGGCTGATGCTGCCGATTCTCGAAGATTCACGGCTGGCGCAACGCTGGAGCGAAGGGCGCATCTCGATCGATGCCTTGCTCAGTTACAGCTCCGTATGCGGCACGGGATTGGATACGGTGCCCCTGCCCGGGGACATCAGCGTGGAGCAGTTGTCTCTGATCATTGGAGACATGGCGAGCCTGGCGGTGAAGTGGAATAAGCCGCTCTCGGCGCGTTTATTTCCGGTGGCTGGCAAAAGCGCTGGAGATAAGACCGAACTGGACAGCCAGTTTCTGGTGAACGCGACGATCCAGCCATTCGAGAAAAAGTAAGGAGGCCTGCCCCTAGAGTGGTGGAAGTTGTTCGCAACCGGTTGAAGGAAAAGGGATTGCGACGCTTGCGTGACCAGAAGGATCGTTGAAAACTCGCCCACCCGGGGTATCCAGAGAACTGTGAAGTAAACACTTGAAAACATTGGAGTTGCAGATGTTTCTGTGCGTTCGTAGCACGAGGTGGCGGAACGGCTTACGAGGAGCTCGCACCCTCTGTGGGGAGTATTTTTAACCGAGATCTCGCGAACTCTTTAAGTCTCAAACTTCACACCGAAGTGCCTTTAGTCCGGAAGAAATCCTGCTCTTTGCATGGCCGCTAGCGCTTCCGGATTCTTCATAAACGTGTCCCACACAAAGCCGGTCCGATGGTTTTCCGCCATCAACATGGTTATGCCGAGATCGATGCCCAAGACATCCTGGTCGTACCAGCCATCCAGCGGATTGAACGCATCGACGAACCCGTATCGCGCCCAGGCCTTTTCTTTGTAACGGCCGCGGATGTTGCGCAGCACACGCATGCAATCGTCGTAAAGAAAAGGAAGTGAACCGCCCGTCGCGCACGGCACGATGCTGCCGTCGATGGGCCCTTGCGAAGGCGGGCCACCCCATGCGGTGTAGCCCTTCTCGTAGTCCGAAGCGCTGATGCCCCAAAGATTTTCGCTGTAGTCGGGGAATTTATCGTGCAGCGAAAGGCAGAAAAGCTTGTGCGCTTTCGTCGCTTTGATGGAGTTTTCGAAGTAGTTCGCGTAGGCGTCGCGCTTTTTGCGGAAATCGAACCACGCGTGCGAATACTGGTGCGTGAAAATCGGATCGTCGCCGGAAATATATTCGAGTCCCTGATATTTGATGACGGGACGCGTCCACGCCTTCCACGTGTCCGGCGAAAGTGGATGCGTGGGCGAGCCAATGCCCAGAAGATAGATCATCATCAGCTCGCAAAAATGCTCCCAGCGAGCATTGAGGAAACCGGATTCTGGCGTCCAGCCCATGGAAAGCGTAGCGCCGCCATTCAGCATCCACGGCCAATCGACACGTTCGTAGATTTTTGTGGCGAGATCCTTGATCTCCTGGTCCGCAAAATATTGCCGCGCCGTGAGCACACCGCAAAGGAGCAGCGACGTGTCGATGGAGGACAGTTCGCACTTCTCCCAGCGCTGGCCAGTCTCCATGTGGATGAAGTGGTAGAAAAAACCGTGTTCGTGCTTGAGGTCGTTCGCAAGAAAACGCAGCGTGTTGCGGACGCGCTCGCGAATCTCCGTGGTCTTTCCGAATCCTCGGCGGTCGCCGATACAGAGGCTCGTCAGGCCAAATCCCGTGGCGGCAATGCTGGACATGGCGCGGTTATCATTTCCATTCGCCAGCGCGCGGTCTTTCACTTGTCCTGTTTTCGGGCTGGCTTCAAACCAGAAGAAATCGAAACTCGTGAGTTGAATCTCATCCAGCAGCTTGTCGTCGGTCCCTTGATAGGGAGTTCCCGCAGGTTCAACGAATGGTTTTTGCGAATGGGCAAAGCCTCCGAGCAGAGGCGCAAACGATGAAGAAAGAAGTCCAAGGCTGCTTAGCCTGAGGATTTCTCTTCGAGGATACGAGCGTTGGTCATTCATTTCCTTCCCTCGATGCTTCCAGATTTTTATTTTGTGATGTCGATCGTCGCTTCAGTGCCATGCGCGGAGTCCGGACTGATCCAGATCTTTGCGCGTGCGGATTCGACGGTATATTTATTTTGATCGTCCCAAAGCGCAAAAGCTTCCGGCCCCAGACGGAACGTAACACGCTTCGTTTGTCCCGGATCGATCTTTACGTGCTGGAATCCCTTGAGCGCCCGAATCGGCTGCGCCGTGCTGGTGCCCTCAAGCCGAACGTAGACTTGAACGGTTTCCTCGCCAGCGTGAACGCTGGTGTTGGTGACGTCGGCGCTGACGGCAACGGCGGAGCTCGACGAAGAACCCGCGTTTCTAAGGTCATCATTCAACGACGCAGCGCTTAGCTTCGTTGAGCTGGCCTGCGTCGGCCCGTAGCTAACGCTCGCGTAACTGAGTCCAAAGCCGAAGGGAAACTGGGGACTGTTTTGTTCGTCGATGTAACGCGAAACATATTTGTCCGAGCCTTCCCACGGCGGCTTGGTGAGGTCCGCATTGCCCGCGGGACGTCCCGTGTTCAAGGCGTTGTAGTAGAGCGGTTCTTGTCCGACACTGCGCGGCCATGTCACGGGAAGTTTGCCGGTTGGAAAAGATTGTCCAAAGAGGGTCCGCACGAGAGCGGGACCGGCCTGGACGCCCGGAAACCACGCGGCGAGGACGGTAGGAACATGCTCGAACGCCCAGGGAAGCGTGAGCGGACGACCGCTGAATAGAATGAGGACCACAGGCTTTCCGGTGGCAACCACGGCTTCCAGAAGTTGCTGCTGACGGCCGGGCAGTCCGAGGTGCGCTCGAGAAGCCGCCTCTCCGGTCATCTCCGAAGCTTTTTCGCCGAGCGCGAGAATCACCAGGTCGGACGATTGGGCAATTTTGGCGGCTTCGGCCAATTGCTCGTCCGAAGCTTTGGTGATTTCGCCGCCCTTTGCATAATGCACTTGATCATCGCCCAATTTCTGGGTCAGCGAAGCGCGCAACGTCACCACGTCCTCGGGGCGGCCTTGCGCCGACCACGAGCCGAGCATGACCGCGGCGTCATCCGCAAGCGGGCCGATGAGCGCGACATTTTTCGTATCACCAGGAAGAGGAAGCAATGGCGAGCCCGAAGCCAACGGAGAATTCTTCAACAGCACGAAAGAGCGCTCCGCTGCCGTGCCGGCGAGCGTGATGCTGTCCGGTTGGAGCATAGCAGCGGCTTCTTGCTTTTCGTCGGCGTAGGGATGTTCGAACAGGCCCAGCGCAAACTTAACGCGCAAAACGTGGCGAACCGCTTCGTCCACGGCCGCTTCAGGTACTTCACCGGAATGCACAAGATTTGCCAGGGTGTCGTGGTAAAAGCTGCTGACCATATCCATTTCCACGCCAGCCAGGAGAGCTTTTCGCGCAGCGGTCGCCGGGTCGTTGGCGATGCCGTGGGGAATCAGTTCGGCGATGGAGGTCCAATCGCTGTCGACGAGCCCCTGGAATCCCCATTCCTTGCGCAGAATCTGCTTGATGGTAAAGGGATTGGCGGAGGTCGGCACGCCGTTCAGCGAGTCGAAGGCAGTCATGATCGTGACGGCGCCGGCGTCGATCGCCGCTTGAAAGGGAGGCAAGTAGAATTCTCTGAGGGTATGCTCGGAAATCTCGACGGAATTGTAGTCACGGCCGCCTTCCGCTGCTCCGTAGCCCACGTAGTGCTTGGGGCAAGCAGCAACGCTATCGGGCGCGCTCAGATGTTCGCCCTGGTAGCCATGCACGAAGGCTCGCGCCATGGCCGCGTCGAGGTAGGGGTCTTCTCCGTTGCCTTCGGCCATGCGTCCCCAGCGCGCATCTCTTGCAATATCGAGCATGGGAGAAAACGCCCAGCGGATTCCGCTTGCGGATGCTTCGCGAGCCGCCACGCGCGCAGCGCGCTGCACAAGCTCTGGGTCCCATGTTGCCGCCAATCCAAGCGGTATTGGAAACTCAGTGCGGTAGCCGTGAATGACGTCCAAACCAAAAACAAGAGGAATCTGCAAACGGGATTTTTCTATGGCCTCGTGCTGAAAGGCATTGGCTTCCCGCGCTGTGGTGATATTAAACAGGGCCCCGATCTGGCCCTTCTGGATCATGTCGTTGTAATCGGTGCGCCCGGTTCCCGGTCCGGTGGGTTGTCCCGCGGAGTACTGAACCAACTGGCCGACTTTTTCTTCCAGAGTCATCTTGTGGAGGAGGGCGTCAATTTTCTTTTCGGTGGCCGGATCGGTGAGGTTAAAGTGTGGGATCGCCTTCGAGGATGCGGCTGGGGGGACTGGTTCCTGAGCCGTGGCAGAATGGCAAGCGATGACCAGGCTGGAGATGATGGCGAAGCGAATAAGCGGGGTGAGCACGTTTTTAACAACTCCGATGGCGCCGTCGAACATCTGTCCAGCCGTGTTTTTTCAGCGCTGAAAGTAGCAACAAGTTACTCGATTTCCGCCCAGTTGGGGATAAGAAAGGCAAACGATCTTGAGCACTTGGCCGCAGCCGCACCGACAACAAAATCCTTATTCTTGAGGGATTCTTGCCATCGCAGAGCCGGAAACGGAGTTCAGGAATCGGGCCCTGTTTCGTTGCGACAGCATAGTAAACCGATTTAGTAGGATACACAAGCGATGCAGGTCCTTTGGTCCCTTGGCCTAGCCGCCAGACCCACCTTGGTCCTTGTCCTAGCTTGGTGCGGTATGGGAAACTACCAGCCCGGAACCCCTATGTCCCCTCGGAAAACGAATGGCCGCTTGGCCGCGCAGAAAAGCCCCGGCACGGGTGTGAGCCTGAAGCTTCTGGCCGAGCACCTGGGTTTGTCGCAGGCTGCGGTGTCTTTCGTGATCAACCGGTCCCCCGCTGCAAAATCGATTCCTCAACGGACCCAAGAGTTGATTCGGGCCGCCGCACGGGAATTAAATTACCGGCCCAACCATCTCGCCAGATCTCTTAGGCAGCAACGGAGCTTTACCATTGGTGTCGTCGTTCCCGAGATCAGCGAGGGATACGCGGCTTTGGTGATGTCCGGTATCGAGGATCACCTTCTGCAAGAGGGCTATTTCTATTTCGTGGTCAGCCATCGCCACCGCAATGAACTCATCGAGGAATATCCATTGCTTCTGCAACAGCGAGCCGTGGAGGGCCTGATTGTGGTGGATACGGTCCTTTCGGAAAAGGTGGATGTTCCGAGCGTTGCCGTTTCCGGACACCGGGACGTTCCGGGCGTGACGAATATTGTGCTGAACCACGGGCGGGCGGCGTGCCTTGCGCTGCAGCATCTCACAAACCTCGGACACCGGGAGATGGCCTTCATTAAAGGACAGGCGTTCAGTTCCGATACCGAGGTGCGCTGGGAAGCGGTGCGCGAGGCAGCGAACAAATTTGGGATCGATGTGAAGGATCAGTTTGTCGGCCAACTCGAAGGCGAATCCTCTTCGCCGCTGCTGGGATACGAAGTTACGCAAAAGCTTCTGGCTTGTGGGGAGCCATTCACGGCGCTTTTTACGTTTAACGATATTTCCGCCATCGGCGCGGTGCAGGCGTTGCGCGAGGCCGGGCGCCGCGTGCCCCAAGATGTTTCCGTGGTCGGGTTTGACGATATCCAGAGTGCGGCGTTCCAGAATCCAGCGCTGACGACCGTTCGGCAGCCGTTGCGGCAGATGGGTATGATCGCGGCGGAAACGCTCTTGCAGCGGATTACGGCTCCTGCAAAGGCTCCCTACCCCAAGGAACTCGTCGTCGAGCCAGAATTGATCATTCGAGCCAGCACGGCTCCGCCGCTGAAGGCCTAGCACTTCACTGATTTCATGTTGGGCTTTCGATTTGCTTACTGGGCGAGATGGACCGCGCGGTCGTAGCCCGTCATTTCCAGATAACCGACACCCTTTAAAGGAACCTTTCCGCGGCGGCCTTCCAGAGTGATAGATCCCTCCCAATAGGAGGGAGCTATGCTCGTTTTTCCAGTCAATTCTTGCGACGTGAGCGGCGTGTGGGCTTCGAGTTCGATGTCCAATTTCGGGATCGCGATTTTCCAGGCGATGGGATAGGACGCGTGGGTGGCTGGACTGGTCCAGTGTTGGTCGAGAGGCTGCAAGTTAAAATCTGCCGATCGCAGGTGTGTGGATTTGCCCTGGGCGTCTACATAGGTGCCGGCAGAGAATGTGTCGATGGATCCATCTTTCCGGCGGAGGCGAAAGAGCATCAGTTCGGTTTTGTCTTCGAGTTGCAGGCTCAGCCAGTCCCAGCCGATTTGGTTTTGTTCCAGTTGGTGAGTGAAAAACTCGTGGTCCATCCAGGCGAGGCCCGACACTCCGAAGGTCTCGCCGTTCAGTTTGAGTTGGCCCATCGCCGTCAGTCGCGTCAGTGAAAAATAGTAGGATGTATGGCCCGCGCCTTCCGATTTTTGGCTGACGCCATTTTCACCGTGAAGTACCGGCGGTTTTTCAGGATGAAGCGTCAGATGCAATTGGAACTGCGTCTCAATGGCCTGCAATTGTTGATCCGAGCCCTGCCACTGAATCTGCCAATTGCCGTTCCAGATGCGGGCGGTTGATGCGCTGACGCCGGCAATACCCGGACCGGCGCGATTGATTCTTTCCGAGTGATAAAACTTCTGGCCATCCAGATCGCTGAGCGCCAGATGGGTGAGGTAAATATCCCTGACATCCCAAGTGGCAGCGTGCGCCGGATCGCGGGTGACCGCCTGGCGGAAAAAAGTCAGTTCAAAGCCGAAACGGTGGCCGTTCGCTGATTTCAAATTTCCGGTGTAATACCACCACTCCGTCTGAAAGCCGGGATGATCAAAATAGTCCCGAGGAAACTCGAATCGGTAGCCGGGCACGGCGGTGCGGTACTGCGCGGCAAGGGGGCTGAGGAGCAAGAATGCGGCGGCGAAGGATGCGAGCCTACTCCTCATGGACGGCCTCGAGCGGATTGAGCTTCACGGCTACTTGCGCGGGATACAAACCGGCGAGCACTGTGGCTATGTAGACCACGCTGATGGCACCCAGCAGAACCGCGACGGGCCAGTGAAATCGAATGGTCCATCCGAAGGACTGTTTGTTGATTACGAAGATGAGGACTAGCGAGAGGGCAAAGCCCTGTGCGAGGCCCGCGAAATTGGCGAGCAAGCCCAGGAGTCCGGCTTCGACGAGAATTTGCTTGCGGACCTGGCTAGTTGCCGCGCCGAGAAATCGCAGCAAGCCGATTTCGCGGCGGCGGTCGATCACGAGTGCGAGCAGCGCACCGGCAATGCCCATCACGGCGACAATGATCGCGACGGCTTCGAGCGCGTAGGTGATCGCGAAGGTGCGATCGAAAATGCGGATGGCTTCGGTGCGCAAATCCCGGTTGGAAAAGAGCAATACCCGATAACTTGCGGCCGCTTCGATGATCTCCCTGCGCACGGTGTCGCTCGTCGTATTTGGAGCGACGTAAATCGCGAGATTCGAGGGAGCTGGATCGGGAAGATAACGCAGCATCGTTTGGCGATCCATCAGGATGCTTCCGCGCTCGCTGCCATAGTCATAATAAACGTCCACGATGCGAAAGGCGGCGCGCGACGCTCCGAGCGAAAGCGTTATGGTATCGCCCGCTTTGACGCGATGTTTGTAAGTGAATGGTTCGCTGACGACGACGGCATCGGCGTTGCGAATCTGCGAGAGAACCTGCTCGGTTGCGCGGCCAGAGAAAAAGTTCGATCGATGTTCCGAGCGCAGCGCGCCCAAATCCACTGAAGCGAGTGTTGCGGGCATGCCGTCGTAGCTGATTTCGTAAGCGCGGAGGCGGTCTACGCCCGCGACTCCGGGCAGCTTGCTGATTTTGTCGGCCAATGCGAGAGAGAGAGTCGGATGACGGTCAGGAGCAGGCTCACCCGCGGGCCGGAGATAGAGATCGGCGGGAAGGCGATCGTTCATCCAGATGAGAACGGTTTCGCGGAAACTGCCGACCATGATGCCGACGGAAGTCATCATGGCGATGGCGGTGGAGAGTGCCCCGACAAGAATGGAAGTGCGGTGAAGCGAGGCGGAGAGGCTTTGCGCGGCCAGCAAAGCTTCGACTCCGAGAAGTTTTCCAAGCCAGCGGGAAGCGCGAGAGAGGAGCACATCCGTGAACGCTGGAATAGCTAGAGCAGAGGCGGCTACAAGCAAGATCGCCGCGAGGTAACCGAATACGGGCTTGCCTTCGATAGCGGGAACGCGTGACGCAGCCGCGGCCAGGATGCCGAGGATTAGGGCTAGCCATAAATCGCGTGATTTGTGCACACGCGCGATGTACTCGCGCCTGCCGCGAGCCATGGCTTCCACCGGCGAAACGAGGGATGCTTCGCGGGCGGGAGAGTAAGCAGAAATAATGGCGACGCCGACACCGATGACAAAGGCAAGGACGAAGGACCAGGCGGTCAGTTCAATGGCACCGGGGCGGCTGCTGACATAGAGCGATTCGACCGTGGCCGACATGAGCTTCACCGCTCCTGTGGCCATCACACGGCCTACGGGGAGACCGAGCGTCGCGCCGGCCAATCCAAAAAAGGCTGCTTCCCCAATGAAAGCTGCGAGCACGGCGTTGCGGCTGGCGCCGAGAGCGCGAACGATGCCGGTTTCCGGACGGCGGCGCACGACCGAAACCGAAATGGTGTTGTAAATGAGAAACGCGCCGACGATGAGCGCGATGTAGCTGAGCAATCGGAGATTCCAGCGGAAAGCAGCGAGCATTCGGCGATTTTCGTTTGTGCCCGTGCCTTGCGTGCGAACTTCCACGCCAGGAGGCAGAACGGCGCGGAGGCGCTGCTGCCAGTCTTCCAAACTGGGGGCTTCGGGGACTTTTAGCAGGATGCGGTCCACACGGCCGAACCGGCTTAGCACGCGTTGCGCGGCGGCGAGGTCCATCACGATGGCGGAGTCGCTGCCGTCCGAGTCGGGGTAGACGCCGCGGACGGTAAACTCGCGAACCCGGTCGTTAATCAGCAAGCGGAGCTTGTCGCCGGGTTTTCTTCCCAGGCTTGCGCCAACCCAAACACTGTCTGGGTTCTGCAGAGACTGCATCTCGTTTTCGGAAGATGGAACTGCATCGCTCGAGGTGAACTCCGAGATCGCCCCAATTCGTCCGGAGTTGCTCTCCGCGATGAAGTCGAAACCGAGGAGCGGGAGAGATTGCTTCGTGTCTGCGATGACCGCGGAATCTTCGATGCGCGGCGAAATTCGAATCGAATAGGGTAGGGTGGCGATCGTTCCAACGACTGCTTCCGGCACGCCACCCGAGGCGACGACTTCCAGATCGTTGTCGCCTGCCAGAGTTTCCATTGATGCGCGGAACGAACCAGTTGCCGCCGCTCCCGCGAGATCGATCGCCAGAACTACCGCGACGCCGAGAGTCACCGCGAGCACCGTCAGCATGGCGCGAACCGGCTCCTGCAGCAGCGGGCGGAGCATCAGGCGGTAGAAGAGGAGGAGGCGTCGCATGTCAGCGCCGGACAATCTCTTCGATTTTTCCGTCGCGGAGGCGCACCACGACGCTCGCGAGTGCCGCTGCTTCCGCGCTGTGCGTGGCCATGAGGGTCGCGATTTTCAATTCGCGCGTCAGGCGCTTCAAAAGATCGAGTATGACGTTGCCGGTCATCGTGTCGAGATTTCCAGTGGGCTCATCCGCAAGAAGAATGGCGGGCGATTGAACGAGAGCGCGGGCGATGCCCACGCGCTGCATTTGCCCGCCGGAGAGTTGGTGGGGAAAACGGTCGCCCAGGCCGTCGAGTTCGACCCATCCGAGCTTTTCGCGGGCAGCTGCACGCGCATCGGGCTTTCCAGCGAGAAGTAGCGGCAGCTCGACATTTTCAAAAACGGTGAGCGTGTGGAGAAGCTGAAACGATTGGAAAATGAAACCGACTTTTTCGCGGCGGAGGCGCGTGAGGCCAGCGTCGTTGAGTGCCGAGGTCTCGACGCCGTCGAGGAGCACACGACCGGAGGTGGGAAAATCCATCGCGCCGGTGAGATTGAGTAAAGTAGATTTGCCGCAGCCGCTGCGCCCGGCCAGGGCAACGAACTCTCCGCGTTCTACCTCCAGAGAAATATCGTCAAGGGCGTGGACGCGCTGGCCATCGGTGAGGTAGTCCTTGCTGACATTTTGTAGCGCGACGATCGCCATAACTTATGATGGGGCTATTGCAGGACAATTCACCAACATTACCCGCACGAGGTGCGAAGCCGCGTTTGTTCGCTTCTGGCGGAACCTGTCGTTACTTCAGTTTTAGAATGGCGCCTACTTTTTTGTCTGGGCCAGCGCCTTCTCGATCGCGGCGGTCACTTCGGGCGAATCGGGGGTAACGGCGGGTTCGAAGCGGGCAACGATGCGGCCGTCGGGACCGACCAAGAACTTCGTAAAGTTCCATTGAATTTCGCCGCCGGTCTGTGGGTTCGCCGATTTGTCGGTCAGAAATTGATAGAGCGGGGTTTTGTCATCGCCTTTCACCGAAACTTTGGACATCATCGGGAAAGTCACGCTGTACTTGGTCTGGCAGAATGTTTTGATCTCTTGATTCGTGCCCGGCTCCTGGGAGCCAAAATTGTTTGCAGGAATGCCGACGATCACGAAGCCGCGGTCCTTGTATTTCTCGTAGACGGCTTCGAGAGCCGTATATTGCGGAGTGAAACCGCAACGGCTTGCCACGTTCACCAGTAAGATGACTTTTCCTTTGTAGGCACCGAGCGGCGCGGGCTGGCCATCGATCGAATTCAGCGTGAAATCGTAGACGGATTTGTCCGCAGCCATGAGCGTGGCTGCGAAGAAGAGCAGGCAAAACGCTAATTTGATCATAATTCCTCCACCTACTCTTTTACCCTGATCCGCGGATTGCGGCAAATGAGAGGCGCATCCGCTCCTTCCGCCGTTTAGAGAGCCCACGCCTTCCCGCCGTCGATTGGCCAAACACTTATTGAGCCTGGTCCTGCCCTGTTATAGACTGCGCACGCAGAATTCCGGTCCAGGGGCGACTGGAATTCCACTTCATAGGCACATGATCGTCACGAGTAGTTAGTGTGCCGCGCACTCTCGCGAAGGCAAGTCGAACTGAGCAAGAGATCCCCAACGGTCGCCGCCGCCGGTTGCCGAGGAGGAACGGATGCTGTTTGCATCGCAAGTCACGGTTGCACATCAGAGCGTAGCCACCTTGGATCTCGTGATCATCGGGATCTATTTCGCCATCGTGTTTGGCATCGGAATGTATTTTGCTCGGCGGGAGCGAACCTCCGAGGACTACTTCCTGGCCGGTCGCGATATTGGCTGGTTCTTCATCGGCGCATCCTTATTTGTATCGAACATCTCTACGGAACACTTTATCGGTTTGTCCGGGACGGGAGCTTCCTCGGGATTGGCGGTAGGACATTTTGAATGGCTTGCTTGCCTGATTCTGTTGATTTTGGGCTGGGTCTTCGTGCCGTTCTACTTGCGTTCGAACGTGTTCACCATGCCAGAATTTCTGGAGCGGCGCTTCAATCGCAACTGCGCCGTTTATCTGGCGGGGATTTCAATCATCGCTTACATCTTCACGAAGATTTCCGTGCAGCTTTACGCGGCCAGCGTTGTACTTGAGCGCGTGGCGGGGTGGTCGCTGTGGAAGACGGCCGTCGTTCTGGTGATCGCCACGGGAATTTACACGGTGGCAGGTGGCCTCGCCGCGGTCATCTACACCGATACCGTCCAGACGTTGATTTTGATTTGCGGCGCAGTCGCTTTGACAGTCATCGGACTTCACCGCGTCGGCGGGTTCGAGCACCTGCGCACCATGGTGCCCGCAAGCTACTTCCATATGATGAGGCCCTCCACCGACAAGGACTTTCCATGGACAGGCATATTTTTTGGCGCGCCGATTCTTGGGATTTGGTATTGGTGTACCGACCAGGTCATCGTGCAGCGCGTTCTCTCCGCGCGCGATGAGGGGCACGCGAAATTAGGGACTATCTTCGCCGGCTTTCTGAAGATTCTGCCTGTTTTCATGTTGGTCTTGCCGGGCATTATCGCTTTCGCGCTCTTCCCAGAACAGGTGAAGAAGCCTGATTTCGCTTATCCGACACTCATCCTGAATTTGCTGCCGACCGGTCTCGTCGGCTTGGTCATGGCAGCTCTGCTAGCGGCGGTGATGGGCGCGATGAGTTCCGTGTTTAACTCCGCGTCCACTTTGGTGACTTTGGATTTTTACAAGAAGATCCGTCCCCAAGCTTCGGAAAATCAGCTCGTAAATTTCGGGCGCATCGCGACAGCGTTTATGGTGCTTCTCGGACTGCTTTGGGTGCCGTTCATCCACTACATCAGCAGCCAGCTCTACATTTATTTGCAGAGCGTACAGGCCTACATCTCTCCGCCAATCTCTGCTTGTTTTGTCCTGGGAATTCTGTGGCCCCGGTTGAATGGATCGGGGGCGATCTCCTCGCTTATGACCGGTTTTGTTTTGGGCGCGACGCGCTTCATCCTCGAACTTGCGGACCGCGCGGCCGGTGGCCATTTCGAATCTCCCGTCGCTCGCTGGATCGTCGACATGAACTTTTTGCACTACGCCATATTCATGTTCGTGGTATGCGCACTCGTTTTGGTGGTCGTCAGCCTGATGACCAAGGCGCCAGATCGCAAACAACTTGCCGGACTTACCTTTGCCACAGTGGACGACAAGATGGAAACCATCGCGGTTGGCACGCCGGTGCGCAAGCCCGCGCACGAAACCCCGACCGAGCATCGCATCAACATCTTCGCCAGCCTTTTGTTGCTTGCGACCGTAATCGGGCTGTGGATTTATTTCCGCTAGGAGACTGTACGCAAAGGAACTAGATGCGAGCTAGCACCATACTCTCCCTGAAGCCCAACGTAACTCAAGAAGACGCGGTCCGCTTCTTTCGCTCGGGCATTTTCAGCGCGGCGTATTGGAGGCTTCGCAGCGGTCCGCTGCAGCGCATCGCGGAGGCTTACGTCCCGTTCTGGATCTATCGCGTGCGCTACGAAATGGTTGGCGCCCCAAGCACACGCATTTTCGCTCTGGACGCGGTCCATGGGACTCTCGATCTATACGAATTTCCGCACATTCCTCGCGAAGACGATTTGCGCACGATTCAAACGCGGAATCGGCTCATGCCCCTTTTGGAACCGGACGCCGCTCAAGAACTGCTCCGCCTGAAAGTTCTGCGCGTGCTCTTTCAGCAAGGTTTTTTCAAGCTGCGCGCGCTGAAAGTAGAAATCGAGCGCGTGCCGTTGGAACTACACTTGCCTTACTGGCTCGCGTTTTATGGCAACAACGGCACGGCAAAGTGTCGGGTCATGGACGCCGTACGCCGGCGCATCGAAGGTGCCAAAGCCGCCTCTTTTTTTGAGGAATGGCTCGCCGCATAATCATTTAGGCGTGCGCGTCGCCCGTCGCGCAGGCAGATCCTCGTCGAGGACTCAGCCACCAACCCGCGGAGAAAGGCATACCCATGTCACGGCTTTTAAGATCGACCGGAATCGGCCTGCTGGTCTGCGCGTTCTGCATCAAAAGCGCAGCCGCGTCCGGCTGGCAACACATCGGGAACGTCCAGCGCGTCGAGAAACTGAAAGACGGCGTCGAACTTACCGCGGGTTCCGCGAAGCTCCGCATCACAGCTTTTCGCGACGGTGTGATTCGCGTCCGCTTGGCGCCCCAAGGTTCCTTTCCAAAGGACTTTTCCTGGGCCGTGATCGAATCGCCCGAGCCTCCCGCCATCAACATCGAAGACGGAAAGAACGAACTGCGCATGACGGTGGGCCACGTCGTGGTCATCCTCAACAAAGCGCCTCTGCTGGTCACATTCACGGACTTGGCCGGCAACATCCTTCTTGCTGATGAGCCGTCCCTGCCGATGGCGTGGAACGGCTCCTACATCCACTCCTGGAAACGTATGCCTGCTGAGGAAAATTATTATGGCCTCGGCGATAAGCCCGGTCCCCTGAACCACCGCAACCGCGCCTACACGATGTGGAATACCGATTTTTTCGGCTGGCAAGAGTCCGATGACCCTCTCTACAAGACGATTCCTTTTTTCATCGGCCTTTGCAAGGGCACGGCCTACGGCGTTTTCTTCGACAACACCTATCGTAGTAGCTTCGATTTCGGCAAAGAGTCACCCGACTATTTTTCGTTTGGAGCTGAGGGCGGCGAGCTCAACTACTATTTCATCGCCGGTCCGGAACCTAAGAAAATCGTCCAGCAATTCACCGCGCTTGTGGGCCGCACGCCCCTTCCGCCGCTCTGGTCGCTCGGCTACCAGCAAAGCCGCTATAGCTACTACCCCGAAGGGCGCGCACGCGAAGTTGTTCAAACGCTACGTGAAAAAAAGATTCCGGCCGACGTCATCTACTTTGACATCGACTACCAGCAGGGCAACGCGCCCTTTACCGTCAACCGTGACTATTTCCCCCATTTCGAAAAGATGATTGCGGACTTTCGCGCGGAAGGCATGCGCACCATTCTCATCACCGATCTTCACATTAAAAAAGATCCAAATCAGGGTTACGCGCCCTACGACTCCGGCATCAAGAACGACGTCTTCGTCAAAACCCACGACGGCTCGCTGTACGTCGGCAAAGTCTGGCCTGAAGACAGCGTCTTCCCCGATTTCACGCTGAGCCGCGTGCGCGATTGGTGGGGTGGCCTCTACAAGGATTTCGTGAACATGGGTGTCGCGGGCTTCTGGAACGACATGAACGAGCCAGCAACCTTCCAGACGCTTTCCAAAACCATGCCGCTCGACAACCTTCACCGTCTCGATGACGGCACAACACTCGATCACCGCGCCATCCACAATGTTTTCGGCATGGAAAATGCTCGCGCAACTCACGACGGCCTGCTCAAGCTGAAGCCCGACGAGCGCCCGTTCGTCTTGACGCGCGCCGCCTACGCGGGTACCGAACGCTACGCCGCCACATGGACTGGCGACAATAGCGCCACATGGAATCACATTGGCATGAGCGTGCCGCAGATCATGAACCTCGGCCTTTCCGGCTACGACATGGTTGGCGCAGACGTCGGCGGCTTCGCAGGTTCTCCTCCCGCCGATCTACTCACCCGCTGGTATGAGCTCGGCGTTTTCTATCCGATCTATCGCGACCACGCCGCCAAAGGCACGGCCGATCACGAGCCATGGGCTAGTGGCCCGGAGCAGGAGGCCATCCGCAAGCGCTACATCGAGATGCGCTACAAGCTGCTTCCTTTTATTTACACAGCGATGGAAGAGACTTCGCGCACCGGCGTTCCGCTGATGGAGCCGATTCTTCTTGAATATCCCGAAGCGCAAAATCTTTATGGCGAGGACCACGAGTTTCTCTTCGGCCGGGATTTTCTCGTTGCCCCCGTCGTCACGGAAAAAGTGGACGCGCTGGATGTGCACCTGCCTCCGGGAGACTGGTACGATTTCTGGACAGCGCAAAAACATTCCAGTAAGGACGAAATCTCTTTGCATCCTGCGCTCTCGGAAACGCCGCTTTACGTCCGCGCGGGAGCGATCGTCCCGATGCAGCCCGTTGTGCAGAGCACGAACGAGAGGCCGGATGGTCCCCTCGAACTCCGCGTTTATGCCGGCAACGACTGCCATGGCGCCCTCTATCAGGACGACGGCCACACGTTTGCCTACCAAAAGGGAGGCTTCCTCCGTGTCAATTTCACGTGCAAGGTTTCTGCGAGCGAGCTCACGGTAAGCAGCAGCGTCGAGAAAGACGCCTACCAGCCTTGGTGGAGCAGCGCTCAGTTAAAAATCTATGGCGCGGGCTCGGAGCCGAAAGAAGTGCACATCGGCGATCAGTTGATTCACGAATGGCGTTTCGATGCTCAGGCGCACTGCATCATGCTCACCGTGTCGGATGCTCTCAAAAACTGGACTGTGCGTTTGAGCTTCTAAAGTTTCAATCGACCAGAAAAATAGAAATGCACTCTGCGGGCGCCGCGATGCGAGCCTCTCCTTTTGATACCTCCGCCTTTGCTTTGCCAAAAACCGGCGTGAATCCGGCTGCGCCCTGCGCCGTCGTGTCGTGAAGAGGGATCTTGAGCTCCCGGGGCACAGCCGAGTTATTGAAGACGACGAGCACTCTTTCTTCCTCCGTCTCTCGCAAGAACGCGTAGGCCGTTTCGTCAGAAAAAAGGTGCCAGAGCTTTCCGCTCTGCAGTGCCGTATGTTCCCGCCGCAGCCGCAAGAGGGTTTGCACGTATGTGAAAAGTTCTTGTTGCTCAGCGGTGCGCCCTTCCGCTGTGAACGCGTTTTTCACGTCTCCGAGCCACCCGCCTGGGAAATCGCGCCGGTTATCCGGGTCTCCGCCGCCGGGCATTCCAATTTCATCGCCGTAATAAAACTCCGGAATCCCTCGCAAGGTCAGTGTCATTCCAAACGCCAGTTTTACTTTTGCCGATGAGCTGCCTTCTGCACTCGCAAACCGAGGCACATCATGATTCGCAAAGAATGTCACCAGCGAATCCGGATGCACGTACAACGAGTCGTGACGTAACACGTCCGCGATACGAGCCGCCGGCGCATTGCGCAACAAAACGTCCCGTAGAGTAAAAAACAAGGGAAAATCGAACAAAGTACTTAGGCCGGAGTCCACGCCGTCAAATCGCTTTTGTCCTCCCGCAAAAAACGAAGTGACGCTCGGGTCTGGGTGAAAAACTTCTCCGATCGTCGTTAATTCCGGATAAGTCCGGTGCAGTCCCGCATGCCACGCTGACCAAAACTTTCGGGAGACGTAGGGAAACGTGTCCAGGCGATAGCCGTCCAACCCCGAAGTCTCCGCCCACCAAATGCTCTCTTGCAGGAGATACTGAGCGACCGCGGGGTTCTCCGTATTCAAGTCCGGCAGGATGTTGAAAAACCAGCCGTCCGTCAAATTCCGCGAAAGCCGCGGCGGCGCGTGCGGATCGACGAGCGTTTCGAACGGATCGTTGGCGATCGCCGGCTTGTCCGTTTTCCCGTAGAACATACCGCTGATGCCCGTCGAGGAGTCCGCATGATGTTCTGGTGTTCCATGGAACCAGTCCGGCAGCGGCGGCTCAGTAACCCACGGGTGTTTCGGCCCGACGTGGTTCGGCACAAGGTCGAAAAGTATCTTCATTCCCTGTTTGTGCGCTTCCGCGACGAGGTTCTGATAATCCTGAATCGTCCCAAGATGCGGATCGACCGCATATAAATCCACCGCCCCATATCCGTGGTAGTCCTGAACAGCGCCATTTTTCAAGATAGGAGTAAGCCAAAGTGTCGTTACTCCCAAATCCTTCAAATATGGAAGATGATCCCGGATGCCGCGCAGGTCGCCGCCATGATACGCGCGCGGATTCGAACGATCATGCGTCCCCTTTGCTTCGGCTGGCTCATCATTCGTCGGATCGCCATTCGCAAAGCGGTCCGGCATGATGAGATAAATCACGTCCCCCTGTGAAAGCCCCTGAAATTTGCCCAGCTTCATCCCGCGCGCGGCCAGCGGCAGCTCAAACGAAGTGGCGCCCGTCGGTGTGGTGACGCGGCAGATGGCCGTGCCTGATTTTGTGTCCGGCCCTATCTTCATCCAAACAAATAAATACTCGCCACCCGCCGTTGCTTGCGTTCGCTCTACCAATACGCTCGGCAGGTTGCAAACAACGCGCGTGGCTTCAAGCTTGTGGCCCGAAACCAGCAACATCACTTCCGGTGTCAGGTTGGTCCACCACGAGGGAGGCTCGACTTTGGTCACCGCAGGCGCGTTGGCATCTGTTTTTGGCGAGGGCTCAGTCTGCCCGAGCAAATCCCCACAACAAAATAGGAAAAGTACTGCGGGAGACATTCGAAGAAGGCGCGTGAAAAACGGTGACCGGAATGTCGAAACGGAATTCTTCACCCCGCAAGCATAGGTAAAAAGTTTGCCCAGCGCCAGTCTTGCAGTCGCGTGGCAGTATCGAATTTAGGTTTCGAAGACGAGAGTGCCAAACGACTCCGGCACATGAAAATTCGGGGCGGGTGTTCCCGTCGGCCTCCACGCGGAATAAAAACGCGGTTCGTGAGGTCCCTCCACGCGATAGAAGTTGGCGCGCCACGGCTCGGAGGGATCGAACCGCGCTGTCAAACTCTTCATCGGCAGCGCCAGTTCCGCCTTCCACATGCTGGCCTTTTCATCTATTTTGACCCGGCGTCTCAACCCGCTCTTCAGGTCGCGTTTTTCTCCCGGCACGATGTCCAAATCTATCCAGAATCCGTTGGGACTTACCTCAAACTCTTTATAGTGTCGTCCCTCCGAACCAACTGGTTGTAGAAAGACTTCAGCGACGTCTCGCTCCCAAAGTTGATCGCGCCTTCCATTCGGTTCGGCATCGGCGAAAACCGTCAGACTGCGATAGTGGGCCAAAAAGTTCACGTAGAGTGTCTCCCGAGTCCAAAGCACCCGTGCCTCAGTTTTTCGCCCAGGATCTTCGTTCTGCCCCTGCCAATCGTGAGCAAAGTGTATCGCTGGAGCGTTCTCCCACACCTGTTCCGCGGGAAATCCCTCCGCATCGGTGCCGCCTGCAACTTGCACTGCGATGACCGTCTCCGTTTCACGTGCCGACGTTGTTTTTCCAGCAATCACGCAGTACACCCCACGCAGGATCAGAAATGCCGTAGCCCAGCATACCCTCAAAGGGAAATGCGAGACGCCCGAAATGGCCCGTTGTGCGGAGAATGGCATGGAGCGTAGCTGCAATCTACCGAGGCAAGCGCCTGAGGGGCAAACCGTTTGCGCACGCGTCCCTTCACGGTTCCAGGTCGCTCTGCTCCGGCGTGCTAGCATCAAATTTAGTCCTTTGAAGCCGCTTTAAAGATATTCAGGTAGCTATTTCCCAGGAGGGCGGGGCATGATTGAGCCTGTTGAAGAGCAAGAGTACGTCTCACAATCCGGGCAGCGCTCGGCAGATCATTTCGAATTCATTAAGATGCGCGTCGACGGCAGCGTCGCGCGCATGACCCTCAACCGTCCCGAACACAACCTCCTCAATGAAGCCTTTCTGCGCGAACTCTCGGATGGAATCACCCTCGCAGGCCAGAACCCCGAAGTAAAGCTCGTCGTTCTCGATTCCGCCTGCAAGGTATTTTGCGGCGGTATCGACATCGGCGAATACACCTCCGAGCGCGTTTTTCAAATGCTCGACGCGTTTCACGCCGCCTTCTCGGGCATGTTGGACGTAGGTAAGCCCGTGATCTGCGTGGTCAATGGCCCGGCTATCGGCGGCGGTGCCGAGCTTGCCGCCTTTGGCGACCTGGTCGTTGCCACCCCGAAAGCCCGTTTCGCCCAACCGGAAATTTCCATCGGCGTCTTCCCGCCGCTCGCCTCCACGATTCTCCCTTTTCTCGTCGGCCCTAAGCGTGCCCTCGAAATTGTTCTCACGGGAGAAGCCATCACGGCCGAGCGCGCGTTGGAGTTCGGTCTTGTGAATCGGCTCGTCCCCGAAGCCAAACTCGAACAGACCGTGAATGATTTGATCGAACGCATCACCGCGCACTCCGGCCCCGTTCTTACCATGGCAAAAAAAGCCATTCTCGGCGGCATGGGCCTCTCTCTCCGCGATGGCTTGAAAAATTCCATGAACATTTTCCTCAACGAACTCTATCGCCTCGAAGATTCTCAAGAGGGACTACGCGCCCTGGTCGAAAAGCGCAAACCAAATTGGAAAAATCGCTGATAGGGCTTCAGCGCATCGTCTGTGCCGTGCATTGACACTCCCAGACCCCCGGCATACACTGATTTTCCAATTTGCAGGCAAGGGAAGTGGGGAAGGCCGTGAGAATCGGCCGCGGTCCCGCCACTGTCATCGGCTGAATGAGCCGTGAGCCAGGCTACCCTCCCGCGCCGCAGCGGCTAGCGCTTCTCGCGAGAAGAAGCGTTGCCAACAAGCCCCAGGGTGTCTCGCGGGGCTTTTTTGTTGCGTCAGAGATCTTTTCTACGGGGATTTGTGCCGACAGCGACCGACACACGAAGAAGCACTCGCGCGGTGAACACCGTCACCGGTCTACTCCTCTGTGTCGCATTCGGTTCGTGCTCCTTATTGCGCGCGCAAACGCCGCCCGCGAACTCCCCCGCCTCGCCCCTCTACAAAGAGGTCATCGACGAAGCCGGCCGCACCGTGCGGGTCCCCCAGCCAGTTCAGCGCATCGTCTCTCTCGCCCCAAGCCTCACGGAAACGATCTACGCTCTTGGCCTGCAGGATCGCCTCGTGGGTGATACGGATTATTGCGACTATCCTCCCGACGCCCAGAAAAAAACCAAAGTTGGCGGCGCGATCAATCCCAGCCTCGAACAGATTGTCGCTCTGCGCCCCGATCTCGTCCTCGTCACCAAAAGTTTGAACCTCATCGAGACCGTCAACGCTCTCGATCATCTCGGCATCTCTTCCTACGGCACCGATCCTCACACTGTCAGCGAAATTATCTCTTCGACGGAGCGGCTTGCGGGAGTCCTCGGTGTGCCCGAAGCGGGCACGAGCGTCGGCGCCGATCTCGAACGCCACCTCGCCGAACTGCAACAACGTCTGAACGGGCTTTCCTCGCGCCGCGTCCTCTTCATCGTCTGGTCGGATCCGCTCATTTCCGTGGGCAAACACACTTTCATCGCCGACGCCATGCGCCTCGCTGGTGCCACTTCCATCGTCGACTCCGAGCAAGACTGGCCGCAAATGAGCCTTGAAGAAGTCGTCCGCCTGCAACCCGATTTTCTTGTTTTTGCCGCGTCGCATTCCGAAGCTGGTCAAAATGATTTTGACGTCCTCGCCGAGCGCCCCGGATGGCGCGGCCTCGACGCCGTCCGCAACCGCCACTTCGCCGTCATCAGCGATGCCGTAAACCGGCCCGCCCCTCGCATCGTCTCCGCCATCGAGGACCTCGCCCGTCAACTCCACCCCGAAGCCTTTGCCGCGCATCCCGACGACGAAAAGAAAATTGCGCCTCCGCCTCCATCGCAACCTTCCGCTCGGCCGCTGGATTCAGCCCGCCATGTTCCCGCTCTTTCGGAGGTTTGCACTTGCGCCCTTTGACGCTCGGCCGCCTGCTCACGCACTGCGCGCTTCTATCCGCCGTCCTTTTCGTCGTGGTAGTGATCGCGCTCAAGCTCGGCGCTGTGCCCGTCTCTCTCTATGGCCTCGGCCACGATCTCCTTCGCGTTCTTTTTCGCCAGACCAGCCAGCTCTCCAGCGAATACCAGCTCATTATTTTCGACATTCGCCTGCCGCGCATTCTTCTCGCTATTTTTGTCGGCGCATCGCTTTCCGTAGCTGGCGCCAGCTTTCAAGCTTTGCTGCGCAACCCTCTGGCGGACCCTTACGTTCTCGGTGTCTCCAGCGGTGCCGCTGTCGGTGCCATCATCGCTCTCATCGTCGAGCCTCATCTCTCCCTCGCACCGGCCATCGCCGCTCTTCTCACGCCCGTTGGCGCTTTTCTCGGCGCGGCACTTACCGTCACCGCCGTTTATTTCCTCGGCCTCCGTCGAGGTCAAATTGACAGCGCGACGCTGCTCCTCGCAGGCATCATCTCCGCTTCTTTCTTGCAAGCCATCATCATGTTTTTCATGTCCACTCTCACCGGCGGCAATTACCGCGGCATCGCCTTCTGGATGATGGGTGAACTCCAAACGCCTCCCCCGCGCATTGTCGGTCTTATTCTCCGCATCGGATTTTTTCTCGCCGCCGGAGTCATCTACACCACCGCGTCCGATCTGAACTTGCTCCTCGCCGGCGAAAACGAAGCCATGCACCTCGGCGTCGACGTCCGCCGCGTTCGCCTCGTCGTTTACATCGCCGCCTCGCTTCTCACCGGCCTGGCCGTTTCCGTTAGCGGCGCAATCGGTTACGTCGGTCTACTCGTCCCCCATGTCATGCGCCTCCTCTTCGGCTCCGATCACCGCATTCTTTTGCCAACAGCCGCGTTCGGAGGTGCCATCGCTGTCGTCGTCGCCGACACTTTGGCACGCACCGTCGTTTCTCCCGCCGAACTTCCCGTCGGCGCCATGACCGCCATCGCCGGCGCTCCTCTCTTTCTCTATCTCATGCGCAGGAGGCTCGCGTGAGCAGTTACGCCCGCTCCGCGTCTGCCCTGCGCCCCTCCGGTGACCCCGGCGATTTCAACTCCGACGTCCGCCTCAGCGTCGAGCAGGTCAGCTACGCCTACTCCGCCAATCCCACCCAAGCGCCTCTCTTCACGCTCGAAGCCACAAGTTTTCAAGCGCGCCCCGGCGAAATCGTCGCCATCCTCGGCCCAAACGCTTGCGGCAAATCCACTCTCCTAAAACTCATCGCCGGCGCCCTTCATCCCCTCTCCGGCCGCGTTCTCCTCAACGGCTTCATCACCCATACTCTTCCGCACCGCGCCCGTGGCCAGCGTATCGCCATGGTCCAGCAGGAAAGCCCTCTGCTTTTCCCTTCGCGCGCCTGGGAGTTTGTCTTGCAAGGCCGCCATCCCTACGGCCGCACTCTTCGCTTCGAATCCGAAGAAGACATCACCATCGCGCGCAATGCCCTAGCCCAGGTTGGCGCCGAACATCTCAGCGACCGCTTCATGGATCAAATCTCCGGCGGCGAAAAGCAGCGCGTCATCCTCGCCCGCGCCCTCGCGCAGCAGCCTCTGCTTCTTCTTCTCGACGAGCCCACGCTCCATCTCGATATCGGCGCGCAAGTCGACCTCCTCGAAACTCTGCGCCGCCTCGCCTCCGCCAACCGCTACACCGTTGTCGTCGTCACCCACGAACTGAATCTCGCCGGCCAATATGCCGACCAGGTCGCGCTTTTTCAAAAGGGCAAATGTCTTCGCGTTGGACCGCCCGCAACCGTCTTCCAGCGCGAATTGCTCGAACAAGTTTTTCAGACGCCTCTCACCGTGGAGCTCGGCTCATCCGGCCGCCCGCGCGTGAGCACGCCGTCCGAAAAGCAGTAGCGGTCCCATCGTTCACCCAAACCGGCCCCTCGCCGAAAGCGCAGGGAGCCACCACAGTCACCGCGGACTTCGTGCACGGGAAGACGGTGCGTCACCTCCAGCCAACTTTGGAGCCACACGCAATCAAGCCGTCGCCGCCGCGCGACTGTAAGGCGGAATAAGGTACTGCCGCGGCCACTGCGGCGCATCGCTCACGTTTCGTGATCTTTCCTCAAAGGTCACGCAACAAAAACGGGCAGCGCCACGGGAAGGTCGCCGCACCGCTCTCGTTCGAATCGTCAACGAACAACGGGACCGGAACTGCCGCCAAGCCAGGAGACCGGCGAAGTCTGCAAGCCTCGGCGATTCATCTCCGTCGCCAGGCCAACCTTCAAGCTCCCGCGCGAGAGGGAGCGGAGGAAACCATGAACCCACACGCTCTTCGCACCGCAGTTTTTTCTTTATTTTTTCTTGCTGTCAGTTTTTCCGCACAAGCAATCCCGCAATCTCAGGACGCGCATCTCTTCGGTTCTCTTCTCGATTCCAGTGGCGCCGGCGTCGCGCAAGTTAACGTCACCGCCCAACTGGAAAACACCACAACCGCCCAACTCTGGAAAGCCAGTTCCTCCACCGACGGCGCCTACAGCCTAACCATTCCCCCGGGCCGCTATCACGTAACATTCGAACGCTCCCCGTTCGTCCCGCGCGATTTCGTCCTCGACCTCTCTCCAAAGCAACAGCGCAAACTAGATCTCACTCTCAACCTTGAGCGCCTCTCCGCCAGCGTCATCGTCACCGCCCAAGCCGAGCCCACTCTCGTCGAGCAAGCCACCGCCCCCGTTTCCGTCATCACCAAAGAAGAAATCGAGCAGCGCCAATCCGTCGGCCTAGCCGATGCCCTCAACTTCTCCACAGGCATCGCCATCGGCCGCACCGGACCCGAAGGCGGCACTGCCTCCGTCTTCCTCAACGGCGGCAACTCCAATTTCACGAAAGTCCTCGTCGATGGCGCCCCCATCAATCCTCCCGGCGGAGCCGTCGATTTCTCCAGCGTCACGCTCGACAACATCGACAAAGTCGAAATCGTTCGCGGCGCCGAAAGCGCCATCTACGGCACCGACGCTGTCTCCGGCGTCATTCAACTCTTCACCCATCGCGGCGAAACGCGCGTTCCACAGTTCAGCATCTTCGGCGAAGGCGGCAGCTTTGCCTCCGGCCGCGGCGGCGCGCAAATCAGCGGCCTTCTCGGTGCGTTCGACTATTCCGCAGCCGCTTCCTACTTCCAGACCGACGGCCAGGGTCCCAACGACGATTTTCTCAATCGCACCCTCTCCGGCAATTTTGGCTACCGTTTCAGTGACGCCAATCAACTCCGGCTCACTCTCCGCAACAACGACAGCATCGCCGGCATCCCCGGTCAAACACTCTACACGCCGCCAAATCTGGACCAGCGCTACACCCAGCATCTTTTCAGCGCCGCCGCGCGCTGGGATTTTGCCACCGGAAAACATTGGCGCCACGAGATCAGTGGCGGCGAATCTTACACCTTGCAAGTCAGCGACAACCCCCTGCAAAGCTTTTACGCCACCGATCCCAACGCTTTCTGCCCGCAATCCAATCCCGCGGCCGTCGCCACCGCCGAGTTTTGCGACTTCCCCGGCAACAGCCGTTTCCAATACAACCGCGCCGGCGTCACCGCGCAAACCAGCTTTCTCCTCTCCAACTTCGGCGCCACCGCCGGTTACGAATACGAAGTCGAGAACGCCTTCCTCACCTCCATCGATGTCCCGCACGCCCGCCGCAACAACCAGGCGGGCTATCTTGATTTCCGTTACCGCCCGCATCCGCGCGCCTCTCTCAATTTCGGAGGCCGCGCCGAAGCCAACGCCAATTTCGGCACTCGCGTCGTTCCACGTGCCGGTGCTTCGCTCATTGCTCTTTACGGCAAGGGCGTGCGAGGCGACACCCTCATCCGCATTTTCTACGGCCAGGGCATCAAGGAGCCGCGCTTCGACCAAATCTACGGCGACAACTTCGGCGACTTCGGCAATCCTTCTCTGAAACCTGAAGCCAGCAAAACCTGGACTGCAGGCATCGAACAAAAACTCCTCAACGATCACGTCCGCATCGAAGCCAATTATTTTTCCAGCCGCTTCTACGACATCGTCAGCTTCGAGTTCTGCACTCCTGACCCTGCCAATCCGGCGGGAAATTCCTGCGGCGTCATACTCCCTGGCAACCCGGCCAACAATCCCACCAGTTTTGGCTATTTCTTTAACACCGATCTTGCCCGTGCTCGCGGCCTCAACCTCACCGGCGAAACCAGGTTCACCCGCTGGCTGAATCTCGCTGGAAATTACACGTACGACGACACTCGCGTGCTTCAAGCACCGAACGCTTTCGACCCAACCGAGCTTCCCGGCAACCACCTCCTTCGGCGCCCCGTCAATTCCGGTTCGCTCACCCTGAACGCCGCCTTCCGCCGTCTCAACGTCACTCTCGGCGGCTACTTCACCGGCGTCCGCACCGACAGCGATTTCCTCGGCCTCGGCTTCACACACAACCCCGGCTACGCGCGCTTCGATCTGTCCGGTAGCTACCGCCTAAGCCACGGCATCACGTTCTACGCTCGCGCCACCAATCTCTTCGACAAGCCATACCAGGACGCTCTCGGCTATCCCGCGCTAGGCCGCGACACGCGCGCCGGCGTCCGCTACACCTTCAGCGGCCGCAACTAACTATGTGCCGCCCGCTCCTTGTTTCGCCAATGCTGCCACGTTCTGTAGGGGCCGGGCTTGCCCGGCCCTCTTCCGCAAAACGCAAGCTCCAACCGTCCTCGGAGGCTCTTTAAAAAATGTCCGAACCCATCCTCTTCTGCTGGTCCGGCGGCAAAGACTCCGCCATGGCCCTCCACCTCCTCCTCCAACGAACCGACGTGCAAATCGTTGCCCTCCTCACCACCGTCACCGAAGGCTACGAGCGCATCAGCATGCACGGCGTCCGCCGCGAACTTCTCCACCGCCAAGCCCAATCCATCGGCTTGCCGCTTCGCGAAGTCCGCATCCCCCAACAATGCATCAATCCCATTTACGAAGCCCGCATGGAAGAAACCCTGCGCATCCATTTCGACCAAGGCGTCCGCAAAGTCGCCTTTGGCGACATCTTCCTCGAAGACCTTCGCGCCTACCGCGAAAAAAATCTTGCGCGCATCGGCATGACCGCCCTCTTCCCCATCTGGAAACGCGACACCCGCGAACTCATCCGCTCCTTCCACGCCAGCAAATTTCGCGCCGTCGCCGTCTGTATCGACAGTAAAGTCCTCGACCCCAGCTTCGCCGGCCGCGAGCTTGACGACTCTTTCTTCCGCGATCTTCCCCCGCACGCCGATCCCTGCGGCGAAAACGGCGAGTTCCACACTTTCGTCTACGATGGCCCCATCTTTCCATCCCCCATTCCCATCCGCACCGGAGAAATCGTCAACCGCGATGGCTTCATCTTTTGCGATATACTTCCTGGAAGGGAGAAAGCAACAACATGAACACGCAACTCTCTCAAAACGAAAATCTGCTCTATCGCCTTCTCCTCGCCCTCGGCATCATCGCCCTGGCCGCCGCTCTGCGCATTGCTCCTCATCCCTGGAATTTCACGCCAGTTGGCGCAATGGCCCTCTTTTCCGGGGCGGTCATTAAAAACCGGCGTCTCGCCTTCGTCCCTCCTCTCCTCGCCCTCTTCGTCGGCGACATCTTCATCGGCTTTCACAAACTTATGCCCATCGTCTACGCCAGCTTTCTCCTCAGCGTCGCCATCGGTTTCTGGCTCCGCGATCGCCGTACCGCTGGCCGCATCAGCGCCGCCACGCTACTTGGCGCCATCCAATTTTTCCTCGTCACCAATTTTGCCTTCTGGGCCTTTGGCCTCACCTACCCGCGCACCGGCGCAGGCCTGCTCGCCTGCTACTTCGCCGGAATCCCCTTCTTCTGGAACACCCTCGCCGGCGACGCCGTTTACGCCGTCCTCTTCTTTGGCACCTTCGCCCTTGCCGAGCGTCTCTTTCCCGCTCTCCGCGAACCAGTTCTCGATCTAACTCGCCGCTGATTTGGGAACTGGATCACACCGTCGATCCTCTCGCGGTTTTGCCCAACTCGCCCTGCGTGCGCACAGCGACGTCCGCAAATCCAATCCTTTCATCCGTTTACTTCACGGTTCTCTGGATACCCCGGGGGGGTGGGGGGCCGGAGCTTTCCTGACCGTTGCCTCCCGGATCGAGAGTAGGGTACTCGGCTGAAGCAGAGGAAGTACGAGAACTAAAGGAAGTAAGGGAACTAAAGCCAAGTTAAGGAAGTAGAGGAAGCAAGGAGGTAAGGAAGTAAAGGAAGTAAGGAAGTTAGCCCTGCTGAAGATGAGAGTCTCCGAGGACGCGGCCACGGGCGTTTGCGCGCCGCTCGTGTCTCTGAATCCTCTACTTCCTCTACTGCCTCTACCTCCCTCTTCCCTACTTCCTCTACCTCATTCCCCGCACCCGCGCTGATGCTATAATTCCTGCTCCATCATGGCGAAATCATCCTCAGAAGAAGCAGCCATCGCCCTCGATGTCCTCGCAAAATACGAGACCGTCATCGGCCTGGAAGTCCACGTCCAGCTTCTGACGAACACCAAGATTTTCTGCGCCTGCGCCAACCGTTTCGGCGATGCGCCCAATACGAACGTTTGCCCTGTTTGCCTCGGCCTCCCCGGCACGCTGCCGATTTTGAACAAACGTGCCGTCGAACTGGCCATGCGCGCCTCGCTCGCCTTGAACTGCACCGTCCACGAGCATTCGCGCTTCGCCCGCAAAAATTATTTCTATCCTGATCTCCCCAAGGGCTACCAGATCTCTCAATACGAACTGCCTCTCGCCACCAACGGCTGGATCGAGATCGATCATGCGGGCGCAAAAAAGCGCATCGGCATCACGCGCCTTCATCTCGAAGAAGACGCCGCCAAGAATCTTCACGAAGGCTTCGCCGAATCCGCCACCAAGGCCTACATCGACTACAACCGATGCGGCACGCCACTCAGCGAAATCGTCTCCGAGCCTGATATGCGCGCTCCCGAAGAGGCCTACGCCTACCTCACCACGCTTCGCCAGACGTTGCTCTACACCGGCATCAGCGACTGCAACATGGAAGAAGGTTCGCTCCGCTGCGACGCTAACGTTAGCGTTCGTCTCCGCGGCACAAAAGAATTCGGCACCAAGGTCGAAGTAAAAAATCTCAACTCCTTCCGCTACCTCCAAAAAGCTCTCGAATACGAAGTCGAGCGCCACATCGGCGTCCTCGAATCCGGCGGCCGCATCGCACAGGAAACACGTCTCTGGCACCAGGACGAATCACGCACCGTCTCGATGCGCTCGAAAGAAAAAGCGCACGACTACCGCTATTTCCCCGAGCCGGACCTGCTCCCGGTCCACGTCAGCAACGCCTGGCGGGAAGAAGTCCTCCGTTCGCTTCCCGAACTGCCGGAAGCCAAGCGCGCCCGTTTTATCTCCGCGCACGGCCTCTCGCCGTACGATGCTGGAGTTCTCACCGCCAGCCAATCGCTAGCAGACTATTTCGAGTCGGTCGTAAAATCCGGCGCGAACGCCAAGACCGCTGCCAACTGGATCCAGACCGAACTCCTCCGCCGCCTCAACGACTCCGGGAAAGAAATCGAAGCAAGCCCGGTCTCTCCCGCCGCTCTCTCTGAGCTCCTCAAACTTGTCGAGTCCAGTAAGATCACCGCGGCAGTCGGCAAAAAAGTCTTCGCAACCATGTTCGACACGGGCCGTTCGCCTACCGATATCGTTGCCGTCGAAGGGCTCGGCTCGCAAGTCGACGAGTCTGCCATCGAACAAGCCGCCCGCGAAGTGATCGAGAAAAATCTCGACAACGTCGCCAAATTCAAATCCGGCAACGAAGGCGTCTTCAAGTTTTTCGTCGGCCAGGTCATGCGCGCCACGCGCGGCCAGGCCAATCCCCAGGCCGTCAACGATATCTTGCGGAAGCTTCTCTCGTGATCTCTCGTAACGCAGCAAGAAGTTCTCGTCTTTTCTTCTCTGCGAACTCTGTGACCTCTGTGTTAAAACCCGGCTTCCCCTTCAACCGAGGCCACGACGACAAGCACGCATTCGCTTACACCAAAGTACTGAGGAACCCATGCTAAAAATCGGCGACAAAGCCCCTGCATTTCACTTAAAAAACGACGCCGGCAAGGACGTCTCGCTTTCCGACTTTCTCGGCAAACGTGTCGTTCTCTTTTTCTATCCCAAAGCCAATACTCCCGGCTGAACGACCGAAGCGTCCGAGTTTCGTGACGCAAAAAAGCAGTTCGACAAACTAGGAGTAGTCATTCTCGGCATGAGCGGCGACTCCGTCAAAGCCCAAGCCGCCTTCAAAGCCAAACAAAAACTCAACTTCGATCTTCTCAGCGATCCCGATCTGAAAACCATCGAAGCCTTCGGCTCGCGCCGCATGAAGAAATTCCTCGGCAAATCGTTTCTCGGAATTGTGCGAAGCACTTTCCTGATTGGCGCCGACGGCAAGCTCGAACACGTCTGGGACCCCGTCACAGCGAAAGGCCACCCCGCCGAAGTTCTGGCCGCCCTCTCCAATAAATAATTGTGTGTGCTCTTGCGGTTGTAGGATCCGCCTTCTGAGGCGGACCGCTTCTGGCTCGCAAACGTAGACACATCAGGACCGCTGCCGACTCGCAAATGTGGAGATTTCAAAGATGAAACAGAAGGTCGTCTGATCCCGCAGAAGCAGGCTCTATCAAAAGGTTGTCGATCAGCCGGGTCTTCCCGATAAACACGGCCAGCACCGCGTAACAAGCGCGCGCCACGCGAACCACCGGCTCAAACGTGTCCGCGCTGACAATCTCCGCATAATCCACTCGCGCTAGCGGCTCGGCCTCCAGGATTCGCCGCATCGTACTTTGCAATTGCAGCGCATCGCGCACGCCAGCCGACAGCTCATCACGCGCCGCCAAAAGCGCGCGGTGCAAAACCGTCGCCGCCTCGCGTTCCTCTCCGGTCAAATACGCGTTGCGTGAAGAAAGCGCCAGCCCATCCGCTTCCCGAATCACCGGGCAAACCACAATTTCCGCATCGAGATTCAGGTCGTAAACCATCTCGCTGATGATGCGCACCTGTTGCGCATCTTTTCTTCCGAAATACGCAAAATGCGGCTGCACAATTTCAAACAATTTCAGGACAACGGTCGAAACGCCGCGAAAATGCCCCGGCCGCGATCGTCCCTCCAGACGCTCGCTGATGCCCTCGACATTTACGTACGTCCGAAATCCGTCCGGATACACATCCGCCGCTTCCGGAGCAAACAGTACGTCGACGCCCGCCTCGCCCAAGGTTTTCGCATCTCTTTCAAGATCGCGCGGATATTTTTTGTAGTCTTCCTTGGGCCCAAACTGTTTTGGATTCACAAATATCGACGCAATCACGCGCAGGCAATCCTGCCTGGCCTTTGCGACCAGCGCCGTGTGCCCTTCGTGCAGGGCGCCCATCGTCGGCACCAATCCGATAACGAGCCCCTCGGCTCGCGACGCTCGCGCGTATTCCTTCATCCAGGCGATCGTTCGGATTATTTCCACGGGAGAGGTGAGTGTCTCACAAGTTCGCGGGTTACGCGCCCACTGCCAAAGAGCGTTCCCGGTAATAGTGCATCAAGTCAGTCAGGATCGGCTGCGCGCCAAGTTGGCGCAGCAGCGTCGTAACCTGCCCCCGATGGTATGTCCCATGATTCACGACGTGCTGCATCGATTGCCACAGCGGATTTTTGTAAACGCCAAATTTCAGCGTCTTGTATTCCAGCACGCGATTCAAATCTTCCTGCGTCAGCTGTGCGACAAACGCCAGCAGCCTTGCTTCCTGCTCTGCCCACTTCGCTCGCAAACTATCCACATCCGCGCATTCCGCCGAGTCGGGCAACGACGCAGGCGACCGCCCCTGAAAGCGCTCCAACCAAATCCATTCGGCGCCGCAAATGTGGGCCAGCGTGTCCCGCACCGACCCAAAGCTCGATCCCATCGGCTTCGTAAATTGCTCGCTCGTCAAATTTGCCGCCGCGTCAAGCGACCGACGATTCGCCCACGCATTGTAGTCATATAGCGTGCGCATCTCTTCCGGCGTCATCGTTATCTCCCTTAACAAAAATATTAGAAAGTGTCATTCCGCGCGCGGCGCCTCGTAGATCGTCATGGCGATTGCAGGAAAAAGTGTCATTCCGAACGAAGCGAGGAATCTGCTTTTCGCTTTTGCTTTTCGTATTTCGCTTTTCGTATTTCGAGTTTCGTTTTTCGTTTTTCGAATTTCAATACTCGTCCTACCAATCACCATCCGTATTCACCGGCGCCTCTTTCTCCTCTTTGGCCGTCTGCGCCGCGTGATACGACTCTCCATCCGATGGGAACGTGCCGCCGCGCACATCCTCGCAATACTCGCGCGCGGCCTTCGCAATCATCTGCCCGACATTCACATACTGTCGCGCAAATTTCGGCGTCTTGCCGAACGTCAATCCCAATGCATCGTGAAGCACCAGAATCTGCCCATCGCAATCCGGGCCTGCGCCAATCCCAATGGTCGGAATCCGCAGCTCGCGGGTGATCTGCGCGGCCAACTCTCGCGGCACCGCTTCGAGCACCACCGCAAACGCGCCCGCCGCTTCCACCGCGCGCGCATCGCGCAACAATTGCTCCGCCGCGTCCACGGTCTTGCCTTGCACGCGAAACCCGCCGAGCGCATTGAGCGATTGCGGCGTCAATCCGACGTGGCCCATCACCGGAATTTCCGCTTCCGTCAGCCGCACTATCAATTCCAGCCGCCGCTCGCCGCCTTCCACTTTCACGGCTTCCGCGCCCGCGTCTTTCACGAAGCGCATGGCATTCCGCACCGACTCCGCGATGTCGCTGTGAAAACTGCCGTAAGGCATGTCCGCAACAACAAGCGCCCGCCGCGTTCCGCGCCGCACTGCGCGCGTGTGATGCAGCATCTCATCGATCGACACCGGCAGCGTGCTGTCGTAGCCAAGCACGACCATGCCGAGCGAGTCGCCTACGAGCAACACATCCACGCCGGCTTCGTCCAGAAGACGCGCGGTCGGATAGTCGTATGCGGTCAAACACGTAATTTTCTGCGAAGTGGAATGGGAACCCGCAGCCCAGGACTTCCGCTGCAGTAGCTCGGGCACAGTGATCTTGCCATTGCCCGAATTAGGAACAACACTCATGGTGGCCTCCGGTGCCGCTCCCTAACCACAGGATACAGCCCTGTACCTTACACTTTGTAAGAATACCAAATTCTCGGGTCACTGACCACAATTGCGAGAGCCGCTGACAGCTCACAGCTGACAGTCAGAGGGAGAGGAGCTGCATTGCTCTCGGCGATGAACTAATAGCCGGGTGGACGCTCGCCAACGACGCCAAGTGCTTTTTCGAGGGCGAGGCCGGCTTGGGCGACGGTGCCTTCTTCGAAGAGGCGGCCGATGAGAGTTACGCCGTGTGGGACGCGGCGTGGCGGAGAAAACTTGGGGAGCGGGCGGCTTGGGTCAGGCGCCCAATCGGTGCGGGCTTCGGCAACTTCGATGAATCCGGCGCGCATCGTCAGCGAAGGATGACCGGTGAAATTTGTGATGGTCAACATTTCGTCGCGCAGAGATGGGACGAGGAGCAAATCCACTTGAGAAAAAACGCGGGCCATTTCGTTGGCTACTTTTCGCCGCAGGCGATCCGTTTGCACGAAATCTACCGCCGAAAGAAAACGCGATTGGCGGAAAATATTCGGCCAGGCGTCGTACGTTTGCACTTTTAGCTGATCCACCGCGTGATTCAGCGTAATTTCTTCGAACGCCGCCGCACCTTCCGCAAACAAAATCAAGTTCAGCGAATCGTAGGGCCAGTCGGGGATGCTCACCTCCACCGGAATCATGCCAACTTTCTTTACCGTTTCGAGAGCGGCGCGATCGACTTCCGTGGCGGGATTTTCTTTCATCCAAGCGGGAAAGTAGCCGACGCGGAGGCCTTTAACGCTGGCGGCGGCGTCAAAATCCAGATGGCTGTGAACACTGGAAACGTCACCCGCATCCGGGCCGGAAATCGCTTGAAGCACGAGGATGGCGTCTTCGACGCTGCGCGTCATGGGGCCGAGTTTGTCGAGCGACCAGCAAAGCGTCATGGCGCCAGTGCGCGCCACGCGGCCATACGTCGGACGCAGGCCGGTGAGGCCGCAGCGCATGCTTGGGCCAACGATGCTGCCGCCGGTTTCGCTCCCAATCGCAAACGCCACTAGGCCTGCTGCCGTGGCTGCGCCCGGACCGGCGCTCGAGCCCGACGAGCCTTCTTCGAGCAGCCACGGATTCATGGTCTGACCGCCAAACCAAATATCGTTCAGCGCCAGCGCGCCGAGACTCAGCTTTGCAGCAAGGACCGCTCCCGCGTCGTGCAGCCTCTTCACTACCGCGGCATCTTTGGCTGGCACGCGATCTCGGAACGGCTCGGCTCCCCACGTTGTGGGAATGCCCGCGGTGTCGAGCAAATCCTTTGCGCCCCACGGAATGCCGTGCAGCGGGCCGCGATATTTCCCCGCGGCAATCTCCGCGTCGGCTTTCTTTGCCTGTGCCAAAGCCAGTTCGCGCGTCAGCGTGATCACGCAACGCAATTGTCCGTTGAACCGCTCCAGCCGCTCCAAGTAAATCTTCGTCAAACGCTCCGATTTCAGCTTCCCCATTTCGATCCACTGAGAAAGTTTCCATACGGGCGCAAAGGCAATATCCTCATCCCACCCCGGCAACGGGCCCGGATCGTGCAAACTGCGGACGAAGCGGTCGTGCTCCGGCACGCGTTTTTGTCCGGGCAAAATGGGATCCCACTTCGAATACGGGGCTATGCTGTCTTCGATCGTTGCTTTGTGCGGGCCAACGCGCCGTTCGTAAAGCGCCGCCATGTTGCCGCGCCAGCTTGACGCTACCATCGCACGATCCGCAGAGGTCATCTCCACCTGCACGAGCTTCTCCGCTTCCGCAAAAGTGGCGGGCGAAACTTCGGGGCCCACTGCCGGACCCGTTCCAAACGCCGGAGGAGTCCCGGCAGGCGGCTCGCCCGGTTTCTGCTGCTGTGCTCCCGCGACCGCCGCGCCGACCAATCCAAACGATGTCACCCTCAAAAAATCCCGCCGTGTTTTTGTCATGTTTCCTCCGCCCGCATTCTATCCGCCGATTAAAACTAAATCGCTACGCCCTACCGATGTTCGCACATACTCGCATGAAAGCTCATTTTTCCGCATTTTCTTCTGGCATCTTTCACGCATGCCAACTAGCATCACGCCGTCCTTAGAGGAGGTACCCTTGAAGATGCTTCGCCAACTCAGTCTCACAAAGAATTCGTTTCAATCTGCTTTGCTGCTGATTCTCGCATTCGCCATCGCGCCACTCACTTCCTCACAGACTCCGGCCACTGCGCCACCCGATGATGCTGCGGTGCACCAGCGCGCTGATGCGCTGCTGAAAGAGATGACGCTCGAGGAAAAAATCGGGCAGCTCAGCCAACTTTTTGATTTCGGCAAGTCGAAAGAGATCGACGACGCGGTGGCGAAGGGCCAGCTGGGATCGCTGCTCTTTGTCACCGACCCCGTCGAAACCAACCGGTTGCAGCATCTGGCCGTCGACAAAACGCGGCTACATATTCCACTGATTTTCGGATTCGATGTGATTCACGGCTTCCGCACGATTTTTCCTGTGCCGATTGCGATGGCGGCTTCGTGGGATCCTTCGGCTGCAGTGAAGGCGCAGACTATCGCAGCGAAAGAAGCGCGTTCGGTGGGCATTGACTGGGCGTTCGCGCCAATGCTGGACATTGCGCGCGATCCGCGCTGGGGGCGAATCGTGGAAGGAGCGGGCGAAGATCCGTATCTCGGCTCCGCGATGGCGGCCGCGCAAGTACGCGGTTTTCAAGGCGACTACATTGGCGCGCCTGATCACATCCTGGCTTGTATGAAACATTTCGCGGGTTATGGCGCGGCGGTTGGCGGGCGCGATTACGATGAGGCGTACATTCCCGAGACGCTTATGCAAAATGTGTACCTCAAGCCGTTTCACGCGGCGGTGAAGGTCGGGATCGGCTCCGCGATGAGCGCCTATTTGGATTTGAATGACGTACCGGCCACGGGTAATCGCTGGCTGCTTCACGATGTGCTGCGCGACGACTGGAAATTTACTGGGTTCGTGGTGAGCGACGCGAATTCCGTAAAGAGCCTTCAGAATCACGGCTACGCCAAAGATGTGTACGAGGCCGGACTGTATGCGTTCAACGCCGGGGTGAACATGGAGATGGCGATCAATTTTACGGCGTATTCGAAGAGCCTGGCGACGGCGGTCGAGCGCGGGCAAATCACGGCGCAGCAAATTGAGGATGCGGCGCGGCCTATTCTTGAAATGAAGATCCGGCTCGGGTTGTTCGAACACCCCTACGTGGATGAAGCGCGGGCGCACGAAATTCTTGCTACACCGGAGCATCGCACAGCCTCGCGTCTTGCGGCGGAGCGCACGGCGGTGCTTCTGCGGAACGAAAAGGGACTCCTGCCGCTCAAAAAGGATGCTTACAAGAAAATCGCCGTGATTGGCCCGCTGGCGGATTCGCAAGTGGATACGATCGGTTCGTGGACATTTCAGGAGGATTTGGCGGAAACCGTGACCGTGCTCGGCGGATTGCGCAACAAGCTCGGCGCGCAGGCTGAAGTCAGTTACGCACAGGGAGTGCAGATCCGCCGGAAGATTCCGTCGTTTTTCGACGCGATTTTCCATTTGAAGCCGCAGCCTGTGTGGACGGCGCAACAAGCGAAGGATGAAATGGAGAAAGCCGTTTCTCTCGCGAAGTCTTCCGAGCTCGCCATACTCGTCATGGGAGAAGCGCAAAACATGAGCGGGGAAGCGGCTTCGCGTGAGTCGCTGGATTTGCCGGGCCAGGAAGAAAAGCTAATCGAAGCGGTGGCAGCAAGCGGCAAGCCGGTGGTGCTTGTGTTGTTCAATGGGCGGCCACTGAATATCAAATGGGCCGCGGAGCACCTTCCGGCAATTCTCGATGCGTGGTATCCGGGCACGCAGGGTGGAAACGCGGTCGCTAATCTGCTTTTTGGCGATGCCGTTCCCGGCGGGAAACTCCCGATCACCTGGCCGCGGAATGTGGGGCAGGTGCCTACGTATTATGCACACAACACGACGCAGGCTCCGGAAAACCAAGGGAAGCGATATTGGGATGAAGAGAGCACACCGCTTTATCCGTTTGGGTACGGGCTTAGCTATTCGAAGTTTGCGTTTTCGAATTTGAAGCTGAGCCGAAGCGAAATCAAACCGGGCGAGAGCATTAATGTGAGCATCGACATGGAAAACATCGGGGCAACTTCGGCTGACGAAGTGGCGCAACTTTACATCCATCAACAATATGGGAGCACGTCGCGGCCGGTGCGGGAGCTGAAAGGGTTCGAACGCTTGACGCTCGGAGCGCATGAGAAAAGGACGGTGCATTTTGCTCTGGGGAACGACGAATTGACGTACTGGAGCACGGCGACGAAGAGCTGGGTGGAAGAACCGGTGGCGTTCGACGTTTGGGTGGGCGGAGATTCGACGGCGGCGCTACATGCCGGGTTCGTGATCGCGAAGTAGCACAACAGGGCGAGCCGAATATAAAAGCGCGCAACGGGTAGTCCGCATCGCGCGCTTCGTTTCACAACTTGAAGAATGCGAGCTAGTTTGCCGGGACGTGGCGCACCGGAGTGGCTTGGGAACCCGGTCCAGGCTCGGGCACGGGCTTGGGCATGTCCGCGTCCTTAAATCGCGGAACCATGTCATCGGCCATTGCAAGTGCGTAGACCGCGGATGCAATCTCCACCGCGCCTTCTCTCACGTCTTCTTCATAGATCCGCTCGTACGTATCCAGATTCGTGTGATGCGTAAACGAGCCGTAGTCGAAGGCATCTTGCGCAAGGCCAATTCCGGGTAGGCCCGCGTTATTAAAGGAAGTGCTGTCCGTGCCGCCGGTCCTCCGGCTGTCTGATGCAATTGCGCCCATGAAACCCCAGTCTTCAAAGGGCATCATGGCTTCGCGAACCATGTCGGCGGCGCCCGCCGGACCAAACACGCCGGCGCCACGCGGCTTGCCTGTGCCGGAATCGATGTTGAAGTACGCATCTAATTTCGCGTATTCGGGCTTCTGGTTTTCGAAGCTCCCGAAGTGCTCTTTCACATACGCCAGCGAACCGAGCAAGCCTTCTTCTTCGCCGCTCCATAGTGCAATGCGAATGGTTCGACGCGGCTTGACGTGGAGGGCGGAGAGAATACGAACCGCCTCGAGCATCATGGACGAGCCGATGCCGTTGTCGGTTGCGCCGGTGGCGTCGTGCCAAGAGTCGTAGTGGCCGCCGAGCATGACGATTTCGTCTTTCTTGTCCGTGCCGGAAATTTCTCCGATGGCGTTATAGGCGGTGGTGCCTTCGGGATACTGCTTGTTTTGAATGTTTACGCGGAGGGTGACGGGGGTTCCGTCGGCGATGAAGCGGGAGATGCGGCCGTAGTCTTCGTTACGCATGACGAGGGTGGGGACGGCGCGGGTCCAATCGTAGGTTGCGTTTTGCTGGGCGATGATGATGCCGTGCGCGCGGCCGGCGTCGTTAATGCGAACGAGCGCGCCGTTGTCGACCAAGAATTGGTCCACTTGACGAGAGACTTCTTGCCGCGTCAACTGTCCTTCGGGCAGCTTTGGCTGCTCGGGAAAGCGGAACGGGCGAGGATTTTTCGCGTCGAAGCGCGACTTCCACTCGTCCTCGGGTCGGCGCATCGGAGCGGGGTTCATTTCCGCGGCTACTTCCACATGACGGCCGACGAATACGATCGCGCCGTGAACTTTATCTTTCATGGCGTTCAAGTAGGTGTCGAGCTCGGCTTGGGTGGGCTGCTTGGGTTCTTCCGGCTTTGCGGCTGGGCGCATCGGCGGAGCGGCCCACTTTGGTTCAGGCGGTGGAGGCGCGCCTCCAAAAAAATTAAATCCGGCGCCAGTTGGCGGTGCCAATCCCGGCGGTTGGAGGATCACAACCTGCGCTGTGACCACTCCGTTGGTGCTGGGAGTCCATGCCAGGGGCATAACCATGAGCTGTCCATGGAACGGCGTAACCGCATCAGCGGAGAGCTCCATGTTTTCCCAGCCTGGCACTGGCGTCGCCGCGCTCGGAGGTTGAAACGTCCACGGCTCGAGATGGGCGTTCGCCAGTCCCCACGAGGTCATTGTTTTGACCGCCCAATCATCGGCGGCCTTCAAATTCGGAGTGCCTGTGACGCGCGGGCCGTACACGTCGGCGATTTCATGGATGATCCACATGATTTTCGAATTGTTAGTCTCTTCCGCGCGGATGAGCGAATACATTTGGGAGAGTCCGGGAGCTTGCGCGGTCACCGGAATCGCCAGCAAGAGTAAAAGACAAAGCAGACATGCACAGAGTTTCGCCACGGTTCCCCCCCCAACTTTTGCGGTGCAGGAATATACGAATCGCTTACCAGCCGGAGGTCAATATACGCTCGCCTGCTGTCGCAGGCAATCTGCACGCTTTCCGCTTGTCCGGTTGCAAAGATTACGACGCAGTTGCCGCGCCTCCTGATTTTGTTGGGAGGAAGTATCGCTCAAAGGGCAGTAGGCTCTCCAGCAAAACATTATCTTGAACATATTTTGGCAGCGTGGTCCCATGCCTTGACGCTTCAAAGCGCATGTATTTTCGCAGCACACGGAGAATGAAAATGAGCGACAGAAAGTCGACGCACACGCTTCCAGCGAAGAATCCGACCCGGCGGCAACTGATTGCCAGCGTGACGTGCGCGTTAGGCAGTTTTGGTTTGAGTTCAGTCAATGGATTTGCGCAAGCCGGGCAAGAGGTTTCGCATTCCGAGGATGCCATTCATCAAGAGCCGGTTTTCAAAGCCAGCCGCAAACGGGTGTATGAAGCGCTCACGAGCGCAAAGCAATTCGAAAAAGTGACGCAGTTGAGCGTTGCTGTGCAGTCCGGGATGGCGAAAGGCAACATCCCGGCGGAGATCATAGCGGAACCTGGCGGCGCGTTCAAATTCTTCAACGGATTTATTGTGGGGAGGAACCTCGAACTCATCCCCAATGAGCGGATTGTCCAAGCGTGGCGAGTTGCATACTGGCCCGAAGGGGCGTGGTCACTCGTCAAGTTCGTTCTGGTAGAGCAGGGTTCTGAGACCAAGCTGGTTTTTGACCACACCGGCTTCCCTAAAGGTGACGCTGACCACTTGCTCGAAGGCTGGAACGGGAACTATTGGCAGCCGCTCGCGAAATTCCTCGGCTAGATAAAGATAAAGCGCTCCTTTGGGGCGAGATCCGTCGTTCTTGCTGCGCTAGGCATCTTTTGGAGCTTGGGAGCGCCCTTTCCAAGATCCGCCCTTGCCCATCCAATAGCGAACGGCGGAAAGCCATGTCGCATAGGTGTAGAAGAGCGCCGTCAATGGCAGAAGAGGCGCCCAGAGCGGGGATAGCCGGTAAAAGCGCACAGTGGGGAGGAAGGAACCTGACATCAAAATCCAGGCGGTAAAGCCAAGGATGCGCGCCGTTGCATCGTGCGAGAAGAGCAGGAGCACGGGCGCAAGATAAGTCAAAAACATTCCAGAGAGGGTTCCAGCCAACATCAGCGCCGAGTAACGGAGCTGCGTAAAGGCCGTGCGAGCAATCAGATCACGGATTTCCCCGAACGTTTTATAGGCACGCAAGCTCTCGCTTTTGTGAGTAAGACCCATCCACACTTTGCCGCCGCTGACTTTAACTGCTTTCGCCAACGCGCAATCGTCGATAACCTCGCCCCGGATTGCGGCGAATCCGCCGATTCGTGCAAGGGCCTCGCGCTTCAGCAAGATGCATCCGCCGGCCGCTCCAGCGGTGGCGAGGTCGTCATCTGCAATCCACCGAGGTGGATAGAGCATCAAGAAGAAGTAGAGAAAAGCGGGAATTAGCGCCCGCTCGGGAAAAGTCTTTGCCTGAAGTAGAACCATGAGCGAGGCAAGGTCGAGTCTGTCTTTTTCCGCCCTTGCCACCAGCCATTGCAAAGTGTCCGGCCCATGGCTGACATCCGCGTCCGTAAACCAATAATAGGTAGGGAGCTCTTCTATTGCACCGGTGTCCCTTGGACTTGTCACACCTTCGTTTAACGCCCAGAGCTTGCCGGTCCAACCCCGCGGCAGATCGGAAGCGCGGACGATGCTCACGCGGCGCTCCTCCGAAGTCTCCCTGGCGATCTGGCTCGTGATGTCCCACGTTGCGTCCTCGCTGTGATCGTCGACGACAACAATGGAGAAGGAACCCGAATAGTTCTGCTGGACCAGGCCCGTCACCACTTTGGCGATCGTTTCTGCCTCATTCCGTGCCGGCACAATCGCGACAACGCTCGGCCAACTTTGAAGTGGATCGCATGCCATGCGGTCCGCGTCTACTCTTAGGACTCGCCAGAACCAGCCGCGTCCAAAAAACAGATGCAGCCAGATCCCTAAGGCCAGGATTCCAACGATATTCGCAAGATGCGGATGAAATGGTTCTGTCATTAAATGTCTGTACCCGAATCTCTCACGACCACCGCCCTTGTGTCACGGCAGAGCCTAAGTGCTCCCGGCCAGACTGCGCACCCAAACGGCGTGCTTAATTTCTTCGGTGGGAGAGCTCTCATCATTGGTTGCCATTTGATGAAATGGATGAGGGCGCCACCTGTTCTGGAGTCCCATGGGGCTTAGTACTACTGTACCGTTGACCCTAAAAGTCCTAGAACCTATCCTCGCCGAGTAGCTAACTAGCGGCCCCAACTTGCCAGACGAAAGCTTGGCGAAGGGACGGGCCGGGTTGGTGTGTACCAATACGGTACAAGTCCGTAGTGCGAGCTACTTGACATCCCTATAGATAGGGATAGAGTGTCTCCGGGTGTTCGTTCATCCCCGGAGGCAACATGTCCAGGAAACTCGCAGTGGTCTTTCTCGCCATGCTCGTTTTGGTGGGAGCTATGGGCTTGAAAACAGTTGTTACGACGCACGGCGACGGCTCTTTGGTAGTGGCGAACGGCGCGTCACCAGCGCCGCCAACCCCGTGGTAGTGGCGAACGGCGCGTCACCAGCGCTGCCAACACCATACCGGAACGGCGCATCGCCGGCACCACCGACGCCCTATTGAGCACCGCGCAGTATCCGCAGATCTTAGTTTAGTTTCACTGCGGGGCGGGGATCAGGGGCGCAGAATGGCGGAAACGTGCCTGGTCCGTTGGTAAATCTCATTTGGCTCATAGGCATCCTCTGCGAGGCCGCTGTATTGGTGTCCGCGCTCAAGAGGCGTGCGTTCCGCCGTTATCTGCTGCTGAATTTGTACATGGGCGGCGTGATGGCCGTCGAGCTTCTCCGTTACAGGATTCTCAGCGAGTATGGCCTGGCATCCATGCAGTATCGGTATTTTTACTATTACTCAGACGCGTTACTCACGATCTTCCTCTATTTCGCGCTGAGTTCGCTCTATTCCCACGTTTTCAGCGAAATGAAGGCTGAGCGCTACGTCAAGATGGGGACGCTGCTGCTGCTCGCCGGTACCGCTCTTTTCACGTATGCAGTGGTTGAGCAATCCACGACCAAGCTGGTCACGCGTTTCGTCGTAGAGCTCTCCCAAAATCTCTACTTTGTCGGTCTAGTCTTAACCTACGTCTTGTGGGCCGCAATCTTGAAGCTGCGGGAAACACGAACGAGGCTCATCCAGCTTGTGCTCTCCCTGGGCGTGTATTTCAGTCTGTTTGCCGCCAACTACGCAATCAGGAATTTGTATCCTTCGCTGAGCTCGGTGTTTGTACCCCTCATTCAGGTTTTTGGGCTCTTCCTGCCTCTGGCATGGGCTTACGCCTTCTGGCGCTTGCCTGAGGAAGCCAGACTGGCGCCTGCGCGCCTTGCGGTGATCCCCCGATGATGGCCGCTATCATTCTCGTTTGTTCGCTGGCTTTCTTGCTGCAGTTCTTTGTCTCGTACTGCCGCTCGCTGATTGCGGCGTCGATCAAGCATCCGCTTTCCGCGGAAGTGCAGGACGTTACGGGTATCAAGAACTCGGCTACGGGTGAGGACTTTGACCGAGTCGTTCAACTACTGCAGCTTTGCCCGGACCGTCCGGAAGATCGCAGCGGCATTCAAGCCATCGGCGCCTACTTCGGACTACTGGGCTTTGTACGTTCGAGCGTCGCGCGGATCATTCCTTCGTTGCAGGCCTGGACGGAATCGGAACGCGGGCAATGTACGTACTTTGCGGCGGTTACACTTGAGCGCCGCATCGCGTTCAGCAGAGACATGTTCGCCCAGCAATTGGAAACCTGACGAAACCTCCTCCTGTCGCACGTTTTTGCACCGCTCAGCCGCTGGCTAATTAGCCACATCCTCGATTCATTCCAGGCTTGACTTTTTCAAGGCCATGCTATCCTGAACGGGTTCCCTCCTCACCGGAGTGGAAGCGTCCGCAGCGCAAAAACGACCGGTGACAAAAACATGTCTGCAGTGCGGCGCCGTATTGCCCTCGAGCATGCGCGTCTGCAATTTTTGCGATTCAACCTTAACGCTAGAACTTTCTTCTCAGGCGGCCTCCTCGCTGCCTGAGGCGCAGCCTATCCAACGCCTACAGATGAGCGAGGGCCAAGTGCGCAGCTCAGCTGGTGTGGAATCGGATCCCGCGTGGCGTGGCGAGCTTACGAAGCGTCTCCAAACCTACCGAACGCGAAGGCGAAAAATAGCGCCAAATGAAGCTCAGTCGGAACTGCCATTTGACGACCCCAGGCGCGAGGTGCCCAGTCAAGCGGCTGAGCCTTCGGTTGGAATCGCAGAAGCATCGCCAGTGGCCGATGACGATTTTTCCTTTACCATCGCCATCGGGCGAAATGCCGCGACTCGTGAAGACTCGCGAATGGTTATTGATGTCTCGCAGCCCCCGTCCGAGGAGCGCGGTTTTGAGGGCATTCCCGTACCCGAGGTGCACTCGGAGCAGAGTGGTTTGTATCCCGTGGCTTCCATCGACGAGCGGCGAATTGCGGGATTAATCGATACAGGCTGCCTGCTCTTTGCTTACGGCGGATTCCTGACACTCTTCGGCTCTCTCGGCGGGCAATTTACGTTCAGCAAGTTGAGTGCGGCCGTGTGCATCGCGACCTTCGTAATCGTCTACCTGCAGTATTTCGCGATGTTCACAGTCTTCGGCGGGACAACACCCGGGATGATGTTGCGCGGGTTGCATGTTGTCAGTTTTTCAGGTGAAGAACCGACGCCGCGGCAAATGCTCTGGCGCAGCATCGGTTACATGCTTTCTGCCGGCACGTTTTTTATGGGATTTTTGTGGTCTCTTTGGGACGAAGATTCCCTGACCTGGCATGATCGCTTGTCAAACACTTATCTTTGCCCGGCGCCGACGCTTGCAGATATAGAGGCTTCGCACATCGCGCATAGCCGTTGAAGCGCAGGCGCGAATTTCAAAGTCCGTGAGATGATGTTTGGCCGCGGCACTCTTGTGCGAGGCGCGAGATTGTTTCCAGGCTCAGATCCACGTCGGCTTCCGTCGTGGCCCATGAAGAAACGCTGACTCTCATTGCGGATTTGCCATTCCACACGGTTCCGCCACACCAGCATGTACCGTTCTCCTGAACGGCGCGGATCACTTTTTGCGTGACCTCGGAGCTACCGAAGGAAACGAGCACCTGGTTGATGACCACATCGTTTAATACGTCGAATCCAGCCTTGCGAAATCCTTCCGCGAATCGTTGCGCATGTGAGCAAGTGCGTTCGATCAAAGTGCTGAGGCCCTCGCGCCCCAGCGACTTGAGCGCGGCCCACAATTCCACGCCGCGAGCCCTTCGCGACGCTTCGGGAGTGTGATACATCGGTTCGCGCAGAGCGCCGGCTTCAAGGTAGGCAGCCGTCATCGTCATAGCAGCCCGCAATGCCATTCCATCTTTCACGAGGACGATTCCACTGTCGTAATTGACGTTCGGCCATTTGTGAGCATCTGTGGCCCAAGAATCGGCATGCTCGAACCCCTTGGTATGGTGATGGTACTTCGGCGAGGCAGCGGCCCATAAACCAAAGGCCCCGTCGACGTGGACCCAGGCGCCTTGTTCGTGCGCGCGGGCACAGAGTTCGGCAGCTGGATCGAACGCTCCGGTATTCACGTTGCCGGCCTGGATGCACAAAATTGTGCGTTCGTTAAGAGCCGGCAATTTATCGGCGCGCATTCTTCCTTGATCGTCCACCTCGACGCGGATAAGGCGCTTTTTGCCAAACCCTGCGAGAGTCAACGCCTTGAGAATGGAAGCGTGGACTTCGTGACCGACAACAATATCGACGGGCGGTGCCCCAAACATCCCTTCGTCTGCGACATTCCAGCCAGCGCGGGCGAGCAGGGCCTGACGCGCTGCGACGAGTGCCGTAAAATTCGCCATCGTCGCGCAGGTTACTAATCCGCCTTCGCAGTTCGCTGGCAGGCCGAGTGCTTCGCAGACCCATCGCAGCACGACTTCTTCCAGCTCTGCCGCGACCGGAGACATTACGCGAAGCGCCGCATTTTGGTCCCAAGCGCCCGCCAGCCAATTTGCGGCGAGCGACGCTGGAAGAGTTCCGCCATTTACGAAGCCAAAGTATCGGCCGCCGGTTGTCGCCATCGTTGCTGGAGAGCCAATTTCATCGAGTTTTGCGAGGACATCCATTGGATCCGTGGGAGCGGGGGGGAAGGGCTCACGAAACTTTGTGAGATTGTCCAAATCATTTGTGGTTGGCGCAACTCTTCGCTCATAGCTTCCTCGCGCGTAGTTGCGGGCGATTTCCGCTGCATGTCGCAAGAGTTCGTCTCGCTTGGACAATTCATTGAGAACAGATTGCATTGTCATTGCGCACCTCCCCTAGCAGCCCGTGGCGGAACCACATTTTCCTGAGTGGCGGAGTTTGTATCTGAGATAGCGTTCATTTTGAGGCCGGTACGGTCGATGCCGGTAAAGAAAACGATTTGAGCGAATCTTGAGCGCTGAGTAGCGATGGAACAGTAGCAAAAGCGCAAAAAGCAGAGATGACTGTCGGTTTTTGTACTCTCGTGGCGTCCCAGAGCCCAGCAGAGAGCGGAAGATCAGGCTCAGATTGAACGCGCCAACGTGAATCAACAGTCGTTTAAGAATGTTCCGGTGACCTCGGAGATGGGTCCTTCTCATTCCGCCAGTATCGTAGCAATGTGCAAAGCTTCGCTCGATCAGCTCGCCCCGCTTCCGTAGCAGACGCTTTCCATAGGTTCCGTTTACGCGGCGCCGGTTCTCATAGACCGCCTGTTGTTGCTCGCCCTTGCCGTCCCAGTGCCGCTGACCCTTCTGTTTCTTTTCCGGAATGTAGGTCCGCACTTCCGCGTTCTTCAGCATCACCAGCGTCTCGCCGCTATGGTAGCCCTTGTCGGTGACGGCTTCTTCAATCCCCTGCAGATGCATTTTCGGTTTCTGATTCGCTTCTTCTGTCCCGATCAGCTCGGCGCCATTTTCACCCGCTTGTGCCAGAGTCTCTATAACCGTCGTGGTATCTCCCTGATCGGCTTCCTGTAACGTCACCGCCAACACTGCACCGGTCTTCAAATCCACCGCATGCTCCGCTTTGTGCGCCAGATGCGTCCGACCATCTTTCATCTTGGTAATCCGCGCGTCTCCATCCTGCGGATGGACCCAATCTTTGTTGCTGGCTTTGTTCTTCCGCGTGCGATCCAACCGCGCCAGATCTTCGCGCGTCGGCGTTTCGATTCCCGATTTCCTCGCCAATCCTTTCAGAAATTCCTCGTAACTCTCGCCCTTGTCTCGCCGCACGATGGAACGCATCGCCGCGTTGGCCTCCAGCGTGGTCGCGTCGATCCCCACGGTCTTGCCCTTCAGCAGTCCCAGATCTCTCAGCAATTCCAAAATCCAGAAGAATACCTTGCGATGCGTCTCCACATCGATCAACCGTCGCGTTCGCGAAATCGTCGAATGATCCGGGGTCTGCTCGTCTAACCCCACTCCCAAAAACTTCCGCAGCCCGATGGAATCGGCCGCTCGCCAGGCGATCCCTCGCTCCGAATCTATCCCTTCAAAATATCCCACCAGCAGCAATCGAAAATAAATCCCCGGCGTCACCGATGGTCGCCCGTTGTTCTCGGCGTAAAATCTTGCGCACTCCCTCTCCGCAAACTCGTCGAACTATTTCGATTCCAATAACTCATTCACGCGCGCGTAAAAAGGATGACCCGGCCCCTTGGCTAATTCATTGTGGCTGATCCACAACCGCTCTTGCCGCTGTCTCCGTCTTCGTGTCCCCATTCCCATCGGCACTTCTCCCAGAATTCAATGGCATTCTACGAGAAACAAAAACGGAAACAAGTTACTTCAGGTTACAAAATCAAAATGGCGGGGTTACACCACGGGCTGCTAGGTTGCCATACTCGTAGTAATAACAATCCTGCGCGAGCAACGGCGCGTCTGGCTTTCAGGTTAGCGGATTGAAAAAGGAAGGAAAGAGCCGAATTGTCGGCTGACTTAGCTACTTCTTTATGACGGCTTCGTCGGAAGCGATCTTTCCGTCACGGATAAAGATGATGCGATGAGCGTGCTGCGCGATGTCGTGTTCATGCGTGACGAGAATGATGGTGTTGCCTTGCTGGTAGAGATTCTCGAACAGGGCCATGATCTCTTCGCCCGTCTTCGAGTCGAGGTTGCCGGTGGGCTCATCCGCCAGGACAATGGAAGGGGAATTGACCAGGGCTCTAGCTATGGCCACGCGCTGCCTCTGGCCGCCTGAGAGTTCATTTGGCTTGTGGCTCATCCGGTCCACCAGATCCACACGCTGCAGAGCCTTTTTTGCTTTTTCGATTCGTTCTTCCGCAGGCGTACCGTTATAGATCAATGGCAATTCGACGTTGTGCAACGCTGTCGCGCGCGGAAGCAAATTGAACGTCTGAAAAACGAACCCGATCTCTTTATTTCGGATGTACGCGAGCTCATCGTCGTCCAGATCGCTCACGAGACGCCCGGCAAGCCAGTATTTTCCCGCGCTGGGAGAATCCAGGCACCCGATGAGGTTCATCAGGGTGGACTTACCCGAACCCGAAGGCCCCATGATGGCAACGTACTCGCCCTTGCGAATCTGCAAATCCACACCGCTGAGGGCGTGCACTTGCTCCGAGCCCATTTCATACACTTTTGTCAGGGCTTCCGTCTTGATCACAATACCGGAGCTGACCAAATCCTCGCGGTACGAATCCGTTGCTGTTGTCTCCACGGGCATTCGCGTTTCCTCGCTACTCCAGCTTGGCCGGCTTTAGCTCTGTTGATCGTCCTGTTGTTTCTTGGGAGCGGTGTTATCGATCTTCACGCTTGCTTCCGGCTTGAGCGTTCGCAAGGCTTTGTAACTGCCTACAACGATTTCGTCGCCGACCTGCAAGCCCTTAGTGACTTCGATATCGGTAACGCCGGTGATTCCTGTCTCTACTGGACGGAAGATAGCTTTCTTTCCGTTCACCACAAAGACGCCCTGAACTTCATCTTTCTTGGGATCGCCAGGCGCGGACGGTGGCGGCGCCGCTAATGTCACTCCGGAGCTGCCTTGACCCTTGGAGTTCTTGGCGGCTTCCTCGAGGTCCTTGCGCGTGCGAACGGCGAGCGCCTGAATCGGAATGGCAATCACGCTCTTCTTCTCCGCGGTTTTGATCTTCGCGGTGGTGGAAAGACCCGGGCGCAAATTGTCTGGCGGGCTGTCGAGGCGCACAACCACTTTAAAATCTTTCGCTTCTTGCGTGCTGGTAGTGGACTGTGTTGTCGCCAGACCCGAGCTTCGCAGAGTTGCCTGCGAACCGATTTCCGTCACTTTGCCCTTGAACACTTTTCCCGGGACGGCATCAATCGTCACATCAGCATCTTGTCCGAGTTTCACATTCACGATGTCCGTTTCGTCAACTTTGACTTCCGCGGTAACTATGGACATATCCGACAGTGTCATCAAAAAGCTGCCGTTGGAATTCTGAATGCCTGGCACGACGTAGTCGCCGACGCGCTCCGGCAGGTAGCTGACGATGCCGTTGATCGGCGAAGTGTAGGTGGTCTTCGACAAAACGTCCTTGGTCCGGACCAACATTGCCTCGTTCTGATTTACCTGCGACCTGGTCTGATCCAGCTGCGCTTTCAGAGACTGTACACGCGCCTTAGCCGAATCCACAGCCGCTACTGCGCCGTCATAAGTGCTCTTGCGTTGGTCAAAATCCTGCTTCGGAATCAAGCCATCCTTAAAAAGCCCTTGCCCACGTTCCCAATCCAGCTTGGCCTTTTCCATGTTCGCCTGCTGGGAAACTAGATCTGCTTTCGCGGCGTTGTAACTCGCGTCCGCAGCCTGGACGCCAGATTCCGCGGAATGAATGGCCGCTGACTGGGCTTGCACATCCGCGCTGGCCTGCACGTTTTCCTGCAGCAAGAGCCGGTCTCCCTTCTTGATATGGTCGCCTTCCTTCACGAGGATCTCGGTGATTCTGCCGAATCCCTGGGCCGTGACGTTGGTGTATGTGGTTGGCTTGATCTCGCCGGAAGCCGTTACGATTGAAACCAAATCGTCTTGAGTTGCGACCTTTGCCGTCTGAACCGTCACCACACCTTTGTTAGCCTGGTTGACGCTGAACACCACGATGCCTATAAGCACCCCGGCCACGACCACCCCGATGACTACCTTTTTCCACGTCTTCATGTGATTCCTCTTTACCACCCTCTAGGGGTTACCCTAAGCATGCCCCCGACAAACCACCTGGGTGGGGACACGATTGCGATGTTCCCTAGCCCGTCCGCTACATTACATACGCCCGTATGGGTCGAAATGTTTCGCGAGAGGTTGCTGCATATTGCGCGGCCCGGACCCCCGCCGTAAGCGTAAGCACTCTGGCCCATGGAGGGGCAATTCGACCCAACTTCGGCAAGTCAGGTGCAGTTCTCCTCTATATTGTAGATTCAAAACAGGCTAAAGGAAAGAACTCCTCTCGGAACCAGCCGAATACCCTCGCGACAACCGACCTACCCCCTTATGACGTACCAAGGCGTCATTTGTTAACGAAATGTCCGGGTATTCGGAGGATTTTTCGCCGTTTATCCTACTTAGTTTGATGCTATACTTTCGCTGTTAGTCGGGTAGGCTTCTCCAAGACGCCGTCGGTCCGGAGAAAAGTCTCGAAAACCGCGGAGAGGTGGCAGAGCGGCTGAATGCGGCGGTTTGCTAAATTTACCTACCTTGCCCTTGCTCGCTGCTGTTGACGTGTTTTGTTAGAGTTAGAAGTTCTCATTTGCGCTGGGCTCATCTCATTTGCAGCCTATTGGCCAGCAACTGGCCAGCAGAATTCTGTCTCTTCGAGCTACGTTTTTGGGTCTGGATGACGATTTCCGAACCTGGTTTCGAGCACTCGTTTCCTTTCCGCGCCTTGAACAACCAACCCCTCGGTTGTGAGCTACTTTGTTCCAGCGACACATCTGGGAGTTGATCGGCTCGGTCAACACTGGCGCGTTTATCGTTACGAATCGGGACTTTACCGCGATCTGTCTCAGAGAGAGCTATGCCACCACAAACTTCCTCGACCCGGACTTCTGGGACCTGAGCCAGAAAGTCCGATTGCGGCTGTTTATCAGGCGCTTCGATTCCACGGTCCTTAGTTTTTCGCCGAAGTGTCAGAAAACGGTTCCGAAGCCACAACGATTGCAGGCAGAACTCTATCGGAGTCGCAGCCGTTAAGACCCGCGCCCCATGCCGCATTGAACTCAATCACGGCCCAGCCTCGCGTATCTATGAAACCGACATCGACCACAACAGCGCGTGGGAGCGACATTGAGTTCGTCAAAGCCTCTACAAATTTTGTCGCGCCGACTGTCTCCGCCTTTCCTTCGTACAAAGCTGCGTCCAGCACGAGTCCGTCCAGCACGAACGTGCGGGCCTCGGCAGTAAAGGAAACGGGCTCGGAAGCGAAGACTGGTGTATCCGGCGGGAGGCCCCGGCATTCGACGGCCAGTGCATCGTGCGACTCATAGACCGCACCTCGAAATTGCTTGGGGGTCACCGGCTTGATAAACGATGGAAGTGCACCCGACAACATTTGGCCGAGCGTCTGGCGCGTGATTTGACGACTGAGAAATTTAGCCGGAACCTGCAAGAGCAGGTCGTCGCTCGGTGAGCATAGCGTTAAGCCAAGCTTTTGCTGCAACACAAGACAGAACGCGTCAGCGCCATACACGCGCACGGTTGAAGGCTCGAAGACCGGCGGGTCCCAAAATCGACCAATCCGATGAACGACACCTCCGCAGCGCTCGAAGGACTTCGCAAGTGCGTCGCGTTCCACATCAGGTTTGTCGGGGATAAGAAGATTAAGGCCTGTCGTTTTCATAGCCAGGGCGTTCCGTTTTCGCCGGACGAGTCTATCAAATGCGGGACGCCTCCGGCCTGTGCCTGGTAAGTCTGATTGCGGGTAACTTGAATTTTCACTTTACCGACACGGCGTTTATCAGGACTTGAAGGCTGCCAGCGTAGCTACCGCTGGTCCCTACAATTTGCGAGCGTTCCGGTGTAGAGTTCGCTCGTATGGAAACCTATCTGGACGGTCTGGCGGTCGACTTCCGTTATGCTTTCCGCAACCTTCGCAAAGACCGTCGCTTCGCCCTCGTCGCCATCCTTGCTCTCGCACTCGGTATTGGTGCCTCTACGGTGGTCTTCAGCGTCGTACATTGCATCTTCTTCCATGCGCTTCCTTACAAAGACTTCAACAGATCGGTTGTAGTTGGATCGCACAGCTTATCAAGTGTCGGCGGAGGGAAAGTTCGCCTCAACTTCTCCCCGGAGGAGGTCCGCGCCTTTCGTGAGCAGAATCATGTTTTGGAGGATCTCATTGCCTACGACAGCATGCGCCCCACTTACGACGACGGCAAATCCATTCGTTTCTTTTCCTTCGGCGCTGTTGTAACGCCGAATACGTTTGACTACCTTGGTGTCCCGCCGCTGCTGGGCCGCGCGATCTTGCAGGAAGATGGCAGCATTGGTGCTCCGCCTGTATTCGTAATGAACTATCGGCTTTGGCAGCGGGAGTTCGGTGGCGATCCCAAAATCCTCGGCACCGTGTTCGTCCTGAACGGCAAGCCAACCACCCTTGTCGGAATCATGCCCCCGCAGTTCAACGCCTTCGGCGCAAACTTCTGGCTGCCAGCAACTGCCAACCACGACGGTCGCCTCCAGCTTATGGGGCGCCTCAAGCCCGGCGTTAGGATCCGAACTGCCGCGGCAGACCTCGACGCCATCGCGCACCGCATGCACAAGCCCAACCCTGCTGGAGTTTTTCCGGAAGAAAAGTTCGCAATTGCGCCGCAGACGTTGCTCGACAGTCTTATTGGCGACTTCCGCAAAACACTGTATGTATTGCTCGCTGCCGTGTTGCTGCTCTTGTTGATCGCTTGCAGCAATGTTGCAAACCTCTTGCTCTCTCGTGCCACCGCCCGCGAGCGGGAAGTAGCCGTGCGCGCCACACTAGGTGCAACCCGCGCTCGCCTCATTCGGCAGCTGCTGGTAGAGAGCTTCTTGCTCGTAGCCGCAGCCACGGGAGCCGGTTGCGCCTTGGCGTACTATGGCGTGAAGGCAGTCGTCGCGCTAATTCCTGCTGGGACTCTGCCCGAGGAAACCGTGATTCGCATAAGCGCGCCGGTCCTTTTTCTATCCCTGGGTCTCACTATTTTGACGACCATCATGTGCGGCCTTGCACCCGCACTCCACGTCGTTCGAGGCGATCTCCAGCCTCGTCTCACCTTTAGCGGCAAGGGAGCCGGAGAAAGATTTCGGCACAGTAGGCTTCGCGGAGGGCTAGTGGTCAGCGAGGTTGCGCTGTCGATCGTCCTGCTGATTGGCGCTGGCCTTTTGATGCGCAGCTTCCTAATTCTTACACGCGTGGATCTCGGCTTCGATCCGAAGAATGTTCTCTACTTCGTGCTCAATCTACCGCCGTCGTATAACACGAACATACCTGGCACTCTACAAAGGAAAAACGCGCTGACACTTCGACTCCTCGAACGCATGCAAGCTCTCCCGGGCGTAACCTCTGTTGCCGAAATGGCCGCAGATCCACCGCCGCTGCAGTACCAATCCACAGACACAATCATCTCCGGCAAGCCACACACAGAGCGCTGGGAGACGCGCTTCGAAATGTGCAGCGATGGCTATTTTCAAACGCTCGGACTGCCATTGCTTCACGGACGCTTCTTTTCCGCAGACGACGTCTCGACGGCGCGAGACGTAATGGTGGTCAACGAAGCTTTTTCGCGCCAATACTTTCCCAACGAGGATCCCCTCGGCCAGAAGGTCAAATTAGACATTTTCGACAAGCCCTATTTTGCAGCAGCCGCGCCGCATGACACTTATTTCGAAATCGTTGGAATCGTCCGCGACTTCAAGACGCGCAGCTATGACATTCCGTCATGGCAGTCTTTCCCGCAAGCCTTTGTCCCGTACAGTGTCGCGGGATTTAACTGGCGAGTCTTCATGGCCCGAACGTCCGTCGATCCCAACTCGCTATTGAAAAACATGGGCCAAGAAGTCCGCGCTCTCGATCCCGGTGTGCAGATCTCCACTTCAGGGACGTTGGAAGGCTCGCTGCAAGAGTTCTACCGTGGCCCGCAATTTCAGCTTGTAACGCTCGCGGGCTTCGCAGGCATCGGCTTGGTCCTGGTGGTCATCGGTATCTTCAGCGTCATGGCCTACACCGTCTCTCTCCAAACCCGCGAGATCGGCATTCGCATGGCTGTCGGAGCACAACAGGCAAATATTCTCCGCCTTGTGCTCCTCAACGGCTTCCGTCTGGTCGCGGGAGGTATTCTGGTTGGTCTCGCTTTCAGCTATGCGCTTACGCGCTTTGTCGCCAGCCAAATCTCCGGCGTCTCCGCCACTGATCCCTGGACTTTCGCCGTTGTGGTAGCGCTCGTTGTAGTTGCTGGCCTTGCCGCCTGCTTGCTACCCGCGTGCCGCGCCACAAGAGTCGATCCCCTCATCGCTCTACGTTATGAATAGCACTTCCAAACTTGGATGATTTTGATCATTCAATAGACCTAGTAATATCCTGGGTTCACATGCTTGGTTAGTCGGGCCGGACATGTCCCGTACTACTCAGATCCGGCGTGAATTTCACTCATTTCCTTCAAAAGTGGCCGAAAATCCAGCATTCGTCTCCAAAATGTTTGCAGCAGTCGATGACTTTTCAGAAAAGTAGCTTTAGCTGGCCAGCGGTTTTAGCCTATGAATTCGATGGAGTATCTCATCCGCCTGCTTTTGGGTGAAGGGCGATATCGCTAACCGAAGAGTAGGTCGATTTCGCGGGCGAGTAAGTTCGCCCGGCAGCCACAAGAGTCTGTGGCGTAGTTTGCTCAAGGTCATGCTTTGCCATTCCTCGCGAAGACATGTCCGTTGAAAAGCCGTGACCAAGTTGTAGGCCAACCGAACTACTTCCAGATAGAGGGCGTTGGCCGCGAAAGCACGAGTCGGAATCTTTCGCAGCGCAAAGTCCTCACGCAGCTCCCGGATGCGTGGCTCCATTTCGGCGCGGCCGTCGTAGAACTGCCACACTCCTGCCGGCGTCAGCGGCAGGTTCGTGTGCCAGGCTCGATACGCATAACGCTCCAAGGTAAACAGAGTCGGCTCCGGATCGGCCTCCTCGATCAACTTCCGAGCCACAATGCAACGGCGTGCTTGAGACCAATCGGAGGGACGATGATCAAATTCTGCGATCTCCCACCGTGGATTCAGCCGTGCATACCTTAAACCTCCGAGCGCACATTTCAGTGAGGGGGTCATTCGCGCGACCACAGCGTATTGGGCTGGACGCGCTTCCAGTATGTCCAAAACCGGCCCGTAGCCGAAGCCTGCATCGGCCCGCACTCGAACCTCGCGAATTTCGGAAGGACTGGAGTGAAAACAACAGGCCAAAAGTTCAACGCTGCCCGCCCAGGTGCCGGCATCGCCGCGCCGCAGTTCTACATCCCATAAGAACGAGGAGTTCGCTTCTAAACAAAGTAGCGGGTCATAGGACCGCTTGCCTCGGTAGCGCGGATTGTAGCCAACCGCAGCTCCTTCCTGACGGCCATAGACGGTGACCACGGTGCTATCCAGATCCAGAATCAAGCGCGATCGGTGATCGGGCAGATGGATGAATCTTACGAGCACTCGATCATTGGCGCGGTGTAACTGCTCTCGGAGATGAACAGGAGCGTTCAGCAAGAATCGCCGTAAGGTCTGAGGATCGGGAAAGCTCGGCAAGCCGGTCAGGTACTGAAAGGTTCCGTTAGAACGTAAGAGTGACGCGGTCTCAATACGATCCAATCCCAAGACGATGGGATAGATCAACGCCAGCAACATCTGCGACAGACTATAATCTCGGTTGCGCCGGGGATAGCGAATCTGTTGAGCGAGGAAGTCTCTGAGGTGCAGCACTCGCAGAAATTCATGAAATAGATGGACTCCACCGAAGTGGGTCAACCCCCGATGATTACAGGCGATTTTTATATTTCTGGGAGAGTAGGGCATTTCAAGGAATTGCTAACCGACAGTTAGGAATTCCTTGAAGTCTAAAACAACGTTGGAATGCGCGTCAAATCCGCTTTTCTGCGTAATTCGGGACACTAAATGCGCCGGATCCAAGTACTAGCCGACATTATTCACGAAGAGTGATTTCGTGAGCGATTTTTCTGTTTTTCTTCAGTCGTAAGACCCTACTTGACCACGCGAAACTTTCCGGGAAACCGAATGCTTGATTCTGAAGCATTTAGGTAAGTCGCGAGGCACAATTTTCGCTGAAAAGGTGATACCTGTATCATCGCGTGACGAGTAAAAATTTCCTGCGACCTTCCGACGTTTCGCTGGCCGACTAGCCGCTTCGTGCGCCCAAGTTCAAAGCGAGGCGATGGAAGCTATGACGATAAGGAAACGACCGCGGCAAGTGCAGCACGATGCGACGCACCGACGCGATCACGTGAGCTCCGAGTTTCAGAAAACGCTCTCGCAACGTGGAGACTTGTGCACGCGCAGAAGCGGTGCCGGCCAGGCCGGAGCGTAGTTCCTGCATCAACACGTAGGCTGCCGCGGTCATCAAGACACGCAACTGATTGGCCCAGAAGCTCGTGCAACTGGTGCGTCCGATTTCCATCCCGTAATGCAGTTCCTTGATCCGGTTTTCGAGGTCCCCTCGTTGACAATAGACCTCCTCGTAGAGCCACTGTGGACTCTGCTCCATGTTGGTCACCACGAAGCGCGGATTGTCCTTGGGTTTCTTGCCCTTCGCCCGCACCACCTCCGCTTTATAAATGACGCGACGTTTCCACGGCCAGGTCTTGCGCGTCCGGTACTGACATTCAGCGTAGACATGCTCGGTCTGCCCGGAGATCTTCGAATCACGACGGACGCATTTCATGGCCGGCTCGGCTTTACGCTTCAACACCGCATTACTTGCGAAATTGACGAGGTATTCCACTTTCGGCTCGCAGTCCAAAAAATCCAGAACTTCCGGCGCTGCGAAACCTCCATCCAAGCGCACCCGGATCTTGGCCTTCGGAAAAGCTTCCGTCAGCCGCTCGATCAAACGGCGCAGCAGTCCCACTGCTCCCGCCGAGCCCGGTGCGTTCCCCGGACGCAACACCGCGGTGACCAAATACTGCTCCACCTCGTGGTTGAAGGTCAGAAAACCTACCATCGGTAGGTAGCAGTAGGTGTCGTAATGCCAATTGAAAAACGTCAACTGTTGCGCACCATGCGTAGGATCGTCGGTCGGATCCAGATCCAGGGTGATCAGCCGAGCGCGACCGCGCAGCCGCTGGCGATGGCGTTCGATTACCGTGTCCGCCAGGGCTTCGGCCATGCGAAACAATTCTTTACGATCCACGCTATTTTCAAACCGCGAAAGGGTCGGCTGCGAAGCCAAATCTTCCCCTTCCACGGGATCACGACCGACCAGGAGTTTGTGCACCGGGTCGCACGCCAGTCGGGCGGCATCGTTGGCATCTTCGTAGCCACAGGCGATGGCCATAACCCGCTGCGTGAGTAGCTCATCGATTTCGTGACGGACCTTAGCCTCTTGGCGGTCGTCTTTCAGACAAGCTGCCAACGCCGTTATTAAACCCAACTCGCGGTCGGCGGCTTTGAGCAACACTGCTCCCCCATCGGAGCTGCCTTGCGATTGATCAAACTTGGCAATTACAGGTCGCTCAAAAATTCCTGGGAAGAGAACACACTGTGTCGTGGTATGCTCGGGCACGAAAGCCTCCGGATTGGTCGCAAAACCGCCTTAGACAACGGCTTTGTACCATGAAAGAGGCTTTTCGTGTTTCAAAAACGCGAATTATTCAGGCTAGGACTTCAAGTTTCCGAGATACGGCGTTTACCAGGCACTTGGAATGTTGTCGCCCCCAAGGAAGCCTATGACCCGGGAACATTTCTATCGATTTGGAGTCTGAATAGATATGAGGATTCTCACGAGTGCAAGGCCACCGTGGATTTCCTTTTCCCCTCTAGTTGCCCTCCTGTACTCGCAAATCTTACTTCTGATGGTTATTCCGGGGGTCCTCGTCTACCACTATGCGTGGGCACATGACAGTTCCTATGGACTGTTTGTCCTCACCTATTTTCCAGAGTCATCATTTTTCCGACACGTCCCTTGCGCCCAAGCATGGGTGGTTCGGGTGGAATCAAATGAAGAATGGTATTTGAACTCGAAGAGAATTGAGCCGGACGACCTACCGGATGCATTGCAGGCGCAAATCGGTGGGCGGACAAGCTGTATCGTGTTTTTTGATGCTAAGTCCGATGTCCCTTACGCTGAGGCAATTCACGCGATTGATCTGATTGAAGAATCGCCGGGACGAGTGGTTTTGCTAACTCCGGAAACAAAGAGAATACACATTCCCTGAGCACAAAGTGGAGGTGGTGTACGTGTGGAATCGCAAAACGGCACTTGATTACCGCGTTTACCAGGAGCTAGCAGTCGTTACGGATCCGCCTGGGCAATCTTCTCTCCGTCCAGTTCTTCTGGCCCGTTGCGGCATTTCGCTTTCTTCACCGAACCGTCGGCCTCGCGTTGGAAGTCGATTACGAACGGTGCGCTTGTCATGAAGAACCGCGTTTCTGACTCCGGAAACAACTTTTGAGGTTTGTCACCAAATGGGCCGTATTGCAGATTGAGTTGACCGTTGTCTAGGGTGACCACCATTCTAAAAAGGCCGCTGAAAAGATAGACCCCCGTATACTCCCGCAGAGTGGCCGGGTCCACCTTGGCGAGCGTGTGCGTTTCCATTCGACCATCCGGCCAGCCATATTCCTCGGCGATAGCCCTTTGAATTTCAAGAATCAGCCCTAGGCCGCCAGCGCCATCGGTCATGACAGCGGAGCCTTCGCCAGCCTCCGGGTATGCCTCAAGAATCGACTGATAACCGCCGTTCGCGCCGGAATGCCAAAACCTCGTTGCGTGTCCTCGCCGCCCGAGAGCGAAACCCAAGCCGTAAATCTGACCGCTTTGGTAGGTCAGCATCTCGCGGGCTAGCGATTGAGAAAGAAACTTCGATTCGCCTCCGTAGGCTTTCTCAACTCCAATCGCGAACAAGCAAAGGTCAGACGGAGTAGTCCACAGCCCGGCAGGTGCCATTGCTGAGTAGAAATACCAACCGTTATGCGCTTCGTCGTAGGGTTGAGCCGCCTTCGGCCACAGCGACTTGGGAAGCGGCGCCTCAAAAGTGCTATGCGTCATGCCGAGGGGTTCAAACACGAGTTCGTGCATGAGCGCGGGGAAGGATTTGCCTGTTACATCCATCAACAATTGCTGTACGACAACGTAGCCTCCGCCCGAATAGCGAAACTCCTTGCCGGGAACCCGGTCCACGCGAACAGGCTCGTTGCTCGTTTTCTCTCCATTCAGCACTTGGACCGTTGTGGGCAGGTATTTGCCAGCTTGGTATCCTCCAACCGATGGAACCGTCATGCCAGCGGTATGGCTTAACAACCGCCGCAGCGTTACTTTTTCAGTTTTCGTAAAATCATTATCGGGGACCTTCCACGAAACCAATTTTAGGTTTACATCCTCATCCAAACTCAGCTTTCCCTGCTGGACGAGTCGCAGCGCTGCAAACGCAGTTACGGATTTACTGATGGAAGCCGCTTGAAACAAAGTGTCAGACGTCACCGGTTTGTTGATCGTTTTGTCTGCAAGCCCGTAACCACGCGCCCAATCGATCCGTCCGTCTTTAAAGAACGCGATGCTGACTTCGGGAACGTTGTAATACTTCATGCGTTCGGCGAGCGTCAATCGTGGGGCTGGCTGACCCTTTATCGCCGCTGCGGGGAGAAGACCATTTATTATTCTTTCGACCTTCGCATCGGCGTCGGTTGCATTCCTCGGTTTGTCCGAAGCAAGTGGGGCGATGGATAAGTACAAAACCGCAAGGAACGCAGCAAAACCGAGAAGCTTCACACTCGCAGGAAGTCCGCGCATGCGCCCTGCCTTAATAGGTTTGAGCTACAAACTAACTGAGTGATGCGGATTCTGACGGTCGGGTTGTAGTTCAACATGCCTGGTAAGTCTAATCGGACAAGTTCGTTTCTGCACCGGATTGTCCGGTTATGACGTTTGTCGCTACGAATCTTCTCAACGATGTGATGTGCGATTACCAACCCATTTGGCGCATCCGCTCTAGGATGAGTCCGCTATAGTGATTCATGTGATCGGGCCGTCGCTTCAGGGGCAACGGCAGAATTGCGGCGAGTCGGGCCGCTTGCTCCCGGTCGATCTCTCGGGCTGAGGTTTTGTAGTAGTAATGGCACGCCGACTCCGAGCCGTAAACACCCGGGCCCCATTCGACCACGTTGAGGTAAAGTTCCAAAATGCGCTGCTTGCCGAGGACCAATTCGGCTACTGGGATAAGTGTGAACTCGGCGCCCTTGCGTAGGATTGAGCGGCCGGTTCCGAAGAACAGGTTTTTTACCAGTTGCTGCGTAATCGTTGACCCACCGCGAATGCGGCCGCCCTCCATATCTTCTTCAGCAGCTATTTCCAACGCCTCCCAATCGAATCCATGATGCTCGTAGAAGTGCGCGTCTTCCGCGGCGATGACAGCATGTTGGAGGTCAGGCGAGATTTGGCTCAGCGGAACGAATTCGTATCTTTCGTGATACGGCTTGCGGTGAATCCATGACTGTAACCGGCGCTCCATGTGCACCGCGGTGGTTGGTGGGTCGATCCACCGGGCAGCCACGAGGATCAGCGCAGCAAATGACCAAAAAAGCGCCACTCCGATGAGAAACCATCGAACGAAGGATCGGAGAGTGACTTTCCGACGAGGGATCTTCGGGGGCGTCTCTGGATTTTCAGTCACACTTCAGAATAATCGTTTGGGGTGGATTGACATAGCGCGTGATTAGTCGCGTCATCGGACATGTGGTTTTTTGATCGATTCCACACTTTACCGGTAACGGCGTTTATCAGGACCTGAGTCTAGGAGCACAGTTTAATGCGGGTCTCCAATCTTGACGGAGACCCGATAGCGACGATAGTCCTGATAATGATGCATATTGCGGTATTTCTGACCGCCAATTTCGATGTACACGTCTACATCGCTAGGCAGCCACAAAGGATCGGGAACGTCTTGAAGACGCACTTCGCCGAGGGTCACATCGGTTGTCAGTTGCTCGAGCAAAATCTCACGGTTGGGCGCCAGCAGATCGCGGCGCATCCGGAGGATTTGGAAGTTGCTTTTATCCACCCACAAGATTCCTTGCATCGGCATATCCACGTCTTTCGCGCCGGTTCCTGCCATAACGGTCGCGAAGTTAATCTCGCCAGGGCGTTGAGCGAATGCCAATACATACGTCTCGCGTGAACCAAGCATTGCGTTGCCCAGATAGCGGAACCGGGACTGTGACTGCGACTGCGCGGCGCTCGAAAACTCAATACAACTCAAAGCGTGGCCGGAAGTGGCCAAATACCCCTGCGCAAGGCCGATCGGCCCCAGGCGATTGCCCTTGTCATCCATGCGATATTCCGCGCTGGCGCCCCAGGAGTAGCCGTGGTGCAGGATCAAATAGTTGTCTTGAACATGCTGTTTCGCTTTGACTTTTCCGTCGGCATTCAGCTTCTCCTGGGTCAGCTCTTCACGCGCAATGAGGTCGCCAATATTGTGGACGAAATCATCCATGCGCTCGCCCATCTTCTGAAGGATCATCGGCAATTCTTGCTGATCCGCTGCCGGCTGAAGGGATTTCAACTCAGGTTCGCGTTCGACGAGTTGTGCCATCGGCAGTTCGACGTACGCATGTGCATTCGCGTAGTCAGGTTCATGTCCTGCAGCTGCGCTTTCTGCGCTTGCGCTGTCTGAAGATGTGTCATCCGTCCCGCCAAGCCTTTTGGCCTCAGCTGCGAACTTCTCTACTGGCCAGGGCCGCGAGTAAAACCCCTGTCGAGCGCGCGCTACCAAGCCAGGTTTTGCGACACGGATCTCCAGGCGATGGTATTCGTTAGGCTGAGTTGTAACCGTCGGATCGAAAGATATTTCGTAATATGCCGCGGCATCGGCGAGACATTTTCGAAGAGCCGCGGCAACGTCGTTGCCGGGATGAAGGGCCGAGCCACCGCTCTGCGTCGCGATGGCCTCCAGCGTCAGGTCCTTGGGCCCAACATCACTCGGCTTGTACGCTCCGGCCACGTAGACTTCCCCGTCGGGAGGCCGCAAGTGAATAGTGGGCGGGTCTGTAAGGCCCATTTCAAGGTCCCCCAAAGCGGAAGTGTCCAGACTGAAGACGGTGACCTGGCCCTCTCGGAGCTGCGTCGAGACCTCAACGACATTTCCGAACACTTCTTCTTGGAGCTGTCGGAGCTTTGCGTCGCGAGCGTTCTCCAAGGCAACCAGTGGCGGCCATCCCGGCGACACCCAGAGGACGATCTTGCGTCCAGATTTCTCGCGCTCGGCCGCCAGAATCTGCGCAAAGGCTTGAAACGAAATCTCAAAACGAGCGGCGCCTCTCCCGCGGTCAGAGGTTTCGGTGGTACTGCGGACGGCAATCGGGCGTTTACCAAGCGCACCACTGATAGCGTTTCCATCCTGCGAAAAGTCCAGCGGAGACTGGAGTCCCTTTTCCGTAAGGATCGCGACTGCAGTGGGGTAGGCCAGACGGCCTCCGTCGGACTTTAGGAATTTTTTGATTTCTTCGTAGACGATGGCCGCCTCACGAGACCCGATGTTCACCGCGTCGAGGACTAAGATCACCTCGATGAGGGCCTGCTGCCCATCGACAGCTTCGAACGAAGTGATGGTTTGGGGCACGTCGTTATCGAGGATGGTGAAGTCCGATTGCTGAAGCCCTTTCATTGGCGGGCCAGACCTGGGACTAACTACGACGTCAAGATAGATCCTGTCTCCGGGATGAGCTGCCGAATGATTTTGCCGAGCTGAAATTTGGGGCGTGCACAGGAAGGGGACCAGAAGAAAAAGGCCGAGACGCGAGTTCATAGGCATACGTCCCCCTTGTCCGAGCGAAGGCCGACCGAGGACCCTCGCAGTATTCACCGATTCCGCAGAATGAGAAGCTCCTTATATGGGACGCTGTCAACGGTGGCCCAGTTACAAGCCCAACATTCCGCCGACTGCTTTTGTAGATTTAAGATTACTCGAAAATAGCCCAGGTGCCTGGTAAGTTCTATAAAGGGGAATGTCAAGAAAAATACTCCTCCCTTGGCCGGATGTTTTCTTCCTTTCCAGCCCGCCTGACTGAGCAGGATCTGTTCTGAACCACCGCACCGGTTGCTCGGTTGCTGGAGACTTTGGCCCAGCGATTTGGGTTTTCTCTACCAGCGGTTTTCATCGCTTCTTCGCAACGAAGCCTGTCAGTTCCGAAACCAACAAAGCAGAACGTGGTCAAATTTGGCGACCATAGTTCTATCCGGGACTCTTGGCCCATAGCTTTTTCTGGTTGTCCGAGAGGGCCTAGGGTCGGGTGTGAGACTTGGTGCCCGAAGCACGCAGAGCCTAACTTACCAGCTGAGACTCGCTCTCGAACCAGAGTGTCTCGAGAACCTGACGGCCACCGCCAGAGAAGATCCCCGGGATGGAGCGGATTCGATCAGAGACACTCAAGCTGTTTGTGGTTTCAGATATTTGGCGTCGAAGCGCACTCCTTTCTTCCATACGATCAATACGATCGTGGCCATCTTTCTCGCCAGGGTCAGGCGTGCCATCTCCGGTCTCATGCCTTTGGCCACCAAGGCCGCGTAAAATTCCTGGAACGGCCCCGGTTTGACGGAAGCGATGGTGGCGGCACTCTTAAACAGGTTCTTCAGATCGTGATTGCAGTCGCGGTTGAGTCCGCGAACCGAAACTTGCTTCTTGGTTCGTTCTAGCTGTCCTTGGACATTACGGTAATCGGCACTGCTGTGCGTTTCGATGGCAAAACCGCTGTATTTCCAGAGTGGTCGCTTGGTACGGAAGCGGTGCGGTGTCTGGATCAGCGCGATCAACAGCGCCGCCCGGATCGGACCGATCGAAGGGATCTGGCAGAGCAGTTTGCTCGCCTTGTGCTTCTTACTCTCGGCTAACAGTTCGCGCCGTACTTGGTGGCGCAACGACCTCAGGGCATCGAGTTGCTGGTAGTAAAACTCGGCCCGGCGAAGCACCCCCACCTCGGTGATCTTCGCCAGCCACTCGGCACGATGACGCGGCGCATAGACTTGCTTGCCGGCACAAGGAATACCCCAACTGCGATAGATCGCCTTCACCCGGGTCATGACTCGTGCGAGATCTTTGCTGATGGTCAGATAGCTGCGTGCCAGTTCCTTCAGCGTGCGGACCCCTGCTCCGCCGTGATAGACCGAGCTGAGCTTGTTCATGTACAACCGGTCGGACAGCTCGCGTGCATCGATCCGGTCATTCTTGTTCCCCTGTCTGCTATTCTTCCGCGGATCGCACACCACCAGTTTCGTTACGTGCGGTTTCAGCAGATCGTACAACCAGGTCGCCCAGGTTCCTTCTTCAAAAGTGACCTGCAACTCTCCGCGCAGCCCGTGGATAAAGTCCAGAATGATGTTCGCTTTGGTCTCGATCACGCATTCCATCACGATCTTTCCGACATCATTCCTGACCGCAATCGAAATACTTTCCTTATGCACATCCATGCCGATATATTTGAGTGCTAGTCATAAACAGGGTGTTCCTTTCTGGAGGGGTTCGAGCCGAACACTCAAAACCCTACTCCAAAAGGGGCGCCCTTTTATATTGCGTCGCGTTACCGGGTGCGCCGTGAAAGGTGGTGATCCACAGCGGGAGTTAAACCCGCCCGGGAACTGGTTCGCTCCACCCGGTAGCAATCAGAGCAGCTGTGGAGGCAACGAAACGGCTGAAGCCTCTGGTGCAGAGGGTCGCAAAGGCGACTTGGCGAGCGTGCAGGCCGTAACCTTAGTGAACGCTGAGCAGGCCCCGAAAAGACTAATGCAGGAGCCGACCCGCCCCGGTTTTGGGGAAGGCCGAAGTTGGTGGAATCGTACGAGCGAACAAAATTCCATCAAACCTGCCGGGGTATTAGCGACGGCATGCAGGCAAAGTGGACCATACGCAACACGGGAAGTCCCAGCGGTGATCGCAGTGTGGATCAACTGGCAACTCGTGAGAGACCGGCCGGGCCGTTTGGGATGGCGGAGAGGCTCGTAGTACCGACGAAGCCGGGTAACGCCGGTGGAGGGAAGGGGCCTCAGTTGAAGGCGGACGCAAGAAGCGACGATAGAAAGGGAGATTGGCGATAAGCCTGACAACTCCCAAGTTGTTTTCAGAAGTTGCAGACAGCGTCACATGCAATGGCTTCGGCGATTGCGTGAGTCTTCTCCGAGAGCCGGATGCGGTAAATCTGCATGTCCGGTTCGATGAGCGGGGTGTGGAGACGGAAGCATGGTGGGAATAGTGAGGCACCGGCAACTGAAAGGGTCGGCAACAGATAGGTCCCACCTAAACCACCGCGCCACACCTCGACTCTACAAAAGTGGTTTTGACCTAAATCCACATGGACGGTAACGGCGTTTACCAGGCGTTGGCGGCTGAAATCGTGATGACCAATTTCTGAGTGACATTTCAATGACTGACGTCCACAATCCTAGGCAAGTGGGAACACTAACCCGAGTTTGGTGCGTTGGTCAGATAAGGAGGGACAATGATTCCGCGACTCTTCGTCCTCTTATTGCTTTCCGTCATCGTTATTGGAGGTGCTGCTTCTTTTCGACCGACACAGTCGGCGAACCCGGAGCCCTGCGCGCAAAACCATGAGGCTTGGTTGAAACAAGTCTCTGAGAAAATGGAGACGGTTAAACCCGGCATGACGCGATGGGACCTTCTGAGAGTTCTCCGGACGGAAGGCACACCACGACGAACGTTCAGGATTGGGGGCGGACCTCCAGGAGTACTACGAGAATCATTCGTCAGCCAAGACTGTCCATATTTAAGAATTGACGTTGAGTTGTCTGGGCGAGACGACCCCATTCAAGACGTCATCGTTAAAGTCTCGAAGCCCTACCTACAATTTGCCACGACGAACTAGGTGTTCGGCGTGCTGGCTCCTGAGTCACCAACCCGGGCATGTGGCTTTGGCTGTTTCCACTTGTACGGTTTCGGCTAATCGGACACTGCATTGTTCTGCAACTACTTTGGTTCCGTTATGACCTTTGAACATCGAGAAACCGTTTGGGACAACCCCCACCAGAATGATTGAATCTGAGAGCCCAAGGGAGGGCTATATGGGATTCAAATCATTATTCTGGCGTATCAGCGGCGTAACGGTGTTGACGATCACTGCGTTAGTTTTCGCAGGACATTGGGCTGGTCCTACACTAGCCCAGATAAAGCCGCCAGAATCTGCGATTCTGCCGTTCATAGGAACGTGGACGGCTGTCCATGCCGGAACTCCAATTATTGTTTTGCATCTACGCTCGGAGAAAGGTCAACTTGTCGGTGGCATACAAGTGTGCAGCTACAGTGTGAATACGGAAACCACAGGCACGGTCGACGTTGTAACCGACCCGACTCTTTCCAAGAGCCTCCCCATTAACAACATCAAAGTCTCCGGTAGGTCGATGTCGTTCGATTGGAAAGACCCGGACGGCGATAACGACCATTGGAGGTTGGAATTGACAGGGGAAAATGATGGCCAAATAGTCTGGGTCGGTTTGCCGAGTGATGTCAGAGTCCAACCGATACCGGTGAGCAAAAACATTCCCAAGTCCCGATAAGTCGATTATTACCGGCCAATATTCTGAATCACACCCCTAAAAGCTGCAGGCGAGAAGGGTTATTCTCTTTCAGTTGGATTTTTGTTTCAGGAGGAAGGAGCTCCGCTTCCGGCTGCGATCTTGGCGGGTCAACGCCGGAGGGCAGAGCCCCAATACGCTACGATTCTGTTTATCCCACTTTCCGTGGCGCCGCACAAGCTCGAAACGGATTGGGCCACGAGTTGCGCCGAGATCATTCTGCGGCGATGCCCCGCTTGCGAACACGATTCGATCATCGGCCACGGACGCCGCCGCAAGCAGGCCCACGATGAACATCACGACTGGATTGGCATTCGTCGTGGCCGCTGCCCCAGTTGCGGGAAAACCTTCACCTTCCTTCCACTGTTTTCTCTCCCTTACACCCATTACAGCTTGCCGGCTCGTTGCCAGGCATTGCGGCGGCGCTTTGCGGAGCATTGCTCCTGGGAAGAGGCAGTGCCTACGCTCAAAGATCCTAATCGCGTGCCCGATCCTTCCACACTTCGCCGCTGGGCCCACGGACTGGACCGCTCCCAACCGGCTCTTTCCTTTCTCCGCCAAACGCTCGCCCGCATGGCTCACTGGTTGACGCGTGGTGATCCGAACGAGCAGGAAGCTGGGCCTTGGTCTTGGCTGACTCCGGTTCTGCAAATCCTCTGGCCCTTGCGGCTCTGAGAAATTTTCTCCTGCCCACCATCCTTGCCTGGGAATGCTGGCCGTCTTTTCCTACGTTGGCATCCAGAGGGAAAACTGCGCCGTGGGCGAGGACCTCGAAAAACTGAAACAACGTCTGCCACTGCTTGATTATCTGCGGCAGCAGCATTGGATCGCCCGACCTATCGCTCACGGCCCCGAGTTCGTCGGACTTTGTCCCCTGCATCCGGAAACCCGCCCTTCGTTCTATGTCAACGCCCGCAAAAATCTCTTCTACTGTCATGGCTGCGGTCAGGGCGGCGATCTCCTTCGCTTTGTCCAGTTGTCCCGTCATCTTTCCTTCCGCCAAAGTCTCGCTTACCTCGAGCAGCAGAGTTCTCTTACAGCTGACCTTGCCACCGTGCTGGAGCAAGCCGCCACTTTCTATCAACAGCAACTCGATCGCTACCCCGAGGCACGGCGCTATCTCGAGCAACGAGGACTGCGCGATCCCGTCCTGATCAAAGAACTCCGGATCGGTTATGCCCCCGGCGGGAGCTTGCGCCGACATCTCGCGGCTCAAGGCTATTCTTGCGATCTCCTGCAACGTCTCGGCCTGCTCAACCCACAAGGCTGCGACGCCTTCTACCGGCGCGTCATCTTCCCGTGCTGCCAAGGCGGACGCGTCGTCAACCTCTACGGCCGCAGTGTCGCTGCCGCCTTCGCCCATCGATTCCTTCCCGGCTCCAAGGGCGGCTTGTTCGCCTGGGAATCGGTTCGCCAGTTTCCTGCGGTGATTCTGGTGGAAGGTCTGTTCGATCTCGCGGTGTTGTGGCACGCAGGTTTTCGCCACGTCACCTGTTCGTTGGGCACCCATCTCAACGCTGACCAGTTTCAACAGTTGTGCGACCGTCCGCGCACCGTTTATCTCACCTTCGATGTCGACGCCAACGGTAGCGGACAACAAGCCTCGCAGCAGCTCGCACAGCGTCTGCACGTGCACGGCATCACCACTCGCCGCGTCCTCCTGCCCAAGGGCCGCGATCCGAATTCTTTCTTCGTCCAGGGCGGTGATGCACGACAGTTCCAATCTCTTCTGGAAGCTGCTCAGCCATGAAGTTCTGCGTGATCCATCAGCAGACCTCCCACAACGCACATAGTCCGAGGCGTGTCGTCGAGCAGACCACGGACCGAGCAATCGGCTGGATCAATCGTTACCTGGACCGCGAATATGTCCGCCGCATAGCGGACACCACCCTGCGCACATACGCTCACAACCTGCTGCACTTTGTTCGCTGGTGGGAGAGCGTTCACCACACCTCGGACATTGGGGAAGGTGATCTGACCGAGTCGACGCTCCTTGAATATGTGAGGTTTCAGTCCAGCCAACAACCTCGGCCTTCCCCTTCCACTATTAATGACCGCGTGGCCGTCGCCGAGCGCGCCATCCGCAACGAGTTTCCCGATGCTCCCTGCCAAATCGCCCGCGGCTTTCATCAAGCGTTTTTGCGGCGAAGGCCGATGGGCCTTGGCCGGCCGCGAGTAGCGATGAGCCGGCTGCGAGTGAAAGTCCCTAAACGCAACATCGTGCCGCTCTCGGTGGAGGAAGTCGCACGTTTCTGGTCGAGCTTCCGCACTTCGCGCGACTTGGCCATCGTGGGCCTGATGCTCCTACAAGGGCTGCGGTCCGCCGAAGTATTGGCTTTGAATCGGGACGACGCGTTGCTCTCCGAAGCCCAGCTTCGCGTTCCTGGCAAAGGCAACAAATTTCGCTTCCTGCCACTGGCGCCGGAAACCGTGCAACTGCTCGAACACTACCTGCGACTGGAACGACCCAATCCTTGCTCCGCCGCGCTGTTCGTCTCACTCAAAGGACGCGCGCGCGGAACGCGCATGACCGCTGCGGGATTGCGTTCCTTATTCCGCTACCATCGCCAGACCACTAGCATCCAGCTCGCCAACCCTCATCGCTTTCGACACACCTTTGCCTCGGACATGATCCGCGCCGGTATGAGTCTTCCTGCGCTCATGCAGCTGATGGGTCACGCGGACATCCAGACCACGCTGCTGTATGTGCAAGTCACCCCACAAGACGTCTACCTTGAATATGCACGTGCCGTGGCGCAGCACATTCGTCCTCTTCCGAAGGCCTCTTCATGAACCGCGCGCGACGCCCTCCGCTACAACATCCTCTGGCTCCGGTCTTCGATCGCGCGGTCGATTCCCTCGGCGTGGCACTCAGCACGGCGTCCATTCGTCAGTACCGCGAGACGGCTCGCAATTTCCTGAGCTATCTCGGCGCTGATCATCCGGAGGTGCAACGCCTAGACCAATTGCGCCGTGAACCCCACATCCTCGGCTGGATGTCCCGCCTACACTCGCAAGTGCCGCCACTCGCGACTGCGTCCTATGTCCTCCGCCTCATCGGTCTGCGCGGCATCTGCAACGAACTGGCTTGGACCGAACAGCTTCCTGAACTCGCTCATCTGATCCGCCGCGAGGATATTCCGCGCCTCCCGCACAGACTTCCGCGTCCGCTCACAGCAGAACAGGATCAACTCCTGCAAAAGGAGTTCCTCCGCCGCAACGATCTGGGTGGCAACGCCTTTCTGTTGATTCGCCACACCGGCATGCGCATCGGTGAGTGTGCCGATCTGTCCTCCGACTGCCTTCGCTCTACCGGTCCGAATCAATGGGCGGTTCATGTGCCACTCGGCAAACTCAAAACAGAACGTATGGTCCCCGTAGATCCCTTTGTGTGTGAACTCGTCCAACGCCTCCGATTCTTTCGTTCGCTTGATCCCCTGCCTGCCGATGGACGGCTCTTTGTCCGTCCGGGCGCGAAAGACACGCTCCTTCGTCACTTTCGTGATTATTTACATCAAGTCTGCCATTCGCTCGGCCTTTCCACCGGCATCGTCCCACACCAGCTTCGCCACACCTATGCCTCGGAGATGCTTCGAGCCGGTGTTGGCTTGGTCGCGGTGATGAAATTACTCGGTCACACCTCTCCCGAGATGACCATGCAATATCTTGATGTGACGTTGAATGATCTCCAGCGGGCATTCGAGCTGGCTCGCTCAAAACCTCGGCATCTTGTTCCGCAGCCGAGAGTGCCATCTGCTGTGCTTCGAGAAGGCCTCGGCGGCGTGATCGATTCTTTGCTCGCTGCTCAACATGTGCTCGAAATGTTCCGTCGTGAACTACCACACGGTACCTCTCGCCTTCGCCTCGACCGTCTATCCAACCGCCTCACCAAAATCCTCAGAGAAGCGCGCAAGCTCGCGACGCCCTGAGAATGGGCAGAGATTGGCCGGTAATGTCGGATTACCGGAAAAGTGGTTTTGACCTAAATCCACATGTACGATAACGGCGTTTACCAGGACCTTGCAAGAATTTGCGAGCGGCCTGGACGTACCTCAAAAGGCTCTGGGGCTTCGGTTTGCTGGAAAGGCGTTCCCGAGGCCAAGGAACTTTGGAATACCGCATCAGTGAACTAGGAAGAGCGCGCCTTCGCTGGCTGCGGTCGCAGGGGGATTGTCGGCCCACATCTGCCGCAAACCGCGAACTTATTACGTAACGCAACTAGTCCGACAGTTAGAGCGTCTTGGGTGGGATCTTGATTCTCCCTGTCTAAACCCTAAAGGTTCTTTGCCGTTCTAACATTTTCGTAGTAGAATCGCATACACAAATAGTAGGAGGCATTAGGTGGCTAGATCAAGATTCACTCCTCTCGAATATCAGATCATGAAGATTCTTTGGGATCGGGGAACAGCTTCGATTCGCGAAGTTCAGGAAGTTTTTCCAGAGCGCAATCGGCCTGCTTATACCACCGTGCAAACCACCGTCTATCGACTGGAAGCTAAGAGTGCAGTTCGGCGCGTTAGGAAGATCAGCAATGCGCACATTTTCGAAGCAGTTATCCCGCGAACTGTAGAACAAAACCGGCTCATCGATGAACTGCTGTCACTGTTTGGCGGCCGAGCCAAGCTGGTCGTGGCCCATCTGGTTGAATCCGGTCGACTCACCGCGAGCGACGTAAAGGAAGCGGAGAAGGCCGTGCGGAAACATTCGAAGTAAGGAGAAGCGCCATGACCCTGTTAGACCTATCGCCCTTGGAAAACCACCTATGGCAGTCGACTCTTTGCGTTGGCGCGGCTTGGTTGTTGACACTAGCCTTCAGGAAGAATCGCGCAGCAGTGCGCTATTGGATTTGGCTAGCAGCATCGGTGAAGTTCATGATCCCGTTTTCGCTGTTTGTAAGCATCGGCGCTCAATTCGGATGGCGAACAGCTCAGTCGATTTCACAATCTCACTGGTCTGTCGTGATGGATGACATTGGTCAACCCTTCGCGACATCGGTTCAGTCAATTTCAGCCGTCACAGTACCGGCAGCACACTGGACCCCAACTACTCCGGCCATCGTGTTCGGCATTTGGCTGTGTGGTTTCGTGGTGGGCATCGCTGTTTGGCTCCGAAGCTGGCGACAGATGCGCTCGGCCAGGCGCAATGCAGAACCGCTCGCGCTAGACCTGCCCATTCCAACGATGTCCACGACGTCGGTCGTAGAACCGAGCGTGTTCGGCGTTCTTCGGCCAGTTCTACTTTTGCCCGAGGGCATCATCAGTAGGCTCACGCCGGATCAGTTCGCCGCGATTGCTGCACACGAAATCTGCCACGTTCGGCGCCAGGACAACTTCACGGCCGCAATTCACATAGCTGTTGAAACTGCGTTCTGGTTCCACCCCTTGTTGTGGTGGATTAGGACGAGACTTGTGCAGGAGCGAGAGTGCGCTTGCGATGAAGAAGTTCTCTGTTCAGGGAGCAAACCCGCGGTCTACGCTGAAGGCATTCTTAAAGTCTGCAAATTCTACCTCGAATCGCCGCTCCTCTGCACGGCGGGCGTCACTGGCTCAAATCTCAAGAAGAGGATCGAGGCAATCATGGCTCACCGCACACCCCAAGACTTGCATTTCAGCAAGAGGCTGTTTCTCATCACGATCAGTTGTGCAGCTCTAATTGTGCCTATCGCACTCGGCGCGCTACACGCGGCACAAGACCCCGCCGAATCTCGGTCATCGCAAATAATCACCGCGTCCTTCTACAACGTGCCACCTGTCCGCGTTTATAAAGCAATCTCGATCAAACCGCACAAACCGGTCCGTGACGTCGCGTCCGTCGCGGACTTCCGTCCAGACGGCTTGACGGCGACCAACGTCACGGTACTGATGCTTATCCAACAGGCATACCGCGCTGAAGCTTACCAAATCTCAGGAGCGCCTGATTGGCTCAATCGTGACCGATATGATGTCAAGGCTGAAGTGGATGACTCATTGACCGAGGAACTCAGTAAAAGCGATGTGAGTCAGCTCGCCGCTGCACAGCAGCCCATGCTTCTTGAACTCCTGGCCGACCGCTTCGACCTCTCGGTCCATCGCGAAACCAGACAACTTCCCGTTTACGCCCTGGTTGTTGCAAAGATTGGCTCCGCATTTCATGAGGCCACTCCCGGCGACACATACCCCAACGGAATCAAAGATTCGTTGGGAAGCGGTCACGGCGAAATGTTGCGTTGGTGGCGAGGTCAAGTAGTCGGACAAGGGATTCCCATAAGCGTTCTCGCTCAACACCTGTCTCGCGAGCTGGGTCGCCCCGTGCTAGACAGAACAGCTCTCATCGGAACGTACGATTTCACATTGCAATGGTCTGATTTTCGTATGTTCCCTCGCGAGTATATGGTTGTGCCGGGAAGCCCCGGCGCTCGTACTAAGGGCATGGAGCTCGACCCGCCATCAGCACAGTCGGCCGAATTCTCCGGCCCTTCGATCTTCACTGCGCTTCACGACCAACTCGGCCTCGATTTGCTCGAATCAGATGAACAAACCTCGCCGGCGCAGATTTTGGTTATCGATCGCGTCGAGAAGCCTTCGGAAAACTAAACGGCGAAGGCGATGCTCCGTCGCGCTGGCAGCCGCTTTAATAGGCGAAGCTAAGATGGCAATCCCTGGGCGCCAGGGGGGTGGTCCCTTTTTTCCGGCTGTATCCGCTATCCCGTCAACGATTTGGGGGGATAGGTGTTAGCAGCGGGCGAAACTGCCCTCTTTAGTCCTCTACGCCGTTGGAGCGGAAGCGTGCGTCGTTTGCACCGCGCGGATAGAGATTCACACGAAAATAGATTTGAAACGCACGAAGCTGGCAGCCAGATGGCACAGCAAGCGATTAGAAATTTTCATGAGTCTGCGCTACTGCCTCGTGTAATCGGACAAGCGCCCGTCACTGGCCAGAAACGACGTTCGGGGAGATCAAAGAGCGACTGACACGCCCCATGATCATCGAAAGTGTTTGCGTGGTGTTCATGCCGTTTCGTTCGCTTGGGCCAGCGTGCCACGATTACCGGGATCAGGAATGGCGCCGGTTTTCCCCCCCCGCCAGTGCAAAGTTGAGTCGGAGCCGGGATTGATTTCGCAGGACTTACGCTTCCAGCTTTATCGCGAAGCACACACTTTCGCAGTTATAGTGCACCAAAAGCACACCAAGCAAATTTTGAGAACTGTGCTAAGCTATTGAAAACACACCGCGGAGAGGTGCCAGAGTGGTTTAATGGGTCGGTTTGCTAAACCCACCTGCCCTGTTTGCACTCGCTGATTTTCAAGTGTTTTCAGTAATTTACGCTGCTCTCAGTTGCGCCGAGATAGCCTCATTTGCAGGTTAAAGTGCACCAAGAGTGCACCAGACTAGATTCCTTTCGAGAAGCCTCGACCGTCTGCTTTTTTGGCAGATGGGTCGGTATGGCTTGGATTGCAATGCGAATTGTTTGGGTGGGCCGAACTTCATCCTGCTTCCGTCAATAAATCATTCTCCCGAAGATGTTGGCGTCCATGCCGTAGGTCAAACCAATTAGTCTCCGCGATCACACACAGTGCCTGCGGCGTCAGCACACTTCCCAACTCTTTGCCGGCCGGTCCCAAAACCCCGCGTTAGATTCTCCCGTTCTCTATTCCTCTGCCATTCGGTAGTCGGAACAGCGCAGGTTAATGCGGCGCGGGCTTTTGATAGTTCGGATAGGGCGGATGCTGCGGCGCCGGCGGCACTGGATTTTTCTTCAGCAGTTCCATCACCACCTCCACGGCCTTTTCAAGCTGCGGATCATGGCCCGATCGCACCAGCTTCGGATCGTATTCGACATCCACGTCCGGCGGAACGCCGTGATTCTCAATCTCCCACTTTCCGTCCGCAGTGTAGAAGGCCAGGTTCGGCGTCCCCGTGAAACCGCCATCGAGCAAATCCGCCGGATTGGTGTAGTGGCCCACCAGGCCGCCCCACGTGCGTTTTCCAACCAGCGGACCGATTTGCGCCTTGCGGAACATCCATGGCAGAGCGTCACCGCCAGAACCGGCCATTTCGTTGGTGATCATCACCTTCGGCCCAAAGATGGCCTCGAGCGGTGTCGTGATGTCCTTGCCTTCGCGCATGTTCCAGTAGCTCAGCAGCGGCCGCCGCAAATAATCAATGATGTAGTCGGCGATGTCCCCGCCGCCGTTGTAGCGCTCATCGATGATCGCCGCTTCTTTGCCCACTTGCGCGAAGTAGTAGCGATTGAAGTTCGTGTAACCGCCCGCGTAGGTGTCGGGCAAATACACGTAAGCCACGCGGCCGCCGGTTAGTTCGTCTACCTTACGGCGGTTGTCTTCGATCCACGCGTAGTTGCGCAGCCCGGTTTCGTCATCCACGGGAACGACAGTGACGGTACGCGACCCGTCGCCATCGGGCTTGGGCCCGACCTTCAGCACTACTTGTTTTCCGGCGGTCTCTTCAAAGAAGCTGTAAACGTCGCTGGGCGCGCGCACATCACGGCCGTCCACCGCCAGCAGATACTCCCCGACTTTCACGTTCACTGCTGGCTGCGTCAGCGGCGCGCGCAGCTTGGGATTCCAGTTTTCGCCGTTGTAGATTCGCGCAAACCGGTAGCGGCCGTTCTCGACCGTGTAGTCGGCGCCGAGCAGGCCGGTTTTGACGTGCTTCGGCTCGGGAATGTCGCCGCCGCCGATGAACATATGTCCAACGGTGATGTCGCCCAGCATCTCGATGAACAGATAATTCAGGTCGTCGCGGCTGGAGATATTTTCCAGGTACGGCTCGTACTTTTTCTTTTCCGCTTCCAGGTTCAACCCGTGAAGCCCCGGATCGTAGAGAAAATCGCGCTCGTCGCGCCACACCTGCTGGTACATGTGCTTCCATTCGGCGCGCGGATCGACATAAATCTCCAAGGAGTCCAGCTTCAGCGGCCCTCCCTGTCCGGGTTGTGGAGGGCCATCTCCGGGTTTCTGCGCCGGGCCGATGACCCACTGGTTCTGTTTGGCGTACAGCATCTTCTCGCCGTTAAATGAAACTTCGAACGCGTTTACGCCCTCCAAAATCTGTTCCGTCTTGCGCGTCTTGAACTCAAATTTGTGTATCTTCGCCGTCGGCCCGCCATCGTCAAAGTCGAACGTTTCGAGTTGCGGGCCTTCGCCAAGAAAAAGGACTCCCGCCTTGCCCGCATACAGCCCAAAATAATTTCGCGCCGGAATCGGCAGCGCGAGAATGCGCTGGCTGATGTTTTCGAGATCAATCTCGACCGCCACCGGCTTTTCTTCTTTTGCTTTGTCTTTATCCTTATCTTTGTCTTTGTCATCTTTAGCTTTGTCCGCGTCGGGCTTTTTGTCTTTGTCGCCCTTATCCGCCTCTCTGCCTTTCTCTTCATCGCTCTCCGGAGCCAGCGGCGATGGCGAATCTTTCTTCAGCACCATCACGTACACACTCCGCGTGACCGGCCGCTGCAGGCTGGTCATGTCCAGCCATCCCGTGCTCAACGCGGCGTCCGTGCTCGCCGTGAAATATAGCGATTTCCCATCTTTGTCGAACGCCACATACAGCGCGTCGCTCATCCCATCGGTCAGTTGATAGCTTTTCCCCTGCTCCAGCGAATACGCAAAGACCGCGTGTAGATGATTTCGCAGCTGCTTTACGTAAGCGATCCACCCGCTGTCCGGTGACCACGTCATCTCTAAACGATGTCCCGGATCGGTGTACGTGTCTGTATCCACGCGCACCGGCGTTTTCTTCTCCAGGTCCACGTACCAGAAGTTCAGCCGCTTGTCGGTGTAGGAAATTTTCTTCGAATCCGGCGACCACCGCGGCGTGTAGTAAAAAGTTGGCGGGTTGCCCAGATCGATTTTCTTCACTTCGCCAAGGCCGCTCTGGTCGCGGATGTGCAGCGCGTATTCGCCGGATTCATCGGAGAGATACGCGATGGATTTTCCATCGGGAGACCATGCGGGATCGCGCTCTACCACATTGGTCGTGTTCGTCAGATTGCGGATATCGCCCTTTTCCGCAGGCACCGTCACGATTTCTCCGCGCACGCCAAACACCGCGCGCGCCCCCGTCGGCGAAATCCCGGCCGACCGAATCCGCCGCGGCTCAATCTTCTGAAAATGCGGCCGCACTTCCGCGATGTCTCCCACTATTTGAATATCCAGCGCGCGATCCGCTCCGGACTTGAGATCCACCAGATGCAGCGATCCGAACTGTTCGTACACAATCGCGTCGGACGTGGCGGAAGCCGACTTGAAATCCAACCCGTCGTTCTTGATGATCTGTTTCACCTGCTGCGACTTAACGTCGTAAGCGAAGAGCGCCACCGGCCCATTGCGGTCCGAAAGAAAATAAATCGTGTCGCCCACCCACATGGGATTGAAGTCGTTCGAATTTTCCCGCGGAATCACCGCTTGCGTGCCGGAATCGGCAAGATTTGCGATCCAGATGGGCTTGGTTTGTCCGCCGCGATAGCGCTTCCAGGCTTGCTGCCATTGGATGTTCGGCACGTACGCCACTCGTGTCCCGTCCGCTGAGAACGACGCTTCCGAAGCTCGCGCCAATGGCACCTGCGTGGCGTAGCCCCCTTCCCGCGGAACCGTAAAAAGCTGCACCACTCCGCTAGCAAATCCCGTTCGCGACGAGTTGAATACAATTTTCTTTCCATCAGGAGTCCAACCCAGCACATCGCCGTCCGCCGGGTGATACGTCAGCCGCCGCGGTTCCCCGCCCGCGGCTGCCACGACGTAGACGCTGTTGGTGCCGTCGTATTTGCCGGTGAACGCAATCTGCGCTCCGTCCGGCGAAAACTTGGGCTCGCCTTCGTGGCCTCCGCTGGTCAGCCGCCCCACGTTGCTGCCGTCGCGGTTCGCAATCCAAATGCTGCCCGCATAGCTGAATGCGATTTGCGTCTTGCTGATCGATGGATCGCGCAGCAGCAGCGGTCCATGCCCTTGCGCGCGCAGCACACCCGGCGCGCCCGCAATTAATAGCGCCAGCGCCGCGCACGCTCGCCTGACGAACCATGTCTTCGCTGGCTCTTTCATACTCGCGATCAATTCCTGCATGATCGTTCTCCTCTTCGCGTCTTGGTTTTCAGCGCCGCAGAGTTGGTTTCCCGGGGAACCACTGGGATGGCCGACCGATTGCATTTCCTTCTGCATGTCGTTCGCAGTCGGAACTTCCTTCTTAAGCTCGAATCTTGAAGTCGGCGTGCATTCTACACCAACTCCCCTCGCGTCAAGACACTAGAGCAGTGATTTCGCATTCTTGCCTGTCGCTACCAACATAGTCACACTCTTGCCGTAAGCGTGAGGGGAAAAGAACCGGATCACCTCATCATCGTAAAACGTCAGACCCGTGGCACTCACGTGTTGCGCGTAGGCGCCAAGATACAGCTTGCCGCTTAAGATGCCAGCCTCCAGTTGCACCGCGCGGTATCCGCGATTGCCGAAGCGTTCCAATATCATTTGTAAGTCCGCCAGGAAGAAGATGTCCGCGGCGGCTTCGGCTGGCAACTGTTGGTCCAGCCCCAGATGACCAGCCTGAGAGCGGAAGTTTCCTGTTCTTAGGCATTCGAGCACATTCCGATCACGGTGGAATACGTAGGCTCCGGGATCGAGACCTTCGACTGCGTTCACAATTAAGTAGACCTCGTTCAGATGAGTCCCTTGTGGATCCAGGAAGTCCGCTGGGATACCACGAGTAGCCCGCTCCAGCATAGTAGACAGCTGAGGCAGCGCGATAGGCACTTGCGCAAACTTGCGTGCCGAGCCACGTCGCAGGATGACTTGTTCGATCGGATCGCGAGGCATTTCCGCATCCGAATAAGGATGGAGCGCAACGGTCGGTCCTGTTGGCGCTGGCAATTTTGCCAGCGACGCGTTAACACGCCAAGTCTCAACCTCTTCAGCCGATCGGAGCGAAGAAGCAGCGTGAATTTCGCGCATGGCTGAGTAGACAGTCTCGTTTCGAGAGAGCGGAACGCTTTCCAAATGGAGAGCAGAGAGCTCGGAACGTAGTTGCCGCGCCAAAGCCGCGACATGGCCGAGGGCTACGAGAGAAAAGGTAACCTCACGCTCGGGATCGACAGCAAGCAATCGATTCACATCTGCGTCCACGAATCCACAGACCACCTTCGCAGGAATTCCAAGAGCGGTGGCGACGGCCAGGAGATTGGCCAGGAGAGTGCCATTATCCCAGCCAAAGTGGCGATAAGTGCGGGCCTGATATTTCCATGCATTGCGCCAGTACGTGCAGGTACAAATGATTGTGAGCGGGGCATGGACGATTGCTGTTAGACCCCCAGTAGCTTCACTAAGGACGCTGCGATAGTCTCCAGCTCGCAGTCTGCGCAGGGCGAACTCCGCAGGCGCAAAGTGGTACACGCCTGCTTCCAAATCGACAAGATTTCCACAAACGACGTAGAGCTCGACTTCGTAGAGTGCACCGGTGCAGGCTGCGGCGCGGAAATAAATATCACCGCTAGGATATTTTCGATGTCGTGTGATGCCAGCGGTCAGATACAGCAATTGGGCCAGTGCCTCCAGGTCAGGTACAACACAGGACCCCAGATGGATGCTCTCGGAGATCGCGGAAAGGGCAGCCACGCCGATTTGGCGTACCTCCCGAGGCAGTGGCAATGGCTCTAGAGCGGTATAAGCCTTGAATGGCAAGGGTTGATTGGCCCAATCCAAGAAATGCAGATTGTTATGAACGCTCGCGTACGAATGCTTGGTAGCGTCGTGGTATTTCCAAGTAGCTTCAAGATTTCTGTTAAGGGTCATTGGCGAGCGGGCCAGACTGTCACCAACATAGTACCGCCGTATAGAGAGCAGTTCGCGAATGGTTGTTGATAACAGGGCTTCCCCAGGAATCAAGAATGCGATTCCGAAACGGCGTTTGGCGAGATCAGGAGTGATGTCCGCGAACCGGACTTCTGGCCCGCAAAACCTCCGGTTTGCCCGTCATCCGGTCACAATCACCAGCAATGCACACAGGCCTCAGACGTTCATTCGAGATAGCTCTAAACGCGGTTTGTCGGGCACACGCGCGTTGGACTATTCGTATCGCAGGGCGACCATGGGATCGACGCGCATCGCCCTCCGCGCGGGGATGTAGCACGCGAGAAGCGCGACCATGGCCAGCAGTGCCGAGGCGCTCACATAAGTCAGTGGATCGCCAGGGGGCACGCCGAAGAGCAGATTGCCAACAACCCTCGCCATCGCGGCAGCGGCGAGAACTCCTGCAAGCACTCCAGCGCCCACAATGAGAAATCCCTGGCGGAAGATCATTTTCAAGACTTGCATTGGCTGCGCGCCCAGCGCCAGACGAATGCCGATCTCATGAGTGCGCTGGCTCGCCGCGTAGGAAATTACGCCATAGACGCCGACGACCGCGAGTATCAGTCCCAGAGTCCCCAGGGAGGCGGCCAAAGCGGCAGCGAATTGGAAAAGGAGGAAGCCATTCAAGGTGTCGAGCGCGGCGGTCATCGGCTGCACATCGAAAACCGGCATGGCGGGTTCCAGGGAATGAATCAGACCGGTCGTTTCGCGTACCATCGCCTCGGGAGCCGCAGCCGACCGGACCTGAAGGGTCACAACAGCGTTGTACTGCTGAAATAGCGGCACGTAGAAATAGGGCTCGTCGGGTGTGAAAATCTCGTCTGCCACGGTGTTTCCTGCCACGCCGATCACTTCCATAGGATGGCTTGGATCATCTCTGGTGCTGAAGTGCCGACCGATGGGATCCTGGCCGCGCCAATAGCGGTCCGCCATTGCCTGGTCGATCACGGCCACGGGCTGGGAATTTTGAACATCGGAATCTCGAATCTCGCGCCCGCGAAGCAAGCGGATACGCATCGTCTCAAAATATCCGGATGAGACAGCGTTGTAACCCGCCGCTGGACTTTTCTGGTCCTTGGGTGGCTGATAGCCATCGATTTTGAGCACGGCGTAAGAGCCGCCGCCATAAGCCATCGGAACTGAAGCGGCGAGGCTGGCCGATTGGACCCCAGGCAGGGAACCCGTGTGGTCGAGCAAAGTGCGGAAAAATTCGCGCGCCTGCATTTCATCGTAGCCAGCCTGATGCGGATCAATGGTCAGGTTGAGAATGTGGTTCGAGTCGAAGCCTAGATTCGTGTGCTGCGCCCTTTCAAGGCTGCGGACGAACAAGCCAGCAACGATCAGGAGCATGAGCGAGCCTCCCACTTGCGCCGCGACTAGCACGCTGCGCATACGATAGCCGCCTGCGGTTGAAGTGCGCCCGCCTTCATGAAGAAGTTCGTTTATGTCGCCGCGCGCGGCGCGAAGCGCGGGCACGATGCCGACGAGCGCCCCGGTTAGGACTGCAGCACCCAGCGCATACGCGAAAACCCGCCAGTCGAAACGGAAATCCAAGATGATCGGAAGTGAAGTATGCAGCGGGATCGAGCTGAACGCGCGGCTTCCACCGAGCCCCAAAATAATTCCAGCGCCGCAACCCAGCAGGGCCACCAAGAGACTCTCGGTGAGCAACTGCCGAACTAAGCGGGCAGGCCTTGCTCCTAAGGCGGTGCGCATGGCCATTTCGCGCTGCCGCGAGGCCGCGCGAACCAGGGAAAGATTAGCGATGTTCATGCATGCGAGAATCAACACCAAGCCTGCGAGAGTCAAGAAGACAGAGCCCACAAATGGCAGGATCTCCGGGTTCGTGGGATCGACCATGAGGCCAGCAGGCCCCAGATGAAGCGCCTTGAGAGTCATCTTGGCGTCTGTTGTTGGATATTGCAGAGACAGCCGTTGTGCTACAACGTTCAGAGCCGTCTGCGCTTGTTGCAGGCTTACACCGGTCCTTAATCGGGTAATCAGCCCAATCCCTGCGTTGTCACGCGCAGCAAGAAAATCCTTGGGAACATCTTTCAGCGTAGGCGCCATTCCCAAAGGGATATAACCCTGAAAGTCCATCACCGAAACAAGCCCATGAAAGCCCGCTGGAGCGATGCCGATGATTGTCATAGGAACGCCATTGATGGACGCTTTCTTTCCTATAACGCCTGGGTCGCCATTGAAACGCGATTGCCAATACGCATAGCTGAGGACGACAACTGGGTCGGCTCCAGCGACGCTACCTTCCGATGGGAGAATCAACCGCCCCAGTGCTGGTTTAAGTCCCAGGAGACCAAAAAAATCGCCGGCGACATAGCTCGACAACATCGGCTGGCTCTGCCCGTCCACGGCAAGACCATCCGTCAGGAACATCCCGAACGCAGAGACCTCCGAAAACACATTGGTGGTCTGCCTCTGGATGTCACTAAAGTCGGGATTCGAGAAAGCTGTCCTGGGACCGTTGCCCTTTCGCGCCGACGTCAGAAAAAGAACTTCTCCAGGGTGTTCCACGGGAAGTGGGCGAAACACAAGACAGTTCACAAAGCTGAAGATCGCGGTATTCGCCCCGATGCCGAGGGCTAGCGTCAACACGGCAACGACTGTGAAGGCGGGAGACTTGCGCAGGACGCGCATGGCGTAGCGAACATCCTGAATGATGCCGGAGAAAAAATTGTTGCTGCCCGTGCCCACAGCAATGGGCTCGCGATACAAATCCCTCTCGACGGGGAGAAGGTCGCGGGCGAGGAAATCGTCGCCCTTCAGTTCGCCGAGGGCGGCGCGAAAGGCTGACTCTGCCGAGTTGCCCGCAGTGAGAAGCTCCTGATAGCGATCGTCGAGGTGCTGTGCGAGTTCTTCGGCAATTTCCGCTTCGCGCGCGGGCGAGAGTTCTAGCGGGGCAAGGCGGCGGACAATTTCGGGTTTCCATTCAGGCATTTTTTGCCTCCGTGATGCGATTGATGCCAGCGACAAATTCGCGCCAACCGCGAAGCTGGGAAGCGAGGACTCTGCGGCCCTGCCGAGTCACACGATAATAACGGCGGCGACGCTGCCCGCTTTTTTCGACCCAACGGCCCTGCAGCCAGCCGCGTTGTTCGAGGCGATAGAGCATCGGGTAAAGCGAGGCCACGTGGAAACGAATCGTGCCTCCGGAGCGCTGCTCGATGAGTTTGCTGATTTCGTAGCCGTGGCGCGGGCGAGCTTCGACGAGCGAAAGAATGAGGAGTTCGGCGCTGCCTCTTTTCCATTCTGTTTGTGGAATAGTGCTCTCCATATATGGCGTCGCCACATATTGCGACGGTACGGACTCAGAGTCAAGCGGCTAATCGTATCCGTTGCTAGCCAGAAACGGGGTTCGGGGAGAAGAGCGACCGACACGCCCATGATCATCGAAAGTGTTTGCGTGACGTTCATGCCGTTTCGTTCGTTCGGGCCAGTGTGCCACGATTACCGGAATCAGGAATGGCGGCGGTTTTCCCAAACCGCCGAAGTAAATTCCTGGGAGAGCTCTCATTGATTTTGAAGGACTTATTTCTCACGCCGCGCACGCTTTCGGAGTTATAGTGCACCAAAAGCGCACCAGGGGAATTTCAGAATCTGTGCTAAGCTATTGAAAACACTCGGCGGAGAGGTGCCAGAGTGGTTTAATGGGTCGGTTTGCTAAATTTACCTACCTTGCCCTTGCTCGCTGCTGTTGACGTGTTTTGTTAGAGTTAGAAGTTCTCATTTGCGCTGGGCTCATCTCATTTGCAGCCTTTTGGCCAGCAACTGGCCAGCAGACTTCCGTCTCTTCGAGCTACGTTTTGGGTATGGATGACGATTTCCGACCCTGGTTTCGAACACTCGTTTCCTCTCCGCGCCTTGAACAACCAACCCCTCGGTTGCGAGCTACTTTGTTCCAGCGACACATCTGGGAGTTGATCGGTTCGGTCAACACTGGCGCGTTCGGTACCTATCTGGTGAGACTTCTCACAACCCTAAGACTTCTGGCTCGTTTCGCACCTCCGGTGCGAAACGACTGCGGATCCTACTGCTAATTCAGCGCACAGCATTCAAATCTTCTGCCAGCGGCGCCCCTTTACTGTTTTGGCGGGAAAGGCCGGGCGCCTCGCTGAGACAAACTCTGCGAAGCATCCGTTCTTGCCACGACGCATCCGTTCGGCGCAGACTCATCCAAGTTGATCCTTTGTAGAGCCTGGATGGCCCGCGCATCTTGAAACTTTTCTAGCTCCTTTACCAGGACGTCTTGGAGTATGCACTCCTTGTGTTCATTCTCCTGAGCGGCCGAAGCTAGCGCCTCAACCGCCTGCTCCGCAGGAAGTTTTCCAATCGCTTGTGCAATCTCATTTCGATTCTGTGTCTTTGGATTTTTCAACAAGGCCGCGAGTTTCGGCGCTGCTTCGGCTACTTTCAAATCTCCCAACGCCGACGCTGCCGCTCCTGGGTTGAAATCAAGCATGGCGATAAGCGGCGAAACGGCCCGGGAGTCGCCTAATCTTCCTAGCGATCCGGCCGCCGTATATTGCACCGCCCGAGCCTCGTCCTTCAGAGCAGCAATCAGCGCGGGAACAATTCGTTCGTCCCTATATTCCCCCAACCACTTTGCCGCATTGACGCGTACATCCTCGTGCTGGTCCTTCAGCCTTTCCAGAAGTACGGGAACAAACCGCGGGTCGTGAAACGCTAGCAATACCTGATCGGTGTTGATCCAAGTCCCATCAGGCGTCTTCGCATATTCGAGAAGCGGTTCAACCACACTCGGGTCGTGCCTGTCGAGGATGCGTTGAAGAGCTTGCCAGGTAGTCCAGTTTTTCGTCGTCCTCCCGGACCGTAGAATCGCTAGTAAGAGCTGCGTAGCATCCTTATCCTTTCTCTTCGCTATTGTTATGAATAAACCTTCCACATAATAGCTGCGATCCTTAGACAGTGCGTCCATGAGCGCTTTTGCTGCACGAGGATCAGGTGAAGCTGCAAGCAATTCGAGGACGCGGAAGTTAGCCGCGGGATCGTTTAGCGCCTCAACTAAAGGCTCAACCGGTAACTCCGCCGCGAGCCCTTCCTGTCTGTCTTCGTTCCCCAGAATGATCATCACGTACAGCAGTCTCGCCGCTTCGCTTCGCACTCCTGTGTCCGGATCTTTCAATAGGGAAACCAGCGGCTTAACTCCCTCCTCTTCTTGTGAGCGTGCCACTGCGGCGGCGGCCGCTTTCCGTACCTCCGGGTCGGTATGTTTCAAGAGTAGAATGGCCTCTTGAACCTCCTCCGGCCAAAGGAATTGGGCAACGGCGAGCGTCCCCTCTTTTGCGACTTTCGGATTTGCGTCGCCCGTCAGCTTCAACAGTGTTGCGAGGAGGTGCGCATGATCAGCGGGAATCTCATCAGTGTACGAAGATGGGGGATACAAACTAGCCAGCGAATGCAAAGCGGAAGCCCGCACACTTGCGCTCGAATCATCGAGTGCCATATAGAGTGCCGGTGCCGAATCCGCCCGGTTTCCATTCCACCGGATTGCCGCGTCCTCAAAATAACCATTCAGGTCGCCCAGACCCGTTGCCGCTTTCTCGCGAACCGTCGCGTTTGGATCTTTTAGCAATTTCACCAACCCTTCCGTGTTCGTAACGTCTCCGGACTTTCCCATCTCTTCCGCCGCCGCAGCTCGGTCCTGGGGATTCTTGCTCTTCGTCAATCGCTCGATTTCTTCCAATTTGTTGCTGGGCGTTACCCCTTCTTGAGGTGATTCTCCACGTTCGCTTCGCTCGTCATAAGGGGGTGGTTGATAATTCTTCGCAATCTCCCGCACTCTCGGGTCGGCATCATTGGCGAGTTGGTCCATGAGTTCCTGCACCGAAGACTCAGCGTAGTTCGCCAGTATGTGCAGGACGCGCACCCGCAAAGAAGGATCCTTCTCCGCGGCAAAAAACTTCAAAAGAGGTTCCGAGGCAAAATCCGCAACCTGGTTTCCGTAGCTCCATCCCGGCCGGTTGGGCGAGAGAACGTTTTCTGCAACTTTGGAAACTCGTGCATCGGGATCGGCCAGCAGCGCGACAACTATCGCTGCCTCTTTTTCGCTTTCCTCCGTCTTATCCCGAACATACGCAGGCATCTTCGATAAGCCGCACAGACCTGCCATCCGCGTGCAGGCATTCTTTGCTTTGGTCGCTTCCAGCAGTACGACACGAGCATCCGGCCCCGCCTGGGACGCTGTGTCTCCGGCCCACGACAAGAAACTAATGTCCCGGACGTTTGCATCGCAGTTTTTCTCCGCGGCCGACATCAACGCCCGTGCGCCCGCCGCGCCAAGCAGTTGGAAGACTTCTGCACCAAGCCCGTCGTACTTCTTCGCCAGTTCGATCAGGGGGTCTGCTTCACTGGGATCCGGATAGTAGGCCAGAACTCTTACGAGACGCTCGGCAGCTGCCTTGTCCGCCGTCTTCAGCGCTTCAATTGCTTTCGGAACCACAACCTTCGCGGGCAGAGCCTCAAGTCCTCGCAGCGCCTCTCCCCGCACAGCCGGGTCGACATCGGACAGTTTCTGAATCAAGGACTCGACATTGGTCTGCGCAACAGCGATGTCCACCGAAGCCCAAGGCAGCAACAATCCAATCCAAAGAGGGACATAATGCAGATGCAGTAGACGTTTTGGGCGCATAGCTTCTCCAGGATCGACCCACACTATAGGGTGGCTCATTCGGAAGTTGCATGGGCTCTTCCCTTGTCAAAATGTGCCGTAAGTGGTTGTTAACTTTACGGATACAAATACCGGCAGCAATGACGCACATTTCGTGTTGTGTCGCTCGATCCACAGTTCTTGTGCGCAGCTGGCTACACATTCGGCCCAACTTACGTCGAGGTCCTGGCTGCAAGCGACTGTGTCTCGTAACCAGGTAACCGGACAACGGTCCGTCGCTGGCCAGAACGGGGTTATGGGAAGTTTGGGCGGATCGGCAATGGGAAGTTGGCATCTCGTCAGGAAATCAAGCACTGACGACATGCGCGTTTGTCGGTACGAATCCCCCGAAGATGACTTGGGCACAGCGAGACAAGGCTGGCGCTGATGCAAAACACTTTCAGGCTGCGCTCGCAGCGAAAGGCGGTTCCTGAAAACCGTGCTGCCAACTCTGAGGCCCTCAGCCAGAAAAATGGCAGAGGGCCTTGGGTCGAAATGGGGGCCAAATACGGTTTGCGCGTTAATCCCGGAGGAGCGAACTAAAGGCGGACTACTACATACACCGTGTGGCCCTGGTACATTTGCGGGCGATAGTAAATGCCACCCACGGTGTAGTAGCGCACGCCCGAAATAGTAACCGCGTGATAGCCACCAGGCAGCACGGCGATGTAGCCATGTGGCAAGGTGCTTCCCCCAGTGACGACCGTGGTTTTGGTGGCTGTGCCTCCACCGGTGACGACCGTGGTTTTGCTAGCTGCCGCCACATTCCCATTCGGGCCCCTCACCACTGTCGTGCTTTTGGCAACCCCGTAAACCTGCGCCCGCGCGATGGACACACTTGACAGCAACACGGCGCCAAGAATAGTGAAGGTGTTTGGTATCTCCCTAATAGATGGCCACTTTGCGTTTGTGCAAAGAGGCACAGGCCGAGGGTTGAGATTGGGTGATGTCCATGACAGTAATCTGCTAACGGCCTTGTATAATGGTTGCATGATGCGTGCGCCCAAACCCAGTTCGCTTTTTCTCTTTGTCTGCCTAATTGCCGGTGGACTCCTAGCCCCTACGGCCCCCGCGCAATCCACTCCCCCACAAACCAAGGCCTCAAGCGTTGCGCCACCCATCGCAACGAAGCAGTGGACGGGCGACCTGGATGCATTGCTACAACACAGGGTCATCCGCGTTGCCGTTCCCTATTCCAAAACGTTCTATTACCAAGTAAATGGCGTGCAATATGGCGTCGCTTACGAAGTCGGCAAGGCATTTGAGGAGTTTTTGAATAAGAAGTATCTGCAAAAAAACAAAAACATCAAGATTCACGTTCTATTTCTGGTCACACCACGCGACAAGATGTACCCAAAGCTCAGTGGCGGCAGCGTGGATATGGTCACTGGGGGCATCGCCATTACGCCCGAACGCCAAAAACTTGCCGATTTTTCAGACCCCATCATCAACAACATTAATGAGATTGTGGTCACCAGCCCCAGTTCTCCTCAACTTGCCTCCCTTGACGATTTGGCAGGCAAAGAAGTGTTTGTGCGCAAGCTGTCGAGTTATTGGGAACACCTGGAACGTTTGAACGAACGTTTTCAGAAGGAAAACAAACCGGCCGTAATCCTTCGCGCCGTCCCCGAAGATCTTGCCGACGAGGACCTGCTGCAGATGGTCAATGCCGGGTTGCTTCCGACCACTGTCGTGAACGAGTGGACGGCGAAACTTTGGAGCAAACTGCTGACCAAGATGCAAATTCACAGCGAGATCGCCATCAATACAGGCGGATCCCTGGGTTGGGTTATACGTAAGGATTCGCCGAAGCTTCTGGCCACAATCAACGAGTTTCTGAAGACGCATCGTCAAGGCACCGCATTTGGGCAGCAGTTGATTGCCAAATACACGGGTTCCACCTATATGCTGAAACAGGCTGTTTCAGAGACCTCTATGAAACGCTTTGAGGATACCGCCGTAATATTTCGCAAGTATTCTTCACAATATGGCATGGATTACCTGCTCATGATGGCGGAAGGTTTTCAGGAGTCTGGCCTGAAACAGGATGCGAAGAGTTCCGTGGGGGCTGTCGGCGTCATGCAACTTATGCCAGACACCGGCAAACAGATGAGTGTCGGCGATATCCATCAAGAGGAAGCCAACATTCATGCTGGCATCAAATATTTTCACTCTATGGTGGAAAAGAATTTCGGCAATGAGCCAATGGACGACCTCAACAAGGTTCTCTTCACCTTTGCGGCGTACAACTGTGGTCCTGGCCGCATGAGGCAGTTGCGCGCAGAAGCCGCAGCGAAAGGTCTTGATCCCAATATCTGGATTGACAACGTTGAAGTGATTGCCGCTGCGCGCGTTGGCGCGGAGACAGTCAACTACGTTTCCAATATCTATAAATATTACGTCGCCTACAAGCTACTTGCCGAGCAAGAAGAGCAGCGCCGCAAAGCCAAGGAATCCATGCAACAAAAGCCATCGTGAGGATTGTCGCGTAGCCGGAGAACTGATTGCTCGGATCGAATTGTCGGCCAGGTTCAAGTTGCGGAATTTCTAGATTGGCCCCGAAAAGTAGCGCCCGGTAAGAATCGGCATCAGTAATGATGCATTCGAAGTAGTCCGCCTGTTCTTGCTTTCACATGATAAGATTCATTCACGGGCACTCGTCAAGCGAATCCAGCTGAATTGGCGTGACCTGCATCACAGTGGGTTTAGAGCGCGCGGGTTAGCCTGCACAAAAGAACAATTTTGCGGATAACGACAAGGCCAGTACAAAGATTGTTTCAGTGGCTCACAGTGTCGCTGATTTTAGGCAGTTTCGAAAGAAGGAGTTTCTCCATGTCGAGAATTTCATACCAGGTCCAGGCAGCGATGATGTCGGTTTTGCTGGCGATGAGCTTTGCTTCGGTAACCGCCGCTAAAACACCACAGCCCGCACCAGCGCAATCTTCAAACGCATCTGCGCAGGACAAAGCGAAAACCTGCAACGATCTCGCCGACAAGAAGGGCCTGAAAGATAAGGATCGTCAGACGTTCATGCAGAGCTGTCTCAATAAGGCCGCAGACACCGGGTCCAGTGCCAATGTCAGCGAGCAGGACAAGGCCAAAACCTGCAACGACCTTGCGGATAAGAAAGGGCTAAAGGGCGCGGATCGTCGGTCGTTCGTGAAGGACTGTATGAAAAAAGCTAACCCCCAGTAGCTTTCAGGTTCACTCATGTTGATCGCATAGCACGATATGCTGTCACTTTTGACAACTCCATTCGGAGACCGAATGGGGCACTATCCCCAATATTGCAAGAGTGCAAGAACTTTCCTCTCGAAGAATACGGAGACCACAAATGAATCGCCCCCTAACAATTACCAACGGGAAGCAATCTATCGCAACTACTGTCGTTCAGATCGTAAGGTGTCTGGTGATGATCGGCGCGATAACGCTCGCCATTACGATCCCGGCTTTTTCCCAGAACGCCGCAGTTCAGGAAAAGCTTGCGGCCGTGAAGCAGGCTGCCGCGGAAAACAAGCAGAAGATCCGCCAGTATCAATGGATCGAAACAACGCAGCTCACTTTGAAGGGTGACGCGAAGCCCCCGACGAAGAACAGTTGCGTTTACGGCCCCGACGGTAAAGTCCAAAAGACCATGATTGGTGCTCCGCCGCCACCGCCGAGCGGCGGCAAGATGAAACAAAAAGTCATCGCGAATAAAAAGGCGGAAATGAAAGATTACATGCAGGACGTGAAGGCCGTCCTCGCCATGTACGTGCCACCCGACCCTCAGAAAATGCAAGCAGCTTTCCAGGCAGGCAAAGTCGCTTTGAACCCCGCAGGTGGTGTTGTGAACTTGGTCTTCACGGATTATGCCCAGCCCGGCGACAAGATGACCCTCACCTTCGACACTGCAGCCAAAAAAATCAGCGGCTTGAGTATCGATACCTACATGGGTCAGGAGAAAGATGTCGTGACGCTGAAGGTGCAGATGGCGAGCCTGCCGGATGGCACCAACTATGAATCGCAAACAGTTCTCAACGCAACAGCAAAACAGCTGGTGGTAACAACCACAAATTCCGATTACCAAAAGCTCGGCGCAAACTAAGACTTCCCCGGTGCCGGGGAAACTGTTCTGGTCAATGACCCTTTATTAACGTGGACACGCGCTGCCTGATCGCCACCGGCTTCGACGGAACGTGGAAGCTCAATGACATCGTCGAGGTGAAATGGCCAAAGCAAACTGAGCGTCGAAAGGACGCAAGATGTAACAACCCGCACCCTATGTCTGATCGCCGCAGTGCTCGTTTGCGCGCTCTTGGTATCGGTGCACGCTCACTGCAACCAAGCGTCAGCGTTTTGAAGACTGAAGTTTTGATCGACAGATGCGAACTATTTTGAAATTTGTGTTTACGGTTTTGCTCGCAGCGTGTCCCCTGCAGGGGCTTCGTGCGCAGGATCTCGCTCCGCGTGCATACGTCATTACACCCATCCATTGGAACGCGGTTACTTTGACCTATTCTTTCTCTAACGGCGGGGTTTCCACCGACAACGCGATCCCGATTACGGATGCAACCGCCACTCTCAACGTTCCGATCTTCAACTACTTTCACGCGTTGAGCTTCTTCGGGCGGTCGGCCAACATCCTCGCTGTATTGCCATATGGTGTGGCGCACTACCAGGGAACATTTATGGACAACGAAACCAGGATTTACCGGTCCGGCCTCCTGGATTCGTCGTTTCGTTTCTCAGTGAATCTTATGGGTGGCCCAGCGATGACCCCAAAGGAGTATCAATCGTGGAAGCAGAAGACCATCCTCGGCGTGAGCCTCAGGGTTGTCGCACCTACAGGTCAATACGACGGGACGAAGCTGATCAATAATGGCTCCAACCGCTGGGGTTTCAAACCAGAATTCGGCTATTCTGAGCGCTGGGGCCATTGGGTCCTCGACGGCTACGCGGGAGCGTGGTTTTACACCACGAATCCCGAGTTCTTCGCGCATAATGCATTCGTTCCTGGCAATCAGACTCGATCGCAAAGCCCCATAGTCTCCTTTGAAGGGCACCTTAGTTACGATGTGAAACAGAGGTTTTGGTTCTCCCTGGACGGCAATTTCTGGCATGGCGGTAGTACCAGCTTGAACGGGGTAGAAAACCCAAACACAGTTCAGACCAGCTCGCGTATCGGCGCGACAGCCTCAATCCCATTGACCAAGCATCAGAGCTTGAAAGTCAGTTACAGCGATGGCGACTACGTCCGGTTTGGCGGGAACTTCCAGAACGTTTCGGTAGCGTGGCAGTATTCCTGGCTGGGCAGACCTAACTGAGAGTCTCGCTCGTTCTAATATGAGCGGCAAACTACAGTTTTCCGCCCGCAAAAGTTCTGCGCGCTGACTGCCTTAATTTGGTGGCTTTCCACAGCGCGTTTTGCGTGTGGTTTTCCGCTCACTCCCCCTTGAGCCTGTCGCGGACTGTTCCACGCAATACCACGACGCGCGTTCCTGGCGAATCGTCGCGGACATCGGGCAGACGCGCCTATCTTGTCCAGATGCGGCGTTGCGGGAACTTGATCAATGATTCCGGTGGTTTATCGCCCATCCCGAGGCAATCTGGACCCGCTATAACGAGTCTTAGTGTTTACCGATCGAGTAAGATAGCGATCGCGATCTCTGTTTTAGCCTGTGTCACGGCGCTGCGGATGCGACACTTGATCCCGGCCTTTGACGCTGGCCAGAAATCTCGCTCTCAAAAATAGCTAGCGATCACAGAATTTGGACCAGAGGCGGCGGTTTTCCGGACAGTCTCCAGTCTCAGAGACCCTTGCGTTTTCTCCTCGCTGATTACACGGCAATTAGAGGCCGGGAATTTACGTCAAACATCGTGCGTTGAAGGTTATTGGCCAGCAAAAGGCCAGCAGCTATGTGATGGATTTCGTGCTAAGCTATTGAAAACACTCGGCGGAGAGGTGCCAGAGTGGTTTAATGGGTCGGTTTGCTAAACCGTTGTAGGGGCCAAAACTCCTACCGGGGGTTCGAATCCCCCCCTCTCCGCCAGATTCTTACCGGCATTGGAGTTAGGAAGAATCCGCTTGTCGGTTCAGGCGAGTAATTCGGCGGCTCTCTTATCCCAGTGTCATCCCAACTATCACAACTGCGGTAAATTTGAGCCGTTTCACAACCCAAAAGGTCGGCGGACCTTGCAGCCAATCGTATTGATTTACAAGAACTTCCAGAGCTCTTCCGGCAGATTCAGTTCCAGTGCCGTACGCGGTTTCTTCGGTGCAACGGTCTGCGAAACCGTTTCAGCTCCTCTGAGCACGCGTTTTCCGTGCGACCTCTTGGCATTGCACCAGAGGATCGCGCACAGGCACAAATCATCTCGGCACTTGTCGGCTTATTAATGCCCGTACTCGCAAAGGACAGCAAGCGATTACTTCGGGGTTGCCCGTGACTCGCCCGGAGCCTAGCCGATGCGGCTAGAGTGCTTTCCCCAACCTTGGCTATTCTTTAGAAATGAAAATGAGCAAATTGTTGCACTAGCATTCTATTTTACGAAGATAACGGAAAGTTACAAGGACCACTGGGCTAACGCCGAGAAGGACGCAGCTGTACTTCGTGAGCAATACTCCGCTGAGCTGAAAGTGAACGAGGCACAGGAGACCGAGTTGAGAAAAGCTCGGGAGAGGGCAGACGTGGCAGAAGCTACGATAAAGAGCATTGCTACACTGTCTGCTGACCAGCAACAACAGTTCACAAGAATTGTAAATGAGCTAAGTGAGCAACGTGGCGCGCTCGCAAAAGAAGTTGCGAGTTCCACAAGCGAAAAGAGGTTTCAGAAGCTCTACGAAAACGCCGCAACCGAACTAACGAAACTGCGCGAAAAAGATGCAAATTGCCCATCGAGCGCGAAGTAGCGACGCGTCGAGTCGAGGACGAAGTACTCTTTCACACTCGCCCCGTTTACGTGGGCATCGTGGATCGAAGCAAAGTTAAATAGGGATAGTGCTTCTAATTGCTACCATCATGACTGACTAACCCCTTCCCTGGCCTGTCAGGAAAATTACCAAGGCGCTTGGACGCACGATGCTATCTTGGCAGACAATCTCCCGAAAAATAAATAGGCACGCGCTTCGAATCGCGGATCAACTGGTTTCCAAACCGTCGCTTCGGCGACTTATTTCGAAGTTCCCCCCAGGTCCGCGCTATGCCTAAAATAGTCCACATATCCCAATGCGCAAAATCGTGCACATCGACATGGATGCATTTTATGCCTCCGTCGAGCAGCGGGACGATTCGCAACTGCGCGGCAAGCCAGTCGTTGTCGCGTGGCGCGGGAATCGCTCGGTTGTCTGCGCGGCATCGTACGAAGCGCGCAAATTTGGCGTGCGCTCCGCGATGCCCGCCGTTCGTGCCGAACGCCTCTGCCCGAACGCTACCTTTCTTCCTCCGGATTTTCCCCGCTATCGTGCTGTGTCGAGGCAAGTACGCGATATCTTCCGCCGGCACACCGACCTGATCGAACCGCTGTCGCTCGATGAAGCCTATCTGGATGTTACGCAGAACAAGATGGCGTTGCCGACTGCAACGCAGGTGGCGCGCACGATTCGCGAACAAATTCGTACGGAACTTCAGTTGACGGCCTCTGCTGGAGTCGCACCCAACAAGTTTCTCGCCAAGATTGCGTCAGACTGGAAGAAGCCAGACGGGCTTTTTGTCATTCAACCGGACGAAGTGGATTCGTTCCTGATTTCGCTGCCTGTCGGACGGGTTCCGGGCGTTGGAAAAGTCACGGAGGAGAAATTGCAAGGTCTCGGTGTACAGACCATCGGCGACCTGCGGCGCTTTGAGCTAGCTACACTTGAGAGGCGATTCGGACGTTACGGCGTCCGCCTCTACGAGTTGGCTCGCGGCGTCGACGAGTCCGCCGTCGTACCCGGCCGGCCAACAAAATCCATCTCAGCGGAAGATACATTCGAACACGATGTTCCGCTCGCCGAAACCGAACCGATGATCCGGAGACTTGCAGAGCTGACCTGGGCCGCATCGCGCAAGGAATCCCGGGTCGCGCGAACCGTGGTGCTAAAATTAAAGACAGCGGAATTCAAGGTCCTCACTCGCAGCCACACACCTTCTTCTCCTCCTTCGTCGTGCGAAGAGTTGACGGCGATTGCTCTCTCGCTGCGGGAACGTGTTGCCCTTGGCCCGCAACAGAGATTTCGCCTCGTCGGTGTCGGCGTTAGCAACTTCCTTGATTCAGAGGACGTCTCGGGTCAACTGCCGCTTTTCAGCTGAATGGCAAGTTATAGCTTGTCATATCGCAGCATAACAACAAGCTATAACTTGACACATATAGAAAAACTGTCAAACTGTAGCTTGACAGGACGCCATATGAAACGTGAATTCAGACAGTTACGACTATCCCAATTGGACCGCAACTTAGAGCTCGCGCGGAGCCTGCCACCTCGTCCCTCTGGAGGATGGATTTCCTCGGTACGCGAGGCTCTTGGCATTAGCCAGCGCGAAGTAGGCAAGAAAATGCGCGCATCTGGACAAGCCATCCAACAGTTCGAACAGGCTGAAGCAGAAGACCGCATTTCCATCCGCGCCCTTCGAAGAGTTGCGGGAAGCATGGGATGCGAACTCGTTTACACACTCGTTCCGAGATCCGGCTCGTTCGAAGAATTGGCGGAGCAACCGACTCGCGAACGAGCCGCACATGATGCCAAAAGCGTCCTTCATACGATGGCGCTGGAAGAGCAGAAACCAGGAAACGCTAGTCAACTCATCGAGGATGAAACTCAAAGGCGCCTGAACCGCCGCAAGACATGATGAATTTCATCCTCAATCAAAAGTATTCGGACGGAAACACGCCGATCCGAGCGGAAGAAGCCGAACAGCTCATTCCTCGCATCAGCACCCTGGGCGAGCTCAACGAGTATGAAGCCGTCAATATTCTCCGGGCCAGAGAATGGGCCTTTGACAACCGAGGTATGAAATCGACGGACCCGCTCGAAGAATCTTACATTCGCGAATTGCATCGCCGCATGTTCGACAACGTTTGGAAGTGGGCGGGCACTTATCGCAAGACCGAGCTAAACATCGGTTGCGACCCCAAAGAGATCCTGCAACGAATTCCCCAACTTCTTGGCAACACGCGACACTGGTTGAACAACAAGACCTCTCCTACGGATGAAGCGCTGCTGCGTTTTCATCATCAATTGACGAAGATTCATCCTTTCGCCAATGGAAACGGCCGTCACGCACGCTTGATTGCCGACATCGTTGCCGTAAAATATGGCCAATCGGAATTCACTTGGGGCGCCGGAAAAGACCTAGTCGCCGAAGGTGATGCGAGAACTCGCTATCTCACTGCTCTCCGCGCACTCGACGCGAATGAAAACGACGTGAAGCTCCTGCTCGACTTTGCGCGCTCCTAGTCACAGAGACGAGTCTCAATGAAAATCGTGTGACTCGGTTTCCACAGCGCTGATTGAAATGGGCATCACACGGCTCGCCTTGATCGAAATTACGTTGTCCTGATTCTGCAGAATGCCCTCGACGCGCAGGAACTTCTCGCGGTTGATCACCTTGCGGTACTTCTCGTAAAGGTCGGGACTCACGATGATGTTGGAAATTCCCGTCTCGTCTTCGAGACTCAAGAAGACGAACCCCTTCGCCGTTCCCGGACGCTGGCGCGCGATCACGCATCCGGCCACACGCGTGTATTGGCGGTCTGGCAGTCCGGCCAAATCCGACGCTCGCTTCACTTGCTGTTTCGACAAAGCCTCACGGCAGTAGCTCATCGGATGCGGACCCGTGCTCAGACCCGCCCCCTGAAAATCCGCAACCAGGCGCTCTTCATCGGTCATCTGCCTCAGTGGGGACAATTCCAACTGCTCGGGAATTGTCTCGAGCAAAGGACCTCCGGGACGCGCGGCACGCTCGACTTGCCAAAGTGCTGACCGGCGATGCATTCCTTTTCCGAGGGGGTTGAGCGCCCCAATTTCGCTGAGTGTCACCAGTTCCGCTTTTTGTACTTCCGGGACCCGCCGGGTTAGATCGTCGATTCCTTCGAAGGGCCGCTTTTGTCGCTCCGAGACTATTTCCTCCGCTGCGGCCTGTCTCATTCCGCGGACATACCGGAACCCGATGCGCAAACATGGAAGGTCCTTTTCGTTCTTCAGTACATGCTCGATGGTGCAGTTCCACTCCGATTGAAGAACATCGATCGGCCTGACACGCAGTCCATGCAATCGCGCATCTTGTATCAAAACTGCCGGACTGTAAAAACCCATCGGCTGGTTGTTGAGCAAGGCAGCCGTGAATGCCGCGAGGTAATACTCCTTCAGGTAGGCACTTGCGTAGGCGATGAGAGCGAAACTTGCCGCGTGCGATTCGGGAAATCCGTAGCGAGCGAACGAACTGATTTGCGTGATGATCTCTTCCTGAGTTTCCGGACGGAAGCCGTTCTGCGTCATGCCGCTCCGCAGCTTGGCTTCGATTTTCTTCATGCGTTCTTCCGAACGCTTGAATCCCATCGCGCGACGTAGATCTTCTGCTTCACCACCTGTGAAATTCGCCGCGACCATGGCAATACGCAACAGTTGTTCCTGAAACAGTGGCACGCCCAACGTTCGTTTCAGAATCGGTTCGAGCGAAGGATGCGCATAGCGAACCGATTCTTTCCCCTGCCTGCGGCGCATGTAGGGATGCATCATCTTTCCCACGATCGGACCGGGCCGAATGATGGCCACCTGCACGACTAGGTCGTAGAATTTCTTGGGAGCGTTGCGCGGCAGGGAAGCCATCTGTGCGCGGCTTTCCACCTGAAACATTCCGACCGTGTCTGACTTGCGCAACGTCTTGTAGACCGAAGGATCGTCTGGCGGAAGCTGAGCCAGATCGACCGGGTCCTTGTAGTGCTTGGGGATGAGTTCGAGACACTCTTCGAGCACCGCCATCATGCCGAGGCCCAGCAAATCCACTTTCACGATGCCCATGTCGGCGCAATCGTCCTTGTCCCACTGCACGACGACGCGACCCGGCATCGACGCTGGTTCGAGTGGAACCACGGCATCAAGTTGTCCCTCGCACACCACCATGCCGCCTGAGTGCTGGCCCAAATGTCGCGGCAAATCCTGAATGCGTTCGCACAGTTCCCAATATTTTCGGATGCGCGGGTGCTCTAGATCAAAGCCGACTTGCTGAAAATGATTTTCGAAATTGTCGGAGGGACCTCGCCATTCACCACTGTCAACAACGCTCGCAAGCTGATCGAGCGTCTCCTGATCGAAACCAAGCGCTTTGCCTACTTCTCGCGCGGCGGAGCGGTCGCGGTAGGTGATGACGTTCGCCGTCATCGCAGCACCGAGCTGGCCATAGCGCTGATACACATACTGAATTGCTTTTTCCCGCTGGTCGCCACTCGGCAAATCGAGATCGATGTCCGGCCATTCGCCGCGTTCTTCTGAAAGAAACCGTTCGAAGAGCAATTCCATACCGACGGGATCGACCGCCGTGATTCCCAGCGAATAGCAAACGGCGCTGTTTGCTGCCGACCCGCGGCCTTGCACTAGGATTTTCTGTTCACGGCAATACCGGATGATGTCCCAAACAATCAGAAAGTAGCCTGCAAGTTTCAGCTTCTCGATCAGCGCCAGTTCCCGCTGCACTTGCTTTTGCGCGCGTTCGAACAACTCCTCATTGCCTTTTGTACCGTATCGGTTTTGAAATCCTTCTTGCGTGCGCTTTCTGAGAAACGAATCCATCGTTTCTCCTTCGAGAACGGGATAGCGCGGGAATTCGTAGCCGAGTTCGGCCAGCGTGTATTGGAGTCGTGATGACAGTTCGCACGTGTTGTGAATCGCTTCCGGCAAATCCGAAAAGAGTTGCCGCATTTCTTCTCCCGAACGGAGAGATCGCTCATCGTTCCGTTCGAGAAGCCTGCCCGCCGTTTCCAGCTTTGCGTGATTGCGGATGCAGGTGAAGACGTCCAGAAGCTCGCGCTCCGCGGCCGTCGCGTAGCGAACGCCGTTGGTGGCAAGTAAAGGCAACTTCAGTGTCTCTGCTAGCCGGACCGCCGCCTGATTGCGGCGCTCTTCCTCGGAATCGCAGTGCCGTTGCAATTCCACATAGACATTCTTGCGTCCGAAAAGTCTTACCAGCGTTTCTACGTTCTTTTGGGCTTCCTCGTAGCCGTGATTTGCAAGCGAAGCCGCCAAAACTCCTTCGTCTCCACCCGTCAAACACACCAGACTCTCCGCGTATTCCGCGACTTCCTCCAGAGTGGCCGTTCCCGTTCCTTTTTCTTTTTCGCGCAATTTATAGCGCGTGATGAGGCGGCAAAGGTTCTGATAGCCAAGTCGGCTTTCCACCAGCAAGGTCAACCGCACTGGTCGTGCCAAAGCGGACTTCGGCATCCAATCAGGCAATCCTGCCCGAAGCCCAAATCCTTCAACCGAGATTTCCGCACCGACATGCGCGCGAATGCCAACCGTCTTTGCCGTCATGTGAAAGCGTGGAGCGCCGTACACACCATCACGATCGACCAGAGCAATCGCGGACATCTCCAGTTCCTTCGCGCGAGAAATGAGATCTTCTGGACGCGAAGCGCCTTCGAGGAAACTGAATGCGGACGCGGCGTGCAGTTCGACGTACTTCAATCGTAGATTCCTTCCACGAACCAGAGCTTCGCCCGGAGGTCCTTATACACGCGATAGAGCGCCGTCTCGTTCTCGCTTTTCTGAGTTTGTTCGGCTTGCAGTTTCGGACGCAGCGTCCGTATCGCGACATCCCATTCCTCGCGCGCCCAAGGTGTTTCGGACCACCAGTCACCTTTTCTTTTCCAGGGTCCCGCGAACGCGAATATCTGCCGCCGAGCGCCTTCACAGGCGAGAAACATCGGTTTGCCTTCCTGGAACTCAACAATCGCCGGAAGAGGCGGCCGGTAAATGCGCATCGCCGCCGTCGCCGGCTTTTCTGCGCTACCGCGTTTGTCTCTCATTTCCTGCAACACTAAGCGGTTCTGCCGGAAGGAATTCGGCCCATGCGTATCGACGAGCACCGGAGCGCCGACACGGTTCTCTCCCACGGTGTTTTGAATTTTCGCAAGCGTGACTTCGAGACGCTCCGGATCGGGAGAAAGCGGAAGAAACAAACCAAGTTGCCGCGAGCGCGCTTTTGCGGGAACCGTGTCGATGCGAACGGATACGACAGGCAAGGAGGGAGGATGCGCCTCAAGATCGAGCTGCAGGAGTTTCAGAAACAATTTGGTATCTAGACCGGGAACGGGAAGTCGCAGCGTTCGGATATGCAGAATCGGTTCTTTGCTTCGCGAGTCTCTCGGTTCGAGCGCAAGAGTGACTTTGATTTCTCCGATGGAGAGAATATGCATCCGCAAACGCCCGCATAGTTGTTCGAGAAGCCGGTTCAGGACGAAAAGCAACGGTTCCAGCAATTCCACCGGAGAGTCCAGATCCATGTGCTCTTCGAACGTCGTGGGAAAATCTCTGGCAACCAGCGAATGAGCGTCCCGCCCCTGTGCCAGCCGCCACCAGCGGAGACCTTCTTGTCCCAACCGCTCGACCACCGCAACTTCCGGAAGAGCCGAAAACTCCGCGCATGTGTGGATACCCCAGCGCCATAACGTCTCGACGAATTCGCCTGGAACACGAAGTGCTTCGAGAGGAAGCTTTCCGATTCTAAAACCCTCTTGTCCCTGTGGAATGACCGTGACACCTGCCAAACCATGCGCCAAGCAGACAGCAGCTTGCGGATTTCCTGCAACGGAAACGTTGGCCGCAAGTCCCATTTCCGCTGCAACTCGTTTCAGATCCTGCGCGATTTTCTCGGGTGAGCCGAAGAGTTTCTCGCAGCCTGCGAGGTCGAGCACCACCGTATCCGAAAAATCCTGGCCCTCGCGTCTTCCCCCATCCTCGACGCGTGGCGAAATCGCCCACGCGCAGTCGAAAAGCGCCGCGTGCGCCGTCGCTTCCTGCGATACGGACCGCCATCTCCAGGCAATTCCTTGTAACGCCTCCACCTGCACCTTGGTCATTCCAGTTTCCACACCAAGATTTCGCGCTTCCTGATTCACAGCAAACACCTTCGTTAGCGGAGGAGCGCCGGCCAGAACCGCGACAGCTTCCCCTCGAAGCTCCGGCTCCAGACGGACAACGGCCTGCACGGGAAAATCTGGAACGAATAGACATGCGAAGGCCAACGTACGTCCCCTGAACTTGGTAGAGGAAAGGGAAACAAACCGGAGGTTCTAGCGGCTTATGGCGTGCGTATCTTCCAGCGAGCGGAATCAGCTGGCTGCGAAACCGCTCGTGAACGACTCACTTCTCCCTGAACTTCAAAACCTTCAAGCGTTGCAGCCCCCGTCGGAACTTTTGCTGCGGCACGGTTCCAGTTGTCCGTTTTTCGCTCGCAGCGCAAAACCAGCGAAGCGCAACTCTTCGCGCACGATTCTTCTCCGAGCAGAAGCAAGGTAGTCGAGGTGTTTTCGATCGCGCGCCGGAAGCGAAACCACATGCTCAAATTGATCCGCCGCGCGTCCACCCAGGAAATTCCACCGAGATCGACAACCACTACTCCCCAACCGCCCCCATGCAAGAGCAGGTCTGTCGATTTCAGTGCTTGTTCGACTCGCTTCCACGGCTTCGAGCTTTTTGGTTGGAACCGCGCTTCGCGCATCGGAGCGCTTGCGAGTTCCGGCAAAGGCCGGGGAGAACGAATTCCGCGGCGCGGCGGCTCGCGATCTCGCTCGACTCGTTCTCCCGCGCAGCGCGCTACGACGGAGATTGTTTTCGGTGCCGCACCGGATGCTCGGTTTCCCATCACCAGGGGAATCGCGTGCTCTACGCCACGCATCAATTCCCGCGGGTGCCGCCAGCCATCTGCGTGCACTGGCCTCTTGCCCCCGCGATGCAAACCACGGGGCTTTTCACTTTCCTCGCCGGCAGGACCAAAGTAGGGAGACGTCGTCAGATCCGGTTCTCGACTCTCCGATTCGCCGCACCGAATCCAAAGCAAACGGGAAAGCTCCACTCCCGCCGCCGCGAGAGACAACGGATCGAGGGAATCCGAGACGTCGACGAACGCACACGCTTCCTGACGCTCCGTCGCTTGGGCAAGCAAAGAAAACGCGAGGCTGGTGCGGCCGGAGGAAGCATCTCCGCACAATTCCACCAAAGATCCTCGGGGAAACCCGCCGCCAAGCACCGCATCCAGTTCGCTGACACCGCTCGGTTGCACTTCGACCGCAGAGCGCCTCTGGAAACCTTCAAGTCCCCGTCCGACGAGACCTGGTTCCAAGTTCCGTTGCTTAATAAGGATAGCGGCCATAGGTTAATGTATTCGCTTTTTGTTCGCCTATGGCTAGATTCTCATCCCTCAGGGGAACAATTGTCAAGGTTCAAGAAAAGGGGGAAGGGGGTGCTGTACTCCGCGCTAGTGGAGTTCTACGTTTCAACTTCCGGGCGGACATATGTTCTTTGGCGTACGGGAAAAGGCAAGTGACTTGGCTGTAGTTCGAATCGGTAGAGGCTATAAGAGGATTATCAACTTTACGCAAACGGGCATCTGGGCCTATCCTTCGCACGTCAAAGAGAATCCATGCGCGTTGCAGTCGAACAGGTCGCGCTGGAACTCGAAGAGTAAACTCCTCCGCGATAGTTTGCACGCTGTCCTTGGAGCCAACGTGTGCTAACACCCCAGCACAGGCATGCCATCCGACGGCAGATCAAAAGCGGAAAGCTTGAAACGTGTGGCCATTGGGCAGCGCAGAACACATGGCGGGCGCGAGCGCGTCACCGCTCCGCGCAGATGACCTTCCAAAGAAAAGTATGGTCAACAAAATGTCGCGGTCATGCAATCTATGAATGTCCAACGTGCGGCAGAGAGAAAATGTGCACTACGGACTTAGGCAAAGGTTTGAAGAAGTGCCTGCATCTGTACTGACGGGGAATCGAATTCGATATCATTTGTGTCGGTAAGCACGGCACTGTGGATCGTGGTTTGATCGTCTACAAACACTAAAGAACTGCACTCTCGATGGTTGAGCCGGGTACTATAAGCGATCTGGACTGTTCGGTGCGTCCCCATGAAAGTCATAGCCCACATTGGACTTGTTATCGTCATATGCGGCCCTTCGGAATACGACCTTCAGTTTTCCTAGTGCTCCGACCTCCGCATTCCGGCTTTTGGACAGGTGGCGCACTGCCACATGGTCGCGGTAGGGACGATCATCGCTGATCGCCCTACCGCGACCGCTGACCACTACCAACTCCTGCGGGCGCGACAAAAATAGTGGCTCATGTGAAAACGATTGTGTGGTGGGCCACCAAATTTAGGGAGTAGAATGAGCGCGTTTCCGCCCAAGGCCCTGTATTCAGTAGTGTTCCGTCTGGCGAGCGGCAAATTCCGACAGAAAAGCGCAAGTGGAGGTGTCTGATGGCGACGTCGAATCCAACTGAGGGATTACGTGGAGCGGGCACGATCATCAAGAAAGCGAGTGGCTGGTTTATTGGCATGGCGATTCTATTCATCCTTCTGGGCATGATGGCGATTATTGAGCCGGGAGTTGCGGGCTGGGCGATAACGATTCTGGTTGGCTGGCTGCTGATATTTGGTGGCGTAGCGCATTTGGTCGCGGTGTTCACGGGAGGCGGAGCGGGGCGCGTAATCTGGCAGGTGCTAATCGGAGTTGTGTATATCGTGGGTGGCTTATACTTTTTGACCCACACGTTGCTGGGGTTGGGAACCCTGACGCTTCTCCTGGCGGTGATTATCCTGACGGAAGCAGTGCTCGAAGTTATCGCTTATTTCCGGATGCGCGGCGAAGGGGGATCGGGCTGGCTACTGGTGAATGCGCTGATCACGCTCTTGCTGGGCGGGCTGATCTGGTTCCACTGGCCGTCGAGTTCGGTGTGGGCAATCGGGACACTGGTAGGCGTGAACCTTCTCATGACCGGAATTTCGCGGCTGATGTTTGGCCTTGCAGCGCGACAACTTGCAAGCCGCGTATCGGCCTAGCGAACGCACTTACAACTGCCGTCTTAATTCTCCGATTACCGCGTTTGGACGTAGCCGGTAAAGTGGCCGGGAGGCAGTCCAAGTTACCGGTAACGACTTATCAGGATTTGTGAATGTTTACCGGGCTAAAGGCCACAAATAGCCCGTCCCAGGGACATTGAGTGTCGCAGCGCAGCAAACCTTGCTTAGTCCCAATGGTGGGAGTGCCACCAGATTTTCTGGATATCAAACTGGACGTCGCGGCAGAGGTACATCGGCGTGTTTTCGGCTCCCATGCCGAAACGCTGGTAGTGCTCGAAGGCGTGATAGGAAGTGCAGTTCTCCTGCACATCTTCGAGACCCCACTGAATCACGATGAGGTTCTTGTAGACCAGCGGGGGCGGACCCCAATACCAATGATTCTGATGGCGAGACCATGCGCGCGGCAGGCCGTACCGCGGGCCGAACTCGTTAATCGCGCCGGCTTCGCCATAATTCCCGGCCCAGATGCCGGTCTTGGCGCGCTCGTCGGGCGGCAACGAATTGTAGATGGTAGCGACCTCGCTTACCATCTCGGGCCATCCGAACTGGTCGGCAATCGGCTGAGGCAAAAGCGACTCTTGGTGCACCTCGATCTTGGAGAGTTTGAAGCCGATTGCGTTTTGATAAGCGAGCAGTGTCTCCGGCGGCAGCATCCACGTCCCCAACGGGATCGCGGGGAGCGCTGCGAGCACGATGATGGCGATGACGGCCGCCCGTGTCCAGACTGCGCGGTTTACCAGCCATCGCTCGATCGCTACAGCGCCACCCGCGAATACCATCGGATAAATCGGGAACACATAGTAGTTCTTGGCGTGAGCAACTACCATCGAGATAAAGAAAACTGTAAAGATCACACCGAGCAGACGCCAGCGGAGGTCGCGGAGAAACCAAACTAGGCCCGCTAGCCACATCGGCAGGAGGATCGGGTGCATGTCCATAATCTGCTCCTTGACGAACGCCAACGGGCCGAGCACAACGTTCTTGCCTTCCCGGCGAACGTTGGCGAGGTCTTCGACGGTCGGGAAATGATGGTGGATTTGCCAGATGATATTGGGGAGAAAGAGCGCAAGAGCAATAGCCCCGGCGATCCAGATCCACTGTCGTGCGAACTCGCGCCGATGATGGGTCAGAAGAAGGGCCAGGACGACCGCGAATCCGAAAGAAAGCGTGGAGTGTTTGTTCTCGAGGCCCAGACCGGCAAGGACGCCGAACCACAGCCACAGCCGCGAATCTCCGGTACGCAAAATACGCGCGATGACCCAGATACAACCCATCCAAAAGAGTGGCTCAAAGGCATTCATGGTTAGGAGGCTGCATATTCCCAGGAAGGCGGGGCAGAGCAGTATGGCGATTCCAGCGAGAAGCTGGGCGTACTTTCCGCCGCCGAGTTCACGCACGATTAGGATGGAGAGTGCGACGAGTGCAACACCGGCAAGCGCAGGCAGGATGCGCAGCGCTGCCAGCGAACCGCCCATCATCATCGCAACTTTAGTGTAGACAGCAATCAGCGGGGCGGCATCGACATAACCCCAATCCAGGTGCCGCGCCATGTCGAGGTAATAAAGCTCATCGCGAAAATAGCCGTAATGGCGGACGCTCGTGAAGAGGTGCAGAAGTAGTTTGGCTGCGCAGAGTGCGATAAGGATGGGGATGGCGAGGCGTGGCAATGCCTCGGTCGAGTGCGCTTCGTCTTGAGTCGCATACCTGTCAGGTGCGCGCGTGCTGGTTTTCAACGTATCCAAGGTCGTGCTCCTGTTGCAGGTAACGCCCAGAAGGATTGCAATGACTGTGCAATTCTGCAGGATGGTTTTCGGAGAGCAAACTCTTTGGGATATGCGGGCCCAGGGGAGGGACAAACTGGCACAGAGGTGGGTCCAGCGGCTCAGGTTTTCAGACACTCACCTTGGGCGCGCCAACGCAAACGGTCGTCAGAGAAGAGTGGGGAACAGGGCTTATGACTGGCGAATCTGGCTCAACTGGTAACGCCGTTATCGGAAATGTGAAGTCCTAGTACGGGACTTGTCCGATTATCCGTGCGACTAATCAGGCACTGGCATAGAATCGTGGTAGATTGCGGTTGGCATCCTCAGCGATAACCTTTAGGTATGTGCGGCAAATTCATCTGTGCGATGGTCTTTACAGGAGCGGTGGCGGTGACACCTCTGCTGGCTCAAGATGGTGCCACAACCGAAATCGGCCCTTACAGACTTTACACACTTTGCGTTGCGAACATCATGAATGTTCCGCTAGAAGCCTACAGGCCATGCAAGCAGTATCTCGAACAATCGCCAACATCTGAGGACAACACCCCACAGGTCAAATACGTTAAGACGTGGATAGCAAGATACGAAAAGGTTCTGCCTTACCTACAATTTTTGCAGGGGCTGACGACTGACAAGAATGCACCGTGGTTTGTCTACGAACCTGATATGGCCATCCATCTTCCCGAGACATCCGACACGGAAGGTCCCTATAAGATTCAGATTTCCAGATCGTTCCGCGGTTTAAATGAAGAGGAGATGCTCAGGAAAGCCGAAGCTGTCTATTCCAGCCCCAGCAAGATGGTCGCAGACGTACTCAGATCCTTATACGTTTGGGCAGATAAACCTCCGGAAGAGATGGCACCAATTTGGGGAACACTCGGCAATGACAATATTCAGTCTACCGACGTCGTGACGGCGAGAGCGGTGCGTTACTACTACGATCTCGCGCTGGCCGCAAAAGCGAACCAGCAATTGCCCACAGGATACGCTGCCGTAGCTATTGGCCTGAAATACGATGGTGTGATAAAGCACTTTGATCGGTACTCCCACAATGGAAATACCTTTGAGGATGTCTATGTCGGTGATCTTACACTCGAATGGAGTTTCACCTGTGGCAGCCTGTGCGGAATGGGATTCACGAGGAACAAGCTGGTTGTGCTGGACGCCAACGGCAATGTCATAGCCATGTATCTAGATGCGCAGGTGAACTCTGAATCTTGGGTGAGCTAAACCGCCCTTCAATAAGTTCTCAGTGCCTGAGTAACGCGGTTAGGGAGAAGTGGATTTAGGTCAAAACCACTTTTCCGATAACGCGACTACACGTCCAAGTGGACCGAGATGCCGTAGGTATCTTATTCGTCTTCATAGCCAGCGAACAATTTCAGCCATCGATCACGGCTAATGTGGCCCCTTGATGGTCGCCAATCGATCGCTACTATCCACCACGACGGGACCATCCAATGAAGTAAAGTGCAAGGACGGGTCTCCCGAGCCAAAGGTGAACACGAATTTGCCGTCACGCTTATGAAGGGAAACGCGATCGCAGATGTCTGCACGGCAAACGAAATCCGACCTATGTCGCACGGTTGCCTCAAACCCCGATGCAAATCCCGGCGGCAGCACCACTCGGACAGGCTCCGCCGTCTTCGCATCCAGAGAGCCATCAAATTTCTTTCCGGTGAAGTTCAAGTTGATTTCCGAAGCTGACTCCAGGTGAACATGCCCGCGATCTCCCGAAAAATCGATCACCCCGAATTCCGCTGCTTTGGCATCCACATCCCCCGTTGTATCGATTAAGGTCATGCGAGCGTGCGTAGTCGATAGTTTGACAGCCGCGTGCATTCCAATCACGCGCATCGCGGCGTATTCGCCATTGACTGTGATCGGGGTTTCCTGTGGCGCTTGCACTTGGACGAATGTAGTCGAAGGCCGCTCTTGTACGTATTTCGGCGTCGATAAGAAAAGCGTTTTGCCGACGCGGGTTAGCTTGACTTCTCCGAGTAATGCTTTGCCGTCGCTTTCCGTGGCGGCTCCTGCCTCAGCACACAATTGCACTGAATAGTTGTCTGAGGTCCCGCCATAGACCTCGAAAATAGAGGGTTCAAGGTGCATCGAAAAAACGGGCAGCTGTGCGAGAGAGAGGTCCATTCTATCTGTGCGCTGAACACTATGAGCCGGACGGTTTGACAAACCTGCGACTAGCCGCGCCCCAGTTCGGTGTGATTGTTCGCAGGGCGTTGGAGCATGTTTTTGTTCGAACAAAAAGAGTGGGGCACCTTCAATGTTGTACTTACGACGGGGCTTTGCCGAGCAGCCCAGCAGAGCGGCCAACGTTATGAGGGCAATAGGCCAACGGATCATATGACCTCGCGTTTCGAGGCTCATTTTAGCTGCTAGGAACTCCGAGCACCACCCCAAACAGTAAGTGTCGAAGACCTCTAAGTCCCGATAAACGCTGCCGTAATCGGAAACTTGAGGTAATGGTACGTCAGATGTCCGGTAACCCGACATTACCGGCCAATCTCTGCCCATTCTCAAGGCGTCGCGAGCTTACGCGCTTCTCTGAGGATTTTGGTTAAGCGGTTGGAGAGACGGTCAAGGCGAAGGCGAGAAGTACCGTGTGGTAGTTCACGACGGAACATTTCGAGCACATGTTGAGCAGCGAGCAAAGTATCGATCACTCCGCCGAGGCCTTCTCGAAGCACAGCAGATGGCACTCTCGGCTGCGGAACAAGATGCCGAGGTTTTGAGCGAGCCAGCTGGAATTCCCTCTCGAGATCATTCAACGTCACATCAAGATATTGCATGGTCATCTCGGGAGAGGTGTGACCGAGTAATTTCATCACCGCGACCAAGCCAACACCGGCTCGAAGCATCTCCGAGGCATAGGTGTGACGAAGCTGATGTGGGACGATGCGGGTGGAAAGGCCGAGCGAATAGCAGACTTGATGTAAATAATCACGAAAGTGACGAAGGAGCGTGTCTTTCGCGCCCGGACGGACAAAGAGCCGCCCATCGGCAGGCAGGGGATCAAGCGAACGAAAGAATCGGAGGCGTTGGACGAGTTCACACACAAAGGGATCTACGGGGACCATACGTTCTGTTTTGAGTTTGCCGAGTGGCACATGAACGGCCCATTGATTCGGGCCGGTAGAGCGAAGGCAGTCGGAGGACAGATCGGCACACTCACCGATGCGCATGCCGGTGTGGCGAATCAACAGAAAGGCATTGCCACCCAGATCGTTGCGGCG
>CAVVMU010000012.1:0-793965 GCA_963749435.1 uncultured Acidobacteriota bacterium | reverse complement strand
CCGGAGGGATACAAATATTGTTTCGAATACCGGACAACCCCCTTTTTGGTCCCCTGATGCAAGTCTTCGCGACGTCTTCAAGCACACCCCTCGCCCGAAATCTCGCGAAACCACCTGAATTTAGAAGGGTTACACGCTCTTCGCAGGCAGGAAAGAAATTCTACGCAGATACTGATTGTGTCGCCGGAGCGGAGTCCGTGTCCGTCAGCGCGCGAGCCCCGGCAGCCCGGTAACGCACTACCAGCAATGTGAGGTCGTCCGCCTGGCTCGCCCCGCGCGCAAAATTCTCCACCGCCTCGAGCACACACTTCTGAATCTGATCCAGGGGACACTCTGTCATCCCCGTTAGCACTTCCTTTAGGCGCGGCACGCCAAACATTTGCTCATCCGGGTCCATAGCTTCTGTCACGCCATCACTGAACAGCACCATTGTGTCCCCTGGCTCCAGCTTCAGCCGCGCCGTCGTGTATTCCGCTTCCGGCACCAGCCCAACCGGATAGGACCCTTCGCTGAATGGCTCCTCCGCCACACCATGCCGGATCAAAAACGGTGAAGGATGCCCCGCATTGATGAACTCCAAGTGCCCATCGTCATCCAAAATCCCGAAAAACATCGTCGCATACCGCCCCACTTCCGCGTGATCGCACAAAAATCGATTCACATGGTTAAACACGCGCGCCGGATCGGTCCCCAGCGTCATTGCCGAAAGCGCTCCCTGCAGCATCGTCGTCAGCAGCGCCGCCCCCAGCCCTTTCCCCGAAACGTCCGCAATCAGAAACGCCGTTCGATTATTCTCCAGCGGGAAAACGTCGAAGTAATCGCCTCCCACCGACAAGCATGGATAGTTGCATCCCGCCACGGCAAAATGCGGATGGTCCGGGAAATTCCGCGGCAGCAGCGCCTGCTGAATGTCCCGCGCAATGTTGATCTGTTCTTCCATGCGCTGCCGCTCGCGTTCGCGAATCACCAGCCGCGCATTATCCAGAATGCTCGCCGCGTCCGCCGCCAATGCATCCAGAATCTGCCGGTCGAGTTTCGAAAATGCCGCTGGCCGCCGCGAATCCAGATACAGCACTCCAAGCGAATGCCCAAACGTAGGCGTCCCGCTCGAATCCGATGTCGAGCGGTGCACGGCAAACAGAGGGATGACAACCACGGCGCGCAACCTCTGCGCGATGATGCTCTGCGCCGACTGCAAATCGATATCGGCCCGCTCGATATCTTCGGTCACCACCGGCGAATGCTGCCGCAGCGCCAGTTGTATCGCCGTTTGGCTCGGCGTGATGCTCTCCGGTGGCAGCCGTAGCCCGCCCGTCCGCCGCGCCAATCGCACTTTCAGCGCTCCCGTAGCATCCGCCTCAAGTAGCATCCCACGGTCGGCATCCGTCACCGACACCGCATGATCCAGCATCGTCCCCAGCACGGAATCCAGCGGCAGTTGCGAATGCAGCAGCGTTGTCGCCTCCAGCAGCAAGTTGAGTTTGCGTAGCCCGCCGCCCACTGGCTCCGAACTCGTAATATGCTCGATGCGCGTCAATAAATTGGGAATCGACTCTTCGCCGGCAGCCGTCCCCGAGCGAAATAGAATCTCGTAGGAATCTTCCAGCCCAAACGTAATCGAGTCCCCGTCACTCAGTTGCCGGCTCTCGACTTTCTCCCCGTTCACGAACAGCCCGCGCCGCTGCCCGCGGTCCTCGATGTACAGCCGCCCCGCTTCAATCACCAGCGCCGCGCAATTCCTCGAAATCCGCCGGTCAGAAAGCTGCAAATGATTTCCGGTCTCCGCGCCGCGCCCTATCAGAAAGGGCGTCTGCGTCACGCGCACGTACCGCCGCGCGCCGTCCGGCGAGACGACCTCAAGTACCGCTCCGCCTAGTGAAATAGAAGCTGTGTCGGGCATGGAATGTTCGCGACGGATTGTAGCACGCAGCCGCCGAAAATCCCCCGCTACCCTAATCCCAGCAATCCCAGCGCCGCCCCGAAGTTAGCCGCACGGCCCAGAAGGTCTAGCTACGCCAATCCGTTCCGCGAAGCGAGGAATCCGCTTTTTCTTCTCTGCGCTGACTCTGCGCACTCGGTGCCTCTGCGTTATCTTTTCTCTTCTCTTTCCTCTCCTCTTCCTCTCCCCGTTTTTTCTCCCAAACTCTACTCATGCCGCAATGCCTCCAACGGATCCAACCTCGACGCCCGCACCGCCGGCACATAACTCGCCGCCAACGCAATCACCGCCAGTATCACGATCGCCATAATAAACGTCGCTCCATCGTGCGGTTTCAACCCAAACAGCAGGGAAGCCGCCGCCCTCGATGCCCCCAGCGCCAGCGCCACTCCCACTGTCAATCCTATCGCCAGCAGCATCAAAGACTCCCGCAAGACCAGCGCCAGAATCGATCCCCGCCCCGCCCCCAGCGACATCCGTATCCCAATCTCATTCCTCCGCCGCGCCACCATGTACGAAATCACGCCGTACAACCCGATCACCGCCAATACCACCGCCAGCCCGCCAAAAAATCCCGAAAGCCGCGCCATCAACCGGTCCCGCAACAATCCATCGTCAATCATCTTGTGTAGGTTATAGAACGTCACATCCGCGTCCGGGTCCGCCTGCTCTGCCGTGCCTTTCACCGCCGACAAGATTCCCACTAGGGGAGCGCCCGATCGCAGCAGAATCAGCGCGTCGCTCGACACCTCATCATTCTGTGCTTTCGCCGTGTACACGATCGGCTCCGGCTCCTCCCGCAAATCGCTGTACTTCGTATCTTTCACCACCCCGATGATGTGGTACGGCGCCGATGTCTTCATCATCTTCCGCACGCGAAATGACACATCCAGAGGATTCTTCCCCTGCCCGAATTTCTGGATAAACGCCTCGTTGACGATCGCCACATTCGGCGCTCCCAGCCGGTCGTGCTCATCGAAATCGTGGCCTACCAGGAAGGGCGTTTGTAAAGTAGCGAAGTAGCCGGTGCTTACGTAGTTGAATGCCGCCACCGCGGCCTCCCCCTCCGGCTCACCCGTCTCGCCAGGCAGAATATCGTGCCCGATGCCATCGCCGCTCAGCGGCACGATCGCCGCCGTTGCCGCCGCATCCACTCCGGGAATTCCCCGCACGCGCTGCAAGAGTTCGTCGGAAAATGCCCGCCGTGCTTCCGGCACAAGATGCCTCGTGGAAAAATCAATGTCCGCCACCAGAATCCCGTCTCGCTGAAACCCGGGGTCCAGTTTCGCCAGATTGTTCAAACTGCGCGCAAACAACAAGGCGCCAATCAGCAGCATCAGCGAAAGCGCTACCTGGGACACCACAAGAATTTGCCGCAATCCAAATCGCGAACCTCCCTGCGTGGTTCCGCGTCCGCTTTCTTTCAGCACGAGCCCCGGCGCCACGCTGGTCGCACGGAAAGCCGGCGCCAACCCAAAAAGCAGGCAGGTCAATCCCGCCAGCAGCGTCGTAAATCCCAGCACCCGCCAATCCGTTGCCAGGTCAACAAACAGCGGGTCATGCTGCGTGCTCAGCGAAGTCACCAGCACCCGGCTCAGATTCTGCGCCACGAATGCAGCGAAAACCGCGCTAGCTCCAGCCAGCAGTAAACTCTCCGCCAACAATTGCCTTATCAACCTTCCCCGGCTCGCGCCCACTGCCATGCGCATCGCCATTTCCTTCTCACGCGCACTCGCCCGCGCCAGCATCAGGTTGGCCAGATTCGCCGAAGCTATCAGCAGCACCAACCCCGCCAGCGCCAGCAACAGCCACAGTGGCTGTTCATAACTCTCCCGCAGGTCGGAAACTCCCGATCCGCCCGGAACCGCTGTTAAATGAGCAGCTAAAAAGTTCTTCGCATTGCCTGCGTTGTACTGTGGCGGCAGCGTGGCCTCGAAAATCTGCGGCGAGACTGCACGCAATTGCGCTGCGGCCCGTTCCAGCGTCCATCCAGGCTTCAAGCGGCCCATCACGGACAACCACCATCCGACCTCGCTTTTCAGCTGGCTATTCTCTCCATTGATCAATGGTTCCGCGCAAACCGGCACCGCAACATCAAATCCTCGTCCTACTTCCACTCCAAAAAAGCTTCGCTCCGCAACGCCGACAATCGGAACAGGCTGCCGGTTGATCGTCACGTTTCGTTCCAGCACCTCCGCGCGCCCACCGTACTGGCGCTGCCAATACGAGTGGCTCAACACCGCTCCGCCAGCCCCACATCCCGGCTGATCATCTGCCTTGCTCAACAGTCGCCCCAGCGCCGGCTCCACTCCCAGCGTTCCAAAAAACTCTCCGCTCACGAAGATTCCCTGCACGTTGTGCACTTCGCCCGACGGCGACACGTTGAACTGCACCGGCGCCCACGCGTACACGCTCGAAAATCCCTGCTGGTCGTCTCGGATCTGTTCCCAGATGGCGAACGTAAAATCCGGGTAGCGCGTGCTGAAGTTTCCGCTTCGGGAACCACGCCGGTCGAATTTCACTCTCGCAATCTCTTGCGCGTTTTTCACCGGCAGCGCCCGCAGCCGTACCGCATCCAGAAGCTGGAATATCGTCGTGTTCGCGCCTATCCCCAGCGCCAGCGAAAGAATCGCCGCGGCCGCAAACATCGGATTGAATCGCAACAATCGCGCGCCAAATCGCAAATCGCTCCAGAAAGTTTCGAGGTGGGTCTCCCAGCTTGCCGCCCGCACCTCCTCCTTCACCACTTCCACCCCGCCCATCTCCATCCGCGCCGCCCGCCGCGCCTCTTCCCGCGTCATCCCCGCCCGCATCTTCTCCGTCGTCGACTTCTCCAGAAAATCCCGCAACTCGTCGTCAAGCTCCCGCTCCACCCGTTCTTTGCGAAAGAGCCCCCGAATCCCACCCCAAAAGTTTGTCCACATCTAGTTCACCCTCGTTTTTCGCTTTTCCGCCGATCCCTGTCTCCCATTTCGCCGTCCACGCCTGTAGGGGCGGGGCTTGCACCGCCCACCGTGCCCGCGGTGTCCGGTGAAGCACCCAAAAAAAATGTTATTTCGAGCATCAAAAAAAACGTGTCATTCCGAGCGAAGCGAGGAATCTGCTTTTTCCTTCCTCCACGCCCTCACAAAAAATCCATCCTACGACGCCGTTTGCAAAATCCTCGCAATCGCCGCCACTTGCCTCTCCCACTCCTTCGTCTCGCTCTTCAATTTCTGCCGCCCCGCCTTCGTCAACGAATAATATTTCGCTCTTCGATTATTTTCCGAAGTCCGCCACTCGCATTCGATCAACCCCGCCCTCTCCAGCCGCCGGAACGCCGGAAAGAGTGACCCCGGATTCACCTCAAACACGCCATGACTCAGCTGCTCGATCCTCTGCGAAATCCCCCACCCATGCAGCGGCTCCAGCGCCAACGTCTTAAGAATCAGCATGTCCAGCGTCCCTTGCACCAGCGTTGCCGAAGTCTCCGTCATCGCTTGTCCTCGTCCGTCATCTGCGTTTGTCCCTTGTACTCAGCCGCGTCCATCCTCCCCCACCCTCCTCTAGAGAATCTAGAGAAGTATACACCCCTCCTCTCGACTATCAAGAGAAAGCCAGCAAGTTACATGACGCTCCAGGTCGAAGAACGTTTCACGTTCTCCACCTGAAAAACGCTCCAATGTGCCCTGTTGAGCGAAGTAACTTCTAGGTTGGAATCAATCCCGGACCGGCGCGGCCGCGCCGGCCATCCTCTACTTCCTTTACGTCCTTTACTTCCTCTACTTCCTCAGTGCGAGGCCGCCGCCAGCCTCCGCGTCACATATTCCGCTACATACGCGTCGAACAAATCGTTCAGCTGCTGTGTCACCGGCCCAGGCGCGGCCGCGATCTTGTTCCCGTTGATCTCTCCGACGCCAATCAAATTCCGGTTCGTCGACGAAATAAAAACTTCATCCGCCGAGTAAAGATCCTCCGGCCGCAGCATCTGCTCGATCACCGGCACTCCTGCTTCCGGCGCGATTTCAAAAAGTATCCCGCGCGTGACGCCTTCCAGGCACCCGGAATTCAAAGGCGGCGTGAAAACTTTTCCGTTCTTCACCGCGAAAATATTTGCCGCCGTGCATTCCGCAACTTCCCCGCGCTCGTTCAGCAGCGCCACTTCGTCGAATCCTTCTTTTTGCGCTTCCGCCACCGCCCACACATTTTGCAGCCAAGATGTTGTCTTCACTCCCGCGAGCGGCGAAGCCGCATGTCGCCCCTGTGTGCGCAGCGCCAGCCGCACCGGCTCGTGATATTGCGGCAGGGGCGCCGTGTAAATAATCAAGTCCACTTCCGGATGTTTTTCGTCGCTCTGCCAGAATCCCACCTGGTTGTACACCAGATAAATGCGCGCCGCGCCTTCCGACACCTTGTTCGCGCGAATCACTTCATGCAGATTCAATCGAACCTTCGCTGAGCTGTATGGCATCGGCAGATGAATGATCGCCGCATCTTTTTCCAGCCGCCGCCAGTGCCGCTCGTACGCAAAAGCCTCGCCGTGAAAAATGCGCAAGGTAGTGAACAGCCCCCACCCGCAAATCAGTCCAGCCTGGCCCGGCGAAAGTCGGACCTTTTCAATCGGTAGCAGGCTCTCATTGTGAAAAACGTTGCGGTGAATCACGCGAAGTCCTTTTGGCCAATCTTCAATCTTTTCATTGTAACCGAATTATTCCAGACTTCACATTGACCCAAAGTACAGGCACCAAGAACAACCTTCCCATGCCCCGCATCCGATGAAACGCCAAAAGGGGCGCCCGTCGTGGCGAACGCCCCTCTTGGGACACTCTTCGAGACCAGTTAGAAGGTTAACTTCAACGCGAACTGGATCTCCCGGGCAGAACCGAAATCACCCGCCGGAAACCGCGTGCTCAAAATCTGTCCGAACGAGCTAGCGGTGACAGTATTGTTGGGGTTGCCAAAGTTGGGATGGTTGAAAATGTCGAACAACTCTGTCCGGAATTGCAGGTTGAATCTTTCCGTGATCTTCGTGTTCTTGACGATCGAGAAGTCCGTATTCACGAAGTCTGGGCCCTGCAACGCATCTCGCTGAATGTTCCCCGGAGTGCAAGAACCTGGGATCACTGGATAATTGTTCTTTCCAGGCGTCGTCGGCACCGCACTGAATGTGCAAGGAACCGCAAAAGCCGCGTTAGCCGTTGTAGCGCACGCAGGGATCGCGGGAGCTGATCCCGTAGGTGTTCCATTAAACGGCTCGCAGATCGTGGGGTTGGTGTAGAACTGGAACGGGTTTCCGGTTACGCCTACGTGTTGCAGCTGATTGGGCCGCACGGTGAGGGTAGTCCCCGTCCCCGTGTTAATCGAAAGCAAGGGCGTAATCGGACTGCCGCTCTGTGCTTGCGTCACGATGCCCACCTGCCAGCCCGACACCAGCCGGTTCTTTTTAAAGGGCAATTCGTAGAAACCGCTCAGAACGAAGCGGTTGCGGACATCGAATTCCGACGGGCCATAATCGCCGCGCGGGTTATACGCGTTCTGCAGAGGAACCGCGTCGCCGGAACTAACGGAACTGTAGTCAAATGACTTCGAGTACGTGTAGGAAGCCAGGAACTCGAAGCCGTGCGAAAAGTGTTTGTTCAGTGTCGCCCACAGCGCATTGTAATTCGAATTGCCGGGACTATTGATTTGGCTGATGTTTCCGAACGTGCAAGTCGGATTCGGCGCTGCGCATTGAGCCGGTAAGATGGGACTCGTCAGCGGCAGCGTTAGAAATGGCCGCGTAGTTCCATAGAAGCCATTGGTAACCAACGGCTGATTCACGTTTTCAGCGATCTGAAGATGCGTCCCTTTGACGCCTACGTAGGCCACCGTCAGTCCCATGCTGGCAGTCAGTTGGCGCTCGATGGTGAGGTTCCAATCTTGTGCGTACATATTGTTAAAGTATGGATTGATGGAGCTCGGCCCCAGGCTGACTCGAGTTATGGCCGCAGCCGGGTTCTCCAGCGTAATGCTCGCCGCGGCCACGTTGATCGGCAGGGCGAAGGGCGGGTTTCCGCTCAAGCCCGAAACGATGTTGGTGGTGGGATCTTGCGTTGTGATGGAATAGGCAGCCCGCACCGATGTCTTGCCATTCTTGAAAGGATCCCACGCGAAGCCCACCCGCGGCTCGAAGTTCTTGTTGTTTGTGTGGAAAGGCTGGCTCGCCGGAATCAGGTTTCCCGTCGTGGTGTCGAAGTTGGTAAAGCGGCCTGCGGCCTCTGACGGTGTCGAGTTCCATTCGTAACGCAGCCCGATGTTAAACGTGAAATTGGGTTTCCACTTGAAACTGTCTTGGGCAAATCCTGCATAAGAAGGCTCCAGGATTTTGTCGTTACCCGCGCCCAGCAAAACGGTAAAGTTGGTAGCGCTGTCCGCAAGAAAGCTTGCCAGCGTCGGAAACGAGAAACTTCCAATGTTCTCCGCGATGTTGTTGTTATAAGCCCGCCGGATTTCTCCTCCAAACGAGAAGGAGTGTCTGCCCTTCAACCAGCTCAATGTGTCATTGAGTACGACAGTGGTATCGCCGCGCCCCTGGGGCTCTCCCTGAGGACCTCCAAAAGACATTGCCCCAGAAACGAGAATGTTGGGTAGGCCCACGCCTACCGGTGCTCCGCTCGGCAGAGTGATGTCGAAATCCGCGGGATCCAGCGCCGTCGGCGTAAAGGTAAGGTGAATACGGTTGTATCCGAGCCGCACCGTGTTCGTCAGCGACGGGCCGAAAACATGGTCCTCGCTAACGGTCGCGAGATGGCGCAAACCGGATCGAGTATCACCAAACCCTGGAAGATTCGCGCCTTGCGTCGGCTCCTGGCGATGATCCTTTTGAATCACGAAATACCCGTGCAGCCGATCCTTGTCCGAAATATCGTAGTCAATATCTGCCGAACCCTGGTTCAACGACACGTTCGCAGCTGTCGAACCGCTGAACAAATTGAACGTGCTGGGGACGCCAGCCGTGCCCGTACCAACCAGGTTGGCTGCGGGGACCAAAGCCAGCAACTCCTTTACAGCCGTCGAAGTCACCGTTGCAATTTGTGCCGGACTCGGAACTGTGCTCGAGAGGGCCAGTCCCTGTCGCTGGCGAAGCCCTTCGTAGGCGAGGAAGAAAAAGAGTTTGTTCTTTTTGATCGGTCCGCCGAACGCGCCGCCAAAATCATTCCGCTTAAAAGGGTTCTGGGCCAGGAAGTTGCCTTTGGAGTCGTGAATGGGATTGAAGAAGTTACGCGCATCAAGGTCGTTGTTGCGAAAGAATTCGAACAGCTCTCCGTGGTATTCGTTCGCACCGGAGCGCGTGGCCAGGTTTACAATCGCCCCGGAGTTGCGCCCGTACTGGGCCGGGAAGGACGCGTTGTCGATTTTGTATTCCGCGAGCGTATCAATCGGCGGCTGGAACGTCACCTGGTTCTGTACCGGATCGTTCAAATTGATTCCGTTCACCAGCCAGTTTGTTGTGTCCTCTCGTTGTCCCGCCGTGTTTATGCCAAACGATCCTTGCCCGCGCAGCGGCGCTGTCAGAAATCCATTTTGCGGCGGAGTGATTGTGCCCGGAGTAAGTAGACTCAGATCCACGAAGTGCCGCCCATTCAGCGGAATCTCTTGTACGGTCTTTTCGTCGATCACCTGTCCAAGACTCGTCGTGGACGTTTCCACCAGAGCTGGCTCGGCGGTGATCAAAACGCTTTCGGAAACTTCCCCGATTTTCAGCTGGATGTTCTGCGTAATTGCTGTCGCCACGTCGAGCTTCAAGTCCGTCAAAACCGACTTCTGGAAGCTGGCAGCAGTGACTTCAATGCGATAAATCCCAATCGGAAGCGACGGGAAAGAGTAAGCCCCAGCGTTGTCGGTGTGTGTGCTGGATTCAACCCCTGTCGCCTGATTCTTCGCGACGACTTGGGCGTTGGGAACCGTCGCGCCTGTGGAATCGGTGACCGTGCCGTTCAGTGATGCGGTGGATTGTGCGTGCGCCAGACCGCAGCACGCAAAGGAAAACAAAAACAGGGCCAGCTCCAGCCAAACAGTGCGAACCGGGAAAAAGCCTCTACTTGCAACTTCCATTTTTAAATCCTCCTCAGATTTTTCTTAACGCGCAGTTCTGATTCATTTATCGACGTTCCCTTTGCGGTCCAGCCCACTCTACTTGCGACCCCCAAAAGTGTTTCTCCTTTGCCATCGGCTCCATCGAGTCAGAATGGGAACCCAATACGCAATTCTTAAGTTTCACGGCGGTACTGGCGGTAACGCAATCTTATGACCAGAAGACACGGAATCATCGTGGATGTTAAAGCCATTGTTTTCTGTTGATTAGCTTGAATTAACGGCCTAAGGTGAGATAAGGATGGGTTGAGCGATATGAAATTTTGAAGGCTACTATCGAATACCGTATCTCGCCTATAACTGCTTTACATATTTGGAGTGACGGGAAAGACGTTGCGCGAGACGAATCGGTGGGAAAGGATTCCGAAAGGTCGTCTAGGGTCTGCAGCCTGCCGGGATGAAAAGCTCCTGGTTTTCGTAGATATGGTTGGGGTCGCGCAGGGAAGGGTTGGCGGAGGCGAGGCAGGGCCACGCAGAGGAACGGCCCAGGTTGGACTTGGCCAGAGTCCACAGCGTGTCGCCCTTGTGCACCTTAATCGTATGGGCGGCGTCAGATCTGGTGCTCCGATCCACACCCGCGGCAGCCGCTGCGGGTAGAACAAGATTCGTTCCGGCCCGGATTTGGTTGGGGTCGGCGATGCTCGGATTGACGGCGAGGAGTTCGTGCCACCGATTGCCGCGTCCCAGATTTTGTTGTGCCAGCTTCCAGAGAGAATCGCCGGACTTGACGCTGATCGTGCGCTCCGTGGCCACCGGTTGAACTGGATCGGCGACTACCGCGGCGGGTTGTACGGGGACGACCGGCGCGGCGGGTTGCATCGGTCGAAAGTGCAAACTTGGCAGCTCGGGGCGGAAGAAAAATTTGGGTTGCGGTGGAAACGCTAGCGGGCGATGAGCGTGATATGTAGGGCGGACGACTTTAGAAAAGTCGGGACGAACAGCCGGGACGATCTCTTCACGAACATTGGGACGGGCGCCGCTGCCTTTTGGTTGAACGCCGGCATCCGATTTTGGAACAACGCTTCCGCCCACATTTGGCTGACTCGCGGGACGAACATCTTCGCGAACGGCTGGATGAACTTCCGGCCGGCGAATTTCTGGACGAGCTGGAACCGGAACCGCGGAGAAAGGATCGCGACGGAAAACATTTGAAGAGGATTTCGGCGAAGATGTTTTGGAACGAAGAACCGGTTGCGCCGGAGGACGAACCGCGGGACGTTCCGGCAAAATCGGAGACGCGAGCGCGGGAGTTTCGATTGGAAGATGGAACGGTTCGGTCTGTTTCGGTTTCAGCGCTTCCAATTCTTTTTGTTTGCGAAGCTGGCGAGCGACCTCGCCAAGAGAAGTTTCCTTTGCAGGAGAAGTTCCGGTCGCCGGAGAATTCGCGTCGAGAGTCGCCGGAGAATTTTGCGCATCGGCGGGCGAACAATTATTATTCTGCGCGCATTCGTTTCGCTTGGCTTCAACTTGTGCGCGATCTTCCGGAGTCAGAATGTTCGGATGCTTGAGATCCTCTTCGGTGTAAACATGCTTGGCGCGTTTTTGTAATTCCTCTTTGCGAGCGCGTTCCTTTCGCGCGGCTTCCGCGACACTTTGCTCTTGCTCGCTTTGGGGATCTTGCTGATCCTGTGCGCGGGAAATCGTAGCGCCAAAAGTCGCAAACGCGAAAATAAGAATTGCGGGAGCCGCAAATGCGCGATCGCGCGAAATTCTCCGCGAGCCTGGGTGACGCGGCTGCAAGGACATAGGGCCGTTTGGGGCAGTCAGCAGCATGGGCAAACCGACTACAACTACGGGGGGACTCCGCGTAAGAAGGAGTGTATCTAGAAAACGGGAGAATGGGAAAACTTTTTCTCATCGTGTTGCCTTGGTGGAAACCCGAGGAGAGGCCTGATTTTCAGCGCACGAAATGAGGCGATTGGCGTACTATCTCTGCTCTTCGCAAGCGAGCGAGAGGGTGGGGGAAATTGAAAATGAAAAAAGACACCAGAGAGAAACTTGTAACCGCGGATTTGAGAACGGCGGAGTCCGCGCAGGATCCGGCCGCGAAGCGGGAGGCTCGGAACACCGGACGGCGGAAATTTTTGCAGGCGAGCTTGCTCGGCGGAGCTGCCGCTGCGGCTGGACCGGTATTGCAGCCGGCGTTTGGCGCGTCGCGTGAGAACGTGGCTGCGGCCGAGCCCGCTCCGGTGGCAACGTTCGAGTTGGACGAAATTACGATTGGCGAATTGCAAGACGGAATGAAATCCGGAAAGTACAGCGCGCGATCGATTGCGGAAAAATATCTGGCTCGCATCGCGGCGATTGACAAGAGCGGGCCGCGCGTCAACAGCGTCATTGAAATCAATCCGGATGCGTTGCAAATTGCGGAAACACTCGACAAAGAACGAAAAGAAAAAGGGCCGCGCGGGCCGCTGCATGGCATTCCGGTTTTGATCAAGGACAACGTCGCGACGGCGGACCGCATGCAAACAACGGCGGGATCGCTCGCGCTCGTTGGCTCGAAGCCGCCGGCGGATGCGTTCATCGTGAAAAAATTGCGCGACGCCGGCGCGGTGATTTTGGGAAAAACAAATTTGAGCGAATGGGCAAATATTCGCTCGAACCATTCCATCAGCGGATGGAGCGGGCGCGGCGGACAAACGAAAAACCCATACTCGCTCGACAGAAATCCGTGCGGCTCGAGTTCAGGAACCGGCGCAGGAATTTCCGCGAACCTCGCTGCAATCGGAATCGGAACGGAGACGGATGGTTCGATCGTGTGCCCCTCTTCCGCAAATGGACTCGCGGGAATCAAGCCGACGATTGGACTGGTGAGCCGCAGCCATATCATTCCGATTTCGCATACCCAAGATACCGCCGGCCCGATGTGCCGCACGGTGCGCGACGCTGCGATTCTGCTCGGAGCGTTGACGGGCGTTGATCCCGACGACAAAGCGACGGAGGCGAGCAGCGGAAAATCGTTCACGGATTACGCGCAATTTTTGAATGCCGATGGATTAAAGGGAGCACGCATCGGCGTTTTGCGGAAAGCGTTTGGGTTCAATCCGGCAGTGGACAAATTGATGGAGGCGGCGCTGGAGGTAATGAAAAAGCAAGGAGCGACGCTGGTGGATCCCCTGGAGATCGAGACCTACGGGAAATTTGGTGAAACGGAATTTTTAGGTTTCATGTATGAGCTAAAAGCGGATTTGAACGCGTACCTTGCGTGGCTCGGGCCGAATACTCCGGTGAAGACGTTGAAGGAAATTATCGAATTCAACGGAAAAAATGTGTCTAAGGAAATGCCGTATTTTGGACAAGAAAACTTCCTGAAGGCCGAAGAAAAAGGGCCGCTGACGACGCAGGAATATATCGATGCCATTGCGAAAAATCATGAGCTGGCCGGCAAACAGGGAATCGATGCCGCGATGGATAAAAACAAACTGGATGCCATCGTTGCGCCGACGGGAGGTCCAGCGTGGCTGACGGACATTGTGAACGGCGACTCCTTTGGCGGAGGCAGCTCCGAATTTGCCGCCGTGGCCGGGTATCCCAACGTGAACGTCGTTGCCGGATTCAGCTATGGCATGCCGGTGGGGATTTCGTTTTTTGGGCGCGCCTGGAGCGAGCCAATTTTGATCAAGCTGGCTTACGCGTTTGAGCAGTCCACCAAGTTCCGCAAGGCGCCAAAGTTTCTACCGCACGTGGAAGGCTAGCTGGCTGGCCGGGCGACGCGCTGTTGAGTTGCCCTCCGCCCGTGCCGCCGGTACCGAGAACCAACGGCGCGCTCGAATTTATTGGCTCAAATCCCCGTGCGTTACGGCGTCTTGAGATAGATGTTGCTGATGTGCTGAGCCTGCAGCATGGCGTTGAACGCGGCGAGGTCTTTCCGTACCAACTGCTGAAAGTCCTGCGCTGCTTTGTCGCCGCGTTGCTTCAACTCATCCTGCACGGCGGCCTGCTGCGTGGTGGGCGGAAAATCCGCACTGCTGTCCAGTTGGTTGGAAAGGTAGGCCACCTTCTGCAGAAGCATCGGCGACCAGCGGCAATCGTCCTGGCCGCGGCCAGTCAACTTGAGCTGAAGTAGAGTTCCCTCGATGGCGGCGAGCTTTTCGCCGAGATCGTCAGAGGCTTTGCGCATTGGCTTCATAGCCTCGTCGGTGCCGAGCTCTTTCCCCAGGGAAACGAGCTGAGCGCGGAGCGACTCGATCTGGTTCACTGTGGCCGCCGTGGCGTTCATCTCGTCGTAAAGCGCGGTTTGTACGCGGGTCTGCGCCTGAATGTCGCTCTCCGAGCCGGTGGTATGGGGATCCTTCAGCACAGTGAGCTTCTGCGTGAATTTATCTTCTCCCACTGTCAGCGTGACTGTGTAAGTTCCCGGCAGGACCAGGACCGACAACCGCCCGACAGCGGGCGGCTTGCGCCAGCCTTCCGGTCCGAACGGAACATCCGGCGCGTAGAGCGGCGTGGTCCTCAAGCGAATTTGTGCGCTGCGTTCAGAGCGAAGATCCCACCAGACGCGGTTGATGCCGGCCTTGACTTCGCAAGGCGGCGGTTCCGGATCGGGATCATCGTCCTCGGGCTTTTTAGCTTCCGCGGCGCCGGGCTTCGGGCCGTGGCATTCGATCTCGCGCACTTTTTTGCCAGCAGCGTCGGTGATGGTCAGCTTGGCGACGTCCTTCTCGCCCAGGTTTGCCTTGAGATAGAAATTAATAGGCGCTCCATACGAGGGATTTTTTCCCGTGGTGGGGTCGTATTCGACCGCAGCAGCCTGCACCACTTCCTTAAAGCGATATGCGTCGCGCGGTGCGAAGAGATGCGCTTTGGCCGCGGCGACGTCCGGCGTTAACTGTTCGAGTGCGGTGATGTCGTCGAGGATCCAGAAGCCGCGGCCGTAGGTGGCCACCGCGAGATCGTGGAATCTTTCCTGAACAGTGAGCCAATAAACCGGCGCGTGCGGCAGGCCAGCTTGGAGCGGCTGCCAGTTCTTGCCGTCGTCGAAGGAAACGTACAGCCCGCCTTCGGTGCCGAGATAGAGGAGTCCCTTGCGGACGGGATCTTCACGAACACAATGCGCGTAGCTGAGCATGTTGTGAGGAATGCCGGCGGTGATCAACGACCAGGTTTTGCCGTAGTCGGTGGTCTTGTAAACATAGGGGTCGCGGAAGTTAACCTGGTGGCCGTCGACCGTGAGGTAGGCGGTGCCCGCATCGAAACGCGAGGCTTCGATGTTGTCAACGGTGCCCCACGCGGGTAAGCCGGGAAGATTCTTTGTGACGTTGGTCCAGTTTTTTCCACCATCGCGGGTTACGGATATTTGTCCGTCGTTGGTGCCCACCCAGATGAGGCCGGCCTCTTTGGAGGATTCCGTCAGAGCGAAAATCACTCCGGCATATTCCACGCCGATGTTGTCGGGAGTGAGTCCGCCGGAAATCTGCTGGCGGCTTTTGTCGTTGAGCGTCAGATCCGGGCTGATGATTTGCCAGCTATTGCCGCCGTCGGTGGTGACGTGGACAAACTGGCTGCCGACGTAGACTTTGTTGTGGTCAAAGGGAGAAATGGCGATGGGGAATTCCCAGTTGAAGCGGTATTTCACATCGGCTGCCGGCGCGCCAGCGACATAGTCGGGCCAGACTTCCACTTCGCGGTCCTGGTGCGTGCGCTCGTCGAAGCGAGTGACGGTGCCGCCGATGCTGCCGGAGCCGGTGCCCGTAGACCAGATGATGTTGTTGTCCACGGGATCGGGCATAGCGAAACCGCTCTCGCCTCCGGCGACGGAGTGCCACGCGCCGCGAGGAATGCTGTTTCCCCCGAAGCCGCCGAACTGCAGGCTGTTGCTGGGGCCGCGCCACGATGGACCGTCCTGGCGGTTGCCGTAAACGAAGTAAGGAATCTGGTCGTCCACGGTGACATGATAGATCTGGGCGATGGGCAAGTTGACATGGTTCCAGGTGTGGCCGCGGTTGACGGAAATATTCACACCGCCATCATTGACCACGGCCATGCGATCCCCGTCCGTGGGATCGATCCACATCTCGTGATTGTCGCCGCCGGGATCGGCGGGCATCTTGGTGAGTGTTTTGCCGCCATCAAGCGTGCGCGAAAAGGAAGCGGAGAAGAAGAAGACTTCGTTCTCGTTGTCGGGAGCAATTTCTGTGCGGGTGTAGTAATGGGTGCGGCCGCGGAGTTGGCGGTCGGAGTTGACCATTTCCCAGCTCTCGCCGCCGTTATCGGAACGCCAAAGTTCGCCGAGCTGCCCCGGACTATTCAACTGAGGGACGCCATCGCCGGTTTCAATTTCGGCGTAGACGCGGTTGGAATCTTTTTTGGCGACGCGGACAGCAATTCTGCCCACCGGAGAATGCGGCAGGCCATGACCTTCGAGACGCTTCCAGGTGAGGCCGCCGTCGGTGGATTTGAACAAGCCGCTGCCGGGCCCGCCGCTGGTGCGGCCCCAAGTGTGAATTTCGATTTGCCACATACCTGCGAAGAGGATGCGCGGATTGTTGGGATCCATGCCCATGTCGGAGCAGCCGGTGTTTTCGTCGACGAAGAGAACTTTGTCCCAGGTCTTGCCGCCGTCGGCGGTGCGGAATACGCCGCGCTCCGGCTGGGGCCCGTAGGCGTGGCCGAGAACGCAGGCCAGGACGACGTCTGGATTGCGCGGGTCAATCTCGACGCGGCCGATGCGGCCGGCCTTTTCCAATCCCATGAGCGACCAGGTTTTGCCGGCGTCCACGGATTTGTAGATCCCTTGTCCGACGGAGATGTGGCTGCGGATGAAAGATTCGCCGGTTCCGGCCCAAACGATGTTCGGATCGCTGGGGGCGACGGCGAGCGAGCCGATGGAGGCCACGGGTTCCGAGTCGAAGATGGGATCCCAGTGAATACCGCCATCGGTGCTTTTGAAAATGCCGCCGGAGGCTGCGCCGACGTACCAGATATTTGGTTTGCCGGGAATTCCGGCGACCGAGGTGGCGCGATTGCCTTCGGGGCCGATGTAGCGATATTTGAGCTGGCCGTAGACGTCAGGGTTGATGGCTGGCTGCTGCGCGTGCAACAAAGACGGCGCGGCGAGCAGTAGCAACAGGGCGATCACCGCGACGAAGTTCGCAAAGACGTATTTCGGACGTTTCAACATAGTGAGTCTCTCCGGCGGAGCTGAATTTGGGATGCGCGGATGATATAGGCGGCGCGGTGGCAGGTCAACGGCGCGGAGGAGAGACCTGGATGCGGAGGCAATGGTTGGGGGTTCGGCGAACGGATCGGAAGGGCACGATGAATCGTGCCCCTCCAGGTGGTTGCTGCGAGCATGGTTATGGGTGGAGGTCAGTTGCCGCAGCGGCAGGTGCGACGGCGTCGCGGATGGGGCGCGGGGCGTCGAGAATGATCTGCGGACGCGAGTCAGCATGTTGACGGTCGACGACGATGACACTGCGCAGCATGAGGCTGAGAGCAAAGGTGATGACGGAAGCGCGGCGAGGGGAGATGCGGGCCTTTGCGAGGAGTTCGACGACGTTGGAAAGGATGGCGTTGATGTGCTCGGTCGAGTCATAAGCGCCCTCGTTGACGCGCAAGAGTTCCTTGGAGGCGTGCAGAGGCAGATGCGCATTCCGGCCGCGGGAAGCACATTTGCGGCAGTCCAGAAACCGGGCACCGCCTCTGATCCGGGCAGGTTCTAATGGGATTAGGGATTTTGTGCAGCCGAGCGAAAATGGTTTATTGCATCTGCTTGACTACGTTGGCCGCCTGAGGACCCTTTGGGCCCTGTACAATCTCAAATTCGACCATGACTCCTTCGTCCAAGGTACGATACCCTTCGCCTTGAATTGCCGTGTAGTGGACGAAAACGTCCGGACCATCATCCCGCCCGATAAAGCCATATCCCTTCGCATTGTTAAACCATTTTACTGTGCCAATCATCTTGCACTGCTCCTTAGGATCGTCCTGGGCCTCAGGGGAAACGCAAATTTTGGGAATGCGTTTGAAGCCCTTGCGGTAATTGCATTGCGCACGGACCGACTCAAGTCCGATAGAAATTCGAGGAGTCTGACCTGAATCGTAGAATGACGGACTGCGCGAGGTCGTTGCTCCAGAGCAAGGATGGGGTAGGAGGACAGAGAGAGCAGGGGGCAGATGTCCGGTAAACCGGGGCAGGTCTGCCGGCCAGTGCAACACCATTTAATGGAGAGCTAGCGAGCGTTCTAAAGGCCGCTGGCTTATCTTATATGGACGCATGTGCCGGACGATACGGGATTACTTTTTCGGGGGAAAACTCTTCATGGCTTTTTGTATGAATTTGTCCACATTCTCTTTGAGCTTCTCGGCGAATTTTTCGGGATCTCGAATCTTCTGTGAAGCCATCGCCTGCCAAAGGGTGCTCTTCGTTGCAGCATCGGTCACGGTAATCTGCATTTTCGCCAGACTATAGGCCCAGGTGTCCGAGGAGATTCCACCGAGGTTGCCCCACGCGTAGGCAGGCAGGTCCGCGGCGTACAAGTCCCGTTGCGCGCCGACGTCGGCTTTGGGAAGCCCTCCGGCTTCATAGATAATCCTGAAGTCTGGATTCTTATCATCTTCCACGAAACCGCTGGCTTGCAGGTTCCGGTTAATGGAATCGATGATCGCCATATTGATGCGTTCCTGATCTTCTTTAGTCTGGCGAGTGAGCAGGTAGTTTGCTCCCCATGTATATTTCTTGTATTTCTTGAAATCCACGGATTTGTCAAAAGTAGATTTCACATCTTGTGCGACGGCAGTACCTGACGGATGAAGCACGCTAATACAGAGCAGAAAACTGAGTGCCATGCGTCTTCCAAGCATAATGGGGCTCCTCACTACGCCGCGATTTTTTCTTCCATCAAGAATCGAACGATAGTTCAGCCGTTTTGTTTGTTCCTGATACCGTGAACCGGTTTGCATCGAGGTGCGATTCGGTCATGGGTGGATCGATCATGAGCCCGCGGGAGGTCCGCCCCCACCGGCAAAACTGACAGTAGGGGAGGGAACGCAGAGGCCCGGTTGTCGATGAGGTGGCCGGCGGTGCGACACCTAACAGTATGCCGATGAGCACACCTGTACGTTCGGGCTATTCAAGGGTTGCCGAAAGAACCTCAAACTTAAGAACATTGTGCGAGACCCACTACGAACACTCTGTGAGGAGGCAAGCATGAAAAAGGCCTTTTTATTGGTATCCACCGGCATCCTATGTACCATTATCGGTTGCTCAGGAATTTCCCAGAAAGGCGTCTCCGAGAGAGCAGCGGCGGTAGCGCCGGCAGGGGCTGCAGCAGCAAATCCGTCTCCCGCTGTTGAGCCAGCGGCCGCGCTTCCCATACCGCCGGTCGAGCGCGCGAATCAGCAAGCCTGGCGCGCTGAAAATGTCAAAGAAACCATCGGAAACGCGGTTGCACTGAAGAGCATCTCGTTAGACGGCAAATTTGATTTGGTTATCCTCGAGAAGGGAACGAGTTCTTTCCTGTCTTTCGTCAGGCACGCGCATTGGGAGTCTGTCCGTCAGCAGCCAGCGAAAGGCAAGTTGATGTATCTCCGCGTGAAATTTGAGGACGGACAGGAGAAACGCATCGAGTGGGACGAGCTGGGGTTTGCCACGGAGAACCTATACAGCGTCTTGTGGTCCTACCCCGCCGAAGGAGACGCTCCTATTGGACCAGCGCAGAATGCGCCCGCAGGTGGTTCTGTTGGGGGTGACCTACTCCTTATCCAAGAAATGATGAAGCACAAGACGATGCTCCTGGAAGTCGAGCCGGGCGTGACAACACAATTCGACCTTACTGGGCTCGCGCACGAACTGGAGAAAGCTCGTAATCCCAAAACGCAGCCGGTGCTAGAAGCCCGGCAAACCGAGCGTTAGATCAGCACAACTTGATAGGCCGGTCGTGCTTTGCGACTCTGTGAGTGGGGACTACTCGTAGCGCAGAGCGACCATGGGGTCGACGCGTGAGGCGCGCAACGCCGGCAGATAACAGGCGAGAAGGGAGACTCCGCCAAGGACAGCAGTGGCGGTGAGGAAGACCAGCGGATCCACACCGCTAACTTTGTAAAGGACGCTGGCGAGGAGCTTGCCGGCAAGAAGAGACAGAGTGAGGCCAGCAAGGACTCCCATGGATGTGATCACCAAGCCTTCCCGCAAAATCATGCGCTGGGCATCGCCGGGTTTGGCGCCGAGAGCCAGGCGAATTCCAATCTCGCGAGTGCGGCGGGCGACGGTGTAAGCGCGGAGGCCGTACAAGCCGACCATGGCCAGCACCACCGCGACCGAGCCGAAAATCGAGAACATGCGGGCGGCGGTACGCACGACCCAAAAATCAAAACTGGCTTCCATGTGATTGCTGAGGGTTTTCAACTCGAGCACGGGCAGGCGACTGTCCACAGCACTGACTTCGCGGCGCAGCGTCTCGAGAAAATGCGGGTCTTGCGACGCGGTCTTCAGATGGAACGTCATGTCGGCCTGGTATTCCTGGCCGAAGGGCACGTAAACGTGAGGTTCCAGGCCCTCGCCAAACACGTTCTCTTGAACGGGGGCCACGATCCCGACGACCTCAGCATCGCGGCTGCCGCCGGACGTACTGTTTGAAAGGAGCCGGATGTGCTGCCCAAGGGCATGGCCAACAGGCCATAGCCGCTCGGCTGCCAATTGGTCCAAGACCACCACGGGGTCTGCTTTCGCCTTCTCGATTTCAACTTGGCGGAAAGGGCGTCCCTGAAGCAGCGGGATGCCCAGCGTCGTGAAATAGTCTTCGCTTACAAGATTGAAGCGACAGGAGATGCCGTCGGATTGATTGGAACGATCGGAGTTACCCGAGGGAGCATCGCTCGAGCGCTGAATGTTCCGACCTAAGGAAACCATGCCGAAGGGAACGGTGGCTGCCATGCTGGCCGACTCCACGCCAGGAACCGCACGAAGGCGGTCAAGAACGGCGCGGAAGAGCTGGCGGCCATGCGCTTCGTCATATCCGGCGAGGCTCGGGTCCACTTCGATCAGCGCGGAATTCTCGATGCGAAAGCCCGGTTGCACGTTCTGCGTCGTTCTTGCGCTGCGGATGAACAAGCCCGCGGCCGTGAGAAGCGTCAAAGAAAGAGCGATTTGCCCGACGACCAATAAATTGCGCGGAGAAAGCGCGGCCCTGCCAATGCGCACTTTCTCGAGAGTCTCACCGCTCTTAAGAGTGGTAACTATGCTTGACTTGGAAAAGCTGCGGGCTGGTCCGAGGCTGAAGATGAGTGCGCTGAACACGCAGAATCCCGTGGTAGCCAGCAACACACGCAAGTCCGGCACAGCCGTGTACACCAGATCGATGGGCGCCAACCGGGCCAGCGAATGCATCAAGACGGAAGTGCCAGCAGCGGCTAACGCGAGGCCTGCCGCACCGCCAATTAATGCCAGGACCAGCCCTTCGACCAGCAATTGCTGCAGGATGCTTCCGCGCTTTGCACCGAGCGCTTGACGGATGGCGATTTCTTTGCGGCGCGCGGCTCCGCGAACCAACATCATGTTGGCGACGTTCAGCGACGCAATCAGCAGAACGATGCCGGCCATGGAAATGACGAGAATCGCCGGAAAGGCCGCTTCGTTGCCGGTGGGAGGGCTTGTGGATACGGTGTTGCGCGAGAGGGAGTGGACCATGAAAGTCTGGTCTTTGTTCTCTCCGGGATAGGCATTGGCCATGCGGTCCGCGAGGACCGCAAGCGAAGCGTCGGCGGCCTGTTGCGTCATTCCTTCCCGCAGCCGTCCGATGAGGATCAGTACATGATTATTCCGCGAGGCGAGCTGCTGGCCGTGGCCCTCGAAATCGTTCATCATCGATTCGTACATGCCCAAAGGCAAGTAGAGTTCAGGGCTAATCATGGCGTGCATCCCCGTGAAGCCCTTGGCGGTGATGCCAACGACGGTAAAGATGTGACCATTAATCTGGCGCGTTTTGCCGAGCAGATCCGGATCCGCTCCGGTCTTTCTCCAGTAGGAATAGCTAACGATCAGGCTGGGGATGCCGCTGCCAGGTTGTTCTTCTTCGAGAGTGAAGGCCCGGCCGCGGAACAACGGGACGCCGAGCGTTTCAAAATAATTTGCGGACACGATGTCAGAGAATACCCGGCGCGTGCTGTCGCCTTCGGCAATGCCGACGAGCGCGAGGTTGTGTGCCGCCAAGTTGCTGAAGACGACATTGTTGGCGCGCAGGTCCGCGTAGTTTGGATAGGAGAACGCGCGGTAGGAATCCGGCTTCTGGGTATCGCGGCTGAAACAGCCCACAATTTGTTCGACCTTGTGAATCAGCAACGGCTTCAGGAGCAGTGCGTCGACGATGCTGAACATAGCCGTGCTGCCGCCAATTCCCAGCGAAAGTACCACCACGGCTGCCACGGAAAAACCTGGCTGCTTGAACAACATGCGGACGCCGTAACGAATGTCTTGGATCAGGTTTCTCACGTGTCTCTCCTACGTTTGACGTTGAGAGAGATACGAGGGCGCAACCAAAAAAGTTGCATGAAAGGCCGGACCGCTGCAGATGGGCTCGTTTGGGCTGGAGCCCTACACCTCACGCCACTTGCCGCGAAGATCTCGCTTAGAATTCAAGGAATCCTGACCAGGTGGGAGAAGCCGGCATCTTTGAGTTGTCCATTCAGATGAACAAGCGAAGTGAATTTTATTGACGCAATTCCCAAAGATTGCGCCACGCTAACATTGGAAAAGCGGTCGTCAATGAAGAGGACGGCGGATGGTTCTATGGCGAGCTTGTCCAACGTGTAGCGAAAGATCGCCGGGTCTGGCTTGATCAGGCGCACCTCGGCGGAAAAGACGCAGACGTCAAAAAAGCGCAGCCAGGGGCGATTCTTTCGAAGGTGAGCCACAAAGCGAGGATCCGAATTAGATAGCAGAGCGGTCTTGAAACCATTGGATCGGAGCGTCTGAACCCATTCCAATAGGGGCTGTTCGAGCGTGTCCCACATTTCAATATCCAGATCTTGCAACCGCTCGATGGTGAACGCGTCGACTTTGGTACCTGCGTCGCGCGCGAGGGACTTCCAGAAGGCGGCCGGAGTGAGTTCGCCCTTATCCAAGGGTCCGCGATTCTGTTCGTAGAGACGCCAGAAGGTCTGGTGATCAACGCCAATGGCAGTTGCCATGCGATCGATATGTTCTTGTCGTGGGGGCTGGCAGAGTACGAGGCCGTAATCGAGAATCACGGCTCGGATCTTGTCATATTTGCGTTGGCCGGTTTGTTCTTGTGCGCTCATTTGCTTCTAGAAAGGCGGCTCCGGTAGGGGATAAGAACTGGTGTCATGAAGCGGACCGCATCGGCGGTAAAGCTCTGTAGCCGAATGCTACCATCTAATTACAAATTACAACGGCGTTCTCTTCGTGCAGAGGCAGTTGTGGTTGATTTGCTCGCGCCCGAAACTGGCACCTGTAGAACTTGACAGATGCTTCGGTACCAAAGATATGGCCGACTAGCTGACAGAGGAGACGCTGAAGTGTTTATTCCAGAAGGCTCGGCCGTTTCTTTTGGACGACGATGGGTAGTGCTTGCCACGCTGTTGTTCGCGGCCGCATGCAGCCAACCGACAGTTCCAGTCCCGGGGGTTCCGCCGGAAGGTGAGTGGCGCACATTCGAAGGCACCTGGTCCGCTTCAGGAACCCGGCAGACGCTCAACCTGGGGACGAATCACCGCGCTTCGATCTTCGATCTAGATGGGTCGCTGCTCTTGATCGGGGAGCACGGGCTAGGAGTTGGATTCCAGGCGAAGGCCATAGGCTTAACCGATAGCCTCGTGGGCATGCAGGGCAATTGTGTTTGGACGGACGAGCACGGCGATAAGGTTTATAGCGAATTGAAAGGTGAATTCGTGGAAACCGGGAACCACATCGTGGGTAAGTTCCTGGGAGGGACGGGCCGTTACGCCGGGGTGACCGGGGAGTATTCGTTTCAATGGCGGTTCATCATTGAGTCCGAGGACGGCACCGTCAGCGGACGGGCCGTCGATCTTGTGGGCCGAGCGCTGTTGAACTCGGCGGCTGCCCCGAATGGCGGAGCGCGTAGCCAATGACCGCGCCCACGAGTCGCTTCCGCAGTCTGCTCAAACAAGCCCTGTCCTTCGCCCTGGCTTTCGGCATTTGGCTCTCGCCAATACCCGCCGGACTAACAAAAGAGGCTTGGCATCTTTTTGCCATATTCGCAGCGGCTATATTCGCGGTCATTCTGAATTCATTTCCACTGCTGACGGCTTCGCTGTTGGCAGTATCTGCCGCGGTGCTTACGCGTACGGTTGATCCCGGTAAGGCTTTCGCAGGATTCGCAAATGCGAGCGTACTTCTGGTTGTAGTGGCCTTCCTCGTGGCCAATGCGGTAGTGAAATCGGGACTCGGACGACGCATCAGCCTCCTTGTTGTGAGTGTATTCGGGCGATCCACGCTTGGGCTGGGCTACAGCATTTTTCTCACCGACGCCATGATCGCGCCAGCGTTTCCGAGCAATACGGCGCGTGGCGGCGTGCTCTACCCCATCATTCTTTCGCTGGCCCAAAGCTCTGGTTCCAAGCCGGACGAGGAGAAGAACCGCCGGATGGGCGGCTACCTGATGTTCTGCGGGATGGCTAGCCTCAGCGTATCGTCGGCCCTGTGGCTCACCGCCACCTCCGGAAATCCCATCGCGGTCACGTTGGCGGAGCAATATGGCGTGAAGATCAACTTCGCATCGTGGATCGTCGCGGCATCGATTCCGGTGTTGACGATGATCGCATTGCTTCCGCTCATTATTTACAAGTTGTTTCCACCCGGCGTGACCAACACTCCGGATGCGCCAAAGGCCGCACGCGACGCCTTACGGACCATGGGGCCGCTCACACGGGACGAGTGGTTCGTTGCGGTGGCTTTTGCATTTATGGTGACAGGATGGGTGATGGCCGGGACACTGAACTTGAGTCTCGCCGCCGTGGCCTTCGCTGGTCTGGGCGCGCTTCTTGCTACGAATGTGCTCACGCTCGACGACATCAACCTGCAGGGAGGCACGCTGGTTACCTTTATCTGGCTCGCTGTGCTCTTTGCATTGAGCGGCCAGTTGAACGAGCTCGGCTTCATGGGCTACGTGGGAGGGCGGCTGACGTCGCTGCTGGGAGGCATCACCTGGCCCATTGCGTACGTAGTTCTCCTCGTGCTGTACGTATTCATGCACTACATGTTCGTCAGCCAGACAGCGCAAATTCTGGCTCTGTTCGACGTTTTCCTGGGAGTTGGCGTGAAGACCGGCGTTCCCGCACCTTTGATGGCTTTTGCACTGCTCTTCGCCAGCAGCTACTTCTCGACGATCACGCCGCAGGGAGGAAGCCAAAACGTCATCTTCGTTGGGAGCGGCTACCTGACGCAAGGTGAGCTCTACAAACTTGGGTTGCTGACCACAATATTTTGTATGATCGTGTTCCTGGTGATCGGAACGCCGTGGGTGCATTTCGTCGCGAGGTAAAGCAGGTTTCAAGCGGTGTCTGCAGGAAGCCGCACGACTACCTTAAGGAATGCTCTGGAATATTTGATCGCCGCGTAATATCCGTTTGCTCGAGTCCTAACGAGCGCAGCACTCGGAAACTTGACCCTCCTATTCGGGGAAAAGGCCGTCTATGGCCATCCGGTGAAATATTGGGGCCCTCGGCTTCGTCTATATCTTCAGGAAGGGCCAATGTCCTATTCGCCCATACTCATTTTTCATATTTGCGCGGGGACTGTGGGGCTGCTCTCGGGGACCGCTGCGATGATCTTCCGCAAAGGCTCTCCCCGCCATGTGCTGGCGGGCAAGATCTTCGTCGCATCCATGCTTACTATGGCCGTCGCAGCAGTTTACCTTGCGATCGTGAGGCATCAACCAAGTAACATCGGCGGCGGGATTCTGACTTTCTATCTGATTGGAACGGCATGGTTGACCGCCAGGCGCAGAGACGGGGAAACGAGCCGTTTGGATTGGGTTGCGCTACTGATTCCATTGTCGATTGGCGTTTTTACTTGGATGAGTGGTGTGAAAGTTGTGCGGAGCGGACCGAGCTCACAAGACGGAGTTCCCGTTGGAATGAACTTTTTTATGGTTCCGTGTGTCTGCTTGCCGCTGCGGGGGACGTTCGCATGCTGGTGGGCGGCGGTGTTTTTGGAGCAAAGCGGATCGCGCGGCATCTGCGGCGCATGTGCTTTGGGCTGTTCATCGCGGCAGGGTCATTTTTTCTGGGGCCATCAAACCGGCCCCTGAGATTGCTTTCGGCCGTGGGTGTCGGGAAGCATCTGTCCCCGGCTTTCTTCAGCACAAGCTTGTATTTAGTTCTCCCTTACTTCCGCTAATTTTGCTGGTTTTCTGGCTGGTGCGCGTGCGGTTCACAAATGCGTACAGGGGAAAGTCTGTACAGCTTGCTTCCACAAGTTCCGATTGACGCGCGCCCCGGAATTGCGGCGATCCGCGATTCCCGATTTCAGACAATCCGACTGATTGGGAGTTAGCGCAGCAGACATGCGGGCTCTTACCTGTCGAGTGATCGTGTCACGAAAACGTTCTTCACATCAGCTCGAACCAGATACAGGAGTAGTGCGCCGGCGACCACTAAGCCGGTCCCACCCTCAGGATAGTGCGCCATCCAAATATTGACCAAGTTTCCCAAAACTTGTGTCGCGACTAGAGCCACAGCCAACATCCATCCCCAACGGCGACGTTTGAACCAACCGATGCCCGCAACGGCGAGGGTCACTGCAAGCAAAAGGAAGGGGATGCCCACTGCTTTCGCGAACGGTACAAGTTCTTTGTAGGCGCGCGGATTGAGGCTCCAAACACGGTCAAGAGGGCTGCCTTGCCAGACCAGGGTAGTCCCCGCAAGAGCGGCCATGATGGCCCCAAAAAAGAGGAAAACGCCGACGGCGGTCATTCCGCGTGGAGACCTTGTTACCGCGGCATTCGCGGAAGAGGGATTCACGCGTTGACTATAACCTGAACCTGGAAGATGTCCCGGCCAGGTGCCTGGTGAACGCGCCTGACCATGGACTTGAGAGAGGCAGAAGTACCCGACTATTCCTGTCGTAGAGCGGCTAGAGGGTCGATGCGGGTGGCGCGGCGCGCTGGGATGTAGCAGGCGGCGAGGGCGGAGGCGAAGAGAACGAGAGTTACGCCGATGAGGGCGCGGACGTCGAGGGCGCCTACGTTATAGAGGAAGACCTTGAGGGTTTTGCCGACGAAGTAGACGCCGGGGAAGCCGATGGCCATGCCGATGAGGGCGGCCCACATGCCTTCGCCTACGACGAGTTTAAGAACCTGGGAGTTGCCGGCGCCGAGGGCCATACGGACGCCGAGTTCGTGATAGCGCTGGGCGACGGAGAAAGTCATGACGCCGTAGATGCCGATGGCGGCCAGGAGGAGCGCAAGAACGGCGAACGTGCCGAAGACGAGAACGGTGAAGCGGTCGGTGACGAGGGATTCGCTGATGACCTGGTCCATGGTGCGGACGCGGGTCATGGGGAAGTCGGGATTGACGGAACGGACAGCGGCGGCGATGCCGGTAGTGACGGAGCTGGGGTTGCCGTTGGTGCGGACGCCGATGGTGGTGAAGGGCCAGGGGACCTGGTCAAAAGCAAAGTCGATTTCGGCGGAGCCAGTGGTGGATGGGTGGCTTTCGTACTGAACATCGTGGAAGACGCCAACGATTTGCCATTCGACGACTGCGCCGAAGGGGGGATTTTTGTCGGGCTGAAGCTCGACCATTCTGACGCGCTGGGAGAGCGGGTCGAGGCCGCGGAGGTATTGGCGGGCGAAGCTTTCGCTGACCATGGCGACGCGGGGAGCGCCAGCGATATCGCGAGCGTCGAGAAAGCGGCCGCGGGTGAGGCGAATGCCGTAGGTTTCGTAGTAGCCCGGCGTGACCGTGTTCACCATGGCCAGAGGTTCCTTGCTGGGGTTGTTGTCGGTGTCGTCGGAAGGCTGGCCGGCGATAGTGAAATGGAGGCGTCCGGCGCCGCTCGTGGGGAGGCCAGGGGCGATGGCGATTTTCCTGACGCCGGGGACAGCGGCGATGCGCTCTTCGAGTTGGCGATAGATGGAGCGAATTTGGGCGGCGCTGGAGGTGCGTTCATGCTGGATGGGAACGCTGAAGGTGAGGACGTGGTCGCGGCGAATGCCGAGGTCGACTTGGGTGACGTTCCAGAAGCTGCGGAGAATGAGACCGGCACCCGCGACCAGGATCAAGGCGAGAGCGAATTCCGCGACGACGAGGACGCGACGGAGACGATTGTGGCTGGCACCGGCGGAAGAGGAACGGCCGCCTTCTTTCAGCATGTCGCTGATGTTCTGGCGAGCAGCATGCCACGCTGGGAAGCAGCCGAAGAGAACGCCGCTGAGAAGCGTTGCGCCGAGGGTGAAGAGGAGGACCTGGAGATTGAGGTGCGGGTCGGCTTCATAAGGGATGCCGAGCTGGTTTCTGGGCATGAGGCTCATTACGCCTCGGAGGAGGCCTACGGAGAGTAGGGTTCCGAGGAGGCCGCCCATCAACGCCAGGGAAAGACTTTCGATGAGGAATTGACGGAAGATGCGAGCGCGGGAAGCGCCTTGCGCGGCGCGGATGGCGATTTCTTTTTGGCGAGCGGTGCCCCAAGCGAGGAGAAGGTTGGCGATGTTGACGCAGGCGATGAGGAGAACGAAGCCGACGGCCCCCATCATCAGCCAGAGGCCGACGCGGGTTGGCTTGGGAAGAAAGTCGTCTTTGAGAGGCTCGACGGTGATGGTGAGATCGGCATTCGTTTTCGGATAGGTTTGCGCGAGTTGCTTGGCGATGACGGCCATTTCGGCGTTGGCGGCTTCGAGAGTGACGCCGCTCTTTAGTTTTCCCATAACCAGAAGGAAGTGATTCTCGCGCTTGATCTCGTCGGGTTTGAAGGCGAGCGGGACGTTCATGGAAGAATCGCCAACGTCGGAGGGACTGGGAGCGGCGACGCCGAGGACGGTATAGAGTTCGCCGCTCATGCGGAGCTTGGTGCCGACGATGTTGGGATCACTGCCGAAATGGTCGCGCCAGAATTTATTGTTGAGGATAACGACGTGGTCGTTACCGGGGAGGGCGTCGTCGGCAACGAAATGGCGGCCGAGAGTGACCTTGGGGCTGAAGAGGAGGTCGAACCAGCCTGGGGCTACGCGGCTGGCTTGGACTTGCTCGGTCCAGTCGGGAGTGGAGATGGTGAAGCCTTCGCCGGTCCAGCCGTTGATGGAGTCGAAGAGGGTGGCTTGCTTTTGCCAGTCGAGGAGGTCGCTGGGGGAAGTGCCGTTGCGCTCGCCGGATTTGTCGTGGGACCAGAGCATGACGATGCGGTCGCTATCGACGTAGGGTAGGGGGGCGAGGAGGACGGAATAGAGGAGGCTGAAAATGGCGGTGGTGGCGCCAATGCCCAGGGCGAGGGCAAGCAAGGAGACCGACGTGAAGCCCGGGCTCTTCCAGAGCAGACGAAGGCCGTAGCGGATGTCGCGCCAAAGTTCGGACATAAGGGCACCTCTCCGTGTCTATACTCCCAAATTGACGGGAAAGTTCCGTTGTGGTTTCGCGGGAGGATAGAAATTGATTCAGGATTGAGAGCACGTTTAGGAGGAACGCCAGTATGGGTTATGTCTCCGGGTCTGATGTTTCCAGGGAGCGCCGAGACATGTGGATGCTTTCTTAACACAGAGGTCACAGAGGACGCGGAGAAGAGGGCGTGAGAGTAGCAAGTTTGGCGGGTGTGGCGTGGTATGTTTACGCGGTGAAGGGGAGGAGACCTGATGAGCGGACTGACGGATTGGAAGGCGATGGAGGAGAGGATTGGCGGGGCAGTGAAGCTGGCGCGGCGGCCTGTGGGGGTGGCGTTTTTGGAGGAGGCGCCAGCGGGGGTGAAGAAATTTGAGGGGACGGAGCCGTCGGGGTGCAGTTTTTGGAGGCTGGCTGCGACTGGGCGGGTCTTTTATACGGTGCCGGAGAATCACTTCAACTGTGCAGTGGGGGCGTATACGCACAACATAGCGTTGTCGCCGGAGCGGGAAAAGGAGACGGAGCAGACGTTGAAGATGATGTTTGATCTTGGGTATGTGAAGCCGGAAGAGGTGCCACAGATTCCGCGATTGGCGAAGACACCGGCCGCGACTGTGTATGCACCACTGGGAGAGGCGCCGGTGACGCCGGATGTGGTGCTGTTTTCGTGCAAGCCTGCGGGGGCGATGTTGTTGAGCGAGGCGGCGAATCGGGCGGGCGTAGGGAGCGGGGCACCGGCGTTGGGGCGGCCGACGTGCATGGCGCTGCCAGCTTCGATGCAGATGGGGGCGATTTTGAGTTTGGGGTGCATGGGGAATCGGGTTTATACGGGGTTGGGCGAGGATGAGATGTATTTCGTGGTGCGGGGCAAGGATCTTGCGGCGGTTGTCGATGCGCTTGGTGTGATTACAAGTGCGAACGCGGCGTTGAATGAGTATGCGGCGGGGCGGCGGACGCAGTTGGCGACGATTTAGGGATATGCAGATCGGCTTGCGCTGGAGTGAAGGTTTCTTTGTACACAGAGATCGCAGAGAGCACAGATTTCGCAGAGAAGAGGGATTCCTGGCGCAGTGACGATTACGGCTTGCTGGTGAAGACTTGGCCTTCTTTCATTACGAAGGTGACTTTACCGGTTTCGCCGAGTTGGGCGATGTGTGTGAGGGGGTCGACCTTCATGGCGATGATGTCGGCGAGTTTGCCTGGGGCGATGGAGCCGAGAGAGTCGCCGCGGCCGAGGGCGATGGCAGCATTCAGGGTGGCGGCGCGAAGGACTTGATCGGGCGGGACGCCGGCGGCGGCGAGTAGGGCGAATTCCTCGTGGCTGCGCTCGGGGCCGAAGATGCCGAGATCCGTTCCAAAGATGATGGGGACACCTGCGCGGTAGGCTTTGCCGACGCCAGCGACGCCATCGGCGTAGCGGTAGTCGATGAGCTTGCCGGCGAGAAGGGTGGGGGTGTAGGCGGTGCCGTGTTGTTTCATCATGGCGATGGAGTCGTCGTCAAGCGGGCCATGCTCAATGGTGTCGGCGCCGTCGCTGATGACCATGTGGAGGAAAGCGGGTGTGCCGACGACGTGGACGGCGACCCGCCGGTCGAGCTTGTGAGCGGTGTTGATAATGGCTTTGATCTCGTCCTCGGACTCGATCATTTCGATTTTTGGGTCGAAGGCGGGCGCATAGGACTGGCGGAGTTTGATGACGTCGGCGCCTCGATTAACTTCCGTGCGGACGACTTTGGTGCATTCCACTACGCCGGAGCACATGCCGCGGCTGGTGACGTACTGTTCGAGGTCGCGGCGCAGACCCCATTTGGAGGCGTCGTAGTCGCCGCCGTCGACGGCGATTTGAGGTTCGCAGGCGAAGATGCGCGGGCCGGTGACGTAGCCTTTGTTGATGGCGTCGCGAAGATCGTAGACGGTGCTGGAAGGGTCGCCGAGATTGCGAATGGTGGTGAAGCCATTGAGGAGGAGAGTTTTCACGCGGGGGAGCATGTCGAGGACGATTTGAGCGGGGCGGCCGGTGTAGGCGTGGATGAAGAGGGGTTCGATGGGCTGGGTGAGGTCGAGGATGCCGGTGACGTGGGTGTGCATGTCGATGAGGCCGGGCATGACCCATGAGTCTTCGAGGTTGATGACGGTGTCGCCGGGGACGAAGCCGTCCTTGATGGCGGTGATTTTGCCGTCTTGAATGAGGATGGATTGATTGACGGTGGCGGGTTTGCCGGGTTCAGCGATGAGATGGCCGGCGTGAATAACGGTGGTTTTTGGAGCGGCTGGAGGCACGGGAGCCTGAGCGGCGGAGAGGGAGAGTGAAGTAAGAAGGATAGCTGCGATAGCCGATAAGATTTTCATTACGTCTCCTGGAAAAGGGGTGCAGTATATATGCCTGAGGTTCGTCGCGCCGAGGTTTCTTGTCGGCGCGTTGCTCCCGCGTTTCTGCGCTACACTGCTTACCGATGAGACCGCTGTTTACGATTCACGCTGGAGAATACTTAGTCGGGCTACATGTTCAGCAGCATTTGAAGTCGACCGTCTGGATACCTGCCAAGGATACCAGCATCGACTTGCTGATTACCGACGGCGAAAACCTCCGCACCGTCTCATTGCAAGTAAAGTAGCGGGAAAGACTTCCTGCCGGGGAAAGCCGCCGCACTGCGGAACTCGTTCCGCTGCCTCAGTTGGTTCACATTGAACAGAGCGAAACTCAATTCTTCGCTGGCTGAGTTTTGGGTTTTTGTACTGCATGGTTTCAAAAGCGATGCGCCTCATTTTGTAGTTATTCCCACGGCTGAATTCCGGAGGCATATGGCAGAAATCCATGGATCTGATAGCGAAAAACTCCAAAGCTACCTTTCCTCCTCAGAAATCAATCAGTGCTGGGAGACAAGAGGGTTGGCAGACGGAAGCGATGCTATGAAGCAGATTCTAAAGGGCACTTATAAAAACCCGGTTCGAGACTTCACACAATACCTCAATGCAAATGGATGGGCTGCTGTAACAAACAAGTTAAAGAGCTAAATTTCCCCAACGCACATTTCAGTCACTACCCGGGAATCAATCGCGTTGACAGGAGCGGGGAGGTACTTTAAGATTAGCGTTTGTCTCTATAGGGAAAGGTGTGGCTGACGGCAATGAGGACGTACGTAGCTAAGGGAGAAGAAGCAGAAGCGCTGAAAGTGGGCGCGAACTGGTTTGTGGTGGACGCGACAAACCAGGTGTTGGGGCGTCTCGCGACGAAGATTGCGCGGATGCTGATGGGGAAAGATAAGCCGAGTTTTACGCCGTACCTGGATTCGGGGGATCACGTAGTGGTGATCAATGCGGACAAGGTTCGCATGACCGGGAACAAGGTCGAGCAAAAGGTTTATTACTCGCATAGCGGGTATCCTGGCGGGTTGAAGGCGATACCGGCGAAGCGGGTACGCGAGACGAAGCCGGACTGGATGATTCGCGAAGCCGTGCTGGGTATGCTGCCGAAGAACAAGCTGCGGGCGCGTCGAGCAAAGAAATTGCGGATTTACCGGGATGCTGCGGGTTTGGCGCGGCATGCTGGGCAAAAGCCGCAGGCGGTGGCGGTTTAGTAGGAGTTAGGAGCACAGCCAGGATTGGCTGTGCCACAGTTTTCCGCACGTTGCTGTTCCTTGAAAAGTGTGGCCGCGTAGTGGTCACCTCTAAGTGGTGCCTTAGGCAGGGAGCAAGACCGGCGTGGAGTTAAGTGGTTCCGGGTGTCTGGAACCAGGCAATTTTAGGAGGAACGTTGAGTTCTACTGGTACGCCCATTGCGGGCACACAAACTTGGTTTCTTGGAACGGGCCGACGGAAAGAGTCGGTAGCTCGAGTGTTCTTACGCGCGGGAAGCGGCAAGTTCACGATCAACGGGCGCGAGGTGGAGAATTATTTTCCAAATCATGCCTGGAAGCATGATGCGACCGAGCCGCTGAAGTTTACGAGCCTGGCGGACCAGGTGGACGTGAAGGTAACCGCGCATGGCGGCGGCGTTGGCGGGCAAGCAGGAGCGGTGCGGATGGGATTGTCGCGAGCGATTTCGCGGTACAACCCGGAGCTTCGGCCGGCTTTGCGGAAGAACGGATTTTTGACGCGCGACTCCCGTATGAAGGAACGGAAGAAGTACGGGCAGAAGGGCGCGCGGAAACGCTTCCAGTTTACGAAGCGGTAGTTTTTGTGGCCCTGGCAGCGCCAGGGTTGCAGCGAGCTCCAGCGGGTTTACGAGAGTAGGCCCGCTGAGATCACGGCCGGCAAGGAGCCGGCAATAGGCTGTTCTGTGGCGTCTTGATTCGTTGAAGCGGGAAGCGGCGAACCCCGGGAGGGGCGAGCCCCTCCCCTACAAAGGAGATGGGAAGCCACCGCAAACAGCTATCCTACTAGGAGGAAACTTGGCAGTAGAAATTACGATGAAAGAATTGCTGGAGGCTGGAGTTCACTTCGGCCACCAGACGCGTCGCTGGAATCCGAAGATGAAGGAATATATTTTCGGGGAACGCAACGGGATTCACATTATTGATCTGCAGAAAACCCTCAAGATGTTCCGAGAGGCGAGCCGGTTTGTCAGCGATCTTTCCGCGCAGGGGAAATCGGTTTTGTTTGTTGGAACGAAACGGCAGGCGCAGGAAGCTGTGGCCGAAGAGTCGAAGAGGTGTGGCGCGTTTTTCGTGAACCATCGCTGGCTCGGCGGGACTTTGACGAACTGGGCGACGCTGCAGAAGTCGATCAAGCGGCTGAAGCTTCTGAAGGCGATGACGGAAGACGGACGGATCAACGAACTTTCGAAGAAAGAGAAAGCGCGCCTGGGGCGCGAGATGAAGCATTTGAACCAGAACCTCGAAGGCATCGAGAACATGTCGCAACTTCCGGATGCAATGTTCGTAATTGACTCGAATGCGGAAGAAATCGCGGTGAAGGAAGCGCGGCGCATGGGCGTGCCCGTGGTTTCAGTGGTCGATACGAATTGCGATCCGGACGTGGTGGACTGGATTATTCCGGGAAACGACGACGCGTTGCGCGCGATTCGGTTGTTTACGACGAAGATTGCGGATTCGGTGCTCGAAGGACACACGGCTTACCAGCAATCGCAGGTGGCGGATCAGAAGTCGGCGGAAGACCAGGCGCTGGTGGATGGTGTCGAGTACGTGGATACGAGCGCTTACGAGCAGTATGAGAAGCAGGAAGGCGACTTCGTCGAGGGAGCGGAAGTGACGACTCCGGTGGACGCGGCGCTGGAAGCGGCGGCGGGCGCGGAAGCGACCGTTCCACCGGACGAAGAAGAGCGGCGATAAGCGCGGGACGGCGCTCATCGACAGGTTCACGAGGCTCGCTCCTTGCGGCTCGGGGCGGGCCTTTTTGCAAGCATTCACATAAAACTGAGATTCCGAGTTCCTAGAGAGAATTTCGCAGAGAGAAAAAGGATGAGCACACAACAGCCAGCTATGCAGATACCGGCACATCTTGTGAAGGAATTGCGCGAGCGGACCGGGGCGGGTTTCAGCGATTGCCGAGCGGCGCTCGTGGAAGCAAATGGTATCATCGAAAAAGCTATCGAGATTTTGCGGAAGAAGGGGCAGGCGGCCGCGGCTAAGAAATCGCAGCGCGAAGCGAGCGAAGGGCTCGTGGGCAGTTATATTCACGCGGGCGGGAAGATTGGTGTGCTCGTGGAGATTAACTGCGAGTCGGACTTCGTAGCGCGGACGGAAGCGTTCCAGGGCCTTTGCCATGACATCGCGATGCACATCGCGGCGCTCGATCCACGGTATGTGCGGCGTGAAGAAGTGACGCCGGAGATGCTGGCGGCGGAGCGGGACATTTACCGCGCGCAGGCGCTGGCGACCGGGAAGCCGGAGAATGTGGTCGAGAAAATAACCAACGGCAAGATGGAAAAGTTCTACGAAGAGAACTGCCTGTACGAACAGCACTACATCAAGGACGAGAGCGTCACGATCGGCGAGATGATTACGCAAGCGATCGCGAAGCTTGGGGAGAATATTTCCATCCGACGGTTTGTGCGGTTCAAGGTGGGGGAGATTGGCGGGCCGGGAGCCGGGGGAACGGAGACGGCACCGGTTCCGGCGCCTGTCACAGCATAACTCAACCTTTTGAGACGGTAATTCAGAGCGTTCCGGCGAACCCGGGACGCTCTTCTTGTTTTCTGGGGTAATGGCGTTGTGCGGGGGCTGGAATAGTTTGTTACAATTCCGAGGATTTTAGAGGGCGCTGACCGGGGGGACATGGCTGCCGCACAGAAGAAGGCAACGAAAAAGACTGCGAAAAGAACGCCGAGACATGCGCAACTGGCTTACCGGCGCATCCTGCTGAAGCTTTCGGGAGAGTCGCTGCAGGGGCCGCAGGGATTTGGGATTCACGGCGAGACGATACAGGCCATAGCGCGCGAGTTGAAAGAGGTGCATGCGCTGGGAATTGAGATCGCGATCATGGTCGGCGGCGGGAATATTTTTCGGGGAGCGCGGCAGAAGGGATTTGAGATTGACCGCGCGACGGGCGACTACATGGGGATGCTGGCGACGGTGATCAATGCGCTGGCGTTGCAGGATGCGCTGGAGAAAGAGGGCGTGTTCACAAGGGTCTTGAGCGCAATCGAGATGAATCAGGTTTCGGAGCCCTTTATCCGGCGGCGTGCGATGCGGCATCTGGAGAAGCAGCGCGTGGTGATTTTTGCGGCGGGGACGGGCAATCCGTATTTTTCGACGGATACGGCGGCGGCGCTGCGCGCGATGGAGATCAAGGCGGACGTGATTTTGAAGGCGACGCGAGTGGATGGGATTTTTGACGCCGATCCGGAGAAAGTATCGGATGCGAAGTTTTTTGCGGCAATCACTTACCGAGACGTGCTGAGCCAGAATTTGAAGGTGATGGACTCGACGGCGATTTCGTTGTGCATGGACAATGGAATGCCGATCGTGGTGTTCAACATGAACCAGCACGGGAACATCAAGCGGGTGGTGATGGGTGAGCGGGTGGGGTCGAAAGTGACTCCGGCGTAGATTCGAAGCTCGAAATTAGAAATTCGAAATTGGATGCAAGAGTTAGAGGTCGAGCATAATTTAAGGGACTTTGCAGAGTTAATTGCAAGGTTGACGTGCGACTGAGGAAGATATGACGACGATTGCTACGACGAAGGATGCGATGGGCGCGGCCAGAACGCGCATGGAAAAGGCGGTGGACGATTTCCGCAAGGAGTTGGCGACGATTCGAACGGGGCGCGCGAACGCGACACTGCTGGATAACGTGCGCGTGGATTATCACGGAACGCCCATGCCCGTGAATCAGCTGGGGACGATGACCGTACCGGACCCGACGATGATTGTGATTGCGCCATGGGATCCGAGCGCGGTGGCGCTCATCGATAAGGCGATTCGAACGGCGGACCTGGGATTGAATCCGACGAACGACGGGAAAGTAGTGCGGGTGCCGATTCCGGCCTTGACGGAAGAGCGGCGCAAGGATTTGGTGAAACAGCTTCACAAGATTCTGGAGAATCACCGGACGGCGGTGCGAAATATCCGGCGGGATTTAAAGGAAGCGATCGAGAAGCTGGAGAAAGAGAAGAAGATCAGCGAGGACGACAAGAAGCGGTCGCTGGATGAGTTGGAGAAACTTTCGCATGCGGAGACGAAGAAGATTGAGGATTTGAGCGCGGTGAAAGAGAAAGAAGTGATGCAGATTAAGTGATCGAAGTGAAGGCGCAACCTTCCTTTTCCTGACAAAACTAAAAAAAACTCAGGGCTTTTTGGGAGCCGCAGGAGTTGTGTCGGCGCGCTCCAACGTGAAGGTCTGCGATTCGTCATTTTGAACGGTGCGTAGGAAGGTGTTGTAATCGGCGGCGCGGTCGGCGGGAATTTCTCTCAAAATAAAATTGAGGTGGCGAGAGGCGGTGAGCGTGGCGTCCTTCGCGGAGTATTGCGAAGTGTAGGTGGCGAAGTCGCGCGAGACGGAAGTGCCGGTTGGGATGTGCACGGTTGTGCCGGGTGGAAGCTGAACGGTTGCGGTCACTTCGACATCGAGAGGTGTGCCCAGTTCAATCGGCGTCGGAGCTCCCGCAGCCGGAGGCCTTGCCGGCGGATCGGGAAGTCCTAGCAAAGGAAGAAGTGCGGGGACACGAAGCATCTTTTTCGTCCAATCAACAAATTTCGGCTGTGTGATTTCGTATTGCACGCTGAACGGAGTATGGGTTTCGTATGGATCGGAGGCGCTGACATTCGTCACATTTCCGCGGAAACCGTCCGAAAGCGCGAGAAGCTGTGCGACTTCATTCCATTTTTCCTTTGGAGCTTGATGGAAGGCCACGCGGAGGAGAAGTTCGTTGTCGCCGCGCATCACGTAGCGCAGTTTGGCAGTGAGTTTGCCCGCGGCATCAAGCGTCGCGTCAATGGCTACACGCTGCGAGGATGCAAAGGGGAGGTCTCGTGGGATTTTCTCCCAGGAATAGTAGTCTGAAGCCCCCTGGATGATGTGTCCGATGAGTTGAGCGGGGTTCGTCCAAATAAGAAAATCCCGCCCGCGAAGGTCTGCGCGCACCTCACCAAATGGAGCGACTTCAAGACTCGGGTCGAGAAATAGGCTGCGTGAACCAACTGTGACATGCACCAGAATTTGATCGAAAGAGGAAGGGCGTGGAATCTGATTTATGGGCCAGTGCTCCGAATCGAGTACAAAGCCGCACGAAGGGGTCGCCCCCCGAGTCAAGGCGATCAGCAGCGCCGCCTTATCGGATGGAGTCCCGTAGCCAGAGGACAGCGTGTCAGCAGGAAGTCGCGGATGGAAGCCTGTTGAGCTTAGAGGAAGGTCGACGGTCTTAATTTTCTGAGAAACATAATCGTACAGAGTTTCTATATTGTCGGATCTGTGGGGCTCCAACGCCAGTTTAGCAGTTTGTTTTTCTTCGGGCGTATAGCTGGCCGTAGCAGGCACAATATAACAGGCTTCTGAAAGGGCCCCTGCAATGTGTTGCCAAGAGGAAAACGTTGTAACGATTACGTCTGGCTGGCCGGGCGCCGTGGGTTCGGAGGAGGATGGCTTACGCCCAGTGCTGTCGAAGGGGATGTTCCATGAGTAGCGAAGCCGGGCCTCTCCATGCTCGTCGGTTTTGACCTGGGATGTTTCCGGGGTTTCCGACGAAATATAGATTTTTCCTGATTGCAATCGCTCCTGCTCTGGGACTATCTCATCCTTAGAAAATACGGCTCCTGCGGGATTGCTCGGCGTGGGCGGCAAGGATTTTGTCGCTTCGGATTTTTCAAAGCGGGAGGCTGGCAGGTCGAGTTCGAAAATTTCGTGGGTGAGGACGCCGGAGCGGTCGAAAGTGTGGTCGAGCCAAAAATCGGGGGCGAGGGGATGGTGCATGGTGGTGGTGATGACGCGGTATTCGAGGGAGTCACCGGGTTCGAGGCCAAGGATGCGGACGGATTTGACGCGGACGTCCTGGTAGGCGGGGGCGTTGATGACGGCAGGGTTGGGCGTGTCGGTGATGGCGCTGGGTAGGACGTCGGCGGTGCCGCCACTGGGGTGGGTGACGCGGACGAGCGGGATTTCGATTTGTTCGAAGGAGCGGTTGAAATCGAAATTGAGGTGGGCAAATTGGCGGGTGCCGAGTTCGTCGTTGATTTTGACGCGGGCGTGAACTTCTTTGCGGCTGTCGCCATTGGCTTCGAAGCGCATGCGGGTTTCGAGGAGTTCGATTTCGGCGGGAAGTTTGGGCGCGGGTTTCTCGCCGGATTTTTGCGGGGACTTCTCTTGTGCTTTCGCAACTGTGTTTTCAGCTGGCTTTGGCACAGAGTCTTGCGCGGGGCGCGCGCTGGCGGCCTGCGCAGTGAAGAGAGAGATGGCCGCGACGATGCGGATGGAATGGAAAAAAATTCGAGAAGCTTTCACGATGACCTCGGAGGAAGTGTAGGGCGAGAGGGAAGTGGCGTAAAGCGGCGGATCGTGTGGCGTTGCGCGGTGTACACGAGCGCGAAACGGTTTTCCGGGTCAGACGTCTGACCCAAAGCGGCAGCAGAGCTACCGCACTCCATAGGGCGGGCATGGTAGAGTCTGGTGCGCGGAATTTTAAGAGCGCGAGGAGAACGAGGAATGCGAAAGATTTTCGCAGGAGCGGCGATCACAGCCTTGGCGGGGGCGTTGCTGGCCACTTTGGCGGTGCGGGCTCAGGAGAAGTCTGCGGCGAAGGGACCGAACGAGGATGGAACGAAAGCGGCGCTGGTGAAGATTGCGGGCCAGGGGATGCTGGATTCGCACGCATTTCAATACCTGACGGAATTGAGCGATGACGTGGGCGCGCGCGTTACGGGATCGCCGGGGGCACAGAGGGGAATCGAGTGGGGTTTGGCAAAGATGAAAGCCATAGGGCTTGAGAATGTGCACGCGGAGAAATGGCAATTATGGCGCGGCTGGACGCGGGGAGTGGCGCAGGCGGAGTTGTTAACGCCGATTCGGCGGCCCTTGCACATCGATGCGATGGGCTGGACGGGATCAACCCCTGCGGGCGGGGTGGAAGGGGAGGTCGTAGCGGCGAACATTTTCGATCTCGACAACGAAATGAAAAACATGTCGAGATTTGCCGGGAAGGTTGTGCTGGTGGTGATGCAAGGCGAGCCGAACAAGAGTTTTGTGCAATTGTTCGTCCAGTTGGGCGATTTTTTCCGGGCGGCGGGCAAGGCGCGGGCCATCGCGGTGATTGGCGGGCAAGGCGGTGGTAAAGCAGAGGGAATGAATCTGACGCACACTGGGATTTTGGGATTCGATGCGGACTTTGCGATTCCCGTAGTGTCGATGACGGCAGAAGATCAGGGGCAGTTGGAGCGGTATATCGCGCGCGGGTTGAAGCCGCGCGTGCACTTCAATGTGCAAAATACCTTTACCAATGGGCCAGTGGAAAGCGCGAATGTGGTGGGAGAAATTCGCGGGCGCGAAAATCCGGAGCAGGTGCTGGTGGTGGGTGGGCATCTGGATTCCTGGGATCTTTCCGAGGGAACGACGGACAACGGCATGGGTTCGAGCTGCGCGCTGGGCGCTGCGGATACGATTCTGCGCAGCGGCGTGAAACCGCGAAGGACGATCCGGTTCGTTTTGTTCACGGGAGAAGAGCAGGGAATTAATGGATCGTTTGAATATGTGAAGCAGCATCAAGCGGAGATGGCGAATCATCTCGGAAGCTTGATTTTGGATAATGGGCAAGGACCGGTGAGAGGTTTTCAATTGGGTGGGCGCGACGATTTGGTGGAGGCGTTCAAGCCGTTTGCCGCGGCGCTTGCGGATATTCGCGAATTGAAAGTGGACGATAAAGTGGAATCCGGTACGGATACGTTTCCGTTCTCGATGGCGGGATTGCCGGGGATAAATATGGACCAGGATTCTCCGGAGTATAAATACACGCATCATTCGGCGGCGGACGCTCTGGAGGCGGTGAAACCCGATGTTTTGGCACAGGATTCTACGTTGATGGCTCTGGCAGCCTATTGGATTGCGGACCGGCCGGAGCGATTTGCATCGCCTTGGCCGGCAGAAAAGACGGTCAAAATGCTGGTGGCGCAGCACGAGGATGGCATTTTGAAGGCGTTCGGATTGTGGCCGAAGGCGTTTGCGGAGATTGAAAAGAAAGAGGCTCCTTCGAACTAAAGGTATTTTAATCAATAACTTAGAATAGCTGTAGTGATTTCGACTAGATCCTCGATGGTTGGAAGGTGCGGCTGATACCGTGTTGGCTTGGGACGCCGGTACGAGTCTGGTACAATGGCAAAGCGTAGAGAAGCTCCCAAGTGATTGATTTCCACAGAGTTTTCCACCGGGAGCTAGTGAAAGAAATTTGACAGAGCACGTTGTTTTCCTTATACTCTACGTTTTGTCGGGGGTGTTTCTACCCTGACGAGGGCGACCGCTAAGTTGTTGCAGCGGTTGAGTGGGTTGGAAGGGAAATATCTTCGGTCCCGGAACAAAGTAAGACGGAATGGGATTGAAGAGCGGCCGGAATGGGACGCCTGTCCCGCAAAGCCGAGTAAGCCTCTCCGAACTGAAGCCAAGAGAAAAGTTCTGCCTCTTGGAGTGCGTACGGAGTTTCTTGCTGGTTGTATCTCCGGATTCGCAGTAGACCTTTCAGCACTGATGTGTGCTCTCGCGCATTTTTGTATGCGCGCCTTGCGAGAGCCACGGGAAATTTTGCGCGCCGGTGATGACCGTTGTGTGGTCACACATAGAAGTTGACCGCTGAGCGGTCACGGATAAAGAGGGACGACTGTGCCGACGTTTTCGCAACTCGTACGAATGGGACGTGAGAAGGTTCTGGTAAAGACAAAGTCGCCTGCGCTGGCGGGTTGCCCGGAAAAGCGCGGTGTGTGCATTCGCGTGTACACGCAGACACCGAAGAAACCGAACTCGGCGTTGCGCAAGGTGGCCCGTGTGCGCTTGACGAATTCCGTAGAAGTCACGACGTACATTCCCGGCATTGGACACAACTTGCAGGAACACTCGATCGTGCTGGTGCGCGGCGGCCGTGTGAAAGATCTGCCGGGAGTGCGGTATCACATCGTGCGCGGAACGTTGGACGCGGCGGGCGTGGAGAATCGCAAGCAGGGCCGGTCGAAGTATGGGGCGAAGCGGCCTAAGGCCGCAGCAGCAAAGTAAAAAAGAAGTAATGAAGTAGCGAAGTAAAGAGAAGAAAGAATCGACGAGATTCAGGAGCGATAAAGAGCAATGCCACGCAAAGGACTTGTTTTCCGGCGTTCACAAGCGACCGACCCGGTCTATGCCAGCGACATCGTGGAGAAATTCATCTGCTCGATGATGTGGGAAGGCAAGAAGTCGACGGCGCAGCGCGTGTTCTACGGCGCGATGGATCAGGTTGCGAAGAAGACCAACGACGACGCTTTGAAGATTTTCAAGAAGGCCATCGAGAACGTGAAGCCAACGCTGGAAGTGAAGACGCGGCGCGTAGGTGGCGCGAACTACCAGGTCCCGGTGGAAGTGAACCCGTTCCGGCGGCAATCCCTGGCGATTCGCTGGCTGTTGCAGTACTCACGCGAGCGCGCGGGCAAAACGATGATCGACAAGCTCGCCGATGAGCTGATTGACGCGGCGAATGCACGCGGCGGAGCGATCAAGAAGAAAGAAGACGTGCACCGCATGGCGGAAGCGAACAAGGCGTTTGCACACTATCGCTGGTAAGGCGCTAGCAGTGCGCAGGTAAGAGTTTCGGCAAGGATAGAAGAAAAGAAATTGTAATGGCTACGGAGACTAAAGGGGCGGCGCAGCAGATCATGGGACGAGCTTTCAAACTCGAAGACACGCGGAACATCGGAATTATGGCGCACATCGACGCCGGTAAGACGACGTCGACGGAGCGGATTCTGTTCTATACCGGTGTGACCTACAAGATCGGTTCCGTGGATGAAGGCACTGCGACCATGGACTGGATGGAGCAGGAGCGCGAGCGCGGGATCACGATCACCAGCGCTGCGACGACGGCTTCGTGGGACCGCTTTGGGAAGAAATACCGCGTCAACATTATCGATACGCCGGGCCACGTGGACTTTACGGTGGAAGTCGAGCGCTCGCTACGCGTTTTGGACGGCGCAGTTTGCGTGTTTGATTCCGTGGCAGGCGTGCAGCCGCAGTCGGAAACGGTTTGGCGGCAGGCGGACAAGTATCGCGTCCCGCGCATTTGTTTCGTCAACAAGATGGACCGGACTGGCGCGGATTTCGACCACGTCATCCGCACGATTCGGCAACGCCTCGGTGCTCATCCCGTTCCTCTGCAATTTCCTCTCGGCCGCGAAGATAACTTCATTGGAATCATCGATTTCATCGAAGAAAAGGTAGTCGTTTGGCTCGAAGAGACGCTCGGCGCGAAATTTGAAATTTTTGAGGTGGCAAAGCTTTGGGACAAGGCATTCGTGGATTCACGGCCCGATGTGGCTGCGGCGCTTAAGGGCTCGGCCATTGATAAGGCTTTCTACGACGAACATCGCACCAAGATGGTCGAATACATCGCCGAGCACGACGATGAAGTGATCGACAAGTATTTGACCGAAGGATCGCTGTCCATTGAAGAGATGCGCAAGTCGGTCCGCAAATCGACGTTGCTCTTGAAGATCGTTCCGGTACTGGCGGGCTCGGCTTTCAAAAATAAAGGCATTCAGCCGTTGCTCGATGCTGTCGTTGACTATCTCCCGTCGCCGGTGGATGTGCCGCCGCTCGAGGGTGTGAATCCCGAGAATGATGAAGTGGTGTTGCGCCGAGCTGCGGATGACGCGCCGTTTTCCGCTCTGGCCTTCAAGATTATGTCCGACCCGTTCGTCGGACACGTCACCTACATTCGTGTTTATTCCGGCGTGTTGCAATCCGGCAGCTACGTTTATAACCCCGGGAAGCGAACCCGCGAACGCATCAGCCGCTTGCTGCAGATGCATGCCAACAAGCGCGAGGAAATTGATGCTGTCTACGCCGGCGACATCTGTGCTTGCGTCGGATTGAAGAGCGTTATCACCGGCGACACGCTTTGCGACGAACAGAAGCAAGTCATCCTCGAATCGATCGATTTTCCCGCCCCGGTTATTTCCGTTGCCATCGAGCCAAAGACAAAAGCCGACCAGGACAAACTTGGCGTGGCGATGCAGCGGCTTGCGCAGGAAGATCCGACGTTCCGCGTTTCCACCGAGCCGGATACCGGCCAGACGCTCATCTCGGGCATGGGCGAGTTGCACCTGGAAATTATCGTGGACCGCATGCTGCGCGAATATAACGTACAGGCCAATGTGGGCCGGCCGCAAGTGGCGTACCGCGAGACGATTCGCAAAAAAGCGGAAGCCGAAGGCAAGTACATCAAGCAGACCGGCGGCCGCGGGCAGTACGGACACTGCGAAATCGTTCTGCATCCGATGCCCAGCGCCGCGCATGAAAATATGCACGAGATGTCCACGGACGAACTCGACGCCATCGCAAAGGAATTCGCGGGCGGTTCGGGTGGTAAATGGAAGTTCGACAAAGAACACCGCTTCCTCTTTATCGACAAGGTTGTGGGCGGCTCGATTCCGCGCGAGTTTATTGCGCCGATCGAAGCGGGCATCCGCGAAGCTCTGGACAACGGGATTTTGGCGGGCTTTACGATGGTCGACATCGCGGCGGTATTGGTCGACGGCAGCTATCACGACGTAGACAGCTCGGAAATGGCGTTCAAAATCGCGGGCTCCATGGCCTTCAAGGAAGCCTGCGCAAGAGCCAAGCCCGTGTTGCTTGAGCCCATCATGAAAGTGGAAGTGGTCGTCCCGGAAGAATATATGCCGCCGGTGTTCGGCGATTTGAATGCCCGGCGTTCGGCGATTCAGGGCACGGAAAACCGCGCAGGCAGCAACGTGATTCGAGTCGAGGTTCCGCTGGCGCAGATGTTTGGTTACGCCACGGATTTGCGCAGCCGCACGCAGGGCCGCGCCACGTTCACTATGCATTTTTCGCATTACGCGGAGCTTCCCGCGGCGCTGGCCGAGGAAGTGATCAAGAAACAGAAGGGCGAGAAGTAAAAGAGATTTTCGTTTAGTCGGTTTACGAATTCGACTGAGGAGCGGAAGGCAATGGCGAAGGAGAAATTCGAGCGCAGCAAGCCGCATTGCAACATCGGGACGATTGGTCACATTGACCATGGCAAGACGACGTTGACGGCGGCGATTACGAAGGTACTGTCGAAGCACAACCCGAAAGTGCAGTTCCGGGCGTTTGATTCGATTGACAACGCACCAGAAGAGCGCGAGCGCGGCATCACGATTGCCGTTTCGCACGTGGAATACGAGACGCCGAACCGGCACTACGCGCACATGGATTGCCCGGGCCATGCGGACTACATCAAGAACATGATCACCGGCGCGGCGCAGATGGATGGAGCGATTCTGGTGGTGGCGGCGACGGACGGGCCGATGCCGCAAACGCGCGAACACATTCTCTTGGCGCGGCAAGTCGGCGTGCCTGCCATCGTGGTGTTTTTGAACAAGTGCGACATGGTGGAAGACGCGGAACTTTTGGAACTCGTTGAACTGGAAGTGCGCGAGTTGCTGAAGAGCTATCAATTTCCCGGCGACACGATTGCGGTCGTAAAGGGATCGGCTTTGCAAGCGCTGAACGGCGACGCCAAGTGGGAGAAGTCGATCGACGAGCTGATGGAAGCGGTGGACAAGAACGTGCCGCAACCGGTGCGCGAGATTGACAAGCCGTTTGCGATGCCAATTGAAGATATTTTTTCGATTTCGGGCCGCGGCACGGTGGTTACGGGCCGCGTCGAGCGCGGCAAAGTGAAGGTTGGCGAAGAAATCGAGATCGTGGGCTTCCGTCCGACGCAGAAGAAAGTTGTGACGGGCGTGGAAATGTTCCGCAAGTTGCTGGACGAAGGTCTTGCCGGCGACAACGTTGGATTGCTGTTGCGCGGCACGGAAAAAGACGATGTGGAGCGCGGACAGGTGGTTTGCAAGCCGGGCTCGATCACGCCGCACACAAAGTTCAAAGCGGAAGCATACGTACTGACGAAGGAAGAAGGCGGGCGGCACACACCGTTTTTCACGGGCTACCGGCCGCAATTCTACTTCCGCACGACGGACGTGACGGGCGACGTGAAGCTGCCGACAGGCGTCGAGATGGTGATGCCTGGCGACAACGTGAGCTGCGAAGTAACGCTGATCACGCCAGTAGCTCTCGAGAAGGGCTTGCGGTTCGCAATTCGCGAAGGCGGCCACACGGTCGGCGCCGGCGCCGTAACGGAAATCATCGAGTAATCGGGATTCAGAGAGGGTTGTGGATTAATTAAATGAGACAAGGCGACAAAATTCGAATTCGTTTGAAAGCGTACGACCACCGCATTCTGGACCAGTCCACGAAGGAGATTGTGGATACGGCAAAGCGCACGGGCGCGGATGTTGCAGGCCCGATTCCGCTGCCGACCACGATCAATCGCTGGACGGTGTTGCGGTCGCCGCACGTGGACAAGAAATCGCGAGAGCAGTTTGAAATGCGCACGCACAAGCGGCTGATCGACATTCTCGAGCCAACACCGGACACGGTAGACGCGTTGATGAAGCTCGATCTTCCTCCGGGCGTGGATGTGGAAATCAAGGCTTTCGGGCACGCGGCAGCCAAGTAACGCCAGTTTTTGTAGTGGCCGGGTTTTAGCCCGGCATCTTGAGCAGGACGCAGCCAATACCAGAAGCGAAGGCACGCTGCGAAAGAGAGAGACGAAGCAATGGCGGTCAACGGAATTATCGGAATCAAGCTGGGTATGACGCAGGTCTTCCAGACCGACGGCACGCTCGTTGGATGCACTGTGCTGCAAGCGGGGCCGTGCGTGGTGGTACAGCGCCGGACCAAGGAAAACGACGGCTACGAAGCAGCGCAACTCGGCCTCGTGGAATTCGTCAAGCCCCAGCGCGTGAACAAGGCCATGACCGGGCATTTCAAGAAGGCCGGTGTGGCGCCGATGAAAGTGCTCCAGGAAGTGCGCATCGAAGAGTCGAAGGATGAGACAAAAGTCGGTGATCGCGTGCTGGTAGAGAATTTCAAAGCAGGCGAACTGGTCGACGTGAGCGGCGTCAGCAAGGGCAAAGGCTTTGCGGGCGGCGTGAAGCGCTGGCACTACGCCGGTGGCGACGCGACCCACGGATCGATGTTTCACCGCGCACCCGGCGGCATCGGTGGTAGCTCGTTTCCGTCGCGTGTTTGGAAGAACCAGCACTTTCCGGGTCACATGGGCCATGCGCAAGTGACGGCGAAGAATTTGAAAGTAGTGAAAGTGGACACGGACGAAAACCTGCTGCTGGTGCGGGGATCGGTGCCGGGGCCAAGCGGGACGTACATTTTTATTAGCAAGACGCGCAAAAAGAAGTAAGCGCGGCAAGAATTTGTTCAGTTCGAAGAAGGAAACGAAATTATGCCGGTCGTGGACGTAGTTAATTTGAGTGGCAAGAAAGTGGGCGAAGTGGAGCTCGCCGACGCGATTTTTGGCGCGAAGGTGAACCAGCACTTGCTGCACGAAGCGTCGCGTTGGTATCAGCGCGAGATTCGTTCGGGCACCCACAAAACCAAGGACAAGAGCGAAGTGAGCGGCGCGGGGCGCAAGCTGTGGCGGCAAAAGGGCACCGGCCGCGCGCGTGTCGGCTCGATTCGTTCGCCTTTGTGGCGCCATGGCGGAACGGTTCATGGACCGAAGCCGCGGGATTACAGCTATGCGTTGCCGAAGAAAATGCTGCTTGGCGCGCTGCGCTCGGCTCTGTCGGCAAAGCTTGCGGAGCAGAAGCTGACGGTCGTTGACGCTCTGCAACTCGAAACGCACAAGAGCAAGGGTTTGCGCGAGACGCTCGACAAGCTGAACGGCCACAAATCAGCGTTGCTTGTCTCGCATGGCGAAAACCGGAATCTGGAACTTGCCAGCCGCAATCTTGAAGGCGTCAAGCTGGCCGCTCCCAATGTTCTGCATGTGTACGACGTGCTGAAACACGACCTGCTGGTGCTATCGAAGGATGCCGTGACGCGGTTGAGCCACACTCTGGATCCGGAGAAGCGTCCGGTCGTCGTTCCAGATGTGGAATCGATCGCGCCTGCGGCCGCTGCTCCCAAGAAAGAAGCAGCGCCGAAAGCAGCTGTGAAAAAAGCCAAGCCGGTCGCGAAGAAAGCGGCAAAGCCAGCCAAGAAAAAGGGGAAGGAATAGATCATGTCTGCCCCGCACTATCAAATCATTCGCCGGCCGATCATCACGGAAAAAGGCCTGGGCGTAAAGGAAACACAGCACACGGTGGTGTTTGAAGTTTCGGCAAGCGCTACCAAGACGCAGATCAAGGAAGCCGTTCAGCAGATTTTCAAAGTGAAAGTGGACGCGGTGCGCACAGCGAATTATGTCGGCAAGATGCGCCGCCGCGGACAGAACGAAGGTTACCGGCGCGATTGGAAAAAAGCGTACGTGAAGCTCGCGAAAGACGAAAAGATGATCGAGTACGCGGAGAACCTGTAGCACGAAAAGCATGTTGGGGCCAAAGCGAGCGAAACGAGATTAAGTAAGAGGTAAGAGGCAGCGATGGGACTGAAGAGCTTTAATCCATATACGGCTTCGCGGCGGTTTATCACCGTCGTGGACAAGAGCCACATCACCAAGCAAGAGCCGGAAAAGGCTTTGCTCGAACCGAAGAAGCGCTCGGGCGGGCGGAACAACCACGGCGAAATCGTGGTCTGGCATCGCGGCGGCGGGCACAAAAAGCAGTACCGCCAAGTCGATTTTCGCCGCGACAAAGTAGGCATTCCGGCGAAGGTGGCGGCCATCGAGTACGACCCGAACCGCAGCGCGAATCTTGCGCTCTTGCACTACGCCGATGGTGACAAGCGCTACATCCTGCATCCGGTGGGGCTCGAAGTGGGCGCGACGGTTTCAACCGGCGAAGGCGCGGACATTCTTCCGGGCAATGCGCTGCAGATCAAGCACATTCCTCCCGGCACGATGGTCCACAACCTCGAGTTGAATCCCGGGCGCGGCGGGCAAGTGGTTCGCTCGGCCGGAGGTTCGGCGCAGCTTTTGAGTAAAGAAGGCGATATCGCTCTTGTAAAGCTGCCTTCCGGCGAAGTTCGCAAGTTTTCGCTGGATTGCATGGCCACCGTTGGCCAGGTCGGGAACCTCGATCATGAAAACGAAACCTTCGGCAAGGCGGGCCGCACACGTTGGCGGGGCATCAAGCCAACGGTTCGCGGCGTGGCCATGAACCCTGTCGATCACCCGCACGGCGGCGGTGAAGGCAAAGTGAAGGGCAATCACCCGCAAACGCCGTGGGCGTTCCCAACGCTTGGCAAGAAGACGCGCAACAACAAGCGAACCGACCGCAATATTGTGGAGCGAAGGAAGTAGCCGACTTAGACGAGTTTATTGACGTAGCAAACGCTGGAAGCTGGGCGGTGAAGGCAGAGCGGCCCGGCGAGAGCAAACGCGATGAGAGCAACACGGACGGCACGAACGGCAGGGCGGCGGACATCACTGCGAAGAGCAGCGGCAAAGCGTTCGGCGCGGCCTGCCAAGAGAGTGGTAAAGCGCGCGGCGGCAAAAAGCACCAAGCCGGTGCGGCCAGCGGGGAAAGTAGTTGTGCCGCCGCCGGAGCCGGTTCTGTACAAGCTGTGCAAGCCGGGCTGGGCGGTGATTGTGGAGCGGATTCCGAACGCCCAAGGCACGCGGTTTGTGTGCCCGTTTTGCCCGAAGTCGCATCGCGTTCCGGGACCTGTACGAGGATTCAAGAAGATGCGGCGCGCGCCGTGGGGCCGCTTGCGCCGAGTGGAGGAATAGGGAATCGATGGCACGCTCACTGAAAAAAGGGCCGTTTGTAGATGGCCACCTGCGTGAAAAGGTCGAAGGACTGAACACGCGGAATGAAAAGAAAGTGGTAAAGACTTGGTCGCGGCGCTCGACGATCGTGCCGGAAATGATCGGGCACACCATTGCCGTGCACAACGGCAAGAAATTTATTCCGGTGTATGTGACCGAGCAGATGATCGGCCACAAGCTGGGCGAGTTTTCGCCGACGCGCTCGTTCAAAGGCCATGCCGTGAAAGCAGCGCTCGAGCGGGCCGCAGGCGCGGCTCCGGCAGGCACCGCCGCACCGGGTGCAGCACCAGCGGGAGGCGGCGCAGCTCCGGCGCCGAAGGCATAAGTTATGGCTGACGTACAGACACAAACTCCCAGTTCGATTGAAGCACACGCGCTCGCAAGGCACGTGCGGATGTCGCCGCAAAAGGCGCGTCTAGTGATGGACTTGATTCGCGGGCAGAAGGCGCAGGATGCGTTGCAGACGCTGCGCTACACGCCGAAGCGCGCCGGAAAGCACATCGAGAAAGTGCTGCGCAGCGCCATCGCCAACGCTGAACGAAAAGCGGAAGATTCCGGTTCGCCGCTCGATGTCGATCAGTTGTTTGTTTCCACGTGCTATGTGAATGAAGGCGCGCGGTGGAAGAGGATTCGTCCGGCGCCGATGGGTCGGGCGTTCCGCTACCAGAAGCGCACCGCGCATCTGTGGGTTGGCGTTGCCGAGCACCATGTCGCGGCTGCCGAACGCGTCGCGTCCAACTTGGCCGAAGCGGAAGCACAGAAGGGTGCCCGCGGAACGATTCGCCGCGTACGCAAAGCTTTGACTGGGAAGCGCACGCCGTCGAAAAAGGGGAAGAAGTAATGGGACAGAAGACACACCCTTACGGGTTTCGCCTGGGCTACAACAAGCCGTGGAAGTCGCGCTGGTATGCCGACCGCGACTACGCCGATCTTCTTCACGAAGATGTGAAGCTGCGCCGCGAGCTGAAAGATAAGCTCAAGAGCGCGGGCATCAGCTCGATCGACATCGAACGCGCCGCCAATAAACTCGTCGTGCGTATTTACACGGCGCGTCCGGGAATCATCATCGGCCGCAAGGGCGCGGAAATCGACAAGCTGAAGCAGGAAGTCCAGAAGCGCACCAAGCGCGAAGTGCACATCGACATTCAGGAAGTGCACCGCCCGGAACTCGACGCGCAGCTCGTTGCGGAATCGATTGCGTTGCAGCTCGAAAAGCGCGTGGCGTTCCGCCGCGCGATGCGCAAAGCGGTGGACTCCGCTCTTCGCTTCGGTTGCAAAGGTATCAAAGTGCGCGTTGCCGGCCGTTTGAACGGCGCGGAAATCGCGCGCAAGGAATGGTATTTGCAAGGGCGCTTGCCGCTGCAAACGCTGCGCGCGGACATCGACTACGGCACGGCCGAAGCGCAAACGACTTACGGCGTGATTGGCGTGAAGTGCTGGGTCTATCAAGGCGAGAACGTGCCAAAGCGCGCTTCGAAGATTCAGAAGGAACGCGACGCCGTCGCCGCGGCATAAACCATAGAAACGCGCCGCTATGCGGCTTGTGAGATTAGGGAAGCGAGAACACAACGATGTTGATGCCGAAGAAAGTGAAGTATAGAAAGCAGATGCGCGGTCGGCGCACCGGGAAAGCCTGGCGCGGCGGCGATCTGGCTTTCGGAGATTACGGTCTGAAAGCGATGGAAGCGGCCTGGATCACTGACCGCCAAATCGAAGCTTCGCGTGTCGCCATCACCCGCTTTATCAAGCGCGGCGGCAAACTCTGGATTCGCATTTTTCCGGACAAGCCTTTCACCAAGAAGCCGGCGGAAACCCGCATGGGCAAGGGCAAAGGTGCTCCGGAAAAGTGGGTGGCGGTCGTAAAGCCGGGCCGCATCATGTTCGAAATGTCCGGAGTGGATGAAGCCACAGCCAAGGAAGCCATGGGCTTGGCGGCGCACAAGCTGCCGATTCCCACGAAATTCATTACTCGCGCAGGGAGCTTGTAATTATGCCAAAGCGCATTGAAAAAATTCGGGAAGCTGGCGTGAACGAACTCGAAGCACAGCAAAAAGAGCTGACCGAGCAGATTTTCCGGCTGAAGTTTCAGCTTTCGACCGGTCAAGCGGAGGCTTTGAAGCGTCTGCGGGAATCGAAAAAAGATCTGGCGCGCGTCAAGACATTGCTCCGCGCTCAGGAAATAACGGCGGCGAAGTCGCAAGCAGCAGGGAAGGCGTAATGACAACCGAAACACCGACGGCAGCAACGGCAAAGACCGAGACACGCGGCGAGCGCACCATCCTCACCGGCAAAGTCACCAGCGCGAAGATGGAAAAGACCATCGTGGTCGAAGTAACGCGACTGGTGCAGCACCCCAAGTATCACCGCGTGGTGCGCATCTCCAAGAAATTTTACGCGCACGATGAACAGCGTGCGGCAAAACAGGGCGACACGGTGAGGATTGTGGCTTCGCGGCCGCTCTCCCGCCTGAAGCGCTGGCGGCTGAAGGAAGTGCTGACGCGGAACGCGTCAGCCCAGTAAGCGGGACAGGGGAGCAGAACAATGATTCAGATGCGAACCTGGCTGACGGTAGCCGACAATTCCGGCGCGCGGAAGCTGATGTGCATTATGCCTGTGGGCGGCGACGCCGGACTGCAAGCTGGTCTCGGCGACGTCATCACCGCGTCGGTAAAAGAAGCGACACCGGAAAGCCAGGTCAAGCAGGGCACGGTCGTGAAGGCCGTGATTGTTCGAATGAGGAAAGAGCGGCGGCGCAAGGATGGCACGTACATCCGTTTCGATGATAACGCCGCGGTTTTGATCAACGAAGCGGGCGAACCGGTGGGAACACGCGTGTTTGGCCCGGTGGCAAGAGAGCTGCGCGACAAGAAGTTCACCAAGATTGTTTCGCTGGCTCCGGAGGTTTGGTAGGCAATGACACTCAGGCATGAAAGAGCGGAGCGGCACACCATCAGCATCCGCAAAGGCGACCAGGTCAAAATCATCGCCGGACGCGATGCGGGTAAGACAGGGCGTGTGCTCTCGATCAACGCAAAGAAAAATACCGTGGTCGTGGAGCACGCTTCGATCATCAAGCGCCACACGCGGCCAAATCCGGGCAAGAACATCAAGGGCGGCATCGTCGAAAAAGAAGGCCCGGTGAACGTCTCCAACGTGATGATCGTTTGCCCCAGCTGCGGCAAGCATACTCGTACGGGACACAACACCTTGCCGGACGGAACGAAAGTACGTGCGTGCCGCCGGTGCGGGACGACCATCGATAAGTAAGGTTCTATGGGTAAAGGACAAGGCAGAAAAGAGAAATGAAGACGCGATTATACGAAAAATACAGCGGCGAAACGGTGCCGGCGCTCATGAAGCGCTTCGGCTGGAAGAACAAGATGGCCGTTCCGAAACTGCAGAAGATCACCGTGAACATCGGCCTCGGCGAAGCCAGCCAGAACGCCAAACTGCTGGACACGGCTGCGGTCGAACTTGGCCAGATCACCGGGCAAAAAGCCATCATCACGCGAGCCAAGAAGTCCATCGCGAATTTCAAGATCCGCAAAGGCATGCCAATCGGCTGCGCCGTCACGCTCCGCGGAGACAAGATGTACGAATTTCTCGACCGGCTGTGCAACGTGGTGCTGCCCCGCGTCAGGGACTTTCGCGGGCTTCCTTCGAACGCCTTCGATGGCCGCGGCAACTACACGCTGGGCTTGAAGGATCAGCTCGTGTTTCCGGAAATCGATTACACGCGAGTGGACAAGATCAAGGGCATGAACGTCACCTTGACGACGACGGCAAAGAACGACGAGGAAGGCCGGGAGCTTTTGAAAGGTCTCGGAGTTCCCCTGCGCGTTCCTGGAGGAGCGCAATAAATGGCACGCCTTGCAAAAATCGCAAAGACGCATAAGAAGCCGAAGTTCAAAGTACGTGTTCGGAACCGCTGCCGCGTCTGTGGCCGCGCTCGCGGGTACATTCGCAAGTTCCAGATGTGCAGAATTTGTTTCCGCGGTATGGCGCTCAAGGGAGAAATTCCCGGCGTCGTGAAAGCAAGTTGGTAGGAGAAACGATGCAAACGGATCCAATCGCCGATTTTTTGACGCGCATTCGCAACGCCGCGGCCGCCAAGCACCAGCGCGTGGACGTGCCTGCGTCGAAGCTCAAAGCGGAAATCGCTCGCATTCTGAAGGAAGAGGGCTATATCTCGACTTTCAAGATGGTGGACGAAAACAAGACGCGCAAGATGCTGCGCGTTTTCCTGAAATACACGCCGGACCGCCGCAGCGTGATCTCCGGCGTGAAGCGCATTTCGCGTCCCGGCTCGCGCCGCTATCTCGGCGCAACCGAAATCCGTCCCGTGGTTGGCGGCCTGGGCATCAACATCTTGACGACGCCCAAGGGTTTGATGAGCGGACGCAGCGCTCGCAAGGCCAAGGTCGGCGGCGAGATTCTTTGCGAAGTTTGGTAGTTCGGTTACTAACAAAAGGATTTGAGGATTAAAGATCAATGTCACGTATCGGACGCAAACCAATTCCAGTTCCTGCAGGCGTGAAAATCGCTCTGCAGAGCGGACAAGTCGACGTGCAAGGGCCGAAGGGCAAACTCACGGTTCCGCTGCCGCACGGCATCACGTTTGAGCAAAAAGACGGCGTGCTGACCGCTCTTCGCGACACCGAAGATCACCGCGCCCTTCACGGTCTCGCGCGCGCTCTCGTCGCCAACGCCGTTCACGGCGTCACGCTAGGTTTCAAGAAGGATTTGGACATCGTTGGCGTCGGTTACCGCGCCGAACTCAAGGGCAAGATCGTGGCGTTTGCTCTCGGCAAATCGCATCCCATCGAATTCCCGATCCCGGAGGGAATCCAGATCACGGTGGATAAGCAGACGCACATCGTGGTCAGCGGCGCGGACAAGGGCAAAGTCGGCCAGGTGGCCGCCGATATGCGCGCACTTCGCCCGCCAGACCCGTACAAGCAGAAGGGCGTGCGAATCACCGGCGAGCGTCTCAAGAAAAAGGCCGGCAAGGCCGGAGCAAAGGCCGGCGGCACAGCGTAAACGAATTTGTAGGGGCGCAGCATGCTGCGCCCCATCTCGGCACGATTTGGTTTTTTGGAATTGAACAAGGTTTAGGTTTCAGGAGAAGAAACAGTGGCATCGGCAAGAGTTCGCAAGTTATCGAAGAATCTTCACCGCCTGCGCGTTCACGATCGCGTGCGCCAGCGCGTCGAGGGAACCACCGAGCGCCCGCGTCTTTGCGTGTACCGTTCGCTGGGACACATCTACGCGCAGGTGATCGACGACCGCACCGGAAAAACTCTCGTCTCTGCGAGTTCCGTGGACGGCGAAACGAAAAAGAATCTCAAGGGTGGCGGAAATATTGCGGCGGCCAAAGTGATCGGCAAGACCATTGCTGAGCGCGCGAAAACCGCCGGAGTCAGCAAGGTAGTGTTCGACCGCGGCGGGTACAAGTATCACGGCCGCGTCAAGGCGCTCGCCGATGCGGCGCGGGAAGCGGGGTTACAGTTCTAAGCCTATGTCGAAGCAAATTTTGCGAGACAGTTTAGCGGTACGCAGGCTCTTGGAGGTGAATCCCACCGACCTGAAAGACGACGTGATCGCCATCAACCGCGTCACCAAAGTCGTCAAGGGCGGCAAGAACCTCAGCTTTTCGGCGCTCGTTGTCGTTGGCGATAGCCACGGCCATGCCGGTTTCGGCATGGGCAAAGCGCGCGAAGTTCCCATGGCCATCAAGAAGGCCATCGAGCAGGCGAAAAAGAATTTGATCAAGCTGAACCTGAAGGGCTCTTCAATTCCCCATCAGGTGCTCGGACGCTACGGCTCGGCGCAAGTGCTGCTGAAGCCCGCTCCGGACGGCACCGGCGTCATCGCCGGCGGCCCGGTGCGCAAAGTGATGCAAGTGGCGGGAATTCACAACGTACTCACGAAGTCGCTCGGCACGTCGAATCCGCACAACGTGGTGAAAGCCACGTTTGCAGCGCTGCTCGGCTTGAAAGACGCCGCGCAAGTCGCCGAGACGCGCTCCAAGACAGTCGACGAAATCAGCGGCCGGTATCAAAAAGCCGCCGGTGAGAGCAACTAATGGCCAGCAAGAAAAAATCGAGTGAAGAGAGAATCGGCAAAGGCAAGGGCGGCAAGGTCAAGGTGAAGTGGGTGGTCAGCTTCATCAGTTGCACCGATGACATGCGCCAGACGATTCGCGGTCTTGGACTGCGGAGAATGCATCAGATTGTCGAGCGCGAGGACACGCCGGCGGTGCGCGGCATGATCCACAAAGTGCGGCATCTCGTGGAAGTGGTGGAGTAAAGCGATGGCGAAAAAAGTTTCCGGCGGCCGCACAGCCGCGAAGAAGACAGCACACGCAAAGCCGGCCTATAGCCTTTCGACTCTGAAGCCGCCGAAGGGTTCGCGGCACCGCAAAGTGCGCGTCGGACGAGGCATGGGCTCGAAGCTGGGCAAGACGTCCGGTTCCGGCGACAAGGGACAGAAATCCCGCCGCGGCTATTCGCGCCGGCGCGGATTTGAAGGCGGCCAGATGCCGCTGCACCGCCGCATGCCGAAGCGCGGGTTTCATAACCCGTTCGGCGTGACGTACTCGGTCGTGAACTTGGAAGAACTGAACGTTTTCCCGGCAGGCGAAACGGTGACGCCGGATTTGCTCCGCGCCCACGGCTTTGTGCGTCGCGCAACCGATCCGATCAAGGTTTTGGGCGATGGCGAACTGAAGACCAAGCTCGCGATTCATGCGCATGCCTTCAGCGCTTCGGCCAAGGATAAAATCACCAAGGCGGGCGGCACGTTTGAAGTGGTTACGGCGTAAGGTTGTAAGGTTACGGGGAATCGCAGGGTAAACGTATGAAACGATTCGTCGAAGCTCTCAAGAACATGTTCCGCATTCCGGATTTGCGGAACCGCGTCCTCTTTACGTTGGCTCTCCTGGGCGTGTACCGCATTGGCGCGCACATTGCGACGCCCGGCATCAACGCGGACGTGCTCGCGGAAATGTTCAAGCAGGCGCAGGGTTCGGTTCTGGGCATCTTCGATCTTTTCAGCGGCGGCAGTTTCCGCAAGCTCACGATTTTCGCGCTCGGCATCATGCCGTACATCACGGCATCGATCATCCTGCAATTGATGCAGGTGGTTTTTCCGTACCTCGAGCGCTTGCAAAAAGAGGGCGAGCTGGGACGCCGCAAGATTACGCAGTACACGCGTTATCTGACGATCGTGCTCAGCGTGATCCAGTCGTTCACCATCGCCACGACGTTGCAAGCCACGAACATGAACGGCCAATCGCTCGTGTATCACCCGGGTATTGGCTTTACGTTGATGACCATCCTGACGCTGACCACTGGCTCCGCGTTCATCATGTGGCTTGGCGAACAGATCAGCGAGCGCGGCATCGGCAACGGCATGTCGCTGATCATCTTTGTCGGCATCGTGGTTGGTTTGCCGCGCGCCGTCGACGACCTGATCACCAAGGCACGCACTGCTGCCTGGGGGCCCTTCACCGGCCTCGCGCTGATTTTCCTGGTCGCTTTGATGGTCGCCGTTGTCGCGTTCATTGTGTTCGTGGAAGGCGGCCAGCGCCGCATTCCTGTGCAGTATGCCAAGCGCGTCATTGGCCGTCGCGTGATGGGCGGGCAATCTTCGTATCTGCCCTTACGTGTGAATTCCGGCGGAGTAATTCCGCCGATTTTCGCCAGTTCGCTTCTGGCGTTTCCCGCGACGGCTGCGCTGATGATGGGCACCCGCTGGGCGTTTCTGAATACCATCAAGGAACGGCTGGCCTGGGGCGAGCCGCTCTATACCGTCGTGTACATCACGATGATTTTGTTGTTCTCGTTCTTCTACGTGGGAATCGTTTTCAATCCCACCGAGCTGGCTGACAACATGCGTAAGAACGGCGGCTTCATTCCGGGCATCCGGCCGGGCCGCAACACTTCCGAGCATGTCAGCAAGATTTTGAAGCGGCTCACATTCATCGGCGCGGTGTACCTGGCAATCGTCTGTTTGCTGCCGGAGTGGATGATCGCTGGCATTCACCTCGATCACATCGGATGGGGAATTGGCGCATGGTTCGACCGCCACTTTCCTGTGTGGTTCTTGAAAGGTTTGGGCGTGCAGTTCTATTTCGGCGGCACGTCTTTGTTGATCGTCGTCGGCGTGGCCATGGACACGGTGCAGCAGCTGGAAGCTCAGTTGGTCATGCGGAACTACGAAGGGTTTGCTCGGAAGGGCCGGTTGCGCGGTAGACGATAAAAACATGGCGACGAGCCCAGTGGTGCCGGAAAAGCGGCCCCCGGAAGAGCTCAATCGCGCCGTGATTTTACTCGGGCCTCCGGGCGCGGGGAAAGGCACGCAAGCGAAAAAGCTTGCGGCCAAGTACTCTGTGCCGCACCTTTCGACGGGCGATATGCTCAGGGAGCACGTTGCCCAGGGCACGCCGCTCGGAGTAAAGGCCAAGCCGATCATGGAGCGCGGCGAGCTGGTGCCGGACTCGCTGGTGCTCAAGATCGTGGCGGCTCGTATCGAGCGGCCCGATTGCGCGCACGGTTTTGTGTTCGACGGCTTTCCGCGCACCGTCGCTCAGGCGCAGTACCTGGGCGAGTTGTTGAAGCAGCATGGGTACCGGCGGCCGTTCGTGATTCACTTGCTGGTCGATACCGCCCTGATTCTCCGGCGTATCACCGGCCGGCGCATGTGCAAGATCGGGGGCGAGATTTATAATCTGTTCGAGCGCCCGCCGAGAGTCGAAGGACGCTGCGATAATGATGGTGGGGAACTCCAGCAGCGGCCCGACGACCGGGAAGAGATTGTAGGTCCGAGGTTGCGGGCCTACGAGAAGCAGACTGAGCCGCTGGTGGCGTATTACAAACGGCTGGGCTTGCTTCACGACGTGGACGCGTCGAAGAGCGTGGAAGAAGTCGAGCAGCATATTTGGAAGACGCTGCATCACGCTCGCACCAAGCATTAAGCGGCCCGGTAAGGGCCGCAGGTAGAAATAAAGAAGCCCGGGAAGGGCTGCTAGTAGAAACGATGGCGATTCATCTGCGCAGTGCCGAAGAGCTGGAAAAGATGCACCGCGCCGGGCTTGTCGTTTATGAGACTTTGACGGCGCTCCGCGACATGGTGCGGCCAGGGCTGACGACGATGGACCTCGAGAAGTTTGCCGAGGGGAAAATCGCCGGAAGGCCGGGCAAGGCGGCGTTCAAGGGCTACCGCGGTTATCCTTGTTCGCTGTGTACTTCGGTGAACAGCGAGATTGTTCACGGGATTCCGTCGCCCAAGCGGAAGTTGCGCGAAGGGGACATCGTCTCGATCGACTTCGGGATGGAAGTGGACGGGTATTTCGCGGATTCGGCGGTCACGGTCCCGGTCGGGCAGATTCGGCCGGAAATGAAAAAGCTGCTGGACGTAACCCGCGAATCGCTGGACCGCGCCATTGACAAGATGCGGCCCGGCAACCGGCTCGGCGATGTCGGCCATGCGGTGCAGAGCTGGGTCGAGCAGCACGGGTATTCGGTGGTGCGAGAGTTTGTCGGGCACGGCATCGGCACGAAGATGCACGACGAACCGAACCTGCCGAACTACGGCGAAGAAGGACGCGGGGCGCGGCTGCAAGAAGGCATGGTTATCGCCGTCGAGCCGATGGTCAACGCGGGCCGCCCGGAAGTTCGAATGCGGGATGAATGGGTAGCCGAAACAGCGGATGGCAGCCCATCAGCCCACTTCGAACACACGGTAGCGATCACGGCGAACGGCCCCTGGATCCTGACGCGACCGAAAGATGTAACCGGCCCGTCCTGGTAAGATTTTGTAGGGGCGCAGCACGCTGCGCCTCAGTCAGCAAGGAGCAAGGCAGCGACTGGGTTTTAAACCAACGCTGGCAACGCAGGAGACTATGGCGAGACCCATTCGCGAGAAAAAAGAAAAAGGCGACTCTGGCAATCCCAAAGAGGACGCCATAGAAGTCATGGCAACGGTGATTGAGCCGTTGCCCAACGCGATGTTTCGCGTGGAGCTCGAAAACAAGCATCAGGTGCTGGCGCACGTTTCCGGCAAGATGCGCAAAAATTTCATCCGGATTCTAGCCGGAGATAAAGTAGCAGTAGAGCTCTCGCCGTACGATTTAACGCGCGGCAGGATCGTCTACCGCTACAAGTAGTGGCGGGTCTTTAGACCCGTGTTTTGGGTCTTGCGACTTTGGAGGGGGCTGCCTCATCTAATGCCCCTGGTTTAGGGGGCACGCCGTAGCCGGCGGGCCGCTGGCCGCCAAGAGCGGCTGGAATGAGGAAAAGGCAATGAAAGTTCGAGCATCGGTAAAAAAGATTTGTGACAAATGCAAGGTGATCCACCGGCGCGGCGTGGTGCGGGTCATTTGCAGCAATCCGAAGCACAAGCAGCGCCAGGGTTAAGGAGACAGAATGGCACGCATCGCAGGGGTTGACCTTCCGCCGCAGAAGCGCCTTTGGGTCGGACTCACGTCCATATATGGCATCGGGCAGGAGCGCGCGAAGAAGCTCGCCGCGAAGGCGGGCGTCGATCACACGAAGAAGATCCGCGACTTGACGGAAGACGAAGTGAATCATCTCCGCCAGGAAATTGAAAAAGAAGGCCGCGTGGAAGGCGATCTCCGCAAAGAGATCCAGATGAACATCCGCCGGCTCATCGAAATTCAGGCGTACCGCGGTATCCGTCATCGGCGCAATTTGCCCGTGCGCGGTCAGCGGACGCACACCAACGCCCGTACTCGCAAGGGTCCGCGCCGCGGTGCAGTGGCCGCCAAGAAGAAGGTCACCGGCAAGAAGGGCTAACAATTCTGCTTGTAGGGGCGCAATTCATTGCACCCTTCCCAGCAAGGTTTCAGATTTCGCGAACTACGAAACGGAGTGAACAGTGGCAAAAGAACAAAAAGGCGCGGTGCCGGACGCAACAGCAGCGCCGGGGAAACCGGCAGCCGCAACCAAACGCAAGAAGGAATTCAAGAAGAAGCGCGAACGGCGCGTCGTTCCCCACGGCATCGTCTATGTGGCCGCGACGTTCAACAACACGCAGATCACCATCTCGGACACGGATGGCCGCGTGATGTGCTGGTCTTCCGCGGGAGCCATCGGTTTCAAGGGCTCGCGCAAGGGCACGCCGTACGCCGCGCAGCAAGCTTCCCTGGCTGCCGCGGGTGTGGCGCGCGACCAGTACGGCATGAAGAGCGTGGAAGTCCGCGTGAAGGGGCCGGGCTCAGGACGCGAGTCTGCCGTGCGCGCGCTGGCCGCGGCTGGGCTGCACATCGTGCTGATTCGCGACGTTACTCCGATTCCGCACAACGGCTGTCGTCCTCCAAAGAGGCGCCGCGTTTGATGAACCTTTTTATGAACCGTTTTACGAAAAAAGATATTCGACGAGACAAACAAGAAGCTATGTCTCACCAGAGTTTTGGGAAGGGAGAATAGAAGTTGGCAAGACACCGAGATGCAGTCTGCCGCCTGTGCCGCCGGGAAGGGCAGAAACTATTTTTGAAAGGGCTGCGGTGCTTTACCGAGAAGTGCGCGATTGAGAAGCGCAACTTCGTTCCGGGACAGCACGGTCAGTCGCGGCGCCCCAAGGTTGCCGGTTACGGCTTGCAGTTGCGCGAAAAGCAGAAGGTCAAGCGCACCTACGGACTGCTTGAGAGGCAGTTCCGCTCATACTTTGAGAAGGCTGTTCGCGCCAAGGGTCCGACGGGCGAAAACCTGATCATAACGCTCGAGCGGCGTCTGGACAACGTGGTGTGGCGCGCAGGTCTGGCGTCCTCCCGTTCGCAGGCGCGCCAGCTCGTCCTCCACGGCCACGTCCGCATCAATGGGAAGAAGGTCAACATTCCTTCCTACCTCGTCAATGTGGGCGAAGAAGTGGCCATCAAGGAAAAGATGCACCAGAACGCGATGGTCCTTGAAGCGCGCAACGTGGCGCAGAGCCAGAGCGCGGTGCCGTGGCTCGAACAGGACCGCGAGCAGTTCAAAGCCAAAGTTGTGGCGTTGCCGAAGCGCGAAGACGTGCAGACGCCGCCCATCAACGAGCAGCTCATCGTCGAACTTTATTCGAAGTAAGCCGCATACGGCCCGCGCCCGGCGGTACCGGGCAAGCAACATGGTTTTAGGCAGCCGATTTTCGGCCGCCAGAAGGAAGGAACACGATGTGGAAGGGTTTTCAAAAGCCGAAGCGCCTTGCATCCGAGCTCGAGTCACTCACCGAGAAGTACGGCCGGTTTTCCGCGCAGCCGTTTGAGCGCGGATGGGGCACGACCGTCGGTAACGGCCTCCGGCGCGCGCTGTTGAGCTCGATCGAAGGCGCTGCCATCACCGCCGTGAAAATCGAAGGCGTACTGCACGAATTCTCCTCGATTCCCGGCGTGGTGGAAGACGCAACCGATATCATCCTCAACTTGAAACAAGTGCCGATCAAGCTGAATACCGATCTGCCCAAGACGATTTTCTTCAACGTCGACCATCCTGGTCCGGTCACCTCGGCGCAAATCGAGGAAGACGCGGACTTCGCGGTGCTCGATAAGAGCGTCTACATCGCGACGGTCAGCGAAGGTGGCAAGCTCCAAATCGAGATGCGCGTCAAGAACGGCCGCGGCTATGTCGCTGCCGACCGCAACTACGACGAGGACCTGCCGATCGGCTACATTCCGGTCGATAGCGTTCACTCGCCAGTACGCAAGGTCAACTACTCCGTCGAAGCCGCTCGTCTCGGCCAAATGACCGACTACGAAAAGCTGATGATCGAAGTCTGGACCAACGGCGCGATCACCCCGCAGGACTCCATCGGCCTCGCCGCCAAGCTGGTGAAAGACCACATGAGCATCTTCATCAACTTTGAAGAGCCCACCGAAATGGCGGAACTGCCGCAGGAAATCGCCAACGATCCGCGTCTCGAGCATCTCGACCGTTCCGTCGAAGAGCTGGAACTTTCCGTGCGTTCCTACAACTGCTTGAAGAACGCTAACATCCAGACCATCCGCGAGCTCGTGCAAAAGAGCGAGAACGAAATGCTGAAGACCAAAAACTTCGGTCGCAAGTCGCTCAACGAGATCAAGGATATACTGACCAAGATGGGCCTCAGCCTGGGCATGAAGTTCGATGAGCACGGCCGCATCATCTGGCCGCCGCTCCCGAGCCAGACCGCTCCGCCGCCCAGCGAAGACACCGTCGGCCTGTAACTCTTTGTTTTCTTGTAGGGGAGGGGCTTGCCCCTCCCTTGCAGGGACACGATTCATCGTGCCCCGTTCGGCCCCGAAAAATTTTCCCGCTTGCTCCCCGGAGCAACGGCTTTAACGAACGCGATAAGGAACAACAATGCGGCATCGCAACTCAGGATCAAAGCTCGGACGCAACCCCTCGCACCGCCGTGCGACGCTGCGCAACCTCGTCACCAACCTCTTTGAGCACGGGCGAATCACCACCACGCTCACGCGCGCGAAAGCGACGCGGCCCGTGGCGGAAAAAATCATCACGCTCGGTAAGCGTGACACGCTGCAATCGCGGCGTCAGGCGGCTGCCTACTTGATGACCCCTGCCGTTACCGCGAAGCTCTTCAGCGAAATCGCCCCGAAATTTGCCGACCGCGCCGGCGGCTATACCCGCATTATCCATGCAGGCATCCGCGTCGGCGACGGTGCCAAAGTCGCCATCCTCGAAATCGTCGGTTACGAGCTCAAGAAAAAAGAAAAGAAAGAAAAAACCAAGAAAGAAGAACCGGCAGCCGCCGCCAGCTAATCCACTCCAGTTTCGAAACAGTTTCTGCTTCCACCTCGCCCGTTGCGGATACCCGCGCCGGGCGATTTGCTTTTAGGGCCCGCCTCGCACTTGGCGGCACACATTAGATATCGGCGTTTGCCTTAGGGTCATGGTTCGCATTAATCTAAAGGCCATCCGGGTTGGGCGCTCTTCAAGGTCGAGGCCCTATGACTACCTCTCCTACCAGTCGATTTGCTCCTACCGTGCAAAGAACCGCGCTTGTAGTTGCTTCCGGCGACGATACCGATGAACTGCTGAAGAAAGTTTTGGATGCCGAAGGCTGGAACGTTCAAAGCGTTGTTGGCAATCAGGACGCACTCTCTCTGGCAAGCACGAATCCCTTCGATTTGATCATCACCGGACGGAAAACCCGCGGCCTCGAGGATATTGAGCTTCTTCGCAAAATCAGGAGCGCTCGCCCTCACCTCCGCCTGATCATTCTGACCGACAAGTGGACTCCGGGAGATATCATCGCGGCCATGCGCGAAGGGGCCTTCAGTTATTTCGTCGCTCCGTTTGAGGCTTCTACGCTTGCAGAAGTAGTGCGTGCTGCCATGGCCGAGCCCTGCTGGGATGACGGCATCGAAATCCTTTCTGCTTCGCCCGAATGGGTTCGCTTGACTGCCAGATGTGATCTGCTTACTGCCGATCGCCTTGTCCAGTTCCTGCGCGGATTCGGAGGCATTCCCCAGGCTGAGAGAGACCAAGTCAGCTCCGCCTTCAAGGAAATTCTAGTCAATGCCATGGAACACGGCGCGAATTTCGATCCCAGCCAGCACGTGGAAATCTCTTTCATCCATTCTCGTCGCGCGATAGCCTGCCGCGTTCGGGATCCGGGGCAAGGTTTCTCGCTCCAGGAACTTCGCCACTCAGCCATCGGCAGTTCACCCGAGGATCTGTTTAGTCACATGGCGGTTCGTGAAGAGATGGGTTTGCGGCCAGGCGGGTTCGGCATACTGCTGGTGAAAAAGCTCGTCGATGAACTGATCTACGATGAAAAAGGTAACGACGTGGTCCTTATCAAGTATCTCGATCGGACCGCACCGCCACCTGGCTAGAAGCTGTTGCAAAACCTGGACGCGCGTTTCAAACAGATTTTGAGTTTACGTTTTTGCCCAGGAAATATGCCTGCTGGTTCCCAGCGCTCGGCTGGATTTCCTCCTAAAAACTGGCAAGGGCCTGATAAACCATTCGGACAAGTGCCACCCAGCGATTCCAGATGTCCGCTTATCCGCCCCGCCGCGGTGCAAATCGAACCGGTCCGCTGATCCCTGAAAGGCAAGCCGGCCTCGCCGCCTTCAAGGCCGCCACGGAGGCAAGCATGCCTCCTCAGCAAGTCGTTGACGCCATCTTCGCCTCCTCTCCACGGGGCGTCACGGACCCACTCTGACAATAGTGACAGTTGTGTCCCACACCACAGGAATCACAATTGTGCACAGGCGGCCGAGAACCTCTGATCTGCGGCGAGATGCTCAATAGTTTTCCTGCGCTTCTCGCCTCTCGTCGCCGAATTCTCGTGGGGTTCTTATTGTCGTGAGACTACGTCTGAGATTTCCTCTTGTTCTTCTTCTGGCGTCCTTCTGCACGCCCGCGATGCTGGTGCTTGCTCAGCAACCTCCGGATATTCTATCCGAACCTCCGGACGCGCTCTATCTCCATGACCATTGGCATGCGTTGCTCGCCGTGGATCAGCCTCGGTTTCCATCCACTTTGCCCTCCGCACCTGCCCCACACCTCTTGGATCCGCCAAGTGCGAGCCATTTTCCATTTGCCTTCCCAAACGACCAGCCTGCCGATTCTTCCACCAACTCAGGTAACGCCATAACTCCAATTGAATCGAAAGCTCACTCTGACTCCCGACAGCGCTTCCGCTGGGGGCCTGCTTTCGGCGAATCCCTCTTGTATACCGGGATCATGCACTCCTTCGACCTCGCATCACAGGCCGGAACTCGTGATGCCCTCAACGGACGTTGGTTCGATCAATACATGCAGTCCGTCGCAGCACTCCGCGGCTGGAGCGACAGTGACAAATTCATGGCTCCTTACGTCGGCCATCCCATTGAGGGCTCTATCTTTGGTTTCATTGAGCGTCAAAATGACCCCAGGTACCGCCTTGTGCAGTGGGGCGACGGTCGCGAATACTGGGTCAGCTTATTACGCTCGATGGCCTACAGCGCAGTCTGGCACACCCAGTGGAAAATCGGCCCCGCCAGCGAAGCTTCCATTGCCAACGTCCAATTACATGCCTCGCCCGGGTTTATCACCCTGGTTGATACACCCACCCTCGGCTTTTGTACCATGCTTGCCGAAGACGCCGCTGATCGCTATCTGATCATGGGCCTTGAGAATCGCACGAACAATCGTGCTGCTATCATCCTCGCGCGTAGCTTCCTCAATCCCGGCCGAACCTTTGCCAACATGATGGCTTTCCGTCCTCCTTGGGTCCGCGATACACGCCTCAATCTCTTCGGCTCAAACTACGAACTCCGCAAGCAGCTTCTTGAAGACTACAAGAACGGAAGTGGCGAAAAGCCTTTCGAATTTGTAAAGAACGCTTGGATGACAGACGGCGTGGACTTCCATCGTACATACCCCAAAGAGGCCCCCATCGAGCTCACCGCCTTTCCCTACTATGAGAGCTTCCTTGGCGGCGGCTCCTGCATTGGTGGAGGCGGTTCGGGTGCCGCGCGGGTGAATCCCAATCTCCAGGTGATTACGGAAGTCAGCGGCTGCCTGATCATGCACATGCCCTACTCCAATTACAGCGCCGATTCTCTCTTCTACGGCGGCGGGTTCCGATGGACTCCCAGGGCTGCTAACCGTTTCTCGCCCTTTGCACAGCTCATGTTTGGCGGAAGAAAAGTCACCTCCGAGATCATGGACCTTGCGCTGCGCGAGCAATTGCTGAAGGAATGGGACAATGGAGATGGCACGCTCCCCCACTATCCCAAGAGAAGCGATTACTCGGTCGAGCACGCCGAGAATGGGCCCAGCATCGCCGTTGGCGGCGGGTTCGATGTGGTGGTCACAAGGCCCTTCGCGTGGCGCATCCTGAATGTCGAGTACACTCGCTCGTGGATGAAAGACGTCGGCCAGATCCATCCACAGGAGGGGATCAAGATTTCCACCCAGGCCGTCGTCCGGATCGGCACTTGGTAGCACCCAACTAGCCCACTCCCACTGTTCGATCCTTGCTTTGATTCTCCGTTTCCGCTCTGTCGCGTCGTAATTTTCCAGTCGTCGTTGTAAATGCACACTTCGGTAGGAAGCTGACCTGAGTCCTTCCATGAGAAGGCCGGTGCACCACTGTCGATGTTAAGCGTCATTGTCAGTTACTAAACCTGTTGCAGCACAGATAGTCGTCCGAAGTAACGAAAAGCGTGATTAATCCCCGGGATCATGGCTGGGGGCTTTCTTCTTGCCAGAGATCTTCCTCTGGATATCCGGCCCGAACTCGTTGATGAGTTGATCGATCATGCTGGACGGAAGGGACATTGCCACCCGTGAGAATGTAGCGCCGGCGCCGCGATTTCCTTCGGGATAATAGGCATTGGAAAGGCTGCTGGTCGCGATGCTGGCCAGGATCCCTGACCAATTGAAGGCCCGTCCACCTGAATCGGCATGCGTGAATACGGGCCGGATTAAGGCATGTCCGAGACGCCTTTTGAATGGCCCGCCACCTAGGCGGTAGTAACGTGGATCTTGATGCAAGATACTGGGAAACAAAAAAGTTCCAAAGAAACCACCTGCCGTTTCATCCGCCAATCCGGCTCCGAACCGCTTGCCGTACCCTGCAGTGCCTTGGCCATACCCGGCGAAATCATTGTTCGCCTGTGAGATACCCGCTTCAAAGGCTTCCCACCCAAAGGTGAAGGGATCGGTTTCATCCTTGACGAACAGTCGCCACTTCCCACGGGCCGTGAGTGGAGCAGGCGACTTGGTGTGGACTACGGTGTAGGTCGGAAAGATCCAGAAAAGGCGAGGATGTTCGTCTTCAAGCTTCTGATTCTGTGCAACAGGGGCTTGCACTTCATTTAGTGCATTCTGTCCCGCCGAATCGTCTTGCGTAGCTTCGGGGACACTTCGAGGAACTTCTTGCGCCCAAGCAACGCTCGCCGGCAAGAAGGCGAGAAACAACAGGGGAAAGATCCTCACCCGCATTGGATTTCCATCTCCACGCGTCAAGACTGCCCACTACAACAACCATAGGAGCACGGCAATACATTCCGCTGTGACAAAGGACACACCGGTCGTGTGACGACTGCGGGGTCTACTCGCCGCTCCTTCCGGGCAGAAAAGAATCCTCACGCTGTTGAGGCTGCCAGCCTCTTATATCGAAGCCGTCCATCTCCGAACCGACAACCTCCTCCGCATGGAAAATCCACAAAGCCCCGCACCCACCATTACGAAACTCATGACCCGCCGCGCCTGAAGCACGAAAGGTGGGTAGTAGGCCAGTTTCCGAGTTACCAGGCAAGTGAGATCAAATTAGTAAATACAAGCGCGTTAATGAGGATCGATTCGGTGCGGAACCCGAGAATCCCACTCTTCACAACGAAGGTCCGGGAGAATTCCGATTTATCGGAAGTTGGCAAGAAAAGCAGCCGTAGTATACTGCCTGCCGCCGGCCCAGTGGTGTGGGCTGCCTCGGAGGTGGGACAGGATGGCTGCCATGAAGTCACGGATCCTGAGGCTTTTGGTAGTGTGGGTGAGCGTGGCCACATGGGTGCCTGCTCAGACACCAACGGCCGTTCTCATAAAGGCTGGGAAACTTCTGGATGTGAAATCTGGTCAGGAGCTCACGGATCAGGACATTCTTATTGAGGGCGAGCGAATCAAGGAAGTCGGGCCTGCCTCCACCGTTGCGCCGCACGCTTCGAAAACTGCGCTGGTAATCGACCTTTCAAAAGCCACGGTATTGCCGGGTCTGATCGACTGCCATACACACTTGCTTTCAAATAATGACGGAGCATTAGGCTCGGACGAGCCGAACATGGTTTTGACCGTGGCTCAGATGAGTCCAGCCAAACGCGCTCTGTTGGGCGCAAAGATGGGACGAGAAGACCTGGAAGCAGGCATTACGAGCGTTCGAGACGTGGGCAATTCGGGTTTAAACGGTGACGTGGCGTTGCGCGATGCCATCAACGCGGGCTGGGTGGTAGGGCCCCGCATCCGCGCATCCACGCGTGCGCTATCGGCGGCGGGCGGGCAGTTCGGATCGCTGCAAGCCGGTGCGCAAAGTCTGGTGGAGCAGGAGTATGCCGTGGTCAGTGGCGTCGAGGAGGCGCGCCGCGCAGTGCGGCAGGCGTTCTATGATGGTGCCGATCTAATAAAAGTAATCGTTGACACGGGGCCAAGAGTTGTCGCGCTGGATGAGATGAAAGTGATCGTTGAAGAGGCCCATCGCGTTCACAAAAAGGTGGCCGCGCACGCGATTGGAGATCTTGCTACGCATATTGCCGCCGAGGCTGGAGTGGACTCGATCGAGCATGCCTACCTCGTACCCGACGACGTTCTGGCGATGATGGCAGCCAAAAAGGTCTACCTCGTACCGACCGACTACCCTTGGGAGTTCTACTACTCGATCACGAAGTCCGGCAGCCTTCCACCCGAGGAACAGAAGAAAGAGGAAGCGGCCTATAGACAGTTCGCAGACTCAAATGCGCGGCGTTTGGCGCGCGCCCTGAAAGCCGGCGTTCCGATTGCCGCGGGGTCCGACGAATATTATCAGGAGCCGGGCAAGACCCGCGGTGAGAGCAGCCTCACCATCTATCGCGCTTACACTGCTTCCGGGATGGCGCCGATCGATGTCATTCGCGCGGCAACCGTTAGCGCCGCTGATTTGCTTGGGTGGCAAGACCGAATCGGCACCATTGAGGCGGGCAAGTTTGCGGACATCATCGCAATGGAGGGGGATCCGCTGAAAGACGTTACTCAACTCGAACACGTGAGCTTCGTGATGAAGGGCGGCACGGTCATTAAGAGCCAGCCGCGCACGCCCTCGGCGCTCTTTTTTGAAGAGAGCTTTAAAGACTCAATGATGCCGGTGACCCTTGCGGTGCTAGAAGTCGCGCGAAGATAGGCTTGTACCTGGTGAGCGAAATGGGAACATGGGTGGCCCCAAAGACGGCGCAGTGAGAAAAATGGAATCTTAGTGCTACTCGGCTCGCAGCGAGTTAACGGGATCGACCGTGGCCGCCCGGCGCGACGGCAGATAGCATGCGAGCCAGGATACGGCAACAACGCAAGCGATCGTCCCGGCGTAGGTCCACGGGTCTCTGGAGCTTACCCCGAACAGGAGTGACGACATCAGACGCATCGCCGCGAATGCCGTGACCACTCCGCACGCGATCCCTATCCCGGTCAGCCACAATCCCTGCTTAACAAACATCGTCGTAAGCTCTTTCGGTTGGGCACCCAGAGCCATGCGAATGCCGATTTCTCGCGTGCGTTGCGATACGGCATAGGAGATGACGCCGTATATGCCGACGATTCCCAGCATCAGAGCCATGCCTCCGGCCACGCAGAGCATGACGAGCGTGAACGATGTCCGTGCCATCGATTTGGTGTAGAGCTCACCGACGGTGGTGGGATCGGCCAACGGCATTTCGGGATCGATCGACCACACCGCGCGTTGAAGTTCTTTCAGTAGTGCGGCCGAACCAGCTCGCGGAGAACGAACAACAAACGCAACATCGCGCAGGAGGAATTCCTGCTCCCCGTCAAAGCGATCCTGAAGGCGAGGCCAATAGATCGCGCTCGACGCCGGCTTATCGAGACCGTCATCGCGAACATTCCCCACCACTCCGATGATCTCTCGCCAGTCATCGGAACTGGTTGCGCGGATTTGCTTGCCCAAAGCGCTGGCCGGGTCATTCCAGTACTCCCTTGCCAAATTCTCGGAAACAATGGCGACTGTTCTCTTCTCGAAGGCATCGCTCCAGGTCAGATCTCGACCGGCGATCAGCGGCATTCCCATCGCGGCAAAGAATCCTGGGGAAACGAATTTGAAACGGCGCGGCGGCGGAATCTCGCCTTCCTTGTAAGGTCGATCGCGAACAAAGATCGGATCCCTATAGCCGTTTCCGCCCATCGGCACCGCGCTGGTTATCGCAACCGACGAGACACCGGGGACCGATGCTATGTTCTCTAGGATTTGCTGCTCCAGACGAACCACGCGCTCAAGCTGTGTGTCCGGGATCTGCGCTCTGGGAACGTACACGTGAAATGTCTCGAGTGTGCTGGGCTGGACGAACCCGGGATTCACGTTTACCAAAGTCCGGAACGTCCGGATCATCAGACCGGCACAGATCAGTAGTACGAGGGAAAGCGCCACCTGAACGGCCACGAGCACTTTGCGCGCACCTTGGCGTTCGCGGCTCTGGCTCTGCCCGCGTCCGGACTCGCTGAGTGCGCTTCGCAGGTTGCTGCGAGTGTACTTGATGGCTGGAACCATGCCGATCCCAAAACTGACAAACACGGCGATTCCCACCGTAAAGAGGAGCACCGGAACATCGATGGCGATCTCATGCAGGCGGGGCAGTCCTGTGGGCGCCATGGCCACCAGAATCCGCAATGCCCCAAACGCGAGCGCCAATCCCAGGATGCTCCCCGCCAGCCCAAGAATGAGACCTTCGATGAGGATGCTCCCGGCAATATCTCCTGCCCCGGCCCCGAGCGCATACCGGACGGCCAATTCCTGCCGCCTTCCTTCGACTCGCACGAGCAGCAGGTTGGCCACGTTCGCACACGCTATCAACAGAACGATAGCGATGGATCCCATTAGCACCCACAGCGCAGCACTGATGTTGCCGATCACGTCTTCCTTCAGCGGGTGAAGATCGGGCCCCAGCCGGGCCTTTTCAAAATCGTCGGTACGGAATCCCTCCCATGGGGGAAAACTATGAATGGCAACCGGAAGTAGTCGCGCTTGATCGGCATTCGCCTGCGCCAGCGTCATACCCGGTTTCAAGCGCGCGATGGCCCCGTAACTGAAATTCCCAAGCTTCGTCGTGCTCCGATCCCACTGCATCGGGAAAATCAGCGCGGGATCCGCCTCGTCAAGAAAATGAAAATCCCTTGGAAGAACTCCGACGACCTCTCGCGGCTTGGCGCTGACAACGATCGAACGGCCGATGGCGGACGCGCTTCCGCCAAACTTCTGTTGCCAATAGGCATAGGAAATCAAGACTGTGTCCGGCGCGCCTGGCGTGTCGTCCTGTTGGCTGAACAGTCGTCCTAGCACTGGATGCGCGCCCAGGATGGGAAGCGTGCCTTCAGTTACAACCATGCCCCTCAGGTTCTCCGGTTCACCCGTGCCAGTCACGCTGTAGGAGTCACTCCAATACACCCCTACGTCCTGCAGCGTCGCACTCTGTTCCCGATCGATGAAGTAGATGGCCGGTCCCAGCCCCATTTTCTGAAACCCGATTCCGGGCGCAGTCAGCCATACACCGACCAATTGCTCGGAGCGGGGATATTCGAGGGGTTTCAGTACTACGCTTTCAACGACACTGAATATGGCAGTCGTAGCGCCCACGCCGACCGCCAAAGTAAGCAAAGTTACCCCGGTAAAGACGGGTGCTAGGGCCATCCTTCTCAGGGCCTGTTTGAGCTGCGCAAAGTAGAGCATGCTTCGGTTGGTCCACTCGCCCCGGACTTGCCTCTGCTCGCACACACGCGGATTCCACCTCTAGAGCTCCAACATGTGGCCAATCGCAGCAGGCGCGTCTCATCCAACAGTGGCCGGAATACTAGCACATAAGGCCTCATATCATCTTCTTGCTCAACGAGGGGCGATTGACTCTTTCTATTCACTACAGGGAAGTGCTCTGGGGGGTGCGATTTCACACAACGGGTCCTCTGACACGGAATAACTCCGTATAGCCCGTGATCCTTGAGCGACTTCGACCTGGCCAAGGAGTAGTCATGAGCCGCTTTTCCCCTAGGGCGTCCCAGATATCCCTCGACCAACCCCCACGAATCAAACTACTTATACTTTATACTTGACAATTAATATCAACGTGTTATAATGGATTTGTCGACTAGGGCAAGGACCTTGTTCCGCTCCTCGCCTGTCATGCGCCTCCACCGCGCCGTCCTTCAAACTCCCCCAAGATCTTCAATCCCATCGAGGTTACTATTTCATAATAGCTGCCCGCCCCTAACCCCTTCAGAATCAACACTTCCGCAACTATTGATTCCACTCCACTTCATGTCCTTTATCGGCAACACTTACAAGAAACCGGGAGGGGGTATCCGCCTCAGAACTGCAAAGTTTCGCAACTCGTCACTCTCCACTCCTCGCCCTGCCGCGCGCGCACCAGCGCCCGCAACCCCAATTCTTTCTATGGTTTACTTCACGATTCTCTGGATACCCCGGGGGTGGGGCACTTCCGGTGGGACAGCCCATCCTGGCTGTCTCTCTCGCCTTTCCCACGGATCACGGGTCACAGATCACCGGCCACGCCTCCTCTGGTCCCCAAGTACCGTTGCGCCGCAACCCGCAAAGTGCCAGAATCACGGGTGTTATTGCTTTGCAGCACCCCGGGAAACATCTCCGCTCCTTCCGGTGTCTAATACGGAAGAGCGGACATTGGGAACGGCAATGCTATAAGCAATCCCAGTCGCAAGTAGATCCCAGCAGCACCGGGATCGCACGCGCAAGAAGGCCTGGGTCCACCGTTCCATGGTAGCGTTAAGGAATGGGACCTAACACAGCAGCAGGGTGGTCCGGGTAACCTCCAGCAACCGGGCCGGAAAGGCCGGCAGTGTCCGAATGGGCTAGCGCCCTATCATGGGGCCGCGATGAAGCTGAACTCGTCTCTGAGCTGCAAGCCGGCTCGGAAACAGCATTCGACTGGCTGGTCACCCATTACCACGCCCCGGTCTATAACCTGATTTTGAGCATGCTCGGCGACACCTCCGACGCCGCCGACGGTTCGCAGGAAGTTTTCCTGAAGGCGTTCCGCGGGATTTGCAAGTTCCGGCAAGGCAGCTCCTTGAAAACCTGGCTCTACCGCATCGCGATTCGCGAAGCGCTGAATCACAAGCGCTGGTTCAAGCGTCACCTGCAAAAAAACGTCTCGATCGACGCCGAGCCCGAAGAAGGCCACGCCTCCATCGAGATTGAGGATCTCAGCGCCACTCCTTTTGAGCAGTTGGCCTCGCGAGAAATTCAGATCGCCGTGCAGAGCGCTTTGCAGGAAGTCCCCGACGTGTTTCGCACCGCGGTCATTCTGCGAGACCTCGAAGATTTGAGTTACGAGGAAGTTGCTGAAGTCCTGGAGTGCAGCGTGGGCACCGTCAAGTCGCGTATTCTTCGCGGGCGCCGCGCGCTCCGGCAGGTTCTCGATCCCCTGCTGGGCGATCAGGAATTGCACGCTCCTTCACACGGCGTTGCACCGACCAGTGCGCACGCGGCAAGGGTCGCGCCGCAGCCGTCGCCTTTCGGCGACGCCTACACCGCCGCTCGCCGCGTCAATGAATTTTCACGAGGGGATTTTTCGCAAGGCGATTCTTCGCGTGAACAAAGTAATTCCCTGCGTGCCAACGCCGCGGGGGAGGGACTCCCATGAAGTGCACCACGGTACGGACAAAACTGGCGGGTTATCTCGACGACGCCCTTACAGGCACCACCTCGGTCTCCGAGCGCGTTCAGGTTGGCGAGCATCTGAACGGATGCACGGTTTGCCGTGCTGAACTAGAAAAATTTCGCAAGCTCTCCGTTTTGCTTTCCCGGATGCCGAAAAACGTTCCACCGGCGGACTTGGCTGTGCGGATCAAAGTGGCTGCCGCCCAATCTCAGAATTCCCAGGATTGGTCCGGCCGCTTGCGCAAAGTACGCGACCGCGCCGAAATTCTGCTCGACAACGTTTTTCGTCCCATCACGGTTCCCGCCACCGGCGGCGTTTTTTCCGCGATCGTGGTTTTCGTTCTCGTGCTGCAGCTCATGGTGCCGGGAATCACGGTGCGTGCCGTCTCCAACGACGTGCCACTCAATATTCTGCGTCCCGCCGAACTTTTGTCTTTGTCGGAGTACCCGCAGGCCTGGGCGCCCGAGCAGCATGAGGTGGAGCTTTCGCTTCCGCATGGCCTTCTTGTCGACGTGACCGTCGACGCTCATGGTCAGATGGCCGACTACCAAATTCTTTCGGGGCCGAACAGCCCTGATTTGCGTCACCAACTCGATCAGATGCTTCTCTTCTCGCGCTTCCGTCCGATGATGAGCTTCGGCCGGCCGACCTCCGGCGGCCACGTCATCCTCAGCTTCAGCGCCGTGCGCGTCCGCGGATAACGCTGTCGGCGATCAACTTTCGATGAAGACTCGCCGCTCGCCTGTAATCGCCATCGCGGTGGCCGCTGCGCTTTGCTTTCTTTTCTTGCTTGCTCCGGCCCGGTCCCAAGAGCATTCACCGAATCTGAATCGGCCTCCGCATCCAGCCACAGCGCTTTCCTCGCATCCAACGGCCGACGAACAGTTCCTGCTTGACGCCGCAAATCGGGAACGCGCCGCAGCGGGACTGCAAGCCCTCAAGTGGGACAGCGCTCTGGCCGAAGCCGCGCGCCAGCATGCTAAGCTCATGGTGAGCCAGAATCTGCTTCTGCATCAGTGCCTGGATGAAGCTCCGCTCAACGAGCGCGCCGCGAAAGCTGGCGCGAAGTTCTCGATGATCGCGGAAAACATTGCGGTTGGCCCCAACCTGGAAACGATTCATGACGGATGGATGCATTCTCCCGGACACCGGAAAAACATCTTAAGCGAGGATGTCACCGCGGTGGGCATCGCCACCCTTCGGGGCAGTGGCGGACTTTTCGCCGTGCAGGATTTTTCCCGCTCGGTCGAAGGATTGAGCCTGCAGCAGCAAGAAGAAAGAGTCGTCTCCCTGATCAAAGGAAATGGCATACATATCGCGGATGTAACCGAAGAGGCGCGCAGTAATTGCAACAAGAAGCAGGCGATTGCGGCGGCTCCCGGTTCTTACGTGATCCGATTTGAAGCGACACAACTCGAGACGCTGCCCGACAATTTATTGGAAAGAGTCAAAAGTCGGGCGTTTCGAAAGGCTGGTGTTGGCGCTTGCCGAAGCGGCAACACCAGCGGGTTCACGCTCTACCGTCTTGCCGTCGTGCTGAATTGAGCTTTGTGGCAAGCGAACTCGAGCCAGCCTGGCCGCGTTTCGCGAGCCGGTGGCTCCAAAAATATTGGTTGTCTCCGAGGGAAAGTCGAAATAGACTATGCCCATGAATCGCGGCGCCTATTCGTATTGGTTTCGATTTTGGTACCCCCCCATTTAGGAGGCGAGGGGCGATTCTGTAATTAGCAACAGCGGAGAAAAGTTTAGCCCACTCGCACCGAGTGGGTTTTCTATTTTGGGGCAAGGGAATTTTTTTCGAGCGAGATTTTGGCAAGGTCGTTGGGGACAAAAATGAAGGTGAGAGGGACTGGACATGATTATTTCGATGAAGCTGCACGCCACGCGTCAGGAGATCGATGAAGTGCGCAGCCAGGTGGAACATTTCGGTTACAAGGTGCACTCGATCGAGGGAGAAGAGCGCGTCGTGATTGGCGTGGTGGGTGTGGGAGACGTGACGGCGTGCATGGAGTCTGTCGAATCCATGCCGCAAGTGGAGAAAGTGGTGCGCATTTCGGCGCCGTACAAATTTGTGAGCAAACAATTCCGCGCAGGGAAGACGAAGGTGCGCGTGAACGGCACGGTGATTGGCGGAGACGAATTTGTGGTGATGGCGGGGCCGTGCTCGGTGGAATCGGAAGCGCAGATCATGCGCGCAGCGGAAGGGGTGGCGGCGGCGGGCGCAAAGATTCTGCGTGGCGGCGCGTTCAAACCGCGGACTTCGCCGTACGATTTTCAGGGTATGGAAGAAGAAGGGTTGAAATTATTGCAGAAGGCGAAGAAAGCTACGGGGCTGGCGATTATCACGGAAGTGATGAGCGACCGCGACGTGGAGTTGATCGCGCAGTACGCGGACATCATGCAAGTAGGCGCGCGGAATATGCAGAATTTCGTACTGCTGAAAGCGCTGGGGAAATGCGGGAGGCCGGTGCTGCTGAAGCGCGGCATGAGCGGGACGATCAAGGAGTTGCTCATGTCCGCGGAATACATCGTGGCGCACGGAAATTCGGATGTGATTCTGTGCGAACGGGGCATTCGCACGTTTGAGACCGAAACGCGCAACACCTGCGACATTGCGGCAATTCCCGCGCTAAACGAATTGACGCACTTGCCTGTGATTCTCGATCCTAGCCACGCGACAGGGAAGCGCAGCCTGGTGCCGGCGGTTTCGCGCGCCAGCGTAGCGATTGGCGCCGACGGCTTGATCGTGGAAGTGCATCCCGCTCCGGAAAAAGCCATCAGCGACGGCGCGCAGTCGCTGGACATCCCGCAATTCCAAAAAATGATGAAGGAGTTGGAGCCGTATATTCAGCTGTGGAAGGCATCGAGGCCGAAAGAATCGGCTGCGACCGCAGTTTGAGAATGCAATGACGTAAAGAAGTAACGATGTAACGAAGCCTGAAGAAGCAAGAAAAGGATAACGCAAAGACGCAGAGTGCGCAGAGCCAGCGCAGAGAAACCAAGAGCCGTAAGAGAAAGAATGGCAAGCGCAGGACTAGCTCAGGTCGAGCAATATGCGAAAGGGTTTGTTCTTGCCCCAGCGATAGATCGTGAAGTCACTGTCCAGCGTGAGAATGTCGGCAGCCTCAAATTCATCCGCCAGACGAATAAGGCAGGCGTCAGCCAGATCAATCTGGCGGTCGCGGTATTTTCGCAGAACCTGTTTTAGACCGGCCGTTTCCTGCGAAAGCTGGAAAGGGATCTGAAAGACCCCGGCTGCCACATTTTCGATGATTGCTTCGGGCGCACCCGGAAGGCCGCGCAGCAGATAACAGCTCTCGGCAATGACTGTTTCGCAGGTGATGAGCGGCGCGTGCAGTTGATGCACCGCTTGCGCACACGCTCGATGTGCCATCTCGCTCCGGTCAAGAAGCGCGACAATCACACCGGTATCGAGGAGTACCGGCTTCACTTCCCAAAGCCGCGCAGGTGCTTCTTATTGGATCCCAGGTCAGGAACGCCGGAGGAGAATTTCCCCAGACCGATGACGCCGCGCTTTTTCCTGCGCAGGTAGCTTGCTTCCAGAACACGCAGGCCTTCTCGCACCACTTGCGAGGGGCTCCAACCTAACTCCCGGACGAGCAGGGTGAGCCTCTTACGAGAGCGGTCATCGAGTCTAGCCTGAATGGCAGAGCGCATAAATACATTGTACTACAAAAAGAGATGTGTGTGACACGGAGAAGCAAAGAAATAATGATGTAACGAAATGACAGACGCTGCGGCAATCCGCTTATTGTGGATAGCAACGGACAGAACGTTTCTTGCTCGGTTTAAGAACCTGTCCGAAAGGCCAATTGCGCCCACGGCAAGTCCCATTGCCTGTCCCAGTCCTGCATGTTTTCTAGAAAGAGGGGACCTATTTCCCCGAGCATGCTGGATATCCACGTGCGGATGGGTGACATGCGGACGAACTTCGAAAGGCGTTTGGGACACAAGTCCTTCTCCATGTTGGGGATCATTAGCTCCGGAATGTTTTGTGCTTGGCTTGTTGCGGCTGCACCGGCAGTGGCGCAAGTCGCGACGCCCGTTCGCGCTTCCGATGCGAGCCAGCGTTTGTTGAGTGCGCAAGAAGGGCGCACGATCGTGAATGTGGCCTGGCAACAGGAACAGACGGAGAGCGACGCGGCGGACTGTTCGCACCTGGTTCGTGCTATTTATGCGAGCGCGGGATTTGAGTATCCGTATGCGAGTTCCTTCGAGATCTATGCGGGCAACGAGAATTTTGCCCGCGTCAAGGCTCCGCATCCAGGTGACGTGATCGCCTGGCCGGGACATGTTGGAATCGTTGTCGATCCGCTGCAACACAGTTTTTACAGCCTGGTGAGGACGGGGTTGGAGGCGCAGAACTACGAGTCGGCCTATTGGAGATCGCGAGGAAGGCCGCGGTTCTATCGGTACAAAGTGGAGAGAGCCGGAGTGCTGACCGCAGCTAAGGCGCCGACGCGAACGAAAGGGGCCAGCGTTCCGAGTGAAAATCTCGCGGAGGGCGAGGAGGACGGGCAGACTGAGGTAAGAGATAGCAATCCGAACCGGCCACCGAGGGTCGTTGCTGAAAAGCAGGCAGTTTTCGGGCCGCCGGTTTTGGTTTCGAATCCAAAGGAGAAGGTTCCTGGATTTGAGGTTCCGGCCAGCGTGGTGATCGCGACGGGAAGAAACCTGCCGACACGGGAGGAAGTAAGCGCGAGCATTTCGGAAGTGGGGGAGGCGCTAGGGAGCGCGCTACAGACGAATGATCCGATGAATGAGCAATTGCCGGTTGTGATCTTCAAGCGGTTTAGCGTGGAGAAAGTAGAGATCAAGAGGGACCATGGCTGGGCGCACGTGGTGATCGATTCGAAAGCGCTCATCGGAGGCGGAGCGGCGCAAGTGAAACACAGGCGCGAAAAAATTCGGTGGGAGCTGCGGCGAACGGAGTCGGGTTGGGAAGCAGTGACGCCCAAGGATCGGCGTTATGTGCCGCAAGATGCGGCTGTGAAAAACCTGGCGGAACAATTGGCGCGGCTGAGCGCGAGCGATGCGGCAGCGAGGCATCAAGAAGTAGTACTGCGGCAGGAAGCGCAACTCGCGAATCTGCTGAACGCACTGCTGGAGAGCAAGCAGGATCGCTAGCCTACGGGCCACTGTGCTGAATCCGAGTACAGAGGGCGCTCCGATGATGTGCCTTTGCCAGTTTTTTGTTTCTTGATAGACTCGCGTCAGAGACTAAAACCGATGGCTTCCAGTGTGATTGTGAAGAATCCGGAGATTCTGGGCGGAGTGCCGGTGTTTGCGGGGACTCGCGTGCCGTTTCAAGCGCTGCTGGATTACATCGAGGGTGGGCGGACGCTGGATGAATTCCTCGACCACTTTCCGACGGTAACTCGAGAGGCAGCCATTGCTGCGCTCGAAGAGGCCAAGGCGCTTGTTTTCGCGCAGTTCAAGTGAACTTTTGTTGGATGAATGTGTTCCGCGGCCCCTCAAGGGGAGTTTCCTCGCTCGCGGACATCGTTGCCTAACGGTTCCTGAAGCCGGCTTTGCTGGCAAGACCAACGGGGAACTTTTGCGGTTGGCGCAGAATCGATGCGATGCCTTTATCACGCTTGATAAAGTGCCTCAACAACAGAATCCGGCAAATCTGAAAATCGCGGTTATCGTCGTTCGGGCAAGAACCAATTAGATGGGCGACGTGATGCCGCACGTGCCCGAGTGTTTGGATGCGCTGGATGTGATGAAGGCCGGAGAAGTTCGTACGTTGGGATGTGAGGCGCGTTTGCGGATTCAGCCAGAACTTACGGCGATTCAGAAGGCGCGGTTCAGCCTAAAGCGCGGCCTACATTGTGGGCTGCAGAGCGTTCTCCAGGGCTCTGGTCCCTATTCGTAGCGCAGGGCGGTGATGGGGTCGACCTTGGTGGCGCGGCGGGCCGGGAGAAAGGCGGCGAGCAGGGCCACAGCGAACAAGGTGGCAGCGACGGCGGCGTAGGTGAGCGGGTCGCTAGGCGTGACGTTGTAGAGGAAGCGGATCAGCAGACGGCTGGCCGCGAGGGCGAGGAGACTGCCTGCCGCGATGCCCACCAGCGCGAGTTTCAACGCGAGGCGGATGACGAGAGAGAGCACGTCGGTGGTTTCCGCGCCGAGAGCAACGCGGATGCCGATTTCGCGAGTGCGTTGGCTGACGTAGTAAGACATAACGCCGTAGATGCCCATCACGGCGAGCAGCAGGGCGAAAGCGCCAAAGGCTCCCAGAACTTTCATAAAAAATTGGTAGTCGTCGGTGGTGTGGTCCAGGACCGCGTTCATGGTCATGACTCGCTCGATGGGTTGGCCGGTGTCGAGGTCGGAGACGATCTTTTTCACCGATAGAGTCAGGTCTTCGGTACGCATGCCAGGGGCGGAGCGAATGACAAGATCCTGGCGGAGGTCGCCGATAATCGTGCCGCCGGGAAAAACAGCTGGTTGCTGAAGGTTGGAAGAGTAAATGTAAGGCGGCGTGTCTCTGCCGAGTCCGTATTGTTTGACGTCGCCAACGACGCCGACGATAACACGGGGACGCTCTTCGTCCACGGGATAAGGATCGTAGCGGATCAGGAGTTGGCGGCCGATGGGGTCTTCTTCGGGGAAGAAGCGATGGACGAAGGTCTCGTTAACAACGACGGCCCACGGAGCGGCCCCGGAATCGTGGGCGTCAAGGTAGCGGCCGCGCTTGAGAGGAATTTTCAGCGTTTTAAAAATCGAAGGCGAGCATTCGGTGTAGCCGGCATCGGGGCGTTGATCCTCAGGGGGCGCGGGGTGGCCGACGATGGAAAAGCTGTGGTCCATGGCGAAACGGCCGGGGGCGCCGGTGATTGAGCCGGCGGAGGCAACGCCGGGAAGCGCGTTGACGCGTTCAACGAGCTGTTGAAAGAAGGATGTGACTTGCGGCGTGGCGCGCTCCATATCGCCACCGGGGACGCGTAGCATATAGCGGCCGCCTTCGGGAAGCTCCAGGCGCATGGTGAGCAGGTTGCTGGAGTCAAATCCGGGATTAACGCGCTGCACGCGGAGCAGGGAATTGATCATCAGGCCGGCGGCGATGAGCAGAACCATGGCGAGAGCAATTTCGCTGATGGCGATAGCGTGGCGCGTGAAGCCGCGGGAGCCTGTGGAAGTGCGAAGCGAGCCTTCGCGAAGAGTGGCATTGACGTTCGGATTGGAAGCTTGAATCGCTGGGAAGAGGCCAAAGAGAAATGCGGTGAAGAGGGAGATACCAAGAGTAAAAAGGACAACGCGGAAGTCGACGCGGATGATGGACGAGCCGGGGAAGTCGCCGGCGAGGCTGCGGAAAATATTGATGCCCCAAAAGCAAAGAAGAACACCGAGGAGGCCACCGGAAAGCGCGAGGAGCGAACTTTCCGAGAAAAGTTGCTGAACAAGGCGAGCGCGGCTGGCGCCAAGAGAAGCGCGAACGGCGTATTCGCTGCGCCGCGTTTCGGTGCGCGACCGCAGGAGATTGGCGACGTTGGCGCAAGCAATGAGGAGGACCAGCGAGACGGCGACGAAGAGCGGATACATGGGCGCTTTGGCGAAGCCGAAGATGGCGTCGTGGAGCGGCTGCACTTTTTTGCCGATGCCTTTGTTGGTTTCGGGGTGCTGTTGCTCGATGCGACGGGCAATGACATCCATTTCGGCCTGCGCTTGCGCAAGCGTGACGCCCGGCTTCATCCGCGCGACGGGCATGAGCCAGTGATCCTGCCGGGCGGAATAGCGTGGACTAGCGGCGTTTTTGGGTTCCCAGAAGTCGACCGGCTGGCCGTAGAGATCGTTGAAGCCTGCGGGCATCACTCCGACGATGGTGCAGAGAATTCCCAAGCTACGAATGGTGAAGGTCTTGCCAATGGCGCTCGGGTCGCCGTTGTAATGAGTTTTCCAAAAAGAGTTGCTGATGACGACAGTCTGCGTAAGCTCCTGCATTTCTTCGGCGGTGAACAGGCGGCCGAGAAGCGGTTTGACGCCGAGGAGGGAGAAGTAGTTGGGAGTGACGTCGGAAAGGCGAATGGATTCCTGGCCGGAGGGACCGTTGATGAGGGCGGACTCGGTGTCGCCGATGAGCGCGATATCTTCAAACACGTCGTTTTGTGCGTGCCAGTCGAGCGACTCGGCGATTGGAGGCGCTTGCCACTGGTCCGGGTGGCCGATCGGAGTTTCCCAGATGGCGACGAGGCGATTGTGGGGATCGTAGGAAAGCGGGCGGTAGATGAGCGCGTTCATCACGCTGAAGATCGTGGTGTTGGCGCCGATGCCGAGGGCAAGAGAAAGGACAACGATTACGACAAAGCCAGGATTCTTGCGCAGCCCGCGAGCGGCATAGCGGAGATCCAACAGGAAGTTATGGAGCCAGGAGATAGGGCGCATGTTCGCGTTACCTCCCGAGGCAAGCGTAGGCCACTCGCGACCCTGCACGAAGAGTTGGCAGATGATAACGTATTTTACGGAAAAGGAGTGGGAGAAGTTCCGTAACGGCGCTGTCGCCTGATGAACTCCTCGCGATTGGAGCATCGCAGGAAACGAGAAACGCGAGTGCGATATAGTTCTTCCGCGGTTCTGCGAGGAAACCTTGGAGATTCGGCCACCGATAGAAGCGATTCGAGAGGCGCGGGAGTTTCTGGCGAAATATTTTGCGGTGACGCGGTTGATTTCGGCGCCGTCCTTGAGTGACACGGGAGTGAAGCGCGTTTACTTGAAATTGGAAGCAGAGCTGCCTACTGGGTCGTTCAAGGTGCGTGGGGCTTTGTGGGCTTTGGCGACGCGGTTGAAGAAGGGGCGCGTGGAGGAAGTGATTGCGTCGAGCACGGGGAATCATGGGGCGGCGGTGGCGTGGGCGGCGAAGCTGCTTGGGGTCGCAGCGCGGATTTTTTTGCCAATGGGATGCAATCCGGTGAAACGGGGGAGGATTGCTTCGCTGGGGGCGGAGATTGTGGAGAGCGGCGGGGCCGATTTGGCGGCGGCTTTTGAGTTGGCGGCGGAGTATGCGAAACGGCCTGGGGTTTATTTTTTGAATGATGCTACGGATGCGGATTTGCCGGCGGGTCCGGCGACGATTGGATGCGAAATCCTGGAGCAGATGCCGGACGTGGATGCGATTGTGGTGCCGATGGGAGATACGGCTTTGATTCGCGGGATTGCGGCGGCGGTGAAACAGATTGCGCCGCGCGTGAAGATTATTGGCGTGCAGGCGGAGCGCGCGCCGTCGTATTTTCTGTCGTGGAAGGAAAATCGGGTTGTGGGGACGGAGACGTGCGACACGATTGCGGATGGGTTGGCGACACGCGCGCCGGACGCTGCGAATGTGCATGACGTGAAGAGGCTTGTGGATGACGTGGTGCTGGTGAGCGAGGAACAGATGTTGCGGGCGATTGAGATTCTGTTGGTGGAAGAGCATGTTTTGGCGGAGCCTGCGGGGGCGGCTAGTACGGCGGCGCTGCTTGCGGCGGGTGCGGATTTTGGCGGCACAGTCGCGCTCCTTGTGAGCGGGGCGAATATTTCGCGGGACGTTTTGCGGCGGGCGGTTGGAGTTTAGAAGGGCCTGGAACCGACCAGAGACAGCGCCGAGAGTCGAGGCGGCTCCGAAATTCCCGGAAAGGCGGAGCAATCCCTACGGGTCGATGGAGCTGGATTGACAAGATGGCCTGCGAAGAACAGAATCTCCTCCCATCGCAGGATATACTTTAGTTAAAACCTTAAGGGCCTCAGTGTTGAAGCATTTCGAACTTCAAGGAGGGCTCTTGTCGCCAGTTCTTGTTGTCCACCTCGTTGTGGTCCTTGTTGCGATTGCGCTTGCGATTCTTGTGTACCTGCTGGCGCGGCGTAGCCTGGCTGAGCTGCTGTCTCGGACGGTGGCCGTGCCCGGCGGAGTCGTTTTTTTCACGCGCGCGTTTTTGTTATTGCTCATCTTCGGAGTAGTCGGACCAGCCGTGACCGGGAATCCCGACGTTAAGCCAGGCCAACATTTTATGGAGTACGTCTGGTTTGTCGCTGCAGGGCTGGCAGACTCCCTGGAATTCGGCTTGCGAGCGCGCTTCCCTGGAAAGCGCTGCGAGAGTTGCTGTCGCGACTCTTTTGGGTGGGGATCGTGTTTCCGGCTGTGTTGGGTTTTGTCAGCGTGAGCTACCGGGGTTGCGACACTCAGGAATATGAAAAAATTATCGCCGACCGCGCGTATCTCGTAAGCAAAAGCCAAGATCAGGTTTCGGCGTCACTCATTCACGTGATCTGGGCGGTATTCGCGTGGTGCGCACTCGTTGTTGTCCTGCTGGCAGTCAAGCGGCGATTTGAGCATCGAGCACCGTCAGGTGCCGAGGAAAACAAGCAAAAATAAACTGTTTCGGGCCCCGCGTTCACTTGGCTGAGGCCGAGTGGCGCAGGCCGAGGACGCGCATCAGAGTGGCTTGCACTTTCAGGAGTTCTTGCTCGCGTTCGTGTTCTTCTTTGGTGCGGTCGCTTAGGGCTTCTTTCAATAAGACGAGGTTGCGGCGGAATTCCATTTGGGCGACAACCAGGCGTCTTAGCGCTTTGAGGGCTTCCGTTTGCTCTGTTGATAATTCGCGCGGAGATTGATCGACCACGCACAGAGTGCCGAGCGCGTAGCCGTCTTCGTTGATGAGCGGTGCGCCGGCGTAGAAGCGGATGTGCGGGTCCGCGACTACGAGCGGATTGTCGCGAAAGCGCTCGTCCTTGAGCGCGTCTGGCACGACAAAAACTTCCTTTTGCAGAATCGCGTGGGAGCAGAAGGCGATCTCGCGCGGGGTCTCGGTAGCGGCGAGGCCTACGCGCGATTTAAACCATTGGCGCTGATCGTCGATCAGTGAGATCGCTGCGATTGGAGTTTTGCAGATGAAGGAAGCCAAGTGCGTCAGATCGTCGAACGATTCTTCGGGATCGGTATCGAGAATAGCATAGCGTTCGAGAGCCGCGAGGCGCGCTGTTTCATTGGGCGGGATGCTCACGGGCATGTTGGGCTCCAGTGGAACTCGATGGGCCAAGGGATGACTTTCCGCGGCGGCCATCATACTCCAACTTTGCGCGTCTTGCTGCTTGGGACAGTTAGGGTGCACCGGAGCTATGTCTTACCCAACTCTGCCGGGTCGATAGCCCAATGAACGGTTTCAATGCTGTTCCGCGAATTTGCCCAGCTTCAGCACAAGAACCTGGCCGTTGGAATGGAACCTGCCGCCTGTGGCCGTCTTGGCCTCCTGCATCGGATTTGCGGGGAGAATGTGAGTCACTTCCGCGACCAAGCCGGTGGAAGCTAGCGTCTTTTCCACGTAGTCGCGCTCCAGATCGATATTGGGATCGATCTTGTGCGTGAGGCCGTTGTTTCGTTGATCCCTTTCAAAGCCAACATCGTGCGTGGCGGCCCCGACCCAAAGCGTTCTGCCCGTGAGCTCGAATGGCGCTTTCCAAATGCGCAGGTGATTGCGGGAGGCAACCACGGCGATCGGTTCCGCGTGAGCCCAGCCGTAGTCTTGCTGGCGGCCAAAGAGGTAGAGCGGACTCATCGGCATGGTGAGGTAGGACTCCTTGGACATGCTGGCGAGGAAGCCGTTGAGAACGGTCTCTTTGACGTTGGCGTCAACCTTCACCCATCCGGCGGTTGTGAAGACTTTTTCCATTTCTGTTTGCGAGCCAATCATCAGAAAGTTGACCATATCGCCCGGGACACCGGCTTTATCGGCGATGCGGCGCGGAATTTTGGAGAAGAGCCCATCATCCACGCCGCGTATGGCAGGCACGGCCTTCGTGGTGTAGACGACAGCGTTGGCATCCGCGGGGTAGATCTTAATGCGCACGGAATACGTGCCGTCGCCGGTGTCGCTGCTCAGTTGATTGATGCCAATCCAGAGGCGGCCGGAGATGGGCGACGTGACGTCGATTTTTACGCCGATGAGAAACGGCTGCGAAGTGTCCTGGTCACCGATGCGGCCAATGACCGCGCCGCGTCCGGCTCCATTGAATGGCAGATTGCGCAGAAGATCTTTGAAGCCGCGAGCCATGCCTGCAGGCACGGTGTCGTTTTGCTGATCGGCGTAGCGAAGCGTCCCCTTCGCCGATGCGGCCAACTTTTCGCCCGCCTGCATATCGATGCCAGTATCGACCCACGAGGAATCTCCGGTGAGCTGCACTTCCTGGGAAAGTCGCGGCGTCCCCGAAGGGGCAGACCCTGTGGTTGCGTCTTGAGCAGAAGACCGCGCGGAAACATTCTTCGCAGGCAGTGCGGCATCTTCGCGAACGAGCTGGGCCGCGAGAGATGCAGGCAAGGTCGCGAGCAAGGCGACGACACCAAGAGCAAACGCAGCTTTTTTCGATAGGAAAGTACGCATAACGTCGAGCCATCCCAAGGAGGGTGTGAACGCATCCTCACTGTTAACAGATGCTCCCCGGAGCTGCAAGAGTTGGATGGCCGGCAGCTTGCGCAAGCGCGTGATTCCTTGACGGATGGGAAGTGCGCTTGTAAATTGAAAAGATGCTGCAGGGTTGCCACAGGAGCGTAAGCGCCCCAGGGGACTTGGCGGGAAAGTTGGCGGGCGGACGAGGGGTCCGTGCCACCAAAGAAGATGAAATGGCAGTTGAAACCGATCCTATCTAGAGCGAGAACTGCGGCAGAGTTCATGACAAAACAATTTCTGCGAAAGATGTCCGGGGCGTTGTGCGCCGCGGCAGTGTGTTTACTGGGGCCGCTCGCAGCGAGCGGACAGATGCCGTTGCCTCCAGCGCCGCGAAGAGCTGCGCCGGCTACGAATATTTCCGTGGACGGCAACGAGGCTATGTTCGCGACGATGTGCGCGCTACTGGCGGCGGGCTTCGAATCGAATGTCAGCGCGGAAAACTGGCATCCCCTGCGCGCCCGCCTTCGCGAGCAGATGCAGCACCAGAAAGGGCCGGCGGTGGACGCCGTAAGAGAATTTTACAAAGCCCATGAGGTTCGCGACTCCGGCGCCACCCTTTCCCGGTATATCTGGTTCGGGCTGCTCTCCGGACCAGCGCCCAAGTTCTTGATGACCGTGCGCCGGGACGACATGCCGACAGAAGTGCTGGCGCTCGATGGTTTCAGCGAAATCCTCTCCGACTATTACCAGGAGCAAAATATCGGGCATCTGTGGCGGGAACTGCAGCCCATTTATACTCGTGAGATCGAGAAGGTCCACGATCCGGTTTCGCAAATCGTTTTCGTGGCCACGGGTTATCTACGGCAGCTTCAGGACGCCACCACGCCGCGGACGTTCACGATCGTTCTTGAGCCTTTGGTCGGGCGCATCACCAATGTGCGCAATTCCGGCGAGCACTATTCGATCGTTCTGAGCGGCTCGGACGACATCCCGACGGACATCGTTCGCCATGCGTTTTTGCATTTCCTGCTCGATCCGCTTCCGCAGCAATACCCTCACGTGCTTGCCGTGAAGCGGCAGCTCTATGAGAAGGCCGCGCAGGCTCCACGGCTGGCGCCCGATTTGAAAGATGACTTTCCTTCTTACTTCGCGGAATGCCTCGTGCGTGCCGTGGAACTAAAGTTAAAACGCTCATCCCCCGGCGAACGCGACGCCGCGATGGATCGCGATGACGCGGACGGGTATGTGCTGGTGCGGCCGATTTTCCTCGGACTTGCGAAGTACGAAAGTTCCGAGCCCTCGATGGCGCTCTACTTCCCTGACCTGGTGAGGGACATCAATCTGGCTGCGGAATCCAAGCGCATTGACACAATTCATTTTGCTTCCGCCGGCCGCACGCAAGACGACAGCACGGCAAGCGAGGCGGTGACGCGGCAAAAAGTAATGCAACCCACCACCGTCCCTAACGACGCCGAGGCTATTGCCGCGCTTACCGATGGCGAGCGGCGCATCGCCGAAAAAAATCCTCGAGCAGCGGAAGTATCGTTTCAAAAAGTGCTGGCTAGGTATCCCGATCAAATCCGCGCGTGGTATGGCCTCGGATTGGTGGCCTTGTTGGATCATGATGGGCCGCGCGCAAAAGAGGTCTTTGGCAGGCTGACAACGGGCGAGCACGCCGCCACGCAGGACCCCCTGGTGTTAACGTGGTCGCATGTCTATCTGGCGAGGATATATGATGATGAAGGCCAGCAGGCACTTGCAAAAAACGAGTTTCAGGCAGCGCTCGCCGTGCAGGGGGGACCGGAGCAGGCCAAGCAGGCGGCGCAAAAGGGCCTGGAAGCTGTGAATCTCGAGAAACCAGTCGAGCGGCCCTAGAGATTAAATGGTAAGTGGGAGATTCCAGGGGAGAATGAAACGATGAAACTCGAGCCTGCGAACTCGAACAACGACTTGCAGCAACACAGGAGGCAGCACATGAAGGGGACGTCGCAGAAGTGGACGAAAGCAGGGGCCTTTGCAGCAGCGCTCCTGTTCGGCTGTATGGCCGCATCGGCGCAGAGCGGAAGCAGCCAGAGCGGCCAAAGTTCGCCGCCCGCGCAGCAACAAACCGATAAAGACAAAGCGAACACGCTGACGCTCGACACTCCCGCGCCTCCCGTCAACGCGGAAGAAGACGCGGCGTTCAAGGCGTTCGATACGATACCGATGACCGATGGAAGCAAAAAGATTCAAGCAGGCGAAGCGTTCGTACTGAAGTATCCGCAGAGCCGCTACCTGGCGCCCGTGTATTCGAACCTCGTCAAGCTCTATCTGGCGGGAAATGAGCTTCAGAAAATGCAGGACGCTGGCGAAAAGGTTGTTGCCATGGCTCCCAACGATGTGCAGACTCTGGCCATTCTTGGACAGACGCTGCCGCGAGCGTGGAACTCTGGCATGCCCAATGCCGCAGCGCAACTTGATAAAGCCGAGAAATTTTCCAAGTCTGCGATCGAACTCACTCCCACGATTCCCAAGCCGGATGGTATGAGCGATGCGCAGTTTGCTCTCGCAAAGAATCAGACACTGGCGATGGCTCATGGCGGATTGGGGCTCGTCTATTTCCGTCGTGGCAAGTATGACGCGGCGATTCCGGAATTTGAAGAATCCGCCAAGGTGGATCCTAATCCCGAGGCCGACCCCGTGACCTTCTACGTTTTGGCCATTGCGAATGAGAAGACTTCGCATTTCGACGCCGCGGTGGCTGCGTTCAACAAATGCGCCGCGATCCCCGGCAGTTTGCAGGCGACGTGCAAGAGCGGGGCCGAAGAGGCGAAGAAGCTGGGCGCCACGCAGTTGAGCGCACCGAAGTAGAGATACGCTGGACGCGTGCAGTTCCAGGCCCCATTGTTTACGGTAATGACCCATAGTTACGCAGAGCAACTCGAGGAGCGGTTGGGTTATCGGTTTAAAAAGCCGGAACTCCTTGAGCGTGCTTTGACGCACAGCTCTGCGGCTCCAGAGTTGCGGGCCGAGCGCAAGCCAGAAACCGCTGCACCGGCGGACATCCAGGATAATGAGAGGCTGGAATTCCTGGGAGATGCCGTTCTCGAATTGCTGGCGCGGGAGTATCTTCTCGACTCATTTCCCGAGTGGAGCGAAGGGCAGCTTTCGAAAGGCCGCGCGCACATCGTCAATGCGCAGTCTCTCGAAGTCGCGGCTCGTCGCATCCGGCTTGGCGAGCATTTGCGGCTCGGCCGCGGCGAAGAGAAGTCCGGTGGCCGGGAAAAGCCGACTCTCCTTGCTGATGCCTTCGAATCTGTAGTCGCCGCGGTTTACCTGGATGCCGGGCTTGCTACGACGCGAGTGATGCTCAAGCGCCTGCTTTTCGAACAAGCACTCGAGGAGCGTGGCCATCGCATCGCGGACTCTGACCGCAAGTCCGCGCTGCAGGAATTCTTGCAAGGACGAGGCCAGCCACCCGCCGAGTACCGGCTTTCTGGCGAGAGCGGGCCCGATCACCAGAAAGTTTTTCAAGTCGAAGTGTGGATCAACGGAGAACGCATGGCCGGCGGCGAAGGCAGCACAAAAAAAGAGGCCGAACAGCGGGCCGCGCAAAGCGCGTTGGAACTTCTGGAAAAGGCGTAACGAGCGGTTGCTGCGGAAAGGCTGAGATCGCATGGCGGAAGAGACTGCACTGCATGTAGAGGAACCGGCAGCCCCGGTTGCGCCGGCGGAGCCGAAGCCGGAAGAGCACCACGAAGATTCGACGACGATTTCCGAATACCTGGAATCGCTGCTGGTCACCGTGCTTCTTGCGCTTTTTGGCACCAGCTTTATCGTGCAAGCCTTTAAAATTCCTTCCGCTTCGATGGAAGGCACGCTGCTGATTGGTGATCATCTCCTGGTCAACAAGTTCATCTTCGGCGGCAGCGGCGTGTGGTATGAAAAGTTTCTTCCTTACCGGGCACTGGAGCGCGGCGACATCATCGTCTTCAAATACCCCTACGCCGATCATCAGCATTTCGTGAAGCGCGTGATTGGCTTGCCTGGCGACCGCCTGAAGCTCGTCGACCAGCAAATGTACGTCAACGGGAAGCCATTGAACGAGCCTTATGTCGTGCACGATCCCAATGCGCCCTACGACAATTTCAATTATTCCTTTCCACCTTTGAAAGGCATGCTGGTTTCCCCCCAGGTGATTCCAGAATCCGGATGGAGAGAAACGCTGCGCACCTATATGCAAGGCGACGAACTTGTCGTTCCGCCTGGAAAATTGTTTGCCATGGGCGACAACCGCGACCGCAGTTCAGACAGCCGCTACTGGGGCTTCGTCGACCGCAGTGCAATCATGGGCCGTCCCTTCCTGATTTATTGGTCGGTTGACGCCACGAGCAACGATTACACGCAAACGACTTTTATCCAGCGGCTGATCGGCGTCTTTGACACCATCGCTCATCTTCCGGCGCGTACCCGTTGGAGCCGCATGCTGCATACCGTGCACTAGGGTTTGCGGGTTCTCAGCACAGCCAATCGCTAAGAGGAAGCAAGTTCCCGGCGTAGTTCGATTTGCAGCCGCTTTTCATTTACAGGGCAGTCTGCGAAACTTTCCAATTGCATGAAGATCTTGCGCAAGTGGTGGAAGCTGGCGCTCACGATTGTGGTGCTGTTCGTGATCGTGCAGATTGGCGTGTCCCTGCTCGTCCGCACCCATCGCATGCACGCGTACCTCTCCGCTCAACTGGAAAAGGCCTTCGGCCGGCCGGTTGAAGTAAGAAGTTTTGCCGCGCAGCTCCTGCCCACTCCCAGGCTCGATGCGGAACAAGTTTCCGTCGGCGAAGATCCTGCCTTCGGCAACGAATATTTTTTGCGCGCGGACAATTTGTCCGCCGGGCTGCGCTGGACGGGCCTGCTCCGCGGCCACTTTGAGTTCGGCACGCTTTCGCTGAGCCGGCCAAGTTTAATCCTGGTTCGCAATAGCCAGGGTAGATGGAATCTGGAGCGCTGGCTGCCGCCCGCGAAAGCCGCCGCCGAGGCAACCGCGCGGCTCTACGGCCCGCCTTCCGCAATCGCCCCGGTCAACCGCTTGCTGAAAATTGATTTCGACGATGGCCGCGTCAACTTTAAGTTTGCGGACAACAAGCTTCCGTTTGCGTTTACGAGTGTCTCCGGAAGCGTCGATCAAGTGTCCTCGGGGCGCTGGCAACTGCGCCTCGAAGCGCAACCCTGGCGCAGTGGTGTGGAGCTGCAATCCGCCGGAACAGTCAGGGTGCAAGGAGACATCGCCGGGACTTCGGCGCGGTTGCAGCCTGCGCAGATTACTGTGCACTGGGAGGGCGTTTCCCTCGCTGATTTCTTCAGGCTGCTCCGCGGGCGGGACTACGGCATGCGCGGCGTGTTTACTCTGGACGGCTCGCTTAACAGCGGTCAAATGGAGCCTGGCTCAGTTTCCAGCAGCGAAACGCGGCCCGGCGAATGGACTTTCTCGGCGGAGGCCCGCGCGGCACAAATCCACCGCTGGGATTTGACCGAACGCAGCGATAATCCCGGCTTGAGGTTCGGCGTCAAAGGCCGCTGGAACGTGGCCGCGGGAACCGTGCGCGCCCAAGAAGTGACCGTGGAAGGCGCGCGCTCGAATTTGCGTGGTGCAGCAAACTATGCGGCTGGCCCGTCGCCAAGCTTCGCGCTGCAGCTGGACTCTTCGGGAATCCAGGCGACGGATTTGCTGGCTTGGTACCGCGCGTTTCATTCGGGCGTAGACGATGGCCTTTCGGCGGAGCAGTTCTTCACCGGCGCCATGACCCTACGCGGCTGGCCTCTCGAGCTGGACGGAGCCGCCTTCTCCAGCAATGGCGGTATCGTCAAAGTGCCAGGCTTGAAAGTTCCCGTCCGCATCGGCCCCATGCGCGTTGGCCGCGAGCGAAACCTGTTTGTGTCCGAGCCCGTCCGTATTGCTCTCGGCGGCTCGGCTCGCGACGTCATCGCGCCCAAAAAACGCCGCATGGCTACTTCAATGGAAAATGCCGCGGACATTACGCTCAATCACGACCTGAGCACGCAAGCGGGCAGCATCAGCTTCGAAGGCCACGTGCAAAAGGTAGAAGACGTTCTCAGAGCCGCCGCTGCGTTCGGCTACCCGATCAATCATGGATGGGAACTCACCGGCGATGCCCTTGCCGTGACGAAGTGGGAATGGCCAAAGCCCTTCGCCGGCCGCTGGAATGGAAGAATTCTTCTCAACAAGGCAAAACTCGCAGCAGCCGGTCTAAACCAGCCTCTCGCCATACAAGAAAGCACGCTGAATTGGAAAGACGGCTTGCGCTCCGTCGACATTACGAAGGTGGAAGGCTTCGGCGGCACGTGGTCCGGCTCCATCACGGAGAATAAGCTTGCGGATGGCGAAGATCGCCCGAAATGGAATTTCAGTTTGACCACGGATCGCCTGAGTGCTGCCGAGCTTGATCACTGGGTCGGCCCCCGCGCCCGTCCCAACTGGTTGCAAAGACTTTTGCCAACGCTTCTCGGTGGCTCGTCTCCGAATCCTGCCGCAAGCGAGCTCGTCCGCCAGATGAACGGAGATGGAGAACTAACGATCGGCGAATTGACCATTGAAAAGCTGAAGCTCGCCAACGTACATGCGCAAGGTTCGTTGCACGATCTGCAGCTCGACGTGCGCGAAGCCGATGCGCAGTGGGCCGGCGGTGCTGTCCGCGCCCAGATGAACGCAAAGTTCGCTCCTTTTCCGAAGTACAATGTCGCCGCCAGGCTGGATCACGTCAATTTGGCAGACATCCCCGCGCCAGGCAAGTTCACCGAGCGGCTCGCAGGCTTTGCCTCCGGCACGGTACACATCGAAACGGAAGGCGTGGGCCGTGACGAACTCCTGCAAAAACTGGCCGGCAGCGGCGAAGTTCAGCTCCAGAAAGTCGAGTTTCGTGGTTGGGATGTGAACGCCAGCGTTGCCGATGGCGCTCCGCACACTGGCACTTCGCGGTGGACAAGCGGCACGGGGACGTTTACGATGCGCAACCGCGGCGTCACCGTTGAGAACTTGACGCTTGAATCCGCCGAAGATAAAACCTCGCTGCAAGGCGAGGTGAGTTTCGCGCGCGACGCGGATTTGACCATCGAAACTGTGAGCGCGGGAAAACGCCGCGGCCGCGTCATCGGTATCAACGAATCCAGGCACGTACTGAAAATTTCCGGTCCGCTAGATGGGCCGCGCGTTTCCGTCGAAAAGGCGGCGGCTCGACAGCCCGCCGATTGAGTTTAGTGAAACAGAATGGAACGGCAAAATCCTGGGATGAGTGGAGGCTGTTGATGAAACGCATCGTACTCTTGGTGATCCTTGCAGCGCTGATGATTTCTCCTGCGACGAACGCGCAAAAATCGCCAACGCTCGAACAATTTCTCAGTGCTCCGTTTCCCACCGAGTTGACAGCCGCTCCTGCCAAGGGCCGCGTCGCTTGGGTTTTCAACGCCAATGGCGCGCGAAATGTTTGGGTCGCCGAACCCGCGGCGGACGGCAGCTACAAATCACGGCAGATCACCTCCTATAAAGACGACGACGGCCAGGACCTTGGCATGCTCAGTTGGGCGCCCGACGCCGAAACCATCGTCTACACGCGCGGCGGCGATCTGGAATTCGCCGAGGGTGTCTATCCCAATCCGGCAAATTCCCCCCAAGGTGTCGAGCAGAATATTTGGGCTGTGTCTCTCAGCGGTGGCGCGCCCAAAAAACTTGCCGAAGGCCACTCGCCCGCCGTTTCGCCCAAGGGCGGCAGCGTCGCCTTCCTCTTCAAGAGGCAAGTGTGGATCGCCAAGCTCGATGGCAGCGACAAAGCCGAGCAGTTGATTCATTCGAATGGCGGCGCCAGCGAAATTCGTTGGTCGCTCGACGGCTCAAAGCTCGCCTTCGCCAGCCGCCGCGGAGACCACGGTTTCATCGGCGTCTACGATATCGCCGCAAAGTCGCTCATCTATCTCGATCCCAGCGTGGACACCGACATGCAAGCCGCCTGGTCGCCCGACAGCCGCAGAATTGCGTACCTCCGCATCCCTGTCGCCAAGGGCCGCATGCCTTTTACTCCAGAACGCGAAGGCCAACCTTGGTCCATTCGCATCGCCGACGCCACCACCGGCAAGGGCCAGGAGATTTGGCACGCCGATCCCGGCAGCGGAAGCGTCTTCCATGAGGCCGTCGCCGAGAATCAGTTGATCTGGGCGGCGAACGACCGCATCGTTTTCCCGTGGGAGAGCGGCGGCTGGCTTCATCTCTGGTCCGCTCCCGTAACCGGCGGTGCCGCAAAGCTGCTCACTCCCGGAAATTTCGAAGTCGAATACGTCTCGCCCAGCGCCAACGGCCAGTCGATTGTCTACTCCTCAAATCAAGATGACATCGACCGCCGCCACGTCTGGAAAGTTTCACCAACCTCCGATCACCCCGAAGCCGTCACCTCCGGCTCCGGCATCGAAACCTCGCCCGTACTCGCCAGCGACAACAAGACCGTTCTGCTTCTGAGTTCCGACGCGCACACCACCATGCGTCCCGCCCTCGCCGCCGGTAAAAGTGAACTCCGCGATCTCGCTCCCGAATCCTTCCCCGCCGATTTTCCAGCCAACACCATGGTCACGCCGCAGCAAGTGATTCTCTCTGGCGTCGACGGCATGCAGATTCACGCCCAACTTTTTCTCCCGCGCAATGCCGGTGATGGCGCGCGCCATCCCGCCCTCTGCTTTTTCCACGGAGGCTCGCGCCGCCAGATGCTTCTCGGCTGGCATTACATGTTTTATTACAGCAACGCTTACGGAATGAATCAGTACCTCGCCAGCCGTGGCTACATCGTCCTCGCCGTCAACTATCGCAGCGGCATCGGCTACGGCACGAATTTTCGCGAAGCCCTCAATTACGGCGCCGCCGGCGCCAGCGAGTTTAACGACGTCGAGGGCGCAGGCCTCTATCTCCGCTCGCGCGCCGACGTCGATCCCGCCCGCATCGGCCTTTGGGGCGGCAGCTACGGCGGCTACTTGACCGCTCTCGGCCTCGCACGCTCCTCCGATCTCTTCGCTGCCGGCGTTGACATGCACGGCGTCCACGATTGGAACACCGAAATTCCCACCTTCGCCTCCTCGTACAAACCCGGAGAGCGTCCCGATGCCGCGCGCCTTGCCTGGGAATCGTCCCCGCTTTCCTCAATCAGCACCTGGCGTTCTCCCGTTCTCCTTATCCAGGGCGACGACGACCGTAACGTCCCCTTCGCCGAAACCGTTGATCTCGCCGAAGCTCTGCGCAAACAAAATGTCGAGTTCGAACAACTGGTTTTTCCCGACGAAATTCACGATTTCCTTTTGCATCGGACGTGGCTTGCCGCCTATCACGCCACCATCGAATTTTTCGACAAGCATTTCAAAGCGGCGGAGAAGTAAAGTAAGTCATCCCAGGCAGGCGCACCTGCCATGAACGTACTTCCATGAACAAACGTCTGCGATGGTTCGGTTTCTGCCTGATCACCATCGCAGTTCCGCGCGCAGCGCACACCAACCAAGATCGCGCCGTGCTTGTCCCCAAGCTGAGCGTCGGCCAGACTCTCCACTATCAGGTTAGCTATCGCGCGAAAGCGGACACGACCACGGAAAGCACCGTTGTCGCGCCCATGGCCTCAACCGGGGGCCAAACCAATGCCAGCCTCCTGCTCCAGGTCGAAGTGGATGATTTGCGCATCGATGCAGGCAGAACGGTCGCACGCCTGCGCACCCGAATCCTGGAACCCGATCGCGTCGCCGCGGCTGCCGTCTCCCCGGTCCCCAACGCCGGCACGAATTCCGCGCAGACTCCTAGTGACGTCTCGAACGCTGCCAAGCGCGAAAAAATCGTCGAGTTCGTTCTTCACGGCGATGGCCAGGTCACCGATATTGAAGGCCTCGACAAACTTTCCTCCGACGAACAATCCGCCTGGCAGGAATGGGTCGCGCGATTCGGAGGAAGCGCCGCCTTCCCGGAAAGAGGCATAAAGCCGGGAGAAAAGTGGAAAGCCGAAGAGCCGATTCCCAACGCCTTGCTCAGTGGACTCTCGTGGGAGAAAGAATCGGAATATGTGAATGACGCGCCCTGTGGCGCGATGAACATCACTCCGCAGGGAGATCTTGCAACTTCCACCCAATCCCAGGAAACCTGCGCCGTCATTCTGACCACCGCCACACTAAAACAAAAATCCTCTCAAAAAGACGCAACCCCTGAAGACTACAAGCTCCACGATCTCCGCAACATGGGCATTGCCAAAGGCAAAAACGAAACCATCACCTACATCTCGCTAAAGTCCGGCCTCGTCGTTCGCGCCACGGAAGACGCCAACCAATCCATGAACGTCATCGTCGCCAAAACCGACGGTTCGAATCGCGTTCATTACACCATCGACGCCGAGAGCCACGCCCAAGTGCTGCTGCTTGCAGAAATGCCGCCCAAGCATCCCTAGCGCGCAATCGAGTAACTTTCCGAAGGGAAATAACCATGCCCGAACAAACAGTAATCGAGCTTCTCTATGGAAAAGGCGCGCACGCGAACGCACTCGCCTGCGTCGAAGATCTCAACGCGGAGTTAGCTGGGCGCCGCGTCGAAAATCTCCCGCACTCCATCTGGCAAATTGTCTGGCACATGAATTTCTGGATGGACTACGAACTCCGCAGAATTCGCGGCGATAAACCTCACTACCCGGATCACGCCTCAGAAAGCTGGACTGCGACCGCCCCTCCCGATGAAGCCGCCTGGAAAAATGAAATCGCGCGATTTGCCGAGATGCTCGGCGCGCTTGCCTCGACGGCGCAAGGCGATTCGAACGCGCTGAGCCGCGAAGTCCCCGCCATGCACTCAAGTCAAGAAGCACGCACCTCGACTGTCCTCGCCATTCTCTGGCAAACTCTCGCCCACAACAGCTATCACGTTGGCCAAATCGCTCTCGTTCGCCGTGCCCTCAGCGCCTGGCCGCCGTGTGGCGGCGGGGATTCTTGGTAATCGCTGCCGGTCAACCCGCGCCCTTCAACTTCTCCAACCGGACCCACCTCGATTTGCGTCGAGGAGTATAATAAAAGTTTCGGCAGTGCCCGATTTTCGCCCCTGGAGACCCCTTCGATGAACTTCAAGCTGCGCAGCAACTATCAGCCTCGTGGCGATCAACCGGGCGCCATCGAGCAGCTCACGCGCGGCATCGATGGCGGCGAGAAGCATCAAGTCCTCCTCGGGGTCACCGGCTCCGGCAAAACGTTCACCGTCGCCAAGCTCATCGAAGCCTGCAATCGCCCCGCCCTAGTCCTCGCGCACAACAAAACTCTTGCCGCTCAGCTCTATCACGAGTTCAAATCTTTTTTCCCCGAAAACGCCGTCGAATACTTCGTCAGCTACTACGATTTTTATCAGCCCGAAGCCTACGTCCCCTCCGCCGATATTTACATCGACAAGGAAGCCACCATCAACGACGAGCTCGACAAGCTTCGCATGAGCGCCACCCGCTCCCTCTTCGAACGCCGCGACGTCATCATCGTCGCCTCCGTCTCCTGCATCTACGGCATCGGCTCCCCAGAAGCCTATTACGGCATGCTCGTCACTCTCGAAAAAGGCCAGCACATTTCGCGCGAATCCATTCTCCACAAGCTCGTCGATATTCAATACGAACGCTCCGAAGACCTCCGCCGCGGCACCTTCCGCGTTCGCGGCGACATGATCGAAATTTATCCTCCGTACCAGGACGACGGATTCCGTTTCGAAATGTGGGGCGAAGAAATTGACACAATTCGCCAGATCGATCCGCTCACCGGCGAAGTCAAAAGCGGCCAGGAAAATCTGCCGCGCGTCACCATTTTTCCCAAGAACCACTACGTGACACCACAGGAAAACCGCGACCGCGCCATCGTCACCATCCAGGAAGAACTTTGGTGGTGGAAAAAAGAGCTGGAGAAACAAGGCAAGTTTGTCGAAGCCCAGCGCGTCGTCCAGCGCACCATGTTCGATATCGAAATGATGCGCACCATCGGCTACTGCCATGGCATCGAAAACTATTCGCGCCACCTCAGCGGCCGCCTGCCCGGCGAAGCCCCGCCCACTCTTCTCGACTACGTCCCGCAGGATTTCCTGATGTTCATTGATGAATCTCACCAAAGCGTTGGCCAGGTCCGCGGGATGTTCAATGGCGATCGCGCGCGCAAACAAACCCTCGTCGACTACGGCTTTCGCATGCCTTCCGCCCTCGACAATCGCCCTCTCACTTTCGAAGAGTTCGAACATCGCCTCAATCAAGTCGTTTACGTCTCAGCCACTCCTGGTCCCTACGAACTCACCAAATCCGGCGGAGTTGTCGTCGAACAAGTGATTCGCCCAACCGGGCTCGTCGATCCACAAGTCGAGATTCGTCCCGTGAAGGGCCAGGTCGATGATTTGCTCGAGGAAATCCGCAAGCGCGCTGAGAAAAACGAGCGCGTCTTGGTGACTACTCTCACCAAGCGCATGGCCGAAGACTTATCCGAATACTTCACCGAAGTCGGCGTCCGCTGCCGCTATCTTCATTCCGAAGTGGAAACCCTCGACCGCATCAAAATCTTGCGCGATCTCCGCCGCGGAGAATTCGACGTACTCATCGGCATCAATTTATTGCGCGAAGGCCTCGACCTGCCCGAAGTCTCAATGGTCGCCATTCTCGACGCCGACAAGGAAGGCTATCTGCGAAGCGCCACTTCGCTCATTCAAACCATGGGCCGCTGCGCTCGCCACGTTGAAGGCCGCGCCATTCTTTACGCCGACCGGCGCACCGCCTCGATGAATCAAGCCATCGACGAGACCAACCGCCGCCGCACCAAGCAGCTCGAATACAACAAGGAAAACAACATCACGCCCATGTCCATCATCAAGTCCGTCGATATGGATCTCGCTCGCATCGTCGAAGCCGACTATGTCACCATTCCTGCCGACGACACGGAACTCGACGCTGCCACCTCCAAAATCAAAAACGAACAGCAACTGGCCGAAATGCTGCAACAACTCGAAACGCAAATGCGCGAAGCCGCCAAAAAGTTCGAGTTCGAACGCGCCGCCCAGCTCCGCGACCGCATCCGCTCCCTCAAACAAAAAGACATCTCCGGCCTTTTCGCCATCGGATCCGCGCCGCTTCCGACCGCCGAGCCCGCAAGCTAACGCCATTCGAAGCATTGCTGGAATCGGGCTGCTAAACCACGCCGCGCTTCAATTCTTCCAACGGATAAAACGTCCCGCGCCACGTCACTCCGCCATGCCACAACGTCACCGTCACCGACCTCGCGATCATGTAACAAAACAAAATCGCTCCAATCGGATGCGTCAACGCATAAAGCGGCGACACCCGGTTCGCCACATCCACGCTGCCGTGCATGCAAAGCGCCGCGGCCACTGCGATCCCCGCAAAAATCCGAATCCATCCATGCCCCGCGAGCACCGCGATGAACGGGACTACATTCAAAAGAAGCATTCCACCCAGGGCCACCGCCGCAAACGCCAGGTTGTACCCAAACGCTGCAAAGAAATTCTTCGTCACTCCCCGAATAATATTTCCCGCGCCCGCCTGCCACCGAACCGCCACGAATTCTTGCGCGATGCCCACACAAGACCGAAACCCGGACTGTTTCACGAGCTTTCCGAGCTTCATATCGTCCACAACTTCCATCGCCAGCCGCCGGTGCGTTCCGATCGCTTCATAAACGCTGCGCCGTAACAATTGAAACGCACCCACACCAACGTACGAGCGCGAATTCGGATTGCTCACGCCATTAGCATCATTCGCGAGATAAAAGGCCATTCCAAAAAAAGTGAGTAGCGTTGTTTCCCAAAAACCCTGCATTTCCACATCGCCGATGAGTGTGAGGTGATCAACCTCGCGCTGTTTCGCAATGCTCACCGCCCGCCGCAGCGCATCGCGTTTGAATCGCACGTCGGCGTCGGTAAACAGCAGCCATTCGCCCGTGGAAGTTTCATACCCTTGTTGCAGCGCGTGCGGTTTGCCAAGCCACCCGCTTGGCAGCTTCGAAATATGCACCGCGCGAAAGCGAGGATGCAAGGCGGCGAATTCGTCGAGAATGCGGCCCGTCGCATCTACGGACCGGTCGTCAACCGCAATGATCTCCAGATATGGATAGTCGAGTTCAACCAGCGTGGCCAGCGCCGCGGGAAGTTTTTCTTCTTCGTCCCTCGCGGCGAATAAAAGCGAAATGCTTGGGCATTCTGCGTCTTGAGCTGGCGGGAAATCTTTTACCCAGGGCAGTTTCTTTGCGCCGACGGCTGCGCGGAATCCTTGCAATACCCAGATGGCCGCAACCGAGAAGAAAACAACAAGTCCAAATGTGTGCATCAAAATTGGTATCAAGCGTCGCGCTCAGGTTATCCTAGCATGTAATGACGGGGACTCTGTCGATCATCGGCGCAGGTCGCGTGGGTCGCGCGCTGGGCCGGCGCTTGCGTGAATGTGGTTGGAAAATCGGTGCCGTCGTGACGAGCACGGAGTCCACGGCACGCAAAGCGGTGCGTTCCATCGGAGCAGGGCAAGCGCATGCGTTCCTGACGCGGCAAGTTGTCAGTGCGCAGGTTATCCTGATCACCACTCAAGACCACAGCCTCGTCGATGTCGCCGAGGAGTTGGCGCGCGTTGGCGCGGAAGAATTGCGCGGTAAGATTGTGTTGCACACTAGCGGAGCCCTTAGCTCGAAAGTCCTCGAGCCGGTGAAACGTTGCGGTGCTTCCATTGGGTCGATGCATCCGCTGCAGACGTTCAGCGGAGTGGGAGTTCCGCCGCTCGATGGAAAGGTTTTTGCGATTGAAGGCGATATCAGCGCGGTTCGCATGGCCCGGCAGATCGCGCGCGCACTCGGCGCTGTACCCGTGCACATCGATGGCGCAAAGAAGCCGCTTTATCACGCTGCGGGGGCGCTAGCCGCTGGAAATGTTCTCGCGCTGATGGAAGCGGCCACGCGCTTGATGACCGCGGCGGGGATGAAACGGCGCGAAGCCATGCGGGCTCTGCTGCCCCTGACGCGGCAAGTGCTGGAAAACTTCGAACGTCTGGGTCCACGCGCTGCATGGACGGGACCGCTTTCGCGCGGAGATTATGGCGTTGTGGCGGCCCACTTGGACGCCATGAAGGATTTGCCGGCGGGATTAGCGCAGGCCTACGAGGCAGTAAACCGGCTGGCGGCTCTGGTTCTTGCGCAGGATTCCTCGGCGATGTTGGCCGAGCTGGATAAAATTAAGTCGAACAAAACAGCCAAAGTAAAAACGACAGGGGGACAAGCGTGAAGCGACTGCAGATTACGATGGAGAGCACGACGCTGGCGAACGGACTGAAAGTCGTCATAGCGCCGGACACGACGGCGCCCGTGGTTACGGTCGGCGTGTATTACAAAATCGGCTTCCGTCTCGAGCCTCAGGGTCGCAGCGGTTTTGCCCACCTGTTCGAACACATGATGTTTCAGGGCTCGGCCAACGCGCCGAAAATGCAGCACATTAAGCTCATCAATTCGAGCGGCGGCGTGCTCAACGGGTCGACGCACTACGACGTGACAAATTATTACGAGGCGGTTCCTTCAAATGCGCTGGAAAGAGTGCTGTGGCTCGAAGCGGATCGCATGCGCGCTCTCAAAGTCGACGATGAAAACTTGCGCAATCAGCGCGACGTTGTAAAAGAAGAAGTGCGCGTGAATGTCTTGAATCAGCCATACGGAGGATTTCCCTGGCTGGATTTGCCGCCGGTCGCCTTTCGCAACTGGGCGAATTCCCACAACTTCTACGGCGATTTTGCCGATCTCGATGCCGCGGACCTCGCGGATGTGCAAGCCTTCTTCAAGACCTACTACGTACCCAACAATGCCGTGCTTCTCATGCTCGGCGACGTGAAGCCCCAAGAAGGCTTTGCGCTGGCAAAGAAACTGTTTGCCGACATTCCTGCAGGGCCGACGCCGCCGTTTGCCGATCCCACCGAGCCGGAGCAGGCCGAAGAACGCCGCGGCAACGTCGAAGAAAAATTCGGTACGCTGCCCGCGATGGCCATCGGTTACGTTGTGCCCAAGCGGCGCTCCGCCGATTGGTGTGCGATGGCGCTGCTCGATCAAGCGCTACACGGAGGACGCGCAGGAAAACTCTATCGCGAACTTGTCCTCGAAAAACAGGTCGCCGTCGAACTCGACGGCGGCATCGACGATATTTTCGGTTACAACGGGCCTACGCAAATGGTCACGCGCATCCTGCACAAACCGGAATATTCGAGTGACCAGGCGTTGGCTGCGTTCGACGAAGTCATTCGCGAAATTCAGGAGAAGGGAATCACCGACGATGAACTCGCGCAATTAAAAGTGAAGTGGCAATCGGATTATTTTTCTCTGCTCGAAAGCGGCCACGGCGGCATGCCGCGCTATGGCTTGATGCATTTGCTGGCGTGTTTCACGCTCTTTGATGGCGAGCCGCAACTGGTGAATACCGTGCTCGATGGCTTTCTCGCGGTGAAACGCGAAGATGTTTTGGCGGCCGCGAAGAAATATTTGCTCCGGGAAAAACGTGCCATCGTGTTTCGCGTTCCAACGGCGGCCGGCGTTAAGGAGGCTGCATAATGGCCACTCGCGCGGTGGAAGTAAACTTGGCTGTCCCGGCGCTCTCTCCTGAACGGCAAGTTACCTGGCCGCATCGCAAACGGGCGCGGCTTTCGAATGGCCTTGAAGTCATTCTTGTGGAATCGCACACGATTCCGAAATTTCACGGCGACCTGTATTTCCGTTCCGGCAATGCCGCTGCTATCGATCGCGGCCCAGGGCTTGCAGAAATCACGGCGACCGTTGCGCGAACGGGCACGGCAAAGCGCGCGAGCCGGCAAATCGAGGAAGATCTGCGGCGCATCGGCGCGGACCTTGCAACTAGCGCGGGTTCCGATACGAGTTCGATCTCTTTTGCCGGGCTTGCGGAATTCTCCGAACCGCTGCTCGGTATGGTCAACGAACTCGCGCGAGAAGCTGCTTTTCCAGAAGCCGAGTTCGAGCGTGAACGGCGGCAGAAACTGGAAGAGGTCAAGCTGAGCCGAACGGAGCCGGGATTCCTGGCAGGAGAGCGGCTGCGTAAAGTTTTGTTTGGCGCTCATCCATATGGGCAGGTTTCGCCGAGCGAAGAACAAGTTGCGGCGTACGAGCGCGACGATTTGATTTCGGTTTATCGCGAGTTCTACACTCCCGAAAACGGTTTGTTGCTTCTCGTCGGCGATTTCGATCCGGACACGATGCTGAAGACAGCCGAAAAAGTATTCGGCGCGTGGCGCGGAAAAAAACCGCAACCGAATGTGTTTCCCGCGCCGTCGAATCCGCGCGGCCGGCGGGTGTATCTTGTGCATTTGCCCGGCGCCGTGCAGACGCAAATTCTTGCGGGCTGCCACGCCATCACCCGAAAACATCCCGACTGGATCAAGCTCGGCTTGGCGAATAGCTTGTACGGCGGAGCGTTCAATTCGCGGCTGGTGATGAATATCCGCGAAGACAAAGGCTACACGTACAGTCCGCGAAGCGGCGTCAACGCGTTGCGCCAGCACGGATACTTTTCCGTCTCCGCCGCGGTGCGCAATGACGTCGTAGCTGCGTCGCTCACAGAAATCTTCTACGAGATGGACAAGCTGCGTTCGGTCCTGGTTCCCGAACCGGAGTTGGCCGACGCTCAAAATTATTTGAGCGGCGTCTTCTCGATGGGGCTCGCGACGCAAAACGGCTTGCTAGGACAAATCGCCGTCGTGGCGTTGAACGAATTACCGGACGACTATCTCGAGACGTATCGCGCGAAACTTCGGGCGCTGACGCCAACGGATTTGCTGGAGACGGCGCGCAAATATCTCGATTCGGCGAACATGCAAATCGTCGTGGTTGGCGACCGCACGCAAGTCGAATCGCAAGCCGCGCTCTTCGGCGAACTCGAAGTCTTCGACGCTCAGGGCAAAAAGCTCAGCTAGGAACGGTTGTGACTGGCTGATAGTCATCACTCTGGCTTCACTTAGTCGGAATTTGCGCTTGTACCTGCGGCGGCAGTACTTAACGGTTGGCAAGGCGGCGTCGGCGGCAAAACCAGCCAACGGGCCGAAGCCTGCGGCTCCTACAAAACCATCCACCGCTCCCACAGATCCACCGAGTCCCTTGCCATAGTTCGCATCGCGGGAACGAAAAGCGGATTCCTCGCTACGCTCGGAATGACATGTTTTTAAAGTGAAGCGACAAGATGCATTCATTAGAGCACCTGGTGGGTAAGCTTGGCTTGTTCGATGCGGAGGGGGACTTGGTCGGCGATGCGGATGCCGTAGCCTTCCAGGGCGATTACCTTTTTCGGGTGATTGGTTAGGACGCGGATGTCTTTCAGGCCGAGGTCGATCAGGATTTGGGCGCCGATGCCGCTTTCGTGCTGGACCATGCGCTGGCGGGCGGGTTCGCGGTCGAGCTGGCCGCGTTTGTGAAAATGAATTTGGGGCAGAACGCCGGGCGTGTCGGGGGTGTCGACGCTGAAGCCGCGGCCGGTGTGATGGAGATAGAGGAAGACGCCGCGGTCTTCCTTGGCGATAGTGGCGAGCGAGCCGGCGACTAACTCATTGCAATCACAGGCAGTTGAGCCGAAAACGTCACCGGTGAGGCAGTGCGAGTGTACGCGCACTAAAGCTGGCGTTTCGCCTTCGAGAGTGCCGCGGACTAATGCGATGTGCTGGTCGTGGTCGACATCGCTGGCGTAGGCGATCATGCGGAAGTCGCCGTAGCGCGTGGGAAGAACGGCTTCGGCGACGCGGCGGACGTAGCGCTCGTGCTGCATGCGGTAGCGGATGAGGTCCGCGACCGTTAACATTTTTAGATTGTGCTGTTTGCAGAATTCGTGGAGCTGCGGCACGCGAGACATGGTGCCGTCTTCATTCATGATTTCGCAGATGACGCCGCTGGCGTTGAGGCCCGCGATTCGGGAGAGGTCGACGCTGGCTTCGGTCTGGCCAGCGCGGACGAGGACGCCGCCGTTGCGGGCGCGGAGCGGGAAGACGTGGCCGGGGCGGGCGAGATCCTGGGGGCGGGTTTTGGGGTCGATGGCGGTGAGGATGGTGATGGCGCGGTCGGAGGCGCTGATGCCGGTGGTGACGCCAGCGCGACCGTCAATGGCTTCCGTGAAGGCGGTGCCGTGGACGCTGGTGTTGATGGGGGACATAAGCGGGAGGTGGAGTTCTTCGCAGCGCTGTTCGGTGAGCGCGAGGCAGATGAGGCCGCGGCCGAACTTGGCCATGAAGTTGATGGCTTCGGGAGTGATTTTTTCGGCGGCCAGGGTGAGGTCGCCTTCGTTTTCGCGGTCTTCGTCGTCGACGATGACGATCATGCGGCCCTGGCGGATTTCTTCGACGGCGTCTTCGACGGTGGAGAAAATGGGTTGGTCAGGAGTCATGGCAAGTGTCTAGAAATAGTGTAGCGGAATGAGTGGGGAAGTGAGTAGTGAATAGCGCGTCGGAGCAGACGTAGGGCCCCCCGGCTTTTTCATAAGTGTCATTTAGGGCCTGCGGCCCGCGAAACCTCATGAAAATCATTCAGAGGTAAGATCGCAACGGCCCGGAGCGGCGAGGTCGATGCAACAGTGGAAAAGTTGAGACCGTGTAAGTGTCTGATCCGGAGCGTGCGTGATTGAGCGAATAATTGGGCGTCGTTGTCTTCCCCTGGGGGAGCGGCGATAGCCCGCGACCCTGGTTAAGGTAACCGCAGCACGCTCTCCGCTCCCGGCCAGGAGGAACTATGTCCTATAGGATAGCGGGAATTGATGTCCATAAAAAGATGCTGGCTGTAGTTGTGACTGACGTCGAAATCGAAAGCGAGTACCAGTTTGAGCGGCGGATGTTTGGCAGCAGCCCCGAACAACTGCGATCGCTGGCGGCATGGCTGCTGGAGCAAGAGGCCGAGGAAGTAGTCATGGAATCGACGGCCCAATATTGGAAACCAGTGTGGGGAGCGCTGGAAAGGTATTGGAAGCCGTTACGCGAGAAGCGAGAAGGCGCAAGGCGGAGGTCCGGAACGTTACATCTGGCTCAAGCGCAATCGAACCGCGGACCTCGGGGGCGCAAGAAGGATTTTCCTGATGCCGAACGCCTGGTGAAACGGCTGGTGGCCCGGGAACTGACTCTGAGCTTTGTGCCCGATGCCGAGCAGCGTCTGTGGCGGACGGTGACGCGGAGAAAGTACCAGTTGACGCGCAACCGAGTGCGGCTGCAGAACCAACTGGAGTCTTTTCTGGAAGAGGCCCACATTAAGTTGTCCAGCTTGGTCTCGGATCTGCTGGGCCTTAGTGCCCGTCGTATGCTGAAGGCGCTCGCTGACGGTGAAACCAACCCAGCGGCTCTGGCCGCTTTGGCCGATCAGCGCTTGCGCGCCACACCGGCACAGTTGTGCGACGCGCTCGGCGCGTGCGCTGAGCTCAGCCCTGTCTACCGGCGGCTGCTGAAGATGGCGTTGGAGGAATTGCGATTGATCGACGAGCAGATCAGCCAACTGGACCAGGAGATGGCCAATCTGCTCAGCCAGCACCAGGATGCCGTCAAGCGGCTGGCGGAGGTGCCCGGTCTGGGAGTGGACTCAGCGCAGCAGATCATTGCCGAAGTCGGCCCTACCTCAGCGACCTTTCCCTCCGAGAAATGTCTCTCCTCGTGGGTTGGTGCTTGCCCGGGCGACGACGAGAGCGCGGGTGTGAACTACAGCCACCGCTCCCCGAAGGGCAACCGTCACATGCGGCGCTTACTCAATCAGGCTGCTAACGCCGCAGCCAGAACCAAAGGAAGCATCTTCGAGATCGTGTATCGCCGCTCGGTCCCGCGCATGGGACACAATCAAGCCATTGGGACCATCGCCCATCGACAGTGTCGGCTGATCTGGTTGATCCTGCACCAGGGAGTCCGTTACGAAGAACGGGGCCCAGCTGTCACTAAACGATCGAAGCAACTCCGCACTTCGAAGATGCTTCGGCAACTCCGAAGCCTCGGCTATCGGATCGAACCACCGAATCCTCAATCCAGCCAAGCACAAGTGCAGTGATTTTTCGACCCTGTCATCTAAAGAATTTAGCTTTTGTGCAAATGCTTTAGAATGTGTGGTTGCAACGGGTCTTGTAAGTGTTGCATTTAAAGGAGGTTATAGGCCGGCTGCGAACTGGCCTAGGATGTGGCTTTGATTGCGAAGGGACGAAGTGTGAGCGGTTGAGACCCCCTACCCCAGGTATCCAGAGAACTGTGAAGTAAACGATAGAGTAGAAAGGGTTTGCGGTCGTTGGTGTGTGTGCGATGTTTACCGGGTGTGGAGAAAGAGGGAAGTGGTTGGGTTGAATCGGGCGCCGGGCTAGTTGGCAGGAGAGGTTGCGTGGAGATTTTAACGCAGAGAACACGGAGGGCACGGAGAAGAGGCGGGACGGAGAAAGGGAGGCGGGGTTGAGGGCGAGCGAGGCTGACGATAAGTAAAACACGTAGAATGGTAGCACATGATGGAGAGAATGTTAAGTACTATTTTGGTACGAGCGCATCCGGTTTTGGAGCTCTCACGTTGCGCGGAAGAGGTCGACGTGCGCATGGCCAGGCTTGTTGTCCGGGGACATATAAGTCCAGTCCTCGGTGTGATGATCCAGGACCAGCCTCGGGCAGTCTACAGCCGGAGCGGAGCAATCAGGGCTAAGGAAGCTAGGGCACTACTTCTGTGAACGCACGGTCAGTTCCAAGAGCTTTTTCGGGGGTTCAGGACCAATTGTTATTTCCGCAAATTCCGTCCATTCACCATTCTCGTTGATCCGCAACACGGAATTCGTCCTGATCGCTCCGAGGACAAAGCCCCAGGTCATTCCCTTGCCCTGTTCGAGGAGTTTGACTTGTGTTTCGAGAAAACGACCATCGTTGAAGGCCCGCATGCGATACGTCGCGCTTTCGTCGTCGTAGGAAATAATCCCGAAAGCCCGTAGAACGGGTTGGCTGCTGGATTTTATCCGACCGACTCCTTCAATCACCAGGATCAAGCCGTCAAGCTTGTAGCAGGCTTCCTCGGTCTGAAGCAATTCCATCGACTCAGCGGGGCCGCGAAGCAGGTGCGCCTCCCCGGCCCATTTTCCGACGAGAAAGCTGACCTTTTTCATTGCCGCGCGCTGCGCTTCGAGGTCCGGAACTCGGGGTAGCTGAGACATAAGAGAAACCAATAGTAGCATCGAGGGCAAAATTTCACTTTTCCGGTAACGGCTGCCAGGACTTCCGCTATATACGGTCGCTTCTGTTAGGTTAGACCGCAGGAAAATGAATATTCAACTTATAGCAAAGGAACAGAACCAGAATCGCGCCCAGTGTGGACAAAATGAGGCCGGCGGGATGATATCGTTCATTTGTCGGGCGCGAAAACATGTGGGAAACGCCGCTGCCGATGATCGATCCTCCTGTCTTCTTTTGGACAGTATTCATCGTAGGAGCAGGAAAACAATTACATACAAGCCACTCGAAACCAAGCCCGACAACCCACACTCTACTGGGTAAGGAATGTGATCGGGCAGAAAGAAGGTAGCACGATGCGTACTCTCGTCGTAATTCGTTCCTTGCTTTTCGCAGTCATGTTGATGGCTCTATCGACTGCTTCATTCGCTCAAATCGGTATTTCTGTATCTTTTGGCCCCCCCGCGCTCCCCATTTATGAGCAACCCATCTGTCCCGGAGATGGCTACATCTGGACGCCCGGTTATTGGGCTTGGGACGGTAACGACTATTACTGGGTGCCCGGCACTTGGGTCGAAGCACCCGAAGTCGGCTTCCTCTGGACTCCCGGATACTGGGGTTGGGGCGGCAGTGCGTTCTATTTCCATGAAGGTTATTGGGGCCCGCACGTTGGATATTATGGAGGGATTAATTACGGGTTCGGCTATGGTGGTCACGGCTATGAAGGTGGCCGCTGGGAAAACAATCATTTTTATTACAACTCCTCGGTAAACCGCATAAATAACCAAAATATCCACAACACCTATAACACCAGGGTCGAATACAACTCGGGAAACCGCGTCAGCTACAATGGCGGCAACGGTGGCATCAACGAGCGGCCATCGGCGCAAGAAGAAACATACGATAAGGAACACCACACCGGTCCGGTTGCGGCACAAAACCAGCATATGCAACAGGCTCGTTCGAACCCGGAGTTGCGAGCCTCCGCGAATAAGGGAAAGCCTCCTATCGCGGCCACGTCCAAGCCCGGAGACTTTAAGGGCAGCGCAGTACCTGCCAGGGAAGCCGGCGCGCCTTACAAAGCTCCCGAACGAACGCCGACAGCAAATGAGGCTCGTCCAGCAAGCACTCATGCGAGCGAAGTTCAGACCCACAAGTACACGGCGCCGACTACCGGCAAGGCTGAAACTGACAAGAAATATCAACAACAGCAGGACCAGCTGGCCGCTAAACAAAATCAGGAACACCAGAAGCTGCAACAACAGCAGGAAAAAGAACACCAGCAAGCGGCCAAGAAAAACACCAGTGAAGCTCAAAAACAGCAGATGGAGCAGCGTCACTCCCAGCAAACTCAGCAACTTGAGCAAAAGCACACGGCACAGCAGCAGAAAGTGCAGACTAAGCAGCAGCCACGAAGCCAGAGTTCTGCGAAGCCACCAAAGGGAAAGCCTTAAGAGCCTATTCGGAGCGCGCCGGGTAGGCTACCTGATCGTCGGGTGCCGGCCCGGCACCGGCTTCCTTCAATACAACGGAGAGATCCAATCAACAACTCCCTCCTGAGCGTTGTCCTGGGCGGAGACAACGACCTTTCCCCCCGGGTGGAGGCAAATATTGCAGAGAAGCTCCCGATTAGTTGTGCGAGCTCAAATGGTGGACGCAACACTTGCGTGAAGTTTACTCGCAGGAGTCTCGAAGCCCAAAGTTTTTCGCGGGCGTTGATTTAGACGCAGCGCGATCTTGTCCAGTTGGGATTGCGTGTAGCCGGAAAGGTCGGTTCTCTTCGGCAGGTATTGACGCAGCAAGCGGTTGGTGTTTTCGTTCGTTCCTCGCTGCCAGGCGCTGTGCGGATCACAGGAGTAGACTTTCACATTCGTGGCCACAGTGAAGCTTTTGAGCTTGGCCATCTCCAGACCGCGGTCCCACGTCAACGATTGTTCCCTAAAGCACATTTTAGTGGCGATTCCGGAAGATACTTATGACGAAAGGCCAGTAGGGCTCAGCGAGAATCGACCATAGAACCGAATTGCGAATCCGCCAGCTCACTCGAGACAATCAGGCACGATTAAAGTTCTGTTACCACAGGTGTTTTCTTAGACAGAAGAGTTTAGGCTCTAGGGAGGAGCATCGGTAGGCGCGATGCTGCCTTCCACAGCGTGCTTTGAATTGCCGGAGAACCGCCTTGTCTAGCACAACAGAAATTCTGACGCCCCTCACGCCCGAAGAGCTAAAAAAGATGGATGCCTACTGGCGAGCTTGCAACTATCTCTCGGCGGGGATGATCTATCTGCGAGCAAACCCCCTTCTGCGAGAACCGCTTAGGCCGGAGCACATCAAGAACCGTCTTCTGGGGCACTGGGGATCTGACCCCGGCCAATCCTTCATCTGGATCCATCTGAATCGGCTCATCAAGAAGTACGACCTAAATGTCCTCTATATCTCTGGCCCTGGTCATGGCGCGCCCGCAACGCTGGCCAACTGCTATCTCGAAGGCCACTACTCCGAGATTTATCCAGACAAGAGCCGCGACGAAGCTGGCATGCTCAAATTCTTCCGCCAGTTCTCGTTCCCGGGAGGAATAGGTTCGCATTGCACTCCGGAAACGCCAGGTTCGATTCACGAAGGCGGTGAACTTGGCTACTCCCTCTCGCACGGATACGGAGCAGCGTTCGATAATCCAGAACTCATCGTCACAGTTGCCGTTGGAGACGGCGAGGCAGAGACCGGTCCACTTGCGACCTCTTGGCATTCCAACAAATTCCTGAATCCGATTCGCGATGGCGCCGTGCTGCCAGTGCTCCACCTCAACGGCTACAAGATCGCCAATCCTACTATCTTCGCGCGCATCCCAAGGGGAGAACTGGAGGCGCTGCTCACCGGATACGGGCACAAACCTTACTTCGTCGAAGGCCATGATCCGCTCGTGATGCATCAACAAATGGCAGCAACTCTTGAGCAGTGCATCCTCGATATTCGTTCGCTTCAGAATCACGCCCGGTCAACGGGAGACACTACGCGTCCGCGCTGGCCCATGATCGTGCTTCGTTCGCCAAAGGGATGGACGGGGCCAAAAGAGGTAGACGGCCACAAGGTCGAAGATTTTTGGCGCGCTCACCAAGTTCCGGTTCTGGATCCAGTTACGAATGCTCACAGCCTTAAAATAGTGGAAGACTGGATGCGCAGCTATAAGCCCGAAGAGCTTTTTGACGTTAATGGAACGCTCATTCCCGAATTACAGGAACTGGCGCCGACTGGCATCCGGCGCATTTCGGCCAATCCCCACGCCAATGGCGGTCTTCTACGCAAAGAGCTTGATCTGCCGGACTTCCGCAACTATGCGGTCAAATTGAAAGCTGCCGGTGCAGTGTATGCGCCACCAACGGACGTGCTTGCACACTATCTTGCCGAGGTCATGCGACGGAATATGAACTCCTTCCGCGTCTTCGGTCCAGATGAGACGGCCTCTAACAAACTCACTGCGATCTACAATGCTTCGAAGAAGACCTGGCTTGCCGAATACAAGCCGGAAGACGCCGACGGCGGCGAGCTTGACGTCTTCGGACGTGTTATGGAGATGCTCAGCGAGCACACGCTGGAGGGCTGGTTCGAAGGTTACGTTCTCACGGGCCGCCACGGTTTCTTTTCCACTTATGAAGCTTTCGTCCATGTGATCGATTCGATGTTCAACCAGCACGCCAAATGGCTGGAGAAGTCGAAAAAAGAGCTGGGCTGGCGCGCTCCTGTGCCCTCCATCAATATTCTCATCACGTCCCTGGTGTGGAGGCAGGATCACAACGGGTTCACCCATCAAGACCCTGGATTCCTTGACGTGGTTACCAACAAGAGCGCTGATGTAGTCCGAATCTATTTGCCGCCAGATGCGAATTGCTTGCTGAGTGTGGCGGATCATTGCCTGCGTTCGCGGGACTACGTCAACGTCATTGTCGCGGACAAGCAGGATCACCTCCAGTACCTCAACATGGAAGATGCGGTAAAGCACTGTACGAAGGGTATCGGTATCTGGGACTGGGCTTCCACGGATGACGGCAAGGAACCCGACGTGGTGATGGCTTGTGCCGGGGATATCGCAACGATGGAGTCACTGGCAGCAGTCGCGATTCTCAAGGAGCACTTCTCCGATTTGAAGATACGCTTCGTCAACGTCGTCGATCTATTCCGCCTGATGCCAGACACGGAACATCCGCACGGACTTTCTGACCGCGACTTCGATTCGCTCTTCACAATCGATAAACCGGTCATCTTCAACTTCCACTCTTACGCCTCGCTGATCCACAAGCTCAGCTACCGCCGCAAGAATCATGAGAACATCCATGTACGCGGATATAAGGAAAAGGGAAACATCAACACGCCACTTGAGCTTGCCATCATCAATCAAGTGGATCGCTTCGATCTGGCTATCGATGTGATCGACCGTGTTGGGCGTTTAAGCGCCGTGGGCGCGCACGTCAAAGAATGGCTAAAGGGCCAAATCATCGACAGCATCAACTATGCCCACGCCGAAGGCATTGATAAAGAAGAGTTTCGCAACTGGAAATGGCCAGGGTAAACATGGGAGAGAAACGATCCGGAGAAGACGACCTAATCTTCGTGCTTAACAGCGGCTCGTCTTCGCTCAAGTTCGGCGTGTATTACCGCGGAGCAAGCGACGAAGAGGCGCTGTTGACAGGTAGCGCCGATGGCATTGGATTTGGCAACGGCACACTGCACGTCCGCTCTTCCGGCGGGAAAACACTCGTACAACGTGAAAGCATCCACGAATCGCAAGGGCAAGCGCTCGCCATTGTCGCTGAGGCAATCCGCGAACATATTCATAGCTCACCAGTTGCCGTAGGCCATCGTGTGGTACATGGGGGACCCAATCTCGTTGCGCATCAACCCGTCACCCCGCAGGTTGTCGAGGAACTTCGTGCAGCCACGCACTTCGCCCCCCTGCACATTCCTCAGGCCCTGTCGCTCATCGCTTCTGCACAATCGATGTTTCCTTCGGCGACGCAGTTCGCCTGCTTTGATGATGCGTTTCACCAGACCATGCCGGAAGTGGCATCGCATTTGCCGCTCCCGCAGCGCTACTTTGACGTGGGTGTTCGACGCTACGGTTTCCATGGCCTATCTTACGAATCACTCGTACATCACTTCGGCTCGCGGCTTCCTGGTCGAGCCATCTTCGCGCATCTTGGCAACGGAGCAAGTCTCTGCGCTCTTCGCAATGGGGTGTCGATCGACACCACCATGGGCCTTACCCCCACCGGGGGAATTCCTATGGGCACTCGCTCCGGAGATCTTGATCCTGGCGTCATTCTCTATCTCTTGCGCGCAGAGAAACTAGACGCTGACAAAGTCGAAGAGCTGATCAATCATCAGAGCGGACTCTTCGCTCTTTCTTGCGGCGTAAGCGATGTAAAGACGCTCGAGGAACGCTCGCGCTCCAACGATCCAAAAGCCGCGCTTGCGCTGAATGTCTTTGCCATCTCCGTACGCAAGGCAATCGGTGCATACATTGCTCTTCTCGGCGGTGTGGACCTTCTCGTCTTCACTGGCGGCATCGGGGAGCATAGCGATTACATTCGTTCCGCAGCTACAGATGGCCTCGCATCTCTCGGCCTCCTCGCGGACAAGATTAAGATTATCCCCGCACAGGAAGAACAACAGATCGCGCGTCATTGTCGGCGGATGATGGGACCATCCCCTTAGATTAAGCGGCATTTCGGCCACTCCAGCGAGTTGGAGCGCGACCAGCATCGTCGTGCCCGTGCCCAGCGGGGCCACGACAGGAAACGTGGTCGTAACGGTTGGCGGCCAGGCGAGTGATGGAGTGAGTTTCACGGTTTCCCCCCAAATCGCCAGCTTAGAATCCAACGTCGGGGGTGCCAGGCACCTCGGTGACTATCACAGGGACGAATTTCGGGGCGACGCAGGGAACAAGCGCTGTCAAATTCAACGGCACGACTGCGACCCCCGCAAGCTGGAGTGCAAGCAGTATCGTCGTGCCCGTGCCAAGCGGAGCCACGACAGGAAACGTAGTAGTCACGGTCGGAGGAGCGGCGAGCAACGGGATAAGCTTTACGGTGATTTCGCTCGGTTACGTACAGGGCAATTCTGCCGTGTCCCAGACATCGCGAGCAACGATGACCGTGTCCTATACTTCCCCACAAAACAGCGGAGATTCTGGTCGCGGAATACGCTGGGCTTAGCACGGTCAACCCGCTTGATGTGGCAGTCGGGGGTTCGGGTATAGGAGTGGGGTCACACCCATCCAGCGGATTGGCGACCACGACGAATGCACACGATTTACTTGTCGGGGCGGACACATCGGCCGCAGGAGCCTACGCACCCGGTACAGGGTGTACAACTCGCCTACTTCCTTATGACATTTTGGAGGACGAGGTTGTTACACAAACAGGGACGTATTCAGCAACGGCAACCCTGAATAACTACTCGAAGGGATGTAATAGTTCCAATGTAAATCCCTTCGTTGTGCAGATGGTCGCCTTCCGTGCGGCCCAGTAATATCTGGTGCAGTCGCGTACGCACGCCTACCGCGAGCGGCGACTAGGTTGCTTGCAACAAAATACCCGCCTGGGGCGACCGATCAATGGACAGCGCAGCCGTGCAGTTCGTTGGAGTATTCGGGTTGCGTGGCGTAGAGCCTGTCGCCGATGCGGTAGACGAAAGGATCGCTAAAGACACGCATGATCAGCAGCTCAAGATCCAGTTCGCGTGCTCCGCCTGTCAATCGGCTAAATGTGCTCATGTATACCTCCAATGTTTTGATGGAGATTGTGTATCAAAAGGAGTGGAAGAAAGACAAGGGGATTTCTGCGAAGCGAAGAGGACGATTTGAGAATGAGACGCGCTGCGGCCGAGGGCAGACAATGCATTACGCCGGTACTAGGGGAGTTGGTGGAGGAGCGGAGCCAGCAGATGGAAAACGCCTGCACCGATAAGGGCGGCCCCGGGGATAGTGAGGACCCAGGCCCAGACGATGCGGCGGGTGACGCCCCAGCGGACAGCGGAAAGGCGGCGCGTGGCGCCGACGCCGACGATGGCGCCGGTGATCGTGTGCGTGGTGCTGACGGGAATGCCGAAATGCGCGGTGGCAAGAAGCGTGAGCGCGCCGGCGGATTCTGCAGCGAAGCCGCCGAAGGGAGTTAATTTGGTGATGCGCTGGCCCATGGTTTTAATGATTCGCCAGCCGCCGGCCATCGTGCCGCCGGCCATCGCCAAATGGCAGCAGATAATCACCCAATAGGGAACGGCGTAAGAGCTCATGAGACCGCCGGCGACAAGCGCCGTGGTAATGATGCCCATGCCTTTCTGGGCGTCATTGGTGCCGTGACCAAGGCTGTAGCCAGCGGCGGAGACCAACTGTAACCGGCGAAACCATTTGTCCACTTTTCGCGGGCGTTGCTTGCGGACGATCCAGCTAGTGGCGATGGTCACGGCCATGGCGATGAACATACCGATGATAGGGGAGAGAAAGATGAAGAGGACCGGCTTAGTCCATCCGGCGAGGATGAGCGCTTTATAGCCGGCATGGGCCACGGCCGCGCCACCGTAGCCGCCCATTAAAGCGTGGGAGGAGCTGGTGGGCAAGCCGAGAATGAGGGTGATCAAATTCCAGGAAATGGCGCCGAGGAGGCCGGCCAATAGAACGGTCTGATCCACCATTTCGATATGAACCATACCCTTGCCGATCGTGGTGGCGACGGCGGTGCCGAAGACGAAGGCGGCGATGAAATTCCAGAAAGCGGCCCAAACGACAGCGCGGAAAGGCGTGAGGACACGGGTGGAAACTACGGTGGCGATGGAATTGGCGGCGTCATGCCAACCGTTGGAAAATTCAAAGGCCAGGGTAAGAACGATTACGGCGATCAGGAGTAAAAAGCTGGTCATCGCGAATCAAGCGCTCTTGATGATGACGCCTTCGATGACGTTGGCGACATCCTCGCATTTATCGACGGCGGTTTCGATGACTTCAAAGATTTCTTTCCACTTGATGATCTGGACGGGGTTTTTTTCCTCATCGAAAAGCTGGGCGATGAGAGTGCGGCAGAGGCGGTCGCTTTCGTTTTCATAACGATTGATTTCGATGCAGTGCTTGAGAGCTTTTTCGGGGGAGTCGAGGGATTTGACGGCGGCAGTGACTTCCACGGTGGCGGAAACGAGGACTTTGACGAGGTCGATGGTGCCTTCGCGGATGGAGTCGACGCGGTAGAGGACGAAGCGGCTGGCGGCGGCGTCGATGAGGTCGATGACGTCGTCGAGTTGGTTGCAGAGTTCGTGGATGTCTTCGCGGTCGAACGGAGTAATGAAGGTCTGGTTGAGCTTGGTGAGGAGGTTGTGGGCGATCTCGTCGCCTTCGTGTTCGACGGCTTTGATGATCTGGACCTGCTCAGGGACGCCGGTGTAATGCGTAAGCATTTTGACGAGGGCTTCGGCGCCGACGTGAATATTCTCAGCTTGCTTGGCGAAGAGGTGGAGAAATCCCTCTTCATGCGGCATAAGCCGCTGCAAAAGTCCTGGCATGATGTGACTCTCCCCTGAAGAGCCGGTGAGGCGAGGCCCGAAGAGTTTAGCCGAGGAGGGGACGAGAGGCAAGGAAGGGCGGCTCGGACCAATGGTTCCGCAACCAGAGCTAAGAAATCAACTAGGCCGTTCCAAATTAAGCAAGTTGGGTGAAATTGACGAGGTCTACCAGCTTCGCGGTGCTGCGGGAGGAGCGAATCCGCCTCTGCGGCTCGTCCCTGGCAGTGGGGGAGAGACGCCTCTGGCGATGTGGGGCGAGCGGCTGTGAAAAGAAATGCCCATCAACGACGAGTGGCGGTTATGGGGAGGGACCCTCGAAGAAGCGACCCGCCTCAGCGTAGAGCTCCGCAGCGATCAGGTGCATCCAGAACCCCTGTGGTTTGCGCATCCGGATTTGCGGCTTTAGGTTCAGAAGTAAAAACGCGTGATAAAGGTTATAGGCGAGCATGGTCATCAGTAAGAAAGCCTGAATGGCCTGGGCGTCGTGTTTGTAGACATGATCGGCGTGCCAACCCTGAACCAACTCTTTAAATCCGTGGTTTTCGATGTCCCAGCGCTGGTGCCCGAGCTGCACCGCCCACTCCGTGCGCAGCTGCGCGGTCGGCAAGGTCGTCACCCAGATCCAGTCACTGGTCTGCTGCTCCACCTCTTTCGTCAGTTGACGACGTACCGCATAGGTTTCCTCCGAACGGATGACCCGTACATGTGTTTGCACCTGAGGCCAAGAACGCAAATCAGAAAAATCCCACCATCGACACGAACGGGTTCGATAACAACCCGGGCGTGACGGTGTCAGCGCCATCAGACCGTGCACGTCTTGATAGAGATCGCGGCGCTCCTCTTTGAGCACCACCAAAACATGTTTGCCAGCGGCCAACAGAAAATTAAAGAAGGGGGCCTTGGCGTAAAGAGCGTCAGCCAGCACTAGGTCGAAGGCTCGGGGATAATCCACCAGAACCCGTTCTAGCAATCGCAAGGCGGTGGCGACTTCATCCTCTCCAGGCCGTTGCGGTTCGGCATCCAGCAACAAGCGCAGAGGCGCGTGCCCCGGCGGGGACCCGGGGAGCAGCATCAGCGTGACGTGGCGATGATAGTACTGGATCTGATCGCCCGGCGCGCCATGGATGGTCCTCTGCAAACAACCTGAGCAGTGGCGCCGATAACTGGCGTGACTCTCATGGCCATCCAGCACCGCCACATCATGCCCGAGATTGAGAGGGAGCGCTTTGTTGCGCTTTAGCCGCTCGTAAACCTGGTGCAGGCCCTGGCGCAGATCGGCAGCCCTGAGCTGGGCGTGAATACGTCCAATGGTATCGATACTGCACAAGGACTGGCCCAGCCAGCGTGGCCAGAAACGAGCCCCAGAAACGGTCTCTACCGCATGGAGGCTTCCCAGTTGCGCCCAGAACATGACCAGGGTGGTTTTCAGTCCCACCATCGTGGGAATGCGCGGCGCAAGCCGCCGATCGGCGACGTTCTTCAGCAGGCTATCCGTTAAGCCGAAGATCTTCTCCGCGTACCCGATCAGCCGACGCAGGATCGCGCACCTCTGATTATCGTGCCTTGTCTTTCCGCAATTGTTTCCACTGCAGTTCAGAAATCTCTTCGATGAGTTCCTGCATGCGCTGGTAGTTGTGTACCGCCTCTCGAACCCGATCTTCCCAGGCCCGGGGAATAGCCAGCTGACGCAACTTCCCTCCGTGGCTCTGCACCAGATACAAGGAGGCGTGAAGTTGGCCCCGGACACAACGACAATTAGGCTTGCCGCACTGGCGACTGCGCACGGAAAGGGTTCCGCGTAAAAACAAAGCTTGATGGACTAACTGGGACAGGCGAGAGCGGAAATTACGTTGCGGGGCGGAGGGATGGGGCATACAAGGGCCTCCTTGTCTGATATATATTTATTATCTCAGATCAGCACCGATGTCAAGCATCAAAATCGAATGCGAATTTGCTCAGGAGTCAGGATGAGGTCAAAACTGGAACGGAATCAAATAATTACGAGCGAGGAGAAAGGTCGGTTGCGGAATCACTGGGCTCGGACGGCTCGGACGATGCATCTTGCTCTCGCTTTGCCCATGCAACATCAGATAGAAACAAAAAGGGCGTCCTGGCTTGCGCCTTGGACGCCCTTGGATTGAGGTTGTGGGCGAGCTGGTAAAGCCGCCCGGAGCACAGGCAAGAGTGCCTGTGCTACTGGATTTAGTACATGCCGCCCATGCCGCCTGCGCCGGGGGCTCCACCGCCGCCAGCCGCTGCAGCCTTTTCTTCCTTGATTTCAGCAACGAGGGCTTCGGTCGTGAGCATGAGGCTCGCAATCGAGGCTGCGTTCTGAAGGGCAAGGCGGGTGACCTTAGCCGGGTCGATGACACCCATTTTGACCATGTCGCCGTACTCGCCGGTGTCCGCGTTGAAGCCGTAGTTCTCGTCCTTCGAGTCGCGGATCTTGCCGATCACGACAGCGCCTTCAAAACCGGCGTTGAGCGCAATCTGGCGGGAAGGCTCTTCGAGGGCGCGCTTCACGATGCCGAGGCCAACAGCTTCGTCATCATGGAGCTTGACCTTCTCGATGGCCGCGATGCAACGGAGCAGAGCCGTGCCGCCGCCGGGAACAATACCTTCCTCGACAGCCGCGCGGGTGGCGTGCATAGCGTCTTCGACGCGGGCCTTCTTTTCCTTCAGTTCGGTCTCGGTGGCCGCGCCAACTTTAATGACGGCAACGCCACCAACGAGCTTGGCAAGGCGCTCCTGGAGCTTTTCCTTGTCATAGTCGCTGGTGGTGTTTTCGACTTGCGAGCGAATCTGTTTCACACGGCCTTCGATGTCCGCGGACTTGCCGGCGCCTTCGATGATCGTGGTGTTGTCCTTGTCGATGGTGACTTTCTTGGCGCGGCCGAGGTCCTCGAGCTTCACGTTTTCGAGCTTGATGCCGAGGTCTTCGGTGATGGCCTTGCCGCCAGTGAGGGTGGCGATATCTTCGAGCATCGCTTTGCGGCGGTCGCCAAAGCCAGGAGCCTTGACGGCGGAGCACTGCAGCGTACCGCGGAGCTTGTTGACGACCAGGGTCGCCAGCGCTTCGCCTTCGATGTCTTCAGCAACGATCAAGAGAGGCTTGCCCATCTTGGCGGTCTGCTCGAGCAACGGGAGCAGGTCCTTCATCGAGCTGATTTTCTTTTCGTGGATGAGGATGCGAACGTCCTCGAGTACGCATTCCATGCGCTCGGGGTCGGTGATGAAGTAGGGCGAGAGGTAGCCGCGGTCAAACTGCATGCCTTCGACCACTTCGAGGGTGGTTTCCATCGTGCGGGATTCCTCGACGGTGATGACGCCATCCTTGCCGACCTTCTTCATGGCTTCGGCGATGATGCCGCCGATTTGCTTGTCGTTGTTGGCGGAAATGGTGCCAACCTGGGCGATCATGTCGCCCTTGACGTCCTTGTGGAGCTTCTTGATTTCTTCGACGGCCACTTCGACAGCCTTTTCGATGCCGCGCTTGAGAGCGGTCGGGCTGGCGCCTGCGGCGACAGTCTTGACGCCCTCGCGGAAAATGGCCTGGGCGAGCACGGTGGCGGTAGTGGTGCCGTCGCCGGCGACGTCGGACGTCTTCGAGGCGACTTCACGAACCATCTGCGCGCCCATGTTCTCGAGCGGGTCCTGGAGTTCGATTTCCTTGGCTACGGTCACGCCGTCCTTGGTGATGATCGGCGCGCCGAACTTCTTTTCGATCACGGCGTTGCGGCCCTTGGGGCCGAGCGTGATCTTTACTGCGTCGGCGAGAGCGTTCACACCACGTAGAATCGCTTGGCGGGACGCTTCACCTGTTACAATCTGCTTCGCCATACTGGTATTTCCTCCTGATCAGCTTTCTGAACTGCGAAATTTTTCAGCTTGCTACGTTGCTACATCAGCGGGCACGGCATGCCGTGCCCCTGCAGATTGGGACTTAACTACTTCTTAGCGGCTTTGGCTTGGCCGCCGATTTTGGCCAGGATCTCTTCTTCGCGAAGGATGAGGAACTCTTCGTCGTCGAGTTTGATTTCCGTGCCGCTGTACTTGCCGAAGAGGACGCGGTCGCCCGGTTTCACGTCGAGAGGGATCAATTCACCCTTTTCGCGCTTGCCGGCGCCGACTGCAATGATTTCGCCCTCCATGGGCTTTTCTTTTGCGGAGTCAGGGATGATGATGCCTCCCTTGACGGTTTCCTTCTCTTCAATGCGCTTCACGATTACGCGGTCGTGGAGCGGGGTAAGATTCACTGCCATCTTGGAAAAACCTCCGTAGGTGATCTATCGGTTTGAAATGAGGCTGGGGGTGTAGAAGGGAGATTAGCACTCCTCACAGCCGACTGCTAATATAGCAGAAAAGGGCTGCATGTCAAGGATTTAGCAGGCAGATGGGTGAGGAGGCTGTGCAATTCTGCTTGTCGTAAGCCTTGTATTTACAACCATTTATATGGTGCAAGAAAAATACGACACTTGGCGATTGCCGTGCTGCCTATCCGGAGATAGAATCGCGGCGGGGTTGAGTGTTGCACTATTCGATTTATCTACGGCTGATCGTCCTTACGGCGGGGACGCTGCTACCGTTTTTTTGGATTGTGGTGATTCTCGGTCACCGGCGGCAACGGAACTTCGAGCGCGTTTTCTTTTTTTTGTGTTTGGCACTGGTTTTCTTTTTCGGCGGGTCTCTCCTGGCCCTGAATGGGCAGCTGTACTACTCAACGATTCCCCCATCGCTTGCGATTTTCTGCTGGGTCTTAGTGTGTCTGGGTCTGTGGTTCTTGCCTTCGTTGCTGGTGCACCTGCAGGTCGAATACGCACAAATCCGTGAACTTATTCTTCCGGGCATGCGGAAGCGGCTCTGGCTGGCGGGGGCTTATCTGCCAGCAATTCTGTTGCTGCCGCGTTTGCTTGAGGCTCTGCGGCTGCGTACCGGGTTCAACTTTGTTACCCCGAGCATTTTGCTGGGCACTGCCTTCCCGGTTTGGCTCATAGCTTCCTTGTCGATTTGCGCGGTGTGGCAGTGGCGGTTTGCGAAAGTAGCGCCGGATGTGAGGCAAAAGACCTTTCACCGGTCGGTACAGTACAGCCTGGGGCTTTTGGCGCTTGCCACTGCCTCGATTCATGCCCTCATGGAGAGGTTCGGAGGAGTCGGCGCGGGAGATTCGCGTTTGACGCTTTACGTTTCGTTTGCGGCGTTCATTGCCATTCTGCCGATGGTCGCGCTCGTTCGGAATGTGCAGAAATTCAATTTTTTACAGATTGGGCGGCAGCGGAATCTCATTTATGCGGTGTTCGCGACTTTTGTGGCTCTGCTTTATCTCAGCCTGGTGCGCCGCGCCAGCTTGTGGATGGAGCCTTATCTGCCACCAGAGGCGACGGCGGCTATTCTGCTGTTTCTTCCCGTGGTGTTCTTCGAGCCGTTGCAGCGATTGATGAGAGGAGTTCTGCTGCGGGCCGCGCATTCGGAGATGGACCGTGTGCAGCGGTTGATGGCGGAGATACAACAGGAGGCGCGGCAAGGGGACCTCAGAGGGCTGGTGAAATACATTGAGCGGCGAGTGCGGGAACAATTCGAGCTTGCAGCGGCGACGCTGACGCTAGTCGATCCGACCAAGTCGGAATTGCGGCCTCGCGTTTATGGACCAGGCGAACGATTGGAGCGGATGTCGGCGTCGGTTGCCGAGCAATACTTCCGTGTTCAACAGAAGCATGGATTGATGGCGATCTTGCGCGCGGAGCCGCACGGAGCGGCGATCTCCGGTGAGACACGGGCGGCGCTGGAGTTTTTGTGCGAGCAGTTGCCGGGGGCTTTGGATTTGTGCCGGTTGATTGAGGAAAAGTTGCGGTTGGAGAGGGAACTGGCGGAACGGGAGAGGCTGGCTGTGCTGGGGCAGATGGCGGCTAGCATTTCGCACAATTTAAAGAATCCGCTCGGGTCGATCAAAACGATTTTGCAGGTGCAGCTGGAAAGCGCGGAACTGCCCGAATCGATTCGCGGGGAAACGAAGATGGTGTTGGAGGAAATTGGGAGGTTGTCATCGAAGCTTAATCAATTGCTGCAGTTTAGCCGGCCGGCGATTCGGGGTGGGGTTGTGGCGGCTGTCTGTGATGCGCGCGCCGTAGCGGAGGAAGTTAGCGGAGTATTGCGGCATGAGGCGGAGAGACGAGGGATTGCGCTCAAAGTGGAAGTTGCCGCGGGAGGAGGTAAGTTGGCGGCGAGCTCGGAAGCGGTGAGCGAGATTCTGTCGAATCTGGTGGTGAATGCATTGGAGGCGACGGCCAGCGGAGGGATTGTGAAGGTGAGTGGCAGTGCGAATGGGGATGGATTTTTGTTTGCGGTGGAAGACGACGGGCCCGGGGTTCCCGAAAACGTCCGCGAGAAAATCTTGCAGCCATTTTTTACGACGAAGACGCAGGGGACGGGTCTTGGTTTGGCGATTGTGGCGAGGCGCGTCGCGGAGTTTGGTGGAAAGTTGGATTGGGAAAGTCCGGTGCGCGACGGACGCGGCACGCGATTTGCCGTGAATATGCCAATGAAGAGCGGCTAAGAATCGCGGCATTGGATCGGGTTTGTTTTAACGCAGAGGTCACAGAGGACGCACAGCGGACAGAGGGCACGGAGAGTTGGATGAAAACGATATTGATTGTGGATGATGAGCCGGCGGCGCGGTATGGGTTGCGGCGTGCGCTGGAAGCGAAGTACCGGATTGCGGAGGCGGACTCGGCGGAGGCCGCGCGCGCGGCATTGAACACGGAGCTGCCTGATCTTCTCCTACTCGATGTGGTATTGCCCGGGCAGAGTGGGCTGGAGTTTTTGCGATGGATGCGCGAACGGGGAAACGAGCTGCCAGTGTTGATGGTTTCGGCTTTGGATACGGCGAAGACAGCGGTGGAAGCTTTGCAGCTTGGGGCGGCCGATTACTTGGTGAAGGGATTTGAGTTGGAGGAGTTGCGGCAGCGTGTGGCGAATCTGCTGAAGCTGGCGACCCTGGAAAAAGAGAATGATTCGTTGCGGCGGCGCATGGCAACGGAAGGACAGTTTGGGCAGATGATTGGGCGGACCGCGGAGATGCGGCTGGCGTTTGAGATGGCGGATCGCGTTGCGCCGGCGGACTCGACGGTGCTGATTCTTGGCGAGAGCGGGACAGGGAAAGATTTGATGGCGCAAGAGATTCACGCGAGGTCGCCCCGGGCGGGGAAGGCTTACGTAGCAGTGAATTGCGCGGCGTTGCCGGAGACTTTGATCGAATCGGAGTTGTTTGGGTACGAGCGCGGGGCGTTTACGGGAGCGGCGCAGCAGAAAAAGGGCAAGTTTGAGCTGGCGTCGGGCGGCACGCTATTTTTGGATGAGATTGGAGACATGAATCCGGTGACGCAGGCGAAAGTCTTGCGTGCGCTGGAGAATCGCACGATTGAACGGCTGGGCGGGACGCAGCCGATTGCGGTGGATGTGCGCGTGATCAGCGCGACGCACAGGAATTTGGGGGCGGAGATTCGCGCGGGGAAATTTCGGGAAGATCTGTTTTACAGATTGCGTGTGGTGACCATTGAGTTGCCGCCTTTGCGCGCGCATAAGGCGGATATTCCAGTACTGGCTGAAGCGTTTTTGCAGATGCACGGAACGCGCCTCGGGCGGACGGCCCGATTGACACGGGAGACCATGGCGGCGATCGAGCGGTACGATTGGCCGGGGAATGTGCGCGAGTTGAAGAATGCTTTGGAGCGGAGTTTGGTGCTGTCCAGAGGCGAAGAGATCGGTGTGGAGGATTTGCCGCAGGAAGTGGTGAGCGGGGAAGCGGCGCCACACAAGAATTCAGATGGAGCCAGCGAGAATGGATTTGGCGAGAAAGATTTTCGTGAGGCCAAGCGGAAGTTTGAGGTGGCGTATCTGACGAAGCAGTTGGTGGAGCATCGCTGGAATGTTTCGCGAACGGCGGCGACCATAGGATTACACCGGCAGAGTTTGCAGGAGAAATTGCGGGAGCTGGGCATTCGGCGGCCGGGGCGCGAGCCGGTGGAAGAAGAATAAAAGATTTTACACAGAGGGCACAGAGAACACAGAGTTCACGAAGAAGAGGAAGGGCGCATATTTCGAAATGAAAGCGGGGAATAACGAACGGCGAGTTGGCGCCTACGTTTTGGCGGGAGGCGGGAGCACGCGATTTGGGCGGGACAAGGCGCTGGTGGAGTTTGCTGGAAGGCCAATGCTGGCGCGCATGATTGAAGCGGTGCGCGGGACATCGAACGACGTAAGAGTCGTTGTGGCTTCAGGGAAATATGAGGCCTTAGAAATCGAAATGGTGGAGGACCGCTGGCCGGGAGAAGGGCCGCTGGGTGGGATCGTGACTGCGCTCTTACATACGCGAGAGAATGAGCCGGAGTGCGAGTGGAATTTGATCGTAAGTTGCGACATGCCGTTTCTGACCGCGGACTGGCTGAGATTTCTTGCAGAGCGCGCGAGGAAGAGCGGTGCTCAGGTGATTGTGCCGCGTTCGACGCATGGGCCGGAGCCGCTTTGCGCGTGCTGGCGAACCGATGCGTTGGATACGCTGCAGGGCGCCTTCGAGCGAGGTGTTCGCAAAGTGACGCAGGGGATCGCACTTCTGTGCGCGGAAGTTCTTGACGAGCGGGACTGGAAACGATTTGATAGCGCAGGCCGGCTTTTCTGGAACATGAATACGGCGGCGGATTACGAAGAGGCGCGCAGGATTGTGGAAGCTGACCAAGGCTGACGGACGCAAGAAATGACGGACACAAACGACATCAGTCGCGGTGTGAAAGCGATGGAGACGGGTGGGGCGCGTGGGTTGTTGGCGTCAACGGAATCCAAGCCCGGCGGCAGGGGGCAACAGGCTGAAAACTTTTTCGAATTTCGAGACGTAAACAAGTCGTTCGACGACAATTACGTGCTGAAAAATGTCACCTTTCACGTCAAGCGCGGTGAGACTTGCGTGATCATGGGCCGCAGCGGCGTGGGAAAATCCGTTTCGCTGAAGCACATCATGGGATTCATGAAGGCGGATTCCGGGCGCATTTTTGTGGATGGGCAGGACGTCACGGACTTCAGCGAGCAGCAATTCGAAGAAGTGCGGCGTAAAGTGACGATGGTGTTTCAGTCGGGAGCGTTGTTCGATTCGCTCACCGTCGCCGAAAATATAGCGTTTCCACTGGAAAAGCAGCCCGGGCTGGAAGACGAAGACGTTGACGCGTACGTGGATAAATTGGCGAACATGCTGGAGGTCGCCGAAGTCCTCGATAAATTGCCGAGCGAATTATCGACGGGGATGAAGCGCGCGGTAGCCATGGCGCGCGCGTTCGCGCAAAATCCCGACGCGATTTTGTTTGACGAGCCGACCACCATGGTCGATCCCATCATGGCGGGGCACATGGGCGACCTCATCCTGCGGCTCAAGGAAGCGTTTCACCGCACGTCGATTGTGGTGACGCACGACACGCATCTCGCGAAGAAACTCGCCGACACTGTGGTGTTTCTGCAGGAGGGCCGCGTCGCGTTTTTCGGGCCGTGGGATGATTTTGAGAATTCGAAAGATCCATTCCTCCACAACTTCCGCATGCAGGATGCGTTAATTCCCGCGCTGGACGTGACTCTGTGAGCCAGGCGGCGCGTAGATGAAGCGCCGAAATTTTCTGAAGGGGATGGCCGCTGCGCCGCTACTGGCCTCGGGCGCGGCGTTTCCTGTACAAAAAGGTGTCCTCGTCAACGATGTGCAGACCGGGCTGAACCCGACCTGGGTCGCCAGCATTTCCAGGCCAACATCAGTCGGCGAAATTCAAAGCCTCGTCAAAGACTGCGCCAAACACAACCGAGTCCTATCGATTTCTGGCAGCCGGCATGCGGCGGGAGGCCAGCAGTTCGCCACAGACTCGATCCTTTTGGATATGCGCGCGATGAATCGCGTCATTGGATTGGACGAGAAAACCGGCGTGTTGCACGTCGAGGCCGGTATCGAGTGGCCGGAGTTAATCCAGGGCTACACCTCGCTGCAAAAAGAAAACGTGTGCTGGGGAATTCGTCAAAAGCAGGGCGGAGCCGACCGGATGAGCGTCGGCGGCACGCTTTCCGCGAACGCGCACGGCCACAGCCTCGGTTCACCTCCGATGATCGGTGATGTGGAATGGCTTGAGATTGTCACTGCAGATGGCTCAGTGAAAAAATGCAGCCGGAGGGAAAACGCGGAGCTTTTTTCGCTTGCCGTGGGCGGCTACGGACTGTTTGGGATTATCGCGCGGGTTGGATTGCGGCTTGTTCCCCGGCGCAAGGTTCGGCGGCACGTCGAGGCGCGCACCACCGCGGAGTTAATCGCTCTCATCGAGAGGCGTACGGCGGCAGGCGCGCCTTACGGTTATTTCCAATACTCCATAGACGAAACGTCTCCTGACTTTCTGCGAACAGGAATCCTGACGACCTACGAAAATATTGCGCCGGAGACGCCCCTTGGAACCGAGAGCGCGGATATCGACTCCAAATTGCTGACTGCCTTGCTCGAAATTGCGCATCGCGATCGCGGGTCCGCGTACCGGCGCTACGCAAAGCTGGAACTGGCCAAGGACGGCAACGTGGAATGGTCGGATTTGCATCAGCTGAGCAGCTATCCCGCGGGATATCATCAAGGAATCGAGAAGAGGCTGGGCACGGATTACGCTGGAACGGACCTGATTCTAGAAGTGTATGTGTCGCGAAACGACCTGATTTCGTTATTGGAAGAAGCGCGCCGCATTCTTCTGACTGCTGGCACGCCGCTGATTTACGGGACGGTGCGGTTCACCGAGCAGGACAAGGATTCCTTTCTTGCCTGGGCCAAAAAGCGCTACGCCTGCGTCATTTTTTCTCCGCATACTTCCGGAGAAACACTAGCTCTAAAGAAAACCTGCGAGGTCTGCCGTCAAATCATTCGCGCTGCGAACAAACGCGGCGGAAGCTTTTATCTCACCTATAACCGCTTCGCCACTCGGGATGAACTAGCCTCCGCGTATCCGCAGTTTCCGGATTTTCTGAATTTAAAAAAGCAACATGACTCACGCGAAATCTTTCAGAGCGATTGGTACAAATACTATAAGGGTTTGTATGCGTAAGGCGACAAAGCTGGAAAGCGCATTCAGGAGAGCGGCCGAGTGACCCAGACTAACGACGTGCAAGCCAATCCAATCCAGCAGCTACGAAAGACCATGGGCTTCTGGGATGTCCTGCTTTTCAATATTGCAACGGTTCTCGGACCTCGCTGGATTGCCGCGGCGGCGCACAACGGTACGTCCTCCATCAGCTTGTGGGTGCTCGCGGCGATTTTCTTTTTCGTGCCCACCGCATTTGTGATTACGGAACTCTCGACACGTTTTCCAAACGAAGGCGGGCTCTACGTTTGGTCGAAAGAGGCGTTCGGCGATTTTCATGGCTTCGTCGCCGGCTGGACATACTGGATCTATTCGTTTTTCTATTTTCCGGGATTGCTCCTGGCTAGCGCGGCGATGGGTGCGTACATCGGCGGCAGTTCCTGGGGACACCTGGCAACGAGCCGGTATTTCTTGCTTGGTGGGTCATTCTTCTTATTGTTCGTTGCCGTGAGCATGAACATCGTGGGGCTGAACGTGGGGAAATGGCTGCAAAACGCCGGCGGCGTGATGACCTACATCCCCTTGCTACTGCTGGTTGCGACTGGCGGCGCTATTTGGCTCCGCTACGGCTCCGCGACTCATTTTACCTGGGCCAATATGATGCCGAGGTGGAATTGGGAGACCGTTAATTTCTGGCCGCAGATTCTTTTTGCGTTTGCTGGGCTCGAACTCGTTTCCGCCATGAGCGACGAGATTCGCGATGCGCAACACACTCTGGCTCGCGCCATCTGGGGATCGGGAATACTGATTGCAGTGATTTATATCGCCGGAACATTTGCAGTTCTCTCGATTATGCAGGCTGCGCCGGTGGATCCGAAGTCCGGAGTATACCAGGCGCTCGCGGTCGGGACGGAAACTCTGAAAATTGGATTGGTTGGAATGATTGCCGCCTTTCTCGTCACGTTTGGGAATGCCGGCGGCGTCGGAACGACCGTGGCGGGGCTTTCACGGGTGCCATTTATTGTCGGCGTCGATCGCTACCTGCCTGCGGCTTTTGGAAAATTGCACCCGAAGTGGCGAACGCCCTACGTGGCAATTCTGGTGCAAGCTGGAATATCGCTAGCGCTGCTTCTCGTGAGCAATATCAATGAAACAATCAGCGGCGCGTATCAAGGTCTGGTGGATGCCGCGACGATTCTCTACTTCATTCCGTTTCTCTATATGTATGCGGCGGTGATCAAACTTGCTGGCCGGCAGGACCGAGGGGCTAGTGAGCACGTTGTCTTGATCCCCGGCGGAAAAATAGGTGTGTGGGTCGCAGGAGGATTTGGATTCCTCATTACACTTGTTGGAATCGTATTGTCATTTATTCCTCCAGGCGAATCGGCGAACAAATTTATATTTAGCCTGAAATTGGTCAGCGGCACGGTAATCGCTGTCGCGCTCGGGCTTGTTTTGTACTATCGTGGGGTGCGCGCCAAGGCGCGCGAAGCTCTCGCCGGCAACTGAGTAGCGCTGAAGCAAAAACTCAAGACAAGTTTTCAGTAGATCGGCCAGATTCCGGGTGTGGCTAGCTCCACAAGATGATTGTCCGGATCGCGGAAATACAAGCTGGTGCGGCCGCGCGGCCAGTGAATACGGTTTTCAATTACGATCTTATGAAGAGAAAGATGTTCTTCCCACGCGGCAAGTTCATTCGCCGGAATCGAGAAAGCGAAGTGAAGCGGACCGTGGCCGTCGTGCGGTCCGAGCGTGCCAAACGGCAGTTGCATGACGTGATTCGATGCTCCGCGCTTGAAGAGCAGTAAAACGCTCCGGTCAGCGACGCCGTAAGCACGCAGCCGGTCATCGCCAAACATTTGTGTGAGCGCGAATGCCTCTTCATAAAAACGAGACGAGCGATCGAGGTCGTCTACGTAAAGCGACGTTTCGAGCACGCCGGTGAGCGTAGGCATGCTAGAAGCCTTCTTCGATGAGCCGCGAGAGGGTAACCGACGGCGCGGCAGGAGTATTTCGGGCTTCGAGGTAGCGCTCTACGTATTTGCCGAGAACGTCGCCTTCGAGATTCACCGCGTCACCAGTCTTGCGGCTGTGGATGTTGGTGTGCTCGTAGGTGTAAGGGATTACGGCGACTTCAGCGATTCGGGTGCGTTTGTTCCATCGAGCGACGGTCAGGCTGATGCCATCGATGGTTATGGAACCTTTGGGCACGATGTAGCGCGCGAAGTCTTCGGGGACCTCCACGCTGAACCACCAGTTATCGCTTCCGGGACTTTCCCGATCTAGGTGCGCCACGCGGCCGGTGCCATCGACGTGTCCGAGTACGAAGTGGCCGCCAAGTTCTTTTCCGGCGGTTAGCGGCTGCTCGAGATTGACCTGCGAGCCTTTTTTCAGCGCGCCACTTTTAGAGCCGAACGACGTTTTTTGAATGGTTTCGCCGGAGAGATCGGCGGAAAAGCCTTCTTTCCCAGTGGCGACGACCGTGAGGCAGCAGCCGTTCACAGCGATGCTGTTGGAGACCTTTAGCGTCGATGCCAGGCTGGGCGCGTGAATCGTAACGCGTCCGCCGCCCGGCTTCAGGTTGAGGACCTCTATAGTGCCGATATGTTCGATGATACCGGTGAACAAAGTATTCTCGTTCTTCTCAGTCCGCGCTGATGAATCGCCTTTCCATTTGAGTTTACAGCATTTCGTGGGGGAGTCAGAAAGCACTAGACTAAAGCGGAACGCCAAACGCTAAGGCATTGAGGTCCCGCCATGAAGGCCTGTTTGCTCAACGCTCCTGCGCGGATTGAAACGAATCCGCTGCTCTTCACCGACGTGCCGGCGCCGGACCCTGCTAAGGGCGAGGTGCTGATTCGAGTGCACGTTTGCGGCGTATGCCGCACGGATTTGCATGTGATCGAGGGAGAATTGGCGCCGAGGAAGTCTCCGGTCATACCGGGACATCAGGTTGTAGGCGTCGTCGAGAAACAGGGAGCAGGCGCAAGCCGCTACGCGGTCGGCGCGCGGGTTGGCGTCGCGTGGCTGCATCACACGGATGGAGTTTGCGAGTACTGCCGGCGCGGCGAGGAGAATCTCTGTGACCATCCGACGTTCACGGGCTACAGCGTCGACGGTGGCTACGCGGAATATGTGGTCGCGCCAGAGGACTTTGTTTACGCGATTCCCGAGGGATTTCCCGACGAGCAGGCCGCGCCGTTGCTCTGCGCGGGAATCATCGGATTTCGATGCTTGCGGCTCTCGGGGATCAAATCTGGAGGGCGGCTGGGATTTTATGGTTTTGGCGCGGCCGCGCACGTGGCGATTCAGGTGGCGCGGTATTGGAACGTGACGGTGTACGCCTCGACGCGCGACGCGCGCCACCAAAAACTGGCACTTGCCTTGGGCGCGGCGTGGACGGGCGGCACGCTCGCTGCGCCGCCGGAAAAGCTGGATGCCGCGATTGTCTTTGCGCCAGCGGGAGAGATTGTTCCCGCGGCGCTAGCGGCGCTACGCAAAGGCGGCGTCCTCGTGCTCGGCGGAATTCACATGAGCCCGATTCCATCCTTCAGTTACGACTTGCTGTATCAGGAGCGGATGATTCGCAGCGTGGCGAATAACACGCGTAAAGATGGCGAGGATTTTCTGCGCGTCGCGGCGGAGATTCCCATCCGTATGCACACGCAGGTTTTTCCGCTAAGCGAGGCGAATCGCGCGCTGAATGCCTTGAAAAACGATGCGATCGAAGGGGCGGCGGTGTTGCGTGTCATGGGATGATCGCTCAGCTGAGCGCCGCGTGCCGCTGCTATTTGCCGTTGGCGTGTGGCAAATACGCTTCAAGGGCGACATCGGGGCCGAAGGGTTGCGTGCGGATTCTCTGCAGCGGCGGGAGTTTGAGATTTGGCGCGAAAGCCAAGGGAACGCGCGTTTCTCCGGAGATTTTGGGTGCATAGAACAGAAAAAGTTTGTTGACGATTCCGGCGGCGAGGGCGGCGCCGTTGAGCTTCGGGCCGGCTTCGAGGAGGACGCTGAGGATTTCGCGGCGGCCGAGCTCGGCGAGAACGGTCTTCAAATGGATTCGACCGGTGCGCGAATTTCCGCAGACGACTTCCACGCCAGCTTTTTGAAGGGCTCGCGCTTTCCGCGAATCCGCGGGTTCGTTTGTGAAAACAAGCAAGTCGTCGTCGGCCGTGCGGACGAGGCGCGACTTCAGCGGCAGAGAAAGCTTGCTGTCCAGAACCACACGCAGTAGGCGCCGTCTTCGCGGCAAGCCGCTGCGATCTGTCAGAAACGGGTCGTCGCTGAGGACGGTGCCAATCCCGGTGAGAAGGGCGTCCGAAGCGTGGCGCATGCGATGAACTTCGGCGCGGGATTCTTCCGAAGTGATCCAGTTTGTTCGCTTCGAGGTGCGAGGCTGCTTGCTGGACTTACCGGGCGTACCCGGCAAGGCAAGTTGGCCGTCGAGCGTAAGCGCGGACTTTAACGTGACGAATGGTTTTTTTGTGCGAATCCAGTAAGCGAAGGCTTCATTCAAGCCGCGAGCTTCTTCTTCGCCGGGTCCAGTGAAAACTTCGATTCCCGCGGCGCGCAAGCGATCGAATCCGGCCCCGGAGTTGACGGGATTGGGATCTTCCATGGCCGCGACAACGCGCTGAACACCAGCTGCAATTATGGCTTCCGTGCAAGGGCCAGTGCGGCCGGTGTGCTTGCAGGGCTCCAGCGTGACGTACATCGTCGCGCCGCGCGCTTTTTCGCCGGCGGATTTCAGCGCGACGATTTCGGCGTGATCGCGCCATTCATAGAGATGAAATCCCTGGCCCACCACTTGGCCTTCGCGGACGACGATGCAGCCGACCATGGGATTGGGACTCGCGAGGCCAGTGCCTTTGCGGGCCAATTCCAGCGCGTGTTCCATGAAGCGAGTGGCGTGAGCGTCCATGCGTCGGTTGAAGATTTAATCGAAAAGAGAGTTCGCGTAGGTTTGCGCGTCGAAGGGCACCATGTCGTTAATCTGCTCGCCGGTGCCGACAAAGCGAATAGGCAAGCCGAGTTCGCGCGCGATCGCCACGACGATGCCGCCTTTCGCGGTGCCATCAAGCTTGGTGAGAATAATGCCCGTCACGGTCACTGCGGAAGTAAATTCGCGCGCCTGCGCCAGGCCGTTCTGTCCGGTGGTTGCATCGAGCACGAGCAGCACATCGTGTGGTGCGCCGGGAATAACTTTCGCCGCGGTCCGCTTCATTTTTTCCAGCTCGGCCATGAGATTGGATTTTGTGTGCAAGCGGCCGGCGGTATCCACGATGACGACGTCCGCGGCGCGCGCCTTTGCCGCGGCCATGGCATCGTAAACAACGGCAGCGGGATCAGCCCCGGACTTTTGTTTGATCACGTCGATGCCGTTGCGCTTGGCCCAGATTTCGAGTTGCTCGACGGCGGCAGCGCGGAACGTATCCGCGGCGCAGAGGACGACACTGAGACCCTCCTGGCGCAATCGATTCGCGAGCTTGCCGATGCTCGTGGTTTTACCGGCGCCGTTCACGCCAACGACGAAGATGACGCGCGGACCGGAACCGTTTGGCGAGATGACTGGATTTTTCGCGAGTGGCACGGAAGCGCCGGCAGCCGCGCTGCCATCGCTCATGGTGAGGATGCGAATGATGTGCGATTTGATTTCGCGCTTGAGCTGGCTGGCGTCGGAGAGTGCGTTGCGATCCAGCTTCTCCCGCACGGCATCGAGGATTTCGCGCGTCGGCTTCACGCCAAGATCAGCGGAGAGCAGCGCCGTTTCCAGTTGCTTCAGCAGCGCAGGATCAATCTTGCGTTCGCCGAGAAAGAGATTGTCGACCGTCTCGGACAGCGCCGCCTTCGTCTTGCTGACCGAAGCCTTCAGCCGTTCGAGCAGCGACGGCTCGACTTTTTCCGGTTTTCCAAAAAGCGAAATCATGCGGTTGAGCGCTCTTTCAAAAGCGCCAACTGAAATTGTAGCAGAAGGCCTAGGTTAGACCGTCACTTCGACGGCGCTGAGGCGGAGCTTGCCGGAATTGATGGAGGATTCGAGAGCGTTGACAACGACGGCGTCGAACTTCGAGCCAGTGAGCGACTTGATGCGGTTCAGCGCGAACTCAATGTCCATCGCCGACTGGTAGGGGCGATTCGTCGTCATGGCGTCGAGCGTGTCCGCCACTCCGATGATGCGCGCCATCAAGGGAATTTGCTGGCCCTGCAATCCATACGGGTAACCGCGGCCATCGATGTGTTCGTGGTGCAACTCGATGCCCGGGAGCATCTCTTTCAGCTGCGAAACCGGGCGCATGATGTTCGCGCCCTTGACGGTGTGCTGTTTCATCAAATCGAATTCTTCAGGCGTCAATGCGCCAGGCTTTTTCAGAACGCGGTCTTCGACACCGATTTTGCCGACGTCATGAAGCAGCGCGGCAACGCGCAGCTTGTCGAGATCTTCCGGCGAAAGCCCAAGTTCTCGACCAATCAACGTGGAATATTTCGCCACCCGGCCGGAGTGACCGCGCGTGTATGGATCCTTTTCGTCGATGGCCGCGGCGAGCATGCGAATCGAGCCGATAAACAGCTCGCGGTTTTCTTCCGCCGCTTCCTTCAGCTTCTCGATGTACTCCTCGATGTCGCTGGCCATCTTGTTGAAGTTTTCGGCCAGCTCACTGATTTCCGAAGCGCCCCGCACTGGCGAGCGTTGATGGAACTCGCCGCGGCTGATGGCGCGCGTGGAAGCGGCGAGGCCGCGAATCGGCCCGCTGATGCCCACAGCAAAAAAGTAACCGAAGAGAATCGCCACGAACACGACGACCGTAACGAAAGCCAGTGCCTGACGATTCAATTCCGTGACGCCGGCGTCGGCGCGCGCGTCGTCCAGACTGCGTTCCGCCACAACCGCCCAATTGACCTCCGGGAATGTGCTGTACGTCCCAATCATTTCGACCGGGTGCTTCGGCCCGCCCTCGACAAAGCGAATGGTCTCCGTATTGCGAAGTTCCTGGGGCAGGGCGCGGATTTGTTCGACGAGCTTTCCGCTGGCTTCGGCGCCGGGCACGAAATTTTTCGTGTCGGGGTGCGCGACGACGCGTCCGGAGTGATCCACGACGTACACCTTGCGGCCGCGCACGCTGGCGTCCCTCAAGCGGTGAGAAATCGGTTCGAGAGAAACGACCGCCGCGAGCATTCCCGTAAAATTGCCAGGCAAATCCTTGAGCGGCACGGCAAGCACAAAGGCCGGTTGGTTGTTCGGTGCAAGAGCAAGAGGCTCGCTGCGAAACTTGACGATGTGCAACTGATCGGATTGCATGCAGTTTTGAAACGCACGCAGCAAAGCTTTGGCCACGAATGGATCCTGCTCCGCGCGGAAATTACCTTGCGAAGCGCTGGTGCCTTTGCCGTTTTTATCGACCGCGGTCAGATACAGAAACGTGTCTCGGTTACTGTCGACAAAGTCCTCGAGCAGCCGCGTAACCTTCGGCTCGGAAGCGGGGTCTTCGACATTGTCGATGAGTCCCGTTAGCGTCAGAATTTGCCGCTCGCTATAAAGCTGTTGTGTTTGATTGAACTCGAAAAGCTGAATTTCCTGAGCCAGGGAACGCGTCAAGTCCGATTGCTGGACGCGCTCATTGTCGCCAAGTTTGTCCTGGCTTAGCTGGAGCACCTGGCGGTGATAGAGCCCGATGGGCAGAGCGCTGACGAGGAGCAGCGCACCAAGAACGAGCCACAAAATGCGCACGCGTCCCTTGCGCAGGCGTTGCCAAGTGGATGGACCGGGTCCGGGCATCTCAACTCTTAATTTTAGGGGATTAGCAGGGGCAAAGGGGTCTGCGAATGGCCTCGCGTCGCGCATGTGCAACTGGAACCTTGGTACTAGTGGCCGGCGTTGGCTGCCGCAGGTCAGACGGTCGACTCGATCGCTTCATCGGGCCGCTTCGCATATAGCTATTCCCGTTTCAAGGGCCGCTCCATAATGCTGCGGATGGCCTCTTGGGGAGATTTGCCGTCGTTCAGGATGGCGCTAACTTGTTCAGTTATAGGGAGTTCCACGCCGGCCTCGCGGGCAAGCGCGAGGAGCGCCGCCGCGGTACCTACGCCTTCGGCCACCATCTTCATGCGTTCAAGAATTTCGCCCAGCGACCGACCTTTGCCGAGCTCGATGCCGACGTGGCGGTTTCGGCTCAGCGCGCCCGTGCAGGTCAAGACCAGGTCGCCCAGTCCAGCGAGGCCGCTGAGCGTTTCCTGGCGCGCGCCCAGAGCGACCGCAAGGCGGGTCATTTCGGCGAGGCCTCGGGTGACAAGCGCGGCCATCGGATTGGAGCCAAGGCCCAGCCCTTGGCAAGCGCCCGCGGCAATGGCGATAACGTTTTTCATGGCGCCGGCGAGTTCAACGCCAAGGATGTCGTCGTTGGTGTAGAGACGAAAATTCGGCGCGGCGAACTCTTCCTGCAGTTCGTTGGCGAGAGCAACGTCCTTCGAGGCGAGCACGACCGCAGTGGGCTGCCCGGCTGCGGCCTCCGCGGCAAACGAGGGGCCGGATAGAACCGCGATGCGCAGGAGCACCTTCGGTGCCACGGCTTGCGAGCATTGCACAATGACTTCACTCATCCGCGCGTGAGTGGCGGGCTCCAGCCCTTTTGTTGCGCTGACGATCGCCGCGCCGCGCACAAGATGCGGTAGGATTCGCCGGTAAATGTCGCGGGCATGAGCCGAGGGAACCGCTGCGATGACCACTTCTGCGCTCTTTACGGCAACAGAAGCGTCATTCGTAACCTGCACTGCTTCTGAAAGCTTGTGGCCAGGAAGGTAGAGCTGGTTCTCGCGTTCACGGCGAACGGTTTCTGCCAGGGCGGCATCGCGCATCCACAAAGCAATTCTGTGCGCTTTAGGCGCGCGCGCGAGCACGATCGCCAGCGCCGTGCCCCAGCTTCCCCCGCCAAGTATCGCGATGCGCTTCACGGCGCGTCCCGTTTTTTGCTGAACGAAAATTTTGGTTCGTCGCCCTGGACCATTCGTTGAATGTTCGCGTCGTGCTTATAGACAATAAGCAGCGCCGCAGCCAGCGAGCCGAAAGTGACCGCGTACGGCGGAGCGTGATGCGGCGCCCAGAAAAAATAGATCAACAGGGGCATCGCCGCCGCCGCCGAGATCGAACCCAGCGAAACGAATCGCCAGTAGAGAACGACGAGGAAAAATAGCAGGGCCGCTCCGAGAAACGAGAGCGGGCTCAACACCAGAAAGACGCCCGCAGCTGTGGCGACTCCTTTGCCCCCGCGAAATCCCAGCCAGACAGGGAAGCAGTGGCCCACGAGGGCACACAGGCCGGCGATCATCATCCAAGTCGAGCTTTGTTCGGACAGCCGCGCCGCGAGAATAACGGCAAGCACGCCTTTCGCTGCGTCGAGCAAAAGCGTAAGAACTCCAGCAACCGGCCCGGCGACGCGCGCCACGTTTGTCGCGCCGATATTGCCGCTGCCGGCGCTGCGAACATCCCGACCGCCAAACAATTTTCCCAGCAGCAGCCCGAACGGAATCGATCCGAGAAAGTACGAGGCTATGGGGATCGAGATAAGCGTCGAGTTCAACCCTGCCATCTGGCTTCACGTCTCCAATCTAAGCGGAAAAGAAGCAAGAGAAGTGTACTCGGCTCCCGAAGGCTTTAGCTTGCTTTCGATGAGCTGAAATTCGCTCGCCTGAAAAGAGCCAAATTCGCGCTCGCCGTGCTCCTTGATCGCCGCAAGAAGCTTTTTCTGGATGCCTGGAGGCGCAAACCGCGCCAGCGTCAAGTGTGGGAGGAAGGCGCGGCTTTCTCTTCGTATGCCTTGCATGGCCATCGCAACATCGATCGCGCTTGCGAGTGATGCGAGATTCTCAGCAGCGTCCAATCCCGTCCAGAGGACAGTGGTGCGCTCCTCCTCGGGGAAAAATCCCATCCCGCGGATCTGCATGTGGATTGGCCCCTCTCCACGAACTGTCCCGAGCGCTACGCGGATGCCATCGAGTTTGGGGTCGGCCACCTCGCCGATAAATTTCAGCGTCACGTGCAGATTCTCCGGCCGCACCCAGCGCACCCATCTTTGCTCAAATTGCTCGGAGAGAAGGCTCATGTCTTTGATAAACGCTGCGAGATTGTCTCGCACGGCCGAGGGAATCTCCAGCGCGACGAAAAGGCGCACCTCAGGCTCGATTCGGAAGCTGCTTGCCGTTGTAGAGAAAGTGGATGCGAACCATGTCGAGCGCCACCTGTGAAGCTTGAAAGCGGATGGACTCGCGGTCGCCGGGGAAGCGCACGCCGCGCTCTTTGACTCCGCCCGCGTGGGCCAGCGCGATATGCACCGTTCCGACGGGCTTCTCTTCCGTGCCGCCACCCGGGCCGGCAATGCCGGTGATCCCCAGGCCGAACGTGCTGCCCACGCGGCGGCGAATTCCATCGGCGAGCGCGATTGCGACTTCCGCGCTGACCGCGCCCTTGGCTTGAATCAGTTCCGCGGGCACTCCTGCCCACGTGGTCTTGAGTTCGTTGCTGTAGCAAACCACTCCGCCAAGAAAATACGACGAACTGCCCGCGATGCTGGTCAGCCGCTGCGCCAGCAGGCCTCCCGTACAGCTTTCGGCCGCGGAAACGGTCGCGTTGTGCATCGTTAGCTGTTCCGCGATGACTTCTTCGAGCGGCGAGCCATCCTGGCTGAAAATGCGGTCCGCCAGGGCGATTTCAAAACTCTTCACGATTTCGTCGAGCGTTTTTTTGGCGTGCTCCGCGTCGTCCGTCCAGATGCGCAGATGGACTTGCGTTTCGCCCGGCGCCGCAAGAATCGTGGTGTTCACTTCAGAGAAGCGCTTATATATGTCCCGAATGCGCTGCTCGACGTGCGATTCGCCAAGGCCCGTGACGCGAATTTCGCGATGAAACATGCGCACGCCCGAGACACGGCGCTCCAGCCGTGGCAGAACCTGCTCGCGAAACAGCGGTTTCAGCTCGCGTGGCGGCCCGGGGAGCAACGCGATGAATCGCCCGCTGTCTTCCAGCCACAAGCCGGGAGCCGTGCCGCGCGGATTCTCGAGAATCTCCGCGCCTTCAGGCACCATCGCCTGGCGTACGTTCACCTCGGGCATCTCACGGTTCAAAGAGCGGAAGCGGCCCTCGATGTAGCGAAGGATTTCGTCGTTGCGCCGCAGTTTGCGATGGAGCAGGTCCGCGACCGTTTCGCGCGTAAGGTCGTCTTCGGTAGGCCCAAGCCCGCCTGAGGCAATGATAAGTGGCACGCGATTCAGCGCATCGCGAAACGCCTCGCTGAGCAGATCGCGGTTGTCGCCCACCACCGTCTTTCGCACCACCTCAATACCAATCTTGTTCAACTCCTCCGTCAGGAAGAGCGAATTGGTGTCCAACCGGTCCGGCGTAAGTAGTTCCGAGCCAACAGCGATGATCTCTGCTTTCAACTTACGGTAGCCTCGCGATTCCAGGGGTTTTCTTCCACTCTTCCGCTGCGGCCGCGTAGCCTGCAAACTTCTTGAAATCACCTTCTAGAAATGTGGTGGCAAAATTCTGCACGTCATGGAAAAGATCGCGAAAGGGATCGAACGGGTCATCTGAGAAACCCGGATACGTATTCCCTCCGTTACTGCCGAGAACAATTCGCATGTACGACTCATGGTCAATGCTTATTTTTCGAAAGTGGTAGGTCACTAGCCCCAGGGAATGCCGAAAGTGGAATTCGAGCTTCCGATCTGCGTTTACGTTGCTTCCGCTAGCAAAAGGACCGCCGCTGCCGCGACCGGAATGGCAATCAGTGAAGAAAAAACCATGTTCGCTGATCAGCGGATCAAGTATCGCGCACCCTTCACGTAGGACTTCGATGGGCGGCCTGTTCATGCTTCATCCCAACAGTGGCAAGCCACGCACATCCCAATCGAGCGTAAAGAGCGCTCCCGTGGTGGCGAGTATCGCGCGGCCGGAAGCTTGCAGCGCCATGCCAACTAAGCCGGAGCCGCTGAGGACGACATCGGCGTGTGCTTGCGGAGTGATGCGGGTGATTCCGCGCCGCCCGCCATACGAAGCTGCTACGTACAGATTGGTCTCGCGGTCAAACGCCAGCCCCTGCGGACGACCCAGTCCGCGAAAGAACGTGCTGACTTCGCCGCCTTGCGTGATGCGGTAGACGCGGTCATAGCTGGAAGTCGTCGGCCCGGTCACATACAAATCACCGTTGGGATGAAACGCAAGATGGTATGCGGCGAGCGACGGCTCGATGGTGGCAAACACAAAAATCTCTCGGCTCGCACTGATTTTGAAAATCGTTCCGCTGCGGTCGCCCACATATAGATTCTCGGCGCGATCGAACGCGATGCCCGTGGCGACGCCCATGCCTTCGATCCATTGCTCGGCGCGGCCCTCCGGTGTAATGCGGTGAATCGTGCCGTCGTTCCGGCAAGAGACGAAAAGATTTCCGGCGCGATCGAGCGCCAGGCCGCTGGGATTCACCAGCGAAGTGACAAACGGTTTTACGCTGTAGTTCGCCGTGATTTTGTAAAGCGAAACGGGCACGCGTTGCCCGCGATTACCCGAAAACGTGACGTAAGTATTCCCATACGTATCGACAGCCGGATTTGCGATCGGATGCAAATTGTCCGCGATTTGCACTCCAATCGAAACGGGATGTGGCTGGCTTTCATTAGCGGCGCTCGCGACTCGGACGATGCCGCCGGTCGCGCCTTCGGGAACGCGCGCAATCAGCCGATGCTCGCTCGCCAGGGACAGGCCGGCTTCCACATCGCCAAAACGCACCACCGGCTGCGGGTGCGCGCGCGAAGCAAATCCGCTGCCGTGAATGACGATCTCACCGCCGGGAATGGCAGCAGCAGGCGCGACTCTATCTATGCGGGGAATCCCGTTCTTATCTGCCGAAGACCCGAAGCTGAATTTCATACCCAGCCAAGCAGCCCAAAGTGTAACGCTACTCGCAACAGGATAGCAGCGTAGATGCCCGCCATCCAGTCATCCGCCATGATGCCCCAGCCACGGGGAAGTTTTTCGAGTTGGCGTACCGGGAAGGGCTTCCAGATGTCGAACACGCGGAAGAGCAGGAATCCCAGCAGCAGGTATTTCCAATTCAATAGGCTCAAACCGGAATACAGCGCGAAAAGCGATGCGTTCTCCGTTGGCAGAAGATGCGTGGGGGGAGCTAGCGGGGCGATGCCCAGCACCAGCGTCAAAAACATACCGGCCACCTCATCAATGACGACGTACTGCGGATCATTTACCGCCGCATAAGCCGCCACTTTGGAACTGCTCCAGACACCAATCGAGCTGACGAGGAGAAAAAAGAACATCGAGGGCACGAGAAGGACTGCGAAGGCCCACCGCTCATATAGCGGCGGCAGATCAATTCCTATTCCGGCGTAGAGCGTGTGGTGCACGATCGTGGAATTAAGCAGAACATTAAACAGAACAAACAAACTCACTGGATTCGTAAGGATTGTCACCACGATTCCCACGAGCGAGCCGAACGTGCCCGGAGCCTTGGGGATGTAGCCGACGCCCAGCGCGGTCGCAATCGCGAGAGCCAGCCGCGGTTTCTTTTGAGGAGCCGTCGCGCTGCCAGGAATTTCAGTGGATGGTGTCATCGGGCTTGCGGAATCCCTTAAAGTCTTCGTCTTCTTCAGGCGTTTTTTGACCGCCCGCCTCTTCGCCCGCTTCGAGCTCGCTCATGTCAAACACCGGTTCGGATACGACGTACTTCTCGCTGGCCCAGTTGCCGAGGTCGCGGTCTCGGCAGCGCTCGCTGCAAAAAGGGAACTCCGCGTTAATCTCAGAATCAGTCAGTGTCTTGCAAATCGGGCAGCGATGTTTCATCGGAATCAACCCTTGACAGCGCGTGACTCGCCTCTCGCCAAATCACGAAGCCGGTATTATTTCTTCTCTGTGAACTCCGTATCCTCTGTGTAAATCTCTTCTACACAGAGATCACAGAGGACACCGAGACCGCAGAGCCTACGTTCTGAAGAGTGAGTATAGCTCAGCCGAGGACGCGAAGCGGAGCGCCCGTAGAAATGCGATGAAGCTTCTCTGCTGGAGGGACGCCGGCTATCTCAGTGACACCGCGAACGGCGCGCCGCGGCAGAATCTCCACCACTCGGCCGATCAGGTCATAAACATCGGCTTTGAGAATCTCCACTCGCGCCACGTCGCCTGTCTCCGCGATCTCGCCGCCGGGCAATTCAATGTCGGTCAAATAAAGCTTGCCGTCGATATCCGGCGCCATGCTTTCGAGCCGCGCTTCCCACACCAGCGGATTGTCCTTCGACGGCCCTTCGACCAGCGCCGTGGCTGTACGGCCTTTCCAGGCACGCAGTTTCTCTCGCGAAATTTTCTTCTGGATAGCCATCAAGCGGTTGCGGCGCTCGGTAATCGTTTCTGGGTCGACTTTTTCGTCGAGCCCGTAGCTCTTCGCGTTGTCCACATCCGAATACTCGAAGACGCCCATCCAATCCAGATTTGCCGCGCGCACAAAATCGCAAAGCTCCTCGAAATCCTTTTCCGTTTCGCCGGGGAAGCCTGCGATAAACGACGTCCGCAGCGAAACGCCGGGGATTGTCGCGCGTATGCGCTCAAGAAGTTTCAGGAAGGCGTCGCCGTGCGAGCCCCGCTTCATGCGCGCTAGGACGTTTCGGCTGGCATGCTGCAACGGCATATCCATGTATTTAACGAGCCGCAGATGCGCCGCAAGCGTATCCAGCAACTTCTGCGTCACGCGATTCGGATAAGCGTATAGGAAGCGCACCCACGTGAGGTCTTCCACCTGCGCGAGCCGTTCGAGCAATTGCGCTAGCCCATCGCGCAGGCCCAAGTCTTCTCCGTAAGAAGTCGTGTCCTGCCCGATCAAAGTGATTTCGCGCGCTCCGGCCGCCGCAAGATTTTCCGCTTCCCGCACAACGGATTCAAAACGCCGGCTGCGGAACGCTCCGCGCAATTGGGGGATAATGCAAAACGTGCAGGGATGGTCGCAGCCTTCCGCAATCTTGATGTAAGCCGCATGGCGCGGCGTCGTAATCACGCGCGGCGTCAAATCGTGATAGAGAAACGCGGGCGGTGCGGCTGGCAACACGCGCAAGTCGCCATCAACAGCTTCCAGAATCCGTTCCACTTCCCCAGTTCCCACCACCGCATCCACTTCCGGAACTTGCTCAAGAATCTGATCGCGAAATCGTTCGACAAGGCATCCAGCAACGATCAGCTTGCGCGCCGCGCCAAATTTCTTATGCTCCGCCATCTCCAGAATCGCATCGACCGACTCTTTTTGTGCCGACTCGATGAAGCTGCACGTATTGACGACAAGAATCTCCGCCTCATCCGCGCGCGGCGTCAATTCATACCCTTCGCGCGCAAGAATACCCATCATCACCTCGCTATCCACGAGGTTCTTCGGGCATCCCAGGCTCACAAATCCGACCTTAGTCATAGGCAGTAAATTAGCGTCTTTGCGCAATTCTCAATTGTAACACGCGGCGGAGGGTGGGACTAAACAGCGGCAATTTCAGCGCGAGGCGAACGACGAGCGAATCTGATCGAGCAGGGTGCGTAGGCGAATCGTATCGCAAGGCGCGCCGCCATAGCGCGCCTGAGTGTAGTACTGCGTGAACTCGCGCACGGCAGGCGCGAGACGCGGCTGCGAAACGGCTGCGGCGAACTCAAACGGAGTCTGTGTGGGCTGGCGCCGGAAACCGCGCCGCTCGAGCATGTACAAAAGTTCGGCATAGAGCCGCGAGGCAAGTTGCGGATTCGAGCGAGCGGCTTCCGGCGAACGAAGCTGCCATGACAGCCACAGCCGCCGCACGAAAGCGACCACCAAATCGAAGCGCAGCGCCAACAAGAAGAGTGCTACGGCGAGCGGAATCAGCAGGCGCAGCCCGAAATTCCACGACCGCATCATCCTGCGGCTCTTTGCCTCCTGGTTGATAAACCAGGAGCGCGCGATCTCCGTCCACGTCCGCGTATTGCGCTGCATCGTTTGCGCTAGCAAAATCTGGTGAATGAAATCGTAGTTGATGACCCACTCGTTCCACGAAAGCTCGAACCAATCCATGTACTGGCCGAGGCGCGAGAAAAACCCTCCGGCGGATTCCGCGCCCGGAGGCGTGGGATCAAATGTCATCCAGCCCGTTCCAGGAAAATAGACTTCGACCCAGCTGTGCGCGTCGCTCGCGCGCACAATGTAGTCTTCACCGAGGTCGTTATATTCGCCGGGCAAGAATCCGTTGACTTCCCGCGTGGGAATCCCCAGCGTGCGCAGCATGATGGCCATCGCCGAAGCGAAATATTCGCAGTGGCCCGCATGCGTCTCGAAGAGAAAATGAGCAAGGGGATCGTCGCCAGGCTTTCCAGTCAGATTGAGCGTGTACGTAAATCGCGAGCGCAAATAAGTTTCCAGCGTGATGGTTTTGTCGTAAGGCGTTTGCGCGCGCGCCGTAATTTCCTGTGCTAGTGCCGGTATCCGCGGATCGATTTTCGGGAGTTGCAAGTATGTATCGCGAATCTCTTCGGGATAATCCGTCGAAGCCGCGCGCAATCGCGGAACATTTCTCGCGGGCAAAAGCGAAAATCCTTCATAGCGCAGCGTAGTGAAATTATGGAACGGATTGAAAAGGGAACCGCTGGCGTCGCGAATCACGTAGCTGCGGCGCGCGCCCACCTCCGGGTTGGAGCCTTCGCCGGAAAGATTCCCGCGAATGGAGACCGCATTGGCCGGAGCGAACAGGGTGTCGGTGGCCACAGGCTGCAGAAGAATGGTGTAGCGCAAAACGGTCGCCGTCGGATCGGGCTCGGGAGGCCGGTCCATGATGTTGATCCATCCGCTGAGACCCGCGGGAATCGTGACCGACTCGCGTTCGGGCGAGGACCATCGCTTTCCATCGAACGTCGAGAGCGCAATGCCGCGCCAGCGCAGCGTGCCATAGCCGATGGGCTTTCCCGTGCGTACGCGCATCACCACTTCGGAATTTTTCTTGATCTCGCCGATTTGGCCCAGCTCCACGTCGTCGCTGAATCCGGACATCAGCGTAGGCTGCAAACTGGTGCGGCCGAGATAGCCAGCGCTGAAACGGGGGAAAAAGAAGAACAATGCGCCGCCGATAATCATCGCTCCCAAAGCCACGCTGAGCGCGGCGAGGACGAGGGCACGGTCGAGGCGGCGCTCCTGTTGTGGCTGTACATCGACTTCCGGCGCGATTGCACCCTTCGATCCGCGCCGCATTTCGAGGCCGACAAACGTGGCGACTCCAAATAAAAGGAATAGAAAAAACAATCCGAGGAAAGTGGTGTCGATGGTGAGAACGGCAGAAGCGAGAATCGCCGCGAAAGAAAGCATTGTCAGGAAGAGCGCATCGCGGTCGGTCGTCGCGCTGTACAAACGGATGAGCATCACAAAAAGAAGAAAGTGGACAGCGCCAAGCAGCGCGGAGTAAAGCGCGGGATTCGACGAAGCAGAAACAAACGAGCGGGAAAGGACGAGAACATCGAACGGAAAAATCAGCAAGTACGCGACGACGAGGCGCGTGGCGATGCGCTGCGGAATTTCGGCGGGACAACGCCGCCACCAGCGCACTCCCTTATAGAGGACTGCCGATGGCGCAACAATCATCGTGACCAGATCGAGTTTGCCGGTGCTCACGAGCGTGGCGATGGCCGTGGCCATCAGCAAAAAAAGGGAAGTGCGAAAGAAACGCTCGGCGGGGAGCGCGGGGACACTCGTCACGGATGCGGAGGCAGCCATAGGGGACTATTTCATACTAGCACCAGAGCGCCCGGCCGCGGAGAGCGCAGCGCGAAACGATAACGTTACCTATAGACGCAGCGTTTGCTCTCTTTCGGCCGTCGCGTCGCGGTGCGAAAGCGCCGCGCGCGCGATCTTGCGCGTGAGGTTCGAGACGGGCAGCGTGGAGAAATCCTCCAGGCTGATGCACCTTGCGCCTTGGATATGCGGGATTTTTGCCACTGTGATCCGGAAAGGAAGAACCGTGACGTTGCGATAGGTCACAGCGTGGCGGACTTTGGCGAGGGGTTCGAGATGAAATTTGCTATTTGTGGCGGGCAGAAACTCATCGAGAAACTTGCCGAGTTCCGCAGGCGGACCCTTGCGAATCGCAACGGTCGGGAAATGCCACATGCGCGAGACCAGTGTAGCCACGTCGTCGGCAGCGGGCTTGTTTTCTGATTTTGTTCCAGGCGGAGGAAGGAGCAGCGTTTGCCCGCGCGGATTGAGAAGTACAGCGGCAGCGAGAACAATTTCGACGGGCGCGCGTTTTTTTCGTTTTTCGGGGAAAGATTCTGGATCGCCTGACTGCCGCGCGCGGCAGAATTTCGCCACCGGGCACAGCAGGCATTGCGGCGCGCGCGGCGTGCAAATCGTCGCGCCCAGCTCCATCATGGCTTGATTCCAGTCTCCCGGTGATTTTGAGTCAAGGAGTTCGCTCGCCGTTTTTTGAAGAGCTTGCCAGCGCCGCGATTCTCGCAAATCACCCCGAGTGGCGTCGAGCCGTGCAAGCACTCTCGCCACGTTCCCATCGAGCACTGCGAGTTTTGCGCCAAACGCTATGCTGAGAATCGCCGCGCCGGTGTAGGGGCCAATCCCGGAGAGCAAGAGAGTCGCTTTCTCGTCCCTCGGGAATTCTCCGCCATGCTCGGCGACGACCTGTTGCGCGGCTTTTTGCAAATTGCGAGCGCGGCTGTAGTAGCCGAGGCCGGACCAGAGTCGCAGGACTTCTTCCTGCGGAGCTTCGGCAAGCGACCGAACATCAGGGAACCGCGCCAGGAATCGTTCGTAATACGGAATCACGGCGGCGACGCGCGTCTGCTGCAGCATGATCTCCGAAATCCAGATGCAGTATGGATCTTTCGTGCGGCGCCACGGCAAGTCCCGCTGAAATTGGCGAAACCATGAGAGCAATTGTTTGCGAAATGAGGCGAGCTCTCGGCCAGTGAGCATGGTCACGCCGTATTCTCGCACAGCCGCCGCAAGGCTCCCGTTGCGAGCGAAGAAAAATCGTTCAGGGCGCCAGATCTTCGAGAAAGATGACCCAGGACTGGTTCCAGATGTTTGACGGGATGGTGCCGCGCGATTCACTGGTGACGATCACGCGGAAAATTTCGGGCGCGCCGGCTAGATCAGAAAGCAAAGTGTGCTTCGGGTCGGAGGGAAGGGACTTTGCGGTGGCAAGGTACCGCAGAATCTCGAAGATAACATCTTCTGCTTCGACCAGTGGGGTTTCAAAGCCTGCAGTACGAAATTGCAGGATGGCGTTGCGCTCGTAAAAATGCCAGGCAAGCGCAGCGCACATGGTAACAGCGCGCTCGAAGCGCGCGTCGGCTTCCTTGGCGGCGAGGCCGGCGGAGATGTGCGGATCGAGCACAAGAACTACGCGGCAGTCGTCTTCGCGAGTGAACTCGCGAACCATCAGAGAACCCAAGCGGGCGGAAGCTTTCCAGTGGACGTGGCGCGAGCTGTCGCGTGGTTGATAGTCGCGCAGAGCGTATAAATCCTGGCCGCGGCCTTTGGCGAGGCTTTCGAGCGCTCCTTGCATACCGGGAAGAACTTCAAAAAAATCTCGCGTGGGCTCGACCGAAGGATAGACGAGAGCTTCGGATTTCAAATCGACGCGGCGCGCCTTTTGCAAAAAACCAAAAGGGAAACGGGTTACGATGCGGAAAGCTTCCTGGCAATAAATGCCGCGGCGCGGAAAGGCCATCGGCACGTGTTGCTGCGCGCGGTCGTGTTTTGGAATGTAGGGAAAATAGACCGGCGTATCGAGCATGGCTGCGTTTGCGGCGTGCTTTCCGCGAACGGCTTCCACACGCAAAGAAAACGAAGGCAGCGTTAATTTTTCGTTGTGAACTTCAACAAGCGAGCGGACGGGCTGGCCTGCGAAAATGTGTTCTGGCAACTGGAGGCGCATTTCGACGCCGGAAAGCGTGACCGAAGAAAGAATGCCGGACATCAAGATGATGGCGATGAGACTGGCAAGAATCAGAAAGAGCAGGTTGTTGCCGGTGTTCAGCGCGGCGACGGCCACCAAAAAAATTCCCAGAATATAAATCCAGCCTTCGCGCGTGACGCGGTACTCCATCTTGTAGCCAATCCAGCGGAGAGGTGTGCGTTTTGCGAGGACCGGAACAAGCGTCACAGCGACCCACGCGGCGACAAGCAATGCGCCGAGCGCGGAAGCGATAGCGATAGGCAGATGGCCCAGCTCCGCCGCCGTGCCGGAATAAATCGCGAGGAGCAAGGCGAACGCCAGGGCAGTGACGGAGAGAAAGAAAGCGCGCACAGCGGAGCGGTCGGCTTTGGCCCAGAGTTGCGCGACTGACGAAGAGAGACTCACAGGGGTACGCGAACGGAGTCGACAATCTCCTTGAGGACGGATTCTGTCGTCTCCGATTTTCTTTGCAAAGAAGCGTGGCGGGCGCTAGCGACCACGCGGTGCGAAAATACGGCGACAGCTAGATGCTTGAAGTCGTCGGGCAAACAATAGTCGCGGCCATCCAGAAAAGCGCGGGCTTGCGCAGCGCGCTGGAGCATCAAGGTGCCGCGAGGGCTGACGCCCAGAGCGAGTTGCTCGGTTTTGCGCGTGCGATTGACGATTTCGAGTGCGTAGTCGTGAAGGCTGGCGTCCACTTTGACGCGGGCGACAGCTTCTTGCATTTCCAGGACGTCGCTGACGTTGGCGACGGGTTCGAGAGTGTCAAGCGAGTCGTCGCGAATGTGTTTGCGCAGGATTTCGCGCTCCGTTTCGTGCGACGGATAGCCCATCTTGATGCGCATCAAGAAGCGGTCGAGCTGCGATTCAGGCAGCGGATAGGTGCCGTGGTGCTCGACGGGATTTTGCGTGGCGATGACGAGAAAGGGGTGCGGCAGTTGCAAAGTTTTGCCGTCTACGGTGACTTGCGCTTCGTTCATGGCTTCGAGAAGAGCGGATTGTGTGCGCGGCGTCGTGCGATTGATTTCGTCGGCGAGAACGACATTGGCAAAGATGGGGCCGGAGCGAAACTCGAACTCGCGGGATTCGGGATTGTAAACGCTGACGCCAAGAACGTCGCTGGGCAGAAGATCCGATGTGAACTGAATGCGCTGGAACGTGCAATGAAAAGATTTTGCGAGTGCCTGGGCGAGAGTGGTTTTGCCGACGCCGGGCACGTCTTCGATAAGCAGATGGCCGCGAGCGAGAAGCGTGATGAGCGCAAGCTGAATGGCCTCTTCCTTGCCATAGATGGCGCGGGAGATGGAGCGCTGTAGCTGCGACACGATTTGGGACGTGGCCGTCGGCATCTGTTGAAAACCCGGGTCCTTCCTGCTACAAATAGGTAGTTGACGCTTTCGAGCGTCGCGGCTGTACCGGCCGGGCGACTAGCTCAGTTGGTTAGAGCGCTCCCCTCACACGGGAGAGGTCAAAGGTTCAAGTCCTTTGTCGCCCACCATAACCTTCTCATTTTGGCACTAATCTCCGCAGCGAATCAAAAAGTAGAAAAACGTGTGCTCAAACGGTGGTTGCATCACTCGGTGAATTTCGCGGTGACTGGCCTTGAAGCCGATTGAATTATGCGCCCGACCGCCGTATAAGTAACTATCCAATGACAGCACGGCGGCCGAAGGGGCCCGGGCTCGTTCGATTCTTATCCAGGTTCGAGGAGGAATCTGTGGGAACCGTGAATGCGAATCCGATGAATGCAGCTGGAGCTGGCAACCCTGCAGGGGCGATAGGGCGGTGCCAGGTTTGCGGGAGCATGCGGCAGACCAGTCTTGTGAAGTTCCACCACAATATCGGGATGGTCGTCCTGCGGCAGACGAGAAGCATTGAAGGCAACATGTGCAAGACCTGTATGCGCAGCAAGTATTGGGAGTATATGGGGAAAAACCTGCTGCTTGGACCGTGGGGAATCATCTCGGTGATCGTCACACCGATTTATATGGTGACGAACACAGTGACCTACGTCTCCGGTTCGCGAAAACTGAGCAGTGCGGTAGAGTAACAGCTGTGGAATGTGGCGATTAGGCCGCTAGCGGCCCCTTAGATCATGACCTCGATCCTTCGTACGATTGAATTCCTCGCTTTGAGTTTGTGGCTGGGGAGCGACGTGTTTCTGAGTTTTGTGGTGGCGCCGGGGGCGTTTCGGGTGCTGGCGCCGAATCGCGACCAGGCCGGGGCTGTCGTGGGGTTCTCACTTACGCTTATGCATCTCGGCGGCATCGTCTTGGGCATCGCGTTCTTACTGCTACGTTTCCTTCGGACACGGAGCCTGGCAGGCTTTGTGAGTCCCGCCGCGCTTTGCGTCGTGCTGATGATCGCGTTGACGGCGATTTCGCAGTACACGGTTAGCGCTCGGATGGCGGTGCTGCGAGTGCAGATGGGATCGATCCAGGCAACGGGCGCGGATAGTCCTTTGCTGGCGGAGTTCGGCCGGCTGCATACGATTTCGGTTTCGCTCGAGAGCGGAGTACTTCTGGCGGGATTTGCCGCTATGTATTTGATGGTAAGAGAGTTAGTCGCGCTCCAAGGACTCTCGCGCTAGATTCTGTTTCCATCCGCCCCCCACCCCCCGGTATCCAGAGAGTTGTGAAGTAAGCCCATGAACGGAAAGGGGTTGCGGGGGTTGGTGTGCGTAACGAATGGCGCAGAGGTCGATGGCTCTCGCATTTTGTGAAATGAATGACTCTTCCGATCGCGATTGATGGATTGAATTGAAGTGCAGCGTGAAGCCCGGGCGAAACTTTACCCAGGAGGAAGAATACCGAACTATGGCTTGCGGGTCCAGGGAAAGACAGCGAACGGCGAAAGATCGGGAGTGAACGACCGGAATTTGAGGGTGAGCGGAGGGCGGGTTGGGAAAGAGGAGCGAGATTAAGGAGATTTGCGGGTTGTAGGCCGGTTCGGAGTTGGAGGGGTGGGTTTGGGGGAGGGGTTGATGCCGGACCAGAGGGATTGGTGGAAGAGGGCGTCCATTTGGGCGGGAGTGGCGGAGGAGCCGTGAGCGAGCCACCAGTTGAGAAGGGAGAAGAGGGAGCCGGCGCTGGCGTGGGCTAAGGCGGAGCGGCGAGTGGAACTCAGGTTGCGCGTTGCGGGGAGGGTGCTGAGGCGTTGCTCTATGCCGCGGGCGAAATGGCCCTGGCCGAGATCGAAAACGTCGCGAAATTTTTCGGCGGCGGTTACCAAGGAAATGAACTGACGCATCTCGCCGACGTGAGCAAAGAACTCCTGAACGGGAGCGACGCGATTGGACGTGTCGTTGTGGCGGATGAGGGCGGTGGACATCATTTCGAAGAAGTCTTCGACGTCGCTGAGGAAGAGATCGTTCTTGTCGCTGTAGTGGGAGTAAAAGGTGGAGCGGCTGACTTTGGCGCGGTCGAGGACCTGCTGGACGGTGATCGATTCGAATGGCTTTTCGTGCATGAGGGCGATCAGGGCGTCGCCAAGGTTATCGCGCGTGGCGCGAACGCGGCGGTCGATTTTCTTTTTGACTGGTGAGAAGGGGACTTTTTTCTTTGCCGCGGGCCAGTTTGAAGATTGCCGCGCAGTTTCGCGAGCGGTTTTTGGCGAAGGCGGTAGTGAGTTTCTGGACATTAGGCGCCTCTTTGTTCGGTATCTCGGGGCGCGCTGCTAATACGCGTTGACGGCTCCCCGAACCATACCTACTTTTGAAACATGACCGACGAACGCAGGAGCGCAAGCGCGCTAATCGCAGGATCAGCGGGGATGATTATAACCATGATTTTCCATCCGGGCGGGAAGATCGGGCCGGAACAACTGGAGCAAATGATTCGACTGAACATTGGAGTGCATTCGCTGGCGCTGGCGAGCATTCCGGTACTTCTGCTTGGGGCGTGGGGGATGTCGCGTCGGCTGGAAGGCGGAGACCGGTTGGCGTGGGCGGGGCTGATGCTTTTTGGGCTGGCGAGCGTCGCGGTGATGATCGCGGGGACGCTCAACGGATTGGTGGCGCCGGGGTTGATGCGAAAGATTGTGGCGGCGACTCCGGAAACGCGCGAGATTTGGCAAGCGATGTTGAGTTACAACTTTCAGGTGAATCAGGCATTTGCGCGCGTGTACTCGGTGGGTGCGTCACTGGCTGTTTTGTTCTGGTCGGTGGCGATTTTGCGCTACCGGACTTTGGGGATGGGAGTTGCGATATACGGAGTTGTTTTGGGAGTGGCGACGGCCGTGGGGATTTGTTCAGGGCTGTTGACGCCGGACCGACACGGATTTGCGATCTTGATTTTTGGGCAGGCGATTTGGTTTTTGCTGGTGGCGAGCGGGATGTGGGGATTGGAAGCGAAGGCGGCGACGGGCTCGTAGAAAGAGGGAGGGGCAAGCCCCATAAGCGCTAAGATAAGCAATCAATTTGTGGTTTTCGTTTCCGATGGGGTTCGCTCAGGGCTGCGGCGATTTGGTTCCAACTCTGCAACACCGCTTGCAGCGGCACCTCTGGGAGCAGCGCTGCGATTACCTGGTGGAATGCAAACTGAAACTCACGCCACCGGCTGCGGGTTCTCAGTTTCGGGTAAGGAGTAGCCCCAGGGGGAAATCGTTCTTCCTACTCGTGCCAACTTTTGGCTCAGCAAGGCCACGAACAGTTTGCCGTACAACCAAGCACGGGTGCTTTGGTCATCATGTTTGGGGACATGTCCTAATTGGGCGATCGACTTCAAGCGTTTGAAGGTCAACTCGATTTGCCATCGCAGGCGATAACATTCCAGAACTTGTCGCGCGGTTGCGCTAGCCGAGGAAAGCGTCGTGAACACCAGCACATACTGGGCGTATTGCCACGTTTCAGGGCTGACCACCTTTCCCCGTTTCTCCGCCAGCCTCTTTTGCGCCCGTGCCATCGCTTCGCGACTCTTGCGAATGGCGCAGAGCCGCCCCGCAATCCGGTGTTGGCCGGAATGCACCCATACCGGCCACGCGTTCACGTCCCCCGCCTCTTGCAGCCCGGCCAAGGATTCCAGCAACGGAAATGACTTGCTCCGCTTATCCCACAAAGGCAGGGCGTGAGGATTCAGGCGCACACACACATCCGCCTGTTGCTCGACCACCGCCGCAATCCCGGCCGGATGGCAGTAGCCCGCATCGGCCAGAACCAGTTCGCCAGCACGGAAACGAAAACGTCCGAACTTCTCTCCGGCGCCTTCGCCTTCGGTGGCAGTGAGAGCGAAATAATCGCACTCCAACGTGGGCAAGCGCAGGCTGTAGTGAATCCGCCACTGGCTGCCCGTCCTGCCTGGTTCGCGAACCACGGTGGCGTCCAGCAGACGCACGTTGCGGCCCTGTAGCCTCGGCTGCAAATCGACCCCGCTGTCCTTCCATAGCCGCTGACACAACTGCCGCAGCCAATCCTCAGCATCCCGTAAGCGATTCAACAGTGTGACATCCGAGACGTTGGCAATCCCTGCCAACTTTGCTTGCACCGCCGTCTCGCGCAGCGACCAACCACAGCCCACATGCAACAGCAGCGTACGCAGCAAGGCTTCCAACGACGGGAAGCCGCGCAACCGCCGCACCGCTCCGCTGCTCCTCCCCAACTGCCGCCACTCCAGGGGAAATAGCCCCAGCAGAATCTCCCAGTCTTCCAGTTCAGCCATGTGCGGAGGCTACATTTAACCCAGCAACCAGTCAACTGTTATCTTAGCGCTTATGGGGGCAAGCCCCTCCCCTACAGGCGTGAGCGCTTGCGCTGAATTCGCGACGCTGATTTCAACTTTAGTTTGCGCTTGCGGGGCTTGGCGGGGCGGATTTTGCGCATGGCGGCGTTGCCGGCGCGGTGGCAGGCGCGCCACATGTACCAGCTGGCGACGGTGCGGTAGGGGCGCCAGCGTTCGCCGAAGGCGAGGAGTTCTTTGGGTTTGGGCTTGTGCCTTTTGCCGTAGGTGATGGACCAGCCTTTTTGCACGCCGAGGTCGTGGATGGGGAGAACGTCGGGGCGGCCGAGGCGGAAAATCAAAAACATTTCGACGGTCCAGGCGCCGATGCCGCGGACGGAGGTGAGGCGCTTGACGAGTTCCTCGTCGGAGAGTTTTTGTGCGTCTTCGAGGGTGGGAACGACGCCTTCGATGGTTTTTTTGGCGAGATCTTTCATGGCCACGACTTTGGCGCCGGAGAGGCCGGCTTTGCGGAGGGCTTGTTTACGGAGCTTGAGCATTTCTTGGGGGTTGGGGGCGCGGCCGGAGGAGCTGAGCGCTTTAACGCGGGCGAAGATGGTGGCGGCGGCTTTGCCGGAGATGGATTGGTAGGCGATGGCTTCGAGAAGGGCCTCGTAGGGGCTTTCGGCGAGGACTTCATCGAGCTGGAATGGCTGCGTGGATTGGATGAGCTCGGCGAGACGGTCGTCTTTTACGGCGAGATATTGTGTAGCGGCGGCGAGATCGAAGGAGATAGAGCTGATCGGGAGCGTCATGGCGGAAAATAGATTAGAGTCGGGGAGAAGAAAAAGCAAAGATAATTATTAGGGCCCGCTTGGTTACTGAACCGCGGCGGGGTTTCCTGCTGGATGCTTGGCGTAATAGCCTTTGCGGGCGTGGACCGTGTAGCCCCGTTCGAGAGCAGAAATCTGGAGCTTGCGAAAATTGCCGTCCCAGTTTTTGTTTTCGGGATAGTAGCCGAGACTGTACTGGTGGTGCAGTTCCTCGGAGATCTCGTCGAGGGCGGGTTCGAGTTTGTCCATGCCGCGAACGTCCAGCACGCGGCCGCCGGTGGCCTCGGCGAGCTTTTTGAGAGTGTCTTTTTCAAAAATGTGGAGCACATCGCAATCATCGCGGCCGGGAGCATCGTGAATCTGAAGGACGTAGGCGATGACGTCGTTTTCGAGAAGAGTTTGCAGAGCATCTTCCAAAGTAGATTCACTTTGGGAATCGCCTGAGAGGGCTACGATTACGACGGCCTTGCGTCCCACTTCGCCGGAGAGGTAGCGGAGCGTGGCGACGCGGGCGGCATCGTAGAGGTGCGCTGCGCGATTTTGGTTTACGTGCTTCCCGTTGATGCCGACCGTACCTCCGCCCGGCAACGAGACGCCGCGAGAGGAAGGCGGAACCCCGCCGGGCAGCCCAATCGCCGCTCCCGTTTGAATGGAATGCGCCTGCTCCACGAGGAGTGCGACGTCTGATGTAGGCAACTGCACGGTTTCCACGCGCGAGGCGTAGCTCAGAATGAAGCCCAAATCTGTTGGGCGGATGACGTGCTTCACGAACAGCGATGAGGCTTGGGCCTCCTCGCCAAGAATCCAAGACATGTTCGTGCCGGTATCGAGGAGCACGCCGACGCTCAAGAGCACGTCGCTATGGTGGGCGAAAAACTTGATGGCCTGGGGACGGCCGTCTTCGGAGACGCTGAACTTGTCTTGCGGCAGGTCGTTGACGAGGCGCTTGTTGTTGTCGCGTACCGTGAAGTAGACAGAGACCAAGTCCACGTCCGTGTGGACCACGCCTTCCTGGGCGGCTTTGTCGTTGGCGGTTTTCTCCTGCGCTGGAGCAGATTGGGGAGAGGCCGAGCCGAGGAATGCAAGAACCAGCGTTACAACGGATATGCCGACTCGCATAAGCATAGAGTGGGCTCCTCTCTGCGTTGTTGCAATGGCCGTGAAGCGTTGGATGCTCGCAGGGTTGAGACGAGTTGCAGTCGCCAGGGGATGATTCTGTGAGGAGATCTTGCAAGTGAAGGTTGCGGAGGGAACGGTCGGTGGTTGTGCCTAGGAGGAAATGGCTGACTGGTGGGGGGCTCGCTTATCGTGGAGAGCTTTTTGGCGGGCGTGGCGTGCGCGGAGGAGGCTCGTTATGAGAATGATGAGGGCGCAGGATTCGACGAAGAGCTTGCCGCCGTCGAGCCAGTCGATGGGGGCGCCTTTCAGGTCGGGGTCGGTGAAGAGAGAGTGGTAGAAGAGGGCGGCAGCTGCGAAGTAGATCGTGAAGTGGAAGGCTTTCCAGGTGCGGCGGCCAAGTTGGATGCGGAAGTAGGAAGTGATGACGATGAGGGCGAGAAGGTAGAGGGCGATGGCGCCGATGGTGTTTTCGAGAGGTTGTTGGGGGGAGTGGACGGGATAGAGGATGTCGAGGATGCGGAACTTGGGGGACTTGTTGAGGAGGAGTGGGAGGGGATGGAGGAGCGTGATAGCGAGGGCGATGTAGCCGGTCCAGCTGTGGAGACGGAAATAGTTGAAGCGGTGATGCGGCCAGTTGCGGACGGGGCTGTAGCGGAAGGCCATCATGACGCCGAGGAGAATGTTGACGGTGATGGCGGCGACTGCGGTTAGGCCGATGTAGGCGGTGAGGTCGAGGAGAGTGATCGTCATGAGAAGGCAGGCCTGGGAAATAAGCCCACGCGAGTCGACCATTATCCAGTGAAACTAGACATGCCAGCTACAAAAACTGAAGGCCCAAGTATCAGGGGCAGTGAGCGCCGAAGTCCAGGGCGTTTAGGCGTGCTAGGAAGGATGAGCTCTTCCTTAGTGTTGAACACCAAGTTCACAAGGATCCATCCAGACTCGGCGTGGTAGATCACAAATTTGGCGAAGAGCGGGCCCTTCTCGAAATTCAGGCTTAGGTACAGGACGCGTGTCGTAGGCGTAATTGTTCGAGCGCTGATTCGGTCAAAAGACTTGTAGGCCCCATAGTAATCCTAATCTGGCGCAGCACGTTCGCCTGGCTCAATGCTTCCTTGCTGCCTTCGAGAGAACTGCCCTTCACCAAGGCTTTGAGTGCTGCGTCGGGACCGTCCGATTTGTACGCATCCAAGCCGGAAACGATGAACTTCGGAACGTCATCCGAAGCGGATTGCGCGGTGGCACGACGAGCGAATGGGACAAAGACGAACAACAACAGAGCGAGCGAAACTGCAAATAGCCACTTTGCGGAACGCATAGAGGTCACCTCGTTTCGAGTCTGATTTTCGATTCGATTTGACGGAGAATAGCAGGAATCTGTTTATCGTAGGATGAATTTGTAATCGCTGAGCTTATCGAATCGGCCGGCGGAGGAAGCGAGGGTGCAGGGAAGTGTGTGCTAGGATGAGGGGTTTGAGTTGAGGGAATGACGGCGGTAGGGAAGGACGCGACTTGCAGACAGGGATTATTGGATTGCCACAGGTGGGGAAGACGACGCTATTTCGGATTTTGACGAAGGCGAACGTCGAGGGGAAGGGCGGCGGGTCGGCGACGCACGTTGGCGTGGCGAAGGTGCCGGAGCCGCGGCTGCTGGAGCTGGCGAAGCTGTATAACCCGAAGAAGATTACGTATGCGACGGTGCAGTACGTGGATTTGGGCGGGATGCAGAAGGAGAAGAATCGCGATGCGCTGGCTCCTTTGCGCGAGGTGGATACCATTGCGCACGTGATTCGCGTGTTTGACGATCCGTCCGTGCCGCATTCGGAGGGGAGCATTGATCCTTTGCGGGATGCGACGAATTTGGAATTGGAATTGATTTTGGCGGATCATGACCAGATTTTGCGGCGGCTGGAGCGGTTGGAGAAGGATTTGAAGAAGAAAAGCGATCCGCTTTTGCTGGCGGAAAAAGCGGTGTTGGATAAGTGCAAGGCGCATCTGGAGTCGGAGAAGCCTTTGCGGGAGTTGGAGTTGACGGCGGAGGAGCGCAAGCCGATTGGGGGATTTTTGTTTTTGTCGGCGCGGCCGGTTTTGTATGTGTTGAATCTGGGGGACGACGAAGCGGATAAGTTAGATACGGCGGTGGAGCGGCACAAGTTGAGCGCACTGCAGGGGAAGCCGAATGCGGCGGTGGTGGCGATTTGCGGGCGGCTTGAGGCGGAACTTGCGGAGATGGATGAGAAAGAGGCGGCGGAGCTGTTGGCGTCGTATGGGTTGAAAGAGCCGGGGTTGAACCGCTTGATTCGCGCGACGTATGACTTGATGGGATTGATCCAGTTTTTTACGGCGGGTGAGCCGGAAGTGCGATCTTGGACGATTCGCAAAGGGTCCACGGCGCAGAAGGCGGCGGGCGCAATTCATAGCGATATCGAACGCGGATTTATTCGCGCGGAAGTGGTGAAGTGGAGCGATTTGCTGGCGGCGGGAAGTATCGCGGCGGCGCGGGAGAAGGCGCAGGTGAGGCTCGAAGGGAAGGAATATATTGTGCAAGAAGGCGATGTGATTTTGTTCCGGCATTCTGGATGAGAAGAGGGCGCTGAAGTAAGAAATATGGAGTGTGGCAGCTCTGCTGCCGCCTCTGCATTTAGCACGACGGTTCCGAGACTCAGCTTCTCTGTGCTCTCTGTGTTTCTCTGCGCCTCTTTGTAAATGTTTTTCTTAGTCTTTATGGCACACGATTTGGCATTTCGGACGGCGCTGGCGGCGGGGTTGGGGCTTGTTGCCGCGGCGGGGAATTTGGTTGGCGGGTATTTTGTGGTGCGGCGGGATTGGCCGCGGCGGTATTTGCAATATTTTTTGGCGCTGGGGGCCGGGTACATGCTGGCCGTGGCGTTCCTCGATGTGATTCCCGAATCGATTCATTTGGCTGGAGAGCAGGCGCTGGTTTTCGTGCTGCTTGGGTATTTCCTCGTACACCTGTTTGAGCACACCATTGCGCCGCATTTTCATTTTGGAGAAGAGACGCATCACGAGGAGATGAGTCATCACCATGCTCGTACGACCATTTTATTGGGACTGTCGATTCATACTTTCTTTGATGGGGTGGCGATTGCTGCCGGGTTTCTGGTCTCCGTCTGGCTGGGGACGATGATTTTTGTGGCGGTGTTTCTGCACAAGCTGCCGGAAGGGTTTACGGTGGCTTCCGTGGTGTTGGCCAGCGGGCAGGGGCGGCGCAACGCAATCCTGGCTGCCGGGTTATTAGGAGCAGCAACGCTGTTGGGAGTTTTGCTCACCAGCGTGCTGCAGAGTCAGTTGAAGTACGCCTTGCCCCTCTCTGGAGGAGTGACGGTTTATGTCGCAGCGACGGATTTGCTGCCGGAAGTGAACCGGGAGCCGAATTGGAGGATGGCGGCGCTGGTGTTCGTTGGAGTGGCCACCGTATTGATAATGCAGCATTTATTCCACGTTTGATTCGCCTCAGTTTCGCCCCGCCTGCGCTTAAACGCCACATAAACATTTGCAACTTTGTGAGCGCGCTAGGGTTCGATAGAATGTGGCGGCTATGGCCAGGTCGGACGTCCAACTGATGCTGGACGTGAAGGCGGGCGACGAGCGGTCGTTCGAGCTGCTCCTCCAGCGCTACAGGACACCTCTTGTCAACTTTCTCTACCGCATGGTGCGCGCGCGGGAAGAGGCGGAAGACTTGGCGCAAGAAGTGTTTTTGCGAATGTATCGAGCGCGGCAGGACTACGTGCCGAGCGCCAAATTCACGACGTGGCTTTTCCGGATTGCGACGAATTTGGCGTTGAACTCGGTCCGCGACAACCGCCACCAGAGAATGGAAATCTCACTGGATGCGCCGGTAACAATCGATGCGGAAGACGGCGATGAGAAGGCGATGGACATCGCCGAGAAGCACCCGAACATCGAGCAGTACATGGTGGAGGAAGCGCGGAAGAAGATGATCCGGCACGCGATCGATAAATTGCCGGAGAAGCAGCGCGCGGCGGTGCTCTTGCATAAGTACCAGGAATTGGACTATGGAGACATTGCAAAGATTTTGGAATGTTCGGAGAGCGCGCTGAAATCGCTGCTCTTTCGGGCATACGAATCGTTACGAGTGGAACTAGCCCCCCTCGTGGCGAGGCACGGGAAGTAGAGGAACTACAACCCGGGCTGTAAGGGAAGTAGTAGTAGACCCTGGGTAGAGAAGGAAGGAAGTTATGAGCTGTACGAGAATGGAAAACAAGATTTTGGCATACGTGGACGGGCGCTTGAAAGAGAGCGAACGGCTGGAGATGGAGAAGCATCTCGCAAAGTGCGGAGCCTGCCAGCTGCGCGTGAACGAGTTTCGCGCGGTGAGTTCGTTGCTGGATGAAGTGCCGCAGATTGAGCCGTCGGCGGCGTTTGACGTGCGCGTGCGCGCGCGAGTGGCGGCGGAGCCGGTGAAGCAGGGCTGGTGGGCGTGGTTTACACCGTCGCCGCGCGTGGCGTTTGCGGCCTCGCTGCTTTTGCTGGCGACGGTGTGGATTGGCTATGAGTCCAAGGGGCCATTGCCGGGCATCGACCAGAAAGAAATGGACGCGCAGATGATGCAGGAAATCCCAACGCTGGACGATCAGGAGGTGATTTCAAACTTTGATCCGCTGAAAGATTTGCCGCAGCCGGTGCAGCCGGACCAAACGAATCAAACGAACGAGACGAGTCAGCCGAATCAGACGATGTAAGGTGAGATGAGCACGCGACTCCAATTCGCATGCTGGATGATGGGTGTGGCCCTGAGCGGGGCTGTGTCGCTGACGTGCGCCGCGCAGAAGAACCATCCTGCGCCACCACCTCCGCACCAGAACCACCCGCAGTTCGCGCGGCAGAATCCTCCGAAGCCGCAGAACCAAAATCAGACCAAGCCGAATCGTCCGCCTGTGACGAGTCAGGATCGTATCCCCGCGAAGCCACCTTCGAATAATCGTCCCAATCAAGGAACGGGATCTGTGGCTGGGGCTGGGACTGGGGCGAATATTGGGCCCACGCGAAATTTGACGCCCAGGCAGCAACTGGGAGTTGGCGCGCCGCGGCCGTGGGTTGACACGATGCGACAGATGCCACCGGCGCAGAGGGAAAGGTTTTTCCAAAACAGTCCGGCCTTCCAGAGGATGTCACCCGCGCAGCAAAACAGGATTCGGCAGCAGTTCAACCAGTGGGATCGCATGACTCCGCAGCAGAGAGCGGACCAGACGCAAAAGGAACATGTCTGGTCTCAGATGACTCCGGAGCAGCGAGAGCACGTCAAGAATGATGTGTTGCCGAAATGGCGCCAAATGTCTCCCGACCGTCGTCAGGCGATTCAGCAGAGATTGCGAGTGTTGCAGAATATGCCGGAGTCGGCGCGGAATCAGCGGTTGAACGATCCGAGGTTCACCGAAGGGATGAGCGACGAAGATAGGGCGACCTTGCGGGATTTGAGCCATTTGCATGTGGGCGGAGCGCCTGATCCGCCGCAAGAGTAGGAAAGCTGACAGCGCACAGCTGACAGTCGACAGTAAGACTACGAAACAGCAGCCACTCAACTTCAGAAACCATTTAGCGTGCGAGTAGTCGTCTTTGTAGGGGCGCAGCATTCTGCGCCCCTACGAGGTCAAGGCCAATCTGGCGTTCGCGTGCGCGGCGCGACCTTGCACGCTCGTTGACAAGGGCTCGCCTCTCGCGGCATCGTGACTAGTTGACGTCGCGCGCATCCAATGAGGGGAGGGCGCCATTCCCGTTTTGTCGCCGCGCTTTCGCGCACTGCAGCATCGCAATTTCCAATTATTCATTGCCGGGCAGCTGACTTCGCTCATCGGAACATGGATGCAGACGACGGGGCAGCTGTGGTTGGTTTATAAGCTGACGACGACGCTGGCATGGCGAGTTTCCGGGCTGCCCGGTCCGGCGACAATGCTGGGCGTTTTCGGATTTGCGAATCAGGTTCCCATTTTATTTTTGGCGGCGCTGGGCGGCTACATCGGCGACCGGTACAACCGCCATCATGGCGTGATTTGGACGCAGACGGTTTCAATGGTGCTGGCGTTTGTGCTGGCAGGACTCACGTTCGCGAATATTATTCAGGTGTGGGAGTTGATCTTCATCGCGTTTCTTGTGGGCGTGGTGAATGCGTTTGATGTGCCGATCCGGCAGGCGTTTTTGGTTGAGATGGTGGTGAAAGAAGATCTGCCGAACGCGATTGCGTTGAACTCTTCGATTTTTAATGGAGCGCGCGTCGTCGGGCCGGCGATTGCCGGTTTTGCGCTGGCGTGGAAAGGGCCGGCGTGGTGTTTTTTTATGAACGGCGTGAGTTTTTTGGCGGTGATCGGCGCGCTGCTGGCGATGCGCCTCGTGAAGAGAGTACCAAAGAAGGAAGCCGGGTCTCCGTGGAAGAGTTTGCTGCAGGGATTTCGGTTTGCCATGAGCGATCTGCCGATTCGCTCGACGCTTTTGCTTTTGAGCATGTTGAGTTTGCTGGGATTGCAGTACTCCGTTTTTCTACCCATTTTCGCAAGTGAGATTTTGCATCGCGGGGCGAAGGGATTTGGTTTGTTGATGAGCGCGGCAGGAGTTGGCGCGGTGATTGGTGCGCTGCATTTCGCGGCGAGGACGAGTTACAAGGGATTGGCACGGTGGATTGCGGCGACTTCGACAACTTGCGCGGTGGGGTTGGTGATTTTCTCGCAGTCGAAATACTTCTGGCTTTCGATGACGGTGCTGCTGGTGGTGGGATTCTGTGCGACGGTGCAGATGGCGGCGACGAATACGACGTTGCAGAATCGCGTGCCGGATCAGTTGCGCGGGCGGATTATGGCGGTGTATGCGACGATGTTTATGGGCGTGCAGCCGATCGGATCGCTTATCGCGGGTGGGGTGGCCACGCGGATTGGCGCGCCGTATACGCTCGCGGTGTTTGGGACGTTGTGTTTTTTGGGGAGCATGATTTTCATATTCCGAGTGGTGATGCCATTGCAAGGGCAACCTGAAACGCAGGCAACGGCTTAAGCAGGATTGGGGCGGTAGAGCCAGTCGGGTTTGGTGAGTGGCGCTGCATCAGCGGGCGGGGCAAGCCCCGCCCCTACAGTGTTAATCGCGTTTAAGATGGCGTCTACTTTTGCGCGCTGTGGGGAGAGCGAGCAGACCGGGTCGGTTGCCGCGGCGTCGCCTGCTAGAAGAAAAGCCTGGCAGCGGCAGCCGCCGAAGTCTTGAGTTCGCCGGTCGCAGGATTTGCAGGGTTCTTGCATCCAGAATTCGCCGCGGAATTTTTGAAACGCATCGGAGGAGTTCCAGATCTCGCTCAGGCTCTGGTCCTTCACGTTTTCAAAGGACAATCCGGGGATGACGCGGGCGGCGTGGCATGGCAGCGCGTCTCCGTTCGGCGTGATGAGCATGAGTTTGCGGGCCCATCCGCCCATGCAGGGCTTCGGATATTTTGCGTAGTAATCGGGAACGACGTATTCGACTTTGATTTTTCCTGCCAGACGTTCTTGCGCTCTTTTCAGAAAATCGATGGATTGCCTGAGCTGCTCTCGCGTGGGGAGAAGGGAATCGCGATTAGCGAAGGCCCAGCCGTAATACTGGACGTTCGCGAACTCGACGCGGCTGGCGCTGGAAGATTCGGCGAGCGCGAGCATTTCGGAGAGTTGCCCGATGTTGCGGCGGTGAATGACGAAATTGAGAGTGACGGCGACGCGGTGGCGTTTGAGCCACTCGAGGACGCGCAGCTTCTGCGGATGAGCTTTGGTGCCGGAGATTTCCTGGGCGATTTCTTCTCGGGCACCTTGGAAGCTCAATTGAAAATGATCCAGACCAGCCGCGACGAGAGCCTCGAGGCGCGATTCGTCGAGCGGCATGCCAGACGTGATTAGATTGACGTAGAGGCCGGCGGCGCGCGCAGAGCGGATCAGTTCAAGAATGTCGGGGCGTGTGAGAGGTTCGCCGCCGGTGAAATCGGCTTGAAGGACGCCAAGAGCGGCGGCTTCTCGGAACACGCGGGACCAATCGTCCGTGGAGAGTTCTACGGAACGTTGCGTAAGCTCCAGAGGATTTGAGCAGTAAACGCAGTGAAGCGGGCAGCGGTGCGTTAGCTCGGCGATCAAGGCTAGTGGTTTGGATAGTGATTCGCTCATGGGGAGTTGTTCGGATATTAGCCGTCTTGCCGAGATGGGGCGCAGCATGCTGCGCCCTACAAATTATGTGGCAGCGGCCTCGAAGTCCAGTGCGCGTTCTTTTTGCAACAGAGCCAGGTAGCCGAGAATGTCTTGTTCGACTTTACTTGGTTCTGCTTTGGAGTAGAGCTGCTGCAATTCGGTGATGATTTCCTGGACGGTGTGCTTGCCGTCGCAGCGTTCGACGATTTCGAGGCTGGGGCCGTTGAGGCGCAGAGCTCGCTCGGGCATGAGCAACGTGCGGGGCTGCTGAGTTTTCTCGTTCATGCGGCAGCCGGGAGCGAGGCGCGGACGGCTGTTGAGATCGACGCTCATGTGGAGCTTGCCTCCGGCGTTGGGCGAAAGGCGCCGGGAGGCGGCCAGCCGGGATTCACGTAGGAGAAATAGAGGGCGTCGAGTTGCGCCCAGAGAATGTCGCACTTGGCTTGCAGGGCGGCGTGGGCTTGGTTTTGTTGCTCGCGCGTCACGGCGTGTTTCACGACCCAGGCCAGGGCGAAGTCCGCGTCTTCGGGCGCCTGCGTGAGGCGGCCGGTGAAGTAATCGAGGCCGCTCGACAGCCAGGGGTAGTGGTGGCGAAGACGGTCCATGCGAAGAGTGATGAGCTTCTTGGAGAATAGTTCGGTGAGCGAAGAGGCCACGGCTTCGAGGTGCGAACGCGTGGAGACAAAATCAACATAAGCTTGTACGGCGTAACGCGTGGCGGGAAGGATGCCATCGCCGCGAATCGCTTGCTCACGAGAAAGGCCTGTGGCTTCGACCAGGCGCAGCCACTTTTCGATGCCGCCGGGTTTTACGCCGTCGCCATCGTGATCCAGGATGCGCTTGCGCCACGCCAGCCGGAAAGCTGCATCTTCGCTTCGCGCCAGAATCGCAGCATCTTTAATAGGAATGCGGCTTTGGTAGAAGTAGCGGTTCAAAGCCCAGGCCTGAAGCTGGCCGCGGGTGAGCTTGCCCTCGTGCATGAGCGCATGAAAGGGATGTTTGTGGTGATAGCGCTCTTCGCCAATCACGTGAAATCCCGCGATGAAGTCGGCTTCCGAGAGGAGTGGCGCGTCGATGGCGTGGACTTGGCTCATATCGCGAGTTCCATACCATCATAAGCGATTTCCCAATTGGCTTCGCGGACGATGCGAGATTCGGGACTCTCGTCATTCAAGATAGGATTGGTGTTGTTGATGTGAACGAGCACGCGGCGGGTTTTGCTCGGCCGAAACGGCCAACGAAGGAGGCCGCGGTCGCCCCACAGCGGCAAATGCCCCATCTGCCGCGCCGATTTGCTTCCTTTTTGGATGGAATTCAGCTCATCGTCTTTCCAGAAAGTGCCATCGAGGAACGCAAGATCGCTCTCTTCCACGCAGGGCGCCCAATGATCTCCAACTCCAGGCAGATTAGGAGCGTAGAAAACTTTCTTTTCCTTGGAGACAAGCGTGAGACCGATGACGGCTTCTTCCGGAGAGAGGGCGTTGCGTAGAGACTCGCTTACGTAATCGGGAAAAGCTCCATTGAGCGAGACGGCTTTGCAAAAGAGGCCGCTCTTTTTGTCCGCGGGCGACGACGGTATCAGAGGCATCAGGCGATCCAACGCAAGCGTTTCCCATTTGACGGGAGGATAGGAGCGCGTCAGCACGCGGAACAGGCTGTTTTCTTCCGTGAGAATGCGTCTTACTGCAATCGTCGAGAAGATTTGCAGAGGCTGGAACTCGCGCAAATGGAGCAGTCCCATCACCGCATCCGTGTCGGCGCTTGTCAGCACAACAGCGGTGATCGGCGAGTTTCGTGAGCCAGCGGGAGGCACAAAGTCAGCACTTGAGAGAATTTGTTGGCGAAGATCCGGAGAAGCGTTCAGGAGGAACCAGCGCGAGCCATCGACGGAAACTGCGGCTTGCGTTTGTGTCCTGGGGCGGGCCTTGATGGCGCCGGAGCGCACACCACTACAAAGAGGACATGCGCAATTCCATTGGGGGAAACCGCCCCCGGCTGCGGAGCCGAGGACTTTAACGCGCATACTGGCACGCCGACAGATGACCGCTGGGCGCGGTCACGGTTCTAGAGCTCGGCGTTGGCGTAGGAGCTAACTTCGCAGTTCAGATCGATCTCTTCGTGCTGAGGGGTTGTCCATTCCATGGTTAGAGGCTCCTAGGACGTAGATTCAAATCTTCATGAGGATAACACAAACTCAGTGCTGAAGGAAGACCCATGCGCAGCGCTGGCTTGCGATTTGCCGCGAACTAACGGGTGTTGGTAGGCCCGGTGGAGACCGGACGAGCTTCCTGTCGGATCGGGTGGCAGCCGCGAGAATGTCTAACGATGGGTCCCCCCTCCCCCTTTTTTGTAAGTGTTGATTCTAAGGCGGTTAGTCTCTTTCGTAAGTTCATTAGAATCAACACTTGCGGCCAGTTCTTGGAAGTCTTGATTCTAAGGGATTTGTGGGGCGACGAAACACGGCAAAATCAAAACGCGGTGTTGTGGCAAATGCTGAAAACGAAGAAGTTACTGAATTTCAGCTGCCGAAAACAAAAAACGCCAGCTGGAAGCTGGCGGTACGAAATGGAAGACGAATTATTACTCTAGAGCTATTAGATCACACTGCTATTTTTTGTCAAGAAAAAAAGAGGGAGAAATCGGGGGAGGCGGCAAAGGAGGCGTTTCGAGTGATGGAGTGCCGTTCGGGATTGGGAGCGCCCGATGGATACCGACCGTACGGGGGAAATAGGAACAGGGCGGGGAGGGATGCGAAGCGACCTACGAAGGGTAGGCGTGCGCGAAACAAAAAACCACAAGGGGTGGTAGCGAAAATTTCCACAGTTACGGGATCGTGAAAACGCAAACTTTTAAAAAAAAGTGCATGTTTTCTCTTGACATGGTCCTAAATCGGCCTATTATGTGGCCAGAAGTGGGAGAGAGTGGTTGATTTTGGAGTAAAGTGAAGTTCTCCCGGGGCTTTCTAAGCGTTCTCGAGGGCAATCGTGAACGTAGGCAAATTGGGCATCCAAAACGAGCTCTTGAATAGGAATTATGAAGCTGCGGGGAAACTGTCCGGCGAAAGTCGACGAGAAGGGGCGTCTCAAGATTCCCTCAGTGTTTCTGGACGAGCTCAAGGAGTACGGCAACCAGTTTTATATCACAAGTACGACGGGCGAGACGGCCAGAATCTATCCGATGAAGGTTTGGTCGGAGATCGAAGACAAGCTGGCGCAATTGCCAAGCACGCACGTGGCGAAGCAAAAGTTTCTGTTAAGGACGAGCTACTTCGGGCAGCAGGCGGAATTGGATGGGCAGGGAAGGGTGCTTTTGCCGGCGGTGCTGCGCGAGGCTGCGCAAACGATAGGGGAAGTGGATGTTTTCGGGGCTCTCAACTATCTGGAAGTGATGAACCATACGCGGGTGCTCGATAAGTTGAAGAATGAGCCGTACACGGCGGCGGATGATACGGCGCTGGGGATTTGAAGAAGAAGCGAAATTCGAAAATCGAAACGCGAAATTCGGTTGCGCAGTAGGGCGGGGCAGAAACTGAAGGGCTTAAGAGATTGAGTGCGGCGCATACGCCGGTGATGTTGGAAGAGGTGCTGGAATGGCTGCGCATCAGGCCGGAAGGAACGTACGTAGACGTAACGCTGGGAGCCGGCGGGCACTCGGAAGCGATCGCCGAACGGCTGACGTCCGGCAGGTTGATCAGCCTGGACCGGGACGCACAGGCGTTAGAGTTGGCGCGGGAGCGGCTGAAGAGATTCGGAGCCAGGGTAATGATCGTGCAGTCGGCGTTCTCGAGGATTGCGGAGGCCGCACAAGAGTTGGGGATTCAGAAGGTGGACGGGGTCTTGGCCGACTTGGGAGTTTCGAGCATGCAGCTTGATCAAGGAGCGCGGGGGTTTTCGTTCCGCGAAGCGGCGGCCCTTGATATGAGGATGAACACGGCCGAGGAGCTGACGGCAGACGAGATTGTGAATCAATGGTCGGAGAGAGAGATCGCCGACCTGCTCTATCGCGAAGCGGACGAGCATGATTCCAGAAGAATCGCCAAGGCGATCGTGCGGGCACGGCCCGTGCGGGATACCGCGCACTTGGCAACGGTTGTAGCAGGGGCCCGTAAGCAATGGGGAAGGCAGAGACTGCATCCCGCAACAAAAACGTTTCTGGCGCTGCGGATAGCGGTGAATCGAGAGATGGAGGAACTCGGGCAGTTTCTAACACGGACCCCTGCTGCATTACATTCCGGCGGCCGGCTGGTGGTGCTTAGCTACCACTCGCGCGAAGACCGCATCGTGAAGCACGCGCTACAAGAGGCAGAGCGTGAGGGCACGCTCCAGGTGCTCACCCGACACGTGATCCAGCCGACCGAAGAAGAGAAGGCGGCCAACCCGCGTTCGCGAAGCGCGAAATTGCGGTGTGCAGAAAGAGTGTAGTCATGAGGGGCAAACGAAAGAAGACGGGGATGGCGGAGTTTCACACCGTCAAGCGGATTGATAACTCGCGGCTGGTGCGCAACATCGAGCCGGCAAAGATGCGGAATTTGATTCGAGGCGTCGCGCTGGGCGGTGTGGTGGCAGCGTTTTTTATGCTGTATGTTTTTCAACACTTTCGCTGCATCGATTTGAGTTTTCAGCTGGAAGATTTGAAGGCGCAGCAGATGAAGGCGGGGGCGTTGAACTCTGAGTTGAAACTGGAGATCGCCGGGCTGCGCAATCCGATGCGCATTGACGTGATCGCGCGGCGCAGGCTTGGCTTGACCGAACCTTTGCCGACAAACGTGCAGGAATATGAAGCCCCGGACGGAGCGGAAGAAGCCGCCGTGCGCTACGTGAGACCAAACCGGGCGCCGTGATTCTCGCGAGCGACGGACCTTTCCAATTCAAGAAATTTTCCGTTCGTTTGAGCTTCGCGCTGGAGCGTTTGCTGATCTGAATCTGCCATGCAACAAGACCGCGCCCACGTCCGTTTGCTCATCATCGCTGGCGCGGCGTTCTTGTGGATGGCCGCGGTTGGCGGGCGGCTGACCTACCTTCAGCTTTATCGCCACAGCGAGTATCTTTCGCGCGCTCTGCGCCAGCAGCAGCGCAGCTTCGAAATAACTCCGGAACGCGGTGCGATTTTCGATCGTAATGGCCAACCGCTGGCGATGAGCATTCCAGTGGACTCCGCATTCGCAGTGCCCTCCGAGATTGCCGACGAAAATCTTGCGGCTCGGCTGCTTTCCGGAGTGGTGAACAAGCCGCAGGGAGAAATTGAAGCGCGGTTCCAATCGTCGCGTTCGTTTGTGTGGATTGCGAGGAAGCTGCCGCCGGAAAAAGCCGATGCCATTACGAAGTTGAATCTGAAAGGCATTTATCTCCAGAAAGAGAACCAGCGTTTTTATCCGAAGCGCGATCTCGCCGCTCACGTGCTGGGTTTTGTGGATGTTGACGAGAAAGGATTGGTGGGCATCGAACGCGAGCTGGACACCCAGATTCGTGGCAAGAGCGAACGCATTGTGGCGATGGCGGACGCGAAGCAGCGGTGGTTTGACGGCGGAGAAGCGAAGCGCGAACGCGGCGCAAGCGTGATTCTGACGCTGGACGAAAAGATTCAGTACATCGCCGAACGGGAATTGGCCGCGGCGATGGCGAAGACGCATTCGCTGGCGGGCACAGTGATCGTGATGAACCCCAATACGGGGGAGATTCTGGCGCTGGCGAACTGGCCGAAGTTTAATCCGAACAAGGCGGGCGATGCGCCCTCGGAAAACTGGATGAATCGTGCTGTCAGCGCGATTTATGAGCCGGGATCGACGTTCAAATTGATTACGCTGGCCGCGGCGCTCGATCAAGGGATTACGCGGCCTGACGAAGTGTTTGATTGCGAGAATGGCGCTGTATACATATCGGGACATCGCATTCGCGATCACATGCCATTCGGGATGCTGACGGTCTCGGACATTCTCGCGAAGTCGAGCGACGTGGGTGCAATCAAGATTGCGCTGCGGCTTGGGGCTCCTAGATTTTACGATTACGTGCGTGCGTTTGGGTTCGGTTCGCTGACTGGCGTCGAGTTGCCTTACGAAAGCCGGGGGCGAGTGGAGCGGCTCGACTGGAAACCGGTATCGACCGCAGCGATCGCGATGGGGCAGGAAGTCGGCGTGACGCCAATACAGCTCGTCACGGCGGTCTCAGCGATTGCGAACGGGGGCTTGTTGTACAAGCCGCATGTGATTGCGGAATTGCGGCGCGGCGAGAAAGTCTTGCCCGCAGAAGATGCGGTTGCGACGGCGGAACCCAAGCGCGTAATCCGTGCGGAAACGGCCGCGACGCTGCGGCAGTTGATGGAGGGAGTTGTGCTGCATGGGACGGGGCCTGCGGCGCATCTCGATGGATGGACTTCGGCGGGGAAAACGGGGTCCGCACAAAAGATTGATCCATCGACCGGGCGGTATTCGCCGACACAGTTCTTTGCTTCGTTCACCGGGTTTGCGCCGATCAACAATCCGGCGATAACCATCCTGGTTTCGCTGGATTCGCCAGTTGGGCCGCATGAAGGCGGGCAGGTGGCTGCGCCAGTGTTTAAACGAGTTGCCGAACAGGTCTTGGCGTATCTCGACGTTTCGCGGGATGTGCCGCTGAATCCGAGGCTGATCGAGACGGCTTATATGAAGCGAGCCAGCGAGGATCCGAGTGCACTCGAGGAGTCGTCGAACGTGGATTTTTCCGGCCAGCCCGATCCGCCTCCAGCGGCATCCCAAATAGCGAAGGTGGATGCGCGGGAGCAGGCTGTTTCGACAAAGCAGGTTTTGACGGTGGCGGTGGATCAGGGCGGCGACATCGAAGTGCCAGACTTCAGTGGGAAGACGATGCGCGAGGTGATGGACATTACTTTCAGACTTGGACTCGAGCCAGTGCTGGTTGGCAGCAGCCTTGCAATAAGTCAAACGCCGGGGGCGGGGGCAAAAGTGAGGCGAGGGGCGAAAATCACCGTGCAGTTCGGGACACCCGTCGAAAAGAAATCGAAGCCTCACCAGGGAGTCAGGAATTAGGATGAGAACTGGATTGAGCCAACTAGAAGACAGCAGCAACTCGAAAACGCACACCCCCGATGAACGCCGGGAAAATTCATCGACAACCCGCGTCTCTCCTCGAAGTCTGAAACTTCGCGAAGTGTTTCACGGCATCGAAGCGAACATGCCTTCCGCTGCGCAGGAGTTGGAAATCCGGCAGGTGGCTTGCGATTCGCGCAAGGTAAAACCGCTCGCTTTGTTTTTCGCGCTGCACGGTGCGAAGGCCGACGGGAACACCTTCATACACGATGCGGTTTCTCGAGGGGCGGCAGCGATTGCAAGCGAAGCGCCCGTGCCGGCTTTTATTCCTTCGAGCGTGGCTTGGATTCAGGTGCGTGAAGCGCGCAAAGTGCTCGCCATCGCGGCGGCGAATTTCTTCGAGCATCCGGCGAAGGCATTGCAACTTGTGGCGGTCACAGGTACGAATGGAAAAACCACGACGACTTCGTTGATCGACGCGATCGTGAAGGCTTCCGGCGCAAAGACCGGTCTCTTCGGAACGATCGCTTATCACACGCCGCTCGGCGAATATCCTGCGCCGAATACAACGCCGGAATCGGTCGACTTGCAGGGCTTTCTTGCGGAGATTCGCGATGGCGGCGGGAAGTTTGCGGTGCTCGAAGCAAGTTCGCACTCGCTGGCCATGGATCGCTTGTGGGGCTGCCATTTTGCCGCCGCGGTTTTTACGAACTTGACGCGCGAGCACATGGACTATCACAAGACGTTTGAAGATTATTTCGCTGCAAAAAAGCGATTGTTCGAAGGAACGGGGGCGGGCGCGCCGGAAGTTGCGGTCGTTAATTCAGATGATGAATACGGCAAACGATTGACCGGGTTAGCTAAGAAAACAGTGACCTACGGCCTCGAATCCGACGCGGACATTACGACAAGAAAGTTCCAACTCACGTTCAACGGATTGTCGTTCACGGCGCAGACACCGAACGGAAAGGTGCAGGTTGCGTCTTCGCTGGTCGGGCGTATCAACGTGTACAACATTCTTGCCGCGATTGGAGCCGCACAGGCGCTCGGCCTTTCGAATGAAACGGTCGAAGCTGGCATTCGCAGTCTCGAAAGCGTCTCCGGCCGTTTCCAACGCATCGATCTCGGCCAGCCGTATTTTGTGGTGGTTGATTACGCGCACACGGACGACGCTCTTGAAAATCTGATTCGTACTGCACGCGAACTGAATCCCAAGGGCCGCATCATCACGCTTTTCGGCTGCGGAGGCGGAAAAGACCGCACCAAGCGGCCAGTGATGGGAGAAGTGACTGGCAGGCTGAGCGATCTGACGATACTGTCGAGCGACAATCCGCGAACCGAAGATCCGCTGAAAATCATTACAGACATCATTGTGGGACTCCAAAAAACCAGTGGAAAATATCTTATCGAGCCGGACCGCGAAAAAGCGATAGGCCTGGCGATGGACGAAGCGCGCGCGGGAGACATTGTTCTGCTGGCAGGCAAAGGCCATGAAAATTATCAGATTCTCGCGGACACCACACTGGAGTTTGACGACCGCGACATGGCGCGGCGAGCCTTGCGCGAAAGAGGGTATGGCGAGACGCAGCCTGATATTGGCAGCAACGAGCCCAAAAATGGCTCAGGGTTTGGCACGTAGCGCGCTTGTCTAGCTAGGCTAGAAAGTATGACGAGGGCGCGCGAGCCAGGAGTCAACTCGCGAAAGGAGGAGCCCTCAAATACGGTGAACACAAACCGATACGCGGGGTATCTGCGTAAAGCAAACCCCTTGAGGCATTTATGCGGTGGACGATTGCACAAGTGGCTGGCGCTTTGGGTGTTAGGGCGGGGGCGGGACTTGACCCCATGGCCCGGGTGGCCGGCGTCTCGATTGATTCTCGCACGGTTCGTCGAGGCGAACTGTTCGTTGCCATCCACGGACCGCGTCACGATGGACACGATTACGTGGCGAGTGCGCTGGGGCGTGGAGCGCTCGCAGCCCTGGTGGCGGATCCGCAAGCCCACCGTTACGGCGACGGCATCCGGAATCGCTGCATCGTCGTGGGGGACACTTTCGAGGCGCTCAAACAGCTCGCACGCGCGGTACGCGAAGCCTGGGGCGGGAAAATTGCCGGCGTCACAGGCTCCGTGGGCAAAACCACAACGAAAGAGATCCTGGCGGCATTGCTGGGCGCGAAGCTCCAGGTCCTGAAATCGGAAGGAAATTTTAACAACGAGTACGGGCTGCCGCTCACGTTGCTTCGCTTGGAAGAAACGCATCAGGCGGCGGTGCTCGAGATGGGAATGTCGCGGCGGGGCGAATTGGCCCGGCTTGCGGCGATTGCGCGTCCCGATGTTGGCGTGGTGACGCGTGTTGCGCCCGCGCACCTTGAATTTTTTTCGTCGGTTGAAGAAATTGCGCTGGCCAAGCGTGAGCTGATTGAAGGGCTTAGCGGGCGTGAGTCTACCGCGGTGTTGAACGCGGATGACCCGCGCGTTGCGGCGTTTGGAGCGTTTGCGCCGGGGCGCGTGCTGACGTACGGAATCGATTCGCCTGCATTTTTCTCGGCAACGGCGATTGAAGATCGCGGAGCGCTAGGAACGGCGTTTGATTATGTAAGTCCCGAGGGTCGCGTGCGCCTGGAGCTGCCTGTTCCCGGCCGCCATGCGATTTACAACGCACTGGCCGCTCTTGCGGCGGCAAGCGTATGGAATATCGGCGCGGCGGAAGCGCAAAGCGTGTTTCGGACGCTGCGTGTGCCGGCGATGCGCGGCGAGTTGCTGCGTTTTTCAAATGGAGCCGCTCTGATCAACGACAGCTACAACTCGAGTCCGGCTGCGCTGCATGCCATGGTGTCCGTGCTTGCCGCGACTCCAAATTTTCAGCGGCGGATTCTGGCCGCGGGTGAGATGCGCGAGCTTGGCGCTACTTCCCCGGTGTTGCATCGCGAAGCGGGCATCTTCACGGCTAAAACTTGCAAGGTCGACTGGGTGATCGGAGTCGAAGGCGACGCCGAGCAAATTGTGGAGGGTGCGATCTCAGCGGGAATTCCGCGCGCGCAAACGAGATTCTTCGCGTCGTCGGATGATGCTGCAAAGTTCCTGGCGGACTTCATCACCGCGGGTGATGTGCTGCTGGTGAAAGGCTCGCGCGGTGTGAAGATGGAGCGAATTGTCGAAACGCTGCTGACGCGCTATTCCGCTCCCGGCGAGATTCCTCGGCAGGAGGTAAGGCACTAAATGCTTTACTACCTCCTCTACCACGTCCTGCAGCGCTACTTCAGTCCGCTAAATGTATTTCGCTACATCACCGTTCGAACGGTTTACGCGAGCTTGACTGCCATGTTTCTCGGCCTCGTCTTTGGACCTTGGCTGATTCGGCGCCTGCGTGAGTTGCAAATCGGCCAATACATCCGTGAAGAAGGCCCGCAAGAGCATCAGAAAAAAGCAGGCACACCCACAATGGGTGGAGTCCTCATCGTTCTGTCGACGGCTGTACCGACGCTGCTTTGGGCTGATCTGAGCAACCCTTTTGTACTGCTCGCGCTTTTTGCGCTGATCGGTTTCGCCATCATCGGTTTCATCGATGACTACGCGAAAGTATCCAAACAGCGCAACCTCGGGCTCACCGCGAAGAAGAAAATTTATTTTCAGGTGCTGGTCAGCCTGGTTGTGGGAATTTCTCTGCTCGTTCTCGTAACACACTACGCCTACTCGACGCAGCTGATGATCCCATTTCTCAAACGCCTCCACCCGGATCTCGTCTTCCATTCCTTGATGAATTCGCCCCACCTTTGGCCTCTGGCGTTTCTTCCATTTCTGGCGTTTATTTGTGTGGTCATCGTCGGTTCTTCGAACGCCGTGAATCTGACGGATGGGCTCGACGGCCTGGCGATCGGCTGCACGGTCATCGCTGCGGGTGCGTTGACTGTCCTGACCTATGTCAGCAGCAACTCGCGCTGGGCTACTTATCTCGAAATTCAATACATCCCGCGCGTTGGTGAACTCACCGTATTTTGCGGAGCTTTAGTCGGGGCATCGCTAGGCTTCCTTTGGTACAACGCGCATCCCGCGGAAATCTTTATGGGCGATGTCGGCTCGCTGTCGCTTGGTGGAGCGCTGGGCACAATCGCGGTGATCATCAAGCAGGAGATTCTTTTGTTTTTCGTCGGGGGAATATTCGTCATCGAAGCTCTCTCTGTGATCTTGCAGGTTGGCTCGTTCAAGTTGCGCGGCAAACGCATCTTTCGCATGGCGCCCATTCACCACCATTTTGAGCTGCTGGGCTGGAGCGAATCGAAAGTCATCGTCCGTTTTTGGATTGCAGCGCTCGTCTTTGCCTTGTTTGCGCTGACGACGCTGAAATTGAGGTAGCACCGCATTTGAAGTTGAGCGAATTGACAAAAAACGATGCCGAGTGGAACGCAGTTGCGGGGAAAGCGCGTGCTGGTCGTCGGACTGGCCCGCACGGGTGTCGCCACAGCGCTCTTTTGTGCGGCACGCGGCGCGCGCGTGACCGCGACAGATACCCGAGGCGAGAGCGAGATCGGCGAGGCAATCGCGAAATTGCACGAAGCCGGAATCGTGCTCGAACTTGGTAGCCATCACGAAAAATCGTTTCTTGAGCAAGACCTGATTATTCCGAGCCCCGGTGTCCCCGCCGATGACGCGCATCTGAAAGCCGCGCGCGCGAAGGGCGTAACCATTTGGAGCGAAATCGAGCTTGCCTATCGCTTCATGAAAGGCCGCTTGCTCGGGATTACCGGTTCGAACGGCAAAACTACGACGACTTCTCTCATCGAACACATTCTGAAGACGGCCGGGATGCAAAGCATACTCGCGGGAAATATTGGCACGCCGCTTATCGCCTGCGTCGACACGATGAACGACGAAACCTGGACTGTGGCCGAGTTGAGCAGCTTCCAACTCGAGCTCATCGACACGTTTCGCCCAAACATCGGCGTGTTTCTCAATCTCACTCCCGACCATCTTGACCGGCATCACACCTTGCAAGCCTACGGAGCGGCGAAAGCGCGGCTGTTCGAGAACCAGACCGGCGAAGATGCAGCCATTTTGAACGCGGATGACGCAGCAACTACGCCCTACGCGCCATCCCTTCCCCTCGTTTACTGGTTCAGCCGAAAACAGCGCGTCGCTCAGGGCGCTTACGTTCGTGGTGAAGAAATTGTTTTTCGGCAGGATGGGAAAGAAGAAATTCTTCTGAAGATCGAAGACATACCACTGGCCGGCGCTCACAACGTGGAGAACGTACTTGCCGCCGCAGCCGCTGCCCGTCTGGCTGGCGCACCATCCACTGCGATTTTTAAAGGCGTGAGTTCTTTTGCGGGAGTCGAGCACCGCCTGGAATTCGTCTCCGAAATTAAAGGCGTGCGCTACTACAACGATTCGAAGGCGACAAACGTCGATGCCACGCTGAAAGCGCTCGACGCCTTTCCCGGCCGCATCCTGATTATTCTCGGCGGAAAAGACAAGGGCAGCGATTATACCGTGTTGCAAAAGCCGCTGCGCGAAAAAGCGATTCTCGCGCTTTTGATTGGCGCCGCGGCAGAGAAAATCGAACAGCAGATTTCAGGAAGCGTGGCGCTGGAACGCGCGGAAACGATCGAGCGCGCCGTGGAAATCGCTTCGCACGCTGCCCAACGCGGCGACGTGGTGCTAGTCGCCCCCGCCTGTGCCAGTTTCGATCAGTTTCAAAATTATGAGCACCGCGGACGCGTCTTCAAGGACTTGGTGAGGCAGCTTGAAAAGCAAGCTGCGGGTGCGACTTCCGGGAAAGGGTGAACGAACTTGCCGAGACGTCTTGAAATGGACCGCTGGTTATTTGTCGTGACTATCGTTCTTTGCCTCCTGGGCGCCGTGATGATCTTCAGCGCATCGGCCGTCACGGCGGAGAGCAAATACGCCCACTCGTATTATTTTCTTGTGCGGCAAGCCGCCTGGCTGGTCCTCGGGCTCCTGGGGATGTTCGCTCTTATGCGCATGGACTATCGACGTCTGCGCGAGCCGGTCGTCGTTTACACCAGCGTGTGCGTTGTCCTGCTTTTGCTGGTCGGGACCTTTTTTGTGGACAAGTCCCACGAAACGCATCGCTGGATTCGCTACGGTCCCATCGGCGTGCAGCCGTCGGAGCTGGCCAAGCTGGCTGCCATCCTCTACCTCGCCTGGTTCCTCGATCAGAAGCGCCGCGGCGAAGCGACGATGGAATTCTGCAAACCGGATTTTTTGCAGACGATTCTTCCCGCCGCAACTCCGGTTCTGCTCTACGTCTGCTTGATTCTCGTGCAGCCGGATTTGGGCACGGCCGTGGCTATCGTCCTTGTGGCTACCACGATGTTGTTCGCAGCCGGGCTATCCTGGAAATGGATTGCCACGGGAATTGGCGCAGCAATCCCGGTTTTGTACTTGCTCATCACGCAAGTCGCGTATCGTAACGCGCGGCTGACTTCTTTTCTTCACCCCGATTCGGATCCACAGGGCGCGGGATTCCAATTGATGCAATCCCTCATCGCAGTAGGTTCAGGCGGATTCACGGGCGTCGGACTGATGGAGAGCAAGCAGAAACTCTTTTATCTGCCGGAAGCGCATACGGACTTCATTTACGCCGTGATTTGCGAAGAGCTGGGTTACATCGGCGCGATTTTGGTGATCGCTTTATTCTTGGTTTACGGCTGGCGTGGCCTCCGCGCCGCCTTTGCCGCGCCTGACGGATTCGGCCGGCTGCTGGCACTCGGAATCACGGCGCTGGTCCTAAGCCAGGCCCTGATTAACTTTGCGGTTGTGCTGGGAATGGTGCCGACCAAAGGCATTCCGCTCCCGTTTGTAAGCTACGGCGGTTCAAGCTTGCTAGTCATGCTGCTGGCGACAGGAGTTTTGCTGAACATCAGTCAACAGGCCGCCGAAACATGACGCAACAAGCGCTTTTCTTTTGTAGGGGCACGGCACGCCGTGCCCGTCCGCTCAAGACGCAACTCGAGCCAGAATGATGAAACTTCTGATCGCTGGTGGCGGCACAGGCGGCCACGTAATTCCCGCGTTAGCCATTGCGAAAGAGTGGCTTTCGCGCGGGCCAGAAAGAGAAGTCGTGCTAGTCGGAACAGAACGCGGAATCGAAATGAAACTTGTGCCTCAAGCCGGTCTCCAGCTGGAGACGCTGCGCGTCGCCGGCCTGAAAGGAAAAGGTGGCGCCACGCTTCTGCGAAACTTTGCCATGCTAGCGCCTGCGATGCTGGACGCCCGCCGCGTACTGCGAAAACACAAGCCGGTCGCCGCCTTTGGCGTAGGCGGGTACGCCGCCGGCCCAATGCTGCTCGCGACGTGGCTCAGTGGTGTCCCCAATGTAATCTTTGAGCCGAACGCCGAGCCCGGCCTCACCAACAAACTCCTCGCCAAACTCTCCAAGCGTATCGCCACCGGCTATGAAATTTCTGCACGGGTCTGGGGAAAAAAGGCCGTAGTAACAGGCTGCCCCGTACGCCCCGAGTTTTTCTCAATCACCCCACGCAAACTCGATAAGCCATTTCGCTTGCTGATAACCGGTGGAAGCCAGGGCGCGTTACCCATAAACCGTACGTTTGTAGACGCCATGGACCTCCTCGCTCCGCGAAAAGATGTGCTCTCCATCGTGCATCAGACTGGCGAACGCGATTATAATGCGGTACGCACCGCCTACGCGCGGCGTGAGATCAACGCGGAAGTTGTACCCTTCCTTACGAATATGGCCGAGCGCTTTGCCTGGGCAGACGTGATCGTTTGCCGAGCAGGAGCCATCACGGCGGCAGAAATCGCAGCCGCTGGCCGCGCCGCCATCTTCATCCCCTTCGGCGCTGCCACCGATAGCCACCAGTTGCGCAATGCGCAAGAAATGCAGCGCGGGGGCGCGGGCCGCGTCATCACCGAAAACGAACTGACCGCCGAACGCCTGACGAACGGAATTTTTTCTTTGATAGGCCAACCGGACCAGATTGAAGCGCAGTCAAACGCTGCGCGCTTGCTTGCCCGCCCGAACGCCACCCGCGATATCGTCAACCTGATCGAAGAGGCCGCCAACGTGCAAGGAACTGGCCAGAGGGCAACACCATGATGGTCTCGTTTCGCAATTTTCAGCGTATCCACCTGGTAGGTATCGGCGGCATCGGCATGAGCGGCATCGCCGAAGTGCTTCTGACGTTAGGCTATTCCGTTTCCGGCTCGGACACAAAACCGTCGAACATCACGGAGCGTCTGCAAAATCTAGGCGCCACAATCCACGAAGGCCACAAAGCGGTCAACGTCGAAGGCGCGCACGTCGTCGTGACCTCTTCGGCGATCAAGCAAGATAATCCCGAAGTCATCGAGGCGCACAAACGAAAGATTCCCGTCATCCCGCGCGCGGAGATGCTCGCGGAACTGATGCGCCTCAAATACGGCATTGCTGTCGCCGGCGCGCATGGCAAGACGACTACGACCTCGATGGTCGCCTCGGTTCTCAACGCCGCCCATCTCGATCCAACTTTTGTGATTGGGGGCAAGGTCAATCAGGCCGGGACAACCGCGCGCCTCGGCAAAGGCGAATACTTCGTCGTCGAAGCCGACGAAAGCGACCGCAGTTTCCTCATGCTCGCTCCTGTCGTCGCCGTCGTCACCACCATCGATCGCGAGCATCTCGACCAGTACACCTCGCTTGCAGACATTCAGGGCGCATTCATTCAGTTCGTGAACCGCGTTCCCTTTTACGGCGCCGCGATCCTGTGCCTCGACGAACCGAACGTGCAAGCCATCCTTCCAGACGTGAAGCGCCCTATCATTACCTACGGCACCTCAAGCCAGGCCGACCTGGTTATCAGCGATGTGAAACTGGAAGGCCTTGGCAGCGATTTCCGCCTCACCTTCAAAGGCGAAGACCTGGGCGTATTCCACTTGATGCATCCCCCGGGCATTCACAACGTCCGCAACGCCGCGGCAGCCGCCGCTGTCGCTCTCTACCTAAATGTCCCCAGCGACCTCATCCGCGAGGGCCTCGCCAAATTTGCCGGCGTCGGCCGCCGCTTCGACATCAAGGGCATCGTGAACGACATCGCCGTCATCGACGACTACGGCCATCACCCCGTCGAAATTCGCGCCACACTCGAAGCCGCTCGTGGCTGCAAGTTCAACCGCCTTCTGGTGCTCTTCCAGCCGCACCGCTTCTCACGCACCCAGCATCTCTGGGAAGAATTCAGCCGCGCCTTCAATCAAGCCGACATCCTGGTGTTGCTGGACATTTACGCCGCGAGCGAAGCGCCTATCCCAGGCATCACCAGCGAAGCCCTGGCCAACGCCATACGCGAAGCCGGCCACAAAAACGTTCACTACTTCCGCTCCATGCAGTCTGGAATCGAGTTCCTCCTGCACGAAGCCCGCGCCGGCGATGCCATCATGACCATCGGCGCTGGAAACGTCAGCCGCGCCAGCAACGAACTGATGGTCCTTTTGGGGACCGAGAACCCGACCCACAAACCTTCTCATCATGCGCGTTGAAGATCCCAAACTCGTCGCGGCGCTCCCCGAGCTAGGCGTTCAACTGAAGCCAGGCACTTCCTTGTCTGAGCACACTTCGCTTGGTATCGGCGGCAAGACGGACCTGCTTCGCATAACCCGGCACGAAGCGATTCCAGACCTTTTGAATCTCCTCGACGCGCAAGCCGTTCCCCACAAATTCCTCGGCGGCGGCTCAAACCTGCTCGTGGGTGACGGCGAACTCCCTTGGGTCGTGCTGCAGCTCGTTTCGCCCCAGCCCGACATCGAACTCGAAGGCAACTTCGCCCAGGTTGACGCAGCGGCCGACCTCGGCCGCACCGTAACTTTCTGCGCGAAAAACGATCTGGGCGGCATGGAAGGCCTCATCGGCGTCCCCGGCACCGTCGGCGGCGCCCTGCGTATGAACGCTGGCGCCTACGGCATGCAAATCGGCAGCTACGTCCGGCAGGTCAAGCTTTACCGCGCCGCCGCCCGCAAGCTCGAAACCCTCCAGGAAGATCAAATTTCTTTCGAATACCGGCACACATCTTTTGCGCCTGATGATATGATGCTCGCAGTGAAGCTGGAACTACCCTCCAAACCGTACCCTGAAATTTTAAAAGGAATTCGTATCTGCAATGAGAAGCGCCGCGCAAGCCAGCCGCTAGGACAGAAGAGCGCTGGTTGCATCTTCAAAAATCCTCCAGGTGCTTCCGCCGGTCGCATGATCGATGAGCTCGGCCTCAAAGGCCTCAGCGTGGGCGATGCCCGCGTCAGCGACCGCCACGCCAATTTTTTTGTAAACGCAGGCAAAGCCTCCGCCAAAGACATGCTCGCGCTGATCGCCGATGTTCGCGAACGCGTGGAGAAATCTTTTGGCGTCATTCTCGAACACGAGGTGGTTGTGTGGAACGCGTGAAAGCCATGCAGCGGGGCAACGCCGCGGCCGCCGCCGAGCCCTACCGGCCGGAACTCCTCGCCGACGAAGAGCCGCGCTATCTCCGCAGGCAAAAGCCTCTCGAAATTCGCCGCAAAAAATTTGGCGGCCGAAGCTGGCCGTTCTATCGCCGCATCTTGGTGTGGACCATCATCGGAGCCACCGGCGTAACCGCCGCAGTCGTCACTGGCCGCTTCTTGCTCTATTCGCCGCAGGTCCTTCTGCTTAAGCCTGACCAAATCGAGCTCTTCGGCAACCACATCGTCAGCCGCGAAGCGGTCCTTCAACCTTTTGCGCACGACCGCAATCGCAGCGTTCTCCGTATTCCGCTGGACGCTCGCCGCAGCCAGCTCGAGCAACTTCCGTGGGTCGAATCCGCCAGCGTTCAGCGCATTCTGCCAAATCGCATCCGGGTAGAACTCACGGAGCGCACGCCCATGGCATTCTTGCGCAACGGCACCGAGTTGGCTCTCATTGACGCCCACGGCGTGATTCTCGATCGCCCCGAAGGCGAAGACCTGCATTTCCCCATCGTCAGCGGCCTTCCCGACAGCATGCCCCGCGAAGAACGCGAAAAGCGCATGCAGACCTACCAGGAATTTCTCCGCGACGCCGACCTTATTCGCTCCGGTTCCTCCGACCGCGTCAGCGAAATCGATCTCACGAACGCCAAAGACTTGCGCGTCGTCATGACCGGCCTTTCTTCCGCGAATGATTCGCAAGTGGTGACCATCCACTTCGGCAACAGCGATTTCACTGCCAAGTACCGGATGCTCGTCGACAATTTCGCGCAGTGGCAGGCCAATGCAGGCCGCGTGCAGTCCATCGATTTGCAATATTCACGGCAAGTGGTTGTGAACGCGGACAGCAGCACGAATTCCGCGAAACTGAAGAATTAGCAGTTCCTAAATTTGGTGTTCCAAGGTGGGGGCGGCGGCTTGGCAAAAAAAGATCGTTACATTATCGGGCTGGATGTCGGCAGTACAAAAACGTCCGCGCTGATCGCCGAAATCGACGGCGAGCAGGTAAAATTTCTTGCGCTTGGCGCGGCCGAATCCAAGGGCTTACGCAAAGGCCTTATCGTCAATCTCGACTCCACCGTCAGCTCCATTCGCCGCGCTGTGGAAGAAGCGGAATGCGTCGCCAACGTTCCGGTTGAATCCGCCGTCATCGGCGTAGCCGGCGGCCATGTCCGTGGCGTCAATAGCCGCGGCGGGGTAACCTTAGGAAACCGTGCTCGCGACATCGAGCGCGACGACATCCGCCGCGCCGTCGATGCTGCCCGCAACATCACGCTTCCCGAAGACCGCGAAGTCCTCCACGTCCTTCCGCACGAATTCATGGTCGATGCGCAGGACGGCATTCGCGACGCGGTAGGCATGGTCGGCCAGCGCCTCGAAGCCAACGTTCATCTCGTAACCTCTTCCATCGCTGCCACGCAAAATTTAGTCACCGCAGCGAATCGCGCCGGGATTCTGGTCAGCGACACTGTTCTCGAGCCGCTCGCCTCCGCGGAAGCCTGCCTCACGCAGGACGAGCGAGACCTCGGCTGCTGCCTTCTCGATATCGGCGGCGGCACCACTGAGCTTATCGTCTACGGAGGCGGCGTTGTTCGCCACACCGGTGCCGTCCCCGTCGGCGGCGACCATTTCACCAACGACCTCGCCGTCGGCCTGCGCACGCCCATCCCTGAAGCCGAAAAAATCAAGCGCCGGCACGGCTGCGCCGCCTCCGCGCTTCTCCACGAAGACACTTCCATCGAAATCGCCAGCGTCGGCGACCGCCCGCCGCGCACCATCTTCGCCCGCATGCTCACGGACATTATCGAACCGCGCGCCATGGAACTCCTCGCCCTCATCCGCGACGATCTCCAGCGCGCCGGCCTCGACGGTCAAATTCCCGCCGGCTTTATTCTTGCTGGCGGTGGCGCGCGACTGAACGGCTTGATCGATCTCGCCGAGCAGTCCTTCCACCTCCCCGTCCGCATCGCGGAGCCCAAGGGTTTGGCTGATCTCCCTGAACAGGTAGCCCAGCCGGAATATGCAACGGTCGTTGGTTTGGTGATGTACGGCGCGAAGACGCGGCGCAACGCCACGCAGCGCTCCGGAAATCTCGTTTCTAAATTGAAGGCCATGTTCGCAGGTGCCTCGTGACCCTGCCCGAGCGCAGCACCGCGAACATGGAGAAGGCTGAGGGAAGCATGACCGCAAAAGACGCAGGAATTCGTATGAGCTTCAGCGAAGAGCTGCAGCCCGCGAAGATTAAAGTCATCGGCGTGGGCGGCGGCGGATGCAATGCCATCAACCGCATGATTCGCGCCAAAGTCGAAGGCGTCGAATTCATCACTGCCAATACGGACTTGCAAGCGCTCAAACTTTCGCAGGCGCCGACGAAACTTCAGCTTGGCGCGAAGCTGACGAAAGGTCTCGGCGCGGGCGCAAATCCCGAAGTTGGCCGCAAAGCCGCTCTTGAGGACACCGACAAAATCATCGAAGCCCTCGAAGGCTCGGACATGATTTTCATCACCTCCGGCCTCGGCGGAGGCACCGGCTCCGGCGCTGCGCCGGTGGTAGCTTCGCTCGCGAGCGAACTTGGCGCGTTAAGCGTCGCCGTCGTCACCAAGCCCTTCGCCTTCGAAGGCAAGCGCCGCATGCTCCAAGCCGAACAGGCGCTCCAAGAACTTATCGGCGCGGTCGACACTGTCATCGTCATTCCCAACGAGCGCCTGATGGACACCGTCGAGCGCGGCACCAGTTTCTTCGACGCCTTCCGCATCGCCGACGACATTCTTCGCCAAGCCGTGCAGGGCATCTCTGACATCATCACCGTCCCAGGCATCATCAATCGCGACTTCGCCGACGTAAAAGCCATCATGCACGGCCAAGGCTACGCCGTCATGGGCACCGCCATCGCCACCGGCACCAATCGAGCCATCGATGCTGCCAATCGCGCCATCTCCAGCCCGCTCCTTGAAGACAATTCCATCCAGGGCGCACAAGGCATCCTCATCAACATTTCCGGCAGCTCCAGCCTCACGCTGCATGAAGTTCACGAGGCTTCCTCGGTCATCCAAAAAGCCGCCCACGAAAACGCCAACATCATTTTCGGCGCCGTCATGGATGACTCCATGAAGGACGCGGTAAAAATCACGGTCATCGCCGCCGGATTCAAGGAAGCCAACAAAAAGAACGTCCAGCAAAAGCCGCAGTTCCTCCCCAAGACCTGGAAAGCCGGTCGCGAAGTCGAAACTCCCGTCCCGCAGCAACAAACGCTGCCCAACGTTGTCCATCAGGTCCAACAAAACATCCGTGAGTCCGCTCACGAAGTCCCCGCGGACGACCTCGACGTCCCCACATTCCTTCGCCGCCAAGCCCAAAAGGCCTAGCCGTATTTGCCGGTTCGTTGGTTTTTCTTCCTGGATGTTGTAGGGCACGATTCATCGTGCCCTCTCTCTTTCTATGCCATCACGCCGCCTTTGTAGTCCGTCCCCGCCCTTCAATCGCAATCCCGCAAACTCTCTGCCATCTTCCTCACTTCCGCTTCAAACTTTCCAATATCCGCCGCCGGGTCCGTCACCACCGAACTCAATCCCGCATGAAATTCCCTCGCTCCGCTTCTCCGCACCGCCTCCCGAATATTTCCCGCGTGCAGCCCGCTGCCGGGCATTACGATCAGCCGGTCGTCGGCCCGACTAACGAGATCATTGAGCACTTCCAACGCCTCCGGCGCTGTCTGTTTTCCACCTGAAGTCAGCAGCCGTGCAACTCCTGTCTTAATGACATCTTCAAGTGACCTGCGCAAATCGGTGGATTCATCGAAGGCGCGATGGTAGGTGACCGCGAGTGGCCTCGCCTGCTCGACGAGCTGTCTCGTGCGGCTGATATCGACTTGCCCGTCCCCATCCAGCAAACCCAAAACAACCCCGTCCATTCCAGATTCTTTGGCCGTATAGACCTCGCGCTGCATGGCTTCGAACTCGGCATCGCTATAAAGAAAGTTGCCTCCACGCGGCCGAACCATTGAGAAAATGGGCAATTTAACTCGCTGGCGCACTGCCCTCAGCAACTCCGGGCTCGGCGTCGTGCCGCCTTCTCGCGTATTGCTGCAAAACTCGATCCGTTGCGCACCTCCACGCTCGGCCGCCATCGCGGCCGCAACGCTCTCCACGCTAATCTCAAGAAGGTATTTGTTTTGCACCGCGCAGTAGCTTAGCAGAGGAAGCAATGAGGAGAAGTCGAGCGATTACTGGCGGACAACGTCGAACCGCGCGATGGCAAATCCCAGCGCGGCACCGAGAAACACGTCGGCAGGGAAGTGCGCCGAGGTGGTTACGCGGGAAAAGCTGATCACGCTTGCCAGTCCGTAAGCCACATACGGTACCCATCGATGCTTTCGGTACCGCCGCGCGAATACCGTGGCCACGGAAAAGCTCATCATCGCGTGTCCCGATGGGAAGCTTGATCCCGTTCCGGCAAAAGAACTATGGCTTTGAAAAAAAGTGTCTGAGTAACTCCCGTTCACCGCGATCTCGTCTGGCCGCTGCCTTCTCGTGATGGACTTCAAGACCAACATCAACACGGCGTCATCCGCCACGGCTTCCCCGGCCAACAGCGCCGAGCTCTGGTCGTACGCGTTCTTGCGAATCAGGCTGGCTATATAAAACGTGGCCGGAACAGCAGCGATGATGCCAGCAGTAGCTGTACCGCTAAAAACTCTATTGAAGCCTGAAAACGCGTTCGTCTGCCGGAAGTGCGGCATGGTCTGTGGATCGGTCGCGATCAATCCCGCGGTGACACCGACGATTATCGCCGTAGGCAGCCAGTGATGTCCTTGTGCCAGCTTCGTAGGGAAAAGCCACAAGTCCTTCTGGTCCTGAAGAATATTCCTGGGAAGGGTGCGTAGCGTGGCCTCGCGCTCCTCGTGAGCCGTCGCTGGCGGAGCCGACGTTCCATCGCCAGTTTGCGCCGCCGTTTGGCTCTCGCCGCATAGCCGAGTCATCTCGGTGCTCTCCTGAGCCCGGCCAATCGCAGCCTGTGACATGCACGCGACGGCGAAAAACAGTGACAGCGCCAGGCGCCGCTTGTAGCGCACCACTTTCCCCGCAACCCTCTGCATCTCCATCGGTTCTCTCAATTCCGAACTGACGTTCATGACCACCCTGTCGGGCATGGTCCGAGTTAAAGCCTGGATGATTTGCTTCTGTAAAAGTTTGGCACTGAATTGCAGATGACTAGTGTGCAAAAGAGGACTGCTTCTTGAACTAGTATCACCAGCCCGTGAGATGCCGGGCATATAGCAAACTGCCTCGCGTCCAATTCCAGACCATTCCCGCAAGCGCCGCCACGTTCCAACCCCACATAAAAAGCCGCATTTCGCCGGGGCTATACGCCCGATTTTTCCAAAGTGCTGTAGCGTCCACCAGAAACCACACCGCCCCCAAGCCAAGGAATCCGGTTATGACCAGGTCGCCAAACGGAACGTAAACCAGCACAGTCTCGACGCTCAAAATCGCCGCTATCAGCAGCTTCGAAGAAACCGCGCCAAGCAACGTGGCCGTTGTGCGCCGCCCGCTCAGCCGGTCCGGCTCCATATCCATCACTTCACCAAAGATGTGCGAGTGCATCGCGAACAAAGCACCAAACAGAAAAGTCTGCCACGGAAGTTGAGAAACGCCATTCAGCCAACTGCTCAGCACAAAAACCAGCAGATAGCTCGCCTGAATCAGCACATCAAACGGAGGGCGGCTCTTCCACCCAAACCGCGGCGCGTTGTAAATTCCCACTGCAATCAGAAGCACTCCAAACCAAGCAAAAATGCGCGGTCCAATCACAAAAAAGAAAAGAAACAGGAAGGGAATCTGTACAGCGGCGATCTTCCATCGCAAAGCAGCCAATTGTTCCGTTCTACCCAGCGATCCAAACAAAAATGTCCCCTTGCGCGGATTCAGCCGGTCCGCCTCCGCGTCCACAATGTCATTCACCCCATACAAAAGAAATCCCAGCGGAAACAGCACGTAGAAGAGCCCCAGCCAGAGTGTTTTCGAATGCAAAAAATCCGCATGACCCAGCGGCATCAGATAAAACAACGCCGTAGTGCTCCAAAGCCCCGGCCGCGACACCTGCAAAAGAAACACCAGCTCAGATGTCCGCGCGCTCTTCTGGGCCGAAGCCACGCGATCCGCATTCGGTGCCGGCAAGCTCGTTTCCAAATTGCGACTCCCTGTTATTCCAAAAAATTCTTCCGAGATCCAAGAGGTGCTGTTTCCATCAGAAGACTATAGAAAGCGGATTCCTCCCAGTGCCCCTTTCGCGCCAAGCCACCAAACGGGTACGAGCATGCCGAAGCGGAAATGATCCTCATCTCTCGACTCCCCCAGTCGGCTGAGGCTCGCTTTCCGGGTGCGCGACTTAACGGAACTTAGTCTCGACTTCGCGAAACGTCACACGAAACGTCACACCGGTTGTACTCTGCCTCGCTTGTGGTACCCTCTTGCGCCAGGAACTTCGGGTCTCTAGTTTTCCGTCGATCCCGAGCCGCTACTTCGTGTAAAGGAGACCTTCCATGAAACTCCATCCGAAAAGCTTGGCGTTTTCCGCTGTCGTTCTTGGCGCCACTCTCGCTGCCTGCCAGGAGCCTTACCATCAAAAGGAAGAGCAATATTATTTGATTTCCGCGAACATCAACTTGCCCTACTGGCAAGAAGCCGAAGCTGGCTTGCGCGACGCCGCCACAGGTATGGGCGTCAAGGCGGAAATGGACGGACCCGCCACTCTCTCTCCGCAGGAAGAGTTGGACTCCTTTAATAAAGCGGTCGCCCTCCATCCCGCCGGAATCCTCATTTCCGTGATGAGCCAGCAACTCCTCAAACCCGCCATCGACAGCGCCGTCCTTCAAGGCATCCCCGTCATTTGCATCGACGCCGACGCCCCCGATTCTCATCGCGTTCTTTTCGTCGGCACCGACAACTTCCGCGCCGGCCAGGAGAGCGGCAAGCGCATGGCCGACATTCTCAAAGGCCAGGGTCAAGTTGTAATCATCACCATCCCCGGGCAATCCAATCTGGACGAGCGTGTCCGCGGCGTGAATGAAGCTCTCAAAAAGTACCCCGGCATCAAAATCGCTCAGACGATTGACGACAAGGGGGACGCCCGCAACGCCAATGACGGCATTTCGTCTCTTCTCGCCAAGAAGGAAAAGGTGGATGGCGTTATCTGTCTCGAAGCCTCAGGCGGTTCTGGAGTTGCCGAGGCTTTTCACCGCCTCGACCAGACCGGCAAAATCGCTATCGTGGCGTTCGACAAAGACCCCGAAACTCTCGACGCCATCGAAAAGGGTTGGATTAACGCGACAATTGTCCAGAAGCCTTATATCATGGCCTACTACGGCTTGAAGTTTGCAGACGACCTCCACCACAACGCCGTCCACGAATTCAAAGACTGGCGCACCGCCCCTGCCCCGCCGCTCCCCGCTTGGGTCGACACCGGCACCGCCACCGTCGACAAAAGCAACGTAGCCGCCTTCCGCGAAGCCCTTGCCGCCCATCCCAAACCCCTATGAAGCCTGGTGCATTGTAGGGGCACGGCATGCCGTGCCCGCTTCGGGCGCTAGCAGGAAATTCGATGCCTTTTTTGTTGAGAAACGCAGGCTTGCAGACTGGGGCTCGTTCTACTCCCAGGACGTAACCACGCCGCGGCTCTAAACCCACCCAAGTGAAGCAAACGTCGTTATCGATCCGCACCCCAGCGCCACACCCAGCACCATTCCCGCCAGCACATCACTTAAGAAGTGCATTCCCAACACGATGCGCGATACCGCGATGCTGAGTGCCAAAAAGAACAACGGCCCTTCCAGCGATGGATAAAAGTAGCTCACTACCAGCGCCACCGAGAAGGCCGTCATCGTGTGGCCCGAGGGAAACGAGAACCGATCCGGCGGCAGAACCTTCGACCAGCAATGCGGCTCCAACTGACAAGGTCGCGGCCGCTGGCTCAATCTTTTCAATGTCTTAAAGACGAATATCCCCATAACCGCGGCAGCCCCTGCCGCCCCAATCGCAGCGAACTTCTGGTGGCCGCCATCGATCAGCAGCATGATCCCCAGCCCATACCACAGCCACCCATCGCCCATTCGCGTAGCCAGGATCATCCACAGCCGCACCCATCGCGGTGCTCGCCACCGGTTCATTCGCCGCATGACACGGTGATCGCGCCGTTCGATGAAGCCCCAGACACTGCGTGTGACAGCCATGGTTGTTAGCCCATCTAGCCCCAGTTCGCCTCGAAGCTAGAATCCAGATCCCAGAACATCCGTTGACGCTTCTCGCCGCTCTCCAGTGCAGCCGACCATGTGCGGCAGAAGCGCATCTCGTTTATCCAGTGGCCCGCCGTAAACGCCGGTACCAGCAGCGAAAGCGGCATAAGTGCTAGAGTCCACGGCTTTTCCATCCACAGGGACCACACGATGCTAAACACGTCCGCGGTCAGCTTCAGGTAGCTGCCATGCTCCCCGTGCACCTCTCCCTTGCCCGCTCGCAGTCCGCTGAAGAACTCCTCGACGTTTCGAGCGCCACGCACTTCCGTGAAGGTGCGGCCTACACCCGCAATCGTGTGCGAATCGCTTCCGCCGACCGCAATCTTGCCCAGCCGCTCCGTCAGCTTCGCCGCGCTTTCATTCGCTCTCGGCCACATCTGCCCGTTCCTCGATTCAAACGCAGGCACGTATGACGCGAACCAGTCGAAATCCTCGTTCAGCCGGCGCCCGGTCAGCCCGGAGAAAACATGGTTCACGCTGAAGAAAAGCTTTTTCTCTGTCAGGTACATCATCAACGAAATGAAGTCTTTACGCCGTCGTTGAATCTCCACGTGGTCGCGTTCCGCGATTCCATACACGCCCAGATGCATCTCGGTCTCGCCGGGCATCGTTACGGTCACTTCCTCGCTGAGAAAGAAATCGGGATGCTTCTGCAGGCTCTCGGCAGCGTCGATAGAATCATGGTCCGTAAGCGTCACGAAGGACATCCCAAGCTGCTTTAACCGGGTGTACACTTCCCCGGGCTGGTTGTAGGACTCGCGGCAGATCCGGTCTAGAATCGGAGTGTTGCACATGCCAGATGCGATCGAATGAACGTGGAGGTCGCAGCGCATGAAACTATTGTTAACCAGCGATATGAACAGCCCATGAAGAGGTCGCGAATTGTGCGTGAATGTGTCCATGGAACTCCTTGAACACATTGGACTTCTTTAGTTATCCACATGGCATGGTGAATGCTCTTCGCGGCGAACATTAAGCGTATGGCACAATCCAAATCATGAAAAAAATCCACGTTGTCTTCCATGACGGAGGCGGTGGACACCGAAACGCGGCCGTCGCCCTCCAGACCATTGCGGCACAACAAGGCCGAGACTGGCAGATCGAGCTCGTGCAATTCCAAGATTTGACCGATCGCCTGGACGTTCTTCGCAAGCTAACCGGCATCCGTATCCAGCAGCAATACAACCTGATGCTGCAGAACGGCTGGACCCTTGGTAGCAAGTATGTATTGCGGATTCTTCAGCTTACGATTCGCATCTTTCACGGCCCCATGGTCCGCCTGCTCGCGGAATTCTGGCGCGCACACCCCGCCGACCTTTTAGTCTCCGTCATTCCGCACTTCAATCGCGAGATCTCTGAGAGCTGGAGCGCCATCTACCCGGGTCGGCCTTTCGTCACTGTCATTACCGACTTGGCCGACTACCCGCCGCGCTTCTGGATCGAGCCCGTCAAGGAGCAGTACGTCATCGCCGGAACCGAGCGAGCCGTCGAACAGGCGCGCTCCTTCGGCCACGATAATTCCCATATTTTTCAAGCATCTGGAATGATTCTGCGCCCCGAGTTTTATGTAGGAGACGACTCCGATCCTGCAGCTCTGCGCCAGGAAATGGGGCTGAGGAACGATATGCCCACCGCGATTGTCCTCTTCGGCGGACACGGCTCAAAGGTGATGTATTATTTAACCGAGAAGCTAAATACGGCGGGCCTGCCACTCCAGCTGATTTTGATCTGCGGCCGCAATGAAGAACTGGCGGCCAAATTTCTCGCTAAAAAATGGAACATGCCCGTGCATGTTGTTGGTTTTACAAAGGAAGTGCACAAACTGATGCGCGCCGCCGACTTCCTGATCGGCAAGCCGGGTCCCGGCAGCATCGCCGAAGCCATGGTACGCAGACTCCCTGTCCTTATTGAATGCAACGCCTGGACCCTCCCACAGGAGCGCTATAACGCGGAGTGGGTAACCGAAAAGCGCGTCGGCATTGTCCTAAAGAGCTTCGACGATATCGTTGACGGAGTATGCCAGATGTTGGAGCCTGCGACACTCGGTGAATTTCGGAAGAATGTCGCGGCGCTCAATAATCGCGCCATCTTTGAGATTCCAGAGATGTTAGAGAAGCTTTTGGCGGAATCGTCAACACTTGCTGAGAAGCCAGCCGCGCCAGCGATCCATTCGCAAGCTCCTGCTTAGCTGGGGTTGGTTGCCTTCGGCAGTTCCGCTCTTTCATTGCGGCCGGGGTGAGGGAATCGCGGTCCCGCATCGCGATTTTCCACTGGAACTTTAATCCGCGGTTTGGCGCACGTCGTCGCCCATCGTTTCGCCGCGTATTTCGGCAATTCACACATTTTCACGCACCCGCGGTGCGCGCGCGACTCCGCACAATGGCAATAACAGGATCCTGCGTTGGCGGCACGTAAGTCCGTGTGTGTGTCCGCGGAAAGGATCAGCGAGCCAGCCAGCAAAAAGACAGAAAAGGTCGCGCTTCCCTTGCCTATAGTCCGCCGACAGGGTATGCAGAAGGATGGAAGATGCATAGGCCGATGTTGCGGCCAATGGTCCATAAAACCGATAGCGCCGGCAGCCCGAAAATTTTGTTACTGGGGTCCTGGAACTGGGGCGAACATGACGTGGGGGTTGGGGGCCGGGGCGATCACTTCCCGATTCAGTTTTGAGCAGTACCGAATTGAACTTTGAGGCCAGAACCGGCCCTAGGCCAGACACCAGAGGATCTAGTCAAGTACTTATTAATGAGTAGTTTGAGAGAAAGGCAGTCCCCCGCAAAGATTGGCGCAACCCGTGCATTGGGAAGGTGTATGAGTGCGTTTCACATGACGGGTTGGGAAGAGAGACGAGCGAGAGGGAAGGGGCTTGCTCGGCACTTTTCACAATTCGTTCCCACCTGCCTCTGAGAGGGAAGCTAGGAAGGATGACCCCACGCGTCGGTGTGAAAACGACACTGACAACGAAACGCACTCTCCGAGGCCCCCGATCCCAAGCGGGGCCTCATTTTTTTCCCGCGTTCCTGCCGCATTTAACTCACCGATTGAATACGGCTTCTTCCTTCTAGTCCCCGCTGATTCCCGCCCGCCATGCCCGTGCACGGACACCGACCTGCACGGTCGCGGTACCGTCATTCTTAATTCTTAAATTCTGGCTGGGAACCCGTCTCACTCACTTTGCGGGCCACGGCGATGGTCGCTCGTCCGAGAACATGCGCAATCTGCGTGTCGCGCAAACGCGAAGCGTCGTATTCGAATGACAGATGCTTCTTGTCCTCATCGAAGCGGAAGCGCCGCAGGCCGTAGGTGTTGGAGAATTCGCCGAGCAGGCGGAGTTGTTCCTGGGTAAGCGGGGATTGCAGTTCGTAAGTGATTTCCACGAGTGTCATGTCCGGATTATACCAGCAGGCGCAAGAGTTGCGCGGGTAGTGGCTTGAAACCCCAAATCATCTAATATAGTCATGCCCGAACATCATTCTATGTCTGATACGCAGAACACAGGTCTACCGATTCTCGCGTCCACGCCACGCGTGAAAGATCCCGTGTGCGGGATGATGGTGGATCCGCAGAAATCCGCCGGAAAAGTCTCGCACGGCGATAAGACTTACTATTTTTGTTCGAAGCGCTGCGCTGAACGCTTCGAGAAGGAACCTGAAAAATATTTGATGGCACCCGGCAAAGCCGGAATGGAATCTGATCCACGCGCCGGCCATAGTGAGCATTCCGGTGAGGTTGCCGTTGACGCCGCCCCGGTACCGCCTGCTACCAAAGGCACGCGCTACACCTGCCCGATGCATCCGCAGATCATTCAAATTGGTACGGGGAACTGCCCAATCTGTGGCATGGCCCTCGAACCGATGGACGCCCTCGCCGAAGTAGAAGCCGATCCTGAGTACGATTCGATGTCACGACGATTCTGGGTGAGCGCCGCGTTGTCGCTGCCTGTTCTGCTCTTCGCCATGTTTGGTGATGCGTTCAAGCTGCCTATCTCAGGAGGAACTCGCAATTGGATCGAGTTCGTTCTCGCGACGCCTGTCGTGCTGTGGGGCGGTTGGCCGTTCTTCCAGCGTTTCTGGGCGTCGCTGGTATATCGCAGTCCCAACATGTTTACGCTCATCGGCTTGGGCACGGGCGCTGCCTATCTCGACAGCGTTGCGGCCACGCTCTTCCCGCAGGTTTTCCCTGCGTCCTTTCGTGACATGCACGGTGCTGTTGCGACCTACTTTGAAGCCGCTGCCGTCATCACAACTCTCGTTTTACTTGGCCAGGTGCTTGAACTGCGTGCGCGGCAGCAGACAAGCGGCGCGGTCCGCTCTCTGCTTAATTTGGCGCCGAAGCAGGCACACCTGATTGGAGCTGACGGCGCGGAAAGAGATATCGCGCTCGACCTCGTGAAAGTGGGAGATCGTCTGCGTGTGCGTCCGGGAGAGAATATTCCGGTTGATGGCGAGATCGTCGAAGGCGCAAGCGCCGTCGATGAGTCAACGGTCACCGGCGAGCCCATGCCCGTCGAAAAATCCTCTGGCGACAAAGTTACCGGCGGCACGCTGAACACCAGCGGAAGTTTTGTGATGCGCGCCGAACGCGTCGGCAATGAAACGTTTCTCGCGCAAATCGTGAAACTCGTCAGCGAAGCGCAGCGAAGCCGCGCGCCAATGCAGAGGCTCGCCGACAAAGTAGCCGGCTATTTTGTGCCCGCCGTGATTGTTGCAGCTGTGATGGCATTCGCGGGCTGGGCGCTCTTCGGTCCAGAGCCGCGCTTCGCCCATGCGCTCATCGCGGCCGTTGCCGTGTTGATCATCGCGTGCCCATGCGCCCTCGGTCTCGCAACACCCATGTCCATCATGGTCGCGGTGGGCCGCGGCGCCCACGCCGGAATCCTCGTCCGAAACGCCGAAGCCCTCGAAACGCTCGCCAAAGTCGATACCCTCGTCGTCGACAAAACCGGCACGCTCACCGAGGGCAAACCGCAAATCACTAACATCGAAGTCGCCGAAGGCACCGCTCTTACGCAAGACACACTGCTCGCGCTAGCCGCAAGCCTCGAGCGTTCCAGTGAGCATCCCCTCGCCCGTGCAATAGTGCGAGCTGCGGAAGAAAAGAAGCTGCAGCTCGAGCCAGTGAACGATTTTCTGGCCACCGCAGGCGGCGGAGTCGAAGCCCGCATCCAGAACAAAGTTGTTCTCGCCGGCACATCGGCGTTCTTGGGCGTGCGGGGAGTAGGAATACCTGCGAGCTGCAGTTCTACCACCACCGCATCCAACCCCTCCGCCGTCACGCTTGTCTACCTGGCCGTCGACGGTAAAGTCGCTGGAACCTTCTCCTTAAGCGACCGGATCAAAGCATCCACCCCAGAAGCAATTCGCGCACTGCGCGAAGACGGCATCCGCATCGTGATGTTGACGGGTGACCGTCGCGCCACCGCAGTTAAAGTTGCCGGTGAACTCGGTATCGAAGAAGTCGAAGCGGAAGTGCGGCCACAACAAAAAGGCGAAGTCATCAAACGGCTGCGAGAGAAAGGCCGGATCGTGGCGATGGCGGGCGACGGCGTTAACGACGCTCCAGCGCTAGCCGCCGCGCACGTTGGCATCGCGATGGGCACCGGCACAGACGTGGCGATCCAAAACGCCGGGATCACGCTCGTGAAAGGCGACCTGCGCGGCATAGTCCGTGCGCGCAAACTCAGCCGCGCCGCCATTGGCAACATCAAGCAGAATCTTGCTTTTGCGTTTCTCTACAATGTGTTGGGAATCCCAATCGCGGCTGGCGTCTTCTATCCAGTTTTCGGCTGGCTTCTGAGCCCGATGTTGGCTAGCGCCGCGATGAGCTTCAGTTCCGTCTCCGTCATTGCCAACGCCCTGCGCCTGCGCAAAGTCTCGCTCTAAGCGACAGACAGGAAAGTCTGTCCCACTTTCTCAGCTTTTACCGAGGATCGAATCGAAGTATGCCAGCATTTCCGGCGAGTCCCATTCCTGCATTCCGATGATCTTTCGTGCGATTTTGCCGTCGCGGTCGATGATGTACGTCTCGGGAATCATGACCGTGCCGTAGGCTTGCGCGATGGGCGAATGATTATCCTTCGTGGCGGGATCGCGGTACGTCGGAAAGGCCACTCCGTGTTCGCGAAGAAACGTTTCGTAAACGGCGGGGTCCTCATCAGCCGCGACGCCCAGAACGACGCCGTTGCGCGCCGCAATATATTTCTGCAACCGGTTAAGCGCGGGAGTTTCTTCGATGCACGGCGGACACCAAGTGCCCCAGAAGTTCAGCACGACGACCTTGCCGCGAAAATCCGAAAGGTGCGCCGGCTTGCCTGCGAGCTCCATCGAGAAATCCTGCGCACGTTTTCCGGCGAGCGATGCCTCACCGTGCCTGTAACTCGGCATCGCGAAAACAGCAATAATCCCCAGGAAGGCCACCAAGCCTCCCCAAGCCATGACTTTCGGCCAGATTCTCATCGAATGCTATACTAGCCTATCCGCCCGGGATCGAAAACCGGTCCTTGCCCCTAATTTCAAAATGGCAAACGAAGAGCCAAATTCGAACCAGCCCGCGTCGTTTCTTCCCCCTTCGATCACCGCAATTGTGCCTGCGCGAAATGAAGAAGATGTGATCGCGGCGTGTGTCCATTCGCTTGCGCTTCAACCCGAAATTACCGAGATCCTCGTCATCAATGACCAATCCACGGACAAGACCGCGGAAGTAGTTCACGGCTTGGCGGCGGAGATTCCGTACCTGCGGATGCTTGAAACACACGAAATTCCACGCGGCTGGCTTGGAAAGAACAACGCGGTTTACCTTGGCGCAAAGGAAGCCAAGAACGCCTGGCTCCTTTTTGTCGACGCCGACGCCGAGTTGCAGCCAGGCGCGGCTTCACGCGCTTTGCAAATTGCCCACGAATCCTCCGCCGCTCTGGTGTCCTTTTCGCCTGAACAAATTACTCAAACTTGGTATGAGAAGGCCCTCATTCCGATGGTGTTCAGCAGTCTTGCGAGATTCTTCACCTATGAACAGGTCAATAGCCCCGCATCGCCCATTGCAGCAGCCAACGGCCAGTTTTTGATGATCCGGCGTGATGCTTACGAATCGATCGGAGGCCACGCCAGCATTGCGGCGGAAGTCCTCGAAGATGTGGCGCTCGCACGGCGCACAAAAGACGCTGGATTTCGTATTTGGTTTGGTCCGGGGCAGGGAATCGTACGCGCGCGCATGTACCGGTCATTCAGCGCGATGTGGCTGGGGTGGAAGAAAAACCTGTATCTGCTGGTTGGCGGCACGCCTCGCGCCCTTTTTCGTGAACTGGAATCGACCATTCCGTGGATACCGCTGACGCTCATTTTGATCGGACTAAAGTTTCCCATCGTTTTGTTCTTGGGCGTTTGTTTTCTCTTGCTTCGCCAACTCACCTACGGTTTGCAGCTTTCCCGTAACCATTTTCCTTTCAAATTCATCCTCTACTATGTGCCTGCAGTCGCGTTATACGCGGGTGTGCTCTGGGCCTCCTACCGCGGCCACGCCAAAGGAACGGTCGAGTGGAAAGGGCGGGAAGTCCCAGTGACCTTTTCCAGCGCGCCCAGATAACGGGTGCGACAAGCCAATCGCCATGGTCCTCCTCACGCGCAAAATCGAGTTCGCCGCTTCGCACCTCTACCACAATCCGGATTTCTCGCCGGAAGAGAATCGCCGTGTCTTCGGCAAATGCAACAATCCGCATGGCCATGGGCACAACTACTCGCTGGAAGTGACCGTCGCCGGAGAGCCCGACCCTGTAACAGGAATGGTCCTGGACCTGAAAGATTTGAAGGAAATTCTCGAGCGCGAAGTGATGCAGCGCATGGACCACCGTTTCCTGAACTACGAAGTTCCCGAGCTTGCCGGGCAGATCCCCACTTGCGAAAACATCGCGCGCGTTATTTGGAATTTGCTCGATCCGCAGATCAAGCAAGGCAAACTGCACCGCGTGCGGCTGTACGAGACGCCGGATCTTTTTGCCGATTGTTATCGCAACGGCGCGCCTGGAGCGAAAGCATGATGAACACCAGCGCGCAAAACGATGCGATCAAGGTTGCGCTAGGCCGCCGGTATCACTTCGCTGCCTCGCACCGGCTGCACAATCCCGAATTGAGCGAGGTAGAGAACTGGCGCCTCTACGGAAAGTGCAACAATCCGTATGGCCACGGGCACAACTATACGGTAGAAGTCCTCGTCTCGGGAAAAGTGGACCCCGCAACGGGAATGATCGCGAATCTTGCGGACCTCGACGGTTTTGTCCAAAGCGAAGTGCTTGAGCCGTTCGACCGCAAGTCGCTCAATGAAGATGTCGCGGAATTTCAAAGGATAGTCCCAACGACGGAGAATTTGTGTATCGAGATTTATCGTCGCCTGACGGCGTTTCCGAAAGCGAAGCTCGAACGCGTACGCGTCCAGGAAACGTCCAACAACAGTTTTGAATATGCCGGAGAGAATCCAGAAGGATTCGAGGGATAAACGCAATGGCTAAGCCGACCGAGGAAATCATCTTGAACGAAGAGAAACCGCTGGATGCGCGCAGAATCGCCTGTCACATGCGCGAAATCATCAAGCTGATCGGCGAAGACCCGAACCGCGAAGGTCTGCGCAAGACGCCGGAACGCTACGAGAAGGCGCTGAAGTTCCTGACCAGCGGCTATCTGCAAAACGCGGACAACATCTTGAATGGCGCGACGTTCAGCGTGGCTTACGACGAAATGGTGGTCGTGAAGGATATCGAGTTTTTCAGCCTTTGCGAACACCACTTGCTGCCGTTTTTCGGCAAGTGCCATGTGGCATATCTGCCCAACAAGCGCGTCATCGGGCTGAGTAAAGTCGCGCGGCTCGTTAATATGTTCGCGCGGCGGCTGCAAATTCAGGAACGGCTCACCAGCCAGATCGCTGCGGCAATTCAGGAAAAGATTAGCCCCGAAGGCGTCGGCGTAATTATTGAAGCGCGCCACCTGTGCATGCAGATGCGCGGCGTGGAAAAACAGCATGGGCAGGCGATGACCAGCGCCATGCTCGGCGGCTTCCGCCACAATAAGCAGACGCGGGATGAATTCCTCTCGCTTGTCCGAACGAAGAATTCCTGACGTGGGACAAACATCCCCGTCTGTCTCCTTCTTCCGCTCTTTAAGGTAAGAAAGCAGGACAGGCGAGAATGCCTGTCCCGTTCAACTACTTCTTGGAGATTTCGACAGAAGCCCGCGTCGTCTCCCAATCCATACGCAAAGTGCAACCGCTCGCGCTCTTGTCGAACGCAATCGTAAAATTCTCCACAGCCGACGGCAGGGAGGATGGCTTCATGTCCACGCGCAGGAAGTCCGAGTCAGCTCCCGGATACGGTATTCCCCATTCTCCGGTCTTCTTGCTGATGATCAGAGTCCATTTGTCGGGAGTCGGCAAAGCAAAAATCGTGTAACTTCCAGCAGGAACATCTTTCCCGCCTACTTTTAGATCCGCGGTCGTTACAAAGGTGGTCGCTTTGTTTGCTCCCGCGCGCCACACTTCACCGTAAGGCACGAGGCTGCCGTAAATCTTGCGTCCATCCGCTCGCGGGCTGGAATAATCCACCGTAATGCTTTGGCTCCCGCCAAGGTCACATTTCGCGTTCGCCGGCGGACTCACCCGTTTTTGTCCGCAGGATGTCTGCGCCAGCATCAAACTCAAAGCGGCCATTCCGATTATCGCCAGTCGTCTGTGCATTGTTCTTTCTCCTCTCGATCCTTATGCAATCACACCAAACATTCAACCCAATTTGCAGCCACAACGCAACTCCCAAAGCCTCCCACCAAAAAAATTGAGCCTGCCGAAGTATGTTTACATTCCTTTACACTCAAAACATATTTGTGTTAGCCTGAATGTGTCGAAGAGAAGAGGAAAAATTCAGGGGACGACGGAGAGGGGCACTTGAGCACAGCCAAAGCGGTGTTGATCGAGCAATTCCGGCGGGAAGTGAAAGATACTGGCTCACCGGAAGTCCAGATAGCACTTTTGAGCGAGCGGATCAGCTACCTGACGACGCACCTCAAGTCCCACGTTAAAGACCATGCATCCCGGCGCGGTTTGATCATGATGGTCAACAAGCGCCGACGCCTGCTGGACTATTTGAACCGTCGTGACCCGGATCGGTACCGCGAGATTGTTGAACGTCTTAGCCTGCGCAAGTAACTGCCCTACATTTCAAATTTTCAATGGGCAGAAGCCTCTGCGTTTTCACGCCATGACAACTTCCTTTAGAAGTCTGTCCGACGCCACAAGTGTACGTTGCGTCGCGAGTGAAATTTGCAGGCCCACGGCTGCTTCTGAGCCGGCGTTTCTCGTGGGCTAGTCCGGTTCGCATTGTTCGCCTCCTATCGTAGTTCTCGCCTCTTTTCTTCTCTGGGGTTATCCAGGCCAGGCTAACGCCGACCTACTCGAAGCAGGGAATTGTTGTCTCGCCGCCATGCGGCTTTCCACTCCTGCGCGGTCGCCGTTCTTGAGGACACATGGAAAGATGCTCCGGCTCGGCCGGAGCCAAAGGAAATGATTGCTTATGTCTGAAAATTCACACACACCAGCACCACATCAAGTTTCTGTTGAAGTCGGGGGACGCACCCTCATTCTCGAAACGGGAAAGATTGCCAAGCAAGCCAACGGCGCGATCACTGCGCGCTACGGTGACACCGTTGTGCTCACCACCGCTTGCATGGCTCCGACCGCCAACGACCGCGATTTTCTTCCGTTGACCGTCGACTACCGCGAGAACACGTATTCCGCGGGGAAAATTCCCGGAGGCTTCTTCAAACGTGAAGGCCGCCCTTCGGAAAAAGAAATTCTCACTTCCCGTTTGATTGACCGTCCGATGCGCCCGCTCTTCCCGGAATCCTGGCGCAACGAAACGCAAATCGTCGCCATGGTGCTCTCCGCGGACAGCGACAATGACCCGGACGTCATCGCCGTAACCGCCGCTTCCGCTGCCTCCTATTGTTCCGATCTCCCGTTTGAGAAACCGATTGCTTGCGTTCGCGTCGGTTTGCTCGATGGACAACTCGTCGCCAATCCGACCGTCGCCGAACAAAAGAAGAGCTTGCTCAACATCGTCATCGCCGGAACCGAAGAAGCCATCGTCATGGTTGAGTCCGGCGCTCTTGAAGTTTCCGAAGAGACCGTCGTTGACGCCCTCGAATTCGGCCACGCGCAGGTCAAGAAAATCGTCACCGCCATCAAGGAATTGCACGCGCAACTCAAGCCTGTGAAAGTCGTCGCCAAGCCCGTCCCGTTCGACGAATCCATCTACAAAGATCTCGAGAAAAAGTACGGCGCCAAGCTCCACGATGCCGTCAATACCGAAAAGCATCCCAAGAAAGAGAGCTATCATCTCGTTGATGCCCTGAAGGAAGAAATCATCAAGGTCATACCCGAAGAGCCGAAGAAGGAAATGGACGAAAAGCGTGCCCTCACCAAGCGCGCCTTCGAGCGCCTTCGCGAAAACATCTTCCGCGACGACGTTCTGAACGCTCGCCGCCGTCCCGATGGCCGCGCATTCGATCAAATCCGTCACATTTCTTGCGAAGTGGGTTTGCTCCCCCGCGTGCACGGTTCCGCGCTCTTTACCCGCGGCGAAACGCAGGCTCTCGCCACTTTGACCCTCGGCACCAAGGAAGACATGCAACGCCTTGACTTGCTCTTCGAGCAGGATCAATTCAATCGCTTCATGCTGCACTACAACTTCCCGCCGTTCAGCGTCGGAGAAGTGAAGTTCCTGCGTGGCCCCGGCCGCCGCGAAATCGGCCATGGAGCCCTGGCTCAGCGCGCCCTCGTCAACCTGCTTCCTCCCGAAGCGGATTTCCCGTACGCCATGCGCCTTGTTTCCGACATTCTCGAATCCAACGGATCGTCTTCGATGGCCACGGTTTGCGGCGGTTCACTTGCTCTTATGGATGCCGGCGTTCCTCTGAAGGCTCCGTGCGCGGGTATCGCCATGGGCCTAGTCGTCAGCGATGACAGCAAGAAGTATTCGATCCTCACCGACATCGCCGGCGCCGAAGATCACTACGGCGACATGGACTTCAAAGTCGCGGGCACACGCGCTGGCATCACCGCGCTACAAATGGACATCAAGGTTCTCGGCATCAGCATTGCCATGATGCGCGAAGCCCTGGCCCAGGCGAAAAAAGCCCGCCTGCAAATCCTCGACACCATGGAAAAGACGCTCAGCGAAGCGCGCACCCAAATCTCCGCCTACGCTCCACGCCTCTTCAAGTTGAAGATTCCACAGGAGAAAATCCGCGACCTCATCGGTCCGGGCGGCAAGAAGATCAAGTCGATCATCGAAGCCACTGGCGTCAAAATCGACGTTCTCGAAGACGGCACCGTGCACATCTTCTCGACCAGCGGCGCCGGCGGCGATGCAGCCCTGCAAATGGTCCGCGACGTCACTGCTTCCGCCGAAATCGGCAAAACCTACTTGGGCAAAGTCGTCCGCCTCGCGGAGTTCGGCGCCTTCGTCGAACTTTTCCCCGGCACCGACGGCCTCTTGCACATCAGCGAAATCTCCGAGCATCGCATCCGCGACGTTCGCGACGAACTAAAGCTCGGCGACCAAGTCCTCGTAAAAGTTCTCTCCATCGAGGGCAACAAAGTCCGCCTGAGCCGCAAAGCCCTGATCAAGGAGGCCCGCGAAAAACAACAAAAAGCCGCAGCCAGCGGCGGCGGCTCACAAGGCCCCACCGGGGGCGAAGGCAACTCAGGCGGCGACTCCGGCTCCGGCGAATAATCGCCACATCGTTGGGTTGGGTCTGTCGGGGAGGGGCTCGCCCCTGCCGCCTCAACCAAGCCCACATCTCGCAAAACAAAAAGGCCCCCGACAAAATCGGGGGCCTTTTTTCTTTTCTCTGCGAATCTCCGCGCACACTGCGCCTCTGCGTTATCTTTTTCTTCGTGTCGCGTTTTCACAGCCGCGAGAGGGCGTTGCCCATCTTCACGCTACCGGAGCAGAAGCAGAAGTGTGTACGCCAGAACCAACTCCATGCACGCGCTCAATATCCGCGCCAACGGCCCGCAATTTCTCCACAATCCCTTCATACCCGCGATCGATGTGATACACGCGATCGATCACCGTCTCTCCGCTCGCCACCAAGGCCGCCAGCACCAAACCCGCGCTAGCCCGCAAATCCGAAGCCTGCACCGTCGTCCCCGACAGCGCTGCAGGCCCGTGCACCACCGCCCGCCGCCCTTCAATCGAAATATTCGCTCCCATTCGAATCATTTCGCTGGCGTGCATAAATCGATTCTCGAAAATGGTCTCGGTAATCGCCGACGTGCCCTCCGCCTGCGTCGCCAGCGCCATGTACTGCGCCTGCATATCCGTCGCAAATCCCGGATACTCCTCGGTCGTCATATCCGCTGCCACCAGCTTTTTCCCGCCACGCACCCGCAACGTTGTCTTGTCGACAGTCTTGATGCACACACCCGCTTCCCGCAATTTCGCAATTAACGCACCCTGATGTTCCGGCTCGCAATTCGTAATCGTCAAATCCCCGCCCGTAATCGCGCCCGCCACCAAAAAAGTCCCCGCCTCAATCCGATCCGGAATCACGCGATGTTCCGTCCCGTGCAATTCCGCCACGCCGCGAATCCGCAAAGTCGAAGTCCCGTCGCCCGCAATCAACGCGCCCATCCTCCGCAGCATCACGACCAGGTCCGTCACTTCCGGCTCCCGCGCGCAATTCTCCAAAACCGTCTCCCCATCCGCCAGCGTCGCCGCCATCAAAATATTTTCCGTCCCCGTCACCGTAATTTTCTCAAACACGATATGCGCGCCCTTCAATCGCCGCCCTTTCGAACCATTCCCCGGCACTTTCGCCTCAATGTATCCATGCGACATGGTGATTTCTGCGCCCATCTTCTCCAGCGCCGACAAATGCAAATCCACCGGCCGCGCCCCAATCGCGCATCCTCCCGGCAACGAAACCCGCGCCACGCCCAGCCGCGCCATCAACGGCCCCAGCGTCAAAATCGACGCCCGCATCGTTTTCACCAACTCGTACGGCGCCTCGTGGTGGTTCAGTCGCGGCGCCTCAATCACGTAATCGCTCGCTGGCATTTCCGTCACAGAAACCTTCGCGTCCATAAACGCCAGCAACTTGCTCATCGTCACCAGGTCGCGCACCTTCGGAATGTTGTGTACCGTCACGCGCTCCGCCGTCAGCAAAGCCGCCGCCATCACCGGAAGCGCGGAATTCTTCGCCCCGCTGATCGCCACCGATCCCCGCAGCGCCTTCCCACCCCGAATTAAAAATTTATCCATCCGCTCTTCTCTGTGTCCTCTGTGCTCTCTGTGAACTCTGTGTAAATGTTTTGACTATTCCCCGAGCGCCCGCCGCAAATCCCCCCCCGCCGCCGCCAACTTTTTCCGTGCCGCCCCAGCCCCCACCCCCATTTTCAACATCACCAACCCCACCCGCATATCGTGTCCCGCCGCCCGCAAAGCGTCCTCTGCCGCAGACACCTCCGCCCCGCTCGCCTCCATCAATATCCTCACCGCCCGCCCCTGCAACTTCTTATTCGACATCACCGCATCAATCATCAAGTTCTCATAAACATGTCCCAGCCTCACCATCGCCGCTGTACTCAGCATGTTCAAGACCATCTTCTGTGACGTCCCCGCCTTCAATCTCGTCGACCCCGTCAACACCTCCGCCCCCACCTCCACGTTGATCGCAATCTCCGCGAGCTGTGCCAGCGGCATGTCCTCGTTCGACGTAATCGCAATCGTCGTCGCACCGCGTCCCCGCGCATACTTAATGGCCGCCAACACATACGGCGTCGTTCCACTCGCCGCAATGCCCACCACCACGTCTCCTTTCCCCACCCTCGCTCCCCGCAAAGCAGCTATGCCGGCGTGCGCTGCATCTTCCGCGCCTTCCACGGCCCCCGTCACCGCATACCTTCCTCCCGCAATGAACGCCCGCATCGTCTCATGCGAAATGCCAAACGTCGGCGGCACTTCCGCCGCATCCAACACTCCCATTCTCCCGCTCGAGCCAGCTCCGATGTAAATCAGCTGCCCGCCCGCGCGCATCGCCGCAACAATCGCGTCCACCGCGCGCGCAATCACCGGCAACTCCCGCTCCACCGCCTCCGCTACCTTGCGGTCCTCGTGATTCATCAACTCCACAATCTCCAGCCCCGTCATGCGGTCGAGCGTCTTCGAAGCCGCCAACCGCTGCTCCGTCCTTCTCTCGTCTTTCTTTTCCAAGCTCATCCTCCAATTATAGAGTGGCACAGCCTTCAGCCTGTGCTCTTCTCAGTGACCTCTGTGCTCTCCGTGCCCTCTGTGTAAATGTTTTTCCGTGCTTATCCGCGCTCGTCATTTCTAGGCACACAGCCGAACTTCCCTTCAAATCTCATCCCAAGGAATCGGCTATGCTAGAAATCGGTTTGCACGATTGATTCGTCATAACGGCTAAGCTGGCAACCATGTCCATCGAGATCCTGAAATCTCTCTTCGAGCAGCACTTCCACGCCCCCGTTGAGCGTGTCACTCCCCTCCAAGGCGAACTCGGCGGCTCCGGCCGCAAAATTATCCGTCTCTCCGCCGGCCCTCGCACCGCCATCGGCATCCTCTACAACGTCCGCGAAGAAAACGCCGCCTTCCTCGCCTTCTCCAAGCACTTCCGCAAACACAATCTCCCCGTCCCCGAAATCTACGCCGAAGATCTCGACCACGGCGCCTACCTCGAAGAAGATCTCGGCGACACCACGCTTTTCGAATTCCTCTCCAAAAATCGCCAGGGCGGCACCATCGCCCCTCAAGTCGTCGAAGCCTATCGCAAAGTCGTTGCCATCCTACCCCGCTTTCAAGTCGAAGCCTCCCGCGACCTCGATTACTCCGTCTGCTATCCCATCTCCAGCTTCGATCGCCAATCCATCGCCTGGGATCTTAACTATTTCAAATACTATTTCCTCCGCCTTGCCGGCATCCCTTTCAACGAGCACTCCCTCGAAGACGATTTCAGCCGTCTCACCGATTTTCTTCTCAGCGCCCCGCGCGACTATTTTCTTTACCGCGACTTCCAATCCCGCAACATCATGCTCCGCGACGGCCAGCCTCATTTCGTCGACTACCAGGGCGGCCGCAAAGGCGCCCTCCAATACGACATCGCCTCTCTCCTCTACGACGCCAAAGCCGATCTGCCCCCCGACCTCCGCCAACAACTTCTTTACGACTATCTTCGCGCCCTCGAAAAATTTATCCCCGTCGATCGCGAAGCCTTCATCCGCCATTACTACGCCTACGTCTACGTTCGCATCATGCAAGCACTCGGCGCCTACGGCTTCCGCGGCTTTTATGAACGCAAAACCCATTTTCTCCAAAGTGTCCCTTACGCCCTGAAAAATCTGCGCTGGCTCCTGCATCAAGCCGAGCTCCCCATCGCGCTCCCCGCACTGATGGGCGCGTTCCGGGGCATGCTCGCCTCCGAAAAATTGCAAAGCCTCGCCAGCGATGCTGACAATTTAGTCATCCGCGTTTTCAGCTTTTCTTTTCATCAAGGTCTGCCGCAGGACGAAACCGGCAACGGCGGCGGCTTCGTCTTCGACGGCCGCAGCCTCCCCAATCCCGGCAGGGAAGAGCGCTTCAAATCGCTAACGGGCCAGGATGCTCCCGTGATCGACTATCTCAACCAACAAGAATCCGTCCACCAATATTTCGCCAGCGTCCTGAGCCTCGTCGACGCCACCATCGCCAGTTACCAATCCCGCGGCTTCAAGAATCTCATGGTCAGCTTCGGCTGCACCGGCGGCCAACACCGCTCCGTCTTCCTCGCCGAACAACTAGCCAAACGCCTCCGCACCAAGCCCGCCATCGAAGTCCAACTGCGCCACCTCGGCCTCGAGAATCTCCGCAAATGAAAGCCATGATCCTGGCCGCCGGCCTCGGCACCCGCCTCCGCCCCCTCACCGACACCCGCCCCAAAGCCCTGGTCGAGCTAAACGGCCGCACCCTCCTCGAAATCACCCTGACCCGCCTCCAAACCTTCGGCGTAACCGAAGCCATCATCAACGTCCACCACCACGCTCAAATGGTCGTCGACTACCTCCAATCCAAAAACAATTTCAACATGCGCATCGAAATCTCCCGCGAAGACGACCAACTCCTGGACACCGGCGGCGGCCTAAAAAAAGCCTCCTGGTTTTTCCAGGAAAATTCCGCCGGCTCCAGCTCCCGCCTCAACGACGACCCCTTCGTCCTCCACAACGTCGACGTCCTCAGCACCATCGACCTCGCCGCCATGCTCCAATTCCACGAAGACCATCAAGCCCTCGCCACCCTCGCCGTCCAATCCCGCCCCTCTTCTCGCCAACTCCTCTTCAACGACCAACTCCAACTCTTCGGCCGCCGCATCTACAACCCAGGCACTGCCATCAACCAAGACACTCTCATTTCGCAGGCTCCCTCCACCGTCACTTCGAGCCCCCATCCCTCCGTCATTTCGAGCGAAGCGAGAAATCTCTCTTCTCCGCTCCCCGATGCGCATGACCCCCACTCGCCACTTCCTCAATCCCAAAATCTCTCTCCGTTACTCCCCCTAGCCTTCTCCGGCATCCACATCCTCTCTCCACGCCTCCTCCCCCAACTCACCGAATCAGCCCCCGTCTTCTCCATAATCGACTCCTACCTCCGCCTCTCCTCCCGCGGCGAGAAAATCCTCGCCTTCCGCCACGACTCCTCCTACTGGCGCGACCTCGGCAAACCCGCCGACCTAGCCCAAGCCACCCAAGACTTGGAAAGGGAACTGAGTCCCGAAGCCTGATATTCCGTTTGACCCACTTTTATGCTCCCGCCATTGACACAAAGTACTTTGCAGAATAAACTAGACTCCATGAGCGCTCCTCCTGCCCCCTTTCGCAAACCCCCTCGTCTCCTCTGGCTTCCTCCCGAGATGACCACCCCGGCGCTCCTCGATCCCGCTGCCTCCCTTGGTCCTTTGCACCCCCGCTACGCCCTGCTGATCAATCCCTTCTACCCCAAAGACCCGAACGCCAGCTTCGGCAAACACATGCTCACTCCCACTCTCGCTCTCACGAGCTTCGCCGCGACCACTCCGAAGAACTGGCTCGTACGTTATTGGGACGAAAACCTGCTGGATGGCCGGCCCCCCTTTCGGCCCATGCCGCAGCTGGTTGGGATTACCGTCCACCTGACCTTCGCGAAGCGCGCTTTCGAGCTTGCGCGCTGGTACCGAACCCGCGGAAGCAAGGTCGTCCTCGGAGGTCTGCATGTGCTCTCGTGTCCCGAAGAGTGCGCCCCACACGCCGATGCGCTCGCTATCGGCGATGGCGTCCAGCTTTGGCCGCGCATCCTGGCCGATGTCGAGTCGGGCCATCTAAAATCAAGATATGTAGCAGCCTACGAAAACAACTATCGTGACGATCCCGCTCCACGGCGCTCTATTCTGCCGCGTCAGAGTTTTCTCACGACTACCAGTCTGATTGCGACACGCGGTTGTCACAATCGATGTGGCTTCTGCTACCTGTCAACCGACGGTTTGCGCATGCCGTATCGCATGCGAGATCCCCGCCAGATTGCCGCGGAGTTCGCAGCCGATGATCAGCCGTATGGCGTCTTCATCGACAATAACCTCGGCTCCAACCGGGAGTATCTCCGCAGCTTGTGCCTTGCTCTCAAACCGCTGAATAAAATCTGGAGTGCCGCTGTCTCCATCGATGTCACTGACGATCCACGTCTGGTCAGGACCATGGCCCTTGCGGGCTGTACCGGCGTATTCGTCGGCCTCGAGTCGCTGTCGGATCAAAACCTCGCCGACGCCCGGAAGAAGACGCCCAAGACAGCCGAGTATGTGCGCCGCGTGCGCTTGCTGCACGAGAACGGAATCCAGGTCAACAGTTCCTTCGTCTTGGGATTCGATCACGACACCAAAGATGTTTTCGCTCGCACGGCCGAATGGATCGAAGAGAACCGCCTGGAATGCGCAACGTTTCACATTCTCACGCCGTATCCTGCCACTCCACTGTTCAAGCAAATGGAAGCGGCGGGACGCTTGCTGCACCGCAACTGGACTCTTTACGATACGGCTCATGCCGTATTTCGCCCAAAACACATGTCGCCGGAGGAATTGGAGCAAGGTTACGGCTGGATCTACGAGCGGCTTTTCTCTCACGCTTCGATTTGGCGCCGCCGGCCCGAAGATTGGCGCGCTGCTGCCCCTTACTTGGCCATGTCTTACCTCTACAAGCGTTCCAACCGGTTTTGGCATCTGCTCATCAAGCATCACTTGGTGCACGCCGCCTGGCGGCCCTTAGTCGAATTGACGCGATTGCGCCACTTAAGCTTCCGAAAAGAGCTTGCCAATCTCGAAGCACAAACTGCCCCTCCCGGCAACGTGGTGGCCGCAGGCGTCTAGAATCCGCGTCATAACGACTAGAACCCCGTGTGATAAAAGTCTTGTCCCCTCTGAATGGCCGATTCGAAGGGCACTAACACACTCAAAGTTTTCAGGGGGTGCTGCTCTAATTCCCAAAATTAGAGCCCTGCTCTTTTCAAGGGGAAGCCTAGCCGTTGCCGCGCCCGCGCGATCTCGCACCGCGAGTTAGCGCCCACTCTCAGCAACCTTCGCTAGCGCCGCAACCTTCGGTTTGAACCCGCCGGTTTTTTCCTCGTCTTCCCTTTGTCCGTATTTTTCCCTCGTCTTGCTTCTGTCCCGAATTTTTTATTTGTCTCTTATTGTCTTTGTGGTACAATCTTATCGTTCAGTACTGCGCCTCGCCCGCCGCGAGGCGTTTCTGTTTTAGTCCCATGTTGTACCGCCGGCATCTTGCCGGCGTTTTTGTTTCCAGTTGTAGGGTCATCCTTCCGAGGATGACCGCTCTTCACCTGTCAAAAATCGCAAATCTCAAAACTAAATCAAGGAGACTCCCATGCCTTCGCTAACTGCCAAGGACCGCGTATCCCTCTGTCTGTTCACGTACGAAGATGGCCGCCGTTGCCGCACCCCTCGCTCCGGCAACCATCCTCATTTCTGTTTCTACCATGCCCAAAAGGAATCCCGCGCCCAAGCCGCGGAAACACTCAGCGAGGACCTCGCCTATTTCTTTTCTGGCGACTACCTCTCTGCCTGCGATCTCAGCTCCGCCCTATCCCACCTCATCCCCGCCGTTATCCGCGGCGATATAAAGCCCAGGCTCGCCCGCACCGTTGCTTACATGTGCCAAACCCTCGCCCAGTCCATTCACATCTCTCAACGCGAATACGCCAACGCCTTCGGCACCGAAGGTTGGCGCAAAACCCTCCGCCACTCCGTCAAACGCCAACCACGACTACCTTTTCCCGCCCGACCCCGACGACGATGCCAGCGACGAGGCCAAACCCGAACCGCAACAACCCCAACCGCCTCAGCCCCAGCGCACCCAACCCCAACCCCAACCCCAACCCCAGCAACCTAACGCTTCCTCATCGCAGACCCCATAGCGTCCACAACAGTCCGCACCAGCGAGGCCACAACCGCCAAGTGCGGATCGACCCTCGCCTGCCAACGTCGAAGCAGCCCTCTCTGTGGCCCGTGAGCTGTTTCCAGCCCGCCCCAGCTCAACTCCCGCACAATCCGCCGCGCCCGCAACGAACCACGCCACTCTCACGCCTCAACCGTCCTCATCCACCAACCAACCCGACACCCAAACTAGCCAACCCGAAAACGTCATTCCGCCTGGGCCGCCGCGTCCGCAACCCCGACCGGCCACACCCAACCGCGGCCCCTACGCTGTCCACTTCGACCACAACTACCGTTTACGCGTAGACGGAAAACTCTTTTAAAATCAACACTTACGCCACGCTCCGCAAGCCTATGTTTCCAAAACACTTACACGCACACTAAGTCCTTTATCAGCAACACTTACACAAAGCAGGGGGGAGGGTATTCTAGGAAATAACCAGACGCATTCCGCTTGCTCAGTTCACTTCGGGGCCGCCGTCGCCGTCGCAAATCCAAGTGCCTGCATCACCGCGTCGTGCACCGCCGGTCGCACTTCGGCGATTTTGTGGTTCTCGCGCGTGGGGTTAACGCGATTCGTTAGCAGCACAACAAACAGTTGCCGGTCCGGATCGATCCAAATCGTCGTCCCGGTAAATCCGGTATGGCCAAAACTGTGCGCCGAAAAGTAGTGCCCGCTCGAGCTGCCTTCCGTCGGCACCACCCAGCCCAGCGTCCTCGTCCCGCCGGAAAGCTGCTGCGGTACCGTGAACTGTGCCAGCGTCGTGCGCCGCAGAATTCTTTGATGCGCGTAAACGCCTCCGTTCAGCAGCATCTGGCAAAACGCCGCCAAATCCGGCGCCGTGCTGAACACTCCAGCGTGACCCGAAACGCCGCCAATCGCGAACGCATTTTCGTCGTGGACTTCGCCCTGCACTAGCCGTTTGCGGAAATTCGCATCGAATTCCGTGGGCGCAATCGACGGCCAAAGTTTTTTCGGCGGCTTGTACATCGAGTCGTTCATTGCCAACGGCGAGAAAATATATTCTTTCGCGAGGTCGTCGAGCGTCCGTCCCGTCAAGCGCTGGATAATCTCCGCCATCAAAATAATTCCCAGGTCGGAGTAAATCATCTTCGTACCCGGCTCATATTCGAGCGGCTCCGCAAAAATCATTTTCAACGTGTCCGGTTTTCCGGTTGAAGTCCGCCAATACTCCTTGAACGCCGGCAATCCCGACGTATGCGTCATCAAATGCCGCACCGTCACGCGATGCCGCCATTCCATCTCTTGCGGATTTTCGTGAGAGTGGTCTTTCAATCCTTTTTGCGGCTCGCGCCCCGCCGTCCACTCCGGCAAATACCGCTCGATCGGCGCGTCCAGTTGCAGCGGCGATTTGAAATCGCCTTCGACCAGTTTTTCCACGAGCGTCGTCGTCACAATCACCTTCGTCAGCGACGCCACGTCGTACATCGTGCGTACATTCACTTGCGGTGCTTTCGCCTCGTAGCTCAGCTTGCCAAACGCATGCAGCGCCACGCGTCCGCGATACCCAACTGCAAGCGTAGCGCCAGGAAACGCTTTGTCCGCAATCGCGCGTTCGATCACGTCAAAAGCCGGCTGCAACTGTGCCTCCGCGCGCACGTCCATTGCCTGCACGGTCATCGCATTCGCCGCCAGCTCGATGCCAAATCCCGCCTTCATCTCCACGCCCGGCACCGTCACCGGCAATTTCCCGCGCACCGCAATCTGCCCGAACAGCGCGCGCGCCACGGAGATCTGCGCCACGTCGCTGATCCCGAACGCCGCCAGCCAGGTCTCCGCCTGCGGAAAATGTTCGACAAGATACGGACTGCCGAGTCCGATCGTTACTACCGGCTTTCCGTTCTTGTAAACTTTTTCCGCCAGCGCCGCCTGCTCCGCCGGAATGTCCACGTTCCCCTTGCGGTCGCTCACCCTCACAAAGAACGCGAGTATCGCGAGGTCGTAAGTGTCCGGCGAAGGCAATTTCAAATTGTCCGCTTTCACAAATCGCGTGTCCGCGCGCAGCGTCGTCACCGAATCCACGCGCGCACGCAGTTCGCGCTCCAGATCTTCGCCAGGATACGGTTCCGGATCGGCGTAAAGCGCAACCAGCAGCGCCCGAGTCGGCTTCGTGCCATCGAGCGGCAAGCGATGCGCCGTGTCGCGCAGCAACGTCACGCCGCGATCCGAAATCTCCTGTGCTTCGCGCTGCCAATCCACCTTGCCGAAGTGTTTGTTCAGTGCATTCACGTCGACCAAGCGCTCGTTGTACAGTCCGATCCGCGCCTTCGCTTGCAAGATCCGCCGCACCGAAGCATCGAGTCGCTCGCGCGAAATGCGCCCGGACTTCACTGCGTCCTTCAACGCATCGACCGCCGCATCCGGAACGGGAGGCATCAACAGCGCATCCGCTCCCGCCACGAACGCGCGCACTGCCGCTTCACCGGGGGCGTAGCGAACCGTGATTCCGCCCATGTCCATCGCATCGGTGACGATCAATCCCTGATACCCGAGCTCTTTGCGGAGAAGTCCTGTCAGGATATTTGAGGAAAGTGTTGCAGGCGTGTTCGCATCCGTCTCCAGCGCGGGGATCGACAAGTGTCCGGTCATCACGCTGTCGGCGCCGGCAGCGATAGCGGCGCGAAAGGGCACTAGTTCCAATTTCTCGAGACGCTCGCGATCCGCGTGAATGACCGGAAGATCGATGTGCGAATCCGCGGCGGTGTCGCCGTGGCCGGGAAAATGTTTTGCGGTTGCGAGGCCACCATTTTCTTGCACGCCGCGCACGAACTGCGTCACGTACTCAGCGACTTTTTGCGGGTCTTCTCCGAAGGAACGCGTATTGATGATGGGATTGTTGGGATTGTTGTTGACGTCGGAGTCGGGAGCATAAATCCAGTGGATGCCGACAGCGCGCGCTTCCAGCGCTGTGATTTTGCCCATGGTGTAGGCATCTTTGGGATTGCCGGCGGCGGCGAGCGCCATCGCGGTTGGAAACGATGTGCCTTCGTCGAGGCGCATGGCCGTGCCGCGCTCGAAATCGGCGCCGACGAGCAGTGGGAGCTTTGATTTTGCTTGTAGCTGATTTGTGAGGACGGCGGTGGGATACGCCTGGCTTTTTACGATGCCGAGCGGCGAGCTTTGCGTGATGTTGATGAAACCGCCGACGTGAAGTTTTTCGACGTCGCGCATCATGTCGGCGTAGGCGGGTGCGTCGGTCGCGGTGAAGGTGCCGTGATACGTTGCGAAAATAACTTGCCCGACTTTTTCGTCGAGCGTCATTTTGCCGAGTGTCGATTCCACCCATTGCGCGGCGGCTGGAGATAATTTGGGGTTGGATTTCGACGTTGCGCCACTTTTCTTCGCGGTCGATGCATCTTTTGTGGAAGAAGAAGGCGTCGAAGAGTTGGAGGGCTCGGAGGAAGATTGGTTTTGACTGCGAGTCGTGTGGGCCATAGGAAGAAGGAACAAACTGCAAGGAACGAGAAGCAGAACGCCAGTACCGCGTCCTTTCATCAGATGTGGGTCTCCCGGTTGACGCGCTGCCCCTGCGACTGTATATAACACACGCACTTGAGGCTCACAACGAAGCGCCGAACGAAGCGTTCCAGAATATCATTGGTGCGCGCAGCCGGAGGGAATGCTTTGAGCCAACGACAGATAGAACGAAGCCGTCGAAGAAGCCGTGTAGCTTTGTTCCTCCTCGTTGCGGCGGTGACGTTCGGCGCTCCGGCGCGCGCGGCCCAGAAAAAATCGGGGCGGCCAGGACGCGTGCAAACGGGGCTCGACGTTCTCGAAGCCGAGAAATTCGCGCCTCTGCGTGGAAAGCATGTGGGGCTGATCACAAATCATACCGGCCTCGACGCGCAGGGGCGCTCGAGCATTGAACTGTTTTTTCACGCGCCGGGTATGCAGCTTGTGGCGCTCTTCAGCCCGGAGCACGGGATCGCGGGGAAGGCCGACGAAAAATTTGCGTCGTCGAAAGACCCGACCACCGGGCTGCCAACGTACAGTTTATACGGCGAGTCGCTGCGGCCGACGGACGAAATGCTTGCGGGCATCGATACGCTTGTTTTCGATGTGCAGGACGCTGGCGTGCGGTTTTATACGTACACCGCGACGATGGCGTACTGCATGGAAGAGGCCGCGAAACACGGCATCGCGTTTTACGTGCTGGACCGGCCCAATTTGCTCGGCGGCGATGTCATTGAAGGGCCGATGCTGGATTCGGACAAGACGAGTATTGTCGGCTATTTCCCGCTGCCCATTCGTTACGGGCTCACCATCGGCGAGCTGGCGCAGTTTTTGAACGCGGAAAATCACATCGGGAGCGACTTGCACGTGATTGCGATGAAAAACTGGCATCGCAATTATTTTTTCGAGAGCACTGGGATTCGCTGGGTGCCTCCGTCGCCGAATTTGCGTACGGTGAAGGGGTCGATTGTCTATCCGGGGATCGAGATTCTGCAGAACGCGGGCGTCTCGGTGGGGCGTGGAACAGAAGCGCCCTTCGAGGAATTCGGCGCGCCATGGATGGATGGGATGGCCGTGGCGGACAAGTTGAATGCCTTGCATCAACCGGGTCTGCGATTCACCGATCAGCCTTTCATTCCCGTGTCAGGACTTTATGCAGGGCAGCGCTGCGGCGGCGTGGGCATCCGCATCACGGATCGCGCCGCGGTGCGTTCCGTGCGCACAGGATTAGAGATCGCGGTCATTCTGCAAAAGCTCTATTCTGCAAAATTTGATCCGGCGAAATTACTCTTGCTCATCGGCAACGCAGAAACCATACGTCAGCTTCAAGCCGGCGTCTCGCCGGAACAAATCGTGGCAAGCTGGTCGACAGACCTCGCGAATTTCGACGCAACGCGCCGCAAATATTTTCTCTACAAGTGACTCAGTTTCGTTCGTTGAACATTTTATTGTTCGACGTCTGTATCGTGGCTTTGTGGTAGAGTCAGCCCATGCGTATCGTGTCTCTCCTGCCTTCGGCTACGGAAATACTTTTTGCTCTGGGATTCGACAAGGAAGTTGTTGGCGTTAGCCATGAGTGCGACTTTCCGGCGCGGGCGCGTGCCAAGCGCGTGGTGATTCACTCGCGGCTGCCGCACGACGCGTCTCCCTCCGAAATTGACCGGCTGGTGCGTGAGTATGTTTCGCGCGGCGAGAGCCTTTATTCCGTGGATGCCGAAGCGCTGGCGGAATTGGCGCCGGATTTAATTATTACGCAGGATTTGTGCCAGGTTTGCGCGGCGTCGCCGAATGACTTAGCTACGACCTTGGCGCGTTTTCCGCAGCTGCCGGAAGTTCTGTGCTTGAATCCCCAGGATCTGGGCGATGTGTGGCGCGACATTTTGTGGGTGGGCGAAGCGACTTGCCGCGGGCACGAGGCGGAAGCACTACTGAAGAAAATTGGAACGCGGCTCGGCGAGTTGGAACAGCAGCTTGAGGCGATGGAGCATAGGCCAAGCGTGGCGGTTCTGGAATGGCTGGAACCGTTTTATGTGGCGGGGCATTGGGTGCCGGAAATGATCGAGGTTGCCGGCGGGAAAGATGTGCTCGGCAAGAAGCGGACGCCTTCTTTCCGGATTACCGCCGAGGATGTGATGGATGCCGCGCCAGAAATTCTATTCATTGCGCAGTGTGGCTACAGCGCGCAGCAGGCGCGCGATGAATACCGCCGAATGCATTTTCCCGAGGAGTGGGACTCGATTCCGGCGGTGCGTAATTCGAGAGTCTATGCGATGGAAGCCATCGGGTATTTTTCGCGGCCGGGACCGCGGCTGATCAGCGGCATCGAAGCGCTGGCCAAGATTCTGCACCCAGAAGTCTTGGTCAGCCCAGAGGCAGAGAGCGTTACGCTGCCCATCCATGCGGGGCCTGTAACCGCATTTCCATCGTCCTTCCGAGCAGCTTCCGCCTAGTTAGAGCAGAGCGGGCGGGGCAAGCTCCGCCCCTACAGTTCCTTCGCCATCCAACTGGCCTTCGGTACAGTTGACAAAACTGCTTTCTATATATAAGAATCCTATATATAGGGAGCGGCCAAATGATTGCACCAGGGATTAAGCGGGGGACGGCGGAATTGGCAGTGTTGAGCGTGCTCGAAGAGGGGCCGATGCATGGGTACGAGATGGCGCGGCGCATTGAGGAGCAAACGCACGGAGCGCTCCGATTTACGCTCGCATCGCTTTATCCGCTACTGTACCGGCTGGAGAAGCGAGGCTGGGTGCGCGGAGCCTGGGAAACGAGCGACACGGGCCGCCGGCGGCGATGCTACCGACTCACTTCTCAAGGAAAGAAAAAGCTGTCGCCCATTCGCAAGGAATGGGATGAACTCTTCCGCGCTTTGCGGCGGCTGACGAAGGTGTCGCATGCGTGATTGGCAAGGGCTTGTAAAAGAGCGGCTCGGAAGCCTGGCGCTGGAGCCGGAAGAACGGACCGAGATAATCGCAGAAGTCGCGGCGCATCTCGAAGACGTTTGCGAGGAGATGCTGCGACAGGGAATGGCGGAAGAAGAAGCGGTGCGGCGGGCTCTGGCGAACGCCGGAGATTGGCGGGATTTGCGGCGCAAAATTCTTGCGGTAAAGAGGAAGGAGTTCATCATGCAGAAACGATTGCGGCAGCTTTGGATCCCCGGGTTTCTTTCGCTGATACTCTCCATGCTTTTCCTGGCGGCACTTCAGAGGCTTGGATGGCAACCCCGCATTGTCTCGAGTGGCACGAACACGATTCTTTTGTATATGCCATGGCTAATCTCGCTTCCTTTCTTCGGAGCGCTGGGAGCCTACGTCTCGTCCCGGGCTGGCGGTTCGCGGGGAATCATGCTTTTTGCCAGCGTTTTTCCTGCCCTTGCGATCACCACCGCGTACCTCCTCATGTTTCCAATAGGCTTGGTATTCGAAAGAATTATCGGAAGACCGGTCGATTTCAGTGCTGTAGCAACCGCTCTTCTTAGGGATGGGATCGGGTGGATCTTGGTTCCGGCGGCCGCTCTGCTGGTGGGCGGTTTTCTCGCGCACATGTTGTTGAGCACCCGGCCAGCGTCGCGGAACACGGCGATTGGTTAGCGCGGCAACGATGCGGAATTGGGAAGCGCTCGTCGGCCAAGAACTCGCGGGACTCTCTCTCGAAGCGGGAGAGAGGCGCGAAGTGATCGCGGAACTCGCGGCGCATCTCGAAGAGACTTTCGAGGAGTTACGGCGGCAAGGATTTTCGGAAGAGGCCGCCGTCACTCGCACTCTGCTGCAAGTTTCCGATTGGCAGGATCTGCGGCGAAGAATTCAAATCGCCCACAAGGAGGAGAACATGACGACAAATCGAGTGAGGCAATGGTGGTTGCCCGGGTTTGTGGCGCTCTTTCTTTCGATGATGCTGCTTATGGCCAATGAGTTCCTGGGTGCCAGGCCCTTGATTGTGAGTGCACACGGCTCGCAGTTGAGTGCTCCGGTGGCCGTGATTTATCTGCCGTGGCTGCTGTCGTTGATTCCCATTGGAGCCATGGCGGCCTACTTGGCGGGTCGGGCAGGCGCGCCTCGACGCGCGATATTTCTTTCGATCGTTTTTCCGGTGCTGCCGCATTTGGGTTTTTTCCTGATTGTGTTTCCCGTGGTGCTGATCCTCGACGATCACGTCGCCCACAACATCATGATCAGCGGCTTGTTTATGAGTTTGGCGGCGTGGCTAGTGCTGCCAGGCATAGCCTTGCTTGCAGGTGGGCTTCCGGTACAACTCTTGAGATCCCGCCGGCCTGCTTCAGCGTAACAATGTTGCTCAATCGGGCGCAGCGTGCTGCGCTCCTACAAACGGAAAAATTCATTTCAACGTGAGCAGGTTTCTGAGAATGATTAGCTACGATGGCAGAGCATGCGACTTTCGGCTCCAATGGCGGTAGAAGGGGAGGCCGGCGAACATTAGTAGCAGGCCAATGGAAGAGCGGCCGGGGCGGTCGAGCCAGATGTTGAACGTGAGGGCGAGTGCGCCGGCGACGAAGAGGCCCGGAACCCAGGGATAGCCCCAGCAGCGGTAGGGGCGGGGCATGTTGGGTTCGGTGACGCGCAGGCGGAAGAGAGCGACAACGGCGAGGCCGTAAAAAATCCATCCAGCAAAAATAAAGAGATTGGTTAGTTCTTCAAAAGTTCCCGTCAGAGCCATCAAGCTGGTGAGAACGCCTTGAAAAATCAGGGCGCGACCGGGCGTGCGATATTTTGGATGAACGCCATCGGCGATTTTGAAGAAGATGCCGTCGCGAGCCATGGCGTACGTAGGACGAGCGCCGCTGAGGACGGAAGAGTTCATCGAGCCGAGGGCGCTGATGACCATGGCCACGGTGATCCAGGCGCCAGCGATGGGGCCGGCGACGTGTTGAACAACGTCGGATGCAATGTGTGGCGAGGCGGCGACAACGTCAAACGGAAGAACTTTCAGGCATGCGGCACTGAAGAGAAAGTAGATCAGCGCGACGAGCGAGACACCACCGACAAGCGCGCGCGGAAAATTACGCTGCGGATTTTCCACTTCCGAGCCGACGAGATTTAAGTCTTCCCAACCATCATAGGCCCAGAGAGCCGCAGCCAGAGCGGCGAGGAACGCGCTGAGGACGCCGCCGTTGAGCGCGGAGGGCCACAGGGGATCGGGGGCGTGGGGCGCGGCGGCCGGGGCGAAAAACGCGACGCCAATCACGATGACGACAGAGATTATTTTTATGGCGGTGAGAAAAACCTGGACGGCGCCGCCGAGACGCACGCCGAGATAGTTGATGCCGGTCATGAGCACAAGCCAGAAAACGGCAAGAGGCTGCGCCCAGGTGAAAACGAAGTCGTAGGGCTTGATCCATCCGGTAAGGCCGGGGATGGCGATGTGGATGGTGAAGATGGGCGCGGCGACGGCGGGAATCAGGAAGCTGAGAAAACGCATGAGTCCGGCCGCGATGGAAGCGAGCGAGCTTGGACGGCCGACGATGGAATGGGTCCAACCAAAGAGAAAACCCCAGGTGGGGCCGAAACCGCGGCGGAGGTAGGCATACTCGCCGCCAGCTTCGGGGATGGCGGCGCCGAGTTCGGCGAAGGAGAGAGCGCCGAAGAGGGAGAGGATCGCGCCGACGATCCAGGCAGCGAAAACGACCGAGACGGTGCGGCCTTCGCGGGCCATTTCGGCGGGCTTGAGGAAGATGCCGGTGCCGATCATGGTGCCGACAACTATGGCGCCGGAGGCCCAGGCGCCGAGGCCACGAACGAGATCGAGGCGGGGAGAGCCGTGGCCCGTGGCCCGTGTTGCGTGATCCGTGGAAGAGAGAGTTTCGGTCATAGAGATTTGGGCGAGGGTTTCATGTGGTGCTTTCGGGTCGACCGTTGGGCACGATGAATCGTGCCCCTACAAATTGGAAACGGCGCGCGATGCGGCTAGGCATTCGCAACTTCTCCTGCTGGATGGATGCGGCTCACAGCGGCACCTACTGCGAACGTCGTTAGGCTGCCGATGAGCACGTACCATGTATACGCAATGGGGGTGAATTGCCAAATGCAAAGTACGGTGGCGAGGCCGGCAAACATACCGATAAGTGCGCCGGTGGCGGTGGCACGGCGGTCGAGAGTGCCGAGGAGGAAGAGGCCGAGGAGGCTTCCGAAGGGGAGAGAGGCGACGGTGAGGCCTGCTTCGAGGAGCGGGCCCCATTTTACGAATCCGAAAGCCATGAGGATAAGGCCCCAGACGAGGGTCATGCGGCGGGAGAGGCGGAGAAATTTCACGGGGTCGGTGGAATGGCCGCGGAGTTTGGAGAAGTCGAGAACGCTGCTGGCGGCGAGGGAGTTGAGAGAGCCGCTGGCGTTGGACATGGCCACGGCGACGATCGAGGCGAGAAGGAGGCCGGCGAGACCGGTGGGCATTTCGCGGACGAGGAAGAGCGGAAGGATGCGATCGGTGCGCTCGCCTGTGGCGAGCAGCGGGGAGTGTTGCGCGAAGACGAAGAGCAGAACGCCGATCAAAAGAAAAACTGTGAATTGGATGAGGATGATGACGCCGCTGGTTAAGAGGGCGCGGCGGGAGTCGTTTTCGTTGCGGGCGGCGAGAAGGCGCTGGACGATGGTTTGGTCGGTGCCGTGGCTGGCCATGGTGAGGAATGCGCCGCCGATGAGGCCGGACCAGAAAGTGTATTTGGTGGCGATGTTGAAAGAAAAATCAAAGACTTGGAGTTTGTGGCCGGCGGCAGCGGCGACTTGGGCGACTTCGGTCCATCCGCCGGGGATGCGGTGGAGGAGAACCCAGAAGGTGACGGCGCTGCCGGTGAGATAGAGGAGAAGTTGGGCGACGTCGGTCCAGATGACGGCGGTCATGCCGCCTTCGAAGGTGTAAAGGATGGTGAGGGCGATGACGATGACGATGGCCAGGTGCTCTGAAGTGCCGAGGACAACGCTGACGACGAGCGCGATGGCGGAGACGCGGACGCCTTCGGCGATGGCGCGCGTGATGAGAAAAGTGCTGGCGGCGACGGCGCGCATTTTTTCGCCGAAGCGTTTCTCGATGAGGGCGTAGGCGGTAAGGAATTGGCCGCGGAAGTAGCCGGGGAGGAGGAGTAGAACGATGAGGATGCGGCCGATGAGATAGCCGAAGACGAGTTGGAGGAAAGTGAGGTTGGTGGAGTAGGCGATGGCGGGGGTGCCGATGATGGTGAGCGTGGAAGTTTCCGTGGCGACGATGGAGAGGGCAAGCGCCCACCAGGGAGCGGTGCGGCCGCCGAGAAAATAGTCGAGAGAGACGGAGTCGCGGTCGCTTTTGCTAGCGACGATGGATTTTTTGGAGCGGCGGAAATGCATGCCGAGCGCGGTTACGCCGAGAAGATAGGCGATGACGATGGCCAGGTCGAGTGGGTGGATGCGCATGAGTGGTTGAAAGAGAACCGAGAATAGTGGCAGGGTGCACGGAGGTCAAGGAATGCGTGTGAAGAGCGGGTGCGGCCGCCAATCGGAATTTCACATTGAGAGCGGAGTGCCAGTCCAAAGGACAGGGCGCATGATTGCGCACGCTGATTTGTTGCGCGGATGCATTGCGTGGGATTCTCGCTTAGACTTTTTGTATGCGATTTGTATTGGGATTTGATGGTGGCGGAACGAAGACGGATTGTGTGTTGATGGATGAGGCCGGGACCGTGTTGGCGCGGTCGATGGGCGGGCCATCGAATCCGTTGCGCGTAGGATTTGGGGCGGCGTTGGCTTCGATTAGGGATGCGGCGCGGCAGGCTATCGCGCAAGCCAAGCTGCCCGCCGATTCAAAAGCGGCCGCGGTTTGCGCTGGGCTTGCGGGAGCGGGCCCTCCCGAGTCCGCGGAAAAGATTCGCGCGCTGCTTGCGGTGGAATTTGCGGAAGCGGAGGTGCAGGTTCGCACTGATCTCGATCTCGCGTTGGCGGCGACGGGCGACGGACCGGCGATTGTGTTGTTAGCAGGGACGGGTTCGTTTGCCGTCGGGCGGAATGCGTCGGGCGAAACGGCGCGCGCGGGCGGATACGGTTCGCAAATTGGGGATGAGGGCAGCGCTTACGATGTGGGCCGGCGCGCCGTTTTGACGGTGATGCATGAGAATGATCGGACGGGAGCGGATGCGCTGCTGGGGCAGCGGCTGTTGCGCGAATTAGGTTGTGCAGACTGGCCGGAGGTAAAGGCGCGAGCGCAGGCGGCTTCGGATGAAGTGTTTCCGCGATTGTTTGCGACGGTGGCGCTGGTGGCGGATTGGCTGGAGAGTCCGACGGAAAGTGCGGCGGAGACCGCGGCGAGGAATGCGGCGCGGGGGATATTGCGAGCGGCGGCGTTTGATTTAGCTTCGCTGACGGAAAATCTTGGGGAGCGATTGCATTTGCGAGGGACGCGGTTTTTTATTGCGAAGACGGGCGGGATGATGGGGCGGTCGAAGTATTTGGAAGCGCAGCTGGATGAGCGATTGAAGAATGCGTTTCCGCAGGCGGAGATTGGCGGGCTGCGGATTTCTGCGGCGGAAGCGGCGGCGCGGCTGGCGTTGGGATTGCTGAGTTCAGGGAGCATTGCAGGGAATTGAGATGGCCACGGTGGACAAAACGCGGGAGCGCGCGTTGGCCGCAACCGGCGATGAGCTGACGGCTTTGCTGCACCATCCGGACGCGGAGGTGCTGCTGTCGCTGCTGGATAATCCGTCGCTGGAAGAAACGCAGCTCTGTATTTTGCTAGAGCGAAAGAATCTGCCGGGAGAAATTCTTGAGGAAGTGGCGCGGCGTAAGCCGCTTTTGAAGAGTTACCGAGTGAAGAAGGCGCTGGCATTTCATCCACGGACGCCGCGGCTCGTGACACTGCGATTGCTGCGCGATCTTTACTTGATGGACTTGGTGCAACTGACGCTTCTGCCGGGGATTCCGACGGAGTTGAAGCGGAATGCGGAGGACCAGCTGGCTTCGCGGCTGCCACAGCTTCCGCTTGGGCAGAAAATCACATTGGCGCGGCGCGGGCCTGCACGTCTGGCTGGGGCGCTGTTGACGGAAGGGCACGCGCAAATCGTCAGCATAGTGCTGGACAACGCGTATTTGACGGAAGCGCAGGTGCTGAAAGTTCTTTCGCGAGAAAAGTTGCCGCCGGTGGTGGTGCGCGAGATCGCGCGTCACCGAAAATGGTCGATTACCTACAACGTGCGGCTGGCGCTGGTGCGGCATCCACTGTCGCCGCTGGCCACGGTGCTGGCGTACTTGCCGGACCTGACTGTATCTGATTTGCGGGAACTGGCTTCGCCGGGAATCGTCTCAGAGAGCCTGCGCAAGTATTTGCAAGCGGAAGTGCAACGGCGGATTCGCACGGGAGAAAAATCGGAGAGAAAAGAAAGTAACGCCGGGCCGCCATCCGCGTCTAATCCAGATTAAGCGGTGTCCCTAAACCCATAGGTTGGAACTCACTCTCGAGGGGGTGTGGCCAGCGGTGCGATCTGGATTGCCGGGAACAAAACATCACTTTCCGGCGTCGTATGGGTGTGCTCGAACCAGGCGTATGCTTAAGAGAATTGAGCGGCGGGTTCTCCCGCGCGCCGCAGCTTGGGATCCTTGTCACGGGGGTGTACCAAGTCCATGGGCAGTGGGGACCCAACGTCCCGGCGTTCCGACCGCCGCTGGGCGCCGCGCTACTCGTTTCGCGCCAACCTCGAGATCGAATGGGGTTCGGCAGTCTTGCGCGCAAGCACGCGCGACATCAGCTCAAACGGCATGTTCATCGAATCGACCGATCCTTTGTGGATTGGAGCGGGATTTACGGCGCATCTGGTATTGGACAAACGCGTGAAAGTCGATTGTTCGGTGAAACGTATCGAGCCGGGACTCGGCATGGGCGTGTCCGTGACGCTGGCCGATGGACAGCACGAACAACAGTACCAGGATCTTCTAGCTTCTCTCTCCAACACAGGTTTGTAAGCTCGTCTTATACTATGGGAGCAGCGGCGCGCAGGGGGCCGCGCGGCTTGTGCTGTGTGAAACTGAGTGCGCCCCTTTGTTCGAAACGGCGTTTGAGGTTGCATGAGTTTGACCAGATGCCTTGATTGCGGTTCCCCGCGGATCGCAGACCAATGTCCCTCTTGCGGATTGACGTCGAATGCGGCCGAGTTGGTGTTCCGGCGGCGGCTGGTGACGCGAACCGCGTTTTTTCTGGTGGGTTCGCTGGCGTTTCCTTACGTGAGCCAGATTTATCCTCCACTGGATTTGGATTTGATGCTGGTGTTTTTCGGGTTGCTCTTTTTCCTGGCGCTGACACTTGCAGTGATTCTCGAACGGCGTGCGCGGCAGCACAATGAGATTGAAGTGTTGAAGCGGATTTACGCTGGGTTCATTCCGTTGCCGTGGATTCTGGCGGCGGCGCTCTTTGCGAATGGGCGGTTCGATTCGCAGAAAAACCTGGCGTATCATCCGACGGTGGTGGTGAGCAAATTCAATATGAAAGGGATTGTGCGGGGGAGCCGGCGATTGCATGTGAATTCGTGGAGGGCTGGGCAGAGGGTCGAGGGTTTGGCGGTGGACGCGGATGACTTCGATCGGTTTCAGATTGGGGATACGGTGATGGTGGCGGTGGAGCCGGGGGCCATTGGGATTCCGTGGTATTACGGGGTGTATCGGCGGTGAGAGGGGCGGCTCACAGCTCACAGCTAAAACCTGACCTGAAAGCTGTCGGCTGTTAGTTGTTAGCTTCTTTTCTCAGTAGGCGGGTTTGCCGTCGGGCTTGAGGGGCAAATTAATGTCCAGGTAGTGGCCGGTCTTGCCGAAGCGAAAGCGCACGCGACGGACCATCAAGCCGACGTCGCGCACTTTCCAATCCGAAATTTCGATGGGGTCACTGGGAAGGTCGGAGAGCGACCATTCGACGTTGTCGCCCTGCGGCTTCACGGTTTGCGGATCGACTTCGTAAACTTCGGCTTCTTTTAGGTCCAGGTAGAGATAGCGTTTCCAAAGCTTCACAAGCAGCGCATCGCGCTTTTCCGAGTGGTAGATGTTCCACGATTGCGGCGCTTCGTCGTTGAAGCGGACGATCGCGAATTGCACGGGCTTCCAGACGGCCTTCTTTTCGGACGGCGCCGTTTGCGGAAACGCCGAGAAAAGAATTAGGGCAGTGACAATGGCTGTTTGCATTCCTGGAATCAAATCACATCACAACTTCACTGAAGGATTTGTCGAGGAGGCGGATGGCTTCGTCGACGTCGGGTTTGGTGGTGTTGAGCATGGGGGCGAGGCGGAGGACGTTGCCCATGAGGCCGCCTTTGCCGATGAGGAGGCCGTTGTCGCGGGCGCGTTCCATGACTTGCGTGGTTTGCGCGGGTGCGGGTTCTTTGGTCTTGCGGTCTTTGACGAGTTCGAGAGCTTGCATGAGGCCCATGCCGCGGACGTCGCCGATAAGCGGATACTTTTGCTGAAGTTCTTCGAGCTTGGCGCGGAAATAATTGCCGACGGTGTGGGCGTTTTCGAGAAGGTCGTCTTCTTCGATCAGTTCGATGGTGGCGCGGGCGGCGACGCTGGTCACGGGGTTGCCGCCGAACGTGGCGATGTTGAGGCCTTGAAAGCCGGCGGCAATTTCTGGAGTGGTGACGGTCAATCCGACGGGAACGCCGTTAGCCATGCCTTTAGCGCTGGTGATGATGTCAGGAGTCACCTCCCACTGCTCGATGCCGAACCATTTTTTGCCGGTGCGGCCCCAGCCGGTTTGGACTTCGTCGGCAATGAAGAGCCCGCCGTATTTTTTCACGATGTTGAAAATGATTTTGAAATATTCCTTGGGCGGGGTGATGAAGCCGCCGACGCCCTGGATGGGTTCGGCGATGAAAGCGGCGATGCTGCCGCTGGTGCCGGTCTGAATGAGATTTTCGACGTCGCCGGCGCAGGCGACTTCGCATTCGGGATATTTGAGGTGGAGCGGGCAGCGATAGCAGTAGGGATTGATGGCATGCGCGATGCCCACGCTGATGACGGCGGCTTTGCGATAGGGCGCGTGGGCTGTGACAGATTTCATGAGCGAAGAGCCGCCGGAATAGGCATGGCGGAGCGCAACGATGTCGTAGCTTCCTGTGGCCATGCGGGCGATGAGGATGGCGGCTTCGTCGGCTTCGCTGCCGGAACTGGTGAAGAAACTCGACGACAAATTGCCGGGAGTAATTTGCGCGATTTTTTCGGCGAGGGCGACGATCTGCTCGTTGGGATAGAGCGTGGATAGGTGTTGCAGCTTATTGACCTGGGCATTGACCTTGCTCGTGATTTTGGGATTGCAGTGGCCGACGGACACGGTGAGGATGCCGCCAAAAAAATCAAGGTACCTGCGACCTTCGACGTCCCAGACGTGCTGCATCTCGGCGTGGTCGGCGACGAGCGGCTTCTGGTAGTAGTTGGTGACGGACGGCCAGATATATTTTTTGTGCTTGGCGACGACTTCTTCGCTGCGGGACATGGCGGATGGCACAGGCTTTGCGGGAGTGGTCATAGGCAGTTCCTTGGCGTTAGTTTCGTGATGTTCGAGTGTACGACGCGGAGAAAGGCGCGGCAAGCGCGCCACACGGGCTATGGTTTTCGAAACCAAGCCACGACTCGTGTTTGGAACTCATTACCTAACTCTCCGTAGCCGCGGTGCATCAAAAGCGGGGAGTTTCAGTTGGTCGGAAGGGGACGTGTGTGCAAAGACCAGGAGAAGAATGATGGCAAAGATGAAGGTAGCGGTAGTGACGAAGCCGGGAGCGGACTTCGAGATTCAGGAGCGAGAGATACCGAAGCCGGGGTTTGGCGAAGTGCGGATCAAGGTGCACGCCTGCGGGGTTTGTTTCAGCGACCATTTGGTGAAGGACGGGCTTTGGCCAGGGCTTGTGTATCCGCGCATACCGGGGCACGAAGTTTCGGGCGTGGTGGATGAGTTGGGCGCGGGAGTGATGGAATGGAAGAAAGGCGATCGTGTGGGGACAGGTTGGCACGGCGGGCACGATTTTGTTTGCGAATCGTGTCGCCGGGGCGATTTTATTACTTGCAAGAACGAAGCGATCACGGGGCTCACACGAGACGGCGGATATCAGGAATACATGCTGGTTAGGCATGAAGCGCTGGCTCGGATGCCGCAGGATCTGGACGCCGCGGAAGCGGGACCGCTGTTGTGCGCGGGCGTTACGACGTTCAATTCGCTTCGCCATAGTGGAGCGACCATGGGGGACCTGGTGGGCGTGCAAGGAATTGGCGGATTGGGGCATTTGGGAGTTCAGTTCGCGGCGAAAGCGGGATATCGCGTGGCGGCCATCGGACGCGGGCCGGAGAATGCGGCGCTGGCGAAGAAGCTGGGCGCGGCGGTTTACATTGATACGAACGCCTCGAATCCCGCAGAGGAGCTGCAGAAGCTGGGAGGTGCGAAAGTGATTTTGGCGACGGCGCCGAATGCGAAATCGATTGGGGCGTTGATCAACGGGCTTGGCGTGGGCGGAAAGTTGCTGGTTGTGGGGGCGCCGTTTGAACCGATGGAAGTGTCAGTGGTGTCGCTGCTGATGGCTCGCCGCGATATCCAGGGATGGCCGAGCGGGTCGGCGATGGATTCGGAAGATACGCTTAGATTCTCGTCGCAAACGGGTGTTAAGGCGATGATTGAAAAGTACCCGCTGGAAAAAGCGAACGAGGCCTTTGCGAGAATGATGAGCGGGAAGGCGGAGTTTCGGGTGGTGCTGACGATGTAGAAGGCTAGCCCAGGCGCACAGCAGGAGTATGGAATGCGGCGACCATGTTAAGTGAAATGCTCGTACGGGAAGCAACGGCCAATGATGCCGATGCGATTTGGAAAATTCTCGAGCCGGTGATTCGCGGCGGGGATACCTACACATTGCCGGAGGATATAAGTCGCGAGGACGCTCTTGCGTACTGGAATTCTCCTGGGCATGAAGTTTTCGTTGCGGAAGAAAACGGGAAAATTCTAGGGACGTATTACCTGCGGGCAAATCAGAAGGGTGGGGGAGCGCACGTTGCGAATTGCGGATACATGACCGCGCCGTGGGCGACCGGACGCGGCGTCGCCCGGACGATGTGCCAATACTCACTTCAGCACGCGAAAGAGCGTGGATTTCTGGCGATGCAATTCAATTTTGTCGTGAGCAGCAATGAGCGCGCGGTGCGACTGTGGCAGAGTATGGGTTTTGAAATTGTGGGCCGGCTTCCAGGAGCGTTTAAGCACCCAAGGCTGGGCTTCGTCGATGCATTGGTGATGTACCGCCATTTATAAGCCGCCGCGTGAAGCGTTGCAGAAAGCAGCCGGGCCGGATTTACCACTCTTGGCTACGTCGAAAAGGCCGCCATGCGTATAATGGCGCGCTATGGCGTCGATGCCCCCCTTCATCAGACATACATTTCGAATGCTGGCCCGCGTATTTCCACGCTGCACAATGATTTCGCAGGCGATCGCCTTCAATCTGTTCCTGGCGTTTTTTCCGGCGTTGCTCATCATGGTGGGCTTTGCGACAAGCCGGATCGGCGGCAGAACCAGCCTGCTCGATTTGATCACGGACCTCACCGCGTTTCTGCCACCCGGCAGCCAGAGCATCGTTTCCGAGTTTCTTGTGAAGCGCGGGCCGGAAGCCTGGAAGCTTGCCCTGGTGGGATGGACGGGAACGTTGCTGGCGGGTTCGCAAGTGATGAGGCTGCTCATGGAAGGAATTCACAGGATTTATGGGGACCAGGAGAAGCCGGGATTTCTGCACCGGCAAATTCGTGGATTGGCGTTGCTTCTGGTGACGATAGCACCGTTGCTGGCGGCCGCGATAATTGGAGTTCTTGGCCGGCCGATCCGGCGCTGGCTTGCGCTGGAACTTGGCCCTCAACATGTCCTCAAGGGTTGGTGGACGATTTTCTTTCCGGCAGTGGCGATTGTGCTGGCGTTGCTGGCGCTTACGGTGATTTATCGAGTGGCGAGGCCCGGTGAGGAGAGTCTGCGAAATGTCCTGCCGGGGGCGTTGGTGGCGACGTCGCTGTGGTGGCTGACAAACCTGCTGTTTGGATATTACGTGCGGAGGGTGCCTTACAGCATCGTGTACGGCGGGCTTGCAGCGGTGATAGGCTTGATGGTGTGGATGCAGCTTTCAGCCGTGATTGTGTTTCTGGGAGCGGCGTGGAACGCGGAATCGGCGGAGAGCCGGCGAAGGCCCGCTAACGCTTGAGCCTTCGAGCCGAAAACATGACGGAACAATTCGTTCGCGTAGAATTTTACTCCGGGTACAAGGCGGAAGAGCGGCCGGTGCGCATTGTGTTTGAGGCGCAGAGCATCAAGATTGCGGAAGTGGAGGACCGCTGGTACTCGCCCGGCGCGACCTATTTTCGAGTGCTGGCGGAGAGCGGTGACCGGTACGTTTTGCGACGCGACGACGCGCAGGATGCGTGGAGTTTGACGGCCTACCGCGCCGCTGGCAAACGCGTTGACACAAAAATTAACCAGAGCGTATAGTGATGCTGCCAGAGTGCTCCCAAGGTTCCCCCGTAGTGCCGGCTCTCCAGTGAGCTGGTGGTGCCTGCGGATGCGGATCAGAGAAGGAAACGGATGTCCTATCTACCGCAATTCCCGTTCGCGTGGCGCTGCAGGTGTGTTTTCTTTGCGTTTGTACTGTTGAGCGGTCTTGGTAGTCTCCTTCGCGCACAAACACCGCCCCCGCCTGATTCTGCCCCAGCCAGCCCAGCACCGCAGTCGCCTGCCGAGCCAGGGAAGCCTCAAACGACGGGTTTAGGCGATGGAGCCGAGTTATCGAGCCGTGACACCGCGCCGACGTTCAAAGTTCGCGTAAATCTTGTGCTGGTGCGCGTGGTTGTGCGGGATCAGCAGGGTAAGGTCGTGCCTAATCTGAGCAAGGAAGATTTCGTCCTCACAGACAATCGAAAACCGCAAGCAATCTCTACGTTTAGTGTGGAGACTCCAGAGTCGCGAGCGATCCCCACCACGACGAGCGCCGACCCCAATACTGCCCCCGATCCGGAAGCCGCGAAGGCCATAGCCGCCGCATTGCCACAGAGATTTGTTTCCGTGGTGTTTGACGACCAGCACATGTCGATGCAGGACGCGCTGTTCGTGCGAACCTCAGCGGGCCGGTTTTTTGATTCGTTGGTGCCTTCCGATCGAGTCGGGATTTACTCGACCTCCGGGCAGTTCACGCAGGAATTTACGGATGACCACGAGGCCTTGCGCAAGTTTCTAGTGAAGATCATTCCGCATTCGCCTAGCGCAGGACTACACGACTGTCCGGACTTAAGTTACTACCAGGCGGATCTTATTCAGAACAAGAATGACCCGCAGGCTCTGGGAGCCGCGGCGGAGGACACGGTACAGTGCGCTTTCAATGGGGACGAAACGCAGATTGCGGCAGCCCGAGCCATGGCGCAGGCGATGGCTAGCGCCGTAGTGGGGAGAGAGGATTCCTCGACCGAATATGCTTTGCGACACATGGAAGACGTGATGCGGCGGCTGGCCGCAATGCCGGGACAGCGAATCATGGTGTTCGTCTCCCCAGGATTTATTACTTCCACGTTGCACCTGGAATTCAGCGACCTGGTGGACCGGGCGACGAAGGCCAATATCGTGGTCAACACGATTGATGCGCGGGGGCTGTATACTCCGGACATGGGAGACATCGCGGACCCTACGACGAACGTTTCGTTTCGAACAGCAGGGATCAGGGGCGGCTATGCGGTGGCGGCTCAATTGGCGCAGGAAGACGTTCTGGCGGAGCTTGCGGACGGGACCGGCGGAACTTTTTTCCACAACCGGAACGACGTGGACGAGGGCCTACGCGAGGCAGGCGCGGCGCCGGCGCTGACGTATCTACTCGGGTTTTCGCCACAAAACATGAAACTGGACGGGAGCCTGCATACGCTGAAGGTTTCGTTCGCGCACAAGACTAACTATAAGATTCAGGCGCGACACGGCTACTTCGCGCCGCGGCACGTCACCGACCCAGCGGAAGCAGCCAAGCAAGAGATACAGGAGGCGCTATTCTCGCAAGACGAGATTCGCGATCTTCCGGTGGATTTGCATACGCAATTCTTCAAGACAGCGAACTATCAGGCGCGGCTGGCGGTGCTGACGCATGTGGATATCAAAGGCGTACATTTCCGGAAAGCAGAAGGCCGGAACCGGGACGACCTCACCGTCGCAACAGCGATATTCGATGAGAACGGAAACTACGTGACGGGCGGGGAGAAGATCGTCGAGATGAAGCTGTTGGATCCGACGTATGACCGGTTGACACGGTCCGGGCTGAATTTGAAGTCGAGCTTCGACGTAAAACCGGGGACATATCTGGTAAGGCAGGTGGTGCGTGACTCGGAAGGATCGCAGTTGGCGGCGCGCAACGGCGCCGTAGTCATACCGAATTGATGGGGGAGCACATGAACACAAAGAAGAACCGTATGCGGATAACCTGGGGCTGGCTTGCTGGACTAACGGCGGCCGCATCGTGCCTATTTTTGGCGCAGCTTGCCGGTCAAACCCCGCAAGCGCAGACGCCGGCAGCACCGGCTCAGGCAGTTGACGCGAGCCAACAGGCAGGGCCAACGATTAAGGCGGAGTCGCGGCTCGTGCTGGTGGATGCGGTGGTGACGGACAAGAAAGGGAACTACGTCCACGACCTAACGCAGAACGATTTCAAAGTGTACGAAGACAACAAAGAACAGCCGGTGGCGAGCTTTTCTTTTGGGGCAGATACAGCCATCCAGGCGCAAGGGCAGAAAAGGTATTTGATCCTGTTCTTCGATAACTCGACCATGTCCATGCCTGACCAGATTCAGGCGAGGGATGCCGCGAAAAAATTTATCGATGCCAATGCCGGGCCAGACCGGTTGATGGCGGTTGTCGAATTCGGCGGCACTTTGCAAATCGTGCAGAATTTTACGGCAAATGCGGACCGGTTGCGCGCCGCGGTTTCCGGAGCGAAGGGGTCCGCCGTGGATCCCAATGCGCAGTCTCCAGTGGAGGTGGCTTCGGCTGGGCTATCTCCATCGGCCAGTCCGTTTGGAGGATCACAGGGGACTTCATCGCCGTTTTCCGGGATGAGCAATGCGGAAGCGGATTTCGGCGCACGCAGCATGCTGCTGTCGGTGCGCAGTCTGGCGAAAAATCTCCGCGGCGTGGCGGGACGGAAGATGGTCGTGCTGTTTTCCTCCGGCTTTCCGCTGAACTCGGAGAATGAGTCCGAGTTGACAGCAACGATTGACGCCTGCAACAAGGCGAATGTGGCGATTTATGCGCTCGATGTGCGCGGATTGGTGGCCATGCCGCCTGGTGGTAGTTCGCAGCTGCATCCTCGCGAGGAAGGGAAGAGCGCGGTTGCCGTCCCCTCTGATTCGCAAAATATTTATGGCGGGGCACGATTGGTGCTGGCTTCGTACTCCACAGGAATGCTTGAACCGCAGCGTCCCGGCGGCGGAGGAGGCGGGACGGGAGGGGGCGGAGGAACGGGAGGTGGTGGCGGAGGGCATCCCGGAGGGGGCGGTGGAACTGGAGGAACGGGAGGCGGGACCGGCGGCACTGGCGGGACAGGTGGTAGAGGTGGAACCGGAGGCACTGGTGGAACCGGAGGAGGGACGGGCGGCAAAGGCGGCACTGGCGGAACGGGTGGAACCGGGGGCACGACCGGACGCGGCGGCGGCGGAGTGCCAATTTCGAATATGAACAATCCGAACAATGTGTTTACGCAGCCGCGAACGATCGTTCCGCAATTTCCTCCATCAGCGACTACCAATCAGCAGATTCTCGCGGCACTCGCGGAGGGAACCGGCGGATTCACGATCTTCAACACGAACGACATGCTCGGAGGGTTAGAGAAGATCGGACGTGAGCAGAACGAATTTTATATTTTGGGATATGTGCCGCCACAGACGCCGGAAGGAAGTTGTCACACGCTGAAGGTGAAGATGAACCACGGCGGAATGAACGTGCGATCACGCAGCGGGTACTGCAACACGAAGTCAACTAACGTGCTGGAGGGAACGCCTGTAGAGAAGCAAATGGAGGCGCGGGCCACTGGGACGCAAACGGGAACGATGCAAGGTGCTTTCCAGGTGCCCTACTTCTACACGGCGCCAAATGTGGCTAGGGTGAACCTGGCGATGGAGATTCCTTCGAACACGGTGCAATTCAACAAGGAAAAAGGAAAGTATCACGCCAGCCTGAATGTGCTGGGGATCGCGTACAAACCGGACGGTTCGATCGGCGCGAAATTCAGCGACACCGTGAATCTCGACTTGGAAAAAGACGAGGTCAAGGAATTCACGAAGCAGCCGTATTTTTATCAGAACCAGTTCGACGCTGGATCGGGCAACTACAAGTTGACGCTGGTAGTGAGTTCAGGCGGAGACGCTTTCGGGAAGTACGAATCGCAACTGCAGATCGATCCCTATGATGGCAAACAGTTCAGCCTTGGCGGACTTGTGATGACGAATTCCATGCAAAGGCTGACGGACATTCCAACGAGCCTGGATTCTGTGTTGCTGGAGGACCGCACTCCGTTGGTGGTGAAAGGGATGCAGATCAATCCGTCGGCGAGTAACCGGTTCAAGAAAACGGATAACGTCGTGGTGTATACGGAAGTCTACGAACCGCTGCTAACGTCGGCGACTCCTCCGCAAGTGATGAGCGGGTACGCGCTCGTGGAGAAGTCCAGCGGTAAAGTAGTCTTTAAAACGGGCGCTGTTCGCCTGGACGACTTCATTCAGAAAGGAAGCCCAATGGTGCCGGTGGGGCTGTCTGTCAAAGTGAAGGATCTGCCAGCCGGAGGATACCAGCTGGTGATGATGGCAGTGGACGGAGCTGGAAACCACGCCAAGAACCGCACGATCGATTTCGATTTGACGGACTAGCGCGTCCCGGAGATGGCAAAGGGCTGCCGTCCCCCGTTTACGTGGCAGGCTGGCGCGAAGCGCTGCCTGACTCTGCCATCAGGCTGCGCAAAACAAACCAGCAATTTGCCGGGCGCTCGGAGAGCCGCCGCATGAAGTAAGGGCACCAATCGGTGCCGAACGGGACGTAGACCTGAAGCGTGTCGCCTGCGGCATGTACTTGTTCCTGAAGGTCGCGGCGAATTCCATAAATCATCTGAAATTCGTAGCGGGATTTGTCCAGATTGAGGCGCGCCGCCTCGGCCTGGGCGTGGGCGACCACGTTCCAGTCGTGAGAAGCGAAAGCTGGCAGGAAGTTGCCCTGGGCTGCGCCATCCAGCAGAAGGGTCGTCAGTTTCTGGTAGTTGGCGTCAACGTCGGTTTTTTTCTGGAACGCGATTTTTGCTGGTTCGCGATAGGCGCCTTTGACGAGGCGAATTTTCGGTTTGATCGGTGCGAGCCGCTGGAGATCTTTTTCCGTGCGAAACAGGTAGGCCTGCAAGGCCAACCCGCAATTGCCTAGTTCCTTTTGCACCGACTCAAAGATGTCCAGCGTTACGTCCGTATAAACGCTGCCTTCCATGTCCATTTCTATGGAGCGGCCGAGCGCGGCGGCGCGGGCGGCGATTTCGCGAGCCATCGAGCGGCAGAGTTCCTTGTCGAGGTCGAGACCGAGTTGTGTCAATTTGATGGAGATGTTGCCGGAGAGGTTCTTGGCGTGGAGCTCTTCGACCATCTGAATGTAGCCAGCGCAGACTTCGCGTGCGGCGGCTTCGGTTGTGACGTTCTCTCCGAGATGATTCAAGCTGACGTTTCGGCCCTGCGCGCAAAGCTCCTGGCTGGCCGTCAGGGCTTCGGCAAGCGATTCGCCGGCGACAAAGCGGCGCGCGAAGCCATTTTTCATGCCATGACGCGCGATGCGATCGGTCACGCTGCGTTTTGTGGAGAGCCAAAAGATAAAATTACGAATCAGCACGAACCCTCCCGGGAAGAAGCAGACCGAGGATAAGGGCAGGGTGCAAAGGCGTCAATACCGCTCAGGACGAGGGGTTCGGGGCCATAGGTCCAAGCGAATCAGGGAGATAGGAAGTTACCTGTACGGAGGGCCGAAGTAGGGATTTCGACACGGAGCGTTCCAGCGCGCAACTTCCTGCCATTCCCGGGGTTATTCTATATACCGCCAAGTGTTTGCGGACGATTCCACCCGGCAGGAGAGTTTCATGAGCATGAAGCCTGGCTCCGACCATCCAACTGCCCCGATCCTAGCGACGCCCAAGTCATTCCTAGCGGCCATTCTATCCGTAGCGTGTGTGTTCTCGCTGGGAGTCGACGTGACATCGCTCTCGGCGGCTCCCTCAGCCGCGAGCGACAAGAAACCGAAGCAAGATCCCGCCCTAAAAAATCTACCCATCACCGAACTAAGCGCCGACGAGGCGATTTTTCATGCGCTGAACCGCTTGGCGTATGGCCCGAGGCCGGGCGACGTGGAGCGCGTGCGGCAGATGGGGCTGGCGAAATGGATCGATCAGCAACTGAATCCCAATTCGATCGATGATAAAGCCCTGGAGGGGCGGCTAGCGGATTATCCGACACTGAAAATGTCCACCGCCAAGCTGATTGAAGACTATCCGCAGCCGAAGCAGGCGGAGAAGGAAGCGGCGAAACGCGCGCAAGCCCAGTTGGAGCAGGAGCAGCAGCGGCGGTCGGACGCGGCGGCAGCGCTCGTTGCGAAAGACATGGAGGCGGACCTATCCGCTAGGGAAACTGCGGTCGCGCAGAAGGATTCGCCTTCTTTCACGGCGCAGGGCGATGCGGCGGATGCTAGTGCGAATGCTCCCTCACCGATGAAGCAGGATCCGGCGATGGAAAACACTGGCGGCAAAGGCGCGGGAAAAAGAAATGCGCTCGGCGGGGGCGACCCGAATAATGTCCCTCGAGCCATCGCTGAGGACAGCAAGCGGCCTCAACGCGTGGTTGCGGAACTGGCCATGGCGAAAATGACGCGCGCCATTTACAGCGAGAGGCAGCTTCAGCAGGTGATGGACGATTTCTGGTTCAATCATTTCAACGTGTTTGCGGGAAAGGGCGAAGACCGCTACTACCTGACGGCGTATGAGCGCGACGTTATCCAGCCGCACACGCTGGGGAAGTTCAAGGATCTTCTGACGGCATCGGCGAAGAGTCCGGCGATGCTTTTTTACCTGGACAACTTTTTGAGCGCCGATCCGCGCGCAGCTCAACGCGAGGCGCAGCAACGATACGCCCGCCAGATGGCTCGGTATCGCGGCTGGGGTCCCCCGCCGGTGCCGCCGAACGCGCAGAAGAAGAATAACGAGCGCGGCTTGAATGAAAATTACGGCCGCGAATTGATGGAACTGCACACGCTCGGCGTGGATGGCGGGTACACGCAGAAAGATGTGACCGAAGTGGCCCGGTGCTTCACGGGATGGACCATCGAGAAGCCGCGCCAGAGTCCTCAATTCAAATTTGACGAGCGATTGCACGATCCCGATCCGAAACTCGTGTTGGGCAAGAAGATTCACGCCGGCGGAATGAAGGACGGCGAGGAAGTGATTGACCTGCTGGTGCATGACGCCAGCACGGCGCGCTTTATCTCGACGAAGCTGGCACGACGATTTGTCTCGGACAATCCGCCGAAAGAACTGGTGGACCGAATGGCGAAGACGTTTACGGAAAGCGACGGCGATATTAAAGCCGTGATGCACGCGATGATTTATTCGCCGGAGTTCTGGTCGCGGGAAGCGTATCGCGCAAAGATCAAGACGCCGTTCGAGCTGGTGGTTTCCGCGGCGCGCGCTTTGGGGACGGACGTGGATATGCCGCAGCCTTTGGTTGGCTGGGTCGGGCGCATCGGCGAACCGATTTATCAGTGCCAACCGCCGACTGGTTATGCGGACAAGGCAGACGCTTGGGTGAATACGGGCGCGTTGTTGAACCGGCTGAATTTTTCGCTGGCGCTTGCCGGGAATAAGATGCGCGGGGCGAGGACGGATGTTTCCGCCTTGCTCGGAGTGGAAACCTCTTCCGATGCGAAGGCGGCGCTGGAGCGGGCTGTGCAGATTTTCCTGGGAGGGCAGGCCGGGCCGACAACAGTCGAGACCCTGGAGAAGCAGTTGGATAGTCCGCAGGTGGTGCAGGCGAAGCTGGACGATCCCGTGAAGCAGGTGGATTTGGGAGTTGTGGCGGGATTGGTTTTGGGAGCGCCGGAGTTTCAACGCCGATAGTGTTCGGAACTTGAGAGGATGATATGAGCTACAAATGTTGCGAAGGCGTTCGAGGGCTCAAATTTTCGCGGCGGTATTTTCTGAAGCAGGGCGGCGTGGCCATGGTTGGTATGAGCGCCATGCCCGCGTTCTTGCAGCGCGCGGTTGCGGCGACGCCGACGTCGGGCAAAAAGCAGCTCGTGGTGCTGTTCCAGCGCGGAGCAGCGGACGGTTTGAATATCGTCGTTCCTTTCGGCGAACAAAATTATTATCGCTTGCGGCCGAGCATTGCGATTCCGCAGCCAAAGGGCGGCGGAACCGACGCGGCGATCGATCTCGATGGATTTTTTGGGTTGCACCCGAGCCTCGCTCCGCTCGAGCCTTTATTCCACAAGAATCAGCTGGCCATCGTGCATGCGGCGGGATCGCCTGATCCAACGCGATCGCATTTCGATGCGCAAGATTTTATGGAGTCGGGGACGCCGGGATTGAAGGCGACCGATGACGGATGGCTGAACCGCGCGCTCGAAACTGTGCCCGACGACGATGCTTCGCCGTTCCGAGCCGTGGCGATGGGGCCGAACTTGCCGCGCATGCTTCGCGGAAGCGCTCCAGCAATCGCCTTGCCGGATTTGAAACAGTTTAAGGTGATGGCGCAAGCGCCCGGTTCCGGGCAAGTGGTTGAGGGCGGGTTTGAGGCGATGTACTCGCAGACCGTCGACCACGCGCTGCACGGCACGGGAGCGGAAACGTTTGAGGCCATCGATCTTTTGCGGAAAGCTGACCCGTCGAAATATCAGCCCGAGAATGGCGCGCAATATCCGACGAACAAGCTGGGGCAGAGCTTGCAGCAAATTGGACAGCTGCTCAAGGCGAACATTGGCGTGGAAGTCTTGTTCGTCGATTGCGGCGGCTGGGACAACCATGTGAATGAAGGCGGCGTGCAAGGGCAGCTCTCGAATTTGCTGAGGGATTTAGGGCAAGGCCTGGCCGCGTTCCATCAGGACATGGGCGACCGCATGCAGGACATTGTGTTTGTGACGATGAGCGAGTTCGGCCGCACGGCGAAAGAGAACGGCAACCGCGGCACCGACCACGGCCACGCGAATTGTATGTTCGTGATGGGCGGCGATGTGAAGGGCGGGCGCGTCTATGGCAAATGGCCGGGGCTGAACGACCACCAGCTCAATGAGGGGCGCGATTTGGCGCTGACGACGGACTTCCGCAGTGTGATTGGTGAAATTCTAGCTAGTCACATCGGCGTAAAAGATCTTGCACCCGTGTTCCCGGGATTTGACAACAATCCGCACAAATTCGCAGGACTCGTGAAGGTCTAGTGGCGAACTCTGCGATAAAGCTTTGCGATGTCCTTACCGACTTCGATTAATAGAGAAATCGGCACGGCAAGAGGGAACAAATACCAATAGCGATCTCTTATGAACTTCCCTGATAATTTCCTGCTCCATTTGTCCGCTGCGTTTTCTTTTCCTTCATACACGGGCTTGTGGAATCGGTGAATATGGTGCCCTATCTCGTGGAAGAAAGTTTCTGAGAGCAAAAAATCCCTGGCTATTCCAATCCGCCACCAGGTCCGGCCCATTCGTTTCTCGATGTTGTCCAGGAGTAGCGTGACTCGCGCGGGTTGGCCCTTCCATGCCTCGGAGTAGTATCCTAGGGCTTCACCAAGTGAGACTCGTCGACGCCCCCACGTTTTCCGATCCCGATCCTTTCGGGAGAGGGCCGATACGTTGGTGAGCACGATCGCGTGAAGTCCGAGCAGAAATTTTGGCGGGATGGCGCGGAGCATCCGTCGAACGGCTTTTTGGGCGTTGAACGGCGGCTTGTAATTTTGGAAGGCCTCAACGATCCGAGGCCCCGATTTAGATTCTTCCGTCACTGCAGACCACCGCAGAGCGAGCCCGTATTAGCAAGCACGACGATGATTTACCGGCTGATTCGTTCAATTCAGCTCGCGAATCCAGATGTTGCGGTAGCGCACAGGGTGATTGTGATCCTGCAGCGCGAGCGGCAGCTTGTCCGGGCCCGCTTCGTACGGCGGACGGACATGATGGCCGGTTGGTCCGGTGGGCTCGACGTTGTCTTGCGTGAGAACGCCGTTGTGAAAAACGGTGACGTGCGCGGGCCGAGTCAGTTTTCCGGATGCGTCGAAGCGCGGGCCGTGCCAGATGATGTCGTAGGTCTGCCATTGGCCGGGTGCGCGCGAAGCATTCACCAGCGGCGGATACTGGCCATACACGGCGGACGCCTGCCCGTCCGCGTACGTCTTGCTGTTGTAGGAATCGAGCACCTGGATTTCGTAGAGCCCCATCAGGAAGACGCCGCTGTTTCCACGATCCTGATCTTCGCCCTTGGGAGGATCGGGTTCGCGGAATTCGACGTGGAGCTGGCAGTCGCCGAAAGATTTCTTGGTACGCAGGTCGCCGGTTTTCGCAGCGACCTCGAAGTAGCCGTTCTCGACCTTCCACTTGGCGGGGCTGCCGTCTTTCTTTTGCACCCACAGCGACAGGTCTTTGCCGTCAAAGAGCACGATAGCGTCCGAAGGCGGCTTGCCCGGCGCTTCCTGCGTGCTGGCGGTGCCGGGTGTGACCACCGGCGGATTCGGACGGTTGCGGTCGTGGATTTCCCACTTGGGATCGACTTGAGCCAGCAAGAGACTCGGGCTTGCCGTAATCACGACTGCGGCCAACAAGGAGAGACGGCTTGTTTTCATGGTTTGGACCTCGGCTCCGATGCGCGAGGATTCTAGCTCTGATTTGTTTCTGAATACAGAGTTGTTGTGGGAGACGCGACGATAATCAGAAGGGGCTTTTGGATCGGTGCCAGATCCACAGGACGCAGCCTAGAACTGTCCCGAGGCTGAGTGAAATGAGGAAAAAGTAACGCGACTCCGGAACACCGACGAGGGCAATCAGAATAAAGCCAAGCACAATAAACAATCCAACAAAATGCCCAGTCCATTGACCACCGCCGACTGGACCGAACGGCACAACGATTGGGTAGGAGCGCGACGATTCCGATGGTCTCGCATCTCGCAAGGTTCGGAGACTCGGATAGGAAAATCTGTCCATGACTCAGACTATACGCCTAATCGCCGTTAAGGATAACAGCCAAAAAAAGAGGGGCGGCCAATGGGCCGCCCCCAGGTTGCCTGGATTGTTGATGCAACTAAGCGGCGGAGCCGCGGATGCGCATGTTGTAGAACGAACGGTAGACAAAGACGAAAGACACGACGAAGAAGACGGCGGCCAGAATGTGCGTCAGGCCGCTGCTTTGTTGCGCGAGGGTAAGTTTCACGGCTAGCTCAACGGCGAGCAGGCCGAAGAGCGTCGTGAACTTGATAACCGGGTTGAGCGCAACAGATGAAGTGTCCTTGAACGGATCGCCGACTGTGTCGCCAACGACTGTTGCGTCGTGGAGTGGCGTGCCTTTTTGCTTGAGCTCGACTTCGACGATTTTCTTGGCGTTGTCCCACGCGCCGCCGGCGTTGGCCATGAAGATGGCCTGGTACAAGCCGAAGATGGCTATGGAGAACAGGTAGCCGATGAAGAAAAACGGTTCGATGAAGGCGAAGGCCAGAGTGGCGAAGAATACGGCGATGAAAATGTTGAGCATGCCCTTCTGCGCGTACTTGGTGCAGATTTCGACGACTTTTTTGCTGTCGGCGATGCTGGCCGCGGCCGCGCCTTCCAGGTGAATGTTGGCTTTGATGAATTCAACGGCGCGGTAAGCGCCGGTGGTCACGGCCTGCGTGCTGGCGCCAGTGAACCAGTAGATCATCGCGCCGCCAGTGATCAGGCCGAGAACGAACGGAGCATGAAGCAGCGAAAGATTGTTGACGTTTTCCGTGAGGCCGTGCGTGAGCGCCATGATGATCGAAAAGATCATCGTGGTGGCACCAACGACTGCGGTGCCAATGAGCACGGGCTTGGCTGTAGCTTTGAAGGTGTTGCCCGCGCCGTCGTTAGCCTCCAGCATTTCTTTGGCGCGCTCGAAGTTCACGTCGATGTTGTAGTCTTTCTTGAGCTCCTGCTTGATGTTGGGAACTTGCTCGATCAGCGAAAGTTCGTAGACGGACTGCGCGTTGTCCGTGACCGGGCCGTAAGAATCGACAGCGATCGTCACCGGGCCCATGCCGAGGAATCCAAATGCCACGAGGCCGAAAGCAAAGACGGCCGGTGCGAGCATGAGAAGCCCAAGGTTCATTGTGCTGATGAGATAGCCCATGGCCATGAGGACGACCATCGCGAGACCGATATAGTAGGCGGAGAAATTGCCCGCCACAAAACCTGAGAGTATTCCCAGCGAAGGTCCGCCTTCTTCCGCGGAGGCCACCACTTCCCGGACGTGGCGCGACTCCGTGGAGGTGAATACTTTCACCAACTCCGGAATAACGGCGCCGGCCAATGTGCCGCAGGAGATAATCGTCGCCAGCTTCCACCATTGAGTGGCGTCGGTGCCAAGCGTGGGAATAATCAGGTACGAGATCCCGTACGTGAGAGCAATGGAAACGATCGAAGTAATCCATACGAGCGACGTCAGCGGCGCTTCATAATTCATCTCGTCCACGTTGCCGTACTTCGCTTTGGCGATGAAGCCGTTGATGAAATACGCCCCGGCGCTGGAGACCAGCATCATGATGCGCATCACGAAGATCCACACCAGCAGTTGCACCTGGACTTTGGGGTCCTTCACAGCGAGAAGGATGAAGGTGATCAGCGCAACGCCGGTTACACCGTAAGTTTCAAAGCCGTCAGCGCTCGGGCCAACGGAGTCGCCTGCGTTGTCGCCAGTGCAGTCCGCGATAACGCCGGGATTGCGCGCGTCGTCTTCCTTAATCTTGAAGACGATCTTCATCAAGTCGGAACCGATGTCCGCGATTTTCGTGAAGATGCCGCCCGCGATACGCAACACCGCCGCGCCCAGCGATTCACCGATGGCAAAGCCGATGAAGCAGGGCCCCGCGTAATCGCCCGGAATGAACAGCAGGATGAAGAGCATCATGAGCAGCTCGACGCTGATCAGCATCATGCCGATGCTCATGCCGGCTTCGAGCGGCGTGTGATAGATGGGATACGGCTTGCCACGCAGCGCAGCGAACGCCGTGCGCGAGTTAGCGAATGTATTGACGCGGATGCCAAACCAGGCCACGCCGTAACTGCCAGCCATCCCGATGATGCTGAAAACGAGAATGATGGGCAAAGTCACTGCCGTCGGATGCACGGGAGCGAGCACGCCGAAGTAAAGAACAATCACAACGGCGATGAAGAGCCACAAAAAGATGAGAAATTTTCCCTGCGTGAAGAGGTAGGTCTTGCAAGTCTCATAGATGAGTTCGGAAACGGAGAGCATGGACTTGTGGACGGGCATGCCCTTGAGCCGGCTATAAATCGCCAGCCCGAAAATCAGCCCAAACACACAAAAGACGATTCCGAAGAGCAGCAGCTTGTGCCCATCAATTCCAAGAAACGTGACTTGCGAAAGATCTGGCACCTTCAAGCCGGCTTCGCCACCCGCTTCTTGAGCCGACGCCGCGGCGCCCGTGAGAAGCGTCAAGAAAGCGGCGATGGCACTGCCTTTGGCAAATTTACATCCCAAGGACCAGGCATCTGCAAGCCAGGTGCGCATTAGAAATCCTCCATGAAGAGAAATCGGATCCAGGGTCAACGGCTGCCCTGCACACTCGTTTCCGGCACACTATTTCAATCGAGCGCTACTTATTAAGCGCCGGGGATCGCCTTGCCGGATTTCAAAAGGCTCCCACCTCAAAACGGGACAGGAACTTCACTTTTGTGCCCCCCGGCAGGACCGGGGATGCCAGCGCTCGCACCCAACCTATCCGCCGCCGCGAATCGATGCGGGGCAGCCCCTGCTGGGCCCCATCACAGGCGTACACAAAACGTTGATTTATAACATTTAGCGGAGTGGCGGGTCAAACGCTGCGGAGGGGACGATCCTCTGGCGCAATCTCGTCCTGGGAAAGCCCAAGCGAGGCACTGAGGGAGGTTTATAGGACGGTATCGCGCAGAACATGCGGCCGAAAAACAATGGCCAAGCGATGGTAACATGCCTTTATTGTTCGAGCAGGAAACAACCCGATAGAGACGGGAGCCCATGAGCGTTGATTTTACGCAGGCAGCAGCAAGACGCGAGGCTGCGATCGATGCAGTTCGTCAAAATGGAAAATGCGGTGAAGCCGACTCGGCTCGCAACATGCGGTCCGAGACGTTGAATGGTCTTGCGCAGAACCGCCACGAACAGGTTGCGGGACCCGCGTGAGAAATCATTTCTTTATTACTGGCACGGATGCGGGCGTTGGTAAAACGACGCTGTCGGCGCTGCTCTGCGCGGCGCTGGACGCCGTTTACTGGAAGCCGATCCAGACCGGCACGCTCGAAGGCTCCGATCGCGTAACCGTCATGCGGCTCGCGGGCATTGGAACCGACCGCACGCTGGATGAAGTGTACAAATTTGTGCCGCCGGTTTCGCCGGATTTGGCAGCGCGCTGGGCGGGCGTGGAAATCGATCTCGGGCGCATCAATTTGCCCACCAGCTTGCTGAACGATTGGTTGGTCGTCGAAGGTTTAGGCGGCGTGCTCGTTCCCATCAATCAAAAGCAATTCATGCTGGACATGATGGTCAAGTTCAAGCTCCCCGTGATTCTCGCCGCGCGCAGCGGCGCAGGCACCATCAACCATACGCTGCTGACGCTCGCGGCTTTGCACGCAGCCGAACTCCCGGTGCATGGCGTGGTTTTGATTGGCGATCAGAACCGCGAGAATCGCGAAACCATCGAGCGTTTTGGCCACGTCCGGGTAATCGGCGAAATCCCACGTCTTCCGAACCTTCACCGCACTGCGTTGATGCAGATCTTCATGAACCACTTCGACCGCGCTGCCTTTTCACAATAATTGCGCGCCACCCATGGCCCTGCCGTTGCTCAAGAACAATGGAACTCTCTGCTAGACTGATTTCCGAAATCGCGGAGTGTCTAAATCTCTTGGCATGCGTCGGGGAAACATTGCAGTTCTGTATGCGAAAGAATACGGATCGTGGGAGTAGCGATTGGCGCTAAGCCTGAACAGTTGGAAGCAGAAGATCATCGCCTTCGCCAGCGGCTTGGGAGCGCCCGGCCTGCTGCTCATTTCTTTTCTGGATTCCTCGGTGCTCTCGTTTCCTATCATCAACGACCTTCTCCTCATCCAGCTCTCCATGCAGCGCCCGGAGCGCATGCCGCTCTACGCTCTGATGGCCGCGACGGGTTCGGTAGCCGGCTGCGTCGTGCTCTATTTCCTGGCTCGCATGGGCGGGGAAGCGTATTTTCATCGCAAAGCGGGAGCGCGCGCCCATGCGATTCGCCATTGGGTGGAACGCAATGGATTCGGCGGCATGTTGATCGCCGCGCTTCTGCCGCCGCCGACGCCTTTCAAAATATTTGTATTTGCCGCGGGTGTTTTTGAGGCGCCGATCTTCGGATTTACAGCGGCGATCACACTGGCCCGCCTGTTTCGCTATTTTGGTGTGGGCTATCTAGCCGTTCGCTATGGTGCCGACGCCATGCCTTATCTCATGGCCCACAAGCTTCAAGTAACTGTCCTGATGATTGCCCTCGTCCTCGTCAGTTATGGGCTTTCGCGCTGGATATTACGGCACAGGCCGCATCATGACTCGCAAAATTAGCACGAGAATAAATCATCGGTGCAGGTCTCGCGCCCAAACTAACTCTTGCGAAGTAACTTTGTTGCTCGCATCCAGCTCAATCACCGCGGCTATCTCCCGCTGCGTTTCTCCTGAAGCTGCATACCGCAAATCTCGTAAAACGACCACGTAGCCCGTCTCTGTTTTTTCCAGGCTAGCCTTGGGGATTTGCGCTGTCGCGAGAAACCGCTTCGCCGCGGCTGTAGTCCTGGCTGTATCGAGCGCTGGAGATGGCTCCGGTTTGAAGAGCCGAAAACTTGCGTCGGGATCGAAAGTGTTTGGCGAAGCGGCATCGACATCCAGTTGATTCAGCGCCGTTTCGGTTTCCACAACGCCATGCCACGTGAGCGGCCAGAGCGATTCCGGGAAAGCGCTCGCGCGCCGCGCCGTTTCGCCATGAAACGTACGCGATTCCATCAGAGCGATTACGTTTGAGTGCAAAGTTGCGCGCGTCCCAACGTAAAGCAGAACCAGCGCAAGACCGATGATCGCGCCAGTTTGCCCGCGCGGCTTTTTTGCCTTAGCCCCAATTTCGGAGCCCACAAGGTGAAACAACTCCGGCAGCGCGATCGCGACGATGAGGATCGCGAGAATCCACGGATCGATTCTCGGCAGCCAGTCTGCGGCAAAATATCTGGAGCTGAACGGCCAGAGGAGCATCACGCCGCTCGATTGGCAGGCGTCCATCGCGATGTGCAGCAAGGCGGCGCAGAGAGGTGCCAGAAATGCGCCCATCATCATCACTCTCAAGGCATGCGTGTCGAAGGAAACCGCCTCGCCCTTCGACACATCTACCCTGCCGCCGAGTCCTCTTCTGAGGACCTTTGCCAAAAAAATCGCGGGAAAGAGTCCTGAAATAAGAACGCCTGCCAGGATTGAGTGAGCAAACGTGTGATGCCAGGTCAGATACGCGGACGGGCCAAAGTAAGCGCTGAGCCAATCGATATTGGCAATAGTGCCGGCAAGCACGGCAGAGGCCATCGTCGTTTTGCCGGCTCGTGGAAAAAATCCTCGCGCTACGGCGAGGGAGGCGAGTCCATGGGTGACGATGTCCACGGTTACGTCTTTGCGATTACTTTCGACTCCGAGGAATGGCCGCTGCGAGGCACGAGCAGCTTCAAAGCGCGCGGCATAATCTTGAATTCGACGGGAAGACGGGCGAGCGGCTCGCCGTCCACCTGCGCGTAAATCGGATCTTCCCCCAGCGGTTCACAAACCACCCGATCCGCTTTCCAAAAATCGACGCCTTCCGTCCCGCGCAGTTTTCCGAAGAAGAGCGTTGGCAGGTAACTCAGATAACGCAAGCCGCTCTGCGTGGTCAGCGTCATCAACTCGAACTGATCCTCGTAGAGATCCGCATCCGTCGTAATTTTAAACGGCCCGCCGTAATGTTTGGTGCGCCCGATCACAACCAGCGAAGCTTCGATTTCCTTGCCGGCGGCAACCACGCGAAAACGCTTGAATTTGTAGCGGAACGCCTCGTACGCGCCTTGCCACCAATACGCCAATATGCCGACACGCGCTTTGAGGTCGAGGTCGATCGAATACACGATCATGCCGTCGGGCCCCGCTCCCGCCACACTGAGAAAGTATTTTGTCTTTGCCGGTTCGTTCAGAGGGGTCGCCAGCCCCAGTGGAATCTCGCGCACCACTCCACGAACCAGCATTTCCGCGGCGCTCGGAATATCCCAAGGCAAATTCAATTCCTTAGCAAGGACATTCGCTGTCCCGCCCGGTAAGAGCGCGAGCGGCACGCGATGGCCATTCTGGTGGCCTGCGAGGCCGTTCACCACTTCGTTCAACGTGCCATCGCCTCCGCAGGCGATGACGAGATGACGCCCTTCCACATGCGCGCGTTGCGCGATCTCCGTCGCGTCGCCCGCTTTCGTAGTTTCCGCCAAATCCGTCTGAATGCCGCAGGACGCGAAAATGCGGCGAGCTTCATCGAGCATGGTACGGCGGCCGTGTCCGCCGTTACCTGCATTAGGATTGTGAATCAGCAGCGCGTTTTGGATTTCTGGGTTCATCCCTCGTCCGTGCTTAGTATGGATCGTTTCTTGGCATGTTCATTCTATATAATGTCGAGCGAAATTGAGCTATCCCTTCTGCAGAGGGTTTCATGGCCAAAGCCGCACCTGCGTCCGTCAAAAAAGAGATCGAACAGCTTCGCGAGAAGCTTCGCTACCACGAATATCGCTATTACGTCCTGGATGAACCGGAAATTTCGGACGCGGCTTATGACAAGTTGATGGAGCAGCTGAAGGCGCTGGAGGCTGCGCATCCGGACCTGATTACGCCGGACTCGCCTACGGTTCGTGTGGGTGGGGCGCCGCGGGATGGTTTCCAGAAAGTCCAGCACGCGCGGGCGATGCTGAGCCTCGACAATGCTTTTTCCTTCGATGTGCTGCGCGATTTTGACCGGCGCGTGCGCGAGGGCAGCGGTTTGGAGAAGATCGAGTACATCGCCGAGCACAAATTCGATGGGCTGAGCATTTCGCTTCAGTATGCGGGGGGCAAGCTGGTGCGCGGTGTAACGCGCGGCGATGGCACTACCGGCGAAGACGTAACGCCCAACGTGAAGACGATCCGCTCGATCCCCTTGCAAGTGGATGCCGCCGTTTTGAAAAAGGTCAAGTTCCCCTCGGACTTTGAAGTGCGCGGAGAGGTTCTGATGACCCGCAAGGCGTTTGAAGAGCTGAACCGGCAGCAGGAAATGTCGGGCGGCAAAATTTTTGTGAACGCGCGCAACTCCGCGGCCGGAGCCGTTCGCGTGCTCGATCCCTCCATCACCGCGGCGCGCCGCCTGGACTTTTTCGCATACTACCTCTTCGTCGATGGCAAGGTGCCTTTCACCAAACATTCCGATTCCCTGGGTGCACTCAAGCAATTTCGCTTCCGCGCTTCCGACGATTGGAAATTGTGCAACGGCATCGAGGCGGTGACCGCCTATTGCGACGACTGGGACGCGAAGCGCGAAAAATTGCCGTATGAAATCGATGGCGTGGTGATTAAGGTCAATTCCACGGCCATTCAGAATGAATTGGGCTTTACCGCCAAAGCTCCGCGCTGGGCCATTGCCTACAAATATCCCGCGCGCCAGGAGACGACAGTCGTAAACGACATCATCGTGCAGGTGGGGCGCACGGGTGCGTTGACGCCCGTCGCGGTGCTGGAACCTGTGCAAGTGGGAGGCGTCACTGTCAGCCGTTCCACACTCCACAACATGGATGAAGTCGAGCGTCTCGGCTTGCAGATTGGCGACACCGTCCTGATCGAGCGCGCCGGCGAAGTGATTCCGCACGTCCTGAAAGTTGTCAAGGAAGGGAAGAACCGCAAGCCGTTTCGCATGCCGAAGTTCTGCCCGGAATGTCACAGCGCAATTCATCACGTGGAAGGCGAAGTCGCCTACCGGTGCGTGAACGCCGCGTGCCCGGCAAAACGGAAAGAGTCGCTGCTGCACTATGCCAGCCGCCACGCGATGAATATCGACGGCCTCGGCGACAAAATCGTCGATCAACTGGTGGACAAAGGCCTGGTGAAAGACGTCGCCGATCTCTACGCGCTGAAAGAAGACGAAGTCGCCGGGCTGGAGCGGATGGCGGAAAAATCCGCGCAGAATTTGCTCGAGGAAATCGAAGGCAGCAAGAAGAACAGCTTGGCACGCCTCATTTATGCGCTCGGAATCTTTTCTGTGGGGGAGAGAACAGGCCAGTTGCTTGCGGAACATTTTTCTTCGCTGGAAGAGTTGGCCACTGCAAAGGAAGAGCAGCTCGAGGCTGTGCATGAAGTCGGCCCGAAGGTTGCGGCTTCAATTGTTGAGTTTTTTTCCGAGCCCGCGAATCGCCAGCTTATTAAAAAGTTGAATAAAGTTGGCGTGCATCCCACCACCGAAAAACGCGAAGTCAAAAGCCAGAAGCTCGCCGGCAAATCCTTCGTCTTCACCGGCGGCCTCGCCAATCGCTCCCGCGAAGAAGCCGGCGAACTCGTCCAGCAACACGGCGGCAAACTCTCCGGCTCCGTCAGCAAAAAAACCGACTACGTCGTCGTCGGCACCGACCCCGGCTCCAAATACGACAAAGCCAAAGAACTCGGCGTCCCCATCCTCACCGAATCCGAATTCGAGAAGCTGCTCACATTGAAGTGACCTGCGGCGCAGGGCGAGCTTGAGTCCGCTTCCGTTTGGATGGAATTCTCGCTTTTTGTTATCTAAGTAGGCCATAATCCGATTGGCTAAGCCCTGCAAATGAAACGCCTAGCTCAATTCTTCCGCCCCGTAATTCCCGCGGATCCGTGGCAACTTGTGTTTCTAGCTGGCGTGATTTTCCTGATTATTTGCCCTCGGTTGCCTTGGCGGCCCAGCGCCGAAATTCTTATGTCTAAGGCCGCCCCGGTCGGTCTTGCTTCTGAGGCCGTGACGAAAAGTTTCGGACTTGTTGTTATGCTGCTCTATCCGATCATCCTTGCCGGTCTAATGGGATATGCCACGTGCTTTTATCCCGGCCCAAGGCCTGTCCGGCGCATGCAAGCAATGCACTCATAGCAGGGCTCGCCGATTCCGCGGCATTCGGCTACAATTCCATTGGCGGGTGAGCCGGGTGATCGCTGGCTTGGTCATCGCAAGATGGCTGGGCGGGAGGAAAGTCCGGACACCGTCGTCGTAGGCTCGCAAGAGCCGGTGACGAAATAGGGCAACGCGCCTGGTAACGCCAGGGGGACGGTAGCACAGACTTCAGTCTGTGCGGTTTGCTTGTGCTTGCGTCGCGCGCGGAAGCGTGAGACGTACAAAGAGCACAGGCTAAAGCCTGTGCTACGGTTCACGGAAAGTGCCACAGAAAATATACCGCCGGCCGAGAGAAGCACGGTGGCATCCCGCAGGAAAACCTGCGGGACGTCGACGAAACGCTCGCTCAGTTTGGCAAGGGTGAAAAGGTGGGGTAAGAGCCCACCGCTCCGGTGGCGACATCGGAGGCACGGAAAACCCCGCGTGGTGCAAGGCCAAATAGGAGGGGAGAGCCGGCCCGGCTCGCCGAGAACGCTTGCGCAGTCGACCGCTTCGCGGTGGTCGCTGCAAAGAGTGTTTTCCCTCGCCGATGGCGCAAGCCATTTTCGAGAGCAACCCTCGGGTAGGCTGCTGGAGTCACGGCGCGAGTCGTGACCTAGAGGAATGATCGCCGCGCGTGCCGTCCGTTACAGAATGGCGCGCCGCACAGAATCCGGCTTACAGGCTCGCCCGCTATTTTTCAATAACTTGCAGACAGTCTTGGCGAAATTGTGCCATAATTGTGACAGAGCTTTTCGATTTCTATTCGCTCAAGCTTTGATTCATGTCTACCCGGTTCTGTCCCTGGAATCGAGTTCTACGTTTGGCTAGGCGGAATAAGGACCTGGTGCAGCACTAGGGAGTCGTGGCGTGGCTCCAAGCCGGCTGCACAGTGTGAACATTTAGGCGGTATTCTTCGCGGGAGAGACCCAATCCTCCTTGTCGGGGGCACGTATAGGTACTCAAATGTAACACTCCAGGTACTTGCCCGATAATCGATCGGCCCCGATACGCCAAACTGCACCTCATGGGACAACAAAACATTTTTGGCGAATTCCCGACTCCCGAGGTCGAGTACCGGCTAAAAGGCGAGGGCTCCATCACGGTGAGTGCCCTGGAGCAAGCCGAGCCCGAGCTTCAGAAAGAAGTGATGGAGGTTTGGTTCTATAGCCACTTCGAAGATCCCGTGGACAGCTGTCCCTACAATTCTGAAGAAGGTGGTTATCAATTTATTTATGGTGGCCCGTATGAGGCGGATGAAGAACTTCAGCAGGAATTCAGTGGAATCGTACCCGACGACGTGATTGAGGAGCTCGCTCGGGAGCTCACGAACGAATGCTCAGAATGGAGCGGCGACAGCTCCGTTATGCCCGATGATTTTACTGAGTGGGACTATGAGCCGAGCGCGGAACTCCCCAAATATTTACAAACATTCAATAACAGTATCGCAAACGTGACAGCCCTGCTAGCGGTGGAAGTCCCCGCAGCGCAACAGAGGCATTTCCGAGGAATGCTGTATGTAAGTGTCATCGTGGCGATGGAAGCCTACTTATTGGACAATTTTCTTTCGTGCTTGAATTCCGACAAAGCTGCGTTTCGAAAATATATTTGAGACGACGGACCACTTTCGAAAACAGAAGATCCTGCTGAATACCCTTTTTAAGGAGATCGAGGGAATCGACAAACGCGGGAGAGCATATCTCACAAAATTGCTATGGCATCGCCTGAGCGAGGTCGCAAAGCTGTATCGCAATACGCTGGGAGTCCACTTTCCAGAAGACATGAAGGACCTGCTAGCGGCAGTTCAAATCCGCCACGATTTCGTTCATCGAAACGGAAGGACTCCTGAAGGAGAGGAAATTACTCTCACGATCGAGCAAGTGAACGAACTTATACAACATGTCCAGAGTCTCATTCGGGGCATCGAGACCCAACAAAAGGAATTGTCCGAGAAGTCCGAAGCCAACCTCAAAGCAGCAAGAAACGATCGGACTGAACCACCGGAAAACACAGTGAATCTCGACCTTCCCGAAACGCCGAAGATGAAATGATCGCCAGGTTGCTCTCTCTTTGGGCTCCGCGCCTTATGATTTGGCCATGCCAGTGTGCCTTGAACGGAGTTGAGACTACTTACTGTCGAACGCTCAGCCTGGATCGCAAACGGCTGCGATGCCATGCTGCGCCAGTAACTCAACGGCTTCTTCCCCATCAACGTACTTTGCGGTGGTCTCTTTTTCATGTGACCACGTGCCTCCGCTTTTCAGCGGCTTTATCGGCTCCCAGTTCTTCGCCAACAAAGCGTTGGCGAGCGTTTCGATAGCAACCCGATGCTGTTCCATGAGAAGTGCTAGGAGTTCGTCCGAAAATTGACTTTTTGAAGACTAATCCTTCGCGTGAAGCGCCCATATAGGGCTATCCGATACGGTGCGCGTCCACTACCGATGGGACCGCTCCTATGATTGGCATACTCGGGAGCATCGTTTTCCGACTTCCCATCTTCTTTGGCTCTTTCTTCTCGCTTTATCCGTAACATATCTTGTGAAACTTCAGAAGATTGTGGGTCATACAGATCAGAGCCCACTCACCTCGTACTTTTTCCAGTCCCCGCAAAAGAAACTGCCGGAATCCGCGGGCCTGCTTGATCTGCCCGAACACCGGCTCAACCATACATTTTCGTCTGGCGTAAACGGCCGCTCCCACCTTCGTCTTCAGCTTACGATCCATTCGCTCTACGCGACTGGCATCTTTCGGTAAGGGTCCCCGTTTGCAGGGCTCGTTCCGCTCCCCGTGTTTCTGCTTTTCTGTTGCCACGAACCCTTCTATCCTTCTCTTCGCCAGATACTTCAGATTTTCCTCCGAGCAATACCCGTTGTCCGTCAGAACTTCTTCCGGTCTCTGTCCCGATTGTTCCTGGATCGCCTCGATCAGCGGTACCACCTGTTGTTTATCGTTGGTGGCTTGTGTCACGGTCTGCCCCACAATCAATTGGAAAAGCGGCTCCACCGCAACCTGCGTGTTGTACCCCTGCACGAATCCATCCGCCCCTTTCATGATGCGAGACTCGGGATCCGTAAAGTTGTACTGGGCCTTCGCCTCGGGCTTCGCTTCCTTGCCATCTTTACCCTCGCTCTCGGCCTTTTCGCGCGCTCGCTCTTCCAATGCCTTCTTGGCTTCTTGAATTCGCGCTATCCGCGTTTCCCGTCGCTGTAACTCTTCCGGCAGTTCGTCCCCACGGCGATCCCGACCATAACGCTTATCCTCTTCTTCATCCACGGCCCCCGCTCGCTTCAACAACTCTTGCACTTCCTTCCGCAGCCGCTTCTCGGCCTCCTCCATCCGTCCATAACTCATGGCCTTGTGCTTGCTCGCGTTGGCTTTTACTTTGCTCCCATCCAAAGCCACTCGTCCCAACTTCAGCGCTCCCATCTCTAACACCAGGCGCAACACCTGCTGGAACAGTCCTTCCAGCGCTTTCAAATGAAGTTTCCGAAAATCCGATATGGTCCGAAAATCCGGCTGATTGCCGGCTGCCAATACCCGGAAAGCCACGTCTTCCGCCAGATGTTTCTGAATCCGGCGAGAGGAAAACACTCCCACGCAATAGCCATACACCAGAATCTTCGTCATCATGCGCGGGTGATAGGGTGGTTGACCTCGATCTTCCTCTTCATAGACCGACTCGATCACCGCCAGAAAACCGTAAATCCAACAACCCGGTTGTGCTGGGCTTCCAAGGACGCAGCCAACTAGAGACGCGCTACGGCCGCGAGGCGGAGGCCATGTTTTCACAGCCAGCCACCAAGATTTTCCTCCGCACGAGCGAGCCCAACGCGGCGAAGTGGATTTCGGACGCCATCGGAAGAATCGAGATCGAGCGTCTACGAGAGAGCCGTTCAAGTGGGCAGATGGGTGGGCAGCGGAATACGACGAGTTACAACAACGAGCGCGACGTTGTGCCACTGGTGATGGATTCCGAGATCACTGGCCTTGAGAACCTGCACGGTTATCTCAAGACCGGAAATCTTGTGGTGCGGATGAGTTTTCCCGTCGTCGAGCTTCCGATAAACCATCCGAGGTTCATACAGAGACCAGTGGAGATCCGCCCGGAGGAGCCCCCCAAGGCAGCAGCGGCGGCGGCGGGAGTTAGTGGCGGAACGGAACAAAAACACACGCAGCAAGAAATCCAGCAGGACCGCGAACAGGAATTGAAACGAGCCAGTACATGGCAAGGGCATTTCTTCCGGTAGGCCAACCCGAAGATGCTCACCATTTCCAATCCACTAAGTGCGAGCCAGGCGCTTGCGTATCACGCGGAAGAGTTCTCCAATGCCCGCGAGAATTACTACACGCTAGGCGATCAAATACGCGGCGAGTGGCACGGAAGGCTTGCAGAGCAGTGGGGATTGACTGGTGAGGTAGGCGAGGATCACTTCCAACGGCTCACGGAAGGGCAACACCCGATCACTGGTGAGCAGCTCGTCCGCCACAAGGTAGCACGAGAATATGTGAACGAACACGGCCAGAAGGTACGCACGATGGAACACCGCGCAGGTTGGGACGCAACATTCTCAGCACCGAAAAGCGTATCGCTCACAGCGCTCGTAGGTGCGGACGAACGAATTCGCGAGGCACATCAACAGAGCGTTGCCGTTGCGCTTGACGAACTGGAGCGATACGTACAAGCACGCATCGGCGGAAACTTTCCGGCGGAGACAACCGGGAAATGGGTGGCAGCGAAATTCGAACACGACAGCGCAAGACCGGTAGACGGCTACGCCGCCCCGCAACTGCACACGCATGTGGTTTTCTTCAATCTTACGGAGACACAAGATGGACGTACTTACTCGCTGCAACCACGGGAGCTTTACAAAACGCAGCAGTATGCGACGGCAGTGTACCGTTCGGAATTAGCCGCGCGGCTCAATGGGCTGGGTTACGAAGTCGAACGCGGCAAGAGCGGACAACCAGAAATCACAGGCTATTCCGAAGCATATCTCGCGGCGTCGAGTCCGCGCCGCCAGCAGATCGAAGAACATCTCAGGAAGGAAAATCAAAGAGGAGCCGACGCCGCGCAAATCGCCGCGCACAAGACTCGACAGCCCAAGCTCGAACTCTCACAGGGAGAGATGCAACAGCGTCACCAGCAGATGGCCAACGCGTTCGGGAACCAGCCAGCGCGTGCGGTGGCAGCAGCCACAGGGAAAGAATCGCGAATCGAGCAGAATTTATCGCGCACGACGACACAATCCGCCGTCACGTTTTCCAAGGAAAGAAATCTGGAGCGAGAGGCCGTTGTAGATGAGCGCGAGTTGTTACGGGACGCGCTGAGGCGTTCGATGGGGCAAGCAACACTGACCGACGTTAGGGCCGAGTTCGAAAGGCGCGTGAAGAGCGGCGAGTTCATCGGTGTGGAGCAGAAAACGAACAGACCGGGGCGCGCATTCACAACCAAAGAGATGCTGGAGTACGAGCGCGACACGATACAGATGATGCGCGACGGGCAGAACAAGCACCAAGCCCTTGTCAGCTTGGCCACGCGCAGAGAGACCGAGAAAGATCATTCCCATCTGAGCGAGAGCCAACGCGCGACGGTTGACCAAATCTTGTCGAGCCGCGACCAGGTGATGGCGCTGGAAGGAGTCGCCGGCGCGGGGAAAACGACATCCCTGTCCGCAGTTCGGCATGCTGCCGAGCGGGAGAATTATGCGGTCGAAGGGTTTGCGCCGACATCACGGGCAGCGCAGAAACTCGCAGAGGCCGGAATTGCATCGAGCACGTTGCAGAGACATCTTGCACAGAGTGAGGACCGGAGCGACGGACAGAAGCGTCTGTACGTCCTAGATGAATCGAGCCTGGCAAGCACGAAGCAAATGAACGAGTTTTTGCACCGGCTCAAAGGTAACGACCGCGTTCTGTTGGTAGGCGATACGCGACAGCACCAAGCCGTCGAAGCCGGAACCCCGTATCAGCAGTTGCAGGAGGCCGGAATTCAGACGGCACGGCTTGATGAGATTGTGCGGCAGAAAGACCCAGCCCTCAAAGAAGTCGTCGAGGAGCTCTCGCTCGGCAATGTGCGGGAAGCAATCGAGAAGCTAGACGCGCAAGGCCGCGTGCATGAAATCCCGGAACGGGGCGAGCGGCTCAAGGAAATCGCCAAGGAGTACACGAAGCAGCCGGAAGGAACACTCGTTGTCTCGCCCGACAACCAATCACGCATGGAAATCAACCGGATAATCCATGCGGAAATGCGAAAGACTGGACAAGTGCACCACCGGGAGAGAAGCGTGCGAGTGCTCGGTGCGCGGCAGGAGATCACCGGCGCGGACCGGCAGTGGGCCGAGCAGTACGCGCGGGGAGATGTCGTGCGCTACACCAAGGGGAGCAAGACACACGGTATTGAAGCGGGAGAATATGCCCGAGTCGAGCAAGTGAACGCGAAGGAAAATGTCGTGACCGTTGAAAAGCAGAGCGGTGAGCACGTCAGCTACGATCCGCGCCGCCTGCAAGGAGTGACGCTCTATCGCGAAACCGAACGTTCGCTCGCACAGGGCGACCGCATCCAGTTCACCGCGCCAAACCGAGAGCAGCACATTGCGAACCGGGAGTTGGGAACCATCGAGAAGATCGACGATACGGGCAACCTGCAAGTGCGCCTCGACTTGGGCCGCACAATCGCATTCAACATCAAAGAGAATCCGCATCTCGATTACGGCTATGCCGTCACCAGCCATAGCAGCCAGGGACAAACCGCCGACCGCGTACTTGTTCATGTGGACACCGAACTGGCAGGAGAAAGGCTCGTCAACCGTCGGTTGGCGTATGTGGCGGTGTCGCGGGGGCGCTATGACGCGCAGCTCTATACCAACGACAAAACGCATTTGACCGAGCAACTGTCACGCGACGTGTCCCACCGATCCGCAATCGAACCGGGCCATGAGTCCGCACCCTCAGCACAGAAGATCGAGCCGCCATCTGCCTCAAGTCAAGTACAGGAACACGTAGAGGACATTCCTCATTTTTTTAGGTTTCCCATGCTAGTAGGAGTTGGAGTTGAGAAGTTTGAGGCGGTGTCGGCGGGGGGATCAGGGCTGCAGCGGGAGAGGACGTTGCGGATTCCGTCGGCTAGAGCGTAGAAGCGGAACGGCGGGATGCCGAAGAAGCGCTGGGAAATAATCAGGAGTTTCTCGCACAGGATTTTCAGCTTCAACTTTTGTCCCAAAAAGGCCGTGGCGAAGTATGCCGCTGCGGTCATCAGCAAAACCAGGTTTTTCAGCCGCTGGTAGCGCATAACCCGAATGTCTTCCAGTTGATAGCTTTGTTTGACGAAGCGGAAAGTTTCCTCAATTTTCCATCGTGTCAGGTAGATTTGTGCGATCCACCATAGGGATTGCGAGTCCCGCACTCCGCAGAGATTGGTCAGCAGCAGGAGCGGTTCTTGTCCGAAGCCCGCGACCACCACCAACAGGCAGCGGTTCCTCGCGGCCCGGCAAGCGGAACGGTTCGGCGCCGTAGCGCAGCAGATAGACTTTTTCCTGGCCGTTTTCGATCTTGATGATTTTGGCCTGGTAGCGCAGCCGGCAGCGGGCCCCCAGATGGTGCAGCGTCACGCGATGGCGCTGCCGGTCGAGCACCATGCGCTGCCCGGTGGAGCGGATGACAAAGCGTTCTCGCCGCTCCAGCAGCGGCTCCAAGAGCTTTCTCCGGTCTCCGCCGCGGTCCATGGACCAGATGCCGCGGCCGCAAGTTTGCGCGCGCATTTGATCGATGGCCGAGAGCAGTTCGTCGTTCTCGCTGACAAAATCCTGGGCGCGCACGGAGAAAAGTTGCTGGTAGAGAGGCGTAAGTTCGCTGCCGTGGACTTCCGCCCCGATGACGCTGCACAGCCAGTAGCCCGCGTGTACTTCTCCAGCGCTGCCATCCCAGACCTGATCCAGAAATTCCATCTTGCGGGCGTACTCCTTGCGGACATCGCCGAGATCCAGGCACAACACGGTGTTGTTCTCCACGCGGCGGCTGCCGAAACGCAACAATCCCTGGCGGAGATGCGTTTCCAGGTCTTCGGCTTGCAGATTGCGCGAGAGCCGATCTTCGGTTTTCAGCAACGGAATCTGCTTCTTGCAGACTGCGCGCGATGCTGCTCAGCTTCACGTCCTGGCTGGCTTGTATCCCGAACAACATCTCGCCAACAAAGTTTTGCAACGGTTTGCTGAGACCCGCAGTGAGTTCGGAGGTGAAGCGCGTGAGTTGGGCTTTCAGCCGAGAACGAATTTTGCTATGTTGCACCGGGGACACCTCCATGGCAGATCAGGATTTTTTGGCGAAAACCCTTCTACCACGGATTCCGTCCCCTCCCACTTCTGTAAAACGATAAATCCTTATTCCTCCACTGCTTGCCCGCATTTGCAGAGAAAAACTCAGGAAGGTCCTGCAGGAACACGTACAGGCACTCGGTCACAGCATCAGCAGATAGACCCGGATTTCCTACGCTCTCGCCGCCGTCAAGGGGCAAGCCCGCTCCGCGGCTCAGTACGGTCGCCCTTGACCGCGTCTACACTTCGGAAGTATCCCCGCCATGAGAGGCATGGGCCTCACTGCGCTCCGACAACCATCTAACTTTAGTGAGAGCTGGCGGCCTATGGATGGCGACGTTGAATTTAGTCAGCGAAGAAACGTGTACCGCCCCCCACGGGAATCGGCTCAAGCTCTCGTTCTCCTCTCTACAAAGGCGCAAGCTCGTGATTACGCTGCCCTTGACAGCACTGTCAGAAGTATGTATATTAGTTCTGACAAGGAGATAGTCATGACCACTGTGGAGGCCATCCGCAATCGGATCAATGAGATAGGAATGGGGGAGCCCTTCACTTCCAGCCAATTCAACGCTCTTGGCACTCGTGCGGCTGTGGACCAAGCTCTCTCTCGCTTCGTGAAACAGGGAGAAATCGCCCGGATCTCCCGAGGGGTCTTTGTTCGCCCCAAGAAGAACCGTTACATAGGCGAAGTGATGCCCGAGCCGTCGAAAGTTGCTCAGGCCATTGCCGGCGCTCACGGCGAAACCATTCAGGTCCAGGGCGCGGAAGCTGCTCGTCTGCTCGGGCTTACGACTCAGATGCCGCTACAGGCCGTGTTCTATACTAGCGGTCCAAACAGAGCGCTCAAACTCGGCAACCTGCAGCTAACCTTCAAACACGTCGCACAACGAAAACTTGCGCTAGCTGGAAAACAATCCGGCCTGGCTCTCTCAGCACTTTGGTATCTCGGCAAAGAACAGGTCAGCCCAGGCACCATTAAAGCTATCCGAGAGAAGTTGACCCCTGAAGCGTTTGAGGAGTTCAGGGCCGAAACAACGGCAATGCCAGCTTGGATGGCTGACACACTCCGTCGCTACGAACAAGAGGTCGCAGGTGCCTGAGGCTTTTCTACAACTGCCGCCCGACGAGCAAGCCAGCATATTGCAAACATGTGCTGGAAAAATCGGAAGGAGAGCGGAGCACCTGGAAAAGGACGTTTGGATCTGCTGGGTGCTCCAAGCTCTCTTTACAATGCCCGGGCACCTTCCCATGGCCTTTAAGGGCGGGACCTCTCTTTCGAAAGTCTATGGCGCAATCCGACGTTTTTCCGAGGACGTTGATATCACCGTCGACTACAAATCCCTCGACAACAGCATCGACCCATTCGACGCCAACACGTCACGGACAATGCGAGACAAATACACAGAACTCCTCCGAGCGAAACTGGCAGAGCATACGAAAACACTAATTCGACCGCACTTTGAAAATCTTGTAGCTCAACTCCCCGAAAAACCACCCAAGCCGATCAGCGTTTCCGAGGACGGCGAGAAATTGTTCATCCCCTACCCCTCGCGCTTCGGTTCCGACGAGAGTGTTTTCCTTGAATTTGGAGGGCGTAATGTCATTGCGCCAGGCCAGGAACACACTCTCAAACCGTACATTGCTGTTGAACTCCCCACGTTGCAGTTTCCCGAGGCAACGGTTCACGTGCTCTCTCCCTCACGGACTTTCTGGGAGAAGGCTACTCTGATTCACGTTGCCTGCAATCGCTCCGATCCGAAGCTCGATGCGAATCGCCAATCACGCCATTGGCATGACCTCGCAGTTCTGGCCGACCACGAGATCGGGGAAGCGGCCGTTGCTGACCGCAAACTTCTTGAGGACGTTGTTAAGCATAAGAGTGTTTTTTTTCGTGCGTCCTATGCCAAGTACGAAGCCTGCCTCTCAGGTGGCCTACGCTTGATTCCCAGTACGCCCCTTCTTCAGGCTCTTCGCACAGACTATGAAAAAATGATCGCCAATGGCATGTTTGAGGGCGAACCACCCAACTTTGAATCCATTGTCTCGCGTCTTCAGGCTCTCGAAAAACAAATCAATGCGACCTGAACGACAAGACAAATCCGCCGAAGCGCTATGGCTCGCGACTATTCCGCGCTTTCTAACGTGTCCATTGCTGTTAGACTCTCTCCTGTTCTCGTCATCTTATGACTCAGAATGCGCTTAGTGTAACGGACAAATTCAGTGGAGCTTTGATTGTGCAGATCTTTAAGCTTGGCAGAGCAACGTCGGACTGTATGTCGATCAGCATAAACTCTTGTTCAGCTGATCCTGACAAGACATCGTTTGCAATCTGCGAGCTGTTAACCACACTTGCGACTCCAGCATAAACTGGAGGTCTTCCCCAAGTGCTTAACTGGCGCGAGTGCCCACTATGAGACATAGCGCCCTTACGTACGCTGCCGGCGCTTGACGCGCAACTGCACCAAGGAGCGAGCCAGCGAGGCGTTGATGTAGGCGACTTCTTCGTCGGAGAGTTTATCTTTGAGCCGCGCTTCGGCGCGTTGCCGTGCTTCTTCGGCCTTGGCTTCGTCAATCTTGTCGGCTTGAATCGCCAAATCGGTAAGGATCGCCACGCTGGCGCCCCGCACTTCGATGAGTCCCGAGCCCGTCGCGAAGTAGATGTCGTGGCCGTCTTTACGCACGACGATTTCGCCCGGCACCATCTGCGTAATAAGGGGAACATGTTGCGGGTACACCCCGAATTGGCCGTCCCCGCCCGGCAATGTGACCATCTCCACGTCTTCGGAGTACACCGGGCCTTCCGCAGTGACGATTTCAAGTTTTAACGTGTTAGCCATTTTTCAACTCGGTTTGACTTCGTCAATCCCGCCCTTCATGTAGAAGTCGCCTTCCGCCACGGCGTCGTGTTTGCCGTCGAGGATCTCCTTGAAGCCCCGCACCGTATCGGCCACCGGGACTTGTTTGCCCTCGATGCCGCTAAACACGGTCGCCACGGTGAAGGGTTGGCTGAGGAACCGTTGAATCTTGCGAGCGCGCAACACCGCAGTCTTGTCGTCGGGTGAGAGTTCGTCCATGCCGAGAATCGCGATGATGTCTTGCAGATCCTTATAGCGCTGGAGCACGCGCTGCACACCAAGCGCGACATCGTAGTGCTCCTGGCCGACAATTTCCGGCGCGAGCGCCCGGGAGGTCGAGGCGAGCGGATCAACCGCCGGGTAGATCCCCAACTCCGCAATGGACCGTTCCAAAACGATGGTCGCGTCCAAGTGCGCGAACGTGGTGGCCGGGGCCGGATCGGTCAGGTCGTCGGCCGGTACGTACACCGCCTGGAACGAGGTGATCGAGCCTTTCTTGGTCGAGGTAATGCGTTCCTGGAGCACACCCATCTCAGCAGCCAGAGTCGGCTGGTAACCGACGGCGCTCGCAGTACGGCCGAGCAAAGCCGACACTTCAGAGCCGGCCTGAGAAAACCGGAAGATGTTGTCGATGAACAGCAGCACATCCTGATTCTTCTCATCTCGGAAATATTCGGTCATGGCGAGAGCGGACAGGGCGACCCGGAGTCGCGCGCCGGGCGGCTCGTTCATCTGGCCATACACGAGAGCGATTTTAGACGCGCCGAGGTTGTCTTGCTTGATGACGCCGGCCTCCGACATTTCCTTGTAGAGATCGTTGCCTTCGCGAGTGCGTTCACCGACGCCGGCGAACACCGACACGCCTCCATGGAGTTTGGCGATGTTGTTGATTAGTTCCATGATGATGACCGTCTTGCCCGTGCCGGCACCGCCGAATGCGCCGACCTTGCCACCTTTCAGGAAGGGGCAAATCAAGTCGATGACCTTTATACCAGTGGGCAGAACTTGCGGTGATGGCGATTGGTCTACGAGCTTGGGTGCCGGGCGGTGAATCGGGTAACGCTTTTCGGCCTTGACGGGGCCACGTTCGTCGACGGGGTTGCCGCACACATCGAAAATCCGGCCCATCACTCCCTCTCCGACGGGCACGGAAATGGGCGCGCCGGTATCGATGACTTCGTAGCCGCGTTTGAGACCTTCGGTGCCGGACATGGAGACGGTGCGGACCCAATGATCACCGAGGTGCTGCTGCACTTCGAGTGTCAGTTTGAACGGCTCGTTCCCGACGTTAAATTCGACCGTCAACGCGCCGTAGATGTCCGGCAGCTTTTCCGTGAATTCGACATCCACGACCGGACCAACGAGTTGAACAATTTTGCCTTTATTCATGTGGCACTCTTTCGCTAGTCATTTCCGAGCTGGCCCCCGGCAATTTCGAGCAGTTCCTTGGTGATATTTCCCTGCCGCAGCTTGTTGTATTCGAGGGTCAAATCGTCCGTAAGGCTGCCGGCACTGTCTGTGGCATTCTTCATGCCCACCATACGGGCGCTCTGTTCACTGGCTTTGGCTTCCAACAAAGCTCTGTAGATAAAAATGCTGAGGTAATGCCCCAAGAGGTAGGAGAGAACTTCCTCCGGACTGGGCTCAAAGAGGACATCAGTGGTGTCGGAGGTCTGAGCCGCTTCAGATTCCGCACCAGGGATTTTCACTCCCTTGATTTCACCAATCGGCAGAAACTCCAACACATCTGCCTTCTGTGACAAGGTGTTGATAAATAGCGTCACGACGACCTTCACTTCATCCACCTCGCCCTTCAAAAATAGATCGCGAGCAAAGCTGGCAAGCGCCCGGGCTTCGTCGAATCGCGGCGAGTCCCCAAACGCAAACTCGGCAGCCAACTGCCGGTGAGTCCGCGCGACAAACTGCGCCGCGAGCTTTCCGGCCGCAATGAACACAGTCGTCGCCGGATCAAACTGCGCTGTCACTCGAAAAAGGTTGGCGTTGAGCGCCCCGCACAACCCTTTGTCCGTGCCGATGAGGATCACCGCACGCTTACGAACGGCACGCACTTCCAGGAGTGGATGGGTGAACCCACTGGCGTGCGTCGTGGCGTACCGCTGGATGCGGTACAGCAGTTGGGCGAACGGCCGCGTCTTCAGTGTGGTTTGTTGGGCCTTGCGCATCTTCGACGCCGCCACCATTTGCATCGCGCGGGTGATCTGGGCGGTGCTGGTGATCGACTTAATGCGTCGGCGAAGTTCACGTGGGCTGAGCATATCTCACCATTTTGTGTTCATTTCCAGGTCTGCTTGAATTCTTCGGCGGCAGCCTTCAACTCAGCCTTCAACGCGTCGCTGAGCTCCTTTTCCCTTCCAATCTTGCCGAGCAACTGGCCTTTGCGCGTGGTGAAATATTCCGTCAACTTATTCTGGAACTCCTTTACCCGCGCCACGGGCACTTGATCCAGGTAACCGTTTTGCACAGTCCAGATCACGACCACCTGGATCTCCACCGGAATCGGGTTGTACTGCGCTTGCTTGAAGATCTCCATGATGCGTTTGCCACGGTCGATCTGCGCTTGTGTCTTGGCGTCGAGGTCCGAGCCGAACTGTGCGAACGCCGCTAGTTCCCTGAACTGGGCAAGCTCGCCCTTGAGTTTTCCCGCGACCTGCTTCATGGCCTTCAGCTGCGCCGCCGAGCCGACGCGCGAGACCGAGATGCCGACGTTGATCGCCGGCCGCACACCTTGATAGAACAAATCAGTTTCCAGAAAGATCTGCCCGTCGGTAATCGAGATAACGTTTGTCGGGATGTACGCTGAAACGTCTCCAGACTGTGTCTCGATGATGGGCAAAGCCGTGAGCGAGCCGTTGCCATACTGTTCGCCGACTCGCGCGGCTCGTTCGAGCAACCGGCTGTGCAGGTAGAACACATCGCCGGGAAACGCCTCGCGTCCAGATGGCCGCTTCAACAAGAGGGACACCTGCCGGTAGGCCACCGCTTGCTTGGTTAGGTCATCGTAAACAATCAACGCGTCCATGCCGTTATCCATGAACCACTCGCCCATGGCTGCGCCAGCAAACGGCACGAGATACTGGTTAGCGGCGGAGTCTGAGGCCGGGGAGGCCACAATGATCGTGTACGGCATGGCGCCGGCTTCTTCGAGAACTGCGATGACCCGCGCAATCGTGGACTGCTTTTGGCCGATCGCGACGTAGATGCAGTAGAGCGGCCGGTAGTCCTTGTCGCCGGCCACTTCGGCGGCTTTGTTCAGCCGCGCCTGGCTGATGATGGTGTCGATGCAGATCGTTGTCTTACCGGTCGCACGGTCACCGATGATTAGTTCGCGCTGGCCGCGGCCAATGGGAATCATTGCATCAATTGGCATGATGCCGGTCTGCACGGGCTGGCTAACCGAGCGGCGTCGGATAATACCGGGCGCGGTTTTTTCCACCGGATAGGTCTTGTCGCTCTTGATCGGCCCTTTCCCATCGACGGGTTCGCCGAGGATGTTCACGACGCGACCGAGCAAGCCCTTGCCCACGGGCACTTGCAAAAGCTTGCCGGTGGTGCGGGCTTCGTCGCCCTCTTTGAGTTGCGTGTAGTCTCCCAGAATTACGACGCCGACTTCGGTCTCGTCGAGATTCAATGCCAGGCCGGTGACGCCGTTGCCGAGGTCGATCATCTCGTTGAGCATGGCGTCGCTCAAGCCTTCGATCCTGGCAACGCCGTCGCCAACTTCGCGGATGACACCCACGTTTTGCTTCGCAGCGGTCATCTTCGCGCCTGCTATTTGCGCTTCAATTTCTTTTAGTAGGTCTGCCATAGTCACCTTGCTTCAGAAACTTTTCTTCAACGTTTCCAGTCCGGCACGCACACTGCCGTCATAAACATCGCATCCCACTTGAATTCGCATCCCGCCAATCAACTCCTCGCGCTGTGCGAACGCCGTAGTCAACCCGAGCCCGTAACGGTGCGCCAACTCGGTTTTCACGATCGTCTGTAAATCAACCGGCAGCGGGGTAGCGCTCTCGACGGTGGCAGTGTGTTGGGCACAGTCGAGTTTCACCAACCGCAGAAAATGCGTGAGGATGGGAAGGCAATCCCGCTCACCCATCGCGCCAACGCGTTGCACGACTTGCCGGGCCCGGTTCTCGTCGAGCAATCCGTTCAGCAAGCAAAAGCGATACAGTCGCTTGGCTTCGCGTTTCGCCTTTTTGGTGATTTTCATCGTTAGATCGCAATCTGTTTGGAAGTTTCTTCAGCCAAGCGTCGCTGGTCTTGCGCAGTAAGAATCTTGCCGGTGACTGTTGTCGTGGCCAGGACCACTAGATTTCCAACCTCGTGTTTGAGTTCGGCGAGCATTCGATCGTGATCCTGCGCGGCAGCTTCGTGCGCCTTGATCATGATCTGCTCGGCAGCGGCAATGGCCTTCTTGGTTTCATCTTGCTGCACGCGAGCCGCTGCAGCCCGGGCGTCTGCAATGAATTTGGCGCTTTGGGAGTAAGCCAGCGCCATCACTTCCTGGCGCTGCGTTTCGGTCTTGTCTAACTCCGCCTTAATCTTTTCGGCGTTGGCGATGCCTAGCGCGATTTGTTCACGCCGTTGTTCCAGCATCGCAAGGATGCGCCGGTAGGCGTACTTGTACAGGACTGCGCACACGATCGAGAAGCTGATGATCTGCGCGACCAAATGCTGCCAGTCCACGCCGAATGTTCGGGCGATCTGCGCGACCTGGCCTTCGCTCTCCGCGGCAGCCAAAAAAATAAAAGGACTCATAGCTCTGCGCCCTCCCGGTCACTACTGTTTCACTAGGAACAAGGCATAGAACACGATTGCCTCCGCGAAGGCGATGGCCAGAATTGCCTGGACCATAATCTTCGTGGATGCGCCTGGATTACGTCCCACTGCCATCGAAGCTCCCAAGCCGATCAATCCGACCCCCAGCGCCGCGCCCAACGCGGCCAAACCAACAGTGAGATTCCCACCTAACTCCGCTGCCAACATGGTTGCGCCCATATGCCGTACCTTCCTTTGCTTTCTCGCCGGCTCCTGCGATTGAACACGGTTAAGCTGGCGGAATTCATTGTTCAGTCTTAAGTTCTGCCGCTGGTGCCGCTTCCTCGTGTTGACAAATCAGCAGCGTGAACACGGCGCACAACAACATAAACACCAACGCTTGCACTAAGCCCACCAACAATTCCATGAAGTAAAACGGAATGGGCAGCAACCATCCGAAGCCGGGCTTTAGCCGGGCCATGGTATCCAGCATGGTCTCCCCTGCAAAGACGTTGCCGTAGAGACGAAAAGCAAGGGATATCGGCCGAAACAGAATGGAGATGATCTCGAGGCAGCCCGACGCGAAAAATATGACAATCATCAGCACTTTCAAAAACCCTGTTGTCTCGCCCTTCGGCGCAAATAGTTCTTTCACGAATCCGATCGGTCCGACTTCCTGCAGCGCCCAGAAGATCCAACAAGCAAAAAAGATAATCGCCATGGCGAAGGTCAGGTTCAGATCCGCATTCGCGCCACGCAACAGCGGTTGGTCAACCTCGAAACCGTTGGGAGTCTGGTGCCCCCAGCCAATCGTGCCGACCCCGGGAATAAGACCCAGCCAATTTGCCGACAAAATGAAGATGAAGATGGTCGCCAGAAACCAAAATGTTCGCTTGACCAAATGCGGGCCGATGACGCTCACCAAAAAGCCGTACAGACCTTCGACCAGCCATTCCAGGAAATTCTGAGCCCCGCCGGGAACACCTTTCATGTCGCGCGTCGCGACTCTGGCGAAAACTATCAAGGCGATGGCGACAACCCAGCTGACGACCATGGAATTGGTGATAAAGCCGCCCCAATGTTCGATTTTGACGGCGGACTGCGGCAGGCCGTGTTCCGCCTCAGTGGCAAATGCTTTGCCAGCAGGCAATAGCATTCCCAACCACAACCATCGTTGAAGCGCAGATTTCATCAATCAGTTCTCCCAGGTTGCGCAAGCTGTACTGGGCATCCGTAACTGGAAAACCGTCCCTACTTCCCATCTTGTGAAAGAAGACTAGCTTTGACTCGGTGTCCCTACAACTAGGGGAATCCCTAGGATGTTCCGCAGCCGATGGCTAACTGCTGATAAGCATTGACTGCGTCTTCGACGCGTCGCTAGTGCCAGAAACTTGTCTGGGACGATTTCATGATTTGAAACGACTTATCAATAGGATATTGGAGAGCTTTGACTAGAAAGTACGCGCAAACTAGGGGTCTCCCTAGTTGCTTAGGAATGTGGCCAAGTCTACAAAGTTAAGTACAGAGCGAAAACGATGAGATTCTTGAAAGCAGTACTGTTACGTGAAAATGCTAACGCGTCGATGAATTGTATCTCGGGCCTAATGTGCATCCTCTTTGTGTGCTGCTTCTGGGCATTCTTAAGCGCGCCGGCAGTTGCCCAGGAGCCGGAAAACTTGGAAGTCCCGGCAGCCGGTTCGGGGCAAGAGATCACGCCTCCTCCACCGAAAGCGGCTGACCAGTCCGAACAGGCGACGGCGCCCACGCAGCCCGAGACGCAGCCGAAGGAGAAAGGCAAGAAGAAACACAGGAACCCGGAAGGGCTTGTGGTCGCGCCAATTCCTATTTCGAGCCCTGCTATTGGTTCGGGAATTGTGCCTGTACTCGCCTACGTCTTCCCCTTTAGCAAGAAGGACAAGATCTCTCCCCCTTCCACCGTTCTGGCGGCCGGCCTGATTACGGACAATGGGAGCCGGGGATTCGTTGTAGGAGGGCAACTCTTTCTGAAAGAGGATAGGTATGAAATCACGTCTGGTTACGTCCACGGGAACATAAACTACAACATATACGGCACCGGAATTGCCGCAAATCTTAAGCTACCCCTAGTACAAACTGGCGAAGGGTACTTTGGGGAGTTTCTGCGCCGGCTTTGGTGGAACTTTTTTGTGGGCCCTCGAGTTATCGCAGGACGATCGTTTCTTACGGTCAAGCCAAATAATGCCAGCAACTTTCCGATCCCAGAGGGAGTCGGGGTCCACACGAACCTGACAGGTCTCGGCGTACGGCTGACACGGGATACCAGGCCCAACCATTTCTATCCGGTCGGCGGAACATTTTTTACTTTTACCTCTGATTTCTTTTCCCAAGGATTAGGTAGCAAGTACTCCTTCCAATCCTACAAAACTAAGCTCGATAAGTATTGGAGTTTAAGCAAGAACCAAGTCCTTGCTTATGAGGGCTATTTCTGCGCCACTGGCGGGAAGCCTCCTTTTTATGGGAACTGCATCTATGGGACCAGCAATGAATTGCGCGGATATACAGCGGGGCAGTACTTTACTCGCTACATGCTCGCCACACAATTGGAATACCGCATGGTCTTGCCGAAGAGATTTGGCTTCGTTGTATTCGGCGGAATTGGCGGAGTGATCCCCGAAGGGCATGAACTGTCACAACTGGTGCAGAGCAGTCACTTCCTGCCCGGCGGCGGCGGCGGGCTGAGGTTCGAATTAAGCAAGAAGTATCACGTCAATCTTCGAGCCGACATCGCCCAGGGCACGAACGGTCACACATTCAGTATGGGTCTTGGAGAGGCATTCTAACGAATTCACTCTCTCCCATTTCCGGTGTGGAGGATTTCATTTCTCAAGTTACCACCTTAACCAGGCACGGCTTTTCAAACTTCGGAGTTGGGGTCAAGTCTGGTAAATCCATTTCCCAGGGCTCAAGAATTTGGACAAACCCTCTGTCTGGTTATTCCCCAAGCTTTGGTCTGCTTGGATTGCGGCTCTTCGCGGTTTAGCGTACCGCAAAAGGAATTGGCATTGCTTGCGCGCGGTGCTCCGAAAAGTGAGTCTTCGTCACAGAACAACTGGCAAGTAGCGTCGGACAAGGTTGAGCACTGTCGTCGAACAATTCGTCTTGACTGCTCGGAAGACATGGTCGTCCGGCATTTCGTGGCCGCGCCTGCGTTCAAGTGCCTGGTAAGTTTTCAGGCACTATGTCTCTTCATTTGGTTCATCTGCGTATAATGAGCAGCCGTATCGTCCTCTCTGAAGAGTTGACAGACGCTGCAAATACGGCAACAACATCACGGGTGGGTCAAGACGCGCCAGGAACTGTCAGAACTATTTAGTAGCGTCTGGAGAAAACAGAAGAACACTTCAACGGTATCCCTATGAATCGACAAGTGATTATTCCCGACTTTGCCCTGGCCCTTCGGGCAGCATTTGGTAGCGGGTTGTCGGTCGCCCTTGCGCAGGTCTGCAAGCTCGAATACCCGATTTATGCGCTGCTTGCTGCGGTCATCGTCACCGATTTTTCGTCGGCCAAGACCCGCGAACTTGGATTGCAACGAATCGTGGCCACTGTGGTGGGAGCAACGTGCGGGGCCGTCCTGCAGTCCATACTGCAACCCAGCGCGTGGGCAATTGGCGTCGGTATTCTGGTCGCTATGTTGATCTGTCATTTCTCGTCGGTGAGAGGTGGCGCCAAAGTTGCCGGGTACATATGCGGCATTGTCATGCTCACTCACGGCCCGAAGCCGTGGTCCTACGCCCTGTTTCGTCTCATCGAGACGGCGCTAGGCATCAGCGTCGCCTGGCTCATTAGCATGGTGCCGAGTGTAGTTCGAATCAAAGAAACCAACACTCCCGACGGGACCAAGTCCACATCTTGAGCGCAGAAGGGTTGACCTGACCTGAGGTTCTTTCGCGAGTGGGAGCGAGAGCAGACAGCTGGCAGCGACGGGCTATCAACTCCCCATTAGTACCGACTTCCTCCCAGTAACCACATGCACGGTTCCTGCGTTATACTCTGCCCGTGAAAAAGCGTGAATCATAGCGGTTTTGCGAGTGCCCCACATGGCCCAAGAGAATTTCCGTGTCCACTTTGCCGACTATATAGACAAGGCCGAAGTGTTTATTTACTCCGTCTTTGCCGTGTTGCTTTTTGTGACGACCCTCGTGACGATTGCAAACGCCGGCAAAATACTCTGGGAGGGTTTCGGTCACTGGACGATTGCTACCCAGACACTGTTGGTGTTGGACCAACTGCTCGTTGTACTGATGTTGGTGGAGATTCTGCATACTGTGCGCATCTCTATTCACTCTCATGTTCTCGTAACCGAACCATTTCTTGTGGTGGGCCTGATCGCCTCGATTCGGCGCATGCTTGTGATTACGTTGGAAGCCGCCAACCTGACAAAAGGTGGGATCTGGTCGACGGAGGGTGCGAGCATATTTCGAGCTAGCTTGATTGAGCTTGGCTTGTTGGGACTGCTCATCATTATTTTTGTTTTTTCCATTACGCTTTTGCGCCGGTACGCTCCACCGCCGAAAAGCGTGGAAAGCTGAAAAGACACTCGTCAAACTTCACCGATGGAGAGTTCAACAGTCGGAGTCTGTAACTCGATTCCTATATCCTACGGAGGAAGCCTGAATATCCAAAACGCCTGCTGAAAGTTCAGGCGAGATCATTGTTATAGTGGCGTCCTACTTGTCGAACTTGCATCTTATGGCCACCGATGCTTCCACGTCGAACTTAATCGTGCTATTACTGGTGCAATCTCGAAAACAGGGGCCTGTGCGCGGCCTGCAGACGGAAACACGACGGATGCTAAGAGGAAAAGAATGGTTAATCTCATGCCAGCGGGTGTGCGTCTTACATGCTGCGTTGTCAATGAACTGTGAGCTTTACTTATCAGAGCTGTCAGGTTTGTCCGGTTTACGAGGGACACGGGGAAGAGGTGGTGATGGCTTAGCATCCCATTTCTCGCGAGGCACGATGACGCTGCCGTTGGGCTGAATCATGTAGTGTGGGGACATGATCTGCACGCCAAATTCGTTGAAGGCATCCTGTATAGCGGAATTGAGGTTGGAGATAGTTTGGATCCGCAATCTCTCGTCATCCAGTCGCGCAATTAGCGTGTATTCAACATAGAAGTCGGAAAGTTGCTTTTGCACTACGAATGGTTTGGACGCCTTGCTGATATTTGGGGTGCGATCTGCAGCCAATTCCAACAGAGCATGTACTTGTCGCCAAGGAGCATCATAGCCGATCGTCAAAGTGGAACTGACCGACATGCCTTCGGGGTGACCAAGTCTCGTGTAATTCCGTGTGGAGGTGCCCACCAGTACAGAATGAGGGATCGTTACTTCTTGACCTTCGATCGTACGGATCTTGGCCGCCAGCAGTCCGACGTCCAAGACCTTCCCTTCCGTCTCATTAACCTTCACCCATTCGCCTGTCTTTAGCGCCTTGGAATACACCACAAACAGTCCACTCATGATCTGGTTGATGATTCCTGTCGAGCCGAGGGAAATCACGAGGCCCAGAAAGACGCTGAGACCTTTGAACGCCTCCGTATGCGATCCCGGTATGTAGGGATAAGCGATAATGATGGCGAAAATCCAAGCAATGGCAGAGAAGATGCGCTTGGTGGCGTAAGCCACGTCCGCATCCATCCAAGTTACGGAAATTCTTCCTGTCGCCACTTGTTCGAACAGCATGTTCGCCATTCGGACAAGCCGGCCTGTGACAACAAAGATCAAGGCAACCATCAGCAACCCGGGCAGTCCGTTCAAGACAGTGATTGCCAGATCGCGGAGAGAATGCAGCACATAGCTACCTGCCTGCTGTCCCCAAGGCTCGGTGTAAGGAAAGCGGCGAAGTGAAAGTGTGATCCAGACATAGATCATTGAAAAAGTAAGAATCCATGCAAGCAAGCGCAGAAATTTATGAACTGCGGCGGCGATGTGCGGCAGCACGTCGACGCGGAACAAGGTCAAGGATGCAGATCCTTCTCTCTTGCGCAAGAACTTGACTACCCACGCTTGAACCTTCCACACGGCGAGGCACAGAGCGACAAGCGCTACCAAGCCAAATAGCGTATGTAACAGTCCGCTTCGAATCACGGGCCAAGATCGTTCCGCGATGCGTGCCTGCAGGGCTTCTCTGAGGTTTCGGATCGCGAAGTCTGAAGCTTGCTCCAGCTTCTCGCCAGATTCCTTGTCCAAATCGGCTGTCCCCAAAAAGAATAGGAGATTGCCCCTGAATAGGAATCCGATCCCGTCTTGATTGTCGACTTTTACGGGCCGGGTTACGATTTCGTCCGCAGAAGCGTTTAACGGGAGTTGCGCCAGTTTTTCCGATGCGCGTTCAGCCCGGTACTCCGGCGTGGCTCCGGCGACAGTTGCGCGTTGCACGGCAATGACGCGATTCCAGAGTTTTATCGGGGCTTCGTTTGTCGAGAATTGACCGGGTGTTGCGTTCTGAGCCGCGGCACCCATCGATGGCAGCTGGGGAGAAACAACAAAAAACAATGCGACAATCAATCCAAAGATGAGCAGCCGCAACACTCGGCGCACAACGAATTTGTTTCGCACGGATCTACCTCACTGTTAGCCGTTGGGAAAGGCTGATTTAGTGTTTCCTAGTGTTACCGTTAGTTTCCAGCCTGCACTGTAAAGCAAAGGTCGCGCAACTTGCGCCGCTTCGACCGCAGCCCGAGCCCTACTCCCGCGCTCGTGCGGGCTTGCCGAGAGGCGCACGGGCGTGGATCGTGGTACCACGCCTCGGTCCCGATTCGATTGAAAACGTTCCCTTCAGCAGTTTCAGCCGTTCCTCCATGCTGATTAGGCCAAGACCTCGGCCCCGCGTTGACACCCCGATGTCAAACCCCGAGCCCGAATCCCTAACCGTGAGATGAATCTCATCCGATGCGCAGCGCAGTTCCGCATCGAAGTGCCGCACGCCACTGTGCTTAAGCGCATTTTGTAGGGCTTCCTGTAACTCGCGGAAAAGGCAAAGCGAAATTTCCTGTGGCACCTTGGATGGGATCTCATCGTGGGCGAAGACGATTTCTACTTTGTGTTTCTCAGAGAACTCTTCGCAAAATCCTCTCATGGCCGTCACTATGCCCAGATATTCCAGTTTTGACGAATGCAACTTGCGGGAAATGGCCTGGACATCGGTCGCCATCTCGGCGCTCAGCTTGTGTAGAGCGCCAATACGGCTACGGAATTCAGGAGATAGACCTGGAGAGTCTTGTTGGAGTTGTTCTAACTCGATGGTCAAAAGTGCCAGACGTTGACCGATGTCATCGTGAAGCTCTCTGGCGATCCGAGTACGTTCCTCCTCTTGTGCTACGATAAGCCGCCCTCCGAGCTTCGCCCGTGCTCTGCCGCCTGTTTGTGACCTGTTAAGTCTACGAAGCTTACTACGGTTTTCACCGCGTGGATCTAGGATCATCTGCAGCCGCGCGCCGCAGGCAGCAAAGCGACACGATGCAAAGCAGCATTGAAGTGAAGAAATGGCACGCATACTGAACTACCTCGAATATTCTTGGGGAGGCTGAAAGCCCGTCCCGTTTAATGAGCGACCCTTGCGGTAACCTGGTCTCGCGCCAGAGAATCATTGGTAACCGATGGGACTAACTAACTTGGTATACTTGCGCTTGTTCTTGCCCTGTCGATGAGCCTGCGCAGGCTCAAAGTCAGCGGAACTGAGAGAACCGCTCCCGCTGGACCAAGCAGAAAGCCCCACCCCACGAGCGAGAGCGTGACCTCGATCAGCCCTATATCGAGCCCCTTCTTTAAAAGCGCTGGTTTCAGGACATTTTCACCTAGCATCTCCGTCAGAATCAGCCCACCGAGCACGAGCAGCGCTCTCTTCCAGCCCAACATGAGGAGTGCCAGCAAGGTCGGTGGCACGAGTGCGATCATGAATCCAATGCTCGGGATGAAGTGGAGGAAGAAGTACAGTAGACACCAGATCACCGCGAAGTCCACGCCTAGCAGACTTAAGAGAAGCAGATTCGCAAGAGCAATGATGGCTCCCGTCTCCGCGGTTGTAGCAATGAAACGTTGAGTGTCTTTGCCAAAGTTCGCCAGTCTCCTGGCGATAGGACTATTGCCCCGTTCAGGATCCAACAGCTCCACCAGGAATAGCAGTGTTAGGAACCAAATCAGTAACCGGTCAGAAAGGAGTTCAATGGTGGTGGGCAGTATGTCGCTCATGAACTGCATAAGCCGCCCTGAGCCGAGGAAATTCTTCACAGAAAGGTCGGTCGATTCAAGTCCGTGCCGCGTCAGAAAGCCGGCGATTTGTTCGTGCAGATCTTGAATCCGCAGTTCGTAGACCGGAAGCCCTGCGCTCATTTGCAAGCCCGTCTTGACTAAAGCGAATGTAAGTATGCAATAAAACGCGACAACCAGGAGCACAGTGAAGCTGAGCGCAGCACTCTTTGGAAAATGAAATCGGCGCACGAGCCAGAGCGGGACCGGAAGGATTGCGTAAGCAAGCAGGAGAGATAAGAGCACAATCGAGAGGACGTGGGAGGACATTCGTATACCCCAAGCCACAATAACTACGCAGGCGGCTATCTTCAGGGGTTGGATCGCTTTGTGATCGTCATTTCCCATTGAATACTCCCCGAATGCGGATAGCAGTCAATATTCGGTCTACGCAGATGAGCGCCATGTACGGCTGAGACGTTAGAGCAGCACTACTAGGTCGAAACCTGCTCGCCACTCAAACATGCGCGAATGGCCGAGTTCAATGTCGGATAAGCCTTCACCTTCCGCGTTTCCTCTCCGAATTTTCGGGAGTCGGCCCACTGATTCCACTCTGATTTGCGCCCGGCTGCTGCCAAAGTTATGCCGCGGCCTTGGAGCTCATCAGCCAGTTCTTGCGCTGTCTGCAGGCCGGTAGCATCAATCATGGTGATCGGAATCATGTCCAACACAATCCATTTTGGAAGAATTGCAGCGGCCTTGGCTGCTTCGAGGACTCCGCGTTTGAAGTAAGGAGCGTTGAAAAACACGATTGGCGCATTGAAACGAAGTACGAGCAAACCGGGAATCGTCTTGGCTTCCGGATGGCAATCAAGCGAGTGATAGCCTGGCATGCCCTCCACTTTTCCCAGGAGCTCAATTTTGGGCCGTGCCACGAGATGCACGAAACGAAGAATCGCGAGGATAACTACAAACAGGATGGCTTGAATCGCGCCAATCGCCACAACACCTATAGTCGCAAGAATCGAGAACGCGAATTCTCGGCGGTCGATTCTGAAGATCAGTTTGAGTGCCTCCAAGTCGATCAGCGAGAATCCCGCCTTCACCAGGACCGCGCCAAGCGCAGCAACGGGCACAAAACGCAGCGGGCCGGTAAAGAATAGAAGGACGACTGCGATAGTTCCGGCAGCAACCAACCCTGTGACCTGCGTTCGCCCGCCGCTTGCATCGTTCATGGCAGTGCGTGAGTCCGCTCCGCTAACCGCAAATCCTTGCGACAAGGCGGAGGCAATGTTTGCCATTCCCAATGCGGCGAATTCCCGATCGGCGTCGACATCATATCTGTTTCGAGCCGCGAAACTTCTCGACGTCAGCATCATGCTGGAGAAAGTCACTAGCGCAAGGCCTGCGGCATCGCCGAGTAGCGGTGGGATCAGCTCCAGGGAAAAGGTGGGAATATGCAGATGGGGCAATCCTGCCGGCACATCCCCGACAATTTTGACGCCAAGATGTTCCAAGCCGAAGAAGCGTACGACTATCGCACTCAGAACGATAGCAACCAGAGCCGCCGGCACGCGCTTCAACAGTTTAGGCGTGACCAGGAGCACTACGAAGGTACCGAGTCCGACGGCCAGTGTGGGCCAGTGCGTTTGACCAAGCTTTGAAATGAATTCCAGGAGCCGCGGAACAATCCTGCCTCGCTCGATGGCAAAGCCGAATATCTTGCCAATCTGGCCGAGGATGACGCTCAAAGCGATCCCATTCAGGAAGCCAACCAGGATCGGCTTCGACAGAAAATCAGCCATTACCCCAAGCCGCAAGAAACTTGCGCCAATGCACAAGACGCCTGCCAGGAAACAAAGAGTTACCGACAAGGATTCGTAGTCCTGCGGATTGCCCTTGGCCAGCGGAGCGACGGCTGTTGCAATCAACGCGCAAGTGGCCGCGTCCGGTCCTATTATCAATTGCCGCGACGTACCGAACAGCGCATATGCAACAAGGGGAAGAATGCTGGAGTAGAGCCCGACCGATGGATTGAATCCCGCCAATTGTGCGTACGCGACACCAACGGGCAAAGCCACCGCCGCCACGGAGAGACCGGCGATCAGGTCATGGGACAAATTAGAACGATTGTAGGGCCAGAGTGCTGGCAGACCAGGCGCGAGACGGAACAATTTGGCGCGCCAACTACTTGTCTCGGGGTTACGGGGGACAGCCAATGCCATTCACCTCAAAACACTTCCGGAACGAACTTCCTTTTTCTTAGGAACTTGGTGTCGTCATAGGCGTCCTTCTTCGAACGCTTCGGTAATTTCACTTTCTCACGAGGCGTTTTCTTGTGGGGAAGCATGCTCAAAAAATGAGAAAGGCAATTCAGGCGAGCTTTGCGCTTGTCATCGGAATGTATGAGATACCAGGGGGCATGCTTGGAATCCGTCGCTTGCAGCATAGCGTCGCGGGCGCGCGAATATTCATACCACCGGCGGAATGATTCTAGGTCCATTGGGCTAAGTTTCCACTGGCGGAGAGGATCGCTGAGACGCGCTTCGAAACGGCGCTGTTGTTCCTTCTGGCCAACCTCGAGCCAGTACTTGAGCAAAATGATCCCCGCGTCGACGATGTATTTCTCGAACTCCGGACAGATTTCGAGAAATCTCCGATATTGTTCTTTGTTGCAAAAACCCATCACATGCTCAACGCCGGCACGGTTGTACCAACTGCGGTCGAAGATTACGATTTCGCCGGCAGCCGGGAAATGTTGTATATAGCGCTGAAGGTAGATCTGGGATTTCTCGCGGTCCGATGGGGCAGGAAGAGCCACAAGACGGAATACACGAGGACTGACACGTTCGGTGAGGGCGCGAATGGTACCGCCTTTTCCGGCAGCATCCCGACCTTCAAACACCACGATGACTCGAAGGCCTTTGTACTTTACCCAGTCCTGCAATTTGCAAAGTTCCGCCTGAAGTCGGCGAAGTTTCTTCTCGTATTTCTTGCCCTTAATTGAGCCTTCGTTGTCCTTATGTTCTTTATGTTCTTTCTTCTCCATCGAAAGTGCTCCTTTGCTCACAGTGTTCTACACTTGAGCGCGCTCTGGCCTGAGGCGGCAAGAACGTGCGCAAGCATTCGGTCCGGGTAATGAGCGATCAATGCGCGTAGGGGCAAGGTGAATGGAGTGCGTATTGGGCGTGAGATGATTCCTCCACACCATGGCAGCAAACCTCGCGTGATTATCCGTGCACCTCGGCCGTGCTTTGGCGGAGTGCACGTCGGGTTGGCTATTCATTTACGCTGATTCAGGTGGGGAAACTACTAGGGAAATCCCTAAGTGAGCATGGTTGCTCCGCGAGCAAATTTCGACGGCTCACGAAGAATAATGGGTAAAATGTAGGGTAAGCAATCTAACAACGCATTAATCGTGTAATGTAGACCGTTGTCATCTATTCGACAGTGATTGAGATGCGGGCTTGCCGCCCACGGCCCCTTTCCCACAGCCCTAGCAGCGCAGATGAGTGTTGCTTCCGGTGATATTTCCAACCAACAGTGAGTGCTGTCTTGCACGACCGGCCTGTTCCGATTCCAGCGAACGATCCGAAGATTTTGAGATCGAGATTGATCGAAAGCACTTACTGGTGTGTGTCGATTCTTTCAGGGACAGCCACGATTTGACTCCGCAAGTTTGTGAAACGCCGCGAATGAAGAGTACCAAGAAACGACCATGTAGACTAACGGCAAACACAATCCTCACTGAGAGTGCTGACGCACGTGCACTACATTCGATTGCTAATCTGAGAAGCCAGCTTGTTGAGTCCCCAACCACGCCTTCAAGCGTGTGGTTAGTGCTCTGGAGAGTGCGTAAGGGAAACAAATGAGAATCGGCCCAATCACCACGGCAGCGCCCGGATGCACCGAGTGGTAGAGGACCAATTGAAACACGATGTCCATAATGATCCCCACGGCGAGCAGATTGCGGATGGCCGCCACTGCGCTTCGCAGCGATTCTCTTCGACGCCCAGCTCCGAAGAGCAGCCCGAAAAGATAAGGCGGATTTCCCACCTTGGCATCGGCGAGGCCTCCGCGAATCCCTAAGACGAGGGCGAGCATCGGCTGCAGGATGAAGCGTATGCGTCCCGGCCCAGTGAATCGCTGTGGTAATTCCTCAAGGAATTGCTTCGAGAACACGTACACGCGTCTCGTTTCGATGGTGTCCTTAATCGCGAACGGAAGGCCAATTGATCACAAAAATCGCTAGAACCGTCACGATCGTCTCGCGGCGCAGCGTCAAGTTCTTGACCTCAGGACACACTCAGCCTTTCTCGAAGTTCGGCTAATTCCTCCCGCTCGCACTACCCGCCGGCACGGGCTTTTTCGGTGAACGCAGCCTGTTTGCCTGCTTCCTGCATCCGCTTGGGATCGAGGAAGCGTAAAGCTCAATGAGTTTGGCAACGGGCCCAGTCCAGCCGGTTTGGTGACTGGCGCCCAGCCCGGAAACCGTCGTCGCCGCGGAAGTATTCAAAAAAGTAGATGTTGTCGTGCCTGATCGTCAGTTCATGGTTTTTCACGGAATTCACGGAGCATCCGACATCGAGAGGGAAGGCGAGACAAACCGTTGGCCCGCCATGGCTGCATGAATAGCGGGAATGAGATCAGCCATGATATGCGACTTGATAACGTAGCCCAGCGCGCCTTCCGCCAGGCACGCACGAAGAAATTCACTCTCTTTGTGAACAGTTAGGAATACAAACCGCGCACTTGACCCACTTTGTCGAAGCTCATGTACTGCTTCAATCCCTGTCATGAGAGGCATGGTGATGTCGACGATGATGACGTCTGGAGTAAACTTCCGCGCCTTCGCAATCAGGTCATTCCCATTGCGAGCTAGTCCTACCACTTCGAATGACGAAGCCAGCATCTTTGCGGTGAGCTCCAGTAGGAGTTCATTGTCCTCAGCTAACAAAATACGCGCAGGATTCACGGGTTGTCCCCGCTGAAATACTCCTTCAGAATGATTCCTCCGCGTGAGTATGGAAACTAGGGGTATCCCTAGCTCAAGCGATTTGGAACAGGTCCCGAAAAGCTCCGTCACAGATTGAAGTGACGCACGTCACAGCATGGATTTGGACCACTTGTTGTAATTTGCTCGGCTACTAGTTCATAGCGCAGGAGGCTCATATGCCAATTCCCAGCGAAAGGTCGCACCCGTCCCTTCTGATTGCCGACGACCATGTCGTTTTCGTGGACGCGCTCCGGCCACTCCTCGAAAAGAGCTACGTCGTGATTGGTTCGGTGACGAACGGTCGCGCGCTTGTCGCTGAAGCGATTAGGCTAAAGCCTGATGTGATCATCGTCGACATCGGGATGCCGCTTCTGAATGGGTTCGATGCCGCATGCCGAATTCGGGAGCAACTTCCCAGCGTTCGCATCGTGTTTCTGACAATGCAGGACAATCCCAACCTGGCAGCCGCGGCGATGGAGTTGGGAAACGTCGGTTTCGTCCTGAAGCATTCAGCAGCAAAAGAGTTGCTGACGGCGATCGAGCAGGTGTTGCGCGGAAAGTCATTCACCTCTCCGAAACTACGGTCGGAGGACTGGGTGGAGCAGCGCTCCCGAGTCGTGCAATTCTCTAGAGATCTGACATCCCGTCAACGCGATGTTGTGCAACTGTTCGCGGAAGGCTATTCCTTGAAAGAGATCGCCGCACGTCTGGACCTCAGTCCAAAAACGATCGAATTTCACAAGCACCACATCATGGCGGCTTTCCATCTGAGGGCAAATTCAGATCTTGTCTTGTTCGCCATCAAGAAGGGGCTCATCGCTGTCGAGCCAGAAGCCCGTCATGCTTCTTACAGCTAACTGTTGAAGCGGCCCTTGGAATGTATCTCTTCGAACTTAAGCCTTCGTTATTTGTGACTTTGTTTGCAGCGGCAGGCAAACGTTGATCTTCGCGCCCGCTCCAGGTTTGGATTGAATCTCGAGGCGCCCACCCAGCAAGCGTGCGCGCTCTTCCATACTTCGGAGGCCTAGTCCTTCGCCCCTTGGAGACTCTTTAGGATTGAAGCCCTGACCCTGATCGCATATCGACAAATGAATCGTGTCGCCGGCGAGTTGGAGGCGGACCTGTGCGCTGGATGCCCCACTATGCTTCTTGACGTTGCGAAGAACTTCCTGAGCGATCCGAAAAACGCAGAGCGCTACGTCCGGATCAACAGAACGGGGTACGGGATCTATTGTACTTTCAATCTTGATGCCTTGTTGAGCGGTAAACTCTTTGCACAGCGCACTAACGGCCGGCGTAAGGCCCAGGTTCTCGAGAGTGGCTGAGTGCAAGCGATGCGAAAGAGTATGAAGGTCCGCGCCAAGGTCGATGGCTGCACTAGAAAGTTCCTGCAACTGAAGATTCGCTTCGTCGGGGGACAACGGAATGTTCTGGGCGGCGGTTTCCAGGCCGAGCGAAATCGTTGCAAGTCGCTGGCTGAAATCGTCATGGATCTCGGACGCAATTCGGCGGCGCTCCTGTTCCTGGGCGTTGATCAGCATGCCACTGAGTTGCCCTGGAGCCTTCCAAGCCAGTTTGAGTTGCCGCTGCTTGTAGAGGAGGTAGACGATCAGCAAGCCCAGACTCACAAGGAACAGCAATCCTGTGAGCACGGTCGATTTGTATCGTTCCCAAAGAGACGGCTCGCGAAACAGAATCATGCTCCCGGCCGGGAGCTTGCTTTCATCTAGATTCCATCGTCGTAATGCGCGCCAGTCGAACATGTAAACACTAGGACCAAGAACGACGGGAACGTCCTGTGGCGACTTCCCCCCCAAGATTTCAAGAATATCGCGGCCAGCGATTTTGCCTTGGTCCTCTAAGCTAACCACGAATCCGCCGACAATGCCGCGGCCGAGATAGGTGTCGCCCACACCAAATACTGGGGCGTTCGAGGCCGCTACAACCATCGGAAGGGCCTCCGTCGTGCTGGCGAGTTCCCGCCCATCCACATCCTTGAAAAAGGTGAGAAAGAGAACGACGGAGTGGCTCGGAAGATGCCTCAGCCTTTCTTGTAGCTGTTCTATCGGAAGGTCGGTCAAGTACGTGACATCAAACCTAGTTTCGGAGGAGGTGAGCGTCGCTCTCGTTAGTGCTAAGACACCCTTGTCGTACTTGGATTGTCCGGCGACGACAAAGACTTGGCGCGTTTCCGGCAGCAAACGGAGTGCAGCGTCCAGCGTCTTCCAGGGTTCGAATTGCAACCACGACCCTGTAGATCGGGAATCGACGATGGGCTGCCCCGGTTGACCTTGAACGTTACAACAGAAAACGACCGGGACATCGGGGTAAAACGCCTTCGACCGGTCTGCCAGGAGTCGGATCGGGTCCGGACCCACCAGCACAATAAGGTCCAGTTTTTGTCCGAGATATCTCTGGGCAACCAAAGCGCGCTGTTCGTTCAGGGAATCATTCGTGAGATCGGCCGCGTCCAGGTTCTCCCAGTAAAACTGCACCTGGAAACGCGGGTCGGAGTGCAGCGCCGAACGGATCTGGTTGCTCACGACCTCCGAAACAGGAAGGGACTGTCCGAACTGGTTGATCACGAGAATGGTTTTACTGACCTGCGCTTGGGACGCCGAGGCGAAAATGACAAGGTCGAGCGCGAGTAATAAGAGCCGACTCTTCGCAGCGCGTTTGAATATGCATGCTGTCAAGGTGGAGCACCCATTCAAATCGATGCGTCGCAAGGGTAGTAGAGGTGTGCCGAGATGAACACTACTTCTCCATGATTTCCGTGATGATTTTCATGGTGGCTACAAGCTACATTGAACGGAGAGTCTTCGGGGACTGTCAAAAGTGACAGCAACCTGCATGCTTCGCGCATCTGCAGGGATGCAGCCCTTTCCCAATCTGCCAAGAACGGTCGGATAGGGCGGTGCGGACCAGGATGGGAGCAGTAGACAATCGTCCCAGAACTCGATTCTTCAACGAGCTGCTAAACGTATAAACGTAGAGAAGTATCGTGCTGTGAAGATGCAAGAAGCAGTGGTGAAGATGCAGCAAGAAGAGGAAAAGCTGGGGATGTTGCAGCAGGGTACCCTGAATTTCCCCCATAGTGAGGGGAAGGATTTTTAAGAGATGCCTGTAAGTCGCAGAAAAGATTGGCCGGGGCGCCGAGATTTGAACTCGGGACCTCCTCCGCCCAAGACAGGCGTGCCCACAGAAATTCAAAGCGCGTGAATCGTTCTGGAGTTTTGGGTGAGCAGTCGGCTCACGCTCGCTGTGCCACAATTGTGACACGAAACCTGTTCTTGGTGACAAAACTGACTTCCTTGACAGGCCGCATTCGTTGATTCTACGCAACTTATTGACAACACGAATGTGCCCGAAGATTCCGGCTTACAGGCTCATCCGCCATTTTTCGCGAACCGCCACCTGCATGGACGCGGGCATGTGCGCGGCGAATTCTCTCTTCCTTGCATGCTTCATCAACCCAGCCAGATTATGCGGAACACAACTACGAAGATTTCTGTGACGGTGACAGAGCAACAGAGGCTTCGCTGGTAAGGACGCGGAAAACGAATGTCTCCTGGAGGTACAGCCTCACCACGGAATCGGTGTGGCTGAGGTAGCCGATGGAAACATCCTGCCCGATATGGAGCTCGAAATCGCCGCCGCGCGTGGTCAGGACGAATGCACCTTCGATTGCTGGCGCCCAGATCAGATTGCCGTCTACGATACGCTTCACGTGTTCCAGTACGGGGTATCCGTGATCGCGGGTTTCAGCGAGTGCCGTGTATTCATTGGCTCCGAGCAAGACCGAGTAGGGACCGTTCACACCGACGAGACGTAGCTGGCTCAATGCGTGTGCCGCCGCATCCGGATAATCACGCACATCCGCGGGAAGCGTCTCGATGGGATTGCTGGTGCCTTCCCGAATGCCTTGGATACCCGCCTCGTGGTATCCGTTGAATATGGCCCGATCTTCGGCAAAAGCAAGTTTCTTTGCGGCGTCTTTTGCGGGTTGCCAATCGGCATCATCCGATCCACGCTCTACGTCATCGATGGTCTGACGGGATAGTTCAAAAGGCGCCCGCAGCTCCACGAGGGGTTTGACCTCTCGTTGCCTTGCGAGGATGCCTTCTGCAGGAGCGGAGATCGGCCGCAGATGGCCGGTCGCAACTCCGGGCAAAGCTATTCCTTCAGCTGAAGGTACATCAACAACCCGTCGTCCGGCTAGATACCGCTTGAGCGTCCTGGTCGTTTCTTCCTCAATCTGCACCCAGGCAGCGTCCGAGATGGGAGCTAACTCCCGCTGTAGATTATTCATCTTTGTATCCTTTGAGCGAACCTATTCCGAGCGTTGCGTTTAATGTCTCGCCCGTGGCCGAAGCCGAAGGCGCGTCCGATCTTGGCGATGCTGCGATTGCGGCAGAGTTTGGCGGGTCGCCGCTGATATCGTCGAGAAACGTGGAGGATGGCGCAAAAAATAAATTACCGGTAACTGCGTTGCTGAAATCGAGCAGTCGATCGTAATTACCGGGGGGGACGGCCGACGAACATATTCTGCAGCATCGTTTCCGTGATGCGCGGAGTGCGGCTATAACCGATGAAGTAGGTCCCGAATTCGCCGTGGCCCGGCCGCCCGAACGGCATATTGTCTCTCAGAATCTTAAGCTCTTTTCCGTTCTCTTCGATCACCGTGAGGGCATTGTGCGCAAAAGGCGGCTTTTCGGCGTCTTTCAGTTCGATGTCCGAGAGTTTCTTGCGGCCAATAATGCGCTCTTGCGTCTCAACAGGGAGAGCATTCCATCCCTTCATGTCGTGGAGATACTTCTGGACGATGACGTAGCTGCCGCCGGCGAAAACTGGATCTTCGTCACTGACAATGGCAGCATCGTGCGCTGCACGGCCTCGCGGATTTTCCGTACCGTCGACGAAACCGATCACATCGCGATCATCGAAATAGCGGAAACCGTGAACCTCGTCCGCAACGGAAACGGCATCGCCGATGTTGTCCATGATTTGTGTGGCTAATTCAAAACAGAGGTCGGCGCGTTTGGCTCGAATGTGAAAGAGGATGTCACCCGGAGTGGAGACGGCATGGCGGCCGCCGGAGCGAATCTCTCGAAACGGATGGAGCTCTGCGGGACGAGGCGATCCAAAGAGTTTGTCCCAGGCGTCCGAACCGAATCCAACGACACAGGTGAGACCGGCTTCCAAGTCTCGAAATTCAACCGCTCGCATGAGGCCCGAAAGGTCCGCGCAGAAGGATCGCAGCGTTGCGGTGTTTTCCTGCTCCGGGCGAATGGAGACGACCAGAAAAATCGCCGCGCGTGTAAGCGGGCCAACAACAGGCTGCGGCAGGACGACCTCGTTTGGTTCCTTGGGCGTGTCCATTATCTCGGTCTCAATCCGCGATGGTTGCCATCCATCTGAGCATCCTCAGTAGATGCAGCGAAGCGCAGCGGCGGCCCGAAGAAAATTGGGCCTGGTTTCGCAGCTTTCGCGTAACCTCATTCTGATAATGGGCACCTCGGCGGCATCTCACGCGCCGGCACCGCAGGTCGTCCTTCGCGGGTTGCCCGTTTGCGGCGAGCGCATAGAATATACCAAACCCTTTCATATAACGAAGACGTCTGCCAAATGCTCCGCGTGCTTCCCATGACATTCTCTTTTGCCCGAAGTGGGAGCGCCTCGTCCGCACAAGGTTTTTGTGGCAAAGTAATGCGAGATGGCCGAACCCGAAAACTCCACTTCCGCGGGCCGCGCTGCTTTCCAGTATCCAAGCTTTGTTCTTTTCCAAACGGCCCGCTTCTGCATCGTCCTCGCCAACGAAATGCAGTCGGTTGCTGTAGGCTGGCAAGTCTACGAGATCACCAAGCGCCCTCTCGATCTCGGCCTCGTCGGCTTGGCGCAGTTCCTGCCCGGTATTCTTCTTTTTCTCGTCTCCGGCCACGCGGCGGATCGTTACGACCGTCGGAAGCTCATTCTCTTCTGCTACCTCGGTTTCGCGTTATGTTGCGGATTGTTGCTACTTTCCACAGGCAGGAGTGTTCGGTCGGTCTATTATGTTTTTGCCGTGCTCGTTCTTTTCGGTGTAGTCCGTTCGTTCACTGGCCCCGTAAGCCGCGCACTGCTCCCGCAACTTGTTCCCGAGCAGCACTTCCCGAATGCGGTCGCCTGGGCTTCGACAACTTTCCAAGGAGCGGCCATCCTCGGCCCAGCGCTCGGCGGAATTGTTTACGCGCTTTTTCGAGGCCCCAAGGCTGTGTACATTTTGGCGGTGATTCTGTCGATCGCGGCCGTGATCTGTACTCTACAAATTAAATTGCAAACGAAGCCTCGCGTGCGGGAGCCCATCAACACGACCACGGTTCTCGCCGGTCTACGCTACATCTGGCGCGAAAAAGTCATTCTCGGTTCCATCTCGTTGGATCTCTTCGCCGTTTTTCTCGGCGGCGCCGTTGCGCTTCTGCCCGTCTACGCGCGCGAAATCCTGCTCACGGGCCCGTGGGGACTAGGTCTGCTACGGACGGCTCCGGGAATCGGCGCGGCCACTATGGCCATTTTCCTCGCGCATCGGCCCATGCGGCGCAAAGTCGGCCTCATTATGCTTTGGTGCGTGGCCGGCTTTGGCCTATTCACGATCCTCTTTGGTCTATCGCACAGCCTCATTCTGTCCTTGATTGCTCTGTTTTTCGTTGGCGCCACCGACATGGTCAGCGTGATTGTCCGCGCTGTCCTGATCCAAGTCGCCACGCCGGATGAGATGCGCGGCCGCGTGAACGCTGTCGATATGGTTTTCATCGGAGCTTCTAACGAGTTTGGCGAGTTCGAGTCTGGCCTCACGGCTCAGTGGTTCGGAACAGTTCCTGCTGTTGTGTTGGGGGGAATTGGAACCTTGGTGGTAACCGCGATTTGGGCATGGAGGTTCCCTGAGTTAAGAAAAGTAGAACAAATTCATTCGCTGCGGAGCCGGCCGGCATAGAGTTTTCTGAAGGGAAATACGGCTCGTGTCCCATGCACCTAGGGCCAAGGCCAACAAAGGTCGGAAAGCCTCGAAGGCCTTCACTTCGTTGCGGGCGTGCTAGTTGCTGGCACTGCCGCGGGAGAAGCGGGGGCAGGTGCCGTTAACGCAGCTTTCACCGAAGGCGGCAGCTTGTCCGAATTCGCCAGCAATACACTGACTTGCCAAATCTGCGTCTCCGTCAACCGCCCTTTAAACCCTGGCATTCCCGTCAATCGGATGCCGTTCTCCGCTTTCCAATAGGTTTCCGACGCTGGATCGTCCGACACACCAACGCCATGGAATAGCTGGGGCGGTGGCGGGTACATCCCAAGGGCGGCCGCAGTTTTCGGCTGATCCGGCAGCCCATGGCAGATCGCGCAGTAGTCTTTGTAAACGTCCGCGCCGCCCAGATAGTTCTTCTCGTCTGCGGCCACGGGCGACTCCGGAATCTTTTCCCTTGCGATGTGCGCATTCAGGGCCATATGAGCCAACTTCTTCTCAAAAGGCATCGGTGGATCCGTCACAGCCGCGGGTGCCCGCCCGGTGGAAAAATAGAAATAACCCACACCCATCACGAGCAGAATCCCGACCAGAATGCCAAGCACTAAGCCCTTTACCATGTTTTTCTTTACCCGCCTTTGTCAGAATCTCAGTACAGATCCCACTGTGCGTTCCATTCGAGGGAACGACAGTCTAAGCTCTAGCCCACTCCACTGGCTACTGGAATTATCTCAGCCCACTCCGACCCCCACCGAATCCTTACCCACGCCTCCCAGGTTTTCCCAACCCGGGTTCCCGGCCTTCGCTTCGTAACCATTTCCTCTCGAAATCCGTCCTATCTATGCGCAGGCCGACTTTTCCGGTAGGCTCAAAAGGTTTGGCGGGGAACCCTAGAGTGTGTACCCGCTACTGTCTTGCCCCGGCAGACTCACTCGCATCATCGCTCTAATCGACAGGAGAGAACGGATGGGCCATCTCAAATCTATCGACCTTCCCGACCCGGGCGCGCGTGATTCTTCCGCGGCACCGCCCGCTAAGAGCCGCTGGTGGCTCTGGATTGCCATTCTAGCCGTCGTCGCCATCGGTATCTGGTATTACCGCGGCCCTCGCACAACGAGCGAAGCAGGCGGCAAGGCCGCTTCCGGTGCGACTTCCACAGGCAAGGGAAAAGGCGGCCCCGGCGGCGCTGGATTGACCGTTCCCGTCGTCGTAGCCACCGCGCAAAAGGGCAATCTTCCCGTTTACCTCATCGGTCTCGGTTCCGTCACCGCTTACAACACCGTGACAGTCCGCAGCCGCGTCGATGGCCAAATCGTCAAGGTTAACTTTACCGAGGGCCAATTCGTCCACGCCGGCGACGCACTCATTGAAATCGATCCTCGACCCTACCAGGTCATGCTCGAACAAGCAGAAGGCCAGCTTGCCAAAGACCAGGCGCAACTCCACGATGTCCAAGTCGATTTCGAGCGCTACCAACTGCTCTACAGCGAGGGCGTGATCCCCAAGCAACAAGTTGACACCCAGCAAGCGCAAGTCGGGCAGTTCCAAGGCGCGATCAAGGCCGACCAGGCCACGATCGACAACGCAAAATTGCAACTAGTCTATGCTCACATCACTGCGCCCATCAGTGGCCGCGTCGGGCTGCGCCTTGTGGACATGGGAAACATCGTGCACGCCGCAGACACTACAGGGCTACTCGTCATCACACAGCTTCAACCCATTGCAGTCATTTTCACCCTGCCGCAGGACCAGCTTCAGCAGGTTTTGATCAAACTTCGCGGTGGCGGCCAGCTTCCCGTCGAAGCCTACGACCGCGACGACCTCACCAAGATTGCCGAAGGCAAACTGGCCACCATCGACAACCAGATCGATCCCACTACGGGCACCTACAAGCTCAAATCCATCTTCTCGAATGAAAACAATGTCCTCTTCCCGAATCAATTCGTGAACGTCCACATGCTCGTGGACACCAAAAAGGATCTGGTCATCGTTCCCGCCGCGGCCATCCAGCGCGGGCCCCAAGGCACTTATGTCTATGTTGTTTCCGGCGGCGATACCGTGAACATCCATATTGTTACCCTCGCCCAAACTACCGGCAACAATATCGGTATCAGTGCCGGGATCAACTCCGGTGATATCGTCGTGATTGACGGCCAGGACAAGCTTCAGGATGGCAGCAAGGTTCTCACTACCACCGCGCCGACTGGCGGCGCGGCACGTGGGGCAGCTGGTCAACCCGCCGCCCAAACTGGTAGTCCATCCGGCACTCAAAACGGCGCACAGAGCGGACCTGCTACCAAAAAAACCGGCGGCACTCCGTCTGGAGGAAAGGGACAATGAGTCCATCACGGCCGTTCATTTTGCGGCCAGTCGCGACCACGCTCCTGATGGTCGGAGTGCTGCTGGTTGGGTTCGTAGCGTACCGCCAGCTACCTGTCTCCGCGCTTCCGCAAGTCGACTACCCGACGATCCAGATCCAGACTTTCTATCCGGGCGCCAGTCCCGATGTCATGGCTTCTTCCGTAACGGCTCCTCTTGAACGTCAATTCGGGCAAATCCCCGGCCTCAACCAGATGACCTCTTCGAGTTCCTTCGGCAGCTCCATCATCACGCTGCAATTCAATCTCGACCTCAACATTGACATCGCCGAGCAAGAGGTTCAGGCTTCCATCAACGGCGCTTCCAATCTTCTTCCCCAAGGCCTTCCAAACCCGCCCATCTACAGCAAAATCAATCCCGCCGACGCGCCGATCCTCACCCTGTCGCTCACTTCGGACTCCTTGCCGCTTTCGAAAATCGAAGACCTGACCGACACCACCCTCGCCCAGAAAATTTCGCAGCTAACAGGCGTCGGCCTCGTCAGTATCAGCGGCGGCCAGCGCCCCGCAGTCCGCATCCAGGCCAATCCCACGGCGCTCGCTTCTTACGGCCTCAGTTTGGAAGATTTACGCACCGCCCTCGCCGCCGCCAACGTGGACCAAGCCAAAGGCACCTTCGACGGGGCTCATCAGGCTTACACCATTGGCGCCAATGACCAGCTCATCTCCAGCGACAGCTACAAGCCCATCATCGTGGCCTATCGCAACGGCGCTCCCGTCCGCTTGACCGACGTCGCCACCGTTTTCGATGGCACCGAAAACACGATGCAAGCGGCCTGGGCTAACAAAAAGCCCGCCGTCATCCTCAACATTCAACGTCAGCCTGGCGCCAACATCATTCAAGTCGTCGACCGCATCAAAAAGCTGCTTCCGCAGCTTCAGGCCTCTCTCCCCGCCTCCGTAAAAATCGACATTCTAACCGATCGCACCAACACGATTCGCGCTTCCGTCGAAGACGTGGAATTCACTTTGGTCCTCACCATCGCCCTTGTGGTCATGGTCATTTTCCTCTTCCTCCGCAGCCTTCGCGCCACCGTTATCCCCGCCCTGGCCGTGCCGCTCTCCATCGTCGGTACCTTCGGCGTGATGTATCTCCTCAACTACAGTCTCAACAACCTCTCGCTCATGGCACTGACCATCTCCACCGGTTTCGTCGTCGACGACGCCATCGTCATGATCGAAAACATCAGCCGTTACATCGAAGAAGGTGAATCACCGCTTGAAGCCGCGCTCAAAGGCTCAGAGCAAATCGGCTTCACGATTATTTCTCTCACTGTCTCGCTCATCGCCGTGCTGATTCCGCTTCTCTTCATGGCCGATATCGTTGGACGCCTCTTCCGCGAATTCGCCATCACTCTCGCTATCACCATCCTTATTTCCGCCTTCGTCTCGCTCACCCTCACCCCCATGATGTGCGCCAAACTCCTCCGCCATCAGAAGGAAGAAGACCAAGGGTGGTTTTTCCGCAAATCGGAAGATGCCTTTAATTCCGTCATCGCCTTTTACGGGCGCACGCTGAAATTTGTCCTGCAGTACCGCAAAATCACACTTCTCGTCACGATCGGTACTCTTGTGGGCACCATCCTGCTTTACATCTACGTGCCCAAAGGCTTTTTCCCCGTGCAGGACACCGGCCTCATCCTGGGCGTTTCCGAAGGCGCGCAGAACACTTCGTTCGCCGCCATGGCTACGCACCAGCAGGCTCTCGCTGACGTCATTCTCAAGGATCCGGCCGTCGAAAGCCTTTCTTCCTTCATCGGCATCGATGGCACCAACACCACGCTGAACAGCGGCCGGATACAAATCAATCTCAAGCCCCTCGCGCAGCGCGACGCCAATGCTTCCGACGTTATTCGCCGCCTCCAGCCGGAGCTCGCCAAAATTGACGGCATCTCCCTCTTCATGCAGCCCGTTCAAGATCTCACCGTGGAAGACCGCGTCAGCCGCACCGAATTTCAGTACAGCCTGGAAGATGTCGACGCCAAGGAACTCGCGCTCTGGACTCCTCGCTTCATCGACAAACTCAGCTCAATCCCCACAGTCCGCGACGTCGCCAGCGATCAGTTGAACTCAGGCCTCCTCGCCACTCTCACCATCGATCGCGACACCGCCTCCCGTCTAGGCGTTTTACCCGCTGACATTGACAATACCCTTTACGACGCCTTCGGCCAGCGCCAGGTCTCCACCATCTTCACGCAGCTCAATCAATATCACGTCGTGTTGGAGGTCGATCCGCAGTTCCAGCAGAACCCCGACGCCCTCAAAAGCATTTATGTAAAGTCCTCTGCCGCCGCACAACAAGCCTCCTCCGGCTCCGGGACTAATATTTCAACAACACAGCAAGCGGCCACGAGCGCGGCTCCCAACCCCCAAGTTCCGCTGAGCGCTTTCACGCGCTTCGAGCCCGGCGCCACGGCATTGGCTGTCAATCATCAGGGCCAGTTTCCTGTTGTCACTATCTCCTTCAATCTTGCCCCTGGCGCGGCGCTTGGAGACGCCGTCAACGCCATCAACACGGCTAAAGCCGAACTGAACATGCCTCCCAGCATCCAGGCGACATTTCAAGGCACTGCCGCCGCTTTTCTTAACTCCCTTGCCAACGAGCCGATTCTCATCCTGGCCGCCCTCATCACTGTTTACATCGTTCTTGGCGTTCTATATGAAAGCTACATTCACCCCGTCACTATTCTCTCCACGCTTCCTTCGGCTGGCGTCGGCGCTATCCTTGCTCTCCTTCTGTTTCACATGGAGTTCAGCGTCATCGCCCTCATCGGCATCATTCTTCTCATAGGCATCGTCAAGAAAAACGCCATCATGATGATCGACTTTGCTCTCGAAGCCGAGCGCAAGGAAGGGAAGGCCCCACTCGACGCCATTTACGAAGCGTGCCTCCTCCGTTTCCGTCCCATCATGATGACCACCATGGCAGCGCTTCTGGGCGCCTTGCCGCTAGCCATTGGAAGCGGTGTAGGCTCGGAGTTGCGCCGTCCTCTCGGCATCACCATCGTTGGCGGACTTATCCTTAGCCAACTTCTGACTCTCTACACCACTCCTGTTGTCTATCTGGCTTTCGATTGGCTCTCTCACCGGTTCGAAGTGCAAATCGGCAATGCTATCGAGGAGCCCGCTAACGGTGATTAAGCCATGATGTCCGCTAATTTCTCGGCTCCCTTTATCCGCCGGTCCGTCGCCACGACACTGATCACAATTGCCATCGGTCTCTCTGGCGTTGTGGCCTTTCGGTTTCTCCCTGTCTCCCCCTTGCCGCAAGTCGACTTCCCAACGATCAATGTTGGCGCCAACCTGCCAGGAGCAAGTCCCGAGACCATGGCTTCCGCGGTGGCGACGCCTCTCGAGCGGCAATTCGGTCGCATCGCCGGCGTAACACAGATGACGTCCTCGAGCGGCCTCGGATCGACCAACATCACCCTGCAATTCGATCTCAATCGAGATATCAATGCCGCGGCTCGCGATGTGCAGGCCTCCATCAACGCCGCTCGAAGTCAGCTTCCCGCCGATATCCCGAGCCAGCCCAACTATCGCAAAGTCAATCCTGCGGATGCGCCCATTCTGATTCTTGCTCTCACATCGACGAATATCCCCCCCGCAGAAATTTACGATGCAGCCGATTCGATCCTTTCGCAGAAGCTCGCGCAGGTACAGGGAGTAGGACAAGTGCAGGTCTGGGGAAGCGCCAGCCCCGCCGTGCGTGTGGAAGCCAATCCCTATCAGCTCAACAGCTACGGCATCAGCCTCGAGACGATTCGCGCGGCGCTGCAATCGGCTAACTCCGATCTTGCCAAGGGCTCCTTCTCTGACGCGCAGAAAGCTTGGTCCGTAGCCGACACCGATCAGCTCTTCAAGGCCTATGAATACCAGCCGCTCATCGTAAGCGGGCACACCGGCGCCCCGGTGCGCCTGCGCGATGTTGCGGAAGTTACGGACTCAACCGCGGATATTCGTAATCTGGGTCTTTCCGGCGGGCATCGCGCGGTATTGCTGGCTGTCTCGCGCCAGCCCGCGGCAAACATGATAGAGACCGTCGACCGCATCATGGCTCTTCTACCCGTTCTGCGCGCCTCGATCTCGCCTTCCCTGCATCTGAGCGTCGCCGTGGATCGCACCACAACGATTCGTGCTTCGGTACACGACGTTGAAATCTCGCTGCTGGTTTCTATCATCCTGGTGATCCTCGTGGTGTTCGCTTTTCTCCGAAGCACTTGGGCCACGATTATTCCTAGCGTCGCCGTCCCGCTGTCGCTCATCGGGACGTTCGGCGTCATGTATCTGTGCAACTACAGCCTGGACAACCTCTCCCTGATGGCGCTCACCATCTGTACGGGCTTCGTGGTTGACGATGCCATCGTCGTCATCGAAAACATCACCCGCCATATCGAGAACGGCATGAAGCCTTTTGAGGCGGCGCTCAAAGGCTCCAGCGAAATTGGGTTCACCGTGCTCTCCATGAGCACTTCTTTGGTCGCCGTATTCATACCCATTCTGTTGATGCCGGGAATTGTCGGCCGCCTGTTCCGCGAATTTGCGGTGGTTCTCAGTGTTGCGATCACCGTCTCTCTCTTCATCTCTCTCTCCACGACCCCCATGATGTGCGCGCGTTTTCTCAAACACGAATCCGGACGCCACAACTGGATTTACAATTTCTTTGAGAGTGCTTTCAACTGGTTTCTCCACCTGTACGATATTTCGCTCAAGTGGGTTTTGCGCCGTCAATTGCTCATCCTGGGGATGACTTTCATGACAGCAGTGGTTTGCGCTTACCTGTTTTTCCACGTGAATTCCGGCTTTTTCCCGCAGCAGGATACCGGCCGCTTCAGCGGAAGCATTCAGGGAGACCAGGACCTCTCTTTCACTGCGATGTCGCAAAAAATGCGCGTTTTCGCGGACATTGTGCTGAAGGATCCGGCGATAGATACATTGACTTGTTTCGCCGGAGGAGGCGGCAGTGGGGGAAGCACGGCGCGCATGTTCGGCCAGCTCAAGCCTCTCAGCGAACGGAAAATCAGTATCGACGAGGTGATCGCCCGGATACGAAAGGCTACTTCAAAGGTTCCGGGAGCCGCGCTTTATCTCCAGGCTACCCAGGATCTTTCTGTCGGCGGCCGCTTCGCTGCTGCGCAATATCAGTACACCCTCCAGGCCGACAACCTCACGGATCTGACGCATTGGTCTCCCATTCTTCAGCAGAGGCTGGCCAAGATTCCTGAATTGCGCGATGTCAATTCCGACCAGCAGATGCACGGCCTCGAAAGTTCCATCGTCATTGACCGCGACACCGCATCCCGCCTCGGTGTCTCCATGATTAGCATTGACAACACCCTCGGAGACGCTTTTGGCCAGCGCCAGGTCTCCAACATTTACAAAGGCCTCAATCAGTACCACGTCATTTTGGAAGTCATGCCCAGCGCACAGCAGAGTCCGGAGGCGCTCAAGTCCATCTATGTGCCGGCCGCCGGGGGCAAACTGGTTCCGCTGAGTGCGTTCGCCCACTACGAGCCCTCCAACACCGCTTTATCCGTTAACCACCAGGGAATCTTTCCGGCTATCACTTTGTCGTTCAATCTCGCGCCTAATGCGTCTCTCGGCCCTGCCGTTCAACACATCCAGGAGGCCACTCGCGAAATCGGCATGCCTCCGACCGTGCACGCCACATTTCAGGGCACGGCTCAGGCCTTTCAGGACTCACGCGCCTCGCAACTCCTCCTTATCATCACCGCGCTCATCGCGGTCTACATCGTCCTGGGCATCTTGTACGAAAGCTTCATCCACCCCATTACCATTCTCTCCACGATTCCCTCCGCTGGTATCGGTGCCATCCTTGCCATCAAAGTCGCGGGTTCTGACCTGAACATGATTGCGCTCATCGGCATCATCCTGCTGATCGGCATCGTCAAGAAAAATGCCATTCTCATGATTGATTTTGCGGTGCAGGTGGAGCGCGAAGAAAAAATCTCGCCACTCGACGCAATTTATAAGGCGTGCTTGCTGCGCTTCCGCCCCATCCTGATGACCACTATGGCCGCGCTTTTCGGCGCTTTGCCTCTCGCGCTCGGCACCGGCGTCGGCTCCGAGCTTCGCCGCCCGCTGGGAATCACCATCATCGGCGGCCTCATCGTGAGCCAGATGCTCACCCTTTTCACCACGCCGATCGTTTACATCTACATGGACCGCCTGCAGTCCTGGCTCCAGGGCGTCCGCAAGCGCGGCCCCGCCCCTGCTCCTGCCGTAGCTCAGGCAGACTAATCCGCGGCAAGTTCCGCGCACGCTATAAATTTTGTCCTGTTTTTTGTGTAAATGTGGCGCAGAGCCCCATTCCTACGAACTGCCGATGAGGTATCCCGTAAAGAAAACCAGTACTCCCCCCACAATCACCTGAAACGCCGCCTGCAAAAACGGCGTATCCATGTACCGATGCCGGATGTAGCTGATCACCATCAGCTCGATAGCGACGACAATTATCGCCACCAGCGTGGCCACATGAAAATTAGAAATCAGAAAGGGAAGTGTGTGCCCGATGCCCCCTGCCGTCGTCATCAACCCGGTCACAATGCCGCGCAGCCACGGCGATCCTCGGCCCGTTAACGATCCATCATCCGAAAGCCCTTCCGAAAACGCCATCGATATCCCGGCTCCGATCGACGCCGCCAGTCCCACTAGAAATGCGTCCCAGCTCTTGTGAGTGGCGAACGCCGCCGCAAAAATCGGCGCGAGCGTGGATACCGACCCGTCCATCAACCCTGCCAGCCCCGGCTGCACGACTTGTAGCAGAAACAACTTCCTGTGCGATTCGTCTTCTTGAGCCTTCGCACTCGCCGTTAGATGCTTTTCTTCCAGCTCACCTGCCGTCTTCTCGTGTTTTCTCTCTTCATCCCCAAGCTTGTTCAGCAATTCGCGCGTCGACACATCGGTCGTCCGGCTTGCGGCGCGCGCGTAGAACCGCGCCGCTTCCATCTCCATCAATTCCGCTTGTTTCCGCGCCGTCTTCACACCCAGCGGCCGGACCAGCCACACCGGTTTCCTCTGCAAAAACCCTTTCACGTTCTCTCGCCGGATTAGCGGTATATGGTCGCCAAATCGCTGCTTGAACATCGCAAACAGTCTGTCCCTATGTCCTACTTCCTCCTCGCGCATCGCTTCGAACATCTCCGCCGTGGAAGGAAAGTCCTCACGCAACGCGTCTGCAAACTCGCCGTAAATCCGCCCGTCCTCTTCTTCCGCCGCGATGGCGATCGCCAGGATCTCTTTTTCGCTCAAGTCCTTGAATTTTTTCAACATCGTGGCCGTCTTTGCCTCCCAGTGAGGACAAAGAATCGCACAAACCACGGAAAGATGTCACCTATTGGTAGAAATCGAACCACGGGGGAATCGCTTCAGAAATTCGCAGGACGCTGACGATACTCTTCTTACTAACAGTTGAAATATTCTCAGCGGAACAATTTGTTGCTCCCTGCGTGTCAAGCCGAGCCCTGGATGAAGGCTCGCCGAGTGCACCGATGTCGCCTCCCGCTCAAAAAATCGGAACAGCAAAGCGCACAGCGTCCCCGGACACACGGCCTCGCCTGCATGTACCGCCTGCATCGCTTCCAGCACATCCTCCGCCGATGCGTCTCGCGGCAAATACCCTTGGATCCCCGCTCGCACATACTGAAGAAACTCCGTCTCGTCTTCCGTTATTCCCACCAGCAAAATCCTCACGGTTGGGGCCATTAATCGTACCTGCCGGATCACGTAGATGTCCTCCACCAGGCTTCCTCGAGAGGTCAGCAGCAAAATATCCGCTTTTTCGTCGCTTAAGCCCTCTGCCCGAAACGGCCCCGTACTGTTCAGCCCCACCACTTCAATTTCCCCACTCCTCAACAGCATCCGCGACAAGGCCTCCCGTAACAGGCGGTTCTCGGCAGCGATATACACGCGCGCTTTATGTCCCACTCCCTCGTTCGCTCTCGGTCGCGGTGCATCTTCCACATCTGGCAGCTGTCCTCGCCGTTCTCCTCGTCCCGCCTCTAGCTGTTGACCTCCGCTCGTTACATAGACACTTCGGCGCGCTGCTGTACTCATGGTGAGTCTTCCTCCGGCAATCTCTTTATCCCCCGAGAATTCCCCGCCATCGGGGAAACCCCTATCTCGGTGGGCACACCATTTCTGCAATTCCGCAGCCGCGCTCTTTTTTCCCCTCCTCTCTTAGCTCCTTTCTATCTCCCATGCTGCCTATCTCTTAGTGCCGTACTCCGTAGGGACTATTTTGCTACCTAGTCCCACTTCGGTACTAATCCCCGCATTCCACTTCACTTCGAAACTCATCCATTAAATCCTTCTTATTCTTCTCTTTACCCAAATTCCTCTTCTCCCCTCTCTTCCTTTCTCGGTACTTCCGTACTATCATCCTCGGGAAGCGTCCTATTCGCTGTCCGGTACGTTTTCTCTATAGGTTTTGTTTGGCGCATGCCTCACACTCTCTATAGAACCGTCCCCTCAGCGAGAGGCTAGGCATTCATTCATGGAGACCCAGCAAGGCATTATGGCAAAGACACCCCCAGCAGGTGGCACTGCCCCAAAAAAAACAGCTACTACAGAACGCCGCGGCAGTCGCCGCTGCAAAATCACCCAGCTCATGCGCATCCGTCCTTCTGATCCGGAGAAGGATCATTTCGACGATATGCGCGGAACTCTCAGCGTTTCCCGCTCTGGCGTATATTTCCAGACCAGCGAGCCAGGCTACGAAATCGGTATGCGCCTGTTTCTGACTTTGCCCTATTCCCAGGCCCCGATGTCGCTCAACCGCGAATATCTCGCGGAAGTTGTCCGGCGCGATCCACTTTCCACCGGCATGTTCGGCATCGGCCTGAAAATCCTCATGGAAATGGGCGTGCAGCAGTCCGCCGTCCAGGGTTTTTCCAACTCACTCTGGTAACCCCTGCTTCCTGCACGCAGCCAATCAACTTAAAACAAAAAGAGCGGATGGCGTTTTTAACCATCCGCTCTTTTCGTTATTGGGGGGTGGAGAAAACTCGAACTTAATCCTGTCCGAATATCCGCAGCGTCTTATGCCGCAACATGCCCAGTTGCCGGTTGAGCGGATTCTGCCGCGGCAAAAAGGTCAGCACAGGCGGCCGCCGCTCCGCGAGCCGGTTCATCGCGATCGTCAACCGCACGTCTCGCCTCGCGAATTTCAGCCCCGACTGCAAGGCTTCCACAGCCTCTTCGCGCCGCCCTGCCGTGGCATACACTTCTGCCAGGTTCAAATAAAGTTGCGCCTGGTTTCTCTTCATCCGTACCGCCGTATCGCACAGCCGCTCTGCCTCGCCCCACTTCTGTTCCGACCGCGCCAGCACCACTCCCAGATACGACATGTAATACGGGTTGTTTCTATCCAGGTCCACTGCCTTCTTCATATGCGGCAGCGCCTTGTTCGCATAGTTATCTCGCAGCAGCGTTAACCCGGTTTTGAATTCGCGGAATGCTTCCGTGTCCATCATTTTCCCACCTCATTTCCCCCAGCCGCCTCAGGCTGGGCAAGGATTAGGACTCCCTGGGAAGCAAGAAACACGTAGCGCGCCGCAAGCGAAGGACACATCCAGCCCAGGTGCCGGGTTCGGCTGGGTCGCCTCAAGAATTGACCTCATGGAGGTCACCCATAAAGATGTTGCACTCACCCAGTTGGTGTTTGGTTCAGCGAAGAGCGGAAGCGCGTTTACGGTTCCCATCCCAGTCCTTCTTGAACCTACGCGCTCTCTTTATGAGAATCTACTGACCCGTGGGACAGTCTTGGGCCAGCCGCACTGCGGTAAGTTTTGCCACACCAAGGACAGTATGCGAATTGCCGCTAAAACAGGCTCTTTTTGACGTTTCGGGCGGTCTGCCTCAACCAGTTCTGTGTCGTGCACCATAACTCTTGCGCGCCGCTTCATCTTGTCAACTTCTTCCATCCCTTACGCCAGTCTCCCCAATCCTCCATCGTCGCTTCGCACATCCCTTTGGCCGCCTTGTGCAGCCATTTGCTCTTCCTCTTCGCCAGGTCGCGTTTAATCAATGGAATGCCCTGCGGCGAGCCGAAGTGCATGTTCGCCGTCTCCCATCCCATCGAATACAGCAGCCTCGCCTCATCGCGCTCCGCCGTCAACGAAACCAGTTCGATCCGCGAACAATCCGGCGCCAGCCGCCGCACTACCCACCGGTCATGAAACCGCACAAACGGATCGGGCACGCGCAAACAAGTTGCTACCAGCTTCGGTCCGTACACCGTCTTCGACGACGCTTTGTCATGCCATACCGACGCTGAAGGCCGGATCGCCTTCGCCTCGCGCGCGATGAACGCGCCACCAGCCGAGGAAATCGCGAGTATTCGCGGGTGTCCCAAACTCCCCAGCCCCGCGATCCGCTTCTTCAATTGATACACACTCTTCGGCGGCAGCGATTCTTCCAGCAATTTTCTTACTTCTTCCGGCGCTTTCGTCGTGAAGGCCGGCAAGTGCGTCAGCTTCTCCCAAAAATGAACGGGGTCACGCAGCTTACTCAGCGCCATCAGCCTCAGCCACTGGTGATCCTCCGCCAGGATGAACGGTTTACCGCCCGCCGCCAGCGCGTCCCGGTAGCCCTCTTCGATCGCTTCAGACGCTTCGCGCCGCGCCATCGAGAGGTGTTCGCCCAGAATCGCCAGATATGCGCTCGTCGTCACCCGCACCAGATCTATGGCGTAAGACGCTGGATAAACTTCATCCAGATCATTCACCCCCCAGATCAACCGCCCTTCCAAATCCCTCCACGTCCCGAAATTCTCGATGTGCAAATCGCCGACGGCCAAAACCTTGGGAGCCTTCGCCAACTCGGGACACACTTCCGGCCATAGCTGCAGCCATCGATAAAACGTCGCGCGGAAAAACGGAAACGCCGCCTCCGCCATGTATTGATGTTTCAGCCGAAGGTCCTGCTTGATGATGGGAAGCTGCCCACCCAGCCACTTCTCAAATTCCAACGTTGCTTCAATGATTCCTTGCTTCATCTGGGGTTCACACCCGCGCGTGTTCCGCGCGAGACGTCCCGCGCACACGCGATTCATAAATCGGGAAGCGCCCCGCAAACTCCGCAACCTGCTTCCGTACTCTCTGCTCGATTTCCGCGTTTCCGAGATTCGAGAGTATTTCCCCAATCCACCCGCCGATCTGCTCCATCTCCGGTTCGCGCATCCCACGCGTCGTTACCGACGGGCTGCCCAGCCGTATCCCCCCGCCCTTCATCGGGGGCAGGGGATCGAACGGTATCGAATTCTTGTTCACCGTAATTCCCGCGCGATCCAGAGCCTTCTCCGCGTCGCTCCCTGCAATCCCGCGCGAATGCACTTCGATCAAAAACACGTGATTGTCCGTCCCGCCCGAAACAATTCGGAACCCGCGCTTTTCAATGGCCGCTGCCAAAGCCTTCGCGTTGGCAACCACCTGTTTCTGATACTCCTTAAAGCTCGGCTCCATCGCTTCCTTCAAGCACACGGCTTTCGCTGCAATTGTATGCACCAAGGGCCCGCCTTGTGTCCCAGGAAACGTCAGCTTATCCAATTCCTTCGCAAACGCCGCCTTGCACAAAACCAATCCGCCACGCGGCCCCCGTAAGGTTTTGTGCGTGGTCGTCGAAACAATGTCCGCATGCGGCACCGGGCTGGGATGCACTCCAGCCGCCACCAGCCCAGCGATGTGCGCCATATCCACAAAAAACAAAGCCCCAACAGACTTCGCAGCTTTCGCAATCCGTTCGAAATCGATAATTCTCGAATACGCGCTCGCCCCCGCCACAATCATCTTGGGCTTATGCTCCAGCGCGAGCTTCTCGATTTCGTCGTAGTCTATCCGCTCATCTTCCTTCTTCACTCCATACGCAATAAACTTGTACATCCGCCCCGAAAAATTCAATGGATGCCCGTGCGTCAAATGCCCGCCATGAGAGAGGTTCATCCCGAGCACTACATCATCTTTCTGCAACGTGGACATGTACACCGCCACATTCGCCGAAGTCCCCGAATGCGCCTGCACATTGGCGTGCTCCGCACCAAACAACTCCTTCGCCCGGTCAATCGCCAGTTGCTCTACTTTGTCCGCGTACTCGCAACCGCCGTAATACCGCTTTCCCGGATATCCCTCCGCATACTTGTTTGTAAAAATCGACCCCATCGCCTCGAGCACCGCCTCCGAAACAAGATTCTCCGATGGAATCAACTCCAGCCCGGTCGCTTGCCGCTGCGCCTCTTCCGTCAACAATTCCGCAATCGCCGGGTCCACCGCCTCCAGCGGCCTCTGCATCCGTTCATTCGCTTCTGTCGTCATCTCGGGCGTCCTATCCGTTCCTTCAAGTTAGTGAGCGCACCATCTTACCCCGCGGACAGCGCTTCTGCGAAGCGCCCCTCTTCGTCAAAAGTGTCCTTGATGGTATGATGTTCTTGGAAATTCCTACGAGTTCGAAGCGCGGCAGCCAGGCTGCCGTTTTTTATTTTGAGGCAAAGTAGCGCAGCCACTTTGGATGCGCGCTGTTCGACGGTTTAGCAGGGTTCATCCCAGATCCCCACGAAATTAGAGCTCTTGCCAGTCAACGACCCAAGTCGCTCAACGAATCGTTCTCCATCAACGTGCATCGCACTGTGAACAATTCTGTTTCCATTCTTTCCGAAGACAATGGTTTGGGCCTTCAACACCATGCTGGCGTGGCAAAGTAAGTTCATGGTCAGCGGATTCTAGCTTGACTCCATGCCGGGGAGCGCAGAATTGTCTCTACCTGTAAGTCCTTTAAACGCAACACTTGCCCAAATGTCCGTAAGTATTGATTCTAATGGACTTGTAGAATCCCTAAGTCCTTTAGACGCAATACTTACAAAAAAACGGGGCGGGGGGCACAACCACTCTTAACCTAACCGCGCTCCCTCAATTACGGACAAGCCAGGATTTGTCGTGAGCCTTACGGTAGAATCCCTCCGCTGCGTAGAGGGAGGTCTTGGTGGACAGAAAACGGAAGTCCTTTTTTATCTTGTGCGGTTTCTTACTGACTCTGGCATTTCTGATTTGCACCGAGCCGGCTTTTTCTCAGGGCGCGCCTCAACAAACTGCCGCGCAAAATCCGAAGCCGACGGAAGTAGCTCCAGCCACGGGCGAGTTGACGCCTTACCAGAAATCGCAACTGGTGCGCACTTTCAATGACTGGCCTTTCCTTGCGAAGTTCCGTGATGCCGATAAGTTGCTGCCTCCTCCGGCGCAGGGGGAAACTCGCGTTGTGTTCATGGGAGATTCCATCACCGAAGGCTGGGGGATGAAGGGAACGGCAACGACTCCCGATCGCGGCGAATTTTTTCCAGGCAAGCCGTATATCAATCGTGGCATCTCCGGGCAAACAACTCCGCAGATGCTGGTCCGTTTTCGGCAGGACGTGATTCTCCTGAAGCCGCAGGTGGTGGTTTTGCTCGCAGGTACAAACGACATCGCCGAAAACACCGGCAAAGAAACAACGGAGGAAATCGGGAACAACATCGCGTCCATGAGCGATCTCGCCCGGGCCAATGGAATTCGCGTTGTTTTGTGCTCCTTGTTGCCGGCGAGCGACTTTCATTGGCATAAGGGGTTGCAGCCCGCACCCAAGATCAAGGCGCTTAACGCGTGGATGAGAGACTACGCTGCGAAAAATGGCATCGTTTATGTGGACTACTACTCCAGCATGGTCAATGACGAAGGCGGTCTCAAAGCGGAGTTGAGCCCCGATGGCGTGCATCCCAACAAGGCCGGTTACGCGCTGATGGCCCCTCTTGCGGAAGCGGGCATTGCGGAAGCCCTAAAAAGGCCGCGCTCTTAACCTGGCACCTGCTCATTTCTGGTTAGCCTCCATGTGTTGCTGACTCAGCCGGTATGGCTGTTATAAGCTCCTTTGTTGTTTCATGGAATCTTGAGGAGCCTCCTGCCAATGAATTTTTTCCGCCGTGCCGCAATCGTCCTAGTCTCTGTATTTTCGTTGAGTGCCACCGCATCTTTTGCCCAGCAGGACGTGTCCGATCTGCAACGCAAGGTCGATCAAGTCTTTGCGGCCTACGACAAGCCCGGTTCGCCAGGCTGTGCGCTCGGCGTCGTCCGCGACGGCGAATTCATCTACAAAAAGGGGTACGGCACGGCCAGCCTCGAACTAGGCGTTCCCATTACGTCTCAGTCCGTTTTTTATATGGGCAGCGTCTCGAAACAATTCACTGCTGCCAGCGTGGTGCTCGCCGCCGAGCAAGGTTTTCTTTCGCTCGATGACGACATTCGCAAATTTGTCCCCGAGCTTCCTTCGTACGGCAAGGCCATCACGCTCCGCGAAATGTTGCATCACACCAGCGGCTTTCGCGACGTGCTCGGCTTGCTCCTGCTCGCCGGCCGCAATTTCGAGGACATCCATCCCACTGCCGAGCTCCTCGATCTGCTTTCCCGCCAAAAAGCCCTCAACTACCAGCCCGGCGAGGAATTTCTCTACAGCAACACCAACTACTTTCTGATGAGCATGGTCATCCACCGCGCCACCGGCAAAACGCTCACGCAATTCGCCGATGAAAATATCTTCAAGCCGCTTGGCATGACCCACACGCTCTTCTACGAAGACCACACCGTCGTCGTCCCCGGGCGTATTCCCGCCTACGAACCGCTCTCCGGCGAGGGCTTTCGCATCGACTGGTCCACCAATTTCGACAAGGTCGGCGACGGTGGCCTGCTGAGCAGCGTCGACGATCTTCTCCTCTGGGACCGCAATTTCTACGACAACAAGCTCGGCAAAGGCACGCTGCTGAAAGAGATGCAGACGCAGGGCGTGCTCAACAACGGAAAGCAAATCGAATACGCTCTCGGTCTGTTCATCAGCAAATACCGCGGCCTGCCTATCGTCGAACACGGCGGCGCGCTCTTTGGCTATCGCACTGAACTCTTGCGCTTTCCCCAACAAAAATTCTCCGTGATCACGTTGTGCAATCTCGGCACGAGCAATCCCAACAGCCTGTCCTATGAGGTCGCGGATCTCTACCTCTCTGCCCAACTCTCACCCGAACCTCCGGCTTCCGCCGCCTCGAGCGTTGACGCGCAGCCTTTCGCCGGCTGGTATCGCAACCTGGACTCTCACTCCGTCCTGGAAATCTCCGCGTCCAAGGAAGGCGTCGGAGCCTTCGGCACGCTGTTCAAACCACGCGACGCGACACACTTTGCTGTCACACCTGGTCCCGAAATCGCTTTCGACCGCCAGCCAAACTCAGGCATGCGCCTCATACTAAGTTTCAAAGACGCTGCGCCCCAGATGTTTGAAAGATATGAACCGCTTAAAGCGTCCGCGGAAAAGTTCACGCAATACATCGGCGAATACACCAGCACCGAGCTTCAAGCCACCTATCGCTTCGCCGTCAAGGACGATAAGCTTACTCTGGCCACGAACTGGCGGGATCCCGCCGTTCTCGAACCAACTGTTCTCGACGAATTTCAAGGCCCCTTTGGCACAGCTATTGTTTTCCGCCGCGATGCCGCCGGCCACATCACCGGCTGCGAACTCTTCGCCGGGCGCGTCCGAAACATCGCGTTTGCGAGGTCCGTTGCAGAGACAGCAGCGACCAAGACCACTGCCAAGCAATAATCGCGTGGAATCAAATCGCTGGAAGGCAGAACGGCGTGAGTCCGATGGCTGCGGGGAAGGGGCGCTCTTTATGAGCTTGGTATGACAACCATTCTCCGGCCCCACCCCGCTCCCGAAGGACTCACGCCCTGCCGTCCGTTACTCGAACCGCTGGCCAACGGCCGAAGCGCAGCCGCTCACGAGGAGATTGCCAGCGGGATCGCGGAACTGGACGGAGACTTGGCTGGTCGTGAATTGGTCCGGGTCATCCCCAATCTCAATCGTCTGGCTGATCTCCTGCGTCTTCACGAGGGCGCCGTTCAGCGTGATCAACGCCTTCATGTCCGCGCTATAGGTATGCCATCCAGTGTGGCTCCATACGCCATGAGCGGGTCCACGAACGGCAGGAAAGACCGCTGGATTCGCGGTTGTCTCCGTCATCGTTCCCCCTTCGTTAAAAGTGAGCAGGGATTGAAACGGCGTACCAATGGAGGGACCGTTCGGACATGCTTGCTGCGTGACGGTCACTGTCCAAGTCCCCTTGAGCGAGTGCGCGTCGCTGTCCCAATCGGCGGGATGCGCTGCTGCTCCCCGCCGGACGCCCAGAAGCATCACAGCCCCTACTGCCAGTACTGCTGAAACTTTCCAATACGCTGATTTCATTGCTTTTCTCCTCGTTTAGCACCGCTCGTTTGATTCACCTTCAAGCGTGCTGCGCATATAGTCGTTCCCAAGCGCGAGGAAAGTCTTTAGAATGCCCCTGAAGTTTTCTGAAATTTTCTGAAGTCCTCCGAAGCGTACGCATGAGTCCCTCGGAAGCGCACATCTTCGAGTTCGGCGAATTTCGCGTCGATGCCCAGACGCGCCGTCTGCTTTGTAGAGGCGAAGCCGTCCCTCTTACTCCCAAAGTCTTCGACACCCTCCTTCACCTTATCCTGCACAGAGACAAAATCGTCGAAAAAGACGAGTTGATGCACGCCGTGTGGCCGGATACGGTGGTGGAAGAGAACAATCTCAATCAAAACATCTCGACCTTGCGCCGCGCGCTCGGAGAAAACCGAGGTGAAAATCGCTACATCGCGACTGTTCCGGGCAAGGGGTATCGCTTTATCGCGAACGTAGAATCCGGTCCAGTTGCTCCGGGGGAAAGCCAGTCGCGCGTTACGCTAGCGGTTTTGCCCTTCGAAAATCTCAGCTCCGATCCCGATCGCGAATACCTGGCAGACGGCCTCACCGAAGAGACCATCGCCACTCTTGGTCAAATCGATCCCGAGCATCTCAGCGTCATTGGCCGCACTTCTGTAATGGCCTACAAACGCACTACAAAGTCGCTCGCCGAAATTGGCCGCGAGCTCGCAGCCGCGTATTTAATTGAGAGCTCCATCCGCACAGAAGGCGGAAGGATGCGCATCACCTCGAAGCTTATCCGCGTGAGCGACCAAGTCCAGATCTGGACGGCTTCCCACGACAGCGCGCCGAGCAGCATGCTCGCCTTCCAGCGGGAACTCAGCACTACCATCGCCAAACAAGTCCACCTCCGGCTTTCTCCCGAGAGGCTCTCTGCGCTGGCACGCCGCCAAACCCACAATGCGGAGGCTTACGATTTTTATCTCCGCGGCCGCCATTACTGGAATCAGCTGTCTCCTCCAACGAGCCGCCGAGCCGCCGAATATTTCGCACGCGCTACGAAACTCGATCCGGAGTACGCCCTGGCCTGGTCCGGCCTCGCTGACTGTTGTACCGCCAGCCCGATCACCGGAGACGCCACTCCCTTCACGGTGTGGCCGGTCGCCCGCGAAGCCGCTGAACATGCCGTGCGCGCGGAACCCCACCTGGCCGAAGCACAAACTTCCATGGGATTTGTGAATTTTTGGTTTGACTGGGACTGGCCGGCGGCCGAGTTGATCTTCCGAAAAGCTATCGCCCTCGATCCAGGCTACTCGCAGGCGCATCGCATGCTTGGCATGACGCTGTCGCACATGGGCCGCGGCGAAGAGGCGGCGTCGGCGATGCGCCGCGCCCGCGAGCTCGATCCCTTGCTCACCGGCCATCAAGCGCTCTCGTCACAAGTCGCCTTTTCTGCCCGCGATTTTGAGTCGGCACTGCAGTTTGCAGGGCAATCCATTGCTATCGATCCCGAATTTTGGATTGGCTACATGCAGCTCGCGCAAGTGTGCGTCCAGTTGGGCCAGGTCGAGGAAGCCTTAGATGCTCTTACCAGCGCAGGCCGATTCTCCGGCGGAAATAGCAAGGTAATAGGATTGCGCGGCTATTTATTCGCGAAGCTTGGACGCACTGCGGAAGCTCGTGAGGTGCTACGCACCCTGGTGGCGATCGCGCGTGAGCGTTACGTTCCGCCCTGTGCGATGGCGCTAGTGCACGCTGGCCTTGGCGAGCCGGACGATGTCTTCGAGTGGCTCGACCGTGCTTTCGATGTGCACGATGTTCACCTGGTCTTTCTTCCTGTCGATCCTAAGTGGGACACGTTTCGCGCCAGTCCCCGCTTCTTGGCGCTCCTGAACCGCGCAGGCTTGCCGAACCTCGCATGGCCCAAGGTTCGCGCAACGCACGCTCCCGGAATGGTATAGTGGCCGCGATTTCAGTAGCCCCCAGGAGGCTGACCCCCGATGGCTATCCTGAACGAACAAAACAGCAAAGAGAAAGAAACGAAGCGCCGGCGAAAAATGAAAAGCGTCGCGCTTTGCAGGTTCGCGCTCGTACTCTTTGCCACTCTTTGTTGCGGCATTCTCGTCCCGCAACTTTTCGCGCAGGACACGAACCCTCTTGCCGACGATCCCAAAGCATCCAAACTCGGCGAGTTTCAGTTTCGCTCGAATTGTGCTTTTTGCCACGGATTGGGGGCGCGAGGCGGCGGCCGCGGACCGGATCTGACTCGCGCACAAAAACGCCACGGAAATTCCGACGCTGAACTTTTTCGTACGATCAATGAGGGAGTTCCGGGGACAGCGATGCCGCCGAATGGCGCGACGCAGCAAGGCGTGGGCATGACCGAAACAGAGATTTGGCAAGTCATCGCCTACATTCGTAGCGTGCAGGTCAAAGTGCCCGCGCAGCCTCTCGGCGACGCCACGCATGGCAAAGCACTCTTCTTCGGCGACGCGTCTTGCTACACCTGCCACATGGTGGAAGGGAAGGGAGGGCGGCTGGGCCCGGACCTCACCGCGACTGGTTCTGCCCGCGCTACGGATTATCTGGTTGATTCAGTACGAGATCCTAGCCGGCGGCTGGCGCAGGGGATTTCTGAAGCAATGAAAGAATTTTCGCAGGAATATGAAACCGTGAAAGTAGAAACCGCGGACGGCCACAAGCTCGTCGGCGTGGTATTGAACGAAGATCATTTCACTTTGCAGATGATTGATTTGCGCGAGCAAGTCCACGTTTTTGAAAAAGACAAACTACGTTCGTACGAGAAATCCAGGGAATCGCTGATGCCTGCCTACGACCAAAGACTTTTGAGCGACAAAGACCTGCAGGACATCATCGCGTTTTTGCTCAGGGTGGGTGCGCAATGAAGATCCTATGCTCACAAATCGCCGCGCCGCTGATTTTGTTAACCGCGAACCTTGTCGCATCGAACTTGCTGGCGCAGGTCTCGTCGCAACGGCTCCTTGATTCCACAAAGGAGCCACAGAATTGGCTCATGTATTCGGGTGACTACGCGGGGCATCGCTTCAGCGCACTCGACCAGATCAACGCGTCGAATGCGAGCGCGCTGGTTCCGAAGTGGGCTTACCAAACGATGGCGGGTGGAAAATTTGAAACTACGCCGCTCGTGGTTGACGGGATACTCTACGCCACTGGGCAGGATGACCGCGCGTTCGCGCTCGATGCCAAATCCGGACGACCCATTTGGCAGTACCAGCGCGCGCTTCCTGCGGACATTCGGCCGTGCTGCGGACGCGTCAATCGCGGGCTCGCCATTCTGGGCGACAAAGTTTTCTTTGGGACGCTGGATACGCATGTTGTGGCGCTCGACTCCAAAACCGGGAATGTGATTTGGGACGCGACCGCGTTTGACTATCGCAAAGGCTACAGCATTACGCTCGCACCTCTGGTTATCAAAAATCTCGTCATAGTGGGCGTATCTGGCGGGGAATATGGCATTCGCGGTTTCATTGACGCTTACGATGCGGCGACAGGCGAACGCAAGTGGCGCTTCTATACGGTTCCCGGTCCCGGCGAGCCCGGCCACGAAACCTGGGAAGGCGACTCCTGGAAAATCGGGGGAGCGCCTGCGTGGATCACTGGTTCCTACGATCCCGCCACGAACACAACGTTCTGGACGACCGGCAATCCTTCGCCCAGCAATCGCGGCGAGGGCCGCGCCGGCGACAATCTCTACAGCAATTCGCTGCTGGCTCTCGATCCTGAGACGGGCAAGCTCAAATGGTATTTTCAATTTACGAAGCACGACGAGCACGATTGGGATGCGACGCAAGTGCCGGTGATGATCGATCAAGGCGAGAAACATCTCATCGCGCAGGCGAATCGCAACGGCTACTTTTATGTGATCGACCGCTCCACGGGAAAACTCGTTTTCTCGAATCCTTACGCCAAGACGACCTGGAGCAAGTCCAAGGATGCGGAAGGGCGTCCGATCTCGCTGAAAGAGGCTTCGCCCACGCCGGAAGGGAATCGCGTTTGCCCGGGGGCGGCGGGCGCGACGAATTGGATGTCGCCGACGTACGACCCGCAAACGAAACTGTTTTATGTCACTGCACGGGAGCAGTGCGACATATTCAGCACCGCGCCGCAACCTTACGAAGAGGGCCATGCGTATTACGGCAGCGCGTATTTTCCGAACGACGATTCGGCACCGTTCTGGGGAGCGCTGCGGGCTATCGATCCCGACACGGGAAAAATCAAATGGGAGTGGAAACACCCGTCGCCAACCTGGTCCGGAGTTCTTTCCACGGCAGGCGGCCTCGTTTTCACGGGCGACGCGGAAGGAAATTTTATTGCGCTCGATGCTGCCAGCGGAAAAGCGCTGTGGCACTTTCAGTGCGGCGCGTCCGTGTATTCATCGCCCATGTCGTTTGCCGTCGACGGCAAACAGTACGTGGCCGTCGCCGCCGGCTCCGCGCTCTTCACTTTTGCGCTGCCGTAGCGTTGTGTGAATTCCGAAACGCGAATACGAAATACGAAATACGAAATACGAAATACGAAATACGAAATACGAAATACGAGGAGAGGCGTCGGCATCAGACGGGAGGTAGCCCATGAAAAATATTGCGGAATCTCGCCGGCAATTTCTAAAGACCGCAGGTCTTGCAACTGGAGCGCTGCTTCTGCCGGTGAAGGGAAGCACGGCTCAAACGGGATCCTTGGTGGGTGGAAGCGGATCCGCCATTGCGCAGACGGATTCCGGGGCCGCAGATTACACGCTGCACATTAAGGACTCGCCGATTGAGATCGCGCCGAAGCGCATCATCTCCGCGACGACTTACAACGGACAATTTCCCGGGCCTTTACTCCGTTTCAAAGAAGGAAAACAAGTCATTATCGACATTTACAATGAGACAAATACTTCTGAACAATTGCATTGGCACGGACAGCAAGTACCAGTGGATGTCGACGGCGCCGCCGAGGAAGGCACGCCTTACATGCCTGCGCATGGCAAGCGGCGCATCCAGTTCACCCCAAGACCATCAGGACTGCGGTTTTATCACACGCACAATCGCGCTGGCTCGAATCTCAGCGCCGGGCAGTATAGTGGCGAAGTTGGACCGGTTTACATTGAGCCGCGCGAAAATTCCGGTAAATACGACCGCGAAGTGTTTCTCACGCTCAAAGAATTCGAGCCAACCTTTAGCCGCGGCGGCGACATGGCCCAGGATTTTCTTTTCCCATCGGCTCCCGATAAGTCGCTGCACGACACCGGCGAGGCCGCAATGAAGGCTTCACTGGCAAAAGGTATGCCTCATGGCTACGAGGTGGGCTATCGCTCTTTCACCATCAATGGGCGCATGCTGGGCCACGGCGAACCCATTCGCGTGAAGCAAGGCGAGCGCGTTTTGTTTCATATTCTAAATGGAAGCGCGACGGAGATTCGCAGCCTCGCGCTGCCGGGGCATACGTTTCTGGTAGTGGCGCTCGATGGAAATCCTGTTCCAAATCCCGCAAATGTTCCCGTGCTCTGGCTTGGCACCGCAGAGCGCATTTCCGCTGTTGTGGAAATGAATCATCCCGGCGTGTGGATTCTAGGCGACCTCGATAAAGATGATCGTCCGCATGGAATGGGAATTGTTGTGGAGTACGCAGGAAGCGCTGGGAAAGCGCAATGGATGGCGCCGCCGTCGTTTCGCTGGAACTACATGCGTTTCGCAAAGCCAGGCGCGACGGCTTCGGCACCAGACGAAACGATCGACATGACCTTCGCGAAAGAAAACGCGGCCGAAGAAGGGTTTAATCGCTGGACGATCAACGGCGTTTCGTATCCGATGACTGGTGGGATGGCCCCTGCCTCATTTCACCTGACGCAAGGGAAGCGTTACCGCATTCGGATGCGCAACGCTAGTGACGATATTCATCCTATTCATCTTCATCGCCACAGTTTTGAAATTGCCAGCATTGCTGGAAAACCTTACGCGGGAATATTCAAAGATGTGTTGATGCTTGGAGGCTATCAAGAAGCCGAAGTGGATTTCGTTGCCGACAATCCGGGCCTGACGCTCTTCCACTGCCACCAACAGTTGCACATGGATTTCGGGTTTATGGCTTTGTTCGATTACATCTAGCAGGGCTTTTTCCTCTTTTTGATTACGGAGTTCGCGGCCGCAGAGCTTCCAAGCGCGTTCGCGCGTCGTTCATCGCGGGCGCCAATTGCAGAGCGGCAGCATACGCTTTCGCCGCTTGTAGCGTGTCGCCTTTGCTTTCGAGCGCGCGGCCAAGCCAATAGAGTGCGAGCGGCGACGGTGCGATCTGGGCGGCCTTCGCAAAATCAGCAATCGCCGCGTCCAGATTCATCGTTTGCATCTCGGCGGTGCCGCGGCCGATGTAACTGTTTTGCTCTGTCGGGTCGATGGCAATGGCCTCGCTAAATTCCTGTGTCGCTGCGTCATATTTGCTTTCGCTGAGATAGAGAACTCCCAAGTTGTTGTGCGACTGCACGATTTCCGCCTGGTCGCTCGAAAGGGCCAGCGCCGCGCGATATTCGTGCTCCGCGTCCTTCAGCTGATTGTGTTTTTGGAGCAGGACCGCGAGATTGTAATGAGGAGATGCGAGATCGGGGCTGAAGCTCACTGCGGCCAGAAAATGTTGCGCTGCGAGGTCCGTCTCGCCTCGCTCCATAAGCGCGACTCCGAAATCGTTTTCGGCGAAGCCGTTGTTTTTGGTTACGGCGAGTGTGTGACCGAAGAGCGTGTAGCTGTCGTGCCAGTAGCTGATCTGCTTGATCGTGACCGCGGCATAAGGTGCGAGCGCTAGCAGAAAAATCGCGATAGCAATTTCTTTTTGCCAATGCTTTTCCGCCGCGAGATCGGCAATCAGCCAGACGACAGCAAACAACAAGCCCATCATCGGAATGTGCATGAAGCGGTCAGCCATGCCTTGACGGCCTGTTTGGATGAATCCGATCATCGGCAACATCGTTCCGAGATACCAGAGCCAGCCCATCAGCAGGTATTTGCGTTGGCGGAATCGCCAAACGATGGCGGTGATAGCAATCAGAGCGACGCCGGCGAGAGCGACGGTTGCCCACGCCAGCGTATTTTCCGGATGCGGATAGTAGGGGGCGAGGCCGACCGGCCAGATGGCTTTGGCGAGATAGGCGACGTAGGAAAAGATCGCGTTTTTGAAGCGCCACGCGAACGGCATGGACGCCGTCAGCGCGTGCTCGCGCGAATGCACGTAGACAGTTACGGCTCCGCCCGCTGCGGCCATGAGGAAAAGAGGAATTTTTTCGATCACCAGCGCGCGAAAGGTGGCAAAAAAAGCTTGCGGCTTTCCCTGCGCAACCGTTCCCGGCAGGCGCGCCAGAGGCCAGTAGTCGAGCAGCAGCAGCGCGAAGGGGAACGGAATCACCATAACCTTGGCCGTAATTCCCAGGCCAAAAAATAAAACCACCCACAGGTAGCGCCCCACGCCCGGCTTTTTTGCGTACCAGCCATAGGCCCCGATGGCCAGCAGAAAAAATAAAACGCAGAGGACGGATTTGCGTTCGGATATCCAGGCAACCGCTTCGACATTCAGAGGCTGGACGGCAAAAATCGCAGCGACGGCAGCGCTTCGAAGCGTGCGGCCCGTGGCACTTTCTATCAGAAGGAAAAGCAGAACGACGGCAAGCATGTGCAACAGGACGCTAGTGAGATGATGGCCGGCGGGATTTCTTCCATAGATTTGGACGTCGACCATGTGTGAAATCCATGTGAGCGGATGCCAGTTTGAAGAGGGATAGCTGGAGCCGAGCGCCCAGCGGATATCGGGCCAGGTCATTCCGCCGAGAACATGCGGGTTGTGCGTGACGTAATCTGGATCGTCGACATTCACAAAGCCATTGCGCATCGCGGGGGCGTAGACCGCCGCGGTTCCGACGGCAAGCAGGAGCGCGAGAATTACAACGAGGCGGTAGTTCCGAGCGTCGGGCGGACTGTTCGAAGCCGCCGGGCCGGGCGCGCTCGGCGAAGCGCCCGCAGTGGCCGAAGTGGGCTCGGCCAGTCGAATTTCGGAGGATGGAGAAACGGAATTCACGGTGAGATCAGCGTATCAAAATTTGTGAGGGTGAAAGGGAGTGCGCAGCGGAGATCGACATCATTAGTTACCTGTCGAAACCATCTGGCGAGCTTTGCGTGCGCCCTCTTCGTTGAACTCAGTACAATCGAAAAACACACAGTGGCCATCGATACGCAAGCTCAGGAGCAGCTTCTGCGGCACCGCCGCGTTTGGGAACAGAAACCCATTCTGCGGCGCATTTATCGAGAAGAATTTTTTTCGCGGATGCTGGCGGCTCGAAAGCCTGGCGGCGTCTCGGTGGAAGTCGGCGCGGGGCCGGGCTTTTTCAAGCAAATTGCGCCGGATGTTGTCTCGACGGATCTCATCTGGTGCTCGTGGCTGGATGCTGTTGTGGATGCGCAGCAGCTTCCCTTTTGCACTGGCAGCGTTTCCAATGTGTTTGGTTTGGATATGCTGCACCACCTTGCCAGGCCGATGAGTTTTCTTGGCGAAGTCTCGCGTGTCCTCGTACCGGGCGGGCGGCTAATTCTAATCGAGCCATGGATTACGCCGTTTTCATATTTTATTTTTCGTTTTTTGCACCAGGAGCGTTGCGATCTCTCAGAAACTCCGTGGGGGGACAACCAAACTGGCGGGGCTCCCGCAAAAATGGCCTTTGACGGGAATCAGGCCATTCCGTATCTGCTTTTCGGTAAGGATCATCGAGCGGAAACACTGGATGCGTTGCCGGGTCTTGAGCTCGTGACGCTTGACCGCTTTTGCCTTTTCGCATACCTGCTTAGTGGAGGATTCAAGCCGATGAATCTCTTGCCGGAACTTTTGTACCCTGCGGTCTCGACATTCGAGCGAATCACATCGCCACTGTGGCGCAGCCTTGCTGCTCTGCGCGTTGTGCTTGTATTGGAAAAGGGTGATTAGACCTGTGGCGACGCGCGTGGGCCAAGAGGATTTCGCCGGAAAGCCGTTCAACGCATGAGCAATAAATCGTCCTCGAACATTTTCACGCGAGTTTACAATGCCGCGCGGTCGGCAGGGATGTTCGAGATTGCCTTGTTCAAGAGGCTTTTTCTTTTTGCTTATTTTCTGTACAAGCGATGGCACGAGGACCCCTTCTGGTCACTCGCGAAGCGTAGTCCGGAACTCTTTGAGGATGGAGATATTCTCGATATCGGCGCGAACATTGGTTACACCGCTTGCGTTTTCGCCAAGGCGCGAAAGCCGCCTGCGAGAGTCTATGCGTTTGAGCCTGACGCCGCTAGCTTTGCAACGCTTGGAGAAATTATCCGGCGCAAGAAGCTAGGAGGTGCAGTGGAAATCTTCAACATGGCCGTCGGTAGCGCGGATGGGTCACTTGAGTTTTGGCATAACGAAGAGCATTCGGCCGATCATCGCGTGGTGACAGGGCAGTTCAAGAGTTCGCGGCCCGCCGGAGAAAAGATGGCGACGGTGCCCGTGACCAGCGTCGATAGTTTTGTCGCCGGGCGAAATGTGCGCGAACTGTCGTTCATCAAGATCGATGTGCAGGGCTATGAGCTAGCGGTTTGTGAAGGCATGCGGAAGACATTGGAGAAATTTCCGCAGGTGGTTATCGCTTTCGAGTACGCGCCAGATGGAATGCGCGAGCTTGGCTTCGAACCGTCCGTGTTGCTCGATTCTTTCCGGTCGGCGGGCTATCAAATCCACATTTTGACGCGCGCCGCTACCAGCTTAGCGTTAGACAATCGCGTGATCGATGCCGCTGTTGAGCGCAAGGGGTATGTCGACTTGCTTTGCTCCAGGAAGGTTCTTAGCTAGCGGTTGTTGGCAGCGAGTTCCGAAAGGGGCCGCTTTTTGTTTCGGATTCCCATCTTGATGCGGATCAGACCGACCCACGTCATTTTCAGGAGTTGGAGACCGTGACGGAAGCGCTGAATGTTTGTTTCGCCATACGTGCGGGCAAGATAGCGGACAGGGACGTCGACAATTTCGAGGCCTAACTCAGCGGCGGGGAAGAGAAGTTCAAAATCGCCGAAGGGATCGAACTCGCCAAAATCTTTTCGCCAGGCGACCATGCGTTCGTAATCGTGGCGTGTTACCAGCTTGGTGCCGCACAAGGAATCGCCAAGACGAACGTCCAGGACCGCGCTCAACATCTTCGCGAAGAAAATGTTTCCCATGCGGTTCAGGAAGCGCATGGCGGCGCCTTCCATGGGATAGACGAGGCGCGAGCCATTGATAAAATCGCCGTGGCCCTGGTCGTAGGCATACGCAAAGCGCGAGAGCATCTCCGGGGGCATGGTGAGATCGGCGTCCAGAATCACGAGCAAATCTTCACGGGCGTGCGAGAACCCGAGACGCACCGCGTCCGCTTTGCCTTTGCCGGGTTGCTGCACGGCGAGAATGCGAAACTGGTCGCGGTAAACGGTCGAAACGCGCAGAATTTCTTCCCACGTTCCGTCAGAAGAATGGCCTTCGACAAAAATAATTTCAGCCTCGCGGCCCAGGTCGGGAAACCGTTTCAACGCATTCTCGATATTGCCGCGTTCGTTGCGTGCCGGGATGACGCAAGACAGGCCCTGCTGGGACGATGGCACAAGCGGCCGCATGACGACGACCGAAGTCAGGCTCAGCCAGCGCGCTAGCGGAACCAACGGCATCAGGCGGTTGATGGCTGTGCCGAGCCCGAGCATTTTCCACGGGCAATAGACTGCCTGGCGCTGACGAACGATCTCAAAGCCGGCGACCTTCGAGATGTTTTCGAGGTCGACGCGCGTCACGAACGTGCTCGGAAGATCGCCCTTGCGGATGCCAAGGCGGTTGGTGAGGAAGTAGGCCCAGCGCAGGTAGGGGTTGTAAAGCACAACTACGAGGCGAGAAGTGCGCGCGAGTTTTGCTTTCAGCTGCAGCAAGAGCGCTTGAATATCGAAGTCGTGATTGAACGTGCCGTTGATAAGAATCGCGGTGCGCTTGTCGCGCTCGTGGGTCAAGTCGGGGAACGGTTCGTCTCTGCCGACAATTTCCTTAAGTGGAGCATCCACTGCTGCGAGCAACCAACCTTTATCGTCCTCGCGCGGCAGCCATTGGATGACGCGATCGTAATAGCGCGTGAGAGAGGAAATTTCGGCGGCGAGAAACGCGTTTACATATTTGCGCCAGCCATGAGCGGATTCCTCTGCCACGCGGTAGGACTCCTGCGGGACGCTTTTCGCGGTGATATCAGGTTCGGTCTCGGTCAGCTGAGCCATCCAAAAAGTTTTACCACGTTTTAAGGTCGCCCGAAGGTTGATCCCACAGCTGCGCATCGCGCAAGTAATCTTTTACGCTTCTGCGTGGCAAACGGCCGTCCGAGAGAAGGCCGGCAGTGGGGCTTCGCGTTATGTTTAAAGGGGTGCGACTAGTGTACGTTCGAGCGGAAGCCATTGAGGTTGCTGCCAACGGCTAGGAGTTGTGGGATCGGCAAAAGCGGCGACGTAAACCGAGGCACTGGGGAGCGCAAACCTGGTGCGGGAAAAGTGCGGCGCCGGTTTCGGTGCAGGCCGAACAGGGTTTGGGATGGGAGAAGAGGGCATGGACACGGGAGTCGAGTCCGGTCGATTCGTGGGTAAAGGAAGCTGCGAGATTTTCAATGCGGGGTCCGGGATATTCGCTTGTGCCATAGCTGTGGGCCCAACAACCAGAGCCACGAGGACCACGAGGTTGCGCGCAAATCGAACATTCATGGGAGATCCTTCTGGCCATACCAAAGTGGTTTCCGGCCGCCGATTCCCGAGAATCTCGAAACTATCTTTTAGGGTGGCAATTCACTGGCCACACGAGTGAAAAATTTGACGCGATGCAGGGCGGTGGCTGCTACTGCGAGGAAGTACTGTCCTTCGAGGCAGTTACATTTGTCGCAAGAGGAAATCTCGGACTGGTAGGCAGATTTTTGAGAGCTGACTAGCCCAACTTCCACACTTTTCGGGGACTGATGCAGTGTTTTCTATAACTTACGATTTTTTTCGTCACTACAAGCCTTCTGCTGCCAAGTCTTAATGGGTTGCATGACCTCGGCGGGAATGCGTAGGGTTGCGTAGATTTGGCGGTGCTCCGGTTCCGGGATGGTGGCCTTGCGGATTTTCAGTACGCGGCCGAGTGGGTCTTCAGCCAGAACGATCGAGATGACTTGATGCGTGCGGAGTTGATCACGAATGGTCCACCACGAGGTGTGCAGGCCGGCCTGCAGGAAGCGGTGCTCGATGGCCACCAGCAGATGGTAGGCCAGGACACAGAGAAAAATATGGGTCTGCGTCCGATCCTGGAGATGATGAAAAATCGGCCGCTCCATCAGCGGGCTCTTGAGGTCGCGGAAGGCATCTTCCACGCGCGTCAGCAGGATATAAGTGCGCCAGATTTCATCCGCCATCAGATCCTGCCGATCCGTTTTGAGAACATAGCTTCCGTCCAGTTTCTTGGCGATCGCCTTTTGATCGGCGAGTTCGTTCCAGGAAAGATTCTGGTGGGCGGCGTCATAGGAGATCTCGTAATAACGCACCACGCGCGGATAGCGCTCCAGCAATCGACCGATCGATCGCTGGATTTTGTTTTCCTCTTTCAACCGACCCTGGACCACACGTTGCTGAAGCTTCCTTAGATCGACGATCAGTTTGGCTTCCTGCTTTTCGCGAATCGCGCGGTCCTTTTCTTCGCGGCCTTCGCTGCGGCAGAGAATGTAAACGACGTCGCCCTTCTGCTGGCGTTTGATTTCCACTCGGCTCTTCTTCTGAAAGGGATTGCGTGGTGAAGGTACCCGGCGGACTTCTTCCCAGCCATGGTCGTTCTCCAACTCATCGAACCATTGGTTTCTCTCCGATTGCCGTCCCGCGACCAGGTAATGCAGCCCGCGATCGCGGATTTGTTTCAGGTTTTCCTCAAAGGCCATACCTCGGTCCACGATCACGGTCGCGCCCGGCCGCTTGCCCATCCGCTTTTCCAGGACATCCAGCATCTGGTCCAGACTGCACCGATCTTGCATATTGCCGTCGAAGATTTCGTGGGCTTTGGGGAACCCATCGCGATCCAGGACCAATCCCACCACGACTTGTTTGCAATCCGGACGCTGGTCCCGCGAGTATCCTCGCTTCGCTTGCGGGTTGTCTTGGGCCTGACCTTCGAAATACGTCGAGGTCAAGTCATACAGATAAACGGTGTCGTCCAGGTTGAACAGCGTCTTTTCCTTCTCCGCCAGCGCACGCTCGATGGCTTCACGGTTGGGATGGAGTCGGTCCAGATTGCGGTAGAGCGCCTCGTCCTCCAGTTGGGAGAAATCTTCCTCCAAGATGTCTCCCAAGGCCGTGCGACGAATCCAATCCGGCATGGCATGCTCGGAAGAAGGAGAAATCAACCGGTTCAGCGTCATCACCTCTGTCAAGAGGCATGCGCGATCAGAAAGTCCGGCGCTCTGCAAAATGGAATGCACCCCCAGTTGGCGCCAGAGCTGGTGTCCGACATGCACGGGGCCGGCCTCACGCGCTTGCTGCACATCGATCTGGTCGATCACGACGGTGACGGTTGATCCGGACTGGTCTTCCTCGGATGTGGCGCTGCTTTTTCTCTGGCGCGCTTTCTCCAGCCACGGTTGCACTCCGCTGGAAGACTCAGGGAGGGAGGCTTGTCCGCGCAAGGAGGACTGCAGTTTGTGCGCCAATCCCAACCAATCTTTCACGGGCGCTGGTTCCAGGCTTCCTAAAGAACAGATGGTGCGCTGACGCGGGCCTTTCGGCGTTTGGACGGATTCGACCAGCAGATAATTTGTGTAGATTTTGCCTTTGTAGGATCGCGTCGATTTTCGGAGGTACATTGGCCACTACATATAGCAGTCGACACGGTAAAGTCAAGAAGAATCCTAGTCACTTTAGTCACTATTTAGGCCACTGCCAAAAGACCGCTGTGCAAACAAACGGGTTTGCGCAAGCGAATCCACGGTTTTCCCCAAAATCACGCCGACTGCCGTGGAAGTTGGGCTAGCATTGAAGAGCTATTACTTCGACCGGATTTGAACCCAGATACATTGGAGAATGCGAAGGGCGAGTTCCAGATAGGGAAATTGTGGGAGCGCGTGTTTCCATTCGTTGACACACCGCGGGGTGTCCGTTACGCTTTTGAGTTTACCTGGACGTATTTATTGCACCGAGGAGAACGGTTCACACCGCCGCATGGCTGAAGAAAAGCTGCCGACACGCGCACAAGATTTTTCCGAGTGGTACAACCAGCTGGTTTTGAAGGCGCAGCTTGCCGACTACGCACCTGTGCGGGGTTGCATGATCGTGCGGCCGTACGGGTGGGCGTTGTGGGAGAACATGCAACAGGCGCTGGACCGGCGGTTCAAGGCCACTGGGCACCAGAACGTGGCGTTTCCGCTGCTGATTCCGCGTAGCTTCATTGATAAAGAGAAGCACCACGTCGAGGGATTTTCGCCGGAACTTGCGGTGGTGACGATTGGCGGCGGAGAGAAACTGGTGGAGCCGCTGGTGATCCGGCCGACTTCGGAAACGATCATCGGGCACATGTGGTCGAAGTGGATCCAATCGTATCGCGACTTGCCGGTTTTGATGAACCAGTGGAACAGCGTGGTGCGCTGGGAATTGCGAACAAAGCTTTTTCTGCGCACGTTGGAATTTTATTGGCAGGAAGGGCATACGGCGCACGCTACGCGGGAAGAAGCGGAAATCGAAACCAAGCAGATGCTCGACATCTACGCCGACTTCGCGATAAACGACGCGGCGATTCCTGTGATCTCGGGCAAGAAGTCGGAAGCGGAGAAGTTTGCCGGTGCGGACACCACGTACGCCATCGAGGCTATGATGGGCGACGGGAAGGCGCTGCAGTCCGGGACTTCGCATTTTCTGGGGCAGAATTTTGCGCAGGCGTTCGAGGTTAAGTATCTGGACCAGGGAGGGCAGTTGCAGCATTGCTGGACGACGTCTTGGGGGCTTTCGACGCGCGTGATCGGGGCGATCATCATGGTGCACGGCGACGATCAGGGGCTGGTGTTGCCGCCAAAACTCGCTCCCTACCAGGTGGTCATCGTACCCATTTACAAGACCGATGAAGAAAAAGCTTCGGTCATGGATGCGGCAAGGAAGCTAAAGGCAGAACTGGTTGCGGCGAATGTGCGCGTCACTTTGGATGAGCGCGAAGGGCAGAGTCCGGGGTGGAAATTTAACGATTGGGAGATGCGCGGCGTGCCTGTACGCGTTGAGCTGGGGCCGAAAGATGTCGCAAAAGCCGCGGCGGTGTTGGCACGGCGGGATCGTCCAGGTAGGGAAGGGAAGATCAGCGCGCCACTGGCGGGAATGCCGCAAACCGTCGAGAAGTTGCTCGTCGAAATTCAGCAGGCGCTGCACGACAAGGCGCTGGCATTTCGCAAAGCCAACACGCACGATGCGAAAACCTACGAGGAGTTAAAGAAGGCCGCTGAGATGGGCTTCGCGTACTCCTACTGGTGTGGCAGCGGCGATTGCGAAGCGAAGATCAAAGAAGAGACGCGTGCGACCATGCGGTGCATTCCCATCGATCAGACCTTGGGCGAAGGAGATGCGCGGGCAGCGGGGGCCGGGTCTTGCGTATATTGCGGCCAGTCCGCAGCGGAACGTGCCATTTTTGCGCGGGCTTATTGATGCCTGAGTCCGCGTAGCGGGACGGGCAGGGCAGAAAAAGACAGGCTAAAGCTTGCCCCATTCAAGGCCCGTGGCTTTCCGGGAACACCTGACCTTCCAACTTCTCGACACTCCGTCGACAGAATGCTAGCGTTAATCGAGAGATTAAGGCGGAAACCTGCGCGCTATGCTGCGAATTCTATCGCGGCTTTGGCGGCGCCCGGAGAAGATTTTCGTGCACTTTATCAGCACTTTAGAACCGCATCGGCCGAGCTCGAGGAACGCCAACCGCCGCTCACAACGCGGCGAGGGCAAGCTCAAGGCCATCGTTTTTACTCTCATAATCATTTCCGGGATTTATGTGGCGTACAAGCTTGTGCCGCCATACGTTAACGAGTACCAGCTGCAGGATAAAATGCAGGAGTTAGCGCGGTTCGGCATCGTGAACCGTTATTCGGACGAGCAGGTTCGAGAGAATGTGTTTAAAGCTGTGCAGGATTTGAATCTGCCGATAAAACGTGAGGACATTAAGGTCACGATAACCCAAGCTACTTGCAGAATTTCGCTGGACTACACGGTTCCGGTGGACCTGCTTTTCTACAGCACCGAGCTGCATTTTTCGCCTTCCAGTGAAAACAAATCCCTCATGTAGAGGTATGGCCGTCTCCATTCGAACGCCGCAGTTTGAAGGGGAGGCCACGGCTTTGCCAGCAAATGTGCAAGAAACGCCCATGCCCCGCATTTTTCAGGCAACATCTCAGCTTGGAACTCCGTCTTTCTTAGTGCAGGGTGTTGCGAGACAATAGAAGTTCAGCCCCAGGGAGCGATCGTTTGCGCATTCGAATTCGAAATACTTTTTTCACTTCAAAACTGGGCTTGACGCTTCTGGGGATTGTCTTCGCCCTCTTCCTCACGGCTGGCGGGATTTTCACGTATTACTACGTCAAATATTCACGGATGATCGATGCGCGATTGCTCGGCAAGGAGCTGCAGAACACGACACAGATTTTTTCCGCCCCGGAATATATTTCAACCGGGCAGGCCTGGAGCGCAGAGGATCTCACGACGTATTTGACGCGCATTGGCTACCGCCCCGAAGCCGACGAGAATTCGATGGGGCAATACACCGTGCAGGGAAACACGGTGGACATCCGGCCTTCGAAACTTTCGTATTTTGGCGGTTCGAACGCGCTAGCGGTGCAGTTCGGCGGGAAATTCATTCGCTCGATTCGTCCGCTCTCGGGCGGGGGAACCTTGGACACGGCGCAGATTGAACCGGAGCTGATCACCAATCTATTCGATAGCGCGCGCGAAAAGAGGCGGCCGGTGCGGTATGAGGATGTGCCGCCGGAACTGGTGCACGCGATTCTTTCCGCTGAGGATAAGCGTTTTTTTGATCACGGAGGGTTCGACTTCATACGAATCGTCGGCGCGGCGTGGGCGGACATTCGCCACAGTTCGTCGCACTATCAGGGCGCGAGCACCATCACGATGCAGGTGGCGCGCACGTTTTTCTTCTCGAACGAACGGACGATGCGGCGAAAGCTCGCCGAAGCAATGGTCTCCGTTGAGTTGGAGCAGCGTTTTAACAAGCAACAGATCTTCGAGCTGTACGCCAACGAGGTCTATCTCGGCAACCGCGGCAGTTTTGGGATTCGCGGATTTTCCGAGGCCAGTGTCGCCTATTTTGGCAAGGATTTACGCCAGCTTTCGATTGCGGAGTGCGCGTATCTGGCGGGAATTATTCGAGCGCCAAATTATTACTCTTCGGCAGACCGGCATCCGGAACGCGGGGCGCAGGCGCGCGATCGCGTGCTGACGCAGATGCTGGAGAACAAGTACATCACGCAGGAACAGCTGGATGAGGCCAAGCACGCGCCGCTAAAGATTGTGCGCTCGGCGGGGTCTGGCAGCGAAGCGCCGTACTTTGTGGACATGGTCAAAGACCATTTGCTCGACAAGTATTCTGAAAACGAGCTTCTGAGCCAGAATTTTCGTGTGTACACGACGCTCGATCCGGCGCTGCAGCGGGCCGCGTCGGCCGCCGTCGACGCTGGAGTGAAAAACGTCGATCTCCTGCTGGCAAAAAAATACGAGAAGTGGCGTAAGGAAGCAGCGAAGAAGGGAAGCAGCGAGGCCATACCGCAAGTACAGATCGCGCTCGTAGCCATTGATCCGCGGACCGGCGAAATCAAAGCCGTAATCGGCGGGCGGGATTACGGGCAGAGCCAGTTGAATCATGCGCTGGCGCACCGCCAGCCTGGGTCGGTGTTCAAGCCGTTCGTTTATGCGGCGGCTTTTGACAACGCTGTTGATGGCGTGCAGCCGGTGATCACGCCCGCGACAACGGTCGATGACGAACCCACGACCTTCGAATTCGACAACAAAGAATACACTCCTAATAACTATGGCGAGAAATTCATGGGCCATGTTACGGTGCGCGACGCCCTAACGAATTCGCTGAACGTGGCCACTGTGAAAGTAGCCGAGCTGATCGGATATGGCCGCGTAGTACAAATCGCGCGGCAGATGGGCCTCGGCAACAACATCCAGGCAACGCCAGCGGTGGCCCTGGGTGCGTACGAAATGACAGCGGTGGACGTCGCGGCAGGCTATACAGCCTTTGCTAACGGCGGAACGCGGGCGGAGCCGCAATTTTTGCACAGCGTGGTGAGTGCCGACGGGACTGTGCTGGAGAAATTCACCCCACAGACGCACGTGGTGCTCGATCCGCGCGTGGCTTATCTGGTGACCAGCCTGCTGAAGGACGTTTTAAACAAGGGCACCGGCGCCGGAGTTCGCGCGCGAGGTTTTACGCTCCCCGCTGCGGGAAAGACGGGGACGTCGCGCGACGGGTGGTTCGCCGGGTATACCTCGAATTTGCTGACTGTGATTTGGGTCGGGTTCGACGACAACCGCGATCTGGGCCTGACGGGTGGTGCGACGGTTGCTCCGGTTTGGGCAGATTTCATGCTTCGCGCCACGGCGTTGCCAGCTTACCGCGATGTCAAGGATTTTAGCGCGCCGGACGGCGTGCAATCCGTTTTGATCGACCCGGAATCGCAGGAGCTTGCTACGCCGAATTGCCCGACGACCCGTGAAGAAGTTTACGTGGCGGGCTCTGCACCCACGGCGTTTTGCGAACTGCATGGCGGGAGCGTAGCCGCCAATTCATCGAGTTCGTGGCTCTCTCATGTGTTTGGCGGTGGCGGCGATCAGCCTAAACAACCCCAGACAGATGCACAGGGTAAACCGGTGACGACGTACGATCCGAACCGCCCACCCGATGCGACCGGCCAGGGCACTCTTGACCCAAACGCCCCTCCTACCGAAAAGAAAAAGAACCCTTTACAGAAGATATTTGGTATCTTTGGAGGCAAGAAGAAGGACCCCGACAAGGCTAAACCTGAAGCTGATAAGCCTACGCCGGAGAAGGGAGACTCGCCATGACTCACGTACGGGTGGCGGTTCCAGCCAGTATTCTCCTTTTGACTCTGTCGATTCCCGCAGCAGGACAGACCATCCCCGAAACACGATCGATGATGATGGCGCCTGGCATGGCAAAAGTACCGTCGCCCCAGGATCCAGTGATCGTGGTGCGCCCGGAAATCACCGACGAACAGATGGGCGACCTCTACATGGTCCGCAAGCAGTTCCGCGAAGCTGCGGAAATGTTCAAGAAACTCTCGGATCAGGATCCGCGAAATCCCGTCTATCTGAATAAGCTGGGCATTGCTTTGCACCAGCAGACGGCGCTCGGGCTGGCACTTAAATATTACGAGCGCGCCGTCAAAGTCGATCCGCGCTATGCGGATGCGGAAAATAACGTCGGCACGATTTGGTATCAGCGGAAGAAATACGAGAAAGCCATCAAGGCGTACAACAAGGCGATTGCCATGCGGAGCGACATGGCGGTGCTCTACAGCAATCTGGGCTACGCCTATTTTGGAGACAAGAAATACGAGGAAGCTATCGCGGCCTTCCATCACGCGCTGGTCCTTGATCCGCAGCTATTTGAACACAATGGATCGCGCAGCGGGTCGATTTTGCAAGACCGTTCCGTCGACGATCGCGGGCGCTTTTATTACATGCTGGCGAAGTCCTATGCGCAGGCCGGGGACCTCGACCGCTGCATTCACTACCTTCGCAAGGCAAAAGACGAGGGTTATAAAAATATTACGGATATAAAGAAAGATCCCGCGTTTGGAGCGGCTCTAAAAGATCCTGCTGTGCAGGAACTGCTTCTTCCGAAACCTGTGGACTCGGCGCAACTGTAGCATTCAGCAAATCGCCGGTCTGTCTCTCGGCGCCTACACCTCGACACTTCGCGTTGGCTTCAAGGCGCAGGTCAATTCTGTAACTCTTCACGCGCAATGCTCGCGGCGCCGCTGTGCGGCTCTGCTACAATAGACTAAACATGAAGCGGCATGGTTTCAGTGCGCGTTCGTTAGTTGGGTATTGCGCGGTCGTTGTTTTTCTTGCGGCATCTTCCCCCACATTTTCGAAAGAGCCAGCGGGTCCAACGCTTATCTTTGCTGATGCGCGTCCATCCCTGACGATGCAGGGAGCCACTGCAGACACATCGCAGCAAGGAATTTACCTCGTTTTCCCCTTTGAAAATGCCGGTGCATCTCCGCGGCTGGACTGGCTGGGCGAAGGACTGGAGGAACTGACCATTCAGCGGCTGTCCTCGGCGGGGCAGCAAGTTTATTCACATGAGGGGCGCACGGCAGAGATGGACCGCTCAGGGCTCCCACCGACGGCAAAATTAAGCCGCGCGTCGATGCTGCGCGTTGCGCAGAACATGGACGCGGATTATGTGATTTTGGGGCGGTTTACTTCCGACGGGCAATCTCTCATGGTTGAGTCTCAGATTTTGCGCGTAAGTCCGACCCGGCTGCTTCCAGCGATTCGCGAGACAGGTGCGTTGGATTCGCTGATGGATGTGCACGTTCGTTTGCTGTGGCGACTGCTTTCGGCTAACGATCACGCGTATACGCGGACGCTCGAGGATTTCTCGAAAGCGCAGCGGCCGTTGCGGCTCGATGCGTTTGAACACTACGTTCGTGGTTTGCTGGCCAGCGAGGACGACACGCGGCTGCGCGAACTGCGGGAGGCAGCGCGTCTCGAACCCGAGTGGCCCGATCCGGATTTCGCGATCGGAGACGCCTATTACGCGCGGCGGGACTGCGACTCGGCGCTGATCTGGTTTGCAAAAGTTCCGAAAACGCACGACCGCTACGTCGAGGCTGTTTTTGCGACGGGAGTTTGCCGGCTGTTACTGAATCAGCCTGAGAAAGCCGAGGAGATCTTCGCATCGCTTCAAGTGGCTTTGCGGAACAATTTGGTTTCTGGCGCAGACTTGCCGGAGATTCTGAATAACCTTGCGCTGGCGCGTGCACGGCAGAATAAAACGCAGGAGGCGGTGGCCGATTTACGCCGGGCGGCAGAACTGGATCCCGACGAAGATGATTACCCGTTCAACCTGGGACTTCTTGCCCTCGCTGCAAATGACTTCGCGGCCGCTGCGGATTACTTTCGAGAGGCTGCCGGGCGCGAGCCGGATGAGGCGGAAAACCGGGCGCTCATTATTCTTTCGCTGGAGAAGGCAGGCAAAAAAGCGGAGGCCGACCAGGAGCGTGACACGGCAGCAGAGACGTTCGGGCCGGACGGAGTTCCTGTGATTAAGCTCGACGCCAAAACGGACGCGAAGAAAGATACGCTGACGCGCTTGGAGCGGGTGCGTCCGGAGATGGATACCACCGCTTTGCGGCTGGAGATCGTTTCTGCGGGTGACTCCGCAAATGCAGCAGCGGTTACGGCAGCCGCGGCGGATACGCCAGCCGCGCACATCCGGCGCGGACGGCAGGAACTGTCGGCTGGCCGTGATGAGCCGGCCGAGAAGGAATTCCGGGCTGCGCTTTCGGCTGATGCCGGAAACGCCTCGGCGCACAACGGACTTGCGGAAGTTTATCGTCGGCGAGGCAAGTTGGATGATTCCGCCAAGGAGCTGCAAGCTTCGCTGGAAATCCGGGATTCCGCGGCGGTGCGCACGACGCTTGCGCGCGTTTATCTGGAGCAGAAAAAACCCGACCTTGCGCGCGCGGAAGCGGAACGAGCGCTGAAGCTGGCGCCTAAGTATGCGCAGGCAAAAGAATTGCTGGATCATTTGCAGAAAGTGAAGCCGTCGGGAGGCGCACAATGAGCGCTTATCGTTTGGTCAAAATATATTTTGGTTCGAGAGCATTGTCCATTTCGGCGCTGACGATTCTCTGCGCTGGCATTATCGCCGCCGGATTTCTTCGGCTTCCATCCGTCACCGCCGATGAGCATTCCGCGAATCCGGTCGTGCTGCGGCTCAATCTTGATCGCGAAGTCGAACCGGTCTTGGCCACTTATATCGACGAGGGGCTTGCCGATGCCGCGAACAGGCACGCCGCGCTTGTCCTGATCACCATGGATACGCCCGGAGGACTGGGCGAGTCGATGAAAGACATGATCCAGCACATTCTTTCGTCGCCTGTGCCCGTGGCGGTCTACGTTTCGCCCGCCGGCGCGCGCGGGGCTTCGGCGGGCTTCTTCATACTTCTTTCTGCGGACGTTGCGGCGATGGCTCCCGCAACGCACACGGGAGCGGCATCGCCGGTGGTCGCGATCGGCGGATTCCAGTTGCAAATTGACGAGACCATGCGCCGTAAAATTATGAACGATACGACGGCTTTTTTGCGGAGCTACTCGGAAAAGCGCGGCCGCAATCCAACGCTCGCGGAAACCGCTGTGACGGACGCCAAGGCCTTCACCGAAAAAGAAGCGCTCGACGGCAAGCTCATTGACTTGATTGCGTCTTCGCCGGAAGATCTTTTGCATCAGCTCGATGGGCGCACGATCACGCGGTTCGACGGCACGAAGGTAGTGCTCTCGCTCAAGAACGCCGCAAGCACTTCGTTTCAACTCTCCGCACGGCAAAGTTTTCTGGCGCGCATCGTCGAGCCCGATGTTTTTTTCGTGCTTCTGATGGTCGGGGTACTTGGGTTGTACACCGAATTCACGCACCCGGGCATGGTCGCTCCCGGCGTGATTGGCGGCATCTGTGCGGTGCTGGCACTTTATGCCATGCACGTTTTGCCTGTAAATTTCGCAGGTGTGCTCTTGATATTGCTCGCTCTAGGGCTATTTATCCTCGAGGCAAAGTTTACGAGCCATGGCGTTCTTGCGGTCGGCGGCATTGTGTCCATGATGCTGGGCGCGATGTTTTTGATTCGCTCGCCGCTGACCTCCGGCGGAGTGAGCTTGGGGGTGGCGCTGGCCGCGACGCTGCCGTTCGCGCTCATTACTGTTTTTCTGATGCGCCTCGTGCTGCGCTCGCGCTCCTGGAAGTCGTCGACGGGAAGGGAGGAGCTCATTGGCGAGGAGGGAATTGCCATCTCTGGATTGGGCGCTGGCGCCGAGGGGATGATCCGAGTTCACGGCGAACTGTGGCAAGCCGTTTCCCCACGAGCGGTATCTGAGGGGAAGGCGGTACGGGTGCGAAGCATCGAGGGCCTGAAGCTGCACGTTGAACCAGAGGAAGCGGCAGTCGCGGAAAACAAGTAGAATGCGTTGACGATTGGGAGGGTAAACATGCCAGAGTTCGGTCTTCTTGGGGGAGCGATATTCGTAGGAATTATTCTGATTTGGATCTGGAATTCACTGTACATCATCAAGGAATGGGAGCGCGGCGTCGTTCTGCGGCTGGGACGATTGCTGCCAGAGGCCAAAACCGCGGGCGTACGCTTGGTTTTTTGGCCAATCGAAACGCTCTATCGCATCAACCTGCGGCTCGAAACATTGGACGTCCCGCCTCAGGACATCATCACGCGCGACAACGTCTCCGTCAAAGTAAACGCAGTTTGTTACTTTCGCGTGGTCGATGCGAATCTCGCGATGTCGCAGGTGCAGAACTATCAATACGCGACTTCGCAGCTCGCGCAAACCACGCTCCGCAGCATCGTGGGCCAATTCGAACTGGATGAAATACTCTCGCAGCGCGACAGAGTAAATGCCAAGCTGCAGGTGATCCTTGATCAGGATACCGAGCCCTGGGGGATCAAGGTATCCAAAGTGGAAGTCAAGCAAGTCGACATTCCGGAACAGATGCAGCGCGCCATCGCGAAACAAGCAGAAGCGGAACGCGAGCGGCGTGCCAAGGTTATTCACGCTCAAGGCGAATTCGAAGCCTCGCAGAAACTCGCCGATGCCGCCAAAGTTCTCGAGACGCAGTCCTCCGCGATTCAGTTGCGCTACTTGCAGACGTTGACCGAGATAGGTGTCGAGAAGAACACAACGATTGTTTTCCCCCTGCCCATCGATATCATTAATAGTTGGGTTCAAGCGCTGGGGGGATCGAAAAAGTAAGAATGGCATCTGGGAGAAAACGAGGAAGCGCCGGAGAGCGCGTGCTCGAAGGACGGCATGTCATCGGCCTATTCATGCTGATGCTGCTATTTTCGGGCTTGTTCTTTACGCTGGGTTACGTCATGGGACGTGACGGCCAGGTGCGCGCGGCAACGAATCTGCGTGGCTTCTCCGACGTTCAGCCGAAGCCCGAGGTCGCTCCGAAGCCTTCGAACAAAAAGTCAGTTTCCGAGTCGCCGACCGCCGTCGACGCCGCCTCCAAAAATCCCGATTGGGAGTTCTACCACGCAGGCGAATCGAATAAGACCGACGATCATCTGAAACCCGTGGCCGCACCTTCAACGAACCCGCCTGCAACACCCGCAGTAGGAAGAAGTGGCAACCCTACAAAGCAGCAGCCAAGCACGATCACGAAGACCATCGGCATCGCTCCTCCCAACGCTGTGGGAGGGATGAACCTGCAAGTCGCCGCGCTCACCAAGGAAGTCGACGCCATGGCCCTTGCAAATACCCTGCGCAAGAAAAATTTCCCAACCTTTGTGCAGTCGCCGCAGGGCGATAAGTATTACCACGTGCTCGTCGGCCCCTACGCCGACCAGAAGGCCGTCGACAACGCCAGGAAAGGTCTCGAGGTGGCCGGCTTCAAGGCCATCGTCAAGCACTAATGGCTGAGCGTCCTTGGCTCGCCTATTTTCGGCCGCACCCCGGAAGTGAAACTCCAGCTTGGATGAGGCTTTTCATCGGCGCGGTTTCCGGCGCCGCGCTTTCATTTTCTTACACCGGCTTTTACCTCAGCATCTACTCCTGGGTATGCGTGGCAGTCTTGTTGATTGCACTTTTTGGCGCTCGGCCTCGCGTGGCATTCGGCTGCGGGTTTCTCCACGGCCTCTGCTTTGTGCTCACTTCCGTACCGTGGATCGCGGAAGTTCTCGCTGTGCATGGCGGCCTTTCGCGCGCCGGTGGCTGGGGCGTCTTGTTGCTGATTGCCTCGGTTTGGGCGTCAGCGAATGGCGCAGTTACTTGGGCCATTAACCGTCTCTCGGTGCGAAGCATCACGCTCGCGTGCATTGGCACGCCTTTCCTGTGGGTTTCGCTTGAAATGTTTCGTACCCGGCTGCCCGAAATTAGTTTTCCATGGAACTTGCTGGGCTATCCGGCCGCGGCAAATGTTGCTCTGGTCCAGCTCACAACGATCACGGGAATCTACGGGTTGTCCTTCGTAGTCGCCGCCTTCAATGCGCTTCTCGCGTGGAGCGACGCCGCGACGAACTATCCCGTGAAACGTCGGCTCGCCATACTCGTCGGCACGGCCGTGCTCCTGCTTCTGGTTATGATCGTGGGACCCCGGCTCGTGCCGAAGGCCACAGCGAACCACAGCGCGCGCGCCGTCCAACTAAATTTCCCTGAAGTCGAGGAGTTCCCAAACGATTGGTTCACCCGCCATATTTCGGACTTGGACGAAGTCCAGCGCTTCAGCCTCGCGCCCTCGGCCAATCATCCTGACTTGCTTGTTTGGCCCGAAGCTCCAGCCCCTTTTACTGTTCAAGACAATCAGTTCTCGCACATGGCATCCACGCTTGCGATTCGCTTTCGGCATCCCTTTATCGTCGGCGTCGTGGAATGGAGGGAGGAGAGCGTTTCGACAGGGGGCACGACTCATTCCATTCTGGCGCCCTACAATAGCTCTCTGATGTTTGACCCCCTTGGCCATCGCACGTTTTCCTATGACAAGGTGCATCTTGTCCCCTTCGGCGAGTACGAGCCGTTTCCACTGATTCATCGCGTCGTCTCCAACGTTTCGAGCGAAGTCGGCGGCTTCCGCAAAGGCACCCAATACTCCGTCGGCAAATTTCCGAACGGCTATTCGTTTGGCGTGTTCATCTGCTACGAAGCCATTTACCCCGGCGAAATTCGCCGCTTCGCCGCCAACGGCGCTCAGCTCTTCGTTAATATTTCGAATGATGGTTGGTTCGGCCACTCTGCCGCCGCCGAGCAGCACCTCCGCATGGCCCGCGTCCGTGCGGTCGAAAATCGCCGCTGGATCGTACGCACCACAAACAGCGGAATCACTGTCTCCATCGATCCCTACGGCCGAATCTTCCGTCCGCTCCCCCAGGATGTCCGCGCAGCAGCCGATTTGCCCTATGACTTCCGCACCGACAAAACTCTCTACACGCGCTTCGGCGACTGGTTCGCTTGGCTCTGCGTGCTCATTTCCGTTATTCTGGTAGCGTTAACTTTTAGAAAGGCAGTCTAGTGTCTCCATCAACCCGGGCGACGCTCCTGAACCACACCATGATTCTCGAAGACCTCGAACATCGCTACCAAGGCCTCAAGCCACGCATCACGCTCGTCCGGAGCTTTCTTTGACGCTCCGCAATACCGCGAGCGTTTGAAATCCTTGGAAGCCCGCGTCGCTCAACCAGATTTCTGGAGCAACCAGGAAGAAGCGCAAGCGGTTCTTCGCGACCGCAAGCGCGCCGAAGAACAGATTGCCGCCGACGAGAAGCTTGCCTCCATCTCCGGTGACATCGAGACTTACGTCACTCTCGCCGGCGAAGAAACCAACGCCGAGCAGCGCAACGATCTCCTGAAAGATCTCGACCGCGAGCTTTCGGCCGCGGAGACCTACATCGCCGAACTCGAAACCAAGACCTTACTTTCCGGCGAAACCGATCACCTCAACGCCATCATGACCATCAAGCCCGGCGCCGGTGGTACTGAATCGCAGGATTGGGCCTCCATGCTCCTGCGCATGTATCTGCGCTGGGCGGAACGCAAAGGCATCGACGCCACCGTTATCGACGAAACTCCGGGCGAAGAGGCTGGAATCAAATCCGCGACCATCCAATTCGCCGGCGAAAACGCCTACGGTTTGCTCGCGGGCGAAACTGGGGTCCACCGCCTGGTGCGCATTTCGCCGTTCGATCAAGCCGCGCGCCGCCATACTTCCTTCGCTTCCGTCTTCGTCATCCCGGAAATTGACGACAAGATCGAAATCAACATTCGCCCCGAAGACCTCCGCGTCGACACTTTCCGCTCCGGCGGAAAGGGCGGCCAAAACGTAAACAAAGTCGAAACCGCCATCCGCATCACGCACCTGCCGACCAACATCGTAGTCGGCTGCCAAGCCCAACGTAGCCAGGGCAAAAACCGTGAAATGGCCATGAAAATGTTGCGCTCCCGCCTCTACGACCTCGAAATTCAAAGGCGCCAAGCTCATACGGATAAACTGGACGAAACCAAGCTCGACATCTCCTTCGGCAGCCAGATTCGTTCCTACGTCATGCAGCCTTACCGCATGATCAAGGACCACCGCACAAAGTTCAGCGCCGGGGACGTTGACCGCGTCATGGACGGCGACATCGACCCCTTCATCCGCTCCTACCTCATGGCCAAAAAGACCAAGGGCAAGCTGGAAGTCCAGCTAGATGACGACGAAGACGCCGCTTAATCGAATCGGTCCCCATTCGCTGCACCCAAACGCCGTTCAACCCGCCATTTCGACCGTTCGCTGCGCCTATAACCCGTTTAACTTCAATGCGTTGATTCTTCGCCCGTGCGATGGTACTTTTGTTAAGTTAATCCAACGTTGTGAAAATAGCCTGTCTTGGCGGCAACGCCGCCGCGGTTCACTAAGGAGAATCTCTTTTGAGCGAAGCCCTACGCAACTTCCTGTTCACGTCGGAGTCTGTCACCGAGGGTCACCCGGACAAGATTGCCGACCAGATTTCCGACGCCGTCCTCGATGAAGTCCTTAAGCAGGATTCCAAGGGCCGCGTGGCTTGCGAGACCCTTGTTACCACAGGCCTTGCCGTCGTCGCTGGCGAAATTACCACTTCCGCGCACCTGGAATACGACAAGCTAGTCCGCGATACCATCCGCGGCGTCGGCTACGACCGGGCGAAATACGGCTACGATGCCGAGACTTGCGCCGTTATGTGCACCGTTAAGCGCCAATCGCCGGACATCGCCATGGGCGTCGATACCGGCGGCGCGGGAGACCAGGGCCTGATGTTCGGTTTCGCCTGCGATGAGACCGAAGAACTGATGCCCATGCCTATCCAACTCGCCCACCGCCTCACGCAGCGCCTCACCGATGTTCGCAAATCCAGCAAAGTTGATTTTCTCCGGCCCGACGGCAAGTCCCAGGTGACCATCGAATATCGCGATAGCCGCCCCGTTCGCGTCGATACCGTGGTTATCTCCTCGCAGCACAGCGAAAAGGTTTCCAACGCCGATCTCCGCGACGCCATCACCGAGCATGTCATCCGCCCGATCATTCCGGCCGCGATGCTCGACAGCAAGACCAAGTATCACATCAATCCCACCGGACGCTTTGTCATCGGTGGTCCCATGGGCGACGCCGGTTTGACCGGACGCAAAATTATCGTCGATACCTATGGGGGCTATAGCCGTCACGGCGGCGGCGCTTTCTCCGGTAAGGACCCCTCGAAGGTGGACCGCTCCGCTTGCTACATGGCGCGCTACATCGCCAAAAACATCGTTGCGGCAGGACTGGCGCGCAAAGTGGAAGTTCAACTTGCCTATGCGATTGGAGTCGCCGAGCCCGTCTCCGTGATGGCCGATACCTTCGGCACAGCAACCGTTTCCGACGAAAAGATCACCGCGCTCATTCGCGAATACTTCTCGCTGACGCCCAAGGGCATCATCGAGACACTCGATCTTCGCCGTCCGATCTATAAGGACACCGCCGCTTACGGGCATTTCGGACGCAGCGGTCCCAGTTTCACTTGGGAGCGCACCGATCGCGCGGATGCTCTGCGCAAAGCGGCTGGCCTCGGAGCGGCAGCCACAGTCGAAGCAGCGGCACACCGCTAGTTATGATTTAGAAACGCCGGCTATTGAGCCGGTGTGTTGTGTTTCCCGCGCGAAGTCCCTTCGCGGCGCAAAATTCGGATCAAGGAGAACCAGTGTGGCTACAGCTGAACTAAAAAAAGGTGATGTGAAAGATATCGGGCTGGCCGATGCCGGCAAGCGCAAGATCGAGTGGGCGCATCAACAGATGCCCGTTCTCGAAATCATTCGTAAGCGCTTTGTGAAAGAGCAGCCGCTCAAGGGCCTGCGCATTTCCGCATGTCTGCACGTGACGAGCGAAACTGCGAACCTGATGATCGCGCTGCGCGACGGTGGCGCTGACGTCGTCCTCTGCGCGTCGAATCCGCTTTCCACGCAGGACGAAGTCGCCGCTTCGTTGAATCGCGACTACAACATTCCCACCTACGCCATCAAAGGCGAGGACAACGAGACCTACTACTCGCATCTACGCGCCGCTCTCGAACACAAGCCGCGATTTACGATGGACGACGGCGCCGACTTGGTCACCATGCTTCTCACCAAGCGCACTGACCTCGTTGCCAACGTAATCGCCGGCACCGAAGAGACCACCACCGGCGTTATTCGCCTGCGCGCCATGGCCAAAGACGGCACCCTGAAATATCCGATCATCGCCGTCAACGATGCCGAGACCAAACACTTCTTCGACAATCGCTACGGCACCGGCCAGTCCACTCTTGACGGCGTCATTCGCGCCACCAACCTGCTGCTCGCCGGCCTCAAAGTCGTCATCGCTGGCTACGGCTGGTGCGGTCGCGGCGTCGCCATGCGCGCCAAGGGCCACGGCGCCGATGTCATCATCACCGAAATCGATCCGACCAAGGGCATTGAAGCCGTTATGGACGGCTTCCGCGTTATGCCTATGGCCGATGCCGCCAAGCAAGGCGACGTTTTCATCACCGTCACCGGCAACAAGAGCGTCATTCGCGCCGAACATTTTGAAGCCATGAAGAGCGGCGCCGTCGTTTGCAACTCCGGCCACTTTAACGTCGAAATCGACATTCCCGCTCTTGAAAAGCTTTCGAGCGGCAAGCGCGAAGTGCGTCCGCTCGTTGACGAATATTTGCTGAAAGACGGCCGCAAGGTCTATCTCCTCGGCGAAGGCCGCCTCGTCAATCTGGCTACCGCCGAAGGACACCCGGCCAGCGTCATGGACATGAGCTTCGCCAACCAGGCGCTCTCCGCCGAATACCTACGCCAGAACTACAAGCAGTTGAAGCCGCAGGTTTACGTCGTACCCCAGAACCTCGACAAGGAAATCGCGCGCCTAAAGCTCGACAGCATGGGCCACAAACTCGACAAGCTAACCGCCGAACAAGAACACTACCTGGCCTCCTGGCAAGAAGGCACGTAAGTAGCACAGACACTCCTGTCTGTGCCTTTGTCTTATCTTTTGTCCTCAAGAAGGGGCGCCAAACACGGCGCCCCTTCTTGTTGCCTCATCAAATAAGTAAAAAAACAAAAAAAATTATCTCGCCTCTTCACCGCGATATCATTTCGCGAGGAATAATTCCTGCCATTCTGAGGTCTCCCAGCGTGTGCCACTCTCGCGCGATTCTGTCCTTGCTCCTCCTTCTCTCCGTTGCCTACATCGGCTGCGGCAAAAAGGAGTCCGCTCAGCCTTCAAGCCAGCCTTCCACAACTTCTGAACAAGCCAGACCGGTTTCCGCAACCCCACAACCTCCAACTGCACCTCCACAGCAGGTCGCTCCACAGGCTGCCACGGCATCTGAACTCGCAGGCGAGGTCACCAAAGGCCACGGGTTCGAGAAGGCTGTCGCGGGAGGCCTAATCTTTGGCCTTGCGCCCGATGCCGGAGACGACTCCGGCTGGGAAATCCGTATCGCGCCCGGTGCGGATGCCGCATCCGCTTCCATGGACTGCATCGGAGCCGTTAGCGTCCCGCTCCATGGGGACAACACTCTCTCTATCCAGCCGCCCGGAGTCGACAAAGACCGCGACGAGTCCCAATGGAGGAAGCGCGAATTCGATTTTGTGCCCAACTTTTCCGATTGTAAAAAAGCTTGGGATCTCGCTAACGAAGCGCACTACGGGTCGAAGCCTACCAACAAGCAGCGCGAGGAAGCCGACGCCAGGCTCGGTAGAGTCCCTACTAGCCACGGCACATTTCAGATTACCGATTTTCAGCTCATCAAATCCCCCAACAAAGACACGCCTCCTCAGCTCGAGCGCATTAATTTCGTCGTTCGCTTGGAATTTCCGGCAGCCGCTGACCCGCACGCCTCATCTGGCGAAAAGAGCCAAATGTCCGGTAAGGGCAACATTCATGACGTTGATGTCGAAGATTTCGTGACCACGCATTACAAAGAACTGGACGCCAATCTGGAGAGTCTGAAGGAGGAGTGCGGAGAGGGTCAGGACCCGATTCGTGGTGTCGATATCCAATACGGGGACGTCGATGGCGACGGACAAGACGAGGCTCTCTTCCAGGGCTTCACCTGCATGTCAGGAACCGCTGGCGTCGATTATTCGGGAATTGTGAAGCTCCAACCGAACGGAAAACTGGTTGGGCTGCCGATCGGTCAGATACCTAATACCTTCAAAGGCCGCAAGCCGTTCGAGGGCCTTCGCGGACATGTTCGGTGGGATATTGAGAACGGCCGCTTTGTCGAGACCTACCCTGTCTACAAATCCGACGACGAATGCGAAGCCTGCTCCTCAGGTGGCCAAAGGAAATTTGTTTTTCGTTGGAATGGACATAAGTTTGTCCTCGATGACATCATAAGTGTCCCGCCGGACCAGGCCGGGAACTGAAAACGGAGCAAATTTCGAGACTTCATGTACGACCTCGCCGTCCGTGCACTTGAAACCGCAAAATTACGGGGTGCTACTTACGCCGATGTTCGCGTAATGCATATGCGGCAGCGTGACCTGACCACGAAAAACGGCCAGGTCGGCACTCTCGCGCAATCCGAATCCATCGGCATGGGCGTTCGCGCCTTGGCGAACGGCGCATGGGGATTCGCCTCCACCGATCACCTCACATGCGATGGCGTCTCGGCCTGCGCTGCGCAAGCCGTCTCGATTGCCAAAGCTTCCGCGTTGGCGAAGCGCGGCGACACCTTGATGGTGGAAGAAGAAGCCTTTATCGACAGTTGGCAAAGCCCGTTTCGCAAAGACCCGTTTGAAATTCCACTGGAAAATCAGCTTGCTTTGCTGCTTGCCGCCGACGCCGAAATGCGCCGCATCAAAGGCGTCACGCTCACCGAATCCGGTATGCAGTTCCGCAAAATCGATTCCTGGTTCGCCTCCAGCATCGGTTCGCGCATTCATCAGCGCAAAATGATCACCGGCTGCGGCATCGCCGCCACTTCCTTTCAAGGCGACGAAATCCAGAAGCGCTCCTACCCAAATAGTTTCGGTGGCCAGCATTCGCTCGAAGGCTACGAACTCGTCGAATCCCTCGAACTTCTGAAGCACGCCCCACGCGTTGCCGAAGAATCCGTCGCGCTTCATTCCGCCGCGCAATGCCCCGAGAAAACCGGAACGCTCATCCTCGGCGGCAGCCAGCTCGGCCTGCAAATTCACGAATCCGTCGGCCACCCCATCGAACTCGATCGCGTCCTCGGCCAGGAAGCCAATTTCGCCGGCACAAGTTTTCTAACTCTCGATCAGCTCAACAAGCTCCGCTACGGTTCGGACATCGTCAACGTCGTCGCCGACGCCCGCCTTGAACACGGCCCCGGCCTCGGCACCTTTGCCTACGACGATGAAGGCGTCCCCGCCCAATGCACCGACATCATCAAAGACGGTCAATTCCGCGGGTATCTTTCGAATCGCGAAACCGCTCATCTCATCGGCCTCAAACGTTCCTCCGGCACCATGCGCACGGAAAGCTGGAATCGCCTCCCCATCATTCGTATGACGAATATCAGTCTGAAACCCGGAACTTGGGACTTCGACAATCTAATCGCCGACACCGACGACGCCATTTTCATGGAAACCAACCGTTCCTGGTCCATCGACGATCGCCGCTACCAGTTCCAGTTTTCCACCGAAGTCGGCTGGGAGATCAAAAGCGGCAAAAAAACGCGTATGTTGAAAAATGCCAGCTACAGCGGCATTACCACCGAGTTCTGGAATTCCTGCGATGCTATCTGTTCGCGCGATCATTGGACGCTCTGGGGCACTCCCAACTGCGGCAAAGGCCAGCCCATGCAAACCATGGGCACAGGCCACGGCGCATCTCCTTCGCGTTTCCGCAACGTAAAAATCGGCTCCGCGTTTTCCGACCAATGAGCGCCCAGACCAAATCAATATCCGCCAAACCCTCAGCAGGGAAGAGCACCGCATCTTCCGCCCAACTGCTCCCCGAGTACGAGTTGCGCCGCATCATCGACACCGTTCTCCGCCTCGCCAAATTCACCGGCGCCGACGAAACCGAAGTCCACGTCGACGAAACCGCCGACTCGCTCACCCGTTTCGCCAACAACGCCATTCACCAAAACGTCGCCGAGCGCGGCCTCAACGTCTCCATTCGAACCGTCGTCGACCACCGCACTGCCCGCGCCACCACCAATCGCATCGACGAAGACTCCCTCCGCGCGGCCATCGAAGCTTCTTTGTCCCTCGCCCATAGCCAACCCAAAGATCCGCATCTCCTCGCGCTCCCAGTCAAACAGCGCTATCGCCAAGTCAGCCGCTTCGCCAAAGACACCGCCGAGCTCACGCCCGAAGACCGCGCCCGCGCCGTCCGCCGGGCTTGCGATCTTGCCATTCAAAATGGCCAAGTCGCCGCCGGCATTTTCGCTAGCGGCCTCCAACAATCCGCCCTCGGCAATTCTCGTGGCCTCTTCGCCGCCTACCGCGAAACGCACGCCGAATTCAGCATCACCATGCAAGAAAATCCCGCGGCAAGCTGGGCCAAAGCCAACGCTGCTAGCGTCCGCGCCTTCGATCCACAAAAACTCGCCCAGCGCGCCAGCGCAAAAGCCCACCTCGCCGTCGATGCCCGCGAACTTCCTCCCGGCGGCTACACGGTCATCCTCGAACCCGCCGCCGTCCTCGATCTCGTCGGTTTTCTCTTCTACGATTTCGCCGCCACCGCCCTCCAGGACAAACGCTCCTGCCTCAACGATCGCATGGGCAAGCCCCTCTTCGGTAAGAACATCTCCATCACCGACGACGCCTTTCATCCCCTCCAACTCGGCGCCCCCTTCGACGGCGAAGGCATCCCCCGCCAGCAAGTCCTTCTCGTCGATCGCGGCGTCCCCAAAAATCTCGTCTACTCCCGCAGCAGCGCCAAATCCGCCGGCAAAAAACCCACCGGCCACGGCTTCGCTCTCCCCAACGAATACGGCGAAGCCCCTATGAATCTCGTCTTCTCCGGCGGTGACTCCTCCCTCGAAAAAATGCTCGCCTCCACCGGCCGGGGCCTCCTCGTCACCCGCCTTTGGTATATCCGCGAAGTCGATCCCTACGAAAAGGTCATGACTGGCATGACCCGCGACGGCCTTTTCCTCGTCGAAAACGGCAAAATCACCTCCGCCGTCCGCAATTTCCGCTTCAATCAGTCCATCCTCGAAATGCTCCGCAACGTCGAACAACTCGGCCCCGCCGTCCGTGCCACCGGCGAAGAAGCCTTCGAAATGGTCGTCCCCGCCATGAAGGTCCGTGACCTTCACTTTTCCGAAGTTACAAAGTTTTAACAATCAAAGGCTTAAAATCTCCTGCCCCACAAATTCGATTTGTCGAATTCAAATTCTGCGTTGTACATCTCACCTCTACCTGCTCAATAAACAGATATGTACCAACGGTGCGTGCCATCCCGCAGCGATCGGCACCCAAATTGGGGCCACCCAGACCACGACGCTTGTGGCACAGGTTTTGTCGCTCGCCTCGGTCAGCCCGCCAGCCATGAAATCGTCAGCATCTCCCTGACCGCCCTCGAACGCCTCACCCATCGCGGCGGTGTCGATGCCGACGGCGCCAGCGGCGACGGTGCCGGCCTCCTCACCTCGCTCCCTCACGATTTTTTCCGTGCCCGCGCGCAAGAGCAGCACATCGATCTCCCCGAAATCTTCGGCCTCGGCTTCGCCTTTTTTCCCGCCTCCGCAACCACCGACGCCAAAGCCGCCGTCGAAGCCGCTGCCGACACTGAGCGCCTCCGCATCCTCGGCTGGCGCCGCGTCCCCACTAACCCGAACTCTCTCGGCAGCAAAGCTCTCGAAACGATGCCCGAAATCTGGCAATTTTTCGTCGCTCCTTTTCACGCCAGCCGCGGCGTCTCCCGCTTCGAGTGGAAACTCGCCCTTCTCCGCAAACGCGCCGAATCCCTTCTCCCCGAGCGCTGTTATCTCTGCTCTCTCTCTTCGCAAACCGTTGTTTACAAAGGCCTCCTCACACCTTGGCAATTCCCGCAATTTTACGAAGATCTCCGCGACGCGACTTTCGCCACCACGTTCGCGATCTTCCACCAGCGCTATTCGACCAACACGCAACCCTCCTGGGATCTAGCGCAGCCTTTCCGCTACGTCGCCCACAACGGCGAAATCAACACCATCGTCTCCAATCGCCGCTGGCTCCGCGCCAAACAGCGCGAACTCCGCGCCCGCCTCACCGTTGGCTCCTGGTTCACGCCGCTCGAGAAAAAAGTCAGCGACTCCGCCAGTTTCGATAACGCGTTCGAGCTAAAGCTCCTCGAAGGCTTCAGCCCCGACGAAGCCATGCTCACCATGGTTCCCCCCGCGTTTGAGAACGATCCGTTGCTCTCCCGCGACATCCGCGCCGCTCTCACCTCGCTGTCTCAGCAAAGCGAACCATGGGACGGCCCCGCCGCCCTCATCTTCTCCGACGGCCAATTCGTCGGCGCAAAGCTCGATCGCAACGGCCTCCGCCCACTTCGCTACACGCTCACCCACGACGGCCTCCTGATCGCCGGCTCCGAAACCGGCCTCATCGATCTCGACGAATCCCGCATCGCCGAACGTCAGCGCCTTGGCCCCGGCGAAATGATCATGGCCAATCCCGCCACTGGCCTCTTCTTCCGCTGGCGCGAAATCCTCAAGCGCCTCGCGATGCATCAAGCGCGCAACGCCATGCCCCCGCCGCGCCATCTTGCGTTTTCCGGCGCCACGCATTTCGCCACCACCAGCGAGCCCAAGCGCATCGCTGCCGCCGCTGGCTGGACCGAAGACCAATTCAAAACTCTCTTCTCCGCTTTAATCCACGGCAAAGAAGCCGACTGGAGCATGGGCGACGACGCCCCGCCCGCCTTTCTCTCCACTCTTCCGCGCACCCTCTGGGACTATTGCAAACAGCGGTTCGCCCAAGTCACGAACCCGCCCATCGACCCGCTACGCGAATCGCATGTTATGTCTCTCGACGTCCACCTAAAAGATGGCGTCACGCTTCCCGGCCCGCTTCTCAACGCCGGACAACTCGCCGAACTCGCCGAATTTATCGGCCCCGTTCATCGCATCGACATGACTTTCTCTTCTGCCCTGGGAGTCCCGGGCGCGCGCTGCAGAATTGCTCAGCTATCTTCTACCCCTCTGAGTAGCAGCGGACGCCCGGGCCTCCTCCTCCTTTCCGATCGCGGCCTCAACGCGGAAACTGCCGCTCTTCCCGCGCTGCTGGCTACCGCCGCCGTCTGGAAAGCGATGGTTCGCGAGGGCCTCTGGGACTTGCCGCTCGTCGTTGAATCCGCGCAAGTCTTCGACACGCATCACGTAGCGCTCCTGGTTGCCGCCGGTGTGAGCGCTGTCGTCCCGTATCTCGCCGACGAATTCGCCGAAGCCCTCGAGCCCGGTGGTGCCGATCGCATGCGCGTCGCCATCACCGCCGGCCTCCGCAAAGTTCTCGCTCGCATGGGCGTCTCTACGCTAGCCAGCTACCGCAACAGCCATCTCTTCGAAATCGTCGGCCTCTCCGAAGATCTCTGCGCCGACTTCTTCGAAGACGCCGCCGACTATCCCGGTTCAAAAACGCTCGACGATCTTTTCGCCGATTACCTCCGCATGCACGCCACGGCCTTCTCGCCCGCGTCCACCGAACTCGCTGACGCCGGCCTCTATCGCTTCCGCAAAGGCGCTGAACTCCATGCCACCTCTCCGGAAGTCGTTCGCCGCCTCCATGCGCACGTCCGCGCTCCCGAAGCAGGCAAGTTCGCAGCCTTCGAAGAACTCTCCGAGCACCAGGGCACCGTCTTCCTCCGCGATTTGCTCGAAACCGTTCCTGGCACTCCCGTTCCCGTGGACGAAGTCGAATCTACGAATACAATCCTCCGCCGCTTCAGCACCCAAGCCATGTCTCTCGGCTCGCTAAGCCCCGAAGCCCATCGCACACTCGCGCTCGCCATGAATCTTATCGGCGGCCGCAGCAACACCGGCGAAGGCGGCGAAGATCCCAACACCTACCGCTTCGAGCCCGCTGCCGCTAACAAGATCAAGCAAGTCGCCTCCGGCCGCTTCGGCGTCACTGCCGACTATCTCGTCCACGCCGAAGAACTCGAAATCAAAATGGCGCAAGGCTCCAAGCCCGGCGAAGGCGGCCAGCTCCCCGCTCGCAAAGTCACTGAATACATCGCGCGCATCCGCCACGCCACGCCCGGCACCCCTCTAATTTCTCCGCCGCCGCATCACGATATTTACAGCATTGAAGACCTTGCCCAGCTGATTCACGACCTTCGCGCCGTCAATCCCAGCGCACGCATCGGCGTAAAACTCGTCTCCGGCGCAGGCGTCGGCATCATCGCCGCTGGCGTCGCCAAAGCTGGCGCTGACGTCATCACTATCAGCGGCCACAATGGAGGCACAGGCTCTTCGCCGCTCACCTCCATCAAAAACACCGGCCTCCCCTGGGAAATCGGCCTTCGCGAAACGCACGACACGCTTGTCCGCGCCGGTCTCCGTTCCCGCGTTTCTCTCCGTGTCGACGGCGGCCTCAAATTTTCCCGCGACATCATCGTTGGCGCTCTCTTCGGCGCCGACGAATTCGGCTTCGGCACCGCTTCGCTCCTCGCCATTGGCTGCGTCATGGCGCGCCAATGCCATCTCAACACCTGCCCTGTCGGCATCGCCACGCAAGACGAAAAGCTCCGCTCAAAATTCAATGGCAAGCCCGAAATGGTCGTCGCCTATTTTCGTTCCCTCGCCGAAGAAGTCCGCAATCGCCTTGCCCAACTCGGCGCACATTCTCTAAGCGATCTCACTGGTTGGTACGACCGCCTCAGCGCCCGCTCCGGCATGGATCCGCTGTTGATCGTCCCCATCACCGAATCCAACCGCGTTGCTCCCCACCAGTCCCCCGCACTGCACGCTGCCGCGCGAGAAGAAGCTCTGCGTTTCAGCGCCGCTCTCGAGCTGCAAACCGAATCGCAGCCCATCCAGAATTCCGATCGCAGTGTTGGCGCTGGCATGAGCGGAGAACTCATGCGCCGCCGCCGTCCCGGCAGTCAAAGCCACCCCATCCCGCAGGAAATTACGAAAGAGTTCCACGGCTGCGCAGGACAAAGTTTTGGCGCTTTTCTCGCCGACGGCATTACCCTGATGCTCTCCGGCGAAGCCAACGACTACGTCGGCAAAGGCCTCTCCGGCGGCACCATTGCGATATCCGCCAGCTCCGCCGCCTCCCGCCGCGGCGACGTTCTCGCCGGCAACACCGTTCTTTACGGCGCCACTTCCGGCCAGCTCTTCGTCGCTGGCCGGGCCGGCGAACGCTTCGCTGTTCGCAATAGCGGCGCCCTCGCCATTGTCGAAGGCGTTGGACAGCACGGCTGCGAATACATGACCGGCGGTGTCGTCCTCGTCCTCGGCCCTCTCGGCCTCAATTTCGGCTCCGGAATGACCGGCGGCCTCTCCTACGTCCTTCGCGGCGAAGCCGACGAAGTCATCCACCGCGATTTCGTCGCTCTCTCGGAAATCGACACTCAGGAAGAAGCGTGGCTGCGCATCGCGCTCGAAGAACATCTGCGCCTCACCGCCAGCCCGCGCGCCTCGCGCCTTCTCTCGCGCCGCGGCGTCCTTCCGTTCTTGCGCGTTCAGCCGCTCCATTTCCAGGGCACTCTCGAAGCCACCTGGGATCCGCTGCTAGCGCGTTTGAAGCATCAGGAACCGGTTTTCACACCGCCGCAAGACGCGGCGTTTTCGCGGGCCACATCGCCCGCTTGAAAGGAGCAAGATTCTGCGCGTACGTAGCGGAGACATTCCGCTATAATCACTGCCGAGCCACCAGCCTATGGACTTCGACCAACTTGCCACTTTCGTCTATGTAGCCAAACTAAAAAGCTTTTCGCGGGCTGGCCAAAAAGTTTTCCGCTCCCAATCCGCCGTCAGCGCCCAGATCCGCCAGCTCGAGCAAGCCTATCGCGCCCGTCTCCTCGACCGTTCCGCTAAATCCGTCGAGCTGACTCCCGCCGGCGAAGTCCTCTTCGAGTACGCCGAGCGCCTTCTTCGTCTCCGCGACGAATCCATTCAGGTCGTTGCCGATCGCGGCGACGTTGTGCAAGGTCCGCTCGTTTTCGGCGCCAACGAAGCCACTTGTCTTTATCTTCTGCCCGACATATTCGCCGAATTCCAGCGCCGCTATCCGCAAGTCCACATCAGCATCTATCGCAATTTCAGCCACAAAATCTTGCAGCGCGTCGAAGACGGCTCCGTCGATGTCGGCATCGTCACTCTTCCCATCAAATCGCCGACCCTTAAAGTCCATCACCTCTCGCGCGACCGCCTCCGCTTCATGGTGAGCACCCGTAATCCGCTCGCGCATCGCTCCAAGATCACGCTCGAAGAAGTCGCCGGACAGCCGCTCATCTTCCCGCGCACCGGCTTCACTCGCCAGGTCCTCGACAAGCTTTTCCGCCCCTACCGCGCCCGCTTGCGCGTCGTCATGGAGCTACCCAGCATCGGCATGATCAAGCGCTTCGTCGCCGCCGACGCCGGCGTCTCCTTCATCAGCGAAAGCTTCGCCCGCGATCAGGTCAAAGCCGGCGAAGTAAAGCTCCTCAACGTCGAAGGCGTCGACCTCTGGCGCGAACTCGGTCTCGTCTACCGCCGCGACCGTAGCCTCCCTCGCGCCGCCCAAGCCCTTATCTCCGTAATCCGCGAACACAAAAAATTCCCCGACACCGCCACCACCGCCGCTGCTTCCGACTAACCCGAATCCATCTGTAGGGGCGGGGCTTGCCCCGCCCGGCTCCCCCACCATCCGTCGCCCGCATTCGTCGCCCGCTCTCACCCGTGCAGTGCCCCCACCCGTAGGAGCACGGCTCGCCGTGCCCGCTTTTGCTCTAATCTAGTTCCAGCCTTGCGGCAGGGGAGTTCCGGCTAGATCGTTTTCGGGCAGTGCGTCAGTTTCCGGTTGATACCGCGTTTATCAAAACTTTAAGGATTACATTCGGGTTAGCCAGTGACACACTCAGAACTCGTGAATCCTCATAGCCAACGCCAATTGTTTTGCCTTTCCTCGTCAAGCTCAACCGGCATAGCATGAATACGAAAGAACCGGAATCAGCAGATGAGCATCGTTTGTCGGAATTGGAGACGTCAATGACCAGCGTACAAATCGAACAAAAAAGCTATGAGATGCCCCCGCGAGAGGGGATCAGCATCGCGCATTTTCTCACCGTCGCCGACATCGAGCGATCGGCTCGCTACTACGAAAAGGTCTTCGGCGCTCGCATTCTGAGCCTGGGTGACGGCAACGCGCCTGCGTACCTTCGGCTTGCGAATATCTGGATGATTCTGAACGTTGGAGGCGGGCCGACCCCGGATAAGCCGACGGTTACGCTCAGCGTCCCCGACCCAAATCACATCAACAGCTTTATGAATTTCCGCGTTGCGGATATTCAAGCGTGCTACGAATTATGGAAAAGTCGAGGAGCGGAGTTCATCACCGAGCCGATCCCCAAGTACGGCGAGACGCGCTGCTACATCCGGGATCCTGACGGATACATCATCGAGGTCGGACAGAGCACCGACCTAACGTACGGTTAACGCTCGGCCCCAAAAAAGCATTCTCACAGTCCCAGGCGACTTGTCGCCAAACCGGAAGTTATCGACAGACCACGCGGTCAAGTCCTTCCATGAGAAGGCCGGTGAGTGTCAAGTATGTTTTTCTTTCTTTCTTTCTTTCTTTCTTTCTTTCTTTCTTTCTTTCTTTCTTGTAAGGATGTTTTTGTTCTTCTCTTCCTCCCTGTGAGTTCCTGCCCTTGAGCCAAGCCGCCTCTGTCGCCATGGAGGCCCGCTCGCTGGGCGGCTTCCTTGCAAGCGTTCCAAACCACCTTGGTGGTGATCGGTGTATCACCGGTATGCCAGCGGTTGCCGCGTTATCAGGACTGTCCTACTGCGAGACAATCCCGTCATTTCCTTCCGCACGCCGAGATTTTGCGCCAGGAGTATGATTACATGTTCCTTTCACATCGCGCAGCGGTTCTGAGGAAGAAAGATCGGAGGAGCACCGTGGAAGGCCCCATCGCCGCGAAACTTCGATCTTCGTATGTTCGCAGCGTAAGTGTGACTTGGACCCTTGCAGTGGCTCTGACCCGCATTGCTACCCGTTTGATTTTTCTCTCTTTTCTCTCCGCATGGCTGCTTCTCGTCACTTTTTCGGCCGTGAAAACCCCGCTTCCCCAGTCGCCACAAGAAGAGGAAAAGAAGGCGTCGTCCTTGCGCTGGGATCCGCCTCGGGTGGACGCCCCCATTCCGTCCCTCTCCGCGACGCAGTCCTGCTCCCTTCCCGAGGTCCTGAAACGGACCGGACAACGTGCTGAGGATCTCATCGATAATCTTCAGAAGTTTATTGCGCACGAGCAAATCCGCTACCAGCAAACGAACAGACAGGGCACGCCGGAGATTTCCCTCGCTCCGAAGTTCGAATACCTGGTTGATTTTGGTAAAACATTCGAGCCTCTGAGGGTTCATGAAACGCGCACACCGCTTTCCCGGGCCGCGGACGGGCAGCTCAGTTCGATTCTAGATAGAGGACTGCCTGTCTTGGCCCTCATCTTCCATCCGGCCCTTCAAGGTGACTACGAGATGCGCTGCGAGGGTGCTGCGCAATGGAATCGTCAGCCCGCCTGGGTGGTTCATTTTCGTCAGACGAGGGGGAAGCGCCCCCGCACGGTAACGATGGAAACCCCGGTGGAAGTCTACCCGCGCACGGTCAGCGCAACCGAACTCCGCCCGCTGAGTATCAAGGGCCGCGCCTGGATCGCCGCAGACTCCGGTCAGGTGATACATCTCGAAACAAATCTGGTGGGACCGATTCTCTCGATTGATCTTAGCGAGATTGCGATTTCAGTAGACTATGCGCCGGTGAGATCTCATTCGCTGAATGTGGAAATCTGGTTGCCCCAATTTGCAGTGGCGTTCACGGATTATGCCCAGCGCAGAATGATCATCGAACATACTTTTTCCGACTTCGAGCTCTTTTCTGTCGAGACGAGGGAAAACATCGGGAAACCAAGGGAGCCGTGACCGGATCCCTAAGCGCCCTTTGATATTCTGACACACTACCCGTTTTTGGGATATGTTGACGGTGAATAATAATATGTGTATGATGAATTGTTTATAGCGGCCTGCACTGAAAGGAGGCCTTGCTTGCGAAATCCAAGAGAACTTACTCGTGCTGAAATCCTCTCCACCGCTAGCCGCTTCCGTTGGTTCCGGAAGTTGCCCAAGTGGACCGTCATCGTCGACAATCGCGAGCTCCCCGCCCGCCCTCTAGTCCTCGAAGCCGCCGGTGTTCCTCCCAACGACCCCACGAACTCCCATCAAGCCATCGCCATCCTCGAGAACTTGGGCTTCGAAACCCGCTACGCCGCCGACCCCGGAAAATCAGCTCAGCCTGCCCCCGCTGAGGTTCCCGGTGAAGCCCCCACGGATCTTCGCTCCTTCTTCGATAGGATCGCCGAAATAGTAAAAGATGTTCCTGAAGATGAGTGGAAGCGACTTCCTGCCGACCTGTCGAAGAATGTCGATCACTATCTCTATGGAACTAAGAAGGTAGAAGAATGAAGGCGGTCTTCGCGGATACCAGCTATTGGATCGCCCTTTTGTATCCGCCAGATGACCTGCATGCGAAAGTCACTTCTATGTCGCGGGAGATTTCCACGATGCGGCTGGTGACAAGCGAAATGGTCTTAACCGAACTGCTAAACACGTTCAGTAACGGCAGCCCAATCATGCAATCGATCGCAGTTCACGCTGTCGAAGACGCACGCAAAGGCGATTCTCTTATCGTGCTCCCGCAGACCTCTGAGCAATTCACCAAGGCGCTTGAGCGCTACAAACGGAGCGCGGACAAAAATTGGAGCCTCACCGACTGCGCCAGCTTCCAAATCATGGAAACCGAGCGCATCACCGCTGCTTTGACCCACGATCACCACTTTATCCAGGCCGGCTTCGAAGCGCTCCTTCGCTAATCCACCTATCAAAAGCGCTCAAGGGACTCACGTCATCGGCCACATGGGCGCCGCCTGCTGTCGGAATCGGTGGCCACGCGCCCGCTTCGGAAGGTGCCCTCGCGTTTCGCCCGGTGCCGCACCAAACGCGGCCCCGTGCTGCACTCCAGCTCCCCTTCCGGGACCACCATCCGATCCCCAGAAAGGGGAAATTTTAAGAGAAGTTTGACAGCCTTTTTCCTTGACAAAATATAATATTGTGATATACTATTCTGTAAGTAATACTTAGTCGTCTATTATGTACCGACAGCTTCCAGCTGGCGTTTTTCGTTTTCAGCTTACTTAGAATTCACAACTCCTTTGTTTTCATCATCTACAAGAACACCGCGTTTTGCCGTGTTTTACCGGTTTTTCTGGCCCCGCAAACCCTTTAAAATGAACACTCCCAAGAAGTTCCCACAAGTGTTCATTCTAAACAACTTACGGAATGTGTTAAGTCCTTTAGAATCCACACGTACGAAAAAAGGGGGGGTAACCATGCACACTTGCTCAGCACAATCTTCGACCTAAGCCGCGCCTAGGGGTTCGCACTACTCACTGCCCACTATTCACTACTCACTCTTCTCAATGAACGCTGAAGTCCAAACTCGCAATCGATCGCGAAATCACGTTTTCTTGAATCTGAATCAGGTCATTATCCGCGTAGGTCATGCCCAGAACGGTGAACACATCCGTCCCGTGCGAAATCACCACCAGCGTTCCGGACCAGTCGTGCCCGTCGGCCATCCCCCGGTAGTGATATTCGACGGCCGGCATCCCGCCGACCACCGTCTTCCGCTGCGAAATTCTCCGGTAGTTTTCGTAGATTTCGCTTAGCCGTTTTTCCACCGTTGCCGCCGCCGGTTCCAGCGCCACTCTTGTCTGTTCTTTCCCGATCACCAGCAGCGTCGACTGGTTCAGCGTGCCCAGCGCCACGATCGCGTCTGGGAGCGACTTCCGCGCATCATCATTCAATTGCCAGCTCGGCGCTTTGTACATCCGGAAGCCGTGCGTGTAGTTCGTATATACATTTCCCTGAATGTCTTCGCGTATTGCTGGAGGATCCGGCTCTTTCGGCGCCGCAGGCTGCGCGGACGCCGTGAGCGTCGCGTTCGGCGCCGCGGTCGGTCCTGCAATAGCGGGCGCAACCGCATTCGTCTTCGTGGCCGCCGGAACTTCCGGCTTCACCGCAGCATTTGTAATCTTTGGCCCTGTCTTTTCGCGCTTTCCCGCGGATGGTTCCGCGGATTTCGCGCTGGCATTCGTCGCCGCCGCTGTTCCTTCGCTGGACGATGCCACAGCCGGTTCCGCTTTCGGTTCTGTCTCTTTGCCTGGATCTTTCTTGGCGACAGGCGTCTTGTCCGTTTTCGGCGTCTCGTTGGCCGGAGTCGACGGCACGATCGATGCGATCTTGTCTTTCTCCACGAGCACATATCCAAAGTCCGTTTTCACTTTGAACATGTTGTCTTCGTAAGCCACGATCACGCCATACAGCTTCTTGCCGTCTTTCAGCCGTATTTCATCTGCTCGCGCCGCCGCTGCCGTGGCACACAAAGCCACAGCCAACGCCGCAATGGGGAGGGAGCCGCGCATTTTGGGGACAGCCATATTTTCAGTATGGGCTCGCCTGCCACGCCGCCGCAACCGTCACGCGCGCGGTGGTGTCCGCCGTGTTACCTCGGCCAGCAGCGCCCCCATCCGCCGCGCCAGCCGCTCCAATTGCTCGATCGATTCGCTCAACCGCGCCCGCAGCGGTTCTGGCAGATTCGCATGTGTCTGCTGCATTGCCAGAGCCTCCGCGATTACCCGCAGCTCTTTTTTATGCCGCGGATTCAATCGCTCCCAAAGCCGCCGTTTCGCGCTGCGATTCCGCCCCAGCCACTCTTCGCCAGTCCCCGCCGGCCGCCCCGCCTCCGGCTCCACCGAGTTGCCCGTGGCCGTGGTCCCCGCCGTCGCATTTGGTTTTCGTATCCGAAATAACATTTTCTCCAGCTCCGCCTGCTCATGTTCTTGTCGTTTTTGCTCTGTGAACTCTGTGTTCTCTGAGATCTCTGTGTTAATTCTTTTTCTTCAACACCTCCAATTTCTCCCCATTGATCTGCCCGCCCAACTCCACGCGCCCCGTCACGCGCATCGCTCGCGTCTCAAACACCAGCCCGCCATAGCGGTCATACGCATCCGGAAAAAGCACCACCTCATACAACCCGCGCTGATCCTCCAGCGTCACAAACATCATGTTCCGGTAATTCTTCGTCCCCACATGCCGGTACGTCACCACCCACCCGTACAGCGTCACGCGTTTTCCCCGCAACCCATCCAGCTCATCGCTCCACGCCTCGCCATTCCTCGGCAGAAAATCCAGAGGATGTCCGCTCACGCACACCTCCAGAATCTCCCGCTCATACCGCAGTCTCTGCTCGAGTGTGTACTCCGCCGCCGGTATCCCGGCCAGCGCCTCCCCAATCGCGTCATTGCCGCCCGCATCAGCAAACAAAGTCTCTGGCGCTCTTGGTGGCACAGCCAATCGTGGCTGTGCTCTTGCTGTTTTTGTCTGAAGCAAATTCCAGCGCCACAACATCTCGGGCCGCGAAATTCCGCGCGCTGCACCATTCGCTGGTTCGCCCGAGGGATCGCGCGCTGAATCGCCCACATCATCAAGCGCGCCGCACTTGATCAGCGCCTCGATCTCGTCCCGCTCCACGGGCACGCGCCGCAAAAAATCCTCGAGCGACCCAAACGCTCCGCCTTCTTCCCGCGCTCGAATAATCGCCACAATCGTCTCCATGCGCAGCCCTCTCACTTGCATCAACCCGATGCGCAGGGCCCGCTCTCCCTCCGCGCACAAAAGTGGGACAGACATTCCTGTCTGTCGCCTCTTCGCCTCTGTGTCCTTCGCCTCCGCCGTGCTGCTCGCCTCTGCCGTGTACTCCATCCGCGAATGATTCACCGACGGCAACCGCACCGCGATCCCCCAGCGCTTCGCTTCCTCGACATACGCCGACACGTGATAAAAACCAGCGCCTGCGCTGCACATCGCCGCCAGAAATTCCGTTGGGTGGTGCGTCTTCAAATATGCCATGCGGTACGAAATATCCGCATACGTCGCTGCGTGCGCTTTGCAAAAACCGAAGCCCGCGAATTTTTCCACCATCATCCAGGTCTCTTCGCGCTCCGCGCCGGAGAGTCCCATCAATTCCGCGGCTTTCAAAAACTTGGCTCGCAGGCGGTCATGCTCCCGCTGCCCTGAAAATTTTGCCGCGGACCGGCGCACCACATCCGCTTCCGCCAGCGTCATGCTCCCGATGGCTTGCGAGATTTGCATCACCTGCTCCTGGAAAATACAAATGCCCAGCGAATCGCCCAGAATTTTCTTGAGCGCGGGATGCGGGTATTCGATTTGTTCCTCGCCGCGCAACCGCTTTATGAATAATTCTTTCGAGCCGTATTCCGCCGCGCCTGGCCGAATCAGCGCCAGCGCTTGTGCGATTTCTTCCAGCGTTCGCGCTTTCATCGTGCGCAGCAGGCCGCGCATGGCCGGCGACTCGATCTGGAAGATGCCCATCGTTCTTCCCGCGGCAATCACGTCGCACGTCGCCGGATCGTTTTCCGGTATGGCGTCGAAATCAATCTCACGCGGCTTCGGACACGGCGTCACGCCATCCGGCGCAACATTGTTTTTTCCCTTTACTTCCTTTACCTCCTCTACCTCTTTTTCAATGTTGTCCAGCGCCAGCGACATCGTCGTGAACCCGCGCTGCCCCAGCAAATCCATCTTGATCAGCCCGAGCGCTTCGATGGCGTTCATGTCGTACTGCGTCACGACAATTCCTTTCGTGGCGCGTTCGAGCGGCGTCAGTAAGGTCAGTGGCCGCGCGGAAATGACCGTTCCGCACGGATGAATGCCCATGTGGCGCGGCGCATCGTCGAGCCGCAGCGCTACTTGCAGAATGGTTTTCCACGGCTCGTCGTCCACTGGCAAAGTGCGGCACTCCGGAAGATTACGGATCGCCTGCAAAATCTCGCGCACCGGCCGGTGCGGCAGCCGCTTCGTAAAATGATTCACTTCGCCCGGGGGCACGCCAAAGACTTTCGCGATTTCGCGCACCGCCAGCCGCGCGTGCATGGTCACAAAACTTCCGATCATCGCCACGTGCTCTTCGCCCCAGCGCTCGTACACGTAGTCGAGCAGCTCATCGCGCCGCGCGCCGCAAATGTCGATGTCGATATCGGGGCAATCGCCGCGCTGCTCGTTCAAAAATCTTTCAAAGTACAATCCCCAGCGCAGCGGGCAGACGCAGGAAATGCCCAGACAATAGGTCACCATGGAGCTGGCCGCCGAGCCGCGCGCCACCGCGGGAATGCCGCGCCGCTTGGCCTCTTCCACGATGTCCCACACCAGCAAAAAATAAGGCGCGAGGTGCAGCTTTTCGATCACGCCGAGTTCGTGCGTCAGGCGCAAGAGCACTTCGGGCCGCAGCGGGCGGTAGCGTTTCTGCGCGCCGGCAAAGCACAGCTTCCACAAATACGAAAACGCGGACTCGTCTTGCGGCACGGGAAATTCCGGAAAGATGGTTTTGTTCAACGTGAGCTCGAGATTGCAGCGGTCGGCGATTTCGAGCGTCGCGCGCAGCAATTCCGGGTGATCCGGAAAAAGTTTTTGCATTTCCGGCGCAGGCTTGAACCATGCTTCGCCGGTGGTGATGTCGGGCGCCGCCACTGTCGTCAGCAGCCCGCCGGTGCGTATGGCATTCACCGCGCGATGATGCAAATGCTCCTCTGGCCGTAGGAAATAAACGTTGTTCGTCGCGACGAGTGGGATGCCGAGTTCGCGGCCGATGCATTCGGCTTCGCGCAGAGTGCGCCCGTCGCCGGGAAAGAGGTGATGGATTTCGATCCACAGCCGGTCGACGAAAATATCTTTCAGCGCTGCAAACCATTCAGGACGGGCACGGCATGTCGTGCCGCTACGATCGTCTGCGTCGTGCGTTGGCGGCGGCAGTGGGCAGAGCGCAATCACACCTTTGGAATGTTTCGCCAATTCCTCCAGCGTTACCGGTCGACCGTCGCATTCCTCGAAATCATTTTTCGCCAGATCCGTCGTTCCCAAATGGCGCAGCGTCGCCATCTGGCACAGGTTGCTGTAGGCATCCATATCCGCGGCGAGCAGCACTATCGCCACACTCGGCGAGGTTCGATTTTCGTTTTTTGAGTTTCGAACTTCGAAATGCGAAACTCGGAATTCGACGTCAAGCACCACGCCAACAATCGGTTTTACGCCTGCCGCTTTCGCTGCCTGATAAAATGGCACCGCTGCATACAGCCCATTGGTATCCGTCAACGCCACGGCAGGCATCTTCTGCGCGGACGCCGCCGCGATCAGTTCTTCTGGCGGCGCCACGCCCCGCAAAAACGAATAGTGGCTATGACAATGCAAATGTACGAACACGGGAGCCCCGATCCAAGTGCGAAGAAGCCGATGCCCGCCGCAAGGCGGGCATTTTGTGTTTCAAATCAGGGTAGGGAACAGGGAGGGGAATTCAGCAACGTTTGATTAGTGATGCTTTGTGGGGCGCAGCCCTTCGAAGCTCAGAGTAAACATGCTGCGCCCCTACAAGTACAACGTCCACTTCACCGCGATAAGCAGGGGGTGGAGAGGACGAGGCCGTTGGGCTTGGTGGCGTAATGTTCGCGGAGTTCGAAGCCGTTGCCGTAGAAGACGGCGTTCCAACCGTAGCGGCCGCGGACGGAATCGAGGCCGCGATTTAAATACCAGCGGCGGTTGGCGTCGGTGTCGAAGAGTTCGTGCTGGCGACGGTCGGTTTCGAGATTGGTGACGTTTACGCCGATGAGGCGAACAGCGACGCGGCGCGTGAATAGTTTTGCAAGAAGTTCTTTGGCTTCGGCGAGCAGTTCGCGCTCGTCATTCGATGGGCGCGTCAAACGGATGGTTTGGTGCGCGGAAAAATGGTCGACGTAGCGGATGCGCAAGCCGATGGTGCGCGCCTGGCGGCCGTATTCGCGCAGCGTCGAGCCGATGCGTTCGCTGAGATATTCGATGAGGCCGCCGAGAAATTCCGTGTCGATGGTGCCGCCTTCAATGGTGGTTTCGCGCGAGACGGATTTTGGCGTGGAGGGCAGCATCACCTCGCGTCCGTCGAGCCCCCGCGCGCGTTCCCAGATTTGGCCTCCAATGACTTCGCCAAACGCGGCTTCCAGAGCGGCTCGCGGCACCAGACGCAACTCGCCGATGGTGGCGATGCCACGCTCGGCCAGCATGCCGGCGTGGACATGGCCGATACCGTGAAGCTTTTCGACCGGCAGTGGCGTCAAGAAGTCCTCTTCCGTGCCCGGCGCAATCATGCGGAAGCCGCGCGGGCGTTCGAGACGCGAGGCGATTGAGGCGACCACTTTGGTGCAGGCCGCGCCAACGCTGACGCTCAGCCCGGTTTGTTCGAGGACGTCCGATTGCACGCGCCGCAGCGCGGCTTCGTAATTCGGATACAGCCGCTCCGTGCCCGCGAAATCGAGATAGAAATCGTCGAGCGCGGCCGTCTCGACTGCGGGCGTGTACGTTTCGAGAATGCGCCGCACGCGCTCGGCAAAATCGGCGTAGTGCTCGTACTGGCCGGGTACAACGAGGGCTTTGGGGCAAATGCGCAGCGCATCGCGAAAGGTCATGGCCGTTTTCACGCCGCAGGCTTTTGCTTCGTAGCTCGCCGAGGCGACTACGCCGCGGCCGACCAGCACGGGCTTGCCGCGCAACTTCGGATTGAGCACCTGCTCGACCGAAGCAAAAAATGCGTCGACGTCCACGTGGACAATGTTTGGAATTGCTTTGGAGCGTGGCGCTTCGGCTCCGTGGCCTTTTTCTTCGCGCGCGTCTTCGTGAAAAGAATTGAAGGGCGTGGCCACTGCGGGAAAAACATTTTCGATACAGACGTCCATAACGGCTCCTGTTGACTGTGACCGCACAGCGGTGAGCGCAGGGAAGCGGACCGAGTAGAATCTTTTCGGGAGTCGAGGGATCGCTCTTTAGAAGCGACCCCTCACCCCGCTTAGGGCTCGGAATTTTCAACGGGCGGCGCGCAGTTCGTGAGAGCCAAAGAGGCAATGGAGCTGAACGCCACCCGTTTCCCGTTTCCTCTACCGCCCCGCACTATAGGCGAACAAAAAGCGAAAGTCAACAAGTTTCCTTTGCTTCTTTTTCGCCTCGCCTGCAACCGCTGAGCTACTCCCGGAAAAAAGTAGTTGCGGTTGCCGCCGTCGTACTTGCCCGTATGCAGACAACAGCATTTGAAACCGACGCCCGGAGCCGCAGGGGCATAGGTCGTTGCGCCCGAGTTTTTCCACGAGTTCTTTTTCCCCGTGGACGACTCGATGGCCTCTCTTCACTTTGGTTTCGGACGGGTAGCCCTTTCGGCGCTTACTGCTGCGCTCGAAAGCAGTGCTGTTCGTTGAAATATTCGTTTCGCATGACATGCCTCCTGATTGGGTTCCAACATCGCGTACAGGTGTGAGCCGCGCGCTTCCAATCCGGAAACGCGCGGCCTTTTGTTTATTCTTTTCGTTTTGATTCAGCGGAAACGGCCGGAACGATCTCCGGATCTTCGCTTTCGAGTTCTCGAAGATCAGAGCCACTGACAAAGCCGACATTTCGCGTCGGCTTCCCGGTGGTGCTCCTCAAGCGCCAGGCGATTTCTTCCATATCTTCCTTGCTGGCCAAACGCCTGTCTTCGTAGAACGTGCACTCGCGCACCGGAAAGCGAATCTCGCGCTCGATATAGAAAGTTCTGCAAAACACTTCCTCTTCGGTGGCGCGAAATCCGCTAATGACGTGGCCGCGAGTGCAGGTCCGGCAAAGAGATTCGTAGCCTTCTGGAGTTCCCGCTTTGATTTTGATCGTAACCATATATTTTTCTTTTCTAAGAAGCGCTTGAGCGCTTCGGACCATGTTCTGCGCATGCCCATACGGTGCGATGGGCGCACGAAGAGCGATGACTCGCGCGATTGCAAAAATTCGCGCGACAATACGGCACATTTAACCGCTCAACGCCGAAATGGTGGTTTCAAAAGGAATTGCCGATTGGGCGGGAAACTAGCGGAAGCGAGCGGACCACGTCCATTCGCTGCCGCGGTTCACTCCCGCCGGCAACGCCACAATACGGCCTATATGGTTCAACCGCTGCATGGGACGCGTCCTCCTTAGGACACTTTGTAACATGCCATAAAATACGCGCCATGAAAATAGAAAAATCGAACGCGCGCGGAACCGATTGAAGGGCAGAATTTCGGGGCGAGCGGGCCGGCCGTCTTTTTACTCGTTCTTACTTCTTGACACGCACCGGTATCGGAGATACATCTCTCCCTCCATGAGCACTACTTTTGTTTTCGTTCTCGCTTTTGCTATCGGCATCGTTTCGGGGATGCGGTCTTTGACGGCGCCGGCGATCGCGGCGTGGGCGGCGCATCGCAACTGGCTGAACCTGGCGGGGTCGCGCCTGGCGTTCATGGGATCGAATGCTGCTGTCATCATTTTTACGGTGTTGGCCGTCGTGGAGCTGATCACGGACAAGCTGCCACGGACGCCTAGCCGCACGGCGCCTCCGGGATTGATCGCTCGATTTGTTTGCGGGGCTCTGTCGGGCGCTTGCGTTGGAGTGTCGGCTGGACAGGCGCCAGCGACAGGCGCCATTCTTGGCGCGGCGGGTGGGCTGGCGGGGGCATTCGCGGGCTACCAATGGCGGACGGGACTCGTGAAGGCGCTCAAAGTTCCCGACATCGCCATCGCTCTGCTTGAGGACGCCAGCGCCATCGGCGCGGGGCTGTTCATCGTTTCCCGGCATTAAGATTAGACTCGATTGCCCGTCAACTCCTGTGGGAACGGCCGGAGCGTAGGCCTCTCCGCGCCAATTTCTTTTCTGAAGAACGAAAATGTCGATAGGCTTCGTGCATCCAATCCTCGCAGGCATACCGGGTTAGAAGCTGGAGGGCCAGTCATGAGTGCATCGGACCACTATCAAGCGATCCTGATCGGCTCGGGGCAGGGGGGGACGCCGCTGTGCCAGGCGCTGGCAAAGGCGGGCCTGCGCACGGCGCTTGTGGAGCGAGCGCACGTGGGAGGGACTTGCGTCAACGAAGGTTGCACGCCAACCAAAACGATGGTGGCGAGCGGGCGCGTGGCGTATCTCGCGCGGCGCGGGTCGGATTACGGCGTGCATACCGGCGCGATCACTGTGGATATGAGCCGCGTGCGCGAACGCAAGCGCGCGATTGTCGAGTCCTTTCGCGGCGGCAATCAGAGGCGCATCGAGAAAACTGCGAATCTCGAGTTGATTTTTGGAGAAGCGAGCTTCACCGGCCCGCGCTCGATTCAGGTGCGCCTCCGCGACGGTTCGCAGCGCACGCTTACTGCTGATAAATTTTTCATCAACGCGGGGTGCCGCGCGGGCGTGCCTTCGCTCGAAGGGCTGCAAGGTGTTCCATATCTCGACAGCACATCGATCATGGAACTTGACGTGGTTCCGGAACACTTGCTGGTGATTGGCGGCGGATATATCGGGCTGGAATTTGGCCAGCTTTTTCGCAGACTTGGTAGTCGCGTGACGATCGTGCAGCAAGGGCCGCAATTGCTGCGCGGCGAGGACGCCGACGTGGCCGCGGAAGTGCTCAAGATTATGCAAGAGGATGGCATCGACGTTTTGTTCAACGCGAAAGTGCAACGCGTCGCGAAGGAGGGCCCACAAATTAAAATTGCGGTCGTCTGCGGAGAAGGCGCCGCCGGCGAAACACGCACCATCGCAGGCTCGCATCTGCTGGTCGCCACGGGCCGCGTGCCCAATTCCGATACGCTGAACATTGCGGCCGCGGGAATTGCCGCGGACAAACGCGGATTTATTCAGGTGAACGCAAAGCTCGAAACCAGTGTGGATGGAATTTTTGCGCTGGGCGATATCAAGGGCGGGCCGGCGTTCACGCACATTTCGTACGACGACTTTCGAATTATTCGCACGAATCTGATTGAGAAAGGAAACGCCAGCATCGAGGGACGTCTTGTGCCGTACACCGTGTTCATCGATCCGCAACTGGGCCGGGTTGGCATGACCGAAGCGGAAGCGCAAGCGAAAAACCTTAAGATACGCGTCGCAAAAATGCCCATGTCGCATGTGGCGCGCGCGCTGGAAGTCGACGAAACGCGCGGCTTCCTGAAGGCCATTGTGGACGCAGCAACCGGTCAAATACTGGGCGCTGTGGTGCTTGGGCTGGAGGGTGGGGAAGTAATGTCGATGATTCAGTTAGCTATGATGGGTAAGCTGCCTTACACCGCGCTCTATAACGGCGTTTTCGCGCACCCCAATCTTTCCGAGGCGCTCAACAATCTTTTCCTTCCAGCGAACTTTGTGTCGTGAATTGTTGCGCGGTATGCCGTTTGCTCATTGGAGCCTCTAGACGGCCTCGCGTTCCAATTCCTTGCGGTTCCAATTTGCAAGATCGGCGCCCGCGTCGTAGGTGCTTTGCAAGAATGCCAGCAACGACTCTCTCGGCGTAATAGCCCGGCGCACGTCGTCGTACATCAAAAGAAATTCCTTGAGTTGCGAATGATAGAAGGCTTGCACGGGGCGCACGGGGCTCTGCGCGAATCCCGCGGGTTCAGGCGCCGCGTAGGCATAGAACGCCGCGCCTTTTACGTCGCCGCCTCCCGGCCAAAATCCGGCGCTGATCACTTCGTGGGAATAGGCTTCGCGTGTGATCGAGTCCGCGCCCACGCGTTCGGGCGCGCGGCGGCCGGAGAAACGCGTCACCGCGAGATCGAAACTCCCCCAGAAAAAATGTACCGGGCTCGATTTGCCGATGAACCCGGCGCGAAATTCCTTCATCACCGCTTCACAGCCAACCAGAATCCGCCAGAAACGATTGGCGTATTCGGGATCGTAGGAGGCATGTTTTGTGTCCTGATCGAAAGGAATCGGATCGGGGATTTCGACGGGCATCTTCCAGATCTTTACGGCAATGCCAAGCGAAGCCAGCGCGGCCATGAAGTCGCGATAAAAATCGGCCACAGAGCGCGGCGCCAAGGCCAGCGTGAGGAGCGCATCGTTGCTCGTTCGAATGAAGAGCTGGTGATGCACGAAGTCAAACTGCACTTCGAAATTTCCGCCAGAATAAGGAATGGCGGAGGTGGTCAGCCCGAGCGCGTTTACGTAGAGCGGCACTCCCCACCAATGATTGATATTTGGGGTGAGCGCCAGCCGAACTTTGCCGACGATCTGCGTCCACATGTGAAGAGTTGCGTAGGTATCCTGCCAGGCTTCCAGAGGAAGTTCGGGCCAAAGGTCTATCTCAGCGCGGGCGGTGCTCGCATCCATAACTCCTCCGCGAGGGAAGCCCGCGTCTCATCACAGAAGACGAGGAGAAGGCGGACATAACCCTTTGCAGGGGGATTATATGCCCGAACACTGCGTGTACACGATGGTATGTGGCACAGCCACTCCTGGCTGTGCGGGTTTATGTTTTTGAATTTGCCTTTGGCGTTTCGTGCCGCACGCTCAAACCGCAGCACAGGCAGGAGTGCCTGTGCTACACGGCGTTAACTGAACAATTTGCGGAACGCGAAGAACAAGAACCCCGAGAGCATCATGGCCGCGGGCAGAGTGAGCACCCAAGCGAGCAAAAGGTTTCGCACTGTCGACCATTGCAGGCCCGAATGATTCGCCATCATCGTTCCTGCGACGCCGGAAGACAACACGTGGGTCGTACTCACTGGCAAGCCCAAGCCGTCCGCTGCGCCGATTGTTGCCATCGCCGTGATTTCGGCGGCAGCACCCTGTCCGTAAGTCAGGTGATTCTTCCCGATTTTTTCGCCTACGGTAACGACGATGCGCTTCCATCCGACCATTGTGCCTAGACCAAGCGCCAGCGCTACGGCCACCTTGACCCATAACGGGATGAACCGCGTGGCCCTGTCGATGTGGGTCTTGTAACTCTTGAGCACGGCAACGTCTGCCGTCGCCAATTTCGGAGTGCCGGATTTTTGCATCAGGCGAATCGCCTCACTCACCAGGTACATATCGTTTCGGAAGTTGCGCACCTGCGCGTGCGGGACCTTTGACAACTCTTTAAAGATCGCCATTTCCGTGCCGACACCATTCACGAGTTCGCGCAACGCCAGCATCGTGTTCGGCTTGAACTCCTTGGTCCGAATGTACTCTGTCACATCTTCCCGAGGGTCGCCGATCGAAGCGCTCTGCTGTACGTATTTGTTCAGCGCGTCCGCGGTCTGCGTCGAGACGGCAATGAAATCCTGCGATTGCTGCGGCGTCACCGCGTGGTTCAACGCATAGGTGGTCGGAACCGTGCCGATCAGGATCAGCATGATCAAGCCCATGCCCTTCTGACCGTCATTCGAACCGTGGAAGAAGCTTACGCCCGTGCAGGTAAAAACAAGGAGGGAGCGAATCCAAAACGGCGGCGGCTCCGCACCTTTCGGGGCTTCATAGAGCCGCTTGTCCTTGACGATCGCCTTCATCGTCAGAAACAACAGGGAGGCAAGAATGAACCCAAATACCGGCGACAGGAGGAGCGACTTTCCAATTCCCGCGGCTTGCGCCCAGTCCACGCCGCTGGTCCCCGTTCTCCCCTGCATCAGCTGATTTGCAATGCCCACGCCAATGACCGACCCAATCAGTGTGTGTGAGCTCGAAGCCGGCAAACCCAGCGCCCAGGTACCCAGATTCCAGAGGATTGCCGCGACGAGCAGCGCAAACACCATGGCAAACCCAGCGCCGCTTCCGACCTGCAGGATCAATTCCACTGGCAAAAGCGAGATGATGGTGAACGCCACCACGCCTGACGACAACACTACGCCCGCGAAATTCCAGAAACCGCTCCAGACCACGGCGATGTGCGGTTCCATCGAGTGCGTATAAATCACGGTGGCGACGGCGTTGGCCGTGTCGTGGAAACCGTTGACGAACTCGAATCCCAACGCCACGAAAAGCGCCGTCCCCAAAAGAATGTAGGGCAGCGCCGAACCCAACTCCAGGCCTGCAAGGTCTTGCGAAAGGCTGTACCCGATGAAGATCACTCCGAAGATGAGCACGACGCCGAACCCGATCATTCCGATCCGGCCCGGCTTCCGGTTCAGCTTTTCTGTCAATACGTGCGTAGCGGGGGTTGCGGTTACCGATGCGGTTGCAGGTGCGGTTGCGGCCATGATTCTCCCGTCTCGATTTCCGATGGAGCCAGCCTTCGGCTACTCTTGCTGGCGCGTGAGGGAGGGTTATATGGAAGATTTGTTACGGGTGAATGAATATTTTGCGGCAGGACGTTCACATTGTGCGGTGTGGGCAAGTGGGGATTCACCCGGCACCCGAACCGCTAGATCGCTTAGCATTTTTCTTGCAGACTTCGCCATGCGCGGCTGGGCCATTTCCTTCTTGACGCTGGCACGTGTCGCGTCACCGGCTTTCTTCGTGGCTCTCTTGACTTTCTTATGCAGCATACATCCATCGTTACTCCACCGGTGGAAGCCGTGCAGCCCTATTCAGCACACTTTCGGATTTTCCAGTCGATTTCCTTCGTTCAGGCCAAGCGCCGTTTCCGCGAGCGCTTGACGAAGGAATAGAGGATCGTCACCGTACTTCGATTATTGCTTTGGCCGCGAACCGCAGGGCGTACGACTACATCGCGTGCCCGCCTGACCCGGCAGAAACAGAACGCATCGTGTGGTCCGCGCTTGGCAACTCGCGTGCAAACGCCACCGGCGCTGTCCATTAGAGAGCAGATTTTGATTTACGGTGCTGTTTCGTTTGGGCTGGCACTTGGCCTAACAGTCGGGAAGATTGGCGGCCGGCGAAGAGACCAACGAACGTCTACCAGATGGCCTAAGTCGGCCTTTCACGCAAAACTACACGTCTGAAAGTCTATCTAGCGGGGCCGATTCGCGCCTTTCGCCGCCTTGTGCTGCGCCTTCGCGTTTTTCTTCATGGCCTTCTGCTGTTTCTTAGACGCCTTCTTCAACTTCTTGTTCTGCTGCTTGGCATACTTCTTGTCCATTTCGCGGGACGTGCGAGCGTATTCGGCGACGCCAGGACTCTGCGCACTGGCCTGCGCCAGGCATCCGACATTCAACGCCAGCAATGATGCGAAAACAGCGATTCGCTTCATCCGATACTTCCTTTTCGGCTTCAAATCCAGAAAGAGTTTACTCCCGTTCCAAGAGCTTGCGATATCAGGAAACGAATTAGTGTTCGGGTTCCAGCAAGCCGCGGTACTTCAGCATCGGCTCGACGCTCGGCTCTTTTCCGCGCCAGTTTGCATACATCTTGGCCAAGTCTTCCGTGTTGCCGCGTGAGAGCACCATCTGCCGGAAGCGGTCTCCATTCGCGCGCGTCAGCCCTCCATGATCTTCGAACCATTGATAGGCATCGTGATCCAGCATCTCCGCCCACAGATAAGCGTAGTAGCCCGCGGAGTAGTCCAAAGCCCAAATGTGGCTGAAATAGCTGGAGCGGTAGCGCGGAGGAACTGCCGCGATCAGTAGATGCGTTTTCTCCAGGGCCTGCTTCTCGAACGTGTCCGGCTGCTGGAGTGGGGCGCTGGCGGGAAGCGTGTGCCATTGCATGTCGAGCTCGGCGGCGGCCAGCAGCTCCGTCAACATGTAGCCCTGGTTGAAGGTCGCCGTTTTGCGAATTTTGGCAACCAGTTCGGCAGGCATCGGCTCGTGCGTTTTGTAGTGCTTCGCGTAATGGTTGAATACGGCGGGGTAGAGCGCCCAGTGTTCGTTGAACTGGGAAGGGAACTCGACGAAATCGCGCGCCGTCGCCGCGCCCGAAAGACTCGGGTACTGCGTATTCGCGAACATCCCATGCAGCGCGTGGCCAAATTCATGGAACATGGTGGTCACGTCGGTAAAACTGATCAGCGCAGGCTCGCCCGGCGCGGGCTTTGGCAGATTCGCTACGTTGTAGACCACCGGCAACATGCCTAGAAGCTTTGACTGGTTCACGAAGACGTCCATCCAGGCGCCGCCGTTTTTGTTGTCGCGCTTGAAATAATCGCAATAGAAAAGCGCCAGCGGCTTGCCGTCCGCGTCCGAAACTTCGAAGACGCGAACATCGGCTTGATAAACCGGGATGTCTTTGCGTTCCTTGAAGGTGATTCCGTAAAGCTCATGTGCGGCGTAGAAGACGCCGTTTTCGAGCACGTTGTTCAACTCGAAGTAGGGCTTAACCTCCGCGTCGTTCAAATCGTATTTCGCCTTGCGGACCTGTTCGGAATAGAAGTTCCAGTCCGAGGGTTCGAGCTGGAAGCCGCCCTTCTGCGCGTCGATGACGTCCTGAATATCTTTGGCCTCGCGCGCGGCCTTGGCTGTCGCTCCGGGCACGAGCGCGTCCATGAATTTCAACGCGCTTTCGGGAGTCTTGGCCATTTGATCGCCGAGCTTCCACGCTGCGTGGTTCGGATATCCGAGCAGTTGTGCGCGCCGCGCACGCAGTTGGGCGAGATGCGAGATGAGGTCGCGCGTATCGCTGGCATCGCCGCGCTCGGCACGGTTCCAGGATTTCTCGAAGAAGGCCTGGCGAGTTGCCCGCAGGCTGAGCGATCCAAGCTGCGGCTGCTGCGTTGTGTTCTGCAGCGGAAGCACATAGCCTTCCTGCTTGCGGCCTTGAGCGGCTTGCGCAGCCGCGGCGATTTGCGAGTCGCTTAAACCGTTCAGCGCGCTCTTGTCGGTCGTCGCAAACGCTCCGTTCTTGGTCGCTTCCAATAGCTTGGTCGAAAAGTCGTTCGAAAGCGTGGCGATCTGCTCGTTGAGCTTCTTCAACTCGGTTTTGTCGGCGTCGGAAAGATTCGCGCCGGAACGGACGAAATTGTCGTAGGTAACCTGAAGCTGCCGCTGCGACTCCGCATCGAGCTTCAGCGACTCGCGCTGCTTATAAACGGCAGCCACGCGCGCAAAAAGTTTTGCGTTCAGGCTGATGGCGTCCTGGTGCGCCGCCAGTTTCGGCGCTTCATCGGCTTGCACTTTTTGCAGCGCGGGATTCGTATTCGCGGCGGTCATCGCGCCAAACGCGGCCAGCGCCCGCTGCAAAAGCTGACCGGTTTTCTCCATGGCCACGAGCGTGTTCTCGTAAGTCGGCCCCGCTGGATTGTCGGCAATCGCCTGGATCTCGGAAAGCTCTTCCGCCATGCCTGCTTCGATGGCCGGCTGATAATCTTCGTCCTTGATCTTGTCGAAGGGCGGCGCGTGAAACGGCAGCGTGCTCGGCGCATAGAACGGATTCGACGGCCCGAACTTCCCATCCCCTGCAGTCGCAGGGGTATAAAGGGTGCCCAAAGCGATGGCACCAGATCCAATAAGTGCAGTCATAAATTTCAGCATAACCTTCCCCGGCGTGATGGCATCGCACACATCCGGACCGGAACCCCACGCCTATCGATTGTAAGAGAATCTCAGCATCCGCGACAAGGAATCCCGAAAGTTGGCTTATTCGTGCAGCACGACGCTCAAGAGAGAAGTGTTGATCTGCAGACCGCCGTTGTACTCGATGAACCCCAGTTTCCTGAATTTGTTCATGAAGAAATTGACGCGTGAGCGCGTCGTGCCAACCATCTCGGCCAGAATTTCCTGCGATACTTTGGGGAGTACTCCGTGGGGCCGGTCCTCTTTGCCGTAACGCGCAAGCAAGAGGAGAGTGCGCGCGAGCCGTTTCTCGCTCGAGTTGAACAACTGATCGACCAAGTCTTCCTCGATTCGAATGTTCCGCGCCAGCATGAACTTGATGAACCGGTCGGAGAGGTCATGCTCCTCATGAAGCACCCTGAACATTTCACCCTTCTCAATGATGAGCACAGTGGTAGGCGTAATGGCGGTAGCCGTTCCAATTCGAACCGACTGACCCGCCAGACAGCCTTCCCCAAAAAAGTCGCCCGGTCCCAGGATAGCCACGACCGCCTCTTTGCCGGCTTCATTAACGACGGTCAGTTTCACGCCCCAGCTTTGCAAATAGATTACGCTCTCGGCGGCATCACCTTGAGCGTAGATCGCCTCTGCAGGCTTGAATTCCTTAACTTTTCTCGCCACGCCGGTGGAATCAAGAAAAGCTTGGACGTCGAAAGCATGCTTCGAGGGTTTTAGGGGGGACTTGCGCTTTTTGGAGGTTGTGGATGCCCTCATTCAGACACCACCACAAAGTGTGTAGAACAACTATCTGTTTTTCGTCAAGGAGGTTTCTGCCTGATTGCCGTTACACTGGTTTGAATCTTTTGCTACGCCACGGGTTTTTGCCAATGGGGAGTCACTACTTTTTCGAAAGCTCGCCCTGGAAACGGCTTTCGACATCTCCACGACTCAGCGGGTTTCTCGCTTTGGTCAATACGATCGAATACACAACCTCGTTGCCCGCGATCTGAGCGGTGATAAACGCCCCGTCTTGAGGCAGTTCCTGGCAGATGAATTGTACTTTTCTGCCGTCGGCAAGCGTTTTGATCCACTCTTCGTCTGGCATTTTCATGCCTCTTCTGTTGAAGCACGTGTCTGTCGCCGGGCTGGCTAGCGGTCTTTCACAATTTTCGCGGTTGACGTCTTGCCTTCGGCGGCGACCGTAACCTCGACGCGAGCGCCCTTTTTGAGCTTCACTTCATCGCCGTTTTCATCCGTCAATGAATTTTCGATCCGCAGACTTCGATACCGGCGGGAGGCCCTGTCAACACCAAACTGTGCCTTTTCCGGCTGTTTCCGCCGTCGCGACGAAATGATTTTGTCAACCGTTCCCGGCATGGTGGTACTCGCCGGTTCTGGAATTCGGCCTGTTTGCAGACTCCGTTCCATGATCCTTGCGGACTTGGCCATCCGGGGCCTCGCCATTTCTTTCACTGACGATGGCACGTGTCGCCTCGAGAGATTCTCTCTTTGGTTCCTTGTGCCGCATGTATGCATCCTGACACCGCGACGGAAGCCGTGCAGCCCTATTTCGCACAGTTACGAAATATGTGGCCGGGTACCTCTCCCAGGAGTGGACCTGTCTCTATTCGCACAGACGCGCAACTCTCAACGCGTTAGCCTATCTCTGGATCCTGATTTTTCAATGTCTTCAGCTTCAGCTGTCCTCGAGTCAAAAATGGAAATTCTGGCTAAATCCCGAATCGGAGCGCTCTTGATTGTGCTCGCGGCTTCCTCCGCGCTCCTCGCTCAAAACAAGGGATCGGAAAAACCTGAGAATCCGCCAATCGCCCTGGTGGCCCGTCAGATAGTGGCTCAATCTCTCGTGGCGGCCGAACTTAGTTGGCAGGCGCGTAACACCTTCGTCTACATGGAGCGTGATGAGGATCGGCGGCTGACCTCGGCAGGGCAAGTGCAATCGCAGAATGTCGATGTCACCAAAATGAATCTTGTCAATGGCATCCGATTTCAGGAGCTGATGGAACACAACGGTCAGCTGCCCTCAGCCGAGGATCAGAAAAAACGCGATGTGGATATCGAGAAACTGAAGCACGAAACGGCGGCGGAGCAGGCTGAACGGCTCCGCAAGGACCAGGAAAACAGATCTTTTCTCGGCGACCTGCTCCAGGCCTTCGACTTTAGTCTCGTCGGCGAAGAGATCATATCCGGCAGGCCAGCCTATGTGCTTCAGGCCAAGCCACACCCCGGCTATCACTCAAACGGCAAGTACGGCAAGCTGCTCGCCAGGGTGCAGGGCAAGCTATGGGTCGACAAGCAGGACTTCGGCTGGGTCAAAGTCGAAGGCGATGTAACCCAGTCGTTCTCGATGGGGTTGTTCGTGGCCCGCGTCCAGCGTGGTTCCCGCATCCTTCTCGTGCAGACTTGTCTCGGCGAGGCGGTCTGGGTGCCGGAACGCCTCGAAGTGCGAGCCAGCGCCAAAATCCTCTTCCTGAAGAGTCTCGAACTCGACAGAATCCTTACCTATTCGGACTATCGCGCGGCGGCGGTTGGCCCCTACTCCGTGAAAAAATAACGGCGCGCTGAGAAACTCAGAACACTCGTCCGAGCTGGAAGAACCATTTGTGATGCCCGGTATCGCCGACGCTGCCGCCTACGAAGAGCGGGCCGATCACCGTCTCCGCCAGCACTCCGGCGGCAAAATCGTTGGGGAATTTGCTTTCATTCGTTGCGCCATACATCTTTGCGAATTCATACGAGCCGATCACGAAGACTCGTTTTCCCGCGAGTGGCGGCAGCGTCCACAGGTCGTGCAAATAACCGACGCGGATTAAGTAGTACTGATTTCCTTGCAACTCGTTCAACCCGTAAGCGCTGAGCGTCAGCGGCCCGCCCAGAAAAAACTGCGGAATTCCGGTGCTGTTAAATCCGAAAGTGGAACCTCCCTCGCCATCCACGAACGCTGAACCCAACACCGAGACTGGTTGGAAATATTCAATTTTCGTTTGCAAAGAAGGAAACGCGCTCGCGGTGCCGGGACTGGTGTCAAACCACCGAAATGTCGTCTCAGAGCGCACCCCGCTGCGCGGGATCACGGGGTCGTCCGTATGGTCGAACAAATAATGCAGCTTTGCGTTGCCCACACGCCCGTCGACGGAATTAAACACGGGCGTACCGAGTCTCAACTGCGCATCCAGATAACCCACCTCATAGCCGAAGCGCAATTCGCTGAAGCGGTTGAATCCGTAGCCCACGTCCATTCCGATGGTCGCCTGGCCCAGTTTGTAGTCCGCGAGTGGATCGCCCTTCTCGTAAACCTTGAACACGCGCGTGGTGGCCACGCCGTGAGGAGCGAAAAACCATTTGCTCACCGGCGTGAACGGCCGGTACAGTTCGCTCCCCAGCCCATACGTGTTTCCAAACAAAATATCGGTGCGCCACTCCGAACGGAATCCCGCTACGTCCAAAAACGTCAGACGCGTGGCCGCTGTAAAACCCACTTCTTCGCTGGCCGATCCATCCACTTCAAATCCCGGCTGGATCGTCGGCGGAGCATAGTTTTTCTCGCTCACTTGAATGAGCAATCCTTGTTGGCCTTCGCGCTCTGCGACCCGGTAGCCCACCGTGTCATACCGACCCACGCCCGTCAGACGCGTCAGCGCGCGGTCAAGTTTGTCCGGGTCCAGGGGCTTGCCAGCTAACGGCGCCAGATAACGCTCGATGTTCTCTTTCTGTTGCGCGGTGTCCGCTCCCTCTACCTTGATAAATTGCGGCACAGGCGCCAATATTTTTTTTCGCGCATCGCGATATTGCACGTATTCCTGCCACTCCGCCTCGCTAAGCGCGAATTTTTCGAGCAGCTGTGATTTCTCCTCTGCGGCCTCGTAACCCTTTTGCATGATGGGGTCATGCCTTTTGTAATCCGTCGAGGTGAATGCGCCCAACGGGACGCTTACCACGGCGTCTGCTCGCGCAATTCCGCGCAGTTCACTTTCGGCAATCACCACCCGCATGGATTGATCGAGCACGGTAAGCAGCGACTTGATGTCCTTCGCTTCCATCGGCTGCGTGTCCAAGTGCACAGCGATCACAATGTCCGCTCCCATTTGTTTAACGACGTCCGTCGGCAGGTTGTTCACCAACCCGCCGTCCACCAGCACCCGGTCATTGTCATGCACGGGCGCGAACGCTCCTGGAATCGACATGGTCGACCGCAAGGCTTCGGCTAGCGAACCCTCCTCGAACACGACTTGCTTCCCGCTCACCAGGTCCGTCGCCACGCAACGAAACGGCGTCGGCAGCGTCGCAAACGATTCCGATTTGTAGTAAGGCAAAGTGATCCGGTCGATTAACAACCCAATTTGGTGTCCGGCATTCAATCCAGGCGGAAGCGAGAGGCCATTTCGCAGCCCCAGCACAAACGCGTTCGGATATGCCCGCTGATCTTCTTTCCTCCGGTAAGACAGATCCTCGAACGGTGTCGAATCGCTCAGAATTGCATTCCAATCGACTCCGTCGATCAATTTCTTCAGATCCGCTGGACTCATCCCCGTGGCATAAAATCCTCCCACAAGCCCGCCCATGCTAGTTCCCGCGACGTAGTCCACAGGTATGTGGTGCTCCTCAAACCATTCCAACACGCCAATGTGGGCCAAACCCAGCGCGCCGCCCCCCTCCAGAGCGACCCCGATCCGCGCCCTCCCTTTCGGCCGCTCTTGACCGCGAACTATCCGGACGTCGCTAGGCGCGCCTGTCCCCCGCATCACGCCTGAGGAGGGTGTTTCGTCCCCTTTTGTCGGCGCGGTGTTCTGCGCCGCAGCGCCACACGGAATCAGCAACAAAACCAAAAAGGCGAGGATACGCGGCATGAAGGCCTCCTCGGCCAGAGTAAGGCCGTTGCAGTGCAGGGACAAGCGGACAGGTGCCGAGTTTGCGCGGGGGGTACCTTGGTTCTCTTGGCGCAACCATTTGCGAACTCTAGGGTTAGAGGGTAAACGGGAGGAGTGTCTCCCCCCGCTGCATCAAACGGTCCAGTCTCGATGGCTGGTCGCTGAAAACACGAAACTTAGTAGCCGACGCGTACATCCAACGATAGGGCAGAAGAGCAAGGAGCAGTCATGCCAGCAATCGCCAATTCTCCCGGCGGCCCGTCACCGGCCCACACGCCTCCCGCCAACATCAGCGCGCTCATGTTGATCTTCCGCATCGTCCGCTGGACAGTCTACGCCTGCGCACTTATCGTATTGATTCTATTGCTACATAAGTCCGCCCCGCCGGCCGTCTCCACCACCCCCGAAGCCGCCGCCCGCGCCGAGCAAAAGTTCCAGGATGCCCAGCAAGCCGTAGCGCAAGGCCAGCCCGCCACGCTACGTATGGACGAGACCGAGCTGAACTCCTACCTGGCCTCCCGCTTGGTTCTTCCCGGCAACAAGACCGGCAATGCGGCTCCCGCCGCCTCTCCGACCGATTCTCCCAATGCCGCGCCAGGCCCCGAGCAGCCCACTATGGAAGACGTCGAGCAAATGCGCTCGAACGTGAAAGATGTGAAGGTCCAGTTGATCGACGACCGCGTGCGCGCCTACGTCGTCTTCGATGTTCACGGCAAAGAGATGACTCTCCAGCTTGAAGGCAAACTCGGCGCGGAAAATGGCTTCCTGCGCTTCGAGCCTGTCAGTGGCCAGATTGGTGCGCTGCCCATCCCGCAAGCCACCCTCGAAGCCGCCGTCCGCAAAATGATGGAATCTCCCGAAAATCGCGAAAAGCTGAAGCTTCCCTCCGACATCTCGGACTTGAAGATTGAAAACGGCGAAGTCGTCGCCAAGTATCAGTAACTCCCCGATTTCTTTCGTCTTAACTCTCTCCTCGTAACCAATGCCGCCTGGCGACAGACGTCATTCATTCATGCCGCAGCGCCACCATCGGATCGACTCTCATGGCCCGCCGCGCAGGAATGTACCCGGCCATCGCCGCCACCAACGCCAGCGCTACGGCCACGGTCGCCAGCGTAGCGGGGTCGTTCGCCGAAACGTTGTACAGCATGTGCCCCAGCAGATGAGAGGCGCCGAGCGCCGCCGGTAATCCCAGAGCCAGCCCGGCGGCCGTTAGAACGAGCGTCTCGCGAAAGACCATGCGTAGCACAGTCCAGCGCGAAGCTCCCAGCGCAACGCGGATCCCGATTTCGTTGGTCCGTCGCGACACCGAATACGAAATCACACCGAATATTCCAGTCGCCGCCAGCACCAATGCCATCGCTGCAAATAGTCCCAGCAAAAACGTCCGAAACCTTGGCTGCGCGACCGAAGCATCGATCAGATCGGGCATCATCGCGACATCCGTCACCGGCAGATCTTTATCTATTTTTTGCACTTCCGGCCGAATCGTGGCGGCTACGCTGGATAGGCTCAAAGTCGTTTTTATGACGACATTCGCGCCCCAAAAAGGCGCTTGCGCGTATGGCACGTACATCATCGGACGGGGATCCTGACCCAGGGAATCGTCCCGGACATCGCCAACGATTCCCACAATTTCACGCATCGCTCCGGTAGCGGGAGGAAACCCAAAGGTGAGCTGCTTTCCCAGAGGGTCTCGATTGGGAAAATAAAGCCGCGCCATGGTTCTGCTGATTACCGTGACGCGAGGCGAGGACGTGCCATCGCGCTGGTCAAACAGGCGTCCGGACAAGAGCGGAATACCCATTACGTGAAAATAACCCGGGCTGATGGAAACGTAGCTCGCCTTCCTGGATGCGGCCGCGGATTCGGATAACGGCGGACTTCCCACGATATCGAATGGCAGCGTGACGCGAAGGTCGGCTATCGGACGCGGAACCACTACCGCCGAATCCTGCAACCCAGGATCGGATTGGATTCGCGCCAGCAATTCGTCGGAGAAAGCGCTCCATTGTTGCGGCTTCGAATACTGAAACTGTGGCAGCGAGATATCCGCCTTCACGATGTGCTGGACGTCGAACCCTGGGCTGACCGACATCAGTTTGGAAAAGCTGCGCAGCAGCAATCCCGCCGCCACCAGCAAGACCATCGCGATCGCAATTTCTCCGGCCGCCAGGAAATTGCGCGCACGGCGGCGGTTGCGGCTTTCACCTGTGCGTGTGCCTTCGCGAAGGGTACTCTGTATATCGGCATTGGCCGCAAACATGGCGGGAACCAGCCCAAAAGCTACGCCTGCGATTGCGGAAAGGAGAAGCGCAAAGCCCAAAATAAAATAGTCAACGCGAATGGGGTTCATCTGCGGCAAACTCGGCGGCAGGAGCGAGCTCAAGGCTTTAACGCCCCAGTACGCCAGAGCTATTCCTACAGCTCCGCCAAGCAGACCTAGCACCGCGGTCTCACTGAGCAACTGGCGGATGATTCGAGCGCGCCCGGCGCCCAGAGCGGCCCGAACGCTAATCTCTCTCGAGCGGGAGGTCGCGCGGGCAAGAAGTAAGTTGGCGATATTGGCGCAAGCAATCAGCAGCACCAGGCCCACGGCACCCAGGAGCACCAGCAGCGCGGGTCTTACGTCTCCCACAATTTCTTTCTGTAGCGGGACCAGGCGGACCGTCCAACCACTGTTCTCCGCCGGAAATTCCGCGGCCAGCCTCGCGCTGATGGCGTCCATTTCCGCCTGCGCCTGCGCCACGGAAACGCCCGGCTTCAATCTTCCAATAACTGGTAATAAATGCGATCCGCGCTGAGGCAAGCGCGTGCTAAAGACAGGGTCCTGAGCGAGAGGAATCCAGACCTCCTGCTTGGTGGTGAAAAAAGGGGTGCGAAACGCCGCCGGTATGATTCCAATCACGGTGAACGGCCGTTGATCTAGGTTAATCGAAGTTCCTATGATCTTGGGGTCCGCACCGAACCGGCCCCGCCACAGATCTTCGCTCACCAGAACCACAGGTGGCGCACCCTGTTTGCCATCCTGGGGAAAAAAAATGCGTCCCGCGACTGGTTTAACATCCAGAAGCGCGAAGAACTCCGCAGTGACGACCGACGTGTTCACAACGGTAGGCTCGACGCGGCCCGTCAGCGTGAGCTGGTGTGCCACGTTTCCCGCCATTTCTCTAAAGACATGATTCTGCGCCCTCCACTCTTCGAAATTTAGATACGAACAGCCTGTCTCCGTTATCCCCTTTTGCGTGTTTGCCTGAAACGCGGTGAACAGCTGATCGGGATTCATGAAAGGTAGCGGCTTCAAGAGCACAGCATAAACGACGCTGAAAATGGCTGTGTTGGCGCCAATACCGAGAGCCAGCGTAAGCACCGCGACAGCCGTAAATCCGGGATTTTTCCGCAGCAAGCGTACCGCAAACCGGGCGTCCTCGAAAAAAGTTTCGAGTATCGGCAGGCCCCGCAGTTCTCGGTTGGTTTCTTTAAGTTGTGTCGGCCCTCCCAACCGGATTCGCGCAGCACGTTTGGCTTCTTCGGCGGTCATGCCCCGGCGGACATTCTCTTCCGTCAGCAAACCGAGATGTGCCTCGAGTTCCTGATCGAAGTCTCGGTCTACCTCGCGCGGTGAGAGCCAAGCGCGAATGCGGGAAATGAAAGCACTCAACGTTGCAAACATTGGCTAGCTCCTCCCCGCAATCCCTAGCACGCCTCCAATCACGCCCGAGATGCGCTCCCAATTCTCTGCCTCGGTGTGCAACTGTTTCCGTCCCGTCTTTGTAATGGAGTAAAACTTTGCCTTTCTGTTGTTGTCCGACGTTCCCCACGACCCCGAAATCCAGCCCTTGTGCATCAAGCGCACCAGGGAAGCGTAGATCGTCCCCTGATTGATTTGCAGCGCCTCTTCGCTGATTTGCTCGATGCGCCGCGCGATTCCGTAGCCGTGCAGCGGCCCCATCGCGTCCAGCGTCTTCAGCACCATCAAATCCAGCGTGCCTTGCAGAATTTCTGATTTGTCGCTGCCCATGCACCCTCCTGTGGCGTGTCCACAGGAGTATCCTCCCGCTCCTGTGGCATGTCAACAGGAAAATTGTTTTTTCATTCGTCTTCGGTTCGGCGGCTATTCCGTTGGGGGCACAGGTGAGCAAAGAGGAGCGGTGCGAGCGAATCCAGATAGGGAGTTCACGAAGTCTCCGGCAAGAGCGCAGGAATGCCAAAGGTTCCTTCGACGATTTCCACAAAATTTCTTTCTTCGCGAAGGATGACGCGCTTCGTCTGCGCTGCGGCAAAGTTTTCCCGCCCTTCGGGGTCCTCCTTCAGGCGAGCTCTATACGCTTCATACGAGGCCAGGCTGTCGAACGCGATCAACCCCCACGCCACATCGTTCGTCCCTTCGTGCGGAAGGAAGTAGCCGACCAGATGTCCCCCGCACCGGGGAATGATCCTGCCCCAATTCTCCGCGTATTTCTTAAAAGCATCTCTCTGAAACGGATCAATCTGATAGCGGATGAAGCACACAATCCTCACGGAAATTCCTTTCGTCTCTGGAACGTCCAGTTCTCCACCGCCGATGGTAAGAAATGCGGCCGCCGCCGCGACGCTTCCAATGGCATCGCGGCGGCTAACCTGCTTCATTGCGGGGTGGTCGGACTCTGGTTTTGTTGCTCGCACCTGCGGCAGTCTGCCCGTTGTGTCGCAGCAACGCTTCGTTTACCATCAAAGTGTGATTGCAGACATCGACGCCGACCGCGCCGTCTCCAAAATCGCCGCAGCCTTTAGTGAGCCGGCGCGCGCTCGCATGCTCTTTTCTCTGGTCGACGGGCGCGCTCGCACTAGCACGGAACTGGCCATTGTCGCCGAGGTTGCTCCCTCTACAGCGAGCGTGCACTTGCAGCGCTTAACGGCGCTTCGCCTGGTGCGCGTCATGCCTCAAGGAAAACATCGCTATTACAGCTTGGAAGGCGCCAATGTGGCCGCGGCTCTGGAAGCCTTGAGCGTTCTTGCCGGCGGGTCGCGCCAGCAGTTCACGCCCAACACTCCCAACCGCTTGCGTTCTGCACGCACTTGCTACGATCACATCGCCGGCGCACTCGGCGTCGCGTTGCATGACCGCATCAAAGTCATGGCCTGGCTGTCGGCGGCGCCAGGTAGGGACAGTGGTTACGAGTTGACTCGCGGCGGGACGCAAGCCTTTGAAAATCTCGGCATCGATGTCGAGTCCACTCGCGCCTTGCGGCGACGCTTCGCCTACCCCTGCGTCGATTGGAGTGAGCGGCGTCCGCATATCGGCGGCGCGCTTGGCGCCGCGTTGCTCAACATAGCGATGAAACGAAAATGGGTCATGCAGGATCTCGACAGCCGCGCGCTGGCCATTACCGCCGTTGGCCGCCGCGAAATGCGCCATCGCTTTGGATTTGCCGATCAATCGCTCGCTCGCTAACTCTAATGCACGTAAAATCCGTTCTTCGAGAGCACCACGTAGTCTTTCCCTTTTTTTCCGTAGGACGACGCTAACCGCACATCCAGTTTGTGCGGCTTCCCCAGTGCCGCGGACGCATTTGTGTAGTACCCCAGTGTGTAGCGCCTCTTAATCCGCTGAATCAGCGCGCGAAACTCCGCGTCCAGATGCGCTACATCCTTCACGTCAAAAAGCTCTCCGCCTGTCGCGTCCATCACTTTGCGGATATTCACCAGGCCGGGAATCATGCTCGCGTACATCAGAGTTTGCGGCGGGTTGTATCCGGGAATTTTCAGGTTGTAAACCACCGCATCGGCGGCGATCGCTTCCGTGACGATGTCCCGCGTCCCCTGGCCACCCGCGTCCGTGCCCACGTCATCGCTGATGAGAATAATCACGCGCCGCCCCTTGGGCGGCAGCTTCAGCAAATACTGCGAAGCAAGAAAAATTCCGTCATTGATATTTGTCGCTCCGCCGGCTTGAAACGAATTGATCTGCTTGGCGATTTCCCGCTTGTCTTTTGTGAAGGGCACGCGCAGTTGCGCTTCCGTGGAGAACGTAAAGAGCGCGGCCTCATCATCCGGCTTGAGCGCGGCCAGGGCGGTGTTCGCCGCGTCGCGCAGCGGTTCCAGAAAAGGCCCGATCGAATCGCTCAAGTCCAGTACCAGCGCCACATTGATCGGCAATTCGTCGCGGCTGAACACGTCCAGTTTTTGGACCGCGCCATCTTCGCGAACTTCGAAGTCCTCTTTTTTTAGATCGGCCATGATCTTGCCGTCTTTCGTCTTGACCGTTGCGTCCACGAGGACCAGATTCACGCCCACGCGTATTACGCCTTGGCCCGGATCCTGCGCACGAGCGGGGAATCGCAAGGCTACTGCAAGCAAAAGGGCGAGACCCGGCAGGTGTGCCGCGTTCCGCCAAAATTTGGGAATGGCCATGCTTCTATATTACTTCAGGCGAGTCGCCTTTAGCTCCAGCCGATGGAGAGTTCGGAATACCCTTTGCCTTCTTCAATCGGTGTGATGAAATAGATGATCGGTTCCTTGGCTCCGGAAAGCTCCAATGCTTTATTGAAAAATCCGATAATCGCGAATCCCATGACGCGGTGCTGTTTTTCAAAGCCCGTGTACTTGATCAGCGCTTTGCCTTGTCCCTGCAACTTTACTTCGACCGCCACTCCCTGAAAGTACGTGGCGTGAACAGCGGCGATTCGCTCGATCACAAATTCAGGTGAGCCCATTTTCACAAACGCCTTGTAGATTCCGCGAAGCTGTCTTTCATTCACTGCTTCCGCGCCCCGAGTGATCATCTCTTCGTTTCCGCCGGCCAGGACACGGTTTTGAATTTCAAGGAAACGCACGAAAACATCCAGCGAGTACCATGTGGAGGAGAAGATTTCTTCTTCGCACATCTTTCTGGCTTCTTGGTCCAGAAGCCCGAGGATGGACCGAAAAGCCTCCTCGCTAACGCGGGTCTTGATCTGGCCGATGGTCTCTTTAATTGCGGATCCCTTGATCTGCACCATGCTCGAGCTCCTCGTACCTTAGGACCGGAATCATGCCCCTGTTCCGACCATACTAGGTTTTGCCGCGAACCAATGCGGCGCTTGCCCTAGTGCCAACAGAGGGTTAGTTCTTGCGCAAGTACATCCTGATTCCCTCGCGCTGCCGGCCGAACTATCCCCATCGTCAACCTGGACCCGTCCAGCTAGTTCTCACGAATTTATTTATAGCTTTTTAGGAAGTTCGTGATGTGATCCGGTAGGCGACGCCGCATTTGTACTGCTTGTCTTTCACGATTTCGACGACCCAGGCGATTCGTGCCGGCACAAAAATCGCATTGCCGCCCGGCGAATAGGGCACCGCTATTTCGATTTCCGTTCCCTGATAATACTGTCTGCGGCTCTTGAAGCTGAGGCCGCCTTTGGACATATCCTCGCACGTGACCACGTCTTCGTTAAGTCCTGAGCGGCGGATGCACGCTTTGTAGCTGACTTTCGTGCGTGGGTGCTTGCGCCGGTTGTCGAGCGGCACGGCCGGCTTGCGGTCTCCCGGTGAGGCATACGCGGAAACAACGGGCGTGCTCACAGTAAGTTGCGAGGCAGGGGGCGCCTGCGTGACCGGCGGCGGTGGAGCTGCTGCTGCGGAGGAAACCTCAGCGGCTCCCCCGGCGGTCACCAGAACCGGCTGTTCTTCCGTTACTTCCGAGGCGCGCTTCCACAACGTCGAATCCGAACATCCTTTGCAGTAGCGGACGATGCCCTCGTTGATCAGGAATACGTCGGACTCCACCTCGCTCTGCTCTACCGTCTCGCGCGCTTTACAGTTGCCGCATTCCAGCAACACGCGGCGAGCTTCCTTCTCCCGTTCGGAGACAGGGGAAAAGTCGATGCCCCAAAAGTCGATGGTATTGGGATCCGCGAACGCCACGCCGTAGGTGTAGGTCTCACCTTCGGAGCCGATCCGGCCGACTACGCGAACCAGCGCTTCTTTGTTGGTATCCAGGTAGCGGATGATGATTTCCTGCTCGGCGGAGAGTTTGTAGGTGGAAAGGATGCCCGCGCCATGGCGGCTCAGCAGCACGGTTTTGGTCATTTCCGAGAAGCCTTTGCCGTCCATGTCGCTTCCAGTCAAAAGGATAGCGACCTCTTTAGCAATGCGGCTGCTGCGGCGCAGGTGGTCGTAGGACACGATGTGCACTCATTGAGGGAAGCAGTGCTAAAGGCAAGGTTAACCGGAAGTTTGCCGGGCCGACGGAGAATCTGGAGAAATGGTTCCACCGTCGCAATGGGGAAGGGCGGCGGGCCATGGAGACTGTGTGACGGATGCTACGCAGAGGGGTAACCGAGGTCACAGATTTGGGGGGTATGGGAGGGCTAAAAGAGAATTGTAGTAGAAAATAGATTGTGAACGGAAGCGAGCTGCCAAAGCTGGGAGCAAGCGGACAGACGGAGGGCTCAGCAGCTCCACCTACAAAGTGGTCTGGAGGATGTTCTGGTAGGGCAGACCTTCACAACTGCAATTTTCTGCTGCCGGGGCGGCAAATGGACACCAGGCGAATAAAGCGCGCCTGTGGTTGCGACGCACCGGCCGTACACGGCCGGAAAAGCCGAAGATCCGTTTGCCGCCTCTGACCTCGTAAAATTCAGTATTCCATGTAAATGAGTAAGTGACTGAGGAGGCGTGAGATGACAAACCTAATCGTACGCGACAATTTGTTTGAGGATCTGTTTGATGTTCGCCGCGAATTCGACAAGATTTTCAACAGGATGCTGACCGTGAAGCCGTGGGCCAATGAAGAGGCTGCCAGGCTAACGGAGTTCAATTTCCTGCCCGCGGTCGAGACCCACCTGGACAAAGAGGCCAAGAAGTATGTTTGCAAGGTTTCCCTGCCTGGTATCGATCCGAAGCATGTGCAGATCAACGTGCAAGGAAATATTTTGACGATCAGTGGCGAGCGCAAGGAAGAAAAGAAGGAGAAGGAAGCGGAGTATTACCATGAGGAGTTCAGCTACGGGGAGTTCGAGAGGACGCTGGAACTACCCGAGGGCGTGACAACGGAAAAGATGACCGCCGAGTTTGTGAATGGCGTGCTAGAGATTACGGCGCCAGTAGCGGCAGTGGCACTACCAAGGAAAATTGAAATCAAGACGACCGTGCCGCTGACAAAGCAAATGGCGGCGTAAAGCGAGTGGAGTGAAAAGGCCCGGTCCGGGAAATTGGACCGGGCCTTTTTCATTTTAAGCCAGCCGTGTGTGCGGCACCGGCCTGGCACCGATGGCTACTCGTGGCGCAGGGCGACAAGAGGATCGATGCGCGTGGCGCGGCGCGCGGGGATCCAGCAAGCAAAGAGAGCGATGGCCGTAAGCAAGAAGACCACGACGGAAAAGGTGAGTGGGTCGGATGGTTTTACGCCCACAATCATGGTGCTCATGACGCGAGTGCCCACCAAGGCAATGGCCAAGCCCAGGGCCAGGCCGACGCCGACCACCCCAAGTCCTTGCCTCAAAACCATTTTCAAAATGTCGCGGGGAGCCGCGCCCATGGCGATGCGAATGCCGATCTCCTGGGTGCGCTGCGCGGCAGCGTAGGAAACCACGCTATAGATTCCGACGACGGCGAGAAGCAGCCCGAGGAGTCCCATGACCGTTGTCAGCTGAGCCCCAAACCGGAACAAGAAAAAGCCGTTGGCGCCCTGAAGAGCTTCCGTCATGGTCTGCACTTGGGTGATTGGAAGGTTGGGCGCGAGCTCCTGAATTTGAGATTCGATTTGCACCGCCAGGGTGTCGGGCGGCAGAGGAGTGCGGACGTGAATGGTGCGGATGGACATATAGTTCTGCTCAAAAGGCAGATAGAAATAAGGCTGGGGATCCTCGACGACGCTTTGGTATTTGCCGTCCTGGACGATGCCCACCACTTCCATAAATGGACCGCTCGTGCCTTTGATACTGAAATGCTTGCCGAGGGCATCTTCATTGGGCCAGAGTTTCTTGGCCATGAAGTGATTGATGATGGCAACGGGTTGGGCTTTTTCTACGTCGGCGCTGGTAAATTTCCGTCCCTGCAACAAGGGAATTTGAAGGGTGTCGAAATAGCTGGGCGTCACCACGTTGTAGCTTACATCGGGGGGTTGCTGGCCGGGTTCGAGAGGATGATTTTCGATGGTGAGGCGGTCACCAGCGCTGACGAGACTCATGGGGACGGTGAAGGCTTGCGCCACCGATTCAACGCCGGGCAGAGCCCTGATGCGGTTGTCCAGTTCGTGATAAATTTCGCGGCCGCGAACTTCCTTGTAACCGATCTGCTCCACGTCCACAGAGAGATTGAGCACATGCTCCGGATTGAAGCCGAGACGAATCTTCTGCGCTTTCTCGAGGCTACGGACAAACAAGCCGGCGACGATCAGCAATACAAACGAGCCGGCGACCTGGGCAACGACCAGGGCATTTCTAGCCAGTTGGCGGCGAGGGCCGGAGGATGAGCCGCGGCCTCCTTCATGGAGAACGGTGATGACATTGGTGCGAGCGGCGCGCAGGGCGGGAATAATGCCCACAATCAGCCCGGTCAGCAAAACGGTTCCAAGCGAAAACAAATACACCGTGGCGTCGGGGTGAAAATCCAACTCGATGGGTAAATCGCTGCCGAGACGGAGCGTACCGAGAATTCCCGCGGCCCATGAGCCTAACAGCAGTCCTGCGCCACCGCCCAGAAGCGCAAGCAGGAGGCTTTCGGTGAGGTATTGCCGGACCAGACGGCCCTGTCCGGCGCCGAGAGCGGCGCGGATGGCCATCTCGCGCTGGCGCACCGTAGCACGAACCAAAAGAACGTTGGCGATGTTGAAGCACGCTACGAGGAGTACGAGTCCGGCGAGCGCCATAAAGGCAATGGCGGCCATGGGAATCGGGTTCTCAGGATCGGGTTCCGGTCTGGCGAGCTTCTCGGGAAAGAGCTGGACGGCGAGGCCCTTCTCGGTGTCGGCATGCTGCTCGGCAATTCGTTGGGCTACGACGTTCAGGGAGGCCTGGGCTTGCGTAATGGTTACGCCCGGTTTCAGGCGGCCCATAATGGTGAGGCTGCGAGAGCCGCGGCTGATCCAATTCTTCTCAACAGGGTTGTCGGGATCCTCAGAGATTTCGGCGCTGAAAGGAACGTAGGCGTCCATATTGAGGGCCGTGTAGGTGCCATAAAAATCCTTGGGTGCGACGCCGACGATCGTGAAGGGATGATCGTGAATGACGACTTTCTTGCCAACGATATCCGGATCAGAGGCAAATCTCTTGCGCCAATAGGAATACCCCAGGACGAGGATGGGATCGGCGCCGGGCGTGCGGCCTTCCGTGGGGAGAATCAAGCGTCCATAGGCCGGACGGATACCGAGGGCCGAAAAATAGTTGCTAGAAACGCGGCTAATCAGGCAGTGGTCGGCTTTTTGATCGGCAGCGACAGGTGCGAACGTCACGCGGTAGGCAAAGACATCGCTGAAAGAATCCGTTTGATCGCGCAGGTCCTCGAAGTCGGGGTAGGAGAAATGGCGGTTCCCTGGAAGGGAGGATTGATTGAGAGAAAGAACGGTGATCTGTTCGGGATGCGGGACGGGAAGGGGGCGGAGAAGGAAACCATTGACGACGCTAAAGAGAGTGGTGTTGACAGCCATGCCGAGGGCAAGGGTAACGATCCCGATGAGGGCGAAGCCGGGGTTCTTCGTGAGGGTACGAAAGGCGTACTGAGCGTCTTTCCAGAAATTGAGCATGTTGGGGAGCTCCAATCCGAAATAATGGATATGCACGCGCATCCCGCGTGCCTGAAACATATAACGTTAAATCATTCAGGTTCTTACATTTAAAGTGAATGGGCAGGGGCCAAACCAGAAGCGATTGTCCGATAATGGGATTGTTCGTGTCAGATGCGAACAAAAGAAAAGGCTTAACTGAATGGTGGCCAGGTTTTCGCAAAAATAAAAAAGGCGGCAGAGAGTCTGCCGCGCTGGGAATACGTAAAATTCTACCAGGGAAAGTGTACCACAAAATGAAAAAAAAGCAAGAGTAATTTTGAGGAGGGTCGACTTGGTGCGGTGCGTGGAGTTCCGCGTGGTATTGGATCCGGGAGGTGCGGCGGGGGAATAGAGGGCTTAGGAGAACTTGGCGGCTTGTTCGCGGAGGACGCGGAGGCTGCCCTCGAGGTAGTCCTGGATGAGTTCAAGTTCTTTTGTCGAATAACTCGAGGCGTGCTTGAGGGAGGCTGCGGCCAGGCCTTGATAGAGGCGGGCGACGCGCTGCATGGCTTCGAGGCAGGGGCGGACAAAGACTTTGCGGCGGTCGCTGGCATCGCGAAAGCGTTCGACGAGGCCGGCTTTTTCGAGGCGGTCGAGGATGCCGGTGACGGCGCCGGTGGTCAAACCGGCATGGCGGGCGATGTCACCGGCGGTGAGGGGACCCTTGGCATAACGGGACATTAATTCAAAGCATCTGGTATCAGTAACATTGATCCCGAGTTTAGTGGCAATGGCCTGGTGGAAGAAGATGGAAGTGGTGCTGAGCTCGCGGCCGAGTTCCATGCCAACGCGGACGATCAAGGCGTTGCGCTTGCCGGGGGCAGCCGGCCTGCAGAATTTATCCAGTTTGATGCGGTCCATTTTATCTTGACACCTAATTATCTCACGAACTAAGATAATTAGCGACAGAAAGAGTATAGCCGAGGGCAGGCGCAGGCGCAAAGGGCGGTGAGACAGAAACAGCCGGAAGAGCAGAAACGTACGAAAAGAGAGAGGCGGGGAGGGGAAGCGAACGAAAAGCAGGAAAGCAGGATAGAATGAATAGCAGAAAATGAAATTTTCGCAGTAATTTTCCGAAGCACCTCTACGTAAGAAAAAGTGCAAGCCTCCCCAGGCGGAGAGAAGAGAAGTGATGGCAACGACGGAGATTCATCCAAAGGCAGATTTGAGTTCGCTGCGCATCCATGACAGCCACAGGTCAGGCGGCAAGACGGGCAAAGTGTTGAGCTACGTGTCGGCGTTGCTTGGGCTGGTCATTATTATCGCGGGGCTGGCGTATGCGTTCCGGAACCAGACGCCGACGGTGGAAGTGGTGACGGCACTGAAGCCGGAAGCAGGAGGGCGCTCGGCGATATTGAACGCGAGCGGGTACGTGACGCCGCGGCGGAGAGCGACGATAGCGGCGAAGATTACGGGACGCGTGACGGGCGTTTTCTTTGATGAAGGGACGCACGTAAAGGCCGGGCAGTTGCTGGCGACGCTGGACGATTCCGACGTGAAGAAAGCGCTGGACTCGGCGAAGGCAGACCGGGATTCTTCGCAGGCGGCAATTGCGGATTTTCAAGTGCAGCTCAAATTCTCGCAGATCGAACTGCGCCGCGCCGAGCAGTTGCAACAGGCGGGGGTGCAGACGCAGGAGCAACTGGACACCGCGAGCACGAACGTGGACAGCTTGAAAGCCAAAATTAATCTGGCGAAGCAACAAGTGCAGGGTTCCGAGATGCGGATTCGCGAGGCGCAGCAGGCCGTGGACAATTGCACGATCACAGCACCATACGACGGGATTGTGGTGTCGAAGGATGCGCAGGTGGGCGAGATGGTGTCGCCGATTTCGGCGGGCGGTGGATTCACGCGGACAGGCATCGCGACAATTGTGGACATGAATTCGAACGAAATTGAAGTGGACGTCAACGAGTCGTTTATTGCGCGGGTGAAAGATCATCAGAAGGTGACGGCGATCCTGGATGCGTATCCGGATTGGGAAATTCCTAGCCATGTGCGCACGGTAATCCCGACGGCGGACCGGCAGAAGGCGACGGTGAAGGTGCGGATATCTTTTGACAAGCTTGATCCGCGGATTTTGCCGGATATGGGGATTAAGGTGACGTTTTTGAGCGATGAGCCGGTGAAGAAAGCGGATGCGAACGCGCCGGTGGTGGCCGCTTTACTGCCGAATGAGGCGTTGCACGACGATGGCGGGAAGAAGATCGTGTATCTGGTGAAGAACGACAAACTGGAGCGGCGGGCCGTGGCGGTGGGAAGCACGCAGGGATCTCAGACGGAAATTATGTCCGGGATAGCGGCGGGGGATGCGATTGTGGTGAAAGGGCCGGCCAACATGCAGGACGGGCTGGCGGTGCAGGTCAAGAAGTAGAAATCGCGAAACAGGAGCGGCGACGATGATTCGAGTGGATGGCCAAGGAAGCGGGAAGAGCTTGATTCAGGTGCGCGGGCTTTCGAAAACGTATCGCCGCGGCGGGGAAGAGATTCAGGTGTTGCAGCGGCTGAATCTGGATTTGGACAAGGGCGATTTTGTGGGATTCATGGGGCCGAGCGGCTCCGGGAAAACCACGCTGCTGAATTTGCTGGGCGGGCTGGATGTGCCGACGCAAGGCAGCATTACCGTGGACGGCGACGAGATCACGCACATGTCGGGGAGCAAGCTGACGAAGTGGCGGGCGCGGCATGTGGGATTCATCTTTCAGATGTACAACCTGATTCCGGTGCTGACGGCGTTTCAGAACGTGGAGTTGCCGCTGCTGCTGACGAAACTATCGAAGGCGGAGCGGCGGAAGCATGTGGAGACGGCGTTGAGCGTCGTGGGACTTTCCGACCGGATGAATCATTATCCTCGGCAACTATCCGGCGGACAGGAGCAGCGCGTGACGATTGCGCGAGCGATTGTGTCGGACCCAACGTTTTTGCTGTGCGACGAGCCGACCGGCGACCTGGACCGGAAAAGCGCGGACGAGATTATGGCGCTGATTGAAGAGCTGGTTGCGAAGCACGGCAAGACGGTGTTGATGGTGACGCATGACGCGATGGTGGCGGCACGAGCGCACACGACGCTGCACCTGGATAAAGGCGTGCTGGTGGAGGCGTCGAAACTGGAGCAGGGGGTCGTGGCGGGAGGTGTGGCATGAAATTCCGGTCGCTGATTTTCGCGAATCTGTTCCGCAAGAAGATCCGGTTGATTTTGACGGTTGGCTCGTTCGCGATCTCGCTGGTGCTGTTTACGTTTTTGGCGGTAGTGAACAGCGCGTTCAGCCGCGGTATTGATGTTGCGGGGGCGGACCGGCTGGTCATCGTGAATCGAATTGGGCTGATCCAGACGATGCCGATTTCGTATGGAGACCAGGTGCGGCAGATACCGGGAGTGAAATACGTAACGCAAAATCATTGGTTTGGCGGCGTATATCAGGACGAGAAAAATTTCTTTCCGCAGTTTGCGATTGACGTGGAAAATCACCGGAAAGTTTATCCGGAATTCGTTGTGCCGGACGAGCAGTGGAATACGTTCGTGAAGGACCAGCAGGGAGCGGTGGTGGGAGCGCGGACGGCGAAGCGATTCGGGTGGAAGGTGGGAGACCGGATACCGATCAAGAACACGCTGTATGGGCCGACGAAGACATGGGAATTCAACCTGGACGGAATCTACCATACCGCGAAAGAGGGCGGGGACGAGAGCCAGTTCTGGTTTCAGTGGAAGCATTTCGATGAGAACGTTCCCGCGTATGCAAAGAGCACGGCGGGTTGGTACATACTGAGGCTGGACAGCCCGGACGAAGCGGCGCGAGTGGCAAAGACGATTGACGCAAAGTTCGCGAATTCCTCCTATGAGACCAAGACGGAGACGGAATCGGCGTTTGCGGCGGGGTTTGCGAAACAATTTGGAAATATCGAGTTTCTGATTTTGGCTATCGGGAGCGTGGTGTTCTTTACGCTGCTGCTGGTGACGGGAAACACGATGGCGATTTCGGTGAGAGAAAGAACGAGCGAGTTGGCGGTGTTGAAAGCGATCGGAGTGACGGATGGGACGGTGCTGTACCTAGTGCTTGCGGAATCGATGGTGATTGCGTTGTTCGGCGGAGTGCTGGGGCTATTGCTGGCGTGGGCGGCGATACCGGTGATTAGCGTCGCGCTGACGGGATTGCTGCCGCCGTTGCTTTTGTCGAAAGCCATGTTGTCCTTTGGCCTGGTGTTTGCGGTGTTCGTGGGCGCGGTGAGCGGAATGATTCCGGGCATTGGCGCGATGCGCATGCGCGTAGTGAACGCGCTGCGGAGGGTGTGAGATGGCGATTCCGATTGTGTACAACATCCGCAGCGTGAAGGCGAGGTGGACGTCGACGATCGTGGCGGTGCTGGGAATTGCGGGGACGGTGGGCGTGTTTGTGGCGATGCTGTCGCTGGCGCGGGGATTTCGGGCGACCCTTGTAGCGTCGGGATCGGAAGATAATGCGCTGATTGTGCGGGCGGGAGCTACTTCGGAAATGACGAGCGGAGTGCCGCTGGACTCGGTGAAGATCATTCAAGATGCGCCGGGAGTGGCGCGAGGGACGGGCGGGCCGCTGGTGACGCCGGAAGCGGTGATGATGGCGCCGATTCCGCTGGTCACGACGGGGACGGACGCAAACGTGGAGTTGCGAGGTGTTTCGCCGAACGTGCTGGAGATACGCAAGCAAGTGAAAATTGTAGAAGGAAGGATGTTCAAGGCGGGGCTGGCGGAAATCGTGGTGGGGAAAAACGCGACGAACACGTATTCGGGCTTGAAATTGGGTAACACCATTGCGTTGGGGAGCGTACGGTGGAATGTCGTGGGAATTTTTGACGCGGGCGGGAGTTCCTTCGATTCGGAAGTTTGGGGGGACGCACACCTCTTGGATGGGGCGTACAACCGGCCGGACACGTCATTTCAGTCGGTAACCGTGCACCTGAATTCGCCCGGGGATTTGAATCAACTGAAGGATTCGGTGACGACGGACCCGCGGCTGAACGTGGATGTGATCCGCGAGATTGATTACTACGCGAAGCAGTCAACGAACATGACGACGCTGATTACGAGGCTGGGCGGGTTTGTAGCCATGATTATGGCGATTGGAGCGGTGTTTGGCGCGTTGAATACGATGTATTCGGCGGTGGCGGATCGCGGGCGGGAAATTGCGACGATGCGGGCGCTGGGGTTTGGTGGGCCTTCGGTCGTGTTTTCGTTTTTGATTGAGGCGCTGCTGATTTCGTTTGTGGGCGGAGTGTTGGGGTGTCTGGCGGTGATACGGTTGAATGGATTGACGACGAGCACGATCAATTTTCAGACATTTTCGAATTTGGCGTTTGCGTTCAAGATAACGCCGGACCTGATGGTGATGGGCGTGGTGTTTGCGCTGGCGATGGGCGTGTTGGGCGGGATTTTTCCGGCGATACGGGCGGCGCGGTTGCCTGTGGCTACGGCTTTGCGGGAACTGTAGAGTTCTCGCGGTTCTGAAATTCAAAAACCCACGAAAAACATTTACACAGAGGACACGGAGTTCACAGAGGACACGGAGACGTGTGTCTGCGTTACAATCCCGGACATGAGTGAAGAAACGAAAGATCGGGAATTGGGGATGGGGCGCGCGATTACGCGGCGGGATTTTTTGAATGGCGTGGCAATTGGTGTGGGCGGGGCGCTGGGAGCGGAGACGTTGCTGGCAGCGGCGGCGCTGGACGATTTCGCGCCGGAAAAGGCGAAGGACTACTATCCGCCGGCGCTGACGGGGATGCGCGGGAATCATGACGGGACGTTTACGTTTGCGCACCGGTTGCGCGATGGAGAGAGCTGGGATTCGGATGGGGCGGCGGCCAAGACGGGGGAGACTTACGATTTGGTGGTGGTGGGTGGCGGAATTAGCGGGCTGGCTGCTGCTTATTTTTACCGGAAGAGCGCGGGGCACGATGCGCGGATTTTGATTCTGGATAATCACGACGATTTTGGCGGGCATGCGAAGCGGAATGAATTTCGGGCAGGGAACCGGATGGTGTTGAGTTACGGGGGAACGCAATCGATTGAGAGTCCGGGGAAGTACAGCGACGTGGCGAAGGGATTGATTAAAGAGATTGGGATTGAGACAGAACGGTTTTACAAGGCGTACGACCAAAAGCTTTATTCGAAATTAGGGACGGCAGCGTTTTTTGACAAGGAGACGTTTGGCGAAGACCGGTTGATCACGGGGATGAATGCGACGCCGTGGCCGGAATTTTTGGCGAAGGCGCCACTTTCGGACATGGCGAAGAGGGACATCGCGCGGGTTTATACGGAAAAAGTGGATTATTTCCCGGGGCTTTCGAAGGAAGAGAAGCGCGCGAAGCTGGCAAAGATCAGTTATGCGGAGTATTTGACGAAGACTTGTAAGGTGCATCACGAGGCGTTGCCATTTTTTCAGACGTTTCCACACGATTTGTATGGAGTGGGAATTGACGCGGTTCCGGCGCTGGGGTGTTTCGAATCGGGGGATGACTACGAATCGTTTACGTATCCGGGGTTCGATGGGCTGGGAATTGGGGAGCACGAAAAAGAAGAGCCGTACATTTTTCATTTTCCGGATGGGAACGCGTCGATCGCGCGGCTGTTAGTACGGGCGCTGATTCCTGGGGCGATGCCGGGGAAGTCGATGGAAGATGTGGTGACGGCGCGTGCGGACTACAGCAAGCTAGATGTGGAAGGCGCGGCGGCGCGCGTGCGACTGAACAGCACGGTGGTGCATGTGCAGCACGACGGTGGAAGTGACGCAACGGGCGCCGCGGCGAAGACAGTTGAGATTGCTTACATGCGGGGGAAGAAGTTGCAGTCGGTGCAGGCGAAGCACTGTGTGCTGGCCTGCTACAACGGGATGATTCCGTACATTTGCCCCACACTGCCGCAGAAACAGAAGGAAGCGCTGTCGTATCTGGTGAAGACGCCGCTGGTGTACACGCACGTGGCGCTGCGGAATTGGAGTTCTTTTGCGAAGCTGGGCGTGCGGCACATCGTGGCGCCGGGAGGATATCACACGTATACGGCGCTGGATTTTCCGGTGAGCATTGGGGAGTACGCGTTTCCGCGCAAACCGGAAGAGCCGATGGTGCTGTTCATGCTGCGCACGCCGTGCAAGCCGGGGCTGCCGATGCGAGAGCAGTTCCGAATGGGTCGGATGGAATTGATGGACGCGCCATTTTCGAAATTCGAGAGGAATGTGCGGGACCAGCTTGGACGAATGCTGGGAGGCGCGGGATTTGATCCTGCGAGAGACGTTGAAGGGATTACGGTGAATCGCTGGGCGCATGGATATGCGTACACGCCGAATTCGCTCTTTGATCCGGATTGGAAAGAGGAAGAGAAGCCGTGGGTGATTGGGCGGCACCCGTTCGGGAAAATTGCGATTGCGAATTCGGATGCGGGGGCGAGCGCGTATTCGGACGTGGCGATCGATCAAGCGTGGCGGGCGGTGGGGGAGATTTTGAAAGGCTAGAAAGGCAATTCTCAGATTGCTCGTGCAAGGCCGGGCAGGGCGGGGCGGGGCCCTTCGAAGCTCAGCGTAAACAAGCCCCGGCCCGACAAACGATAGCCGCACGCCGAGGAAAAATGAGGTAGCGGGGTTTCAAAGGCAAGTGTGGTATTGTCCTTGTTGTAGACTCCCGAAGTAGGGTTGCCTGAACTCCTTGAAGGGCGCGCACCTGGCCCTCCCTCCACCGAATTCAGCCAATTTCAGGCCAGTGTAACGTAGCGTCCGGGAAGCGCGAGCTTGCCGAGATCCTGCACTCATGGTGCTTCTTCGAAGAGTTCAGGGAGAATCAAGATGAAGAGTTTGTTTGTCGGGAACATGAATTTCCAGACCACGGAAGGCGAGCTGCGGGATTTGTTCACGCCGTTCGGGCAAGTGACGCGCGTGCATATGGCCATGGACCGGGAAACCGGGCGGGCGCGTGGGTTTGCGTTTGTGGAGATGCCGAACGACGAGGAAGCGGCCAAAGCGATGGCTGGACTCGACGGTAAAGAATTGGGCGGGCGAAATTTGAAAGTGAATGAAGCGCGGCCGAAGGGCGAAGGCGGACCTCCGCGCGGGCCCAGAAATTTTGGCGGGCCGGATAGGGGCAGCGGGGGTGGCGGGGGCCGCGGAAAGGGCGGAGGCGGCGGGCGCGAACGGTTTTCGAATGAGGACTACCGCGAGTCTGCGCGGCAGCCACGCGAACCGCGCTGGTAACAGAACGCGAAATTGCTGGACAGTGAGGGCGCGGATCGCGCCTGCTGCGTTTGCGAGGAGACGCAATGACAACGACATTTCAGAAACGCCAAAAAGAAATGAAGCGAATGGAAAAGCGCAAAATGAAGGAAGAAAAGCGCGTGCAGCGGAAATTGGATAAGACAGCGGAGAAAGAATCGGGAGTTTCGACCGAAGAGATCATGGAGCCCTTGACCGGGCCGATTCCGTACGATCCGGAGCAGTAAATCGTAATCCGAGGCGCAGAGTTCCACAGCGCCAAGAATCAAAGACAGAGCAAGCTAGCTGGTTTCGCGAGGTAGGCACGAGGATACCTGTGCGTCGAACGCGAATGTGTGCCGCATCTGGACTTCAGTGCACGGACATGGGGCCGCCTTTGGCTTGGGGGCGGCGCATCAGAAGAATAAACGGAAGCATCAGAACGAACAATCCCGCCAAAATAAAGAAGATGCTGTTGTAAGCGAGCATGCTGGCTTGCTGCTCGACCATTCCGAACATTGCGGCATGGGCTTGACGGTTCGCCATGACCGAATCCGATCCACTGGACCTGAACATAGCCTGCATGGAATTCATCATATTTCGCGCGCTGATGCTGTAGGGTGTCACGTGGGAGCCGAGCTGGGCGATATTCCGCTGCTGAAAACGCGTTTGCATGGTGCTGACAGCGGCAATGCCGATGCTGCCGCCGAGGTTGCGCACGAGGTTGAAGAGGCTGGTGGCGTTGCCCATATTTTCCTTACGGATGGGAGCCATGCTGATGGTAGTAAGCGGGACGAAGATAAGCCCGAGAGAGAGGCCCATGATCAGCTGCGGCCAGAAGAAATCCCAGAAGCCGGCGCTGAGACTCAAGCGCGAGAACTGGAAAAGTGTCCATCCGCAAACGATTAATCCGGCCGTTAGCATTTTGCGGGGGTCGAGCTTGGCCATGATGATCCCGGCGACCGGCATAGCGATGAAAGAGCCAAGTCCGCGAGGCGCCATGACGATTCCAGCGCGTACGGCCGGATAACCGAGCAAAGTCTGGAGAATGAGCGGGATGAGCACGGTGGTGCCATAGAGGCCAACGCCGAGCAGCGACATGAGAAAAACGCCCGTGGAATAGGTGCGGTCTTTGAAGACGCGCAGATTGACGACAGGATCTTTGATACGCAGCTCGTAAATTAGAAAACCGATAAGCGTAATTGCGGCGATGATGGCGACCGCGGTGATCCAGCCGGTGCCGAACCAATCCTTTTCCTGGCCTTTATCGAGAACGATTTGGAGTGTGGCGATCCCCACAGCCAGCAGACCAATGCCCCAGTAGTCGATTTTTTGCGAAGCACGGCGGATATACGATGGGTCGAAGATGAACACCGAGGTCATCACGATCGAGGCAATGCCGATGGGCACGTTGATGTAGAAGACCCAGCGCCAGGAGTAGCTGTCAGTGAGCCAGCCGCCGAGAACGGGGCCGAGCATGGGAGCAACAACGATGCCGAGTCCCCAGAAGCCCATGGCTTTGCCGCGGTCTTCCGGCGGGAAGGATTCGAGAAGGATGGCTTGCGAGATGGGCTGCAAACCCCCGCCGCAGGCGCCTTGAATCACACGGCAGACGATGAGGAAGGGAAGGCTCGGAGCGAGGCCGCACAAGAAAGAGGCAATGGTAAAGCCGGTGACGGAGAGCATCAGCATGCGCTTGCGGCCGAAAAAATTGGAGAGCCAGCCAGTGAGAGGCAAGATGATGGCATTGGCGACGAGGTAGGAAGTGAGCGTCCAGGTCGCTTCGTCGACGGTGGCTGAAAGACTGCCGGCAATGTGAGGGAGGGAGACGTTGACGACGGTGGTGTCCAGCACCTCCATGAAGGTGCTGAGCATGACCGAGATAGCGATGATCCAGGGGTTGATGTGCGGATGAGTTTGCTGCGTTTCCTGGGACATCAAGACCTCGAGCCGCTCGTTTAGAAACGACCGGCTCCACCTCGCTAAAATCATAGTGTTTGACCGTCCCGCTGGCAAACCCCGATCCGGCCTTTCGTGTCCAACCGCCAATTTTTCCCTTGAAATACTGTGCAGAAGCAGGCGGTTGCGGTATCTTGTGCGCATACAAAAAGCGCAGGGGCGATTCGATGAAATCAGGGACAGCACGGCGGGAGTTTCTTGCGGGACTGGGAGCTTTGGGAGTAGCTGCGGCTTTTCCCGAAGGTTTGGTGTCCGCGCGGGAGCGGCTCTATCCTCCGGTCGATTTATCGCACTTTGCAAGGCCAATCCCACCGGGGCCATTCGAACTGCACATCGGTTATGCGGCCATAACCTGGGGCGGCAACGATCGGCAAGCGATAGAGGACATTTCGTCCACAGGCTTCACGGGAATTCAAACTCGTGCGAACAGCGTGCAGGAATTTGGAAGCGGTGCGGCGCTAAAGGAAGAGCTGGATAAACATCATCTCAAGATGATTGCCCTTTCGAGCGGAAACCTGAGCATTGACCCCGGCATCGAAAAATCCGAACTCGAGAAACATGTGGCGAACGCGAGATTCCTTCGCGATGCGGGCGGGCTGTATCTTCAAATTATCGATGAGCGACCGAAAGATCGCGCGATCGTGGCGGCGGACTACAGGCGTCTCGGGATGCTGATGACGGAGCTCGGAAAACGAACCTCCGACTTAGGCGTGCAGCTTGGCTATCACAACCACATGGGCGCCATGGGGCAGACTCCGGAAGGAGTCGAGCAAATCATGGCCGCGGTCGATCCCCGCTACGCGAAGCTGGAACTGGATGTCGCGCATTATTTTCAAGGCGGGGGGGATCCAGTGAAGGCAGTTGAGAAATACAGCGACCGGTTGCTCTTTTTGCATTTGAAGGATGTCGAGCGGCTCGGCGGCGCGGGCGAGAAAGCAGGGTATCGCTTTGTGGAACTTGGACGAGGCGCGGTCGATCTTCCAGGAGTTGTGAACGCGCTTCGCAAAATGAATTTTCGCGGCTGGGGGATTCTTGAGCTGGACGCTGTGCCGGACAAAGCTCGTACGCCCAAGGAATCGGCGCTCATCAACAAAAAATATGTCGAAGAAAAGCTGGGGCTTAAGGTATGAGTTCTGCGTTCCGTGTGGCAGTCATAAACGATGAGGTGAGCCAGGACTTCGGGCGGGCTTGCGAAGTGATCGCGCATGAATTTGGACTGGAGTGGATCGAACTGCGTGGCATGTGGAACAAGAATTTGCTGAATCTCGATGCCAACGAAATTGCCGAGGCGCGGCGGATTCTGGAAAAGTACAAACTGCGGGTGACGGATATCGCCAGCCCTCTCTTCAAAGTGGATTGGCCCGGAGCACCGAAATCGAAATTCAGCCCAAAGGCGGCACAGTTCAACGCTGATTTCACTTTCGGACAGCAGCGCGAGGTCCTCGACCGAAGCATCGCGCTGGCGAAAGCGTTTCAAACGGATCGCGTGCGCTGCTTCGATTTTTGGCGTCTTGAAGAGCCGGCGCCGTTTCGAGCGGGAATGAACGAAAGGTTGCTCACGGATGCGCTACTGGCAGGGAAGCAAGGCGTGACGCTGCTGCTCGAAAACGAACCTGCGTGCAACACGGCCACGGCGGCGGAAGCGGCGAAAGTTCTCGATGCGGTGAAAACGGAGTATCTCTTGTTGAACTGGGACCCGGGCAACGCTGCCTCGCGCGGCGAAATTCCTTACCCGGATGGATACGCGCTGCTGCTAAAGGAGAGAATCGGACACTGCCATTGCAAGGACGTCACGAAAAAGGCGGACGGCAAGGACTACGAATGGGCGGCGATGGGCCGCGGCCTGATTGATTGGAGGGGGCAGTTCGCCGCGCTGAAGCATGATGGATACAAGCTCGGCGTAAGCCTGGAAACGCACTGGCACGGCGCGGGCACGCCTGAGGAATCCACGCGACAGAGTTGGGCAGGGATGAAAGAGGCGTTGCAAAATGCAGGAGCACTCTAGGACTCGGGGGGGGGCTTGCGAGCGATCGTAATCACAACAAGAAACGGAGTTGAAGAATTCCTATGAAGCGCTCTTTCGCGGTAATCGTGCTCGCTCTGGGGTTTGTGCTTTCTTCGGAAGCACAAACGGCTCGTTGGACGGAGAAGACAGCGAACGAGTGGTACGGGCGGCAAGGGTGGCTGGTTGGGAGCAATTACATTCCATCCAGCGCGATTAATCAGCTGGAAATGTGGCAAGCCGCAAGTTTTGATCCGCAGCGCATCGACAAGGAATTGGGTTGGGCTGAATCGCTAGGGTTGAACACCATGCGGGTGTTTCTGCACGACTTGCTCTGGCAGCAGGATCCGGCGGGATTTAAGAAGCGCCTCGACACATTTCTGAACATCGCGCAGAAGCACAAGGTCAGACCGATTTTTGTTCTCTTTGATTCGGTATGGGATCCAAATCCCAAGCTGGGAAAACAGCGCGTGCCGAAGCCTGGCGTGCACAATTCGGGGTGGGTGCAAAGTCCGGGAGCTGCGGCACTTAAAGATCCCAGCCAATACCCGCGACTCGAGGCGTATGTGAAAGGAGTGGTGGGAGCCTTCGCGAAGGACCAGAGGATTCTGGGTTGGGACGTGTGGAACGAGCCGGACAATAAGAACGAGGGAAGTTATGCGGCTTCCGAGCCGCCGAACAAAGAAGAGCTGGTGCTCGAGCTATTGCCGCGGGTGTTCGATTGGGCCCGCGAGGCGGGAGCTTCGCAGCCTCTCACGAGCGGCGTGTGGAAAGGGGACTGGTCTTCGATCGAGAAGCTCGATCCGATGGAGCGATTCCAGTTGGCGTTGTCTGACGTGATTTCGTTTCACAGCTATGACGGGCCCGACGTGTTTGAAAAACGCGTGCTGTCCTTGCAGAAGTATCATCGCCCAATTCTCTGCACGGAATATATGGCCCGTGGAAATGGAAGCACGTTTCAGGGGACGCTGCCGATCGCGAAGAAGTACCACGTAGCGGCAATCAATTGGGGGCTCGTCGTCGGCAAAACACAGACGTACTTGCCGTGGGACTCCTGGAAGAATCCTTACGTAAATCGCGAACCCGCTGTGTGGTTCCATGAAATATTCCGGTACGACGGCCAGCCGTACCGGCAGGACGAGGCGGACTTCATCCGGTCGATCATCCAGAGCGCCGCAGGGAACTGATTGCGAAAATTTTTCCATTGAATCGTGATTGGTGGTTCGGCGCTAAGTATTTTTGTGTCTGCCGACGTTCGCGATACCTGCGAAGGGGCAAAGAAGAGATTGGTTCCGGGACCTGGACTCGAACCAGGACTCTCAGCTCCAAAGGCTGATGTGCTACCGATTGCACTATCCCGGAACCGCAGATAACAGTTTAGCAGAGGAAAAAGAATGTGCGAAGCCGGGGAATTGTGCGCCGGAGGAGAGTTTCTGCTAAATTGGTAGGGTTGCGTAGGTCGCGGGAGAGGTGGCCGAGCGGTTTAAGGCGCACGCTTGGAAAGCGTGTGTAGGTTAACCCCTACCGTGGGTTCGAATCCCACCCTCTCCGCCATTTTTATCCCTTGTGTTTGCATGTGTGAGGTCCTTCCCCTCGAAGCCAGCCACTTGACGAAAAGTGCCAATGGGGGGAAACTAACTGCCACGCGAAGGCCGGGTGTTCCTTTTCCTTCCTAGTGAACCACCAGGTGGCTGGAACGTTTGTACGTGATGCAAAGCAATCCTATGTCCCGGATTGCAGAAGCGCCCTTCGTAAAAACAGTTTGAGGTATCCATGTGTGCATCCCCACCTGCACTCGGTTCGCCTTGCACTCCCGCCAAGGAAACCTTTCACGGACTCGGCTTCTAGCTCCCCTCCTGCTGTTCGCCTTTGTTTATGCGGCGGTGACGAGTGGGCCTGCGAGTGCCCAGTCGGCCGGGCAAAACGTCAACATGGTTTCCGGCACGGGCTGGACCAACGGGGATCCGTTTCTAGAGCGGCAGAATGAACCTTCGCTCGCCGTTTCCACTCGCAACAATTCACACCTCTTTGGCGCCTCGAATGACTATCGAAGTGTCGATCTTCCCGGGCTCTTAGGTATAGATGAACGCGGAGATGCATGGCTCGGAATCTATAAATCGTTCGACGGCGGTCAGACGTGGCAAAGCACTCTACTGCCGGGTTTTCCTCTGGATGGTTCCCCTGAAGGTCTTGCTTCTCCCATTCATGGCCGGCAGGCTGCCGCCGACCCGCTCGTTCGAGCAGGCTCCAACGGACTCTTCTTTCTCACGGGAATTGCATTTGACCGCGGTTCCAGCCCCCTGAGCAAAGTCTTCATTTCACGCTTTATCGACCTCAACAACAAGGAGAACGGAGACGCTGCAAACGAAAATGGCGCGCTCACGAATCTCGCGCCACGCGACCCGGTAAAGTACATCGACACGCGCGTCATTGATTCCGGATCTACGAACCGATTTCTGGACAAGCCTTGGGTGGCCGTTGACATTCCGCGAAGCCACGCGACCTGCACCATCAATGCGAATGAAGACGGCACGAACGTCACGCAAAAGATTCCGGCTGGCGCGATTTACGTTACCTATACCGCTTTCACGACCGTCGGCACCGTGCAGAACTCACAAATTCTATTCCGACGTTCCACGGATTGCGGTGTGACGTGGAGCAAGCCGATCGTTTTGAACCAGAATGACGATCCCGCCAATAAGCCCGACGCCGAGGGCCAGGGCACAGTCATCGCCATCGATCCCAGCGTACCTGCCAACCAGCCCGCAAAAATTTACGTCGCTTGGCGCGTCTTCGCCGAGCCTGGGGATCCTGACGACGCGAACCAGATCAGGATTGCCAAATCGAGCGACGGCGGCCTCAGCTTCGACGAGCAAGAACCGGCGGTGGCTTTCCCACTTTCGTGCAACAAAAAGCCCACCGGCGTGGGTTGCCCCTTTGATCAGGGAGAAACAGGTACCTCGTTTCGGAGCAACGGGTATCCCGGGCTGACAGTTGACAATGCCGGGCGCGTCTACTTGGCCTGGTCCCAGCGCGATAAGAATGGCGACGGCAGGATCACGATGACCGTCATGAATCGCGTGGAACAATGTTCGAGTTCGCGGTTCAAGCAAATTGATTCCGGCGCTGTCTACGACGACTACGGAGATGCCTTTACCAATCTTTCCGACCGCGGGAGCCAGCTCATGCCGACGCTGAATTTCAACGCCGGAAAACTAATGCTGACGTACTATGACCTTCGGCAGGACCACACCAGCGGCACCCTCACCCCTGCTCCGGAACCGACCTGTGATCCAGCGCTGACGCCACTTTGTCCGATTGGTAATCCGTTCACGGAACTACGAGAGTTTGCGGGCGAACTCTTGACCAATCCGATGTCCGTTTTTACCCCCTACGTGGACGACTCCACATTAACTGTGCGTCGCCACACCCTCGATATCATTGGTTCAGAAGGTGCCCCGCAATCCAGCTCTTGGAATCTGGATGTTCCCAGCTTTACTCATTTCCGTGTTTCGCGTTATGAGTACGGAATCATCCCTCCCGGCACCGACGTCCAGCAGGCCCAATTCAACGCTCCGAACCTTCCAATGTTCGTGCAAGGCACTGCGCCGTTCATGGGAGATTACATTGATGTCGCTGGTGCGCCAGCTATGGTGCCGGACAACTCGCGCAGCAGCGACGGTTGGAAATTTAATACCAGCCCGACTACGAACCCTGTTTTCCACGCCACGTGGACGGACAACCGCGACGTGCTGCCTCCTCCCGATGGAGTCAGTTGGGACAAGTACACTCCTCCAATCTCTGCGTCCATTGGTCCCACCAGCAAGTTTGATCCGACCAAAACCCCGCCGGCCTGCGTTTCGGGGTACTCGGGCATGCGGAACCAGAACATTTACACTTCCGCGATCAGCCACGGACTGATCCTCACCTCGCCGCAGACAGCCAAGCCCGTACTACAAGCTAACGGCCAGCCTATTCCACGCGAATTTTCCTTGGTCATGCGGAATGAAACCAATGATTCGCGAACGTTTCAGCTCACGATTCCGGTGCAACCCGCGGGCGCTCAAGCTTCCTTCATGCAATTCAGTTTGCAGAACACGCTTACGGTCAACATCCCAGCTTTGTCTTCCGCTTCGCGCCCTGTGTTTCTTACCCCCAGCGGCGGCAGCACGGTGCTCTTCCCCACCTTTGAGGTCGATGCTGCGGAAGCGGACGGGGCGAAGCCTCCTCTGACTGCCTCCATCCTTTTCAACGCCGACCCCACGAACCCCGCGCTCGCCGATCCCGATAACGCCGCCTTTGGATCTGGATCGATCTCGTCGCAGGAGTTTTACAATCCGGCCATCCTCAATCCGGCGATCCTCAACCCCGCCATTCTGAATCCGGCGATCCTCAACCCCGCCATTCTGAATCCGGCGATCTTGAATCCCGCGATCCTCAACCCCGCGATCTTGAATCCCGCCATTCTGAATCCGAATTTCGTCGTGGCCCTGAACCCCGCCATTCTCAATCCGGCGATTCTCAATCCGGCGATTCTGAATGACGCCGTTGCCAACCCCGCAATTTTGAATCCAGCCATACTGAATACGCCCGTCAGCGATGCTAACTACACGATTACCAATGAGGGCAACACCAGCGCGACCTACCAGCTTCAGCTTTTCCAATCCGGTCCCTTGCCAGCCAGCGCCATTTTCCAGATTATCCTGACAAAGACTTACCTCACTCCCGGCGTCAGTCCGACGGACGGTTGCACCTATGGCGGCCAGGTCAATAACGAGGTTGTCGCAAGCATCGACAATCCGGTTTTCGTTACCGACCCAAGCCAACTCGGAAATCCGGCGATTCTCAACAGCGCCATCAACAATCCGACATTTTCCATCGCTCCCGGCGATACGTTGCAGGTGACACTCCGCGCGAATCTAACCATCGATCAGCTCGCCAACGTGGTACTTCCCAATCTCAGTCCTGTCGTGGCCGCGCAGGCAGTCAATACCGTTGACGTTCAGCAAGGAATCACAACTCCGCCGATCACGCTGCTTATCAGCACGGCCGCTCTGCCTTCCGCTGTAACTGGGCAACCGTATTCCGCCACGCTCACCGCACTGGGCGGCATTCCACCAGTAAGTGCCGATGCCTGGTCGCTCATTGGAGGATCGCTCCCGCCGGGATTGAACCTGAGTGCCGCGGGAATAATTTTTGGAACTCCTACCGTTGTGGGAACTTTCCCATTTGTGGTTCAGGTTGCGGATACTGGAACGCCGCAGCACATAGCTTCGCGCCAGTTCTCAATCACAGTTGCTCCGCCGGTCGCGATCACCACCCCGGCCTTGCCAAACGCTGCCCCTGGCGCGCAATACACCCAGGTTGTCACCGTGACTGGCGGTTTCCCACCCTATACCTGGACAAGCACAGGCACCCTGCCGCCGGGTCTCACGCTTTCAAGCACGACCGGCGTCATCAGCGGCATCCCCACTACGGCAGGAACCTATTCGTTCTCCGTAATGGTCAGCGATTCCCTCGGCGTATTCGCAACCGCTTCCTATACGATTGTCATCTCGACGAGCGTCAATCAACCCGCTCAAGTTGCTTTTCTTGTCCAGCCTAGCAACGCGGTCGGCTCGCAATCGATCTCGCCCGCCGTCCAGGTGCAAGTGACCGACGTAACGGGAGCGCCGGTTCCAAACATCGCGGTTGCGATGAGCATCGCGAACCTAGCTTGCCCCACCGCCACTCTTTCGGGAACGCTCACCGGTACAACCAATGGCAGTGGCATCGCCACGTTTGCCACCCTGAATATCGATCACGGGCAGCGCGGTTACACGCTCGCCGCAACGGTCGCCAATTCTTCCGGAATATCGAATCCGTTCAACGTGGAAGGTTACTGCGAAACCGGAAACATGAACACAGCGCGCCACAATCACATTCTTCTCTTACTGCCCAACGGGAAAGTTCTGATTACCGGCGGTGCGGTGAACCCGGATGGAACGGGAGCCCTGGCCAGTGCGGAACTTTATGATCCGCTTGCGCATACCTTCACCAATGCCGGTCCGATGAATGTCGCGCGCGTGGATCACACCGTCACTCTGTTGCAGAATGGGAAAGTCCTCGTCGCCGGTGGTTTCAACGATGCTGGCGTCGTCTCCAGCGCCGAGCTTTTTGATCCAGCAACAAATGTCTTCACGCTGCTGACCGCCCCCATGACGAGTTTGCGCGCCGAGCACACCGCCACTCTTCTTACTAATGGCAAAGTACTGATCGCCGGCGGAAACACCAACACCACAACGATTGCGAGCGCGGAGATATTTGATCCCGCCGCCAACACATTTACTGCTACTTCTCACACAATGACTACCGTCCGCCAGATTCAGCACGCGGACCTTCTCCCCAACGGCAAAGTTCTGATTAGCGGCGGCTTCGATGCGAACAACAACCCGCTCGCCTCCGCCGAACTCTACGATCCCCTCGCCGATACGTTTACCGCAACCGGCAGCATGACCACCGCTCGCGGCAATCACGCCTCCGCCCTGCTCTACAACGGCAAAGTCTTGGTCGCCGGCGGGCTCGTACCAGGAGACGGGGCCGCCGTGCCAACCGCCACCGCCGAACTCTACGATCCATCAACGGGCCTGTTCACCACGACCGGCAGCATGTCCATTCCTCGCGGCCATTACGCTCCCACCATTCTTGACGACGGCACCATCTTCATTCAGGGCGGAGCATCACTGCCTGCCGGAACCAACGCCGACGTCTACAATCCTGCGACGGGAACTTTCCGCACGACCGCCAACTTCACCGCTGCCCAGGCCGGTATGCGCGATTCCATCTTGCCCGACGGCACGGTTCTCCTCGCGAGCGGCGTCAACAGCCAGACCGTGGCCGTTCCCAATTCCGAGGTTTTCTATCCGCTCGGTGCGCCCGCCAGCATCACGATAACGACTTCGACCCTCCCCAACGCCAACCAGAATCAGTCGTACTCGCAGCTCTTCCTGGAATTTGGCGGCGTCGGTAACCTCACATGGACGGTCGCCAGCGGCACGTTTCCTCCGGGCCTTGCGTTGAGTCCCTCCGGCGTTCTCACAGGCACGCCGACCGCCAGTGGCACGTTTACCTTCGCCGTAACTGTCGTCGATAGCGCCGCCCCTGCGAAGAGCGCTACGAGCGGCACGCTGAGCCTAACGGTGTCCGGCGCGGCCGCCCCGTTGCTCTTCCCGGCGCAAACCCTAACAACCGCAGTCACGGGCACCGCATACACATCCTCCATTGCCGCGTCCGGCGGTACTCCGCCTTACAATTTCCTCTTGACCAGTGGCGCACTCCCCACAGGCATCGCCCTCGGAACCAACGGTACTTTCAGCGGCACAGCAACGACCGTCAGCTCGTTCCCCTTCGGCGTGACTGTCACCGATTCTTCGGTTCCGCAGCAAACTGCGACGCAGTCATTTACGATGCAAGTCGCAAATCCTCTCGCGATTACCACGAGCGCATTGCCGGGTGGAACTGCCGGCACACCCTACTCTGCCAACATTTCGACAACTGGCGGCCTGCTCCCCGTCGGATTCGGAGTGACGGCTGGCGCGCTGCCTCCAGGACTCGGCCTCAGCCTCGCCGAAGCTCCAGCTCAGACCGCGACCGTAAGCGGCACTCCGACCGCGGCGGGCACTTTCACATTTACGATCACCGCCGCCGATAGCGCCTCCCCGGTCGAAAGCGCCCCGAAGTCGTATACCGTAACGATTTCTTCGATAGCCACAGGTGTACCCGGACAGATCAAATTTGTGGCGCAACCGACGACAACCACGGCAGGCCAGCCGATCTCCCCGGCCATCACTGCGCAAGTGCTGGACACCGTCGGAATAGGAGTATCCGGCTTGACGGTCACACTTGGAGCGGGACCCGGTGCCAACCAACCAATCCTCTCGGGCACACTCTCGGCAGTGACCGACTCGACCGGCACAGCTACCTTCTCGAATGTTGTCGTAGATCGCGCTGGGACAGGGTTCAATTTGGTCGCTTCAGTTTCCTCCGTCAGCACTTCCGGAGCCATCCAGGCGATAGCTGCACTGGCTTCGGTGATGCAGGGAGCATTGGAAAGCGATACGCAGATCGATTTGTTTGGCGAACTCGCCAAGTCCTTGCCAACTGGACTGGCTGTAGACATCACAGCGCCGGGTACCTACTCGAGCGCCGCCGCCCTTACTACGGGCACGATCGCCTCCGGAACACAGATTAACAGCTACTACATTCACGCCGACCCTGTCGGCATCTCGCAAAACGTGTCGCAATTGCTGGCGGGCGAGGTGACTTTCCCGACGAATGTCCTGGGCGTGATCGCAACTGACGCTAATTTGAATGCGAGCGACGCAATCGTGGGCTTGCCCAGCACGGTATATCCAACATCTAGTCGTGGCCTCAGGCTGAACAGCCCAACCGACACGATCATTTTGTCGTCCGACCAGCGCACCGTAACGCTGCACTTGTCCGTCTCGAGCGCCACGGACGACGTGCGTGTGATTACCGCTGCGAATACGGCCAGCAGCCTTGCTCCCGTCAGTTCCGCCTCGTTCAATGTCAATGCCGCCCCAGGCTCGATTAACACAGTCGTCGGTAGTACCTGGGTCTTCCCAGGGGTGGGTCTGGCCACCTCGGTGCCCATTGGGTTGGATGCGGACTACGTCTACGCCACGGCTGGCATCGCTACCGATCAGTCCGGAAATGTTTATTTTGCCGACCCGGTTAACAACATGGTTTTCAAACTATCGGGAACCGCCCTTAGCGTCGTGGCGGGCACCGGCGTTGAAGGCTATGCTGGCGATGGCGGGCCGGCGGTGAACGCTCGCCTCGATTCTCCAACCGATGTGGCCTTCAGCCCAGCGGGCGAACTGTATTTCGCGGATAGCAACAATAACGTAATTCGGAAAATCGACTCAGCGGGAAGCATCACGACCGTGGTTGGGAACGGCGCGGACGCAGAGGCAGGCGACGGTGGTCCGGCAACCAGCGCCTCGCTAACCTATCCAGCCGGAATCGCGTTTGACGCCGCAGGCAATCTCTATATCGCGGACTACTTTGGCGCCATTCGAAAAGTGAACACCTCGGGAATAATTTCCACGATGTCATTCAACAATATTCCTGGTGTGTTCAGCGGGCTCGGATCCCCCCAGCTGCTGAGGTTAGGCCCCGATGGTTTGATTTACGTCCCCGACAACTCCTTACAACAGGTGCTTAGGTTCGACTCCGCGGGAAACGTCACCATAGTCGCGGGTGGAGGGAGCGGCGGGCTATATTCTGGCGATGGGGGTCCAGCTACGAGCGCAACGCTCAACTCGCCGTCGGCAGTTGCTTTTGACACTTCAGGGGACATTTTCATCGCGGACGAGGAGAATCATGCGATTCGCAAGGTGAACGCCGCCGGAATTATTAGCACCGTGGCTGGCAACGGTAGCCCAGGATTCGGGGGCGATGGAGGGCCCGCCACGCTTGCTCTGTTTAATCAGCCGGGCGGTTTGGCCTTTAATTCTTCTGGTCTTTTCATTGCCGATGGAACTAACGAGCGTATCCGAAGAATTGATTCCGCCGGAGCAATCAGCACCGTTGCTGGGAACGGCCGATTCAAGTACGCAGGAGATGGAGGGACAGCAACAGCCGCCTCGCTGGATTCGCCGACGAGCGTGACGGTGGATCCGAGCGGAAATCTTTTTGTCGCGGATATCGCCAACTTCCTTGTGCGCAAGGTCAACTCATTGGGGGCGATCACGACCTATGTCGGAACTGGACTGACAGCCCCGTACACGTCTGCGTACACTGGCGATGGCGGTCCGGCGACCTCCGCGACAATCACCTATCCAGGGGACGTTCAAGCGGATGGCGCGGGCGATTTGTTCTTGACGGAAGCTGATCGCATACACAAGGTCAGTCCCTCCGGAATCATCAGCACTCAATTCAGCGGACCGGGGGCTAGCGCCAACACTTTCCACATGGCATTGGATAGCCAGGGCAACGTCTACTTCGTTTCGCCATTGGGACTTTCTCAAGTGCTGAAGCTTGACACTACGGGCGCGGTGAGTGTCGTCGCAGGGACCGGCGTGCAGGGTTCCTCGGGTGATGGAGGGCCGGCCACTTCCGCGTCCTTTAAAATAATTCGGGGACTCGCGGTAGATAACGCCGGAAACCTATTCATCGCCGACTCGGCCAATTCGCGTGTGCGGAAGGTAGACACTAGCGGAACCATTACAACCGTCGCCGGAAACGGCACATCCACAGTTTCCGGCGATGGGGGACTAGCCACCAGCGCTGGAGTACCCGGTCCATGGGCCCTGGTCGTGGATGGGTCCGGGAATCTTTACATCAGTTCCGCAAATCGCATCCGTAAAGTTGATGCCACAGGGACAATCAGCACAATCGCAGGCGGCGGCTTCGTCGGCTCAACCGTAGACGGCGTTCCCGCGCTCAGCGCTACCTTCAACACGGTCCAAGGGCTGGCTTTCGACGCGGCGGGTAATCTTTACGCCGGCGACCGCTTCGACGGTCGGGTCCGCAAAATCACCGGCGTCACCACTGCTCCGCCGTTCATCTTCAATCCGCCGTCGGGGCTCGCAGTTGCCACGAAGGGTTTGCCTCACGGCAGTGTGGGAATTGCTTATTTCCAGAGCGTGGCCGCCGTCGGCGGTACCGGTCAATACACATGGAGCGTTTCCTCCGGCTCACTGCCGGCGGGACTAAGCCTGTCAACCGGCGGTGCGATCAGCGGCACGCCCACTGCCGCTGGTGCCTCTACTTTCGTCGTCAAAGTGACTGACACGGGCGGTGCGACAGCAACTCAGTCCATCACACTGACGATCATTTCAGCTTCGTCCCCGCTGAGGTTCACCTCGACGCAAATGCCCACAGCGATCAGCGGCATTGCTTACAGTCAGGCGCTTCCCATCACCGGCGGAACCACCCCTTACACTTTTGCTTTGGAAAATATAACGACACTGCCAACGGGCCTAAACTTTAACGCGAATACGGGACTGCTTAGCGGTGCAACGACCGCAGTCGGCACGTACACGCTACTCGTTGTGGTTACGGACTCTTCCATCCCGCCGCAAACTGCCGTGCAAGGGTTGCCGCTGGTAGTGGCTGCTCCACTTGCGATCTCTACGACCACACTGCCTGGTGGAACTGCCGGCACACCCTACTCTGCCAACATTTCGACAACTGGCGGCCTGCTCCCCGTCGGATTCGCTCTTACCGCTGGCGCGCTGCCTCCCGGCCTTGGCCTCAGCCTCGCCGCAGTACCTCCGCAGACCGCCACCTTGAGCGGCACTCCGACCGCGGCGGGCACTTTCACATTTACGATCACAGCCGCCGATAGTGCCTCCCCAGTGGACAGTGCTTCGCAGTCCTACACCGTCACCATCGGAACCGCCACAGTTCCGCCTGCCAATGTCATTTTCATCGCCTCGCCGCAAAACTCTATTGAAGGCCAGGTGCTCACCGGTTCGCCCGTCTCAGTCCGGGTGACGGACGCCAACAACACACCGATTCCGAACTCGGCAGTTTCCATGGGCTTTAGCGGCACGCCGCCCTGCGCCGCTGCAACCCTCGGCGGAACTCTGACGCAAACCACCGACGCGACCGGTACGGCCACCTTCGCGGACCTCACCATCAACCGCGGCCAATACGGCTTTGCTCTCGCCGCCACGGCGGGAACCGTCGCTGGCGTCTCCAATGCATTCAACGTCGAAGGTTTCTGCAACACCGCCACGCCGAGTTCTGCGCGTATTGGCGCAACTGCGACCCTGTTGCAAAACGGCAAAGTTCTCCTGACCGGTGGCATAGACGCTGGCGTTACAACTACTGTTGTCGCTACCGCGGAGCTATATGATCCCGTCGCGCACACTATGACGCCCACTGGCAACATGAATTCCGCGCGCGTTTACCACTCGGCGACTCTACTGAACGACGGTCGTGTCCTAATTACCGGAGGAGCGGCTACGGCGGGTCCGGCTCCTGCTTACCAGCCCGATGCGGGACTTTCCAGTGCTGAGCTCTATGACCCCTCAACTGGACTGTTCACCGCGCTCGGCAGCGCGATGAACTCGGCCCGTACTGGCCATTCCGCCACCCTATTGAACGACGGGCGTGTTTTGCTAGCGGGCGGATTTACGAACGGCGCAACGCAGATTCCTCTAAGTTCTGCCGAACTCTTTAATATCGGGAACTTGACGTTTGCGGCTGTGCCGACTTCGATGACCGCAGCACGCGACTTCCACTCCGCAACCCTTCTAACCAACGGGCAGGTCTTGCTGTCTGGCGGTTACGGAGTAAGTGGGACCAACCAGTCTGCGGAGGTTTTCGATCCAATAGCTTCGGCCTTCACCCCAACTTCGCCAATGGCATTTGCCCACGCGCAGCACACCGCTACGCTCTTGCCCGATGGTCGGGTTGCCATCGTCGGCGGAGTGGACGCCTCTAACAACGCGGAGAGCAACATCGAACTCTTCAACCCTGTTTCCGGTTCTTTTACCACTTCTGCAGCTACTTTGAATCCTACAGCCCGAGAAGTCCAAACGGCAACGCTCCTGCCGGATGGCAGGATTCTCGTGAACGGAGGGTTTGACCTTAATCTGACGGCTCTGAATTCTGCCGAAACCTTTAACTCTGTTGCCGACACCTCTACTCCCACCGGCTCGATGCAATTCCCACGTGGTGGGTCTACCGCCTCGCTGCTGCCGGACGGCACAGTCCTAGTCGCTGGCGGAGCTTACAATGGCACGCCGGGCTTCAATACTCAGACGCTTGCCACCGAGCCCGCAGAGATCTTCTACCCCGCGAGCGTCGTGCCGATTTCCATTACGACGTTGCTCCCGACGGCCCTGGTCAACGTGCCCTACGCCCAGCAACTCCAGGAAAAGGGTGGAGTTGGCGCCCTCACCTGGACTCTTTCGAGCGGCACGCTTCCAGCGGGACTCACCTTGAGCACTTCCGGCTTGCTCTCCGGCACTCCGACCACCATCGGCGTCTCCTCTTTCTCCGTGCAAGTCACGGACAGTAGCACGCCGCCACGCGCCACTACCGCCAATTTCACCGTGGTTGTGGTGCCACCGCTCACCGTCATTCAGGTCTTGCCCACGGCAAATCCTGGCGTCGCCTACAACCAGCCACTTTTTGTCGCTGGAGGCGCTTCTCCGTACACATTCTCAATTATTTCCGGCGCGCTGCCAGCAGGGCTCTCCCTAAACAATGGCATCGTCAGCGGAACTACGAGCGCTCTCGGCACGTTCACCTTTACCGTCAAAGCCACCGACTCTTCCACGCCTCCGGTATCCACAACTCAAGCAGTAACCATCACCGTCGCTTCGCCGATTGCGTTCGCACCAACTACGCTTCCGGGTGGACAAGTGGGCGTCGCCTACAGCCAAACCTTCACCGCCACCGGTGGTTCCGGCACAGTTCTGTTTGGACTCGTTTCCGGTACCCTGCCCGTCGGCCTCACGCTCTCTCCGCTTGGGGTCCTCAGCGGCACGCCGAATACGGCCTCCATTTTCACCTTTACCATAGCCGCTGTGGACTCCTCCGCCGAGCCGCAAATCGCTCAGCAAACCTACACCGTCGTAATAGCGCCAGCGGCGGCGCCATTGGCTCTTGGCCCGGCATCACTTCCAGCCGCGACTGTGGGAGTAGTTTATTCGCAGAACTTCTCGATTAGCGGAGGGGCACCTCCTTATACCGTCACACAAACGGGAACTCTCCCGCCTGGTTTGGCATTCAACGGTGCTACTAATCCTCCCTCAATCACGGGCACACCCACTTCTGTCGGTACGTTTGGGAACATCACTGTTACCGCAACCGACTCGCTCAGCGCAGGGGCACAACTCACCTACTCCATTACCGTCAACGCCTTCAGCGCGGCCTGCGCTACTGGCAAGGAATCTCTTTTCAACGGCCAATATGTCATTTTGATGCAAGGGTTTGACGCGAACGGGCCGCGAACGCTCATCGGCAGTATCAATGTTGACGGCGCCGGAGGTGTCTCTTCCGGTCAGTTGGATATCGGCGCGGACCTCCCCACAGGCGGTGGTGCCGCACAACATCTCAACATAATCGCTGCGCAAAGTTCATTCTCCGTCGGCCCGGATCGGCGCGGATGTATGGTTCTCACGACCTCGGCGGGATCATCCAGTTATCGCTTCGTTCTCGGTCCGGGAAGCAGCGGCGTTTCCAGCGCTGGCCGCATCATCGATTTCCAGCAGAATGGGACCTACGGATCCGGCTTCCTCCACGTTCAGGATTCTGCGTTCCTCGCAACTCCAAGCCTGAGTGGCTCTTACGCTTTCCTTTTCTCCGCACCTTCCAGCCTTGCAAACATCGGCCATTGGGGCATGCTTGGTTCGTTCAATGCTTCGGGCGGCGCCGTCACGAGTGGCTCCTGGGACTACAACGATACGCAGAAGATCGATGGTGGTTCTACTTGGCCTGCGTCTGGACTGCAATTCCCAGCGAATGAATCCTATGCCTTCGACGCCACAGGCCGTGGAACGATTCAATTGCCCAGTGTTCAGCAATTTAGCCAGTCCAGCACTCTAGCCAGCGCGAATGTCGTGATCTATCCGCTCGGCTCATCGGAATTCTTCGCTGCTGTGCTTCCCGATGCCAATAACAAGCCTTTGGCGGGAGACATCCAGCAGCAAGTCGCGCCTTTCTCTTCTCTTGCGCTTAACGGCGCAGGCTATGTGACCGGCGTCAGCTCCGCTCCCATTTCTGCTAGCGCCCAGGTGGGTGCATTTTCCACAAGCCAAAATGCCTGGAGCCTCTCGTTCGATAACGACCTTGGCGGCACCTACAGCACCGGTGCAAACTCTGGAACCTTCGCTGTCGATTCCACAGGACGCGCACCATTGGCTATTACCACCCCGACGAGTTTGGGACCTATGGTGCAGGTCATCGGCCCGAACAAGTCGTTTTTCATGACCCCCGACGGGGCTGCCTCCACCGGGTTTGTCCACAACTTCCCGGGTGGTATCGCACCTTCCTCGATTGTGGGCTCCTACGCCTTTGGTTCAGCGGAAGGCACAATGGATCGCAAAGTCACCAACTTGGCGGGGATCGCCGTCTTCGATGCGCTTGGAAACGTTACCTTTACCCAGGATCAGGCCACTGGAAGCACCAATACGCTCACCCCTGGCACAGTGGTAACGAGCACCTATTCCTATCAGGCCTCGACGGGACGCGGCGTGATCCCGGCGACGGGCGCTCCACACTTTATCTTCTATGCCACAACCCAAAACGTCATCTACTTGCTCGACGTCACCAGTGTTGATCCGCAAGTCCAGGAGATGGATCCCCTTACGCCGCCCGCACTGACACTCACTCCCGACCCGCTCCAACTTTTCGTCGGTGGTAGCGGCACGATGGACGTGATTCTGGGCGCTCCCGCAGGTTCAGGAGGACAAGTCGTTTCGCTAACGAGCAGCGACCCGACGGTAGCCTCCGTCCCCGCAAGCGTCACAATTGCCGCTGGTAGCCAGGGTGCGCCAGTACAGATCACGGCTGGCGCGAACGCCGGAAGTGTGGATATCACCGCTTCCGCCACAGGCCTACCCACTACCAACGCCACCGTGGTAGTAAGCCCACTCACCATGACCGTAGCGCCAGATAGTCCTCTTCTTGCGATCAATCGCAGCTTCAACGCTACGGTCACTCTTGTTCAACCCGCAGGCGGTGATGGGGTCACGGTTGGCCTTTCTGCAAGCCCCGGCGGTCTCGTCACGATTTCTCCTGCTAGCCAGACCATTGCCGCGGGGCAGACCACCGCTGTGTTTTCTCTGACCGCCGGAGCTACCAGCGGCAGCCTGCTGTTAACAGCAACGGCTAACGGATACATCAATGCCACGGCTCCCTTAGCAGTGACTGGCAATCTCATAAGCTTTGGGACAATTCCTGTTTTGGGACCCGGACAAAGCGCTAGCCTTCCTGTCAGCCTCTCCTTCGCAGCTCCGGCAGGCGGCTTGACAATCAACTTCACTAGCACGAATGCAACAGTCGCTACGGTCACGCCCAGCGTTTTTGTCCCGGCTGGTTTGCTCATCCCCTCGGCAAATCCGCAAGTGACCGGAGGCGCGATAGGCTCAGCGCAGATCAACGGCACGGCCACGGGATTTGCGCCGGACAGCGCAAACGTTTCGGTCACCGTTACCGGCACGTTGAGTCCCGGCTCCATTAGCGTCAACGCCCAGAGATCGGTCAACGTCACACTCACCATCTCTGCCGCTGCGCCTGCCGGAGGCATCACATTTAACCTTGCTTCCGATAATACGAGCGTTGCCACCGTGCCAGCGACGACTACCGTTCAGTCAGGGCAGCTTACGGCGACGTTCGCCGTCACCGGTGTTACGCAAGGCACGGCAAATCTCAACGTTTCATCGCCGGGAATCACTGCGATTACAGCGCCCATCAATGTTGGCGCAGCTCCGCTCATCAATCTGAGTGCTCCAATCGTCGGCAACAATCTGATCGCGCTGGGGAATCTCAGCCTCAATGCCGCGACGCCTGCAAATCCATCCAACCCGACCATCACATTAACCAGCAGCGATCCGGCGCACTTCCTGCTTACCGGCGACCCCACCAAAGTGGGCACCGCCAGCATCACGCTTCCGTTGACGGCTGGGAGCACGAACGTCCCCACCTATTACATTGAAGGTCAGAACTTTAGCGGCTCGACCGCCATTACCGCGACACTGACTGCCTCGGCAGCTGGGTATGCTGATGGAACCACGACGCTGACGCTCTATCCGACGGGCTTGACTTACTGGCCCAGCGACAACGGAACTCTTGCGACTACGACTTTCTCCGCTCCTTCTACCTTAACCGTATATCTAGTGTTGCTCACCCCAGGGACATTGAATGCTTACAACTACGGCTACAACCTGGGGCCGCAAGCTTCTGGCTCTGTGCCTGTTGCCATCACCAGCTCGAGCACATCGGTTGGAACGGTCACCGGAAGCCCGGCCTCCATAGGCGTCGGGACCTATTTCACGCAAGCCATCAGCTTCGTCCCGGCAGCCGTTGGCACCACAAACTTGACCATCGCTGAGCCAACAGGCTACTTCACGCCGGCGAACGTAGCCGTCCAGTTGGTTACCACCGTGACGTCGCCGTTGATCAACGTAAGCATCCCTGTGGTCGGTAATAATCTTGTTGAGCAAGGAAGCATTAGCTTGGGCGCGCCGCCACCCGCAACGCCTCCAAGCCCGACGATTACATTAACCAGCAGTGATCCGGCGCACTTCCTCATCACGAGTGACTCCACAAAAGTGGGGACGGCGAGCATCACTCTCCCCTTAACGCCGGGAAACACTAGCGTCCCTGCCTTCTATATTGAGGGACAGAACTACAGCGGAACGACGGCTATCACCGCGACTCTGACCGTTACGTCCTCGGGTTACGCCACAGCAACCACGGCGATGACTCTCTATCCCACCGGGTTAACGTATTGGCCAAATAGCGGCGGCACTCTGAATACAACGACGTTCTCCTCACCGAGTACCCTCACCGTTTTCCTAGTGTTGCTCAGCCCGGGGACTCTAAACGCTTACAATTATGGGTATACCTTGGGCCCGCAAGCTACTGGCTCGGTGCCTGTGGCGGTCACCAGCAGCGCCACATCCGTCGGAACCGTCACCGGCAGTCCGTCCTCGATCGGCGTCGGGACGTACTACACGCAAGCCATCAGCTTTGTACCGGCAGGAGCAGGAGCAACGAACCTAAACATAACCGAACCAACGGGTTATTTCACCCCCTCAAACGTCGCTGTGCAGATGGTCACCACGGTTACCGCGCCCGCACTCAATCTGAACGTACCCGTGATTGGAAATAATCTCATAGCTCAAGGCAGCATCAGTCTGGGAGCAACCCCGCCTGCGACGCCTCCCAATCCGACCATTACCTTGACGAGCAGCGATCCGACCCATTTCCTGCTCACGGCTGACGCCACGAAGGTGGGCTCCGTCAGCATCACCCTTCCCCTGACACCTGGAAGCTTCAACGTCCCGGCGTATTACATTGAGGGGCAAAACTTTAGCGGCACCACGGCAATTACGGCGACGCTTACAGCCTCCTCCGCGGGCTATGCCAACGGGACTTTCACCATGACCTTGTACCCCACCGGTTTGAGCTTCTGGCCCGGGAGCGGTGGCACTCTCAGCACCACCACGTTCTCTGCTCCATCCGTTTTGACCGCCTACTTGGTGCTGCTCAGCCCGGGGACTCTAAACGCTTACAACTACAGTTACCCGCTGGGGCCGCAAGCTCCGGGCGCCGTGCCCGTGTCGGTGACCAGCAGCAGCACATCCGTCGGAGCTCTGACCGGAAGCCCATCGTCGATCGGCGTCGGGACGTATTACACCCAGGCGATCAGCTTCGTACCGGCAACCGCAGGAACAACCAATTTAACTATCGCTGAGCCAACGGGTTACTTCACCCCCGCGAACGTTGCCGTGCAAATCGCCGCGACGGTCACGGCACCTTCAATCAACTTGACCAGCCCTGTGATTGGCAACAACATGATTGCCCAAGGCAGTGTCTCACTTGGCGCTGCTCCCCCGTCGGCCGAAACTTTAACGCTGACCAGCAGCGATCCCACGCACTTCCTTCTGACTGCTGACCCCACGAAAGTCGGTTCAGCTCAGATCAAACTTCAGCTAACAGGCGGCAGTCTGGTGATTCCGCCCTTCTATATCGAGGGGCAGAACTTCAGCGGTGCCGGCGCAATCACCGCAACCCTGACGGCATCCGCCGCAGGGTACAACGACGGAACTTTCACTCTGACGTTATATCCCACGGGTTTGTCTTACTGGCCGGGGAGCGGCGGCACCCTCGTCGTGAACGCAAATTCCTCGCCCGCGATATTGACGGTCTACCTCGTCTTACTCAGCCCGGGGACTCTGAACGCCTACAATTATAGCTATCCTCTAGGTCCGCAAGCGCCAGGGGCTGTGCCAGTAACGGTGACGAGCACGAACACCCCAATCGGGACAATCAGCGGCAGTCCTGCTTCGATCGGTGTAGGAGCGTATTACACGCAAGCCATCAGCTTTGTTCCGGCGGCGACGGGAACCACAGATTTGCCCCTGACAACTCCCGGTGGGTACTTCACTCCCTCAAACGTGGCTGTAGACCTTGTAGTAACAGCGCAATGAGACAGCTCACATCGGACCGCTCACCCATTGAGTGGATTGACTTGCGTCGCGCAAGTGCACACCTCCATCCGAAAAGGTATCGCGCTAGCAATGACTAGGGGCAGAATTTCATTTTGCGTTTGCGAGACGCCTACGGGCATCCGCCACTAACGGGTCGTCGTCACCCTTACCTCTTATCGCGAGGAACGCTTTGTAGGACTCAGCCGCTGCGGTGTTTTGCGTACCTTCCTCTGCCCGTCCAAGATAGTAGAGCACAGCTGGAAACTCGTGAAAGCTCGGCTCGTCATCTAGAAATACGGAAGTCGCTTCTCCGCGCCGCTTCTGGCACGCATCCAGATCGGATAAGGCTTGAGCAAAAGCCCCAGCCTCCAGCAAGGCGCGCCCCGAATAAAATCTTCCCAGCCACGTATCGGAGAATTTTTGAGCTTCCTCGAAGGCCTGAAGCGCGTCTTTGGGATCACTCCGCTTCAAAAGCAGCTCTCCGTTAATTAATTTGGCGTAGATCTGAGGCTCTGGCTGGAGACGCTTGCCTAATCCGGCGGCGATAGTCTTTGCCCGGGCGGGCTTTCCGCCATCAATGAAAACGGTTGCCGCAAGGAACGCGATTCCGTCGTCCTGATTGTCTGCAATGGCCTTTTCCGCAGTGGCCATCGCGGCGTCTTTCTGGCCCTGGGTGAGTTCGGCTTGCGCGAGCGTGGCCTGCTTGCGCGCGGCGCTGGCTTTATCGTTCGCGGCTAAGTCAGAATCGATGGCCTTTTCCAGAATGCGCACGGCATCCGCGGTCCGCCCTTCATAGAGCGCCTGATCCGCCAGGCCGGTACCCGCCATGGACGCTCCTCGGGCACTCAGAGCAGCCAGACTCTTGTAAGTCTCCCCCGCCTGTTGGTTCTGCCCTTGCCCAAGCTGCGCAAGCGCCAGAGTGCGCATCGACTCCTCGGAATTTGGATTGAGCTTCAGCGCCACTTGCGCTTCCTTGGCCGCGTCTGCGAAGTCTCCGGCATAGAGCGCATAGAGCGCCAGGTTGGAGCGTTGCGCCACGCTCGAGGGATTCCCGTCAGCGGCATGCCGTCCAATTTCCTGCGCCTTCGCCATGTTTCGGTTGTAGAAGTAGGCCAAAGCAAGATTTGAATCTGCGACCGCATCGGCAGGAAACTGTTGCGAGAGGCTCGTGAACTCTTCGATCGCTCTTTGCGCGTCTCGAATCAAAAGATAGTAGCCGCCGCGAGTGCGATACTTTTCGCGGTCGGTCATCCGGTCGATGTGCGCCAGGGCCAGCTTGTAATTTCTCTCAGCGTCCTGGCGCCGGCCAAGGTTCGCCTGCATGGCTGCCAACCCGGCGAACGCGCGGCCAAACTCCGGATCGAGATACGTCGCGTGCTGGTATTCCTTGGTCGCTTCATCCCATTTTCCCTTTTGCTGCAGGTCTTGCGCCGCGGCATAGCTGTGGGCCGCCTCGAGTGTCTCTGCCGTAAACGTCTCCTGCGCGGCAAGCTTCACCGATTCCGGCGTAGTATCTCCCAGCGCGCTGCGCACATCCGCAGAAAGTTTTCCGATCGAGGCAAGCACGTCCTTTTTGTCCGCTTTCGCCGACTTGCTCACGATGTCTTTTCCAGTGATGCCATCGATGGCTTTCACGCTCAGCGCGTATTGCCCGGCGTCCTTCGCGATCGATCCAATGATGATCACGTCGATGCCTTCGCGAGTAGCTACTAATCGCGCCACCGGCTCATCCAGTGATTTAGCGTTCGGACTTAATTGTACTGCGAGCCTGCGTGCCGTCCCTCGGCTGAAGCTCCTTATGAACGGCGCTCCCTCGAGTCCAATAATGAACGCTGGCTCCAGCGTCTCGTTGAAAAGAGAATCCTCGGTCTTGTTGGTAAAGTCGGCCACCAGTACGGACATCTCGCGGTGCGCAACGGGCTGCACAGAAAAAAGTTTGTCGCGAAACAGGAAGACTCCAACCGCAGCAATGGCAAGCGCCGCCAGCCCGATCCATCCGATTTTCTCCCACGGCGACCGTTTGCCCTGAAGGATGACTCGCGTCCCCAGCGTGCCACCTGCCCACGCCTCAAGGTCGGCCACAATCACCGCCGCGCTCGCGTATCGTCTGTTCCTGTCGATTTCCAAGCAGTGCACCGCGATGTCGCTCAGCGGCTTCGGAATTTTCGAAGACACTTGAATCGGCGGGCGGACTTGCTCCGTGGTCCGTTTGTACATGGCCTCCAGCGCCGTCTCCGATTTGTACGGAGACCCGCCCGTCAACAGCTCGTAAAAAATAATCCCCACGGAGAAGAGGTCGCTTCGCGCGTCCAGCTCTTCTCCCTTGGCTTGTTCAGGTGACATGTATGCCGGTGTCCCCAGCACAACGCCGGTCTGCGTCATGCTGCCGATCTCGACGCTGCGCGCGATGCCGAAGTCCATGACCACCACTCGGTCGTGCGCATCCAGCATGATGTTTTGCGGCTTCAGGTCGCGGTGGATAACGCCCTCCGCATGCGCCGCTTCGAGCGCCCGGCACACTTGCACGATGACGGCTGCGGCCTGCTTCGGCTCCAATTTGCCTTTCTCCTGAAGCAAACTGGACAAACTCCTCCCCTCGACAAACTCCATCGTGATGAATTTCACGCCATCCGCTTCCGCGAGGTCGTAAATGCGGCTCACGTTTTTATGCGTAACCTTGCGGGCGATGATCAGTTCCTGCTTAAAACGGTTGAGTACCTCGGTGGTCTGCGCGAGTTCTGGCCGTATCACCTTCATGGCCACGATCCGTTCCAGTTCGCGGTCGTGTACTTTGTAGACGGCCCCCATCCCGCCCGCGCCAAGCTGTTCGAGAATTTCGTACCGCTTTCCGAGTACGCGGCCCACCCGCAGCGGTTCTTCCGGGCTGCGCGCTTGGCCTGCGCCCGCTGGAATAGATGGAGAGCCGCCGGTCGCGGCTCCGTTGGTAATCGTTTGGTCCGGCTTCTGGAAGAAGCGTGCGCCAGCCGACGGAGTGGTCACCCCGCCAGGCGATACCGGCAACGGAGTGTTACATTTCCTGCAAGCAATCTGTTCGGACGGGTTGGCCAACCCGCACTGGGGGCAATCCATGGGCTTCCTGCTTGGGGAACAGTCTGAGGGACATTACACCACAGCCTGTTCTGCTTTCCAACGGAATCGGGAAGGCGTCTGACGCCCTCTTCATCCCACGCCCCAAAACAAGAAAAAGCCGGGCAATTGCGCCCGGCCATGAAGCTTTTGTTGATGTAGGTAAATCAAAAGTGGCAAGACGCCACGCCCCGCTTCTGCAAATACTTCTGGTGATATTCTTCCGCCCGATAAAAAGTCCCCGCCGGCGTGATTTCCGTCGCGATCGGCCGCTTCGACTTTCCGCTCGCCTCCAGCGCCTCGCGAGACCTCTTCGCAATGGCCTCTTGCTCTGGAGAATGAACGAAAATCGCCGTTCGGTATTGCGATCCAAAATCCGGCCCTTGCCGATTCACTTGTGTCGGGTCATGAACCTTCCAGAACACATCCAGCAACTGCTCGTAGCTCACCTTCGCGGGATCAAACATCACTTGCACCACTTCGGCGTGTCCTGTCTCATCCGTGCAAACATCATTATAGGTGGGATTCTCGGTCTCACCGCCGCTGTACCCCACCGCTGTATCGATCACTCCCGGCACCTTCTGAAACGCCGCCTCAATTCCCCAAAAACATCCCGCTCCAAACGTTGCAATCTCAGACATTTCTTTCTCCTAGGCCGGCCCAATGCTGCTCAGTCTCTCGTATAGCCTACCTGCAGCCGCGAATCCATTGAGTCCACGGCATTAGATGCCGTATCCCCCGGCTGGGTTTCGGTGGGTTTCTGGCCCTACGATTTCTTCTTCGCCGCCGCTGCTGTATCAAACGTCTTCAGCTTCGCCTGCGCCAGCGCCTTATACGGGCTGTTTACCGACGCCGACTGCGTAAACGCCTCTTTGGCCTCGGCATTCTTCTTCAAATTCAACAGCGCAAATCCCAGCCGGTACTGATTCTTTCCGTAGCTATTCTCATCCGCCTTCAACAACGGCGCAGCCGCCTTGAAGTTCTCCGCGGCCGACGCGTTATCTTTTTTCTGAATGTTGACCTGCCCCAGCGAGCTTAGCGCCAGTCCCTTCTCCAGAGAAACTTGCTGTTGCCACTGCTCGTCCGTAACTCCCTCCGGCTTCGTCGCTGTCCCCAGCACCGCAATTACCTTCTTCGCGTATGCTTCCGCCTTATCCAGTTGCTCTCCCTTTTCGCCATAGTTATCCGACAGCAACAACAGCATCCCGATATTGTTCGGGTCCTTGGCCAGCACACCGTTAGCCACTTCCAGCATCTTGGGCGTATTTTGCGCTTGCTGATACGACGTCGCCGCCACTCCCAGCGCCTGAATTGCATACGGCGACGCAGGGAAAAGTTCCGCAAAATGCGTCAATTGCGCCGCCCGCTTCGCCGGGTTCGGTGTGCGGTAAACCCCCAGAAAAATCGCCTGCTCAACGTAAGTGATATTGTCCTTGTTGCTTTCAAGCGTCGCGGCTTTTTGCCGCTCCCAATTGTCTGCTTCCATCCCGCTCGGTGGCGGCGACGCCTTGAACCGTTGCAGAATCCCCGGCACTTTCTCCCCATAGGCCATCAACTTATCCGTATCGCCCTTCTCGCTGGCTGCGCGAACCATGTTCAGCGCGTTCGAAAAACTGTCCGGATCCAGCGCGAACAGCTTGTCTCCATATTCGAACGCCTTGTCGTAATTCTTCTGCCCAATGTAATAATTCACGTAAAGATCGTCGGCCAGAATCGCCATGTCGCCCTGTCCGAGCGTCGACGAAAACGTATCGATCAGCGCCAGCCTTTTCGCCGGATCGGCTTCCGCATTGATTTCCGTTATGGCATGGTCAGCGTCCGAACCCGCGGGGATCGGCACGTATTTGCCAATCTGCTGCCCGCTCGTCGGACGAGTTGCAAAAATAGCCAAAGTAAGAAGAACAAACAACCGCGTCATGCGCTTCATGGATGCCTCCACAGGAAGGAAATTGCCTGCATCTTAGTGCCGCTCCCCTCCCCAAGCAAACAAATTCCTTTTCAAAATAGTCGTGCCTCGCCTTCAATCCCCTCCTCTCCTGTTTTCGACTAGAATGTACATCTGTGCGAAGAACTCTCTGGGAGGAACTTGTGCCCCTTGCTAACCCGTGCCTTTTAATTCCGTCGCGAATGCTGGCCGCCTTGGCGCTCACATTCTCTCTGAGCTTTGTCTACGCGCAACCCATAATCGCGCAAAACGCCATGCCCTGTCACACCATGGGCACTCGCGAGGAAATCGCTCCCGAAAAACTCCCGCCTCCACAAAAACTCACCGGTATCGGCAACTCTCACATCCAAGTCACTGCCACTCCCGAAGCCCAAATGTGGTTCGATCAGGGACTCAACCTCCTTCACGACTTTTGGGACTTCGAATCCGTCCGCGCCTTCCAGCAAGGCGTCCGCGTCGATCCCAACTGCGCCATGTGCTATTGGGGCATCTACCGCGCGGAACTCTTCACCCATAGCAACGCCAAGTATTACGCCAAGAAGGCTCTCGCAAAAGCTGTAAGTCTGAAAAAACAGGTCACCGAAGCGGAACGCCTCTATATCGAAGCGTCCGAAAAATCCGATAAGGATGGAAAAAGAAACGGCGGCTCGAAGGCCACCAAGGTCTATCGCAAACTCGTCAAAAAATATCCCAGCGACCTGCAAGCCCAGATTTTTCTAGCCGAAGCCGTGGGCGACGGCTACGACGACGACGGCAACCCGAATGCCGGCCAAAAAGAAGAGATCGCCATCCTGCAGGGCGTCCTGAAACAGGATCCCGAAAACTCCGCCGCGAATCACTACTGGATTCACGCCGTCGAAGCCAGTCTCCATCCCGAGCAGGCCTTGCACAGCGCCGAAATCCTTGGCCGTCTCGCGCCAACTTCCGGACACATGGTCCACATGCCCGGCCACATCTTCTATCGCACCGGCGATTACGCCAGCGCCAAAAATTCCTTCTCCGCTTCCATCGAAGTCGACGAACACTATATGCAGTCGCAACACGTCGATGTCGATGACGATTGGAACTACGTTCACAACCTCATGTACGCCATCGCCAATCTTCTTGAAGCCGGCCAACTCGACGAAGCCACCGTTCTCTCCGTCAAACTTGGCAATGCCCGCGGCCAGCTCGAAAACACCCTTTATCCCTGGTCCACGCGCGACGCTATCTCCCGCCTCGATTCTCGCCTTCCCGTAGCTCTCCGCGCCGCCGATTGGAAATCGGCCTCACAATTTTTGCAATCCAGCAATCCTCCCGACTCCCTCTCCAACCTCCAACTCCTCAAGCGCCAGTTGAGCAACTTTGCCGAAGGCATGCAGGCTCTCGATGATCATTCCTTGGCGCAAGCCGAAACCGCCTCTGCCGCCTTCGACGCCGAACTCCAAAAAGCGAACGCCCATTTCAAAGAGCAGCAAGCCAAAGAGAAAAAACAAAAGAGCAAAAACAACTCCGACGCCTCGCCGCCAAAACTTCCCGTGATGCCGGACGTCTACACCAAACCTCTCCTCAGCAACCTCTCCATCATGTCGCTTGAATTGCGCGCCGCCGTGCTCGTGGAAAAGAAGCAAAACGCAGAAGCTAAAAAACTCTTCGCCCAAGCCGCGAAAGAAGAAAAAGACCTCGGCTACCACGAACCGCCTGCCTACGTTCGCCCCGCCGCCGAAGCCGAAGCCGCCGCCTTCCTCGCCTCCTCAAACTGGACCGACGCTATGTCCGCCTATAAGCAAGCCCTTCTCGACCGGCCCCGCTCGGGCTTCCCCCTCTTCGGCATCGCCCTAGCCACAGAGAAATCCGGCGACGTCCTGGCCGCCGTAACCGCCTACGCCGACTTCCTCTCCGCTTGGAAGTCCGCAGACGCCAATCTCCCACAACTCACCCACGCCCGCGACTACCTGGCCGCCAACGGCTCGGTCGCTTCCACCAAATAAGCGAGCTAAACTGAAGGGCCGCCTTCCGAGGCGGGCCGCTCTCGGGTTCTTGCGTGCCCATCTGTAACTCTTTTAGATGCAACACTTACAAACATTCGACAACCTCGTCCATCTCTACCGCGCCACCAGCGCACAACTCATTTAGAATCAATATTTACTCGGCGCCGCACACCCCGTTTTGGCTGGACCTACAGCAGCACTAAACCCTTTAGACGCAACAGGGTCGAAAAATCACTGCACTTGTGCTTGGCTGGATTGAGGATTCGGCGCTTCGATCCGATAGCCGAGGCTTCGGAGTTGCCGAAGCATCTTCGAAGTGCGCAGTTGCTTCGATCGTTTAGTGACAGCTGGGCCCCGTTCTTCGTAACGGACTCCCTGGTGCAGGATCAACCAGATCAGCCGACACTGTCGATGGGCGATCGTCCCAATGGCTTGATTATGTCCCATGCGCGGGACCGAGCGGCGATACACGATCTCGAAGATGCTTCCTTTGGTTCTAGCTGCGGCGTTAGCCGCCTGATTGAGTAAGCGCCGCATGTGCGGTTGCCCTTCGGGGAGCGGTGGCTGTAGTTCACACCCGCGCTCTCGTCGTCGCCCGGGCAAGCACCAACCCACGAGGAGAGACATTTCTCGGAGGGAAAGGTCGCTGCGGTAGGGCCGACTTCGGCAATGATCTGCTGCGCTGAGTCCACTCCCAGACCAGGCACCTCCGCCAGCCGCTTGACGGCATCCTGGTGCTGGCTGAGCAGATTGGCCATCTCCTGGTCCAGTTGGCTGATCTGCTCGTCGATCAATCGCAATTCCTCCAACGCCATCTTCAGCAGCCGCCGGTAGACAGCGCTGAGCTCAGCGCACGCGCCGAGCGCGTCGCACAACTGTGCCGGTGTGGCGCGCAAGCGCTCATCAGCCAAAGCGGCCAGAGCCGCTGGGTTGGTTTCCCCGTCAGCGAGCGCCTTCAGCATACGACTGGGCACTAAGACCCAGCAGATCCGAGACCAAGCTGGACAACTTGATGTGGGCCTCTTCCAGAAAAGACTCCAGTTGGTTCTGCAGCCGCACTCGGTTGCGCCTCAACTGGTACTTTCTCGCGCGTCACCGTCCGCCACAGACGCTGCTCGGCATCGGGCACAAAGCTCAGAGTCAGTTCCCGGGCCACCAGCCGTTTCACCAGGCGTTCGGCATCAGGAAAATCCTTCTTGCGCCCCCGACGTCCGCGGTTCGATTGCGCTTGAGCCAGATGTAACGTTCCGGACCTCCGCCTTGCGCCTTCTCGCTTCTCGCGTAACGGCTTCCAATACCTTTCCAGCGCTCCCCACACTGGTTTCCAATATTGGGCCGTCGATTCCATGACTACTTCTTCGGCCTCTTGCTCCAGCAGCCATGCCGCCAGCGATCGCAGTTGTTCGGGGTTGCTGCCAAACATCCGCCGCTCAAACTGGTACTCGCTTTCGATTTCGACGTCAGTCACAACTACAGCCAGCATCTTTTTATGGACATCAATTCCCGCTATCCTATAGGACATAGTTCCTCCTGGCCGGGAGCGGAGAGCGTGCTGCGGTTACCTTAACCAGGGTCGCAGGCTATCGCCGCTCCCCCAGGGGAAGACAACGACGCCCAATTATTCGCTCAATCACGCACGCTCCGGATCAGACAGGCTCGCAGCTTCAACTTCTCCACTGGTTGCATCGACCTCGCCGCTCCGGGCCGTTGCGATCTTAACTCTGAAGTGATTTTCATGAGGTTTCGCGGGCCGCAGGCCCTAAATGACACTGGGTCGAAAAATCACTGCACTTGTGCTTGGCTGGGTTGAGGATTCGGTGGTTCGATCCGATAGCCGAGGCTTCGGAGTTGCCGGATCATTCTCCGCAGTGCGCTTTTGCTTCGATTGTTTGGTGACAGCTGGGCCTCGTTCTTCGTAACGGACTCCCTGGTGCAGGATCAGCCAGATCAGCCGACACTGTCGATGGGCGATCGCCCCGATGGCTTGATTGTGTCCCAGGCGCGGGACCGAGCGGCGATACACGATCTCGAAGATGCTTCCTTTGGTTCTGGCTGCGGCGTTGGCCGCCTGATTGAGTAAGCGCCGCATGTGGCGGTTGCCCTTCGGGGAGCGGTGGCTGTAGTTCACACCCGCGCTCTCGTCGTCGCCCGGGCAAGCACCAACCCACGAGGAGAGACATTTCCCGGAGGGAAAGGTCGCTGCGGTAGGACCGACTTCGGCAATGATCTGCTGCGCTGAGTCCACTCCCAGACCGGGCACCTCCGCCAGCCGCTTGACGGCATCCTGGTGCTGGCTGAGCAGATTGGCCATCTCCTGGTCCAGTTGGCCGATCTGCTCGTCGATCAATCGCAATTCCTCCAATGCCATCTTCAGCAGCCGCCGGTAGACAGCGTTCAACTCCGTGCACGCGCCGAGCGCGTCGCACAACTGTTCCGGCGTGGCGCGCAAGCGCTCATCGGCCAAAGCGGCCAGAGCCGCTGGGTTGGTTTCCCCGTCAGCGAGCGCCTTCAGCATACGCCGGGCACTAAGGCCCAGCAGATCCGAGACCAAGCTGGACAACTTGATATGGGCCTCTTCCAGAAGAGACTCCAGTTGGTTCTGCAGCCGCACCCGATCGCGCCTCAACTGGTACTTTCTCCGCGTCACCGTCCGCCACAGACGCTGCTCGGCATCGGGCACAAAGCTCAGAGTCAATTCCCGGGCCACCAGCCGCTTCACCAGGCGTTCGGCATCAGGGAAATCCCTCTTGCGCCCCCGCCGCCCGCGGTTCGATTGCGCCTGCGCCAGATGCAACGTTCCGGACCTCCGCCTTGCGCCTTCTCGCTTCTCGCGTATCGGCTTCCAATACCTTTCCAGCGCTCCCCACACTGGTTTCCAATATTGGGCCGTCGATTCCATGACTACTTCCTCGGCCTCTTGCTCCAGCAGCCATGCCGCCAGCGATCGCAGTTGTTCGGGGTTGCTGCCAAACATCCGCCGCTCAAACTGGTACTCGCTTTCGATTTCGACGTCAGACACAACTACAGCCAGCATCTTTTTATGGACATCAATTCCCGCTATCCTATAGGACATAGTTCCTCCTGGCCGGGAGCGGAGAGCGTGCTGCGGTTACCTTAACCAGGGTCGCGGGCTATCGCCGCTCCCCCAGGGGAAAACAACGACGCCCAATTATTCGCTCAATCACGCACGCTCCGGATCAGACACTTACACGGCCTCAACTTCTCCACTGTTGCATCGACCTCGCCGCTCCGGGCCGTTGCGATCTTACCTCTGAATGATTTTCATGAGGTTTCGCGGGCCGCAGGCCCTAAATGACACTTACAAAAAACCGGGGGGGAGGGGTCCGATTATTGTTAACCAAATCCCCAGCCCGCCACCGCACGGCTCAAGCCCCTCAAAAAGTGGATCTTCTCACCCAGCTCTGGTGCCACTCTGGTGCCACGGATTTGACCCGCAGCGCGTTTCGCGAGACCATGCTGAGTTTGCACGAGGTGCAATTTTGGTCCTTGGTAGGAGCCTCTTCTAAGCGATGACACTTTCCCTGCGACGATTGCAGCTATCCACTCTCCCGGAATCTTATGCCATTGTCGGACTCTCCAAAGGTGCTCAGCTTCCCCCTTGGGCCACGCAAGGTTCTTTTTTCTCCATCACCCGCACCAGCGACGAACTCTCCGTCATCGTCGAAGAATCCCGCGTTCCTGCCGGTCTTCAGTTTCAAGGCGGCTGGCGTGTCATCAAAGTTCACGGGCCTTTCATGTTGTCTGAAGTCGGCGTGCTCGCGTCTCTCGTTGGGCCCCTTGCCGCGGCAAGAGTTAGTGTCCTGACCATCGCGACCTTCGACACCGATTACCTGCTCGTGTCCTCCGAGAATCTGGACCCGGCTATTTCCGCGCTCGAGCGCGCAGGCCACACCTTCAAGAGGAGTGAATCCGAATGATCTTCCCATCGCCAGTAAAAGGAATCGTTGCTAGTCGCACTCGCCACCATGCATCGTTGGTTGTCGCCGGCGTGCTAGCAATTCTTCTCCTCACGTTACAACTTCGCGCCGACGAGCCTTACGCTCGCAGCCGGGACTACGATCTGCAACACTCCCGCATCGCGCTGCGCTTCGACCTTGAGCAGAAAAAAGTGATCGGCGATGTCACTCACACGCTCACCGTTCTCCACGATTCCACCTCGAAAATCATTTTCGATTCCGCCGGACTCACCATCCAAAGCGTCACGGTAAGTAAATCGTCCGCCAAATTCGAGACCAAAGACGACAAGCTCATCATCCCGCTAGCCACCGCAGCGCACACTGGAGAAAAGTTCGACATCAACATTCGCTATGAAGCCAAGCCCACCAAAGGCCTCTACTTCATCCTCCCCGACAAGGATTATCCCGACCGCCCCAAGCAAATCTGGACGCAAGGCGAATCCGAAGACACGCGTTACTACCTCCCGACCTATGACTATCCCAACGATCGTCTCACCACCGAAACGATACTCACTGTCCCCGCCAACTGGCTCACCGTGGCCAATGGCAAGCTCATTAGCGTCACCGACGCCGCCAACGGCATGAAGACCTGGACGTGGAAAGAATCCCAACCCAGCTCGACTTACCTGATCACCGTCGTCGCCGGCGAATTAGACGAAGTGAAAGACACCTGGCGCGGCATGCCCGTCACCTACTACGCTCCCAAAGGACGCGGCGACCGCCTCTCCATCAATTACGGGCGCACACCCCAGATGCTCGAACTATTCAGCACAAAACTCGGCGTCAACTATCCGTGGGAAAAATACGCGCAATCCATGGTCGATGATTTCGTTGCCGGCGGCATGGAAAATTCCAGCGCCACCACCAACACCAGCAATTCTCTGCAACATCCGAAGCTCGCCTCCGAATACATCACCGGCCAGGACGGACTCATCTCCCACGAACTCGGCCACCAGTGGTTCGGCGACTTGGTCACCTGCAAGGACTGGGGCGATATCTGGCTCAACGAAGGTTTCGCTACATTCATGGAATACATGTGGACGGAAGCCCACTTCGGAAAAGACGAAGCCGATGCCGAGCGTTGGAATAGCACTCGCCAATGGTTCGCAGATACTAATCTCTACACAAAGCCCATCGTCCGCCACGACTTCAACGATTCCGGCGAATTTGACGGCAATGCCTACACCAAAGGCGGCTGGGTTCTCTACATGCTTCGCCATCAGCTTGGCGAAGATGCTTTTTATCGCGGCCTCAAACACTATCTCGAAGTGAATCGCGGCAAAAACGTCGTCACCGCCGACCTCGCGAAAGCCATGGAAGAATCCACGCACACCAACGTTGACCAGTTCTTCGATCAATGGCTCTACGGTGCTGGCGCTCCCAAGTTCGACCTCGCTTACAAATACGACGACGCCAAACACGAAATCGCGCTCACCGTGAAGCAGACCCAGAAAGTCGAAGGACACGTCGGCTTGTTCCATCTTCTTACTGACGTTGAAATCACCACTGGCTCCGGCCCGAAACTTTTCCCCGTTACCATCTCGAATGAGAAGGACACGGAGACTTTCACATTTCACGCCGACTCCGCACCACTCCTGGTGCTTTTCGACAAGGGCAATCAAGTCCTAAAATCCGTCGATTTCCACAAAGAAAAAAAGGAGTGGATCTATCAGTTGAAGAACGCCACTGAATTCGCCGATCGCGCCGATGCCATCACTGCCCTCGGCAAGCTCAAGGGCGATGACGAAGTCGTCGCCGCACTCGGCGTCGCTCTTCTCAACGATAAAACCTGGAACATCCGCGCCAACGCTGCCGATGCTCTCGGCCAACTTGGCGGCGCGGCAGCGTCGAAGCAACTCCTCGACGCGCTCAACTCCACAAAGGAGCCATGGGTTCGCAGTCACGTCGTCTCGGCTCTTGCCAATTTCAAAGACGATCCCGCGATCGTCGCCAAGTTGAACTCGATCGCCGGTGACGACAATTCCTACCGAGCCCGCGCTGCTGCTCTCCAAGCCCTCGGCCGCCTGAAAGCTCCTGGCGCTCTCGCTACTCTCGATGCCGCAGTTGCCGCCGATTCGCCCGATGGCTTCCTACGCAACGCCGCTCTGCGTTCCATGGGCGGCCTTGGCGACGACAAAGCCGTCCCTCTTCTCCGCGAATGGGCCGCGCCGGGCAAACCTATCGACTCTCGCACCGCCGCCATCGCGAGCCTCGCTCGCCTGCAAAAAGACAACAAAGAAATCACCGCGCAAATTGCCGGCTATCTCAGCGAGCCCCACTTTCCCGTTCGCATAGCCGCCGTCTTCGCTCTCGGCGCACGCGGCGACGCCAGCGCTGTGCCCGCTCTTGAAGCTCTCCTCAAGAGCAACGACTTGAGCATCGAGATGGTTCCGATGATCAAGACACAAATCGAAACGCTGAGAGCTCCCGCTGGCGACAAACACCTTCAACACGGCGAAGCCGCAGGCGAGGAAGAGTCAAACGCCTCGGCAATCAACGATCAAGGCGCCGTAGCCAAGCGCCTCGACCGTCTTGAACACCTAATGCAAGAAGTGTCCGAACGCCTAAAAACAATCGAAACGCGCCTGCCTCCACCTCTAAAACAATAACGTTCGCAAGGACAAAAATAGGGCAGCGCTTTTCTCTGTGCACTCTGATTCCTTCGTGTTCTCTGTGTAAAATTCCTTATTCCTTTTTTGCGTCTTCGTATCCAAGCGAACCAGTGGGAGGACCGCCGCAGATTGTGTTAGTGTGATTTTCCCAATTCCGAAAGAACAGGGCGAGGAGAACGATGGCGAAACCGAAAGTGCTGGCGACGCGGCCGCTGTTTCCCGCAGCGCAAACAATTCTAAACGCGTTTTGCGACGTGGAGTATTGGACCAAGCCAGAGCGGATCTCGAAAGTGGAATTGTTCAAGAAAGTTAAGGATAAAGAAGGACTGGTCTGCCTGCTGACAGAGAAAGTGAACCAGGAATTGCTGAGCGTGGCGCCAAAATTGCGCATTGCAGCAAACGTGGCAGTGGGCTTCGACAACATCGACGTAGCCGCTTGCACCAAGCGCGGAGTGGCTGCCACCAACACGCCCGGCGTTCTGGATGAAACTACAGCGGACTTTGCCTGGACGCTGATGATGGCTGTTGGGCGGCGACTGGTGGAAGGAGATACGCTGGCGCGTTCCGGAAATTGGACCGGTTGGGACTTGGATCAACTCGTGGGCGCGGATATCTGGGGCAAGACGCTGGGAATCGTGGGATTCGGAAGGATTGGAAGAGCGATGGCGCGCCGGGCGCTCGGATTTCAAATGAAAGTGATTTATGCGGATGCGGTTCAGGCACCGGACGCGGTTGAGAAGGAACTGAAAGCGGAATATCGAGGGATGAATAGTTTGCTGGCGGAATCGGACTTCATCAGCATCCACGTTCCGCTTCTTCCGGAGACGCGCGGGCTTTTTGACAAGGCTCGATTTGCGAAGATGAAACCGACGGCGTACTTGATCAATACGGCGCGCGGGGCGGTGATAGACGACGCGGCGCTCGTGCACGCCCTCGAAAGCGGGAAAATCGCGGGAGCGGCTCTGGACGTATTTGAGAATGAACCATCCATCCATCCCGGACTGAAGCGGCCCAACGTGGTTCTGGCGCCGCACATCGCATCGGCATCGATCGAAACGCGAACAAAGATGGCCTGCATGGCCGCGCAAAATGTCGTGGCGCTTTTGAAAGGCAAGCAACCCCCGAATATCTTGAATCCCGAAGTATTGAAAGCGAAATAATAAAGTGCCGGCGGCCCTCTCATGGCAGAACTGAAGCAACTCGCCCGCCGGATTTTCCAGGAAACCATTTCGGCGATCGATATTCCTGAAGCGATGCAGAGGAAACTGCAGCGCGAGGGAACAGTGCTGCGTTTCGATAACACCGAGGTGGACTTGAGCAAGTTCACCAGCGTGCGCGTGATCGCCATCGGCAAAGCAGCGCACGCGATGGTCGAGGGATTCGCGGGATTGCTGGGACGAGAATATCTATTGCAAGGAATTGTCTCCGCGCCGACCCCTCCTCTGTCTACCGTTTCAGGCATGAAGCACTTCGTCGGTGGACACCCGACGCCCGATCAAGAGAGTTGGAAGGCGGCCGAAGCGATTCTTGCGGAGCTGAAACACTGTGACGAAAGCACGGTTGTGTTTTTTCTGCTTTCTGGCGGAGGTTCAGCGCTGGTGGAGTTGCCACTGGACACACGGCAGTCACTGGATGATGTACGGCAGTTACATCGCGCCCTGGTGACGTGTGGAGCGCCCATCGAGGCGATGAATACGGTAAGGAAGCATGTTTCGGCCGTAAAAGGCGGACGGCTGGCCGCGGCTTGCGGGCGCGCCACGAAAATTACCCTGGCGGTGAGCGACGTACCCGTCGGAAAAGAATCCGCGCTCGCGTCCGGGCCGACTCTGCCTGACCCAACCACGATAGCCAATGTTCGACATGTGATTGACGAGTTTGCGTTAAGAGACAAGCTGCCGGCCGCACTCTTGCATTGGATGGATGACGCGCAGATGCCGGAAACGCCCAAGGACGGCGACGCTGCGTTTCTCAACGCGCATTTTTCTTTACTGCTCGGCTTGGATGATCTGTTTCATCCCGCGCATCACGCGACGGAGGCCAAGGGATTCGTGGCGTGTTGCGACAACAGTACCGACGACTGGCCGGTGGAGAAGGCAGCGGAGTATTTGTTGGGCCAACTCGAAGAAATTCGCCGTGCGAATCCTGGGCAGACCGTGGCGGTGATTGCGGATGGCGAAGTCAGCTCCCCGGTGCGTGGAAAAGGGACTGGCGGACGCAACGCCGCGTTTGTCTTGGCTTGCGTAAAGAAAATTGCCGGCAAAAACATTGCGGTACTCAGCGCTGGCACCGACGGAGTCGACGGGAATAGTCCTGCGGCGGGAGCTGTGGCGGATGGAGAGACTTTTGAGCGGGGGCAAGCCATTGGGTTGAACGCGCGCTATATGTTTCGAGAGAGCGATTCGTATACCTACTTTGCGAGGCTCGGCGACACGATCATAACCGGGCCGACCGGAAATAATTTGCGGGATTTGCGGATTCTGCTGGCGGAGGGCGAGCCCCAAAAACCGCAGAAAAAGAATTAAGCCAGAGAGGTGCGGCACAACGGACGGGGAGAGCAAGCACGGCGTTCCGATCCCGCTCCCGCACTGATTTTTTTAGGCTTTTGCTTCCGCACCAATCCCTTGCGCGGCACCAACTCGCATGGCGTGTATTTCGAACGTATTTAGACCAGCCTTCACCGTCGGATCGTTCTCCAAAATGCCGCGGACCTCGGCTTCGTCCGCCGCTTCAAAGACGGCCATGCCAAACGCTCCTGTCGGCAACATCACCGGCCCAAAAATCAAAACTTTCCCGGCCGCAAATGTTTCGTGGGTGTACACCACGTGCTGCTGCATCAACAAGTTCTCCTCCGGCGTCATGTCCATGGGAAACGTAGGCCGGGGCGAAATCAGTCTCACAAAAAAATGTTGTTTACGCATAGGCCCGGCATGATATCACGGCCCAAATCGGGCGGGAAAAACGAACTGTGGTTGGAGCACACGCAGCACCAGCTGTTTGCCCACAAGTTCGGCAAACTCTGCAGGACAAGGCTGAGGAAGTTGCGGCGGCGTGACGAGCGGATCTGGATTCAGCGTTCGCCGATGAGGTAGCGGCAGCCGGCCGGGCCGACCTTCGCCGTGTGTACGGCACCAGCGGGTACGTCGCAGCGTGCGCCCGCTCGATGCGTCTCCGTGCGGCCACCTATAGTTAACATGAGTTCGCCACTCAAGATGATGTGTGCCGTCTCGGTTTCGTGGGTGTGTGCCGGATAAAACGTGTCTGGACGGTCCTGCCAGACGTAAGTGTGGGCAAATCCTTCGCGCGCCAATTGTTTCGACAATTCTTTCTCATCCATACGCGTATTTTACAATGCAATTCGCAGCGACGAAACTCGAACCAGAGCAGGATCAGACTTTGCTCTTTCTCTTTACTTCTTTACGTCCTAAATTCTTACTTCCTATAAACACGGTTACGCCCCTTCCGCATTGATGGGGGCAGATGCGGAAAGGGCGTCCCGTCTTCAGGAGAGAAGATCGTTGAACGGCTGAGCCTGAACCGGTAGAAAAAATCACCAGCCAGGTTTCCATTCGTTAGTCGATAGGCGGCGCGCCCGCAGGCCCACGGCCGCCGGGGCCACGCCCGCCTGCTTGCACGGTGTAGTCTGCCGGCACGGCAAACAATGTCGCCGCCGGCTCGGTCCTTTGGAGGTTTGTCACTGTGTAGGTAGTGGTTCCGAAGCGTGGATCGGTCCGCGTGCTCTTCAGAAGAATCTGGAGATCCGCCGAATACCAGCGTTCCGTAACGACCTGGAGAGGCTTTTCATTGCCAATCTGCCCAGCGGGGATGGTGTGGGTGGTTCGCGTTCCTTCCGCCACGACGCCGTTGATCGTCTGAGTTCCGAGGGACTCTTTCTTCAGCAAGCCGGCGGCTTCTTCCTGTTGCTCGCGGCCCTGCATCTTCCCCGCAAATTGCGGAGCCGAATCCGCAGTCGCCGCGTTACCGCCGCGGGTGTGCATGGCGCTCTTGTGGGCTACCTTCTGCGCATCATCGAGCATGAAATGAACGCCGGCGACGGGGTCGGAAATCATCACCATCTTTTTTGTTCCACCCGAGGCTGTCAGCGGCCCGAAGCCCGTAAATGTGGCCTCCTGCCGCGACCTTCCCTGGCTGTCGCGATACATCGACACTTGAAGGGTCCGGTGTAATACCGAGCCATCCTGCAGCGTCGAGGTCGTTTCTGAAGTGGCCGTGGCGGAGAAAGGCGCGCCTTTCACTATTTTTCCGCCATGCATCCCTTCAAAGCCCATCAGTTCCATGGGGGCTCCGAAGGGCGGTGGCCCATCCGGGCCGTGTCTCTGCGCTTGCACCGCCGCCGCGCTGAACAACAGCGCGCCACTCAACACCAAACACATTTTCAGCTTGGGACTCATTCCTCTTCTCCTCTTCTCTCCCAAACCACGGCGGGTTATCCGCCGCGGCAAACTCGTTTTAGTTTTCTTCCTCGGCCAGGCGCACCGCTTGCGGCAGGCCGTCATTTCCAACCAGCAAATCCACCTGGATCCACTCGCCCGCGCTCTCTTCATTCACCGGCAAACCCAATGCGCCAAGCGATCCGCGCTGCATCCTCACGTGAAAAATCGATGCTTCTTCCGTCTCATCCAGCGTGGTGCCAGGCAGCGGCGTAAACTCTCCTGAATCATCGGCGCTCAAAATCCCGGCAGAGTCATTGCCCGATGCCTGATACTGCCCATTGCCCGCAGCAAGCATGTTTGGCGCTACAGACATTTGATTCGTCCCTTGCAGGTGCCTCGACTGTTCCCAATTCCGCCAGCTCACCGCAGCGACCAGCACAGCAGCCGCAGCCAGCGCCCATGCGGCAATAACGGCTGTGCGCCGGGCGGCCACCGCGCGATGCCGCGTGCGAAACTCCTGCAGCAGCCGCATCTCGACACGGGCCGGTGCGCGCGCCTCCAAAGTCTCCTCGCCCAGCGCCCGCAACTCTTCCTGCGCAGCCTGCCAGGATTCCTGCAGCGCCGCGCAACGCGGGCAGTGGCTCACGTGCGCCAACGCGGCAGCCTTCTCGGGCGAGTCCGCCGTGTCATCGCGGTCCAGGTCAAAAACAATCGCTTCCACTTGTTCGCAATTCATAGAAGTCTTTCCAAACACTTTCAATGTTCCTTCACCTCGCCACTTTCAACCGGCGTGGTGCGCTCCGCAACATCTCAAGCTTCGCCAGCAGCAGCGCGCGCCCTCGGTGCAGCCTTGAACGAATCGTTCCGATGGGACAACCGGTCGTCTGCGCCGCTTCTTCGTAACTCATTTCTTCCAGCTCACACATCACTACGGCTTCGCGAAACTCCGCCGGCAACTCCAACACCGCGGCCCTCACTTGATGCATGCGCTCGCGCTTTTCCACCCACATCGCAGGCGTAAAGCTGTCCTGCAAAACAATTCCCGATCCCGTGCCATCTTCATTCTTCTCTTCCAGAGGAACCTCTCGCGGGATTCGCTCCAAATGCTTCATCACGCGGTTGCGTGCAATTCCAAAAAGCAGAGCGCCTACCGAGCCTCGCTCGGGGTCATGCTTATTCGGATCGCGGATCAGGGTCATGAACACGTCCTGCACAATCTCTTCCGCGCCCCAGGCACTTCCGGTCATGCGCAAAGCAAACCGGTACAGTGCTCCCTGGTGCCGGCGGTAGAGGAGAGCAAAGGCATCCTCGTCACCCTTCGCGGCACGCCGCAAAAGCAGGTCGTCTCTATCTTGCGCTGCGATCCTCGTCTCCCCTGCTACGGCGTCCCGGTCTGTCGGAGGTGCTTGTTCTGCCTTCCCTCTTATTTCCCGGCTGGGCCAAAAAAGGTTCCCGGGGGCTCTTGGGGAGGCCGGCACCGAACGCTTACGTGGATGAGCGTTTGATCTCATAGTGGGTTGGACGTGCGCCGCCCTTGTCGCGTGTCGCGGCATAGTAGCTCCAAACGGGCTCGTATCAACGGGGAAAAGCACGGGTGGAGCGCACTTGGCACGTGCGAAAGTTGCTGCATCCCGGACAACATTGGCGAACCCTATGCGGTCTTGTGAGGTCGGAACATGCGCGCGGCGACTCGCGCCACCAAACGGCGGGAAACCAAGCGCTGTCCGAGAACGCCAAGATAGTTTCCCAAACCGGAAATTACGTAGCTTTTGCCTGCGGCTAGCGCTCGCAAACCGGTCCGCGCTACTTTTTCCGCTGTCTCTCGATTGGCGCGCGTGGCGGCGATATGCGTCTGTCCTGCGACCTCGGCGAATTCCGACTCGGTCGAGCCGGGGCAGAGAGCGCAGACGCGCACGCCATAGGGCTTCATTTCTTCGGCCAGGCCTTCGGCGAAAAGGAGATCGAAGGCTTTGGTCGCAGCGTAGGTCGAAATATAGGGCACGCTTTGAAACGAGGCGGTGGAAGCGACAATCAGCACGTCGCCATGTTTGCGCGTCACCATTTCCGGCAGGTAAAGACGCGTCAAATGGACGACGGCGGCGCAGTTCACCTGCACCATGTCCGTCAACTTCCGCGGCTCGACAGTGGGGAATTCGCCGTAGGCGCCAAAACCTGCGTTGTTTACGAGCAACTCGATTTCAATTCCCTGGCCTTTTGTAAATTGGAAGATAGTTTCAGGAGCATTGGCGAGTGTGAGGTCGGCCACGAATATCTTTGCTTGGATTTTGTGCGCGGCTTCCAGCTTCTGCGCCAGTTCTTCCAGCCGCTCGCGACGCCGTGCGGTCAGAACGAGGTTCGTGCCGCCGCGTGCCAATTCTTCCGCGAGCGCTACGCCAATTCCCGCGCTCGCTCCCGTCACCAGTGCCCATTTCCCGGACCACGATGCCATTGCTTGCCTCGTTTGGAAAGATGTTCAGCGTATCACGGAGTTGTGGATGAATTGTTCCAGCAAAATGTTCTCTGAGAAAGAAGCCGCGGAAAGAATTATCCTGCAGCGCGCGAAGTCTGTGGCAGTCCTGCATCTTCTGCCGCCACCCGTCCTAGGACCGACCAGTCTTTGTCTTGATTGCCGCGCGCCATCGCCGTGATAAAGCGGTCGCGCACAACGCTGGCCATTGGCATGGGGACACTGGCGGCTTCGGCAGCCTGCAGCACGAGGCGCACATCTTTTAATCCGAGTGGCAGCGCGAAGCGCGCAGGCTCATGTTTTCCTTCCACGATCAAGCCGCCGTAGGTCTTGTAGACGGGCGCATTGAAGAGCGTCGCTGTCAAAAAATCCATGAGTGCGCCCGCATCGACGCCTGACTTGCGGGCGAAGGCCAGCGCTTCCGCCAACGATTCAAGCACCGTGGCAATCAGAAAGTTTCCCGAGAGCTTGACGACGTTGGCCATCGAGGGGCGCTCGCCCACGACGAACAGCTTTGGCCCCATGGCTTCAAACAGTGGCTTGCATTTTTGAACGAGGGGGTCGGCACCCGCAACGACCACCGCAAGTCGCGCAGCTTCGGCAGCGTCGGGACGTCCGAACACAGGCGCCGCCAAGTAGCCTTGGCCTGCCTTGGCATGCTCCGCCGCGAGTCTCTCGCTCAAAGCCACGCTGATGGTGCTGAGCGAAATATGCACACCGCCGCGCGGCATCGAGGCCAAGATGCCGCCTTCGCCGAAGGAAAAATGTTCCAGCGCTGTATCATCCGCGACCATTGTTAATACAACATCGCTGCGGCAAGCCTCGGCCACTGATGCGGCCACAATCGCGCCATCGGCGCGCAACGCCTCCGCTCGCGAGAGCGTCCGGTTAAACACCGTAACGCGATGCCCGGCGCGCAGCAGACTCTTTGCCATTCCGGTTCCCATTTGGCCAAGACCAATCAGTGCAGCTTCCATGGCGCACGCCTCCGATGTCCAGGATTCAAACCGCGCTTCGTCGTTGTGGCAATTGCGATAGTACCGCTTAAGTCTCCGCCGGTTCATTCGATTCGGTGGAGTCCTTCGCGGGTGCATTTTTTGGGTGGGGCCATACGACGTTGCGGACTCGATTGCCTTCGTGCTTGATGCGATCCATGAGCCGCCTGGCCCAGACGAACTCCGCCGCCAGCAAGCCCAATCCGAGCAAGATGACCAGCCACCCCGGCCCCGGAGTGATCAGCATGACGACACCAATCAGCAGCAGCGTGAAACCACCTACGATTCGAGACACGCGCCGGACTTGCTCAACGGTGCGAAGGAGCATGAGGCTTTCTGGAAGGAGTCCTCTAGAGGAAAGTGAGGAGTAGTCACCAGTTTCTTCCGTTCTAATTTTGAACTTTCGTTCGGCAGCGCGCAAGAGCGCCGGATTCTGGTTGTGCTAGACCGGCAGGAGGTTCGGGAAAGAGCGGCTGGCAACACTGCCTGGCAATCTTGAATGCACCCAGATGGCCCCAGAATCAAACAGATCTAAGAATGAGCCGCCCGGTTACGGCCGGGCGGCCCGTTCCTGTAATTAGCGGCGGTCGACGGATACGTCTTCCCAGTAGGGGGTGTAGCCATAGTGCTTGTAAATACCTTGTCCCCAAGCCGAATCGGCAAAGTTCGGCCACTTGTCCTTGTCGAAACCCGGAGCATTCTCCAACTGCTTCTTGTCAAGGTTCAGGCCGGCGCGATTTTCTTTCAAATTGAAGTGAAGCGCGTTCCACGGAATGGCAAAAAACTTCTCATCCATCCCAAGAAAGCCTCCAAAGGATAAGACTGCGTAAGCGATCCGGCCTGCTCCAGCATCGAGCACGAGGTCCTCGATTTTTCCGAGGTCACCTATGGAAGTTCCTTGCGCCGCGATTCCGGAGCAATCCGCATTGGGAAAGGTACAACTAACGGAAAGAGCTTCGCCTTGTGCGTCGCCCGAAGTTATGACTACTCCACTCCCCGATGAAATGACTGGATTAACGGTTAGCGTGTTTGGTGGTAGAGCGTTCCCACTGTTGACGGTAACTGTAAATGTTCCATTGATTGCCTGGTTGCCGTTGAAAGTGTTTGGTGCATTGAGCTGGGCGTACAACAGATTCGTGAACGCAGTGTCTAGACTCAGTGTGCCAGTGGTCATGATCGGCCCGCCGATGATCCCTGGCCCGCTATTCACATCAATCACGCTTCCTGGCCCGGGGGGGCCCGGAGACCCAGGGGCACCCTGTGGTCCCTGCGGGCCACTGTTTACCAGCACGATTTCCAGACGCGGTTCGTGGCTGGTGAAGATACTTTCCTTGCTGTCGAACACTGCATAGGTTGTGCTTGTATCGGCCTGGAGCGCGATTCCATCGTTGTCCAATCCGCCATTTGCCGAGCCTTGCAGCCACTGCTGGACCAGTTGCGTAACATCCACGACGAGAAACTGATCGGTCTTGCCAACAGCGACTCCCGTCGCAAACGCGGTCGAAGACAAGGTCGGTGGAGAGCTGGCAAGCGTCGCCTCGGTCCATGGACTGGTGACCGGATAAATATCAATCGCGCCGCTCGGATTCGTGCCGGGACTCAGAAAGAGTTTCAGTGTGGCTTTGGAGACGTTAGCAGCCGCTGTCGTCGGGGGGGAGTGATGAGTTCAACTGAAAGTTGATGTATGTTCTTGTTGTTCCTGGATGCAGCGTGCCTACCGTCGCGGTGGCACCTGCAACAATCAGAGAACCTCCCTGACCGTTTAGATTGAGCAGCTGTGTAGTCGCATTACTGGACAGAAATGCATCGTCCGTGACCGTTCCGGATTGTCCAGCCGATCTTGCAGGCAATACCAAGCTGGCGACGGCTGACAACGCGAGTAGTACCGAAGTTCGCAAATTGTTCTCAACAATTTTCCCAAACATAAGACCTCCTATCCCTTCTGTTCGGATTTCGTGAGTTTAAAAACTCGCGGTCAAGGAGGGAGTGGCGCGAGCTACCGGGTCGAGTTCAATCTTTTCACCCCGGAATAAGGAAACTTGGGGGATGGAGGGGTCCGACCAAGTAGCCCGCAATAAATGGACGTGCATATTTCGTGTCAAGTACGAAGTCTCAAGCTCGATATTCCAGAGTCGAGGTAACTCCAAGACACAGTGGTTCTTACGCGTCGAAACTGATTGGTGGTCACTTTCGATCTCCAAAGCTGATTTTCAAGCAAGGGCAGGCGTCTGCCATAACTGTGCAAAGGATTGTCGTGCAAGGGTACCAGCAGCTCCTGATAGGTCGTGCGGGCTCAAATGGTCGGGATTCTGTCCCCAACCAGATGCCCGGTGGAAATCTAATTTTACTGAAGGGCGGCGCTGGCGACATTGGCGCCGGCACCTGAAGTGTCATAGCGGATGACACCAGACTGGTCCGAGAAGAACATACGCTGGCCGGTGCTGCCAACGCTGACTGGGGTTCCGGTGATGGAGTAGCCGACCGAAGGGTTATTGCCGTCGCCGGTCCAAACGAAGGTATAGCCGCTCTTCGTCCCAGCAGCCAGCACTTGGTCAAGCAAACAAGCAGCCGCGGAGGTAGCCGTGCAAGGAGACGCGCCGCCCAACGACGAGAGGGAAACCGGATAGCCGATGTTCGGGTAGGTGAAGGAATATTCCACAGCGGAGGCATTGATGGTGCGGATGGAGCCAACCGCGGAAGCTTCGTTCGCGGCCATGCGCGATCGCAGTAGGTTGGGAATGGCGATAGCCGCGATGACGAGAATAATTGCCACGACGATCAGCAGTTCGATGAGAGAGAAGCCTTTTTGGGGAGTACGCATTGCTTGTCACCTTTCTTTTTGGACACGGGGGCATCGTGTCCAAGCTTCTTTGCGGGCCCCTATTATGCATGTAAATGCCTTCCGCAGATAGACTGGCAACAGAATCAACGCGAGACTTAAGGCGAAATGACGGCGTTGGGAGTGGGGTGCTAGGGACCGAGAGCTTACAGCTGACAGCTGACGGCCAAGAACGAAGAGCGTGCGCGCAATGGGAAAATAGCACCCGCGCGGAACGTGAGGATAGGGACGAGGATCGACAGCTTAAAGGTGACAGTTAGCGAGAGGAGTGGCCCACGCCCACAATCGCAGGAGAGTGAGTGCGAGGGTGGCGACGAAGTGTAAATGGCGGGGAGCCGGCAGCGAAAATGGTTACCTGATCTGCTGGTCTGCGGATAACGCTTGATTGATGCTCTTGAGGGTCTGGAAGCCGTCCTGGACGACGGTTGTTTTGATATTGTCCTTTGTTACGACAATGGGCTTCAGCAGGATGGCTGGTATATCTGCTTTGCCGTTGCTTGCGGTCTTGTTGGCGCGAGTCTTTTCGCCTTTTGCCAGGCGGACGGCTTCCTCGGCGGCGACGACCGCTTCATTTCCCACGGGCTTGTAGACCGTCATGCTTTGCACGCCCTGGGCAATGCAGATCACTGCGGCCAAATCGGCATCTTGTCCGGAAACCAAAACTTTGCCGGCCAGATTATGCTCGCGCAGCGCCTGAATGGCGCCTCCCGCCAATCCGTCATTGGAAGCGAGGACGGCAGCGATGTTGCCTTTGGCGGAATCGATGGCCTTCAGCATGGAAAGGTAGGCCTCGGAAGGAAGCCAGTCTTTCGTATACCCATCGGCAACCACTTTGATGTCACCACGATCGATGTAGGGCTGCAGAACTTTCATTTGTGCGTCGTGGAGAATCTTGGCGCCTTCGTCATTGGGAGAACCAGCAATCAGAATGTAATTTCCCTTGGGCGCATGTTTGACGAGGAAATCGGCTTGCTGCCAGCCGATTTCCAGGCGGTCAAAACTCACGTAGAGATCGACGTCGCTGTCGAGGACCAGACGATCGTAACTGATGACCTTAACTTTGGCAGCCTTAGCGGCGTTTACCATACGGCTGGCTTTAGAGGTGTCGTGGGGCAGTAAAACGAGGACTTTGATTCCAGCCTTGAGCATGTCCTTCACTTGCTTGAATTGAACGTCGTCGTCGCCGCCGGCATCGCTGGAAATGACCTCAGCGCCTAATTGCTTAGCGCGTACCTCAAAGGAATTCAGGTCTGTTTGCCAACGCTCGCCATTCATCGCTTCGATGGAGAAACCTATTTTTAGTTTGTTGGCGTCCTGAGCGCGCGCAAGCTGTCCACTGAGGACAAACACGAATAGGGTTGACAGAACTGCCAGCCTGCGAAGGGCTTTCGTCAAAGCGACTACCTCCATACTTCTTGCGACCATAGCACAGCCCGTTCGAATTCAAGGATGCGCGACAGGAGGTTGTGTCGTGGGAAGAATCCTCGTGACGTTGCGATTACGAGACTGCCTTTGCGGCGCGGCAGCCGCCAACGGTGAGGCGTTTGGGGAGGGAACGCCAACTGTTGATAGAAAGCAAAAATCGGCAAGTATCCCCGTTATCTGGAGTAAGGTGGGCTCGTAAATGTAAATGGGAAGTCTGACAGAGCTAGGAGCACGACAATGGCGAGTGGGAGCGCACCTGTAAGTCAATGCCAGAAGCCGAGGGGATGGTGGGGGCGCTTGACGTTGAGGCGCATGAATGCGTCGCATTCGAAGCTGACCGACTGGGGCTTGGGGCAGATCGGGATAGAGAAAAGCTACACGATCCTCGATGTTGGGTGCGGGGGCGGCAGGACGGTGAACAAGCTCGCGGCTATCGCTACAGAAGGAAAAGTCTACGGCTTGGATTATTCCGAAGAGAGTGTGGCCGCCACGAAGAAAATAAACGCGCGCGCGATAGAGGTGGGGCGAGTCGAGGTGCGGCACGGGTCTGTTTCGCAGTTGCCGTTTTCAGATGGCATGTTCGATCTGGTGACGGCGGTGGAGACACATTTCTGGTGGCCCAGCTTGGCCGCGGACATGCGCGAGGTTTTCCGGGTCGTGAAGGCTGGAGGCAGGCTGGTCGTCGTGGCGGAAGTCTATAAAGGAGCGGGAACGATGACGTCCAAGCTGGCCGAAAAATATGCGGGACGAACGGGGATGACGATATTGAGCGCGGAGGAGCATCGCGAACTCTTCGCAAATGCAGGGTATTCGGATGTGCAAGTCATCGAGAAACGAGAAAAAACGTGGATTTGTGTCGTGGGTAGAAAATCTGCAATACTGAAAAACAGTTAAAGACAAAAAGGAGCAGACCCATCATTGCGAAAAGCAAAACCGCGTGAGCTACTGCTTGGAAAGCTTTCGCGAGATATGCAGCTTCACCTCTTTGCCAGTGGCGTCGAGCAGGTAGACGTGTCTTCCCTCGATGGCGATTTTCGAAAACGTGTTGGCCGTAACATCCGGAACGTGGCTATTGCTGTGGCCCGGTTTGAAAGTGAACTCGGCAAAATAGATCATATCTTCGGTTTCGATGGTGAAGTGGACGGTGTTTTTTTCGCCCAATAGTTTCGAGGAGACATCGGTTTCCGAAGTGAGTTCGACCTTGGCCATTTTCCACTGGCGCGAGTTCGCCGGCGAAGCGGTCAAAACCAAGAAAACAAGCGTAAAAAGGCTGAGCTTTTTCATCGGGGCTCCAGTACGGAGTATACCGCCATCTCTATCTCTACTCGCGCACACTCGCAAGGGGAGAAACGAACGAGCCAACAGGGCGAGGCTCGGACGGCGCGGACGCAAGGCAAATGGATCAGAGCTTCGAGGCGAGGGAGTCGCGGAGGGAAAAGAAGGCGGGTTTGGGATTGAGTTGGGCGTCGAAGGGAAGAGGGCGCTGGGGGAGTTGGTCTTTGCGGGGACGGAAGTTCTGGAGCCAGGAGTCGCGGTCGGATAGGCACCAAGTAAGGACAGCTTTGGCGGAATTGTGGCGGAGGACGGTTTCGAGGAAGCTGCGGTAGAGTTCGGCGACTTGGCGGTCGCGTTCGGGGATGTCGGCGGGCATGAAGGAATCATCGACATCGAGTTCGGTGATGTACACCTGCAGGTTGAGTTTTTCAATTTCCAATAAGAATCTGTTGAGGCCGTTCCAGGTTGGGATGCCTTCGTTGGAGCGGAGATGGGATTGCACGCCCAATGCCTGGATGGGTACGCCTTTTTTGATGAGGCGTTGCAGCATGGCGAGAATGGCTTGGCGCTTGGATTCTTGGGCGGGCGCGTCGGTTTCGATGTCGTAGTCGTTGTACGTGAGGAGGGCAGAGGGGTCGGCCTTGGCGGCGGCGCGATAGGCGAGTTCGACGTAGTCTTCGCCGATATTTTGCAGCCAGAGAGAGTTGCGCAGGCCTTGAGGATTTTTGTGGGAGGGATCGATGGCTTCGTTGAGGACGTCCCAGGAATGGATGCGGCCTTTGTAGCGGGTGACGACGGTCTGGATGTGCGTGGTGAGGAGAGAGACGGCGTTTTGTTGGGTGATGGCGGCGTCGAGCCAGGGGGGATTGTGCTCGTGCCAGCAGAGATTGTGCCCGCGGGCGAGGAGGTGATGCGATTCGGCAAAGTCCATGAAGAAATCGGCTTGTGTGAAATCGAAACGGTCTTGTTCGGGATGGGTGGCGCGCCACTTCATCTGGTTTTCAGCGACGAGGATGGAGCATTGGTCGAGGAGGAGGGGAGTGAAGTCGGAGCGGTGGAGTTGGGAGTCGGAGACGGCGGTGCCGAAGAGGAGGCCTTTTGAGCGGGCAAGGTCGCGGAGTTTGGGGAGTTCGGCGGCGCGCGATGAAGATAGAAGAATCGAGGCGGCGAGCGTGCTGAGGGAGAGTTGGACGAAATCGCGGCGTCGCATGGAATGTTGGTGGGTGGTGAAATTGAAGGGAGATTTTAGCACAGAGGTCGCAAAAGGCACGGAGAAGAAAGATCAGGCGCGGGCGGCGGAGGATTGTTCAAGGACACGGCGGTAGTAGGCTTCGTAAGCGGGGATGACGTCGTTGGCGCAGAATTTTTTCTTGGCGTTGATGCGGGCGGTGTGGCCCATTTCGCGGCCGCGGTCGGAGCGGGAGAGGATTTCGATGGCATAGGCGGCGGCGGATTTTACGTCGCCGGGTTCGACGAGGTAGCCATCGACGCCGTGCTCGACGACTTCGGGAACGCCGCCGACGTTGGTGGCGATGACCGGGACTTCGCAAGCCATGGCTTCGAGAGCGGCGAGGCCGAAGGATTCGAGTTGCGAGGGCATCAGGAAAAGATCGGCTACGGCGAGTTTTTCGTAGACACCATTCTGCTTCCCTAGAAAAATCACGTCTTTTTGCATGCGTTTCTTGCGGACGAGATATTCCGCGGCGCCGCGGTCCGGGCCGTCTCCGATGAGGACGAGTTTGGCGGGCATTTTGGCGCGGACGATGGCGAAGATTTCGACAACGTCGGTAAGGCGTTTGACGGGGCGGAAATTGGAGAGGTGCATGAGGATGGGCTCGCCGTTGGGAGCCCATTGCTCTCGGAGACCGGGCTGGGGTTTGCGCGAGTAGAGATCGCAGTTCACGAAATTGGGGATAACCTCGATGGGGCGCTTGATGTCGAAGTCCTTGAGCGTTTGGTTGAGGAGATAGCGGGAGATGGCGGTGACGCCGTCGCTTTGCTCGATGGAGAATTTTGTGATGGGGAGATAGCTGCGGTTGGTGCCGACGAGAGTGATGTCTGTGCCGTGCAGGGTGGTGATGAAGGGGAGACGGCGCGGGGCGGCCATGGAACGGGCGAGCATGGCGCTGACGGAGTGCGGAATGGCGTAGTGAACGTGAAGGAGGTCGAGAGATTCGGCCTCGAAGACTTCGAGCATTTTGGTTGCGAGGGCGAGCGTGTAGGGGGGGTGGTCGAAGAGCGGGTAGCTGGCGACTTCGACTTCGTGAAAATGGATATGAGGATCGTTGGGGTTCATGCGAATGGGCGGAGCATAGCTGATGAAGTGGATGTCGTGGCCGCGGGCGGCGAGTTCCTGGCCGAGCTCGGTGGCGACGACGCCGGAGCCGCCGTAGGTGGGATAGCAGGTGATGCCGATTTTCATGAATGAGGATCTCCGTGGTCCTCAGTTGTGAAACCCGGGCAGATAGGGCAGCATTCTACCGGCAAATAGCGCGAATGCGGGGACATAGACTTTTTTGGCGCACAGCGGTCGAAGCGGCGATGCGTTGCTTCGAGACGAGGCGCCAAAGGCACTCCATTAGACGCGGGAGGAGGTGAAACCGTGACACGACTGGCGGGGAAGGCGGCGCTGATTACGGGAGGTGGAACGGGGATTGGGCGGGCCATCGCTTTGGCGTTTGCGAGGGAAGGGTCGATGGTGGCGGTGGCGGGCCGGAGGAGGGAGAAGCTGGAAGAGACGCTACGGGAGATGGAAAAGCGGCGGGGCGAAGGGGTGGCGATTGTCTGCGATGTTTCGAATGAGCGGGACTCTCAGCGGGCGGTGCGGGAGACGGCGAAAGCGTTTGGGAAACTGAACGTCTTGGTGAATAACGCGGGAGTTTTGCACGCCGCGACGATTGAAGGGACGACCGAGGAGCAGTGGGACAAGTTGCTGACGATCAATTTGAAGGGGCCGTTTTTGATGTGTAAGGCGGCGCTGGTGGAGTTTCGGAAGGCGGGGGGCGGGGCGATTGTGAATGTGGGATCGGTGCTGGGGTTGGTGGCGATGAAGGATCGCGCGGCATATTGCGCTTCGAAGGGTGGAGTGACCTTGCTGACGAAGGCGATTGCGTTGGATCACGCGCATGAGAATGTGCGTTCGAACTGCATCTGTCCGTCGATTGTGGAGACGGAACTGGTGCAGGGATTGTTTGCTGCTTCGGAAGAGGGAAGGGCTTTGAAGAAGGCGAGGATTGGGGCGATTCCGCTGGGGCGAATGGGACGGCCAGAAGATGTGGCGGAAATGGCGGTGTTTTTGGCGTCCGAGGAATCGAGCTGGTTGACGGGGGCAGCGGTGCCATTGGATGGCGGGCTTTCCGCGTATTGAGAGGAGCAGGATAGATCGATGAAATCGGAATTGTTCAATGATTTGAAGAAGTATGAAGCAGCGCTACGAAAGCGGACGAATGAGACGGGGGCGACTTCGCTGCTTGGACTTTCGCTGGAGAGTTTGGAAAAAGGGCATGTGGTGTTCAGCATGAGGGTGAGGCCGAGGCACAAGCAGATCCACGGAGTGGTGCACGGGGGAGTATTGGCGACGGTGGCGGATACGGTGGCTGCGATTGCTGCGTATACGACGGTGCCGAAGGGGACGCAGATCGCTACGGTGGAGATGAAGATAAATTTTCTGGAGGCGGTGCCGGGCGGGCGGATTAAGGCGGAAGGAAAAGTGTTGCGGACGGGGCGAAATTTCGTGGTGACAGAGTGCGAGATTTATAAAGAGGACGGCACGATGGCTGCTAAGGCGTTACTCACATTTGGAGCGGCGCGGGGACACTCGATTGCGCCGCGGTGAGCGAGCAAAAGCCGTCTAGTTGACAGTCGAACGTTGACAGTTGAAAGTAAAAGCCAGAAAGATCAGAAGCTTCGGCGAGCGGACGAAAGGGTTATTCGGTTATTCGTCGCCGCCGGCTGCGGCTTCTTCGCCGTCCTTGTGTACGTACTTAATAACGCGCTTAAAAATGAGCAGATTCGGGCTGCCCTGGCGGGTGAGCTTGATGCAGTCGCGGTCGTACCATTCAACTGTGCCACGAAGAGTCTCGCCGTTGTCGAGGACCACGACCATAGGGGTGTGGCTCTGCATCTGCTTGACCCAATAGAAGTTCTCGGCATGGGTCGTCTCCGGGGGAGCGGGCTTCTTGCTAGGCGCGGGGCCGTTGTGAGGGATCCGCTGGGGCGGCTGCTCCTTTATGTCCGGAAATCCCGGGCGAAACATCCTGCGGTTCACCATGACTTCTCCTTGCAAACTAACGGTGGGGTGAGTTCATTGGTGAGATGCATGGCCGAAGCGCTGGGTTACAGTCTGAGGAAAGAAATTGACACCCAAATTAGAGGGTTTATATCGCGGAGCAGGGCCGCAGGAACGGAGGGTGGCCGGCTAAGCGTCTGGTGCGAGGGAAACGGCGAGGGCGTCGAGGCTGAGCTGGCGGCTGAGGTTGCGGCGAGCGCCGGTGTGCACTTCATCGATGCCGGCGATGGCGCGCATCACCCAGCGAGAGTCGATCGACTTGGCGAGGGCTACGAGTTCTTTGGCAAGGTGAGCGTTGCGCAAAACCGGGTGCTTGACGCCGGAAGTGAGTTCGAGCAGATCCGTAAGCAGGCCATAGAAAACGGTGAGCTGATCTTCGAAAGAAGACTCGCGGTCCTTGGCGAAGATAGATGTGGCGGCGAAAAGCTGAGCGAAGCCCTGGCCGCGGGCGGCGCGTTCGAGGATCTGAAGGGCGTTGCGGCGGCGGTCGGCGGTTGCTTGGACGTCCATTTCGAGGGCCAAGCCGGGGCTGCCTTCGGAGAGTTGGGCGGCTTTCACGCGTTCTTGCGGAGTGCGATCGGTTTTTTCTTTGAGAATATTTTCAACGTCAGTCTGCGAGAGTGGCGCGAAATGAAATTGCATGCAGCGGGAGACGATGGTCGGAAGCAGTGAGTACGGTGATGGAGCGATGAGGATGAGAGTCGCGGAGCCGGGTGGTTCCTCCAAAATTTTCAAGAAGACGTTTTGAACGTCCGAACGCATCGTCTCTGCTCCATCCATAATAAAAACGCGGCGACGGCCCATGGGTTGGAAGTAGGCGGCACGCTGCACAGCGCGAATCTGGCCGATGCGGAGCATGGGGCGGGCGACGGGAGACTTGAGGCGGACAGGGTCGGGTACGAGTGCCCAGACGTCGGGATGCGTTTGGAGGATAAGAGGGATGCGCTCGACGGTCGCGGCGTCAGCGCTTTCACCGCGTTCGACGAGGCCCTGTTCAATGAGCGGCGCGGGATCGGCGAGCAGTGCGACGCGTCTGCAGGTTTCGCACTCGCCGCAGAAGTCGTCTTTGAGGCGCTCGCAGCTGGCGGCTTGCGCAAACATGCGCGCCAGTGTGTATTTACCCACGCCGCGCGGGCCGGTAAAGAGCAGGGCGTGAGGAACGCGGTCGCTGCGGAGCGTGCCGCGGAGGGCGGTGACGATGCGTTCATTGCCGAGGAAGTCGGAGAAGCCCATACGTCAGCGGCCTTCCTTTGCAAGGGCTTGCGATAAGACCGGAGTGACAGCGGAGAGAATTTCGGCAGCGATCGCTTTTTGAGGGCGCATGGCGCCGCGGGTCTCATCGAAACACGCGATGGTCGCCCAGTGTGGGCGTTTGGCAAGTTGGTCGTACATGGCGGCGGCATCCTCGAGGTGGCGGAGGCTGGCTTCAAGAAGGTCCTGCTTAGCCGTCGTGTAGCTGCGGGCCGATTTGCGCCCAACGAGTTCCTGGGCTTGACGGGGAGGGACTCGAAGGTAGAGCACCAGAGTTTCGCGCGGCAGGTTGTAAATACTGTATTCCAAGTATTCGATCCAGGAGATAAAGGCAGGGCGGTCCATTTCTTTGGTGCGCGCGGTTTGATGTGCGAGATTTGAGCCGATGTAGCGGTCGACGAGGAGAATTTTGCCTTGCGTGAGTGCTGCTTCAAGGCGCGGTTTCGCTTCGAAGCGATCGCCGGCATAGAGCAAGGCGCTGAAGTGCGGATCAACGTTTTCGAGGGCGCCAAAATCGCCGTTTAGAAATTGGCCGACCATTTTTCCGAACCAGGAATCGTATTGAGGGAAGCCGGTGGAATAAACGGCGTGGCCGCCGGCGATAAGGGCTTTTTCGAGAAGGCCGACTTGAGTGCGTTTGCCGCTGCCGTCGATTCCTTCAATGGCGATGAGTATGCCGGGAGGAGTCATGTACGAAAGCCAGTCTAACCGTAGAGTCTCCACGCTGCAACGCTGTGCATGCTACGATTTAAATTGGGACAAAGCGGTAAATGGCGACGACATCGATCAGAGAAAATCTGCAGCGAGTACAGGAACGGATTTTTGACGCGGCAAGGCGAGCAGGCCGAAGCCTGGAAGAGATTACGCTGATTGGCGTTTCGAAGACGCATCCGGCGGAGGCCATTCGCGAGGCTTATGAAGTGGGAGTGCGTCATTTTGGGGAGAACCGCGTGCAGGAATGGGAAGGGAAGCAGGGTGGGATTCAGAATTTGAGCGCGACGTGGCATCTCATCGGACATTTGCAAAGCAATAAGACGGCGAGGGCTTCGAAGCTGTTTCATGCGATTGATTCTGTGGACGATTTTGCATTGGCGCAGCGGTTGGATCGGGCGCGGAGCGAAATGGGCAGCGTTGGGAAGTTGCGAGTTCTGATCGAGGTGCACATCGCCAAGGAAGAAGCGAAGAGCGGGACGGCCATAGAGGAAGTCCCTGCGTTGGCGGAAAAAATTGCCGGGCTGCCAACGCTGGAGCTGGCTGGGTTGATGTGCATACCGCCGTTCACGGAGAATCCCGAGAAGGCCAGACCGTATTTCAAGAACTTGCGGGGACTACGCGATGCGGTTGCGAACCAGTTGAAGCTCTCGCTGCCTGTGCTGTCAATGGGAATGTCGCATGATTTTGAAGTGGCGATCGAAGAAGGAGCGACCGAAGTGCGGGTGGGAACGGCTTTATTTGGAATGCGAGTTGCGGCGAAAAGTGAGTGAATAATTTTCCGGGGAGACGGGGATGAAGCTTTTTAGTCCATTGCGCTTGCGCGAGATCGAGTTGAAGAACCGGATTGTGGTTTCGCCGATGTGCGAATACTCCGCGAAGGACGGACATCCGCAGGCGTGGCATCTCGTACATTTGGGAAGCAGAGCGATTGGAGGAGCGGGGCTGGTCTTTACTGAGGCGAGCGCGGTGGAAGAGCGGGGAAGAATTTCGTCGGCGGACGCTGGAATTTACGACGATGCGCATATCGAAACGTGGCGGCCGATTGTGGAATTTATTCGTACGCATGCCGCGGTTCCGGGAATGCAACTTGCACACGCGGGGAGGAAGGCGAGTACGGCGCCTCCGTGGACAGGGGGGAAGCCGGTTTTGCCGCAGGACGGCGGATGGGTGCCTGTAGGGCCGAGCGCGGTGCCGTTTGACGCGGGTTATACGGCGCCTCGCGAGTTGACTATTGCGGAGATTAGCGAAATTGTTGGGGCGTTCAAGAAGTCTGGGGAACGTGCGCGCGCGGCTGGTTTTGAAGTGATCGAGATTCATGCAGCGCACGGATATTTGCTACACCAATTTTTGTCGCCGCTTTCCAACACGCGAACGGACGAATACGGCGGGACCTTTGAAAATCGGATTCGGTTGACGCTGAAAGTCGTGCGCGCGGTTCGCGAAATTTGGCCGTCGAAATTACCGCTGTTTGTGCGCGTGTCGGCGACGGATTGGAAAGAAGGCGGCTGGGACTTAGCGCAGACGATCGAACTGGCGCGGCAATCGAAGGCGCTTGGCGTGGATTTGATTGACGTGTCGAGCGGTGGCGCGGTGCCAGGAGTGAAGATTCCTTTCGGTCCGGGATATCAGACCGGATTTGCCGAGGCGATTCGCAAAGAGGCGGGGATGGCGACGGGCGCCGTGGGGATGATCACGGAGCCTGTGCAAGCGGAGACGATTCTTTCGACGGAGCAGGCGGACCTGGTTTTTCTGGCGCGGGAGCTGCTGCGCGATCCGTATTGGCCTCGGCGGGCGGCGAAAGCGTTGGACGTGAAGATCAAGGCGCCTGCGCAGTATGAACGGGCCTGGTGAGCGTGTGGTGGTTCCAGAAATTTCGGAGAACATTGCCGCCGGGACGGTGTCTTTTGCCGTGCGCGTGCAGCCGAGGGCCAGCAAAGACGAAATCGTAGGCGTGATGGAAGGGGCGTTGAAAATACGGTTGCAAGCGCCGGCGCTTGAAAACCGGGCGAACGAGGCACTGGTGGAATTTTTGGCACATCTTTTGAAAAGGCCCAAGTCGGCTGTTAGAATTCTTGGCGGCGAGCGCGGCCGCACAAAACGCATCGAAATTCTGGGAGTGACGAAGCAGCAGGTGCTGGGGCTGTTGATGCAAGAGGCGTAAGGAATTTGGCTTGGTAGGCTGGGCGAGCAGCGAGGATAATTTCTGAACATGAGCGCTGACATCAACGGAATACAAAACGATTTGCGAGCGGCAAAGCTCGATGGGTGGTTGTTCTATGATTTTCGCGGACGCGACCCGATTGCGCAGGGGATTTTGCAGTTGCCGCCGGGAATGCGCACGCGGCGATGGTATTACTTCGTGCCAGCGAAGGGCACGCCGCGGAAACTGGTGCACAAGATTGAGACGGAATCGCTGGCGGCGTTGCCGGGCGAGACGCTGTTTTACGCGGGGCAGGAGGAGCTGCGCAAAAATCTCAAGAAACTTTTGGGGCGTGGCAAAAAGATCGCGATGCAGTACTCGCCGAAAAACGAGATTCCGTACGTGGCGATGGTGGACGCGGGGACGGTGGAGCTGGTGCGCAGCATGGGCGCAAAAGTCGTAAGCTCCGCGGACCTGGTGCAGAAATATGAAGCGTGCTGGAGCGAGGCCCAGTTGGAATCGCACCTCGCGGCGGGCGCTGTGATTGACCGTGTTGTGCGTGAAGCCTTTCAGTTGGCAGCGAAAAACGTGCGCGAGAAGAAGAACTTCACGGAATACGATCTGAAGCTGTGGATTTTGAAGGAATTTGATGCGGCAGGTATCGTGGTGGACCAGGGACCGGACATCGCGGTCGGGCCGCACGCGAGCGATCCGCACTACGGGCCGACGCCGGAGAGCGCGTCGCCGATTCGCGAAGGGGATTTGCTGCTGCTGGACGTTTGGGGAAAAACGAATGCGGCGGGGAGCGTCTACTACGATATTACGTGGGTCGGATATCTGGGCGCGAAAGTACCGGAAAAAATGGCGAAGGTTTTTGGGGTCGTGCGCGAGGCGCGGGACAAAGCCGTCGATCTGATTCGAACGAGCGTGGCAGCGGGGAAGGCGCTGCAGGGATGGCAAGTGGACAATGCGGCGCGCAAGGTGATTGAAAAAGCGGGCTACGGCAAATATTTCTTTCACCGCACGGGCCACAATATTGGGCAGTCAGTGCATGGAAACGGCGTCAATATGGATGGGCTAGAGACGCACGACGTGCGCCATCTGATTCCGAAGACGTGCAATTCGATTGAACCGGGGATTTACCTGCCGGAATTCGGTATTCGAAGCGAAGTAAATGTTTATGTCGGGGAACAAGAAGCACGCATAACGGGAGCGGTGCAGAAAGAGATTTTGGCGTTGCTGGCTTAGAGAAAGCCGGTCTTGCTAAGCGAACACAGAGAGAAAATGCCCGACGAAATGACGACAGAAAACGCGGTGACTGCCTCGCATACCTCCAGCGAACCGGCACAGAGCCAACCGACGCCGAGCGGTCCCTTGCAGGTGACGGAAGCCGTGGCGTTTGCCATCGGCGCGGCGGGGTGGATCGTTCCTGGGCTGGGCCACGCGTTGCAAAAGATGTGGGGGCGCGCGCTGGGCTGTTTTCTGACGGTGGGGGCGCTGGTGTTTCTCGGCGTGGGGATGCGCGGCAACTTGTTCGATTCCGAGGGGAGCGACGCGTTTGCTATGTTGGGATACGTCGCGGATATGGGAACGGGATCGCTTTATTTCGCGGCGAGAGCACTGCAAACCGGAGGCTCGGATGTTGCGCATGCCGAAGGCGATTATGGGACGAGATTTCTGGCGGCGGCAGGAGTGCTGAATCTGCTGGCGGCGTTGCATGCGTATGAAGCGGCGAGAGGGCGGAAGGCGTGACGAGCGCCGTGGATTTTCACCTCAGCCATTTTCAGGCGATGGTGTTATTTGCGCTGCTGATTTCCATCGTGTTCGGATTCTTGAGCCGGCGGCGAACCAGCGAGCGAGTCAAGTACATCCTGTGGTCACTGATTCTCTTTTTGCTGATTGGAGTGGGAATCGGCTGGGCGATGTATCCCTTCTCGCGATAACCCGCCACAGCCCGCGACGATGCTATCTTGGGACGCGCGAATAGAACTCCATTTTGGGCGTTCAATTGACAGAAATTTTGCGCGAATGCTATCGTTAATAAACGGGCCGAGGTAGCTCAGTGGTAGAGCAGTCGATTCGTAATCGACAGGTCGTGGGTTCAACTCCCACCCTCGGCTCCACTTTTTTTGCAACACCTGCCAAATCAATCAGTTGACCTTCCGATTTTCTGTAGCCGCTGAAATCTTGTGAACATTAGTGAACAAAACCTCAGCGACTTTGTCGACCGCACGTCGCTGTGCATCAGGGATGGCGTGCGTGTAGACATTCAACGTTGTTTCAAGGTCCGAATGGCCGAGCAGCGATTGTGCTGTTCGGAGCGATTCACCCACTTCGGCGAGCTGCGTTGCATGCGTATGTCTAAAGCTGTGCCAGGAGATTAAGGGCAGCACCAGAGTTTTGCATGCTGGTCGCAGAACACGACGAAGTAGGTTCTTAGGGTTGAGTGGCGTCTGATTGCGGGTTGTGAAGACGAGATCCTCCGGGCCTCTTTGCCGACAACTGGCAAACTGTGCTTGAAGCGCATCGCGCACTGGCTAGCTGATTGGAATATCTCGCCTGCTGCCTTTCGTCTTCGGCGAACCGAACTTACCTTCCGAGACTGTCTCTCGCACTTGGACAACACCACGAACCAAATCGATGGCTCTCCAACGCAGTGCGAGGATTTCACCGACTCGCATGCCCGTCAGAACTGCAACGAGCACGAGAGTCCGGCAAGGTTCGGAAAGGGCAGTAAGCAGTATTCCCACCTCCTGTGGGTTTAGGTAAAGCCTCTCCGTCTTTGGCGTACGGTCGCCAATCCGAATCCCTCTCGCTGGATTCTGCTCGAGAAGGTTCCAATCGACAGCGGCTTGCAATACTTTCGAGATTGCAGTCCGCATCCCGTGCGTGCTCGAACCGGAGAAGCCATGTTTTCGTTTCTCGGCAAGGAAGCATTGAACATCAACCCGCGTGATGTCGCAAAGCCGCCCTGGGGCCGAATATGGGGAGAATGTGGCACCGGAGTTGTACATCGTAATAGCGAGACGATCCAGATCGAAGCGTAGGAATTACGCCCGGTCTCCATAGTTCGCTAACGAATTGTTCCAGCGTCATGGTTGATTGTGGACGTTGACGGCCTTGGTTGATCGGTCTGAGTCTGGCCTGAAGGATATCCCTAGCCTCCTTCTTGCCCCTGATCTCGCTGGATGTCCCCAGCACAGCGAAACGAAGAACTCTCTTTACTGTGCCATTGGGCGCGATCACATCTTCTCTCCAGCGAGCGGCCCAGACTTTTCTCCTCTTGCCACGTCGAAGAAACACATGCCCTTCTTGGAATCGGGTGCGAATCGTAAACTCCTTTCCGATTCGCGCGCCCTTTTCTTCACCGTCCGCGATTCTACTCCGATGCTGAAGCATTTCAATGCATTCCCCGCATTTGATGTTTGAGCCACTCGAGTACTTCAACCTCGCTGAAGCGCCAGTATTTTCCGAGGCGGAAACTTGGCAATCTCTCCGGCGATCTCTTGCGCATGCGTCCGTACACCCAGGAGACAGGGACGTGTAGTAGGGAAGCCACCTCCTCGACAGTCAGCAGTCGAGTCGGTTCCCGTCTTCCCGTTCCTGTGGCCTCGTTTCTCGTTTCAGCGAGCTGTAACTGAAATGAATCAACGACGCGCGGTTCGGACAATGACCGCACTTCAGCTTGTGCGTTCTCAAGTCCTATCTGTTGTTGCTCAACGGACGAACTCACTACGAGGCGCAAGCCATGCACTCCTGGGGAGCCTGGGTTCTTGCGCAGATCGAATTGGAGATCGCGAGGTTTCATGCGTGCTCGACAGTTTTAAACAGGGACTCTCCTCCTTTTGGATCATGGCTGTTGTGGTGGTTTGTGTGTTGGGCTGACCAGCGCTTGAATTCTTCATCGCGTTTGAAGAGCAGTTTCAAGGCTTCCGTCACGACGTAGGATGGTGACGAGTCGATGAATTCGACGTAAGCATCCAGCTTGTGCCGAACCTCCTCCTCGATTCGTACTTGCAGACTTGCAGTCTTTGGTTTCTTCGGTGGTGCTTTTAGCAGTGGCAACGACGTCCTCCTTTCTTCATTTGGATTTGTCGATAGGTTGTATGCAAAGTTGCATGTAATCTGTCCGACAGAATCTCTCCCCGCGGCCAAAACACGAGCTGCGATTTCGAGCAGCATGAGGCGGGAGTGACCCCCGAAGCCCGCAGGGACCGGGGCCGCGAATTCGCGGCACGGTGGGGTCGCTCCCGCCTCTCCTCGTGTTTTGGCCGCGTCCGTTTCTCTTGCCCTTGCCTGTCCATCTGGTCTTTTCCTCAGCTGCTTACGGGTCGACCTGGGTGACGCTCGGGGTGAAATCTCCGGCGAAAGGTCTCTTGCTCACACTTTTCCACGGAGTTTTCACCAAACTGTTTGGATGCCGCTCGAAGAGAGCTACCTGGCCGTTCACCGGAGAGAACACAAACGCCACACTCTGAGGCTTGCGCAGGGTTTCGTATTCTTTCCGGACTTGATCGAAGTGCACCTGCCCGGCGCGCCAGCGCCGGTAAAGGTCCGCGATGTCCGAACGGTTGAACTTGGCTTTCCCCTCGCCGAGCGCCACTAGATCCGCGCTTGAGAGTTCGCGAAGTTGCCCTGCATCCGTCTTCTTCTGCAGGCAGAAATAATCCACGAGTCCACGTGGACTGTCGGAGTTCCAGTGGCGATCGAAGAGCCCCAGGAATGCTCGCTTCGCACGCTCCTGGAAGGTATCTCGCGTCGCGATGTAGTGAAATCTGAGACTGGAAAGTTGGCAGAAGAGGGGGAAATAAGTATCGAGGTGGGTCTGGAAACTATCTAGACAACCAATGCCAGGGTCGACAAACGAGAAGGAGACCACAGTGGAAGAGGACTGGGGAACAAGGAACATCGGGAACTTGTCGACGAAATAGCGGTCGGTGAACTGTTCCCGGATGGCACCGGCATAGCGCTTGGCAGGGAGGTATTTCTTGTCGATTCCGAGCTGCTCAGTGAAATGGCGGACCTTCTCCTGTTCGGTTTCAAAGAACGTGTAATCGAGCCTCGCCAGGATGAAATCGAGAGCAGCAAGTCGGGTGCGGATGTACTCGACCGAATGCTTGCGACGGAATCGGACGTTGTCCTTGCCGATGGCTTCATACAGATTTCGGGCGAAAAGATGGTAGACCTTGCCGTTGCGCAAGCACGGACGAGCCGAAGCGTGGCCTCTTTCAAGCAACTTTTGGACGAAGCTCAAGCTGCGTTTTCCGGGCTTGCCATGGACGAAGCGGATAAATTGCTGGCAAGTGAAGTAGCCGGAATGCGTGGCCACAATGTAGAGAAAACGCGCCTCATCCTCGGTGTAGCCAAATGAGCCCAGAGCGATGGTGTACATGAGAGGGATGTTCACAAGGCAAAGATCCTCGCGGAAAGTTCCTGCTCGTTGAGCACGCGGCGCAAGCGGGGCATGTCTTGATGTCGAGCGAAGGGATGAAAACCGGCGCGGGCCTTTTCGGCCATTCCCTGAGACCGGTATTCGCGGGTGGCGAGTTCGAGGTCGATATGCTCGATGTCGCGGGTCTCGGTTTCGTACTCAATCCTTAGGTCGGGGATGGGGATCTTGCCGTCCACGACCTTTAGTCCGTGCCGATTGGCAACATACATCCGCTCATAATCTGGGTTCTTGGCCGGGTCTATCTTGCTCAGCGCACGGTACAGCTCTTCTTTCAGCTCATAGTCCAGCACTACACGGCGGACAGTGCCTCCGCTGCGTTCAATTTCCGAAGCCACTTTTTGGCAAAGCCGGTAGAGCTCGGCATCGTGGGCCAATTCTTTAGGCTTAACAAAGCCGGCGTAGAGAGCCTGACTTTTTGGCACGCGGTTTTGGTGCTCTAGGAACCGCTTGCCATCCTTGGTCAAGCTCAACACGGGGAATTTGGGCTGGTTGCGGGCTTGGATTTCGCGCTGTGAAATGAGGCCTTGTTTTCGAAGGCTCTGGAGGTCTTGTTCCAGACGGGCTTGATTTCCGTCGTAGGCAAAGCGGCTTAAATCCTCGGTTGCAATGACGCGGAATTTCCCAAGCTCGGTGAGGGTGAAGATTTCGGAGTCTCGGAGAGCATAGGTACGAGCGCGATCGTGGTAAGCAGTGCGGAGGCGGCTCGAAAGACGCTCGCGAATTATGTCTTGCCACGATGGGGTGGAATTGCTTCGCTTTCGATCTATGTTTGAAGTACCACGCGAAAATAGTGAGGAACCCGCATACTTTTCGAGTGAAGCAGAAAAATCAGTAGGTTTGTCGAGACGCGACATGACAGGCAACCTCCAGGATTCGGAAGCGCTGCAACTCGTCCCTGTTGCGGCTTTTCGGAGTTTTCCAGCGGGTGATGAGGAGACACGCGTGGATAGTTAAACGCAGGAGCGAGTGGAAAAGTTGCCCAGCAAATGAAAATATTCAAAAAATATTCTTGTGCAGATTCTCTCTACTGTTGGATGATTTTGTTCCGTTTAGGCTGGTATTGCAAGATCTTACCTCTTGTTTGGAAAAGGAAAATTATAGTCACCCCGCGGTTGGAGAGCCTAGGCTGAGTCAGACGAACATCGAAAGTATTTCGGCATTCATGCCAGCCGATCTGGGTCGGTATCGGCTTAGCACCATCCGCCCTGGTGATATTTGGGGCGATTCCACTTGTTAGATAAGCACGCGTAACAGGATATGCTCTCCTCGTACGCGCCGCATCCCATCGTTCCTTTCTCTGCGGCGCCTCGCCGATGAATTGGAACTGGCTTCGCGGTCATGGTCTGTGGCTTCTGGCGTTCGAGATCTTTACCTCCGTACAGGGGCAGCTAAGTATCCGCTCAGGCTCGCAAGCAACCGGAAACGAAGCCTGTGCGCGCTTGTCTGAGTGCCACGACACGCCGCTACGGGTTAACTGTTTGCGATTCGGCGAAAAGGCTGGGGATGTCCTTGACGTTGCTGAAGTTACCGACTTCGCCCAGGATGAATTGCTTGACCGTGCTGGGCATTTTCAAGATGACGTGAACGGTGTCCGAGGCGCCGACGTCCAGATTGCCGATGCCGACGACTGCTGGACATACCGGCAAGACCAGTTCCAGCTTGCCGCTGCCCTTGACGATTAGCGCGGTGATGAGATCGATGCGCAGCTTGCGGGCATTGCCGGTGCCGGAGTTGGTGAACTTCAGGTCGACGTAATACGTACCGTCGGCGTTCCTGCCCTGGGCCGCTATCTGAGTGGAGATCTTGACGCTACCGAGAATCACTGTGACGGACGCACTGGCTGAGCCAATGTTGCCGCTGGCGTCGCGGAAGCTGAAGGTTACGGTCGTCGTTCCGTAGGAGAACAAGGTGTTGTTCGTAACGGTGGCTGTGCCCGACTGAGGCGCCAATTGAATTGGCGCGAGATCGACGAGGTCTTTCACTGTTGCTCCGGCAAGGAACGTAGCAAGAGCGGGCCAAGACGCTGCACGCGCGCCACCTGCTTCCGTCGCCGGGATGGTGATGCTCGCCGGTGCTAGGACAACGGGTGGAGTGGTGTCGCGAACAGTGATGGTGAAGGTACCCGGCGCGGAGTTGCCGTGCAGATCGCTGGCGGAACAGCCTACAGTGGTCGTGCCCAGAGGGAACACCGACCCCGAGGCGGGAGAGCAAACCGCAGGCCGGGCGCCATCAACAAGGTCCATCGCCGTCGCGGAGAACGTGGCCACCGAGCCTGCCGGACCCGTCGCTTCGAGAGTCTGGCTGGCGGGCAAGGTGAGGGCTGGTGGCGTGATGTCCTGCACCGTGATTAACACCGTGGAAGTTCCCGTGCCACCGCGGCCATCGTCAGCCGTCAGCGTAATAATGTGCGCGCCGATCGGCAGGGTGACTTGGATTTGCGCGCCCGTGCCCAACGGCGAGCCGTTCTCGCTCCATGTGAACGTCAGAGGATCGTTGTCGGGATCGCTGCCGGAACCACTCAGCGTGACTGCGGTACCCGCTGAAGAGGTGGCTTCGAGGGTCTGCGGCGGACCTGCCTGCGCCGTTGGCGGCTGATCGCCGCTGCTGGAGAAGATGGCAAAGGGCGAGAATGAACTCGTCGTGCCACAGACAACATGGTTCACCGTATCTACCGTGGTCGTGATCTGCGCCCACACACCGTTCACGTAATGGTAGAGCTGTGGCGAACCGGTGAATGTGATTCCTGAATAATTGATGCAAATCATTGCTGTCCCCGCGAATATGGCGGTAGTCGTCACATCGTAAATCGTCGGCGGATTGCCGAGCTCAAATCCGGCGGGGGAAGCCGGACCGCTGCTCCCAGTGGTCACACTTGTCTGGCCCGCTTGCGTCACGTTGGAAAATGTTACCGTCACCGGGCTTGTCCCGGTCGTTGGATCTTTCGGAGAAACGCTGACGTTGGAACCTGTCGGCGTGTTCGAGCCGCATCCCGGATTTGTGGCGATGTCCACGGGAGCGTTCAAGCCAACGGTGGCCTGTTCCGAGGCGCCAGTGGCGGCAAGCGCCACGAAGTCCACGGGGAACGTCTCGCCGGAGTGGCCCACTTTCGTGCCGTCGCTCGTATTGAACATGTCCACTTCGACCTGGCTCGGGCCGGGCTGCCATACGACACCCAGCAGGTTCCCGCAAGGATTGAACTGCCAGAATCCCGCGACACCCGTGATGTTCCGGGAGTTTAGAGCCGGAACGGTGTGAGGGGCCGTTAGATTCGCGACATTGAGAGAGACTGTGCTCTGTCCGTCGCCGTAGGCGTAAACAAAGCTGCTCTCTGGTTGGTCGGGACTGAAGCCCCAGGCAACCGCCCCATATTCATCTTCATCCACGCCCGGAACGGATTGGAACGGGTACGTCGTCTGAAACACAGGCTCTTCCGTGGACACGCCGGCCACACGGTAGACGTCAATTTCGCTGCGGCCCTGCGCGACCAGTGCCATGAGAAGGAAATATTGTCCGGACGGGCTGAATTGCAGCCGGTCAGAAACCACCGGGAGCCGGTAGTGGACCACCTGCTTTGCGGGAGCTACGCTCAAGTCGTACACCCACATTTCATCTTCTTGCGCACCGATATCCACGGAATGGATCGCGATGCGATTTTCATCGGGGCTGAATCCCCAATGCGCGGTTATGGGGAAAGCAGTGCCGGGGATCAGCACGTTGCCATCGGAATGGCGCGTAACGGTGAGCGTCGTCAGATTATTGGCGTTATCAACACTCACCGTCACCACGAATTTGTTGCTGGCCGAGTTTAACGGGTCGCCGGCGACATCCACTCCGTTCGCGGGATCGACATAATTCCCCGTGAGCGTGCAATTGCACGTACTGGTTCCACCGCTGCCACCCGGCCCAGAACCACCTCCGCCTCCTGAAACTGTGCCCACTTGGGTTACGAGGGTGACGTTGTCGTTGGCGGGATTCGAATCGGATTGATCGGCAAAAACGGTGAGGGTGTTCGAAAGTGCTCCTGCGTTCTTTGGACTTAGCGTGATGGCTAGACTCACGCTTGCGCCGTGGGCGAGGTTCCCGATCGTGCACTGGACAGAACCGAAGGTGCCGCTGGCCGGTCCTGTGCATGATCCTTGCGTGATGGTTGCGCGCACAAAGTCAGAGGTTCGGGGAAGCATGTACACACCGGCGCCGGTTGCGTCGGCGGGACCATTATTCGTCACTGTGGCGCTGTAGATCAGAGTATCGCCCGGGTTTATCGTACTTGCCGAGGGCGTAGCCGTAATGGCGAGATCCAAGGAAATGACCAAGATGTTGACTGTCGCCGTGGAGGTTCCCCCAAATCCGTCGGTGACTGTAAGCGTTACCACGTGGTTGCCGAGCCCATTCACGACTCCTTGCGTACAAGCCCCCGTTAGCGCCGTCATTCCGGGAGTCGTCCAGGTGAACTGCAGCACATCTCCGTCGGGATCGCTGGAAGCAGTTCCGTCGAATGTCACCGTCGCGGCAGTGTTTTGAGTGGCCACGACAATTTGATCGGGTCCCGCGTTCGCCACGGGGGGATGGTTCTTTCCGTTGTCAACCACGCGGATACGGTTATCGGCCCTGTCCGTTATGTAGAGCATGAATTCGCCGTTGATATTCGCGACCGCAATTTCTGCAAGGCTATCTAGCGGATCAAATACGCCCGCTTCCACCAACCGGCTTCCAAAAGCTGCCTGGGTGGCGGGAATGTTGTCGCTGAAACTTTGTCCTCCACCCGCAAACGTGCTAAGTGCCGGTGGAGGCGGAGTGAAGGAGCTGCACGTTCCGCAGGACGCGCAGGTGTAGTTGGGAGAGCGAGTTACACCCAGCACCGCCCGAGTGCCGGCGTCTGATACCAGCACATGCCCGGGAACCAGGGCGGTGCCCACTGGAGCAAAAGTGGGCCCGTTCGTGCTCTCCGTCATCAGGTAGGAAACGTTCAAGTCTGTTTCCCTGAAGGGATCGAGCCAACCATCGTTGGCCGGAGGAGCCTTCACGACTCGCTTCCCGTCCCGGTCGGCAACGATGAGTCCATTGTCTATGTCCACCGTGAGCGCCACCGGCGCCTGCAGAGTTGTGCACTGCAAATTTCCGCCGAAGCTGCAATCGGGAATGGCATTTGGGGAAGTACCCGGATATATCCCCAACACCACCTGGGTGCCCCCTAGCCACCGTACGACTTGATCGCCAGTGTCCGCCACAAAGACGTCCTCGAGTTGGTCCGCAACGACTCCGTGGAGTTGGTAGAACCCTGCGGCCAACGGCCCAGAATCGTCGTTAGGGTAGCAAAGCGGATCAGCCGGCCACACGCAACCCGAGCCTGCCACCAGAATCGTGGTGTCATTTGTGGGATCCAGCTGAAATACCTGGTTTTTCGCCTCGCTTGTGAACAGCAACGGTCCCGGCAAAGCCCCCGGCCCCCCACGTGAGCCGGCCCACCCTCCCGTGATCGAGGTGGGTGGAGCGCTGGCGATTTTTGGCGACACCAGGGAGTGGATGGTTCCGTTCGAATCCACGAACCTCACAACACTGTTCCCGGAATCAGCGATGTACACACTCCCGTCGGAAAATGTATAGACCGATGTTGGGCTATCCAAGCAGGCCGATGACGCGGGGCCGCCGTCGCCGCAGTAGCTTCGGAACCCATTTCCCAAAATAGTCATGAAATGGGGGCTTCCCGTGAGCGAATCCATGGAATGGATCCAGCCGCTCCTGCCTGCAACAAACGTTCCAGCCGGCCCGCCGGTTGGGGCGATGGATACCAACTCGCCGAGCCCGTTTGCGCTCGAACCCAGACTCACGCTCGATGTTGGCGACAAATACGGTGGGGTGGCGCTCCCTCCTCCTACGAGTAGCTGACTCGCGCTGCTTGTGGGGTTGTAGATGAAAATACTCTCGCTCGTACCTCCGGTCTCATAGCTCGCGTAAATCACGTTGCCCGTCGCTGGATCAAACGCCACGGGTGAGCCGTCGCGTAGCTGCGGCGACGCTCCCGATAAGGCTAATGGCACCGAAAGAGTGCCGCCGGACAGATCGAGCTGCCGCAATCCAAATGGTTCATTCAGGTAGAGAAACTTGCCGGCCGCATCCACAGCGAGATAGGTGAAGTTTCCAAGGCTCATGCCGCTCGCAGGGCCGCCAGTTGCTGGTACAGAGGTGAGCGCCGTGCCGTTTCCGGCAATCATGTGAGCCTGTCCTGATGCGATCCGCCACACGGCGCTCTTGCCCAGATCAAAAACGTACAAGACCCCGTTGCCGTCGATCGTCATCTGCCCTGGGGCGCAGAGATTGGCCGCGGCCGCCGCAACATCGGTTGAGGTCAGCTCGCCCGCGTTGCAAGTTCCGCTGCCGAACAGTGTGTCCACGGTCTTTGACGCGAGATTGATTCGTCGCACACGATTGTTGCCGGTGTCGGCCACATAGAGGAGATTCGGATTGGTTGGATCAAGAACCAGGCCGAGGGGACCAGCAAAACTGGCATTCGAGGCGTCTCCCCCATCCCCGCCAAAGCCATTGAAACCGTTGCCCGCAAAGGCGGTAGCCGCTCCCAGGTTCGGGTCGTATTTGTACACCCGATGAAACGTGCTGGACGTGAAGTAAAAAACCTGCTGAGAGGCATCCCACGCGATCTGGCCGACTTCGCCGGTGCTCGCAACGTTGTTTACCGCGCCATTCAGCTTCGGCATTGTTGTCGGCCCGCCACCTGCCAGAGTCGTGATATTCCCTTGCTGCGCTTCCACTTTCGCAACAGGAAGCGTTAGGTAAAGAGCAAGTGCGACGATTGCCCCCAATCGGAACGGCCCGCTGTCGCGCTTGACGGGGCTCTCAATCTTGCTCGGGTTACTCATCTGGTCCTCCGGCTGTCGTCTCTTGGGGGCAGTCCTGGCAAATCACCGCAATCCTCAATTGCCTTCCACTCTACACATGCGGAAAAAAGAGCTGAATTAGCTCAGCGACTACAGACAATTGTCTGAAAATGTCATTGGCATTTTAAAATCTCGAACTCCTACACAGATTGACAAGGTTAGTTCGGCCCTCTATTCTTCCGTTACTTCCTGTTTCCCCGCAGTGGACGGAGAAGATTTGCCCGGCGACCCCCCTAGTCAGGTTACGGACCTGCTGGCACTCTGGCAGAGCGGCGATCGCCAGGCTCTGGATGTGCTCATGCCGCTGGTCTACGAGGAGCTACGGCACCTCGCTCGGCACTACCTGAGCATGGAACGCCCGGACCACACGCTACAAAGCACCGCTCTGGTCCATGAGGCCTTCGTCCGATTGGTGGGCCAGAAGCCGCCGGAATGGAAAAGCCGCAAGCATTTCTATGGGGTCGCAGCCCGACTGATGCGCCAGATTCTCGTGGATCACGCGCGCAGCCATCGCGCTGAAAAGCGCGGAGGACATGCACTCAAGCTCGGTCTCAATGAGGGCCTGGCAGGCAAGGAACCTAAAGGCTTGGACATTCTCGCACTCGACGACGCGCTGAATCAGCTCGCGCAACTCAATCCGCAGCACAGCCAGATTGTCGAGCTGCGCTTTTTCTCCGGTCTTTCCATCGACGATACTTCTGAAGTCCTGGGAATCTCGCCCGCTACCGTCAAACGCAACTGGACCACCGCGCGAGCTTGGCTTTTCCGCGAGATGAACCGGAGCGACGCTTCATGACTCCGGAACAGTGGGAACATATCTCCGAAATTTTCGAGAAGGCCGTCTCACTGGAAGGGCAGGAACGAGAAGCTTATTTGAGATTAGCCTGCACCGACAATACCCAATTCCGCGACGAGGTAGATTCGCTCCTCGCCGCCCATAACCAAGCGGGTAGTCAGTTTCTAAACGCATCCGAAGCAGTTCTTGAATCGGCCCTGGAGACGGGGCAGCGCGCCGGGGTAGCGGCGGGACGCAGGATCGGTCCCTATCTCCTCGCGGAAAGAATCGGCCACGGCGGAATGGGCGACGTCTTCGCGGCAAGTCGCGCTGATGGCCAATATGAAAAGAGAGTTGCGCTCAAACTAGTGCGCAGCGGATACGATACGTCGTTCATCCTTGAGCGCTTTCGTAACGAGCGTCAGATTCTGGCGAATCTCGACCATTCGAATATTGCCAAGCTTCTCGATGGCGGGACCACTGAAGACACCATCCCGTATCTTGTGATGGAGCTGGTTGAAGGGGTTCCCATCGATGCCTACTGCGATGGGCATAAACTTTCTGTCACCGAGCGCCTCCTGCTTTTTCGTCAAGTTTGTGCTGCTGTGCAGTACGCGCACCAGCGCCTGGTGATTCACCGCGACATCAAGCCCAGCAACATTCTCGTGACCAAGGAAGGCGTTCCCAAACTCCTGGATTTTGGAATTGCCAAGATTCTCGACACTTCGGGAAGCACCGAAGCAACCATGCTCCGCCCGATGACTCCCGCATATGCAAGTCCCGAACAACTTCGCGGCGACCCAATTTCCACGTCCACCGATGTGTATTCGCTCGGTGTCGTTCTCTACCAATTGCTTACTGGGCGTTCTCCGTATCGCGTTGACATATGCACTCCGGCGAGGCTCGCCGAAGCAATCACCAATGACGAACCGGAACGACCTAGCACTTCCGTCCATCGCTCGGAAACCACCCGAGCAAACGGAGATTCGCCAGAAATCACTCCCGAAGCGGTCAGCGGCACAAGAGAAGCTTCGCCTGTTAGGCTGCAAAAGCGTCTGCGCGGCGATCTCGATTTCATATTGCTGAAAGCGTTACGCAAGGAACCCACGCAACGCTACTCCTCTGTCGAGCAATTCAGCGAAGACATTCGACGCCATCTGGAAGGGCTTCCTGTCACAGCGAGGAAAGGCACGTGGAGCTACCGTAGCAGCAAGCTTCTGCGACGCCACAAGACCATCGCCTTCGCGGCTGCGCTCGTTTTCATCACCCTGACCACAGCCCTCATCATCACTGTACGGGAAGCGCGCATCGCGCAAAGGCGCTTCAACGACGTGCGCAAACTGGCCAATTCGCTCATGTTTGAGGTCCACGATTCCATCCGGACCTTGCCTGGAGCGACCGCTGCCAGAAAGCTCGTTATTCAGCGCTCGCAGGAATATCTGGACGTTCTGGCGAAAGACTCACGATCCGATCCCTCTTTACTGAGGGAATTGGCCGCCGCTTACACGAGGCTTGCCAGCGTGGAGGGGAACTCCCTGGACGCAAATTTGGGGGACACGTCAAACGCGGTTCTGAACTATCGCAAGGCGGTGGACTTGTTGACGACGGCTGTCTCCCTCGAACCTTCTAACCCCGATCTGATTCGTGAACTGGCCGCGGGATATCGCAATTTATCCATGGCGCTTCACGACGCCGGCGACAAGAACGAGAGGAAAGAATCCCAGAAGAAAGCTCTCGAAATCGTTGAGCCTCTCGCGAAGTCGCACCCCGGGGATCAGAAAGTGCAATACGAACTGGGAGCCGAATACCAGGCAGCCGGCTCAATATATGCCGAGGAAAATGACTTTAGTCGAGCGCTGGATTTCTATGATAAGTCCTTAAGTGTCTTTCAGTGGTTGGCAACAGGGTCCCCTGCGGATCCGAAGTACCAGCAGGAGCTTGCATTTTGTCACAAGCACGTGGCTGCAATTCTCGCGTCACAGAACCAGTTCCAGCCCGCACTGGCTCACTATCGCGCCGCCCTCGCCATCGATGAAGCGCAACTCTACGAGAATTCGGGAAGTGCCCAGACCCGCTATAACATAACCTTTACTTACAGCGATACCGGCTGGATTCTTGCCAAACAGGGGGATTTTGCCAGTGCGTTGTCCTATTACGGAAAGGCCCTGGAAATACGAAAGGCTTTGGCAGACGCTGATCCACAAGACACAAGAGCACGCAGAGGCTTGGCCAAAACGTACGACTACGAAGGCTGGGTTTTTTCCTTGAAAGGCGATCTCCAGAAATCCCTGGACTGCTATAAACAATCCCTCACTCTTCGGCAGGCTCTTTCCGAAAAAGATCCCGGCAGCGAGAGCCTGCGCTTTGAAGTAGCAGAAACGCAAGCTGGTATTGGGATGGTTCTCGCGGACCGAGCATTCCGAGCTAATGCTACTGCTAGTGAGAGTCTCAAGTTTTGCCGCGATGGAAAGGCTTGGATGCAGAAAGCTTTACCCGCCTTTTTGCAACGAAAGAAGCAAGGGAGACTTTCCGGAAACCGCGCGAATGTGCCTGACACGTTGATCGCCGATATCGATAAATGCAACATCATCATTCAACGGTCTGGCAGTCCACCGGCTCCGCCTAACCACTATTGACTGGTCGCCGCGGAACCCTTCTAGCTCCCAGTGGAAGGGCCGGACGCGGCGATGCTGTGCTCGCTAACCCAACTTCCACACTTTTCGGGGACTGATGCAGTGTTTTCTATAACTTACGATTTTTTTCGTCACTACAAGCCTTCTGCTGCCAAGTCTTAATGGGTTGCATGACCTCGGCGGGAATGCGTAGGGTTGCGTAGATTTGGCGGTGCTCCGGTTCCGGGATGGTGGCCTTGCGGATTTTCAGTACGCGGCCGAGTGGGTCTTCAGCCAGAACGATCGAGATGACTTGATGCGTGCGGAGTTGATCACGAATGGTCCACCACGAGGTGTGCAGGCCGGCCTGCAGGAAGCGGTGCTCGATGGCCACCAGCAGATGGTAGGCCAGGACACAGAGAAAAATATGGGTCTGCGTCCGATCCTGGAGATGATGAAAAATCGGCCGCTCCATCAGCGGGCTCTTGAGGTCGCGGAAGGCATCTTCCACGCGCGTCAGCAGGATATAAGTGCGCCAGATTTCATCCGCCATCAGATCCTGCCGATCCGTTTTGAGAACATAGCTTCCGTCCAGTTTCTTGGCGATCGCCTTTTGATCGGCGAGTTCGTTCCAGGAAAGATTCTGGTGGGCGGCGTCATAGGAGATCTCGTAATAACGCACCACGCGCGGATAGCGCTCCAGCAATCGACCGATCGATCGCTGGATTTTGTTTTCCTCTTTCAACCGACCCTGGACCACACGTTGCTGAAGCTTCCTTAGATCGACGATCAGTTTGGCTTCCTGCTTTTCGCGAATCGCGCGGTCCTTTTCTTCGCGGCCTTCGCTGCGGCAGAGAATGTAAACGACGTCGCCCTTCTGCTGGCGTTTGATTTCCACTCGGCTCTTCTTCTGAAAGGGATTGCGTGGTGAAGGTACCCGGCGGACTTCTTCCCAGCCATGGTCGTTCTCCAACTCATCGAACCATTGGTTTCTCTCCGATTGCCGTCCCGCGACCAGGTAATGCAGCCCGCGATCGCGGATTTGTTTCAGGTTTTCCTCAAAGGCCATACCTCGGTCCACGATCACGGTCGCGCCCGGCCGCTTGCCCATCCGCTTTTCCAGGACATCCAGCATCTGGTCCAGACTGCACCGATCTTGCATATTGCCGTCGAAGATTTCGTGGGCTTTGGGGAACCCATCGCGATCCAGGACCAATCCCACCACGACTTGTTTGCAATCCGGACGCTGGTCCCGCGAGTATCCTCGCTTCGCTTGCGGGTTGTCTTGGGCCTGACCTTCGAAATACGTCGAGGTCAAGTCATACAGATAAACGGTGTCGTCCAGGTTGAACAGCGTCTTTTCCTTCTCCGCCAGCGCACGCTCGATGGCTTCACGGTTGGGATGGAGTCGGTCCAGATTGCGGTAGAGCGCCTCGTCCTCCAGTTGGGAGAAATCTTCCTCCAAGATGTCTCCCAAGGCCGTGCGACGAATCCAATCCGGCATGGCATGCTCGGAAGAAGGAGAAATCAACCGGTTCAGCGTCATCACCTCTGTCAAGAGGCATGCGCGATCAGAAAGTCCGGCGCTCTGCAAAATGGAATGCACCCCCAGTTGGCGCCAGAGCTGGTGTCCGACATGCACGGGGCCGGCCTCACGCGCTTGCTGCACATCGATCTGGTCGATCACGACGGTGACGGTTGATCCGGACTGGTCTTCCTCGGATGTGGCGCTGCTTTTTCTCTGGCGCGCTTTCTCCAGCCACGGTTGCACTCCGCTGGAAGACTCAGGGAGGGAGGCTTGTCCGCGCAAGGAGGACTGCAGTTTGTGCGCCAATCCCAACCAATCTTTCACGGGCGCTGGTTCCAGGCTTCCTAAAGAACAGATGGTGCGCTGACGCGGGCCTTTCGGCGTTTGGACGGATTCGACCAGCAGATAATTTGTGTAGATTTTGCCTTTGTAGGATCGCGTCGATTTTCGGAGGTACATTAGCCACTACATATAGCAGTCGACACGGTAAAGTCAAGAAGAATCCTAGTCACTTTAGTCACTATTTAGGCCACTGCCAAAAGACCGCTGTGCAAACAAACGGGTTTGCGCAAGCGAATCCACGGTTTTCCCCAAAATCACGCCGACTGCCGTGGAAGTTGGGCTAAGGTCGCGGAGGACGCAAAGTGCCGGAACCTGCGTAGGGGCGACAGTCTTCCATCACGGCGATTGGATTCGTTGCCGCCCGGCGCTACGGCAAGGCTCTCGCTCCGTTCCTGAGTGACCAGGACGTCGATGTCGGTTGCCCCTCAAAGCCGCGCTCTGCGCAGTTTTCCCTAACTTCAGCGCTTGTGTTTTTCTTGCTGGACGGTGAGCCAACTTACCGCGTTTTTCCGCATGTAGAGGAGAAAGCAGGTTTCCGTCCCAAGCTTGCCGAAGCGAGTCACGGGTGTCGTTGAACGAGTCTGAGGATCAACGAGCCCGGAGGCCGCGTGCGTGGTTCAAACGTGAAGGGAGGAATAGGCATGAAAGCGAGTGCAAAAGAATGCGGGATTTCATTCGTGCGTTTTGTTGCCGTACTTATCAGCTTATGGTTTGGAGGGTCCAACGAGCCCGGGGATTTGCACAAACCAGCTGGGAGAAAGGGCAACGTTGCTGCGCCCGGCAGAGCTTCTGCGATTCTGCTCGGCGTGGCGCTGTGGCTATTGGCAGCTCCATTTTCCTCCGCCCAGACCGCACAAATCACGCCGACCGTCATGCCCCTCTCCTCGCTTCAGAACGTCCTCTTGCTGGATGTCAATGTCGGTCCCAACGACAACTTCGATCCGCACGTGGATGGCGTCTGGGTTTCCTACACCTCCGACGCCGGCAGTGGAGATACTGTTATCAGATATCATAATCTCGGCACTGGATTCGACGCCGCTATACCCCGACCGAGCGGGTACGTCGACCTGCTCAGCGATGTGAATCAGGGAAGGATCGCCTTCACCCGTGTAAGCTCAGTTAGCGCAACGATCATGCTGTTTGACATGGCCAGCGGTACGTTAACGGAAATCGACCCTCCGCCTGGCGTTACGTTTACCCACTTCCAGCCCAGCATTGCAGGAAACACCATCGCCTTTGTGGACCAGACGGCGCCGTCGTTTAACGGCGTAATTCAAGTCTATGATTTGAGTACCGGAATCACCACGCTGCTTAGCAATAATTCGGACATGAATGCCAACCCAAAGGTTTCCCCTGACGGTAACACCGTGGTCTGGGAACGCTGCGTCAGTACCTATGAGAATTGCGACATTTGGCAGGCGGTCAACTCGGGTGGGTCTTGGACCGTCAGTGCTGCGAGCACCGATCCCTCCAATGAAGAATTACCCGACACCAACGGCGCCCTGCTGGTTTACGACTCCGATCGCCCCGCCGGCGCCGGTGACCTTTTCTATCGTGCCGTTGGTGCCTCCGCCGAAGCCCAAGTGCTGATCCCAGGTGTTCAGTACGATCCAAGAATCAGTGGCAACTTTGTCAGCATGATCCAGGGGGGCCCTGCAACCGGCACTGCCGGACAAGTTCTTCTCTATGATATTTCCCAAAATCAGTTGTTTGATATCATAAATGACCTTTCCAAAGACGTCAGGCTGCACGGGATCTCCGTTCTCCCCTCCGGAGAGATTGTCGTAGTTTTCGAATGGTCTGTTGTCCCAAGCCACATTCAAGCCCTGGTCTTCACTCCTCAGCCTTCCACCGCCGCGCCCTTTCGGGAACTTCGATCGGTCCGCCGAGTTGGGATTAAGTCGCGTTTTGGCATAGTTCCCAGGTTTTACTCCCGGCTATGACCCTGCTATTTTAGCAATGACCTTAAGCCTCTCTCCTCCCGATAACAAGTGATTTAAGTCACAAAACCTCATTCGTATGACAAAAGGCAAATCCAGATGCCTGGCCGAGTAGGCCCGGGGAATTTCACCCCGAGCCTCTCACAGAACCGTGCTTGACTGTCTCCAGTCACACGGCTCGTGCCACCCAGTGAAGGCTGCTGCCCTCCGTCCTAACCGCTCGGTTCCTCCTGTTTCCAGTTGACCGTATTGGTTAGGACGCGGGTGACCTGCCCCCTTCGCTCCACGGGAATTACCCCGCTTCTTCACTACTTTGGGGCAGTCCGACCCTGAGACTCCGCATCCGTACTCTCGCCCTCGTGGTTGCTTCCACTTGTGGCTTCTCCGTTGGCATCGGTGCCTCAGGTTCCCACGTTCCGCTCGACCGCCTCTTTGGCAAGCTCAGGCCACCTCTCATGCCGGATGCCGCCCCGCCCGTAAACAGGTTTCGTCGGAGCTCTTCCCGCAGTAACTTACCCCCCGCGGTTTTGACATCATCTATAACCTTTCGACACTTCAGCAGTGGTTCCCTTGCGGTCCTCTTCTTGCCTGTCACCTGACCTGGTCGTTGCCAGGCCTTTTCCTTCCGCGTTCACGACCATAGCTTTTGGCTACAGCCGCCGAAGGTGGTTTGGAACCTGTTCCTGTAAACCGGTCCGAGGGGCCTACCCTCATCAGTCAAGCAGTTGCGCACTACTCAGCGTTTTCTCCTTTCGTGCTCGTGGCACACGTTAGTCGGATTACCGGTAACTTGGCTCCCAGTACTTGACTTTACCGATACGGCGTTATCAGGAGTTATCCAGTTTGCCGACCATCTTGGCGGCCATGTAGAGCAGCAAGGCTCTGTCAGGTACAGACATTTTCTGAAGTGCGTTTTGTAATTTTGAAAAAATGCGCCGGCCCTTTCCCCGAGACGCCCAATCCTCTATCTCCCTTGCCTGCGTTTTGAGCGATTTTGGCGGTGTTTCTCCCTCGTAGAGAAGTTGATACAGTGGCATGTCTAATGCACGTGCGAACTTCTCAAGGGTCTCGACGGAGGGAGCAGTGTGTCCGTTCTCGACCCGCGATATATAGCTACGAAGGAGTCCGGTGCGTTCTTCAGTCTTCCCTTGGGACAGGCCCTTCAATTCTCTAAGCTGTTTGAGTCGGTCTCCTACATCCATTTCGCTGCCTCCCCTTTCTAGGCCATCGTGTCTATTGTCAGTCTCACGCTCCACAGCTGCTCCGTCGTTGTTCGAAAACAACTTCGTACCTGCTCAAGGGCAACGACATCCCGCGGTCCGCTACACTAGTGTTCAGATCAGACTCATCGAAATCTACTGCACGCGGTATGTTCTTACTTATGGCCAGAAATGGAGCAGTACCTGTTGTCATCAATTCGCATTCTCATCGCTGATGATTTCAAAGATTGGCGACGCCAAGTCCTTTTGCTATTTCAGGCACGGCCAGAATGGCAAGTCATAGCCGAGGCTGTGAATGGAGTGGAAGCCATTCAGAAGGCCGAAGAATTGAAGCCGGACTTGATTGTGCTGGACATCGGTCTACCGAAGTTGAACGGAATCGAAGCCGCCCGGCGGATACGACAGGGGTCTTCCAGCTCCAAAATAGTCTTCTTGAGTCAGAACAATGATGTGGACATCGTGCGGGCAGCTTTGAGCGCGGGCGCTTTGGGTTACGTTTGTAAGATGGACGCAGGAAACGAACTACTGCTCGCCGTCGATGCGGTTCTTCGGGGGAGGCAATTTGTCAGTAGGAGCTTAAAAGGGTACGAGTTCGCCGACACGTCAAGAGCGAAAGCCCCTCACCGCCATGAGGTTCAATTCTATTCAGATGACACGGTTCTTCTGGACCGCCTTGTTCCCTTTGTCGCTACGGCTCTGAAGACCGGTGATGTGGCTATCGTCGTTGCGACCAAATCGCACCGGGGTCATCTTGCCCAGAGATTGAGGGAGCAGGGCTTGGATGTTGATGCAGAGATTAAAGCGGGAACGTATATCCCGGTGGATGCTGACGACACACTCTCCACATTCACGGTCAATGACATGCCGGACCCGGCTCGTTTTTTCGAGGTTGTGGGTGGTCTCATTGAGGCAGCTGCGAAAAGAGGGAAGACAGAGCATCCCCGCGTTGCGATTTTTGGAGAATGGGTGTCTCTCTTGTGGGCGAATGGCAAAGCGGACGCTGCGATTCGGCTTGAACAACTCGGAAACCAGTTAGCCATTACCTACGAGGTTGACATCCTGTGCGGGTATGCGTTGAGCGACTTTCACGGCGGGGAAGACCAGCAGGCTTTCCAGAGTATCTGTGCGGAGCATTCAGCCGTTTATTCTCATTGACTCAAGTCAAAGGTCATCCTTGATAGAATAACTTTCAGAGAGTCTGTGCAGAACATCAGTCAGCCTTTTATTCGCGGTGAAACGGGCCTGCTAGGCAGCGGTATGTTGGAGCGCAAATAGGTGGACGTGGCAATGCCAGATATCGAGAAGAAACTTCATGCCGTCTTAGATGCCACCCCGTTCCCCGTCGCACTTGTCGATTTGGAGGATGACAGAATCTTTTTCTGGAGCAGCAGCGCACTGGTCCTGTTCGGGTATACTGCGCCTACCGCCTCGGAGTGGTATCAGATTGCTTACCCGGATCCCGATTACCGCCGCGAAGTCGTTGATCGCTGGAAACCTGCCCTGGAGATTGCTCGTCATCACTCGCCTCGGGCCGTCAACACCGGTGAATACCGGATTACCTGCCGCGATGGTTCCGAACGCATTTGCGAACTCTATGCTGCGTTCATCTCCGACTATCTCATTGTCACCTTTAGCGACATCACCGAACGGAAGCAGGCAGAGAATACTGCACGTGAGAGCGAACAGCGATTCCGCTCGGTCGCGAACACGGCTCCCGTGATGATCTGGATGTCCGGTCTGGATAAGTTGTGCGACTACTTTAATCAGCCCTGGCTCGATTTCACCGGTCGCCCTCTTGAGACGGAGGTTGGAAACGGCTGGGCTGAGGGAGTCCACCCAGAAGATTTGGAAATGTGCCTGGAGACCTACACAGCGTCATTCGATCGGCGCGAGCCCTTCCAGATAGAGTATCGTCTCCGGCGGCACGATGGTGAATTTCGTTGGATTCTCGATCGAGGTGTTCCGAGATTTAACACAGACGGTTCCTTTGCGGGCTACATCGGTTCATGCGTTGACGTCACCGAACACAAGCTAGCCGAAGAGTCTCTCTCTAACATGAGCCGTAGGCTAATCGAAGCCCAGGAACAGGAACGCACCTACGTTGCTAGAGAACTTCACGATGATGTCAATCAGCGCATCGCTTTGTTGGCACTGAATTTGGAGATCTTGAAACAGGAACTTCCCGCTTCGGCTGTTGGACTCAACAGTCGCATCCGGGAGGCTTGCGATCTTGTCTCCGAACTTGGCAGCGACATTCAAGCCCTTTCGCACCGTTTGCACTCCTCAAAGCTGGGATACCTGGGCCTGGAAGCCGCGGCGGCAAGTTTTTGCAAAGAGCTCTCTGACCACCAAAAAGTGGAGATAAACTTTCGCTCCGAAGGCATCCCCGAGAAACTCCCGGAAGAAGTCTCACTTTGCCTTTTCCGGGTCTTGCAGGAGGCCCTCCAGAACGCGGCGAAGCACAGCGGCGCGAGGCATTTCGAAGTAGCTCTAAGGAGAGAGTCGAACCAGATTCACCTAATGGTGCGCGATCAAGGGCTTGGCTTCGATATCGAAGATACAATCAATAGCCTCGGAATCGGCCTCACCAGCATGAGGGAACGGCTGAAACTGGTCGATGGGCAACTGTCAATCGAATCTCGACTGCAACTCGGCACGACGATTCACGCTCGGGTGCCGCTCAATCCCAAAATGAAGTCTGCGAGTGCGTGAGATTAAAATGCCTAACGAACCAGTAGCCCCTGTTCTTCGTTTTAATTCCACTTGCCTGGTATTCGCGGGCTTCGTTCTGCGATATTGGCATGTCAGGTTCCTTCGGAGGCTTCCGTTCAGACTTGCCGGGAGCCTTCAGTTAGCGAAGCCGTCCGCCTGGGACTCCGGTCCCACCCAAACGTTCTGGTCCACAAACTTGCGTCCTTCGGCGAGAGCTTTGCGATTGACCTCGAACACTGCTGGTTGCTTCACCTTGGCACCAATGGCGGCGAGCGCTGTTTCCGCTCGCAGGTACCCGGTCTCTTCCAGCAGCGCCCCCAGCAATACGATGTTTGCGGCTTTGGCAAAGCCCAACTTGTCGGCTATCTCCGCGGCTGGAATGCAGGCCACACGCGCCAGTGGTGGTGTGAAATCCTGCGGAAGTGCCGCGCCGTTGTAAAGAATCAGACCGTGCTCCGAAAGTTGCGAAGCGAACTTGCGCAGAGAGAGCTCATTCATGGCGATGAGCACATCCGGCTGCGAAACGAGCGGCGAGCCGATGCGATTCCGTGAGAGGCACACATGGCAGTGAGCGCTGCCCGAGCGCATCTCCGGTCCGTAGGAGGGCAGCCAACTCGCTTCTAATCCTTCGCGCACGCCCATCTCCGTGAGCAATTGGCCCAGCAACAGCACGCCTTGTCCGCCGAATCCGGCCACTTTGATCTTGAGCTCCTCTAATCCGTGTGTATGTTGCGTCGATGCCGGGATGCGCGGTGATTCCTGAGTGCCCAAATCCAGGACTTCCGGGACCAGCCTTTGTGGCGGGCGTTTGTCCGCGACGGTTTCGGGTTTCCGGTCGCGAAACACGTTCAATGGGAACACCGGGATCATCTTCTCTTCAACCCATTTCCGCGCTTCCACCGGATCTTTGTCCCAAATTGTTGGGCAAGGAGAAAGGACTTCCACAAACGAAAAGCCCACGCCGTCCCGCTGGAGTTCTAGCGCTTTCCGAATGGCCCGTCGCGCCTTCATGATATTTTTGTTATCTGAAAGCGCCACGCGCTCGATGTACACGGGCGCTTCCAGCGAGGCAAGTAACTCGGCCATGTGGATGGGAAAACCTTCATTGGCCGGCCGCCGGCCCCAAGGTGAGGTGGTGGAAATCTGCCCGACAAGAGTTGTGGGAGCCATTTGCCCACCGGTCATGCCATAGATGGCGTTGTTCACGAAGATGACAGTGATTTTTTCTCCGCGGTTGGCAGCATGCACGATTTCCGCCATGCCGATCGCCGCCAGGTCACCGTCACCCTGATAGGAAATGACAATCTTGTCCGGACAAGTCCGCTTGATGCCCGTCGCTGCAGCCGGCGCCCGCCCATGTGCCACCTGAACGTTGCCCAGGTCCAGGTAGTAGTAGGCAAACACCGAGCAGCCTACTGGACTCACGAAGATGGTTTTGTCCTGGAGTTTGAGATCCGCAATGGCCTCCGCAATTAGCTTGTGCACGATCCCATGACCACAGCCCGGGCAGTAGTGCGTCTGGTGCTTGAGGTCCGATTTACGTTCGTAGATTTCGTAGAAGACAGGCGACTTAGACTGAATCAGTTGAAAGTCGAGGCTGCCTGCTTCCTTCTCGCTTCCCACCACATTGATTTCCTGTGACATTGGCGCCCCTCTTCTCAAACGGTCACCGCTGTGCGAGCGACAAGCTCCGCACACACTTCATCCACTGACGGCACGTTACCGCCAGTCCGACCGTAAAACTCCACGGGCAGCTTGCCGCCCAGGGTCAGACGGACGTCTTCCACCATCTGTCCGTTGCTCAGCTCCACAACCAGCACGCGCCCAGCATGTGCCGAGGCTTGCTCCAGCTCTCGTGACGGGAATGGCCACAGCGTGATGGGCCGAAACAACCCAACCTTCAGTCCGTTCCTCCGCGCCTGCTCCACAACGGAACGAAGTACGCGTGAGACGATTCCGAAGCCCACCAGCAGCAGGTCGGCGTCTTCTGTGCGGTACTCTTCGCTCTGTGCCTCCCGCTGCTGCGCCAGTGTGTATTTTGCTTCCATCTGGCGTTGGTGCTCTTCCAGTAGGTCTGGCTCAAGAAAGATAGAGCTCACCAGGTTTTTTCTTGTCTCAGGTGTTCCTTTCACGGCCCACGGCTTTACGGGTAGCTCAAGATCGCGATACTCCAAGTCCAGCTTTTCCATCATCTGTCCCACAAATCCATCGGTAAGGACGATGGCCGGATTGCGGTATTTGTCTGCCAGATCGAAGGCCAGCATGGTGAGCTCTGCCATCTCTTGTACAGAAGCCGGCGCAAGTACAATGTTGTGGTAGTTGCCGTGTCCTCCGCCCTTGACCATGGCGAAATAGTCGCTCTGCTCCGGAGCGATGTTGCCCAACCCTGGGCCTCCGCGCATCACGTCCACAATCACACACGGCAACTCCGCACCAGCGAGATAGGAGATGCCCTCTTGCATAAGGCTGAGGCCGGGACCTGAGGAAGCGGTCATGACACGAATCCCCGCCGCCGCGGCTCCGTAAACCATGTTAATTGCCGCCACTTCACTCTCTGCCTGCAGAAACGTCCCACCCACTTGAGGAAGGAACAGCGAAGCAGCTTCCGTAATCTCGCTAGCAGGAGTGATGGGATAGCCGTAAAAGGCTCGACAACCTGCCAAGATTGCACCCTTCATGACCGCTACATTGCCTTTACACAGCTGCGGCATATCTACCTCCCGGCTGCACTTCCGCGACAGTCTTCGCTGGTTTCCTTAGCCGGTACACGCTGATGGCACCGGGCTCCGGACAACAATAGAAGCAGATGCCGCAACCGGTACAGTCCCTTCCGGTATAGCGTGCCGGATGCACGCCGTAAGCACTCAATTCCGGCGCTAGCAGCAGACAGCGTGGGGGGCAGGAATCAACGCAGAGCCCACAGCCTTTGCACTCTTCCACGTCGATAAACACTTTTCCTTGTGGTGTGTTGGTCATGATTCACGTCGTTTCCACTGCTGGTTGCAGTTGTGGATGGTGCAGCCACTTAGTCCGTTCGCAGTACTCATACAGTTCATCCCGAAATTTCGGGTGTGAGATTTCAATCAGAGCCTTGGCCCGCTCTCGGATGGTTTTGCCGTGAAGATAAGCCACACCGTATTCCGTGGTGATGTAATGCACCAGCCCACGACTGGTGACTACACCGGCCCCAGGAGCAAGAGTTGGCACGATTCGGGAAACTTCTCCGCTCCGCGCCGTAGATGGCAGGGCGATAATCGGCTTGCCGCCCCTGGAATGCGATGCCCCTCGCAAAAAGTCCACCTGCCCTCCAATGCCACTATAGAAATATGTCCCCAACGAGTCGGAGCACACCTGCCCTGTCAGGTCCACCTGCAGCGCGGAATTGACAGCTATCATGTTGTCGTTGCGGGCGATGAGCGCGGGATCATTGGTATAAGCGTTCGGGTGGAACTCGAAGCTCGGGTTGTTGTCCACAAACTCGAACAAGGTCCTCGTTCCCAGCGCGAATCCCAGGATGATCTTGCGGGGATTGAAGCTCTTGCGCACCCCATTAATCACACCCGCCTCCACAAGCGGGATCACCCCATCGGACACCAACTCCGTGTGTACGCCCAGGTCTTTGCGGTCCATCAGTAGTGGCAGGACGGCGTCGGGGATGCCGCCAATACCAGTCTGAATCACCGCGCCGTCGTCGATCAGGCTTGCAACGTTCTTGGCGATGGCTATATGAAGACCGGAGATTTCTGGGGCGGGCAGTTCGCATAGCGGCCGGGAAGACTCGACGAACGCGTGGACTTGGCTGACGTGAATGAAGCTATCGCCGAAAGTCCGCGGCATCCGGTCATTTACTTGCGCAACCACGTGGCGCGCGCATCGCGCCGCCGTGAGCGTTGTGTCCACACCGACTCCGAAGCTACAGAAGCCGTGAGCGTCTGGCGGCGAAACCTGGATCAACGCCACGTCCAGTGGCATAGCGCCACTTTCAAAGAGATTCTCGACTTCACTCAGGTATATCGGTGTGTAATCGGCACGCCCGTCGTTCACTGCCACGCGCACGTTGCCACCGATGAAAAATGCGTTGTGCCGGAAGTGCCCTGCCATTTCCGGCGCCACGTAATCCGCACAGCCCAGCGTCAGCAGGTGCACCACCTCCACGTCATGAACAAAAGGAGCGCGTTTCAACAGCGCTTCCACCAACGTCTCCGGCTCCGCGCAACCCGGCTGGATGTACACACGCATGCCCGACTGCACTGCGCACAGCGCTTCTTCTGCTGACTGCAATTTACTCGTATAGTGAGTCTGCCAGGAGTTCATGTTTGTTCTCCTGGACTAGGAATCGCTCCGCGGTATCTTGCGATGAACACGTGGGCAAGTTCGTTCATTCATTGGCCTTCGATTCTAAATATCTGGATCAAGTTAGAGGTAGGGAACCTTACGCCGACTCTAACAATTGGGGGGAGGGGGCGGACCCCGCTGAGGAGAAGATCCCATCTCAGGAGCGTCATAACCGTGCTCCTCAAACTTCCTGGTTTCTATCCTCAGGCCACTCCTCTCCGGAGTCTGTCGCCTTCATCACAAAGAGCTGTGCTGGCCATCACAAGTGAGCATCCTTTCTGAGACCTCGCGCTGCAATCAAGGAGATTCAGGCTTCTCTTTTTCAGTAAAGCCGTGCAATGCACGTCGTGATCTGGCTCACGTTGAATCGCGGGCTCGACAGGTCGTGCCGTTCCAATGCAGAGAGCCGACTGGAAGCCAGCGCCACGAAACGGCCAGCTTCTTTACTGTAGGAGCGCAGCACTGCTCCGGCCCAGCTTGGCAATCCTGACGTGCTCGCATCTACATGCGAACGCGGCCTACTCGAGAACGAAAATGTTCTTCCTGGCGCACATATCCTTCAGGATCTTGGGCCAGGCGCTGACGGTAACTTCGCCCAGATGGGCTTTTCTGAGCAGTAGCATCAGTGTACGCGATTGCCCGATGCCTCCGCCGATGCTCAGCGGAATTTCACTCTTCAGAATTGCCTGGTGATAGGGAAATCTCAGAAAATCAGTTTGGTGAGAAATCTCGAGTTGCTTGCGCAAGGATTCGGCGTCGACACGAATACCCATGGAACTGAGTTCGTGCCGGCGGTGGGTAACGTGGTTCCACACCAGGATGTCGCCGTTCAGCCCATGCATCGTCTTGCCGTTGAGTGATCTGGATTCCGTCACCCAGTCGTCGTAATCGGCGGCGCGCATCTCGTGCGGGTAACCATCCTCAAGGGGATAGCCGATCCCGATGATGAACAGCGCAGGGCACTCCTGCAGGATGGCCGTTTCGCGCTGCTTCCGCGGCAGATCGGGGTACATTTTCAGCAGCTCTTCGGCGTGCAGAAATGTCAGCTTCTGGGGCAAATTCGGGTATTTCTTCGATTTCAATTCCGGGAACAATTCTTCCGCGTATTGCTCGGCCTCCACCAAGACTCTCCAGATTTTTCCGACGATGTCCTTCAGAAATTCCACGTTCCTTTCCGCCGGCAAGATGGCTCGTTCCCAATCCCACTGATCGACGTACGCGCTATGGTCATGGTCGAGGAAGTAGTCCTTGCGGACGGCGCGCATGTCGGTGCACAGGCCGTGTCCTGCGTGCATGTTGAACTGTTTCAGAGCCATTCTCTTCCACTTGGTGGCGGCTTGGACGATCTGGGCGTCGACAGGATGGGCATCATGGTCGTTGGAGATGTGAAACTGGATGGGAGTGCGGGAGCCATCGCGGTCTAGCATGTCGTTGACGCCCGTGTTGGCTTCCACGATGAGCGGCACGGTCACCATCATGAGGTTTAATTTCTTGCACAGGCTATCCTCAATAAAGCGTTTTACTGCGAAGATGGCCCTCTGCGTTTCGCGTGGTGTAAGTGCACTGCTGTAATTGCTCGGCAAATTCTCTTCCAACTCCCCATAATTGCCAATGCCCGGGCCCGCCAGGTCCAAAACTTTGCTTGCCATGTCAGCACCTCCACTCGCCAAACGCTGCCACCAACAGTCACTCTGGGCCAGTGCACAGGTCACCTTAATAAGTGACAGATGTCACAGAACGCCGGATAAAAGAGGACTCCAATGGAACCGCGTTCCAGCCAGTTCTAGCCGCAGGCTCCAAGCGCAAAAACTCGATGAGCAGACATTTAGATCTTTCGGTTCAAGCTCGTCCAAGGAGGAAACTCATATGGGCATTGCTATTCGTACCGCTCCAGCGACTATCACTCCAGCGGAGTACATAAACGAAGTTCTCTTTACAGTACGCAAAAAGAATCCCGCAGAACCCGAATTCCACCAGGCAGTCCAGGAAGTGCTCGAAACTCTCACCCCGGTTCTAGCGAAACATCCCGAATATCAGAAAGCAAAACTTTTGGACCGGTTCGTTGAACCCGAGCGACTGATTATTTTTCGTGTGCCATGGCTCGACGATGACGGCAACGTACAGGTCAATCGTGGTTTCCGGATTGAGATGAACGGCGCGATTGGCCCTTACAAGGGCGGCCTGCGTTTCCATCCCACCGTAAACCTGGGAATCCTGAAATTCCTGGCCTTCGAACAGGTGTTGAAAAATTCCTTGACGACGCTACCCATGGGCGGAGGCAAAGGCGGATCGGATTTCGATCCTAAGGGCAAGAGCGACAATGAAGTGATGCGTTTCTGCCAGAGCTTCATGAGCGAATTGTGGCGGCATATCGGACATCACACGGACGTCCCGGCAGGCGACATTGGCGTGGGTGGCCGCGAGATCGGCTACTTGTTCGGGCAGTACAAGCGCCTGGCCAATCAGTTCACCGGCGTGCTGACCGGCAAAGGCATCAATTGGGGCGGGTCGCTGATTCGCCCGGAGGCGACAGGCTATGGCTGCGTGTACTTTGCGTACGAGATGCTGAAGACCAGAAAGGATAGTTTCGAAAACAAACTGTGCCTGGTGTCCGGTAGCGGCAATGTTTCACAGTACACCGTGGAGAAGCTTTTGGACTTCGGCGCCAAGGTCATCGCCATGTCCGATTCGAATGGCGTGATCTACGATCCGGATGGCATCAGCCGCGAAAAGCTGTCGTGGCTCATGGAACTGAAAAATGTCCGGCGCGGACGCATTCGGGAATACGCCAGTCAGTTCAAGACGGCGCGGTATATTCCGGTCGACGCCAGCTTGGACTACAACCCCATTTGGGCTTTCAAGGCGGATTGCGCCTTTCCAAGTGCCACGCAAAATGAAATCAACGCAAAGGATGCGGCGACACTGTTGATGAACGGCTGCAAGCTCGTCGCTGAGGGAGCCAACATGCCCAGCACGCTCGATGCGACGAAGATGTTCTTGCAGGCGGGCATCCTGTATGGGCCGGCAAAGGCTGCCAATGCGGGCGGAGTCGCCACCTCGGGCCTCGAAATGGTCCAGAACAGCATGGGGCTCAATTGGACGCGCGAGGAAGTGGATGACCGTCTGCACAAGATCATGATCGCCATTCACAAAAATGCTTACGAAACCGCGGAAAAATATGGCAAGCCCGACAACCTGGTTTATGGAGCGAATATCGCCGGGTTTGTCAAAGTCGCGGATGCCATGTTGGACCAAGGTCTCGTCTAAATTAACACCCAGCCAGACGATCGAGTGGGGCGCAAACTCTTCGCCCCGCTCTTTCTTTTTGAACCGGCGCCATCCGGGACCTGGCATTGGGAACGGACAGGACGTTTTCTGATCCTTCATGTGTGAAGACGCACTTCCGCCTGCGAGAATCGTCCTGCGGTGCTACTGAAATAAAATATTGGGTGGATCGAAGGCTGGCAGCGAATTTGAGGCGGTAACTTTTCGTGTTGCTCCCGCGCAAGACACCATCTCGCGGACCGGCCGCCCACTCTCTCCTCAATTCGTTTACTGCGTTACGACTGCGCGACGGCCTCGCCCTGGTGCAGCGGATCGTGTTCGAAACGTTGCAACAACCCTTCCTCGTACGCGATGTGAGCGCGCAGGGCGCTCAGCAATCGCTGCCCTTGCAGAACAAGGTCACCGGTGAAGGAAGATGTCGCGAATTCCAGTTCCCTGCGGAAGTCATAGTTGGCGCGATAGAGCTGGACATGTTCTTCTCTCAACCGCTCAAGGTCCGCTAGTTGGGCAAAACGGAAAAGCGGCGAGTCCGGGTCATCTTCTTCCTTGTGGCAGTGCTCCCAGATTTCGAAGATTTTTCCTTCCACTGCTTGCAACTGGCGGAGACCGTCGCAGCGTGTGTCGCAGTCGTCGCTGGCAATCAGACGGAGGGCGTCCTCCCATGTATTCAGAAATTCCAGAATGTCCGCGTGTTCGGCGTGGGCAGCTTCGAATTCTTGATGTAGATCCATGCGTTGGCCTCCTCGTGGCGGACCAGCCGCGCTGTAGCTTGATACCTTAAATACAACCGCTACAGTAATGACGTAGGTCACCTAAAGTAGTGACACAGGTCACCCCATCATCTTGCTAGTCGGCGAACCCCTTCCGATTGAGGCCAGCCAGAAGTTATCGGTTCGTCCGTCGCATCGCAGATCGCGTAGTTCCGGGGAAGGCATCCAGATCGCTGGAAAGCGGTTTTCTACCAGCAACTTCAGAATCAGATCCGCATCCCGCCGATCATGTTTCTGCTTCCGAGGTTCCGCCGCGCGAAGTTTGCGCTGGATGGCCGACCTGACATTCGATTCTCAGCTCTTCCGTCAGGTTCAGAAACCAGTGCATCGATCCGGTCGCTTCAACGCCCACACGCACCGGGCGCGGAAGTTTGGAATAAAACTCCCGCACGCCGTCACCTTCGTGGAACAGAGTTGTATTCACGATCTCTCCGGTGATGGTATCCAGCATCGCCAACGTTTGCTGGCGAGCATGCAAATCGCATTCTATAATTCGCATTCGGCCTCCTTCGGTCCGAGCGCTGTTAGGGTGAACACCGAAACAGTCTACTCGGGCCGCAGCGAGGCCGACCCCGTTATGGCATCAACCGAAGAGGTGGAATCTGCTGCCGAGGCTATCCTTCGGTGTTCCGAAACGTTCGGGAACAGGAAGGGAACAGCAAGCCCCAAGTACCACGTAAAACCCTTATGCAAGACGCAAGAAAGAGCTAGTAGAATCAACTACTTGGCATTTCTGGATTAATCGACAGGTCGTGGGTTCAACTCCCACCCTCGGCTCCAGAAAATTTTACCCCTGACGATTCACTGATTGACGCCGCTGGCAAGAATCCCGCCATCCACGATTATGACGGAGCCTGTGGTGTAGCTCGCTGCGTCCGAGGCTAGGTAGACGGCGGCTCCGGCGAGTTCCTCGACTTGACCGAAGCGCTTCATGGGTGTGCGCATCAGCCATTCCTTGCCTCGCGGAGTTTCGTCCAGAAGTTTTTGGTTGAGTGCGGTGCGAAAGACGCCGGGAGCGATGGCGTTCACGCAAATGCCGTGCGAGGCCCACTCGATGGCGAGCGATTGGGTGAGCGAGGCGACCGCGGCTTTGCTGGCGGAATATGCGGAGACTTCCAGCATGCCAAGGAAAGAGCCTATGGAAGCGATGTTGATGATCCTTCCGTAGCGCCGCTCGATCATGTGGCGTCCAAAAATCTGGCAGGCCCGCAGGATGCCGGTGAGATTTGTTTCGAGGATGTCATTCCAGTCGTTTTCGGAGAAATCGATGGTGGGCGCTTTCTTTGTACGTCCAGCGGAATTCACGAGAATGTCGACTTTTCCAAATGTGGCGACGGCGGCGTCGAGCAATTGTTGCAGGGAAGCCCGGTCGACAACGTCGGAAGTAGCGCGCAGGGAGCGGCGGCCTAGCGCTTCAATTTCGCGGGCAGTGGCGTCCACTTGGTCGAGGCGGCGTGACGTGGGGGCGACGTCGGCGCCGGCTTCGGCAAGACCAAGTGCGATGGCGCGGCCGATGCCGGACGTGCCGCCGATGACGACTGCGGATTTGCCGCTTAGATCAAGCTTGCTATATCCCATGACTTAGGTCTCCGAACAAATCTTTCTTTAGTGCATGCGCGCCGAGTGCAAGTGCAGGAATGCCTTCAATACCCTTGAGCTACCAGTTGAACATGGTGCCGTCCAGTTTTCGGTTTACGGGCAGGTACGCGCGCTCGTAGGGGAATTTAGCAGCGAGCTTCTCGTCGTAGTCGACACCGAGCCCAGGGCCGTCGCCAGGATGCAGGTAGCCGTCGCTGAAGGCATAGGTGTGCGGGAAGACTTCGTCGGTCTCTTTGGTGTGAAGCATGTACTCCTGGATTCCAAAATTGCTGACGGAGATATCAAAGTGCAACGCGGCGGCCAAGGAGACGGGGGACAAATCCGTGGCGCCGTGGCAGCCCGTGAGGACGTGATAGATCTCCGCGAGCGACGCAACTTTTTTGAGGTGCGTGATGCCGCCGCTATGCACGGTGGCCATGCGGATGTAATCAATCAGTTGCTCGGTGATGATGGTCGTGGCGTCCCAGATGGTGTTGAATACTTCACCCAGTGCGAGAGGCGTGGTGGTGTGCTGGCGCACGATGCGAAAGCCTTCTTGGAGCTCAGCGGTGACGGCGTCTTCGAGCCAGAAGAGGTGATAAGGTTCGAGGCTTTTGCCAAGGCGCGCCGCCTCGATCGGCGTGAGGCGGTGATGCGCGTCGTGCAGGAGATGAATATCGTCGCCATATTTGAGGCGCAGGGATTCGAAGAGTTTCGGAACGTGCAGCAGGTACTTTTCGGTGGACCAGACGTTTTCGGGAGGGAGGCCTTTTTCGGCCGGCTCGTAGTACAGCTTGTCCTTGGCAACGCCGTACGTCGAAGAAATCCCGGGGATACCCGATTGCGCGCGAATGGCGCGATAGCCCAGGGCTAAATACTTGCCCACTTCATCGATGGTTTCTTCCATGTCGCGGCCATTCGCGTGGCCGTAAACCATGACACCTTTGCGGCTCTTGCCGCCGAGCAAGTTGTAGACGGGTGTATTGAGCGCTTTTCCCTTGATGTCCCAGAGCGCGATGTCTATGGCGCCGATGGCGGCCATGGTGACGGGGCCCCGGCGCCAATATGCGCCCCGATAGAAATATTGCCAGATGTCTTCGGACTGAAAAGGATCGCGGCCGATGAGGCAGGGAATCAAATGTTCGGCGAGATAGGAAGCGACGGCAAGTTCCCGCCCGTTCAGTGTGGCATCGCCGAGGCCGTAGATGCCCTGGTCGGTGTAAATCTTCAAGGTGACAAAATTTCTTCCGGGCGAGGTGATGAGCACCTTTGCATCCGTTATTTTCACCGAACCCCCTTGGTCAAATGAGCTGTCGCGTCCAGGCGAATCAGAGAGTCTACATCACCGCCAATGCCAGTGAAATTGGATTTGACGATGCCACTTGCTGCTTTCTCTGCGGCCCCTTTTTGATATAGTCCCTCCGACAATGGCGCTTCCCTCTTCCACAGCAATCGAGCCTGCTTCTGTCGCGCTCACCTCCAATCAAATCCGGGGATTCTGGGCCGCGTGGGGCGGCTGGACCCTCGACGGGATGGATTCCTTTATTTACGCGTTGGTGCTGTTGCCATCGCTGCGGGATCTTCTGCCACGCTCAGGCATTGCGGCGACAAAAGGCAACGTTGGTTTCTATGGTGGATTGCTCTTCGCACTTTTCCTGATTGGCTGGGGACTTGCCTTCTTGTGGGGGCCGGTAGGGGACAAGTTCGGGCGCGTTCGCACTTTGATGCTTACGATCATTTGGTATTCCGTGTTCACGTTTCTCAGCGCGCTGGTTACGAGCGTTTGGCAGTTGGCGATACTGCGGCTTCTGGCGGGAATTGGAATCGGCGGGGAATGGGCCATGGGTGGCACGTTTGTTGCGGAGGAGTGGCCGGAGAGCCGGCGCCGCACGGGCGCGGGCTACATGCACACCGGCTACTACGTTGGGATTTTTCTTGCTGCTCTGGCGAACTACGCGATCGGCAGCCGCTACGGTTGGCGCGCCATGTTCGCCGTGGGAGGCTTGCCGGCGCTACTGCTGGCATGGGTGCGTCACGGCGTGACGGAGCCGTCACGCTGGTCCAGTAAGGTGGAGGTCGCTCGCTCGTGGCAGATTTATCAACCGTTCGCGGCGCTTTTTTCGCCTGCGTTGCGGTGCCGCACGATTCTGAACTCGCTTTTCATGCTCGCGTCGATCAGCGGGCTTTGGGCGGGTACAGTTTATGTTCCCGCGGCGGTCACTTCTCTTGCGGAAGCCGCTGGCCGAGTTGGACCGCAGGCGGCGCAGCTTGCTTCACGTGCAACGATGCTGGTCGCGTTCGCAACCATTCTTGGATGTCTGGCGATGCCGTGGCTTGCCGAACGGCTCGGCCGGCGCGGTGCGCTGGGCTTTTTCTTTGCGTTGATGATGGTGTTCATCGCGCTTACGTTCGGCAAGGTCTTTTACCTTGGGCCAACCGCGTTGCCTTGGTTTTTTGTGTGCTTGTTTTTCCTGGGCATAGGCGGCGCAAACTTCGCGGTCTATACGCTATGGTTGCCGGAACAATACCCCACGGAATGCCGCGCCAGCGCGTTCGCCTTTTCCACTTCGTTCGCGCGTTTCGGGGGAGCCGCCATCACGTTTCTCGTCGGCAGCGGCGTGCAGCGGTACGGCTCGCTCGGAGTTCCGGTGGCCGTCACCGCTCTGGCCTTTGCTGTCGGTTTGCTACTGATTCCTTTTGGAGCAGAAACCCGTGGACAAATATTGCCTGCCTAATGCCAGAATGCGACGGATTGTAAGCATGCGCAAAGCGAACTTCTCGACTTCCAGGGGTTGCTGTTAACTTTCGACGGTCAAAGGCTCACTGTGTGCAAATAACGGCGCCTGCTGCTTATTCGAAATCGAACGCACGTCATGCGGTCCTCGCCGGTTTTTTTGGCTGGACGCTCGACGCTTTCGATTTTTTTGTGGTTGTCTTCTTGTACGACACGCTTGCTCATCAATTCGGCGTATCCAAGAAAGACATCATCTTCACCACCTTTGCCACCCTCGCCATGCGTCCTGTGGGGGCAGTTGTTTTTGGTTTGCTATCCGATCGTTACGGCCGGCGCAGACCCCTGATGGCCAACGTCATCTATTTTTCATTGATAGAGCTCTTATGCGGTTTTTCGCCCAACTACACTTTTTTTCTGGTCATGCGCGCCCTGTTTGGCATTGGCATGGGAGGCGAATGGGGCGTTGGCGCATCACTCACGATGGAAGCTGCCCCGGTGCGCTGGCGCGGAATTCTTAGTGGAATTTTGCAGAGTGGCTATTCAATTGGCTATCTGCTTGCCGCGCTGGCCGCGCGCTTTCTGCTCCCAGCGTGGGGATGGCGCCCTATGTTTTGGATTGGCGCATTGCCCGCGCTACTCGCACTCTACATTCGCACAAAGGTTCCAGAGTCGGAAGCTTGGAAGCAAAATCGCGCCGCCACCATGGGTGAAGTCTTGCGCACGGTGATGCTCGACTGGAAGCGCTTTCTCTATCTCGTTGTGCTAATGACCTTTATGATGTTCATGTCGCACGGCACCCAGGATTTGTATCCGGACTTTCTCAAGGAGGTCCATAAGCTCTCGGGCGCCGTTGTCGCGAATATTGCGATCTTTTACAACGTTGGGGCCGTCATCGGGGCAATTATCTTTGGCCACCTTTCGCAAGTCGCCGGCCGTCGCAAAAGTATGATCGCTGCGCTAGGACTATGCCTGATGATCATCCCCCTTTGGGCGTTTGGCGGAGGCTTGGCTGTTCTGGTCATCGCTCCGTTCGTGATGCAAATGGGAGTGCAGGGCGCTTGGGGCGTCATTCCTGTGCACCTGAACGAAATGTCCGCGGACGCGACCCGAGGATTGATGCCGGGGCTGACCTACCAATTGGGAATCCTCATTGCGGCGCCTACTAATACGATCGAGTATGCTTTGCGCGATCATGTTGGCTACCAATGGGCCATCGCCGGATTTGAAATTTTGACGATTCTCACTCTAGCCGTGCTCTTATTGCTTGGGACGGAGCGCCATGGGCGAAGTTTTGTGCGAGATCCTTTGCTAGTTGAGCCCGCGGCTGCGGATTAATTGCGTGGATTCCGCAGACCGCCGTCGCATCAGTCGATAATCGAAGCGGGCTTGGCGTATGCTGTTGCTTCTAGTATTTTCCAATGCGCGAATGCGTAAGCTTGGGGCAGGCAACGATTGAGTCTGCCCAGCACGTCAGATAGAACGGGAAAGCGCGCTACTTACGATGAATGTTCGGCAACTCTTTGACTTGACGGGACGCGTTGCGATCATCACCGGCGGCTCTATCGGCCTCGGCCGCCAAATGGCGGAAGGCCTGGCCGAAATGGGTGCCAATCTGGTGTTGTGCGCTCGCAAGAAAGAGCGTTGCGAGCAGGCAGCCGCAGAATTGCAGAGCCTCGGCGTAAAGACGCTGGCCCTCGGCTGCGACGTAAAAAATCCAGCTGACGTTCAGGCCGTCGTCGATGCCGCCATGTCTCAGTTCGGGCGCATCGATATTCTCATCAATAATGCCGGCACTTCCTGGGGCGCTCCGGTCGAAGAGATGCGGCTTGAGCATTGGAATAAAGTGATCGAAACGAATCTGACGGGCACCTTTCTCTTTTCGCAGGCTGCCGGCAAATTCATGGTGGCGCAGCGCCGTGGAAAAATCATCAACATCGCCTCCGTCGCGGGTATTCACGGCGCTCCGCCGGAATTTCAAGCGATCGGTTATCACGCCAGCAAAGGCGGCGTGATTGCCTTCACGAAAGACCTGGCGTGCAAATGGGGCGTCCACAATATTCAGGTAAACTCCATCGCTCCAGGCTGGTTTCCCACAAACATGTCTCAAGTTGTGATTGAGCGGAACAAGGAAGAGTTTTTGAAAAAGATCCCGTTGCGGCGTTTCGGTAATGACCACGACCTGAAAGGCGCGGCCGTTTTTCTGTGCTCCGGCGCCTCCGATTACGTCACCGGCCACGTTCTTGTCGTCGATGGAGGACAAACCGCCTAGAGGGCGCTGGATTGCACATGAATATCCCACTTACACCACTTCGATGTTTACGCTACGCGGAAGAACAGTACCCGCGGCGGACTGCCGTCGTTTGCGGCGATTTGCGCTTCACTTACAAGCAATTTGCCGAACGTGCTGCGCTTCTGGCGGGCGCATTACGCGCAGCCGGCGTGAAACCTGGCGATCGCGTCGCTTTTCTCAGCATGAATTGCCATCGTTTGCTCGAAGCGTACTACGGCGTGCTCGACGCCGGCGCCATCCTGCTCCCGCTGAATATCCGGCTCGCGCCGCAGGAGCTTGCTTTTATTTTGAACGATGCCGGCGCAAAAGTGCTCTTCCTCGAAAAGGATTTTCTCTCTGTCGTCGAGTCCTTCCGTCAAAACGTATCGACGGTCGAAACGTTCTATCTCCTCGATGGCGCACCTCAAGCAGACTGGCTTGCGCCCAAATCCTACGACGAACTGCTCGCCGCCGCTTCGCCCTACCGCACCGACATCATGTCAGTAGACGAAAATGCCGTCTCCGAAATTTTTTACACCAGCGGCACCAGCGCCAATCCCAAAGGGGTGATGCTTACGCACCGCAATGTATACATGCACGCTCTCTACGCTTCCATGACCGATGATCCGACGGCGGAAGGCGTTCAGCTCCACACCATCCCTCTGTTTCACGCCAACGGCTGGGGTACACCACACGCCCTGGCATTGAGCGGCGGAAAGCACGTGATGCTGCGGCGCTTCGAGACTGCAACGATATTCCGTTTGATTGAACAAGAGCACGTTCGAACCATGTGCCTCGTTCCGGCCATGGCTACAGCTCTCGTTAATTGCCCCGAGCGGACGAAACACAACTTAACCAGCCTGCGCATCATCAATATCGGTGGCGCAGCGTCCTCTCCCACTCTTGTGCGTGAAGTGGAAGAAAAACTTGGAGCGAGTTGCCGCTCCGGCTACGGCCTCACGGAAACTTCGCCCACGCTTTCCATTTCCAGAATGAAACCGGGCCTCGATTGGCAAGGCGAGCAAAAATATGTCGGCCAGGCCATGACCGGTTTCGCCATTCCTGGAGTAGAACTTCGCGTAGTCGATGCCAACGACAAGGATGTGCCACACGATGGGCAAAGCATTGGTGAAGTGGTAGCGCGCAGCGATGTGGTGATGGAAGGCTACTGGGGCCAGCCGCAAGCCACCGCGGAAGCTATGCGCGGCGGATGGTTTCACACCGGCGACATGGCTACGATCAATGAGGATGGCTATCTGCTGGTTGTCGACCGCAAGAAAGAGATCATCGTCAGCGGCGGCGAAAATATTTCTTCGCTGGAAGTGGAAAAGACTCTGCTTGCGCATCCCAACGTTTATGAGGCTGCCGTTGTCGCCGTCCCCGACGATAAATGGGGAGAAGTGCCGAAAGCTTTGGTCGTTTTGAAACCTGGCGCACAAACCACGGAAGCCGAATTGCTCGATTTCTGCCGGGCTCGCATCGCGCATTACAAAGCGCCTCGCTCGGTCGAATTTTTGGATAGTCTGCCGAAAACGGGCACGGGGAAAATCCTGAAAAGGGAGCTGCGCAAAAAATATTGGGGTGGCCAAGACACGATCCGGCCTGAATTTGCCAGCCGTAAGTGAGACGTCTTATAAATAGAATCCAAGTCCGCCCATCGGCGACCGGCGCGGACGGATTGTTCCGTAAATTAAAAAAGATTTCCCAAGAAAGAGCGGCGACACATGAGCGACTTGGTTCAACTTACGAAAGACAGCGGCATTGCCGTAATCACCATCAACAATCCTCCGGTCAACGCGCTAAGCCCCGGGGTGCCAGAAGGCATTGCCGCGGCGATTGAGCAGATCGACAAAGACAATTCCATCCAAGCGGCGGTGCTCATTGGGGGTGGCAAGACCTTCGTGGCCGGCGCGGACATTAAAGAGTTCGGCAAAATTACTTCCGGAAAAGCTGGCGGCGGATTGGAATTGCCGTCGCTGCTCTTGAAAATCGAAGACTGCAGTAAGCCCGTCGTCATGGCCATTCACGGCAGCGCCTTCGGCGGCGGCCTCGAACTTGCCATGTCTGGCCACTACCGCGTCGCTGTGCCTGGCGCGCAAGTCGGCCAGCCGGAAGTAAAGCTCGGCATCATTCCTGGAGCGGCGGGTACGCAGCGCTTGCCGCGGCTCGCCGGCGCTTCTAAGGCCGTCGAAATGTGTGCGGACGGCAATCCGATCAAGGCCGCGGACGCGTTCAAGTTCGGCATTATTGACCGCTTGATCGAAGGCGACCTGCTGGCTGGCGCAATTGCATTTGCTCGAGAAGTTGCGAATAAGCCCGTGCGTAAAACGCGCGAACGCACTGAGAAGCTGGGTTCGGCGGAAGAAAACGCTTCCATCTTTGCCGCGGCGCGCGAAAATGCCAGGAAAAAGCAGCGCGGTATGATCGCGCCACTCGCCGCCATCAATGCCGTCGAAGCCGCTACGAAGCTTCCGTTTGATGAGGGCTGCAAGCTCGAACGCAAGCTCTTCATGGATTGCCTCTTTTCTGATCAATCGAAAGCGCTCATTCATGTATTCTTCGGCGAACGCGAAGTCGCCAAAATACCCGACATCCCGAAAGACACTCCGCTGATTTCCGTGAATGCTGCTGCAGTCGTAGGCGCGGGAACGATGGGTGGCGGCATTGCCATGGTTTTGGCCAACGCCGGGATACCCGTACTTTTGAAAGAAGCCGATCAGGCCGCACTCGATCGCGGCCTTACGAACATTCAGAAAAATTATGCGACCTCCGTGAAGCGCGGGCGGTTCTCGCAAACCTTCGTTGATGAGCGGCTCAAGCTAATTCAACCGACGCTTAGTTACGATTCCTTTGCAAACGCCGACCTCGTGATCGAGGCCGTTTTTGAAGGCATGGCGCTCAAAAAGGAAGTCTTCGCCGAGCTGGACCGTGTCTGCAAACCCGGCGCGATTCTCGCAAGCAATACTTCCACTTTAAATATCGACGAGATCGCTTCTTCTACTTCGCGCCCGCAAGCTGTGATCGGCACACATTTCTTCAGCCCCGCCAACGTGATGCGTCTTCTCGAAATCGTCCGCGGTAAAGTCACCAGCAAAGAAGTTATTGCCACCTGCATGCAACTCTCGAAAAAAATCGGCAAGATCGGCGTTCTGGTAGGCAATTGCCGTGGCTTCGTTGGCAACCGGATGTTTCATCCTTACGTCCGCGAGTCTGTTTTTCTCCTGGAAGAAGGCGCCAGTGTCGAAGCGGTCGATTCCGCGATGTACGATTTCGGCATGGCCATGGGTCCGCTGGCCGTTGGCGATCTCGCCGGTCTCGACGTCGGCTGGCGCATTCGCAAGGAATATCGCCACCTGGAGAAGCCCGGGATTCGGCAGGCTTTTGCCGGTGATAACCTTTGCGAGATGGGCCGTTACGGGCAAAAAACTGGCGCAGGCTGGTACAAGTATGACGAGAACCGCCGCGCCATTCCCGATCCGGAGGTCGCCCAGTTGGTCCGCAAATGGGCTGCGGCGGCTGGCGTTGCGCAACGAGAAATTTCCAAGGAAGAGATCGTCGATCGTTGCGTCTTCGCGCTTGTCAATGAAGGCGCCCGCATTCTCGAAGAAGGCTTCGCCCTACGGGCCGTAGATATCGACATTATTTACCTCAACGGCTACGGCTTTCCCGCCTATCGTGGCGGACCGATGTGGTATGCCGACACTGTTGGCTTGAAGAAAGTCCTCGATCGCGTTGAAGAGTTTCACAAGCAGCATGGCGAGTTGTGGGAGCCGGCTCCCCTTCTCAAACGGCTCGCACAAGAAGGTATGAAGTTTGCGGACTTCAACAAGGAGCAGAGCGCGACTGCCTAGCGCAACGCAACGTCAGCGCGAAACGCATTGTGCTCTGCGATGGCGCGTGTTCTTTCTTAAGCGGATCTCACTTTTCTCGGGTGATGAATGGGACGCGTTTTTCTGGTTCGCCACGCACAAGCTTCTTTTCTTGAGCCGGACTACGACAAACTTTCTCCTACTGGCGCAACGCAGGCGCGCGTGTTGGGAGAATACTGGGCTCGCCACAAGGTTTCCTTCGATCGCGTTTGTAGCGGGCCCCGCGTCCGCCATCGCGACACGGAGAACGCGGTGCGCGAGGCTTATGCCAGGCATGGCCTAAATTTTCCTCAATCTGTCATGCTGGACGAATTTGACGAGTTTCAAGGCGACATCGTGCTCGAGAAAAGCCTTCCCCACCTCATCGATACGGATTCCCACATCCGCGAACTCGATGCCGCTGTGCGAACCGCCAACAGCCCGCCGCAGCGCCGCCGCAATTTTCAAAAACTCTTCGAAACGGTTGTCACTATGTGGGTCAAAGGCGAATTGGCTGTCGACGGCGTCGAATCCTGGCAAGCGTTCATCGCACGCGTCCATCGCGGGCTTTCGCAGTTTCTGTCGCAAGCGGAAAAAAATGAAACCAGCGTCATTTTTACTTCCGGCGGACCGGTCGCCGCAGCCGTGCAGCGAGCTTTAAAGCTTTCCCCGGAACAGACTTTGAGCGTCGCATGGATGCCGCGTAATTGTTCCTACAGCGAATTTGTGTTTTCTGGAGATCGCTTTACGCTGAGCACCTTCAACTCCTTTCAGCATTTGGACGATCCCGCTCTGCTGACCTATCGATAGGGCGCAAGAAAAAGATGGACGCTTTCCAAGACCAAACGACGCCCGTTCGCGAAGGAGAAGAACTCGACCTCGCCAAGCTCGAACCGTTTCTTCGCGGTCATTTTCCGAAAGAGACAGGCCCGCTCGTCGTCCGTCAGTACCCAAGCGGCCATTCGAACCTCACCTATTCCGTACAGCTAGGTCCGCGTGAACTGGTGCTTCGCCGCCCGCCGTTCGGCAGCAAGGTCAAAACCGCCCACGACATGGGCCGCGAGTTTCGCGTGCTTTCAAAGCTGCATTTTCATTACTCTCCGGCTCCACATGTTTTGCTTTTTTGCGACGACGACTCTGTGCTGGGCGCCCCGTTCTATTTAATGGAGCCAATTCACGGTGTTATCCTTCGCAGAGATGTTCCGTCTGGTTTGGACTTTTCTCCCGAGACTGCCCGGCGCGCCTGCGAATCGTTTCTCGACAATCTCGCGCTTCTTCACAGTCTCGATTACAACGCGATTGGTCTCGCGGATTTGGGCAAGCCTCAGGGCTATCTCCATCGCCAGGTGCGTGGCTGGATCGAGCGCTACCACGGCTCGAAGACTCACGACATTCCGGACGTCGCAACAATCTCGAATTGGATTCAGCAGCACATGCCCGAAGCCTCCGGCGCCGCTCTCATTCACAATGACTACAAATTCGACAATGTCGTCCTGGATCCCAGCGACCTCACCAGAATTATCGGCGTCCTGGATTGGGAAATGTGCACGATCGGCGATCCCTTGACGGATTTAGGGTCCGCGCTGGCCTATTGGGTGGACGCCACCGATCCGCAAGAAATTCTCGATACCCGCTGGGGACCCACGACCTATCCCGGCTGCATGACGCGCGACCAACTCGTCCGGCGTTATGCACAAAAAACTGGCCGTGACGTTTCGCACATCGCTTTCTACGTGGTCTTTGCGCGCTTCAAAATCGCCGTTATCGTTCAGCAGATTTATTACCGCTATCATCAGGGCCTGACGCACGACGAACGCTTTGCCACCATGCCCCATCGAATCAAGCTATTGCTGCGCGCAGCTCAGCGAACTTCCGAAACTGGCGTAATCTGAATCTCTTCTCCGCCAACGCGAATGTGTGAAATGTTTCAGATCTGAAAAGTGAAGGTCAACGGTAGTAGCGTATCAACGACTCCGCCACGCAGCACGGCTTCTCGATTCCTTCCACTTCGATAGTCACCGCAAACGTGGTTTCGTAGCCCCTCTCAAATTCTTTGACACTCTGCAGCACGACCTTCGCTCTAATCTTCGACCCGGCACGCACTGGAGAAGGGAAGCGCACCCGGTTCAACCCGTAATTAACCGTCATTCCCACTCCACCGCGGACCTGAATCACATCCTTCATAAATCGGCTGATCAACGACAGAGTCAAAAATCCGTGCGCAATGGTCGCTCCGTAAGGGGATTCTCTCTCTGCCCGCTCGCGATCCAGATGGATCCACTGTCGGTCTTCTGTCGCCTCCGCGAATTGCACGATGCGCTCTTGTGTCACGGTGAGCCATTCGCTCACACCAATTTCCTTACCTACATATTCTTTAAGAGATTCCGGTGTTTCCACGACGAGTGGCGGCAATCTATTCTCCGCGAGTAAAAGATGTTCTGCTACTGATCCTGCCCCGCATTGGATGGAATGCTACTGGGCGCGCGGCTTTCCCCATTTTCGCAGTTCACCCTTCGCGATCGACTCAGCATGTACTTCATCCGGCCCGTCCGCCAGCCGCAAAGTCCTCACATTCGCCCAAGCGCCCGCGAGAAACGTGTCGTCGGAGACCCCGGCTCCGCCATGCGCCTGGATCGCTCGATCCAGAACGCGCAGCGCCATATTGGGCGCGACCACTTTGATCATCGCAATCTCCGCACGCGCTTCCTTGTTCCCGACGGCGTCCATCATGTATGCTGCCTTCAGCGTTAACAGCCGCGCCTGCTCAATTTCCATGCGCGATGCCGCGATATCGGCGCGGATTGTTCCTTGCTCCGCGATCGGTTTTCCAAACGCCACGCGCGCCTGCACGCGCTTGCACATTGTTTCCAGCGCGCGCTCCGCCACCCCGATGCATCGCATGCAATGGTGAATGCGCCCCGGCCCCAGCCGCCCCTGCGCAATCTCGAATCCGCGTCCTTCGCCCAGTAGCATGTTCGACGCTGGAACTCGCACGTTTTCAAACGAGACCTCTGCGTGCCCGTGTGGCGCATGGTCGTATCCAAACACAGTGAGCAGCCGCACGATCTTGACTCCAGGCGCTTCCAGCGGCACAAGAATCATCGATTGTTGTTTGTGCGTCGCGGCCGACGGATCGGTTTTGCCCATGAAGATCGCGACCTTGCATCGCGGATCGCCCGCTCCCGATGTCCACCACTTCCGGCCATTGATAACGTATTTGTCTCCATCCCGAACGATGCTCGCGCGAATGTTGGTTGCATCCGAAGAAGCCACCTCTGGCTCCGTCATCGCAAAGCAAGATCGAATTTCTCCCTCGAGTAGCGGCTTCAGCCATTTCTCTCTTTGCTCCGGTGTTCCGTAGCGCGCCAGCACTTCCATATTTCCCGTGTCCGGCGCCGAGCAGTTGAAAACTTCCGGCGCCATCACGCTGCGCCCCATAATCTCGCACAGTGGCGCGTACTCCAGATTCGTCAGTCCCGCCCCGCTCTCATCATTCGGCAAAAACAGGTTCCACAACCCAGCCGCGCGCGCCTTCGGTTTCAGTTCTTCAATAATCCGCGTCGGCTTCCATCTCTCCCGCTCAATCTCCTCCTCAAACCGCCGCTCATTCGGATAGACGTGCTCTTCCATGAACGCTTGCAAGCGCCGCTGCAGCTCTTTCGTCTTCTCGCTGAACTCGAAATTCACGCCATCCGCCTTTTTGTCCGTACCAAGTCGCTTCATCAAGCGCCCGGCAAACATTTGCTTGATTCCACCCGCTGGCCGCGATTATATACGACATCCGTCTGGCACACTCGCCACGCAACCATTCCGCTCGTTGCAAGGAGATGTCCACATCATGCTCATCAAGAATGCCGCCAATTTCATTTTTGCTGCCTGTGTTGTACTCTCTGCCGTCACCGCTCCAGTCAAAGCGCTACCCTCCACCAATTGGATGTCCATTCCGCACGCAAAACTCTGCGTCACCGAAGGCTCGATCGAGCAAACTTCCGGCAATCGCCTGTCCGTCAACGTTTCCAAGATGCGCGCGTTCGTTACCCTTCCCACCACGCAGGATGTCGAAGCTCGTTTTACCTATCTTGACAAGACCCCGGGAGAAAAACCGCTCGGCTCCGGCGAGATGCGCCGCCAGTTCGGCCTAAAGCTTCGCGCTCAGGATCCTTGCAATCTCGTCTATGCCATGTGGCGCATCGAACCCGAATCCAAACTCGTCGTCTCCGTAAAATCCAATCCCGGCCAGCATACCAGCGCCGAATGCAGCAACCACGGTTACACGAACATCAAGCCCGCGCATAGCTCGCCCGTTCCGCTACTGCGTCCCGGCGCCGCGCACACCCTTCGCGCCGAAATGAATGGCGCCGAACTACGCGTCTACGCCGACAATAATCTTGTGTGGGAAGGAAATGTCGGCTCGGAAGGTGGAAAGCTCAACGGCCCCGTCGGCATGCGTTCCGACAACGCTAAGCTCGAGATCGAACTCCGCGCCGGCCAATCCAGCGGTCCGCATCCCGATTATCAACTAGCCTGCAGGCCCGGCTCCGGCGAAGGCGAGTAGCTCTCGTCTTGTTGTGAACTTCCGCCCCGGAGGATAAACTCCTCAAGAAACAATCAGACATCCCACTGGCGTTAGAGGCATTCATTTGGCGGACCCTAAGCCCCCATCAGATCAATCAGACTCGCACTCTCGGCCCCAAACTGGACCATTGATCCGCAATGTCTCCGACACCGCGCGCTGGGTCGCCGTATATCGCGCCCGCGAAACCGAGCGCCCCGATGCGCATTTCCGCGATCCCTTCGCGCGTCGTCTCGCCGGCGAACGCGGCGAACAAATCGCCAAGTCCATGCCCCTCGGTCGCGACAACGATTGGAGCATGATTACCCGCACCTGGCTCGGAGACCAATTCATCAACCAGCAGGTCCAGCAGGGCGTCGACATGGTCATCAACCTCGCTGCCGGTCTCGATGCTCGTCCCTACCGCATGCAGCTTCCGCCGTCTCTCAAATGGATTGAGGTCGACCTTCCCGAAATTCTCGCCTACAAGGAAGAAATTCTTCGCGACGAAAAGCCTGTCTGTTCTCTGGAACGCATCCGTCTCAATCTATCCAACGCCGCCGCGCGCCGCGAACTCTTTACCCAACTTGGCGGCCGCTGCAAGAAAGCCCTCATTATCACCGAGGGGCTGTTAATCTATCTGACTTCTGACGATGTCGCTGGCCTTGCTAAGGATCTCGCTGTGCCCCCCAGCTTCCAGTCTTGGATTCTCGATATCGCCTCGCCCGGCCTGCTTCGCATGTTGGCAAAAAGAATGGCCAAGCAGCTCAACGAAGCCGCGCCCTTTAAGTTTGCTCCGCCGGAAGGGCCCGACTTTTTCGTCCCTTATGGCTGGAAGCCCGTCGAAGTGCGCTCGCTTCTCAAAACCGCTGCAAAGCTCAAGCGCCTTTCCTTGTTGTTTAGATTCTTTGCACTGTTACCGGAGACAGAAAAGTCGCGGCGAGATCGCCCATGGTCAGGCATGTGTCTTCTAAACAAGCATTGAAAGCGGGCGCCATGCCTCCGCTCGAACAAAATTCCGCAAATTATCTATTCATCCGGGGAAGGTAATCAATGCTCAACCGCAGCCGTTTTCGCGCGGCCGCCAGGGAAAATACTCTTCACGATTACGTACAGCACGGGAATAAACACCAAATTCAAGGTTGTTGCGGCGATCATCCCTCCGAACACCGTCGTTCCCACGGAAATTCGCCCAGCTCTTCCCGCTCCTTGCGCCAGCACTAGCGGCACCACGCCAAGAATAAACGCAAACGACGTCATCAAGATCGGCCGCAGCCGGATCCGCGCCGCTTCAATGGCAGCTTCCACAATCGTCATACCCTGCTCGCGCAACTGCTCCGCAAACTCCACAATCAAAATCGCATTTTTGCTCGCAAGCCCAATCAACATCACAAGCCCAATCTGGCAATAAACGTCATTCTCCAATCCCCGCATCGCCTGCGCCCCAATCGCCCCCAGTATCGCCACTGGCACGGCCATCAGCACGATGAACGGCAGCACAAAACTTTCATACTGCGCCGCCAGCGTCAGGTACACCACAACCAATCCCAGCCCGAACAAAATCAGTGCCTTGCCTCCCGACTGAATCTCCTCCAGCGAGAGCCCGCTCCATTCGTATGCCATTCCCTGCGGCAACTCTTTCTTCGACAGCTCTTCCATCGCCGCGATTCCTTCGCCGGAGCTATGTCCCGGCGCCGCCGAGCCGTCGATCTCCGCCGAACGAAACAGGTTGTAGTGGCTGATCACTTGCGCGCTCGCCGTCGGCGCGACAGTCACCAAATTATCCAGAGGAATCATCCTCCCGGCGTCAGACCGCAAATAGTATTGCCGGATATCCTTCGGCGCCGACCGATACTTGCTGTCCGCCTGCACGTACACGCGATACGACCGGTTGTTGAAATCGAAATCGTTCACATATACCGAACCCATGTACACCTGCAACGCGTCCGTAACCTGGTTCAGCGGCACCTGGAGGCTCTTCGCTTTTTCCCGGTCGATTTGCACCAAGTATTGCGGATCATTCGCCGTGAAGCTGCTGAACAATCCCACCAGGTCCTTGCCCGCATTCCCTTGCGCGGCCAGTTTCTGTGCCGTGTCCGCAATCGTTTGAAGCGAATTGCGCCCTAGATCTTCCAATTCGTACTGGAATCCACCGAATTGTCCCAAACCTTGCACCGCCGGCGGATTGAACGGAATGACTAGCGCTCCCTGAATCCCGAAAAGCTGGCCGCGCAGCCGCTGAATCACCGCGGCCGCCGAATGTTGCGCTCCCTTGCGCTCCGCGAATGGCTTCAAGTTGCTGAACACCACCGCGCGATTCGGCGCGCTGCCAAACTGGCTGAAACCGGGAAGAGAGAACGCGCCCGCAATCTCTGGGACATTCGCAAGCGCCTTTTCGACCTTTGAGCAAATATCGACGGTGTACTGCAAGGAAGCACCTTGTGGGGCTTGAACCGCGATGATGATGTAGCCTTGATCGTCTTCCGGAATGAACGCGCGCGGAACCTTGTTATAAATCCAGTACGTCAATCCCAGCGCCGCGAAAAAGACCAGAACCGCCGCCCAGCGCCACCCAATAGCATGGCGCACAGCATTCCTGTACAAATTCGTTCCGCCCGTCACCATGCGGTTGAATGCGTGAAAGATTTTCCCTTCCGCGCGCTCGCGATGCCGCCCCAGCAAAATCGCCGACAGCGCCGGCGTCAACGTCAGTGCGTTGAACGCCGAAATTGAAACCGAAAACGCAATCGTCAGCGCAAATTGTCGGAACAAGATTCCCGTCGTTCCCGGAAACAACGCCACCGGCACGAACACCGCCACCAGCACCAGCGAAGTGGCAATCACCGCCCCGGCGACCTCTTTCATCGCCACCGACGCCGCGTTGTGCGGCTCCGTGATGCCCTCCATAATGTGCCGCTCGACGTTCTCGATCACTACAATCGCGTCATCGACCACGAGTCCCGTGGCGAGCGTGATCCCAAACAGCGTCAGCGTATTAATCGAAAATCCCAGCAGCTTGATGAAAACAAACGTCCCGATCAGTGAAACGGGAATCGTTACCGCGGGGATCAGCGTACTCCGCCAATCCTGCAAGAACAGAAAGATCACCGCAATGACCAGCACGACCGCTTGCGCAAGCGTGATCAACACATCCTGGATCGATTCGCCAATCACCGTCGTCGAATCAAACGCGACCGCGTACTTCAGTCCGGGCGGGAAACTCTTCGATAGCCGCACCAGTTCGGCCTTCGCGGCGCGGTCCACATCCAGTGCGTTCGCCCCGGGAAGTTGCGTCACGCCAAATCCGACTCCGTCGTGCCCGTTATATCGCACCAGCACGTCGTAGTTTTCCGCGCCCAGTTCCGCGCGGCCCACATCCTTCAGCCGCACGAGCGTGCCATCCGTCCCGGTCTTCAAAATAATATTTTCGAACTGCGACGCATCCGTTAGACGCCCGACGGCCCTTACGCTGATCTGAAACGATTGCTCGCTTGCGTTCGGCGGCTGCCCGATTTGGCCCGCCGCCACCTGTACGTTCTGCTCCTGCAGCGCGTTGATTACCGTCGACGCCGTCAGCCCGCGCTCCGCCATGCGCGACGGGTCCAGCCACACGCGCATCGCATACTTCCGCTCTCCAAACAGAAACGCGTCGTTTACACCTGGCACGCGTTTCAACGCGTCGCGCACGTACACATCAATGTAGTTGCTCAGGAAGAGGCTGTCGTATTGCCCGTTTTCTGCATAAACGCCCGCGCCAAACACGAACCCGCTGGCCTGCTTCGTGATAATTACGCCAGTATTCTTGACCTCATTCGGCAATCGTCCGAGCGCCTGGCTCACGCGATTCTGCACGTCCACGGACGCAAGGTCCACGTCGCGCGACACATCAAACGTCACCGTGATTTGGCTCGCGCCACTGTTGCTACTCGTCGACGTGATGTACTTCATTCCCGGAACGCCGTTGATCGCCTGCTCCAGGGGAATCGTTACCGCGGACTCTACCGTCTGTGCATTCGCCCCAATGTATGTGCTGACGACCAGGACTTGCGGCGGCGACAGATTCGGAAATTGCGCAATCGGAAGCGACGGAATGGAGATCGCGCCCGCCAAAATAATCATCAGCGCGCACACCGTGGCAAACACTGGCCGTCTTATGAAGAAATCAACGAACAAGGCCGGGTTCCACCTTTATTTGGATTGGGAGGGAGCCGCTCATGGAGTTGGCGGCGCCTAGCGCGTGGCGGGGCTCTGTACGTCGCCCGTCTTCGCGTTGGTTTGAATCTGCTCCAGCACTGGAGCGCCATCTTGCAAAAATTGCGTGCCAGAAAGTATCACGTGGTCTCCGGCCTTCAGTCCGTCCAGCACACTATAGTTGTCGCCTGTCGTGTCGCCCAGTTTCAAAAGCTTCTGTCGCGCCACGCTTCCTTTTCCTTCGTTCACTGCGACGAACACGAATGCCTGCCCGTTGATCCTCAGCACCGCAAGCACCGGCACCACCGGCCCTTCGTGTGAGCCCCACGTCACCTGTGCCCGCACCTGTTGCGCGATGCGCAGCTTGTCGCGCGCGTTTTCCACCGCCGCCTTGGCCAGAACCGTTTGCGTGTCCGTCTCCACTTGCGGCGAAACAAACGTAATGTGCGTGTCGGAAACCGACTCGCCCGTTTCCCCAAGCAATCGCACGGGTAAGCCCAGCCTCAAATCCTTGGCGCGGTCCGCCGGAACGTAAATGTACGCTTCGAGCGCTCCAGGCAGATTAATCGTCGTCAAGAGCGTCGTCACCGTCACCCGATCGCCCACGTGCACGGGTATGTCACCCACAATTCCATCCGCGGGCGCGCTCACCTTGTAGTAATGCAGCTCCACCTTCTGCTGCTCCACTTGTTGCTCCAGCGCTTTCACCTGCGCCGCGATCGCGTCGTAATTCGATTGCGCGTTGTCAAAGTCCTGTTTGCTCGTCACACCCGCTGCATAAAGTTTTTGCGCCCGCTCCAGCGAAATCTTCGCCAGCCGTAAATTCGCTTCTTGCGATGCCAGCGTCGCCGCCTGGCTGTTCAGCGTGGCTTCCTGCTTCAGTGGATCAATCTGCAGCAGCGGCGTGCCCGCATTCACCTGGTCGCCGGACTTCACGAATATTTTTGTGATTTGCCCTTCCACCTGCGGATTGATCACCGCCGATTGCCGCGATTTCAGCACCGAAAGGTATTCGGTCGTTTCCGGAATGCGCACCGATTGCGCCACTTGCACTTGCACAGGCATCGCCGGCGGCCCGCCCGCTCCAGGTCCCCCCGCCGAGGTCTTCTGGCCGCACCCCATCGTCGAAAGTGCAGCCCCAGCCAGGAGCATCAGTCCAGCCTTCCTCCGCTTCATCGTCATTATGTTTGGAACCCCCACAGCTGGGTGCAACTCCCCCGGTGCAATCAGAAATTTTACGCTACCTTTGCGTCCCCACCAAGACTCAAAACAAGGCGTGACAATTAGACGCGCAGAAAACATTCTGGTTATATCGGTAGGGGCACACGTCGTCGCAGGAAGAGAGGCTTAGTAAAAATCGGTCGGATCAATCCGCTTGCCGGAGAGGCCCAGTTGCAGTACTTCCATCTGGTTGGGCCGGTCAAACACCTTGCCGGGGAAGAAGCGCTTCGTCACCACCCGCACGCCGCCAAACGCGATACCCAAGACCAACGCCGCCACCATGAAAACGCCCGTCCCAATAAAAATCTTCACCATAATGCTCGTGATCGGCGGGTCGGTAGCCGTCTGGCCCGCTTCATTCCACGTCACCTGTGTCTCGTATCCGACTGCATCGCGCAGGCTCTGCGCGTATTCCACGGAACTGGGCGATAAGACTAATTTGAGCAATGAACCCCTGCGCTCGATCGCCGTCCCCGCCTGTATCGCCGCCGCAGGGATCACTTCCTCCAAATGATGAATATGCTGCTCCGCCAGTTGCGGCGTCGGATATGCGATCAGCAACAAAATGCCGCTGCCTTTGCCGGGAAGGGAATACCGCGCGAGCATTACTTCATTGTCGTGCGACACGCCGGAGACTCCGACCAGCGCCTCGACATTGGACTGCCCCACCTCAGCTAGCGCTGCGCGCATCGCATCCGGTCCGAGCGCGTACCGCTCCGTCCCTACCACTCTGCCCACTTTCGGCAGATAAGACGGAACAGGCGGAAGCGGTCCCTTCTCGCTACCGCTTTCGACAGATTTCACCAGCGCACTTAGGTCTTCCTTGGAAACGTTTGGTGTTGAAGTCAGAACAAGACTTCCTTCCAAAATAAGCACGCCGTCTTTGTCGAATGCAGCGGTCTGGCCGAGATTAGTTGGAACCATTCCGGCCCTCAACTGGCTTGTATAGGCCTCGAAAGCACTGCTCGGATCGTGGTAGCGACCCGCGGAAATCCCAATGACATTGTCCCCCGAGCTAAACTTGCAAGTGCTGTATTCCCGCAATCCCGCTTCTTTCGCAATGGATGGAATTGCGGGCTTGGCAATGCAACTCGCTAGCTTCCAGGCCTGGAATTGCTTAGGGAGAGGACTCTCCTGGGCGGAGAGCGGCGTCGCGCTGAGCAGCGCAAAACCGCAAACGAAGAGTAATAGTCGGCGCATCCCTTGCTATCGCTTAGACACCAACAGATTACCGTTGGTTCCTGGATTGTTCAACTGGAGTGACGGCTGCGGGCCGGCCAGGGCCGCTCTTGCCATTCGTGTTCAGCGTCATGCTGTTCATGCTCTGCAGATAGCTCGCCATGCCCTGGTAGAGCCCTTCCGCAACCCGTTGGCGGTATTCCGGCTGCTTCAGGAGCTTCTCGTCGGCCGGATTGCTGAGGAAGGAAATTTCCGTAAGGATAGAAGGCATATCCGCGCCAATCAGGACCACAAACGGCGCTTTGCGCACGCCGCGGTCTTTCACCGTTTTGCTTGTTTTCTGCATGCGCTTTGCCAGCGAATCCTGAATGTCTTCCGCAAGTTCCTTTGATTCGTCGATCTTTTCGTTCCGCGCAATCTTTTTCACCAAATCCTCGAGGTCATGCACGCCCTGGTCTGACGACGCGTTCTCTCGAGCCGCTACTTCCATCGCTTCCGCGGAACCTTTTAAATTCAAGTAGTAAGTTTCCACGCCCCGCGCCGCGTGGTCCTGGCTCGAATTTGCGTGAATCGAAATGAAAAGGTCAGCCTTGGCCTGATTTGCGATATTCGTCCGCTCTTCCAGAGGAATAAACGTATCGTCCGACCGCGTGTATACGATGTCCGCGCCCGGCAAGCGCTGCTGGATGATCTTGCCCAGCCGCAGAGCCACATCCAGGCACAAATCTTTTTCCATCAAGCCTGTCGGCCCGATCGTGCCTGTGTCATGCCCGCCATGGCCCGCATCGATCACGATGCGCCCAATCTTCAATCCCAACGCACGCGTTAGGGTGGATTGCCCATCCCGCGTTGGCTGCGGCGCGCTACTTGGTCGAACCAAATCCGGCTTGGCATCCGCATTCCCAGCCAACGGGCCGATCTGCTTCGCCCGAGAATTTTTCCCGCCAGTCCCCGCGCTCCGCGTCATGGCATTCGATGGCGCGCTGGAAGAGGAAGGACCCGGATCGACACTCGTAGTTTTTTCCGAGACGCTCTTCACATTTCCGGAATCGTCGGAACCGCCTCGCGCATCTTCGCTCGCATCGCCGTCGCCGCTCTGCGGCTTTGCGCTTTTCGATTTCGCCGTGCGAACCGCTCCTCCATTCCGCACCGTCGAATAGAGATAAATCACCAATTGGGGCGGGTTATTCAGCAGCGAAGCCGCGTAATCCTTTACTCCAGTCACGTCCAGCACCACGCGAACCACGCCAGCCTGGTTTTGCGCGACGCGCACTGCCGTCAATAAATCTCCCTTGACCTGCACGTTCCCACGCGCCACTTCCGGCGTCAGCCGCGCCGAATGCAAATCAAAAAATATGCGGTCAGGATTGGCGATGCGCGCTGAACTGTACTGCACGGTATCTTCAAGGTCTATCGTCACGCGTGTCGCATCGGCATTGGCGCTGGCCGTTATCCGCCGGATGCGGGGTGTACCTTCGGAACTGCTTCGCCCGGTCGCTTCCACTCCTCCGTGCACAGGTCCAGGCACCTCTGCGTTCGGTTGCGGCTGCGGCGGTGCGCTTGCTGAAGTCGCGGGAGAAGCGTTCTCCGCCACCGGCGCATCACTGTGCTGCAGCAGCGCCAACTCCGCCAGTAGTTCCTGCGCCTCGCGCTTCCGCGGCGAATGCGGATACTTCTTCAAAAAATCCTGGTAAGTCTTCGTTGCTTGCGCGCTATCGCCAAGTTGATCCCGCTGCAATTTTCCAATGCGCAGAAACGCGTCCTGGCTGTATTTGCTGGAAGGATATTCATGGACCAAAAACTGGTAGGAATCGACCGCCGATTGGTAGTAGCTCCGCCCGAAACGGTCACCCATCTCGGTGTAAAGCTCGGCGACCGACAGCAGGGAATCCACAACTTCCGCGGCGCGCGGCGTAATTAGATACACGCGGCGGTAACTGGCGACAACTTGTTTGTATTCGGCAAGCGTGCGCTTTTCCGGCGGCTTGCTGTTTAGAGTCGAGCGCTGTTCTTCCGCGCGCGCAAACTGCGCCCCGGCGGCTTCGCGCCGCACTGCGCTGGTCGTCGTGGCGTCCCCCGCCGCAGACTTGGAAGCCTTCGCAAAACTCGCGGAAGGATTTCCACAGAGCACGGCCAATGCAATCCCCAGCGCTATAAAAACTGGCGAAAGGCGGGCGAATCTTCTGTTCAAAATTTTTCGGCCCCCCAACATGCGCGCCCTACATTCTTGCAAACCACATTAGTGTAATGGAAAAACGGGAGCCCCTGTGGGCTTTCACTGAAAGGGCTCGCTAAGCGATACCCCTGACAGCCCGCCGCGAAGCGGCCGGGTTCAGTCGGTCTTGGCTCAATCGTTCTTGAAGATGATGCGTCCGGAGGGATCGACTTCTCTGTGGATTGCGCGTGGATTCGAAAACGCGCTCTCAAGACGACCCGATCCAGGCCTGAAATACGCATCCTGTACTTTCTGCACGTAGTTCCGGGTTTCCCGGAACGCAGGGATGCCGTGAGCCCGATCAACAGCCCCCTCACCCGCATTGTACGCCGCCAAAGCCAGTTCCAGGTTGCCATTGTATCGTTCCAGCAAACCCTTGAGGTGTCTAACCCCGGCGTCGATATTCTGTTGCGGATTGAACACGTCGTTTGCACCGTACCGTTGTGCCGTTGTCGGAATCAACTGCATCAGCCCGCCGGCTCCCTTGCGGGAGTAGGCCGAAGGATTCCAGTTCGATTCCGTCTCAATCACCGCGCGGACCAAAGCAGGGTCCACGTTGTGCCGCTCTGCCGCTTCCTTTACGAGCTTTTCCGCACCGTCCCGGTCGATACTCATGGCCGGGCGGCTTGACCCCATAAAGGTAGATTCCGCAGGGAGGTAGATGGTTTTGCGCGGCTTTGCGGCGGTCGATTTGGCCACGATGGGCAGATCGGCGTTCACGAACATTTCCCGCCCGCTGGTGTCCACCGTCCTGGCGATTTGCGCGTTCGCTCGGGGCGCAAAGCTGCTTGCGCTCAAGGCGAATGCTGCCAGTGCGATGCTTGCCGTTAGTGTCGCGCGTTTCGTCATCTTGCCTCGGGGAAGGCTGTGCAACGGTAATGCCAACTCAGTACAGCGATACAGCACCCGGTTACGGTGCACGATAGTCGTGTTCGGGGCAGCGTATCCGTTTCGCGATGCAAAGTGAAGGCGGATTCGGCTGACTCGTCTTGCTACTATGAAGCCGTGCTTTGGCTGGGATCCCCTGGAGGCAGGTGGCAAGGTTCCACCACCGACTCGCAAGCGTCTCCCGCCGGACACGCTTCTGGCGCTCGAGGAAATCATAGCAACGGCTCCAGTAGCGCAGGGATGGTACTGAGGGTACTTTTTAAGGCAGATGTGTCCTTTCCGCCAGCCTCCGCCAAATCGGGTCTTCCGCCGCCGGAACCGCCGACCAATTTGGCGAGTGCCTGTATCATCTTGCCAGCATGGACTTTAGCAGTGAGGTCCTTGGTGACCCCGGCGATCAGGGCCACTTTTTCGTCATGGATGGTCCCGAGGACCACTACCCCGGACCCAACTTTCTGTCTGAGAGAGTCCACCAATTGCCTAAGGGTTTCCTTATCTACCCCCTGAACCTCGGCGGCGACTAGCTTAACCCCTTTGATGGTCTGGACTAGGCTGGCAAGCTGGTCCAGCTGGCCCAGGGCGCCTTTGCGCTTCTGGCCCTCCAGTTCTTTCTCTAAGTGCTTGACAGTATTGGACATTTTCTCGACGGTGGCCAGCACCGAGTCTTCACTGGTGTTTAGCCGGCTGGCTACCTGAGCGAGGATTTGTGCCTGTTTTTCGTAGTGCTCCAAGGCGCCGATGCCCGTGACGGCCTCGATACGGCGGACGCCGGCGGCTACGGAGCCTTCGCTGACGATTTTGAGGACGCCGATGTCGCCAATGCGGTGGACGTGGGTGCCTCCGCATAACTCCTTGGAATAGAAGCCTCTGGGGGAGCGTTCGTCGGGAATAGTGACGACGCGGACGTTGGCTTCGGGGTATTTGTCGCCGAAGAAGGCCAGGGCGCCGGAGGCCAGGGCGTTATCCAGCGAGGTGATCTCGGTTTCGATGGGCGTGTTGTGGCGGATCTCGTCGTTGACCTGCTGCTCGATGTCTTTCAACTCCTCGGCATCGACGTGGGCAAAGTGGGAGAAATCGAAGCGCAGGCGTTCCGGCGCGTTCAGCGAGCCAGCCTGCTTCACGTGGGTTCCCAGTATGTTGCGCAGTGCCGCATGGACGAGGTGCGTCCCCGAATGGTTGCGGATAATCCGGCCGTGGCGCTCGGCGTCGGCTACTATGGATACACGATCGCCGACATGCAAGGTTTCCTTTGCGTTTACGCGATGCGCGACGAGTCCTGCGACGGGGTAATACGCTCCGGTAACTTCGGCAAGCAGTTGCGCTTCTGCGTTGTCGTAGAACGCGCCGATGTCCGCCATCTGCCCGCCCGACTCGGCATAGATCACGGTGCGGTCCAGCACCACTTCGCCCGATTCGCCGGCCTTCAACTCGCTGACAGAGCCACTCTTCGTAAGAATCGCCTCAATGCGAGCGTCCTTCGCCGACGTGCCGTGATAAAAATCCTTCTCCGTCTTAAACGTCTCCGCAATCTTCGCGTACGCCGGGCTCACCGCCTCCTTGCCGGTGCCGCCCTTCCACGTCGCCCGCGCTCGCTCTCGCTGCCGATTCATTGCAATGTCAAAGCCGGGCTCGTCGAACCGCAGACCTGCATCTCGTGCAGCGTCCTCGATGAAGTCCTGCGGGAGGCCGTAGGTGTCATACAGGACGAACGCACGGTCCCCAGAAAGGAACCCTATCCCGCGATTCTCGGCATCCCGCGCGCTTTGAAAGTCCTTGATAAGCTCGTCTAACTTCTTCATGCCAATTGCTAGAGTGTGTGCAAAACGGATTTCCTCTGATACTACGATTTCCGGAAAGCGGGTGGCCGTGGGCTCGCGAAGCTCGGGATAGGCGTCTCCCATCAGTTTTCGAACCTCAAGCATCATTTCACCAAGGAATGGCTTGGTCGCGCCGAGAAGATGACCATGACGGATAGCCCGACGGATAATCTTGCGGAGGACGTATCCGCGGCCTTCATTTGAGGGCAATACCCCATCGGTGATGAGGAACGTTGTTGCCCGGGCATGGTCGGCGATGACGCGTAAGGAGGCAGCACCACCCTTGCCTTCTTCGAGTTTTTCTTCGCGCTGAAAATCTACGCCGCAGAGTTCGGCGGCGCGCTTTAGTAACGGGACGAAGAGATCGGTGTCGTAGTTGGATATGACGCCTTGGAGGACGGCGGCGGTACGTTCCAGGCCCATGCCGGTGTCTACGCAGGGTTTTGGCAAGGGTGTAAGCGTGCCGGTGGTGTCGCGGTTAAATTGCATGAAGACGAGGTTCCAGATTTCAACGTAACGGCCGCACTCGCAGGGGAACTGGCAGTCGGCGTGGCCTTCTTCGGAGGCTTCGGGGCCCATGTCGTAAAAAATTTCGCTGCAGGGGCCGCACGGGCCGGTGTCGCCCATGGCCCAGAAATTGTCTTTGAGGCCGGGGACGGGGACGATGCGCTCGGCGGGGATATTCTCCTTTAGCCAGAACTCGCGGGCTTCTTCGTCGACGCCTAGCGTTGTGCCGGGAGCCACTTCGGCACCGCCGAAAACGGTTACGTAGAGCTTTTCTTTGGCGAGGCCATACCAGTCGGGAGAGGTGACGAGTTCCCAGGCGTAGGGGATGGCTTTTTCTTTGAAATAATCGGCGAAGGAGAAATTGCCCATCATCTCGAAGAAGGTGTGGTGGCGTTTGGTGAAGCCGACATTTTCGAGGTCGTTGTGTTTGCCGCCGGCGCGAACGCATTTTTGGGCGGTGGTGGCTTTGTCGTACTCGCGCTTTTCGAGGCCGAGGAAGACGTCCTTGAACTGGTTCATGCCGGCGTTGGTGAAGAGGAGGGTGGGGTCGCCGTGGGGAACGAGCGAGGAGCTGCGGACGCGGCGGTGGCCCTTGCTCTCGAAAAAGCGGAGGAACATTTCGCGGATGTCGTTTCCGCTCATTTTCTTAGTGTCATGCGGCGTCATGGCTTCGCGGATATCCTCGCTGTCGAGCGTTGGCTGAGATGGCGGCGTTGGTAAGACCGACGATTATGGCAGAGGAGGGGGAGTGCGGCAATTGTGGGTAGGGGGACCCCCACCCCCGGGGTATCCAGAGAGTCGTGAAGTAACCGGTAGAAGGAACTGGGCTTACGGGTGTCGCTGTGCGTACGCAGAGCAGCGCGGGTTGGGAAGGGATTGGGACACCCCCATCCCCGGTGTTTTTTGTAAGAGTGGCAAATAAAGGAGTTAGGAGTGACGTGGCGCGTAAGAGTGGCAAATACGGGACTTAAGGTTGTTTTGTTTTCAGGTATTTGCACGATGGTTGTAAGAGTGGCAAACAAAGAAGTTACAGGGGAGCATTTTTGAAAGGCGAGGCTGGTCTGGCAGGTCCGAGGAGCGCGAGCCGCGAGTATCACCGGTAATGATACCACGAAATGGTACAAATGTCAATAGCTAATTGTGTGGTATATGATTCGAATCGACAGAGTTTTGTGCGAAAGGCGAAGAAAGAAAAAGACTTACCGCAGAGGTAGCAAAGTTAAGCAGGGGACGCGGAGAGGCCTGGCGGGGCATGGAGTTTCGCGACTGTGCGGATTGGGACAGCGCCAGATGGTGCATGTGACCTAGGATGTTCACTGGATGAATTGACAGGAAGCTGACGCGTTCTGAAACGGGCGACGCCAAGAAGGAAAAATCAGATGAAAATGAAGACAACGTTACTTATGGGCGCGTTCTCGCTAGCGCTATTTATTGGTGGGTGCACCGCGACCCCAGCGGCTGCGCCGGCGGCAGGACCAGCAGGACCGCAGGGGGCGACTGGAGCGACCGGTCAAACCGGAGATCCGGGCCGAGACGCCGACCGTCGCCGTGAGGACGATCAAAAACGTGCGGAAGATGATAAGCGGACGGAGGAACGAAATCAGGCGGAACATCAAAGAATCTCGGATGCCAGAGCCCGGGATAGCCACGATTCAGGTTGCCCAGCTGGCGAGCATGTCTATACGAATGCCGAAGGAAGAATGAGCTGCGTCAAGGACTAAAGAGCTGACCGGAGATTTCCAGGAAGCACGTTAAGCGCGGCGCTTGCGAACCAAGCCATAGCCGACGTTCAACAGCGCCGACGCAAGACTCGACCACAACCCCAATACCGCGATAATGCCACCCATGTGCATCGTACGCTCGGCTTTCTGTAGATCCCCTGGATGAAATAGGACTGTCCAGAAACGATTGGCGAGCGCAAAGGTCCACATCCCGCCGACCATGAGAAAGCAGGCCGACTAGAAGACTCTCATTAAAGTTTTGGAGATGTCGCGCTGAAACCATTGGCTGAACCGCAGCTGCGCAAATCCAACTAGACCTATCAGCCAGACATAGAAAAAATACCTGACAAGGGGGGAAGGGCCGAAACTCTCACTCGCCCAACTGGAAGAACTTCCGGTTCCATGTGACGAATAATAATAGTGAATGTAAATTCTTGGATAGACCTCCCACGCAACGCCCAACGCCAGAAGCAGTCCGATAACGATCCACAGCGCAACCTCTTCGTTTGTACGTGATTTTGGCGGTACGGCAGCGGCCAACATTGAAATATTATTCTTTGTCATTGCGCAAAAACTCCAGAGAAGCTCAAACAAGGGGCTTGTGAAGGATTGCGTAGCCGACGTTCAACAGCGCTGCTGCGAAACTCAACCGAAAAGACCACAGCAAAAGTGGGCCGCCTTTTTGCATTTCGGGAATGGCTGCGAGGAGTTCGTCCTTTGTGGCGAGCGTCCAAAAGCGAATGGCGAGGGCGTAATGGCAGCTGCCGGCAATGATAACCAGGGCAGACAATAAGAAGATCCAGAAAAGTAATCGGGAACTCTCGCGGCCATACCAGCGGCTGAACCGCGTCTGCAAGAAGCCGAAGACAGCGGTTAGCCCCGCAAAGAAAAAATACACCAAAGTTGGATAGGCCCAGACGCTCGATGCTACGGGATGAATGGGTATCATAGGCCTGGGATGATGTTGATACTAATACGCGGGATAGGCGACGTAGGCGATGCCCAAAGCCAAAAAAAGAGCAATGGCGAGCCACAAAGCGGCTTCGTCGAGGGCCTTCGATTTGAGAGGAATTTCGGAGGACGCCATATTTTTATCGTACGCCGGGGAGCGAGAGCCGATTGCCGGAAATATATGAAACCACACGTAAGCGGCATCCATCCCACGTGGCAGGGACTATAATCCCCCAAGTCCTTCTGCCTTCTGCTGCATGGAGGTTATGATGGCCACTCGCGGACGCTTGTTCCTGGCGTTGGTGCTGCTCTTCACATGTCTGACAATCGCCGAAAGCAAGAAGAAGGCTACGCTACCGGCAATTGTTCTTAAGGCGCACACCGTTATTGTGCTGATCGATCCGAACGCAGGGATTCCTATCAACGCACCGCTTGCGAATACCACGGCGCAGGACGACGTCGAGAAGGCCATCATGAAATGGGGTCGGCTGAGTCTGGCGCAGACGGTGTCGACCGCCGACCTGGTGATTACCGTGCGCAAGGGCAACGGAAAAATTGTGAACGAGACGATTGGCGGCGTGCCGACGAATGATCGCCCGGTCGTGGTGCAACCGACCGATTCGGGGATCCACATCGGCGCGCAGCAGGGGCACCCGCCGGACATCAATCAACCACAGTCGGGAGACACATCGTCTCACCCCGGAACCGATATCGGTTCTACCGAGGATACTTTCGCAGTCTACGAAGGCGGGGCGATAAACCCCAATGTGAATTCGCTTGACCGGCCTCCGGCGTGGCGCTACCAGGCAAAGGACGCGTTGCATTCTCCGGACGTTCCCGTAGTGGATGTGTTCCGCAAGGCTATCGAGGAAGCGGAAAAGCAACAACAACAGCAACAACAACAGCAACAGAAGAACGGCAAGCCCTAGGCCCTTCGTCAATCGGCCGGGCGCGCTGCGGCTTTGGCACGATGAATCGTGCCCATACAGTCGCGGCTATCGATTAGTGTTTCGCATATTCTTTTGAAACATGAAAATTACTTTTTCGATTGCTGAGCAGAGCGATGCGATGGAGTTGGCGGCGCTGCACACGGCTGTTGCGGATGACTTGACGCAGCGTTATGGGCGCGGGCCGTGGTCTTCGCACACGACGGAGAAGGGTGTGTTGTTCGGGATGCGGCATTCGCGTGTGATTGTGGCGCGCAGAGGGAAAACCATTGTTGGGACGCTGCATTTGCCTACCAAGAAGCCGTGGGCGATTGATGTTTCTTACTTTACGCCGGTGAAAAAGGCGCTGTATCTCATTAGCATGGCGGTGTTGCCGGAGATGCAGCGGCAAGGAATTGGGCGGATGCTTATCGAAGAGGCAGTGAAGCAAGCGCATGCGTGGCTGGCAAATGCTATTCGGCTGGATGCGTTCGATGCCGACGCCGGAGCGGGAGCGTTTTATGCCAAGTGTGGATTTCGCGAAGTGGGGCGCGTGACTTACCGGAAAGCTCCGCTCATCTATTTCGAGATGCTTCTGTAGTTCGTTGCGGTCTGTTAGCGCCCGTAAACCAACACGTGAAACGTGCCCATCATGGGGGAGCGCTGGGGGTGGGGACGATCGGCGGTGGGGGCAGGAGCTTCGCCGAAGTCCGCGGTGGTCAGGAAGAGGTTGTGGGTCTTGGTGTCGAGGCCCATGGTCTTGGCGCCGTATTCGGTTTTGACGGTTTCGACTTCGCTATATTTATCAGGCGAATCCTGGTGGTAGACGTGGACGTTGCCATCCCGCGTGGAGACGAAGATGAGTGCGGTTTCCGGGTCGAACGCGGCAGCATCGACGCCAGCGGAAATCGGGAAGGACTGAATCACTTTTCCGGTGTCGGAGTCGAGCACAACCATCATTTGCGGGTTGCGCCCGGCGCTGAAAAGGCGGTGATGCTGGACGTCCATTGCGAGCGCTGTTGGCGCTCCCGCGGGAGCGAGGGGCCAGCGCGATTTGATTTTCATGGAAGTGGAATCCACAGCGACCAGTTCGCTTTTGTCTTCGAGGTTGATATAGACAGTGCCTTTGCCATCGGCGACTGCGAATTCGGGACCGCCGCTGAGATCGATCTTTCCGAGCACGGTGCCGCTTTTGGCGTCGATCACGGTTGCGTTGTGCGGATCGCCATCCATGACGAAGACACGTTTGGAGAAGGGATCGTAGATCACGCAGTCTGCGTCTTTGTCGGCGTCGGCTTCGCCGATCACTTTGAGCGTCTTGAGATCGAAAATGATGACTTTGCCTTGGGCGCCGTCGCTGATGAAGCCGCGGCCGAATTCGGCGGCGACGGCGACGCCATGATCTTGCTTCAAACCGGTGATGTTGCCGACGAGCGCTCCGGAGTCCGCGTCGAGAACTTTGATTTCGGTGCCGTGGGAAACATAAACGCGGCGGGCCGCGGAATCCACAGTGACGTAATCGAAATATTCGCGCGTGGCACCCTCGGCCGGGCCAAAGCTATATTTCTTGAGCAGGTGATAGCCGCCTGGCGCTGCCATCAAGATAGGAAAACCTGCGAGCGCAAGCAGAAGCAAACCAATGGAAAATCGCGTGAACCTGTTAGCCTTCATGAGAACTCTCCTTCGCGACGGGGCTTCATTGTGGAACTTGGCAAATGAAGCGCCGCTATGATGCGAATAGCTGATGCGCTACGAAAACCGACACTCCGTCCATCGAGGAAGTTAGCTGCCAGCGTATAAACAGAAGATAAATGGAGCGGAAGCTGAAGTTCGGAAGAGTGGTGTGTCAAGATGTGAAGGGAAATTGCGAAAACCGAGGTAGGGAAGTGCGACGAATTACATTCAAGTATGACGTGCCGCTGGAAGAGACCATGGAATTCGAGAAGGTCTATCATCCAAACCTGCAACTGGATCTTGCCGACAAGAGGGAAATTTGGGAAACGCCGGGGGCGTTTTTTGTGTGGATGTTTGTGGATGGACAGCTCGCGGGTGAGTCTTATGGGATTCCGCTGGCCAGCCCGACGGATTTTCTGGAAAACCTGCTGGTCTGGCCGGAGCGCGAGGGGGAAAAGGCAGTGTGCTGCTATTCGAACACGATTCTGCCAGCGTTCCAGAAGCGGGGACTGGCGTCCATCTTGAAGGCGCATTGGCTGGGGATCGCGGCCGGTAAGGGATTCAACGTGGTGTATGGACACGCGCGACCTGGCGGTAGCCAGGCGTTGAATGCGAAGTTTGGCGCGGAATTTCTGGAAGATTTGCCGAATTGGTTTGGGTCGGGCGAAGATTATCGGAAATATCGATTGGTTCTGAATACGAAGACAACGGAATAGAGTTTGTAGCGAAGCGACGCTAATTCATGCGCCAGGGGGAACGCTCTGGCCATTGGCGCATGGCTGCGGTAGCCCAGGCTGTGGTTTTGTCGGTATGGCAACTCGTGCAGGGATTGGGGATTTTGTATTTGTCGGTCATCGCGGGAGTGATGAAATCGAAAGTGTGCGCGCGCACGAATGTGCCGGGGATGGTGACTTCGATTTTGGGCATGTGGCAGGCGACACACTGGCTGCCCGTGGAGCCGGTTTTGTGATGCGTGTGCGCTTCGAGCGTGACGGTGCGAGGGCCGTTGTGTGAGCCGGGCTCGTGGCAATCCAGGCAGAGTTTATCGACAGGTTTGCGAAGTTGCGCATAGTTGTCCGTGCCGTGGACATCGTGGCAATCGAAGCAGGTTACTCCGCGGCGGTACATGACGCTTTGGACGTAGTCGTTGCCTTGCATGCGGTTTTTGTGGGCGGTGCCGTCCGCAAAATGGCTGAAGGATTGTTCGCCGAGCTTGTGATCTTCGAGTTGCCAGAAATTGGCGAGGTGAAGGCCGGCGTTGTAGCCGACGGGCCAATCGTAATATTTTCCTTCGATGGGATTCGTGAGCGGGCGGCCTTGCGAGTGGCACTGGATGCAGGTGTCGTTGGCGGCGACGTATTCCACGCGCGAGGGATTCAAAATGTTGCCGCGCGCGGCGTGAGCGACGTGTTCGCTGCCGGGGCCGTGGCAGCGTTCGCAACCGACGTTCCACTCGGCGACTTGCTTTGTGTGGATGTTGTAGTCGACGGAATGACAGCCATCGCAGGTGGGGCCGGTGGGGCGCTGCATGTTATCGGCGGGATAAAAGGGTTCCCACCAATCCGTGCCCTTGGCTACGAAATACGGTTTCCACGCGTGGTTGGTTATGTCCCATTGGGCGGGTTCGGGGAAATAGTCGTCACCGATTTTTGTGAGGTAGCGCTGCTTCCAAAGACTGCCGTAGACGAAGGCGACGTCGGCTTCGGTGAATTTTTTGCTGACGTTGTTGGTGGCGAGATCGGGGATGATGGCTTCGGGATGCTCATGGGGATCCCGGACCACGTTAGCCATCGGAGTTCTTTTCCAGTGTTCGTAGATTTGCGCGTGACATTTTTGGCAAGCGGCGGAGCCGGTATAGTGCGCTAACTTGGCGGCGGCTTGTTGCGATTGTTCCTGCGGGGTCAGGCCGGCGATGCTGTGAACAAAGAGGACGAGCTTCCAGGCGTCGGTATCGTCTTGTGCGATGTGCGGATTGCTCCAGGCGGGCATACCGGTGAGGCGGAGGCCGTTTTTGATGATGTAGTGAATTTCGCCATCGGTGAGATTTTGCGTGGGGGGCATGCGGAGATCGGGGGCTTTGGGATAGAGATTTTGGCCGATGTTGGACGGGCCGGTGCCATTGTTGCCGTGACAGTTGGCACAGCGATTTGCGAAATGCTCGCGAGCTTCCGCCAAAAGTTCAGGAGTCGCGGAGAGGGGATTCTTTTCGTTGCGCGCGCGGCTAGGAATGGAGATGCTGCGCACGGTTCGGGCCATGACGCGTTCGGGGTAGGAAGGCTGATCGGCGGCGCTGAAGCCTCGGCGGATAACGATGACGCCGTAGACCAATACGAGAACCGCGAAGAAAAACAGAGTGGCTATAATCCAGCGTTTCATCTCGTCCTGTGCCCTCGCGGCATAGACTCAGAATGGCAGCATAGCAAAACAAGATAACGCGGGGATAAATTCGTTCGCTGGTTCAGTTGTCGGAGTGAGTCCGCGCTCGGAGGAGTGCGAAAGGTTAATCCTCGGGCGTGGATTCTGGCTCTGGGACTTCTTCGCGCGTAAGGGATTTTAGTTCGCGGCGGACGATGTCGGCGGAAAAGCCGGCGCGCAGGAGGCTGCGATACATCGAGGCGATTTTGTTTTCGTTGATTTCACCGCGGAAAGAGCGGAGTTTGCGTTCGAGGCGCTGTCGGACGACGGCGGACTCGTCGGTTTCCTTGGCGGATTCGGCGAGGGCGGCTTCGATGTGGCGGTCGGGGACGCCGCGTGCGCGGAGGTCGCGAGCGATGCGGAATTTACCCTGGCGGCGAATTTCGGTGCGCTGGCGGGCAAACTGTTTGGCGAAGCGCTCGTCGTCAATCATTTTGGCGCGTTTGAGGCGGTCCATAACGGTGCGGAGGAGATTGTCGTCTTCGGTGCGACGGCCGAGGAGTTGCTTCATTTCGTAGACGGAATAGGCGCGGCGCATGAGGGCGCGGACGGCGGCTTCGTAGAGCTCGGTTTCGGATTCGACTTGGCGGGGCTTTCCGAACATGGAGGCAGCATAGAAGTAATGAAGTAATGAAGTAAAGACGGGAATGCAGGGCAGGGGCGAACACGGCAGCCGGCCGAGTGCAGAGACCTGAGGAAAGCAGAAGCGGATTTCAACATGAGAGAAGAGAGGTGGGATTGGTGACAGTTCGGAAGACGAGAAAAGAATCAGACCGGTTGGAGGACATCAGAGTTTATGGGAGTTAGTCGCTCTTCAAGCTGTTTTCTCCAATCTATCCATTCAGACTCCATCTGGCGAAAGAGGGTGCTGTTTGAGTTGGCTCTGATCATGGAGAGGCCAGAATCGCAAGCGGCGAAGGCTTTGGTGAATTCCTGGCGAGACTCTGCGATGGCAACATCGAGGCGGATGCGAGCCAAGGGATCGAGCCATTCAGGGTGTTTTGTTCTGCGAAGCCAGACGCTGGAGTGGGCGGTGGCGGGCTTGTGGCGAGCGGTGAAGAATGCCGCTTCGGCCGCGAGAAAGTTCCGCGTCTCGACATCATGCCAGGAGGATAGGCGAAGCAATTCTTCAAGGTGGACGGCTGCGACGGCGGGGTTTTTCTCTGCACGATAGGCGTTCCAGGCGGCATAGTAGCGGGTATAGGCGGGATCGGCGTGTGCTGAAGCCAGCTTCCACCAACGATCAGCATAGGGCGGATAAAGAGGCTCGCCACTGAAGGCCAAGAAGGCGGCATGCGAGGCCATCATTTGGATTGCACCAGTCTTTGAGGTGAGAAGCTGGCGGATAAGAAATGCGTCATTGCCGCCCATTGAAGTGCGATATGGAAATGTCGAAAAGAAAGCAATAAGAAACGAGAGAAATGCCGAGAATTCCAAGTATGTAGTCCAGCCGAAATTGTCGGCCGGGCGATAGTGCTCGCCAACGGGGAACGCGAGGAGAGCGAAGAGGTAGCTGACAACGGGTCCGCCGAGCGTGCAGAGGATGAGCTGATGCCTGATGCGGCGGATGCGGCGCAACTGCATGTGAGCAGCGCCGATGTAAACGCGAGGCCGCAAGCGAAGCGTCCATTTCTTACGGATACGAAGGATACAGAGCGGACCGATCTCCACGCCGCGGAAGCGGAGACCTGCGTACCATCCAAACAGAAGATGGCCGCATTCATGAATGGCTACGACAAGGAAAAGAGCAGGCAAGAGTCCCAGAAGGACGACCAAGAGGGAATAGTTCTGGTTGATGGCGCCGATGGCGACTAACGTAAGAAAGGGAGAGGCGAATTTGCCGGTGATGATTTCATCGGCAGGCTTTGGAAGCGGTTCGAGCAGATCGAGGATCGGCGTGGGCGAAGCATGGGCTGCAGCCGGTTTTTGGGAGCGGGGTCCCGATCGAGCGCCCCAGCCTCATAGAAAAAACACCTGGAAGTCATTTGCAGACGAAAAACTCGACATGGGAAATTTGGTCACCAATCAAGCCTTTCGCCGCGGTCAATTGGGGTTGACTTGGGCGGATTGGAGGGACTGGGTGCGCTGCTCGAGTTTGGCGGCTTCGTCGGTGCGGCCGAGTTTGCGGAGGGCTTGGGCTTCGGCGGTGAGGTCGCGGACGAGGTAGGGGCTTGCGGGACCGAATTGCTTTTCCTCGAGGGAGACGAGGCGGGCGTGGCAGGGCGCTGATTTTTCGGAGTTGCCCGATTCATCGTAGGCGTGGCACAGACCGGTGAGCGGAATGGCCAACCTGTAGTCGGTTTCGCCGTACATGGTCTCGAAGATTTTCAAGGCACGAAGTAGAGTGGCTTCGGTTTTGGGGAAATCTTTCTTCATGAAGTAGACGCGGGCGAGGCCGCTGAGCGAAGTGGCGACCTCGTTGCTGTTGTCACCATAGGCTCTTAGATTGAGATCGAGCGCGCGGGAGAATTCCTTTTCCGCGGAGTCGAAATCCTTTTGCATGACACAGAGCATGCCCAGATTTTGCAGAGACGCGGCCTGCATGGGCGATTCGGCGCCGTACAGCTGTTGCGTCAAAGCGAGCTGGCGTTTGTAGGCGTCGGTGGCGTCCTTGTAGTCGAGGCGCCACGCGTAGACATTGCCGAGCTGGGCGACGGCTTCGGGAAGACGGCCATCCAACGGCTGAATTTTTTCAGCGATGGCGATGGCGTCTTTGGCAGAAGTTTCGGCGTCGTTAAAACGTTTCTCCATGGCGGCTTGCTTGCTGCTTTCCATGTCTGCATGGAATTTTTGATCGAGATTAGGAGTGGCTTCGTTTTTCTTGAGAAGCGCCGCGAGAGCATCGGCTTCGCCGGATTTGCCGGCGGCGCGCAAATCGGCAAGATGCTGCTGGAAGTGTTGCTGGGCGCTCTTGTACTGGTTTTGAGCATCATAGCGAAGCTCGGCGATGCCGTTGGCTTTCGGGGGAGCTTCGTCGATGGAAGCCTGGCGGAAGTTGTCCAAAGCGGCGACCCAATCGCCTGTTTTCTCGAGGGCCAGAGCGAGATCCAAGCGGGCCTGAAGTTCCTTGGGCGCGAGCGTGACCGCTTCCTTGTATTCGGCGATTGCGGATTTACGATCGCCGGAGCCTTCGAGCGCCTGGCCATGAAGGTCGCGATTGATCCAACTGGCGGGATCGAGCTCTTCCGCCTGGCGAAGTTCGGGGATGGCGGAGGCGAAGTCTTTTTTCAGAACGAAGACGCGGCCCGCATCGCGGAAGGCGACAGCATCGCTGCTATCCAGTTTTTCGGCGCGCTGATAGAGAGCTAGAGCTTCGTCGTATTTTTTCTCGGTCTCGAAGACGGTGCCGAGGCCGTTAAGCGGGCCGGTCGAGCCGGGGTTTTGTTCTATCGCCAGGCGATATTCTTTCTCGGATTCGTCGAACCTTCCGGTGCGCAGATAGGCGCTGCCGAGGCACTGATGGCAGAGCGGCCAATTGGGAGCGAGTGCGGCGAGCTCTTGAAACTCCTGAATGGCCGCGCCCGGATCGGTCTGCATGAGAGTGGCGCCGAGATTCTGGCGAGCCTCGAGATTGTGAGGATCGCGGAGTTTGACCTCGCGATATTCGCGGATGGCGGAAACGAGATCGCCTTTGTGGGCGTAGGCAATGCCGAGGTCGTAGCGCGCGCGAATGTCGGCGGGGTCAAGCGCGAGGGCTTTTTTGTCCGTGGCGATGGCGCCATCGAAATCCTTGAGGGTGTCCAGCAAACCGCCAAGGTTAACGTAAGCCAAGACATAGTCGGGCTTGGACTGAATGGATTTCTGGTATTCGGCTTTGGCGGCGTCGAAGTGTTGCAAAGACTGAAGAGCAGCGCCTGCGTTGACGTGGGCGACAGGGTTGTTGGGATTTTCCGCGAGGGCGGCTTTCGCCTGGCGAAGCGCTTCCTCCGCATCGCCCGTTTCAAGATAGGTCAGACTCAGTCTGGCGTGGATCTCGGGGAAGTCGGGATCATCGGCGAGAATTGTGGAATAAACATGTCCGGCTTCCGGGACGCGTTCCTGAGCAAGAAGAACCATGCCTATCACGAAACCAATTTCGGATCTATGGCCAGCCGAGAAGGAACTGGTGAGTTCAGAGGTAGCGTCGTCGAGCTGATTGGATTTGACGAGGCTACCGGCGTGGCTCAAATGCTGGAGGAGGTCTTTGTCGGACGCAGTTTCCGTGTTTCCGCTGGGGACGGTCTTGGCGGCGTCGAGTGCGGAGAGGACTTTGTCATCGGCGCCGGCGGATTTGAGGAGCGATTTGTAAGAAGCGTCGGGGACAAAGGCGAGTCCGCGAGACTGAATGTCGAAGACGACGTTTTCGGAGAGGATTTCGCCAGCAACGAGGGCGAGAAGTTCGCTTTTATTGAGCGTTCGCTGGCCGCTGCGAGCGACGGAGCACGAAACACAGGCTATTCCGATGAGGCAGATCAGGAAGGTGAGAGATGTCTTCCTTTGCATGCGACCTCCTGAGTGTCTTTAGTTGCGGGCTGTACCTGCACAGACTGAAGTCTGTGCTACTTGCGAGCGAAGCGTTCGAAGTCGGCCATTTGGCGCTCCATTTCTTCGCGGGCGGAGTCGGCGGCGGAACGGATGCCCTGGATGCGGAGCTGGAATTCGTCTGGGTTGGTGGAGCGGAGCAGGGCTTCTTCCAGGGTGATGAGTTGCTTGGTGTAGAGGTCGAAGAGCGACTGGTCGAAAGTCTGCATGCCGTATTGGCTGGTGCCAGCGGCGATGGCGTCGTGGATGAGGCGCGTTTTGTCGGCGTTGATGATGCAATCGCGGATGTAGGCGGTGGCGATCATGACTTCGACGGCGGGGACGCGACCCTTGTCGTCAGCGCGGCGAACGAGGCGCTGGGAGACGATGGCTTTGAGCGTGGCGGCAAGCTGCAAACGAATCTGTTTCTGTTCGGGCGGCGGAAAGACGGCGATGATGCGCTGGATGGTTTCCGTGGCGTCGAGAGTATGCAATGTGGAGAAAACCATGTGGCCGGTTTCGGCGGCGAGCAGAGCGGTGGAAATGGTTTCGAGGTCGCGCATTTCGCCGACGAGGATGACGTCGGGATCTTGACGAAGGGCGGCGCGCAGGGCTGTCGAGAAATTTGCGGTATCGACTTCGACTTCACGCTGGTTGATGAAGCTGCGCTTGTCGCGGTGAAGGAACTCGATAGGGTCTTCGATGGTGATGAGGTGATCGGCTCGGTTGGCGTTGATACGGTCGATCATGGCGGCGAGCGTGGTGGATTTACCGGAACCGGTGGTTCCGGTTACGAGAACGAGGCCGCGCTGTTCTTCGCAAATCTTGCCGATGACGGCGGGAAGGTTCAATTCCTCGATCGTGCGGATTTTGGTCGGGATGACGCGGAGGACCATGCCTACGTTGCCGCGTTGCTGAAAAACGTTGACGCGGAAGCGTCCGAGGCCGGCGACGCCGTACGCCATGTCGAGTTCGGCGGTTTCCTTAAACTTTTGCTTCTGGCGGTTGGTCATCATGCTGAACGCCATGGAGAGCATTTCTTCGGGCGTGATGCGGGGGACGTCGGTGATGGGGTTGAGTAGGCCGTCGACGCGGAGATAAGGGTGGTTGCCGACCTTCAAATGCAAGTCAGAGGCTTTGTTTTCGACAGCGCGCCGGAGAAGATCGTCAATGCTAATTGCCATGTCGGTGTGAGCTCCGCGAGAATGCGACCAAACTGCGACGTTAGCACCGGAAATGGAGGCGGGCAAGAAAGGCGCGGAGGGCGGTTGCGCGGTAGTCACCTGAACGAAAGGACAGTTTTGGGGGCGGATGAACTCGCACGGCGGGAGGGGCAAGCCCCTCCGCTACACGTTTTTCTTCAGGAAGAGGGAGTCGTAGAGGAAGCCGGCCAAGAAGCCTCCGGCCAGGGGGCCGACCCAGTAGATGCCGTGATTTTGCCAGTGGGAAGAGGCCAGGGCGGGGCCGAAGGCGCGGGCGGGATTCAGAGCTGCTCCGGTGAAAGGGCCGGCCACCATGATGCCCAGCGTCATGCTGAGGCCGATGGCGAAACCGGCGACAGGCCGAAACGAAGAGCGTTCGTCGACCGCGGTGGCGAAGACCGTGAGGACAAGAAAGAAAGTGGTGATGCCTTCGAGAATGATGCCGGAGAGCCTGGTAAAGTCGTGCGCAAACATGGGCGTGCCGAGGGCGACGGCGTGCCAGGTGTCTTCCGGGACGATGGATTTGAGGAGGAAGGCCGCTGCGGTAGCGCCAGCAAGCTGCGCGACCCAGTAAGCGATGGTGTCGACCGTATTGAGGCGCTTGGTGACCCAGAAGCCGATGGTGACGGCTGGATTGAAGTGGCCGCCGGAAATGTGACCGAGGGCGCAAATCATGATGGCAATGGCAAGCCCGTGAGCCACGGCGATGGCGAAGAGGCCGAGCGCGTTGGATGCGTGAGGATACCAATCCACGCAAATAGCGCCTGCGCCGAAAAAGATCAGAGCAAACGTGCCAATGAATTCAGCCGTGAGCTTCTGCCCGAGGTTGTACATTAAGGAGCCTCCCGGCCGGGGAACGAGCCGTGTCCGCTGCGACCGGGAAGGATTCTATCTGGAACGTAAACGGGAATGCCAGCCTAACTTAGCGCGAGCTTTTTCCCGTGAATAGTTAGCGCGAAACTGCGGCAACTGGCGCGTTGACCGGCGTGAGCCAGTTGTGGCGGTCGGGCTTGGTGCCGCTGGTTAGGGCGAAGAATTCTTCCTGGAGGCGGCGCGTGATTGGGCCCGCTACGCCTTTGCCGACTTGGATTTTGTCGACGGAGCGGATAGGCGTGATTTCGACGGCGGTGCCGCAGAAAAAGACTTCGTCGACGATGTAGAGCATTTCGCGTGGGATGACATTTTCCTTCACGGGAATGTTCAGATCTTCAGCGAGAGTGAGGACGGTGTTGCGCGTGATGCCTGGGAGAATGCTGGTGGCGAGCGGCGGGGTGTAGAGCGTGCCGTCGTGGACGAGAAACACGTTCATGCCGGAGCCTTCACTGACGTGGCCGGAAGTGTCAAGCGCGATGCCTTCGGCGTAACCGTTGAAAGAGGCTTCCATGCGAATGAGCTGGGAATTCATGTAGTTCGCGGCGGCTTTGGACATGGCCGGGAGAGTGTTTGGCGCGATGCGCGTCCAGGAGCTGACGCCGACTTCGACGCCTTTGGTGAGCGCTTCCGGGCCGAGATAGGCACCCCACGACCAGCACGCCATATAAATGTCGATGGGCGAGTTCAGGGGATTGACGCCGACTTCGCCGTAGCCGCGCATGGCCATCGGTTTGACGTAACAAGAATTCATCTTGTTGACGCGCACGAGTTCGGTCGCAACGTTGCAGAATTCGTCGAGCGAAACGGGCAGCTCCATGCGGTAGATCTTGGCGGAGTTGAGCAGGCGCTGCATGTGTTCGCGAAGGCGGAAAATGGCGGGGCCTTGCTTGGTTTCGTAGCAGCGGATGCCTTCAAAGACGGCGGAGCCGTAGCTCACAACGTGCGAGAGGACGTGGAGGGTGGCGTCGTCCCAGTTGATCCACTTTCCGTTGTGCCAGATTTTGTCGGTCTTTTGGATGGGCATGATGGTGTCCTCTTATGTGGCGCTCGCGGCGCAGCTCAAATTCGCAGAATACGGTAGCAATCCGTGAGCGTCAATCAAGTGTACGTAATGTGCCAGCCAGTTCAAAAACCAAATTGGTTCTTAGTGTCTGCCGAGATAAAAAGCTCGTTACTTTGCTTTGGCGAATTCGTTCATCTCCGGGAATTATTTCGGCGCATCAGGCGGAGGCGAGGATTTTGCGGGCGCGCTCAGTGACTCGAATGCTGATACGGCTTGGGCCGGGATGTTCCCAAATTCATTTTCCCAGAGACCGAGAAGTAAGAAAGGAATTGCTGTCGCAGCGACCAGAAGTTTTGCCTTGCGCGGGACTTTGACTTCGGGTTCCCAGCGAAACAGTTGCGCGGAGAGAAAAAAGGTGAGAATAGCCCAGCAAACGAGAGAGCCCAGAGAGATGAGAATGTTGCGGTCCCAGATGGGCGCAGACTCAAAAATGGCACTGCGAAGGCCCTGCACAAGGTAGGTTGCAGGCAAGAACAACGAAACCTTCTGAACGACTCTAGGCAGAAAAGCCAAGGGGAATGTGGCGCCTGAAAGAAAAATCAATGGCAACCAAAGAAGTTGGTTGATGACTTGAGTTTCCTGCATGGTATTTGTGACGCTGGCGACGACGAGGCCCAATGAGGCGAAGGCCACCATTCCGATCGTAATCAAAACAAAAGCGGAAAGGACATCGCCGAAATTAGACACGTGATAGATAAAACGCGCGAAGAGAACTTGGATGATGACAGTGGGCCACATGAGGACAAAATTGGCGACGATACTCGATGCCAGCATGTCGCTTGCTGTGACCGGGGTGACGTGGAACCGGCGGAGGATGCCCTGTTCACGAAACATGACCAAAGCGGCGCTGAGGCCCCAAAAGCTTCCCATCACAGTGAGGCTCAGGACCGGCCCAAGGAAGAAAGTGACGCCTCGAGGAAGGCCCCGAGCAAAGATGCCCGAGTAAAGAAAGAAAAAGCCGAATGGCATGACCACGCTGAAGAAGAGAAACATTTTATTGCGCAGCGTGAGCTGAATACGCATGCGGGTGAGGCTGAGGAAGTTCGTCAATCGCGTAGTCTCCTTCCGGTCATTTCGATGAAGACGTCCTCGAGAGAAGGAGAGGCGATCTCCAGGCTGACGAGTTCGTTCCCCTGGGCTTCGAGGTATTTGACGAGAGAGACGATAGTCTGCGGCGGGCGATTGGAGTGAATGACGTAGGTGCCGTCCACGACTCGCGCGTCCGCGGCGCCTTCGAGGCTTTTTAGTGCGGCGTCCGTTTCGGGTTTCGAGAGACGCACTTCGATGCGCGTGGCGCTGCCCGCGCGGGACTTCAATTCGCGGGGAGTGCCGAGGGCGACGACTTTGCCGTGGTCGACGATGGCCACACGATCGCAGAGGCGTTCGGCTTCTTCAATGTAGTGCGTGGTCATGACGATGGTTTTCTTTTCGCGCTTGAGTTCTTCGATGATGTCGTAAATTTCGCGGCGGACTTGGGGGTCGAGGCCGGCAGTTGGTTCGTCGAAGAAGAGGACTTTAGGATCGTTGACAAGTGCCATAGCGAGGGCGAGGCGCTGTTTTTGGCCGCCGGAAAGCTGGCTATAAAAGGCGTTACGCTTTTCTTCGAGGCCGAAACGCTTGAGAAGTTCTTCGGGGTTGCGGCGGCGTTTGTAGAAACCGGCGAAAAGGCGCAGAGCTTCCATTACGCGGAGCTTGTCGGGCAGGGAAGTGGATTGTAGCGCGGCGCCGATTTCGTGTTTCAACGCTTGCGAATCGCGTTGGGGATCAAGACCGCAAACTGAGACGCGGCCGGTATCCAGATCACGAAGGCCCTCGAGAATTTCGACTGTCGAAGTTTTCCCAGCGCCATTGGGGCCGAGCAGGCCGAAGACTTCGCCTTGTTCGACGCTGAAACTGACGCCGCGGACAGCTTGCACGTCGCCGTAGCTCTTGACCAGATTTTCAACTTGCAGGATTGGGTTTGCCATCGATATCGAGCGCTATGTGGTTCTACGCAAGAGCGCCCTTAAGGATAACGCATGTGCCCGCTTTCCCCGCTATCCGGGCGCGGCGGGCTGGCGGGTTACTTTGGAGCATAGAAAAGATAGTCGGCGGAATAGGGAACGCGGAGTTCCTGTCCTGAGTGTTGTGCGTCGCAGCCGCTCGAGGGGGCTTTGCCGCCTTTGGTGTTGAGCCGCTGAATGGTTGTGGCGCGGGAGAGAACGCCGTTGCCCTCGTGGGCGAGAATGCTGACGAGAAGCCAGGGAATAGAGTCGGCGTCCGGCGAAGGTACATTTGCAACCGCTTTGCCCGTGACGCGGCTGCCGTCAGTGGCTTCCCAGGAAGGCCCCGCGAAATGTTTGCCGGAGGGCTTGCCGTCTTTGTCGAAGAGCTGCGCGTCGGGAGCCTTCAGCGTCCACGCGAATTGCGCGGCGTCTCCCTTGCAGGTGTAGATCTGGTCGCCCTTGGCATGAACCTGAAGCAGTAGGTGTTCGCCGGCGGGTGGCTGGAGTTGCTGCGGAACTTGTTGCGCGGCCGTGCCGAATGAAAAAGCGAGGTGCGCGGCGGCGAGCAGCGCAGAGAATTTTATTCCTTGATTGCTGTAGCGCAATGAACGATTCCTCCTTTTTGGTGTATAGATTTGGCGCCTGGCATGTGGCAACTCTCTCATCGGCGGGCGGTGAACCTGCGAGTTTTCTTGGGAGCGGATGATGTTTTTCCCGACGGAGTCCAGAGGTGTTTTTTTACGTTGATGCGGGATTCGACGACGCTCACGCCTTCGGATTCGAGGAGCTTTTTTTGGAGAGAGGCGTAGGGCTCGCGGATCAGGATTTTGCCGTTGGCGCCGAGGACGCGGTGCCAGGGAATGCCTTGGCCTTGAGGAGTGGCTCCCATGGCGCGGCCCGCGGTGCGTGCGCCACCAGGAAGGCGCAGGGCTTTAGCAAGGGCTCCATAAGTAAGAACCCGGCCGCGGGGAATTTGTTTCACGAGCTTATAGACGGGATCGAACGACACGGTGAAACGACTCCTAACACTAACTTTAGAACACGCCAGCTAGCGTGTGGCAGACATGGTAGGAGCAGGCGGGAAAGGCGACAAGAGAAATAATCTCCGCTTTGGTGTTTGATAGAGTGAGCGCCACGGAACCGAGAAGCGCAACAAACAAAACGCCGCGGCGAGCATCTAACTGGGAGTAGGAGAAGAGAAACTGAAAAGAAAGGCAACGATGCATGGAATCGATGAAACAGAGCAAAAAAAGTAATGAACGAATCTGAAGCAAGTTCGTTACGTTGTACGCATCATCCATGGAAAAGAATCGTTCGCTCTAGTTGCTTAGTACGAAACGTTCATTGACGTTTGTAGTGGAACGCAAGTACACTACAGGCATTGTCAGTGACTCGAGGTGAGGTCATGGCTTTTGTCCGCCGGAAGGGGAATTCGTTTTATCTGGTGCACAATGTGCGCCGCGGCGGAAAAGTGCGGCAGCTGCATCTTGCGCGACTCGGGGAACGCGCGCGCATCACGGATGAAGTGGTGCGCGAAGTTTCCAAGAAGCATCCCTTCGTGGAGCTGAATTGGCGGGCTCTGCGGGAACAGACCAACCAGCAGGTGGATTTGGCCGATGCCAGCTCGCCGGCGATCCAAAAGCTCGTATCCAGCCTGCGCGCGTTGAACCTCGAACTGGCGGACCTGTTTCCGCCACTTCTCCGGATTTCTGAAACGCCCACAGTGGCGCGAGAGCTGTTAGTGCAGCTTCGGCTTTTGCAGTCCACACTCCAGGTAAAACTCAATCAGTTTGACCGGAAACGCGGACGTTTCAGTCACGCGACCTTGCGGATGCAAGGCCGTTAGGAGGAGACCATGAGCTCCCAAGCACTGCCACTCGATCCAAACCTGCGAAGCAACACGACGATTGAATTTCAGACGGCGTTACGGTCGAAGATCGTCGGACAAGCGGAAGGTGTGCAGGCGCTCGTGGACCTGTACCAGGTCTTCTGCGCAGGATTGAACTCGCCGGGGCGGCCGGTGGGGAATCTCCTCTTGCTGGGTCCAACAGGCTCGGGCAAAACCCGCATCGTGGAAGCAGCGGCCGAAATTTTGTTCGGGGACCCGCGCGCAGTCATTAAGGTGGATTGCGCGGAGTTTCAGCACTCCCACGAGATTGCTAAATTGATTGGCTCGCCCCCAGGGTATTTGGGGCACCGCGAGACGCATCCACTGATCACTCAGGAAGAGTTGGCCAAGAGCCATACCGAGAAGCTGAAGCTGAGCTTTCTTCTCTTTGACGAGATTGAGAAGGCGTCGGACGCTTTGTGGCAATTGTTGCTAGGCATGTTGGACAAAGCGACGCTGACGCTAGGGGATAACCGACGGGTGGATTTGTCGCGTACGGTGATTTTCCTGACGTCGAACCTCGGCGGCGGTGAGATCACGGAACTGATGAACGGCGGGATGGGCTTCATCCAGCCGAACGATAAGCCGACCACTGGATTGGACGAAAAAGTGGAACGGACGGCGATGGAAGCGGCGAGAAGGAAGTTTTCGCCGGAATTCATGAACCGGCTGGACAAAGTGGTTGTTTTCCACCCGTTGAAGCGGGAACAACTTGAAGAAGTACTTGAGATCGAGCTGGGACAGGTCCAGCAGAGGGTCCTTGAGACGGCGAAAGGCCAGTTTCTGTTCCGAGTAACGCCAGCGGGCAGAGACTTCTTGCTGCAGGAAGGAACTGACCAGCGCTACGGTGCTCGTCACCTTAAGAGGGCAATCGAGCGTTACGTCGTCTATCCTCTGGCGAATCTGCTAGCTACAGAGCAGGTGCACCTGGGAGACCTGGTTTGCATCGATTGGGACCGCAAGCACAAGGAGCTGACCTTTGCTCGCGAGGGTGAGGGAGCTCTTGTGACGCCTGCGGCGCCCCAAATGGACCAACTCGCGGCTGCGGCCGAAGCAAAAGACGGCAAGACGGCCGATCCTCCCGCCGAAGTGGTCGTTTCTGAGCGGAAGCTGCGCGCAGCGCAGCCGTCCGTGGCACCAGCAGCGGCGCCCCAAGGGCGGAAAAAGACGGAACGTTAGAGAATTCAATCACTTCTGAGGAATTGGAAGGGGGCGCGCCAGTCAGGATGCGCCCCTTTTTGTCGTTAAGGGGCTGACAGAAACTGTTTCATCCTCTCACTTTGAACCTGTCTGGAACACTGTCTCACGGCCTGAGACAGTTTCCATAAGTGCAACACCCGTATGTCATTGAAATAGTACCGGTTTGCAGAAGTAGAAGTGCGGAGCAGGAATGGCAGTTCTCATGCTCTATTTCCAGCAAGCGCATGGCTGAGACGCGCAGCGCGTTTCGGCAGGTGACCGCGGAAGGGAATAAGCCATGAAAGCCGCCGCACGACAGCAACTGGATCCAACAATCCGTAGCACCGATACTCGTGATTTTGAAGGAGCGCTTCGCTCCAAGATCGTCGGACAGGCGGAAGGTGTGCAGGCCCTCGTCGACCTTTATCAAGTGTTCTGCGCGGGATTGAACTCGCCAGGGCGGCCGGTGGGAAACTTGCTATTCCTCGGACCGACCGGTTCGGGCAAGACGCGGATCGTGGAAGCGGCTGCGGAAATTCTGTTCGGGGATGCGCGCGCGGTGATCAAGGTGGATTGCGCGGAATTCCAGCATTCTCATGAGATTGCGAAGCTGATTGGTTCGCCTCCGGGGTATTTGGGGCATCGGGAGACTCACCCTCTAATCACTCAGGAAGCTTTGTCGGCAAGCCATACCGAGAAGCTGAAATTGAGCTTCCTCCTGTTCGATGAGATTGAAAAGGCATCCGACGCCCTGTGGCAGTTGCTGTTGGGGATGTTGGATAAGGCGAATCTAACTCTCGGTGACAATCGCCGGGTGGATCTGTCGCAGACGGTGATCTTCCTGACGTCCAACCTGGGTGGCGGAGAGATTACCGAATTGTTCCAAGGCGGCATGGGCTTCATTCAGCCGAAGGATAAGCCGGCAGCGGGACTTGACCAAAAGGTCGAGCGGACCGCGGTGGAAGCGGCGCGCAGGAAGTTTTCTCCGGAATTCATGAATCGGCTGGACAAAGTGGTGGTATTCCATCCGCTGCGGCGCGAACAGCTCGAGGAAGTTCTGGAGATCGAGCTGGGCCAGGTTCAACAGAGAGTTTTGGAGACGGCGAAGGGTCAGTTCCTGTTCCGTGTGACGGCGCCTGGTAGAGAGTTCCTGCTGCAGGAAGGGACCGACCAGAGGTACGGAGCGCGGCACCTGAAACGGGCTATCGAAAGGCACGTGGTCTATCCTTTGGCAAATCTGCTGGCTACGGAGCAGGTGCACCTTGGCGACCTAGTGTGCATCGACTGGAACAAGGGTAATGAAGGATTGAGCTTTGTTCGCGAAGGGGAGAATTTGGCCTTGCCGGCGCGGAAGTCGGAGCCGGTTGCCACTACGCGGGCTACGCAGGCCAGGAGCGGCAAGAGCGTCGAGGCACCATCAACGGCGATTGGACCTGAACCAATACCGCGGATGGCGCGCTAAGCAAACTTTTGGATTTATAATTTGAAACGGCCCGGGAGGAAAACCTTCCGGGCTTTTTCTTTTGGTGGCCGGCCGGTGTAAAGTGATCGGTATGGCTTCCTTTCGGCTGCGTGTTCCCGGACCTATCTCTTTTGCGTTGGTGTGTCTCTCGATTGTGCCCTGCACCATGGCGCAACGGACGCAGTTCAAGCCGGGATGGAATCGTTATTCACCACAAGAGGATATTAGCCTGGGGCAACGGGTGGCTGTAGACGCGGAGAAGCAGTTGCCATCGTGTAATGCGCCGAATGTGGACGCTTATCTGACCGAACTTGGCAAGAAACTGGTTGCGAAACTTCCCACGGGAGGAGTGGAGTACCCGTTTGAGTTTCATTGCGTGAATGACAAAGCGATCAACGCGTTCGCATTGCCGGGTGGTTATGTGTTCGTGAACCGCGGAGCTATCGAAGCGTCGGACAACGAAGCGCAGCTTGCGGGAGTGATGGCGCATGAGCTTTCGCACGTGGCGCTGCGACACGGGACAAGCGAGGCGACCAAAGCTCAATTCGCGCAGACGGGGGTAGGAATTCTTGGAGCCATATTCGGAGGGAATGCGGGTGGCGCGCTGCTGACGGAACTCGGGAGATTCAGCGCGGGAGGCGTACTGCTTCGGTATTCGCGTAGCGCGGAGACGCAAGCCGATGTGGTTGGGACCCAAGTGCTCTACGACGCCGGCTACGATCCGCGGGCGCTGGCGCAGTTTTTCGAAAAGATCGAAGCAGAGAGCAAAGGACAGAACCCGCCGGAGTTTTTCTCGGATCATCCGAATCCGGAGCACCGGGTGGAGCGCGTGCAGGAAGAGATCGACAAGCTGGGCGGGCTACCCAGGAATGTGAAGAGAGACTCGGTGGAGTTTGAGGCGATCAAACGCGAAGTTTTGGCGCTGCCCGTAGTGCGAAGAGAGACCCTCGCGGCTGGCGGAGTTGCTCCCCGGCCAAATGGGCCACCGCCAGTGCCTTCGGGGAAATTTGAGGAGTATAAAGCGGCCGACTATGGAATGAAGTATCCGGATAACTGGAAAAAGTATGGAGAAAAGGAGAGCGTTTCGTTTGCGCCGGATGGCGGGGTGATGGAAGGTGAAGACGGGCAAGCTGGTCTGGCCTATGGGGTGATCGTGAACGTGACGAAACTGGAGGGAGACCCCGCGGGAGAGAAGGCGCTGGAAAAGGCAACGCAGGAGTTGATCGCGACACTTCAGAAGGGCAATCCAAAGATGAAGATTGCGCGGCAGCCTGGACGGGTTCGTCTGAATGGGCAGCCGGCGCTTTCTACTTATTTGAGTAATGAGTCTCCCACGGGTGGGGAAGAGACGGATTGGTTGATCACAGTGATTCGCCCGGAGGGGTTGGTTTCCTTCGTGTGTGTGGCGCCAGAGAAGGAGTATGAAAAGTACGATCAAACATTCAGCGCGATATTGGACTCGGTCAGGTTTGGAAAATAGAGAGTAGGGCAGCCAGGAAGTAATGGAGTCGGCTTTCGCCGGGACCCTTCGCTAAACGCCGCTCCTAAGAAGTGCATTTCCCATTTTTTCCACAGAGACTTGAGTAGTTGAGTTGACGAGCAGCCCTCGAATCCTTCCGCTCAAGGCTGATTGTGTTTGAAATCCCAAGCCTTTCGTTTGACTCGAAGTTTCTGCCTTTTGTCTTAGCGAGATTTTGCCGGGGCAAACGAGAATTAACGCCAGTGTCACAGAGTCGCAACAACTCCCCTATATCACGGTTGGCGGAGGTTTTTCATGTTTTCCAAATTGTTAGCGAAATCGTTCTCGTTCGTTCTTGCATCCGCCGTCTCGTTCGCTCCAGTTGCGGGCGCGCAGGATTGGCACCACTCCGACGACCATCTCGGCAATCGGCATGTGCTGCTGATCAGTATCGATGGAATGCACGCAGTCGACTTCAAGAACTGCGTGGCCGCCGGCACTTGCCCAACTCTCGCGGCACTCGGCAAGACCGGCGTAAACTACACCCGCACAACCACTTCCAGGCCGTCCGATTCCTTTCCTGGCCTGCTGGCACTCGTGACGGGTGGGAGCCCCCGAACTGTAGGCGGGTTCTACGACGTGGCTTACGATCGCGTTCTGGCTCCGCCTCTAAAGACAACCGGTAACGGGCTGCCGGGCACAGCCGACGATGCGACACTGCAACCCTGTGTCCCCAATCAAATCTATAAGAACTCAGACGGATCAACCGGGACGCAGACCGAATATGAAGAGGGCGACGAATTCGACCAGACGCAGCTTAACGGGCGCCCCGCTCCTGCCAAGAGTGCATTAGATCTCATCGACGGCAATGCTACATCAATCAATCCCGCCAGGCTGATTCGGGATCCGTTTAGCAATTGCCAACCCGTATACCCTTGGAACTTCATTCGCACGAACACCATTTATGGCGTGATCCACGCCGCAGGTGGCTACACAGCCTGGTCCGACAAGCACGCCGTTTACGCTCTTGTTTCGGGTCCCACCGGAACTAATCAACCCAGCAATGTGGATGATTACTATTCTCCGGAAGTCAATTCCAATAAGTTTCCGCTCGCTGGCCTGACCACAGCGGGAACCAACTACAATTGTGCCAACGTCGTAATGGACGGGAATGACTGGACGACCGACTTCGACGCCATCAAGTGCTACGACCAGTTAAAGGTGAACGCAGTGGTGAACTGGATCAACGGCAAGAATCACCTTGGGACGAGCAAGGCTCCGGTCCCGGTGATCCTCGGCATGAACTTCCAGGCGGTCAGCGTCGGCGAGAAGCTTATTAATCCCGCAGCCTTGCCCGCGGCGCGAAGCGACAGCAACTCAGGTGGTTATGAGGACGCCCAGGGTACGCCCAGACCCCTGATGCTGAAGGAAATTGTATTCGTGGATGCAGCCATCGGGCAGATGGTCGCTGCGCTCAAGCACGAAGGTCTTCTGGACTCGACCACCATCATCATCACCGCAAAACACGGGCAGTCGCCGATCGACCCGAATCGCTTCTTCCCGATTCCTGGGAAGACCAACAACGGTGAGCCTCCCTCCGCGGCCCTCCTGCCCCCGAATCCCAACCTTCTCCCTGCAGTTTATAGCGACCCCCTCAACGCCCTCGGAATAGCTGAGGACGACATCTCCCAGATCTGGTTGACAGATTCAAGCACCACCGCGGCCGCGGTAACGGCTCTGGAGAATGCCGGGACAGCGATCGGGCTGGGCCAGATCTACTATGGCTCGTCTCTTAATACGCTCTTTAACCCACCGGGACTACCTACTGTTCCCGGTCCTTGCTGCTTCCTCAGGCCTGGCGGCGATCCGCGTACACCCGACATCGTAGTGATTCCAAACGTCGGCGTGGTCTATACCGGCGGCGACAAAAAGCAGTCTGAGCACGGCGGCTACGCATGGGATGATACCAACGTGATGTTGCTGGTATCGAACCCCCATATCGAAGCCCGGACCATTCACAGCTTTGTGGAGACCGCTCAGGTGGCTCCCACGATCCTGCAAATCCTGGGACTCGATCCCAACAAGCTGGATGCCGTCCGTCAGGAAGGCACGCCAGTGCTTCCTGCCGTGCAGTTCGGCGACGACCAGCGCTAGATCGCACCGAATCGCAATAGCTGGCAAGACACTGCAATAAATATGCGGAAGCGGGCGTCTCGAAGAGGCGCCCGTTTTTTGCGGTGAAAGTTTCGGAATTCGCTTGAAACGAATTGCAGTCCGTTCCCGCGCTGCTAGCTAGACCACCTTTTCGGCAATCTCCTCGATAGCGGAAGTGCGCTGTGCGGTGTGGAGACTCGCGGCGCGCTCAAGTGCGTCAGCGATGCTGGGGCAGATATTTTCCGTGCCGACGTGGCGCTCAAATTCGGCTTGGTGCATGAGCTTGGCGGGTTGCTCGCGGGCACCGCAGAGCAGCAGGGAGCGACCGGAAACGTGCAGCGCATCAGCAAGGTCGCGGATAGCGCCTAGACCCGTGGCATCGACGGCGGTCATGTTGCGTAAGCGCAAAATGACGATCGGCGGCAGAGAATCCAGTTCACCCAGAATATCCGCGAATTTGTCTGTAGCTCCGAAGAGGAAAGGGCCATGAATGCGGTAGACCGTCGCATAGGGCGGGATGTCCTTACCTTGCAGGATGTGCTTGCGGCTGTCCTCGACATAGTCCTTCGTGACGCGGGCGACAGTGGTGGTGCGCGAAACCTTGCGAATGAACATCAGCGCGGCGAGGACCATGCCGACTTCAACGGCGAAAGTGAGATCGGCCACCACAGTCAATGTCAGGGTGATCAGCCAAACCGTAATATCCGCGGCGCTGAGTTTCAGAATCTCGGGAATTTCGTGCCACTCGCCCATGTTGTAGGCCACGATCATGAGGATCGCGGCGAGCGCGGCGAGGGGTACGTTGCTAACCAGCGGCGCGGCGAAAAGTACGATGGCAAGAAGAGTGAGCGCATGGATCATTCCGGCGATAGGAGTTCTCGCGCCGGAACGCACGTTGGTGGCGGTGCGAGCGATCGCGCCGGTGGCGGGTAAGCCGCCAAACAAGGGAGAAACTATATTAGCCACGCCCTGCGCGATCAACTCGACGTTGGGATTGTGTTTGTCGTTGCTCATGCGGTCGGAGACGACCGCGGACATGAGAGATTCGATGGCGCCGAGCATCGCGACCGTGAAAGCGGGGGAGAGAAGTTGGCGCGCGGTGTCGTAGCTGAAATGCGGGATGGCAAAAGTGGGAAGGCCGCTGGGGATGCCGTGGAAGCGCGTGCCGATGGTTTCGACCGGAATTTTCAGCAGAGTGACGGCGATGGTTGCGCCGAACGTGACAACGATGGCCCCCGGGATGCGCTTCGCATACTTGAGACAGAAAATCATGATCGTGATGGAGAAAATAGCTAGCGCAGTGGCAGGCATGGAGATGGTGTTCCAGGCGGCGCCGAAGGCTTCCATGCGATGGAAGAAATCGCCGGGGACATGGTCCATGCGCAGGCCGAAAAAGTCGCGAATCTGAGTGCTGGCGATCAGGATGGCAATGCCATTTGTGAAACCGATGATGACGGGACGTGGAAAATATTTGACGGCCGCGCCCATGCCGGTAATGCCGAGGAGTACGAGCAGGACGCCGGCCATCATGGTGCATTCGAAAAGGCCGTCGATGCCATGTTTGGCGATGATTCCGGAGATAACGACGACGAAAGCGCCGGTGGGGCCGCCGATTTGCGTTTTTGAACCGCCGAGTGCGGAGATAAGGAAGCCGGTGACGATGGCGCAATAGATGCCTGCTTGCGGGGAGACGCCAGAGGCGATGGCGAAGGCCATCGCGAGGGGCAGGGCCACGAGGCCAACCGTGACGCCAGCGACTAGATCCGAGACAAATTTATGACGATCATAATCGCGCAGTAAGAGAACAGATTTTGGAAGCCACTGATTTAGGGCAGAACTCATTCGAGCACGGTCAGAGGAACCAACTCCAACTGGATAAGTCTATCAGGGTCGGAGTCAGGTGGAGTTTCGCGAAACAATGAGTGTGCCTGAAACAAAAATGCCGGGCGCGCTGCGAGAGTGTCACGACAGGCATTTCGGGGAAGCTTGACTAGTCCGCAGCTTCCTTGAGCGACGTCTGAGGCTTCCATCGGAGGATGGGCTTGCGGGCGGCTCCTACTTCATCAAGACGACGGACGCGTGTGGTGTGCGGGGCGGTCTTGACGAGTTCGGGGCTCGTGGCGGCTTCCTCCGCGATAGAGCGCATGGCATCGATGAAGAGGTCGCACTCCTCGCGGGATTCGGATTCTGTGGGTTCGATCATCAGCGCGCCGGGAACGATCAACGGAAATGCCGTTGTGTAGGGATGAAAACCGTAGTCGATGAGGCGCTTGGCGATGTCCATGGTGTTGACGCCGTTTTTCTTTTGGAGCGCGTCGCTGAAAACAACTTCGTGCATCGAGGGCAGGGAATAGGGAAGTTCGAAAACTCCTTCGAGGTGTTTGCGAATGTAGTTTGCGTTGAGGACGGCATCTTCGGTGGCCTGACGCACGCCAGGGCCGTAGGCCAGGATGTAAGCGAGTGCGCGAACGAGCACGCCGAAATTTCCGCTGAAGGCTTTGACCCGGCCGATGGAGTCGGGGCGCATTTGTTCGAGCGCAAGGCGGCCGCCATCTTTTTCGACAAGGATCGGAACGGGGCGGAAGGGTTCGAGGATTTTCTTCATCGCAACCGGACCAGCGCCGGGGCCGCCGCCGCCGTGAGGGGTCGAAAAAGTTTTGTGCAGGTTGAGGTGCATGACGTCAACACCGAGGTCGCCGGGGCGCGTGATGCCGGTGAGGGCGTTCATGTTTGCGCCATCCATATAAAGAAGCGCACCTTTGTCGTGCAGAATTCTTGCGATTTCGGGAATGCGCTCTTCGAAAATGCCGAGCGTCGAGGGATTGGTGATCATCAGCGCGGCTACGTCTGGTGTGACCTGATCGCGCAGCTTATCCACATCGATCTGTCCGTGGGACTCGGACTTGATGTTTTCGACTCCGTAGCCGGCGATCACCGCGGTGGCGGGGTTTGTGCCGTGAGCCGAGTCGGGAATCAAAACTTTTTTGCGTGGGTTGCCGTTTTTCTCGTGATAGGCGCGGATGAGCAGGAGGCCTGTTAGTTCGCCATGCGCGCCGGCGGCCGGCTGCAGCGTTACGGAGTCCATGCCGGTAATTTCGAGGAGACACTTTTCGAGGAGTTGCAAAATTTTCAGGCAGCCTTGCGAGAGTTCCTGCGGCTGATAGGGATGTTCCGTTGCGATGCCTTCGAGGCGAGCGACGAACTCGTTTACGCGCGGGTTGTATTTCATGGTGCAGGAGCCCAGCGGGTACATGCCGAGATCGATGGCGTAGTTCCAGGTGGAGAGACGGGTAAAGTGGCGAATGACTTCGATCTCGCTGACCTCGGGGAAGCCTTCGACACCTTCGCGGCGGTGAGCCGCGCCAAGTGATTTCGCGGGATCGGCGTTGGGCACGTCGAGCGGCGGGAGTTCGAAGGCGCGCTTGCCCGGTGAGGATTTTTCGAAGATTAAGCCTTCGTTTTGGCTTGGATGCGTTGCGGCTTTTTTGATTTTGTCGGTCATGTCTGAGTTCGTGCTTGTAGTGGCGCAGCACGCTGCGCCACTACAAGGAAATTCGCTCCCCTATACAGGTTGCTCCAGAGCGCGGCGAAGTGCCGCGGCGAAGCGCTCGATTTCGGCGCGCGGCGTCGTTTCTGTTACGCAGACGAGCGCGTGTTTGGTCAATTCCGGATAAGCGGTGCCCAAAACAAAGGGGCCGATGATCTTTTCGCGCTGTAGATAGGCGTTTACGATTTTTACGGAGCGCGGGAGTTCGACCGTGAATTCGTTGAAGAAGGGTGCGTCGAACGCGCGGAGCACGCCGGGAATTTTTTCGAGTTCGGAGAGAGCGAACTGAGCTTTGGAAAGATTCTGCTGCGCCATCTCGCGCAAGCCTTCTTTGCCGAGCAGCGTGAGGTGGACCGTTGCTGCTAGCGCGCAGAGCGCTTGGTTCGTGCAGATGTTAGACGTGGCTTTCTCGCGCCGGATGTGCTGCTCGCGCGTGGCTAGAGTCAAGACGAATCCGCGACGGCCTTCGGAGTCGGTGGTCTGGCCCGCCAGACGGCCGGGCATCTGTCGCACAAACTTGTCGCGCGAGGCAACTACGCCTGCGAACGGGCCGCCATAGCTTGGAGCCAGTCCGAAACTTTGGGCTTCCATGGCAACGATGTCGGCTTCAGCGGGCGGCCGCAGCAAGCCGAGTGAGACACCTTCCGTAATAGCTGTAACCAAAAGCGCGCCGGAAGCGTGCGTGGCATCGGCCAACGGAGCAAGCGTTTCAATCACGCCAAAAAAATTGGGAGATTGCACGACGACCGCTGCCACGTCGTTCTTGAGCGCGGATTGTAGCGCCTTTTGATCGAGCGTGCCGTTCGAGGCATATCCAATTTCTTCTACATGCAGGCCAGAATTCTTGGCATAAGTTTTAAGAACGTCGCGATATTCCGGGTGTAAGGAGCGCGCGACTAGGATCCGGCTGCGGCCCGTCACCCGCTCGGCCATCAGGACGGCTTCTGTTGTGGCCGTCGAGCCGTCATACATCGAAGCGTTCGCAACTTCCTGACCGGTAAGCTGGCACATCAGGGTTTGAAACTCGAAAATGGCTTGCAGTGTGCCCTGCGTGATTTCCGCCTGATAGGGGGTGTAAGAAGTAAGAAATTCGCCGCGCTGGATGATGGCATCGGTGACGACCGAGCGGAGGTGATTGTAAACGCCGGCCCCGAGAAAACTGGTATAGCCGCCGGAATTTTCAGCGGCGCGCGCTTTGAAATAGTCAATGACTTCGGTTTCGGAAAGCGGACCGGGCAACTTCAGAGCCTCGCGAAGGCGGTAGGCCTCCGGAATGCTTGAAAATAAATCGTCGATGGATTTTGCGCCGATGGCGGCGAGCATGTCCTGCCGCTCGGCGGGACTCTTCGGGAGATAGCGCATCAGGCGGAGGCTTCCTTGCTTTGCGCCGCGATGTAGGCTTCGTAAGCCGCGGTGTCCATCAGACCACTGATCTCCGCGGCGTTGGCCAGGCGAACCTTGATCAGCCAGCCCTCGCCATGCGGATCGGTATTGATTTTCTCTGGCGTGTTATGCAAAACCTCGTTGGCTTCCACAACCTCGCCGGAAGCGGGAGCGTAAATATCGCTGACGGCTTTTACCGACTCGACCGTGCCCAACGTTTTGCCTGCCTCGATCTTCGCGCCAACTTTTGGAAGTTCGACGAAGACCACGTCGCCAAGCTCGTGCTGCGCGTAGTCGGTGATGCCGATTGCGGCTACGTCACCTTTCACGTCCACCCATTCGTGCTCTTTGGTGTAGCGATAATTCGCAGGATACGCCATCGGACCACTCCTCACCGCCCCGCAAGGCCGGGGCCGCCGTATAATATCTCGGTCAGTCATTCGCTGCGGATTGTGGCGCCGCAGCTTTCTTTGCCCGCTTGTAGAACGGCGTTGCGACTACCTGGGCTTTGCACTTCTGCGTGCGAATCTGCACGTAGACGGGTGTGCCGAGAGCAGTCATCGCCGGCGGGACATATGCCAACGCAATATTTTTGCAAAGCGTCGGCGAGGGCGAACCGCTCGTGACCACGCCAATCACGTCACCGCTCTCGTTGCAGCAGCAATATTCATCGCGGGCGATGCCCCGGTCGACCATCTCGAGCCCAACCAGGGCTCGTTTCACACCCGCATTTTTCGCGCGTTCCAAAGCGGCGCGGCCGATGAAATCGCCTTTTTCCATTTTGCAGTAGCGATCCAAACCCGCTTCCCAAACATTGATTTTGTCGCTGATTTCGTGGCCGTAGAGCGCCATCTTGGATTCGAGACGCAGCGTATTGCGCGCGCCGAGGCCGCAAGGAATGATGCCGAACTCGCGTCCGGCTTCCATCACCTTGTTCCAAACCATCTCGCTCGTCGCAACATCCGAAGGTACATAAATCTCGAAGCCGTCCTCACCGGTATAGCCCGTACGAGCAATAAGCGTGTTCTTCAGACCACAGACGGTCCCGTGCGTGAACCAATAATTCTTGATCACACCAAGATTCGCGTCGGTGAGTTTCTGCAAGAGTTCCTGCGCGCGCGGACCCTGAATTGCAAGCTGGGTGTACGCGTTGCTGAGATCCTCGACCACGCAGTCAAACCCCTTCGTGTTTTCGCGAACCCAGTTGATATCTTTTTCGCGTGTACCGGCGTTGATCACCAGCAGATAATCGTCTTCGCCAAGGCGATGAACGATCACATCGTCAACAAAAGTGCCGTCCGGATAAAGCATCGCCGAATAGTGCGCCTGGCCGATGGTCAGCTTGGACGCATCGTTCATGCTGAGATGCTGCACAGCCGCCAGCGCACCTCCCGGCGTGCGGCCGCTGCGAATCCGGATGTCACCCATGTGACTGACGTCGAAAACACCGACGCTCGAGCGTACCGCCTTGTGCTCGGCAACCAATCCGCCCGTCGCCGGGTACTCGACGGGCATATCCCACCCACCGAAATTCACCATTTTGGCGCCCAAACGGCGGTGCACCGCGTTCAGCGGCGTCTTACGAAGTTCGGTGATAGGAGGAGTCGTGACGGATTCCATTCCGTGTGCTCAAGCAGAAATTGATACTAGCACGCGCCTCGAAACCCGTCAAAGAAGGCCGTGCAAACTTCAAAAATCTCAAGAAGGCTCGGAATGGGGACGTACAAAACACGAACGCGCCATGTAATAGAAGAAACGCCGCACAGCCCGAACGTCCAGCTTGCTGGCTTCAGCCAACGTCAGGTACAGTTTTGCTGGAGGCTCCCATGCAAGCTCCCGTCGTTTGCGTTCAGTGTGACAGGCCGGAAGGCAGTTGCAACTGCGAGAAGTACTGCACGATTTGCAAAGGCCAGGTTAACGTGAGGCTCTGCGCTGATGGCTTGTATTATTGCCCGGACTGCCGGGAAGCTTGCGACGTGTCGCTTGCGAGCAGCAACAGTGAGCGCTGAAACCAAAAGCTTTCAGTTGCGGATTGACGCCGATCCACGGCTCGCGGCTGCCGTGGGCGGTGCAGCGCGCTTTATCGCCGAAGCTGCCGGATTGACATCCGACGAAGCTGCCGACCTGCAAAAGTCCATAGTCGCCGCATGCGAGGAGGCATTCGAACATCTGACCGGCGAGCATCCCCACCTTACAGCGACGCTTACGCGTTATGCCGACCGCATCGAGGTCGCCATGGCTCACGAAGGCGCCGCGGAGCCGGCCGTAGGTCTGGACCGAATTGCCGGTTTTGCAGGCCAACTGGAGGGCTCTGGCGGCTTGGGCGGCGTTGACCGGGTTCAGTACGAAGCGCACGATGGAATGGCCGTTACACGTTTGACGAAGTATTTCGGCCGCGCACCGCACATCGCGTAGATCTCTCTGAAATACAAAGAGCCGGGCTTGTAAGCGCCCGGCTCTTTGCTTTTATAGCGATGCCAGAAAGTTACAAACCTCGGTCCTACATCTTGAACGTGAAGGTGTTGTGCTTGATGAGCGAAGTCATTTGATCGTCGCTCAGTGACATATGCAAAGTCACCCGGTCACCTCCCGGCGTAATGCGAACCTGATCGAGAAGCTGGGCAAGATCAGGATTGTCCTTTTGAGCTTGATAGCGCTTGTAAAGGAACCCCGCCTGCAGCAACTGGCCGAGCGTGTTGGCGTCATCGGTTGAACCGCAAATGGCCTGGACTTTTGCGTCCAGATCGCTGCCCGCTTCGACATTGATGATCGAGTTTTGCATTCGCATCACCAGCTTTGCCGCCTCCGGGAACTGCTGAATCTCTGGCGCGAGTTGTTGAATTGCCAAGCGCGTGTAAGCAGGATTAGTAACGAGCCAGACGGAGCTGCCCGTGTTGGCTTCATTGATCAGCGCGAAGAACTTGTCGTTGCGCATCAGACCATCTTCATCACCGAACCGAACACTGATCATCTTCTCCAGTATGCTTCTGTGCCCGTAGGCGGCGGTGCTTGCATCGATGAATACGAAGAAGAGGTCCGTGGCGCCGGTCCCCGAACCAAATGCATACAGCGTATAGCCGTGAAAGGTGGACGTCGGAAGCTTCTGTTTCTTGAAGTAGGCCGCTGTCGAGTCCTGGTTGAAATTGCCGATCGCGACGCCCACCATCTGTTCGCCGGTCGGAACCGCATCCGAGCCGGTGCCCTCGGCCTTCGCTGTCATCCCTTCGGCCACAAGCGCCCAGGCAATTTCATCGACTTGGCTGTTCGGATCATTGCCCGTGGAAGCAAGGAACTTCTCGAATTGCCGGAATCTCTCTGGAAGCACTTGTTCCTGCAATTGCGGAAACCATTTCAGCGTGCGGGCTTTTTTCATATCGGCATAGCCAAATTCGCCCACATCCTTCGGGAACATGCCGATGACATTAGCGTCGAGTGTTCCGGCCTGCGCGGGCTTAGGCAGCGTCAGCGCCGCACCAAGCAGTAAGGGAATGGCCACCAGTGTGGAAATCGCTCGCCCAAAAGTGCGCAAGCCTAATATCGATTTTAGTTTCATGAAATGCTCCTTTCAAAGGCCGGGGGGAAGATCAATTCTACGCGGTTGTTGTGCGCGGTGCATTCCCCAATCGCTCGCGAAGGGCCGCGACTTTTGAGCGCATCAGCGCCACATAAGCGCTATCCGTAATTCCATCGAGGTTGATCTCGACGTTGGCCAAAGCGCCTCGGGCCCCCGCAGCGGCCATGTAACGCGCCACTTCCAAGTCTGACCTCATGGATGCGGCGGCGATAGCATCCAGTTGTCCCAGCCGTTCGAAAAGAGCAACGGCACTCTCTGCCACTTGCAGGGGAACCTCAGAAGCACCCTTTGTAGCAGCTTGGATCGCGGTTTCCCGTTTTTGCACTTCGTCGGCGCTATTTTTCGGCAGCTTGAACGCGGCCATCACGGCGTCGTAGGAAGCGGCATCGCGATCGATCGCCGTCGCAAGCTCGTCGGCAGTCCGGCGCAAAGAGTCCAGTTCTGCCGAAAGTCCGTCGACGTACGCAGCTTGAGACTTCTTTTTGCGCGAGAGCCCCGCAACCATCTGACCAAGCGAGGCCGCCAAAGCGCCAGCAAGAGCGGCGACGCTGCCGCCCCCGGGCGTGACCGTTGGAGCAGCCACAGCCTCCAGAAAAGGGCGCGCCAGGCTCGCAAGTTTGCCGTCCTTGCTTGTTTCGAGCGGAGCCCCGCCGAGCGCCGCGGCCAGCTTGTTTTCAAACACCTGCGCCGGAGAGAAGTTTTCTAGTTGCAGAAAAAAATCCGCCGCCATCTCAATCGCTTTTTTCGGAATCAGCCCGACGATTTCGCTCCCCACGGGCAGGGCGCCGTAGCGTTCCGCCTCGCGCTTGACCATTTCGTAGACCCGGTGCATCGGCGTTTGTTCGAAATCAGTCAGGTTGATCGAAACTTGCGCAAGGTTTCTCGCTTTCAGCTCCACTCCCATGGATTTGACATAGCGCAGGCCTCCCGACGAGTGGCGGATGGCCTTGGCGATTTTGTTGGCAATGCTGATGTCCGACGTATTGAGATTGACGTTGTACGCCACCAGAAATTTGCGTGCGCCAACCACGGTGACTCCCGCTGTCGGATGGAGTTTTGGCTCGCCCACATCGGGCTGGCGGTCGTGATTGTGCTTCATCTCTTCGCGCAATCCTTCAAACTGCCCGCGCCGGATATTTTCCAGATTGACCCGGTCGGGCCGCTTCGCCGCCGCTTCGTAGAAAAACACGGGAATTCTGTAACGCGCCCAAATTTCGTTCCCGGTGCGGTGCGCCAGAGCGACACAATCCTCGATGGTGACGCCTTCAATCGGTATGAACGGCACGACGTCCGTTGCGCCTACGCGCGGGTGCGCTCCGGTGTGCTTCGTCAGATCAATGAGTTCCATCGCCTTGCCCACGCCGCGCAGCGCAGCATCGGCAACTGCATCCGGCTCACCCGCCAGCGTGATCACGCAACGGTTGTGGTCGGCATCCATCTCGCGATCGAGAACATATACACCAGTGACGCTGCTCATCGCGGAGACAATCGCGTCTACCTTCGCGGCATCTCGCCCCTCGCTGAAATTCGGCACGCACTCAATCAGTCGTTTCATCGCAAACGTGTCCCTCGCGTCTCACCAGACCATCATAAGAGATTATCTGCCTTCCGAGCCACCTGCACACCTCAAGCACGGCCGTCAACAGTTCAAAACGCAGTTCAATTCTTATTAGGTGGCTTGATGAAGGGGCTTGGCGGAGGATATCTTTTGTCGCCTTCTGGTGGCATTGGACGGAAATCTTTGCTCACGCGCGGCAGTGCTGGCGGAGTGTACTTTTTCGGAGGCATCGAGGCTAGCGGCTTTTTCACTTCCTTTTTGGGAGTCGGTCCTCCCCTAAAGTAAAGCACCACCTGCCTGCCAACAAAAATAATTCCCACGATCCACAGCCCAACCACTCCCGATTCGTCCCAGCGCATTCCGAACGCCCCAAGGAAAAAAATGATCACAACGAAGAGAATTCCCAAAATGGGATAAAAGTGCTCCGACCACACAGACTTCTGCTCTGTCCTCTTCACTTGCAGGATTTTTATCTTTTTTTCGGGCTTCTTTTGCGGGTTAGGCTTTGGCTTCGTCGGCGGCATGGACCACGACACCCCGCTTCATGGTCATCCAACAATTGTTCATCCCAAAATAATAAGGAATTTCGCGGTAATCAGCCACTTCGAAGACGGCCAGGTCCGCGAATTTGCCAACAGCCAGCGATCCAATCTGTTTTTCGCGCCTCAACGCATAGGCCGCATTTACAGTTGCCGCGGTAATGGCCTCAGCGGGAGTCATGCGCAACTGCGAGCATGCCAGTGACAGGATCATCGGCATGCTCATCGTCGGGCTGGTGCCGGGGTTGTAGTCCGTGGCCAGCGCCACGATTGCTCCAGCGTCGATCAACTTGCGCGCTGGTGCGTACTTTGCGAGCCCAAGATGAAAATCGCATCCCGGCAGCAGTGTGGCAACCGTCTTCGACTTCGCCAGCGCCGCGATATCGCCGGAATTCACTTGCTCGAGATGGTCGCAACTGGCCGCTCCCACCTTCACCGCCAACTGTGTGGCCCCGGTCAGCGTGAGTTGCTCCGCGTGCAGCCGCGGTGCCAACCCATTTCGCTTGCCCGCTTCCAGAATCTCCTCGGCCTGTACTCGCGTGAACGCCCCGCGATCGCAAAAAACGTCGCAGAACTCCGCAAGCTTCTCCTGCGCCACTTCGGGAATCAGCTTTTCCGTCAGCAGCTCGATGTACTTCTTCGCGCCGTCAGGCGTTCCTCGATACTCCGCCGGCACGACATGCGCACCGAGAAACGTCGAGACAATATCCAAAGGCTGCTCTGAGGCGAGCTCCCCATGCAGTCGCAGAATTTTCAGTTCGCTGGCAACATCCAAGCCGTATCCGCTCTTCGCCTCGATCGTCGTCGTTCCATACGCCGCGAATTGCGTCAAAGCGTGACGCGCCCGCCGTTTCAAAGCTTCCGACGTCGCCGCCCGCAGTTTTTTGACGGAATTTAGGATTCCCCCGCCCTTGCGCGCAATCTCCTCATAGCTCGCGCCCGCAATCTTCAGCTCATACTCTTCCGCGCGGCTCGCGGCGTGTATCAAATGCGTGTGCGAATCGACGAACCCTGGTAGCACAACCCGCCCGCCGAGGTCCAGTTTCTCAGCACCAATTGCTTCCGGCATCGCTTCGATCTTCGCGCGCGTTCCCACCGCCGCGATCAGGCCGTCGCGCACAAGCAGCGCCCCATCCTTGACGATGCCCAGATTTCCAAGCGCAGCCCCGCGCCGCGCTCCGCTTCCGCGCAGCGTCAACAGTTGTGAAGCGCCGGTAATGAGCAGGAAATTCCCCAAGGCCCCGGTATTATGCCGGATACACGCAAAGTAGGACAGGCACCCCTGCCTGTCCCCGCATTTTCTCAGTTACAACGAATCCGCGGAATAAATCAGCGAAACAAGATCGCCCGTCTCAAGCTACGCGCCCGCTGCCATCCCCTTATAAGCCGGAACGAACGTCTTATGCACAAATTCCTCAAACGTCGTAGGCGTACTGTTCGCCGCCGACCTCGGCTCCAGCGCGCGCACATGCCCGCCGTTCAACCCATCCGCCATCTCGCAAATAAGTGTCGCCATATTCTTCGACATACCCATCTGCGTCATTGCTTGAATCGCCTGCTCGGCAGGCAGTTGAACATAATTCAAATTCGGCATTCCAATCGCTGCCCCAATGACTTTCGCCATCTCCAGATAGTTCAGGTCGCGGTGTCCCTGCAATTCGCGCGTCTGGTGCCCCGTGAAATCCAGTTTGGCCAGTGCGTCCGCCGCCGCCGCCGCAATATCCTGAGTAGCGATCGCCGGCAGCGCCAGGTCCACGCGGACCGGCCCTGCCATCATCCCAAAGCCCTTGATGGCCCCCACTTGCGCCAGCAGATTCTCCATGAAATATCCCGCGCGCAAGAAAAGAGAATTGAGCTTCGGGATTTGTGAAAATCTCTCTTCCAGGACGTGAAGTCCAGCAATCGGTCCCGTCTTGTCCGTTTTATCCGCGCCAAAACTGCTCAGCGCCACCACATGACCAACGCCGGTAGCCTCAAGAGCTTTGGCGAGAGACTCCGTAACCGCATCCTGTTCCGCCCGATAATCCGTACTGGTAAGATTCGGCGGCACCAACGCGTAGACCGCCTTCGCTCCGGTAAATGCCTTCGTCAGAGCAGCCGAATCCGTAACATTTGCCTCGAAAATCTCCGCGCCGAGCACTGTAAATCCCTCGAGCCGCTGCTTGCTGCGCCCCACAACGCGCACCTCTTGCCCGCCGTCCAAAAGCGATTCGGCCACAACTTTTCCCGTATGCCCGGAAGCCCCTAAAATGACGTACATGTTTCCTCCTCGATCCACTTTCTGCGTATTTAGGATGCCAAGCCGAGCAGGGAAGGTACGCACTAAAGCATCGGAATCTTGACGCCGTTCTTCTTCGCGAACTCAATCGCTTCCGGATACCCCGCGTCCACATGGCGCACCACGCCCATGCCCGGATCGTTCGACAAAACGCGCTCAATCCGCGCCGCCATTTCCTTCGTCCCATCGGCCACCGTCACTTGCCCCGCATGCTGCGAGTACCCGATCCCCACGCCCCCGCCATTATGAATCGAAACCCACGACGCCCCGCTCGCCGTATTCACCAGCGCATTGAGCAGCGGCCAATCCGCAATCGCATCCGACCCATCCAGCATCGATTCCGTCTCGCGATACGGCGAAGAAACCGACCCGCAATCCAAATGATCGCGCCCCATCACCACCGGCGCTTTCACTTCCCCGCGCGCCACCAACTCATTCAACGCCAATCCAAACTTGTCGCGCTCTCCATATCCCAGCCAGCAAATCCGCGAAGGCAGCCCCTGAAACTTCACGCGTTTCTGCGCCAGCTTAATCCATCGCGTTAAATGCTCGTCGTGCGGAAACATCTCCAGCACCAACTGGTCCGTCCGCGCAATGTCCGAAGCCTCGCCCGAAAGCGCCGCCCACCGAAACGGCCCTTTCCCCTCGCAAAACAGTGGCCGTATATACGCCGGCACAAATCCCGGAAAGTCGTACGCGTTTTTCACGCCGTACTCGAACGCAAACGTACGAATATTGTTCCCGTAGTCAAACGTCACCGCTCCCAGCTTCTGCAAATCCAGCATTCCCTGCACATGCTGAGCCATCGCCGCCAATGCGTGCTTCCGATATTCCGCCGGATCGCTCTTGCGCAGCTCCAAAGCCGCCGCGAGCGTCATCCTGTTCGGCACATACCCGGCAATCGGATCATGCGCGCTAGTCTGGTCCGTCAACAGATCCGGCACCACGCCGCGCTTCGCCATCTCCGGAATCAAGTCCGCGCAGTTGCCCACCAGCCCAACCGAAGTCGCCTCGCCCTTGCGCACCGCATTCTTCAAAATCCGCAAAGCCTCGTCGAGGCTCGTCACCATCACGTCGCAATAGCCGCCCTTCACGCGTCGCTTGATGCGCTCCGGGTCCACATCAATCCCCAAAAACGCCGCGCCATTCATCGTCGCGGCCAAGGGCTGCGCCCCGCCCATCCCGCCCATTCCGCCCGTCACCACCAGCTTGCCCGCCAGCGTCCCGCCAAAATGTTTTCGCGCCGCCGCCGCAAACGTCTCGTACGTCCCCTGCAAAATCCCCTGCGTGCCGATATAGATCCAGCTCCCCGCCGTCATCTGCCCGTACATCATCAGCCCGGCGCGATCCAGCTCGTTGAACTTCTCCCAATTGTTCCAGTGTCCCGTCAGGTTGGAATTGCAAAGCAGCACGCGCGGCGCATGCGCGTGCGTCCGGAAAACCGCCACCGGCTTCCCCGATTGCACCAAAAGCGTCTCGTCCGATTCCAGCGCCTTCAGCGACCGCACCATCGCATGAAAGCACTCCCAATTCCGCGCCGCTTTCCCTGTCCCGCCGTAAACCACCAAATCTTCCGGCTTCTCCGCAACTTCCGGGTCCAGGTTGTTCATCAACATCCGCAGCGCCGCTTCCTGCTGCCACCCCTTGCACGAAAGCGTCGTCCCCCGCGCCGCGCGAAAAGGCCCCCGTGACAAACCTCCGTCAGCCACCGTTCCCGAAAGCGTAGCGCTCATCAAGAAACTCCTCGTTCATCTTAACGCAGCCCCGCGCCGCGCACCACACCGGCCCCATGCACCTTCCAGCGGCGTCGCCTTCACGCTGCCGCGCAGTTGCTGTCCAAGTTGTGCTTGCTGTCACGTCCTTCGGTGACCGGAAGCACACTTTCTCGCCCCCGTTTCATAAAGACTGGCAGGTGTAGGTGATCAAGCGAGGTTCTTATGAGAGCAATCGCTAGTTCAAGCAACGTAAAATCCAAGATAATACTCAAGAAAAACCGCGGTTTTGACCTCCAAGATTTTCTTGATTCGGCCGGCGTGGCGAGAAAAGTTAAAGAGTTTAAGAAGGAGGAGGTCGTATATTCTCAAGGTGATGCCGCTGAGAGCGTAATGTACTTACAAAAAGGCGGTGTCAAACTCTCCGTCGTTAATGAGATAGGCAAAGAAGCGGTCGTTGCCATGCTGGGACCGGGCGACTTCTTTGGTGAGGGCTGTCTAGCAGCCCAGCAGGTTCGCATGGGTACGGCTACCGCGATTATGCCGACCACTATGCTCGTCATTGAGAAGCGTGAAATGTTGAAAGTACTTCAAGAGCAGCATGCTATGTCTGACCGGTTCATCACGTTCATGCTGGCAAGGAACATTAGAATCGAGGAAGACCTGATCGATCAGCTATTCAATTCGAGCGAGAGGCGGCTCGGCCGCACTCTTCTAATGCTTGCTAGGTATGGTAAAGAAGACCAGCAACAAGGAGTGCTCCCCAAAGTGTCGCAAGAAACGCTGGCGGAGATAGTTGGCACAACTCGTTCACGAGTCAATTTTTTCATGAACAAGTTCAGAGATCTAGGTTTCATTGCGTACAACGGCGGCCTTCAGGTCAACAATTCTCTTTTGAACGTCTTACTGCACGAGTAAGCAAAGTTTCCCGGTGCGCCAAGACATCGTCAAATTGCGTCCGAGAGGAGTTCATTCGTTAATCGCGCCTGACAAACGCGCTAACCGGAACCTGACTTGCGACCGGTACCGCAGTTGGATTGCGCAACGAAATCGGCTGAGCTAAAGTGAAGACACAAATGAACTACGGGACCCTTCCCTCGCGCTTACTCAACGCCGTGGACTCTCTGCCGAATCCTCGCGCACAGATGTTTCGCGCCGCCGATGGATGGCAGCCCCTCTCCTCCGAGGAATTCCTACGCCGCGTTGCGGGCCTTTCCACTGCCTTTGTCGAACTCGGCGTAAAACCTGGAGACCGCGTCGGCCTTTTCGCCGCCAATCGACCCGAGTGGCACACCGCCGACTTCGCCATTACCGGCGCCGGCGGCGTCAGCGTCCCTATCTATTTCAACGAATCGCCGGATCGCATCACCTACATCCTCAAGCATTGCGGCGCAAAAGTCGTCTTCGCCGCCGGTGCACCGCAGATGCAAAGGCTCCAAAGCATCCGCGCGCAGCTCCCGGAACTGGAACAGATCATCGTCGCCGATGGCCCCGCCGATCTCCCGGCAGACTGCCTCCGCTACGAAACCTTGATCTCCAGCGCCACCGGCGCCGATGTCGCGTCCTACCGCATGCGCGCCTCGCAAGTCCTCCCCGGCCAGCTTTCTTCGATCATCTACACCTCCGGCACCACCGGCGAGCCCAAGGGCGTCATGCTGACGCACACCAATTTTTGTTCCAACATCACCGACACCTGCGCCAACGTCAAATTTGAAGCCAAGCATGACGTTGCCATCTCTTTCCTTCCGCTCGCACACGTCTATGGCCGAATGCTGGATTATGCCTATATTTTTCACGGCATAGCCATTGCTTATGTCGAAGCGGTCGAGCAAGTAGCGCAGGCGCTCCTCGAAATTCATCCCACGCTGCTTGCTGCAGTGCCGCGCGTCTTCGAAAAAATTTATGCGCGCATTGTGGAGCAGGGAAGCAAGCACACCGGGATGGAACGAAAGATCTTTGACTGGGCCATGGGAGTCGCCAACCGCTCGGCAATGTGGCGTTCCGGTGAAAAAAGCGCTGGCTTGAGAGTGAAAATCGAATGGGCGCTTGCCGACAAGCTGGTCTATTCGAAGATTCGCAAGGCGACCGGCGGAAAGTTGCGCCTCGTTTTTTCCGGTGGCGCACCGCTGTCGAAAGAGCTTGCAGAGTTTTTCTGGGCTGTGGGTGTGCCGATTTACCAAGGCTACGGCCTTACGGAGACTTCTCCAGTTCTGACTTCCAACTATCCCGGACATAGGATGGGCAGCGCCGGCAAGCCCATTCCCAACGTCGAGCTGCGCATCGCCGAAGACGGAGAAATCCTCGCCAAAGGCCCGTGCGTCATGCAGGGCTATTACAAAAGCGCCGAAGCCACCCGCGAAGTCCTCAACGCCGACGGCTGGTTCAGCACCGGCGACATCGGCTATCTCGACAAAGACAACTACCTATTCATCACCGACCGCAAAAAAGACCTGATCAAAACCGCCGCCGGCAAATTTGTCGCGCCGCAGCCCATCGAAAACGCCCTAAAAACGAGCCGGCTCATCCTGAACGCCGTAGTCGTAGGCGACAAACGCAAGTTCATTTCCGCCCTGATCGTCCCCAATCCCACCACAGTCGCCGCCAAAGCCGCCGAGCACGGAATCAAGTTTTCCTCAAATCAGGAAATGGCCGAGCATCCCTTCGTCCGCCAGCTCATCGAAGCCGAAGTAAAGCGCCTAACAGCCAACCTGGCCCAATACGAGACCATCAAACGCTTCGCCCTCCTCCCCGAAGACTTCACCTTCGACAACGGCGGCCTCACCTTCACCCTAAAACTCCGCCGCCGCGTCGTCGAACAGCAATTCGCCGACCTCATCGACCGCCTCTACTCCGACGTCTCCGAACCCCGCCCCATCCTCCAGGACTAACTTAGCCCCCGGGTATGTGCTCCTCAGCCGTTCTTGGCCTCCGACCTCTTTTGCCCGATAATTTTGGCTTTGACAAATGGTTACTTCTGGTGTATACTATGTTTCAGCTAACTTTGTGCTTTTATTTCGTACCGCCAGCTTCCTGCTGGCGCTTTTGCTTTTAGGCCACCTATAGCGCTGAACCATTTCGGCGCAACACCTACGGGAACACCTCATCCAAGTGACCGATCTGAACGACCCGTGCCAGTAACTCCTTTATCAGCAACACATACAAAAAACTGGGGAGCTCCGCCACGGCAAAAGGAGAAAAGCTTGGCTCCAGGGCAAGGCGAGACGTCAGCAAGTCCTTTAGAAGCAACACTTACAAGCAATCCCGGCAACCGTTGCATCTAAACGATTTAGCGTCATAGCTAACTAAGTCCTTTATCAGCAACACTTACAAGAAAACAGGGAGGGGGTTGCCTGTCATGGTTAACTAGCCGCGCCCGACCCGGTTTGTACTCCTGAGCGCAGCGAAGGATCCTGTCCTGGCCGCGCCCAACCACCCGCCTATGAGATCTACTGCCAGATTATCATTGGCGCAGCTCCCCTAGGAGCCGACTACATCGGCCACGTATGGAGATATAGTGAAGCGAAGCCGCCCGGTCGAGGCGGCCTCATCAACATCAAGAGATGACCTTTCTCAGATCGGCCTGCCATCCGCATCAAGCAGCCGGATCTCTCCCAGTCCCAGCTCTTTTATCCCGGCTTCAATCTTTGCCCGATCGCCAACAATCACCCAGATCAAATTGTCCGGATGCACGATGGCTTTGGCGCCGTCGCCGACGTCGCTCGTCTTGAGCGCCCGCACTTTGCCGGCATACGTCTCGTAGTAATCCTCCGGCAAGCCATACTGCACCATCTCATTGATGGATTGTCCGACGGCATCTGATGTTTCGCGCGAACCAGGCAGACTCAGCGTCTCATTCGCCTGAATTTTGGCAAGCTCTTCTGGCGTCACCGGATGGTCTCCCAGGATTCCGCGAAATTCCTTGTTCATTTCCGCCACGGATTCTTTCGTTTTGTCCGTCTGCACTGGCGCCAGCGCCAGGAACGGCCGCTGCCCGCGCGCTCCCCATAGCAGGGAAGACGCCCCATACGACCAGTGCTTGTCCTCTCGCAGATTCAAGTTCAACCGCGAGGCGAACATCCCTCCCAACCCGTCGTTCGCGGCCTCAATCGCGATTTCTTTGGGATTGGCCTGTGGCGGTGCAATGTTACCGGCAATGATGATCGATTGCTGCGCCCCCGGCTTGTCGATCAGGTACACGACGGATTTCGCCGGCAATTGCACGCTCTTGATGTTTTTCTCGGGAACTGTACCCGGCTTCCACCCGGCAAACAGCTTTTCAAGCTTAGGCGTCACTTCCGCCAGCGTCGTATCGCCTGTAATCACCAGCGTTGCGTGGTTCGGCTTGAACCACTGGCCGTGAAATTTAACGAGATCCTCCCTCGTCATTTTCCCAACGCTTTCCGTGGTTCCCGAACCCGTCAACGGGTTCCCATACGCATGCCCCGGACCATACAGCAGCCCCGGCAATACGCGCAGCGCCATCTGCACCGGTGTATTCTTCTCGCGCTGGATACGCGCAAGCGTCTGCTGCTGCTGCCTCTTGAAATCCGCCTCTGGAAAAACGGGATTCAGAATCACATCCGCGAATAATTCCAGCGAAGGATCGAGTTTCGATTTCAGTGCCGAAAGCTCGACGATGGAAAGGTCGAGATTCGACCCGGCTCCCACTTGCGCACCAAGCAGGGCCTGCTCGTCGCTGATTTGCAGTGCTGTGCGCGTTTTCGTTCCGCCGGTGAGCAGGCCCATCGTCATGCCTGCCGTCCCCGGCGAAGCAGATTGATCCGCCGCGTACCCAGCATCCAGATTCAGCCAGAAACTCACCAGAGGAACTTCGTGGCGCTCCGCGAGAATAACTTTCAATCCATTCGAGAGCGTCGCATGTTGCAATTTGGGGAGCTTCAGCTCCGGTGGCGTCCCGATTTCAGGCGCCTTCGAGCGGTCCGCTCCAGTGGTTGATTCCTTGTAATTCGGGAAGGGCAGTACTTCGAGTACGTACACGCCGTCGGAGAGCCAGTGATTCGCGGCCGCTTTCAAATCTTCCGCCGTCGCCGTCTGGATTCTCTTCAGCGAAACCTTGTACGCATCGGGACTTCCCCGAAACACCTGGCTCTGCGCCAGCCGGTCCGATTTTCCGCCGAACCCGCCGATGCGCTCGATGCCCCGTACAAAGCTCGCTTCATGCTGCGCCCGCACGCGCGCAAGTTCTTCCGCCGTCGGCCCATCTTTCAAAAACCTCGCGAGCTCCTCATCCAGCGCTTTTTCGACTTGCGCGAGGTCTTGCCCGGGCCGCGCTGTGGCTTGCACGCGAAACTGTCCCGCGATTTCGTTCAAGCTCGTAAGGGCGCCGGCGTCCGTCGCGATTTGATCGTCGTACACCAGCCGTTTATACAAGCGCGAACTTTTCCCCAGGGTCAGTACGTCGCTGACCATATCGAGATAATCTGCGTCCGCGCTTCCGTACTCCGGAATATTCCACACTTTGTAGATCCGCGCCTGTGGCACCCGGTCCTGTACGATCTGCCGGTGCGTCCCGGTCATCTTGGCAACCCAAACCTCCTGATGCGCCACCGGCGGTCCCGGCGGAATATTTCCAAAATATTTTTCGACTTTTTCCTTCGCGGTTTTTACGTCGATGTCTCCCGCCAGGACGATCGTCACGTTCGACGGCCCGTAATACGTTCGGAACCATTCCTTCACGTCATCCATCGACGCCGCGCTGAGATCGGCCATGTCTCCGATCACCGTCCACGAATACGGATGCCCCGCAGGATAGGTGTTTTGCGTAATCAGTTGCCGCGAAACGGCATACGGCTGGTTCTCACCTTGCCGCTTTTCGTTCTGCACCACGCCGCGCTGCAAGTCCAGCGTCTTTTGGTCGAGCGAACCGAGCAGGAATCCCATGCGATCGGACTCCATCCACAACGTGTAGTCCACGGCCGACGTCGGAACATTTTCAAAATAGTTGGTGCGGTCGTTATTCGTGGTGCCGTTCAAATCCGTCGCCCCGATTTTTTCCATGGCGTCGATGTAACGCCCCGACGAATGCTCGCTCCCGCCAAACATCAAGTGCTCGAAAAGGTGAGCAAATCCAGTCTTCCCCAGCTTCTCGTTTTTCGAGCCGACGTGATACCACGTATTGATCGCCACAATAGGAGCCTTGTGATCCTCGTGAACGATGACCGTCAGGCCGTTGCTCAGCACGAATTTCTGAAACGGAATATCAATGTCGTTGCTCTGTGCACGCGCTCCGGCCGCAAAAAGAGCTACAAGCAGAATCACTAGCGCCGTTCTAATTCGCATTTTTCCCCCAGGAAACTTTCGCCCACCATTTAGGAGACTCCGAGCCTGAACAACTCTGAACACACTGCCTCAGCAACTTTAGACGAAGGGAATCGCCAACCGTTTCCGGCAAGCGGCCACCCCATGCCACCTTACCGGCCTCTCAGTATCGAAAATTCAGGCGGGAAAGTCCATGCTCGTCATGGAACGGCGCTTCACGCTGCGGATGCGTCTTCCGATTTGTCGCCAGCCTCGCGGAGGTCTAAAATCTACCCGGGGATACCAATGTCCGATGAACTGATCATTGCTGGCCGCGCCTTCAAATCCCGCTTGATTGTGGGAACAGGGAAGTACCGCAGCTTTCCGGAGATGGCTCGCGCTCACGCTGCTTCTGGCGCCGACATGGTGACCGTCGCCGTCCGCCGTGTGAATCTTACCGACCGTTCCAAAGAATCGCTTCTCGATTACATCGACCGCGAAAAAATCTTCATCTTGCCCAACACCGCCGCCTGTTACACCGCCGATGAGGCCATTCGCACCGCCCGCCTCGCCCGCGAAGTCGGCCTATCCAATTGGGTCAAGCTCGAAGTCATCGGCGACCAGCAAACTCTTTTCCCTGACACCGAGCAACTCATCGAAGCCACGCGCGTCCTCGTCAAAGAAGGCTTCGTCGTCCTTCCCTACACGAATGATGACCTGATCGCCGCTCGCAAACTCATCGATGCAGGCGCCGCCGCCGTCATGCCGCTCGCCGCACCTATCGGCTCAGGCCTCGGCGTTCAAAATCCAGCCAACCTTCGCATCCTCCGCGAACGCATTACCGAAGTCCCAATGATCGTGGACGCAGGAGTTGGCACCGCCTCCGATGCCGCCGTTGCGATGGAGTTGGGCGCCGACGGCGTCCTGATGAACACCGCCATCGCCGAAGCCGCCGACGCAGTCCTCATGGCCGAAGCCATGCGCGAAGCAGTCTCCGCCGGGCGCAAGGCGTGGCTCGCCGGTCGCATGCCCAAGCGTCTCTACGCTTCCGCATCGTCGCCCCTTTCCGGGGTCGTGCGATAGACCCCGCGCCCAGCTGGCCCGGCACTTTCCGCCGCTTTTTTGAACGCCGCTGGTTGCCTCACGAACGATCGGTGAATTTCTGTGCACTGCTCGGTGCGCTCACTGGTCTTCTTACGTTCGGGTTCGTACCTTTTGCCATCTTTCTTTTTCCAATGGTGATGGCACTGGCGACGAGGACGGTCGCCAAATGGAGTGGGCTGCCGTCTCTCCCCGACGGGGAAAAACGCCGCGGACTAGGCTTGCTTTTTCTAGCGCCGCTCGTCTGTCTTCTGCTGGCGTATCCTCTCGTGTACGCCCTGCTGATTCCGGTGTCCGTACTTCTTGCGCCCGTGGCCTTGCTGTTCTATCCGGCCGCGCATCCCGGCCGACGCGCCGAGGAAGCCACTTTGGAAATGGCTGCCATCCTTTCGGCCTTCGTCGTTCTGTTGGTCTACTGCTGGTTGCTCGCCAGTTCGTTGAGACGTTTCACGGGCGCGTGGCATCGCGGGCTTTTCCTGCAGTTGATCGCGTGGATTGGCGGTCTCGGCGCCGCCGGTATCCTAGTGCTCTCGAAGCTCAACTACCTGCCAAATTCGCAGATATTTTCACTCACCGATTACTGGTTGTTCGCACTCTGGATGCTGTCCATCCTGGCGTTGTCACGTGCCGGAGCCACCTTCGGTCAATGGCTAGCTCGTTCGCGGGATCCGGCTGCGGCCGAGCCGGATTTCAGTATTTCCAATCCTCGCTGAGGCTGATTAATACCTGGCAGGGTGATCATGCCGCCAGCGCCAATATTCACGCTGATCTTCGTGGCTCAGCCGGTTAAAGTCGCGGTACTCGTAATGTCTTTCCACCAGCCACACACGGTAGGCACGCACTTCTCCGTCGTTCCACGGATGGTAATCTGCACGGTAGTCGTCGTAGTAGCGCGCATGTGCTGCGCATCCACTTGCAAAAACAGGCGCAAGCATTGCCGCGCCCAGCACCAGGGGCCCCAGATATCCCTTTAGTCGCAACATTTTCAATCCTCCTCAGGATTCTCAGCTTCGCATCGCGCTCTTGTGCTGACTGCGCAGCGATGCATGGAGAGTCCCCTGCTGGGGAATCGCGGGACTCTCGATGTCAGCTATTCATAAAACACGGAGGCCGCGTTCAAGTTGCGATTTGCTGAAATAGAATTTCGGAAAAGTACGCAGAATTGTGAAAACAGTCAGGCCTGCGCTGCTTTTCTTGCCTGTTCGGCGTCGTAGCTTTCGCCGTAGATGGAAGGCACCTTCGCGCCCATGCAGCGCAAGTACGAACTGAGCTGCCCGCGATGATGAATGGTATGGTGCGCGCCGATCATCAAAAACGCCACGGCGGGCCGCTGGAACATTCCGCGAAAATCGACGATCTTCATCAACTGCGCGCTCGTCAATTTTGAGAGCGCATCGATTCTTTCGGCTATGGACTTTTCATACCATGCAGCGATTTCCACCGGCGTTTTCAACTCCGGCGGGAGGACCGCTCCTGTCTCAAACTTTCCGTTGATCACCGTGTCTGCAAAGCGCACATCTGCCGCCGCGATATGCCTCAGTAGTTCGTTCGCGGTCTTGGATATGGGGTCGGGCCGGTAGTCCGCCTTGTCCGCGGGCACTGCTTCGATCACTTTCTTCGTCAGTTGGCTTTCATTCTTTAACGCCGGAAGGTACACACCGTGCAGCAGAAACGTTGCATTCTCCGCAGTCATCTCTTTCATCGTTTGTCCCTCTCTCCAATTCATCAGGCTTAGGCCGCCCGTGTCTCGTTGGATGCAGGATCCCGGCGGACGTTTCATCGTTGAGCTGTTCTCCGCCGCCTCGGGCTGCACCTCGCCCGCCACGATCAGAAGACTTGCCCCGCGACTCGCCGGATGGCTGCCGCCAAAAACGTTCCCATCTAGGGTGATACTCTCGCGCGTTTGCCGCCTTTATCGCAACCTTTGCCGCCCCTCACTGGCATGCTGGCTCTGCTTGCGCTTGTTGCCATTCTATCCCACCTCAAAACCAAAAAACCGTACCGGCCCCGGATCGCCTTTCGCAATCCTGGGCGTAGTACGGCTTTGGAAATCCCGCGTTCGACTACCTAAAGTTTGAACCCTTACTTTCCATCGTGATCATGATCGGCGCCAATCGACGAAGCCGTCTGCTTGGCTTGCGCCGCCGCGCTGATCGTAACCTTGTCCACCGGAATGGCGTTCGTCTGGCTGGCCTGTTTCTGAGCTGCCTGGGCCTGCGAGACCGCCTGTGCTTGAACTGCTTGGGTGCTTTGCACGGAGTGTACGGACATGGTTCACCTCACCTATTCCATCGGCCAAAAGTCGTCATGCTTTACTCCCCGCACCATTAAATCTCTCTAACCTTATCCCGAGGTCCTCGTCCGAAGCCCCTTCCTTGTTGGCAGCCGGTTTCCTTGCATCTCTTCCATATCCTTGGAAAGACGCGGGCACTCCCTCCCCGCTATTCCTCTCTCGTATCGTGTTTACGCCATAACCGTTCGTTGGGTCAGGATATCAGCAGCACACAGCCTTCCCGCTCCGCTCGCCGAGATTTGGCGCGCCCTTCTCATAATTAGAGAAACGGAGGGTGTTGATTCCCATGCATCTCACCTTTGCCAAAAGAGTTTGCGAGTGCCCGGTGTGCGAAAGCGTCTCGGTGCGCCGATCCACAAGAAAGGGATTTGTGGAGCGCATCTGGTTCCGGTTCGCCTTTGTCTGGCCGTATCGCTGCGATGACTGCGACTCGCGATTCTGGGGCTTCCACCGCTACTACCAAGCCACCGACCGCTCCTACGTCTGAAAGCTCATTCGTATCGAAGAGTCTGAATCGGATCCACCCTGGTCGCGCGCCTCGCAGGTATAAAGCAGGCCGCTAACGCCACTCCAAACAGCAATGCGGTGACGCTCGCGAAAGTGCCCAAGTCCGTGGGTGTAACTCCGAAGAGCAGGCTAGTCATGAGTCGCGTAATGAAAAAGGCGACCACCAGCCCGCACGCAACGCCTATGGCGATCATTGCCGCGCCTTGTTTCATCACCAGGCCTAGAACATCGGCTCTCTGCGCGCCGAGCACCATGCGCAAACCGAACTCCTTTGTTCGCCGTTCCACGGAGTACGAGACAACGCCATAAATCCCCACCGTCGCAATGGCCAGCGCCACCAAGGAGAAGAGCGTCAGCAGCAACGTCAGGAATCTAGGCCGTGCCTGAGCCCGGGAAAGCACATCCTCCATCAGCCGCACGTCCGCGAGCGGCAACGACGAGTCGATCTCGCTCATCTGTTGGCGGACTTCCCCCGCCAACGATCGCGGGTCGCCGCCTTGCGCGCGCATGACCACGTACATGTCCGAATTGCCTTGCCCCTGCGGTTGCCGGTAGGGAAGATACAACTCCGTGCCCGCCGGTCGGTCGAGGCCGGCGTTCTTTACATCGTCGACCACGCCGATGATCGTGCACCAATCTTTCGCTCCGCCCGGCTTGACGCGCCGCCCAACAGGGTTCTGATTCGGCCAAAAGGTCTGCGCCATCGCCTTATTTACGATGACGACCGGAGGCGCGTCCTGGACGTCGCGCTGATCAAACAATCTTCCGTCCATCAGCCGAATTCCCATCGTCGAGAAGTAGTCCTTGCTGACCGCTTGATAAAAATCGACGTTTTGGATGGGGCCATCTTTCGTCATGACGAAGCCCTCGATGTCTGTATCATTCATATTCGGTGGGCGTAAGGGCGCCAGGCCCGAGACGAGCGCAACCGCACGCACACCCGGGAGGTTCGTCAGACGTGTATCTAGCCGCATCCAAAAATCGGTAATCTTCGCAGCATCTGTATAAGTTCCGCTTGGCAGCGAAACGCGCATCGTAATTACATTCTCTGGGCGAAGCCCGGTGTGTACTTCTTGCAGCTTCCAGAATGCGCGAAGCATCAAGCCGCAACCGATCAGCAGCACCAAAGCCATTGCCAGTTCACCCGCAACCAGCGCTCGGCGGAAAAATTGGGCTCCCGCCGCTGCGGTCGTGCTTCCTGCCGTGTCCTTGAGCGATTCGGAAATTCCGCTAATGAAGAGCGTCGCGAGCGGCGCCAGGCCGAAAAGCACACCCGTGATCACGCTCGTCGCCAGAGTGAAGACCAGCACCTGCCAGTTCATTCCGATTTCATCGGCGCGCGGTATTCCGCCGGCATTTGTGAGCTGCACCAGTCGTACTCCTGCAAACGAGAGCGCCACACCTAGTCCACCGCCGCAAAGCGCCAGTAGAATTCCTTCGGTAATGAATTGCCGGGCCAGACGCGCGAGGCTCGCCCCCATAGCGCCGCGAATGGCAATCTCTCGCCGCCGTGCCTCCGCCCGTGCCAGCAGCAGGTTCGCCACATTGACGCTTGCGATCAAAAGAACGAATGCTACCGCGCCCAGCAGCATTAACAGAGCGGGCCGCACACTCGAAACAACTTCTCCCTGCAAGGGAAAGCTCACGATAGTGTGGGTTTTGGGGTCGAAGCTGTGCGTATGCGGCGCGCGCCCTTCACCGTAGCTCTGCACCAGCGACGCCAGCTCACCCTGAGCCTGCGTCGGCGAAATTCCGGGCTTCAGCCGTCCCAGCAAATAATAATTGTGCGAACCGCGCGACCCCGGTTTTGCCGGGTCTAACTGAAGCGCCGACCAGACTTGCGCGGGATCCGGATCTCCCGGCGGGAATTGAAACCCTTTCGGCATCACGCCGATGATCGTGCACTTCAAACCGTCTAAGCGCGTTTCTCGCCCAACCACATGGGGATCGCCCGCAAAAATGGTCTGCCAAGTGCCGTAAGAAATGTCCGCTACTACGGCAGCTCCAGGGGTGTCGTCAGACGCAGCAATCAAACGCCCCTGCATCGGAGCTACGCCCAGAGTTTCGAGCAGTCCGCCACTTACATACGCGCCGTTCACGCGAACCGGCTGCGTTTTACCGGCAAGGTTCGCCCCACCCGTGATCCACGCGTCGAGTGTCGCCCACGAATGTGTGTCGCGCTTCAAATCGAAAAATTCCGGGGCTGAAGTCCAAAACCGGTGAAGCCCACCGTTGGGAAACGTCGGAAACTCGGTGTACACACGAATGAGATCCTCAGGATGAGAATAGGGCAACGGATGGAGGAGCACGGCGTTCACCACGGTGAAGATGCCTGTCGTGGCTCCTATGCCCAGCATTAAGCACAGAATCGCGGCCGTGGTGAAGCCGAGGTTCTTGGCCATCATCCGCAGCGCGAAGCGCACGTCCTGCCGCAAAGTTCCCATATCAGTCAGACCTCTCCTGGTTGTAAGTACGTTCGGAGACCGTATATGTTCCCGGCATTTGATAGTTCTGACGGCGTGGCTTTGAGTTCGTTACCAAGGTACTCTCAGGCGCTCTTAAACAAGAAGTGCCAAGTCACATCCACCAGCGCATGGACAATGGCGGATGCAAAAATGGAGCCCGTTTTCCGCCAGGTCCAGCCGTAAAAGATCCCGGCAATCGAAGCGAGGATTACGTATTTCCAGTTTGGAAAGCCCATGTTGCTGATGTGGGAAAAGCCAAACAACACCGACGCCGTCCACCAGCCCGCCAAATCGCTCTTGCTGGCCCGCGAGAGCATGTTCTGCAGCAGGCCGCGAAACAGAAACTCCTCTGGCCAGGCGGTGAAAAAGAAAATCCCGAGCGAAGTGAAGACCAGCGAACTCCACGCATGCCACTGCGGCGCGAAGGTAATGAAGTGCATCGCGGTCCCAAGCGGAATCGCGATGCAGCCAAACACTAGAAAGCTGCCCAGCACAAAAAATCCCCAATGCCGTCCCCAGCCAATGGAGTAGCCGATTCCATGGACGCGTCGCAGAAGCACGAACACCGCCAGCGCCACATTCAACGCCAGCAACACGGTGAACACGTAAGCAAGCCGCTCATTTGGATATGGCCAAAGCCAGTGGGAAATCGAAATCCCCAAGCGATTAGGGAAGGGCTTCACCGCCACCCAGATGGCCGCCAGCGTCAGGAGATCCTGCCAGGTCCCACCCGGCCTCCGCTCGGCCGACGCCGTCAACGCCATCGGCACAAACACGAAACACCCCGCCACTCCAGCACGCGCGAACGTAAAAGTATTTGTCCCCAGCGCGTAAATCAGGTATGCAAGGAACGCGGTGGCGCCTAAAGCGATGCCTCCGCCAGGGCCGAAGCGCGCCGCAAGACCATCAGCAACGCCGCGCGCCGCGAAAAGCAGCATTACCAGAAAGAAGAACGCAAATGCCGTCAAGGTGGCCGCAAAGCCGCGGCCGCCGTAGCCTTGCCACGTGGCATAAAGCGTTCCTGTAAGGCACAAGCCGGCCCACAGGCCGAGCATGGAAAGCACACCGAGTTGGCGGGTCGCGGACAAAATCGGTTTCTCAAAAATTGCAAAAGAAAGAGAAGATTGTAGCGCAGACGAATGGCTTCCCAAATCCAACGCGATTTTTTCCTGAATAACGCGACCTACAGCGGACCGATCGCCCACCACGCTGCGAAACATCCATGAAGCGACTCTCCTACATCGACTGGATGCGCGGCCTCGCTTGCGTTCTCATGTTTCAAACGCATTGCTATGACTCCTGGCTCAGCCCCGAAGCGCACAAGTCCGCCGTTTTCACCTGGTCACAACTTGGCGGCACTCTTCCCGCCCCGCTCTTCGTCTTTCTCTCCGGCATTTCTTTTGCGCTGGTAACGGAGCGCCTCCGCGAAAAAGGCGCTACCTCCGGCAAAATCGCAAAAACCACCATCCGCCGCGGCGCCGAAATCTTCGCCCTCGGTCTGCTTTTTCGCGTACAGGAATACGTGCTCGGCTATGGCTACTCTCCTTGGACCGATCTTCTCCGCGTCGATGTCCTCAACATTCTCGGACTATCCATGATGCTCATGGGCGTCCTCTGTTGGCTCAGCGCCAGACGCGCCTCCGACGACGTCTCCTCGCTCTCGCAAAACGTCGCCGCCTCGCGCACGCGCGGAATCCTCGCCAGCCTTTTAGTCGCAACGGTGATTGCCATGGCCACGCCGCTTCTGTGGACCACTCATCGCCCTCGCTCGCTGCCCTGGCCCCTCGAGTCCTACATCAACGGCGTCCACATCTACGGCAACCCGCAACCCTGGCTGTTTCCGCTCTTTCCCTGGGCCGCCTTCGCGTTCGCTGGCCTGGCCGTCGGCTTCTTCCTCTTCACCAACATCGCCAAGCGCCACGAAGGCCCCATCTTTGCCGCCCTCGGGGCCGCAGGTATTCTGGCCTGTTGGCTGTCCATCGAGCTCGACGCCTCATCCATCCATCTCTACGCCATCTACGACTACTGGCACACCAGCCCCAATTTTTTCCTGATGCGCTGCGGCATCCTCCTGATCATTCTCTTCAGTATTTACGCCTGGTGCCGCTGGGGCGTTGCCCAAATGGGATTCAGCCCCATCATCCAACTCGGCAAGACTTCTCTTCTCGTCTACTGGGTCCACATCGAATTCGTCTACGGCCGCTTCTCTATCCTCCCCAAGCGCCAGTGCAGCGTCCTCCAAGCCACGATAGGCCTCTGCATCATCTTTCTGGCCATGCTGGTGCTCTCGCTCCTCCGCACCAACTGGAAAAGCCGCCGCGCCAAAGCGCACACACCAACGCCCGCGCCGTCGCCAGCCTGAAAATAGTTTTAGGTGGAGAAGTAAGTCAGTGGGGAATTAAGCGAAACCGACAAACAATCTAGTGTTTTACAACCGGACTCTGCTCCAACTGCTGCCCCGCAGGAATCCTGATAATAATCTCGCCGGGCCGCGCCAAACCCAAATCGTCTCGCGCAATTTTCTCAATCAATCGCGGATCGCTGTTCAGATCCTTCACTTCCTGCTCCAGCACCGCATTTTCCTTGCTCAACGCATCGATATCCGCTTTCACTTTCTTGATCTCGTTCTGGGTACGCCGCATCGCCAAATATCCATGCGTGCCGAACACGTCGTGCACGATCATCACCAGCACCAGCAAGCCCAAAAGCCCGCGCCCGTACTGCCGCATCAGCGACCGCAGCTTCTCCTCCGCCGAAACTTTCGCGACTTTCTTCTTCAACTTTCCAATACCCACTTCGTCGCCTCGCTCGTCAATTTCGCCGAAGCCGCCGCGCTATTCGCTTCCACATACAAGCGCAGCAGCGGCTCCGTCCCAGACAGCCGCAGCAACATCCACGAGCCATCCTCGAAACTGAATTTTGCGCCGTCCGTGCGGTCTACCGATACAACTTTCCGCCCCAGCAGTGTCGAAGCGTCCACCGCCACCTTCTTCACCGCGTTTGCCTTTTGTTCGTCGCTCAAGTGCAAATTCTCGCGCACCGGCCAGAATTCCCGGCCTACTTTCTTGAAGAGTTGCTTCACTTGCTCGCCCAGCGAAGCTCCGCGCGCCGCAATCATCTCCGCCACCAGCAGGCACGCCAAAATCCCGTCCTTCTCCGGCACGTGTCCACGAATCGTCAAGCCAGCGCTTTCTTCGCCGCCCAGCGCAATCTTGTCCTCGCGAATCATTTGCCCGATGTATTTGAAACCCACCGGCGTCTGGTACGTTTTCTGCCCACGCGCCGTGGCCGCCGCATCGATCAATTGCGACGTCGCCACGCTCCGCGCGGCCGCCATGTTCCACCCGCGCGTCTCGACAATGTAATCGTAAACCAGCGCCAGAATATGATTTGGCTGAATCCAGGTTCCGTCGCGGTCGATCATTCCAAAGCGATCTGCATCTCCATCGGTAGCCAGACCCGCCGCCGCTCCCGAATCCACCACGGCTTTACGCAAGGGCGCCAGATTTTCCTCGCTAACGTCCGGCCCCGTCCCGTCAAACAAGCAATCGCGGTTCGTTCGCATCGCCTGCACAGCAACCCCATGGTCCGCCAAAGCCTTATCCAAATATCCTGCCCCGCAACCATGCAACGCGTCTGTCACAAAGGAGACCTTCGCCTTACGCAGCGTTTCGAACCGCACCAACTCTCCCAGCCGCTTCAAATAATTTTCGAGAAGATTCACCTTCTCCGTTTTCACTCCGCCTGAAGGAACCGCCGGTGACGTTGGATACGCGCCATCCTTGGCGATGATCCTCGCCACGCGCGCCTCAATATCTTTCGTGACCTCGGGCAGAGCCGGTCCCGCATCCGCTGACGAAAATTTTAGCCCGTGGTATTGCGCCGGATTATGACTAGCCGTGAAGTTGATCGCTCCATCGAGTTTCGACCGCTGGATCTCGTAAGCCACTGCAGGCGTCGGCGTAAACGTCTCGCACAGCAGAGTTCGCACGCCATGCGCCTGCAAAATCGCCACCGCCAACTGCGAAAACTCTTCCGAATAAAATCGCGTGTCGTAGCCCACCAATATCGCCGGGTTCTTCGTCTTGCTGTTCACGTGCTCCGCAATCGCCGTCACCGCCAGCCGCACGTTTGCAAACGTAAAGTCGTCGGCAATCAGTCCGCGCCATCCGGACGTGCCAAACTTGATGGGACTTGCGTTCATCATAGGTGATGCGCTCATAGCGTCGTATTCTATTCCCAGTTTTCCCAATACGGAAGCACCGTACATGGGTGGAGCAAACCCCACTCCTGTAGGGGGCGGGGCTCGCCTCGCCCGAACTGTCGCGCAAACTAGATTCTTTTGATTGGAGCCCGCATGAAGCCCGCCGACAACTATCGCCTGGTCCTCGTTACCTGCGCCAACCCCATTCAGGCAAAGCTCATCGCCCGCAGCGTCGTCGAAAAATGCCTGGCCGCCTGCGTCAACATTCTCCGCAGCCCTATCGAATCCCACTATCGTTGGCAAGGAAAAGTAGAAAAGGCCCGCGAACTTCTGCTCATCATCAAAACCACCGCCAGAAAACTAGGTGGCCTGGAAAGGGAAGTGAAACGCCTGCACAGCTACGAAGTTCCCGAATTCATCGTACTGCCCATCGTCGCAGGCTCCAAAGCCTATCTCGACTGGCTCGACGAAAACACATGACACTTCAGGGAGCGCCCAAATGTCAAGATAGATTTCGATTGCCTCGCGCACAATGGCGCGTGCGGATTCCTGGTTCATAACGCGGTGCTAACGAAAACGGCCGCGCGAGGTTAGTTACTTCAGCCGCCGGTAGGGTCTCAGTTTGAGTCTTGTATGCGATGAGCACCTGATCTTCCTCCGCCACCGTAAACGATCGCCATCGCAAAACCGTGAACTAGCAACCAGGGCGACATTCCACGATCTTGAAAAATCAAAATGAGCACTAGCGCTCTCGGTATGAGGACGCCCAGAGTCGGAGGCACCCACGTCGTCAGTCTGAAAACGGTAAGCGTGTCGGTGAAGTAAGCGATTAGAAGCGAGACTCGTGGAAGTAATAATGAAAGCAAGAGAAACCACAGTGGCAGCTCCACAGAAGCCTCCCATACTAACGTCTATTCAATATTCGCCAGTCATGAGTAGTCTTGGTTACGCTACGATGTACCAAGAAGGTGGTACTTGCTCTTAGGCCTCCGGAACCGGACTCCTCATTGAGTCTTACTGATATCGCAAGATCAATATTTAGACCGAGACGCTACACCAACCGCCCTCTAGACGTACAGCAACGCCTGGTCCAGATCCGCCATAATATCTTCCACGTCCTCAATCCCCACAGAAATCCTCACCAGCCCTTCCGTAATCCCAATCCGCTCCCGCACCTCCGGCGGCATCGAAGCATGCGTCATCTGCGCCGGCAATGAAACGAGCGACTCCACTCCCCCCAAACTCTCCGCCAGCGAACACAACTTCAACTGATTCAGAAATCTCCGCGCCGCTTCCAGCGAACCCAAATCAATCGCAATCATCGCCCCCGGCCCCTTCTGCTGACGCCGAGCAATATCATGTTGCGGATGCGTCGGCAATCCCGGGTAATATGTCTTGCGCACTTTTGGATGCGCATCCAGATGCCGCGCCACGGTAATCCCGTTCGCGTTGTGCTGCAACATGCGAATCGCCAGCGTCTTAATTCCTCGCGAAATCAAAAAGCAATCCATCGGCGCCAGCCCTGCTCCCGCCGACCTCTGAATAAAATAGATCTTCTCCGCATCTTCCGGCCGCGTTAGTACCACCGCTCCTCCGGTCGAATCGCTGTGCCCATTCAAATATTTTGTCATCGAGTGCACCACGATCTGCGCTCCCAACTCGATCGGCCTCTGCAAGTACGGGCTCAAAAATGTGTTGTCCACCGCCAGCGTCACATTCCGCTCGCTCGCCAGTTTCGCAATGGCCGCAATATCCGTCACACGCATCGTCGGATTCGTCGGTGTCTCGACGTAAATCAATTTTGTATTGGGCCGCAGCGCCGCCAGCACGCATGCCGGGATCGATGTATCCACGAAACTGAACTCCAACCCAAAGTGCACCAGAAGCTGTGTCGACAGCCGATACACGCCTCCGTACACCGCTTCCGACAGCACAATGTGGTCGCCCGGCCGGTAAAGCCGAAACACCGCATCGATCGCCGCCATTCCCGACGTGAAAACATACGCGCTGTGCCCGCCCTCCAGCTTTGCAACCGTCCGCTCCAGCGCCTTCCGGTTCGGATGGTTCGTCCGTGCGTAGTCGTAACCCTTGTTTTTCCCCAGCTCCTCGTACACGTACGTCGAGGTCTGATAAATCGGCGCAACGATCGCACCCGTCGCCGGATCCGGCTCCTGCCCGACGTGTATGGCGTTCGTGGCAAATCCCATGGTTATCTCCTCTTGCTTCGTGCGCCTTAGTCCTGTGTGTCAGACCGCTCGCATCGGGGATGTCCCGCTGCGGTTCCCCTTGGTTGTGGAAGTTTCGGGACTAGGGGCCCATCGCTGCGCTTGCGGCTTCGAGTACCTGCAAAGCAGATTCCTCCGAACTTACAGGACCACAACCAGTGAGTCAATTCCGCTGCACTGGACTGTAGCGTGGGACGCATCGGTCATCGCAAAGCTGTACCCCGGAATGGTAGTGGGCCAGTTTGCCGAAACTAGCCCACTACCCTCTTTTCTGTGGGGAGGCGCTCCGTTTAAAGCCTAGCGCCACAGCTCGCAATCGCGTTTGGCATATAATGTCCGCATGCAGAACAGTGCGCTTGTTCTCGTTCAGGCGTTCGGATCGCAGGTAGAGGCAGACCTTGCGAAGAGCATGCTCGAATCGGCAGGCATCGATGCCATGATCCAGGCCGACAGAGCTGGCGGCCTGCGCGACCATTTGGCATGGAGCGGTTTCGGGTTCAAGGTGCTGGTCCGCGAGGAAGACGCTGCTACTGCTCGCGAGGTGCTTCATCCTCCCCATAAAACCCCCGAAGGTAAATTGGTAGTCGCTCAAGTCTGCGGAACGCAAGCGGATGCAAACATTGCGCAGGGCACGCTCGATTACGCTGGCATCGCGGTGGCTATCGAAGCTGTCCCCATCGGGGAGAAAAACTCGTCCTTGCCATTCAGGGATCCTGTGTTCCGCATCATGGTCCGCGAACAAGACGCTGCGACCGCTCGCGAGGTCCTTCAGCCATCAGACGAACCGCCGGCGTAGATAAAACGAGAAGAATACCGCGCTCTCAAACTGTCCCACGACCCCTGGAATACATCGGTTGCGTTCAGCGAGCGCCGCGCCAAGCAGCATCCCGGCGCGCATTTGCATCTTAAACCACAGCGAGGTAACGTAACCTCGTCTGCTCTTTCCGCGGAGGATGGGGTCCACCGGAACATGATATTTTCTCGTCCTAAATCAGGTACTCTTCTATTTGCTTTCGTTTTCGCGGTCGTTCTCACGGTATCCGCGCAAGATCCACCGCCGCCATCACCGAAAGCTCCTTCGACAACTTCGGAATCCAATCGCCTGACCATCGAGGTCACCGGCGGCGAAAAATCCGTTCCTGTCGAAAATGCCAGCGTCTACGTCAAGTATGTCGAAGAGCATGTCATCAAGAGGGACAAGAAAGTCGAACTGAACGTCAAAACCAACCGTGAAGGCATCGCCCACGTCTCCGAAGCTCCTCTCGGCCGCGCTCTCATTCAAATCATCGCCGAAGGTTGGAAGACCTACGGCCGCTGGTACGACATCACGGATCCTCATCAGGTCATCAAAGTTCGCTTGGAGAGACCCCCGAAGTGGTACTGATCAGTTTTACGCCGTGAAAAATTCTAACGGTCCTCTCCAACTCCGCAAACATTTTCTCGTTTGATTGCTGAACCGCTCTGATTTCACACGCTTTGCGTTCACTTCCACTCCCGCGACGCCCGGAAACGCCGCCGTGGAAAAAATGACTGCACCAAAATAGTGCAAACAGCAGCAGGCTGTTGAAGAAAGCGCAGTTAGCAGTCGGCCCGACCCCATTTTCCACACACTTATCAACACTTGTGTTGAAAACTTAATCTTGCAGAAATACTTCTCGTCGAGTTCGGCATAATTCTTGCTAACGCTTTCCGACTTTTTTGACCGGGAGCAAACGCAGATGTTACAGTGGCTCTTCGGTCTTTCTGATGAACGATACCTTTGACGGAACTTTTTCTCTTCTCCAGATGCTCTGGGGCAACATTACTGCGCGTCGCCTCCGCAGCTTTCTCAGCGTCGTCGCCATCGCCATCCAAGTCATTTTGGTTCTACTGATTACAGGTCTCACGACGGGAGTTCTTTCCGAATGGGGGAAACGCGTTGAAGGTGTTGGCGCTGACCTTCTTGTTCAGCCGCCCAACTCTTCCATTTTCTTTGCCTTCTCCAGTGCCGTCATGCAGGAATCTTTGGGCGACAAAATCGCCGCGCTGCCCGGCGTCGATGAAGTCGCTCCCACGCTTATTCTGACGGAGCCAAAGAACTTGGGTATCGTCTACGGTATCGACTACAAACGCTTCAATGCTCTCAGCCGCGGCTTTTTGTTCCGCACCGGACGTCCCTTCCAATCCTCCGACGAGGCCATCGCCGACGACATCGTCGCGCAAACAAAACACTTAAAGGTCGGGCAACAGATCGTTCTCCTGAATCATTCGTTTACGATCTGCGGCATCGTCGCTCACGGCAAAGGCGCTCGTTACTTCATTCCGCTGAAAACCGCCCAGGAACTCGCTGGCGCGGAAAAACGCGTCTCCATGTTCTACGTCCGCAGCAAAGGCGACACGGAAGGTACTCGCGCGCAAATCGTCAATCTCACTCCACTCGACCGTGTGCGCTCCGTCACCGAGTACGCCACCCTGATGAGCTCCACCAATCTTCCTCAATTGAAACCGTTTACCCGCACCATGGTCGGCCTCGGTGTCATCATCAGTTTTCTGGTCGTGCTCCTCAACATGCATACCATGGTGATGGAGCGCACTCGCGAGATCGGAATTCTCAAAGCGCTCGGCCTCTCCAGGTTAGGTATCATGCGCATGCTCCTCGGCGAAACGCTTCTCCTCACGATTATGGGATGCGCCCTCGGCATCATTCTCACATTCGCCTTCCAGGCCATCATGAAGGAAGCTAATCCCAGCCTCATGATTATGATTACGCCCCAATGGGTTCTTTCAGCGGCTTTGCTCGCTCTGGCCGGCTCCGCCATTGGCGCCATGTACCCCGCCCTCCGCGCCGCCAGCTACGACCCCGTCGTCGCCCTCGCCTACGAATAAATTTCCCGCGCCCGATCGATTCCCGCCGCTATGCCGCCGACAATTCTGAGAGCCCCCATGCGTTCGAATCGACCCATGTTCCTTTTCGCTACCGTTTTTCTCCACCCAATTGCTTCGTCTCCCGTATGCTGGTAATTTTGCATCACTCTCCAGCCTTCTACGCTAGAGAAATCCGCCAGCCCGGCGGCACAGTTCAATTAAAAGGAGTTCCACCATGAAACGACTACAAGTATCGCTGGTCTTCGCGGGGCTATCCATGCTGCTTGGCACCGCCGCCCGCGCACAGATGGGCATGGACCTCTTCAAGAAACCCGCCATCACCGACATTTTCAAACCCGTCGTTGGGAGTGGCGCTGTCTACGAAACGGAACGAGATCAAAAGAAAACCACTTTGGAAATGACGATCGTCGGCCAGGAATCCGTCGACGGAAAAGATGCGTATTGGCTTGAGTTCGGCCACACCGATCCTCGGAGCGGCACGATGTCCTACGGCAAGATGCTCGTTACAAAAGACGACTTTCAGTTTCATCGCATGATTTTTCAGCAACCCGGCCAGCCTCCCATGGAAATGCCCATGAGCCCGGCCGCACAGCAGAGGTCTCGCATGTCCGACGAAATGGAGAAGTGGCACAAAGTCGGAACGGAAACCATTACGGTTCCAGCGGGCACGTTCGTATGCGATCACTGGTCCAAAGACGATGGAAAGGGCGATGTGTGGGCCAGCTCAAAGGTCTCTCCCATGAGCTTGGTGAAGGAAGTCACACCGACGAATTCTATGGTCCTGGTGAAGGTGATTACCGATGCCAAGGACCACATCACCGGCACTCCCACGAAGTTCGATCCCGAGGCCATGAAACGCCAGATGATGGAACAGATGCAAAAACAGAAGCAGCAGAACCCGCAGTGAGACCGCGCTTTTGATTAAAACAGAGACGATCTCAAATTAAATCCCTAGAGTCACCCGCAAATAGCTCGGCGCAAAACTGGGCAAATCGTGCCCCGCATTTAGGATGCGGGTGCCAACGTGGCGAGCTCGCGGGCAACGTCATCGATGGTGGCCAGCGGGCAGGAGACATGCACGGTTTGGCCAGGCTCGTCCGCATCGATCATCAGACTGCCATTGTGCGTGCGGATCCGAACGTATTGCGCTCCGTCGTGAACCTCCACCAATTCGGCTTCAGGATATTTTTGGAGCTCTTTCGCCACGGCGTGCACCAGCGGCATGAACTTTTCGGATCGTTCTCCGGCGCGCAGCATCTGCTCTCGCGGAACGAAATGCAGTGCCATCGGAACCATCGCTGCGGGCGCCCAGACGTGAACGTGCGATCCTCGGCCGCGAGTTTCATCCACGTCCACGCGAATCACGCCCTGGCGAAACGTGTAAGCCCCCGCAAGCAGTACTGTGGCCCCAAAACCAAGAGCGATTTTTCCGAGCAGTACCATGTTGCCTTTCCTTTCCCGTCTCCCGCATGAGACGGCCCGAGGGTTGATACTACGAACTGCCGTGCTTAGTCCGTTGTTACGTTCTTGGAATCGAGCCACACGCGAATCGTGTTTTCGTCATCCTTGACCGAAACCAGCTCCACATCGCCCTGTGACGCAAGTGCATGCAACCCAGCGGCGATATCCAACTCATCTTTCGATCCGGAGAGCAATGCTTCCACAACCTTCATGGGAACCTTGACCTCGACTTGCGAATGCTTCGGCTTGTTCTTATCGTGTACGTGAACGTACAGCATTCCTTCCTTCTTCATGACGCTGATGTCTGCATCGTTGCTCTGTACCGTCACAAATTCGCCGTCCTTGCTCGAGCGAACCGCTTCAAAAATGGTGCGAACGTCTACTCCGTCGCAATCCATGCAGCCCACGCGCACTTTGCCGTTGTGGAGACGGTCGTGGTCGATGGCCGGCAAAACCTTCTCCGCCAGCTCGAGAGGAACGTTCACGCGGACAGTCTCGCCTTTGGCATTGGTGCTGACGACGCGCACGTGCAGCCAGCGCTCACCGTGGGCGGATGTGCTTGATTGGGCTGCACTTGTCTGTGCTTGCGTCTGGAGCGGGGAGTAGAGAAAGGCGGCGGCCAGAAATGCTAATACGGGGAAGAGGTGCCGGGTGCGGCTATTCATAGCGGGATGCCTCCTTGGGCATTTGCTCGTACATACGAGTAAGACGATGGAAAAGTTCCAGAATTAACAGTCCTGCCCCATAGGGCGAACAAGTGAACCTGAACCGGATAGCTCAGGCCGCGAATCCGTGCAGGCGCGTGCAGTGCCCCCTGGGGGGACAACAACGACCGCGCGGAGATGCCTGTTGGACTACCCTGCCTGCCATTTCAGGAAGACGGCGGCGAGCGGCGGAAGCGTGAGGCAGAGGGAGTGTGAGCGGCCCTGGGACGGCTGGTTTGAGGCGTTTTGGCCGCCGAGATTGCCTACGTTCGAGCCGCCATAGCCGGCGGCGTCGGTGTTCAATATTTCCGAGTAAAAGCCTGGCTGGGGGACGCCGATGCGGTAGCCCTCACGGACGACCGGGGTCGCATTGATGATGACGATCAACAAGTCTTGCGACTCTTTGCCGTGACGGGCGAAGGCGAAGACGCTGTTGTCGGAGTCGTTAGCGTCGATCCACTCGAACCCTTGCCAGTTGAAATCGACTTCATGGAGAGCAGGCTGCGCGGCGATCAATTTATTCAAATCGCGGACCAGATTTTGCACGCCACGGTGCGAATCGTGTTGAAGCAGATGCCAGTCCAGGCTGGTCGCTTCGCTCCATTCGTGGCGCTGCGCGAGTTCCTGGCCCATGAAGAGGAGTTTTTTGCCGGGATGCGCGCACTGATACGCGAGCAGAAGGCGAAGATTCGCGAATTGCTGCCAGAGATCGCCCGGCATTTTGTGGAGCAGAGAATTTTTCCCGTGGACGACTTCATCGTGGGAGAAGGGAAGCATGAAATTCTCGCTGAAGGCGTAGAGCATCGAGAAGGTCAGCTTGTTGTGTTCGTATTTGCGGTGGACGGGATTCGCGGAAAAATACTTTAGCGTGTCGTTCATCCAGCCCATATTCCATTTGAGGCTGAAGCCGAGGCCTCCCAGGTACGTGGGACGGGTGACGCTGGGCCAGGAAGTGGACTCTTCGGCGATGGTGAGAATGCCGGGGAAGCGGCCATGCGCGACTTCGTTCATGCGCTTGATGAACCCGATGGCGTGAAGGTTTTCGCGGCCTCCATATTCGTTGGGAATCCACTCGCCCTGCTTGCGCGAATAGTCGAGATAGAGCATGGAAGCGACAGCATCCACGCGAAGGCCGTCGATATGATATTTGTCGAGCCAGAATAAAGCGTTGGAGATGAGGTAGTTCTGGACTTCGTTGCGGCCGTAGTTGTAGACGAGCGTGCCCCAATCGGGATGGGTACCCTGGCGCGGGTCGGCGTGCTCGTAGAGATGCGTCCCATCGAACTGGGCGAGTCCGAAGGTGTCGCGCGGGAAGTGTGCGGGAGTCCAGTCCAGAAAAACGCCGATGCCCGCGTGATGACAGCGGTCGACAAATTCCATGAATTCCGCTGGGGAGCCGTAGCGGCTGGTCGCCGCGAAGTAGCCAATCGTTTGATATCCCCAGGAGCCGTCGAAGGGATGCTCCATGATGGGGAGCAACTCGATGTGGGTATAGCCGAGATCTTTGACGTAGGGAATGAGCTGGTCGCCGAGCTCGCGGTACGTGAGCCAGCGATTGCCGTCCTCGGGGACGCGGCGCCAGGAACCGAGATGAACTTCGTAAACGGAGATCGGAGATTCGAGCCAATTTTTTTGCGCGCGCTTGTTGATCCAGTCGCTGTCGGTCCAATTGTAGGTGTCGAGATTAACGACGACGGAGCCGGTATTGGGCCGGAGTTCGCCGCGGAAGGCGTAGGGATCGGCTTTGAGGGGCAGCGTCGCCCCTTGCGCGCCGATGATTTCGTATTTGTAGATGGCGCCTTCGGCAAGTTCTGGAACGAAGATTTCCCAGATGCCGGAAGAGCCGCGGGCGCGCATGGGATTGACGCGTCCGTCCCAGCGATTGAAGTCGCCAACAATGCTGACGCGCTTGGCGCTGGGTGCCCAAACGGCGAAATGAACGCCGCGGACATCTTCGAGTGTTCTGAGGTGCGCGCCCATTTTTTCGTACGTGTCGTAGTGGCGGCCTTCCCCCATGAGGTGAAGGTCGAACTCGCTAAGGAGATAGGGGAAAGCGTAGGTGTCGCAAGCTTCGACGGTTTCGCCGTAGCCAGTGCGGTAGCGGATGCGGTACGCGCTGGGAGCGGGCGCGCTTTGGAAAGAATCGGGCAGCGCGGCCTCAAAAAATCCTTCAGAGCGCAGGCGGCGCGCGGGAATGGGTTCTGAGGTGCCTTTGAGGAGGATACTGGCGTCTGCGGCACCGGGACGGAAGAAGCGAACGACCCAGCCTTTGCCGGCGGGATGCGGGCCGAGAAGAGCAAAGGGATCGGCGTGGCGGCCAGAGAGCAAGGCGTCGATTTGCGCTTCGATGCGAGGATCCCTGGCTGGCGCGGTGGCGCTGGCGTGCGGAGAGGACGCTGGCGGTTTTTCGTCAGGCATGGGGCTTGGCTCCGCAGAGGACGCTTGGCGGAGGCGGGGTACAGTGTACAAGGAGCGGTGAGTAGTGGGTAGTGAGTTGTGAGTAGCGGGTAGTGGGAGATGGTGGCGGAGGGTGATCCCCCCCTCCCCCGGGTTTTTCTGTAAGTGCGGATTCTAAACGAGTTATGGGGCCGTTTTTCGTAAGTGCGGATTCTACGGGACTTAGCGGGGAGCGAAGAAAAGCTTGGGGTGAGAGGGGCACCCCGGAGTATCCAGAGAACCGTGAAGTAAGTTTATGAGGGAACAGGGGTTGCGGGCGTCGCTGTGCGCTGCGGATGGGAGGATCGGTGCGAGCAGGTTCTTCTTAAGGGAGAGTTCGCAGGGAACTCAGATGAGGAAAGAGGAGAAAATTGGGATGGCGTGCGGAGAGTTTGCGAGCGAAACATGCCGAATGGTAGCATGGATATTACCAGTTGTTAATAGCTTTTCTAATTTACTGCGTGCTTATTCGAACGGGGAGGGGCGGATTCGAATGGGAGTGGCGGAAGTCGAGAGGTTTGAACGAGTTAGCGGGTGTTAGCAAGACTGGCAAGGCTGTGGAAATGTGTGGAAAAAGCGGAAAGGTGAGGAGGGGGGCAAGTAAGACGGCCCGAGAGTCATACAGCGCCGTGCTGGATGCAGGGTTGCCAGCGTGATAGAATGTGTTTATGGCGAACACACGAAGCGCGACACTGAGCATGAGGTTGAAACCGGAAATCAAGAAGCGACTGGCGAAGCTGGCCAAGGCTTCCGGGCGCAGCTCGAACTTCCTGATCTCTGACGCCGTCGAGGCGTATGTCGCCGATCAGGAAAGAATGCTGGCCGAAACACGTCAGGCCGACCGTCAGGTAAAGTCTGGGCACTACGTCAAACACGAGGACATGAAAGCGTGGCTGCTTTCCTGGGGCACAGAGAATGAATTGCCTCCTCCGAAATGTGTTTGCGGAAAAGACCACGATGACGAGGCACTGTGACGGTAGAGATCGTCTGGTCGCCACTGGCGCGGGCAAGGTTGCGGGAGATTCATGCCTTCGTTGCGCTGGATAAGCCCGAAGCTGCGAAACGATTGGCTACAAGAATTGTCGCGATGATGGAGGCTTTGAGGTTGCACCCGCACTTGGGGCGAGCGGGGGCAGAGCCAGGAATTCGCGAGCTGGTCATCGGGGGAACGCCATACTCCATACTCTACCGAGTGAGAGGCCAGCGCGTGATTATCAGTACGATTTGGCATGGCGCGCAGGAAAGATGAGCGCCGACCGGACGTGGCGGCGGAGAAAAGACCAAAGTAAAAAGCCGCACCTTTTGAAAAAACCAAACCCCAAAGGTGCATCGCCCAGTTCAAAGCCCGGCCCACTCGCCGGATAATTCAGACAATTGCATTCTTCGATCGAGGATGTTCAGCGCAGACATGATCGGCAAATTCTCTATCGCGCCGGCGCTCGTACCAGTCCTTCATCTCCGAGAGCGAGTCGCCGATGGGTGGCCCCGACGGACTGAACACCCATGCACACTCGGAGCAGCCGCTACCCTGAAAACGCGACCCTTTAATCCATATCATCGTGCGGCGCGTGGCCACTATGGGACGCTTCTTGGGATCTGAGTAGTTGCTAAGCTTAGGCATTCATTGTCCTTGCCGGCCGGGTTGCCTTAGATTTGTGTTGAACACACCAGCGAAAAAACGATAGTCACATTCATCGCATCGATACGGTCGAATCCGCAGGAAGACCAGTAGGGACTCAACAATTCCTCTGGTTCTTGATCTATGAATCAGATCACTCAGACAGCAGGGGCACGAAATCGACACATTACCCTTCATCCGTGAGGCCAGGGATGACACGTTCGGCGATTGTCTCAAGCTTTGGATCGATCTCATGCCTGACTCTCCTTTTGTGACATGTTCGTGGTCAGAAGTGTCCTCGTCCAGCCGGTAAACCCCCAAAAGCCCATAGGGTGAGTCCTCTAGAGTAGGTGGGTGACACAAGTTTGAAAAAACTGTGGTTGATTAGTTCGCGGCGATGGCCCCTGGGACTGATCGGATTTGGCGGCCGTTCGACGGCTCAGGGACTAAGCAGGAGATGGAGGCCGGCGGCCTACGGCGTATGAGCGATGGCCCGAAATCAATCGTGGAGGATGACGCGGAGGAGGGAATCGTAGACTTGGAGGCCGCCGTTGTACTTGATGAAGCCGAGTTTGCGAAATTTGTTCATGAAGAAGCTGACGCGGCTGCGGGTGGTGCCGACCATCTCGGCGAGGGTTTTTTGGGAGAGGCGAGCGACAATTTTTTGAGGGTTTTCATTATTTCCGTAGCGGGCGACGAGCAGGAGAGCGCGGGCCAGGCGTTTCTCGCTGGAGTTGAAGAGTTGGTCGACCAGATCTTCTTCGATGCGGACGTTACGTTTGAGCATGTGGGCCACAAAGCGATCGGAAAATTCATGCTCTTCATGAATGACGCGGCTCATTTCCGATTTTTCAATGGAGAGGACGGCCGTGGGTTCCAGTGCGGTTGCCTGTGAAACGCGCTGAGTCTGGCCGGCGATGCATCCTTCGCCGAAGAACTCGCCCGGATAGAGAATGGCGACGACGGCTTCTTTTCCGGTGGAGGAATTGACGCTAATTTGCACGGCGCCGGATTGAAGATAGAAGACGGAACCGGCCTTGTCACCTTGCGAAAAAATAACCTGGCCCTTGCGATAGCTGACGAGCTTTTTCTTCACTCCGGAAGTTGCCAGATACTTGCCAACGTCAAAGGGCTGCTGCGCTGAGGATTTGCGCTTGACCATCCAGTACTCCGCGATTTCCGTCGATTTTATACCAAGATGTGCAGTTTCTTTCAATCGCTGTAAAACGGACAAAAGTTTGAAGTGTGCGACATTGAACAGTCCGGTGCAAAGCCAAAGTTATAGACTTCTCTAATGTACTGAGCGTGTATCACGCCAACGCTCGGGAGACGGAGGCGCCATGAACCAACTGGATCGGGCAAGAAAAGAGGATCGTCGCCGCGAGCACACTCATTGGCTTGTGACCGTGAGCTACGCCGACCAGGAACTGTTTGGGCGAGTGTATACCGACCGCGAAAAGGCGGAACGATTTGCCGCCCGGCAGCTGAGATCGCCGCAGGTGAAGGACGCAAAGGTCAAAAAATCAGCCAGGAAATTGTGGAGTCGAAGCTTTCACGGTGGGCGAGTGCGAGTTGAGAACGCCGGAGAACGGGATTTTGCGGGCGGGCCAGCCTCCCGCATTCGCCAGTGGACGTGATTCAGGCGATTAGATCGATTGAGGTTTTGAGGATTTCGTGCGCCGCTTTGACGGTGGCAAGGTTTGCCGAATAGAGGTTCTTCGCGGATAGCAGCGCCACCACCGCGGCACTGAGATCCACAGTGTCCACGCTGGCACCGGCAGGAGCGTTGGCTTGAAACGAGGCGATACTGCTCGCGGCACTCTCCAATTGAGTACCCGCTTGATCGAGCCCCTGAAGGGCAATGGCAGTCAGGTCCATACGGGTTCTATCGGCAATGTGGGCTCCTGACTTTAGCGCGGGCTAGTCCGAGTTGCCGTGGAAAAGCGAGACTGGAACGTAGGTAGGCGGGGAGCAAGGTGGTCGACCTCCGGCTACTGGAAGTTGTAGTACCCGCAACGCAGGGTTCACGGATTATTCACAGAGCAGAAAACCTCCATTTGAAGGCGCGTGGGAACATGCGAGCGCCCTGGAGGGCTACACTTGTGAAAAAACGACGTGCTTTGGCGATTTTGGCAGTGGCAACCGCGTTTGGATTGGCGGGAGGTGTGTTCGTCACCAGGATGGCTGCTGACGATGACGATCATCACGAGCGACATTTCCGATTTGCAGAAGACAGTTTGGTCTTGAGCAAGACCGTATATACGGGGAATGCTTCGACCGTGATTACGGGCGAGGCTTTGCCGCCGGGATGCATGGGGGGCGCGATCGGATTGACGGTCCAGGTGCCACTGATTGCGGGAGGCACTACGGGAGTGGCGGTTCCTTGCGGGTTCGCCAGCGACAACGGTGAATTTCCCAACGATCAGGACACCCACAACGTCTGGAATAACTCCGGAAGCGATGGCAGCTTTGGAATCACGTCACCGATTTTCCTGGAGAACATTACGGAGGATGGCGGGGTGCTGGGCACGTTGCCAATCCCAAGCGACAAGATCGTGACGAGCTTCAGTTCGAAGTCGGAGCTAGCGCTGAACCGCTCCGTGGACGGCAAGTCGTTGACATTTATGGCGTATCACGGCGGAATGGGATGCGGCGGCACGGAGGTTTCTCCGACGGCGCCGAATCTGATTGACGTCTCGGCGTCCAATACGCCGGCAATCTGCGATCCAACCAATCCGGTTACGTCGAGCTTGCAGAATTCGCCGTCTACCATCACGGCCTACTATCGGGCGGTGGCGGAAGTGGATGCGGACGGACACCTGAGCGTCACCGACGGAAACGCGTACAGCGGCGACAACGGGCGCGCGGCGATCAAGGGCAGCAACGGCATCTACTACATGGTGGGCAACGACAACAGCGGGAATATCGGGAAGAAGCAGCTTCCACTTACAGTGGCGGGATTTGAACTGATCAACGCGACGGGGGCTGAACTGCGGATCCCAGGCACAACACCGCCCGTACCGCCGAATATCGGCATGATTGGGAGGTTGGAGTTCCTATCCGGCGACAAGCAGGGCAAGGACACGAACTTCCGCGGCTTAACCATTTTTAACAACACGGTGTACATCAGCAAAGGCAGTGGCGGCAATGGAATCAACTCGGTGTTTCAAGAGGGGACGCAAGGCACTCTGCCGATGGGCACAGCCGCGGAGTTGGCGGCGGTTCCGCTGACGATCCTTCCGGGCTTCCCGAACACGGAAGCAAGCACGGGTACGAATTTCCCGTTTGGGATGTTCTTTGCCAATGCGAACACGCTGTATGTGTGCGATGAGGGCGATGGAACGTTCGTGACGCCGCCGGTGAACGGCAACGTCGCGGATGCGCAGTCACAAGCCACCGCAGGCCTGCAGAAATGGGTGCTGCAGAACGGCGTCTGGACCATGGTGTACGTATTGCAGAATGGCTTGAACATCGGCGTGCAATATAGCGTGGACCACTATCCGGCTTCGATTTCTCCGGCGACCGGCGGCTGCCGGAACATCACCGGACGCGCAAACCGCGACGGCACGGCGACCATTTGGGCCATCACTTCGACAATCAGCGCCAACGGAGACACCGGCGCGGATCCGAATAAGCTGGTGAAAGTTACGGACGTGATCTCCGCAACCACGCCGCCAACCGGCGGCTGGTTCGGGACTTTCCAGACGGTGCGTTCCGCGCGCGCGGGGGAAGTGTTCCGTGGTGTGGCGTTTGCGCCGAAGAGCGATGACGATGACCATGACCATCGGTGATAACCGCTGACAAAAAAGCGACTGGGTAAAAAATCTTCCCCAGGGTGATGGACAGCCCTGGGGAATTTTTTTGTGCGAGCTCGAGTACCGAAAACACAGACGTCTGGATTTGTACGCCCGGGCAAGCTGAAGCACAGCATGCTGTACCCCTACAAAGGAATCGTGTCAACGCAAAGTAGAAATGTCCGGTTTTCTGCCAGATAGAAGTGTCCGCTTCCATGGTTTTCTCCAAGGGTGCTCTGCAGGCACATGGTATTTGGGTTTGCTTTGGCTTTTGGGTTTCGGTGTTCGTTCCGCAAGTCCTGGAGGCCGTAGGCCGGAAGGACTTGCGGAACGCCGCGCCGGTTCGGGGCAGGCGCGCAGGTGCAGATATCGCCCTCGGTAGCGCAACCAGTGGCTTCCGTCCAAGCGCCGTTCGATGTCGACCGCAGCTCCACGAAGCCCCGCACATACTTCTTCCCGCAGTACTCCCCAGCGATTCCCGTCCCAGCTTACGGTGTGGTCCTGAGCCACTTTGCGGCCCACGCGTACACTCAAGATTTCTTCCAGGTGCTGTTCCTGTCCCAGTCGTCGATGGGCATTGCGTGCATTCCGCGGTGCTACGGTAAAACGCTGCTCCCACTCGGGAAGAAAGCGCATCTCCAAAAAATGATTCGCTCCCTGAATACTGTCGATTCCCGCCAACCGCATCTCCTTTACCAGGCGGTCCTGAAGAGTTTCAAACAGTCTCTCGATACGCCCTTTGGCTTGCGGACTGTGGGCCGCGATCCATTCGATCCCCAGTTCGTTCAAGGCTCGCCCAAACTGCGTTCGCAGCGGATCTCCCCGCAGTTGTTCCGCAAGCGGCTGCGGGCCGGCCGTTCGAAAAATGCTGGCTTTATCGGTGTAATGGGCCAAGGGACGTCCGTAGAGCCGTACCCATCCGCCAAATGTTCGCAGGTTCTCTTCCGTGGTGTCGTGTTCGGTGAACCGTGCATGGATCCGACTGGTAGCGTCATCGATCACGGCGATCAACTGGCAGGCTGGACCGCGATCCTCCAGCCAGCGGAAAGGAGAACTGTCCTGCATCACCAGCTCCCCGAAACTAGCTCTTCTCTCCCGCCACACGTGGATCTTTTTCACCCGCTGGCAGCGCGGATGCCAGAAGGCCGCTTTGGTCATCCATGTCCGCAGGGTCTCCCGGCTCACGGGGAAACCATCCTTGGCTAAATGTTCGGCGGCCAGCGTGGGCCCGAAGTCGGCATAGCGCTGACCCACGCGAGTCAAAACCTTCTCCTCGAAGCGGGCTGCCAGCTTGCGATTCGATGGCCGCCCTCGTAATCCGTGAACCAGAGCAGCATCCCCGTGTTTGCGGATGCGGAGCAGCATCCGGCGCACCTGGCGGTCGGTTATTTTCAGCCGCTCCGCTGCTGCTACCTGCGAGAGATGCTTCTCCTGTACCTCATGTAACACTTTTAATCGGTCCCGTTCTCGTTGGCTCAAAGTGATTCGCTCCGTTTCCATGGGGCCCTCGGCCATCCATGAAAGCGGACATTTCTACTTTGCACAAACCGGACATTCTCATTTTGCGCCGACACCTACAAAGGAATCGGAGACTTACCTTTGGCCGCCGATGTAAGATGCGGGCGTTCGGAACAAGGAGTTGAGGGGAAATATGCGAATTTTCGGGCGCGTGCGCGGAGTCGGATTATTCGTTTTGGCGGGAGGCTTATTGCTGATGAATTTGGAGGCGAATGCGCAGGATCGCGGGCAGACGCGGTCGATGGTGATCTCGAAGGGCGGGATTGTGGCAACGGAGTCGCCGCTGGCGTCGCAGGCGGGCGTGCGGATTTTGGAGAGCGGCGGCAACGCGGTGGACGCGGCGATTGCTGCGAACGCGATGATGGGCGTCGTCGAGCCGATGATGAACGGAATCGGCGGAGATTTGTTTGTGATTGTGTACGACGCGAAGGCCAACAAGCTTTATGGATTGAATGCCAGCGGTTGGGCGCCGAAGGGGTTGACGATCGATTTCTTGCACAAGCAGGGCCTGCGAGACATGCCGCAGACCGGCGTGCATTCGATCACCGTGCCGGGTGTGGTGGATGGCTGGCAGAAGTTGGCGGACAAGTTTGGGCGGAAAAAATTGAAAGACGATTTGGCAGCAGCGATTCGAACCGCGCAAGATGGTTTTCCCGTTCCAGAGATGGACGCGGCGTATTGGGCGGCGGAAGTGGATTTACTGCGGACGGATGACGCGGCGACGAGTCTCTATTTGCCCGGGGACCGTTCGCCGAAAGTCGGTGAGGTATTTAAGAATCCGGACTTGGCGGCGTCCTTGGGGCAGATCGCCGAACACGGGAGAGATGCTTTTTATAAGGGGGAGATTTCGAAAAAGATTTTGGACGCGATGAAGCGCCACAACGGCACGATGACGGACAAAGATTTGGCGGAATTTTCAAGCGAATGGGCCGAGCCGATTTCGACGACGTATCGCGATTGGACGGTGTACGAGATGCCGCCGAACGGGCAGGGCATTGGCGTGCTCGAGATGTTGAACATTATGGAGACGTTTCCTCTGGGGCAGAAAGACAAGGATATGGGGTTCGGATCGACGAAGGCGCTGCACGCCATGATCGAAGCGAAGAAGCTAGCTTACGCGGACGTCGCGAAATATTTAGCCGATCCGCGAGGGCAGAAAATTCCGACCGCGACTTTGCTTTCGAAAGCGTGGGCGGTGGAACGGGCGAAGCTGATCGATCCGGATAAAGCCGCGTGCGACATTTCGGCAGGAGAAATTGCGGGCGGGAGCGACACAACGTATCTGAGCGTCGTGGACCGCGACGGAAATATGGTCTCGCTGATTCAGAGCAATTACGCGGCGTTTGGGTCAGGGATTGTGCCGGCGGGGGCGGGCTTTGTGATGCACAATCGTGGCGGGTTGTTCACACTGGATCCTGCGTCGCCGAATGCCCTCGCAGGGCACAAACGGCCGCGCCATACGATCATTCCGGGCTTTGCGCAGAACGGCGACAAGCGCATGGCGTTTGGAATTATGGGCGGCTGGAATCAGGCGCAGGCGCACGCGCAGTTCGTCGCGAACATTGCGGATTTCAAGATGAACATTCAGGCGGCGGTGGAAGCGCCGCGGTTCACCAAATACACCTTTTCGGGTTGCGACGTAGAAATGGAGAATCGCGTCAATGGAAAAGTGCGTGATGAGTTGACGGCGAAGGGGCATCAGATTAAGGTGCTGGGCACGTTTTCAAGCCGTGTGGGAGGCGGACAGGTGGTACTTCGTGATTTCGCTGCCGGCGTGAACTATGGCGCGTCGGACCCGCGCAAGGATGGGCAGGCAGCGGCGGAGTTGCCGTTCTAGTAGGCGAATCCGAGGAGATCGGGGTCCTAGGGGCAGGGGTTACTTTCGTAAGGGAACTCCTCTGTACTGTGAAAAAAGGGAAGGAATCTTCCCAGCGCCGGACGGAAGTACAGGTCTTTGTTTTCATTAAGATTTGTGTTATGAATAGTTTACAAGGTACAGGCTTGGCTGGCGAGTTGCACCTGTACTAACGACCAGGGACGGTGGCCCGCAGCTACGCCTCCTGGTTACGGAGAGCCGGATGGGACTCGAACGGGTGGCACAGAGCTTTCTGCGGTACGTTGCCTTCTCAGCGTTGTGCATCGTGTTGAATCCGGGTGCCAAAGCCCAGACAGTAGACGTTTCGGGGAGTTACCAGTGCACCCAGGCGAAGGTTCAGGGGAAGGTACTTTCATGCTCGGCGGCGCCGCTGATCTTGAAGAATGACGGCCGGTTCGAGCTGCGCGGCTGGGAGGGGAGTTACCTGGTGGATGGTGAGTGGGTGACGCTGTCGGACTCCTTAACGAAAGCGCGCGCGAAGATCGTGCCGGGACATAAGATTGTGCTGCGGTTTTATGGAAAAAAAGGCTGGTCGGAAATGACCTATGAGCGGCGCGTCGCGGAGATGGGGAAGACGTCGCTGAGTTAGGTGGTGAGTAGTGAGCAGTGGCAGAGCCAGCAGGTGTGTGAGTTTAAGCGGCGCGGATAGCGTTCGCGGCGCCACGTCGTTTCCTTCCGATTAGAAATAGCAATCAAAGAAAAAACCTGTAGACCGGGGCTTGCCCCGCCCGCTTCACCAACGGCATGAGCCTCTCGGGTCTTCCCAACTCCCTACTCACGATTCACTACTCACTCTTCATTTTCCGCTAGGTTGGTACCCGCGGCCACGGAGGACTTTGCCTGCGGTGACGCCGGTAATTTTCCCGTGGTCGTATTCAATTTGACCGTTGACGATGGTGTAGGCAATGCCTTCAGAGAGTTGCGTGGGGTTCACGAAGGTGGCTTTATCGATGATGGTTGCGGGGTCGAAGATAGTTACGTCAGCGAAAAAGCCTGGCTTCAAGATCCCGCGGCTTTCAAGATGTTCGCGCTGCGCCGGGAACGAAGTGATTTTGCGAATGGCGAATTCGAGCGGCATCAGGTGCTCGTCGCGCACGTAATGGCCGAGGAAGCGCGGCATCGAGCCGAAGGCGCGGGGATGCGTGTGCGGTTCGAAGATGGGCCCATCGAGCGACATTTCGTTGGCGTCGAGGCCAATGCTCGTCCAGCGCTGTTCGAGGCCGGTACGAATGTCTACTTCGCTGGCCATGAAATAGAGCGCGCCAGTCTGCGCGGAGTCGGCGATGACGAAATCCATAAGCGTGTCTTCGGGGGATTTGTTCCAGGCTTTGGCGACGTCCGCGATCGTTTTGCCTTCGAACTGCTTTAGTTCGGGCTTTTCGATCGAAGCGAGAAGAACGCCCGCGCCGCCGCCGCAATCGTAATAAAGATTTTCCCAGTTGGGATGATCACCTTTCAATTCCTCTTTGATGCGGGCGCGTACGGCTGGATCTCTCAGACGTTCAAGAAGCTTCTGCACGCCGCCATCCGCGACCCACGGCGGCAGCGCCGACGCCAGCGCCGTGCCACCGGCAGGATAGGGATACATGCTCGCAGCGATATCCAGGCCGGAATCGCGGGCATCTTGAATTTTTGCCACGACCTTCTTCATGTTGCCCCAGCGCGCTTTGCCGCTGACCTTCAAATGGAAAACTTCCACCGGTAGATTGGCTTCGCGGCCGATGCGGATAGCCTCATCTAACGCCTGCATTTCGGAGGCGCCTTCGCTGCGCATGTGCGTGGCGTAAAGACCTCCGTATTTCGACGCGACTTTGGCGAGCGCGATGAGTTCGTCTGTCTTGGCGTAGATATTCGGCGGATAGATCAAGGCGCTGGAGACGCCGAGCGCACCATCCTTCATGGCTTGTTCGACGAGAGATTCCATTTCCGTAAGTTCAGCGGGCGTGGGAGCACGATCGTCATCGCCGATCACGGCTTCGCGGACTTGCGCGGAGCCGACGTAGGTGCCGATGTTGAGGGGCGTGCCTTGTTTTTCGAGGCGGCGGAAATAACCGTCGAGCGTGGTCCAATCCACAGTGAATTTGAAGTGCTCGAGGAACGGCTTCAGCGGGGCGAGCGTTTTTTCGTTTTGCGGCGCGATCGAGCCGCCTTCGCCGGTGATCTCGGAGGTGATGCCCTGCGAGAGTTTGCTGAGCGAGCGATTGTCGAGGAGAAGTGACGATTCCGACTGGCCGAGCATGTCGATGAAACCGGGCGAGACGATTTGGCCATTCGCGTCGATTTCTTTTTTTGCGGTGGCGTTGCTCAGGTTGCCGATGGAGGCTATGCGATCCCCCTGGATCGCGACGTCGGCGGCGTACCAGGGATTGCCGGTGCCGTCGATGATGTGGCCGTTGCGAATGATGATGTCGTAAGAGCTGGGCGCAGCGGAAGTCGAAGCAGTTGGCGCGGGAGCTTCAAGCGGCGCGTCATAAGCGGCTGCGGCGATTTCGCCGAGGGCTTGGCCGCCGACGGATTGCGCGGCATCGGGATCGGGCGGCAGCGAGACGTGATTGACGTAGGCGGCAAAGGCGAGTTTTTGTCCGCTGGCGGTGATCACGAAGCCCGCGAGGCCCTTGCCGTTGAGCATCATTTTGCCGTTGAGCTTGTCTTCCGAGCCGAAGGTCCCGGTTTTTGCGAAGACGTGGCCTGCGCCCGGATTGTTAACCTGAATCTTGGCGAGCGTGCCGTCTTTGCCGAGAATAGGAAGAGCTTTGAAGAACACGGGAAAGTCGGGGCGCGTGCTCCAGTAGGCCATGTAGTGGGCGATGAACTCAGGGCTGAAGAGATCGGCCCAATCGCCGCCTTCGCCGTCACCCTGCGAAATGCCGGTGAGATCGAGCTTGGCTTCCTGCAAAAAGCCGCGCTCGACTTTAAAGCCGGCGTGAAGCGGATCCGTCGAGTCCTTGGCGATGAGAGTGCCGAGAAGCCACGGGCCCATGCTGGCGTGCAGATTCTGGCTGACTTTGAGTGTGACTTTGACCTCTTCGCCGAGGGGAAGCGAAACGTGTTCGGCGACTTGATTGTCGGGAGTATAGAGATGAGAGAGAGATTTGAAGTCAGGAGCGGCGGCATTCTTGGGAGCTTTGATTTCCACGCCAGCGGCGATAAGGGATTCGCTGAGAACGGTCTCGGCAAATTTTGTGGGGGAGGGAACGGCGTAGGGCGCAGTAAGAGGTTGCGAGCCGAGGGGCAGAGTCCCGTTTAGGGTGACAACGACGGTGCCGTCGGGATTCGTGACCGCAGCGGGCTCTTTAATATCGGGGGCAGCGCCGGCGGCGGACGTGGTGAGGTGGTTGACGAAACTGACGTAGCCGGTTTTGGGAGAGACAGCCAGAGAAACGGGATCGCCAACCTTTGCGCCGGGTGTGGCGACGAGATCGATGACGTTGTCGTTGACCACGATGCTCGAAACGACCACGCCCGTGCCGCCTTCCTTGCCGCCGTCAGGAAAGAGGCTGGCGTCGACGAGAACGCGGCCCTCGATTTTGTGAATGCCTTTGTCGGCTACCGCTTTGGCGAGTTCCTTGATGACTGTGAGTGGGTCGCCGGGAAGTGCAGGGCCTCCATACGAATGGTCTTCATCCACGAAGGCAAGCGTGCCGTCAGGCTGAGTACGATTGGAAAGATTCGGATCACCGCTGGCGACGAGGATGAGGTCGCCTTTCAAAACGCCTTTTTTGTCGATGGGGCCGGTGCGATAGATGACAGTGTGGAAGCGATAGTCGGCGCCGAGCTTGGCGAGGACGGTGCCTTCGGTAAGCGTTTTGGTGGTGGAGGCGGGGACGAAAAGTTTATTGGCGTTGTACGAGTAGACGATTTTTCCGGTAGCGATGTCGTAGAACTCGATGCCAAAATTCGCGCGTGCGAATTCGGGGCGGTCCATCACTTTTTGGATTCGCTCCGCGAGCGTGGCTGTCGATTGTGCGCGCAGCGATCGCGGCCCAGCGACCAGCAAAATGGCGAAGCAGAGTGGTGCGGAAATCTGTAAAAAGCGGCGGCTGGTATGCAAAGTAAAACCCTCCAGAAAATTCGGCTAAGACTTGCGTGCGCTATTGGGCGTTGGCGAGTCCTTGGCCGGAATGCAAATCTTCAAACTTGATGTTCAAGATCGGGTACTCGTGCCAGTCCTTGTAATCGAAATGCCACCACTCATGTTCGTAGACGGTGAAGCCTTCCGATTCCATGGCGCGGCGCAAAAGATCCCGATGCCAGCGCTGCAGAGAAGTGCCTCCGGGATAATCAGGAAACGAGCGCGGAGACATCTCATCATACGTGCCGGGCATTTCGATGGGCTTGCCGGTGGCGAGATCGTACAGCGTTAGGTCGGCAGCGCATCCGCGATTGTGGCGCGAGCCTTGCGACGGATCGGCGACAAAGATTTTGCCCTCGGGCGGCGTTGCATCCCAGAAAATCTTCGTGACATACCACGGGCGATAAGCGTCGTGGATGAGCAAGCCGTAGCCGAGTGGCTGAAGTTTGTGCAACGCGTGAACAAGCGCTTCCGCGGCGGGCCGCTGGAGAAACGCGCGCGCCTGCGTGTAAACCGGCGTGCCAAGAAAATCGTTCGTCGTAGCGTACCGAATGTCCAGGTGAATCGCCGGGTCGAGCGTCGTCAGTTCAATTAGTTCCGGCTTGCGAAACGTGCCGTCTTCGCGGGGCGGCGAAGCGTCGAGAGCTTCTGCGCGTAGTTCGGCGACAGGGCGAACTGGCTTGATGAGGACTTGCTGAGGAGCGTTAAAGTCCGGGGTAATTTTCACACTTCCAACGTCGCCCATTACTAACACTCGATGATCGGGAGACACACCTTCCGCTGGACTCAAATGCAATCTCATGCCGTGTTCAGCATCAGTTGGAGGCGGCTGGTTTAGGGCGAATTTCTCGACCGGCTTGTATGTAGGTGCGTCTGCTTTGCCTTCTCGCTGCAGAATCCAGACCGTCCCATCGTTTTCACTAAGGGAGTACACACCGCCGATAGCCGTTGTGGTGTGCGGAATAAGAGACCCATAGTCACCAATCCAAGGTTTCCACGCTAGGGGGATATCAGCGGGTTTGAGTCCAGGTGCAAGAGATGCGGAAGATTGTCCGTTGATAATGCCCGGGGACCAGAGTAGAAGCGCTGCAAGGATCAGAGGTAAAAGTTGAAACGGAAACTTCAGTGCCGATCTTGCAGACGTGCTCATAGTTCGGACGGCTTTACTACGGGTCATTTGGGTACCCATCGACGTTCACAAGGCGACTGCTTCTACGGCGCGAGACATGATAGCCGAGAATGGGAATCTAGGCGAGATACAAATGTTGCCGAAACGGTGCGAACCGAGCGTCCCGGGTTTAGCCAAGCCGCCGAAGCGTTCGGGCGAGGCATTATATGCGGTGCTGCTGCAATGAATCGAAGAAACGATTGTTTCATCGTGCTTGCTTCACGGCACCTGCGGTGGAGCTAAACGCTGTACCACCGAAAGCCTTTGCGCTGCTCTTCGGCGATTTCCTTGACGATGGCGAGCGTTTGCGGGCGGCGGTACTGGCCGCAGGCCACCAGGATGGCGTTGACGAGGGCGACAGGCGCAGCGTAGGACGCGCCGAACGAGGTGGACTCGACGCTGGCGAGGAACACTTCGTCGCATTCGCGCGCGAGCGGCGAAACGTACGTGTCCGCGATGCCTACACAGTAGGCGCCGTGGGCTTTAGCCAAGTGGACACCTTCGACGGTCTGCCGCAGTCCGCGGCGGAAGCTGATGGCCAGGACGAGATCGTTTTTGTTTACGGTGCGGACGAGGTGAGCGATGCGGCCCGCGGACGTTCCTGTAAAGACGGGAAGGCCCAGCAGCGTGATTTGGTACTCCAGATAATCAGCAAGAATAGCGGCAAGATCTCCCGCGAGAATGACGATGCGTCGCGCGTCGTAGAAACGCTTGGCGAGTGAGACGAGGCGCGGGGCGTCGAGACTGTTCTTGAGGCCGTGCAGATTTTTCAGGTCCTGCTCGAGCGCTTCGCGAACATACGTGGGCATGCTGCTGACGCGCCCGGCCGATTGCATGGTGTCGAGCGACGTGGCGAAAGCAATGGAGAGATCGTGGAGATGGCGCTGAAAATCCCGGTAGCTCTCGAAACCGAGCCCGCGGACGATGCGCACGACCGTGGCGGGATCGGTGCGAAGGCGCTTGGCCATGGCGCGCACGCTAAGCAGAACATAATCGCGCGGATGCTCGAGAATCGGGCGAATGATTTCCTGGCGCTTGGCGCTGAGGAGTTCGATGCGCTCCGCGAGCGAAGGGGCCGATGCTAGAGGGGGAACTGGTGGTCGTTTCATGGCGCCAGAGAATTGCCCAAAATTGCAAGTATGTCAACTGTGCTGAGTGAAGACACAAAGTGACTTGCAACTCGTGACCGGTGTTTCGTGACTGGTGACTGGTGAATTGTAATTCGCTCTAGTGCTTGCCGCGCGAGCTCATTTTCTGCGCGAACAAATTATTTCTTTGCGGCGGCTTTTTCTTCGAGGCCGGGAGCGACCACCGGCTGCAAGAAGGGCATCATGGCGCGAAGTTTGGGGCCGAGTTGTTCGACGGCGTGGCTCTGCTCGCGCTTGCGCATGGCGAGGAAATTCGGGCAACCAGCTTCGTTTTCCGCGATCCATTTTTTGGCAAAACTGCCGTCGCGAATTTCGCTGAGAATTTGGCGCATCTCTTCGCGGGTTTTCTGCGTGATGATGCGCGGCCCGGCGGTGTAGTCGCCGTGCTCGGCGGTGTCGCTGACGGAATAACGCATATAGCTGAGTCCGCCGCGATAAATCAAATCGACAATGAGTTTGAGTTCGTGCATGCACTCGAAGTAGGCAACTTCGGGCTGATAGCCTGCTGCGACAAGCGTTTCAAAACCCGCTTTGATCAGCTCGCTGACGCCGCCGCAGAGCACGGCTTGTTCGCCGAAGAGATCGGTCTCGGTCTCTTCCGTGAAGGTGGTTTCGAGAACGCCGGCGCGCGTGCATCCCAGGCCTTTGCCGTACGAAAGCGCGAGCGCTTTGGCGTGGCCGCTGGCGTCTTGCTCGACGGCGATCAGCGCAGGGGTGCCGCCGCCTTCGGTGAAGACTTCGCGGACGCGATGGCCCGGCGCCTTCGGCGCGATCATCGAGACGTCGACATCCTTCGGCGGCTTGATGGTACCGAAGCGAATGTTGAAGCCGTGCGCGAACATGAGCGTCTTGCCTTTATGGAGATGCGGCTCGATTTGCTCGCGATAGAGCCTGGGCTGCTTGGTGTCGGGAGCGAGAATCATGATGACGTCGGCCCATTCGGCGGCTTGCGCGGGCGTCTGGACAGTGAGGCCTTCTTTCTCGGCCTTGGCACGCGAAGCGCTGTCTTCGGGGAGGCCGACGCGAACGCTGACGCCGCTGTCGCGGAGATTCAGCGAGTGCGCGTGGCCTTGCGAACCGTAGCCGATAATGGCGACTTTCTTGGATTGGATTAAGCGGAGATCCGCGGAGTCGTCGTAATAGAGATTTGCCATTTTTTCCTCTTGGGCCGGGTTACGGCCGGGATTTAGTAACTCTCAAACTTGCGTGTTGCTGGCCGTCACCTGCCGAAAAACAGGACTCGAATCCGTGTGAGGGTATCTTGGACCCCTTCTCCCCCTTTTTTGTAAGTGTTGCTGATAAAGGACTTAGCGTTTGCGCAAGTCCTTTGGATGCAACACTTACGGGGCGGCTTGTAAACGCCGATTCTAAAGGGGTTATCCTCACTGTGGCCCCCTCCACGAACTTACCTCGTCTCCAGCGCGTGAGCGGAGGCATCGGTCGCGGTCGGAGGACGGAGCAGATCGCCTCCACGGGTCATGCTGATGCGGCCGCTGCGAGCCATTTCAAGGACGCCGAAGGGACGAAGCACTTCGAGCAGGCCATCGATTTTGTCCACGGTGCCGGAGACTTCGATGATCAGCGATTCGGGAGCAACATCCACTACGCGCGCGCGGAAGACTTTGATCAGTTCCATCAGGTGCGGGCGGGATTGCTGGTCGGCGAGCACTTTGATGAGTGCCAGGTCGCGCTCGAGTAGGGAGCGGTCAGTGATATTTTCAGCGAGCAGGACATCGACGAGCTTTTCGAGGCTAGCTTCGAGACGGTGGCCGCCTTTCGCGTCGGTGTGGGCCACGATGGTCATGCGAGCGATCTCCGGGTTATCCGTTGGACCGACCGTGAGGGAGTCGATGTTGATGGCGAGGCGCCGCGCGAGCGAAGAGACGCGGTTGAGCACGCCTGGTTTGTTTTCGACGTATGCGACGAGTGTTTGCATGCTTTCCTCTTTGCTCATGGCGTCTACGGCTCCGATGCCGTTTCGACGAGCGGGTTATTGGGGCGGCGAATCATTTCGTGGAGCGAAGCGCCGGCGGGAACCATCGGGTAAACGGAGTCTTCCTGCTCGACGCGGAAGTCGATGAGAACGGTATCGCTGGATTCACGGGCGGAACGAATGGTGGGCAGCACATCGCCGCGCTGGGTGATGCGTTCGCCGCGGATGCCGAAAGCGTTCGCGAGCGCCGCAAAATCGGGGGCCACGAGCGGCGTGGCCACGTAGCGCTTGTCGTAAAAAAATTCCTGCCACTGGCGGACCATGCCGAGATAGCCGTTGTTGATGATGGCGATCTTGATGTTGATTTTTTCCTGGACGATGGTGGCAAGCTCGCACATGGTCATCTGGAAGCCGCCGTCGCCGACCACGACCCACACTTCTGAGTCTGGCTTGGCGAATTTGGCGCCGATGGCGGCGGGCAAAGCGAAACCCATCGTGCCGAGGCCGCCTGAGGTGATGAGCGTGCGCGGCTGATTGTGGTGGTAATACTGCGCTTCCCACATCTGGTGCTGGCCGACGTCGGTGACGACGATGGCCTCGCCGCGCGTTTCTTTCCAGAGGTCGTTGATGACATGCGCGGCATAGAGATGGCCGTTGTCGGGAAGGCTTTGGATGTCGCGGACGGCGGAATCGCCTTTTAGCTCTTTAATATGGGCGAGCCATGGAGCGCGATCGGGATTGACGATGTGCGGGACGAGCTTTTCGAGAGTTTCGCGAGCGTCGCCGATGAGAGCGGCGTCCACTGCGACGTTTTTGTTGATTTCGGCGCGGTCGATTTCGATGTGAATTTTGCGCGCGCCCTTGGCGTAAGTGCGGAGGTCGCCGGTGACGCGATCGTCGAAGCGCATGCCGACGGCGATGAGCAGATCGGATTCCTGAATGGCGTGATTGACCCAGGCTTCGCCGTGCATGCCCATCATGCCGAGATTCATGGGATCGGAAGCAGGGAAGCAGCCGATGCCGAGAAGGGTCATGGCGACGGGAATGTTGCTGGTGCGAACAAATTGCTCGAAGGCGCGCATCGCGCCGGAAAGCATGATGCCGCGGCCGGCGAGAATCACCGGGCGCTTGGCGGTGTTGAGCAATTCGACAGCGCGATCGAATTCGGCCTGATTGTGATCGTTGCGCACGCGCTTTTGGGGAAGCTTTGGAACGGAAGCTTCCCAATCGAATTCGCAAGAAGCTTGCTGCGCGTCTTTGGTGATGTCCACGAGGACGGGGCCAGGGCGTCCTGTATTCGCGATGATGAAAGCTTCGCGTACGGTGCGCGCGATGTCTTCCGCGCGAGAAACGACAACGTTGTGCTTGGTGATCGGCATGGTGATGCCGGTGATGTCGATCTCCTGGAAGGCGTCGGAGCCGAGGAGCTTGCTGCTGACCTGGCCAGTGATGCAGACGACGGGAGAAGAATCGAGCATGGCGGTGGCGATGCCGGTGACCATGTTCGTTGCGCCCGGCCCGCTGGTGGCCATGGCGACGCCCACACCGCCGCTGGCGCGCGCATAACCGTCGGCCATGTGCGTGGCGCCCTGTTCGTGGCGCACGAGAATGTGATGGAGCTTGGATTTGCCGAGCGCGTCGTAGACAGGAAGAATTGCGCCGCCGGGGTAACCAAAAATATCATGCACACCCAGCTTGGTGAGCGATTCGCAGAGGATTTCTGCGCCAGTGAGCTTCATAGGGTCCTTCCCAATTGCGCATGAGCGGTGCCAGGCGCAACTGCTTGAGGCTGAGTTGGTGATGCAAAAGATGCGGGTACGGCGGTGACCGCGCCGATCGCCGCAGAGGAAACGAGCAGAGCGTATTTAGCCATGACGCCGCTGGTGAAACGCGGAGCGGGCGGCTTCCACGAAGAGAGGCGCTTCTGAATTTCGGCGTCCGTCAGTTCGACGTCGAGCTTGCGGCTGGCAATGTCGAAGACAACCATGTCGCCATCGGCGATGGCCGCGATGGGGCCGCCGTTAGCGGCTTCGGGAGCGACGTGGCCGACCATAAACCCGCGGGTTGCGCCGGAAAAACGCCCGTCGGTGAGAAGCGCGACGGAACCGCCGAGTCCAGCGCCGACAAGAGCGGCGGTGACGGCGAGCATTTCGCGCATGCCGGGGCCGCCCTTCGGTCCTTCGTAACGAATCACGACGACATCGCCGGCGTTGATCTGATTTTTCTCAATGGCGGCAAAGGCCAATTCTTCGTTGTCATAAACGCGAGCGGGTCCGCGGAAATGTTCGTAATTGTTACCGGCGACTTTGATGACGCAGCCTTCGGGAGCGATATTGCCTTTCAAAATAACGAGACCGCCGGTCGGTTTGAGCGGTGCGTCGATCTTTCGCACGACTTCCTGCTTGGGAGTTTCTTTTGCGGCGGCTGCTTCTTGGGCGATGGTCTTGCCGGTGACGGTGATGGCGTCGGCGTGGAGAAGTTTTGCGTCAACCAGGCGCTTGGCGACCAGCGCTGTGCCTCCGGCGGCATAGAGATCGGTGGCCACGAAACGTCCGCCGGGTTTGAGATCAGCAATGATGGGGACACGCGCGCTGATGCGATCAAAATCGTCGATGCTCAGCGGAATGTGAGCCTCATTGGCGATGGCGAGGAGGTGTAACACGGAGTTTGTCGAGCCGCCAGTGGCAGCTACGCCTGCGATGGCATTTTCGATGGCGGCCCTGGTGATGATTTTGGATGGCGTGACGTTGCCGCGCAGAAGATCCATGACGAGTTCGCCGGCGCGATGACCTGCATGAGCTTTGCCCGAATCGGTGGCCGGGACGCTGGAAAGGCCCATGGGCGCAATGCCGAGAAATTCGCAAACGAGAGCCATGGTGTTGGCGGTGAACTGCCCGCCGCAAGCGCCCGCACCGGGACACGCCGTTTCTTCCAATGCCTTCAACCGCGCATCGGACATGTCGCCATGCGAGTGGCTACCGATGGCTTCATAAACGTCCTGAATGGTGACGGCGTGACCTTCAAATGTGCCAGGGGCAATCGAGCCGCCGTAAAGAACGAGCCCGGGAATATTCAGACGCGCCAGGGACATGATGCCCGCCGGAATAGTTTTGTCGCAGCCAACAAGAACGACGAGAGCATCAAACATATTGCCGCGGGTAACCAATTCGATGGAGTCGGTGATGACTTCGCGGCTGATCAGGGAGGCGCGCATGCCGTCCGTACCCATGGTGATGCCATCGGAAATGGAAACGGTGTTGAACTCGAGAGGTGTGCCACCGGCAGCGCGAATTCCGTCCTTTACGTGGACAGCCAGTTCGCGAAGGTGAAAGTTGCAGGGGCCAATCTCGATCCAGGTATTGGCAACGCCGATGAGCGGCTTGGCGAAATCTTCATCGCGGAGTCCGCACGCGCGCAACATGGAACGCGCACCGGCACGGTGCGGCCCGTCGATCAGGGCACTACTACGAGTCTTGAGCAAAGATCCGGTCACAGTGGCATTCTCCTCTGCGGACTTTCTGCTACGTCGACTTGCAATGTCCTGCACAAAAAACTTGAGGCCATCATCTTGGTTTGATGATGGCCCCGAAACTCTCAGGTGATGCTGTGCTAGGCGGCCATCATCTATATGTTACTCCCCGTACGATGACAGGGGTAATTCGTACGACGGCGCGCGATACGACGATCCGCATAGACAATGCGGAAACGGGCCGAACGTTCGAGATGGCGCACGGAAACATAAGAACCGCCATCAAGATAACAGGATGTGGGCGGGGAAGTCAATCAGTCAAATTAATAGTTATGCTAATCACGATAAGTGCGACTTATACAGAATTCCGGCACGGCGCTTGCGGAAGGGAATGCCTCAAAAGGGACAGACAGGCATCCCCTCCTGACGGGCAACATCTAAAGTGGAGAGCTAATCAACGAGTCGCACAGCTCGATTCTAGAGAGCAGGGTACGGATGGGACAGGACACAGATGTTTTCGTAATAGGCGGAGGCCCCGCTGGGCTTGCCGCGGCGATTGCAGCACGCCAGAAGGGTTTTCGAGTGATCCTTGCGGACGGCGCGAAACCACCCATTACAAAAGCGTGCGGAGAAGGGCTCTTACCGGATGCCCTGACGGCGCTCCGTGAACTCGGGGTTGAGCTGCGCGAGGAGGATGGGCGCGCGCTGCGAGGAATTCGTTTTGAGGATGATCGTTCGTCGATGAACGGTTGTTTTCCCGCGGGGCATGGACTTGGAGTGCGGCGGGAAGTTTTGCATCAGAGAATGGTGGAGCGGGCGAGCGATTGTGACGTTCGATTGATGTGGAGCATGCCGGTTACGGGACTTTTTGAAGAAGGCGTGGTGGCCGGCGGGAATGAAATACGGGCGAAGTGGGTCATCGGGGCAGATGGGAGCGGTTCGCGGGTGCGGCGATGGAGCGGACTGGAGAGTTTCGGGGTGCGGAAAAGAAGATTTGCGTTTCGAGCGCACTATTGCCTGGAGCCGTGGAACGATTTCACCGAGATACATTGGGCCGAACAGGCGCAAGCGTACGTTACACCGGTTGGCCCACGAGAGATTTGTATTGTGCTGATTTCGGAGGAACAGGATTTGCGTTTTGACGGCTGTCTGCTGAGATTCCCGAAATTGGCTGACCGGCTCAAAGGTGCGGCACGAGCAAGCACCGAACGCGGGGCGGTGACGGGCATGGCCAAGTTGAAACGCGTGTATCGGGGCAATGTCGGGCTCATCGGAGATGCATCCGGCAGCGTGGATGCGATTACGGCGGAAGGACTATCGCTGAGTTTTCGGCAAGCGAGCGCGCTGGCAGATGCGCTGGAGGCGGGAGAGTTGCGTCATTATCAAGAGGCGCACCAGCGTATGTCCCGACGGCCCTGGCAGGTCGGAAAGCTATTGCTCTTGCTTGGCCGCCAGACTGGACTCCGGAATCGCACCATGCGTTCGCTCGAAGCAGCACCGCAACTGTTTGAACGGATGCTTGCGTACCACATGGGTGAGACGCGTCCACTGGAGCTGGCAACGGCCGGAGCCATTTTCGGCTGGAAATTTCTGGCGGCGTGAAACTAAAGGAATGAGAGGAAGCGAAAAGTGACTGCTCTCCGCCGCGTTCGGCCAATATTGCTTTTCGCGCTGCTGGTTGTGGCGGCACGCGCGTTGCCGCAGACCCAGCAGGCAGTTCCGGTAAAATCAGGCGAAATAACTCTGAATCTCGATCCAGCGCAGAGCAAGTTGACATGGACGCTTGGCAGCACACTTCACACAGTTCACGGAAAATTTAATCTGAAGAGCGGAATATTGAAGTTTGACCCGGTGGGCGGCAGCGCTAGCGGTGAATTCATTGCCTATGCGACGAGCGGCGAGAGCGGAAACGATTCTCGTGATAAGAAGATGCATAGTGAAATACTGGAGAGCGCGCGCTTCCCCGATATTGTTTTTCGGCCAAACAGGATCGATGGAAAAGTATCCCAAGCGGGAACGTGCGACGTGCAATTGCAGGGAAAGTTTCTGCTGCACGGCGTCGAACACGAGATCACCGTGCCCGTGCACGCCGAGTTGGCCGCCAATCATTGGAAAGGCTCGGCGAAGTTCAGCGTGCCGTATATCGCGTGGGGACTGAAGAGCCCGAACACATTTTTGCTGAAGGCCGATCCCGCGGTGGAGATTGAGCTGGAACTGAGCGGCACACTACAAGGAGCCGCTACTCCGTAGAGAGCGCTACTCTTCCGCTTCCTGCGTGACGATGTGGACGTCCACCGCTGGAGACTCTCGAAGGAACCGGTGAACGGCGGAGAGATAGAAATACTTTCGCCAGTCATGAATCGGCGCTCGGCCGAAGATCACCTGGGTAATATGTTTCGAGCGCACGAAGTCGGCCACCGTATCCGCCACGCTTCGACCCTTCAAACGAACCACGGTAGCGCCAAGGCTTTCGGCAAAACGCAAATTCGCGGCCAAGGCCCCGGCGTTTTGTTCCTTTGGGCCTAGTTCGCGGTCAACATGGACGACGTACAGCTCTGCGTCCATGCGACGAGCCATGCGAGCGCCACGTGCGACGAGGTACTGACCTGCAGGATTCCCGGAGATGCAGATGGCCATGCGTTCGCGGACACCCCAGTTTTTGCGGATGTCCTCGTCTTCCATGTAGGTTTCGAGGCTGCGGTCTACCTGTTCGGCGACTTGGCGAAGGGCGAGTTCGCGAAGAGCGATCAAATTGCCGCGGCGGAAGAAATTTTTGAGAGAGCGTTCGACTTTTTCCGTGCTGTAGACGTCGCCGCGTTTCATGCGGTTGTGGAGCGCTTCGGGAGTGAGGTCGACCATGACGGTTTCCGTGGCAGTCAGGGGCACCCAGTCGGGAACGGTTTCGCGGACGGTGATCCCGGTGATCGAGCGAACGACAGGCGCGATGCTCTCGATGTGTTGAATATTCAAGGTGGAGACGACATCGATCTTTGCGGCGAGAAGGTCCTGAATATCTTCGTAGCGTTTGCGATGGCGGCTGCCGGGAATATTGGTGTGTGCCAGTTCATCGACCAGGACCACCTCGGGTTTTCGGGCAAGGATGGCGTCCACATCCATCTCTTCGAAAACTGTCCCTTTGTACTCGATTTTTTTACGCGGGACGGCTTCCATTTGCGTAGACAGCTCTTCGATGCCTTTGCGGCCGTGGGTTTCCACGACGCCGATGACCACGTCTTCGCCACGGCTCCTGCGGCGGAGCGCTTCGCTCAACATGCTGTACGTTTTACCGACGCCCGGGGCGTAGCCAAGGAAAAGTTTGAATATGCCGCGCGATTTCTTCGGTGGCGAGGCGACTTCCAGCCAGTCTTCTGGCTTCTTTGGCAAGGCTCAGGTTCTCCGTTTCAAACAGGTTGCATACGATAGAATAGCAGGATGCAGAGATTGCTCGCTGGCCGCGTTTTCGGATTCGCCGTGGCGCTGGCCATGGTCACCGGGATCACTGTTTTTTTTCGGCATGCGCGCGACGTCAATCAAACGACGATCGCGCTCACGTTTTTGCTTGCTATTCTAGCAGTTTCGGCGGTGTGGGGGATGGCCGTGTCGGTGTTTATGTCCGTCGCGGCTGTGCTGGCCTTCAACTATTTTTTTCTTCCGCCCATTGGAACCCTGACAATCACCGATCCGCAAAACTGGGTGGCGCTCTTCGCGTTTCTCGTGACTTCCATTATGGGAAGCCAGCTTTCGGCGAGAATCCGCAAGGAAGCGGACGCGTCGCATCAGCGGCGGCGTGAGATCGAGCGGCTGTATAAGTTCAGTCAAAAGCTGCTGGCGGAGGGGAACGTCATTCAGCTGATGAATGCCATCCCGAATTACATCGTGGAAAGTTTTGAAGGCGGAGCGGCGGAGCTGTTTCTCCCACAAAAAGATAAATTTTACAGATCGGGATTTGGCGCGGCGCACCTCGATGAAGAAAAAATGAAAGCCGTTTTTCTTCGCGATGAAGGCGTGTTCGAATCGCAGGAAGGGCTTTATTTTATTCCGGTTCGAATGGGCGTCCGCCCGATCGGGAGTCTGGGCATTTCGGGCTCTCGGCTTTCGCGTCAGACGCTGGATGCCGTGGGCAGCCTTGTAGCTATCGCCATCGAACGAGCGCGCGCCGTGGAAAAACTGGGAGAAACGGAAGCGGAGCGCCAGGGCGAGCGGCTGAAATCCGCGCTGCTGGATTCCATCGCGCATGATTTTCGTACGCCGCTGACATCGATCAAGGCCGCGACGACGAGCTTGCTCGCCGTCGAATCTCCAGATCGCGGTCAAACGCGCGAGTTGCTCACGATCATCAACGAGGAGTGCGACCGGCTGAATCGCCTCGTGGAAGAGGCTGCGGAGATGTCCAGGCTCGAAGCCGGGGAGTTCGAATTGGACCTGGCACCGACGCAAATCGGCGACATTATTCAAGCCGCACTCGAACAGTGCGACATAGCGCTGGCGGGCCGGAGCGTCGAAGTGAAGCTCAGCCCTAATCTGCCGCCGGTGCGAGCCGATCTGGTGCGTATCAAGGATGCGCTGGTTCATCTCATCGACAACGCGAATATTTATTCGCCGAAAGATCAGCCGATCACCATCTCGGCGGAACTCACAGGAGACAACGTCACGACCAGCGTGGCGGATCGCGGGCCGGGAATCGATGACTTTGAACAGGGTATGATTTTCGACAAGTTTTACCGTGGCAAGGACCAACGCTACCTGGTGCGCGGGACGGGAATGGGCTTGCCGATCGCGAAAGCGATTATTACTGCGCACAAGGGAACAATTTCGGTCACAAGCCAGTTGGGGCACGGCTCGGTGTTCTCGTTTACCTTGCCCGTGGATCGTAGTGCTGGAGAAGCGCGATGAATGCCGCATCGATTCTTGTGGTGGATGACGAACCACAGATCAGGCGCGTCATGCGCACGACGCTTTCCACTCACGGCTACGTCATTCGCGAGGCTACGACCGGCGAAGAGGCGGTCGACGCGGTCCGCAAGGAACGGCCTGACTTGATCCTGCTCGACGTGAACATGCCCGGCATTGGGGGCATCGAAGCGGCTCGCGAGATTCGCGAAATGTGTGACGCGCCGATTATCATGCTCACGGTGCGCAATGCGGAGCGCGACAAAGTCATTGCCCTCGATGCTGGCGCCGATGATTACGTGGTTAAGCCGTTCGGAATCGAAGAACTGCTTGCGCGAATTCGGGCCGCGCTTCGGCGTTATGCGCCAGGGGATACGATTCCTACGTTTACCGCCGAGGATTTAACGATAGATTTCGAGAACCGGCAGCTGATTGTGCGCGGCAGGGACGTGCATCTGACGCCGAAAGAGTTCGAAGTGTTGAAGCACCTGGTGGGCAACTTGGGAAAGCCTTTGTCGCACCGCAGGCTGCTGCAGGCCGTGTGGGGACCGGAGTACGGGGAAGAGACGGAGAATCTGCGCGTGGTGATTAACCAGTTGCGCAAAAAAATTGAGAGCGATCCGGGGCGTCCGAAATATATCTTGACCGAACCGTGGGTTGGGTACCGTTTTCAGGCGCCGAAGGGCATCCCCGCCAAGTCGGCCTCTCGGAAAAACTGAAAATTATTGTTTCGGATGCGACGCGTCGAGTTCCAGGTTCAGTTCAACCACATTTACGCGCGGTTCGCCGAGCACGCCAAACTGTCTCGCCAAGGTATGCCTGGCAACCAGAGCCCGTAAGTCTGTTTCGCTCATGCGCCGTTCGCGTGCGACGCGTGGAATCTGAAATTCGGCGGCGGCCGGAGAAATTTCTGGATCCAGGCCAGAACCCGAAGCGGTGACAAGGTCAACAGGGATTGCAGCGCCCGGATTTTCCGTGTGCAGTTTTTCCACGTCGCCTTTCACGCGATCGATAAGCTGACGATTGGTTGGACCGAGGTTGGATGCGCCGCCGCTCGGTGCAACGGGATCGTAACCATTCCCGGCGCCGGAAGGGCGCGGATGAAAATACCAGGCAGAAGAGAACGGCTGGCCGATGAGCCGCGAACCCACAACTTGGCCGTTATGGCTGATCATTCCACCATTTGCCTGTGAGGGGAAGAAGAGTTGGCTGAGGCCGGTGACTGCCAGTGGGTACAGCAGCCCAAAGAGCACAGTCGTTACCAGCGTTATCAAGATCGCAATTCGCAAGTGCTGTTTCATAGAATCCTCCCGGGCGCCAGATGCAAGTACGTGATCGCCATGTCAATCAACTTGATTCCCAGGAATGGCGCGACAATGCCACCGAGGCCATAGACGAGCAGATTCTGACGAAGCAGGGCTGCGGCTCCTACAGGACGATATCGAACGCCGCGCAGCGCCAGCGGGATGAGCGCAATGATGATCAATGCGTTGAAGATGACTGCCGAGAGGATAGCGGACTCCGGAGTCCTTAGCCGCATCACATTTAAAACTTCCAGCTGCGGAAACGCGGCGGCGAACATCGCAGGAATGATGGCAAAGTATTTCGCCACGTCGTTGGCAACCGAAAAAGTGGTGAGGGCACCGCGAGTGATCAGCAACTGTTTTCCGATCTCCACAATTTCGATGAGCTTGGTCGGGTTCGAATCGAGGTCGACCATGTTGCCCGCTTCTTTCGCGGCTTGCGTGCCAGTGTTCATTGCCACGCCGACGTCGGCCTGCGCAAGGGCAGGCGCATCGTTGGTGCCGTCGCCGGTCATGGCGACAAGTTTTCCTTGCGCTTGTTCGCGCTTGATCAGCGCCATCTTGTCTTCGGGCTTGGCTTCGGCGAGAAAATCATCCACACCAGCTTGGCGGGCGATGGCGGCCGCTGTCAGCGGATTGTCGCCGGTGATCATCATGGTGCGGATGCCCATGGCGCGCAGGTGGTCGAAGCGCTCGCGCATACCGCCTTTCACGATGTCGGTCAGGGCGATGGCGCCGAGCACGTGACGGTTTTGCGTTACGAGCAGCGGCGTTCCGCCCCCATTCGCAATCTCGCGCACGATGTGCTTAATCTCCGCGGGAACCACCTGCCCCTTTTCGGCCACGTACTTGTCGATGGCTTCCGGAGCGCCTTTGCGGATTTCGCTCCCGTCCATGTCCACGCCGGACATGCGCGTCTGCGCGGAAAAGGGAATGAAGACGGGATTGTGTGGTGCAAGCTCGCGGCCGCGGAGTCCATATTTTTCTTTTGCCAGCACGACAATCGAGCGGCCCTCCGGCGTCTCGTCGGCAAAAGAGGCAAGCTGCGCTGCACTTGCGAGCTCCACTTCTGTCACGTTAGGACACGCGTGAAGAGAAGTGGCTTGGCGGTTGCCTAGCGTGATGGTGCCGGTTTTGTCGAGGAGAAGAACATCGACGTCACCCGACGCTTCGACAGCGCGCCCCGACATGGCGATCACATTTCGCTGGATCAAGCGATCCATACCCGCAATGCCGATCGCCGAGAGAAGTCCTCCAATGGTTGTTGGAATGAGGCACACAAGCAACGAAACGAGAACGAAAATGGTCTGCGGCGCTCCTGAATAAATCGCAAAAGGTTGCAAGGTGACGACAGCCAGCAAAAAAATAATCGTCAGCCCGGCCAGAAGAATATTCAGTGCAATCTCGTTCGGTGTTTTCTGCCGCGATGCACCCTCCACGAGGCTGATCATGCGGTCAAGAAAAGTCTCGCCGGGGTTCGACGTGATGCGCACGCGAATTTCATCAGAGAGCACACGCGTGCCGCCGGTAACCGCTGAGCGATCTCCGCCCGATTCGCGAATCACTGGCGCAGACTCCCCGGTGATGGCCGACTCATCCACCGAGGCCACGCCTTCCACAACTTCTCCATCGCCGGGAACGAATTCTCCGGCAGCAACGAGCACCTGGTCTCCGGAGCGGAGCTTTGAGCTCGGCACCACCTCCGTCGAGCCGTCCGCCTTCAATCGCCTCGCTTCCGTTTCCGCCCTTGCTTTACGCAGCGTATCTGCCTGCGCCTTGCCACGCCCCTCCGCCATTGCTTCCGCAAAATTAGCGAAAAGCACGGTGAACCACAGCCAGAGAGTGATTTGCAGGCCGAAGCCGAATTCGCCGGTGTGGTGCTGGGCATCGCGTACGAGCTGAATCGAGGTGAGAAGAGCTCCAACTTCCACGACGAACATGACGGGATTCTTCATCATCGTGCGCGGATTCAGTTTTCGGAACGAATCCACGATGGCCACCTTCAGGATCTTGGTGTCCTTCAGTGACTGTGACTTTACTTGGGATGGACGGTCCATGTTTTCCTCAAAAAGCCTTGCCGGAAAGCATCAGCAGATGCTCCAGGATGGGCCCCAGGCTCAACGCTGGGAAGAAAGTGAGCGCGCCAACGATCAATATGGTGGACACCAGCAGAACGGTGAAGAGCGAGCCGGTCACGGGAAAAGTACCCAGAGATGGCGGCTCGTCTTTTTTCGCGCGAGATTTCCTGCGATCGCCAGGATTGGAATCGCCATAAAGAATCTTCCGAGAAGCATGGCCAAGGCAGTGCTGGTGTTGTACCAGAGTGTATTTGCATTCAAGCCCGCGAACGCGGAACCATTGTTTCCGACGGAGGAGGTGTAGGCATAGAGAATTTGGGAAAGTCCGTGTGGCCCCGGATTGGAAATGCCCGAGGTGCCGAATTTCGCAACCATGGCAATCGCCGCGAACACGAGAATCGTCACGGAAGAGATCAGTACTGCAAGCATGGCCATTTTTACATCGAACGATTCAATTTTCTTGCCCAGGTACTCAGGCGTTCTTCCAACCATCAAGCCTGCAATAAACACGGCCAGAATGACGAAGACCAGTACTCCGTAAAGCCCGGAGCCCACGCCGCCAAAAACAACTTCCCCCAGCATGATGTTTACAAGCGGAACCATGCCGCCCAGCGGTGTGAACGAATCGTGGAAACTATTCACGGCGCCACAGCTTGCATCCGTTGTGACCGTCGCAAAAAGAGCTGAGTTAGCAATCCCAAAGCGGACTTCTTTCCCCTCCATGTTCCCGCCTGAATGCAGGGTGCTTGCGACCTGGTCGGCCCCCACAAGCTGGGGATTTCCTTTGGCTTCGGCCCAATACGCGGTAGTCACCCCAACGAGAAACAATGCAAGCATTGCGCTCCAGACAGCCCATCCGTGGCGCGGAGATTTCGTCATGCGGCCCAGCGTGTACGTCAAGCCGGAGGGAATCGCGAAAATCAAAAGCATCTCGAAGAAATTTGTGAAAGGCGTCGGATTTTCGTAAGGATGAGCGCTGTTTGCGTAGAAGAACCCGCCCCCGTTTGTGCCAAATATCTTGATGATTTCCTGCGACGCCGTTGGGCCGACCGCAATCACTTGCTGAGTTACAGTTTGCGAGACGGGCTTACCGTCTGCTCCCTGCGTTTGCACCACTTGCGGCTCCACGAGCTGAGCCGTCGTGTAAGGTTTCAGCGTTTGCACAACTCCCTGCGAAACCAGCACCAGGGAGCCGACCAGACAGACCGGCAGGAGCACCCAAAGAAAACACCGCGTCAAATCCACCCAAAAGTTTCCGATGGTCTTCGATTCATGCCGCGAGACACCGCGAATCACCGCGATCGCCAAAGCAATGCCGACCGCCGCGGACGCAAAGTTGTGATAGGCCAGCCCGGCCATCTGCGTCAGATAACTCATAGTCGTTTCCGGCGTGTAGGCTTGCCAGTTGGTGTTGGTCGTGAAGGAGACTGCCGTGTTCCAGGCCAGATCGGGAGGCACGTTGGCGAGCCGCTGCGGATTCCACGGCAGCCAATACTGCACCCTCTCAAAGAGATAGAGCAGAATCAACGAAAAGGCGCTGAACACCAGCATCGTGGTACCGTATTCCGTCCACCGCATTTCCTTGTTTTCATCAACACCGCAAAGCCGGTAAATCACCCTTTCCAAGGGACGCAGGACGGGATCGAGAAAAGTCTTCTCGCGTTCGAACACGCGCGCCAGAAAAATTCCGATCGGCTTGGTGATGAGAAACAGCACCAGCACGTAGAGTCCGATTTGAAACCACCCATTGGCCGTCATGCTAGAAATTCTCCGGTTTGAGGAGTGCGTACATCAAATAGCCAAAGAGAAGCAAAGTGATGAGTATGAGGACCACATTTTCGAGCATGGAGAATCTCCGCCTTACTTCAGCCGTTCACAACCGCGCAAATAGCCAATTGCGACGAGCAAGAAACCTATAGTCACTAAAGTGAAAACCAAATCCCTCACACTTTTCTCCTTTGCCGCTACTCGCTTGTCACCGCCAAGGGAGGCCATGCAGCGGCGCTCGTTCTACTGGCGCTAAGCATAGTAACCCAGACCTTGTTTCGCTGGACGCACTTCCCCAGTGCAGGCATGGACGGGGTTCAGTCTCGCGACTTTGCGGTGACAAGACAATTTATCTGCGACCGCCTTAGAAAGTGGTGAAACCAATCTAAAGATTTTGTGAGGATGGATCGTGCGCCCGGGTGTCCCCGGCTGCGCGTCAACGTTCACCAGTGCCAGTAACCCAGTCGATCGCTCTGTGCCGCGTGCTACTTTTGCGAATAGCGATTCTCGTTGGGAAGAATCCTGCTCAGATTGGCAGGCGCAATTTTGCTTCGCAGCCGCGTCCGTCGCGGCGATTTTGCAGTGTCAAGGTGCCGCCATGGGCTTCCGCAATCTGGCGGCTGAGGACGAGTCCGATTCCTGAGCCTCCTTGTTTTGTGGTGAAAAAGGGAACAAAGAGGTTTGCCGTGTTGGAAATTCCCGGGCCTTCATCGAGAACGGACACTTCCAGGTAAGAGCTGTACCGAGTCCAGGTTAACTTTACTCCGCCTCCTGTTTCATGCGCGGCGTCTACGGCGTTGTGAACGAGGTTGATCAACAACTGTTCGAGCTGATCCGCGTCCGCGGAAATCACCAGCGGAGGACCCTTCTCCAGCTTCACTTTAGCTCGCGATTCCAGCTTGGCCACGCGCGTGATCCATTCCGTCACATTCACCGGAGCGAGTGTCGGCTGCGGAAGCCGCGCGAGCCTCGCGTAAGCAGCCATGAACCGGCCCAGCGCTTCTGTGCGAGACCGAATGATGCCCAGGCCGTGACGCATGTCCTCCATCATCGAGGCCGCAGCACTACCTTGTAGTTCTGGCACGCTGGCCGTTCCCGCTAGTCCGCTCTCCAGGCTCTGTGCTACGGATTGAATTGGCGCCAGAGAATTGTTCAGTTCATGCCCCAGCACGCGGATGAGCCGCTGCCAGGCTTGCCGCTCTTCGTCGCGCAGCGTGCGGCTTAGATCGCTGAGAACAATCAGATCATGCGGCAAACCGCCTTGACGAAAAGACCCGCGGCGCACGCCCCAGCGGCCCGAGCCTCCCGGAAAACTAAGTTCCATGGTGCGCGCCGGCTCACCTTCGAGGCACGCTTCAAGCCCAAGTTCACCGGCCGTGAAGCCCAGCAGCCTTTCGCTTGGCCTCGAGAGCAACCGCTCGCCCGCGCGATTCACGAGTCGCAACTGCCTATGGTTGTCAAACGTGAAAATCGCGACGTCGATTTCTTCCATCACCGTTCGAAGAAGCCCTGTCGCTTCGAGCGCTCCCAACCGTTGCGAACGAAGCGTTTCGCTCAGCGCATTCACTTCCAGCATGACTTCGCCGAGGGCATCGTCGCTGCGAGCGTCGCGCGCGCGGAACGAGAAATCCTGTTCGCGCATCGCCGAAAGCAGATTCGATAGCGTTTGCAGAGAGAAGACTACGCGGTGCCGCAAGGAAAGCGCGAACCCTACCCACAGACTCACGATAAGAAACGTCAGGGTCCAGGCGGTTCGCGAGGAATACTGGCCATTCCAGAGGAGAATCAGCGCAATCAGCGATCCGGGCAATCCCGCCGCCAGCGCCAGAAGCTGGATGCGACGTTCGTACGTCAAGCGTCTCATTCCAATCCGTGTTTTTGTAGCCGGCGATACATTGCGCTGCGGCTCAGCCCAAGCGCCTTTGCAGCCTGGCTGACGTTTCCGTCATGGCGCGAGAGCGTGCGCTGGATCAGGTGCCGCTCGACTTCATCGAGGCTCATTTCCTCGAGCCGCATGGTGCCGCCCGCCGGGCCTGTGCGCAGTCCGAGATCGGCGGACCGAACGAGTTGTCCCTGCGCGAGCAGCACTCCGCGCTCCACCGCGTGATCGAGCTCGCGCACATTTCCCGGCCAGGGATGCTCGAGCAGGAGCTGCGTCGCGCCGGGATCGAACCCCGAAATGCTTTTGCGATAGCGTTGCGCATAGCCACGAAGAAAATGGTGCGCTAGCAAAGGAATATCCTCGCGGCGTTCGCGCAGCGGCGGAAGATGAATCTCGATGGTATTCAAGCGAAATAAAAGGTCCTGACGAAATCGCCCAGAGGCCGCTTCGGAATTCACGTCGGCGTTTGTAGCCGCCAGGACGCGGACGTTTACGCGCCGCGTCGAAGAGGAACCAACGCGTTCCATTTCGCCCGTTTCCAGTACCCGCAAAAGCTTTGCCTGCAGATTCAGCGGTACGTTCGCGATTTCGTCGAGAAAAAGCGTGCTGCCCTCGGCAAGTTCGAATCGTCCGACTCGATCGTTGCGCGCATCCGTGAAAGCGCCTTTCACGTGGCCAAAGAGCTCGCTTTCGAAAAGTCCGTCGGAGAGGCCGCCCGCGTTTACGGTAACCATGGGCTTGCCCGCGCGCTGCGAGAGAGCGTGCAACGTTTGCGCCACGACTTCTTTACCCGTGCCATGTTCGCCGGTAATGAGCACGCTGGCGTCCGATGGACCTACTCGCCCAATGACGTCGAGCACCGGCTGCATCACCGGCGCCTCCGCGATGAGCGTGGGACGCGATTCGGCGCGCAGCAAGCGATTCTCTGCCTCAAGCCGCGACGCTTGGCGCAACGCGTTTCGCAGATCGATCTGCGTCCGCAGAATGGACAGCAACCGCGCATTGTCCCACGGCTTTTGAATAAAATCGCGAGCGCCCCGCCGCATCGCTTCGACCGCAATTTCCACGCTGCTCCAGGCGGTCATGACAATCACCGGCAGCGTCGCATCCGCCGCCTGGATGCGGCTCAGCAAATCGAGACCTTCCTGCCCGGATGTCGTGTCCCGCGCGTAGTTCAAATCCATGAGGACTGCGTCGAACTCGCGCGACTCAATCGCAGCAAGAGCCTCGGCGGGGGAGGCCGCCGACTGCGTCTCGTAGTTCTCTCGCTTGAGCAACAGGCGGAGCGCGTCGCGGATGTCGGCCTGATCGTCGGCCACAAGGACGCGATAGGGATGAATGGTAGGGTTTTTCATTCGAGTCGGAAGATAGTCTCAATCCCTGAACACTCTGTATTTAACGGGACCAGTTAAATACATATTTTCGTAAAACTATTTTTCGTAAAACTATTTTGGGACGCTACATAGATGCAACGAATTCAATGCCTTACCCTGCCAGATCTGTTCCGGCATCTGCAACGGACAGCGTCCGATAAAATCTTGATCTGAATTCCCCTGCCCGTTAGCCGACTCGCGCCGCCGTGCTGGTCTCGCTGACCACCCAGCCGTCCTTCAGCTGAATGACCCGATGGCTGTAGGCGGCGTTCCTCTCGGAGTGCGTCACCTGGATAATGCTTGTACCGGCTTCATTCAGCTTGCGGAAAAGCTCCATGATTTCTTCACCTTGCGCGGAGTGCAGGTTGCCCGTGGGCTCGTCGGCTAGAATCAGCTTAGGGCTCTGAATCACGGCGCGTGCGACACCTACGAGCTGTTGCTGGCCCCCGGAAAGCTGGTTGGGGAACAAGTCCTTTTTGCCGACGATATTGAAGCGGTCGAGAATGTCGCAGACGAGACTGACACGCTCTTTGTGCGGCACGTTTTTGTAGGAAAGGGGGATCTCGAGGTTCTCGAACACCGTCAAGTTGTCGATGAGGTGGTAGCTTTGAAAAACGAAGCCAATGTTTGCTTTATGAAGCTCATTGCGCTTTTTGACGTTGAGCCGATGAACCGCCTCGCCATTGAAATAATATTCGCCCGTCCAGGATCCATCGAGCATTCCGATAATACTGAGCAGCGTCGACTTGCCCGCTCCCGAAGGGCCCATAAAGGTGACAAACTCGCCCGGCTGAATCTCCAGCGACACCCGGCGCAAGACATAAAACTTGCTACCGCCCGCCTCGTAAACCTTCTCCATGTTACGCAACTGAATCAGTGGTTCCACTCTCGCTCCTTGGGCGCTATTCAGATAACGCCCGAATCCCTATTCCGTTTCGAGACTATCACACTTAAATCCAGCCGTGCCCGTGCGGCAGGCAGGCAATCAAAGCCTCCGCCACCTGCACCAGAACAAAACTACCGATAACAGGGCACCCGGCAGCCGCCAGTCTTCATTCGTAGCGCAGTGCGGCGAGTGGATCCAGGCGCACGGCTCGCCGCGCGGGGAGATAGCAGGCGACCGTTGCGACCCCGGCCAGCAGCAAGGGCAATCCCACAAAGGCAAGTGGGTCAGCAACCTTGACGCCGAAGAGGAGGCTCGAAAGAGCATAGGCAAGCCCTAAAGCGACCGGCAAACCGATGGCCATGCCGACTAAGGTGAGGAACAAACCGTTTCTCAGGATCAGTCTCTGAACGTCATTAGATGTCGCCCCCATCGCCATGCGCACCCCGATCTCATGTGTGCGCTCCCCGACGGAGTAGGACATCACCCCATAAATTCCGACCGAAGCTAGGACTAATGCGATGATCCCAAGGATTGCCATCATCGCAGCAACGTAAGCAATGCCGACAATTGAATCGGTGATGACCTTGTCGAATGGCTTGACGTCAAAGAGCGGCAGATTTGGGTCGACCGCCGCAATTTGGCTTCGCACCGCCGGAATAAAATTTACGGGATCGCCCTTAGTCCGCAAAACCAGGGAAGTGTACGTCGGAGGCGCCTGACGGTAGCTGCGGTAGATGGTAGGCAATTCTTGCTTGTTGATCCAGCTGTAGTGGACGTCGTCCACGATCCCCACGATCGTCATCCACGGGCTGTCCCCGTCCGCCTTTCCAATCCTGATCTTCTGTCCGATGGGATTTTCCCCGGGGAAATAGCGCGCCGCCAGCACTCGGCTGATATCCGCAACCGGAAGTGTTCCGTCAGCATCGGAATTGCTCAATTCCCGGCCCGCACGCAGACCTACATTCATCAAGCGGATGTAATTCGGACTGATTGTCTCGACAATCGACGTGTTCATTTCGCCGCGCTCTTGCGGCGCGCGACCTTCGATCGTGAAGATATTCAAATCCGCGCCGCCCCCGTTCGCATACGGCACTGAAGTGGCGAGCGCGGCCGATTCTACCCGCGGAATCGCGGCAAGGCGTTGCAGCACTTGTTCATGGAATGCTACGCGCCCGGGTTTTTGAGCATATTGATCATCCGGCAGGCTCAGGGTTAGCGTCAGCACCGATTCCGGGTGATAGTTTTCGTGAACGCTGAGCAGCGCGTGGAAGCTCTTGACGAGCAGCCCGGCTCCCACCAGAAGCACGAGAGCCAGAGCAATCTCTGCGATTACGAGGACGCTTCGCAAACGGTGGCGTGCGCGACCGCTGCTCGCTCCGCGGCCACTCTCTTTCAGAGTCTCACTGATATTTGTTTGTGAATGCAGCCAGGAAGGCGCAATCCCGGAAACAATGCCGCTGACCACCGCTATTGCCAGCGTAAACAAAAACGCGTTGGCATCAAGGCTTATCGTGTACCAGCCGGCAATGAATCTCGCCACTTCCGGCGGCATGTGACTCACGATCAGGGACACCCACCACTCTGCGATAACAAGGCCGAACGCCGCTCCCGTCAGCGACAGCAGGACGCTCTCGGTCAGCAGTTGGCGGATGATACGGCTCCGGCTGGCTCCCATGGCCGTGCGCACAGCCAGTTCCTTATGGCGACCCGTCACCCGGGCAAACTGCACGTTGGCTACGTCCGCGCAGGCGATTAGCAGTACGAACCCCACTGCACCAAGCAACAAAAACGTGAACTGCCGCGTGAGATCGCCCGTGGCAAATTGGCTTAGCGGCATCGCCTGCAGATTCCAACCGGTGTAAACATCGGGAAACGCCTCGGCCTGGCGCGCCGTGATGGTGTGCATCTCAGCGGAAGCTTGCGCGAAGCTAACTCCCGGCTTCAGCCGGGCCAACACCCACAACTGCCGTTGATCGCGAACGGCGCGCTCTTTCACATCGAACGAAAGCGGCACCCACGCTTCGGCCGGCTTGGGATAATCAAATCCCTTGCCCATCACTCCAACAATCGTGAAGGTCTTGCCGTATACCTTGACGCTCTTGCCTAGAATGTTCGGATCGGATGCGAACCGGCGTTCCCACAAGCCGGAGCTAAGCACGATCTCCTGATCCTTGCCACGTTGTTCCTCTTCGGGTAAGAACGTGCGGCCCATCCGCGGATGAACGCCAAGAAGGTTGAAAAAATTCGCGGTTACCTGGAACCCTTGAACTTTCTCAGGCTCACCTTCGCCGGTGAGATTCAAGGCATCCCACCGGTAAGCTCCCATTTCTTCAAAGGAGCGGGCCTGTTCCCGCCATTCAAAGTAAGTCGCAGGCGAGACCGAATTCATGTCGATGTTTTGCCCCGGTCGCGCGTCCACCAGGGCAACAAATTTATCCGCGTTGTCGAAGGGAACGGGCCGTAGTAAGAATGCCTCGGCAACGCTGAACATCGCCGTATTTGCTCCGATGCCCAGCGCCAGCGCTGCTACGCACACAATCGTCGTAAGCCGGTGCTTGACGAGCATCCGCACACCATAGCGGATGTCCTGCCCGATGGTTCCCATGGAGCGCCTTCTTTCGCCGGACGCTTTTACGCGGTAACTCCAGCTTCCTTCGTTTCTTCGACGATGCGGCCGTCAAAGAGGTGAATGGTGCGCTCGGCGAAGTTTGCATAGCGCTGGTCGTGCGTCACCATGCAAACGGTGGCGCCGTTGCGGTGCAAGTCGCGCAGCAATTCCATGACGGCTTCGCCGTTTTTCGAGTCCAAGTTACCAGTCGGCTCGTCAGCCATCAGGATGAGTGGATCGCCGACCAAAGCGCGAGCCACAGCAACGCGCTGCTGTTGACCGCCGGAGAGTTGTGAGGGGTAGTGCCGCAGGCGGTGCGCCATGCCGACGCGCTCGAGCGCGTTCTGCACCTTTTGCTTGCGCTCCGCGGAACTGGTGCCGCGATACGTCAACGGCAGCTCGACGTTCTCATACACCGTGAGGTCGCCGATCAGGTTAAACGCCTGGAAGATGAAGCCGATCTCGCGATTGCGAATGCGTGTGCGCTCGCTGATCGTCAGCTTGCCGACGGGTTGACCGTTCAGCATGTAGCTCCCATCGCTCGGCGAGTCGAGCAGGCCCAGGATCGAGAGCAGTGTCGATTTGCCGCAGCCCGATGGCCCCGCGATGGAAATGTACGTGCCTTTCTTGATCTCGAGGTGGATCTCCTCAAGCGCGTGCGTCTCCACTTCGTCCGTGTAGAAGACTTTCTTTACGCCTTCCATTTTGATGAGTGTAGGTGCGTCTGACATTTCGTCTCCTTAACCAGTTTTAGTCTTGAAACTCATGCTGCAAATTCGCTTTTACCGTGCCCGACTGCCGAAAAACCTGCCGAAAATCGTTCCATCATTGATAGCGCAGCGCCACCAGCGGATCGACGCGCGTGGCGCGCCGCGCTGGAATAAAGCACGCTGCAAGCGCGATCGCTCCGATCAAAACCAATCCCAAGGCGTAGACGGCGGGATCACCGGCGTGCACGCCGTACAGCATAGACTCGCTGAATCGCGCGAGTCCATACGCCAGCGGCAGCCCCACGCCCACGCCGATCAGCACCATGGTGCCGACCTCCTTCACAATCAGCAAGCGCACCTGCCCGGCGACAGCTCCCAGCGCCATGCGAATGCCAATCTCTCGCGTGCGCTGCACAACTACATACGCAAGCACGCCATAAATCCCCAGCGCCGCCAGCAATGCCGCCAGACCGGCGAAGGCCGCGGAAAGCACGGCGATCATTCGCGCCGAAAACAAATCTTCTTCCACCACGCGTTCCATGGTCTTGAGGTCGAACATGGGCAGATTCGCGTCCATCTGCCGGACCACGTCTTGCAGGCCCGAGGCCAGCAAAAGGGGATCGCGCTCCGAACGCAAGTAAAAAGTCATTTCCCTAAGCTTCGGTCTCTGTGCATAGGGAATGTACGCGTACGGCTGCGGCGGGCTGCTGACATGCTCCTGCTTTACGTCTTTGACCACGCCCACAATCAGAATGTCGGGCACGGTTTTGATTCCGCCGCCAAACGCAAAGTGAAGGCCAACCGCGTTTCGATTTGGGAAAAATCGCTTGGCCATGGCCTCGCTGACCACCGCCACTTTTGGCGCCGTTGCTCCATCCACTTCGGTCAGTTCGCGGCCGGCGAGAAGTGGCACGCCGAGCGTCGAGAAATAATTCGGGCTGATACTCAGGTGATCCACGTCTTGCAGCTCTTCGGGAAGCTGCGCCTGCATTCCACCTTCGGCTGTGATGTTGCTGCCTTCATCGTCGCCCGTTAGTGTGGGAACGTCGCCTGAGCCGACGGAACGCACGCCCGGTATCGCGGCCAGCCGCGCACGCAATTGATCAAAGAGCGCAATTGAGCGCGGCGTGTCATACCCGTTCAATGCCGGTTGAATCGAGAACGTGATGACATGATCCGGTTTCAAGCCGAGATCCTGATTTCGCAGGTTCCAAAGCGAGTGCACAAAGAGCCCGGCGCCCGTGAGCAGCAGCATGGTGAACGCGACTTGTCCCGCTACGAGCAGCTTGCGGAATCCGACGTGAGTCTGACTGGCGGAGGAGGTTGAGCCTTGGTCCTTGATCACGTCGGAAATGCCCATACGCGTTACGCGCCACGCCGGGATGAGTCCGAAGAAAATCCCTGAAATCAGCGTCACCGCGATCCCAAATCCTAAAACGCCTTTGTCCAAGCTATCGCTCAACCCATGAATGCCCGCGTTCGCCACCACGATGGGCGTCAGAATCCTCATCAACCAGGTGCCCAGCAGAATGCCCGTCGCACCGCCGCCAACGGCGCAGAGCAGACTTTCCATCAGCAGTTGCCGGATCATCCGGGCGCGGCTGGCGCCCATAGCCGTTCGAATCGCAAATTCGCGCTGCCGGCCCGCGCCTCGCGCCAGCAGCAAATTTGCCACATTCGTGCACGCGATCAGCAACACCAGGCCCACCATCACGAACAGCGTGATGATTTGCCCGCCAGAGTCCCGCTGCAGCACCGTTCGACCGTTGCCGCCGGCAGACAATGCGATTTTTTTGTCCAAAAATAGTTGCCGCTTTTTTTCGGTCCAGTTCGATTTGATCTGTGGGAGTTGCTCTTCCAGCAGCGGCTTATACGCGGCATTGATTCCTGCTTCCGCCTGCTTCTCAGAAACGCCCGGCTTCCGCCGTGCCAGCAGCGTCATCCAGTAATCGTTCCAGCCATCGAGCGTCTCGCCGTACTCCGTCATCAGCGGCGTCATCATCATGGGCACATACAGGTCCGGCGTTCTGCCCACCTGTACGCCGGTGAATCCCGCCTGCGCCACGCCCACAACGGTCATCTCCACATTGTTAATGAGCAGCACCTTGTTCAAGACGCTGGGGTCGCCACCAAAATGCCGCTTCCAGTACGAATAACTCAGCACAACGTAGGGCTCAGCAGACGGCACTCTGTCATCATCCTGGCTGAACACGCGCCCCATCGCCGGCTGCACTCCCAGAACCTCAAAGTAGTTCCCGGACACGACTTCTCCGGTCGCTCTGTCGGTCTGGCCATGATTCGCGACGCTGGCGGCAAAGCCATACCGCGCCAGTATTCCCGAGAAAACGGAATTGGTGTCCCGCAGCCCTTTGTACATCGGGTAGGAAAAAGACTCCGTGGAATCGCCGTCGGTCGAGACGTGGCCCGTCTGCGGCCCGGGCGATCGTAGAATGACCAATTCGTTGGGATTCCTAACGGGCAGTTGCCTCAGCAAGACTTGGTTCATCAGAGAGAAGATCGCGGTATTCGCGCCAATGCCCAATGCCAGCGTAATCACGGCAATCGCCGTGAAGCCAGGGCTCTTCGCCAGCATCCGCAGCCCAAAGGTGATGTCTTTCCACAGGTTCAGCATTACGCGCTCACCCGCGCGCTTCTCTCGAATCGCAACTTATCGCCAAAAGCTACCAAAGACGCACCGCTCGCCACCCCATTCGAGTACCGGTACCCGCTCTGCGGTTTCGCAAGCCGCTGATTCCCAACCGCTGAGGCACCCAGAGACCTGGCAACCTGCACCACTCCTCGTATTGGACGTACAAACCCGCAATAGGTCAGGAGCACGGGACGCCATCCTCTGTAACAGGGAATACGCAATGCCTGGCTCAATGGTTCCCCCAATCCTCCCCCATTTCGAAACTATTCATATCTCAGTGCCACCATCGGATCCACGCGCGTCGCCCTCCGCGCCGGTATGTAACACGCCACTACTGCAACAACCCCCAGCCCTGCCACCACTCCGAGGAACGTCACCGGATCCGTCGCTTTCACTCCAAAAAGCTGGCTCTTTACGATGCTGGCGAGACCGAGCGCCCCAAGCAATCCGAAGCCGACACCCAGGAGCGTAATTCCCATTCCTTCCTTGAGAATGAGTCGCAATATGTCACTTTTGGCGGCGCCGACGGCCACCCTCACACCGATTTCATGCGTGCGCTGTGCCACACTGTAAGACATCACTCCGAAGAGTCCGACAACCGCGAGTAGCAGGCCCACGACGGCAAAGATCGAGCAAAGCAAGCTGGTAAACCGCCGTTGGGCAACAGACGCGGCCACATAGTCTTCCATTCGTTGTGTTTTATAAATGGGAAGCTCGGGATCCTGGGCCTGCACTTGCGCTCTTAACGCTGGGAGAAGCGTCATCGGATCGCCCGCGGACCTCACCACGATGTTCATGCCCCCAATGGCGTTCTGGTCGTAGGGAACATACGACTCGGGATCATCTGGGAGCCACAACCTTCTGTGCTTGACGTCGCTCACGACTCCGATGATCTCGCACATGGAGTCCGTTTTTCCGGAGGACATGCCCGGCTTGAGTCGCTTCCCGATGGGGTTCTCATTTGGAAAGAATCTCCGCGCCAGCGTCTGATTGATGATGACGACGTGAGGGGCATGCCGGTCGTCGCGGGCGTCGAATTCGCGCCCGGCTAAAAGGGGAATGCGCATCGTTTGAAAATAATCCAGGCCCACAGCGCGAATGTTTGTGCCCGGCAAATCGCTCTTGGCCATCGGCCTGCCTTCAATTTCAAAGGAAGTCCGCATGGAATCGCCGGAGAGTGGCAAGGGAAGCACGGCGCTGGCAGCCGTTACGCCGGGAACCGCGCGGATTCGGCCAAGCAAATCGCGGAAGAAATCCGCTGACTGCTCCGGCTTACCGTAGCGCGAGTCTGGCAAATCGAGATTAAATGCCATAACTCCCCGCGGCTCAAATCCCGGAGATTCATGCAGTAGGTGGTACACGCTCTCCATGAGCAGGCCTGCACCAATCAGCAGAACTACGGCGAGCGACACTTGCGAGATCACCAGGATCGCGCGTAGTCGCGAGTGGCCTACACCTTCGGTCGCTGTGCGGCCTCCTTCCTTCAGTGAGCGAAACAAGTTGAAACGGGAAGCGTGGAGGGCGGGTGCGAGGCCGAAAAGGACGCCCGTGAACAAAGACAAGGCCACGGTGAAAACAAGTGCACGACCATCCACACCCGCCGAAGCCAGCCGCGGAATCCCCAACGACGGCAGGTTCGCAAGAGCGGCCGTTCCCCAGACGGCCAGCAGCAGGCCAAGCGCTCCGGCTGCTAGGGAAAGCAGCACGCTTTCCGTCAAGAGTTGCGTGAGGATGCGGCTTTTCCCCGCGCCGAGAGACACGCGAATGGCCATCTCTCGCTGCCTTCCCGCGGCGCGAGCGAGCAGGAGATTCGCGGCGTTTGCGCATGCGATCAGCAGCAGAAATCCAACTGCACCCAGAACCAACAGCAAAGCCGGGCGCACGTCCCCAACCAACTCTTCCAACTCCGGCTGCAATGCCATCCGCCAATGGCTGTTCGTGTCCTTATACTGCGTTCCGAGACGGGCGCTGATCTCTGTGGTTTCCGCGTTAGCCGCCGCGAGCGTTGCCCCATCGCGGAGTCTTCCAATGACTCCCAGAAAATGCGACCCGCGCTCCGACTGGCTGTCCACTCCCTCCACCGCAATCGTCACCCAAAGGTCTATGGGCTCTGAGTCCACGGGAAACTGAAACTCCGCCGGCATGACTCCAGCCACGACGTAGGGTTTGCCATCCAGCACGATTTGTTTGTCTGTTATCTTTGGATCGCCGCCAAACCGCATTTTCCACAAGTGGTAACTCAAAATAGCAACATGCGCGCCGGGTTTATCTTCCTCCGTCGTGAATTCGCGGCCAAGTATTGGCCGAACTTGCAGCACCTTGAACATGTCCGCCGAAAAAATTCCCATTGTCAGGCGAAGGGGATCGCCCATGCCCGTCATTGTTGTGGAGGATCCGTCATAAGCTGCCGCGGCTTCGAGGGACTTGCTCTGCGCCCGCAGGTCGGCGAAGTCGGGATAACTCTGCGCCCGCGATTTTTCTCCTGTTCGGGAGTCCACGCGATAGAGGTCCACAAGCCGGTCCGGTTGCGGGAAGGGAAGCGGCCGAAGCAGCACGGCGCTCACCACGCTGAAAATCGCCGTGTTCGCTCCGATCCCCAATGCCAGCGTGAGAATGACTATGGCGGAAAAGCCCGGCCGCTTCGCCAGCATTCGAAGCCCGTAACGCAAGTCCTGCCAGAACATCAACACCACAATCCCCCAATCGATCCGAGCTCACTCCTGCAAATTCTATTCATAACGCAACGCCACCATGGGATCCACGCGCGTCGCCCGCCGCGCCGGGATGTAACACGCCAAAACTCCCACCGCGACCAGCAGGCCGCACACCGCCGCAAACGTCAGCGGATCGGTCGCACGAACGCCAAAAAGCAAAGTTTGCAAAAAGCGCGTAGCGCCGTAAGCCGCCAAAACTCCCACGACCAACCCGACTACAATCAGCACCAAGCCTTCCCGTAGCACCATTTGCAACACATCCCGCCTTTGCGCGCCCAACGCCGCGCGAATCCCGATCTCCCGCGTCCGCCGCGCCACTTCATAAGACAACAGGCCATACAGCCCGATACAAGCCAGCAGCAATCCGAGCAGGCCAAAAAGGGAAGACAGTCGCGCCACCAGCCGCTCATTGAAAAGTAAACGATCGATCGTCTGCGTCTGTGTCCGCACGCCAAACACCGGCAAGTTGCTGTCGACTTCGTTGACGGTCTTCCGCACCCCGGGAATCAGCGTCCCCGGCGCACTCGCCGTCCGCAACGCAAACGTGAGTTGCCCATTCTTCAGCGCAACATACGCCGTCGGTTCATCCGCCTTACGCATGTCGTCGTACTTCGTGTCCGCCACCACGCCGATAATTTCCTTATCCAGCTTTTCTCCGGGATCCCCACCGCCAAAATGAAGGCCCAGCGGATTTCTCGACTCAAGATATTTCCGCACGAACGCCTGATTCACGAGCGCCATATTCTGTTTCGAACGCATGTCCGCGGCGCTCAAAGTCCTTCCCGCCACCAGCCCTATGCGCATCGTCTCGAAAAACTCCGGCCCCACTGCCAGCATCTGCACTTCGACCGTGTCGTTTCCTTTTTGCCCCTCGATCTTTAAGTCCTCAGTCCAAAGCCCGCCATCCAAAAGCGCGTCCGAGGAATAGCTCGCGGACACAACTCCCGGCAACGCCGCAAGCCGCCGCGTCAGGTCGTCGTAAATGTTCTGAATGTTGTTTTCCTTGTATCCCGCAAGCGTGGGATCAACCGAAAAAAGCAGGACATTCCTCGTATCAAAGCCAGGGTTGATGCTCTTCACCTTCTCCAGCGTACGCAACAAAAGCCCCGCGCCAATCAAAACCACCATCGAAAGCGCCACCTGCGCCACCACCAGCGAACTTCCCAGTCCGAACCGCCTCCCACCCGCATTCCTCGCCGCCGAGAGGCTTCCGGCATTTTCCTTGAGCGTCGGTGCCACATCGATCCGCGTCCCTCGAAACGCCGGTGCCAATCCAAATCCAATGCCTGTCAGCAGGGCTACTCCGATGGTAAACAACAGCACTCGCGCATCCGGCTGCAAATCCAGCTTGAACGGATGATACGAATTCGCCGCAAGAAATTCCGCCAGTCCCGTTGCGCCCCAGAACGCCACGAGCACTCCTAGCGCCGCCCCGGCCAACGAAAGCATCACGCTTTCCGTCAAAAGCTGCTGAATCACGCGCCCGCGCCCCGCCCCCAGCGCCAGCCGCACCGCCATCTCTTTTTCCCGAGCCGTCGCGCGCGCCAGCATCAATCCGGCGACGTTTGCGCACGCAATCAACAATATGATGCCCACCGCTGCCAGCAGCAAATACAACGGCTCTCCAAAATTTGCGCGAAATCCTGTGAGAGCGTTCTGCGCGGGCACCAGCAAAACTTTCGGGTCGTCGGCTTCTTTCATGGCAGGCTTCTCGCCGTGCAAAACTTCGTTGCGGAACAGCAGGCTCAGCGCCGCCTCCGCCCGGCCCGGCGCCATCCCCGGATTCAACCGCCCCACCAGCGTCAGCCACCAATTCCGCGCCTCCAGCGACCGGCCACCCCACCGAAGCCCCAGCGGCACAAGCTGCGTAAGCGGCAGCCACATATCGAGCGTCTTGCCGGGCGTCAACCTTGTAAATCCCGGATCCGTCACGCCAACAATCGTGAAAGCCACACTGTTCAATCGAATTGTTTTTCCGATCGCCGCTGCAGACCCGCCAAACGCGCTCTGCCAATACCCATAATTCAGAACCACCACCGGCGCTGCGCCCAGCTCTTCGTCCGAAGGCCCCAGCGTTCTTCCCATCGCAGCGCTCACGCCAAGCGTCTGAAAATAATTTCCCGAGACGAGTTCTCCGCGGGCCATGCTCGCGGGACCATTCCCACTCAAGTCCAGCTCTGCTGGACCAGCAAACGCCGCGACATTCGAAAATAGATCCTTCTGCGCCCGGATCTCTTTGAACATCGGATAAGAAAGTGAACACCCACCCGAGTTCGCCCCCGGCTTGTCCCGATTCTGGCTCCTGCAATCTCCGAAGCTGCTTGTCCCCGTATTCTGGGGCCAGCTGTGCGCCGACCAGCGCGGCACCACCAACTGCTCGGGATGGCGCACCGGCAGCGACTGCAGCATCACTGCATTCACTAAGCTGAATATCGCGGTATTTGCGCCGATGCCGAGGGCCAGCGTGGCAACGGCAACAATGGTGAACCCCGGATTCTTCCCCAGCATTCGCAACCCGTAGCGAATGTCTTGCCAGAGAGTCTGCACTGGGCCTCCGCAAGAAACCAGGAATGCCGTCTATGGAATGAGAGCAACCAGAACCAGAATTCGTTCATGACCAGGCCGCCAGCCACCCGCTGGCGCCGAAGCCGCCATTATTTCAGGCGAATGCGGTCGAAAGCGTCCCATGCTGACATGTCGGACAAAATCACCTTGTCGCCCACTTTCAACCCATCCAGGATTTCGATCGTGTTGACGGAACTCCGTCCTAACTTCACGTTTACGCGCACGGCCTCCGCGCCATCGTCGACGACCTTGAAGAGGCCAATTGTGCTGTCGGACTGTCCGTGCACCGGCCTGCCGACAAACAGCACATCCTTCAAATTCTCTAGCGTGATCGTTCCATCCACGCTCAAATCCGGCCTCGCGCCAGGGGGAAGGGGATCATCAATCGTTACGTCTACCGTCACCGTTCCATTGATCACCGAAGGATCGACGCGCGACACATGCCCGTTCACGATTCCGTTGCGCGTATCGATGGACGCCTTTTGTCCCGGCACCACATCTTTTGCCTGCGTCTCCGCAATCTTCACTTCCGCTCGGAGCTTCTTCGGATCGGCTACGCGTGCCAGGTTCATTCCCGGAGTCACATGCTGCCCAACATCCACCGGCAGTAGCTGCAGCACTCCGTCAATTCCAGCGCGCACGTGCAGTGCCTCTACCTGGCTCATCTTCAACCCGTAGAGCGCCTTCATCTGTTCGACTTTGGCCTGTTGTGCAAGGAGCTTTGCGCTCGCCGAATCCGACGCGATTTTCGTGCGTTCGGCTTCCAGCTCCATGCGAATCTTCAGCTGCTCTTCTGTCACTCGCGACTTCTGCTCAATAAGCACGGACGTGAGCCCTTCTTTTACCAGCTTCACGTCCGTATCGTGCTGAATTTTCGCCTGCATATAGTCGCTGCGCACGGACGCTTCCGTGGCCTTCTGACTCATCAAATCGCTGTTCACCTGCACTTTTAGGTTCTGGTAATCCGCTTCCGCTCCCTTGAGCTGGTACTGCGCGTCCACTGCATCCTTCTGCACCGTCGGGTCGCTCAATTCCATAATGATGGAGTTTGGCTTGACGATGGCCGGAGGTCGCAGCACCCACTTATCCACGTGCGCATCCGTCTGCGCCGCGACCCACCGAATGTCCTCGGGGACCAGCGTCCCCAGCCCGCGCACTTCGCGCAGCATCGGCCCGCGCTTTACCGTGTCCGACCAGATCGTCCCCGGGTCGACAGATGGCGCGGCTGGCTTCAGCTTGGATAGCGCGTAAGTGACGCCGCCGAGCAGCATCAGAGCGATCGTGCCGTAGGCAATTCGGCGTATTTTCTTAGCCCTTGCGTTGGATGGTCTTTGGATGTCCATAGTCGTTATAGCCCTTCTTAGGCGCAACTCCCGTGCCCAACAGAATTCGCTTAAACCCTCGCTTTGTCAATGCTTTACGGCACATAGCCAATCTCGCCATGCTGCCGGTCTGGCCGTATTTGGGAATCCCCGTCCCACGACCGGACAGTCTCCCCCACATCCTTCTACTCCCATTCTTGTCTTGATGCTGTCTATAAGAAGATACGTCTGATCCGCTACTTTGTTCTACCCCCTCCCTTGCAACTCCCTAGAAACACGCCCCGATTCAAAATCCCGAACCCCGCCTCAAAATCACCTCCCAATAATCCAGCTCAAAATCACCAAAGAATCCCCATAAGTGTTCATTCTAAATGGCTTACTGGATATGTTAAACCCTTTAGAATCCATACTTACGAAAAAAGGGGAGGGGGGAGGGAGGCAACTGATCCAATCCCGAGCCCTCTGATCGCCTACGTTTCTTCTTGCTCTGGCTTTGCTCAACCCCTCCCACAATACCTCGCACTCGTGATAGCCTCCCCTCGCAGACTCTCTCTCGATCATCGGAAGGAGACTAGCGATGCGCTTCCCCCGGCTCCTGTGGCTCTTCGCTTTTTCCGTCACTCCACTCTTCGCCCAAACAACCCCGGAGGGCCCTACCAGCGAAAAGGCCCAAAAGTCTTACAAAGAAGCCCTGGACGATGTTCACAAGCGCCGGGTGGATTTTGCTCTCGATAGTTTCAAAAAGGCGGACAAACAGGACGATGGCCGCTGCTTCGCCTGCCAAAAGAAGATGATCCAATACGGCCTCGAGCTACACGAATGGAAAACCGCCCAGCTTGCTGCCGAGGAAATGGTCGCCGAGGCGCAAGGTGACAAAAGCATCGCGCTTGCGCATTTTGAACTTGGGTTGGTCCTCTTCGATGAAGCGCTGGACAAGCGCAAGGACGAACTCTTTACGCATGCTCACGAGGAATTTACGAAAGCCATTGCCGCCGGTCCGAATTTCCCGGATGCGATTTTTGCCGATGGAAAGGCACTCGCTCACCTCAAGCAGGACGATGCAGCCAAGGCCCAGTTTGAAAAATATGTGAAGATGAGGCCTGTCGGCGACCCGCAGCGCCAGCGCGTCCTTCGCTTCATCGGTGAACCGGAGTTGGCTCGCGCGAGGATGGCTCCCGCGTTCGCCGTCGATACGCTGGATGGCCAGCATGTTTCCCTCGACGATTTAACCGGAAAAGTCGTCCTCATCGATTTCTGGGCTACCTGGTGCGGCCCTTGCCGCGAGGCGCTGCCTCATATGCAGCAGATCGCGAAAAAATTTCAAGGCCAGCCGCTCGTGGTGCTCAGCGTGAGTCTTGACTCCGACGAACAGAAGTGGAAGGACTTCGTCGCGAAAAACGGAATGACTTGGACTCATTATCGTGATGGCGGCTTCACCGGCCCCGTCGCCACCATGTTCGCCGTCAAAGCCATTCCCCAGACCTTCACTATCGATGCCGACGGCGTCCTTCAGGACCAGCACATCGGCGACGCCTCCATCGAAGGCAAACTCAAAAAGCTGGTTGCGCGCGCCCAGGAATTGCAAGCGCAGCAGAAGCCGCGGCAGTAAGCTCGACCCATAACCAGCTGAGTGGGTTGTATCTCGCAGGCAACGCGTAAAGTTCCCCGGCGCGATAAACTTGCAGGGCCGGGGCTTGCCCGCCCTCTTGTGCTAGGTCGTCGGTGGCGTTGGGTCGCCGCAGCCAACGAACTCCTGAAGTATGCGGTTTCCCTTGTACTCCAATTCGTCGTGAATGCCGATCTTGCTTGTGTAATAGCCGCGCACCGTCAAATGTTTTAGCTCGCGGAAAACTTGCACTTCGGGAAGTTCAGTCAGCTGCTCGTTATCCGAAAGCACCTGTAAAACTGCGATTCTCTCTTCCGGGCTCGCGGCGACGAACGACTTTCCGTTGTAATGTTCGCTCATCACCTCGATCAGTCGCAGCCCTTCGCGCCATGTCGTCTTCTGCTGATCGTCCGTGCTCTCCCGCAGAGTCTGTTCGATAAAATCGGCCACCTTCGCCGCTTTCGCTCCGCCCGAGTGGCTATCCGCGGGAATAATTGTCTCCGAGAGTTCTTCGACGAGCGTGTGCTGCGCCGGTGTGAAAAAACGCGCGCCCGGCTTGGCTTCCGCGCCTGTGGCGTTGCTCGAATTTGTCGCCGTCGGTGGCGCCGCCTGAAGCTCCGCTTGCATCGCTTCGGTCGCCGCTGCGGGCAACGGCAAAACCGCCGCGCCCAGCGCAGTGGCCGAAGTCTTCAACCACTGCCGCCGGTCCTGCTTCAAATCGATAGGATTCTTCGCCGACATTTTTCCTCCTCGAACCTGTTGCAGCGGCTCCGTTGCCGCTCCTTCTTTCCGTCCTTATTCCTTACTTCGTTACATCATTACTTCGCTTCCGCTACAACTCGTTCTTCGCCATCTGATCCGCCAAGTAATCGCACGAGCGCCAGCACAGCGCCATGATCGTCCACGTGGGATTCTGACAACTGGCATTCACGAATGCGCTGCCATCCACCACGAACAAATTTTTCACGTCGTGCGACTGCTGAAACTGATTCAACACGGAAGTCTTCGGATCATTTCCCATTCGCGCCGTTCCGAGTTCGTGGATCGACCATCCTTCGGTCAGAATACGGTCGCTCACAAAAATAATCTTGAACCCTGCCGCCTCGAACATCTCCTGCGCCGTCTCTTTCATGTCCTTCGCCATGTTGTGTTCGTTCTCGCCAAACTTGTAGTGAAAACGCAGCGCCGGTATGCCCCACTTGTCCTTCACCACCGGATCGAGATCGACAAAATTCTCGTAACGCGAAAGCACTTCGCCAAACGCGCCCATGCCGATGTAGGAACCTTGATTCTTCCGGATTTCTTCCTTGAACGAAGCGCCAAAACCAGGATTGTCCGTGCCCGGCGGAAACATGCTGCTTCCGCTGCCGCCCTCGAAGCCGTAGCCGCGAATGAATTTCGGATGCTTCTCCGCGAGATTGCGGAAACGCGTCAGGTAGAAGCTGCCCGGCCGCCCGTCATCGAGCGTCGGCGGTTTCCCAACAAGATCGGTCGCCTGCCCCGCCACGAACGGCCCCATGATGTGTTCGCAAAAATTGTGGCCAACGTGGCCGCTCGAGTTGGCGAGTCCATCTGGAAAGAGGCGCGACTTGGAAAGCAGAAGAAGCCGCGCGGATTCGAGCGTCGATGCCGCGACAATCACCACTTTCGCGCGCACCGTGTAGTCCTTCATGGTCTGCGAATCCGTGAAGTGCACTCCGGACGCTTTGCCCGTCTGCGGATCGACGGTGATTTCGCGCGCGATCGAATTCGTACGCAACGTCATGTTGCCCGTGTCCATCGCCGGATAAATCAGCCCCGTCGGCGAATCGAACGCCGCGTGGATATCGCAGCCGCCTTTGCGCGAACAGGCGCCCCTTCCGTAGCACCGGCTGCGGTATTTATTGTGTTTCAAGCCGTCGGTCGTCACTCCCGCGCGATACTGCGTCAGCACGCGCCCCATTTTCGCGATGCCTTCTTTGAGCGTCACTTCCGCGCAGCTCAATTTCGTGGGGCGCTGAAAAATACTGTCCGGCAGATACGGCAGATTTTCTTTCACGCCGGTAATGCCGAGATACAAATCCACCTTGTCGTAGTAGGGAGCGAGGTCGCTGTAACTGATCGGCCAGTTTTCGCCGAATCCATCGCGATCTTTCGCTTTGAAATCGTAATCGGAGAGCCGCAGCGCCAGCCGTCCCCAAATATTTGTTTTGCCGCCCAAACATCGCGCGCGAACCCACGCGTAATTCGTTCCGGTGTAGGGATTGTCGCGCTCGTTGACTACGATATTCTTCATGTAGTCGCTGCTGCCGATATAACTGTAAAGATTTTTCGATTTTTCAAAGCCCGGACCATAGGGTGGCCGTCGGATGGTGTACTCATTGTGCGTCAGCGAATGCGAGCCCGGCGGAAGCCCTCCGCGGTGCGGATTGTCGTAAGGCCATTCCATCGAGCGCAATTCCTGCTCGATGTTCAATTTCTTTCCCGCTTCGAGCATCAAAACTTGCAGCCCGTGAGTCGTCAACACATGCGCGGCCATGCCTCCAGCTGCGCCCGATCCGATAATCACCGCATCATATTTTTTGCTGAGGTCTACTTCCGGTTCGGCCATTTTCGACGCTCTCTTTCTACTCTCCGCCCAAAGCCAATGCATTCAACAATGAAGTTCCGTCTTTGTCCAGCCTAGCCGCCTCGGCCTCTCCAAGCAATCGCGTTGCTTCACATTCTCATAGCATCGGAGTGGTACAATTCTGCGCGATGTCTCTGACTAGCATGCCGCAGCAAAGCATCGCCCGCGCCGTTCATTTGCGCGGCATGGATCTGCTCAACAATCCCGCGCTGAACAAAGGCACCGCGTTCACCGAAGACGAGCGCGAGAGCTTCGGCCTGAATGGTTTGCTGCCGCCGGTCATCGAATCGCTGGACGACCAGGTCGGCCGTGCCTACCAGGCGTTTTCACTGAAATCGAATGATCTCGAGCGCCACATTTATCTCCGCCAGCTTCAAGACGCCAACGAAGTCCTTTTCTACCGGCTGCTTCTCGACCACATTGATGAGATGCTGCCAATTGTCTACACGCCCGTCGTCGCTCTGGGCTGCCAGGAGTTCAGCCACATCTATCGCCGTCCGCGCGGCCTCTTTATTCCATATCCGCAGCGCCATTTCATTCCCGCGCTGCTGCGCAACCACCCAAGCCCTGAAGTCGACGTCATCGTGGTCACCGACGGCGAGCGCATTCTGGGCATTGGCGATCAAGGCGTCGGCGGCCTCGGTATTCCTATCGGCAAGCTTTCGCTCTACACCCTGATTGGAGGAATCCATCCGGCGCGCACGTTGCCGATTGTTCTCGACGTCGGCACGAACAACGAAGAACGTCTGCGCGACCCGGAATATCTAGGCTGGCGCCACGCGCGCGTGACGGGCTCCGAGTACGACGACTTCATCGACTCGTTTGTCACGGCGGTCAAGCAGGTGCTTCCCTCGACGCTCCTGCAGTGGGAAGACTTTTCCGGCGTACACGCGCGGCCCATTCTCAATCGCTACCGCGATCAAATGCTCACGTTTAATGACGACATTCAAGGCACTGCCGCGGTGGCGCTCGGAGCCATCCTATCCGCCATTCGCGTCGCTGGAACCGCACTTCCCGATCAGCAGATCGTTTTTTTCGGAGCTGGCGCAGCAAGCACTGGCGTCGCCGATTACCTCCGTGCCGCCATGGTCACGGAAGGGCTCTCCGAGGAAGAAGCCCGCAGCCGCCTCTGGATGGTGAATCGAGACGGCGTATTGCATTCCGGCCGCACAAATTTGACGCTCGAACAGCGCATCTACGCACAGCCGCAGAGCCGTCTCTCCGCTTGGCCGCGCGCCAACGATGCCAACTTCGGCCTCGCCGATGTCATCAAAAATGTTCGAGCTACCGTTCTGATTGGCCTTTCCACGCTGGGTTCTGCATTCACGGAATCTATCGTTCGAGAGATGGCCAGCAAAGTCGACCGCCCTATCATTCTTCCTCTCTCCAATCCCACGGACCGCTCCGAGGCTCGCCCCGCTGACTTGGTTCGCTGGACCGATGGCCGAGTACTCGTCGCCACCGGCTCGCCTTTCCCGCCGGTCGAGTACGGCGGGCGTAAGATTCCCGTTTCGCAGTGCAACAACGTGTACATCTTTCCAGCCGTCGGGCTCGCCGTTGTGGCCTCGCGTCCATCGGCGGCCGCCGCAGGCACGCAGCGCGTCACCGACTCCATGATGATTGCGGCGGCTCGCAAACTCGCCGAACACTCTCCCGCGCTGAAAGATCCATCCGCGCCGCTGCTGCCCGCGCTCAAAGATATCCGAAGTCTCGCCGTGGAAATCGCATTTGCCGTGGCTCAGGAAGCAGCCCGCTCCGGCGTCGCTCCGCCGCTCGATTCTCCCAGCGCGCTCCGCTCGCAAATTCTGGCTAACCAATGGACTCCCGCGTATCCCGCCTACGTCGCCGCCGTTACGTAAAGGAACCTCGCCCCGCGCATAGCTCCGTTTGTTAGAAATCTTCTCGATAGTCGGTTGCCCTTTCCAACACACATCGCGCGGCTGGCTGCCTTAGAAGGGAACCCCCGCTGGTATCCTTTTTTATTAAGCCGAGAATAACCATCGTGCACTACAACCTCGCCTATCCTTTTTACGAAAGCGCGCTTGCGCAACCGGAAAACCTCGCACTTTCGGTTGGAGAGGCGCAATTCACATACTCTGCGCTGCGCGAACAAGTTCAGCCCATCGCGCGATGGTTGCGCACGCATTCGCAATCGAACGCGCCGCGCGTCGGCATTCTGGCTTCGCGCACTCCCGAAACGTATCTCGGCATTTTGGGGACATGCTGGGCGGGCGGCACGTACATTCCGCTCAGTCCCAAATATCCCGAAGAGCGGCTTCTGCAACACTTTGAGCGCATTGCGCTCGATGCGCTGATTGTTGATGCAAACGGAATGGCGCTGCTGACCGATCGCGTCCTGAGCCGTGGCCCGCGAAATATTCTCGCTCATGGAATGCCAACATCTTCGGAACGCCAGCTTGCGGACGGCGCGAAGAGAATGATTTCCGGCCGCAACACGCTTCCGGTGTTCGATTCTTCGGACAAGCCCGTCGAAGTTTCGACAGAGCACACCGCCTATATCATTTTCACTTCGGGCACGACGGGAATTCCCAAAGGCGTCATGATCCCCGTCAGCGCGGTGAATCATTTTGTCGAAGCGATGCAATCGCAATATGCCATTCAACCTACGGACCGCATGGCCGGAATCACGGAAATTACGTTCGACATTTCGGTCTTCGATCTTTTTGTTACCTGGAAATACGGCGCCGCGCTTCTCGTCGTTCCGGCGACGCAAATGATGGCGCCGTCTTCATTCGTTCAGAAGCACCGGCCTACAATTGTTTTCACCGTTCCTTCCATCGCTGCAAGCATGCAGCGCATGAAATTGCTCGCGCCGAATTCCATGACGAGCCTGCGGTACTCTTTTTTTGCGGGAGAACCGCTGCCGGTTGCGTCGGCCTCGATGTGGAAGGCGGCGGCGCCCAAAAGCGTCGTCGATAATCTGTTCGGTCCGACGGAAGCGACCGTTGTCTGCATTGGCCAGCGCTTCCATGGGCCGGAGAATGCCACACCCAAGCGCGGGGTCGTGGCCATCGGCACCCCGTTCCCAGGAATGGAAGCGGCGATTGTCGATGCTTCCCTGAAATTCGTTCCCGACAACCAGAACGGCGAACTTCTCCTTTCCGGACCGCAACTCAGCTCCGGTTATTTTGGCGACGAGGAACTCAGCGCCAAGTGTTTTCCGACGCTTGCCGGGCGGCGTTGGTATCGCACGGGAGACCTGGCCTATCGCGATGAAACTGGTGTTTTCCATCACCTCGGCCGAATCGATAATCAAGTGAAAGTTCTCGGTCTGCGCGTCGAGCTGGAAGAAATCGAAGCGCACTTGCGCGAAGTGTATGAGACCGATTCCGTGGCCGTGGTCGCCTGGCCTGTCGAACATGGCTCCGCAAGCGGTATCGTGGCGTTCGTATGCGGCCGCATCGGGGCGGACGATCCCGCGCTGAAAACCCAAATTAAAAAGCGCCTGCCGAGCTACATGGTGCCGTCGACTGTCCATCACGTCGAATCGATTCCGCTGAATGCCAACGGCAAAGTGAACCGCAAAGAACTGGCGGAGATGCTGGCGGGAGGAAAATTGTGAACGGCGCGGCGGAAGCCACCGCGGCCATTCCCGCCATGGCGTGGCCGGAGCGGCTCGCAAAATTCCGCATTATTCCTCGGATCGAGAGCTATCCCTGGGTCGTGAAGTTCGCGCAGACGTTTGCAGGAAAACTACTCATTCTTGCGTTGTTCGCGCTCGGCTTGCGCTTTGCGACACCAGACTGGCTGGCGTTGAGTTTGTGCCTCGCGGCAATCACTTTCATTCCGCTCAAGCGCAGGCTGCTCGTCACGGCGGCGATGTTTATTTTTACATTCGTTGTGCCGTGGACGACTCTTCTGCACCCGATCTATACCTCCGCGCTCATCGTGTTTGTCATCGCCGCGGGTGCCATTTTTTTCTGGCTGGCATTGGAGTTGCCCCGAACGGTGATCGGGCGCCACCCGGTCTTCATTTTGTTGACTGGCTATTCGCTGCTGATCGTTTTTGCTGCGTATTTTCCCAATACGACGCCCGTGTATCTGACCGTTTGGGACATCACGCGCATTTTCGGGCTTTATCTCTGGTTCATCGCGTATTCGTTGCTGGATCTGCGCTCGAAGGACCGCGACAGCCTGAGCTTGCAACTTGGCACCTACCGCCCCTTCTGGGGCTCAACGGTGACGCCCTTTCCGAAAGGCGCGAGCTATTTGCGCCGCATCGAAGCGCGCGACAGCCAGCAGCTCGCCGTGACGCAACTGAAGGGATTGAAGCTGCTCGCCTGGTCTCTGCTCATTTCGTATTTTGCCGGGTACTACATGGACTTCGTTCACAATTACCTGGCGATCCCGACCTTTCGCGTGGAATTTTTTCGTAGCGTGCAGCACGCCGCCGATCCCTGGTACGTCTGCTGGGCAAGTGTGCTGTCCGAATTTTTCGAGGAAATCATCACGATCTCGATCTGGGGCCACCGCTTTATCGCCTGCTGCCGCATGGCCGGCTTCAACGCGCTGCGCAATACCTATCGCCCGTTGGCTTCGCGAACCATCGCCGAATTCTGGAACCGCTACTATTTTTATTTCAAAGAATTGATGGTCGACGTTTTCTTCTACCCGGTCTTTCTGAATTATTTCAAGAAAAACAAAAAAGTGCGGATGGCGGTGGCCACCTTTGCCGCGGCCGGTTTTGGGAATGCCTTTTACCACTACATCCGGGATTTGAAGTACATCGCCGAGATGGGTTTGTGGCGTTCGCTCGCGGCGTATCACGTTTACATTTTCTATTGCCTCGTGCTCGCCTCGGCTATCACCATTTCGCAGTTGCGCAAGCGCGGGCCGGCGCCCTCGGGATTTCTGCGCGCGCACGTCGTGCCCACGTTTTGCGTCGTTCTCTTTTATTGCCTTCTGCACGTTTTCGATTACACGGAGAGGGCTTATCCCATCACGGAGCATTTTCGATTTCTCGCGCACCTTTTTAATCTGACGATCTGAGGAAAACACATGGACCACCGGGAAGAGATTCGCAAGTACTTGAAAGAATTGCTTCTGCAGAAGGGCGACAAACAGCCATTCTCGGACGACGCTTCGCTGCTGCTCAGCGGACGGCTCGCCTCGGTGGATGCCGTCGAGATCGTGGTCTTCCTCGAAGAACAATTCCACGTTGATTTTGCGGAAGTCGGTTTCGACCAATCGCTGATCGACAGCGTCGACGCCATCGACTCACTCATTCAAACCGTAAAAAAGTAATGTGCGAATTAGCAGTGTGAAGAACATCCACCAGCGTCCCGCGTGCAAGCAAGGCTCACGCGTTCGAGAGCTAGTGTTCCAATTCCCGGTTTCGCGGCGTTTCAAAGAGCATGCAACACCTGGTTTGCTGACATACAATCGGGCGGCCGGAGAGGATGCCCTCTGGCGGGAGCCTGCTTATGAGACTCGGAATCCGGAAGAGGTTCAAGATTCTTGCGCCGGGAAATTCCTTACGGAAGAGAGTGGCGTATAGTCTGGCAATCGCGCGGGCGATTCTGGTGCCGGTGATTTTTCTGGCGATCTACTACCTGTTCGAGATGGGGTGGATCGTGGACCGCATCGTGAACGTGGATGCGCCGGCGGCGACCCTGGCGCAGCAGGCCTCCATTGAAATGCTGGAAGCGCGGCGCGCGGAACGAAATTATTTGTTGCTGCATGACCCCAGCTATCTGGCCGCGAACCGCGAGTCTTTGGGAAAAACCAAGCAGATTGTGAGCCAGATACAAGACCTAGAGCCGCAAGACTTGGGAGAAACACAAAAAGCGCTGGAAGCCTTGGGCGTTTACGAGCAAAGAGTCAGCGCGGCAGCCGCGGCAGTGGCCGTTCCAGGGCAGGGAGATGCCGACCGCATTCAAGCGGTGGTGCGGGCCTATGAAAAAGACTTAAACGATTTGCTGCAAGGGGCGAAATTGAAGAGGCGCGAACAGTTAATCGAGGAGTTGCGGAACCGCGTCGGTTCGTTTGATGCGCAAATCTCCGAGACCGTTCAGGAAAGCAATCCGTCGCTCGCGCCAGTCACCGCGGATTTGCAGACTTCCAGCCAGGAAGTGCTGGCGTTCCTGTCCGGGCTCGAGACCGAAAACTGGAAGCGCGTGGAGAGCGATCACAAGGAAGCGCGGCGGCTGATGCGCTCGGCGGAATGGGCGCTGAGCATCGTGTCCGTTATTACGTTTGTGTTCAGCGTGTGGGTGAGTTTTATTTTGCCGCGGCAAGTGGTGAAGCCGCTGATCAGCTTGCGCGAAGCGGTGGATCACGCGGCGCAGGGGGGCGGCGCGATCGAGTTGGAAATCGAGGGGCGCGGGGAAGTGGCGGACCTTGCGCGCAGCGTACACAATTTGATTGTGCAGTTGCGCCAGAGTGCGTGACGCGGCTCTTGCGTTTCGCGGCGGCGAATTTTTCCTCAGATCAATTTTTACTTGGCTGGCGTCGAGAGGTGTTTGACGAGTTCGTAGAGAAACGCCTGGCCTTCGTAGAACGATTGGACGCCCAGGCGCTCATCACGGCCGTGGAAGCGAATGTCGTCGCGGTCCATGAAGAAGCCCTGAATGCCGTAGCAGGGAATGCCTTGCGAGCGGAGATAGCGGCCGTCGGTTGCGCCCATGACCATGATGGGAACCGTTGGCACGCCGGGCCACATGCTCGTCGTAATGTCGGTGACAGCTTTGAGCACGTCGTGGCGCATCGGCGACCCGGCCGCCTTGCCGAAGCTGCTTAGTTGCGTAACGCCCACCTGATCGTCGGCGACGACTTTTTGCAGAGTGCTGAGAACGTATTCGGGAGAATCTTCCGGCAGCACGCGGCAATTCACGGTGGCGACAGCGAGCTGCGGGAGCGCGTTGATTGCGTGGCCGCCTTCAAGCATGGTGGCGACGCAGGTCGTGCGCAGAGTGGAATTCCATGCGGGAGACGCGGCGGCGACTTTTTCCATCGCTTCCTGCGAACCGGCGGCAACTTTGGCGAGGTCTTCCTTGATCGGTCCGGATTCGATTTTCGACATTTGCTGGAAGTAGGCCGCGGTCACCTCGTTGGTTTTTAGCGGAAAGCCGAAGTCGCCGAGGCGCGACAAAGAGCCGGCGAGGTGGTAGATGGCATTGTCGTGCACGGGCATAGAGCTGTGGCCGCCTTTGTTGCGCACCTCGAAGCGGAAATTGAGCACGTATTTTTCGCTGACCTGCAAATCATTTGAGATTTTCTTGCCTTTCGATTCTTCGCCCCAGCCGCCTTCATTCAGGGCCAGCTCCGCGTCGATCAAGTCGCGGTGATTTTTGAGCAGCCAGTCCACGCCGTTGTAAGGGCCGCCGCCTTCTTCATCAGCTGTGAGCGCGACAATGATGTCGCGATCGGGCTTGAAGCCTTCCTTCTTATATTGGATGAGATTCGCGATCCACACCGCGGCTTGGGCTTTATCGTCACCGGTGCCGCGCCCGTAAAAGAAGCCGTCTTTTTCGAGGAATTGAAATGGATCCGTGCTCCAGTCTTCGCGCTTGGCTTCGACGACGTCGATGTGCGCGAGAAGAAGAATCGGTTTACGCGCGCCCGTGCCGTGATAGCGAACGACGAGGTTGCCCTTTTTAGGAATGGCACCGCCGGTGAAAATGTCGGAGTCGGCAAATCCCGCGGCTTTCAAGCGAGCAACGGCGATGTCGACGACGGGAGTTGTCGCCCCGGTGGTGAAGCCCGATTGGACTTCGATGAATTGTTTGTAGATGTCGTGCGCGAGCTGTTTTTCAGAGTCGGGGCGAGTGGTTTGGGCGTTCGCCGAAGCGGCGCAGAGAAACACCATCGCCAGGATTTTGGAAGCAAGCCAGAGATTTGTTTTTTGCATGGTGGGATTTTTGCACGGCGAAGGCAATCGCGCAACTTTTCGGCGCTCGCCGCAGCCAGAAAGGAGCATGCGGGTTTCTTTCAGCGCCTCAAATGCGACGGATGTTTACGCCCACTGGTAGCCTTGCTTGGCAAGGGGGAGCGTGCGGATGCGCTTTCCGGTGACAGCGAAAATCGCGTTGCAAACCGCGGGCAGGATCGGCGGAAGCGCCGGCTCGCCAAGGCCAGTGGGCGGATTGTCGGTCGTCAGGAAATGAACTTCGATTTCTGGCGGCACCTGGTTCATACGCATCGGAGGATATTCGTGGAAATTATTTTGCATGGCGCGGCCGCGCTCGATAGTGATTTCGTAGCCCATCAAGTGGCTGAGCCCTTCGATCACCGAGCCTTGCACTTCGTTGAGCGCGCTCGTTGGATTGATGATCTGGCTGCCGACATCGCCCGCGACCCAAACTTTGTTCACTTTGAGTCCGTTGTCCTTGCTGACGCGAACTTCCGCCACTTCCGCGAAATATCCGCGATGGCTGAAGTGGAACGCGACGCCCATACCGGTGTCGTGCGGCAGCTTGCGCGAGCCCCAGCTGGATTTCTCGGCGACAAGTTCCAGCACGCCTTTCATCCGTTGCGCATTGAATAAGAAGGCCGGCGGAGTCGGTTGGCCGCCGGCAGCGGGCGGCGCGCCATCGAGCGCCGGCGTGTTGAGCAGTGCCAGGCGAAACTTCACGGGATCGGCGCCCGCGGCGTGCGCCAGTTCATCAATAAAAGATTGCATCACGAACGCGATGCCGTTGCTTCCCGGAGCGCGCATCGCGCCGGTAGGCACGCCCAGCGCCATGACGGAACTGTGGGTCGCAAAATTCGAGATGAAGCGAGCAGGGAATTCGTCGGCAGAAATCTGGGCGCTGGGCGCGAAGCGCTCGCCTTCACCAAAGCTCACAAAATGATTGCGCCACGCAAGGAGCTTGCCGCTCGCATCGACGCCGCCCTTCAAGAAATGAAATCCCGCGGGACGATAAAAATCGTGGTGCATGTCGTCTTCCCGCGACCACAGCAGCTTGACCGGCGTGCCGCCAAGCTGTTTCGCGATCCACGCGCCTTCGATCATGTAGTCGTTGGTCAGCCGCCGGCCGAAGCCGCCGCCCATGCGCGGCAAGTGAATCGTTACGTCGCTTTCCGCGATGCCCAGCGTTTTCGCAACTTGGGTCAAGCCGCGTTGTGGCGTCTGGCTGGGTACCCACATTTCGAGCTTGCCGTCCGTAAAGCGCGCGGTGCAGTTCTGCGGCTCCAGCGGCGCGTGCGCGAGGAACGGATAAAAGTACGCGCCTTCCACAGTTTTCGCGGCGGATTGCAATGTGGCATCCGCGTCGCCGTCCGTGCGCAACGAGCGTGCCGGTTTCTGTTTGGAAAGCTCGACGGCTTTGCTTGCGAATCCTTCGCTGCTTTGTTGTGCCGTCGGTCCTTCGTCCCACTTCACGTCCAACTTTTCGCGCGCCGTCTTCGCAATCCACCAGCTGTCCGCGATAATTGCCACGCCGCACAGCAACCCCGTCAAATCCGAGCCGCCTTCGATGATAAACGCATGATGCACACCCGGAATCGCCTTGATCACATCCAGATTCGCGCTGACGACTCTTCCCGCAAACACCGGACATTTCGCAAACACACCCCACAACATTCCGGGAAGCCGGAAATCGATGCCATACAGCGGCTTGCCACGAACGATGGCCTGGTTGTCCACGCTGGGAGTCGATTTACCAATAATCTTGAAGTCCTTGGGGTCTTTCAGCTTCACGCTGGCCAAATCCGGCGGAGGCAACTCCGCTGCCTTCGCAGCAATCTCGCCGTATCCAACCGAGCGCTTCGTCGCCGCGTGCATCACCCGCCCCGAAGCCGTCGTGCATTCCGTTTCCGGTACCGACCAAGTCTGCGCCGCCGCCGCAACCAGCAACTGCCGCCCCCCGGCGCCGACTTGCCGCATCGGAATCCAATTGTTTGGCGTTGCCGTGCTGCCGCCGGCAACCTGCAAGCCGTACTTCGCGAAGTTCACGTCCCCCTGCTCGATCCGCACATCCTTCCAATCCACATCGAGCTCTTCCGCAATCAACATCGGCAGCATCGTGCGAATCCCTTGCCCCACTTCCGGGTTCTTGGCCGTGATGGTCACGATGCCTTCCGGCGAAATCCGAATAAACGAGTTGGGTGTCAGCACCGCCGCCGGAGGCCCGGCAGGCGCCTGCGCCAGCGCATTCTCAACAGGCTCGACGTACGCCGCGAGAAGCATCCCACCTCCCGCAATCGCGCTCACTCGCAGAAACGACCGCCGCCCAATAGTCCTGATGGTCCTGGGGTCAAGAGCTTCCAACGTGTCCATAGCGCCTCCTTACCTTAGACCGATACTCCGCTTTCCGGGTTTCGCGACTGCGTAGCATCAGCCTGGGCATCTGGCCGGAACGCTCGGATTATAGCGCGGCTGCGGCGAGGCGGCGCCAGAAAGCGCGCCGTGGCCCGATTTGCGCCGCCACACCACGAATACAACTACTCCAGAAATTTCTGCAAGCCGCCGCGAAAAATTCGTTCTAACCACGTCACCGCAAGCAACCCGGTGTCCAGAATGCCAACTCTAATGAGGTAACAAACAGGAGTGAGAACGCTGTCCGCCGAGGGACGCGCCTATTACTCTTGAAGTGGTCCTCCATTCCCCGGGTTGCAATCAGCAAGAGCCGAGGCAATTTCACAAAGCTAGAGGTGTCGAAAATGACCAGCTCACGTCCGTCCGTTTCGCTCCCGCACGATAATCGTAACCACGGGCATTCCCTTCTTCTTCTTTTCGCGGCGCTCTTGCTTTGCGCGCGCAGTGCACCCGCGCAAACCGCTTCACGTGCTCCGGGTTGGGTGGTAATCACCATCAGTGATTATCGAACGCTGCACGCAAAGGCCTATCCGCCGGAGCGCGAGCCGGAAGGCCCGCCCGTCGACGCCACGCTCACGCGCGTTGACTATGACTTGCGCATCGACGGCGATCTCGCCGCAGGCCGCGCCAGTCTCACTGTCGATGTACTTAAAGACGGCTGGGTGCGTGTACCAATCCCGCCGGGCCTTCTCGTTCGCGAAGCCAAACTCGACGGCAAGCTCGTCTCTCTCGTCCCCGGCCCCGCGGGAAAAGGTACCAACCAACTTTCCGCGCTTCTCTCTCACCCCGGCCGCGCCGTGCTGCAACTTGATATCGTCCTGCCCGTCGTTTCCACCGCCGGCGAAGAGAGCATCTCGCTGCCTTCGACCGGTTCCGGCGTAACGCGCGCCACCGTCCGCCTCCCCCGACAAGGCGTCGACATCAAGCTTGCTGGCGGCCTCTTGGCGGAAAAATCCGAGCCCGGCGCCGAAAGTAGATGGCTTGCCTACGCCCGCGGCAACGAGCCCCTTACTTTCACCTGGAAGCGCAAAACGGAAGATCATCGCAGCACGCAAGCTCTCCGCCTGCGCGGCTCGCTCACCGAACTCACCGGCCTCGGCGAAGACACCACGACGATCGTTGCCGAGGTCAACGTCGAAGTAACCCAAGGCGCCGCGCGCGAAGTCCGCATCGCGCTCCCCAACAAAGTCACCATCAACCAGGTCTCGGGCGCCACGGTCGCGGACTGGGAAATGAAAGACGGCCAGCTCGCGGTAACCTTTCTCGAGCCCGTCGAGCAAAACGCCAAATTCATCGTCAGTGGAGAAACGCGCAGCCCGCGTGATGGGCAGATCGATATTCCGCTGCTTCGCCTTCTGAACACCGAGCGCGACACCGGCGGCGTAGCCGTGGAAGTCCTCGGCGCGGGCGAAATCAACAAGTTCAAAACGGAAGGCCTCGAAAACGCCGACGCCACCGACCTCGCCGAAATTGTTTCCAGCCGCCAATCCACTTCGCTCTCCGCGTTCCGTTTCCGCTCCGGCGATGCGAAGACCACCCGATCGCTCACGGTGAATGTCGCGCGCTACACGCCGCAAGCCGTCCTGATGGCCAACGTCGCCGAGGCGCGTTACAACGTGCTCATCACCAACGAAGGCAAGCTGCTCGTGCAAGCGCGCTATGCTGTTCGCAACAACCAGCGCAACTTTCTGAAGATTACGCTCCCGCAGGGCGCCACGCTCTGGAGCGCCTCGCTTGCAGGCAAACCCATCCGTCCCGGCCAATCGCCCGACGGGAGCGTGCTACTCCCTCTCGAGAAAGCGCATGCTGGAGAAGACTCGCCGGAGTTCGCCGTTGAGCTCGTCTACATCAGCAAAGGCACCGCGTGGAACGACAAAGGCCAGTTCAAGCTCGCGCTGCCAGCGCTGGACTTGCCCGTCTCGCGCACGGGCCTCCTCGTCTATCATCCGCCGCTCTTCAAAGTTTCGCCCGAACCCGGATCCTTCCGCACCGAAGCGTATGCGGAGCCGATCTCTGCAGCTCTGAATCCTCCACCACCGCCAGCTCCGCCACCGCCAATGCCCACCGCTGTTGCGGGAATGGCCCCCGGGGCCGGCGCCGCGATGTCGGTCGATGAATCAAAGGTCGAAGGCAGAGCCGTCCTGAATTTGAATCAGCCCACTCCGCAAACGCTCGTCGACAATTTCCGCATGGCCCTGCAAGGTGGAAAAGCCGCTGGAATTCTTCCTATCAAGGTTTCCTTTGCGGCCCTCGGTCCTTCTCTCTATCTCGTTTCCGAACTCACCGGAGAAAACCAGTCTCCCAGCACCGATCTGGACTATCAACGCGAGAAAAAGGCAGGTGGGCGATGACAAAATTCTTTCTAGCAGTCGCATTCTTCTTGGTCGTCCCCGCATTTGCACAAGACAAAGTTGTCCCTCCCGTTCCTCAGGCGGGAAATGTGACGCTGCCTCTCGAGGAGTACAACCGCTTGCTCGAACTGGCGAACAAATCCCCGCGGCGCGTCGAATCCGCTCCGCTTCCGTACACCATCAAACGCGGCGAACTGAAATTGCACGTCGCCAGCGAAATGGTGACGGGCGCCGTCCAGTTGCAGGGCGAAACCTTCAACAAGGGCGAAACGAAAGTCGCGCTCACTTCGGGAATGACCATCCTCGATGCGCGCCAGGAAGGCCGCGTTCTTCCTCTCGAACAAGAAGGCGGCACGCAAACCGCAATCCTCGCCGGCCCCGCGGAGTTTACCGTCGTTCTCGACGCCGGCTTGCCTTTGAACATTGAAACCGGCCGCGCCTCGTTCCAGCTGCCGGTGCCCTCGGCGGGCAGCGTTCGCCTGACGCTCGAAGTTCCCGGCGATCACACCAACGTAAAGCTCGCTCCAGGATTGATTACCAACCACTCCTCCGCAAACGGCGTCACCACCATCGAGGCGACGCTTGTACCGGGTCAGCTCACAAATATCTGGTGGGCCACGCGAGAAGTCATCACGCCCGTCGCCCCACGGGAAGTCCGCTTCCTCTCCAACGTAAAAACGCTCGTGTCCGTCAGTGAAGCGGATATTCGCCTCGCTGTCCTCGCCGACATCAATGTGGTTCAGGGAGATCCCACACAATTCGAACTGGAAGTTCCCGCGGGCTATGAAGTCACGGGAACGTCTGGCGCATCGGTTGATTCGAGCGATGTACAGGCAGGCGTTTTGAGATTGAAGGTGAACGCACCCACGCAGCGCACCCACCAGTTTCTGATCTCGATGGAGAAAGCCGTCCGCGTAACGAAAGCCGATGTGCCATTTCTCACGATAAAAAATTCGCAGCGTGAAACAGGCGAAGTCCTCGTCGAAGGCGTTGGCACCATGGAACTGACCGCGACCGAAGGCGGAAGCCTCAAGCGCATGGACATCAAGGAAACCAATCCGTACCTGCGCTCGCTCGCGCGCTCTCCCTTGCAAGCTGCGTTTCGTTACCATCGCCAGCCAACGGAAAATCCGACTCTCGCGCTGGAATGGACCCGCTTTCCCGACAGCAGCGTGCTGGCCGCTATCGCCGAACGAGCCGTTGTCACGACGCTTGTGACCACGGAAGGCCGCTCACTCACCGAAGTGAAGCTGACGATAAAGAATCAAGTTCAGCCATTTTTGAAAGTGGATTTGCCCAAGGACGCCAACATCGTCTCCGCGGAAGTTGCCGGCGAAAAGGTTAAGCCTGTCGAAGGCGCCGATGGCCAGCGCGTCCCTCTCTTGCGCCCCGGCTTCCGCCCCACCGATTCGTACGAAGTCTCTTTCGTGTTTATGCACTCCGGCGCTCCTTTTGCAAAAAAGGGCGGCTCGGAAATTTCGCTGCCGAAAATGGATGTTCCCATCACCGTTCTGCAATGGGAGCTCTTCCTCCCCGAGCAGTACAAGGTCAAGGATTTTGGCGGCGATGCTTTGGCCGCGAACCTATTGCCGGTGAGCTCGCAAGGAGACTTGATCTCTGGAATTATCTCCGGGTCCTTCCAGGCCGGCGTAGGCGGCGGTTTTTCGCCGCTGCAACTCCTTCCGGGACAGCTCGGGGGTTACATCATTGATCCGACGGGTGCGGTCGTCGCTGGCGCTCAAGTGAACGTGATGCAAGTGGACACGGGCGCCCAGCGTACCGCGGTAACCGATGGTTCCGGCCGTTGGCTCGTTGGAGGCCTACCGTCCGGACGAGTTCGAGTGATGGCTACTATGCGTGGCTTCAAAAGTGCCGTCCGCGAGGTCGAGTACAATACAAACTACCCGACCTCCGTCAGTTTCTCGCTGCAGATTGGGGCCGCGGCGGAATCAGTCGAGGTGACGAGCAACGATCAGGCTAGGGAATCGCGGATCATCGAGCGCGACTTGAGAAAGGACAAGGCTCAGCTCTCGAACTCTGCTTCTTCGAACGTTTACGATCTGCAGCGACGCGTCTCAGGCATCCTCCCCGTTCGCGTTGACGTGCCTCGCGCAGGCAACTCCTACAGCTTCATCCGCCCGCTCGTTCTGGATGAAGAGACGAAAATCACCTTCACCTACAAAACGAAATAAAGGCTGCCGCCGGCGGACGGTGAGCGTTCGAACTGGCCAGGGGAAGAAGCTCCCTGGCCAGTTCCGTTTACGAGCCATTCATGATTCGCCCAGAAGGTCATCTTTTCGCTTTCCTCCCCCAGCGGGAACTAAGTTTGTGAAAGAACGGAATTTAAGGAGACTGCCATGCGTATAGATGGGCAAGGAAACTAGAACGGCCCCGGCAGCCGTCTAAGCTTCCATAGGCGGAATGAGATAAAGACATTTCGTGGTGGCGGGGCCTACATTTACAGAAGGCGTCGATAAAGGCAGGTTTATATGAAAGCGATCTTAGGATTCGTGGTTGGCTTGGCGTTTTGTTTGCTCTCCGCAGCGCTTCAGGTGGCTGCGCGCTCACCGCAGGAAGCTCCGCCCGCGCAGAATCCCCCCGCGGCCCAAAGTGCGAACCCGGCGCAAACGCCGGGGCGCGGCGGCGATCGGCGTCCCAGTTTATTTGGAAAATTGACGGCGGTGCACGACCAGTCCGTGGAAATCGCGCAACCATCGGGAGACACGGTAACCGTCAAATTCGGGGCTAGTACGCAGTTCCGAAAGGGTGGCGAGGCGGCCAAGCTCGGCGATCTGAAGATCGGCGATGTCGTGTTCGTCCGCGGCGCAGAAAATCCGGATCACACATGGAATGCCGAAGTTATTGGAACGCGGGTCGGCGGTTTTAATGGCGGCCCAGGCGGCCGCGGCGGTCCGGGTGGCGGCGCCGGCGGCGGAATGCGTCCGGCAGGCGTGCTTGGCCAGGATTACATTTTTGGAGAAGTAAAAGCAGTGGACGCACCCAAGCTGACCATTCTTCGGCCGGATAACGTTACGCAAACCGTCGAGTTAAATGAAGAAACCTCGCTCCGCAAAGGCCGCGACAGCGTTACGATGGCGGACATTCAGGCTGGCGATCACATCATGGTGCGCGGCGGAATGGTGAAGAATGTGTTTCAGCCAAAATCCGTGATGGTCATCGGACCGGAACAGTGGAAGCGCATGCAGGAACTGGGAATGTCGGGTGGAGCGCCGCCCGCTAACCCACCGAAAGATAACAGCCAGCCGCAGAAACCGCCGGAGCCGCCACATTGAGATTGTTTTTTCGGACTTTTCTTTTCCTGGGGCTGATGGCTGCTGCAGTTGCGTCTTTGTGCGGGCAGGAAAATTCGCCTCCGGCTCAGGCGCCCACGTATCAGATTACGGGGAGCGCTCATAGCGGCAAGACTCCTCTGCCTGGCGTTGCGCTGACCGCATCGAACACTCTGACGGGAAAGAAGTACGCGACCGCAACCAATTCCGATGGGACTTTTGTGTTGGCCGGATTGCCCCGCGGACGATATGTGTTGCGCGCCGAGTTCATGGGGTTTGCCGCCCTCACGCAAGATGTTGTTCTGAATCCCGAGAATCCCGCCGGCAAAGCCGACTTGCAATTGATTCTGGCGTCGCGGCAGCAGGAAGAGAACAACCAGCGCGCCGCCGCTGCGGCTGCCGCCGGGCGCGGCTTTCAATCTCTGGCGCTCGATTCCAGCGATGCGGCGCTCGGGGCAGGGAATTCTGGTTTGGCAGTAGGCGCAGGACAGAACGCGGGCGGCAGCGATTTGTCTGGCTTGCCTTTGAATGGCGCGGGCGCCGACGTGCCGACAGAATCCGTGAGCATCAGCGGCGTGCAAGGCCGCACCCAGGATTTCGGTGGCGGCAGCGAAAGCGAACTCCAGGACCGTATTCAGGAATTCCGCGATCGCGCGCAGCAGATGGGATTCGGCGGACAGGGCGGCCCGGGAGGTCCTGGCGGAGGAGGCGGATTTGGCGGCGGACCAGGTGGTGGCGGGCCGATTGCCTTCGGACGGCTCGGCCGCGGCTTCAATGTGAATCAGCCCCACGGCAACTTGTATTTTTATGATGATACGTCCGCTCTCGATGCACGGCCCTTTTCGCTGAATGGAAATCCGTTGCCCCGGGCGGACTATAACCAACTCCATTTTGGCGCGTACGTTGGCGGCCCGCTGAATATTCCGAAGATTTACAATGGTGGTGGAAAGACATTTTTCTTTGCGGGCTGGAGCGGAACGCGCGGGAGTTCGCCTTCGGATGTTTTGTCAACCGTGCCCACGATGGCCGAGCGTGGCGGCAATTTCTCCGCGCTGACGACGCCCATTTACAATCCGGCGAACGGGCAGCAGTTCGATTTCAACGGCCAACTCAATGTCATGGATCCAACGCTGATCACTACCCAAGCGCAATCTCTTTTGAACTATATTCCGCTGCCGAATTTGCCGGGCACGACGCAGAACTATCATGAAGTGACTTCTTCGGAGAGCAATTCCAACTCTGTGAACCTGCGGCTCATCCACAATTTTGGCCCCGTGCCGGCGCAAGGAAATCGCACGCCGGGCGGCGGAGGGCGCGGAGCCGGAGGTGGGGGCGGGCGGCGAAGATCGCAAAACAACCTCAATCTGGGTATGAGCTGGACGAAGACGACCAGCGATATCGTCGGAGCGTTTCCCTCTCTTGCGGGTGGAACAAGCACGCAAGGCTTGAACGCCAACGCGGGATGGGTTTACGGCAAAGGGCGCGCCACGAATAATCTCCGCTTCACTTACAACCACAATCATGTTTCCACGACGAACTTGTATTCGAATGTGACCGATGTCGCTGGCCTCGCGCAAATCGGAGGCGTTTCAACGAATCCATTTGATTGGGGCATTCCGGGAATAAGTTTCACTTCTTTTTCTGGTTTGAGCGATCCAGCGCCGCGCCGCGAACTCGACCAGACTTATACGATCTCCGATACGGTCATCTGGAATCACGGCAAACATAATTTTCGTTTTGGCGGCGACTATCGCCGTATATTGCAGAGTTTCCAGGCCGCGCGAAATGCGGCAGGCTCTTTTACGTTTACGGGATTTGCCACTGCGCTTTACGTGGGCGGCCAGCAACAGCAAGGAACCGGCAGCGACTTCGCGGATTTTTTGCTCGGCCTTCCGCAGCAGAGCAGCGTTCAGTTTGGCGCGGAGACGTACAATTTCCGGGCAAACTCCTACGATGTTTTCGCGCAGGATGATTGGAGGTTCCGCGCGAACCTGACGTTCAACATCGGACTTCGCTACGAGTACAATGGCCCGTACACGGAAGCAAAAAACCAGATCGTCAACCTGGATGTCGCGCCGGGCTTTACCGCGGCCGTTCCCGTTCAGCCTGGCCAAACCGGCCCGACCTCTGGCGTATTTCCTGCTTCGCTGATCCATCCGGACCGCAATAACTTTGCGCCGCGGTTGGGGCTGGCATGGAAGCCGATGAAACTGACGGTCGTGCGCGCCGGTTATGGCATCAACTACAATCTCGCGCAGTACGGCGCGGTGATTCAAAATTTTGCGTTTCAGCCGCCGTTCGCGGAGACTTCCACCAACGCGGCCACCACAGCGAGTTTTCTGAATTTGTCCAATGCGTTTCCGGCTGTGACCCCAGGCACGGTCACGAATAACTTTGCCATCGATCCGAATTACCGGCTCGGCTACGTCCAGGTATGGAACGTTGATGTGCAGCGTGAATTGCGCGGTGGCATTGTCATGAACTTGGATTACAACGGCTCGAAAGGGACCCGGCTGGATATCGAGCGAGCCATTTTGATTCCAGGGGGCTCGCAGCCTTTCACGTATGAATCGTCCGCAGGAAATTCCGTCTTTCATGCGGGCTCGATTCGCTTTCGCAAGCGGCTGGCAAAGGGAATCGGACTGAGCGCGACCTACATTTATTCGAAGTCGATTGATGATGCGTCGTCGATTGGTGGCGGAGGCGTTGTCGTGGCGCAGAATCCGTTCGACATTGCAGCGGACAGAGGTCTTTCGAGCTTCGATCAACGCCATAAATTCACGGGAAATTGGATTTATGATTTGCCGTTCGGCGAAAACCGCCGATTTTTGCAGAAGGGATTCGTGTCGCACATTCTCGCTGGATGGCAGTACAGCGGGAACTTTACGGTGGCGAGCGGGTTGCCGTTTACGGTGCGCGTGCTCGGAGGGGAAGTGGATATTCAGCGCGGCGTAAGCGGATCGTTGCGCGCGAACGTGGTGCAAGGCGAATCCTTGCGTGTCAGCGACCCCACAACAAAGGAGTGGTTCAACACGGCAGCCTTTTGCCAGCCGGAAACGACGACGATCAATCCGGCCTCGACGTGCGTGAATGCGAGCGACACCACATTCGGCGATGCGGGGCGGAACATTCTCGAAGGGCCGGGGCAAGTGAGTTTGGATATGTCGCTGAACAAGACCATCACGATCAAGGAATATCGTTCGCTCGATTTGCGGATCACGGCGACCAATGTTTTTAACTATGTGAATTTCACTTCGCTCGGCACCACGGTGAACTCGACCACATTTGGCGAAGTGACTGGCGCGGGAAGCATGCGACGCGTGACGGTGCAAGCGAGGTTCCGCTTTTGAGACCGATAGCCATGAGTGATGCATCACGAAGAATCGCGGCGGTTGCGTGCGCAAGCTTGCTGCTTCAATTCGGAGCTCCTTCGTTCGCCCAGCAGCCGCAGCCACCGGCCGATGCACAGTCTCCGGCGAAGCCACCGTCCTCTTCGATTCGAGTGACATCAGAGTTGGTGCTCGCGAATGTCGTGGTGCGCGACAAGAAGGGAAATCTTGTACGCGATTTGAAGAAAGAAGATTTCACTTTGTTTGAGGACGGGAAGAAGCAAGACATTTCGACGTTTGATTTTGAAAATGTGGATCAGCTAGAGACGGCCGGGGCGGCGGAAAAAACGGTAACGGGAGAGGCGGCAACCGCGGGACCGGCCGGTGTGTTGAAGAAGAGCGAGGCGCCGGCGATGAATGCGCGGGACCGGCGAGTGATCGTCTTGTATTTTGATTTTTCGGCGATGGAGCCGGACCAGATCGACCGCTGCGTGGATGCTGCGAAAAAATATATCAATGCGCAGATGCAGCCTGCGGACATAGTTGCGCTGGTTTCGCTTTCAACGAACATGCGCGTCGATCTCGATTTTACGGCCGACAAGCCGAAGATACTTTCCGTTCTGAGTTCGTACTCCTCTGGGTCGGGCGAAGGTTTTGCAATGGGCGATACCGGGAGCGCGGAAGGCACGGCGGAAACGGGCGGCTCATTCACGCCAGACGACACGGATTACAACACGTTCAGCGCGGACTGGAAGCTGCTGGCGCTGCAGTCTACGATGCAGGCGCTGGGAAAAATCACGCAGAAGAAGTCGCTGATTTATTTCAGTAATGGAATTAGCCAGACCGGGACGGACAACCAGTCCGCGGTGCGAGCAGCGACGGCGGCCGCGGTGAAAAACAACGTTTCGATTTATCCCGTAGATGTGCGCGGGCTGCAGGCGTTTCCTCCGGGCGGAGAAGCGCAGAATGCGAGTTTGCACGGGCAGTCCGCGTATAACGGCAACGCGGTTTTGAACGACCTCAGCGGCAATGCTGCGTCGCAGGAGACGCTTTCGACGCTGGCGGCGGACACGGGCGGAAAAGCGTTCTTCGATACAAATGATTTCGGCGGCGTATTTACGCAAGTGCAGAAAGACAGCTCGGCGTATTACGTGCTTGGATTCACGAGCACGAACCCGTTGAAGGACGGACACTATCGCCGGTTGAAGGTTCAGGTGAACCGGGCCGATGTGAAACTGGAATTCCGTCCGGGATACTACGCGGGCAGAGACTACCAACACTTGAATCGCGCGGATCGCGAAGCGCAGCTCGAGGATGAACTTGCAGCGGAATTGCCTCAGACGGATGTGCCGCTGTATGCGGGCACGGCGTATTTCCGTCAGGATGATTCACACTATTATTTGGCGGTGTCCCTCGTCGTGCCCGGATCGCAGATTCCGTTCGTTTCGGAGAAAGACAAGGATAACGCGACGATCGACATCATTGGCGAGGTGCGGATCGGCGAGAAGGGCCGCGTGCCGGTCGGGCAGTTGCGCGATACGGTGAAGCTGGCGGTGGACAGCGCGCAACAGGTGCGGCGGAAAAATGTGCAGTATAACACCGGGTTTGTACTTGCTCCGGGAAATTATCATTTGAAATTTATCGTGCGCGAAAATCAGACAGGGCGCATGGGCTCGTTCGAGACCGATGTGCAAGTGCCGGATTTGCGAAAGGCGCCGCTGCGGATGAGTTCAGTGGTACTCAGCAGTCTGCGGGCGCCGGTGACGAACGCGCCGAAGAAGAAGGGCACGAATCCGTTGATTCAGGATCAGACGCAGTTGGTGCCGAATGTGACGCACGTGTTTACGCGCGACCAGCATTTGTATTTGCAGTACGAGATTTATGATGCGGCGAAGGGCAAGGTGGCCGTTGCGGCACCGGCTGCAGTTACGGCCCCTGCGAACAGTGGCCAGCTACCGCAGACGGAGCAGAGCGGTCCGCCTCAGAAGGCGGACCCTATACGAGCCGCGCAGACGCGGGAGTCGATTCACGTGTTGACCAGCATTGAGTTTTTGCAGGGCAACGTGAAAGTTTACGAATCGAAGCAAGTGGCCGCGACGGAAGTTACGGCACCAGACCGTAAGGCGGTGGTGTTTCAGATCGATCTGCCGCTGCAGTCGCTGAAGCCGGGGCTTTATGTTTGCCAGGTGAATGTGATTGATGATGTCGCGGGGAATTTTGCGTTTCCGCGGTGGCCGATTTTGATTAAGGATGCGGCTCCAGCGGCGCCGCCTACGGCGCAGTCTTCCTCCAGCTCAGGGCATTGATCTGACTGGGTACCGGTACCTGCAAAGTGTCCGCAAATCGGAGGCCACCCCTCCCGCTGTTTTTGCAAGAATGTGATCACATTGCTCCTAGAAAAGCACAGCCCATGCCGTTGCCCCCATCACACGCGCGTCGGTAGAGTGTGACAGATGGAGCAAAGCATACTCCTGCCTTCAGAGAGTGTCCAAAGTGTCTCTCACCGAGGACTGAAGAAACCGGTACCCGATTAACGCATAGATCGAATGCTAGCCGACTTACAGCAGGCGATTATTCTCCGTAGGGGACCCAGATGTTTTTGATTTGGGTGGCGTGTTGGAGGAAGAAGCGGTCGGAGGAAGGGGCGGGGTTGAACCAGTCGATGGAGCGGCCTTCGTTGGTGAAGACTTGTTTGAGATTTCCAATGGAAAGAGCTTTTGCGGTGGCGCAGGTGGGGGCGTCGGTGAAGCACCAGAGGGCGTCGAGGTCGTCGTGCTCGGCTAGAGTTTTGAGGAGTTCGGGGGGGCGGCCGGTGACGATGTTTACCGCGCCTGGGGGGAGGTCGCTGGATTCGAGGAGTTGGTAGAGGTCGGCGGTGATGAGCGGATAGATCTCGCTCGGGATGGCGATGACGGTGTTGCCTACGGCGATAGCGGGCATTACCGCGGAGATGAAACCCAGGAGCGGGGCTTCGGCGGGGCAGAGGATGCCGATGGTGCCGATGGGTTCTTGCATAGCTAGGGTGACGTTGCGGAACGGGGGGTTGTGGATGGTGCCTTCGTATTTGTCGGCCCAGGCGGCGTAGGCGAAGATGCGTTCGATGCTGAGGCTTACTTCTGCTTCGGCTTGTTCCCTACCAACTACATCGGAGAGACGGTGCGCGATTTCATCGCGGCGCTGGCTGAGATTTTCGGCGACGTAGTAGAGGACCTGGGCGCGGGTGTGGGCGGTGGATTTGGGCCAGGTGGTGGCTTTGCGGGCGGCTTCGACGGCGTTGCGAATGTCTTTGCGATTGCCGAGCGGGACTTCGCCGAGGAGGCGGCCGTCGGGGGCGTGGACGGGGATGCTGTAGCCGGAGTCGGGGCGGGCTTGTTTGCCGGCGATGAAGAGTTTTACGGTGCGGTCGATGGGGGGCGTGGGCGAGGCGGCGCGAGACGCGTCGCCGTTTTCGTTTTCGGACGACTGCGCGACAGATTGGTCGGCGATAGGTTGATCGATCGCTACAGGGCGCGGGTGGAGTTGCGGCGCGTGTTTGAACCAAGTGGGTTCGAGATATTCGAGGAGGCCTTCGCGGCCGCCTTCACGGCCGTAGCCGCTTTCGCGATAGCCGCCGAAGCCGCAACTGGCGTCGAAGAGATTGGTGCAGTTGACCCAGACTACGCCTGCTTTGAGTTGAGAAGCGATGTGGAGGGAGACGTTGATGCTTTCGGACCACACGCAGGCGGCTAGACCGTAGGCGGTGTTGTTGGCTAGCTCGACGGCTTCGGAGGGCGTGCGGAACGTCATCGCGGCCAGGACGGGGCCGAAGATTTCTTGTTGAGCGACGATGCTGGTGGGATGGACGTTGCTGAGAAGAGTGGGAGGAAAATAGAGGCCGCGGGAGGGCATGGGGATGCTGGGCTGCCAGCAGGTGGCGCCTTCGGCGACGCCTTGATCGACGAGGCGCTGGATGCGGTCGAGCTGGACGCGGGCGATGATGGCGCCGACGTCGATGGACTTGTCGAGAGGCGGGCCGACGCGGAGCGTGTTCATGCGATCGCAGATTTTGGCGATGAGCCTGTCGGCGATGCTTTCTTGCATGAGGAGGCGGGAGCCGGCGCAGCAGACTTGGCCCTGATTGAACCAGATGCCGTCAACGAGGCCTTCGACGGCGGAGTCGAGGTCGGCGTCTTCGAAGATGATGAAGGGAGATTTGCCGCCGAGTTCGAGAGAGAGTTTTTTGTGGGAGGCGGCGGTGGCTTTGCGGATGGCGCGGCCGACTTCGGTGGAGCCGGTGAAGGCGATCTTGTCGACGTCGGGATGGGCGACTAGGGCTTCGCCTGTTGTGCCGTCGCCGGTGACGATGTTGACGACGCCGGGGGGGAGATCGACCTCCTGGCAAATTTCGGCGAAGGCTAGCGCGGTGAGCGGAGTGAATTCGGCGGGTTTTAGGACGACGGTGTTTCCTGTGGCTAGAGCTGGGGCGATTTTCCAGGCGAGCATGAGCAACGGGAAATTCCACGGGATGATTTGGCCGACGACCCCGCAGGCTTCGTGGCCGGGGAATTCCTGAGCGAGGAGTTGAGCCCAGCCGGCGTGATGGTAGAAGTGGCGGGCGACGAGTGGGATGTCGATGTCGCGGGATTCGCGAATGGGTTTGCCGTTGTCGAGCGTTTCGAGGACGGCGAGGCGGCGAGAGTGTTTTTGGATTTGGCGGGCGAGGGCGTAGAGGTAGCGAGCGCGGGCGTGGGGGGTGAGAGATTGCCAGGCGGGGAGGGCGGCGCGGGCGGATTTTACGGCGGCGTCGATGTCGTGGACAGAGCCTTGGGCGATGTCGCCTAATTTTTCGGAGGTGGAGGGATCAGTGGTGTCGAAATATTTTGCGTCGAGCGGAGATTGCCATGTGCCGTTGATGAAATGGCTGAAGCGGCGGTGGTGATGATCGAGCCAGGCGACGGCTTCGCGGGGATCTTCGGGGGCGGGGCCGTAGTCCATGGTGACGAATTTTTCTACGATGCTCATGGGTGAGTTGATTGTAATGGAAATTGGGGGGAACAGAGGAGACAGATTCGCGGGACGAGTCTCCTTCTACGTATGGACCTCAGCGTGCGGATTTCGGAACGGAATTTTACACAGAGATAACGGAGAGCACAGAGGACACGGAGAAGAGGCGGTCATCCTCAGAAGGATGACCCTACGCTAGGGGGTGGCGGTAGTCGGCGGAGTAGCGGCCGGTGGCGTGGTGTTCGAGTTGGCGTTCGATGTCGGCGAGCATGCCGCTGGCGCCGAAGCGGAAGAGATCGGATTTTAGCCAGGAGGGGCCGAGTTCGTCTTTCATGAGGGAGAGCCATTCGAGAGATTGTTTGGCGGTACGGATGCCGCCGGCGGGTTTGAAGCCGATGGCGAAACCTGTTTGCGTGGCGTATTCACGGATGGCGCGGGTCATCACTATGCCGACGGGAAGAGTTGCGTTAACAGGCTCTTTGCCGGTGGAGGTTTTGATGAAGTCGGCGCCGGCCATCATGGCGACTCGGCTGGCGCGGGCGACGTTGCGGAGTGTGAGGAGATCGCCGGTGCCGAGGATGACTTTAATGTGGGCGGGGCCGCAGGCGTGTTTGAAGGCGGCGATTTCGTCGTAGAGGGCTTGCCATTTTGCGGCGAAGACGTGCGCGCGCGTGATGACGACGTCGATTTCGTCGGCGCCAGCTTCGACAGAGCGGCGAATTTCGTTGACGCGTTCCGCGAGGGGAGAGAGGCCGGCGGGGAAACCTGTGGAAACGGCGGCGACGCGGATGCCGCTGCCTTCGAGGGCGCGGCGAGCGGGTTCGACGAAAACGTGGTAAACGCAGACGGCGGCGACTTTGATGTCGAGAGATTCGACGCCGAGTTTTGCGACGAGTTCGTGTTGGAGAGGCTGGCGGGCTTTGGCGCAGAGGCGGCGAACGCGCTCGTCGGTGTCGTCGCCGGAGAGAGTTGTGAGATCCATGCAAGAGATGGCGCGGAGAAGCCAAGCGGCTTGATAATCTTTTTTTACGGTGCGGCGGGTGGTGAGCGATTGGGCGCGGCGCTCGACGGCGCTAGTGTTGATGCGAACGTCTTCGACCCAATCGAGATTGAGAGGGACGCCGCGATTGGGTTGGAGGGCGCGATTGTGGAGGTGAGCGAGGGCGGTGTCCGAAGAAGAGGCGGACGTATCGAGGCTATGAGGCGTGGTGGGGGCTTTGGTGACGTTGGGCATGATGGGAAGCTCTCAGGCGAAAGACGAGTTTTGGCGCAGAAGAAATCTTATCACTTTGCCTCCAAATATTCGCAAAAGGTGAGTAGAATGACGCGGCTAAACCGGTATGCGGCGCCCAGCCCAGTGTGAAAATGTAGTGACAATTTCGGAACCCAGGGGGTGTCCGCTGGATGGGGTATGGGCGCCCAAGGGGTCAAAAACTCCCCTCAGTCCTCCCGAACGTTTTTCGATGACCCATTCGGCCCCATTTCCATGGTCCACTTGTTTCTCTGAGTGGTACTCAAGTTTGATTGTTTTCAACGGTTTGCGGGCTGAAAATGTGTCTGGGCGGGAGGGTTGGATGGGGGCGAGTTCGCTATCTTCTGGATGGGCACGTGGATTCCACTCAAAGTGCGCAGTTTGGCCCTAATTTTGTTACCATCCAGCTCATAGGGGAGTGTGCGTGCCGCAGCTTTTAGGCAAATACGAGATCATCGCGGAGATCGGGCGCGGAGCCATGGGCGCAGTGTACAAAGCCCGGGACCCGCTGATCGACCGTTTAGTTGCCTTGAAGACCATCACCGGCGGCCCGACGGCGCAGACGAATTTACTGGACCGGTTTTATCAGGAAGCGCGGTCGGCAGGCGCTCTGCAGCATCCCAACATCGTCACGATTTATGAATTGGGGCACGAGAAGAATACTCCGTTTATTGCCATGGAGTATTTGGAGGGGGAGAGCCTCGACCGGATTATCGAGCAGCATCCGGTGATGCCGCTGTCGGTGAAGCTGGGATATATCGTGCGGGTTTGCGATGCGCTGGCGTATGCGCACCAGCACAACGTGGTGCACAGAGACGTGAAGCCGGCGAACATCATGGTCACCAAAGAAGGCGTGGTGAAGGTGGTGGACTTCGGGATTGCGCGGCTGACGGACATGTCGATGACGCAGCCGAACATGATGATTGGTTCGCGCGCGTATATGTCGCCGCAGTTGTACAAGGGTGAGCGGGCGGATGCGCGGTCGGATATCTGGGCGGTGGGTGTGTCGCTGTATGAGTTGCTGGCGTACAAGAGGCCGTTCACGGGGGACAGCGAAGCGGAGTTGATGTTCCACATCATTTACGAGAAGCCCGAAGATTTGATGGGGCTGTCGCCGGAATGCACGGAAGAGCTGGTGCCGATCGTAAATAAGATGTTGGAGAAGAAGAGCGAGGACCGCTACCAATCGATGGAGGATGTGCTGCACGCGATTGAACCGATCTGGAAAGCGGCGCAGCAGGCGACTGTAACGGGATTGCTGGCCGATTGTCAGCAGTTGGTGGTGGCGAAAGATTTGCAGCGGGCGCAGGCGCTGCTGAAGAAGGCTTTGCATATTGATGTAGGAAATTCACAAGCGAAGAGCATGTTGGAAAAGGTTTCGGTGGAGCTGCGGCGGTCGGAGATTTTGCCGCGGCTGCAGGAACACGTGAGCCGAGGCGAAGGATTTTTGAAGGCCGGGCAGCTGCGAGAGGCCAAGGCGGAAGTGCAGGCGGCGCTGGGACTCGATTCGAAACACGAGCCGGCGCAGAAGTTGCTGACGGAAGTGGAAGCGGCGGCAGCGAAAGCGCAGCAATTGGAGCAGAAACTGAAGTTGACGAAGCAGCGGCTGGCCGAGGGAGCGCTCACGGAGGCCGCGGCGGCGCTGGGACAAGCGCTGGAGATGGACGATGCCAACGCACAGGCGCAGGAATTAAAGAAACAAATCGAAGAAGAGCGAGTGCGGCGCGAAAAACGGAAGAAATTGGGAGAAATTCTGCATCGCGCGCGAACCCTTTGGACGGAACTGAACTACGACGAATGCCTGACGGTGCTGGCGGCTGCGTTGCAGGAGTTTCCAAACGACCCGGAATTGAAGAAGCTGCAGGAATCGGCGAGGACCGACCAGGCGGAACAACAGAAACAGAGGCAGATGGCGGAAGTGCGGCGCCTGCTGGGGCAGCAAAATTTTGTGGAAGCGCGGAAGGTGCTGGACGTTTTGATGAACGAGCACCCGCAAGACACAGCTGTAAAGAATTTGCAAAACCTGGCGTTGCAAGAAGAGCAGGAGCAGAAGCGGCAGAAGCGGCTGGAGACCGAGGTAACGTCGCTGCGGGCCATGCTGGGAGCGGGAAAGTTCAAGCAAGTGGTGGCCAAGGGCGAACCACTGCTGCAGGAATACCCGCAAGAATACGAACTGAAGGAATTGGTGAGTTACGCGCGGGGAGAAGCCGCGCAACAAGAGCAGAAGAGAAAAGAAGAGGAGCGCGAGAAGCAGATCCAGGGATTTTTGATGTGCGAGCGGTACGGTGAGGCGTTGGATACCGCGCGGAAGGCGATTGAGGAATTTCCAAAGCAAGATTCGTTCCGAAAGCTGGCTACGGAAGCGGAGGCGTTGAAGAAGGAGCAGGACGACCGCGAACGGGCGCGCAACGAGATGCAGCGGCGGGTGCGGGAAATCAACAGCAAAATAAATCAGGACAAGATAACGGACGCGATCGATTTGGCGCAGCATACGATGGAAACGATGGGACCCGATCCCAACGTGACGCAACTGCTGCACGGAGCGGAAGAAAAGAGGAAGAAGAAGGAAGACGTCGAGAAGAAGGTCGTCGCCGCGCAAACGCTGGTGGATAGAGGAGATCACGCGGGGGCAACACAGCTGTTCAACGAAGTGATGGCGACGCAGATACTTCAGCCTTCCGATCCGCGAATGCAGGAGCTACGCGGAAAAATTTCGAACCTTGCGAGCGGACAGCGACCCGCGGCGACGAGCGTTAACCCGCCGTCGAAGACTGGGGTGCAAAAGCCAGCCACACCTGTGAAAAAGGATCAGCCCTCGGCGGCCAAGCCGCCGATTCCATCGCGCGACACGACGCAGGTGAGCGAGTCCGCTCAAGACATTCCGGCGGCAGGATTCTCCGCAACGAAAGTCATTGGTTCGGGCGACAGGCAAGGATTGCGGAAAGACGGCGCTGTTCCCCGACGGCCCGAATCCGAGGGAAGAGACGCAGCTCCGAGAAAAATGGAAGGTCCTAGTGGGACAGTGATCGCAAGCCCAACTGTCCAGCAAGCGGCGGCATCAAGCGGCGCTCCGCCGGCGACACGGCAAAGTGGGACTGTGGCGGCTGCAACGGCACAACCCGGTGGCGTGGCCAAACCCAAGCCGGGGCTAGATTTGATGGCGCAAGTCATGCCGATACTGCGGCGTCCGCCGGTGCTTGCGGGAATCGGCGTAGTCGTGGTCCTGATTCTCACGGTGATGCTGTGGCCGCACAAGACGAATGGGGGCGCACCATCGGCCAGGGATTTGAAGCTGAAAGAGCAAGCCGAAGAGCTTTGGAAGAACCGTCAATTCGATCAGGCTGAACAAGTTTGGCAAGGGCTGGCAAAGAACAAGGGACCGTTGCAAAACGATGCTATCCAACAGGTCAGTCAAATTGACCAGAAGCGCTCCGACGAGCAGAAAAAGTTTGACGACGCCGAGGCTTTGCTAAAGGACAAGAAAGACTATGCAGGCGCGCAGCAAGGGTTCCAGGACGTCATTCAGTTGAACTTGTGGCATGCAGATGACGCGACGCGGGAACTCGAAGTGGCAAAAACGGGCTTGGCGGCAACGGACGTTCATAAGCAGGAGCAGGATCTGTACGATCAAGCGGTGAAGCTATTCCAGGCGAATGACCTGGAGGGCGCGCGCAAGGGCTTCCGGGCCATGCTTGATCTCAACGTCGCCGGATCGGCGCTCAAGCCGCAAGCCGAGAATTATCTGAACAAGATTCGACAGACGGGCAGCGACGAGAAGAACTACACAGCCGCGCTGCAGGCATTTAAGGAGGAGAGGTTTACCGAGTCCCGCGATGGGCTGCAGGAATTGGCAAAGCACAAGGGACCCCGGAGCGCGGACGCGAAGAAGCAGTTGACTGCGGTGGAAAGCGCGCTAAGCACGGTGAATACGATAGAGGCCTCCATCCGCAGCGGCGCGTTCCGAAACGCGAAAGGACAACTCGATTCCGCGGCACAATGGAACAAGACCCACGAGCAGTTGTCGAGCGAATTGCACAAGCAGGAACAACAAGAGTTCGAAGGCGTAAAGAGCAATGCACAGGCCGCGGAGAGTAAGAACGATCCGCCAGGGATTCAACGCGCCATTGATGAGTTGCATGGATTTCAAAACCGCGCGGAAGATCAAGCCATTCTCACGAATTGCAAGGAAATCGAGAAGCGTCTGAACCAGGCATATACCGCGGCCATGGCGAATAGCGGCGACAAAGCGGCGTTCGACGCAGCGGTGGTCCGATACAACCAGGCGCAACAAAGGAAAGACACCGACGCGCTCAGCCATCTCATTCCGGAATTTCAAAAAATAGCGAGCGGGAACGGGAACTACAAAGTCGCAGCGGCCCAATACGTGAGTACGGCAATACCCAACGCGATCCTGACGATTAAACAGACGGCCAACAAGGTGGTTGTGCAACCCCTGACTTGCGGGCCCGGCGCCAGAAGCGGACCAGATGTCCCTTCCGTGAATGGAGCCGTGACATGCGCGCAATTGGATGCCAGTCCGGCGCTGCAGTGGGTAGGAATTGCCACGGTCGATTTTCCGGATGAAGCTAAACAACCCGGAAAGCTGCCGTATACGGTGACAGTGAATGTGACCGTGGAGCCCAACGGAAAAGTGAAAATCGAGAAAGAAGGTAATCCGGAAAAGGCGTTTTTCAACAAGGTCAAGGATGCTTCGAAGAATTGGAGAACTACTCCACCCATGTCGGGCGGAAAAGCCGTCTCGGTCCGTTTTCCTCTGACGATTACCTTTCAGCGCTGAGGTCCTGCGCGGAGGCAAAGATTTGTTAGGATTGACGGCGTAGGGTCGCCTCTATTGCAGAAGCTGGGCAAATACGAAATACTCGCGGAACTTGGGCACGGCGCTATGGGCGTCGTGTATAAGGCGCGCGATCCCTTCATTGGGCGCCTGGTCGCTCTTAAGACCATCAACAGCAACTTAGTGGATCGCCCCGATCTTCTGGAGCGCTTCTACCAAGAAGCACAATCCGCCGGAAAACTTCAACATCCCAACATTGTTACGGTGTTCGAACTAGGGCAGGAAAAAGATACCCCGTTTATCGCCATGGAATACCTGGATGGCGACAGTCTGGAAAAAACGATTGTTAAGCAGTCCGAACTCCCACTGGCGCTGAAAGTGGGTTACGTGGTGCGGATATGCCAGGCGCTGGAATACGCGCACAAAAACCGCGTGGTGCACCGCGACATCAAGCCCGGGAACATCATGGTGAATTCCGAGGGTGTGGTGAAGGTCGTGGACTTCGGCATCGCGCGTCTGGTGGATTTTTCGCGGACGCACACCAACATGATGATCGGGACTCCGGCGTACATGGCACCGGAACTTTTCCGCAAGAAGAAAGCGGATGAGCGAACGGACATCTGGGCGGTGGGAGTAACGTTTTATGAGTTGCTCTGCTACCAGAGGCCGTTCACAGGGGATGGTTACGACATCATCCGGACGATTATGGAGGACGAGCTTCCTTCCATTGCCTCGATCGTCCCGGAATGTGCCGCGGAAATTGAACCGATTATTCAGCGAATGCTGCGAAAGCAGGCGGGAGAGCGATATCAAGGCATGGAGGACGTGCTGCTGGATCTGGAGCCGGTGTGGAACCGGTTGCGGATGGGCGCGGCGGTGACGCTGGCGGAGCGTGCGCGGGAGCTATACGAACTGGGAGATTTGCCGACGGCTTACGACACGCTGCGAAGGGCGCGCCAGATTGACAATTCCAACGCGCAAGCGAAGAGCCTGCTTGAAAAAATAACCTCGGAGATACGGCGGTCGGAGATTCTGCCCAAAGTTCAGGAGCATTTGAGCCGAGGAAGAAACTTCCTGCAAGCGGGGCAGTTTCGCGAAGCGCAAGCCGAAGCGGAAGCGGCGCTGGGACTGGACTCGCGCCACGATCCAGCACAAAAACTGTTTTCAGAAGTGGAAGCAGCAGCGGCTCGCGCGCAGCAGTTGGAACAGAAACTCCGGCTTACCAAGCAGAGGCTGGCAGAAGGCGCGCTGGTAGAGGCCGAGACCGCTTTGCGGCAAGCTTTCGAATTGGATTCCAGCCATCCGCAGGCGCAGGAGCTTAAGCGCCAGATCGGAGAAGAACAAGCCAGGCGGGAGAGGCGCAAGCAGTTGAATGAACTCTTGCACCGCGCGCGAACTTTGTGGACAGACTTGAAGTATGACGAGTGCATCGCGCTGACCTCGGAAGCGTTAAAGAACTTCCCAAATGAACCAGAGCTGAGAAACCTGCACGAAACCGCAAGGGCGGATCAGGCGGAGCAAAAGAAGCAGGTTCACATCTCGGAGATCCGCAGGCTGTTGGGGCAACGCAAGCTGGTGGAAGCTCGCAAAGGGCTCGAGGTCCTGGCGAAGGAGCAGCCACAGGACACGACGGTCCGAAACCTGCAAACTCTGCTGTCGCAGGAGGAGCAAGAAGAGAAGAGAAAGAAGCGGCTGGAAGAAGAGCTTGCGAATCTGCGAAGCCTGGTTAGCACGGGCAAACTCAGGGATGCGGTCACAAAAGGCGAGGTCTTGCTCAAGGAATTCCCCCAGGACTACGAGATCAACGATTTAGTTATCTATGCGAAGGGTGAGATTGCGCAGCAAGAACGAAAGAAAAATGAGCAGGAGCGCGAGAAACATATACGAGGATTGGTTGAATCCCAGCGCTATCGGGACGCCGTCGATGCGTCGCGCCGCGCCCTTCAGGAGTTTCCCGAGCAGGAAGTGTTCCGAAGACTTGCAGCCGAGGCCGAGGAGAAGGGCAAAGAGCAGCAAGAGCGCGAAAAAGTCCAGCGGGAGATCCAGCAACGCGTTCAGGAGATCCGCGGCAAGATAAAACGTCAGGAACTGACTGACGCAATCGATCTGGCGCAGCAAACACTCGCAACGCTGGGACCTGACACGGATGTGAACCAACTGCTCCACTCGGCCGTAGTAGAAGCCGCGGAGCGAGACAAGAAGCTGGAAGAGCAGAAACAGCAATTGCAAGCTGCGCGCACTCTTCTGGCAAAGGGAGAATATGCCGGCGCCACGCAAATTCTCGACCGGGCAATCGCAACTCGGATTTTGCAACCATCGGATCCGCAAGCAAAGCAACTCCTGACCCAAATCGCCGAACAGCAAGAGGCCGAACGGCAAGCCGAGTTGAGGCGGAAAAAGGCAGAAGAACGAAAGCAGGAAGAGGAACGAAAAAAGGAACAGGACCGAAAGAGGGAAGAGAGAAAGAAGGCCGAAGAGGCAGCGAAGCACAAGGAAGCGGAAAAGGAATCAAGACCGGAAACGAAGAGGATCACGCCGCCCGTCCGCGAGGAGAGACCTCAGACGGACCGTGTCGCCAGCGACCCGCGAAAAACTTCTCCACCACCGGTCAGTGCCCCGACTCCTGGTGAGTCCGCGACAAGTCTCGCTAACACCACACCGCGTCCCGGTTCGTCCGTTCCGGTCATGACACCTCTTCCGACAATTGCTCCGCAACCGACGATCATTCAAACGCATGTCCGGATTGAAGAACGCGCGCCCGTTCCGCCGGTTGTCACTCCCACACCGAGTCCGTTCCGGAAGCTCGCTGTGCTTGCTGCAGTTGGCATCGGCGTCGTTGCAGTTTCTTTGATCGTTTATCACTTCATACCTACGGGGGCCCCTCCAGAGGATCGCAAGCTTGAGGCAGAAGCAAGACAGTTCTGGGGCGACCACAAATTTGAGGAATCAGTCGCTGACTGGAAGAAGCTTGCCGACCATTCCGGACCCCTCCGGGATGAGGCAGCGAAAGAACTAAGTGACATCGAAAAGAAGCGCGCGGATGAAGATCAACTCTATAGCCAAGGGATGTCCCTTCTCTCTGTACAGAAAAAGTGTCCGGAGGCCGCGAAGGTTTTCAGTCAAATAGCCCAAGCGGGTTTGTGGAGAGCCAAGGACGCGCAACAGCAATTCGAAGTCGCCAACAAAGGCTGCGCGGGCCCGCCGCCGCCTCTCTGGCAGGGTCTTTTTTTTGAAGGGAAGCAAGCTCTTGACAGGAAGGACTATTCTACGGCGCTGCATGACATGCAGCAGGTCGTGAACGCGAATGGGGTTCCCAAAGACACTTTGGCTGATGCGAATTCGAAGCTTGTCGAAATCCAAAGCAAGCAAGAGCAGAAAAGGATCTACGATCACGCGAAACAACTCGAGCAAGGCGGTCAGAGGCAACCCGCGATTAGTGAATACCAGCGTGTCGCTAATTGGCCAGCCCCGAACAGAGATGGCGACCTCGTTGCGTCGGCGAATGACGCCGTTGCTCGACTCCAGCCCAGGCCACCCGCCGATCCCTATGGTCCCATCGTCGGCGATGTGAGAAACCTCATCAGGCAGGGGAATTGGGATGCGGCGGAGGCAAGACTGAGAAGTTTGCCCAAAGACCAGCCGGAATACCCTGGACTGGAACGCGAAATCTCTGCGGGCTTGGAGGATCGCGAATTCGAAGCGGAGCAAGCAACGCTTCATAAGCGGGAGAACCCTGTAGATCTGAATGGTCTGAAATCATCGCTGACTTTCTTTCGGAAAACAGCCAACCAGCCCGGAAGGCACAGCGCGGAAGCCGATAGCATTGCGAAGCAGATCGATAAAATGATCGTAAACGCCGGAAGAGTTACTGATATCGGAAATCAAGCGCGAGCGCAGATACAAAGCGGCCAGTTCAACGGGGCGATGAAACTCGTTTCCCAATTTGGGGACGCTGGTGGCGACATGAATGGGTTGCGTCAGGAAATCACTGGAGCGGAGGACAAGTGGTTCCAAAACCTAAAGAACCGGTATGCGGCCACAGACAAGAAAAGCGAGCCGGACCTTACCAAATTGCGGAGCGAGGTTCAGCAATTTGAGAATAATGCCGTAGCTAAAGGGCCAGATGCTGGTGGACTGGTTGCGGAGATTTCAAAGGATATAGGTAATCTAACTTCAACGGATGATCCGAAGAAAGCAATCCGCGAAACTATGGATGCGTATGCCAAGGCCATGACCGCGAGGAATCTGGATCAAATCAGGACTTTCCGCAACCTAAGTGCGGGCGAGGAGAAAGAGCAAGCTGATTTCTTCGTAAAGATTCGTGATGTAAAAGGGTATCAGATGACCCTTAGCGGCTGCGCTGATCCGTCGATCTCAGGTAATTCGGGAAAGATTACTTGTACGCAGATTCAAAACTCGAAAGACGGAATCATTAATAATCTTCGAATTCCGACTTCATACTCCTTGCAAAAAATCAATGGCCGGTGGTTGATCACCTCCTCAGAAAGGGCTCGCTGATTACCGCGTTTCTGTTTCTTACGTTAACGACCCTCCGGATGAATTTGGATTCGCGCGTTTTCTTGAAAAAACCAACCACGCAGATTTACTTCGCGTCAAAAGCCCTTGACAATTTGCAAACTATACTTAGACTCGCTGCTACAGCCGGCCCGCTCTGGCAGTTATCAGTTGCAGCAGCTGTCGCTGCACAGCAACTTGCCAAGTCCTTGCCATGCGTGAAGGGGCTCCGGAACTAAGGGGTGATCATGTCCTATCGTGGTTTCTTGTTAGCATTGACGATTGTCGTATTCACGGGGCCGCGTACGATGGGCCAAAACCTTTGCGCCACAACGGCGCAAGGTAAAGTGGCCTGCACGATCACAAATGTGTTTGGTGTCAATGGCCTCACCCCAGCAGGCGGCGCACTTTTTGACAACGGTCACCAGGGTCATTTTGGAGACGACTTCCTGACCAACTTGGGCCCTCTAAACGCTTCGATCGGAAGTCAATTGGGTCAATTGCCGTTGGTTTCTCCCGCTTCCGGCTTAGCGTTTTTTGTCGGCAAGTCCGGAAACCTGGTGGCATCTGACTTCAACTTTGGTCCTATTCTCACCGAACGCGCCGGAACCATCGGACGGCACAAGCTTGTGGTGGGATTTAGCTATCAGTATTTTGATTTTGACACCCTCGATGGCCTCGACCTCTCCAACCTACACTCGGTTTACACGCACCAGGATTTGTCACGGGGGCCAGCGTCGAACTGCACCATAAATCCGGTTAACCCCATAGATAGCAACACGGGGTTTTGCGCTTTCGTGCGGGATACGATCGTGACGACAAGTAATATCGGTTTGCACGTCAGTCAGTACACAACGTTCGTGAGCTTTGGCGTTACGAGCAATTTCGACATCTCCGTTGCCGTTCCAATCGTTTCCGTGAGCATGTCAGATACTGCGAGCGCCACAATCCACAACAACGGGAGCGACAACCTTCACCAATTCGCGGACCCCGTAACGGGGCAACAATGCGCACCGAATCCTTGTTTTAATCGGACGTTTACAAATTCCTCGGGCGCGACCGGCGTCGGTGATGTGACGATCCGGGCTAAGTACAATTTCTTGAAGCGGGAAAGGGTCGGAGTATCAGTGGGTGGCGATCTCCGATTTCCGACGGGAGACTCCCTGAATTTCCTGGGCGCAGGCGCGTACGGGATCAAGCCCTTCGGCGTCATCTCCTATTCATATAAGCGTCTTTCCACCAATTTTAATATCGGCTACGAATGGAATGGCAAGTCCTATCTGGCGGGCAACCTAGCTCCCCCTACCGGTACGGCAGCTTTCAAGGATTCAATCCCCAACGATTTTTTCTTTACCTTTGGCGGTGAAATCGGAATCTTCAAGAAACTCTCGGCTGGGGTGGACTATATCGGGCAGCATATCATTGATGCGCCGCGAGTGCAGAGTTCGACGTATTCGGAATTAGGCGCTTGCACAGTTCCTCCGCCTAGCGGCAACAACTACATGTTCTCGTGTAATACATTTCTTCCGGACGGCACAGTCAAGGACCCCAATTTCAATACATACAAGGGATCCTATACGGCCTCGAATATCTCGATTGGATTGCGCTACAGGCCGTTCAGCCGATTCCTCCTAACGGCAAACGTTATCAGGAAGCTGGACGACTCGGGGCTCCGGGCAAAACTCATTCCCTTGGCGGGGATTACTTACACTCACTAGTGCGCGAATATTCCCGAACATTTCTTTTGGGGAATTGCTCCCGCAACCTACGCAAGTGTCATGAGCCCAGACGGGCTAGCTCGCCTGGATTTTCCGCGGAGAGTTACTGCAAGATCGTCGAACATTTCGATGTGGCAGCAGCTTAGGAGCAGCACGCGGGTGGGCAGTGGGCCACACTGCCCTATGGTTTCTGGGCGATCAAGACTGGACAAAGCTAGGCTGGCAAAGACAAAACACCCTTACCGTCAATCTCGAGGCGGGTTTCGATAAGGCGGCCTTCGTTCGAGCAATCCTTCCCATGGTTGCCCCTCGCGACTCAAGCCACAGGAACCTCCGATCGCAAGGAAGGTTGGGCCACGGTGTGTGGCTGGCCCGAAGGCCCTCTACAAGACCGCTTCTAGTGTAGCGACACACGCAGTCTTTGCCGAGCAACGGTTTCGCGAGAAGGTTCCTAGTTCGAAACACAGGGCGGCCTACTGATTCATTTTGGGGGGACATGCATATTTTGATAGATAGCCCTCCTGGAACAAGGGAACGCCCTTAAAGTCGACATCGAAGCGCACTTCGATCGGCTTGTCGTTACTACGGATGGGTTGGCCAGTAGGGCCGATCAGCGGACCTTGAATCACGAAGCCGGTTCCCGAAGGCTGCCACTTGTAGCCGGAGAGGAAATGGGCGACGGACCAGAGGCCAGTATAGTGGGCGATCTCAAGATCGCCGCCGTTATTTAAGGTGACGGTGGCGCTTTGCAAGGCGGAGCCGGGCCAGACGAACTTGCGGGTACCGCCGCTCCCTGTAACCAGCCATTGTTGGCCATCGAACTCGAGCTTCTCGCTTTTGAAGCCTCCGGCGTCCGGAAGGTGGGCGGTTACGGAATACTCGAAATGAGGATCGGTTGCGTTGTTTGGGTAGATGGCCAATTGAATCTCGTAGAGTTCATTCAGAGTGCGCAAGAAGTTGGGGCCGAGGGGAGTGGTGCTGCCCAAGGCTCGGACGAAACGGCCGTCTTGCGGAATGATATTGTTTTTTTGTGCGGTGATGAACTGGGAGAGCTTGCCCTTGCCCGGCTGGAAAAAATCATTGAATTCGGCAAGCGTGATTTCGCGAGTGCTGTGAGCGTTAAAGGGGTAGGCGGTCTGTAAATCCCTCAGAGGCTTGCAGAGCCCTTCCCCCTTATTAGTATTAGGATCGACGGCGACCCATATTTTCTGTAAGCCCTTAATGGGTTCGTCGAGGAGGGTTCCGACAGTCTGGTCGACATGGCCTTCGGGATCGGTGGGAAGGCCTTGCGAGAGCTGCGCCGAAGAGAGGTGAGCCTGGGAGACGGTTTGCCCGCAGGTTATTTTCTGGGCGTCTTTTTGTTCCTGTGAGGCGGCGTCGGCAACTTGCTGGACGCATTGCTGCAAATTCAGGAGACCTTTCATGTATTGGTCATTCGAGGATTGGTCGTACTTTTTTTGCACACCGCAACCCGGGGAGACGACTTGCTGGGGCGCCTGAAAGGCAAGTTTGATGGCGGTGGATTGCACGTTGGTGTTGTCCGCCACGTCGCAGAGGAGCGCGAGAAGCGGCGAGGCGTTCGAGGAGATCTTCAGGAGCTTGCCTGCGGCGTCGGCATCGTTGGCGTACGGAGAGACGGAAGTAGCGGCCAAAAATGCGCGCCACTGGTGGATGAAGTCCTTTTCATACATGGCGCGTAGTTGCTGGCTGAGGTCGGCGGCAGTGAGATTGGTGGTGGTCGCGGTTCCAAGAACCCATGTTTCACCCTGGACGCGTTTGGGGTTCTGGATGGACTGATCCACGACTTTCCAGCCGTCGAAAGTGAAAGCAGCGTCGACGTCGGCGCGGGCGCTCACGACACCTAAACCTTCCGGATGGGCAGCGGCGAAACGATAGTTTTTCGCTTTTTGACGGGCGTCGGTGAGCATGCTGTTGTAGAGGCGTTGAAGTCCGGAGAATTTATTTAGATAGGCGCGAACCTGGTCCACTAGGCCGGCGTCGTTCGTTTTCGCGAACGGATTATCCTGGGTAAGTTCGGTGCTGTAGAAGGCGAACTGTTGGGCGGCAAGATCGTTGCGTTCCTGATCGATGTCGCCCAGATCGCGCTTCCAATCTTTCATCAGCAAGTCTTGCAAGAACTCACCGGAGTTTCGCTGATTCTCCGATGTGGTCAGCAAATAAGCTTTCAAAGCGTCGTAAGCCGCGCCTGAATCGGCGTTGGGGAGAGGGTCACCGCGGAAGGTTTGCAAATCGGCCATGAGGTTCTTTTTCGAGTGTTGGAAGAGGATCTGATCGAAGGCATGAAAATAGATGGCGCGAGCGTCTTCAAACGTGGCGTCTCCACCTGCATACAAACCCCAGCGGAGATGCCAGGGCACGCCGTTCTGGTTGTAGTCGCGAAGCTGGACGAGACTCTGGCGGAGAGAGTCGAGGCGCTTCAGGGAATCGGCGGTGGGCTGCTGCGAGCCAAGATTTTGCACTGCAGAAAGATCGTGGCCGGCGGTGCGAATGTCCGAGACGAGGCGCGCGTTGCCGACGAATGAAACGGTAGTAAAGATAATCCAGAGCAGGGCCAGGAAGGCGAGAGTGGCGAAGAGGATTCGTTTTCCGAAGTCGCCGCGAGTGCTTTTACCACTAGCGCCGAGAGCGGCGCGATCTTGTAAAAGGACGTGGCTGAAGACGTGGCTCAGGAAAACGCGCTGAACGGAACGGCGGGATTCGTTGACGCCACCTTCCATGGACGTGCCAGTGGCCCAAGAGGTTTTGGCCGATTGATCCTGCGCGCTGATCAAACTTGTCGCATCCGGGTTGAATCCACCGGGGGCGCGCGGCAGCGCTGAGCGGGTGCCGATCATCGTTTGTCCAGCGGTCGCGGAAACCGTGATGATCCTTTGTCCTACAAAATAAAATCCGCGTAGAAAAGGTCCGGTTCGGAGATGGCCGGGCCGGCACAGATCAACGAGAAACTGGACGAGGGGCTTGCTGAGCTTTCCGAACTCACGGGGAAACTCGTAGACGCCAGCTTGGCGGTCGCTATTGCGCTCGCGATTGAGAAGGCCTGAGCGGCACTCGGCGAGAGTGAAAAAGATGGCTTGAAATGCGGCGGTGAGGCGCTTGGTTTCCTGTTCAGCGTAGACGCCGGAGCTAGTGGCGCCGACGAGCGGCAAAGTGGCGCCGAGGACTTGCGAGGTTTCTTCGTTGTTGAAAGTCCCGGCAAATTCTTCAAAGTAGGGGATGCGGTCGGCGCGGTTGAAGAGGACATAAACCGGGAGGCTGACGCCCATGTGATAAGAGAGTTCTTCGAGGCGGGCGCGAAGCTTGCGGGCTTGGGCGACGATTTTGTCGAGAGCGGCTTCGCGGACAAGTTTTTCGCAATCGACGCAGACGATGGCGGCGCGGGGAGCGAGGGTCCCGCCCCCGAAAATAGAGCGGAAGCTGCCGGGCAGGAAATGCTTCACGAGACGAACCCAGGAACCAGCGTCGTCGAGGAGCGGGCCACCGGCTTCGACGAAAACGGTTTTGCGCGCGAACCAAAGATTCACGACGCGAGTGGGAACGATGCTGCTTTCCTGATAGACCTGGCCAGCGAGAAGTTCGGCGTCCAGGCCGCTCTGGTCCATCGCGCTAGTCTTGCCGCCGCCGGTTTCGCCAATGAGGAAAACGGCCGGGAGGGCAGACAACTTGGCACCGGCTGCGAGACGCGCAGCGGCCACTTTGCCGGCTGCTTCGCGAATCAGAATGTCCACATCTTGGGATGCTGCCCCGCCAGAAGCCCCAGCCGACGGGGCAGGACTATCTTCAGAAGCCGGCATGGCCGGCATCGAGGAGCGAGCCCACAGAAGCAGGCCGATGACGGCAATGACCCCTAGCAACAGGATGCCGCCGCGAAGTACTACGGCGTTCGTGCCGGCGACGTGAAGAATTTGCGGGCCGAACCACGTCATCATCAACACGACGATGGCAGCCGCTCCGGCTGCAAGATGTTGCCATTGAAATCGCATCTCCACTCCCTACGGGTGGTTTAGGGTGCAATCGAGTGAATATCCGAAACGCCGGAAAGCAAACGCATCTTGAAAATGATAAGGAATAGAACTCCAAGGATCACGCAGCCCAACGCAGTAAAGAACAGGCGGCTAACCCAGGGATCACGTTTTGCGGCTACGACTCCGCCCTCCGGAACGGCCCACGCGGGTGAGAGTCCGACAATAGGACCCCTGATGCGACGGATTTTCTCCAGCGTGGAATCAATAATGGGCCGGGTGGCGTCCGGGCCAGACATGCCGTAGCGACCTTTGTATCCCATCAAGAGGCACAGCGCGTAGACCTCGAGGACGTCCGCTACATCGTGCGTGTCTTGCCGCGACAAGAGCTTTTCAAGGTTTTCAAAAAAAGTTTCACCGGCCACGTGATGGCCGAACATCTCTTCCTGCAAGGGCATGCTATGCCAGGAGCTGAAGACTGGGTTGCTGGAATTCAGGATGGACTCGTCGAGGAAGGCTACGGCGGCGAGCGTGGCATTGCGAATGTCGTCGGGCGCGTAGGCCTTCTTGACCGCGTCCTTTTCCGCGGCGCGCAGTCCGGCTTGGATGTTTGCGCGGAAGGCGTTGGCGTCGGAGACAGCCTGGCGGTTCTGGCGGACGCGCACGATCACCGTCAGTATTTGTTGATAAATGTAGGCGAGATTTTCCGCTCGCCGTTTGGTGGACACTTCGCGGGGCTGCACGCTGGTGGCCCCGAACATGGTCGCTCCCACCGGATCCTCCTAAGACTCCAAAACCACAAGAAGCTCGATCTCGGCGCCGGGTAAGTCGTCGGGAATGTAGACACCGACTTTTCGCGTCTGCACAATGTGCTCCCAGCAACTGCCGGTGCGGCTCAAGCCGAAATATTGAAACTCGACTTTCGGGGCAATCGCTGAAGGTGGGATCGGAAGATGAACCAGTCCCATGCCTGGCAAGGCCGTCTTGACTAATTCCGGCAGCAGGTCCTTGGAACAAACCTTCACAAGTCTTGGTGTTTTGGCGATGATTTCCGCTTCTCCCGTTTCAGCGCGGACGGCAAGAATCCAGCGGGCGCGATCGAGGCAGCGCTGATCCAGGACGTCGCCGTTTCGGAAATTTCGTCCCGCTGCGACGAGCGGAATCTGCACGCAGTTCGAGGGCACAACAAGCTCGAGGTGTGCGCGGATATGCTGATTCAACGGGCCGAAACACTTTTCCAAATCGTCGTGATTGTAAGCGGGCAACGTTTCCGGGTGCGATCCCAGGCCGAACGTGCACAAGGCGCCCGCAAGCCTCGACATTTCCAGATAGAGCTGCTCCGGATGACCGCGCTCGGAGACGCTTAGGTGCCTGAGGACCGAGAGACTTTCGTTGACGGTATGAACGAACCAGAAACTGGCGATCTCTTCGGAAGAATAGCCTGCGCGGCCCTGCGCCGTGGCGCGCCGTGCGCGAGAAAGCGAAGCGCTCTTTTCGTCAAGGATATCCACGAGCGTGCGCGCGATGACCAGCAAGCGCTCACTCGCGCTTATTTGCAAGCAAGGAGGAATATAGCTCGGATCGAAAATGAAGCGGCCAGAGCCATCGCGGAGCACTCGAGCAACCGGCAGCGTGACAAGTCCCTGGGTATCCTGGCCATCCACCACAAATCGAATATTCTTGCGGCCAACCTGAATTTGTTTTTCATCGCGGCCGGTATTCTCGTCGGGCAGAGTAAGCATCTCCGCGCGAAAGCGCAGTTCCACTGGCGATGGCTCGGAATCAAGCGCGCAATTCGGGCCATCCGGGCGCCTGGCCGGCACTGCCAACTGCACGATAAGAGATTCGCGTGTTGCCGAGAAAAGATCGTTGATGTTCAAGACAGGAGGCACCGCGTCGGCGTCCGGCATTTGGAACGCGAGGCCGTCGGGGAAGAGCCCTCTGGCATGAACGAGCGAGAGCATCCCATTCAGCAGCGCTTCGGAATCGAGTTTGCAGCTGATCACACCATACGGTGCGAACCACAAGCTTGACGTCGAGAAATGGACGAGGTCTTCAAAAGTTTGGGATTGCACCTGGAAGTGATGGGGGCCCAGGTACATCCCCTCGTGCCACACCACCTTGGAAAGATGCTTCATTGTTCAGTTGATCATGCCAAGCTCGGCGCCGGCATGCTGCGTCTCACCCAGCGCGAACCAGCTCTCCTCTGACGCAGTGCAACTATCGTCGCTTCGCCGCTTGACCAGCCAAGAGATTCCTGGCGAGACGGGAGCGCCGGACGCAACTCGTGAGCGATCTCTATCCGTAAGAAAGACCCGGAAAAGCCGCTAAAGGTTTGAAACGAGCCTAACTATGGCGTTTGCTAGGATGGATGTCAAGACATTCACCCCGCTCTTGTCGGTATTTGGTATTATGCCCGCGCTGTCCGTGAGAGTTGCGTATGCCGCCCCTACAAATGGTTAGTTCGGAGCAATTTGCTGTGCTCCGCGAGCATTTACTTCGGTCTGGCTTTAACGAAAAGGCTCTCCGTCAAAGGCTTGATATCCCGCCGGGGAGAGAGATGGACCTTGCGGGGCTCTCCTGCAGCCCCCCTGCGAAACCCAAGGTAGGGGACGGTCTCGACGCACTTATCTATCTTTTCGTGCTCGGTGAATCTTTGCCAGTCACTGAAGCTATGACTCTTTTCCCTCCGCCGGTTTGGGAGGCCATGAGCAAAACGAGCCTGATTCTGCCCGATCCTGCCGATGCAAACCGCTGCCTCGCAAGCGTAGCGCTCTATCCGATTCGGGATTTGTTCATAGCCTCGGATCGCTGGAGCAATCCCGACCACTCCCCTCGCGAGATGTTTCCTGATATCGTCTATCCCGCGTTAACGAAGTCTGCCAAACAATTTATCGACTTCACTTCTTTTGACCCCTGTGACGATTTCCTGGAACTATGCGCAGGAACGGCCCCGGCAGCACTGCTAGCATCGCGTTCGGCTAAAAACATTTGGGCCACGGATATCGCCGAGCGCTCCATCGATTTTGGAAAATTCAACGCCGCGCTAAACGGAATCCACAATGTGACTTTTGCCCAGGGCGATCTTTATCAACCAGTGGAGGGGCGCACCTTCGATCGCATCGCGGCTCATCCACCATACGTACCCGTCCTTAAGCCTGCGGAGATTTTCTACGGCGGCGGTGAGGTTGGCGAGGAAATCACCAAAAAGATCATCAGCGAACTCCCCACACGGCTGAAACCGGGCGGGCGGCTCTATTGCCGAACGCTGGGAACCGAGCGGCCCGGCCACGCCTTCGAATTGCGCCTTCGGGAATGGCTAGGAGAGCAGAACCAAGATTTTGATGTGGCCTTGTTCGTCCTGCAAAATCTGGAACCACGCCAATTTGCGCTCGAGGAAACGATCAACAAAAACGGGAGCAGGGAACAATTCGCGCAATGGGAAAGGCTCTTCAGAAAGAACGACGTCCACGAACTCGTGATTGGAATTGTTCTCATTCAGCGGAGAATTGGCCCGCGGCCGGTTTTCACCATCCGGCGGACCATCAGCGGCCGGACGCCTGCGGCTGCGCTCGAGTGGGCCATGCGCTGGGAAGCGGAAATTCTGATGGAAGGCGCTGTTTCTCGGCTCCCTGACGCCAAGCTTCTGGCGGCTCCCGGAACCGAGATTGCCGTACGCCACTTCCTGCGGGACGGCGAATTCTCTCCGGAGAATTTCACGTTCACCCGGGACATACCGTTTGCCGCGGATTGCAAAGTGCAGCCCTGGATGGCGCTTCTCCTGCAACGCTGCGACGGCAAGGCCAGCGTCGCGGACCTATTCGAATTGTCCAAACATAGTGGATGGATCGCCCCGGATACGCCTGCAGAAGAATTCTGCAGACTGCTCGTCACCTTTATCAGCGGAGGTTTTCTTCAAACGGAAGAGTTCAGATCGCCTGCGGCAGCAGGATGAGCAGTTCGAGTTGTGGCTCCGGAATGTCGCTCGGCACAAAAGCCGCCAGGCTGCGACCCTTCGTCACCGTCTCCCACGCCACTCCCGACTGATTCAAGCTGAAGTATTGATAATTGAGCTTCACGGGAATCGAAGCCGGCGGCCTCACCGCATGGGTGAGTTGCATTCCCGGAAGGGCCTGCCGGACAAGTTGTTCGATCTGCGCAGCGGAGCAAACCTTGATTAACTGGGGCGCTCTCTTAATCAAATCTCCCTGGTTCATGGTCGAGCTGACCGCCAGGAAGAATTTCGTTCCGACCAGATACCGGTCGTCATCGATATTCGTGGAGTAGATAGATGGTTTCACAAGCTTCAAGGGCAGGGCAACGAAGTTGCTGGGAACCACTGTTTCGAGAAGCTCCCGCAACTTTTCATCCAGATCCGTGAAGCATCCACCCAGGTTTTCGTGGTCGTACAGCGGCAGGTCCCGCGGCTGAATCTTCAGTGAAAACGTGCTCAAAGCCCCCGCGAGAGACGTCAGCAATCGAAACAAAACATCAGGATGCCCGTGCCGAACATCATGAATATGGCGTAGAGCAGGGAAGTGTCCATTCACGGTATAAAGCAACCAGAAGCTCGCAATATCCGCGGCGGAAAAGTCCGCGAGACCTGCGCTGCGCTGTCGCCGGCCACCTGCAAGAATGCTGCTCTTTGCGGCGAGGATTTCCACGAGACGCCTGGCAATTCCCATTAAGTAGTCATTCGCTGCGATATCCAGCAAAGGAGGAATATATTGCGGATCCAAACGGAACGTGCCTGCCGATGTGCGCAGAACCCGAGCGACCTGCAAGGAATTAAAGCCTTCCCGGGACTCGCCTTCCACGAGAAACCGCAGATTCTTCCGCGCTACTTGCACGGGTTTTTCCGTCAATCCGGAATTCTCGTCCTTTAAGTTCACGATTTCTGAGAGATAGCGGACGTCCGCGTTTTTCTGCGCGATAGAAACGTTCAGCCCGTGCAACCGATACTCGGGAATAGCCAGATAAATGTCCAGCGAGGTCTGCTCGGCTTCAAAAAACAAGCCAATCGGCTTGGGCATTGGCGCGGCGTCGGATTCCGGAATCTCGAAAGGAAGGCCATCGGCGAATAACCCCGCGGCCCGCGTCAGCGCAAAATTGCCCTCCGTAAGCGCCTCCTGATTGATCTGCAAATCGAGGAAACCCCAAGGGCGAAAGTTCAGCCCTTCCAGCCGAAATTGCAGACAACTCTCGACATAGCGGTCGCGTGTCTGCAAATGCTGCGGCGTTAGGAAAGTGCCTTTGGACCAGATGACAGGTTGAAGCTGGCGCATGGCTTGCGGCTAACGCTAGCAGGAGCGATGCGTGAAAGTCAAAAGAGATTGCGCGGCAGTTTTCGCGTCACTAGTGGACTGTAACAGCTGAAAAGGTAGTATGATCGTGTTCATGGAGAACACCATCGTACTGACGGACGCGGAACGTATGGAACTTAACGAGAGGGCGTCGAGCCGCAGCGGGCGTGCCGATGATGCGCGCCGGGCGCGGCTGATGTTGCTGCTCGAGGCAGGCCATACCTGGGCCGCGGTTCGCGACAAGCTGGACTGCAATGATGCGTTTATCGATCGCTGGAGCAAGCGATTTCGGGAAGAGCGGCTGGCAGGGCTGTTCAGCAGGCACGCGGGGCAAGAGGCCACCACGCTGACTCCTGCGCTGGAGGCGCGCATTTTGGAATGGACGCTCAAGCGTACGCCGCCGGACGGGGCGACTCAGTGGAGCACGCGCAGGCTGGGAACGCAGCTCAAGATCAGTCATATGATGGTGTCGCGGGTGTGGGCCAAGCACGGCCTCCATCCGCAGCGGCTCGACCGCTACATGGCGACCAACGACCCGGACTTTGAGCAGAAGGCCGCCGACATCATTGGGCTGTATCTGAACCCGCCAGCGCATGCTGCGGTGTTCTGTGTGGATGAGAAAACGGCGATCCAGGCGCTCGATGGCAAGGATCCGGTGTTGCCACTCTCGCCGGGACGCGCCGAGCGGCACGGCTTTGAGTACTTTCGGCACGGCACGCTGTCCCTGTACGCGGCGTTCGACACCAAGACAGGCGAGGTGCTCGGCAAGACGGCGGTGCGGCACACGTCTGCAGAGTTCGTCGCGTTCCTGGCGGATATCGTCGTCAACCAGCCGCGCGGCAAAGAGATTCACGTGATTGCCGACAACCTCTCGGCCCATAAGACGGGGCAAGTCGACGAGTTTCTGGAACGACATCCGAAGGTTCATCTGCACTTCACTCCGACCTATTCCTCCTGGCTCAACCAGATCGAACTCTGGTTTGCCAAGATAGAGCGCGACGTCATTGCGCGCGGCGTGTTCACGTCGGTGTCCGACTTGCGAAGAAAGCTCATGAAGTACATCCGGCACTACAACAACGTGCCAAAGACAGTAAAGTGGCGCTACTTCGATCCTACGCGTCGCATTACTCCCAGTTCAGCTGTTACAGTCCACTAGTCAGCCAACGGGGGAGTGCCGGCCCTGGGGCCGAGTCTAACCTCTCGCTATTGCGTCTCCTTTCTGTTCTTATGTGTTCACCTGCAATCTACCTACAGTTCACCTGTAGTGCATTGTTGTCTGAAAGGGATTGCGCGATAGTGTGCGGCATGATGACGACGTGGAGAGCAACGTTGGCCGGCCAGCTGGGGGCAAACCAAGGCATGAACCTGCTGAGGCAGCCCGCGAATCTCTTGGTGCACTTCGCCAGCGGGCGGTTGCGGACTAGTTCTAGGACTTTAGAACTGATTGACGGACAGCAGGAATCGTGATAAACCCTGCCGAAGCAATCAGGTGTCCTGCCTTGGCGAAACGCTTCTAGCTCTCGACACACTACCCACGATGAGAGGGAGACTTAAGGGGAACACATGGCAAAAGAAAGCGTCCATAAAAAACTTGAGCGGGTACGCCCGCCTCGAGTGCACGTCACGTACGATGTAGAAGTTGGCGACGCCATCGAGGTCAAGGAGCTGCCCTTTGTCATGGGCGTCTTGGCCGACCTTAGCGGCCAGCCTACGGAAGCTCTCCCGAGGCTGAAAGACCGCCGCTTCGTCGAGATCACTCCGGACAACTTTGACGGTGTGCTCGAAAGTTTCAAGCCGCACCTGTCGCTGGAAGTCGACAACAAGCTCAGCGATGAATCCGATGCCGGCAAGCTCAAAGTTGATCTGGACTTCAAGAGCCTGGATGACTTCGACCCCGCCAATGTTGCTAAGAACGTGAAGCCGCTTAAAGAACTTCTCGACCTCCGCCAGAAACTGGGCGATTTGCGCGGCGCCCTCCAAGGCAACGATAAACTTGATGACCTTTTGATGGAAGCCGTCGGAAATACGCAAAAAGCAGACCAGATCAAGAAAGAACTCGAAAAGGACAAGCCCAAGGGAGGCTCCGATGAGTAAGCCGGAGAAGGCGGCGGCTCAATCCGCAGACGCCAAAATGACGGAATCCAGTTTGCTGGATCAGATCGTCGATCAAGGGCGTTTCGGAAAAGAACAGGTGGCACGGGAACGCGGCCGGGACATGGTTAAGGAGTTCGTGGCGCAGGTTCTCGAAGGCGAGATGAAGCTCTCGCGCGACGCGGACGCCACGATCAACTCTCGCGTTGCCCAGATCGATCATCTTATCTCCCTCCAATTGAACGAAATCCTTCACCATCCCGCGTTTCAAAAACTGGAAGCCAGCTGGCGCGGCATCAAGTACATGATGGATCAGAGCGAAACCAGTTCCATGCTCAAGATCCGCGTGCTCAACGTCAGCAAGAAGGAGTTGCTGCGTGACCTGCAGCGTGCCCCGGAGTTCGACCAGAGCGTGATGTTTAAGAAAGTCTATGAAGATGAATTCGGCATCTTCGGTGGTGAGCCTTTTGGGGCGCTGATCGGCGACTACGAATTCAGCAAGCATCCCGAGGATATCGAGTTGCTCGAAAAAGTTTCGCAAGTGGCAGCTGGAGCACACGCTCCGTTTCTCACTGCTGCCGCCCCTGAGCTTTTGAACATGGACAGCTTCTCACAGTTGGGCGAGCCGCGGGATATCGGAAAAATCTTCGACAGCACTGAATTTGCCAAGTGGAAGTCGTTTCGTGCGAGCGAAGATTCCAAGTACGTCGGATTGACCATGCCGCGCGTCCTGATGCGGCTCCCGTATGGCAAAGACACAAAACCCGTCGACGATTTCAGTTACGAGGAAGGCGTGGACGGAACCGATCATTCCAAATACCTCTGGGGTAATGCTGCCTACGCACTCGGCGCGCGCCTCACTACAGCTTTCGCTCAGTACGGTTGGTGTGCTTCTATCCGCGGGGTGGAAGGCGGCGGACTCGTCGAGGGGCTCCCGACGCATACTTTCCGGACCGATGACGGCGATGTGGCACTAAAGTGTCCAACGGAAGTCGCCATTACGGACCGGCGCGAAAAAGAACTTGCCGACCAGGGTCTCATTCCCTTGGTCCATTGCAAGGGCACGGACTATGCGGCCTTTTTCAGCGTACAGTCTGCTAATAAGCCAAAGAAGTTCGATAAAGCCGCAGCCAATGCCAACGCCCGGCTTTCCGCCCAGCTTCCGTACATCCTGGCGGTTTCTAGGTTTGCTCACTACATGAAGTCCATCATGCGCGACAAGATCGGCGGCTTCATGAGCCGCACCCAGTGCGAGGCGTTCCTCACGCAGTGGATCATGCAATATGTAACCAACGACGACCAGGCCAGCGCCTCAGTCAAGGCGAAGTTTCCTCTTCGCGAAGCGAGGATCGAAGTCAGCGAGATTCCAGGCAAGCCTGGAGCGTATCGCGCGATCGCCTTCCTGCGGCCGCACTTCCAGTTGGATGAACTAACCGTTTCGCTGCGGCTTGTGGCGGACTTGCCGCAACCGGCCAAGTGATCGATTTTCGGAGGTCTCGGCTGCTCTAACGGGATTGACAGTCCCCAGTTGGTACTTCCGGAGTGTTAGCTCGGTGTGTAACAGATTTCCAAGTATCTTCGATAAATAGGAGGAAAAGAGAATGGCAACAGCTGAACAAAAAATCTATGCGGGAACGCATTCCGATTATTTCCTGAAGTTGGGCGACATCAAGGGCGAATCGATGGACGCCAAGCACAAGCAGGAGATTAATGTTCTATCCTGGTCCTTCGGTTCCAGGCAGCCAGGTGCTTCGGCCATAGGCGGCGCGGGTGCGGGCGTAGGCAAGGTTCAGTTCCACGATTTTGTGATCACAAAGCACGTGGACGCTGCTTCGCCCAAGCTGATGCTCGCCTGCGCCAGCGGTCAGCACTTCAAAGATGCCACGCTTGTGTGCCGGAAGGCCGGAGGAACGCAAGTCGAATACCTCACGATCAAGCTTAACAACGTCATAATTTCCTCCCAGGAAACCGCTTCTTCTAGCGGGGACCTGCCCTCCGAGACCCAGGCGGGCAAAGAATGGTTGCCTATCGACAAGATTACGCTCAACTATGCCAAGATCGACATGACCTACGTGGCCCAGGACGAAAAGGGCAGCGCAGGTGCCAGCACCATGGCTGGGTGGAATCTGCAAACCAACGAGAAATCCTAATCACAATTAGCGCGCTGTTTCCGGCTGGACGTTTGCGTTTGCAAACGACCCAGCCGGAAGCCGCGCAGTGCGTCATGTCCCTTTTTCTCGGGACCGTATTTGAGCCAGAGGTGTCATGTCAGTTCAACAATTATTCCAGGCGGGCCGTCTCGACGACGCCATCCAAGCTCTCAACGCCGAGGTTCGCGATAATCCCACCGACGCGAAACGCCGCACTTTTCTTTTCGAGCTTCTTTGTTTTTCTGGTGACTTCGTTCGCGCGGAAAAGCAGCTGGATATTTTGGGAAGCGAAGGCCGAAATGCTGAAATGGGCGCCCTCCTCTATCATGCAGCGCTTCATGCTGAGCGTACTCGCCACGATCTATTCAGCAAAAAGCAATATCCGATGCCCAAGAATACCGCAGGCCTTGGCAAGTTGTCGGTGAGCGTTAACGGCAAGCCTTATCACGGTTTGTCCGACGGTGATCCACGCATTGGTTCCAACCTCGAAGTTTTTGCCGCCGGAAGTTATATGTGGATCCCCTTCGCGCTTTTGACGTCCATCGAGATTGCTCCTCCGAAGCGCCTGCGCGATCTCTTGTGGCTGCCTGCAAAGGTCCGCACCTCAGACAAGTACGAAGACCGCGAGCTGGGTGAAGTACTCCTGCCTGTGCTTACGCCTTTTGCGGGCCAGCATGCGGACCCGGCCGTTCGACTTGGACGCTCGACCGTCTGGGAGGAAACGGAAGACGGAGAGACCATCCCTGTGGGCCAGAAGATTCTGCTTGCCGATGACGAGGAATGGCCGATTCTGGAGCTGCGCAACATCCAAATCGCAATCGCCCAGACGGCCTCTTAACGGCCATGCCACTCCCCGAAGGTCTCCTAAACCCCATCCCAGGGGACAATCCCAGTGGAAAAACGCTGCGCTACGATGCTGTCTACGACAAGATTCGCGAAGCGCGGCGCGAAGAAGATTTGCTTCCCCAAGGCGAGTGGTCTCGCGAAGTCAAGAAAGCCGATTTCCCGCTCGTCATCAAACTGGCCAGCGAGGCTTTAGCTACCAAGAGCAAAGACCTGCAGTTAGCCGCTTGGCTCACCGAAGCGGTTATGTTCCGCGATCATATCGCGGGACTTCGCGAAGGTTTGGATTTGCTCCGTGGTTTCATGGAAACATTCTGGGACACGCTCTACCCGGAAATCGATGACGGGGATTTGGAATTCCGTGCCGGCCCTCTCGGCTGGGTAGGTTCCAAACTCGATGCTGGCGTTCGCCGGCTGCCCTTAACCAAGAGCAAGCTCGACTTTTTCAAGTATCAGGAATCTCGCCGCGTCGGATACGAAGCGGACGCAGCTAGCGAAGAAAAGGCCGCCGCACGAGCCACGGCAATCGCAGAGAAGAAATGCACCGCAGAGGAATTTGATGAAGCGGTTCGCGCCACTGGCGACGCTTATTACGAGAAGCTTGCGGGCAATCTCACTGCCGCCCTGGAATCGCTCCAATCCCTCGAAACCTTAAGCGACGAGAAGTTCGGCCGCGAAGCTCCCAGCTACGGCAGCCTTCGCACCGCGCTTGAGGAATTGCAGGACTTCGTCAGGCAATATCACAAGCCGGCGGAAGAAGTGGCCGAAGAGCCTGCCGAAGCGCCGGCGGAGGATGCTGTCGAGGAATCTGCCGCAGCGGCTGCATCCGGCTCTTCCGCCGCCAAGAAAAAATCCGTCACTGCTGAACCTGCTGATCGCGAAGACGCCGTGCAACGCCTGGCCGTCGTGGCGCACTTCTTGCGCCACGAGAGTCCTGTGAATCCAGTTCCGTATCTGCTTCTGCGCGCGTTGCGTTGGGGAGAACTCCGCGCGGCGGGCGCGACCCTGAATCCTGCGTTGCTCGAAGCTCCGCCAACGGAAAAGCGCACGCTTATCAAGAAAATGTCGATGGAAGGCGATTGGGCTGGAGTATTGGAGAACTCTGAACAAGCCATGAGCCTTCCTTGTGGCCGTGGCTGGCTCGATTTGCAGCGCTACGCTGTGCGGGCCTGTGAATCACTTGGCTCAGACTACGAACCTGTCGCGGCGGGCATTCGTTCGGGATTAAAGGCGCTCCTTGGAGACTATCCCGATTTGCTCAACTCCTCGCTCATGGACGACACTCCCGCCGCGAATGCCGAAACGCAGACGTGGCTCAAGGAAAGTATTTTGCCGGCACCGCCCGCTCCCCCAGAGCAGGAATTCATTCCCGCTGCTATGTCACAGGGTTCGGCATCCGGAAGCTCCAACGGCGAAAAGACTGCGGACGTCATTGAACTGGCCATGGCGGCCGCCCGCTCCGGAAAGGTTCAGGAAGCTATCGGCATCCTGACCCGTGAAATGAACAACGAGCGCACAGGCCGCGGCCGCTTCCAGCGCCACATTCAACTCGCGAACATCTTTCTTGCGACCAAGCACGAAGCTATCGCTTATCCCATCCTCGTTGAACTCGCGGAAGAAATTGAACGCCGCAAGCTCGAAGAATGGGAGGAAGCGTCCATCGTCGCTCAGCCCCTCGCTTTACTCTATCGCTGCGCCGATAAGCTGGGCCGCGACGACGCCGAAAAAGAAAAAATCTATCAGAAGCTTTGCCGGCTCGATCCCGGCCAAGCACTGGCTCTGAGGTAGCCGATGCCGGAATACGACTCCAACGCGCCTTTGCGACTACCGATTTTGGACCGCCTCCTGGACGACGAGCCCAAAACAAAGACGGAAGCGCCGATGACCCGCAGCACATCCCTCGCGCGGCTCAAGACCGCCGTCCGCAGGGATCTGGAAAATTTGCTCAACACGCGCCGAACCCCCGACTACATCCCGGAGGGCTCGGTCGAAATTCTCCGTTCCGTATACTATTACGGGCTTCCCGACATCACCTCGATGCCCGCCAATTTTCTTTACGAACAGACCAAGCTGCTTCAATCCATCGAGACCGCCGTGAAAACATTCGAAGGTCGGCTCGATGGCGTCAAAGTCTCTCTAGTGCCCGTCGTCGGCCAGTCGCGTGTTCTGCGTTTTGTGATCGATGGCATGCTGCGCATCGATCCGCTTCCCGAACACGTTGTCTACGACGCTTCCATCGAGCTGACCAGCCTCGAGGTTTCCATTTCCGGAGAAGACCGTGCGTGACGAGTTGCTCGAATATTACGAGCGCGAACTAACCTATCTTCGTCAGATGGGCGCCGAGTTCTCGGAGAAGTATCCGAAGGTCGCCTCTCGCCTGCTTCTCGACCCTAACCGCTGCGAAGATCCGCACGTCGAGCGCTTCATCGAGGCCTTTGCTTTTTTGGCCGCGCGCGTCCACCTCAAGATCGACGATGAATTTCCAGAAATCACTGAGGCCTTGCTAAGCGTGTTGTACCCGCATTATATCCGTCCCATCCCGTCGTCCACTATCGTGCAATTTCATCTCGACCCCGAGCAGGGTAAACTCAGCACTGGACTTCCCATCCCACGCGGCTCGATGCTCTACTCGCAGCCTGTAGATGGCTACCCCTGCAAGTTCAAGACCTGTTTTGACACCACGCTCTGGCCCTTGAAAGTCTCCTCGACCCAGTGGGTTACGCCAGATCGCTTGCGCCCTGCCGTCAAATCCCAGGACGCCGTTGCCGCTCTGCGCCTCGATCTCGAATGCTTCCCCGACGTCTCTTTCGAAAAATTGGAACTTAGTTCGCTCCGCTTTTACCTCAACGGCGAGAGCAGCCTTATCCACACACTTTACGAATTGCTCTGCAACAACTGCACACAAATTCTGATTCGCGACAAAACGCCAAGCACTCGCAAGAGCGCCATCTCTTTCCCTGGCACTCGCCTTCAGCCCGGCGGCTTCCCCGATTCCGAAGCTCTCTTGCCGTATCCTCGCCGCGCGTTTTCCGGCTATCGGCTTCTCCAGGAATACTTCCATTTTCCTGAAAAGTTTTTCTTCGTCGATTTAAAAGGTCTCGAACAACTCCGCAGTTCAGGGTTTGGGCCGCGTATCGAGATTGTCTTTCTCATCTCCCGCTTCGAACGCAGCGAGCGCCAGCAGACCCTCGAGCTCAACGTTTCCGAAGAAACGCTTCGCCTCGGCTGCTCGCCGGCCATCAATCTTTTCCCGCACACCGCCGAGCCCATTCGACTCGATCAAACACATACGGAATACCTCATCACTCCTGATGCGCGCCGCCGCCGCGCCATGGAGATTTTTTCCATCGAGGAAGTTATCTCTCCCGATCCGCAAACTCACGAAGTTCTGAGTTTTGAACCTTTCTATCGCTTTCGCCACACCACCTCGCGCCATCGCGAACGCCCTAAGGGTTTTTGGCATTCCCGCCGCCAGGCTTCCACCCGTCGCGACGATGAAGGCACTGACGTCTACCTTTCGTTCCTCGACCTGAGTGGCCGCCCGCTTCACCCCGAGACCGACACCGCCACCATTCACTGCACCTGTTCCAACCGCGATTTGCCTCACCGCCTTCCCATGGGCAATGAGCGTGGCGATTTCGAACTCGAAGGCATCTCTTCCATCAAACGCATCGTAGCCTTGCGTAAACCATCGCCTTCTGTCCGGCCTCCTACTGGCAAAGGCATGCTCTGGCGCCTGATCTCCCATCTCTCTCTGAACTATCTGTCCATCGTCGAGGAAGGGAAGGAGTCTCTTCAGGAAATTCTCCGCCTATACACTTTCGGCGAATCCGGGTACAACGAGCGCCAGGTCGCCGGACTGACACACCTGTCCAGCACACGCCACTTCGCACGCGTCATCTCGGAAAATGGCATCGGCTTCGTCCGCGGCCATCGCGTCCAGATGGAATTTGACGAAGAACAATTCGTTGGTGGAGGCGTTTTTCTCTTTGCCAGCATTCTCGAATATTTTCTGGGGCACTATGCTTCGCTGAACAGTTTCAGCCAGCTTGCCGTGCGCACCCAGCAAAGAAAGGAGGTTCTCCGTCAATGGCCACCCCGGGCGGGGGAAGTGATTCTCCTGTAGACCTTTCGGAAGTCGAAGAGTTGCTCCGCAAGGAGCCGTATCGCTTCGAATTTTTTCAAGCCATCCGCTTGCTGGAGCGCATCGCGCCCGATCGCAAGCCTCTCGGACGTTTCACGAATCCGTCCGACGAAGTCGCTCGCCTCGGCGCTTACCCCTCACTCGCCTTCCCCGCTAGCGAAATTCAAACCATCGATTGGCCGGAAGGGAAGCCTCCGTCTCTCGCTGTCAACTTCATGGGCACCACCGGCCCACAGGGCCCGCTCCCGCATTTCTATACAACGCTCATGCTCGCCCGCCTGCGCTCTGGCGATAAGACGCTCCGCGATTTCCTCGACCTTTTTCACCATCGCATGCTCTCCTTTTTCTACCAGGCCTGGGAAAAATACCGCTTTGCCGTTTCCTACGAACGCGGCGAGCGCGATCGTTTCTCCCACCATCTGCTCGATCTCATCGGCCTCGGCACACTTGGTTTGCAGGAGCGTCTCGCCGTCCCCGACGATGCCTTTCTCTTTTTCGCGGGCATCCTCGGCCAGCGTCCCCATTCCGCGCACGCTCTCGAACTGCTCCTCAACGATTATTTCGAAGTGCCTTTCCAGGTCATTCAGCTTGTCGGCGGCTGGTTTCGCCTGGACGACACCACAGAGTGCTGCATCGGCGAGCGCTCTACTCCCTCCGAACAACTTGGCCTCGGCGCGGTGGTCGGCGACGAAGTCTGGAACCAGCAGGCCCGTGCCCGAATCCGCATCGGTCCGCTCAATCTGGAAAACTATCTCGATTTCCTTCCCAACGGTTCTGCCTACGAACCGCTCCGCTCACTCTTGCGCTTTTGGACCAACGAGGAGATCGATTTCGAAGTTCAGCTCATTCTCGAACGGGAAGAAGTTCCGCGTTGCCAGCTTGGCGGCGAAGGCGATGGCGCCCCGCAGCTTGGTTGGGTCACGTGGATGAAATCCAAGCCCATGGAACGTCACCCGGAAGAAACTATTTTCAACGTTTAGCGAAACGAGGTCGTCATGACGGCAAATCTGAAGGGTCTGATCGGCAAACTGAACGATACCACTCGCAACACTCTCGAAGCCGCGGCGGGCTTCTGCCTCGCTCGCACTCACTATGACATCGAAGTCGAGCATTTCCTCCTCAAGCTCCTCGACGTCACCGATAGCGATCTTCCCCGCATCCTCAAGCAGTTTGGCGTCGATAAATCGCGCCTCACTGGCGACCTTACTCGCAGTCTCGACAAATTGAAGTCTGGAAACGCCCGCACTCCTGCTTTCAGTCCCACGCTCACGGATATGCTCTCCGAAGCCTGGACCATCGGCTCCATCGACTTCGGCTCCGCGCAGGTCCGCACCGGCTTCTGCATTCTCGCCATCGCCAGCTCAGGCGATCTCTCGCGGCTCATCCGCGAAGTTACGCGCGAATTTCAAAAAATTAGCGCCGAAGCTCTTCACAAAGATTTCTGGAACATTGTGGCCGGTTCGCCTGAGGATCAGGAAACCGCGCAAGCCGTTCCCATCGGCGTGGAAGGACTCCCGCAGGGCGCTGCCGGCATTCCCGCGGCTGGGAAGCAGCAGAATCTGAATCAATTCACCGTCGATCTGACCGCCAACGCCAAAGCCGGAAAAATAGACGCCGTCCTCGGCCGTGATCACGAAATTCGCCAGATCATCGATATTCTCACGCGCCGCCGCCAGAACAATCCCATCCTCACCGGCGAAGCAGGCGTCGGTAAAACCGCCGTCGTCGAAGGATTCGCGTTGCGCGTTGCTGCCGGGGATGTTCCGCCTGTTCTGAAGAACGTCACTATCCGCTCGCTCGATCTCGCGCTTCTGCAAGCTGGCGCGGGCGTCAAAGGCGAATTCGAAAATCGCCTCAAAGGTCTCATCGAAGAGGTCAAATCCTCCCCGTCCCCCATCATTCTCTTTATCGATGAAGCGCACACTATGATTGGCGCCGGCGGTCCGGCCGGACAGGGCGATGCCGCCAACTTGCTCAAGCCCGCCTTGGCCCGCGGCGAATTGCGCACCATTGCTGCTACCACCTGGTCCGAATACAAGAAATTCTTTGAAAAAGACGCCGCGTTGGCCCGCCGCTTTCAAGTAGTGAAAGTCGAAGAGCCCACCGAAGAACAGTGCATGGTCATGCTCCGCGGCATCGTCAGCTCTCTCGAAAAACACCACAACGTCCGCATCCTCGATGAAGCCGTCCGCTCCGCTACGAAGTTCTCGCATCGCTATCTTGCCGGCCGCCAGCTTCCAGACAAAGCCGTCAGCGTCATGGACACCGCATGCGCGCGCCTCTCGCTCGGACAAAATGCCACGCCACCAGCGATCGAAGACGCCATGCGACAGGTCGATGATCTCGATGTTCAGCAACGCGTTCTGGAGCGCGAAGCCGCCGTTGGTGTCGATCATTCCGAACGCCTCGCCAATATCGCCAAGCAGAAAGTAGATGTCGCCGCCCGCCTCAAGACCCTGGAAGAGCGCCGCGACAAGGAGCTGTCTCTTGTTTCCCGCATTCGCGACATCCGCACGCAACTCGAAGCCGCTGTCGCTCCTGCTGCTGCCCCTGCCATGTCCGCTTCCTCTGGCACTGCCGCTCAACCCGCGACTGACGCCACCGCCCTCCGCGCCGAACTCGAAAAACTGAACGCCGAGCTCGATGCACTCCAAGGTGACTCCCCGCTCATGCGTGTCTGCGTCGATACGCAAATCGTCGGCGAAGTCATCTCCGCGTGGACGGGCATTCCCGTCGGCAAAATGCAGCAAGACGAAATCAATACCGTCCTTAATCTGAAAGATCTGATGGCCGTTCGCGTCATCGGCCAGAACCACGCCCTGGAAGCCATTGCCCAACGCATTTCCACCAACCGTGCCGGTATGGACGATCCCGTCAAGCCCGTCGGCGTCTTCATGCTCGTCGGCCCCAGCGGCGTCGGCAAAACCGAAACCGCGCTTGCCCTCGCCGATTTCCTCTACGGCGGCGAACGCAATCTCATCACCATCAACATGTCCGAGTTCCAGGAAGCGCACACCGTCTCCAGCCTCAAAGGCGCGCCTCCTGGCTATGTTGGTTACGGCGAAGGCGGAGTGCTCACCGAAGCCGTCCGCCGCCGCCCCTATTCCGTCGTCCTTCTCGACGAGTGCGAAAAAGCACATCCCGACGTTCTTGAACTCTTTTACCAGGTCTTCGACAAAGGAAATATGGAAGACGGCGAAGGCCGCGAGATCGATTTCAAAAACACCATCATCATTCTTACCTCGAACGCCTGCACTGATCTTCTGATGAAGCTCACTGCCGATCCGGAAACCACTCCCAGCGCCGATGGCCTGGCCAAAGCCCTGAAGCCCGAGCTGAACAAGATATTCAAGCCTGCCTTTATGGGTCGCCTCGTCACCGTCCCCTATTTCCCGCTCCGCGACGAAGCCATGAAGCAAATCGTTACGCTTAAACTGGCCAAAATCCAGCGGCGCATCCGCGAAAACCATAAAATCGAGCTCACTTATGATCCCGCGGTCGTCGCGGAAGTAGCCAAACGCTGCACCGAGGTCGAATCCGGCGCTCGCAACGTTGACAACATTCTGACCAACACCATGCTTCCGGATGTTTCTCGCTATCTCTTGAGCCGCATGGCTGAACGCCAAAAACCGGCCGCCATTCACGTTTCCGTTGGCGAAAATGGCGCCTTTACTTACGCTTGATTTCTACCTCAGCTGCTAAGGAGACCTCGGTTTTTGCAGTTCCGAATAAGGATTTTACTTACAGGTAGTCGGCGGCCTCGGAGAGAAAGCGCGCAGGGAATATGCCATATACGCAAGACAAGAGAGTCATCGCCATCGAAACGCCTTTGGGGAAGGATACCCTTCTCCTCGTTAGCTTTGCAGCCCAGGAAGGCATTTCCCGGCTCTTCCGCATTTCCGCCCAGCTCTACTCGGAAAATGGCTCCATCGATTTCTCCAAAATCATCGGTCAAAGAGTCTCCATCTCAATCAATCTCGCGGACGGAAGCAAGCGCTACTTGAATGGTTTTGTGAACCGGTTCGCTCAGGTTGGCATGGACAAGCGGTTTACTCACTACCACGCCGAAATTGTTCCCTGGACCTGGTTTCTCACCAGGAACGCCGACTGCCGTATCTTCCAGAACATGACCATCCCGGACATCGTGGCGAAAGTCTTTAAGGATCGCGGCTTCGGAGATTTCAAGAATTCGCTGCAAGGTGACTTTGAGCAGCGTGAATACTGTGTTCAATATCGCGAAACCGACTTCAACTTCGTTTCGCGCCTCATGGAGCAGTACGGCATCTTCTATTTCTTCGAACACGAAAAGGACAAACACACCCTGGTCATGGGTAATAAGACCAGCGTTCACAAGCCCTGTCCAAGCCAATCCAAGGTCCGTCTGGACTTCAGCGGTGGTGTCTATAGCAAGGATGAGGACTTCATTGGTTCCTGGAATCTCGAGCAGGAGTTTCGTCCGGGAAAATACGCGATGACGGACTACAATTTCGAGACTCCCAGTACGAGCCTGCTGGCCAACGAACAGACAATTTTCAAGATCGGCGGAAACGACCACTACGAAGTCTTCGATTATCCGGGCGAATATACCAAGAAGGCTGAGGGGGAATCGCGCACGCAGATTCGTATGCAAGAAGAGGAAGCCGGCCATTTGGTTGGCGTTGGCTCTGGCAACTGCCGAACGTTCATTCCCGGCTATCGCTTTGACCTCTCCGGCCACGCTCGCTCGGACCAAAACCAGTCTTATCTGCTGACCGAGGTCCAGCATTCCGCTTCCGTCGGGAGCAGCTATTCGGGCTCCGAAGGTCAGTCTGAGGAATTCTATTCAAATCATTTTCGTTGTATCCCTTACTCTGTGCTTTTTCGTCCTCAGCGAATAACTCCACGGCCTTTCGTTCAGGGTCCCCAGACCGCCGTTGTCACCGGCAAATCCGGTGAAGAAATCTGGACCGATAAGTATGGCCGCGTGAAAGTTCAATTCTTTTGGGACCGCGAGGGTAAAAAAGACGAAAAAAGCTCCTGTTGGATTCGTGTTTCCCAGCCTTGGGCTGGCAAAAACTGGGGCGCCATCAATATTCCCCGCATGGGCCAGGAAGTGATTGTCGAATTCCTGGAAGGAGATCCCGACCGCCCTCTCATTACCGGCCGTGTCTACAACGACGAGCAAATGCCTCCGTACAAGCTCGCTGACAATCAAACACGCACTACCTTCATGTCCCGCAGCACAAAAGGCGGCGGCTCCAGCAATTACAACGAGATGCGCTTCGAGGACAAAAAAGGCGACGAGCAAATCTTCATGAACGCCGAAAAAGACATGGATTGGCGTGTGGAAAAAGAGTCCCGCGAATTCGTCGGTGCCAACCGCCACATGATCGTCAAGTCCAGTCAATTCGAAGAAGTCGACGGCGATAAACAATCTCAGGTAAAAGGCAAATTCATCGAAAAGATTACCGGCGACACCTCCATCCACCTCAGCGCCAAGCACATGGAAAAGATCGACTCCGATCAGTCCATCACCATCGGTGGCAATCGCAAGGAGCAAGTTACCAACAACGAGTCCATTACCATCGGCCAGAACCGCAGCGAAAACGTTGGCAGCAACGAATCCATCACCATCGGCCAAAACAGAAATACCCAAATTGGCGGAAGCGACGCTCTCTCCGCCACCCAGGCCGTCTATATTACAGGTGGCATGAACGTCGTCATCCAAGCCGGTATGCAGCTCTCGCTCGTCGGCCCCGGTGGCTTCATCGATATCGGTCCCGCCGGCGTTTCGATTCAGGGCACCATGGTCCTCATCAACAGCGGTGGCGCACCTGGCAGCGCGCAAAGCGCCAGCCCCTCTTCGCCTGATAGCCCGGATTCTCCCGACGATCCCAAGGACCCCGACACCGCCGACGACGGCACGAAAGGTGGAAAGCTCAACCAGTAGTCACAAGGTCTAACTATGCCCCCAGCTGCTCGCATTACCGACATCACCACTCACGGCATGCCCCTCGCTCCCGGTCCAGGGAGTGTCAACGTTCTCATCGGTGGCCTCCCCGCCTGGCGCGCCATGATGGACCAGCACGCCTGTCCTATGGTGAGCATCTCCGGCGCCGACGGCGTCGGCATGGTCATGATGGGTAGCCCCACAGTCTTCATCAACAACATGATGGCCTGCCGTATGGGCGATATCGTCATGGAAATCCCTGGCCTCGCTCTTGGCCCGGCCAATCCAATCTTGATGGGTGAACCCACCGTCATGATCGGCGAAGTTGGCATGGGCTCTCCAACGGTCGTGCCCCCCGTTCCTCCCATGGTCTTGCTCGCCAGGGCCATGAGCGGCATCGGCACCACCGGCCCTTCCTCCTCTTCCGGCAGCCCTGGCGTCGCTGGCGAAGCTCTCGCCCAAGCCGCCCAATCCGGCACTCCCTTCGTCAAACCCTGTCCCGGTTGACAAGCCTTATCCAGCGCGGCAGGTTCTGCCGCTCCAACCGGTCACTGGGTCGAAATCGAACTCCTCGATAAAGCCGGCAAGCCCGTCCCCGGCGAGCAATACCAAATCGAGCTTCCGGACGGTTCCACCACCGAGGGCTATCTCGATGGGCAAGGTCAGGCGCGAGTCGACGGCATCGATCCTGGCAATTGCAAAATCTCGTTTCCCAATATTGACAAGAAGTCTTGGCGCAAAAAATAATTCTTTTTCCAAGCGTGTCAATTCTTTTAGCGTCATCGAATTTCTTCGAGGCTGCAAACATGGATAGACTACTACAGCGTTCAACAAGGCGATCACCTCTCCAAAATCGCCAAAGACAACGGTTTCACCGACTACACCGTCATCTGGGATCATCCCAACAACTCCGACCTGAAAAAGCTGCGTCAGAATCCCAACATCCTTCTTCCCGGCGATGAAGTTTTCATCCCCGACATGGAGCAAAAACAGGAGTCTGGCGCCACCGACAAAAAACACACCTTCACCGTCGACAAAAAAACTCTCAAACTCCGCCTCGTCCTAGAAGACATCTACGAAAAACCCATCGCCGGCGCTCAATGCGCCCTGCGCGTCAACGATCAGATTACTCAACCGACCACAACTGCCGACGGTCAGATCGAACAGGAAATCCCGCTCGATGCCCACGACGCTTTTCTCCTCATCCGCGGCGACCAAACTCCCTACCAGGACGTTTTAATCACCCTCAAGATCGGAGACCTGGACCCCGTGGAAGAGCCGTCTGGGCAACTCGCTCGTTTGAACAATCTTGGCTATTTTGCCGGTGACACCCCAGAACTTGATCAAGCCGACTTTAAATCTGCCGTGGAGGAATTTCAATGCGACCACGGCCTGCAGGTGGATGGTGACTGTGGCCCCAAGACCCAGGCCAAACTCAAACAAGCGCATGGAATCTAAATTTGCGCGTACCCGTTGCTTTGTTTCGCACCTTCGCGGACTTCTATGAGCGACGACTCCCCAGACTCCCCCAAAGCTCCGTCCCTCGGTGGAATTTCGGGCGACCATGACAACGACGGTCCTCTCGAATACTTGGTTGCTCCAGCCACTGACGGTGAGTTCAACACCACTCGTCTGCGCTTGATCCCCATTGCCTGCTGGCGCGTCGATGATGTCCGCTTTCGCTTCGATTCTTCCTTTCCCCTCTTTGATTCCTCTTCCGACGCGAGCAACCCCAACGATCTTCGCGCCGAACTAAATGCGCTCTCGGATCTCGTGAAAGCCCACCCTGGCGCTCCACTATCCATTTTCGGCCATGCCGATCCTGTCGGAAATGACGACTACAACAAGACCCTTAGTGGACGCCGTGCCTCCGCTATCTATGGTCTGCTCACTCGCACTACCGCTCTCTGGGATAAACTTTTCCATCAGCCCTTTGGCGGCGACAACTGGCAGTCTGATGTCCTCGACTCCATGCAGCAAGCCACCGGCCTGCCTCGAGGCACTCAAAACTCCGTCCTCTTCAAAAGCTACATGGACTTGCTCTCCGGCCCCGGTTTTCAACTCCAGAAGACGGACTTTCTCGGGCAAGGCGCGGATTCCGGTGGAAAGGGCGACTACCAGGGCTGTGGCGAATTCAATCCCGTCCTTCTTTTCTCAAAGGAAAAACAATCCGAATTCGACAAAGCCGCGAAAAAGAACGACATGGATGCCCTTCAGGAGCGTAATGCCGCGAACTCCCCCAATCGGCGAGTCCTGGTCCTCATGTTCCGCAAGGGCAGCAAGGTCGATCCCGCCAAATGGCCCTGCCCTCGCGCCACCGAGGGCGTGGCCGGTTGCAAGAAACGCTTCTTCGTAAACGGCGATCAGCGCCGCACCACCCGCCTTTCCGGCGCTGACCGCACTTTTGAAGACTCGGAAGATACTTTCGCTTGCCGCTTCTATCAGCGCATTTCCAGTGGATCTCCTTGCCACGCACTCCTAGAAAATGCTGTCGTCACTCGCATCACCGCAACTCTGCCGGGAACATCCGGACTGCGTGACCCCAGCAAGAAGCGCCCGGACAGAGTATTCAAGAGTGAATCGGACGAAGAGAGCTTGAAAGACAATGAGCCGGCCATTCTTATCCGCGGCTCCCTTGATGTTCAGCTTCAGGCCGTCACCACTCCGCCGAATCTGCCTGTGTCCTGGCTCGTGAAGCCGAACGAGAACGACGAGTCCGCTCCGACCATTACTCCCACTGACGGCGGCAGGCAAGCCACTCTAAAAACGAACAAGGCCGGTTCCTTCTCCGTTGTGGCGCTCTTGGGAGTAACCAAGATTATCTGGAACGTCGTCTTCGCGTGGGTGAAGGTCGACGTTGGATCCTCCAAAATCGTCACCAAGGACTTCCTCGTCAAGGACGCAGGCTCCGACAAAGACGACACGAGCTTTGAATCCGGCGATGACAACACCAAGGATCATTTCTGGCAGGCCGACGTGGATCTGCAAGTGTTTGGCGGCGGTCATGATAAGACGATCGGCGTCTTCAAAGTGGACATTCACACCTTGCAGAACTGCCCACAAGATACTTTGACCGGTCACTACAAGGGTGGCGGCACCGCAACAGAGCTTCCGAAAGGCGGATTCCCCGTGCTTGATGCTACTAACGGCTCATCTCCTTACTGCACCTTCCCCGACAAAGTGTCCCCGGCCAACGACAAGCTCAAAAATTCGGACCGCGACCGTCACCTCTTCACCGCCGACAGCCCGACGGGTACCTTCTCTGGCACACACCCCAAAACCGGCAAGCGCCTTGAATCCATTTCCGGTGGCAATCACTTTGTAACCGCTGTTGCTTCCACCACCGATGACGCTCCGGACGAAATCGTCGTCCATGCCAAAGCCGCTTGGACCGCGGACTTCAGCGGTGCCGTCGATTCCGACGGCAATTACACTCCGCGCGGGGCTGGCGTGAAGGATTTTGACAGGAAGTTTAAATTGATCTCCGAAGCGACCGGTGGGCAGGATGCCAAAGAGGCTGGCTTTGACACTTTTGAACCTCGCTTTAATACTGGCTGGGGCTACACTTATGTTCCAAGCCCATAGAAGCGCACCTGCAATCCTCGAGCTCTTCACCGCAATTCTTCTCGTTGCGGCCAGCACGGTTTCCGCCGCACAAGATAGGAGTTCTCATATGCCGCCTGATAACCACACAGCCTCCCTATCCGGAGATTTAGTGCCCGCTGTGTCCCAACCGGACGTAAATATGGTTATCGTTCGGTTGGAAAACTCCCGCTGGGCTCGCAAAACGGAACAGGGCCTGGAACTGGAGGTAGGCACTGTCGCCTTCCATACTCTCGAAGTCCTCCACGGCGCTAAACTTCACCCGGGCGATGCCATCGATGTTCCCGCTACACGCGTCGCCTCTCCCACCTTCCGCGTTCGCAACCGCGCTAACTATTGGAATGCGCTCCGATTGAACCCCAGCGACATCTTGATTCTTGCTTGCCAGCCAACCAGCGATCCTCGCGTCTGGAACGCTTCGGCTGCGAAGCAGATCCCTTCCCCCGACGCCCCGGAAGTCTCGGCCATTCGCCGTGGCTTCGAGATCGAGGAGTTCTCCGGACCCGCTCCTCAAAGGCTAAAGATGGTGGCGGGCGCTCTCGAAAGCGATCAGGACTTGCTCAACCGCTATGCTTTGAACTATTTGGAACGCCATGCGGACTCGCAAAGGGATTCGGCCGTCGAACTCCTCCGCAACGCAATTCTCTTGCCCAAAACCTCGCCTGGGCACAGGTTGAATTTCGCTCTGGCGCTCTCCGGCCAGCCCTATTTTTTGCGTGATCGCAAAGCTGACCCTGCCAATCAAACAATCGTTGGTACCCTTGCGGCTGTTTTTATCAACGAACCCAATTCTTCGAGCCGCACAACTTGGGCTCGTTTGCTGGCATCTTGCGTGCTCAGAGAGTTTTCCACTGACGCTCAAGAGGCAGCCACCATTCGCAGATCGCTCGTTCGATCTCCCCAGGCTCCGCCGGCGGCGCGTGTCTCTTCTTCCCTCTCCGAGCTACTCACGCAATCGTCCGGCGAAGATAGGGATATCGTAGCGAAGCTGTTGCAGGCCTGGCAGTCCGCTGGCCAGTGATTCAACACGCAGGAAAGTTGTGTCCCGCGAACGTAGAGGATCGATGCGACTGAGACAAAAATCGAATCATCACTCGCTACAGAGCAGCAGCACGGGAATCTCACGTTGAAGCTCTTATTGCAAGTAGCGTCCGGCCCCAACGCGGGCACCCAATTCCCACTAACTCCCGGGCAACCCCTGCGCATCGGCCGCACCAACAAAGCCGAACACGCCTTCCCCAACGATCCGCGCATGTCCGGCGTCCACTGCGCTTTCGAATGCGACGCCCGCGGCTGCCGCGTCCGCGACCTCGACAGCAGCAACGGCACCTTCCTCAACGGCGCGCGCATAAAGGAATCCACTCTCGCCAACGGCGACGAAATCCGCGCTGGAAATACCATCCTCGTCTTTCGCATCGTTGCCGAAGAATCTCGCGCTCCACTCCCCTCGCAACCCAAGCCTCTCTCTCCTCCCCCAGCTCCTCTCTCGGGCGAACCTCCTGCTTCACGCCTCCTCTTCACCGACACCTCTCCAGCCGCCCCAAGAAGCTCCGCCCTCTGGCCCGCCGCTAAGCCCTTTGCTCCCGCCGTACCTCAACTCCGCCTCCCCGATCTCCTCCGCAAAGATTTCCAACCTCTCTACGCCCTTCTTGATGCCTCCCGCGAACCCAGCGTCCTCAAAGTCATCCTCGAATCCAAAGAGGAACATCAATCTCTCTACGAAGGCGCGCAAGGCGCTCAACTCACCCACTTCGCTCCTTATCTCATCCGCATCCCGCCCAAATCCGCATTGCTCGACACTCTCGTCAACCAAGCCTGGTCCAAAAGCTGGGGCGTCTTCCTCACCTCCGACAAGCCCCTCAAAGATCTCCGCACCCACTTCCGCCATTTCCTCACCGTCAAACTTCCCGACGGCCAGCAAGTCTACTTCCGCTACTACGATCCCCGTGTCCTCCGCCTCTTTCTCCCCACTTGCCTCCCGGAGGAAACCACACAATTCTTCGGCCCCGTAAAACAATTCCTCATCGAAGCCGAAGACGCCAATCTCGCTCTCCACTTCCTCCCCGGCCCCAAAGGCCCCCAAAAAAAGGAGCTCCACCTTGCTCCCGCCTAGTACTTTCTTTTTCCCCATGCTCTCGCCGTCGCTCGCTGCATTGCGAGCGGCCCGCTCCCCGTTGCAAATTCTCTTTCGTCTGGGGTACATGTAAACTCATGCTCACTCTTCGCAAAGAGCAGCTAGCTGTTTTCGGCCCACTAGGCAAAAAAATTTTCGAAGATCGCATGATCGCTCATCTCAAAAAAGTCTTCCCCGAGCAATCTGAATCCCTCGGCGAACCCAAACTCCGCGAAACCATCCAGTACGGCACGCAACATGCCGCCGCCTACCACATCATCTCCGAACGCGACGTCTGCAAGTACATCGACCTGATGATCCTCTACGGCCGCGACTTCGACAAAGATCCCAACCTTCCCTGGGCCCAATCCATCCTCCAAAATCAAGCCATCAGAAATCCATCCTCAAAAATCGAGCGCCTTTACAAAGCCGCCAAAAAACAAGAAAATCAACCCAAGCCAAGGAAGCAACCATGAGCGGTTCCGGCAACACCCCTCTCGACAGCGCCTCCAACGACGCCAACCAAACCATGAGCCCCGCCCCCGCCGGCTCCCCCACCCAGTCTTGCGGCACTACCCCCTCTCCCGACACCCCTGTTTCGCCCGATAAAACCCACTGGATCTCCATCGAACTAGTCGACGAACTCGGCAAGCACGTCCCCTACGAGGACTACCGCATCACCCTCCCCGACGGCACCGTCATTGAGGATTGTCTCGACCGCCGCGGCCGTGCCAAAATCACCGGCATCGACCCCGGCACGTGCAAAGTTTTGTTTCCTAAGCGGGACTCCAAGGACTGGAAACGCATCTGAAAAAAGCTCAGAGATGCCCACTGCTCATACTGTCGTTCAGGGAGATTGCCTAGCGAGCGTTGCCCGCGACTACGGCTTCAGCGATTGGCACACGATTTACGATGATCCGCACAACGCCGACTTGAAGGCCAAGCGTCCGAATCCCAATGTGCTCTATCCCGGCGATCAACTCTATATTCCGGATATAACTCAGCGCGTTGAAAGCTGTCAGACAGACCTCAATCATCGCTTCCAACTCTTGGCTCAACCCACCTACCTGAATTTGTGTATTAAAGATCCCTCCGGCAAACCCATCTCAGGAGCCAAATACATCCTAATTTTGGAGGAAGTTCCCGGCGAGGCGGAGAAACTCACTCTTCATGCCAAGACCGATGGCGACGGCTGGATCAAACACAAGATCCCAGCCACGGCGCAATTCGGTTCCTTACAGATTTGGCCGAATCCAGCCGATCCTGAAGTCGTCTTCAAGTGGCACGTCAAACTAGGGCACCTCGATCCTCTCGAAACGATTTCCGGTGTCAAGGGTAGACTCAACAATCTCGGATACGATTGCGGTGAGGCAGACTCCACGGAAGACGATTTGTATCAGCAGATGGTCCGTCAATTTCAACGGGATCACGGTTTGGAAGAGGATGGAATCGTAGGTCCTCAAACCCGCGACAAACTAAATCAGGAGCATCGCGTGTAGCCACTTACCGCGTATCAATATGCCCATACCGACGGCTCGCGTGAAGATTGAACTGCAAACTCTGTTCTGGGTTAGGCCTGCTGTGATGACAGGCTCAGACGTCCGTTATGCTAGGGCCCAGGCTCAGGTGGGCTCTGGTCCTGCACTGATGACAGGTCGCAGTCGTCCCATTCTCGATGCTGGCGGCACATTTGATCTAACCCCAGAAGCCATACCTTGGATTTTTGAGTTCGACGTCAACCCGGGTGACTCTGTCTCAATAAGAGTTCATGTGACTAAAGATCTTGGTGATGTCGGTCCCCCTGCGCCGGACGTTGTCACAGCCTCGATTTCCGACCCTTGGAAGAGTGGCGTGACCATCTTTGGCACCGCACCACTTGCCGTCCAAGTCAAGGTTACGACTACGTACATCAATCCGGCGGACGCCGCCTTTGTCGCCCGCGCTTCGGCAGCTTCTGGCGTCTCTGCGACGCTCACTGCCCCCCAGGGTTTTTTTGTTCAGCTGACCGACATCCTGGGCCTTTACAAACCAGTCTTTCCCATTCCTGCGCCCCCGGCACTGGCGTCGACTCACGTTGCCGGTTACGTTAGCGGCGACAACTCGGGCCGCGTCTTCACGAACCGCCTTCCCGACGGAACATGGAAGAGGGACACCCAATTCATTGAGATTCACGCCAAGATCACGGCCTTTGGCGGACCTACGATCCCCTCGGGTGGTAAGATTCAATGGACCATCACGGATCCCGACGATCCGACCAACGACTTCAGTCACTTTCACCGAGAATGGGGTCCTTATGTCGACCCCAATGATTATGGCCCTGCCCCGGGCTTTGCACCTAGGGGTGCGCACGCCGGCGACAATGTTGCGGCATTCTCCCCAGGAAACACAGATGAATCCAAACTATTCGGCCATGGCGTGAGCGGCTCCGCTCGCTGGGCCACCGCGACTGGCGGTCACGCTCCCTCCCCTTCCTCACCCTCTAAGGCAAAAAGCCCACTGATTCACATTGACACCAAGACAGCAACCACCTCCGTTCGCATCCACTGCCCAAATGTCCTCGGCACAAACATGGTCTTAAAGGCCGAACTCATCGGCACACCCGCTGGTATTCCGGTTCACAATGCCACAACAGGCGTCATCACCATGTGGAGCCGTATCGACGTCGAAGTGAGGCGAATGGCCGATGCCTTTTCTTTGGCCAACGCCGTCAAAAAAATCCCGCAGTTTTTTCTCCCTGCATGCGTGCAAATGGATTTTCACCCAGAGCAGCTCGTCCCTGCCGCGCAGAATCAGCCAATCTCGTGCCCACGGGGCGAAGTGACCTACTAAACGCAAAAATATGGCAATTCACCGACAACTCGTTCCATAACAAGGGTAGCGCCGGGTGGTTTTTCGTTGGCGCTGCCAGAGTGGCAATGCCTATACCCACAAGCGCTGCTTCTCCACCTCTTTATCACGACAAGATATATACTCTCGGCGTCGCCCATGTCAGCCACGGGGACGACCTCGCTTGGGTCGAAGTCCCAGGCACCCTCGCCAATCCGAGTTACCTAGAATTTTCCTGGACTGACGCAGACGGAAACGAACAATCTGCGGGCTTTGGCGTCAACGACAAGGGCCATCCCCCCGGAAAAACTCGAATGGCTATCGGCGGGAACGACATCACTCCGATCTTTACCGGACACGATTCAGATGGATCGGTCAGTCATGCGACGCTTTCTTCCGCGAGTACTTTCCTCAAAACGAGAAACACCACGTGCCCGGGCCCCTTGTTACCGGCTCTGGTGGTTTCGGAGTTCCCGATGCAGGACCAGACGGAGCGAACCTAACGGTGTTTCGTCCCGGTCATTCTTTTCTGTCCGGTTTCAGCCCCGGCGACCCCCTCGACGATAATTTCGCAGGACGGACAGTGATTTTCACGAAGATTCCTAACTATGCTCCGCCCTTCATTCCCGAACCTGACGATCCCGCGGCTACCCGTCACCTTGGTGCCGGATCTTTTCCTCAGGCCGTGACGTATTCATTGTAGTCACCTTCGTTAATGGACATGGTGAGTCTTCTAGGTCCGGCGCCTTCCGGTTTGCGGGTACTGCTGTCCATGACCAGTTCCTGGTGACTTCTCCGACTCTTAGCGCCTGGCATCTAGCCCTTGCGGGTGCCGACAGGATCACCGGTTATAATATCTATGAGGCCGACGTTCCGACTGGTGGTACAGCACCACATCCGGCGGACCTCAAGAAGGTAAATTCCTCGCCAGTACCCATCGGGACCCCTACCCCGGTCAACAACACCGCGAGTGGCATGGCTCTGCCGGCGTCAAATACGGCGACCATTACTCCTACCGTTCCCGTCCCCGGCTTCGACGATGCCGTCGTCAAAACCGTAGTGCACGAATTTACCCATGCCTTTGGCATGCCTCATAAGTGTGGAAACTGGAATTGGCGAACTCCTCGTGAACACTCGTGTTGTATGAACTATTGGGATACTTGGCTGGTGGGACCGGCTCCTGCATTTAAAGTCTTGCCAAATACTGTTGGAAAAGAGAATAACGATATGTGTGGACGGCACCTGATGGAAATTCGTCGCGTCCATTTGGAACGCAACAACACATTAAAACACTTGGGTTGGTGATGCTTCGAAATCTGAAGCTTGTGTCGCGCGTTTTGCTGTTGCTGCTGGTGCAGGAGCTTGCCATGCCTTCAGGCACTGAATCTCAGTCAGGCGGTCTGCAAATTACCTCTGTGGAAAGCAGTCGCGAGTATATCCACGGGTTTCCTGCCTACGCGGCGGTGACTATTGCCGCAAATTCCCACACATCTTTTTTCCGGCTCCATTTGGTAATTTCTTGGATCTCTCCCGCTGCATAGGCATTGAAATCGTGCGCGCTAACGGCCAGGTCGCCGTTCGTCAGTTGCCTTCTCCTCGGCCGGATGAGGATGCCCGCAATGGAGGAGGCACGCTGCAGGAGGGCGAGTCTAGAAGGATGTTGACGGACATTTCCCCATTAATTCCTTCCGAGATTCCCGAGGGTGAGTACAGCGTTCGGATTGCCTACGTCGCCAGGAGAGGCGATTTTTATTGGTCCCAGCCATTTAAGGTAAAATATCGTAAGCCGACCGAAGCTGAACTTCGTTGGCTTGCCGCGCTGGCGCCAGACCGGGCGAAATCCTTTGCATGGACCGACTGGACATACACGCAACCTAACTATCCTGTTTATTCAGGTCCCATCAGTTCGGAAAATCCCCTGAAACTCAATCTTGTTCTGCGCCGCCTGTTCTTCGGTCCTGAATCTCTCGATAAAGTGAACCCCGACATTCTCGATGTTCTAACTGAGGGAAACGACTCAAAAGTTTATGAACCTGAGGGCTGGGCACTCAAAGCCGAGTTGTATCAAGCTCGCGGCGATCATCAGAAATACCAGGAATGTATCCGGCTCATCACTCAGCGCACATCCGGTCTGCAATGGTGGATCCGAATGATGGAGAGTAGAGGCAGTTTTCTCAAGACTTTCCGGCTGGAGCCGGTTCGTAGACAGTGAGTATTAGATCAGGTGAAATCGAAGAAATGGAACAGAGTCGCTGAGATGCTTGTGTGGATCGAGATGTCAGAAGAAAAAACCATATGGGCGTAATACTGGAAATACGGGAAGGGCCGATGGCGGGGAAGGTCATCGGGTTGAAGACGGGGGAAAGTGTGACTGTTGGGCGGGCGGTGGGGCGCGCGCAGTTTGCTTTGCCGCACGACACGTTTATGTCCGGCGTGCACTTTGCCGTGGAGTGCGGAGCGAGCGGCTGCCGCGTGCAGGATCGCAAGAGCAGCAACGGCACGTTTTTGAATGGCGCGCGTATTTCGGAGGCGATGCTCGCCAACGGCGACGAAATCAAGGGCGGGCAAACAATTTTCAAAGTGAAAATTGTTGCCGACGCGAAACTCGCGTCGATGGCGCCACCCCAGGAAGTTGCGCCGCCAGCTGCTCCGCCGCAACGGCCTCGCGAACCGGAGCCAGTTGTTCCGCCGCGACGTGCTCGCGGACCGGAGCCGGCTGTTCCACCAGCCGTTTCGCAACAACCGCAACAACCGCGGCAGGGCGTGGCCGATCCTGTTGCGCCTCCTGTGTCGCCGCGGCAGCGTGCGCCAGAGCCGCCGCTGCCGGCGCGGCCACAAGAGCCGCCGTCCATTCCAGAGCCGCGTCCGCGTGTTGCAGAGCCAGCGGCGTCCGCCAGCCCGCCCCGCGTGCTTCGCAGCCGCCAGCTCCAGACTCTCGGCCACGCGTCGCAGAACCGGCGCAGCCGTCAGCGCAAGCTGCGCCACCGCGGCCCGCAGAAACTCCTGATGTCGAAGAGCCAGCGATCCGCATCGTCTCTGAACTTCGGCCGGCTGCTGTGCCGAGTGAGAGCTTGGATGAGTGGCCGATTCGCGTCCGACGCGGGATGCAGGCGTTGAACCACCTCCTCAAAAGTTTGAGCCTGCTCGCGACGCGCTGGTAAGAGAGGGCTCGATGCCACAACCGCCGGTGGAAGCTCCGCCTAGTCCTCGCGCAGTTCCAGGCGCGCCGGGCGGTGAAGCGAATGCTCGGCGACCGAGTCAGCCGCCGCCAGGCGTTGCGTCTCACATTGTGCGAAAGTTTGGAGATGGGCCGCTTGAGCGTGGCGACGGCAGCAGACCACGAGGCCCGGCATTCTCCGTGATGGGATGGTCGTTTCCTTCGACGCCGGCCGAGTGGCAAGTGCAAGAGGGATTTGGACTGCAGCAATCGGGCCACGAAGAATTTCCCGGCAGCGTTGCCGCGACGGAAGAGTTGCTCGGCGGAATCACGCTGCAGCAGTTTGTCGAGTCGCAAATCAGCACGCTGCGCGGATACCTGCGCGACGCCAGGATCGAGCCGACGATGCCTCCGCGCGTGGGGGCGCCGACGAAAGCATGGCGATGGACGTCCGGCACTCGACAAAGGACGGCAGGGAACTGGTTTACCGGCGGATTTATGCGCGAAGTGGGTCGTCGGTCGGTGTGTTGACAGTGACGACGCTCGCGTCTGAGTTTCCTCAAGTCTTGCAGAGTCTCCAACCGCTGCTGGATGGGGCGGCCTTCCGAGCGACAGCGAATATCTAGTGAATAGGGAGTAGTGAGCCGCGGGCGGTGCGTCGCGAATCGCCCATTGCGTTTTCTTGCCGCCGACCGGTGTCGATTGCTGTTTTCGCGATACGGAGAAAAGATGACGCAGAGACGCAGAAGTCACGGAGACGCGCAGAGAAGAGGAGAGAGGGGACCCTCACGGACCCTCACCCCGGTTTTTCTGTAAGTGTTCATTCTAAAGGACTTTAAGTATCGCGTTTTGGAAGTGCGGATTCTAAAGGGGTTACGGCTGTGGTTTGTGTAAGTGCGGATTGTAAAGGAGAAAGCAGAGAGGAGGTCGACAGTCGACAGTTTAAAGTTGAAAGGGAAAAGATCGAAGAGCGGGGCGACGCTTCGACGGTGTTCCCTCCGTGGGGCAGGATAAACAAGGAGAGGAATGGAAGGGGAGCTCACAGCCGAGAGCTGACAGCCGACAGAAAGAGGAAGAATCGTGGAGCGGCGTTCGACGGGGGGATCAAGGCCGGACGCTCCTGGGGGGAAAGGCCGTTAGAGGTTGAAAGTTTAAAGTTGAAGGGGAAGGGATCGCCGCTTGAGGTCGTTTGCACGCTTCGGTCCCTACCCGCCGGGGTATCCAGAGAACCGTGAAGTAAGCCCATGAGGAGAAAGGGTTTGCGGGCGTTGCTGTGTGTCGCGGAGCGAAGCGCGGGTGAAGCCGGGAAGGACGGAGCGGAGCAGGAGGCCCCCCACCCCGGGTGTTTTGCGAAAGAGTGCGGAACAGTTTGATGGCAAAGGGTTTAGGCAAACACTCTTTTTTGAAGAGTGTGGAAGAGTATGAAAACAGGGGAGTTAAGGTTGTGCGTTTTGTGGCAAAGAGTGAAGGAGCAGAGATTGGAAGGGCTGGCGCGGGCGAAACATTAGGAGTGATAGCACGCAAGTTACTGATTGTCAATAGATTTGTGAATTACTGAGTGTGTATTAGAATGGGGTTGGCGGAAGTAGAAGGAATTTAAGGGGTTGGGCGGGGGCTAACTGATTTGACACGGCTGTGGAAACGTCAAAAGCGGCGGAATCGGACAGAGGAGTGACCCACCCTTTGCAACAACCGCAAAGGGTGGGTCACCCCCCGGAAAAAAAAGTCAAAATCATCTCGGCACGTTCAACGATTAGGCTGGCCCACCGGCCCTGTCCGAGGTGGATGCGACTGATGCCGCCGGCGGCGGATGGAGTGCTTGTGAAGCCTTAGAAGTGGAGGAGAAATTCGGGATCGTCGGGGAGAGCGCAATCGAACTTCATGGGCTTGAAGTTGACGGTGGCGTCAAACTTGGCGATGAAGCGTTCGGTACGGCTGGCGATGTAAAAGTGGCCCTGGGAAGTGAAGGCCATGCCGCCACCGTTTTTTATTTTGAGGCCAGGGATCGGGGAGAGAGTGAAATTGCCAGGAGGCTTTGAGAGCTTAGCGGTTAAGACTTCGTTGGCGCCACTGACGTAGAGATTGCCTTGGTGGGCGACAAGATGGACCGGCGACTCGACTTTGTTGCTCTGACCGAGGAACTTGCCGGTGGCGTCGTATATCTTTATTTGGCCGGCGGGTTCGTCGGCAACGTAAAGAGCGTTGTTTGTCCAAAGAACGCCGCGAACAGAATGTTTTTTGGGGCCTTCCGCGGTGTATTCGAGGCCGGCGGGAGGAGGAACAGGAGTTGTGGGAGGGTCGCTAAGATTGCCGACGCCGGAGGCGACAAAAGTTCCCGGGAGGAATTTTCCTTGCGCAGGGAGAGCGGGAGCGATGGGGGCGGGATCGGCGGATTTGCCGTCAGGGGAAACTTTCAGGCGTGTGACGAGGTTGGTGTCCTGGCTGGAGAGATAGCAGAAACCCGCGTCGTCAAAGGTGAGATCGAAGGGATGAAGGACGCCCTTGCAGGATTCGTGAGTGACAAATTTGCCAGCGAACTTATAGGACGTGTCGGAGCCTTCAAAGGTTAGAACGCTATTTTGAGTGCGGTTGGCGTTGACGACGTAGAGAAATTTGCTGGAGAGGTAGAGACCGCGGAGTTCATCGAGGATGATGCCGTCGATGTCGTCGAGCACGCAGGGAGTGATCTTGTCTCCGGATTTGTCGTAGGCGTGGACATTGTTTTTATGTGGATTGTTCTCAGGGTGGCCGCCATGAAGGGTAACGAAGAGCATGGATGTTTCCTCCGGAGCAGGAAATCGCTAGAGAGATTTTAAGACTACTCACGCCCAGATAGCCTGGAATGCGCGTGGACATCGCCGCCGGCTTGGTGAATAGTGCAGCTTAGGGGATGAAACGTTTCGTCGCCGTGGACCACTAATACAGAAGAGACCTGCAAGAGAGTGTGCTTCGCGGCGCACAGAGGAGGGTCTGTGAGTCCAAGACAAGAATCTTCGGCAAAACCTGAAAAACGCGAGAAAGTGAAACAGAAGGAGCTTTGGCGGCAACGGCTTGCGGCATTTTCTGCGAATGCGGTCGTTTTGGCGATTCCGGTGTGTGCATTGATTTTGGCGGGTGAGCCGGGGCGGAACGTGAATGCCCAGGATACGGCGGCCAAGGCCGACGACCAAAAAGTGAAAAAGGCATTTTATACCCCGAAAGACCGGCTGGCGGCCATGCATGAAGCAGCCCTGTTTGTTCCGAGAGCGGTTGCCGAGGCCGATATTCTGGAAGGGCCGGCCCAAAACAAGAAGCAATTTCAGCTGCACTTCAACGACAAAGTAATCTGCGATTTTGATACGCCCGGAGTGAAAATGGGCGGGAAGACGGAGAAGTTTTCGTGCAAGATCACGAGCGTGGTGAGCAGCGACGGAAAAGTGCAGACGCTGACGCCGGAAATGGATGAAGAACCAGTCAAAGTGAAGTTCGGAGCGAACGACAATGAAGTATACGCCGAAATTGTGGCTACGCGGTTGATGTGGGCGATGGGATATTACGCGGACGCATGGTTTCCAGTAAAAGTGGAGTGCCACAATTGTCCGGCGAACCCAGAAGCCGGAACTGGAGCCCCTGACACGCGTACATTCGATCCGGCGACGATTGTCCGGAAATTTTCCTGGAAGAAAATGACGGAAGAAGGAAAAGACGACCAAGGGTGGAGTTGGAAGGAACTGGATACCGCTAACGGGCGGCCGACGTATGAACGGGATGGGCTGAAATTGCTGGCGGCGTTCATGAAACACAGCGACAACAAGCCACCACAGCAGCGGCTAGTCTGCGACAAGGTTGAAGTGGACACGAAGACGCAGCCGCCTACGACGACGTGCGACAAGTCGGTGATGCTGGTGCAAGACGTGGGAGCGACGTTCGGGACGGGAGGAGCATTTACGAGCAACACATCGGCCAAAATGAATTTGAAGGGATGGTCGGGGCAGAAACTTTGGAGCAAGGTTGGGACCGAGGCGGCACCCAAAAAATGCCAAGCGACGCTGCATAAGAGCTTGACGGCGAAGGATGGATTAAGCAACCCAGTTATCAGCGAGGAAGGGCGGCGGTTCGACGCCGGCCTGATGTGCCAACTTTCCGATAAGCAGATTGAAGATCTCTTCCGAGCCTCGCGGGCGGCGGAGATGCCGGAGTATCACAACAGCGACGGAAGCTTCAAGCCGGGGGTGGATGAGGCTTCGGTGATGAAGCAGTGGGTCACGGCGTTCAAAGAGAAGCGCGAAGAGCTGGCGAGCGGGCGGTGCGAGTGGAAAGAAAAGCCGGCCGATTTAATGCCGATTGATAATCCGATGGGGCTGGCGACGGTGCCGAATTACTGCACGGCTAAGCCGCACTGAGGCAGCAAAGATAAATCCATTCTGGCGGCGGGCGGCGAAGAGATAGTTTTTTTTGATGGCGCGCATTAAATTAGCATATCACTTCCGCACTTTATCGAGGTCGATATGGGGGTGCCTTAAACCCGAAGGGTGCGGCACCTCAGGGGAAAAAATCAAAACTCGCTGCACACCCTGCCGCTAGTCTCAGACATTTCAGTTGAAGCGGGCGGGTGGGGCTAAGCTTTTGAATTGAGTGGCGCGCCCTTTGGGGTTGGGTTTTCGGAAGGGTGTGGTCTTTCCAAAACTTGGATTATTCTTACTTTGTGTCGTTGACTTCACCCGCTTTGCCATCCCAATCATTCGTCGGCGTCTGGATCCATCCCGTTTCTTGTGGGCAATCCCCGACGTTGCCGATTGCACCATGTAAGCGGAACGGGTCATGCCCGCTTCCCTGGCTAGACGGTCGATCAGCTCGATCTGATTCTCGCGCGCAGTAACATTGACGCGAACGGTTTTCGCTTTGGGGAAGTCCGCGGTGACGAGAAAGGCCACCGCATTTTGCCGATTAGCGTCTCCAACCAAATCATCGATCCTGGACGGCTTGGGAATCTTTTCTCCGTCTTCGATCATCCCGGCGATGTGAAACGCCAATGCTTCCGGAGCCCTGCGGCGAGCCTCGTCGAGCGACTTTCCGGCTGTTACGCAGCCGGGAAAATCGGGGAAGCTGACACCGAAGTCAGATTTCTTGTCCTTGTGCAGATAAGCGATGTAGTCCATTTTACCTCAGCCTGATGCTGGCTTGTTTTTCGATGCTTCTAAGAGTGCCGATGGGGATGTCGCGGACCGGATGGGGCACGGTGACTCTCCCTTTTTTTGTGCCGTGCTTAAACTGCTTGTGACTCCCTTCGTGCGCGACTTCATACCAGCCGTCTTCCCGTAAACGCTGAATGACCTCACGGCTGCTCATGACCAATAATACACACTTGTGACACACTGGTCAATTTCGCGTCTTTTCGCAGGCCGACACGTTCGCAGGAGCGAACGTGAAGGAAAAAGCGTCGGCCTGCTCCGTTCCCTTCGACAGCGCTCCCTTCGAGGCTCAGGGTGAACAGGGCAGGCGAAATGACGGTGGGGTGAGCAGAGCGATCGTGGCGAGAGCCGGGAAATGGTGGGCAGGAACGTGTGAGCCCACTACCTAACGGCGCTTGCCATGCGCGGCGAACGCGAAACGTATATGCGCGCGGATGCGATGTAGACGAAGTTCGTCCGGAGTTTGCGCCGCCGCTCGCGGCGTTTCCAATTAAGCAGACACGTTCAAGCTGGTGTTGCCCGACGTGGAGGTGCTGGAAGCGCTGGCACCGGAAGAAGTGGCGCCGCCGCCGAACTTCAAGAAGTCCTGTTGCAGCGTGCTGTAGGTCTGCTGTGCAGACGCGATGTTGCCAGACTGAAGCGCCTGTCCCAAACTTGCGAACAGCGACGAGACTTCACTCTTCTGGCTGGAGGCTTGCGAGTGCCCACCATGGTGATGGTGCCCATGAGTCGAGCCTGTTCCCTGAGTTTGCTGCTGCTGCTGAATATCCTGCGGAAGGGTCGCGAAGTCCGACTGGGCTGCGGCAAGATTTCCGGATTGCAGGTCTTGTCCCAACTGTGAAATCGCCTGCGAAACCGGATTGGCAGACTGTGAGGCGCTTGGCGTGCTGGTTGTGGTGCTCGGCGTGGCCGTTGTGGCGCTCTGTTGCTGGCCTGGTAGCAATTGCTGCAGCGCCGTGAAATCGCTCTGCGCTCGGGTCAAATTACCAGATTGAAGATCCTGACCGAGCTGCTGAAAATCCTGCTTAATCTGCTGGAACTTGTTTTGCACCGTTGTGGATGTATTGCCAGCGAGAAAGCTGCTCCCTGATATTCCAGATATAGACATATTATTAATTCCCTCCAATGATTGCCGACACAGAATCACGTAACTTTGGTTCGTCAAGAAGTCTATCGGCTGCTAGCGCCTTTCCTTTAGTGGTAAGTTGGCCGGCCGACCCTGTTTCAATAGGCGAAACCGGTAATTTGAAAACACCCTCCGCGGGATTGGGTTTTGTGGCCAGCATTTAAAGGGTTATGGACCAGCCGTCCAGAGTGGGATTCATTTGCGTTTAACTGGGAGACAGGTTGGTGGGGGTATACTTCGGCGAGGTTGGTGGTGGTAAGTGGAGATTTGAGAGCGAGGGGAGGAATTTTATGCGGAGACATGGCGTGACTTTGGCAGTGAAATGGGCAGCGGCGATGGGGATGGCGATTTTGATGATGGCGTGTGGCGGAGCGGCGCAGCAGGCGGGCGCGGTGGGGCCTTATAAAGTTTTGAAGACGGCGAAAGTGGGAGGGGACGGCGGGTTTGATTATGTATATGCGGATGATGCGGGGAGGAAGTTGTACATACCGCGGACGGGGCAGACTGGAGCGCGGATAACGGTGTTTGATTTGGATACGCTGGCACCGGTGGGAACGATTGCGAACGCGAATGCGCGGGGAGCGGCGGTGGACCCGAAGTCGGGGCATGGATTTGGGAGCAGCAAGCCGGTGGTGATGTGGGATACGAAGAGTTTGGCGACGATCAAGTCGATTGATGTGGATGGCGGGCCGGACGGGATTTTGTTTGATCCGTTTAACGCGCGAGTGTACGTGTTCAGCCATCGAGCGCCGAATGCGACGGTGATTAACGCGACGGATGGGTCGATTGCGGGGACGATTGATTTGGGCGGAGCGCCGGAACAGGCGGTGACCGACGGAGCTGGTCATATATATGTGGACATCGAAGATAAGGACAACATCGCGGTGGTGGACGCGAAGACGATGACGGTAACGGCGCACTATGATTTGGCGGGGAAGTGCGGAGGGCCGGGCGGGTTGGCGTTTGACGTGAAGAACCATGTGCTTTTTGCGGCGTGCCACGAGCCGGCGGTGATGGCGATATTGAGTTCGGTGGATGGGAAATTTATTACGAGCCTGCCGATTGGGAATGGCGTGGATGGAGCGGTGTTCAATCCGGAGACAATGGAAGCGTTTAGTTCGCAGTGGGACGGGACGTTGACGGTGATTAAGGAAAATAGTCCGACGAGCTTTGTTGTGGAGCAGACGGTGCAGACGATGCAGAGCGCGAAGACTTTGACGTTAGATGAAAAGACGGGACACATCTTGCTGATTGCTGCGGAGTTTGGTCCGCCACCGGCGGCTGCGCCGGGAGAGCGGCCGAGGCGTGGGGCGCTGGTGCCGGATTCGTTCCGGATATTGGTGGTGGGGAAGTAGCGTTGATCGATGGCGGCGAGCGCGGCTGGAAATCAGGCATAATTTAGCCGCGCTATGTGCCGCTGCGTTCTGAGGGGCGACTGTATTGGCTGGCCCCGATCAGAATTTCCGACAAACAGTGTGTAGGGAAAGGGTAAGAGCGATACATGCCCGTGCTACTGGTGTGTGACGATGGTCACATTGGGGGATGATGCGACTCACAGCATTAAAAGGGCTTAAGGCGCAAATAAGAGGAAGAGCGATGAGCTCTGGGCTTAGTACGGCGGCTTTTGAGGTGAAGGTCATGACAAAAACAATCGAAAAGGCGGAAACGAAGGTTTTGGAAGGAAAGATTCTTCTGGAAAGCAAGATGGTGCGGTTGACAAACATCCTGGTGGGGATGGATTTTTCGGCGGCGTCGGAGCGGGCGCTGGACTATGCGCTGGCTTTGGCGCGGCGGTATGAAGCGAGGCTCTATTTAACGCATGTGATTACCAGCGACGCCAACGTGATGCTGGCGCCGGAACTGATGTCCATAGGGCACGAAAGGGAAACGCGCGAAGCGCAAGAGAAGATGGGAGAGATTCTGGTTTCAGGGCGACTGCGAGACGTGGCGCATGAGACGGTGATCGAGCACGGGTCGCTGTGGCCGACGATCGAAGCATTGATTGGAAAGCATCAGATCGATCTGGTGGTTGTGGGAACGGAAGGAATAGGCGGCCTGCAGAAGATTCTGCTCGGTTCTGGAGCCGAACAGATTTTCCGGCAAGCGAAGTGCCCCGTGCTGACCGTTGGACCAGCGGCAACGGGAGCAGCGCCGAAGGAGATAGCGTTCAAGAACATTCTGTTCGCGACGGATTTTGGAATTGGAGCGGAGCGAGAGGCGGAATACGCGTTTTCGTTTGCGCAGGAATACCAGGCCAATCTGACGCTGCTGCACGTGGTGCAGCACGCCGACGATTACTCGGAAGAGGGACTGGCGCTGAAGCGAGACGCGGTTACGCGCGAATTGGGCGAGCTTGTGCCGATCGGAGGCGAGGTGTGGTGCAAGCCGGAATTCCGGATGAAGCTAGGCGATCCCGTGGAAGAGACATTGAGCATGGCGCGAGAAATGAAAGCAGATCTGCTGGTTATCGGGGCGAAGCGAGGGAAGGGACTCGCGGCGGGACACACACCGAACACGATTGCCTTTAAGATGGTTTGCGGCGCGCCTTGTCCTGTGCTGACAGTGAGGTCCTAATATGAGGGCGATCGTGGTCTGCGGTGCTGTGCTTTTGGCGGCGTGTATTGCGGTAGGGCAGGATAAGCCTGCCGCCAAAAAAGCGGGTACCGAGCCAATTGAGGGAGCGTCGGGAAGGCAGACGTATCAACAGTACTGCGCGTCATGCCATGGAGAAAACGCGAAGGGCGGAGGACCGGCAGCGTCGTCGCTGAAAACACCGCCGCCGGATCTGACGACACTGGCGAAGGGAAATGGCGGGAAATTTCCGTATGAGTATGTGGGAGGCGTGGTGAGGTTTGGGAAGCCGATCTCAGCCCATGGTTCTTCGGATATGCCAGTCTGGGGACCAATTTTCAACATGGTGGATTACAACGAGGTGGCGATACGGAAGCGCATCAAGAACCTGTGCGACTATCTGGCTTCGCTGCAAGAGAAGTAATTCGAAGGGCCTGTAAAAAGAAAGCTCCCGCGGAGTTATTCCGTGGGAGTTTTCTTTTATACGGAAGAGTTTGGAGCCTTATTGCTGGCTGTGTTGTTGAGGGCGCTCGGGGGCGGCGTCTTCAGTCACTTCGGATTCGGAGGAAGGCTCGGCGAATTTTTCATGGCCGGTATCGTCGAGCGCGGGGCGGAAACGGACGTCTACGGAGAGGCTCTGGCCGGCGCGACCCTTATATACGCCGCGAACTGGGGGCACGTCGCCGTAATCGCGGCCGTAGGCGACGCGGATGTGGCGAAGTTCGATAGGTTTGCCGAGAGTAGGATCGAAGCCGAACCAGCCGCCGCCAGGCAGAAAGATTTCCGCCCACGCGTGAGAAGCTTGGCCACCGATGACTTCTTCCTGTTTAGAGCCCTGTGTGGCGTTGCCACTCACAAGATAACCGGAGACATAGCGGGCCGGCAGGCCGCGCATGCGAACGACTCCGATCAAGAGATGAGAGAAGTCCTGGCAGACACCCGCGCGCAAAGTGAGCGAATCTCGCACGGAGGAGTTCACGTGGGTGGCGCCCTTCTTATAGACAAAATGATTGTGGATGAAATCGGAGGCGGATTGCGCGAAACCGGCGACTGTTCCGTCGCAGTTAGCTTCGGCGGCTTGGGAGATTTCGGCAAGTTCGGGAAGATAAGGGACATAGGAGCTGGGGGCGAGCCAATCGAAATACTCTTCGTACAACTCGGAACGAATGGCGTCGAGTTCGGCGAGAGGCATGCTGCCGGGTTCTGGAGTCGGGGCTTCGTGCACAAGGACAACGGATTCGGCTTCGATGCGCAGGCGGCGATGGTGAGGAAGAATGCTGGTGACATGAATCCAGTTTCCGTAGCCGTCCTTGTAGGACGAGCCACGGGAAGTGGGATTGGTGACGAGGCGGAAAGAGACACAGCTTTGACGGTCGTCGTGAATAGGGCGGAGACGGACTTCGTTGTAGCTTTCGTAGACAGGGCCGTCGTAGATAAATTCGGTGGCGTGGAGGAGATGGAAGCGATTCATGCGACCGCCGCGTAATAGAAATAGGTGCGAGCAATGACTTCGCCGATGGTATTGAACTGGTGGATGAGACCGGTCAGGTATTCGTGGAGGCCATCGTCGAGAATTTCGTCGATGCGGCTGTAGCGGAGGCGCTCGAGAACTTTGCCGGTGAGGCGCTCGGCTTCGTTGGCGTAATTGCCGGGGCCGGTGTTGCTGATGGCGCGGAGGCCCGCCTGCATTTCTGTGACGCAATACCGGATGGAGCGGGGATGCTGGGAGTTGAGAATGAGCATTTCGGCGACGCGAGCGGGCTCTATGGGGGAATGATACTGGCGGTGATAGGCTTCGTAAGCTCCCACAGATTTTAAGACGGCCATCCACTGGTGGTTGTCAAGGCTGCCGCCGGTGGAAGTGAGCGCCAAGAGATTACGGTATTGCACGTCGATGAGGCGTGCGGTCATTTCGGCGCGTTCGAGTGCCCAGCCGACGCGGAGAAATTCCCAACCTTCGTCGTGCGGAAGGGTTGCATCGCTTACGCCATGGAAGCGATGGCTGCCAAAAATGACGCGGCCGCAGAAACGATGTGGGCCGGCGGCGGTTTCTTCCTGGGGTTCGAACCGGCCAAGTGTCAAGTAGAGGCTGTTCAAGTCCTCCCACATTTCACGGGAGATACGGTCGCGGATCGTGCGCGCGTTTTCACGGGCTTTGGTGATGCATTGCATGATGGAACTGGGATTGTTGGGATTGAAGGCGAGAAATTCGAAAACATTGTGCGCGGTAGGTTCCGCGTAAAGCTGACGAAAGAGAGTCTCTTCGCCAGCCATAGAGAGAATGGGATCCCAGCGGACGCCGTGAGGCTGCTGGGTCTGCTCCAGCAAGGTATAGAAAGTGACGTCCAGGATGCGGGCGGTGTCCTCGGCGCGTCCGATATAACGAGCCAGCCAGAAAAGGGAATCGGCGATACGAGAAAGCATGTCAGCAATCTCCACGAAGAATCCAGGTGTCTTTACTCCCGCCGCCTTGGGAGGAGTTGACGACGAGTGAGCCTGCCTGAAGCGCAACGCGAGTGAGTCCGCCGGGGACGATGGTGACTTTCTGACCGTCGTAGAGGCAGTAGGGCCGGAGATCGACATGGCGCCCGGCCATACCTTGGGAAGCGGGATCGTAAGACGGAACAACAGAGAGAGGAACGATAGGCTGCGCGATGTAATTGCGCGGCTCGGCGAGAATTTTTTCGCGGAAGGCTTCGATCTCAGCGTGAGCGGCGCTAGGGCCCATAAGCATGCCGTATCCGCCGGATTCCCCAACACTCTTCACGACCAGGTTGGGAAGATTGCAGAGCACGTGGGAGAGATGGTCGGAGCGATCGCAAAGAAAAGTGTCCACGGTGCGCAAGATGGGATCCTGGTCCAAGTAATACTTGATCATGGTAGGGACATGGGCGTAGACGGCTTTGTCATCGGCGACGCCGTTGCCGGGCGTGTTGGCCAGCGCGACGTTGCCGGCGCGGTAGGCGCCCATCAAGCCGGGGACCCCGAGCATGGAATCGGAACGGAAACAAAGCGGATCGAGGAAATCGTCGTCGACGCGGCGGTAGATGACATCCACGCGTTTGAGGCCGTAGATGGTTTTCATGTAAACGACGACGCCATCGACGATGAGGTCGCGGCCTTCGACGAGTTCTATGCCCATTTGCTGGGCGAGGAAGCTGTGTTCGAAATAGGCGCTGTTGTGGATGCCGGGAGTGAGTAAGACGATCTGGGCATCGGGATCTGAGCGCGGAGACAAGGTGCGCAAGATACGCGAAAGTTCGGCGGGGTAGTGATTAACGGGCAGGACTTCATGTTCCTGGAAGGCTTCTGGAAACGTGCGCATCATGACCAAGCGATTCTCCAGGACGTAGGAGATTCCGCTGGGAGTGCGAACATTGTCTTCGAGGACGAGGAATTCGCCGGTAGAAGAGTCACGAACGAGGTCGATACCGCAGACGTGAGTGTAGATGCCGTGAGGGACTTCAAGGCCAATCATTTCGCGGCGAAAGTGACGACAGGAATAAACGAGTGGGGCGGGGATCTTGCGGTCTTTGATGATGAGCTGCTTACCGTAGACATCCTGCAGAAAAAGATTCAGGGCGACGACGCGCTGGCTGAGGCCGGCTTCGATACGTGTCCATTCGGATTGCGGGAGGATGCGGGGGATCAGGTCGAAAGGGAAGAGGCGCTCGGTGCCGCGGCCGTCGCTATAGACAGTGAAGGTGATGCCTTGCAGGAGGAAGCTGAGGTCGGCGTGTTTGCGACGCTCTTCAAACTGGGCGGGAGCCATGCCGCCGAGCTTTTCAAAGAGGCGAGCGTAGTGGGAGCGGGCGCAGGCCCTGCGAGGAGAACATCTCGTCGTAAAAAGGGCCAGCTGTGTAGCCGGAGAACAGGCCTGGATCTGATAAACACATAGGCGCCGCCGTCATGGGCACACGATATCAACCCCGGAGGCGGAGTGCTCACCCAAAAATCGCATTTTGAGTATCGGAAATTTGGGAGAGAAACGGCTATTGACGGCTCACTTTGGCGCGTGGGGGCGACTTGTGTGAGGGCCAGGGTCGAGGTGCAGGCGGGGGGCAGTTGGATCGTGAGGAAAAAGATGGTGAAAAGGCGAAACACCTTGACCTTCTACACGTCTACGAATATATAGGCAGAAGCCGGAGGTATGGGGAATGAACCCGAAATCGGATTTGCCGCAAGGGACGTTGGACCTACTAATACTGAAGATTGTGGCGCTTGGGCCGGTGCACGGGTACGCGATAGCGCAGAGGCTGGAACAGGTGTCCCGGCATGTGGTGCAGGTGCCGCAAGGATCGCTCTATCCCGCGCTGCATAGGCTAGAAAACAGGGGACTTTTGGCCGCGGACTGGAAGGAAACGGAGACGGGACGCGAGGCGAAATTCTACCGGCTTACGGCAAAAGGACGGACGGAGCTAGAGGCAGAGGCGGCTAGCTGGGAACGGTTGACGGGAGCAGTGGCGCTGATTTTGAAGCTGTCGGAAGGGGGTGCGGAATGAACTGGTGGCAACGACTTCTGCATCGCTCTGAAATGGAAGAGAAGCTGGACAAGGAACTGAGATTCCATCTAGAGCAGCACACGAAGGAATTGATTGCGCGTGGGTTCAGTCCGGCGGAAGCGCGGCGGCGCGCCCGGTTGAGCCTTGGCGGGCCGGAACAGGTGAAAGAAGAGTGCCGGGACGCGCGGGGGACTCGCTGGGTGGAGGATTTTGGGCAGGACTTTCGTTACGCGATGAGAATGCTGCGCCACAAGCCGGGATTTGCGACGGTGGCGATTTTGACGCTGGCGCTGGGCATTGGAGCTTCGACGGTGATGTTCACCGTAGTCAACGGAGTTTTGCTGAGGCCGCTGCCATACCCGCAAGCTAACAAGCTGGTGGCTGTCCATGGCCACAGCGACGAGTGGAAAGCAGATCTGTTCGGAGAACAGGATGTTGCGTACCCCGATTTTCTTGATTGCGAGCACGAGAGCCGCTCTCTGACGCTGGCAGGTTCCTTGTTCGACGGAGGCACCGTTAGCGGAGCGGGGTTGCCGGAGTATGTCGACCTTCGGAAGATTACGCCGAACCTGTTTTCGGTTCTGCGGGTTAATCTTGCTGAGGGGCGTGTGTTTTTGCCCGAAGAGAATCACCCGGGTGCCGCGCCCGTGATGATCCTGGGTTACAGCTTCTGGCAGCGACATTTCGCGGGAAGGCCGGACGTAGTCGGCGCTTCTCTTAGCCTCGACGATAAGCTCTACACGGTCGTTGGCATCGCACCCTCCGGTTTTCGTCTGCGGGGCAGCGAACCGGACGTGATGACGCCGCTGGGCCAGGACACTGCGAAATTTCTGCAAAGCCGAGGAGCACACCCAATTGGTGTCGTGGCGCGGCTGCAACCCGGTGCAACTCTGGCCCAGGCGCAGGCGGAGCTTCACTTGATTGGGAGCCATCTGGCTGAGCAATACAAAGACACGAATGCGGGTCGAAGCTTTGTCGCGGAGCCACTTCGCCCGAAGGTCGGAGACATTGGTTCCACGCTCTGGCTGCTCTTGGGAGCAGTTGGCCTCGTGTTGTTGATTGCGTGCACAAACGTAGCCAGTTTGCTGCTGGCGCGAGCCATATCGCGCGAACGTGAATTGGCAATGCGCGTGGCGCTTGGCGCTGGTCGCCTCCGTCTGGTGCGCCAATGCTTGACCGAGAGCGCTGTGCTGGGGATTTCTGGCGGAGCGCTGGGTGTTGCTCTTGCGGCATTGGGGTTCCGTCCATTTGTGGCGCTCTGGCCGGGAACCCTGCCGCGCGTGGAGGAAGTTCAGCTCGATTGGCGTGTGCTGCTCTTTGCACTGGCCGTTTCTTTGTTGAGCGGCCTTTTGTTTGGGCTTGCGCCGGCCCTCCGTGCACCGGTGCACAAAGTGGAACAGGTGCTGCGCGGGGGAGGGCGAGGTGTTGCGGGAAGTTCCCGGCGTATGCACAGCACCTTCGTTGTATCCGAGCTTGCCTTAGCCGTGGTGCTGTTGGTATCCGCGGGATTGCTTGGGCGCACTCTCTTGCATCTTTCGTCTCTCGATCCGGGAATGAATGTTCGGAACGTGCTGGTAACTCGCATGGCGCTTTCGCCGGCGACGCTTGCCGATCCGGCAAAGACACGTGCGGCATGGAAAGACGTTTTGGAACGCGCGCGCCGCGTGCCGGGAATACAGTCTGTTGCAACCGTCGATACGTTTCCGATGCGCGAGGGCGACAACGAACAGGGTTACTGGACCAGTGCGGACCTGCCACCCATGAACAAGTTACCGTTCGCTTTGTTGACGAGCGTGTCGACGGATTATTTGAGGGTCATGGGGATTCCGCTGCGCCGGGGACGATTCTTCGATGACCGAGATACGCTCAATACAACGCCCGTCATCGTGATTGATGAGGTTCTGGCGCAAAACGCGTTCGGGACACAGGACCCAGTTGGAAAACGTCTTTGGATTCCAGAAATGGGCTACCCTTCAAACGTGTTCGAGATCGTGGGAGTCGTGGGCCACGTACGCCATTGGGGGCTCGCGGGCGATGACCAAGCAAAGATTCGCGCGCAAATCTATTATCCGTTTTCGCAGCTTCCGGATAGCTTTATGCACCGCTGGTCCCAACTGATGTCCATCGCAGTGCGAACTGAGATTCCTCCATTGGGCGAAGTTGCCTCGTTGCGTAATGAACTGAAGGGAGAGGCTGGCGACCAGGTGCTTTATGAAGTTCGCACGATGGAGCAGTTGGCGAGCGATTCGCTTGCGCTACAGCGATTCCTCTTATTGTTGTTTGGCATATTTGCGGGACTGGCTTTGGTGTTGGCGTGCATCGGAATTTATGGAGTGCTGGCATATTTGACGGGGCAGCGCGTGCCGGAAATCGGAATACGCATGGCGCTGGGAGCGAGGCCCGGAAGCGTGATTTGGCTGGTGTTACGGCAAAGCCTGGGAATGATTGTGATTGGAACAGCGCTGGGGACGGCTGCGGCTCTGGCTGGGGGACGAGTATTACAACGGCTGGTCGCGGGGATGCAGCCGATCGAGATTTCGACTTTCGCCGTGATGATTCCCGTGATGGTGCTTGCAGCGCTGTTTGCCAGCTTTCTACCGGCGCGGCGTGCGAGTCGCGTGGACCCGGTGATCGCGCTGCGGCAAGACTGATCATGTGATGACGGCGACCTCGGGATTTCGGGAAGACTCGGGGCACCGAAGGCGCAGGCTCTCTTGCAGCAACTCGCGGAGCCGAGCACGGGCTCGATGAAGGCGCGATTTAGAATTGCCGATGGACCAATCCAGCATTTTTGCGATCTCGGTGTGTTTGTAGCCTTGAATGTCGTGGAGAACTACGACGAGTTTTTGGAACGGGCGGAGCTTTTGCAGGGCGCGTTGAAGATTGAGGCGATCGAGCGAGCCCGCCAAAAATGTGTCGGAGACGGCGAGTTCCTGGAGGTGGCCGGGGTGATCGCTTTCCGGATCGCTGTTCTCCTGGAGAGAAGTTTCGGACGAACTTTTCCTGCGCATGCGCATCAGAGTGAGATTGACGGCGATACGATGCAGCCAGGTGGAGAAGGCGGAATCGCCGCGGAAGGTGCGGATCTTGCGGAAGACCATCACGAAAGTATCTTGCAGGAGATCTTCGGCCTCGGCGGGATTGCCGGTCATGCGCAGGCAAATGGCGTAGACGCGGGAACTGTGTAGTTGGTAGAGGCGCTCGAAGGCGCGGGCGTTGCCATTCTGAGCGCTGGCGATAGCTTCTTTCTCGGATAGGTCGTGCGTATGGGGCTGCTCTTGTTGCGCGAACGCAGAGTTTTCAGTGTGAGGTTCCTGTGCTTTCCCGTGTGGAATTGGCATTTTCTCCCCCAATAAGAATTGATCTTGGATGCTAATACTACGGGTGGAATTCAGGTAATGGCGATCTTGGGCCAATTGAAGACGAACAGCCGCGCGCCGAGACGTCAGCTAGATCGGGCACGCGCGGCCGGAGTGAGGGGAGACCGGTGTTCCACCGGTCTCCCTCCGTTGAGCGCAGCTAGCGCTTGATTTGTGGAGAGGCAGTTTGCAGAGCCGCGAGCAGATCATGAGCGGAGCGCGGAGCGGAAGAGTCGGACTCCCGGACGATTTGGGCCGCGCGTGCATCGCTGCCGTAGAGTTTGCGATTGGCGTCTTCATCGGGGCGCAGCGTGGAGCCTTCGAGAGAAATGCCTGCGAAAACGCCACGTGCGCGGGAATAGCTCAGGATTTCCGCACGCATATACGCGTCGGAGTCGGCTTCGGCAGAACGTCCCTTCGGGCCAGCGGCAGCGGAAGCATCGGCGCCGAGTTTGACTTTGCTATGCAGGAGGCTGCTGGCGGCGCGGTCGTTCATCAAGAGAAATACAAAGTCAGTGGCTTCGCCGCCGATTTGAAAGCCCACGCTAGCGCCTTCGAGCGCGTACATCGCGGGAGCGCCCCAAGGGCCAGTGAAATCCTTACCGGTGCGACAGACCATAGTGCCGCGGCCGTAGCTGCCGCCAACGACAAAGGCGGCTTTCAAGACCGAAGGCATGACGACGACGCAGCGGGCCTTGTCGAGGAGGTCTTGCGGGATGTCGTCAGGGACGTTGAGGATTTCGTGCATGACCTTTCCCGAGTTCTCGAGGCGATCATGTTCGTCTTTCGCAGTCTTTGCGAAGGTGAGGGATCCGAGTGCGAGCAGGCTTGCGGCGATGGCCGCAGTTGTGAGTTTCCAACTCGATGTGTGTTTCATACTTGCGCCTCCTAGCGCGAGATGCGAATTATCAGCGCGAATGTTTTCTCGAGGGGGCGGATTCTCCGAGATTTCTGTTTGGTCCTGCCGGTTAAGAGGCAACTTTGCGGCCAGAGACGCACTGAATTTAATAAGTTGCTGAAAATTCAAGAGCATAGAGCGATCTCGAAAAGAGGGGTGCTGTGTCTTGGGAAAGAAATAGTGTGTAGATTTTTCCAGGTAGACGGAGTTGTTGCGCGCCCTTGCCGGTCGGGAGTTTTGCCGAGTCGAAAACAAGGGAAGGGAAGAAATGCGTATTCCTTGCGCGAGCGTGAGGTTGCCAATATACTTCGCGGCGTTGCGAAGCGCCGAAACAAATGTTTCAGGATGCGATGGATTTTCAGCGAGGGAGAACAAGATGACGAAATTGTTGCGCGGGATTTCGATTGTGTTGATTTGTGCAGCGACGCTGCCGGCAGCAGCACGGCAGAATTCTTCGAGCCAAGATACGGCGAGTGCGCGGAGTAAGGACGGCAAGAAGCTGTTTGGCACGGCGGAAGCGCTGCGCGTGGCGCGCGTGAGTTCGCCGAGGATTTCACCGGATGGGATAAGTGTGGCGTATCTCGTGTCCGAGAACGTCATGGATAAAGAGAAGGATACGCCGTGGAAGACAGTGACGCATCTCTGGGTGGTGCCAGCGACTGGACCGGCGACGGCGGCGCGGCAATTTACGCGCGGAGAGAAGAGCGTTTCGAATTTGGCATGGTCGCCGGACGGAAAATTGCTGGCATTTACGATGGATGCCGGAGATGAAAAGGACGCGAAGCCGCAGGTGTGGTTCATGTACGTGGACGGGGGAGAGCCGTGGCAGGTAACGAAGCATAAATCGGGTGTGCGGGGTTTTCAGTTTTCGCCGGACGGAAAGACACTGCTATTAACTGCGACGGTGTCCATGAGCGACGAGGAAGAAAAGCGCGCGAAGCAGAAGGATGATGCCGTGGTGGTGGATCACGATTTCAAGCTGGCGCAGCTCTGGACCTGGAGCATTGCGACGAATGAAGAAAAGCAGATTACCAAGGGTGATTTTACGGTCAGCGATGCGCATTGGTCGCCGGATGGAGCGCGCGTCACGTTCACGACAAATCCGACGCCGCGACTGGATGACACGAGCCTGGCGACGGCCTGGGTGATGGATGTGGCGAGCGGGAAGCAGCGAAAATTAGTGGAAACCGCTGATCCGACGCAGACGGCGAGGTGGTCGCCGGACGGGAAGTGGATTGCGTATTTGAGCAGCGCTGGGTTGGTGGTGTATCAGGTGAATCTATTTGTTGTTGACGCAAACGGCGGCTCATTGAAGAAATTGAGCGGCAAGTTTGAGCTGAACGCAGGAGAACCGATTTGGTCGAAAGACGGCAAGACGATTTATTTCAGTTCCGATGACCATGAGGCGAACAAGATTTTCGCGGCCGATGTGGCGGCGGGGACGATTCGGCCTCTAACCGACGCTGCAAGCGTGGTGAGTTTGGCGGAAATCAGCGCGAATGGGCAAACGGCGGTTGGGACTTGGGGCGATGCGACGCATCCGGATGAAGTGTTTCGCAGCGATTTGAACCTTGCTTCATTGGAACGAATCACCAGCCAGAACGCGTGGCTCTCAGAATATGCGCTTGCAACGAGCGAGGTGGTTCGCTGGAAGAGCAGCAAGGATGGATTGGAGATTGACGGCATCTTAACAAAGCCAGTGGATTTTGATGGTACGCACAAGGTGCCATTTTTATTGAATCCGCATGGAGGGCCGACTGGAGCATCCCTGCTCTCTTTCAATCCCACGGAACAGATTATGGCGGCAAACGGCTACATGGTGCTGCAGCCGAATTTTCGCGGGTCAACAGGACGCGGAGAAAAATTTGAGGCAGCAAATCAGAACGATTGGGGAATTGGCGATTTCAAGGACGACATGAGCGGCGTACAAGCGATGGTGGATAAGGGGTGGGCCGATCCGGACAGACTGGGCGCGTTCGGGTGGTCGTATGGCGGATACATGACGATGTGGATCGATACGCAAACGGATCGCTTCAAGGCGATATCCCCGGGGGCAGGGCTTCCGGATCTTTATTCGATGTACTCGCAGACGGACATTCACCGTTACCTCACCGTTTTTTATAACGCGAAGGCTCCGTGGGACAACTATCAGGAATATTGGGATCATTCGCCGATGAAATTCGTCGGGAACGTGAAAACGCCGACGATGATTTTGCACGGGCAGGCGGATACGCGCGTGCCAATTCCGCAATCGGAGGAGTTTTATCGCGCGCTGTATGAGCGCCACGTGCCGGTGGAATATGTGACTTATCCGCGAGAGAATCACGGATTCGTGGAACCGCACCATATTCAGGATAGATGGCAGAGGTATCTGGTGTTTTTTGGCAAGTACCTGAACAATCCGCCGGTGACGGAATCGAAGTCAGTGGTAGAGCGATTGAGCAAAGATCTCCCCTAGAGGAAGCCTCCACCCTCGCGCCATTAATGAGCCGATGGATTCGGCTGACCGCGGCTCAGGTAGTCCGAGGCGTTCCATCCAAAAAAGTGAATGGGGAAGGCCAGTGCGGCCTTCCCCATTTTTGCGGCGCGGTTGAAGAAACGGCCGGAAATAGTTAGAAGCGGAAGCGGATGCCCACCTCGATAGACCGCGGTGTGTTCACCTGCGTGCTCAGGACGCCAAAACTTTGCGGCGACGCCAAGCTGAGGGTCGGGTCGGCAAGCTGGTCATGGTTGAAGACGTTCGAGAAGATAGATTGGAATTCGGCGCTGAAGCGCTCGTTGATGTGGATGTTCTTCTTGACCTGGAAGTCCACGTTCCAGAAGGGCATACCGCGGAGTACGCCCGCCCCGCCGGCGCCGCCGTCCAGACCGAGAATCGGGTCATGGACGCAACCAAATACGGCTGCAGGATTGGCGAAGAGGTTGACATTGCCGGCAGTTCCGACGCCGCCCGAGCCGGTCACGTTGTTGTGGCGCGAGCTACCGAAGTTATTTGCACAAGTGAGGATAGCGTTTTCGTCGGCGGCGAAGTTATTGGCATCGGCTTCGCCGAAGGCCTGACCGTCGCCGTTTGTGGTGTTGAGTTCAAGAGGAAGGCCACTGCCAGCGGTGAAAATGGGTGCAAACGACCAACCGCCGAGAAGGTGGCCGATCACGCCGTGCTGGGATTTGAAGAAAGGCGGCTCGTAAACCGTGAAGAGGTTGTAGACGAATTTGCGATCAAATGGTTGGAGGCCGTAGCCAGCGCCGATATTGTACGGATTCACGGTGGTAAACCCGCTGGTGGCTTGGACTACCGAGACGGTACCCAGAGCCTTGCTGTATGTGAAGTTCTGCTGAAGTGTCAGGCCGTGCCAATCGGACATTTTCAGAGTGACGAAGCCGGCGTTGTAATTGCCGTAGCCGATGCTGGCGTTTTCGCCGACGCCGGAGGTCAGTTGTCCGCTGGCGCCGAAAGGCGAGCCGGCGATGGGACTATTCATCATGGTGCGGGCGAAGTTGAATCCACACGCCTGAGTTGCGCTGCAAGTAGCGTCGCCCTGGTCGAGGGCACTCCACAAGCTCCAGACATTTTGTTGCTCGAGGTTGCTTATCTGATTAAACGCTGCGGTTGCGGTGCAGCTGGTCAAAGGAACGCCAGCGTAAGAGCCTCCGCAGTATCCCGTTCCAGAGAGCGACGTCTCGAAGAACGGCTGCGTTGGAAGTGCATTGAAATAGGCAGTGTACGCAGGGTTAGGGGCGCCGCCGGGGAGTTTCGCAGCCGGAACGTTAGCGCCGCAAGCAGTGACCGACGTTGCGCAGCCTAGGGATGTTTCGATGGCGGCGTAGGCTTTGGCGAACGATTGACCGCCAAGAGTCATCATGAAAGGCACGGCGTTGAGGTTAATAGGCTGATATTCGTGGCTAATGCGGCGACCGATGTAGCCCACTTCGATCATCGTCTTAGCGTTAATTTGACGCTGGATCGTCAGGTCAAACTGATCCGATTCATCGGGCCGGAAATTGCGATCCAAGGCCTCGCCGGCGCCTGCGGCAATGGCATTGAACCCTGGGAAATCCGGTTGAGGTAGAGTCGCACTGGGTGTCGGGATCGGCGCAGTCAGGCCGTCAGCTCCAGTGCCTGTCCCAATGCGGAAAGCATTCATTGGGTTGGACCCTTGGTTGCCGGCGCACGTGCCGTTACCGGCGGTCGGGCTCTGGGGGTCGATACACTGCACTGGCTGGATGAGGCCGGTGCCGAGCAGCGGCACGAGGACGAGGTCCACGCCGTTGAGGCGTCCGAAGATGCGGCTGTAGCCGCCGCGGACAACTGTTTTGCCCTGGCCAAACACCTTACCTAAGAGTCCGTCACTGTAGCTAGGATTCCAAGCCGCAGCGATGCGCGGGGAGAACGCGCCGTAGAAAGGATTGTAGGGATATTTCTGGCCGCCTCCCGTGTTTCCTACGAGAGCAAAACCGAGCTGCGGATTATATACCTGACCCTGCAAAGCAGCAGTTTCGCGGGACTTGAGGTATCCCTGCGAATCGATCTGCTGGCCGGCTTGGTCCACTAGTTCGACCTGACGACCAAGCTGTTCAACGGGAGGCATCTCGAGAGTCCAGCCCAAACCGTAAGTGAGGGTAAGGCTTGGCTTCATCCGCCAAGAATCGCTGAAATAGACGTTGTAATAGGGAATGGTGCTCTTATCCTGAGCGGGCGTGAGAGGAGGATTGAGCGTCAAGCTGTTGCCCGAACGGGTGAAAGCGGTTTGTGAGATGGATACGATACCCAGCACCGCGGCGTAGTCGCGCCCAAAGTTAGTTGCATCAGCAGAGGCGATTCCTGCGGGGACAAAACCATTCATATTGATTCCCGAGCTGGTGGTGATACCGAGTTCATAAACGGGCTGGAAGTTAATGCCGGCGCCATTGTCGCTGCGTTCGTGAAAGTCCCAGTTGCGCTGGTAGGTGCCGCCAAACTGGAAGAGGTGGTTGCCGTGAAGGATGCTCACGTCATCGCGAATCATGTTGTCCTGGCCATCCCAGAAACGAGTGCGAGTATTCTGCGTGTCCACGTTGTACGGGGTCAGCGATTGGGCTTGCGATTGGCCGAACGGCTCCAGTGCGCCACCTAGTCCAGCAATTTGTGGTGTGTCGCCGCCGGAGCCCCACTGCCAAAAGTTACGAAGGTAGCTGTAGTGGAAGTCGTTGGTAACGTTGGTTGAGATGTTCGTTGTCAGGCCAGCCGCGTAAAACCAAGGCACCTGAGGACGAGCGGACAGGGAAGTGGGTGTTCCGCCAGAGATATCAATCTGGCTATCCGTCGCGCGCACAAGATGGTAGTAGCGGTAGCTGGTCATAAAGTGCCACTTCGCTCCAAAATCATGATCGAGGCGAGCGACGCCGAAGTTGCTGGTCTGAGGCAGACTTACGTTTCCGGTAAAAGTGCCGACGTTGCCGATTCCCGAGGAGTTGACGTCGCAGAGGCTGAGGCCGCCAGAGCAACCAGTTGTATTGTTAGGCAGCGGCATTTTCGACCAAATTTGCTCGACTTGGGGATTGATGCCGACAGCTCTGGGGTCGAGACTGGTTCCGGGATAAGTAACACCGTTGAACGTGGCTGCTGTTGGATTGAGGTTGTAATAGGTTCCGCCAAAATTGAGCAGCCCTAGACGCATGGAAGCGGTAGGAACATCCCGAGTGATAGATTCCGAATTGGGCCAGCGGAAGCCTTCGTAGTTTGCGAAGAAATAGGTCTTTCCGCCGAGAATCTCCTTGGGAATGATTGGACCTCCGCCGGCGACGCCAAAGCGGCTGTAATGGTAACTGGGAACAGGTACGCCCGCAGAGTTGTTGTCAAAGGAGTTCGCGGACCAATTGTTGTCCAGATAATATTCGTAGCCGGTGCCGTGCCAGGCGTTGGTGCCGCGCTTGGTAACCATGGAAACTTGAGAACCAGCAGAGCTGTTGAAGTCAGCGGTTTGGTTGGTGGTGCTGACTTTGAACTCTTCGATGCTATCGATGGGAGTGGGCATGACGCCAGTGGGACCGCCACCGGCGTTTCCGGTGACCTGGTTCCTGATGAGACCGCCGGTGACGTCACCAGCGAAACTCGGTGTGTATATGTTCATGCTGCCGTCCATATCGTTGGTGTTCTGTCCACCATCGAGTTGGAAAGAGTTTTGATCCATCGCCGCGCCTGCGACGCTGCCATCCGGAGCAACGCCTGGCTGGAGAGTAAAGAATGTCGACGCGTCGCGGCTAATGCTGGGGAGCGATTCCAAGGCTGTCCCCGAGATGGTGTTTCCCACGGTGGCGTTCAGAGTCTGGAGCTCGGCATTCGAGGCGGTGACCTCGACGCTTTCTGCGACGGAGCCAATTTCCAGCGTGACGTTAAGAGTGAGCGCCGAGCCGACGTTGACGGTTTGACCGCTGAGCCTGGAGATGCGGAAACCCTGCTTGCTTACGCTCACATCGTAGGTGCCAGCGGGAATATCAACAAAGAGGTATCGGCCATTTTCGTTGGTTGACGCGACACGAGGTATATTCGTGGCTTTATCCGTCAACGTGACCGTCGCAGCTGTTATAGCCGCGCCAGAAGGGTCCGTGACGGTTCCAGCGACCGTGCCGGTAGAGGCGCTCTGCGAAAAAAGAGCAGAGGGAAGTAAAGTGCAGATACAGAGAAGAAGAGCGATCTCAAGGAGCGATCGTTTACTAGACATTCAGAATCCTCCAGTTAAGTGCGTGTAAAACGAAGCAAAATCCAGTCTATTGATCCGAAATCACGCGGCACTTGCGCCGCAGTGAAGCTGCCTAATGGAGTGCAAACGTCATACCAATTATAAATTTCTCCGATTTGATTTGTTTTCAACAACTTCGAAGAAACTCAAAGAATAAATATATGGATTCGCGAATGTCGCTAGAAATGTTTTGAGGCGGGTATGTTGCAGTTCACACCAATTATCCAACGGTTGGTGGCAGCGAGACGTAAAAGCGCCCCAGAAAGATAAGAGGCATGCGACATTCCAATTCTTGGAGAATGTTGAGTGCGAAAACGCGGGGCAAAGAAGGAAGTAGCGCAAAAGAGAATCTAAATTGAGCCTTTACAATCTAAATTGTTTCTAAAACTAGGAATTGGTCGCACTTTCGAGCGCTGGAGCGGATAAAAAACATCGTAGATAGGACTCGGGTTACTTTGGGGAGCGGAATTCTCGGTCTTGATGCCCGCGTTTAGTGCCGCCTTACCATAGATATTTATTCGTCGTCGAAGGAATCTGTTCCGATCCAGGAGTGGGCCAGTGATTTCAGGTTATTTTTGAAGGTACGAGAGACCATATATTCCCTGCCTCCAGAGATGCGCAGCACATACTCGCCGTTAGTCCCGGATTGAATTTCTTCTACGGCGGAGGCGTTAACCAGGACGGACCTGTGGATGCGGACGAAGCCATAAGGTTGTAGTTTCTCCGCCATTGTCGAAATCGACTCGCGTAGCAGATAGGAATCAGCGGGGCGGCGAAGCAGCACGTAATTTCCTTCCGCTTCGACAGCGAGAATGTCTCCCGGATGAATAAGGAGAATTCTGCCTTTGGTCTTAATAGCGATTTTGATCGGCTTCACCTGCAGGGTCTCAGCTCGCGGACTTAATTCAGAGGCCTTTGCGCTTTTTTCGGCCATCACCGTGTGAAGAGCTGGCCCCAGGGGAGTGTCTTCAGTCTCTTCTGGTGAATCTTTGACTCCTGTTCGAGTAAACTTGGCGCTAAATACGTCATTCATAAGAGCCCCGTGCGGAACATCCATCTAGGATTCCCGCTTAGATCACAATAGGTTCCTTCTTCTGAGTGCCTATTGCACCCGGAATTGATCATCTCTTCGAGAAAAAGAATCGTCGCTCAAAAACGTACTCTTGTTAGCAGAATCTGGCGAATCCGTTCCAGACTTCACCTTCGAAAATAGTGAAGCGAAAGTACGGTAACTGTTGGCCGGAACCGTTTGCGGGGTTTTCATATTTATTAAACCGAACGCATCCTCAGCCGTTTCTAAGCTCCTTGGGCGTTAGTCCCATAACGCGGCGGATGTGCAGAGAGAGGTGACTCTGGTGGCAAAAGCCATTCTCGAGGGCGACTTGGCCAATGGACATTGTCCCCTTGCGCAATTGCAATGCCGCGCGCTCGACACGGCGGCGGATCAAGTATTGATGGGGAGGCACGCCCAGCGATTTACGAAACAGTGTTTTAAAATGTGAAACACTCAAGCCAGCTGCTGATGCAATCTCTTCAAGTCCGAGATCACGCCCCAGGTTGTCTTCGATGAATCCAAGTATCAGTTTGAGTTTGCGGCCGGGCATGGCTGCTCTTGTAGAACGAGCGGGGCGAGCCAACGAACTGTGATTTCTAACGATCCTTGCCGCGAGGGCTGTTGCCAAGGCATCCATGTAGGAGCGGCCGGACGGATATCCGCTTTCCATCTCGGCTTTCAGGGCCCATCCGATGTGCTCAATCTGAGCGTCGCGCGCCTGAAATCGGTTGATGATCCGAAGTTTGCCTGGATCTACGCCTGACTCTTCCACGATGCGCTCGAGGATACGAAGTTTCAGCCCGATGACCAATGCAGTATCCCGCGATTTGAGCTCCCAGACACCGCCAAGCTGGGGCGGAATAATTTCCAAGTCGCCGTGGATTGTGGTTCCGCGATGGCGCTGGCCAGCACGGCGGCAATCAATTGCAACGGAAGGCCCAACGTGAAGGGAAACGAGGACTCTGGGCGAACCGGGGAATTCGACTATTCCAGGCTGATCCGAGATAAGACTGAGGCGAAGACTTTCCGTGGCGCCGATGATTTCTTTCGGAGTGGGCTCGGAGGTTTGGTCCTGAAGATAGCTTCTGCCAAAAGCACCCATAATTGGGGTCCCCTTAATAGCGCTGACAATTCATCTCAATCAAGCACCCTGCGCCCTCCCACGCAAATAACTGTCACTAGCTACACTATTCGACTGAAGCTTGAATGCCGATAGGCGTTGCTCCAGGCTTTGCCACTTTGGACGTACGAAAAACGCAAAGGTTACCAGGAATTTAATGAAGTTTGTCGATCGGGAGCACTTTAGAAGTTCCAGAGCACTGCATATGGCTCAAGCCCTTTGCCTCATTGAGAAGCAAGAAACGAACTTACTTCAGAGCTAAAACGCCCAGGGACCTCAATATTAGAAAGGTGCGCGGCATTAAGCTCTACGTAGCGAGCGCCTGCGATCTGGTCGGCCAGGTAGAGGCCATCGGCGGGAGTCGTCGCGGCGTCGTGCGTTCCGGCAATCACCAGAGTTGGAACCCGAATCGCGGCGACGGCCTGGCGAACGTCGAAGTCGCGGACGGCGGCGCAATTGGCGATGTAGCCCTCGGGATTTGTGCTTTCGAATTTGATTTTTATAGCGGCGACAACTTCGGGAGAATTGTCGCGAAAGGTCGCGGAAAACCAGCGCTCCATAACTGCGGTGGAGATGGATTTCATGCCGCCTTTGCGAACCGCGTCGATGCGCGGGGTCCAGATTTCCGGCGTGCCGATTGTTGCCGCGGTGTTGGAGAGAACTAAATTGCGAAGGCGATCCGGCGCGTTGATGGCCAGCCACATGCCAGTCTGCCCGCCCATAGATAGTCCGCAAAAGTGGAAGCGATCGAGTTGCAACGCGTCGAGCAAAGAGAGAATGTCACGCCCTAGTTGCTCGATCGAGTAGGGCCCCGGTGTGACGGAAGATTCTCCATGTCCGCGGGTGTCGTAGCGCAAAACCCGGAATTGCTTTGTCAGGGCCGGAATCTGTGCATCCCACATGGAAAAAGTTGCGCCCAGGGAATTCGAGAACACCAGCGTTGGCGCGGCCACAGGACCGGTGAGATCGTAATGAATTCGGACATTCTTTAGTTGAGCGAAGGCCATGGAGCTCACTTTTTATTTTTAGAGGGTTTTTTCTGATCACGCTGCACGGTGCTCGATGCTAGCACGCGGTCGATGAACTGATCGGCGACTCCTAAATAGTTGGCGGGCGCGAAGAGTCGCTCTAGCTCCGCACCGGAGAGATTTGCTTTTACAATGGGGTCTTGTGCTAGGACGGAGCGAAGATCGCGGCGCGAACTCTGGGCTCGAGTGCAGGCGCTTTGGACAAGTTCGTGAGCATCAGAACGCGGCATTTTCTCGGCGAGGGCCATAGTCACGGGTTCGGCGAAAATTAACCCGCGACTGATATCGAGATTCTCGCGCATACGTTCGGCATCGATCTCCAATTCTGAGATTGTGGTGGTGAGATGATGCAAAGCGCCCGCGGTCAGACGGACGATGTCGGGCAGAGTTTCCCACTCTGCGTGCCAGCCGCCGAGACCACGCTCGTGCTCTTGCACCAGAGCGGCAAGCATAGTGTTTACAAGGGGAGGCACACGCACGGCGGCTGACAACACGATGGCACACGTGACCGGATTGCGTTTGTGCGGCATGGTAGATGAGCCACCTCGCCCTTCGGCGGAAGGTTCAAAAACCTCTCCAACTTCGGTTTGCGTATGGAGGGAGATGTCGCGAGCAATTTTGCCGAGCGTGCCCGTGCAAAGACCGAACGTCGTGGCGATTTCCGCCAGGCGGTCGCGATGACTATGCCAGGGAAGCTCCGGCAAAGGAAGCTGCAACTCTTTGGCGAGATTGGCAGCGATGTCCAATCCGCGCGCGCCGAGGGCCGCCATAGTTCCGACTGCGCCTCCGAATTGAAGAACAAGACAACGCGCCTGCGTTTCCGCTAGCCGGGCCCGATGACGGTCGACCGCATCGAGCCAACCCGCCAGCTTCAGACCGAACGTGGTGGGCAGCGCCTGTTGCATCCAAGTGCGGGCGGCGATGAGCGTTGCGCGATTCTTGTGCACCAGTTCGGTGAGAACGACGGCGAACAGATCAAGTTCGGTGGAGACCAGTGCGAGTGCTTGACGCAACTGCAGCACGCGGCCGGTGTCGATCGCGTCTTGACTTGTGGCTCCCCAATGCACATAGCGAGCGGCTTCTTTGTCCTTTTGAGCGACGAGTACAGTGAGCTGCTTCACGAGAGGGATGGCCAGGTTGCCGGATTTGGCTGCGGAGCGCGCAAGGACGGTCATATCGTAAAGTTCGGCGCGGCATTTCGCTTCAATCGCGGGAGCCGCAGTGGCAGGAATGAATCCAGCGCGCGCCTCGGCTCGGGCGAGAGCTGCTTCGAAATCGAGCATGGCCTGAAGAGTCGCCCGATTAGAGAAAACCTTTTCGACTGCTTGAGAGCGAAACAAGGGGTCAAGCAAGTTCATGCGCTGAGTGTAATCACTCCTGGCACAGAAAGAAAACGGTTTCCGGTGCAGTTTGCGAGATGGATAAACGTCCGTGGACTGGACATTCTGGACAGACACACCCCTGACGTAAATCGCTACTAGACGCGCTCGAGGATGATTGCGATCCCTTGGCCCACGCCGATACACATGGTGCAGAGGGCGTATCTCCCGCGAGTACGCAGCAGTTGATACGTCGCGGTGGTGACCAAGCGCGCACCACTGGCGCCAAGCGGATGGCCCAGGGCAATAGCGCCACCGTTCGGATTTACACGGCTCGCATCGTCGGCGACGCCAAGCTCTCGGAGAACGGCGAGGGCTTGCGAGGCGAAAGCTTCATTCAGTTCGATGACGTCCATCTGGCCGACCGTTAAGTGCGTTTTCGCAAGGAGCTTCCGAGAGGCGGGTACTGGGCCCATGCCCATAATGCGGGGCGCGACGCCAGCCGCCGCAGAAGCGAGGATACGCACTTTCGGGGTGAGACCGTGGCGCTTGGCAGCTGATTCTGAAGCCACAAGGACTGCGCAAGCTCCGTCGTTAATCCCGGACGCATTGCCCGCCGTCACTGTTCCGCCGGGCTTAACCACGGCGGACAATTTCGCAAGTGCGGCTAGAGATGTGTCCGCGCGCGGATGTTCATCGGCACTAAACAAAATGGAGTCGCCTTTTTTTTGAGGGATCGGGACGGAGACGATTTCCTGGGCGAGCAATCCGCCACGCATCGCTGCCGCCGCACGTTGCTGGCTCCTTAACGCAAAGGCATCTTGATCTTCGCGCGAAACATGGAGCTCCTCGGCAACAATCTCGGCAGTTTCCGGCATCGAATCGACGCCGTATCTTGCTTTCATGAGGGGATTGATGAAACGCCAACCAATGGTGGTGTCTTCGATCTTCGCGGCTCGAGAATAAGCCGCGTCCGCCTTGCCCAGCACGAAGGGAGCGCGCGACATGCTCTCAACACCGCCGGCGATGATTAATTCCCCTTCACCGCATTTGATAACGCGCCCCGCAGTAGCTACCGCATCCATACTGGAACCGCAAAGGCGATTGACTGTGGATCCAGGAACTTCTATCGGAAGCCCAGAGAGCAGCAATGCCATACGGCCGATATTACGGTTGTCTTCACCGGCTTGATTTGCACAGCCGTAAACAACATCGTCAAGCGCATTCCAATCAACTTTGGGATTGCGCTCCATCAGGGCCTTAATGGGGATGGCTGCCAGATCGTCCGTCCGGACGGATGCGAGCGCCCCGGCGTAACGACCAATGGGCGTTCGAATAGCGTCACAAATATAGGCAGCTTCCATCGCGATTCTTAATGTCTCCCCAAACGTTCTATCCTAACAGGAAGAATCGACGCGGCAAAAAATCTGAGAGAATGTGCGATGTTCGAAACCGCCCAAAGACCTCGGTTTTGGTGGTGTCCCACAGGGCCGAAAGAGTCTCTGACTGCGCGCACAGGCATTAACCGGCTTGCCGGATTGCGCCATTCAAGACAAGATAGGTCCTTGAGACGAAGCCGTTGTTTCGCGGGACTTAGCCAAGGCGTCCATTTTATACCGTGCACATGCAGAAGGAGAATGCTCATGCACTTCCTCAGATTAGCGGCCATAGCTTTGGTGCTCTGTTCGGTAGCAACAGGGTCGGCGTTTGCGCAGACGAAGGCGGCCGATGTCACGGTACTCTTGCGTGAGTTTATTGCGGGCGCAGGGAGCGGAGACCGCGCGCTATTTGAAAAGTTCTTTGCCGACGACGTGATCTATACGAGGGCGTCAGGAGTCGTTATCACCAAGGCCGACATTATGGCGAGTCTCGGGAAACCCGCGCCGGCGTCCGAAGGGAAGAGCAGCTACTCGGCGGAAGATATTACCGTTCACGAGTACGGCGACACTGTGATTGTGGCTTTCCGTCTGGTAGGCCGCACGGACCACGGCGACGGAAATGTGGAGACAGCTCGCTACCGAAATACAGGCACGTTTCTTCGGCGCAACGGCAAATGGCAGGCAGCGGCGTGGCAGGCGACAAAGATAAGCGAGCCCGCCAAAGGCCAATGACTAACGCAATGCCGCCGGAATCTTGGTGAGTTGATCTTGTAAATGCTACCAGATAGGTGGGAACGGCGCTCCGCATTAGTCACTACTAAAAGGGGTGCCTCCCAGTCGCATAGTCTCTGGTTTTGGACTTACAAACGGGAAGGGAATCGAGTGGCCCGCGGATGGTGAATTTCTGGCTCTTCCTGCCTGTAAGGCTCACATAACAAAACCTTTGCTGTCCATTGGCTCAGGTAGAGCTCGCCGCCCAAATTGCGCCGGGGTTCGCTCTGGCAGCACAAGCAACTTCTTTTCCACTTTGGGGTTATACCCAATGGGAGCTATATATAGGGATGCTCCCGTCGGCCGGAGCTTTAGGTCCGGACCAAGGACAAGGTGACTACTCATGTTGAAGACCATTCATTCAGGCAAGCTAGCGCTTAGCCTGGCTTTCTCTCTCATCGGTCTTCTTTGCTTTTCTGTTCCAAGCGCCCGTGCAGGGCAAGGGGATCAGCCGAATCAACCGAATCAAGCGGACCCGACAGAGCAACCTGCCGGCAGTGACGCCAATGATCCGCCAACTCGCGTCGCTCGAATCAGTTACCAGGATGGATCGGTTTCGCTTCAGCCCGGTGGAGCAGGAGATTGGGGCGCCGCAGCGCTCAACCGTCCGATGACGGTGGGCGACAAGATCTGGACGGATAAAGATTCCCGCGCGGAATTGCAGACTGGGGTCGTATCGATTCATCTGGGAAGCATGACCGCTCTTTCTTTCCTGAATCTGGATCAAACGATTACGCAGATGCGGCTCGCGGAAGGTTCCATCAATTTTCGTGTCAAGGAAATCCGCGAAGGAGACACCTACGAAGTCGACACGCCCAACGCGGTTTTCACCATCACGCAAGCGGGTGCATTCCGCGTTGACGTGAATGAAAACGGCGATAATACCGGGATCACTGTCATTCGTGGCGCAGGAACCGTGACAGCCAGCGGAAAGACGTACGATCTTCAGCCTGGTCAGCGCGGCATTTTCAACGGCACGGACGATGTGCAGTCAACGATTGCGCCGCAAGCGCCTCCTCCCGATGGATTGGACAATTGGGCCAATGAGCGCGACCTCGGCGAGCAGAACTCTGTATCCCGCAAGTACGTTCCTGAAGATATGCCGGGGACGCAGGATTTGGATAACAACGGGACGTGGAGCGAAGACGGCGCGAACGGTCCGATTTGGTATCCAGCGGAAGTGGCACCGGGCTGGGCGCCTTACAGCAACGGCTATTGGAGCTACGTTGGTCCCTGGGGCTGGACTTGGGTGGATTATGCGCCTTGGGGCTTTGCGCCCTTTCATTATGGACGCTGGGGATATATCGGCGGCCGGTGGGGTTGGTATCCAGGCCCGCGGTTTGGCGGATGCTTCTACGGTCCTGCGTATGTTGGGTTCCTCGGCGGAGGCTTCGGATTCGGATTTGGCGTAGGATTCGGAGTCGGCTGGTTCCCACTTGGATATGGCGAAGCGTACCATCCGTGGTATCACCACGGGTACGGGTACGCCGAGCGGGTCAACGTACACAACACCTCTATTCGCAACGTAAACGTCGTTCACACGACGAACAACAACAATTACCGGTTCGCGCATGACACGCATGCGGTGACAGCTACTTCGCGAAGCGGTTTCACCAATGGTCAAGCAGTGAACCGTGGCGCCGCTCACCTCGACGAAGCGTCATTGCGCAATGCGCGAGTCACAAACAATGCGGGAGTTTCTCCGACAAAACAGAGCACCTTCGGAGCAGCCAACGCTCGAGGCAATGTGAGCCGGCCGCCTAGTTCGGTCGAGAACCGCCCCGTGGTGGCGCGCACAGCGCCAGGCGCAGGAGCTTCGCACATTCCGGTTCACACAATGAATACCAATAATCTGTCGACCGGACATGCGGGGACGTACTCGGGAAATACCAACGCGCGACAGAACCAACTTTCCGAGAGCCGTCCGCCATCCGCGGGCGGAAGCAACTCGCGCAATTGGAGCGCACAGGGCAATGCTACGGATCGCGGCCAGGCGCCGAAGGGATTTGGCAACTCGCACAGCCCCTCGAACGACTCGACTTTGTCCGCGCGGTCCAATAACCGTCCCCCCTGGGCGGGTGCTGGGAACTCAAGCGCTGCCCGCGGGGGCCGTTCTTATACGCCTCAGCAAGGGAACGGCAGCTCCAACAATCGCGGATACGCGCAACAGCCGTCGCGCTCTTACTCGACGCCGCCGGCGCCCAACCGTTCGTATACGGCGCCCAACCGTTCGTATACGGCGCCCAACCGCACCTACTCAGCGCCGAGCCGCAGTTATGGCGGTGGAAGCACGCCGCATGGTGGCGGTTCAGCTCCTCACGGCGGTGGTTCAGCTCCCCATGGTGGTGGTGGTGGCGGCGGAGGCCGGCCGCATCGTTGATCCTGGAAATTTTCCCAAAGGCCCGCCAATTTTTCGAGGCGGGTCTTTGGCCTTCTTGGTCCCTGCCTTCCGCCGAAGAGCCTTCCCACAACTCTCCAATGGTTCGCGTGTTCTATAGATAGTCCCAACCAGGCGTTTCCAAGTTCGACAAAGTAAGCGGACCAAGTCCCGGAACGCTCGCCCGAAGATGTTATTGTTTGAATTACACAATGGGGCCAGGTTTCTTGAGCCCAGCACTCAAGAGATCGGGTTTTAAGAGGGCAGTAGCGCAAGAAAGAGCCAAGACTGGCTCTGGTTTTTCAGGAGAGAGGAATCACAAATGAAGAGATATACGCTGCATTTGGTGAGCCTGCTCAGTCTCGCGCTGGCCATGGCTTGCTTTATTCCGCAACGCGCCGCAGCCGACGATGACGATCCGCCGGGCCGCGTGGCGCGCTTGGGTTATGTACGGGGAAATGTTTCTTTCGAGCCTGCTGGAACCGACGACTGGGTTTCGGCGGTCATCAATCGCCCTCTGACCACCGGCGATAAACTTTGGAACGACACCGATTCTTATTCCGAGCTGCATCTGGGCTCCGCATCGATTCGCCTGGGCAGCACCACCGGCTTCACTTTCTTGAACCTCACGGACAATACGACGCAGGTTCAATTGACGGAAGGCACGCTGAACATTCGCGTCCGCAGGCTGGGCGATGACGAAACGTTTGAAGTGGACACTCCTAATCTGGCCTTCACGCTTCTTCGTCCCGGAAATTACAAGGTAAACGTCAACGAAGCCGGTGATGCCACGATTGTTGTGGTGCGCGACGGCCAGGGCGAAGTAACCGGTGGCGGGTCGGCGTACACGATCCATCCTCGGGAAACCGGGACTTTCAATGGCACCGACCAGATTGACGCGGACATCGAGAGCTGGGACAACTCGAGCGATGATTTTGATGATTGGTGCTCCGAGCGAGATCGCCGCATCGATACTTCGACTTCCGCACGATACGTCTCTAACGATGTGATCGGTTACGAAGATCTCGATGAATACGGCGGGTGGCGGCCCACTCCGGAGTACGGGACGATCTGGTTTCCGCACGTTTCGATCGTTGGATGGGCTCCGTATCACTATGGCCACTGGGCTTATATCGCGCCTTGGGGCTACACCTGGGTGGATGATGCGCCTTGGGGTTTTGCGCCATTTCACTATGGACGTTGGGTCGTTGTAGGCGGCGTTTGGGGCTGGGTACCTGCGCCTCCGAGGCCAGTGGTGGTCGGCGTTGTGTACGTTCGTCCCGTCTACGCGCCTGCGCTAGTTGCGTGGGTTGGAGGGCCGCACTTTGGCGTGGCTGTAGGAGTTGGTGGCGGCTTTGCTGCCGGCGTGAGCGTCGGATGGTTCCCGCTGGGGCCGCGTGAAGTGTACGTGCCGTCGTATCACGTGAGCCGCAACTACGTGAACAACGTCAACGTGACGAATACTACGGTGAACACCACGGTGGTGAACAACTATTACAACACCACGGTGATCAACAAGACGACGGTGAACAACGTGACGTATGTGAATCAGCGTGTGCCAGGAGCGGTGAGCGCCACGACGCCCCAGGCGTTTACGTCAGCTCAGTCGGTCTCGAAGAACGCAGTGGCTGTCAACCAGAGGGAAGTGGAGACGGCGCAAGTTGTAGCCACCACGCCGGCTGTTGCTCCATCGAAGCAGGCGGTGCTTGGATCGGGAGCAGCCGCGCGTGTGCGTCCACCGGCATCGTCCCAAACGCGGCCAGTGGTTGCGAAGACGACTCCGCCGCCGCCACCGCCATCGTTTACGAAGCAACAGCAGGCCATCCAGGCTAACGGTGGAAAGCCGATTGCCATTTCGCAAATGCGGCAGATTCAGCCAGAGCCGACGCAACCTCGGGCCATCGTCAAGATTGCGCCGCCGGCCAAGCCATTGGCTACGCAGGCCAAGGGAGTGCAACCGAATCCGAACCGGCCAACGACTACGAATAACGCGGGGAACAAGCCAGTCAACACGGTGAATCCGCCAAGCAACACGGCAAATCCGCCCGCGAACAATAACAATGGGAAAGCGTATAACGATCGGCCGCCGTCATCGCGTCCCAATAATCCACCGGCTAACAATGCGAATACCGGGAACCCTGCGAACAATACGAAGACGACGACGCCTCCTCCCAATCCGCAACTGGAGCAGAAGCATCAACAACAGATCCAGGATTTGCGCGCGCAACAGGATCAGGAGCGGCAGAAGGTCGAGCAGCAACAACAGAAAGACAAAGCTGATCTGGCGAAGAAAGCGGCTGATGAAGCCGAGCAACAGAAGCTAAAGCAGCAGCACCAGCAGCAACTCGAAGACCTCGAGAAAAAACACGACGCCGAGGAGGCGAAGCTCAAGCAGCAACAGCAGGTGGAGAAAAAGGCTCCGCCAAAACCTCCGGCAAAGCCAAACAAGGAAGATAAGCCTCCGAAGAAGGACAAGTAAGCTTACTTTTTGTAGCGTTGTTGCGGGCGGGACACTGCCAGAAGGCGGGAATCCCGCCCGTTTTATTTGTGAGGCGTGATTGTCAGGCTTGGTTTTACCTTCGATGTGAAATCGGCGGGCCATCTCGCGTAAGATTCTTGCTCCCGACCATGGCGAAACAATCCTCATATCTGCCGCGGCAAAAGCGAGTGCCGACCGCTTCGCCGGCCATCTGGCTGTTCGTGATTCCCGGGCTGCCGGAGATTCGCAAAGGGCAGAACCTGGCCAAGCTGGTGGCGGTTGCTGCACATCGCGCGAAAATCGCTTTAGAAGATGGGGACATTCTCGTTTTTGCGCAGAAAATTGTTTCCAAGGCGGAAGGGCGGATGATGCGCTTGTCCACGGTGCGGGTTTCGGCGCGGGGAAGAGAATTGGCAAAGAAGCTTTCGAGTGATGCTCGATTGGTCGAGGTGATTCTTCGCGAATCGCGCCGGGTCGTGCGCTCAGACCGCGTGCTGATTGTTGAAACGCATCACGGTTTTGTCTGTGCGAATGCGGGCGTCGATCACTCCAACGTGCGCGGCGGGGATTTCGTAACGTTGCTCCCGAAGAATCCTGATCGTTCGGCGCGCCGCCTGGCGGTTGCGTTGCATAAGCTGACGCGCAAGCGCGTGGCCGTCATTGTAAGCGACACCTTTGGTCGGCCCTGGCGCCTGGGGCTTATCAACGTGGCCCTTGGAGCCTCGGGCGTGCCTGCTCTTGCAGATCTGCGGGGTACGCGCGATCGCCACCACAAACTTTTGCGGGCGACGATTCTCGCTGTTGCGGATGAGCTTGCCGCTGCGGCTGGTCTTCTCATGGGCAAATCCGCGGGCACTCCGGTTGTCGTGGTTCGCGGCTACCGTTATCGCTTTGTGCAGGAGCCCGCGGCACGCATTATTCGGCCGGCCGCTGAAGATCTTTTCCGCTAAATATACCGTCGGTTTGGCGTTTAGTCTTCTGCTCACTGTTCACGATTTCCACTTGCGGGAATCTGCTTCCGCCGGGCATCCTTAACTCCTCCATGGCTCCCGCAAAGAAGCTCACCGTTACTGCACTCGCTGGCGGCATTGGCGCATCGAAGTTGCTTCTCGGACTTTATGGAGCGATGGACCCGCGCGACCTCACGGTTGTTGTGAATACGGGCGATGATCTCGTGATGCACGGGCTGAAGATTTCGCCTGACTTGGACATCGTTACATACACGCTGGCGGGAATCGTCAATCCCACCACGGGATGGGGCATGCGGGGGGAGACGTTTCATTTTTTGAAGCGCCTGGGAATTTACGGGCGCGAAATTTGGTTCAACCTGGGCGATCGCGATCTCGCTACTCATATTCACCGCACGGATATGCTTGCTCATGGGAAAACGCTGACGCAGGCGGCGGAATCGATTCGCTTGGCTCTCGGCGTGAAATCGCGGATTCTTCCGATGTCGGACCAGCCGATTCCCACGATTATCGAGACGCGCGACGGCAACATGCACTTTCAGGAATATCTGATCAAGCATCGGACGGAGCCGGGAGTCCGCGGTATCCACTTTGCGGGGATAAAGCACGCGCATGCGGCGCCGGGCGTTCTCGAAGCGATTTGCGACGCGGACCGCGTGATCATTTGTCCGAGCAATCCGTTGATCAGCATCGGGCCGATATTGGCCGTGCCGCGGGTGCGCGAGCAGTTGCGCGCGCGCAAGGAAAGCGTGATCGCGGTTTGCCCGATTGTGGGAGGAAAATCCCTGAAAGGCCCATCGGACAAAATGCTCATTCAACTGGGCTGCGGTTCTTCCGCGTCGGCTGTCGCCAAGCTCTACGCCGACTTTACCGGCACGTTTGTCATTGACCGCCGCGATGCATCGCAAGAGTCCGCGATTCGCTCGCTCGGCATGAAGGTCGCGATTCTACCCACTGTAATGCGCACGCGCGCCCAAAAACGCAAGCTGGCCCGTGCGCTTCTCGCTCTTTAGCGCTGCAATCCAGAGGTGAAGACGGGAGGAAATGATGCTTAGAACCAACCACGCTCTGCGGTTTTTCTTTCTCATGCTCCTGCTTTCTGCCCCGATGGCAATGCTGGCTCAGCAGGAGGTGAGGCCGCCGCTTCGTACGATTGGACACGAGATTCTGGATTCGGCCGGGCACACGGTTCGCCTTACTTCGGTCAATTGGTATGGCTTCGACCAAAAAGAGTTTGTGGCTGGCGGGCTGGACCACGCACCGCTTGACACGATCGTCGCGCAAATCCGCGCCATTGGCGTCAACTCGGTCAGGCTACCGTGGGCCAATGAAACATTAGAAAAGAATCCGCCGGTTGCCGATTACGCCGTGAAAGCAAATCCGAAGTTCCGTGGTAAACGCGCAATGGACGTCATGGACGCCGTGATTGTCGCCCTGGCCCGCGCCCACATCATGGTGATTCTCGATAATCACGTGAGCCGCGCGGACTGGTGCTGCAAAGACGATGACGGCAACGGCCTCTGGTACAACGCCGAATATCCCGAAGAGAAGTGGCTGGCAGACTGGCAAACGATTGTTCGGCGTTACAAGAAACAGACTTGGGTAGCGGGCGCCGACCTGCGCAATGAACTTCGCAACGGTGCACAGTGGGGCGGCGATGATCCGCGACTGGATTGGCACGCGGCTTCGGAACGTGGTGGGAATGTGGTGCTTGCTGCGAATCCGAACTTGCTTGTTATGGTGGAAGGTCCATCCTACTCGACGGATTTCACGGCATTTGGAAAACTGCCCGTTGTGCTGAAGATTGCGAATCGCACTGTCTATTCGCCGCACGCCTACGCGATTGCCGGCCATACGTTTCCCAGTTACGACGAACTTAAGCAGGCCTACGACGCGCGCGCCGGGTATTTACTCCACACCGAGCCCGGTGTGCCGCTATGGGTTGGAGAGTTCGGGGAATGCCAGACGCTGAAATGCGGCGATCGGGCGCAATGGTTCCGCTGGTTTGTGCAATACCTGCGCGAGAACGACTTGGGTTGGAGCTACTGGGCGCTCAACGGAACGCAATCCAGCGGCGTCTCCCGCAAGTACGACGAGCCAGAAACGTTTGGCCTGCTGACAACTGATTACCAGCACATCGCCGCCCCGGAGATGGTCAATCTGCTCCAATCCATCGAGAGCCCTGGGCAATCTCGCAATCCTTAATGCGTTTATTCGGCCCGAGCTCTTTTCGCAAGACGCGTCGCAGTGTGGTATCTTCAAAAATTCGGACATGACAGCCACTCCTCTCACTGCAACGGACTTTCGACATGCGCTCGGGCAATTTGCCACCGGCGTGACGGTTATTACGGTTCCACGTGGTGCCGGCCGAGGCCAGACGCAGGGCTCGGTGCAAAATTCGCCGCAGGCGTACGGTATGACGGCCAATGCGTTTACCTCGGTTTCGCTGGAACCGTTTCTGATTCTTGTTTGCGTGGACCAGCGCAGCCATCTCTTGCCGCTGCTCAGGCAAAACCTATTCTTTGGCGTGAGCGTATTGAAAGAGGATCAGCAGGCATACTCCGTCTATTTCGCACAGTCGGAGCAAAGTCCGGAGGCAGAGGCAAAGCTGGGCGTGCGCTATCGGTGGACTCCGGCAGGGATTCCTTTACTTGAAGACACCCTGGCGCAGATCGTCTGCAGGGTGGTTGGCAACTATATCGCGGGGGATCACACTATTTTTCTGGGGGAAGTACAGTCTGCGGATTTATTTCCAGGTGAGCCGTTACTTTTCTTCCGCAGCCGTTACCGCCAGATGGCTCCGGCACGCTGACGACTGTCAACTCCGCTCTTTACTCGTGACCGCCGAGGGAATCCCGCTTCACTCCGTAGGCCGCGCCCCAGCGATCGGTCATCTGGCCGCGAATCTCCCACAGTTCGGGGAAAAACTTGGCGCGCATGCCGTCTTCGAGGATTTCGACGGGCCGGCCCTTAAGCGACTTTGAGCCGAAGCCAATCGTTCGGTAAATCAGTTGCATGTGCTCGTAGCGGAATTTCTGAAACAGTTCGTCGAATTCGGCCAATTCTTCGGCGACCATGTAAGCATCGCCGTGGTTGTACTCCGAATCGTAAATCTTTTCGACTGTCAGTCCATGCTTGTCCAAATAATTCGTTTTGAATGAATTCCAAATCGGCTGATACATTTTCAAGAGCACGCGAAATCCGGGCGATTCCTGTCCGCTGCCGTTGCCCAGTTTCTTGCGAATCTCCTGATAGTCTTTTGGCGACATCGTTTCGAGCAGGGCAAGTTGCTGAATCATCAGCCGCTGCGCCGTGTGAACGCGGCGAAAAAGCGTGATCACGCGATTGGTGTTTTCCTGCTGCAGATATTCGTCGATATCCAGCAGGGTGTAGGCCATGAGCTTCATCCACAACTCTTCGATCTGATGAACGATCTGGAACTGCATTTCGTCCGCGTTGCAAAGTTTGTCGTAGTCGAGCTGGCAGGAAAGAAGCGACTTTGTGCTCAGGTAGACTTCGTAGTCGAGCGTGCCGTCACCGCTCATAATCGCGTAAAACTGTTCTCGATTCACGTATGCCTCCTCGGAAGAAGGAAATCAGCACTCAAAGCGCCTTGCATTTAATTCGACGGCGCGTCGGCCACGGGCCGGTTGGTGTAGACGCTCTTCTCACCCGCCCTGGCCACAAGATAGTACGGTGCGCCCAGTTTCTGCAGCGGGTCGGTGTTCAGGTCACTCGGTACGAAAAAAACACGCGGCTAGGACCGCGCCAAAGACGTGCGAACGAAGCGTCATCTTCAAATACCTTGGGGCAATCGGGGTAAAGCGAGCCGAACCAGAGGTCGTTCGTTAAGCCGTTAAGCATATGCATCTGCACTCCGGTATAGAACAATATGCTCGACGCCCGCGAGTATTGTCCATTCACAACGATGATGTCGCCCGGCTTGTAGTAACGCTCGATCGCGAGGGCCAGCGGTTTTGATCCCAGCACTGGATTAAACGTGCCCAGCGCCAAATGCACAGCATAGAAGAGAACCACCATCATCGATGCGAGAGCCAGATTGGCTTTCATCGAAGCGCCACGCTTTCGAAAAATCCAGTGCAAGACCGTTCCAACGAAAAAGCTGATAGCCGTCAGAATGAGCGGTAACCGGAAGAAGCCCATGGCCTGCGGCGTCAGATCGAAGAGATGGCCCATCGACAGCTTGTACATGCTGTCCACTCTGCGCAGCACTTCTCCGAAGTCCGCATCCGGCTGGACCGGCGGCGCCACGCCTGCAAACCAGGCAGCCGCAGCGGACGCAATCACACCCAGCACCAGCAAGGCTGCCGCTCCGCGAATCGCGCTCCGCCGAATCGCGCTGCCCAGCGCCGAATCTTTTTCGCGCTTCAGCCACATGCCGCAAAGCACCGCAAGGGCCGGCAGAGCCGGCAAAACATAGTATTCCTGCCGGGTTGAAAAGCTAAAAAAGACCAGAACAAACGCCGCCCAAACCGCCATCAACAACGCTCCTCGCGATGGCTTATCCAATTGGCCGCCCCAGTCGCGCACGCGCAGCGGCACCTGCTGCAGGCTCTTGACCACCGCGAACGACCACGGGAAAGTCCACACCAGTAGCAAACCCCAGAAAAGCAGCAGCGGCACTTTGTCATAATCCCGCGGCACGCGGAGATTCAGGTAGCGAAGAATCTGGTCGTTGATGAAGTAAAACCAAAAAAATCCCTTCGCCTCTCCCACGGGCGGATTGCGTAGCGTGGCCAATACATGCCACGGCGCACAAACGACCAAGAAAACGAGGGTGGTTGAGACTAGCCGCATCTTTAGCAGATGGCGCCAGTTTCGCGTGATCAGCAGGTATCCGCCGATAATTCCGATGGGGAACGCTAGCCCGATGAGCCCTTTCGTGAGCACATCCAGCGCGGTGATCACTCCGATCGACCAGCACAACAGTCGCGAGGGTTGCGGCTCTGCAAGGCTTCGCCAAAACAGATACACAGTGACGGCCAGCCAAAAGCAAACCATGATGTCTGGGATTATGAACCGCGTGTAGATGTAAGGACCGATGCCTGTCGCAAGCGCAAGCGCTGCACAGAAGCCCGCTTCCTCGCCCGCGATTTCGCGTGCAACCAGGAATACGGCAAGGAAGGTCAAGAGAGCAAAGAGCGTCAACTCCAATCGCACGGAAAATTCCGACACTCCCGCGACCGAGTAAATTCCCGCCATGATCCAGTAGGGAAGCGGCGCTTTTTCGAGATAGCGCACGCCGTTCACGTACATCGTCACGTAATCGTGGCGCTGCAACATCTCGACGGCGATCTGCGCATGTTCGGAATCGACGTCGTCCATCATCGGCGGCGACGCCAAGCCGGGGATGTAAATCAGTGCCCAAAAGACCGCGATGCCTAGGAGATAGAGCCACGTGCGTCGCGGAGATGTGGAAACAGGCCTAGCCACCGTTGCTAACGGCGTTTCGCTCGCCCTGCTATCAGAATGATCGTTGGATTCTGTGCGCAATTCCTGACGGTTTACCAGCCCCCGGCTCCTGCCGTTCGGGGAGGCTCGTCGCGGCCCGCCAGCGCTTCCCGGCGGCTGCGAAACTCGCGCACGCTGTACACCGGCTTGTTCTGCGATTCGTAATAGGTTCGGGCCAACATTTCGCCGATCAAGCCCGTGGCAATGAACTGGATGCCGCCCATCACCAAAGCCATGCCCAGCAGCATCAGCGGCCCGTGGTTTGCCAGCAACCCTTCATCCAAGAGCGCTTTGCGGAGGAACACCCATAAGCCGATGCCCGCACCGCCTGTTAAACACGCCAAACCCATCAGGCCAAAAAACTGCAGCGGTTTGGTGGAGTAGTCCAGGAGAAATTTAACGCTCAGTAAGTCCAGCAGAACGCGTATGGTTCGCGATATTCCGTAATTCGACGTGCCACTCTTGCGCGCGATATTTGAAATAGGCACTTCCGCCACGGATGCTCCCGCCCAGCTCGCGAGCGCGGGAATAAATCGGTGCAGCTCGCCGTACAGATGAATCTCGGACAAAACCTCGCGGCGGTACGCCTTGAAGGTCGTTCCAAAATCGTGCAAATCCACGCCCGACAGCTTGGCCATCATTTTGTTGGCGATGCGGCTGGGCAACTGACGCATCAGCCAGTGATCGGTGCGCGCGATACGCCAGCCGCTGACGAGGTCGTAGCCTTCTTCAATTTTTTCGAGGAATCGCGGAATCTCGTCGGGATCGTGCTGCAAATCGCCATCCATCGAAATGATCACTTCGCCGCGCGCGAAATCGAAGCCCGCTTTCAAGGCCGGCGCCTGTCCGAAATTTCTCCGCAACTGAACGACATTCACCCGCGGATCATGTTCGTAAATATCGGAAAGGACTTTGAAGGTTTTGTCTTTGCTTCCGTCATCCACAAACACAAGCTCGTAGCGCTCGCCAATGGTGTCCATCACTTCCGTGAGCTTCACGTAGAGTGGTGGGATGTTTTCCTGTTCGTTGTAAAACGGGACGACGATCGAGTAGCGAATAGGTGGATCGTTCTTCATTCTCGAAGTTCTGAGCTTTCCTCAAGCTTCCTGGGCCACGAATCCATAGTCTATCAGCCGAATCCCCTGTGATGCGACAAGATTTCGTACCTGCGTGTCCGTAAGGATTGCCAGCTCGGTCTGGCGGGAAGCTTGCAGGCGCGTGGCGGACTTCGCCAGATCGTCGTCCATATAACCGGGGTGGCACATTAATTCGGTGGTGCCTTCGGGCAGAACTTCCAGCAAACGCAAAACGCCTTCCTTCGTAAGTTCGCCCGTTTGCGCTATTCCGCAAAAATAGTCCGCCGCCGCAATACCGGCGCGTTCGGCTTGTTCGCGTGCGTCAGGTGCCAGGAGTTTCAGGCCACGCGCTTGCACTCCTTGCTTCATCACCACGGTGCCTTTTTGTTTCGCCCCGGCGGAAAGCGCCGCGCGCAGGCTCGATTCTTCGTGCGATATGCGTACCGCCGCGATCCCATGCTTTTTGGCCAGCCGCAGGGCAATTTCAAACAGCCCGGGCAACATTTGCACGTGCCTGTGTCCGTCGAGGTGCGTCGGCTCGACTCCCGAATCGCGCACCTTCTGAATCTGAGCGTCCCATTCCTGCTCAATTTCTTTGACCGAAACGCTCCGGCGCGCCAGCTTCAGCAGCAGGCTCTCCGGCCGGCCCTCCAATTCGCCTTTGTCGTTCAAAAGCGTGGTCACCAATTCCTGCTCGGTCACGGGTTCGCCGTCGCTCAAATTCAAATGTACGCCGACACCCAATCCCGGAGTCGTCCGCGCCATCTCCACGCCAGACGCGAACGCCGCGCCGTTGGCTAGCAGGGAAGCGCTGGTCACGATCCCGTTGCGATGCGCTTCGGCGATCCCCCGGTTGACGCCCTCCGTCCACCCCAGGTCATCCGCGTTTACGATTAGGTTTCTCAAAAATGGCCTGTCCTGGCGTGCCGACCTGTCCTTTCGGACAGCTACCCTTTCGTGTGCTCCTACTCGACCGTACCATTGACCGTTTTTCACCTCAACTCTAGCATGGCTTCCAGAGGCAAAAATGCCTGTTAAGACGCGTGCGACAAGGGTTTTAGACGGGCGCTACGGCGATAAACGCCGCGGCCGCCGCATGAACTCGCGCGTTCCCGTTCGACTGGAATGGGATGGCGATGCGGGTAAGCGCTTCTCCGTAGAAGCTCACACCCGGGTCGTCAATCCGTATGGCTGCATGGTCGTCTTGGAGCAGGAATTGCAGCTTGAACACCGCCTCGCGCTTACAAATCTTGCCACGGACACCAGTAATGCAGCGATAGTGGTCTGGCGCGGGGTTCCGCGTCCCGACGGCTGGGAGTACGGCGTCGAACTCGTCGCGCCGGAGATGGATTTTTGGGGGCTCGAGCTGTGATAAAGCCGCAACCGAACGCCAAACCGGCCCATTCCCCCGCGAGAGTTGTCTCGACGCGCCCGCCCACGGCCGAAGAACGCCGCCGCGCCCAGCGTGTGCTGCTGAGGATCCGCGTAACGGTCCAGGTAGCGGGCAAAGCGAATAACCTTGAAGGGCATACACATACCGTCAGTGCTAGCGGCGCTATGCTAATTCTGCCTGAAGGTCTTGCCGAAGGGACCATGGTTACCATAGAAAATCCTAAAGCGCAGAGTAAGGTGGAAGCCAAGGTGGTCCGTCCGCCGCAAATGAGCCACGAAGGCTCGCTTGTTCCTGTGGAGTTCACTTCGCCGTCGCCCAATTTTTGGGGCATTTTCTTTCCACCCGCGCTCAACTGAGGAAAGCGTTCAATAGTTCATAGTTGATAGTCGATAGTTCAAGGAGAAAGAAACCGTTTGGCGCCTAGCCATCGCCGACGTGCATTCTTCTTGCGCGTGATCGCGGCAAAAAAGAGCGGCCTCGATACGCATAGGGGCCGCTCGGTATTTTCTGATCTGGGTTGACTACTGGATCGTGACGCTAATCGCGGGCGCGGCAGGTGTAGCGACTGGATTAGTCGTGATCGCCACCGTCGTGCTGCCCGTAACCGTCATATTGAGTGCCCCGCTGTTTGATGCCGCTGTCGTTGCGTCTCCCGAGTAGTGAGCGCTGATCGAATGCGTGCCCACGGACAACGCGGGAGCCGTCGGCGTCGCAGACCCGCCTGCCACCGTGGCTGCCGCGCCAATCATCGTGCTTCCATCAAACAGTTGGACCTGCCCGCTAGGAGTGCCACCAGTCACCGAAACGCTGAACGAGAAAGCCGTCCCGGAGAAAACCTTGGCACTGGTCACGGTCAATTTTGTAACCGTTGGCGTTAGCGTCGGCGGCGGCTGCTGATTTCCTCCACCTCCTCCACATCCCAGCGTAAAGCTCAGGATGCATACGAGGCCCAGCCCAAGCGCCGCACGATACTTCTTGCGCCCACCGGGCAGGAACAGCAGGAACAGCGCCGCAAAACCCGTTCCCGCGCTTAGCGTCCACCATCCTTTGACTCCCGTCGTAGGAGGAAGCGTCTTCGCTTGCAGCATCTGATCCTGCGGAGCATTGGAAGCCGTCAAGGTTGTTGATGTCGCGAGCACGGAACAGCTCAATTGCCCGTTAACAGCCGAAGCGGCGGTCACGTTGATGTTGAGCGGAGACGGTGTGCACGTCACGCCCGGCGGCAGGCTTGACGGCGTCACCGCCACCGTGCCCGTGAATCCCCCGCTCGGCGTCACGGTGATCGTCGAATTCACGCTCGCACCTGTCGAGGAGCTCAGCGTTACCGCACTCTCCGCCACCGTGAAGTTCCCAACCTGCGCCTTCGTCACGGTCACTGAGGTCGAGCCGGAGGCGGTCGTATAATTCGTATCGCCGCTGTAGGCTGCCACGATGGCCTCTGTGCCTGCCGTGCCGAATGTTGTTGTGAGAATCGCGGTAAGGGTGGGTGGCGCGCCGGTAATTGTGTTGAAGGGCAGGGTAGTAATGGTTGGCGTTCCGGCGATTGCTGTGCCATTGGCCGTGAAAGCTACGGTCCCAGTCGGGCCAGCTCCGCTGCTGGCGGGCGCTGTCACGGTCGCAGTCAAGGTCACCGGAGTGGCGGTCGTCACGCCTGTCGATGGACTGGCAGCGAGGGCGCCCTGCGTCGTTGCCTTAGACACAGCTATGGTGTCGGCCACAGGGGTCGTAACTGCGTTGTAGCTGATATCACCGGAATATGTCGCCGAAAGAGCGTTTGTTCCACCCGAAAGTTGAATCGGCTGATCCTCGGCATGTCCCGCGCTATTTATGACAAACGTTCCAGTGTCGAGCGGGCTTCCATTGTCCGTGATAGTCACAGTGCCTGTTGCGTCGAACGCGCATCCAGTAGTTACGCCGTTCGTCACCAGAGGTTGGCAAGCAGTGTTCGTGCTGTTCAGTATGTCTATCCGCAAAATATAAGACGAGCCGTACACAAGAGACGTAGCGTTGGTGCTGGTTATGGCCCCGCTGACGGGATCGAATGTGACAATGCCGTACTGCAACCGGCTAGCTTCCTTGTTAACCACGACCGGCACGCCGGGGCTTGTGGTGCTCGGCGCGAATGTAGTGTCGCCCGCATACCGAGCAGTTAGGTTGTAACTACCTCCGGGCAAAAAGGTCGTGTTGATTGTTGCGCTGCCACCCGAGAGCGTTCCGTCGCCGATTCCTCCATTTACCGAAGTTGGGGCCAGCAACGCAACGTCACCCGTGGGCGTTCCCGAGGAAGTCGAGGTTACAGTCGCTTTAGCCGCCACCGAAGCGCCATGCGTGATCGTGACCGTTGAAGTGCTGCCATTGACGGTCAGAGCGGTCGTAGTCGGGTGAAGACTGCCCGCGGCGAGCGGCCATTGCGTGGCTAGGTTGGTCACGTTTACCGAACCGAGCCCAGTCGCCAAGTCGTATCCAGCCGCTGTCGTCCATGCTGGTGTGGTCGGGGACGCGGTGCTGACAAGAACGCCGGTCCCGCTGGCGGTTGTGCTGCTGCAATTTGGTGAAGTTCCAACGCAGGGGACGGAGTTGTTTCCCTTGGTAACATCGTTGAACGCGCAGGTGGATCCCGAGAGAGCCTCGGACGAAGAATTGCAGCTTTGTCCGGAGGTCGCGGCAATCTTGTACAACACGGGATTGGCATTGCCCTGGCGGCCGTTATTTTGATTGATTAACGCCATGATGGCGGCGAAAGCGGGAGACGCAGCGGAAGTGCCCCCCGCGCCTTGAAAACTGAAGGAACCGCTCGATGCGCACGAGGGTGGATTGGTAGCAGGGACACTATCCGCCTGGCAAAAAAGGTAGAAACTCATACTTTGGGGTCCATCGCTAGCGAATAAGGAAACATCGGGAACGTAGCGATGGTTATCACCCGCGGCAATCCCGTTCGGGATGATTCCACTCTGCCACGCAGGCTTGGGGTATCCCGCAAAAGTTCCCCCATTTATGCCGCTGGGTCCACCGCCGCCACCAACAATGTTATTTAGGTTCGCGTTTGAACTTGGACAAACAGTGTTGAGCGTCGTGCTCGTGGCGGTTGCCGCGCATGAGTCATTCCAGGTGGTTTCGGGAATGTAACCCATCGCGGACTCGCGCGTCCCAGTGACGTTTGTGGTATTCCAGAAATTCGTCTGCTTCCCCACGTCGTCGAAATCCGTTCCTCCGACGGCCACATTAAACGGCGTAGAAGCAATTCCACTTACCGCAAGTCCCAGCGTAGCCGCCGTCTCCGTGTTGAAGTCATCGCACCCCGCGGCGGCCGGATCTCCCGCGGCAATCATCACGGTGATTCCCTGCGCGGCGGCCTGCTCCCAGAGACTGTTATAAAACCCGTTGCCCGCCGTACCTAACGCGGATTCGCACGCGCCAAAACTCTCGCTCATCACCGGGGCGATATTGTTATCGATGATATAAAAGGCCGAGAGGTCAATTCCTGCCGCAGTCAGGGTGTCTTCCGATACCACGAAATCAATCGTCGCGTTCGGGGCCACCATGCCCGACACCTGAACGTCTAGATCCGCTTCGCCCTCGTCTCCGTTTAAACCGGGGTCTGGCCCATTGAGAATGATGTTGGGAGGATTGGTAGGCAGCCCAAAGAGGGTTCGGAAATCGGTCACGTCTTGCGGATTAATGTTCGAATCGGCCACGATCGCGATCTGCTGGCCAGTTCCATTGAGAGAGGCAGGAATGTTGTAAATTTTCGCGAAATCCGCCGGCCCTACGACGTAACAGGGCTGCGTATTGTTTGTTCCGCACCCTGAAGTCGTCGTGAATTGCGGGTTACCATGACTGTCTCGGGTCGCCGTATGAATCCCAGCGTCGCGCTTGAATGATTTCCTCGGGAAATTATGTAGCGACACGATGCCTGCCACCACTGGCGTTAATGCCGCCGGTATCTGCGGATCGCTCACATTTGCCTGTCGCGCTTCGCCATTCACCTGGAATTGATGGATGTCTGTGTGAAATGCGTTCCGCACCTGCTCCACGTTTCCGGAAAACTCGATGACCGTGCGACCTGTACCAACCTTAATCTGCTGAAACCCCTGCCGCGTGAGCCAGTCTGTAATTGTCTGAATGTCCGCGTCCGCAGGCCCAAATTGTTGGCCAAACTGTTGCGGAGTGATCCATTTATGATAATTGGGCGAGTCCTTGCTTAATTGTTCGTCCATGAGTTGCCGCAGCGCCGCTTCCAGCTCCGGGCTCCGCTGCAACACCAGCAGCATGCGCTTCATCGGCTGCGAGCTGGGAACTGCTCCCTGATCAAATTCGGGGCGCGCGAGCGGATGCACGTTGCCCTTGAGCCGCACCAATTGCGTTTCATCAATCGCTTGCGTGATGCGCGCGGGAACGGCGGCAGCTTGTGGAACTGCCGAGGCGCTTTCCGGCGTGGTTTGCGCCGACGCGCGCACGCCTGAAAACACAAATGGAACGGCAAGAAACAAAATCGTACTGCGAAAAGTCTGAAAGTTAGTTTTCATAATCCGCCCATGAAACAGATTTGATGTGGACTTCAGGAAACCGGCATCGGTCCAGGGGGAGCAACCGCGCCGCAAAGGACTGGTTCTTGCGCGGAATGGTTGCCCTGGCTGGGGGCCTGCACGAGTGCGCTTACTCCCGAGAAACCGAAAAACAGGTTAGCACAGACCGTTTGCAGCCTTGCCGATGACTTGCTCCTGATTTTGCACAACTGGCACTACCCCAAGACTTTCCTGCGCACCGCTCCCATTCATCCCCAAATTCCCGACGAATCCCAGCCCCTTGCAGCCTGACCGCAAGTGCTTGTCCTTTATTCCTTTATTCCGCAAAACGGCCCGCGAAGTTCCTTGGGCTCCCTGATGACTGTTTGGCAGACAGTCTGTAGCGGAGTAATAACCCGGCGACTCCCCTTTGTTTCGCCCGATGAAAGAAATACCTCCGCGAGCAGGGTTTCAAAACTCAAATCAAGGTCCGAATAACAAAAAGGCAAACTAAAAGGACCACGGCAACTCTACCTACTTGCAGGAAACGGGCGTCCCCACTAATCAGGAACGCCAGCATCTCCTGCCTTTTCTGCCTCATACCGCCCGATCAGTACCGCCGAAATCCCCGTCCACCGTACCACCCTCGGCCGTAAAAGCCGCCGCCCCACCAGCCAAAGGCCGGGTAGATCCCCACATAGGCGGGACCGTAGTAGCAAGGGTAGTAGTAGCCGCAGGGAGCAGGCGCATAGCCGGGGTAGCCATAGTAGCCGTTACCGGCGTACCGCAGCGTGGGCCGACCGCTTCGGCCGCCCTCAAAATCCTCTTGCGACACCGGCAAGAAGGCCTGCTGGCTATGCGTGGTGTCCACCTTTACGGGGTCCACTAGCCGAAACGTCAACTGCGACTCGGGCTCGAGAATGGTGGGACGCCCTCGTGTCAACAAAACCGCTCCGATTCCAGCCACAGCACCGGCTCCCGCTCCAATCGCCGCGCCGCGGCCCCAATCCGCTGCTGCGCCAATCGCCGCTCCCAGACCTGTGCCACCGGCTATGGTGGCGGCATCCGCGCCATGCGATGTGCCGCCCGAGGCCTTCCACAGTTCCGTCAAAACAGGCGCCTGTTGTCCATCTACCAGCGTCAGGTCCGTCAGCTCAACTCCCAGCTGCGATACGCCCTTCACGCGTCCTGCCTTCTGCACGGATTTGACCTGGCCCATCACCGTCTGGCCACGCCGCGCCACCACCCAGCCGTCTACAACGATAGGCTGCTCGAGGGTGCCGGTGAAGCGGTCGCCAATCTGGTTGTGGTCGCTGGAAATAGGCTCATTGGTTCGCATGATGACGACCGACCCTGCGGGAATCGTCAGAAGAGCAGGAGGGGGAGCGTAGTCCTCATTCGGGCCATTCGGGGACGCAGGATTCTGTTGCCCATACGGACCCGGATTCTGTGGCACGCGGTCGCGCGAGATTGGCGGTCGATTGCTGTCTTGCGGCGCTGGCACTGGAGGCGACTGCTGGTCTTGCGGCTGCTGAGCCAGCGCCAGCCCGCTAAGAGAAAGCGCCAGGGTTACCGCGCAAGTCCCACGAGACACCACGGCGCACCGCTTCAAAACTGCTGGGTGAATCTTCATCATCCTCTCCACGACCTGGGGCCCGCCGAAACCCTGCCTTCGGCGTTCGCACTCAACCCATTGGATGGCGCAAAATCGCGGCAGGATGCTTCGCCCCCAAGGACCTAAACGGGATGCGCGAAGGCGAGGGCTTGCAACAAGCCGAATCAGTTGATCCCGTAATTCCGAATGAAGTGCCATGCGGCGGAATCGGCGGACTCTTGGGCTAACGGCCCTAAAAGCTCGCCGGATCAATTTTGATTTCGAAACGAATACTTTGAGCTGGACAAAGTAAACCGCGAACCCTGGAGCACAATCGCGGCAGCAACCACTCAAAAGGCTTGTGCTCCTATTTTACTTTCCGAGCGAGCGTCTCTGCTGTGAAAGCCGCAAGTCTTTTGAAGAGCGGTTCGGCCAACGCTTCTTTTTGTTCGGTTGGAAGTTTCAAGTGTTGTTCCACTTCGGATTCCATGTCCTGAAGTTCTTTGGAGGGGGAGATTTCCGCGAGGCGCTGGAAAAGAATCTTGTGCGCGCGCTTTCGTTCCATCACTTCGAGTCCATCGAGCATCTGGCGATGCGACGTTCCTTCCCAAATCGCCAGAATCATCGCTTCGCGCAGCCAGCGTTCCGCGCCATACTCCGCCAAGACGCCCAGACCTCCGTGCACTTCCATGGCCCACTTTGCGGTATCAACCGCAAACTCGGCCGTCCAATATTTCGCAAGATGGGCCACCAACCGAAATAGATGGTAGCGGTCGGAGTAAGGCGGCCGCTCCATCCACACATCGTTCAGGAGCTGAACCGACTGCCACGCGAGCGCAAACGCCGCTCGAAGCCTTTTCAGCCGGTCTTCAAATTGATGGCGAAGCAGCGGATGATCCAAGATTCGTTTGCCGAACGCCGCGCGTTGCTCGGCATACGAGAGCGCATCGGCCATCGCGCGCTGCGCCAACGCGACACTCACTACGCCGTTCGCCACGCGCGAGAGGTTCAGCACTTCGAGGATTAAATAGACTCCCGAGTCGGCGGAGCGGAGCAGGTAGCCCTCGCTGTCTCGCAACTCGACTTCCCCGGTAGGAACAGAGCGAGTCGCAATCTTGTCTTTCAGCCGCCGAATAAAATAGTTAAGCTCGCCATTCTTGCGGTATCGCGGCACCAGGAACAAGGCAAGCCCGCGCACACCGGCCGCGGCTCCTTCGGCGCGCGCGGCGACGACGGCTAACTCCGCGCCGGCATTGCTCGTAAAATATTTTGTCGCCGGTCAGGCGCCAAACATCGCCCGCTGGATGGGCTATCGTTTCGACAGCGGCTCCTAAATCCGAGCCGCCTTTGATCTCCGTCATCCACGTGGCGCCGTGCCACACGGAATCGTCCTTCCGCAAAAGTTGCGGCAGAAAGCGAGCTTGCAGATCGGCGCTGCCATATTTCGCAAGAGGCACCGCCGTCCCAAGGGACACGGTGTAAGGGCAGCAAATTCCGGGATCGTGGAACGAAATGCTTTCCGAGACGATCGAACATCCGCAACCACGGCGTTCCCGCCCGGTCGATGGCGTTCGAAATAGTGACGCCTTCACTCTTCCGCCAAGCCTCTTCGGCGTTTAGCACATCGCGATGCGGGATATCTTGGAGCTGGCTTTGCAGAAAGCTCAGAGTCTAACGGAGCGCGTCGAGGCCTGTCATTTCAACGCATGTTAGGTCCGCAGGATAGCCTCGTCAAGCTAACCGGGTTGGCCACAAGACGAAAGCCTGATTTGCCCGTGCTTTCAGTTCAGAAGGGGAGAGCGGACAGGTCGACGTTGCCGCCGGAAAAGATGATCCCCAGTTTGGGCGGGGCACCGTCGGGACGTGCGGGCAGATCGAGTTCAGCAACGGCTTCCGGCCTAAGAAGTGGAGCAATGGCTACGGCGCTGCTCGGCTCGATGATGATTTTCATGCGCTCCCAGACCAGCCGCATCGCTCCGATGATCTCTTCTTCGCTCACCAACAGGATGCGGTCAAGATGACGCCGCAGGATCGCAAACGTCCGCGGCGCGAGCGAGGCGCGAAGGCCGTCGGCGATGGTGTCGCTGGAATCGAGCGATTGCAGAGTGCCGGTGGCCAGCGAACGGTAAGCGTCATCCGCGCGCGCAGGTTCGCAGCCGATAACGCGGATTTCCGCACGCATAGCTTTTGCGGCCAGGCAAGTGCCGCTGAGCAGTCCCCCACCGCTGACCGGTGCGAACACGGCATCGAGGTCCCGGACTTCTTCGAGAAGTTCCTTAGCCGCCGTAGCTTGGCCGGTGATGATGCGGTCGTTGTCGTAAGGATGAATCAGAATCGCGCCGGTTTCGGCTTGAACGCGCGCGGAGGTTTCCTGGCGCGAGGTGATCGTCGGCTCGGAAAAGGTAATGCGCCCGCCGTAGCTTTCGACGGCGCGGCACTTCACCGCTGGGGCGTTTTTGGGCATAACGATGTACGCAGGCACGCCCCGCCACGCGGCCGCGCAGGCGACGGCGGCGCCGTGGTTGCCGCTCGAGGGTGTCACGATGCCATGTGCGGCTTCGGCGTCCGTGAGCGAGAGAATCGCATTTGCCGCGCCGCGAATTTTGAAAGAGCCCGTTTTCTGAAAGTTGTCGCACTTGAAGAAAAATTGCGCTCCACCCATGGCGTCCAGCGAATGCGAAGTGAGCACAGGAGTGCGGTGGATGCGTGAAGTGATGCGTGCATGCGCATCGCGAATGGCTTCCCAAGTAGGCGGCTGAAAATTGGTCGATTCGACTTGTGGCGCGGTGCTCATAGAGATTCCACCCAGTGCCGACGATTATTGCACAGGGGCAGGTCGTCCCGGATTTCATCGGCGAAGATTTGTGAGCCCGCGAACAGTCCAATGTGGCCCGAACCAAACCGGTGTGCGGGCAAAAAGAAAGAATTGGAGAACTCTAAATTTGTTCTCTGCAAGCTGAGGAGGTACTATCTTCGCGGTTTTCAAAGAGAAGTTCAGCACGGACCGAGGAGAGCTTATGAGTATGGATGCGAAGAGTTTCCGGCGCGCCGCACGCGCATGTGCAGGAGTTTTGCTGCTCGCGGCGGTAATGAGCCTGTCCGCGGGTGCGCAAGTACGCACGGAAACGGGCAGCGTAGAAGGTTCCACGAGTGCGGACGGCAAAGTGCAGGTCTTCAAAGGCATTCCATACGCCGCGCCTCCCATCGGCGCCCTGCGCTGGAAAGAGCCGCAACCAGCGGCGAGCTGGCAAGGCCTGCGGCCTGCGAAGGAATTTGGCGCTCGCTGCATGCAGGGAAACGTATTCGGCGACATGGTCTTTCGTGACGCAGCTCCAAGCGAGGACTGCCTGTACCTGAATGTCTGGACCCCCAAAGCCGCCCCGGGAGCAAAGCTGCCGGTGATGGTCTGGATTTACGGCGGCGGTTTTCAAGCGGGGGCAACGTCCGAGCCCCGGCAAGAAGGCGAGCGTCTCGCGCACAAAGGAGTGGTCGTCGTGAGCATGAACTACCGCCTGGGAATTTTTGGATTTTTTTCGCACCCTGAACTCACCAAGGAATCGCCGCATCACGCCTCGGGAAATTACGGTTTGCAGGATCAAGCAGCCGCGTTGCAATGGGTACGCAAGAATATCGCTGCGTTTGGCGGCGATCCAGACAATGTCACGATTTTCGGCGAATCGGCGGGCTCGTTTTCGGTTAGCGCGCTGATGGCTTCGCCTACCTCCAAAGGCCTGATGCATCGCGCGATCGGCGAGAGTGGCGCTTTCTTTGGAAGGACGCTGAACACGAAACCTCTGGCGGACAGCGAACAGGATGGCGTCAAATTTTCCCAAGCCATCGGTGTGGATACTCTAGAAAAGCTTCGAGCGATGACTTCACAGCAAATCTTAGACGCCGCGATGAAAGACAAAAATTCCTTCCGCTTCGGTCCCAATATCGACGGCTACTTCTTCCCGGAAAGCCCCGCCGACATTTATGCCAAGGGTAATGAGGCGCGCATCGCGCTCCTCGCAGGCTGGAATCACGACGAAGGGAGCTACCACATGTTTTTTGGCGCCGACCCCCCCACCAAGGAAAACTTTGCCAAGAAAGTCAGCCAGATGTTCGGCGAGAAAGCTCCCGACGTGATGAAGGCGTTCCCTTCCGATACGGATGAGCAGGCGAAAGCCTCCGCGGATCTGCTCAGTACAGCAGGTTTCATCGGCTACGGCACGTGGAAATGGCTCGAACTGCAGGCGAAAGCGGGCGAAGTCCCGGTTTATCGTTATGAGTTCGATCAGGCGCCTCCAATGCCACCGCCGGCTGCTGGCTCTCCTGCGCCAGCAAGTCGCGGAGCCTACCATTCCGCGGAAATCGAATTTGTATTTGGAATGCTCGACTCCAAGAAACTTCCCTGGCGGCCCGAGGATTACGAGTTATCCGATCAGATGGGTAGTTATTGGACGAACTTCGCCAAAACAGGAAATCCCAACGGTGCTGGACTGCCGCAATGGCCGCAGTACGGCTCGAAAGACGGATTTCAAGTGATGCATCTGGTAGCCAAACCGCATGCCACAGCCGATCAACAGCGGGAGCAGTACCTGACATTGGACAAACTAGCTGCAAAGCCTTAGCGACACCTATCACGGATTTGCAGGTTGAGAGTCATGCGTGCAGCGGTTCGGGGCGGAACTTAATGGTCGCCGCGATAGTCAGCACGATAAACACGGCCATCACCACGACTTGACTGATTAAGAAGGGCGGCTCGTTGCCGTTGGGCGCCATGGCGTGCAAGGCTGGCACCTTCATAAAGAGCTGCGCGACCAGGACAAACACATTCAGCCAAAGCGCAATCGAAGCTGTGATCGCATATACCTTGCGCCAAGCGCCTTCGAGGTGCTTGACATAGCGCGCAGGGATGGCGAACGCCAGCGCGAACAACGAAATGACCCCAAGAATGTGCGATGGCAGCAATCTGTGAAACGGAAAGAAGAAGCCCGTAATGCTGGTCAGTGCCGTGGTTACGAGGAACACAGCGTTCCAGCCGTCGAGCCGCTTTCCAGCGATCATTCCCAATAAGGCGATAATTCCGGTCAGGATACCGATCAGACTGATCAGGACGTGAAAGAACGTAAGCGGCGTCATGCCAAAAATCATGTGCCCTCCCCTTAAGGCGAAGTTGCCCTTAGATGATTCTCGTCGATGGAACAGGTGCACTTTTCTGCCCAATCAGCCGGATTGGGGATTCCGATGAAGTCGATCAGCATTCCGCTGTGATGCCGATCAATGTTCCGGGATGATCCGATCAGTCCTCGGAGCGAAGCGACGCTGGTTTTTGCATTTTGTTGAAAGTGATCGCGATCGTCAAGCTTGTTGTTGTTGAAGCTGTGGGAAAGTGGAAATCGCTCCTGCGATTTCCAAGGGCGCTTTTGGCCCGTCTTTTCCACAGCTTTTGGCCCGCCGATTCATTCACTTTCCCTCTTTCACTCCTTTCTGTTTACGGATCGAATCCCCGCGCATCTCGATGCGATGCGCGTTGTGCACCAGCCGGTCGAGGATTCCGTCGGCCAGGGTGGGATCTCCGATCTGTTCGTGCCAGCGAGACACTGGCAACTGCGAAGTCAGGATCATCGAGCGCGTCTGGTAGCGATCCTCGGCGATCTCCCAGAAGTCTCTTCTCTCCGGTTCCGACATCGGAGTCATGACCCAGTCATCGACGACCAGTACATCGATGCGGTTCATCCGCCTCAACAGTTTCCGCAGACTGCCATCGGCGCGTGCCAGGTTCAGATCCCGGAACAGCGCCGCCGCCCGCGTGTAGTAGACCCGATAGCCATCCCGGCAAGCTTTCTGCGCCAGTGCCGAAGCCACATAACTCTTGCCCACACCGGTCGGACCCAGCACGAAGATGTGTTCGTGGTTGGCTACCCAGCTAGACTCTTGGGCCAACGCACGGATCACGCTCCGGTTCAGTCCTCGCTCGGCACGATAATCGATGTTCTCGACGCAGGCAGATCCTCGCAAGCGAGCGGCAAGGACCCGCCGAGTGAGGGCCTGGTTTTGACGCCAGTTCCACTGCTGATCGACGAGTAGTGCCAGACGGTCGAGGAAGCTCAACTCCCGAGCGGTTTCATCTTGTTCCTGATGCTCCAGCGCTTCGACCATTCCCTGAAGCTTGAGAGCATAGAGTTGTTCTTTCATTGGTTGTTGCAACATGATCGTCTCTCCTTTTTACTCGAAGTACTCAGCGCCACGAATGTTGTCATGCGATGGCGGAAGAAGTAGCGGTGGCGGTTCTGGGAGTGGTTGTTGGTCGAGGGAGTTCTTCAGGATCGATTTCACGCTCTGGTAGCGGCAAGCACCGGTCCGTATGGCTCGATCAGCAGCTGCTTCCATCCTGGCCGAGGAGTACTCCTCGGCCAGTCGGATGATCCCGAGGCAGGATCGATAGCCCATCTCCGGATGCGGTTTTTCGGCGAGGATCCGTGCAAACAACTTGGCCGTGTGCGGTCCGATCTGTTCGGCCCAGTTCACCATGTGTGAGGGCGTCCACTCGAGGTGTGCTTGGTGACTCTTCGGCCGGTGTTCTCTCTGCGTGAACACCTGTTCTCGTCCATGACCACGGACATGCGAGGCTACCCGCTGTCCCTTGTGAAAGATCTCGATGGTGGTCGGTGTCGCTCGAACTTCCACGCGTTCTTGCACCAGCGTGTAGGGCACGCTGTAGAGGTTGGCGTCGAAGGCGATGTGGTAGTCGATGTTCACTCGGGCGTAGGACCACTGGCTCATGTCGAACGGCTCGGCGGGCAACGCTCGCAAAGCGTTGCGTTCGACCGCAGCGAACACACTGGCACGCGATCCTTCGCGCTTCCGGAATGGTCGCTGGTTCAGCCGCTCGAGCAGTTCGCGAATCGCATTATTCAGATCCGCCAACCGAAAAAACTTCTGGTGGCGTAGGGCGGCAAGGATCCAGCGTTCGACAACTTGCACGCCGACTTCGACCTTGGCCTTGTCTTTTGGATGACGAGGGCGCGCCGGCACGACTCCCACGTCGTAGTGCATGGCAAACTCTTGGTAGGTGGGGTTGAGATCCGGATCGTAGCGGCACGCGCGGCTCACTCCCGTTCGCAGGTTATCGGGGACCAGGAGTCTGGGCACTCCAGAAAAATATTCAAAGGCATGCATGTGAGCGCTGATCCAGGCCGTCAACTGCTGATCCCGGGTGGCTTCGGCATACGTGTAGGAGCTGGCGCCCAGCACCATCACGAACAGCGACGCTGGCCTGACTTCGCCGGTAACCGGATCGTGTAGCGGAATCGTTGCACCGGCCCAGTCCACGAAACCCTTCTCGCCGGGCTGGTGGACCTGGCGCAGAACCACATCCTGCTTCCTGCGCCACCGTTGGTAGAGCTCGCAGAAGCGACTGTAGCCGTATCCTTCCGGATGAATCTGCCGGTACTCTTCCCAAGCCAACTGCAACTTCAGATGGGGATGCTGCTGCAACTGCGAATGCAAGGCGGGAAAATCCGGAAGGACTTGTTCCGGGAGTCGTTTTACCACCTGCCGCTCTCCGAACAATGCCTGCTCGACACGCTGCTCGTCCCACTCCTCTCCGAGCGGCCACACCACACCGGCTGCGGCGGCCCGGTTGAGGTATTCATGAACGGTGCTCTGGCTAATCGAACAAGCGCGGGCTATGGCCCGTTGCCCCAGCCTCAGCTCGATGCGGAGGCGGAGGACTTCTCTGATCTTACGCATGGACAATCTCCTGGTTGGCACTCTGTCTCTCCCGTAACGCAAATAGGAAAAACAGCTTGCCTACGGTGATGTCCAGCGTCACCTCGCCCTGTGGAAAACATTCCGGGGCATCGCGATCACCGTTCCGACGATCATGATCAACTGATCGGGATCATCCCGGAACGAGTGATCGGCATCATCCCGGAATCATGATCGCCATCATCCCGGAACGGGTGATCGGCATGCCCCGGAACACTGATCGGCATCGTCCGGAATCCCCATGTTCGCCTCGCTCGCGTTTTCCTACGGTTTGGAGTTCGCTTACGTCTTCGCAATACCCCCGTCGCCGCTGGCGCGGAGCATCTTCCCGATTTCGACCTACCTGCCGCTGGCGTTAACGATCCTATGGAGCGCGATCCGTGGGTAAGGTCAAGCCCCAGCGCGTTCGTTGCCAACTTGTGCTGGACGCGAAAGGCAAGCAACTGATCCGGTGCAAGAACCCCGCAAAGCACCGCCCGCCGGATGGCACGCCCCTCTGCACGGTGCATTGGCGAATGTCTGCGGAGGCGAAAAATTCCCGTGGCTAAGATCATGCCCTTCCGCAAGCCACGCAGGCTCACTCCGGAGATCGTGGGAGAGCTTCTTCGCATCCACGGTTCGTGCGTCCACGACCAAGCTGGTAAGTGCCCACTGCTAGTCAGCGTGTCGTCGCTAACCAAAGGATCAGCGATTTGTCGACTTTTTGCCGAGTTATCGCCAAGAGATCGCGGCTGGCTCGTTTCCGTATTCTTCCGAGATTCGCGCTCCTTGGTCGCCGCGCATGCCGGAACCATTGGTTCAAGAACGTGGTCCTGAAAACTACTACATTCTTGATGGGCAGCTGCGCGTATCAAATGCTAGTTCATCTCCAGCCTTGGCGGCAACGAAAAGGGCTTTATCTTCGCCGAGTTCACTCAGTGAAATAGAGGCCACCTCCGGTTTGTTGCTCTCATCCACGACTCTGGATCGCATCTTCTTTTTCCTGGTTTCTTCCTGCCTTACGGGCGGTAATGCCTGTTGGCTGGCCTGGCGTTGCGTAGACGCTTTCACGAGTGGACGGTTGTCTGTCAACCGATTCGCGTGAAGACGGCGTCGCACCCAATTACCAACGTCGGCTGCGAGGTCCATTTGTCATTCGGACAACGCGCTGTATTCATCGCTGGGTATCCGCGTCAGCTGCGCGCCAACTAGATGCTTGCAAGGCGCGTGGGATAGGAAAACGCGTAATTGCCACCTATACGATAGCGCTAGCTCGGCCCAGACTCCAGTGTCTGTTTAATTGACGCTAATGCCTTTTCAAGCGACGAACGCGTCTTATCGACCGCTACCTTGCGCACGATGCTGCCTTTCAGTCCTGTAAGACCGGCTTGCTGAGAGCCCTTCATAGTGATCAGGTAGAGGCCGGGATGATCCGAGGAATGAAGGTCCTGAACGCAGACGGTCACGTCGAGGGCGGTTTCGAAGTAATGACTTGCGTAAATCTGTTTCAGCGCCACTGCATACACAGGTTCCGTTGAAGATTTGCCGTGATAGTTCACGGCTTGAACCATGCGAAACGTCGGCTTGAGACCGAAATTCACCTTCTCCCAGTAAAACTGAGATTCGAAGTTGCTGGAGTCTGCCTTGGGATAGTTGAGCAAATAATCGCGAAGTTCGGACAAATAAACGGGCAGGCCCTTGGTACGATCTGCCAGTGAGGCGAAGGTCTCTGCCACGGCGGCTGGGTGACTCTTGTCTCGGTACGCGCCTAGAGCGACGTTGCCCCCTTGTTGATAGTCCAGCAGGGCCTGCAGTGCCATTTTCTGCGCCAGGCGATTCACCTGGTCGGCAGCATCGGGAGCGGACCAGTCAATCGATCGTTGGAATTCGTCCATCCGTTCGGCCGGGAGCTGGAATTTGCAGTGCCCCGGCTTGCAATCCTTCAATTCTTTGAAATCTTCCGCGTCGACAGTGAATTCCTCGAGGTCCGTAAGCTGGGGCGGCGAAGTGAACTGTCGAATTGCGAGATAGCTGGGAAGTCTGCGTAGTTCGTCGAGATCCGATGCGAATGTGAGATAGCGCTCGGGAGTCGAATGGATGTAGACAGAGCCGAAAACAAAAACCTGATCTGCAGTTGGGGAATCGAGAATCTTGGCTATGGCTTTTCCTTCATGAATTTTCCGGATTTGCTCATCCGTAAGTCCAATGAATTCGCGATAAAACCTGTTCGGTTCAGCCGCATTGTCGGTAACCTGAGATCTGCCTTCGTCGACCGAAAAAAGAACCACCGCCAGAAGGCCCGCCCATAGAATTGTTTTGTTCATTGGTGAGGGCATGCGATTTCCTTCAAAAGCGATTGGGCCTATCGTGACAAGAATCATCCCGCGACGGTGGCGGAAATCTTCGCTTGGTTTTGCTTTCCGTCTCCAGCCCTGTTCATCAAGATCATGCACACAACCCCTACTCCTGCCCAGAAAATGGTGCGCGCACGCCGGCACAATGCCAACGTCAATCCAGCAGTGGCCGTCACACCGAACATGTTTGCAATAAGCATGTTCCCACCTTCATAGGTGCCGAGGTTACCTGGATTCAGACCGCCCACGAGGTTGATCACCTTTGTCAGGCCCTCCATCGCAAACGCGCCGACCGAGGTAATCCTGGCTCGCATGAACAGCAAGATAAGATATACCTCCAGGACTGCCAGCGCATGCCATAGGAGACTGAGGATGAGGCTTGCCCAGAATGCGGTAGGCGCTTCGCTGCGAAAGGTGAGGAGGTTGTGTTCAGCAGAGTCAATGATCGGCTCTTTCCCGATGATCCAGTTGTGAAGCTGAGGCAATCGCCCAATCGCTCTGGCCGCGTTCCCCATCAACCGCCAACCGCTTGCGACGGCCACGGCCGCCAGAACCACCAGTGCAATGAGCACGGCAGCGAGCAACATTGCATAGACTCGCCACTGACCAGACAGAGGGAAATGCAATAAAGCGATACTGATTCCCAATACAGCAACAACTGCGGCCGTCAAAAGATGCATTCCTCCGTCAATGGCACAGGAGGAGATGCCGTTGGCCAGCGGCACTGCGGAACCCAACAGAGACACTCGGATCCCCTCCCCAAGTAGCTTCCCAGCAAGACCAAGTTGTCCACACGCATCGGAGGCTAGTTGCACGCCAAGACTGCGGGACCAGGAGAGCCTTCTGATATCGCACATTAATGCCTGTCGCCACGCGCATGTCCTTATCAACTGAGACAGCCCTCCCAGAAAAATGATCAAGGCTAGGCCCCAGCCGACTGTTTGCACTTGCTTCCAAACGAGACCCGGGCCGGTTCGAAACACCAGGTAGCCCAGTAGGCCAAGGCCAAGAAGACCAGCAAAGAATCGAAGAGAGATCCGAGTTATAGACTGGAATTTAGGCACGGGAAACCTACTGCGCACTATGGCCGCGCCAAGAAGATCGGCAGGCCGATCTTGCGGTCGTACTGCGGGCGATAGCGCTCAGTATTGTACATCGATGTGATGTCCACCTTGCGTGGACCCAGCTTCGGATCGGGAATCGGCGCCATCTCGTAACGCCCTTCATTGATCGCGGTCATCAAGCCGGACTTGTCTTCTTCCAGCGCGTCCATCGCCATGCCCGCAAAGGTAAATGCCACCAGGCGATCGAGGAAGTCGGGACTGCCCGAGCGCAGGTCATAAGTAAGGTCGCTAACGACGGTCCCTTCGCCGGTCGCCTGCTTGATCTCATCGCTCAGGTCTTCCGCGACGCTCATCTTTTTGCGGTGGCCGAACGCGTCAGCTTCGCCATATTCCTTCACCGTGTAGCCCTGCCACTCGGCGCCTTCGGAAAGAATTACGAGTGAGTAATTGCTCGGGTTGTTGCGCTTGTCGTTCATGAGCAATTCGATCAGGTGCTTGAGATCGACCTTGTACTCGGGAATGCAGCAGCGCACTCCGGTCACGTACGCCGTGTAGAGCGCCGTGTAGCCGGCATCGCGGCCAAAGATGCGGAAGATGCCGATGTGTTCGTGCGAGCCAACGGTGGTACGCTGGCGGTCGATGGCGTCCATGGCGCGTGTAATCGCCGTCGAGAAACCGATGCAGTATTCAGTGTTGCGGACGTCGTTGTCCATCGTCTTGGGGACCGCGATCACCTTCACCCCCTTGCGATCGAGTTCCGAGGCATAGCTGAGGGTGTCGTCCCCACCGATTGCGATCAGGTAGTCAAGCCCCAGTGTCTCGATATTCTTCAGCACTGCCGGGGTCACATCGAACACTGTGCTGGTCACGCCTTTGTTGGTCGACTTCCTGGCTTCGAACTTCTGGACCTGCAGAGCGGGAGAAAGGTTCTTCATCTTAGTGGGATTCGTGCGTGAGCTGTGCAAGAAGGTTCCGCCCGTGCGATCGATGGTGCGCGTGTTTTCGCGGTTCAGGGGCAGGATGTACTGGGCCTTACTAGCCGGATCATTCAGATTGACGTGGGTCAATCCTTCCCATCCTCGGCGGATACCAATCACTTCGCATCCGAGTTCTGCCCCGCGGTAAACCACCGATTTGATCACGGAGTTCAGTCCGGGGACATCACCGCCTCCAGTGAGTATGCCTATGCGCTTCTTTGCCATGTATGAACTCCTAATTTCAGATATCTTCGCTGCATCTCAGTGATTCTGCTCAGTCAGCGAGTTCTCGACGCAACGCCCTTTTGTTTTAGCTCGAACCAAAACAACAATGGATCGCGGGGCCACTTGGTATGTCAACTGATGCTAGCGGCAAACCGGGCTCCGAGAAATCGTCGGGACTCGGCAGGCCGTGTCCACAATTCTTACCCAATCCTGGGGCGCACCCTCCTGGATTTGGAACTGCAGCTCCTGCCAGTAGGCATTGATCATTACATAAATATCGTCGTCCGCCTGGGACGCGCCATGCAGACAGAACGCCAAGCTGCGCGAATCCGGAGACAAATCGACTGTAGGACCAGTGCCGTACCAAGAGACGTCCTCGCGCCAGAACCTGCTGCGACAGAGAGAAGGATGAGATTTCCGGAACGCAATCATCTTTTTGAAGAAACGGAAAATGTCCTGATTCGCCTGGAGCTGGCTCCAGTCCAGCCAGCCGATTTCATTGTCCTGGTTGTAGGGATTGTTGTTTCCGAATTGCGTATTCAGGAATTCATCGCCAGCCCGGAACATCGGGATGCCATTCGACAGCAGAAGCAGACAGCAGAAGTTCTTAACCTGTTTCCGACGAAGTGCCAGAACCGCCGCTGGCGCGCCCTCGTCTCCTTCGTGTCCGCAGTTCCAACTGAAATTCTCGTCCATTCCGTCCTGATTGTTATGGCCGTTGTTCCAGTTGTTTTTCTGGTTGTAAGAAACCAGATCGTATAGCGTGAAACCGTCATGGGAATCGATGATAGTTCACGGTCTGGTAGGCGTGATAGGCATGGGCGCGGCTATCCGGAAATAGATCGTCGCTGCCATAAATGCGACGCATCAGTTCCTGGACCATTCCAGCGTCGCCCTTGACAAAACGGCGAACATCATCACGAAACCGCGCGTTCCATTGAAGCCAGGTCAGCCCCGGAAATCCGCGTCCCAATTGATACGCGCCGGCGTCCCAAGGTTCTGCGATCAACTTCAATAAGCCCAACTCCGGATCGGCCGCGATTTCACTGAAAATTGGAGCGTCTCCCCAATTGAGTGATCCATCGGCATTACGGCTAAACACGGATGCCAGGTCGAAGCGGAATCCATCAATGTGCATCTCGTTTTTCCAATACCGCAGGCTGTCCATGACCATTTTACGCACGTGCGGCTGGCTGAAGTTCAGGGTATTACCCGTGCCCGAATAATTCGCGTAAGGGTTACCGGGTTCGGAGGATGGCATGTAATAACCTGCGCCATCAAAACCTTTGAAACTGTAGATGGGGCCTCGATGGTCGCCCTCACATGTGTGGTTATATACAACGTCGAGCACTACGGCGATTCCTGCTTTGTGAAGAGCCTTGACCATTTCTTTGAATTCGAGATGCTGCCCATCGTCATTGCGCGTACACGCATACTGGGCATGCGGCGAGAAAAAGTTCAAAGGCATGTAACCCCAATAATCCCCTTCGTGCGGGTCGCGCTGAAATACAGGCATCAATTCGACAACCGTTATCCCGAGCTCCTTCAAATACGGAATCTTTTCCACCAGTCCGGAGTAGGTGCCGGCACGCGAAGGATGTACCCCAGAATTCGGGTTTTTCGTGAAGCCCTTTACATGGAGCTCGTAGATGATTGCTTCGGATTCGGGGCGAGGTGCAACATCTCCGGACCAATCGAACTCGCCAGTATGCCCGGTCAGCACTCCCAGCGGCGCTTTACCGGCATTGGGGCCGGGCACCGTGGCCAGCTTGCGGTCAAACTCTGGCGGGAAGAAAACACATTGGGCATAGGGATCGGCCAAAATTTTCTGAGGATCGAAAATGTGAAGTTCAGAAATAACCTGCCCCGAGACCGAGTAGGCATAATAACGAGCACCGCGCATTTCATCGAAGGGCAGTCTGCAGTGCCAGACTCGTCCCGACTTGTTGCGAATGTAATCGAACTGGAACGTCAGGACTGGATTTGCAAAGTCGTTAGCAGAATAGAACAGCAGAGTCACACTCTCAGCATATTCGGCATACACGGAAAAGTTGAACGCCTGCTCTTCTTCTATCCACGTGGCACCCAGCGGTAACGGAGTTCCTTCTGTTTGTGCCCATCTGGGACGTTTGGAGACTGACACTGCCGGCGCTGCCACATCGGATGTGCGGTTGTTGTCAGCGACTGCTTCGTCGATCCGGTTCTTCACGTTTCCTGAATTCTGTTTGATCAGCATGGTAAACATTCGTGCCCGGAACTACTCGCCTTGGCCGCGAGCGCTTGCCCTCCGCTCGCACAACGCTTCGATTTCTCGGTTAAGTCGCGCAACCATTGGAAAGCGGTTGTCGACAACTTCTCCTCGGTAACGCGCCAGCGCCAGTTTCCGCCCAAACGACCGGGCACGTTCATCCGACTTCCAACGCCGAGATCAAGAAGGTCCTGTAAGGGCACAACCGTCAAAGCCGCCACGGACGAGCATGCCAGTTCGATCAGGGCTGGTGCAGCTTCCGCACTATTCACGAGCCGGCGCTTAAGGTAGCTCCACAAAGTTTGTTGCTGCGAATCGGGCAATTGTTCGTACCATTCGCGAGTTGGCGGATTGTCATGCGTGCCGGTGTACGCAACCGTGTTGGTGACAAAGTTGTGCGGAAGATATGGATTGTCGGCGTGGCCGTCAAAGGCGAACTGCAGCACCCGCGTCCCCGGCACTTGAAATTGATCACGCAGCGCCACTACATCCGGCGTGATTATCCCCAGATCCTCGGCGATGAACGGCAGGTCAGCCCAACTCTCTTTGCACCGCCTGGAAAAAACCCGCGCCTGGTCCCGGCACCCATTCGCCGGACTGCGCTGTCTTGGCTCCGGCTGGAACGTGCCAGGCAGCCGCGAAACCCCGGAAGTGATCCAGCCGAATCACATCTACATGAGCTAGGAGCGCACGAAGCCGGTCAATACACCATCGATAGCCTGTGGAACGGAGCGCATCCCAGTTGTAGACAGGATTGCCCCACAACTGTCCCTGCGCGCTGAAATAGTCAGGAGGAACGCCCGCAACGAAGCGCGGTCGTCGCTGCTCGTCCAGCAGGAATAACTCCGGATTTGCCCAAACATCGCTGGAATCTGGTGAAACAAAGAACGGCAGATCGCCAATCAGGCTCACGCCCTTGGCATGGCCGTATTCCCTGAGCTGATCTGCCTGCCGCAACAGCAGAAATTGTGCCAAGCGAAACCGATCAATTTCATTCGCCAGCTCTCGCCGTGCCTTCGCTAAAGCTGCAGGCTTTCGCTGGACCAATTCCTCTGGCCACTCGAGGTAATAGGCGCCGCCGAACTTGTCCTTTAGCGCGCGGAATAGAGCATAGTCTTCCAGCCAAGTTTGCCTGTGTTGCGCAAAATTCGTCATAAGCAGGGCGAAGATCGCTGCGCTCCCCGGATTTGAATTTCGTCCATGCCTTTTCGAGCAGCCGCTCTTTGAAAGGAATAACGGAGTCGTAGTCGACCAGATCGGAGGGGAACCGTGACGCGCAGTCACTCGCCTTGAGCAGTCCGTCTGAAATGAGGCACTCGGGGCTGATCAGCAGGCCATTGCCCGCAAACGAAGACAATGATTGGTAAGGAGAATTTCCGTAACCGGTCGGCCCAAGTGGCAACGCCTGCCACCAGCCTTGCCCAGCGTCGTGGAGTCGGTCGACCCAGGAAAACGCAGACGGCCCAAGATCGCCGATCCCATAAGGCGATGGCAGAGACGTAACGTGCAGCAGCATGCCGGAAGCGCGGTATTCGGGCGGAAACGGTGGAACATTCGCCATCCTGCCGTTCTCCCCATTACTGCTCCGGAGGAACGCAATGCGTTGTTCACCATCTCCTGGGCTTCGCTCACGATGGCGTTCAGATGGGTCTGGCTCTTGAAGCTCTCCGCATAAATTTTGTAGATGTTCTCTGTGCCGGAGGGCCGGGCCGCAAACCAGCCGCTTTTCGCCACGACCTTTAGGCCGCCGATGGGAGCATGATTGCCTGGCGCCCGGTCAGCTTGGCGGTGATTGGCTCGCCCGCCAGATCTGACTCTTTTACCGCATCGGGCGAGAGTTTCTGCAATTTTGCTTTTCTGCTCGGGGGTGGCCGGCGCGTCGATGCGCGTGTAGTAGGGGGTGCCGAACTCCGCCGTCAGTTCGCGATAGTGCTCGCCGGGATCTTTGCCGGTGCGGGCGGTAATCTCCGCCGCCAGCAGGTCCATGATTGGCCCGTCTTTGTCGGTCGTCCACACTGTGCCGTCGAGCCGAAGAAAACTCGCTCCAGCGCTCTCTTCACCGCCGAAACAGTACGAACCATCGAACAGGCCCGGCACAAACCACTTGAAGCCCACCGGCACTTCGCGCAACTCGCGGCCGAGCTTTTGCACGACCCTATCGATCATGCTGCTGCTCACCAGCGTCTTGCCCACTGCGACTTCCTCGCGCCACTGTGGCCGGTGCGTGAGCAAGTATCGGATCGCCACTGCGAGGTAATGGTTCGGGTTCATCAGACCCGGCAGACGGGGTGACGATCCCGTGCCGGTCCGAGTCCGGATCGTTGGCGAAAGCCACCTGGTATTGGTCTTTCAGGCCCGACCAGCCCGGCCATCGCATAAGGGCTGGAACAATCCATGCGGATCTTGCCGTCGTGGTCGACGGTCATGAACGAAAAAGTCGGGTCAATCACCGGATTGACGACGGCGATATCCAGCCCGTAAATCGAGTTGATCGGCTCCCAATAGGCCGAGCGGCTCCGCCCAGGGGATCCACGCCAAGTTTGAGCTTGGCGCCGCGAATCGCATCCATATCGACGACGTTCTTGAGATCACGAACGTACGGCAACATCAGGTCTTCCTGGTGCGTAGTGGCGGCCTGCGATGGCTTTGGTGAACGGCAACTCGCTTCACCCCCGCATTGCCCGCTCGCAACAATTCGTTCGCCCGGCGTTTCCACCCAGTGGGTCACGTCGGTATCGGCGGGGCCGCCGTTCGGTCGGGTTGTACTTGAAGCCTCCATCCTCGGGCGGGTTGTGCGACGGCGTGATGACGATGCCGTCAGCGAGATGTTCCTTGCGACCGCGGTTGTAAACGAGAATGGCGCGCGAGATGACGGGGGTTGGAGTTACGCCGTCGTTTTGCTGAATGACCGTCTCCACGTTGTTCGCCGCCAGCACCTCGAGCGCGGTGCGCTGTGCGGGCGCGGACAGCGCGTGGGTATCTTTGCCCATATAAAGCGGACCGTCTGTTCCCTGCTAGCGCCGGTAGTCGCAGATTGCCTGAGTAATCGCGAGGATGTGCGCTTCGGTGAACGTGCCGTGCAGAGGGAGAGCCGCGGTGTCCGCTGGTGCCGAAGCTGACAAGCTGGTTGGGATCCTGCAGGTCGGGACGGCGCTCGAAATAGTCCCTCTCCAGGCGAGCGACGTCCACCAGCATCTCCTTGGGAGCCGGTTTGCCTGCGAGCGGCGAAATCGAGCTTCGTTCGTGCTGCACGCTGCCTGTTGACCGTGTTTCTAGGGTATTGGGCATGGTTCCACCTTCCAGATGTCGCGAGCATATTCGGCAATGGTGCGGTCGCTCGAGAATTTTCCGGAGCTCGCTACGTTCAGGATTGCTTTGCGCGCCCACTCGCCCGGATCTGCATACAACGCGCCGGCGGCTTCTTGTGCCCGGCAATACGAGGTCAGGTCCGCCAGGTGCATGTAGTGATCGCCGTTCGTCAGAAGTGTATCGCGTAACGGAGCGAAAACTCCCGGTTCATTTCGGCTGAAGTAATCGGAGAAAATGAGATCCAGCGCCGCTCGTGTCTCCGGCTCATTATCATAGTGCCAGTGCGGGTTGTACCAGCCGCGGCTGTTCTCCACTTGCTCTGCGGTGAGGCCGAACAGGAAGAAATTCTCTTCACCGGCTTCCTCGGCCATTTCGATCGTCGCGCCATCGCGGGTTCCGACCGTCAAGGCTCCATTCATCATGAACTTCATATTGCTCGTTCCGCTCGCTTCATATCCGGCCGTAGAGATTTGGTTCGAAACATCGCTCGCGGGAATCAAGCGTTCGGCAAGCGAGACGTTGTACTCGGGCAGGAAAACAACTTTGATTTTGCCGCGTGCAGCAGGGTCGCCATCGATGGTCGCCGCGAGATTGTTGATGAATTTGATGATCAGCTTGGCGAGACGATAGGCGGGCGCCGCTTTTCCGGCAAAGAAAAACGTGCGCGGCACAACTTCGAGATTGGGATTCGCGCGCAGCCGGTTATAGACCACGATGATCCTCAACGCGTTCAGCAGTTGTCGCTTGTATTCGTGGATGCGCTTGATCTGGCAGTCGAAGATCGTGTCTGGGTCCACGTCCTGTCCTGACGTTGACTTCAGCCAATTGGCAAACCGCACTTTCGCTTCGCGCTTTGACGCGAGAAACGCGTCACGAAAGCCGACTGTCCTCGGCAAGTGGTCTCAACGCTGCTCAGCTCGCTCAGGTCGGTGATCCATCGCTCGCCGATGGCATCCGAAATCGCGCTGGCTAGCTTGGGATTGGCTTGCAGCAACCATCGCCGAGGCGTCACCCCGTTGGTCTTATTGCTGAAGCGCTCCGGGTACATCTCCGCCAGATCCTTAACGGTGGTCGTGCGCAAGAGTTTGGAGTGGATTGCGGCGACGCCATTCGTACTGTGCGAGCCAACAATTGCCAGGTTGGCCATGCGGATTTTGCGTTGGCCGCCCTCTTCGACAAGGCTGATGCGAGCCGTGCGACCGTCATCGCCGGGGAAGCGAAGTCGAACCTCGTCGAGAAGACGCCGGTTGATCTCGTAGATGATCTCCAAATGGCGGGGAATAAACATCTCGAACAACTCGACAGGCCACTTCTCAAGCGCTTCCGGCAACAGCGTGTGATTTGTATAAGCGAGCGTCTTCTTCGTCAAATCCCACGCCTGGTCCCATCCCAGGTGGGCGTCATCCAGCAAAATTCGCATCAGCTCGGCGACGGCCAACGACGGATGCGTGTCATTGAGCTGGATTGCCGCCTTCTCGGGCAGCTGCTCCCAATCTTTATTGAACCGTTGGAACCGCCGGACGATGTCAGCGAGTGAGCAGGCCACCAGAAAATATTCCTGGATGAATCGTAGTCCTTGCCCAATCGTCGTTGAGTCGTCGGGATACAGCACGCGCGTGAGCGACTCCGCCTCAAGCGTGTCCCCCAGGGCTCCCACAAAATCACCGGTACCAAATTCCTGGAAATCGAAGTAGTTCGGCGCAGCTGCGGCCCACAGCCGGAGCGTGTTGATCGTTTTTCCTCCGTAGCCTACGACAGGTCGGTCAAACGGAATGCCGATCAGGGTTGATGGCCGTCCAGGTAGAACCTGAATGCTGCCCCCGATCAGTTTGAACGAGCATCCTAGCTTCACTTCCACCATTTCAGGAGGCCGCACGACCTCCCAGGGGTCACCCATGCGGATCCAATTGTCTGGATGTTCCTTTTGCCATCCATCCTCAATGGATTGCTTGAACATACCGTACTCGTACCGAAGACCGTAGCCTGTGGCCGGCAATTCCATTGTGGCCATCGAGTCCAGAAAACAAGCCGCGAGCCGCCCCAGACCTCCGTTGCCGAGGCCTGCATCGGGTTCCTCTTCGATTAGTTTGAGCCAATCGAGTCCTTTCTCCTTCACCGCGTACTGAACCAACGGGCTAAGCAAGAGGTTGGTTATGTTGTTTGTCAGCGAGCGGCCGAGAAGAAATTCCATGGACAGGTAATAAACGCGTTTGGGATTGGCTTTGTTATACGTGGTTCTGGTCAGCACCCAGCGTTGGGCGAGGACGTCTCGAATCGAATGGGAAACCGCCTCGAAACGCTCTCGCGCTGTCGCGACCTGCGGGTCGATTACGCGGTCGAAAACCAAATGCCGTTCGTAAAGTGCGTTTTCCGAACCGGCAAATGCAATCGGGCCGCACCCGTACTGTTTGAGAAGTTCTGAAACGCGCCATTCTTCTGGCGTTCTAGGGGGAACCCGAACGCCTTCCGCGGTTTTAACAACTTTTGTGCTCATTGGAGGTCCTTTTGATCTGAGTTATCTGAAATCCGTACTATCCAACATCCAAAACCCTCAATTTCTCGCCAAACGATTGGGGCGACTCACGCGGCCACGTGATGATCGTCATTCCAAAGCCGGATCACCGGCTGGGAAAGCTTGTGCTCATAGCCGAGCGCGCTCAGGCTCGCCGTGGTCAAGAGAAAATACCTGCCCGCTGGTCCCGGACCGAGCGCCAGCCAGCGGGCGGCAAGAACTCGAATGAAGTGTCCGCTGGAAAAGAGCAGTACGTTTCCCGGAACTGTGCGGACACGCTGGACCACACGGTCCGCCCGCTCGCCTACTTGTGCTGGCGATTCGCCTCCCGGACAGCCGTCCCGGAACAGTTGCCAGTCTGGGCGTTCCGCAAAGATCTCGGCCGAGCGCCGCCCTTCATATTGACCGTAGTTCCATTCCACCAGGTCAGGATCAGTTTCGGCCACGGCGCCAAACCCGGCCAGTTCACAGGTTCGGGCCGCGCGCTGCAACGGGCTGGTAAACACCCTGGCAAATGTCATGCCCTTCAGGCGCTCTCCGAGCCGCCGGGCGTTGCGCTCGCCATTTGGAGTCAGAGGTAAGTCGGTAAGGCCAGTATGCTGGCCCGAGAGACTCCATGCCGTTTCGCCGTGACGTGCCACATACAACACTGGAAGTACTTCGCTCATGCTGGTTCTATCCTTTTTCTGACTTAATTAATGCCCGATTCGCTTGCCGCTCTCTCGCCTTGTCGGAGGGACTCTTTCTGGGCAACACTCGCGTTTGTTTGTCCCCGCTGGTGTGCCTGCGCCAGCTTCCAACATTCTTTAGCGATAGCCCAATCTTCCTCAGCCCGAATCACCAGGACGCGCACACTTGAATCTGCCGTAGAGATTTCCTGATCGAGAGAAGGTCGTGCGTTCGTTTTACTATCGAGTCTGAGGCCGAGAAATTCCAATCCACTGCAAGCCGCGGCTCGCACCTCGGGGGAGTTCTCGCCCACCCCGGCGGTAAACACCAGAGCATCCATTCCTCCCAACACGGCGGCCATACCACCTATCGCTGCTCGCAAACGATGCACATAAATGTCGAATGCCAACTTCGCTCGCTCGTGACCTTGTTGGATGCCGGTCGAGGATGTCGCGCATGTCGCTCGAAAGACCCGAGATACCGAGTAAGCCCGATTTTTGGTTCAGCACCTTGTCGATGTCCTGGCCATCCAGCTGGCCCTGGCGCATCAGGAAAGTCAGAATTCCGGGATCCACCGACCCGGACCGTGTCCCCATCATCAGACCCTCCAACGGTGTGAAGCCCATTGTCGTATCAATGCTCTGGCCGTCGCGGATCGCGGTGACTGAACAACCGTTCCCAAGGTGGCAACTCACAATTCTTAGAGCCTTCACATCCGCTCCGAGCATCTGCGCCGCCCGCTCGGCACAGTACTGATGATTGATCCCGTGGAATCCGTAGCGGCGAATCCCGCTCTCAAACCACTCATAAGGACCAGGATAGATCGCCGCGGATAGTGGTATTTGGCTGTGAAACGCGGTATCGAAGACCGCCACTTGGGTAACTGCGCCGAAAAGATCTTCGACTATCTTCATGCCTTCCACTTCGGCGCGAATGTGCAGTGGCGCGAAAGCCGAGACGCTCTCAATGGCCGCTCGCACTTTGTCCGTGATTACCACGGGGTTCTTAAAATGCGCGCCGCCATGGACCACACGGTGTCCTACCGCGTCGATCTCCAAAGTAGAGGCGATGGCACGCGCGTTCCCATCACGCAGCGTGCGCAGCAAGTGTCGGATAACTTGCTCGCGCGAGGAGACCGGCAGTTCTTCTTTTAAGACGACTCCCTGTGAGTTCTTCACCACAATCGCCGCGGTGTCGCCACTCCACTCGATCCTCCCCTCCCACAGGGGAGTGGGCGGATGATCCGGGAATGTCTCGCCAATTTCGTACAAGCAGGCTTTCTGGCTGCTGGAACCCGAGTTGAGTACGAGAATTTTCATATGTTGATAGGCCAGTTCAGTTTTTTTGTTCTGCCGCTGGCGTCCTTACTCCGCAGTAAGTGGGATGGCTCGCTTCTGCGGCCATGCCGCTTCAGATCAGCGAGGCGCACCACTCGTGAGTTGAGTACGGTCGGGACCATTTCTCACGCCACTGTTTGGGTCACCTTGGAGAGCGCGTAGTCTTCCAGGTGGCGGGCGTCGCTGTTGAACTTGCGGATGCCCTCGGCAAGTTTTTCCGTCGCCATGGCGTCCTCGTTGTGCATCCAGCGGAAGGTCTTCTCGTCCAGGTGAATGCGTTCTTCCTTGCTCGCCTGCGCTTTTGCCGGGTCGAGTTTACGCTCCAAAGTGCCCTCGGCCTGCTCCAACTGGTCAAGAAGGTCTGGACTGATGGTGAGCAAATCGGATCCGGCCAGGCGGACGATCTGATTCACATTCCGGAAACTTGCCCCCATCACCTGGGTCTTGTAACCGAATTTCTTGTAGTAATTGTAGATGCGAGTGACGGACGCAACGCCGGGATCCTGGTCCGCTGGAATCTCCGCCCCGCCGCGCTCTTTCTTGTACCAGTCGTAAATGCGGCCAACGAAAGGCGAAATCAAGGTTACTCCAGCTTCGGCACACGCGACCGCTTGAGCAAAACTGAACAGAAGTGTGAGATTGCAGTGGATGCCTTCCTTCTCAAGAAGTTCGGCTGCCCGGATGCCCTCCCACGTGCTGGCGATCTTGATCAGGATGCGTTCGCGCGCCACGCCTTTTTTCTCATACAGCGAGATTAGCTTTCGCGCCTTGGCGATCGTCGCCGTGGTATCGAAGCTCAAGCTCGCGGCGACCTCCGTGGAGACACGGCCGGGCACCACTTTGAGAATTTCACATCCGAACAAGACAAAAAGACGATCAATGAACTCTTCCGCCATCTCTTCATGGCGGCCGCCGCTCTTGAGGGCAAGCTCGGCAGCCTCTTCCACCAAGTGCCTGTAGACCGGCATCTGGGCGGCGTGAAAGAGAAGCGAAGGATTGGTGGTAGCGTCCTGCGGCCGGTGCCGGGCAATGGCCTCAATATCACCGGTATCCGCTACAACGGTCGTGTATTTCTTCAGGGATTCTAACAATGTCATTGTTCTCTCCTATCGTTCAGATCTGAAACTTTGGATTTACCTGCCATCGCGTGATGCAGCCATCTTGCTAGCTTCAAACTGAGTGACCTTGGCCAGCCGGCGACGATGCCGATCGGCACCGCTGAACCTGGCGGCGAGGAAATTTTTCGTGCAGTCCCATGCGACCGCGATACCCATGGTGCGGCCTCCGAAGCAGAGGATATTCAGGTCATCATCCTCCACCCCCTGGCGGGCCGAAAAGTCATCGTGACAGAGCGCCGCGCGTGCGCCGGTCACTTTATTGGCGGCTACCGACGCGCCCACGCCGCTGCCGCACACCAGAATGCCGCGCTCCACTTCTTGACTGGCCACAGCCCGAGCGAGGGGGAGCGCAAAGTCCGGGTAGTCATCGTCGTTGTTATAGACTTTGTTGCCAAAATCGACGACCTCGTGGCCTTCTTTCGCAAGCAACTTGGCGAGTTGCTGCTTCATTTCGAATCCGCCGTGATCTGCGCCTATGCCCACTTTCATGTGGTGCTCCTGTTCAGCTCTGAGCTCGCTGTTGAGCAATCTGGCTCTTCGCCGCAGCTATAATTCTTTCCGCGCTAAAACCGAACTTCTTCAACAACTGCTTAAGAGGTGCCGAGGCTCCAAAGCTTTCGATACAGACGTTGTGCCCCTCGGAGCCGGTGTATTTGCTCCAGCCAAAATCGGATGCCTCCTCCACCGACACCCGTGCCTTCACGTGTGGGGGCAGAACAGATTCCCGGTAATTCCTGTCCTGATCGTCAAACAATTCCCACGACGGCATACTGACCACGCGTGCCCGCACGCCCTCCTTGTTTAATTGCTCGTAGGCTTCCAGGCAGAGAGCCACCTCGCTGCCGGTGGCGATGAGGATGACCTCAGGGTTGCCGCCCGGGGCATCCGCGAGAATGTAGGCCCCGCGGGCCAGGCCCGAGGCCGGGGCGTACTTCGTCCGGTCGATTGTCGGTACGGCTTGGCGAGTGAGCACCAACACCGCCGGCTCGTGATGCAGTTGTAGAATGACCTTCCAGGCCTCCCTCACCTCGTTCGCGTCCGCCGGCCGGATCACAATCAGGCCAGGCATGGACCGCATGTGGGCAAGCTGTTCGATGGGCTGGTGCGTGGGGCCGTCCTCGCCAACTCCAATGGAGTCGTGAGTGAACACATAAATCACGGGGAGCTCCATCAAGGCGCTCAAGCGCATGGAGCCCCGCATGTAATCGACGAAAATGAAAAATCCCGAGCCGAAGGGCCTGACTTTCACCAGGCTCAGTCCATTTAATATGGCGCCCATGGCGTGTTCACGGATTCCGAAGTGAAAATTGCGTCCGGCATAGTTCTCCGCCGAGAAATCGCCGGCGCCCTCCTGCGTGATACGAGTCTTGGTGGAGGGTGCGAGATCTGCGGATCCTCCGATCAACCAGGGAATGTTCTTGGCGGCCGCGTTCAGCACTTTAGCCGAGGACTCGCGAGTCGCCAGTCCTTTCGGGTCCGCAGGAAATTCGGGCAATTCGCGGTCCCAACCCTCCGGGAGTTGGCGGTGCTGCATGCGGAATAGTTCTTCGGCGAGCTCGGGATACTGCTTGCGATACTCCCCGATTCGCGCGAACCACGCATCGCGTAACTGCTTGCCGCGCTTTCCGATGCCTTGACGGAAATGGTCGTAGACGCCTTCCGGCACAAAGAATTTCTTGTCTTCCGGCCAGCCGTAGTTTCGCTTCGCGAGCCGGACTTCCTCCTCGCCGAGGGGTTCACCGTGAGCACCACTAGTATCTTGCTTATGGGGCGCGCCGTATCCGATGTGGCTGTCCACGATGATGAGTGTGGGGCGATCCTTGGTGTTATGAAAAGTACGGAACGCACGGGCCAGCATGTCGAGGTCGTTTGCGTCTCCAACCCGCGTCACATTCCAGCCGTAACCGATAAAACGCGTGGCCACGTCTTCCGTAAACGCCAGGGAAGTGTTGCCTTCGATCGTGATGTGGTTGTTGTCGTAGATCCAGCAGAGATTCGAAAGTCGCAGGTGTCCAGCAAGAGAGGCAGCTTCGCTTGAGATGCCTTCCATCATGCATCCATCTCCGCAAAGCGCGTAAACGTTGAAGTCGAAAAGATCCTCGAAGCCTGAGCGGTTGTAACGCGCGGCCAGCCATTGCCTGGCTATCGCAATGCCCACGCTGGTGGCGACGCCTTGGCCGAGCGGCCCTGTGGTGGTCTCCACTCCCGAAGTCCAACGGTACTCCGGATGTCCCGGGCAGCGGCTATCCAATTGCCGAAACGCTTTGATGGCGTCCAGTGGAACTGATACTTCACCGAGAGTTTCGTAGTCTTTGCTCACAGCGCGGACTTCGGTCAAGTGCAGCAGGGAATAGAGCAGCATGGACGCGTGCCCGATCGACAGCACGAAGCGGTCACGGTTCGGCCACACGGGATCTTGCGGATCGAAGCGAAGGAACTGCTGCCAGAGACAGTAAGCCACCGGTGCCAAGGCCATGGGAGTCCCGGGATGCCCCGAATTAGCTGCCTGGACCCCATCCATGGACAGTGTACGAATGGTGTTGACACAGGTCAGATCCATTGTTTGCAGCACGGGAGAACTGGGGGAAACAGTTGCTATGCTCATTGAGAATCAGAATCCTTTCGCCGCCTCTCTCCGGCGGTCCACTCTGCACCAAACAAATCCAAGGTGGCCGGTTCACTCGTGCGCAGCTATCCCTTACATTCGATCCGGTCAGGCTGACTGTTGGGGCCAGCGCCATCCGGTAATCTCGGGGCTGTCGATGCCATGCTTGTAGGCGTAGGCCCGGCAAGCGATCTGTTGGTTGCGGAATTTCTCCTTAGCGTGGCCCCCGATCCTCTGCAGCCGGGGAACGCGGTCGATGGCGTCGATGGCCAGGCTGAAGCGATCGATCTCGTTGTTGATGGCCAGCTCCATTGGCGTGTTGATGTTGCCCTTCTCCTTGTATCCGCGCACGTGCAGCGTCTTGTTCTTGCGGGCGTAGGCCAGGCGGTGAATCAGCCAGGGATATCCGTGGAAGTTGAAAATGATCGGCTTGTCGCAGGTGAACAGAGAATCGAAGTCCGCATCCGTCAAACCGTGCGGATGTTCCGTGCTCGGTTGCAGCTTGAAAAGGTCGACCACGTTGATGAAACGGATCTTGATGTCAGGGAATTCCTGGCGCAGCAGCACCGTTGCGGCCAGGGCCTCCTGCGTCGGGATATCGCCAGCGGAAGCCATGACCAAGTCCGGCTCGCCGCCCTGGTCGTTACTGGCCCAGTCCCAGATGCCGATGCCCTTGGTGCAGTGCTCGATCGCAGCATTCATGTTCAGGTACTGAAGATGCAGCTGCTTGTCGGAAACGATCACGTTGATGTAGTTCTCGCTCCGCAGGCAGTGATTGGCCACCGACAGCAGGCAGTTGACGTCGGGCGGGAGGTAAATGCGCGTGACCGCGGCGCTCTTGTTCAGCACCACGTCCAGGAACCCGGGATCCTGGTGCGTGAAACCGTTGTGGTCCTGCCGCCAAACCGTCGAAGTGATCAGCAGGTTCAGCGAGGCGATCTTCTGACGCCAGGACAGATGGTTGCAGATGGACAGCCACTTGGCGTGCTGGTTGAACATGGAATCGATGACGTGGACAAAGGCTTCGTAGGAGGAGAAGAAGCCATTGCGCCCGGTGAGCAGATAGCCCTCGAGCATGCCTTCCATGGTGTGCTCGCTGAGCATCTCGATGACCCGTCCGTCCGTCGCCAGTTCGCCGCCATCCTGGTCTTCGGGAAAGTATTCGGCGATCCAGAATTTCTTGGAGGCCTGGTAGACCGCTTGCAGTTTGTTCGAGGTGGTTTCGTCCGGGCCGAACACGCGGAAGTTAGTCATGTTCGACTTCATCACGTCGCGCAGGAAGTTCCCCAATGGCGGTACATTCTCGGCTTCGATGCTTCCAGGCCGATCCACCTTCAGGGCGTAATCGCAGAAGTCAGGCAAACGCAGCGCCTTCTTGAGAACTCCTCCATTGGCATGCGGGTTGGCACTCATTCGGCGGTTTCCGGTGGGCGCGAGCTCTTTCAGTTCCGGAATTAGCTTGCCATTCTGGTCAAACAACTCCTCGGGCTTTTGGTCGTGCATCCACTTCTCGAGGATTCGCAGTTGGTCGGGGTTCTTCTTGACGTCGGTCAAGGGCACCTGGTGGGCACGCCAAAAGCCTTCGAGCCGGTGACCGCCTACTTCTTGCGGTGCGCCCCAGCCTTTCGGAGAGCGCAACACGATCATCGGCCAGCGCGGCCGCTTGGCGACGCCGGTCGTGCGGCATTCCCGTTGATGCTTCTGGATTTCGAGAACGCAATGTTCGACGGTCGCCGCCATTGCCTGGTGCATGCTGTCAGGATCCGAGCCCTCCACGAAGTAAGGCGTCCATCCGTAGCCCCGCAGCAAGTTCTCCAGTTCTTCGTGCGTAATGCGCGCCAGCAGAGTGGGATTGTTAATCTTGTAGCCGTTCAAGTGCAGGATGGGCAGTACTGCCCCGTCGCGAATTGGGTTCAGAAACTTGCTGATGTGCCAGGAAGTTGCCAGCGGCCCGGTTTCAGATTCGCCGTCGCCGACCACCGCCGCGACGATCAACTCTGGATTGTCGAACGCTGCGCCGCAGGCATGCGAAAGCACGTATCCCAGTTCGCCTCCTTCGTGAATCGAACCGGGAGTTTCCGGCGTGCAGTGGCTGCCGATGCCGCCAGGGAAGGAAAACTGCTTGAAGAACTCCTGCAGACCTACTTCGTCCTCGCTCTTTTCCGGATAAATTTCGGAGTAGGTACCCTCGAGATAGCCTGGCCCCAGAACCCCTGGCGCGCCGTGCCCAGGACCGGCCATGAAGATCATGTCGAGATCCAATTTTTTGATCAGGCGATTCAGGTGGATATAGATGAAAGCCAGCCCTGGGCTCGAGCCCCAATGTCCGAGCAGGCGGTTCTTGATATGGTCGGGCTTCAACGGCTCTTTTAACAACGGATTCGCCTGGAGATAGATCATCCCGAGCGCCAAATAATTGCACGCCCGCCAGTATGCGTGGGTCTTCCTCAGTTCCTCAGAGGTCAACGGTGTTCCTTGCACCGTGGAGCGCGCTTTCCCATATGCACTCAGCGAGCGCGGTGCGGGTTCCTCAACTAGTACTCTCGACGTCATTTTTTAGGGCTCCTTACGTTTCCACTCTGCGTGAGGCAGATCGCGATTCTTCCGAAAGCACCCTCACGGTCGGTTTGGAACATAGGCCGTGCGGATCTTGCTCAGTTAGTATTTACCGCAAGCGGGGTGCCATTCGCGAACAACGAGAAAACAGGAGCTTCCTGCACTTGTGCGGGGATTCGAGTGCCCGAATGCAGGCAGCATGCCCGGAATCTGGCTCTCTCGTGATGCGAAAGGATCTGCGGAGTCCTCCTTATGTTTCTCGCGGAGACGCACTTGAGCGAACAGTCCGAGCCCGGATCCGATGGCCACTCGAATGCATTTCCGGCAGGAGCATTGCCGATTAGAAAGGAATTGCGATGAGACGCTCGATTCTTGTCCTCGGAAAGCCGTTTTGGCTGGCCCTGGCAGTACTGCTTTGCAGCTTTCCCGGCTGGTCTCAACAGGCTCCGCTAGACCAAAGAGCGACGAGCGCACTGGCTGACCCTCAGGACACACAGGCTTCCGCCGGTGGGCAGCTGTACACTCAGCAACAAACGGGAAGCATAAGCGGCAAAGTGGTTGATCAATCCGGAGCCGACATTGCCGGAGCCGTAGTGACACTTAAGCGTGAAGGCCAATCTTCGGAGCTCGAGGCAACTTCGAATGGGGATGGGCTGTTCGCGTTTACCGATGTCCCTCCAGGCCCATTCCAGCTCACCGTTTCATCCGAGGGTCTCGCGTCGCAAGAGTTCTCCGGGACTCTGCAATCTGGGGAGCCTTTCGTCACGCCGCTGATCATGTTGGTCATTCCCACGCAGGTAACCGAGGTGGTCGTTGGGCTAACGCAGGAAGAGCTGGCAGATGTGCAAATCAAGGAGCAAGAGAAACAGCGAGTGCTCGGGATCGTCCCGAATTTCTATGTCAGCTACGAGCCTAATGCAGCTCCTCTTTCGGCGAAGCACAAATTCGAACTTGCTTGGAAATCGGCTAGCGACCCGGTCGCGCTTGCCGGAGTTGGGTTTATGGCCGGGATTGACCAGGCCGCAGATCGTTGGGGAGCGTACGGACAGGGAGCGGAAGGATACGCAAAGCGCTATGGCGCCACTTATGCCAATGTTTTCACTTCTACATTTATCGGTGGCGCGGTAATGCCTTCGCTTCTCAAACAGGATCCACGGTACTTCTACAACGGAACCGGTAGTAAGAAATCGAGGATTCTCTACGCTCTGGCGAGTTCGGTGATGTGCAAAGGGGACAATGGACGCTGGCAGCCGAACTACTCGAATGTGATTGGAAGTTTTGCTGGTGCAGAAATGCAGGCTCTCTATCTTCCCGCGAACGATCGCCGCGGATCCGGGTTTGTCGTTTCATCGGCGCTGATTAGGCTTGGCGAAACGTCTCTCGCGGGTGTCCTTCAAGAGTTCGTTTTTTCGAAGTTGACGCCGAACCGTCCGAGACGGTCGGCATCGCAGCCCTGAGTAACCTGTAGAACAGATCGTAAAGAATCGGGAGCGCAGCTTCGATAGCTAGAACCGATACTCGATGTCGGTTCATCAAATCTCCCACGATGACACTTCGTCGCAGTTCGAGTGTGACGCTACCCCTGCGATGCGCGAATGCTTAACATCTCTGTCGTTCCGCGGCCCCTGTTCTTGATTTGCACGACGGCCGTTTCCGCATGTGAACTTCGGTGCCTCTGCGTTTAAAGGAGACTTCATCCATCGCGAACCTCATGAGGTGGATACCCCGGCCATGTTTCGCCTCCAACCCCTGGGAAGCCAGAGGATCCGGAATGGCAGTGGGGTCAAATCCATTTCCATGGTCCTTAACGATCAGCCAGACTCCCTTTCCTCGTTCGCACCGGCAGCGAACCTCAACTAACTTGTCGGGGTCCAGTTCGTTGCCGTGGATCACTGCATTGCTCAGAGCTTCCCGAAGGGCCATTTCGACGGCGAACTCGTTGCCCTCGATGCAGCGCCATACTTCTATGATTCGCATCAACTGCTCCACCGTTGGCGAGATGGCCCCGATTTCGCTCGGCATCCAGGCCTCGAGTTCGAGCAACGAAAGGCTCCGCTGTGTGCCGGCAAGCATCAGTTGCGAGGCCCGTTTGTGATTCGAAGAACATGCTGTATTCATGGCGGATGTCCCATCATCTACGCGCCAGCCACAGGCCGTAGCGCATGGAGTCGACGAAGCTGAATGCCTTGCCGTACCGCGGTACGCGAGACCACCGGACCCACTTGCGAACGAACATGAGAGTCATCGACATAACACCTCTCCCAGCACCACCGTTGTGCTCTCGCATGTCTATGGGCAATGAGGGTGCCAAGCCACGATCTTCGCAAGTCCTTGAGGAGATGGCGCGAGTGTCACACAGTCCGGAGTGGCGTTGACCGCATGTGGGCACTACAGCGATTTCGGTCAGCCGGACAGCAGGACTGATGTCTAGGAACGAAGCCTCGGTGGAGAGTCACATCGTGTCCATGGCGAGGGGAAGTTTCGCCTTATCCTACGGCTACGGACACGCTAACGAACTGGCCGTGGCAAAGCAAATTCCCCCGAGTTACAGAACTTCATCGAACGCGCGGTGATTCTCTCCCAAGGTGAAGAGTTAAAGGTTCCTATCTCACAACTGAAGGGCGCTCAAACGCAAGCTGGCCCTACAGCCACAACCTTCGAACAGGCGGAACGCAAGGCGATCATCGATTTTTTGAGGATGCCTCAGGTCAGATTTCGGGCGTGGCGGCGCTGCCGAGTGGTTGGGTCTGAAGCGTACAACCCTGCAAAACAAAATGAAGCGATTGGGTATCGAGAAGAAGAAGGAGTAAGCGTTAATTGACACCAACGGATTGTGGCAGCTCCCACCTCAGCAGCCAACCGTCGCAGCTTAGGATGAAAGGCCGCCTCCAATTGAGGAACGAACGAGTCGAAATGTCGCCATTATGCTTGGTCGCGTCGTTACCGAAGCGTTGTCCACTTCCTATAGGTTTCGTGAGTGCCCGGAAATCGGCAGTGCACTACCAAGCGGACACCACAAGCTGGCATCCCGGTTTCGCCGAACTCTTTCCCCACCGCTATCTCATAAAGCAGTCAAACACCTATGTGGTCCCGGAAATGCGTCGACGTTTGGTTCTCTGATTGCTCTCACAATTGCCGGAACTCAAGTCCACAGGGATAGGAGGCCCCATATGGCAACCATTATCACGCCGGCGAACGCAACAATTGATCCGGCAGCGGATGGGGCGCTTGTCGCCGCTGCCTTCACCTCACACGAATGCGCCTACTGTCTATCGCCAATCGTATCCGAGCAACGATGGGTACGGGAGAAGATCTACGAACCGTCCACTGGCAACGGTCCGCGCTATCGTCGCTACCACGCTGATCTTTTCGCCGACGAAGAATTAGGCTGTTGGGAAAAACGCGTGATGGAACTGGAAATCGCCCGGACTGCTCGAACTGCCGTCCGTGTCATGTAAACGGAGACGGGCATCCCGGGCATGCCTTGATAATTGATCATTTCGCAGTTTCTATGCTTCCCGTAGTTAAGAGAGCCGACCTTAAACAATAGCCTTGTCCCGGGTAAGTGAAGAAGCTCTAAACTTTCCGGACACGAAGCGGAGCTGGACTAAGAAGGCCGCTTGCGAGGGAAGTGCGGCATAAAGTTGCGGTAAGTATAGGAGACGTAAACCATAATTCCGTCGAAAGCAGGGTTTCGAGGGGCCGCGTTTCCATCGGAGAAATGAAAGAGCCAGACTCCTGTCCGTATAGCGTTATTGCCTCGCAAGTTCATCTTTGCGGGAATGAGCATAGGACTGACCAAAAGCCGTGGAACAGAAGCTTACCTGGTTTGGGGAGGCTTCTTACTTTTTGGAGCGGTGGCTAGCTTTCTGGCGGTCAGCTCTGCGCGACACCGGTTTGCATCAAGCCAACCCGAAAAGTTTTTGGATCTATGGCAAAAGAAAGCGGACAAACAAACAACCCGCTGATGTTTCTGGCGCGAAACACGGAATTCATCATCCGTCGTTGTTTTCTGCCCTACGCTCCACTGATGTTCGCATCTGTGAACCTGATTCGGTTTGCCTTTATTGGAAGCGCGGTTGGTGCGAATGTAGTCTGGATCATTGCCTTGTATTCGTACTACAAGATTTCTAGGCCGTTACCGGCTGTAAAAAGAGACAAGCGTCAATGCGTGACCGGCGGCGTTTTTGACGTTGGGTCATGAGCCACATTGAAACGGGCTCCTTCGTTTCCGAATTAACCGAGGCTCCTCCCGGCAGGATGTACTTTGCCCTGCTGGCCGGATTGTTCAGATCGACGTGGGTCAATCCTTCCCAGCCCCGGCGGATGCCGGTCACTTCGTACCCGAGTTCTGACCCACGGTAGACCACCGATTTGATCACGAAGTTCAGTCCGGGGACATCGCCGCCTCCGGTGAGTATGCCTATGCGCCTCTTTGCCATGTATGACTCCTTACTTAGGATATTCAGGAATCCGTTCCTGTGTAGATTTTCGTTCTGCTCCCTGGTATCGGGAAAAACAAATCGCCCATGGCCTGGGTGAGCACCCTCAACCGCATTTACCTTAGTAGATCCAAGCAGTCTTCGTCGATGCAGTTCGCTTCCGTGCGAGCATTGGGGATCACATTCGCACCCGTCTCAAGCGTGATTCCCCTCGCAAAACTTGGCGTCTCGAAGTGCCACAACACGTGCTCCGCACCGACAGCCCTTCGAACCTCCAATTCGCCGCTCGCGATGCTTGCCTGCTCGTTTTCAGCGACGGTGAAGGCGACGATCCTTTTATCGTCGACCTCGTGCGCCGGAAGGGGAAGTAGCGGGCCAAAGAAAATCCAAACCGTATTGAAGTGGCTCTCGAACGAGAGCGAGCGAAGTTCGTAAGTGTCGTTCACACGGACGACGTTAAGAATGACCTGCGGCGCGTCAGGATCGTTAAGATCGAACTGTTCGATCGACGCTTCTGTGGCCGAAAGTTCTTTGAGTGCAAGGGTGCGTAGCCGTCCACCCTCGCCGCCAACGTTCCACTTGGCCGTTTGGACTATATCGGCTGGAGTACGTTCAACTGCCCAAAGGTCCGTGCCGGGCAATATCTGGCCCAGGGTCATGTCCGTCGCACAAAATGCGGCCAGTGCATCATCGGATTGCGTTGATTCGGGCAGGTATTCTCTGTCTGCGATTTTCAGAGTCGTGCCATCTGCACTAGGTGCCCGGCGTGGCGCGTACAGAAAACCGATGCCGGAATTGTCAGTGCGGAAGATAACCTCCGGTGAAGCGTGCGGTACAATCTCACCGACGGCGAACTTCCAGAGGATCTCGTTACCGAACCGGTCCTGAAAGTGAATGACAAACGCGGGAGAAGAATCCTTAGCCGAGAAAGCTGCAAAACCGATTGGCGTGATGTACGCATCCCTGCCATTTGCCGCCTGTGCGTCCACCCTGCGTTTCGAAATGGAATAGAACGCTTCTCGATTTGTGCTCTTTTCAAGCAGAATGATATCGCAACCATTTTCATCGAGCAGGGCCTTGATTTTGGCGTAAAGCGGATCATCGGAGATCGATTCTTCCAAGTACTGGGGCACGTACCGAAACTCTACGTTCATGGGAAGCAGAGGCGCTTCTGGCGATTGAGCTCGTACGACGCCTGCGTTCCCAAAAAACACGCACATCAAGAGACCAACTGAGACGATTCCGCTCCTTAGGAGCTGTTTTCGACACATTTTCTATACCTCGCGAGCTATTTCTCCGTAAGCTCGTTTTATCGCAACAGCAGATGTCGCTTCATTGCACCTCAGCCGACTCGTCTTGGCCCTGCATCAGAGGCAGCTGCGAAGTGAGTTGCAAGTCGATCATCGCGTTGATGCGGTGCTCCACTTGGAAAAAGGTCGCTGTTGCCTTTCCGGGCAATACCTTCCGAAAAATAGGCAGATACTTCCTGCGGAGTTCGAAAGCGGCGATATCCGAATCCAGCCAGCGGCGAATGAGACTGTCCGCCTGCTCGTCGGTCAACGATCCGTACTCTTCCGCATACTCTTTGATCAGCGCGTTTTTTGTGTACGTGATTTTCTTGAGCTCCGCGGAATATTGGTCGTACACCGGCCAGAACTTGGTGGCTTCGGTGTCCGTGAGTGTCACATTCGCCGCGATGAGCTGCTTTTTCATGGAATCGATTTGTCTGTGCATCAGCGCCATCTGCTGGTCCGCCGAAATTATCGGCACTTTTTACGACCATGCCGGTCGACGACGTAGGCCTTATCTTGGGCGAAGGCAGAGTCCTTGAATTACCGCACACATGGATGCCCGCCAGTACGGCTACCGCTAAGATCAAGTTTGTTCACGATGTCCATCTCCTCGATCGTCAGCATGTCGGGTGTTTGCCGACGTTCGCTGGTCTGCGATGAACTGCGCACGTTGATTTGCCATCGATCCGGACTTCATCAACACTTCTCCTTCGAACTCCCAGCTTATCCTGTCGCACTCGAGTTGCCAAACGCAGGCCGCATATAACTCCCATAATTTGAATGCAAGTGACATCATCCTTCTCAAAAGAGTGTGCCCACATAGAGTCACTGCCCTCCGGCAGTCATGGTGTGAGCTGTCGAAACAGAATCGACAAACTCCGGACTATCGTCCACGTCCGGCCAAACCAAACCATCGTTGTGAGGACGTACGCTATTGCGTCGAGGGTTATCGCTTCTTGATGTTCGCGCTATCCACCTATATCGCGTGAGTGACGCCTCTTAGGAATTTTGGGAGACTGGTTCGCGATTAAGAAGTGCGGCTCCCCCGACGGATTTCAAGTGGTCGTGTCGAATGCGCTCTCACGAATTAATCTTTAAATAAGACATCGTTCCGAAGCGAAATCCTCTGCGACCGTGCAGCAAATGGGGGCATCAAAGATTTGCGGGTAGGTTCAGATCTTTTGTACACAGGAAGGGCACGTCGTTGTCTTGCCGCGGAGTCGCCGATCGCCTCACGTGACTGATACTGCGGTGAGGATTTGGAGGATTTGCCCTCGCTATGCTGCCGTAATTCGATAAACGTCCATGATCAAGGGCTTTCGTGATCTGAGGAATTCGGCGATTTGTGTATTTCCAATAGCTTGGGGCATCTGCTTTTCGCTCAAAACCTAACCCAAGCGTTCGCAAGAGATAGGGTTTGCCGCAGAGAGCCACCTCACAGAAACCGCGTTTTCCGAGATCGAGATCTAAGAAACTGGTGAGACTTCGTCCTTTCCCCACGGCATTCGGTTTTGTACGCTTCTATGTACAGGATGTATCAGGAACGGTGCGGTAAAAGGCTTCTTATCAATTGCCATGATGCGAGCCGTTAAACGCGTGGTCGCGTTGTTGATCGTCGCTATGGGGATACCCCAGCTTGGCTTTTCAAAAGCAACCCCGCATCTGCAAGACTTTTTCAGACAGAGCATTGGATTGAATGAGGATCAGATTGCTGCCATACGAAATGGACACGCCGTAGCGAGCATATTTCCAGCTTCATAGGTACTAAGGTTACCTGGACTGAGTGCGCCCACGAGGTTGATCACCTTTGTCAGACCTTCTAGCGCAAACGCGCCGACCGCGAGGATCCTTGCTCCCATAAATTGCTGGTTCCTAACAGAAATGACGGGGATGGAATGGGTCGCGATACTCGATTTGCGGTTAAGAGCTGCCCGCATCCGGGCATCGGCATCGCGAGACAATCTCGGAGGCACACTCGCGTTCGTCATCGATCTCCTGTGGGGACGCAGCTACTTTGAAGACGCACCCACAGTTATTGAACCGAAATACTCGCACTCCGGCTCATCGATGAAACCGCGGGAAGCGAAGGAATCCAGCAAGACTCAGTTCTGCTGAACCGGTACAGACACGTTCTGCTGTAGCGTGAAATCGAGCAGGGTCTCGCTTGGCACTTTGACCTGGTCTCCCTTGGTGATGATTTCCGACCCTGCCCCAAGTAGCGCCACCAGCGCCGGCTCCAATGGCCGCACCCTTACCACCGCCGGCAATGGCGCCAATGATCGATCCGACCGCCGCCCCTCCTACGGTTCGCTTCGCTGTGCTCGCCCCGCGGGATTTGCCGCTTAGTTCATATTCTCCTGAGACCAGGGGCACGGTTTGCCCATTTACGACAATTTCCGTCAACGCCAAACGAAGCTCCGATCTGCCCGTGAACGTCCCTGATGTTTTGGCCTCCTCCAGACGGCCATAGACACTCGCACCTTTTGGAACCACGACCCTGCCGTCGACGGTCACGGGCTCCTCTAGCGAGGCTTCGAACCGGTCGCCTACGCGATTCTTCGCCGAATCAATAGGATCGATGGTCCGCACAGAAAGCCGCGTTCCCGCCGGCACGGTAACTGAGCCAGTCGTCTCATTTGCATGGCCTCGATTTGATGGCGTCTCAGTTACTCGCGTCTCGGATTCAAATTTGAGCGAGACGATATCAGCGACGTCGTACCGTTGCACCGACGAGCCGACCTGGAACCTGATCTCGGTCTCCGTACCACCGACGAACCTTCCCTTGATGAGGCTGCCATTCTTGAGCTCCAAAGAATCCGCCGGGGTGATTGCGGCCCCGAAGCAGAGCGCGATAACCAATCCGCAAACCAGCTTAGGTCGCATAATGACTTCTCCTTTGACAACAACAAATAACTCAGATCCAAAATCCTTCGTGCAGCTAACGCCAAATCCTTAGCGCTCGTGTCAGTCCCACAATGTGACAGTTAAGCTCGCCTCCCAAAGTACCGCCCGGTTGCCCTTTTTCATGAAAGGTCCCCGCGACAGTCTTTCGTGACGCCGCTACGCGCCGGCTGCACCACTCAATGAAACACGCTTTGCAACGCGTCAAAATCTTTGCTCAAGAGCCAACGCTCGGCATCTTCCGCCTCTTCGCCGTGCTCCAACACATCCAAAATCGCTTGATTCACGACCGCCACGAACAAACATTCGGCAGCTCTTGCTTGGGAGTCGCTGGACTGTCCTTGCATACTAGGAAACCTCCTCGTTGGCTTCAGAGAGACCTATGGTCGTCCTTTTCGCAAAGGGCTGCCTGTGTCTTACGCTGACGAAGGCACCAAGAGCCTTGAACTCAGAACCAAGCTTCCGCAACCATAAAGCCGCGATGTAGCCGAGGGCATATAGAGCGCCGATCAGCGCCACAACCACGAACCCGAGCGCCAGGACCGCTTCCATGAAGACCAGTTCCCGGACGTAGTAAAACTGGAGAAGGAAGACTGCTGCAATAAGACCAAAGCATACTTTGGCGATTCTCTTAACGCAGTGTGCATGGCCGAAGACTGCAGCCCGTGCTCGAAGTGTTTTCACGAGTTCCGCACCTCAGTCCGCTTCTAGAACAGCACGACAGGAACCAAATACGAAAACGACCGTAAGTGGCAGCAATCCGTGAGGATGCAGCCCCTCAATCCGTTGCTGTGACCTCAGAGGGCGACACGCTTTTCGGCAGTAGTGACCCTCCGCTGGCAGATCAGAGGTCGGTGATGGTTGCAGAAACGGGATTGAAGTGGCAGGATGATGGCAAACTCGCGCGGTTCCAGGTTGGCTTTATGTACAAAGTCCCCGCTCTCCTGCTGGTTCTCCTTCTGTCTTTGTATCCTTGCGCGCTGCGGGCGCAAACCACAAATGCCTCCATCACCGGCCGGGTGACAGACCCGTCGCAGGCGATGATTGGGGAGGTGAAGGTCGCTGCGGTCAACCTCGGCACGAATTTCCGCTATGAAACGGCGACCAATGGCGCGGGCGAAAACGCGCTCGCGAATCTGCCGCCGGGAACGTACCGCACCGAAGTGGAAAAGTCCGGATTCAAGAAGCTCATCCGGCCGGACGTGATCTTGCACGTCCAGGATACGCTGGCCATCGATTTCGAAATAACGGTAGGTTCCGTCTCGGATAGCATCACCGTGCAAGCGGGCGCGCCGCTGTTGAATACCACCTCGGCCACGGTCAGCACGGTGGTGGACCAGACCTTCGTGAAGAATATGCCGCTGAATGGCCCGAATTTTAGCTTTCTCGCGCAGCTCTCCGCCGTCGTTACACAGGGCCAGCAGGACATGCGCGGATTGGGCGCCAGCGGAAGCTTTGCCGCAAACGGGTCGCGGCCCGTCCAGATTGGCAAAGTATCTGCACGTTAATCGGATTGGAGGCGTCCGGCAAGTCGTCGAGAGATGGCATACTCCCACACGGATGCCAGAATCACTGCAAGCGCGCTCCTACAGTGCTACATTAGCGCGATAGGGGCGGCGTAGTCTTCAGCCTTTCCCCCTTTCTGAGTGTTCGGTGCTTTGCCGTCTAACTCGCGCGAGGTCGCAAATGAAAGCTGCGCTGGCGCTGATTACGATCATCACACTCACCTTCCTACTAGGGTCTCCTCTTGCTCTGGCGCTGGACCCTTCGCTCGATATCAGCCAATACGGGCTTACCGCGTGGACCGCCCGGGACGGGTTCTCCTTGGGCAACATCTACGCCATGGCGCAGACACCCGATGGGTATCTCTGGCTCGGCGGGGAATTCGGCTTGTTTCGCTTCGATGGTGTTCGCAGTATCGCCTGGCAGCCACCTGCGGGTCACCATCTCCCTGACAAGAATAGCCACAGCGTGACGAGGAAGTCCCCCTTCCGCGGGGACAGCGAACGGAGAGATGACTCGAGCCCGGGACACCAGGATTCTCAAGCTCAGGGCGGCCATGCTCGGGTGAGGGACCTCAAATTCACCCACCTCACCACCAACGATGGACTATCTCAAGGCTATGTGACTGCCATTTTGCAGGATCGCCGAGGCTTCATGTGGTTTGCCACCCGAGACGGCCTCAATCGCTATGACGGTAACACCTTCGTGGTGTACAAGCACAACCCTCACGACCCCGGTAGCTTAAGCTCCAACTTTATTCAAGATCTGATAGAAGACGATCAGGGCTATCTCTGGACTGCCACCAACACTGGGGTGAATAAATTCGACCCTACAACCGAACGCTTTACCCGCTACCTCCATGACCCGAACAACGCTAATAGTATCGGTGGTGCTTCGGTCAGGAGCATCGCGCAAGACAGTCGCGGCTATCTTTGGTTCGGCACCGAAGATGGCGGTCTCGATAGACTTGATGCAAGGACCGGAACATTTACCCATTACCGCAATGACAGCGATGGCCAGTTTGTGGGGAGGATCACTCAGGTTATCGCGGATAGCCGTGGCGATATCTGGTTTGTTGGCGAGCGCGGTCTGTTCCATCTGAACCAACAGACAGGAGAGATTACTTGCCCTCTTGCAACGAGGAATGGCCTTAGCGCAGACAGTCTGTATGAAGACGAAGCCGGCAATTTGTGGATGCTAGCCGATTCCCCGATCGTGGGGCTCGTGAAATATGATCGACAGGCACAGCGCTTAACGAGATACCCACTTGGCGCCCGTGCTGTCCCGACGAACGGGGGCTCGGCTAATAGTACCCTTGCCGCTGACGGGCAGAATGGATTCTGGGTGCCGTCGAGCCTAGGCCTTTATCACTTTGACCGGCGAACAGAACGTTACACGTACCGGTTTCGGCATGAGGAGAGCAATCCGGATAGCCTGGACAGCAACGCCATTATGTCAGTCTACCAGGACAAGAGCGGCGTGCTGTGGGTGGGAACTGAGAACGCAGGGCTTAACATTCTCAATTTCCGGCAAGAGCAGTTCGGTTTGTACCAGCATCGCCCCGGCGACCCCAACAGTCTCTCATCGGGCAGGGTCAAGGCAATTTATGAGGAGCCCGATGGCGTTCTGTGGGTCGGCTTATTTCCTCGCGTCCTGGACAGAGTCGATCGAAAAACGCGCGAAATCACGCATTACCTTCCACAGCCGGGCCACGGGAATACGCTCGGTAAAGGCGCGAACGTTAATAGCCTTTACAAAGATGCAGCGGTTATCTTTGGGTGGGTGGCGGGGGCAGCGGTCTTGATCGGCTGGATGAACGCACTGGTCGCGTCAAGCATTACCGGCACAACCCTGATGATCCCAACAGCTTGATTTCTGACAACGTTTACACGATCTATGGAGACCGAAACGGCCAGCATATGGGTGGGGCGTGGTGGCGGTCTAAGCCGCTTCGATCCAGCAACGGACCAGTTTACCAACTACCGGCCTATTCCAAATAATCCGGCCAGCTTCGCAAATACTGTCTGGGTCATTTATCAGGATCGTTCCGGCACGCTGTGGGCAGGGACCTGGGGCGGCGTGCTGATCCGCTTCGACGAAGAGACGAAGACTTTTGTGAATTACACGCCTGACTCGCGTGACCCTCACAGGCTCAACGGCGGCGGCATCAACACCATCCACGAAGACCGCAGAGGAACCTTGTGGTTGGGAACTTTTGACGGACTGTACCGGTACAATCGTAACAACGGAACCTTCACCCGCTATACGGAAACCAGAGGCCTGCCGAGCAGCGCTATTCGCTGCATTCTCGAAGATGAAGCTGGCAGGCTTTGGCTCAGCACTGAGAAGGGCATATCCCGGCTCGATCCTCAGAGGGAAACGTTTAGAAACTACGACGTGTCCGACGGCTTGCAGAGCAATGAGTTCAGTACCGGCTGTTATCAAGGCTCAGATGGGGAAATCTTCTTTGGCGGCGGCAATGGCTTCAATGCATTTTTCCCTGAAAATGTCCGGGACAATCCCTACGTCCCGCCGATCGTGATCACCAGCTTCAAGATCTTCAACAAACCTGTTCCTATCGGCGGTAAGTCGGTACTTCAGAAATCCATTCCGTACGTCGATTCCTTAACTCTCTCCTATCGGGACAGTGTCTTCTCCTTTGAATTCGCGGCCTTGAGTTACGCAAATTCGCACAAGAACCGGTATCGATATAAGCTCGAGAACTTCGACCCTGGCTGGAACGAGGTGGGCAGTAAGCAGCGCCTGGCCACGTACACGAATCTCGACCCGGGCAAATATGTTCTTCGTGTGGAGGGATCAAATAGCGATGGCGTATGGAATGAAGAAGGGGTGTCGCTGCCGATTCTCATCACGCCCCCCTGGTGGAGGACCAGCTGGTTTCGAGCCATCTGTGCGGTCGCGGTGCTGGTTCTGCTCTGGGGGGCCTACGAGTTGCGCGTCCGGCAGTTGCATCATGAGTTCGACATGACCCTGGAGGCGCGCGTCGGCGAACGCACACGTATCGCGCGCGATCTGCACGACACACTGCTGCAAAGTTTTCAGGGTCTCGTGTTTCGCTTTCAGGGGGCTCGCAATCACCTCCCTGATCGTCCCGAAGATGCGTGTGAAGATCTGGATAGCGCGCTAGTTTCCGCAGATCAGGCACTTGCGGAGGGCCGCAGCTCGATTCAGGAGTTACGCTCGGAGCTATTGAAGGAAAGCAACATCGAGCAGATGCTGGTGGCAACGGGCCGTGAAATGGCGTCCTCGCAAAACGGTGAACACGGTTCCCCGCCTCTGCGAGTGATTGTAGAGGGCACCCGACGAGCGAAGCAGGCGACGATCAGGGAAGAGATCTATCGGATCGCACGAGAGCTGCTGCGAAACGCGTACCGCCACGCACATGCCCGGAGCATTGAGGCGGAACTACGCTACGACGACGCTTTTGTGTTAATCGTACGAGATGACGGAAAAGGGATCGATCCCAAAGTGCTGAAAGATCGCGGTCGCGCCGGTCATTGGGGCCTGCGTGGTGCGTATGAGCGCGCAGAGGGAATTGGAGCCCGATTGGATGTCTGGAGCGAAGCGGGTGCCGGGACAGAAGTTCGATTGACAGTTCCAGGCGCGATCGCCTATGAAAAATCCGGCGTTAGCGGTAGATTTAAGCTGTTCCGGAAAACGAGGATTTATGAGCGCCGGTCCTAGTACGATTCGGATCATGACGGTTGATGACCATCCTCTCTTGCGCCAGGGCATCGCGACCCTCATCAAGGGTCAGCCGGATATGGAAGTGGTAGCGGAGGCTTCCGACGGGGAGGAGGCCATCGCACAATTTCGACGTCACCGGCCCGACGTGACCCTGATGGATCTGCAAATGCCGAATGTGAATGGTACGGAAGCGATCAGCCGCATTAGAAGCGAATTCCCTGATGCCAAGATTCTTGTGTTTTCGACCTATGCCGGTGACGTACAGGTCCTACACGCGATTAAAGCGGGTGCGCGGGGATACCTACTGAAAGGAAACGTGCGCACAGAGCTGTTGGATGCCATCCGTACTGTCCATGCCGGGCGCAAGCGAATACCGCCCGAGATTGCGGCGGAGCTGGCTGAACACGCTGCCGACGACGAGCTGACTTCCCGCGAAATTGATGTGCTTCGCTTGATTGGCGCAGGCAATGCGAACAAGCATATCGCGGACAAGCTCTGCATCGCAGAAACGACGGTCAAGAACCACATCTCCAGCATACTTTCCAAGTTGGGCGCCAATGATCGGTCACATGCCGTTACCATCGCGCTACAGCGCGGGATCATCGAGCTTGAGGCGCGCCAGAGGTCGGGCTCATAAATCCTACTTTTTACCCTTTCGGTCGCTTCCAAAGTCCAAATAGTATGAGACGAGTAACGGAAGGACCTGTATGCAGCGTCTCTTTTCCACATTCGCCGACGGCTGGCCTGGCGCTGGCCTTTTGCTTCAGCGCGTACTGACAAGTATCGTTCTGCTCTATTTCGGGGTCCCGCATATCCTTGAGACCGCTAGATTGGGGCTGAGCGTCGCTAATGTGATTGCGGCTGTCGCCGGACTATTTCTGCTTCTCGGCCTTTGGACGCCAGTCGCCGGAATTACGATTGCTATTGTAGAGGTCTGGATATTATTGGCATGGTCTGGGTCTTCGCTAACCCCAATCATGCTCGCTGGCCTGGGCGGCACGGCGGCAATGATCGGGCCCGGAATGTGGTCGATCGATGCCAAACTTTACGGGCGAAAGCACCTCGAAGACCCGAGACACTAGGCGTCCAATCCCCCTAAGTCCAAGTTGAATCCCCGAAAGAGTAACGTTCAATCCCCCAATAGTACGCAACTTTTCTGTCCAGGAAGTACAAGCAGGAGCCCCCACTATATTCCCAGACCACAACCGCCCGATCTGACCTTGTAACCAAAACTAACTCGTCGCAGACTTCTCCCATCATCAGAAACATCCTGATGCAATTCTAAGGTTGGGAGGACAGTATGGCTTGCGCGAGCATACCTTTCACAAACCCCGGAAACTTCGCAGGAACGAGCTTCCCCGAAGTGGGCGAGCTGGAAGAAGGGGGTCTTTACCTTGAATCAGAAATTGGCTCGGAGTACATCTTCGAAGACATCGTAGGCAAGAGTGCCGCCCTGCGCAAAGTGCTGGACCAAGTTGCATCGTCGCGCCCACCGGTCAACCGTCCTGCTGCACGGCGAGACTGGTACCGGCAAGGAACTATTGCGCGAGCAATTCATAACCTCAGCCCGCGTCGCGAGCGCACTTTCGTTCGACTGAACTGCGCGGCCATACCTTCCGGGCTGGTGGAAAGCGAACTGTTTGGGCACGAAAAGGGGCTTTCACCGGCGCCCTGATGCAGAAACAGGGCCGATTCGAGCTGGCGGATGGTGGCACTCTCTTTCTGGATGAGATTGGGGATATCAGTCTCGAATTGCAGCCCAAACTTTTGCGGGCCCTGCAGGAACACGAATTTGAACGGCTTGGGAAGCACGAAAACCATCCATGTGGACGTTCGGCTGATTGCCGCAACGCACCGCAATCTGCAGGACATGATCCGCAAAAACCAATTTCGCGAAGACCTTTTCTATCGATTGAATGTTTTTCCGATTGAGATCCCTCCACTTCGCGAAAGGCGGGAGGATATTCCGCTCCTGGTGCACTATTTTGTTTCGCGCCATCCCGCCAAATGCAAAAACAGCATTAAGTCCGTTCCGAAGCAGGCCATGGAGGCGCTGGTGAACGCCGCTTGGCGAGGTAACGTGCGCGAACTGGAAAACTTCATCGAGCGCTGCGTCATTTCTCACCCGGGGAAGATTTGAAAGTCCTACGCCCAGAGCTCAGGCGCTCCGCTGCTTCGCCGCCTCAACTTTCGAAGAGGCTGAGCGCCAGGCGATCATCGAGGCCTTGAAAGCCGCATCGGGGAGAATAGCCGGCAAGGGCGGAGCCGCAGAGCGCCTGGGACTGAAGCGAACAACGCTCCAAAACAAGATGTACAAGCTGAACATCAGTCGCGCTTGCTATGCCGTGTAAGTGTTTGCGCAGGGCTCGTGCGCTACGCGAGGTATCTATTGACGATTTGAATGGTGATGGGGGTAAGGCAATGAGCACAGAAACCAGGATGGCAATTGAGCAATCGACGCCAATGCCACAGCGTTCCGAGAGCGGCGTCAGTGTGCGTTACGAAACCAAAGTTTTCTCGCATTGGGATCGGCAAGCGTTGGCCGAAGTAACTCGACGCTTTCACGTATGAAATTGCCTGGATACCGGAACGGCAGTGCTGGCGGACTTTTCTTTGCTCCGTCAGCAAGCTCGCCTGAAGAGTTTGGAAGAGGAGGACGTTATGGCAACAGCAACGCAATCGACCCTCATACAAGAATTGGACACGAAAAAGCGGAGTTCCACCTCGCGACATTTTGAAGATGCGCTGCGGCAAAAAATCGTCGGGCAGGACGAAGCCGTCGAAGCGCTTGTCGAGCTGTATCAGGTGTTTTGTGCTGGGCTTCACTCTCCAGGTCGTCCCGTCGGAAACCTGCTGTTTCTGGGACCGACCGGCTCCGGCAAGACGCGCATTGTCGAGGCCGCCGCGGAGATTCTGTTCGGCGATAGCCGAGCGCTGATCAAAGTGGATTGCGCGGAATTTCAGCACTCCCATGAGATCGCCAAACTGATTGGCCCTCCTCCCGGCTATCTTGGTCACCGTGAGACCCATCCACTGATAACCCAGGAAGCGCTGGCGGCCAGCCATCGTGGCGAGTTGAAACTCAGCTTCCTGCTGTTTGACGAGATTGAGAAAGCGAGTGACGCACTTTGGCAACTGCTGCTTGGGATCCTCGACAAAGCGACCTTAACGTTAGGGGACAACCGGAGAGTCGATCTGTCGCAGACGGTGATCTTCCTGACTTCGAACCTGGGAGGGGGAGAAATCACGGAATTGATGCAGGGCGGGATGGGTTTCATCCGGCCGAAGGACATGCCAGCCAAGGGATTAAATGAGAAGGTGGAGAGGACGGCGGTAGAAGCGGCACGGCGAAAGTTTTCGCCCGAGTTTATGAACCGCTTGGACAAAGTGGTGGTGTTCCATCCGTTGAAGCGCCAAGAACTTGATGAAGTGCTGGATATCGAATTGGGACAAGTGCAGAAGCGCTTATTGGATTGTGCGACGAGCCCTTCCAGTTTCGGATAACCAACGAAGGAAGGCAGTTCCTGTTGCAAGAGGGCACCGACCAGAGATATGGAGCACGCCACCTGAAGCGCGCCATCGAGCGCTACGTAGTCTGCCCGATTGCGAGGCTGCTCGCCACCGAGCAAGTGCGCTCGGGGGATGTCCTTCTGATCGATCGGCATCCAGGCGAAGAAGAGTTGGCCTTTATAAGGGACGCGGAACAGTGCTCTTCCTATGCACAGATGTCTCATGCGGCGCCATCTTTGATGCAGCTTGCGACTGCAGAAGTTCGAGGTTAAGTGAAT
>CAVVMU010000011.1:0-29928 GCA_963749435.1 uncultured Acidobacteriota bacterium | reverse complement strand
GGATGCGCCATATCTGATTTCCTCGCGAAAGCCTGAAAGATTCATGTTTGAACGCAACAGGAAAATTCAGCGTGGGCCACAGCAGCCGGGCAGCAGTCAGCGGTTTTCCAGGGTATTCCAAGAACAACTCAATATCGGGCAGTACAGCTTTGCGGTTGGGCTGGTCGGCTGGTTAATTTATTTCGCCCATCAGGGCAGGTACGAGATCAGCTCGGGATTGCAGTACCTCGCAAATTCCCGACCAGAAAGCGGGTGAGAGCCTGCTCGACGCTGTTTGCAGCCTGGAGCATGGCAGCAACCTCTTGCTCACTGTAGGTAGCGTACTTCTGTTCCGTTTATCCACGTTGACAGGCCAATCCTTTCCCTGGATCCGATCTTCCGTTGGCCTTACCGATAAAGTTCCTCCCAATACTTGATCTTACCGCGCTTATCGGGACTTGACTGGCAAAGCCGCGACGTTGTTCCTTTTGACCTTCAAAGAATTCCCGCAGCGCCAGAAATCTGCATCCGCCAACATTCAACAAGTCCCGGAGCGAATGAAGGTTCAAACCGACTGACGCGCACGGGTGGAAAAGACCTCTATTGGAAGCTGGTTCAAGAGCTGGCCCGCCTCCACTTTTGACGAGAACGCGCATCAACATCGCGCCCCAACCCGACGCCGCTCCGATCAGAAACCGCACTGGATCGACGTCTTCCTTCTGTCCATACATGCGATTTGTGTCCGGCTGCGTGGATACCAGCACCAGCAGAGCGTCGCGTACCTTCTTTTGGCTAATTGGATCCCAGTTGGGAATCTCGAACTTGCCGGGTCGGCCGGGCTGCCACACTTTCATCGCATCCTGTAACGCGTGAACCTTCTCCAAGTCCTTCGGATCGGATGGGTCCACCAACGTACGCACCGCCACGACCACGTATCGCGTGCCGATCTCCTGTCGTGTCTGCGTATGTGTGCCCGAGCCGTAGTTCACCGCGTGGGTGTACTGGTCTTCATCGATCGCTTGCATCGACATGAACCTGTCCCGGCGTCCGGCAGCATTATCGTTACTTAACCCGCATCAAGGTCAAAAACTACAGCCGAATACAAGGTGTCCAGGTTCAGTCGCATGACCGTTTGCGTGTCCAGCGGCGCAGGGTCGCGTCGGTGATCGAATTTGCCGAATCCGACGTTTTTGACAACTGCGGCAAAATAAAGATCGGACTCGGTGCGAACAAAGTTGTCAATCGTGACTGGAATGGCGGCGGCGTTGCGATCTTGCGAAGCACTCTGACCTCGTAGGGTTAGCGTCACCCCAAACTCTGCGAGAGAAATCAACCCTACCGCGAACACTCTTGCAACGAAGTTCGTGGTGGCCTGCTCATGGTTGGTTAGTGGTGCTGGTTGACCGAGCGGTGGGCGATAGTGCGGATCAACGGGCCCGAATACTACCACAAGGTACCGCATCTGGGTCACCGGGCTTTCGCGGCTGACGAGCCATTAGCGTCGGCTAATCGTACATCTTCCTCCTAGGTACCTCCCCGGCAGAGGGTGGCCGGCTAATCTGCTAGGTTTGTGGTCGCCGACTGGCCCGACCAGGAGACGAGCGCCAGGATTCGATTATTCGCTCAATGGCATCGCGAACCGTATCCCGGGCATCGTTTCGATTCCATCCACGCATGAGCAGCTGATCGTAACGTGTGTGATTGTGACGAATCGCCGCGACAACGGCTGCCGTGAGGGCCTCGGGTTCAAGCGCTTTGCCCGCGGAAGTGCGTCCCACTCGACCGCTTCCTCGCGCTGCGGTGTGCGCCGCGATAGCTCGGGCTTCTTCCGGGGGGCAGCTCGGGAACAGCTCTAGAATGGTTTGAATCATCCGTGCCACAAGCTCGCGGTCCTGTTCCCTGCGGCGCGCATCGTCCCGCCTGCACCGCTCCGCACGCTGCTGAGCATCGGCTTGACACTCTTCTTCTGCGCGCTCAAGCGCAGATACCTCGACCAAGACACCCTGGCGTTCGTAGCGGCCACGAGACCGACTAAAACGAACAACAACCGCCGAAAGACCGCTGTGCCTTTTGGCACGACGAGTGAGAGCAGCATTCCCTCTGGGGAGGTACTCCAGATGATCCAGATCAGCACAGCTCAGACACAGGGCTTGTTCCCCATCGAGGAAGAGGAACTCACCCTTCCAAATCACCTCGTCACAATCCGTGCACTTGGAGTCACGAAGAATCTCGAAAACAACGAGGTCTTTGGGCCTTCCCGCCACGCTCTTATCCGCGTCCATGGGTCGACGACCTACGCCCCAGTGTTTAACATGCCCGGCATAGAATTCCAAGGTCCTCGATTCTTACGGCATAACGCCCAGCCCTTTTGTGGCACGCGGGCTCTATCCCTCTAGACGAACCAGCTAATGTACGCTTCGTGATTTCAGAGTTATACAGCTGGGGGCCCAAAGCACGCCAGTTAGCGCGGCAACTTCGCGAACAGCGTAACCCATATTATTGGCATGAGAACTACTATTACTTCGGCGCAACGCCGCGACAACGGATGGCGGTTATCAATGATAGAGATGAGGTTTTGCAGGACATATTTAAAGCTTTCCACGACATGAAAGTATTGACGAATTGGAACGTCGAAATATTCGATGTTCGTGCCGCTAACCAGTGGTGCCGTCAACATAAATCGATATGCGATTCGTCCATTTCACTACCCACACCTAGGCTAGCGAGGTACCCAAACACAAGGTCGGCGGCTACGTGCTGGTGAAACTCTCTGTCAGACGACAGAATCGTCGTGGCAACAGTCAGGGCCATCGTGGATGCGTCAGACGGAACTCGATTGCAGGTGCCGTACGGCCAAGAAACGGCCCCGATTTCTCGGTCGCAGGTTGTTGAAGAGGCTCACTGAACATGCCTGCCGCCTACTTCGGAAGTACGTTAACCCCGCGCTTGAAACTCTCGACCACCACGCCGAAGAACAGTTTAATTTCCTTCGTGCTCAAGCCGTTGAACACCACGCTGTTAATAGCGGGTTTTTCCATCTGATGCATATTGGCGTCGGCGCAAATGGTTTGGCGTAGTTGCTCGTTCAGTGTTGCTAAGCGTTGCCTCCGCCGTTCGTTTTCTGTATCCTGACGCAGCCTTGCCGCTTCGAAGTCCGCGAACGACTTGATGGTGTCCTCGACACAATTCTTAACCGCTTGCTTGCGGGTCAGACCCGCCACCGACCATGTCGTTGAAATATCTGCTCTGGCCTTCCATCGAAGACCATGGTGTAACAAGACGCCGCTAAATCCTTTGTCGCCGTAAGACAACGCGCTCACTTCATTGAGAGATGGACGGTTTCCCCACTTACGGGACTTAATGCTCCCGACGCTCATTTTGTGATAGGCTCCTCGCCACCCACCGACGGAGCTCGGCCTTCCAGCCGACGTAAAAACAATAATCGCCAGGACAATAAACGAAGGAATCCTAGACTATTAAAGGGGGGACACCATGGCGCAAGGCAGTGCTACACAGCGAAGCAACGGGCAGGCAATCCGTCCGTTTCCGGTGCCCAGTGTTCCGGAAGCGGAGATTACCGATTTGCGCAAGCGCATCAACGCAACCATGTGGCCTCAGCGGGAAACAGTGACCGATGCAACCCAAGGAGTGCAGCTTGCGACGATGCAGGCGCTGGCGCGTTATTGGGCGACTGAATACGACTGGCGCAAATGCGAGGCAAAACTGCAGTCCCTGCCGAACTTCCTCACCGAGATTGATGGACTGGACATTCACTTCATTCACGTCCGTTCAAAACACGAAAATGCGCTACCGCTCATCGTTATGCACGGATGGCCCGGCTCGATCACCGAACAGTTGAAGATCATTGATCCGCTGACCAATCCTACCGCACACGGCGGAAATGCATCCGACGCGTTCCATATCGTGGTTCCGTCCATGCCCGGCTACGGTTTTTCCGGCAAGCCGGCCACGACCGGGTGGGACCCCGCGCACATTGCACGTGCCTGGACCGTGCTGATGAAGCGCCTCGGCTACAACAAATTCGTGGCGCAAGGCGGCGATTGGGGTGCAGTCATCGTCGAGCTGATGGGCGTGCAGGCGCCACCGGAGTTGCTGGGCATTCACACCAATATGGCGAACGTGATTCCCCTCGACATCGACAAGCTGGCATTTTCCGGCGCACCGGCCCCGGCGAATCTCTCCGCCGACGAGAAGCTCGCTTACGAGCGGCTGAGCTTCGTGTATGCGAAGGGCATCGCTTATGGCTTCCAGATGGGGTTGAGACCGCAGACGCTGTACGGAATAGCGGATTCACCCGTCGGCCTCGCGGCGTATTTCCTCGATCACGACGCACGCAGCTACGAGATGATCGCACGGGTCTTTGCCGGTGGCAGCGAAGGCCTCACTCGAGACGACGTCCTCGACAACATAACGCTGACCTGGTTGACGAATACGGCGCTCTCGGGGGCTCGTCTCTATTGGGAAAACAAGGGTTATTCGTTCTTCGGCGTCAGAGGCGTCGTTGTCCCGACCGCCGTGAGCGTCTTTCCAGACGAACTCTATCCTGCCCCGCGAAGCTGGGCGGAGCGGGCGTATCCCAAACTGATCCATTACAACAAGCTCCCCAAGGGCGGGCATTTTGCGGCCTGGGAACAGCCGCAACTCTTTTCCGAAGAGGTTCGCGCGGGCTTCCGCTCGCTACGGTAAGGTTCTTCACACGAGAGGAGGAGATGATGACCCAATCCAGCGCTACAGAGCGAGGCAGCCAGCAGGCAAGTCCGCAGTTCAACACCGACCGCACCTATCCGGGCCGGTGGACGGTCAGCTTCAGCAACCCGCCGATCAACATGTTTGTTCCCACAACGATGGTCGAATTGGGAGCGCTAATGACCGACCTCGAGGCCGACCCGTCCGTGAAGGTCGTAGTGTTCCAGTCGACGAATCCCGATTTTTTCATCGCCCATCTCGACGTAGCCAAGGCAGCTGAACGGCCTGAGATGCTGGGCCTTTGGCGCGACTTTGTGCTGCGCCTCTCGTCCACGCCAGTTGTGAGCATCGCCAAGATTCGCGGCCGCACGCGCGGCATTGGGAACGAGTTCGTGCTGGCCTGCGACATGCGCTTCGCCAGCCGGAAAAGTGCCCTGTTCGGCAATCCCGAGGTCGGCGTCGGACTGGTCCCGGGCGGCGGAGCGCTGGAATGGCTCCCGCGCTTGGTCGGCCGCTCGCGCGCACTTGAGATCGTCCTCAGCGGCGACGATTTCGATGCTGATATCGCCGAGCGCTATGGCTGGGTGAACCGCACGCTGGACGATGGCGACCTCGACTCGTTTGTCGATGCGCTCGCCCAGCGTCTGACCTCGTTCGACCGTGAAACGCTGGCCGCGGCGAAGGCCCAGGTCAATCGGTTCGGGACGCCGACAGCTGCCGAGCTTCAGTCGAGCAACGACTTGTTCTTCCCAATGCTGGCCTTGCCCAGTGCACAGGCGCGCCGTGCCAAGATCCGCAATATCGGTTACGGCGTTCCGAGCGACTTCGAATTGAACTTCGGCAGGTACCTGCCTACGCTCGGGCAGGCGGACGACGATGACACGGATACGCATCAATAACGGATTGGGAGAGAGGAAACCTATGTCACATCATTTCGATACCAAACTGGCGAAGGAAGATCCGAGCCTCAACCTCTGCGACTTTTATTTATTTGACGGCCCCTCGGGCAAGACGGTGATGGCGATGACCGTGAATCCGGATGTGGGATTATCGGCTCCGGATACGCTTCATCCAGAAGGGCTCTACGCGTTCCGGTTCGACCTGAACGGAGATGCCAAGGAAGAGGTTACGTTCAAGTTCAGGTTTGGTGAACCACGACACGGAGATGGCAGTGAGCATACTCACATTCAGCCGTTTGTGGTGCGGAAGGCGACGGGTGACGATGCTCTTCGTGGTGACGGCGGAGAGAGTCTGGTTGAGGGTGAAACCGGTTCGGTCGCGGCTGATTCGGATCTTCGTGCGTATGTTGGGATTGCTCCAGAGCTATTCGCGGCAAATGCTGGATTCCGCACATTTATGACTGCTTTCTATAAGGACCAGCGCTACGATGGGGACGCCTTTCTGCATCAGCAGAATCCCTTTGCGAGGCGGAATGTTACGGCGATTGTGCTGGAGGTGCCGAGCGAGCTGATTGGGAAGGGAAAAATCAACGCATGGGCGACGATCTCCCTCTTTGGCCATGCGCCGGAGGTACAAGTTTCGCGTTGGGGGCTGCCTATGGTTACGCATCTCTTCCTGAACGACCCGAGCGATCAAGAGGTGAAAGAACAATTCAATGCGTCGGTTCCGTCTGAAGATCTAGAGCGTTTCGCGAAGTCGATCGCGGATTTTGCGGAGAAGATGACGACCTATGCAGGCTCGGCGCCGAATCCGGCTGAGTACGGGAAGCAGATTGCGGGGCGGCTTTGCCCGAATACATTGCCCTACGAGCTTGGAACCCCGGCGGCGTTTGAGGTGGGCAGCTTCAATGGGCGCGCCTTGGGTGACGATGCGATGGATGTGATGTTGACGCTGGCGGCCAACACGCCACTTGTCGATGGACTTGCTCCCGACTGCGGGCGCATTCGCAAGGATTTCCCGTATTATGGAGCGCCGTATACGCCGGAGGAGCAGGTAGGGGTGACGCCGATGCCGCGCCCGGCCAAGAAGTACGCGGGAAGCGACGCTTGAGAATGAAGTTGGGAATCAGGGCGCTTCCGTGGGCAGCTGGTATTCGGGATCGTAGCTGTGCTTGCCTTCGGCGATGATCGGAACCCAGGGAGGGGGCGCGGGGAGGAAACGCCCCGCAGTTCGGTATGAGCGGTAGCCCACAAAAATGGGGGCTGCGAAGTGCAGCTCCCTGACAAACTCTAGTTGGCAGCCGGAGCTCGTCTAACTCCCGCCGCTGTTTAGGCTGCGACTTTCTTTTTTGCCGAGTTTTCCTTTGGCAACGCTTTGGCGCGGTTCGGCGTCTCGACCCTTTTTTGTTTGCTGGCTTTCTTGGTTTACGGCGCGGCGAAGGCGGCTTCGGTCTCCGCCAGGAAATCGACTTCTCCCTCGCGCGGAATTGCGGTGTGATCCGTGAAGACAAGCGGAAGGGCCAAGCCGGTGAGCTTGTCGTCGGGAAGAGCGGCAATGGTCAATGCCAAAACCTCGTCCGCCGTCTGTTGGCTGTTCTCGTCGTCGCCGACGATGTAGGCTGCGACATCCTCGGCGAACTCGGGATTGAGGTTGACGAGGGCAGTGAGCAAAACCCTCAACTGGGCCGCGCTAACTATGGCCGGCGCATTTTTAACCATACGGTCAAGGGTAGCGAGACGGGCTTGATGCAGCACCGTTACTTGTTGAATTTGACAGCTACGAGATTGCCCTCGCCGCCCATGAAAGCGAGGCGTACACAGGGAGCTTCAGGCACTCGGTTCCGGGGCGGAACGCGCCTTTCGCATCATTGAGGGTGCGTAAGGTGCCCCTCAAGCAGGACATTTTTTCATCTACCCACGGGATCGCCGCGCTGCCTCGATCCTTCAGCGCTATGAGGACGGCCGTCATCCCCACAAGACAGGAGTCCGCAATGAGCACGAAAGAAGTAAGCAAAAACGAAGAGACGAAAAGCACGAGCGTTGCAGATCTCGATATGAAGCTGGAGGTGGTGGTCATCCCCGTTTCGGATGTCGACCGCGCAAAGGAATTCTACTCAAGGCTTGGGTGGCGGCTCGACGCCGACCGCGCCGCCGGTGAAAACTTCCGTCTGGTCCAGTTCACGCCTCCTGGCTCCGGCAGCTCGATCCAATTCGGCGTGAACCTAACATCGGTCGCACCCGGTTCGGCCCAGGGAATGCTCCTCGCCGTCTCTGACATCGAGGCCGCACGCAAACAACTTATCGCACACGGTGTTGACGCGAGCGAGGTATTTCACTGTGAGACCGGAACGGCTTGCAGGTTTCCCGGCATCGGCGTGCGAGTCAGCGGGCTACAACCCGAGCATCTCAGCTACCACTCCTTCGTTTCTTTCAGCGATCCCGACGGCAACGGCTGGTTGCTGCGAAGTTACGAAGCGGCTTCCCAGGCGCGTTACAGGCAACACGACGTATGCGTCGGCGCGCGACCTTGCCCAAGCGATGATTCGCGCCGCAAAGGAGCATGGGCAGCACGAGAAACAGACTGGGCAAGCCGACCCAACTGGCCGGATTGGGACGCCGAGTATATGGTGCGCGAACAATCCGGTGAAGAGCTGGCGCAATGAACGAAGTATCGAAGTGGCCTCTGCCGCATGAGTGCTTTAGATTCCTCCCTGGATTATTTCTTAAACTTTCCTTTCCCAAATACGCTTGGACGGGTGGCCTCCCCACTATTCGAAGCTATGTGAACAAGGCAAAACGAGACGTCCTCAATCATTCACGCTGCTTTTGACGATGCCGATTTTTGGACAATTTTCGGTACTTGGAGCGGCTTCGGCTGACGAAGGAACGATGGGACCGTAAGGACGATGCGCGCTGGCGCAAACGTGCTGCTGAGATTGCGGCAGAGGTCGCGAAAGACCTGCCGTGGCTCGCGAAGATGCACGCGGTCGAGGCCGAGGAAGAACGAATTCGGAACTGGTATCTGGAAGAGTTGGAGAAGGAGAAGAGGGGCAGGACAAACAGCGCCGGAAAAAATTACGAGAGCTGACCCCGGAGCATCAATCGCGACATGGTGAGGGCAGAGCGAGAGGGATTGATTAGGCGTGGCATGTACAGGGGAAGTGGTGGCTCCGGGGTGGTAAAATCGACGCTTCTATGAGCAAGGTCATACATTTGGTGCAGCGTGCCCGCCTGGAAATCCGTGACGTGTGGTCCCTCTGTGCGCTGTGTGGGAACTCCGTAAGGGTTTCCTTGCGATACGATTCCCCGCTGCCAGAAAACGCCACGGAAGACCGCAGCAAGGTAACTTGTCGGAGTTGTCTCCGTCTAATGCGTTTCCCATCTTCTTGTGACCGTGCTGAATTGCAGAGCAAAATGTCCGATACGCCTGATTTCGGCGAAACCTGGGAAGAGCGCGAGGCTATTGCTGAGAAGACTGCAAAGATAGATTTTGGTTGTGATTTTAGCGGGAATACATGCAGAGCCATGAGAGAAAATAACCGTGGCTGCTGCTGCCAATCCTGCAATTCCAGCCATGGATACCTTCAAACAATCAAGCCGTCTGCATTCAATGGAATCCTGTCTTTGTTTGATAGGGTGTGGGGATTTTGGCGTCCCGGCGTCGGGTGCATATTGCCGAGAAAGTGGCAAAGTTCGGTCTGTCTGTTTTTCGCCTGCCTTCCGTTTATGAAGGAGAAGGATAGGCACGACTTAATTCAGATTTCCGAAAGAGCTGGAAATCCTGAGCCGATTAGCAAGGCTTTGGCTGTGGCCTTTACGAATGCGCAAATTCATGCACGTTGACTCTACCTGCTGGACGCGGCGGAGGAGGTCACGTGGTGGAAAAATGTCGCGAGGGTATCCAGAAATCCCATAACATCGTGGAAATGGAATTGGGAGGATCAAACGATGGAAATCAAAGATCGCGTATTCATTGTGACCGGCGCTTCGTCGGGGATAGGGCTATCGACGGCGATTGCTCTGTCTGATCGCGGCGCGAAAGTCGCCCTTCTCGCTCGCAGCACCGATGCGCTGAAAGAATTGGCCCGGAAGCTTCCAGGCAGCTTGCCGTTCACGGTGGATATGACGCAGTTTGATCGAGTGCGGGAAGCCGTACGTGCCGTGCACCAGCATTACGGCCGCGTCGACGGGCTCGTAAATAATGCAGGGCGTAGCTATGCAGCCGCAATAGAAGAGATCGATCCCGCCCTGTTTGACGAAATCTTCCATCTCAATGTGTTGGGACCGATTGTCGCGATGCAGGCCGTGATTCCGGTGATGCGAGCCCAGGGTGGCGGAAGCATCGTAAACATCAATTCGGGGACCGCGTTCATGACCATTCCTCAATACAGCGTGTACTCGGCTTCGAAGCGTGCATTGCTTGGCTTTAGTCTCACCGCACGCGCCGAGTTGGAAAAGGACCGCATCATCGTCAGCGAAATCTACCCATTCATCACGGCGACGAACTTCGGCAAGAACAGGATGGGCAATCCAGCAGGCGGCGGACCCTCGGCTCATTACGCCGAGGGTGACAAGCCCGAATTCGTCGCCGGCCTCGTTCTGCAGGCTGTTGAAGAAGGCCAGGCCCAGTATTTCGCGAATGATCGTCTTCGCAAAATGGCCGGCGTCGCGGCCTAGGCCACGCTGAGCTACTTCGATAACAACAGAGCCCGAAGGTGATTGTTGGCGGCCGGGCGGCACACATCGTCAACGTATCGAGCTCCTCCGGCACGCTGAGGTTAAACGCAGACCCGACGAACCCACCGCTCGATGTTCGGCACCACCCACTCCCGGTCGATGACGGCGCTCGACGCGACTCAAATGATACTGGATTGTTGAACTCTCGCTTCGAGCGGGTGGCTGCAAACAGCTTCATCCAAGCGGCCGGGCACATGTGCGAGTACGGCACATGAAACTGTTCGGTTCTTGTGTGACGAAAGTGCAGCAGGAACGCATGCGCCACGCCAACATTCGCACAACGATGTACGTCTAGGGAAAAGCTATGGAGGTGAGCAAACGCGAAGCGCGCCGAAAGAGTGTTCGCATGCGCTGGCGGCGCAAGCGGTGCCAGTACCACTTAACTCTGCGTAAGTAACTGATAATAAAAAAGTTGGTGGAGCCGATGGGATTCGAACCCACGACCTCCTCGATGCCATCGAGGCGCGCTCCCAACTGCGCCACGGCCCCACCGTGAAGAGAATTCAATTCTAGCACAACCATTGAAGAGAGCGTATATCCAGCCGGTCTAGGTGGTCTGGGTGGTGCCGTGAGATGGCCGATTGGTGCGGAGGTGCGCGAGGAGGGCGCTGTGGGCACGGGTGAGGGAGCGTCCCCGAAGGAGAACCGCGCCGATGGTGCGAGTGGCGTGAGGGTCGTCGATGCGGACGAAGCGGCAGGGCGCGGATTTGTCGACGGCCATTTCCGGGACGATCGAGACCCCCATGTGCGCACCGACCATGGCGAGGAGACTGGAAAAGTGGCCGCTTTCAAAAACGATGCGAGGGTGGAGGCGGGCGCGGTCGCAGGCGGCAATGGAGGTTTCGCGGAAGCAGTGTCCATCGCGGAGGAGAAGAAAAGGGTCGAGACGCAGATCGGCGAGGCGAACAGAGGATCGACGGGCGAGTTTGTGATGTTTGGGGAGAGCGGCGAAAAGGCGTTCGGTGAGGATGGGGAAGGATTCGAAGTCGTTGCCGCGGATGGGCAGCGCGAGAACGGCAAGATCGATGGAGCCGCCACGGAGACGGTCGAGCAGGATGGGAGTGATTTCCTCGGCGATGGTGAGTTGCACCTGGGGAAATTTGCGGGAGAAGGAAGCGAGAAGTGGCGGAAGGAAATATGGCGCGACGGTCGGAATCACACCAATGGTTAGCGGACCACCGATGGACTGCTGGCGCTCGACGACGTCGCCTTTCGCGGCTGCGAGTTCGTGGAGAACCGAACGAGCGCGCGGCAAGAAGGCCTTGCCGAGTTCGGTAAGGCGTACAGAACGGCCGAGGCGGTCGAAGAGGCGAGCGCCAAGTTCATCTTCGAGCTTGAGGATTTGCTGGGATAGGGAAGGCTGCGAGACGTGGCACTGCTCGGCCGCGCGGGAGAAGGAGTTGGTGTCGGCGACGGCGCAGAAGTAGCGAAGTTGCTGGAGTTCCATGGTGGTAAACGATCAACCGTCAATGAAGTGAAGTGATATCAGATATCAAGAAAAAGAAGCTTTTTAATTCGACCGCCTGGCGATATAGGCCATGCCTATCCATTGTATCCGATGTATGTATTGGACGTATAGGAGCGGGGCCGCTAACCTCAGCGGGGTGGGGTATCCCTTGCAGCAGAACATCACGCAACGGCATCCCCCAGGCCGTAAGGCCAGGTCTAAAACTCGGCAGACAAGAAAAACTTGTTAACCCGGTTGATCGAACTGAGGAGGAAGGTATGGCTGAAGAAAAGAAGAACGTAATGACAACGGATGCCGGACGTCCGGTGGGCGACAACCAGAATTCGCTGACGGTTGGACCGCGCGGACCGGTGGTGTTTGAAGATTTTCTGTTGTTTGAAAAGATGGCGCACTTCAACCGGGAACGCATTCCGGAGCGAGTGGTACACGCGAAGGGTTCGGGAGCATACGGCCATTTTGTGTGCACGAGCAAAGAGATCACAAAATACACGACCGCAAAATTGTTCTCGGAAGTCGGAAAGAAGACGCCGACGTTCATCCGATTTTCGACGGTGGGCGGGGAGAAGGGCTCGGCGGACACGGAACGCGACCCACGGGGATTCGCGCTGAAGTTTTACACCGAAGAAGGCAATTGGGACATGACCGGCAATAACACGCCGGTGTTTTTCATTCGCGACCCGCTGAAGTTCGGAGATTTCATTCATACCCAGAAGCGGGGTCCCGAGACAAATCTGAAATCGCCGACGATGATGTGGGATTTCTGGTCGCTTTCACCGGAATCGCTGCACCAGGTGACGATTTTGTTCAGCGACCGGGGAACCCCGGACGGCTACCGGCACATGGACGGGTTCAGCAGCCACACATTCAGCCTGATCAACGATAAAAATGAGTTGTTCTACGTGAAGTGGCACTTCAAGACCAAGCAAGGAATCAAGAACTTCGCCGGCGAGAAAGCCAACGAAATGCGCGGGATCGATCCGGATTACGCGCAGCGGGATCTGTTTGAGGCTATCCAGCGGGGAGACTTCCCGAAGTGGAAGGTGTCGGTGCAGATCATGCCGGAAAAGGGTGCGGAGACCTATCACATCAATCCGTTTGACTTGACGAAGGTGTGGCCGCACAAGGATTATCCGCTGCATGAAGTCGGGGAGCTGGAATTGAACCGCAATCCGGAGAATTATTTCGCGGAGGTGGAGCAGGCGGCGTTTGAACCACGGAACGTGGTGCCGGGGATGGGATTTTCGCCGGACAAGATGCTGCAAGCGCGGCTGATTTCCTATCCGGATGCGCACCGCTACCGGCTAGGCGTGAATTATGATTCCCTGCCGGTGAACAAGCCGCGGTGCCCGTACCACACGTATAACAAGGACGGCGCGATGCGCTTCGACGGTAACGGCGGCCAAGCGGTGAACTACGAACCCAACAGCTTTGGTGGACCGACGCAAGACAACAAATACGTGGAGCGGCCGAAAGAGCTGAGCGGAACCGTGGCGCGGCACGATCATCGCAGCGACGCGGATTACTACACGCAGCCAGGGGATTTGTTCCGGTTGATGACGACGGACGCGAAGCAGCGTCTGATCGCAAACATCGTGGGCAGCCTGAAACAAACGCCGCGGCGAATACAGGAGCTGCAGGTGCAGCATTTCTACAAGGCCGATCCAGCTTATGGAACCGGAGTGGCGAAGGGACTAGGGCTGGACGTGGAAGCGGTGGCCGGCAAGAAGTTGGCGACCAGCGCGGCAGACTGAGGGAAGTTCGAAGTTGCTATATCAGTTTAAGTTTTAAGTTAGGCAACACAAGCGGGGCGGGCTGCTAAGCTCGCCCTGTTCTTATTTCGTAAGCTGAAATCTTGCCACGGTTCCTCCGTTCCGTGCCGCAAAGACGCGGCGCTGCGGTCGAGATGACCATTCAAGAAAGCGAAAAAGCCCACAGCGGAACGGGTTTCGCCTCCGACTAGGGCGACACGTCTAGCACACCGTGTAATGGTGCTTGACGGGTGTCTGGTACTTTGATACATATGTACCTATGTACACCGGAGGGAAGATGATCGAGGTTGAACGAGTACAAACCGGGGTTCGCATCGAGAAGCGGCTGCTGAAGGTGTTGAAAGGTTTCGCGGAGTTGAAGGACATCACCTTGGGGGATTTGTTGGAAGGCATCGTGTTGCATGCATTCGAGGGTAAAACACCGTTTGGAAAGGAATCGCTGGCGCAGATCGGGGAGTTGAAGAAGATTTATGGAATGACGTTGCACGCCAGCGACAGCCACAAGCTGAAAGAGAGGGGTTCATGAAAGGGCCATGGCTGTTCGTTGTCGGGGCGGTGTGCGGGGCCGTTGTAGGGTTACTCCCAAGGGCCGCAATGCATCTGCACAACACGCATGGTGGTGAAACGATGAGCGGCACAGGTCGAGCGCATACGGAAGAGAAGTTTGTTTTCACTGCGCGCGCGCCGATGGAGAGAGTGGCACCGCTGTTCGGCGCGGACAAGGAACGCTTGTGGTCAGCGAAGTGGGAGCCGCAGTTTATCTACCCACTACCCGCGAAGGATGCGCAAGGAATGGTGTTCACGGTAGCGCACGGTCATCTGGCATCGGTGTGGGTGAACACGGAGTTCGATCTACAGAATGGGCGAGTGCAGTATGTGTATGTAATCCCTGACGCGCTGGCCACCGTGATTACGCTGCGGTTGACGCCAGGAGGAAACGAGACGCGGGTCGAAGTGGCGTACGACCGCAGCGCGCTGAATGCCGAAGCTGACACGCATGTGCGACGCTTGGCGGAACAAGATCGCAGTGCGGGCGCGGAGTGGGAGAAAGCGGTGAATGAATATTTGGAAAAACATAAGGAGTAAAGTGCGGCGACGAGAGCAAGTTCGAGTAGAATGCAGATATCATGGCAAAACTGACATTTTTGGGCGCCGCTGGGTGTGTAACGGGATCGAAATATCTGGTGGAAGCGGCAGGCAAGAAGTTGCTGGTCGATTGCGGATTGTTCCAAGGCACGGATGACCTGAAGGAGCGGAACTGGAATCCGCTGCCGATCGATCCTAAGACGTTTGATTACCTGGTGCTGACCCACGCGCATCTGGACCACACCGGGTGGCTGCCGGTGCTGGTGCGCGACGGATATAACAAGACGATTTATGCGAATCCGGCGACGATTGAGTTGACGGAGATTCTCCTGAAGGATTCCGGGCACCTGCAGGAAGAAGAGGCGCAGGATGCTCAGAAGCATAAGTGGAGCAAGCACGCGCAGCCGCGAGCGCTGTACACCAGCGATGACGTAGACCCGGTGCTGCGGTTGTTGCGTCCCATGCCGCGCAACGCCGGATTCGATATCTCGCCGGAATTCCACATCGAGTCGTACGACGCGGGGCACATTCTGGGTTCTTCGAGCCTAGAATTAACGATCCATGAGAATGGCAATAAAACGGTGGTGGTCTTTTCCGGGGACATTGGCAGGTACGATCAGCCCATCCTGAACGACCCGGTGCCGCCGGTGACCAAGCAGATCGACGTGCTGTTGTGCGAATCGACGTATGGGGACCGGGAGCACGAGGCGGGGGATCCGCTGCAAGTGTTAGGCGATATCGTCAACCGGGTGGTGAAGCGCGGCGGGTCGATCGTGATCCCGGCATTTGCGATTGGGCGGACGCAAACGTTCATGTACTACCTGCGACAACTGGAAAACCTACAGCGCGTACCGAAAGTGCCGGTGTATGTGGACAGCCCGATGGCGCTGAGCGCCACAGAACTTTATTTAAAGCACAATGAAGATCACGATCTGCAGTTCGCGCGGGATGAGCAGAACGGCGGGGATCCCTTGAGCGTGCACGAGTTCCATCTGACGAGGAGCGTGGAGGAATCGAAGAGCATCAACAACGTGAAGACACCGTGCATCATCATTTCGGCGAGCGGCATGGTTACGGGGGGACGCGTGCTGCACCACCTGGCGCAAAGGCTGAGCGATGCGAGGAACTGCGTGATTCTGGGCGGATTTCAGGCCGAAGGAACGCGAGGGCGGGCGCTGCAGGAGGGAGCCAAGACGCTCAGCCTGTACGGGAAGATGGTGCCGGTACTCGCCGAGATCGTGGAGATGGGGCAATTGAGCGCGCACGCGGGGAAAAGTGAATTGCTACGGTGGCTGACGGGATTGCAAGTGCCCCCGAAGCAGGTGTACTTGACGCACGGGGAGCCTGCGGCGGCGCAGTCGCTGCAGCAGGCAATTACGGAGAAGTTCCGGTGGAAGGCCGCAGTGGCAAGATACCTGGATAGGGTAGAGGTCTAGCTTCAACACAGACGTAACCATGAGAAAACAAAGTAGATACATATTCAAGGAGTGGGCAATGAGTGTCCGGACGTGAACACGCGGTTCGGTGACAAATTTTTTACCAAATTTCTTTCGGGAACCGAGAAACATTTCTGAGGGAACTATCGTCTATACAAGCAAGACCACTCGCGGGGTAGGAGACTAACCACCACAGGGCAACCGACCGTCGGTCTCCTACCCCTTAAAATTTCTGCGCGTAAAATTTACCGAAGAACATACACGAAAAAGCGGCATCCTGCCAGAGGGATAACTCTGTCTAGAGATGTTGCCAGGCCCTCCACTTCGAGCCGCAAAAGGCGCGGCTGTCTGATCGAGACCAAAAAACACCGAACGCACTGCTACCCCAAGAACGTGCTCCCGCGGGGGCGAGTGGAAGCAACAAAAATCTCGTGGTTAGCGCGGGGTCAGGACGGCGCGCTTGGTGGGGGTGTCGCGAGACATCGGAGGGATTTCCTCGAGGTCGAGGCTGGCGACGAACATGGGCGTGGGTGCGACCCGGCCCCAGCGATTCAGCTCCGACTTGGCGCGCAGGAATTTCACTTCCGGCCGGAACGAAAGGTCGAGAATAATCTTGGTGGTGCCGCGATAAAATTGCTGAGGAAGCTTCAGAAGCGGCTTTTTGCCGAAGTCTTGCGCGTCAGCGGAACCCCAGATGGAGACGTCGAGAGATTCCTGCTCGATCTGGTCGGTGATTTTCAATATGCACAGGAACGTGCGGGAAGCGCTGGCGGAGATGTCGAAGGATTCGCCGTCGGTGTTGGCAAGGAGTTTGGTTTCCGCAGGGATCAGTGATATTTGCAGGGGCACGATTTGTTTCCCTTCCCTCTTCAGCCGGAGTGTAACACAACGAGAAAAGTGGGATGGTGACGTTTGCCACAGGAGTAGGCTTCCACGGGTTTGCTTCGAGGCGGGCCTTGCGCGGGACGGACAAGTTGCGCGCGGTGCGAGCCCTGGCTTTTTCGAGATAAGAGGCTCGGTCGCGGTGCTAAATCCGCGCACATCAGGCGCACGCCGTAGAGGCCGAGGGCGAGAAGCTCTGCGGCCAAGAGCAGCAGGAAGATTTTCCATGGCTTCACGAGAGGCTCTTCCGTGTTCTTGACTTCTGCGCGGGAGTCGCCCTGCGAGATACAACCAGACAACCCGGGGACCGTGGCTACATAGCCTCCGTCACTTTCGCGCTGAAGAATCACAGGGTATCTCATGATAGATACTCAAACGATCTAGCCGCTCTCGCAATGATCTTCCCCTCGTCACAGAAGGCAAAGGACGCAACGCAGAGCCGTGGCGTGTTATTCGGCGAATGTTTTGAGGGCTAGCTGTGCAGACTCGCGAAGCGGCCTTCGGCGGCGGCTAAGGTTTCTTCTTTCTTGCAGAAGGTGAAGCGGACTTGCGTGGCGCCGTCTTGGGCATCGTTGTAGAAACTGGAGCCCGGGACGCAGGCGACACCGACTTGTTCGACGAGATAGCGCGCGAAACTGACGTCGGCGGATTCGGTGGCAGAGCGATATTGCGCAGGGAGTTTGAGGCGCGAAGTATCGGTCATGATGTAGTAGGCGCCACGAGGTTTGTAGACGGTGAAGCCGGCTGATTCCAGAATAGTGAGAAGGCGCTGGCGTTTTTTGGCGTAGGTGGCGGCGAGATTGTCGTAATAGGTTTGCGGCAGCTTCAGCGCGAGGACGCCGGCTTGTTGCAAGGGAGCAGCGGCGCCGACGGTGAGGAAGTCGTGAACCTTGCGAATGGATTGCGTGGCGTCCGGCGGAGCGAGGGCCCAGCCGACGCGCCAGCCGGTAACGCTGTAGGTTTTGGACATGCCGTTGATGACGATGGTGCGGTCGCGCATGCCGGCGATGCGCGCCATGGAGATATGCTCGTTGCCGTCGTAGAGGATGTGCTCGTAGATCTCGTCAGTGATGCAGAAAGCGTTCCAGCGAACGCAAAGATCCCGGATGAATTCGAGTTCGGCGCGGGAGAAAACTTTGCCGGTGGGATTGTTGGGCGTGTTCAGGATTATGGCTTTGGTGTGCGGGCCGAACGCGGCGGCCAGTTCCCTTTCGTCGTAGGTCCAATCGGGCGGCTGGAGTTTGACGAAGCGCGGGGTGGCACCGGAGAGGATGGCGTCGGGGCCATAATTTTCGTAGAAGGGTTCGAAGACCACGATTTCGTCGCCCGGATTGATGATGGCCATCATGGAAGCCATCATGGCTTCCGTGGAGCCGCAGCAGATGGTGATTTCGCGCTCGGGATCGTAGGAAACGTGCTGAGTGCGCGCAAATTTCTCGACGATGGCATCGCGCAGCGGTTTGGCACCCCAGGTGATGGCGTACTGATTGATGTCGTCAGAGATGGCCTGGCGCGCGGCTTCCTTCACTTCCATGGGTGCAGCGAAATCGGGGAAGCCCTGCGAGAGATTGACGGCATTGTGCTTCATGGCCAGGCGCGTCATTTCGCGTATGACGGATTCGGTGAATTGCTCGGCCTTGCCGGACAGCAGGCGGCGCGCGACGTGAGTGACGTTGCTCTCGGGAGTGGGCATGGGACGGTATTGTAACAAAGAGCTGCGGATTGTTGAGAGCGGAGAGGCAGTGGAGATGTGAAAGAGGGTAAGGGTTATCGGATTTCAAATCTGGAGGCAGGTTGCACGGCGTGCGCGTGGCGGGTGGAACGGTTGAGATCCTCCGGCCCTCACGACGGGCCTCAGGATGACAGCTTCGGGACACGTGTGCGTCGAAATGAGCATTGGCAGAACGTGAGAGCGGAAAAGCGGCGACCAGCCGTCGCACCCCAAAATGGCAAGCGGTTAGCGGGAGCGGGTGGCGGCGGAGACTGTGGTTTTCGGGGAATCACCGTAGATTTGGCGATACATAGAGGCGTTGCGAAGGACGATCTGGACGTACTCGCGAGTCTGCGTGAAGGGGATGGACTCGACGAGTTCGGGGACTTCGTCGTAAGAGCGCTCGGATTTCCAGAGGGCGATGCGATCTTCGCCGGCGTTGTAAGCGGCGGCCGCGTATTCGAGCCCACCGGTGGAACGAGTGAGATCAGCGATGTAGAGCATGCCGAGTTCAATGTTGATGTTGGGATCGAACAGCGAGGCTTTGGTGTAACGGATTTTGCGCTGCTTGGCGAGAATCTTGCCGGTCTTGGGAAGAATCTGCATGAGGCCAATGGCGTTGGCGTAGGAGACGACGTCCGCCTGGAAGGTGGATTCCTGGCGAATGAGGCCCGCGGCGAACATGGGATCGAAATCGTTGCGTTCCGCTTCACGGCGGAGCGTGGACTCGTAGGGGAATGGGAATAAGACTTTCCAGACGCTGACGGGAACTTCGTTGAACTTGCGCGCTTCGAAATTCGGAACGGCCAAGCGTCCATAGTTCATGCCTGCCGCAAAGTGCCCCTCATCAAAAGCGGCCTGCGCGGCTTCGACCAGGAATCGCGGCGAGTTCGTGGTGGCGAAGGCGGCTTTCAGTTCGAGTTCGGCGGAAGCATCAAAGGCGATGGTGCGGAGAGCTTGCGCGCGATTCCAGCGCTCGGCAACGCTGGCAGCGATAGGTTCGTCGAATGGACGGAGTGGAGGCGCCGGAGGAATTTGCGCAAGGAAATCAGAGGAGTCTTCTTCGCCGGGGCCGAGGACTTCAAGGCGCTGGGCGGCGTGCTGTCCAAAGTAGGTGGTCGGGAAACGGTCAGAGGCTTTGCGGTAGAAAGCGCGCGCATGGGCGGGATTGCCGCTGCGTTCGGCATCGCGACCTAGCCAATAGAGCGCGTTGTCGGCACCGGACGAAACAGGATACTTGCGCAGGAAAACGGTGATTTTGTCGCCGGCATAGGGTTGATGTTCCAGGTAAGCGAGCCAGGCAACCCGCCATTCGGCGTTGTAGGCGTTCTTTCCTTCGGGAAATGAATCCAGGATGCGCTGATAGTAGCCAATGGCCTTGGGGCGTTCGAGCTGAACCCAATAATAATTGCCGGCGGCCATGAGAGCTTCGTCGGTCCAATGGGATTTCGGATATTTTTGCGCGAGGTCCTCGATCGCGGTGAGCATGGCAATTTCATTTTTTTGCGAGCGATAAGCCTGAGAGAGATCGAAGAGACGCTCGGCATCGGCTTCCGGATCGCCGACGGTCAGCTTTGTAAACAACGAGGAAGCAGGTTTGGGATGCTGACGGCACTCAGCGGCGCGAACCATGGCGCGTTGACGGGTGGGATTGGCAGCATCCTTGAGCATGGCAGCGAGCTTTTCGTATTCCAGGCGCGCTTCTTTCCATTTGTGCGCGTCGTAGAAATCCTGAGCGCGCTGGTCCTGAAGCTCGGCGGTGGCGTAAGGGAATTCGCTGCGCAAATCCTTATTCAAACGAGGAAGTGCGATGGCTGCATCTTTCGATTCATCGGAGAGAGGAAATTTGTAATAGAGAGTCTGGTAGTCCTTGACAGCAAGAGCGAGTTTGCGGGCGGCTTCGTTGGCGCGAGCACGAACGAGCAAAAGAGCGGGCTTGGCGGATGCGGGAGGATAGGCGGCGAGAGCCTCGAGGCCCTCCAGAGGACGGCCGATGGAAATCGTGGTGGGAACGTAGGCTTCGAGGATCTGCTCCTTGAGGGCCGTGTTTGGAAAATCCTTCAAAAGAGTGGCGAAATCCTGAGCCGCTGGCGCATTTTTCTGCAGGGCGCGTTCGTTTTCCGCAGTCCAGTAGAGGGTGTACTCCTTCAAGAGCCCGTCGCCATCGGCTTTCTGCAGCCAAGCGAGCGCTTGCGCGCAGCGAGCCTTCGTGAAGTCGTCGTAGCCTAGCGCAAGGGCAGCACGTTTTCCCCAAACGCTGGAGGCGTTTTTGTTGGCGAACGCAGCGACCTTGTCGTAGGCGCCGGGTACGCCGTGATGAAGATCGCGGGCGAGAGGAGCCAGCTCTTTCTGCAGCGCGGCGTCTTCCGGAGTGGAGGCGTCGAGACTGGGCGTAGTGGTTTCCGGTTTGCAGCCGACGCGGCACGCGGGGGACTTTGGCTTAACGGACTTTTTCTTCTTATGCTGGGGAGATTGCGCGAGAGCGTCGAAGCTCCCAGCGAGGAGAAGACAGAAAACCAGAAGAGCAGCGCCCAAACGACCGCGTGGAGTGCTAGAAAACGCAGCGGCCCGGGAGGCCAAAGCCCGATCTCTTCGAGACTTTTTCGGCACGGCTGAAGCCGTGCCTTCCCAGCGCTTGTCTACGGAAAAACCTCTAGCGAGACTTGCTGGTTGTGGCGTAGGGATATTCGCCGAGCGCGGAGGAATCCCCGTCGGCGAGGATTTCCACCATCCAGCGATAAAAGTAATCGACCGGATGGTCCATGATGGGTCTGAATCTGCGATCGTATTCTCGATGGGCTTTCTCAATGTCGTCTTTCAATCGAATGCAGATGTCTCTGTGTTCGCGGCCCAGTTTAACCTGTTCCGGACGTAACATCTTAATATCCTGCATCGAAACTTTGGCCACGCGATTTGCGCGGCGGTGCAGCTCTTGTTCCTCAGGAGTTAACTGGTTGGTATCGAACGCGGGGTCCGATGCAACCGCAACTTCCGGTGCTTCCAATTCTACAGGAGCGGATGGTTCTACGATGGGCGCAACGTCAGACGCAGGCTCCACGGGTACTGGCGCGGCAGCCTGCGGTTCAGGCACCGGTGAAACCGGGCGCGTGGGAACCGGTGCTGCTTCCGGGACGAAAGAGCCAATGGCCTGAGTAATCTTTTCCTCGAAGGGATTGCGGGGGGCGGGCTGCAGGGCCATAGCCACGAAGCGCGACAAGACTTCAAGGGAAGCGGAGAGTGCGGCCGCCGAGGTTTGCGCGCGAAGCATGGGAGGCAAGGCGTTGGTGGGACGGCTGCTGGCACAGGCAGCGACGACGTCGCTGAGAGCCTGGTTCAGCGCTTCACCGGTGCGCTGAAGGCTTTCCAGATTGTCACGAAGCGCGCGGGCGACGGCTTGTTCAATCGAATTGGGTTCAGGTGACATGCCGATTTCGGGGCGTTTTGCCCAGGATTCTCCCATTTGTCATTGTGGAATGGGAAGGGCGGTGCGTCAACGGTCTGGGGGTGCGGCTGTGCCCAATCCGTGCTTAGGTTGGCGGGGCGGAAGTGCTGAAAACAGCAATGGGTGTGTGGCGTGAGATCCCAGAGAACGGACGGTTGCCGGCAGGCGAGATCGCTGCAAGGTAAGGCCCTAGAACCTGAAAACCGCGGGTGGCGCAGCCGGCGCACTGGGCGAAAAAGCGGCGGCGAGCCGCCGCACTCCAAAAGCGCCCGCCTCAGAAGGCGGCCGTAACAAAAGCACCAGCAAATCAACGTGTGAGCCACTTGGTCATTAGGTAGCGGTGATGATCGACGAAGGCGCGACGACGGTAGAGTTCGATGGCGCGATTGCCGTGGTTCACTTCCAGATGGAGAGTCCGCGAGCCGTGTTCACGGGAGACGGTTTCGGCGAGGTCGAGGAGACGGGTGCCAATTCCCTGCCCTCGATGAGCGGGTTCGACGAACAACTCGTCGATCCAGGCACCTTTGCCGCGATACTCCAAGCTGTAATCGAAGCAGATGACCAGGTAGGCGACGGGAGTGCGCTCCTTACGGACCAGATAAATGAGGCCATAGCGTGGATCGTCGAGGAGTTCGGCGAGATTGTTTCGCACGCAGAGTTCATCAAAGGACTCGGCCCACGGATCATCGTTCTGCATGTGGCGCATCAGAAGAAGCAAGGATTCGAGGTCGGCATGGTTGGCGCGAAGAAAAGAGAGCGGCATGAAAAATGGCAACCTTTCGGATGGCGGTTAAGGCGAACCCTATTTTAAGCATAGAAGCAGCGTCGCCAGGCTGTCGTGTTCGCGCATGGTCCGCTGGTCTGGAATCAAGCCTCGCCGGGGATGGGTTCGGGAACGAGTGTCGGACGAGAAGCGGTGTTGCGGGTTTTGAGTTGGTTGGAGAGAACCTCGTCCAGCTCATGGGGACGGATCGGTTTGGTGAGATATCCGTCCATGCCTGCAAGCAGGCAGCGATCCTGGTCGCCTTTCATGGCGTGAGCGGTCAGGGCGATGACCGCTACATGAGTGTTTCCGCCATGTTCGCGTTCGCGATCGCGCAGAATGGAGGTGGCGGTCAGTCCATCCATTTCCGGCATCTGGACGTCCATGAGAACCAAATCGAATGAATTGCGGGAGAGCGCATCAAGAGCTTCCTGGCCATTGGCAGCGACAGTCACGTCGGCGGTACTAGATTGTGCGTGGACAGAAATCGGCGCGGGCAGATAAAGGAGGAAAACGAGGAGCACGAAAATGAATCGAAAAAGGACACGACAATGCGTTGCAGTGAAAAGACCCGGCGGTCGTGACTTGGCAAGACTGGAATCGGAGATGGAAAACGCGATCAAAGGCGCTCCCGGTCAAAAATGCCAAGTCAGCTTGCCGTAGGCAGCGCGCGGCATGAGCGACGAATTGATGCTGCGACTGGAATCCTGGAACTCCAGATGGCGGTCTTGCAGGAGATTCTGACCGAAAAGGCTGAGGGTCAGATTTTCTTTCCATTGCCAGGTGAGCCCAGTGTCGAGCCGAGTGTAGGAGGCGATCGAAGGGTTGACCAGACGATCGACGAAGTACACCGAAGTATCCCAAGCGAACTGGCGGGGCAATGCGACGTGGCTGCGCAATTGGGCGGAGTTGACGGGAGTGTTCTCCGCGGCGTAGGCGATGCTAATGGAATCGTGACTGCCGGGATCAAGGTGGAGATGGATGCGCTCGAAGGCATAGCCAGGGCTAAGGGTCCAGCGAGGCAGAACTTGCCAGTTGGCGAAGGCTTCTATGCCATGCGATTCGCCATGCATCATGTTTTGCGCGAGCAGTGGCATGACCAAATGTGGAGGCGCCGGGGTGTTTTCGAAGAAGAGAGCGGAAGGTTCCCACGTTTCCAGATTGTCATAGTTGTTGTAATAGGCAGCCAGGTCCACGGAGAAATCCTTGCGCAAGAGGGTGCGGTAGCCCGCCTCATAGGCAAGCAGACTCTCGTTCTGGAGTTGAGGGTTTCCGTAGTTGAAAACTTCGACAGGAACGCCGCCCGGACCGGGAAAAACGGAATCAACCACCCGCATACCTGTGTCCATGTCGGACGGAGCGCGTAAGGCTCGGGAAATCGCGGCCCACAGAGTTGACTTGGAGCTGGGAGTCCAGGCAATTCTCGCGGAGGGCATGATGGAAAAGCCGGTGTAGTAGTTGTGTTCGAGCTTGGCGCCAATGGTGAAAGCGAGGTGGTCGGGAAGCAAGACGATCTGATCCTGCGCAAAACCGCTGTAGAGATTGGTGTGGTGATCAGACGGAACGACCGAGACGGCGAAAGTCGGTTCCGTTAGGGAATCGGAATGGCGATAGTCGAATCCCCAGACGAACTGATGGCGTTCGCCGACAGAAAGATTGTGCTGGAAATCGACGTCGAGCGTTCCTCTGGTTTCCTGGAGGACGTCAGTGCGAGCGTAGCGCTGATAGGAAACAAGCAGCGTGGTGTCCGAGCGTCCAGAAAACCGGTGGTCCCAGGAGGTCTGAAAAAAACCGCCGCTAAAGTGCACCTGCGCGAAGGTATCCACCGGAGCATTCTGCAGGGAGTACAACTGGAACGGCGTAGAGATACCTTCTCGCCCAGAATAGAGGTCGCCTTGCAGCGAAAGTGAGTCCTTCGAGGAGACTTGGGAATCGGTGCGAAACCCTCCGTGCAGGATATGCCAGCCGTCTTCTGCCGGAGAGCCGTCAGGACCGGGCAGACTACCTTCGGTGGAGTATTTGGCAAAAACGCGAAAATCACCGAGTCCCCGAGCTTGGCCGCCTTGCTGCAACAACGCGGCGGCGCGGTCCATGGTTCCACCACCTGCCACGATGGTTGTGCCAGGCGTGGCGGCGGCCTTTTTTGTGAGGATGTTGATGACGCCGTTGACCGCGTTGGTTCCCCAAACGGCACCGCCGGGACCACGGATCACTTCTATCTGTGCAATCTGCTCGAGTGGGACATCGAGAACTTCGTAAAAGACGCCGCCGAAAGAAGGCACGTACACTGTTCGGCCATCGACCATGACCAGAACTTTGTTGCTGAATCGCCCGTTGAAGCCGCGGATGCTGACGGCCCAACGGCTAGCGTTGATCTGCGCGACTTGCACGCCCGGCACCATACGGAGCAGGTCGGAATGTTGGTCGCGCCAGAGCGTTGAATGTCTTCTTCGGTGATGACGAAGATTGCGGCGGCGGTTTGCGACAGAGATTGTTCGTGGCGCGAGACGGAGGTGACTTCGACATTCATGAGGTCTTCAATCTTCATCTGGGTGAGGTCGGCCGGCGAAGTTTGGGGGTGTGCGAGCGAGGCAAGAGAAAGGGAAAGAAAGAGAGAACCTGAGAACCGTCCTCGCGGCGAGGCCCAAAATGAGAATAGCTTTGCGAGCATTCCCACACCTCCGCCTGGGTCGACAGGTGAAAGAGTGCAATAGGAGGACCATGAATTTGCGGGGAGGGAGTACTTAATCAGTGAAGAGTCAATGGGTTAGGACCGAACGCAGAGAAGAAGCTGGCGGCGAGTGTGCCGTGCAGGTGCAGTTGGCTTGAAACGGCCCAGAGAGTTAGCCGGTAGTGGGGAATTGATTGCAGGTAGTGGTAAAATGGAGAAGTAGAAAAGGGGGCGACACGGTTTCGACGGAAGCTGTCGCGTCCCGGAGGCATGCTGGGGGCCAACCGCCCATAACTGGTCGGAAACTAGAACTGCCAATAACAATCTGGCACTTGCTGCTTAATTAATTAAGCGCACGCTTCCCCGGGCTTTGCTCACGGGCCCGGCAAGAAGCGTCATACAGTGAGCTGGCCTGAGCCTTTCGGTCCGTAAGACTTGGGCGAGAACTATCGGACTAGCCGGCTGCGTTTCTTGCTCGTTCTTAGCGCGGAAGGCGAAACCAATGGAACTGAGATAAGCATGTAGGCTCCGTGGCGTAGCGCTTTTCGGACGGGGGTTCAACTCCCCCCGCCTCCAAAATTATCATTTGTTATAGCTATCTAGTGGTGTAACATAAGACAAACCCCTTTTACCCGGGCCTCCTCAAACGGCTGTGCTTGCCAACAAGAAAAGCGCATCGACTCTAGATCTGCGATTAGCGTGCCACAAGAATGCGGATGGATACGGACGGAGTTGTCGGTAGGCACAATTTCGCTATAGCACTCCGATATTCCGTCCATTCCAGGTCTTCGATCCGGGCGACGGGCTCGGGCTTGACCCAAACGCACTTTTTCATATTGGGGCGTGCTGAGGGGAGGGTTCTACTTCTTGCACTCGTTCTTTGCCCGTTCCAGAAGTCTGCAAGCGCAATTGATCGTTAGGCGCGCTTCTCGCGCATTCCCTGTACGAATATAGTCTTGAGCTTCAGTGAAAAGTTTCTTCGGGATGGCGAAGAGACGATCTCGCGTTGCTTGGTCCGGGATCTCCCCTTCCAGCTCAACTATCTCCGCCTCCAGTTCCACGAGCAGTCCGCGGTTTGAAGTCCCCATAGTCAATTTGTCCTTTCAGCACGTCCTTTCAAAAGTAGGACGTGTTGCGCGCTGTGACGGTAACGGAATGGTTTGCAAAAGATTTGTCTGCTGTTGAACTCTGTTTGAAGATTAGAAACTGACATTTTGCAACTTGTCTGATGGTTGGAGTTCATGCGTTTATTTGGCTGTAGCACGAAGTAACCCACTACCGCACAGAAACATCCGAGAAAAAGGGGTATTGTGGGACTTCAAATCTCAATGCGGGAATGCGGCGACGTTACTATATTGGATCTTCTGGGAAGATCGACCATCGACGCGGGAGAGAGTGAATTGCTGAGTAAGCATCTACGCGACTTGACGGCCACAGGTAAACACAAGTTGTTGCTGAACCTGGTGAACTTATCGCACATCGATAGTTCTGGCGTAAGCATCATCGTGGAAATGTACGTTTCTGTGAGACGTAGTGATGGCGAGTTGAAGCTGCTGTCTCCGCGAGGCCGAGTGCTGGATGTGTTGAAAGTGTTTCGCTTGTTAGATGTCATTCCCAGTTTTGAAGATGAGACCAATGCTCTCGCAAGCTTCCAGCCGCGAACTTGCTCCGCGACGCGCTGATCACAGCTGCAGCCAGGAATCGCGGAATTAAAAAGGGATTTGTTTTCACGCGTCTTGGGCTAGACTATCAGCCCTGTCGCAAACCTGAGTTTTCTTGGAGCCACCGTGACACGATGCAGCGGTGCATCTTTCGCTCCCTCCCCGGTTCCCCAGAGAATCGCGCTTGTGGTTGATTCCGGCAGCGAGATTAATGAACTGCTCGACGGCGTTTTCGCGAGCGAAAACTGGAGTGTGCAGCGTGTCCGCGACAATTGCGCCGCCCTCACCACTGTCACAGCCAATTCGTTCGACCTGATCATTACGGGATCGAAGAACCGATGCACTGAAGACCTTGAAGTGGTTCACAAAATCAGAGCCGCTCGTCCTCATGCGCGCCTTATCATCCTGGCCGACAAGTTCACGCCTGGGGACGTACTTGACGCCATGCGTGAAGGTGCCTTCAGTTACTTTTCTGGTCCCTTCGAGCACGCGGCTCTCGTCGATATGGTGCGTCAAGCCATAGACTCGCCCTGCTGGGACGACGGGATCGAAGTCCTCTCGGGGACGCCCGCTTGGGTCAGATTGGCGGCCCGCTGCGATCTTGAAACCGCAAATCGCTTGATCCAATTCCTGAATGGAGCTAAAGATCCCAGCATTCCTGAAGCAGACCGGGAAGCCGTCGTCTCGGCTTTCCGAGAAATTCTCCTGAACGCAATGGAGCATGGAGGGCATTTCGACCCGAGCCATTATGTGGAAATTTCGTTTATCCGTGCCAGTCGCGCAGTCGCATTGCGCGTCAAGGACCCCGGTCAGGGCTTCTCGCTTGAAGAGCTCCGACACGCCGCAATCAATAGTCCGGCCGGAGATCCCTTAAGCCACTTTGCCGTTCGCGAAGAGCAGGGTCTCCGACCAGGCGGCTTCGGCCTGTTGTTAGCGAAAAAGCAAGTGGACGATCTCATTTACAATGAGAAGGGCAACGAGGTATTGCTCATCAAATATATCAATCCACTGCCCTCGCAAGCTGTCTGACGGCTGAACTTCACATCTTAGGGCTATCTTAGCCTTGGCAGCTGGTCGGCGACAGGCTCTGCTTAGCGACACGCGCCGATCTAGTCGAGGCCTGACTTCCTTTGTGCGACCAGACGTTCGGTGAGCGCTGCAACCTGGTCGTCAATCAATCTAATTTCAATGGCCAAGCGGGTGTTCATGGGATTTTTGGAATATTCGTCGAGCAATAGATCGCGCTTGGCCTTCAATTGGTCGCGCGTCTTCTTTTCATCGGTTGTAGGTTTTTGCATGGCACGGCAAGCCTTCCAATTATAATTGTGCGCGTGGGGCTCCCAGCAAACAGTGCGATATCGCACATATTTGCCTTTTGGAGGGAGTTTAATTGGAATGTCCGTTTATTCGTTTCCCAAAGTGACCAGTGTCTCGGGCGCTGCCGAGATGGCTTCATTGGCCTTTGTTCTCGCTCCTGGCTGGGCCGAACCCGAAGCGTTCGCGCATGCGCTCCCGGAATCGTTCCCGCTCCTCCGGCGTCGTGTGCCTGTAGCGCTCTCCCATGCGACGGCGGAAACGGGAGCGACCGTTGTAACCGTGCCGTCCCAATCCGCCGAACAGGATGCGGCACAGCAACAGTAGCCCAAGCGCCTGCCAGAAGTTGATTTGGCGGAAGCCGAACAGCGGCGGCAACAGCCAATTCCACAAGTGCAAGACGATTTCGCCGCCGATGAAAGTAAAGAGCAGTATCGCAAGGATCGCCAGCGGAGCAATGAAAATCATTTTCTTCCATCTCATAGTCAGCTCCTCATTCTTTCGTAAATTCGTCGTAAATGTCCTGCAACCGCTCGCGCAAATGCAGCACCGCATATCGTTTGCGCGAGAGCAGCGTATTGACGCTCACTCCGGTCTGAGCGGCCATCTCCTTGAAGCTACGTCCTTCCAGTTCGTGGGCAACAAACACGTCGCGCTGGTCGTCGGGCAGCTCGTCAATGGCAAGTTCCAGCTCATCGTGAAGAACGTTGCGGAGGTAGAGCGCGTCCGGGCCGGCATCGGGCGATGGCCAAAGGTCTTCGATGTAGAGCATCTCGCCACCTTCGCCTTCCACCGCTGCGTCGCTAAAGGCCTCTGGCTTCTTCTTGCGGAGAAGGTCAATGATGCGATTGCGCGCAACGCGAAAAAGCCAGCCAGTCACGTGCTCGATCGGCATCAGCAGGTGGTTGGCTTCCACCAGTTCGTAGAAGACCTCCTGCACGATATCCTCGGCGTCAGAAGGATTGGGCACACGCCGGCGGATGAAATTGCGCAGCCGGGATCGTTGTTCGGCGACGATCTCGGAGATTTGACGATCTGTCTCGGTCATCCCCGCGATCCTCGCTGGCTCGTTCATCTATTGTTGTAGACGAATGGCGGCCGCAAATATTGTAGACATTCGAAGCGGTGAAACGGGGTGCGCGAGACGTCCGCGACTTGGACAATATCCGGCGGCCCGTATCCCTTATCGACGGCGGCGCTCACTGGCGTCCCCGCGCTGCGCTGGCCTGTTCGTGCCAGCGTTTCACGTTCACGCCGATCACGACGAGCCACCGAGCCAGCAATACTTCCGAACGACCGGGGAACAAAATGTAAGGGTACAGATAGGCCGCGAATGAGGGTGAAAGGAAGTTTGCGAAACTGTTGAACAGATAACACAAGCCCGCGATCGCGAGAGCGACGGG
>CAVVMU010000010.1:0-1082646 GCA_963749435.1 uncultured Acidobacteriota bacterium | reverse complement strand
ATATTGGACCTTTACCGGAATCAAGTCCTTGATTCCACCTTTCGTCACGGCTTCAATGATCTCTTTCATCTCCGACAATTCCGTCTCTCTGCTACTCCCGCATGCCACAAATGGCAGTGATCTGGGTCACGCCTTGCATGTGGCATTCTGTCAGTTTGTTTGTTGAAGAGCTAGTCTGAATTTCTTTCCGATGACGATGACACACCGAGTCGGCGCTGGCGCGATTTGGGTATCCTACGTCACTTTATATAGTGATGCTCGTCACGGCACCATAATCCCCTGTTCCAGAATGATGTAGTAGATGAGATTGGTTAAGCCCCAGAAACGAACTGAGATGCCAAAGAACCTCTCCCTAACGCGTAGATCGCAAGAACAGCAAGAAACTGTGAATATTTGCGAGATTTTCTATGGGGGATGCAAAGCTTTTCAGAGCGAACGATTGTCTGAACCGACCTGCTGGAGAGCCAAATGCCTGATGTTCTTCTAGGAGAAAGCATGACTCTGAAGGCTGTAAGTCATTCAAATCGCTTGGTTTACGTAATTCTCCTATTTGTATTCGGCGTCGTCCTGGCGACGGCCCTCGCCCTCGCAGGGGAACACAGTTCAGAGAGTTTGCAGAAAAGCACTCCTCTGATCGACGGCGCCAGAACACTCCCCCCTCAGCCGGTACGAGGCTTGCCGCATGCATGAAAGCGTAGCCATCTACGCTCGGTACCTCTCTCTAGTATTTCAGTGTATTGCCGTCTTAGTGATAATCGCAGCGCCCGTGTGGGCGGACGTTCACCCTGTACCGCTCGACAAGAACACGGATTCGGCCAAGTGCATCGAGTGCCACTCGGACAAGACCAAAGGGAAGGCGGTGCATTCGGCAATCGCAACCGGGTGCATGAGCTGCCACGAAATCCGGATAAACAAAGATGTGACCCGGGTGAAGCTCATCACAACGACTCCGTACGCGCTGTGCTTCACATGCCACACGGATAAGAATCCTGAAGAAATCAAGGGGACGGTTCACAAGCCCGCCAATCGCGACTGCCTGAAGTGCCACGACCCGCACGAAAGCGACAACCAGTTCCAACTACTCAAGCCCACTGCGGGTGGCCAGAAAGAGAACCTCTGCCTGACTTGCCATAACACGGGGCTAAACGTTCCGGAGAAGGGCAGCCGGCACCCGGCGCTCGACATGGGCTGCGAGACCTGCCACGTAACGCACAAGACTGGCGAGCCGGGGAAAGTGGAGTTTGATTTTCATTTGACCAAGAGCGCTCCGGCGTTGTGCCTGGACTGCCACGACGCGAAGAGCGAAGACCTGCAGAAGGCGCATGCTGGCCAGCCATTCGGAACGGCGAATTGCCTCGCTTGCCACGACCCACACCAGTCGAACAGCCCGAAACTGATGCGGCAATTCCTGCACCCGCCGTTCGCCGACAAGAGCTGCAATGTGTGCCATGCGCCTGCGAAGGACGGGAAAGTAGTGCTGACGCAGCCGGATGTGAAATCCCTCTGCGTGATGTGCCACGACCAGCAGGCCAAGCAGATTGAGGTAGCGAAAGTGCCGCACCCGGGGGCAATGAGCGATTGCACCGATTGCCACAGTCCGCACGCGAGCCGCCAGCCTGGCCTTCCAAAGACGAATGCGGTGGAAATCTGCCTGACGTGCCATACGGACCAGTCGGAGATGGCGAAGACAAAAAAGGTTTTGCACCGTCCGGCGTTCCAGGATGGCTGCGCGACCTGCCATGAAGCGCATGGAAACGATAACGAGCATTTGTTGCGGGTCAAAGACGTAGACACGCTTTGTCTGGAATGCCATGGACCGGACACAGTCCCGGAAAGACTGGAAAGTCAGCATTTGATTGCGATTTTCGACGGCAAAGTGAAGTTGCCCGAGAAATATCACGTGCCGATCCTCACGCTGAAATACAACGCGGGGCACCCAGTGGATTTCCACCCGGTAGCCGGGCCGTTGGATTCGAAGAATCCGGCCGCGGGGCAGATGAACTGCTTGACCTGCCATCAAGCACACGCGGGGAATCAGGCGGACATGTTGGTGAAGGACCAAAAGCCGGGAATGGATTTCTGCAATACCTGCCACAAGGGCAGGCTGAATTAGCAGCGGGAGAGACAAATATATGTTCGCCCAACGCTCAGTGAAGACTCGCAGCACGAAAATCACGGCGGCCGTGGCTGGCTTGTTGGCGCTCGCCCTGACTGTGCCCAGCATCTCTGGTGCGCCCCAGAAGAAAAACAAAGCCGCGGCAGACCCGAACGCGCAACTGCCGAAGCGTGTGAATTTTGATATCAGCAAGATCGTGTGGCCGAGCCCGCCAGAGATTGCGCGGGTCAGGTTTGCGGAGCAGCTAACGGGCGAAAAAATCGACTTTAACGCTCCAGTCAACAAACCACAAAAGGCCAAGCAAAGCTGGATGGATCGTTTGGCCGGTACAAAGCCCCAGGCAGATACGGTGCAAGATCTGCCCTTCCAACTGGTTCGAACTTATGGACTAGCGTTCGATTCGAAGGGGAACATTTACGCCGCTGACCAAGCGGTGGGAGCGATCTTCATCTTCAGCCCGGACCCCGACAAGAAATTCGACGTGAAGATGCTCCGCAACGGTAAGGAAGCGCATTTCGGGCTGATCAATGGGCTGGCGATCGACGACAATGACCGGCTTTTCGTAAGCGATGACAAATTCCACAAAGTGATTGTCATCAATGCGAAGCACCAGGAGGAATTGTCGTTTGGCGCAGACGTGCTGGTTCGACCGGGCGGCATGGCCATCGATGTTGAGAACCGCTTCCTGTATGTGGTGGACACGGGCAGCGACATCGTGGATGTGTTCGACGCTGACACCTTCAAGCTGCTGCGAAAGATTGGGACTGCGGGGAAGAGGCACTTACTGAGCGACCCAGGCAATTTCGCCCTGCCGACAAACGTGGCCGTCGATAAAGAAGGCAATGTCTACGTGACGGACACGCTGAACAATCGGATTGAGATCTTCGATGCGGACGGAAAATTCGTTCGCGCGTTTGGAAAAAACGGCGATGGCCCTGGGCATCTGGCTCGGCCCAAGGGAATCGCGATCGATAGCGATGGGCACGTTTGGGTGGTCGACGCGGTGCAACAGCGTGTACAGGTTTTTGATAACGAAGGACGTTTGCTGATTTACTTCGGCCAGCCGGGCTACTGGCCGGGGCAGTTTTCAGCTCCCTACGACATCGCGATCGATACGAAGAACAACCGCGTTGTGACCTCGGAGCAGTTTCCAGGGCGCGTGCAGATGTTCACGTACGTGACGGACGCGGAAGCAGAGACGGAAAAGGCAAGCCGCGAAGCGCAACCCAGCGCAACGCCAGGTCCGGCGCCAGCGCCGGCACAAAAGACGCCTCAAGCCGCGCCACCGAAGAGTGACGCGCCAGCAAAGGCGCAAGGTTTGGTGACTCCATGAGACACCAAAGGTTCTGTCTGTCACCGGACAGTCAGAAAGGGGAGGGACGGGTCCGGCCGGCTTGTCCTCTTCCCATTCGGAGAGGTAATCGTTCGAACGAAGCAGCAAGAAAGTGTTGCAACACAAATGAGGAGGTCCCTTCCATGAAAAGAATGATGTTTCTACTAATCGTAACTCTGGTGGCAGCGACACTGGCTTCCGCGCAGGCGAACTCAAATTATTCCTCGCCGACGGACGTCTTGGGAGCCCACAAGGTTTACGGCCGGGGTTGCGTAGCCTGTCACGCGCCGCATAGCGGAGCGCGCGGCAATGGCATCGCGACAACGGATACCACCAGCGGCGATGCAGCATTGTGGGGTGCGAATCTAACCCCCTACTACAACCAGACGTTTGCGTTTGGCGATGCGGGGGGTTACCCAGTGACCCTGCCGGCCAATTCATCCGCGGGTGCTCATGACCCGACGGTCGTCATCATGCTCTGCCTAAGCTGCCATGACGGCAACTTGGCAGTAAACGGCATGATGAAGGGCGTCACTGTCGAAACGATCCCGAATGCCATCGGTGGCAACGCGCCGACATGGCTCGGCAACGACGGCAATACCAAAGGCGATTACAACAACGATCACCCGGTGGGGCCAAAAGCCACCATCGGCTGCGGCGGACAGTACAACTGGGATTGCACGATTGTGGGTGCGAAGCTGACAGCCCCAGCCGGCAGCAAATTCGCGCAGTTCCAACTCGACTACGGCTTCACAGTAGCGACCGTCACCTTTGACGGAATCAACCCTGCGGTGAACTGCACGACCTGCCATGACCAGCACAGCATGACCGCGTACAACGGGACGATCGGCACGGTCAAGGGCACTTACCAGACGATGTTCTTCGTGCGTGGCTATTACAACCCTGGCAATGCCTCCAGCAACTCGGCGGCGCAGTTCTGCCGTCAGTGCCATGGTGGCGAATCAAACGAGATGCACAACACGAACCTCCCGACGACGTGAGCCGGATTGTTCGACAACCGGGGGGAGGAACCTTCTCCCCCCAGTTTTTGGAGAGGGTGTATGAAGAGCAAGATTGCAGTACTCGTCCTGGTGGCCGTGGCAGGGATGGAAATTTCGACAGCGTCTGCTCAGACAGGAGCCGCACACGGTCCAGTGGCCAGCGCAACAGCGACCTCAATGGTGAATCCGGAAGCAGTTCCACCGGAAAAGCCGGTAGCCCGGGTAAATGGAGCGGTACTAACAGACCGCGATTTGCTTCGCGAGATGTACGCGATCTTTCCTTATGCGCGGCAGCACAACGGCGGATTCCCCAAAGCGATGGAAGAGGACATTCGCAAGGGCGCGCTACAAATGGTTGTGTTTGAGGAGTTGGTCTACCAAGAGGCTCAGCGGCGAGGCATGACCGTGACTCCTGCCAAACTGGCGCATGCGCTGGGCGAGTTCCGGAAGCAGTTCAAGAGTCCTGATGACTACAAGGGTTTTATGGCCTGGGAGTGCAAAGGATCGGAACAAGTGTTGCGCCACAAGATCCGGCGCTCGCTGCTAATTGATCAGCTGTTGTCGAGCGAAGTGCAAAGCAAGTCCGACGTCACATTGGCTGAAATGAAGACCTATTACGAGAAGAATGCCGCGGCGTTCCGCAAGCCCGAGTCATTTTCCTTCCAAACGATTTCCATCTTGCCGCCGGACAAAGCCACTACCGCACAAATGAAGGTAGTCCGCCAACGCGCGGACGGAGCGCTGAAGCTGGCCAAGGCGACCACAAATTATGAAGACTTCGGATTGCTGGCGGAGAAGATTTCGGAAGACGACTACTCGGTGATGATGGGCGAGCACAAGTTCGTGGAACGCGACAAGCTGCCGCCGCAGGTAGTGAGCGCGGCACTGGCTTTGCAGCCAGGCCAGGTGAGTGACCTGATTCAAGTGGAACAAGCCTATGCGATCGTGCGGCTAATCTCCCACAACCCGCCAGGGATGCAGAGTTTTGAGAACGTAAAGGACTCGCTTAACAAGCAACTGCAACAGGCGAAGATCGACCAACTCCGGTCTGCGCTGGATAAAAAACTGCGCGCAAAGGCAAAGATTGAAATGCTGTAGGCGAAAGGGCGGCATCACCGTGACTCGGCGCTCAACATGGATCGGATGCCTAATCGCTCTGGCAACGGCAGCACCTGTGTCGGCGCAGGTCACGGTCGGAAACGATCTGAGCATGAATCTGAACGGGCAAATATCGGCAGGGTATACGGCGGACTATGGAAATCAGATCCCTTCGGACCATGGCATTACGGCCGGTGGGAATGGCACTCTGAACGGATTCTATTACAACCCGAATTTTCTTTCGTTCCAGATAAGCCCTTACTACAACCAATCGCGAACCAACTCGACGTCGTCGTCAATTGCCGATAGCAGCGGGTTGGTGGCCAGTGCTTCGCTGTTCAGCGGAAGCAATTTCCCCGGTTCGGTCAGCTTCGCGAAAACCTACGACAGCTTGGGCACATTTAATGTTCCGGGACTGCCGAACTACACGACGCAAGGAAACTCGGATGGGTTCAACATCGGTTGGGGAGTAAATGTGCCGGACTGGCCGCATCTTTCTCTGAACTACGCGCAAGGCACGAATGACTATTCGATCTACGGAACCAATGCGGACGGGTCGTCGGACTACCACAACTTTAATGCTCACGTGATGTACAAAGTGAACGGGTTCAACCTGAACGGGGGATTTGTGCACTCCCAGACCAATTCCGAGTACCCGCTGGTGCTCGAAGACCAGCAAATCGAGACGATGAATAACGACGCGAACTCGTATTCTTTCGGGGCTAGCCACAATTTGCCATTTCACGGAAGCTTTGGCGCGAACTACAGCCGGTCGGATTTCAGCGCCGATTTTGCGGATAGCCGTTACAGCGGGACGGTGGACACGGTTAATTCGAATGTGAATCTGCAGCCCACGGCGCAATTGACGCTCGGAGCCAATTTCAACTACACGGACAATTTGATCGGAACTCTGTACCAAAACATTGTGTCGTCTGGCGGCATTCTGCAGCAAAGCACGCCAAGCCAAACATCTAGTTCGTGGGACGCGAGCGGATTGGCGAGTTACAACATTGCCAAACACTGGATATTGTCGGGGACGTTTGAGCACCGCGATCAAAGTTATTTCGGCAGTGAGTACGGGTCGAACGCGCTCACCAGTTCGCTGAACTACTGGAACAGGGTTTTGGGAGGATCGTTCAGCACGGTTTTAAGCGTCACGCGAACAGTCGAGGACACTTTCAATCAGAGCACCGTGGGGTTGCTCTCGGTGACGAATTACTCCCGCGAGTTCGGATACTGGGATGTGAGTGTTTCTGGGAATTACTTTCAGAACACGCAGACGTTCCTGGTGGGGTACACCACTTCAGGTTGGGGCTATTCCGGGCAAATCGGCCGCAGATTTGGGAACATGCATTGGAACGCCAACGCAGGCGGATCACGAAGCTTGCTGAATACTTCCGCGGGGTATGGATACAGTTCACAGAATTACGGCACGGGGCTCAGCTTGAGGTGGTTTGGATTGAACGCGACGTACACGAAGTCTAGCGGCACGGGATTGCTCGGCTTGAACGGAGTGGTCGTGCCACCGTTGCAGAACGGGACGATCCTGCCGACGGATGTGATCCTCTACGGAGGCCACGCGTACGGCGGCGGAATTGGGCTTAACCCTTTCCGGCGGCTGACAATTACGTTTAGCTACGCCAGGGCATTCAGCGATACGCTCGCCAACAGCGTTGGTTCGCACAATGATTTCGAGAGCGTGATCGGACGGTTGCAATACCAGTACCGGCAGATGTTTTTCTTTGCTGGGTACAGCAAATTCGTTCAGGGATTCAGTGCTTCCGCCACTCCTCCTTCTCAGCTAAACTCGGTCTACGTCGGCGTACAACGATGGTTCAACTTCTTCTAGGCCGGGCATCACCGAGAAGGCATTGCCCGGTTCTGGAAGTCGCCATGGCTATTCTTCTCTTTATCTCACCGACTTGGGCAGCGCAGAAAAATAAAACAAAGGATAAGAAGACCCCAACGGTGCAAGCCAGCGTTCCAGATTTGCTTCTGGAAGGCGGACGGAAGCTCGTGTACGAAATCAATTTCAGCTGGGAAAGGGAGGTGAAGCCGAAAAAGGGGTTTTGGTCGCGAGTGGTGGACGTCGTTGCGGGGACGCCCGAGTACCACACGATGGTGCGGCCGTACAGCTTGGTGACCGACTCGCATGGGCGGATTATTGTGACCGACCCGGACGCGTTTGGCATCCACGTCTTTGACTTTACGCAGCAGAAGTACAAGTTCATTTCGCGCCACGAAAAGGGAAAAGATTCGCTGTTTTCGCCGCAATGCGTGGCAGTGGACGCCAAGGACAACATTTACGTGACGGATTCGGAATCCGGCAAGATTTTTGTGTTCGATGCGAATGGCAAATATGACCGCATGATCGGCGCATTGAAATATGGAGAGGGATTTTTCAAGCGGCCGACGGGAATTGCGATCGACGCAGCGGCGGAACGTATCTATGTCACGGACACGCTGCGCAACAAGATTTACGTGATGGATATGAAAGGAAGCGTGCTGCAGACAATCGGCAAGCCAGGAGCAGGCGAGGGTGAGTTTAACTTCCCAACGGAATTACGGCTGGACGGCAACAATCTGATCGTCGTCGATGCCATGAATTTCAGAGTGCAGGTGCTGGATAAGTCTGGAAACTTCCAATACTCGATTGGAACAATTGGCGATACGTCGGGAGCCATGTTCCGGCCGAAGGGCATTGCCGTGGATTCAGAAGGAGACTTGTACGTGGTGGACGGCATGTGGGGCGCGATACAAGTCTTCAATCGCAAGGGCGAGCTGCTTTATTACTTCGGGGGACGCGGAGCCGCTCCCGGACAATTTCAATTGCCTACGGGGCTTTTTATTGATCGGAACGACCGGATTTATGTGGCGGACTCGCTCAACCGGCGCGTGCAGATTTATCGCTATTTTGGTTTGCCGCAGCAGGCCTCCGGGGGCGCGAAGTGAAAAAGACACTTTGGATCTGCGCTGCCATACTGCTGATGAGTACGGTCACGCGAGGCCAGCAGGTCAGCGGAGATGTACTGGGCGCGCATGATCTGACGCCGGCTGGAAGCTCGCCTGTTAAGGGCGGCATGTCCGCTTCCTGCTTGTACTGCCACGCGCCGCACTCGGGCGTTGGGGGTAACACGCCGCTTTGGAATCAGCAGCTTTCCACAAGCGTGTATACGACGTATACGAGCACAACGGAGTCGGAAAAAGGAGCGCAACCATTAGTAGGTGGAACGAGCAGCTTGTGTTTGAGCTGCCATGATGGAACGGTGGCGCCGGGGCAGACAGTGGCCTACAAGGCCATCGCGATGACTGGGCAAATGAAGGCGATCGACGTGTTCTCGACAAATTTGCAGGGATCGCATCCGTTTAGCATGGTTCTTCCGCTAGTGGACGCGCCGGACCTGGCAGCGTCGCTGGTTTCGCAAGGCAAGACGATGGATCCGACGGGCACGATCAAGCTGGTAAAGGGAAACATCGAGTGCACCTCCTGTCACAATCCTCATGTGCAATCGACGGATCAGCTCTCCGCGAAATTTCTGCTGATTGACAGTTCGAATGGCTTGCTTTGCCTGGCGTGCCACGACCCGAACCGCGTGCTGTCGGGGAAACAGAATCCGTTGGCGGGTTGGACGACAAGCATTCACGCAATCGCCACGAACAAGACGGCTCTGCAGGCAAATGTGGGGAGCTATCCTTCCGTATCCCAGAACGCGTGCATCTCCTGCCATGCCCCGCACAATGCCCTTGGCGGGACTCGGCTACTGCGCCAACCCAATGAACAGGATTGCGCCGCGTGCCACAGTGGCGGCACGAACATGGCGCCCGCCGCCTTGAATGTGTTTGCTGAGTTTGCCAATCCGAAGATAGGCCATCCCTTTACGACGGGCGCCAGCGTCCACGACACGGCGGAGTCCAAGGTGTTGAACAACAACCGGCATGCCACCTGTGCCGACTGCCACAATGGGCACGCGTCGGGAAAAGTGGCGGCGTTTCCCGTTCCGCCGGTGACGCGGGCTTCGCAGAACGGCGTCGCCGGTGTAAGCGCGACGGACGGAATTACCCTGGTGAATCCAACCGTCAATCAGTACGAAAATTGTTTGCGATGCCATGGAACGAGCATCGGGAAAATGGCAAATCCGATTTTTGGATACTTGCCGCTACGAGCGGTTTCCATGGGCGACATGCTGAATGTGATACCGCAATTTGCATTGGGAAGCAGTTCAAGCCATCCCGTGACGCATGTGCGCATGAGTGCTCTGCCGCAGCCAAGTTTGCTGGCGAATATGCTGAATCTGGACGGGGTGACGCAGGGCAGGAGCATGGGCGTACAGATTCTCTGCACGGATTGTCATAGCAGCGACGACAATCGGGAATTTGGCGGCACCGGTCCAAACGGCCCACACGGGTCGAAATTCGCGCACATCCTGGAACGGCGCTACGAGTTTTCACAAACCGTCGTGCCAGGCCAATTGATTTCCAACCTGTTTCCGAATCCCGATCTGAGCGTCAATGGTCCGTATGCGATGTGCGCGAAATGCCATAGTTTGACGCAGATCATGGGCAACTCCAGCTTCAACCAGCACGCACGGCACATAAACGACGGTTTCAGCTGTTCCGTTTGCCATACCGCACATGGAATGGGCGCAGTGAATGGCGCCATTAGCGGCGAGCGCTTGGTGAACTTCGACGTGAACGTAGTTGCGCCCAATGGCGCCAGGCCCATTTCCTACAGCCGAGCCACAAACTCTTGCACACTGATGTGCCATCAGCATACACACTAGTTCAATTGGGAAGCGTGCCTCACTGTGGCCGCCGGAGTTCGCTTGGCCTTGATGAACGCTGGCTGTTTCCAAGAGGGCTTTGCAGAGCGGGCGAACGGCTACGGGTCACTAACTGAAGCTGATTTGATATTCCGAAATCAGGCCAAGACCCGATTCACCGGACAACTCTTCGAGCATCTCTATCGCGGATGGAAAGTCGGACGAGTAAGGGAATCCGACATTCTTCAGGAGTTCAGTGGTACCCGGCACGTGATCGTGCACTTCGCGACCGAAGTGCTGTACCCGGTAGGAGTTCCCATGCAAGAACCCGAAAGGAAGGGGTGAAGAATGTAGGGAATACATGCTTCAGCTCCGTCTTCCGCAAGTTCTTCAGCCTGTGGCAGGACCAATTTGATGCATGGGAGATAGCAAAGCGAGGCGCCTGTTCACAACAGTACAGTCGAACACTTCGCCACCGCTTATTCTCCAGAAGCCGGTAATCTATGACCTCATTTCTCAGACGTGGGGCTCGTTCGCCCAGAGCGTTTCCTCATATCTATGTTTCAATTCAGACTCAACCAAAGGGGTCCGGGTGAAGCGCACTCTTGGGAACCGCATCATGCGCGACTCTTCCTACACCTTCTTCTTTCTTCTTTGCCTGGTTCTTGGAACGTCAGGCTGCGCTTCCGTCTCGCCTCATCTTACCCCGATAGACAACACGCCACCCTCCGCCCCTGCTAGTCTTACTGCCATTGTCGTCTCAGATCTCAAGATCGATCTTTCCTGGACAGCCTCGACCGACAATGTGGGCGTGACCGGCTACAAAGTAGAACGCTGCCAGGGGGCATCCTGTTCGAATTTTACGCAAGTCGCCGCGACGACCACCACAACCTTCAACGACACGGGACTGACCGGTTCGACATCCTGTTCCTATCGGGTGCGCGCCACAGATGCTGCGGGCAACCTCAGCGCATTTTCAACGACGATGACCGCCACGACCGCGGCACCGCCAGATACGACACCTCCTACAGCCCCAACGAATCTGACGGCGACCGCAGCTTCGGCCAGCCAGATCAATCTTTCCTGGACGGCCTCGACCGACAATGTGGGCGTGACCGGCTACAAAGTAGAACGCTGCCAGGGGGCATCCTGTTCGAATTTCACGCAAGTCGCCGCGACGACCACCACAACCTTCAACGACACGGGACTGACCGGTTCGACATCCTGTTCCTATCGTGTGCGCGCCACAGACGCTGCGGGCAACCTCAGCGCATTTTCTACAACGATGACCGCCACGACCGCGGCACCGCCAGATACGACACCTCCTACAGCTCCGACGAACTTGACAGCGACCGCTGTTTCCAGTGCGCAGATCAATCTTTCCTGGACGGCCTCGACCGACAATGTGGGCGTGACCGGCTACAAAGTAGAACGCTGCCAGGGGGCATCCTGTTCGAATTTCACGCAAGTCGCCGCGACGACCACCACAACCTTCAACGACACGGGACTGACCGGTTCGACATCCTGTTCCTATCGTGTGCGCGCCACAGACGCTGCGGGCAACCTCAGCGCATTTTCTACAACGATGACCGCCACGACCGCGGCACCGCCAGATACGACACCTCCTACAGCTCCGACGAACTTGACAGCGACCGCTGTTTCCAGTGCGCAGATCAATCTTTCCTGGACGGCCTCGAGCGACAATGTGGGCGTGACCGGCTACAAAGTAGAACGCTGCCAGGGGGCATCCTGTTCGAATTTCACGCAAGTTGCCGCGACGACCACCACAACCTTCAACGACACGGGACTGACCGGTTCGACATCCTGTTCCTATCGTGTGCGCGCGACAGACGCTGCGGGCAACCTCAGCGCATTTTCTACGCCGGTGACCGCCACATCTGCGGCACCGCCAGATACGACACCTCCTACAGCTCCGACGAACTTGACAGCGACCGCTGTTTCCAGTGCGCAGATCAATCTTTCCTGGACAGCCTCGAGCGACAATGTGGGCGTGACCGGCTACAAAGTAGAACGCTGCCAGGGGGCATCCTGTTCGAATTTCACGCAAGTTGTCGCGACGACCACCACAACCTTCAACGACACGGGACTGACCGGTTCGACATCCTGTTCCTATCGTGTGCGCGCCACAGATGCTGCGGGCAACCTCAGCGCATTTTCAACGCCGGTGACCGCCACGACTGCGGCACCGCCAGATACGACACCTCCTACAGCTCCGACGAACTTGACAGCGACCGCTGTTTCCAGTGCGCAGATCAATCTTTCTTGGACAGCCTCGAGCGACAATGTGGGCGTGACCGGCTACAAAGTAGAACGCTGCCAGGGGGCCGGCTGCACCACCTTTGCGCAGATTGCCACGCCGCTGGGAACAGGCACCACCTTCAGTGATACTGGTCTCTCTGCCTCCACGAGCTATAGCTACGAGATCATCGCTACCGACGCTGCCGGAAACCTTAGCTCGCCATCCAACATTGGCGTTGCCACGACTCTCGCCGGCACGCCGGTTGCACCTTCCGGGTTGGTCGCCACTGCGGCCAGCGCCACGCAGATCAACCTCTCGTGGACCAACAATGCCGTCAATCAGACCGGCTTCAAGGTCGAGCGTTCACCGGACAACGTCACCTTCACGCAAATCGGCACAGTCGGAGCCAGCACCACTACCTATTCGGACCTCAATCTTTCTCCAAAGACCCTCTACTATTATCGCGTCCGTGCCACCAACGCCTCCGGAGACTCCGGCTACACCAATGTTTCCAGCGCTACGACGCTGCCAGACACCACCCCACCCACGGCCCCATCCAGCTTGACGGCCATCGCCGCTAGCAGCACGCAAATCAATCTCTCTTGGACGGCCTCAACGGATAACGTTGGCGTGACCGGCTATAAGATTCAGCGCTGTCAGGGGGCCGGCTGCACTAGCTTTGCGCAAATTGCCGCGCCAGCCGGAACTGCTACGACCTTCACCGACACGGGCCTCTCGCCTTCGACTAGCTACAGCTATCAAGTCATCGCCGCCGATGCCGCAGGAAATCTCAGCTCGGCGTCCAACATCGCCAGCGCCTTAACGGCCACGGCTTCCGGATCGATCGCGGTGCAAATCACACCGTTGCGCGGTGGAGTGGCTTTTTTGCAATCCGTTAATTTTACGGCAACCCTTCAGGACGACGTCACCGCAGCCGGTGTGACGTGGACCGCTTCCGGCGGGACTTTCGGTAGCCAGGGAAAGACCACCGCCACATTCATCGCTCCAAAGGCCGTTGGCAACGTCACCATTACGGCTACCAGTGTTGCCGACGCAACCAAAAGCGTTTCTGCAACACTCGCCGTTACCGATCTCACCGGCGTCACCACCTACCACAACGATCTCTCGCGCGACGGAACCAACACTCACGAATTCGCTCTGACAGCCTCCAATATCAATCCCGCCACTTTCGGCAAACTCTTCTCCTGCCCCGTGGACGGCGCCATTTACGCCCAGCCCCTATGGGTTGCCAACCTCACCATTGGCGGCACCCAGCACAATGTCATTGTCGTCGCCACGCAGCACGAAAGTGTTTATGCTTTCGACGCAGACGCCAGCCCCTGCTCCACTCTCTGGCACGCAAACCTCGTTGACACCGCTCATGGCGGCACGGCAGGCGAAGTATCCGTCCCTGGAGCTCTCGTGGGAAGTGGCCTTGGAGATATCGCTCCCGAAATTGGGGTCACGGGAACACCTGTCATCGATCCCACTACGAACATTCTCTACGTGGTCAGCAAATCGGCTATCCCCGCCACGACACCTTCGTTCTTTCAGCGTCTTCATGGATTGGATCTCATCACTGGAGCTGAGAAGCTCAACGGAAACAAGCCCGTCACGATCTCCGCATCCGTTCCGGGAACGGCTCCCGATGCCAACTCAAGTGGCCAGGTCCCCTTCGATCCGCAGAACCAAAATCAGCGGGCAGGGCTCACGGTCGTCAACGGCGTCGTCTATATCGCCTGGGGGTCCCACGAAGACCACGATCAATATCACGGTTGGATCATGGGCTATAACGCTTCCACTCTGGCGCAGGTCCCCGGCGCCGTCTTTAACACCACTCCGAATGCGATTTCGACATTTCCGTATTCGCGCGGTGGCATTTGGATGGGGGGCGGGGCTCCTGCCGTGGATGCCAGCAATAATCTCTACGTGATGACCGGCAACGGAACTTTTGACGGCATCACAAATTTCGGCGATAGCGTTTTGAAATTAAGCACCGCGTCGGGGCTCGCGCTGACCGACTCGTTCACGCCGTCGGACCAGAGTGTACTGGACGCCGGCGACCTCGATCTTGGCTCCGGTGGGGCGGCCGTTCTCGTGGACCAAACCACGGGGCCTATAAAGCACTTATTGATCGGTGGCGGGAAGTACGGGAGCGGCTCGAACGGTCAGATCTATGTATTGAATCGAGATCTAATGGGACAATTTACGGCCGTAGATAGCGGCGTTGTGCAAATGTTTCCGCTAAATTTCAACATCTTTGCTACGCCTGTCTTTTGGCAAAACAATCTGTACGTGGCCGGCGTGGGTGGCTCATTGACGGCGTTTTCCTTCAACCCCGCTACGGGGCAGTTCAATCCTTCGCCGACTTCGCTATCACCTACATCGTACGGATTCCCGGGAGCTACCCCTTCCGTCTCCTCGAATGGATCAGCGAACGGAATCGTGTGGGCCATCGACACCAGCAATTACTGCACACCCCAATCCAGGGGGTGTGGTCCGGCTGTCCTACACGCCTATGACGCCACAAGCCTTGGTACCGAACTGTGGAATAGTTCGCAGCAGGCGGGTGATGTGGCCGGCATTGCCGTCAAGTTTGCAGTTCCCACAGTGGCAAATGGCAAGGTCTATATCGGTACGCGAGGCAACGATTGCGCGTCTTCATGTGTTGTTATTCCATCTCCGGCCATACTGGGAGAGCTAGACGTCTACGGCCTGCTGCCAAACTAACGATCCTTAACTTTCTACATCTCCTCCCTTTTCAGATCCAAACAGCATTCGAGCCATAAGTTTCAAACGGAAACCGGGTGGCCGTAAAGGATCTCGATGGGGTAACGGATGCAAGAGAAAAGATCGAATTAAGCTCATTATCGCAGGCAATCGCCGCTTTTCGTCGAGTTGAGCCAGAGCAGCGTCAATATAGATGTAGGAACTAGCTAAATTGCGAAATCGCTTTTGTTTAAGATTTTCAACGAAGAATTTGTGCACTACCTGACGAAATTCCTGATTCATTTGCATCGATTTTCTGCTCATTTGCTTCTCGTGGACTCGATACCACCAACATGGACTGTTGACCTCCAAAACTCCGTAATTTGCCACAATTCTCAGCCACATATCGCGATCGGCGGCTGGGCCAAACTTCGGGTCAAACCACCCAATCTTGTCGAAGCATGAGCGTCGAATTAAAACGCTACTGGGAGATATTGGAAGGGTTAACATAAAATCCCTGATCTCTAATCGCCGAACTGACGGCTGGAACGACAATGCGGCCGGCATCTCCTTTGAACCCCTGGAGCCAATCATCCCGATCCCAGACGCGTCACCTAATCGGCTCAGGGCCTTGAGCTGCACTTCAATCTTCTGGGGATGCCACAGATCGTCCGCGTCAAGAAGTGCAACCCAATCGCCGCTTGCTCGCCGAATGCCGTTATTCCGTGCGACCGAAACCCCTTGGTTTGGCTGTCGGAGGTATTTTATGCGCCCCGCAAAAGGAGCAAGTTGCGAGGCCGTATCATCGCTGCTGCCGTCGTCGACGACTATGATCTCGCATGGGTGAGTCTGATTCAGGGCCGACCTTACGGCATCCACGATATAGTCGCCACTATTGAACGTTGGGATGACGACGCTTACAGATTCCCGCATCAGGGATTCCTCAAAATCGGCCGGGGGTCCAGATCAGGCTAACCTAATTTCACAAGATACGGTACCTTGAATGTTCGTGCGGGCGTCTGCGTGCGGCAAATTTCACTGGCGTCTCGTAGGCGTCGCGCGACTCCGCCATCGCGAGGAATAATTGGCCAGCTCGAGTGAGATACGCCTTGGTATTTACGCACCGACTTACCCGGGCATTACCGGAGAAGGGGGCATTGGAACTTACGTCAAGGAACTTGCCGACGAGTTAGCCGTCAGAGGACACGAAGTACATGTGTTAACGCTCGGTTCTCGCCCTACCGTGATGGATGGAAAGGTGCATGTGCATTCAGTGGAAGCCGACTATTTTCCGCTGGTTGATAGGATCTACCCTGGAGCCGGAGCTTGCTATTACGTTGGACGCGCGATGAAGCGTCTGGTCCGCAGGTTTGGATTAAATGTTGTCGAGTTTCCAAACTGGGAAGGCTTTGGCATCTATTATGCTTGGCGTCGGCCCACTCCAATGGTTGTTCGGATACACACCTCGTCTCTTGAGTCGATCAAGATCGATCGGCTGCCAATGAACAGACTCCGAAGAATGGATATTCAGCGCGAGCTTCATCATACGAAACTTGCCGACGTGATGATCACGCATTCGCTCGCGCACCGCCAGACGATGGCGGAGGAACTAGGGATTGATCCAGAACGAATCCGGATTGTGCCGCATGGCATGCGCCCAGCAGATCCACCGGTCGGTGACCGCGAAGCAAAAACTATCGTGTTCTTAGGACGATTGGAGCGCCGCAAAGGCTCCATTGATCTTATGCGAGCAGCGGCGCTGGTCCTTGCAGGGCATCCGGACGCCCGATTTGTTTTCATTGGCACCGATCGTGCGCACTGCCCCGGCGAAAGAACGCATGCGCAGTATCTGGCCGACGAATTTACGCCAGAAGTTCGTGCCCAGATTCAACTTCTTGGCCGTCTGCCGGACTCTGAAGTGCAACGCTGGCTTCAACGCGCGACGCTGTTCGTGGCGCCTTCCTTGTACGAATCGTTTGGATTGGTTTTTCTCGAGGCTATGCGCTGTGGGACGCCCGTCATTGGGACGAGGGTCGGCGGAATTCCTGAAGTTGTGGAGCATGGTAAGAGCGGCGTTCTGGTCGCCCCCGAATCTCCCGACGAGCTGGCGAGAGTAATCATGGACCTGCTGGGTGATCCTGTTCTACGAGCGGAACTTGGAGCGAGAGGCCGAGAGCGCTTTCAAACGCTTTTTTCCGTGAGTCGTATGGGAACGCAAATGGCCGCAATTTATCAAGAAGCGATTCAGAAGTGGCGTCGATGACATCCCACGAGGCTCGGTCCGCGAGATTATATTAGTCTAATAAAACTTTTCATTATTGGTTATCACAGCAGTGCGAATGCGCCTATACTCGAGGCATGAAAGAACTTCAAGGATTTCAACGCGTTGCTCGCGAAGGCGGATTCGTCGAGGTGCAAGAATGCGGGGAAGGGACCGTCTCGTGGCTTGCGAAAGAAAAACAAGATACGGACGCAAGCCCGGATCAGCGGATATGTATTGACAGCTTGCTGAAAAGCGTCACCATTTATTGGGTGAACGCTTTCGGGAAAGCGGACTCGCAGTCTGATCGATTTCCTCCTAGTCAGACAATCATTCCAACCGCTTTACAGGTCGCAATCCGGGTTGCCCGTCACTCGGGCGTGATCGCCACCAAGACCTGCTTATTACACTTACGAACCGTGCGTCCGCGCGGATGCGGTGGAGATGTTCTAAGTAGGTGGTTGCCCGTCATCTGCGCGGAGAACTATTCGTGTCTCAACGCCACCATGGGATCGACTTTCGCCGCCCGTAGCGCGGGAATATAGCAGGCCAGCAGCGCTACACCAACCAGCAGCGACGCCACAGCTCCAAAGGTCAGAGGATCGGTTGGAGTGATTCCAAATAGCAAGCTTGCCAGAATTCGTGTCAGCGCGAGAGCGCCCACCATACCCGCGATGATTCCCGTCATCGCGAGGCTAAATCCCTGAGTGACGATGAGTTGGAGAATGTCTCGCTTCGCCGCACCCACCGCCATGCGAATGCCGAACTCGTGGTTTCTCTGAGCAACCGAACACGAAATCACTCCGTAAAGACCGATCATGGCGAGGAGAAGCGCCAGCACAGCAAAGAGCCCCGCGATCAACATGGTGAGGCGTTGCGGCGCAACGGATTCCGAGACAATGTTGCTCATGGCGCGGATAGCGCCAATGGGCTGATCGGGGTCAACAGAGTGGATGACGCTGCGAACACCGGCGATGAGGTTTGTGGGGTCCTGCGCAGCACGGATCACCAGCGTCATCTCGGACGTTGTCTCCAGAAAGTACATCGCGGTGACGGGCTCGGCAGCCGCGCTAAGCTCCTTCACCTCGCCAGCCACTCCGACAATGGATTTCCAGTCACACGGTGTTTCAGAACAGTTGACACCGAAACGCTTGCCGATTGGATCCTCGCCGGGCCAGTAGCGTCTGGCCATGGTTTCACTGATAACGGCGACGTTCTTACCCTGGTCGGTGGGAGCGAATGATCGGCCCCTGAGCAGTGGGATTCTCATGGCTCGGAAGTACCCGAGGCTGACCTGCCGATGAGCTGCCCATATGGAGTCGCCTCGCGGGCGAGGCGGGAGACCTTCGATGCTGATGTCCTGGCTCCAACCAGCGCCGGACAAAGGTTTAAAGTTGATGGCTCCAGCGGCTCGCACCTGGGGCAGGGCGGAAAGGCGTTCGAGCACTTCACTGTAAAAGGAATTCTCTCCCTGCTTGGTCCGTGCCAGATCAACCGTCAACACATTTTCAGAGTCGAAGCCCAGGCTCACTGCCGAAAGACGTACGAAGCTCTGAATGACCAGGGCCGCACCCGTCAAAAGCACGGCCGCAAGAGCGACCTCACAAACTACCAGCGCGGCACGGAACGACCGCCTGCCAATACTGGCCACTGGACTTCGCTGGCCTTCCTTGAGACCTTCGTTCAGATCGAAGCCGGTAGCGGTCCAGGCGGGCAACATACCACTCAGGAACACGGTCAAAAGCAAGGTCACCAAAGAAAAGGCGAGAACCGCAGCGTCGATCCCGTTGCGCGTGATCGGTTGCCACCCAGCGGGCAGGGCAGCATACAAAGCCCGCACGCTCGCAAAAGCAATCAACAGGCCTCCCGAGCCTCCCAGGAGCGCCAGCACTGAACTCTCTGAGAGCATTTGCCGAATGATCCTTGCCCTGCTTGCGCCCAGCGCACGGCGCATGGCAATTTCCTTATACCGGTTGGTGCCACGAACCACCTGAAGGTTGGCAAGGTTCACACAAGCGATGAGCAACACCAGCGCCGCGGCCACGAGGAGCGTTAGGAGAGCGGGCCTAAGGTCCCGAACGTACCGATCGCGCAAACTTTCTACAGCAACTTTATGATCCCCATTCCAAGAATCGGGGAGTTGCTGGGCCAATGGTGCGGTAATGACTTCCATATCCGCCTGTGCCTGGGCCAGAGTCACACCGGGCTTCAAAGACGCGATTGCGTTTAAGTAGAAACTACCGGACCCTCCATCGAACCTCTCAGCGAGGGGCGTCCAGACCTCCTCCGGCGTGGTGGAAAAACGGAAACCGGCGGGCAGCACTCCAATAACGGTGTAATCCCTGCCGTCGAGGATGATCGCATTGCCGAGGATACTTGAGTTTCCGCCGTATCTCGTTTCCCAGAGCGAGTGGCTTATGACTGCTACGCGATTCCCGCCCTGCCGATCCTCTTCGGCCGAAAATGTCCGGCCAAGAATAGGTCTGATTCCGAGTAAGCGGAAGAATGTGGATGAGACTTGCTTTGCTGGCACGCGCTCAGGCCCCTCTATGCCGGTCAGGTTAAATTGGCGAGTAACTTCGCTCCAAGCGGCGATCTCTTCGAAGACGTGGTTTTGCTCCTGCCAGTGTTTGAATGTGGGCGGATCAGTCCATCCGGACTGCGCAAGTGCCCGGTCGTAGTGCTTGACCATGACTAGCCGGTCGGAATTGGCAAAAGGGAGTGGGCGCAGCAGGAAGTCGTTGGCGGCAGTGAAGATTGTCGTAGTAACACCGATGCCCAGGGCGAGGGTGAGGACGACTACGGCCGTGAAACCTGGATTCTTTCGCAGCGCTCGGATTCCGTAGCGAACATCGTGCATGGCAAATTCTCTCCCGAGGCCGGAAGCTGCCGGGCAAGGTGACTACTCGCAAACACGAAATTTTTCCGGCCGCAAGCGCGCGAATGGCCATCGCATTCTAAGCCAATATATTCCTCCTGCAGAACCTTGATGTGATGGCGGTCACTACCCGGTGTGATTTGAAGTTATTGCGTCAGGTCTTCTGCCAGGGTTCCTCCGCCACGCCATCCATCGACCCGATGATTCTGGGTTGATAGTCGGCAAACCGCAAGCTATCCAAAAACGGGGTTCGGGGAGATCAAGGACGAACGCAAGGTAGCCACACTAAGTATCCCCGAACGGGACAGAACCCCGAGTGGTCTTCAATCTGTAATCCTTGGGAAGCTGGCGCTCCCCAAGGTTGCAGTCTTCAGATATCATGGCGTCCCGTGACCGCCACGAAGGAATCCGCGCCTAGTTCGCGCCGCCGCGCGGTGCGCGACATCCTGCTCTACGGCGTGTGCGGCGGCCTGCTCATCGCGGTCCTGAAGCTGACGGAGTACCGCTTCCTGATCGTCGAGCATTCTGTGGAGATTTACGGCGCCCTGGTCGCCGCCCTGTTTGCCGGACTGGGGATCTGGCTCGGGCAGACACTCACGAGAAAGAAGCCGGCAGTGATCACCAAGGAAGTCCCGGCGCAGGCCCCGGTCCAGCCCATGGGTCCGTTCGTCGCCGACGAGACGCGCGTGAACCAGCTCGGGATTACACCGCGCGAAATGGAGATTCTTGGGCTTATCGCCACGGGGTTGAGCAACCGGGAGATTGCCGGGCGGCTATTCGTCAGCGAAAACACGGTGAAGACGCATTCGAGCCGGCTGTTTGACAAGCTGGGCGCCAAGCGGCGCACCCAGGCCGTGCAGATCGGCAAGACCGCCCGGCTGATCCCGTGAGGCGTTTGCCTGTCCGGAGGTGCCCCATCCGAAAAGGTGATTTTTCGCTGCTCCCATGCAAAATCACCCAAAAGGGTGACGACAACGTTTACGTCCTCCACTACATTTCGGGCCCGTGAGATCTGGTGGAGGAGGCTTATGAGGCGCGGAACCGGCATTGGCGGAATTTTTTTCAAATCAGAGAACCCGCCGCAGCTCTATGACTGGTATGAGAAGCATCTCGGCATCCAGCGCGAACCGCACGGCCAAGGAGCATCGTTTCACTGGCGCGAACCGCAGGCAGCAGACGGCACCGAGCCCGGTCCCAAAGCCTTGACTGCGTGGTGCATCTTCCCACAGACGACGAAGTATTTCGGCGCGAGCAAAGCGGGCTTCATGGTCAACTACCGCGTCGACAATCTCGACGCGCTGCTCGAAGAGCTAAAGAAATCAGGAATCGAAATCGATCCCCACCGCGAATACTATGACTACGGCCGGTTCGCCTGGATCACCGACCCAGACGGCAACCGCATTGAGTTATGGGAACCGAAGGAAGACTGACCGCAGCGCCGGCGGCCTCCGCTACATTTCGGGCATGTTAAAGCAGGTTTCACGGAATTGAGGGAAAAGGAGACTTGAATCTATGAAAAAGACGGTACTGACTTTTGGACTAATTTCCGGCGCTATTTCCTCGGTGATGATGATGGCCACAGTGCCGTTCATGCACAAGATAGGCTCTACCAAGGGTTTGGTCATCGGCTACACGGCCATCGTGCTCTCGTTTTTGCTGGTGTTTTTTGGCATCCGCTCCTACCGCGACAACGTCGGCAACGGCCAGATCACCTTCACGAAAGCTTTTGCCGTGGGGATCTCCATTACTCTGATCTCGTGCATTTTTTATGTCGTGACCTGGGAAGTTCTCTACTTCAATTTCCTCCCCCGTGATTTCATGGACAAATATGGTGCCCAAACGATCGAGAAGCTCAAAGCCTCGGGCGCGAGTCCTGCAGCAGTCCAGGTGCAAGTTCAGCAACAGATGAAATTCAAGGAGGAGTACGAAAACCCGCTTTTTAACTCAATGATGACTTTCATCGAGCCCTTCCCGGCGGGGCTTGCCATCACGCTGCTTTCCGCGGCGGTCCTGAGGAAAAAGGCGCAATCGCAACCGGCACCATCGCCCTTGCCGGCATCCTAATTGAACCCATTCCCGCGAATGTGCTCCTTGCTTCTCCGAGCGCCGTCATTGACGTTCATGAGTAAGGGCGCGGAAACGGCGAGTTGGGTGACCCGCCAGGCGTCGTGGACGGCCGAGGGACGACGCGCTGGACGACGCGCCGGACGAGGAGGTAGAAACCCACTGCATGGAGCTAATGCTCCAAGTGTGCCTTGGCACGGACCAAGCAGGTAAGCTGAAGTTGAAGTACGGTATCTTCTAGCGTGGTCCGCATTGGGGACGTTTTGCGCCGTTTTGTTTGCGTTGAGGCGTTTGCAACTTCGGCGCGTTGCTCATAAAATGTCGCAGACGACAAAGCAGTGCCACACGCCACGCAAGGCCGCTTCCGCGTAGACCGGAACTGCCCATTGAAAACGCGCTCCACCCTTCAGGAGGGGATTTCATGCTACGAATCAACGACGCCGCCCCCAATTTCACCGCGGAAACATCCCAGGGCGTGATTCATTTTCACGAATGGATTGGGAGTGGCTGGGCCATTTTGTTCTCGCATCCCAAGGACTTCACTCCCGTTTGCACCACGGAACTGGGCTACATGGCGCGGCTGAGGCCGGAATTTGAAAAGCGCAACTGCAAAATCATCGGACTGAGCGTCGATCCGGTCACCAGCCACGGCAAGTGGATCACGGACATCGAAGAGACGCAGGGCGCCAAAGTGACGTATCCGATGATCGGCGATCCCGAACTGAAAGTGGCGAAACTGTACGACATGCTCCCCGCCGAGGCCGGCGAGACCTGCGAAGGCCGCACCGCGGTGAACAATCAGACTGTGCGAACGGTGTTCATTATCGGTCCGGACAAAAAGATCAAGTTGATGCTCGTCTACCCCATGAGCACGGGCCGGAATTTCGACGAAGTGTTGCGCGTGCTCGATTCCATGCAGCTCACGGCGCAACACAAAGTGGCCACACCTGTGAACTGGAAACCGGGCGAGGATGTCATCATCGTCCCGGCCGTTTCGGACGACGACGCGAAGAAGATCTACCCGAACGGTTGGAAAGCCGTCCGCCCCTACTTGCGCATCGTTGCGCAGCCGAAAAACTAGCGGCGCCTTAGGTGGAATAGCGGGTTGACAGTTGTACGGTTACGGCTGGAGGAACAAAATGTTCTCTAGCGTGAAAGATGGCTTCAAAAAACTTTGCTACTCCCACCGAAACACTTTCGCCGAGAGCGCCGTGCAAACCACAAAGATGAAGACCAGTGCTGCCACGTCACCTACATGGGCCGACCATGCGTCGCCGCGCCAGATCCCTTCGAGCAGCGATACCGTATACGTTAGCGGCACAACTCTCGCCACGGCGTGGAGCGCCGGCGGTAGCGATTCAATGGGCACGAAGAGTCCCGAGACGGCGATCATGGGGTACAGAATGATGGCCCCGATCGGCTGCGCAAAGCGCGCCGTGGGAACAATGCTGGCGATAAGAAAACCGATCGACAAGATGCTCCAGGTGCTGATCAGCAGCGCAATCGTGAAGGAAAAGAATGGAACATGTACACCGACCGGGTAGTAGCGTTTGCCGGCCAGGACCATCAAGGCCAGCGAGGATGCGGTGAGGATCAGCTTCACGATCACGTGCGCGGCAAGAATGGTCTGCGGGCGCAGCGGCGTGGCGCGGAGTCGCTTGAGAATGCCGCCCTCGCGGTAGATCGAAATAATCGTGACCAGCGAAAGCACGGCGCTGAGCGAGATCAGAATCGATGCGAGAACTGGCAGGCCAACGCGGATAAACCCGGTGGCGGCGAGTGACGACGGCGTCTGCCCGCGGCCAACGACGCGACCCAATACAAGGAAAATGAGAACAGGGAACCCGATGGTCCCAAACGCGCCTAGCGGCTCGCGCAGGAATATCTTGATCTCGATCCAGGTCAGTTTCCAGAGTCCGCGCAGCATCATAGTCGAGCCTAATCGCGAATCGAGTGACCAGTCAGTTTGAGAAAGACGTCTTCCAGGTTGGGTAGAATCGTGCGGAAATCCCTAACCCGGATGCGATTCTCGGACAGGCAATGAATCACTTCGGTCACGAAATCGTCGCCGCGGCCACGAATGGTGAATCGCGCGTCGTTGCAGATCACAGCCTCGACTCCCGGCATCGCCCGGAAGCGTTCTTCAGCGCCGGGGTCGTCGGTGGCGAGAGCAACGGTTCGCTCAGGGCAGTGGCGCTCGACGAGCCTTTGCGGCGTGTCCATGTCGATGATCCGCCCGTGCTCGATGATGGCTACCCGGTCGCACAACCGTTCAGCCTCTTCCATCAGGTGAGTGGTCAAAAACACGGTCTTGCCGCGCTCGCGGATGCCTCGCACCAGATCCCAGATGGTCCGCCGCGACTGCGGGTCCAGCCCGGTGGTCAGCTCGTCGAGAAATACCACTCCCGGATCGTTAATCAGCGCAAGGGCAATGAACAGCCGTTGTTTCTGGCCTCCGGAGAGATTCATAAACCATGCGTTCCGTTTATCGGCGAGGCCAAGCTGAGTGAGTAAGTTTTCGCCGTCTATCGCTTTTTTCTTGTAAAGCGAAGCCCACAGGTCGACCGCCTCCCAAACTTTGATTCGCTTCTGCAGTTGCGCCGCCTGGAGCTGAACCCCGATGCGCTCCTGCAGCTTATAGACTTCACGAAAGGGATCCAGACCCAGAACCGAGATAGTGCCCCGGTCCGGCGTGCGCAGGCCCTCTATGCACTCCATCGTGGTGGTTTTTCCAGCTCCGTTAGGGCCGATTAAGCCAAAGATCTCACCGTCGTTTACTTCGAACGACACTTCGTCGACAGCCACCGTTGGGCCGTACGTTTTGCGCACTCCGGAAACTTGAATGACGGAATGCATGATGGTTTGCAAAACCGCTGATTCTCTGAACCGGATGGAGAGTTTATATCAGGGGCCTAGGCTAAGTCCTTATTCGTCCTAAACGCACCGACTTAGTCTCCCGCCATGCGAATCAAGTCTCCCACTCTCGTGTGGAGGACTGTCAACTTTGACAGTACCCGGCCACGCGTGGCGGCTCTATGTTTCTGTTCAGTGCGAATTTCGAGACGAAACTGACCCCGAGAGCACAACACCCCTGACAGTGGCCGTTCAGTAGGAAGGTCGAGAACATGTCGTATGACAATTTGCTGAAATCCGAGAGACAGATGACCAAGAAGCTGGTGCGCCGATTCCTTGCACCCATCTTCGTAATCTCATTGATTCTACCCGCTTGGGCGGCCGACAAGTCGAAAGACGAAGAGACGCTTAGGAATGCCGCGAGCGTCTTGCAGGGAATGATCGACAGCAAGAATGTCCCGGCAGATGTGTTGGCGCAGGCCAAGTGCATCATGGTTCTTCCCAGCGTGAAGAAGTTTGGATTTGGCGTCGGCGGAAGCGGCGGCCGGGGGCCAATGACTTGCCGCGCGGGAAAGGACTTCAATGGCAAGTGGTCGGCGCCGGCCATGTATTCCGTGGGGGGCGCCAGCCTTGGTATCCAGGTTGGTGGGTCGGAAACCGATTTCGTTCTGCTCATAGTGACGCAGAAAGGCGTTGAGGCGATGCTGAAAGGCAAGTCTACGCTTGGCCGCGACGCCACCGCAGCGGCGGGCCCGAGCGGTGCGACGGCGGCGGCCTTAGGAGGGGGAGACGACGTACTAACCTACGCGCGATCCTCGGGACTTTTCGCTGGAGCTTCACTAGGCAATGCGAATCTGGAGCCGGACGTTGATGCCAATAAACGCCTCTATGGCAAAGAGATCAGCGCGAAGGAAATTGTCCAGGAACAAGCCGTCAAAACTACGGCAGGGGGCCAGGCATTAGTTTCACTACTCAATTCCAAGCTTGCCAAGCACGGCGACTGATAGACCGACTGAAAAAGATTAAACACTCTTAAGAGCGCTTAAGAATGCGGGAAAGTCGGGGAGTGTCCTCGACGAAAGCGAAGGCACTCCCCGAATGAAAATAACCTCAACAACAACGCCGCGGGTTTAGAGTCGTCACCCAAGAGCTAGGCTGACGCGGCGGTGGCGCCTTTGATGAAGGCCAGCAAGTCGGTGTTGATGGTGTCAGCCTCCGTCGTTGGCATTCCGTGCGGGAAATTCTTGTAGGTCTTCAATATCGCGCCCTTCACCAACCTGGCGCTGAGCGGGCCGGAGGCGACATAGGGGACGATCTGGTCATCTTCGCTGTGCATGACTAGTGTTGGGACCGTGATCTTCTTAAGATCCTCGGTAAAGTCAGTCTGCGAAAAAGCCACGATGCCGTCATAGTGCGCCTTAATGCCGCCCATCATTCCCTGGCGCCACCAATTTTGAATCGTGCCTTGGGACGGTTTGGCGCCCGGGCGGTTGTAGCCGTAAAAGGGTCCGGTGGGCAGGTCCATATAAAATTGCGCGCGGTTGGCAGCAAGCGTTGTTTGAAAGCCGTCAAATACTTCTTTAGGCGTACCGGCGGGATTGGCTGGCGTTTTCACCATGAGTGGTGGCACTGCGCTGATGAGGACCGCTTTGGCGACGCGACTTTCGCCGTGGCGCCCAAGATAGCGCGTGACCTCACCGCCGCCGGTGGAATGACCAACATGGATGGCATTTTTCAAGTCGAGATGCGCGGTAAGGGCGGCGAGGTCATCGGAGTAATGATCCATATCGTGTCCTGTGCCGGGCTGACTCGAGCGTCCGTGGCCACGGCGGTCATGGGCGATAACGCGATAGCCATGATTCAGGAAAAACATCATCTGGTTGTCCCAGTCGTCAGCGGATAAAGGCCAACCGTGCGAGAAAACGATGGGCTGGCCGGTACCCCAGTCCTTGTAGAAAATGGTGACGCCATCTTTCGTCGTGATTGTCGGCATTGCGATTCTCCTTTTCTTAATTTTTCAATGTAGTTCCCGTTCAAGAATCTTGTCAGCCGGCCGAGTAAGAAGAACTGAGTAAAATCAGAAACGAACTAGTTTCCCGGCGCGAGTTGCGTCTGCGGCTCATGGCTATGGAGGGTTTGATGTCTGACAGCATAAGAGCGGTGTTGTTTATTTGACATCTGTTGTGGCGCGCTTGGACTCCTGCATACGCCCCGAACGCCGGAATCGTGTGCATCGAAGTTCTCGCGCGCCTCATCCAAGGACTTGCGTGTCAGGACCAGAGGGAAGGCCTTTGTAGGAAACGCCCTGTTTTGAGCCACGGGCAAACCGCCGGAGGCTTAAGGTCCTGAATTAAACAGTAGCGAAAGGAGCAGCGAGATGAGTGCTCAAGCACAAGTGAGTTTGGTACCGCCGTTTACGCGCGAGACGGCGATTTTGAAGGTACGCAAGGCGGAAGATTCGTGGAATTCGCGCGACCCGCAACGCGTTTCGCTTGCCTACACGGTGGACAGCAAGTGGCGTAATCGCGCGGAATTTGTCACAGGGCGCGAAGAAATTGTGGCGTTTCTTACCCGCAAATGGAACCGCGAGCTCGATTATCGCTTGATCAAGGAACTCTGGGCGTTCGACAACGCCAGGATCGCCGTGCGGTTTGCTTATGAATGGCACGACGATTCCGGGCAATGGTTCCGTTCTTACGGGAATGAAAATTGGGAATACGACACCGCTGGTATCATGCACCACCGGTATGCGTGCATCAATGACCTGCCAATCAAAGAAGCGGAGCGGAAATATCGGTGGCCGCTCGGTCAGCGTCCGGAAGGGCATCCCGGATTAAGCGATCTCGGGCTCTAGGTTCTAGGCAGTGTCATCGAATCCGGATCTTTATTGGCCAATCAGAGTAATCGCGCGGAGCAGGCAGCAACCGGTCAGTTAAGGAGCGAAAGACAGAGCAATAGACGTTGTTGCTCGCGGCAATCGTAAGTGACCAAGTCCTTTGTCAAGTTGACTGTAGTTTCTTGCTGATTTCCGGGCGCGTGCTGATCAAACTTCGACCAGCTCGCGCTCTTCTGTTGGCACTTTAGCCGATAAGCGAGGGGAAGCAGCGGCAAAGGATAGAGTGCGGCTCAGGGAATATAGATACCCCAGGACAGCTACGGGGAATAGTATGGCCGCGCCTTGCCACATCGCGGAACGGGTGAATGCTCCACTGACTATGCCAGCGAAAGCGACGCCGCCCATGAAATACGGAAAGACGTTTTCGTAGCAGGTTCTCGCGACTTGGAGCACAGGTCTGCCTTCCACCAGCCCAATTACGGCGGATATGAGGGCCGTGTTGAGTGGGAGGTACAGAGTGCCAGCAAGGACCGCAAACACCAGAGCTGAATTGGAAGTGCTTGCACCGAGCAGCAGGCGTGTGGATTCAAAGGCAGCCGCAGCACTCAAGACAAGGGCTGAGGCGCTGAAGGCGACCTGGACAAGTCGTGGCGCCCTAGCTGCCCACAACGACTGCACCAGTGCAGCCACGAGCGCAATGACGACCAGTTCAGAGAAACTGCAGCAGAGCATCGCGAGCAGCAGGAAGATGAAGTTCGGCGACAGCGTGCTCTCAATGCCGGGTATCCTGACTTTGAGGGCGGAAGAGACCGCCGCGAAACCCATGAGAATCAGAAACTGAGGGAGGCTGGTGGAGGACCACGATCCTGCGGCGAAGAGCAGGACCCCGGCGCCAGCGCATATAATCAACGTGATGTAGATTTTAGCAGTTCGTGGCATTTTTTTCTCCGGCGACATGTGATTTAGTCCGTGCACCGGACTTACTAGTTGCCCCAAACCACGGAGTTACCCCAGACCACAGAGTTACCCCAAACCACGGAGTTGCCCCAGACTACAGAATTGCCCCATACGACGGAGTTACCCCAGACCACAGAGTTACCCCAAACAACGGAGTTGCCCCAGACGGCCGTGTTGGTCCAAACCGTCCCCGGAGCCCCGGTGACAGTCACCGTATTGGAAGTCGGGTCGTAAGCGACGGCGGGTGACATGGCCGAGCCAAAAGTTGCAGGAGCCAGATCTGTGTTGGAGAGAGCGGCAGAAGCATCCACGGCTCCGGCGCCCACCGCGAACATGTCCTGTTCAATCGTGTAGGTTACGCCGGTACCCAGATCCGTTGCAGTTGTGGTTTGTCCAAAGCCCTTCCATGCGGTCTTCATCAAGCGGGCTTTGACCTGATCTGGAGTGAGCGAGGGATTTTGCTGCACAAGCAGAGCCACAACGCCGCTAACGACTGGCGTAGCCATGCTCGTACCGCTCATGGTCATGTAATTTGCGGCCCCGTACTGCGGGCCGCAACTGTTTCCAGACGAATTGCAAGGATAGACGGCGAGTGAAGGATATTCGGTAATTAGCGTTGAATTCGTTGAGGCCAAGAGGGATACGACCGAATTCCCAGGAGCGACGAGATCCGGCTTGACGATGTGGTCGAACGTCGTCGGACCCTTTGAGCTGTAGCTCGTCACCGTCTGGGCGGCTTGGGAGCCCGAACCATGCGTGTTGGTGGCCCCAACCGTGATCACATAGGGGTCGTTGCCGGGCGCGCCGATGGTGGCGTATCCACTCGTGCCGGCGCCATCATATTCGCCCATGTTGCCGGCCGCGGCCACCACGACGATGCCAGCTTGCCAGGCGGATTCGACGGCCTGGCAGAGAGGATCGAGCGTGTAACTCTCGAAGACGCCTCGAGATAGCGAGAGATTAATTACGCGAATGTTGTAGGTGTTCTGGAGACTGATGGCCTGCTGAATTGCGGCGATGACGGCACTGTCGACGCTGGCACCGGTGCTATCCAGGACGCGCAAGCTGATGATATTAGCTTCCGGGGCGATGCCGCGATAGACGTTCGGGTAGTTTTGCAGGCTCGTGGAGTCGTAGGCGTTTCCGGCGATGATACCGGACACGTGAGTTCCATGGCCATAGGCGTCGGTGATGGAAGTGTCGCCAGGTACGAAGCTCTGGTTATATACGACACGAGAGGGAGCCGCGTTTCCATCGGAATTCAGGTCAGAAACATAGTTGACGCCACTGTCGAGAACGGCGACGCCAACGCCGGTGCCATCCCAACCATTGGCGAAGGCGATGTCCGCGTTGACGGCGGTGACCACGGGGTCCATCGCGCCACGCAGTTTCCGGTTCGGAGAGATGTACGCCACTTCAGAATGCGAGGCGATGCTATTGAGACTCGAACCCTGAACCGTGACCAACTGCGCGTGGATTAAAGAGAGTTCTGACTTAACCACGGCACCATCAGCAGATAGGTCGGAAGACCCCGCCGATCTCTTGTATCGAACGATAACGTCAACCGGCTTTGCCGGGTCAATACCCTGCAGATCAGGGGCAATCTTGGCAGCGATCAGGGTCTGAGGAGTAGCGTTTCCGTTCGACGAAGCGCCAGCCGCTGGGTCTTGCTGCGAGGAGGCGCCATCCTTACTACCAGCAGACGAGCTCTTCGCGGACTGGGCGTTACGGCCGGAGGAGGCTGCAGATGGAGCGTCGGGTGCGTTCTTCACGCGAAACTCGAAGTGGGGAACCACGGGCGCGGGACTGTCTAATGTACGCCGGCCGGAGCCGAGTTCGTGGGATGATAGCGCTCCAGACGGAAGCCCTGTGCCGCGGTCGGGCGCAGTATTTGCCGCAGTTTGAATAACTTGCGGGGTGCCACCAGTGGGAGAGAGGTGGCCGGTAAGCCCGAGACCAGCGATCAGGAGGGATAGAGCGATCAGGGTGCCCCACGTGGTCGTCTTCAAGACTCCGCTGTTTTTATTCTCGGGATTCCTAGAGTGGCTGAGATACATTTTGTCTCTCTTTCCTCGAAAACAGTGGCTGCAGTGGGGCGGTTGTAAAAAATGGTATTTCTCGCTACCAAAGTTTTAAGGCTTGGAGGCTGTTTCCGTCGATGGTACGGGGGAGGGGGTGGACTAGTACCAAAGTGGGGCAGGTTTGAGGGGTGAATTGAGCCCGGAGCATCGGATTGGAACCGGGTTTCGGAACCACCTGTTCCGCCCACACGACACCAGCCGGGAGTCCGCTGTTTGCAGGTTAATCTTGGGACAAATCTCCCCAGTCGTACTATGGGCATTCACCTATCTATTAAGGACACTACCATTAAGAAAAGGAATCGGTGCATTCGAGCCGTTGGTCAGAGAGCGCATGCCCACTGAGAATGACAACCATGGGAATGATTCGCTGAATCCTGCTCGCCAGCCGGAAATTGCGATCGGTGGCCCAGCCGGCGGAAGCTCGAAGTCCGCGCGCGTCCGCGCGTTTCGGTTTATCGCAAACGCCCTCCGCGAAATTTGGGCCACGCCTGGCAAGAAAGGCCAGAGAATGGGTTGGTCCGCGACCTCTTTTATCTTGCTGCAAGTCGTAATCGGCCTTCCGCTGCTACCTTACGCACTTCTGCACTGGCACACGCAAAGCGATCTTCGGTTCGCATGTTTCTTTGGAGTAGCTCTGGCGGCTTCGTTGTTCAAGGTCCGACTTCCCGGGATTGAAGCGACGATGTCCGCCAATTTCCTGTTCATCCTGGTAGGCATTCTGGATTTGTCATACCCAGAGACGTTGCTGATGGGATGTTTCGGGGGGCTGGTACAGTCCATTTGGCAGTCCAAACCGCGGCCCCGCCTCATCCAGCTTTTGTTCAATTTTGCGAATCTGTCAATTTCGATTACCGCGGCAAATCTTGTGTTTCACAGTAAGTCGGCTTCCCAGATAGGGCTGGGGTGGCCGTTGTTACTGGTCGCCGCTTCCACTACCTACTTCGCGATCAACACGATGTCCGTCTCGGGCATCATCGCCTTGGCGGAGCGGCGCAATCCTCTCTTGGTGTGGAAAGAATGTTATTTGTGGTCGTTTCCTTACTATTTGCTGGGGGCGATGATCGCCGGAGGCGTGAGCCTGATCAATCGAGCCTTCGGTTGGCAGTTTGCGATTCTGGTGCTTCCGCTGGTGTATTGGATGTACCGGTCCTATCGCGTGTATCTGGACCGTTTGGAGGCGGAAAAGAAGCACACCGAGGAGATTGCGGACCTCCATCTCCGTACGATTGAAGCACTTTCTCTCGCGATCGAGGCGAAAGACCACAGCACGCATGATCATTTGAGGCGCGTTCAGACTTACGCGGTGCAGTTGGGCAAAGACTTGGGGTTGAGCGACGGGGAGCTAAATGCGTTGCGCGCCGCATCCATGCTGCACGACATCGGCAAGCTCGCCGTTCCAGAGCAAATCCTATCGAAGCCCGGAAAGCTGACGCCCGAAGAATTCGATCGAATGAAGATTCATCCCGTCGTAGGCGCGGAGATTCTGGATCGCGTGCAATTTCCTTACCCAGTTGTCCCGATCGTATTGTCGCATCACGAAAAGTGGGATGGCAGCGGATACCCATACGGACTGAAAAGGGAAGCGATCCCCATCGGCGCGCGGATCCTATCGGTCGTGGACTGTTTTGACGCGCTCACCTCGGAACGGCCGTACCGCCGCGCGATGTCACCAGATGAGGCCATGAAGCATCTCCATTCGCAAATGGAAACGAGCTTTGATCCGCGAGTCGTGGCGGCGATCGAAAAAAGGTACCTGGAACTCGAGCAAGCCGTAAGCAGGTCTGAAAGCACAAAGAGTCCCTTTCCAGCAGTCGCTAACCAAAATCGATCAGTCGCGCCGTCGGCAGGATTCGAGGAAGTGCCGAACGCCGCCGAGGTTCGAGCGACTTCTTTTCTAGCCTCGATTGTCTCGGCGCGGCAGGAAGCGCAGCTTTTGTTTGAATTGGCGCAGACGCTGGGCAATTCCCTGAGCTTGCGCGAGACGCTTTCGGTCGTAGCCGTGCGGTTGAAGGAAATGATTCCGCACGACTTGATCGTTTTCTATGTTTGCGACGGTGAGAAGCTGAGTCCGCGCTACGTGCATGGAGTAGATTACGATCTCTTCCGAACGCTGGAGATGCCGATCGGGCAGGGAATCTCGGGCTGGGTCGCGCAGCACCAGAAGCCGATTATCAATGGTGATCCTGTTGCGGAATCGAAGCATCTGGGCGATCCCTCGCGCGTCTCGACGCTGCGGTCGACGCTATCCATTCCGCTGCAAGGAAGGGACGGAGTGGCGGGAGTTCTCACCCTGTACCGAAAAGAGAAGCAGGCATTTGCGAAAGACCATTTGCGAATGCTGCTTGCCGCCAGTTCGAAGCTGGGGTTGTCAGTGGAGAACTCGCTGCAATTTGAAAAGGCGCAGGATTCCGCGAGTACCGATTTTCTTACCGGTTTGCCGAATGCCCGATCGATCTGCGCGCACCTGGATAACGAGTTGGCGCGTTCGCATCGAAGCGGTAAACCCCTGGCGGTCCTGCTTTGTGACCTCAATGGATTTAAGAGCGTAAACGACCACTACGGGCACCTGGTGGGGAACAAGTTGTTGGAGGAGATTGCAAAGAACTTTCGCACGGTTTGCCGTGAGTATGACTTGGTTGGACGCCTGGGAGGCGATGAATTCATTCTGGTTCTTCCGGAATTCACCACTGCCACGGTAAAGGAGCTGCTGCCGAGAGTGCAACTTGCCGTAGCGGACGCTGGACAGACGGTTTGCGGCAAGAGGATTGTGTCGGCGAGCGTCGGCGCTTCGTACTATCCAAAAGACGGAACGACTGCAGAAGAACTGCTATCCGAGGCGGACCGCGCGATGTATGAAGCGAAAGAAACACACTATCGAGAGCGAGGCGTGGCTCCCATGCCTCAGCTTGTGGTTACCTCCGAGGGCTAAGGTGGCGCGGAAAGGTTTCGCGTTGCAATTCGACCATGACTCGCTGGATTTTAAAACTCGCGCGGAGACTCCTTCTGCTGACGGCGCTGGGGATTGTTGGTGCGCTGCTTTGCGCGACCATGGTGCGCTTCGCCCCCGGCTACGGTGTGGATGAGCGGGATCTCGACTTCCGGCTTTCCCAGGCCTCCAAAGAAGCCCTTCGGAACGAACATCAGTTGCGCGGCGGACTGATCCGGTATTACGGCAGCTATCTCAATGGACTCCTGCACGGAAATCTGGGAACGTCGGACTTCCTGCAACGGCCCGTCGCTGCACTCCTGAAAGAAAGAGCTTTTTTTACCGCGCGCGCGGTATTCCTGGGGCTGTTGACGGCGTGGATTGCAGCTTCGATTTTGTCGCTACTCACGGTTCGCTGGCCATCTTGGGCGTTGGAGTATTCCGCGACGGCTTTCACAGGTCTTCTGATTGCGTTGCCGACGGCGGTCGTTGCTTTACTGTGTTTGTACCTACGCGCTCCGGTCTTCCTGGGGATTGCTACGATAACGCTGCCAAAACTCTTTCGCTATCAGCACAACATCCTTGCCCAGGCCAACGCGCAGCCTTTTGTGCTGGCAGCGCGCGCGAGAGGGGTGAGCAGCAATCGCATCCTTTTTGCGCATGTGATCCCGGTGGCATGGCAGCCGCTGGTGGCGCTTCTTGGAGTCTCCGCGGCGATGGCGATTGGCGCGGCGATTCCACTGGAAGCACTTTCGGATTCACCCGGCGTGGGGCAATTGGCATGGCAGGCGGCGCTGAATCGCGATCTCCCTTTGCTCACGAGCATTACGCTTTTTGTCACGCTACTGACCGCCGGAGTTAATTGCGTTGCCGGAGCCGTACAAGAGAGGCAAGCGTGAAGGCCCGGGGGACGCTTCGCGTTGTCTGCCGCATCGCTCTGATCGTGATTTTTTGTCTAGGATTGTTTGCAGGAAGCCTTACGCGCTATTCCTATGCCCGCCAATTCAGAGAGAGTCCCAATACGGCGCCATCGGCGGCTCATCTTCTTGGCACCGACAGTCTAGGAAGGGATCTTTTCACCAGGCTGGTATTTGGGACACGTGTTTCACTACTGCTCGCTCCAGCAGCGGCCTTGCTTGCAACGTGCATTGCGGCTGTTGTGGGGGGAATTGCGGGACTGCGGGGAGGATGGATCGAAAAGATCATTCTGGCTTCCGCCGACCTCTCGATGTCCTTGCCATTGCTCTTCGTTCTGATCGCGCTGCGGGCATTGTTGCCGCTCGATGTATCACCGATGGTTTCTGTGGTAGCAACATTCCTGACGCTGGGTGTACTTGGGTGGCCTTCGTCGCTGCGCGTGATTTGGTCGGCGGCACGAGAGTTGCGCGATTCGGACCACATTCTGCTGGCAAAAGCACAGGGCTATCGCCGATCGCAAATATTGTTCCGTCAAGTAATTCCTTGCCTCCGGCCTGTTTGTCTGGCGCAGTTTTGGATAGCGATTCCGCTTTTTATTCTCACGGAAGCGACGCTGAGCATGCTGGGGCTGGGCGTGATGGAGCCGCTGCCATCGTGGGGAAATCTGCTGCGTGGAGCCGAAGATTTTGTATCGATGGCGGCAAATCCGTGGCGGTTGGCGCCGTTGGTTGTGCTGGTGTTCACGGTGATCTGTTTTCAATTCATTTTTCCCAGTTCGGAGGAAATTGCGTGATGCGCAACTCTTGGCGGCAAAGCTTAATAGTGCTCTGCGGCGGCGTGCTTGCTGCCGCGGCGCCATCTGCACGCTGTCAAAGCGGAGCTGAACTACATTTTTGCCTTCACGGCGAACCCAAAACCTTCAATCCCATTCTCGTGGATGATGAAGCATCGGAAAACGTCAGGTATCTGACGGGCGGCGTGTTGATTCGCGTCAATCGACAGACTCAGGCTTTGGAACCTGCATTGGCCGAATCCTGGCAAGTTTCGCGAGACGGCCGGAAAATCACTTTTCATCTGCGCAAAGGCCTCTATTTTTCCGACGGCACGCCCTTTTCCTCGGCCGACGTCGCGTACACCATGAAACTACTCCTGGACCCGCAAACTCATTCTTCGACCGGCGACGCATTTCAGTCCAGCGAAGGGACAGTCGATGTGCAAACTCCGTCCACGGATGTCGCCGTAATTACCTTTCCCCATTTCGTCGCCGGCCTTGAGCGGCTGTTCGATCAGGTCGCCATTCTTTCTGCAAAATCTCCGAAAAAAGAGATGACTGTGCTGGGACCCTACTATGTTTCGGAATACGTAGCTGGTTCCCACGTCCTGCTTCGACGCAATCCGAATTATTGGAAGCACGATAGCGAAGGCCACGCGCTGCCGTACATCGAGACAGTGCGGCTGGATATACAGAGGAACCGCGACATCGAGTTGATGCGCTTCCGCCGTGGTGAACTTCAACTCATCAATCGGCTTGACGCCGAGCAATTCGAACGGCTTCAGAAAGAATCGCCGGCCGTGGCAAGGAATGCGGGCACCGGGCTGGATGGTGAAGAAATCTGGTTCAATCAGACCAGTGCATCCAGCTTGCCTGAGTACAAGAGAAAGTGGTTCCAGGCGACGGAATTTCGCCAGGCAGTTTCGATGGCTATCAACCGTGCCGACCTGGCGAAAGTAGTGTTCGGTGGGTATGCGACTCCGGCGTATGGTCCTGTCTCCCCGTCAAATCACTTCTGGTTCAACGAGTCGCTTTCGGCGCCCAAACATGATCCGCAGGGAGCTGTTGCGATGCTTTCGCGCGCGGGATTTCGTTTGAAGAACGGAAGCCTGGAGGATAGTGCCGGTCATCGCGTGGAATTTACCGTGATTACCAACTCCGGGAACGCGGCGCGCGAAAAAATGGCAACGATGGTTCAACAGGATCTTTTGGACCTTGGCATCACCATGAAAGTGGTGACTCTGGATTTTCCTTCCTTGATTGAGCGGATTACACAGTCGTTTGATTATGAAGCTTGCCTTCTCGGGCTGGCAAATACCGATCTCGATCCTGACGGGCAAATGACCGTTTGGATGAGCTCCGGAGAGAACCACCAGTGGAACCCAAATCAGAAAACACCGGCAACGGCCTGGGAAGCTGAGATCGACACGCTTATGAAGGAGCAGGCATCCAATCCCAGCGAAAAGGTGCGCAAGGCTAAGTTTGATCGTGTTCAGCAGATTGTGGCCGAGCAGCAGCCCCTCATTTATCTCGTGAACAAGAACGCACTCTCGGCCGTGTCTCCGGAGCTTGAGGGGGCGTCTCCTGTGGCGTTAAATCCCCAGGCTTTTTGGAATATCGAGTCTCTTCGCCTCAAACCCAGCAAGGAAATGGGGGCGAGTAAATGAGCTTGGAGGAACCGCTGCTCGTCGCAACCCTTTCGGTGGACTACCGGAACAAATCCGGTGTCCTCCGAAATGTTTCCTTGCGCATGGAGCAAGGGGAAATCGTTGGATTGGTGGGGCAGAGCGGTTCAGGAAAGAGCACGCTTGCGTTAGCCCTGATGGGGCTTCTTTCCTTGAAAGGAGGAAAGGTCAGTGGAGAGGTAATTTTTCGCGGTAAAGATATCCTCAAGAGTTCGGAAAAAGAACTTAGAGCGATTCGCGGCAGGGAAATGAGCATTGTCTTGCAGAGCCCCCTCGCTGCGCTGAATCCGGTGCTGTCGATTGGAACGCAGTTGAGCGAAACTTGGGCTGCCCACAAGGCTCGGACCGATGCGCAAGGTTCAATGGCAATTCAAGCGGCTCTCGCCAGCGTCTCGCTTCCTTCCGATAAGGAATTCCTTCGGCGTCGGCCATCGCAGTTGAGCGTCGGCCAGGGACAGCGCGTTTGCATCGCTATGGCTGCGCTCCACCGTCCAGCTTTGCTGCTCGCAGACGAGGCAACCAGTGCTCTGGACCCCATCACGCAATCCGAAATATTGAATTTGTTTGCGCGGCTGAACCGGGAGATGGGCACTGCCATTCTTTACATATCGCATGACTTGTTGTCCGTTGCGGTTCTCTGCCACCGGATCTGCATTCTTCACGAAGGCGAGATTGTGGAATGTAACACGCCGGAAAATATTTTCAATGCGCCGCGGCACGAATACACGCGAAGACTGATAGCGGCACTGCCCAAGCCTCCAGCGTGCAAAGACTCGAAGGAGATCGACGGCGAAGATTCTCTCAGTCCAGCTTTGCAACATTCTCCCTTCTAGCCTTTCTTTCAGACCAGAAGTAAAACTTCGCTCCGCCTCCTACGACGTGACTTCGTCGTCCTTCGGAATTGTGCAAAGCGTGCAGACAGCAGAAAACAGTGGCAACCGGACTGGACAGTTCGGGCTGCGATTTGAGTTCTAGGCTGCGGAAAAAGCCATGATGCGTGACCCGTGGTCCATAACGCGTGCCCGAGCGGTTAGAGCTGCTGGTCCTGGTTAACAATAATTAGGCCCCCCCCTGGTTTTTGCATAAGTGTTCATTCTAAAGACAGATAAGTTCTTTGTGTTGATACACTTATGCAAGTGTTCATTCTAAGCGAGATAGGCGAGGGAATTCCAAATCTGATGGTATTATACTATAGTATGAGTATATTATGAGTATAACATGGATAGCAATCTCTGAAAAGCCGCACTCGCGTCTTTTTCTCATGACCAGCCAACTGCTTCGGTCATCAAACGAGGGCCAAAACGGACTGCGGAGGCAACGTGAAGGGCGCAGTGGTTAGGAAGGCGTATGTGGTTTTCAATGCAAACTGAATTGCGCAAATGGATGAACTCTCGATCGCTATGGGCCACCTTATTCAACAGCCTTAATGTTGCGATCATTAGCAAATGCGATCTCGCGGATGCGGTAGAACTCGATGAAGCCGCGGCCAGACGAAGCATTCAATCCGTGCGGACGGGTATGGAAGTCTTCAAGCTTTCATCCAAGGCAAGGGAAGGCATGATAGCATTCTTAGACTTTCTAGAAATCACTTGCAGAAATTTGAGCGCCACGTCCGCAGTCTAGAAATAAATGATCACTCTTCTTTCCATCATCGCTCTCGGCTTTTTTCTTGGCATGAGGCATGCGACCGATCCCGACCACGTCATCGCGGTCACCACGATTGTGAGCCGCCAGCGCAGCATACGCCACGCCGCCTTGATTGGCGTACTATGGGGGTTCGGTCACACCATCACAATTTTGGCAGTGGGCTCTGCAATCATCCTGTTTGGCATGGTGATTCCAGCGAGAGTTGGCCTTACGATGGAACTTTCGGTCGGCCTCATGCTTATTCTTCTGGGAATTCTGAATCTCTCAGGCGTCATGCGCTGGATTACCGAGACCTTGACACCAACTCAACCAGGACAGCACTCGCATCCGCACGGGCACGGCGATTACATCCACAGTCATTCCCATGGCCATAGCCCCGAAAGGCATGGGCACGCGGAAGATGCAACGCCAGTGGGCTGGATGGATCGGATTTTCGGACGTCTTGGCCTCTATCAAATCGTCCGGCCATTAGCGGTCGGGATCGTACATGGTCTAGCTGGCTCAGCCGCTGTCGCGTTGCTCGTACTAACAACTATTCGTGTTCCATCCTGGGGAGTCGTCTATCTACTGGTCTTTGGGATTGGCACAGTTGCAGGCATGATGCTCATCACTGCTGCCATTGCTGTCCCTTTTGCGCTCTCCGAAAACCGTTTTGTCCGTCTCAATCAGGGCCTCGGTCTTGTGGCGGGGCTCGTCAGTCTCGTCTTCGGCCTCTTCATCGTGTATCAAATGGGTTTCGTCAACGGACTTTTCACGCACAATCCCACTTGGGTTCCTCATTGAGTCTTATTTAAGATCCTGGGTGAGTCCGAGTCCAAGGGAGCGGCAGATCCTCCATCTTTTGTCGGATTGCAAATCTAATATAGAAATTGGGTCCATTCTCGACATCAGCACGCGGACGGTGGAATGCTACCGGGCTCGCATCATGCTCAAACTTGACCTGCACTCGACTGCTGCGCTGGTACGTTACGCCATTCGCAACAAAATCGTTGAAGCGTGAGCTCCTCAAACTTACTTCGCGAATTGGCGAATGCTGAAGGAAATCGGCAATCCGATGAGAATCATGTGAACCAGCAGCCCCTGGATAAGCCCAGCCAGTTGGAAAGGTCCGCGGAAGTGCAAAGCTGACAGCGGGAGAACAATAAGATTCATTACCAGGAAGACGGCAATCCCGTAAAAAGGACCGCAGACAAGCGGGTGGTCCTTGAGGAACGCAAACTTCCGGCTTGCCAAGTAGTAGACCGCTGCAGCCGACGTGGCAATAAAGAAATGCAGCACGATCCCGAGCACATACGCACCGGAGCCCCCGTGCATAGCTGCGGGCCCAAACAGCCCGCCAGCGATCGCGCGCGGCACTCCTGCTCCGTAAGTGAGGAAAGCGGAGCCGAGGTCCAGACTCCCCGCTAACAGCCCGCCAGCAAGAATCGCGAGCAACGTATTCGGCTTTTGCACGGACAACACTGTAGAAGCCGCACTCATATTTTCCTCCGTTTATTCGTGAGAGAGAAATCGGTTCGCCGCCATGGCAATCGGCAGCCCGACGAAGAACATGTGAATAAGGATTTGAACGGCGACGACCATCCCCGGCGCCGGACTCTTAGGCCTTGCCGAAAGGGGCAGGACGATCAGATTCATCACGAGAAAGACGATGACTCCATAGAGCGGTCCCGAAATCCAGTAGAACTGTTGGAGAGCGGAAACCTCCAGACATACCCCGACAAATACCGTCGTAGCGATCACTGCAATTAGGAAATGCAAGATCAATCCGAAAGCTCCGCCCAACCATCCCTTCCCGAATGCGCGTTCGCCTATCAGGCCGCTGGCGACACCTTGCCACACGCGAAGGGGCTCGATCCCTCTCAGAGCGAACTGAACACTAGCAGCAACGCCGTCCAAAATTCCGCAGGCTGCGCCGCCGTATACAATTGCTTTGAGTAGCTCAGTCATTCGACGATTTTCCACCCAGCAGGGAAGAGTCGTCGCTCAAATTCGGCCTTTATCGAACAAATTCGTATCACTCCATTCGCCTCCTTCCCAACATGCTGATGTAGCTTGGATCACGGTTTCGCGTGATACAGGTCATACCGGTCAGCCGATACGCGAGAAGAAGATCAATAACGTCAGAGCTAAGGCGCACTGGCGGTGCAACACGGGACTGGAATTTATGCTCGACGGTCGGAATGGTTGGCTTTAAATTGATTTCTGGTGAAGCATCCATGAAACAAATTGCGGTGGTAACAAGTGGAGGAGACGCGCCGGGAATCAATGCGGCCATCCGCGCGGTGGTCCGCACCGGTATCGGTAAGGGATGGAGAATGTCCGGCGTTCGCCACGGATACGCCGGGCTGATAAATGATGACTTCATCCAACTCGGCTCTCGCGACGTGAGCGGAATCATCCAGCGGGGCGGCACGATCCTCGGCAGTACGCGCTGTCCGGCATTCAAGACCGAGGATGCGCAAGTCCAAGCCGTCCGTAATCTCCGGCAGCGCGAAATCGATGCGCTGATCGTCATAGGTGGTGATGGCTCCCAGGCGGGTGCTTTCTCTCTTTCTCAACGAGGCTTCCCCGTAGTCGGAATCGCTTCGACTATTGACAATGACTTATACGGCTCCGAAATGACCATCGGGGTCGACACGGCATTAAACGTCGCGTTGGAAGGTATCGACCGCATCAAGGTCACCGCCTCTTCCCACGAGCGGGCTTTCCTCGTCGAAGTCATGGGGCGCAATTGCGGTTATCTCGCACTAATTTCCGGCATCGCGGGAGGAGCTGAATGCATCGTCCTCCCGGAGGTTGAGACCGACCCGGAATCCATCGCCTCGGAGCTCCGCCGATCCTATGAGCGAGGCAAGACCCACGCGACCGTCGTAGTCGCCGAAGGCGCGAAATACAACGCTGAGGGCCTCTCAAACTATTTCCAGGAGCACCGCGAGCGCATCGGCTTTGACCTGCGGGTCATAAAGCTAGGCCACGTGCAGAGGGGCGGAACCCCAGGAGTCTTCGACAGATTGTTGGCCACCCGGTTCGGCGCGGCCGCTACGGATCAGCTCGCGATCGGGCAGTCCGGCGTCCTCGTGGGCCTACTCAAAGGCGAGATCGCGGTCAGTCCTTTAGCGGACATCGTGGGGAGGCGAAAGCCTCTCGATTTGAGCTTGCTCAAACTGGCTGACGTCCTCGCACAGTGAGTGTTTTCTAATCCTCCCTCTCGTCTCTCTAGGATTTGTGATCCTGGTCACATCGTCCGGTGATTCCCCTCATGTCCTCCGCCACGGCTTTGCCCCTAGAGTAATTACTAGGTTCTCAGAACCTAGAGGAATACACGGTAATGACAGACTCCCCGGCTGTGCCAAAAAAAGCCATTCTGGATGCAAATGAAGCGGTTGCCTCCGTTGCGTATCGTCTTAACGAGCTGATCGCCATCTACCCGATCACTCCCGCTTCGCCTATGGGAGAGTGGGCCGACCAGTGGTCACACGAAGAGCGGAAGAATATCTGGGGAATGGTGCCGCGCGTCATCGAAATGCAGAGCGAAGCAGGCGCATCCGGCGCCTTGCATGGAGCCATTCAGGCTGGCGCTTTGGGCACCACCTTTACGGCTTCTCAGGGGCTTCTGTTGATGATCCCCAATATGTACAAAATCGCGGGCGAGTTGACCCCGGCCGTAATCCATGTTGCCTCGCGTTCTCTCGCCACTCACGCTCTCTCGATCTTCGGCGATCATAGCGATGTCATGGCGGCCCGCTCGACAGGCTTTGCGCTACTTGCGTCCAACTCCGTGCAAGAGGCCCAGGACATGGCGCTGATTGCGCAAGCTGCCACACTTGAGTCGCGCATCCCATTCCTCCACTTTTTCGATGGTTTTCGCACCTCCCACGAAATAGCGAAAATCGATTCGTTCTCGGACGAAGACCTCCGGTTCATGATTGACGATGATCGGGTCCGCGAGCACCGCGACCGTGCGCTGACGCCCGACCGTCCTGTCTTGCGTGGCACCGCCCAAAACCCAGATGTCTTCTTCCAGGCCCGTGAAGCCGCCAATCCTTTCTACTTCGCCTGTCCGATCATAGTTCAGCAAATCATGGACCGTTTCGCAGATCGGACTGGCCGCTCGTATCACCTCTTTGAATACGCAGGGGCCCCCGACGCAGAGCGAGTCATCATCTTGATGGGCTCCGCAGCCAGTGCCGTCGAGGAAACCCTCGACTTACTTCGGGCACAAGGAGAAAAGGTAGGACTCCTCAAAGTGCGCCTGCTTCGGCCCTTCCACCTGGAGGATTTTCTCGCCGCTTTGCCGACCACAACGCGCTCCATCGCCGTCCTCGACCGCACCAAAGAGCCAGGAGCCATTGGCGAACCCCTTTACGCGGACGTCGTTACCGCAATCGGAGAAGCTTTCGACCAGGGGTCAGAGACTCAATCTGGACTCCTCGCGCGTCCGCGCATCATAGGTGGCCGTTACGGCCTCTCTTCCAAGGAATTCACTCCCGCAATGGCCAAAGCTGTCTTTGACGAACTCAAGAGCGTTCGTCCTCGCAATCATTTCACCATTGGAATCAAAGACGACGTCACCTTTACCAGCCTCGATTACGATCCCACTTTCTCCGCCGAGAATCGCCAGGGCACTCGGGCGATCTTTTACGGCCTTGGTTCAGATGGCACTGTCGGAGCCAACAAAAATTCCATAAAAATCATCGGGGAAGAGACTCCGTATTTCGTCCAGGGCTATTTCGTCTACGATTCAAAGAAATCAGGTTCCATCACCGTTTCGCATCTTCGGTTCGGTCCTCAGCCCATTCGCTCTACTTACCTCATTCATAAAGCCAATTTTGTCGCTTGCCACCAGTTTAACTTTCTCGAGCGTATGGATGTCCTCGAAGCCGCCGAGGAGGGCGCAGTCTTTCTTCTGAACTCTCCGTTCACCGCGGACACGGTGTGGCAACACCTCCCTCTGCACACCCAGGAGCAGATCATCGCCAAGCGCCTTAAGTGTTTTGTGGTAGATGGCTACGCCGTCGCCCGCCAAACAGATATGGGCTCACGCATGAACACCATCATGCAAACCTGCTTCTTCGCCATCAGCGGCGTGCTTCCGCGCGAAGAAGCCATCTCCGCCATAAAGTCTTCCATCAAGAAGTCTTATGGAAAACGCGGCGAAGCAGTTGTCCAAAAAAACTTCGCCGCGGTGGAAGCAACACTAGCGAATCTTCAGGAAGTGGTCGTGCCGGACCACGTTACGAGCACGTTTAATATCCTTCCGCCCGTTTCCTCCCGGGCGCCGTCCTTCGTCCGTGATGTTCTCGGCGCCATGATTTCTGGCCATGGCGACAGCTTGCCAGTCAGCGCACTCGCGCCTGGCGGCACTTTTCCAACGGGCACGTCGCGCTGGGACAAACGCAATATCGCCCAAGAGATTCCTGTTTGGGATGAATCCCTGTGCATTCAATGCGGCAAGTGCGTTTTGGTATGCCCGCACGCTGTCATTCGAGCAAAGGTGTATGACTCTTCGCTGCTTTCTAACGCTCCATCTAAGTTTAAATCTGCCAAGCCTCGGTGGCGCGAGTTTGAAACTCTCAAGTACTCCCTGCAGGTCTCTCCCGAGGATTGCACCGGATGCCAGCTTTGCGTTGAAGCCTGCCCCGTGAAGAGCAAGAGCGAGGCCAAGCATAAAGCCATAAACATGGCTCCCCAGCCGCCACTCCGCGGAGCCGAAAGTACAAATTGGGATTTCTTTTTGTCCTTGCCTGAGATGGATCGCGGGCTTCTGTCGCACGCGCAAGTGAAGGACGCCCAGCTTCTCGAGCCTCTCTTCGAGTTCTCCGGAGCCTGCGCTGGCTGTGGAGAAACACCCTACATCAAGCTTCTCACACAGCTCTTTGGAGATCGCGCCGTCATTGCCAATGCCACCGGTTGCTCGTCTATCTACGGCGGCAACCTTCCAACAACTCCCTACACGAAGAACTTGGCCGGACGCGGCCCTGCCTGGTCGAACTCCCTCTTTGAAGACAATGCCGAGTTTGGTCTCGGCCTGCGCCTTGCTTTGGATAAACAGGCCGAGTACGCCGAAGCACTCGTCTCGCGCCTGTCCGCAGAAATCGGGGCAACGTTGAGTCAGGAAATCCTCTCCGCCGATCAATCGACCGAAGCAGGCATTGCCACGCAACGAGAACGAGTCGCAACACTGAAGACCATTCTGGCCGGATTCTCGACCGTCGAATCGCGCGATCTTCTAACCGTTTGCGATTCGCTCGTCAAAAAGAGCCTCTGGATTGTTGGTGGTGATGGCTGGGCTTACGATATCGGCTTCGGTGGGCTCGACCACGTCCTCAGCTCCGGCGCCAACGTCAACATCCTGGTCCTCGACACCGAAGTGTATTCGAACACCGGCGGGCAGATGTCCAAAGCCACGCCGCGAGGCGCCGTTGCTAAATACGCTGCGGGCGGTAAGTCCACGGCGAAGAAGGACCTCGCTCTTGAAGCGATGAGCTACCGCGACGTCTACGTCGCGCGCGTGGCGATGGGCGCCAACGACACCCAAACATTGAAAGCATTTCAAGAAGCCGAATCTTATGACGGGCCGTCACTCATCATCGCCTACAGCCATTGCATCGCGCATGGCTACGACATGGTCAACGGCCTCAAGCAGCAAAAGGCAGCAGTCCTCTCTGGCTATTGGCCGCTGCTGCGTTACGATCCTCGCGTTCAACAACAGGGGAAGAATCCGTTCCAACTCGATTCTCGAGGACCCACGCTCCCTCTGAAGGACTACATCTATGCGGAAGCGCGGTATTCCATGCTGGCTCGCAGCGATCCAGATACTGCGCGCGCGCTTTTGCGTTCCGCGGAAGAGGACGTCGCTCGACGCTGGGAACTTTACGAATCTCGCGCTGCCGTGCCCGGATCAGGGCACACGGTCCCGCAGCGTTCTGTCGAGTCGCCCCCCGTCGCAGTAAAAGAATTGCTTCCTGCCGGTGCAAAATCATGAATCTCGCAACATCGTATTTAGGATTCACGCTGAAAAACCCAATCGTTGCCTCTTCTTCGCCGCTATGGGATTCCGTCTCCAATATCCGCGCTCTCGAAGATAGCGGCGTCTCCGCGGTTGTTTTGCCCTCTATCTTTGAAGAACAGTTGCGACTCGAAGGCGATCGTCTGGATCGCGACCTCTCCCGAGGAACGGAGAGTTTCGGTGAGGCGTTGAGCTATCTTCCATTTCTCCCCGACTATAATCTCGGCCCCGACGGTTATCTGGAACTCATTCGTAAAGCGAAATCCGCGGTAAGAATACCCGTTATTGCCAGCCTGAATGGCACTTCCCGGGGCGGCTGGGTTCAATATGCGCGCGATGCGCAACAAGCCGGCTGCGATGCCGTCGAACTAAATCTCTATTCTTTGGTGACCGATCCAATTCGCACGTCAGCAGAGGTGGAAAGTGATTACTGTCAGCTCGTTCGCGAACTGAAGAGTTCACTCCGCATCCCCATAGCCGTAAAACTCTCCCATTTCTTGACAGCTCCCGCCAATCTGGCTGGCCAGTTGGATGTCGCAGGCGCGAATGCGCTGGTATTCTTCAACCGCTTTTACCAACCTGATTTCGACATCGAACAGCTGGAAGTAATTCCTCGCCTCGCGCTCAGCCATTCGCAAGAATTGCTTCTCCGTCTGCACTGGGTCGCCATCGTTTACGGCCGCGTACAATCGGATCTGGCCATCACCGGTGGTGTTCACACCGCCGAAGACGTCATTAAGAGCATGATGGCAGGTGCAAAAGTAGCGATGATGACCTCCACGCTCTTGCAGAACGGGATTCGGCACGCTTCCACTGTGATCGCGGATCTCGTGCGCTGGATGGACGAACACGAATACGATTCCATCCAGCAAATGCGGGGCAGCATGAGTTACCGTTCTGCCCCAAATCCTGCGGCGTTCGAGCGCGTCAATTACATGCGCACTCTAAGTTCATACGCACCTGCCCACAAATAAACACACAATCAAATAGTCTGATAGATCGCGCCTGCGATGTCGTCCGCTTTGATGCCGGAGAAATCGGCTTCACCAAGCAGGGTTTGTGGAGGAGAACTCAGGGAGTTGGAGTTTGAGCAGCGCTTGGTACTGCACTTGTGCTGGCCCACTGTGAATCGCTGAGATTCCAACCGCCGCCGAGGGCGCGATAGAGGTCGACCATTGCCAACTTGCGACCGAGGTCGTACGTTACCGAGGAGCTCTCCGCCGGATACAGCTGAATTTGAGCGTCAATAATCTCGAAATAACTCGAAAGTCCGCTGTCGTACCGTATGAAAGACAGCCGGACTGACTCCTGGTACGCTTCCACAGCTTTCAACTGTTCACGGTAGGCCTTAGCGAGTTGTTGATGTGCCGAGAGGGATGTGGAAACTTCGCCGAAGGCCTGGGTAACAGCTTTCTCGAAGGAGATCTTGGCTTGGTCGCGCAGGGCGAGCGAAGCGCGATATTCGTTCCTCAAGCGCCCGCCGGTGAATATGGGCCCCGCCAAGTTGCCAGCAAGGCTCCAGGCCTTTCCTGCGGCAGTGAGCTCAGACAACTGAGGACTCACTCCCCCCAGTAAACCCGTCAGGGAAATCGTGGGGAAGAAATTGGCCTTGGCGACTCCGACGTTGGCATTGGCTGCAATCAGGTTTTGCTCTGTTTCGCGCAGATCAGGCCGTCGTTCCAACAGGGTCGCCGGCAAACCTGCTGGGATTTCAGGAGGGTCGTATTGTTCGGCGAGCGCAGCGCCGCGAGCAATCGGGCCAGGGTTGCGGCCGAGCAGTAGGTTCAGTGCATTCTCTTGAGCAACAATCTGCCGTTCGAAATCCGGGATTACCGCCGCCACGTTCGAGAGCGCGGCTTGGGCGCGGGCAACTTCAAGCCCCGAAGCTGCTCCGCCTTCAAATTTGTGTTGAAACAGTTCGAGAGTTTCCTGAAAGCTTTTGACCGTTCGATGAGCAACTTCCATTTGTTCATCGAGCGCGCGCAACTGGAAGTACCCTTGCGCTACGTCGGACAAGACCAAGAGCCGGACATCCCGGCGGGCTTCCTCACTGGAGAAATAGGCCGCACGTTGCGCCTCATTCAGTTTCCGTATGCGCCCGAACAGATCAATCTCCCAAATGGTGCTGAAACTGTAAGAGTAGTACGTGTGATTGGGAATTGTGGGTGACTGCTGTCCTGAAACACTTGCTCCGTATCCCACTTGCGGGTAATACTGCGACCGAGTGATGCCGAGGAGGGCTCTTTCCTCTTCGACGCGCGCCACCGCCAACTGCAAATCATAGTTGTTCTTCAACCCTTCGCGGACGAGACCCTGAAGAACGGGGTCCTTAAACAGATCCCACCACGCCATATCCGCGGCGGAATTCGCCGTTGCTTGCTGTTCGGCATAGAAAGTGGCGGGCGGCTGGACTGCCGGGCGTACATACTTTGGACCCAATGTGCAGCCCGCCAAGAGAAATGGAAGAGCCGCGACGACGATTTTTCGCATCAGTCGTGTCCTCCCTCAAGCGCTGCCGATCTGGGTATGTCTACTGTTTCCTTTTTCTCTTTCCCGGCAATGCGTTCAACCACAACGTACAAGACGGGCACCAGGAAGACGCCGAGGACGGTGGCTGCAGTCATGCCGGTGATGACAGAGGTTCCCAAGACTCTGCGGCCAATCGCGCCAGCGCCTTTCGCAGTCCAAAGAGGAACACAGCCCAGAATGAATGCGAAAGATGTCATCAAAATAGGTCGAAGGCGAAGCCGAGCCCCTTCGAGGGCCGCTTCGATGAGGCTCTTGCCCTTCTTGTTCTCCAAGATTGCGAACTCGACGATCAGAATCGCGTTCTTGGCGGTTAGCCCGATCAGCATAACGAGCCCAATTTGAGCAAACACGTTGTTATCGAGCTTGCGCAGCAGTAGTCCGGCATTTGCCCCAAGAACAGCCACAGGAACAGACAAAAGTACACTGAAAGGCAGAGACCAACTTTCGTAGAGAGCAGCCAGAATCAAGAATACGCAAAAGATGGACATGCCGAAGATAATGGCTTGACCACCCTCAGCCTTCTTTTCCTGATAAGACATATCACTCCAGGAATATCCCATTCCGGCAGGCAGGACCTCCGCGGCAACTTGTTCCATGGCTGCCATTGCCTGGCCTGAGCTATATCCCGGTGCGGGTGAACCGTTAATCTGGATGCTTCGGAATAGGTTGAAGCGGTTGGTATATTCCGGACCCGAAACGCGCCTCACAGTGACCATGGAGGCCAGCGACGTCATTTCACCCTTCGAGTTTCTGACATAAAAGCTGTTAATTTTGTCGGCGCTGATGCGGTACTCTGGCTCAGCCTGAAGGTAAACCTTCCACTGGCGACCAAACCGATTAAATTGATTAACGTAAGCACCGCCCAAAAAGGCCTGCAAGGTCTGATAGACGTCGCTGAACTGTAGCCCTTGCTTTATTACTCGATCCTGGTCAACGTCGACAAAAAGTTGCGGCACCGATGGGCGGAAGGTAGCTACGATTGAACCAACTTCCGGGCGCTTCCTCGCCGCCTGGCTCAACTTGTCAAGAGCGTCTGAGAGCTGCTGAACGGTTCCAGCGGACCGGTCCTGCAACATAAACGTAAAGCCGCCGGCTGTTCCAAGACCAGGAATGGCAGGCGGACCGAAGGCGAATCCGATCGCTTCGGGTATCTCGGCACGCATTTTCTGGTTCAGAGTCCGCATCAGACCTACCGCGGAGAGTTCTGGGGTTATGCGTTCGTGCCAAGGATCGAGTTGAAGAAAATAGAAACCGGTGTAGCTGGCGGATGTGTTGGATAGAAGGCTGAAGCCAGCGATCGCGTCGTATCCTTGAACGCCATGCGTGTGCGCCAGAATTTCGTCCATCTTGCGCATGACCGCGTCAGTCCGTTGTAAAGAGGCCGCATCCGGAAGTTGGATCTGGAGGAATGCATATCCTTGATCTTCTTCCGGAACGAAACTGGTAGGCAGACGTTTTCCCATACTCACAGCGACGACCGATACCCCCAAGAGCAAGATCAGAGCAATGCCCCATCGGCGAATGAGAACGTGGCTCGATTTGACGTAACCTCCCGTCATTTTCCCGAACGAGCGATTGAACCACGCAAAGAATTTGCCAACAGGGCCCTTAGATTCCTTGCGGGGGCGAAGCAAAAGCGCCGAGAGTGCCGGTGAGAGGGTTAAAGCGTTGAAGGCCGAAATGAGAACGGATATGGCGATGGTAATCGCGAACTGTTGGTTTAGCAGGCCCTTGATGCCCCCCATGAACGCCATGGGAATGAATACCGAGGACAAGACGAGGGCGATACCGATGACCGGAGTTGTAACTTCTTCCATCGCTTTGATGGTTGCCTCTCTGGGCGTCAATCCATGCTCAATGTTGTGTTCAACTGCCTCGACAACGACGATTGCATCGTCCACTACGAGCCCGATGGCAAGGATGAGCCCAAAGAGAGATAGTGTGTTGATTGAAAAACCGAGCAAGGGGAAGACAGCAAACGTGCCAATCAGTGACACGGGCACGGCAATAAGGGGAATGAGGGTTGCACGCCAACCTTGCAAAAATAGGAACACTACAATGATCACCAGGACGATGGCTTCAAAAAGCGTCGTGAGAATCTCTTTCATGCCCTCCGTGATAGGGAGCGTAGTGTCCATGGAAACGACGTAATCCAGATCTTGCGGAAACCTGGTTTTCAGATCTTCCATCTGGGCTTTGATTTGTTTTGCCACAGCCAATGCGTTGGAACCCGGAGCTTGATAAACAGCAATGATGACTGCAGGCTTCCCGTTGTACCGTCCAATTTGCTGATAAACAATTGATCCCAATTCGATGCGGGAAACATCTTTCAACCTGACGGTTGAGCCGTCGGTATTTTGCCGAACAATGATGTTCCCGAATTCCCCCGCATTGGCCAGCCTTCCTGGGGCGCGCACGGCGTAAGTAAACTGCTGGCCTTTTGGCGCGGGCTCAGCTCCAATCTGTCCTGCTGGGTTTACAGCACTCTGCTGTTGGACAGCGTTGCTCAGGTCGGTAACGGTGAGACCTAGTTTGGTTAACTGGTCTGGCTTTACCCATACGCGCATTGCATAATCTGCGGCGCCGAAATTGGTTACTTGCCCAACTCCGGGAACGCGCAACAATGCGTCGTTAATATTGATCGTCGCGTAGTTTCCCAAGAATTGTCCGCCGAAGGTCTCCTTTGGCGAATATACGGACAGCACGAGTAGGGGAAGCCCCATCAGTTTCTTGACGGTGACACCATATTGATTGACCGACGTCGGGAGATTCGGGCTTGCCTGGGACACTCGGTTCTGCGTGTTCACCTGGTCGATATCTACGTTAGTGCCCACATCAAAAGTGACCTTGAGGGTCATTGTTCCGTCGTTAGCGTTCGTGGACATCATGTAGAGCATGTTGTCTACGCCATTCATTTGCTGCTCAAGTGGAGTAGCGACGGACTGCTCGATCGTCTGGGCATCGGCACCGGTATAGGTGGCAGACACGCTAATTTGCGGCGGTACGATATCTGGGAGTTGGGCTACAGGCAGCTTCGCCATCGAAACAAGGCCCAAGACCACAGTAAGAATGGCAATGACCATTGCAACGATCGGCCGGTCAATGAAGAATTTCGACATGGCTACATCCCACCGGTCGGCGCAGGAGTCTGCGTGTTCTTAAATGGCGTTGTGGCCACGGTCATGCCGGTCTTGATGCGCTGCAGTCCATCGACGACAACATTTTCCCCTGCTTGAAGACCGGACTCGACAACCCACATGTCGCCAGACTGAGGGCCGAGTGTTACGGTCTTGATTGTGACCTTGTTATCGGACCCGACTACTCCCACTTGATAGACTCCTTGGAGTTCTGAAACCGACTGCTGTGGAATCAGAACTGCACTTTTGCGCGTCTCTGTGACGGCGCGGATGCGGGCATATTGACCGGGGCGCAACACGTTGCCTGGATTTGGAAATTCAGCTCGAACCTGAATTGTCCCGGTTCGTGAATCTACTTCGCGGTTTACGAAAAGCGCGCGACCACGCCGCTGGTAAATCGTTCCGTCTCCTAGAATTAACTCTAGATCTTGGGCTGCCGCGCGACCTGTTTTTTCGCGGACGAATCGAATGTAATCCTGTTCAGCGATGTTGACATCGACGTAGATCGGATTCACGCTGGATATGGTGGTCATGACCGTTATAGGCGTCATAAGGTCCCCAATTTGGCATTTGGAAATTCCGGCGATTCCCGAAATCGGCGCAACTACAGTGGTCCAACCCAGATTTAGCATGGCATTGTCGAGAACCGCCTGATTCGCATCCACCCCTGCCTTTCCTGCGGACTCTGCACTTAGCGCTTTATCGAGTTCGGCTTGGCTTACGGCCTTCTGGGCCACCAACGGTGTGTAACGACGTACATCGATCTGCGCTTGTCCCAGAGCAGCGCGGGCTCGCTCGAGGTTTCCCTTGGCTTGTTCTACGGCCGCCTCCGCTTGTCGTTTGTCGAGTTGGAACATTGGCGCACCCTTCTCGACATATGAACCCTCTAAATAGAGCTTGCTGAGCAGGAATCCGTCCACCTTAGGTCGCAGCTCCGCATCAATATTGCCGGCCATCGTTCCAACCCATTCCTGGTGGATGGGCACATCCTTCAGAATTGCAGGCGTAATCGTGACGCCGGGAGGCGGAGGGGCTGGCTTTTCAGCGCTTGAAGTACAGCCAGCACAAATCGCCAGCGCTACCACCAGCACGCCCAAAAGGTGCAGCTGCCGTGAGGCAGGGAGGAGAGGAATTGTTGGCATAGTCAAGGGGATCACCCCGAATCGCATTTGCTTTCTTTGCATTTTGCACGCTCCGCGAGTCGCAGGTACGGGCCGCTCAGAACGCAAGATTGTCAGCGTCTGGTGCTGCTGAGTGGGCACGTTCATCTGGTCAGGAACGTACTCACACTTCGAAGAGGTTAGTAGCAGAGTAGAGAGCGAATAACTGTCAAAATTAGCAGGTGCTAGATGTCTCGATTCTCGTGGAGAGCAAACGAAAAAATGAAGTGCGAGTTTACCGCCAGCGCTTCATTATCTTTATGAAAGTAAACAACTTGATGTTGTGGCCGATTGTAAGGTGCCACAACGAAGTCCCCCGGATTGGCCCGCCGACGTCCGAACGATCTATGCGAGTCTATTGCATTGGCTTTGGGATGTTGCGGTGAGGAGAGTTGAGCTTATCTTCAGGGATCGCCACGGATTGATGTCTCAGTGTGAGACAGTCAGGCCAGTTGCGTTAACGGGAAAGATTTGCCCTTTCGTATTTTTCCGAGTGTCGTTTTCCGCGACCACCATCTCGCTGGGAACCCGCACGGCAAAATATGGTTCGGCCGTGACGATCATGGCAAACGTCTGAGCCGGCGTGGTCGCAGAGAGCTTGCCCTCTCCGTTCTTATTGAGGAGAATCTCGCCGGTGTTGCCGGTACGCCCGTCCGGGGTAACCACCCACAGGACGTACGTTAGAAATTCGGCTCCAAGCTTGGAAGGTTGTGTCATATCTTTGATAGAAACCTCAAGCTTGGTTGCGCCCGATTTGGCTTCGACCTTAATTTCGCCATTTGCCTGAGGCATCAATTCCGTGCCTACTAGATCGACTTTTGTGCTGCCACCGCCGACTCTATAGCCGATTGCTTTAACAGACTTGCTTACGGAGTTGGAGTCTGGCACTTTCTCCTGCGATTGCGCTGCAGCCGTGCCGACCGTCAGTGCTAGAACTAAGAAGCTGAAGCACAGTTTATTGCGGTACAAAAAATCTCGCTCTCGACCAGACATTAGCTTCATCGCAGACCAATATCGAAGGAGTAGAGACTCACACCTACTGTCAAAATCGACAGAGGGCCGGGAGCCATCTGTTTAAGATGCCGCGTTTTTTGGCTTGCTTGATAGCAATTACCGCATTCACCTGATTGCGATGCCCGCGTTAGGGAACCACTATTCCGCGTAGAGGGTCAGAAGGACTCCGAGGATGATCAACAATGACGGCCAAAGCGCCCGGAAGAAGTGCTGCCATTTTTGGGGTGTCGAAGTCAGTCCAGCTACTCCATTTGTCAGGGCAATTCCGAAGCCGGTAGCGGCAAACCAGCGATGCTCGTTCTGAATACGCTCCATACTCTCCATGGCGTTGGGGGCATTCATGTTGCCGCCGTGAACATGAAAGAGCAGAAGCACCGCGCCAGCGGCGCCCACAACAGGAAAAAACCAGGCGGCCCAAGGCGACTTCCATCGCCCTCGCGCTCTTTGAAATTCAACGTATCCAAGAGCTAGCAGAATAATAGAGAAGATTTTGTGTTGTAAGTCCTCTATATTGTGGGTGATTGCATACCAGGGAGTTTGAGGACCAAAGGGCCATATTTCCGTATCGCTAAAGACGAGAAGAAAGAGGCCTGCCGCGAGGAAGCACACGGGCCAGGCAAAGCGGACCGCAGGCCAACGCTTGGAGAGACGACTCTCCGCGAGAATGAAAATCCCCGCAAAGATAACCAAAACTCCCGCCAAGTGATGGTTAAATTCGCTCTCGCGTTTGTCGGCCAACCGCTTAGCGGCCTGGGCTGCGTCCTCGGGCGCCGTAGGCACATCCATTTTCATTCCTGGCATGTTGTCCATGTCGTGTTGCCGCGGTTGAGCCAATGGCGCGAGCGCAAACAGAAGGGAGATGGAAATGATGAGCAGCATCATCGACTTCGCAATTCGTGGCAGGGAAGCATCCTCTAAGGGCAGCATGCATGGTCCTCATAGACTCTGGTCTGGATCTTGAGCGCTTGAGTGAGGCTTCACACCGAGCTGATTTTTAACTCTTACAAGGAAAGCCGGAAAGCCGCGCCTGTCAAAATTGACAGGTCCGGATCTCGTCGGAATGGGTGCCGGAAAATACTAGAAGGCTTCGCCAACACCCACGCTCCAGGTACGAGTATCCTTTCCCTGGGCGAAATCAACGCGAAGATTGGCGTGATACTTCTTGCTCAGTTGAAACCTGGCACCCGCCCCACCGCTCGGGAGGAAGTTTGTAGCCCTTAACGCTTGGTTGGCGCCTGGCACTACTTCTCCTAACCCTCCAATCCCCACTATGCCAAACCCATTGGGACTGCCTTTTCGTTTAAAAAAGGGGCCGGTCGAGATGGGAAGAATAACGGAAGCATTTCTGCCTCGCCTCACAAGGGAGGAGGTATCTCCGACCGGTCCCTTCCTGTGTTCGGAGGTGAGCACAAGATAAGAGTTCGATGGTCTCTACGAGAACTGTCAAAGATACCAGCAGAGAAAACATGCGAACGCTCGCAAGCTGGTTCGCATCTTGATTTGGCGTGAATCCAAGAAAGCGTCACTAAGGTGTGTCAATTGTCCAACTAACTTTTCAGAAGAAACCAACAAGACTTAAGGTACAAGGATCCTCATTTTGATTGCGTATTGAATCAAATCGGCAGTCGTCTTGAGATTAAGTTCTTCCATGACGCGGTACTTGTGAAAGGCTACAGTCCGGGGAGTTACGTTCAATACGCTGGCGACTTCCTTCATAGATTTTCCTTCTGCCAGCAGGTGTACGACTTCACGTTGCCGAGGTGTCAGCGTCTTGTTACGAGTCTTTGGCGCAGGATTGTTGATAAACGATTTCTGCATGCCGCTAGCTATCCGCGGCGTAACGTATGATTTTCCTTTGAGCGCCAACTGGATAGCGCGAATCAGCTCCGAACCTGCCGAACTCTTCAAGAGATAGCCGGAACCTCCAGCGCGCATTGCCTCCATCGCCAGCTCAGGATCCTCGTTCATGGTAAGGAAGATGAGCTTTACTGAGGGCATGAGTTCTCTTAAGCGCTGCCCAGCTTCAAGGCCGTTCATGAGGGGCATTCCAATGTCCAGAACGATCACATCAGGCTTAAGCTGCGGCGCGGTTTCCAACAACGCGCGGCCATCAGCCACGGTGCCCACGATTTCGCAGTGAGGTTCCAATAGTTTGCGAAATGCTTCAACAAGAATCGTGTGATCATCAGCCAGCATGACGCGAGGGAGTGCCATGAATGCCTCACTAAACCTAAAGGCTAGAGAAAACAACCCAGTTGCAGATACTGGCATTTTTGACAGGGCCCTACGGCGAACGAACTTCCCGACTTCACGAGCCAGAGCGAGCGACTGTTCAATCTGTCAGTATTGACAGGCTCGGTTTCAGTCCCTTGGCCTACATCTCTTCTATATCGGGACGAGTGGATTGAGCAAGTACTTATGCGATTTCCTAGCACGACATGTCTGGCGGTTCTGCTGTTCACCAGACGTTATCAGCTTTGTTGTGGTACAAGCGATTGCCACCTGACAAAAGTGACAGTTTCTTTGGACAGCTGTGCATCCCACTATTGCGCAGGCGAAACGGGAGTCGCAGAGGACGCTGTGCCTGCCGCGCGGTCTAGTATCGTAAGGCATAAAGGCAACGGTGGTGGCGACTCAAGATGGATATCGGAGTTTTAAAACATGACTTCGAGGTTAGTCGCAATTCTGCCTGCACTAATTAATAGCACCCCGATGCTGCGAATAAGCTTGTACTTGGCGGAAGAAATCTTCGTCGTGCTCATTGCCATAGCAGGGGTGCTGGTTCTTGCATCGGTTTTTGCAATCGGCTTAGTTTTGCTCTCGAACGGGACACATATCGGGTTTCTCTGGTTGAAAGAGAAGGTTGTGCACTTTGCCGAGGCACACCACTATTTCGGTCATCACAAGGCAGTGGTTCATCCGTCTCCCCGGCGGGGTTAACGAGCCAAACGAGCGCGCCCATGTTTCCTTGCGCACGCTGTGACAGAACTCTTTGTCCTTCGGTTCAGGAGAGGGAACTAACCCATCCCTGCCCCAGTTTATGTCTGCGGGCACCTAGTGCGGTCAACCTACGAGTTTTCCCGAAACACGGTAGAAGACCGGTTCTCTAGCCCCCGACCAATGGATCGAACGCTTGGGAGATCTGAGTCCTGCACAATGACGTTTGCTTGCGCGGCCATATCTGCATATCGGCCCACCGATTGAACCCATGGGTAGTCGGGTCCCTTTGCTATTCAGTCGAGGTCTTAGGTGGCGTCATGAGCGGGCACTGCGCACCGTAGCCTCAGACGAAGTTGGAAGACGCACAGCACTGCTTACCGCGGCTTCTCCCGCCGACGCAGCGATGCTGCGAATGTGGAGATCTCGTTGGGGAAATGGAATTTCGATACCGGCTTCACCCAGGGCTTTGGCCACCGCGACAGTCACATCGCTCTGGAGCTGAAACCACGTGTCCTGCTGAGCTGACCAGAAGCGCAACTCAAATCTTAGTGAGCTTTCCCCAAATCCCATAAAGAAAGCCATGGGCGGGCGCTCGAGCAGCACTCCTGGATATGATTCGGCGACTCCTACAAGCAGTTTGATCACGCGTTCAGGATCGGTACCGTAGGCAACTCCGACCGGCACGTCAACTCGTCGCCACTGTGACGACAAAGTCCAATTGATAACTTGGTTCGCGATCAGATTGCTGTTGGGCACAATTACTTCCGCACCCTGGAAGGTTAGGATTGTGCTAGAGCGCGCCCCAATCCGCCGAACCATGCCCACCAGACCTCCGACGTCAACTGTATCGCCGACGTGGATAGGACGCTCGAAAAGCAGGATCAAGCCGGAGACGAAGTTATTGACGATGTTCTGTAAACCGAAGCCGAGGCCGACGCCGAGAGCGCCAGTGAGAACAGTAAATTTATTGAGCTCCACGCCGGCGGCGGATAGTGCTGCAATGGCCACAAGCAGTAGCAGCACATAGTAGGTGACGGTTGAAATGGCATAGGGCACGCCTCGATTGAGGGGCAATTTGGGAAGCACTACCTTTTTTAAGAAAAAGGTGAAAGCATTCGCTAGGGCATAGCCAAGCACCAGAATAAACAAAACGCCGAGTGCGTCCGCGATGGTGAAATGCACCCGATCAGTGCCGAAGGGGTGTTGGAACAGAGTGAATACGGCGCCTATGATCTCATCGTAGAGGGTCAGAAGCCGCAACATGGACTTCAGCCATAGCAGCGAAGCCGCAAGACCCAGGAGCCGGCCAGTCCACCGCTCTACCGCGTCCCTCCGCACTTTCAGTAACGAGCGTGCCCAGCTCATCTGCAGGACATTGTTGAGAATTAAGGTCAAAACGCGGACACCGCAATAAAGAGCAGCGGCAACGAAGGATCCAACTAAGGCGCTCAGCCCAAGAACCTGAGCCAGAGAAACAAAGCCGATGACATTTGCCACGAGCGATGCGAGCAGAAGCACGAGACCCGCGCGGATCCCAATCAGGAAAATGCGCACGTTTCGGCTCTGACTCAGCAGCGGACCGACCCTCGATGGACGCGCTAGCCAGGCAAAAATGGCCACTGCACCGAGTAGAAGTACAACGTAAAGCTCGCGCCTGAAAAATGACGGAAGCTGAATAAGCAGGTATGCACCGCCGAGTGCGTAGAATCCGGCCAGGACATAAAGAAAGATCCGAAGCTTGGATTCTGTCATCGGAATGAGTAGGCGCAATACGGGAACCAGGTAGAGCAAGTAAAAGAGAAATGCGACGCCGGTGGGCGCCGAAGCGATATATTGTCCTGTTGCGATCAGAGCCACTAAGAGCGCAACTGAATACGGGCGGTCCAGTACAAGGAGGGTTTCGGTGGAAACTTCGGGCATTGCCGCATCGTAACGCCTAAGTTTGAACACGCCGAAGAGCGCCAGTAGGTAAACCAAAGCAAAACCAAACGGGGCGAATTTGAATGCGCTCACGAACTCCTTGGCGCTTGCGAAGGACCGGTCAAATGACCTATGGAAAGAAGGTCCGATTTTTTCCTCGATTGTTTGCGGGTCGCGTGCTTCCCAGAGCGGCCGGCCGTCTAGGTCCAGGAGGCGACCTCGCTCGCGCTCGCGCGCTTCACGCACGCGAAGCAATATGTCTGAGATTTGCTGGTCTTGTTGAGAGACTTGATTCTGCACGGTGAGAACGATATTCAGCTGCTCTTGTGTTTGCGATTTTGCCGTCTGAATTTTGTCCAACTGCTGCTTGATGCGCTGGACAATGGCTTCAATTCCCGGGGATTTGTGAATCTGCACCCATGTGGCCACCCACTCCGGCTGTTGGGCCTCAAGTGTTTGGATCTGCTCTCCCAGTTTCGCTGCACGTAGTGTGAGGAGCTTCCGTTCTGTCGCATATTCGAGGCTCCGAGAGTGCCAGTAACTCTGCTCGTCTGCCAAGTCCAGTGATGTGGGCTCGCCGGCCAGAAGGTCCCTGGTTTGCAGAGCTCTCCGACGAATCTCTGCAGCCTGCTCCTCTGCCTTCGCTGCCGACTCCAGTAATTCAGATTTGGGTATCAATTGACTGCTGATCTCTCGCAGCAGGCGGTCCAGTTCCTCCGCGCGGTCAGCTATCTGAGGCAATGGGATTGCTGGCTCTTCCGCCCGAGCTGAAGGAACGGCCGGAGGTTCTTTCTCTTGCGATTGCTTCGTGCTGTTCGCGGGTGTGGTCTGGGAAGGCGGCGTCTGAGCCTGAATCAGGGGAACGAACGGTGCGAACGAACCGAACAACAGTGCGGATGCCACAAAGCAGGGGCCAAGCCTCTCAAGAAATTTCGCAAATGAGGGGTCTTGAGGCGATGCCATGAACTGACCGTCGTCGGGTCAAAGGTGAATACCCTCTTCTTCCTAAATCCAGGTTTGCTGGGGCACACGCCCCACATGGTGTCCCGCTAGGGCTATGTCTCACACTGTCAGAAGTAACAGATTGCTGCCATCCTATGCCCAGAACTGCGGGTCAGCGCGTGGGCGGGAAGCCTACTTTTTGCTGCAGGCGGCGTAGGCAGGCCCCGCATGAGCATAAGGAATCGGAAAATCCACGTGGATTTGCTGTGCGAGTTGCCAATGACCGCGACCTAGCTGTTGAGTTGTTTCGCAACGTACCAGTTCTTTGGCGTGACGTGATTTGGCAAGTGGCCAACTTCCGGAAAGCCTGGCGCATTTCAGCTATTGTTGCAGTTCTTCAACTCCTGTATCCATCCTGAACCGCGCTGCGCGGAATCCAATGTGTGAACTTCTCTGTCACTTTTGACAGTTAACGCAGAGCATCAGTTCGCGCAACTGTTGGCGGGGACAGCCCGGTGTAGCGCCTGGCGGAGCTATTCAAGCCGCTTTGTCATAAGACCACAAAGAAAAGCAGGCATTGTGAAGACAAGTAAGCAAAACAAATGCGTCGAGCTGTTGCGAACGGAGCGAACATGGGTCGGTAGCCCGGAAGAATTCGCCGACTTGGTACGAATCTACTCGCCACAGATTTATCGAATATCGCTTAGGATGTTGAAGAACCACGCGGACGCAGAGGACAACTTGCAAACGGTTCTCTGCAAGGCCTACGGAAGCATTCATCGATTTGAGGGACGCTCGTCCATTTCCACTTGGCTCGTGAGTATTGCGATCAATCAAGCTTTGATGCGAATCCGCAACCGCCGTCCCGAACCTGTTGCTCTTGATCTGCTGAATTCGGAACGCGCGGACGGCGTTTTCATTGACGTGAGTGACGATCGTCCGAGCCCCGAGCGTCGCTACATAGCCAAGGAACTTGTGGCAAAAGCCTTTGCTGGACTTCCCCAGTCGATAGTCGACCTATTCATCCAGCTCAATGGTGAGGGATGGACCCAGCGGGAGTTGGCCCGCGAGAAAGGGATCACAATTTCTTCGCTGAAGTCACGCATTTTCCGTGCGCGTGAGCGGATGCAAAAGCAGCTCGATGCAGTCTGCTGACCCAAATTCAATGGATGAGGAGCTCACAGCGATTTCGATGTCCACGTGAAACTGCTCAATCAGGGGAAGACAAGTAATAAAAGAAGACAAGCAATGAAAAACTCACTCCGCTTTGGCATACCTTTTTTGCTGGTCTTGTCTTGCTCAGTTAAGCCTTCAGAAGCGCAGAAAATTACGACCGACTCGGCAAGGGGGTACAACTTTGCAGGGTTGAAGCGTTTCGCCTGGAAAAAGAATCACCTGCTCACCATGCGGAACCCTGAAGACAACGAGTTACTGGATCAGAAGATTATGCGGGCCGTAACTAAGGAATTGGCGTCCAAGGGGATCGTCGAAGATTCCGCCAATCCCGACTTCTACCTCTTCTATCATGCCGGACCAGGTGATGAGGGTCTTCTAGCCGGTGCAGCGGCCCCAGCTGGACTGGAAAGCATACAACCGCCCGGTCCCGGTGCGAACTCTCCTAACGTCGTTGCTGGACCAGCCGTCGGGTTCGCCCCCAACGTGTGGTATTCGGTTCAGGGCCAATTCGTCTTTTATGCCCTGGATTCCAAATCCAATGTCGTGATCTGGCAGGGTACCGCCACGAAAAGGTGGCATGACCCGCAGAAGGCTCGCAAGAACGAAGACAAAGAGATCAAGAACATAGTAAGTAAGTCTTTGAAGGATTTCCCGCCCCGAATGAAGAAATAGAAGTATGAACCTACTTTGCCGTCTGGAACAGAGCCTTTCAGCGAATTGCCTTAGGAATCGAGTCGCGTTTCACTGACTGGCATTCTTTACAGTAGCGGCGGCATTCTATTCAGAATAACTTTGGTCGTGGCTGTGAGGATTGCAGCACTTGAGGATTCGCATCGTCGGAACAAGCAATGCGCTACACGTTGGGATATGTTGCCCGAACGCGTACATTCGCCGGACGGACCGATTGAGCAAAGTGAGAATACTTCTCGCGGATGATCACCCTCGGTTTCCGGAGATGGCCGAGAGTCTCTTAGAACCAGAGTTCGAAGTCGTCGGAAAGGTTTGCAATGGCCAAACCTTGTTCGAAGAGGCTTTGCGGTTGAAGCCCGATGTCATTGTGTCCGATATTTCGATGCCTGTACTAAACGGCATCGAAGCCGCCGAGCGACTCAAGGACTTAGGCTGCAACTCGAAGATCGTTTTTTTGACTGTCCATTCCGACGCTGATTTCGTCCGGAGATGTCTCACTGCTGGTGCTTTTGGATATGTTGCGAAATCTCGAATTGCCAGTGAGCTCGTACCAGCCGTTCGTGAAGCTCTGGCGGGTAACATCTTCGTTTCGCGACATTTGCCGCACTCCCACGAGGCGTAGATCCGACGATGGCGAGCTAGTTAGGTCATTCCGGTTGCTCGGCGCTCTTGTCGACGCCTTCTCCTTATCTGGTCTGCACCTCCACGAAGCGCTGAAGGACGGCTCAATGCTAGTATGGGATCGCGTCACGCTCCGGAACCTTGCGGCGCACTACGCTAGGCTGCTGGAAAACACATTGTGTGAGCGAATGGCGAAGCAATCGTGCCGACGTAAAGCGTCGCGGCAAAATCCTCCTCCGCTTTCCCGAGAGGCTCTTCCTGCATACGGCCTGACCTCGGTTTTCCCTCCTACTTCAGAAATCGATTATGGTGTTTTCCTATTGCTGTGGCGCAACCTCGAAGTTGCTTAAGCGCAACGACTTGGCCGCACTGTAAATGCAAGACTGCGATGGCCATCTATCCCGAAGACTCCTGAGAATCTCTCGGAATATGAAGATTGAGGAGACAGTGGAATTGTTACGGTCATTAGTGCGCGTATTGTTGGTAGATGATGTCGAGCTTTGGCAAACCTTTGTTCACACGCATCTAGATAAGGAACCGAATCTGCGAGTGATTGGTATTGTGGCCGACGGATTGGAGGCTGTTCGGAAAGCCCATGAACTGCGACCAGACTTGATCCTGTTGGACATCAGCCTTCCAAAGCTGAATGGTATCGAGGCCGCTCAGCTAATTCGCGAGGTTTCCCCGAAATCGATAATCCTCTTTTTAAGTGGAGAGTCCGATTTGGATGTGGTTCGAGACGCCCTTACCGCGGGCGGACTGGGCTATGTTTCTAAGTTAGACGCCGCTCAGGATCTGATCGCAGGCATAGAATCTGTACTTCTGGGCAAACGGTTTGTAAGCAGCAGTCTATTGCCATTCGACGATTTGGCTTGAGGCTGTTGCGTTGGGAGGACAGCTAGGCTCGCTTGAATCTATGTCCGCTTTATAATTACGACGGTTAGATCGTCTTGCTGCTTCGTCCCTTCCGAAAAGGCGATCGTTGCTTGATACAAAGCGGAGATGATTTCCCTCGGCTGTTTTTCTTTCGAACTGCGAATAACTTCTTCCAATCTCTGGGCGCCAAATAACTCTCCTTGCGGATTGGCCCATTCAAAAAAGCCATCGGTTGCCAGCACGAGCAGGTCACCGCGATTTAGATCCAGGATTTTGGGTGGTTCTGAGACCATCTCGGCTACGATGCCGAGCGGCAGCCCTTGGGCGCCCATCTCCTCAAAGCAATCTTCTTTCCATACGTAGAGGAACAGCGGGCCATGGCCTGCGGAAAGCAGCTCTACCCGCGAGCTCCCCGGTGCGCAAACTGTTGCCACAAACGTTACGAAACGCCCCTCACCGATGTCAGTTGCGAGCGCGGTGTTGAGATGTGCCATGGCATCCAGTAACCCTTTTCCTACCCTGAAGTTGGCCCTCGCATAGGAACGACAGACTGCTGCAAGCAGCGCGGGACCAATCCCGTGCCCGGTCACGTCTGCCAAGGCCACGACCACCCTCCCATCCGGAAGAAGTTGCCAGTCATAGTAGTCTCCTCCTGTCTGATCGGCGGGTTGGTTCCATGCAGCGATCTCGAAACCTTCCAACTGCGGCATCGCTTGTGGAAGCAAAGACTGTTGGATTGATCGGGCCACAGAGAGGTCATGTTCCAGGCGATCCACTTGACGGCGCGTTTCTGCTTCTCGGAGAGCGGCGTCTACTTGCTTTCTGATCTCGCCTGCCACCATACCAGCAACAAATCCCGCAATGATGAGGGCGCTGGCATAGCCGAAGACAGCTCTTTGCGGGGAAAGCAGGGAAATGCCTCCGGTCAAAGAAGGCCGCCAACCGAGATAAAAAGCCGCAGCGAAATAGGTAACCGCCGAAGTCACGCCGGAAAGTCTGCAATACGCGGGGTTCAAACGAAGAGTAGAAAGACTGATAAACACAAAAAAGGCAAGTCCAGCGGGGTTTGCCAAGGGTCGATAGGCTGGTTCGATGGATGCGCTGGATAAAAACGCGACGGCAAGAGCCGGCAAGAGACTTTCCAACAAGATATTGCTAAACCAGATCCAATTCGCCGGTTGCACAGCTCTTTGAACCGCGCGATTTATAGCGCGAAGCATCGCGAATTCGTAGGTGACGAAGAGAGTTACTAGCCCGAGCAGCATCAACCATGAGACGAAATTCTCGCGGCCACCACCAAGCATGATTCCACGAATTGTCCGTAACAGGAATGCCGTAACGATCGCCCCTAGAACGATGCGAATTCGGAGATGCTCGCTCTTTAGTAGAGCCCCCCGAAAGGCGATCGATTCGTCGGCCGGATTAGTCATGGTTCTAAGGTCAGCGCGGAGGAGAAACAGAACTTTGTTTCATTTCCCGCCGTGAATAACCTATTTGGCGAAATCCAAGGCAACCAGAAAGTTCGTGGCGGGGCATTAAGCACAACGCTAATCGTGAGGGGGAATGCCCTGCTTTCGAGGGACGGTGCCGAACTCACGATGGTCACTACTGGAACTTATCCGCGACATGCTTCTCCACGTCACTGTAAGTTTTGCCAGATGTTTCATGCCCGGACGCGGCCTATGCTGCATCTCTTAGGCGTTCGATATTCAGGTTTCCAATCGGCGCCAAGAATGAAAATCTCACTGTCGCGCAGCTCGATCTTAACCGTGCTCGCCATCGCTGTTCTGCTTGCCGCACTGCCGGGTACCATTCAAAGGCTCATCCGAACCGGCGATCCGTACCTCCTGACTCGGCAATTCTTTGAGGACATGTTGGCGCGTCTTTCTGGAGCCGGGCGTTTGCGCTTTATTCTCCAACCCATGGCCGCGCTGTTTATTGGCATGCGTGACGGGAAAAGAGATTCACGTTTGGGACGCCCACCTTTTTTGTCAGCGCTACTGTTCCAGCCAGAACGCAGGAAAAAGCTCTTACGAGACGCATTTGCAGCGGTCCGCGACCTGGTGGCGGTCGCCATAATTCTGGACGTTATCGCTCAATTCCTCATCTTCAGGGATGTTCATTCAGGAGCGGCACTGTTGCTTGGCCCGGTGCTAATCACGGTACCGTACTCGATATCGAGAGCCTTGGCCAATCGCATCGCCCGGAGGCGTAGCCAACCAACGCCTGTGATTCGCGCGAGCTGAATTGCTCACCTAAAGAATTCTACGCCTCGCATGAATAGGCAGATCGAAATAAGAGTCACATCTTTAGCGACTTCCGAAAGCTACTGCTGCGGTGAATTCTTTCTGCTTAGCTCGTAAAGATGCCCTTTTCGGCGCCGGCTAGGGTCCTTGATGATTTTATGTAAGTACCACTGCTGGTCCCAGCCGACGCGAAGTGTCTCTGGCTCAGTTGTGGCGTGCTGCTGCCTCATCGGCGTGTGGTTTCGCGGTTGGGCCTTTGCAGGAACGTGTCGGGTTGTTGTCAACAGGGTCTTCTAGGGAGTCGGAGGTAAGCCGCAATTCGACTCTGCATTCTCTAGAGGAAACTCGATTGCGCGCCCTCGCCGCGGTCAACTTCTGCACCTCCGCAGGAGGCAGCAAATGGGGCCCTCCAAGCGCTTTAGCGGTAAGCAAGATCCTCGCGAATTGTTCCACAGTTTCCAGTCGTTGATAGGCGGTGATCAAGTCTTCGCCACAAGTCACCACGCCGTGATTCTCGAGCAGAATCGCATCATATTCCCGCGCCAGCGGTTCCAGGCCCGCGCACAGTTCCCAAGTTCCTGGTGTTCCGTAGGGTGCCAACGGAATTTTGTCGAGGCCCACGATTACCTCTGGAAGTACGGCTTCCTCGAGACCACGGCCCGCGGCTGCGAACCCGGTCGCTGTTGGGGGATGCGCATGGATGACGGCCCGCACGTCTGGCCGGAGTCGATAGAAGAGCAGGTGCATGAGCATTTCAGTGGAAGGTCTCCCAGTGCCGTAGAGAATGACGCCGTTTAAGTCGGTAACAAGAAGATCTTCAGGCGCCAGATACCCTTTGCATGCGCCTGCGGGAGTCACTAGCGCTCGGTCCCGCTCGAGTCGTACCGAAAGATTGCCTTCGCATGCGACGACGAATCCATGGGAGTACATCTTGCGCCCGGTCTTACAGATTTGACGCCTGAGGTCGCGCTCGTCTTCAAATTGCTCAATTTCGCGATCCACCATGAGACATTTGCCCATCGAACCTGCTCCTTGTTTCCCAAGTCGGGAGACCTACTTTGCAAATTCTCGCGTTGCCGTTTACCACAAGAAGTGCCTGCTCTTCAGGTCGTTAGACAACAATGGGGACGGGCAGGCTCAACCCACCCCGTCCCCATTGCAATCCCCCATCGGGGAGCTGCAGATGTCATTTTCTCAGCTTCGCAAACTGGCCACTCGCGAAGTGATCGCCCGAATTGTCATCGCCATCAGTGACAGACCGCAAAAGAGTGCGCCCAGCAGTCCGATGAGCGGCAAATTGCTGGCCGTGGTCGGGAGCTTCTTGGGTGCTGGCTCTGCTGCAGCCGTTTCAGTGGCTGGGGCTGGAGCTGGCTCCACGAGAACCAGCATTGGAACATCGGCTGCTGGCGCTGGCGGAGTAGGTGGCGCGATTCCCGTTCGCTTCACTTCTTGAGCAACTACAGTCTCTGGCTCCTCGATCACTTGCTGAGCATTCACCTTCATGCCTTTCTTAAGGCCAAACGCGTCTGTAACTTGCCCGTCAACGGTGAATTTCTGGCCCTTGGGGATCTTGAACGCTTGGTTCTGGCCGTTTTCCATGGTCAGGATAACGGAGTTGGGCGGAGTAACGTGCCACACCGTGCCAGTTACCGTCTTAATGGTCTTGATCATCCTTGGGGTAGTCGTGGTAATGGTTTGCCTTTCCACCTTCATGCCTGCTTTCAGCTGATGGACGTTGAGCTGTTTCCCGTCCACGGTTATGGTTGTACTCTCCGGAACATTGTCGAAATGCCGGAGGGTTCCGTCCTCCATTTTAACAACTACGCTGTTACCTGAAACGTAGACAATTTCGCCACGTTCAACCTTGATGTCTCTTGCTGCTTGACCATGTGTTACTGTTTTTGTCGTCTCCACTTGCGCGGTTGCCGAGAGTGATAGCGCGATGCAGAGAGCGCCTCCTCCCAGAAGCCCGCGCAAGATCACTCTTGAGAGCCTAGTTGCGTTCATTTTATCTTCTCCTTTTTTTTGTTTTCGTTGCCCTTGGAATTAGCATCTTCGTTGGCCGCGAATTCGGATTCATGCGTGTTGTCGAGCAGTGCAGTCACGATGTATCTCTTGGGAGCGTGGCCGACGAAATAAAAAGGGAAGCACGTTACCAGCGTCAAGGTTGGTACTGCCGTCGGATTCAAAACTGACGTGTCTTCAGGCGTAACAATCTGAATCCCACTTACGGCGTACCGATCTATGCGTCGGGGCCGTACGAGTATCAGCACATCCCCTGGAACTATGTTCTGGAGGCCTCGGAAAAAGCCATCCCGGTGCCCTGCGATCCCTAGGTTGCCAGGTGCCCCGACCTGTGCGGTCCCTAGAATTCTCCCCACGCCTCGATTTAGCGTTAAGTCATCCGTATCGTTGAAAATAGGAACTTCAAGATTGATCTTCGGAATGCGAAGGATAGCCAAAGGCGCATCCGCCTTCTTGGCGAGGCTATCCTCATAGGCCGAGATGCGCTTAGCCGACCAAAGGTGAAAATCAATCGGCACACCCAAGACCGGATCCGGCGACGCAAACGCCTTGCTGGAGGGAGCAGCTGTGTTTTCAGCTTCAAATTCCGCAATGGCTCTGCTGGAACCGATGGTCCTGTGAAGTCGGGCAGCGAACCACACAGCTAAGAGCGTCACGCCCACGACCAGCAGCACTCGTTCGATCTTTCCAGTCTTCACGTTGTCATCTCGCGAATTTATTGCGAATTCATCCGGCGCGACTCTAGGACTCACGCCAAGCACCAAAGAACGGCATCCACAAGCTTCTTACGCACTCCTTTACCGCGTCCAGGAGGCAACTTGCGTTAGTCGGGGCCAGGGTGCAATTGATCCCTGCCCGTATAAACGTCCCCAACAGCGTGATGCCTCTTGGCCCGAAATTGCCTAGCTTCATCTCGTCTTCTCAGGCGTGAGTCGAATGACAGAGCGTTCGGACAAATTACCCTGCTCCGCTCACAACTCGCACAATAAGGGATGCTTCCCTTATCGCAAACTGTCAAAAGTGACAGGTTGTCACCCCAGATTTCCTGACGCCCCTCTGTTAGTTTTGCCAGTGTTCCGAATCGAGGGTGCCATCTATACCGGATAGGAAAAGTGAGTAAAGAGGTGGCGAGATGACAAAACTCCTCCGAGGCTTAGGGAGCCAACTGACCGCAGTGATGTGTTCGATGCTGCTGCTCCCTGGAGGGCCGCTAATGATGGCCCAAGACCCAGTCGCGCAACAGACGGGCGCGACCGATGAGCAGGCACCAAAGATTCCGAATGATCAACTGGACTCTCTCGTCGCACCGATCGCTCTCTACCCGGATCCACTCTTGGCTCAAGTGTTGGCGGCATCCACCTACCCGCTCGAAATCATCCAACTTCAGCAGTTTCTACAAAAGCACAAAGATTTGAAGGACAAAGCGCTTACGGACGCCGTTATGAAGGAAAACTGGGATCCGAGTATCCAATCGATGGCGGCACTTCCCGATGTCGTCAAGCGGCTGGCAGATGACATCCAGTGGACGACGGATCTTGGGAATGCAGTCCTGGCACAACAATCCGATGTGATGGATGCTGTGCAGCGCATGCGCGCGAAGGCCCAGGAGAAGGGAAACCTGAAGTCCAACGAACAGATGGTGGTCGAGACGAAGGTAGTAGAAAGCAAGAGTGTCATCGTCATCGAACAATCCAATCCGCAAGTAGTCTACGTCCCCACTTATTCCCCCGTGGTAGTCTATGGCGCGCCCCCGTACCCCTACCCCCCGATCTACTATCCGCCCCCCGGTTATTACGCTGCGGGCATGGCGATTTCGTTCGGAGTCGGTCTGGCTATCGGAGCGGCCTGGGGCGGCGGAGGCTGGTGTTGCAACAGTGGATGGGGCGGAAATAATACTATAAATATAAATAATAACAATAATTTCGTCAATAATTCAAACAGACAAAGCATCAACAATAGCGGCAATCGGAACGGAAATCGCACTGGGGGCAGCAACAACTGGCAGCACAATGCTCAGCACCGTGGTGGCACGCCCTATTCCAACAAGGCAACGGCCAACAAGTACGGCGGCACCGCTCGTGGCGATTCCGCATCGAGTCGGCAGGCAAATGCACGGCAGAATCAAAGTCAGCGGGGCGGGGGACAGCAGGCGGGCACCATGGACCGCGGTGGCCGACAGCAAGCTGGTGCCAGCGACCGCGCAGCGGGTGGCGCAGGTGGAGCAAACCGAGCAGGTGGCGGCGCAAGTGGAGCAAACCGAGCAGGTAGCGGCGGAGATCGTGTGGGCAACAGAAATGTATCGTCAGGCGCCGGCAGTAGTGCCAAAGGCGGAGGCGGCGCTCTTGGAGGCGCTTCCAGCGGAGGAGGCAGAAGCGGCGCGCAGGCCAGCAGTTCGCGGGGTTCCTCCAGCATGGGAGGCTCCCGCGGCGGCGGCGGCGGCGGACGGCGGAGGTAATCAATCATGATTAAGGAAAACCACATGAAGTCAAAAGTAGCGATCGCTTTGCAAACAACAATCCCCCGATACCTCATTCTGACTGTCCTGTTTTGCATCGCTGCGGGCTTCTCAAACGCGGCGCAACAATCAGGACAGAATGCATCAACGTCACCACAGTCGGCGCAGAAAGCGTTCGCGACACCGAAAGAAGCCTCAGAAGCCTTGATCCAGGCGTTGGAGACCTATGATCTACCGGCGCTCAAAGAGATTCTTGGCCCACATGGTGAGGATCTCATATCTTCTGAAGATCCTGTCCGGGACAAGAACAATGCGGCCGCTTTTGCTGCAAAAGCCCGTGAAAATAATCAGGTCAACCTAGATCCCAAGAATTCCAGCCGCGCCATCCTATCCGTCGGCAATGACGATTGGCCGCTTCCCATCCCACTCGTCAAAAAGGCGGGGAAGTGGTCTTTCGACACCAAAGCTGGCCGCGAAGAAATCCTTTTCCGACGCATCGGTGCCAATGAACTGGATGCTATCCAGATTTGCCGCGGCTTTGTAGAGGCGCAAAACGACTATGCAGAAGAAAAACATGACAATGCCGAGGCGAACCAGTACGCCCAACGAGTAATTAGTACGCCTGGGAAACACGATGGTCTTGCGTGGCAAAAGCCGGATGGGGCCTGGGAAGGCCCGCTTGGAGAGGGCATCGCCAAGGCTCTGGACCAAGGCTATACGGATCGAAGCCAGCCATATCACGGCTACTATTTCAAAATACTGAAGGGTCAGGGCCCATCCGCGCCATTAGGCAAGATGGACTTCATGGTGAACGGGGCGATGATTGGGGGATTTGCGCTGGTGGCTGCCCCCGCGGACTACCGCGTAACAGGAGTGAAGACGTTCATTATAAGCTACGAAGGCATTGTTTACGAAAAGGATTTGGGCCCAAACACCCTCGAAATCTTCAAAAAGATGGAACTCTACGATCCGGACAAGACATGGCAACGCACTGACGACAACTGGTGATCTCTTGGAGTGCCCATTTTTGTCCTGAAAGGCATGCTCTGAAGCACTCGCACATGGTCGTGCCAACGTCCGCTGGAGTGGATCGAGTGACCATGATTTGCCGGGTCTGAATTTGAATCAGGAAGTAATTTCTTAAGAGGAGAACACCATCATGAAGAAATTTGCGGTGCTGGTATTTAGTCTGTTTGTGCTTGGGGCAACTGTAACGGTTGCTCAGGACGTGCGGTACGACTTCGACAAAGACAAGGATTTCTCTAAATATAAGACCTATAAATGGGTGCCCATTAAGGGGGCTGACCAGCCTGATGAATTGACTACGAGACAGGTCACCGCTGCCTTCGACACTGAACTTGCCACAAAAGGGTTCACGAAAACGGATTCGGACACCGCAGACCTGTACATCGGCTTCCAGACGGCGATCGGCTCAGAGAAACAATTCACGTCCTATAGTACTGATTGGGGCTACGGTGGTGGTTGGGGACGTGGGTGGTACGGCGGCGGAATGGGATCGTCCACCACTTATGGCTCGACTTCCACGGTCTATGTCGGCCAACTAGACTTGAGTATTTACGATCCCGCGCAGAAACAAATGGTTTGGCGAGGAGTTGCGACGAAGACTCTCGATCCCAAGGCTAAGCCTGAAAAGAAACAGAAGAACATCACCAAGGCAGTCCAGAAGCTTCTGAAGAATTTTCCGCCACAACCAAAGAAGTAGTTAGTGGGTTGGGCGGGCCTCGAGGGCTCGGGCAAGCATAGTTCCAAGGACCACGTTGATAGCTGCCTTGGGGGCGCACTTAGCTTGCCCGAGCCCCAGAGGTTTGGCGTCCCGAAAGAGATTTGTCATGCAGCTATTCACCCCGAAGTTGCCGGTACAGCGGCATTGGAACGGTCTCATCCGCCTCACCCTTTTGTCGGTTTTCCTCACAGGTTGCGCGAACTCATGCATCGTGGGGGTCTGGAACCCTCCAAACGGCACGATTGGAGTTGTTTCCGGTAATCCTCCCCCTGCTTGCGCGCTTACTAAGGCCACGGGCACTCTCCGCTTCTTACTTCACTCAAATCGTTCATGCGAGTTTTGTTCGGCCTCTAACCGTGTTTACTCTGTCGTTCTGAGTCTAAAAGGCATAGACGTTCGTTCAAGCGCGAACGCCAGGGATGAGTTGTCGGCTTGGCAGGAACTCTTACCTCAACTAGAAACGCAGCCGATCCAGATTCATCTACTAAACGAAGGCACAAGTAGCCTGCGCACCGACTCCCTGGCAGAAAGAGTGCTAATACCTGCCGGAACCTATGACCTGCTGCGCCTCCGCTTTGCATCAAATCATCCAAGTGTTATTGGTGAGATTCCAGCAAAGAACGCATGCGGCAGGGTAGGACCTAACTGCGTCGTCATGGCCGATGGTCAAATCGAGCCCTTGGTGTTCGCGGGGGACAATCTGGAATCTAGCTTCTCTTCGGAGACAACTGCAGATGGACTTCTTCTTGTCTTGCCCGGCACTGAAAGTGAATTGCTTATCGAGCTGACCCCAGTCGCTTCCATAGGCGCGTCCTTCGGAAAAGGAGCGCGAATCTTTTCTCTACTACCAGACAAAACGAGTGCAGCGAGATTGCCCTCGGTTGAATAGAAACTCGCAGATCCCTATTGGTTGGCCGTTCCTGGGCCGACGCTTGCTGACTCAACGACGTCCGCTGCAAGCCTGACATTCGATGTCGGCATGTTCGAGACTTGGGCAGTCCCATGAACTCATGACGCAGTGGTCTAAGATAGTAACCTACAGATAAAAACGGCGAGCTATCGAGAGGGGACTATCAAGTCCCGATGCGCAGCGTGAGTCCTGACCCAAATCGCAAAGACCTTCTCGCATTCGCCAAATCGTTGAGTTGGGCAGGGCTCTTTGATTCCCCATATCCTCTTTCGGCATCTTTTCAGAGGGCAAATGCGTGGTAGCCAATGCAGCTGCGTCCTGACTCTTCTATGGCGAGCACTTTCGTTTTAGGAATTTCTACATCCGATCCAGCTTCCGGTCTCACCACCAGGGTTTCGCTCTGATCCTTTAGCAATGTTCCGCGCAGGCTCAACTTGATTTGCCCTAGGGTTAGTTGCACTACCACGGCTTGACCAATCCAAGGTTCAAATGCGCTCTCCATTTTCACCCCTCCCACATGCATGTTCCTAGGGATGGGAGCATCTGCCGAGCCTATTGGGATTAACACTGTTAAAAGTAACAGTCATTGCCAACTTGCGAATAGGCAACGTCCAAATAGTCCATTGAGAGAGCTGTAGGATCGGATGAAGGGGAAGATAAGCTCCGAAACCACGACATCAATCTGTATTCCATTCGGCAAGCCACCAGGCCCCGTCCCAAAGATGCTCAGTCCTCAGGTGGCCATAGCCCGAGGACCCAGTCCTGAACTTCGCCGCGAACCGAATCACGTTGGCTCGTCGAGTTCAACAATTTAATTGTTGTCTTGCTGGAGTCGTTTTAATTCGAATCTGCCTGTCACTTTTGACAGTTTTCCATTAGGAAGAGCCGACCTAAGGTTAACCACGATCGATTGGATTACGAGGGCTAGCCCAAAATCTGGAGAACTCGTTGTGCATTGTTCAGAGACCGTTGACGAATGCTTGGTCAATCTTCGTTTCGGAAAATTAAACGAGTTTTGTTCCAGAGAGGCAAACGCCCGCAGATATCAGCTCGACACTTCGGTGATGAGATTGCCACAAACGGAGTTGAGCGCAACTCGATCTTGCGCAGCCCGCAAAACGAGTGAGGGAGAACAACCATGAGTATTACAGCAAAACCATCTGACGTTCGTGTAGATCAGTTCTTTACTGGTGCAGAAGCCCGGTTCGATCGCTGGCGTTCGCTGCTCCATGCAGCGCGTGCCTGGGAAGGAGCCGCAGGCAGACAGCGTCCCGAAATAGAGAAATACCAATCTGCGGTATCCGCTTCGATTGCGGAGCTGCGTCAGTGGGAAGACTTTTTCGCTTTTCCTGGCCATGCGTTACTTAGAACTCTCGACGAGCGGATTGCCTCCGGTGATTCCGTAGGAACAGCTCGTCTCGTGCAGTCACTCAGCGCTTCACTTCTCACACATTCGTACCGAACCAATAGGGCGGACTGGGAAGGCGAAGAACAGTCTTCGATTGGATTCTCGGAAAGGGTGCCGGGATCTGGCGAAGAAACTGCACCGCACCGCCCTTATTTCGAAGTGCTGGTAGTGAGTCCGGCCCGTCCAGCAGCGTGGTCTGAGCTGGCACAAGAGCTACGTAAGTTGCGCCGACCTCAGGACAACTTCATTTACGAACCGGTGTTTGTCGCTAGTTTTGAGGATGCTGTGCTCGCGACGATCCTGAACGGCGGCATCGAAGCGGTATTGATTTACGAGGGTATTCCGCTCGCCTCGTCGCACCACAATCCAGTTTTGCGTGAGTTTCTGTCCTCACATCTCGCCGCCAGCGGTATTGACTCGAATTCAGGGCAATACGGCATGGCGCTTGCACAGGGATTGAAACAGCTGCGCCCTGAGCTTGACATCTATTTCCTGAGTGATCGTGAAGTGGAGAAGATGGCCGGTGACCCGAGCGCTTCCTGCGTCCGTCGCGTTTTCTATCAAGTTGAGGAGCCTCTTGAGCTTCATCTTAGCATCCTCGACGGCATCGCCGACCGGTACGACACTCCTTACTTCGACAACTTGCAAAAATATGCGCAACGACCCATGGGGACATTCCATGCATTGCCGATTGCGAGAGGGAAATCCATCTTCAAGTCGAATTGGATTCGTGATATGGGTGAGTTTTATGGATTGAACCTCTTCCTTGCCGAGTCCTCAGCAACTACCGGTGGCCTCGATAGCCTCCTGGAACCTACGGGAAACATCAAGGTCGCTCAAGAAAAGGCAGCCCGAGCATTTGGCGCCGACCGCGTCTTCTTCGTCACCAACGGCACGTCCACGTCGAACAAAATGGTCGAACAGGCGTTGCTGGCACCAGGCGACATCATGCTGGTCGATCGCAACTGTCACAAGTCGCACCATTACGGCGCGGTGATTTCTGGCGCACTTCCACTGTATGTAGAGGCTTATCCTCTCACACAATATTCCATGTATGGAGCGGTGCCGCTGCGCACGATCAAGAAAGCTCTGCTCGATTTGAAATCCGAAGGGAAGCTTGATCGAGCGCGGCTTTTGGTGCTGACGAACTGTACGTTCGACGGGCACATCTATAACGTCGAGCGGGTTATGGAGGAGTGCCTCGCCATCAAGCCTGACCTGATTTTCCTGTGGGACGAAGCTTGGTTCGGTTTTGCGAGGTGGAGTCCGTTCTACCGCAGGCGCACCGCAATGGGAGCGGCAGCCATCCTTGAGAGTAAGTTCAAGGATCCTGCTTACCGTGCGGCGTTTAAAGAACAGGAAAAAAAGCTGGGCGCAGACCTCGATCCCAATGACAAAGCACTTCTGGAGACTCGTTTGCTGGCAAACCCGGAGAAGGTTCGTTTGCGCGTCTACCAGACAAATTCGACACACAAATCGATGTCGTGCCTGCGGCAAGGGTCCATGGTCCTGGTGAAAGACCCCGATTATCACCAGGTCGAGGAACAGTTCCATGAAGCTATTTTTACCCACGCCTCCACTTCACCCAACCTCCAGATCATCGCTTCGTTGGATGTTGCGCGGCGGCAGATGGAGCTGGAAGGGTACGAACTAGTGAACCGCGCCATTCAGTTGGCTTTGGATGTGCGTCGCGAAGTGAACTCTCATCCGTTGATCTCGAAGTACTTCCGAGTGCTTGGAGCAGACGAAATGATTCCGAGCGAGTTCCGGAATTCGGGATTTGTCGATTACCTCGCGCCCGGAGCCAACTGGGCAACGGGAGTGAAGGCATTGAAAGAGGACGAATTCGCGCTCGATGTGACACGACTCACACTGGTTTGCGGCTCAGCCGGGTTCGACGGAACTCAGTTCAAAAACATGCTCGCTGCCGACTACGACATTCAACTTAACAAGACATCCCGGAACAGCGTATTGCTGCAAACGAACATCAACAACACGCGCAGCGACATTGCCCAGCTGATTAAAGTGCTGGTTGAGATTTCACAAGGGATCGAAAAAAAGCTTGCGGAAGGCGGCAAGGCTGCGCAGGCAGCTTTCGCGTCGCGCGTGAAATCGTTAATGACGGATGTACCCAATCTTCCGAACTTCACCTGTTTCTTCAAGCGCTTCCGGGAAGATGCGTCGAGCAAAACCAGTGAAGGTGACATGCGTGCTGCGTTCTTCGCGGCCTATCGAGAGCAGCAGTGCGAGCATTTGAAGTTATTCAGCCCGGAGATTGACAAGCGCTTGAAGGATGGGCCCGAGCTCGTCTCTGCAAGTTTCGTGATCCCGTACCCACCGGGATTTCCGATTATGGTTCCCGGGCAAGTCATCAATACAGAAACGATTGAGTTCATGCGCAAGCTGGACGTCAAAGAGATCCACGGTTACACGGCCTCCCTTGGACTGAAGCTTCTGAATCCAGCGTTTCTGCAGTCGGCTAAGACACCAAGTGAGACCCTTGTCCCTTCGTCCAAGAATCTCAAGAAGTCCGTGGCGGCAGACTAGCGTGTCAGGCGAGCAGAGGAGCGAACTCTTCATGCGTTAAGCGATTCTTTAGCAGAGCGGTTAACCGCAAGCATGTCATTACAACCCGGTCCGCAAGGTAAGACCGGGCCAAGAAAAGGAGCATATCGATGTTCATATTCGCGTGGTTCGCTGCGACCCTCCGGCAGTACCCGGAGATCGCCATCTTCCTTACCCTCGCCATCGGATACTACTTCGGTAAATTCACCTTCAAGGGAATTGGGTTGGGGTCGGTCACTGCCACTCTCCTGGCTGGCGTTCTTATCGGACAGATCGGGATCACGATCTCGCAGCCCCTGAAGGCCACGGTCTTCCTCATGTTTCTCTTTGCCGTAGGCTACGCCGTCGGGCCGCAGTTTGTCCGCGGTGTCGCCAAGGATGGGGTGCCGCAAGCAATCTTTGCCGCAGTCCAATGCCTGTTCTGCATCGCAGTCCCCGTCGCAATTGTCAAGATCGCTGGCTACAACCTCGGCTTCGCGGCGGGGTTGTACTCCGGGTCGCAAACTATTTCCGCAGCCATGGGCCTGTCAACTGACGCGATCAACCGGTTAGGTCTCGCCGCAGACGAAACTAAAAGGCTACTCGACTCGATGCCAGTTGCTTACGCCGTGACCTATCTGTTCGGCACAGTCGGCTCGGCGCTCGTCATCGCGCTGCTAGGTCCGGCGATGCTCCGCATCAATCTCGAGGCAGCCTGCAAAGACTACGAGGAAAAAAACGGGGGCACCAAGGAACTTGGCGGGCCGGGGACAGCCTGGCGCCGTTGGGAGGTTCGTGCGTTCCGAGTGCAACCCGGTGCCAGAGTCATCGGTCTCCGCGCCATCGAGGCCGAAGCGCTGCTTCCGCAAGCACGAATCTTTGTCCAGCGCATACGTCGTAACGGAGTCATCGAGGAGGCGACCGAGGATACAGTATTGCGTGAGGGCGACGTGGTAGCGGTGGCAGGTGCCCGCGAGGCGCTCGTGAGTATTATTGGCGAACGCGCAAAGATGGTAGCGGTGGCGGGTGCTCGCGAGTCGGTCGCAGACGCTACTAGCGGAGTCGCTATAGAGGTTGACGACCCCGAATTGCTTAGCGTTCCCGTGGAGGGCGTCGACGTTTATGTGACGAGCAAGGAGGTTGACGGCAAGACTCTCGCTGAACTTGCCGCCCTACCCATCGCTCGTGGCGTCTTCCTGCGCAAGATCACGCGAGGCGCGGTTGCCACTTCGATTCCCATTCTGCCAAATACCAAGGTTTTCCGCGGCGACATCGTTACCGTGGTCGGCCGTACTCAGGACACCAACGCTGCCGTCAAGATGCTGGGCGTTCCGGATCGCCCCACGGATGTTGCCGACGTCGCGTTTATCGGCGCAGGAATCACGGTGGGTGCGCTCATCGGCGCTCTTGTCTGGAAAGTAGCAGGTGTTCCACTGACACTCTCAACCGCCGGTGGCGCGCTGATCTCGGGACTCATCTGCGGGTGGGTACGTTCTGTACATCCCAAGTTCGGCCGCATTCCGACATCGACCGTCTGGTTCATGAACTCTGTCGGCCTCAACATTTTCATTGCCATAGTTGGCATCTCGGCTGGCCCTGGCTTCGTCAATGGCTTGAAAACGCAAGGTGCTGGCTTGTTCCTATGGGGAGCACTGGCGACGACGGTCCCCCTCATTCTCGGTATGTTTGTCGGCAAATATATTTTCCGTTTCCACGACGCGATTCTACTCGGAATCGTTTCCGGGGCACGCACGACGACGGCTTCGCTCGGCTTGGTCTGCGATATTGGCAAGAGCCAAGTGCCTGCCTTGGGTTACACAGTGACTTACGCTATCGGCAATACTCTGCTCACAATCTGGGGCATGGTCGCCATCATGCTTCTGTCATGACTTTATCTAAAAGGAGACAACTATGGGAGCTATCGACCTACGTAAATTCGAGAAGTTGGGCCCGTTCGAGATAAAAGATGAATTGATCAAACTCGCAAAGAAAACCTCTCGCACGACACAGTCGGCATTCCTCAATGCTGGCCGCGGCAACCCTAATTGGATTGCCACCACTCCGCGCGAAGGCTTCTTCCTGCTCGGTCAGTTTGCAGTCACCGAAAGCAAGCGGGTGATGGAACATCCCGCTGGTGTCGGTGGAATGCCCCAGCCTCAAGGCATCGCGGGCCGTTTCGAAGCCTGGCTCGCCAAACATGCCGATATGCCGGGGGCGTCGTTCCTCACTGCGATGGTGCCGTTCGCGATCAAGACGTTTGGGTTCGAACCCGACGCCTTCGTCCATGAGCTCGTGGACTCGATCATCGGCGACAACTATCCGGTTCCCGACCGCATGTTGGTCCACAACGAACGCATCGTGCACGAGTACTTGATGTGGGCGATGTGCGGGAAGCCGAAGCCGGCAGGCAAGTTCGACCTCTACGCGGTCGAGGGCGGCACGGCTGCGATGTGCTACATCTTCAAATCGATGAAGGCCAATCGCCTGCTGCATCCCGGAGACACGATCGCCCTGGGCACACCGATTTTTACGCCGTACCTCGAACTGCCTCATCTGGAAGACTACGGGCTGCATTTCATTACCATCCAAGCCCCGCAAGAGAACCGCTTTCAGTTCACGGACGCGGAGCTCAAGAAGCTGGAAGATCCCAAGGTCAAGGCGTTCTTCCTCGTAAATCCGGGTAATCCGACTGGCGTGGCAATCAGCAGGGAAGTGATCGGCAAGATCGCAAATCTAGTGAAGACGAAGCGCCCCGACCTGATGATTCTAACCGATGACGTTTACGGGACGTTTGTCCACGATTTCCGATCTCTGCTCGGCGAACTACCGTACAACACCATCGGCGTCTATTCCTACTCCAAGTATGTCGGCTGCACGGGGTGGCGGCTCGGCGTTATCGCCGTACACGAAGACAACATTTTCGACAAGATGATCGCGAAGCTCCCGGATGCTGATCTGAAAGCGCTCGACAAACGGTATGGCACGCTGGTTCTCGAGCCGCGCAAGATCAAGTTCATCGACCGCATCGTGGCCGACAGCCGGGATGTGGCCCTCAACCACACGGCCGGCCTCGCGCTGCCCCAGCAGGTCATGATGAGCCTGTTTTCCCTTGCCGAAATGATGGACGGCGCCAAGCTATATCAGAAGGCCTGCATGGAGATCGTGCAGCGGCGCGCCCTAGCTATGATCGAAGCCCTTGGCCTCGAAGTTACTCCGAATACGCTCTACAACGCCTATTACGGCTTGATCGATTTTGAATTTTGGGCGCGCAAGAACATCGGACAGGACGCCGTCGACTACCTCAAGGAAAACGTCCACCCGCTCGACCTCGCTTTCCGTCTGGCCGAGGACCACGGGATCGTACTGTTGAACGGCGGCGGCTTCGAGGCGCCGGACTGGTCGCTGCGCGTATCCCTTGCCAATCTACCCGATGAGGCGTACGAGGAAATCGGACGCGGCGTTCGATCGATCGCGCGCGGCTACCGGGATGCCTTCGAGGCTTCGAAGGGCGCCGAAAAATCTAAACAAGCGGCCGCGAAATAGGACCCTCCCGGAGTTCGGAGCAGGTCGATCGCACTTTCGCACTGGCTGGAGAGATATCGGATTCAATCTAGGTGTGTCCGGCTCCCGTGGAAACCATGGGTGGATCGAGAACTGGCTATTTAGGGGCTTCCAAAGAGTTGCCTTAAGAGGAATGGCATATGGAATGGCTAGCGAAGCTCTTTACAAAGTATCCCGAAATGGCGGTTTACTTGGCAGTTGGCATCGGCTACTTGATCGGGCGATTAAAGTTTCGTGGAGTCGGGCTTGGTGCAGTGACGGGATCCTTGGTGGGAGGTATCCTTATCGGTAATTTTTTTCACGTGCCGGTGTCCGACCAAGCCAAATCGCTTGTGTTCCTCCTATTCCTTTTCGGGATCGGTTACTCGGTCGGGCCTAGCTTTTTTCAGAATCTCAAAGGAGATGGCTGGCGCTGGGCTGTGCTCGGTGCATTTGTTCCAGTCATTGGCCTTTTAACGGCGTATACGGTTGCTCATTTCTTGAAACTTGACCCAGGCTATTCCGCCGGTATGCTTTCTGGATCCTTGACGGAGTCGCCTGCAATCGGCACTGCAAGCGAAGCGATACGTTCTCTGTCCCTGCCTGACGAACAAAAGCAGCTATGGATCGGGCACATAGCTGTGGCCGACGCGATCTGTTACGTTTTCGGAACCTTGGGCGTTATCTGGTGTTGCAGCAGCCTCGGACCGAAGCTCCTTCGCTTTGATTTGCGTGCGGAGTCGAAGAAAGTGGAAGCGAAACTGGGGATCCAACGCTCGAAGCCCGGGGTTTATTCTGCATGGCAACCTATCGGCTTTCGCGCGTATACAATTCCGCAAGATGGGCTCGCCGTTGGTAAAACAGTGGAGGAAGCCGAACAGTCTGTGCCCGGTGTCCGCCTCTTTATTGAGCGAATTCGTCGTAAAGGGGAGCTCTTCTCACCCGTCCGCACCACTGTCCTCGAGGCGAACGATACTGTTGCCGTGCTTGGGCGTACTGAAATTATGATTAAAGCACTTGGTCCGTCGACGTGCGAGGTCGCCGACCCGGAACTGCTGGAAATTCCAGTCGCATCCTTCGACTTGTATGTCTCCAACAAAGCACTCGCAGGCAAGACTCTCCAGGAGATCGCTGACGATGTCGAGGAAGCCCGCGGCGTTCTGCTTCGCGGTATTACGCGTGGTGGCCAGGACATTCCGATCGGAACACAGACGGTCGTGGAACGCGGCGACACACTCCATGTGACTGGATCTGAAGCTGCGGTCAGAAAACTGCCGGCAGTAGTTGGCCGCTTGATTTCGCCCACACAGGAGAGCGATTTCGCAGTACTCGGAATAGCCATATTCATCGGAATATTGACCGGGGCCGCGCTGATAATACCCGTAGGCCATCTGCGTATCGCGCTGGGCACTAGCGTCGGTACGCTTCTCGCGGGAGTCGTCGTCGGGTGGATGAGATCCGTGCGGCCGTGGTTCGGAATCATCCCAGATGCCGCGATTCTTTTTATGCGGTCGCTTGGTTTGGCAGCGTTTGTAGCGATGATCGGGCTAAAAGCGGGCCCGATCTTTCTGCAGGCGGTGAGGGAGTACGGCTACATCCTCTTTCTTGGTGGCATCGTAGTGACGCTAACACCACTCATTGCAGGTCTTTTCTTCGGCCGCTACGTTCTTAAACTTAACCCAGCACTATTGCTTGGTGGAATCGCGGGCGCACAGACGATGATTGCCGGCGTCGCTGCGGTGCAAGAGAAATCAGACAGTCCAGTTGCCACACTCGGTTACTCATACACGGTGGCATTTGGTCATGTCCTTTTGACGACCTGGGGAACCATTATCGTCTCGCTTATGACTTGAATAGATTCGATGACAGGGTAACTTCTCGAATCGACAGAACTTCTTGGCGAAATGAGCGGAGGATATCCCCCGGCTAAACACATGCAACCAAAACGATTGAATTGCGGACGCTCACTGGCTGCGAGTGGCCAGTTTGCGGACGACGGCTCGTGTCAATAATTTTGCACATAACCGATCAAAGCATACGCAATTGAAAAACCTGCTCACTCCTAGACCCTCCACGTGCTGACCACTGCACTGGTTCTAATGCAACTACCGGAAACTCTAGCAAGGCCAAAAAATGGCTATCTTCTCGCCGTTGCGGAAGGCCGAGGGATCAGCTGGATACGGACGCATGATGTGCTTTTCTCTTTCTCATTCTGCCTGTCGTCCTTCCGTATCACTATTTCTCATAACAGACATTGATAGTCCTCATCACGGAGTTATTCGTGTGCGCTTGGCTGATTCTCTGCGTTCGCAATGATGCTGAACCATCCAACAGGGAACTTCTCGGGCTAGTTGGGTCGGCCCAGCCAGGAGTATTGCCAACCTACCGAAACGTTCTGGTAGTTCCCGCCAAACCGGATATAGGTACCATTGTTGTAGCTGAATTTCAGAGTCTGGTGCTTGGTGATGGGCACCGCAACAGTGGCTCCAATGCGCGAGTTGGTCTGTTGAGTAAGGGGATTCCGCACTCCGTTCACACTTGTTTGGCCACCGAACCAAAAATTGCCGTCGAGAGAAACCCAGAGCCGCGGCTTGAAATCGTAGCTCAGGTGCCCTTCAAGCGCCCCAATCGGGTTTTGCGATTGCGACCTGGTGCCCGCAAAGTAGATGTTACGCGACCAAAAATCTTGATTCGTGGTGAAGAACCACGCTCCAAAGTATCCATCGAGCACCCAATGACCCCAGCGTTGCGAGTAGCCAAATTCGGGTTTTAAGCTCCAGCGGTTGGTACCCCAGTTGATTAGCTTGGTCGGGTCGTACTGACCGGTCGGAGCTATGACCCTCAGACTAGCGCCGAGCAAGATCCTCTGCCGCCATTTCACGAAATTCTGCACGGGCATCGCCGGGCCACCCTTGAGGTTTACGGAGATACGGAAGACCGAGTCCAGAAGGCCGGAACGGTAAAGGTGCTGCCCCGCCCCGAACGCCGTTCCTTGGAAGTTACCGACTCCGTATGGCAACGAGGCTACGACGTTGGCCGAGCGGCCAAAGAAGCTGAACGAATGATAGTAGCTGAACAGCGGTACGCTGTACGTCCCTGTAGCGCCGCTCACAGGGAGTGCGCCATTATAGTTAATGCTGCCGTCGAAGAAAGACCACGTCAGGTTGATTGCGTTGGAATGTAGGGGAGTAATAACATAGGCCCGAGGGGCGAGATCCTGCGAGCGGCAACTGCCCGCGAATAGGCCACACGCCAAGAAGAGTACGGTCCCGCACGGGAATGCAGCTAAGGGCCTCATTTTCAGAAATATAAGAGCATTTTCCGCGACTAGCATCTGTAAGAATTGACAGTTCCGACCGCTTCCGATGGGAAGCAACATGGCATCTTAAGATGCTTGGCAACCAGCTGAACACGAACCTGCCAACGAGGCCAATTCTCCGACATCGAATGCCGACGATTGCCCTGGGAAGCATCGGTATCCCTCTCTCTACCAGGTCAACATGAGAGTCTGCCTTCAAGAATTGGCAGTGGGCTTCGGACAACGAGCCACACTTGACGACATTCCGGTTAGCAAACTCGATTCGGCTAGCGCACGCGGGCTTTGACTGGATTTGGTTTCTCGGGGCATGTTTCTGGACCTGCTCCCGCGGGGTTATCACGTTTTCAGACTGGAGACGCTCTAGGAAATGACGAGGTGCTCAACCATGACTCAGAATGCAGAAAAAGGACGTCTTGAAGCTGTTCGCGCTGAGAAAACTCCCTGGAGGAAGTGGGGACCCTATCTCAGTGAGCGGCAATGGGGCACGGTTCGCGAGGACTATAGCGAGAATGGTGACGCCTGGAATTTTTTCACCCACGATCATGCCCGTTCACGCGCCTACCGCTGGGGCGAAGATGGCCTCGCCGGCATCTCGGATGACCAACAGCATCTCTGCTTTGCGCTAACCTTGTGGAACGGCAAGGATTCGATTCTCAAGGAGCGGCTCTTCGGATTGACGAACAGCGAGGGCAACCACGGCGAGGACGTGAAAGAGTATTACTTCTACCTCGACAGCACTCCCACGCACTCCTACATGAAGTATCTCTATAAATACCCGCAGGCGGCGTATCCCTACGCCGATCTGGTAGAAACGAACAGTCGGCGTTCAAAAAACGACATGGAGTACGAACTGCTCGACACCGGTGTCTTCAAGGACGACCGGTATTTTGACGTCTTCGTGGAATATGCCAAGGGCGGGCCGGAAGACATCCTGGTCCGGATCACCGCAGCCAACCGCGGACCGGAGGCGGCAGAACTTCATATATTGCCGACGCTATGGTTCCGGAACAATTGGGCATCTTGGATTGCCGAAACAAATAGGACCCCTAAGAAACCAAACCTCAAGCAGAGTCCGACAACGGCTGGAACAAGTGTGGTTGCCGCGACGCATCCCCTGCTGGGCGAATTCATCCTTTCCTGCGAAGGCGAGGTGCCACTGCTCTTCACCGAGAATGACACGAACCACGAGCGCCTTTTCCCTGGGCAGAAGAATGAGAGCCCCTACGTCAAAGACGGCATCAACGACTGTGTGGTGCAGGGCAACCAGGGTGCAGTGAACCCCTCCAAGCAGGGCACGAAGGTCGCGGCGAATTACCGGGTCAAGATCGATGCTGGTGAATCCAAAGTGATTCGACTGCGTCTCTCCAAGAGTTCCCCGGATCAGAAGCGCGAACCCTTTGGAGGGCAATTTGACGAAGTCTTCGCCAACCGGCTTCGTGAAGCCGATGAGTTTTACAAGTCGGTTACACCGCCATCGGTAAGCGAAGACGCAGCCAAAGTGATGCGCCAGGCTCTCGCCGGCATGCTGTGGAGCAAGCAGTTCTTCTTCTTCGATGGTGATAACTGGCTGGACGAGCACCACTCCAACCCGCTCCATCATGGATATCGAAATTCCCGGAACTCGGAGTGGTTCCACATGCTGAACCACGACATTATCTCCATGCCCGACAAGTGGGAATATCCTTGGTACGCGGCCTGGGACTTGGCCTTTCACACGCTCCCGCTCTCCATCGTCGATCCTGATTTCGCGAAGGAGCAGATGGAGTTGATGCTCAACGCCCTCTATCTGCACCCCAATGGCCAGATGCCTGCCTACGAGTGGAACTTCAGCGACGTGAATCCCCCGGTCCACGCTTGGGCGACATACTTTCTGCACAGGACTGAGCAGGCCCTGCACGGCAAGGCGGACCTCGATTTCCTTAGGACGACGTTCCGAAAGCTCTTGCTGAACTACACCTGGTGGGTGAACCGCAAGGACCGTTTCGGCAAGAACGTGTTCGAGGGTGGCTTTCTCGGCCTCGACAACATCGGGGTGTTTGATCGCAGCGCGCCGCTTCCTACTGGCGGCCACCTGGAGCAGGCGGACGGCACGGCGTGGATGGCCCTGTTTAGTCAGAACATGCTAGAACTCGCGTTCGAGCTCTCCGTCCACGACCCTAGCTACGAGGATATGATCGTAAAGTTCGCCGAGCACTTCTACTACATAGCCTCTGCCATGAACAAACCGGGCTCAGACGGAATGTGGGACGAGGAGGACGGTTTCTACTACGACCTGTTGCGGCTCCCAGACGGCAGCGCGACGCGGCTCAAAGTGCGCTCGATGGTGGGACTCCTTCCTCTGTGCGCAACAATTGACGTCGAGGCTAGTATGCGGGAGCGCATGCCGAGGGTCATGGCACACATAAACGAACGCCTACGCCGGATGCCCGAACTGAGCAAGACCATGCACCCCACGGGCCCGGGACACTTCGGCGTGGCAGAGCGAGGGATTATGGCTCTGGTCACTCCGGGTCGGCTCCGCCGAATCCTGACGAAGATGCTCGACGAAAACGAGTTCCTTGGCCCTTACGGCATCCGCTCGCTTTCCAAGTTTCACGAGCAGAATCCGTACATCCTCCATGTCGATGGACAGGAATACCGCGTGGACTACCTGCCAGCCGAGTCAAACACTGGCATGTTCGGCGGCAACTCCAACTGGCGGGGACCGGTCTGGATGCCGGTGAACGTGCTCATTATCCGGGCGCTCCTGAACTTCTACCTGTACTATGGCGACAACTTCAAAATCGAATGCCCCACGGGATCCGGCAACCTAATGAACCTTTTCGAGGTGAGCAAAGAGATCTCTGACCGGCTCACCCGGATATTCACCCGCGACGAGCAGGGCCGGCGGCCTGTCTACGGCGGCACGGATAAGTTCCAGAGTGATCCATTCTGGCGCGACAACATTCTCTTCTACGAATACTTCCATGGCGACAACGGTGCCGGTCTCGGTGCCAGTCACCAGACCGGCTGGACCGGGCTCGTTGCCAAACTTATCGAGCTTTACGGCTTCCTCGATGCCAAGCGGTTGCTGGAAACAGGTAGACAGGTCGCGTTCACTCAGACAGCTGACAAAGCGCGAAGCGCAGAGGCCAAAGTGATGGCCGGGGGCAAACGGTAAAAGCCAGATGCAGCGAAAGACAGTCGGCTCTACGGTCTCCGATTCGTGAGAAATCTGCGCCCTTAGCGGTTTGTGCTTTCTACTTCGAGAATCAAGTTTCTTTATCGGTGAGAGCTAGTATTTCTCCGGGACAAAGTGCCTGCCCTTTAGTATTGCCTGATCATCGTAGCTGTCTTTGCTTTTGCGTTTCGGCAGCTTTACTTTTTCCTTGGGAGTTTTGCCATAGGGGATCATGCTCAGCAGATGAGAGATACAGTTGAGCCTTGCTTTCTTCTTATCGTCCGACCGCACGATGTACCACGGTGCATGCTTGCTGTCCGTTGCTTTCAGCATTTGGTCTCGCGCACGGGAATACTCATACCAGAGCCGAAATGACTCCAAATCCATTGGGCTGAGCTTCCATTGACGCAGTGGGTCCTTAATGCGAGCTTCAAATCGGCGTTGCTGCTCCTTCTTGCCAACTTCCATCCAGTACTTTATGAGAATGATCCCGGCATCCGCGATGTATCTTTCGATTTCGGGGCAAAGTTCCAAGAACTTGCGATGTTGTTCCGGAGTGCAGAAGCCCATGACGTGTTCCACGCCGGCGCGGTTATACCAGCTCCTATCGAAGATCACGATCTCTCCAGCCGCTGGAAAATACTGCATATATCGTTGCATGTACATCTGGCTCTTTTCACGGTCGGAAGGAGCCGGTAGCGCGACGAGGCGGAAGACTCGCGGGCTTACCCTTTCCGTAATCGCACGAATGGTGCCGCCTTTGCCGGCTGCATCACGTCCTTCGAACACGACCATGACGCGCAGACCCTTATACTTGACCCAATCCTGAAGCTTGCACAGCTCGGCCTGGAGACGGCTGAGTTCTTTGCCGTACTCCTTGCGCTTCATTCGGCCGTTTCCGTTATTGTGTTCCTCATTTCCCATCGGGAATCTCTCCTTCGCTCGTGAGTCGTGTCCGTTTGTGGTTGTCTTTTCGCAGATCATCCAGAGCGGCGCATATTTAATCTTTGTGGGAACACCAAAGCGCGGCTTCACCTCGATGATCCGCTGATTTGGCGCACCAATAACTGGCAAAAGTTACAGTTGGCTGAGTTCCGAGATCTGAGGAAACGGCTCAGCGGGAGGATCGATTGGGACTCTCCGCTTTGCTGCGGGTATCCCCCTAAGCCGCATATCGCGAAGCTTGCTGTGCGCGTTGGTTGAATGCTTTGTAAGCCTCAAGCCCGGCGTCTACCGACCCGAACAGCTCGTCTGGTTTGAACTTCGGAAGTAGATCAATGTCCGATAGGAAGTCCGCTTCCTCGTCTGACAGGCTGGCGAATATTAATGTCACGCCTTGCGTCTCCATTCTGTCATGGAGCTCGGCGAGCATTTTTGCGCCGCAATAGTCGATTTCAGTGATCAAGTCGAAATCCACGACAAGCCATCGAGGAGTACAAGGTGAGTTGTTGATCAGTGATAGGACTTCATCCAGGAAAGACTCTGCATCGTCGTAGCATAGCGCGCCGTGAAATGTGCAAACGACTAGTCCTGGAGCGGCCATTGTTGCTCTAGGAGAGATTGAGCCTTCTTCATACAGTTCCATCAAAGAATCCTCCTCGGAGCGCATGGGCGCTCATTGCTGCTCTCAGAAGAATTCCAGGCCGGGCTTTCCCCGAGCATCTCATATCTACAGTCGAAGTTGCCGAGTCCTATCAGCGGTCCGCATCTACCTTCACGAAGCTGTATTTCGCGCTGAACTGAATTCGAGGTGCGTTTGACTTTAGGCCATTTTGCTCCATCGCCCACCCGTAAAGGTATTCAGCCCCAATGTTCAGCGATCCGAGCGGATTCCAGATCAAGTTGGCTCCGGTATACGTCCCATGATTGTAGGTTGCGGCGGCGGCCAGGTTCGCATTGTTCACTGCGGCGTACGAATAGATTGCGCTTGACCGCAGCGCCTTCGTCCAATAGTGCTGATATGCAGCCTCGACCCCAACCGCGGGAGTCGCTAGCAAATGCGCGGTTGGGGTTGATGTGGGCTCTGCATCAATTCCCAATCCCGAAGTATCTTGTAGATATCGCGAAATCCCGTGTCCTGCAGCGACCGCAAAAATTACGTTATCCTTCCCAAACGTCTTCACACCTGTCGAAACGTTCACTCCCCACCCAAAAACGGAATCTGTTCTCCCGTCAGGCAAGAAGGCTGCTATGGAACGGAATAATCCCGAGACTTGGAAGTGCCCTCGCTCGAATTCCTTCCTTAGTCGGACTGTTCCATCCGGGGCTGGAGCATTTGGCTGGTCCGAGAATTGCGGCGTTTTGAAGATCACGTCGGAGCTGGGCTTTTCTATCGAAACGTAGAACGTTGTACTGGAACCCACCGCAAAACCGTAACGAAGCTGGGGATTTCGAATGGATACCATGCCGTTGGGCCCTTGAAAGTCGAGAGTATCTGGGAATGCGTCAGGATCCATGAAATTGGAGAATGTCTGGCCGAGCAGGACGTTCTTGACTTGTGCGTAAGCGTGACGGAGGCGAGGCGTGGTTGCGTTAGTTCCAAACAAGTCGCCTTCCAGATAGAAGCGCACTTCTCCCACCTTGGTAGAGGGAACTCTAAAATCTAAACTTAGCCGCGTGGGACGGACCGAAATGGTTGCATTATTCACCCCCACCACCGTGGGGATGGGAATCGAAGACGGGATGAACGAGTCAGTGTTTCCTGCCGGTTTCAGGTCGTAGATGAAATCCGTTTTAAAGTAGCCGCCGATCTTAAGAATCGTCTGTGTCCCAGGCAATTTAAAGAATCCGTGATATTTCGGATCGAGCGGGATGTTATCGAACCGTGCCGCGGCGAGCGTGTCCTCAGAGAATTGCTTGTACGTGGCGGTGGCTTCTCCCACTTGCTTCGAGGTTTCTGCCTGAGGAAGAGGCTGAGTCGATTCGATGGTGCCCTCCTGCGTGGCGGAAGGGGCCTTTGAAGGTGCTACGGTTTCTGCAGGCTTGCTGCTCTCTATTTCGCTTAGCCTCGTTTGCAGTTTGTTCATCTGCTCGCGCAACTCGTCTAGCTGCTTGCGCAGCTCTTGCACGTTCTGATTCGAAGCATCCGACTGCGCCGATGCGGCCGTCGGTAATAAACCAACACTAAGCAAAGCCAAGGTCATATATACGAATGTGCGGTTCTTCACGGTGATCCACCTCTCCTCGGGTATCTGGCTCGCATGCGAGCCCTTCGATGCGAATCCCCTCGCAAGATCACAAATTTCGAGTAGTAGCGTCGCCTGCCAGAAATGTGGTAACGCTACGAAATATTTCAGAGTCCATAGGTTGCGAAAACAGGGTCGGGGCGACAACTGTCACTTCTTACAGTGAAGAACCTCAACATGGGGAAAGACATTCGCTAGGCACGACACCGGCGGCAGTGCGCATGTCAACTCGTCAAGGACCGCCCATGCGATCCCTGACTTTCATGGTAATCTCAGCTAACACTGTCGCCGGCGGGCTGTACGAAATTAAAAGGGGACAGCTCGATCCACAAATAATGGGAACAGCAATCCGTATTCTCTTGGTAGAAGACTTCGAGCCGTTCCGTTCGTTCACAAAATCTTTGCTTCAGGAAAAAGCAGACTTCCAAATTGCTTGCGAAGTTTCAGACGGGTTGCAAGCTGTTCTCCGGGCGAAAGAATTGGACCCAGATTTGATTCTCATGGATATTGGCCTTCCCGGGCTCAACGGAATCGAAGCTGCTCGGCAAATTCGAGCGGTCGTTCCGAAAGCGAGGATTGTTTTCCTCACACAGGAGAACTCTGCCGAAATTGTGCAGGAGGCACTCAGCCTGGGCGCATTGGGCTACGTCCACAAACCATGTGCTGGAAACGACCTTTTACAGGCCATCGAGGCAGCCCTTCAAGGCAGGCAATTCATCAGTCATCACCCCAACGGCTTTCCCTTAACGGAAGGATCGGACCGGCCAGCTACAGAGTGATTCGTTCAGCCACTACATTGTCCCTCAACAACTCCGCCTGCTGCCCCTCTAGTTTGAATTGGGTTAAGCCGCAGCCCAGACAAACAACGAGTTTTGGGAAAACAAATATGGCTGGCTTGTTCAACGCCTTCAACCCCCGAAAGTGAATATTCACCTTCGCGTCGAGCTCCGTCAGGTCGGTGGATGCGCAATCTTTACAAATAGCGATTTTGTCCGTCATTGCCGTACACACTTTCATTCCTAAATCACTGCGGCGTCCCGCCGCGGCAGGAAGCGTTATTCTGCTGGTTGCCGGTCTCGAACGGCTGTGACCTGGGTCACGTCGCGCGGTGGGTGAAACCATGGGTGAACAAACCCCTCGTCCGGGTGATTACGCTCGCACAGCCTTGGAACCGGCGCCCGCATCGCGAACGCTCCAGCTCGATTTCGTTTGACGCGCTTATGACACACACGTTCGAATCGCTGCACTCCACTATGCTTGATCTGAGGTAGTCCCTTTGGTACGCCCTCGGAGTGCAGCCCAAAGAGAAGGCCTTCTGGCCGCAAAGTTAGCGCGAAATTGCCAGTCCCCCCCGAGTCCCGGAGCGATGGCCGTTCTTCAACGCAGCGTCCCGCTCTCTCCGCCGAGAGCTGCATCTGTAATTTTTGCCAGTTATGACAGCGAAGTCGTGAGGGCTACTGTGAAAAGACACGGATGCGCACGTCGTGGACGCGTCATGAAACGGGCGCTCTCATTTGTGCTCGATCGACTCATCCGTTTGTGCCGCGCTATCTAGAGCAGAGGTAGACATGAATCCGATACGAAAGTTGTTCCATGCGTCCTTCCGATATCTTTTGGTGACAATCTGCACGATCGCCATCGTACCAGGCGACACTTTCGCATACATGCCATCGACTCGTTCGGCGCAGGCGACTTCGACACAGGACCAGGCTGTGAAAATTCCACCCGACCAATTGGACTCTCTCGTAGCTCCCATTGCACTTTATCCAGACCCGATGCTGGCTCAAACTCTTGCGGCTTCGACGTATCCTCTCGAACTCATACAGCTCCAGCAATGGCTAGCAAAGAATCCCGGGCTGAAGGAAAAAGCACTGGCTGATGCCGCTATGAAACAGCCCTGGGACCCAAGCATTCAAGCATTGGCCGGGCTCCCCGAAGTGGTAAAGAGGCTGGCAGATGACATTCAGTGGACGACAGATCTGGGCAATGCCTTCCTGGCGCAGCAGAGCGATGTAATGGATGCCGTGCAGCGCATGCGCAAGAAGGCACAGGACACCGGCAACTTGAAATCGACCGAGCAACAGAAGGTGGAAACCAAAGTCATCGAGAGTAAAAGCATAATCGTGGTCGAACAGGCGAATCCGCAAGTCGTCTATGTACCTTCGTATGATCCCGTCGTGGTGTACGGCCCACCGATCTATCCCTATCCACCCATCTACTATCCACCGGCGGGATACTATGCCGCGGGAATTGCCATTTCTTTCGGCGTTGGCATGATGATGGGCGCCTTTTGGGGTGGCGGCTGGGGCTGGGGCTGCGGTTGGGGCGGCAACAACAACATCAACATCAATAACAACAATAATTTCAACCGGAACTCCAATATTGGAAATGGCAGCGGCAACAACATTGGTAACGGAAATCGCCCGTCGCAACAACCAAGCCGCGGGGGAGGAGGCCGGGGAGATTCCAGCTGGAAGCACAATCCGCAACATCGAGGCGGCGCCCCGTATGGGGACCGAGGTACCGCGGACAGGTTTGGCGGTACGGCGAGAGGAGACTCTCTATCCAATCGCCAGGCTAGCGCACGGCAACAGGTTGGCCGACAGGGAGGAAATCTGCCCAGTAATCGTGCCGGAGGAGCCGGCGTGAGCAATCGGGCCAGCGGATTGGGTTCTGGTAACCGTGCTGGTGGTGCAGGCGTTAGCAACAGGGCGGGCGGAGGTGGAGCGGATCGAGTGGGAAGCCGGGACGTCTCGCGCGGTGGTGGCGGAAACCGAGATGCTTTTGGAGGCGGATCCAGAGGCTCCAATGGTTACAACGGATCGAGCGCACGCGCCAGCAGCAGCCGTGGTTCCTCGAGTGCGGGATCTCGCGGAGGCGGTGGAGGTGGTAGTCGTGGCGGCGGAGGGCGGCGCAGGTGAGCCGCCGAAGTCAAGGGAATGGAAATCATAGGAGAATGGATATGAAATCAAGACCTGCAAAGCCGAACCTGCTCAATCTTCTTTGGATCGCGGCTGCGCTGGCACTTCTGTTGATGCCGGGCCACCTCACTGCGCAACAGCCCGCCGCAAAAACTGAATCGGCCCCTGTTGCTCTGAGCGCCAAGACTTTCGATACGCCGGAGCAGGCAGCCGACGCGCTTGTCGCCGCGGCAGAGAAATTTGACGAAGATGCCCTCGAAAAGATTTTTGGTCCGGGGGGCGATGATATCTATCTTTCAGGCGAATACCCGCAAGACCGACAGCGAGCCTCCAACTTCGCGACAGAAGCGCGCGAAAAGAAAAGCGTCTCTGTGGATCCCAAACAAGGGAACCGCGCATTCCTACTAGTGGGCAACGAAGACTGGCCGTTCCCCGTGCCAATCGTGAAGTCGGGCGCCAAATGGGCGTTTGATGCCAAAGCCGGCCGCCAGGAACTCCTCTACCGTCGCATTGGAAGCAATGAACTGGACGCTATTGATATCTGCCGCGGCTACGTAGAAGCGCAGCACGACTACGCGCTCCAGAAGCGCGAAGGCTACGATGCGAACCAGTACGCTCAGCGCATTGTAAGCACCCCGGGCAAGCAAGATGGCCTGGCATGGCAAAACCAGGACGGTAGTTGGGGCGGGCCGATTGGCGAGAAGATTGCCCGCGCCATCGAACAGGGCTACTCCGGCGGTGCGGAGCCATACCATGGCTATTTCTTCAAAATTCTGAAAGGTCAAGGCCCCGCGGCACCACTCGGCGAAATGGACTTCGTCGTGAAAGGCCTAATGATCGGGGGCTTCGCCCTGGTGGCCGCGCCGGCCGAATACGGCGTGACCGGAGTGAAGAGCTTCATCGTCAGCCACGACGGCGTTGTGTACGAGAAGGATTTTGGATCGGCCACCCTCAATGAGTTCATAAAAATGGAGCGTTTCAATCCGGATCCTTCCTGGAAACCGGTTCCGGAGGAGTAAATCAAGATTCGAACAATGAAACGCGTTCGAAGCGAAAAGAAATTTTGGCTACCGTCAATCAGCTCCGGGCAATGGGCCGACTTCTGAGACAGATTCGCGGCAGCTTGGCGATGCTGAACCGTGGTGCCATCGCTTTGGAAAAAAAAGTTACGCACGCGGAGCCATTCTGTAGGGCGTTGAAAAAAGGAGGGGACGAGGGGATTACCCCCGTCGGCTCCGAAATCTAAATCGGCGGACCGATTGGCAACCGACGCAGATTGAACTCGCGCCCGCGCATCCCTGGATCAGTGCATGGTTTGATTTTATTCGACCACTTTTTGCCCGGCCTGCGCGGGTACAAGCAATTAGTCGATTCTCGGTCCAAAAGCAACGTGATACCAGGCACTACCGCGAAATCATTCGATTATAGTGCTGCGGCTGTAAGTTCCGGTATAGTTCTTACCGCCTTTGCCGCGCCGCCAGGAGGGAGTTCGCCGAGGCTCTTTGGCTCTTCGAATCCTTACACGAACTTGATCCCACTGAGACAGAGGGAGCTTTAATAGATGTTGCGGCTTGCAAAGAGAAATTAGCTGAAACCGATTCGCGCCTAGACAATTCGAAACTCGCTGCGGAATACTTCCAACAAGTCTTGAACTTCGTCGAGCCCGCTCTGACCAAGCAAAAACCAGATCTCAACGTGTTGTACTTAGCGGCAGATTCCTATTCCGGACTTGGAGATCTAGAATTGCGGAAAGCACACCGCTCGCTGAGCCACTCGGCCGAGCAAAGAGAAAGTTGGACTCTAGCGCGGTCCTGGTATCTCAAAAGCCTTGAGGTTTGGCACAAGATCGAACACCCGCGCCGCTCCGCTCCCAAAGACTTCGACGTCGGCGACCCCGCTACGGTGACTAAGAACCTGCAGCTTTGCGAGGCTAACCTCGCCACCGCCAAATGAGAGACGGCGGTTCGGCTGGATCGAGAAGCCGATCGGCGCAAGCCAGCAGCGCGGAGCCGCGCTTATGAAGCCAGCGCGCCGACCGCGGCACCGCGCAAAACTTGGTCACGTACTTGTTGCGTTGCAGGATTTCGACGGCGCGCGCGACGATTTTCAGAAAGCGCTCGAATTCACGGAATCGCTTGCAGAGCAAAGTCCTGTAAATCCGCTGGCCCTTTATGTCCTCAATGACGCTTACTCAGGGCTCGGCGATCTCGAAGCAGATCGCGCTGCGCAAATTAAAGATGCCTCCGAAAAGATAGGGCACTAAAAAGCGCGGTATCGTCGTACGAAAAAAGCCTCGAAGTCAGCCGGAATATTCAAAGTCAAAGTGAACATAGCCCGGAGAGTTTCACCACGGTCCGTCCCGCTGACGTGCGCGACCGCCACGATGAATGCCTACGGCGTCTGGGTATGGACTAGCGTTTCGGCCTGTTCCCACGGTGGGGAGTCAAACTTTCCAAAAGTGATTGAAAATATACCGGAGACGACGAGACTCGAACTCGCGACCTCTGCCGCGACAGAGTGGCAGTTGATCGGAACTGAATTAAACCCAACGGTACGAACCGTCCATCATTGGAATTCTAAGGAACCCTTCGCCGCGACCGTCGATGAACTCTTCGATGTTGGTGCGCGGCTGCTCTAAATTGCCGTACCGCTTAGGTTGGGTGATTTTTCAATCACCGCAAGCCAAGATCATTTAGTATTTTGGGATTTTCATCCTGCACCGCCAGCAGGTTATGGCAGGCGGTGCAATCGTTGGTAATCATCCGGCCGTCCGCGCTGGTATGCGACCCGTCGTGGCACCGGAAGCAGCCCGGAGAGTCATTGTGACCAAGATGGTTCGGATTCACTCCCCAGTTCATCTTCATGTCCGGGAAAATGTTGCGGAGGTAAATCTTGGCGATGTTTTCGGCGGATTGTTCGATCACTGCGCGCTTGTCCCTATAAACGTCGGGGTACGACGTTCGGTAGTAGTTCTCAATCCCTTCGACGATCTGTTTTTGTGCGCTGTCTCGATCCGGATAATCGGCTTTCAGCAATTCCACGGCTTTTTTGTGGATGTACGGAAGCTCCGGGCTGATCAGGCCACGCGACATCCGTAGGTCAACTGCGTTTGCTGGCAACTCAAACGCGTGGGTTGGCCGGTTATGGCAGTCAATGCAGTCCATGGCGCGTTTCTCACCCTTTTCGAGCCCCTGCTTGCTTACCTCGATGTCTGTCGAAACGTATTCCACGGTATTGCCTTTGTCGTCCGTGTAATAAACCACGGGAATCACCTGGCGACGTTCGTCGGTCGAAATGTAGTGAATGCGAGAGCCGTCGTCCAAATGCCTCCCATGAATGCCCACAGACCCTGACGCGGCCCGACCTCCGATTTTCATTACCAGTGCTGTGGTCATCAGCGTATTTTTCTCATCGTCTTTGTAATTCGCCTTAACGATGATTTTGTCGCCCGAAAAACGTTGAGGCCAATGGCACTCCTCGCAGGTATCCCGCGCCGGGCGTAGATACTTCACGGGCGAAGGAATGGGCCGGGAATAGGTATGAAAGGTGACCGCAAACACCTGCCGCAACCCGGAGAGCTTGGAGCGGACAAACCAGCCCGCTCCTGGTCCGATGTGGCATTCCACGCATTCGACGCGCGCGTGAGGCGAATTCTGATAAGCCGAGAATTCCGGTGCCATCACTGTGTGGCAGGTCTGCCCGCAGAAAGTTGCTGAGTCCATATACGCCACGCCCTGATATGAGGCGAACGTAAAAATCAATATGTTCAGTAGAGTTGCAAACGCGACAAATAAGAGGGTATTGCGCGCCCTCGGCGCTTGCAGGCTGATTGGCGGAGACGTTTCCGGCAATTCGCCGAGTGCCTTCAGCTTCCTTCGATGGAGCCATATCCCGATCAGGATCAGGACCAACCCCAAGACGAACAAGCCGGGAAGGATGAGAAAGAGAAGAATACCAACGTACGGATGAGGCGGCCCCGGCAGAAGGAAGTCGTAGATCCAAAAGGCGATGAGCGTTATGGCGCTGCTCGTCGTCAGAACTACGCCAATCAGACTGATCGCGTTTTGGCTCAGATAGTAGAGTAGCCTTGTCCAATCCCGGACGGTATTCCGAGGACTCATGTTCTGAATGCCCCGCAGTTCTTTGGATTTTCGGCCTTCCATTGAGCAACCTCAGCGAACCATCCGCCGGGGTCACTTTAAGCTAACTCTTTTGTTTACGGCCTACGGTGACCAGGCTCAACGGCAAGATATTGCCTCTACTTCAGGGTCGCCAGATAAGCAGCGAGATCATTCACGTCTGCCGGCGCCAGGTTTTTTACGCTGGAGTGCTTCGTCGATGCGGAGAACGCCTTGGTGATTTCGTCGGCACTCTTGCCCTTGATCGAGGGCGACTTCATCGCTGGTTTGCCGGCAGCATCCGCGCCATGGCAACCAGCGCACTTTGCCTTGAAAGTTTTTTCGCCCTTGGCGGAATCTTGAGCGCGCAAAACCGACGTGCCCAGCCACAACATTGCTACGATTGCTATTCCTGATAAGACATTCTTCATTATTTCCTCCTTTTTTGTTCTTCTCTGGTACGAGGCGTGTGCAACGGAAAAGCCTGGTGCCAAATTCAGAGTCATGCCTTTCGCCACTTCTTTGCAAGCGGACAATCACCAACTTCATTTTTGTCCCACCGTATTTTCTCTCCAAATTTCGGCATCAAAGCAGTGGCTCTCCACTCTCTCTTTTCAAAACGCATATCGCACCGACAGCGTAACCGCGTTGCCCCGGAAATTTCTCGGCGCGTAGAAATCTTGGTCGGGGCCGTTCTAATCTTCGTGATATCCGTAATAATCCCAGTGGGCACGTCCCGTCCAGTGTTTAGCAAAGTGATATGCCACCGAGCCGTATGATTGGTACCATCCCGAATTCAGCGGACCAGCGGGCGCCGTGGTGGGCCAGGCATACTTCTTCCCCTGGTCTGTCTTCGCCGTGGTCTGTTTTGCTGATGTTTTCTTGTCGCCTGAATAAGTAAGAGGGACTACCGACAGCGACAGCAACATCGCCATGAGATAGGAGAGGCAGATCTCTCGCGAATACTTCATACAGTTCCCCTAGCTTCGAGCACAAATTCTTAGGTCCACGCGATTCTTGTTCAGGTCGAGAAAACTGCCCATTGGGGAAATTATATTGCGGATTTTCTGACGTCAGCTGTCAATTTTACCAGTAGTTCTCAGGTGAAATGAAGATTTAGCCTTCGGGTCGCAGTTTGTCGCATACGGCATCCTGGATTACCGAGTGACCGATGACGTGGCGATTGGTCTCTAATCTTGGCAATGTGACTGGTTGAGGAAGTACAGCCGCCGATACAAATAAGTTCAGAACCGGGATCCAATCCCGGTTGAAATAACTAACTTTGGAGCAAGCCTTGGATCCGAACAAAACTGAACAAGATGGAATTCCTGTACAGATTGGAAACGCCATTGTCCTAAGACGCCAGATTCTTCCTGTACTGCTTGACATTTAACGCGACGCAGTATAGTGTTTGGAGTGTGATTCAGTCCTTCCGCTGCGCCGATACGGGGCGCCTATTTCATCGAGAGTCTGTCCGCCGGTTCAAAGCTATCGAGCGCCAGGCTCTTAGGAAGCTGGACATGCTAGATGCTGCGCAGGACATCCGGACGCTCTCAACGTTGCCAGGAAACAGGTTAGAGCGCCTGACAGGGGACCGGAAAGGGCAGTACAGCATTCGCGTCAATGACCAATGGCGCGTCTGTTTTGAATGGCGCGATGGGCATGCCTACGAAGTTGAGATCGTGCATTACCACTAGGAGACAACAGGATGACGAAGAAAATTAAGCCGGTGCATCCAGGAGAAATTCTCCGAGAGGAGTTTATTGTCCCTCTTGGGCTGAGTATGAACAGAGTTGCTATAGACTTGCGCGTCTCTGTGACGCGGATCGCCGATATCGTCAACGAGAAACGCGCAATTACTGCTGATACAGCCCTGCGTTTCGCGCGCTACTTCAACAATAGTCCGACGTTCTGGATGAATCTCCAAACGCGCTATGACCTGGAAGTCGCCGAAGATGAGATTGCTGATAAGGTTGAACGCGATGTCCGCCCTCTGGCAGCAGCGCCAGCAAGGTAAGTCAAACGAAGGATGGGCCGAGCACATCCAAATGGTTTCGCCGAGAGCCGCTTAAGTGCTTGAAAAGAACGGCGGGGACGACGAGACTCGAACTCGCGACCTCTGCCGTGACAGCGTAGCGTGGTTAGGCTTTGCAACAACTTACAAGACCGCGGGGACTGCCAAACTACGCGGAAGTCATACAAGACGTAGGTATTTGTGGGTTGGGTTGTGGGTTGGAAAAAGTCGAACTGTGATGCAGCGCCCAAATACATCCCCCAGAAGCCCGTTTCGGGATGACTTCCGTGTTGCCGACAACACGTCCCCAGCCTCGCACAGGCGTTAGATCTTGGGCTAGAAGTGCTTGAAACAGCGTGAAACAAGTACAATTCTCGAGATCGATGGAAAAGGTTACTGTGATTCGAATTTCGGAGACAGACCCGCTTCTAGTCGCCAATGGTTCCGCAACCAGAGCTAAGAAATCAACTAGGCCGTTCCAAATTAAGCAAGTTGGGTGAAATTGACGAGGTCTACCAGCTTCGCGGTGCTGCGGGAGGAGCGAATCCGCCTCTGCGGCTCGTCCCTGGCAGTGGGGGAGAGACGCCTCTGGCGATGTGGGGCGAGCGGCTGTGAAAAGAAATGCCCATCAACGACGAGTGGCGGTTATGGGGAGGGACCCTCGAAGAAGCGACCCGCCTCAGCGTAGAGCTCCGCAGCGATCAGGTGCATCCAGAACCCCTGTGGTTTGCGCATCCGGATTTGCGGCTTTAGGTTCAGAAGTAAAAACGCGTGATAAAGGTTATAGGCGAGCATGGTCATCAGTAAGAAAGCCTGAATGGCCTGGGCGTCGTGTTTGTAGACATGATCGGCGTGCCAACCCTGAACCAACTCTTTAAATCCGTGGTTTTCGATGTCCCAGCGCTGGTGCCCGAGCTGCACCGCCCACTCCGTGCGCAGCTGCGCGGTCGGCAAGGTCGTCACCCAGATCCAGTCACTGGTCTGCTGCTCCACCTCTTTCGTCAGTTGACGACGTACCGCATAGGTTTCCTCCGAACGGATGACCCGTACATGTGTTTGCACCTGAGGCCAAGAACGCAAATCAGAAAAATCCCACCATCGACACGAACGGGTTCGATAACAACCCGGGCGTGACGGTGTCAGCGCCATCAGACCGTGCACGTCTTGATAGAGATCGCGGCGCTCCTCTTTGAGCACCACCAAAACATGTTTGCCAGCGGCCAACAGAAAATTAAAGAAGGGGGCCTTGGCGTAAAGAGCGTCAGCCAGCACTAGGTCGAAGGCTCGGGGATAATCCACCAGAACCCGTTCTAGCAATCGCAAGGCGGTGGCGACTTCATCCTCTCCAGGCCGTTGCGGTTCGGCATCCAGCAACAAGCGCAGAGGCGCGTGCCCCGGCGGGGACCCGGGGAGCAGCATCAGCGTGACGTGGCGATGATAGTACTGGATCTGATCGCCCGGCGCGCCATGGATGGTCCTCTGCAAACAACCTGAGCAGTGGCGCCGATAACTGGCGTGACTCTCATGGCCATCCAGCACCGCCACATCATGCCCGAGATTGAGAGGGAGCGCTTTGTTGCGCTTTAGCCGCTCGTAAACCTGGCGCAGATCGGCAGCCCTGAGCTGGGCGTGAATACGTCCAATGGTATCGATACTGCACAAGGACTGGCCCAGCCAGCGTGGCCAGAAACGAGCCCCAGAAACGGTCTCTACCGCATGGAGGCTTCCCAGTTGCGCCCAGAACATGACCAGGGTGGTTTTCAGTCCCACCATCGTGGGAATGCGCGGCGCAAGCCGCCGATCGGCGACGTTCTTCAGCAGGCTATCCGTTAAGCCGAAGATCTTCTCCGCGTACCCGATCAGCCGACGCAGGATCGCGCACCTCTTATTATCGTGCCTTGTCTTTCCGCAATTGTTTCCACTGCAGTTCAGAAATCTCTTCGATGAGTTCCTGCATGCGCTGGTAGTTGTGTACCGCCTCTCGAACCCGATCTTCCCAGGCCCGGGGAATAGCCAGCTGACGCAACTTCCCTCCGTGGCTCTGCACCAGATACAAGGAGGCGTGAAGTTGGCCCCGGACACAACGACAATTAGGCTTGCCGCACTGGCGACTGCGCACGGAAAGGGTTCCGCGTAAAAACAAAGCTTGATGGACTAACTGGGACAGGCGAGAGCGGAAATTACGTTGCGGGGCGGAGGGATGGGGCATACAAGGGCCTCCTTGTCTGATATATATTTATTATCTCAGATCAGCACCGATGTCAAGCATCAAAATCGAATGCGAATTTGCTCAGGAGTCAGGATGAGGTCAAAACTGGAACGGAATCAAATAATTACGAGCGAGGAGAAAGGTCGGTTGCGGAATCACTGTCTAGTCGCACCACTAATGAGCGGGGCTGTTGAGAAACGCCAACAAGTGACTTAAGTCGCCCTCGTTCAAGGCAGGCCAGCCCAGACCTAGTTCCTCAGCTTTCGAGTACATTCTGGGCCCATGAGACCACAGAGCTTGGGCGAAGTTGACTGGGGTAAAGAACCTGGACGTCGTCTTCAAGTTGGGGCCGAACTCACCGCCCCGCGCATCTGTTCCATGACACCGGCTGCACATGCGTTGAGTAAACAACTGCTGCCCGATGGCCGGTGAACCTCCCAGTTCGAAGTAGTGCACGCTGTAGAGGAAGGCGATTAGATCGGCCATTTCTTGTCCATCAAAAGTGGGACGCTCAATGCCTTTTGCCTTCATTGTAGCCCACATCTCTGGAGAGTGATTCCACATGCGACCCGCCATCTGGGTCAGCGTGCGGGGCAATGTGCGATCCGAGCCTAGGTCAGGGCCGACAGTCCCTCCTTCGCCGCGGATCGCGTGGCACGAGATGCAGCCCTTTTGTTGGAATAGAGCCCATCCCCGACGCGGATTGGCTGGAAGCAGAGCAGACTCCCGTTCTGGTCCGGCGCGCTCTTGGCGTACGAAGGCGAGCAGATCGTTCATCTCTTCACCCTCGAACCGCGGCCAAGGTATCTTGAGTTCGCGCATGTGAACTTCCATCGCCGGCGCGTGATTCCACATTGCCTGTGACCAAAAAATCGGCGTATCGACGGGGCCGATATCCCTAAGGTTTGGGCCCACAATGCCGCCAGCATCACCAATTCTGTGGCAACGCACGCAGTTCTTCTTGCTAAACAGTTGCCTACCGCGAGTGGGGTTTCCCGATTCGTCGTCGTAGCAGGTTACATAAAGGTAGGCGAACAGATTTGCCATTTCTTCCGGTGTAAACCTGGGATAACTGATTCTGCTGGTTCTCATTCGCTCCCACATGCGTGGCGCGTGATTCCACATCTGGGTGACCAGCTCATTCATGCTGGAACCTTGGGCACCTCGCAAACCTAGATCGGGAGCGAGCTTCCCTCCAGCGCCGAGAACAGAATGACAATCGCCACATCCTTTTTGCTGAAAGACCTCCGCGCCAGCGTGCGGGTCGCCAGCCAGAAAAGTATTCCATCGATCGGCGCTGCCCCCTCGTCTCCACACAAGAATGCCCGCGACGATGAGCAGGGCCAACGGGCCGGCGACAAGCCACACGATCAGGTGGCGCCGAAGACTCATGTGCCCTCCTATGCTGGTGTCTAGTCCGCGAGATCTCTTGGGCCGGAATCCCGCCCCAGACCATCAAGAGTGTCATCCGCGTCACAGCTCTCATTCGGGGTAATGCACTCAGGGTTTTCGCTTGCCATATCGCAAGAGGGTGAGACTCGCATGCCCAGTTCGCTATGACACTCGTCACTGTCAATCGTGACCGAAGTCACCAAAGAGCGGTTCGCGGTTTCATTCGCCGCCTCCGTCTCGCAATTAGAGTCCGGCGTGATCCTCATCACATTGCAATGTGACGCGAGCCACAGCCATGAATAGAGGCTTAGTTCAGCCTTGTGACCAACCAAACTCAGCTTGATAGATGGGCTGCTGAGAAAATTCGAGTTTGACCTGGGGGTGATTGTGACGAAACGCCGCACGCAAGCACTTAATCAGTTAGCCGTAGTCGCCTCGGTTGTGACAGTCGGCTGGGCAGTCCTAGCCAATGCACCGAAGAGTTCGGCAATTCCTGCTTTTTCGCGCAAGTATCAGACTTCTTGCACCACCTGCCACAGTAACTACCCTGAATTGAATGACTTCGGAGAGGCATTCAAGAAGAACGGATTCAAGTTTCCCAAAGATGATGAATCCTTCGTCAAGGAACCGCCAGTGATGCTGGGAGCCAAGGCGCAAAAGGAAGCTTTTCCTGGTGCAGTCTATCCGGGAGAAATCCCTGGCAGCGTTCCAATTGCCTTTCGTTATTCAGGCAACTTCAACTGGAACACCAAGCAACCGCAGCCGCTGCAGGCAACTTCGTACGTGCCTCGCACTGACCTGTTCGCGCCGAATACGTTTACGATCATCGCTGCGGGCAGCTTTGGCGAAAATCTGGCGTTCTGGATCGACAACGACATCTCGGCTGGCGGCACTGGGGCTGGCGGCGGACTGGGAGATGGCTACCTCAGATACAACGACTTAGGCCACGTGTTGGGCCTGCCGAAAAATGCGTTAAACGTCCGATTTGGACAATTCGAGCTGGACTTGCCTTTTACGCAAGCGCGGTCGATATATCCGTCAGCGTATGACGTTTTCAGCGAAACTGCCGTGGCACAGCCCTCGACTACTACCGGCCAGACCGTGTTTCAAACCACAAACAATCCTTTCGTCCTTGGGATGCCACAACGGGGCATCGAATTCGGTGGCTATCCCAACAACGGAAATTTCACTTGGTCGGTCGCCATTGTCGACGGAACCAATTCTGCTTACGGACTCGGCCCTTCGCTCACCGCCAGGAACACGAAGGATGTGTACGTCCGCGTGTCGCAAAAATTTAACCTCGAACGCGATCCGGAGAGCCGGAATGCGATACAGGCCGCGGGGCGCACTGGACCGCGAGATCATACATCCATCCGCGTTGGAGCATTTTATTATTACGGGCAAAATCAGTTGAACTACGGCGGTGCGCAATACTCCTTCTTCGGAACTATTAACGAGCCGTTCTACCGGGCTGGCGGAGATATTCGGTTCAAATTCCGCAAGCTCGAGCTGCTCGGTCTTGGAATGATTGGTCACGACAACAACCACAGCGTCGACACAACGACGCAAACCATAATTGGTGCACCCGCTGTCACATATACCGGAGGCTTCGTTGCCGCCAACTACTGGATTTTCCCATGGTTGATCTCCTATATGCGGTATGACTTCGTGAACTCACCAACCGACTTTGCGAACGGCACCTCCCAATACAGGACACGCAATCGCTACAGCCCCGGTTTCCAAGTACTTGTTCGCGCAAATATAAAAGTCATTGGCGAATATCAGTATCACTGGGGACAGCCTTACACTGACCCAACTACAAACAGCACATTGTTTTTCCGGCCAAATTCGTTTGTTAGCGGCATCGACTACGTTTTCTAAATGCTACAGAACTTTCATTGCACGCAGATCAAATACGAGAGGAATGTCATGAGTCTATCTGGAATCGCAGCAAAAGCAGCCGTTGCAGCAGGTCTCGCGTTGAGCTTGGTTGGCGCGGTTAGCGCCAATGATATCAAGGGCAAGGTGAGCGTGCAGGGGATCAAATCCGCCGAGAATATTGCGGTATATGTGGATGTAATCCCAGACAAGAAGTTTGATGCCCCGAGCGAACATGTGGTGATCGACCAGCGCAAAATGTCGTTCATCCCCCATGTCGTTGCCGTACAACAAGGTACTACTGTGGATTTCTTGAATAGCGACTCTGTTGGCCACAACGTGTACTGGCCTTCAATCAGCGGCAACAAGAAGCTCGCGCACAATCTCGGCACCTGGCCGAAGGGAGATAAGAAGCCGTTCCAATTCAACGATCTAGGCGCGGCTTCGCTTCTTTGCAACGTACACCCCGAAATGTCCGGCTATGTCATCGTCGTCCCCACTCCCTACTTTGCCGTGACCGACAAAGACGGCAATTTCGAGATCAAGAACATTCCCGCGGGCAAATACACATTGAAGACGTGGAGCGAAGATGGCAAGCCAACCACTCAGGCAGTGGAAGTCACGGCCGCTAGTACAACTGTAGAACTGACGGTTAAGAAGTAAGCGAGAAAGGGACCCGGGACAGGCTTCGTGACCAGCCGAACCAAACTCGTCGACCTGGAGTGGCTCGAGTCGAACTTCCCCTGCATGCAGGCCTGCCCCGTTCACACGCAGGCCGGACGCTACGTCTCCCTCATCGCGCAGGGGAGGTACGAGGAAGCTTACCGCTACGCCCGGGTCCCAAATCCTTTCGCCTCGATTTGTGGCCGCGTGTGCGGGCATCCGTGCGAGCCCGCCTGCCGACGGGGCCAACTTGACTCGCCCATTTCCATTCGCGCTTTGAAACGCTTTGTGACTGAGCGCCACGGGCCGGAATCGCGAAATCCCATCGATGTTTTTCGTGAGAAGCCTAGGGCGTTTCGAGAAGAGAAAATTGCCATCATCGGATCCGGCCCTGCGGGCATGTCTGCGGCGCATGATCTGGCGCTGCTTGGCTATCCCGTAACCATTTTCGAAGCGGCGCCGGTGCCGGGCGGAATGATGCACCTCGGCATTCCTGAATATCGTCTGCCGCGAGATGTTTTGCAGGCGCAGATTCGCGAAATTCTCGATCTCGGCCCAGAACTTCGTCTGAACATGCGCCTAGGACGTGACTTTTCGCTCGAAGACCTGCGCAGCCAAGGTTTCAAAGCGGTGCTGCTCGCCTTTGGCTTGCACCGCAGCCGGGATCTCAACCTTCCGGGGCATGAACTGGACGGCGTCGTCAAGGGCATCGATTTTCTTCTGAACGTCAACCTCGGTTACCGCTTTTCGATTGGAAAGCGAGTTGTAGTGATTGGCGGTGGCAACGTCGCCATCGACGTTGCGCGCACCGCCATGCGGGAGCAGCAACAGAAACTTGTGAACGACATCGCGGGCGTAGTTCTCCCGGATCAACTTAATTCCAGCGAAGTGGACGTCGCCATGAAGGAGTTCATGGACGTCTCTCGCCAGGCGCTTCGGATGGGGGCTCGCGAAGTGCATCTTGTATGCCTGGAGTCCCGCGAAGAAATGCCAGCGTCAGAAGAAGAGATAGAAGAAGGATTGGTCGAGGGAATCGTCATGCGACCCTCGCTCGGTCCAAAACAATTTGTCGGTCAGAACGGGAGATTGAGCGGACTGGAAGTGATCAAGTGCACTTCCGTGTTCGATGCGCAGCATCGGTTCAGTCCGACCTTCGCTGCCGGCACGGAAACAATCATTCCGTGCGACACGGTGATCCTTGCCATCGGTCAGGCTTCTGATCTCTCCTTCCTGCAGCCGTCAGACGGTATCGAAATCACACGTCAAGGTACTCCGAAAATCGATCCGGCCACTCTTATGACGACCGCGCCCGGAATCTTCGCCGCCGGCGACATCGCATTTGGCCCGCGCCTTATCATCAATGCCGTCGCCGACGGCAAAAAAGCCGCCGAAGAAATCGACAAGTTTATTCAGGGATCCGAGTGGAAACCCAAACCCCAATACGTGCAGATCACCATACTCGATCATCACAAAATGGCTGAGCAGTACGACGAATACTCCCGCCTGGCTGTGCCGGTGATTCCTCTCGAACGGCGCACAGGCATCGCCGAGGTCGAATCGGGCTTCACGGAGGAGCAAGCCAGGCGAGAAGCGTCACGCTGTCTTCAGTGCTGGATCAACACCATCTTTGAAGGGACTGAGGCCACTGGCAGTGAATGCATCCTCTGCGGCGGCTGCGTCGATGTTTGCCCGCAGAACTGCTTGCAACTTGTGCCCCTAAGTGAATTTGATTTCTCGAGTGAAATCGCACAACAACTGTCCGCCGTCCCGGAATCGCGGGTCCATGAACTTCTCCACCTTTTACCCGAAGAGCTTTCCACGGCTAAGGGCTCGGTAATGGTCAAAGACGAAACGATTTGCATTCGATGCGGACTCTGCGCGGAGCGCTGCCCGGTCCACACCATTAGCATGGAAGCATTCGAAGTCTTCGATCACGACCCGAATCCAGTCCAAATTGAGGAGATGGTTCTGCACGCATGAGTGACGCCAAAGTTTCTTCACATCCGTCAGCACCCGGCTCCCCCCAAACCGGGAGTGGAATTAACCGTCGTGATTTCTTAAATGAAATCACGCTCGGCGCTCTCGGGATTGCTGGTCTAGGCTCGGTCGCCGTCACCTATCAGTATTTCTCACCCAACGTTTTGTTCGAACCGTCGACAACGTTCCGCGCAGGCAACCCCGATCTGTATCCAGTCCACTCCGTCACCTTTCTACAGGACCAGCAGGTTTATATCGTGCGCATACCGGAAGGCTTTTACGCAGTTTCGGCTATATGTACGCATCTTGGTTGCGTCACGCAGTGGAAGCCGGACGCCGACATGATTGCGTGCCCGTGCCATGGCAGCAAGTTTCATGCGGACGGCACAAAAATCGAAGGCCCCGCACCGCGGCCGCTCCCGCACTTCTCCATCACCCTGACGGAGGATGGAGAACTGCTCGTGGACAAGCTGCAAAACATCAAGCCCGCACAAGTCTTGAAAGTCTAAGGGAGACGATGGCTACGACTCTAAATTCCGCCCTGCAAAGCCTTCGGGAAACGAAAGTCTGGAAGTCCATCTTTCGCCGCGGTCCGGCGAACACGAATCGGACGCGCAGCCTCGCGGTCTTCGGAAATCTCTTTCTGCATTGGCTGCCCGTTAAGGTTCGGGAAAAATCTTTGCGCGTCCGGGCGTCCTATTATCTCGGTTCCATCTCCTTCATTCTTTTCCTGGTGTTGTTCATTACCGGTATTTTGTTGATGTTCTATTACCACCCGGCCGCGCCGCAGGCCTACCGGGATATGAAGGATCTTCAGTTTGTCGTTTCGAATGGCGTCCTGCTTCGCAATCTCCACCGGCTCGCCGCACACCTGATGGTCTTCGCTGTCTTCTGGCACATGTTCCACGTCTTCTTCCGCAAAGGCTACAAGCCACCGCATGAGTTCAACTGGGTGATCGGAGTCGTGCTTCTTCTTGTCACGCTGTTCCTTAGCTATACGGGCTATTTGCTCCCGTGGGACCAACTCGCTTTCTGGGCCGTCACCGTCGGAACCAACATCATTTCCGCGATGCCCTTTCTGGGAAGCAAGATTCGCTTCCTGGTGCTTGGGGGAAACATCGTGGGAGAAAACGCATTGCTGCGGTTCTACGTGCTCCACGTTGTGATTCTTCCTCTCGTAGCTTTCTTGCTTATCGGAATCCATTTCTGGCGTGTTCAAAAGGACGGTGGTCTGACCATCAAGCCGAAGGATAACGATGGAAAAGAATAAGATCGAGACACACTTCAGTTCAGATGCGAAGAAAGATCCGCGGCGCATTGTCTTCGTAACGAAAAAGACCTCCGCCAAGGTCGTGGGAGATCCCGGCCCGCAATTGATGACGTTTCCTCATCTCCTGATCCGCGAAGCGATCGCGTTTCAGGTGCTTGTCATTGCTATGGTTCTCGTCGCACTCTTCTGGGACGCACCTCTCGAGCAGTTAGCTAATCCATTGCTTACTCCGAATCCCGCCAAGGCCCCTTGGTATTTTCTTGGTCTTCAAGAGTTGCTGCACTTCTTCCCGCCATTCGTCGCCGGAATATTGATTCCCACTCTCGTGGTGCTCGCGCTCGTTGTCATTCCGTACTTTCACGTAAATATCCAAGCAGAAGCGATCTGGGCCCGGAGGCCCTCGCAAAAGCTGATGATTGTCGTCATAACTGTTATCGTCCTCCTCGCGTTTCTTGCGGGGTTCCATGCTTGGACAATCTTTGCTCCCACGGCTATCGTGGCCGCTCTTCTGCTTTTTTCCTACACCACCCGCGAGGGCCAAATGGGGTGGTTGCAGGCACTTGCAACTAAACCGCTCTCCTGGTGGGTGATGACGTGGTTCATCGCTGTCGCTATCTGTTTAACCGTGGTCGGGACGTTTTTCCGGGGCCCTGGATGGTCGTGGATTTGGCCGTGGAGGACGCATGCCGGCTGAAGACATGGGCAAGCTAACGAACCGCACGCGTCTGATTTTCGCGGTTTCAAGTGTTGTGTTTCTAGCAGTGCTCGCCATCTCTCCATTCAAGGATTTTCGGCGCGAGTGGAAGCAGTACAAGCGCTCTTACCTGCGATTTGCACAAGTCCGTCCCGACACAAAAAAACTGCTGGCAGACTTCCGACCGGATATCGATCAGATCTGGCTTCCAGGAATGAATGTCGTTGACCGCTGCACGACTTGCCACCAGGGAATTACCCAGGCGACTTTAGGGGATAAATCCGTGCCCCAACCTTTCCGCGCTCACCCGCCCATACCTCACAACGTTCGCGATTGGGGCTGCACCGCCTGCCACCGCGGTCAGGGGCCCGCCACGGAAGTTGCGGAGGCTCACGAATCCACACTGGCATGGGAACAGCCGATTTTGCCTACGCGTTTCCTTCAAGCGTCCTGCGGCACCTGCCATTACGCCGACATGGCGCAAACGCCTCAGCTGACACGGGGTCGCGAACTTCTTGCCAAATTGGATTGTCAAGGTTGCCATCGACTACGCGGAATTGACCGTCCTCTCATGCTCGGTCCTGATCTCACAAACGTTGGCGCGAAAGTCAGCCGCGAATGGATTTACAAGTGGTTGAAAGAGCCGCGCACGATTGCAGACAAAGACGGCAATGTGACCGTGAATGGTTATGTGACTGAAGAAGAGCCACGGATGCCGAAGTTCCACTTGACCGAAGTCGATCTCCGCGCCCTGTCCGCTTTCCTCAGTGTTCAGAAAACAAAAACCTTCGCACCTTATAGGATCGATGCCCGCGTGGTTGCAGGCTGGAGCAAGAATCCTGAATTGGCATCGCAAGGCGAACTGCGTTTCCGGCAAATGTTCTGCTCGACCTGCCACTCGCTCGCTGTCACCCGTGCCGGCGAAACCAAGCTCATCGGTGGCGACATCGGTCCCGAATTGACCAAAGTCGGCAGCAAGGTCAACTCAGAATGGCTGGTCACCTGGCTTCGCGACCCTCAGGGTTATTTGCCCCATACGCGCATGCCGCGCTATGGATGGTCGGATGAAGACCTATACAAAGTCACACAGTACATCACAACAAAACTCACCGACTCCGACTTGCTAACTGGCATACCCCAGCTTGCACCACCGGCTGAGGAAGAGATCCAGCTCGGACACCGCCTCTTCTTGGAAAAGGGCTGCGGTAGCTGCCACGCGATAGAGGGCCTGAACCCGCAAAAAGATTTTGGGCCGGACCTAAGTGCGCTCGGCGGGAAGAATGCTTCCGAATTGGAATTCGGCGCCTCGAAGATTCCGCACAATCTCGTTTCTTATATCCAGTCTAAGCTGCAGGATCCTACTTCCGTGAATCTCGCGGCGCGCATGCCACAGTACAACTGGAATCAAGCCGATCTGGATGCTGTAACAATTGCGCTCCTCAGTATGAAGGGTGCGCCAGCCACCAGCGCACTTCAAAATCTGGTTGTGCCGCGCAAGGAAGCCGTTTTCCAACCGACAGGTTCGTTCGGCGAACTCTACGAGCGCTATAAATGCTATGACTGCCACAAGTTCAACGGCTACGGCGGCGATCTTGCTCCTGATCTAAGCTATGAAGGCAGCCGTGCCCAGCGACAGTGGCTCCTGGATTTCTTGAAGAATCCGCAGACTTTGCGTCCAACTCTTGTTCTGCGGATGCCGCAATTCAATATGAGCGACAAGGATGCAGCCATCCTCGCTGACTACATGACCATGGTCTTGCAAAGTCCGGCGGCAAATCCCGCGGCCATGGACCCTAAGCTGTTCACGCCAGCGATGGTATCTCTCGGCAGGCAACTCTACGAAGTGAAATACCAATGCCAGGCCTGCCATACCATCGGCGGTACTGGTGGATACGTCGGACCCAACCTGAACAACGCCGGCGGCTGGTTGACGCCTGCGTGGATTGAGTCTTGGCTGCGAAATCCTCAGGCGCTCATCCCAGATACTATTGAGCCCCGCCGTAACTTCACAGAAGATGAGCTGAAGGCACTGACGGCTTACTTGATGACTTTGCGACAGAGCATTAAACCGCAGAAAACCGCGAATGCCAGAGCAATTCATGAGGCAGCACAAGGGGCTGGCCGATGAAACGCCACTTTTGGACCGGCTGCATACTAGTGGTAACTCTGGTGGGTGCTTCGGGATGCCGCAAGAATACCGAAATCGCAAAAGCTGATCCACTCCTCGCCGCTTATGATACAGAAGCCGATTGGACGGAAGCACAGCACATCATTCCTTTGAGCTATCAAGAATCCCAGGGGAAACGCATTTTCTATCAGCAATGTGTATGGTGTCATGCGGACGCAACGCCGGCTGGCCCCTCCAACCGCTCCAACCTGACCCCCGTCCCTCCTTTGCTGAATGACGGTGCCACATTAAACCCAGAAAGCGATGAGTTCATGCAGAACATCATCACCTTGGGCGGCAGCGCAATGGGCAAGTCGGCGATGATGCCTCCTTATGGACGCATGCTTTCGCCAGACGAAGTCCGCTCTGTCATAGCCTTCACGCGCGCGATGGCGCAGCCCCCTTATCAGCCACCCGGCCGGCCCGGCTCGCAGTACTCTGCCAAATAGTGAGGTACACTCGCTAGATCTATGAAACGCAGGCGCGATTTCCACTCTTGTCACCAATTGCTCTTCCTTTTCATCGGATTAGCTATCAGTTTTTCCGCGCCACGCGCATCGGCGCAGGTAAACCCGGCCGAAATCCTCAATCCCGACCTGAAGGCGCTCGAACAGTCTTATTTCCCTCAATTGAAGACAATTAACCAATCAATTGCCAAATTGAAATTCCCCTTTCCGCTCTATCTCAGCCGCTATGTGGGGCTCGATCCCGCAAAGCAAGCGGAAGCCGATTCGCGCGGTTTGGAATTCGTTCGTTTTCAAGATCGCGCCATTCTGAAAGTGACTGGAAATTACAACGCGGCCTACGACACTGCCCGCCTTAACCGAAATGAGCGCGCTGCTGCCACGTTCCGTACTGTGGTTCTTCCATTATTGGAACAGGTGACTGCCGTTCTACCACAGGACGTGCAGTGCGATGGCATTGGTTTTGAAATTTCTCATCACACCCACACGCGGGATCCTGGCTATGATTATGAAGGAAAGGAAATCCTTGTCGTGGTGCTAGACCGCGACGATGCTTGGGCGCTATCCCGCGCATCCACCGATCTCGCACGCCAGGAAATTGTCAACCGTTCGAGGGTTTATGTCAGCGGAACGGAGTTTGGCCTCTCACTTACAGAGCACGACCCGCTCAACGTTCAAGCGCTGCCCCGGTCCGTGCCTGCCAAACCGGATGCTACATCCACGGCGCGTTCTTCGATTGAGTCGGGCCGCTCCTCCCTGCTCAAAACAAATCGTTCGCCCACGCCTTTTGCACTTCCTGAAGTGACGGCGCCGGTGGAAACCGTTTCCGCAAATGCCAATTCCGTTTTGCCTTCACCCAAAGTTGCGGAAATAAAAGCTGTCGATCCCCAACCGGCCCCTCCGCCGCCGACTCAAGCTGATGCCGACCGTCTGGATGCAAGGTATCAAGTGCAATTAGCCGCGTTCGCTAAACAGGGCACGACGAAGTTTCATTTTGTCGATTACGCTCCACCCACTTTCGTACTATTCCACGATCAGATGGCTCTCCAGCTAACCCTACGAAATTCAATTCAATTCGGGCCGGTGAGAGGCTCCATTTACAAGCGGGCCGCGCAGAGCTTTGACCTTTTCCTGGCGCCTTTGCTCAAGGATCTTTCGGACAGGATTTCACCGGATCTGGAATTCCAGCTTTACGACTTTTCCGTCCTCAACAAGCTGTCTCCTGGCCCGAAAGGTACCTCCGAGGCCATTGAATTCATTTGTCCCCGTGCCGCTCTCAAACAATTTGTCAATGCCGAGATCACGAACCAACAACTTCTGGACCAGAGCTTCATACTCGTCAACGGTGTGCGCATCGCTTTAAACCTCCAACTAGTGGAATAGCGCTGTTTGATTTAAATGCCCTGATGTGAATTAACCTTCTCAGTACTAAGCATGACTGGTAACGCCAAACGGTCCGCGGAGTTATCGAAGCACGTGATCGGCGGCGGCGTGCGCACTACCATGCACGGAGGAATCTTCGATTGGCCGCATTCCTGTCAGAACTAGCGGTTACTAAGACGCTAAAACCAACCTGTGCCTTAACTCACATATTTAAGTGACCGAAATCACTGCATGTCGTGCTTCGTTTGCGGCACATTCCGGCGCACAAGCTACACATTGAAATCCATGGAAACAAACGTACGGCTTACGCTTAACAATGTCCTTCTTTTGACGGATTTTTCGGAGCCATCAGAAGTCGCCATTCCCTTCGCGATGGCTATTGCCCGTGAGTATGAGTCAAAGGTGTATGCGTTGCATGTACTGACGCCTGTCCCCTTGGCACACGCGAGCCCGGAATCTGTCGCAGCCGCCATGGAAGGATTGGAGGAACGCGCGCAAACCGGGATGCAGCGGGTTGACGCACAGCTCGTTGGCGTCCCTCACGAGATAGTGATTGTCCGGGGCGAATCGGTTTGGGCGTCAGTAGAGCAGGCTTTGAGTGAGTGTGCGATTGACCTGGTGATTTTGGGTACGCATGGACGTACGGGCGCTATAAAGCTCTTGCTGGGTTCTGTTGCGGAAGAAATCTTTAGAAGAGCTAGTGCTCCAGTACTCACCATTGGTCCTTCTGTAAGAAAAGGGGTTCATAGCGGCGGCAAGTTCCGACGCGTACTTTTTGCAACCGATTTCACAAAGGAAGCTCAATCAGCTGCTCCATACGCGATTTCCATGGCGCAGCAGAATCAAGCAAGACTCCTCATTCTGCATGTCATGCGCGACCCCCATCTCCATAGGAGAAACAAAACTCCGGAAGATACGGTGGCCAATGCCATGCATCAGCTTTACGAACTATTTCCGCCACAGGCGGAGCTGTGGTGCCGTCCCGAAGCGACCGTGCGGTTCGGAAATCCCGCGGAGCGAATTCTCGACGCCGCCATAGAGATTGGTGCAGATCTGATTGTGTTGGGTGTCCGCGACGCCGCCGGGCACCTCAACGCCGCCACGCATCTCGAGCGCACGATAGCCCACAAGGTGGTGGCACATGCCACGTGCCCGGTTTTGACCATCCGAGGCTGAAAATGGTAATTGGGTGGGTTCTTCCATGAAAAGCACTCGTTTCACAAATTCTGCTTTTTTGTACTCCCGTCACACAGCCCTATGATCTACGTCACTGCCTCTCATTCCAATCGGCCCTATCTTTGATAAATCGTGCGTTTTGAGCTGCTTACTATAAGGAGACCTAGGTGACGACCACCCCCCATGCCCACGGTTTCCAGCTGATAGCTTCCAAAACTCCCTTGCGGATCTGCGAATTTTCCATCCCGGCCCCAGGGGCTGATGAGGTGGTAGTCGAGGTCGCTGGCTGCGGCGTCTGTCACACTGATGTCGACTTCGCTTTCGATGGAGTCTCCACGCGCCATCCCCTCCCTCTCATTTTGGGCCATGAGATCTCCGGCCGCGTTGTCAATGCGGGCATAAATGCCGGTTCGTGGCGGGGACGTCCTGTCATTATTCCTGCCGTCATTCCGTGCGGGCGCTGTCCAGCATGTCGAACAGGACGATCTACGATCTGTCGGCAACAGTTCATGCCCGGCAACGACGGTGACGGCGGATTCGCCACCCATGTTCTGGTGCCCGCTCGCGATCTTTGTGTGGTTCCGGAAACTCTGCCGCAGGGCCTAACGCTGGACATGCTTTGCGTTGTGGCGGACGCGGTAACCACTCCCTATGAAGCCATCCGCAGGTCAGGCTTGGGACCGGATGATGTAGCAGTGATCGTAGGTGCTGGCGGGGTAGGGGGATTCGGTGTGCAAATTGCCGCCGCAATGGGCGCCGCGGTCGTTGCGATTGACGTTGATCCGGAACGTCTCGAGCTGGCCTCCCAACATGGAGCGGGACTCGTTCTTGATTCCAACTCCACGGACTTGAGAAGTATGAAATCCGCCCTGCGTGGTTTTTCAAAGGAAGCTGGTCGCAAGGGGATCGGACTGAAAATCTTTGAGATGAGCGGGACGACCGCCGGGCAAATCAGCGCCTTCGGCTTGCTGGATCATGGCGCCTATCTGGCTGTCGTTGGGTTCACACCCAAGCCTATCGAAATTCGTTTTTCCAACTTGATGGCGTTTGATGCAACGGCTAGAGGCAATTGGGGTTGCCCGCCCGACCAGTATCCCGCGGCTCTGAAACTGGTTCTTGAAGGCAAAGTTTTACTCGCTCCCTTCGTTGAATTCCATGCGCTGGAAGAAGCCCCGGCGGTTCTTGAAGCGGTTGCAAGCCATTCCATTCGGCGACGTGCGATTCTCCAGCCCAGGCGTGAACAAAGAAGCCACTCATCGGAGGCAGCAAGGTGAAGAACCACAACCTCGTTGAAACCTTTTCTCCGCGGGAGATCCTCGTTGAACAAAAGCCCGCGCGCGACCGTTCCGGCAAACCCGTGGAAGGGCTTCACAATCTCTGGATCACACTCAACAACGCCAGTGAGCTCAACAGTTACACGACCTCGATGGCCAAAGAACTCATCCTGGCGCTGCGGGAAGCAAGTAATGATCGCGCGGCAGTCGCCGTGGTTCTAACCGGCGCGGGGACGCGCTCTTTCTGCAGCGGCGGCAATACTCGCGAATATGCGGAGTGCTATGCCGGGGCACCTGCCGAGTACCGTCAGTACATGCGCCTTTTCAACGACATGGTTTCGACGATTCTGCAATGCGACAAGCCTGTAATCTGCCGAGTGAACGGCATGCGCGTTGGCGGCGGACAGGAAATCGGGATGGCCTGCGATTTTTCTATCGCCAGCGATCTCGCTGTTTTTAGTCAAGCTGGTCCCAAGCACGGCTCCGCCCCTGACGGCGGAACTACCGATTTTCTTCCCCTTTACGTCGGTATTGAGCATGCTATGTACAGCGGAACACTTTGTGAAACATGGAGCGCTCACCGTTTCTACTGGCTTGGCGGTCTCACTCAAATCGTTCCAGCCTTGAAGCTCGACGCTAAATGGCTGGCCAATCCTCTCGTGGTGACAGACCGCGTCCTGGATGAGTACGGACGTGTAGTGTTTGGAGAATGGAAGTCAGGTGAAGCTCGCGACGAAGGGAAATCCCTCCTCGCCAAAGGCAGCATCGATCTTTCGCTGCTGGACGAGGGGGTCGAGGCGATGTGCACGAAGCTCCTCTACACCATGCCGGATTGCCTCATCAAAACTATCGAGAGTCTGCGCAAACACAAACTCCGTCACTGGGACAACAACCACGAAAGCAACCGCGCATGGCTCTCGCTCAACATGATGACGGAAGCGAATGCAGGCTTCCGTGCATTTCACTGCGGCACCAAAGATCATCGCGAGGTCGATTTCATCCGACTCCGCCAGCGCCTCGCCGAGGGCGCCCGCTGGGGGGAAGAGCTGGTCGATGAGATTGCCCCGTGGGTGGGACAACCGTCGAAGGTTTCAAAATGAATTGCAAACAGCCGGGCATTGAATTGGGGGACGCTGAACTTGATAGCGTTTCGCATGAACGCTGAAGCTGCAGCGAATTTTGGAAGGCAACAACGATGACTATCCAGACTTTTGAGAGCTGGCAAAACAAGCCACTCGGTGACATTTTCTACGAGTGTCGGGAGTTACTGGAAGACATGTCTTTCCCGACGGTGCGCCGCTGGCGGGAGTCCGGAGGAAAAGTAGTCGGACATTTTCAGGTCTACTTTCCGGAAGAGATCGTTCACGCTGCGGGGATTTTGCCATTCAAGGTCCGTGGGGCGCAAATAGAAGCTGTCCAGGCGGATTCGCGTTTTGGTTCCTATCTCTGTTCCATACTGAAGACTTCCCTTGAGCTTGCTCTCAGCAAAAGAGTTGAGATGGAAATGTTTGTGACTCATCCGATCTGCGATGCCGCCCGGAATCTTGGCGCCGTCTGGGGGCGCAATTTCTCGTACCCTTGCCAGATTCTCTATCTTCCACAAAACGCGAATTCTTCCGCTGCGGTCACCTACCTGCGCAGCGAGTATGCGCGTCTCCAGCGCGGCATCGAGACCATCGCAGGACGGTCAATCCAGGCCGACGAACTGCGCCGTTCAATTGACGTTTACAATCGCAATCGCGCTCTACTTCGCTCTCTGTATGCTATCAAACGTGAGACGCCTTGGCTGCTCTCCGCCGATGAAGCCTACATCCTCGTTGCCATCGGCGGGATGCTGCCCCGCGAAGAGCACAATGCCTTGCTAGAAGCGGTGCTGCCTCTGATCGCCGTACGGCCGAACAAGAAACAGGACAAAATACGCATCGTCTTCGAAGGCGGGTTTTGCGAACAGCCTCCACTGGACCTGATCCGAGCGATCGCGCGCTCCTGCTACGTTGTCGATGATGATCTGCTCATCGGCTTGCGTTGGATTCTGGAAGATGTGCCGCTGGAGGGTGACCCGCTATTCAATCTCGCCTCCGCCTACCTCGAAAAAAGTTCTTATAGCCCTGTTCAGCATGACCTTCGCAAACCCAAGGAGAAGATGTTGATCGAACGCATCAGGAACTCGCGGGCAAGCGCCGCGATTCTCACGGCTGCAAAAATGTGCGAGCCGGGTCTGGAAGAGCAGGTTGCCTATCTTCACGCGTTGGATGCGGAGGGCATTCCTTATTTCATCAGCGAGTTTGAGGAAAAAATGACTACCTTCGATCACATGGAAATTCAGCTCGAGACTTTTGTGGAAAACATTCTCTTCAGTTAAGGAAGGTCTCTGCCATGAACGAACCACAAACGCAGGACAGCATTGTTGGCAGGGGAAACCGCGAGGGCGCCGATCTCTTTCGCCAATGGTTTTCCGAATTGAACCACATCGCGGAACGGGGCGACTCGGCCGCCTATGTTTTCGTAATGGGCAGTATGTGCGAGATTTTGCGTACCTTCAACCTGCCAGTCGTTTTTCCAGAAATCAATTCGCTTCAGATGGCCGTCCGCCACGTTGCCCATGAGTCTCTCAACCAAGCAGAAGACTACGGATACTCTCCGGATATCTGCGGTTATGTGAAGGCCGACGTTGCCGTGCAACTCAGTGGCGGGAAGCACCCCATGGGCCGCATCCCCAAGCCATCCATCGCCGTACTGACCAACGCCTGCAACACATACATCAAGTGGGCGGAATTTTGGGATCGCATGTATCACATTCCGGTCTTCACGCTAGATATACCCGGCACTCGGGCTGCCGGAACTCAGACTTGGCCGGGTGATCCGGACTTTGAGAATGATCGGCGGTATGTCCAGGCCCAGATCAGCGAACTCATTGCTTTTTGTGAGAGAGTGACCGGCATCCGATTCGATATCGATCGGCTCCGCGAAGTGATGGGCCACGCCAACGAAATGTCTCGCGGATGGAAGAAAGTTTTGGAGTTTAATAAAAGTTGCCCTTCTCTCTTCAACGCGCTTACCGACGGCACCATTTACTTGGGAGTTGCAAACGGTTTCCGCGGCTCGCAGGAAGGTGGGCATTACTTCTCAAACTTAGTCGAAGAAATGGCATACAAGGCCTCTCGCGGAATCGGAACTCTTACGGAAGAAAAATACCGCCTGACTTTCATTGGCGTCCCCTGCTATCCCATCTTCCGCAGATTCAATGAACTTTTCACCGAGTGGGGTGGAACTTTCGTCCACTCCACGTATCTTTGGTTTGCTTCAGGCGGCGCGAATCTAGGCTTCGAGTACGACCTCTCGCGGCCTCTCGAGAGTCTGGCTGAAGGTGTTCTCATCAGTGTGCGTAACGCTATGGATAGTATGTTCTATCAGGATCGCGCCATCATCGAAATGGTCGACTCCTATCATCTCGACGGCGTGGTCTACCATCCCGTCAAGAGTTGCCGCACCACTTCCACAGGTATGGCGGACAACCGGCGATCGGTCATGGCCGCACGCGACATCCCCAGCCTCTTCATCGAATCCGACATGATGGACCGCCGCGTGGTTGGAGAAGCTCAGATGAAGAACCGTATTGACGCTTTCTTTGAAGGTCTGGCATCCCGCAGGCAACAGGAGACTGCCGCGCACTGACGCGATGCCGCGCGCGACCAGGAGGAAATAATTTATGGCTTATACCGCTGGAGTTGATGTGGGATCCACGCAGACGAAAGCCATTGTGATCGACGAGGCAAAACGCATCGTCGGCCGCTCCCTGATTGATACTGGCGCCAACGTGGTCATCGCTGCCGAGCAGGCGTTCTCCGAGGCGCTCAAGAGCGCCAATGTCCCGGAAGAGGAAGTTGAGTACGTGGTCGGCACAGGATATGGACGCTACCGCGTGACGTTTGGAAACACGCAGGTCACTGAAATCAGTTGTCACGGTCGGGGTGCAGTGCTCATGTTTCCCGGTACACGCACGGTCCTCGATATGGGCGGGCAGGACACCAAGGCCATCCGTGTTCGGCCATCCGGTGAAATCGTGGACTTTTGCATGAACGACAAATGCGCCGCAGGGACTGGCAGATTCTTGGGGGCGGCTTCCAGCGCGCTCAATATTCCTCTGGATCAGCTGGGACCCACCGCACTCCGCGCTGAACGTCCAGTCAAGATCAGCACAACCTGCACAGTATTCGCCGAATCGGAAGTGCTTTCCTGGCTTGGAAAGGGGAAAAAAATTGAAGACATCCTGCAAGGCGTTCATCAATCGATTGCCGGACGCTCCATCGGGCTTCTGCGGCGTGTTGGCGTCGAGGAGGAGATCACCTTCACCGGCGGAGTCGCGAGAAACATCGGGATGATCGACGCTCTTCAGAAGGGTCTTAGCGCTAAGCTGAATGTAAGCGACGATTCCCACTTCATGGGTGCGCTCGGCGCTGCTTTATTTGCGCTGGATCATGTCCTGGCTGGGCGGACACCGGCATCCGCGGGGAGACCTTCATGATTTGTACTGGCGGAATCGATGTGGGTTCCACGTACGCTAAAGCAGTAATCCTGAATGAGCAAGGTGTGATCCTCGGCCACGCCTTGAACCACACGGGGTTCAAGCTCGCCGAAGTGGCGAGCCAGGTCTATCAAAGTGCCTTGGAAGCTGCAGGACTGACGGCATCGGACATTTCCTACGTCGTGGCCACGGGGTTTGGGCGTCACATGGTGCCGTTCAGCGATGCTCAAGTTACGGACCTTACTGCCAGCGCCCGGGGCGCGACCTTCTTCTTTCCAGGAACGCGCACCATCCTCGACGTCGGGGGACAAACGATGAAAGCCACCCGGATCGACGAGTTGGCCCGGGTCAAGTCCTTCCGTCTTAACGACAAGTGCGCTGCCGGGACCGGCGCTTTCCTTGAAAAGACTGCTAGATACATGGGGTACGTTACGGAGGAAATTGGACCGCTTGTGGCAACTTCCAAGCAGCAAGTTGCGATTTCCGGAGTTTGCGCCGTGTTCGCCGAATCCGAAGTGATCAACCAGTTGTCCCTGGGAAGTGCGCCTGCTGACATCATGCACGGCGCGGTTGCTTCCCTCGTGGACCGCTCCGTCCAGTTAATGAAGCGCGTCCAGATGGAGCCGGAGTTCACCTTGATCGGTGGCATCCTCCGCTTCGAGACCATGGCACGCGTTGTGCGCGAGCATCTCCATGCCGAAGTCAATGTTCCGCCGGAGAATCTCGTTCAGTTTGTTGGTGCCTTGGGCGCGGCGATCCTGGCGCAACGACGATTGCAAAAAGTGAACCAGTCAGACGGCGATGCATTCATGGACCGATCCACTCTCGGCCGGTGAGATACACGGGAGACAATGTGAAGCCTGGCCTCATTCGAATCGAAGCCTCACTTGTGAGCTCACTGGAGCGAGTTCTGTCACCTGGCCAGCTTCAGGCGGATCCCGCCTTGGTGGCCCAAGGATGGGAGCGCCGCTTTACCGCTGACGCCCAGCGCGCTAAAGAGGCAATAGAGCTCTACGGGCAGTTGGGATACGAGGTGCGCGCCGAACCTATGCGGCCCGAAGAATTGGACGACGATTGTGAAGATTGCGCCACCGTCGTTGCTTTTCACTTTCTCGCGATCTACACCCGAAAAAAATCAGACTGACCTCGGGATTACCTGTCCTCTGATATTGCGTTGCGAGGCTTTCCTACTACATGTTTTTCCAAATGGGTTTGCGCTTCTCCAGAAAAGCGTTCAAGCCTTCCTGCGCGTCTTCCGTCTTCATCAACTCTCGAAGATAAAGCTGTTCAGCCGCGGAGATTCCTTCGATTACGCTTGTGTAGAGGCTCTGGTCCACGGCGCGCTTTGTAAGTCCCAATGCCTTTCCACTCAGCGATGTGAGCTTGCGAATGAATTCCTCCGACTTTTCCCTGAATACCTGCGCCGGAAAAACCTTGTTGATGAGACCGATTGCCTTGGCCTCCCCGGCATCGATGACATCACCGGTTAGCAATAATTCCAGTGTCCGATTTCTGCCCACGAGTCGCGGAAAAACGACTGCGGCCACGGGGGGAAAGACCCCCACCTTGATCTCCGGCTGTCCAAATGTCGCGCGGTCCGAAGCAATCACCATGTCGCAAAAAACGGCCAGCTCGCATCCTCCACCCAGAGCCATCCCGTCCACTAGAGCCACACTCGGCTGTTCAAGAGAATTCAGGCGCCGAAAGAGTCCGTGAAACTTCTCGAGCATCTCTTCCACCTTGTCCGGCGAATGGTCTTTAATCGAGACGCCTGCCGAAAAGGCTTTGCCCTGATGATCGAGCACTAGAACTTTCACGTTGCCGAGCGACTGGATATGTTCCAGCGCGTCGTGGATCTCCTCCATCATCGGAATATCGATGATATTCAGAGGTGGCTGATTCAGGGTAATCCTTGCCACGTTATCGCGGTTTTCGCAGACGATGCTTGAATGCGAATCATGCATAAAGGAAGTCCTCTCGATTTTGCTAAAGGGTGAGTGTGACATAAGACTGTCGGGGAATCGCGAAGAATGGGTCTGTCGTCGACCATTCCGATGTAATCGCCACTTTGCGTCACCAGGCCCAAGGGCAGTCAAGGATACTTCTCTCCGTGCACCTACCCATCCCATGAGACGGCGGCGTGATCACTCTCCAGATTTAAGAGGAGACCAATAGGAGGCCGTGTGATCTTTGTCACAGACTTTAGCGCTATGACACGACCTTGTGCGATCGCTCCTCGCACAATGACAAAAATCTTACAGTTAGAAGCGCCATGCTCTGAGAAAATGTCCAGCATGAACAGTCATCCGAAAATCATTCAGGGCGGCATGGGGGCGGGAATCTCCAATTGGATGCTTGCCCGGGCCGTCTCTCAGCTCGGTCAGCTTGGGGTTGTGTCAGGAACTGCGCTCGATCAGATTGTCGTCAGACGATTGCAAGACGGCGATCCCGGTGGGCATATGCGCAGCGGCCTCGATCGTTTTCCCTTCCGCAAAATGGCGGAGCGCATTTGGGATGAGTATTACATCCCCGGCGGCAAAACAGGGAACCAGTCCTACAAGAACCTGCCGAAGCATACCAAAAATAGTCCTCGCGAGCTGATCGAGTTATGTATCGTAGCCAACTTTGTTGAGGTAGCTCTGGCCCGCGAAGGTCATGACAACCCTGTGGGAATCAACTATCTGGAGAAGATTCAGATTCCCCACTTACCTTCCCTTTACGGAGCCATGCTCGCGGGCGTCGAATATGTGCTGATGGGGGCAGGCATCCCCCTCAAAATTCCCGGTGTCCTCGACCGTCTGGCCAATCACGAGTCCGCCAGCTACGAGCTTCAGGTCACGGGCGCACAGGATGGTGATGACACCGCGATCACTTTTGTGCCGCGGGACTTCACGGAGGGTGAGCTCCCGCCGCTCCTGCGGCCTCACTTTCTCGCTATCGTCGCCTCGAACACGCTTGCTGTAACATTGGCAAGAAAGGCCAACGGCAAGGTTGACGGATTTGTTGTCGAAGGGCCTACAGCCGGAGGCCACAATGCGCCGCCTCGCGGGAAGCTGCAGCTCAACGAGGCGGGTGAACCGATCTATGGAGAACGCGACACGGTTGACCTGAAAAAGATGCGAGAACTGGGCCTACCGTTCTGGCTCGCCGGAGGATACGGCAGCGCCGAAAAGCTCCGCGAAGCCCTGGCTGCAGGTGCAACCGGCGTGCAAGTCGGAAGTGCATTCGCTTTCTGCGCTGAGTCGGGCTTGCGGGATGATTACAAGCAGGCGCTTTTGAAGAAAGCGATTTCCGGGCAGGCCAAGGTCTTCACCGATCCTCTGGCTTCTCCGACAGGTTACCCATTCAAAGCCGCGCAGTTAGAAGACACGGTTTCGGAGCCTGAAGTCTACTTGGCCAGACCGCGCATCTGCGACCTCGGCTATCTCCGCGAGGCCTACAGAACTACGGCGGGCACGATTGACTATCGTTGCGCTGGAGAGCCGGTCAGCTTATACCTATCCAAGGGCGGAAAAGCGGAGGACACGCTGGGCCGAAAATGCCTCTGCAATGCGCTGGTGGCGAACATCGGACATCCTCAGGTACGCGGCGGCAAATATGTGGAAAGAGGCCTGGTCACCTCTGGAGACGACATCAGCGAAATTCCATCCTTCCTGCTGCCAAACAGGCCCGCCTATAAGGCAGGCGACGTGATTGCGAAGCTGCTCGACGCGTGATCCTTCGCGCGATGTACCTAAGAGAATTGCTCCTGCCTGCGCGTCTCTGGGAGCGCTTGCTTCCCATCGAGGGAAGGCACTTTTCGGCCGCGGAGTAACACGTTCCAATACAGCCAGGGTAGGCCAAACTTCTTCAATAACCACATGTCATAGCGCTCGCGGAACGTGTCAATTGCAGGCAAGCGCGGCGCCGGCTTCCCCGTGTAGTCAACCTCGCACAACAGCATTCGTCCATAACCCGTGATGATGGGGCAAGCGATGTAGCCGTCGTAACGCGCTTGCGGCTCTTCGTCATGAAGTGCCGATAACAGGTTAGCTGTCACCACCGCCGCCTGGCGCGATGCTGCCGCTCCGGTTTTTGCGTTGGGTGTGCCTGCAACGTCGCCAAGAGCGAAAACGTTAGGGTATTTCACATGCTGCATCGTGTGTTTGTCGACCCTCACCCAGCCTTCCTGGGGCTTCAGGGGATCGGCTAACGGGCTCTGCCGGATGAAATCCGGCGCGCTATGGGGCGGGACGGCGTGCAGAAAGTCGTATGAGATCGTAGTCCGTTGCCCTGGCGGATCGTTCTTGACTTGAAAGACGGCTTCTCTTTTTTCGGGCAGGATCTCCACCAGTTCGTGGTTGAAACGCGCATCGATGCCGTAGCGCTGGACCACCCGATCCAGTACGGCTGCGTATTCCTTGATTCCATAGATCGCAGTCAAGCCAGAGCCATAAATGACTTGCGCGCTACGTCCGAGTCCTTTCTTCCTGAAATAATCGGCTGCCAAATACATGATCTTCTGGGGTGCTCCCGGGCACTTGGCGGGCGTGCCTGGCATGTGAAACAGGGCGGTGCCACCTCTAAAGTTACGGATCAAGTCCCAGGTTCTGGACGCCAGGTGGTAATTGTAGTTGCTTGAGGCGTCTCCTCGAAGGATGGCTTCTTCCAGACCCGGGATGGCGTTCCAGTTCAATTGTGCGCCAGTCGCCACGACGAGGAAGTCATAGCTGATCTTGGCTGCGGACTCTGTGGTCACCACCTGCTGATCGGGTGCGACTTCCGAAGCCTGTTCCTGAATCCAATGAACTCCCTTCGGAATGTAGCGAGCCTCGCTGCGGTTGGTTGTTTTTGCGGAGACCTCACCAGCACCCACCAGTGTCCAAAGCGGCTGGTAAAAGTGCTGGCTGGAGGGCTCGAGAATAGCGACGTCGGTTTGGCCAGCGCGTTGGAGCATGCTGGCAGTGATGATCCCGGCCGTCCCGCCACCCAGAATAAGAACTCGGTGGTGCAGTTTCTTGACGTTCGCTTGTTGAATCATCTGGAGCTCCTTGATTGTTTTTTTGCCAATTAGAACTGTTAGGGACGAGATCCTGGAACGGTTTCCGGAGCGCGCCGGGCGGGAACTGATGCCTTTGTCGAGCAGATTTACGTCAGGAAGAGAGTCTCAGCGCGCACGATTGTGGGGGACAACAACACATCGCCATGGCGAATAGGAAATTCATTGTTATTGCTTAGCATATTCCGGGCCTGAAGGACCTCCAGTGATGGCGGTCACGCTTCGATGTGACCGTCGTCATCGTCGTACGTGCGCGTATGCTCGACGATTCGCTCCCAAGCTTGCAGTGTTTGGGCGTGCATTGCGGCCCAAGGGGGCATATGGGCGAACAACCGACTAGTCTCAGGCTCTTACGGCGAGCTTCCGGGGCTTTACTTTTTATAGCCCTCAGTGGGTTTATTCCCTTATTGTTTCGTTATGGCGTGCTCTCGCAGTGGATCCTCCTCTTACACATCGTCGTCGGTGTATTGGCAGCCGTTCCATTGACTGCCATCTTCTTGAAACACCTCCGTGAGGCCAATGGCGATGTTCCTTCGCCTTGGTGGAGCGCCGGCCCCTGGTTCGGATTGGGCTGGTTGGCTCTGGGCATCAGCGGTTTGTGGCTGACTGGTAAGGGACTGTGGGGAATTTTTGTTCCTTATCGAATGCACTACTTTCATATCGTTGTCGGGATCGTCTTGGGCGCCGTCGGACTATTCCACGTTCTACATGGCCTAATCCGGAGCAAGTTTCCGCAGGGTCGTTACATCCAACTTCTGCGCCCCTTTGCTCTCTGGATCATCGTGCTTGCTGTCGGTGCAACCATTATCGGAATCAGCCGCCAGCAGGGAACTCTCGCGACCGGGGACTTCACGCCATCCAACGCTCGCACGGATACCGGCCGCGTGATCCCTGCAAAGCTACTTATCGAGTCGGAATCCTGCGGCGCCTCTCGTTGCCACGCCACGATCTACGAAGAGTGGCTTCCAAGCGCTCATCATTTTTCGGGCGCGGACCCATTCTATGCGAGGGTGAAAGCCAGCTACGTCCATGCCCAAGGGTTCGGATCGGGGCGCTATTGCGCAGGTTGCCACGAGCCCCTCTCTCTGATCTCCGGCGACACAATTCCCGAACAGACTTCGCCGAGCTCACAGGCCGGCAGTTCCTGCATTTTTTGCCATGTCCTGCGCAATCCAGATGTGCGGGGCAATGCAAACTACGTTGCCACCGCCCCAAATCCGTACCTTTTCGAATTCTCTTCTCGTCCGATTCTCAGAAAAATATCCCAGATCCTCATCCGGTTGCATCCCGAGCAACACAAAATGGATTACGACGCCAAACACTCCCAGTCCGTCGAATTCTGCGGCACGTGTCACAAGCAGTATTTGGACAAGCGGGTGAATGGCTGGGGATTTGTGCAACTCCAAAACCAATACGACGACTGGAAGAATGGCCCGTGGCACACCGACAAAGCAAGAGAACTCCAGTGCCAGAACTGTCACATGCACGAAGTTCCGGCCGAGGATCCTGCTCGCAACGTCAATGGTATTATCCACGAGCATCGCATTCTTGCCTCCAACGCCTTTGTCCCAGAGATGCTGCACCTTCCTGGGGCGGATCAACAGATCGAACTGGTCCAGCAATGGCTCACCGGCCAGGCAGTCATTCCGGAAATCGACAGGGTCTGGCCTCGCGGTCCCATCATCTCTGTGAGTCTGATTCCGGAAAATCCCTTGGCCGCCGGTCAAATGGCCACGGTCCAAGCTCTCGTCATCAATACCAAAGTCGGCCATGCCTTTCCCACCGGGCCGCTGGATGTGATTCAGTCCTGGCTGGAATTTACGGCTACCGATGCGCTCGGTCATACAGTCTTTTCCGCTGGAACGCTGGACTCAAATGGGCTACTACAGGGCAAAACCATCGAGTATCGGTCCTTCCTCCTCGACAGACAGGCCCAGGTGCTTTACAACCACGCTCTCTGGGACGCCGTCGGCGCCCGCGACAAGCGTGTCATACTCCCCGGCGCAAGCGATTCAGCCGAGTTCAGCTTTCAGTTGCCACGTGGAGTCGCTGGCCCCCTGCATTGCCAAGTTCGACTCCTCTACCGCAAGTTCAACCCGCAATCCCTGGCGGCAATTTTCCCGAATTCGACTCCACCTTCGGTTCCCATCACGGAAATCTCAGCGTTTACAGCTGATTTTCCCGTCAAGCCTGCAATTCGCAGGACTCTGTCTTCGGCGGTTCTGGTTCCTGCGAGCGGAGCAAAAGGAAGCAGTAGGTGAGACGTCGGGAATTCCTCCGTTCGTTGGCAATGGCGCCCATGGCCAATCTCATCGGCCAGACCGAAGCGCTGGGACAAAAAGCGGGATCAGCGGCGACTACTTCACAGAACGACATTCATTTTCGTGACGTAACCGCTCAGGCTGGGTTGCAGTTTATTCACTGCAGCGGATCTCGCAACCGGCTTCTCCCCGAAGACATGGGTTCGGGTCTGGCCTGGGGCGATTATGACAATGACGGATTCCCAGACCTCTACGTCGTAAACCAACCCGCAAAGTTTGGTTCTAGCCGCAAAGAGGGGCCGGGGAATCGCCTCTATCACAACAATGGAAACGGCACCTTCACGGATGTTACCGAAAGTGCTCGCCTGGAATTGCACCACTTTGGCATGGGCGCCTATTGGGGCGACTTTGACAACGACGGCCATCTCGATCTCTTCGTCACCGGGGTCGGAGGGTGCTACCTCTATCACAACGAGGGCAACGGCCGATTCCGCGACGTCACTCAACAGAGTGGCGTCCACGATCCTCTTTGGAGCACCGGTGCGGTTTGGTTTGATTTTGATAACGACGGCTGGCTCGATCTCTACATCCTGCATTATGTAGAGTATCCCCTGGACTCCTCGCACCTTCATTTCGCCGCGGAAAACCAGTACGGCGTCGTCATTCCCGCCTCTTTGAACCCCCGTTCGTTTCGCCCTCAGACCAATCGGCTGCTGCGCAACAATCGCGATGGAACTTTCACTGATATCACGCGTCGCGCGGGAGTCGCCGACCCGGATGGCCGCAGCCTAACTGTTGCTGCCGCCGACTTCAACCTCAACGGCTGGCCCGATCTCTACGTAGGCAATGACGTCAGTATGAATCGCTTCTTCTTGAATCAAAAAAACGGCACCTTCTCCGATCAAAGTGCCCAGACTCTCACCGCGGAAAACAAGGGCTCCATGGGGATCGCCGTCTCGGACTTTGACGCCAATGGCGATCTCGACTTTTTCGTTTCCCACTGGCTCTCCCAAGGAGATTCCCTGTATCAGAACATGCTATCGGAAACGCGGCAAATGATTTTTGCAGATGCCGCCGAATTCACAAACCTTGCCTATATTTCCTTGCCGATGGTCGGCTGGGGCTGTGCTTTCCTCGATTATGACAATGACGGCTTCTTCGATCTGGCCGTGGTCAACGGCAATACGCTCGAAGACACTCAGGATCACACGCTGTTGGTCCCGCAAAAGCCCTTCTTGTTCCACTACGATGGCACCCAGTACAAAAATGTTCTCTCATCCGTGGCGCCCCAGCTCGACCGTCCGCTCAACGCTCGTGGACTGGCTGCGGCAGACTTCGACAACGACGGTGACACAGACCTTGCGATTTCTTGCAATCGGGGACCGTTGATCTTGCTCCGCGCCGACGGTGCCGAGCAACGCAATTGGATCAAAGTCAGTCTTGAAGGCAAGAAGAGCAACCGCCAGGGAATCGGCGCGCTGGTGCGCGTTTCTGCCGCTGGCCGCACCAACCTGCAAGTTGTTGGCAGTCAAGGTTCCTACCTCTCTCAACACGCTACTCCCCTCCACTTTGGATTGGGGAGCGCAACCATTGTTGATCGTGTCGAAGTGAGTTGGCCCAGCGGCCGTCGTCAATCCGTTGAGCATGTCCATGCTCGGCAGCGCCTCCATTTGAAGGAAGACTGAGCCTTCACTGGACGCGAAACGTAATGATGGCAACCTGGCAAAAGCTCGTGATGGGAGATAACCGCCCTAGGTTCGACGCTCTTCAGCTCCGTAGCCCCATAAACCGAGTCACCGGTAAAGTGCTCACAGTCTAACTATGAACTCGAGTCCAGCAGGGAGGTCAGAGTTGACAACGGGCAAAGTCTCCTATTGCGAGCTCTGGCACATCTAGGTTTAGAGGCCTCCCCCTTCATTCTTTTGGAAGCCCGGTCAGACGGGAAACCCTGGCGGTCGTCCCAAAAAACTTCCGCTCACAGATGAACTCCGCAAGATCGCACAGGAAACGCTCAGCCCGAAGTTGCTCGCGAAGCTGAAACTCAAGGGTGAAACAAGCTGGGCGCGCGCCGTGGCTCTTGCCGCCTTCGAAAAGCGCTCAGGGGCGACCTGACGGCGATAAAGATGCTTCTCGACTATCTTGAAGGGAAACCGGTCGAGCGGCTCAGACTCGAAGGCCCGGAAGGCAGCGAGGTGAACGTCCATGTCAATCTCACGCCGGAAGAAGAACTCAGCGAGTCGCGCCGACGAATTCGCGAGCTTACGGAGCGTATCCGGGCGCGCGCGAAGCAGCGATAGAAGCGAGAAGGCCAATGGCTCTTCTCCTCCCCTTGTCCTTGCACCAGCCTCACAAAAGGGTGCACAATCCGCCTGCTCAGATCCGGCGGCCAGTTCATAACCTGTGGAACGTTCGGCAACGAAATTTACTCAAGTACACAACTGCTCAAATCGAAGGACGGCACAATGCGGCGAACAATCAAAGTAATCGCTTTGGTCCTTGGCTTCACCATCTCGACCTCGGCGCAGTCCAAGCCGCCCGTGCCGCCAGCCGATTACGGCCAGTGGGAATCGCTCTTTACCATCCGCGAATACGGCGGACTCTCTCCCGACGGTAAATGGCTGGCCTACGGCATCAATCGTTCGAATCGCAACAACGAGCTGCGCGTCAGCAACTTGGCAGACGGCACAACTAAGACCGCCGCGTTCGCCTCGCAGCCCGTCTTTTCCTCTGACTCCCGCTGGGTCGCTTATGCCATCGGCTACTCCGAAGCCCAAGAAGAAAAAATGAAGAAAGAGAAAAAGCCGGTCCAGAAAAAGTTGGGACTTCTGAATCTCGCGACTGGCGACCAAACCGCCGTGGACGGCATCGAGTCCTTCGCCTTCAGCCCTACCGGCGCTTATCTCGCCATGCGCCGTTATCCCCCGGAGAAAAAAGAGGCCCCGGATTCTGGGGTAGCCCCTGAAAGCAGCGAGGATACGCCGGGCGCGACGCTCCTCCTTCGGCAGCTTTCGAGCGGCCATGACACTTCCTTTGGGAATGTTTCCGAATATGCTTGGCAGGACTTGCCGAAGCGCGGCACGCTTCTTGCCATGGCCGTCAACGCCGAAGACAAAACCGGCAACGGCGTGCAGATTTTTAATTCCGAAACCGCTGCCGTGCGCGTGCTCGATTCTTCCGCGTCCATCTACAGCGGCCTCGCCTGGCGCAAAAAGAGCGCCGATCTCGCCGTGCTACGTTCGAAAGCCGACGAGCATCGCGAAGGCTCGACGCAAGTCGCGCTGGCCTGGACTCACCTTGGCGATCCGCCTGAAGCCAGTCATCTCTACGATCCCGCGGCCGACACGAAATTTCCGTCAGGCTTGCGCACCGTCGCATTTCGCAAGCCAACCTGGGCCGAAGATGGCGATGTCGTGTTCCTCGGCGTGGCGAAGTGGGAAGAAAAAATTCTCGAGCCAAAGAAACCCGTTGCCGCCGAAGGCGATGCGGCAACTGCCGCGCCAGTGAAAGAAGCAGTCAAAGAAAAGGAAAAAGACGACGAAGAGCCGCCCAGCGTCGCCGTTTGGAACTGGCACGACGTCGAAGTCATGCCTCACCAAAAGCTCAGCGCCAAACGCAATCGCCAGAAAAACATGCTCGCCGCCTGGCATGTTTCGAATGGACAATTTGTCCAACTTGGAAAAGATTTGTTCGAGGAAGTGACGCCTGTCAAGCATCAGCAAGTGGCCGTCGCCGCGAACTGGTCCAGCTACGCCATGGAGCGCAGCATCGGCCGCCCCGCCGCCGATATCTATCTCGTGGATCTTTCGAACGGCAATCGCACCACAATTCAGGATCGCCTCAATGATGATGAATATGTTGAGGCGTCCCCGGGCGGCCGCTACCTTCTCTACGTCCATGACGATTACTACTGGACCGTGAACACGGCAACGCGCGCGATCGTGAACATCACAAAAAATGTGAAAACCTCTTTTGTGGATCGCGAGGCAGACTACACCATCAAGCAAAAGCCACCTTTCGGCGTTGCAGGTTGGGCAAAGAATGACGCCGCGGTGATTCTCTACGACAAATTCGATCTTTGGCAGGTCGCTCCGGACGGCTCGCGCGCCGTCAAACTCACCGGCGGCGCGTCGGAGCAAGTGCGTCATCGCTATGAAAAGTTAGATCCCGAGGAGGAGTGGATTGACACGGAGAAGCCGATCTATCTCAACTTGTTCGGAATATGGACGAAAAAGTCCGGCTTCGCCCGGCTGAAGCCCAGCGCTTCCGGCACGGTGACCGAAGAACATCTCCTCTGGCTCGATAAGAGCGTCGATCGCCTCGCGAAAGCCAAAGACGCCGATACATTCGAATACGTGGTGCAAACGTTTGTCGAATCACCGAACGCTTTCGTCGCCGGCCCTGATTTGAAAGATTCGAAACAAGTCACCAAAACAAATCCGTTCCAGAACAGCTATGCCTGGGGACGCGAAGAACTTATCGAATACAAAAACAGCCACGGCGAGCGGCTGCAAGGCGCGCTTTATTATCCCGCGGGCTATGACTCATCGAAGAAATATCCCATGGTCGTCTACATGTACGAAAAACTTTCCGATGGCCTGCATCGCTTCAGCGCGCCTTCCGAGCGCAGTTACTACAACGTGAGCGCCGTCAACGCTCATGGATATTTTCTCCTCGAGCCCGATATCGTCTTCAAGCCCCGCGATCCCGGCGTCTCCGTCGTCGACTGCGTGACTTCCGCCGTGAAAAAAGTGATTCAACTCGGCGTGGTCGACCCGAAAAAAATCGGCATCATGGGCCACTCTTGGGGCGGTTTCGATTCCACTTATCTCGCCACGCACACGACCGATTTCTTCGCCGCCGCCGTGGCTGGCGCGCCCATCACCGACCTCGTCAGCAATTACGGCAATCACCACTGGAGTTCCGGCATCGCCGAAACCGATCATATCGAAACCGGGCAGCAGCGCATGGAAGTCCCGGTCTATGAGGATCTCCAGGCTTACATTCGAAACTCCGCGGTTTTCGGCGTGCAAAATATGACCACGCCGCTGCTTATCGAAGTCGGCGACAACGACGGCACGGTCTTTTATCACCAGGGCGTCGAGCTGTATAACATCGCACGGCGCGCGAAGAAAAATGTCGTGCTAATCGAGTACGCCGGTGAGGATCACGGCCTGCGAAAGAAAGCCAACCAGATCGATTATCAGCACCGCATCTTCGCGTGGTTCGGCCACTATCTGAGGGACGAGCCCGCTGCGCCGTGGATCATCAACGGCGAAAGTTTCCTCGACCACGAAAGGGAACTGAAAAAACTCAAAGCCGAGAATACCAAGACGGCTGGTGGAAACAACTGAGCCCCATGATGGCCTGCCACGATAGCGGGTCGAGAAACCATGGGACCACTCCGTGGTAAGATACAAATCGCATACCAAGCTCATGTAACCTGGGAGGATTAAGCCGTGAAGCAACCTCTCCCACTTCATTGTGACGACCAACTCCTGGTTCCTAATCCCTTACAAAGAGACTAGGATTGCCTACGGCGACTTCGCGATAGCCGACGATTCTCCCTGATTTGAGATCATCGCTGTCTGCCTCAAGAACATGAGATTGCAGAACCACTCTCAGTCCCGCAGCATCCGCAGACGGCCTGTGCTATGCCAGTCCACACCTCAAGTGGGACAGGGCCGTCATTATCAAGTTCGAACAAGCCTAGATCGGACGGCCTCGTGGCTCCGCAGCCACTTCTCGTTGTTCTCGTTCAGCGCCCGGCAAACCTCCTGCATCGCGTCCTCTTCGGTGTCAGCCTCGACCGAGTAGACGTTCTTTGGATCAAACGAGGTCCATCCTTCCGTAATCCAAACGATGCTCCGCCATACGAAACCGCAGACAACTGCACGCTACATTCACTCCGTGAATAGCAAGCAGGTTGAGGCCCAGGGCAAGTACCTCGAAGCGATCAAAGTCGGGAAAAACGGAAAAGAAGCGGCTTGAAAATGAGGTTCGGGCTGGACTCCGGGTTGAAAACCGACGGGACTTGCCATTCTTTGCTTGTAAATCACTGAAAAGAATGGCGGGGACGACGAGACTCGAACTCGCGACCTCTGCCGTGACAGTGAGCGGTTCATAAGTACTTGCAACGACTTACAAGAGCACGGACGGCATCCTAAGTCATTGCAAGGCAGCCTTAGACATCGTTATTGTGTACCATGGTGTGTACCACTCTTTTCCGGCAATCTCGCGAAACTCATCGATTGGTTGCGGGGGGCCTGCAACCATCCGAATTGTTTGGTGCTACCTTTCCGGTTCCCGATGGTTCGTGCTGTGGCTTAGTCCAGTCGGATCCTGCCGCTATTTCCTCCATGCTCTCCTCAGAAATGAATCCGCGGGGCTGCTGTTCCCGGGTTGCGCTGAGATTCGTGCGCATCAGGCAAGCACCATGACCTTTGACGTCAGCGCCCCGGCAGGTGGATCCGACCTACCTCGCTCCCATCGGCGCCAGATGGCTCTGCTCACCATCGTGTTTCTAAGCGGTGCACTAACGGGCTCCGGCGGCTCACCTCGGCTCAGCGGGAGAATGGCTGTCCCCGCTCAGCAAGAAGACAAACGCTACCAGTACTATGCGAATGCGCATCCGTACCTCGAAGAATCGTTGGAACAACTCATCAAACACATACCAGAACTTAGGACGATCGAATCCGCCCCGGATCAGCAGGCGCTGCCCACGATCCTCGAGAAGACTGGTGAGCAGGTAGACGAATTCTTCCGCAACGTTGTCGATCTCACCGCACATGAGGAGATCACGGAAGAGAAAATGGGAGGACAAGGGCAGGTTACCGAGAGCCGGCATATCGAAGACAGCTATTTGGTTCTTCGCCGCGGAACCGAGATATTTGGAGGAGTCAGCGAACTCCGGATGGACTCGAAAGGGAATCGTCTCGAAGGCGCTGGGCTAGACAATGGATATTTCGTCACCTCGAACTTTGCTCTGAACAGTGTTTACTTCTCAACCTCGCTTCAATCGGAGTCCAGATTCCACTATCTCGGAGAGGAAAGGGAAGGCCTGCGGGACACTTACGTCGTGGCGTTCGCGCAGAAGCCCGGCGAGGCGACAGTCACCCAAGGGCTGGGTGTAAATTTGGCTCAGAACGAGCATGTTCATGTGCGCTTGCTGATACAGGGGATTGCGTGGGTGGATAAGAGCAATTTCCAAATCATCCGATTGCGGACGGACCTGCTCGCGCCGCTCCCTGAGATTGGACTGGAGCGGCTGACAACGGTCGTGACGCTCAGCAAAGTGCAACTCGTGGACGGGACAACTCCTTTGTGGCTGCCCAGCGAGGTGCAAGTGGATGCCGACTTCAAGGCCATCGGCGAGCAAATCGGAGACGGCCAACTGAGTTTCCGAAATGAGGTCCGCTATTCGAACTATAAGAGCTACCGAGTGTCTGTCAAGAAGTTGCCCGATGAGGTAAAGGAACCTGCGTCCGGGCCGGTCGAACCCGCGCATGGAAGCGGTGAGCGTTACTACGCGAACGTCCACCCCTACCTCGAAGAGCCCCTGCATGAACTAGGCAAACGTATTCCAGAGTTGAAGAAGATTCGGCCCTCAGCTGATTTGCAGGAATTGCCCGCAATCCTAGAGAAGAGCGGGGCTAACGTCGACAGCTTTTTCCGCAACATTGTGGATCTCATCGCTCAGGAGAAGATCACCCAGGAGAGATTGAACAGCGATGGCGTGGTCACCGCAACTGAGCGAGTGCAAGACAACTATTTGATCCTTCGTCACGTCAATGGTGTGGGGACAGATGCAGATATTGTTGAATATCGCATGGACGCGAAGGGCGATCGCATGGACCATCCGGGTTTGGACAAGGGGTACATCGTCACGCTCGGCTTCGCCCTGAGCTGCAACTACTTCTCAACCGCGTTTCAACCGGAGTCGAGCTTCCGCTATCTTGGCGATCAAAAGATCGGTGCGCGAGATACGTATGTCGTAGCGTTCTCCCAAAAGCCTAGCAAGGCCACCCTTTTGGTCACACTAACCGGGCGAAGCGGCACAACAGTGGGTATGTTGATGCAAGGAATTGCGTGGGTGGACAAAAATAATTTCCAAATAATCCAATTGCGGACGGACCTGCTCGCGCCTCGCCCGGAGATTGGACTAGAGCGGCTGACAACGGTCGTGACTCTGAGCAAAGTGCAACTTCTAGATGTAGCTGCTCCCTTATGGCTGCCCAGGGAGGTGAAGGCCTACCTTGTCTACCTCGGATATGGCGAGCTGGGCTCAGGTGCCGGTTTGTTCTTTAAGGTGTGGTACCGAAATGAGCATTACTACGCGGACTATCGCCGCTATCGAGTGTCCGTAAAAATAAATCCCCCGCAATAACCTGCCCAGGTTTGACTTTCTGATCTGCGTTTCCTTCAGGGTTTTCCTAGGGGATATCCAGGAATTGTCTCTACTTACGATGGTTCAACGGGCAGCATCCTTATTTACTCTCAATTCGTCCAGACGGCCATGAGATGACGCTTACCGCTAGAGTCCGATAACCTTAGTTGTTCCGAAGACCAACAAGACCGCGAGAATTGTCCAAGCAGTTCCGTAACGAATTTCAGGCGCCGAAGAGGGAATTGACTATATGACATCACATCAAGTTCTCACATAGTGCGAACTTGCAGTATCATTATATAGCCATGGAATCGCGAATAGAATCCCTGCCAGCTCACCGCGCACGCCTCGGCGCAGTACTCCGAGCCGCAAAGGAAGTCGTGTCGGTTGATGTTACGTCTCGGACACTCGGGATCGAAAGGCGTGCCGCAGCTAACCCAACTTCCACGGCAGTCGGCGTGATTTTGGGGAAAACCGTGGATTCGCTTGCGCAAACCCGTTTGTTTGCACAGCGGTCTTTTGGCAGTGGCCTAAATAGTGACTAAAGTGACTAGGATTCTTCTTGACTTTACCGTGTCGACTGCTATATGTAGTGGCCAATGTACCTCCGAAAATCGACGCGATCCTACAAAGGCAAAATCTACACAAATTATCTGCTGGTCGAATCCGTCCAAACGCCGAAAGGCCCGCGTCAGCGCACCATCTGTTCTTTAGGAAGCCTGGAACCAGCGCCCGTGAAAGATTGGTTGGGATTGGCGCACAAACTGCAGTCCTCCTTGCGCGGACAAGCCTCCCTCCCTGAGTCTTCCAGCGGAGTGCAACCGTGGCTGGAGAAAGCGCGCCAGAGAAAAAGCAGCGCCACATCCGAGGAAGACCAGTCCGGATCAACCGTCACCGTCGTGATCGACCAGATCGATGTGCAGCAAGCGCGTGAGGCCGGCCCCGTGCATGTCGGACACCAGCTCTGGCGCCAACTGGGGGTGCATTCCATTTTGCAGAGCGCCGGACTTTCTGATCGCGCATGCCTCTTGACAGAGGTGATGACGCTGAACCGGTTGATTTCTCCTTCTTCCGAGCATGCCATGCCGGATTGGATTCGTCGCACGGCCTTGGGAGACATCTTGGAGGAAGATTTCTCCCAACTGGAGGACGAGGCGCTCTACCGCAATCTGGACCGACTCCATCCCAACCGTGAAGCCATCGAGCGTGCGCTGGCGGAGAAGGAAAAGACGCTGTTCAACCTGGACGACACCGTTTATCTGTATGACTTGACCTCGACGTATTTCGAAGGTCAGGCCCAAGACAACCCGCAAGCGAAGCGAGGATACTCGCGGGACCAGCGTCCGGATTGCAAACAAGTCGTGGTGGGATTGGTCCTGGATCGCGATGGGTTCCCCAAAGCCCACGAAATCTTCGACGGCAATATGCAAGATCGGTGCAGTCTGGACCAGATGCTGGATGTCCTGGAAAAGCGGATGGGCAAGCGGCCGGGCGCGACCGTGATCGTGGACCGAGGTATGGCCTTTGAGGAAAACCTGAAACAAATCCGCGATCGCGGGCTGCATTACCTGGTCGCGGGACGGCAATCGGAGAGAAACCAATGGTTCGATGAGTTGGAGAACGACCATGGCTGGGAAGAAGTCCGCCGGGTACCTTCACCACGCAATCCCTTTCAGAAGAAGAGCCGAGTGGAAATCAAACGCCAGCAGAAGGGCGACGTCGTTTACATTCTCTGCCGCAGCGAAGGCCGCGAAGAAAAGGACCGCGCGATTCGCGAAAAGCAGGAAGCCAAACTGATCGTCGATCTAAGGAAGCTTCAGCAACGTGTGGTCCAGGGTCGGTTGAAAGAGGAAAACAAAATCCAGCGATCGATCGGTCGATTGCTGGAGCGCTATCCGCGCGTGGTGCGTTATTACGAGATCTCCTATGACGCCGCCCACCAGAATCTTTCCTGGAACGAACTCGCCGATCAAAAGGCGATCGCCAAGAAACTGGACGGAAGCTATGTTCTCAAAACGGATCGGCAGGATCTGATGGCGGATGAAATCTGGCGCACTTATATCCTGCTGACGCGCGTGGAAGATGCCTTCCGCGACCTCAAGAGCCCGCTGATGGAGCGGCCGATTTTTCATCATCTCCAGGATCGGACGCAGACCCATATTTTTCTCTGTGTCCTGGCCTACCATCTGCTGGTGGCCATCGAGCACCGCTTCCTGCAGGCCGGCCTGCACACCTCGTGGTGGACCATTCGTGATCAACTCCGCACGCATCAAGTCATCTCGATCGTTCTGGCTGAAGACCCACTCGGCCGCGTACTGAAAATCCGCAAGGCCACCATCCCGGAACCGGAGCACCGCCAAATCTACGCAACCCTACGCATTCCCGCCGAGGTCATGCAACCCATTAAGACTTGGCAGCAGAAGGCTTGTAGTGACGAAAAAAATCGTAAGTTATAGAAAACACTGCATCAGTCCCCGAAAAGTGTGGAAGTTGGGCTAAGCTCCTATCGCGGTGGAAACAGCAGGGTTGGCTCCGGCGGATAGGACATGGGCTTTATGTTCCTGTGCCGTTGGACCTGGCTGGCAGCGAACAGGTGATCGCAGACCCCTGGGTTCTCGTACCAACGCTCTTCAATCAATGCTACATCGGCGGCTGGACGGCCGCCCATCATTGGGAACTTACCGAGCAGCTTTTCAATGAGACCCTCGTCTTCACTACACGGCGTGTTACAGAAAAACGCGTGATCGCCCAAGGTGCGGTTTTTGTATTGCACAACGTGAAGCCGAAACGGGTTTTTGGATTGAAAACGCTGTGGCGCGGTTCTGTCAAAGTGTCTATATCGGACCCCGCGCGTACGCTGGTCGATATGATCGCCGCGCCAGAGGTGGGCGGTGGCATCGACCACGTAGCTGATAGCCTGAGCGCGTATCTCTCAACGAAGACCGCTGATCGTGATTTGTTGATCCAGTACGCGAAGCAATTTAGTAATGGCGTTGTCTTTAAACGTCTCGGATATCTTTCAGAGACGCGCTTGCACGATGACAAGCTCGCGGCCGAGTGCCGCTCACGATTGACACAGGGTTATGCCCGGCTTGATCCTTCGCTTCCGCCGAAAAGACTCGTCACGCTCTGGCGTCTTTGGTTGCCGTCAGCCAGGAGACAATCGGCCTCATGATCGACAGGCGCGAAATCCTCGAAGCCGCGTCGTCGCTTTCGCTGTTGCCACACATTGTCGAGAAGGACTACGTCCTCGGCTGGATACTCGCCGGCATCAACGCGCATGAAGAGCTTTCGGAAAGCTGGGTCTTCAAGGGCGGCACCTGTCTTAAGAAGTGTTACTTCGAGACATATCGCTTCTCGGAGGACCTGGACTTCACGCTTCGCAATGAGGATCACCTAGACGAGGAATTCCTGCGGCGAGCGTTCGAGGAAGTCGTCTCCTGGGCAACGGACCAATCCGGTCTCAATATTCCCGCTGATCAACTCGAATTTGATATTTACGACAACCCGCGCGGCCGTCCCAACTGCCAAGGCAAGATCGCTTACCGCGGACCGGTTTCTCCAACCTCAGGCGGCCGGCCGAAGATCAAACTCGACCTGACGGCGGACGAGAGGCTCGTCCTTCCCTCTGTGCGACGCGAAGTTTTTCATCCTTAAAGCGACCGTCCAGAAGGCGGAATCTGGGCCAATTGCTACGCCTATGAGGAAGCCTTCGGAGAAAAACTGCGCGCACTCGGTGAACGCACGCGACCCCGCGATCTTTACGACGTCGTGAACCTCTTCCGGCACACGGACAGCCGGCCAACGGCCACGGTGCTTTTGAACGTGCTCCGGCAGAAATGCGAATACAAGGCAATCCCGGTCCCTACGTTCCAGTCGCTCATTCCTAATCGCGAAGCTCTTGAGGGGATGTGGTCGGACATGCTGTCACACCAACTCCCCGTGCTACCGCCGCTCAGTGACTTCTGGGATGCGCTGCCCGAGATCTTTAGCTGGATTACGAGCAGGGCTCCAGTTCCGGAACGCGCTTTGATCCAGCACGGCGCGGGCGAGATCGCCATCCGCTCGCGAGTGCTGCCGATGGGCGTTCCGCTCCCCTCCCGTTCGACTCTAGAAATCATCCGCTTCGCCGCGGCGAATCATCTATGCGTCGATCTCAGGTATGACGGCAGCGTGCGCCGCATAGAGCCGTATTCACTTCGGCAGACTGCTGAGGGGTATTTTGTGCTGCACGCGATCCGCAGTGATTCGGGGGAGCATCGTTCCTATCGTGTGGACCGAATGCAAGGGGCGACCGTAACTTCGCAAGTGTTCAGCCCGCGTTACGCGGTTGAACTGACTTCTACGGGTCCGCTGACTGTTCCGCCTTCAGCCGCGATGCCGCGCATGCCAAGCATGCGGCGTGCAGCGAGAACCAGACATCAAGGACCAACCTACGTCTATCGATGCACCGTTTGCGGAAAGACATTCAACAAGAAAAGCATGAATGGCTCGCTGAATCCTCACAAGAATCGTCAGGGCTCTCCATGTTACGGACGGTATGGCGTGTACGTACGCACCAAGTATTAGAGCAAGGAATCCTTATTGTTCATCGGACTGCGCCGCGTTGCGGCCAGGCAATCAGAACATCTTCGTTCGCATAATCGAGAGTTCGAAAGAATTTTTTCATGGACCACAATACGAAGTTTTTAATCGCTCGGTGATCCTAGCGCAGGTAGTCATGGTCTTGACTCACGGCGGCCAATGGTATCGTTCCTGTCCAAATGCGTCATGTAGAAATGGAGTTGACAGGGTTGTTAGCTCTTTCGCTCCGTCTTCGAGTTCGACTTCCACACGCCTCCGCCAGTTCTGCTTTTGTTTCCGTTCGCTGCTCCAATTGGAATCCATTTGAGAATTTCGAAAAACGTCAAATTGCCGCCAATTTGCGCGTTTTTGATTACCTACAGCAAGCTTCCCAAGCTTCGGACGTGGGTTCGATTCCCATCGCCCGCTCCATAAATCGCGATGATTCTATTGTCCTTACGCCGCTAACCCCACTGAAAAGGCCCATAAAACAGGGGTTTTTGGTCCCAAGATGGTCCCAACGAAATAAATTGGTCCCAACTTCTCAGCCCGAAGTTGGACGCAGATGGCCGCCGTGCCTGGCAATTGGACGCTAGGAAATTATCGTAGATTCCACATGGTCGATTACGGCGTTTACCAGACGGTGAGAGTTCGACCAAGTTTAATCGTAAATCCAGTTGATGAGCCCGTACTGATGGTAAAGCCCGAGCAACTTGTCACGTTCTACGAGCTCTTCGTTCGAGCATGCCCGAGCCCTCTCGAAATCATGGCTGGAAATTGCATTCTCCAAGCGAGTCCTGATTGCGTTAACCCGGCTCTGCAACTCGACAATATCCTGTGGTAGTTGGCCGCGTTCTCTCGTGAACTCCTCAGTTTTTGAATCGTCATGGGGGCTTCTGGAAAGCTCGTCGCGAGTTGACCCGAACTGGACACCCAGTTCAGACAGTATCTTTGCGGCAAGGCATTTCGTTTCGCGAAGGAGGCCGAGCAACAAATGCTCAGTGCAGATTCGCCGATTGGAAAACAAATCAGCTTCCTCTGAAGCACAAGCTAGCACACGCTTGGATTCGATACTGAGAGGAATTTCCTTCGGGCCTGGGACTCTCTCACGCTTCGGTTTGACTTCCTCGATTTTCTTCCAGACTGTCTCCGCAGCCCACGGAGAACCGAGGAAGCGTTTCGCTAGAGTCTTGTCACTCCTTAACAATCCCAGTAAGAAATGCTCAGTTTTAATCTCTTCGCTTCCAACTTGGCTTGCCATGTAGCGCGCCCAGAAGATTGTCGTCCTAGCTCCCTGCGTATAGCGCTCAAACACGTTTTTTCTCCGGGGAAAGCATCCGCAAGCAGTATAGAACGCACTTGTGCCCGGCACCGCAAATCGGAAAAGTGTGGAGGCTAGTGCCCACTTCGACGGTTACGGCGTTACCAGGACTTTGGCGGTCCTTGTTGTTCTATAATGCGATGCATAGCGGTCAATCCGTTGCTCGCCCTGGGCACTCCGGATCAGGGAGCGTACCGTGCAGACACTTTGGCAGGATTTGCGTTACGGCCTGCGCATGCTGCGCAACTCGCCTGGCTTCACCATCGTCGCCGTCCTCACCCTGGCTCTCGGCATCGGCGCAACATCGGCTGTGTTCAGCGTCGTGGATCGAGTTTTGTTCCGCAGCCTGCCATACCCTGACGACGACCGGCTGGTTTCCTTCGGATGGAAACCCCCTTTCAGCGCAAGCGAATTCATGAACTCCGGGGATTACGTCGAGTGGCGCAAGTCTGCGCCGCCCTTTGCGCGAATAGCTTCGATGTTTCCTGGAGCAGTCAACTGCATTTTCACCGAGCAGAATCCCGTACAGATGACTTGCCCAAGGGTGGACTCGCGCTTTCTGCCGACTTTGGGCATCCAGCCGGCCCTCGGCCGCAACTTCACACCTGAGGATTGCCTTCCGCATGCTCCGCCTGTCGCACTGCTTTCCTACGGCGTGTGGCGGTCGCGCTACGGCGGAGACCCGAAAATCGTGGGCCGCTCGGTATCGCTGGATGGACAGCCAGTGCAAATCATCGGCGTACTTCCCGCGGAATTCGAAATGCCGACTCTGGCACGCGCTGACCTGCTGCTTCCGGCAGTGCTCGATGAAGCCGACATGCGGCGCGATCATCAATTGGTTCTTCGCACGTTCGCGCGCCTGAAACCCGGCGTGACCATTTCACAAGCGCGAGTTGCCCTGCAGCCCTTGTTCGATCAGGCGATGGAGTCCTTCCCACCCGCGTACCGTAGCGAAATGTACCTGAGCGTGCGGTCGTTACGTGACCTCCAGATGGGTGATGCAAAGCTGGCATCCTGGGTCTTGCTCCTGGCCGTGCTTGCTGTGTTGCTCTTGGCCTCGACGAATGTCGCTAACCTTCTGCTCGCCCGGGCCGCCGTTCGCCAGCGTGAAGCGGCGGTGCGCGTCGCGCTCGGCGCAAGCACGGCAAGACTCGCCCGACAAGCCCTGACCGAAAGTATGCTGCTCAGTTTGACCGGCGCAGCGGCCGGCTGCTGGGTTGCGTATGGATTGCTCCGGTTGTTTGTTTCGATCGCGCCACAAGGCATTCCTCTCTTGCAAAAGGCGGCGATTGATCAACGCGTACTGCTCTTCACGCTGGCAGTGGCTCTCCTCTCAGCCCTTCTGTTTGGCTTGGCTCCCGTGTGGCGGCGGCCTTACCCGGAAATTCTGACCAGCAATGATGCGCAGATGAGCAGCCGCAGCCAACTGCGCCAGATTCTTGTCACGTCACAGATAGCACTTTCCTTGGTGCTACTGTCCGGTGCGGGGCTGTTGCTGCGAAGTCTGTGGAGGCTCGAAAGCGTTCCGCTTGGGATCGACGCGCAAAATGTCGTGACCGCGGAGATAACCCTCCCGGAATACCGCTATCCGCAAGACTCGCAGCGAATAGCGTTCTTCGATCAGCTTCAGACGCAACTGAAGAGAATTCCAGGGGTCAGTTCTCTTGCCCTCAGCGACTGGCTTCCGCCATCAGGACTCATGCAGCAGACGAGCTACTCGAACATCGAAATTGCGGGACGACCGCGCACGCCCCAAAACACCGGCGGTATAGTCGGACTCCGCCAGGTGACCCCCGCATACTTTTCGACGCTCGAAATCAAAATCCTACAGGGTCGCGGATTCAACGATGACGACCTTGTCCCAAGACAGAATGTGGTCATCCTCAACGACACGCTGGCCCGCAGGCTTTTTCCCAGCGGCGACGCCCTTGGCAAGAGCATGCGGATTGACCTGGAAGAGAACGGGCCTTGGCATACGATCATCGGCGTTGCAGCGGACGTGAGAAACAACGGGCTGGAGCACGCATCCGATCCCGAGTTCTACTTCCCGTGGAAGAATGACCCGCAGGAGGAGTACTATGGCCACGCTTTCGTCATCCTTCGAACATCCATAAGCCCCGATACCATTGCGAAGTGGGTACGCTCGGAAGTGGCAAGCATGGATCCAACGCAGCCGGTCACCATCGAAGTAATGGCGCGGCGCGTGAGCAAGCTGGCCGACCGGCCGCGATTCAATGCCGTGCTGCTGACGCTGTTCGCCTTGACGGGATTATGCCTCGCCGCCGTGGGATTGTTCGGCGTGGTGGGGTACCTCGTCGTGCAGCGCACGCGCGAGATAGGAGTACGCATGGCGCTCGGCGCGACCCCACACAACATTTTGCGGTTGGTATTGGGCAGCGTTGCGCGATGGACTCTGGCAGGCGCGCTGGCAGGGTTCGCCGGCAGTTGGTTTGCGGCGCGGCTGTTGCAGACGCTGGTCTTCGGGGTGTCTGTGCACGACCCCTGGATGCTTGCCTTGCCCCTTGCGTTGCTGGTTGCGATCGCATTCCTAGCGGGCTTCATCCCTGCCAGGCGCGCCATGCAGCTCGATCCCATGGTGGCTCTGCGACATGAATAAGTTTCTCCACCCTCTCTGTACCTGCACCCCCAATCCGTCTCTTCGCGCGCAGAACATGACGGTAAGTCCCGGTTAGCCCCGACTGCGTCTTCGACGCGTCGCTAGTACCAGGAACTTGTCCAGCATGATTTCTTGATTTGAAAGGACTTATCAACAAGTTCCTAGGGAAGTCGTACATGTGGTTTTCGTGAAGAAGTCCAGCCCGGTGATGGCTTGGATGTCAGATAGCCTTTTCCCGAGTTTTGGAACCCTCCAGGGCGAAGCGATAGATAGTTCAGCCCCAGTGCTCTCACTTATGCGGCGATCCGTTTCCATCGGCCATCGGACGGACCTCTGCGCGCAGCGAGGTGATCCTTGCGAGTGCCATTAACTTCTGCGGCCAACTAAAGCGTCCTAGCGGATGGGCCGCAGCCCCATAGTGAAGTTTCGACGGTGAGAATGTTACGAGACAAGAAGCCCACCGCGGTTTCACGCGGTCTCAAGTCGTTTGTTTGCGTGGGCGATCCGGAGAAAAAATACAAAATAAGCAAAGGGATCGTGCGGAGAACGACGCGAGGATTTTTTTTCTTCAGCTGCTGCGATTTTTGCCGCTCTTTTATTTTCAACAAGTTAACCGAGAGCGCTGCTCCGGCGCTCTGCAGCGCCGGAAATTTCGTAACTCGCTGATTTCTTGATGGTTCCTATACGGCAACCGAAGGTTGCTCTGCAGCACCCATTCTGGGGTGACGTGTCCGTCCAACTCCCGGTGCCGAAGGCACCGCTCTTCTGATGGTCGGCCAAAAACCAACTGGGCGACGGTCGGCGCGGTCGCATCCAGCTAGGATGACGAGGCTGAAGAGCATCACAGCTCACCGCGCTCCACAGTCAGAATGTCCAAAGCCATGCCGATTTCGGGAAGCTCCCACGGACCTTACTATCCGGGCGACCCGTCACTCTGGCCAACATCCGAGACTTGTGCACCAAGTTCCGTGAGGGTTGCACACTTCACAAAATCCCGTTTCTGGCACGCTTCGCGAAGGGGTAAGCACGCGCGTGTGTGCTGGATGGCTGTCGCCACGTCCCGATGGCAGCCGTTGCGGAAAAGACTCGAATCCTCTTTGGAGCAACAGAGTTAGTATATTTTGCGCGGCCGCAATTCATGCAGGAGGTAGGAGAATGGAACTTCGAGAACTGACATTTGCAGGGCGAACGCTGCGGAAGAGTCCAATCTTTACATTAACCGCTGTACTGACCATTGCTCTTGGCGTCGGCGCGAGCACTGCGATCTTCAGCGTCACGAATGCAGTCCTGTTGCGGCCGCTTCCGTATAAGGATCCGAGTCGCTTGGTCATTGCAGCTACTGACATGCGCGCTCGTAACGTTCGTGACTTCCCATTTTCGAATGAGAATTTCATTGATATGCGTGAGGGGATGAAGAACGCGTTCCAGGAGGTTGGCGCAGTTCTCACGGACCAAATGATCCTATCGATGGACGACGGAACGCTTGAACAGGTCCGCTATGCGTCGGTCACAACGAACTTCTTTCACTTGGTGGGAGCCAGGATTGCGCTCGGCCGTGATTTCGCAGAGGCCGACGGATTGCTGGAACCTCCCCCACCTCCCCCCGGAGCCCAAACGGGGACCGCACCGCCCGATCTGCCCATCGTCACCATCCTGAGTTATGAATATTTCCAGCGGCGCTACGGCGCCGATCCCTCCGTGCTGGGACATCCGCTCGTGACGGGCGGGCCGTTCATCATCGTTGGAGTACTGGCGCCACGCTTTCAGTTGTACTTTCCGCCCTCAGCAAACATAGAAGCTGAGCCGGAAATTTGGATCGCCAACCGTTTGGATTACGATAACGCCAACCGGAATTCGGTTGCGATCCGCGCGGTTGGCAGGCTGGGCGACGGCGTGTCGCTAGAGCAAGCGCAAGCAGCGGCGGACCACGTTGCTGCAGAGACTAGGAAGAACTTCCCAATGCCCTGGGGAAAGGCAGAGTACGCGATCCGGCTTGAGCCGATCCAGCAGCATCTTGTCTCCGAGGTCCGGCCGGCCATCCTGGCGCTCATGGGCGCAGTGATCTTTCTATTGCTTATCGGCTGCGCTAATGTGGCGAACCTACTCCTGGTGCGCTCCGCTCTTCGAGAGCGCGAACTTGCGGTACGTGCAGCGCTCGGGGCAAGTTGGTGGAATCTCGCCCGCCAGTTGTTGAGCGAGGCATTTCTGCTCGCCGTTGTTGGCGCGGCTGGGGGGCTTGGACTTGCTTGGCTGGGAATCCGTGAATTACTGGTCATCGCTCCCGCCAATCTTCCCCGTCTCGATGCGGTCCGAATCGATTCTGCGGTACTGGTGTTCACGGTGGTTGCGGGTCTCGCGGCTGGAGCCGTTTTCGGCCTGGCATCCGCATGGCGCGCTGCGCGGCCGGACGTCATGAATATACTCCGGGGCAGCAGCCGAAACGAAGGTCTTACCAGCGGGGGCCTACTGCGAAACCTAGTCGTTGTGGTGGAGGTGGCGCTTTCATTTGGACTTCTCGTTGGGTCGGGCCTGATGTTCCGTAGTTTCCGCGATCTACAGCGCATCGACCCAGGCTTCGCCCCCCACGGACTGTTGACATTTAAAATTCTGGGGTATCCAGACGTTGGGAACACGCCGGAAGAACGTGCGGCTGCACGTGCGGCTCTCAAGCACCAAATCAAGGAGCGACTGCGCGCCATTCCCGGGGTCCAAAGCGTTGGCGGAGCATCGCCTTTTCCGCTAGCCGGGGGCTTCAGTCCCATTCGTTGGGGCACCGAGGAGGCTCTCTCCGACGCCAGCAAATTTCAGGCGGTGGATTATCAGATTGTGCTGCCGGGCTACTTCGAGACGATGCGCACGCCGCTGCTTTCTGGCCGCACATTCACGGAGGATGACAACGCACCCGGACGTAGCTTGGTTGTTATCGACCAACTGCTTGCCGAAAAGGCCTTCCCCAATCAATCTGCGATAGGTAAACGCATTCTCATCCGCCTACGAACGCCAGAACCCGAGTGGGTCGAGGTGATTGGCGTCGTCGCGCACACGCGCGACGAATCGCTTGCCGAACGGGGGCGCGAACAGGTCTACTTTGCCGACGCGTTTCGACGTTCGAGCGCCGTCAACCAGTGGGTAATCCGAACTCAGAACGACCCAACAGTGAACGGCGGCGACGTCCGCGCGGCGCTCAAGGCACTTGACCCGCACATGCTGATCGTGGAGATGCAGCCCGTAGACGCACTCGTTGACAGGGCGCAAGCCAGCACCCGCTTCTCACTTCTACTCATCGGTGTGTTCGCCGTGATTGCCGTGCTGCTTGCGGCCGTTGGTCTCTATGGTGTCCTTGCGACGATAGTGCGGCAACGAACCGTAGAGATCGGCATTCGCATGGCCTTGGGCGCGCAGCCCGCAAGAATTTTCAGGCTGGTTGTGGGGCAGGCACTGCGGCTCACAGCCGCAGGAATTGGCGCTGGTTTGGTCACGGCTTACGCCCTCACGCGCGGGATGACCACAATGCTGGTCGGCGTTAAGGCGACCGATCCCTCAACTTTCGCCACGATCGCGGTCCTTTTCCTTCTGATTGCCGTCGTGGCATCCTGGCTGCCCGCGTGGCGAGCGGCGAGTCTCGACCCTACTGCGGCTCTCCGCGACGAGTGATGATCATATTTGCGGAGCGTCTTTTGCATGCAGATCGAAGGCGTCTTGGGCCGGCATGCTGAATTCAGCAATGGGATCCTATTTTTCCCACTGTGGTTCCATTTTACAGTCGTGACGGCGCCATTCGTTTCCCGAAACTAACAAGGGTAATGGTTATCCGCCCAGATAAGCGGCAGATTGCGCTGCCGCCGCCGCGCTTTAGATAACTCTTCCTGTCGGACCCCACGAAACTGCTGGAGGGAGCCTCCGAGTGAGCTGGTCCCAGCAGAAAAAATCGCAAGCCACAAAAGATTTTCGTTGAGGTTTTCCGTTCTGGAGGGCCTCTGAGTATATGGAGGGGAGTTCAGGGTGATATTTCCCGTAGGCCTGGTGAAGACGTTTCTTATGCTGATTGGGGGGAGCGTTTGGAAGCTGCTTCGATGGATGTAGGCGGGCCGAAGATTCCAGGACTGGTCCACAAACGAGGGCCAAAAACGATGGAACCCGGGCGCGCTCCGGTGCCGGTCGCGATTTGTCTTTTACATATTTTGTTTCTGAGGCCTCTGTAGAGGTAGAGGGGCGAAGATCCGAATGAGATTCAAAGGCCTTTTTCTGACGCGGAAAGGTGAACGGTGCATGAAAGACACGGTTCACGCTGCGGTTCACTGTTCCGTTCACCTCTTCGCTGAGCGGACATTGTAGGGAGCATTGAGGTTACGTATCACGCGTCCGTTGATTTTGGACACGGGTAAAACACCGGAGTGGGCTGGAGCGACGCCACTTTTGCACAAGGTTGCGTGGCCAAAGTGAATCGTGGGTCGCTCCAGCCCAACAAGAAACTTCGTGCGGGCGCGTGCGCGGCGAGAATTTAGGCGAAGCAGGTGCAGAAGGCAGAAATTACCTACTGCAACGTCGTCTTCACCACCTTCTTCACCCTGGGATGCGCGCAAGTCCCAGGAAAACGAGGAAATGAACTACGGAAGCACGAGGAAAGTGACACAGAAAGAAAAACCAGATCGGGCGGGAGCGACCCCACTTTTTGGCGGTGAATCCGCCCAAAAGTTTCGTGGGGTCACTCCCGCCCTTCACCGTCGCTGAGAAGGGCGCCGCAAGGCAAAGGGGAATAGGTATGCTGCTGACCATCCAGAAGAGCTACGAGCTTCTCGCTAATTTCGGATTCTTCGCTCGTGAGATTTGCGACAAATGCGGAATCGTACTCGGTGCGGTTCGCTTCACGCGACACAACGAATCGAAAGTGTACTGCTCTCGTGAATGCAGAGGTGATGCTCATAGGTCTGCGATCTACAGGAGGGGACGGCCGTGCAAATACAAAACTAGACCGCGAACGCAGAGCCGCAAAGACGCGACAGCAACACGTCTATCGGTCGCATCCTAATGTGGAAAAAACTGTCCGTATTCAATCAGAAACAAAGAACTTGCAGACGCAAAAAGTGCCTCTCTCGTACTTGGGTACTCCGGGACCTGGAGAACCGCTCATTTCGAGCCAAAGAACGTAAATGGCGAGCGCTCCAAAACTCGCGTTGCACACTCTTTCGCCCGAGTGTACTGTCCCTTCAGGGACAATAGAACCATCGGCACAAGGAGGGTCGATGGCGAGACGCAGGTATCAATGTGGCTGCGTAATTTTGAAAGGGCAGGTCTGGTACGGGAAGTATCGGGACGATGTTGTAGAGCAGGACGGCACGGTAAGGCGGGTGCAACGCCGGACGCCGCTGGGAACGAAGGAAGAATATCCCACAAAGCGTCTGGCCGAGCGAAAACTCGAGCAGATACTTTGCCGAATCAATGCTGTGGAATATCGTCCTGGGAGGGTGGCGACGTTGGCCGAGTTTGCGGAACGCTGGAAAGTAGAAATCCTGACGAAAGGGAAAGACTCCAGTCAGGGTGCCGATAAGTCACACCTAACGAAACATATCCTTCCGTACCTCGGGAAACTTAGGCTGGATGCGATCGGCGTCGAGAATCAACAGACGTTCGTGACGCACCTGGCTGACGAGGTTTCCTACAAGTCGGTGCTAAACATCCTGAGTACGCTTTCTTCCATTCTCGACACGGCAAAGAATTGGGGCTACGTCTGCGAAGGCGTGGACCAGCACAAACTCAGTTCTGCCGGGGCGGGGAATTAAGAAGGAAGCGGCGTGCTTCACCGCGGAGCAGGTGCGCAACATCCTCCAAATTGCCGAGGACCCGTGGCGTCTTATGTTCGCGTGTGCAGCACTCCTCGGGCTCCGCGCCGGAGAAATTCTTGGCCTTACGCGTCTGAGGATATTGACCTGCAAACCCGGACTATAAACATCAGACAAGGCGCGTGGCGTGGCAAGGTCCAGACGGTGAAGAATACGGCAAGCGAAAACAGCTTGCCGATTCCTTAGCGCGCTGGAAGGGTTCTTCCGCGAGTATCTGAAAACGTGGAAAGCCAACCCTCTGGGGTTGCTTTACTGCAACCGCAACGGGCGCGCATACACTTCGCAAAAGGTCGTCGAGTATCAACTCTGGCCGTTGCTCGATGCCTTGAAGATCAAGCGCGCCGGCTTCCATGCTTTCCGGCACGCACACACAACGCTGCTCCTCGAGGGTGGCGCTTCGCCAAAGGTGGCACAGCGCCAGCTCCGGCATTCGGACGCGAGAGTGACATTGAAGCATCTATGCTCATCTCGTCGAGGGAACGCACCGTGAAGCGGTTGAAAAGCTGGCCTCTTTTTTGGTCCCAAGTGGTCCCAATGAAGAGGGAGTCCCGTTGAGAATTCAGTAGGTTAGCGGCGAAGGGCGTTGGGTTCGATTCCCATCGCCCGCTCCATAAGTCTCGATGATTCAATTGCCTTTATGCGGCCGAGTCGCTGAAAATACCCCTAGAAATGGTCGGTTTTGGACGCCAGATGGACGCCGCTGCCATCAATTGGACGCTGCTTTGGCGTTCTGGGCCAAGATTTCTTGGAGGCGCCCCGATGCCGGCTGCGACCTAGTTTAGGAAAGGGAAATGCGCATGAGGAGGGACAAAACCGGTGATGTAAGGGGTCGAGCGAGTTAGCGATCGTCGTTTCTAGGCGATCCTGGCGCGAATTTCTTTGTGGAAAGCTGGGGCTAGGCACACCGCTAATGCATTGCTTACTTCCTCGAATACCTCCGATAAGACACTCGTTTTCTGGCCAGTGAGAGGCACTTCTCCGAGTACGCGACATTACCGGGGGTTAGGTAACCAACGGAGGGGTTGGTCAGAGACCTCCCGTGATTTTAACAGCTCGTATAGTGCAGTTCCAGTCCACAAGTATAAATATGAGCCTCTCGCCGCTGCCTTGAACTGTCCGCCAATTGTTTTCCCCTCATCATCAGTTGCTGCTAGGGACTCAGTTTGAGGTGACTCCGACAGTGTGCGGCGTAGAAGTTGCGAGTGTCCTTCATTGATTTGCGGGTAGCATTTTGGGAAAACGACAGCGCTTTCAAAGACAGCGAAAGCTTTGTCGATGGATCCAAAGTCCTTCCATGCCCTATGCAGTTGGAAACTCCTGACTGACACCAATGGAAAAGCTGAATAGTAAGACAGCCAAACCTCATCTTCGCTGACTACATTCATGGCGTAACAATCATCGATGAAGGGCAATTCGTTTTCTTTTGCAAAATCGAAGTATTTGAATATCGGATTCCCTAAAGAGTTAAAACAAACCATGCCTTGCTGGCTCCCGAGCCCTCCTCCATACACACCTTCATCAAAGTAGCTGACCCAAATCTTTCCGCTAGGCGTTGTTTGCACGTCGTTACTGGCATCGCCTAAGTCGAGCGTTCTTTGGGGTCGCCCTGCTCCGTCATATACTTCGGCGCGACCGCCACGGACATCACCCAATAGCCATCCTTCCTCGAATGGTTGTACGTGAAAAGTAAGAATGCCAGTTGATCTTTCAAACCTGAGAGTACGTTGAGACAATCCGTCCCAGTGAATCAGATGATGAGCCTTGGGTGGTGTGTTGAGCCAAGTAATTCGGGCATCTGGTGAGGCGTTAACATTCGGGTAAGGCGATTTCCCCTCTTCAACTAGCACGAGCGGACTGCCCTCCCAGTCGACCGCGACGCGAGAGACGGTCCAGTCTTTTGGTAATTGCGAGAAATCAAGTCTCTTGCGGAATTTGAGTTGTGGAGGCACGGCAAAATGCTATCAAAAAGAGGGCGGCTAGAGTCACCGCTATGTGTCAGTGCCGTACGCAAAACGACGCGAAAGATTTTTCTTTACTTGCTTCGGGTTGTTGCCGCTCTTTTATTTTCAACAAGTTAACGGAGAGCGGTGCTCCGGCGCTCTTTAGCCCTTGGGTTAGCGAAGGGAATATCGTAGGTCGCTGATTTCTTGATGGTTCCTATACGGCAACCAAAGGTTGCTCTGCAGCACCCATTCTGGGGTGACGCGTCCGTCCAACTCCCGGTGCCGCAGGCACCGCTCTGATCTCTGTCGGCCAAAAGCCAACCATGCGGCGCTCGGCGCGGTCGCATCCGGCTAGGGTGACGAGGCCGAAGAGCATCACAAGTCAGCGTACTCCAGTGTCAGCGCGTCCCAGGGCACGCGGATTTCGGGCAGCTCCCACGCGCGGCGAAACAGCGGTTGGACCGACTTCCACTCCTTCTCGAAGAGGCCGAATGTGCTGCCATTCTGGTGGTCGCTGAACAAGTAATTCTATTACCTAGGTGACCTTAGCGCTCGCCCAGATCTGAGACTTCTGCAATAAATTCAATGAGGGTTGCACACTTCACAGAATGACATTTCTCGCGAGTGTCCGAGTTGCGACCATCCGGGAGCTGATCATTTCGGTCAACGCTAGCGTTTATCGCGATCTATCCCCAGCGAGTGCTATGCCACCACAAACTTCCTCGAACCGGAATCAGGAGTTCACGCAGGTCAACGGTTGTTCAGGCGGGTTTCTTCTTGTATAGCTGGGCGATTTCCGCAGCGAAGCGCGTGGCAATCGCGTCGCGCCTGAGCTTACCATTCGTTGTCATTAGGCCGTTCTCGACGCTAAACGGCACGGACACCGTGCAAAAGGCGCGAATCTGTTTATAGTGTGGAAGCGACAGGTTCAACGAATCTACCGCAGACTGAATCCCTTCGCTATTCGCACTTTTCGCGGAATTGGTCACCACAAGCGCCGCAAGAAAGCTGCGCTGATTGCCGACGAGCATCACCCGCTGTGCCTGTGGCAGACGTTGGATGAGGGCCTCCTCGAGCGGTTCCGGCGCGATATTGTGCCCCGAGTTCAGAATAATCAGATTCTTCAAACGACCGCTAAGCTGCCAATTGCCACTGGCACCCACTTCTCCCTGATCGCCCGTATGAAACCATCCGCCTTCGAGTGCTTTCTCCGTCTCGGCGTGTCGCTGCCAGTAACCCGCGAAAATGTTCGGCCCGCGCACGAGGATTTCGCCGTTTTCCGCAAGGGTCATTTCAACGCCGGGAATTGCCGAGCCTACGCGTCCGGGGTCTGCGTGCTTTGGGTCATCCATCGTACATATTGCCGTCGTCTCGGTAAGTCCGTACGCCTGCAACACTGGAATACCTATCATCAGGAAAAAAAGCTGTGTTTCCAATGCCAACGGAGCCGATCCACATATCAACGCTTTAAGATTTGGGCCAATTGCCTTGCGAATCTTCGGAAACATCATCCAGTGCGCAAGCGCAAGCCACAGAGAATCATCCGCTCGGCTTTCTTTGTTGTGGCGGCGCACGTAGCCCAGTTGCGCTCGCTTGAATACCGTTGCCGCGAACCCGCTTCGATTTCGAACCGCCTCTTCAGTTTTCGCGCGTATTCTTTCGAGCAGCATGGGAACATTCAAAAAATAATCGGGCGTTGCAAGCTTCATCTCGTCCTCTAGCTTCGAGAGATCAGTCGAAAGCGTCAAGACGCTGTTTCGTGAGAGCGCGGAGAAGAGAAGAATCAAGGACCCCGCGAAGCAGAAGTAAAGATAGTGGAACACGCGGTCAGGTTCCTGGCGCCTGCCCATCAGATCGTCGAGCCGGGCATTGGTACATGCAACGACGTGCCCCACGTTTCCTGCCGTTAGCACGACTCCCTTCGGCTCACCTGACGTTCCGGACGTGTAAATGATTGTCACCGGGTCTGTGTCGGCGTGCGAATGTGGCGGCGCGGACGCTCCCATCCCTCCCGTGAACATGTCATCGAGAAACCATATCTCTGGCGCATTCGGCCACAGCTTCTGGATTTCTGCGGCTGTCGGTGCGTCCAAACAACAAATTCGTGCGGGCATCGCGTCCTTCATCATGCCCACGAGTTCGGCCGGGGCTTGCCGCGCATACAAAGGCACGACGATGAGACCTTCAGCCAGTATCGCAAGGTCGAGCGCCGTCCAACGGATACTGTTCGGCGCAAGCAGCGCGCAGCGGTCGCCTTTTGTTAGCCCGCCCGCCACGAGAAATTGGCGCGCTTGTTGAACCATCGCAAGCAGTTCGCTTCCTGTTACGGAGATCATTTTGCTGTCATGGACCTCGCGCATCACCAGCGCGTTAGCTGCCTTTTGGAGCCTGTCGAAGATGATTTCTAGAAATGTCATCCGGCAAGTCGTTTCAATTTTAGATGAGTATGAATCGAGTTTGAACCGTTTAGCTGCTCGATGGCGGTCAAGTCCCCGGTTAGGAGGAATGTGTCGAGAACGCGCAGTCCCCACTTGGGTGCTCATGCGATGTCCACGTATGGGTAAATTCATGTGATTGCGACCTTCATCAGTTGGCTTGTTAAAGGCAGCTCAAGTTAGCAACGGTGGGTTTCTTGAAGAGCCATGATTTATTCGTATCTGATTGCGACCACGGGATCGACGCGGGTGGCTTGCCGGGACGGCACCCAGGCGGCAAACAGCGCGGTGGCCAGAAACAAGGCGGAGACGCCCGCAAAGGAGATGCCATCAACCGTTTGGATGGCGGCCAATCCGATTCGCGCTGTTCGCCAGAGTGCGAAACGAGAACGCATCAAAGTTCCCTTGACGGCAGAAGAACTGCAAAGACTGTTTGCCGAATTGGGACCGCGAGAGCGGACTCTCGTTCTACTCGACGTTCCCACCGGAATGCGTAGAGGTGAAGTGCTAGCCACACAGTGGTGTGACATCGACTTCGGAAAGAAGACGCTGAACGTCCGAAAGTCGATTTGGCAACAGCACCTGGGGCCGGTGAAAACAGAAGAGAGCGAAAAGGTCATGCCGCTGGACGACGAAATGATTGCTGATCTTTTGCGATGGCGTTCCGAAACGCCTTACGCCGGAGACCAGGATTGGATCTTCGCCAGCGGACGAATGAAGGGTCGTCAACCACTTTGGCCGGAAGCTATCGAGCGGAACTACATCCGACCGGCAGCGGAACGGGCAAAGATCACCAAGCACATCAGTTGGCACGTATTCCGTCACACATTTTCTACGCTTCTTGCCGAGAATGATGAGGATGTGAAAACGGTGCAATCGCTGATGCGCCACGCCAACAGCAACATCACCATGAACATCTACACCCACGCGGTCAGCAGTAAGAAGCGGCGGGCGCAGAGGAAAGTGGTGGAGATGATTCTGCCGGAAGGGAACAAGGTGGTGGCCACAAAAGGTGTCGCTTAATGTGCACCTTTTTGTGTACCACGCCATTCTTTCAAAAGTGGAGTTAAGTCCTTTAGAAAGAATGGCGGGGACGACGAGACTCGAACTCGCGACCTCTGCCGTGACAGCACAGCGTTTTGATGTAATTGATTGATATTAAACGGTGTCGGCGAACATCTTTTGATACCACAAGGTACCATAGGGCAGCTCTTATCGTCCCCTTATTGTACCCGGATCGTGCGTTGTCCACTCACCCGGCTATTGTCGGCCTTCTTGACGTTTCTTGCGCTCGGCATCCTGCTCTAGCATGCTCACCATGAGGCGAACCGGTGACCGGAACGTGGTCGCGCGCAACCGGTCGAACATGGTTTGCAACTCGACGAGTCCATGGGCTGCAGCAAGGTCCAACGCTGCGAGCGTGCCGACCACTTTCAATCCACGACGCCGAGCTATAGTCACACCGTCTCGTTCGTCCATCAACAGAAGGGTGGCTTGGAGTTCGGACGCAAGGGATATCGCTTCCCGCTCGCCTGCGTCGAGATGTGCCAGAGCAGAATCGACGGGTAGCTTCAGGCTCACTACATCCAACCATGGGGGAGGCTGCGAAATCCACGCGCGCACGATAGCTGGAGTGTTTGCATGAGCCAGCTCGGCCTTCACAGCGGGAGGGATCAAAACCGTTCGATATAGGTTTGGAAGAATATCGGCTGCTTGAATGAGCACGAGGTAGTTCAGGGGAGTTGTATCAGCTACGATCGCATGCATCTACAAGCCGAGTTGCCGGTGCGTGTCGCGATCCCGCTCAATGTCTTCCAGTGTGTATTCCAGTTCGACGCCATGGCTCTTCAGAAAGGCATCGACTTCCATCCGGGTCTCGTAACCCAGCAACTGGCGCAATTGGGCAGCCGAAATCTTGCGTTCGCGGTACGCGGCTAGGGCCAAGGCCTCGAAGGCAGCACGGGACAAATCTTGACCAGGAGCGGCCAGGGCCGCTGAGAGTTCGTCAGGAAGCGCAATCGTGACGTGTCGCATTGTTGAGAAATTATAGCATTATCCGGCGAGAAAAATGCCGCGGTCAACCGGATGGTTAGTAGTGAGCCTCTTTCAGAAATCAAACGCGGCCAAATCGAAATGCAAGCGGTGACCGGAGGCGCACCGTTCCTCGCGGCCCGAGTCCAACTGCAACGTGCGGAAAAACAGCAAAGGGAAGGGAACTCGTTGAAGACCCAACAAAAGGTGCGAACAGCGCAAGAATGTGTGTCCTCTTGCATCCTAACGGGTTTCACTGAATCGATGCAGGTTCTTGGAAAAGAATGGCGGGGACGACGAGACTCGAACTCGCGACCTCTGCCGTGACAGTCTAGGCATACACGTCTTATCAGCGACTTACATTCTCGCGGGGGCTGCCAAGTCGCTGAAAGGGACTGTAGGAACCGTTTGCTGTGGGTAAATTTGTGGGTAAGAATTCTCACGCTGCAACGATTTTGGGCTTGGGAATTGAGCACCGAAGGTGAACCTATATGGGAAAGGATGAAGTGCAAGCCGTGTTGTGATGCAGGCTGAGTGGAGGCTGGTACCCAAGTGTCCCGGTAAGCGACCCACGGACGAAACAATCCTTACGACGGCTTTTTTTGCAGGGCTTCCTTTGATTTCCGCCGCTCTTCCTCTTGGATGGCTATGAGTTTGTACGCCACGTAGTACTTGTAGATGTTCGACACGTAGTTCACCGTTTCGGTGCCGATGCGAGCGGCGGCAATCACTTCCACGTTGCCAAGCCAGACATTCGGATCAAGCCCCTTCTGAGCAGCTTCCGCGCGTAACTGTTTAATTCGACCGGGGCCACAATTGTAGGCGGCGAAAGTGAAGAGGACTTTGTTCACGTCATCCATAGGTTCGTTGCCGTAATACTTATCAACCATGGAGTGGAAGTATTTGACCCCGGCGTGAATGTTTGCGTCCTCTTGATGGATGTCGCCGACCTTCATTTGTTCGCCTGTCGCAGGCATAAGCTGCATGACACCAACAGCGCCGACCTGACTCTTGGCAGTCTGATTCAAGCCAGACTCCTGATAACCCTCTGCCATCATCAGCAGATAGTCCATGCCGTATTCGGAGGAATACTTTCGGAAAGTCGCGGCAGTCTCTTCAAAGTGCTTCATCGCTGTTACAGATGTTGCTTCCTTAAGCATTACAGTGGACGCACCGTATTTCTGGATGAGAGCGTTTCCGAAGGCTGTGCCTTGACGATGGGTTTTGAGGAAATCGTTTACAGCAGCCAGAAGCTGGGGTGAATTTTTCCGCATGCCCCAACCAACCTCGCCACCAGTATTGACGGCGATTTCGGGATGGAGTTGCAGCTTAGTAAAGAGTTTGCTCCAGAGCTTGGCAGCAATGTCGTTGACGACGGTGGTGGAGAGTAATCCGGCGTTGACCATTTCGAGGAGGTCTTCGTCTTCGAGGTTGTCGGGAACTGCACGAAGTTTTACGGCAGGCTTCCCTTCCTTTTGAAAGCGCTCATTCAGGCGCTCCACATGTTCCCAAGCACTGGAGGATTTCTGAAGGAACACTTCTTGACCTGCAAGATCGTCCAGCGTAACGAGTTTGGGTGACTGCGATCCCGTGACCGCGATTTCGTTAATCCCTTTAAATGCCGGGTCGGAGAAATCCGCCAGCTTCTGACGCTCGGGAGTGATAGTGAGAACTGCGGCCGCGATGTCTGCGAAGCCCTCGTTGAGAGAAGAGAACAACTTGTCGCGGGGTTGGGCAAAGAACATGACATGGATGCGAATGTTTTTTGGTTTTTGAGGATACTTCAGGTTGAGGTAGTCCTCGAAAGCCTTGCCCATCTCGTAGGTAACGCCTCGCGGCACACCCTTGACCACATAATATTGCGTTTTGGAATAAGCAAGGGCGATGCGGATAACGCGAGCCTTGAGCAGCTCATTAAGGTCGCCCCTTCGTTCTATGGGCTTTACACGCGCTGTAACCGCGTTCGACTTCTCTTGCGGTGCGGGCGATTGGGCAAGGGCTGCTGACGATGTGGTTAAAGAGCTTACGAGGCAAACCAGAACCAGAATCGAGATTCGTGTGAACGGACGCATAGTGGAACCAATATAGGAGGCTATGTTCGCAGTTGCAAGGCGCGGGGACGCGGCGAACAGGCAAGACCGCCACACCTTCAGGGCTGCTGCCGCAGAATGTTACGCGCTCGCCTTGAGGCTGCTGCCCTTCAGGAGCATGGCGCGGAACCGGGCGTACAGCTTGTTATCCTCAATGGTCGGCTGTGCGCCCACGAAGAGCCGCCAGACGACCCGCTCGCGCTCGTAGACTTGCTCCAGACTTTCCCACCACGCCAGATTCACAGCGACATCGCTCATTTTGTCGGGATGGGCGTCAATCTTTTGAAAGCGACGTTCAGCGGACAAGAACATGCCACAGGCTTCTTCCATGCGGCGTGCTTCCTCTTCCCGTTCCATCTGGGCAAGCGTCGCCTCGTCCGTGATGCGCGGCTTGCCATTCACCATCTCGACCTTGGTGGTCGTGACCTCATCGAAAATCTTCGCGATCTGCGCCTCCAATGCGCCCGAGTGCGCGGCTACGCTCAAGTCCTTCATTGGGCACCGCCCGCCGCGCTGGCTTGCTCAACCATCTTGCCTGCTAGGGCGGGAGCCGCAGCATCCGGGCTGGCGCTCGCCTCTTTCACGAGCCTGCACACCGAAGCTCTGGAGATGTTGTGCCGCTTGGCGACCTGCGTCAGGCTCATGCCGGAACGACGGTCTTGGATAACCTGTTCGCGGTTCACATCGAGTCGAGCGCGTCCGATCTGACGACCCTCTGCGCGTGCTCTTGCCATGCCGCTGCGGACGCGCTCTATCAAAAGCGCTCGTTCCATCTCTCCTAGAACCGCGACAATGCCAAAGCCACATCTACGAGAGAATCTGTGCAGAACACTCAGCCGTTTGTTCCCAGTGACCAAGCAGCCTAAACACTACGCCGCAACACGCTCCTCAAGTACAAGCAACTCGGTTTCTGGAATGGTGAATTCCGTAAAGCCGCAATCTAAGCACACCAAAAGCTTCGGGAATACCAAGACGGCGGGATCGTCCAGACCTTTCTTTTCGCGAAAGTGGATGTTAATCTCCGCGCCAAGCTGTGTCTGGTTTTCTGAGGCGCACGATCTACACGACATAAGCACTCTCTAAATTCTGCCGCATTCCCGGACGTGAGATGTTCTCGGGCAACAAGCTCCCAACTGAGGGGGAGCCAACCGCACGCTATTTTAGGGATGTGACATTGAGCCAGCAGTGACGGGATGCATGGGAGGCAGTGATTTGCGTCACACCAAGGTGATGGCGCTCAACGGGCACAAGTTAACACACCAACTGTAGTTGGCTCCGCGATTTCGCTGTTCTTACCCAGCCGCACGCATGGAATCGCTTCCCGAACTGAGAGGCACACGAGCATGGATCATGGTGCCACGATTGGGTTGCGATTCGATTGAAAGCGTTCCGTTCAGCAATTTCACTCGCTCCTCCATGCTGGTGAGACCAAGACCTCGGCTCATCTTTGCCAGTTCGCGGTCAAAGCCTACGCCGGAATCCTTAATTGTAAGATCAATCTCATCCGATGTTCCCCACAATCGCACTTCGAATTGCCGTACCCCACTATGTTTCAACGAATTGTGCAGGGCTTCTTGAAAGACGCGGAACAGTGCAAGAGAAATGTCCCCCGACAAAGCGCTGGGCATGTCGTGGGTTTCGCAGTCAATCTCGACTTTCTGCTGCTGAGCGAAGTCTCGGCAGAAGCTTTTCATCGCGACAGCAAGTCCCAGATATTGCAGCTTTGCTGAGTGCAACTCGTGTGACAAGGACTGAATATCGGCAGCAATCTCCGAGGTTTGCTTCCGGAGTTCGTCCATACGGCTGCGGACTTCAGGCAGAATGAGAGAGTTTTCATGGAGTTGTTGTAACTCGATAGCCAACATTGCGAGACGTTGACCGATGTCGTCGTGAAGCTCTCTGCCAATCCGGGTACGTTCCTGCTCTTGTGCTTCGATCAACTTGCGGCTCACGTTGGCGAGCGCAGCTTCCGCCAGTTTGCGCTCGGTGATGTCGATAAACGCCACCACTGCCCCAACAACCTCCTCCCCTCGGCGCTGCGGATACGACCAATACTCAATGGGGAAACTCGTTCCGTTCGCTCTCCAGAACACCTCGTCCTCCGCGTGGACTCCTTCCCCAGTTCGTATTACCCGGTGAACTCGACACTCCTGTACGGGGAACAATGTCCCATCCGACCGAGTGTGATGTGTCAGATCATGCGTATTCTTGCCGAGGACTTGGTCAATGTGCTCGTATCCCAAACTGCGGAGGCAGGCGGGGTTGCAGAACGTGCATCGATGTTCGAGATCAATCCCATAAATGGCTTCGGCAGTCGAGTCGAGAAGAAGTCGAAGTTTATCCTCACTTTCGCGCCGTGCCTGTTCCGCCTGCTTCAGTTCTGTCAGGTCGATCGATGTCCCCACCGCTCCCCACGGCTTGCCTGCCTCATCCAGCAGAGGAACTGCGTTTTCCACCGTTAGCCTCTTCGTGCCATCCTCATACACAATGGTCAGTGCGCGTCCATACACCGGCTTTCCCGTGACCGCCGCTTGCTGCATCGGCAGCGCATCCGCCGCAACCCACACCCCATCCTCCATGAGCCGGTACTTGGGTCGCTCGCCGGGAGGCGCGCTCAACGAACAATTGTTGCCCGGAGGCACACGCGACTGTATGTATTCCGCACGGTTGCCCGTCATCCGCCCACACGCGGTGTCGTACGCGATACGAATTGGCACCGGCACCGCATCCAGTATCGCTTCCAACTCCGTTACTCTTTTCCGTTCCCGCGTCTCACTCTCGCGCAGTGCCTCTTCCGTCCGTTTGCGCTCGTTAACATCAACGCAGATTCCAATGTAACCTGCAAAAGAACCATCCTCATTGAATCTCGGCACACCAACATCAAGAATCCAGCGATACTCTCCGTCGTGACGACGGAGCCGATACTCCATCCTGAATCTGTCTCGACGATCAAAAGAGTGCGTGTAGGTGTCGAGACACCGCCGCAAATCCTCCGGGTGGACACCTTCTGCCCAGCCGTTCCCAAGCTCGGAGTCCATGGATCGCCCGGTGAAGTCCAGCCAAGGCTTGTTGAAGTAGGTGCAGAGCTTGTCGGTGCCCGACATCCAGATCAGCACGGGCGCGGTGTCCGCGACGAGCCGGAAACGTTGTTCGCTTTCGCGGGTTTCGCGCAGCACCGCTTCTGCCTTCTTCAGTTCCTCTACGCGACGACGCTCCGTCGCGTCACGAATTGCACTGACGATAAAAGTGCCAGCTTCGTTGGTTAAGGGGCTGAGGCTGATTTCTACGGGAAATTCGGTACCATCTTGGCGCAGGGCGAAGAGTTCTAAGCCTGCCTCCATCGGTCGCACGCGTGGATCACCGAAGAAGTTTCCGCGATGTTTCGGATGCTCGGCGCGAAGCCTTGGGGGAATTAGCGACTCGACTGATCGTCCAATCAACTCGTCATTGCCGTATCCGAAGAGCTTTTCCGCCTGTTCGTTAGCAACAACAATTGTTCCTGCCCGGTCTACCACTAGCATGGCATCAGGGGCAGCTTCCAGCAGCGAGCAGAAACTCGTGTCCGCCCATTTGGGCGGCTGACCTCGACGGGGCGGACTGGTTGCCATGGAGTTTCTGCACCAACTGCCTTAAGCCGCGTATCAGGCTGCCCAGACAAGACATTGTGTCAGGAAGTGTTATTCGAGGCAACTAAAGCCAACAGGGCTGGTGGCTCAGAAGGTATTCCCTGTAACCATTGAAAATGGAGACTTCCGGGTCAATAGATTCATTCGCTTGCGGCTGCTTGCGCGAAAGCCCTTTTTGACCAGCGGTTGATTCGCTTGGGTTTAGCCAAGGCGACGCTGGTTCGGGCATTCCCACGCCCCCTCGACCCCGCTCGTTGACTTTACCTTCGTTGCGCCTAGCGTGGCAGGTTGAATCTCCACGCCCATCATGGTCGGTCAGACTATTTCGCACTACCGCATCGTCGAGAAACTCGGCGGCGGGGGCGGCGAACGCTCTGCAAGCAAACGGAGCCACTATGAAAAAACGCGGCATGCTTGTTGCCCTTGGGGTCGAACTCGCGACCTCTGCCGTGACAGCGTAGCCGTTTTCGGTTCTACAACAACTTACAACGACGCGGGGACTGCCAAAATACCTCCAAGTCGCACAAGACATCGCAATTTGTGGGTTGGGTTGTGGGTTGGAAAATCGTGTCGCTGCACTCGGGCACATCGCACCGGAAATCTATTTCACGCCGTTATAGTCTTTGTCGCTGACAGGTTCCAGCCAGATTGTTTTTCCCTTTTGCGTGGGCGTCACTGCCAGATAGGCAAAGCCACCGCTTGGTGTTGCGCCGTGCCAATGCTCGACTCCCGCTGCGCATTTAATTACGTCTCCCTTGTGAACAATGCGCGCCGGCTTTCCCCGTTCCTGATAGAAGCCGGTCCCTTCGGTGATCAGCAGAACCTGGCCGCCCGGATGGCTATGCCAATCCAGCTTTGCACCAGCCTCGTAGGTTGCCATGGCAATACTGGGATCGAATGTACTGTCTCCTACGTTCAGCTCACTGAGCCAGATTTTCCCCGTGTGATTCTTGGCAGCGGACAGCTCACCTTTCGGGAAACCTGAATCTGTTGTTTGTGCTTGAGATGGAAGGATAAAAAGAAAACTCATTGCGAAAGCAATGAATAGAAGTTTTGTTCGCATACCTTATTTTCTCCTGTGCGCCGGTTAAACCGGCGAGGTGTAGTGAATGCAAAAGTCATACGAAAGTGGATCAGCGACCCACATCGGCCCCGAGTCATGCGGAGCTGCTCGCAAGGGCAGCGTCGAAGCGTTGACAGGGGAATGTGCGGGCCGGGTATTCAGCCGCGTAAGAAACTTCCTCCGGGACGCCGACGCTGTAGGAGAAAGCGGAAGGCCCCATCGGGTGCACCGATATCGCGAGGTGTGCCAGAGTCCCGCGCGGTCAGAGACCCCGTGCACGTACGCAAGCACCTCGCATGGGAACCGGGAGATCCCAAGTCCGCCCAAGGCCGCAGTTGCCTTGGGACGTGTCGGGAAGTCTAAGGACGTACGCCGATGACGAACGGACCTGGGAAGTCGGACAGACCCACTGTACCTGGGAAGTCCCTGAACAACGCCGGGCAACCGGCGGAGGAGGGGATGGAGGGAAGGGGTTTGGCCAAAGGGAACCTGCCACAGCAAAACGCGTCCCGGACACCGAGCCGGAAAGACGCGCCCAGTGCGCTGGAGCGGGTACGTCAAGCAGCAGGAAAGGATAAGAAGTTGCGGTTCACAGCGCTTCTGCACCACATCTACAACCTGGAAACACTGCGCATGGCCTACTTCCGTTTGAAGAAGGAAGCCGCGCCCGGTGTGGACGGGGAGACGTGGCGGCATTACGGAGAAGAACTGGAGAGGAATCTCCAGGACCTTTCCGAAAGGCTGAAGCGAGGAGCGTACCGAGCGAAGCCGGTGCGTAGGGTGTATATCGCCAAGACCGACGGGCGGCAAAGACCGCTCGGAGTGCCGGTGCTGGAAGACAAGATCGTCCAGCGGGCTACGGTCGAGGTGTTGAACGCCATTTACGAAACGGACTTTCTCGGGTTTTCGTACGGGTTCCGGCCAGGGCGCAGCCAGCATCAAGCGCTGGATGCACTGTACACGGGACTGCTGACGAGAAAAGTGAACTGGGTGCTCGATTTGGACATCAAGGGCTTTTTCGATGGGCTGTCCCACGAATGGCTCGTGAAGTTCGTCGAGCATCGGATTGCAGATCGGCGCGTCGTGCGGCTCATTCAGAAATGGCTGAATGCCGGCGTGCTGGAGGATGGGAAACGGACACGAGTGGAGGAAGGGACGCCCCAGGGCGGAAGTGCCTCGCCGCTTTTGGCGAACGTCTACCTTCATTACGTATTCGACCTGTGGGTCCAAGCATGGCGTCAGAAGCGCGCGCACGGCGATGTGATCGTGGTGCGATTCGCAGACGACATTGTGGTGGGCTTTAACAGCAAAGCGGATGCCGATCAGTTTCGGGCAGAACTTACGGAACGAATGCGAAAGTTCAACCTGGAACTGCATCCCGAGAAAACGCGGTTGCTGGAGTTTGGTCCGTATGCGATCGACCAACGACAGTGGCGTGGAGAAGGGAAACCGGAGACGTTCAACTTTCTTGGCTTTACGCACATCTGCGTGAAGAAAAGGAGTAACGGACGGTTTACGGTGCTGCGGCAAACGATCCGCAAGAGACTGCAGACGAAGCTGAACGAGGTGAAAGCCGAACTTCAGCGACGGATGCATGAACCCGTTCCCGAAGTAGGCAAGTGGTTGCAAGCGGTGGTGCGCGGACACATCCGGTACTACGGAGTGCCCCTGAACCAAAACGCGCTGTGGATCTTTCGATTCCAAGTTGGACGGCTCTGGCATCGTGCGCTGTCGAGGCGCAGCCAGAACGGCCGCGTACTCTGGGATCGCATGCGGCGCCTCATCAACCGCTGGCTGCCTGTGCCTATCGTCTGTCATCCCTATCCTCTGCGTCGCATGGGCGTCGTCACCTAAGGCAAGAGCCGGATGCGGGAAATCCGCTCGTCCGGATCCGTGGAGGGGGTTGTGAGTGATCATGATCCCTACTCCGACTGAGGTTTCTGATTTGATGGTGCTCCCGATTCAACATTACACGCGCGAGTGATTTCACTAGTCCGCACGCTTCCCCGATTCGGTCGCTAACTGCGTCACGTCAAGCCGCGCTTTCCAGGGATCAGGCCCAGCGCCAGCCGTGCCATCGGGACGGAAATCGAAAATCGAATCTTTCTTGGGGTCATAACGCGGCCATGCCGGCATGCCCGCACCATTGGGATCGCCGGTCCTGGCGAAGTTAACCCAGTAGCTCTGTGCCAGCCGGGAAACTTCCATATCCTGAGGCGTCGGCGGGACTGGAGGACCGAAGCCCCCGGTGCCCAAGGTGCCGAACACGAAGCCGATCTCTCCGCCGTGCGGCGCTCCGGCACGAAGCGTTTCCCGCATCCCCGTCTGAACGTAAGAGAACCGGTAGAGGTAGGCGGGCGAACCGTTTGCTGCGAAAGCGCTCGCTGCGAAGCGGGCCGGTTCAGCCTGCCCAAAGTCGTCGTTGGCCTTCGCTACCATCGTAGCCAAGTCTCCCGACCCGTCGGGATCATAGGCCGCCTTTGCCTGAGCGCTCCACTGTCCGAAGCGAGCGAACAACTGCTCCTTGGTTGCCGCCTTGATTCGGTTGCCTGCAGTGTCGGCACTGTTGCTTCCCAGCATGATTGGAAGACGCGGCTGGCGGTGTGCTTTATAGGCGGTCTCCGCAGTCTCAGTGACGAGCTTCCCGTCAAGGATCGGAGTCGTCTCGTAAGATGGAGCGTTGGCCCCCGGTTGGGCCGTCGCGCCGCGAAGGACTTCTTCGGCGGTAAGCGAGCGCAGCTTTGCCAGTGCAGCCTGATCGGTGCCCTCGATTCCCATCGAACGCGCGAAGTTGATCCCAATCGTCTCAGCCGACACCGGATAGTTTGGGTCGCTCCCGTCTCTGCTCATGGGCCGAGCGGTGAGCACGCTGTCGCGTGAGCCGCCGGACTCGACGATGGCTTTCTGGAACAGGCCGCGCGCCATTGGCGAAGCCAGGAGGCTGTGCACCGAGACACCGCCTGCAGAGAATCCAAAAATTGTGACATTGCCCGGATCGCCTCCAAACGCAGCGATGTTCTTCTGCACCCACTTGAGGGCTGCTATCTGGTCCATGTAGGCGTAGTTACCCTTGGGCTCATCAGGATGTTCCTGGCCAAGCGCCGGGAAAGCGAAGAACCCAAAGCGGCCCACCCGGTAGTTGGGAGCAACCAGCACCACGCCTTGTTTAGCGAACTGTGCTCCGGATGTGTTGGGTGAGGCGCTTGAGCCGAAAACGAAACCGCCACCGTAGATCCAGAACATCACGGGGAGCTTCGCTCCCGGCGTGGCGCTGGCGGGACTCCAGACATTCACGAACAAACAATCTTCCGACGGTGCCCGCTCCGCAGATGCTGCGGGTGAAGGGCGCGCACCAGATGCCGGAGCTGAGCCGGATGCCGGAGGCGGCGGGCCGAACCGTCCCTGCATACAGTCCGCGCCGAACTCCGCCGCCTGGCGCACGCTGGTCCAATGTGCCGCAGGCTGAGGCGGCCGCCATCGCAAGCCGCCGACCGGGGGCGCTGCGAACGGGATGCCTTTGTAGGACACGACGCCGCCGTCGGCTACTCCTTGCAACTCGCCGCTTTCCGTCCGCACGACATCAGGTTTCTTCTGAGCGGCGGCGCCGACACTCATCGCCGCCACGCCCGCCAGCAAACACAACAGGCGCCTAATAACCCCGACACTGTTCCCGCTTTTTCCGCGCATGTAATCACTGCCTTTCCATTCCTGGTCGTGCGATTTTTGCCACCAGCAGGCGAACAGCTACCGGTTGACGAGACTCTGCAAGTGCGCTGGATACCGGTCACCCTGAACGTCAATCGCGGAAACCGCGTCGCGGATTTCCTTCAAGTCCTCCGCTGTCAGCGTGACGTTTGCCGCGCCAAGATTTTCGTCAAGACGATGAAGCTTCGTCGTTCCGGGAATGGGCACGATCCACGGTTTCTGAGCGAGCAGCCAAGCGAGCGCGACCTGGGCCTTGGTCGCTTTCTTTTGGTCCGCGATTCTTCCGAGCGCATCGACGAGCTCCTGATTTGCCTTGCGGGACTCCTGCGAAAAACGAGGGACGATGTTGCGGAAATCGGACTTGTCGAATTCCGTCTTATCGGAGATCGCTCCGGTAAGAAAACCCTTGCCCAGAGGGCTGAACGGCACAAATCCGACGCCAAGCTCTTCAAGTGTCGGAAGTATTTCTTTCTCCGGCTCCCGCCACCACGATGAATATTCGCTTTGCAGCGCTGCGACAGGCTGGACGGCGTGTGCGCGGCGAATGTTCTCGGCTCCTGCTTCCGACATTCCGAAATGCTTTACCTTGCCCTGGCGGATCAGGTCCTTAACCGTCCCGGCGACTTCCTCGATGGGCACTTCGGGATCGACACGGTGCTGGTAAAGCAGATCGATTACATCGGTGCGCAGTCTCTTCAGCGCCGCCTCCGTGTGTTCGCGAATGCGGCCGGGCCTGCTATCCAGTCCTTTTGACGGAGTGCCTTCCTTAAATCCGAATTTCGTCGCGATGACAACATTCTTGCGGAACGGCTCGACCGCCTCCCCGACCAGTTCCTCGTTCGCGTAAGGACCGTAAGCCTCGGCCGTATCAAAGAACGTTACGCCGCGTTCATACGCGGCTCGGATCAGCTTAATCGCCTCGCTCTTTTCGGTAGCCGGGCCGTAGCCAAAACTAAGCCCCATGCAACCGAGCCCCAGAGCCGAGACTTCCAATCCGCCGCTTCCTAATGTTCTTTTATTCATGACAGTCTCCTATATTCTTGCAGCCAAATCCCAGAGCCGAGACTTCCAGGTTGTTTTTTTCCAGTGTGCGCTTCTTCATGTACTTCCCCTGCCTAACGTTTATCTGACCTGACAATAGGAGCCATATGCCGCAGGGCGGTAGCCCGATCCTGCCTACTTATTGCCTATTTCTCTTGTAGAACGAGAATGAGCTGGCATGCCCTCGCTCAGAGGACTATCTTGGGGAGGATGCTGAACACGCTTGAGGCATGAAGAACAGAACACAAATCATGATGAGCAAAACAGACCCGGCGCTACCCTTGCGCACCGACCTGGCGCGCAAGATTGCCTCTCTCATTGGCAATGAAGAGAATCGGATAACGGCGATTCCGGGCTTGAGCCTGCACCAGCGCAACGCCCCCACCCCTCCGTGCCGGACCACTTACCATCCTGGCATTATCGTGGTTGCCCAGGGAAGCAAACATGTGAACCTTGGCAAAAGCAGCTTCGTCTATGACGCGGCGCACTACCTTTTAACGGCCGTCGATTTGCCGATTGTGAGCTGGGTTGCCGAGGCTACTCAGGAAACTCCCTGCCTCGTGCTGTCGCTCAAATTGGACATCTCGATGGTTCGAGACCTTCTCAGCCGTGAGGAGATTCATGTCGCAGACGCGCCGTCTGACAGTCCCGCCATGTCGATTGGAGAAACGACACCGGAATTCCTGAGCGCATGCTGCCGTCTGCTGGATTTGCTGAACCGTCCTGAGGACATTCCGTTCTTAAGCGGCCTGATTCAGCGCGAGATCATTTACCGCATTCTGCGCGGACCGGAAGGCGCCCGTCTGCGCGCGATTGCAACGCTCGGTGATCAGAGTCATCGCACAGCCAAGGCGATCGAATGGATTTCGGCGAACTATGCCAAGACTTTGCGCGTCGAGGAACTGGCTGAGCTTTCCAGTATGGGGGTATCCACACTGCATCACCATTTCCGGATGCTGACTTCAATGAGCCCGCTTCAGTACCAAAAACAATTGCGGCTTCAATCAGCCCGAAACCTGATGCTAAACAACGGTATGGACGCGGCGAGCGCCGCTTTTGAGGTTGGCTACGAAAGTCCGACGCAATTTAATCGTGAATACAGCCGCTTCTTCGGCCAGCCACCTATCAGAGATGTCCGCGCACTGCGGGAGTCTGGGACAAGGGCTTCCGAGCCAATGACCCAGCAAATCGCGTAAGTCTTGACGAAAACATGTGTTACGGGGGCAGGTCTCTGCTGTCTGCCAGCAACTGCCGCCGCAAAGCAATTCACTCGCCTGCCCCGCCTTATCCGCGCTGTTTGACAATGCTCTGCTCCGCAACGGCGGACAGGAGGACAAAAATGCAGCGCGGATGTCTGGAACGAATCAATCGTAAGCGAGGCTCGGCGGTCTGGCAGTTTCGCTGGTCCGAAACTGACACTAAGGGCAAGCGTTTGTACCACAAAAAAATTATCGGCACGGTCGAGCAATACAGTGATGAGAGTACTGCTCGCTTGGCGGTCGCAGGACTGACTTTGGAGCTGAACCCTGGTGCTTGGACAACGAATTCTGGCTTCATGACCATCGCTCAACTCTGCGATCACTTCGAGCAACGCGAACTTTCAAAGGAAAATACTTGGCGTAGTCACGCGACAAAGAAAATCTACAAGGCGTACTTGGCTCGCTGGATTCGTCCTCATTGGAAGAAATGCCAGCTTGCTGAGGTTAGAACCATACGGGTCGAGTCCTGGCTTCGCGGATTGCCATTAGCAAAGAGCAGTTGTGCCAAAATCCGAAACCTGATGTCCGTTCTCTTCAATCATGCCTGCCGATATGAGCTGTTTGACCGCAACCCAATCTATCTCGTTCGCCAAAGCGCCAAACGCCGAACACTACCGGCCACTCTGGAGCCCGCCGAAATCAAGGCGCTGATTGACGGCCTGGCACTTCGAGAACGCACGTTAGTCCTTCTTGCCGCATCAACCGGGTTGCGGCAGAGCGAGATATTCGGCTTAAAATGGGGCGATATCGACTTCGAGCGAGGCACGATGAGCGTCATCCGTTCCATCGTGTACGGAGTGGTAGGCCCGTGCAAGACCGAATCATCGCAGAAGCCTGTGCCAATGCATCCGACTCTCGCGGACGCGCTGATGCAGTGGAGAAAACATTGTACCTACATCAAGCCCGACGACTGGGTTTTTGCAAGCAAGCGCTATCGGGGCCGAAGACCGTACTGGGGCCAGGCGATCTTGCGCAAATACATACGTCCCGCGGCACAACGAGCTGGAATTCAGAAGCGATTCGGATGGCATACTTTCCGGCACACCTACTCAACCCTGCTGCGGAGCGTGGGGACTGAGTTCAAAGTGATGCAGGAACTGCTGCGGCACTCTTCGTTTCGCTCTACGCTGGACGTTTACACGCAGGCAGTAACGCCCGCGAAGCATGCTGCGCAGGCGGCGGTGATATCGCTGCTCTTTTCTTCCGACAAGGATGGACCGGCACTCGCTGCTGGATAAGAGACTGTGGATCACCGAAAAGGGGCACAAAAAGGGCGCGCAACGTGCCCTTTTCGCGCCCTCGATGGTTTCAATGAAATCCGCTTAAGTGCTTTAGAAAGAATGGCGGGGACGACGAGACTCGAACTCGCGACCTCTGCCGTGACAGGCACCATCTATTGGTAACTGCTTGAAACTACGCGGCACGGATGGCTACCAAAACCGCGCTTTGGAACCCCAAGTAACATTTGTTGGACCATGAATGGACCAAGAAATGGACTCTGCCGCAGAGCGGCAGAAGCCTCGACCTTCGAGTGCCAGCGAGCCCGGCCCGTGAACGCGGCAGTCAACCCGGTCAATACAACCCTAAGGCTAGTGTTTACGAATGAATTTGCGAGTTTTTCTGGACGAGCGCCGGAAAATCGCCAGTCAACAATGTGCGTACGACCAGACTGTCTCACTGTAGCAGTTCACTCCAGCAAGCCCGATTCACTTCAGCAGATCCAAGCCAACCACGCCAGCGCCGGCGCAACGAAGGAATTCACGACGCGAAACCGACGATCGTCTCATGGCATTCTCATTGGAGTGTAGAGTTGAGACGAGTGCCGCAAGCGGTAGGGTCAATTGGCTTGCGTGTTCTGCGTCGTGGAAGACCTTGATGTACGCCACACGAGCGTCCTCCAGCCTCTCGTAGCCAATCCTGCCACAGGTGTTGTAGTTTTTCTGATAGGCTGCGGAATTGAGCGGCGCGATAGTCAGTCGCAGTCGTGCTCCAGCAGGAATTCGCTGCGCCATCCAAAAGAATTCAAAGGGAATCGCGACGATTTGATCGGGCTTCAAGAGTTCATCGGCAGACTCTGCCACTTTTGCAGGCAAATCTAAATCTCCGGTAAGCGGGCAGTAGAGTTCACGTATCGGTCTCTGACGATGTCTCGCCTCTCGCGGGTGGCACTTAGGTCTTCCTGCAGTTGGTAATTATTCTTCCTGAGACATCATTCCATGTAAGGGTCGCGCAGGGGGCTGACCCCTGCCAGAGCTTCGCGGGATACCCGCTGGATCTGATTCTGAAGCGCAGAGCGAAGCCCGGGCTCCTCAGGTGCATACTTGAGTGCATCCGAATAAGCGCGCACACATTCCTGGCGAGAGCCGCGCTTCAGATAGAGATTTCCGAGCTGAATGTGAACGAAGTAGGCTGTTGAGTCAACTTCCACGGAGCGGCGAAACGCTTTTTCCGCCTCCGCATCATCACCTTTCTCGCCATAAATCTTGCTGATTCCGAGCCAGTAAGAATCGGAGGCCGCTTGGCCGGGCAAGTAAAAGTTGCCTCGAAAGATGAAGAGATTCCCCAGCCGCTTTACGGGAGTTGCTTCCCGCAAGGCGGCACTATCCCAAAAACTACTTCTAATAAAGTCGGCCGGGGCGGCAAAGATGGTTCCCGACCTATTCGGGAGCTCCATGAGCCCGCGGTCCCGTTTCTCGTCGCTACCAAAACAGTCGATGCCTCTTGCGGCCTTTTCCTCGTCCCAAACCCAATAGAGACATACAGGCCGTACGCCATTCGGTTTCAGCTCCTGCCTGTAGTATTCCTCGAGCTCTTTCGATCTTTGTAGCAGATCCACACCTTCATCGCTGAAATATTTGTACGCATTCGCAGTGCCACCCGCAAATTCATTGAAGTATTCCCAAGGCCGCAGCTGCGGCAGCGCTGACGCGGCCGCAGCGACGAGACCGAGCGCTACGAAAATCTTGAGTTGCGCAGGTTCGGAGGATAGCGCCGCCTCAAAGCCGACGCCCGCAAAAACGGAAAGCAGAATAACCACAGGTAAAGCGTGTCGGATTCCTGCGTAGGTCGCTCCTTGAGAAAGAACCAGCAGAAACAGCACCGCGACTGAAAGCACAACTCCACAAGGAAGGAACCAGTCCGGCAGAATGCGACGAGTGAAAAAGAGAAACAGCCCGAGCAGCACCAGTGCGATTAGGCCGATGGGCACTTTCACAGCAATCATTGCGGGGAAGAAATATTTTGGGCCCTTGAAGTGATATAGCTTGCCAAAAAACAACTTAGGACTCTCCCGGCCCTCCATTCCCGCCCGGATGGTGTCTGCGAATCCCCAGAGATAAGCACGGGGCACCACATGAGTCGCGGCCATTGTCGCTAGCACTGCGTGGTAACGGGGCGAAGCTACGTCGTTGATTTTTTGTACCAGCGGGCGGTTGAACGACTCCAGCCCAGAAGGAGACTCGGAATAGCGGAACAGATAGGAAGCCCATAAGATGACTATTGCTCCGCCAAACACCGCACCAAGCTTTACAAATTTTGGCCATCGCGAGTCCTTTGGCGAGCGCAGCGGTTGGACAATGGCAAGCGCGACACCAATGAGGGCTACGCTCAGGAGTACGACGGGCGCAGAATGTTTGGCGGTCAGAGCAAGCCCGAGAAATGCCGAGCAAGCCGCAAGGTCGGTCCAAATCCATTCGCGAAAAGCTCTTGCGGCGAGAACGACGGCGGTTGTTGAGAGCAGCGCCACGGGTAGATCGGTCATAACGACGGGCAGGTGCGCCGCAACCGTCGGGTCAATGGCGAGGAATAGAAGCGTGCCGAGGGAAACGCCCGAGTTGAATACGCGTTCCAGCGCAAATGCCAGGGCAAGCAACAAAATGCCATTCAAGGCGTACATCGCTGCCCTCGCCCGCCTCTGCACGGAATCAGGGTCGTTCTCCCTAAAAACGGCACGTTGCGTGAACTTCCGTTCGGCTGGCTTATCGTTGAATTGTTGAAGTGAATCCAGACGAAATCCGGTCGCTGCAATGACGCTGCCCACCCAAAGTTTTACGAGTGGAGGATGCTCCGGATTGATTCGAAAATCGTGGTACTTTACGTAAGAGACGCCAGCAACGATGTGATAGGGTTCGTCGACGGTGAAACCATCGAGTCGCGTCGCGATTGCCGAACGCAAGATCGCAAGAGCAATCAGGAGCACCGCAAGCCACGCAAACCCTTTTCGGCTCAGATTCAATCGGTTCACCAATCGGTCTAGAAACCCTCGAGAGTTCGCTATATTCCCCGTTGTTCAAAGCACGTCATTGCTTAGACCGAAGAAACCGAGCCTCGTTGTTATAGGGCTTCCTTTAGAGCGACGCTTGCCGTAAGATGCCGGAACCCTATAAACCACCCTCAGCTAAGTCGCATTTCGATGGTTGTGGGGGCCTGCAACCATCCGAATTTGCTGGTCCTACCGTTTCGCGCCGAATTAATTCGCGGTGCAGCCTGACTCACATGGGACTAGTGTGCCCCGTGGTTATCTGAATCGGCGTCCGAGAATGTATCAAGACGCTCAACGCTATCTTTCAGCCCAAGATACTCCCAGCGCTGCAAGGCGATCGGCACATTTCCATTGGTCCACAAGAAATCGTGGAATGCGCGAAGATCGAAGTCATCGCCTTGTTTCAGCTTCGCGTCGCCTAGAAAGCGCAAGATGTCCGTCTTGCCCGTTTGATAACCTACCAGCACTCCCGGTGTAAGCGCGAACATCGTGGTCCCACCCGTCGCCATTTCGCGGCCAAGACCTACCGTCTCATCAAGAAATGCCGCGCCCTGGTCGATTGTGAATTCCCCTAGGGCCAGTCTGACATCGAGCTCGATTCCCACTGCTCGCAACAGCATGAATTTATAAACGATTTCCCTTGAATGAGGGCTGTCATCGAACAAGCCGGATTGCAGCAGCATTTCTTCACTGTAAAAACCCAGGCCTTCGTTTGGGGATGAATCATAAAAATGGCGACGGATTGGGTCTTTATTGGCCCACGACAGTGCCAACTGAAAGTAATGACCGGGAACACCTTCATGTACAACGATCGGCCGCGGGTCCTTCGCCGATGCCCCCCAGAAAAAACCCAAGTCAGAGGATGGCGGGTCGATGTATCGAACGCCATTTTCGCGGAGTCGCGTAACCGAGGTGAAATCGTCGGTTTCGCCAAACGCGCTCAATGCTTTTACGTAAGCTGGAGTCTGTCGAAAGGTGTAATGCTGCATAGATTCCGGCACCGTTAGAATTCCTCGCTGTTTTATAAAGTCACGTATCTCCTCTTCATCATCGGCCTCCTTTTTGGCCCAGGCTTCTGTGTTGGGCAGGAGTTGAAGTTGAGGTACCGCCTTATTTCGCTGCGTCTCCAACACTATAAAGGCCAATGCGCGTGCTGTTTCTTGCTGGCCGATCGCAAGCAGCTCTTCGGGCGAATATGGCAACAAAGCAACCTTGTGCAGGAAAAAAGTGTATGCTTCGCGCCCGATAGCAAAATGTGGTGAGCAAGTGGGGAGAAGCTTCTGAAGCCACAAGCGGAATTGTTCTAGCGAATCTGCCGCGCGCCCGACCACGCTATCCAAATCCGTTTTGCCGAGCTTAGTTACCGGCTGGATGCTGCCGGCCATGCTACGCAAGTGGGCTCTTATGTCTGAGAGCGATTCAATAGCAGCCTTCACAAATGGCGCTGGAGGAGCGTTCAAGTTTTTCTCGGCTGCGGCGATGATGGACGGTATGTTATCGATTCTTTCGAAGAGTTCAGCGCTTCGTGATTCATTGTAAGGTCCCGGAACGGCTATGAACTCAAGCAAAGGCGTCACGGTTTGCTCGATGTAGAAATTCGGGTCGCGACTCCATCTGGGATTTACGTCCAATTCCCAGCGAACTCGCGCTAGAGCCGAGCCGAGCAATCTGTAGTCAACCTGCGCAGGTACGGACCAAGTCGCGCTTTTCATGGACAAGAAACGTGATTCGAATCGTTGCAAGTCTTTTCGTCTGTTCGCAATCGACGCCGAGGACCAATCGCGCCGCCCTCCAGGATGCTCGATACGGGGCACGTCGTCGCAAGTAAAGGGTGCATATCTTGTGCGCCACTCCCAGAAATCCAACCCAAGCTTTTGGACAGATTCCGCAGGTTCCACTGGCGCGGCGACCTGTGCCCCGCAGGGGGCACCAAGCCAAATTCCAAGTAGACAAATCACCACAACTCGGTGCCGATCCAAATTCCGATACAGAAGCGCTCTAGGCATGATCCTCCTTCCAACTTCAAGACTCTCCGACGGATTCTATTGAACCGACGAGGCAAGGGGCAGTGCCAGAAAGCTGGCATGCTCTCCGTCGTGAAAGATTTTGATGTTAGCGATCCGCGCGTCCTCGATTTTCTCGTAGCCGATCCGTCCGCCGGTGTTGTAGTTTTTCTGATAGGCCGCGGAATTGAGCGGAGCGATGGTGAGACGCAATCGCGCTCCAGCAGGGATTCGCCGCGCCATCCAAAAGAATTCAAAGGGAATCTCGACGATTTGGTCGGGCTTCAAGAGTTCTTGCTTGAAGAAGCTGTTGCGAAACCTCGCCCGACGTATGTCTTCTCCCAGACGAATCGTTGACCCGTCTGGTTGAATCATGAGGATCTGAGCCCAGAGATCGAAATCCGCGGCGTCAGATTGAACCGTTACCTTCAGCTTCATATGCCCTGCAATTTCCACGTCGTGCGTGAATGGCTCGGAGTGAAAGACGATGGCTCTCTTCTGATAGTCCCGAAATTCGGTGGTCAAGCCTTCGTCGTACAAATACTTCGCAACTTCGAGTTCAGGCAGCTCGTGAGGATCGCTGACGATGGTTGACGGAGGTTCCGCATGCGCTGGATGTTCCACCAGGGACCCGGAATGGAAAACGTCCCTGGGCGTGCCTTCGGGCGCAGAAAGGAAGAGGTCGAAAGTCTTTCCAGAGGAGGCTGCGTCAAGCGACTTGGCCGACCTCCATTCGTCGGCTCCGAGCATGAAATAAGTCACCTTGTCGCGCAAGAATCCGGGACGAGGGCCGCGTCCGAGCACCCAGTCGTACCAATCAGCGCGCAACTTGTTCATGTCAATGACTGCGGCTTCAGGAATGTTTAGTCCCAGGATTTCTTTTGCAGGATGTTGCGTCCCGCCGTGATCCCAAGGCCCAATCACGAGATAAGCGTTGTCCGCCGCTGTTGCCGGTGCGTCGGCCATGTAACGACGGTAGTAGCGTAACGCGCCCGGCTGATCGTCGTCGAAGAAACCCGTGGCTGTGAGCACGGGGAATGTCATCTGCTTGAAGTCCTCTGCTTTCGGTTCGGCCGCAAGATTAAAACTTTCATCACCAACATGATCCATCCAGACGTTCAACATTGGTTTCTTGTCGCCATGTTCGTCAAGCATCCACCAATCGCTCGCTTCAATGCCAATCGCCGAATAAAGCTGTGTGAAGGGGCGATAGGCCGCGTACTCTTCGAGCATTTTCCCCATCCAATAGTCCTGATTGGCGACGAAACCCTCGTTATACGAACGACCCGCTGTAATGCCCAAAATGACCGTCGTCCAGGCTTGGGGGATTCCGTTGGTATTCGGGATGTCCCACCCAGGATAGATAGGTACATAGGGAGCTATTCCTGCCAGATGCGGGGGGTGCTGTGCAGCTGTGCGCCATTGCGTCATGCCCACGAAAGAGCCGCCGTACATAACGACTCGTCCATCACTCCATGGCTGCTTGGCAATCCACTCCACAACGTCGTAGCCATCGCGCCCGACCTGCAGACCAAGATTGTCAGTCTTGACTCCTCCCGACTTACCTCGGCCACGCACATAGGCCTGCACGAATACAAATCCTCGCTTGACGAATGCGGAGAAGTCGCGACGCCTACCGCCATCGATGTCGTATTGCGTCAATTCCAACACGGTAGGCGCTTTGCCCATGAGCTTGTCCGGCTTCGATATCCACGCCTCAAGCTCCACGCCATCGCGCATCGGGATCATGCGGCTCATTTCGATGCTGTAGCCCGGACCGACCTGGGCCGCCCCAGAGAGCGGCATCGCGACTAACAGAGCGATTGTAAGTACGGCCGTGGCCAGAACTCCTATGCGCCATGTCTTGATCATTGTTCCCTCCCGTTTTGCATTGTTCAGGACCTTCAAAAATTCTGAACCCAAAGCGTGAATTGATGCCAAATTGCGGAGTGGCCGAGCGGAATCATCGAAAACTGCATCGCGAGCAAGAGCAGAACGCCACAGATGGTTGCCCGGTGAACGCTTCGCACCGACAGAAGGTCGAAGACGATAAGCAAGATCGGGATCGCGTCGAGCAAAGAGAAGAAGGCCGTGAACGAATGCGCAAATGCGAAGGGCCAGCGCGCCAAGGCGGGCCCCAAGAGCGCGACGGTCCCCAAGATCATAAGTCGCTTGTGCGCGGGTCCATCTCTGCGTGCCAGAAAACCCCAACCGACCAGCACCGCGAAGCTGGACAGTTGCAGAACATCGCCGGCAAACAACGTATCCAATCCCATGGCGAAGACTGCATGGCGCCGTACTACGGCGATGAGGGTCGCAAATCCGACAAAAACCATGAGAACCGCGAGAATGACCCCGAAAATGCCAAGCAACATGTGCCATCTGATTCGATTGGAAGAGACAAGAGTTATCTGCGCAATGAACAGGAGAATCCAGCACGTAAAGATTGCTCCGTGGAAATGGACGAGCAGACTCGGCAAGTGGGCGTGAAAAACGCCCGCCAAAAAGTAGCTCCGGGCGAATCCGATGAAGACAGTCAAGAGAATAAGCACGGCCATCGAGGCAAAGAAGAAATCGTCCGTGTGTTTGCGAATGGGAAGTGATCTGCTGGCCATTTTTCACCTTGCTCGAAAGCTGGAATCTTCAGGTTCCGTGCAGTCGATTTCTTCCTTATTGAGCGGCCCTCCAAGCAGCTTCAAGCCGTGCTTTTCGAACTCCGCCTTGCGCGCTTCCCGTTTTTTAGGGTCTGTGTCTTGCGCAACGGCCGCCCAATCCATCTCCATCAAGCCGGCGGGCGAATAAAGGTGAACGGCGCCGCAGCGCTGTTCCTGCGCCACACTCCAGCGGTGTGGCACTTTCATGGGCATCAGCAAGGAATCGCCAGGTTTCAGGCGCATGCGCTTGCCGCCTACTTCGGCAACGAACTCGCCCGCCAAGATGTAAAGCCACTCATCCTGCTCGTGATGCACGTGAAGAGGGGCGCCGCGATATGGGTGATGGTCTCCCGCAGGAAACACAAAGATAGCAAGCCGCGCCTCGGAGTCGGACGAACGAACGACCTCGGTGTCGAACATCCCTGACGGCGAGGGTGCGCGCTCATCGGTACCGTCGGATGTGCGGGTGAAGCCGGACCGCACCAACACCGGCCGCCGGGCATTTCCCTCGTTGGTTGCCTGATTTACATCTGCGAAGACTTGCGAAACGGCCGCCGAACTCAGAGAGAACCCTTTGACCGAAGCACTCGCGGTCGCTGCAAGAAATGCTCTTCTATCCATTGGTTCCCCCTCCTTTGGACAATGCTCCCTATTTGGAGTTGTCGAGACACTACCTCGAATCCGCCCTACTCCTGTTTCTTCAACGTCAGCACTGTTTTTTGATCTTCTTTTGCCGGCGCCCAGGTAGTACGCGTCAAAGTGTTGCCGTCCTCCGAAACTTCGAGGGTGGCGAGGTAAAGAGTCTTGTCTCCAAGTTTTGTCTCGGACGTCATTTTTCGAGGTCCCGCAATCCGAAAGGCGGTCGTCATTCCCGAAGGCGACATCGGACTTTGCACCGCCATGAAGGTTCCGTCGGTCGGACCAGCCCAGGTGTTGTCGATGGGATCGACGTAAATGTACATTTGACCTGGCACGGGAAAAGCGATGGTCATCGTATCGGGCTCCTCGATTCTCTTCAGCATCTTCCAAGACCCCTCCAGCCCCGACCCACCGGAGACTCTGGCGTAAACGCTGGACCCGTTCGCCGTTCGATTTGCAGGATTGAACCAGGTGTAAGTCATCGTGAGGGTCTGTCCTTCAGCAGACAGCACCAAATGTATTTTTCTAGTCACTCTATCCCTGATTTTTTCCACGCAATCCCACGAAGATGGCCCTGTGCTGACCCAAGCTACAGTCGAAGCTGGGCGATCTGTCGGATATTCCTTGCCGTCAATCGCGAAGTCATACTCGCTGTTTCGATTGTTGGAATAGTGCTCGCCGCCTGTAGACGACTTCGCGTACGTGATGGTGCCGGGCGAGGGGACAGGGTTTTCGGATTTCCACGTTCCCGCAAACGGGCTTTGTACGACCTCCGCAACCTTTGTCCCGTGGATGGTTAGCGCTTTCTTGAGCGGGCCGCCGACCTCGCCCATATCGCCCGTTTCCGTGAAGGAAGTGGGAGTGATGTCAGACCACACCACGTGGCCCTGCATTGTTTTGCCGTCTTGCGGGAACTGCATGTCGATCGTGAGCTGTTTTCCATCCCACTTCAGTGACCTGTAAGTATTGAAATCGCAGGCCGCGGGGCCGGAATTGTTGCAGAGCATCCCGCGCAGACTATTTGTGTTCTTGTCCCACCAATGAAACGCGATCAGATACATTTCTCCAATGGGAGTGTGTACGTGCTCCTCTTCCATTAGGACATACCCGCCGGGCCCGATTCGCCAATCCTCTTCGCCCGTGCCGCCACCTCCAGTTGGAGACATGCCACCGGGCTCAAGCACGTATGTTGTAGACCACTTGCTTCCAAGTGTCCTTGCGAGGCTTTGCATCTCCGGTGCCGGCGGCTCGGCGTGCAAATCCGCATAGCCTTCGGCACTAAGCCCCACTATCTTGTTCGTGCGCGCCCCTGCCACCTTTGTAGCGTGAATCGTGAATAATCGCTTCCGCTCACCCCCCGGCGGTCCGTACTCTCCGGTCTGCGTGAACGAGGTCGGAGTGATATCCGACCAAACCTCGTGCCACAAAGATTTCTGGCCGCTCTTTGACTTTTCGATTTCGTCGATGACGTACTGTTTGCCATCCCAGCTCATGGTGATGTCATTCTGCGCACCCTTTACATCACACGTGTAAGGGAGCAAGTTTTGGCATTCCATTCCTTGCAACGTCTTTGTAGTCTTGTTCCACCAGATAATTCCCAGCAGAAAGCCATCTCCCTGGGGGAACCGTAAATGCTCCTCTTCCAGTAATGTGTATCCGCCCGGACCTGCTCGCCAAGTTTCCTCTCCGGTGTTGACGAGCCCGTTCGGCATAGAGGCGTCCGCCTCAAACTTCACACTGAGGGACCACTCACCCGAAAGCGCCTTGGTCAGAGACTGCAAGTCGACGGAAGGTTCCGGCGCCTTAGTCAGCGACTGGCCGCGCTCTCTTGCAAAGCAGGCAACCCAAATGGTCAGAACAACGATTAGGGTTAGCCCGATTCCCAGCATTGTTTTCATCGAATCGTCCCCTTCAAATCGTGATTCGCAAATTGCGCGATTAGTGCAGCCCAACGGATCCGCGCACTGCCTCGATCAGCTTCGCCGAGTCGTACCCGATGCCGTCCTTGAACGCGATTTCGACCTTCTCGATGTCCGCTATGTGCTGTGAGGGGTCGCCGTGAATCACGACGAGGTCGGCCGCTTTCCCTGGCGCGATAGTCCCAAGTCGGTCTTCCTGGCCAAGAAATGCGGCTCCGTTGTAGCTGTAGATTCGCAGCGCCTCGATGGGCGTGAACCCGGTTTCAACCAGCAGCTCCGCTTCGCGCTGGTCGCCAAATCCAGCCAGAATCCCGCCGCCGCCCGTGGGGTCTTCGCCGGCCAGCAAAGTTCCGCCGGCCTTGACAAACATGCGCTCGAAGTCCATCTCCTTCCTGAAGACGGTGGCCATCGCGATCTGTGCCGGGTTGGAGCTGAGCCTGATTCGATTCTTGAGGTAGTCTACTTGCGCCTCGGGGAGCATCGTATCCAGAACCCGCTGGTCGAGGGGCGGCCGGTTAGGCACCATCGTCTCGAAAACGGCGAGCGTCGAGGTGATCGCCACGTGATGCTCGACAAGATCGTGAATCATGGCTTGCACCGGAGCACTATCAAGGTCGAGCCCGGCCATGGTTGTGGCCGTCTCGCGTTGCGAGGGACAAACGTCCGGTTTCTTTCCGGGGACAAACTCCGTGTCCACCCAGAGCCCGTGCTCCAGATTGTCAATTCCGATCGCCGCCGCCTCGCGGAAACCGACCGAGCAGAGATGCCCCGTCACTTTCAGACCGCGCTTGTGAGCTACCTCAACTGCCGCTGCCAGCTCGGCGCGCGTTATGTTCGTGTACGCCTTAAACGACGTGACACCCTCGTCGGCCCAGTAGTTCACGGTTCTTCGCGCGTCATCCGCATCTTTCAGCACATGCATCTGCGGAGTGAAGGCGCCCTCGCCTTCGAGGTAGGGCCCCGTCACGTACATCTCCGGTCCTGCCATCTTCCCTGAGTCAATCAGGTGCTTCAATTCGAGGTCGGTGTAGGGTTCGAGGCTTCCACCCGTTCGAATCGTCGTTACGCCCGCAGCGAGATAGAGCTTCGGAAAGCTGAACGCCATTTCGTTGTAGATCGGAACGCGGCCGGAGGGATAGAAGATGTGCTCGTGCATGCCAACGAGCCCGGGGATCACCGTGTAGCCAGCCAGGTCCAGCGTTTGCGCGCCAGACGGGACATTCGCCGTGCTGGCATCGCCCAGCCATTGAATCTTTTCGCCCGCGATGACGACGGTCTGGTTTTCCTTCGCCGCCTCGCCGGTGCCGTCGATCACGCGCACATGCGTCAACGCCACAACCGGCGCGGAAACGCGCACGAAGCGTTGCACTTCGGGCGAGAGTGTCCTGCCCGATTGTGCTGGGGCGGAACGAACTACCGAAACCAGCGCCACAATCGCCACCACAGCAACCACCAGATCTCGCTTCATGGCTCCTCCCCGAACCTGCATTCCTTACTAGCGCAAAACGCCAGCGTCGTAGACCGTTTTTCCGCCCACTTGCGTCAACACAGATTGCGTTTTCGGGAGTTCCGTTGTGTGGGACACTCGATCATTTCTTGCTCGGCTGAAAATCAGTATCGCCGGTCTGCCACAGCGCAAAGCTGACGATATCTGCGAAGGCTTCGGCTAGCTGGCTTCTTGTGGCCCCCATGAAGCCGTGGCCCGCTTCGTAATCGACTCGTAACAGCACCGGTCTGCCACTCACGGTAGCGACCTGCAAGCGCGCCGCGAATTTGGCGGGTACCCAGGGCTCGACGCGCTTGTCGTTGAACCCAGTTGCGACCATCACCGCCGGATACTTCACTCCATCCCGAACGTGTGCGTACGGGCTCATGGCGTAAAGGTCTTCGAACCCTTCTTGGGTCTTGACGCTGCCAAACTCCGTCACATTACCCTCGCCATTCGCGGTGGTCTCCCATCGAAGCATGTCGGCGATCGGCACATCCGCGATCACTGCGGCGAAGAGATCCGGCCGCTCTTCGATGGCCCGCCCAATTAAGATGCCGCCCGCGCTGACGCCTACGCCGAACAGTTTGGACGGGCGGGTGTAGTGATGGGCGATTAGATACTCGGCGCAAGCGATGAAGTCACGCCACGTGTTTGGTTTCGTAAGCTTGTAGCCAGCCTGATGCCATGCTTCCCCGTAATCGCCACCGCCGCGCACATGCGCATCGGCAAAGATGACGCCGTGCTCGAGCGCGGCGCGCCAGTGCGAAGGGTATGACGGAGTTCTTGGGATTCCATAGGCGCCGTACCCAAGCAGCCGGGTGGGGTGGCTGCCATCCAAAACAAGACCTTTCTTGAATCTGATGGAAAGCGGAATCTCCGTACCGTCCCAGCTCCTGACTTTGACTTCCTGCACTTCAAGATCGTCGGCGCTGTCGAGCGGACTTAATGGCTGGAATTGTGTATCGCTGGCCCGCTCCGCACCTGGTTCGACACGCAAATAGGTTAGCGGTCGAGTCCAAGCTCCTACGTGCAGCACCGCACCGCCAGACATGGGATCTGTCAAGACATCGAAAACCCCTGCTGGAAAGGTCAGGTCCACCGATACCGGGTGGGGCGAATCGACGAATGCCAAGCGTACTAGTCGGCCCGCTCCGCCGTCCATCAGTTGAATGTAGATCGCATCGCGACCACACTGGATCGCCTCAATTGGCAGCTTGCCGGGGGGGAGAATGGTGATCGGCGTTGCGGGGCCAGGATGGCTCAGATCGAAACTCACGATCTCCCCGTTGGGACTGTTTCGCCGCGAGATCATATAGAGCGTTTCACCCTGAGTGGGCAATGCGCCGGCGCTTGCTGGTTTCCAGGCAATTATTCCGTCATTATAGTTCGCTGCGATTGGTTCCCAATGGATGTTCGGTCCAGTGGCGTCGCTCAGCCGCGCCGCGTACACTCGCCTCGATTGTTCCACGCCGCGGTCGATGACCGCGACGGCGTAGTTCGTACCGGGCGCGGCATAGACGGTCGGGCCTTCCTCCGGCAACAGCGGAATTGTTGGATTGACACCAAAACCCAATACTGTGGAGTCTGAATCTGGATTTGCGCCGACAACGTGCAAGCGGCTGACTGACTTTTGGTATCTCGCGGCGTCGGGCATGTTCGGAGTAACTTGTTGCAACTGGGTGTAATAGAAGGAGCGTCCATCCCGCCAACTCGGGTGGGCAAATCGGGCGCGGTCAATGGTTTCACCAGTGTCCTTGCTACTCACTATGTCAAGCACATGTAGCACCGCATTCTCGGAACCGCCTGCGGACAGACCGTAGACGACGTAACGGTTGTCTGGGGAAGGTGCATAGAACGAAATTGAAAAGTGAGTGTTTTGGGGATCAGAAAGCTGTTCAGGGTCAAGGAGCACTCGGTCCTTGCCCTTAAAACCATCGCGCACGTAGAGCTTTGCAGTTTGTGCCCCAGCCGGAATTTGCAGGCTGTAGTAGTGACCAGCGACGATCTGCATGTCGGCGACAACCGCAGGTTGCAAATGGATGAGTTCGTTGATGCGCGCCAATAGAGCGGCGCGCCCGGGTAAACCATCGAGCACCGTTCGCGTGTAATCAGCTTGCGCTCTCATCCACTTCTGGACTTCGGGATCCTTCAGATTTTCCATGTAACGATAGTTGTCCACGATCTTCGTGCCGTAGTAATCGTCCGTCACCGGGCGCAACGGCGCGACTGGCTGTTTCAGCGCCGTTCCCTCTTGTGACTTAACATTCGGAGCAAAAAAGCCGAGAGAGAGCAACAAAAACAGGAAACCTACGATTCTTCGGTTCAAGTGAACCTCCTCTCCGTTATCGATGTAGTGCACTGCGCGGCCCTAAGTGATAGCCGCGCGACATGCGCATCCCAACATTGTTCGAAAGGCGCTCATTGCAGCCTCTACTTTCGCAAGTCGCTCTGAATGGCGATAGCCTCGACACTGCCCGCCAACTGGCTGGAGGCGCTTCCGGCCGGGAACTGGCCTCGCATGGCCAGCGCGAAGGCTCCTGCGAAGAGGAGCGAAGTTCTGCTTCTCATTGCTTTCCTCTCTTCGGCTGAAAATCCGGGTCGCCCAGTTGCCATAGCAAGAAGCTCGATTGGTCTGCCAGCGTTTCCTGGAACTGTGCTTCCGTGCCGCCTATAAGACCGTGACCGCCGCGGTAGCTGACCCGCAGCAGCACAGGCTTGCCGCTCGATGTCGCGGCCTGGAGGCGCGCCGCCATCTTGTCCATTTGCCACGGGTCCACTCGTGGGTCGTTGGCGCCGGTCATAAACAAGACTGCCGGATAAGGCGTTTGATCTTTGGTATGGGCGTAGGCGCTCATGGCATAGAGCGCCTCGAAACCTGCCTTGGTCTTCACGCTGCCGAACTCGGGGATATTATCCACGCCGTTCTCACCGGTCTCCCCGCGCAGCGTGTCCGATAGTCCGACCCAGTCAATGGCCGCGGCAAAGAGGCCCGGCCGCGAAGTAATCGCCCGGCCAATCAGAATGCCACCCGCGCTCGTGCCTGTGCCAGCCAAGCGCGCTGGCGCAGTGTACTTGTGTTGGATCAAATATTGGGCGCAAGCGATGAAGTCCCGCCAGGTATTGGGTTTGGTCGGCCCTTTGCCCGCCAGGTGCCACTCCTCGCCATATTCCCCGCCGCCGCGCACATGGCAGACCGCATATATTCCGCCCTGTTCATACCACGGGAGGTCCAACGCCGGATCGAAGTGGGGAGGGCGCGCAAGGCCGTACGCGCCGTAGCCACCCAGCAGCGTAGGATTCGACCCATCGAGCTTCACGCCCTTCGGGTAAACGATGGAAAGCGGTACCAAAGTACCGTCGTAGCTGCGCACTTTGACCTCAGTCGACTCAATATTGGTGGGGTTATCGTCAGGACCGGTCGGCTGAAGTTTCGTATTGGTCACCCGCTTGGTCTCAGGATCATAGGAATAAACGCTATCCGCTTTAGTCCAGGACCCCATCCCGAGCAGCGCACCGGGCAGGCGGGGATTCGTTTGTACCATGAAAACGGTCCCACTATACGGCAGAGCGATCTCTTGCGCTTGAGGCTTCGAGCCATAGGGAATGCGCAATACACGGCCGATGCCGCCGTCCTGCAATTGCACGTAGAGTGCATCCTGGGCGACGTTTATCCCCGTGACCACCGCCTGGCTCGGCGGAACGACGGTTTCGGCCGACGCCAGGTCGGGCTTGCGAGCATCGGTGCGAATAACCTTGTAGCGCGAAGCATTCTTGTAGGTCAGCAGGTAGAGATCATCGCCATGCACTTCGACGTCGCTTACATCGTCGGAAAAATCCGCAACCTTGCGCCACGCTGTGTTCGTTTTTCTCAAATCGGCTGCTGCCTCGACGTAAAACGAGCGGTTCCCCGAGACACCGATGTGGATTGTTCCGATCGCATACGCGGAGTCCAGCGGGATGGCAACAGATGGAATGTAGCGCGGGTCGACCTGAATCGCCGGCACCACGCCGTAACCAAACACGGCTGGGTCCTTCGAGGGATCTGTTCCTAGGACGTGCAAGTAGACGCGAGACTTTTGATCGGCCTCAGTCGCCGGCGCGCCGGGAGGCAGATTCCGCGGCCGGCCATACACAAACGATCGATTACCCGGGAGCCAACTCGGCGAGCTTACCCTTACCCAGTAGACACCGTGGATCACGTCCTGAGCTTCGTGGCCCGAAGAGGTCTCGAAGACATGAATCTCCGTCAACTCTGACCCGCCCGGGGCAATGCCTACGGCAACGTACTTGTCGTCTTGCGAAGGCAATGAACCCGTTATTACGTTGGCGCCCTTGTTTTGAATCGCTGCCGCCAGCCTGATCTTCTCGGGATTGACCAGAAGCTTGTCCTCCCCGTTGAGCCCCTGGCGCAAGTAGAGCTTGGAAACGTTCTCGGTAGGCAGGCGCTTCTGGATCAGGTAGAGATCGCCGGGCAACCGGAGTGGCAAAACCTTCGGAACCGTCTCGTCGAGTTTCTGGATGCGTTCGAGAAGCTTCTCGCGACCCGGGATTCTGGCCAGCGTGGCTCGAGTGTAGTCGTTTTGGGCCTTCATCCACGCTTGTACTTCCGGGTCTTTGAGGTTCTCCATGTAGCGATACGTGTCCACGACTTTTGTGCCGTAGTAATCGTCAGTGACCGGGCGCACCGGCGCGACTGGCTGTTTCAGCGCCGTTCCCTCTTGTGACTTAAAGTTCGGAGCAAAAAAGCCGAGAGAGATCAACAAAAACAGGAAACCTACGATTCTTCGGTTCAAGTGAACCACCTTCCCGTTATCGATATAGTGCACTGCGCGGCCCTAAGTGATAACCGCGTGACATGCGCATCCCAACATTGTTCGAAAGGCGCTCATTGCAGCCTCTACTTTCGAGAGTCGCACTGACTGGCGATATCTTCCACACTGCCCGCCAACCGGCTTGAGGCGCTTTCCGGCCGGGAACTAGCTTCGTGCAAGACATGTCATTGAGCGGTCAATTGTTTCAACATCTTCTTGGCATTTTCATTTGCTCGATTTAGTTCTAGCGACTTCCTGTAGTTCTTGACGGCGAGGTCTTTATCGCCATTGTCCATGTATGCTTCACCTAGGCTGTCGTAGGTGCTGTAAGAGGAGGGATATAGTTCGACATTCAATTCAAAGACGCGAATCGCATCTTTGAATTTCTTCATTTCCAGTAATTGATAACCAAGGCCGTTGAGCTCGTCTTCGCCAAAATCGTAAGCGGTAGGCTCCATGGCCTTCAGTTCGTGGTACTGCTTGATCGCAGCCTCCACATCTTGTTCTTGGATGGTTTTCAAGAGTGCTTCGGCAATAGATTTTCTGCTGGCGAGCGCTTCGACCTTTGTCAGCATCCCATCCAGCGAGACTCTTGAGAAAAAGTTGCCGCCAAGCACCACCGCATCGATGCGCTTCGTGTTTGCAATATCGTTGAGTGGATTGGCATCGAGCAGAACCAGGTCGGCAATTTTGCCCGTTTCGACCGTGCCGAAGTCTTTATCCTTACCCATAAATCGCGCTGGATTGAGCGTGGCAGCCTGCAGGGCCTCCATAGGAGAGAGTCCAGCTTTGACGAGGAGACCCAGCTCGTCATGAAGGCTGAAGCCTGGGAAGCAATAAGGGTTGAGTGTATCCGTACCGGCCAAGATCCTCACGCCTGCCCGTTGCATGGCGCCCACGATCTCGGCGTCTTTGCTAAAGAGCTTCTTACTCCGCGCCCAATCTTCTGCGGTCCGGGTCTTGAGACGAAAATCAGCCTTTGGGTCCCAAGAAGCTCTGGCGTCATGCGGCATGTACTTCAACCGAGGATCGTTGGTGAAAGACGGGTCATCAAGAAAGGCGATGCTGCGCAAGACAGTGAGAGTAGGACATTGCCAAGTTTGGTTCCTTTTCAGTTCGGCAAAGAGGGCTTCTGCTTGCTGTGAGCTATACGTTCCCAGCGCCAACTTCTCCCGCTCGCGATTGGCCGCTCCATGTACAGCACTCACCGGCGGCTGTTGTCCTGCAATGGTCGCCGCTAGCGTCTCCTGCGATGACTTGAGCAACTCCCCTGCGCGAGTCGAACAAGCAGGGAGGATTCCGGTGAGATGCTCGATGCTCTTCTGCCCGGCGTTCGACGCTTCCTCCGCCGAAACTGAGATCGGGACATGCCCCTCAAAGGGGATGCCTTGCTTCTTCGATTCATCCGCTATGGCGAAGTACGCGTCGCGAGGAAGAAGGGAGTAGACCTTGATGAAGTCGTCCCCGTCCCGCTTGGCCTGAATCACCGCTTGCCGAGCCTCGGATGCGTTGGCCACTGTGACGGAACCCGGCCAAACAGGTTTCGGCCCATCCACCATCGGGCTGGCAATCAGCATGTTCCGACCTAGCAATTGTCCCGCCTCGATTTCCTTTCGCCACTGATGATGCATCGGCATGCCCCACATCACCCGCACACCGGTCACGCCGTTAGCAATGAATAGCGGCAGATAATCCTTTTCGTACCAGTGGACGTGCATGTCCCACAGGCCGGGAATCAGAAACTTCCCACTCGCGATGACAACCTTCGCATGCTTGGGTACGCGAATCTTCCCGCTTTGGCCCAGCTCAGTAATGCGGTTCCCGTTTACTAGCACGGTCATGTCGGGGCGCGCAGGCGCCCCCGTCGCGTCGATCACTGTGACGTGGGTGATAACAAGTGTCATCGAATTCGTACTGGCGGTCTCTGTTGCAACCAGAGGGCACAGCAGCAAGGGCAGAAGCAACAGTCCAAATGTCTTTTTCACTTGATCCCCCTTACGTCGCCTTCCAAGCGCTTCTAGCGTCAACGCAGAACGGGCTTACTGCTTGTGCAGGACGAATTGTCGAGTAATTCCTTTCACCGTGTTCTCAATGTGGATGTACATCATCTTTTTTATCTTTCCGTCATCGGATGTTTCGGGTCACGTCAACAGCCAAGACGCAAAGCGCGTCCAAACATGCGTAGAGCCAAGCAGGAAACTCAAAGGCTGCGACGCGACGATCAGCAGCGCGCCCCAACCAAACGCCGGATGTAGCCTTCGATTCTTGATTGTGTCGAACACCACCGGGACTAGGACGCACACGTCGATCAGACCAAATCCAACCAAGAGGTTCGTCTGAATAAAGCGCACCGGAATGCGCACGATCGCGGGCATCAGGATGCTGACGGAGGCGAGCAGCATCAATCGCTTGTGGAAGTCGCTGCGGCGACGAAACAATAGAGCGCCTGCGACCAAGGCGGCGAATACGAGCAGGATGCTGAGCTGAAAGGCAAGCCCCGCGACCGAATGCCCTGGCCGGAAGTGCGGCTTGGCCCTGATGATGATCGTCGTTGCGCCCGCCACCACAACGAAGACCGCTAGCAAAGCTCCGATCACGCCGAGACGGCGATGGAGATCGGTGCGGTGAGCGGCGACCAGTCGGACCTGCACAAGAAGCAGGACAAACCAAAGCGTCATCACCAAGCCGTGAACGTGCAACAAAAGAGGCAGGCTCTGAGTGCCGAATAGTTCCTTTAGGTAGTACGTACGAGCGAATCCGGCGAAGACGATGAGAGTAGCGGCGACGGCAACCCACGTGTAGAACCCACGACTCGATGGACGCACCGCGTTGGGCATTGCGCTCATCACAGCACTAGCCATCTCGCGAAGTGAATCCAGAGGGCAGTCTTACTGAAAAACATGAGCGTGGGGTTCACTAGAACGAAAGCAATTCCGCCCCATAAGAATGCTGGATGCAATCGGCGATTCCGAATGGTGTCATAAATAATGAACATAATCGGGATCGAATCGATGATTCCAAAAATAGTCCACACGTTCTGCGTCTGGATGAAATGCAGCGGAATCCGAATGATGGGAGCTCCAAGAAAGCAGCACGATCCAAGAAGCATCAATCGCTTGTGAATTTCAGGACGCCGACGTAGCAGCAGCCCGATCGAAACAAAACACGCGAAGGAAAGCAGCTCCCCAAGTAGCAAGAACGCAAGCAAGCTCAGAGCTGCATCTGAATGCGGGTCCGCTAGATAGTCACGCCGCGTAGCTTGAATCGCCACTGCCGAGCTAACCCAGAGGACCAGCACGGCAAGCATCGCTCCGAACGTACCCAGTAGACGATGCAGGTCAATTCGACGCACTGCGACAAGCCTCACCTGAACGAAGAACAACACAAACCAAAGTGTGAGAATTGCTCCATGCAGGTGCAACAGAGTCGGAAGCGCCGGAGTGGCAAAGAAAATCTTCAAATAATACGTGCGCGCAAATCCTGCAAAGACAAGCAGCATCGCCACGATGGCGGCCCGCGTAAAGTATGCGTTGCGCAAGCTGCCGACCTGAATATCGCTCTTCATTGCTGCAGCTTCCACTTTACGGATTGCCGATTCTCGGCTCTCGCACAGTCGCCGCGATTACTCCGCAACTTGCGCATGTTCTCTGTAGGCTCTTCTGCGGTTGACTCTGGCCGGCCAGAAGATGCGAGTCTTCCTTCAGGTCTCTTCCGAATGGAATCCAAGTAGGACGGAGGGATCAGGAGATGACTTCGCATGTTCGCTCGATTCTCCCTTCCGATTCGGCCGTCGGAACTATCCTACAGACTCTGACAATTCGTGCCACACGAACCGAGGCATGCTCGCCGCACTCACAGCATCCAAACTCAAGTATCACAAGAATGTCTTCGCCAAACGGCAGGACAACGCGCTGACAGCGAGCGAATTCCGGGCTGCAACGGGCTCCGCCTCCCGTTGCGACCAGTTTCGCGAATGTCATTTGCAGTTCCACTTATCGCCCCAAAGACTACGGTTTGCTCGCGTTCCATCGTAGGAAGCGGGCTGCGTTGTTATAAAAGATGTCTCGTTTTTGTTCTTCCGAGAGAAAGTCTGCGGAACGAATTCCTTCGATCGCGATGTCAATTGCCCCCGGCCAGACCATTTGGTCGGAGCCGAACATGATCCTCTTGCCAAACCCAGCCTCTACAAGGCGGCGCAGATACTGATGGAATTCTTTGCGCGGAATGGCCCAATCAATCACGGCAACGTCCACATATACCTGGGGATGCGCATAAAGAAGAGCAACCATCTGATCGCTCATGGGCCAGCCAGCGTGCATCACATAGAGACGCAGTTTTGGATGGCGCACCAGCACGTCCTCCAACAACAAAGGGTTGCTGATTCGAGCGCGGTATTTGGGTGAGCTTAAGTAAGAGGCGCCAGGTGGCCCCAGTCCCGTGTGGATTCCGACGGGAATATCCAGTTCTTCGCACAGCGCGAAATACGGCTCCCAGGCCGGATCATCCGGAGAAATGCCTTCGTATTGCGTGAGGGCCTCGCCCAATACAGCAAACTTGCCACTCTTATAGAGCTGCCGTAACGTCTCGACACTGGGTGCGCCCTCTAGATTGAACGCAAGGCCAGGGATGATCCGCTTTGGGGAGTGCTCGCGCCATTTGTTCACCAACTCAGGTGAGCCGCTGGTCACCGCCGCGATGTTGTATTTATCCAGTCGATCGAAAGTATCGCGCTGTAATTGCTCATCACTCTGAGGCGCCTGCATCGGAGCAGAGCACGCTTCCATGCTAAGTAGGCTATATCCATTCTTTGGGTCGATGGGTGCGAAGGCCAGGTCTTTGTCCCCGGTACACACTGGTGGTGTCGGGCTGCCAAAAGAATTGGCATGTAGTGCGTGCAGGTGTACGTCAATGATAGACGGCACGTCCTTCGTCTGCTGTGCCACCGCGGTTGTTGATACCAAACAGAAGACCACAGCCATCTCAAGCGCGAGTTTTCCCAACCTGCTCATTTGTTTCTCCTCCTCGACGGCCGGTGGCCCTCTTGCCTAGCCCCGAACATGCGCAACTTTGCGGGGCATACTTCCGACCGTCAATCTAACTGCCTGCTAAGCCTGAGCTAACCGCCAATTTGTTTTGTTTCAGTGGGTTGGAGAAAGTTGCTAACTGGTGGCTCGATTCTAAATGCCTGTGATAACCTCGCGCACAAGGATAATTTCGTGAATGCGAACTCTCTACCTCCGACTGGCCCGCCCGTGCGCTATCGCTTTGGGCTGTTTGAGCTGGACCTCTCAACCCGGCGGCTAATCAAGCAAGGAATTGAGGTCCGCGTTCAGGACCAACCGTTTCAGTTGCTGGTCGCTCTCGTCGAGCGAAACGGTGAGATTGTCACGCGCGAGGACCTCCGGCAGCGGCTCTGGGCAGGTAATACATTTGTGGATTTCGACAAGAGCCTCGGCGTTGCTCTGACGAAACTACGGGACGCGATAGGCGACAGCGCGGCAAGTCCTAGATACATCGAAACTGTGGCGCGCCACGGTTATCGCTTCATCGCTCCCGTCGAGCGAAATAGAACACCTGCAGCGCAGCCGATCTCTGCGATCGCCGAGACCGCAGAGGTGCCAAATCAGCCGCCAGCCGTTGCTGAGCGGGCGCTTCCGGTCATTCGGGTGACATTAGCACTGGTGCTGATCGTGGCCGTCAGTGGCGGATTGTATTGGTACTATCGTCTGCGACCTAAGCTTGGCCAACACGCCGCAATAATGGTCGGAAGCTTCGTGAATCTCACGGGTGACGCTGCCTTCGACGGGTCGCTTGAGCAAGCCAGCGTCGTCGAGTTGTCGCAGTCTCCGTTTTTGACAATCCTGCCGCGGAAGGCGCTTCGCGATGGATTGCAGAATCTTGGGCGTTCGCCCGATGAGGCTCTAACCCCCAGCCTCGAGCGCCAAATCTGCCAGCGAGCCAACGCAGCAGCTCTGGTTACGGGTTCTATTCATCGCTCGGGCAACACTTATGTCTTGTACCTGGAAGCGGATGCGTGCAGTGACGGCGGTGTTCTCGCGACGGAAAGGGTTACACTGCTGCGAAAGGAAGATGTTTTGCCAGGTATCGACCGAGCCGTCGCAAGCTTGAGGCGCAAGTTTGGCGAATCTGGGGAGTCTCTGCACAAACATTCAGTGCCTGTCGAGCAGGCGACGACCGATTCGCTGGAAGCGTTGAAAGCGTATCAACTTGGTTTGGACCTGCGATCGAGAGGGAAAAACCAGGAGGCCATCCCGGTTTTCAAGTCTGCCATCGCCCTGGATGACAAATTCGCAATGGCTTACGCTCAGCTCGGGTCTAGCTATTCTAATCAGGGGGAAACCGAGGAAGGCGCAAAGTATTTCCGAAAGGCTTTCGAGTTGCGCTCACGCACCATTGAGCCAGAAAGGCTCTACATTGCGGGAAGGTATTTTGACATCGTTACAGGTGAGCTTGAAAAAGCGATGGAGACGTATCGGCTGTGGGCAGATTCCTATCCAAACGAATGGCGCCCACTAAATACTTTGGCAAACGACGCCCTCCTCCTTGGCCGGTACGAAGAAGCAATTGACGCTTCACGGCAGGCACTGAAGCTGAACCCTGACCAAGCGTTCAATTATGAGATTCTCGCAAGCGCACTCCTGGCCCTTAATCACGTGGACGAGGCGAAAGGCGTCGCAAGACAGGCGGTATCCCACGCCAGAGACGACGGAGGTTTGCATCTGCTTTTGTTTGCAGCCGCAGTGCTGCAGTCGGATCAGACTGCTCTGGAAGAGGAACGCAAGTGGTCGACCGAGAATCCCGACGACTCGTCCATACCTTACGGTGAAGCGGAGTACGCTGCTGCGCGAGGCCAAATGAAGCGGAGCGCCGATCTCTTCGAGAGAATTGCGCAGCAGCAAATTGCGGCCGGCGTTCCCGGCTACGCGGCAAATCTCTATGCTGACGAAGCGTTGATGCAATTGCAGATGGGACAGCCTGAAGAGGCAATCAAGAGCGCACAGAAGAGCCTGAAGAGTGGAAAGACGGACATCAATTTGGGTCTGGTCGCCGCCGTCTTCGCGTGGAATGGCGACTCGAATCGGGCAACTGCTGTGAAGCGTGATTTCGACAACGAATACCCGATTTCAACCTATAACATGAGCATTTTTTCACCAATGATGGCCGCAGGAACCGCCATCCACCGTGGAAAACCTGCCCAAGAAATCAAGAACCTTATGACCCCGGCGGTTCCCTATGAAGCGGGCGGCACCGCGAATTTGAATCCGATCTTCATGCGTGCAGTGGGGTGTCTGAAGGGCGGTTCACCGAATGACGCATTGGTCGAATTTCAAAAGATACTGGATCATCGAGGAGTGGATCCTTTGAGACCGTCCATAGCCGTCTCGATTCTCGGTGTTGCACGCGCCTCTGTTTTGCTCGGAAGACCAGAAGACGCCCGCAAAAACTATGAAACCGTCTTGCAATTCTGGAAGGAAGCAGATCCCGGATTGCCAATTGTTGCTCAAGCCCGAAAGGAATACGACAAGCTGCTAAAGCGTCGTGGGCAATAATTGACTTCCCTCAGCTACTTGTTGCTCACCGCTGGAGCGTTTGTCCGCGCGCGGCAAGCGTAACGGAATGTAGCTAATGTCCAATTCTTCCCTGATGTGAAGCAAGGCATAGAGCAGGGCAGAGGCTAGCCTGGCCGGAGACCGAGAAAAAAGGCGCGACTACCGGAAAAGCAGCACGGATAAGTGTTGTTTCCCGTGAATATTTCCAACTCACAGTGAATCGTGTGCTGCACGACTTCCGCGTATTTTGGCAGTCCCCGCCCTCCTGTAAGTTCTTGTAAAGCCTAATCACGACAGATTTACACCGTAGGCCTAGTGGTTCTTGGCAAGCGGAAGCAGCTCAACTTGGACGAAGAACGCGCTATTCGCGGAAGTGGTCGCACTTGGTGCCTCGATCCATGGCCCGACGAGATAACTCCTGGATAGTCGATTATTACCGGCCAATATTCTGAATCACACCCCTAAAAGCTGCAGGCGAGAAGGGTTATTCTCTTTCAGTTGGGTTTTTGTTTCAGGAGGAAGGAGCTCCGCTTCCGGCTGCGATCTTGGCGGGTCAACGCCGGAGGGCAGAGCCCCAATACGCTACGATTCTGTTTATCCCATTTTCCGTGGCGCCGCACAAGCTCGAAACGGATTGGGCCACGAGTTGCGCCGAGGTCATTCTGCGGCGATGTCCCGCTTGTGAACACGATTCGATCATCGGCCACGGACGCCGCCTCAAACAGGCGCACGATGAACACCACGACTGGATCGGGATCCGTCGCGGTCGCTGCCCCGGTTGCGGGAAAACCTTCACCTTCCTTCCACTGTTTTCTCTCCCTTACACCCATTACAGCTTGCCGACTCGTTGCCAGGCATTGCGGCGGCGCTTTGCGGAGCATTGCTCCTGGGAAGAGGCAGTGCCTACGCTCAAAGATCCTAATCGCGTGCCTGATCCTTCCACACTTCGCCGCTGGGCCCACGGACTGGACCGCTCCCAACCGGCACTTTCCTTTCTCCACCAAGCGCTCGCCCGCATGGCTCACTGGTCGGCGCTTGGTGATCCGCCCAATCACCAAGCTGGGCTTTTGTCTGGGCTGATTCCGGTTCTGCAAATTCTTTGGCCCTTGCGGCTCTGAGAAATTTCCTCCTGCCCACCATCCTTGCCTGGGAATGCTGGCCACCTTCTCCTATGTTCGCCTCCAGAGGCAAAACTGCGCCGTGGGCGAGGATATCGAAAAACTGAAACAGCGCCTTTCGCTGCTCGATTATCTGCGGCAGCAGCATTGGGCCGCCCGGCCTATCGCTCACGGCCCCGAGTTCGTCGGACTCTGTCCCCTGCATCCGGAAACCCGCCCTTCGTTCTATGTCAACGCCCGCAAGAATCTCTTTTACTGTCACGGTTGCGGACAGGGCGGCGACCTCCTGCGCTTTATCCAGTTGTCCCGTCATCTTTCCTTCCGCCAAAGTCTCGCCTACCTCCAGCAGCAAAGCGCTCTTACAGCTGACCCTGCCGCCGTGCTGGAGCAAGCCGCCACTTTCTATCAACAGCAACTCGAACGCTACCCCGAGGCACGGCGCTATCTCGAGCAACGAGGACTGCGCGATCCCCTCCTGATCAAAGAACTGCGCATCGGTTATGCCCCCGGCGGGAGCTTGCGCCGACATCTCGCGGCTCAAGGTTATTCTTGCGAGCTCCTAAAACGTCTCGGCCTTCTCAACCCACAAGGCTGCGACGCTTTCTACCGGCGCGTCATCTTCCCGTGCTGCCAAGGCGGACGCGTCGTCAACCTCTACGGCCGCAGTGTCGCTGCCGCCTTCGCCCATCGATTCCTCCCCGGCTCGAAGGGCGGCTTGTTCGCCTGGGAATCGGTTCGCCAGTTTCCTGCGGCGATTCTGGTGGAAGGTCTGTTCGATCTCGCAGTGTTGTGGCACGCCGGTTTTCGCCACGCCACCTGTTCGTTGGGCACCCATCTCAACGCTGACCAGTTTCAACAGTTGTGCGACCGTCCGCGCACCGTTTATCTCACCTTCGATGTCGACGCCAACGGCAGTGGACAACAAGCCTCGCAACAGTTAGCGCAGCGTCTGTGCGCGCAAGGCATCGCCACTCGCCGCGTTCTCCTGCCCGAGGGCCACGATCCGAACTCTTTCTTCGTCCAGGGCGGTGACGCAGGACAGTTTCAAACTCTTCTGGAGGCTGCTCAGCCATGAAGTTCTGTGTGCACTACCAGCAGACCTCCCACAACGCACAAAGTCCGGTTCGTGTCGTCGAGCAGACCACTGGCCGAGGAATCGGCTGGATCAATCGTTACTTGGATCGCGAATATATCCGCCGCCTGGCGAACACCACTCTGCGCATCTACGCTCACAACCTGCTGCACTTTGTTCGCTGGTGGGAGAGTGTTCATCACATCGGCGACGTTAGGGAAGATGACCTTACCGAGTCCACGCTCCTGGACTATCTGCGCTTCCAGTCCAGCCAACAACCTCGGCCTTCCCCTTCCACCATCAATGACCGCGTGGCCGTCGCCGAGCGCGCCATCCGCAACGAGTTCCCCGATGCTCCCTGCCAGATCGCCCGCGGCTTTCATCAAGCTTTTTTGCGGCGAAGGCCGATGGGTCTTGGCCGGCGGCAAGTAGCGATGAGCCGACTGCGCGTGAAGGTGCCCAAACGCAACATCGTGCCGCTCTCGGTGGATGAAGTAGCGCGCTTCTGGTCGAGTTTCCACACTTCGCGCGACTTGGCCATCGTGGGCTTGATGTTACTGCAAGGGCTGCGGTCCGCCGAAGTATTGGCTTTGAATCGCGATGACCCGTTGCTCTCCGAAGCACAGCTTCGCGTTCGTGGCAAAGGCAATAAATTTCGTTTCCTGCCGCTGGCGCCGGAAACCGTGCAACTGCTCGAACACTATCTGCGACTGGAACGGCCCCATCCCTGCTCCGCCGCCCTCTTCGTCTCGCTCAAAGGACACGCGCGCGGAACACGCATGACCGCTGCGGGATTACGGTCCTTATTCCGCTACCATCGCCAGGCCACCGGCATCCAGCTCGCCAACCCTCATCGCTTTCGACACACCTTTGCCTCCGACATGATCCGCGCCGGAATGAGTCTTCCCGCGCTCATGCAGTTGATGGGTCACGCCGATATCCAGACCACGCTGCTGTATGTGCAAGTCACCCCACAAGACGTCTATCTGCAATATGCGCGCGCCGTGGCGCAGCACATTCGTCCTCTTCCGAGGACTCCCTCATGAACCGCGCGCGACGCCCTCCGCTACGACATCCTCTGGCTCCGGTCTTCGACCGGGCAGTCGATTCCTTCAGCGTTGCACTCAGTCCCGGAACCATTCGTCAACACCGCGGGACGGCACGCAACTTCCTAAACTATCTCGGCGCTGATCATCCGGAGGTGAAGTGCCTCGACCAATTGCGTCGTGAACCCCACATCCTCGGCTGGATGTCCCGCCTGCACTCGCAAGCGCCGCCGCTGTCCACGGCGTCCTATATCAATCGGCTTATCGCTCTACGTTCTATTTTCAACGAGCTGGCTTGGACCGAACAGCTTTCTGAACTCGCTCATCTGATCCGCCGCGAGGACATTCCGCGCCTCCCGCAAAGACTTCCACGCCCACTCACGGCAGAGCAGGACGAACTGCTGCAGCAGGAGTTCCGCTTGCGCAATGATCTCGGCGGCAACGTCTTTCTGCTCATCCGTCACACCGGCATGCGCATCGGTGAGTGTGCCGATCTGTCCTTCGACTGCCTGCGCTCTACCGGCCCAGGTCAATGGGCGATTCACGTGCCGCTCGGCAAACTCAAAACGGAACGTATGGTCCCCGTAGATCCCTTTGTGTGTGAACTCGTCCAACGCCTCCGCTTCTTTCGTTCTCTTGATCCGCAGCCTGCCGATGGACGGCTCCTGGCCCGTCTGGGCGCCAAAGACACGCTCCTTCGCAACTTTCGTGATTACTTGCATCAAGTCTGCCATTCGCTCGGCCTTTCCACGCACATCGTCCCCCACCAATTTCGTCACACCTATGCCTCGGAAATGCTTCGAGCCGGCGTTGGTTTTCCCGCGGTAATGAAATTACTCGGTCACACCTCTCCCGAAATGACCATGCAATATCTTGATGTCACGTTGAATGATCTCCAGCGGGCATTTGAGCTGGCTCGCTCAAAACCTCGGCATCTGGTTCCGCAACCGAGGGTGCCGTCTGCCCCCCTTCGAACTGGCCTCGGCGGAGTGCTCGATTCTTTGCTTGCTACTCAACATGTGCTCGAAACGTTCCGCCGCTCGCTGCCAAACGGAACTTCTCGCCGTCGCCTGGACCGGCTCTCCAACCGCCTCACCAAAATCCTTAGCGAAGCTCGCAAGCTCGCGACACCCTGAACATGGGCAGAGATTGACCGGTTATGTCGGCGATCCGGAAGTAATCCAGATAGGAAAAGAGCGGATCAGTTCTCGACTCTAACTTCCGGGTTCCCCGTAATCCGCCCAGAATCGATGCCAAGCACGGAGATCACTTCTTACAAGCCGACGCATCAGAAATCGCCGATTGAAGACGGTCTAAAGCCTTAAGCGTTCCACTTCGTTGGATCAACTTAAGGACCGCAATCCCCCCGGTAGTTTGGTTCGTCTTAAACCTTTAATGGAAGCGCAGGAAGCGCTCCAAAGCGTGAGTCAGTGGCCCAAGGTTCCGTGATCGCGCAGCAGCACAACGTCGGACTCAATGTGCGAGGTTAGAACTCCAATGGATTTACCGTCGGGTGAGAATTCAAAAGTCTGGATGCTGTCCGAAGTGAAATTGGTGATTTGGCGGCTGCGCGAACCATCGAGTGGCTGAAGCCACAGGTTGTCCGCGCCGTTTTCGTTAACGATGTAGACTACAGATTTGTCGTCGGGTGTAAATCGCGTTTCGGACGTCACCCGCGGATCGGCGTCCAGCACGCGTGCCCGCGGTTCAGATACGCCCATTAAATCCACCACAACAATCTTTAATTCGCCATGTTCTCCACTCTTCATGGCAATGTATGCAAGATACTTACCGTCATGCGATACACCCATTCCTGGAACGCCGAGAATCAACCCCGGCGATCCTGTGCCGGGAACGATTTCCGAATTGCCCCCCTCGATGGGAACCCGCATGATCTGTTGTTTCACAACATTTCTGTAGTAGACCCAGGGGCTGCCCAGGGAGCACGTGGGGCCAACGTCACCGGCTCCGAACGAGAGTTGCTTGACGTTCGTGCCGTCGGCATCCATTCGCCAGATATTGGCCACACTTCCGTCAGGACGCCCATGTCTCACAAAGACAATATTCTTCCCGAGCGAACACGTCGCTGGTCGATAGATCTGGTCAGCCGGGTCACTGAATAGTGTCGTCCGGCTTCGGCCATCCAGGCTAACTTTCATCAGGTCGCCATCAAAATACACGCTGTCGTCTCCAGCCCAGGCAAAGAAACGAGAACCTTTGCTTTGCGCCGCCGCCGGTGGCGGCGGATTTCCCGTGAATCCTGTCGCAGGCATGATGTATAGCGTCTGGGTGGCTCTATCCCGTACCGCCGCCAGCGTCTTTCCGTCTGCCGAGAGGGTCAGCGTCGAATAGCTGTCCGTATCCTTGGTAATGGGACGAAATTCTCTGCCAGAAAGCGCCACGAATCCAATCTGCAGCTGCAATGGGGGTGGGCTCGCGCCCGGCTCAAAAGTGGTGATGAGTCCACGGCCATTCTGGGCCCAAATGAGCTCGTTAATGGCCCGGTCATTGAATTGCACAAAAGAACTTAACTTCTGTGAAGCAACATCAGCCAGTTGAATTGCGCTGAGCGCTCCGAATGCATGGGAGTAACCCAACGCGATCTGCCCGCCGTCCGGCGACCAGGCCAAAAAGCGCGGTAACTCCGAAATGGGTCCGCCGGACAGGAGTCTCTCGTCCGTCCCATCGGCGCTCGCGGTGAGGAGCTGGAACCTGCGCAGCTCCGGGTTATTCGCCCGAATGAAGGCAATGCGCTTGCCATCCGCTGAAAAACTGATCTCTGAATCGATATCCCGTACAACTGGTTGCGGGGTTCCGCCCAGAACCGGCGCCCGGAACAGATCGGAGCCGAAGGCCGCATTGTTTGCCAATTTGCGAAAAAAGATGTAATTGCCGTCAGGAGAAAAAATCAGATCTACGTAGGAAGCATTCGTCGGTGCGAGCACTTGCGTATCGCTGTTCGTGGGAACGTTTCGAAGCCAGAGGCTCTGTTTTCCTTTCTCATCGAGAACGCTGAGGAGAAACTTGCCATCCGGCGAGATCGCTGCGGCCACTGTATTTCCGTTGTTCGTGACTTGCGTGATGGTGAAATCTTGAAACGGTGTCCCGGTTTTGTGACTCAGGAGAGCGTAAGCGCCAACCCCCACCGCTGCCAGTGCGAGTAATGCTATGACTGCGGCAACGAGCTTGCCCTTGGGCGGTTTCGCGACTTCGACTACGGAGCTACTGGGTGGGTGGGCTAAGGAAACTTGAAGATCCTCGTCCCGAGTAGAGGGGCGAGGGGGCATCATGGGGTGGCCACTTTCCGAATGCGTCTCGCGACGGAGGCGCTGTAACTCGGCGCGCATGTCCGAGGCGTGCTGGTAGCGCAGTTTTCGGTCCTTTTCGAGTGCCCGGTCTATGATGGCTTCGAGCTTGGCGTGAACGTCGGGATTCAGACGCACCGGCGCGACGGGGGTGCGGTTCAGAATCGCCTCCGCAATCACTCCCGATGTCTCGCCACGAAATGGTAGAGTCCCAGTCGCCATCTCATAGAGCAGCACGCCAAACGAAAACAGGTCCGTACGGGCGTCCAACTCTTCGCCGCGCACCTGTTCGGGCGACATATAGGTGACGGTACCGATTGCGGAGCCAGGTCGCGTAAACTTTTCAAGCTGGCTGGCTGTGGGCATGGCTGAAAGGTTCTGTGCTCCGCCTGCTGGCAGCATTTTTGCCAAGCCAAAATCGAGAACCTTGGCGTGACCTCGTTCCGTTACAAAGATGTTGCCGGCCTTGATGTCGCGGTGAACGATTCCTTTGCGATGTGCCGCTTCGAGCGCATCGGCAATTTCGATTCCAAGGTCAAGGATATCTCCGAGAGAGAGAGGCTTGCCCGCGATATGGTGCTTCAGTGTCTCCCCTTCCATCAATTCCATGGCGATGAAGAGACGGTCCCCTTCCTCGGCAATTTCGTACACCGTGCAAATGTTGGGGTGATTCAACGCGGAAGCAGCACGCGCTTCGCGCCGAAAGCGTTCGAGAGCTTCGGGCTCCTTGGCCACCTCATCGGGCAGGAATTTGAGGGCAACACGGCGTCCCAGGGTGAGGTCTTCCGCTTGGTAGACCACACCCATTCCGCCTCCACCGAGCAATTCAATAATCCGGTAGTGAGAGATGGTCTGACCGCGGAGTGATGGGGAATTCGGCATTTCGCGCTCATCTTAGGTTGCGTCAGAAGCCAAGTCAACGATCGTAGCGGCCTGAACAGGGGCCGCAGCCAAGTAGACCCAATGCCTGACGCTCTCGAATTGACTGGTCTGGCCACCTTCCGGGTGGTCGGCCACCCTTCCCTTACCGGATTATGGAAGAGTAGCCCGTGATACATCCAGAACGCCTAGTTCCCCAGAGTCTGGGTGAGTGCTTCGGCGGTTAGCACATATCTAAAATGCCGCGTGGATTTTCAAGAATCTGCGGTGCCTTTGCCGCCTTCGAGCTGACACAAATTTCAGAGCACAAAGCGGCGAACCATATGGGGATCCGCTACTCGGCCCGCGCGGACCGCGTCAATCTGCGCTCGACAAAGAAGCTCCAGTTGGCACAGTGTTTCAGTAGGAGATTCGCCCGTGAATTCCCTAAAGTCATGCACCATATGCATCTGATCGTAGTACCCGAGTTCCTGTGCGACATCGGTCCACGATTTCGTTGCACTACGCGCTTTGGTGTCCAACGCATTCTGGAATCGCACGATGCGCGAGAAGAGTTTCGGGCTGGCACCGAAACGCGTAGAAAACTCGCGTTGGAATTGGCGGACGCCGATCCCTGCTTGCCCAGCCAGATCCGCGCTGGACAAGCTCCCGCTGGAGCTCAGAATCCGATCGGCGGCGAAAGCCATTCGATCAACAGCTTGCGCATGCTTCAAACGTTCCGCGAAGAAGTGGTTTGCAACTGCACCGCGCTGCTGGAAGGTCTGGCAGTTGCCGAGGCGGTGCTCTAAATCCTTGACCGGCTTGCCCAGGACAGCATCCGCATCATAGGTGTGATTCGTGAGCTCACTCAATGGAAGACCAAAGAGGTCCGTCAGGCCATGAGCCTGAAACATGATTATGAAGGACTGAAACGTGCCGTGGTGCAGGAGAGTGACGTGCGGACGCGTCAACATGCCAACCAGGGATGCAGCTGGCACGGTTTCCTCGTCTGGTGACCCCCAATAGCGAAACTTGAAACGGTCCCCAAATACGAATTCGATCATCGGGCTTGCGCGGGCAGGAATTGGGAGAGTCACCAAAGGATCCCGACGGCTCCTGTCCACGTGTATGTAGAACTGAATGAAGGGCCGTAGCGCTATGGTTGGGATTTGGAAGTGGGGGAACATGGCCTCGCGAGAAATATACTCCGGTTCAAAACCGCATGTCGTTTTTTTACTATCGCGCCTCGGGTGGATGTCCCGAAACTGAGTTCGTCATAGCACACGCATGTTTCGCATCGCAACCAGAGCTAAATGAGAATGGCAACAGCGGCGGTTTCGCAAACGAAGCACCTAGAGCACGCTGGGCACCGGGATAGGCTGTTCTTCTCCGGAATAGCTTTGCTGGTCCTGATCGCCGTCTTGGCAGGATTTGCGCGAACCTACTTCCTGGCCGGCGTGTTCTGGGCGAAGCTCCCCAGCGTAATGGTTCACGTGCACGGTGCGCTATTCACGCTTTGGATTGCCTTGCTGACGGCCCAAGTCGCCCTTGTCGCACGCCACCATACACGCTGGCACATGCGACTAGGTATTGCCGGAATGTTTCTGGCGCCGCTGATGGTAATTACGGGATTCGCCACATTGATTGCCGCGATAAAGAGAAGATTCGCCCCTCCGTTTGTCCTTCGAATAATTACCGCGCAAGACATTCTCCTCCTCTGCCTCTTCGCCTTTCTCATTGGATGGGCTTTTCTTGCCCGTCGTGATACAGCAACGCACAAGCGGCTTGTTCTGTGCGCTACATTTTTGATCATCATCCCTGCAATTGCGCGTTGGCCGATCGTTGGAAACATAGTGGAAAACCCCGCGCCCTTTTTCATTTTTGTGAATAGTTTTCCTGCGCTCCTGGTGGTCTACGACCTCTGGACTCGACGTTCACTGCATCGAGCCACCATCTGTGGAGTGGTGCTCATGATCGCCGTGCAGCTGGTCATTCCCGTCCTTGCGCAATCGGCATTGATAGGCCGCACAATCGCTTGGCTGCAGAGGACCTGACGGATGCGCCCCATTCCGGTGGAGAACCTCTAGATGATTTCCCGTTGAAACTGATCCGGAGTGACAACAAAGACTGATCGTTGCCAGCTGGTCAGAACAGGCCAGACGACTTATTGACCGCGCGGCGGGCTGTATTCCGTCCGCGTTGCGTGGATGAGCCTAGCGAATCACCGGAGGGGCGACTACAAGTTCGTTATTCCCGGTTGGTCGGCCACCCTTCCCTTACCGGATTATGGAAGAGTAGCCCTAGCCCGTCATCCGCCCCCAATAGGTCACAAACGTCGAGCGGAGGTTCGGGGGAGCCCCGTGGCACGCCCCATTTCTCACGCAATGGATGAAGAATGGACTTTGACGGGGAAAGCTCTTGCTTGGCGCTCAGAATTCCGACGCGTTCAGGACGACATCGGCGTTCTTCCATGCTCGATCAAATCTTTCTCGAATCTGTTTGGCCTCCGCGGTCCGGCCCTGGGCGCGCACACTCTGCCACAGGCCGAACAAGGCCCACCCGTTGTCACGTAGATCTCGCAGTTCGTCGAAATACACTCCCTCAGCATCTCTGGCGCGCCCAGCCTCAAGCAAGGATGCTCCCAGGTACAGTCTCATCGATTGCGGCCAGTCGGGAGGCTCGTTGAAATTGAGTGCATCCTGCATTCGGACAGCTTGCTCGAACGCCAGAACCGCTTTAGCGCGCTGACCGCGTGCCTTGGCGATTTCGCCCGAGAGCGCGCGATGCAGCATGGCAAGAATCGGCCCTGCAGGATTTGCTCCGGAGAGCACGTCCTTCAACGCCGGATCGCTTGACGTGGTTGCGAGCGCGTCATTGAGAGCAGATGCAACCGAATCCGCTCGCTGTGGCTACTTGTCACTGATCGTTTTGGCAGGACTGTTGGCAAACCCGATCTTTCACGCACCGTGGGCAGACCCGATCGCGGCCTTGGCCCTTGTGCCGCTCATTGCAAGGGAAGGATGGGAGGCCATCCACGCTTCGCGAAATTGTTGTTCCTAAGCATGTTTTGCCGCAGCCCCCTGGCCGCTAGAGTTTCCGAGGGAAGGAGTGGGCCACTCAATTGAAATGCTCTACTGAGAAGTGAAGCGATGCTCTGACTCAGAGTTGAACGACGGAAAGACCCGTAATCAATCGGAAGCGGCGGGCGCAACGCTGATGTGTTACCTGAGAGCTATCCAAAAACGGCAGCCAAGTGATTAGCGGCCGAAATCGTGGCTGCGACGGTTGACCCGAAGCTGCAAAAATTCGCGCAGCGCGGGGATCTCGAATTTCGTGCCTTTTAGCAAATGCTCAAGCCAACTAGGAACGTTGCCGTCGAGAGAGGTCACGCGGCCTTGGCGCATGCTCATGATCCGTCGCACGTTTTTCTCGTCGGCAAGGTTGGCGGAATTGTCGTAGATCTCCACGCGGTTAATTCCACTGTCACCAAAATCGAGGGCTGTCACAAGATGGTGCAGGCTCTTTTGAAAGATGTCGCGAACAACGCTCTCGGACGCTGAGTGGCCCCCGCGGTAAGAGCGGGCCTTGATGCGCTTGATGCACTCTTCGACGCTGCCAGGCGTCACGTAATACATTGAAGTCCAGAAACCGTGCTCACGCGCTAGCTGCGCCTGCTCAAACGTAACCTGGCTGCGAAGCGTTGTTTCGAGGGCAAAGCTTTTCCGTGCTGAGATATGGTCCAAAATCCACTTTTGAAACTCGACGTTGACCTGGGAGCGGATTTCTTTCGAGATGCCGTGAAAGGAACCGGCATTCAGTTGCGCGGCGCGGTTGTCCGCATTGAAGGAATCGACGTCGAATTCAGATACGGGGAAACGGGTTGTTTTGCCGCTGCCGGGAGGACCGGCAACGATGACCATTCGCGGTCGCGCCAAGTCAGCCCCCGAAGTCTCTGTCTGCATCCTTGCGCATATCTTCGGGGAGTTCGGTCTTCAAGAGGTTGCCATGCTCGTCGATGATACCCTTGCGAATCATCTCCGCGCGTTCCGACTCGGCGATCTTGTTCCCCGCAGCGAGGACTTGAGCGGTGAGGGCATCAAGTTCTGCGTCATTCTCCACGTCGATCGCGTCGAGAGAGCGACGCTTGACCGAGGCGGTCGGGAGTGGTTTTTCAGAAAGCATAGCAAACTCAATTATATCGCAGTTTAGGGGGATTGAAAGCGCGCTGTCGCCTCGGTGTTGGCGTCCCCCAGAATTTAGTGCTCGCAAGCGGCAATGAGGAAGACTTGCCCGGAACCGAAGCCTCGCCCTTTGACAGCGGCGCGACCTTTCTCTCACACCTCCACGACACAGGTATTGGAACATAAAGGGTTTGGGCCACTTTGTGGTGTTTTTCTGCCTTAACTGCTTACGTTTCACGCGTTTTGAGCAGTACCACTTCGAACAGGTTGTGGTACCACATAGGCACCACTCTTAGAGGGGCATGTTTCGGCGGCGGAAAACCATTTTTGCCATACTTTGCCTCCATTCCCAGTTTCCCAGTGGTGGCACATTTGTGCCACATTTCCAACAAAAGTCGCCACATGCTTTCTCTCTGTAAAACAAGCAGTTACCCGTAAAGAACGCGCAGCGTCGCCACAACCCTTTATGTTCCAATACGCGTGTCTTTCGCCGATGACCCGCCTGCATTTCATGCACGCTGCTCCTATTATTGTTGAAGAATGTCGACTTCTGCCGACTTTTGTTGACTTTTGTCGACATTTGTTGACTTTTGTCGACTTCCGCCGACTCTTGTCGATTTCTGTCGACTCAGAACCTTTTCATGGTTCATATCTATGCGTTCGGTGCTAAATGCGCAGCACTCCTAGACGCTTCAATGCAGAAAGCCTACCGCCGCTGCGTGGAAAAGCTAGCCAGTACTCCTCGCAAGAGAAAAGCAGCGCTGATTCGCTGTCTGGCCCTGGAACGGAGACGCGAACCCAAGGGGCGTCTTAAAGAAGGGAAGGGTTGAACAAGCCTCCAGGGTGATGTATATATCGCATGTATGGACCGCAACGTATCTTCAGTTGCCGGAACCCAAGTCCAAAGACGGTAGGAAACGTGGCGAAGCGGCGAAGCGTTCATTTCGGCGTCTACAATGTGCGGCTCTTGAGCGCCCTCGACAAACTGCTCAGGGATAAACCGCGATACCTGGGAGAACTGTCGACTTCGATCAACGATGCTCTTCTGGCGGTCGACCTGGATACCATCGAGCTTGTCAATCTTCAATCCAGACAGAAGCAAACCGGGAGAGAAACGCAAGTCGTTATTTTGCGGCGTCTTCGCAACCGCATTCATCAAGTCGCTCAAAAGCGAAAGTGTTCGATGAACCAGCTCGTGAATAGCGCTCTTCTGGCTTATTACTCAAAGACTGAGGAAGGCGAGCTCAAGAGATCAACGAAGCGACGCGGGGTATCCACGCATTCGTACGACAGAATGTCGGAGTTGGAGCGGCGGGAGCTTCACCAGCTGCTCTCGGGGCTCTCAGCAATGCAATCAGTCTCTGTCGATGCAGAAAAGCCTGACGGGACGCACTACGAATACGATCGCAATCTGAAAGCGGTGGTAAGAGTCACGCCTGATGGAGAGCGATACCCCGTCGAGAGATTCGATGTAAATTTTGAGCGTGCGTCCCAATAGGGTCCACACAACTCTACACACGAGGAAATGACAGCCTGAGCCAGCAGAAGCCAGCACTGTTTATTATCGCGGGACCGTTGGGCGCCGGTAAGACAACTTTCTATGAAGCCTACTTGAAGGAAGCGTTCCCTACGCTGGTTCCCGCCGTAAGGGAACAGCAACAACCGTTTCTCAATGATCGGCGTTCTTTTGCCGTCGAAGACATTCGTGTGGACACGCAACTGCTAGACGAAGCCAAGGCGGCAGGCTACTCCACGAAGGTGCTGTTTATTTCCACGGAAGATGCGAATTTGAATGTCGGGCGGGTGTTGGTGCGCATGAGTCGCGGCGGACAAGCCGCGCCGGCGTCCAGCGTGATTGATTCTTATCGGGAGTCCACGAAGAATCTTTCCGAAGTCCGTAGACATGCCGATGACTTGATCGTGTACGACAACACCGCGCATGACCGCGGCTACTGCGTAGTCGCGCATTTCACTGGCGGCGAGTTGAGTAAAGCCGCACAGACGATACCGGACTGGGCTGCGAAAGTGTTTGGCAAGGAATTACACTCCGCAAAGCAACGCGCGAAGCCGGGCCGGACACGATAATCCCGTTTGACGAAACACGTGAGTTGGGCTTTACAAATGCGCGGTTGGACTTTCACTACTCGACCGCTAAAGGCGGAAATCAGGGGCACCTCGAATCGGAGTGTCCCCCTCTATTGTTTCAATCGTTATGTCGCAGACTCCCCCGCACAGTTTTGCTTTTTCTTGCGCGACTCTTCCAATTTAATCGCATGGGTAACTTTAAGGCTGCGAAAACCATCGTTGCGCTGGTGCCTCCGCGGGCGGTCCCCACGGCTGCCGACCCGGGATGCCCAAGGGCTTCCTAGAGGTCCCGGCAATCCATCTCAGGATAATGTTGAGCCGAATAAAAGAATTTCTTTTCATGGTGCTATATGTATAGTAGCATCATGCCGTGGCGCTTATAATTCGACAGTTCGACAGTCGCCACTCCAAGGTCGAAGATCTTCTCTGGGCAGGTAGCATGGGCAACAGAATTGCGGATCAACTGAGGAGTGACGTTAAGAACCGAGAGAATCACCGCGAGCGGACCGCAGGAACCAAGCGAACGAGCATTGAATTTGTGAAATGTATTGGGAGAAGGGAATTGGCGATTGACAGCACTACGGAGGCTCTTATGGCCGCCTCGGCTCATTCAGAAGTTCAGAGAACTAACGACGCTGATGTTCATTTTGAGCGGCTGCTCGACAGCGCGGAAGCAGCTGCACTCTTAAGAATTCATCCAAAGACGCTCCAGCGGATGGCGCGCAGCGGCGAGATCGCAGGCATACAGATCGGAAAGCTATGGAGATTTCGTGCATCTGTGCTGAATTCCTGGCTAAGCCAAAAAACGCGTGGATAAGTTCATCTTGTCCTGCAAGAGGCGGATCTCGACTCGGGCGCGCAGCTACGGTAGTCTCTTCGTAGCCATCCGTGTCGCCTCACTGAAGGGAGAAAAATGAGGCACACGAGACATCAGCTGGGAAGTTTGAAACTTGCGGAACGCAAGAAGGGAAAGGTCTGGGAGTTCCGATGGAGAGATGTTCAATCAGACGGTTCAATCCGGCGAAAGAACATCGTCATTGGCACCCTCGGAGAGTATCCCAACGAGTCTGCGGCACAGTGTGCCGTGGATGCGCTTCGCTTAACCATCAACCGACACACCCCGCACGGACTCCTCAAGGCTGTCAGCGTCGAGACCCTGGTCAAGCATTACCGGGAGCACGAACTGCCGGACATTTTTCACAACCGGAAACCAACTCCCGGAATCGCAGACGAGGGACAGAAAACTTACTCAACGCAGTATGCCTACGAGGTCTACCTCAACAATTGGATTCTTCCACGATGGAGGTCCTACCGGATTTCCGACGTCAAGGCCGTGGACGTGGAATCGTGGCTCAAGACCGTTCCTTTGGCTCGAGGAAGCAAGGCCAAGATCCGCAACATCATGAGCGCCTTGTTTTCTCATGCCATCCGTTGGGAATGGGCAGACAAGAATCCGATCACAGATGTACGACAGAGCGCAAAGCGTTTATGGACGCCCGATGTTCTCACGCCCCTGGAGATTACGGCTCTTCTCGCGAAATTGCCGGAGCCACTTCGGACGGCGGCGGAACTCGATGCCTTTACCGGGTTGCGCCGAGGAGAACTGATTGGTCTTCAGTGGCAGGATGTGAATTTCGAGATTCTGGTCATTCACGTTCGCCGCTCAGTGGTCATGATGGTCCAAGGCTTGCCGAAAACGGAAGCGTCTGCAAAAGACGTTCCGTTAGACGCGGCTCTTGCCGAATCTCTGCTGAAATTGAAGATGTCCAGTCCGTACGACAAGCCTTCGGATTGGGTATTTGCGTCGGCAAAGATGAATGGGAAGCAACCGTACTGGCCGGAGACGTTGTGGCGACGCTATGGGAAACCTGCTGTAAAAAAAGCGGGCATTCCAAAGCGAGTTGGGTTTCACACATTCCGTCACACTTACACGACTCTCTTAACGCAAAACCACGAGGACGTGAAGGTCGTGCAGGAACTGCTGCGTCATGCCAACAGCCGGATTACTCTCGATCTGTACGCGCAGGCTGGGATGCCGGAGAAACGTCTAGCGCAGAGCAAAGTAGTGAAAATGGTGCTGAAGCCCGGAAAAGCAGTGGCCTAAGTGGACCATAGTGGACCATGGAGGGAAATGTTCATTCCCTCTAACTGCTTGAAAGGAATGGCGGGGACGACGAGACTCGAACTCGCGACCTCTGCCGTGACAGGGCAGCGTTCTAACCAACTGAACTACGTCCCCAGCCGTGGAATCAACAACTTACGGTAAATCGTTGCAAACAAGGCGTTTGCAAGATTCGCATACAGCGCACTGTTCGCTTGCGGTGCATACGGTAGCAGCTGTCCCTGCCAAAACCGCCAATAAACCGCTAATAAGAATTTGTGCGCTCATGCGAGATTTATCCTAACACAGATACCTGCTACAGGCGAAGCTGAGTCCGATGAATCTTGACAAAGAAAACAATCACTTTTGACGCGCGTTCAGCTCGTCGAGCTTGCGCTTTAACTGTTCAAGCTTCTGTCCAGCCTCACCGAGCTTGCCTTCTGCCGTAAGTCGCTGGTAGTCGGCGAGATCTTTGGCCGCTCCCGCGATGAGTGCGTTCACGTCTCCCCCAGGCTTGGTCGCGGCAGCCGGCGCCGCTGCGCCTCGTTCCGGTTCCGCGGGGGCAGTTGTGCCGCTTAGCGACGAGACCTCTCCCCCAAAGAGGGCTCTCGTCGCCGACTCGAATGTCGGTCCATAAGCGAGCCGGTCTTGCAGCGCGAGCACCACCAGACGCAACTCGGGCATGGGGCTGCGCTCGGCCTGCAGGTAAATAGCCTCTGCATACAACAGCGCGCGTCCGCAAGGAATCACCAGCAGAGTACCTCGCCGCACGTGGGAACCTTGCTGATTCCACAACGTCAATTGTCCCGACAGCTGCGCGTTTTGATCGATTCGTGCTTCGATTTGCAGAGGGCCGTCGACCAGCTTCGTTTTCGGGAAGTCGTAGACTACCGACGTCCCGTATTGTGCGCCGTCGCTGCGCCCAGCAATCCAGCCAATCAGATTGTTCCGGTTGTTTGGCGTAAATGGCAGAATCTCTACGAACTCGACGGCACTTTCGCCCGGCAGTTTCATCAGCACGAAGTTCGGCTCCATTGGCTGCGTCTTCTGCTGGCCGGACTCGTCCATGCCGACTTCCGAAGCGACGGTCCACAGGTCCTCGCGGTTATAGAACACTTGCGGATCGGTCATGTGATAAAGGCCGTACACGGCCGCCTGCAGCTTGAGCAACAACTCTGGATACCGCACGTGTTTGCGCAGCGCTGGCGGCATGGCCGAGGCATCTTGGAACAGAGCGGGAAAAATCTGGCGATACGCCATGATGATTGGATCCTGCGGGTCAAACACATAGAACGTCGTGGTGCCATCGTAGGCGTCGATGACCACCTTAACGCTATTCCGCATGTAGTTAACGAGGGTGTTGCCGAGCGCATAGTGGCGCGAGTAGGGATAGCTGTCTGAGGTCGTAAACGCGTCCATAATCCACGACAGCCGACCATCGTCGCCGACGACGATGTACGGATCCGAATCGTACGTGAGAAATGGCGCGAGCGCTGCCACGCGATCGCGCACGTTGCGACGCATCAGCAGCCGGCTCTCCCGGCTAATATCGTCACTAAACGGGAGCTTCGTCAGGTCACCTCGGTCGGATGCGATGAGGAGTCGGCGAAAGAAACCGCCGAGGAGGATGCCGCCGTTGCCCTCGTAGGACGTCAGGCTGTTGGTCTGGCCCTGCGGGTAGTTGAATTCCTGTTGCCGCGTCTTTACGTACACGTCGGTATTGGTGAGCTCGCCGAAATAGATCTCCGGGCGCTTTACAACGATGTTCTGCACGGTGCTTTGAATAGGCATATTACTCAGAAGCAGGGTCGGCAGTCCTTCCGACGTGAACCCATTCACGGGATTCATGGTGATACCGTAGCCGTGCGTATAAATAAGTTTCTCGTTGATCCAATTGCGGCTGCTCTCCGGGAGTTTTTCAACGTTGAGCTCGCGTGGGGCGAGCATCACCTGACGCATTGTGCCGTTGATTTCATAGCGATCGATGTCGATATCGGGAAAGTCGTAGTAGGTGCGGATTTCCTGAATCTGGCGCAGCGTGTCCTGCAGGGCGCGCCAGTCCCACAGCCGGATGTTTTGCAGCGTAGCCTGATTGTTGGCAGGGTCGGCCGCGTCTACAGTCGTCTCTGCGGGAAATTCGCGCTGCGAGAGGCGGTCCAATCCATAGGCCTGACGCGTCAGGTCAATGTTATAGGCGATGTAGGGTCGCTCGCGAACCAATTCATTCGGCTTCACGATAAAGCTGCTGACGTACCAGCCGAATATTTGAAGGACGAGATAACAGACCGCGGCTGGAGCGACTGCTGCCGCCAGCCAGCGCGCGCGCGGCACCGCCACGACATTGATGGTTGCAATCGCAGCACCGAAAACGAGTGCGACACAGACTGCGAGCATTCCAGGAAGCATGACGTGCGCATCCGTGTAGGTCACCCCGCCAAAGATCGTATGTTCGTCGAACAATCGCTCGAATCGGGCGATATACGCGCGCATGGCGAGGGTTAGCAAGAACAACCCAAACGCAATCGAGAACCCTCGCCACGGCCGCGAGGTGTACATGCCTCGTCGCCCCCAGAGCATTCGTGTGCTGCCCGTAACGAAAATAAAGAAAGCGGCGATCACACAGGCAATCACGGCTACTGTCAGCAGCCAGCCCGTAATGATCTGCCATGCGGGCAGGGCGAATAGATAAAAGTTAATCGTCTTGCCGAAGATCGGATCCACAGCGCCACCGGTCGCGCGTGTTGCGTACCAATAAAGCGCGAAGGTAGGCCACTCAGTCATCATGTTGGCCCCGGTCACGATAGCGACGACGAGGGAGACCCCGAGACCGAGGAGGTGCAGGATGCGCGCAACTGGTAGCTTCAACGGCTGGCCGCCGATGACTATCCTGTAATCGTCCGGCAGATCGGACTGGTAAGCCCTCCTCAGCGCCAGGAACCATCCGTACAGAAAGAGAAATGTGACAGCAAAAAATGCTGCAAAGACTGCCCATTGAAGGGTGAGTGTCTTCCGGAACACGTTCCCGTAACCGAGCGACCCGAACCAGAGGGCGTCAACGTAATACGATAACGCCGTCCGGCTGCTGAAAATGACGATGGCGAGGATGGCCAGAACAAGGAAAAACAGACGGCGAGGGAGAAACCGTCGCGGCGGTTGCTGCCAGTCGACTATATCGGGCATGAGCCTAGCCTGCTTTCAAGAGCGCTTCCGTCTGACGACCAAGGAGACCTAATTGTACGCTTGTGCCTCGCCAAAATCGGGAGCGCATGTGAAATCAATAACATACAAAGACACCGCGTAACATGTTACATGGACGAGAATCGCCTCGTGCGGAGTTTTGGCGAAGTACACCTACTAGAACGAAGACACTCCAACCAATGGTTCACACCAGGCTGGTCCGGAAACAGGCCTTTTCCGCGTTTACGGACTTAATGGATGACGCCAACGCAGTCCCTGGAACCGAGCGAAATCGCTATCCGTGGTGATCAATTCACAGCCGTGCTCGATGGCCAAGGCCGCTACATAAGCATCGGTGACCAAAGGGCCCTCAATGACGTTGCACATCTTCACAAATAGGTCCCAGTGTGTGCGACTCGGCGCGACGAAGACGGCTCGTGGCCAATCGACGAGCCTGCGGCAAAATGCTAAAGCTATTTCCATCGGTGTCGCCGGCCGAAAGATCTTGGGATTTGTCACGATTCGCAGGAAGCCGGCGAGCACGATCTCCGCGACCGCGAACGGTTCCGGCGCCTCGACCAGGGCTGTAAGCCACGCGGCATATCGATCGTGCTCGGGCGCGTCCAGCCTATGCGCGTAGATTAGGACGTTGACGTCCGGCAGTTGCATCGGCTAGCGCTGCCTCCCAAAACGCTCGACGTCGTCGGCTTCAAGCAGCGCAGCGGTCTTATCGATATTTAAGGTCGTGAACTGACCTCCCTCGCCGAACGTCACCAAATCGAAACGACCTCGCCGCTGCGACGCAGAGGCCTGCAACAGCAGCCGCACCGCACGTTCGATCAACCCGCTGACGCTCGTGCCGGATTCCGCCGCGCGCTTCTTCAACCGCTCCAGAAGGCGATTATCCAACGTAATCGTAGTGCGCATGATGCAGAATCATACCTTACTTACATCACTGCATCAAGGCCCGTGTAAGTAGGTTTTAAGTAGGTTAAGTAGGTCACCTTGTCCTGGAATAAAGTCCAAAATCCGAGCATCATGGCAATTTTTGAGATCTGACTCGGGGTCGTTCCCACTTAAGCACCAAAGGTGGGTTCTGGGCTCGCTGTAGGATGTCTTCGAAGAAGGAGCGAGGCCGACCGTGACAGTGTGCCGCAACAGGGTAGCGTTCTAACCAACTGAACTACGTCCCCGCTGAAGGGTGAAGCGTCACAGGTGCTGCACGACAATTGAAGCCCAGCTTGATGCACAACAAATGGTGGGCACTGTCCGATTTGAACGGACGACCTTTCGGGTGTAAACCGAACGCTCTAACCGCTGAGCTAAGCGCCCTTACATTAGTAATCGTACAGGAAGCGGCAAACACCGTCAACGGAGTCCGCGAGATTGCTTTTTTCGTTCCGGCTTCCATGCATCATGGACGCGTCAGCGAAGTCCTCATAGTGTGTTCTTCTACCGCCAACTGGACCAGCCCAAAGACTACGCTCCTCATTGGTTTTTCGCGACGGCGCAAAGATTTGGCTCGAAATTGAGTCTGGCGATGATGCTATAATTGCCTTAATCATTCGTTGCGAGCTGGGACGCTCCTTTCGTGTGGGAGTCGTTCGGCTTTTACAAGCGTTTGCACTTGGGTGAGGCGCGGTCGCCAAGTGGTAAGGCAAAGGTCTGCAAAACCTTTATCGTCGGTTCGATTCCGTCCCGCGCCTCCATTCCCCTAATCCATGTCGTTGAAACTACTCACTTTACTGGCCTTCAGTTCACTGGGCCTTTTGTTTCTGTTGCAGAATCGTTGCAAGATTGGACGACGGCCATTTTTGCAGCGACCATATCTAGTGCATTTACTTGGCTTTCCGCGACACTCTTGATGTAGCTCGCTTGGGTTATCGCGACGTTGCTGTGTCTGAGAATCGCTTGGATCTCCCGATCCGGGATTCCCAATGCGTGCAGGGTGGTAGCCAGTCCACGCCGAAACGCGTGCCATCCCTTCCAACATAGCGAGCGGTCCAATTCGAAAAGATGCGCTTCCGGCCGGTGCTCGGTCTTTGGCTTACGGCATTTGACGCACTTTTCAATTCGAGGAACAATGATGCGCTTCGCAACGTTCGCCAGATTTATAGGTGTGCCGATGCCGCTTTGGAAGATCGGAAGGTCGGAAGCGGCGAGTTGGCCCATTCGAAGCCGATGTGTTTCGAGCGCATCGGCCAGCGGCCGCACGATGGGGATCGGCGCTGCAGAGCAAACTGTCTTTGGTTTGTTGACGATGGCATTCCACATCGAACGCTCAACGGTCAGAGTGTTGCCGGTGAAGTCGCCCCATCGTAGGCCGCGAATTTCACCTTGTCTCAATCCGGTGAACGCTGCGAATAGGACTATCGTCTTCGCGGGTTCGGGGAGCACTGCAAGCATGGCCCTGATCTCGGCCAGGTTGTAGGCGTGGGTGACACCAGGCTGAGTTCCGCCCTGCAGTGAAGTGTCGGTCATAGGATTCACGCCGTCTAGAGCACCGAGGCGCTTCGCAGTTTTGAATGTTCCAGATAGGAAAGACTTGATTCGGCTGAGCGTGCTTCGCCTCAGCGGATTCCCGTCTTTCGTCTTCGTCTGCCGGGCTATATCACCGAGCAAGCGTTCGCCGTCACAGCAACGAAACTGCCGAAGGTTCTTTTCTCCCAACCGGGGCCGAACATGGATTCGGAAAATATCCCGGTAGTTTTTGTACGTGCTGGGACGTCTCCGAGTTTTGACTTCGGGCAGAAACACTGCCTCGACAAAATCGGAGATAGGCATTGTCCCACGCACATCTTGTGTCCCGGCGTTGATCGGAAGCAAAATCTCGGCCGCCAACGGCCTTACCGAATTTTCGGACCGATATGCGTCGGAGTAGGGAGCGAGTTTCTTACAGAGCTGCACGCGGACGCTCTTGCCGTCGCGCAGCACCGTATCGCTGTACCTGAGAAACCAGAATTTTCCTTTCCTGAAGATATAGCCAGCTTGCTGCTTGGTCATGTGTGCCTCCCTTGGCGGCGCTTCGCGAGAAGCTTTTTTACTCGCGCCACTTCCCGTGCCGTCCAGAGTCGAATCTTCAGACGCCCGACTCGCACGAGTGGCGGAAAGGGAATTGACCTGTTCCGGATCAATCGCTGCAAGTTTGGTTGCTGGAGTCCGAGCTTCTTGGCAACTTCGGTAGTGGAGTAGCGTCGCATGATATGGGCTTATATAGCTTCAGCGCATCTCCGTCAAGATCGGGCAACTAACTGTTGGTTGTTGCGCATCCACGCGACAACATCCGGCCAATAAAAACGTTGATATTTTCCCACTCTAAGAACTGGTAACGGCGGCCCGCCGAATCGACCGCGCCCGCGGGTGGATTCATAAACCCACGAGAGCTTGACCTGCAGACGCTTGGCCAATTGTGCCGGCGTCAGGATGTCCTTTGCGTCTACAATTCCCGTGTTTGTCGCGCTCATTTCTGCACCAATCCTGCAACGCTGCTCTCTGCCACGCATTTCTACTGCCTCGAATCTTGGCCCGCCGTTCTTCTATCCGCCGTTCAGTTGTTCTTGCGACAGTTTCACCCTTGAGAATTACCTCGGTACTCGGTGCTTTTTATTTCCAAGCTAATTTTGAGATTGCGGCTGTTCACGCTCTTGGCGACCGTTTCGAGCCTCTCAAGAAAGGCGCAAACGTCCGCATATTCGTGAGGTGCGCCTTGAAGGCCCGAAGGCGTCTTGCAGTAGGCACAAGCTGCGATTGCGCGATTCCTTTCTTCTTTGCCGATGCCTCTCCCCACGGGTATCGAAATTGCAACGCGACAATTGGCGCATTCGAACTGAACGGCGAGGATATCTGCTAGTTCGCAGAGGTATTTTCGATTCATATTGCCCTCACTTTCTCTTCGTCAAAAACATCCAAATTCCGAACCCCAGCATCCGTTGTTCACGATGGCTTGCCTTTCGTCTCGGCCATCGCGAGGAACTGCCGCATCGCCTGTTCCTGTTCTGGCGATAAGGTCGCCTCAAAACTGCTCATGTACTTTTCCCGTAAGAGCCGTTTGCGGGCGAGGATGTCAGTGATCGCGAGTTTGTCAGCGTCGCAATCGAGAATCTTTGCAACACCTGCGGCAAAATAGGCTGAGGGAACGCTGATTGCAGAACTGCCCCTGCTATCGATCATCTCAATCGCTTCGAAAATAAAGAGGGCATCGTGGACTCGGTCTTTGTTTCGGTCGAACGTCTCCGGGTACTGCGCACGGATTCGAGCTTGCACCTCTCGAACAAGGGCTTCGTCTTCGTCTGTGAGGAAGGGGTTGGGTTTTGTTTTTCGATTTGGCGAAGCGGAAGCACCTATTCGCGCGTCATCGTCTGGGGCTGGGGTAGGAGATGATGATTGTTCCTCTATCTCATTCTCAGGTTGAACATCCGAACTGCCGCGCCGGCCACAATCGCTGTAAGGTGTTTTTGAAATGCTTTGTGGGTCTGGTTCTCCTACGGTAGGAGAATCAGACTTTAGAAGAATCATTGGGCTTTTGACTGTTTGTGGCTCCCGATGGACGAAATAGTGTGCGCGGCCTAAGACAATCCTCTTGCGGCCGTCTTTCCAATGTTCAACTCGCTCGCGAACACAAGAAGCCCACCCCTTCTTAATTAGCTCCTTTATCGCCCTCAGCCACGTGTATCTGCCGATTTCTGCCTCACGGCAAATGTACTTCCGGTCGAGTGGATTGCCCCGAATCGCCAGTTCACCAGTTTTGCGATCGCCGAGCGCTGACATGGCTGTCCATAGTTTTCGTGCGTGCTTGCTCACGTCCGGATTTCTCTTCGCCATCGGCGACGGCATCTCGAACGTGTAGGTTCTCTTGCGGTTAAAGCCATCGTGTGTGCGATGCCGACCCACAAAGAGTCCAGCCTTTCGGGAGACGACGAGCCACGCAAGAAGAGCGCGGAACACTTTCATTTCTGCCCCGCGGCGATTTTCCTCACGGCCTCAATTGGAATTCGTACCTGGCCGCGAACACGCACGGCGGGCAACACCCCATCAGCGATCAAACGGCGTACCGTGGCAACGCTGACTGAAAGGGTCTTGGCTACTTCGCGCCGCGAGACAAGCAAAACGTCCATGCGGCCATCCTGAAACATCGTGACCCAAGATGTAAGGGGACAAAAGGTAGGGGGTGGGGTTATGCCTGCGGGGAGGTTCCGAGGGGGTGCTTGTACTTTCTGAGCAGCCTTATCAGTTCCTTGCGCCCGGCAAGGACGTTCTCCACGCACGAGTCGTTGTGGATCAACTTCGGGCAGTCACAAACGCGCTCGGTGATTTCTCGCCAGGTAAGTCCGGATTCGCGTAGCCTCAACTCGTACGCAGTCATGGCGAGAGCGCGACGGACATTGGGTCTGCCAACGACGGGAGAACTCTTACGGGCGAACTCCTTTGCGGCGTCATGAGAGAATCCCAGCCGGTCTGCAAATACATTCCTGAGCCGAATTCCTTCCGCGCCGGTTAACCGACGATGCGTCTTTTTGAAGATCCAGCCTCCCAACTCCTTCAGGTCATCCGCGATGAGGCTGGCATCAATGAACTGACCTCCGCCCACGGGGATAGGCCCCGCGAGGCGCGCTAAGACCGAAAACCTAACGTAGAGTTGCAGCCGCTCGACGTACAAATCAAAGAGCGCGAAAAGGACCGGATGGTTTTGTAGAGACGGCCGATTGCGGAGGCACCATTCCAGATGAGCCGCGAAGTAATCTGGTGTTGCATCCGTTGCATGGCTTCGCCTACTCTTGGAACTAGTCAACGCGCGTTTTCCACCTGGCCCCGGTCCCCCGACTGGGGCTTTCTCTTTGCAGCCTCAAAGTCTTTCACAAGCGAGGTACGCCAGCAAAGAGAAAGAAGTCGACGAAGTTGAAAGTCTACGCGACCATTTTCTGTTTTTGCTGGTGACCAGCCGATAGGTTAACCCCCAGTCAGATCGCGGACTTGTGGATTCAAATACTTAGAGAGCCCGTTGCAAAGAGGTTGCAGTCTTTAACGTGGTGCTTTCGAACTACGAAGAAGCTTTAGATCTATCTCTAATCTGGCCAACGCGCATTTCTCTTCGGCGTTTCCGGCTGGCGGTCCAGCGCCCTCGACACCACGCCTGGCGCCAATTCCGCGACCGACTTCAATCGCCAAACAGCCCTGTCGCCGCGCATTCCGGCGCGTTCAAACGTCAGGCGAATCGGACGGTCGGGAACCTCGCCGTTATGCCTGACCGCTTCGGCGTTCACATCGAAGAAAATGGTGTGTTCGTCATGGCTGTTCTCGAAGTCCATCCCAAAAGGCTGCGCCATGCCTTTCGGATGAGTGTCATAGCCGCGCTCTTTAAGCAACTCGGCCAGCTTCCTGCCCGTTAAAGGGATCTCGGTCTCTGATGGAGGAGCCTCGGGCAAGACCTCAGTGTGCAGGGCCTGCTCGCGGAGCCACATCGTTTCAAGCAAGGTTTCTTGAGAATCGAAAAGCGAGAAGGCGTTCAGGTTGTACTGATCGAGCGACTTGAGGATCGTAATCCGCTGCGCCGACGGCAGATCGAACTTCCATACATAGTCTTGTTTGCCGCGGCTCCAAAAAACCGGATCGTGCGGATGAAAGCGCCAACCGGCTCCCTTCTCATCGAAGGCAGCGCAGAACGTGTAGTTCGATTGCTGCCGGAAGTGTCTGGCGTGCGTGCGAACATATTTCCCTATCGGACGCATCGCAGGCTCGCCAACAGCCCCGCCCTTGATGCCGATGGGTTGCTCGCAATACACGTAGATCGACCTCGCAGCCTTGCCAGTCGTCCTGAAAGCAAAAAACGCCGCAACGTGCATCGACGATGTCCAGTCCAGAAGCGGCGACGGAAATCCGTGGTGCCGGAGGTACGCCATGTATCGATAAAACCTGACGGAGGAAACTTTTGCAACGAGAAGAGTTCTCTGTCATTGCGAAACGCTTGCAACATCGAGAGATCGTAATCAGGCACGTCCCACGTCGTCCTCGTCAGCGCTTCGACGGTCGGCCTCACGCGCGTAACGGTCAGGCGGTAGTACTCGTCGAATGACATCCCAGTGCAGTCCGCGCGTTCCAGAGTCGTCTGCAACGACCACGACGAATCGCTCTGACCTCGGAAGAGCAGCTCGGGTGGACTCCCGGGGAAATTCTTGGTGAGCTCTTCGCGTAGCCTCTGAAGTTCAGCTGTGAATGCTTCCCAATTTGGCAAGGAGACGGCTTCCATTCCCCAAGTTTACACGTCCGGGATTAAAATCCGAGCTTCGAAGTGATCCTTAACAAGAGTCGCAGCGCGCGGCAATTTGACTCTCCGATAGCCGAACGGCGGGCCGGGTTCAAACTGTTGAATCAAAAAAAGCAGAAAGCGTGCGTTGTACGATCGTTGCAGTTGAACACTCAAATGCGCAGACTTGGACGCGGCCCGCAAGGCGCCTCAGACACCAACATCTCTGCGTCTCGGCTGTCCCACAACACGTTCGAACTGTTGTATACCTAACAGACAGCAATCCTACTTCGTAGTAAAATGGAATCCAAGGGTTCATCTGGCTGCGATGGCCAAAAAACTTCAAAATGTAAAAGTGACCGTTTTCGATGCCCAAGCTTTTCTCGATTCGGCCGGCGTGTCGAGAAGAGTCAAAGAGTTTAGAAGGGCGGAGGGCATCTACGCTCAAGGTGATGTCGCCGAGAGCGTAATGTACTTACAAAGTGGCGGTGTGAAGCTCACCGTCCTCAATGAGGTCGGCAAAGAGGCAGTTGTCGCCATTTTGCGACCGGGTAGCTTCTTTGGTGAGGGCTCTCTGGCAGGTCAACCTGTTCGTATGGGAACGGCTACAGCGATCACGCCTAGCACTGTGCTCGTCATTGAGAAGAATGAGATGTTCAAGGTGCTTCACGCGGAGCACGGCCTCTCCGACATGTTCATCAAGTTCATGCTGGCACGGAACATCCGAATCGAGGCTGACCTTGTCGATCAGTTATTCAATTCGAGCGAGAAGCGGCTGGCCCGCACTCTTCTATTGCTGGCCCGTTACGGTAAGGAAGACCAGCCTCAGGGATTACTTCCCAAAGTATCGCAAGAAACGCTGGCGGAGATGATCGGCACAACGAGGTCCAGAGTTAATTTTTTCATGAATAAATTCAGAAAACTGGGCTTCATTCAATATAACAATGACGGATTTCAGGTCCACAAATCCCTCTTGAGTGTTGTCCTGCACGAATAAGCACCCACTTTCACGCTTATCGAAAGCGGTATCCTTGCAGGTCAGTGTTGATATCAGGGAAGAGATACGAAAATGCGAGATGAAGAGTGGATCAAGACACTTGAAGACGGCAGAAAAGTGAAATTTATCTACCAAGAACTGCCGGAAGACGGGGCATTTATCACGGGGCAGCTTGCAGGCAATGAAGTCGTATATTCTGTCATATTGACCAAAGCAGGAAACCCGCTTAGCCGTGAAGATGTTGAAAGCCATTTCCGTGGCGAGCTTTCAAAGAAGTCCACAGCTTAGCGAATTAGCATGGTCTTGGTTTGTATGTATGAAGAAGAACGCATTAAACGGATTAGCCGAATTACTGCGAAAGCTTGAGGAAACCCTCTTGACGCTCCAGGCGACGGAAAACCCTCAGCAGAGGAGTCTGCTCGTTCGTAAAATCAGCCGGCTGTTTGCAGAAATCGAATGCAACCCCGCTTTTGGGATGCTGGACACTACTCGCAAACCTCTTGCCTGATAACGCGGTAACCGAGCAAGTGGCAAAACCCTATTTTAACCGGATGGGAACATCGAGACGGAGAAAACTGACTTGCCGATAGATTCACGGCGCATCGCATTTCTCGCCTTTATTTGCACTGGTTTGGAAGAGTCGTTGCAATCTTGGTGCAAGCCGAGACGCGAGTCGTGCAGCCCTCAAACACTCACAGCAACGATTCTCCGCGACGATCTCCGAAAGAGGTGAGAAGAAACACCACGCGTTCGCGTTTCGTGCGCCTGGGACAGCCCGCGTGCAAAATTCGGGGCAATTAGCGGCAGTCGCCAACAGGTTTCGGGAGCCTATTCGAAACGAAGTGCCGTTTCTTCGGTGGCGTCACGCCACAACTAACGGAGTTATACCCAGGCAGCCATCCACGAAACACGCCACTTTCCTCGACCATCTCAACGATTGGCTTACCAGCGTAGCAGGGGCGGCACATCGGCTCACCGTTCACGACTGCAAAAGCAGCGACGCGGCGGCCGGTGCGCGCCAAGTGCGAAGCGCATGGAACCTTCGGATGGAGCGATTTCTGTTTTCGCTTCATCCGATTGGCGGCTGCGGCATCTCAGCTTCCGGCGCCGGTTTCTGCGGCGACTCGGATTCAAGCTCCTCGAAAGACAAAAACGTGAATGGCCTGCTGGGACCCGTCGCTGGCCAGTGGGCCGAGGCGCGTTCCAGAAATTTCTCGCGAGATTCGCCAGGTACGCGGCGTATCACCAAATCGCCGGAGCGCGCGACGTTATAATCCGGCCTGACCGGTGGGTGAAGAATGCCATTCTCATCGCGGTTCGGTTCGACGACGGCGAAGAAAAACTTTGGCGGCTGGCTCGTGTCGTTCAACACTACGCGTCCTTGTGCTCTCTCTTTCGAGCGTGGCTCGATCGTCGGGCTCAGCCTGGCGGGAAATTGGTTCCTTCTGAACTGTCCTTGGTAGCGCCTGCTTCCTCGTTCGTAAGCGCTTCATTTTGTGCTTCTTGTCTCTTCGCATGAGCTCTCCTACTACTGTGGCAGCACTTACTAGACTTGCTGCTCAAATCGTTTTGGACGAGTTCCTGTCGCCACAAACTCCGTGAGCTCCCCGCGTGTCCATCCATCGAATCTCACCGTTTCGGAGGTGGTTTCGAGTCTTTCTGCGCTTCTCCCATCGGCATCGATTCGCGCAAACAGAGCAATGGCGGAAATGAGCGCGGCCCCAGACAGTTTTTTCCCGAGATTCTTTTCGATGATCGTGGACAGGCACCGCTTTATTGTTTTGTCGCGCTCTGTCGTTAAGTTGACTGCTCGCACGTGCAGATTAAGAGAGTTGCGGGACCGGATCTGGAATTGTCGGCAAATGGCACTCGGAGATTCCCACCGCAGATAGCTTTCTTCGATTTCCACGCGGAATGGCGAGCGACAAATCGAGCAGGCTCTGCTGTGGCGCTCCGGGGTTTTCTTCGTCGCCATTGCCGGTTAGACCGGAGAATTGTTGGTGCGGGTTGGCGGCGAAGAGGGAACGGTCCATGCGATCGGCACAGGTTTCGCGCTTGGCGTTCGCGGCGCGTACAATCGTGCCGTACTTGCCGCGTGCTGGTATTCTTCCACGAGTTTCCTTAGGTCGGCGCCAGCACTTTCCATTTCCGTTCTCGCGGCGATTCGACTCTGTTCCCGTCTCTGGCGCTCTTCCTGCAGGTGGCGAAGCCGAAGGTTCCACTGGTGGACTTTTTTCGCGCTTGGAAAATCCTGTCGGCGCGGTTCGTTCGCGCGATGCTCAGAAAGCGCAAGGTCGATTAGATCGACGTTTTTTTCCGATGCTGGATACGCCTGCACGGACTTTTCGTGCCTTTGTCGTGCTGCCTCAACTTTCTCTTTCAAGTCGCAGGCAATGGGATACCACTTGCCGTAGACTTCGGCGCGATGCCTTTCCTCGCGGTCCTGTTCTGCCTTCAGAAGTATCAAAGCCTGCGCCTCCCTCACAGCGCCTATGGCGCGGTCCTTGTGAGCGATTTCTTCGGCGCTCGCTTCCGCAGTGACAAGCGCGGTTCGTTCGATAACCATCGTCTTGAGAGTGCCGGCCAGTTGAACAGCTACATCGTCGAGTTCGATCATTGTCGGCTCCAGAATTCTGCGTTCTTCCGATTTAGCTCCGCGATAGCGTTGTCTTGCGCAACAGTGCGGGGCCGTGTCTTGAGACGGTCGAGGATTTCATCGCACACAGCCTTGAAACGTTCGATGAAATTGTCGGCGGCGACAACGGCGTTCTGCCGGCGCAGGCAGTCAGTCACCTGTGCATCGTTGACGGTGTACCGCGCCACAATCCGGTCACCGTGATGGACGAAGCGTTCCATCAGAGGTCGCCGTATTGGCCGTGGAGGCTGGCCATCGCGTTATTCTTGAGTTGGTCCAGAGAGACAGTTTCGGGAATCGTCTCGTTATAGCTGGGTTTGGTTTCGATGCTATTCTCATGCGCGATTTGCGCGAAGTCCTTGCCCTCGACACCAGTCACCATTGGTTCCATATTTTTTCTTCCCTCTTTCCATGGAGCTACCGCGGTCCACAAAAATGCAAGAGAAAAAACCGTCCACAAATAATTTAATTATGGCGTTGCAAGATGCGTTGCAAGATTCGCTCCCGACGAAGCCCGAACACGCGAAAACATCGGCAGAACAACACGGATAGGGGTAGAAGACGCTGTAGATAGAGGGCTCGAACCTTTATCGTCGGTTCGATTCCGTCCCGCGCCTCCAATTCTTTCCTGCAGCCCAGAGATACTCCATTTACTTCTATTGAAGTTCACTCCCAGAGCTGCCATCGGCAGGAAAGAATACCTGGCCTGGACAAAACATGTGGATGCGGCGTGCTGCGAAGAGCGCACAGGCAGGAGTGCTTGTGCTACGGGAATTCAACGGAAATTCGCCCTTCCTTGCACTTTGGGGGTCCAGCCAGTAAACTCTTTCTCTTGCTTACACGCAAAGGACTCACTCTGGGATGCTGATCGCACGAGACTACGTCGGATACATGGCAACGGAAGTGGTAAAGCGGCTGGTGGAAGGGAAGTTGATCGAGACGAAGGCTGCGGACGCGGTGGCGCAGAGGCTGCGGCAGCGCATGATGGAAGAGGTCACGGTCGAAGATCGGCTGAACGAAGAAGTGCGCCAAATCCTTACCGACCATCAAGAAGAAATGCGGCGGACGAACGTCTCCTACCAGGAGATGTACAAGAAAGTGAAGGCCCAGCTGGCGCGGGACCGTAAACTGGTCTTGCGGTAGGTTGTAGTGCGGTAGCATGTGGGGCAGTAGCATGGAAGGACTCGAAGGGAATCTACTGGAATGCGATTGAGCCGCGAAAAGATTGTCCGAATCTCGCATCAGCTGACGGATGTGCTGGTGTCGAGCGATGATGTGGAGTTTGTTGAAGATCGCGACACGATTCGCCAGCAGGTGGTGCAGATTCTGACGGCGACGCTGCACGAAGAGGAAAAGACCGACCTGGAAGTCCGCAAGAAAATCACCTCGCAGAAAAAAGAGATCCTCGAGGATAGCGAAGAGTGGAACGTGCTTTACCGCAAGTATTACGCGGATGAACTTCGCCGCCTGGGAATTGCCGCTGCCCCTGATGACCGCGATCGCCGCCGGTCCTGAATTGTTCCTTCCTCCTGCTACAAACTGATTGAACGAAACGCGAAAATGGAAACACGAAATTCGGGTGGATCGAGCGGAGGCCTGCCCCCACGAGGGTGTTCCAAGGAGCAGAGAAGTACACCCCCGGGTGTTTTGCGAAAGAGTGCGGAAGTTATTGATGGGAAAGGAGTTGTGGAAACACTCTTTCTTAAAGAGTGCGGAAGAGTATGAAAACAGGGGAGTTAACTTTTGGCATTTTCTGCAAAAGAGTGAAAAGAGTGCGTGAGGCAGGAGCTTCTGCTTGAGCAGCAGGACTGTGGTGCTTTTGGATGGGGAATTTAGCGCCCCGACCCGGTCGGGGTAAACGCCTGGCACGGAGAAAGCGCAGAGTTCACAGAGAGGATGGAAGAGCAGGAGAGAGGGAAAATCTGACGGGGTACCCCCATCCCCGGGTGTTTTTTGTAAGAGTGGCAAGCACAGGACTTAAAGTGGCTGGATTTTCAATACGTTGCGAGGCGACTGCAAGAGTGGCAAGGAAAGGAGTTAGAGGAGCAAGGGCGAGCGGTGAGCGACGGTGATTGGAATGGAGCGTGGAGGCGACGGGGGCGGTTCGATTTGTGGTTCGGCTGCGAGGCAAACATGAAGAATTTTAGCATGAGATTGGCGAGGATGTTAAGTAGTTTACAGGGAATCGTCGAAATTAGATGTCTGGTAAACACATTATCAGGCATCATTGCCGGCAGGAGATTTTCATATGGGAATTCTCACGGACGACATGAAACGTGTCGTGCGCGAACAGCGATTGGGCTACATCGCAACGGTATGCTCGGATGGAACACCGAATCTGTCGCCCAAAGGAACAACCCGTGTTTGGGACGACGACCACTTGGTGTTCGCCGATATCCGGTCACCAGAATCGGTCCGGAACATCGAGCACAACCCTTCCGTTGAAGTGAATGTCGTGGATCCGCTCGTTCGTAAGGGATATCGATTCAAGGGGCGGGGAGTTGTGCATCGCGCGGATGAAGTCTTCCAGAACTGCTGTCAGATGTACAGGGATATGGGACTCACCCTGGAAATTCGAGCCGTGGTCTTGATTCGGATCGAGCGCGCACTGCCGGTCACCTCTCCCGCGTACGACCGGGGTGATACAGAAGAACTGGTCAAAGACCGCTGGCGGAAGTATTGGCGCAAGCTTTGGCAGGAAGTCTAAGAATGATGGCCATCGCTCCTTGGCCAAGAGTGCAGGGAAGGGAGTTGGGGGAGTAGGGGCGAGCAGCCTTGGCAAGCAAGCTGGCGGAAGAGGAGAAGAGTGGCCCACCCTGCAAAAAAAAACAAAAACAGAAACGCAAAGGGAAGACCACCCCCGGAGTTAAGAAGTGGACAACCGCCGAGGAGGGATTGATCGAGGTAGAAGTGGCTTTGTGATGGAGAAAAGACAAGAGAACCCAAGACCCACCCTCACAAACCGAGGGTGGGGCACCCTCCGCGAGATTGGGTTTTGTGGGCTCGATTCAAAGGTCTCTGGGCCACTCGTCCGGGAAGAGGCAGTTCACAGTCGACAGTTGAAAGTTGGGGGAAAAGCGGATTCCTCGCTGCGCTCGGAATGACATTTTTTTGTGGGGGAAGTGGCGAGTGACGAGTGGCTAGTGGCGAGCGAAGAAGAGAAAGATAACGCAGAGGTGCAGAGTTAACAGAGATTCGCGAAGAAGACGGGCACGATGTATCGTGCCCCTACAAGAGAAAAGGCAGGAGGAGAGGCAAGAGATAGGGCAGGAGAAGAGAACTGGTGGAGGAGTCCGATTGTTACGTGTCGATCTTAACGGCAAGAGTCAAAACCCGCAGGCTTTGACCGAAGGCTGCGGCACCCCGTCCGTGGCAAGCGGCTAAGGGGTGGCCACCCGCCGTCGTAACCCTAGGTGCGTTGTTTCCTCGCTAGCCCTTAAGTCCCAATTTCATATTCCCATCCTCAATCAAACTGAAACGAAGTGCGCTCGGTAGGCACTATCTATCCGTACGGCGGCACGAGTCAGTAGAGCAATTATGAAACCTCCATCCCTCTTCGATTGGTACTGCATCCTGCGAGCACACCATCAGTGGACTGTGTTCCAGGCGATTCGCTATGCGCTGTGGCTTGCTCGTTAGGAAGCCGACGCCAGATTGACGCGGTGATCGGACAAGTAAAAATGATCCAAAACCAATTGTCCAGTTTACGCGAATGATCGGCCACCAGCGGATGCTGACTCTTTAGGCTTTCCCTACTCCTAGCGCCGTCCTCTGTTGCGGTTATATAACCAGCCTGAGCCGTCGCAATGTCCGCAACGAGTCGTTCCTTTGCTTCCAGCACCTGCACACGCATCACATTGTTTCCAATCATCAGCGTGGAGAGCACTTCCATTGACTCCGACACATCTTTTCCCTGCGACCGTCTGTCCACATTGACCGTTGATGAGGTTTGCAGCGTAAGAAACAGCGCCGCATCGCGTGCAGACGGCCACGGGCTTAGGTTTCGTCTTCTCGCTGTCTCTCGTTTCTCGTTCTACTGCGACGGCCACCGGTTCAGGCCGGTTCTTACTTTGACATGAGTGGGCCGGGGGAGGTGGCAACTCACTTTCTTCCACAGGCGTTCTGGGCCAGTCGAATGAACAGGAATCACACACGTATCGAAACCGGTTCGGGAGAATCTGCCTCTTTACAAGTGGCATAGGACCTCATCTGGCATATTGGGGCAAACCGCCCCGAGACATCGCGTCTCCTGTCAATTTTACGACAACGTTGTTAGCCCATTCAGCCAAATGACGCACCAGAGGAAGTAGGTCGCGTTGGCAAAGTCTTCTGGATGAGTGATACGCTACCCCGATGCCAAAAATCCAACCATGCCACTGCGGTCACGCCAAGACCATCCACGACTCCAAGGCCAGCGAGAAAAAGGCAAAGAGCGCCTGTAGATTTCCGAATTGCAAGTGTCGAGGATACAAGCTGAAGGGCTAGCCCACCGGGCGACGCCCTCCAGCGCAACACCCTCTAACGCACATTCCACATGATTGCCGTGGTATGTGTTCGCAGTAGCCTGGAACGCGGCCAGCGCACTGGGAAGTCGTCGAAGGAAGAGCAGCCGCTCAGCGCTTCGGCGAAACGAGTTTGGCTACGTCGATGAATTGAGGATCTTGAAACGACACGGGCGTATTGAAGAAACGGTTTCCGGCGATGATGTTTCCGGAGGAGCCGGTTTCTTTGAGGATGCCGACAGTGGCCTCGGTGATGATGTTGTCTGTTACGACGTTGTTGTTGCCGGAAATGAAGATACCGGATTCGGCGCCGTTAAGAACGTGATTGGCCTGCAAGCGAGACTGATCGCCCTGCACGCGAATGCCATCGAAAACGTCGGTGGCGAAAGTATCGTTGCGATCGATTTCTGCATTGTTGCCATCCACGAAGATATTGACCTGGCTGATGCCAGCCGTGTTGCCAGAGACCTCCACTCCATCTGATTGCGTGACGAGAATGTTCGTGGCGACAGTGGTGCAGGCGGCGATGGCGGTGCATGGCGCCCAGACGTTGTTGGTCACCACATTTTCGAGAATCGATCCCGCCGCACCAAAGCCAATCTGAACGCCATTCTGTGCCGCACCGGCCGTTGAACCGATGCCCGTGACAACATTCCGGCGAATGATAGTGACGGTGCCTTTTTCATCGGCGGTGATGCCGTTCTTCTGAAAGTCATGAACAGTGCAGTGATCGATTTCCACTTTCGAGACGCCGCCATTGCCGCTCTGCACGAAGATTCCAGTACCGCTTTGGCAGCCATTGAGTGACGCAGCGAGCTTGAAATTGCGGACAGCAATACGGGCGAGTTCCCCGGAAGCATTCTGGAACGAAATGCCGATGAGGTCGGGAGCGCACTGGGTGACGCCGTTGTTTGCGCCATCGACCGTCAGTCCGGAGATGGTAACGCCGGTGGTGCCTGCGACGAGCAGCGCGGTGGCGATGGGAGCAGCGTCGAAGAGACTGGTAGTGTTCGCCTGCATGGCGGAGGGCATAAGGATCGCGCCGTTGTCGGCATCGATGTCGAGCGGCTTGCCGATCTTTATCTGCTCGACGTAGATACCTTTACAAACATGAATCTCGTCGCCTGGGGAGGCGGCGTCGATGGCGTCTTGGATACGAGTGAACCCTGCATTTGGACATTCGACTTTGTCGTCATCCACAACCAACTGGGCGCGGTGGACCGGCAGGGCCGTGGTCGGCCAAATGAAGGCTACAAAGTGAACCAGAGCCAAGGTGCCAGGGTATAGAAGTTTGCGTCTCATGGTAACGAGCCTCTCTTTCTAGAACTCGGAAACGCGGACCCGTACGATGACGCAACGACCGAAAATCGCTGCCGAAAACGCGGGTCCGGCTTTCGATCACTCACAGAATCTTACAGTTGGGCTGGAATGCCGGGAATATAGCAGGACGATTCGCTAAGGACAATAGAACGGCCGGACAGTGTCAACGCAAAGTAGAAATGTCCGGTTTCCTACGATCCGTGACCCGTGAGGTGATGAAAGAACGATCTTGGATTATGGGCCTTCTTGCGCTTAGAAGCGCCGATCGAGGAAAGAGCAAAGGCCGCGCTTTTAAAATCGAAGAGGAAGACCCACCTTTTTCAAAAACCAAACCCGAAAAGGTGGGCCACCCCAGAAAAAATCAAAGCCAAAATCGCCGCGTGGGGCAAGGGCTGTCCCACCCGCCAGGCTGCGGAAAAAACAATTGGTCCGCGGAAAAGAATCGTTTATTCTGAACCAGGCCCTGCTATAGTCGTGGCTATCGTATTTACTGGCAAGAATTGGTGTGTCCTTTCATCTCTCCTGATCAAATTCTCCGAGCGGATGATATTCGGATGAGCCCGGAACCAGAATGGCGCGTTGCATCACCATGGGTATGGGGAAGGTCGAAGGCCGCGCTTTTCACGCTTGCCTGCCATTTGCTGGTGGCTTCATGCGTTGTGGCACAAGAGATAGAAACCAAGCGAGTCCTTGTGTTCAGCGATGGTGGCCTTTCGGCGCCCGCCATGACTCTGGCCGTTCAGAATATCCATGCCGTCTTGGAAGCGGGGCGCCCTTATCATATTGAGTATTACGAAGAGAATCTGGCGTTTGCTCTGTTTCCGGATGACGCCTCGCAAAGAAGCTTCCGCGACCTTTACGTTCGCAAGTATCAGAACCGTCAGCCGGACGTAATCATTGCCGCTGGCCAGGCCTCCATCCGTTCGGTGATGGAATCTCATGCGACGTTTTTCCCCCATGTCCCGATCGTTTTTTGCTGCACTAGCCCACAGCTCTACGATCTTCCGAAACTCGGCAACGACTTTACCGGTACGTGGGTTACATACGACGCAGCCAAGACAGTTGATGCGGCATTACGGTTGAGACCAGGCACTAAGCAGATTTTCGTAGTTGGCGGCGCGTCGCCGTTTGACCGGCGCGGGGAAGCATTGGTTAAGGAGTCGCTCCGAACGTACGAAGGGAAGTTGCAAATCACCTACCTGACCGACCTCGACGTTGCGACCCTCACGGGAAGATTGAAGCACTTGCCAGACGATGCGGTCGTTTTGTTTACGTTCTTTCTGCAGGATATCACCGGGCGGCACTTTAACGGGAATCGCGAGACGCTGCATTTGGTCACAGAAGCAGCTCGAGTGCCAGTCTTCGTCCTTACAGACGGCCTCATTGGCTACGGCGCCGCGGGCGGATATGTAGCGAGCTATGCGCAACAGGGTAAGGTGGCAGGTGAAATGGCCCTCCGAATTCTCCGAGGGGAGAAGCCACCGGGCACGGCAGGATCGAATGCATACATCTTCGATTGGCGGGTGCTGCAACGCTGGGGAATTAAGGAGGCTTCGCTGCCGCCGGGTAGTATCGTAATCAACCGGCAGCCCACCGCTTGGGAATCCTATAGGCGGTACTTTGTTGGCGGCGTTTTTCTGTGCTTGATAGAGACTTTCCTCGTCTTGGGGCTGCTGTGGCAGCGAGAGAAAAGGAGAAAGATCGAGAGGTCTCTGTTCGAAAGCTTGTCATTTGAACGCCTGCTATCCGAACTTTCGGCAAGATTTATCGGTCTTCCAGAGGACCAACTCGAAGCAAATATAGAGGAGGGGCTTGGTCGAATCGCAGAGATCCTGAAAATGGATCGAATTACCCTCTTCGAGTTTTCTCAGGACCGGACAGAAATGACTGCCACTTTTTCATGGACAGGGAGGGGCATCACCCCTGCTCCAGCTCACATAAAGGCAGCCGACCTGCCCTGGTGGAGAAACCGCCTCCTCCGCGGTGAGATGGCCCTTACTCCGAGCCCAAATGCCCTCCCCGAGGAGGCGCGAGCTGAAAAGGAATACTTTCGGAAGATGGGCATCTTGTCAGCAGTCTCGATTCCCATAGAGATTGGCGGCGAGATCACTGGTGCAATATCGTTTGTAAGTACGAAGTGCCAAACACAATTCACTCAGGATTCTTTGAACCAATTCAGAGTCCTGGGGGAGGTATTCTGGAACGCGTTGAAACGCAAACGCTTCATGGAACAACTACATGTGAGTCAGATTGTACTTCGCGAAAGCGAGGATCGTTTCCGGTTGGTCGCAAACACAGCTCCGGTGTTGATCTGGATGTCAGGCACTGACAAACTCTGCACCTTTCTCAATCAGGGCTGGCTGAGCTTCACAGGTCGCCGCTTAGAACAAGAACTCGGCGAGGGCTGGCTCTCGGGAGTGCATGCGGATGACCTGGAGCATTGTCTGGGAACCTACTCGGCCGCCTTCGACGCTCGGACCGAGTTCGAGATGGAATACCGCCTGCGACGATTCGATGGAGCGTACCGCTGGCTTGTTGATTATGGGGTGCCCCGGTTCGAGTCCGATGGTACATTCTGTGGTTACATCGGCTCGTGCGTTGACATAACTGACCGCAAATTGTCCGAAGAATCTTCGCACAGTTTGAGCGGACTCCTGATCAGCGCTCAGGAGGGGGAACGTGCCCGCATTGCGCGGGAACTCCACGACGACTTCAGCCAGCGCTTGGCTCTTCTGAGTATCGGCCTCGAACAGCTCGGGAAGACACAGCTCGTGCCCAACGCGGGGGACCGAGCTAGGATTGCAGAAATGTTGAAGGGCACGCAGGAACTATCCTCTGACCTTCATGCTCTATCCCACCAACTTCATTCCAGCAAGCTGGAGCTATTGGGCCTGGCAGCGGCTCTACGTGACCTTTGTAAGGAACTCGGCGAAAAGTATGAGGTCCAAATTCAGCTCGCTGTGCACGGATTCCCTCGCGAGGTCCCCAAGGAAGTGGCTCTGTGTCTATTTAGAGTTGCACAGGAAGCGATTGGTAACGTCGTAAAACATAGTGGAGCGAAGAGCGCGTCCGTTACACTCGGCGCGAACGCGAATGGCGTTAGTCTTCGCATTTCGGACGAGGGCACGGGTTTTGACACAGATCTCATGAATCAGGACAGAGGGATCGGGCTGAGAGGCATGGGTGAGAGGCTTCGTATTGTTGGGGGCCGTTTCAACGTAATATCAGAGATCTCGAAGGGAACAGAAATTGTTGCTGAGGTGCCGCTGGCCAGTTCCGCGGACAACGCGAATTCAAAATCAGACCAAGTAGGGAAGTAAGGACTCGTTGGAGTTTCTGAGTTTTGGCAGTTCCTTGGCCGCACGAACCACTATAGCCTTCCGTGCCTGGTAAGTTCATCGGGTCAAATGGAAGAGAGAGCTTTAGGAACCGCGATAGTATTCGACCCGGAACATACTCTGGTTTGATGAACCACGCATCCATTCCGGCGAACGTAAGAAGGATTCCATGTTTCGGTCAAAGGTGATTCTCTGGCCAACGACCGTTGTAATTGACAGGTTCGTTCAAAAACAATTGATGGGGCCGGTCAATCGGTTTCACTTTGTAGAGCTCGGCGGCGAACATCGAACTAAAGACGGACTGCTACATACACGGTCTGGCCCTGGTACATTTGCGGGCGGTAGTAAATGCCGCCCACGGTGTAGTAGCGCACGCCCGAAACAGTAACCGCGCGATAACCCCCGGGCAGCACGGCGATGTAGCCATGTGGCATGCCACCCCCAGAGACAACTGTGGTCTTGTTCACTGCTGCAGTCCCGTTCGGGCCGCTCACTACCGTCGTTTTGCTGACTGCCGCGGTCCCATTCGGGCCGCTCACTACCGTCGTTTTCTTGGCGACCCCGTAAACCTGCGCCAACGCGACGGACACACTGGGCAGCAACATGACGCCAAGAATAGCAGCCCTCACCAGGGCCTTGCTTCGTTCACGGGCGCTTACCGTCCAGCAGCATTGCCTAATGGTTGGTTTCATATCGTCGTGGTCCCTTCGTCTCATTCTTCGTTGGAGAGTGATACGGGTTATTTATGCCGCGCATCCGCTTTTGTCGCGGTTTCTTTCATCTGGGCCTCGGTTACCATCTCGACGCTCTCGGCGTCTTGCGGCGCCACGAAGGTAAAGAATTTGTTATCGAGCGTGGCAGTCAGATTCCAATCTGAAAAGTCCGCCACGAGTTGCGGGCCGCCCTCGCGATTCTTGAATGTCGCCACTAGTTTGCGCGGCAGCAGGTCGGCGACGCCGATCCAGAGTTCTGAGTCAGCCACCTCGCCGCCCAGACTCAGGTGATGACACTCGACGCCGCCGACAATCTCTTTGCCTTTGTAAACCTGGCTCTTGATTCGCGGACGCAGCGCCGCATAGGGATCGCTGAGAATGAACTCGGCCAAAGGCGGTGTGAATCCGTATTTGTCGTTGACCTTCGCCACCACTTCATCAATCGTCCCTGGTACAGAAACAGTGGCGTACAGGTTCATCGTCTTGTCGTAGACTGAAAGACTCTGACCGTCAAAAATGAACTGGCGCGCATTGTCCTGACTATCCGACTTCGCCAGAAACTCGCCAGGTCGAGAGACAGAGATTTCTATCTGCGCGATCTCGGGAATGTTTCGTCCCTCAACCAAAGCCGCGTCCAGTTTGCGGTCGACTTTGAAGCTTAGCTTTTTTGCCTGAGCAAGCTTGTCGGACATCTGCCGGAGCAGTTGATCGGGATCATTGGTGGCGGTGGTTGGTTTTTCTGTACCGCAGCCACTGGCTAGACAAAGCAACAAGGAACTAATAACAAGAAAGAAGAGCAGTGGACGAGACCAGCGACGATGAACCGGCTGCTGATCCGCTTGAGAGAATCTTTGCATAAGGGTCTTTCTCACGTTTCCAACTTGGTTCTCAAAATGAGTTTCTGCAATTGTCCTAGAATGAAGCTGCACTCATACTGTCAAAATTGACAGGATTGATAAATCCTTGGCTTCACACGCACTTGCAATTGGCTGCTGGCTAACTCCTGTTCAAGTCGGATTACCGGAGATGTCCTATAAAAGGAAATGTCAAGAGACATACTTCCCCGTCGGCTCGGTGCCGACACTTTTTTGTCTCGGCATTCAGCCCAACCGTTTGAACGTGCACTCGTAATCGAGTGGTCTTGCTCAGGCGACGTAGTTTCGTGCTTCGTGTCGTCACACGAAACGGTGAGATCCTTCTTCCTTCCTGTGGTTCCATTACACTGTCGTGACGGCGCCATTCGTTTCTGAAACATCAAGCCTGACAGTTATCCACTTTGTGAGTGGCAACGCATGGTCCTATCTGAGACTCGTGGCCTATGGCTTTCTTGGATTGTCCGAGAGGGCATAGGGTGAAATCGGAGACTCGCGTGCTTTAAGCACGGGCCTGACTTCTCCGGTGGATACTTCCCCTCGAATCCGAGCGTCTCAAGAACCCGACAGCTACCGCCAGGAATAGTTCCCCAGGTGGAACGGACTCTTTGCCAGAGACGCTCAAGCTGCTTGTTGTTTCAAATAGTTGGTGTCGAAACGTACCTCCTTCTTCCAAACGATCAACGTGATCGCGGCAATCTTCCTCGCCAAGGTCAAGCGCGCCATCGTGGGCTTCCTTCCCTTAGCCAGCAAAGCCTCGTAGAAATCGCGTAGCGGTCCAGCCGCGGTGCTGGCTCTCATAGCTGCACCCTTGAAAATATCTTTGAGGTCGTGGTTGTGATTGTCATTGAGACCGCGCAGTGTGACGGGTTTCTTCGAGCGTTGTAGCTGTCCCTCCACGACGCGGTACTGCGCGCTGTCGTGGGTCTCCAACCCTAGCCCGCTGTAGTTCCACAGTTGCCGCTTGGTGCGAAACCGATGAGGCGTCTGCATCAACGCCACCAAGTGAGCCGCCCGAAGCGGACCAATACCAGGAATCTGGCATAGCAACTTCGTCGCACGGTGCTTCCTCGCCTCGGCCAACAGTTCTTTCCGGGCTTGTTGGCGCACCAGCCGCAGGGCGTCGAGTTGCTGGTAGTAAAGTTCTGCCCGCCGGCGCACACCTGCTTCGTGGATCTTGGCGAGCCATTCCGAACGGTGATGCGGTGCGTAGACTTGCGTCCCGGCACAGGGAATGGCCCAGCCCCGATACAATGCCTTGAGTCGATTCATCACCCGCCCGAGATCCTTGGTGATCGTCAAATAACTACGGGACAATTCCTTCAACATGCGCAGGCCATGTTCTCCGTGATACACCGAACTGAGTTTGCTCATGTACAACAGTTCGGCCAGCTTGCGTGCGTCGATGCGGTCGCTCTTGCTGCCTTCTTTCAGCAACGCATTCTTTCGCGGATTACACACTACGAGTTCCGTCACGTGCGGCTTCAGCAGATCGTACAACCAGCCGGCCCAAGTGCCTTCTTCAAACGTGAGGTGCACATCTCCACGCAGGCCGTCGATAAACTGCAGAATGGTGCTCGCTTTGGTCTCGATGACGCATTCCATCACCACCTTGCCGGCGGAATTTATGACGGCGATCGAAATGCTTTCCTTATGCACGTCCAAGCCGATATATTTAGTGCTAGTCATAGAGGGTGTTCCTTTCTGTAGAGGACTGAGCCAAGCACTCAAAACCTACACCAAAGGGGCGCCCTTTTATAATGTGTGAAGTAATACTTCACTTGATGGACGGTTAGCGCGCCAAGCGGGACTGAGCGGGTCGCTGAGGATAATCCTTGTTTTCGACAGTTATCCCGCAAGCCGCCAGTGGCGGTGTACTTAGCGAATTTCCGCGCCTTGAGATTACGTGTCCATCCGTTCGACCCATTGAGAGCGCGATGCGGGAGCCACGAATGGATCCGCAAAGTACTGTGTTTCCCGCGCAACCTTGTCGCCGCTGAACTCCATGATGCTCACGGTGTAGGACGGCTTGCCGTCATAGGTCAGGATGAATTCGGTGACCCAAAGATCACCGCCGCCAATGATTCGCCGGATAGAAAACCGCTTTTTGTTCGGTTGACTAGCGCGTTGGCCTTGTATGTTGCGTCGACCGCGGGTTCGCTCGCTTGACTGCGGGTATTCCAGCACCGCGTCCTCGCGATAGATGAGGTGCTCCGTTTCAAAATCGTTGGCATCGGACGCCGCCCAATGCTGATCCAGTGCCGCACGGATCGCTTGATCGCGCGCTCCAGAATACTGCTCCTTTGTTTGTCGACCGTTCATCTTGAGCCTCCAAAGGCGATCGAGTGTTTTACTTGATTAGGTGAGTGAGAGTCAGGTTTCCGCCGCCGGTGGTGACGATAACCAGATTCATAACGACGAGCATAGTGTCGTAACTCCAGCCGTTGGTCCCCGATTTGCCCCAGAAGCCGGTGTGCCAAGCAAATATTTTCTTTTGTATGGCGCCGAGCATAAGCAAAATCAAACCGATGGCGGCGAGTTGTGCAAGAACGCCCGAAATTACTCCGAGGCTGCCAGCTGACTCGGCTGCACCCAGAAAAATTGTGAAGCTTTTGCTCATCCCAATGTCCTTGCTCCGCGTTGCCGGGTCTTTGAGATGTTTGTAGCCGCTGGTGATGAACACGATGCCAATCATCAAGCGCAGGAGCAGAAGAGCAAGATCGGTGAATTGAGCCAATTGCGGGAAGATCATGCAAGTTACTCCGAACCGCTACCTGTATTCACGCACGTTCCGGCAGTGAGTGCCGGTCCGATAGCCAGTGACTGTCGGGTAGTTTACAACGAATTCAAAGGGCCAAGTCCTGATTGGCCGTGCGGGCTCACCGGACGGTCCAAAGCAGAATCCGCACTCTTGAAAACCATGAGAGATACGGCACCGGCGGGGCTCCGGGAGCTATATCAAAAGGGGCCTTTTTGTTTAGGCCATGCCCACACCTTGTTTGAGGGCGCTGTAAGGGTGAGGGGTACGGCTCGGGCCGGGCACGAGATTGTCACCTCTCATCGCGGCCATTTCTTTTTCTGAGTCGAGAGTAGTGAGTGGTTCTCCTCGCAGCGGTCGGGATGATAGATTTTTTGGTGAAGGAAGTGGCGGGTGACGAGTGGCTAGTGGGGAGGCGAAAAGGAGGCCCGCGATGACATCCTCGGAGGCGTGCAAACGCCAGTCATCGCGGACCTTGTTCACACTTCCACTATCGAAGAGGAAGGTACGACTTGGGGTGAAGGGCTGTCTGTTCAATAGTGCACAGTCGGGCGGGGAAGGCAGTGAAAAGTGAGTAGTGGGGGAAAACGGATCCCTCGCTGCGCTCGGGATGTCATTTGTTTGAGGAAGTGGCGAGAGACGTGAGCGGAAAGACAAAAGGAAGAATTTTTACACAGAGGGCCACAGAGACACAGAGGACGCAGAGAAGACGGGCGACTGATAATAGGAAAGGACACGATGATTCGTGCCCCTACAAGGGAGGCGGGTGCGGGGGAGTGCGGATGGCGTTGCGGAGTTAGTGGCGGAGGTATACATTATCTAGCGACTAAAGGGGTGGGAGAGCTACCCCGGGCATTCTTTAGGGTTCTCTGCCAACTCCGTAGCAGCGTTTGAGGCTCTTTAGGCGAGGGTTTAGGCGACGGGCTTAGGGGGACGATCATGTACACAGGATTTTTGGCATTGGCGATTGCGATTGCGCCGGTATTTGCACAGGTGGATGTGCTGACGCGGCGGTATGACAATTTGCGAGACGGAGTGAATGCGCACGAGACGATTCTGACGCAGGCTAAGGTGCGGACCGGGTTTGGGAAGCTGTGGACGCTGTTTGCGGATGCGAAGATTATGGCGCAGCCGCTGTATGTGTCGAACCTAGAGGTGCCGGCGGCGAACATCATTGGGGCGACGGCGAAAGTGAAATGCGCACACGGATGTAACGCGGTGCTGTTTGCGACGATGAAGGGCACGATCTACGCGTACATGGCGGACCAAAAGCCGACCACGAATGACGACACACTGCTGTGGGCCACGTTTCTGAGCGATGGCGCTCACTGCAAGTGTGGAGCTACGGGACCGCAGAACGGGAGCGGGAATTTTGATATGTGGGCGGTGGATGATCCGTGGTGGGGAGTGTTGAGCACGCCGGTGATCGATCGGGGAACGAACACGCTGTACGCGGTGACGTGGACAAATGACCAGCAGTATCGCGTGTATGGGCTCAGCTTGACGACAGGGCAGGTGACGAAAGGGCCGACGGTGGTGCAGGGAAGTGTTGGAGGAGAGACGTTTGCTGCGAATACCAACGGGTGGATCCAACGGCGGAAGCAGAGGGCGGGGCTGCTGCTCTCGAATGGGTTCCTGTACGTGGGATTTGGGGGAGACAGTACGGATGGATTGGCGGGATGGTTCTTTGTGTATGACGCCGCAACACTGGCTATGAAGACGGTGTGGAGTCCGACACCAAACGGGCGGAATGGCGGGATATGGATGGCAGGAGACGCGCCTGCAGCGGATGCGAGCGGCAACGTTTATCTGCAGACGGGTAACGGCGACCTTGCGCCATCGGCGCAGAAGTTTGGGGACAGCATCGTCAAGCTACGATTCCAGAATAATGCGATTACCGTGAGTGGCTTCTTTGCGCCATGCAATCAGATGTTGCTGGACCAGTGCGACCTGGACCAAGGGTCGTCTGGGGCGGTTTTATTTGATCAGTTCATTATTGGGGGAGGGAAAGACGGCAGGCTTTACTTGATGAATGCGGACAAGATGGCGGGATATACCCCGGGGCCGTTTCCTCCGCCTGCGGCGGCGTGCATGCCTGGAGAGCATGATTGCACGGATTCCGGCGATTTAGTTCAGAAATGGCAGGCATCGGGCGGACACATCCACGGGGCGCCGGTGATTTGGAAAGGTCCCGGGAACCAGGAGTGGCTTTACGTGATGGGTGAAGGAGATCCGCTGAAAGCGTTCCCGTTTGAGGGCGGGAAGTTCAATGTGCAGGCGGTGAAGCGGGGGGATTGGACGCAGCCAAAAGTGAACCAGGTTCCGGTGTGCCAAACGCAGGCGAATCATGGAGTGTGGATGCCTGGTGGAATGCTGAGCGTGTCAAGTAGCGGAACAACTGCGGGAACGGGAATCGTATGGGCGGTGGTGCCTGTGAACGGGGACGCCAACAGTTGCCGCGGAGTGAAGGGCATGCTTATGGCGTATAACGCTGAGGACGTTACGAAGGAGTTGTGGAGAAGTCAGGGCAGGGATGCGGCGAATTCCGACACCAAGGACAGTTACGGGCTACTGGCACGGTTCAATCCACCGATGATTGCCAACGGGAAAGTCTTCGTGGGGACGGCGGGCGACGCTGAACCGTTGCGGCGCGCCGGAGGAGGGCCTCGACCTGCGGCGGGGCCGGCAAATTATTACTTAGCGGTGTACGGATTGAAGTAGGCGGCTATGCGGAGCGTTGAGCGCCGATGCCGGTGAGGAGGCGGAGTTCGGCGAGAATGAGCATGGGGACGTTGACGGGCTCGTTGTTGCGGACGAGGCGGGCGTCGCGGCCGCCGGAGTTTGTGGCGTAGCCTTCGATGGTGAGAATGGCGTCTTTGGCGAGGTCGGGGCGGGCGGCATTCTTGATGGTGACGGTGAACAGCTTGGAATCGTAGTGGACATTTATGTGTTTTGAGGTGGCGGCGCACCAGATGCGGAGATCGCCGAGGGAAGTTTCCTTGCAGGTCAGAGTTTCTTCCTGAGTGATGGAGTTCCATTCGTTGCACTGCGCGAAAATAGAATCGCCCAGCATTTTCCAAACATGAAGAGAGCATGCGGCTGCGGTTTGCTGATTAAGCTTGTCTTCGTGTTTTTGGCCTTCTTCGGCGAGTTTTGTGGCTAGGAATTCCTGCGCTGCCTGCTTGGTGCTTTCGTCTCTCATCGGGCCCGTCTCCCCAACAAGAATTTTACACTGGGTTAGGTGGCGAACCCTTAGCGGATTTTGCGTAGCGTTCCGAAGATCGACGGCGCAGGACACAAAAATAGCGCGGAGATGCAAAGTGCGGGGAGATGCGACGATACCGCGAAAAGGCGCGGGGTAGATTTAGGCGGAGATTCTGGGGAAAGTGCTCCAGAACCAGACGACCAGGATGCCGTAGTAAATGACCACAACGATGAGGCTGATGGCGAAAGTTTTTAGGCCCTTGCCGAGGCCGGAATAGTGGCGCTTCCAGCGGTAGGCGCAAAAGCCAATCATGAGCAATGAGAGGAGCGCGGTGAAAGCGGCGACGAGGCTGACCTGGTTGGTGACGGCTTGAGCGGTGGACAGCTTGAGTAACTGGCGCAATGCGGCGCCTAACAAGCCCGTCGCAAAGGCAAGAACGAGCCAAGCTACCGGGGCCAGGATGCCAATCATGTAGGCCCACTGGTCTTCCATGTAGAAGAGCATCAGCAAGATCGCGACGTAAATAATGGTCTGATACAAGTGGAACATAAAAAAATCGGGTTCCAAGTGCGTGAGCAAGAGGAAACAAATGATCTGCAAAGCGCAGAGTGTGGCGATGTCTCGATAAGCTCGCATATAGCACCTCTCTGACAATTCCACGAATGCGCGGATAAGTTCGAATGCCGATGTTCGAAGGTTTAAAACCGCGCCCAGGGAAAAGACTTAAACGATGGGAGAGTTATCCTACATTTGAAGGCGGTTTGTCACGCATAATTCGAGCACTTAACAAGGCGGCTTCATTTCACGAGTATGGGCGCATGGCGTAAGTGATTGTATGACGATCCGCAGCAGTTGAGCGGACGTCCAGAAATGAAAAGCGGGCGGCTGTATGGCCGCCCGCTTTTTTCTAGAAGAAACTTGGCTGATGCGATGAATCAGGGTTGATCGGGGCGGCGCTTGAGCGTCGGGCGATCGTCGTCGCTGCCATCGGATGTCGTGGCGTTGGGATCGGTGGTCGAAGTGGGCTGCTTGGATTGCGCGGTTTTTGTGCGCAGAGTCGGCTTGCCAGGTGCGTTGTCAGTAGCCTTGCGGGCGAACATAATGTTGCGGAGGCGCGCCTTGACCGAGTCAAACTCGGACGTGGTGACGATGTATTCCTGTTTCGCCGGGAGGATACGCGCGATTTCTTTTTGGGTGGCTTCGATGCGATCCGGAGTGGGCGGATGCGTCGAGAAGACTTTGGGGATGGTGCCGGGGCGGCGCTTTTCGTCGGCCTGAATGCGCTCGAAGAAGGTTACGTAGGAGTTCGGATCGTAGCCGGCTTTGTACATATACTGGAGGCCGAGATAGTCGGCTTCACGCTCGGAATCGCGGCTGAATTTCAGGTAAGTGACGGGAATCGCGAGGCTCGCGGCTTCGTAGATGCCGTAACCTACCCAGCCGCCGGGGCCGAGAAGCATGAGTGGAATCATAGCCATTTGCATGGCCTCGCCTTTGGTGGCGTTCTTGGTGCCGTGGCGCGCGCAAACGTGAGAGATTTCGTGGGCCATTACGCCGGCGAGCTCGGATTCTTCCTGGGCGCGGAGGATCAGGCCGCTATTTACGTAGAAGAAGCCGCCGGGAAGAGCAAAGGCGTTAACTTCGTCGGAGTCGATGACCTTGATAGTGAAGGGCACGCGGGCGTCGGAGTTACGGACCAGATTTTGTCCGACGCGGTTCACGTATTCGGTGACGACGGGATCATCGATGAGCTTGGATGAGCGTTCTACTTCCTGTGCCAGCGATTTGCCGAGAGCGATTTCGTGCTCGAGGGAATAGAAATTCACGCCCTTGCCGACATTGCGGTTGCCGATGGCGTCGACATCTTCCTTGGAATTCTTTGGGTGCACCGTATCCTGTTGGGGGACGGGTTGGTCCTTAGGAGCTTGCGTTTGCGCGGGCTGCGGGGGAGCAGGTTGGGGAGGAGCGGGTTGCGGAGGAGTTTGCGTCTGGGGAGGCGTCTGCGTTTGGCCGGGGTCCTGGCTTGATTGCTGAGGAGCAGGACTTGCCAGAGCAGCCGTTGCGACCAGGAGGCCCGCCACCGTAAGGCCTAGGGCTAATCTCGGTAACTGTTTCATGGCATGTACCTCCCGATACGGTCAGTATACACCCGTTTTGGCAGTCTAGGGGCGTAAAAGCGTCAGCGCCCTAGTCACTAGGATGTAAGAACGGGGAAGAAGGTTTCCTGATCTGGGAGGGATAGCGAGGAGTTCGCGTACTGAAGCGTGGTCTTGGCTTCAACTGGGATGCAGACGTCGTCGGGAGGGTGGTGCCCGGGGTCTTGGAAACAGGGGACAAAGTGAGCGCGCCGGACTGAAAAGTGTGGTGGATGGTGTGCAAAGTGCAAGATAGAAGGGTTGACACGTTTAGCGAGGGCCTCTAGAGTCAAGGTCAGGGATAATGAGCGTAAAAAAGATTCAGATCGGGCAGCTTTGGAGGAAGAATGACACCGGGGATGTTTACCTGGTGACGCGTGTTTATAGCGAGGCGCTCAGCACGATTGTGGTGTTGAGGAAGTCGGGGGCGGAGGATGAAGCGCTGACACGGCTGCGGGCGGAGAATACGCCTAAGGGGCCGGGGATACCGGGGTATTCGCCGGCACAGGATGAAGAGAATTTTTGAGGGAAGCAGTGAGTAGGGAATAGTGAGTAGCAAGAACTAGCTTAAGCTTGGATCCTGCCGGTCTTCCTAAGCGGTCTTTACAATCATGCAGAGCATTTTCCCTTGCATAAATCTTTTTCTTACCAACAACCCCCTCTCTTGCAACAACCCTCCTCTAACAAAGAACATTTCCCTTACGAACAAATGATTAGAGGGAGCGGACGTCCATTTTCACCACGTCATGGACCTGCATGAGCTCCTTGATCAGGAAAGGCTCGCCGTATTTTACGCCGATCAGTTCGCCGTAGTGGCGGGCGAGCAGGTTCATTTCGTCTTCAAGGCGGTCGATGGCCAGGAAGACGTTTGTTTTTTTGAACTGCTTGCGAGATTCGCTTTTATTGGGAAGGAATTGGGAGGCGAAGGCGCGGATGGCGCGACGGCGTTGCCCGAAATGCGGCGTGATGTCGACGACGAAGGTGGGGCGGACGGATGCGAAAACGGTGGAGTAGAGGATTTTGAACGGGCGATGAGGCTCGCCGTCGATGGGAAGTTGCTTGAGGCCGGCCAGGAAACAGCCTTCGTAGCCGAGGTTGGAGGCGTGGTAGTGGTCCGGGTGGCGGGCTTCCCAGTAAGGGAGGATGACAGTTTTGGGGCGGAGCTCGCGGATGACGGAGGCGAGGCGGAGTTTGTGCTGGCGGCTGGGTTGAACGTCGGAATCGGGAACGCCGAGGGTGCCGCGCCAGCTTGCTCGGAGGATCTTGGCGCCCTTCGCGGCTTCTTTGGCACGGATTTCAGGAGTGCCGCGCGTGCCCATTTCGCCGGCGGTGAGGTCGAGGATGCCCGTTTTGTAGCCGGCGCGGGCCATTTTCAGGAGAGTGCCGCCGCAGGAGAGTTCGACGTCGTCGGGATGAGCGGCGATGGCTAGCAGGTCGAGTTTCATGCACGGTCTCCGTTCCGCAGGTTCCAAAAAATTTGAAGAACGATGATAGCACTGACCGAAGGATAGGTTGATGCGGGGCGTTACGATGGCGGGGTGTGATAAGGTTTCGAACGGCGGAAATGTGATGAGTGAAAATTTTGAAAGACAGGCGGAATCACTTGCAGGCAAAGTGGCGTTAGTCACTGGCTCGGCGAAGCGGTTGGGGCGGGAGGTGGCGTTGCGGCTGGCAGAGGAGGGCGCGAACTTGGTGATTCACCATGGCGCGTCTCATGCAGAAGCGCAAGAAACTGTAGCGGAGATTGAGAAACTGGGGCGGCGGGCTGTGGCCATCTCCGCGGATTTGCGGGAGGTGGACGAGATTCGCGGGCTCTTCGAGAAGGCTGGGGAGGAATTCGGGCGGCTGGATGTATTGGTGAATTGCGCCGCCAACTTTTTGCCTGCAAGCATTGTGTCGACGACGGAAAAAATTTGGGACGCATCGCTGGATACCAATTTGAAGGCGGGGTTTTTCTGCGCGCAAGCGGCTGCGCCGCTGCTTCGGCGAACGAAAGGCGTGATTGTAAATTTTGCCGACGTTGGCGGATTGCAAGGATGGCCGGGGTATATTCCGCATTCCATTTCGAAGGCGGGCGTGGTGATGTTGACGAAAGTGCTGGCGAAGGCGCTGGCTCCGGAGGTGCGCGTAAATGCCATCGCGCCGGGGACGATTAGCATGCCGGGGGATCCGCCGGAGTGGGAAGCGGATTTTGTGAAATTAGCGCCGCTGGGGCGAACCGGCGCGCCAAGTGACGTTGCCGATGCCGTCTCATACCTGGTGCACGCAGAGTTTATGACGGGACATGTGCTCGTCATGGATGGCGGGAGAAGCCTGGGTCCCGCAAAGGAAGAATTTCGCTAAGAGTGTAGTGTGCAGAGAATCCCGCGGCGGTGTATTCTATTCTCCTTATAGTGCGAATAAGTTTGGGAGGCGCGCCGACGCGCGTGGCGGAATCTGACAAAAGAGGACCAGCTTGATTTATGGACAATGAGACGTACACACACACGGATAGTCCGAGCGACGTAATTAGCGTACCGCACGGACTGGAAGACACGCAGATTCAGGAATGGCTGGAGTCGCTGGACTCCGTGCTGGAGTCGAGCGGGCCGGAAGTGGCGGCCGAGATATTAGAGAGGCTCCGCGCGCACGCTACCGTGGCCGGCATCGATCTGCCATTTTCCGCGAACACGCCTTACGCGAACACGATTCCCGCGCGGCTCGAGCCGCTTTTTCCCGGCGATCAGCAATTGGAGCGGCGGATCAAGAGTTTGATTCGCTGGAACGCGCTCGCGATGGTAGTGCGCGCGAATCGCGTGGAGCACAACATTGGCGGGCACATTTCGACGTATGCTTCCGCGGCGACCTTGTACGAGGTTGGGTTCAATCATTTCTTCCGCGGCCGGTCGGAGCAGTTTGAAGGAGACACGATTTATTTTCAAGGACACGCGGCCCCGGGCATTTACGCGCGCGCGTTTCTGGAAGGACGCATTTCGCCGCAGCAGCTCGAAAACTTTCGTCGGGAATTGAAAACAGGCGGCGGTCTCTCATCGTATCCGCACCCCTGGTTGATGCCCGACTTCTGGGAATATCCGACCGTGTCGATGGGCTTGAGCCCGTTGATGGCGATTTATCAGGCACGCTTTAACCGTTATCTCGAAGATCGCGGATTGAAGCCGGTGACGAACGCGAAGGTTTGGGCTTTCCTTGGCGACGGCGAGACGGACGAGCCGGAATCGCTGGGAGCGATCACACTCGCCTCGCGCGAAAAACTGGACAACCTGATTTTTGTCGTGAACTGCAACTTGCAGCGGCTGGACGGGCCGGTGCGCGGGAACGGGCAGATTATTCAGGAGCTGGAATCGGCGTTCCGCGGCGCCCGATGGAACGTCATCAAAGTGCTGTGGGGCAGCGAGTGGGATCCAATTCTGGAGCGCGACACGGAAGGGCTGCTCGTGAAGCGCATGGGCGAGTTGGTGGACGGCGAATACCAGAAGCTAGTGGTTTCGTCTGGCGCATACGTGCGCGAACATTTCTTTGGAAGCGATCCGCGGCTGCTTGCGCTAGTCGAGCCGTTGCCGGACGAAGCACTGCGGCGTTTGCGGCTCGGGGGCCACGATCCGCGGAAAGTCTACGCGGCGTACAAAGCGGCGGTCGAGCACAGGGGCGGGCCGACGGTCATTTTGGCGCGGACGATCAAGGGTTACGGGCTGGGCGAAGCGGGAGAAGGCAAAAACGTCACGCACCAGCAGAAAAAGTTGAACGAAGACGAGTTGAAAGAGTTTCGTTCGCGGTTCGGCATTCCGCTGAACGACAACGACTGCGTGGAGGTGCCGTTCTACCGGCCGGCCGAGGACAGCATCGAACTGCAATATTTGCGAGCGCGTCGCGAGGCGCTTGGGGGCTACACACCGAAGCGTAGTGTGCGTTCGAAGCCGCTGGTGGCCGACCATGACGAACTTTTCCGGGAGTTTTTCGACGGCAGCGAGGGCAGGGAAGTTTCAACGACGATGGCGTTCGTGGGAATGCTGCGCAAAATGCTCAAGGATCCGGAGATTGGCAAGCTGGTTGTGCCGATTGTACCGGACGAAGCCCGGACTTTTGGCATGGAGTCGCTATTTCGAACGGTGGGAATTTATTCGAGTGTCGGGCAGAAGTATGAGCCGGTCGACGTCAATACTTTGCTCTATTACAAGGAAGCGAAAGATGGGCAGATTCTCGAAGAGGGAATTACCGAGGCCGGTTCGATGGCGTCGTTTATCGCCGCGGGTTCGGCGTATGCGACTCATGGCATCAATACCATTCCTTTCTTCATTTACTATTCGATGTTTGGGTTCCAGCGCATCGCGGACTTCATCTGGGCGGCTGCCGATATGCGCACGCGCGGCTTCCTGCTAGGCGGAACTTCAGGCCGCACGACTCTCTCTGGAGAAGGATTGCAGCATCAGGACGGCAACAGCCATGTGCTGGCGCTGTCCGTGCCGAATTTGTACGCCTATGACCCGGCGTTTGCTTACGAGATGGCGGTGATTCTGCAGGACGGCATTCGTCGGATGTACAAAGATGGCGAGAGTATCTTCTACTACATCACGGTTATGAATGAGCCGTACGCCATGCCGGCGATGCCTGGCGACGTGAAGGATGGAATTTTGAAAGGCATGTACCGCTACCGGAAGGCCACCAATCCGAAATCCAAGCTACGCGCGCAACTCTTCGGGAGTGGGGCCATTCTGAATGAAGTCCTTCGCGCGCAGGAAATTCTGGATACGAAGTATGGAGTTTCGGCGGACGTCTGGAGCGTGACGAGCTACAAAGCGCTCTACAACGATGGTAATGAAGTGGAGCGTTTGAATCGCTTGCACCCTGGCGATAAGCCGCGCGTTCCGTATGTCACGCAATGCCTCGCGGATGCCCCAGGTGTGCTCGTGGCTGCGTCCGACTATCTGAAAACGCTGCCGAATATGATCAGCAAGTGGATGCCGCGGCGGCTGGCTTCGCTGGGAACAGATGGATTTGGACGAAGCGAAGGACGCGCGTCATTGCGCGATTTCTTCGAAGTCGACTCTCGGTTTATTACCCTTGCGACGCTACATGAGCTGCATAGCGATGGGAAAATCGAAAAGTCGGTGGTCGATAAGGCCATCAAAGACCTAGGGATCAATTCCGAGAAGCCGAATCCAGTTATCTCGTGACAGTTTCGTAAGGGCGACGGACAATCTGAGGCTTTTCGTGGAGAGGCGGACTTCGGTTCGCCTTTCTTATTTTTGGTTTTCGTTTCCTGCGCGCTCCAGAATTTCGGCAGGTTTGAGGCGGCCGGTGGCGAGTTGCGCGATAAGTTGGGCATTGGCGGCGAGGAAGTCATAGTTAGCCAGTTCTCTTGGCAGAGCCCAGGCGATTTGCTCGAACTCGTGAGGCGTGACTTCGCTTTCCAGGATGCTCGCGGCGTAAAAACGAATCTCAAGTTCTTCGGACATCGTGGGGTATTTGTAACGTGTGCGAGCCATCTCGACACATTTTTCAAGTGTGGCACCAAGTTCTTCGCAAAGCTCCCGCGCTAACGCCGCTTCCGGCGTTTCGCCATCTTCCATTTTTCCGCCGGGGAATTCCCACTTGAGGGGAGAAGTGTCGTCGCGCCGACGCTGACCGATCAGAAGACGGCGATCGCTGCGCTCAATGACGGCGGTTACAACGACTTTCATATGCGCGGTTCCTGTATCGCGATTTTATCGAAGATGCGGAGAAGTTCTTTAGCTCCTGCGACCAGTGGCGGGCCGGGCGTATTGAGCAGTTCATCGCGGACGACATAGACGCGTTTGTTGCGGATGGCGGGAAGTTCTTTCCATCCTGCGAGTTCGTATGCCTTTTGGGGCTTAGCTCGATCTCCCGTGGCGGCCCAGGCGAGCACAATCACATCCGGCCGAGCGGCCGCCACTTGTTCGTCGCTTACTTTTTGACCGGCCAAAACGACCATTTCGCCGCCGCAAATTCTTACCATCTCGGCGACCCAGGACGGGGAACTGATGCGAGGGTTCGGCCAAGCCTCGCAATAAACGCGCAATTTCTTTTTGGCGGATCGGGTCACCTTTGCAATTGAATCAAATTCGCGGCGCATTTTCCTAACAACGCGTTCGGCCTGCGTTGCGTGGCCGGCGACCCGGCCCAGTATGCGAATGTCGTTCTCGATGTCGGCGAGCGAGCGCGGATTCGTGGCTAAGAAACTGAGCGGATGTTCCAGGAGCTTCGCGAGGGTTTCGTGTTTGTAGGGGACTGAGCCGATCACGAGTGATGGTTTCAGCTTTAGGATTTCGCCGACGGAATCCATGTGCCAACAATCGCCGAGTTTTGGGAGACCGTTCACAGGAGCAACATGAGCGCACCATTTTGTGACGCCAACCAGACTTTTCCTGGCGCCGATGGCGCAGAGAATCGAAGTGGCGCTAGGGGCGAGGGAGACGATTCGCAAGCTGTCGGACGAGGACGACTTCATAAGAAAAGTGTAGCAAACGTTTTGGTTGCGCAGTCCTAGCGGCACAGCATGCTGCGCCCTTACTAGGAAGGCCCAAACCCTCTTCCGGACCACGATACATTTATTTTTGGTCGAAGATATCCACCGGCTTGGTGTCGTTGCGCAATTCGTCGAGATTCAGCCAGTAGTAAGCGCCGAAGGGTTTCTTCTCAGGCCAGATTTCGTCGAGGGTGTCGGCATCGTAGAGGGTGCCAGCTTTCATGACCATGGCGATGTTCGCGGTGTTGTGGATGTCATCCAGCGGATTTGCGTTGAGGACCATGAGGTCGGCGAGCTTGCCGACTTCGAGTGACCCGAGATCTTTGTCGGCGCCAAGAAAATGCGCGCCGTGAACGCTGGCGACTTCGAGCGCACCCATGGGGCCGGTTGCGCTGGAAATCATCCAGACTTCCCAATGCGAGCCGATGCCGTGCGCTTGGCCGTGCGAACCGATCGCGCCGTAGCCACCATTGGCGATGATGTCAGCCAGGCCCTGCGCTTGAACTCCGAAATGATAGTCGGTTAGCGGCCGCAACCAGCGGCGGCGGAGGTGCGGCATCAGCTCGCGCCACGGAGTCCATCGTTGGAGTTTCGCGTCTTTCCAGACGTCACTAATCTGCTGGAAATATTCTTCGTTCCAGGGGGCCGTGCCGCCTACGGTGAACGTTGGAGAATAAACGGTGTGAGACTGGCCAAAGAATTTCGCAACGTCGCCGTAAAGCGGAACATAAGGCGTGGGATGCTCGAAACCGGTCTGGCCATCCATAAGCATGCTGAGCTTGTGGAGCAGGTCGCTGGAGCCTTCGCCCGTCACGCGCAGGCCTTTCTTCCGCGCGATTTCGGTAATCCATTGGCGCTGCTCGCGGTCCGGTTGGAGATACTGTTTGAGCGAGACAACGCCGTAAGACGCGAGCCGAGTGATTTCGTGCTCCGTGACTTCGTAGCTGGTGAGCTCATTGAAATTAGGCCCGCTTCCATTCAGCAGCGGCGTCGCGGTGGAATACGTGCGCGGACCAATCGATTTGCCGGCTTCGATCATTTCCGCAAGAGGGAAAACTTCCTCGGACCACGTGGAAGGATCAAGAGTCGTTGTAACGCCGTAGGCTAGATAGACGGCGGACTCGAAATTGTGAGTGGGAGTGATGCCGCCCGATTCGCGATGATGATGCGCGTGCATGTCGACAAATCCCGGAATGATCGTTTTGCCATTGGCGTCCACCACGCGATCGACGCCCGCCGTTGCGCATGTGCCAACGCAAGTAATGCGCCCTGCCTTCGCGACGATCGTGCCTTTCTCGATCACTTTGCGATCCTGCAGAGTGATGATGCGGGCGTTCGTCAACGCGATGGAGCCTTGCGCGATGGCGCGCGGCACGCTGAGGTGAATCTCGGTAGTGTCGGTCTTGGCGGTGTCCGTATGGTAGAGAAAATACTTGTTCGCGTTACCGTACTCGATGGTTGCGGCGTCGCGCCAGCGCGGATACATGCCGCCGTCGAGGCTCGCGGCCTTAATCGTGAATACCGGCGTCTTGCGATCGAGTCGAATCGCTTCCTGGCCTGTCACATTCATTGGCAGAGGGGCAACGTAGACGTTATCGCCTTCCTGATACGCCACTTGCTGGCCGTTGGCGGACACTTGCACGAGCGTGGCGTTTGGAAACGTAGCGTGAACGCGACGATCCGAACCATCCATCTGGACAGAGACGAGATCCGTTACGCTTTTGGAGTCAAAGAGACTTGCACCTTTCTCGGTGCGATGCTCGGTAAAATAAATTCTGCCGCCGGTGCCAAATTGTGGACGAGCACCCGGACCTTCCTGTCCGCTGACGCGGGCAATCGTCTGCGGGTCGCCGCCGGTTGCGCGTTGCAGGACGATGTCGTACCACTCATTGCGCGCCCAATCGCGGCCGCGCAGCGTAGCGCCGGAGCCGCGAGAATAGGCGAGTGTTGCGCCGTCCGCACTCCAAGTGGGATTCAGATATTCGCCAGCCTCTTTACCAATGACGCGCGGTTCGCCGCCCGTCGCCGCAACGGTCCAAAGCTGGCCGTATTTCTCATCATCCCAGCTCGTGAAGGCAATGCTTTTTCCGTCGGGCGACCAAGCGGGTGAGAATTCTCCGGGCGTGAAGGAATCCGGAGTGAGGCGGCGCGGTTTCCCGCTCGGCATGTCTATCAGCCAAAGCTTGTGGATGGCTTGAAACACTATGCGCTTGCCGTCGGGCGAGGCCGTCTGCCAGCGGATGAATTTTGCTTCAAAAGCGCCGTCGCGAAGCGGGATCGGCGAATACGCCATCTCGGAAATGGTGCGGTGAACGTGGGCCGTGAATGGAATGTTTTCGACTTTTCCGCTTTCGACCCACAGCTTGCGAATTTTTCCACCCTGCGAAATCACAATCGACTTGCCGTCTGGAGTCCACGCCATTCCAGGCAAGATGGTCATCTGGCGTGAAATCTCTTCGGATTCGTCCAGTTCGATAGGGTCCATGATCAGGCGTTCTGTGCCGGTTTGCAGATCGCGCAGCCACAGAGCGGTGCGCGGGCCAAAGATGTGGCCTTTGTAGGATTCCGTTCCATCGGGAATGCGTCTGCCGAAAGCGACGAATCTTCCGTCAGGCGAAACTTCGGGCGCGATGCCGCCACCGCTGGTGCCCCGGTCTTGCTGTTCGGCTTCACCGCCGGTGATCTCTTCAACCTTTCGGGTTTGCAGGTTCATGCGCCGGAGTTGCGCGCAGCCGAGCATCGGGTCGGTGTGGCCAAAGGGAAGCGGCGAGCAGATTTGCACGTCGAAGTAGAGGTACTTTCCGTCGCGAGAAACGGAGTGCCAGCCGGGCCCTTTATCCGTTCCGACGAGTTCAACGCCTGAGCCACCGTCCTTGTGGTACATGACGAGCGACCAGCCAAAGGGCGATCCATCCCGCCGCGTGCCCTGGCGCTGGACAATGATGTAGTTTCCATCGGGCGTCCAGACAGGGCTAAGAGCGCGTTGCGTCTTGTCGGTGAAGACTGCGCGGGGATTCTTGCCGTCGGCATCCATTAGCCAAAGATTGTTCTGGCCTTTTCGATCGCTGATGAAAGCGATGGTCTTACCGTCCGGGGAAAAGCGCGGCGTCTGGTTGAGAGCTATACCGGAATCCTGTGTGAGGCTTTCTGCTTTGCCGCCGGTCGCGGGCATGCGGTAGACGTGTCCGAGTAAATCGAAGATGATCCACTTACCGTCGGGTGAGATGTCGAGCGACATCCAAGTGCCTTCGCTGGTATCGAAGTCGATGTCGCGGGTCGTGCCGCGCGCGAGTGTAGTGTCCCACTCGGCCAGAGGCTTTTCCTGCGCCCCAGTCCACGCAGGAGCGAAGAGTACTGTGGCCAGAAGCCAGCCGGAAAGATGCAGCCAGCTAGAAGAAGCAAGAATCTGGACAAGACTTTTGCAGGCGATGCGTCGCATGATCATTCTCCGAAATTTTCGCAGGGCAGGTTGCCGCTCGCGCGGCGCGGCCAGTGTGCTCTCACGCAACTAAACCCGACCATTCCCGTGCGCGCGTTGTATCACGCGAGGGTAACAAACGCAACAGCGCCGCACGAATATGCAACATTTGTTTCTTGCACGGGGGCTGTTGATGATTGACTTCGCCCGGCGCTTATGTTGCACTCGCGGACAATTCTTAGAGGTGACTGTTCATGAAAAGCATTCTCGCTGCGAGCTTGTTCGCATTGGCGGCGGCCGCGAATAGCGCGGCTATGCCGCAAGCCATTCAGGATGACGACAAGCAGGTGGTGCACTACAAGGGCTCGCTCGATAACGTGAAATATGTATTCGGCGTGGCGCCGCCAGTGGCTCGTTTGCGGCCCGGAAATATTCTGGATGCAAACTCGCTAGACTGCTTTGGTAACGGCATTCAGAAGCCTGGCGATACCACCGCCATGGCCAAGGGTGACAATCCCCTGACGGGACCCTTCTTCATCGAGGGAGCCGAGCCGGGAGACACGCTGGTCGTGCGCATTCTCGATTTAAAGGTGGATGGCAATCAAGGCGTTGGCGCGTTTTCTCCGGGGTTCGGAGCGATCAATTCCACTCACTACACGCCAGTGCTCGAAAAAGAACCCCTGGCCGAGAAGATTTGGTTTTACCCTATCAACCATGCTGACAACACAGCCACGTTCCAGGCACTCGACTCAAACTTTAAGGTAAAGATTCCCATGCATCCGTTTCTCGGGTGCATCGGCGTGGCTCCTGCAAATGGCGAAGCCCGAAGCTCGATTGTCCCGGCGGAATTTGGCGGCAACATGGACGCGCCGGAAGTAAGCGCGGGTAACACGCTCTATCTCCCGGTGAATGTCTCTGGGGCGCTATTTTATTTTGGCGATGGGCACGCAGCGATGGGCGACGGCGAAGTGGCCGGCAGCGCGATCGAAGTGCCGATGCGCGTGCGGCTGCAGTTTGATCTTGTAAAAGGGAAGCGGAGCGGCTGGCCACGTTTCGAGAACGAGAAGGAAATCATGACGACGGGAATCTACCGTCCGTTGGATGATGCCGTACGGATCGCGTTTACCGAGTTGGTGGCGTGGATTCACGCCGACTATGGTCTATCTGAGTTGGATGCGTACGAGTTGCTTTCCAAAGTCGGAAAAATTCATCTGACTGAGATGGTGGACCCCAATTACGTTGTAGTCGCTTCCATCGAAAAAAAGTATCTTCCGCCACAGGCCGCTGGCAGCATCGACAAAACGGCTGCACACTGATCGGGGCAGCGGACTTCCGGCGCGCTCTTAACTGAAGCCGGTCGGTGTGGGCTTGAGGTCCTTGACGGTACGATTTTGTGGCAGCGGCTCGTGCCACAGCACTTCGTGAACGTCGATGGGTTCATCGCGTCCCTTGAGTTTCATCGGTAACATCGGGCAGCAAGAAATCTCCCTCCCGATCTGTTTGTACGTCGCCGCGGAAATCACAATCTGCCCCGGCCCAGCCTGGGACGTAAGGCGGGACGCAACATTTACCGTATCGCCGATCGCGGTGTAATCCATGCGGTGTTCCGTGCCCAGATATCCAACGATGGCTTCTCCCGTGTGAATGCCGATTCCGATGCTTAGCGGCGGCTTGCCAGAAACTTTGTTGAGCTCGTCCAGACTTTTTTGCATGTTCACGGCGGCGCGGACTGCGGCCTCCGCGTCATTTTGCAGAGCAAGAGGCGCGCCGAAAAGCGCCATCAATCCATCGCCAAGATATTTATCCAGAGCGCCATCGTGCTCGAAGATCACGTTGGTCATACGAACAAAAAAGTCATTTAGGACCTCCACGGCCTCGCGCGGCTTCATCTTCTCGGCCATGGTTGTAAAGCCGCGTACATCGGCAAACAGCAGCGTAATCCGCTGGCTCTCGCCGCCGAGCCGGATGTCGCCAGCATCCGCCACAACCTTCTTTGAGATCGCGGGCGAAAGAAAACGCTGAAGCGCGCTGAGGTGCACGCCCTGACGCTTAACTTCGCTTTTTGCCATGACGCGGTCGATAACCAGCCCCGCCTGCGCCGCAATCACGGCAAAAACTTCCAGATCCTCGGGCGTAAAAGTTCCGCGCTTGGAAAGATTGTCCACATAGAGCAATCCGAAAAGTCGCTCACGGCTGCCCAGCGGCGCGCACATCGCTGATTGCATTCCAGACATCGCCATGCTCTGGCTGCCAGAGAATCGCACGTCTTCCTTGGCGTCCATCACCAGAAGCGGTCCCTTGCTCTCCATCACCTGCTGAATGATGGCGCGCGAGAGGGCCATCTGAGGCGTCGATGTCTTCGGAGCCTGGCGATAGCGGAGGATGGCGGGCAGAAAAGTATAATTGGCCGCCGACTGCGGCGCGTCGCGCAGTGAGTCTTCCGTAAGCAACATGGCGTAGCCGCGCTCGGCGCCATCGATCTGAAGAACAAGATCAAGAACGCATTCCGTCACGTCTTCCACCGTATTTTTGTCGCCTAACGCTCTGCTGACCTGATAGAGCAGCGTGAGTAACCTATTCTCACGCTTGAGATATTGGATCCGGCTGTCGGTATCGAGTCGAGGCTCGGTCCAGTCCGTCGATGGTTTCGCCTTGGACCGCTCCAGAAGCTTCGCAACACTTTCCTGGTCGATGATTTGGGTCAGATGCGAGGCAAGCTCCGGTGAAGTCTTTGCCACGACAGCGCTGCTCGTCATGTTCTCGAATCGCAGCTTGATATCCCCGAGGCCGATAACGTCGCCGCTCCTCAGCTCGGCGCGCTCGATGCGCACGCCGTTAACGAGGACTCCGTTGGCGCTGTGCTGATCCGTGACAACCCAATTGTCGCGTTTGCCTTCGAGAATCGCGTGACTGCGCGAGATACTGGAGTGCGGGAGGGTGATGTCGTTGGACGCGGCTCGTCCGATGTGAATCGTCGAGCCGTCCTGCAACTCATAGAGACGCGGCTGGGAGCCGGGCCGTTCGATGATTAGCCGTGGCATGGTTGGACAAAAGCGCTAACGATATGTTCAGCCACTTTGTCGAAGCGCGCAACGAGAGTGTGGCGGCAATTGTCCGATTTTGCAATCCAGGGCTTGCAAATGCCCGCCACGGAATAGTCCAGGGCAAATTAGGCTACGATACCCTCATGTTCAGTGACTTGGTTCTCGACCACTTCCGCAACCCTCGCAACGTTGGAAAGCTGGCGAATGCCAGCGCGGAGGTACAGGCCACGAATCCTGTCTGCGGCGATATTTTGGAACTCGCCGTTGGTGTTGAGGCGGGCATCATCATGGAGGCGCGCTTCCTCTGCCGCGGCTGCACCACATCCATTGCCTGCGCGTCCTTCTTGACGGAGCGGCTGATCGGCAGTCCACTGGCCGCCGCGCGTTCGATAACATCCGATACGATTTCTGAAAATCTTGGCGGTTTGCCGCCCGCAACATTTCACGGGGCGCAACTTGCCGCGGAAGCTCTCGCACTTCTTCTCCAGAAATTGCCTTAACGGAAAGCTGCCAGGACAGTGGGACTCAGCCGCGTAAAGCTTTCTGCAAAGTGTCAGGGTCGTTCAAATTCAGTACGCAACCTTCTTCATTCGTTTGGACGACTTGCACTTCGCCTGCATGCTCCCACACCACAGAGCGAGCGCCCGTCTCGAGTGGCGCCTTCATCAAATCTTCGTACAACGCCGCCGAAAATATGACTGGGTGCCCGCGTCGACCTTCATAAACCGGAAGTACGATGGATTTACGGGAGCTGTAAAAGCTGTCGATGAGCTCGCCCACTAGTCCCGAGCTAATCAGCGGATGATCGATCAAGAGAAGCAGGATACCGTCGGTGTTCGGTGGCAGACTTCGCAGCGCCGCCTGAATCGAACTCAATTGCCCTTTTTCCCACTCGTCGTTTACGACCACTTCATCGGGAGCCAGATTCACTTCATTGACGATAGGGCCTGCGTCGGCTCCCAGTACCACACGGCGCACGCCAATTTTTGGGTGACGGGCCACGTCCAGCAGGTGTTCTAGGAAGGGCCGCCCCTGATAGGAGAGTAGCGCCTTCGGCGAGCCCATCCGGCGCGATGCGCCGCCCGAGAGGATGACGGCAGCGAGCATGGCACCTCTTTCAGCGTTCCGTGAGTGCGGGCCTGGATTCGTAATTCAATTTCTTATGTGCAGCCGATTCCGCATTGCGGCGAATGGCGATCAGCTCCGCCACGATGCTGATAGCAATCTCCTCAGGGGCAAGCGCTCCGATTTCCAGTCCCATCGGGGCGTACACGCGCTGAAATTCCTCTGGACGATAGCCGTCGTTCTCCAGTGCTTTATACACCGAAAGCACTTTGCGTTTGCTTCCAATCATTCCCACGTACCGCGCGGCCGTTCGAACGGCCCATCCGAGCACTCGCATGTCTTCTTTGTGTCCGCGCGTGACGATAATCAGATAACTCGCAGCATTCGGATGAATCTTGTCGAAGGCATCCTCGTACGTCGTGTAAATTTCCTGCGCCATGGGAAAGCGTTCCGAGTTGGCAAACGCCTCGCGATCGTCCACAACGCAAATCCCGAAGCCCGCCGGGTTGGCCGCCTTCGCTACCGCCATCGAAACGTGCCCGCCCCCAAACAAATACAAAATGGGCTGCGGCAAAATGGGTTCAACGAACACTTCCAGTGTGCCCCCGCAAATCAGTCCGTTGTCGTAACTCGCCTCATTATTCAGATTAAAAACCATTTTGCGCGGCGCTTCCTTGTGCATCACTTCCTTGGCAGCCGCCCAAACTTCCGCTTCCACGCAGCCCCCGCCGATGGTTCCCGCAATCGAGCCATCATCTCGCACCAGCATCCGCGAACTCTCATAACTCGGGATCGAGCCGTTGGTGTGCACAATCGTCGCAAGGGCGCCACGCCGGCCTGCGCGCCTCATTTTTACGATCTCTTCGAACAGATCCACGCTCTGCCTCAGCCCTCAGCCTACGGCGCGTCCCGAGCCATGTCAATGCGCGCGCAATCTAGTGCAATCTAGAGGACAGCTTTCTAGAGGACAGCTTTCTGGACACTCTCTCAATCCGATGTTACCTTGCGATTCTCACACCAAATGAGGGGGCGCAATGAAGGCGATTCGATTCCATCAGCACGGCGGACCGGAAGTGTTGAAATATGAGGAGGCAGCGGTGCCTGCCGTGCGCGCCAATGAAGTGCTGGTGCGCGTCAAAGCTTGCGCGCTGAATCGGCTCGACCTGTGGGTGCGCGGCGGTTTGCCCAATGTCCCGATTCCGCTTCCACATATTCCGGGAAGCGATGTCGCCGGCGAAGTAGCGGAGGCCGGCCCGGACGTTACGACGGTTAAAGTCGGCCAGAAAGTTGTCCTCGCTCCTGGCGTGACGTGCGGTAAATGCGCTGCCTGCCTCTCCGGCAACGACAATCGTTGCCGGCAATTCACGAACCTGGGTTACATGATCGACGGCGGCTGCGCTGAATTCGTGCGCTGCCCGGAAGTGAACTGCATGCCCTATCCCGAAAATCTTTCGTTTGAAGAGGCGGCGAGTATCCCACTTGTCTTTCAAACGGCTTGGCACATGCTCGTCGGACGCGCCGAACTCCAGCCTGGAGAAGACGTGCTGATCCTAGGAGCGGGAAGCGGTGTGGGCAGCGCGGCGATACAAGTCGCCAAGCTTTTTGGAGCACGCATCATTGCGACTGCCGGAAACGATGAGAAATTGGCGAAGGCGCGCGACCTCGGTGCTGACCATGTCATCAACCACAAATCGCAGAAAATCCACGAAGAAGTGCGCCGCATCACGAATAAGCGCGGCGTCGACGTAGTTTTCGAGCACGTAGGCACCGCAACATGGGACGAGAGCGTGGCCAGTCTCGCTCTCGCCGGCCGCCTGGTGACTTGCGGCGCCACCACAGGCTATGACGCCAAGATCGATCTGCGCTTTTTGTTCAGCCGACAACTCTCGCTACTCGGCTCCTATATGGGAGCGAAGTCCGAACTCCAAACGGTGATGAAACTCGTGGTGGCAGGCCGCTTCAAGCCCATTGTCGATCGGGTCTTTCCGCTCGCTGAAGCGGCCGCAGCGCACGCCTATCTCGAAACGGGCTCGCAGTTTGGCAAAGTAGTTCTCTCCGTGTAGCGAATTCGGGCGGGAACTCTGCTATTCTCTCCGCGTCTCGTCCGCGAAAATAGGGAAGCAGCAAATATGGCAAGCTGGCAGGCACATGTTTCCGCTTGGGTCGTCAAATGGCGCGTAAAGCGAAAACTTCGCGGCGTGCGCGATTACCGCGTGGCACGGAAAATTCTCCGCCCGGATCCGTACAAGGTGCCAGCCTCGATTCGCATCTCTCCTTCGCAAGTTGGAGGAATTCCCGGAGAATGGGTCGAAGGAGCCACCGCGACAAAAACTGTTCTCTTGTATCTGCATGGCGGCGGCTATTTCGCGTGTTCGGCGCAATCCCATCGTCCCATCACTGTTGGCTTCGCCCTTCATGGTTTTCGAGTACTGGCTCCTGACTACCGCCTTGCGCCAGAAAATCAGTTTCCCGCCGCGGTTGATGACGCGGTTGCCGCTTATCGCGGGCTCCTCAACGAAGGTCATTCACCCGGAAGCATCGTAGTCGCGGGAGATTCTGCCGGCGGTGGCCTGACGCTGTCTTTGCTGCTCGCGCTTCGCGAAGCAGGGACTCCGCTCCCCGCTGGTGTGGCTCTCTTTTCGCCTTGGACTGATCTTGCCGCCACCGGCGAATCCATTATCACCAACGCCGACCGCTGTGCCATGTTTAATGGACCCGACATTGGTCCAAGTGCGCGCTATTATTTGGGCACTACAGACCCGCGTAACCCCCTTGCGTCTCCTCTCTATGCCGATCTCAAAGGTATTCCTCCCCTGCTCATACACGTAGGCGAAGACGAAGTCCTGCGCGACGATTCCACTCGCCTCGCCGAACGCGCGCGGGAAGCGGGCGTTCGCGTCGAACTAAAAGTGTGGCCGGTCGTCCCGCATGCCTGGCAGCTCGCGCCTCACATGATTCCCGAGGCTCGTCAGTCGCTCCGCGAGAGCGCCGCCTTTCTCCACTCTCTAACTGCTACGGAAGCATCGAACAAAGTAGCATGAAGCTTCATGACCGATAATTCCATGCATAGCAGCCAGCCAAAAGAAATCAACGTCGACGTGCTCATCGTCGGCGGCGGTTTTTCGGGGCTGTGCATGGCCATCAAGCTTCGCGAAGCAGGGATGAATTCCTTCCTGCTGATCGAGAAAAGCGACGACATCGGCGGAACCTGGTACGACAACCGCTATCCCGGCTGTGCTTGCGACATTCCTTCGCATCTATATTCCTTTTCCTTCGAGCCATCGCCGGATTGGTCGCGCATGTATCCCGGCCAACAGGAAATTCATAATTATCTCAAGCGCTGCGTCGAGCGCTACGCTCTCGCTCCATACATAAGGCTTAATACCCGCTTTCAAGAAGCAACCTGGGATGAAGCCGAGAGTGTTTGGCACGCTACTGCGGGGAAGGGAATGCGTATCCGCGCGCGTGTACTCGTTTCTGGTATCGGCGCTTTACATATCCCGTCATTCCCCAAGCTGAAAGGTATAGACAGTTTCGCAGGTCCAAAATTTCATTCCTCAAACTGGGACCACAATGTCGCTCTCGAAGGCAAAAACGTTGCCGTCGTGGGCACCGGCGCGAGCGCCATCCAGTTCGTCCCTCAAATCGCTCCTCGCGTTGGCAAGCTTTATCTTTTCCAGCGCACTCCGCCCTGGATCGTCCCGCGCATGGATTTTCCTATTGAAGAAAAGTGGAGGCGCCGTTTCCGCCGCTTTCCCCTGATCATGCGCGCGTTTCGCCAGCTCATTTTCTGGCGGCAGGAGTTTCGCGTTCTCGGGTTCTTAGGCAATCGCTTTGTTCGCGGCAAGGCTACAGAAATCGCGACCCATCACCTGGAAAAGCAAATCAAGGATCCAAAACTTCGCGCCGCCCTCAAACCCGACTACGAATTAGGATGCAAGCGCGTCCTCGTTTCGGATGACTACTATCCCGCCCTCACCAGACCGAACGTGGAGTTGGTCACCAACGGCATCGCGGAAGTCCGCGAGCGCAGCATCGTTACCAAAGATGGCATCGAGCGCCCCGTTGATGTCCTTATCTTCGGCACAGGCTTTCGCGCCACGGAGCCACTCATCGGCGTCCGCATCGTCGGCCGCGGCGGCATCGAAATCCACGACGCCTGGCGCGAACGCATGAGCGCCTATCTCGGCATAACCGTCAGCGGCTATCCCAACCTTTTCTTACTGCTCGGTCCCAATACCGGTCTCGGCCACAATTCCGTCGTCTTGATGATCGAAGCCCAGGTCCGCTATGTCATGAGTTGCTTGCAACTCATGAAGCGCGCTAAAAGACACGTCCTCGAAGTCCGCCCAGAAACGCAGAAGCAATTTGTGGAAGACATCCACCGCCGCCTCGCTGGAACCGTCTGGCAATCCGGCGGCTGCCACAGTTGGTACCAAGACCAGCGCACCGGGGAAAATGTCGCGCTTTGGCCCGGCTCCGTTGTCGCGTATGTCCGGCGAACCAAGTCCGCCTCTCTCGCCGACTACGAACTGACCTAACAACGGCGGAACTATCGAGCCACTTGCATTTGTGTCCACCGCTTGCCTGTGCGAAACTAGCAGTGTCAGACGAGGGCACCATGAGCACATCTCTCGGCAAGCACGTCACACTCACCAAACCCGACGACTTCGGCAGCCTGCTCGAAGACGAAGGCATCATTTTCACCACGCTGGACAAAGCCGTTAATTGGGCGCGCAAAAGCTCCATCTGGCCTCTCGGCTTCGGCCTCGCCTGCTGCGCTATCGAAATGATGTCCATGGCCGCTGCGCGCTTTGACGTCGCCCGTTTCGGTGCCGAAGTTTTCCGCCCCTCGCCTCGCCAGGCCGACCTTATGATCGTCGCTGGCCGCCTCTCTCAAAAAATGGCTCCTGTCATCCGTCAGCTCTACGATCAAATGCCCGAACCGAAGTGGGTCATCTCCATGGGCGCCTGCGCTACCTCCGGCGGTGTCTTCAACAACTACGCCATCGTGCAAGGCTGCAACCAGGTTATTCCCGTCGATGTTTACGTCCCCGGCTGCCCGCCACGTCCCGAAGCCGTCCTCTACGCCATCCTTCAACTCCAAAAGAAGATCGACAACGAAAAAGGTTCCTTCAAGCGCGCTCTGAATCTCGATTAAGTAGCACAGACTTCAGTCTGTGCTTTTTGCCTGCCCGCATGCCGAGGCCTAATCCAAAGCCCTGTCGAATTATTCTGACGGCAATCGTCGCTTTAATTCCGTGGCTCACCGGCTGTTGCATTGCTTGCGATCCTAAGAGACCGCAGCCTCGTCCCGGCTGGACGCTAGTCTGGAGCGACGAGTTTTCTACGCCAGATGGCTCTCCTCCCGACCCGCAAAAATGGACCTACGACCTCGGCGGCAAAGGTTGGGGCAACCACGAACTCGAGTCCTACACCAACCGCCACGAAAATGCCCACATCGAAAAGGGAAATCTCGTCATCACCGCACAAAAAGAAACCTACACCGCCGCCGACGGCATCACCCGCGACTACACTTCCGCCCGCCTGAAAACACAAGGCCTCTTCACCCAAACCTACGGCCGCATCGAAGCCCGCATCAAGATCCCCGAAGACCAGGGAATGTGGCCCGCGTTCTGGATGCTCGGCGATGACATCCCCAGAGTCGGTTGGCCCATGTGCGGCGAAATCGACATCATGGAAAACATCAGCAAGGAACCCTCGACGATTCACGGTTCCTTGCACGGCCCCAGCACCACCGCGCACACCAGCGATCTGACTTCTACTTTCACACTCCCCACAAGCCGCAATTTCGCCGACGACTTTCACATCTATGCCGTCGAATGGTCACCCGACACGGCCCGCTTCTACGTCGACGCCAATCTCTACGCCACCTTCCGCTCCTCCGATTGGCCCGCTGGCGGCAAGTGGGTCTTCGATCATCCTTTCTTCATCATTCTCAACCTGGCTGTCGGTGGCGATTGGCCGGGCAGTCCCGATGCATCCACAAAATTTCCGCAAAGCATGCTCGTGGATTACGTCCGCGTTTATTCTAAGCCACTATATTTACCCCGCTAGATTTAACTTGCCAAAAGGAGAATCGCCCAACATGTCGGCCCCTAATGATCCAGCCCGCCAACTTCTTCGTCACGCTGTGGCCACAGTCGCCTATCGCGGCGGTAAAGCCCTTCGCGGTGCGCCGCAGTCCTTCGCCACCTTCGCTCTTGGCGACAGCCCGCGCACCCCCGCCAAAATTGTCGCTCACCTGGGCGATCTTTTTGATTGGGCTCTCTCGATGGCTCGGGGCGATACCGTCTGGCGTGATTCTCAGCCGCTCTCGTGGGATACCGAAGTCTCGCGCTTCTTTTCCGCGCTCAAAAAGTTCGACGACTACCTCGCTTCTCCAGAACCCCTGCACTCTCCGGCCGAAGGCTTGTTCCAGGGCCCGATTGCTGACGCGCTCACCCACATTGGCCAAATTGCTATGCTCCGTCGCCTCGCTGAGTGCCCTATCAAAGGTGAAAACTATTTCAAGGCTGAGATTGTCGCCGGCCGTGTAGGCCTCGAACAATCCGCCCCGCGCCGCGAATTCGATTAATCCAAAGGAAATTGTTCAGAGGAATTTTCTGAGGAACTTCGAAACCCGGATCGAACTTACTTCGCCGCCGCTTCCGCCGCCAGTGCTTCCGGGAATTTGGAGACCACGGTTGTCCCTTCAGCCCAGTTCAACTTTTTCCCAAGAGCGTTGTAATCCTTGCGCACATAACCCATGCCAATCGCGTGCGACAAAAACGACGGTACCGCCGCCCGCGTGACCGAACCAACTTCTCTTCCGTCAATGGTTAACAACTCTCCCCCCGCCGGAACTTTCTCATTATCGAATACTAGCTCCACTCGCCGACGGTTCACCTGCCCTCGCGAGCGCACGCGTTCCACAATCTCCTGCCCTGTGTAGCAGCCCTTCGTATAGCTGATGTGGCTGACCTCCAGCCCTGCTTCGTGCGGAATCTGCTTCTCCCCGAAGTCGTATCCAAACCACGGCACGCCTTGCGCAAGCCGCTGCGCGCTCAGCGCCGAGTAGCCCATCGGCCCGCCACCATGCTTCTTCACGCTTTCCAAAAGAGCCTGCCACAGATGTGTCGCCACTTCTCTCTCTACCAAAAACTCGCAGCCCGCAACTCCACCGGGAGAACGCTTCGTAATCCAGCAGGGAATTGACGCAACGGCAGTCTCTTTGCGGCCCAACTCCTCAAGCGCGGCAAGCTCGATCCCAGTAAGCTCTCGCGCTACATCCGCAGCTCTTGGTCCCTCGAGGGCCAAAGTTGCATACCGCGCCGACTCGTCGCTCATCGTCACATCATCCATGATGATGTATTTGTCCAGCCACTCGAGCAGCCGCTCTCGAATCATTGCGTAAGAAACGCAAAACAGATTCTCTTCCTGCGCGTACGTCTCTATCTCCGCCAGAATATGCCCCTGGGGATTCAGCAACAACGACCCGTTCCCTTGCCCTTCCGCAAGCTCCTTGATGTTGTTCGTCAGGATAGCGTTCAAATACCGCACGCGATCCGGCCCGGCGAAAGAAAGATAGGCTCGGTAATTCTTATCCACCAGCGCAACACTCCTGCGCGCAAACTCCTGCTCCGCCCGCGGTTCCGTCCAGTAATCCGGCAAGTGGCAACCAAACCAAGTTGCCATGCTCGCGCCAGCGCCCTTGTGCAGAGCGGCAAGCGGTGTTTCGATCGCAGTGGCGCTCTCTTCCATCTTCACGCGTCTCCTCTTTCAACAGCTTAACAAACTCAGCAGCTCAGCGCGTCCGCACCATTCCAGAATCCGCGAGCGCGAATGATATACTCTCCTTATATGAGCGACGCCGTGCCCACCTTCGACGCTGTCTCGCAGGGTTTGATTCACATCACCATCCCCGTAGGGATGCTGCAATGCAATTGTTCCATCATCGGCGACCCAGTCACCCGCGAAGCACTCGTGATTGATCCCGGCGACGAAGTCACCCGCATCCTCGAACTTCTCGGCCGCCACAGGCTGACCGTCAAAGCTATCGTCAGCACTCATGCGCACATCGACCACGTCGGCGGCCTTAGCAAACTTCGCCAGTACACCGGCGCACCCATCTTGATGCACCGCGACGATCTGCCTCTCTACCAAGGCATGGAAGTGCAAGCCGCGTTCCTCGGCGTTGCCACACCGGAAATCACTGACGTCGATCAGCTTCTGAAAGAAGGAGACTCGCTGAGTTGGGGCTCGTTCCAGGCCAATGTCATGCACACTCCCGGCCACACGCCAGGCAGCGTATGCCTCTACCTTCCGAAAGACGCTGGCGCTGTCACCATCCCAAGTCCGCGCCTTTTCGCGGGCGACACTCTTTTCGCCGGCAGCATTGGTCGCACCGATCTCTGGGGCGGCTCAATGGAACAGATCACCGATTCCATTCGCGGCAAACTTATGCAGTTGCCCGACGACACTATCGTCTATCCTGGCCACGGCCGCTTCACCAGCATTGGCCAGGAACGCGAAACGAACCCATTTTTGATCACCTCCTGATTCCTCGTGACAGCGTACTGCTATTTTTCGTTCATAAGTCCCAGGCACGTGGGGGCTGCCGTCTGGCTACTCCTTCCGCATTTCTCGCGCGCGTTTTAGTTCTTCCATCACCGCCTGTATGAGTTGCTTCGCGTGCTCCAACTCCTGAGTGATCATTCGCAAATCCATCGAAGGCATCATGGGGTTTCGCTGGCTCGTGCAGTAAACGCCGTGCTGCCCAACCAGCACCAGCGCATTCGTCATGCGATCCAGTGACACCGCCAGCCGCCCGCGCTCTCGCCCATACATCTGTTCGGAGTGTTCCAGCTCATCCTTGTGCTCTTCAAATGCGTTCATTGCTTGCGCTCCTCATCTTTTCGTGCACAAAACTGCCGCCCCAGATGGTTGCACTTCGGGCACATGCCACTCGCACCAAACTTTACCCCATGCCAGTCACGGAACATAATCCGCTGAAGCCACAAAGAGGCGTTTTACGCGCTTCTCACGGCCCAATCCGTAGGTCTTGCGGGCAACCCTGGAAAGGCTTCGGCTGGAGCAAATCTGACAATGCGACGATCCGATCTCGTGCAACACAAGGAAAAAGAGAAGGGCGGCGTCACGCGCACTTCGCAAATTGTCTTCGGTGAACGCCAGCATCTGCTGCGCGTCCTCGATTCGCTCGAAGGCACCGATCTCCCGATCGCCCGGCTGCAGCAGGAGCGCCGCACTCTCGAAGATTTGATTCACATGCGCACTCGCGAGCTCAATCAAATCAACACCGCCTGGGACGAAAAGATTGGCCTCGTTCTCAGCGCGGATGCCAAACCCGAAATGCTCGAAAAGCTCGTCAAGCAAGCTCCCGAGGAAGATTTCTATCTGCTGCGGTTGATCAGCGAGCATCCTCGCGCCAACGCTAAAACATTGAACAAGCTCGCTAAGCATCCTTACGGAGCCATTCGAGAAAATGTGGCCCGTCATCCGAATGCCGATGCCGGCACTCTTACTTGGCTTAGCAAAGATCGCAGCCAGCCTCTCTGGTATCTAGTCGCCTTCAATCCCAACACGCCCACTCCTCTGCAGCGCCGTCTCCGCGACCGTCTCAAAAAACTAGGCGAAAACCAACTTTCCCGATAGTCCCCCAGTGTAGGGGAGGAGCTTGCCCCTCCACTTGTCTTTCCAAGTTTCCGCGAGCATCATCCCAGCTCCCAACCAATATGCGAATTCTCCGCGTCGCGTGATACCATTCCCCTAATGGGCGACAGCGCAAGCATCCCAATTCCTGCTTCGGCTGCGCCGGCCGCGACAATTACTCCGCGGCACTCTGTCCTCGTCCGCGTCACTCACTGGATCACCACCCTCTGCTTTTTGGCGCTGCTTGTCACTGGAGTTGAAATTGTCGTTTCTCACCCCCGTTTCTATTGGGGCGAGACCGGCAACATATTGACTCCAACGCTTTTCAAAATCCCGATCCCATCCTCAAGAGCTTTGGTGCCCACCGGCTATGGGTACGTGCTGCCGGACCAGAATGGCTGGAGCCGTTATCTCCACTTTCAGTCGGCTTGGCTCCTCATATTGACCGGCTTGCTCTATGCAGTTCACATCTTCTTTTCGGGACATTTGCGCAAAAATTTGCTCCCGGGTAAAGGTGATCGTTCGTGGTGCGCGCTCGCGACGGCAATTGTTAAGCCTTTGCGCTTCCAGCGCCCGAGCCCAGCAGAAGCCTGGTCTTACAACGTGCTGCAGCGGCTGACCTACCTCTTCGTTATCTTCGTGTTGTTTCCGTTGGTCATCTGGACGGGCCTAGCAATGTCTCCCGCCTTTGTTTCGGCGGTTCCCTCGGCCGTCAATTTGCTAGGCGGCCAGCAATCCGCCCGCACGCTCCACTTCTTCGTTTCTGTGGCTCTCGTCCTCTTCCTTCTGGTCCACGTTGTGATGGTTCTTCTTGCCGGATTCTGGAGCCGCGTGCGCGCTATGGTCACAGGCCGCGCGGCGGCAGACATGGAACGCACATGAGCGATTTCTCGCGCCGAAAACTGATCACCACCGGGCTCGCGACCGCAGCCGGCGTAACGGGTCTGGGCGTGGCCGCGCGCCTAGCGCAAAAGTATGGACTCGTCCCACCCGACCACGGCGGAATTTATGGCCTCGGCGAAACGCTGACCTACGCTTCCCAGCGCCTCCTGACCAAGCACTCCTTGGCTCGCGAGTTCTCACCGAACCAAATTTCCAAGCCTCCCTTGGGGAACGAAATGGCCCCTCCCACTGACGCTTTCAAGCGCCTTCAGGCCGCAGGCTTCGTCGACTGGCGGCTCTCCATCGACGGCATGGTCGACCGCCCCGCCACTTTTTCTCTCGCCCAACTAAAGAGTTACCCGTCGCGCAGCCAGATCACTATGATTCAGTGTGAAGAGGGCTGGTCCTACATCGCTGAGTGGATCGGCGTGCCTCTCTCTCACCTGTTGGGACCTCTAGGAGTCCATCCGCAGGCCAAATATGTTGCCTACTTCTCCTTCCAGCCCGACTGGTGGGACAGTATGGACATGGCCGATGCCCTGCACCCCCAAACCTTTCTTACCTATGGCATGAATGGCGGTGAACTTTCCGTCGGCAACGGCGGCCCGCTGCGCATGCGCGTCCCCCGCCAACTCGGTTACAAGAACGTAAAGTTCATCACCCACCTGACGGTCACCGACAGTCTCAAAAGTTTTGGCAAAGGCCTAGGCTCCGCCTCTCCAGAGGGAGGCTACGCCTGGTATGCAGGGATCTGAAGGTGTCAATTCTAGGTCGTGTATCCGAAGATCCGCGCTCTTGGCTGCCGCGTTTAGCGAGACTTGCCTAGCGCCGCTGGATTTCGATAATTACTTCTTCAACCAACCTTGTAACTCCATCCATTCCGCAAATCTGTCTATCCAATGATCTGTAGGCAGGTGCTGGTTTCGCATTCCGAAACCGTGGCCACCCTTCGCATACAGATGCAATTCGACCGACTTGTGCGCGCCCATCCACTTTTCGTACAAGGCGATGCTTACCGGCACTAGCCCGAGCTGATCATCCGTCGCAGCCACAACAAACATCGGCGGCGCATCCGCTGGAACGGGAGCATCTTTAAACGTTGTCCCGCCCGCATAGATCGGCGCGACGAACGCTGGCCGCCCTTCCGCCGCGAAATGGAAGGCAACTCCGGCAGTGACTCCGCCGCCTGCCGAGAATCCGATAATGCCGACGCGGTCGGGAGAAACTCCCCATTCCGATGCGTGCTGCCGAACATAAGTGACCGCCGCTAACCCGTCCGCGACCGCCAGCGGGATAACCTTGCCTACTGTCTCTTCAAATTTCTGCCTGTCCCCAATCAAGGTCGTAAATTCCTGCGTCGCGTCCTCCCCGCTGTGCGCAAGCCGGTACTTCAGCACAAACGCCGTCACGCCTTTCGCGGCTAAGTACTTGGCGACATCGATGCCTTCGCTGGTGATGGAGAGCGCCATGAAACCGCCGCCCGGGCAGACCACTACCGCGGTGCCATTTTTCAATTCCGGTGAAGGCTTGAATACCGTCAGCGTCGGCTTGGTCACATTGGTGACCACTTCCGTGTTCCACACTTTCGAGAAGTACTCTTTCTCCGGATAGTTTTCCTGCGTTGAACCGGGCGCCGTGCCGGAGTAGAGGGGAATGACCTCCTGGGCGGCTCCGAGAGGAGCCAGGAATACCACTAGGCAAATAATTCGAAGGAGGAATGTTTTCATGGCCGCATAGTCTAGCAGAGCTCTACCTGGGCCGCGACCGGAGCATGCTCAATACCATCGCGATCTGCCCGGAGTGGTAAATCGCGTGTTCCACAATTCCGTTAAGCAAGGTTTCATAGGGATAATTGCGTCCGGGAACCTGTTTCGCCAAATCCTCCACTGGAAAATTCCGAATCTTCTCTTCGAGCAGTTCGCGACTTTGGCTCCAGCGCGACACGAGTTCGTTCCAGGGAATCGGCGGCTCGGCCCATTCCTTTTCCGGCTGCCAACGCGGCATCGGATGACTCTCGGACGTATTGCGAATTCTTTCATTCCAAAGCAGCAAATGCTGGAGCAGCTCAGCAATGGAATGAGATCCCGGAACCGGAGGCGTCGTCGCAAGCGCCGCCGGAATCTGCGCTAGCAACTCAGCGAGCGAAGGTCCGTACCACGCGCCTTTGACTGTCGCGGCACGGTAAGCATCCGCGATTCTTTGGGTTTGCACCATGTGGGCCTTGCGGAAACGCGCAGACAATTGCGGCGTTTCCCGAGAACTCAGTCTACACCAGGCAGCTTCGCGTCGTTCAAGAACTCACCAGCACATGTTTGGCGATGCTGCATGCCGCAGCGGGCGAGATGAATCGCGTCCTCTTGGCATGAATCAGGAGAGTGCGCGTAAATAGTTCCGGAGGCGATCCGCATCGCCATCGCGCAGAAGTGCCTCGACTGCGGCGTGGGTATTCTTCCAGATTGGAACGGCACGTGCCAGCAACCTTCGCCCCTTTGCCGTTAGCGTCATCAGCCGGCCGCGACCGTCCGCCGGGTCTGCCGTGACCTTGATCAGACCGCGCCGTCGCAAGGGCTTGAGAGCGGCCGTCAACGTAGTCCGATCCATCGCAAGTAGCAAGGCCACTGCCGACATACCTGGTGGTTCTGGACGGTTCAGCGACACCAAAAGCGAGAATTGCCCGTTTGTCAGGCCGATGGGGCGCAGCGCGTCGTCGAACCGCCTTGCCAGCCCTCTGGCCGCTCGCTGTACGTGAAGACAGAGACAGCAATCGCGGATCAAGTGTGCTGTCTGAAGGGTGGTCTTCGCTGCGGCGGCCATAGACAAATAATATGGATATCAACGTATCTTGCCAAGCTGTCGTAACGTATGATACGTTGATATCAATGTATATGGCTGGTCGCAGCAGGGTTCATGCCGCATCGATACTGTGATCTTCAGAATCAGGAGAAGTCATGGAACGAAAAAGCCTGAGTACAAGCGCATTAAGTTGTATCGCTCTGGTCGTCATGTTCGCTGCGCCGTGGGTAGCAAAAGCTCAAGACGCCAAAACACCGTATCCCAGCATGGCCCCGCTCGAACAATACCTGATCCCGGATCGCAACGAGGAGATAAAGCTGGCGCGGAGCGCTGCGCCCGATTCCATTTCAGGCGATGCCGAGGTCCTGGTCCTCGGCAGACATGGCTACGAAACGGCGATCAAAGGCAAGAACGGTTTCGTATGCGTCGTGGAGCGATCGTGGATGTCTCCATTTGACTTCCCGCAGTTCTGGAACCCCAAGATGCGAGGTCCGATCTGTTTTAATCCGCCGGCGGTGCGATCCATCTTGCCACTCACCATCAAGAGGACCGCGTTGGTATTGGCTGGACTATCCGAAGCTCAGATTATCGATGGCATCAAGGCATTCGAGAAGAAAGAACTGCCAGCACTGGAACCTGGCGCCATGTGCTACATGATGTCAAAGCAAGGGTACCTAAACGACTCCGCCGGGCATTGGCTTCCGCATTTGATGTTTTACATCCCCCTGACAGACCCCAAGATTTGGGGTGCGGATCTTCCTGGCTCCCCGGTCATGTTGAATCCACAATTTCAGGGCGCCCCGGAGCCAATAACCGAGTTCATGATTCCAGTCGGCCATTGGTCGGACGGGACGGCCACTTCTCCCAAGGATGCGCATTGACGTTTCGATTCGGAACGACTCATGGCCATGTGATGCAAGACAGCCGGAGTTTGAATGCAGCAAACCAACGACGGAAAGGTCGGCGGAGTTAGTTTTTTTTTGAAGTCGGACAGCGCGAACGCATTATTCAGAAGCATTAACAAAGTATGCCCACACCCCGGGCAAAAACGGGAGGTCGTCGGAGTCAAGGGAATCCCGTCGTCCTCCTGCCCTTCTAGGTCATTCTCAGATGCCCGGTTTCGCGCCTTCTAGGGTGTGACCCGCACTTTGCCCACCCTACTGCGCGGCGGGTGAGACCTTCTCTACATGAACGGTCTTCTTTGCAGGATCGAATTTTCCCGTCAGCACCACGTGGGCAGCAGGGAAGTTGCTGACGGTTTCCGCGTTGTCAACAATCCAGATTCCTTGATCATCGTCTGCCACAAACACGGCCCGCTGTGGTTTCCATTCCGGATGCCCCACCGAAGCACCCCCGCGCCAGCATTTCCGCACACAATCCGCGCGGCCCGGCTTCGTGCGTTCGGTTCCACAACTTTCATCACTGATCCAACCGGCGCGAGATGATTCTTTTTGCTGCGCCGGCACTGGTCCGAGTGCCACGAGACCGTAAATGACCAAGAAAACAAAAACAATCCGGCCCCTGTTCATCATCTCCTCCAGCCGCGTATGCAGTTTCGAAGCGTCAAAACTCTAGAGAGTCTCAAAATTAAGTAATTTAATTGCACAATCAACACCTCAAGCCGCCGCTAGTTGTGCGATGGATGCTGTGTGGCCGCGTGCGACAAATACTGTGGCGGCAGGTATTCAATCGTGACGTCCTGCTGAGCCTGGACAGGCCTTTTGTCCAGGAGAGTGGGCCTGTAACGCCACAGGCGAATGGCGCTCATTGCAGCAGGAAGAAGAGAGATCGAGCCGCTCACAAGCTTTATATCCAGCACTTGGCCGAGCTTTCCGATGGTGGTGCGTACCTTTACGGTTTCTGACGATCCATATCGATCCCCCGGCCTTGGATAACGAGGCCAAACGAAGGAGACAAGTTCGGCAGGTTGCAATCGCGCGGGTTTATGAGTCACTGCAGCTCCGGGCTCAGGAGCAACAAGAACAGAAAGTTGCGAGGTCATTGCGAACGAAGACGAGGCGGCGATCGGTTCCTCCGGCAGAGTGAGTCTGAACGGTTTGCTGCCATCGCCGGGGCCCCTGACAAGGACTGTGGAAGGCGTTATCCCGCGTGCGGCGAGATTTCTCGGTGCGCCACTTGTTTGGCCGACAGCCTTGGGTGAATGTGCAGGTTTGGGATTCACGGGCGGCGGTGAGTTTCGCACGATTAGACCGGTCGAGCCGTTGCGCTCAGGACTGGGTTCGGGATTAGCAGATGGGTTTTCAGAACGCGACTCTTCCATCTCCGGCGCTGGTGGATTCACTGCAGTCGTATTGGATGTATTTGCCGTCGGCGGAGTGGCAGTTAGCGAACGCGCTGCGCCTGAGCGATCAAGCAGTGCCGGTGAGGTGGCATCAACAGCCGGTATTGATTTCTCGGTGTCCCGCAAGCGCATTCCGAGCGGGCCGCGTCCCACTGTGAGCCCAACGGTGAGGCTGATCACCGCGAACAAAATCGCTACTGCGGCGACATGAAATCCGGATATTTCAAGGACATATTTGCGTGAACGCGAGTTCTCGATACGATCCACTGCTGACTCGGGTTTGTGTCTTCCAACTTGCGGCCCCAAGCCCGCGACGGAAGCGTGGTAGTGCACTTTTTCCTTGAGATCTTCGGCAAGCGATAGAGGGCTCGCATCCAGAATCTCCGGAGTCATGATCTTAGATGCTTGAGGCGCAGTTTGCGCAATCAATTCCGGCGAGGAAAGTTGGTCTCGCTCAGGGAAAACACTCCCAATTGGCTTTTCTGCGAAGTTTTCGAGGGTCGCGGGGATGAGGCTCTCAACAGGCGTCCAGATTGGGCCTACAAATTCCGGGGCCGGCTTTTCGGACGCGATCCAACTTGAAATTTGATTGCGGGCCTCGGCGGTGAGATCAACGAATCGCATGCCCGCGTTTTTTTTCGATTCCGCTAGCCACACAATGTGCGCGGAGATTTCGATGCTCTGCCCAGAGCTGGGCAATTGCAAGCGAATGCGTGAGAGGTCGTCATCTACAAGCGGGTCGGCTGCGACAACGGCCATGCCCGTCTTACTTATATTAAGGACAATGCCGCCATTGGTGCCGCCGAGCTCGACCTGCGCGCGGCCGGCGGGAGTGGTGCGCCTCTGAACGCGACGGTCGCGCGTGGGATGAATCGCCTCAACCGACAGATAGCGTCCGGCGTCGGGTGCGGCGGCTTGCGATTTTGCCGGTAAGTCCGCTCCCCGCCCCGTCTTATTCCGCTGCGCGATTTCTAAGAGTGTTGCCAGCTTGCCGCCCGCCTTCGAAAGTGCGTCAAAGACGTACGCAACATTCTTCGGGTTGCACTGAAGCTGCCGGGCAGTAAGAGTCAGTCGGATGCTATCGTCGATTTCATCTCGCTGGCTCTTGGAGAGGTAGTCCTGCAGGCCAGAATAGAGTGCGCCGTTTTCGTAATTCTCTTTCCACTCAAGAATCGTCTGGAGACGACGATTGGCGTCCTTCTCCAATTCTTGTTCTTGCGGTTCTGCTGCGGCGCATTCGGCGATCACTTCTACTGGACCGTGGGGCAATGCCATGGTTATTTCTGTCAATCCACCACGCAGCTCCTGAACCTTGTTGGACGGTAAAGATATCTTGCGACAGACCCACTCTCCGCGCAGCTTGTCGAACTCAATCGAGGCGCGATACTCATCCGTTTCATACTTGAATACTGGCAACGGCTTGAGCGGCGGCCACCTGCCGGTCAGGAGTAATTTCATCTCGGCCTGTTGCACTGGAGACGCGAGTCCAGCAACGTTGGGCCTGGCTCGTTCGTGTTCATTCGATTTCATGATTCGGCCCGAAGAGTTCTACCGGCCACACGAGTTTGCTGGCGTGCGGCCAGTAAACTTCTCGAAGCGGCCGTCGCGATGGGGTCTTGAACGATGAATGTTTCGGAGGACAACAAGTGCGCAGAACTATTCCGGCAGATTCCACACGTCGCTTTCTGAAGCTCCGTGCTGTTGGACTTAGGGCAGGGCAGGTCCATCTCGTCACCCCTTGCAGCCCCACTTCAGTGTGGGAAGAATCCTTATCTGGTCAACTTCCCTCGTCCGTTGTAGTAACTCTCTTGAGTGTAGTCAATCCTAAACCCCGTCGGGCGGAATTAGTTGCTTGCTCCCTTCAACGAGACTTCGTTCCGGGCATTTTCTGAGCCATGCACAGGGGCAGCTTGCGATCCCTTTTTTCGACTTGACCAACAGAGCGAGGGCAGGTCCAGACGCAAACGCTCTCGAACCATCCTCCTGTTCTTCAAGTCTTGCATTATGAGCCACTTACAAGGGGGTCGTAGTAATGCTACCCGCTACATGCCCGATTACCCGCTGACCGGGAAGTGAAGTACTGGGACTGGACTTGCCCGGTCTGCCGCCTAATCGGGACTTAGCCAAGCGTGGGGCAGTGGTCAGGTACCGGTGATGCGATTTCCAGCCGCCAGCCGCTTGAGACCTTAGCGGCTGCTTGCCCAGGAGAAGCACTGTAAGGAATGACAGTTGGGTGCTCGCAAACCATCCACCATCCTAGCGTTCCAACGAAAATAGGTGGGTTCCAGAAAAGCTATGTCCATCATGGACAATTCGAGCCTCATTTCCGGCTCATTTTTTATCTCTGTCCCAGTGCGTTTGGCTTGGCTCAGCCTGATCGTCCTGATTTGCAGCTCTCCCACTCCGGCACAAACGGAACAATCACCTGCCCGTCTGGTTGTGGTGAACGATCCCCCCAATTCCCCCAAACCGAAGATGGCTATCGACGCGTCAGAAGATCTGCAGAAAGTGCCCGGAACTATTACCGGAAGCGTGGTTGGCCAGGATGGAATAGCCGTGGTCGGCGCCAAGGTAAAGCTCACTCAAGAAGGTCAGTCGGTCAGCCAGGAAGTTACGTCCAGCGAAGATGGTGAATTCACGTTTACGAACGTAGCGCCCGGATCGTTTCAGCTGGTGATCACGTCGGAGGGCTTCGCAGCGCATACTTCCACAGGGACACTACACTCTGGGGAAAATTTCACGGTGCCGCAGGTCTCGATGGTTCTTGCGACAAACGTTACTGAAGTTCGTGTCGAAGTCTCGGCCACCGAAATCGCGCAAGAACAGTTGAAGGATGAAGAGAAGCAGCGCGTGCTGGGCATCATTCCGAATTTTTATGTCACCTACGTCCCTTACGCGGCACCATTAACGCCCAAACAAAAATATAATCTGGCCTGGAGACTGAACATCGATCCCGTCTCATTCCTCTTGGCTGGACAGACAGCGGGAATTCAGCAAGCGCGAAATGAATTCAGTGGATATGGACAAGGCGCACAGGGTTACGCAAAACGCTATGGCGCAACCTACGCGAACTTCACCATCAGCAACTTCCTGGGTAGCGCGGTGTTCCCCTCCATTTTCAAACAAGACCCCCGTTATTTCTACAAGGGCACAGGTACTACGAAATCTCGAGTCCTATACGCGTTGGCGAATGCGGTGATTTGCAAAAGCGACGGCGGTCACTGGCAGGTGAATTATTCGGGCATCATCGGAAGCCTGGCCTCGGGCGGCATCTCCAATCTGTTCTACCCGGCAAGCGATCGCCATGGGCCCGCATTAACATTCGAAAATACCGCGATGAGCATCGGGAGTACCGCAGTTTTCAATCTGATGCAGGAATTTGTGCTGCGTAAGCTAACGCCCAAAGTTCCGAACACCCCCAACCCCACGAATCCTAACTTACCGTAAATTTGTAATTACTTGGCGGAGGATGATGATGATGAAAACACATGAGGCGCGATCCTGGTTTGCTTGCGGGAGGCAAGCTAAATAACCGAGGTACTGTTGAGCTTCGAATCGAGCGCTTGAATTTGGCTAGGTCCTGATTAACGGAGCCACGGTCCAACACAAGGGCTGGATGGCAAGACGAATCTCCCCACCCAAGAATTTCGCATGAAGATTCTAACCCCTGGGATGGCCTAGAGTTGGGCGGAGATTCGCACGGAAGGAGATTCGCATTTGCATTTTTCTGGCGGGTTTGGTAGTTTCTTGCTGTTATATGAATGCAGATCGAGCGTTAGCCAAGCTCTCCACCCTGGCGCTAGAGAATCGCCGCCACGGGCTGGCCATAAGTCTGCCCCGGGCGGAGCAGACCCTGCGTGGCACATTGCTGCAACGCTATGTCACCTGCGGCAAGCCCGATTGTAAGTGTGCCCGTGGGGAACGGCACGGTCCCAGCTGGTACCTCACAGTTACCTTGGCGCCGGGCCGAACGACAGGCGCTGTGGTGCCTGGCGAACAACTCGAACAAGTGCGGCAGTGGGTAGAGAATTACCAGCGGATGAAGCAAGACCTGGAGAGCATCTCGGCCATTAACCGCGAACTCCTGCGGCGCAAGCGTCCGGGTTCCCAAAAGAGCAGCAAGAAAGGGTAAGGAAAGTGGAAGAACATTTTCACGTTTGTGTCTGATTTATCTTGCATTTATAAGAATGCACGCAACGCAAAAACACGAACTGCCTTCGTTCTCTGGCTATCTCCGCAAAGTCTTCCATTTCCGGAAGGCGGTCGCCACCCTCCGCGATGGCCGGCAAGACCCGGACATCTCTCCGCAAACGGTGTTTCTTGCTTTGTTTCATGGGTTCGTCTTTCGCCTCAGCAGTTTCCTGCAACTACAGGCGGATCTGGCGCAACCCCAGCTGCAACACTGCACCGAGGCTCCTCGGGCCTTCGGCGATGACGTCCTGCGTTACAGTCTGGCGAGCTTTGCGCTAGAACCGCTGGAACAGATGTTGGTGAACCTCAATCGCCGACTGAAACGGAATAAAGCCCTGGACCCCGGTCGCGTGCAGGGACGCGTGGTGGCGGCACTGGACGGCATCGAGGTGCTCAGCAGTTTCAGTCGCTGTTGTGAGTTCTGTCTGCAACGACGGGTCGTTTCCCTGGACGAACAAGGGCAGCCCGTCGAGCAGATCCAGTATTACCATCGCTTGGTGGGCTGCCAGGTGGTCAGCAGCCCGGTCAAGCCCATCCTGGCGCTCGAGTGGGTTCGCCCGAACGAGGGGGAGGACACCGCGGCGCTACGCTTGCTGCGCAGACTGCCCGAGATTTATGGCAGCCGCTTCTTCGACATCCTGTTGCTCGATTCGCTTTACGCGCAAACACCGGTTCTCCAGCTAGCCAAAGAGATCGATTGGGATTTGGTCATCACCCTGAAACAGGAAAACCGCACGCTGTATCAAGATGCCCAGGGCTTGTTTCAAGGCCGAGCACCCGACGATCAACTCACCGAAAAGCATGGCCACAACATTGTCGAAGCACAACTCTGGCAGGCCGAGGATCTTCCCTTCACCGAGGAGCATCCGCAACCGATGCGGGTGGTGCGCTCGGAAGAACGAAAAGTAGAATGGCACTACCGACAGGGAAAGCGTGTCTCGGAGAGCAAGTCCGAAAAATGGGTGTGGATTACCACGTTAAAAGCGAAAACCTTTTCTATCCGGCTGGTGCGCCAACTAGGTCATCAGCGCTGGCTGCTGGAAAATAATGCCTGGTGCGATCTCACCAAACACTGGGCTCTCAAGCATGGCTTCCTGCATGCCTGTAAACATCGGCCGCAGCGCCGCGATGCCGAAGGCCAACTCCAGCCCTTGCCCAACCACGGATTGCAGGCGGTCACACTGATTCTTTGCATCGCCTTCGTACTCTGCTCAGCTTTTGCTCGTTTGCATTCCAAACTGTTTCGCCGCTACCGACTCAGCATGCTGGAGGTCTCTCGTCAACTCTATCGCTCGCTGTGGCGCCTGCAACCGCCTATTCGAGCTCCGGACAAATGATCGTTTTGCACCGTTGCTCCATTTCGCTAACAGCCCCTCCGACTGCGGACTCTGCAGTTCGTGGAAGGCCGTTCCCCAAAACGGTCTCCGATCCTCGAATTTACTGACCGGACCTCCGTTGGGACTCCAAAAAGCCCCTGCGAATCTCCTCGGCAGCACCGCCATAGGGCTTCTTCTACAAATGTGAGAGCCTTAGGCTGATCCGGCAACCGCAATGCGAGATTCCTGTCTCCCCACCCCCTCCTGTCGTGGCCGAAGTATTTTTCTTGATATCCTTTTATAGAACGCCGTAACCGGAGACTGGCCCATGACCGCTTCCCAACACGCCTTGCAACATCACCAAGACGCTGTAGGGGCGGGTCTTGTTACCCTGCTTGCCCTGGGGAACGAAGGGAACTTCGAAGGGTCCCGTTCGCCTTGCCTGAGGCAGCTGCTTACCATTTCCCGGGCGCTCCGCCAGCCCGATCCCCATCCGGCCCCAGCGCCGAAGATAGTAGAATGGCGCGACTCTAATTCTTCGAAGAGGTGTCTGGATTGCGAAACCGCAGGCGAGACAGAAGATGACCAGCGAGGCCATGCAAGCTGCGCCAGGATGGCAATTCCTTCGCGCAAAAAAATGGATCCTTCTCGCCGTATCCATCGCACTGCTCGTCCCATGCCTCTGGCATCGGCGCATCGAAGCTGGCGATCTTCCCAGTCATGTCTACAACGCTTGGCTCGCCCAGTTGATCGAAAAAGGCCAGGCCCCGGGCCTGTACATCGTGAGCAAGTCGAACAACGTCCTCTTTGACTCGACGCTGGCGCATGCCGCAAACCTCGTAGGTTTCGCCGCTGCTGAAAAAATAGTTGTCTCTGCCTGCGTCCTGATTTTCTTCTGGGGTGTTTTTGCTCTCATCTCCACTGCCAGTGGCCAGCCACCCTGGTTTCTTACTCCCTGCATCGCCATGCTCGCCTACGGCTACTCCTTCAACATGGGTTTCCTCAACTACTACCTCTCGCTCGGACTTTCCTCCTTCAGCTTGGCTCTCCTCTGGCGGGGCAGGGGACTGACGCGCCTCCTCGGCTTACTCCTCGTTCCCCTCATTCTTCTCGCGCATCCCATCGGTTTCCTCTGGTTCATCGGTGCAGCTTCGTATCTATTTTTGTGGACGCATCTGCCCAAGATGTGGAACCTGGCTCTGCCCGTCGCCGCTGTCTCGCTTCTCTTCGCGATGCACGCCTACCTAGCCCACCAAACCAAATTTACCGTTGATTGGGTTCACGATCCCTTTTACATCATGAACGGAGCCGACCAACTAACACTCTACGGCCAGCGCTACATGATTCTTGGTTGGGTCACTTTCTTCTTCGGCGTCCTCATCTTCTTAATCGACGTGATTTCCCGCCGCCGCGATACTTCTTTCTGGAAGACTCTCCGCCTCCCCGCGGAGTTGTATCTCATCGCCATTCTCGCCGTCGCGCTTTTGCCTGAAAACCTGCGCCCTTCCATCTCCGGCGGTTGGATTGGCCTCCTCGCCTCCCGCCTCACCGCCATTACCGCTATTTTTGCTGTTTGCCTCATGAGTTGCCTGAAACCTCGCAAATGGCATCTAGCTGGCTTCGGCGCCTGCGCCATCGTCTTCTTTTCGTTTCTATATCAAGACACCCTTGTCCTGAATCGCATGGAGGCAAAGGCCGAAGCTCTCGTTAACCAGCTGCCCTTCGGCACAAGAATCATCGCCACGATCTGGGCGACTCCCGACTCGCGTGTCTCCTTTGTCGGCCACATCGCCGACCGCGCTTGCATCGGCCACTGCTTCAGCTATGCCAACTATGAACCCGCCTCCGGCCAATTCCGTATTCGCGTGCGTCCCGGAAGCCCAGTCGTCAGCGCCTCCGACGACGATACCGAAGACATGCAGGCAGGGGAGTACGACGTCCAGGACGAAGACCTCCCACTGAAACAGATTTACCAGTGCGACGAAAAAGATCTCACCAAGCTCTGCATTCGCGAATTGGCCTCCGGCGAGAAAAATGGCCGCCTCGGCTACAAGCCCCCTTCCAATTGAGCTAGATCAGCCCCCGTGCCCGGCCTTTTCGGGCAAACCCAGCCAAATGGTCGGTAGACAAATTGGCTCTTGCAGCAGTCCAATATCGTGTAAAATAGCCGGAGGGTGAGAGACAATGTTGCCACTTCATCTCCAGCCTCAAAGCCACGTCCCGCTGTACATCCAGCTTCGTGACCAGCTTCGCTCGCTCGTCCATGCTGGCGACTTGCGCCCCGGCGACCGCATTCCCGCCAGTCGCGAACTCGCCACCATGCTCGGCGTCCACCGTACCACGGTTGCCAACGCCTACGCCGAGCTCGAATCCGAAGGCCTCATCCAGGGCCACGTCGGCCGCGGCACGTATATCAAGGGGAATGGCAACGGCCTGAAGCTCACGCCGCCTCCTCCTCCGGTTCTGAACGGAAACGAAGGCATTCGCTGGGAGTTGCTCTTCGCCGATGAACGCGGCGAAGAAGCTCTCAGCCGTTTGACCGCAAGCGCTCCAGAGAATTCCTTGTCGTTCGTTATGGCGCGGCCCGCTGAAGAGTATTTCCCTGTCGAAGAATTGCAAACCTGCGTCAACGCCGTCCTGCGCCGCGAAGCCACCGACGTCTTGAACCTCGGCCCTTCCGACGGTTACGGCCCGTTGAAGGAAGCACTCATCGAGCATCTCCGCGGCGACGGCATTCCCGCGAAGGACGAAAACCTTCTCATCACCGACGGCTGCCAGCAGTCGCTCGACATCATCAGCAAAGCGTTTGTGCGGCCGGGCGATTCCGTCATTCTCGAGAATCCTACGTATCCTGGCGCAATGGCTATTTTCCACGGCGCTCGCGCACGCTGTCTCAGCGTTCCGATGCAGACGCGTCCGGAACCAGGTGGCACTCTCGGCCTGGACCTCGAAGCTCTCGAAGCCACGCTCGCCGCGAATCGCGTCAAGCTGATTGTGTTGACTCCCGATTTCCAAAATCCAACTGGCACGTCGATGCCGCTGGCGTCGCGGCGCAGAGTGCTCGAACTCGCAGGTCGCCACCAGGTGCCTGTCGTCGAAGACCATATCTATGCGCGGCTCCATGCCCGCGAAGAGCGCCTGCCTTCGCTCAAGCAGCTCGACCGAGCCAACATCGTCATTCACATTGACAGCTTCGCGAAAGTTGCGTTTCCCGGTCTGCGCGTGGGCTGGATTGTCGCTCCTGCAACGGCCATCGAGCGGCTCCGCATCGTCAAGCAAACCACCGATCTGCACACCGACCAGCTCGCGCAAGCGACGCTCGCCGAATTCCTGCGCCGCGGACTCTTCACCAAGCACCTCGCCAAGATGCGCAAGGTCTACGCTTCGCGCCTCTCCGCTCTGGACGAGGCGCTGCGCAAACACATGCCAGAAGAAACGCGATGGACGCGCCCCGAGGGTGGAATGTGCTTGTGGCTGGAACTTCCCCCTGGCTTCGACGCCAGCGAGCTCTTGATCCACGCCAAAGAACGCGGCGTGCTCTTTGCTCCAGGCCGCTATTTCTACGTGCAGAATCCGTTACCCAACACGCTGCGTCTCGGCTATGCGGGGTTGGACGAAAAGCAGATCGCGCGCGGTGTCGCAACGCTCGCGGATATTCTGCGTGCCGAGATGCGCAAGCGGCAGCGCGGAGTCCGGCGCGCCGAGCGAAGCAGAGTAGCACTGGTGTGAGGAAAAGACGCAAGGAAGAAAAGAAGTAATGAGGTAAAGACGAAGCGGTGGAGAGAAAGCTTAAAGAAGAAGCGGAGAAAAGAACCGGTAAAGAAGAACCGGAGAAGGTGGAATTTGACGGACACGATTACGTTAGCGCCGAATCCGACGAACAAATGTTTTGGCTGCGGCGGAGCGAACGATCGCGGCATGAAACTGACGTTTGTGCAGGATAACGTCAACAAACGGATTGTGGGAAAATTCATTTTGGGGGAGGCGTATCAGGGCGGCGGAGGGATGGGGCATGGCGGCATTATTGCTTTGCTGCTGGATGAAGTGATGGGAAAAGTCTGCCGTTTCCGCGAGGTGCGTGCCGTAACCGCGGAACTCACCATCCAGTATTTGAAGCCTGTAAGAGTGGATGAGGAGATTGTCGTCGAGGGTTACGAAGCGGAAGTGAAGGGGCGGAATTTGTTTCTGGTTGGAGAGATCCGGAGCGGCGCGGGCCTCTTGCTCGCCAAAGGGGCGGGAAGATTTGTGGTGATCGGCCAGAAAGAAAAGCCCGCGATCGAGGCGCAAAGCGCATAAAGATTCACGATATCGAGAAGTTTAGAAAAGTTTGGCGTTGAAATAGACGCTGAAAATATTCGGAAGATGAGGAGAAACGATATGGATGCGAAGAAAGTGAACGGCAGCGGCGGTGCGGGCAACACGGCAAACGAGTGGCGCGTGAAAGTCGGGCTGGCGGAGATGCTCAAAGGCGGCGTCATCATGGACGTGACGAACGCCGAGCAAGCCAAAATTGCGGAGAATGCCGGCGCTTGCGCGGTGATGGCGCTGGAGCGCGTGCCTTCGGACATTCGTAAGGAAGGCGGCGTGGCGCGCATGGCCTCGATCAAGATCATTCGCGAGATCATGAAGACGGTCACGATTCCGGTGATGGCCAAGGTGCGCATCGGACATTTCGCCGAAGCGGAAGTGCTGCAAGCGCTCGAAGTGGACTTCATTGATGAGAGCGAAGTGCTCACGCCAGCCGACGAAGTGAATCACGTCTGGAAGCACGATTTCCGGGTGCCGTTCGTTTGCGGCGCGCGCAATCTGGGCGAAGCGCTGCGGCGCATTGCGGAAGGCGCGGCGATGATTCGCACCAAGGGCGAAGCGGGTTCGGGCAACGTGGTTGAAGCTGTGCGCCACATGCGCACCATTGTCAGCCAAATGAAGAAGCTGACGATGCTGCGCGACGATGAATTGATGCACGAAGCGAAAGAACTTGGCGCGCCGCTCGATTTGATTCGGCAAATTGCGAAGACAGGAAAGCTGCCGGTGCCGAATTTTTCGGCGGGTGGGATTGCAACTCCGGCGGATGCGGCACTCGTTCGGAGTCTTGGTGCAGAAGCGGTGTTTGTCGGCTCGGGTATTTTCAAGTCCAGTGATCCTGAGGTGCGGGCCAAGGCGGTGGTGAAGGCTACGACGCACTTTAACGATCCGAAGGCGGTGCTGGAGGCGTGCGAGGAGCTCGGCGAAGCGATGCCGGGGATCGACGTGCGGCAGCTTGAAGAGAAGGACATGCTGTCCTCGCGCGGTTGGTAGAAGAGCACGGCGAATGGTTTCAGCGTGGCTTGTAGTGGCGGAGCATGCTGTGGCCTTGCAGGAAAGGGCACGATGAATCGTGCCCCTAAAGATTCGGGTGCCGTGAGGTGCCGCCCAGAGTGAAGATGTGGTGTGGCGGTCGCCGGAGTGAAGATGCAGAGAGGGTGAAGTGAAGATTGGGATTTTGGCGGTACAGGGAGATTTTGCGGCGCATGCGGCGATGCTTGCCGGGTTGGGCGCGGAGACCGTGGAAGTGCGCACGGTCGCTGACCTTGATGATTGCGATGGGCTGATACTTCCTGGCGGCGAGAGTACGACGCAACTGCAATTTTTGCAGGAAGAAGGATTGTTTGAGGCGGTTAAGAAATTTGCCGCGGACGGCCGAGCCGTGTTCGGCACTTGCGCGGGCGCGATCCTGCTTGCGACAAAAGTAAAGAATCCGGCGCAGGTTTCTCTGGGGTTGCTGGACATGACCGTTTTGCGTAACGCGTATGGGCGGCAGATGGCCAGCGATGTGTTTTTTGGATCCAGCAAGCTGACGGACATACCGTTGGAGATGGTTTTTATCCGGGCGCCGATCATCGATCGCGTGGGTCCCGGTATAGAAGTGCTCGCGGAATATGGCGGCAAGCCGGTGCTGGTGCGCAAGGCTAACGTGATGGCGGGGACGTTTCACCCGGAGTTGACGGGCGATAGCACGGTGCATCGGCATTTCTTGGAGTTGGTACAGGCCGGCGCTGGAATGCGGGCTTCTGTGGCACGGTAGGGAATGGAAGCGAAGAGCACGCGCAAAGAGCACAAGCCAAGAGGAGAATCGAAGAGCACAGCCAGGATTGGCTGTGCTACTTGCTTTTGGTTAACAATATCACCCCCCTCCTCCCCCGGGGCTTTTTTCATAGGAGTTAGTTTCGGGGATTCGAGTTATTGGTGTTCGAAGTCGCGTTTTTTGCTGTAGCGGATGGCTAACGCGAGGCCGAGGGTCATGAAGCCGACGGGTGGGAGGAGCAGGATGAGGACGCCGCGGCTGATGGCACGCTGACCGGCGGCAGAGGTGGCTTTGGCGGTGCTGTAGCACATGGAGCAGCCCTGGCTGAAAGAGGGGGTGGCGGACAAAGCGAGAGAAGCTACCAGGATTGCGGCGAATCGGATGGCGGGGTGTAGGACGCGAAGAATCATTTTGGTCCCAGCGCGAGGATGCGAAAAGCGTCGGGGAAGAAGATCATCATCAGGGCCAAGCATACCACCAGGGAAGCCATGGTGAGCCACTTCATACGGGAGACTTCGAATTTCATGTGCATGAAATAGCCGATGATGAGGCCGGCTTTTATGAGCGAGAGGCCCATGAGAATGGTGAGCATGCGGACGGGCTGCATGTTCTGGTAGGTGAGGTAGACCTCGATGGCGGTCATGATGAGGAGAGCGATCCAGACGTAGAAGAATTGACCTTTGCCGTGGTGGCGCTGTTCGGCGGCGACGCGTTCGGCGATGGCGATTTGATCGGGTTCCATGATCGAGCGCTCCTAGAGAATTTTGGCCGACATGAGATAGACCAGGGGGAAGATGAACATCCAGACGAGATCGACGAAGTGCCAGTAGAGGCCGGCGACTTCCACGTCGGAGGAATCATAAACCTTGGGCTTGAGCCAAAGGATGATGGTGCAAACGATGGCGGCGAGGAGGAGGACATGCGCGCCGTAATGGAAGGGGCTGTAGGCGGGCGTGCCCAGCCAGGCGGCTAGCCAGAAGACCAGCAAGACGGGAATGAAGTATTTGCGAAGAGCGACGACACCGAGATAGACCACGCCGAGAGTAACGTGAAGCATGTGCATTCCCGTGAGACCAAAGAATGTAGCTGGGAATTGCGGGACGCTTTGAACGACGTTGGCGTATTCGCCGGCAGTGGCGGAGCCGGGTGGATGTGGAAAGACGGGGAGCGTCAAGCCTTCGGCGATGAGTTTGCTCCACTCGCGGCCATGGAGAAGGACGAAACCCATACCGCAGGCCATGGTGGCGAGGAGCCATAGGCGTTGCGCCTTGGCGTTGCCTTCGGCGGAAGCGCGAACCGCGAGGACCATGGTGAGGGAACTAGTGAGCAGGAACGCGGTCATGATGGTGGCGTTGACGATGCTTTCCGAGTGAAAGGGCGTGGGCCAGTTCGGAGTGGAGATGCGGCCGTAGCTGTAAGCGTAGAGAAGGGCGCCGAAGGTCAGAGAATCGGACATGAGGAACAGCCACATGCCGATTTTCTTCGAGTAGGTGCCGAAAAGCGACGGCTCGTAAACGGCAGGCATATCGTGCGGCGCGGTCGCTTCAGACATTCAGTTGGCCCCCTTTTCCTCGTGACGTGGGTGCGGCGGATGGCCGCGACGAACGTCGAGTTAGCGTGCAAACTCCAGCAAACACAGGATATAAACCCACAAAAAAGTCATGAAATGCCAATACCAGGCGGTGGCGTCCACGACGACTGCGGCGGACGCTGTTGATTTGCGCAAGAGCAAAGCGATGCCCGCGGCGAGTAGCGCGAGGATCCCGCCGAGAAGATGAATTCCGTGCATGCCTGTAAGCAAATAAAAGAAAGAGCTGCTGGGGCTGGTGGCAACATAGAAGCCGTGGGCTGCTAGTTCTCGCCAGACGAGCCACTGTCCGGCGAGGAAGCTGAGACCGAGGATGGCGGTGAGCGCCAGCCAAGGCATGCTGTTGGAATCCGCGCGAGACGTTCCAGAGTAAATTGTACCGGTCTCGAGGGCTACGCGTACGGCCTGGCGGCGGGCCAGCTCCATCGTGAGAGTACTGACGAGCAGGACGAGGGTGTTGATAAGGAGAAAACTGGGGAGTTGCAGAGGCAGCCAATCACGGACGAGAGTGCCGGTGGCGGGATCGAGGGTTGGAAGACCCTGACGCACGATGTAGGCGCTGGAGTAGGAGACGAAAATCATGACGACGGCGGTGAGAGCGACGATGATGCCGAGGCGGGCGCGGCGTAGACGCGTGAAAAAATCCAACGCATCTTGATCGGGGCGAGCGCCACCCGCGAGCAAGGCTTGCGCTGTATTCACGGACGCGGTAGTGCTAACGCTTGCCATGGTGTGCCTAGTGGCCCGTGTCCTTCTTAACGAGCGGCGGATCGGTTTGCATTACGAAATCGCGCGGGGCGCCGGGGACGCTGTACTCGTAGGGACCGTTAGTGACGACGGGGATGTGTCCGGCGAAATTGTCGTGCGGCGGCGGCGTGGTGGTGGTCCATTCGAGAGTGGTGGCTTCCCAGGGATTGTCGGAGGCTTTCTGGCCGAACTTCATGCTCCAGAAAAGATTGAAGAGGAAAATGAACTGGCCGCCGATGGTGATGAAAGCGGCGTAGGTCATAAATTGCTGCAGAGGGACTAAATCTTTGAGGTAATTGAGTTCCGTGAGTTGGGAGTAGCGGCGGAGATGGCCGGCCATGCCGAGATAGTGCATGGGCATGAAAACGGCGTAGGTGCCGATGAGCGTGATGAAGAAATGCCAGCGGGCCATGCCCTCGCTCATCATGCGGCCGAACATTTTGGGGAACCAATAGTAAGTGGCGGCGAAGATGCCGAAGATGGAGGCGACGCCCATGATCAGGTGGAAATGGCCGACGACGAAATAGGTGTCGTGCAACTGAATATCAAGAGTGGGTTGCGCGAGGAAGGGGCCGCTGATGCCGCCGGAGACGAAAAGGGAAACGAAACCGAGAGCGAAGAGCATCGGCGAAGTAAAACGAATGTGGCCACGCCAGATGGTGCCAAGCCAGTTGAAGGTTTTGATGGCGGAGGGTACGCCGATGGCCATGGTCATGACGGAAAAGGCAAAAGCGGTGTAGGGGCTCATGCCGCTCATAAACATGTGATGTCCCCAAACCATGAAGCCGAGGAAGCCGATAGAGAGCATGGCGTAGACCATGGCTTTGTAACCGAAGATAGGTTTGCGAGAGAAGACGGAGAGTAGTTGGGAGCAGAGCCCCATGGCGGGAAGGATGGCGATGTAGACCTCTGGATGGCCGAAGAACCAGAAGAGATGCTGCCACAAGAGAGGCGAGCCGCCTTTGTGGCCGGTGAGCTGGCCGTTGATGGTGACGAGCGGAACGAAAAAGCTGGTGCCAGCGTTGCGGTCGAGCAAAAGCAAGATGCCTGCGGAGAGCAAAACACCAAACGCGAGTAATCCCAAGATGGCGGTGATAAACCAAGCCCAACAGGTAAGAGGCATGCGCATGAGGGTCATGCCCTTGGCGCGCATGTCGAGCGTGGTGGTGATGAAGTTGAGGGCGCTCATGAGCGCGCCGAGGCAGAAGAGAGCGATGCTGATGACCCATAAATCCGCGCCTAAGCCTTCGCCGGGACCTGCGCCTTGTAGTGCGCTGAGCGGGGGATAGCCGGTCCAGCCGTGGAGCGGCGCGCCGCCGATGACAAAGAAGGCAGAGACCATTACCACGAAAGCGAGCGCCGTGACCCAGAAGGAGAGAGCGTTGAGAACAGGGAAAGCCATGTCTGGCGCGCCGATTTGAATCGGCAGGAAGTAATTTCCGAAACCGCCTTGTGGGGCAGTGGTGAGAACGAAGAAGACCATGATGGTGCCGTGCATGGTCAAGAGGCTGAGGTAGGTCTCGGGCTTGATTTCGCCGAAGAGAGGCAAGTTTGCGGCAGGCCAGATGAGATGGATGCGCATTATCAAGGAGAGGAACATGCCGACGAAAACAGCAGTCAGCGCGAGGAAATAATATTGAATGCCAATGACTTTATGATCGAGGCTGAAAACATATTTGCGAATCCAACTTGTGGGGGCCGCGTGGGCATGTGCAGCGTGGGCAGCAAAGTCGCTGGTGGCCATTATTGTTTCTCCGCTTCTTTGGAGGCCAACCATTTGTCGAAGTCAGGCTGGCTGACGACTCGCAAGATGCCGTGCATCTTGTAGTGGCCAAGACCGCAGAGTTGGGAACAGGCGATCTCGTAATCGCCGGTGGTGATGGGCGTGAAGTGCATGTGGATAGCGAGGCCGGGGACGGCGTCCTGTTTGAAACGCATGGAGGGGATAAAGAAACTGTGGATGACGTCTTCGGCGCGGAGGATGACGTCGATTTCGCGATTCACGGGAACGTACATGACCGCTGAAACGACGTCGTCTTTCGAGGCGGGATCGGAGGGGTCGACGCCGAGAGCGGATTCGCCGCCGCCGCTGGGATCTTCTAATTGGGGTTTGGTCGCGCCAAATTTTCCGTCCGGCCCTGCATAGCGGAAGTACCACTGGAACTGCATGCCCGTTACTTCGACTTGTAGGGCGTCAGAGACAGCGGGGCGAAAACGTTCGGAGGCCCAGATCGAACTGCTCATGAAATTGAGGCCGAGAAATAAAACAGTGGTGAGAAGAGTCCAAGTGATTTCGAGACGGTTGCTTCCGTGGGAGTAGAGAGCCTGAGGAGTGGTGGCGTTGCGTTCGCGATATTGCCAGGCAAAAAGGCCGAGGACGAGTTGGGCGGCGACGAAGACAGTTCCCATGATGATGTAGCTGGTGGTGAAGTGATGATCGATGCCAGCGGCCGCGGCGGATGCGCCGACTGGCAGCCACCACGTCTTCGCAAGGAAGAAGTACGTGCTGATGAGCGTGATCAGCCAGATGACAACGAGAAGAACTAGGCCCATGTACACTGACCTCCAGGTTGAAAAATCCGCCCTTGCGAATAATTTGGCCGACAACCTTCGGAATCTGGATTCCCCTGGCCCGAAAACGGGGCGAGTCTACCACAGGTCATTGCAAGAGCAAGCGGGTTCTTGCATGTATTTATTTTGGAGCAAGATAGTGCGGCGAGAGTTGGGCGATTCTGGCATCGCAGAAAAATTTAGACTTGTGTTGACGAATTTTTTTTATTTGAGTAACATCCGGCCCGTTTCCTGGGGGTTCCAGCGGAATGTTTGGGTCCTCACGATGTATCGTCGCCAAGCTACTCCAATTCGGCGGGCCAAAGACGCTTCCACAGGCCGCGCCTTCCTCGTGTGTTCAGACGGTTGAGGCAGGGAAGTTCACGCGAGAAGTTCTGCGCACCGGCTATTTTAGTTTGTTGGTCCGCCTAAAGTTACGCTCCAAAGAAAAAATAATTCGAGCTAAGAGCGAAAAGGGATTTTTGCGCCTTCGCGAGGTTGCTGAAGCGCGCTGGGCTCACGTTCAGGGGAGGGAAGCGGCGGCATAGTTCGAAGCCGCCGCGTATATTGACCACGGGGATTTGGACAGGGAGTCGGGGAGGTAAAGCATGGCGGGCCCGGAATCCAATACGGCCAATCCGAAACCGGATGCAACGAAGACGGCTGCCTCTGGCGGAGGCGAAGCTGCAAAATTTGTGGGCACGCCAGCTGTAGGCACTTCCAAAGCCGCGCCTGCGGCGGGTTTACCGACGGTGGGGCCGGCGTCGGGAGGCATTAACGAACGGCGGCGCGGTTTTGTGTGGTGTGCTGTTACCGGTTTTCTTGGGGCCTGGTTTATTGCGTTTCTGCGATTTTTTCTTCCGCGCACACTTTTTGAACCTCCTACCGTTTTCAAGATTGGGTATCCCTCCGACTACGCGCTCGGCGTAGATACAAAATGGCAGCAGAAATACCGGATTTGGGTGGACCGCACGCCGGACCGTATGTTCGTGATTTACGCGCGCTGCACACATCTCGGTTGCACGCCGGATTGGAAAGCCAGCGAGAACAAATTCAAGTGTCCGTGCCATGGAAGCGGGTACGACAGCGAAGGGATCAATTTTGAGGGCCCGGCGCCGAGGCCAATGGATCGCGCGCGAGTCGAGTTGGCACCGGACGGGCAGATTGTGGTGGACGTGTCGCAGCTGTTCGAATGGCCCAAGGGGCAGCCGAGCCATTTTAGTGATCCAGGATCGTTTTTGAATGTTTAAGGAAGAAATGAAGTAAAGACGTAATGAAGTGATGAGGTAACGACAGACGCGGATAGTTCGAACGAGTGTGGGGAACTTGGGAGTTTGACCAATGCCGGATGACGAAAAATCGAACGGGAAAAACGGGAAGGCGACGGGGCTTGTTGACGCCATCAAAACTGGCGTTAAAGAGGATCTCGAGTCGCTGAAGACGGATTTGCCGGCGAAGGCGAAGGAGTCGCTGGAGACGCTGAAGAGTCCGACGAAGACGCAGGTTTACACTTCGATTTTCCGGCACAAGCATGACGATACTCCGCGGAACCGGGCGCTGGGCGTGCTTTCGAACGTTTTTTTGCATTTGCATCCGGCGAAGATTAATCGGGATTCAGTGAGGTACAGCTACACCTGGGGGATGGGTGGGATTACGTTTTATTTGTTTTTGGTGCTGACGTTCACCGGCGTACTGCTGATGTTTTATTACCATCCTTCGAAGGTGCAAGCGTTTCGCGATGTGCTGTATCTGGAGCACGACGTTCCGTTTGGAAAATTGCTGCGGAATATGCACCGGTGGGCGGCGCACTTGATGGTGATTGCGGTCGAGCTGCACATGTTTCGCGTGTTTCTGACGGGGTCGTACAAAAAGCCGCGGGAGTTCAACTGGAATGTCGGCGTGATTTTGCTGGTGCTGACGCTGCTGCTTTCGTTCACGGGGTATTTGTTGCCGGACGATCAGCTGGGATTCTGGGCAGTGACTGTAGGGACGAACATGGCGCGGGCGACGCCGCTGCTGGGGCACGAAGGGCCGTTTGGGGCGCAGATGGGGATGACGCCTTATAACGATGTGCGATTTGGGTTGCTGGGCGGATCGATTGTGGATGCCAACGCGCTTTTGCGTTCTTACATTTGGCACTGCATCGGGATTCCGATTATTGCTTCGCTGTTCATGGTGGTGCATTTCTGGCGCGTGCGGAAAGACGGCGGGATATCGGGGCCGGCACAGGTGATTCTCGACTCGGAAGTGAAGGAGGCGAGGAAATAGCCATGGATTGGAGGCAACTGTGGGAAATCATTTCCGCGCCAGACAACGTGCCCATCGTGGCGATGATTCCGCTGCTTGCTTTTTATATTTATCTGGCGTGGCGGCAGGCGAAAGCGAATGACTCGCTGATCGAGCAACTGGAAAAAGACCCCGCGCTGGCGAAGACGCATCATCGGAAGGCGTGGCCGTTCAAGCCGGGATGGTCGAAAGAAGTGCACGTCTGGCCATTTTTGCTGCGTGTGGAATTTCTGGCGGCGATCATCGTGACGATTATTTTGATGATTTGGTCGATCACGTTGAACGCGCCACTGGAAGAGCCGGCCAATCCCAATTTGACGATGAATCCGGCGAAGGCGCCGTGGTATTTCCTCGGGTTGCAGGAAATGCTGGTTTATTTCGATCCGTGGATTGCGGGCGTGGTGATGCCGACGCTCATCATTTTTGGGCTGATGGTGATTCCTTATATAGATACAAACCCGCTGGGAGCGGGGTACTACACCTGGAAGCAGCGGAAGTTTGCGATTGGGACGTTTCTTTTCGGGTTCATTGTGCTGTGGGTTTCGATGATCACGATTGGGACTTTTATTCGCGGGCCGGGATGGCAGTGGTTCTGGCCGGGGCAGACTTGGGATCACAACCGGCTGATTTATGAAGTGAACCGCGATCTGCCGGATTTATTTGGAATTACTTCGAACTGGGCGAAGAGCATTTTTGGCGCGGCAGTAGTCGGCGGATTTTTTGTTGTGGGCGGGCTGGCGGTGCACGCGCTGTTCCGCCGGTATAACCCGAAGAATTACAAGCGGATGAGTTTGCTGCAGTACTCGATCCTGATGGTTTTTTTTATCACGATGATTGGATTGCCCATTAAGATGCTGCTGCGGCTGGCGTTCCACATTAAGTATGTGTGGATCACGCCGTGGTTCAACGTTTAGCGCGACGATTGGGAGGAAGTGGTGGCTGAGAAGCCCATCCCTGAAGACGATCCGGTAGTCAGCAAATCGCTGGCGCCACATTATTTACTGGCGATGCTGGTGTTGATGGCGAGTTTGTTCTGGGCATTGTGGGATGAGGATTTTGGGCAGCGGCCGTGGAAGGCGTTTCAGAATGAATGGAAGACAAGGTACTCCGCGTTTTTGAAGAATGCGCAATCGCAGTCCGATACGTCCGAGAAAGAGGTTGAAGGCAATCCGGAATATGTAGCGCTGAAGAAGTCATATGAGGAAGCCAGCCAGGCCGCGGCGTCACGGATAAAAGAGATCAACGAGAAGCTGCGGGATTTAGGCGCGCAGATTCTTGCAGTGCAGAACACGTTTACGGATCGCCGAGCTTACGTCAGCGCATCCACTTACTCGATCGAGACGGAGACGAGCACATCCTCCAAGCAGAGCAAACAAAGCGCTCTGGAAAAATATGAGCAGGAAGTCACGACGGTAAATTACCCGGACGGAACCAAGAAGACATACGACTACCCGCATCTCGAGGAGACGTACAACGATTTGCGGAATGAGCGGACGGCGCTGAGCGCGGAACTCGGGGAGTTGATCAAGCCGGTCAACGAGCAGAAAGCGAAGCTCGACGCCTACCTTTCGGACCACATGGTGACGCTCACACCGCCGCAGATGATGGGTTTGCTGGATAAGACTGAGGCGTCGAGTCCGAAGATTCAGCAGATCAATGTGCCGGAAGCAAATATTGTGGACCGCTGCGAGTCCTGCCACATGGGAATCCGAGAGCCGGTGAAGCTGACCGTGGCTTCGATGTCGGTGAAAGGCAAAAAGCCGGACGAGTACGCGCGAGCGTTCACTTCGCACCCTGAGCCCGAACTTTTGAAGACGCATGATCCGGAAAAGTTCGGCTGTTCACCGTGTCACCAGGGTAATGGACGGGCGACGACGAGCGTCGAGAAAGCGCATGGAACTTACGAGCATTGGCTCTGGCCGCTATTCCCGAAAGGAAATGTGGAGGCTGGCTGCCAGAACTGCCACGCGGCGGACATGGTGCTCGTGATGGGCGACGTCGGCTCGACGCTCAACGAGGGCAAAGACCTCTTCCGCCAGCGCGGCTGTATGGGTTGCCATCGCTATGAGGGTTATGACAAAGAGCCGGAAGATCTGCTTTCGATTGCGCAGCAGATCAAGCAGATCGACCAGGAAAAGACGGAAAACCTCAAGCAGGCGACCAATTTGATGAAGCAGGCTGATTCCGCGGAGAGCAATGCAGAAGCGAATCATTTGAACGATCAGGCGGTCGCGCTGAAAGTAACCAACAGCAAGCTCGACCTGCGGCTTGTGCAGCTGGACCGCACGACCAAGAGCTTGCTGCAAGATGAGAAGAAAGTCGGACCGAATCTTAAGGATGTGCGACTGAAGCTGAACAAGAATTGGATTCCGGTGTGGCTGAAAAAGCCTAGCGACTTCCGCGCCACAACCAAGATGCCGAATTTTCGCTTGAACGACGGTCAGATCAAGGCTATCTCCGCGTATTTGTGGCAAACCGCGTTGACGGATCCACTGCCAAAACACAAAGCGGGCAGTGCCGCGCATGGAAAGGAATTGTTTGAAACTCGTGGATGCCTGGCGTGTCACTCCATGCGTGAAGGTGATCAGCTGGAGGGTGGGACGTTTGCGGCCAATCTGACGCGAGTCGGCGAGAAGGACAATTACGATTACCTTGTGCGCTGGGTGCATAACGCCCGCGAGCGCACGCGTCCCTATTGTATGTACGAAAAGAAAGACATCGGTCCGGCGGATTACGCGAAGAAGGGCTTGCCTTACGTGTTCGATCTGGAACATTCACGCTGCCCGAATGACGGACACGAGCTGCAAGTACAGAATATGACGGTGATGCCGAGCCTGCGGCTTTCCCCCCAAGACGCGGAAGACGTTGCGAGCTATCTGGTCACGTTGAAGAAACAAGAGCCGAGCGCCTACCCCGACGCGTCCTTCATGGACGATCCGAAGCTCAAGGAAGAAGGCAAGAAATGGATTCGCCACTACGGCTGTTCCGGCTGCCATGAAATCTCCGGAATGGAAGAAGAGGGCCGCATAGGGACCGAGCTGACTTTTGAAGGAAGCAAGCCGATCGAGCGGCTGGATTTTGCTTTGTTGACGGAAGTGGCGCAGCGTGGCGGCAGCGAGCCGATTGTTGATGCGGATGATCTGGCGCGCTTGCCCGAAGGTCCCGCGAAGGCGCCGTGGTACGACCATAAAGGATTTTTCGAGCACAAGCTTGCGGAGCCGAACATCTGGGACAAGGGCAAGATCAAGCCCGACCTCGAAAAGCTGCGCATGCCGAATCTGCATTTAACCAAGGAACAGGTTCAGGCGCTCACGACTTTCCTGATGGGCAGCCAAGAGAGCGCTCTGCCGGCGAGCTATCAATACCGGCCACTGGATTATCGGCGCGATATCCAAGAGGGCTGGTGGGTGGTGAAAAAATATAACTGCATGGGCTGCCACCAGCTCGTTCCGGGACAGAAAACTTCACTGATGGCCATGACGCGATATCAAGGTCCGGATGGGCAAGAGCAGTTGCCACCTAAACTCTTGACGGAAGGCGCGCGTGTGGAGCCTGAATGGTTGCTGCACTTTCTAACGAACCCTTCGTTAAATACTACAGATACGAACCGCAACGGAGTGCGCCCCTATCTCCAGGTTCGAATGCCGACGTTCTCTTTTTCGGAAAATGAACTGGGCAAGCTGGTACGCTTCTTCCAAGCGCTTGCACGGCAGCCGTTCCCGTACATTCCCGACGAGACGCCGGTGTTGACCGCGAAGGAAACCGAGATGGCCCGGAGCCTTTTCAGCAGTTCGGCGGCGCCTTGTTTGAAATGCCATGCGACGGGCGATCCCGCGCACGATCGCACCGCGACGGCGCCCAACTTTTTGCAGGCCAAGGGCCGATTGAAAGCGGACTGGATGGAGCGGTGGATTATCGATCCTCAAGCGATCAGTCCAGGCACGTCGATGCCTTCGGGACTCTTCAGACGAGAAAATAATCGCTGGGTTTTTGCGGGGCCCACGCCGCCCTCGTTCCAGGGTTACGATAAGGATCACACGAAGCTTCTGGTGGATTACATTTTGCAGCTCACCGCGGAAGAACAGCGGCGAGTGAGCGGGTCGATGGGCCGGGAGAAGGCCTCCAGCGGCGTCGCGCCGGCTGAGGGGAATCCGGGCAACGGGAGCGGCCGCGAGTAGAGTTTGCGAGAAATTTAAATTGGAAGCGAGGTGCTGTTACACCATGAAAACGAATAAATGGCTAGTGTTTTGTGTACTGTCGAGTCTGGTCTTGTCGGCCGGATGCGGCAAGAAAGAAGAAGAGCAGCCGGCGGCTCCTGCCGCGGCGACGACCGCACCAGCCGCTACTCCGATCGACCCTGCTACGGTTGCATCGGTCAGCGGGATTGTAAAGTTTGATGGTGCCGCGCCCAAGGCGGCGAAAATCGACATGGGGCAGGACCCGAATTGCGCGGGTTCGAACACGGCGGAAAATGTGGTGGTAGCCGATGGAAAGCTTGCCAATGTATTTGTCTACGTGAAGGAAGGTCTCGGCAATCGCACCTTCGACGTTCCAAAGGACGCCGTGACGCTGACCCAGGTAGGCTGCAAATACAAGCCGCACGTTCTGGGCGTGATGGCCGGCCAAACCATCAAGATCGTGAACGGCGATCCCACCACACATAACATTCACCCCACGCCGAAGAACAATCGCGATTGGAACGAGTCCCAGGCTCCGCGGGCCGCCGCACTGGAAAAAAACTTCGCGCGCGAGGAGATATTATTGCCGGTGCAGTGCAACCAGCACCCGTGGATGAGGATGTATATGAATGTGGTGAAGAATCCGTTTTACGCGGTGAGCGGACCCGATGGGAAATTTGAGATCGCCGGTTTGCCTCCCGGCGACTACACGATTGCTTTTGTCCATGAAAAACTCGGCGAACAGGATCAGAAAGTTACACTTGCCGCCAAGGACAGCAAATCGCTCGATGTAACTTTCAAAGCTCAGCCCTAGCGCGCCACGAACGGCGACGGGAACAGAAAAAGTTGTTAGCCGACGGGCGGGTTGCGGCCCATTGGTTCTGTTGTGAATACTTGAGGAGGTGTCTTGCTTCCCGTGATGCTCCTGCTCTCCATTTTATTTGCGCTCATTCCTCTCGCTGGAATTGCATGGATTGCCATCACGAAATCGCTGACGTCCGTCGACGGCTTGTTCATGAGCCTGATTCTTTTGACGCTCTCGGGAGTCTTCCTCTTAAATGTTGCGTTCGAAATGGATGCTCGCGGCTGGCTGGGGTTCTTGCATAAGAGCAAGACGAGTCCGCCTAAGGAACCGCCTCCCGCGAAGGCGGCGTAGCGTTTGCACGAAGTTATGGCCGGCAATCAAATTCCGTCAGCACTTTCCGTAGAACAACTCAATGCGGCGGGTGGAAGCGAACTTGCGAGTGATTCTCAGGCGCAACCTTCGCGAGTCCGGCATCGCATGTCCACGCGGAATCGTCTGCTGTTTTTTGCAACAGCGTGGCTGATCGTGCTGATGCCGTTTCTGTTTTGGTGGAACACGTGGTTTGGCCGCCATCTCTCCGACAAGCAGCTCAGCGAATTCCTCAATGATGAAAAACATCCGCGGCATATCCAGCATGCGCTCGTGCAGTTGGGCGAGCGCTTGAGCGTCCATGATACGGGCGCCGCGCGTTGGTACCCCGATTTGGTACGTCTGTCGTCGTATTCCGTCGAAGAAGTGCGCAACACCGATGCCTGGGTCATGGGGCAGGACACGACTCAAACCGCGTTCCACGCAGCTCTTCTGAAAATGCTTGTGGATCCTTCGCCGATGGTGAGAGGAAACGCCGCATTGTCTTTGGTGCGCTTTGGCGATGCGGCAGGGCGGTTACAAATTGTCGCGTTGTTGCAGCCTGCGAGAATCTCGGCTCCCATCGCGGGGCGCGTGGTTGACGCGGATCACGTAGGCACGGCCATCCATCAAGGCGGGCTGATTGCTAAACTTCAGAACGGGGAGCAGGTTACGGAAGTGCGCTCGCCCATCAACGGTCGAATCCGCACGCTTTCCGCGGTCACTGGCACGGAGGTTACTTCTGGCGCGGAACTGGCAACTATAGATCCTGGCGCTGAACAAGTATGGGAAGGGTTGCGAGCGCTTTATTTGGTGGGCGAACCGGAGGATTTACCGGCCATTCGCAACTACGAACGTGATTTGCCGGAGATTCCCGACCGCGTGAAACAGCAAGCTCTGCTTACCGAGCAGGCGATACGGGACAGGGCGGGCGAGCGGCATTAGGAGGCAGCCGTCTGGTTGACCTCAGAAGTTCATTACTCCAACCACTTTTTCCACTTCGGCAATGTCCAGCATCACGATCGCATCCCAGGGACATCCATCCAGAAATGCGCCATCGGGGCCTTTGCTGGTGCACTTTTTGCAACCAATGCACAGAACGGAATCCACCTGGATGCGTCCGAAGGGGGGATGATCTTCATCCGGGACCCAGAACATGCAATCTTCGACGGGGCAGTACTCGACACAAGCTGGTGAGCCTGCGCAGCCGGTGCAACATTCCGTGATGACAGCAAGCTCTTTCGGTTTTTTCTTGCGAGGCGTGGTTATCCCTTTCGAGCGTGGCTCCTGCTTTTGCTCGATGGGGATGATCTCAGCGGTCTTTAGGACTTCTTGTTCAGCAGTCATAAACACCGACTACCCAGAACAGATTTTTACTGGACCGGAGCGCTCGCCGCACTGCAACCCGCGCCCGATGGCTCGAAGCGAATCACACCGGCCTGGTCGGTACAGAACTGACGCTGCCCGGACGCGCCAACGTTGAGCGGCGTGGCCGTGAGCGAGTAGGCGACGGACGGTGTTGCTCCGTCTCCAATCCAGATAAAGGAGTATCCGCTCTTTGTTCCCTGGGCTATGGAATCTTCAAGAATACAGGCGGTTGTCGAGGAGGCCGTGCAGGGATTGACCCCGCCCATGTCCGCCATATTGGTGGGGAACCCGACGTTAACGTAGGTGGAGGAATAAGTTACCGCTGATGTGTTGATCATGCGAAGAGAGCCGACGGCCGAAGCTTCATTGGCCTGCATTCTCGATCGCAGGTAGCTTGGGATGGCGATGGCGGAAATGATGAGAATAATGGCAACAACGATGAGCAACTCGATAAGCGAGAAACCTCTCTGCTTGGTCATGAGCACCCCCAGAGTTGTAAACCGATGCGGCGTCATCGCGCGAAGGCAATGGCGCCGGCATCCCCCTAAACGGGCAGACTCTATCACTGTAAGTTGTTTGTTTTCAAGTAAATTAATTTCCGGGAGAGCCTGAGGTGACTGGGACACGACGAGATGATTCGTTGGCGCAGGGCAATTTTCGGCTTCTCGCGGTATGATGGTTGCCTTCCGTGCTGGGGAAGAGGGAAGCGATGGCCGTCCGAACTGTTTTGCAGCTTGGGGACCCCGGGCTGAGGGAAATCGCGAAACGAGTCGAAGATCCCGCGGCACCGGAGATTCGCGCGCTCGCGGAAGACCTTTCTGACACTCTCGCGTATTGGAAGAAAACGACGGGCTACGGCCGCGCGATCGCTGCCCCGCAGATTGGCTCAGCACTGCGCGTGATCTTCTTGCAATTGCCAGGCTCCGAGCCTTGGCCTTTCGTGAATCCCGAAATCACGGAAAGAAGCGAAGAGAAGATGGTCGTTTGGGACGCTTGTTTGAGTTTCCTCTCGATTTTCATGCAAGTGGCGCGGCATCGGGAGATTTCCATCCGCTTCCAGGACCTGCAAGGCGAGTGGCACGCACTCCAGGCGGGCAACGAGCGCAATCTGTCGGAACTCTTGCAGCACGAGATCGATCATCTCGACGGAATCCTCGCCGTGGATCGCATCACGGATATTCGAACGATGTGCACCCGCGAGGAATTTGAGAAAAGGTATCGAGCGCAAAGCCCGTATGCAACGGCAAGCCCGGAGAGCAGCGCTGGGCGCTGAGGAATTTTCGTGGGATTAATGTCTTACACCATAATGAAAAGTCCCATCGGCCCGTTGATGCTGGCCGGGGATGCGCGCGGCTTGAGCCTTGTCCATTTCATGACTGGGCGGCGGCCCAAGTCCCCGCAACGCGATTGGACTGAGGACAAGGTGCCATTTAAGGAAGTAGTCCGGCAGTTGCAAGCCTATTTCGATGGAGAGCTAAAGGACTTCGACATTCCGCTCACCCTCGACGGAACCGCATTTCAGCTTCTGGTATGGAACAATTTGCGAAAGATTCCTTACGGCGAAACGATCAGTTATGGCCAGTTGGCGAAACGCATCGGCAGCCCTGATGCGGCGCGGGCGGTGGGACTAGCCAACGGTTCGAATCCCATCCCTATCCTTATTCCTTGCCATCGCGTCATTGGCAGCAACGGCGATTTAACCGGATTCGGCGGCGGCCTTCCGCTCAAGAAAAAGTTACTGGCCCTGGAAAGCCGCCAGCTAAGTTTCCTTTAACTTGAGTCTCTCACCAGCAATTCATCCGTGACGCAAGAATCTCTGTAGGGGCGGGGCTTGCCCCACCCTCCGCGGTCTATTCCTGACAATCAAGAACGATGAGCGTCATGTCGTCGTCCTGTTGACGGTCGGAGCCGTCTGTGGCCGCGCACCAACTGGAGATCTCCGTGAGCATCCGATCGGCCATCGCTCCAGCGGAAAGAGCCGCGTGAGCGTTCAGAATTTTCAGGCAACGTTGGATTCCAAATTCTTCGCTGGATGCGTTTTTTGATTCCGGCAGGCCGTCCGTGTAAAGCAGGTAACGGTCTCCCGGTTTCAGCAGGATTTCGACGGAAGAGTATTCTGCCTCGGGAAACATGCCCAGAAAGAGGCCGTTGTGCTCAATAGAGCGCGCCTCGCCGTTCGAACGGTTCTTGAATAAGAGCGGAGGGTGCCCAGCACCAGCATAGCGGAGCAGCCTTGCGTCGAGATCGGCATACAGATAGGCGGCTGTGACGAAGTGATCTTCGAATTTGCCGCACAGAGCCTTGTTCAGTCCGGCGAGCACGCGCGCCGGATCATCGGCGTAGGCGGCTTGGCTGGCAAACGCGACTTTGAGCATCGAAGCGATCAGGGCGGCGGGAACGCCATGCCCCGTGACGTCGGCGATGAGAATGCCAAGATGATTTCGTTCGAACGTCAGGAAATCGTAGAAATCGCCAGCAACGGCGCTCATGGGAAGATAACGCGCTGCGATTTCGATCCCGGCATGGCGAGGAACTTCACGTGGAAGAATGGATGTCTGAATTTGCTCGGCAATTTCAAGTTCCTTTTGAATAGCAAAAAGACTTTCCTCTTTCGCAAAAATGCGGTGCGCGACGAGGTAGCCTAGAGTGCAAACAAAAAAGAGAAACCCGGCCGGTTCAAGGTCGCGCCCGCCAACGATGTGCAGTCCCGTGAGATTGGCGTGGATCACGAACATGGCTAGAACAGCCAGACCGACGCCGACGACGCGGAGGTCCCGTGGGAGGCGGCCCGGCGGACGGAGGAAGAAGAGGAGGGCGATCAGGAGAATCCAGGAGATCAGGACGAGGAGGCTGTTGGTGATATCGATGGCGCGGCGGGCGACACCAAAAATGTCGCACGGAATGGCAATAGCGGCGAAAACCAATTGCACGCCCAGCGCCCACAAGAGGACGCGGCGCCAGCGGACTTGCACAATTTCGAGAAACAGAAACAATGTTGGCAGCGAGATCGTGAAGGTGATGAATCGTTCGATGTGCCCCGCAACGGCAACCGAGATGCCAAAAACAGAAAGAATCGGTTGGTCGCGCATGAACATACGGACCGCGTAAAGGAATACGAACACGCCAAAGTACAGAAGCGCTCGATCCCCTGTTTTTTTGCGAAAAAGGAAAATTCCCATTGCGGCAAAGCCAATGGTGATGAGAATTGCGCATGTAGCAAGAGACAGAATGGCCCAGCGCCATTCCGAAGCGGAACCGGCACTTCCGGCGGCTTGAGCGGCGATGGAGAGGCTTTGAAACATGGCAATTCTTATACGCGGTCGGGGCCGGTAAAACAAATCCGGCTCTCGAGCGCATTTTGCCTCAGCAGGAAGGCGTGATAGAACGGGACGTCGAGACCGGGAGGGAAGCGGTGAGCATCAAAAAAGTAAAGTGGGGCGTCCTGAGCACGGCCACCATTGGCGTTCGAAAAGTGATTCCCGGGATGCAGTTGAGTGAATGGTGTGAGATCGTTGCCATCGCCTCACGAGACGGCCAAAGGGCGGAGAGCGCCGCTCGTAAGCTGCGTATCCCTAAAGCCTATTGGTCGTACGAGGAACTGCTGGCTGACCCCGATATTGAGGCCATCTACAATCCGCTGCCGAATCATTTGCACGTGCCGTGGTCGATCAAAGCCGCGGAAGCGGGCAAGCACGTCCTCTGCGAGAAGCCTATCGGGCTCAACGTTGCCGAGGCGAGAGCGCTTCTCGCCGCACGCGAGCGCTCCGGTGTAAAAATCGGCGAAGCGTTTATGGTGCGCACGCATCCGCAATGGTTGCGCACCCGCGAACTTATCCGCTCCCGACGAATCGGCGAATTGCGCTCGATTGTCGGGGCCTTCAGCTATTTCAATCGCGACGCCGCTAACATTCGCAACGTTTTGGATTGGGGCGGCGGCGCGTTGTTTGATATCGGATGCTACCCTATCACGATGTCCCGCTTCATTTTTGGCGAAGAGCCAACGCGAGTTATCGGCTTAGTCGAACGCGACCCGGAATTCCAAATCGACCGGCTAAGCTCCGTGATGCTTGACTTTCCCTCAGGGCAATCCATTTTTACGTGCAGCACCCAGATTGTTTCTTACCAGCGCATGCAGTTCCTAGGCACAAAGGGACGCGTTGAAATCGAAATACCTTTCAACGCTCCGAACGACAGGCAATGCCGGATTTTTGTCGATGATGGGCGCGATGTGTTCGGTGGAGGTGTCACCACGGAGATGCTTCCTACGTGCGATCAGTACACGATTCAGGGAGATGTGTTTTCGCGGGCGATACGAGGAGACGGGGAAGTTCCCGTTTCGATCGAAGACGCTGTCGGCAACATGGCGGTCATAGAAGCGATCTTTCGGTCGGCCGAAACCGGAAGGTGGGAGAGACCCTAGCGCAAAGCGCGAGGTCAGCCCTCGGAAATCTGCGAACCGGGTGCGAATCCTTTTCCCTTCCAGTGCACCGGCTCAACCCTGCCCACCACAAAAGCCCACGACAACGCTCCTGCCAGCAATACGGCCGCTGTGGCCGCAAACGCCCAGAAAAAATGCCCGGTCCGTTGCACCACATATCCTGTGAGCGCCGGTGCAATAATCCCAGCAAAATTTCCGAAACAGTTTTGTAGTCCGCTCCATTTACCCGCTGCCAGAGGGCCCGCAATCGTTTGCGTGATCGCCCACAAATTCGCGGTACAGAGACCGGCCCCGGCGCACGTAACGAAGAGAAACAGCACGGCGAGCCGCGAATCGGAAGAAAACGCAACTACCGCCAAGCAAGAGCAGGAACTAATACCCAGCCCCGTCGCCGTGAACGTCTTTCGCACCTGCGTTGGGGTGCCCCCGCTTGCTATCCACAAATCAGAAAACCATCCGCAAATGAGCGCCGAGAGCGCCAGAAGGAGATACGCGATACCCCCGATGGTCCCCATCTTTTGCATTGAAAAATTTCGCTCGTCGACCAGAAAAGTCGGCAGCCACGTCAGCAGAAAGTACGAAAGGTAATTGAACGCAAAGAGCCCGACAAACGTGCCCCATGCAGAGCGCTGCTTGAGAATTTCGAGAATCCCCGGAGTCTGTGCCGTGGGGGACACATCCAGGCCCGGGCCCGTCGGCATCCACATCTTCCACAGGGGGATCCAGAGCAGGCTGATGAGCCCGAGTCCAACGAAGAACGGCCGCCAGCCATACCGCCCGATCAGCATTGCGCCGAAGAAAATTCCGAACGCAGGACCTGCGGCGATACCCGCGGAGATGAACGAATTGGCGCGCCCTCGTCGGGACTCAGGGAAGTGCTTCGCCAGAATCTTGCTGTAGGAGGGAAAAGCGACCGATTCGCCGGCACCCAGGATGAGCCGCATGATCAACAGCATTTGAAAACCGTGTACAAAACCAGTCGTCGCCGTGGCAAGCGTCCAAATAAAAAACCCCCCAGCGAGCACCCAGTTCACATTGAAACGGTCCACCAGCCAGCCGGAAATGATTTGAAAGCTAGTGTAGGTCCAGAAAAACGAAGAAAGCAAAATGCCCAGTTGCCACGCGTCAAGATGAAGCTCGACCTTGAGCACAGGCACCGCAAGAGAGAGGCTGCCGCGGTCGATGTAGTTGATAAAAGTCGATATACCCAGCAGCGCTGTTACGGGCGCCAGCGCCGCGGTAGCAGCAAGCGTATTTGGCACAGTCCGAGAACCGCTAGCCGGAAGAGACATTGTCGATTAGGGGCTCCTGGAAAGCGCACAATCCAAAAAGCGGATGCCGCTCCACGTGCAGCGCACTTTATACAGGACGCGCACCTGCGTCTACTCGCAAAAACGGTCCGCTTTATACGCGGTTACACTGCCGACAGTTAGAATCGCAAACGCGCAAGGAACGACAAGATTGTCTTTGGTGAGAGACCGCACGCAGCAAACGAGATAATAAGGAGGACGATCTGGCTATCGGCCGCGCAGGCCAGAAACGACAGAAGCTACAGCCTTTGCCGGCGCATAAAATGCCAGAAGAAAGAGGGAAGCGGCACCGTAAATAGCTAACCTTAGCCTCATGTAGGTAAAAACCCCAAAATGCGGCAAATGTTGCGGTGTTCTTATCTGGAGGTAATCGACTCCGTATTATTGCAGCGTCAAGTCGCCAGCCCCAACGTGCGCGTGCAGATGGTATTTTCCGTTAGCTTCTTTGTGAAACGAACGAAATAGCCCGCCATGTGATTCGCCAAACGGGCTGGCCTCGAGGCCGCCGGAATAAACCGAAGCGTCGACACGCGAATAATCGCTGGCGTCGCCCACATCGATAATCAACTCCCCCGCGTGCAACTCCGCGTCCTTATCCCCGACAACATGTTGCAGTTCCAGATTTCCGGCCGTCATTCGAACAAAAAGTCCCGTCTTCTTGGGGACCTCAATAATGACCTCCAGATCGTTCTTAGGACCGCCGCTGACCGTCAAGTCCGCGGAGTCATTCGATCCTTCCAGTTGAACCCGCACATCGCTGGCCCGATCGGCATTTCGGCCCGTAATCCGTACCGTGATTTTGTTATCCGGTCCTCCGACGACCCGGAAGTCTCCCGAGCGCAAGTACATGCGCAGTTTGCCTCCGGAATGGAAATCCGCCGTAAACGGATGATTCTCTATATCTTTGACGTCCAGCTTGGTCTGGGCCGCGCCCGACGCAACGGACAGCGCCAAAGCAGCAGTCAGCAGGTAAGGAATACGCATGGACGCACCTCCAAAGCTTATGGACTTAGTAACGAAGTCCCCGCCTGAAATGTTTCCTGTAAAAACTAAATTAATGCCCTTACGGCCTATCGGGATTGGCGAAAGGAGAGACCATCCATCTGGGCTACTTCATAGTGCCGCACGCGCCGATCATAGTCCGTCAACAGAGCGGCAGCCTCATGGGCTACCACCGCGGTTTCTCGGTCGGTACCGGCAAACGCATCAATCGCCTGAAGCGACTGCCATACCGTCGGTGACGAGAATCTCGACCGCATCCCCTTGAGACCGCACCAGAACGTTGGAACAGACGTACCCAGTGTGTGTTCGAAGGCTTGGCACCACGCTCTGCCAGAAGTGCTCCAGATATAGCGTCGATTGAGTTTTTGTCGCTCGAGCGGACCAAAGTCGTGCAATCATCCCGGGAAGCTCCTATTGGTTTCCTACAACAACTGTCCACGCCCGGATTTCCCATCGCTTCACCAGGCCATTTTTCACATAAGGATCCTTGCGGACGAACTCTTGCACCGGGGTATCGTCCCCACCGCGGAAAATGAGCAACGCCCCGTCCGGCGGATCTGCCAAAGCCCCCGCAAGGAGTAACTCGCCGCGAGCGTGTGCTTCGCGTGCAAGACCGAGATGCTCATCGCGATAGGCGCCGCGCTTCGTGATAAAGTCCGGCACCACTTCACGATAGAAAAGTGCGTAGTAACCCACCGGCGTCTCCATTTCCATAATAGCTGAGAAAAATTTTTTAAAGCCGGATGAATCGCGTCAAGCCAAGAAGAGGCCGAGTCTTTGCGAGGACAAGCAGAGGAGTCCGAGCACAGCCTTTAGCCGCCGGCAATCGACGGCACCAGCAGCACGCGGTCGCCTTCCTTCAGCGTGCAGCCCTCTCCGCCAAGAAAGCGAATATCCTCTTCATTGAGATAGACATTGAGAAACTGCCGAATCTGCCCTTGCTCATCGCGCACATGGCGCGAAAGAGCAGGGAAGCGCGTAGTCAAATCGTTAAGGGCTTCGGCGATAGTCGCCGCACTACAGTCGATCTTTGGCGTTCCATCCGTAAAGCGGCGGAACGCCGTCGGAATTTCAATCGTAACTGGCATGTTCTTCTGCGTCTCCTGACTTTACTTCGCCGCGCTAGCAGCGACGGAAAACTGGTTGTCGAGATAGGCCTCGAAAGCATCCAGACGCGGCGCGATCGCTTCCGTGACCGGAAATTCTGCCGCGATCGCGTCGGTAGTCTTGAGACCGTTTCCAGTGATGCAAACAACGGTCGTCTCACCGGCCTTGATTCGTCCCTGCTGAATGAGCTTTTGCGTTACGCCTGCCGTCACGCCGCCGGCGGTCTCGGTGAAGATGCCTTCCGTTTCCGCGAGCAGCTTGATCGCTTCCACGATTTCCGGATCGGAAATGTCTTCCGCCCAGCCCCCGCTCTCGCGGATCAACTTCATCGCAAACGGCCCATCAGCCGGATTGCCGATGGCCAGCGAACGCGCAATCGTATTCGGCTTCTGGGGTTCAAAACGCGCCAGGTTGCGCTTCACGCCATCGGAAATTGGCGAACAACCCGTGGCCTGCGCGCCAAAGAATTTCACCGGCTTCGCTTCCACCCAGCCCAGCGTCACCAGCTCCTTGAACGCTTTCGCGATCTTTGTGATCAGCGATCCACCGGCCATCGGCACCACAACGTTGTCAGGCAATCTCCAGCCGAGTTGCTCCGCGATCTCGTAACCGTGCGTCTTCGATCCTTCCGAATAATACGGACGCAAATTCACGTTCACCAGTCCCCATTTGAATCGATCCGCAATCTGCGCGCACAACCTGTTCACGTGGTCATAGTTCCCGTTGATGCGCACGATGCGCGCCCCGTAAACGGCAGTGTTCAGCACTTTCGCGGGCTCAAGATCAGCTGGAATAAACACGCAAGCGTCAAATCCCTGTTGCGCCGCCTGCGCCGCAACGGCGTTCGCTAAATTCCCGGTGGATGAGCATCCGACGGTCTCAAACCCAAATCTCCGTGCCGCCACCAGCGCCGTGCCCACCACCCGGTCTTTAAACGACAAAGAAGGGAAGCACACCGCATCATTCTTCAGATAGAGCTCACCCATCCCCCAATGGGAGGCCAGCTTCTGCGAAGCAACCAGCGGCGTGCCGCCAACGGCTGTTTCCGCCGTGAAATCCTCGGGCAGCGGCAGTAGCTCCGCATACCGCCACATATTGAACGTCCGGTCGGACAAATTTCCACGGCGAACTTTCTTCTTCAGAGCATCGTAGTCGTAGGCGACTTCCAGCGGCGAGAAACAGTCTTCACAGAAGGACTTCGGAACATTTCCCCAGGTCTTACCGCATTCCCGACATCGCAGTTCAAATGGCTCAGACATCGCTTCACCTTTCGCCGGCGCCTCAACGCGCCAGGCCCTCAGGGTCACAGGCACACAATCCTGCACACCCATCCATCACGTAGGTCTTCTTAGGGCAGCAGGGAGGGAAATGAAAAACCCTCCGTGCCAAAGTGCTCGGAGGGTCTCAGAAATTCTTCTGGGATACTCTACAGCTCTTTAGCAGTTTTTTACGTGGAGCAAGTTGCCCTAAATCGCCACGTGTCGCCGCAACCGCAGCTTCTCTATTTATCCTAGATGCCCTGCCGTTTGTCAAGCCCTAGCGCCACACGATAGTGGGCAGGTTCCCGGTCGCCCGACTCGCTGGGTGCCAGCAGCTTACCGCCGAGTAAATCAGTCCCGACAATTGCTTCCTTCCGAGTAGCCGACGATCGGAAATCATTGTGAGCGGCGAGCGCCCGGACGCGGGCGGCATCGGCATCTGCTCCCTACGAGGTCTTTGCTTGCATTGATGCTTGTTCGCTGCAACCAAACTGAATAACATGCTCTAGAAAGGTAAATGGTCTTCCTGGGTTTTTACTTCACTGCCAGATCTCAGAGTCCATTGGAACGAATCAAGCATGGGCCTGCTAGAAAACCTTAAGTTACGTCGAAAACTCCTTCTCGCTATGGCTCCTTTGGCAGTCATGGTGATCCTCGCTGGCTTGTATTCTTCCATTCAAAGCAAAAGAATGGATACATGGTACAGCCAGCTCATCGACAATGAGATCAAAGCCGTCCACCACATTGACTCAGCGCGCTCGCTCAGCAGGCGCTTCGATCTGTATCTTTACCGTCTTATCGCAGAGACCGATCCTGAACGCAGGCAGGTCATCGACGGCCAACTGGACACCACCTACTCCCAATACAAAATGGAGATCGCCGAGGCTATCCGCCTCGCCCCTAACCGAACTACCCAGATCACAGCCGCTGCGGCCGATTTCGATAAGGCCGTGCTTGATTCTCGGCTCGTCCGTGCTGCCGCCCTCGCCAACGACAACGTAAAGGCCGCTGCGGTCATGCGCTCTAGCGTCGATCCCGAGCTTCAACTGGATCACGAGCAAGTCATAAAGATCTCAGACGAGTTGCAGAAAGCTGTCGATCGGCGTTCTGATGAACTCACCGATAAGACGCATCGTTCTATCTTGGTTACTTGGCTGGTCATTGGGTTCGGCCTGCTCGTCACTTTCGCCATCGCTTCCTATGTGCTTCACGTTGATGTCGTTCAAGAACTCTTCTCCTTGCGGGACAGCATTCAGTCCCTTGCTTCCGGCAAATTGGATCTGCCCATTCCTTTCCTCAATCGGCCGAACGAAATCGGCGAGATCAGCCGTTCCCTCCATACGCTTCAAGGAGGTGCCAAGGACCGCGAGACACAGTCTTGGGTGAAGGCCGAAGTCGCCGCGACCGGCGTGCAACTTCAGGCCGCAGAAGCCTTTTCCACTTTCGCCGCAAGTCTGCTCTCCCGAATCTCCGAATGCATTCCCCTCCTTTACGGTTCCTTTTATCTCGCCGATGACTCCCGTCTTCGACTAAGGCGTGTTGGCAGCTTTGCCCTCGGTGGCCCTCCAAATTCCTCCGAGCTCGCACTCGGCGAGGGGCTCGTCGGCCAGGCCGCTCTCGAACGCCGCGTGCTCAACCTCTCTACGGAGAAGAATAATCCCATTCGTGTCTCCACAGGCATTGGTACGGTAGTGCCTGGCGCTCTCCTGTTTGTGCCCGTTCTCAATCAAGACCTTCTGATAGGTGTCCTCGAACTCGCTACCCCTTCCGTTCTCTCCGACCGCCAGCAATCCTTCCTTGATGCGCTTTTGCCCTCGGTCGCCATGAACGCCCAACTTCTTTCCCGAAACCTCGAAACCAACTGCCTTCTCGAAAAGACCCGTGCGCAGGCCGAATCCCTCGCAGCTTCTGAGCGACAGATCATTGCCCGCAAAGAGGAACTGGAAGCTAGCAATCGCGCCCTGGAAACCTATCAGGAGGAATTGCGCCGCGCAAAGGAAGTCGCCGAAGACGCCACCAAAATCAAATCCGAATTTTTGGCCAATATGAGCCATGAAATTCGCACCCCGATGAACGCCATCATCGGCATGTCTCATCTAGCGTTGAAGACCGATCTCAATCCTCGTCAGAGAGGGTATGTTCGCAAGATTCAGCAGTCGGGCCAGCACCTGCTGGGTATCATCAATGACATTCTGGATTTCTCGAAAATCGAGGCGGGCAAACTCACAGTCGAGAACATCGATTTCGATCTCGAAAAAGTGCTCGAGAACGTTAGCAATCTGATCTCGGAAAAGGCTACCAGCAAAGGCCTGGAATTGATTTTCGATATTGACCCCGCGGTTTCCACTCACCCGAAGGGTGACCCTCTGCGACTTGGGCAAATCCTGATCAATTTTTGCAATAACGCCGTCAAGTTCACCGAGCGCGGCGAGATTGTCGTAAAAGCTCGGGTACAGGAAGAGGACGAAAACGGTCAACTAGTTTGCTTTTCCGTCAGCGATACCGGCATCGGGCTCACCGACGAACAGATGGGCCGCCTCTTCCGTGCATTCGAGCAGGCCGATGCTTCCACCACGCGCCAGCACGGGGGCACTGGGTTGGGGTTGGCCATTTCCAAGAAACTCGCTCAACTCATGGGCGGTGACGTCGGCGTCAGCAGCAAAATCGGGGAAGGCAGCAGTTTCTGGTTCACCTGCTACCTCGCAAAAGGCGAAGGTGCAGCACGTCGCACTACCCGGCCCGATCTCCGCGGTCGCCGCGTCCTGATCATTGACGACAATGCCCAGGCTCGCGAGGTCCTTTCCAGTATGTTGACCAGTATGACTTTCGTGGTACACGAAGCTCCCTCAGGCAACGAAGGCGTCGAAATGGTCCGTCAAGCGGCCGATCGCCGCGAGCCTTACGAAATTGTCTTCGTTGATTGGCAGATGCCGGGCCTCGATGGCATCGAGACTGGAAAACTTATCCGGGCACTCCCGAACATCTCAACACCTCCTCACCTTGTCATGGTCACCGCTTACGGCCGCGAAGAAGTCCTGCGTCAGGCGGAGCAAACCTCCTTCGAAAATGTTCTGATCAAGCCCGTCACTCCGTCCATGCTTTTTGACTCTGTCGTCCAGGTCCTCACCGACGTTCGAGACTTGTCGCGAGCACCCCAGATCGCCTCTCCCGAAATCGATCTTTCTTCCATCTACGGTTCACGCGTTCTCCTCGTCGAAGACAATGAACTCAATCGCGAGGTCGCTATCGGTCTTCTGGAGGACGCGCATCTCTCCATCGATCAGGCAGAAAACGGTGCTATCGCCGTGCAGCGAATCCTGAAGTGCGATTACGACCTGGTCCTTATGGATATGCAAATGCCCGTCATGGATGGCATCACTGCCACCAAGGCCATCCGTTCGAATCCTCGCTTCGCTTCTCTTCCCATCCTCGCCATGACTGCCAATGCCATGGACCGTGACCGCGAGATGTGTCTCGCCGCCGGCATGAACGACCATCTTGCCAAGCCCATCGATCCCGACAAATTATTCGGCGCCCTTCTCCAGTGGATTCGCCCTCGTGCCGCCACGGCCGCTGCTTCAGCTGCATCCACTTCCGTCTCCGCTTCCCATGCTTCCGCCGCTCCCGGCGACCTCGTGATCCCCGGTATTGACACCGCGACCGCGCTCAAGCGTACGGGCGGCAATCGCAAGCGTTACGAATCCCTGCTGCAACGATTTGCCGATTCCCAATCTCACGCCCTCGACGACATTCGCGCGGCTCTCGCCGTCAACGATGTCCCTACTGCCCAGCGCCTCGCCCACTCCCTCAAAGGCGCTTCCGCCAACCTCGGCGCCAACGCTCTTGCCGAAGTCGCGGCCGCTGCCGAAGCTGCCATCGACTCCAAACAGTCCATCCCCCCCACGCTCGAATCCCTCTCTCGCTCTCTCAATCTGAACATCGCCGCCATTCGCGCTGCTCTTCCCGCTGACTCGGCTCCCGCCAGCACTCCCTCTCCAAACGCCGACCCCTCCACCGTCGTCCCACCGCTGTCTCGTCTGAAAAAACTCCTCGAAAGCGACGATGGCGATGCCTCGGATTTCCTTCTCGACGCTCGGCCCGTGCTCAGCCAGGTTCTAACACCAAAGGAAATCACAGCGCTTTTGGATCACGTCGGCAATTTCGCCTATTCCGACGCGCTCCGTTCCGTTTCCGAGATCGCGACTCGTCTTTCCCTAAGACTGGAGTGAAACTATGTCCGCTACACCACAGCTAGCTCCCTCTGAGCAGAAACTAATCCTGATTGTCGACGACACGCCACTCAATATCGGCGTGATCTCCGGGGCTCTTAAGGATTCCTACAAAACGAAGGTCGCCACCAACGGTGAAAAAGCCCTTGCTCTTGCCTCTTCCGACGAGAAGCCGGATCTCATACTCCTCGACATCATGATGCCCGGCATGGATGGTTACGAAGTCTGTTCCCGCCTCAAGGCTGACCCGGCCACCCGCGAAATCCCTGTCATCTTTCTCACCGGCCAGACGAGCGCCGAAGACGAAACCCGCGGTTTCGAAGTCGGGGCCGTGGACTACGTCCACAAACCTTTCTCCCCCTCTGTGGTCAAGGCTCGCGTCCGTAGCCATATCCTTCTGCGTGAAGCCCGCGCCCAACTTGCCACGCAGCTCCTCGCCCTCAACAACGAACTCGAGATGGCTCGCCAGATTCAACTCTCCATCCTTCCTCACTCGATCCCTAAGCTGCCCGGCCTCGAGATCGCCGCGCGTTTTCTCCCCATGACTTCCGTGGCCGGCGATTTTTACGATTTCATCCAGATTGACGACAAGCACATCGGCATCCTCATCGCCGACGTTTCCGGCCACGGCCTCCCTTCCGCGCTCATCGCCTCAATGCTCCAGGTTGCGCTCACCGGGCAGGCCGGCCACGCCTCTGAGCCTGCCAAGGTTCTGGCAGGCCTGAATCGCGCACTGTGCGGCAAGTTCACTCACAACTTCGTCACTGCCGCCTACGTTTACGTGGACCTCGAAAACAATCTCATGCGCTATGCCGGCGCCGGGCACCCGCCCGTCCTTCAGTGGCGCGACTCTACTGGCAAAACCGCCAAAGTTTTGGAAAATGGATTGGTTCTGGGAATGTTTGAGGAAGCCGTTTACGAAGCGCTCGAGTTTTCTCTCGAACCTGGCGACCGCTACCTGCTCTACACCGACGGCGTCTTCGAAGCCGCAAACTCATCTGAGGAGCAGTTTGGGGCAGACCGATTCATGCGTTTCATCGAGAACAACAAGCAATTGGCCGCAGATCAGTTCGCCCAGGCGTTCCTGACCGAATTGTCCCGCTGGACGAACCAGACCGCCGCAGAACAGGGGCAACAGGACGACATCACGCTCCTTGTGGTCGATTTCAAGCATCGCTGACTTCACGCCCAGTTCTGAGAGGGCCGGGCGGCCGCAAGCCCGCCTGGCTACTCGGTAGTAATCCACTTGCCTGAAAAAGTCTCCAATCGAAGACTCACCCACTACCGCTACACTCGATAAGTTAGTGCCCAGCCGCGTGTCGCCAAATCCATTGACAACAAAACCGAGGGTTCCTGCGTCTAATCAAATTGAGACAACGAGACTAGAGGCCCTAAGCACATCCTTTGGATCCCCGTCCTCGAGGCCAGTGACGGCCCCGGCGCATTCTTTTTCCGGGGCAACTGTCCTCTACTTACGGTGTTATACTCATAGTGGAGTTGCTGGGCGCTTTGTTTGGGTGCGCCCGCGAACTCGTGGATTTCGGGGCAATGGGGATGTGCGGCCTGGATAGATAGGAGCAGCGACATGGGTGAGCAAGTCAGAGAAATCTTTAACTGGGCGCGGCGCCGCAAGATCATGGCGTCGTTTTTTGTAGCGTTCACGCTCGTCACCGGAATCATGATTGGCTCGATCATTTCGGGCCGCGTATCCGCGATGAAGACCTTTAGCGGGACGAACGCAACCCCGTTGACCGTGCCGGATCCTATTCCCTCGGCAAGCTCGTTTTCGGGCATTGTGAATCGGGTCGAACCGGCTGTCGTCAACATCGCCACCACGCAAGTCCTCGAGAAAAAGTCCAACTCCAACAAGATGCGTCGCACGAAGCCCGCCAACCCCAACACCAATCCGGGTGAAGAAGACGATCCGATGCAGGACTTCTTCGACCGTTTCTTCGACGGCCGCCAGGATGGCCCTCCGCAAGCCGAGCGTAGCCTCGGTTCCGGCGTCATAGTGGATAAGCGCGGCTACATTCTTACCAACAATCACGTCATCGAAAACGCCACCAAGATTCAAGTCCAACTCAACAACGACACCACGCGCTACACCGCCAAGGTTGTCGGCGCGGACGACGATACAGATTTGGCTGTCATCAAGATTGAAGTAAACAAAGATCTCCCCACCGCCAAGCTCGGCAATTCCGACGGCGTGCAAGTTGGCGATTGGGTTCTCGCCATCGGCAGCCCCTTCGGTCTCCAGGCCACCGTTACCGCCGGCATCATCAGCGCGAAAGACCGCGGCGGCCTCGGCCTCGCCAAGCAGTTCCAGCGCTTCCTGCAAACCGACGCGGCCATCAATCCCGGCAACTCCGGCGGCCCGCTCGTGGATTTGGCCGGACAAGTCATCGGCATCAACACCGCCATCATTACTGGCAGTCGCGGCTATGAAGGTGTTGGTTTCGCGCTGCCGTCGAACACCGCGATAAATGTCTATAACCAAATTATAGCCAACGGCCGCGTGACGCGCGGTTCCATCGGCGTCAGCTTCCAGGAAGATCTCGGCACCAATCCCATCACATTGAAGTCGCTAGGCGCCCCCTATGGCGTCGTGATTATGGGAGTGGAACCGGGCAGCCCCGCGGAGAAAGCTGGACTTAAGGGCGGAGACGTCATTACCAGCGTAAACGGCCAGCCCGTCAAGACCGGCAACGACCTCGTGAACCCCATTGCGCAAGCCACTATTGGCAGCAAGGTAAAACTCACCTTCGTTCGTGATCGCAGTCAGAAAGAAGCCACGGCAACCGTCGAAGATCGGACCCATGTCTTCCCGAATTCTGCCGGGCGCATGGCCGATCAACCCGGCGAGCCTGCTCCTGCCGAGTTCGGCCTCCGCGTCGATAGTATGAGCAAAGACCGCGCACAACGTTTCGGCATGGAAGGCGTCAAGGGTGTCATCGTCACCGATGTTGACCCCGCGAGCTTCGCTTCCGATGACCTTGGTTTTTCCCGCGGCGACGTCATTTCCGAAATCAACCATGACGCGATCACTTCTCTCGAAGACTACCGGGCTGCCGTCAAGAAGTTGAAAGCCGGCGATAACGTGGTCTTCAAAGTATTGCGCCGCCAGGACAGCGACCGTATTCTGACAGTGTTCTTGTCGGGCGTCGTTCCGGCGGAAAGCCAGCAACAGTAATCTCGGGGGAGGCGCTTGCGCCTCCTTCTACGCAGCAACCGAAACCAATGCGAGTGCGAAAAGCGACTCACCTGGCCCTGACGCTGCTCGTTGCAGCCGGTATGGGTGTAAGCGCGTCCGCAGTGAAGGCGCAGGGCACTCCCGGGGCAAAGTCGCCGGCGTCAAAGCCGGGCACAAAATCGCACCACGGAAAATCCTCTAAAAAAATCAGCCGCCGGGTGCAGGGGCAAAAAGCCCCCGCGCCCGAGCGCATCTCAGAAATTCAAACCGCCCTCGCCAGAGACGGCTCCTTCAGCGGCAAACCCAGCGGCAAGTGGGACCCCTCGACCGTCGATGCTATGAAGAAATTTCAAGAAGCCCACGGTCTGAATCCCTCTGGCAAGCTGGACGCAAAGACCCTGCAGAAGCTCGGCCTCGGTTCGCAAACTGCTGGCCTGGCTGCGCCCATGCCTCCGGTCAGCTCCTCTTCTCTCTCCACAGGCCGATCACCTGCTGCTCATCCCCGTAAGTAGTTACCTTCCCAGTAGAACTTAGAAAGCACCTCAGGCCCTAGCTGTGGAAAGCTCGCCGCCTTTGTCAGCTTAAGTCTTTTAGATGCAACACTTACAAAATCTCACGTAACTACACATTCTAAAGAGCTTATAGAATTATTAAGTTCTTTAGATGCAACAGGGTCGAAAAATCACTGCACTTGTGCTTGGCTGGATTGAGGATTCGGTGGTTCGATCCGATAGCCGAGGCTTCGGAGTTGCCGAAGCATCTTCGAAGTGCGGAGTTGCTTCGATCGTTTAGTGACAGCTGGGCCCCGTTCTTCGTAACGGACTCCCTGGTGCAGGATCAACCAGATCAGCCGACACTGTCGATGGGCGATGGTCCCAATGGCTTGATTGTGTCCCATGCGCGGGACCGAGCGGCGATACACGATCTCGAAGATGCTTCCTTTGGTTCTGGCTGCGGCGTTAGCAGCCTGATTGAGTAAGCGCCGCATGTGACGGTTGCCCTTCGGGGAGCGGTGGCTGTAGTTCACACCCGCGCTCTCGTCGTCGCCCGGGCAAGCACCAACCCACGAGGAGAGACATTTCTCGGAGGGAAAGGTCGCTGAGGTAGGGCCGACTTCGGCAATGATCTGCTGCGCTGAGTCCACTCCCAGACCGGGCACCTCCGCCAGCCGCTTGACGGCATCCTGGTGCTGGCTGAGCAGATTGGCCATCTCCTGGTCCAGTTGGCTGATCTGCTCGTCGATCAATCGCAATTCCTCCAACGCCATCTTCAGCAGCCGCCGGTAGACAGGGCTGAGCTCAGCGCACGCGCCGAGCGCGTCGCACAACTGTGCCGGTGTGGCGCGCAAGCGCTGATCGGCCAAAGCGGCCAGAGCCGCTGGGTTGGTTTCACCGTCAGCGAGCGCCTTCAGCATACGACGGGCACTAAGGCCCAGCAGATCCGAGACCAAGCTGGACAACTTAATGTGGGCCTCTTCCAGAAAAGACTCCAGTTGGTTCTGCAGCCGCACTCGGTTGCGCGTCAACTGGTACTTTCTCCGCGTCACCGTCCGCCACAGACGCTGCTCGGCATCGGGCACAAAGCTCAGAGTCAGTTCCCGGGCCACCAGCCGTTTCACCAGGCGTTCGGCATCAGGAAAATCCTTCTTGCGCCCCCGAGGTCCGCGGTTCGATTGCGCTTGAGCCAGATGTAACGTTCCGGACCTCCGCCTTGCGCCTTCTCGCTTCTCGCGTAACGGCTTCCAATACCTTTCCAGCGCTCCCCACACTGGTTTCCAATATTGGGCCGTCGATTCCATGACTACTTCCTCGGCCTCTTGCTCCAGCAGCCATGCCGCCAGCGATCGCAGTTGTTCGGGGCTGCTGCCAAACATCCGCCGCTCAAACTGGTACTCGCTTTCGATTTCGACGTCAGTCACAACTACAGCCAGCATCTTTTTATGGACATCAATTCCCGCTATCCTATAGGACATAGTTCCTCCTGGCCGGGAGCGGAGAGCGTGCTGCGGTTACCTTAACCAGGGTCGCGGGCTATCGCCGCTCCCCCAGGGGAAGACAACGACGCCCAATTATTCGCTCAATCACGCACGCTCCGGATCAGACACTTACACGGTCTCAACTTTTCCACTGTTGCATCGACCTCGCCGCTCCGGGCCGTTGCGATCTTACCTCTGAATGATTTTCATGAGGTTTCGCGGGCCGCAGGCCCTAAATGACACTTACAAAAAACCGGGGGTGGGTTCCGCGTCCCCCGCTACGCACGCCCCGCCTCAGTCCTTCACTGTTGCATTCCTCTCCCAACTGCATTAGAAATCATGCTCCTCGAAAGTTTCTGGTGCCCATCTCGGCCACTTTTCTCTCGGCGCCAGAAAAGGATGCTTGGAATGAGAATGAGAACAATGGGGTCGGCGCTTTCACTCGCCGTTTTTGCAATTGCGAATCTCTGCGGGCAAGAGAAGCCGCCAAATAAACCGGTAGATAAGCCGGTCAAGGCCATCCGCTTTGGGAAGCTCTGGGACGCCAAAGGCAAACTTTGGAGCAACGCCATTGTCATCGTCCAGGAGGGCAAAATCCGCAGTGTCACAACCGACGCCTCTGCTATCCCCGCCGGAGCGGAGGTCATCGATCTCTCGCACTATAGCGGACTGCCCGGCCTCATCGACGTGCACACCCACATGACCTACTACACGGATGAAACCCCAGGCGAGCCCATGCGCAATCAACTTCTCAACAGGCCCGCCGCCGTCGAGGTTTTTCTCGCTCGCAAAGGTGCTCTGCGCACACTCGAGGCCGGCGTTACCACCGTCCGAGACCTGGGCGCCGACCAATACATGGACATCGCCATGCGCGACCTGATCAATCGCGGCGAAATGATTGGCCCACGAATGTTTGTTTGCGGCTACGGTCTCTACATCACTTCTTCGCCCTACAAAGCCGGCTGGAATCCTCCTGCCGGTGGTTCTGCCGATGGCGTTCCCGAAGTTCTAAAAGTCGTGCGCCAGCAAATAGCGGCAGGTGCGGACGTCATCAAAATGTATGGTTCCACAGGTACGGACGATGACGTCACCGGTTTCGAGACCTACACCTACGAAGAAATGAAAGCGGCCGTCGACACCGCCCACCAGTTCGGGAAAAAGATCGCTATTCATTCCTATGGCCCTGACGGAGCTCGCGACGCCGTTCGCGCTGGGACGGACTCGCTCGAGCACGCCACCGATATGGACGACGCCACGATTCAAGACATGGTCAAGCGCGGCACTTTCTACGTCCCCACCATCGACCACAACCGCTATTACGTCGATAACGGCGATAGAATTGGCTATGCACCGGGCTATAAGGATCGCCTGCAAGCCTTCATCCCGCGCAATCTGGAAACGGCGCGGCGGGCCTTCAAGGCCGGCGTAAAACTCGCCATGGGTTCCGACGCTGTCTATACCATGTACGGCGAAAACACGCGCGAACTGGGCTGGTTCGTAAAGGCCGGAATGACTCCCGAGCAGGCGCTCCAAACGGCCACTGGCAACGCTGCGGCGCTCCTCGGCAAAGAGAAGGAACTTGGCGCGGTCGCACCTGGCTATCTCGCTGATTTGGTGGCTGTTGAAGGCGATCCGCTTTCAGACATCAACGTCACGCTCAACAAGGTGAAGTGGGTCATGAAGGGCGGGGAAGTTGTCGTGGACAAGACCAAAAGGACGCCCGGCCAGTAAGGAGCGCTGGCCGGGCTGATGGTCGGTCGATTTAATGATAGACCGAAGTAACTCTCAGGAATCCTCGGCCTATCGTGGTCGGCGCGCGAACCAGCTCGACAGGGTGAAACGAGCCGGCCCGCACGCTCAGGAGAAACATCCGTTATCGTGCAGACTGCCGGAAAGCGAAAAATATTCCCGGAGACGTAAGAAACAGATAAATAAGGATTTAAATGAAAGGAGCGGAACAAGTTGTTCCGCCCCTCGTAAGGTCAAATTTAACCAGTCGGTTAAATACGCTCCTAGCTGTCCATCTGTACCTGGAGAATTTCGCCAGGCAACGCGACCATCGTAGGGCGTGTCGCAACCCTCGCGGAGGCATTGGCCATCTCGCTGGCCGGCGGCGCTTGGACTGTCGCAGGCGCTGTTTCCGTCCGTAGATGTATGCCAGGCTTGGGTTTAGCAGCGCTGGGGTCGGTACCAAGGCGTTCAATCCGAATGCCCAGGGTCCGCTCGAGTTGGAAGAGCTCCGACCGTTGCTCGCGTGAGAACAGCGTGGTTGCCACGCCGTGTCCACCGGCTCGGCCGGTGCGGCCGACTCGATGGATAAAATTCTCCGCCATGTCCGGCAGGTCATAGTTGATGACGTGGACGATGTCTTGCACGTGAATCCCGCGCGAAGCAAGATCGGTAGCTACCAGGACGCGATAGCGGCCCTGCTGAAATCCAGCAAGTGCCGCATTTCGTTGAGATTGCGAACGGTCGCCATGAATCATGGCGGCGGAAAATCCATCGCGGTTCAGGCTCTTGGTAATGCGCTCGGTGCCACGCTTGGTGCGTGAGAAGACCAGGCACCGCCCGGTTTCTTTCGCAAGCAAACGTTGCAGCATCTCTTGTTTGCGGTCGACCTGAACTTCAAAAGCTTGCATGCGCACATTTTCGGAAGGCTTTAGAATCGATCCGAACGCGAGACGCGTCGGGTTCTTCAAGTAGTCCTTCACCAAGTGAGCGACGGATGCTTCCATCGTCGCCGAGAAGCACATCGTCTGGCGCTCTTTGGGGAGAACGGAGGCGATGCGCTTGATGGCTGGGAGAAAACCCATGTCCAACATGCGATCCGCTTCGTCCAGCACCAAAATGCGCAGCGAGTTGAAATTAAAGAGCTTGCGGTCGAGATAATCCTCCAAGCGCCCGGGTGTCGCTACAACAACACGGGCTCCTTTGCGAATAGCTTGGAGCTGAGCGCCTTCGGAGAGTCCGCCAACCACTAGCGCCGCGGGAACAAGCTGCGTGCCCCGCAGGGTATTGAACACCGCAACCACCTGCATGGCCAATTCACGTGTAGGCACCAGCACCAACGCCGCGATTCCGGGCGTTTTGCTCTTGAGCAGTTGCTCGATCACCGGGATCAAGAACGCCAGCGTTTTGCCGGTTCCGGTTTGCGCGGTTGCGAGCACGTCCTTGCCCTCGAGCGCTTGCGGAATAGCCGCAGCTTGCACGGGGGTGGGCGTCGAAAATCGCGCGTGAGCCAATCTCTCCTTCATGTAAGCGGAGATTGGTAATTCTGTGAAACTTTGCATTCGTATTGCTTTCTTGCTGGCTGGAGCGTTAACGCGCGCACACAACTTCGGTGCAAGCGCGGCAATTCGCATTGCCAGTCTTGTTTTAGATTACGCTGAAAACGTACGGAGAAGACTGCAGGCGGGTAATCTCAGATCAACAACCAACTTGAGGGACCGCACAACACAACCGAGGTATTAAGCGCAAAATTAGTGTAACAGGTTTGTCCTGCTGGCGCCATCGATCATTTCACGAACGGTTTCCAAGAGCGGCGTCCAGCCCGGCGAGCACACAAAAAGCAAAGCCGGACGAGAAGGTCCGGCTTTGCAGTGTTTGGCTTGAGGCTTATGGAGGTTGCCTAAAACCTGATGTGAGCGGCCACTTGCAGAATGCGCGGATCGTACGCGCTGGTAACCTGCCCGAACGTCGAGCCGATGTCCTGAGCATTGTTGTCGAGGTTTAGGAATTGCGTATGGTTGAAGAGATTGAACGCATCCACGCGAAGCTCCAGCGTGACGCGTTCGCGATAAAGCGGCGTCGTTTTCGCCAGCGACAAATCCAAGTTTGTGCGTCCCGGCCCGCGTAGCACATTCCGAGGAGCAGTCCCATAGCCCTGGACGACGTTGTCGTTGAATGCAGCTTGCGAGAAGAATTGCAGGCCATTCGTTTTGGGGTTCAGGTATTGAACGGGCCCCGTCAAGTTGGCGTTGATCAGTCCCTGATCTCCAGCGCCCGTGGGCCCCGGCGCGTTGTCGAGCGTGTTGAATCCGCCGATGGCCGTGAAGGGGAAGCCGGTGCGCCAGGTAAGGATGGGATACAAACTCCAGCCTTTCACCAAGCGGTGAGGACCGCGGTTGAAGGGAAGATCCCACCCGCCGGAAAGCGTCAGGTATTGGCGGACATCGAAATCGGACGAACCCCGGAAGAGTTGTGGATCAAAATAGGGAACCGCGAAACTGCCTTGCCGGAATCCGGAGGCGTTATCGATGCTGTGAGCCCACGTATAGCCCAGCGTGTAGTAGATATTGCCGAGCTTCCAGACGTTGGTGGTCTGCTGAGTGAGGCTCAATTGCAAGGCGTTGTAGTTGGCATTGGAGGCGTTCTCAAATTCCTGTTCCTGGCCAAAGCTGCCATTCGGAACATTCGGGTTGAAGCCCGGAGGGGTTACGCCATTGGGATCCGAATTAGTGAAGGCTGGAAGGTCCCCGGCTCTCTCGTTGAAAAATCGCTGGGGATTAGGACTGTTGAGCGTGGCAGGATCGAAAGGATTGATGTCAACCAGTGTTGTCAGACCGTGAGACGAACTGCCCACGTAGGCGGCGCGGGCAACCGATTTGTTGGAAAGTTGGCGCTCAATACTCAAATTGTATTGATACGTGTACGGCGTCCGCAGATGCGGGTTCACGATCGTTGCGCCGGTGCCGTTGCTCGTGAAAGTGCCGAAAGTATCTGCAAAAATGACGTTGTGGTCCAAAGGTTTGCCGAAGGGATCAGGATTGCCAGTGGAGCCGAAGGGATCGCTCTGAAACGCAAACCCCGTCGTGGTGGCCGGACCCTGCGGCGCAAAATTGCCAATAAAGGCGGCGGACGCAAACGGTACCTGGCCGTTAAACTGGAAGTTGTCTTCCGCCTTCAGGACGTCGTAAAACATTCCCCAGCCGCCACGCACGCTGGTCTTTCCGTCGTGGAACGGCTGCCAGGCAAAGCCGAAGCGCGGAGCGAAGTTGGTTTTGTCCGGAAAGTTCGCACCGTTAGGCGCTCCGGGATCACCGGGGAAAACCAGTCCAAGCGGCGCTCCGGGAAACACCGTGGATTGAGGTGCGCCTGGAATGATGGAATAGGTTCGGCCTTTCGTGTCGGACTTGGGAGTGCTGTACTCGTATCGCAGACCGTACGTCAGCGTCAGATTGTTGGCCACGTGCCATTCGTCTTGTGCAAAGACATAGGTCGCCTTTGTCCGGATGTTGGAGGGTGCAGACGGCCCTTGATCGTAGGTGTCCGGGAGTCCCACGAGAAAGTTTGCGAAGGGATCGCCAGCGGCACCTGCGTTGGAGTAAAAGAACTGCCCGTTAATTTCAAACTGGAAGACTTGATTGTCCTGGTAAGCGGAAAAAGAACCGCCGAACTTCATGGTGTGCTTTCCGTGGGTCCAGGAAAGAACATCGGAATAGGCGAAGGTATTGTCAACCAGTCGCGAGGGCCCCTGAATGCTGAAGCCAATGATGGCATTGGGAAAGTTGAGTTGCGTGGGACCGGTAGGATTGTCGGATTTTATGTTGATTCCCAGTTCCGTGGAAGTTGGCTGCTTCTCGGCGGGCACTCTTTGGAGAGTGTCGCTGCGCTGAGCTGTCGCGCGGAACTCATTCAAGATATTCGGGGAAAAGGCGCGGATATAGGCGAGGTTGAAAAAGCGGCTGTAAAGGGTGGAAGTGGAACTGTAGCCCGGAATGCCTCCCGGACCGGGATTTAGTTGAGGATCGAGAATGCGGCCGAAAGTGGCCGTGAAGTGGTCCTTTTGGGAGGCTTCGTAGTCGAGCTTTCCCGTCCACTCGTCCGGATTGTCCGTAAGTGCATTCTGAAAAGATGCGGAACCCCTTGGCGAGGTCGGAATCAGGTTGGCTTTGATGTAAGCCTGTGCTACCGGATCGATGCTAGCCGGATTGATGATGCCTTGGGCCGCGAGCGCCGCATTGGGTTGAAAGAATGGATTTGCTTGCAGAAAACTCGCGACGGCTGCCTGGTTCGGACTGCCGGAGAAATTTCCCTGAAGCTCGGCAGGAGTGGGAAGAGTCATTGCGGCGCCGGCCTGAAGCTCACTTAGCTGTTGCTTTTGATAAGCGAGAAAAAAGAAGAGCTTGTTTTTCAGAATAGGCCCGCCCACCGTGCCGCCGTACTGATTACGGTGAAGAACCTGCCTGGGCTGTCCGTTTAAATTGCTGAAGAAATTGTTCGCGTCAAGTGCAGTGTTGCGAAGGAAATCATAGGCGCTGCCATGAAAGGCGTTCGTGCCGGACTTGGTGACTTCCGTGATGGTGCCTCCGGCACTTCGGCCATATTCGGCGGTGAAGTTGCTGGTGAGGACTCTGAATTCCTGGATGGAATCGGGATTGGGATTGTAGACGACTCCGTTGTCGAGAAGGTCGTTGTTCAAGCCGCCGTCCAGCACGAACGTGTTGGAATCGCTGCGGCCGCCACCGACACTAAACTGCATCCCGCCTGTTCCTCCGCTTCCGTTCGCCGGATTGTCGGCAGGCAAAACGCCGGGTTGCAAAAGAGCGAGATCCAGCGCGTTCCTGCCATTCAGAGGCATGTCCTGGACGGTGCGTTCCGAAACGGTGGAACCAAGAGTCGGATTAATGGTCTCGACGGTCCCAGTGGTGGATTCGACCGTGATTGTCTCAGCCGTAGAACCCACCTCCAGTTTTACGTCGAGCTTGAGAGTTTGATTGATCTCCAGTTTTCTTTCAGCGGTCGTCGCGGACCTGAAGCCCTGGTGCTGGACGGATACGGTATAGTCGCCGACGGGCAAGGAAAGAACCTGATAAAAACCTGTCGAATCCGAAGTCGTCTCGCGAGAGATGTGCGTGGCGACGTTAGTTACAGTCACACTAGCATCGGCAATGACCCCGCCACTCTGATCATAAATAATGCCGTCGACTCGGCCAGTTGCATCCTGAGCTGTTAACTGCAGCCCGCAAAACACCCCAAGTGTCGCTAGTAATACAAAATACAGAATTCCTCTGTTAAACCGATTCAAGAAGGCCTCCCCGTTGGATGAATTCGGACAACTTGATGAGACTGCGGAACGTATAACGGGCGGGCAGGTTGCAATTGAAATGCCGGAGCTTAAAGAAAAGAAAGCAAAGGGGTTCTTGGTCTCTGTTAAGGGATAGAGCTATTCTTTATCGGATATAAATCTAAAGTTATGTATTAATTTTAGGGTTATAACTGCACGAAAGAACGCCGAGGGACGCCTGAACTTCGATCCGCTAGAGCGGATCTGGATATTGAATCCCGGAGCAAAACGAAATTCTGGGACGAAAGGTCGTTATCCGGTCTTCGGCTGCTAAAGCCCAGTTTTCAATTGCTCGATTCCCGCTGTGGAGATCTTTACGTCGTCTTCGGATTTGCCGCCGCTGAATGCCGCGATCAAATATCCGTTTTTCCCGCGAACGATGACGCCGCCTTTCCATCCGAATTCCCCCGTCATGGGCGGGCGCACCTGGCTGCCGCTATCTTTGAGCGTATCGGCCATTTCCACGGCTTTGGCGTAGGCGATGCCGATCAGGTTTGCTCCCTTGTTCGTGTCGGAAGGTTCGTCTCGCATTCTGCCGATCACGAGCATTTTCGAACTCCATGCTTGAATCTTGTCGCCTTGGAAGTAGGCCACTACGGCGACGCCGCCAATGCCGAGTTCGTCGGCGCGTTTCTTCATCGCGAAGAGAGCCGGGTAGGCCAAAGTGTCGAACGGATCGGGTCTGGGCGACGGGCCATTCACAAAATCCGGATCCATCTTTGCAATCTCTACGCGCAGGCTCGCGGAATTCGCGGTAGGAAAATCTGCGGGAACTCTCTGGGTCACGCGGCCCGTCGCGGCCCACTCCGCTCCGCGCTGATACGTCGTGATGAAGCCTGCACAGCTTAAGGCGGCGACGTCATGCCCCATTGTGGTGTGAAAAATTCTGCCTTTGCCATAACTCAAGACCATGAGCATCGGCTCGTCGTGACCAGTGCCATGATTCGCTGGATCGGAGTGGGCGGTCGCAAGCACGGTCATGTTCTGGCCGGGTCCACGAAGCGTCGCGTAAAGCTCATCCGCGCCATGCATCCAGATGCGAGGCAGGCCTTTCATAATCGGGTGTTCGGGAGCGCGAGTCGCCACCTGGAACGGGAGGCGATTTCCGTGAGAGCCAGCCGAGCCCGGAGAATCGTCCGAGACCAGTTTGCCGTCCTTGAAATACCACATGGGTCCGGACTTTTCGGTGCGCCCCCGCCAACCGCCAATGCCGATCATCTGATTGAAAGCGGGCCAATCGGGGAACGAATTGTCTGCCGCGTGGACGACTACCAGGCCGCCGCCATTTTTCACATACGTCTCAAGCTTTTCACGCAAGTCCACTGGCCAGTCCGGCGCGTCGTAATTCAAAACGATTGCTTGATACTTGCTGAATTCTGGCTTGAAAGCGCTGAAGTCCTCGCCGAATTTAGGTGAGGTCGCGACGGTGACAGTAAATAGGCCCGCGTCCTCCAGCTCTTTTTTCAAAACCGCAGTGGTCAGTTGCCAGGCGTGATACGGACCGCCACTTTGCCCGTCGAGGAGGAGTACCCGTATAGGATCCGCATTGGAGGGAACAGGCGTCGCACCAATCACCGTGCTACATAGAGTTGCCAAGAGAATGACAATTACGAGTCCTTTCATCCTGCCTCCTCACCGTATAAGGCTCCTCTGCCGATCGAGACTTGGCGGGTACAAGCCAGGAGTCCCGATTAACAAACTGATAGAGACCTGCGAAAGTGTACCTGCGCAACTTCACTTCGCCGAGGAATTCTTTTCATTTTGAGTCGTGGGAATCGCGCGGTGGCCATTTTCCCATTGACTCGGTTCATTGAGGGATAGGTGCGCCGCAAGTGGTGTGGCTACCGGGGGCCTTTTTTGGCTCTCGGGTGGTCGGCACAGACGTGAGATGAAAACTCCTTGTCGCGTTGCTGCTGGTAGTGAATCTTCATCGCCTCAATGGATTCATCAAGGAGCGACCCCTGAGGTCTGAACACCCATGCGCATTCCGAGCAAGCCCAGCCTTGAAAGTTCTGGTCTTCGATCCAAATCATATTGCGACGCATCGCGCTCATTTGTATGCCCCGAAACTCTTTGCGGTTAAGTTTCTTTGAAATGCGGCCTAGCATCGGTCTTCACCGACACCGCCACGACAAAGCTGGCCTTTTGATAGCCGTGGGCGAGGTTCTACCTGATCACCGCCTCTTGAACACAGACCCAAATTGATGTGATCGCGTAAGGCCGAGACACTAGCGGTAGGAAGGGTGTGCTGTCTGTGGGGTATCCGACACTGACAAAGAGGACTATCTCAGGCCGAGTTCATCCTCGAGATGTTGAATCACGTCGTAGCACTCACAAGCGGATTTTTCGAGTTTCCTGCGGTTGACAATTTTCACGGCGCCTCGCACGTAGTCTATGATTCCGTCTTTTTGCATGACGGACGCAGCCAAACTTACTGTAGTCCGGTCCGTACCCATCATGGTCGCAATGAAATCGTGGGTGATGGGAAGCATTCCGGAGCCAACTCTGTCCTGAGTCATCAGCAGCCATCGCGAGAGGCGCTGCTGGATATCGTGCAGGCGGTTGCACGCCGCGGTCTGTGCGACTTGCATCCCTTGCAACCCATTATGCCTATTCAAAAGCGAATGTAGGTTTGGAGCCAAGCGCAGAATGCGTTCCAGCGCATTACCCCTCATTCGGAAGCCGTCGCCGGCGATTTGGATGACTTCGCGCACGGAACTCCTGGTCAGGCCGGTTGCCAACCCTGACCCGACGTAGCCTTCGTTGCCGACTACGCCCACTTCCACGGTTCGGCCGTCTTTGGTTACGACAACTTGAGAAACCATCCCTCGGTTGGGGAAATAGACGAATTCGATATTTTGCGTTGGCTCATGAAGGCTGAGATGACTGGGCAGGTCGATATACGTCAAGTCAGCACGCATCAGCTCGAACTCACTGTCGGGCATCGCCAGCAGTACTCTGTTCAGAACTTGCTTTCCCTCGGCGTTGGTCCGCTGGTCTGTCGGTACGGCTCGTAGGTTTTTCCCGCTCATGTCAGTCCTGAATGGCACCGGAGTGCCCTGCATCCGTGCTGCGAAGTTTCTGGGTTATTTGATTTCAAGTTCATTCGACCAAGAAACGGCCTGCAAAGCTGTCCGAAAGGAGACATTTCTAGAACAGAGGGAGCCGATTTGACGGTATGTGCCACCAACTGTAGAATTTAGATTCCGCGCGGTGGTGCCCCGTGTTGAATCCCGCAGGCACAACGAGACTTTCAGACCGGAATTTCATAGCAACCAAGGAGAGAGCATGGCTACGTCAGTAGCGCCTCGAGTTTTCAAGAATTATATCAATGGCGAATGGGTGGAATCGCGCAGCGGGAAAGCCTACGAAAACCGCAACCCCGCAAACACGGATGAGTTGGTGGGGATGTTTGTTTCTTCCACATCGGAAGATGTTGACGCGGCCGTGGACGCTGCCAAACAGGCCTACAAGAAGTGGCGTCTTGTTCCTGCCCCGAAGCGCGCCGAGATTCTCTACCGAGCGGCCGAACTGCTCGTGCAGCGCAAAGAGGAATACTCGAAGGACATGACCCGCGAGATGGGCAAAGTCCTGGCGGAAACGCGCGGCGACGTCCAGGAAGCCATCGATATGACGTATTACATGGCCGGTGAGGGGCGGCGGCTGTTTGGGCAAACGACGCCATCGGAGCTTCCGAATAAATTTGCCATGAGCGTTCGGCAAGCCATTGGCGTATGCGGAATGATCACGCCGTGGAATTTCCCCATGGCGATACCGTCCTGGAAAATGACCCCGGCCCTCATCAGTGGCAATACTGTGGTGTTGAAGCCCGCGGAAGATACGCCGCTCTCTTCTTATCATCTCGTGCAAGTTCTCACCGAAGCCGGTATTCCGCCGGGCGTCGTAAACATTGTCAGTGGCGACGGCCCAGACGCTGGAGCGCCTTTGGCGGCGAGCGAAGATGTGCCAGTCGTCAGCTTCACTGGTTCCACTGCAGTCGGCCGCCTCATCGCGCAAGCGTGCGCGCCAACCTTCAAGCATTGCAGCCTCGAAATGGGCGGCAAAAACATCATCGTCGTTATGGACGATGCGAATCTCGATCTCGCTGTGGATGGTGCAGTTTGGGGCGGGTTCGGCACGACCGGCCAACGCTGCACGGCTGCAAGCCGCGTCGCGGTGCACAAGAGCATCTACCACGAATTCGTTACGCGGTTCGTGGACCGCGTCAAAGCGCTTCGCGTCGGCAACGGCCTCGATTCCAGCACCGACATGGGCCCCTGCATCAACGAGCAGCAACTCCAAACCGTGATGAGCTACGTCGAAATTGGCAAGAACGAAGGAGCGAAGCTCCTCACCGGCGGAAACCGTCTCGAAGGCGGAATCCACGCCAGAGGTTGGTTCCACGCGCCAACTGTCTTTGGCGATTGCTCGCCGCAAATGCGTATCGCGCAAGAAGAAATTTTCGGTCCCGTCGTCTCCGTCATTCCCATCGATAGCTTCGAACAGGGGATTGAAGTTGCCAACGGCGTCCCCTATGGCCTCTCCGCTTCGATCTACACGCGCAACGTGAACCAAGCATTCCAGGCGACGCGCGATCTCTACACCGGCATTGTCTACGTCAACGCCCCAACCATCGGCGCTGAAACGCATCTGCCCTTCGGGGGCACGAAGCAAACCGGCAACGGCCACCGCGAAGCCGCGATCGCCGCGATCGATTTCTTCTCGGAATGGAAGACCATCTACATCGACTATTCCGACAAGCTCCAACGCGCCCAAATCGACAACAACTAAGCGCGCGCATTGGTCTTAGCGAAACGAACATGCAACCCGCATTGACGCTGCTTGACACGCTTTCTACAATATAGGTAGCGCTCTTTAGCACTTAGCGTAGAGTGCTGCTATGAGGAATCCAGCCTTACAAGAACGGCGCAACCGTCAGATTCTGGCCGATCTCGTGCGTACCTATATCGAGACCGGCGAGCCGGTATCGTCGCGTGCCATTTCCAAGAGGTACGAAGAAACCTTGAGCACCGCCACGATTCGCAACGTGATGGCCGATCTCGAAGACGGCGGCTTACTCTATCAGCCGCACACCTCGGCGGGCCGCGTACCTACCGCGGCCGCGTACCGTTTCTTCGCGCAAGAGATTGCTTCGCAGGCCAAGTTGACCATCGGCGACCGCGACTGGATTCAGCGCGAAATGGGCGGTGCAAAGACCGCGTCCGAAATCACCGAGCGCGCCGGCCACGTCCTTGCCGAAGTCTCGAACGGCCTCGGTATCATCGTTTCTCCGCCGCTCGGCCGTACCGTTCTCGAACACGCTCGCATGTGGCTGCTGCCCGATGGCCGAGTAGTGGTCGTGCTGATTTCACCTGGGGGCAACACGCGCGACAAAATTCTTCGCCCGAGCCGCCCCTTCAACCAAACCGAACTCGACGCCACCGCCGACTTTCTGAATCGCCACTATTCGGGTTGGACGCTGGAGGCCATTCGCGGCGACCTATTGCAAAAACTCGCCACTGACCGCGAGCAGTACGAAGGCATCATCGGCAACGCTCTTACGTTGTGGGATCCCACCATGCTCGGCGAAAGCCAAGCCAGCCAGGTTCACGTCGAAGGCACGGCGCAAATCGTGGGCACCGCCGAGTTCACCAATCAAGCCCAGCTTCGCGAACTACTCGCTGCCATCGAAGAGAAACATCGGCTGGTCACGGTGCTCAACGCGTGCATCGAAACGCCGGAGCCCGTCCACGTGCAAATCGGCGTCAAAGAAATTTCGCAAGCTGGCGAAAATCTCGCCATCATCAGTGCGCCATACACGCGCAACGATCTTGTGCAAGGCTCGCTCGGCGTCCTCGGCCCCACGCGCATGCATTACGAGCGCGCCATGACGGCCGTGGCCTACGTCGCGCAGTTGTTCAGCGAGGCTCTGACTAAAATTTGAGCAAAATGTGAAAAACTTTTTCCAGAGGAGAGGCAGCAAAGTGCTAGACAAGGATTCCCCATTCAATACCGAAGGCAGCGCGCAGGGCGGCGCCGCCGACCAGGTTGAAGAGGCCAAACTCGCAGCAGATTCCGCAGCCGCCGATGCCGAAGTAGCCAAGCTCGCCAGCGATCTCAACGAGCTGCGCCAAACGCTGATGCGCCGCCAGGCCGATTTCGATAACTATCGCAAGCGCATCGAAAAAGAGCGCGCCGACGATGCCAAGCGCCATACCGCCCGCGTCGTCGAAGGCCTCATCCCCGTCATCGACGGTTTCGAGCACGCCCTCGCGGCCCATCGCGAAGCCGAATACGAAAATTATCGCAAAGGCTTCGAGCTCATCTACAAGCAACTCGTCGATAACGTCACGCGCCTCGGCGTCGAGCGCATCGACCCACTCGGCAAGCCCTTCGATCCGCATCTCCACCAGGCGATGGACCGCACCGAAACCGTCCAGCACGAAGACGGAACGATTTTACAAGTCTTTCAACCCGGCTACGTGTTTCACGGCCGCGTTCTGCGCCCCGCCATGGTCCGCGTAGCGGTTCACCCGGGCGGCGCATCAAAGGAAGCTGCGAACTAATCCAACAGAGCTGATCCGCAAAAATAAATAAAGAGGGGATTGCATGTCCAAGGGGAATCAAAAAGATTTCTACGAAGTGCTCGGCGTTTCGCGCACCTCGACGGTCGAAGAAATTAAATCTTCCTACCGCAAATCCGCGCTGAAGTGGCATCCGGACCGCAACCCGGAAAACAAAGAAGAAGCCGAGGTGAAATTTCGCGAATGCACCGAAGCCTACAGCGTCCTGAGCGATCAGCAGAAGCGCCAAATCTACGATCAGTACGGCCACGCCGGCCTTTCCGGCGCAGGCGGCGGCGTGGATTTCAATAACACGGCTTTCCGCGACTTCCACGACATTCTCGGCGACTTCTTCGGCTTCGAGGATCTTTTCGGCGGAGGCGCAGGCGGTGGCCGCGGACGCCGTCGCCAGCAGCGCGGCGCCGATCTGCGCTACGACATGACGCTCACGTTCGAAGAAGCCTCCGCTGGCGTCACCACCAAGATCAAACTTCCGCGCCAGGAATACTGCGAAGCCTGCAACGGCACTGGCGCCAAAAAGGGAACTGGCATCGTCGCCTGCCAGACCTGCGCCGGCCGCGGCCAGCTTGCTTATCAACAGGGCTTCTTCACCATCACCCGCACCTGTCCCGCTTGCCAGGGCGCCGGACAAATCGTTAAGGAACGCTGCCCCGATTGCCGCGGTCAAGGCCGCATCGAGCGCGAAAAAACGATCGAGCTGCGCATTCCCCCCGGCGTGGATTCCGGCACGCGCCTCCGCGTCACCGGCGAAGGCGAGCCCGCGCCCAACGGCGGCGCCCCCGGCGATCTCTACGTCGTCCTCGACGTCAAAGAACATCCCTTCTTCGAACGCCGCGGCGCCGATCTTTACTGCACGATTCCGCTCAGCATCACGCAAGCCGCCCTGGGCACTGAACTCCAGGTCCCCGGCCTCAACGGCGAGGAAAAACTGAAAATTCCCGAAGCCACGCAAAGCGGCGCCGTCTTCCGCATCAAAGGCAAAGGTCTCGCCGATCCGCGCGGCGGCGGCAAGGGCGATCTCTACTATCACGTTCGCGTGCTGACGCCCACGAAGCTCACGCGTGAGCAGCGTAAGCTCCTCGAACAACTCGGCGCCACAATGAAAGTCGAAAACAAGCCCGCCGACCGCAATTCCACCATCTTCGACAAAGTCAAAGACATCTTCGGCTAACTCGCGTTTGTAGGGGAGAGGCTTGCCCCTCCCTCTTCCCATCTGCGCTACAATTCCCACGTGCGCCGCCGATTCTTCGTCGAACATTTCGATGGCAACACCGTCGTCATGGAAGGCGACGCCGCGCATCATCTCGGTAACGTCCTTCGCGCCCAATCCGGCCAACTTTACGAGCTCAGCGACGGCTCAACCGCTTGGCTCGCCCGCATCGATTCCGTCGCTCGCAACCGCGTTGAATTCGCCCTCCTCGAACAACTCCCAGCACCACAACCACTCGCTGAAATCACGCTGCTCCTCGCCATCGTCAAATTCGACGCCTTCGAATGGGCCCTCGAAAAAGCCACCGAGCTCGCCGTCACGAAAATCATCCCGCTCGCCGCCGCCCGCAGCGAAAAAGGCCTCCTTGCCGCCGCCGCGAAGCGTTCCCAACGCTGGCAAAAAATCCTCCTCGAATCTTCGCAACAATCCCGTCGCCTCCGCCTTCCGCAACTCGACGACCTCGCCAAGCCCGGCCAGGCCTTCGCCGCGCAATCCGCCGATTTCCGCCTCATGCTCTCCGAACGCAGCGACGCCCCCTCCCTCCGCAACTCACTTTCTCATTCGAATCGCACAAACTCCTCGCCCTCCGCTCTCCCAACCGCCGCCCTGGCCATCGGCCCCGAAGGCGGCTGGACCGACGACGAACTCACCGCCGCCCGCGCCGCCAATTTCCAGGAAGCCTCCCTCGGCCAACTCATCCTCCGCACCGAAACCGCCGTTATCGCCGCTCTAGCCGCACTGAACTACGCCCTCGCCCCCGACTAGCCCGACAACCAGCAACCAAACTCAGCGGAACCCAATGCAACGCCGCCAAGCGCCAGCGAATCTTATCTATTGGCCCGGAGAACTCGCCAATCCGTTAACGCGCGCGCAAATCCAATCTAGCGCCGCCCGCAATCCCCGTGCTATAAATAGAAGGCAACACAAAATGCAAAGCACGGACCAGAACCAACCGCTTGCTAGCTCGGTTCCGGAGACTCCAGCCCCGGCGCCCTCGACAGTCCATTCCCTGCGAAACGAAATCCGTGTTTGGACCCGCGACCTTCTCATCGCCATCGGCCTCGCTCTCGTCATCATCGTTTTCCTCTATCAACCGGTCAAAGTCGAAGGCACCAGCATGGCGCCGCTCCTCTCCGATCAGGAGCGTATCTTCATCAATAAGTTTGTCTACCGCTTCGAGCCCATTCAGCGACGTGATGTCGTCGTTTTCTGGTATCCTCTCGACCATTCGAAATCGTTCATCAAACGCGTCATCGGTTTGCCCGGCGAAAATGTCGAGATTCGCCAAGGCATCGTCTATGTCAACGGCCGCGCCATCGACGAGCCTTACGTCCCTCCGCAGTACGAAGATATGAGCGACTACGGCCCATTCCGCGTCCCCAAGGACAGCTATTTCGTCATGGGCGATCACCGCATCAGCTCCAATGACTCGCGCGTCTTTGGCGCCGTCGCCAGCCAGTTCATTTACGGACGCGCCGTTTTTGCCTATTGGCCTGTCGATCATTTCGGCTCGCTTTCCACCACGGAAGCCAGTTCCAAATGACCGCGGCGGCCCCATCTGCTAACTTTGATGAACGGCAAACTTTCATGACCATTCCTGGAGGACACACTGAACGAAGTTCAGCACCGACCCGCCACTCTCGCTCTGGAAGACGGGCGCATATTTAACGGCCGTGCGGCTGGCGCCATCACGCGCCGGGGCGGCGAAGTCGTTTTCAACACCAGCCTCACCGGTTATCAGGAAGTTTTCACCGACCCCAGCTATGCCGGCCAGATCGTCTGCCTCACCTATCCGCACATCGGCAATGTCGGCGCGAATCTCGACGATGAAGAAGCGTCTCGCCCCTACATCGAATCGCTTATCGTCCGCGAGTTTTCCCAAATCTCTTCGAACTGGCGCTCCGCCGAAACTGCCCAGCTCTATCTGAATCGCCACAAGATTCCCGCCATCTGGGATATCGACACACGCGCGCTCGTCCGCCACATTCGCAACGTCGGCGCGCTCCGCGGCGTAGTTGCCACCGACGGCACGCCCGCCGACCAACTCATCCACGAAGCCAAACAAATTCCGCTGATGGCCGGGCAGGAACTCTCCAGCCATGTCTCCTGCAAAAAAGCCTACGGCTGGGAAAAAAGCTCCATCGAACTCACCATTCCGCCGTGGTCCGAATCCATGGGCGAGTCCGGAAGAGTTTCTGACACTCGCAAATTCCGCGTCGCTGCCTACGACTTTGGCATCAAGCAAAATATCCTGCGCCTTCTCGTCGATCACCACTGCGACGTCTGGGTCGTCCCAGCGCAAACGTCCGCCAAGGACGTCATGGACCTCAAGCCCGATGGCGTCTTCCTTTCGAACGGTCCCGGTGATCCCGAGCCCATCGGGTACGCCGTCGAAAATATTCAGAAGCTTCTCGGACGCGTCCCCATTTTCGGCATCTGCCTCGGCCACCAGCTCTGCGGTCTAGCTCTGGGCGGCAAAACGTTCAAACTAAAATTTGGACATCACGGCTCCAATCATCCCGTCCAGAATCTTCAGAATCAGAAAGTCGAAATCACCGCCCAAAATCACGGCTTCTGCGTCGATCCCGAATCCCTCCCCTCCAGCGACGTCGAAATCACACACGTCAACCTCAACGACCACACCAACGAAGGCATGCGCCACAAATCTTTGCCTCTCTTCAGCGTCCAATACCACCCCGAAGCCTCGCCAGGCCCGCACGATTCGCACTATCTCTTCACCAAGTTCACCGACATCATGAAGGAGCACGCAAGGTGAAGTGGAAGTTGCTTGCCTTTGTTTTGTTGCTTGGGTTTTCCCGCTCGGTCAATTCGGCGGACACTCCAGAGCCAGTCGCCGTGGACGGGATTTGCGGCAGACTCGTTTCCATTGGGCAAGTTCCAGAGAAGGGAAAAACGAATTCCGCGCCTCAGGAAATGAAACCGCTTCCGCACATCCGCATTCGCTTGTTTTCTCCGAGCATCGATTGCTGCGCACTGGTTACGCCAGTCGCGGAAGTTACGACGGGCCCGGACGGGAACTTCCAATTTAAGAAGCCTGAGCCCGGCGATTATTGGTTGGTGGCGGCGATCGGGCAAGCGGAATACAAAGTATTGGTGCGCTATGCGCCAGGCAAAAAAGCGAGCACAAAATGCTCGACGTTTTTGTACGTTCTCGAAAAAGGCAAGCTTCAGTTTCGTACGGCTGATGCCCTCACTGCCAACTGACGATGGTTCTTCCTAGCCCACCAACTTGTCATTCCGAGCGCAGCGAGGAATCTGCTTTTGATTTCCTGTAAGATGATGCAAGCCAAAAACCATTGAGGCCGGATGCCCAAACGTACTGACATAAAGAAAATCCTGATCATCGGCTCTGGCCCTATCGTCATCGGGCAAGCCTGCGAGTTTGACTATTCCGGCGCACAGGCTTGCAAGGCGCTGCGAGCCGAAGGCTATGAGGTCGTCCTGGTCAATTCCAATCCGGCGACGATCATGACCGATCCGGAATTGGCACACCGCACGTACATCGAGCCGCTCACGAAGGAGTATCTCAATGAGATTCTTGCGCGGGAAAAACCTGACGCGCTTTTGCCGACCGTCGGCGGCCAGACGGCACTCAATCTCGCCGTCGAACTCGCCGAAAGCGGCATTCTCGAAAAGCATAAAGTCGAAATGATCGGCGCTTCTCTCCGCGCCATCAAAGTTGCCGAAGACCGCCTCTGGTTCAAGGATGCCTGCCGCAAAATCGGCCTCGAAGTTCCCGCCTCCGCGCTGGTCAACAACGCGCAAGATGCGTTGCGACTCTGCGATCAACTTGGCTTCCCGCTCGTCATTCGGCCCTCGTTCACCCTTGGCGGCACCGGCGGCTCGATCGCTTACAACAAGGAAGAATTCGGCGAAGCTATCGCCCATGCGCTCGACATGAGCCCCGTTCACGAGGCGCTCGTCGAAGAATCTGTGCTCGGCTGGAAAGAATACGAACTCGAAGTCATGCGCGATCACCGCGACAACTTCGTGGTCATCTGTACCATCGAAAATTTCGATCCCATGGGCGTCCACACTGGCGATTCCATCACCGTCGCTCCCGCGCAAACGCTCACTGACAAGGAATACCAACGCATGCGCGACGCGGCCGCCGCCATCATCCGCGAAGTCGGCGTCGAAACCGGCGGCTCCAACGTCCAGTTCGCCATCAATCCCGAAAACGGCCGCATGACCGTAATCGAAATGAATCCGCGGGTCTCGCGAAGCTCAGCTCTCGCCAGCAAAGCAACCGGATTCCCGATCGCGAAAATCGCAGCGCGCCTCGCCGTGGGCATGACGCTCGACGAAATTCCCAATGACATCACAAAGAAAACCCCGGCCTGCTTCGAGCCGACCATCGACTATGTCGTCGTGAAAATTCCCAAATGGCAATTTGAAAAATTCCCGGGCGCCGACAGTACTCTCGGAACGCAAATGAAGTCCGTCGGCGAGGTCATGGCCATCGGCCGCACCTTCAAAGAAGCACTGCAAAAGGGAATTCGCTCCCTCGAACCGCACACGCCCTGGCGCGCCCCCGCGGAAACGCCGGATTCTTTGCTGCGCGAAAAACTCGCCACGCCGCGCCCTGACCGCATTCATTGGCTTCTGACCGCCGTCGATAAAGGGCTGCCCGCGGAAGAAATTTGCGAGCTCACAAAAATCGATCCCTGGTTTATTCACCAAATCGAAGAACTTGTGGCCATGAATCGCCGCGCCGCGGGCGTGACGGTCGAAACTGCCTCGAAAGATCTTTTGCGCGAAGTGAAACGACACGGCACCAGCGACGAGCAGCTCGCCCAAATCTGGAAAAGCACGCCCGCTTCCGTGCGGTTGCAGCGCGCGCGTTACGGCGTCGCTCCCGTTTTCAAACGCGTGGACACTTGCGCTGCCGAATTCGAGTCCTTCACGCCCTACATGTATTCCACCTACGAGGACGAAGACGAATCCGATACGCAACAACGCCCGAAAATCATGATTCTCGGCAGCGGCCCCAACCGCATCGGGCAGGGAATTGAATTCGATTACTGCTGTTGTCACGCCGCTTACGCTCTACGCGAAGACGGTTTCGAAACCATCATGGTGAATTGCAATCCGGAAACGGTCTCGACCGACTACGACACCTCCGACCGTCTCTATTTCGAACCGCTCACACTCGAGGATGTTCTGGCCATCGTCGACCGCGAAAAGCCGCAAGGCGTGATTGTCCAGTTCGGCGGCCAAACGCCGCTGAATCTTGCGCAGGAACTGAAGCGCAATGGCGTACCAATCATCGGTACAGCTCCCGAATCGATCGACCTTGCCGAAGACCGCCGACGCTTTGGTGGCCTGCTCGACAAACTGAAAATTCCCCAGCCACGCAATGGCACCGCGTTAGTTCCAGAAGAAGCCGCGCGCGTCGCCGCCGAAATTGGTATGCCTGTCCTCGTTCGTCCGAGCTATGTTCTCGGCGGGCGGGCCATGGTCATCGCTTACGACGTGAACACCGTTCAGGAATATGTCGCGCAAGCCGCGATGATGGGTCCGGCGCGACCTGTGCTGATCGATCAGTTCCTGGAAGAAGCCACGGAAGTTGATGTTGACGCTCTCGCCGATGGAACGGACGTCGTCATCGGCGGCATCATGGAGCACATCGAGGAAGCCGGTGTTCACTCCGGCGATTCGTCGTGCGTCCTGCCGCCGGTAAGCTTGTCGCCCGCGGTTCTCGAGCACATTCGCGAGTATACGAAACGTCTCGCCCTCGCCCTGAAAGTCATCGGCCTCATGAACGTGCAGTATGCCATTCAGCGCGACACGGTCTACGTCCTCGAAGTAAATCCGCGCGCTTCGCGTACGGTTCCTTACGTCAGCAAAGCGACGGGCGTTCCGCTAGCAAAAGTGGCCGCGCGCTTGATGGCTGGCAAGAAACTTGCCGACATGAATTTGCCGCTGGTCCACCATAACGGCATCGCCGAAATTGCCGTCCACGAATTCTATTCCGTGAAATCGCCGGTTTTTCCCTTCAACAAGTTTCGCGGCGTCGATACCATTCTTGGCCCCGAGATGCGCTCCACCGGAGAGGTCATGGGCATTTCGACTTCCTACGGACTGGCGTTTGCAAAAGCGCAGCTCGCGGCCGGACAGCGCCTGCCGCGTAAAGGCACGATTTTTCTCAGCGTCAATGACCGCGACAAACGGCACCTCGCCTCGCTCGGCAAGGAATTGCACGATCTCGGATTCACGTTGCTCGCAACCCGCGGCACTGCTGCTGCGCTTGAAGCCGCCGGCATTCCAGCCGAATCCGTCTTCAAAGTGAATGAAGGCCGCCCCAACATCGTGGACCTCGTCAAGACCGGCAAGATCGATCTGGTCATTAACACGCCGCTCGGCCGTGAATCCTTTTACGACGAAAAATCCATTCGTCGCGCCGCGATTCGCTATAACATTCCATGCATCACGACGCTTGCCGCGGCTCACGCAGCGGCGCGCGGCATCCGGGCGCTTCTCGATCAGGGCACCGAAGTTGCCGCTTTGCAGGATTTGCATCGTGGAAGTGTCGCCGCTTCCGGCAGCACCGTCTCAGGAGACTAAATTATGAATCTATCCGGTGTTTTTCCCGCGCTCACAACTCCTTTCGCTGCCGATGGCTCCGTTTCCGTCGCGGACATCAAGCACAACATCACGAAGTACAACACGACCGGTCTAGCTGGCTACGTCGCGATCGGTTCAACCGGCGAATCCGTGTTGCTCTCCCGCAAGGAAGTCGACACCGTGCTCGCTGCGGTGAAAGAAGCTGCCGCGCCCGGGATGAAACTCATCGCCGGAACGGGCGCGGAAGGCACCGCCGAAACGATCGATCGCACAAAACGCGCCGCCGAGCTTGGCTATCATGTCGCGCTGGTAAAAACTCCTTATTACTACAAACCGATGTACAAGCCGGAAACGCTCATCGCGCATTACCGGCGCGTAGCGGATGCGTCGCCGATTCCTGTCATGCTCTATTCGGTGCCGCAATTTACGGGTATAGCTCTCGAGGCTCCGGAAGTTGGTGTGCTCGCGCAGCATCCGAATATTATCGGCCTTAAAGAGAGCTCCGGAGTGGTGCAACGCGCCGCGGAAATTCTTGCCGCCGTTCCTACTTCGTTTCAACTGTTGGTCGGCTCCGCGAGCATGATGTTTCCCTCGATCGTGCTGGGTGCCGTTGGATCGATTCTTGCGCTGGCCAGTGCTTTGCCGGAGCAGTGCGCTGCGCTTTGTGACGCTGCGCGTGGCGGCCATCTCGATAAAGCGCGCGAACTGCAAGCCGGGGTGCAGGAGGCGTCGAAGGTGCTCGTCTCCCAGGGCGGCATTCCCGGCGTGAAGTACGCTATGGACCTGGCGGGCTACAAAGGTGGCCTGCCGCGTTTGCCCCTGCAGCCCGTGCAAGAGGAGCAGAGAAAGGCCATTGAAAAAATAATGGTCAAATTGGATGCCCGGGAGCCTGCACGCCTTTCCGGCGCCGTCTCCGTCTAAATCCGGGATGCAATTCGCACCGATCTACCGGGCCTTCTGCGAGGCTCGTTGCGCGGGGCGAGTTCAAATTTGCTGTGACGAAAGGGCGCGGGTAACATCTAATTCGCGATGGACTGTCGAGCCCTGCCGTTTCGCCAACTGCCTCACCAGTCGAAGCTCTTTCTTCAATTCCTCGATAATTTTTCCTCGGTCAAACAGTTCTACGGACCTCCTCCGACAATAGAAGCGGCGAAAAAAGCTGCGAAGTCGCTCGACTATCCGCGCGAGCGGAGAGCGGAGGTCGCGACGATTCTCGCCGAGCAGAATGCCGCACTAGGTGCGGGTGAAGCGACTCGCGAAAATCTGAAGCGTTTCGCGGCTGGCGCCGTGGCGGTCGTGAGCGGACAGCAAGTGGGATTGTTTGGCGGGCCGGCGTACGCGATTTACAAAGCGGCGAGCGCGATTCAGATGGCGCAGGAATTAACCAAGTTGGGGGTTGATGCCGTTCCGGTGTTCTGGATGGCGACCGAAGACCATGACCTGGACGAGGTGCGCGTCTCGAATTGGTTTCATGAAGGGAAGCTGACACGATTCGAGCTTCCGGGGAATGGCGACGCGGGGAAGCCGGTAGGCGGGATTGCGCTGGGGCCGCAAGTGGCCGAGATGGTTCACGAAGCCGCGAGAATCCTGACGGCTGCAGGCGGAGAATTCGTAGCGGGACTCTTCCGCGAGAGTTACGGAGCGCAGGAAACATACGGCAGCTCCTTTGGAAAATTGTTTACGCGATTGTTTGCGGAGCAGGGGTTGATTTTGCTCGATCCGCTGGACGCGCGATTGCACCGCGTGGCGGGAGATGTTTTGGTCGAGGCGGTGGAAGACCGCGAAGAATTGAATGAAGCTCTGTTGGCGCGTGGCAAGGAATTGGATAAGGCGGGATTTGCGGCGCAAGTGAAAGTAACGTCGCGAAGCACGTTGCTTTTCGGCATGCGAGGCGGGAAGAGGCAGCCAATCGCCGCGAGCGGTGGAAAGTTTGTGTGCGGCGAGCAGAGCTGGACCAAGGAAGAATTGGTCCGCGCCGTGAAAGCCGAGCCTGAGAAGTTTAGTCCCAATGCGCTGCTCCGTCCTGTTTTGCAGGATTTTCTGTTGCCGACGGCGGCGTACGTGGCGGGGCCGGCGGAAATTGCGTATTTCGCGCAAGCGGAAGTGATTTATAAGAAGTTGCTGGGGCGCATGACGGTGATTCTACCGCGCGCGGCGTACACGATTTTGGACGCGAAAGCGGAAAAACTGCTGCGGCGCTACGGATTGAAAGTCGAAGATGTATGGCGCGGGTCGCAAGAGCTGCGGAGCAAGATGGAAACGTCGAGCGTGCCACCGACGCTAGGCAAGAATTTCGACAAGAGCGTGAAAGAAAGCGCGAAGACGCTGGCGCAGTTGAAGAAGCAGATTGTGCGGCTGGATCCGACGCTGAGCGGGGCGGTGGAGACGGCGCAAAAGAAAATTGCGTTCCAACTGGAGAAATTGAAGCGGAAGACAGGCAAGGCGCAGGCGCTGAAGGCCGGGTTGATTGCGGCGCATGAAGAGTTTCTGGAGTCATTGCTCTATCCCCACAAGATGCTGCAGTCGCGCGAGTTGTGCTTTCTGCCGTTCCTCGCGAGCTGGGGGATGGGCGGGTTGAAGGAGTTGCAGGCGTTGGCGGCCAGCGCGAAACAGAAAGAGCACAAGATTTTACGGATTCCGTAGAAGAAAGTGAGTAGTGAACAGTGAGTAGTAAGTAGCCGAAACGCATTCGGTAGGCGCCGGCGACTTGGCAGCAATGCTGCTGGCGTACCTTCCCTGAGGCTGATGTTCCCTCCCGGTTGGCCCCTCCCCCCCGGTGTTTGCAAAAGAGTGCGGAAGTGATTGACGGGAAAAGAGTTGTGGAAACACTCTTTTTGGAAGTGTGTGGAAGAGTATGAAAAGAGGGGAGTTATTTTTGTTTTTTTTTGCGAAAGAGTAAAAAGAGTGAAACGAAGCAGAGAGCTTAACGCAGAGGCATGGAAAGCCGCGGATCAAGGGAACGCGCATACCCGTCGGGCTCGTGTTGGGCCACTGGGCAGCGGGGAAGACTGCCGCGGATATTTTGGCCGATTATCCTGATCTCACGAACGAACAGATAGCCGCGTGCCTGGACTACGCACGCGAGCTGTCCGAGTTTGAGGCCGTTGTCTGATGGCTTTGCGGTTCCTGGCCGACCACTAAATCTCCAATACAATCATTCAAACGCTCCGAGATGCCGACCATGAGGTTGTGCGGCTAAGAGATATTTTGCCGGTGGAATCGCCGGATAAGGTTGTGATAGCCAAGACTCAAGAAATAGACGCGATTTTGCTGTCAATGAATGGCGATTTTGCGGACATCGTGACCTACCCTCCGAAGAACTTCAAGGGAATCGTAGCGATTCAAATGCGCAATCACGCCGAGGTGCTCGATCAGTTGATGGTGAGGCTAACTGGGTATTTGAAGGAGCATTCGGCGATGGAATATTTTCGCGGAAAGCTGGTGGTTGTCGAAGTGAACCGCATACGGATTCGCGAGTAGGAAAGCGCCAAAACCAGCACCTTGGATAAACCAAAATCCAAAGGTTGCGCCACGCGCCTCTATTGCCGCAAAAAAAGACTCAAGGGATGTTTTGGGCGACTCACTGTTTTGGCGAATAGCCGTCAAAACGGGCAGCGGGACGTCGTCGGGCCTCGAAGTCATCCCTAACATGATCGAGAGTGGGAGCGGATATGAAGAAATTCGTGGTGGGATTTGTTGTGGGGATACTGACGATTCCAATGGGGACGTTTGCGGCGGCTTGGATGGGATGGCTGGAGGTGGGGGCGAGGGGGACACCAACGGCGGTGGAATCGGCGTTAGGGCATTTGGCGCTGGACCGGGCGGCGGCGCGGCGGGCGCCGAAGCTTGTGAACCCGATTGCACCTACCGAGGAAAACTTGATGCAAGGGATGAAGATTTTCAAGGGAGATTGCGCGGGTTGCCATGGGGAGCCAAGCAATGCGGCCAAGCGGGAAGCGGAAGCCATTTTGTATCCCATTCCGCCGGTTTTTGCGCTACATCCACCGCGGAAGCCGGACGAGCAACTTTTCTGGATTATCAAAAATGGCGTGCGGTACACGGGAATGTTCTGGTGGGACGGGCAATTCGGGAAGGATGCAGCGGGGAAGGATGTTTCGGATGAAAAGATATGGAAGGCGGTGACGTTTCTGAAGCACCTGGATAGCTTGCCGCCGGCGGTGGCAGCGGAATGGAACAAGAAGAGCAACTAGAAGACGCGAAAGATGAGTGCGTTGGCTTTAGGTATGCCAAACGCATCGCTTCCACGGAGAAATTACGGACGGCTTAATCGCTTGGTGGTAGGATTGTGGGGAGCGGCGGCTGTAACTACGGATGTAATTGCGGTCTGATATATGGCGGTGTAACTATGAGGCGCTTTGCACTGAGCCTTGCGGTCGTAAGCGGTTTGATGGGCCTTCCTGTTTTGATTCATGCACAAAATACGAATTCTGGGGCTGTGAGTGTGCCGGGCGAGGGACGCGTTACGGAATGGGTGTATGGGTTGCGCATACCGGCGGTGCGCGGGTTGCCGTTTTCGGCGAAGGTGGAGTTGGAGACGGTGAGCCAACTGCAGGACGGGACGCAAATTACGCGCAAGACGTACAACCTGGATGCGCGGGACTCGTCGGGACGGACGCATAACGAGATGAGGAATTGGATTGCGGCGGAAGGCGAGGAGCCGAAGCTGACGCGCGTGGAGCTGTACGATCCGGCGACGAAGACAAGAACGGATTTGTTTCCGCTCACCAAGGTGGCCAGACAGTGGGTGAATGCAGCAGCGGCGCAACTGGCGCCAGCGGCAGGAACGACAAAACCCGAGTTGACGAAGGAAGAGATTGGGACGGATACGATGGAGGGGTTGCCGGTGAAGGGTACCCGGGTAACCCAGACGTTCGCGGCGGGAGCCTTGGGAAATGATCGACCGCTGACGATTGTGACGGAGTATTGGTATGCGGCGGAGCTACGGCTGAATTTGCTGACGAAGCGGACAGATCCGCGGCACGGAGTACAGACGGTGCGGGTGACGGAGCTGGTGAGAGAGGAGCCGGACGCGGCGCAGTTTGCTATTGGAGAGGACTATAAGGTGGTGAACGAATCGGGTTCGACGCAGGTGGCGCAAGGTCCGGGTGGGGCGGATGAAAGAGCGGCGACGAGCGGAGTGCTGACTTTAAATGGGTCCGGTATGACGCGTGCGGGAGTGGGAGGCGTGACGGTGCCCAAGTGCGTGTATTGCCCGGAGCCGAGCTACACGGACGCAGCGAGGGCGGCGAAATTCAGCGGCGTGGTGGTTTTGCAGGTCGTGGTGAATGCGGATGGCCGAGCGGAGAACATTGCCGTGCTGAGGAAGGCGGGCTACGGATTAGAAGCGAGTGCGATGGAAACGGTGAGAAATTGGCAATTCCGGCCGGCGAATGGGCCGGACGGGAATCCGGTGGCGACGGTGGTTCCGATTGAGGTGTCGTTCCGGATTAAGTAGTGCGGCCTTCTGCACGTTTTAGAAATACGGCGAGAAACAAGGGTGTGCTACTGGTTCTTCTTTTCCTGCAGGAAGTCTACCGATCCATTTGCAATTTGAGTCTAACTGACGGCGCGGGCGGAGGCGACACCTAGAACGCGGAGACTCTTGCGTTCCTGGACGAAGACTACGATGCGCAAATTTTCTGTTTTCCAATTGGATTTGAATTTGATTTGCTGAGTGGCGACGAACGGGGAAGAGTCCTTGGCCTGAACGGCTCCGATTTTGTGCAGCGAGCGAACGACGGCAGCATGTTGCACGTTTTTGCCGGCATTTTCACCGGCCTTGACGGCGGTTTCGAGGTTGGATTCGGTGACTGCGACCCAGACATCGGCTGGCTCCTGGATGGAAGCTCCGGAGAGATTGCCGACATGGACTTCGATGCGGGAGGCGTCTGATTTCGTAGTGGATTCCGCGTTGATGGTGATTTGAGCTTTTGGATGCTGGAGGGCTTCCTGGATGGCGACCTGGGCCTCGCGGGCATTCGTGCCGACGAACTGGGAAAGGCCGTCGACAATCATTTGGGGAGTGTAGGGAGATTTGGTTTTGAAATGGGCGGCGTACTCCTGCTGGCGGACGGTCCAATCGGGGGAGGAATAGGAATCGACCCAGCCATCGTGATTCCAGTAGTCGACGTGTTCTTCGAGGGCGATGATTTCAGCGCCGGCAATAGGTTGGAGGGAAGCGAGCTTGCCGAGAAGGATGTCGGCTGGAGGGCAGGTCGAGCAACCTTCGGAAGTGAATAGCTCGACCAGAACGGGAGTGCGCTCGGCTTGCGCGGGGGCAGGCTGTGGCATGGCGGCGAGATGAGGATTTGCCTCTGAGGTTGTAAACAAAAGCATCGCGAAGGCTAGAAGAGGCAGCGTTTTTTTCATTTTCGTAACTCCTGTGCGCCGGTTAAACCGGCGAGGTGTAGTGAATGCAAAAGTCATACGAAAGTGGATCAGCGACCCACATCGGCCCCGAGTCATGCGGAGCTGCTCGCAAGGGCAGCGTCGAAGCGTTGACAGGGGAATGTGCGGGCCGGGTATTCAGCCGCGTAAGAAACTTCCTCCGGGACGCCGACGCTGTAGGAGAAAGCGGAAGGCCCCATCGGGTGCACCGATATCGCGAGGTGTGCCAGAGTCCCGCGCGGTCAGAGACCCCGTGCACGTACGCAAGCACCTCGCATGGGAACCGGGAGATCCCAAGTCCGCCCAAGGCCGCAGTTGCCTTGGGACGTGTCGGGAAGTCTAAGGACGTACGCCGATGACGAACGGACCTGGGAAGTCGGACAGACCCACTGTACCTGGGAAGTCCCTGAACAACGCCGGGCAACCGGCGGAGGAGGGGATGGAGGGAAGGGGTTTGGCCAAAGGGAACCTGCCACAGCAAAACGCGTCCCGGACACCGAGCCGGAAAGACGCGCCCAGTGCGCTGGAGCGGGTACGTCAAGCAGCAGGAAAGGATAAGAAGTTGCGGTTCACAGCGCTTCTGCACCACATCTACAACCTGGAAACACTGCGCATGGCCTACTTCCGTTTGAAGAAGGAAGCCGCGCCCGGTGTGGACGGGGAGACGTGGCGGCATTACGGAGAAGAACTGGAGAGGAATCTCCAGGACCTTTCCGAAAGGCTGAAGCGAGGAGCGTACCGAGCGAAGCCGGTGCGTAGGGTGTATATCGCCAAGACCGACGGGCGGCAAAGACCGCTCGGAGTGCCGGTGCTGGAAGACAAGATCGTCCAGCGGGCTACGGTCGAGGTGTTGAACGCCATTTACGAAACGGACTTTCTCGGGTTTTCGTACGGGTTCCGGCCAGGGCGCAGCCAGCATCAAGCGCTGGATGCACTGTACACGGGACTGCTGACGAGAAAAGTGAACTGGGTGCTCGATTTGGACATCAAGGGCTTTTTCGATGGGCTGTCCCACGAATGGCTCGTGAAGTTCGTCGAGCATCGGATTGCAGATCGGCGCGTCGTGCGGCTCATTCAGAAATGGCTGAATGCCGGCGTGCTGGAGGATGGGAAACGGACACGAGTGGAGGAAGGGACGCCCCAGGGCGGAAGTGCCTCGCCGCTTTTGGCGAACGTCTACCTTCATTACGTATTCGACCTGTGGGTCCAAGCATGGCGTCAGAAGCGCGCGCACGGCGATGTGATCGTGGTGCGATTCGCAGACGACATTGTGGTGGGCTTTAACAGCAAAGCGGATGCCGATCAGTTTCGGGCAGAACTTACGGAACGAATGCGAAAGTTCAACCTGGAACTGCATCCCGAGAAAACGCGGTTGCTGGAGTTTGGTCCGTATGCGATCGACCAACGACAGTGGCGTGGAGAAGGGAAACCGGAGACGTTCAACTTTCTTGGCTTTACGCACATCTGCGTGAAGAAAAGGAGTAACGGACGGTTTACGGTGCTGCGGCAAACGATCCGCAAGAGACTGCAGACGAAGCTGAACGAGGTGAAAGCCGAACTTCAGCGACGGATGCATGAACCCGTTCCCGAAGTAGGCAAGTGGTTGCAAGCGGTGGTGCGCGGACACATCCGGTACTACGGAGTGCCCCTGAACCAAAACGCGCTGTGGATCTTTCGATTCCAAGTTGGACGGCTCTGGCATCGTGCGCTGTCGAGGCGCAGCCAGAACGGCCGCGTACTCTGGGATCGCATGCGGCGCCTCATCAACCGCTGGCTGCCTGTGCCTATCGTCTGTCATCCCTATCCTCTGCGTCGCATGGGCGTCGTCACCTAAGGCAAGAGCCGGATGCGGGAAATCCGCTCGTCCGGATCCGTGGAGGGGGTTGTGAGTGATCATGATCCCTACTCCGACTTGAAGGAACTCGATGGTTTCTGGATGGGCTGGAGGGGCACTCTGAAGAGAAACCGTCTGTACCGAGCCAGAGCGGGGTGATGGAGTGGAGATTCCTGCGGAAGGTACGAGAGACATGGAATTCCTTTCCGCCTTTGATGCGCACAACGGATTCTCCGGTGGTCAGCGGGTGGATTTCCTCGACAAATGCGGAGTTGACCAGAGCCGAGCGGTGAATGCGGACGAATCCGTAGGGGAGGAGTTTTTCAGCGACGGCGGAGATGGATTGGCGGAGAAGAAAAGCGGGACCCGAGAGGCTCTGGAGCAAAACGTAGTTGCCCTGAGCTTCCACGGTTAGGACCTCGGTGGGATCGATAAATAGGATTTTGCGATTGGCTTTGATGGCGATTCTGGACGGATTTGTTCGGGGGCTCTCCATTTGGGGGAGAGGGGCCAGAATCGATGGTGCGGTGTTTTCAAACATGCGTGAGATCCTCCTTTGGAAGAGCGTCGGCGAGGAGCAGGACTGCGCCGCAGAACATCATGGTGTCAGCAATATAGTTAAGGCCTTTGCCGATATCGGAGGGGATTGAGATTTCGATGGGGAGATAAATCACCAAGATTATGAGCAGGATAGTGATGCCGAGATAAGTTGTGGCGGAGCGGGCTTTTTTGTTTACCGAAAGGCAGGCGCCTGCGGCAAGAAGGACTGCTCCGGCCAGATAGGACCAGAAGAGGCGGAGGGGAATCCAGGAGGGAGTGATTTTTTCGAGGGGGACGGCGGGAGCGAAGTCAGGGTGGAGGAAGTGCTCGACACCGAAGAACAGAGTGGTGATGGCGACGAGGTAGCGGGCAAGGGTCAACAGGGGCGGCGTGGCGTTTGCGGGCCGAGGTGTTTTGCTTTGGGTGGTAGCGAAGGCGAAGGCGCCGCCGCTGAACGAGAGTTCTCTTAGAGCGACGGCCCAGGAAAACCTGTCGCGGGGGTTAGCGGCGACCCTTGGAATGTGAATCAAGACCACGAATAAGCACATCATGATGCCGAAGAGCGTTGCACTCAGTTGTGCGTATTTCTTGACAACGATACTCAGGGCAGCGGCGACGAGGGCCACACCGACGAAATAAATCCAGAAAAGATGCGCAGGAATCCAAGAAGGGACCATGGGGGCCATGAACTTGACGACAGTGAAGTGTTCTCCGGCGAAGACGGCAATGGGGATGGCGTAGAAGAGGCGACCGAAGGGCATGAGCTTGTCGAGGCCACGAGCTTGGGGGACGTCGTACTTGAGGACGAAAGGGAGGCCGATGGCGAGAAGTGCCAAGCCGAGGAAGTAGGGCCAGAAGACTGGTCCCGGGATGAAGAAGGCCGCGAGAGTGAGCGCAGGTGCCAGCATTTGGTTAAATGTGGCGCAAAAAGTGGTCTGGCACAATATCCACTTGAAGCGGAATCGATGTGACCACTATGATTTGAGAATGAAGAAAACGGCGAGCGGTTTGTCACCGCTGATTCGTGTGGACCGGAAGGCGGGTAAGCCGCTGTACTTGCAGGTTTATGACGCGTTTCGCGAGGCGATTGTCGGGCGCGGGCTACGCGGAGGAGAGCGGATACCATCCACGCGAGCGCTCTCCGCGGAATTGGGGATTTCGCGGATTCCGGTGCTGAACGCCTACGCGCAGCTTCTGGCGGAGGGATATTTTCGGAGCCGGGCGGGTTCGGGAACGTTTGTGTCAAGTTCGCTGCCGGGTGTGCCGACGGCGGCAGAAGAGAGGAGCGCGCGGCCGGAGCAGCTGCGCAGGGTGGCGCGACCGGTGGCGCGACGTGCGTCGGCGATTCCTCGGTATGAGCGGCCCGCGTGGGTGGGTGGCAAGGGAGCCTTCAACGTCAGCCAATTAGCGGTGGAAGTCTTTCCGATGCCTGTATGGTCAAAGCTTGCCGCGCGGTACTGGCGAAAATTGCACCTAAGAGCGCTGGATTATGGCGATCCCATGGGATGGAGAGATCTGCGCGAAGCGATTGGGGCATATCTGAGGGCGGCGCGATCTGTAAGGTGCGAATGGCAGCAGATCATGATAGTGACCGGATCGCAGCAGGCGCTGGATATTTCGTCGAGGGTTTTACTTGAGGCGGGGAGCCCGGTGTGGGTGGAAGAGCCGGGATATTGGTTGACACTTCATATTCTGGCGGCGGCAGGTTGCCGATTGGTGCCCGTGCCGGTGGATGAAGATGGTTTGGACGTAGCAGCGGGGATCAGATTGTGTGGCAAGGCGCGAGCGGCGTTCGTGGCGCCTTCGCACCAGTATCCACTTGGGGCGACAATGAGCGCTTCGCGGCGGATACAACTGCTGGAGTGGGCGCAGCGGGCGGGCGCCTGGATTATTGAGGACGACTATGACAGCGAATATCGTTACGACAGCAAGCCGATCGCCTCGCTGCAGGGACTGGATCATTCGTCGCGGGTGATTTATGTCGGGACATTCAGCAAGGTTTTGTTTCCTGCGCTGAGGATGGGGTACGTGGTGATTCCGGCCGACTTGGTAGAACACTTTTTGGCGGTTCGGCACGCGATGGATGTAAGCCCGGCGCACCAACTTCAGGCGGTGGTGGCGGATTTCATTCATGAAGGGCATTTTTCGCGGCATTTGCGGAGGATGAGGGTGACCTATGGCGAGCGGCGAGAGGAGTTGGTCCGTTGCCTGCGGCAGGAATTCGGAGAAATGTTGGAGATGCACGGTGCTGAGGCTGGCTTGCATCTCACTGTGACGTTGCCGCGAGGGTGTCGGGACGGCGAGATTGCTGCGCGGGCCGCTGGACAGAAGTTGTGGTTGTGGCCGCTTTCGCCTGCGTATTTGGGGAAGAGAGTTCGGCAGGGGTTCATTTTGGGTTTTGGTGGAGTGCCGGTCGAGGGAATCCCTGAGGCTGTGCGGCAACTGAAGGCAGTTCTGCAGTAAATCCTTCTGAAATGCTATGTAGACCGATTAATTGCGAGGTTCCGTCGCGAAACCGGCGAGTGTGGAGAATGGAGTTCCTGTTAGGTGGTTTTGAACGCGTTTTTTAGGGCGGCACCGACTTCAGCGATGCACTTTTTTCCTGCGTCGAGATCGCCGGCCATCAAAAAGAAACCATGAATCATGCCGGGATAAGCGGAGAGCTTTGCCTGAACACCGTCCTGCGTCAGGCGTCCGGCATACTCTTCTCCTTCGTCGCGCATAGGATCATCTTGATCGGTGATGATCAGTGCCGGAGGCAGGTTCTTCAGCGTATCTGCGAAAATCGGGGAGACGAGCGGATCTCTCAGATTCCCCGTGATAGGCAGATACAAGCCAAGAATCTCATTCTTGGATTCCCGTGACACGATAGCATTGCCGGATTCCGTCCACCAACTGGGGCGCATGATCGTGGCATCCAGCATGGGATAGATCAGGAGCTGAAAAGTGAGATGAGGGGTCCCACGGTCCCGAGACATAAGTGTAACTGCGGCCGCGAGATTTCCACCCGAGCCGTCGCCGCCTACGGCGACGCGATGGGGATCGCCGCCGATTTCAGTGCCGTGTTCCGCGACCCACTTGGTGGCGGCGTAAGCGTCTTCGATGGAGGCGGGGTACTTATTTTCCGGGGCAAGGCGATACGCGACGGAAACGATGATACATCCGCAACGGTTTGTGACGGCGCGCAGCGGCGTATCGTGGGTATCGAGACTTCCTGCCACGAAACCGCCCCCATGGAAAAAGACAAAGAGCGGTAAGTCGGCGGCCGAGTTGGGGATGTAGATGCGAGCGGAGATATTCCCGACTGGGCCGGGGAGTTGACGATCTTCCACTCGGAAGACATGTTCGGGAGTGCCGGAAAGCTTCGGGTAGAAGAGATAGGCTCTTCGCACGTCCTCGACGGAAGTTGCATGAGCAATGCCCGCGGCGGCCAACTTTTCCAGGACCGGTTTCAACTGTGGGTCGAGAGGAGTCTGGGATTCAGATCTTTCGACCGCCTGGTTTTGTTCCGCTGGCGAAGCTGAGAGGGTCTCGTCAACGACTGCGTTGGATGCAGTTGTCCTAGAACCAAGCGCGGAGAAAAGTAGAATGACAAGCGATAGAAAAACAGCCGCCAGACTAACGGGGTCAATGGAGATTCTGCGACGCATAGTACCTCCCCCTTTCCTGGACGGCGGCCGTGCGAGCTCGAAGGAGCTTCTGGCCTTTGTTTCGGCGTTCACCATTTCCAAATAGACATGCACACGAAAGACGCGCCAGAGTTTCTGTTCAGGCTGCCAGCTAGTCTTTAAAAACCACCTTTAGGATGTTCCTCGGGTGTTTGGGGATGCGGTGTGAGGAGTCACGCTCAGGGGTGACTGGCGTCACAGGCGTGATCGTTGAAGCTAGGCGCGGGGGTGTGGATGTCTGAATTGTGATTTATTTGGCAAGAGGCTTTGGGTGCGCGGGCTGGAATAATGACGCTGTTTCTTGAAAAAGTGGCATAAATGTGATATAATAAGTAAAGGGAGTTTGTTGGATATCGACAGATAACCTGGCTATGGGACGTGACTTCACTTTGGAGGATGGCATGCCGAAAGGGATTGTGTACGTGAGGACGGCGGATGGCGCGGAAACGGCGGTGATCGATGTGACGAATGAAGCGTTTGCGGTTACGGCGACTGAGGAAGAGCTGGCGGCAATAGTGGAGAAATATATTTTGGAGGCGGAGCAGTGGAAGGAGTTGCCGGAAGCGGTGCGGGAGGCGTTGCGGAATTCGAAGCTCGGGCGGGCGCTGATGGCGGCGTCGGGGACGTTTCTGGATGGGCTGACGACATATTATTTGAAGCTGGGGCCGGAGCATTTGGGGGAATGGGCTACGCCGATTGACCGGAGGATTGCGGCGTCATTTCCTGCGTTTGCGGCGCGGTTAAGGCTGCAGGATATGGCGCAATTGCTGGCGGAGGGAGTGGGGCGAGTGGCAGAGGTGGAACCCGGACGCAGAGTGTGTCTGGTGAATGTTGCGGGTGGGCCGGGGGCGGATTCCTGGAATGCATTGATTCGTCTGCATGAGGGGAAAGTGGACAAGTTGGCGGGTCGTAAGGTAGGGATTATCTTGCTGGATCAAGATGCGCGGGGACCGGAGTTTGGGCGGAAGGCTGTGGAAGGGCTGTGCGAGGATGGTGGGCCGTTGAGCGGAGTCAGGGTGGAGTTCCGGCATTGTGAGTATGCGTGGTCAGACGCGGGGCGATTGGTGGAGTTGCTTGAAGAATTGGAGGTTCGCGGCGCGGCGTGCGGGATTTCGTCGGAGGGAGGCTTGTTCGAGTATGGTTCGGACGGGGAGATAGTTGCGAATCTGAAGGCCCTGCGTGCAGGAACGCCGCGCGATTCGCTAGTTGTGGGGTCGGTGACACGGGATGGGGCGGTGGTGCGAGCTTCGCTTATTGCGAGCCGGGTGGCTACGAGGCCGCGGACGATGGAGGGGTTTCGTGGGCTTTGTGAGCAGGCAGGGTGGAGTGTGGAGCGAGTGATTGAGCGGCCGTTCAGTTACCATGTGCGACTGATGAAGAGTTGATACGGCAAGTTGGCGCAGGCTGGGGCACAGCAGATTTGGGCAAGGATGCTGTGGCACTTGTCGCGCTCTTCCTACCGGGATTGCTGCTGGTGGTAGGCGTGCTGCCATTTTGGAATGCACTGCGTGGGAGTACCAAGACACGGTCGGTGTTTGCTGGCGTGAATGCGAGTGTGGTGGGGATTCTGTTGGCGGCGTTGTATACGCCTGTATGGACAAGTAGCGTGCACCGGGCGGGTGATTTCGCGGTGGTGCTGGGGGCGTTCGTGGGGTTGGTAGCATGGAAGTTGCCACCGTGGGTGGTGGTGAGTTGGGCAGCTCTGGTGGGCGGAGCTGCGGTTTACTGGATTTGAGCGACTGACGGCAGCGCGCGATGGGGCCAACGGCTTACTCCAATGCGACATTGCGCCCCGGTCGGGACTAGGAGCGGTTGTGATGGGTGCGGAGCCTGGAGAGCATGGCCTTGAGTCGTTGACGATCCTCGTCGGCGACGGCGATAAAGCGAAGCCCAAGACCGCTGCCGTTGCCGCCTTTTACGTGGCGAATGACGGCGTCGGCTTTAATGCGACCTTCCTGAACGAGGAAGTCAAGTTTGGCGGGCATGCCTTCTTTAAGTTTGACGTGCGGAGTTTGGATGAAAAGGCCATCGATGCTGATGTCGAGGACGCGGGAGATGTCGTCGCGGCCATTGCAGCGCCAGCAGACCCAGATGTCTTCCGAGGCTGGAAGGCGAGTCAGAGCGCGACGGGAGTAGGACGGTTTCTGTACCAAAACGGGCTCCCCGGAGCGGCGGCACGTCGTTGAGAGGGAGAGGCTGGGCGGCCAACTCACCTGAGGTGTTCGTGCGCTCCTGAATTTCACGGCTTCCTATTTCTATTACGAGCTGATTTCATTGCTTGCTCCGCACACCTAAGTTAAAAGGAGAGGTGCCTAACTCGTAGTGCGGAAGAGCGCGAAAGCGTTTCGTTGGCTGCCGGATTAGGCAGCTTTCTGATTTTCCTGGCCAACGGCGGTCATGTTGCCCACAGACGTCATGTTGGAGACACGGGCGATGTTGATGACGGGGCGGCGGAAGGCGGAAATGCTCGCCATGGCCAGCTCCCAGGATTTTTGAAGCATGTAAAGGCTGACGACGATAAAGGCTAGCGCGGCAAAGCCGAGAGCGAAGATGGCAAAGGCAGCAAGGAGCTCGCGAACGACATAGAGTTGCGCCAGCGCGATTACCGCAAGAAATCCCCATAGCCATTTACGTCCGGAATCCATCAGCTGGCTTTGCACGGCACCCTCCTGATTTTTTTGAACGGCGGCCCCGATCTGGGATGAGGCGGAGCCGCCGTTGTTCTTACTTGGTGGTGGGCCAAGTAAGGTGGTGTTGGATGACGATGTGCACTTTCGCTTAGAAACGAGAAAGTGACAATGCACAGGGGGTGAACCGTGGGTGGACTGGAGGTGAACCGAGAGTGGGAATGGGCCGGGGCTCGCGGCCTAGTGATAGAATTTGTGAGATTTCGGGGGAGAGACGATGGAAGTCTTGCGAGTCAAGACGGTGCGGCGGACGCAGCTTGTAGATGTGACGGACGCGGTGAAGCGGGCGGTGGCTACGGCAGGAGTGGCGTCTGGGGTGTGCTACGTATATGTGCCGCATACGACGGCGGGAGTGGTGATTAACGAACACTTTGATCCGGATGTGGCGACGGATTTGGAGGGGGTGTTTGAGAAGTTGGTGCCGAGGTCTGGATCTTACCGACATGCGGAGGGGAATTCGGATTCACACGCAAAGGCGGTTATGACGGGAACATCGCAAATGATTTTTGTAGAGGAGGGAAAGCTTGTATTGGGGCAATGGCAGGGGGTGTTTTTTTGCGAGTTTGATGGGCCAAGGGAGAGGAAGATGTGGGTGAAAGTTGTAGGAGATCCGAGTTGAGATCGCGGGAAGGTTTATGAGCGTCACGAAGTTCGTGTGCATGATGATGTTGACATGGGCTGGTATCTGTACTGGTGTGTGGCAGAACGCACCAGCAAATGTGCAAGCCGAGGACGTGCAAACAACGATCGTGGGGGTATGGCGCGGGCATTCGATTTGCACGGATAAGAATAGTGCGTGCCATGACGAGATTTATGTCTACCGCTTCTCAGCAATTTCAGGTCGGCCGAACTGGTTTACGGCTACGGCGAGCAAAGTTGTGGACGGTAAGGAAATCGTGATGGGCAGCGGAGAATGGAAGTTCGATGAGAAGAAGAAGGTATTGGAAACGGAAAAGCCGCCGATCCGAATGACAATTGAAGGCAAGAAGATGGAAGGGGCTCTGAGTCTTGCGGACGGAACAGTGTACCGGCGAATTTATCTAGTGAAAGAGAACTGAGGCTGCGCGTTGCTTATAGCGGGTGTGTTAGAGTTTTTTCGATGAACAAGCTAGGTATCTACATTCAGGTGCCGTTTTGCCAGACGAAGTGTACGTATTGCAATTTTCATACAGGGGTGGTGTCTTCGGGGCGGTTTGCGCCATACGTGGAGTCGATTTGCCAGGAGATTCGGGGGTGGCGACGTTTTCAGGAAGAAGCGGGAATACATTGGGGAAGTGGTGAGCGGCGAGTGACGAGTGGCGAGCGGGAAGAGGGAGGGGCAAGCCCCTCCCCTACCTGCGGGCTCGCGGGCGTGGTGGATACGGTTTATTTTGGCGGAGGGACGCCTAGTTTGTTGGAACCAGGGCTGCTGCAGCGAATGATGGATGCGATTCGCGAGACTTTTGTGAATGAATTGAGTGAGGTGACGCTAGAGGCGGATCCTGAGACCGTGGATGGGGTGAAGGCTGCGGCGTGGGTCGCAGTGGGGATTAACCGGGTTAGTTTTGGAGTGCAATCGTTTTCGGATAAGGAGTTGATGGCGGCGGGGCGGATGCATCGGCGGGCGGATATTTATCGGGCGGCGGAAATTCTGCGAGAAGTGGGGATTCGGAATATTAGTTTTGACTTGATTGCGGGGTTGCCGCACCAGACGCGAGAGAGTTGGAGAGAATCGCTGGAGGAGTTGGGAAAGCTGGGGCCGGAGCACGTCTCGGTTTATTTGTTGGAGGTGGATGAGGGGAGCCGGTTGGGGCTGGAGATTCTGCAAAGTGGGACGCGGTATAGCGCGGGCGCGGTGCCCACCGATGATTCGATGGCGGAGTTTTATGAGACGGCTTGCGCGTTTTTGGAGGAGCGGGGGTATCACCATTACGAGATTTCGAATTGGGCTAAGCAGGGATTGGAGTCGAAGCATAATTTGAAGTATTGGAGGCGGGAGGCGTATTGGGGATTTGGGGCTGGGGCGCACTCGTTTTCGGGGACGCAGCGATGGGCGAATGCGCATGACGCGGCGGAGTATGTAGGGGCGATTGAGTCAGGACGGTTGCCGGCGGAACAACTGGAAGCTGTTACAAGGGAGAGTGCCTTGGAGGAGGAATTGTTTTTGGGGTTGCGGCAGTTGGATGGGATCGATGTAGGAAGAATTGAGAGGGAGTACGGCGTCGGTCTAGGTACACGATTTGAGGGATTGCAAGCAGCAGGGCTGCTGGAGAGGGACGGGGATGTTCTACGGCTTGCGCCGGCGAAGTTGAGTGTTTCGAATGAGGTGTTTGTTGAGTTGATGAGGTAATCCGCTACATGGAATGACGTCGGTTCGGTTGAAGCGGGGTTTTTATACGGAGTGCGCAGAGGACACGGAGAAGAAGATGAGCGGGACGATTGCGAAAAGTGGACAACGGAGTGATCCGGACGGAGTGACTTCGTTGGAGAACGTTGTGGATTTGCGGAGCGATACGGTGACGCGGCCCACGGCCGAGATGCGGCGGGCGATGGCGGAGGCGGAGGTCGGGGACGATGTGTATGGCGAAGACCCGACGGTGAACCAGTTGGAGCGGCGGGCGGCGGAGATTTTTGGGAAAGAGGCGGCGCTCTTTGTGCCGACCGGCTGCATGGGGAATTTGATTGCGATTACGACGTGGACGCATCACGGCGACGAGGTGATTTGCGACGAGAAGAGCCACGTCAATTTGTATGAGTTGGCGTCGATGTCGGCGATTGCGGGTTGTATGCCGCGGATCGCGCGGGGTGTCGACGGGATACTTTCGTGGAAGATGATTGAAGCGGTGATTCGGCCGAAGATTTACTACGACTCGCAGACGGCGCTGATCTGTCTTGAGAATACGCACAATATGGCGGGCGGGACGCTGTACGCGACGAGTGCGGTGGATGAGATTTGCGGGCATGCGCTCGAGGCGGGACTGAAAGTGCATTTGGATGGAGCGCGGGTTTTTAATGCGGCGGTGGCGCTGGGCGAGAGTGTTGCGGCGATGACGAAGAATGTGGACTCAGTGATGTTTTGTCTGTCGAAGGGATTGGGAGCGCCGGTGGGGTCGATGATTGTGGGATCGGGCGCGTTTATTGAGAAAGGGCGAATTTACCGGAAGATGTTTGGCGGAGGGATGCGGCAGGCGGGGGTGTTGGCGGCGGCGGGGTTGCTTGCTTTGGAAAAATCGCCGGGGCGCCTGCATGTGGATCATGAGAATGCGCAGTTATTGGCGAAGGGAATCGCGGCGATGCCGGGGTTGAAGATTGATCCGGAGAAAGTGCGGAGCAATATAGTGATTTTTGATTGCGAGGGTACTGGGAAGAACGCTGTGGAGTTGTGCGACCTTTTGCGGGAGAAAGAGATTTGGGCGCTGGACACGGCGCTATATTCGGTGAGGTTCGTCACTCATTGCGACGTGGATCGGGCGAGATGCGAGCGGGCGCTGGTGGCGTTGGGAGAGATTGTGCGACGGCCTCAGACGGCGCGGGCGTGAAGACGGCTTTCTGTGTAAAAGCTGATGCTCTCTTCCAGTATCTTTTTAGTTCGAGGGTTTATTTGATACGCCGGCCCAGTACCGTGAGGATGGGGACAGGTCACCCTCAAGCGAGGGGACTAGGGGATTTTAGGTAGCGATTGACGATGGCGTCGGCAGTGCGTAGCGCGCAGGCAAGAATTGTGGGAGTAGGATTCATGGAGGCGTTCTGCGGAAAGGTGGAGCCACCAAGAACGAAAAGATTCGGCAGTTGCCAGTGCTGGAGGTAGGGGTTCACCACGGAGCGAGTTGGGTCAGCGCCCATGATCGTTCCACCCTGAACGTGTGTGGTTTGATAGCGAGTGGAGTCATAACTGCCGAGACCTTTGAAGGCGTCGATTTCTTTTGCGCCCATTGCGCGGGCTAGTTCGACGGCCTTAGTGGCTGCAAATTCCGTCATTCTTCTTTCATTGTCCCGCCAATCCAGGGTAAGGCGAAGCAGTGGGTCGCCAAGTTTGTCTTTGTACCTGGGATCCAAATCCATGTGGTTGCCCTTGTAGGCCAGATGCTCGCCCGTGAACCCTACGCCAGAGGTGCGATCGTAGTAGGAGACCGCGGCTTTTTTCCATTCCGAGCCCCACGAGGCTTTTATTGAGCGTGGGAGGAGGCCGAAGCTGCCGATCGGCTGGTAGCCGTAGGCGCGCACGCCCAAGCAGCCGCCCCGCAGGAAGGGTTGAGAGCTGTGATCGAAGACGTCGCCATCAAAATCACTCATGAAATATCCAGCGGAGCCAGAACCCATGAAGCGGTTCAGAGGTTTCTCGAAGAAAGCATTGGCCGCGGTGATGCTGACTTGATGAGTGAGATTGCTGCCGACCGTGCCGCGGCCGGTGGCGGGGTCGTACGGCTCACCGATGCGGGAGAGAAGGAGGAGGCGAGTGTTGTTGAAGGTCCAGGAGGAGAGGAAGACAAGTGAGGCGGGCTGAAAGATTTCTTCGCCGGCGGCGTCGATGTAACTTACGCCACGCGCTTTAGGCGAAGAGGGATCGAAAAGAATGCGGCGCACCCAGACGCCGGTTCGTATGACGATATTTTTGTGTTTATGGATGACTGGGAGCAGGACATTGGTGGGTTGAGCTTTCGCGCCGACCATGCAGCCAAACCGCCCGCAGAAACCACAATAAGTGCATGCGCCGCGAGCTATGCCATCGGGGTTGGTATATGCCTGGCTGATGTTTGCGGACGGGGTTGGGTACGGATGGTAGCCGAGGGAATCTGCGGCGTCGCGGAAGAGCGTGGAAATATAGGAGACCTTTGTAGGTGGAGTGGGGTATTCCTCGCTGCGTGGGCCTTCGAAAATGTTGCCGCCGGGGATTTTTGTGCCCTTGATATTTCCGGCTTTGCCGGAGACACCGAGCAATTTGTCGATGCGAGTGTAGAAGGGTTCGAGTTCGTCAAAGGTGACGCCCCAGTCGCGGATGGCGTGATCTTCCGGCAAAGATTTCGCGCCATATTTCTCCGAAGTGCACGAGAGCAATTCGAAAACGTCAGGAAGAAAGCGGGGACAGAGTGCGTTCCAGTGTTCACCGGAGCCGCCGACTCCGGCTCCAGGCAAGAAAGAACCGTGTTGGCGGAGAGGAACGGCGGGCTGGCTGGCATTGTGACGGAGTGTGACAGTTTCCTGCGAAAGGTCCTGCATCATGCGAAGGCGTATGGCGTAATCGAGTTCGTCCATGTCGTCGGCGTAGTCGGAAGATTTCCGCGGCACGCCGCGTTCCAGAACGACGATAGAGAGAGCAGTACGCGAGCCGAGTTCCTTGGCCATGAGCAGGCCAGCCCATCCGCCGCCGATGATGACGGCGTCTACTGCGGGCAGAGTTTTCATGGCTCATCCTCGCTGGGCCGGACTTTCTTTCCGGTGACCTGGACGAGGCTAGTTGGCTGCGGGCGGAAAGCTTCCCCGAAATGTTTGTCAACGTCGTCGTAATTGGTCATACGAGGGCCGGGGAAGCCAACGAGTTGCCAGCCGATCATTCCGGCGTTGCCGCCATGAATGGGATCGCAGAACATGCCCTCGATGGTGTTTTGCCGAAGAAGAGAGAAGAAAACGGTAGATTCGATTTTTTGTAGGGCGCTGTCCTGTCCTGCCGCAGAGAGGAGTTGAAAACCCTTTAGGGTTTTTAGGCCTTCGCGATATATCTGGCGCGGCGTTTCTTTTCCTTGATAGCCGAATTGTGGCAGAGCGTCTTCGAAAGGCGGTTGCGTGTAGCGGAAACGGTCGCGGCCGTAAGAGCCGGCAAGTTGGCGGTCAATGTAGATGGCGACGCCCGCTTCCTTTGCGCCGGGGCCGGAATCATCGGAAGGGAAGATGCGGGATGCGGCGGCAGCGATGATCAATGCTTCGGCTTCGGTGAAGAAGCGAAGCGGGACTCGAAGGGATTTTTGCTCGGCGGCGAGTAGGGAAGCTTTGTGATCGAGGGTGTAGACGAGGACTCCACCAAGACTCGTGGCCGACAGAGTGAGGAAATGGCGGCGCCGCATGCGTGGAAGTCTACCAGAGGAATGGTTCGGGCAAGGCGGGATCGCAGGTTTGCGCAGGCAAGCGAAGCGCGTGGTATAGGTAATAGTTTGGATGGGTATTCGGAAAAACCATAGACGCGGGAGAGATTGTGGACTTCACATTTAGCGCAGTACAGCAGCAATGGCAGGCGAAGCGTGAGCGAATTTGCGCTGGGAGAGATTGCGGTTACGGAGTCGCCGGGGCGACTGCATTTGGATCATGAGAACGCGCAGCTGTTGGCGAAGGGGACTGCGACGATGCCGGGATTGAAGATTGATCCGGCGAAGGTGAAAACGAATACTGTGATTTTCGATTGTCAGGGGACGGGAAAAACGCGATGGAGTTATCGATTTGTTGCGAGAGAAGGGATATGGGCATCGAATACCACGCGATTTGTGACGCATTGCGATTTGGATCGGACTAGGTGCGAGCGGGCGCTGGTGACGTTGAACGAAATTGTGGCGAAGCCGCAGGCCGCGCGGGCATGAAAAGCAGATGTCGCGAAGTGACAAGCGAAGAAAGCGCCGCAGATTGATGATCAGGGATTTTCAGGCGTGACCGGCACGGTTGGGACGCTGATTTTCTGTTTGTCGTCGGTGGAGAAGAGCAGGAATTGGCTGAAGGCGTGACGGCGGTGAAAACGCTGGCCGGATAAGGAGCAGTACCAGTCGGCGCTCTTGGGAAGCCAGAGTTGCAGAGGCTTGTTGCGGAAAGTTACAGGACCGTATTCGATGAGCTGATGATCGCGAACGAGGCCGATTTCCGGTGCCGGACGCATGATGTCCGATTCCATGGCGAGAATCTGAGAGGTATCCAGGTCAATCCAGGCGCGCCCCTTCAGCCCAACCGCGACGAAGTGATTGCCCACGTGGTAGGTGAGCACGGTGCTTGGGTGGTCGGTGCGTTGATGAAAGTGCACGACCCACGCAGGGTGGCCCTGCCAGGAGCCCCGTCCCTCGCATTGAAATTCATATCTGGCTTGCAAGTACGGGTGAAAAATCAGAGCCAGCGTTGGAAGTCCAACGGTGGCGATGTGCCCGGGAAAGTCCTCTGCGGCGAACGAACGGCCGCTATTACGATATTCGTGTACGTCCAGGTCGCTCTTGCCAACTTTGCGGATCTCGACGAGGTAATCGAATTTACGCGTCTCCCGAGAGGTCACGAGTCCCAAGGGGCTGACGGTGGAATGCGCGATCTCCTCGGTCGCCGTGAAACGATCGACGTTTTCAATGAGTTCTTGCACGCGACCGGACGCGGATTTGATGACTTCACCGAGCTGGCAGGGAACGGCGGAGTCGAGATCGAGTTTCTCAGTGTCCACGTCGGGAGGTGCCCAATTGGCTTCCGTGTCGGCAGTGAGGTCTGGCAAGGGCGGGAGTTCGGATTCCTCAACCGTGGCACCACTACTCAAAGCACCGACACTCGAAGTCGAAGAGCCTGAACTTTCCGAGGAGGTCGCAGCGCCACCGACTGCCCTGGGGCCTAACACTTTGCTCATGGCAGCGACATATTTTCGTGCGACGGGAGCTTGCGGATTGTTCGGCTGATCACGCAGAAATTTCTCGAGCGATACGGTGGCGCTCGAATAGTCGTGAGCGAGATACTGGACTTCGCCGAGAGCGAGCTGAGCGGCCGTGTGGTCCGGAGAGATGCTCAGCGCTTTTTGCAGGTAGGCCGCTGCCTTTGGAAAGTCCTTCTGACGCAGGAGAAGTAAGCCCATCAAATAATTCCCGTCGGCGAAGGTCGGATCGAAGGCAAGAGCGCGAGAGAGGTGCTGCTGCGCTTCGACGAGCCGGTTCACTTGCAGAGCATGAAGAGCTCTCTCGGATTCCTTAACGGCCTTCGGAGAAGCAGAGACGGAGCCGACCCTGATCTTGGCGCCAATGGCGGTGGGCACCAGGGCGACGGTGAGGTTTTGCTCTTTCTGTGAACCCGAGATGAGAACCTGCTCCTGAACGGTGCGGTAGCCGGGCGCAGCAATTTCCGCGACATACTGGCCAACGGGCAAATCCGTGAACTGAGCCTTGCCTATTTGATCGGAAGTCGTGGACATTGTCGTATCGATTTGCGAAGTCAGAAGCTTGATCGTGGCGCCTTCGAAAAATGGCGCACCCGCGGCGTCCTGAATTTGGAAGGTAATCCGGCCACTCGAGGCGTAATCTATTAGCCCGTGGGTGTTGGCATGTGACGGATCGGAGACGGACTGCGCAGCGGAAAATGGGGGAAGGAAGAGGACCGCGAAGGCGCCGAACGCCGCACATAAGGCTAAGTTTGAAGACCAGTCCGTCAACCGTCGCATGGGCCCACCGCTGGACTCAATCATATCTCATCTCTCATGCTGAACCATAGAGGACAGCTATGCGGACGGGCATTGTTGGGAAGAGTTTCGATGCCGGAGTCAGGAAACAGCAGTGCCGCGACATGGGCTCGACTTAGCTCGCGATAGTGTAAAATGGACTATAAGCTCAGATTTGGGCGGGTATAGATTGCGCAAATAGGCGTGGTTGGGCAAGAGCGCGACACTAGCTAGGCCAAATAGAAGAAAGAAACCGCGGACGAATCGAGGGGCCAGAGGACATATGGATTTCACGTTCACAGAGGAACAGCAACAGTTGCGGCGGAGTGTACGGGAGTTTGCGCAGGGGGAGATTGCGCCGCATGTGATGGAGTGGGACGAGGCTTCGCACTTTCCCATTGAGATTATGCCGAAGCTGGGCGAGATGGGATTGATGGGGGTGATTTTTCCGGAGGAGTACGGCGGAGCGGGGCTTGGGTACATCGAGTATGTGATTGCAATTGAGGAATTGGCGCGGGTGGATGGGTCGATCGGGCTGATTTTGGCGGCGCACAATTCGCTTTGCAGCAATCACATTTTCAAGTTTGGGACGGAAGCCCAGAAGAAGAAGTATTTGGTGCCGTTGGCATCGGGGAAAAAGATTGGGGCGTGGTCGTTGACGGAGCCGGAGGCGGGGTCGGATGCAGGCGGGACGCGGACTACGGCGCGGCGCGATGGGAATTCTTGGGTTTTGAATGGGGCGAAGACGTTTACGACGAACGGACACTACGCGGATTTTTGCGTGGCGATGGCGGTCACGGATAAGTCGAAGGGATCGCATGGAATCAGCGCGTTCATTTTGGAAAAGGGGATGGCGGGGTTTAAGCCAGGGAAGAAAGAGAACAAGCTGGGGATGCGGGCCAGCGATACTTCCGAAGTGATTTTCTCGGATTGCCGCGTGCCTGCGGAGAATTTGTTGGGACCGGAGGGCGAGGGGTTTACCGGGAGCTTGAAGATTCTGGATGGCGGAAGGATTTCGATTGCGGCCCTGGCGCTGGGGATGGCGCAGGGGGCACTGGACGCGGCGGTGAGTTACGCGAAGCAGCGGAAGCAGTTTGGGCAGGCGATCAGCGAGTTTCAGGCGATTCAGTTTAAGTTGGCGGATATGGCGACGGAAGTGGAGGCGGCGCGGCTGTTGGTGTATCAGGCGGCCTGGCTAGCAGATCGGAAGGACGTGCGGTTTACGCGGGAGTCGAGCATGGCGAAGTTGTTTGCGAGCGAAGTGGCGGTGCGGGTGGCGAACGAGTGCGTGCAGGTGCATGGCGGCTACGGATTTATTAAGGATTATCCGGCGGAGAAGTTTTATCGAGATGTGAAGCTGTGCACAATCGGGGAAGGGACTAGCGAGATTCAAAAGTTGGTAATTGCGCGGCAATTGCTTGGGAAAAAGTGACAAGTGGCGCGATAGAGCTTGAAGTAAAGGGTTGGTTTTAACACAGGGGTCGCAGAGTTCTCAGAGAAGAGAACGGAAGAGGCGTTTGCCGGGCTGCAGATTAAGCAACCATAGCATTTGGGGCTCTTGTCAAAAATCGGGATAATAGGCGGGTGCGACCAGCCTTCGACGAAGCTCGGGACAATTCAAGGACAAAATGACTCTGCCTGTTGAGACGTGGGCGGAATTAGTGCGCGCAGGGGATGTGCGGGCGATTTCGCGCGCGATTACGGCGATCGAGAATCATCAGCCGGAAGCGGAGGAGTTGTTGCGGCGGCTGTTTTCTTCAACGGGGCGAGCCTATCTCGCTGGTGTGACTGGTGCGCCCGGGACGGGGAAGAGCACGCTGGTCGACCGTCTCGCGGCTTATTACAGGAAACATGATGAGCAGGTGGGCGTGATTGCGGTGGACCCAACTAGTCCGTACACAGGTGGTGCTATTTTAGGGGACCGGATTAGGATGCAGAGCCATGCGAGCGACGCGGGGATGTTTATTCGGTCGATGGCGACGCGCGGGTTTATGGGCGGGCTGGCGCGAGCGACGGCGGAAGTGGCGCTATTGCTGGACGCGGCGGGGAAGCAGGAAGTTTTGATCGAGACGGTGGGCGTGGGCCAAGACGAGATTGATATTGTGCGACTGGCGGATTGCGTGTTGGTGGTGCTGGTGCCGGGGATGGGCGACGATATCCAGAATATGAAGGCTGGTTTGATGGAGATTGGGGATATTTTTGTTTTGAACAAGGCCGATCGCGAGGGGGCGGACCGGCTGGAGCAGCAATTGATGGCGATGCTGTCGCTGGTGATGCCGCGGGAAGGGTGGCACCCGCCGGTGGTGCGGACGGTGGCGAGCGAGAGCAAGGGGATAGAAGCGCTGGCGGAGACGATTGGAAAGTTTCGGAAACATTTTGAGGCAAGCGGGGAGCGAGAGCGGAAACATGTTGAGCATTGGAAGAAGAGGTTGCTTGGATTGATCGAGTCACGACTGGTGGAGAGAGTGTTGGGTGGGGCAGGTGGCGAAGCGCGGCTGGCAGAGATGGCGCAAGAAGTAGCGGAGCGGAAGAAAGATCCATTCACGGCAGTGAATGAATTGCTTGCGAAAAGCGGAATAGGGATTTAGGGCGGCTCGGAATGCACCTGGGAGAGATTGAGGTTCGTCATATCAACGGCGGGATCTTCTATTTGGATGGCGGATCCATGTTCGGTGTGGTTCCGAAGACTATGTGGGAAAAGAAGATGCCTGCGGACGAGCGGAACCGGATTCCCCTCGCGGCGAATTCCTTGCTGGTGCGCGCCTGCGGGAAGAATATTTTGGTGGAGACGGGGAACGGTACGAAATGGGATGCAAAGTTGCGAAACATTTATGGATTTGCAGACGGCGATCCTTATGGAGATTCGCTGGCGAAGGCCGGTGTGAAGCCGGAAGAGATCGACCTTGTCATCAATACGCATCTGCACTTTGATCATGCTGGTGGAAACACGCGAGTACTGAACGGAAAACTCACGCCGACCTTTCCGAACGCGAAGTATGTCGTGCAGCGGACGGAGTTGGAGCATGCAATGCGTCCAACGGAGCGCGATCGCGCGAGCTATTACGCGCATGATTTTGTACCGATCACCGAGGCAGGGCAGTGGCAGCTTGTGGATGGCGACTGCGAGATTCTGCCAGGAGTTTCCGTCGTAAAGATCCCCGGGCACAATTTGCAGATTCAAGGTGTGCAGATTCGCGGCGGTGGGGAGACCTTGATGATGGTGGCGGACTTGGTTCCGACGCGTCACCATTTGCCGTTGCCGTGGATCATTGCGTACGATCTATATCCGCTGACGACGCTGGAGACGAAGCGGAAGTGGATTGGGGAGATTGTTCGGAACGGCTGGATTGTGGTGTTTGGGCATGACCCGGATTTTCTCGCGGGGACTTTACATGAGCAGGACGGTAAAGTCGTTTGCGAACCTGTGGACCTGAATCGTTAATTTCACGGAGAGAAGAGAATGGCCGCTGGTAAAGCAGGGAAGTCGAAGCGCGCAAACACGCAGGCGGAAATTGGAATCATCGGTGGGAGCGGCCTGTACTCGATGAATGGATTGACGAAGACGCGCGAGATCAAGGTGAAGACGCCGTTTGGGGAGCCGTCCGACGCGATTGTTCTGGGCATGCTGGCAGGCAAGCGCGTAGCATTTCTTGCGCGGCATGGGCGGGGGCACCGGATATTGCCAGGCGAGATCAATTTTCGCGCGAACGTGTATGCGATGAAGCTGCTTGGAGTGGAGCGGATTATTTCGGTCAGCGCCGTGGGATCGTTGCTGGAGGAATTGCAGCCCGGGGAGTTTTTGGTCCCGGACCAGTTTGTGGACCGAACAAAGAGCCGGATATCGACATTTTTCGGAGACGGATTGGTAGCGCATGTAGGGTTCGACAAGCCTACGTGCGGACAAGTGTCGGGCGTCCTGGCGGACGCGAGCGTGCATTGTGGAGTGATGGTGCACCGGCGCGGAACGTATGTGTGCATCGAGGGACCGCAGTTTTCGACTTTGGCAGAAGCGCACATGCACCGGCAGTTGAGGTTCGAAGTGATTGGAATGACGAATGTGACGGAAGCGAAGCTGGCGCGTGAGGCGGAGATTTGTTACGCCACGATTGCAATGATTACAGACTTCGATTGCTGGCATCCGGAGCACGAATCCGTGACGGCTTCGCAGATCATCACAACGCTTGTCCAGAACGCGGAAAATGCGCAGAAGGTATTGCGTGAGGCGGTGCGCGCGATGCCGGAGGAGCGAAAGTGCAAGTGTGGAGCAGCGCTGAAGCACGCGCTCGTGACGGATATGAAGCTGGTGCCCAAGGCCACGAAGAAGAAGCTCGCAGCGATCATTGACAAATATATTTCCTAGGAGAAGCCTGTGTCCTTACTTGTGGTCGGATCGGTGGCGTTTGACGCGCTCGAAAGCCCGTATGGAAAAGTGGAGCGGACGGTGGGCGGTGCGGCAACCTATTTTGCGGTGGCGGCTAGTTTTTTCGCGCCGGTGAGTCTTGTGGCGATTGTGGGCGACGATTTTACGTCGAAGGATGAGGCTGTCTTTCGCGGACGCCATATCGACACGGAAGGTTTGGAACGAGCGGAAGGGAAGACTTTCTTTTGGGCGGGCCGATATTCAGAGAATCTGAATGAACGAGTGACTCTAGCTACGGATTTGAACGTTTTCGCGGGCTTCAAGCCAAAGCTGCCGGAAAAATATAAATCCTCCAAGTATGTTTTTCTGGCAAATATCGCGCCGGACTTGCAGCGGGACGTCTTGAAGCAAGTGAAGGGAACGCCGAAACTGGCAGCGCTGGACACGATGAATTATTGGATTGAGCGCACGCCAGCGGAGTTACGCGAGACACTCAAGCACGTCGACATCTTGATGATCAATGACTCGGAGACGCGGCAGCTTTCGAACGAGCATAACCTGTTGCGAGCGGCGCGACACATTTTTAAACTAGGTCCCACTACCCTGGTTGTGAAGCGCGGGGAATATGGCGCAATGATGGTGGATAAGCGGGGCGTGTTCTGCGTCCCGGCGTTTCCGCTCGAGGAACCACATGATCCCACTGGGGCAGGCGACAGTTTCGCGGGTGGATTTATGGGCTATCTGGCCGGCGCTAAAGATTTGAGCGACGCCACGCTTCGCCGGGCGATGGTCTACGGATCGGTGATGGGAAGCTTTACGGTGGAGCGGTTTGGGCTGGACCGGCTGCGCGTGCTTAAAGGGAGCGAGATACACGCCAGGGCACGGCACTTCGCGAAATTGACGCAATTCAAATTGTAGTGTGTAGAATCCTGCCATAGTCTGGAATTGCAGGGGAACATGCTGCCCTTAAGCACTATCGTTGCGCGGCTTGCCTGGGCCGCGCTGCTCGGCGCCATCATCGGCATCGAACGCAATGTTCGACGGCGTCCCTCGGGGATGCGGACCGGTTTTTGCGTGTCCATGGGGGCCGCACTCTTCACGATCGTTTCCATCGAGATCGCGCGCCGTACCGGGGACTCGAGTACCACCCGGATTGCCTCGAATATTGTTCAGGGAATTGGCTTTCTTGGCGCTGGCGTGATTTTGCGGGAGCGCGGCAGCGTGATTGGGCTCACCACAGCGGCCACGATTTTCGCCACCGCCGCGATGGGCATGGCTGCGGGCGGAGGGTTGTATGCCGTCTCGGGTATTTCTTGCGGCTTGATCCTGTTCGCCTTAGTTCTGCTTTTTTATGTCGAAGATTGGCTCAACCTGAAGCCCCGCTACATGTTGTTCCGCATATTCGTGGATCGCGCGGAAAATATGGTTACCGACGTCCACCGGATTTTTGCCGAGCTCAAGGTGGGGATCGATAATTTTCAGGTTTCCATGGCGGGCGAGAAAAATCTAATTCAGTTTGATGCGGAAGTGACGGTACACCAGCAGGATAAGATTCTTCAAGCGCTGTGCAAGCCGGGCGTCAACTGCGAAATGCTTCCTGTAGAGCGGCAAAACGGATGAGCATGCGGGCGAGCGATTTGGAGGCACCAGCAGTGGAATTGGAAGTTAGGAAGCCGCGCGCCTTGCGTTCCGGTAGTGTGCTGATGCCATTTGCTCCAGCCTCGCCGGCGGAGTTTTCGAAAGTCGTAGCAGGATCTGACGAGTTGCGCGGTCTGGGATTCCATGTGGCCGATGCGACTCCACTTTCGCCGGAGGGCTACTTCGCAGGGGAAGTAACTGCACGACGTAGCGAGTTTCAAAGTGAGCTAGAGCGCGCCGATGTGGATGCGCTGGTGGCCGTTCGCGGCGGGTACGGATCGACTTATATCCTTGACGATCTCACTATCGAGGGTTCACCCAAGGTGATATTGGGATACAGCGATTTGACTTCGCTCCAAGTTTATCTGTGGATGCGTCACGCATGGGTTGGATTTTATGGGCCCATGCTGGCTTCAGGCCTCGATGCCCGAGACGGCACTGCGAAGGGTTATGACAAGGTGTCCTTGCTTGCCGCAGTAGGAAAAACAGAAGGTGGCTGGAATCTAAACCTGGGAGGAGAGGCGCTTGTGGCCGGAGAAGCCGAAGGGCGAGTGCTTGGCGGTTGCTTGACACTCGTAGAAACGACGCTTGGAACATCGTGGGAATTGGAGACGCGCGGATCGATTCTCTTGCTGGAGGATCGCGGCATGAAGCCGTGGCAAGTCGATCGAGCGCTGATGCATTTGAAGCAGGCGGGAAAATTTGAGGGCGTTCGGGGGATCATACTTGGAGAATTTCCGGAATGCGGACCGGTGCTGTCGGGCAGTGCGACGGTGCGCGATGTTTGTCTTCGAATTCTTGGCTCGCTGGGAGTGCCGATTGTTTATGGCGCAGCGGTTGGCCATACGCCGCGGGCGATGCTGACAGTGCCTTTGGGCGTGAATGCACGTCTAAAATCGCAGGGAGAAGGGGAGCTGGAGATTCTTGAGCCGGCAGTTGTGTCATGATCGAAACGAAACATGTTCACGTTATCGGCATAGGCGGGTCGGCGATGGCTCCGCTGGCGGGAATGCTGCGTGAGCACGGTTATCGTGTGACGGGATCGGATTCGGGAGTTTATCCGCCGGCTTCGACGCTGCTGGAGAAATTGGGAATCTCGTTTTTTCATACCTTTGATGCGGCGCATTTGACTCCCGCGCCGGATCTGGTCGTGATCGGGAATATCATCGCGCGCGGAAATCCTGAGCTGGAAGGAGTATTGGACCGAAAGATCCCGTATCGCTCGATGCCCGAGATTCTGGAAGAGGTGTTTTTGCCGGGAAGGCACTCGATTGTCGTTAGCGGGACGCACGGGAAGACCACGACGACCGCGATGCTGGCTTGGATTTTTCACACAGCAGGGAAGCGGCCGAACTTCCTCGTGGGCGGTGTCGCTGAAAATTTCGGGAAAAGCTACGGGCTTGGTGGCGGTGAGGAATTTATTCTCGAAGGGGATGAATACGAAACCGCGTTTTGGGACCGCGGGCCCAAGTTTTTTCACTACCATCCTGACGATTTAATTGTGACGTCGCTTGAATACGATCATGCGGATATCTACCGGGATTTTGAAAATTATGAACTCGCGTTTCGGAGGTTGGTGAATCTCGTGCCGCGGCGCGGCCGCGTTGTGATTTGGGGAGACACAGAGGAGTCTGGGCCGGCGTTGCGCCGGGCGGCAGAAAAGGCGTTTTGTCCCGTCGAGACTTACGGATTTTCGGTTGGAAATGATTTGGTAGCAAGCGAATTGGCTGTAGATGGCGGCGGAATGCGGTTCCGCGTTATGTACAAAGGCAAGGCTTTTGGCGAGTTTGCGCTGGCAGCGAGCGGACGTCACAACGTTTTGAACGCCATGGCGGCAATGGCGGTGGCGCACGGGCGAGGAATTAGCACGGAGGATCTGGCAAAGGCGCTTGCGACTTTCCAAAGCGTGAAGCGCCGGATGGACGTGAAGGGGGAAGTGCGTGGAGTGCTCGTCGTTGATGATTTCGCACATCATCCGACAGCGGTGCGAGCGACCATCGAGGCTGCGCGGGCGCGGTGGAAGGGGCGGCGGTTGTGGGCCATCCTCGAACCACGCTCGAATTCGATGAGGCGGAAAGTTTTTGAGCTGACCCTGCCTGTAGCTCTAGCTCAGGCGGATTGCGTAGTACTCGCTGGCGTGTTTCGGGCACAACAGCTTGGCGATGAGAATCGAATGGAGCCAGAAGCAGTGGCGGAAAGCGTGCGCGAGTTAGGTAAGAGTGCGCAAGTGTTGCCTAGTGCGGACGCCATTGCGGAGCAAGTGTCAGCGCAAGCGGAGCCAGGTGATGTGCTACTCGTAATGTCCAATGGCAGCTTTGACGGGTTGTGCGAAAAATTGCTGGCCAAACTTGGCCAGCCCGTGCAGGTTTCTTCCGAGGCAAATACCAGGTGAGAGCTCAATTGTGGCGGGGCCGGACCATCCTGCCGACGATGGCGCTCTTGGTGTGCATGCTGGGCTTGGCGGGCTCAAGCGGCGCAACGATTCGGTACGAGGTGTCGTTTATCCATCCGGAACAGCATCTCTTTCACGTAACTATGATTATTCCCGACGTGAGTGGGGAAGTCACCGTGCAGATACCGGCATGGAACGCTTTGTATCAAATCCGCGATTTCAGCAGCCACATTCAGCAAGTGGAGGCTTTCGCTGGTACTGAAAGAGCGCAGATTGAAAAAGTAGACAAGCAGACTTGGATTATTACGGGGCACGGAACGATCACGGTTCGCTACTCGACGTTTTGGGATGATGTTGGACCATTTGCGACGCAATTGAACGCTGAGCACGCGTTCATCAATCCGGCGATGATCTTACTCTACGTACCGGATCGACGGGCGGAGGATGTGCGCGTTATCCTGCCCGACGTTCCAGGGATATGGAAGGTAGCAAGTGCAATTCCCATTGGCGGCGGGTCGTCGTTAGGAGCGCCAACATATACTCTCGACGCAAAGAATTATGATGCGCTCGCGGATGCGCCGATAGAAACAGGCAAATTCGAGGAATTTGGGCTTGCGGGAATATCGCCCCGCATCAGCGTGGTTGTTCACGGGGACGGTTGGAGAAAGAAGCATGTCGAGGAAGAACTGAAGCGTATCTGCGAGTACGAAATCAAGCTAATGGGTGGCGCGCCTTTCGACCATTACACATTTATCCTGCATATCGGGAAGGGTGCGGGCGGCGGTGGAATGGAGCACACGAATTCAACGGCGATTGGGATTCCGTCGGACGAATATCTTTCCGGAGTCGCGGCGCATGAATTCTTTCATTTGTGGAATGTAAAGCGGATCCGTCCGGCAACGCTGGAGCCAGTGGACTACACGAAAGAGCAATACACGCGCGCTCTCTGGTTCGCCGAGGGGGTAACGAGCACGTATGGCGCTTACACCTTAGTGCGAAGCGGGATTTGGAATAAGGAGCGGTTTTACGCAGACCTCGGAGAGCAGATCAGCGAACTGGAAGCGCGGCCCGCGAATCGATGGCAGAGCGCGGAACAATCGAGCTTGGATGCCTGGCTGGAAAAATATCCCCTCTACAACGGCCCGGACGACAGCGTTTCCTACTATACAAAAGGCCAGGTCTTGGGAGACTTACTCGACATTCTAATTCGCGACCGTACGAACAACACAAAGAGCCTGGACGACGTCTTGCGCGGATTGAACACGGACTTCGCCAAACAAGGGAAAACTTACCGCGACAGCCTTGACATACGTCTTGAGGCTGAGAAAACAGCGGGCGGTTCGCTCGAAGAGTTCTTTCGTGACTATGTTGCTGCGGCAGAGCCGCTGCCTTACAAAGCGGTGCTCGCATTGGCTGGTCTCGATCTGCGGACAATCGAACACAAAAGGGCGTTGCTCGGATTTTCTGCGGAGCGTGATTCAGGCGGGACAGTGACGGTGCGAGGCGTGGACGACGGAAGTTCCGCCGATGGGGCAGGTTTGCGCCCTGGAGACGTCATTTTGAATTGGAACGATGGAGACGTCCCGCGTTCATTGGCGCGTTGGGTGCGCGAGCGGCAGCCGGGCGAGACCGTAAAAGCGCGCCTTCGACGAGACGATAAAGAACGGACGCTCGAGTTCAAGCTGGGGGAAGAGAAAGAGCTGCTCTATCAAGTCGCGGAAGACCCTCACGCGAGTGAGAAAGCCCGACAAATTCGAGAAGGCTTGCTTCACGGAGTGACGCAAACGATTTCGGTGCACTAAAGGACGAAAGAATCGTCGCCAAAAGCTCCACATGACGTCCTTTCAGGCAACTCTGTGGTGCTTCTCTTCATCTATACCCAAGCGGGTCCAGACGCATTGAGAACACCTCGTTCCAAGCCCCGTTGGAAGAATGCGGCGAAACAGTCCTGCATCCCCTCCTCACGCAGGACAAACCAGAGACGGACCGAAATAGGATTGGGATGTTCTACATTGGCTCTGCTGATTCGGAACAAGGCACAAGGCTAAGTTCCAGCCAAGACAGGAAACACGCTATGAATTCGAGAATAATTTCCGGAATGTTGGTGATACTTGCATTGCCGTTGACGATGTCCGCGTCCTTGGGCGGCGACGCGAACTCCGTGCAGATGGACCAGGCAAAAATGCAGGGCACACACCAAACGACCAGCAGAGATTTGTACACTGTACATGAAATCCAGACATCGACCGGGGTTGCGGTGAAGGAGTACGTGTCGAACGCTGGAAAGGTCTTTGCCGTTACCTGGCAAGGATCGTTTCATCCGGATTTGCGGCAGCTTCTCGGCGCGTACTTTGACCAGTTTACAGAAGCGGAGACAGCTCAACGAGCCCAGCGGCGCGGCCGCGGTCCGCTGCTGATTCAGCAGACCGGGTTAGTGGTTCAAATTTCAGGGCACATGCGGTCCTTTCTTGGGAAAGCCTACGTTCCACAGATGTTGCCAGCAGGCGTTCACGTCGAGGACCTCCGATGAAAAGCGCGCGACTGCAAGGACTGCTTACTTTAAGTCTGGCGGGAACTTGGGGAGTAATGGTGGCCTGCGGAGGAGGCAACAGCACGATAACGCCTACGACGCCGCCGCCGACCACGCCGATCACGCCGACGTCTTCGGGGTCGAACGTCCAGCCGATTACGGTCAATACTGGACCGGCGGGGAATTACATTGATGGGGCATTCACGAGCGTGACGGTTTGTGTTCCTGGCAGCACGACAAGTTGTCAAACGATTGGCGGAATCTTAGTCGATACGGGTTCTTCGGGGCTGCGAATTTTGTCGTCGGCGCTTACGATTTCTTTGCCGCAGCAGACTGGGGTTAATGGCAGCCCCATTGCCGAGTGCCTGCCGTTTTTGGATGGCATCACCTGGGGACCGGTCCAATCCGTGGATCTGACGATTGCAGGTGAGGAAGCGAAGTCTCTTCCGATTCAGGTCATTGGGAGCTCTAGCTTCCCAACGATACCAGGTGGCTGCACAAGTAATGGTGCGCCTCAGGACGATCTTGCAAAGTTGGGCGCTAATGGCATTTTGGGAGTGGGAAACTTTGCACAAGACTGCGGCAGTGCGTGCACAGTGAGCGGCGGTAACAACCCTGGACTGTATTACTCATGTCCGAATTCGGGTTGCGAAGTCACGACAGAAGCTCTTTCCAACCAGGTGCCGAATCCCGTGGTTTTGTTTGCAACGGATAATAACGGCGTCATCATCGAGTTGCCCTCGGTTACAGGAGCCGAGACGAGTGTCAGCGGCTCCCTGATCTTTGGTATCGGTACGCAATCCAATAATGGGCTTGGAAGCGCGACGGTTTATACGATTGATCCCAACATCGGAAATTTCACCACCGTTTTCAACAACATATCTTACCCGGATGCAAGCTTCCTTGATACCGGGTCGAATGCTATTTACTTCTTGGACGCGAACACCACCGGACTGCCAATTTGCACCGACGCTAAGTACTGGTATTGTCCGACCTCTACGCAAAATCTTTCTGCAACCAACCAAGCATTCGGTGGCGGGGCAATCGGTTCGGTCAATTTTGTGGCAGGCAATGCGGATACCCTGACCGCCAATTTGAATAACGGTGTAGCCAACGGCCTGGCCGGACCAAATTCCGGATCGTTTGACTGGGGCCTCCCTTTCTTTTTCGGCCGCAAGGTTTACACGGCGGTAGAGGGCAAGAATACGCCGGGCGGGGCCGGGCCCTACTGGGCATACTGACATTTCATCTTCAAAGGTTTCCCGGCGAAGAGAGTGGCTTTCTTATCTTAGCTTGACGCGCAGCGCCGGATTCGAGAGAGTTCTGCGTACTGCATGCCGCGCCTGATTTTCATCGCTGTTTTTCTTTCCCTCTACATTCTGTTACTCGGCCCGCCGCTGCTGCTCTACACGCTGATCACCAGGCACATCGATCCACTCTATTGGGCGGGCCTCAAGGGTGTCATGTTTTTTGTGAGAGTGGTTGGCGTTAAAGTGCGAGTCGAGGGAAAGGCGAAAATTCCAGAAGGAGTTTGCCTTTTTGTTGCGAACCATACGAGTTCAGCGGATGCGCCGGCGGTTGTGGGGGCGATTCCGCGGCGCCTCGCCGTTCTAGTCAAAGAATCTTTGTTCAAGTGGCCGATTGTGGGGCAGGCGTTTACGCTAGCGTGTTTTATTCCAGTGAACCGGGCAGATCGGGAATCAGCAATCGCGAGCGTGGAAAAGGCTGCGGAAGCGATGCGGGCGGGGCAGTCGTTCCTGATCTATCCGGAAGGGACAAGGAGTCCCGACGGTCGACTGCAGGAGTTCAAGAAGGGCGCGTTTGTATTGGCGATCAAAGCGGGTGTTCCGATAGTCCCGGTGCTGTGCTCCGGGGCGCACAGAATCATGGCAAAGCGCTCGCTGAAGATTCAACCTGGCGAGATTCTGGTGGAGTTTTTAGCGCCGATCGATGCTTCCAGGTACACGCTCGAGGAACGCGACGCTTTGAATCAGCGCGTGCACGACGCCATGGCGGCGGGGTTGCCGCCGGATCAACGTCCTCTTGGTTTTCCAGGTGCCGCCTAATAGTCAGCGATTGGGTGGTGTGCGCGGGCGGCCGCCGAGTCTTTCCAATTCGGCCTCCAATTCGCGCACGCGCTTTTGCAGCTCCGGCAGACGATTCAGGGCAGCAACAGTCTTGAGCCACTGGCGATTGTCGACCGCCGGATAGCCCGAAAACATGGAGCGCGGTGGAACGTCGTTGGGGATGCCGCTTTTGGCGGTAATCACCGAACCGTCACCGATGCTCAGGTGACCCGCAGTGCCAACCTGGCCGGCCAGAATGCAGCCATCGCCCACTTTTGTTGAGCCAGCGAGGCCCACCTGGCCGCAAAGCATGGTATTCGCGCCAACGCGAGAGGCGTGGCCGACGATAACAAGGTCGTCAAGCTTCGTACCGTGGCCGATGCGCGTTTCGCCGACGGTGGCACGGTCAACACACGCGTTGGATTGCACCTCGACGTCGTCTTCAAGAACTGCAGGGCCGGACTGCTGCATCTTGTACCAGGTTCCGTCCTTCTGCTTGGCGAAGCCCAAGCCGTCGCCGCCGATAATGGCTCCGTTCTGTAAAATGATGCGATTTCCGATTTGGCAGAACTCACGGACCACGGCGTGTGAGTGTGCAAAGAAATCATCGCCAATGCGCGCGCCTTGGTACACAGAAACGAAGCTGTGCAGGACGGCGTTGCGGCCGATCTGTACATCTTCTCCCACGACGCAATAGGGCCCGATGTGAGCCCCCACTCCGATCTTGGCGGACTTTGCGATGAGCGCCGTGGGATGAAATCCCGGCTTGTACTTGGGAGCTTGATAAAAAAGCTCGATGGCGTGCGCGAACGCCAAATAGGGATTTGGTGTGCGCAACGCAGCCAGTCGAGGTAGCGCGGCATCGCGTTCTATGTTGATGCCATCCTCCACGAGTACGGCGGAGGCGCGCGTAGTCTTCAGAAGAGGGAAGTAGCGCCGGTTGGCGAGAAAACTAATCTGGCCTGGTTCGGCATGCTCGATCCCCGCAATACCGTGAATGAGTGTCTCCCCGTTGCCGTCAAGACGGCAGCCGAGTTTCTGCGCAATTTCCGAAAGGTTCATGGGCATAACGATGGCTCCTGAGTCCTAAGTGCGAGTCTCGCACAGCGCAGAGAGGGAAGTACAGCCGAGTGAAGTTATTCGTTAAAAAGGCGAGGCTGGCTTGTGGTAGCCGCAGCGGCGGCAGGTTTGCGGCGAGCGATTCCTACGACGCCAAGCACAGTCAGCTCGGTCAGCGCAGAACGGGGGATGAAAATGCGGTCGGTGGAGGAATTCAGATCGGGCGGCGTGATCTGGATACCATTGTCGAGCAGGGAGAGCAGGTCATTGGGTACCACTCCTTCGATAGTCTCCCCGTCACTGTAGCGCAGGCGCACCCACAACCCATCCAGCTTCGGGCGGCTGAGGAAGGCTTTGCGCTCCGGCTCGAAGTCATCCGAGAACTCGCGAACGAAATAGATCGAACGCACCCTGCCAAGGGGAATTTCCTGATGTTCGCCGTCCGGTGTGAGAAGGTCGATAGGATCGGCCTGGCCGAGCCGAGTGGGGTTCAAATAGCCGCGCATGGGCTTTTTGTCGGCGAGGACAATGACGACTTTCTTGTGAGTAGAGGCTGGGGCTCTGTTTTTCAAAGAAATCAGTTCGTAAAAGACCGGGATGGCCGAAATTTGCGAATAATCAAGATGTATGTTATGTTAAGCGCGTTTTGCCTGTCAACTTATTGTTTTCATTAGGGTTAGGCCCCGGAGCGCCGGCCGTTGACCGATAAAAAGCATATCCTCAAATCGGCCTCGATCATCTCCCTGGTTACTATCGTAAGTCGAATCCTCGGCTACGTGCGCGACCAGCGCATTACCCTCCTCCTTGGAACTTCTGCCGCCGCCGACGCCTACGTCCTAGCCTATCGCATACCCAACCTCTTTCGTCGTTTGGTGGCCGAGGGGTCCATGACGGCGTCCTTCATCCCGGTGTTTACCACCTACATGAGCGAGAAGTCCAAGGAAGAAGTCTGGGACTTCGCGAACAAGCTCTTCTGGACTCTGGCTCTGGTCGTAGCCGTAATTACCGTCCTCGGCATGGTTTTCTCGCCTTCGGTGGTGCATCTTTTCGCGGGGAATAACGTTGCTGGGGTCCAGGCGATCGAGTTGAACCGAATCGTATTTCCGTATTTGTTTTTTGTCTCGCTGGCAGCTCTTGCGATGGGAATTTTGAATAGTTTTCACCTGTTTGGACTTCCGGCCGCAACTCCGGTGGTTCTGAATTTGGCGACGATTCTGTTCACATTTGCGGTGGTCCGGAGTCACTTCAAGGATGCGGCCACGGCCATCGTGGTGGGAATCCTGGTGGGCGGGGTCTTGCAGTTCCTGATGCAGGTGCCGCTGCTCGTGCAGAAGGGAATGAAATTCAAGTTCGGAATTTCGTTTTCCCATCCCGGGATCAAGAACGTGGCGCGCCTTATGATTCCACGGCTCTTTGGCATTGGCATTGGACAAATCAATCTGTTCATTGATACGCGTTTCGCGACGGCCAGTATCATGCCGGCAGGAAGCCTCGCGGCGCTGTATGTCGCGGATAGAGTCATGGAACTCGTCCTGGGTGGATACGCCATTGCCGTGGCGACGGCGATTCTGCCGATGATGTCGCACCAGGCGGCGGCGAAGGATTACGAATCGCTAAAAAAGACTTTAGCCTTCTCGGTGCGCATCGTGGCCTTCATTACGATTCCAGCGGCACTGGGATTGATGATCCTGCGCGAACCGATTATCCGCGTGCTCTTCCAACACGGGCAGTTCGTCGCGGAGTCTACGCGATTGACGGCACGAGCGTTGCTGTATTACGCGATTGGGTTGCCGGCGCTAGCAACGGTGAAGCTGGTTGTGCCTGCGTTCTATTCTACGGGGGATACAAAGACACCGGTCATCGTCGCTTCCATCTCGCTGATCATCAACATTGTTTTGAACATCGTGTTTCTGCAGTTTTTCTTCAAGCGCGTACAGAACGGGGGCCCCGCTTTGGCCACTGCCATTGCCTGCTTTTTTGACTTCTTCGCGCTGTTCATTATTTTTCGGCTGCGCTACGGGGCGATGGGGACAATGGAAATACTTCGCTCTTTTGGCAAGATTTCGCTGTGCGCGAGCATCATGGGCGTGGCCTGCTGGTTTGGGAATCACTACGCGGAATTCACCATGCACTCTCGCTTCCTCGTCCAGCTTCTCGTTTTTTCGGGGCTAATCCTTGGAGCGACAGCGCTTTACTTGGCGCTTGCCTGGATTTTCCGTTGCCACGAAATTCAGGAAGTCTACGGCATTGCCACGCGCCGCCGCGCTAGTGCCGGCGACGGGTTCGGGGATAGCTGATGGAGATGACTCCTGCCATCGCGTTGTTCCTGACCCATGTGAAGGTGGAGAAAGGGCTTTCCTCGAATACTGTCGCCGCCTACCAGCGCGATTTGGCCAAATTCAACGTGTTCGTGCAGAAACGCAAGCTCACCGTGGAAACTGTGAGCCGGGACGATCTGGTGGACTTTCTCGCAGGCTTATACCGGGAAAAGCTGGAGAGCCGGACCGTGGCGCGGCAGTTAGTCTCTCTTCGGAATTTTTTCCGCTTCGCCCAGGTACAAGAGTTGATCACTGTGGACCCGTCACTGAATCTGGAGTCACCAAAGATTCGGCGCACTCTGCCGGGCTATCTCAAACTGGAAGAAGTTGATCGTCTGCTGGCCCAACCGGATGCCAAGACGGCTTTGGGTTTGCGGGATCGCGCCATGCTCGAGGTTCTCTACTCCACCGGCTTGCGCGTCTCCGAGTTGATCGGGCTGCGCGTCACGGACCTTGACGCGAAAGTCGGCTGCATCCGCTGCATCGGCAAGGGCGATAAAGAGCGGATCGTGCCAGCCGGGCGCAAGGCGTTGGGCCTTGTCGAGAAGTATCTTCGCGACGCGCGGCCAAAACTTTTGGGAAAAGGTGTCTCGAGCCAGTCGTTGTTCGTGAACCGGAACGGCAACTCGCTCAGCAGGGTAGGCGTGTGGAAGATTCTCTCGGCGTACGGACGGCGCGCGGGATTACGCGTCGCCCTTACCCCACACATGCTCCGCCACAGTTTCGCGACGCACTTGCTGGAGCGCGGTGCCGACTTGCGGTCGGTACAGCTTATGCTTGGCCACGCGGACATTTCCACGACCCAAATCTACACGCATGTAGTGGAAGAGCGGTTGAAACAGATTTACAAGGCGCATCACCCGCGCGCTTGATGCGCGGAGGCCCTGGGACCCGATTGCGGTTGCCTCCGCGGCAGTCAGCGCGGGCATCCAGAACGTGAAGGAGTGCGATGCCAGATTATATGTTTTTGCTGGAAAGCCGGCTGTCTCCCGAGCAGCGAGCGGCTATGATGCGCGTGCAGGAACTCTCTGCCGCCATGGGATTCAACGTCTACTTGACCGGCGGAACCGTGCGCGACCTCGTTACGGGAGCTTCGCTGCGCGATCTCGATTTCACGGTGGAAGGAAATCCCTCGAAAATCGCCCGTGAACTGGAGAAAGGCGGCGCGAAGATCCTCTCCGAGGATGAAAAGCTGCGCCAAGTCGAAATTCTTTTCGCTGGCGACTGCGACGGCAGCATTTCCGCGGCCCGTGATGACCACTATGTGCGCCCGGGGACTCGACCGGAAATCCGCTGGTCGACCATCATGGAGGATTTGCGCCGCCGCGACTTCTCGCTGAACGCGATCGCCATCTCGCTGAACCCTGCCTCCCGGGGCCTGCTGCTGGATCCCACGAACGGACTTTCCGACATTGAACGCGCCGAGGTGCGGGCGCTGACTATCCACAGCTTCACGAATCAGCCTGTGCGGCTGCTCCGTGTCCTGCGCTTCGCCGCACGCATGGGCTTCAAGGTCGAGGCCCGAACACAAGAATGGTTTGACCTGGCCATCGAACGCGATTTGCACCACACCATCGCCCCGGAAGACGCTGGCGCAGAGTTGCGGGCCGTGGCTCGCGAAGAACGGCCCGCCGTCGTTCTGAAGGAGTGGGAGGAGCACGACCTGCTCGAAGCCATCAGTCCCGTACTCGCGAAGCGGCATCCGAACTACGACGCCATCGCGAGTCTGATGAAGGTTCGAGAGGATTTGTTCACCGCCGGAGTTCGTCCAAAGCTTGCTACGCCGATGATGCTGGCGGTTCTCGGCCGGCTCAAGGACAGGGAACAGAGCAACATTCTATCCAAAGCGGGCTTCCGTTCAGCCGAAGCGGACGTCATATTGAACTTCGAGCAGGAAGTGCTTGCGGATCAGAAGGAATTGATCGGACGCAAGCTCAATGCGCCAGCGGACGCTTACAAGTTCCTGGAAAAGCTTCCTGTGGAGCGCTTGGGGTACCTGCTTGCGGAATCGAACAATTCGGCCGCGCTCTCGAAAATCCGCGCCTATCTGCACAAATGGCGGCCAATCCGCGCGGCGTTGCCGACGGTTGCGAACGAACTGGAAGCTTTGGGTTTTGCGCGCGGCGCAAAGTTCGATGCCATCGTGGACCAGGTTTTCGGAATACAATTGACCGGTCGCGGCAAGACGCCCGAAGAGCGCGTGAAGATCCTGCGCAAATTGTCCGGCATCAAGGAGCAGCCGAAAAAGAAGGAAAAGGAAAAGAAACCGCCGAAGAACGGCGAGAAGCAGGCCGCGCCATCGGGAGCCCCGGCAACGCCAGAAAAAGGTGCAGCTGCAAAAGGCGCTCCGGCCAAGGCCGTGCCTGCACAATCACATAAGAACCATCCGGTGATGTTGAAGCAAGCCGCGAAACATAAGGCTGCCAAAGAGCAGGCGAAGCACGCTGCGGCAAGCAAGAAGCGCAGCGGCCGGAAATAACCAACGGGCAGGAATAACCTCGCCTGTGCAAATCGCGAAAATGCGATTCGCAATTCTCGCGCGAGAGTTCTAGAATCGAGATCCATGGGCCAGCCGCAGTTTGTTCATCTACACGTTCACACGGATTTCAGTTTGCTGGACGGCGCTTGCGAAACGTCCGAACTGCTCGACGAAGCGTCTCGGCAGAAAATGCCGGCAGTGGCCGTAACGGACCACGGCAATCTTTTTGCCGCCGCCAATTTTTTCAACGAGGCCAGCAAGCGCGACGTCAAGCCCATCATTGGTTGTGAAGTCTACGTCGCAAAAGGCAGCCGCCACGACCGCGGTGAAAAGACAAACGGAGCTAACGGAGCTGACCGCGGCGAAGCCGAACCGGGCATGCGCGGGAGCAATCACTTGGTGCTCCTCTGCGAATCGCTCGAGGGCTATCACAACCTGATCAAACTGGTGTCCTCGGGATTTCTGGAAGGCTTCTATTACCGGCCAAGGATCGATTACGACCTGCTCGCAAAGCACAACAAGGGCTTGATTGCCTTGTCAGCCTGCTTGCGCGGCGCAGTGACGGAAGCGGTTGTGGATGAAAAGTACGACCAGGCCCGCGAAAACGCATACCGTTTGCAGGATGTTTTCGGCAAGGGCAATTTCTTCCTGGAAATTCAGGACCAAGGGCTCGAGATCGAGCAGGGCGTAAATCGCGAGCTCGTGCGGCTTTCCAAAGAGACCGGCATCCCGCTTGTGGCCACGAACGACTGCCACTATTTGCACCACGGCGATGCCCACGCGCAAGAAGTCCTCCTCTGCATCCAGACCGGCAAGACGATGAGCGACACTCATCGCATGAAGTTCGCCACCGACCAGTTCTATTTCAAGTCGGCCGCCGAAATGGCCCAGGTATTTGGCGAGCTGCCGCAGGCTCTCAACAGAACCGTCGACATCGCATCGCGCTGCAACGTCAAAATCGAACGCATCCCAAATCCGTTTCCCGAATTCAAAGTTCCCGAAGGCCACACCGCCGGAAGCTATTTTGAAAAGGTCGTGCGCGAAGGGTTCGCCACGCGCGTGCCTTACCTGGAGCGATTGGCGCAGCAAGGCTTCCTGCACAATTCGCTTGCCGAATACGAAAAGCGACTGACCTCCGAAATCGAAATGATCAAGAAGATGCGCTACGAAGGCTACTTCCTGATCGTCTGGGATTTCATTCACTACGCGCGCGCGCAGGATGTGCCTGTCGGCCCCGGGCGCGGCTCCGCTGCTGGCAGTCTCGTCAGCTACGCGCTACGCATCACGGACGTCGATCCGTTGCAGTACAACTTGCTCTTCGAGCGTTTTCTAAACCCCGAGCGCGTGTCGCTTCCTGATATCGACATCGATTTCTGCATGCGGCGCCGCGGAGAAGTGATCGAGTACGTCACTCAGAAATACGGGCGAGAGAACGTCGCGCAGATCATCACCTTCGGCACGATGGCCGCAAAAGCGGCGGTCAAGGACGTCGGCCGCGCCATGGACATCCCCTACGGCGAAGTGGATCGACTCGCGAAGCTGATTCCCACCACACTCGGCATCGATCTGGAAACTGCTCTCGCCGAAGCGCCACAGCTGAAAGCGGCGATTAACAGCGACGAGAAGCTCAAAGATTTGATGGCCGTGGCGCTTCGCCTGGAAGGTCTGGCGCGCCACGCCTCGACCCACGCCGCCGGCGTAGTGATTTCCCCGAGGCCGCTAACTGACGTCGTCCCCGTTTACAAAACGAACCGGGATGAAATCACGACGCAATACGACATGAACGCGCTCGAGCGCATCGGCCTGCTGAAAATGGATTTTCTCGGTCTGACGACGCTCACCGTCCTGCAAGACACCGTGCGCATGATCGAAAAGAACCGCGGCGTAAAGGTCGACATCGACAATCTGACATTGGACGATGAAGCGACCTACAAGCTCTTCGCGCGCGGCGATACCACCGCCATCTTCCAGTTTGAGTCGCACGGCATGCGCGATATCTTGCGCCGCTACCAACCTTCGCGCATCGAAGACCTCACGGCGCTTAACGCGCTCTATCGTCCCGGCCCGATTCAGGGTGGCATGATCGACGACTTTATCAGCCGCAAGCAGGGAAAAACCAAAGTCAGTTACGAACTCCCGCAGCTCAAGGGCATTCTCGAAGAGACCTACGGCGTCATCCTCTACCAGGAACAAGTGATGCAAATCGCCAACCTGCTGGCGAGCTTCTCGCTCGGCGAGGCCGACATTCTGCGCCGCGCAATGGGCAAGAAGAAAAAAGAAGAGATGGCCGCGCAACGGGCAAAATTCATCGCGGGATGCCTGACAAACAAGGTTTCGGAGAAGAAGGCGACAGGCATTTTTGATTTGATGGAAGAATTTGCCGGCTACGGTTTCAATAAGTCGCACTCCTGCGCCTATGCGCTTCTCGCGTACCAGACTGCCTATCTGAAGACACACTACCCGGTTGAATTCATGGCCGCGCTGCTGACTTCCGAAACGGGCAACGCCGAAAAAGCAGTGAAGTACATCAACGAAGCGCGCGGCATGAGCATTTCGATTCTGCCGCCCGACGTGAACGAAAGTGATCTCTATTTCACGCCAGTCGGTGAATCCATTCGCTTCGGGATGGCGGCCATCAAGAACGTCGGTGAAAACACGGCAAAAGCCATCCGCGAATCTCGTCTCAGCGCGGGCGAATTCACATCGCTCTACGATTTGTGCGAGCGCATCGAAGCGCGTTTCCTGAATAAGCGCGTTTTTGAGAGTCTGATCAAGTCCGGCGCGCTCGATTCGCTCGGACCTCGCGAGTCCATGCTCGCCTCTGTCGACGATGCCCTGGCGGCGGTGCAGCGCGCCACACGAATTCGCGAATCCGGACAGCATGGCCTGTTCGGCGGCACTTCCGCGGCTCCCGCTTCCATCGCCTTTGAATTGCATCCAGCCGAATCGTGGAGCGAAGCAGAGCGCCTTGCCAGCGAATACGCCATGCTCGGCTTTTACGTCTCCGGCCACCCGCTCGCAAAATACGCCTCGCGCTTGCAAGAACTGAAATGCGTTTCGCTCGATCAAATCGAAGGCCAGCGTAACGGCAAAGAGATCACCGTCGCGGTGCTCATTGTCGGCACGCGGCCCATGCGCTCCAAAAAAGGCGCGCGCTGGGCCATCTTCACGATCCAGGACATGACCGGCGTCCAAGAGTTGCTGACCTTTCCAGAGAGCTTTGCGCGGCACGAGCAGACCCTCAAAGCCGGAACGCCGCTCTTGTTGAAGGTGCGCGTCCAGGTGGAAGAGGCGGGCACCCGCCTTTCGCTTCAAGAAGCGGCGCGGCTTGGCGATCTTGCCGAACGTCCGGCTTCGTCCCTTCGCATCCGCATGAAACTGGATGAGTTGAATGATGAATTGCTCGAACGTCTCGAAGAAATCCTGACGTCTTATCGCGGATCGAGCCCGGTCTCCCTCGATCTCTCCAATCCAAACGGCGCAATGGCAACGCTTCAGGTGGAACAGCGCGTCCGCGCCTGCCCGGAACTCATTGCCGCGATACGGGAATCCTTTGGCGAGCAGTCGATCGACATGGTGATGTGATGAAGTCCAAGGACAAAGCAAAAGGCCCGGCCGCACAGGCCGACCGCCAGAGCGAAATCGAACGTCTCGAAAAGGACGTCGAGGAACTGCGCCAACTTGCCGGCGACCGGGAGGCCGACGCCGAGCTCGAGCGCATCCGTCAGCAGGTTACCGAGCTGCGCAAGGAATTTTACAGCCACCTCGGCCCCTGGCAGCGCGCCCAAATCGCCCGGCATACCCAGCGTCCGTACACGCTCGACTATATCGGGATGCTGTTCACCGACTTTATCGAATTACACGGCGATCGTGGCTACGGCGACGACAAGGCTTTGATTGCGGGACTCGCGAAGTTCCACGGGCGCCCCGTTGCGATCATCGGCCACCAGAAAGGCCGCGACACAAAACAGAGGCTTATTCGGAATTTCGGCCAACCCAAGCCGGAGGGCTACCGCAAAGCGCTACGCGTCATGCAACTGGCCGCGAAATTTGGCCGCCCGATTTTCACTCTAATCGACACTCCTGGCGCCTATCCAGGAATCGACGCTGAGGAACGCGGACAGGCCGAAGCCATCGCTCGAAATTTGCGCGAGATGGCCCGCCTTCCTGTTCCCATCATTGTTACCGTGACAGGTGAAGGCGGCTCTGGCGGAGCTTTGGCTATCGCCGTCGGAGATTACGTCAATATCCTGGAGAACAGCTTCTATTCCGTGATTTCGCCCGAAGGCTGCGCCGCTATTATGTGGCGTGATGCTTCCAAAGCGGAGACCGCCGCATCCGCTTTGAAAATCACCGCGAAAGACCTGAAGGAACTCGGCATCGTGGATGAAATTGTGCCTGAACCCGAAGGCGGGGCGCACGTCGATCCCGAAGGCGCCGCGCAGCTTCTCGGAGAAGTGCTCGACCGCGAATTGGTGGCCGTGTCGCAGCAGTCGACAAAGGATTTACTCGAAGCACGCTACGAGAAGTTTCGCAAGATGGGCCAATACTTCGATTTTGGCAATTAAACCACCGCTTTTTCACTCGCATAGTCCTGGGTCCACCCCTTAGCACATTCGCAACGCGGGCGCGAGCAACCGTTGTCGCCCGCCCGGACGCGGTCTACTCTGGTTGAGCAACCATCAGAGTGATCCGTCTCGGGGCAACTTCTGCGCTTTCAGGTCGGCCCGTCCACGGAAGACAGGACCTATTTATGTCGGAACCGTTTCGCCCCTATGAGAAGCTCGTGGAAATCACTGTGATGGGCAAGAAGTTCCAGGTGCCGGAGCGCAATTCGCTTCTGCGATGCTTCCAGTTCATCAGCCCGGAAACGATTCCGTATGGGCGTTTTTGTTGGAATCAGGATTGTCAGTATTGCCGCGTTTCCTGCCAGTTGCCGGATGACGATGAGCCCCGGGAAATGCTTAGCTGCAAGTTCATTGTTATGCCGGGAATGGAAATTACCGAGTTAAGCCAGGAACTGAAGTGGTGCCTCCGCTCCAAACTTCCCGCCGACGCGGCGGTTTCTTCCTAGTTTCCCCATTTCCTCACAGCAAAAATCTGCACCCTGCGCGCAACTTTTGTGCCCGCTATGGGTTTGCAACCCAAGATACCCGTATCAGCGGACGACGGCGGTTGTGCGACGCCAAAACCCAAAGAACCATCCCCGGCGCACAGCCGTCGTCGTCGAATTTTATCTGGCCGAAGTCGATTAATTAAAGCGCGTGTGTGTTCTGTGTTTGCACTCTCTCCTCTGCTGGACTACGATTCTTTCTAGCAAACTATGCCCACGAATGTCCTTGCCTGCGATGGCTGCGGTCAATCCGCCTCCCCCGAACATATTGCCCGGCGGCTCCGGCGCTTGGAGTGGACAACGCGCTACCGCCCTGTTCACATTGGCACACTTCTGTTAGCTGGAGTCTCTCCCCAGGCAGACGAAGAGTTTTTGTATGCGGCGCAGTTCAAAGGCGAGGCTGGCCGATTGTTGGAAACCGTCGGGATCTCAATGCCAGGCAAGTCCGCCGAAGTGGTCTTGAGCGAGTTTCAGAGGGGTGGATTCCTGCTGACACACCTGCTGGAGTGCCCTCTCGAAACGGGCCAGTGGGAGCAACAAACGCCCGTAGACCTTTTCCAGAGTCGCCTTCCACAGGTCGTCACGCGCATTCGCCGCTCGTTGAAGCCCAAACGTGTCGTTCTGATTTCGGAAGCGTTGGCGCCCTTGGTTGCCCGATTCTCGGAAGTGGATCTGGGATGCCCGCTGATCCTGGACAATGGCAAACCCTTTGCCCTGGATTCAGCCGATGCCTCTCGCGCGGTGCACCACTTGCGCCAGGTACTAGGACTAGCTGCCGCCGGTGTGTGACCTGGCGCACAGAAAGGGATGGTCCGCTAGTGCAGGCTAGGGACTGTCCTTCTGCCAGCGTGTGCTGCTGCGGGCTGTGATAGAATCAAAAAACTAGCCATCGCAGGGTAGGAACAGGAGTTAGCGCGTGAAGAAACAAGCGAAATTTGGCATCGGAATTGGGGTCATCGTCGTAGCCTTGGCTTGTTTAGCTTGGCTCGGCTATGGCGAAAGCAAAACCTACTACCACACCATCGCGGAACTCCAAACCCTCCAAGGGAATGATCTGACTCACCGCATGCGCGTAGGCGGGACAGTCGCGCCCGGCAGCATTCGCCATTTCACCGGCCGCGTGGATTTTGTGCTCGAAGGGGAAGGGAAGTCGCTCCCCGTGAGCTATGTTGGCAGTGACCCGTTGCCAGACACCTTCGTGGATAAGTCACAGGCGTTGGTCGAGGGCCGGCCGACGGATGGACGTTTTGTCGCCGAAGTTGTGCAGGCGAAGTGCGCGTCGAAGTATGAAGCGGCTCCGGGGGGAACCGTTGCCACTTCGACCACTGCGACGCAGTAAAGCATAAGGCAAGGGCCCGGCTTGGCCGGGGGATAGGCGGAGTCCCTGTGGATGTATTCGGTTCATTCGCTCTAATCCTGGCGTTTATTTGTGCAGTCTATGCATTCGGAGGCGGGATCGCCGCAATCATCACGCGACATCCGCTTCTTGTTAAGAGTACTCGGCAAGCGGGCATCGCCACTTGCTGCCTGATTTTCATCGCCACTTTCAGCCTCGAATATCTTTTCTTCAGCGATAATTTCTCCGCGGCCTATGTCGTTGCTCACAGTAATCGCGCTCTTGCTACGTTCTATAAAGTGGCCGCTCTTTGGGCGGGCCAGGAAGGTTCGCTGCTGTTTTGGAGCTTCCTCCTTTCGATTTACGTTTTCTCCGTCCTGATCGCCTACCGCAACAAGAACGGCGAGTTGATGCCTTACGTGGGAGTGATTCTGGCGGGTGTCCAGATTTTCTTCCTGACGCTCAACAATTTCATCGCCAGCCCGTTTAAAGCGCTTGCTATTCCAGGCGCCAATGGCGCTATGGATTTCGTCGCCCGCGCCGATGGCAACGGTCTGACTCCGCTGTTGCAATACCCGGAGATGGTGATCCATCCGCCAAATCTTTATTCCGGCTACACGGGTTTCACGATTCCGTTTGCTTTTGCCCTGGCTGCGCTGCTAGCGCGGTATCCCGGCGAAAAGTGGATTCACCTCACCCGCAAGTGGACCATGATCGCCTGGTGCTTCCAGACCGCGGGCATTCTCCTGGGCGCTCACTGGGCTTACGCGGTCCTTGGATGGGGCGGCTACTGGGGCTGGGACCCGGTGGAAAATGCCTCTCTGCTGCCTTGGTTGACAGGCACTGCGTTTCTCCATTCCGTGATGATGCAAGAGAAGCGCGGCATGATGAAAGTCTGGAACGTCTGGCTGGTGTTCTCCACTTTCATTTTGTGCATCCTTGGCACTTTCCTGACACGCAGCGGAGTCGTCAGTTCCGTCCACGCGTTTGCGCAATCGAGCATCGGCAGCTGGTTCGTGGGCTTTCTCATCGTTATTTTCTCCGTTTGCCTTATTGCGTATCTCAAAAATCGCGACTATTTGAAGAGCGAAAACCAACTCGATTCTATCGTTTCGCGCGAGTCCAGCTTCCTCTTCAACAATTTGATTCTGCTTGTCTCCTGCATCGCGGTTCTTTCCGGCACGCTTTTCCCGGTAATCTCCGAAGCTCTCTCCGGCTCCAAAATCAGCGTCGGCGCGCCGTTCTTCAATAAGGTGAACATTCCGATCGGCCTGCTTCTGCTTTTCCTGACTGGCGTCGGTCCACTTCTCGCCTGGCGAAAGACTTCCGTGGAAAGCTTGAAACGCAATTTTGCCTGGCCGCTGATTATCGGAGTCATCGCCGGCGCCGTCATCTTCGTGTTGGGCTACCGGGAGATTTACTCCCTCATCTGTTTCGCTCTTTGCTTCTTTGTGGCCGCCACGATCCTCATGGAGTTTTATCGCGGCGCAAAAGTCATCCGAATTCGCTCTGGCGCTTCCTACATCACCTCCGCCATCGAACTGACCATGCGCAACACGCGTCGCTACGGCGGCTACATCGTCCACATGGGCATGGTGCTGGTCTTTATCGGATTGGCCGGCGCAGCCTTCAACCAAAACGTGCAGAAAGAATTGCAGCCCGGCGGATCGATGCAGCTAGGGAAGTACAAGCTCGTCCTCCAGAGCTTCGACAGCAAGCCCGAAGCCAACTACACCGGCCTTCGCTTGAACGTGGAAGTCTTCGTCGACAACAAGCCATTGATGATGCTTTATCCCGAGCGCCGCATCTTCGAGACCAACGGCGAAACGGGAACGATGGTCGCGATTTATTCGACCCTCCGCGAAGACCTTTACGTCGTGTACGCCGGTCAAAGTCCGGACACCAAGCTGCCCGTTATTCACGCTTACCTAAATCCCCTGGTGAAGTGGATCTGGTTCGGTGGAGTCATCGTCGTATTCGGCACGATCGTCGCCCTGCTCCCCAACCGGCGCGCCGTCCTGGTTTTGTCCGGTGCACAACAGCCTGCGACTGAGCCGCTCGTTCACGGCATGACGACCTCCGTGACCTATAAGGAAGGCCATGACTAAAGCGTTGACGAACCGCCGGACTGTATTGTTGTTGCTACTCGTCTTACTCTGCTTTGCCGGCTTCTCGCCAGTTCTTTCAGCGTTTGGCGATGCTCAGCAACCCGATCACACCCACCAACTGGGGATGAAAGTGCGCTGCATGTGTGGAGGCTGCAACGATTCCGCAGGCGGTTGCTATCACGTTGGTGGCGCGTTCTCCGGACCTTGCGAAACTGCTCTCGGCATGTTGAAGAAAATCGACGAGCGCATCGCGCAGGGAAATTCCGACGACCTCATCGTGCAATCCTTCGTTCAAGAGTATGGGCAAGCCGTTCTCACCGAACCCCCGCACAGCGGATTTGGCCGCGTCGCTTGGTGGATTCCCGCTCTCGCGTTGATCGGCGGTTTCGTGCTGGTCTTGGCGGTTATCTCCCGATGGCGGAAGCAACCTCCTTCCGCACCTGCGTTGGCAATAGCCGGGCATGGCCCCCAGATTTCATCCGAACTCCTGGAGCGCGCGCGTGCCCAGGCCGCCCGCGACACTGAGGATTGATCTTGACCTTACCCGTAACCCTTGCTGCTTTTCTGATTACTTCGGCGGATTGGGCCGTCATTGGCGCGTGCCTCGCGCTGGCGCTTGCCTCCGGCCTTTTCATCTTTTTCATTAAGCCTGATGCTTCCGATCTCGCGCCGCACCGCTCGAAGCTCGATCAATTGCTCGAACGCCGCGACACAATCTACGATAATCTTCGTGACCTGCGATTCGAGTTCCGCTCCGGGAAATACGCCGAAAAAGATTACGAAGCGATGAAAACCACTTTGGAAAACGACGCGGCTCTTACGCTCGCTGAAATCGATCAGATTACGGAATCGCAAGTGCGCCGGCCCCGCCCCGTTAAGCCGGCGGCCTCCGATCGAGGTGCCCAGTGAAGCCCCGCTGTTTTTCGTATTTGGCGTTCGTGATTTGTTTACTGACGCCGTTCTCCTCGGTCTTCGGCGCCACGGTCCACGGCACGGTCAAAAACGGCACCACCGGCAAGCCCGCACCGGATATCGAAGTCACTCTCATTCAGTTGCAGGGGGGCATGCAGCCCGTCCTCAACTCCAAGACGGATGCGCAAGGCCAGTTCACGTTTGACTATCCTTCCATCGGCGCGCAGCCGATGTTGATCCGCGCCGTCTACAAGGGAATAAATTTTCACCAGCCTTTGCCGCCGGGCCGAAATGATGTTCAGGTCGATGTCTTCGATCCCTCCCGCGATCCCAAAACGATCTCTATCAACACGCACTTCGTGATTTTCCAGCCTAACGGCGCCACTCTCGAGGTGGGCGAAGAATACGCCATCAAAAATGAGTCGCAGCCTGCACAGGCTTATTTTCGCGCCGACGGCAATTTCGATTTTGCAATTCCGGACGGCGCGAGCCTCAAGCAAATCGCCGCGCAAGGTCCATCGGGCATGCCGGTCGTTCAGGCGCCTATCGACCGCGGCAAAAATAAGTACAGCGTCGCGTATGCCTTTCGTCCGGGAGAAAACGGCGTCCGTTTTTCGTACGAGTTGCCCTACGCCAACAACACCGCTTCCGTGAAGCTTCCCACGGTTTATCCTGGAGCGCGCCTGGTTGTCGTTGCGCCTCCCTCGGTGCAAATCGCGGGCGATGGTTTGCAGCCCGGCGGGCAAGAGCAGGGCATGAACCTCTATAGCCGCGACGGCCTCGCGCCAAACTCTGCGCTCACCGTTGCCATCTCGGGCACGGCGCCACCCCCGGGCAACAGTGCCTCCGACACCGATGCAGGCGCTCAGAATCGCGACGAGCAGCAGGGCAATGGTCCGGCTGCCGGCGTAGCTATTCAAGCGGTTCCAGGCCGTCTGGACGTCCTGAAGTGGCCCATCGTGGGCGGTTTCCTCTGCGTCTTTGCCTTGCTGGCCGTACTTCTCGCGCGTAGGCCCGTGGTTGCAATTGCAGGCGGTCCTTCGGAGAGTGCCGCGGAAGTCCCCATCGCAAAGCCTGCAAAGAAAGCAGCATCCTCGCCTGCCCCTGCATCGCCCGCAAACTCCACAAATATGGCCCAAGTCGATGCCGCCGTAGGCACAAGTCTCGATGCACTGAAAGACACGCTCTTCCGTCTCGAACTCCGCCGCCAGGCCGGCACCATCTCGGAAGAAGACTACAACCAGGAACGGGCCCGCGCGGAAAAGGTCTTGCGCGATCTTGTGAGGGGTTGAAGGTTGACGCTGCCGGCATTCTCACCTATCGGTCTCCGTTTTGAAAACATTGATAAGCGTTATGGTGGGCTGCTCGCCCTGCGCGGCGTTTCGCTCTCCATCGCACCGGGAGAATGCGTCGTATTTGCGGGGCGCAACGGTTCCGGAAAGACCACGCTCTTGCGCATCGCTGCACGGCTGGTGCGGCCTACCAGAGGCTCGCTGAGTTTTTCAGGCAAATCGGATGGCCCGGAAGAAAGCGCGGTTCGCCCCGGGTTTGTGGCTCATGCCACGATGGTTTACGACGAATTGTCCGCCGAAGAGAATCTCTTGCTCTTCGCAAAGCTGCAGGAAGTGCCGCACCCCGAAAATCGCGTCGAAACTTTATTGCAGGAAGTCGGCCTTTCTGAGCGCCGGTCCTCGCTAGTGCGGACATTTTCCCGGGGCATGCGGCAACGCGTAGCCATCGCGCGTGCCTTGCTTCATGAGCCTGCCATTCTTCTCTTCGACGAGCCGGCCACCGGCCTTGATCCACAAGGCGTCGCCTGGCTCGCGGAGGCGATTCGCCGCCTCCGCGATTCCGGGCGCACCATTCTGATGAGTCTCCACGGGGAATCGGAAATCTCCTCCCTCGGCACACGTGCCATACGTCTTGACGCCGGTTCCGTCGCCGCCGATACCCGCACCGGCGCAACGTTTCGCTCGATCCTGACTTTCGCTGACGCCTGAATGAGCCTTCTCGCCAACACGGCCGTATTGCTCGGCAAGGAAGTTCGCACGGAGTATCGGTCGCGCGAATTGCTGACGACCACCTTTGTCTTCATTCTGATTGTGATCGTGCTCTTCAGCTTCGCCTTTGATCCCACCTCCGACGAGTCGCGGCGATTTGCTCCCGGCCTGCTCTGGCTGGCCATCCTGTTTGCGTCTTCGCTGATGCTGCAGCCCTGCTTTCTGCGTGAACAGCACAACGACACCTTGAGCGCGCTTCGGCTTTCGGTCAGCGACCCGTTCGCCATTTTCCTGGCCAAGCTGGCGGCGAACACGCTGTTTTTATTGCTGACGGAACTCTTGCTGCTGCCGCTTTTTGCCGTGATGTACAACGTACCGGTCATTCCTGTGCTGCCCTGGCTTTTGCTGGTGCTTTTTCTCGCGAGCCTCGGCATCTCCATCGCGGGAACCGCGCTTTCCGCCATCTCCGCCCAAGCACGCATGCGCGAACTCCTGTTGCCGGTGCTGCTGCTGCCCCTCCTGGCGCCCATTCTCGTCGTCAGTGCGGAAGTCACGAGAGCACTTCTGGACCGCGCGCCGGTCGTGCGCTGGAAGGGAATTGGATTCATCGGTGTGTTCGACGTCGTCTTTTTGACGGCGCTATGGCTTTTCGGCGAATATCTACTGGAGGAATAGAAGTCATGTGGAAACGCGCGATGATCGCCGCCTCGGTACTCTTTTTGGTTGGCGCTGCCGCCTACGCCTCGTTCTATATCGCTCCGGAAGAAAAGACCATGCGCGTCTTGCAGAGGATTTTCTACTTTCACGCGGCAACGGCGTGGGCCGGAGAGACGGCCTTCGGAATTTGCTTTCTTGCGAATTTGGCGTACGTCTGGCGGCGCAAGGAAAAGTGGGACTGGCTGGCCGTTTCTGCCGCGGAAGTGGGCTTGGCTTGCATCACCGTCGTGCTCATCACGGGACCTATTTGGGCCAAACCTGCATGGGGCATCTACTGGACCTGGGACGCGCGGCTGACATCCACGTTCGTGCTCTGGCTGCTTTATGTTTCTTATCTTTTGCTTCGCACCATGATTGAAGAACCGGATCGCCGCGCGCTTCTCAGCGCTCTTTTCGGAATTTTTGCTTTTATCGACGTCCCTATCGTGTTTGGCGCGATTCGCTGGTGGCGTACCCAACATCCTGCTCCGGTCATCATGGGAGGCCCCGGCTCCGGGCTTGATCCCACCATGCGTAAAGTGTTTTTCTTCAGCGTGTTCGCGCTCCATGCCCTGATGGTTTTTCTGATTGCGGAGCGCTATCGGCTGGAAAAACTGCGGACCGATCTTGAACTTGTACGCCGCGAGGCGGAGGCGATATGAAAAGTCTGGACAGCGTTTTTGCGGCTTACGTGTTCGGCTGGGCCGTGTTTTTTGTTTTTTATTTGACCATCGCCAAACGCACTGCCTCGCTGCGCGAAGAGCTCGACCGTTTGAAGGACTCCTTGAACAGGGGCAAGTAATTGGCGAGAAAGAAAAAAGTCGGCATTGTGATGTTCCAGCTCGGCGGGCCGGATTCGCTCGAAGCCGTCGAGCCGTTTCTCCTGAATTTGTTTCTCGATCCGGACATCATTCCCATGGGGCCGCTCGGATTTTTGCGCCGCCCGCTCGCTAAGTTCATTTCCTCGCGGCGCTGCCTTCCCGTGCGGGGGAAGTATGCCGAGATTGGGGGACGCTCACCCATCGGCACCTTGACCGAGCGGCAGCGCGGCGCGCTCGTCGCAGCTCTATCGAGCGAGATCGATCCGGTCGCCGTGGTTGCGATGCGCTACTGGCATCCGCTAACGGAAGAGGCAGTCGAGACGCTCAGAAAGGCTGGCCCGCTGGACGAGATTGTGCTTCTGCCGCTCTATCCACACTTCTCCTACGCCACAACTCTCAGTAGCCTCAAAGAGTGGCGCCGCGTGTATGGGGAACCCGGTGCCGGTCCCCCGCAGCGCACTATCAGCCAGTTCTACGATCATCCTCTCTACATCCAGGCGATGGCGCAGCGAATAGGCTCCGTCCTGCGTCAATTTGACGATAGCTCTCGCGTTCATTTGATTCTTAGCGCGCATGGCTTGCCCCTGAGTCTGGTGGAAAAGGGTGATCCGTACCCTACTCAAATCGAGGCGACCGTGCGCCTGGTCTGCGAAGAGGGAAGAAAGCAGTTTCCCGGGTGGCCGAAAACGCACTTGCTTTGCTATCAGAGCCGCGTCGGACCCGCGAAGTGGCTCCAGCCGCCGCTGACGGGCACTATCGAACGGCTAGGCACAGAAGGCGTCAAGGAAATGCTGGTTGTGCCGATTTCGTTTGTGACGGAGCATATCGAGACGTTGCACGAAATTAATATCGAGGCTCGCGGGGACGCCAGGAAATTTGGCGTGGAAGTCTTCCGCATGATGCCTGCCGTGGGCGATTCGCCGCTCTTCATTGCCGCGCTGAAGGACATCGTGCTTCGTGCGGTTGGGATCGCGGGGGATCCGCAAGACGTGCAAGTATCTTCGACGGCCTCCTGATCGCACTCGTACCAGCTGAGAACTCGCCCCAAATCGAGCGCTTCGCCGCCACATCGCCTGGGAGGGCCAGTCGGAGAGCACGAAATTCGGCAGTGCGCTATAATCCCGCCCTGGCAATCCAGCTATGAAAGCTTCTTATCATCCCGGGGTTCATCGGTTTGCGGTCTTCACCGTCTGCTGGACGGTCCTGCTTTTGATCGCTGGCGCGTTGGTCACTTCCAACGACGCCGCGCTTTCCGTCCCGGATTGGCCAAAATCTTTCGGGACGTGGACACCGCCGATGGTTGGCGGCGTTTTCTACGAACACTCCCACCGCGTCATCGCAGGCGTTCTTGGAGTTTTGACCTTGATTCTCGCCATTTTGGTTTGGGTCAAGGAAGAGCGCCGCTGGCTGCGCTGGTTCGCGGTGATTGCTGTGGGCGGCATCGTTGCGCAGGCGATATTGGGAGGGCAGGTCGTCATTCAGTTGCTGCATTACTGGTTGCCGGTTATGCACGCGTGCTTTGCGCAAATTATGTTTGCGGCGCTTCTGAGCATCGCCGTTTTTACCAGCGAATGGTGGGTTTCGGACCGCCCGCAGTTTGAAGATCGCGGCTCGCCCTCCATTCATTCGCTGGCGCTTCTGAACGCCATTGTGATTTTTCTTCAGGTATTTTTGGGCGCAGGATTCCGCCACCTGGAAATCCCCATCTGGCCGCATGCCGCCGGTTCGTTGGCAGTGCTCACGACTGTAATTTGGACGGCCGTGGCTCTGCGCAAGCGATTTGAGAAGTCTCCCGAACTCACGAAAATGCGGATCTTGCTGCATTCGGTCTTTGGCTTGCAGTTCCTATTGGGAATCGGTGCTTACTGGTCGCGCCTTGCGACTGCGCAGGCTCCTCAGCCTATGCCCGTGATGGTTACCTTGACTGTCACGCACACCGTAGTCGGTGCACTGTTGTTCGGCGTGTCCATTGTGACGATTCTCTTGTGCTATCGATTGGTGCCGCGCGCTGGAGAAGTTGCTGTTTCTTCGCAAGGACGGGTGACGGTCTGATGAGCACGGTTCGCACCACGGAGATTACGCTCGCTTCGCGTGCGAACGCCTACGTTGCACTGACCAAGCCGGACGTTTCCTTTCTCGTTCTGATGACCACTGCCGCCGGCTACTACATGGGCGCACACGGAGCGGTTGACTGGCTACGCCTGGTGCAAACCGTTTTCGCAACGCTGCTCATTGCGGCGGGTACGGCGACGTTAAACCACTACATCGAGCGCGATTCCGACCGCTTCATGCGGCGCACTGCTTCGCGGCCCTTGCCGAGCGGCCAATTGCAGCCACGGGAAGCGTTTTGGTTTGGCGTGATTCTTTGCATCGCTGGTGCAATTGATTTGTATTTCACAGCAGGTTTTCTCGCTTCCGGGCTCGGGGTGCTCACCTGCTTGAGCTATCTCCTGGCCTATACTCCGCTGAAGAAACGCACCGTTTGGGCGACGACAGTCGGCGCGTTTCCCGGCGCGATACCGCCCATGATTGGCTGGGTTGCGGCGACGGGAACCCTGGACCGCGGCGCTTGGCTGCTTTTCGCCATTCTCTTCTTGTGGCAGTTTCCGCATTTCTACGCCATCGCCTGGATGTACCGCGAAGATTACGCTCGCGCAGGCATCCTGATGCTCCCCGTCGTGGATCGTGAGGGAACGCGTACCTTCCGCCAGATTATTCTTACCTCCATCGCGCTCGTGGGAGTCAGCCTGTTGCCCGCCGTCATCGGCTTGGCAGGGGTGCGTTATTTCTTTGGGGCGCTTGTCGTCAGCACAGCCCTTGTGCAGGTCTGTTTGTGGGCTTCGAGTTCGCGGACCAACGTCCGCGCCAAGTGGCTTATGCATGCCACCGTGCTGCACATTCCCTTGCTTCTTGGTTTGATGATCTACGACAAAATTCCGCGCTAATCAATTTCTCACAGGAAGGGCATTCGCCAACGCATGTTTTCCCAGGCCGCGCTCAACGCTTCTCTAAACGGCACCAGTGCGGTTCTGCTCGCCTGCGGCTATGTGGCCATCAAGAACGGCAAAATGAAGGTCCACAAAAGCTTCATGATTGCCGCGTTCGCGGTGTCTACGGTGTTTCTGGCTTCCTATTTGATTTATCACTACCGCGTAGGTCACGTCGTTTTCCAGGGGCAAGGCTGGATTCGCCCGGTCTACTTCGCGCTTCTTCTGTCACACACGATACTTGCGATCGTGATTGTGCCCATGATTCTGGTGACGCTCCGCCGCGCCTGGCTTGAGAAATTCGATAAGCACCGCGTGATTGCGCGTTGGACTCTGCCGCTGTGGTTCTATGTCTCTGTGACGGGAGTCATCGTCTACATTTTGCTTTACCAGGTTTACGTTCCGCACAGCGGCTGACGCCGACACCTCAACCAAGACGTGGGTTTTCGCTGATTTCAGGTGGGAAGCACAATGCCGGTTCAGAAATCCGGCCCGCGCGGCATTCACTAACTTTGAGGTGGCAGGTTAAGCCCTTTTTCCCGGGGGACAAGCGAGCCGGTTTGCGAGGAACGCACCGCTTGGCGCGTGCCGGCTTTCGGAAAGACTACATGCCAAAAGTCATTTCTTGGTGTGGCGAACCCGACTCCAATAAAGCGGTGGTCCTGCTTTTCGCGGATAGTGGTCACAAAGCACTCGACGGACTCCGAAGTCATTTCGTTGAAAATGCGGACCGTCTGCCCAGGCAACAGGGGAGCGTCCATCACAATGAGCGCGCCGTGGGCGCTTACATATTGCGTAAAGGCCTTCAAATCAATGACTTCGCCTTCCGGCATCTGGCAACGAACTTTCAACGGTATCTGGAGGGTGATTCGGACTGTTCTTCGACGCTCTGGGTATCTGGACCGCTGCATTCATCCGCCTTTGGATGGGGGGGACTAACCGCAGAGAGCTTGCCACGTTTACCCAAGAAAAACAAGAGTTTACAGTCACCCCGAGTCACCCCGGACCGCCAGCGATGCGCCGAGTGGAATTTGGCAGGGAACTAGCTTGGTCGAAGCGATGAAATCACGGCTTCGGTGAACTCCTCGGTGCCGGCCTTGCCGCCAACGTCTTGGGTGATGTGCTTGCCTTCGCGGTGGACGGCTTCCAGGGCACTTTCTATGCGCCGTGCAGCGGAGCGTTCGCCGAGGTGGTCGAGCATCATGATGCTGCTTAGAAGGAGGGCTGTGGGATTGGCTAAGCCCTTCCCGGCGATATCAGGCGCGGTGCCGTGGACGGCCTCGAACATCGCCGCTTCGTCGCCGATGTTGGCGCTGCCGACCACGCCTAGTCCGCCGACGAGGCCGGCTGCCAGATCGCTCATCACGTCGCCGTAGAGATTCGGCAACAGCAGCATGTCAAATTGCTGCGGGTTCAAAACCATTTGCATGCAGGCGTTGTCGACGATCATCTCTTTGTATTCGATGTCCGGATATTGCGGTGCCACGTTGCGGATGGACTTCAGGAACAGACCGTCCGAGAGCTTCATAATATTGGCTTTGTGGATGGCGTGGATCTTCTTGCGCCCCTCGCGTTTGGCGTACTTGAACGCGAAGTGAGCGATCTGGGTGGACGCTTTTTCCGTGATGATTTTCAGGCTTTCGACCACGCCGGGAACGACTTCATGTTCCAGTCCGGAATAGAGATCTTCCGTATTCTCGCGGATCAAGACGACATCCACGTTTTCAAAGTGGGATTTCACGCCAGGAAGGTTTTTGACGGGCCGGACATTGGAATAAAGATCGAGCGTTTTCCGCAGGGCCACGTTGACGCTTGGCGCGCCGCCCGCAATGGCAGTGCCCATGGGGCCTTTCAGCGCGACGCGGTTTCGTCGTACGGACTCGACGGCGCCTTCGGTGACGAATTGGCCGCTGGCCGAGGCTTTTTCGGAGCGGGCTTCGACCTGTTCCCAATCAATTTGGACGCCAGCGGCTTCCAGGATGCGCCGAACCGCGGCGGCGACTTCGGGACCGATACCTTCACCGGGGATCAGAGTGACTTTGTGTCTCATATCGCATCTAATTGTATGCGAAGGACCTAGAGTTGTCGAAACACGCGCGCGCCGAGGGTTTCCAGAGAAGAAATCCACGGCTTGCGCGCGATGTGCAGTTGTGGAAAAGGTTTGCTATACTTGGGAGGAAAGATGCATCGCGGGCTTGCCTGCGAGCGGAGGCCAAAGGAACTTATGATTAGTCTGACTCCTACTGCGAGCACCAAGGTCAAGGAAATCATGGGAATGCAGAATCCTGTACCGGTGGCGTTGCGCGTTGCCGTCGTCGGCGGAGGCTGCTCGGGTTTCCAGTACCACATGGCATTTGAAAACCAGACCAATGAGACCGACGAAGTGGTCGATTTCAACGGGCTGAAGGTCGCGGTTGACCAGATGAGCTCGATGTATCTCGATGGCGTGGAGATTGATTACATCGAAACCATTGAGGGCGCCGGCTTCAAGTTCAATAACCCGAACGTGAAGAGCACCTGCGGCTGCGGCAGTTCGTTCAGCGTTTAGTTTGGCCTCGTCAAATTTGCCACATTTGTATCATTCTTTCGTTCTGTCACAGAATGATAGAATGAATAAAAAGTGGAATCCGGGGCGAATGTAACCCCTCTCTTGAAGAGTTCCAGGCCCTTGAACAAACCGTTCGAGGGCCTTTTTTTATGCCTGCCAACGTTAGCGAATGGGATGAACGTCATCGCAAGGCGGCAGAGAATACGCCTTCGGAGCCCGCCAGTATTGTTTCTGAGTGGTTGCCACTGCTTCCCGAAGGTCCGGCGCTTGATCTCGCTTGTGGGAGTGGCCGGCATACGCTGCTGCTTGCTGCGCGCGGGCAAGCGGTGACGGCGGTGGACTGGTCGGGAGCGGCGCTCGACATCCTCGAAAATCGCGCACGGAAGGCCAAGCTACACGTTAGCCGGCATGATGCCGCTGACTTGGCGGAATTGGAGAAGCGCGGCATCCGGCTAATCCAGGCTGACTTGGAAGAGATCAGGCTGCCGGAAGCGACGTTCGAGTTAATCCTTTGCCTGCAATACTTGCAGCGTTCACTTTTCGCGCAGATGGCTCACGGGCTGAAGCCGGGAGGCATGCTGTTATTTGAGACGTTCACGCGAGCGCAGCCTAACTACTCTGGTGGACCGCGTAATCCCGCACATCTGCTGGAACCTGGAGAGCTTCGTACGGCATTCCCTGAATTGGACGTTTTGTTTTACCGGGGGCTAAACGCCGGACAGGGAATCGCGAGTTTAGTCGCGCAAAAGCCTGCCTTAGAGCGATAGTGGGCGTGCAAACAAACCGGGCACAGCGAGTCTCGCGGATGTTTGCAATATGGCGGACTCCTCCGTATTCTAAAGTCCGGGCATGAAGATAGCTCTGGCGCAGTTCAATCCCACGGTAGGCGATTTCGCAGGAAATTCGGCTTGCATCCTGAGCCTGGCGGAGAAAGCCAGGCAGCGAGGGGCCGACCTTGCCGTTTTTTCGGAACTTTGCCTGTGCGGCTACCTTCCGCAAGATCTTCTCGAACGGCCTTCCTTCATCGATCGCAACCACCAGGAATTGAAAGAGCTAGCGGCCAATTTAGCCCTGCCCGCCATCGTTGGATACGCCGGGCGCGTCAAAAACGGAACGGGAAAATCCATTGCGAATAAGGCAGCGCTGATTTGCAGCGGGCGGGTGGTGTTCGAGCAGAGCAAAATGCTGTTGCCGACGTACGACGTATTCGACGAATCGCGGTATTTTCAACCGGCCGGAAAACAGTTCGCTTACGGATTTGGCAAAGAGCAACTGGGCATCACGATTTGCGAAGACGTCTGGAACGACAAAAACTTTTGGGCGAAATGCCGGTATGACCGCGATCCCGTAACAGAGCTGGTTGGGCAGGGAATTACGGTGCTTCTGAATATCTCCGCTTCCCCCTATACCATCGACAAACGCGCTCTGCGCCTGGAGATGCTGCAATCGATCGCGGTGAATCAGCACCGGCCGATCGTCTATGTGAACCAAGTGGGCGGCGACGACAGCCTGATTTTCGATGGCGCAAGCATGGCGTTGACGGCGGAAGGAAAAGTTGCCGCGCAAGCGCTGGCGTTTGAAGAAGATTTGATCCTTTTCGATACGGTGACAGGCGAGGGCGAGATTCACGCGCAGCCGCATGAAGAGATTGCGTATGCCTACCGTGCGCTGATTACCGGGACGCAAGATTACGTCCGCAAATGCGGATTCAAGAAGGTGCTCGTTGGATTGAGCGGGGGAATCGATTCCGCGGTAGTAGCCAGCATCGCCGTTGACGCGCTGGGCGCAGAGAACGTCCTCGGCGTGTCCATGCCCGGCCCATACTCTTCCGAGGGCAGCAAAGCGGACGCCAAGGGGCTGGCCAAAAATCTTGGGATTGAATTCATCATCTTGCCGATCGGCGGTGTGTTTGACACGTATCGGAAGGCGCTCGCCCCGGCGTTTGGCTCGAGGACCGCTGACGTGACGGAAGAAAATATTCAAGCGCGCATTCGCGGAAATTATTTGATGGCGATTTCCAACAAGTTTGGGTCGATGGTTTTGAGTACCGGAAACAAATCCGAACTGGCGGTGGGATATTGCACGCTTTACGGCGACATGGCGGGCGGTCTCGCCGTGATTTCCGATGTACCGAAGCTGATGGTGTATGAGCTGGCAGCGTGGATCAATCGCGAGAGGGAACTCATCCCTCGCTCGACTATCGATAAGGTGCCTTCCGCGGAGCTGCGGCCCAATCAGAAGGACGAGGACAGCCTGCCGCCTTATGATGTTCTGGACCGGATTTTGAAGGCTTATATAGAGGATCTGCACAGCCCGCAGGAGATTGCGGATCACTATGGATTCGACTTGCAACTCGTGCGCGACATTGCCCTGCTTGTGGACCGGACCGAATACAAGCGCAAGCAGGCGGCTCCCGGGCTTAAGATTACGTCGCGAGCGTTTGGATTTGGCAGACCCTTTCCGATTGCCCAGCGGTTTATTCCATAGAGAACGAGGTCTAGCGTGAAGAAATCACTGACTCTCACAGCCATGTTTGCCCTGAGCTTAATTATTCCCACTGCGCGCGCACAGCAGCCGGCGGCGACCACCGCGGCTCCAGTTGCCTCTGGACAATTGCCAATCCAAAAGACCGTCGAAGCTTACTTGCGGAATCTTTACGCGTTTGGTTCCGACACGATCGTCAAAGTGGCGGCTCCGAAAGATATCGGAGTCGAAGGCCTGCAGGAAGTGGATGTCGCGGTCAAGGTCGGAGAGAACGAGCAGACCGGAAAGGTCTACGTCACCAAGGACGGAAAGTACATGTTCCGCGGGGAACTGTCCGATCTGGCGAAAGACCCATTGGCGGAAGCACGCGCCCAACTGCAGACAAAGGATGCGCCCTCGATTGGACCGGCGAATGCCCCGGTGACCCTAGTGGAGTTTTCCGACTTCGAGTGCCCCGTCTGCCGGGGCCTGCATGATGCGCTGCGCGGGTTGCTGCCGAATTATCCTCAGGTGCGTGTGGTGTTTAAGGATTTTCCACTGGAGCAGATCCATCCCTGGGCCAGGACGGCGGCGCTAGCCGGCCGTTGCGCTTACCAGCAATCTCCCGCTGCTTTCTGGAAGATGTATGACCTTATTTACGACGGCCAGGAACTCATCTCGGCGGAAAACGCCTACGGCAAGATGACGGACTTTGCCGGGCAGTCCGGGCTGAACCCGGAATCGTTCAAGGCGTGCATGGCCAGCCCGGAGGCTGGAGCGGCTGTGGATGCAAGTCGGGCAAATGGAATTCAACTGGAAGTTGGGAGCACGCCGACGATTTTTGTAAATGGGCGGCGCGTTGTCGGCGCGGATGCGCGCACGCTTGAGCAATACATTCGCTACGAATTGGATCAGCGCAAAGCGCAGAAAGCCGCTAGCAAAACTAACTAAGACAAGTTGGAGAGAGTAGGGGCTGGCCTGGGGGCTGGGTTCCGGGTCGAGCCATAGGTGGAGGAATATCTCGATTTCTTAGTTAACATAATATTACTTATCAGACGCGATGTCAAGAGGAATCTTTTGCTATTTTGAGGTTTTTCCACTGGTCTATGGCGGTGTTCCTTCAGGGACTTCCGAGGGGTTGTTGAGGAAGGCTGGCTTGTGCGGCAGTTGGTGTAGCGGATCGAAGTCAGGGCACATCGACCGTTCGTTCTCCCGCTGGTGCCCTACGCCGAATCGCCCGCGCCGCCAAGTGGTTCGCTTCGCGGCAGAGAATCGCGCAGACGTCCCTTGAGAAGTCGCCGAAAATCGGCGGTGTGTACTGGTTGGCCCGGCCTCAGCGACTCTTGCTTGCCGATGAGCCTGTGCTCCGATTAACTGGTTTCAGGGGAGCTGACTTGGAGCGAGCCGCATGCTGAAAGTACAGGGAGTCATTCTGTTTTTACTTGTGGCCGGCCTGGGCATGTATTCGCTGCGGTTTTGCTCCAGCCGCTTCATGATGCTTCGCCGGTCGAAATCGGCGACGCCGTATCTCTACGGAATTGGCGGCATACTCTCGATGATGCTGATTACGCTGGCATTTATTGCGATGCTGCTCGTCTTGCTCGGGCCGCTACACTAAAAAGCAATTTCTTCCGTCACAATTCTAGGATTTGCTCGTCGCTCAGCTTGCGGTAGTCGACGCGGCCCTTGGCGGAATCTCTGGCGTCGGGTCGCGGCGAGGGAGCGCCAGCGTTGCGTGGCGCGGTGTGCTCGTGCGACGCACGGGGAAGCGGCGCCGAGGGCGCCACTTCCCTTCTCGTCGAAGGCGTTGCGGCGCGTTTGGCGCGTAGTTGCCGTCGGCGGGTGCAAGAAAGCCGGGCGGGATCGTTCCAATCATGTTGTCGTAGTCAGCGCTCATTCGATCGTCCTGGAAGGTCCTATGCGTTCTTCGCTTTTGTTACGCCACCGGTTAATGGCGACCATGCTGCTTCTCTTTAGCTTGGCCACTTCCGCCGCGCGTGTTCCCTCGCGGCAGGAGCCGAAGCCTCTAGCTCTTGATGCAACTGAACTCGAACTCGTCATCTCAGGCCCGCGCGAGGGCGTTCCGGACAAGGGCCCGCTGACCTTTCACCCGCGCAAATTCAAGATGACGTTGATCAACCACTCGTCGCGTCCGGTGGTTGTTGGACCGAATGCCAGCGAAAAGAACTTCAGTTACGACACAACAGACTGGCGCGCGACCGATCCCGATGGGAAGCCAGTTCCCGTGCGACCATCGTACCGCTGCAGTGTGAGCGGTGCGGGATTCTCTCAGGCTGTTCGCCTGACGGATGCGAGCGTGTCTGTCCTCAATCCCGGTAAAAGCCGCGACATCGGCGAAATCGATATCTCGATGTGGTTTAAATTGAGCGAGCCGGGCGAATACAAGCTCTACCGGGAATTTACGTTCTCGCCGCCGCGGCTTTCGCAAGTCACCGTTGGCGGCCTTACGATGCCTCCGCCGTACGACGTATCTGCGATGAGCCTCGAGAAGCGGGAAATGCTGCGCGATGCAACTGGCTTCACCGTGAGGTCCAATGTCTGGACTCTGGTCATCAAGTGATCCGATGAGACAAGAAAGTCACGTCAGGTGGCACCGAGAGCTTTCCTACTTGCGTCCCCCGCTTGCAACCTTGGTTCTGATTGCGTGCGTGTGCGTGCCGTTCTTGAAGCTTGGCGCTCAGGATGCGCGGCTATCGCCGCGCAAGCTCCGCAAAATTGCCATCAAGCTGAGCGGCCCAACGACAGTGCGGCCCGGCGCGTCGCTCGAGTCACAAATTTACAATGCGCTGGTGACGAATCGCTCCGCCGAGCCGCTGGTGTTTGTCGTGCGCAACGGCTTCTTGATGAACGCCACCTGGGATTGGACCGTCACCGATGCCAAAGGGATGCCGGTCGGAATGGAGCTTGTCCTGCGTGGCTACTGCGGCACCGTTCCGGGTGAAGATCCGAATGCCCGTTTCTTGCACGACAGTGACCTGCTCATTCTTGGCCCCGGAGAGAGCCACGAATTCCCGATTCCCGCGGGTCCTTCCGACGATTACAGCTTTCCTGCCGCGGGCACATACCTCTTAAGGGTGACGTTGACCTATGTGCCACCGAACGCGGACCACTACTTCGACGAACACGGCAAACGCCAGCCCGCGAGGAACTCCGAGCCATGGGATCTGCGCCAGCTAGGCGTAGATCAACGTGTAGCGGTGGAAAATAGCCTCTCTGTGCAGGCCACGTCAGACGTATGGAATCTCGAATTGCCAGCGAAACGATCGCCGGTGCGCTAAGGACATATCCCGATTAACTGTGGGGCACGAGGCCGTTCGGCTTCCCTACTCCAACAAATTCCGCGTTGTCGGCTGCGTCTCGCGCCGCGCCCGTTTCGCGCCAGGCTTGAATCTGGTGCCAGCTTCGCTTGCGGAGGCGCGGCAACGCTTGCGGTTTGGGCGCTTCGGGAAACTCGACAGGAGGGTAGCCCGCCGTGCCCAGGAGCGAATTCATCAGCGCGCGGTTTTCGGTGCGCAGACGCGCAACGTCCGCTTCGAGCAGGTCGACGTATTTGAGTCGACGTATTTGATCTGAATCAGTTTGCGAAGCCAATCTAACATTGGGCACCAGTAGCACAGGATTTATCCTGTGCGCTTTCCACTTGCTTGAGCTGAAGCTTCCTCAGACTGAAGTCTGTGCTACCAGCGGCGGCGCGGGAGCGGCTTGGGCCGAGAGTGTTTGCGCGCTTCGGCTTCGAGGCGCTGAGAATGAATCGCGCGGGAAGTTGGATCTATCGCGCTGATTTGCCGGCTAATCTGTTCCGCCAGCGGCATGCCGGTAACGAAATGCGCGCCGCTTCCCGGGGGATATGAGGGCGGGGGTTGCCCCGCCCTGGATGGCCCATAGGCCGTCCCAACACCGGCGATTCTTCCGCCGGAGATCAAACCATAGCGCGCGGAGTCGGCGGGATCGTCGCCGTGCATTTTGCGAATGTCCTCGTTGCGCGAATTGTCGCGCACCAGAGTCGGGATGCACTGGATCAGTTCCGTGCAATTTTCCGTGATGACCCAGGCATTCGATTCGAGCAACTGGTACATGAACTTCCAGCCGCCAACGCGGTCATCGTCCGCAGGCGAAGGGCGCGGTAGACCGTTCGTAGTTAGTCAGCACATCGCCGAGTTGTTCGGCGATCGAGGCTTCTGCAGTGCGATGAGCGAAAGCGTCGGGCGAAAGAATGACTTCGCTGATGTTTTCGCGGACGCTGCGCTCGGCAATTCCCTGCGCGAGCATGCGCGGGGAGAGGCCGTTCTGCACGAATTCGCGATAGGTGATGATGCGTGACCCGTGGCCCGTGTTCCGTGATCCCTGAAGATCTCTGTGGGTCGAGCCCGGGTCTTGCGTCTCGGATTTTTCACGGGACACGGGCCACGGACCTCGGGTCACGTTTGTTTCCGGAACGGCACAATGCCAATAGACCGCGCTGGGATGCTGAAAGCCCCAGTCGATCGAAATCCGACGCGGCCACCAGGGTTCGAGGCGAATTTCTTCAGGGCGCGCGGTGTGGCGGCCGTAGTCGAAAATATTGAAATACTGGCCGGCAAAAACGTTCCAGTCGCCGTCGAGAAACGCTTTGCGCAGATGCTCGGGCAGCGTCTCGAGCGTCTGGCGATAGCTCGCGTCGTTGGCGTAGATCGGGTTGTCGCTGAGCCACGCGCGAATGAAATCGTAGTCATTGGCGTTGTAGCGCGCCGTTTGGTCATAGCCAGCGGGCGGTTGGTGATCGATCCAGAGCGATTTCTAAGAGAAATCTTCAAAAATTTTTCACTTTTTCTTGACTCCCTTTGTTTTCAAGAGCATAGTGCCCTCATTCCCTCGGTATATTTCCCACCAGAACGGTAAGGAGATCCAAAAATGCCTCATTATTGCCACCAAGTCAGCTACACGAAGGAAGCTTGGGCTCGCCTGATGGCCGATCCACAGGACCGGCTCGATATCGTGCGCTTGCCCATCGAGAAGCTCGGCGGAAAGCTGCATTCGGCGTTCTTTGCGTTTGGCCCGTTTGACGTCATTGCCATCACGGAGATGCCGGATAACATGTCCGCCGCGGCCATCGCCATTGCGTTTGCTGCCGGCGGCGCCGTAGCCCATGTACAAACGACGCCCCTGATGACCGCCGCACAAGCCATCGAGGCCATGCGCAAAGCGAGTACCTGCGGGTACAAGTCCGTTGTCTCGGGGCACGGAGCTGCGGCTGGCGCCTGATCGTCAAACCGGCCGACCGCACAGTTCTCAATCGACGTGAGGTGCCGGGGAATCCTCCCCGGGTGATCCCGAAGAGTTTGTGTGCGTCGCCTTCTACCGGTGCTAGACTCACCGCCGAAGGAGCCACCCATGAGTCGTGCCTATCTTCCGCTTCTTCTCTTCGCTGCTGGAGGCGCCTGCGCTCTCGCCGCTCTTCCGCGCTCGTCTAACCTAACGCTGGGCGTATCAAGCTCTTCACAAGCGGCCGCGCCGCAACACGAACCGACCGCGGCCGAGTTGAGCAGGGACGAGACGCCGGGCAAAGCATTTCTTCGCCAATTGGGAGAACAGGAGTACGAGGTGCGCTCCGCCGCGGAAGCCATGCCTGCCGAAAAATGGAGTTATCGGCCAGCCCAAGGCCTCTTCAAGAGCGAGAAGCCGACTTTTGGCCCGGCGGAGGTGAGAACCTTCGCTGAGCAGGTCAAGCACATCGCCTGCGCCAATCTTGCGTTCGCCGCTGAACTCGATGGCACCACGCCGCCGGTAGCATGCGACAAGGGAGGACCAAGTCCCGCGAAAACGCGTGCCGAACTGCTGGTTTATCTGCGGGACTCGTTCGTTGCTTTGAAGAAATCGCTTTCCAGCATCACGGCGAAAAACATGTACGACCCCATCGAGGGGCCGTACGCGGGGCCGAACACGCGCCTGGGGCTCGCGACCGTCTGCGTCTGGCACGCCGCCGATCATTATGGGCAGATGATCATCTACCTCAGGCTGAACGGCATCGTTCCGCCGGCCAGCCGGCCCAATCCCCCGCCGCTCAGCGAGAAGTAGCCTGGCACCTTGCCTGCGGAGGTATTTTCAGATTCGTGAAACGTAATCTTCTCGATTTACATCTATTGGACAGTTTACAATCAAGACACTCCGAGTCGCGCCCCAACCCGCAGATCGGAGCGGCTATGGAGGAGCTACCATGATCATCGGCGAACGCCTCCGCGTCCTGCGCGAGGAAAAGAAACTCTCCCAAGGTGATGTCGAGAAACGAACCGGCCTGCTGCGCTGCTACCTTTCGCGCGTGGAAAACGGGCATACCGTGCCCGCCATTGAGACTCTGGAAAAACTGGCCAGGGCGCTCGAAATGCCGCTCTATCAACTACTCTACGATGGCGACCAGCCGCCACGACCGGATGTTCCGGCGGCCTGGACCGAATCTACGAGCAGCGCCTGGGGCAGTTCCGGCAAGGACCTGCGCTTCATGCGCAAGCTGCGGCACCTGCTAAGCAAGATGGAGCCGCAGGACCGCACGCTGCTGCTCTTTACGGTGCAGCAGATGGCGAAGAAAAAGAAAGCCCCGGCGGCCGCTGCTGCTTCCGCAGACTAGGCCAAGGCAGACGCTGAGGTTTCGACACCTTCTGGGTCACATGTTTCACAGGCGGTGCTTACCCGCTCCGTTCTTCCTTGGGCGCAATGCTTGTCCGCACCTCTCTGCTAAACTCTTGGTGTGAACTCTCGAACAATGACGCCGCGCCTCGCGAATATTCGTCTTCACCCCATCAAAGCTCTCGATCCCATCTCGGTGAACGAAGCCCGCATCGGGCCCAATGGTGGTCTCGAACTGGACCGCGTGTGGGCGCTCTATTCGGTCGATGGCCGATGGGTCAATGGCAAGCGAACTGCCGCGATACAGCTTGTTCGTGCTGTGTATGCGCCGGACGTTCGCTCCGTCACGTTCACCGTTCCCGGCGACCGGCGCGACATTCCCGCGATGACATTCGCGTTTCCAGGCGACACCGAAGGCGCCGCGGAATGGTTCAGCATGTATTTCGAGCAGGCCATTCAGGTGCGTTACACGCGCGAAGGCTTTCCGGATGATGGCCTCGCGCCGGGTCCGACGATTGTTTCTACCTCATCGCTAGAAGTTGTGTGCGCTTGGTTTCCCGGAATGGCGCTCGAAGAAGCGCGCCGGCGTTTTCGCACCACGCTGGAAATAGATGGCGCGACATCCAAGGCTGGACAGGGCGCTGCCGAGAAACTACCAGCGTTCTGGGAAGATCAACTCTTTGCCGAGAGTGAAAGTAACGTCGTGCGCTTCCGCATTGGTGACGTTGCGTTTGAGGGGAGCAACCCCTGCGCGCGCTGCCCTGTTCCCGGGCGCGCATCGCAAACTGGCGTCACCCACGAAGGCTTCCAGAAGCACTTCACCGAACTCCGCCGAGCGCAATTGCCCCCGTGGGCGCCAGCTGACCGCTTCGACCACTTCTATCGCCTCGCCACCAACACCCGCGTCCCCAGCACCGAACAGGGCAAACTCCTCCGCGTGGGTGATCTGCTTACGTTCTAACGCGATCTGGCAGGTCGAGCGCGATTATGAGTGTCGCGTCGACTAACGACATCTTCTGAGCGCTCAATCGCCCGATTCGTTTCGTCAGTCGGTTTTTTGAAATTGCCCGCACTTGCTCACATAGAGCGACAGAGTTCTTTGAGAGAGCGCCTTCACCAGCAGGAAGCTCGACATGCGTTGGGTACAGGCGCTTCTCGTTGTTGCGGCTGGTCACGGGAACCGCGATCACTATGGGGGCGTTCGCATTGAGCGCGTCGCGGCTCACGATGAGCACCGGCCGCGTCCCTCGCTGCTCGGAGCCGGAAACGGGATCTAAACTCGCTTGGTAGACATCTCCGCGAACCATCTACGCGCCGATCAAGTCTCGCTCGGAAAGTTCGAGCGCTTCGGCATCACTTGCAGCGAACTGTTCAGCGATCGTCAGTGCCTCGCGCTGGTACTGCCTGTCGGCCGCCATCCCAAGAAACGCGTCGTCAATCGCTTTGCGCTCGACGGCCCGCAAGTAAGCGGATAGCGCATTCACGATGAACTCGTTCACACTGATCGCCTGGTCTCGCTGCACATGGCTTTTTACCCGCGCGTAAAGTTGTTTTGGGAGCCGCAATGTCGTCTGCAGATTTTGAGCTGCTTTTGACGCGCGGCCCTGGCTCACTGGACGCTTCACTGCCTGCTTTCGCATGTTGATATCATAACCGCACTCACTTTCTGATTGCAAGATTTGTGTTTGTATCACGCCCTCCAATGTTACGCGGCTTCGCAAAAATATCCAGGCGCGTCGAAATCTCTCGCCGCAACACCCTTCGCGAGAGCCACCCACTTCCGCGTCCACCCACCCACCCAGTTCACCATCGCGCCCGCCTCCGACGCACATCAGCCCAAGTCTTACGTCTTGCCTACTTTCTATGGGTTAGAGGACACGACTTCAGAATTCCGCGCACACGACGGTCCGAGCGCGGCAACAGAACCACCCATCAGCTTTGCATTGGAATATCTCTGGAACTATTGCGAGCTAGAGACTCTTATCGTCCGGCCGCGGGCGCAACCGGATGTTTCTCTAGAAGTTTTTCTTTGCGGTAGATCAGGGAATTGATGTCGTACGTGGCGAGTTCGAATCCGTGCCCATGCGTAATCGCGTCCGTGGGGCAGGCTTCCACGCAATACCCGCAGAAAATACAACGCGAATAATCGATGTTGTAGACGCTGGCATAGCGTTCGCCTGCGGAAATCCGGTTAGCATCCGTGTTTTCCGCGGCTTCGATGTAGATGCAGTTCGCTGGGCAAGCTGCCGCACAAAGAAAACAACCTACGCACTTCTCCAGGCCCGATTCGTCACGGTGTAGCACATGAATCCCGCGGTAGCGTGGCTGGAAGTGCACAGGTTCGAAGGGATAATTCTCCGTGACCGTTTTGCGAAACATATTTCGGAAGGTCACGCTGAATCCCTGAACCAGGGTGGTAAACGTCTCGCCAACTTCACGCAGGATGGATGCCATAAACTAGGAGTCTAGCAAACAGCTTGAGCGTGGGCAAATAGGGATGCGCGAATCCTCCAGGTTGGAAGCAATTCTTTCAACCTTTTAATGATTCAATGATCTGTTTGCCGTGAAACCGGCCGTTTTCGATAAAGATTTCACTGGTGTGGCGCCCGCCAATGACCACTCCGGCCAAATGGATGCCGGGGACATTGCTTTCCAGCGTGTTCGGGTCCAGCGCGGGCTTGCGCGTTTCCGGGTCGAGGTGAACTCCCAGGCTTTCGATGAACGCGAAGTCGGGATGATAGCCGGTTAGCGCGAAAACTTGTTTCGCAGGCAAGCGCTTCTCGCCTGCGCCGTTCTGCACGACAACTTCATCGCGGGTGATCTCTTTTACGTGCGTTTCGAAAAGCGCTTTGACTTGACCGGCCTTAACCCTATTCTCGATGTCGGGACGAACCCAATATTTTATCGTTGAACCAAGCTCCGCCTTGCGATGCACCAGCGTAACACGCGCACCGTTGCGGTAAAGGTCTAAAGCCGCTTCCGCGGCGGAATTCTTGCCGCCAATGACAACCACATCCTGATTCCAGAACTCGTAGGGCTCGGTGTAGTAGTGCGAGACGTGGGGAAGGTCTTCGCCAGGAATGCTCATGATATTCGGAAGATCGTAGTAGCCGGTGGCGACACTGATCTTTTTCCCAGTGTAACGTTGCTCAGTTCCCTTCTCCGTGTGAGTTAGAACCGTAAAGTGGCCGTCATGGCCGTCGACGCGCAGCACGCGTTCGAAGAGGCGCAACTCCAATTGAAAATGTTCAGCAGCTTTGCGGTAATACTTCAGGGCTTCCGTGCGGACAGGCTTCTCGGCGGCGCTAACCAGCGGCAAGTCGCCAATCTCGAGGAGTTCGGGGGTCGTAAAGAACACCATATTAACCGGGTAGTGGAAAATCGAATTGCAGAGGCAGCCTTTATCAATCACCAAGGGGTTCATCCCGGCGCGTTTCGCTTCGATGGCGCACGCAAGCCCGGTCGGTCCAGCGCCGATGCAAATAATGTCGTAAGTTGTCATAACGTTTTTAGTTTGCCGGGAGGCCGCGGGAATTGCAAATTCGTCCTGATTTATTGAGTTTGGGGCAAATCAAGCAGCTCGGTCAGGTCCCGCCGGAACGATTCCAGTTCTTGCAGTCGATCCGGCGTGGCCGGCAGTTCGGTCTTCTTCCATGCGAAGACTTCGCCTGCGCCGCGCTTGAGCCGCACGCTCAGGTTTCCTTCAACCATGTAAGAGGGCGGAGCGAGCAGCTTTAACCCACCATTAGGTAGGGGTGACAGAATCGCCGCGCATTCGCCACGCCGCATACACAGAGCGCTCTCGTAAGGAGGAATCGCGATTGGGCGGAAGCCCGCCACAAAAAGCCGTTCGAGGATTTGCATCTGCTGTGGACTGAATTCGACCATGCAATTGGTGCGACAGACTTCAATCTGTCCTCTGCGCGTGCTCAGTTTATTGCAATCAAGCCGCCGTGGAATCAACCGTATCCGACGACGATCCCTCAAGCTGCGAAAGAATTTCACGTAGCGTCACGATCAATTCATCCCGCGAGACATGGCTCTTCTTGAACTGAATGCGGAACTTGAACGTTTCGTTCTGCGGTTCGAATTGGAAGATGAACGGCTGCGGCCTCTGCGGACCGCCCTGCTCATCACGCCGCTCGCGCCGGGCCTCATCCCGCGTCAATCCGCCTTGCAAGATCCGGTGCATCATCTCGATCATTTTCTTCTCGGTCGGCTGGCGGGCAATCTGCAGCAACAACGACTTCGAAACGATCCCATGTTCGACGCATTTCTTGCGCAAAGACTCGGGAATATTTCTGAGGGACAATGTTTCCGTTACCGAAGAGCGCGCCCGCCCGATCTTTCTGGCGACATCTTCGTGGGTGTATTCGAATTGCGTTGCCAATCGATGCAGTCCATCCGCTTCTTCAAAAGGCGTGAGGTCTTTTCGTTGAATGTTCTCGATCAGCGCGATCTCCAGCGTTTCGGCGTCATCTGCCATTTTCTCAATGCATGGAACCTCGCGCAATCCAGCCGCACGCGAAGCGTGATACCGCCGCTCGCCGGAAATGATGTAGTAGCAGTCCTCCCGCGGCACGAACCGCACCAGCAGCGGCTCCAGGACGCCTTTCTCGCGGATCGACTCCGAGAGTTCGCGCAAATCTCCCAGCGCCTTGCGAGGCTGGTCCGGATTGGGGCGAATCTGATCCACGGGGATCATCCGTCCCACCGCCGCTCCGCTATAGCTTGTCAGTGACTCGACGTAGTGCGCGTCATGCCGCATCTTCAGCGTGACGGGTAACCCGATCCTCTTCGACACGTTGGATAACCTCCGCAGCCAGTTTCTTGTACTCGATGGCGCCGGGTGATTTCGGCGCAAACGTTAAGATCGTTTCTTTGTACGCAGGACTCTCTTCGAGCCGCACGTTTTTGCTGATTTTTGTTTTGAACAACACTTCGCCGAACACGGTGCGAATTTGCCCGTGCGTGTCGCGCGAAATATTCGTTCGCTTGTCAAAAAGAGTGATGACTACGCCCAAAACCTTCAACCCGGGATTGGGCCGAGCGCGAATTCGCTCGTAAGTTTCCAAAAGGTCGTCGGTGCCCTCGATCGCAAAATACGCCGCCTGAATCGGGACGAGCAAATGGGTCGATGCCACCAAGGCATTCACCGTAAGAATCCCCAGCGACGGCGGGGTATCCAGAACGATGTAATCGTATTCTTTCAAAATGGGCGCGAGCGCGTCTTTCAACCGGTAAGGCGCATCGAACTGTCCCGCTAACACTTGCTCCAGTTTGGCAAGCGCCAGCCGCCCCGGACCCAGAAACAACATTGGGTCCTTGGTCGGCTTTGTTACCGACGTCATCGTCGCTCGGCTCTCGCTCAGAACATCAAACATCGAAGAAGCAATTTCGCCGGAATTATAAAAGGCGATCGTGGAATTCGCTTGCGGATCCAGATCAATCAAGAGCGTGCGCTTGCCGCGATGCGCGATCGCGGCGGACAAATTGATCGCCGTCGTCGTTTTCCCGACGCCGCCCTTTTGATTTGCAACTGTAATGATGGCAGTCATACGCTTCTGCCTCCGCCTATGCGCATGGCAATGTGCGCCGACGTATTCCGGCAACCCGGTCCCTATATGTGGGTGCTGCTTGCAGAAAGCCCCCTAGGCCTAGGCTCACTCTACGTTCGCAAGACCTTCTAGTGCAAGCGAAAAGTGGAATTTTGAAAGACAGTCAGTGGAAAACTTGGAAGTTCTGATTTGGGAAATCCAACGAGCTTCAATTCGGTGGGGTCCTGTGGTTACGTTTTCTGGAAAAACTGAGGAGGCTCCGGCAAGAACTCGGCAAGCGCTTCCAGCTTTACGCCTCCTAAAATTCCACGCCCCAGAAATCCATGGAAGCCCCTTGAAGTTCCAGGCCCAATTCCCAGCCGGTGCGGCCTTCGTGTCCCCGCCAAATGAGAACCGCTTCGCACGCATTCTTGTTGATTAGATTCACGAGCAGCAGCCGCTGCCCCACCGGAAAGCTCTGCGGGATCACCGCGAGGCATCCCTTCGTGCTGGTGTCCACTGTGTAACCTTCCGCGCGCCGAGCGCGGCCCGACTCCGCCCATTCCACCGCCACGGGCACGCGCGAATTCACGCGAATTCCGGCCCGGGCATTCTGCATTCGTTCATCAAACCTGGATACATTCCCAATTGGCACGGTTCTCTCCTGCGTATTCCGGATGGCCTGCTATCCGGCGACTCGCTTTTCTTCAAAAAAGTGGGACGCGGATCCTGATTGTCCACCAAGGCAGCACTCTTCGCAGACTAGGGATCACCCCCGTTAGGGTCAATGGGACTTCAGACCTAGAACGTCCTCAAAGTTACTCCACTCCTTCAGCCCAGATGACGTCATGAAAGCAATTCCGTGGACTCATTTGGGCGTGGCTGTTTGCTCTGTTCCAGGACCTTGAATACACTCTATTCATTGCTCGACCAGGTCTCCCATGATCCGCAGCCAAACCATACGCGCCGAACTGGGCCCCACGCTACGACTCGCCTTGCCGCTGGTTTTGGCGGAGATCGGTTGGATGAGCATGGCCATCGTGGACACCATGATGGTCGGCCGCCTGCCTAACAGCGCCGTAGCTATCGCCGCCGTCAGTCTCGGGGGAATCCTCGTGAATGTGCTTTCCTTCTTTGCCGGGGGCTTGCTTATCGGCCTTGACACTTTGGTATCCCAAGCGTTTGGCGCCGGCCAGCGCGAAGACTGCCATCGCTCCCTTCTCCACGGCATTTACCTCAGCCTTGTTTTGGCGCCGTTGCTGATGGCGCCCGTCTGGTTTTTCGAGCCTATGCTTCGCGCCATGCGCATCGCTCCGGACGTAATCGTCCTGGCAGTTCCCTATTCCAAAGCTCTGGCATGGGGAACACTTCCTTTGCTTCTTTACTTCGCCGTCCGCCGCTGCATGCAGGCCATGAACATAGTGCGGCCCATTGCATTTGCCTTGGTCACCGCAAACATCATCAACGCTGGCGGAAACTTGCTCCTCATTTATGGCAAATGGGGGATTCCCGCCATGGGCGCGGTAGGCTCCGGCTGGTCCACGGCATGGGCCCGCATTTACCTCTCTGTGGTTCTCGTGAGTTATCTTCTCTGGTACGACCGCCGCCATCGCACACGGCTGCTTCACACCCCCATTCAACCTGAATTGAGCCGCATCCGCCGCCTCATCGCTCTTGGTTTCCCCTCGGCGATGCAAATCACCCTTGAAGTCGGCGTTTTCGCTCTCGTGACCGCCCTGATTGGTCGACTTGGCGCAATTTCCCTTGCCAGCCACCAGATTGCGCTAAACACCGTTTCGTTCACCTACATGGTTCCTCTCGGTATGTCCTCGGCCGCTGCGGTGCGCGTTGGCCAGGCCATTGGCCGCAAAGATCCCCAAGGCGCCGCGCACGCAGGCGGCACCGCCATTTTTCTCGGCGCAGCTTTCATGACCTGCATGAGCGTCGTCCTTCTCGTTGTTCCCCGATGGATTGCCCGCGCTTACACGCCTGACCTAGCCATCATCCAGAACACCATCGCACTCCTCGCCGCCGGCGCCGCGTTTCAGCTCTTCGACGGCATCCAAACCGTCGCTACAGGTGCACTGCGCGGCCTCGGAGACACGCGCACGCCCATGCTCTGCCACTTCACTGCCTATTGGATCATCGGTCTCCCTCTCGGCTCGTGGCTGTGTTTTCGTCTCGGCTGGGGAGCTTTCGGCCTCTGGGCAGGCCTGAGCTTGGCCCTCATCCTCATCGGAATTGTTCTACTGATCGTCTGGCAGCGCAGAGTTCGAAATTTGCCTCATTCGATTGCGGAGGGCGTTTATCCGGTCAATAGCCCTACGGGTCACTTTTGACGTTTCCATATTCCGCTTATCCAGGAGCCGTCTGTCGAATGAGCACGGCAAAGTACCGCTAGGCAGGAATTCCCGGTGAAGCTACATTTTGTAGCGGCCGAGGTCGTCGTCCGAGAGACCCTCAAGCCAATTGCGCAGTTGTTCGTTGGTGCTTCGTTCGGTGATTGCGCTGGAGATCTTCGAATTCTTCAGCACTTCTTCTTCTACAAAAATCGGGCAATCCACGCGCAACGCCAGCGCCAGCGCATCGCTCGGCCGCGAATCAATGGTCATCATCTGACCGTCGCGTTCCACCCAAATCAGCGCGTAAAACGTGTCGTCCTTCAGATCATTCACCACGATCTTGTGGACCTGCACATCCAGCCCGAGCAGGACATTCTTCAGCAGGTCGTGCGTCATCGGCCGCGGCGTCTGCACCTTTTCAATTTCCAGCGCAATCGCGTTAGCTTCATACACGCCAACCCAAATCGGCAAGATCGCCTGCCCCTGCACATCCTTGAGCACCACGATAGGCATGTTTGTTACGGGATCCATCATCAGGCCGCGGATTTTCATCTCCACTTCCATGTGACCTCCCGTTCGCATGGACTTTTGTAGTCTATGCAGTCGAAATGTTTCCGCGCGCAAACCGTTGCTCGCGCGATTCCCAATCTAAGGAGCCTGCTCCCCCACCAAACTGTTCGGAGTCGCTCCCGTAATCCGAACCTGCACGTACTTTCCCAGAAGCGCCTGCTCTTGGGAAGTGAAATTTACAACCCGATGACAAGAAGTATGTCCCGACCACTGGTTTTCGCGCCGCGATTTAGTGCTGACGAGCAATTCGTATACTTCTCCGACCATCGTTGAGTGCTTCGCCGTCTGAATCGCGCGCTGTTTGTCTTGCAAAACGGCCAACCGGTGGCTTCTCTCTTCTTCCGAAATGACGTCTTTCATCGCCAGCGACGGCGTATGCGGCCGCGGCGAATACTTGAACGAGAAGATCGCGTCGTACTTCACCGCATCGAGCAAGCTCAGCGTCTCCCCGAGGTCTTCTTCCGTCTCTCCCGGAAACCCCACAATGATATCCGTCGTAATACTTATCGGCCGTTTGGCGGCGCGGATTATCGCAATCTTTTCCAGATACTCATCGCGAGTATACGTCCTCTGCATCGCCCGCAGCACTCGCGTCGAGCCCGATTGCACCGGAAGGTGCACATGATTGCACAGCTTCGGCTGCGCATCGATGGCATCCACTATGTCCTGCGAAAAGTCACGCGGATGTGAAGTCGTAAACCGTACCCTGCGGATTCCCGGCTCGTCCGCCACGGCCAGCAGCAACTCCGAAAAGCGCATTTTCCTCGTGGTCGGGTCGGCATACGAGTTCACCGTTTGCCCCAGAAGCTGCACTTCGGTATACCCGAGCTCCGCAAGCTGCCGCACTTCACGCAAAATGGAATCGCTAGCCCGGCTGCGCTCCGGCCCCCGCGTATACGGAACCACGCAATACGAGCACGCCTTGTCGCAACCTTCGATGATCGTCAGATACGCGCGCCAGGGATTGTCCCGTCGCGTCACGGGTGTCTCAAATGTTTCGTCGGTATCGGTGTCCAACCCTGTGACCCGCTGGTTCCCTGCCTCGACCTGCGCCAGCAACTCCGGCAATTTGCTGTAACTTGCGGAGCCGCACACCAGACTCACCCACGGAGCCCGCCGAAAAATCTCTTCACCTTCCTGCTGCGCCACGCAACCGAGTACGCCAATAATCCGTCCGTCATTCTGCTGAAGGCCGAACTCTCCAAGCCGTGAGAAAACTTTCTGCGCGGCCTTCTCCCGGATACTGCACGTGTTGTAGAGAATCAACGAAGCCGATTCCGGCGTTTCCACTTGCCGGTATCCTCGCGAAAGCAAAACGCCCGCAACCTTCTCGGAATCGTGGTCGTTCATCTGGCAGCCAAACGTCTCCAGAAAAAACGTCCCACGCTCGCCATTCCCGCCGCCAACGGATCGGTAGAGATTCGCCTCGGCCGCGACAGCACCGGCACCCGCGGTCAGCCGTTCCAATCCAATGTCAAAGGTTTTCCCCATTGCCAATCCGCAGTTTAACACACTGCTCTCAGCAAAAATCGGGGCAGGAATCAAACGGTCGGTCAGTTAAGGGACCGCGAGTGCGGTCGCACAAATCATAACGGCGGAGAGTCCTTCGGAACGGCGAATCGCCTATTGAGGATCATTCTTCTCGCCGGTTGACAACCCATCGTTCCGCTTCTTCAGTTCCGCCTGCCGCTCCCGTACCTGCTCCACGTTATCGGCGTGCGGTATCAGCTCCAGATATGTTTGTAGCTCCCCTATGGCGGCGGGATAGTCCTTCCTCCGCGCAAAAATCTCACCTAACAAGAGATGCACGTCCGGAATACGGCTCAGAAGGCGTTCGGCCTTGAGCGCATTTCTTTCCGCCTCCCCGAAGTTCTTAACCTGATAATTTGCCAGCGCGTTGTAGAAATAGGCCTCCGCGAAAGTGAACGAGTCGAGTTCCACTGTATAACCGGTCAGATCCTTAAAGGGGTCGAGGGCTAGAATAAAATTCGTAGACCGAATGACCTCCGTCCAATTCTCCGCGGCGCAGGCCATTACTGCGAGCGAGAGATAAGGCGGCAGGTACCCGGCATCCTCGGTCGTAGCGCGAGTATAGGCCGTGCGAGCAGCCTCCTTCTGTTTCTCCTTCTCGAGAACGGTGCCTAAATGGAACCACGCTCGCGCGTAGGCCGGGTAGACATCCACTGCCTTTTCAAAGTATCTGCGCGCGTTCGCAAGTTTCCCGTTCTTCTGCGCATCCAGTCCTTTCTGATACGCTGTCACCGCATCCTTCGGCGCTTTATAAGCGGCGGCATCGATCGTCGTCCCTTCCACCTTCGTACTCCTATGCACGATGATCGTGCCGACCATGATGTTTTTGTCAGAAGAATCGAGAGCCACAAGGCTGAGGTCCCGCGACCGAAAACCAGAAGCCAGAGCCCGAAGCTCGCAATTCGCCAACTGCTGCCGTGGAATGCCAGTTTCCGAATACTTACCAGACAAAACGGATTGCGAACCTCCCTCCGCACTCGCATCCAACGTAGAATCGATCACCGAGCCCAATTGCATGCTGAAATCGCCAGCAGGGCTTGCATATACCTGTTGACGCACCTTGGCGTTGCAGACCCGCTCCACCATCACGTTACTGGGAAGGTGGCTCCCGTCGTCCGCCGCAACATTGCCCGTAAGAAACATCACGAAATCCGCTTCGGATCCAGTAGGCTGCGAAATCGGCGAAACCGGATTCCCCGGCTGGGTCGGCGACGTCCGAGGCGGAGCGGAGGGAGGCGGCGGGGGAGCTGGGGGCTTCTGTGCGAACGCGACTGGACCCAGAAGTCCCATGGCCAGCCCAAACGCGACGGAAATGCGCATTTGCGAATTCACGATCTGACGCAACGGCCGCAAGACGAAAACACAAACAGAACTTCTGCCTTGGTCTTGCGTTCGTGACCTGATCTAAACGCTGGTTCGATGTTAGCTCTTTGCGTCGAGCCTCGCAATGACGGAATCCGGCCGATCGCCATTTCCCGGCAAATTTACCAAGCGCACCTTGCGAAGCCGAACCTTGTGGCGAATTCTCGGCCCGTCAGGGGGTTCCCTGTTCCAAAGAGACAGCATGCTTCTTCTTTTCCGCATCCGATTTGTTTTGACCACCCTGTGAGCGTGTGTTACGTTTTTGAAGTAAGAAAATTTCGTTACTAACTGAGGGGTTGCATCATTCTTCTGTTCGCTACGGTTTTTATCGCTGATCTCGGTAACATTCTTGGACAAACGGGCTGGGTCGCCCGCGGCATCTTGCTCCTGCTTGCAGTCTTCTCTATCGTCTCCTGGGCCATGATCTTTCAAAAACTCGGGATGTTTGGCCGCGTTCGCCGTCAAAGCGACCAGTTCCTCCGCATCTTTCGCGCCACCAAGGGCGTAGCCAATCCGCAAGCCCTCGCGTCCGCTGGCTCGCCGTTCGCTTCCGTCTATGCCGCCGGCTACCGCGAACTCTTAAGCCAGGTCGGCACTGGCAATCCGCAACCAACGGGGAAATTGAAGAGCCTTCAGGCCGTCACCGTCAGCATGCAACTTGCTTCCGCGGAAGAAGTTCGCCGCGTCGAAAAAGGCATGTCCTGGCTCGCGACCACTGGTTCCGTCACTCCCTTCATCGGCCTCTTCGGCACCGTCTGGGGCATCATTGACGCCTTTTCCGGCCTCGGAAACGCCGGTGCCGCCAGTCTCCGCGCCGTTGCGCCCGGCATCGCCGAAGCACTCATTACCACCGCCGCTGGCCTTTTCGTCGCCATCCCGGCCGTCATCTTCTACAACCAGTTTTTGCAGAATATCCGCGACCTCGCCCAGCGCCTGGACACGTTCGCCCTGGAAGTCGGCGCCCAAATCGAAAAAACGTTTACCTGAAGCCATTTTTTTGTGTGCGTTATGACGCGACATACCAAAACGGTTGACACACAAACTGCAGAGCACGTCCTATGGGAAGCCCGCCTCCCAATCGCCCTAGTTTTCGGCGTGTCTGAACTTTCGATTTTCGCGTTTCGCGTTTCGAGTTTCTAACCCCATGCCCCAACTCTCCAAAACCACCCAAAGCACCCTCTCCGAGATCAACATGGTCCCTTTCATCGACGTTGTTCTCGTGCTCCTCATCATCTTCATGATCACCGCCCCCATCCTCCAGTCCGGCATCGAAGTCGACGTCCCCAAAACGAAAACGGTGATCGAAGTCAACGAACCACGTCTCGTCATCACCATCGACAAAAACCAGCTCATCTATCTCGCCGACGTTCCCGTCAATATCAACCAGCTCGGGAACAAGGTGAAGGCGCAGCTCAAAAAGCCGCAGTCCTCCGTGTTTCTTCGCGCCGACGAAACCATTCCCTTCGGCACCTTCGCAAAAGTTATCGATGCCCTGCGCCAATCCGGCGTCAGTAATATTAGTATTGTTACGGAGCCACTCTCGGATCGCGCCCGCACGCGCTGAACATGAGTACCACTGCCGCCAACTCGATCGATCCCTTCCCCTCCACCTCGGCTGAAGATTTAGGACTGCGAAAGTTCCTCGTCTTTTCCCTGATTCTTCACGTTTTCCTCGTTCTCTGGATCGCCGTCTCGATCTATTTTCACCTAACTGGTCCCGAGTGGGGTGACATAGGCGGAATCAACGGCGCCACAAAACTAAAACTCGTCTCTGGGCCCGCCGCCGGTATTCCCATGCCCACTCCGCCCTCCGTCAACGATACGAATACCGTCGATCCCACAAAAGGCCTGTGGAAGGAGGAACCGAAACCCAAACCACCCGAGCCTCCGACGCCCGCGGAAAAAGTCCCCGTCTTCAAGCATGAAAAACCAAAGCCGATCACACACAAGTCCAAAGTTGACGAGCCCAAGGTTCCACCACCGGATAATGCAGTGGACTACGGAAAGCACGGTGCTCCCAATCTTCCGACCGGATATGCGCGCACCCCGGGCAGCGGTGACGGCCCTGTTTCCGTCGCGGGCCAGGGCGGCGGAGACTTTTCTTCGCGATATGGCTGGTATATTGAAGCCGTGCGCCGCAGCGTGGGCCAAAACTGGCTCCAGACAACGATCGATCCTGCTGTCCGCGCCGCCCGCCAGGCCCATTGCATCATGACCTTCCGCATCAATCGCGATGGCAGCGTTCAAAACGTCCAGATGTCGCAATCCAGCGGCAATCTCTCGATGGACAATTCCGCTCGCCGTGCACTGGACGGCATCCGTTTTGGGCCGCTCCCGAATGACTACAACGGAAACAGCGTGGACGTTATATTCGATTTTGATTTGTCTTTGTCACACTAAGCTGCCCCTTCTCCAGCGAAACGCGGCGGCAACGAAACTTGGAGGTATAATAGTGCCAGGAAAATCCAAACACTTGTGTTGGCTGGTTGCAGCGGCCATTCTCTGCTTCGTAGCCAGTCCGGTAAGTGCGCAACAGGGGCAGAATCCCTGGTTCCGCACAGGCACTGGCCTCGGCGTAGAAAAAATTCGTCTCGCCGTCGCCGACTTCGGTCCTCGCGACGACAATGCCAAAACTCATTCCGCCCAATTTACGCAAGTCGTTCGCGATGACCTCGCCTTCAGCGGCATCCTCGACCTCGTCAGTCCAAGCTTCTATCCCGCTCAATCCCCCACGCAACCCGGCGAACTCCAGAGGACCGCCTGGACCGATCCCCAGGTCAATGCCCACTACGTCGCCTTCGGTAATCTCTCCGAAACCACTTCCGAAGTCGCCATTCAAGCCTGGCTCTACGACGTCACAAGTTCCTCCACCGAGTCCGTTGTAGGCAAAATCTATCGCGGCGTCCCGACCGACGCGCAAGTCCGCAAGTTCGCCCACCAATTTGCTGACGAAATTATCTTCAAACTCTCCGGTGGACTCCCCGGTATCGCTTCCACCCAAATCGCATTCATCAGCTCACGTACCGGCTCCAAAGAACTCTGGGTGATGGACTACGACGGCTCCAACCAGCACCCGCTCACCTCCCTACGCACCATCTCACTGATGCCACGCTGGTCTCCCGATGCTTCCCGCATCGCCTTCACCTGCTACCAGCCTCTGAACGGCGTCGTAAACGCCCAAATCTGCATGTACTCCATGGACGCTGGCAAAGTCATCTCCTTCCCCCGTTTCCGCGGTACCAACAGTGCGCCCGCTTGGTCCCCGGACGGGACGCAGATCATGTTCTCCTCCTCCATGCTGGGCAATCCTGAGCTCTTCGTCACCGACATCAACGGCAGCAAACCCAAGCGCCTCACGTTCTCGACCGGCGGCAGCACTTCGCCCGCTTGGAACCCCAAAACCGGTCAATCCGTCGTCTTCGTCAGCGACCGTGGCGGCATCCCCAAGCTCTACATGATGAACGCCGACGGCACCAACGTGAACCTCATCGATCTTCCGGACAAGGGCTACGTCATCGATCCCGCCTGGTCTCCCAACGGTCAGCTCCTCGCCTTCAGTTGGCGACGCCCCGATGGCAATTACGACATTTACGTGATGGACCCGACTTCCCAGCGCATTCTCAATCTCACCCCGGACTCCGGCAGCCGCAACGAGCGCCCCAGTTGGGCTCCCGACGGCCGCCACATCGTCTTCGAATCCACGCGCAACGGTCCGCGCCAAATCTGGAGCATGCTCGCCGACGGCTCACAGCCTCGCCAGCTCACCACCGAAGGCCACAACGAATCGCCCAACTGGTCCTCCAAGTAACAAGGAGGCTCACCCAAATTCCCCGAAACTTTCCGCCCGTGATAAGCATCACAATCTTGGGTTGCTCATCTGTGCACCAATATTGATATTTTCATTTGTCTCGTGCAGTTTTCTCTCGTATTGGTCTGTGTACGATGTATAATATATCGTGATACGATGTATTTCCCTTACCCAGCCCGCTAGTGGTAGGATGATGGCGCACGGTGGACGAACAAGGGATTCTTACGCTGAGGAGGATTCGAATGATTCGGGTTTCTAGCTCTCTGTACCGCGGGGCCATTCTCACTGCTATGCTCGCTCTTGTATTTGCTGCGGGTTGCGCCAAAAAACCGCAACAGGCGCCGCCGACACCTCCACCTCCACCACCTCCAGCCGCGAAACCAACAGTCTCGCTGCAGGCCAGCCCCACCTCCATCAACAAAGGTGACTCCACCACGTTGAGCTGGACTTCCACCGACGCCACGCAGCTCACCATTTCTCCCGACGTCGGCGCCGTCACCGCCCAAGGCTCCACCAAGGTCAGCCCATCGGCTTCCACGACCTACACAATCACCGCCAGCGGCCCCGGCGGTTCAGCTGACTCCAGCGCCCGCGTCACTGTCTCCACCCCTCCGCCTCCTCAGCAACAGGAGACGATCGACTACGACAAGCTCTTCCTCCAGGAAGTCAAAGACGCCTACTTCGACTTCAACAAAGCCGACATCCGCGCTGACGCCCGCGAAGCTCTCGCCAAGACCGCGGACTTCCTGCGCAAGTACCCGCAAATCAAGGCCACCATCGAGGGCCGTTGCGACGAACGCGGCTCCACCGAGTACAACCTCGTCCTCGGCGATCGCCGCGCCACCGCCGTCAAGAACTATCTCGTCCAGCTCGGCATTTCCGCCGACCGCTTGAACACCACCAGCCTCGGCAAGGAAAAGCAGTTCTGCACCGAGAGCAACGAAGAGTGCTGGCAGCGTAACCGCGTCGGCCACTTCGTCAAGGCCAACTAATCCGAGGGCGACCTCGTAACTGTTCCCCTCGTAACTGATCGATGACCGTCAGAGCCGCGTGACCGAGCAATCTCTTGCTCGCGCGCGGCTCTGCTATTAAAGTGAATCAAGAGCCAGGCCATGGTGCTTGACCCTAGCTGGACCGCCGCTCTGTGTTGGCTCGTAACACTTTCTTTCCAGCTCTGGGTTACATCTAATGGATAGAGGCACCTTAGGAGGTTTTTTCATGAAAATCCGCACCATCGTTATTTTTGCCGCCGCTGTTTTTGCCGGGGCGCTCGGCGGCAGCCTTGTCGGGCCGCGCCCCGCCGAAGCCGTCGCCCGCGAAATCATCGATCTCCAGCGCGACGTGACTACACTACTTCAAGGTCAGAAGGATCTGGCTACCCAAACAACCACGGATCACACCGTCCTCAAGACCCTCGTCGAGCAAGCCAGCGACAACGTCGGCAAGCTCAACGCCACCATGGGCAGCGTCCAGAAATCCGTGCAAGACGTCCAGGCAAACTCCGGCGCGCGCCTGGACACCATGTCCACCCAGGTTCAAGGCCTTTCCGATAATTTAGAGGAAATTAAGTCCCGACTCGGCAAACTCAATCAGCAGCTCGTCGATCTACAAAGCGCCGTGCAAAGCATCGACGCCAAAGTCTCCGGCTCCGCTCCCGCCGGTGGCACTCCCAGCAAGCCGGCCGCTGGCAATGACGCAACATCTGCTCCGGCCACAACAGGCAGCGCCGCGAATCCCGCTCCCTCCGCCGACATGCTCTATTCCAATGGCTTGCGCGACATCACCAGCGGCAAATATGATCTCGCCCGCCAGGAATTTCTCGACTATCTCAAATACTATGGCACCACCGACCTCGCCTCAAACGCTCAATTCTATCTCGGCGAAATTGCCTATCATCAGAAGCAATATCAGGACGCCGTCGCGGAATACGACAAGGTCCTCACCGTATACCCGAAAAGTTTTAAGCTCGCCCCCGCTCGCCTCAAAAAAGGCATGGCCCTCATTGAACTCGGCCAAAAATCTCCCGGCATCCGCGAACTCCGCGAAGTCGTCCGCCGCTACCCCGGCACCGAAGAAGAGCGTTCCGCCCGCGCCAAACTCAAGGAACTAGGCGTAGCCGTCAGCGTCGCCGGCTAACTCCAACTCTCCACCCAGCCTCTACGTTGTTTTTCTCTGCTCTCTGTGTCCTCCGCGCCCTCTGTGTAAACTCTTTCTCGTCGCTCCCCGCCCGTGCCCGCCAACCCAACGTTGTCATTCCGAGCTTAGCGAGGAATCTGCTTTTGCTGTGAGCTGTCAGCTGTGAGCCAGCCTCGTTCCGTTACCCCACTCCCACTACCAACCGATCCATCCTCTTACTCACATCCTTCAAATACGCTTCATCCCCTCCATCCAATTCCGCAATCACGCTCCCCGCATACCCAACCTCCCCAAACGCCTTCCGCACTTCCGCCCAATCCACATCTCCGTCCCCCAAATTCACCCACGCGTATCCGCCCTCTTTCCTCTTAAAATCCTTCAAATGCACCTTGTAGACCCTCTTATCCAGAGTTCGAATCCAATCCTGCGGATACCCGTACAGCACCACATTCCCCACATCAAACCACGCCTTGATCCACGGACTCTGAAAATCATCGATATAAGCCACCATCTCCAGCGGGCTCAGCAAAAACTTGTTCCACACTTCCTCGATCGCAATCACCACCTTCAACTCTTCCGCCATCGGCAGTAAATCGCGAATCCGCGCCTGCGACCTCGCCCACGCATCCGCGTAGCTCGTCTTTGCATTCACAACCGCCGGCACCAGCAACACCGCATCCGATCCCCACACTTTCGCGTTCCGCAGTGAAGCGCGCATCCCTTCCATGCACTTCGCCGCCACCGCCGCATCTCCCGACGACAGTGGATACTTCCAATGATCCATATTCATGACCGAATCAATCCGAATCCCCGCCGCATCCGCCGCTTTCTTCATCTCTTCCGCCGTATGCTCATCCGGCGTAGTCGGCGCCTGCACCACCTCAAATCCTACGTCTTTCGCCAACTTAAACCGCTCCGCATAACTCAGCTTCGAAGGCAGCATGTCCATCACAAGCCCCTTCTTAATCGGCAGCGCCCCCTTTGCCTGCGCACCATCCACCACCCCGCCGCCCATCCCCGCAACACACGCCGCCAATCCTGCCCCCACACCCGCCCGCACAAACTCCCGCCGCGTAGTCTGCCTCATCGCGCTCCTTCTTCTCTGCGAAACCTCTGCTAACTCTGCGCCTCTGCGTTATCTTTTCCTTCGCATCTTTACTTCCTTACTTCATTACGTCTTTACGTCAATTTCTCCAGACTAATCCTCGCCTCCCACTCCTCTTTGCTCTTCCACTGCTCCTCCCACGTCACTTCCCTCCCCGTATACGCCGCCGTCCGCGCCATCATGCACGACACCGCCGACTCGACTCCCTTTTCCGCCTGGTTATGAAATTTCCCGCTCGTAATACTCTCCACAAACAACTTCTTCTTCTCCGCATCCGCAAACTCCAGATTCGAAGTAAATTTCCCCGTCGCCGAAAATCCCTTCTCATCCTTCTCCGGCGTCAGCGGCGTCTGCCAAGCCTCATCCCCCCAAATCCCCAGCGGCCCCGAGTACGGCGACTGCGACGTTCCCTTCGTCCCAAAAAATCTCTCCGTAACGTCCCACCACCCCTTCGCAAATTGCGTCGAGCTGAACGTCACATCCACTCCACCCGGATACGTAAACACCACGTTGTAATTCCCGTAGACGTCTCCATCCGACGCAGGCCGCCCCCCGCGCCCGCCCGTCCCCGACACCTTCACCGGATGCGCCTTCAAAATCCAGTTGCAAATATCAATCACGTGGATGTTCTGCTCCACAATAATGTCCCCCGACAGCACGCGGTCATACACCCAGTTCCGCAGCCTCCTCTCCGTCGGCGAAGCCTTCTCCCACTTCGGCCTATCGAGATACCCCGACAAATAATGTGCCTCTCCACAAACAATATTCCCCAGCGCCCCGCCATGAATCCGCTTCACCAACTCCACAAACGGCGGACAATCCCGAATCTGAAATCCCACATCCAGGCTCAACTTCCCCTCCGCCCGCTTCCCAATCTCCACGACCTTCTTCGCTCCCGTCACGTCCACCGCCACCGGCTTCTCGCAGTAAACATGCTTCCCCGCCGCGACCACCGCCTCCAAATGCGAGGGGTGATAGTACGGCGGCGTAGCAATCACAATCGCATCCACTTCCTTCGAGTGCGCAATCGCCTCAAACGCCCGCGGCCCCACAAAACACTGCCCCCCATCGATCGCCGCGAAGCCTTTCGCCGACTGCATCTTGTCAAACGCCGCGCGTGCCGTATCGAGCTGGTCCTGAAACATATCGGCAAGCGCCACAACGCGCGCCTTGCCGGTATCAACAAGGTTGGTCGCGTCCTCGGTCCCTCTCCCCCCGCAACCAAGCAACCCCACCCGCACATCCGAATTTGCCTCCGTCCCCCACACCCGCGCCGCCGGTATAAACATCACCCCACCTACCGCCGCCGCAGCGCCAGCCGTACGCGCCGCCGTCCCAATAAACTCCCTCCGCCCGACGCCTTCTCCAACTTCTCTACGCTCTCGCATTCCTTTCCCCCCCCTGCTAGCCCTCGCCAGCATCGCAAACCGACACCCATAATTCACACCCGCTGTATCACATCCTCAACACACCACGCAACCCGCATTGGGTGGGCGATCGCGTCAGGACCTTTAGATCATGCATCCTTTCGGACTTGAAAATATGAGAAGATTTGGTAGTATCCAACTGTGTAACACTACACCGATGAACGGCTGCTCGTGCAGGAAATAACAAATCATGCTGAGTTCAAGCAGAAGCTCACCCGATTGAAACTTACAAGCGACTTTTCGGTATTTGACTCCGCCGTCGTGGATGTTGTAACAAGTTGGTTCAAGTTGGCGAGGCAGCATGCCGAAGAGCTTAAGAAGCTAGACCCGACAGAAGTCCCACGAGCGGTATATTCACGGGCCTATTATGCAGCGTACAATGCTTCAAAGGCCGTGAGATATATGTCGCTGGGAATTGTGAGCCTGAAAGGAGACGATCACAGGAAAGTCTCCGAGCTGCCAGACTCATTCGTTTCCTGGACGACTTTCATCTGATCCAAAACAGCTTGCAACCGAGGGTTATCGAAGTTATTCACGGTGCTCTCAAGGGTGCGAGAGGCTGGCTGAAGATCGCCGGTCTTCAATCGCTGCTGAAACACTACGACCCAAAGACACGTCAAGGTGTCCGAACACCTGGCGACGCCCAAGTCATATCTCTGGATCTAACACTAGTCGACCCAGAAGCTGCAGAAGATCATCTCAGAAAAATCCTCAGTAGTTTTCTGAGCATGGTGGGAATCGAAAAAACCACACATGCGATAGCCGACAGCGCATTCAACGCCTCGTATGGGCCAATGCCGGCGTTCCGAGGGATTTTCTGCAAATGTTTGCAGCCTCAATAGAGCACGCGGCTAGAGTTGATAGGGCAAAAGTGGAATTGACTGACGCGAATCTGGCAATTGGCGAGCTGGGTCAGCAAAAAGTGGCCGAGTTGGAACAAGACGCACGCAACGAAGAAGGCCAGCTGCGAAGTCTCCTTAGCTCAATCGAGGAGTACTGCCTCGGCAAAAAGAAGATCAATGCATTTCTGATTCGGAACACATCTAGCACGGAATTCAAACTTGTCAGGACCCTGAGCGACCTGCGCCTACTCCACATTTTGCACAAGACGATTACGCCCCACAAAGCGGGTGAGCGGTACGAAGCCTACATGCTTGATTATTCGCTCTTCACGGGCTTCCGCCGACGTCCAAACATCAAGCAAATCATGCCCGCCGACGGAAGCCAGTTCAAAGCGTCAGAACTTCGAAAAATTCCAATTCTCCCCAGGGCCCTCTTCAAGCTCCAGCCCGGGCGCCCCAGTGTCGGTTTGGCAACCTGGGTCTTGGGGTTCGACACTAGTCCGGCTCGATAATCTTAACCCCGCGTATTTGTCCAAAGTGTTGCTCGTAGAAGGTCGCCACCGCGCTTCCACGCTCCAAAGCCGTCGCGCCCACCACAACTCGTGCGATCACCTATATTGATGAGAACGGAGACCCCGAACATGAACCCCAATGAACCCAGCCGCACAGCCCTGATGATTGCCCGACAACGAGCTGCTCATCAGCTGCTCGATCATGGCTCCATCCTCTATGACCCATTTGCCATGAAGATTCTGCGTGAAGACGAAAAGGACGTGCTTCAATTTGCGAACGCACACCCCTTGGCCAGCATCGGACGTCTGTTCACCGTCGCGCGCAGCCGGATTGCGGAAGATGCTTTGTCAAAAGCTGTCGAAAGAGGGATTCGGCAGATCGTCATCCTCGGCGCCGGACTCGACACTTTCGCTCTCCGGAATCCCCATGGCGCACAACAGATCCGTATCTATGAGGTGGACCACCCCGCGACGCAGGCAGGGAAGCGCCAGCGCTTGGCGGAAGCTCAAATCGATCTCCCGCCAGGGCTTATTCTCGTGCCAGTTGATTTCGAGCGGGACGATCTGGGAGAGAAGCTCGCCGCCGCAGGCTTTCAGCGGAACACGCCCGCGTTTTTCACTTGGCTCGGGGTTGTGCCCTATCTGACGCAGGACGCTATCGGCCGCACTCTGGACTACATGTCATCCATCCAGAACTCGGAGGTAGTGTTCGACTACATGGAACCTCACGAGGCATTCTCCGAAGAGCTAAGGCAATTAGAGACGCAGCGGACCGAACAGCTTAAGAAAATGGGTGAACGTTCGCTTAGCCGTTTCGACCCGGCTGGCATGGCAGCGATCCTTCGCTCGCACGGATTCTGTGCCATCGAAGACATCCATTTCCAGGAGATCGCGTCCAGGTTCGGCCACGCCGTTCAAAACCTCGCCCCCGGACACGCTGGCCTTCACGTTGTCCACGCTAAGCACTAACGGAAGCCGACCGGGCTCCCCAGGTTCGGTTTCAGAACCTGGGTCTTGCATTTGACCCTTCGTCTAGACAACTCCTCGTCCGATGACTTTTCGAGGTAGAATCAAAAAAAAAAAAACTTTTGCAAAAGGCTTTTTCTCTCCCCGTTTCGGAACGCGCTGACCTTGCCGGCTCTCTCATCGAAAGCCTCGACGAAACTCACGATCCGTCCGTCGAAGCCGCCTGGGACGAAGAAATCCAGCGCCGCATGGCCGACATCGACTCCGGCAAAGTCAAACCCATCTCCCTCGAAGAAGCCCGCCGTCGCCTCTCCTCTGCCGTAGACTGACCTTATCCGCTGCGTACCAGACTTAAAACCTCGGCGGTTTCCTTGCCCCGTGTCTCAAATGTAGGATCTCGACCAGTCGCCTGGCTCCGTAGATTTGGTAGTACACCGCAATAGGGCTGTGCATGAGCTTTCTCACTTCTGCTTTTTTGCGAATAGGCGTACCTATGCGAGGGAATTTTTCGAGCAACTCTAAATGATCAAGTAGGGAGTCGCCAAATCGCGCAGCCGAGTCAGCATCATCTTCGGCAATCTAGCCGATGATCTCCTCGAGATCCTTCAGCGCTCTTTGTGAGTAGAGGAGCCGGAAATCCACTCGCGTATCAGTTTGCGAACCTGCTCGGCAGGCACGGTCCGCCCGGCCTTTGCGTCCGCAATCCCCTCATCGATGGCTGCCAGTGTAGCTTCGTCTTCCTCGTCTTCAATGGGGACAGGCTTTTCAATGTAGGACTGTTTGGTCTCGCCCATAAACACATCCTAACTCTCGTCGCCAGCCCACACAACAGAATTAGCCGGGCGGGCGGCCGATGCTGCCCTTTCCCTCAGAAATTCACAGCGTAGTACCGCCAGCATAGTACGAAAGTTCCATTGGTGGTTCTGCCCCAAAGGAACAAAACACTCCTGCATTGGGGGCGTCATGAGCATCACCACCGAAATTCTGAGCTTGCGGCGTGACCGGTCAAGCAGCGTAGCGGCTTTACTTAACGCCATGGAATGGGGGTGCGCAGCGGAAGACGATACGCGCACGCTTGCGAGAGGATACGACGTTCTGCGAATGGCCGACATTGTCCTGCTGAATGTCGCCGCCCATGCAGCCGACATTTTGGGCCAGCCGCCCGCCATCCCCGAAGCACGCCGCGCCACGCCGCCACCCCGAAGGAAACGCCGCCGCCCAGACCCAGGCCAACTCCACCAGCGCCGCTTATTCGCGTAAACCCGGCGGCTAGCCGCGCCTCTCCTCCGCCGTGCAATGAACCCTTGGAACTATTTCGTCCAATCCTCATTCTTCAAACTCTTGATCCGACGCAGCCCTGCGTCTCCCGTAACCAAAATCAGTCCCAACGCCATCGCGTGGGCGGCGATCATCAGGTCTAACCCTCCGGGCAACTGTCCCTGCCGTTCCAACTCAGTCCGCAGCCGCCCGTATTCTCGCGCCGCCGCGGAATCCCAAGCAACAATGGTAACCGCCAAAAGAAATTGCTCAAGTGCGATGCGCAGCGGCGCAGATCCTTTGCGCGCGACGCCGTAGTGCAGCTCGCCCTCGGTCACCGAGGAGATCCCGAGCTCAGCAACGGCGACTTTCGATAAGCGCCTATCCATCGCCGCGCTTTTCTTGTTAATCAGATAGCTCGCCGCGTTCGTGTCCAGCAGATACCGCACACTCATCCGAACAGCTCGCGCTTTTGCGGTGGCTCATCTTTGCGATCTGACATGAATTCGGCAAACGCCCGCGGATCAGCCTTGATCGCCGCGTCGCGAATCCGAAAAAACTCGTCCCAGGACTCGGGCCGCTTCGACAAAATTACGTCCCCCGTCTTTTCGTCCTTCCGAATGAACACTTCTTGCCCCTCAAACCGAAACTCTGCCGGCAACCGCACCGCCTGGCTCCTTCCATTGCGAAAAAGCTTCGCTGTCCTTGCCATAGCAAATGCCCCTCTCCTCTTAATCTCTAATCCGACCCAAATTCATAGTATATACCATGATATAGTCCGCACGCAACGGTTCCGCTGGCCATCTCCGCGAACCTCTGTTAACTCTGCGCCTCTGCGTTATCCTTTTCCCTTCTTCCTCGCCAATCGCCACCACCGCTATTCTTCACGGGACACGGGCCACTCTCCTACACCCCCATATCCCCTCTCTTTTCTCTCTGCCCTACCGCTGCTATATTGGCTTCACCACCAGCTCCAAGTTTCGAAAGGGGTCCCCAATGGCCAAGCTATGCAAGCTTTCGCTGATTTTCGCAACTCTTCTCTCAACCACCTTCGCCGCGCACCCCGCATCAGCAACCGAGCCTCCCGCCGATCTCTGCTCGCTTCTGCCCGCAGCGGACGTCTCCAAGACTTTAGGACAACCCTACGATCCCCCGAAAAAGAGTGCCGCTATGAAGCCTTACCGCGCCTCTGGCGATGGATCCGACTGCAATTATCGGCCTACCAACAATCATGGCAGCGCTCTCTTGTATAGGGCCTACGCCGATTCCTCTCCAGCCGTCGCCACGGATATTTTCGCCAAGTTGAAGGCTTATTTTGGTGCGGGAACGCCCATACCCAGCCTCGGGGACGAAGCGTATATTGACAACCAGCATGGCCTGCATGTCCGCAAAGGCCGCGTTCGCTTTTTCCTCCAGCTGACCGATGCGAAAAATTTCACTCCGGCAAACCAGAATCAGCTGAACGATCTTGCCACCCGCGTCATCAGCCAACTCTAACTAAATCTCAATTCCCGCCTGGACGAAGAAATCCGGTGCCGCATGTCCGGCATCGACTCCGGCAAAGCCAACCTCATCTCTTTCCAAGAAGCCCGCCGCCCCCTCCTCCGCCGAGCTAGCACACCGTCATTTCGAGCGGAGCATGCCGAGCCTTTTCCTTCACGTTCGCTTCCTGCGAACGTGTCGGCCTGCGAAGCGAGAACCGCTGCCCCATCGCGCGCATTTTGCGCGATGAAATCTCTCTTCTCTTTCTCTGCGATCTCTGCGCCCTCTGTATTAAGAAAAACCTTCAACTTCAACCCCGCTCTCGCGAATCGCCACCACCGCTCTTCTTCAAGGATCACGGGTCACGGAACGCCGGTCACGTTCCACGCCTCCTAACCTTTTCATCCCAAACCACTTATAATCCTCTTGACAATATAACCTTTTTGTACTATAAATCAATATGTTGTCTCGCCGTCAGCCCGTTTCTCGTTCCCATTTTGGAACTCTGCCCTCTCCGCGCTCTTGCCCGTCTGCAAGTCCTTTCCTTGCCACTCTTACAAACACTTCGCAACTCATTGAAAACTCAATCACTTTAAGTCCTTTCCCTGCCACTCTTACGTGCCGCGTCAAGCATAAGTCCTTTGTTTGCCACTCTTACAAAAAACACCGGGGGGTGGGGATACCCTATATTTCAAACGCAAAAACCAACCCACCGACTGTCATTCCGAGCGATGCGAGGAATCTGCATTTTCCTTTTCCGCACGGGACACGGACCACGGGTCACTCTCCTATCACCCAATCAACTTCGCCAAATACTCCTTCGCCCCTCGCACATCCTCCATCTGCTTCTCCCCCGAAATCTCCCGCTCAATTGTCAGCGCTCCCGGATACTTCATCTCCTTCAACCGCGCCACAATTCTCGGGAAATCCACTTTCCCCTTCCCAATCGCCACTTCCTCCCCCAACTCCTTCGGGTTCGTCGGCCAAAGCCCGTCCTTCGCATGAATTCCCTGCACATACGGCCCAAGAATCTCAATCGCATCCACTGGATTTGCCTTCCCATACAAAATCAAATTCGCCAAATCGAAATTCACGCCCTGATTGTCCAGCCCCACATCTTTCATAGCACGCACCAACGTAATCGGCGTCTCCTGCCCCGTCTCGTACCGGAAATTCTGCCCATTCCGCCGGCAATAACCTACAACATCGATCAGCGCTCCCACCGTCTCCGCGTAAACCGGATCATTCGGATTCTCCGGAATGAATCCGCAATGCGTCTGTACCGCCGCCACGCCGCACTCCTTCGCAAACTCCGACGCTCTCTTGATATGCGCCACGCGCGCCGCCCGCGTCTCCCGCGGCACCAACCCAATCGTCACCGGCCCGCCGTAAAAGTCCCACACCTCGCGGCCCGGCCCGCCCACCACAATCGACGTCGCCTCAATCCCATACTTCCCCAGCGCCGCCGTCAACTTTTTCGCCAGCCCCACCGGAAACTCCTCGCAATACGCCTGGCACGTCGGCAATCCCAGGTCACGCACCTTCGCCAACGCCACATCCGGATCGTTTCCAATCCCAACAATCAATCCCAAGCGCAAGGGTTTCTTCCCCTCATTCCCATACGCCTTCTGCGCGCTGTACGCCGCACGAACCTCAGGACGAAAGGGCTGCAAATCCTCGAAATTTTCGCCGCTCATAATCGCTTCACCCCCCGCCGCCAATCCCACACCCAGCGCCACCGCCGAACTCTTCAAAAATTTCCTGCGATCGTGCTTCCTCATTTTATTTTTCCCGCCTCTCCCAGCATTCGCCGTGTCATCTGCTCGATCGGCGCCAAATCATCTGTAAATATCACCGCTCCGGTTTTTGGTTCAAACTCAACAATCTCTCCCGCCGCCTTCATCGACAACTCCCGCACCCACGCCGGTCCCGCGCCCTCTTTCAATCGCACCGCCGTCTCCAAAATGTCCCGCTTCTCCGAAAACGCAAACAAGATGTGGTTCCCTCCCGCCGTCGACAATTTCTCCACCGAGGGGAATATCTTCCGCAACGTCGCGCCCATCGCTTCCAGCAACTCGTGCTTCGCGCTTTCATCGTACACATTCACCATCAGCACGCCGTCATCCGTCATCCGAGATCGCACCAATTCAAAAAATTCCACCGTGGTCAAATAAAATGGCACATACGGTCCGCCCTGAAACAAATCGATATGCACCAAATCAAATTTGCTATTCGCCGCGCTCCCCGCCAGCCACGGCCGCGCATCCGCAATATGCACTCGCAACTTCGGATCATTCTGCGGCAATCCAAAAAACTCTCCCGCCACTCGCACGACTTCCGGATCAATTTCCACTGCATCAATCTCAATCTCCGGCGCCACCGCTCTCGCCGCCTGAATCGATCCCCCTGCACCCATCCCCAGCACCAGCAACTTCTTCGCCGGAACAACTACCGGCCCCAGCGCGAATTCATCCAAATAAAATCCCGAACTCCCGCCGCCCACCATCTCCACGGTTTGCGCAAACCGCGAATCATTCAGAACAAGCCACCGCTTTCCCTTATCCTCCAACACCAGGATTCTGTTGTACGCCGAATCCCCGCTCCAAATCAGCGTAGACGGCGGCTTCGGCGCTGGCACAACAAAAAGAATCGCCACCGGCAGCGCCAATAAAACCGCTGCCTTCCTCCGCATCATCAAGCCCGCCGCTCCCACGAGTATCGATGCGCCGCAAAGTATTTCCATCGTGATGCGCGTGCCAAATCGCGGCACCAGATAAAAACTCGTCCCCAGCACTCCCGCAATACTTCCCGCGGTAGAAAGCGCAAATACTCGACCCACCGTAATTCCCACGTGCCCCGTGCGCGCCAAGAGTCGAATCACAAACGGCGAAGTCATCGCCAGTGCCGTCATCGGTGGGGCAAAAATGATTATTGTCGCCAGCGTTGGCCCAGCGAAATCTCCCATGTGCCATAGCTTCAGCAGCACCGCCCACATCGTAAACACAATCAGCAGTTGGTAGACTCCGCTGCCCAGCACAACGAAGTAGAGAACGCTATCGGTCGGCCACAGATCCGCAATCCACCCGCCCAAACTGTAGCCAGCGGCCAGCGCCAGCATCACCACGGAAATCATGCTTCCCCAGACATAAATCGAATTCCCAAAAAATGGCGCGTACAACCGGAACGCCGTCAACTCCATCGCCATTACAATCGCGCCAGTAACGGTCGCTGTCGCAATCCACGAAACGGCGCGTACGCGGCTAGGCGCAGCAGCGTCGAACGTTCCGTTCTCTTGTGTCTGCTTGGAAAAAGAGGAATCGGTTCCCACGGCCCCTGTATATTCCACGCGACCCCGTTAACCGTCAATCAAAACAATCCTATATCTTGCCTATATTGCCGCTCAAAGAAAAAAGGCGCCCCGACTCGTGCGGGGCGCCTCGTACTTCTCTCTTTTTCAAAGGTTAGTGGTCGTGATCCCGATCATGGTCGTGATCGTGTTCGTCCCAATCGCGTTCCGTGTGCCAGCGGTGTCCGTCTTCATCCCACCATTTGTGGACTTGGTTCCAGCAATATTCGCGAGCCTCGTTAAGTTGATGCCTCGCATTGTTTGCCTGGCTGCTGTTCCACCCATGATGCTCAGCCGCTTCGTGGACCTTATGATCCGCTTTTGCAAGTTTCTGCTGGCAGTGGTTATCGTCGGCTGCAGCTCGCGGCGCTGCGCCCAGCAGCAGGAACCCTCCCGCCGCTACCGCGAGTGCTGCTCTTACAAACCACTTCCTGTTTTTCGTCAGAAATTTCGTCATATTTCAATTCTCCTGAGTCCGCCCGGCGTGAGGGGTGGCGGAGTGCTTCGCAATATAGGCTTCTTCACGCCACCGAAATGTCTCTTTTTGCACACTCCATCCCCGGATCTATGCCACTTCCCATTCCGTGTAGCCGATCTCTTCCCAAAAAAAGAACAGAGCACGGGACCTTAGTCCCGTGCTCTGTCGATTCTTTTCTCGACCAGTTACCCAGTCGAAAGTTCTGTCTACTGCAGTGCCAGGCTCGCGTTCGTGCAGCCCGCGCCTGAAGGATCAAAACGAATCACGCCAGACATGTCTGAGCAGAACATGCGCTGCCCCGTGGTGCCAACCGTGACCGGAGTCCCCGTAACTGAATAGCCAACCGAAGGCGTATTTCCGTCCGTGACCCACTTGAAGGTGTAGCCGCTCTTCGTGCCCGCCGACAGTACCTGGTCAAGCAAGCAAGACGCTGCCGAGGTAGCTGTGCAAGGTGCCGCACCGCCCAACGCCGCCAGCGAAGCCGGGAAGCCGTCGTTCGGGTACGTCGAAGAATACGTCACAGCAGAGGTGTTGATCGTGCGGATCGAACCGACCGCTGATGCTTCATTGGCCGCCATACGCGACCTTAGGAGGTTAGGAATTGCGATGGCCGCGATGATCAAAATAATCGCCACAACGATCAGCAACTCGATGAGTGAAAAGCCCTTTTGATTCTTGTTACGAATTTCGTTGGACTGCTTGATGCCTGTTTTCATGCCTATCTAGTAGGCAGTCCAGTGGCCCTTCTTGCCCGTTTCCGCAATATTCTCGCCGCAGCCCCTTCACGATGATTACAAGCCAGTTGCAGCTTCCTTATGAAAATTGTAATTTTACTCCCTCATAAAACCTGGCTCCAGAGCCCCTAAAGCGACTCTTTCTGTCTGCCCAGGCAGCCACAATCCGTCGCTCCCGCTCGAACTGCCATTCCCTCAATGGCACGACCCATCATCTGCAAACTTCCCGCTAGCCGCCATCGTCGCCAACGATCTCGCGCAGCTTAAGATCTGCTCATTCAAAGGATCGCTCTTCAACGAGTCCGGAGGCAAGTATTGCTGCGCCGTGTGGGCCGTCACAAACCGGTCGCTCAACTTCTTCATATTTTCGTACTCATTCGAAAGCAGCTGATACGCGCTTCGATCCGGATCGGTGGATGCCGCCACGGACGCCAGCCGCAGATTCGTCAGCGCCGGCCCCCGGTAAATCGCCATCCAGTCATCGCCGATGGGTATTCCATTTTGCACCGCGTTCGTCAAGGCGATGCGCCACTCGCGGATCATGGCCATCTCTTCGATTCCAGCCCGCAAAAACTCCTTCGAAAAATCTGACTTATCCCCGGCAATCGTCGTCGCCGTATTAGCGCCCACCGCCGGCAGCGTCAACGTCACTTGATTCCCATTGAAGCTCAGCGTCCCATGGGTCAAACGAGCCAGCGCCTCCAGATCGACGTAAGACTTCCCTCGCAAGCGCATGACAGGCGCCTGCCCCGCCTGTCCCTCTATCACCAACGTCCGCGTCTCCTCCACTCCCTGCGACAGCACCATCCCGGGAACAACCACCAGCCCCGCCACCACTCCCACTGCCAATATCGTCCATTCCCGCCCCAAGCGCTTTCCCATAAGTTCTCTCCTCATACGCCAAGCTTTCCAAATCAGCTTGCCACACTGCCATTTCCCCTGCGGTTATGTTTTGAACACCGCAACGCCGGGTGCGGCACGGATCTCGCTTACTCACTCAACTCCGTTGAGCAGTTCCCACACGCGGGCTAAATGATGATCGTCATGCTCAGCTACAAAATACAAATGATCTACAAGCCGCATGGGCGTCTTCAAACGCGGGTGCGGAATGGTCTTAGCAAATAGCGAAACATTCAATTCCTCCACACGTGCCAGCAATCTTCCTCGAGCAGCACGGAAATCCGCCAGAAGCTGTTCCAGCGGCCGCGCATTGTGGTTGGCCTCATCCGTCTTTCGATTCTGCAAGTCTGCTACGGTGAGTTGCTCTCTGCCCGCCACGTAGTCCTCCACACGTGCCAGCCACAGAGCCTCAAGATCCAGCAAATGGCCGGCGTGTTCCTGAGCCGACCACCTTCCTGCAACCTTGCGGATGAGAGCTTCGCGCGCACGCCCCCGCAGGGTTTCTTCCAGCCGCGCCGGAGTCCCGCGCAAACGCGCGCACACGTTCGGCCAATGCTCCACAGGAAAGGCAAACGCAAACTTCCGCTCAAACCAAACGGGCACCTGGGTCATGCAATCCACCGATCAGAGTTTTCGGCAACTCACTCTTACCTAAGCGACTTTACCGCTAATCCTTGAACTCTTGAACCTTGAACTATCCCTACTCACTTCCACTCACTTCCCGCGCTTCTTTGCCTCCTCACTCCGTTTCTGTTATCGTCAGCCACGAACAGGGAGAACGCAAATGTCAGTAAACAAAGTCATCCTCGTAGGCCGTTTAGGCCGCGATCCAGAAACGCGCTACACCGGCGGCGGCCAGGCGGTTGCCAATTTCTCCGTCGCCACCGACCACTCTTACAAAGACAAAAACGGCGAGCGCCAGAAGCGCACGGAGTGGCACAAGATCGTGGCTTGGAGGCAGTTGGCAGAGATATGTCAGAAGTATTTGAAGAAGGGATCACTCGTATATATTGAGGGCCGCATTGAGACACGAGAATGGCAAGACAAAGAAGGCCAAAAGCGATATAGCACGGAAATCATAGCGAACGAAATGCGCATGCTAGGCGGACGCAGCGATAACGCAGGAGGAGGCGGAGGCGGGGCGCGCTCTGGCGGCGACGATGTCGAATCGCACGCAGCTCCCGCCGAAGACTTCGGCGGCGGCCATGCTCCCAGCGGCCCGGAAATTTCCGATGAGGACATACCGTTCTAGTTCTCTGGAAACTCCATGGCCATAACCAATCGACAGCTTCGACTGCAGGCGCGGCCCAAAGGCTTGCTCGCGCCCGGGGATCTACAGCTCTCTGAATCGCCAGTGCCGGAGTTGCAAGACGGTCAGGCGCTAGCCAAAGTGAAATACCTCTCCGTTGATCCGACGATGCGCGTTTGGATGGTGGTGGACAGCTATCTCCCTGCGGTCGGAATCGGGGACGTGATGCGGGCTGGAGGCCTCGCCGAAGTCATTGAATCGCGGCATACGCAATTCAAAAAGGGAGACAAACTCGTCGGACTGACTGGCCTGCAGGAATACGTCCTTATTGAGGGCCAGTCGAAATTTCCTTTCCAGAAAGTGCCATCGATTCCCTTTCTGTCCGACACCGCGTTCCTCGGCGTGCTCGGCATGACGGGACTGACCGCGTATTTCGGCATGACCGATATCGCCAAGCCGCAAAAAGGCGAGACACTGGTGGTCTCCGCAGCGGCCGGGGCTACGGGAAGCGTCGCCGGCCAGATCGGCAAGATTTTTGGCTGCCGCGTCGTCGGCATAGCGGGCACTGACGAAAAATGTGCGTGGCTGACGGATGAGCTCGGCTTTGACGCGGCGATCAACTACAAACGACCCGATTGGAAAGAAATGCTAGCCGAGGCCACGCCCAACGGGGTCGACATCGATTACGAGAACGTTGGCGGCGAAATTATGGAAGAAGTCCTCAACCGCATGAACCTCCACGGGCGAGTCGTGCTCTGCGGACTGATTTCCGGTTACACGAAGGAAACCTCCGGCCCGAGCAATCTCGGCATCCTGATCGTGAAACGCCTGAAAGTGCAGGGGTTCCTGGTGCTGGACTACGGTTCGCGCTTCACGGATGCGGCCATGGAACTCGGCAAATGGAAAATGATGGGAAAACTTAAGGATCGCCAGACGGTTGTCGAAGGCCTCGAAAAAGCGCCGGACGCAATCAACATGCTCTTCACCGGCGGAAATACGGGCAAACTCATCGTAAAAATCTAAGTGGAAATGCTTCAGGAGTTGGAGCGGGCCGAATCTGTAGAGGAGTCGACCCGAAGTTAAGAAGGTAGCAGTTAGCGAGGCGGCGGAGCGTTACGCTTTCTTTCTTCGTCCAGACGCTTCAGGAAATCTTCAAATTTCGGTTTCTGTTCTGGGGTAAGGATCGCGCGAATCTGGTCGCGCCCCTTTTGCCGGGCTTGCTCGGTCTGCGCAACCGATTGGTCGTGGATCGCTTTGTACTGAGCGTGAAGCTGCGAGAGAGTGGTGTCGAGTTGCTGCTGCTGCTCGTTGGTGAGGCTTAGTTCCTTTGTAAGCTGATCGACCCGCTGGGCGCGCCGCTGCGGCTCGCTCAACGGAGGATTCGCCGCAGACACGCTGCTGCGATGTCCATAGAAATATCCAAACACGCCGCCGAGCGCCGCACCCAGTACAAACACAACCGCCACCCACGCGACTGCCTTTTGCTTAGCGGAATTCTCGCCCGTGGTGCCGTTCATTGAGCCTTCTCCGCGAGGCTAACGAGCACTTCGTCGTTGTTCGCGGGGGTCGCGGTATCCACAACAGGCTCACCCGTGATATCGGTGGCTACCGGCTTCGCGGGAGTGGTCGCAGGCTTCTGGTAAAGCCAAGTGCTCGCCAAAAGTAGAGCCACCGCGGAGGCCCAGGTCAGGCGCGCGGCAAGTTTAGGCAGAAAGGTCCAGGCGTCCGTGGCACGAGCGAGGTCGGCTTTGCGTGCCGCGATCGCAGCCATGACGCGGGGAGCGAACCAGGGCCCGGCCGCGGCTGCATAAGATGAAAGTTCCGAAAGCAAGGCCCGCGCTGCGAGGATATTTTCAGCGGCAGCGCGGCAATCCGCGCACGCGGCGGCGTGATCTTTCAGAGCGACAGGCGCGGCGGCCAGCAACTGCGGAAGTTCTTTCGCGTCCGGCGCGGCACTCGCCGCGTCTTCGAGCTGCGATTGAAACTCATGACACCGCGCGCTTCGTTTATTTAGAAAATGCTTCATGCGAGACTCCTTTGCTGCACAACAATCAAATCTAATCCTCACTTCGATCAAAATCAAAGACGCTCATACCATTCCGTTGCAAACTTTTCAACGGGGCAAGCCTTCACCAAAACCCTGTACCGCACTCATTCGCCGCGCTTGCGGACTTTGTTCACGATGCGGCGGCGCGCGCGAAAGAGCCTCACTTTCACCGTATTCGCGTTCAAATCCAGGACTTCCGCAATCTCGTCGACCGCAAAGCCTTCGACCTCCTTCAGGATCAGCATGAGGCGGTCACGTTCATCGAGTCCTTCCAAAAGATTCTCGACGCGCTCGCGAGCTTCCAGCCTATCGCTGATGTCCGGCCCGCCGCCGCCTTTTTCCTCGGAAGCGAGCACCTGCCGGGCCTGCTCTTCGCTCAAGTCCGACTCGTACACCAGAGGACGGACTTTTTTCTTCCGCAGCATGTCCCAGCACTCGTTCACGGTAATCTTGTAGAGCCAAGTGCTGAAAGCAGCCCGCTGATCGAAACGCTTCAGCGAGAAATACGCCTTCACAAAAACCTGCTGCGCAATGTCCTCCACATCTTCGCGGCGCCGGAGAATTCCGCCGGCGACGGCAAAGACACGGTGTTGGTGGCGCCGAATAAGCTCCTCGAACGCCTCCTGATCCTCACCCTGCGCCCGCCGGACAAGTTCCCGGTCGTCCACAGCCCCCGGTGCTTTGGCGGGGGGCGGTTTGGCGCCCGCCGGAGCGGGAGGTACAGCGAGAGGCTCTACTTTAGGGACGCGTGGCATGTGAATCCGGTTACGTCTAATGTAGCGTGGTTTCCCCCGGGTGTGTAGCCTGGAATGGGGGCTGCATCAATCGTTTCAATTTTGGCATGTGAAGTTTGCTCTTGCTTGACCCGTACCTACATGGAATAATGCCGCCATGATTATAGGTGACCGTCTTCGCGCTCTGCGCGAAGAAAAGAAACTCTCCCAGGGCGACATCGAGAAGCGAACAGGGTTGCTGCGTTGTTATATTTCCCGCGTAGAGAATGGCCATACGGTACCGGCCATTGAAACGTTGGAAAAACTTGCTCGTGCTCTTGAGTGCCCACTCTATCAACTCTTTTATGACGGCGAGGAGCCGCCGCAGTTGCCGAATCTGCCCAAGCGGAAGTCGTCGGATGATATCGCGTGGGGCAGCGTCGGAAAAGATGCACGCTTTCTCAACAAGCTTCGCCGCTTGCTTGGGAAGGTGGAAGAAGGGGACCGCAAGCTGATTCTGTACATGGCGCAGAAAATGGCTAACCGCTAGATCTGCTGTCAGGTTGTCAGGGCTGGCTGTCAAAAGAATAGGAACACCAGGATAGGCCGCGCCTCGTCCCTGCGCGGCCTGTACTCTTTTTGAGGCAGTGAAAAGCCAGAATTAGTCCTCATCACGGTCTAAGTTCAATTCCCTCTTTGTGATGCGCAGGTTCCCGAAATGAGACTTACTCCCATTCAATGGTGCTGGGCGGCTTTGAGCTAATGTCGTAAACCACGCGGGTCACACCACGAACCTCATTGACGATGCGGGTCGAAATGCGTTCCAGGACTTCTCCGGGGAGGCGGACCCAGTCAGCGGTCATGGCGTCATCGGATTCCACAACGCGGACGGCGATGGTGAGGCCATAGGTGCGATAGTCGCCCATGACGCCGACGCTACGAACCGGAAGCAGCACGGCAAAGGCTTGCCAAACTTTACTATAGAGACCGGCGCGACGTATCTCTTCAACAACGACGGCGTCTGCCTCTTGCAGGGTAAAGAGGTGCTCGCGAGTGATCTCGCCGAGAAGCCGCACGGCCAGTCCTGGACCCGGAAACGGATGTTTCAAAAGAATCTCATCTGGAAGGCCTAGATCCTTGCCGATGCGGCGGACTTCGTCTTTGAAAAGGTCGCGCAGGGGCTCAATCAGGGCAAAGGGCATGTTTTCGGGTAAACCGCCGACGTTGTGGTGGGTCTTGATGGTGGCGGAGGGGCCCTTGACGGAGACCGACTCGATCACGTCCGGATAGAGAGTCCCTTGGACGAGCCAGGCGATTTCGCCATGGGCTTCGCCTTTTTGGAGCTTTTGGGCTTCCTCGGCGAAGACGGCGATGAATTCCCTTCCAATGATTTTGCGCTTTTGCTCGGGGTCGGTGACGCCGGCGAGTTTGCTGAGGAAGCGGTCCGAGGCATCGAGTCCGATCACGCGGAGGCCGAGGCGGTCGCGAAGCATCTCCAGGGTGTCTGCAAACTCGTTTTTGCGGAGCATGCCGGTGTTGACGAAGATGTTGGTGAGGCGATCGCCCATAGCGCGATGGACGAGGACGGCGGCGACAGTCGAATCCACTCCGCCGCTAAGGGCGCAGATGGCGCGGTTGTGACCGACCTTGGTTCGAATGGCCTCAGTGGTTTCTTCAATGAAGGCGGAGCCGCTCCATTTGCGTTCGGCATTGCAGACCCGGAAGAGGAAATTGCGAAGGAGTTCGGTGCCGCGCTCCGTGTGGTTCACTTCGACGTGGAATTGGACGGCATAGATTTTGCGCTGGGGATCTTCGAGAGAAGCGATGGCGTTGTCGGTATGGCCCGTGGCGCAAAAACCGGGAGGGACCTCGAGGACGTGATCACCGTGGCTGTTCCAGATGCGGAGGGATTCAGGGACGCCTGCGAAGAGCTGCGACTCGCTCGGGCCGTTTTCGCATTTGACTTTTAGCTGTGCTCGGCCATATTCGCGGCGGACCGCTTTCTCGACTTTGCCGCCTAGAGCGTGTGTGATCCACTGCATGCCGTAGCAGATGCCGAGGACGGGGATTCCCATGGCGAGGATAGCGGGATCGCATTTAGGGGCATCGGGGTCGTAGACAGAGCTGGGGCCGCCGCTGAGGACAATGCCTGCGGGTGCGTATTGGCGGATTTCTTCGATCTTTGCGGTACACGGGAGGATGGCGGAGAAGACGTTTTGTTCGCGGATGCGGCGGGCGATGAGTTGCGTATATTGGCCGCCGAAGTCGAGGACGACGACTCCCCCGAGTTCGGATTTGGGCTTTTGAGGTTGTTCCGTCATTGCGGCTCCAGTTGCCATATCCATTTTCCTCCACGCTCACAAAATCGAAGAGAGATTTCTCGCTACGCTCGAAATGACGGTAGTTCGATGGCGTGCGACCATTAGGCCACCACCAGGTTGAGGAGTTTATTGGGGACGAAGATGGTTTTTACGATCCGCTTGCCGTCAAGATGGCGACCGACGGCGGGGTCGGATTTGGCTTTGGCGACTACGTCGGCTTCGCTAGCGCCCGCGGGAACTTTGAGAGTGGAGCGAACGCGACCGTTGACCTGGACGGGGATTTCGACTTCGTTGTCCTTGGCAAGCTCCAGTTGTTCGTCGGCGAGGACAGGCCAAGGGGCATTCCAGAGACCGTCCTTGTTGCCGAGCATTTCCCACATTTCTTCGGCGATGTGCGGGGTCATGGGGGCGAGGAGCAGCGTAAGGATTTGCAGGACTTCCTTGCGTATTTCGGGACGAACACCGTTTTCGAGGGGCTCGGCGAGATAAATTTCGTTTGTTAGCTCCATGATTTGGGCGATGGCGGAATTGAAGTGCCAGCGCTTTTCGAAGTCTTGCGTGACCCTGGTCATCGTTTGGTAGGTGACACGGATCAGGTCGCGTTCCTTGTCGGTCATTCCCTTTGGATCGAAATTCCAGGTCTTGGCTGCCCGGATCGCCTCGGCGTGTTTGTCGACAAGGCGGAAGACGCGATTCAGGAAGCGCCAGGAGCCTTCGATGCTTTCTTCGCTCCACTCGAGATCTTTTTCGGGAGGGGCGGCGAAGAGCGTATAGAGGCGTCCGGTATCGGCGCCGTATTTTTCGGCCATGTCGATGGCGCCGACAACATTGCCGCGCGATTTCGACATGGCGACTCCGCCCTTTTGGACCATGCCTTGGGTGAAGAGCCTGGCGATTGGCTCGTCGTGAGTCACCAGGCCGAGATCGCGCATGACTTTGCACCAGAAGCGGGAATAAAGGAGGTGAAGGATGGCGTGGGTGATGCCGCCAATGTACTGGTCGATGGGAAACCAGTAGGCAACTTTTGCGGAGTCGAAAGGAGCTTTGTCGTTGTGCGGATCGCAATAGCGGTAGAAATACCAGGAGGAGTCGACGAAAGTATCCATGGTGTCTGTTTCGCGCTTGGCTGGACCGCCACATTTCGGGCAGATGGTGTTGACGAATTCCGGAGTGGAGGCGAGCGGCGATTCGCCTTCGCCTGTGAGTTTGGGATTGGGCGGCAACAGAACGGGAAGATCTTTGTCTGGAACCGGTTGCAAGCCGTGCTCGGGGCAATAGATGACGGGAATCGGAGTGCCCCAATAGCGTTGGCGAGAGATGCCCCAGTCGCGGAGCCGGTAGACGATTTCGCCTTTGCCGAAGCCTCTTTTCTCGGCGAAGGCGGTCATTTTGGCAATGGCATCGTCGGGCGAGAGTCCGTTGAATGCGGCGGAGTTGACGAGCTTGCCGTTCTCATCATCGGTGAATGCAACGGTCATTTTTTCTTCGACGAGCGATTCACCTGCGTTTGGCTGAATGACAATGCGAATAGGCAGGCCGTACTTGCGGCAGAATTCGAAGTCGCGCTCGTCGTGAGCGGGCACAGCCATGATGGCGCCTGTGCCGTATTCCATGAGGACGAAGTTGCCGACCCAGATGGGGATTTTTTCACCGCTGAAGGGATTCGTGGCGTGGCGGCCGGTGAAGAAGCCGACTTTTTCAGCTGTGGCGAGGTCTTCGGTCTTGACGGAGGACTGCTTCATATACGCGAGCTGGGGCTCGGCTTGCTCTCGGACCGGAGAACCTTCCAGGAGGCGCGTGACGAGCGGATGTGTTGGGGCGAGGATAATGGCGGTGGCGCCATAAATGGTGTCGATGCGTGTGGTGAAAATTTCGATGGGCTTGACGCTGGAAAGTCCATCGATTTCAAATTTGACGCGCGCACCCTGTGAGCGGCCAATCCAATTGCGCTGCATGGTGACAACGCGCTCGGGCCAGGTGCCTTCGAGTTGTTTGAGGTCGTCGGCGAGTTGGTCGGCGTAGGCCGTGGTTTTGAGGACCCACTGCTCCAGTTCACGGGCTTCGACGAGCGTGTCCTCGTGGCGCCAGCAGACGCCACCCGGCAATACCTGCTCGTTGGCGAGGACGGTGCAACACTTAGGACACCAGTTCACGCGGCTTTTTTTGCGGTAGGCTAGTCTCTTTTCCAGCATGCGCAGGAAAAACCACTGGTTCCAACGGTAGTATTCGGGTTCGCAAGTGGAGATTTCCCGGCGCCAGTCGTAGCTGAAGCCGAAGCGGCGCAGTGTGCGCTGGAATTCGGCGATGTTGTTGTTAGTCCAGACGCGAGGATGCGTGTTGTTCTTGATGGCGGCATTTTCGGCGGGGAGGCCGAAGGCGTCCCAACCCATGGGGTGGAGGACGTTGAAGCCGCGCATGCGTTTTACGCGGGCAACCACGTCGCCAATGGCGTAGTTGCGCATGTGGCCCATGTGCATGGTGCCGGAGGGATACGGCAACATTTCGAGGACGTAGTATTTGGGTTTGCTGGAGTCGGCTTCCGTTTCGAAGACGCGGGCTTCGTCCCATCGCTTTTGCCACTTGGCTTCGATCTCTTGTGGTTTGTAGTCCGCCACGCCTCGCTATCCCCTCCTAGTCTTGTTCTTGCGCGATTTTTTTGACTTCCCTGCTGCTTCTGCTTTAGGCGCTGTTTTTGCCGTTGCAGCTGCTTTCGTTTTCCTGGCGGCGGCTTTTTCGGCTTTGGCCGTTTTGACTTGGATTTTTTTGATGGCCGCAGTCAGCATCGAAAAGCCTTTTTCAGCGGGCGGAGCTTGTTCGCTCAGGCCGGCGAGTTCCCATAGCTTGGCCACGTTGCGGCGATCATCGCCGGGATTGTCGATGGGTGTTTCCAGGATGAAAGCGCGGCCAACCAAGCCATGAGGCGGCATAGTGCCGAGGCGCTGGTGTGTGAGTATGCGCGCGAAAGCTTCGGCGCCGATTTTGCCTTCGCCGATGTTTTCGTGGCGATCGACGCGCCCACCGAGAGGGATCTTGGAGTCGTTGACGTGAAAAATAGGGACGTGGCCGAGGCCGATGGTGGTCTCAATCAGGTCGATCGTGGAGGTTAATCCGGTCTCGGATTTGATGTCGTAGCCCGCGGCGAAAAGATGCGCGGTGTCCAGGCACGCAGCGGCGGGGACGTTTTTCAGGCCGGCGAGGATTTCGGCAAGTTCTTCAAGACGCGAGCCGACGGCGACGCCCATGCCTGCTGTGTTTTCGATGAGGATGCGCAAGTTGCCAAGAGAGACGCGCTTGGAGCCTTGCTTGACGGATTCGATGACGGTGGACACCGCTTGCTCTGGCGTGGCTTCACCGCGCGAGCCGGGGTGGACGACGATGAAATCGGCGCCGAGGGCAATGGCGCGGACAAGCTCATCGTGAAAGGCTTGAATCGAGCGCGTGCGCAGCATGGGCTGCTCGGCAGCGAGATTGATCAGATAGTTTGCGTGAATGACGAGTGGGCCGAGGCCTAGTTCGGCGCGACGAGAGCGAAAGGCGGCTGCGTCTACTTCAGGGATGCGCGAGGGACCGCCTTGCCACATGCGCGGACTGGCGGAGAAGATTTGCAGAGCATTGCAGCCTAGCTTACGCGCGGACTCGAGAGCGTTGAGGTAGCTTCCGGCGATGGACGCGTGGATGCCAATACGAAGGCTGCCGTCCATCCACGTGGGCGGGAGCGGTTCCGGCTCGGGTTCCGGGCGATACTCGTCTTCAGGATCAAATTCAGAGACGTGAGTGAGAGGTTGTTCTGGCATTCCCATCAAGAAAATCGGCCTGTCCTCAAACTAGCTATTCTAGCACACGAGGCAAAATGGCTGAGGCAGCCGGGCGATTGGGCGAAGAGGAGAGGCGAAGGGTTGGAAGTAGAGGGCAGAGGAGAAAGAAGGGGTTGACAATTATATCTACCTATGTAGAGTTATTGATATGGGAGTGCGCATTCGACTTTCGAAGCAAACGCTGACGGTACTCGATGCTTTGCTGACCCGGCCAGGACAATGGCAGCACGGGTATTCGCTGAGCCAGAGCACGAGCATTCCGTCCGGAACGCTTTATCCGATATTGATGCGGCTAGAGAAATTGCGCTGGCTGGAGACGCGGTGGGAAGAAGCGAAGACGCCTGGGCGGCCGCCGCGACATCTGTACAGGCTTTCCGGAACCGCGCGGGAGTGGGCGCGCGAAGAGATTCGCGAGGCGCAGGAACGGCGATTTTGGAAGCCCTCGGCAGCGGAGCACGGGGCATGAGCATGTCCGCACAAGAAAATTCGGTGACGGCGCGATTTGCGCGATGGGCGTTGGGATGCGCGGTGCGTTATTGGCCGGAGGAGAATCGCGCGTGGGGGCTGGCCCTGGCGGCGGAGATTGATGAGACGAGGAGTGCGTTTGAAATGGTGAGGTGGTCGTTCGGAGGAATTATGCTCTTCTCACGTTCGGTGCTTTCGAGTGCTTGGAAGCGGATGAAACTTCCAGCTGGCAGTTCCCCTCCCGAAGCATGGGGCCCCGAGCAGCGGGGGGTGCTGCCAAAGCGATCGAGATTGTTCACGGCGGCTGTTTTGACGTGCACGGCGGTGCTGCTGTTTTTGCCGGAGGGGCGCTTGGCCGTGCAGACGGTGACGGCCAGCTGGCTGGAGTTTATGCCGACGAATTCCGACCAGCGGACACTCGACAAACTGGCCGCGCGGGCGGAGAAGACGAAGGATGCAGAGACCCTGGCGTTCGTGGCGCTCAGCGCGACGAGAGACCCCGCGCATGAAGCGGAGCAGCGCGCAGAGAGGTTCGTGGAGCGGACTGTGGCGCTGGATCCATCATATATCTGGATTTATGGGGCGAAAAACCATCGCGCGAATTACTACCCGGCGCAAAAAGAGTGGGTCGAACGGTTGCAAGCCGCAGATCCCGACAATGCGGTCCCGATCCTGATCGAAGCGAGCGCGGTGGCAGAACAGAAGCTCAGCGTGGGTGCTGGCTACTCAAACGAGCGCGACTACCGGAGCCTGGGGGAGGACCCGCAGTGGATGGCGATGATGGCGCGAGCGTATGCCGCACCGAAGTACGACAGCTACCTGGTGAAGCACATCCGAGTGATGCGTGATGTATGGGACCGCGACCCGAGTCTGCCGCCGGACATTTTTCTCATGAGTCTGTGGTCGCACGGGATTCCGGACCTGCGGCTGATGAGGCTGTATGCGGAGATCGAACTGGACCAAGCAAGCAAGGCGCTGGCAGCGGGTGACGCGAAACAGGCGGAGACACTAGCGCAAGGAGTGGCCGCGTTTGGAGCGCGGATGATGGGTTCAGGCGGGACGGTGATCGAGGAGTTGATTGCGGCGGCGATTTCGCGCATGGCGGACAAGGAACTTGCGGAGATCTATATCGCTGAAGGAAGACCGGACGAGGCGCGCAGAACAATCGCGCACCTGAACGAGCTTGAGCAATCCGTCCGCCACCGCTTTGCGCGCGACGAAGAAGGGCGCACGGAGCGCGCTCGGACGTTCGAACGCCAAGCGGCGCTAGTGCAAGGATTTGTGATTCTGGGCGGACTCGCCTTGCTTTGCGCTTTAGTGGGGATTCTGTCGCTGGAATTGTGGTCTAGCAAAAAGGCAGCGCAAACCGGGCTGTGGCGGCGAGTAGTGTGTTTCACAGCAGATTGGGCGCCGATGACGTTGCTCGTGGCGAGTGGCGCGTTCCTGGTTTGTTTTCTGCCGTTTCAGAGGGTGCTGGCGGATTTCCGAGGCTCGAGCTTCCGGTCCACGGACGAGATGCGGCTCAGCAACGCGATGTGGAGCCTGGTCACTGTGCCTGAGCACGTGCTTGGCGTGGACGCGGCGGTGACGTTCTGGTCGGCAGTGACGATTACGCTGAGTGCGGCGGCGATTCTTATCGTTGCGTGGGGTTTTTATCGGGCGCGGCGGGCAGAACCGAAACCCGCCTGAAGCAGTTCCCTGTTCGAAGAATTCGAACGATTCGCGGATTTGCGAGGCCACAGCGGCATGGCTTAGACTACTGGTTTGCTTGGGGTGTATTCAGAGCACAGGGGAGTTGACGATGCTGGTGGTCATGCAGTCGCACGCTACGGAGGAGCAGATTCGCGGGGTGTGCGAACGCATTGAGAGTCTGGGGCTGAAGGCGCATCCGATTCCGGGGACGATTCGAACGGCGATCGGGATTACCGGGAACAAGGGAGCGATCGATCTGGGAGTGCTGGAGTCGCTGCCGGGAGTGGTGGAGTGCATACCGGTCAGCAAACCGTACAAGCTAGTGAGTCGGGACGCGAAGGAGGAGGACAGCGTACTGCGGGTTCCGGTGCCGGGAGGAGAGGTGATTGTTGGCGGAAAGATGATCGCGCTGGTGGCGGGGCCGTGCGCGGTGGAGACGGAAGAGCAGTGTATGGCGATTGCGGAACGGGTGAAGAAGAGCGGGGCGCGGTTGTTTCGGGGCGGGGCCTATAAGCCGAGGACTTCGCCGTACAGCTTTCAGGGGTTGGGATTGCCGGGGCTAAAGATTTTGGCGAAGGTGCGCAAGGCGTATGGGTTTGGGATTATTACCGAGGCGATCGACAACGAGAGTCTGGACCTGGTCGAGGAGTACGCCGACGTAATTCAGATTGGCGCACGGAATATGCAGAATTTTTCGCTGCTGAAGCGGGCGGGGCGAGCGAAGAAGCCAGTGCTTTTGAAGCGCGGGATGTCGGCGACGTTGGATGAGTTCTTGATGGCCGCGGAATATATCCTGTCCGAAGGAAATTACAACGTGATGCTGTGCGAGCGCGGCGTGCGAACGTTTTCGGATTTTTCGCGGAACACTTTGGATTTGGCAGTGGTACCGGCGGTGAAGAAGCGGAGCCATTTGCCGATCTTAGTGGATCCGTCACACGGGACGGGCAAGCGGCACAAAGTTTTGCCGCTGTCGCGCGCGGCGATCGCGGTGGGCGCAGATGGACTGCTCGTCGAAGTGCATCACGAGCCGGACAAAGCGCTCTCCGATGGCATGCAATCGATTCTGCCGGAAGAGTTTACCGAGTTAGTGAAAGAGGTTCGCCAGATTGCGGCGGTTTTGGGTCGCGAGGTGAATTGAAAGCTTCTGGCGCCTTACAACGAGCCAGTGTTCCTGTTGGTATTTCAGGTTGACGTTCGGATTTGTCACCAATTCCTCAGACTACATGCAACAATCCAACTGACTATGGACCGGCCGCGTAATTTCCGTGTGTACTTCCTGCTGGGCGTTCTGCTGATTACGGGCGTGGTTTTGCTTTTGCGCGAGCACCGGCCGTCTTTTCTGAGGCCGGGGTTGCGATTGTGCGCGTACGTTTCCGCGGGCGACGGAAGCGTGACGGTGATTGATCTTGTGAAGCTCGGCGCCGTGGCACGCATTGCGATTGGGCCGGGATTATCGGGGATGCGGGAACATCCGAAACGGGCTGAGGTTTGGGGAGTGAGTTCGGCCGGCGGATACGTTTGGGTAATCAATGCGCGGGTGAATCAGGTAGGAGCGCGGATTCCCGTTGGTCCCCTTCCCTACGCGATTGATTTTTCGCCGGACGGCGGGCTCTTGTACACGACGTCGTCGGGATCGGACACGCTGGTGGTGATCGATTGTCAGTCGAAAAGTGTGCTGGCGCGGACAAAAACGGGCGGGGAGCCGGTTCTGGCGCAGGTTACACCGGACGGAAAGATCGTGCTGGTGCTGAATCATCGTGACGCGACGCTAGGAATACATGATGCGAGCACACTGGCGCTCCGCAGCACGGTGGGCATTGTTCAGCAGCCAGAAAGAGTCGCGGTGCTTCCAGACAGTAGCCTGGCGTTTGTGTTGAGCCGGACAGAACACCGGCTATCGGTGGTCGATTTGCGGAGGAGCGTCCTCGTGACGAACCTGGAGTTGGATGGAAATCCTTCGGACATGCTGCTGAAGCCAGACGGAGGCGAGCTGTATGTCATCTCGCCCGAGGCGCACGGGTTGCAGGTGATCAATACGTGGACGCACGAGGTGGGAGATTACATGGTGCTCGGCTCGGCGCCCACGCGAGGAGTTCTAAGCGCCGACGGAAATACGCTCTATGTTTCGGATAGTGCCGCGGGCCACATTATTCCGGTGGACTTGCCCAACCGGCGGGTGATGCGTGAGCCTGGCACAGGGAAAGAATTCCCGATTCAAGCGGGGCAATCCCCCGGCGTAATGCGCTTCGATCCCGACGAGCCCAACGAGAATTTACTGGTCGTCGTGAACGAAGGCTCATCGGATGTTGCGGTGATTCGCGTGCGAACGAATAGTTTGCTAACGATGATCCCCGTCGGGAACAAGCCGCAGGACCTCGCGGTAAAACTGTTTTAGCGAAGTTCGTCTTCCGCAGCCTAAGCCTAGAAATCACTCATTACGGAGAGCCACGAGTGGATCGACGTGCATGGCGCGCCGCGTAGGAACGTAGCACGCGAGAAGCGTTACCGCGGCCATGAGGAGTGCCGTCGCTAAAAATGTGACAGGGTCCGCCGGACTGACGCCGTAGAGTTCGCTGGTCAGAAGTCGAGTGATCCCGAGAGCGCACCCCAGCCCGAGGGAAATACCTAGAATCGAGAATTTCGCGCCTTCCTTCATCACCAGCCAGAGTACGTCGCGGCGCTGCGCACCAAGAGCGAGCCGGATGCCGATTTCGCGGGTGCGCCGGGAGACGAGAAACGACAGCACGCCGTAAATGCCGATCAGTCCGAGGACGACCGCGAGCGCGGCAAACGCTACGAAAAGAACGGTTGTGGAAGCTGGGGTTGAAACGGCCTCGGAGACTACAGCGCGCATCGTCTTCACTTCACTTGCCGGGACTTCCGGATTGAGATCGGCGATGGTTCGCCGCAGGACATTCTGAAGCTGCGACTCATCCAGGTTCGATTGAATGACGAGAGTCATGTCCGACGGGACGCGCCCGCCTTCAAGCGTCGCGTGTGTGGCATACGGAAGGTAGATCGTGCCGTTGATCCAATCGGGAACATTTTTTTGCAGGTCGTAAGCGCGAACGTCGGAAACGATGCCGACGACGGTGCGCCAGTCTTTGTCTCCGCTTAAGCGAACGTGCGAGCCGATGGGACTGCGCCCGGGCCAAAACCGGTGAGCGACGGCTGTGGTTACGATCGCTACGGGTGCATTGCCCGAATCGTCCGCGGAGTTGAAACCTCGGCCGGCGACGACTGGAATTTTCATAACGCGCAGATAGTCAGGCGTCACGACGTCCATCCAGAAGAGCGGCATAGCCTTGCCCGGAGCCACAGGTTCGTTTTCGATTTCGAGGGAGCGCTTGGCGACACGGCCGCCGAGAGGCAGCGTGTTGACGACAGCGACAGAATTGACGCCGGGAACGCCTTGTATGCGGCCGAGGAGTTCGCGATAGAAAGAAATGCAGCGTGAGGGCTCGCCACAAAATGCCTGATTGGGAGTGACGCGCGCCGTAAGCACTCGGTCGGCGCGAAAACCGGGGTCCACGTGCGAGAGCGCGACAAAGCTGCGAATCAGCAAGCCTGCTGCGATAACGAGAAGCACGGCGAAAGCAACTTCCGCGATCGCCAGCGCGCCTCGCAATTGGTTTGAAATGGAGACGCCGGCTCCGCGCGTGGCCGTATTAAGCGACTGGGCGAGAGATGCTCGCGACGAGTGAAGCGCGGGGGCAAGACCGAAGAGAAGCCCCGTGAGAACGGCCAGGCAACACGTGAATGCGAGAACTCGCCAATCGATATGCGCATCGGCAAGACGAGGTGTGTCCGCCGGAAGCGCGGCCTTGAGCAAATGCAGCCCCTCGATGGCGAGCACGACTCCGAGCGACCCACCAAATAGAGCAAGCAAGACACTTTCCGTGAGAAGTTGGCGGACAATCCGGCTGCGTTCCGCGCCCATCGCTGTGCGCACAGCGATTTCTTTTTCGCGCGTGGCGGCTCGGGAAAGGGCGAGGTTGGCGACGTTGACACAAGCGATGAGAAGAATCAGGCCAACCGCGCCAAGCAATAGGAACAGACGGCCGCGCACGCCCGTGACCATGCCATTGCGCAATTCCACGACGCTGATGTCGGCATTCCAGTCCGCCGGCATGGGCCAGGGAAAGAGTTTGGCTACCCGCGACTGAAACATCCGAATCTCGGCGCGAGCATGGGGAATGGTTGAAGAAGGACGGAGACGGCCAATGATGGGCATGAAATCGCCAGCCCAATAGGCAACCGTGTCGCGAGGATCGTTGTGGAGAGGCAACCAGACCTGTGTTTTGGCGGAAGGAAACGTAAATTCCGCGGGCATCACGCCAATTACTTCGCGGCTGACGCCTTCGAGCTCGATGGAACGGCCGAGAATCGATGGATCGGCTCCGAAGCGCTCTTGCCAGAGCGAGTGGCTTAAAACGACGTAATTGTCTCTTCCCGCGATGTCTTCGCCAGGATAAAAAGTACGGCCAATCTCCGGACGCTCGCCCAAGACGGAGAAAAATTCCGCGGAGACAAGCATGCCCGACAGGCGCGCCGGCTCACCGCGCCCGGTGAGATTGAATTCGTGGCCTTCAAAGTACGCGGCCGCATCGAGGGATTGCATCTGCTCGCGCAAAGCGACGAACGCGCCTCTGGGGAAGGTGCCCGAAATGCTGACGAGGTTTTGAGGTGTCGCGAAAGGCAGGGGGCGAAGAAGGATGCCATCGACAAGGCTGAAGATGGCGGTGTTTGCGCCAATGCCCAGGGCAAGGGTGAGAATGGCCACGGCGGTAAACCCGGGGCTTTTGCGGAGCATGCGCGCGCCGAAACGGACATCTTGCATCAGGGTTCCCATGATTTGGCGCCGCGAGCTTCGCGGCACTCCTCCTTCGCTTTTTCGACGGCCCCGAATTCGATGCGAGCGCGCCTCGCAGCCTCTGCCCGCGGAACTCCGTTGAGAACCAAGTCCTCGGTGAACGATTCCATATGAAAGCGAAGTTCAGCGTCCATTTCGCTTTCCATGCGAGCCCGACGAAGAGTTGTCTTTGCCCACGAACGAAGGCGGCTCCAAAGACTCACACTTCCTCCCCTTGATTGCCCCAGATTTCCGCTCCTTTGCGCTTTCATTCGTACCTCAGAGCCTCCATGGGATCGACTCGCATCGCGCGGCGTGCAGGAAGATACGATGCTGCAACCGAAACGCCGGCCATCAACAGAAGCACGACTGCAAAAGTAGCTGGATCGGTGGGATGCACTTCGAATAGCAAACTCTGAAGAAGACGTGTCAAGCCGAGCGCCCCAACTATACCGAGAGCGATTCCGATTGCCGTAACGCGCAAGCCGTGACCTAACACCAGGCGAAGCACGTCGCCGCGCCGCGCACCTAATGCCATTCGCACACCCAACTCATGCGTTCTTCGAGTCACCGAGTATGCGAGCACTGCATAGATACCAACAGCCGCCAGCAGGAGAGCCAGGGCCGCGAAGGATCCCACGAGCGCCAAAACGAAGCGACGGCCTTCCGTAGATCTCCTGATGACTTGATCCATCGTGCGGATGCTCCCAAGCGCAAGTTGACGGTCCAGGCTCCGCGTGGCGACTCGAATGTCCGCTGCGAGCGTTCCGGCATCTCCTTGTCCGCGCAACGCAATTCGAAGTGAGAGCGGCGCCCCGAGCTGGGCGTAAGGTTCGTAGGTATGCGCATCCGTCGCTGTCTCGAGCGCCCCCTGTTTTACATCCCCTACTACCCCGATCACGGTCAGCCAAGGTTCTGTCGATTCCGGCGGTCCCCATTTCAGGCGTTTGCCCAATGGATTCTGACCGGGCCAATATTTCTTGGCTAAGGATTCGCTCACTATGAGCACATTCGTGGATTTAGCTACTTCCTGCCCCGTGAAATACCTTCCGCTAAGGAGCGGAATACCCATAGTCTGAAGATAATCTCCATAGATGACGGAGTGATGGCACAAGCTCATGGCAGGTCCAGGGGGCGGCTGGTAGCCCTCGACTGTAAACGCGTGCGTCCATTCCCCAAGAAGAGGCAGATCTGTCGAGCCTCCCGCACTGGCAACGCCTGGCGTCTGACGCAGCTTATCCATCAATAGTTTGTAGAAAGAAGCCACCTTCTCGTCTTGCGCGTATTCGTCCGGAGGCAAATCGATCGACGCGGTCAACACATGTTCTGGACGGAAGCCTGGATTGGTGCTTAAAACTCGCTGGAAGCTGCGTACCAGCAGCCCGGCGCCCACCAGCAACATCACGGAAAGGGCGACCTCGACGATCACAAACGTAGCGCGGACGCGCCGATGATCCGGGCCTTGCGAATTGCCTCGACCGCTTTCCTGCAGCGAAGCACCAAAATCGGTTTTCGACGCCCAGAGAGCCGGCAAAGCACCGAAGGTAAGCCCCGCCAGCGTGACGAGCACGAAGCTGAAGAGCAGCACAGTCCAATCAAGTTCGATGGCATGGAACTGAGGAATATTCGATGGTATTCGGGCCACTAAGGCGTCCTTGAACCATACGGCCAGAGCCAAACCAAGTGCGCCGCCAGTGAACGCAAGCAACAAGCCTTCCACCAAAAACTGGCGCAACAAACGAAGTCTGCCCGCGCCAATGGCCAAACGAACCGCCATTTCCTTTTGACGCCCGACCGAGCGCATCATCAACAGGTTCGCTACGTTCACGCACGCTATCAGCAGCACGAAACCCACCGCCCCGAGCAACATCAATAACATTGGCTTCAGCGGACCGGTCACTTCATCGCGCAGAGGCATCGATACCATGCCGAGCCGGAAGTCGCCCAACGGCGTGTTGGCGTCGCGAGACCATTGCTTGTATATCTCAAGAACGCCCTGAGAGACGAGCTGCAGGTCCGCAGTGACTTGCCCTTGCTGTATCCCCGGTTTCAGCCTGCCCACCACGGTGTAAGAAAAATTGTCTCCGAAGTCAGCCAGTTCTTCTTTGGATAGGCCCAGCGGAACCCAGAGATCGGCCGGGACTCCCTGCAACATTCCCGGGAGAGGAAACACGAAGCTCTGCGGCATGACCCCGACGATGGTGTAAGGCTTGCGGTCCAGGTTGACTGTTTGGCCCAGGATATTTTTCTGTCCGCCGAACCGGCGTTGCCACAATCCGTGGCTCAGGATAACAAGCTGATGTCCGAACTGTTCCTCCTGCGGCGAGAACACACGACCTGCTGACGGTTGCACGCCCAGCACATCGAAGAGGTTGCTGCTTATGCGATCGGCAGTCACTCGCTGCGGTTCACTCTTTCCGGAAAGCTCGTAAGTCCACACGCGGAATCCGCCAACATCCTCGAAAACGTGATTCAATTTTTGAATTTGAGCGACGTCTGGCCCGGATACGTTGAAAGGCTCGGCGCTCATGTTGGGCAAGATCTCTTTCACCATCGCGAGACGATGAGCATTGGCGTAAGGCAAAGGACTCAGGAGGACAGCGTTTACAACGCTAAAGATGGCGGTGTTTGCACCGATGCCAAGAGCGAGCGTGAGGACGGCTACTAACGTAAACCCAGGGCTTTTGCGAAACATTCGCGCTCCAAAGCGCAAATCCTGGATCAATTGGTCGAGTAAGCTGACGCCGCGCGCCTCCCTGCCTTCCTCTTTTGCTCGCTCGATGCCGCCAAATTCCATGCGCGCTCGCCGCATGGCTTCCTCGCGCGAAACGCCGCTGCGAACCAGCTCCTCCGCAAACTTGTCGAGATGGAAAAGAAGCTCAGTTTCCATCTCGGATTCCATACGCGTGCGCCAAAATATCGCGTGCGACCAAGAACGAATCCTTCTCCAGAGGCTCATATTTCCTCCGGCTTTGTTCTCAGGATTCCCGCCATGACGTCGGCCATGCGATTCCAGTTTTCGGTTTCCGCTTGCAGGCGGCGCTTCCCTGCTGGCGTCAGCGTGTAGTATTTTGCTTTGCGCTTGTTTTCTGACTCGCCCCACTCGCTGGCGATCCAGCCTTGATGCTCTAGGCGATAAAGCGCGGGATAAAGAGAGCCTTGCTGAATTTCCAGGCGGTCTTTTGAGATTTGCTGAATGCGAAGAAGAATCCCGTAGCCATGGAGGGGACCTAGGGATACGGCTTTTAGAATCAGCATGTCGAGAGTGCCTTGCAGAAGTTCGAGTTGCTTATCCATGTTCGCGACTCTCCTAGATGAGCTAGGAATGTAGACTCACTCTCCTAGCCTGTCAAGGAGAAAGGTGAAAAGGAGGGCGGACAGGGGCGAAGTAGGGGCCAGTTGCCAGGTAGCAGGTGTAAGAACTCGTTGGAGTGGACTAGGTCAGGTCTTCCGGCGGCCACGCAGAGTTCTCTTCACCGAGGTTGACTTCGAGAATACCTTCCGCTGGCAGGACGTCCACAGGCAGACCGCCATGCCAAAGCCCGACGCCCAACTTTAGCTTCCTCTGCCCTTTCAGATTAAGCTGACTGCGTTGGATGGCGACTTCGAGGATGCGGTCGAAGGAAGCTTCCGCGACGGTGTTGGGATTGAGAAGGCAGACCCGCCCCATCTCCACCGCGAACTCCTGAAGGTGGCCACGGACGAGCTTCACTACAATGTTGACTTCTTCGGCGGTGCCGATGGTGATACGGAATTCCGAATCTTCAAGTTCTCCTAGAAGATCGAGGAACGGGTCCACGCGAACGCAAAAGCGGCCTTCTTCAAAACCATAACGTATTTCATGAAGGTAGAATGTGCGGCCGTGCATCGCACCACCGCGGCGTTCGGGCGAATAGAGGCCTGAACCCAGCCATTCAAAGTAGGAAGTGTCTCGGCCGTCCACCGTGATTTTCAGGAAGCCTGTCGGAGCTAGCTGTAGAGCGTGTTCCGGCTGGCGTTTGATGGGCTTGGCGAGTTCTTGCGGAGCCACTTGGCCGAGTGCGAGGTAGATTGCCGTCAGATGCTTGCGATACAGAGCATCGAATTCCGCATCATTGGCTGTGCTGTGCTCCGGGCCATACCACCAGCACCAATCGCTTCCCTCCGCTGCCAGCAAGGACTCCTGCGCCTCTTTCAAAGCCAGTTCCGTCGGAGCGCCGTCGCGGCCTTGCTTGTACGCCTCCACCGCGCGGCCGTAGGCTTCGCGGGCGTCCCAAAGGAGCTCCCATGCGGCAACGTCTTCGCTGTGGCCAATCCACACGTCGAAATTCGCATTAATCCACGATGCAGGGAAAATCCCGGCGTTCGTTGGGATGTCGCCAGCCGACGCAATCGCTTCGCTCGCTGTCAGCGCCCGGAAATCCTGGTCTCCCTGGATGCGGCCGTAGAACTCGCGCAGAAACTCGCGGCCATTTCCCGGATAATATTCCCAGGCGTTTTCCCCGTCGAGGAAGAGGCAGATCGTTAAAGGTTGTGATGTCTGGACGCGGTCGCCCAGTTCGCGAAGCCGTCCGTGCAAATCCGCCGCCGCATCTTTTCCGTTCATGCGGCTGTATACGAAACCGATGAGGTCTGAGAGATGGTGATCGCGGAAGAGTCCGGTGATGGGCTTTCCGCCGAGTTGTACGCGCAGCGGCTTGTAAAGGCGGTCCGCATTGGCCGGAACGCCCTTTGCATCGCGAAAGAATCCGGCGTTCAGCGTTCTACCGAGGACGCCTTCATCGGTGCCGAACCACTGGAAGCCTTCTTCTGTGGCGATGGTCAAAGCCTGATCGGAGACAGAACCTTCCGATGGCCAGAGGCCAGCGGGCTTCATTCCGAAAACGCGTTCGTGATATTCGCGGGCTCGGCGGAGTTGCTCGCGCGCATCTTCGGGACGCCGGTAAGCGCGGCGCGGGAGTGGCGTGCCGGGATTGGCCACTCGAGCGATATCTGAGTCACAGATCAGCGGGAGGATGGGGTGGTAAAACGGCGTTGTGCTCAGTTCGATTTGGCCTGTCTCTGCCACTTTGCGATACTCGGGCAAAACCAAACCAAGCAGTTCCAATTGCTTGGCCTTCAAGGCCGCTTTGTCTTTCTCCGTGAACTCTTTTCCTTTGTTCGCGAGACGGCTGACGACTGAATCTTTCTCAAACCAGGATTCATCCATCCACGCCAACTGGGAAAGCAGCTGAACGTCACGCCAATCACGGAGGGTGAAGGAAACTAGCGCCTGTGCACCGCCGGCGGGCTGCGCCCACTCGTGCAACTCCACGAAACGAGACCATCGCGACATCAGCCGTTCATGATTCACTTGAAACGCGCGCGCCAGAATCTCCGCTTTGTCCTCACGCGTTAAGTCATCGGCTGGCTTGAAAGCCAGGGAAAACCACGGCTCGTTGAATTCTCCACTTGCATATTCCTCAAGCTGCATTCCGAGCGACGGCACGACGTTAAAGGTGGCGTGAAAATTTGGAAAGTCCTTGAGCATGGCCACCATGCCCCAGTAGTCCTTGAGGGCGTGGAGCCTCGTCCAGGCTAATACGTAGCGGCCGGTTTCCGGGTCCCGGTACTGCGGCTGATGCATGTGCCATAAAAGCACGACATGAACGCGATTCATTGAGTTTCTCTTTCAAGTGACTTCTGCGCTGCCGTGTTACACTCACGGTTCGCGCCATGCGCATCCTGGACCGCTACATTGTTCGTGAAGTTTTTCGTCACGCACTCCTCGGAATCGCGGTATTTACGTTCGTTTTCTTCGTGCCACAACTGGTTCGATTGATGGAGCTGTTTGTCCGTCACACTGGCTCAGGATCCCAAATTCTCGAACTTTTTCTCTGCATTTTCCCCGGCGTTTTGACGTTCACGCTGCCCATGGCCGTGCTGATTGGCGTGCTGCTCGGGCTTGGCCGCATGTCCGCCGACAGCGAGGTCATTGCCCTGACAGCGCTCGGCATTGGCCGCCGGCGGATTCTACTGCCCGTCGGCATGCTTGCTTTGGCTGGCGCCCTTGTGACGCTCTGCATGACGCTCTGGCTCGGTCCGATGGCTTTCCATAGATACCGGGCTCTTGAGACGGATCTGGTCGCGTCACAGATTTCCTTCGCCGTGCAACCTCGCGTCTTCGACGAACGATTCCCCAAATTTGTCCTCTACGTCAACGACGTGTCTGCCAGCGGCACGCAATGGCGCGGCGTATTTCTCGCTGAGGCCGGAGGAGAGAACGGCTCGCAACTCACCCTGGCGGAGAATGCGATTGTAATTGCCGAACCCAAAGAGGGCAAGCTGGAGCTTCACCTAAAGGGCGGAACCACACACGAGTTTTCGCGCGAAGATCCGGACCGGTACTCTGTGACGGCCTTTGGGCAGAGCGACTGGCCGATCGAAGCGACTAATCTCGTTCCGGCGCAACCTCGCCAGCTGAGCAATTCGGAACGATCCGTGGGCGAGCTTCTGCGGGAAAATGATGCCAGTTGGCGCGAGGCTCGCGTGGAATTGCATAAACGGCTGGCCTTTCCTGCGGCGTGCCTCGTGTTCGCCCTGGTTGCCGTGCCGCTCGGTGCGCAACCTCGGCGTGGCGGCCGCGCTGCGGGGTCTCTGCTTGCCGTAATCATTATTGCTTCCTACTACTTGCTTACCGTGATTGGTGCAGGGCTGGCGCGGCAGGGCCATGTCTCTCCCGCAGTCGGCATCTGGGGAGCAAACATTCTATTGGCGATACTCGGGCTAGCGCTGCTTCCCCGCATGGAACAGTTCCGCGGGGAGAGCCGGTGGATGAATCCTATGGCCCGATTCCGGAGTTGGGCCAGGTTACTGCGCCGCAGGAAGGCGCGGGTCCGTGCCGCGGCCATCGCGGCAGTTCACATTCCCAACGGTGTCATAGAACCTCAAGAGAACGGCGTCCCATCCAGCGGCAGCTTTCCCCGACTCATGGATATCTACCTCGTGCGCCGCTTCTTTTTTCATTTCTCGGTACTCATGGCGGCTTTTATCTTTCTTTTTGAGGCGTTCACGTTTTTCGAGTTGCTGGATGACATCGCGCGGCACCGTGTGCCCTTTCTCATCGTCGTGGATTACTTCCGCTATCTGACGCCCTACTTGATTTATAACCTCGCGCCGCTGGGCGCGCTGGTGGCGGTTCTCGTAACGCTCGGTGTGATGAGCAAAAACAACGAAATTGTGGCGTGCAAGGCCAGCGGCATCAGTCTGTACCGGCTCGCATTGCCGCTGCTTTTCTCCGGCCTAACTCTCGCTGCCACCATGATCGTGTTGGACGAGACCTATCTTCCCTACGCCAACCAGCGCCAGGACGCGCTGCGCAACCAGATCAAGGGGCGCCCCGCGCAAACCTATGCCCATCCACAGCGATGGATTTTTGGCAACGACGAGAAAATCTACAACTACGACCTGTTTGACCCAACGCAGAATCTTTTTGGAGGTCTCAGCGTGGTGGAGCTCGACCCGGCCACGTTCCAAATGCGGCGACGGGTCTTTGCTACGCGCGCGACGTGGTCCGATTCGCAGAAAGTCTGGGTTCTTGAGGGCGGCTGGGTTCGCGATTTCGTCGATGGCACCATCACGCGTTATGAGCGATTCCCCGTGACATCGCTGCCCGAGCTTTCGGAACCTCCGAGCTATTTCAATCGCGAGGTGCGCCAGGCCTCCCAGATGAGCCTGGGAGCACTGCGGCGGTATATCGCGGAGTTGCACACAGCTGGTTTTGACGTCGCCAACCTGACGGTACAGTGGCACGTAAAGCTGGCATTCCCGCTGATCGCTCCCGTCAGCATGTTGCTGGCGATTCCCTTCGCGCTGCTGGTCGGAACGCGTGGAGCGGTCGGAGGAGTCGCTCTCGGCGTGGGCATCGGCATCGTTTATTGGGCTGCGGCGCGGTTGCTGGAAGCGATGGGCGGTGTTGGGCAGTTGCCGCCGTTTCTCGCGGCTTGGTCCACCGATATCACTTTTCTTTTTCTAGGGCTCTACTTCTTCTTTAAGATGCCGACCTAAAAAAGAAGCCGCCGGAACTGCAGACATTCCTTGAGATGTCTGCCCGCCGACGGCTTCAAGCACTACTCTAGATACAAATTGCGCGACTTAATTCTCTTATTTCCCTTTCTTTTTCTTGGATTGCTCCTCTTCAACCATTGCTTGAGCTGCCGCAAGTCGGGCTACTGGCACCCGGAACGGCGAGCAACTTACATACGTCAACCCGGCGCGATGACAGAACTTGACGCTCTCCGGGTCCCCGCCATGTTCGCCGCAGATACCTAGCTTGATCCCGGGGCGAGTCTTGTTCCCCCGCGCCACAGCCATCTCGATCAGTTGGCCAACACCCGCCTGATCGATGGTAGCGAAAGGATTCTTCTTGACGATTTCCAACTCCTGATAAGGCCCGAGGAAAGAACCGGAATCGTCGCGGCTCATCCCTAGGCAGGTCTGCGTCAAGTCATTCGTGCCGAAGCTGAAGAACTCTGCCGTCTGCGCAATCTCGTCGGCTGTGAGCGCTCCACGAGGAACTTCGATCATCGTACCGACCAGGTAATTCAGTTTCACACCCTTCTCTTTCATGACTTCGCTTGCGATGCGATGGACGACCTCGACCTGAAGGTCCAGTTCCTTCTTGAAGCCGACCAGCGGAATCATCACCTCGGGATTGACCTTGATCCCAGCCTTCTGAACCTCCGCCGCGGCTTCGAAAATGGCTCGGGACTGCATCTCGGAAATCTCGGAATAAACAATGCCCAGGCGGCAGCCTCGGAAGCCGAGCATCGGGTTAAATTCATGTAATTCTTTAACTCTCTGCTGGATCTTTTCGACTGGCACTCCCATCTTCTTGGCTAGACCACTCTGCTCGGAACCCTCGTGCGGCAAGAATTCATGCAGCGGAGGATCAAGAAACCGGATCGTTGCCGGATATCCTTTTAGTTCCTTAAACATCCCAATGAAGTCTTCCCGCTGATAGGGCAGGATCTTGGCGAGCGCCTCTTTCCGGTGTTCTTTGGTGTCCGCCAAAATCATCTCGCGCATCGCGTCGATGCGATTGCCTTCAAAGAACATGTGCTCGGTACGGCAGAGGCCTATGCCCACAGCACCAAACGCGATGGCGTGCGCCGTCTGCTCAGGCGTATCTGCGTTGGTACGGACCGATAGGCGCGTTACTTTCGAGCACCAGTCCATTAGCTTTTTGAAGTTCTGATACGTCTGGCTCTTGCTGGCCTCTAGCGATTTCTCGATCAGTACTTGAACAATTTCTGACGCGGCGGTCGGGATTTGGCCCGGATACACTTCCCCGGCAGTCCCGTTGATCGAAAGAAAGTCCCCTTCCTTATAAGTCGCCCCATCCACGGTCATCGTCTTTGCCGCATAATCAATCTGCAGCGACGCTGCGCCACAAACGCAAACCTTCCCCATCTGACGCGCCACGAGTGCCGCATGCGAACTAACGCCACCCTTCGCCGTGAGAATGCCTTCGGCAGCGATCATCCCCCGCAAATCTTCCGGTGAGGTCTCATTGCGAACGAGTAGGACCTTTTCGCCTCTCTCTCCAGCCGCGGCAGCGCGATCGGCATTCAGGTACATCCTGCCCGCAGCAGCCCCAGGCCCAGCGGGCAGACCCTTCGCAATCACCTTGGCAGTCTGCAGCGCCTTGCGATCAAATACCGGCGCCAACACCTGGTCGAGCTGATCAGCGGGGACTCGCCGGATGGCGGTCTTCCAATCAATCAGCTTCTCTTTCTCTAGTTCAATCGCAATGCGCACAGCCGCCAGCCCCGTTCGTTTGCCGTTGCGCGTCTGCAGCATGAAGACATTGCCGTCCTGAATCGTGAACTCGAAGTCCTGCACATCCTTAAAGTGTTTCTCCAAGGTTTGGCGGATCTTCTCTAATTCGTTAAACGCTTTGGGCAACTGGTTCTTTAACTGTGCGACCGGTTCGGGTGTGCGCACGCCAGCCACCACGTCTTCTCCTTGCGCATTGATCAGAAACTCGCCATAGAAAACTTTCTCTCCGGTCGCCGGATCGCGCGTGAACGCCACGCCCGACCCGGAATTCTCGCCAGTATTGCCATACACCATCGCCTGTACGTTTACGGCTGTGCCCCATTCCGAGGGAATGTTGTACTTCCGGCGATAAACAAACGCGCGATCGTTCATCCACGATCCGAACACGGCGCCGACCGCTCCCCAGAGTTGCTTCCAGGCGTCCTGAGGAAACTCTTTTCCAGAGCGTTCCTTGATCAGCTTTTTAAAACGGACGACCAGTTCCCGGAGATCCCCTACCGTAAGTTTCGGGTCGTCCACGTCCTCGTGATACCGCTCATGCTTGAGGCCATGAATCACCACCTCAAACGGCTCATGATCCTCATCCGGCCGCTTCTGCACACCCATCACAACGTCGCCATACATCTGAATGAACCGCCGATAGCAGTCCCAGGCGAACCGTTCGTTTTTGGTAGCCTTGGCCAGCGTGAGCACTGTTTCGTCGTTCAAGCCGAGATTCAAAATCGTGTCCATCATGCCGGGCATCGAATCGCGCGCTCCGGAGCGCACCGATACCAGCATCGGCATAGCTTTGTTGTCGCCAAACTTTGTCCCCATTATTTTTTCGACTCGCGCCATCGCTTTCTTCACTTCCGCGTCGAGCGACTTCGGGTAGCTCTTCTTGTTCCCGTAGTAATACGTACAAACTTCCGTCGTTACCGTGAAACCTGGCGGCACAGGCAGCCCAATACGGCTCATCTCCGCGAGACCAGAGCCCTTTCCGCCCAGAAGAGCCCGTTGGCTCCCATCGCCTTCCGCTTTGCCTGCACCGAAAAAATAGACCCATTTACTCACTGTATTCCTCGCTTGTCTTTTTTGAAATTTTGAAAACTGTCCAGCGACTGCCCTCTGCACGACGGCCGGAAAAATTTGTCGGCACGCCGACGTTCCTCGTCTGTAGTGAATTAAAGCAAAACTTTATGTTCCCTTACTTCCGTTCCTCTCCACCGAGTTCGGAGAAATCCGCGATAGTTGTAAACTCCCGCAGAATTTCGGACAGCAACGCCAGGCGATTCTTCCTTACCTCTTCCTTCTCTGCCATCACCATCACACCCGCAAAGAAGTCGTCCACTGCTTTTCGCAGCCCGGCTACAACTTCAAGTGCTTCTTGATATTTCCCTGCGCGCTTCTCTGCTTGCACTTTGGACGCGGCGGCACGCACTGCCGTAAACAGATCTCGCTCCACGTCGCTCTCAAATAGGTCGGGTTGAATCGCGTACGCTTCCTCTTTCTTGTAATTCGATTTCTCAAGAATATTCCGGATACGCTTGAAAGATACCGCCAGCGGTTCGAAATTCTTCGACTTGCGAATGGCCTTCAGCGCGACGAGCCGTTTATGAGCGTCGACCAAATCATCCACTCCGGCCCGGAATACAGCGTTCACTTCGTCGTAGCTGAACTTCTCGCGCTCGCGCAGCACGAACTTGGCCCGGTCCAAGATGAAGTCCACCACTTGAGCTTCCTGCTCGGGAGTGACGCCTCGTTTCGGCGGATTGGTGAGCAGTGCCTTCGTGGCCGCACCAACTGCCAGGGAGATCGAAACGGGGAGTTTGCGCTCAAGAATAATCTTAACCACTCCAAGTGCGGCGCGCCGTAAAGCATACGGATCACTGGAACCTGTTGGAACCAGACCAACGGCGAAGCACCCCGCAATGGAGTCCAGTTTGTCTCCCAGGGCCACGGCGCAGCCCGTGAGATTTCGCGGAATGGGATCTTCCAAGCCGACCGGACGGTAGTGGTCGTAAATCGCGTCCGCAACATCATCCGGCTCGCCCTGTGCTCGCGCATAGAGCCCGCCGACAATTCCTTGCAGCTCCGTGAACTCGCGGACCATCTCTGTAGCGAGGTCGCATTTGGAAAGCTCCGCAGCGCGATCCGCCTCCGACACATGCGCTTGGATAAGCCCGCGGTCGAACCATTGCTCGGAAAGCCAGCGTGCAATCGCTCGCACCCGCTCGACTTTGTCCCGGTAACTCCCCAACCGGGATTCATACGTGACGCGTTCCAGTTTCGGCAGATAGTCGGCGAGCCGACATTTCTGATCCGACTCCCAGAAAAATTGCGCGTCCGCCAACCTGGCTCGCAATACCCGTTCGTGTCCCGCTCGCACCAACCCCTTGGGGTCCCGGGGCAAATTGATTACCGCTAGAAAGTGCGGCGCCACTTCCCCGTTCCGCTTCTCGACCGCAAAATATTTCTGGTGGCCGCGCATCACGGTAATCAAAATCTCGTCTGGTAAGGCAAGGTACGCAGGATCGAAATCTCCCTCCAGCACGCTCGGGCATTCATTGAGATAGGTAACGAGCTTTAGGAGTTCCGCGTCTTCGTGGACCCGATAACCGCCCTTCTTCGCGTGCGCCGCTAGTTCTTTCGAGATTTTCTCTCTGCGTTCCGCAGGGCGAACAATCACGCCATTCGCCTTCAGCTTCTTTTCGAAGTCCGCGAAGTCCTTCACGCGGAGCGGTCCTTTGCCTAGAAACCGATGGCCGAGCGTTGTGTCCCCGGCTGTGACACCCGCGAATGAAAACTTCAGCGGTTTGCCGTTCACGACCGCGACAATCCACCGAATCGGCCGAATGAATCGTGCGCCATCAATTCCCGTCCAGGTCATCGAGCGCGGCCAGGATAGGTCATGGATCACCCGCGGAAGAATTTCGCTCAGTATCTGCTCCGCCGTGCGCCCCCGCTTCACTTGCTTCGCGGCCAGGTATTCGCCCTTGGGAGTCTTCACGACGTAAAGTTCCTTCAGCGTGAGCCCCTGCTTCTCCGCAAAGCTGATCGCAGCGCGTGTCGGCTCGCCGACAGCATCGTAAGCCACTGACTTCGGCGGGCCCGTCACTTCATTCACGACATCCGCTTGTTTCTCGCGAACTCCCCGCACATGGGCGACGAGCCGGCGCGGCGCGCTGAAAGTTTCAACGCTCACCCCGTCCGAGAGGTTCTCTGCGGCCAGCAACTTCTCCAGGTTCGCGCGTAAATCCTCTTCCGCTTTGGGCAACATTCCGGCCGGAATCTCCTCGCTCCCTACTTCAAGCAAAACTTCAACTCGCTTGTCGATGACCTTTTCCTTGGCGGCGCTCATCCCCGCACCTCCCGGCGCACGGATGGCCCACCGATCTGTTCTAAATATGCCGCGGCGCCGCGGCAGGCCAACGTACGCACTCGCGCCATCAGCGCGGCGCGCTCCGTTGTGGAGATCACTCCTCGTGCATCCATCAAATTAAACAGGTGCGAGCATTTCAGGCAGTGGTCGTAGGCCGGAAGAAGTGGATATCGCGCTCGCTCCTTCCCCTCCGTTCCGGCAAACCCATCAATCAACTCCTTGGCCTGTTTTTCGTACAGTTCAAATTCGGCTCGAATCGCTTTCGCATCACTGCGATTGAAGCTGTACTCGGAGAATTGCTGCTCCTCCGCCAAACGAATCTCTCCGTAGGTCTTGTCCGCGGACCATCGCAAGTCGTACACACTCGAGGCGTCCTGGAGGAACTGACAGATCCGTTCCAGCCCATAGGTCAATTCGACGGAGATTGGGTCTAGGTCAATTCCGCCGCTTTGCTGGAAGTAGGTGAACTGAGTTATCTCCAATCCATCCAGCAAGACTTGCCAGCCGATACCCCACGCGCCAAGCGTAGGCGACTCCCAGTTATCTTCCTCAAAGCGAATGTCGTGCTCTTTCAACGTAATGCCAATGGCGCCTAGACTCTGCAGGTAAAGATCCTGCACATCGGCGGGAGACGGCTTCAGGATGACTTGAAATTGTGTGTGCTTATACAGCCGGTTGGGGTTCTCGCCGTACCTACCATCGGCGGGGCGGCGGCTGGGTTGTACGTAGGCAACGCGATACGGTGCTGGCCCAAGCACCCGCAGAAACGTTTCCGGATGCATCGTGCCTGCGCCTACTTCCACGTCATACGGCTGCTGCAGCACGCAACCTTGCTTCACCCAGAAATGCGAGAGTTTCAAAACTAAATCTTGAAAGTTTAGGCCGATCGGTTTTTTCTCAAGTTTTACTTTAGCTGTCAAGTCGTCTCCAGGAGCTTTCGTGTCGCTAGCGGCTTCTCTGTATGATTCTCAATCCAGTTCAGCGAAGCCTGCCGCAATTCTGCAGCCGGCTGATGCATGGCTTTCGTGAACTCAATCTTGTCGAGCTTCTCTCCAGCAAATCGCTCGGCGAGTTGCCTCCCCTCTAGATGCAGAGGGCGCATCCCGCCACGCCGGCATTTCTCGCAAAACAACCCCGGCTCCCACGGTGCATGGAAAGCGGCTTGCGATCCGAACATTGCCCCGCACGAAGCACATCGATCGAACTGCGGCAGCCATCCCCCCAAGCGCACCGTCCAGAATGCGAAATAGCTCAGAGGCAACTGCCAGGCTCCCGTGCGTTCGATTTCCCGAACCGTGAGCAGTAGCAGCCGGAACATGGCCTCGGCCGTTTCATGCTCAGGGAGCACCTGCTCGGAAACTTCACTGACCACCGCCAGCCCGGTGCTCAACTCGTAATCGCTCTGCGACTTGTGAAACGATTCCAGCAACTCACATTGCTGGATGCGCACCAGATCGCGCGTCTCTTTTTCGATGTACCAGAGCTGGACGTGGGACAGAATCTCCAGCGTCGAGCCATAGCGATTTTTGATCCGGCGCGCTCCGGAAGCCACGCCGCGCATCCGCCCCGACGTTCGCCCGAAGAAACTCACTAGGCGGTCCGCCTCTCCAAGCGAAAAGGTCTTCAAGATGATGGCTTCCGTTTCCCTGGCAGGCATGAGCAGTCGGCGCGCCGACGCTGCACCGGACATCGTGAAGAGTTACGTCCGTTCCGCACGCACACGCAGAGCTAATTTAATTACCATACACGCTCGCGCCGCGCAATGTTTACGTGATGCTATTCAGAGAAACTCCATAGGACTCGCTCGCGAGAATGGGGCTCTTGATATTCCTCGCATGCGGTTCCAGTTGCGCTCATGCGGGTTCCTCGCCACATTCGAAAGGATGGGGATGTCGTCTTCCGCTCGTCGACACCTTGCCTCTCCGTCGCAGATCTCAGCCGGCCCCTTCCATTTCCCGCGCCAATCTGCAAATAAACCCCTTTCCTGTATTCTGTTAACCAGCTCTTTTTCCGCCCTACATTATCGGACACAAGCCACCGCTCATCCCTCTTTGCATTTTCCTTTTCTTCCGATACCCTGCACCACTACATTATGCCATCGCCTCGATTCGACATCCTCGGCATCGGCGAGAACGCCACCGACACCGTTTTGCAAGTTGCGCAATTCCCTGCTCTCGGCTCCAAGGTCGAAGCTCTCGGCACGCAGATCATGCTCGGCGGTCAGGTGGCTACCACCCTGATTGCCTGCCAGCGTTGGGGCCTCCGCACCCATTACGTCGGTTGCGTTGGAGGCGACCATGCCGCCCAATTGCACCGCCGCGACCTCCGGCAAGAGGGTGTCGCCTGCCATCTTGCCAATATCCCGGAAACTCTCAGCCATCTCTCCTTTATCTTCGTGGAAGCAGAATCCGGCGAGCGTACGGTAGTTAGTCGTCGGGATACAAACCTCGCTCTTCCCCGCTCCTTCCTTCAACGAGGCTGGATAACTTCAGCCCGCCTGCTCCACATCGATGGAAGCGACCCCGCTGCCAACCGCCAAGCCGCCTCCTGGGCCCGCTCCGCCAAGATTCCTGTCGTCGCCGACGTCGATCGTTGGTCATCCAATCTCTCTCCGCTTCTCCGCCTCGTGGATTATCCCGTCACCTCCCGCGACTTCCCCTGCGCCGCTACCGGCGAACCCGACATACTGAAAGCTCTTCCCCTCCTTAAACGCAAGTTCGGCTGCCGCGCCGTCTGTGCCACACTTGGCATTGATGGCGCCCTAGCCTGGGACGGCCTTCGTTTCTGGTATTCTCCCTCCTACAAAGTGCGGGTCAGGGACACCACCGGCGCTGGCGACGTATTTCATGCCGGGTTCTCTTACGGCATCTTGCACGGATGGGAGTTGCAGCGCATTCTCGATTTCTCTTGCGCCGCGGCAGGTTTGAACTGCGAAGCACTCGGTGCTCGAGGTGGAATTTCTGCTTTAGACAAAATTGAAAGACTTCAACGCAAAGGACGGCGCAACCGGGCCGCTTTCCCCTAGGCTGGCAGAAGACTCCATCGCATGTTCATCCCCATCAAAGACCTGAACCCGCGGCGCACCTACCCTGTCGTCAACACTCTTCTCATTTTGGCGAACGTCATCGTCTTTCTTTACCAGCTCACCCTGGGCCCTCACCAGGGCGATGCCTTCGTCATGGCCAATGCCACTATTCCGTCGCATATCCGAGCCGCCCTCGCTGGCCACGGTAACCTTGAACACGCCCTCGTTCCTATTTTCACCAGTATGTTCCTGCACAGCGGCTTCATGCATATCGCGGGGAACATGCTCTTTCTATGGATCTTTGGCGACAACGTGGAAGACTACTTCGGCCACTTTCCCTATCTTCTGTTTTATCTCGTCTGTGGTATCGGTTCGGGGATCACCCACATTATCTTCAACTTCCACTCAACCCTCCCCGCCCTCGGCGCCAGCGGCGCCATCTCTGGCGTCATGGGTGCCTATATCATTCTTTTTCCCCGGGCTCGAGTGCTGACACTGGTCTTCATATTTTTCGTACCAATCCCAGCGTTCATCATCCTCGGCTACTGGTTCTTGCTTCAGTTCTTGGCGGGAGTGAGCTCCGTGGGAGTCTCCGCAACTGGCGGCGTCGCCTGGTGGGCGCACATTGGCGGATTCTTGCTAGGGATGCTGATCACAGGGTTAAGCCTAGGAGATCGCAAGCAAAGCGTGAGCTATTCCTAGACAAGCGGACAAGCGATCATCGGGCGATCACAGTTAATGATTTGCTTTAAGTAGCGTTAGTTCGACTTCTTCGCAAAATCTGCCAGCCAATCTCCAACTTCAACTGTTCGTTTAAGTCCGCCAAGATCTGGCGTAACAAAATTCTCACGCAAAGCAGACTTGACGCCTTCCCGTAGTACTTGAGATTCCTCCTTCCAGCCGAGGAACTCGAGCATCATCGCCGAAGCCAGCACCGAGCCAAAGGGATTCGCGATGCCTTTTCCGGCAATGTTCGGCGCTGAGCCGTGGACAGGCTCGAAGAGCGAAGTCCGGCCAGGATGTATATTCCCGGAAGGTGCAAGCCCAAGCCCGCCCGCCAGTTGCGCTCCTAGGTCGCTGACGATATCCCCAAACAGATTGCACGTCACGATCACGTCGAACTGCGACGGATCGCGTACCACTTCCATCGATAAGGTATCGATGTAAAGATGCCGCGACTCGATCTTGGGGTATTCCTGCCGCACTTCCTTGAAGACCCTCTGCCACAGGTCATGCGCGAACGTCATAGCATTCGACTTGTCACTCATGCAGACCCGTGTCAGTCCGTTCTGCCGGGCATAGTCGTAAGCGTACCGGATGATCCGCTCGACCCCCTTGCGCGAGTTCACATCCTCCTGCATCGCGATTTCGTCCGCGGTGCCCTTCTTGAAGAAGCCTCCCACCCCGACGTAGAGCCCTTCCGTATTCTCCCGGAAGACCATGAAGTGAATGTCTTTCATGTTGCGATCACGCAATGGAGTCAGCCGGTCATGCAGCAGTTCGACAGGCCGTGCATTTACATAAAGATCCAGCTTGAAGCGTAGGCCCAAAAGGATGTCTGCGGCGTGCTGGTTGGAAGGCACCCGAGGATCGCCCAGCGCCCCGAACAATATGGCGTCGAACTCGTCCCGCAGCATCTCGACGGCCCCTGCGGGTAAACTCACCCCGTCCTTCAGGTAGCGGTCGGCGCCCCAATCAAATTCCACGAACTCCAGCGGCCGCTTGGCCCGTGCCGTCACTGCCCGCAGCACTTTGACCGCTTCCGGCGTCACTTCCTTGCCGATTCCGTCGCCAGGTATAACGGCAATACGCGCCTTTTCGCCACCCCAGCGCAACGGGAGTTTGCCTCCCGGATTGGTCGGTTTCGTCGTCATGCGAAAGACTTGGCCTCTCGGAGCGGGGCATCCTGATTCTGCCGGCCCAGCTTCTCTGAGTAAGACTCGGCAAGCTAACACGCCCCACATTACGGGTCAACGGAGGCTGCACGGAGGTCCGATTGCTAAGCTTTCTAATTCTGACCTTGGCCCGGAGCCGCGCCTAATTGGCTGAAGCCCGCCCCCCGCGGGATACTTCAGCCATTTTGTGTGTTCCGCCTAACTCGGCAGGGCACGGCTGATTGAGGCCGTGGTAGTATCCGACCGAGGAATGACTTTGCAGCTGACTCCCATAATTAATTTGGAGCAACGCACTAAGGGCTATAGGTTCCCTCTTCAGGTATTCCTTCTATGCGTAGCGCTCCTGGCGCTCCCCGGCATCTGCCGGGCGCAGGCGAAAAGTCCACAGAAACACCCTGCAAGGCAACCGGACACACAAGCGGGTAAGGAGACCTACGTTAGGTACTGCGCCGCTTGCCACGGGGAGAGTGCCAAAGGTGACGGACCAGCCGCCACCGCGCTGAAGCCCCCACCAACTGATCTGACGACTCTCAGCAAGCGCCACGAAGGCAAGTTTCCGTCGGGCTATGTAGGGGCGTTGGTGAAATTTGGAAGGTCCCTCGCAGCTCACGGCTCGATGGACATGCCGGTCTGGGGTGCGCGATTTAAGACGCTCGATCCGGATCACGATCCCACTGGCCAGCAACATATCGACGACTTGGTGGCCTACCTCGAATCCCTGCAGGTGAAGTAAGCCCCTGGGATTGCCACTTTCACGTTTGAAGGAAGATGCTGTTCGTGTCGCATGCCACCCTATAGATTCAAGAACACGCAGACTCTGACTTCTAACTTGGGGCGACCCTGCCGGACTCGGTCCAATAAACGCCGCCTAGGGCGAGCGCTCCCCCTGCTACCTGCGTCCAGGACCCCTTCTCCCCCAGCGCCAGAATGCCGAGAATCGACGCGAGGACAGGCAGCAGATAAGTGAAGGCGCTCAACTGCGAGGCTTCCAGATAACGAAGTAGCCAGTAATAAAGGACATAAGCGACCGCCGACCCAAACAGTCCCATATAGAGGATGGCGGCCCATGCCTGCCACGGAACAGCCCGCCAATTCCCCGCTGATCCCAACATCAACGCCTGATGGACGGCCAGCGGGAGCAAGATCAGAGCGCCGGCAAAGTGGTTGTAAGCTGTCATGGTCAGCGCATCGTATTCGCCCGCGACACGCTTGCCGAGCACCGCATAGGTTGCAAAGCCCACAGAACCCGTCATGGTGATCGCGTCGCCAAGCAGAGATGGGGTATGGGCGGAAATACCGTGCTCCGAAGCGAGTACAGCGATTCCCGTGAAGGCAATGGCCATGCCCACAGCTTTGTGCCACGTAGGTCTCTCCAAACGCAGCAATACCGCCAGAATGAGCGTGTAAATGGGCCCCATGCCCACGATGACTGCGGAATGGCTGACCGCGGTGTAGTGCAATCCAAGCGTGAAGCAGAATTGGTTCACGCTGACACCGAAAAATCCCAGGTAAAGGAACGTCCAGGCATCGCGCCGCGTGAATCCCCGCTTGGAAACAGCTTCGGTCTCGGCAAACGAGGCCAGCCGAAGCCGCCGGACGCATAGATAGAAAGGCACCATAACCACGCCCGCGCCGCACACGCGGAACGAAGCCATCGTCAGAGGGGGGAAAGAACGCAACCCGATCTTTGCGGCGATAAAGTTGACCGCCCAAATCGTGACGATAACGCCGATCAGGAGGGCAATGACTGGACGGCTGGGCGCGCGCCCTCTGGAAAACTGGACGAGCACTGCCTCAGACCAGCCGCTCTTTCCGCACGGTGAGTTTTTCGATGAAGTCGCGGCGCGGCTCGAAACCGATACCAGGTCCCGTCGGCACGCGAATCGTACCTTGGGGAGAGACGGTCACTTCTGGCTCGATAATGTCTTCGTGCCAGTACCGACGGCTGGCAGTGACGTCACCCGGCAGGGTGAAGTTCGCGAGGGTTGAAAGCGCGATGTTGTGCGCGCGTCCGATTCCCGACTCCAGCATTCCGCCACACCAGACAGGCATTCCATTTTGCTGGCACAGATCGTGGATGCGCTTCGCCACGGTGTGGCCGCCAACGCGCCCCATTTTGATGTTGATGATCTTGCATGCGCCCAGAAGGATCGCCGCGCGCGCCTGTTCTTCGGTGTGGATGCACTCGTCCAGGCAAATGGGCGTCGCCAATTTTTTCTGCAGTTCAACATGAGCGTACAAATCGTCCCAGCCCAGCGGCTGCTCAATCATCATCAAATAGAAGTGTTCCAACTCCTTGAGCAGCGGCCAGTCTTCCATCCGGTACGCGGAGTTGGCGTCGACCATTAACTTGATAGTGGGAAACTCTTCGCGCAGGCGCTTGACCTGCGGCAGCTCTTTACCCGGCTTGATTTTGATTTTGACGCGCTGATAACCGGCGGAAAGTTCTTTCCTCACCGCGGCCGCCAGTTCATCCAGCGAATCCTTAATCCCGATCGAAACTCCGCTCGAGATTTCGTCCCGCGTTCCCCCGAGCAATTTTGAAAGCGGCACACCTTTCTGTTTGGCTTCCGCGTCCCAAATCGCCGACTCCAGCGCGGCTTTGGCCATGTTGTGGCCGCGCACTTGTTCGAGCATCTCCCAAACGTTTGCAGCCGCCGCGATTTCTTGGCCTTTAATCATCGGCCAGAGGAAATCGCGCATCACAATCCATGTCGTATCGGTGGTCTCCGGACTATAAAAAGGCTTTTCTCCCGCTACGCATTCGCCCCACCCGACGGCGCCGTCCGTCACGACTTCCGTCAGGATGATGCGCCGCTCATCCGTGCGATCGGTACTCGTTTCGAATGGAGCGATCAGCTTCATTCGCACTTCCCGCAATGTCACTTCCTGTATGCGCATCGGTTCTTTTCTCATTCTGCGGCCGCGCGGTGAGGTTGCTCACGTAAGACCGCAAAGCCTTTGGGTCCTTGAATCTATTGAATTCGCACGCCTAGAAATCGCTCCACGGGGCTAACAAATAAGCCATTCCCGTCGCTGATTTTTTCACTCCGATGGCCGCGTAACCGCGTGCAAACCAACCCGTAAATTCCTCCCGGATACGCGCTTGCACTCTTGCTACGGCTGCCATATCGCTTTGTTTCCAATGATCGAGTTCATCTGGAATTTCAATCGTCGCGGGAGCGGAGTCCGGGTCCCTAGCCAAGTCCGAGACTGCTGCCGCCACTCGCGCCGAATCCAGCTGCCACTCCGCCCACAATCGGTCCGTCGGAAGTCCTAGATGCAACGGACTGCTGGTCAGGCCATAAAGATTCGACAGATATTTCCGCGCGATCGCGCCCAGGCGGTTTAAATTGAAATGCCCATTTCGTGTTTCCAGGGGATCGAATGTCCACACGATCAAACGAATGCCCCGCCCCAGTGCTTCTTCGCGTTGAAACAACTTGAGCGCCCGGCCAACACCGCGGTCGCGATACTCACCATGCACGCCCGTCATGTGCGAATGGAGAAAAACAGTCCCGTTCGTGAATCCCACAAGTGCCAGCGTGAACCCGATAAGACGGTCGCCGTCGAAGGCGCCGAGAACTTGTCCTCCCGTCTCCGAAGCCACGACGAAAAGCGTAGCGGGTTCCACCTCGATGTCCTCTTCGCCCCAGATTTCCTTCTGCAAAGCAACACATCGCTGAAACTCGTCGATTCCGGCGCATTTTCGTACGGAGATCTTCTCGCTCATCAGGCTTTGCGCGCCTCCGCTTTCTTCAGCGAGGCTTCGCTCTCGGCGCGCTTTGCCGCCTCCCAATACTCTTCCATTTGCTCGCGAGGTACATCGGCAAGTGCCCTGCCGCTCTCTGCAGCCATCGCCTCCATTCGGCGGAATCGCGTGGAAAATTTCGCGTTGGCTTTCTTCAGAGCAATTTCCGGGTCGATATGGAGAAAACGCGCCAGGTTCACGGCGGCAAAGAGCAAATCGCCCATCTCTTCTTCAGAGCGTCCAGCGTCTTTCGCGCCTAGCGCTTGCCGAAGCTCTCCCGCCTCTTCGTTCATTTTGTCGAACACGCCTTCGACGTTATCCCAATCAAATCCGATTCGCGCGGCACGCCGCGTAAGCTGAAAGCCTTCCAGTCCGGCAGGCAGCGCTCGCGAAACTCCATCCAGCATCGAGGCGGGCTTGGATTCCTTCTTCGCTCCCTCCGTCTTTTTGCCCGCCGCAGCTCGCTCTTCTTTCTTGATCTGCTCCCAATTCTTAAGTACCTCAGCCGCATCTTTCGCCCGTTTCTCGCCGAAAACGTGCGGATGCCGCCTGACCATTTTGTCGTGCACCGCGCGAATTACGTCCGAAACTTCAAACCGTCCTTCCTCCCTGGCGATCTGCGAATGAAACACGATTTGCAAAAGCAAATCACCCATTTCATCAGCGAACTTCGCATCGTCTCCGCTCCCCATCGCCTCCAGAACCTCATAAGCTTCTTCGATCAAATAGGTCCGAAGCGATGCGTGCGTTTGCTCACGGTCCCAGGGGCAGCCATCCGGAGCACGCAATCGCGCTTGTACCGCCGCGAGCTTCTCGAACCACTCTCCAGCGGTCAACGTAACCGGTTTCGCAGCTGTGCGATTCGCTGCGCTTGGCTTCTTTTTATTCCTTGTCTTTTTCTTGGTCGATGCCATCGCCATGCCAACTAAAACGCCACCGCAACAAACGTTCCACTTTACGGTGCGCCGCACACTTTGACAAGCGCACTGCCAATGGGGTACCGGATCAGCTTCCGATTACCCGACATAACCGGTCAATCTCTGCCCATGTTCAGGGTGTCGGGAGCTTGCGAGCTTCGCTAAGGATTTTGGTGAGGCGGTTGGAGAGCCGGTCCAGGCGACGGCGAGAAGTTCCGTTTGGCAGCGAGCGGCGGAACGTTTCGAGCACATGTTGAGTAGCAAGCAAAGAATCGAGCACTCCGCCGAGGCCAGTTCGAAGGGGGGCAGACGGCACCCTCGGTTGCGGAACCAGATGCCGAGGTTTTGAGCGAGCCAGCTCAAATGCCCGCTGGAGATCATTCAACGTGACATCAAGATATTGCATGGTCATTTCGGGAGAGGTGTGACCGAGTAATTTCATTACCGCGGGAAAACCAACGCCGGCTCGAAGCATTTCCGAGGCATAGGTGTGACGAAATTGGTGGGGGACGATGTGCGTGGAAAGGCCGAGCGAATGGCAGACTTGATGCAAGTAATCACGAAAGTTGCGAAGGAGCGTGTCTTTGGCGCCCAGACGGGCCAGGAGCCGTCCATCGGCAGGCTGCGGATCAAGAGAACGAAAGAAGCGGAGGCGTTGGACGAGTTCACACACAAAGGGATCTACGGGGACCATACGTTCCGTTTTGAGTTTGCCGAGCGGCACGTGAATCGCCCATTGACCTGGGCCGGTAGAGCGCAGGCAGTCGAAGGACAGATCGGCACACTCACCGATGCGCATGCCGGTGTGACGGATGAGCAGAAAGACGTTGCCGCCGAGATCATTGCGCAAGCGGAACTCCTGCTGCAGCAGTTCGTCCTGCTCTGCCGTGAGTGGGCGTGGAAGTCTTTGCGGGAGGCGCGGAATGTCCTCGCGGCGGATCAGATGAGCGAGTGCAGAAAGCTGTTCGGTCCAAGCCAGCTCGTTGAAAATAGAACGTAGAGCGATAAGCCGATTGATATAGGACGCCGTGGACAGCGGCGGCGCTTGCGAGTGCAGGCGGGACATCCAGCCGAGGATGTGGGGTTCACGACGCAATTGGTCGAGGCACTTCACCTCCGGATGATCAGCGCCGAGATAGTTTAGGAAGTTGCGTGCCGTCCCGCGGTGTTGACGAATGGTTCCGGGACTGAGTGCCACGCTGAAGGAATCGACTGCCCGGTCGAAGACCGGAGCCAGAGGATGTCGTAGCGGAGGGCGTCGCGCGCGGTTCATGAGGGAGTCCTCGGAAGAGGACGAATGTGCTGCGCCACGGCGCGCGCATATTGCAGATAGACGTCTTGTGGGGTGACTTGCACATACAGCAGCGTGGTCTGGATATCGGCGTGACCCATCAACTGCATGAGCGCGGGAAGACTCATTCCGGCGCGGATCATGTCGGAGGCAAAGGTGTGGCGAAATCGATGAGGGTTGGCGAGCTGAATGCCGGTGGCCTGGCGATGGTAGCGGAATAAGGATCGTAATCCCGCAGCGGTCATACGAGTTCCGCGCGCGTGTCCTTTGAGTGAGACGAAGAGCGCGGCGGAGCAGGGATTGGGCCGTTCCAATCGCAGGTAGTGTTCGAGCAGTTGCACAGTTTCTGGCGCCAACGGCAAGAGACGAAATTTCTTGCCTTTGCCTGGAACGCGAAGTTGTGCTTCGGAAAGCAACGCGCCGTCGCGATTCAAAGCCAATACTTCGGCGGACCGCAGCCCTTGCAGTAACATCAAGCCCACGATGGCCAAGTCGCGCGAAGTGCGGAAACTCGACCAGAAGCGCGCTACTTCATCCACCGAGAGCGGCACGATGTTGCGTTTGGGCACCTTCACGCGCAGTCGGCTCATCGCTACTTGCCGCCGGCCAAGACCCATCGGCCTTCGCCGCAAAAAAGCTTGATGAAAGCCGCGGGCGATCTGGCAGGGAGCATCGGGGAACTCGTTGCGGATGGCGCGCTCGGCGACGGCCACGCGGTCATTGATGGTGGAAGGGGAAGGCCGAGGTTGTTGGCTGGACTGGAAGCGCAGATAGTCCAGGAGCGTGGACTCGGTAAGGTCATCTTCCCTAACGTCGCCGATGTGATGAACACTCTCCCACCAGCGAACAAAGTGCAGCAGGTTGTGAGCGTAGATGCGCAGAGTGGTGTTCGCCAAGCGGCGGATATATTCGCGATCCAAGTAACGATTGATCCAGCCGATGCCTCGGCCAGTGGTCTGCTCGACGACACGAACCGGACTTTGTGCGTTGTGGGAGGTCTGCTGGTAGTGCACACAGAACTTCATGGCTGAGCAGCCTCCAGAAGAGTTTGAAACTGTCCTGCGTCACCGCCCTGGACGAAGAAAGAGTTCGGATCGTGGCCCTCGGGCAGGAGAACGCGGCGAGTGGCGATGCCTTGCGCGCACAGACGCTGCGCTAACTGTTGCGAGGCTTGTTGTCCACTGCCGTTGGCGTCGACATCGAAGGTGAGATAAACGGTGCGCGGACGGTCGCACAACTGTTGAAACTGGTCAGCGTTGAGATGGGTGCCCAACGAACAGGTGGCGTGGCGAAAACCGGCGTGCTACAACACTGCGAGATCGAACAGACCTTCCACCAGAATCGCCGCAGGAAACTGGCGAACCGATTCCCAGGCGAACAAGCCGCCCTTCGAGCCGGGGAGGAATCGATGGGCGAAGGCGGCAGCGACACTGCGGCCGTAGAGGTTGACGACGCGTCCGCCTTGGCAGCACGGGAAGATGACGCGCCGGTAGAAAGCGTCGCAGCCTTGTGGGTTGAGAAGGCCGAGACGTTTTAGGAGCTCGCAAGAATAACCTTGAGCCGCGAGATGTCGGCGCAAGCTCCCGCCGGGGGCATAACCGATGCGCAGTTCTTTGATCAGGAGGGGATCGCGCAGTCCTCGTTGCTCGAGATAGCGCCGTGCCTCGGGGTAGCGTTCGAGTTGCTGTTGATAGAAAGTGGCGGCTTGCTCCAGCACGGCGGCAGGGTCAGCTGTAAGAGCGCTTTGCTGCTGGAGGTAGGCGAGACTTTGGCGGAAGGAAAGATGACGGGACAACTGGACAAAGCGAAGGAGATCGCCGCCCTGGCCGCAACCGTGACAGTAGAAGAGATTCTTGCGAGTGTTGACATAGAACGAAGGCCGGGTTTCCGGATGTAGCGGACAGAGTCCGACGAACTCGGGGCCGAAAGCGATAGGCCGGGCGGCCCAATGCTGCTGCCGCAGATAATCGAGCAGCGAAAGGCGCTGTTTCAGTTTTTCGATATCCTCGCCCACGGCGCAGTTTTGCCTCTGGAGGCGAACATAGGAGAAGGTGGCCAGCATTCCCAGGCAAGGATGGTGGGCAGGAGGAAATTTCTCAGAGCCGCAAGGGCCAAAGAATTTGCAGAACCGGAATCAGCCCAGACAAAAGCCCAGCTTGGTGATTGGGCGGATCACCAAGCGCCGACCAGTGAGCCATGCGGGCGAGCGCTTGGTGGAGAAAGGAAAGTGCCGGTTGGGAGCGGTCCAGTCCGTGGGCCCAGCGGCGAAGTGTGGAAGGATCAGGCACGCGATTAGGATCTTTGAGCGTAGGCACTGCCTCTTCCCAGGAGCAATGCTCCGCAAAGCGCCGCCGCAATGCCTGGCAACGAGTCGGCAAGCTGTAATGGGTGTAAGGGAGAGAAAACAGTGGAAGGAAGGTGAAGGTTTTCCCGCAACCGGGGCAGCGACCGCGACGGATCCCGATCCAGTCGTGGTGTTCATCGTGCGCCTGTTTGAGGCGGCGTCCGTGGCCGATGATCGAATCGTGTTCACAAGCGGGACATCGCCGCAGAATGACCTCGGCGCAACTCGTGGCCCAATCCGTTTCGAGCTTGTGCGGCGCCACGGAAAATGGGATAAACAGAATCGTAGCGTATTGGGGCTCTGCCCTCCGGCGTTGACCCGCCAAGATCGCAGCCGGAAGCGGAGCTCCTTCCTCCTGAAACAAAAACCCAACTGAAAGAGAATAACCCTTCTCGCCTGCAGCTTTTAGGGGTGTGATTCAAAATATTGGCCGGTAATAATCGACAAACCAGGAGTCGGTAACCAGATCCCTGCTCACTGAGTGATGGATTCCAACCCGGCCGTACCCGAAAGTCCGGTTTTCTCGTCATTACATTAGATGCGAGCGAATTTGGGCACGCCCATCTCAATTGTGCGAGCAAGTCTCAAGGCTGACGGGCTCGTGGCATTAACAGTAGATTGACGCAAGCTCAAGGGGGGATGCGTAGTGACGATTCTACTCGGGCGTACTTCGGGTAGTCTTACGAGAACCGTCTGGCTCGCTCTGCTTGGCGGCATGCTCTCCACCTTCGGTTTGCCCGTTGCAGACACCCAAGCGCAATCCGCAACTGCGCAAGCTCCTCAAGCCCCACCGGCTGACACATCCCAAAACGCCCCCAAACCGGACGCGAAGGCATCCAACGACGAAATCGTTTCGCACGATTCTCCTGCGACGTTTAAGGTGCGCGTCAACTTAGTCCTTGTGCACGTCGTTGTGCGCGACAGCAACGGCAAGGTCGTTTCCAATCTGAAAAAGGAAGATTTTCAACTCGCGGACGACCGCAGACCACAGATCATTTCGAGTTTTTCCGTAGAGACTCCTGCTTCCCACGCGCCTACCGTCGATTCAGAGGAGGCAACTTCGGAAGGAACACCGGTGAAAGCGGCAGTTTTGCCGCAAAGGTTCGTCGCATTATTCTTCGACGATCTCCATCTGTCGCTTCAAGACGCCATGTTTTCGCGACAGGCCACCGCGAAGCTCTTCGCGGCCATGGGGGCTCGCGACCGCCTCTCCATTTTCACCACCTCCGGTCAAGTGGCACAGGATTTTACGGCGGACCGAGGGAAACTCGAGGAGGCGGTCCAGCGAATCTTGCCGCATTCACTCGTGCAAAGCTCTGCGGGCTGTCCGCCGATGACCTTGGACGAAGCATTTATGATTGCAGCTGCCATCGACCCCTCCGCGATACAAGTGGCCATCCAGGACTACATGAATTGCAGCGGGATTTCGCCCAAAGACCCAGGCGCGGCTCAGACAGCCGCGGGTATTGTAGGGGCAGCGGCCTCGATGGTGCTGAATATCGCGGAAGCGGAGGAACAGCGTACGTATCAAACTCTGGAGGCTTTAATTCGAAGGATGAGCGTCCTGCCCGGACAGCGCGTCATCGTGATGATGTCGCCGGGATTTTTCGTGCTTCCATCAATGCATCAGCCGGAAGGGGAGGTCATCGACCGGGCCACGAAAGAAAATGTTGTGATCAATACGATTGATGCGCGGGGCCTGTGGGTATCCTCCGTCTATGACGCATCCAACTTAGCCACCACCGCCTCTGTTAGTCCTCTGAAGACACAATCCACAATGAGGGAAGAAGAAACGCACTTCGCGCCGCTCGCGGACCTGGCAGACGGCACCGGCGGAGTTTTCTTTCACGACCGGAATGACATTGATCAAGGTCTGCTGCATGCCGCGGCCGAGCCAGAAGTTTCCTATGTACTGGGATTTACACCACAAAACTTAAAGATCGATGGGAAGTATCACACTCTAAAAGTGACGTTAGTGAACAAAGAAAAATGGGGGCTGCAGGCCCGCCACGGCTATTTCGCCCCGGGCGGCAAATCCAACCCCGAAACTGCGGCCAGAGAGGAGATCCAGCAGGCGGTCTTCTCGCAGGAGGAACTGCGCGAGCTACCCATCGAATGCCAGGCGCAATTCTTCAAGGGCGCGGACGGAGCCCACCTCACCGTGGTCACCCATGTAGGGACCGAAGAACTCAAGTTTCGTAAGGTGGATGGACGCAACCAGGATACGTTGACGATCACCACTGCCATCTTCGACGAGAACGGGAGAATGCTTGCCGGCCTGCAGCGAGTCCTCGACCTGCGGCTGAAAGATGTAACCCTGGAACGAGTGAACAAGACGGGCCTGAACGTGAAATTGAGCTTTGATCTCCAACCAGGAACGTTGCTGGTTCGCACCGTAGTACGAGATTCCGAAGGGGCCCAAATGGGCGCAGCAAATCGCGGCGTAGTGATCCCGTGATGATCACTGCTTATCGCAATTCCTGGTAAACGCTTACCGGAAATTGGCACAGTACCGACTATGGAGGTATACCCCGGTGGGGAGACTCAGAAAATCGTCCCCCCCCTCCCCCATAAGCGCTAAGATAACAGTTGACTGGTTGCTGGGTTAGATGTAGCCTCCGCACATGGCTGAACTGGAAGACTGGGAGATTCTGCTGGGGCTATTTCCCCTGGAGTGGCGGCAGTTGGGGAGGAGCAGCGGAGCGGTGCGGCGGTTGCGCGGCTTCCCGTCGTTGGAAGCCTTGCTGCGTACGCTGCTGTTGCATGTGGGCTGTGGTTGGTCGCTGCGCGAGACGGCGGTGCAAGCAAAGTTGGCAGGGATTGCCAACGTCTCGGATGTCACACTGTTGAATCGCTTACGGGATGCTGAGGATTGGCTGCGGCAGTTGTGTCAGCGGCTATGGAAGGACAGCGGGGTCGATTTGCAGCCGAGGCTACAGGGCCGCAACGTGCGTCTGCTGGACGCCACCGTGGTTCGCGAACCAGGCAGGACGGGCAGCCAGTGGCGGATTCACTACAGCCTGCGCTTGCCCACGTTGGAGTGCGATTATTTCGCTCTCACTGCCACCGAAGGCGAAGGCGCCGGAGAGAAGTTCGGACGTTTTCGTTTCCGTGCTGGCGAACTGGTTCTGGCCGATGCGGGCTACTGCCATCCGGCCGGGATTGCGGCGGTGGTCGAGCAACAGGCGGATGTGTGTGTGCGCCTGAATCCTCACGCCCTGCCTTTGTGGGATAAGCGGAGCAAGTCATTTCCGTTGCTGGAATCCTTGGCCGGGCTGCAAGAGGCGGGGGACGTGAACGCGTGGCCGGTATGGGTGCATTCCGGCCAACACCGGATTGCGGGGCGGCTCTGCGCCATTCGCAAGAGTCGCGAAGCGATGGCACGGGCGCAAAAGAGGCTGGCGGAGAAACGGGGAAAGGTGGTCAGCCCTGAAACGTGGCAATACGCCCAGTATGTGCTGGTGTTCACGACGCTTTCCTCGGCTAGCGCAACCGCGCGACAAGTTCTGGAATGTTATCGCCTGCGATGGCAAATCGAGTTGACCTTCAAACGCTTGAAGTCGATCGCCCAATTAGGACATGTCCCCAAACATGATGACCAAAGCACCCGTGCTTGGTTGTACGGCAAACTGTTCGTGGCCTTGCTGAGCCAAAAGTTGGCACGAGTAGGAAGAACGATTTCCCCCTGGGGCTACTCCTTACCCGAAACTGAGAACCCGCAGCCGGTGGCGTGAGTTTCAGTTTGCATTCCACCAGGTAATCGCAGCGCTGCTCCCAGAGGTGCCGCTGCAAGCGGTGTTGCAGAGTTGGAACCAAATCGCCGCAGCCCTGAGCGAACCCCATCGGAAACGAAAACCACAAATTGATTGCTTATCTTAGCGCTTATGCCCCCCCCCCCCCCCCCAAAAAAAAAATAAATTTCCGCAAAAAAAGCACCCTGGTCTTCCCAGGGTGCTTTTGAACCGCAACGGATTTGGACTTGCTGCTTCTTAGGGCCGATGTCCGTGGCCATGGTCGCCATGGTCATGTTCTTCTTCCCGCGGACGACCTTCGCGCCACGCATTTCGTTCATGTTCGTTGCGCTCGACTAATTCATGCCCTTCCGCGCGCCGCCCGGCATCCCAGCGCTGCACCCCATGATATTCGTGCACATAGACGCCGCGATTTCCCCAGGAGCGCCCCCACGGCCGGTCATTCACATAAAAGCCGTGTGCCCGCCAGTCGAAGCGGCTGTACCCCCAGCCCCAGGGGCGAAAGAAGGTGCCAACCGATACTCCATATCCAAAGCCAATCGCCCCGCCAATGAAGAAGCCTGGCCGCGGCCTGGCATAGACCACCAGCGGATCGTAGTACGGCACCGGAATGAACGCTGGGTTCGCGGGCGCGATCTCGATGTAGGGTCCACCGCTTACAACAATCTGACCATTGCTACGCAAATAGCCAAAGTCCCTGGCCTTTTGCCGCATTCTCTGTACCGCGTCCATCACATCCTGACGCTCGGCGAGAAATGCGTTGCCAATGTCCGAAGTCCAGTTCATATCCGAAGCCATCATGCTCAGAACAGACGGGAAAGGCAGCACGGCCTGGACGCTGGGGTCCCACGGCAGGCGATCCGCATTGATGGCATTGGCGAGTTCAGCGCCCCTCAAATAATGATGCTGATCGGCCCACTTCGCGGCGTCGGGAATCTGGTCCGGAAAAGTGGCGGCCGCCAAGACCTGGGCCAGGAGCGGATCGGGATACAGCGCGATTCGCGAAACCAAATGGTCCAGTTGGTCTGGAGAAAATGAGGGCGGCGCCTGGTCCTGCGCCATCGAGCGGCCTGGAAGCATGCTCAGAACAAACGCCACGGCCAGAACGGTTGATACGATTTTCGCTTTGTGCTTTGAGAGTCGCATTCAATTCCTCCTGGTCTTTCCTGTATTTGATGCAACTATGTTTTCAAACCTTAGCTCACCTTATCAAACACCGTTTTGCCGATTTAGTTCCGCTGTGCCGGACTTGCTCAGAACTGCAACAGTTCCCTAAACGCCTAGCCGTGCTAAACTTATCTGGACAAATACTGCTAAGGATTGTCCCCTTGACCGATCATAAACACGAAGATTCATTCCGCGTCATCGACCGCCGTCCCTTTACCGCCGAAGGTGAGCTTCGCAAAGAAGCCATGGAGGAAAAGGAGCGCGAGGCCAAACGCGAAGAGCGGTTGCACCCCGTAGCCGAGGCTCCAAAGCAGGTGGTTCCGCCGCCTCCCGTGGAAGTCCCCAAGCGTTCCCCTGCGTTCGAGAATCTCGTGCGCATGATTGGCAGCAACGCGGCCATGGTTTTGGGCGCTTATGCGGACCCGCGCACTGGGCAGCCGGTGATCGATCCCGAAGCCGCGCATGAGCTGATCGACATGCTGGATTCTTTGCACGAAAAAACCAAGGGCAACCTGGCGCCGGAAGAAGACACTTTGCTGCTCGATCTGCTCGGCAAATTGAAAATGACCTATTTGGAAGTGAATCAGGCGGTTGCGGCCCAGGCGGCCTCGCACGCAAAAGCCAAGGGGCGGCCTTAAGCGTATTCGCCCCGGGAATTTGAACCTGGCTTTTTCAAGAGTATCGATATTCTCAGCATGCCTCCGGCTCCGCTAAAAATCACCGTACTCGGCTCTGGCACGTCCATGGGCGTTCCGTCGCTCGCTTGCCACTGTTCTGTCTGCACCTCGCCAGACCCGCACGACAACCGGCTGCGCCCTTCCCTGCTCCTTTCGCGAAACGGCCAGAACGTCGTTATCGACACGACTCCGGATTTTCGACAACAAGCGTTGCGCGCCAATATCGAGCGTCTGGATGCAGTCTTGCTTACCCATGGCCACGCCGACCACATCATGGGTTTCGACGACATTCGTCCCTACAATTTACGCCAGCAAACCGCGCTGCCGATTTACTCCAACGAGGAGACTTTTCAGATCATCCGTCGCGCGTTCGCTTATGTGTTCGACGGCAAGCCCCAGCTCAGCACGATTCCGAGCGTCACGCTCCACGAGGCTACGAAAGCGTTCGAACTCCTGGGGATCGAGTTTATTCCTGTTCCGCTGCTGCACGGCAACATGGAAGTTCTCGGCTTCCGCTTTGGCCGGGCTGCCTATCTGACCGACTTCAGCTCCGTCCCCGATGCCTCGCTGGCTCTTCTGCACGATCTCGATGAACTTATCCTTGATGCTCTGCGCGACATTCCACACCCTATGCATCAGACTGTCGATCAAGCTTTGGCGCTGATCAAAACACTAAGTCCCCGCCGTGCCTGGTTCACGCACATTGCTCACGATTTGCCCCACGCGGAAACCAATGAGCGTCTCCGCCAGCTGGGCTATGACAACGTGCATCTCGCCTACGATGGCCTCGAAATAGAAGTGAACGTGGACGAATCGACAGATTCACATACAGCCTCACGTTCCACCGGAGTTCCTCGAGAGTCGCTCAGTGTGTTTTGCTCCTCCAGGGCTTGGGCCGAGCGCTATGCGGTTTCGCGCTGCGGCAGCACGGTAGCCATCGGCAATTTTGACGGAATTCATCTGGGACACCGGGCGATCCTGCGCGCGGCCGTTGTCCGCGCGCGAGAGCTGAAAGCTGTCGCAACCGCTTTGACGTTCGATCCGCTTCCGCAGAAAGTTCTCCGCCCGGAGACCGCGCCTCTGCGTGTCACGACCAACGAACAGCGCCTAAGCTTTTTCGCAAAACTCGGGATGGATGCGGCGGTGGTACTTCCATTTACACTCGACCTTGCCAAGCTCTCGCCTCAGGAGTTTGTCGACCAGATCCTCGTGCGGGATCTCCAGGTGCGCTGCGTGTTTGTTGGCGAGAATTTTCGCTTTGGCCACAAACAAACCGGGACCGCCCGCATTCTTCTTTTGCTGGGCGCAGAACGAGGTTTCGACGTAGTCATCATTCCGCACGTCGTCCACAAAGGTGAAGTCGTCTCGAGCACCATTCTTCGGCGCGAGATCTCCAGTGGCGATGTCGCTCACGCTGGTCGGTTGCTCGGCCGCCCGTTCGTGCTCAGCGGAAAGGTCGTGCCGGGAACCGGCACGGGGCGCCGCTTTACCTTTCCGACCCTGAACCTCGCTGCCGATCAGGAATTGCTCCCCGCTCGGGGCGTCTACGTCACCCGCACTCGCCTCGATGGCGAGTCGCACACGCGGCGCTCAGTGACCAACATCGGCGTTCGCCCGACCTTCAATGGCTCGGGACTGAGCGTGGAAACTCATTTGCTCGAGCCGCCAAGCGAATTCACGCCGGCCCGCATCGAGGTCCACTTCTGGAAGCGTCTTCGTGAAGAAAAGAAATTCAGCGGCCCTGAGGAACTCCGCGCCCAAATCGCCAAAGACATCGCCAGCGCCAACAAATTCTTCACTCGCCTGCGCCGCGCCCGCACTTCTCGCGTCTCGGTCTAGACTTCAACGTAGATCGTCACCAACCTCGACGACTGCCGTCCGCTATTGCCACCTACTGCGCAAATCCCACGTCGTTCCATCACTCGTAGTTGGTGCGTGCCGCGGCGGCTCCGGCGGCTGCATCATGGAACAAACGTAGCCATCGAAAAAGGGCCAGAGCGCCAAGGCCACAAGCAGCGAGAGCACCAACCTTCGTCGGGCTCGCAAATTTCCGGGCACTTCAAGTAGGAGGTTCATGAAGTTTAGACGCCACAACTCGATGCTTGTTCCCGCAGCATTAGAACCCCGCGGGCCGCAGCCTGCCCGCCGCGAGGTCTTTCAAGGCGTCGAGTCGGCCGTCGAGTTCGGCGGGGGTGAGCCGGCCTTTACGATAGAGAATGCGCAGAAAATCCGGGGCGGGCATGTCGCCTTTAAGGGTGTTGCATTCGATGCAGCAGGAAACCAGGTTGCGGTTCAAACCGATAGGGGACGATCAAGGAGTGGCGTTTTCCCGGCGCAGCGGGCCCCGCCCATTCGTCTCGTTGGAAATATGGAAACATGCCATGTTCCAGCCGGTCCTCCGGTTCGCGAATCTGCATTTTTTTTGCCGCGTTCCTGTCCCCGGTTTCCGACGTGCTAAACTCCGACGTATAGGATGGATAAACAATTCGGGTATTCCGCCGGGTACCCGTATCCTGGGTCTTTGCGGATGGTTTCAGGCCCTGGCGATTAAGGCTTACGAAAGGAATTCGCGCCGGAAGAATTGCCGAGACTCGGCTGCACCAGGCCGCGAATGACCGGATTGGCGTGCCTGTAGTTCCGTTTTTCTTTCCCTTTCCCCGAACGGTAGACGTTGAAGTCATAGAATCGCTCTTGCCAGAAGGCCTTCCTCCGTCTTGGTTGAGACGAAATGACAACTGAGCCCGAGCTTGGGTGCATGTACTCCAGCGGTTCAAAAGGATTAAACGTCGTATAATCTCGTGCGCGCAACTGGGGAGCCGAACATATGAACGTACAAGAACAAATCAAGAAGTATATTGCCAGCCAACCGGAGCCAAAACGCAGTGACATGCGAGAGTTGCATCGGCTCACACTTCAAGGGTCACCAGAATGCAAATTATGGTTCTTCGATGGTAAAGACAGCAAAAATCAAACTGTTTCCAACCCTACGATTGGATATGGATTTCACACAATAAAATATGCCAATGGAAAAAGCAGAGAGTTTTTTCAAATTGGTGTGAGCGGAAACAAAACCGGAATCTCTGTCTATATTCTTGGTCTCAAAGATAAGAAGTACTTAGCCAAAACGTATGGAAAAAAACTAGGCAAGGCGAGCGTGACTGGATATTGCATTCGGTTTAAAGCTCTAAAGGATATAAACATCGATACGCTTGAAGCGGCAATACGATATGGGCTTGCAGCTCAGAATGAAAAAGGCAAGCTGACGAAATAATTCCACTGTTAAAGGCAAGCAGTTATCGATGTAAAGGCGCTGCCACCCGTCCCATCACGGCTGCCCGGTCATACGCCCACCCAAGATGCGGTCGATCTGCCGAAGATGGTTCAAGTCGTGTGCCGCTTCCAAGCGGACGAACTCCTCGACCGTTTGCCGTCCGCGTACCTCGTGGACCCCATAGCACTCCACCCACCGTGCGCGCGGGACCGACTCCAACAGTCGCAGGTTGCTCTCGCGCAGCGTCCGAAAGACCCCCGCCGAAAGGCTCGCCTCTTGCTGCGCGTAACCCAAGCGCTCCGCCCATACGGCCTGATCCCACCACGTTAAGGCCACGCCCGGATTCGCCAGCATGTTTCGCAATCGCCACCCCATCGCCAGCTCCGCGTCCGCCAAGTGCGCTACGATCTCGGCGATGGACCACTTTTCAGGTGCAGGACGCCGGATCAACTCCTCGGGCGCGACATCGCGCAGACGCCGGTCGAGTTGCGATGGGGTGGCTTGTTGGACACCGATGGGCTCCTTATCGCCAAGATAGCTCAGGACTCGGTTTCGGTATGCTTCGAACGTCTCTGCCATTGGTCCTCTCGGTAGACTGTGTATGCCGCCGAACTCGTGTTGGAGTAGAACGCTCTCGCTGCTTCGCAGCTAACGGTCTCCCCACCCGCCCAGCCGTACGAAGGTAGCACTGAGCAAGCCGGAATCGGCTAGAATATGTGGAACGGAGGCTCGCGATGGCGCATTCGTACACCGTAATTTTCGAAAAAGAGGTGGAAGGCGGCTACCACGTTTTTGTCCGACTTTGCCAGGATGCCATACACAGAGCGAGACCGTCGAAGAAGGAGTCGCGAATATTCGCGAAGCGATCGGACTCTACCTCGAGAGCCTGGTGGCGGATGGTTTGCCATTCCCACAGAAGATATCCTGATCAAGCCGATTGAGATTCCCGTGTGACGCCCAAGCTGTCTGCGACTTCGGCGAAGAGCTTGTTCGCGTTGCCGAGAAGTTAGGGTTCGTGTTCCGGCGCCAAAGCGGGAGTCACGCCATCTATGTGCGCGCGAGCGACAAGGCGCGCGTGGTGATCCCGATGCATAAGGGCGAATTGAAGCGGAAAACATTGCGTGGAATCATCCAAGACCTGAAAATAAGCGTCGAAGAATTTGCCAACCTGCTGTAAGGAATGCCACGCCGGCCAGCGGGGGAACTACGAAGGCATCTTGGCCAGGCACTCTTCGCAGTAACCGCCCACTTCCGTGCGCGACATGGTGACTTTCATTTTGAAGTCGCGCGCGATTTGCTGTTTCAGTTGTTCGTAGAGGCGGCTTTCAAACTCCCGGACCTTGCCGCACCGCAAACAGGCGACGTGGATATGGTCGCGCGGGCCATGGCTCTCATAGTAATGACGGTCTCCGCGCAGGTGCAGCAGGTCGAGCTCGTCGATAAGGCCTTGTTTCTTAAGAAGATCGATCGTGCGGTAGACCGTGACCAGATGCACGCCGGAATCAATTTTCCGCGCGCGCTCCAGAATTTGATCCACGTCCAGATGCTGGTCGGCGGCGTCCATCACTTCCAGAATGACGCGCCGCTGCCGCGTCAGACGAATCCCGCGCTCGCGGATCGCCTGCTGCAGTTTTCCAGTAGTCTCTGAAGTATTGAGGCGCTCGCCCGTCGAAACCCGGTGGCCTGGCGATACAGACATCTGTCGCCCTCCTGGCACGCGGCGCACTGCGGGCTAAGAATGGCTCGTGATTCGCCGCAAAATGTCATTGTACATAACGATGGCGAAGATGACCAAGAGGAAGACAAGTCCCACCTGAACGAAGCGCTCTTTGAAGCTCAGGCTCAAATCGCGCCGCATGATTCCTTCAATGGCCAGCAGCAGAATATTTCCGCCATCGAGAATGGGAATCGGCAGGAGATTCAAGATGCCGAGGTTGATGCTGATCAACACCATCAGGGAGATGACGTTGAGCGGCCCTTTGCGCACGGCCTGACCAGCCTGGTGAGAGATTTCCACGGGGCCCTGAAGCTGTTTGATCGAGACGCGCCCGCTGAGGAGCTTGCCGACCACGTCCACGGTTCGAACGATGGTGTCTTCCGTCGAAGCGCCCGCGACGCGCACGCCCTCGCTGAACGCTACGCGCTTGTACGCCGTCTCGTCGCTGCGCAGAACGCCAATCTGGTAGACGCTTTCACCGGATTCCGCGATGTCTTTCTTAGGCGTCACTGTGGTGTGAACGGTTTGGCCTTTGCGATCGACATCGAGCGCGATAGGCTGCCCATTCGAGCTCTGCACCGCTTCCACGAACTGCTCCCAATATAGGATCTTGTTTCCGTTCACCACGGTGATCGTGTCGCCTTCGCGCAGCCCAGCTTTGTCTGCAGGCGTGCCCGGAACAACCTGGTCAAGAATCGGACGGATAGGTACGTAGCCTAGAACGCGATCCGCAGCGGTTCCTTCCTTAGGAGTTACTTCGACCGTGCGGCGCGCGCCGCCTTCTTCCACTTCCAATTTGATCGATTGGCCGGCCGGAGCCAGCTTGAGAGTGCGAAAGGCTTGCTCCCAACTCGGTGTGGCAACACCGTTCACAGACAAGACTGTGTCGCCGACCTTCAAAGGACTCGTGGCCGCTTGGGCCGAAGGCAATGCTGCAATCTTTACGGGAGAGTCGAGATACGCGGAATAAGGGATTCCCACAAACGTGAAAAGCCCCGTCAGAAGAAAGATTGGGAAAATCAAGTTCACCGCGGGACCGGCAAAAGAAATCAGCGCTCTCTGCCAGCGCGGCTTGCTCATTAGTTCATCCGGCGCACCTGTAGGAGGTTTCTCTCCTGAATCGACTTCCGAAAGATCCTGCCCGGCCATGCGCACGTAACCGCCCAGCGGCAGCGCGCTCACTCGATAGTCCGTCGGCCCCTTCTTCCAACCAAACAAACGCGGACCAAATCCGATGGAGAACACATCCACGCGCACGCCACACATCCGCGCGACGATGAAATGTCCCCATTCGTGGATGAGGACCATTACTCCGAGAACCAGCCCAACGCCAACTATCAGGTATACCGCTGCCATATCTCCGTCGTTCCCTTCTGTCGTTCCCTTTTTCTGATCCTTAGGATACTGCCACTGCCTTTACGGCTAAACGCCCTACTTCTTCTTTCGCCATGCGCCGCGCTTCCGCATCGGCGGCCAAAACATCGTCCATCTTTTCAAAGCGCACACGCGGCGTGCGTGCCAGCACCGCTTCAATCACTTCCGCAATCCCAAGGAACGGAAGTCGCCGGTCCAGAAACGCGGCCACGGCCACCTCATCCGCCGCGTTCAGCGCGCACGGCAATGCCCCGCCTTTCTTCATCGCTTCGCGGGCTAGACGAAGGCAGGGAAAACGCCGCGTGGAAACTTTTGCGAAATCCAACCGCCGCAGCTTGCGCCAATCCAGGGCTATTTGATTAGACGCTGCTCTCTCCGGATAGGTTAACGCATATTGGATGGGCATTCGCATATCGGTTGGCCCGAGTTGCGCGAGAATCGAACCATCGACGAACTCGACCATCGAGTGAATCGTGGACTGCGGGTGAATCACGACGTCGATCTGGTCAGGCCGCACGCCGAAGAGCCAGCGCGCCTCGATCACCTCGAAACCTTTGTTCATCATCGTCGCGGAATCGATGGTGATGCGGTTGCCCATCTTCCAATTTGGATGCGCGAGCGCCTGCTCGGGCGACACGTTTTCGAGTTCGGCGAGTGGCGTTTTGCGAAACGGTCCACCGCTCGCGGTCAGCACCAGGCGGCGGACTTCGCTGTGCGTTCCGCCGCGCAAACATTGGTGGACGGCGTTGTGCTCGCTATCCACAGGCAGCAATTCCCGGCCGGCCTTCTTCGCGGCAGCCATCACCAATTCGCCCGCGGCCACTAAAACTTCCTTGTTCGAAAGCGCGACAATTTTTCCAAGTTTGACTGCTTCGTAGGTGGCTTCAAGGCCCACGACGCCAACTGCCGCAGAAACGACGATGTCGGCTTTCGCGTGCGTTCCGACTGCGAGCATTCCTTCGCGACCGTGATGAATTGCGGGGAGAGGAGAAACACCTTTGGCACGGAGAGCGGAAGCTAATTCATCCGCTTTCTTCGCGTCGCCGACAGAGACTACTTCGGGCCGGTGGCGTTCAATCTGACCAGTGAGCTCTTCGAGGTTGCCGCCGGCAGCCAGCGCAACGACTCCAAATCGCTCCGACAACGATTCCACGACAGAAAGACACTGACGCCCAATCGAACCTGTGGAACCCAAAATGGATAGCTGTTTCAAAAAATTCTCTTCTCCGTTTTGCAATGAACCTGGCGGGACAGACTCGATCGTCTGGCTACCGCACTTGATTGGAAGGCCCTAGGAACCTACCGGCTGGGAATGTAGATCCAAATCCAATAGTACCAGACAACGGGGATGGCCAGTATCAAGGCATCGATTCGGTCAAGCACGCCGCCATGCCCAGGCAGGAGCGAACCGGAATCCTTTACTCCCGCGCTGCGCTTGTATGCGGATTCGAGCAGGTCGCCGGCTTGGCCCGCGAAATTGCCGACGGCAGCCATGGCCAGCAAATGCGGCAACGGCACGTTGAGAAATTTGGCAAACACAACGGCGACGAGCATCGCGCCAAAAAGGCTTGCAACCGTTCCCTCCCAAGTTTTTTTGGGGCTGAGCACCGGCGCCATCCGATGCTTGCCGAGTGCGCGGCCTGCAAAATACGCGGAAGTATCGCCAACCCAGGTGATGACCAGAGCAAACATGAGGAGCTTCGGACCATCGGCACTATATCCGTGCAGGCGAATCGTGAAGGTCAGGGGAAAGGCGACGAAGAGCAATCCGCTGGCACTGATGCCCGCCGCGGGCAGGGCCTCGACGATCGGGCGCTTCGTCCAAAGAGTCAGTGCCGCTACGCCGAGTACGAAAATAAAAAAAACGTCCTGTACGGTGGGAATGATTCCCAAGATTCTGCCCACCATGCGATGGATGGTTAGTCCGCCCGCGAGATCGTACGACGGAGCAATGGCGGCCAGCCACTGCACGTAGACAAGACCCAATGCGCAGGCCGCCGTCCAGAAACGATACGCGCGGTGGCCAATGGCGTCGCCCAAGGCAAAATATTCAAAGAGAGCAAGAAGAATGACGAGGGCGAGGCCGATGGCCATCGCGCCGGTCGAACCCCACAGCACCAGGCCGAGCACACACGGAATCAAAACAGCGGCTGTCGCTACACGCAACCAAGTCATTGAAATGGAATTCCCCTGACGAATCGCAGGTTCCATCTCATCACATCGAGAGAAATAAATCACGGGGGAGGGTCACAAATTCGTGCGGAAAGTACCCCTCAGAGGTGTCTAGGAGAAAAAAATCACTCGCCGACGACGCGGGCGGATGTCTCGGTGTTGGGCTGGCCTTCGCGGATACCGCCATAGCGGCGTTCGCGCTTCTGGAATTCGACGAGCGCTTCGAGAAGCCGCGCGCGATTGAAATCCGGCCACAAAGTCTCGGTGACAAAAATCTCGGCATAGGCGATTTGCCAGAGTAGAAAATTGCTGACGCGCATCTCCCCGCTTGTGCGGATAAGCAAATCAGGGTCGGGCAACCCGCTCGTATACATGTGCTGCGCGAGCGCTTCTTCCGTGATCGCTGCGTGGCCCGCGTGCCCATTCTGTTCCGCCAGAATGGCATTCACTGCGTCAACGATTTCCGCGCGGCCACCGTAATTCAGCGCCACGCAGAGCACCATGCCCTTGTTTCCGGCGGTACGTTCCATGGCATCGCGCACGTCATCCTGCACGCCTTTGGGGAGCTCGTCCGTGCGTCCCAAAAACTTCATGCGAATGTCATTCTTTTGCAGCAGAGGCATTTCGCGGCGCAGATATTCGCGCAGCAATTGCATCAGAAAATCGATTTCTGCTTTTGGACGCCGCCAATTCTCCACCGAGAAAGCGTAAAGAGTAAGCGCCTCAATGTTCAGCCGCGCGCACGTTTCGATGGTGGTACGGGCGGTTTTAGTGCCCGAGCGGTGACCCGCCACGCGTGGCAAATGCCGTTGCTGTGCCCAGCGGCCATTGCCGTCCATAATGACGGCGACGTGCCGCGGCAAGCGTCCCAAATCCAGTTTTTCAAAGAGGATAGCTTCCTCGGGTGTCAGAGGTCCCAGCGCGCCGGAGGCGGAAACTTGCAGCGTCGTGTGTGATTTGGTGAGTTGCACTGGGTTCCCGGGGTTTCTTCTTTACGCCGCAAAGTTAACATACGATTTGGTGGCTGCGCAATGCCCGGGTGCCCTGTCGGGCATCCCCGTATCGGGGATCACCGTAGCAAGACTCAGAGCTGGGGCGGAGCGGCCTGGAAGATCGAGGTGTAGACCAGTACGAGAGTCAGGATGATCATGGCAATCGCGGTGACCCAAGCCACGATATTAAACGCGAGGGTGTTCACGTGTTCGCCCATCAGCTCGCGCCGGTTCACCAGCAGCAAAATGAAGATGACCACCACCGGCAGCCAAATGCCATTCCCTACTTGCGAAAAAATGAAGATCTTCCAGATGGGAACGTGCGGGATCAAAATGATGCCCGCGCCGACGGCAATCAAAACCGTATAGAGGCCGTAAAAGATTTTCGCATCTTTGAATTTGTGGTCGATCCCCGCCTCAAACCCGAGCCCTTCGCATATTACGTGAGCCGTCGAGAGGGGCAAAATCGAGGCCGCGAACAACGAGGCATTCAGCAGGCCGAAGGCGAAAGTAAATCCAGCCCATTTGCCCGCAAGGGGGATCAGCGCTTTGGCCGCCTGGACCGCATCGGTGATATCGCGCTGACCCGAAACATACAAAGTCGCTGCCGTGGCAACGATGATGAAAAATACGATGACCATGCAACTGATGCTGCCTACCAGAACATCGGCGCGCGCTTGTGGATACTGTCTTGGCCCCACTTTCTTTTCCACGAACCCCGCCTGTAGGTAGAAAAACTGCCAGGGAGCAATGGTGGTGCCTATGAGCGCGGTTAGAGTGAGCAGGTAGCCTGAATTAAAACTCAGGTTCGGAATGACGACGTGCTTGGCGGCCTCCAACCAATCCGGTTTGGCCAGGAACGCGGAAATGATGTACGTAACGTAGAATCCGCAGGCAATCAGGAAGATAACTTCGACCTGGCGGTAGGTCCCTCGAAGGACCAGAATCCACACCAAGAAAGCGGCGATGGGAACCGCAATGTAGCGGCTGACATGAAACATTTCCATGGAAGCCGCCACGCCTGCGAATTCCGCCACGACGTTTGCCAAATCCACGAAGAAACCCGTAATCATCACAAAAAAGGTGGGGCGAAAACCGAACTCCTCGCGAATCAGATCCGAGAGTCCTTTGCCGGTGATCACGCCCATTCGAGCGCACATCTCTTCCGTCACATACAGCGCGATAGTCATGGGAATCAGCGACCACAGCAAGGCATAGCCATACTGGGCGCCGGCCTGGGAATACGTCGCAATGCCGCCGGCATCGTTGTCAACGTTCGAGGTGATGAGACCCGGCCCGACAACCGCAAGCAGCAGCGTCAAACGGCGGCGCAGGCCGCGGATCTTCTGCTGCAAATTTTCGCCGCGCGTTTGCAGTCCCTCAAAGCTCGATTTAAGGCTTTCCCAGTTCATCCGCCGCTTCCGACTACCTTTTTATTTCTGTACCAGCCGCGAAACAACGTCGTCCACTGTAACCGTGCCGATGGGGCGTTTCTCTTCATCTATCACGGTGAGCATGCGCAAATTGTATTTGTCGAACAGTTCAAAAACGTCTTTTTCATCCGCGTCCGCGCCGATGCTCAGGAGCGGCTCGCTTCGCAGGTCCTTCATGGTCTGCTCCGGCGCGGCCAGTAGCAAACGAGCCACGGAAACCGTTCCGGAGTACTCCGCTTTGCCATCGAGCAGCACAATGGTATCGAGCTGATCGAGGTTAAGTTCCTGACTCCGGATCCACATCAGCACTTCTTCGCGATGAGAGCCTTCCCCTACAAAGACAAACTCCGTGTTCATCATCCCGCCCGCTGTCGAAGGATCGAACGACAGCAGTTCGCGCACTTCGTCGGCTTCCTGCCCGGGCATCTCTTCCAGCAATTCTTCCGAGGTCTCTTTCGGTAGGTCCGCTAATAGATCGGCGGCAGCATCCGGCGCCATCTCTTCGAGAATGTCGGCAGCTTTCTCCGGGTCCAGCTTCTCGACGATCTGTGTGGTCAAGCGCTCATCCAGCTCGGCGAGGACAGCTGCTGCCGTCTCTTCGTCGAGAGAAGCGATAATTCCCTGCCGTTCCGACGCAGATAGGTCTTCCATAATCTCGGCGAGGTCAGCAGGGTGCAGGTCTTCCAACTTTTCGTGAGTGATGCGCAACTTTACGCGCCTAAGCGGGTCGGACTCGATCAGGTTCACGAATTCCCAGCGAATGGCGCTCTGCGGCAGTTTGCTTTGCAGCCTGCGGATCATTCCCGGGGAAACAACACCTTGCAGGAGGCGCCGTACCGCGCCTGGCAATCCCACGTCGACCTGTGTCACTCTCAGTTCTACGTTTCCGTTGGTCTTCATTTCGGTAAGGTCGACATCGTTCACACGGACGACTTTGCGGCCCCGCGTGTCGATAATCTGCTGGTCCATCAAATCCTTGCGAACGGCCAGGAGGGACTCGTTCGGCTCGTAAAGCTGCAAAGCGCGCTCGCTTACGTTCAGGCGCACCGTCCCAGGAGCAAACGTCGCTATCTGGTCGTGCCGTGCCATCAGTGGCTGGAATTTGCCGCGGGAAAGCAGGAAATGCGACAGACGGTTGGTCGCTTGCGAAGGCTCGATAAAGAATTCGCGCACGCGGCCAACGAAATTGCCTTGCGCGTCGTAGGCTTCCGCGCCCATAAGTTCCGTTGCGTAAATTTCCATGTGCTACCTCAAACCGCGAACACCACATCCACAAACAAAAAACCCGCGTACCGAAAACAAGCTCGGCCGCGGGCAAGTGCCTGAGAAAAATGGACTTACCGTTAGCCCGATGCAGACCCTCCCCACCCAACCGCCTGCGGAAGGAATTGCGCCTCGCGCGGCGTTGCCCAAGTGCCCTTCCCAAGCCGCTCTGTACTGAACAGCACTACATTCGAGCGACTGGGGCCAGGCTCCCGTTCGTTGGACGCACTCATCGGAAGAGAATCCACTCCTGCATGGAGGCAGATATGTCGCCATGCGCTCGCGAACCGCGATGGGAGCAATTGAAGCACCAATTCGCAGTCGCTGGAGCAGTGATAAGCCCGGCGCGTTTCATTGTCAAGAAAAGAATGACTTTGTTCGCGATTTTTTTGATTTTTTCTTCTGGGTCGGCTACTTCGTGGCTGCGAAGACCATATCTTTCGGTTCCTTGCCCTGCCGGCGGCAGTCCTCCACATAGAGGCTGAGGTAGTTCATCACAATGTAGTCCTGGGCTGTGAACCCGAGTTCCTGAGCGGCCCGGTCAATTGCGGCGGGCGGCCCTTCCAGCTCGACATAGGTGCCGATGGGAGTCTCATCGACCTCGATTAACAGTCCTTGTGCCCAATGCGCTGCCGCCGGCAAGCGGAACGTTGTGCGGTGCTTTTCGTAGCGGAACCATCCCTTCATCCCGAGACCTTCGAAAATCTTTGTGAGGACATCGGCATCGGTGACCTGGAGTTCAAACTCTTCCCTTACTTTGTGGCGATGGTTGTCTTGGGCGTTGCCGGAAGCCTCCGAAGCTATGGCTACCGGTCGCTTGAAGGTAAGCAGGACGCGCTGCGCGGGCGCTTTGCCAGGTTTTTTCAACTTGCGTTCGGGCGTCTCCGTGCGAATCCGGAGGAGTTGTCCCTGTTTGGCAAGAGAGCCGTCCGGCTTGTCGAAAATGACGTTCCACTCATGGACGCGGCCCGTTCCCCCGCCGACGAGGCGGGCGCCGAGGCGCTTGAGTCTGGCCCGAAGGGAGTTTGGGTCGTTGATCTTGAGTTTGATTTCGATTTCCTGCGCCATCTCCATCCTTTCGGGATGTTTCTGTGAATCGCTCTACCAGCGGCTTTCTCCCATCGCTGACTTCCGTTAGTATAGCGGACGAACGTATTTCATCTTTGCTCAGTACGACCCCGGCAAAATCCGGCTTAACGCCCGGCGCCCAGCCCGCCGCGCGCACCAGATCAAGAGACTTATGAATTCAGACGCCAAAGCTGCAGCGCCCGCTTTTCCCACCGGGTCACCAGACACTCCTTCTGTTTCACCGCCGCTTGCGAGGCGAGAACCGGTCGAGACTGTTTTGCACGGGGACCGCCGGATGGACCATTACGCCTGGCTGCGACAGAAAGACAATCCCGAGGTCATCGCGTATCTTGAAGAGGAAAACGCCTACACCGACGCGATTTTGCGGCCCACGGAATCCTTTCAGGAAACTCTTTATCAGCAAATGCTGGGGAGAATTCTGCAAACGGACTTATCTGTTCCCTACCGGCTTCGCGGTTATCTGTATTTCACGTGCACGGAGGAAGGTAAACAGTATCCGACTCATTGTCGCCGCGTGGACGCCGGCGAGTCACTTGAGGAAATGCTATTGGACCTGAATCGACTTGCAGAGGGCCATTCCTTCCTTGGGCTGGGCGCTTTTGAAGTAAGCAATGACAACCAATTGCTGGCCTACGCTCTGGATACCACCGGGTTTCGGCAGTACACACTGCACATCAAGAACTTATGGAGCGGACGGGATCTTCCCGAAGCGATCGAGCGCGTGACCAGCGTTGCCTGGGCGGCGGACAATCGCACGTTCTACTATACCGTCGAGGACGCCACCACCAAACGTTCTCACCGGCTGTACCGGCACGTTGTTGGTTCTTCGGAAGAAGACGCGTTGATCTATGAGGAGACCGACGAGCGCTTCCGCATCGAAATCGATCGCACCCGCAGCGGGGCGTTTCTTCTGCTCCTGATTGCCAGCCACACGACAAGCGAAGTGCGGTTTCTGCCTGCGACGGCGCCCACCGGCGAGTTTCGTCTTATCGCTGGGCGTGAAACGGACCACGAGTATTTTGTAGACCACCATCCGAATCCGCTCACCCGGGAAAATAGCGACGCAAACCCTCAGGACTTAGGCGGCTACTTTTTTATCCGGACCAACTCGGGCGGAAGAACTTTTCGGATGATGTGTGCCCCGGTCTCGGACCCTCAGCGATCCCAGTGGCGGGAGGTCGTACCGAATCGTCCCGACGTGATGCTCGCAGGCATCGATGTGTTTCGATCGCATATCGTTCTCTCCGAGCGCGAAGGCGGGCTGCCATTTCTCCGTATCCTGGATCTCGGCATTGAAGCGCCCGATGCTCTCTCGGCCTCTCACCGCATAGAATTTTCCGAGCCCGCCTACAACGCGTCCATTGGAACGAACGCCGAGTTCGATTCGACCTTTGTGCGCTACCAGTACGAATCCTTCGTCACGCCGCGCTCTGTTTTTGATTACGACGTGGCAAAACGCGAGAGCACGCTTCGTAAACAGCAGCCGGTGTTGGGCGGTTACGACTCCACTCGGTATGTCACCGAGCGGCTCCACGCCGCCACTGCAGGCGGCGCGCGCGTCCCCATTTCCATCGTCTATCGAAGAGACACTCCGTTGGACGGCACTGCGCCCCTGTTGCTTTACGGCTACGGCAGCTACGGTTACTCCATCGCTGTTACCTTCAGCTCGAACCGCGTGAGCTTGCTCGATCGCGGCATGATTTTTGCCATCGCACACATTCGCGGCGGTGGTGAACTTGGCAAGCCCTGGCACGACGCGGGCCGGCTGCGAAGTAAGCGCAATACGTTCACCGATTTCATCGCCGCGGCCGAGCACCTTATCGCGCGCCGCTACACAACATCGGAAAGCCTGGTGATCGAAGGTGGAAGCGCCGGCGGTCTCTTGATGGGGGCGGTGGCCAACATGCGCCCGGACCTTTTTCGCATGGTGATCAGCCACGTGCCGTTCGTCGACGTGCTGAATACTATGCTTGACGCTTCGCTGCCGCTGACCGTCGGAGAATATGAGGAGTGGGGAGATCCGCGCGTCTCTGAGGACTATTTCTACATGAGGAGCTATTGTCCGTATACGAATGTAGAGGCCAAGCCGTATCCGGCGATGCTGGTAAAGACTGGTTTGAACGACAGTCAAGTTATGTACTGGGAGCCGGCAAAATACGTGGCCAAGTTGCGCACGTTGAAAACGGATGCGAACCCTTTGCTTTTTAAAATCAACATGGGCGCGGGCCATGGCGGCGCGTCCGGACGATATGATTATCTGCGGGAAATCGCGCTCGACTACGCATTCTTGCTGACCGAATTGGGAATCCGCGCATGAGCTTGACTAAGCCATGAGCGAGCCTACCTCACCATTGATGCAGCAGTATCACGCGATCAAGACGCGCTACCCGCACGCGCTGCTGCTCTTCCGTCTCGGCGATTTTTACGAATTGTTCTACGAGGACGCGATCCTCGCTTCGCGCGAATTGCAAATCACTTTGACTTCGCGCAACCGCGAAAAGGGCCAGCCTATTCCCATGTGCGGTGTGCCGTATCACGCTGCGGATGGCTACATTGCGCGGCTCATCCGAGGCGGATTCAAAGTCGCCATTTGTGACCAGATGGAACTTCCAGGCCCCGGGAAAAAATTGGTGCGGCGAGAGGTCGTTCGCGTCATCACGCCGGGCACAGCCACCGATGTCTCCGTTCTCGACGCGCGCGAGAACAATTATTTGGCCGCCGTTGCCAAGCATCCTTCCGGATCGCCGGTTGGCCTCGCTTTTGTGGATCTTTCGACGGGTGAATTCCAGTCGACGGAATTTTCGGGGCCGGATGCGGACGAATCCTTGCGTGATGAGTTGCAGCTTCTCCATCCGCGCGAAACGCTTCTTCCGCGCCCGCAGCAACTCTTTGAGACTGCAAAGACATCCCTTCTCGAAGGCGCCGGAGGCGTGGAAAGCCGTCTCGAAGACTGGATTTTCCATTGCGACTACGCGGAACGGATCTTGCGCGAACAGTTTGGCGTCGCTGAGCTTACGGGCTTTGGCCTGGACGACCATCCGCAGGCACTCGCCGCTGCCGGCGCCATTGTTCACTATTTGCGCGAAAATGCGGCCCGCGGCCCGGATACTTCCGCGGGCTCAACCAGTGCGCAACCGGCCACCGCAGACGCTCTGCAGCATCTGGATCGTGTGCGCTATTACGAACAACACGAGACGCTCGTGCTCGATCCCGTCTCCGTCCGCAACCTCGAGCTGATCACGCCAATTTTTAGCGAAGAGGGCACGCGTGGCGGACCTGTGACGCTTGTGTCCGCTCTCGATGCCACGGTCACCGGCATGGGTGCGCGCCTTCTGCGTTCGTGGATTCTCCGGCCTCTGATCGATAGCGATGCCATTGAGGCTCGGCTTGAATCCGTCACGCACCTCTTGCAGCAGACTGTGGTTCGCGGTGAAATTCGCAAGGAGTTGCGCGGCATACAGGACCTCGAGCGCCTCACGAGCCGAATCACTTTAGGCCTCGCTGGCCCGCGCGAGTTGCTTGCTCTCCGCAAATCGCTCGTGCAGCTTCCAGTTCTGAAGAATTTTCTCACTCCACCCCCGGTCGGCGGCAGCGCGCTGCTGCGTCGCTTGCACGGCGAGATTGACGAACTGACTGACGTCCGTGAACGTCTCGAACGCTCCATTTCCGATGAACCGCCCGCTCTCGCGACGGATCCTGGCATTATCCGAGGCGGCTACGACGGAGAACTCGACGAGCTTCGCAACCTCAGCCGCCATAGCAAAGAAATCATCGCGGCCATGGAAGAGCGCGAGCGGAAACGCACCGGCATCTCCTCGCTGAAAATTCGCTTCAATTCCATTTTTGGCTACTACATGGAGATTTCGAAACCCAATCTCCACCTCGCGCCCGCCGATTATGAGCGCAAGCAGACCCTCGTAAACGCGGAGCGCTTCACTTCCCCCGAATTGAAAGAGTACGAGCGCAAGATTCTTGCCGCCGACGAACGCATTCTCGAAATCGAGCGCCAGCTTTTTGTCGAAATTCGCTCAATCGTCGCTGGGCAAGCGGCGCGTCTTCGCCGCACGGCTGGCGCCATCGCCCAGCTCGATGTGCTAAGTTCGTTCGCCAAGCTGGCCGCCGACCGCGGCTACGTGCGCCCCGAGTTCAACTCGACCGGAGAGCTGCTCATCGTCGGAGGCCGTCATCCGGTCATTGAAGAACTCCTTCGCCAGCGCGGCGAGCGCTTCGTTCCCAACGATCTCTGCTTCGACCCGGGCCGGCAACAGCTTTTGCTTATCACCGGACCGAACATGGGCGGCAAGTCCACGTACCTTCGCCAGGCCGCGCTGATCGTCTTGATGGCCCAGATGGGCTCGTTCGTTCCGGCGCGCCAGGCCAAACTTCCTGTTACGGACCGCATCTTCACGCGCATCGGCGCCAGCGATAACCTGGCGCGCGGCCGCTCTACGTTTCTCGTAGAGATGAGCGAGGTCGCGGCCATCCTGCATCACGCTACGCCTTCGAGCCTCGTTCTGCTCGATGAAGTCGGCCGCGGGACTGCGACGTTTGACGGTCTCTCGATCGCTTGGGCTGTCGTCGAGCATCTGCAGAAGCACACCCGCGCGCGTACGCTCTTCGCGACGCACTACCACGAACTCACCGAGCTTGCTGATCTCCTGACAGGCGTGCAAAACGTCCACGTCTCGGTGAAAGAGACGCCCAATGAAATTATCTTTCTGCGCCGCGTCGAGCCAGGTAGCGCGGACAAAAGCTACGGCATTGAAGTGGCCCGCCTCGCTGGCCTTCCTCGCAGCGTCATCGAGCGCGCCCGCGAAGTTCTTAAGAAACACGAGCAGAGCGAGCATGCCCTCAGTGAAACGCTTTCGCCTGGCGCCCTCGAAGTCCTCTCCTCAAACGCAAGCGGTGGAACTACACCACCGGCCGCCTCCGGACACCGCCGCAATGGCCACCAGGAAGTCCTCTTTACAGCGCTTGATCGGGCCGTCCTCGACAAGCTCCGCGGCGCCGACCTCGACCAACTCAAACCCCTCGACGCCCTCAATCTTCTGGCGGAATTGAAAAAGCAAATCTCGTAGTGCATTGAAGCGGCGAGCGTTTCAACCCGGTGGGGCAAGCCCCACCCCTACAGCGCCATTTGCTGCGTTCACTCTTTATCTCCGTCGTTCCTTGTCCGCTCTGTGTTCTCCGTGTCCTCTGTGTTTAAATCCCATTACAGACGATGGCACCGAAACCCATGCTTGTTCTCGGTCTTATGTCGGGCACTTCCGCCGACGGAATCGACGTTGCTCTCGCTCGCATCTCCGGTGCGCCGCCGCATCTGAGCGCAAAACTTCTCGGCCACACCTCGAGCAAATTTCCTCCTGCGCTGCGCAAAGAGATTCTTCGCGTCGCCGAGCAGCATCCCATCAGCGCTGGAGAGCTCAGCCAGTTGAACTTTCGTCTAGGCGAAGTATTCGCGGACGCCGCTCTCGCCGCTTGCCGCAAATTTCGCGTCTCGCCAAAACGCATTGCGCTTATCGGCAGCCACGGCCAAACCATTTTTCATCAGGGAAAGCCAGCTCCTTATCTTGGACACGCCACATCCTCGACACTGCAAATCGGTGAACCTTCCGTCATCGCCGCCCGCACTGGCATTACAACTATCGGCGATTTCCGTCCCGCCGACATCGCCCTCGGCGGCCAAGGCGCTCCGCTCGTTCCTTATGCCGACCATCTTCTCTATCGCCACGAAAGACTCGGCCGCGTCTCGCTGAATCTCGGCGGCATAGCAAACATTACTGTCATTCCAGCCTCGGCAAAACCATCGGACGTCATCGCATTTGATACTGGCCCCGCCAATATGCTGATTGACGCATTGGTCTCGCATTTTAGCCGCGGCCGCCAGCGTTTCGATAAAAACGGTCAACTTGCGTTGAAAGGGCGGGATATTGCGCTTCTCAACTCCCAACTCCTGAAGGAACCGTACCTCTACGAGCCGCCACCGAAGTCCACCGGCCGCGAATATTTTGGTGAGGAGTATTTACAAAAAATCCTGCAACTGGGCCGCAAGTATCGTGCCAAACCGAACGACTTAATTCGCGCTGCGACCTGGTTCACGGTGGTCGGTGTGCGATTGGCTATCGAACTTTTCGTTCTGCCAAAAACAAGAATGCATCAGTTGATCGTCTCCGGTGGCGGTGCGAACAATCCGCTGATCTTTTCGTTCCTATCCGAATTCTATCGGCCCCATGGTATTGAGGTGCTGAAGTCCTCGCACTTTGGCATTCCGATCGACGCCAAGGAAGCCTTCGCCTTCGCCCTCATGGCCTACGAAACTTTCCACCACCGCCCCAGCAACCTCCCCAGCGCCACTGGCGCGCGTGGCCCCGCCATCCTCGGTAAAATCTCCTATGCCCCGCCCCGCTAACGCCCAGCAATCTCCGCGAACTCTGCGCAAACTCTGTGCACTCTGCGTTAAATTTCAACTAGTCTTCGGAGATCTGGGATGGGAGCACAACAAACTCAGACAATTCTTCAGTTGAGGTAATCCACCAGGGATTGGCGGTACTGACGCGCAGCAACTCTCGCCCGCTTGCGTCCTTCCACCGGACAAATATCTCGCAGCCAACAGTGTCCATCTGGGGATAGACGCTCGTTGCATCAAGCATCAAATCGGTGAATATCGGGACTTTGTCGACGAGGGTATGGCGACGGCCGTCCGCGTCCTCAAACTCGCACGCCACCCATCCTGGCTGGGCGTCGTCACGAACCGCACTATTTGCAAGGCAAGTTGGTGCAACTCATTCACTCCGCAAGACTAGGCAGGCTGCCGGACAAAAGAACTCTCGTTCGTTACTTCAGCGCCTTCTCAACCTCCGCCACGGGAATCGCGCCTTCTCGAATAATTTTCCACGCTCCGCCATGGACTTGCACGATAGTCGATCCCAACGTCGCGCCAGTTTCTCCGCCATCCAAAATCAACGGGAGCCGCCCGCCAAGCTGCTTCATCAACTGCTGCGCGTTCGAGCACGATGGAAATCCAGAAATATTTGCGCTGGTTCCTGTAATGGGCCCGTCAAACTCCTCGATCAATCTGCGCGCGATGTCGCTCTTCGGCCAGCGCAACGCCACTTTCCCCGTGTTGGCCGTTACTTTCAATGGCAAGCGGTTCGCCGCATCCACCACCAGCGTCAACGCACCTGGCCAAAACTCCTGCGCCAGCCGCAAAAAATTCTGCGGCACTTCGCGCGCCAGCTGCATCGCCTGCTCCATCGAACGCACCAAAATCGGAAGCGCCCGCGTCTCCGGACGCCCCTTCACGCGATAAATTTCATCCACTGCGGCGAGATTAAACGGGTCGGCAGCTAGCCCGTAAAACGTGTCGGTAGGAATAGCGACGACACTTCCCCGGCTGAGAAAGCTGGCCGCGTAACGCAGTACTTCCGCTTCCGGGTTTTGCGCGTTGATGCGCAACAGTTCTGCCGACAATTTTTTGGCCTTTGGCGAAGCCACAAATCCCGCCCGCTGGCGCTTCGCCCGCGATTTCACTCAATTTGGCGACGCTACCATACCCCTCTAGTGCATGCAATAAGAGCCTGCCGAAGGATCCAAGGAAGGGTGACAAGACTCTTGGCTCAACGCAAACACTCTCACAAACCAGCAAATCAATCTGCTTCCGTAACTTGCCCGTTCCATCAGGCATCCAACAGATGTGATTCCCTTCTCCATTCTCGATCTTTCGCCGATTCCGCAAGGCGCGACAGCTGCCGATGCTTTGCGCAACTCCCTCGATCTCGCGCAACGCGCGGAAGCCTGGGGCTACAACCGCTTCTGGCTTGCCGAACACCACAACATGCCTGGCATCGCCAGCGCCGCAACTTCCGTCGTCATCGCGCACGTTGCTGGAGGCACCAAGACCATTCGCGTGGGTTCCGGCGGCATCATGCTCCCCAATCACTCCCCGCTCGTCATCGCGGAACAATTCGGCACCCTCGCCTCGCTCTATCCTGACCGCATCGATCTCGGCCTCGGCCGCGCTCCTGGAACTGATCAGCCCACCATGCGGGCACTCCGCCGAAATATTGCTTCTACTTCCGACAATTTCCCCCAAGATGTCGAGGAGCTGCAATCCTATTTCGAACCCCCCGCGCCCAATCAAAGAATTCGTGCAGTACCCGGCGCAGGCTTGCGCGTCCCCATCTGGCTACTCGGCTCCAGCCTCTTCAGCGCCGAACTTGCCGCCGAACTCGGCCTGCCCTTCGCTTTCGCCTCGCATTTCGCGCCTGCTGACATGATGCAAGCGGTGCAGCTCTATCGCCGGCACTTCAAACCCTCGCGCCAACTCGAACGCCCTTATGTAATGCTCGGCCTCAACGTCATTGCCGCCGAAACCGACGCTCAAGCGCGCTACCTTTTCACTTCCGTCCAGCAATCCTTCACCAACCTGCGCCGTGGCACTCCCGGCCAAATCCCGCCGCCCATCGACGACATCGACTCTTACTGGTCGCCCCAGGAGAAAGCTTCCGCCAGCATGACGCTGCTCTGCTCGGTCGTCGGCTCTCCCGAAACCGTCGAGCGTGACCTCCTTAAATTCATCGAAGTCACCCAACCCGACGAACTCATCACAACCGCCCATATCTACGAGCACTCCGCCCGCCTCCGCTCTTTCGAAATACTTTCGCAAGTCCGCGCCCGGCTCGCGTCTTCCGAGCATGACCAAGCGGCAACCCTGGCCTCTGCCGCAAAGCCCGTATAGCGCGCTCGCCTTCTTACCCTGAGCGGCAACGAAGGGCCGAAGCGGGCCGCTCCACGACCCAGCGTTAGCGTCTCGCACCGAAAATTTGTTACCCTCCCCCTGATGGCTTCCCCCGGCAAATCCACGCGTAACACTGCGAGCGTGCCCACGGCCTCGCCAGGAGTCCTGACCAGCCGCGACAATCGCTGGCTGAAAGAGTTTCGTTTGGCTCTACGCGGAGGATTGCCGACGGAATCGGGCGCCGTCGGTGTCGAAGGCGTGCGCCTCGTCGAAGAAGCCCTTCGCTCCGGCTGCCGCATCGATGCCGTCCTCTTCAGCGAATCCGGCGAACGCCATCGCGAGCGCCTCGCCCCTCTCATCGACAGGCCCGAAATGGCTTTCCCCAAACTGCGCACCACCGATCGTCTCTTCGAAGGCCTCGCCGACACCGAACATCCTCAAGGCGTCGCCGCTCTAGTCCAGCCTCGCACCGCCACTCTGGATGATCTCCTTCACGCGCCGAGTTCTGCGTGCTCTCCCCTTCTCGTAGTTCTCGCTGGTGTACAGGACCCCGGCAATGTCGGCACCATCCTACGCACCGCCGCCGCGTTCGGCGCTACCGGCGCTGTCACCGCTGCTTCCGGCCAATCCGGCGCCGCCAGTCCGTTTTCGCCAAAAGCCTTGCGCGCCTCCGCCGGCGCCGCTCTCCATCTCCCGATTCTTCCCGGAATGTCGCTCCCGATTCTTCTTACCCAACTCAAAATCGCCAACGTCCGCACCTTAGCCACATCCGTTCACGAAGTTCCTTCTTCGGTTGTAGGGGCGCAATTCATTGCGTCCTCTTCAACCACAATCGCCCCGCCACTCTCCCCCTGGGAGGTCGACTGGTGCGAACCCGTCGCGCTCCTCGTCGGCAACGAAGGCGCCGGCCTTCCCGAAGAAGTGGAACGCAGCGCCGATGCCCGCATCCGCATCCCCATGGCCAGCGGCATCGAATCCCTCAACGCCGCCGCTGCCGCCGCCGTTTTGTTCTACGAAGCCGCCCGCCAGCGCAATTCTCTGTTGGAAAAAACCGGGGCGAAATCGTGAGCCTCTTCTCCAACCTCCCGCAACACGCCACCGAAGACTCCGCGCATCAACCCCTCGCCGAGCGCATGCGCCCTCGTACCCTCGATGAATTCATCGGCCAGGAAAAACTCCTCGGTCCCGGCAAACCGCTTCGCCAGCAAATCGAAAACGACCAAATCTCGTCGATGCTTCTCTGGGGTCCTCCCGGCTGCGGCAAAACCACCCTCGCCCGCATGATCGCCCGCCTCACGCGCTCCGAGTTCGTCGCCTTCAGCGCCGTCCTCGCCGGCATCAAAGAAATCAAGGAAGTCATGGCGGCCTCCGAACGCAAATCCCACGGCGGCCAGCGAACCATCGTCTTTGTCGACGAAGTCCACCGCTTCAACAAAGCCCAGCAGGACGCTTTCCTCCCCTATGTCGAAGCCGGACACATCACCTTCATCGGCGCCACCACCGAAAACCCCTCCTTCGAAGTCATCTCGCCGCTTCTCTCGCGCACGAAAGTCTACGTCCTCGATCCCCTAACCACGCCGCAGATCGTTGATCTCCTGAAGCGCGCCATCATCGACAAAGAACGCGGCCTCGGCAACGAAAACGTCGAAGCCACCGACGAAGTCCTCTTCCGTATCGCGTCCTACGCCAACGGCGACGCCCGCTCCGCCTACAATACACTCGACCTCGCCGCGCGCAGCGCCAAGCCAGCCGCCTCCGGTGCGCGCACCATCACCCGCGAACTCCTCGAAGACGTCCTCCAGCGCAAACTCCTGCGCTACGACAAAGCTGGCGAAGAGCACTTCAATCTCATCTCCGCCCTCCACAAATCTGTCCGCAATTCCGACCCCGATGCCACCCTCTACTGGCTCGTGCGCATGCTCGAATCCGGCGAAGACCCGCTCTATCTCGCCCGCCGCATGGTCCGCATGGCCAGCGAAGACATTGGCCTCGCCGAACCCGGCGCGCTCGCCGTCACTCTTGCCGCCAAAGATGCCTTCGATTTTCTCGGAGTACCCGAAGGCAATCTCGCGCTGGCCCAAGCCGCTGTTTATCTGGCCCTCGCGCCAAAGTCCAATGCCGTTTACACTGCCTATGGTGAAGTCATCGACGATGTGCACAAAACCGAAGCCGATCCCGTCCCGCTGCATCTGCGAAACGCCGTCACCGGCCTCATGAAGAATGTCGGCTACGGCCAAGGCTACAAATACGCCCACGATTTCGACGAAAAGCTCACCGACATGACCTGCCTCCCCGACAATCTCGCCGGCCGCACCTGGTACAAACCCACTGATCAAGGTTTCGAACAGCGCCTGCGCGCTCGCTTGGAAGAGATTCGCAAGGTAAAATCACGTTCGGCATCTAATCCCTGAGGTCATCGAATGAAAAAGCTCGCATTCCCGCTCGCCATTTTGCTTCTCTGCTTTCCCGCCATAGCCAGGCGCAAACCGCCCAAGCGCCCCCGCATTCTCGGTATCGCCGGCGTCACGATCCTTGTCTCGGATGTGACTGAGGCACGCAAGTTCTATCTGAAACTCATCGATCCGGATCACTTGTGTGAGTACTGCGCGCCGCCCGCTCCGCAATTCCTGTTTCTTCCCAGCGGCCAGCGCATCCACTTCGAAAAGGTGCCGGCGCCCGCTCCCGCAAACCTACTCGCCGAAGTCTCCTTCCTCACGGACGACCTCGAAGGATTTAAAAAATATTTCAACTTCAACAAAGTCGATTTCGACCAGGTCAAGAAAAAACACGGCGGGGAGCTCATCCGCCTCGTGCTCACCGATCCCGAGGGGCATCGCGTTTCGTTTACGGATTCCTATCACCTGGCCAACTCGGAAGACGTGAACGCGGGTCTGCCTCCCTCGAATCCTTCCAATCCGGTTCGCATCATTCACGCAGGTTTTGTCGTCAAGAATCGCGAAGCCATCGATCGCTTCTACGATTATGAACTCGGCTTCCGCCCCTACTGGCACGGCGGTATGACCGAAGAGCGAGACGACTGGGTCGCCATGCAAGTTCCCGAAGGCACCGACTGGGTCGAGTACATGCTCAACATTTCCCCCACCGCCGACAAGCACACTCTCGGCGTCATGAATCACATCTCCATCGGCGTTCCCGACATCCACGCCATCAACGACGAGGTCGCTAAAGCCGGCGTCAAGCCAGGCGAAGCTCCCAAGATCGGCCGCGACGGCAAATGGCAGCTCAACCTCTACGATGCCGACCTAACCCGCGTCGAATTTATGGAATTCACTCCCGTCGAAAAACCTTGCTGCTCCTTATTCACCGGTCCGCATCCTGGCTCGCAGCCACCAGCGCAGGCGCGTCCCTAGCCATGATCCGTTTTCGCTTACCGCGACGACTCGCGCCACCTAAGCGTCTCTGCTTCCTGTTTCTTTTCGTGATCGGCTGCTGCGCTGTTCCACACGCCCGCGCCCAGGACCTCGACAAGCCCCTCCAAAACATCGACGACGAGATTACTGCTTTCAGCTTCTCTCCCGACGGCCGCATCGTCTACTCCGTTCGCCGCAACATCAAAACCAAAAAATACGACCTTCAGCATGACGACATCTTTATTCAGGACTCAAACGGCAAGCGCCGCCGCATCCTGCAAGGCGACAAGTTCAGCCGCGGCGAAGAACTCTTTTCCTACGCCGTCGACTCCTTTCACTGGTCTCCCAACGGCCGCCTCTTCCTCGCCCAGCTTTTCACCACCAGCGTCGTCGAAGAAGGCCGCACCGAAGACTCCTTCCAAGCCCTTGCTTTTGAGGACAGCGGCAAAGAAATCCACTTCGGCAAAGGCGAAAACATCATCAAGGACTGCTACAACGCTTCCTGGCTCCAGGACAACTCCACCATCATCTATTTCAACGAAGCCATTAAGCCGCGCATGCTCTTCTCATTCCGATATTCGAACATCGCCACTGGCCCCGCCGGTCCCGCCTTCGAAGGACGCACTTTCATCGACTCCGACCGCATCCCCCGGACCAACGCCGCCATCGCCGTCGAGCAAGACCGCGCGCAATCCGGCCCTCCACGCCTCCAGCGCCTCGAGCTTCTCGCACAAGACGACCGGGAAATTGCTACGCTCAACAGCTACGCCGGCGGCCTTTCCGTCTCCCCCAGCGGCGAAAAAGTCGCTTACTTCATCGACCGCGAAATCCTCGAAGTCCGCAATCTCGCCCTCCCCAATTATTTCGTTCGCCTCCGAGTTGGCCTCGGCGTCTTCCGCTGGTCCCCCGACGAAACTCGCATCCTGCTCAAGCGTGCCGTCGAACGAAAATCCGGCGACCTCGTCTGGATTCCCATCCCACCGCTTCTCCCTCAACCACCCGGCAAAGACGTCCCCGTCCTCCAACCCACCCCGCGCCCCATCCTCCACGGTATCTCCATCCGAGAATTCAGCGTCTCTCCCGACGGCCGCTTCCTCGCCGTCGTCCTTCCCGGCAAACGCAATCTCGAACTCTTCCCTCTCCCCCTTTAACAACCCGCCCTTGTAGTGGCGCAATCATTGCGCCCTTTCGAGGCAAGGTCGCTACGTCACCGCGCATTTTGTTTGTACAAAATAAAAATCCCACGCAACAAAATCCGCGCGGGCGACTCATGTCTCTTAGATTGACTTCTTACCTCACCCCAACTCCCCCACCCTCCTCCGATGCTCCACGAAAATGCAAGCATCCTCTACCACAATCAACCCCGCCGCCCTCGCCCGTTCCGCCGCTTCCGCATTCTCAATTCCCAACTGCATCCAAACCACCTTTGCCCCAACCCGTATCGCACCCTCCACCACCGGCGGCACATCCTCTGCCCTTCGAAACACATCCACTATCCCAATCTTCTCAGGCACATCCTCCAACCGCGCGTAACTCTTCTCGCACAGCACTTCCGTCTCGTTCGGATTCACTGGAATAATCCGATATCCCGCCCTATGCATGTACTCCGTCACTTCATAGCTAGCCCGCGCAGGATTAGAGGACAATCCCACGACCGCTATGGTTTTGTATTGTTTGAGAATTTCCAGAATCGGATCAGCCGTCGCGCTCACGCCATCCGGCAACAACACTCTCATCGTGCCGCCAACTCGCCTTTTCTCGCGCGTTTTGCCAATATCTCCGCCATCGCCGCCAGGCACTTCCCATTCTCTTCCGTCGTCCCAACCGAAATTCGTATCGCCTCTGGAAACCCCATCCATCCCAGCGGCCGTACAATCACTCCCGCATGCAGCAACTCTTCGCAAATCTCTTTCGCCTCCGGCCCCACATTCATAAACACAAAATTCGTCTCGCTCGGCACCGGACGCAGCCCCAGCTTTGCCAAACCCTCGCTCAATCGTTTTCGTTCGCTCGCGTTCGTCTCAATGCACCGCGTGACGTGCTCCCGGTCATCGATCGCCGCCTGCGCTGCCGCCTGCGCCACTCCCGAAGTGTTGAACGGCGTCTTCAACCTGTTCATTGCCGCCAGAAGCTCCGGCCGCCCGATCGCAAACCCGATGCGCATCCCCGCCAACCCGTACACCTTCGAAAACGTGCGCAAAATCAGTAGATTCCTTCTCCGCCGAAAAATCTCTTCCGACTTTCGCCGGTTCAAGCTCGGCGCATAGTGAACGTACGCCTCATCGAGCACCACCAGCACGCTCTCCGGCACGCGCCCGAGAAATTCCTCCAACTCCGCTAAACTAAACGCCGTCCCTGTGGGATTGTTCGGATTCGCCAGATAAACCACGCCCGTCTTCGACGTGATCGCTTTTGCCATCGCCTCTAAATCAAACGCAAAATTCTTCTGCGGCACCAGCACCAACTCCGCCCCGCTCGCCCTTATCGCCACCGAAAACGGCGCATAGCTCCCGTGCGACGTCATCCCCTGCAGTCCAGGCCGCAAAAGCACCCGCGAAGCCAAATCAATAATCTCGCTCGATCCCAGCCCCACAAAAAGCTCTTCCGCCGCAAGACCCGTCCGCGCCGCCAGCGTCTCCCGCAGTACATGCGTCCCGCCGTCCGGATAGCGGTGCGCTTCGGCCAGCGCCTTCTTCGCCGCCTCCATCGCCTTCGGCGACGGCCCCAGCGGATTTTCGTTTGACGCCAGCTTCACCGCATGAATCTTCAGCTCGCGCTCCACTTCCTCAATCGGCCGCCCCGGCACATACACCGGCAGCCCTCGAATGTAATCCGGTATCAACTCTTCAATCGTCCGCGTCATCGAATCCTATCCGCCCCTCGCGCGCCGAAGTTTGTTATCGCGTTCCATTCTATTCTCGCATCTCTAGCGCGCTCTTCTCTGTGTCCTCTGTGCTCTCCGTGCCTTCTGTATAAAACTCTTTTTTCCCCTTATTTCGAACCCGCCGCCTTCTTCAACAATTCTACTTCCCTTCCGCTCAAAGCCCGAAATCTCCCCGGCTCCAAATCCAAAACCAGCGGCCCCATCCTCACCCTCCGAATCTTCTCCACCAAGTGTCCCACACGCTCAAACATTCTCCGTATCTGCCGATTCCGCCCCTCAATCAACACCACCTCGTACCACGGATTCTCGCCATCCTCGAACAACCGTATCTTCGCTGGCGAAGTCTTCACTTTCCGCCCATCCTCCAACTCAATCACAATCCCCGCCCTCAGTCTCTCAATTCTCTTTTCATCTGGCTTCCCGCTAACCTTCACCAAATACGTCTTCGGCATGTGCTCCCCGGCCTTCATCATTCGCTCTGCAAGCGCCCCGTCATTCGTCAATAGCAGCAACCCTTCGCTCGCGTAATCCAGTCGCCCAACCGGATACACACGTCCCACGCTCTTCCCCACAATATCTACCACCGTCGGTCGCCCCTCCGGATCGCTCACCGTCGTCACATACCCCTTCGGCTTGTTCAACATGAAATAAAGCAACTTCTCCGGCCGCGCGATCGCCGCCCCCTCCACGCAAATCGCATCCTTCTCAATATCCGCCTTCGTCCCCAATTCGCGCACAACCGTGCCATTCACCGTCACGCGGCCGGCTAAAATTATCTCTTCCGCCTTGCGCCGTGACGACACCCCGCAAGCAGCCATTATTTTCTGCAATCTCTCTGCTGCCATGTGTAATGGTCCGCAACAACGCACGAGTCAGCACTCGCGCCTGTTCTACTCGGCGATCTGCGCTACTCCAGCGACGTCCTCGCCCGCCGCCAACAAAAACTCATTTTTAGCTCTTGCGATGCGGCTCTCGCGATACGGCCTGTAATCTTCGCTCGCATAGAAAGCCATCGCACTCTCTTTCGAAGGCCACTCGAGAATCACCAAAATCTGCGGCAGCGCGCGCTCACCTTCAATCTTCTCCAGCGCCGACGTGCGCGTAAGATATCGACCACCCCGCGCCTCAACCAATTTCGTCACATTCTGAACATAGGCAGGAACCCAACTCGGATCAGTCGTATCCACTTCCACGACGCAGTAGTATTTCACGTTGGCTCCTCACGTCCCGATCAACCCGACGTCTTCCTCTCTCTTCTCTGTGTCCACTGCGAACTCTGCGACCTCTGTGTAAATGTTTTTCTTTTTTCCTCGCCCGCCCCGCCATCTTTCTTCCCAGCCACGCTCTTCCTCAATTCAGCTACTTCCTTCTCCGCAAGCAATCTATATCTCCCCCGCGGCAATCCCTCTACCGTCAATGATCCCAACCCAATCCGCATCAACTTCTCCACCGGATGCATCTCCTTCATCAACGCCCGCCGCAACTCTTCCTTCTTCGAATCCCGCATTGTCACTTCGTACCAAAAATTCGCCGCTCGCCCCCGCGTAGCATCCGGTTGCCGCACCGTCTTCATCTTCAACCCAATTTCCTTCCCCAACCGGTCCAAATCCGCCAGCGTCAGCATCCCCTTGACTTTGACGTGATACACCTGCTCGATCTGCGCCCAGTTCTTCAACATCTCCGCCGCCAAATCCCCATCATTCGTCAAAAACACCAACCCCGACGACGCATACTCCAAATTCCCCACCGGAAACACGCGCTCCGGCAACCCTCGCAAGCAATTCCGCAAAGTCTTCCGCCCCTCGGGATCAGCCATCGCCGAAACCACTTCCGGCGGCTTGTGCAAAGCCAAATAAATACTCCTCTGCGCGGCCGTCCCCACTCCCACCGTCCGCCCAGCCGCGACAATCTTGTCGGTAGCAGGGTCCGCCTTGGTCCCCAACTCCCGCACTACCACTCCGTTCACCCGCACCTGCCCGCTCAATATCAACTGCTCCGCATGCCTCCGCGAAGCAATCCCCGCCCGTCCAATAATCTTCTGCAATCTCTCTTGCATTCAGTTTTGTCCCGTAGGGGCACGGCATTGCCGCGCCCGTCTTTCTGGCACTGTCGCTTAAATGAAAAACCAGCCCTCTTCAGCTCTTCTTCAACTCAATCCCCCCGTTCGTCGTCGCTACTTTCAACTCCCGCCCGCCTCCGCCCACCGTTCCGGAAAGCGACTTCGAACTAAATTTCCCCTGCACGCTAATCGGAAAATCCGTGCTGATCCCGCCATTGGTCGTCGCCGCCTCCACTTTGAATTCCGCGGAACCTGGAAGCGTCACATCCACACTGCCATTCGTTGTCTTCTCCTCCAACTCGCCGCTCCATTTCGCGTTGCCCATGGACACGCGCACTCCACCATTGGTCGTCTTCGCCGAAGCCCATTCGCTCGTTGACACTTCCACGTCGCCGTTCGTCGTCGCAGCCTCCACCACACTCTCCAACCTAACGCAATGCACAGCCCCGTTCGTCGTTAACGCATGAAACCGTACGCCGCGCGGCACTTGCACGTCAAAACTGATCTTCGCGTGATACCCGCCCCAGTTCCAATTGTTCGACTCCGACGAAACGCCCCCGCGATGGCACCGCCCAGGCGCCTTGTCCTTCGCATACACCGCGCAAATCGTAACGCCGTCCGCGTACTCAACAAGTTCGATAAAAAATTCCCGGTCGTCCTCACTTCCCTTCCTAATGCCTTCTACACGCCCCGCATCTCCGGAAGCCTTGCTCGCCGCAATCTCCCCATTACGATTGATCACTTCCAGCGTTTGCCCAGCTTTCAAGTTCCCCTGCCAGTGAAAATCGCCCTGAGCAAAGACCGTCCGCTTCTCCCCCTGCGCCCGCGCAGGCACACCAGCCACCAGCAAAATCGCCGCCACACAAACCGCCCCTGGTATCCAGCCCCGTACGAATGTCTTTATCTTGTTCATGATTTCTCCTTCTCGAACTCTTGTCCGTCTCTTGAAGCGGCCTGCCGCCCTCCTTCAGTACGGAGCCCAACCCGCTTTGGTTCCCAAGAATCATGAGCACCAGACCGGTATGTTGTCGAAAGCGGTTCCAGTACTCTTCGTTTTTTAGGCAGTGTGCGTCTTATCTCTTTCCTCTCCACTACGCTTTTGTCGCATACGCACGTATGCCAAGCCAATGACCGCATAGAGCGCGGCATTAAGAAACGCTACCCCTACCCAGACGAGGTATACACCAAAAGTCCCCAGCTCCACGTCAAGGAGAGAGAAGGTTAGAAGGCATGGAGGGCACAAAACCATGAACATCACAGACAGAAAATGGTTCAGAACTGACCACGGCGAAGGATGTGTCAGCGTCTGATAACCAAGCCAAGCCAATAGTATTCCGAGCCCGCCGGCTGCAAATCGGAAAATCGTATGCCGATCCCTGCTCACCGAATCCTCTGCGAATCTCTGTGTCCTCTGCGCCTCCGCGTTATCTTTGCTCTTATCCTTTTGCTTTCATTCTCCCGCTGCCGTCGATTTCACCACCGGCGGTGGTGGGTCTTCATCCAATTGCCCCGAAGGCATCCCCTCGCTCGTCGCCAGCGCCTCATGCTCACGAAACGCTTCCGCCTCGGCGAGTTCCTCTCGGACATGCTCAATCGCCTCGGCCGCGCTCTCAAGCCTGTGTTCTTCCGCCGCCGTAGTCTCGGCCGCTGCGCTCTCCGCAACCGCAACCTCGACCTCGCGATACTCCTCGCCCGACCCCGGCGCCACTCCCTCATCGCTTCCCAACGCCTCTCGCGCCAGCGCCTCAAACTCCTTCAAACTCGGCAACTCCTCCAAATCGCTCAACCCAAACCGCATCAAAAATTCCTTCGACGTCTTATACAGAATCGGCCGCCCAATCACTTCCTTCCGTCCCGCCGTCGTGATCAACCGCTTATCCAACAGCGTGCTGATCACTCCCGAAGTATTCACCCCGCGAATCTCAGAAATCTCCGGCGAAGTCACCGGCTGCTTGTACGCAATCACCGCCAGCGTCTCCAGCGCCGGCATCGTTAACCGCAGCGGCGGTCGCAAACTCTTGATAAATCTCCGCACCACATCGTGCTGCTGCGGCTTCGTATACAGCTTGTACCCGCCCGCCACCGCCCGAATCTCAATCCCCCGCTCTTCAGACCCGTAGCTCGCTACCAACTCATCCAGCGAAGCCTGTACAATAAGCTTCTCCTCCCCCAGCGCCTTCGCCAGCTGTTCAATCGTAGCTGGCTCATCCGCCGCATAAATAATCGCTTCCAACGCCGCTTTTCTCTCTTCATTCGTCATGCTTGCCTCGTGTCCACTTGCCGCCGTCGATCCATTCGCCGACCCGTCATTCCGAGCGAAGCGGCGAATCTCTCTTCGTCTCTCTTCGTCTTTCTTCTCTCCGCGCTGACTCTGTTAACTCTGCGCCTCTGCGTTACCTTTTTCTTCTCCCCGCTCTTCTCTGTGTCCTCTGTGCTCTCCGTGCCCTCTGTGTAAAATCTTTTTCCTTCGACTTTCAACTGTCGACTGTCAACCTCTTCTACTTATACTCCTCATCAATCTGCTTTATCCCGCCCGCCTCATCAAAAATCACATCAAAACTCTTCCCCTTCTTCACCACAATCTCCCCAAACTGCTTCTCCTGCGCCAGCCCCACCGCCTGCAATTTCACCATCTCCAATACCGCCAGAAACGCCACAATCATCGCGTGCCTTGACGGACAAGCCTCAAAAAACTGAATCAGATTCACTATGTTATCCGCGCTTGCCAGAATCTGCGCCCGCAGCGCCGCAATCATCTGCGCTACGGTAAACTGCTCGTGGTGCAACTCTATCCGCGTAATCTCCTTCCGCCGCTCCAAAACCTGCTGAAACACCTTCACCAAATCCACGAGCGAAACCACCAGCTCGCCTTCCGTCCCCTCGTCGTTATAAAGCGACTTGTCCGGCTTCGACCAGACGTTCTCTTCAATCTGCTGCTTCTGATACAAAAGCTGCGCCGCATTCTTGAATTTCTCGTGCTCCACCAGCCGCTGCACCAATTCCGCCCGCGGATCACCCTCCGGCCCCTCTTCCGCGCCCAAAGGATCCGGCGGCAAAAGCATCTTCGACTTGATGTAGATAAGCGTCGCCGCCATATAAATAAAATCCGCCGACACATCCACATTCAATTCTTCCAATTTGTGCAAATATTCCAGGTACTGCGCCGTGATCAACGAAATCTGAATATCATGAATATTCATCTCCTGCTTCTTGATCAAATCAAGCAGCAAGTCCAGCGGCCCCTCATACAAAGGTATGTTCACCTTGTAAGCCACATCCCGCGTCAACTTATTCCCCGGCGTCGCCATTCTTTCCTTCTGTTCTCTTCCCTCTTTGGTGGCACAGCCAATCCTGGTTGTGCTCTTCGTTCTGTGTTTTCGTTCCAACTTCAATCGCTCAACCCAACCACCGTCATCTCAAGCGAAGCGAGAAATCTCTCTTCTCTTTCCTCTGCGCCCTCTGCGTCTCTGTGTTATCTTTTTCTTCGTCTTTACTTCTTTACTCCGCTACTTCATTACCTCCGCCTTCTTCTTCTCCCACCCAAACACCGCCTCCTTCACCCTCTCCATCGTCTTCTTCGCCTCCACCCGCGCCCGCTTCGACCCGTCGTCAATCATCTCGACGACACCCTTCTTATCGTTCTCCCACTTCACTCGCCGTTCCCGCACCGGCCCAATCCACTGAATCAAATTCTCCGCCATCGCCGCCTTACACTCAATGCACCCAATCCCCGCCGTCGTGCACCCGGCCCGCACCCACTCCAACCGCCCCGCCTCTCCCGCCGAGAACAGTTTATGCCAGTCGTACACCGGACACACGTCCGGATTTCCCGGATCCGTCCGCCTCTTCCTCGCCGGGTCCGTCACCATCACTTTCGTCTTCTTCCGTATCTCCTCATCCGTCTCGCTCAACGTAATCGCATTCCCATAACTCTTCGACATCTTCCGCCCATCCAACCCAGGAATCCGCGGCGTCTTCGTCAGCATCACGCCCGGCTCGACGAGAACGTCCTTACGGCGAACATAATTCTCGGCGAACCCTTTGAACTTGACATGCCAATTTTCAATTCCGATCTCGTTAACCCAACGCTTCACGCGGCTTTCCAAATTATCCAGAGTTAAGGCATCACCAGCCTGAAAATCGTGAACGGCTTTCAGATCCTCCGGGCCACTCCCGTCGAAAATCGCGGAAACTTTGACATACCCATCAACAATAGCCTTTTGCAAAGCTTGTCGATCTATTTCCAATCCCCAATGCAGATTGCTTTTCCGAACGATCTCTCGGCTCAACTCCACATGCGAAACCTGATCCTCCCCCACTGGCACGTAGAGCTGTGCTCCGTCCTCGCTGTAAATCACAATATCCGCCGTCTGCAAACACGGATACCCCAAAAACCCGTAATTGTGCAGGTCCTTATCCTTCACCTGCTCCAACGCCTCTTTATACGTCGGCACCCGCTCCAACCAACTCAACGGCGTCACCATCGACAACAACAAATGCAACTCCGCATGCTCCGGCACCAACGACTGCTGAAAAATCACCGACTTCTCCGGATCGAGCCCCGCCGCCAGATAATCCGTCATAATCTCAATCGTGTTCTGTGCCACACCCGACGTATCCGCATAGTCGCTAGTCAACGCATGCCAATCCGCAATAAAGTAAAAACACTCATACGCCTTTTCGGCGCCTCGTAGGGGCACGGCACTGCCGTGCCCGTCTTTGTCCGAGATGTCGCCTTGCCCCTGTAGGGGAGGGGCTTGCCCCTCCCTCGCCTCGCCACCCGCGACGGTCTCATTCTGCAACCGCACCCAATTCTCGAGCGCCCCAAAATAATGCCCAATATGCAGCCTCCCCGTAGGCCGCATCCCGCTAATCACCCGCCCCCTCTTCTTCCCCTCAGCCCCTGTCGTCACCCGTGTCTCCCCGTCTCGTAGCCAGCCGATCCGCCAACCCAACCGTTATTCCGAACGAAGCAGGCCGACGCTTTTTGTTTCCGCTTCGCTCCTGCGAAGCGGTCGGCCTGCGCAGTGAGGAATCTCTCTTCGCTTCGGTCTGATTCCTCGATGTACTCCACGCCCTCTGAGCAAAAATCCCCTTTTCCCCTTGACAATCTGTAACTCTTATGGTACTATACGGCTTGAGTATCATCGCGCTCATCTTCCAGGCCGTTTCCCCGTGAAACGTCTAAGTCCTTTAGAATCCGCACTTATGTAAGTGTTGATTCTAAACAACATAATCTCTTTTAGAATCAACAGCTACGCAAAACCCCCGGGGGAGGGGGTACCTCCGAATCCTCAACCTCCTCCACTTCCTATGCCTCCTTTACTTCAAAATCTCCCGCGCAATGATCGTCCTCTGTATCTCGCTAGTCCCCTCATAAATCGTAATTACCCGCGCATCCCTATACATCCGCTCCACATCCGACTCCCGCGAATACCCCGAGCTCCCATGAATCTGCACCGCCTTCGCCACCACCCGGTTCACCATCTCACTGGCATACAACTTCGCCTTCGACGCTGCCGCTCCCAGCTTCCCCGGATGCGTATCCTTAAGCCACGCCGCGTGATAGACCAGCCCGCGCGCCGCCTCGATCTCCGTCTGCATGTCCGCCAGCATCCACTGAATCGCCTGAAATTCCCCAATCGACTTCCCAAACGCTCGCCGCGCCTTGGCATGCTTCACCGACTCGTCCAGCGCCCCCTGCGCCAACCCCAGCGCCTGTGCCGCAATCCCGATCCGTCCGCCATCCAGCGCGCTGAGCGCAATCTTCAACCCCTGCCCTTCTTCGCCCAGCCGGTTCTCGCGTGGCACTTCGCAATCATTCAGCAAAATCTCAACGGCCGGCGTGCTGCGCTGACCCATCTTCTCCTCGTGCCGCCCAACTTTGAACCCAGGAAAACTCGGCTCAACCAGAAACGCGCTAATCCCTTTGCCGCCCGCATCCGGATCCGTCTTCGCAAACACGATGAACAATCCCGCGACGTGCCCGTTCGACACCCAGGTCTTCGTGCCATTCAAGCGATAGACGTCGCCGCTCGGCGTGCCCAGAGGCGCTCCGCTCCAGCCCGCATCTGCTGCGGGTGCGAAGGCAGGAACAGGAGACGATCTAGTTCCGAGCCCCGAGCCGACGCGCTGCACCGCAACAGCACGCGTCTGAATCCCAGCCGCATCCGAACCCGCCGCCGGCTCCGTCAAACAAAATGCGCCAAGGATTTCTCCCGTCGTCAGCCGACGCAAATATTTCTTCTTCTGCTCTTCGCTACCAAACTTCATCAGCGGCACTTGCACTGCGGAGTTGGTCACACCCAGCGAGGTCGCCATCGCCGCATCCACGCGCGCCACTTCCTCCAGCATCAGCACATACGAAAGCGTGTCGAGCCCTGGCCCGCCCCACTCTTCGGGAATCATCATCCCGCAGCAGCCCAGCTCGGCCAGTTTCTTGATTTCTTCGGCAGGAAAACGCTCTTCGCGGTCGCGCTGCTTCACCGAAGGCCGCACTTCCGCCTCCATGAATTGGCGAACCGTATCCCGTATCAGTTTTTGGTGGTCGTTAAGCGAAAAATCCATCGTCTAAAGTGTACGCGCGGTACGCAGAATGCTAACACACGACCACGTATCTCACGTAGCGCCGGGCTTCAGCCCGGCTTCTTTTCGTTTTCGAGTTGTTGACAAGTCTCGATAATGTTCATCAATTCGAGTTTTCCAGAAACACTCTGAGTAACACACCAAACATTTCGAACTCCATTTAACGGAGTCGGCACGTCGTTCGAGAGAGAGTCGGCAATTTCATTTCGGTTTCCGGGAAGGCCGTCAGGATCGCCGAGCTTAAATAGTTCGGCCCAGCTTTCCAAGGCCTCTTCCACCGTGTTGCCCGACGCCTGCTGCACACATATGAAGCCTTTATAGTCGACGATGAAAGTGTAGAGTGGCATTCAGCTCCTGCTTCAAAGCACAACAATTCAAACAGGCGCGATTGCTTGTGAAACGCGAATGGCAAGATTATCACTAATCGTGTAAGTGAGCGTGTTAAACTGCGCCCCAAAGCCCCACCTAGACCCCGGACCCCTTGGGGCAATCGAGGAGATCACATGACACCACTCAAGCCAACCCACCTGCCACGCTTTATTCTCCTGCTAGTCGCATGTTTCGTCATAGCCGCCACGGCAAGCGCCACCGTGCGCATCGGCGGGGCGTCGCTCCGCGCCAATGGACAACTTGCCCAAGGCTTTCAATACACCGGCGCCTGCCCCGTCGCTCTAAAATTCAGTTGGGGCGTGATCAGCGATGAGCCGACGTCGATCCAATACACCTTTGTCCGCAGCGACGGCGGACGTCAGACCAATTCATTCTCCGCGAATTTGCCGGGCGGTGGCCGCTCCACGCCGATCTACAACGACTGGCAACTCGGCGCCAACATTCCGGAATTTCAGAATTTCCATGGTTGGGTCGAGTTGCAAATCGAATCGCCTAACCCGGTCTCGCAAAAAATCGCCTTCACCATCCACTGCGGAGGACCTGCCGCTGTTTCCATTCGCATTGGCGGGGCGTCTCTTCGCGCCAATGGACAGCTTTCTCAGGGCTTCCAATACAGCGGCGGTTGCCCCGTCGCCCTGAAATTTGGCTGGGGCGTGATCGCCAATGAGCCCACACAAATCACCTACACCTTCGTCCGCAGCGATGGCGGCCGCTTGAACGGCACGCGCACCGCGGATTTGCCCGGCGGCGGCCGCTCCACTCCAATCTACGACGACTGGCAACTAGGCGCCAATACTCCGCAGTTCCAGAATTTCACCGGCTGGGTCGAGCTCCACATCGAGTCTCCAACTCAGCTCATGCAAAAAATCGGCTTCACCATCCACTGCGGCTGAAATTGAGGTCACACTTTCGGAAACTTCGCCGACAATCCTTTGATTACAACAAGCGAAGGTGCGAAGAGACTTCCCTAGCCTTGATAGCCTTGATAGCCTTGATAGCCTTGATAGCCTTGGTACCACGTCGGATGGCCGCTGCATGTCCACATGCTCTCAGCCAGCGAAAGAAGAACAGCAAGTATGACCATCGCCCAGATCAATACCGCGACCGGCTTGCTGTCGCTTTGATGAGTCGCCGCACGAACTCTGGATAAGGCATAGAGCGCGAGGATTGGAGAGACAACCGTTAAAGCAATGCCTGCTCCGCCTAAAGTTTGCAAGATCGGATTCAGCTTCCTTATGGGATGTAGAGATTCGTCCGTGTTCGAGAAGCCGACTATTTCTATACCGACACCCAAGAACACGAGAAAGCACAAAACACCAACGACAGTACGAGGATACAAGGGCGAACGCGCTACATCACCGGGCATGTCTACTCGCTATAGTTTAAACAGCTCGCGGAGGCGCTTGGCCTGGACGCGGCTTACGGGGACTTCGGTGGATTTTTTGTCGTTCATTTTCAGGATGAACGTCGAGTTGAACCACGGCACGACTTCCTTGATGTGCTGCGTGTTCACCAAGAACGAGCGGTGTGGCCGCCAGAACGACTCGGAATCGAGCGTCTCGTTCAACTCTTCCAGCGTGCGATAGTTTGACGAGCCTTCGACTTCGCGCGTCACGACCACAATGGCACTGCCGTCGGTCGTCGCAAAAATAATGTCCTCGCCATTGACCAGCAGCAGCCGCTGCTGCGATTGCACCAGCACTTTCACCTTTTGCGGCGTACTCTTCGCCGCGCCAAGCTGACTCACGAGCTGTTCGAGCCGTTCCGTCGTCGACGTTTGGTTGTCCAACATTTTTCGCGCACGCTGAATGGCTTTCGCGATGCGCGCCTTGTCGAATGGCTTCAGCACATAGTCCACGGCATTCACGTCAAAAGCCTGCACCGCGTACTGATCAAACGCCGTCGCAAACACCACGTGCGGCATCTTCATTTTCCGCTCGACGATCTTTTTCAGCACGCCAAACCCGTCGAGCCCTGGCATCTGCACATCCAGAAAAACGAGATCCGGCGAGTGCTCCTTGATCAAGGCCACGGCTTCCACGCCGTTCTTCCCTTGCCCGATGACGTTGATTTCAGGAAACGCCTTCAGCAAAAACGCGAGCTCCTCCCGCGCCGGCTTCTCGTCATCCACGATGATGGTGTTGATAGGCATTGCGAAATTTTCTGTAGGGACCGCATTCTACCTCCGCTCGCCACCGCGAGCAGAGTGTAGGGGCACGATATATCGTGCCCCTACAGTGTATGATATCGCCGGAGAAAACGTACGCACTATGCCGCCCAAAGCACCTAGCCGCATCACGGCCAAAGTCCTTCGCAGCAAGATGATTTACAAGGGCCCGGTCTTCGGCATTCGCCGCGATGAAATCATCGAACCCAGCGGCCTGCGCGTCACGCGCGAAGTCATCACGCACCCCGGCTCCGTCGTGATTCTCCCCGCTCTGCCCGATGGCCGCATCGTCATGATTCGCCAGTATCGCCACGCCACCCGCCAGTTTCTCTGGGAACTCGTCGCCGGCCGCATTGATCATGGCGAAAATCCGCGTAAAGCCGCGGCCCGCGAACTGATCGAAGAAACCGGCTACCGCGCCAAACGCTTTCACGTCTTCCTGGACATTTTTCCCACACCTGGTTTTCTCGAAGAGCGCATGTACATCCTCCTTGCCGAAGATCTCACGCTAGGCGAAGCCGAGCCCGAAGAAGACGAAAAAATCACCGTGAAAGCTTTCACGCACGGCGAGATCGAACAAATGATTCGCCGCAACAAAATCCGCGACGGCAAATCCATCGCCGGAATCCTGTACTATCTGCGCTTCCTTGTCCGCTCCTGATTCCGCGCGGTGTATGCCCAGTTCTACCGATTCCCCTGATGCTTTATCGCGATGGCAGCGGCTGCTTTTCGCCAAGACAATTTTTCTCGGAGCATTTCTTCTCTTCCTCATCGAACCGCTCTTCGCAAAATTAATTCTCCCCTGGTTCGGAGGCTCGGCCGCCGTTTGGGCCACATGTCTTGTTTTTTTTCAAACCGCTCTCCTCCTCGGCTATCTTTATGCCGACGCAACCACGCGCCGGCTTCCGCCCCAACGTCAGTCCGTTCTCCACCTCGGCCTGCTGCTCGTCAGTCTCCTGTGGCTGCCGATCGCCCCGCAAGCTTTCTGGAGCACTCACATCCAAATCGATCCCGCTTGGCGCATCCTCGGCCTCCTCACCTTTTCCATCGGCTTGCCGTTCGTTCTGCTCAGCGCCACAAGCCCGCTGCTGCAAACGTGGTACGCGCGCCGCGCACCCGGCCGCTCGCCCTATCCCCTCTTCGCTCTTTCCAATCTTGCTTCCCTGCTCGCTCTCCTGAGTTTTCCATTTCTCATCGAGCCACGTCTCTCCTCGCGCCAACAATCCATCCTCTGGTCCACGGTCTACGGTCTCTTCGCCATCTGCTGCACGCTTGCAGCCTGGATCAGCCGCAGCAACGCGACAACTGCGCTTGTAACCGACGTCGCACCTGACGTAGCAAACGAAAAAGCTTCACCGGCGATTCGCACCAAGCTGCTCTGGCTGGGTCTCTCGGCTTGCGGCTCGATGATGCTTCTCTCCGTCACGAATCATCTCTCGGAAAACGTCGCGCCTGTACCGCTCTTGTGGGTTCTTCCGCTCGCGCTGTACTTGCTCACGTTTGCAATGGTCTTCGCCAAGCATCGGTTCTATTCGCGCTGGCTTGTTACGCGACTCCTCGCCGTCGCGCTTGGCGCAGCCGGTTACGCAATCCACGATTCTTCCATCACCCACGCCATCCAGATCAGCGTTCCCCTCTTCTGCGCCGCGCTCTTTGTTGTTTGTCTTTTTTGCCACGGCGAACTCGTGCAACGAAAGCCTGGGGTACGCTTTCTCACATCGTTCTACCTGATCATCGCGCTGGGTGGCGCGCTTGGCGCAGCGTGCGTGGGCCTGCTGGCTCCCCACATTTTTTCTGGAATTTACGAACTCCCCATCGTTTTGTTGTTCGCGGCCATTCTGGGCTCCATCGTTTTGTGGCACGAAGGATGGTCGGCGCGCATCTTCTGGCCCGCTGTGACCGTGACGATGTGCGTCGTGCTCGTCTCCAGCGTGCGTTCCACGCGCGATGGCACTGTCGCCATGATGCGCAATTTTTATGGGGCGCTGCGCATTCAGGACTTCTCCGTGGGCCGCCAACTTCCCTACCGCAGCTTGATCCACGGAACCATCCAGCACGGCGCGCAGTATCTAACGTTCCCCGAGAATCGTAATCCCACAACCTACTACGGCCGCAAATCCGGCGTGGGCCTGGCTCTGCGATTCTGCTGCGACGACGGCCCAAAGCGCGTCGGAGTCATCGGCCTGGGCGCGGGAACGCTGGCGGCGTACGGAAAGCAGGGCGATTCGTTTCGCTTCTACGAAATCGATCCGCAAGTCACCCAGATCGCCAACGGATGGTTCACATTTCTGAAACAAAGTCCGGCAAAGTCCGAAATCATTTTGGGTGATGCGCGGCTATCGCTCGAAAACGAACCGTCGCAGCAATTCGATGTACTGGCCGTCGATGCCTTCTCCGGCGACGCCATTCCGGTCCACCTGCTCACGAAAGAGGCGTTCGCCGTGTATTTCCGGCATCTGAAGGCCGACGGCATCCTGGCCGTGCACACCTCAAACACATACCTGAACCTCGCGCCTGTAGTAAAACTGCTCGCCGAGGACGCGGATTACGCAACGCGCCTCATCGCCAGCGACGAAGACATCATGCAACTGATTTCCTCCGCCGATTGGGTCCTCGTAACACGAAACCAGCACTTTCTGAATGTGCCGGAGACTTTTTCCGGTAGCCAAACGATTATCGCACCTTCAAACTTGCGTCTTTGGACCGACGACTACAACAATCTCTTCGAGATTTTGCGCCCCGTAAGCTATTCGACGCAGTCTTCCGCCGAGAAATGAGTCGATTTTGTGCGGAAAATCGTCCAAGTGAAACAAACATTTCACTTTGACCACCTGTCGCAACAAACCCTGTATTCGCTTGGAGTTGCGGACGCCTATCGAACTAAATCCGTTCCATAAAATCAGGAATCTCGCACTGAAACGTTTTTATACTCAGAAAATCGTTCTTTTTTTGACACAGAGAAAAAGAATGCTCACTTGACTGAATGCCTCATTCTGGTACACTCCGCGCAATTTATTGCACGCGGCGGCAGTTTTTGTGCCAATTTAGCCGCCGAGAGAAACATCCAGGTCTCCATCAGGAGGAGCATATAGGTGCAAGGAACCGTCAAGTGGTTTAATAACTCGAAAGGGTATGGCTTCATCGGGCGCGAGGATGGTCCAGATGTTTTTGTTCATTATTCCGCGATTGTGGGGGATGGCTACCGCACTTTGCAGGAAGGAGATGCGGTAGAGTTCGAAATTGTCCAGGGACCGAAAGGCCCCCAGGCAGCGAACGTGCAAAAACCAGCGTAACTGAACAAGGCATCATTCGGCCGGCAGAGTGCGCCCCTCTGCCGGTCTTTTTTTGTTTGGGGAGGTAGATGAAGTAAAGGAAGTAAGGGAAGTAAAGGAAAAGATGATGGCGCCGGCTCGGTTCGATTCTCTTTGTTTTCTCCGTGCTCTCTGTGGCCTCTGTGGACTCTGCGTCCTCTGTGTAAAGTCTTTTCTCTTGTGCTTTTCCCCGACCTGCTTGCCCCGTCCCGAATGTTGCATTGCCCCTACTACTCACTGCTCACTACTCACTGCTTCTGTTCGACGAAGCGGCCAATTTGCAGACGAAAAAACGCGTCGGCGTCCGAACGCATGCAGACTTGCGCGTTGGGAGCGCCCTCTTCTCGGCGAGTAAAACCTTTGTCGTCTACGCGAATGTGCATGGGTTGGACGGGGCATATTTTGGGATCGAGGATGTAGGCCACGGTCACGGGATCGAAGAGAGTGGGCGTTTGCTGGCCCCACTCGTGATAGAGCAGCGTCAACGCGTCCGTCAGCGGAGTCCCCTGTTTGAAGAGGTAGGCGCGCTTGGTCTCGTCCAGCTTCAATTGCGTGGAGTCCAGCGGCATCACGTAGAGCGGCACGCCGGAAAGAAAGAGTTTTTTGGCGGAAGGGATGTCATTGATGATGTTCCACTCCGCATCAGGCCCGCGCTGAGGACAGAACCAAAGCTCGCCATAGCCACACTCGATCGAGCCACCCATCATGACTACGCGCTTCAGCTTGAGAAAGGTTGCGGGGTCCTTGTCGATGAGCGCTCCAATATTCATCAATGGACCGATAGCAATCAGTGTGATCTGGCCCGGATAGCGGCGAATCTGATCGAGGATGAAGTCCGCTGCGTCTGGATGCGACGCTTTCGCGAAATGACCGCCTTCGCCGTAACGCTTCTGGTTCATCACGTTGGTGGTTTTGGTAGGCGTGCCAGCGAGTACGGGAATGTCGGTGCGGCCAGCTTCGCCAAGGATGCGGTCCACGATTTTGGCGCGCGCCTCCGTATCGCCGAAGGTCGTAGAAATGCCGAGAATTTCAAGTTCGGGGCTTTTCAGAGCCAGCGCAATCGCGAACGCATCGTCAATGTCGTCGCCGATGTCCGTGTCGATGATTACTTTTTCTGGTGCGCCTGAAGCTTGCGCATATTTTTGCGTTTGCGCCGAGGAAACAGAGCCAATGGCCAATGAGAACAAGATTGCCATTCTCGAAAAACTCACTCTATCCTCCAAGTAGTGGATCTGGCGGACACAGACTGCCATCCAGACAATTTGTGAACCTTCCTGGAGGAGAGTCTATCGCACAGCGAGCGGCGGCAATCCCTGATTCTGGGAAATGTCGATCCCGGTTCGTTCCGGATGTACAGACTTCAGCTGTGCCTCAGTTCCGAGTACGTGCCGGGAGCAAAAGAACGAAACCGCCCCCGCATTGCCTACTGATTCAGACTGAATCACCCTCGCAATCGCATGGCGGGAGTCTTAGTTTCGGTATGTGAGATTGGGAGAGGTGAAACTGTGCCCAGCGACGGCCGCTCGCATGGCATCCAACAGGTCGTTGGCCATTCGTGGCTTCAGGACGTATCCAGTAGCACCCGCCTCAAAGCAAACCCTTACGAACTCATGATCGGAATGGACTGTTAAGAAAACGACCTTTGCCCGGCAGCCGAATTTTTTCAATTCCTTGACGGCATCGATGCCATTGAGAATCGGCATGGAAATATCAGTGACGATTAGATCGGGATTCAACTTCGTGGCAGCCTCGAACAGAGACTTGCCGTCGGCTACCATGCCGACTACCTCAAATAGGGACTCTACGATATTTCCTACCATTTGAAGCATGGTCGGGTGGTCATCCGCCAGAAGCACCCGTAGCTTGCTCATTTGGCCATCCCCTCGACGGAGGACCAAGACAGGATACAGCGCCACTTTCCCGAAACACCTGCGTTCGAAGCTCCGTAACGAGCGCTATGCTGGCCTGGTCAGCAGAACCCAGTATTGTCAGCTTCCGGATTCATCTGTGAGAACTGGCAGAACTGACAGACCGCACGGGATATGAGGATGAGGCCCAAAGCCCCGCCGCTTAACCGCCTCACATCTATTCAGGAACCATGTCAATGTGGTATTCTTCTGCCATTGTTGGCGACCATTCACATCGCAGCAGTGTGAATGTCCTTGGGGGACCCGAAAATGACTTGCAGATACTGTGGTTCGAAGAATCAGGAAACGTTCGAAGCTGAATTGAGCCTTTGTTTTCCCCGAATGGAGAGTCTACGTCAGAGCCCCGTCTACGTCTGCCAGCGCACACGAATCTGCCTGGACTGTGGCCATACGGACCTTAAAGTTCCGGCAGCCGAGTTACATCAGCTCAAGCCAGACTTGTCGTCACCCACATCGCCGAACCCCTCCGTTCCAAACGCCTCACTCAGTTCTTGATGCTGGTGGGCGAAACAATACCGGGACATAGCGGTCCGCTTCTGATCTAACTACCTTCTCCTCACTCCACTACGCGGTTGAGGTGCTTTTTTGCCCTGCACATTCATGCAACGCCAGCAACGCTAATGCGGATTCTGGGACGGCAAACTGCGAAGAGCCGCAATCCAAACAGACCAAAACCCTCGGGAATACAAAGATTCCGGGTTTGTCCAGGTTTTTGCGACCGGGGAAATGGAGGTTCATCTCGGAAGTAAATTCCGCCCGATTCCCTGAAGCGCACAACTTGCAAGACGAAACAGTGAGAGTAGCCTGCTTTTCCGTTATGTTCATTGTATCCTCCTGCCTGACGAACTAATGCCTTGTACGAAAAACGCATAGAACGCCCATATCCCGCATTTATCACGTTGGTCTAAGACTAGCGGGGCGTATCCTCACGTAACCTCAGCCCGCTCGCAAACTGGCAAAAGTGACAGACAAATGCCCGCTGCGGTAATCGGAAACTGATACTCCATTGCCCAGACTTCGCGCGCGTGTTTTTAACCGGCTTCTAGCTTTATAATCTGGCGCATGGACAACAAACAGATCGCCCGCATTCTCCGCGAAACCGCGCAACTCCTGGAAATTGATGGCGCCATCATTGGCCGTTACCGCAGTTACGAAAAGGCCGCCGAACTGATTGATGGATTGCCGGAATCGATCGAGCAGCTGGTGAAAGAGCCGGAGAAGCTGGAGGAGTTGCCGGGAATCGGCGAGCGCATGGTGGAACACCTGCAGGAAATCGTGAAGACGGGCGATTACGCCCTGCGCAAAAAGCTGCTTAAGAAATATCCGGCGACGCTTTTGGATGTGCTGCAACTGCAATCGCTGGGGCCGAAGAAAGTGGCGTTTCTGTGGTCCAACTTCAAAGCGGCGACCGTGGCGGATGTCGAGAAAATCGCGAAAGAGGGCAAACTTCGAGACCTTCCCGGCTTCGGCGAAAAGAGCGAGCAGAACATTCTCAAAGCCGTGGAAGTGTTCAAGAAATCCACGGGACGGTTCCACATCGACACGGCGGAAGCGGCGGCGGCGGAGATCATCGAACACATCAAGAAAGCGGGGAAGGCTGTGGAGGATGTGACTCCGGCGGGGTCGTTGCGGCGCGGTAAGGAGACGGTGGGCGACTTGGATTTGCTGGTGACGCTTGGCGCGGGGCATACGGCGCAAAAACAAATCGATGCACTGGCTAAGCACATTCTCGAGTTTTCGGGGATCGATCAGACGTTGGCGCATGGAGAGAACAAGGTCAGTTTCACTCTGCAGAATGGTTTGCAGGTGGACGTGCGGCTGCTGGAAAAAGAAAGTTTTGGCGCGGCGCTGCTCTATTTCACGGGATCGAAGGAACACAACGTGGCGCTGCGTGGGCGCGCCAACGATATGGGTCTGACGTTAAACGAGTACGCGCTGGCGACGCTCAAGGGCGAAAAGCCTGTAGCGCGGCGCACCGAGGAAGAGATCTACGCGAAGCTGAAGTTGGACTACATACCGCCAGAGTTACGTGAAAACACTGGTGAGATTGCCGCCGCCGAAGCGCACAAACTGCCGCACTTGATTGAACCAAAAGATGTAAAGGGCGACTTGCAGATGCACTCGACGGCCAGCGATGGAAAGAATACCGTCGAGGAGATGGCCGAGGCCGCGCGAAAGCTCGGCCACCAATACATCGCGATCACCGACCATTCGAAGGCGGTTACGGTTGCCAACGGGCTGGATGAAAAGCGCATGGCGGCGCACATCAAGAAGATTCATGAAGCGAGCGACAGCGGGCTCGGCATTCGTGTATTGGCGGGAGCCGAAGTCGACATCCTGAAAGATGGCTCGCTGGATTATTCGGACGACTTGCTGGCGCAATTGGATGTGGTGGTGTGCTCGATTCACTCGTATTTCAACCTGGATCGCGCTGCCATGACCGAGCGCATGCTCGCCGCGATCGAGAATCCCTATACTCAGATCATCGGACATCCGACGGGGCGGCTCCTCCTGCGCCGTGATGCGCTCGACTACGACATGGAAAAAATCCTGGACGCCTGCGCCAAACATGGCGTGGCAATGGAGTGCAACTCCTACCCCGACCGCCTGGATTTAAAGGATGTCTACCTGCGGATGTGCAAGGACCGCGGGGTGAAGGTGGTCATTTCGACGGATTCGCACAGTGCGGCGAACCTGGCGTTCATTCGACACGGCGTAACGATGGCCCGGCGCGGCTGGCTGGAGAAGAAAGACGTCATCAACACTCTGCCGACGGAGCAATTCCTTGCGGCGCTGCGCCCCAAGCCCGGCGCTTCCCGGAAGAAGCACCCAGCCAAGGGCCACAAGTAGGCGAGAGGGTATTTCGATTAACGAGACAGAAAGCCGCATCCGGAGTTGTAGGGCCAGACGATCGGTCTTGCGAGGCGTCTATTGGTCGAACTGGACACACCTGGCGAGTGGTGGCTAAAACCGGGAACATTTTGAACCAAGGTGTCGTACCTATTGTTAGAACGCTACGTCACCATGTCACGGAGGCTCTTAACTATGAGATTGCATCCCAACCGCACGACAGTGCTTCGCTTGGGGATTGCCGCTAGCGCCCTGCTGGCGGTTGTGGCCCTGGCCCCACGCGCCAGCGCCACGGAATGGCCGTCGAAGACCTACACCGTCAGCGGCCGCGCCAATGTGCGCATTGACACGAACGATGGCAGCGTGCGCGTAACCACGTCGGATACGAAGACGGTGGAGTTTCGCGTCGATTATGAGGGCTATGAGCTGGACAAGAATCTGCACATCGAGTCGCACCAGAATGGCGACCAGGTGGAGCTTGTGGCGCGAGTCACAGGGCATTGGGGATTTTCCTGGGGAACGCATGGCCGACGCCTGCGCATTGAAGTCCGCATGCCGAAAGACGCTGATTTGAATGCACATACGGGAGATGGATCGGTCGAAGCCAGCTCCATCAATGGGAACGTCGCGGTCGAGACGGGCGACGGATCGGTCCGCGCCAACAGCCTGACCGGCACAATCGATCTGCATACCCACGACGGCAGCATCAACGTGGACACCTTGAAGGGCGACATCAAGCTGCGCACGGGCGACGGCTCGATTGAAGGGCGGGACTTGGATGGCAAGCTCGAAGCGGACAGCGGCGACGGCCATATCCGGGTAGCGGGGCGTTTCGACGGCCTGCTGATCAAGACCGGCGATGGTAGCGTAGACACACGCGTTCTGCCGGGGTCCCGGATGGCTTCGAGCTGGAACATCCACACCGGAGACGGCAGCGTGGATTTGTCCTTGCCGGGCGACTTCCAGGCAAATATTGATGCCAGCACGGGGGACGGGCACATTAGCGTGGGCCTGCCGGTGACCGTCGAGGGCACCTTCAGCAACTCGCAACTGCACGGTAAAATGAACGGCGGCGGGCAGTCCTTGACGGTTCATACGGGAGACGGCTCCATTCGTCTCAGCAAAGCCTAAATCGAGCCGCAGTCGGCGCAGTCTGAACCCTACAACCGTGTAGCCGTGCATGACCGCCACGCGAACTCCCCTATGGAATTCCTAGCCAGCTTGAGGAGCTCCCTGGCCAGTACTAGAACCGGCAATATGTGCACTGTGACTGACACTTGTCCTCTTCTGATGACAAGATTTTCCACCAGCTTTTGCGTATCTTGCTGAAAATAAACGTGTTGAGTTTGGAAGGCCACCTGCCCTTAGGTTCAGTGTCTAAGAAAGGTGGTTCCCGTGGTTGTCGTGATTCTCGCGTTTGGAATGGTGGCCTTGGTCTCCATGACCATCGCCAGTTCGATATCCGGAATGTCCCACCGCCGCGGGTCTTGAGCCGATCCGGCAAGCCTCCTCGCCATTCCGACCCCGGCCTCGGTGATCTACGCTCAGGTCTCTGATTGCCGCGCAGCAGCCACAGTCCACCGCGCGGGTCAAGTCGTAACCCCAATCTCACGCGCATTCGTTCTCCCCTTTTGAAGCGTCCATGTTGTGGAGCATAATCAGGCGATCCGAGAAGAGCTTCGCACCATGTCCAATCCAGCCACTACGCATCGAGCTACGCAGCCTGCGCGTCACGCGCCGCAGGACGGGCTCCTGGGACTCACGCGCGCGCAGGGATGGCTCATCCTGTTTCTCGTTTACACGGCCATCTTTGTTCTGATTTTCGGTTACCACTACCTCGACGATCTTTCCAGACAGAGACCAGGAACGTTTACCGTGCGTTTTCTGGAGGAGTTCACCGGCGTCTACTCGGTTTTCCTGCTGCTGCCGCTGGTTCTGCGCGTAGCGGACTTTTATTTATTCAAAGTGAATGGTTGGGTGAAGAGGGTCGCATTCCATCTGCCCGCAGCAGTGGCCTTTTCTTTTCTACACACCAGTTTGATGGCGCTGAGCCGGTGGATTGTAGCTCCCTGGATTGGTTTAGGGACGTATGACTACGGAATCATGCGGTTCCGCTATCCCATGGAGTTCTCGAATGATTTGCTGGGATACACGATTATCGTACTAGTGTACTACTTCTTTCAGCGTTTGCGGATCGCGCAGGCGCAGCAGCTGGCCGCGGCGGAATTGCAGGCCAAGCTGGCGCAGGCGCAGTTGGAAAATTTGCGATTGCAGTTGCAGCCGCACTTTTTGTTCAACACTTTGAACACAATTTCCTCGGTGATGTATGAGGATGTGCCGGCGGCGGACGCCATGCTGACGCAGTTGAGCGAACTGCTGCGGCTGACGCTGCGCACCGCCAACTCACATGAAATTCCGCTGGCGCAAGAGCTGGAAATAACGAAGCTCTATCTGCAAATCATGCAGAAGCGGTTTGAATCGAACTTGCGCGTGACGTATTCGGTGGATGCAGCGCTGGAAAATTCGCTTGTGCCGCAACTCATTTTGCAGCCGCTGGTCGAGAATTCATTGCGGCATGGCTTAAAAGATGGCGGCGCGGGTATTGATATATCGATTGGCGCGCGGCGCGAGAACGGTTCGCTGATTCTAAAGGTGGCCGATACGGGCGCGGGTCTTGGATCGCTGAACGCCGAAACGGTGATGAACCGCGGCGTGGGCCTGGCGAATATCCGGGGGCGGCTCGAGCAGCTCTATGGCGCTGAGCAAGAGTTTGCCATCGCCAACGGTTCCGCAGGCGGCGCCGAAGTCACTCTGCGCGTTCCGTATCATCTGGGCGAAGGGCGTGTTTAACCGTCTGGTTAAATACAAGCCCGCCGGCAGATGGCATTTTTTTTCTAAGTTGCTGATTCCATTGGAAGCGAAATAGTCTATGGCGTGTCGCTCGGGCATTTTGTTCTCAGCTGAGTAGGATAAATGGCTGTTTCAAACACGCTCCAAGTGCTGGTTGTGGATGACGAAGCGCCCGCGCGGCGCAAAATTCTGCGGTTGCTGCGCCAGGAGCCTGACGTGCAGGTGGTTGGCGAGGCGGGCGGTGCGGAGTCCGCGATTGCGGCGATTGGGAAGCACCGGCCGGACCTGGTTTTTCTGGACGTACAGATGCCGGGGATGGATGGGTTCGGCGTCGTCCAGGCGATTCCACCGAGAGAGATGCCGCGCGTGGTGTTTGTCACGGCGCACGATCAATACGCTTTGCGCGCGTTCGAGGTGCAAGCGTTTGATTATTTGCTGAAGCCATTTGGCGAAGAGCGCTTCCGAACGGTGCTGCGTCGCGCAAGAGAGCAAAACGCGGCGGCGAGCGATGGATTCACCGGGAAACTTCAGGAACTCTTGCGCCAATTGGAGCGCGAGCGTTCGTTTCCAGACCGCTTGCTGGTCCATGAAAATGAGCGAGCGCACTTTGTGCCGGTACGCGAGATATCGTGGATCGAAGCGGATCGCAATTATTTGATCCTGCATTGCGGGGCGAAGACGCACACGTTGCGTGGCACGCTGGAGTCTCTTTCGGGCACGCTTGACCCGAAGACATTTGTCCGCATAAATCGTGGGAGCCTTGTGCGGCTGGATGCGATTCGTGAGTTGCAGCCGTGGTTCCACGGAGAGTATAAGGTCATTCTGAAAGACGCGGCCGAATTGCGCTGGAGCCGCCGCTACGTGAAGCAGCGGCCGGAGCTCTTGAAATTGAGCTGAATGTGAGTCAGATCACAGCGAATTGTTGTGTGAAAGCCCGCTCGTCCCCGCAACAGGCCCATTCGTCCCAATCCTTTTCCTCGCCGAACAGCTTCTCGCCATACTTGGCCCACTATGGAAGACAGAAAACATGTTTCTTTTGCTGTGTGCACTTCCCTTCTCTCCGTTTCACTTCTGTTTCCAGCCTTGGCGAAAGCGCAATCGGCTCCTGAAACCGGTTGGCCGAATTACGGCAACGATCCCGGAGGAACGCGTTACTCGCCCGCCCGGCAGATCGACCGAGGAAACGTGGCGCAACTGCAAGTGGCGTGGACTTACCGCACCGGGGCACTGCCGTACGACGAGGACCTCGACAAGAAGGCGGCGTTTGAAGCCACGCCGATATTGATTGATGGCAAACTCTTTCTGAGCACGCCATACAATCACGTGATTGCTCTGAACGCTGTGACCGGAAGCAAGCTTTGGGAGTTCGATCCCAAGCTGGAACATCCTTACGGCTTTTCTGAAGTGACATCGCGGGGCGTTTCGGCCTGGCGCGAGACTTCCCCGAAGGCGGGGAAAGTTTGCGCACTTAGGATTTTCATTGGGACACTGGACGCCCGGCTGATTTCGCTGGATGGCGAGACGGGAAAGCCGTGCGCGGATTTCGGAACGAATGGCGAGGTTGATCTGACGAACGAAGTGAAGATGCGCGATCCCGGCGATTATCAAGTGACTTCCGCCCCGGCGATTTACAAGGACCTGGTTATCACAGGCTCCTCGGAAGGAGACAACCGAGCGGTCACACTGGAACGCGGCATCGTGCGTGCGTTTGACGTGCGCACAGGCAAATTGCGGTGGACGTGGGATCCAATCGCGCCGTGGGCCTATCAAAATACGCCGCGGACGGGCGCAGGCAATGCGTGGTCGACGCTTTCCGTGGACACCGAGCGCGATCTCGTATTCATTCCCACGGGCAGCGCCAGCCCGGACTACTATGGGGGATTTCGCAAGGGCGACAACAAGTGGGCCAACTCAGTCGTTGCATTGAAAGCTTCGACGGGCGACTTCGTTTGGGGATTTCAAGTCGTGCATCACGATCTTTGGGACTACGACGTTGCTTCGCAGCCGACGCTCTTTGCCTGGAAAGACGGCACGCCGGCGATCGCGATTACGACAAAGATGGGCCGCGTTTTTGTTTTGAACCGGTTGACCGGAACGCCGCTTTTGCCGGTGGAAGAACGTCCTGTGATCAAGAGCGACATACCGGGAGAAGAATCCTGGCCAACACAACCCGCTTCGACGATTTCATTGGTTCCGGAAAAATTGTCGGTCGAAGATGCATGGGGAAAGGATGACAAAGAGCGCGCCTGGTGCGCCGAGCAAATCAAGGCCGCGCGTTCGGGAGATATTTTCACGCCGCCGAGTCTGCAAGGCACGCTGGTTTTTCCGAGTAATGTGGGCGGAGTGAATTGGGGGAGCGCGGCGTACGACCCGCAGCGGCATTTGCTTTTTGTGGACACGAACCGGCTGCCGATTTTCGTGAAGATGATTCCGCGAGCGGAACTGGAAGCGGCCCGGAAAAACGCTAGTGACTCCGACCGTTTGCACGGCGAATTCGCGCGGCAAACGGGCGCTCCTTATGCGATGTTTCGCACGCCGTTGCTATCGCCCAACGGACTTCCCTGCAACACGCCGCCGTGGGGAACGGTGGCGGCCGTCGATTTATTTGCGGGGAAAAAAGTGTGGGATGTTCCTCTGGGTAGTTTTATTGCGGGGATGAATACCGGGACAATCACTTTGGGCGGGCCGATGGTAACGGCAGGTGGCGTCGTTTTCACAGCTGCGGCGATGGACGGCTTTCTGCGCGCCTTTGATTCGGAGACCGGCAAGATGATTTGGGAGTATCAGCTTCCCGCTGGAGGGCAGGCCACGCCGATGACCTACACGATCGGCGGAAAGCAGTATGTTGTGATTGCGGCGGGCGGCCACGGAAAGCTTGGGACGAAGCAAGGCGACTACGTCATTGCGTTTACACTGCCATAAGGGACGGAGAGTCCTATCAACAAGCTGAACGCCATGCGCGAGGCCAACTGGAAATGACAGACACCGCTTTTCGCGATACGGCTACGGAATCACAAAATAAGTCTTTCCTGGCGAATGGCACGCTGATTGTCATCGCCATTGCCTTCGCGAAATTCATCTTTCACGTCTATTTCAACAATCGCTACGACTATTTTCGCGACGAGTTCGATTACATGTCTTGCGGCGATCACCTCGCCTGGGGATACGTGGATCAGCCGCCGCTGATTCCCTTCCTGATTCAAATTTGCCGCGCCGTGCTAGGAGATTCGCTCCGCAGCATCCGTTTTATTCCGGCGCTGGCTTCTTCCCTGCTCGTGGTACAGGCTGCGATGCTCGCTCGCGAGTTCGGCGGTCGCCGGTTTGCTTTGCTGTTGAGCGCAATCACCGTGGTCGTAGCGCCGCAGTATCTCTCCAACGGAAGCCTTCTCGGAACCAACTGCCTCGAACCCAATCTGTGGATGGGCTGCGCCTACTTCGCGATACTCGCCATCAAGCGAAATGATTCTCGCTATTGGCTCTGGTTTGGCGTTGTCGCGGGAATCGGTTTGCAGGAGAAATATTCGATTGCTCTCTTCGGCTTCGGCATGGTGATTGGACTTCTGCTCACGGCGCAACGCCGCGTTTTTCTTAATCCGTGGATCTGGCTCGGTGGCCTCGCGGCCTTTCTGATTTTTTTGCCAAACCTGCTCTGGAACATTCACAACCACTGGCCCTTTGTCCAGTTGATGCACAACATCCGCGAGGACGGCCGAGATGTGGTGTTTCCGCTGCCGCAGTATTTCTTTCAGCAAATGCTCCTGGTTAATCCCTTCACCGCTCCCATTTGGATCAGGGGATTGATCGTATTTTTTGTATCAGCGCGGTTCAAGCCCTACCGCGCGCTCGGCTGGTGCTATCTGGTTTGCTTTACCGTTTTCTTTTTGCTTCACGGCAAGACTTATTATCTAGCTCCCATCTATCCCATGCTGCTGGCCGCCGGAGCGGTCGTGGTCGAATCCACGATTGATGGCCGGAAATCGGAGACCTCGGAAGTTGCTACTTCCAAAGCGCGCAGCACTCGCCTCGCGTGGCTCAAGCCGGTGATCGTTACTTTACTGCTCGCCAGTGGGGCATACCTCGCTCCCGTGGTTGTGCCAATTCTTTCGCCGAACGCCTTCCTTGCGTACATGAAATATCTTCCGATGAAATTGCCGGTGATGGAGCACAGCCACGCGCGGGCGGCTTTGCCACAATGGTACGCCGATCAGTTTGGCTGGCGCGAAATCGTGGCGGAGACGGCCAAGGCGTACAACCAACTCTCGGCTGCAGAGCGGCCAAGCTGCGGGATCTTTGCGCAGGACTATGGACAAGCTGGCGCGATTGATTTCTTCGGCCGTCAGTACGGATTGCCCCCTGCTTTGAGCGGGCATCAGACTTATTGGATTTGGGGCCCGCGCGGCTATTCCGGCAATTGCCTCATCGTGCTGGACGACAACCGGGAACGTCTGGAAGAGCTCTTTGAGCATGTCGAGTATGTGGGGACCTCGGACGCCAATCCCTATGCCCTGGAGCAGGAAATACCGGTTTTCATTTGCCGCGGCGCGAAGTTTGGGACTTTGGAAAAAGTCTGGCCGCAGTTGAAAAAGTGGAGATAGAGGCGGAATTCCGCCGTGCTCCTTACGCATTGACTTGGACGAGTTTGCTGCTTAAGATTGCCCGCGCAGTTACGTACCCCCGAGGTTTCCTCTCGATCAGCAACAAAAAAAGAGCGAGCAATTTCTCCACGGCATTTCTCTTGCCCGTGGCCTCGCGAGGAAGGAAGAACATCATGGACTGGAACAAAGCGATTCAGTACGCGCAGTTGGTGAACGCAACGTACAACCAGTTTGAAGGCAAGCCGTTTCCCACGCCGGGATTCGACGTGTTGGCCACCATTTTTGCGAATGATCTAGCCACGGATCGAAATCCGGCGCGCGGCCGCTCTCGCGTAACCATTGGTTTGATCTTGCAAGCGCAAGGCAGCGGTGACGCCTTCGTGGCTATCCGCGGCACCGAAGGAATTAAAGAATGGGTGCAGGACGCGCAGTTTGGCGACACGACGTTTCGCCGAGTGCCCGGCTCGGGCGAAACCGAAGACGGATTCACCGCGATGTACGAATCGATGACGATTGTGGACCAACGCGGAGCGCCACATGTGGTGGACGCGCTGCCAGGAATTGCGTGGGAGCGGCCGGTGACTTCGTTGACGATTGGCGGGCATAGCCTGGGCGGCGCGCTGGCTACTTTGTTTGCGATGGATGTCGCGGCAAATGCTCCCGCGCCTTTTAACACTCCTACGGCTTACACGTATGCCAGCCCGCGCACAGGCGACCCGAATTTCGTGACGAAGTACGACGAACTGGTTAAGACGACGATACGGTTCGTCGATAACGTGGATTTAGTGCCGAAACTGCCGACGGCTCCGCCGTACAAGCATGTGACTTCGCAGCTGATATTGGATTCCTTGACGCTGATTCCGCCGAGGGCGCGGCTCCAGCCGAATCCGCTGTGCTGGCACATTCTTTCGAGCTACATCTATTTGATTTCGATCTACGCCGGAGGTGTGGTGATTCCGCCAGAAGCGGAATGCGCTCCCGGCATTGGGGTGTTGGTGCGGGACATTCTGGGCCAAGTCGAAGCGGAGTTGGGCAACCAGAAGCAGATCAAGGACGCATTCTCCGCATCGCCACGCACAAACATGGGCGGAAATTGATTGCTTGCTGCGAACGAACTGAACCAATGCGTTGCGTTGGAACGGTCTGCGCAGATAAACTTCGCTTCATGAAATTCACATTTAAGTTTGTGCTCTTAGTTGGCGCGCTATCTATGTGTGCATCGGCGATGTGCGCGCAGCAGCCCAAGGCCTTGTTTTATATGACGAGGGAGCCGAAGTCGGTGCGCTCATTTCTGGCACATGCGGACAAGATCGACCTGCTGGTTCCCGCGTGGTACGGCGTGGATGCGAACGGGCTTGTTTCCGGCGGAGCGAATCCGCTGGTGATGGAAACGGCGAAGCAGCACCACGTTCCGGTGATGCCGATCGTGGCCAACGGCGATTTTGTGCAGGAAGAGTTTCACAAGTTGCTGAAGAATCCTGCGGCAAAAGAGAGCATGTACGCGCAGCTGATTCGCGCGTGCAAGGAAAACGGCTATACGGGATTTCAGTTTGATTTTGAGAATGTGCATTGGACCGATCGCGATGCGCTGTCCGATATGGTGCGAGACGCGGCGGCCGCATTTCATCGCGAAGGTTTGCAGCTTACGATTGCGACTGTGCCGAATGCGCCGGGAGCGCCTGCCGGCGAAGGCGGGTTTGCTGCGTGGATTTATGAGAATTGGCGCGGGGCGTACGATCTGAAGGCGCTGTCGGAATCTGTCGATCTGATTTGTTTGATGACGTACGACCAGAACACGCGGTGGACGGCGCCGGGGCCGGTGGCGGGATGGGCATGGACCACCAGCAATATGGATTACGCGCTGAAATTTGTGCCGGCGCAAAAGTTATCGCTGGGGATTCCGCTGTACGGCTACCACTGGTTTGCGGGGACGCCCGTGAAATCGGACGATAAGTCGGGCGACAAGCCGAATCCCACGGCGGAATACATTGGCACCGACGATGCGCTGGACCTGGCGAAAGCGTATGGCGGGCGCATCGAATGGGATGCGACAGATCGCGCGGCGTGGTTTTACTTTTACCGCGCGGACATGCGGGAGTGGATATTTTTTACGGATGCGCACACGTTTCGCGAGCGGTACACGTTGGTGAAAGAGCGAGGGCTGCAGGGATTTTGTTCCTGGGTGCTGGGAACGGAAGATCAGTCGATATGGGATTTGTTGCCATCGCACAAGTAGCGTTTGTCGGCCGCGGGGAGCGCATGGAACGAAGCAGAGTCACTCCATTGAAATTCCACCCGTAAAATGCCCAAAAGCAAATCACATTCGCGCGGGCTGATGTTGATCGCCGCCTTCAAACTTTTGAAGGGGTTCCTTCTGCTGGCTGTCGCGATTGGGACGATGCGATTGCTGCACAGAGACCTGGCTGGCGTAGTCGATCATTGGGTCAACGCGTTTCGTGTAGATCCTCACAACCGTTACATTCACTGGCTGCTCGCGAAATTGCCGATGGTCGATGACAGGAAGCTGAAGGAATTGAGCGTGGGAACGTTTATTTACTCCGCGGTTTTCCTGACCGAGGGCATCGGACTGGCGCTGCATAAACGCTGGGCGGAATATTTTACGATCATCACTACGTCGTCGTTCCTGCCGCTGGAAGTCTACGAACTCATTCATCATGCGACGACCGCGAAAGACGTGGCGCTGGCGATCAATATTGCCGTGGTCATCTATTTGATGAGAGAGCTGCGCCGGTATCCAAAGCCAAAGGCCTGAGTGCGCGGAAGTCAAAGAGCGCGGCCGGCGGCAGCGGCGGAAGCCCAGGCCCATTGAAAATTGAATCCGCCGAGATGGCCGGTAACATCGACGACTTCGCCGATGAAAAATAGGCCGCGGACTTTGCGACTTTCCATGGTCTTGCTGGAGAGTCCGGCGGTGTCAACGCCGCCTGCCGTGACTTCCGCCTTTTCGTAGCCCTCCGTGTCGATGGGTACGAGAATCCACTCGTGGAGATCGCGTTCCAGCCAATCCAGGGCTTCGTTGGTCCAGGTGGGGGGCGCGTGGAGTTCGAGCCATCGCTCCGCGAAGCGTTTTGGCAGGACGCCGAGAAAAGCGGCGCGGGCGGCGGAAAGATTGCGCGTCTTGGCTTTGCGAATCGAAGAAATCACTTCGCGATAGGGAGCGAGGTCGATGCGCAGCGGCTTGCCGCGTTCCCAGTAAGAAGAGATTTGCAGGATGGCCGGCCCGCTCAGGCCGCGATGCGTGATGAGCATTTGCTCGCGGAAAGATTGCTCATCGACGGAAACGACGACTGGCGCGGAAACGCCGGCCATGTCGCAGTATTGCGACTGCTCTTTTTTTGCAAGGACGAGCGGAACGAGCGCGGGGCGCGTCTTGATGATTTTCAGGCCGAATTGACGGGCGAGATCGTAACCCATGGACGTTGCGCCGATTTTGGCGATCGAGAGGCCGCCGGTGGCAACGACAAGAACTGGCGAGCGAAATTCGGAAGTGTCGGTGCGGACAACGAATTCCGTTGTGTGTTGGACTTCTTGAATCTTAGCGTTCAGAAAGACTTGGACTCCGGCGTCGTGGCACTCGGCTTCGAGCATGCCGGTAATGTCTTGCGCAGAGCGGTCGCAGAAAAGCTGCCCGACCGTTTTTTCGTGATACGGGATTCGATGCTTTTCGACCAGCGAGATGAAGTCCCCGGGCGTGTAGCGGGCTAGCGCGGATTTCGCGAAGTGTTCGTTGGCGCTGAGAAAATTCTCGGGGCGAGTGTGGATGTTCGTGAAATTGCAACGACCGCCGCCGGAGATGAGAATTTTTTTGCCGATGCGGTCGGCGCGTTCGAGGACGGCGACGCGACGGCCACGCTTACCGGCTTCGGCGGCGCAGAAGAGTCCTGCGGCTCCGGCGCCGAGGATGATCGCGTCAAATTTGAGGGTTGTTTCGGGCAAGAGTTTGACGAGCCTCGCGGTTGCCAACTGTCTTTGCGTTCGTTCCTCAGGTTAAACTAACTGCAGGAGAAGACCGAGAGAATTGCCACCGATTATAAGCGCCCAGGGACTGTCGAAACGATACGGGGTCGCTCCACTCTTCAAGAATATCTCGTTCACCGTCTCCGAAGGGGACCGCATCGGCGTGATTGGCCCGAATGGTTCGGGAAAATCGACGCTGCTGGAGATGCTTTGCGGCAAAACGAAGCCGGATAGCGGCGACGTGGCAGTGCGCAAAGGGACGAGGCTGAGCTACGTCAAACAGATTTCGGAATTCGAGCCCGGGATATCAATTCAGGCAGTCATCGAAGCTGCGCTACAACGAGCGGCAGTACCGCAATCGGAACGGGCGGCGCGTTCGGCGGAAACATTGGGGCGCGCGGGTTTCGAGGATCTGGAGATTCTGGCGGCGACACTTTCCGGTGGATGGAAAAAGCGCCTGGCCATTGCCGAGGCGCTGGTGCAGAAGCCGGACATTCTGCTGCTCGACGAGCCGACGAATCATCTGGATCTTGAGGGCATCGAATGGCTCGAAAGACTTCTTTTGCAGAGAGCCAACTTCGCCAGCGTGGTGGTCAGCCACGACCGGTATTTTCTGGAAAATGTTACGAACGAGATGGTGGAGATCGATCGCGCGTATGAGGATGGCGCGCTGCGCGTCAGCGGAAACTACAGCACGTTTCTGGAGGCGAAAGAAGAGTACCTGCACGCGCAACGAAACCGGCAGGAGGCGCTCGAGAATCGCGTGCACACGGAAATTGAATGGTTGCGGCGCGGACCGAAAGCGCGCACGTCCAAGGCAAAGGATCGCATCGACAAAGCGCACAAGATGATTGGCGATCTGGCGGAAATGAAGGCGCGGACAGGCACGAGCACAGCGCAGATCGATTTTTCCGCAACGAACCGGCAGACCAAGCAGCTGATTGAGTTGAACGGCGTGACCGGCGCGATGGGGGATCACGTACTGTTTGAGAATTTGAACTTTGCGGTGACCTCCGGAATGCGCGTTGGGTTGGTAGGGCCGAACGGCAGCGGAAAGACGACGCTGCTGCGTTTGCTGCGCGGCGACTTGCAACCGTACGCGGGCAAGATTCGCAAAGCAGAACCGCTGCGCATGGTGTATTTCGATCAGAACCGCGAGCTGGATCCGGATTTGCTGTTGCGGCGCGCGCTGGCGCCGGACAGCGATGCGGTGATCTATCAAGGCAACGTGATTCATGTGGCGTCGTGGGCGGCGCGGTTTCTTTTTACCGGAGAAGATTTGAACCGGCGCGTCGGAAAGCTTTCCGGAGGAGAACGCGCCCGCGTGTTGATCGCTCAGCTCATGTTGCAGCCGGCAGACGTTTTGCTGCTGGACGAGCCGACAAACGATTTGGACATTCCTACTTTAGAGATTCTGGAAGAGAGCCTGCTTGAGTTTCGAGGCGCGCTGGTTTTGGTGACGCACGACCGCTACATGCTGGACCGCGTTTCGACGATTGTCCTGGGATTCGATGGATTGGGCGCGATCGAGCGCTTTGCGGATTATTCGCAATGGGATGCGTGGCAAGAAGCGCAGCAGGAGGAACGGGGCAAGGCCGGGTTCCACGAACCGGCTATGCGCCCCCCGGCAGTTGCTCCGGTGATTTCGCCGGCTCCATCGAAAAAGAAACTCTCTTACAAGGAAGAGCGCGAACTCGAGAGTATGGAGCAGCGCATCGCGGAGGCGGAGCAACTGCTTCACGAGAGACAAGCGGCGCTGCAGGATACGGCAATCATGAGCGACGGGCCACGGCTGCACGCAGCGTCGCTGGCGCTGGATGCGGCACGGAAGGCCGTGGATGAGCTCTATGCGCGATGGGCGGAGCTGGAGAAGAAGAAAGGCTGAGGCGCGGGCTGCGGAGCCTACAGTGACAAGTTGGTTCGGTTAACAATAATTGGAGCCCCCACGCTTTTTGCGTAAGTGTTCATTCTAAAGGACTTAGGGACTGCCCTAAAATTGTGCATTTTTGATGGTTTGTTCCGCTTGGAGTGCAATTTGGCGGCAGTCTTTTAGTTCGTGATGAGGCGCGGAAAACCGCACAGGCTGAAGCCTGTGCTACAAAACAAAAAAGCCAGCTGGAAGCTGGCGGCACGAAATGGACTATTACTCAACACATACCGTAGCACACATATAAATTTTGTCAAGCGAAAAGTTCGAGGGGTACCATTACCCATGGCAACCAGGCTAAGTGCGGCGGCTAGCGTATGCTTACGCAAGTGGGTGCCAGGCGAGGCGGAGTGCGGATGTGCAAATCTGGAATCGCATTTGTTGCGGAGGTCTGTGCGGCGAGAGATTCCGCTAAAATAAGGGCGTGCAGAAAAAGATATTTTGGCTCACGTTTGCGGGACTGGGGTTGGTGGCGGATCTAGCCCTGCCCTTCTGGTGGGCCATGTTCGCGACCATCCCTATCGCTTATGCGAGTTGGTGGGTAGCGTATCGAAGCGATTGGTTCTGAACGCCACCCCCGAGATGAGATTAGCAGGACACTTTTGGTACGGTTTTTCGAAAGGGGAATTTTAAGGAATGACGAGGCGATCGCCTTCCCGGACGGCAGTGGCTTGCTCCTCATCGCGGATGCAGTAGATAACGATCAAGACCTTTGTCGCGCCAATGGCAGGATCGCCGCCAGAATTCTCATTGTTGACGCGCACGGCAAGAGCGCCATCGCGGACCATGGAGCGCAGACGATCGGTGACGTTGACGGCTCTTCCCTGTACGCCATAGAAGCCCCGGAGGATGAACAGATCGCCGCGGTCATTGTCGGCGCGGGTATGGTCGTCACGGCCGGGGCCACGATCGTCCCAATCATTGCGGGGGGCTGCAAAAAAGCGCGTTTCGATTCGGAACCTCAATTGGGCACGACCTTTTATTTCACCGTGGGTTCGGAAATAACCGAAAAAGCGGCGACTGCTGTTGTACAGGCCGTAGTGGCCTGAATCTCGAAGGCCGTCCACCTTTCGCTCCAAGCTCTGAGGGCTCAACTGTTTCATTGGCTAGTCCTTAGCTCCGATTTGCAAATCCTTCGCGCTTCGCTCATCATTACTAGTTTGTTCGAGCAGCGGAACATATCTGCTGCCGGATGTGTTTGCGTACAAATCATTTTGACTGAGGAGTTGCATGGAAAAGCCTGGAAAGATTGCGCTGCCCAAGGGGAAACTGGGGATATTGACTCCTGGGATGGGCGCCGTGAGTACGACGTTTATGGCTGGAGTGGAATTAGTGCGCAAAGGCAAGGCACAGCCGGTTGGCTCGCTGACCCAGCTTGGGACGATTCGCCTCGGAAAGCGGACTGAGGGACGCTCGCCGCTCGTCAAGAAATTCGTTCCGCTGGCGGAATTAAAGGATTTGACTTTCGGCGGCTGGGACATTTTCAAGGACAATGCCTACCAGTCCGCGGCGAACGCGGGTGTACTGAATCCGCAGGACCTCGAAAAGGTGAAGACCTTCCTCTCCGGCATCAAGCCGATGAAGGCTGCTTTCGATCGTGACTACGTCAAACTGCTTGATGGCCCGAACATCAAGAAGGGCAAGAATAAGTACGAACTGGCGCTGAAAATCAAGGAAGACATCGCGAATTATCGAAAGACTTCGCGCGTTTCGCGCCTGATCATGTGCTGGTGCGGCTCAACGGAAGTGTTTGTGAAGCCGGAGGAGGTGCACTCGACGCCGGCAAAGTTCATCGAGGCCATGAAGTCGAATCATCCGGCCATTGCCCCTTCGATGCTGTACGCGTGGGCAGCCATCACGAACGGAGTGCCGTTCGCAAACGGTGCGCCGAACCTGACAGTGGACATCCCGGCGATTCAGGAATTGGCGATGGAGTACAGCGTGCCGATCTGTGGGAAGGACTTCAAGACCGGACAGACGCTGATGAAAACGATCCTGGCGCCTGGTTTCAAGGCGCGCATGCTGGGGCTGGACGGCTGGTTCTCCACCAACATCCTTGGAAATCGGGACGGCGAAGTATTGGAAGACCCCGGTTCGTTCAAGACCAAGGAAGAGTCTAAGCTGAGTGTGCTTGAGTACATCCTGCAGCCGAAGCTCTACCCGATGCTCTACGGGAAGATGCATCACAAGGTGCGCATCAACTACTATCCGCCGCGCGGCGACAACAAAGAAGGCTGGGACAACATTGATATTTTCGGATGGCTCGGGTATCCGATGCAGATCAAAGTGGATTTCCTGTGCCGGGACTCGATTCTGGCGGCACCGCTCGTTTTGGACCTAGTACTTTTCCTGGACCTCGCACAGCGCGCTGGGATGAAAGGCATCCAGGAGTGGCTGAGCTTCTACTTTAAGTCGCCGATGACGGCTCCAGGCCTCTATCCAGAACATGACCTGTTTATTCAGTCGATGAAACTGAAGAATACCTTGCGATGGATGATGGGCGAAGATTTGATTACCCACCTGGGGCAGGAGTATTACGACTAACGCAGCTCTCGGGCCGCGCAACCAGACAAATTGTCATGCTCTCGATTCATTTTTTCGATGGCTCGAAATGATTTTTCGATTTGACGCTTGCAAGAGCTCCACGATAACCTACGGGCCGATGGATAGCACCTGCAGGTCCCACGTCTTTACGGAATACTTTACTTCATCCTATTTCGAGGAGATTCATGTCGAACGAACTGCGTAATTTCCTTGCTCTTTCCTACGACGAACTAGAAGAGTTGAACCTGAAAGCGAAAGAGCAGCGCAAGAACCGCGTCGCCGCACACAAGGTGCAGGAAGAGCGGATCAAGTACCTGACGGATGAGAAGCGGATCAAGGCCGTGACGGTGCTATTTAGCGACCTCGAAGGTCGGCTGCACATGCTGGACTACGACAAGAAATTTCTCATCAAGAGCTGGGACAACCTGACGTTTGATGGGTCTTCGATCCGCGGGTTCACCGCGCAGCGCGAAAGCGATTTGCGGCTTTCGATGGATTGGGCGTCGTTTTATTGGGGGCCGGCCGATGTGTTTGGATCCGGCAAAGTGCTCGTGTTTGGCGAAGTGATCGATAAGGATGGCTCGCCGTACAGCGCCGATATTCGAGGCGTGCTAAAGGGATACGCGGCGGAGCTTCACAAAAAGCAGGGGTACACCCTGAATGCGGCGAATGAGATCGAAGGCTTCCTGTTTAAGGGAGAAAACGCGGAACGGCATTATCATGAGTCGGGAAAATTTGAGTATGTGAATACGGGCGGGTACTACCATTCCCTTCCTGGCGATCCGCTGCGCATGTTTATCGATACGACTGCGGAAGTGCAGCGCGCCATGGGATTTCAGAACGAGAAGGACCATCCGGAAGTCGCACCTTCCCAGTTCGAGATCAACTATGGTTATGGCGAAGTGGTGCAAGCCGCCGACCAGATTCAACTTTACAAGTTGATTTGCCGGCAGGTGGCGACCAACATGGGCTCGACGGCGTGCTTCTTGCCCAAGCCGGTCGTGGGCGTGAACGGCAACGGCATGCACACCAACGTTTCGATCAGCGAAGACGGCAAGAATCTTTTCTGGGATCCGAAGGGCGACGAAAAGCTCAGCAAGATGGGCTGGGCGTTCGTGGACCGGATTTTGACACACGGCAACGATAATTGTTTGTTGCTCAACGCCAGCGTCAACGCGTATCGCAGGCTCGATCCTCACTTTGAAGCGCCGAACCAGATTAAGGCGTCGCCAGTGGATCGCGGATCGATGATCCGCATCCCCATCGGCAACGAGAAGAGCATGCGCGTCGAAGTGCGTTCTGTAGCTCCGGACGCGAATCCTTACATGGTGATGTACTCGATCTTCAAGACCGGGCTCGATGGCGAGACCGCGAAGATTAAAAATCTGCGGCAGGCCGAGCGGTATCTCCCCGACAATATTTACACGGCGATCGAGGACTTCCGGAAATCCGAATGGACCACAAAGCTGCTGGGGGCCGATGTGAAGGGGCGCTACGCGGATTTGAAGCAGGCTTCGGCAGATCGTTGTTCGCGGCTCTTGGGCACATTTGTGAAAGCGCCCGAGGTGCAGTATCACCACGAAGTTTATAACCAGTTCCTCTGGAATATGTTTTAGAGAGGTGCCGGTAGAACCGGCGGGGTTTCTGTGCTCTGCTCCAGAGCATCGAAATCTACTGGTTTCAGGAAAACGGAACGCCTTGGCCCTGGCCAGGGCGTTTTTGTTTGAGGAGGAGGCGGCCCGCTGGGTATTCATGGTTCTGTCAACTAAGTTGTGGTAGGTTAGCTTACCCCGTAAGTATCCTCGGCATACACCACAGGAGGAAAACAAAATGGCCAGCCCCGGATATGTATTTGCGAATCCCCAGCGTTCCCCCGACGACTACAACGAGTTCGACCCGCAAGACGTTGCAGCCGATTCCAAAATTATCGCAACACAAGTCATTGAACCGATTCCGGCGCCTTCGAAAACGCCTCCAGTGATGTCGCTCGGCGATGTGCTGAACGCGAGCGCGATTCAGGCAATTCAAAGCGCCGGCAAAATCGTGTTTCATTCGACCGGTGACACCGGCGGAATCAAGGAACCTTCGCATCAATTTGCCGTCGCGGACGCGATGGCGGACGATGTCGCCGCGAAGACTTTTGCGACGGGACGGCCGGCCTTTTTCTACCACCTCGGCGACGTGGTCTATTACTTCGGACAGGAGCGCTACTACTACGACCAGTATTACGACCCTTATCGGGATTACGCCGGCCCGATTTTTGCCATTCCCGGAAACCATGACGGCGTGCTTTTTAAGGCTGAGCCAGTTCCCTTTTCGCTCGCGTCATTCGTTGAAAACTTTTGCTCGAAGGCCCCGACGAGTGACCCCGCGGCAAAGGGATTTTCGCGCACGACCATGACGCAGCCCGGCGTGTACTTCACTCTGAATGCGCCATTCCTAAAAATTATCGGGCTTTATTCGAATACGGGAGAGACTACAGGCGTCATCAGCGACGCGGTCAGCGGAACGGGACAATTGACGTTCCTGCAGAACCAACTAACGGCAGCGGCGGCGCAGCGCGCTCAGAAAGGTTCTGCCCCGTTCGCACTGGTGCTGGCAGTCCATCATCCGCCGTTCACTGTCAGCAAATCGCACTCACCGAGCCCGGACATGCTCACGCAGATCGACGCCGCGTGCGTTGCGGCAAATATCTGGCCCGACATCGTGCTCTCCGGCCACGCACATCTCTACGAACGGTATACGCGAGTGATGAAGTCGGACGGGCGGCAGATAGCGTACGTTGTGGCCGGAAATGGCGGCTATCTAAATTTCAGCGACCCTGCGAAAGGAAAAAACGGAGTCCTACCGCAGCCCGGTATTCCGGGCAACGACGCCAAAGGCAACGAGCTTACGCTGAATGTGTTCAACAACACGATGCACGGATTTTTGCGGCTGACGGTAGACGCGAAATCGATTCTATGCGAGTCGCTAGGCGTGGACGAAACGACGAAAGCTACTTCGAGCATGGATGCGTTTACCGTGGACCTGGCGAAGCATGTGGTTGCCACACAAGGCACCGCGCAAGCCAGCCGGACCAGGGCTGGAGACGTGGTCCGGCCGAGGGCTCCCAAAGCTGCCAAGCCTGCGAAGGCTCCGAAAGCTGCGAACGCAAAGAAAAAAAGATAGAAACGTAAGGCCCGCGGCGCGAACGTCAGGCGCCTTGGGCTTTGGCAGTGTGCGCGGCAACGGCATCCAGCACGCGCGTCGAATAAATGAGCGCAGCTCCGGCATTCATTGCCACCGCTACGCCGAGGGCTTCGGAGATTTCCTCCTTCGTCGCCCCAGCTTTAAGAGCAGCTTCGGAGTGGAAGGTGATACAGCCGTCGCAACGTGTTGTAACCGCGACAGCCAGCGAGATGAGCTGGCGAGTCTTTTCGTCGAGCTTGCCGGTTTTAGAGTTGGCTGCGCTTAAAGTCTGGTAACCGCGCAACGTGTCCGGGCTGAGCTTGGCCAGCTCACCTATCCTCGCCCCGAGCTCTTTCTGGTACTCATTCCAATCAAGCATCATTCGAGTGTCTCCTTGCTGCGGATTGTAGGCGTGCACGCAGCTTCTGTAGATAAGGGTATAGCACGAAAACATTTCATCTTGGGACAAGGAGCGATTTCGGGAGGGCCGCGACGTTCCACTTTGGAGCAATGGCGCGGACGGTCAAAATAAACTCGCGTGCATTTTTTCGTGGTTCATTTCAGAGTTTGCGCGCGTTGTGGTATGTTTTGTGGTTCGCGATGACGGGCGGAAATCCGTAGAATAGACGATTCCTCTCACGGTATTCCAACAGGAAGCGCTCGAGAATCCAGGGGGATGTGCACTCATGAAAAGTACATATAACGGCCAGGCTGTTCCTGTTGGCGGCAAGGGAATTGGCTATAGCGGTGGCGAATTGCAGGTTCCGGACACGCCAATCATTCCATTCATTGAAGGCGACGGTACGGGGCGCGACATTTGGAAGGCCTCACGGCGGGTATTTGACGCGGCTGTCGAGCATGCGTATGGCGGGAAGCGAAGCGTGGCGTGGTTTGAAGTTTTTGCCGGTGAGAAGGCCTTCAATACGTACAAAGAATGGCTGCCCACCGAGACTGTTGATGCCATTCGCGATTTTCGCGTGGCGATCAAAGGGCCGCTGACGACACCAGTGGGAGGCGGAATTCGTTCATTGAACGTGGCGCTGCGGCAGATTCTGGATCTGTATTCGTGCGAGCGGCCCGTTCGGTATTACGCAGGAGTTCCCTCCCCAGTGAAGAGCCCAGAGAAGATGGACATCGTTATCTTTCGAGAGAATACGGAAGACGTGTACATCGGGATTGAGTGGAAGTCGGGAACGCCGGAAGTGAAGCAACTGCTGGAGTTTCTGAATCACGTCATGCTGAAGGACGGTAAGAAGCAGATTCGGTGGGATTCGGGCGTGGGAATCAAGCCGATTTCGCCGACGGGAACGAAGCGACTGGTGCGGCGAGCGATCAAGTACGCGTTGGCGCACGGCAGGAAGAGCGTAACGCTCGTGCACAAAGGGAATATTCAGAAATTTACGGAAGGCGCGTTCCGGGATTGGGGCTATGACCTGGCGCGAGAGGAATTTCGTGCCGAGACCGTAACCGAGCGCGAGAGCTGGATTCTTGATAACTTGGACAAGAATCCGGGACTGACCGTCGAGCAGAATGCGGCAATGATCGAGCCGGGGCTGGAGCAGGCTACGGATGCGTTTACGAAAGCGATTTGTGACGAAGTGAAGCAGACGCTCGATGCTATTTACGCGACGCACGGCAAGGGGCAGTGGAAGAAAAAGCTGATGATTAACGACCGCATCGCGGATTCCGTGTTTCAGCAGGTGCTGCTGCGCGCGGATGAATATAGCGTGCTGGCCACGCCGAACCTGAATGGCGACTATCTTTCGGATGCGTGCGCGGCGCAGATCGGTGGGCTGGGAATGGCGCCGGGGTCCAACATTGGCGATGGATTCGGCATTTTCGAGGCGACGCATGGAACGGCGCCGAAGTACGCGGACAAGGATGTCATTAACCCTAGCTCCGTGATGCTGTCGGGCGCGATGATGTTTGAGTTTTTGGGATGGAAGGAAGCGGCTCAGTTGATCGAGGACGGCATTGCGCGGACGATTCAGCAGAAGCGAGTCACGTATGACCTCGAGCGGCTAATGCCGGGAGCCACTAAAGTTGGGACGGCGGCGTTTGCGACGGCGATTATTGAAAATATGCAGGGTACGGCAGTGGCGAGGTAGAGGACGTAGAGGAGGTAGGGAAAGTAAAGGAAAAGAAGTGATCAGCATTTGATGGACGGCTCAGGTCGCTTCGTCAGGCGGGTTTTCATCCTCTACCTCCTCTATTTCATTTACTTCCTTTACTTCAGTCAATTCGTTTCTATTCGGAGAGGACGCTAGGGGATGAGCAGAAAAAAGGTAACGGTTGTGGGCGGCGGATTTGTTGGATCGACGACGGCGCAGCGCATTGTGGATTTGGAGCTGGCCGATGTGGTGTTGACGGACATTTTGGACGGGCCACCAGCCGGCAAAGCCCTCGACATGCTGGAGTCGGGGCCGATAACGCGGACGGATTCGCGCGCTACGGGCGCTTCGACGGCAACAGGAGACTACAGCGCGACGGCTGGCAGCGACATCGTCGTGATTACGGCGGGATTTCCGCGCAAGCCGGGGATGAGCCGCGACGATTTGCTGAAAGCGAACTACGACGTGGTGAAGGCGGTGGTCGAACAGATCGTCAAGCACTCACCGAAGTGCATCATTATTGTGGTGACGAATCCGTTGGACGCTATGGCCCAAGCGGCGTTCAAAGTGAGCGGCTTTCCGAAGAATCGCGTGCTTGGAATGGCCGGCGTGCTGGATTCGGCGCGCATGAGCTCGTTTGTGGCCACGGAATGCAAAGTCAGCGTTGAGAATGTGCATTCGTTCGTGCTTGGCGGGCATGGGGATGACATGGTGCCGCTGCCGCGCTACTCGACGGTGGCGGGAATTCCCCTCCCCGATTTACTGCCGAAGGAGCGCATCGACGCGATTGTCGAGCGTACACGCAAGGGCGGCGCGGAGATTGTCAATCTTTTGAAGACGGGCTCGGCCTATTACGCGCCATCGGCGGCAGCCGTGGAAATGGTTGAGGCGATTCTGAAGGACAAGAAGAAGATTCTGCCCTGCGCCGTTTATTTGGACGGGGAGTATGGGATTAAGGGGTTGTTTGTCGGCGTGCCGGTAAAGCTGGGTGCGGGCGGGGCGGAAGAAATCATTCAAATCAAGCTGACGGCGGAGGAAAACACCGCGCTGCAAAAGTCCGCAGGCAGTGTGAAGGAATTGGTCGCGGTTCTGGGCCTATAGCGATTCCTTCTAACCTGCGGGGCCTGTATATTTCTGCGAGACTTGAACCGACCGCCTCCGATATTCTTACGAACATGAATCTCAGGCGATTGCTGGGTTTTCCCGAGTTGTACGGGAAAATCCTGGTTGGCGCAACGGACATCCGGCGTGCTGAAGCATGGTACAAGGACGCGTTCGGACTTGTTTCGGAGTCTCAAGGAAAAGACCCAAGCGAGGTCTATCTGGGCTACTCTTCCGAAGATTCTCTAGCCGATCGACTGATTACCATTCGTAGTGTCGACGAACGCCAGATGTCCGCTCTTGCGAGTAGGCACCTCATCCTCTTCACCAAAGAACTGGAGTCCGTCCGAGAGAAACTGGCGGCTAAGAGGGTTCAGGTCAGCGAGATCCAGCAGGACTCCGGAGGAAACCAATTCTTCAGTTTCCAGGACAGCGAAAGCAATTGGATTGAAGTCTGCATCGAACCGGGCTCCGGTAACCGTCAGCTGGCGCCGCAGGCCTAGTTTCCATTCCATCTCGAAGAACCCAGCAAAACGACATCTTGCTTCAATACCCAAAGAGTCTTTCGGCTCCAACTACCAAACCTAGTGTGAAGATGGCGATTGCGACTTCGCCGATGGCTCCCACAGCGAAAGGGCGGAGGCCCTGTTTGCGCATGTCGCGGAAATTGGTGCGAAGGCCGACGCCGGCGAACGTTAGCAGAAACGCCCAGCGGGAGAGATTGGCGAGCGCGCCGACTTGATCCTTGTTGAAAAATGAGTAGGTGGCGAGCACGGAAATCAGCAAAAAGCCCAGGACGAACTTGGGGAATTTCTGCCAGAGGAAGCCAGCTTTGTTGCCGACGGCTTTGGCTTGGCCCTGGCTGGCCCAGTAGATGGCGTAGGCGAGGACGACGAAGCCGATCATGGCGTTGCGCGTGGACTTGACGAGGACGGCGAGCTTGCCGGCGGCGTCGGAGTAGAGCGCGCCTGCGGCGGTGGCTTCGGCGGTGTTGTCGACGGCGAGGCCGGCCCAGATGCCGTAAGCTCGGTCGCCCAAATGCAAATAGTGGCCAATCACAGGAAACGTGAAGAGGGCAAACGCGCCAAGCGCGAGAATGGCCGCGATGGAAAAGGACGAGTCTTCATCGTCGGCATCAATCGCGCCTTTTGTGGCAATGATTGCGCTTACACCGCAGACTGCCGAGCCGACGGCGAGAAGCGTCGTCAATTTCGGCTTCAGTTTGAAGAGGCGTCCGAGCAGCGTCATGAACGCGAGCGAGCCGATGATCTCAACCGCCACGAGCAGCAGACTCACGCCGCCTAGCTTCAGAATATCGCCCAGCAAAAAGCGCGAGCCAAGCAACACGATGCCCGCCTTGAGCCAAAACTCATAGGTTGCCACGCCGCTGCGAAAGATCTCCGGAACGCCAATCGTGTTGGAAATGATCAGCCCCAACAGGATGGCCCAGAGGACGTACTCGATATTCGGAAAGACCCAATGATGCGCCTTCGCATATTTGCCGACGTTTTGTTCGAGCAGTTTGCCCGCGTAGCCGATGGCGCCGAGCAATAGCACGCCTGGAATGATTCTGAGAAAACGGAGCGCCGGCTGGACCGGCTGCACTTGCGGAAGTACGACTGCGTGTGCCATGTTTTTTCCTTGTTCTCCTAGCGTCTTGCGAGCTGACCAGCGTTCTCGAACTCGACGATCACCACGGGATATGTTTGAAAACCCCGGCGCGAACCAGCAGCGCCGCGAGCAACGCGACTACTACCGCCCAGCTATCGAGCGACAGTCGCCATGATTGTTTTACTTCTACGGCATTCTCTTCAGCACTCATTTGTTTCTCTCCTGACTAGCTTACAGAAGTGGACGGAACGGAAAAGCCGGCTCCCTCGCCGCTCCAAAACGCGTCGGCCGTTTCTCGAATTTGCTGAGTGGCAACGCGTCCGACAATCATGAGCGCGGGGGCCGGAAGTTTGGCTTCCGAAGCGAGTGCGCCGACACTGGTTGCGCGAATGCGCTGCTCTGCGCCGGAAATTCCAGAAACGATAGCGCACGGAAGATCGACGGGAAGGCCAGCATCCACCAGTTGCCGCGAAACTTCGGCGTAATCGGGTCCTGGCATGTAAAGGACCAGCGTTGTCGCCGGCGTAAGGCAGCCCCATTCCATTGCGTTGCCATCGGCGCCGCGCGAGAATGTGGTTAGCAAGACTTGCGAAGCGATGCGGCGGTCTGTGAGTGAAATACCGGCCGCAGCGGCGGCACTTAAGGCGGCGGTCACCCCCGGAACAATCTCGAATTCCACGCTGGCTCTACGCAGGGATCCCAGTTCTTCGCCCGCTCGCCCAAAGATCGAGGGGTCTCCGCCTTTCAAGCGCACGACCACTTCGTGCGAAGCGGCGTAGCTTATGAGGAGCGCGTTGATTTCGTCCTGGGTCAGAAGTTTTTTGCCGTAGCGTTTGCCAACATCCACAACATTTGCGCGAATGGAAATTCGCTCCAGAATTTCGCGGCTCACGAGAGCGTCATGCAACACAACATCGGCAGACGCCAGAAGTCGCGCTGCTTTCAGCGTCAACAGCTCCGGATCGCCCGGGCCCGCTCCGATGAGATAAACCTTGCCCACTAGGCCGCTCCTTGGCGTCGTGCGTAACGCTTGGCTTGGCGGAGAAATTCCTCAAACATGGGTTGACCAGCCAGCTCGTGCAGCAGTTTTTTCGTGGCTTCGGAATTCGCGTCGGACGCGCGCAAGGCGTCTCGCGCGGCCCCGAGCCATTGCACCCAGGCTTCATACTCCGGAACAAATTGGGCCTCGAGTTCCTTGCGAAGACGTTGCGCAAGCGCCGGGCTCTTGCCGTTCGTCGAGATGGCGATCTGCAAATCGCCGCGCTGTACGATGGAGCCGTAATAAAAATGGCAGTTCTTGATATCATCGACGGCGTTGCACAATATTCCTCGGGCCTCCGCCTCGCGAAAAACAGCTGCGTTCACGCCAGGAGCCGAAGTGGCCGCAATCACCAGAAAAGCTCCCTGCAAATCCGCACGCTCAAATTCCTTTGGCAGCCAGTCGATTTTTCCGAAACGAACCCATTCAGCAATTTGAGGAGTGATCGAAGGAGCGAACAGCCGGATGCGCGCTCCCGCGCTAAGGGCTCCGGGGATCTTCTCTTCGGCGATCTTGCCGCCGCCAATTACCACAACAAGCCGCCCTCTCAGCTTCACGAAAATGGGAAAGAGGCTCATGTTCAGCCCTCTACTCCTTGAGGAACCGGCCCCAGCGCCAGATCGCGCCCCACCGGCGCGACGAAACTGCCCGCGAGAATCGACCGAATTTCTTCGTTGGATTGGCGCGCAAGAAAACGTCGCAGATTTTCGCCGTCCTCGCGGCGCGCGTTGAATCCCACCAGCAGCCGCTCGATGGCGTCGGGAACATCCGAAGCGGCGCAGCGATAGCCGACCGGACGCGCGATAGAAGCAAACTGGCCAACGCTTCCGCCAATGCAGAAGTAATACGCATCCACCATGCGGCCATCCACCTTGATTTTCTTTCCTTCGATGCCGATGTCGGCGATCCAATGCTGTCCACAGCTATTCGGGCAGCCGGTAATGTTGATCCGGAGTCTCTCCTGAAAATCGGGCAGCCGGCCTTCCAGCTCGTGCGTCAGCCAGCGCGCAAAGCCTTTCGTTTCCGTCAGCGCGAGCTTGCAGAATTCAGAGCCTGTGCAAGCCACGGTTCCGCGAGCGAACACCGAGGCTTGCACCGGCAGGGCAGCAACTTCAAGTTCGTGAGCCACCGTGGCCGCGTGGCGTTGGGGCACGTTGACGATCAGCAAATTCTGCATAGTGGTTGTGCGAATGTGGCCATCTGCATAGCGATCCGCGAGGTCGGCCGCGGTCCGCAATTGTTGCGGCGTGATGCGCCCGCGCAGCACGGAAGCTCCCACGTAGACGAGCCCAGCCTGCTTTTGCGCGTGAGTGCCAACGTGATCGCGATGAATGTCCGTGGGATCATCTTCCTCCTCGCCGGGATCAAGAGGAAAACCAATTTTTCGCTGCAACTCATCCAAAAAACTCTCTGCGGTCCATCCGTGCTGCAAAAAGAGGAACTTCAGACGCGCCTTTTCCCTGCTCTGCCGCAGCGTTTCGCTGGCGCGAAAGATTTCGGCGACGCCTCGCGCCACAGGCACGACTTGGTCCCATTGGATAAACGCATTCAGCCGCAGCGCAATGTGCGGATCGGTCGAAAGCCCGCCACCAACGCGCAATGTGAACCCAGTCTCAGTCCTGCCGTTTCTCTCGCGCGTCGTGGCAGTCAGTGCCACATCATTGATTTCCGGATAGGAGCACCAACTGCTGCATCCCGTGATCGAAATCTTGAACTTGCGAGGCAGATTGTAGAACTTCGCCTGACCTCCCAACTCCCGATCAATCGCGAGTGCCAGCGGCGACGCATCCACAATTTCATGCGCGTCCAGACCCGCGACCGGGCATCCTGTGATATTGCGCGCCACGTCGCCGCACGCGCCAGTCGTCGTTAAGCCGACGCTCCAGAGCGTTTCCAGGACTTCCGGCAGCGATTCAATCGTGACCCAATGCAGCTGAAAATTTTGCCGCACGGTGATGTCCGCCACTCCCCGCGCGTGCCGCTCGGCGATATCTGCCACCGCCCGCACCTGATCGCTTCGCAGCAATCCGTTCGGGATGCGAATGCGCACCATGAAGTACGGCACGGCCTTGCCCTCGCCGCCCGTGCCGCCGACCACGCCTAGCCCGTCTCCTTGCGTGTAAACACCCCACGTCCGGAAATACGTGCCGATCCACTCCGGTGGAATCGAAGCGAAGCCGTCGCGCGCAAACGCACGAATCTCGTCAAGATGCTCCCAAGCATTTTTGGCGCGCTTCAAACGCTCGATCCGTTGTGCTTTCGTTTCTTTGACTTCGCCCATGGCTGAATCACCTGTCCCAAAAACGTCCCCGAAAAACAAAAAACCCACGTGGCCTGTACCTCTGGCAACGTGGGCTTCGGAACTTTGAAACTTAGAGTACTGCTAAGTCCGGAAACTCCCCTGGCCAGAGAAGGGTGTCATACAACACGCAGCCTTGCGCGCGCACGGACAACACATGTTCTGGCAACAGGTCAACATGAAAGCTGAGACTACCTCGCGGCTCCTTTTAAGTCAAAAGAAGGCCGTCACGAAAGTTTAGATGCGGCACATTCAAAAAAGTAATCAAAGAATTTGTCGTCTGAAGCTACTGCTTTGGCGCCGCTGCGGCCGGTGCCTTTGGCGCGGCAGCGGGCTTCGCCGGAGCAGCACCCGGAGGCAGAATCAACGTCGTCGTCTTGATGGAATCGAGGTTCGGGAAACCCTTGTCCAGATACACCTTCCCTAACTTCTCGATATGATCTTGTTCTGGTCCTAGTCCGTCTGGCGGAGCCTCGCCATACCCAGAATACAGCGCGTCCACCACATCCATTCCCTCAGTCACTTGGCCAAACGGTGCAAACCCGCCAATCGGGTCCAGCCGCGGGTTGTCCGCAAGATTAATAAAGACCTGCGCGGTGCGCGTGTCGGGCTTCTCGGTTTTTGCGTATGTCACATATCCACGCAAGTTACTCTGCACAACCGGATCGTCCTTAATCGGAGCGTGTTCCCACGCCGCAGTCACAGCCGGATACGCGCTGATGCCCCACTGGACGACAAACTTGGGATGCACGCGGAAGAAACTCGCGTTGTCATAAAAATGATGACGCACAAGGTTGTAGAAACGGTCCGCTCCAAGCGGCGCCCACGCTCGCGTCACGCTGATGGTGAAGTCGCCCTTCGTTGTGGTGAATTTCACCTGATACGTCGCCGGCGCCTTCGCGGTGAGCAACGCGGGCCGCAGCAGCGCGCGATCATACGGGCTGGCCACCGCCGGCTTGTGTGCCGTCGTGGTTCCTGTCCCCGTTTTCGGCGGAGTAGTCGCCGTCGCCGGTTTATCTTGCGCGTAGGTCTCGCAGCACGTCCCCGCCGCAAGCAACAGCATCGTCGCGCACATCATCCATCCAGTTTTATGCATCGCTTTCCCTCTCCACGTTGTGTTGAATAACTCCGGTTCGAATGGCGGCTTGCGCCGACTTTCACTTCGCGGCGGCCAGTTCCCGGCTGACCCGCTCGACCTCCGCCATTACCCTCAGCGTATTCTCGCCGAGAATCTTCTTCACGTCACTCTCCGAATATCCTTTTTCCAGCAACGCGTTCGTGATTTGCGGCAGCTTGCTGGCATCTTCCATCCCAAAGGGCATGTTCGCGCCATCGAAATCCGACCCAAGCCCTACGTGGTCGATTCCCGCGACCTTAACCGCGTGGTCGATGTGCTCGATGATCTTGGTCCACGGGACGCGCGGCAAATCTCCCCGCAAAACATAATCCCTGGTAATCCGGTCGCCTTCAATCAACTGGCATCCTTCCCGCTCCCCGCACCGCTTCTGAATTTCCAGCGCAATCGCTTTCTCCCATTCGGGATGCGCTCTTTCCGCGTTGCGAAACTCCTGACTCAGAAATCCCACGTGATAATTAATGTGAATCACGCCGCCCTTCGCCGCCAGTGCCCGGATCATGTCGTCCGTCATATTCCGCGGCGCATCGCAAATCGCTCGGCAATTCGAATGCGATGCAAACACCGGCGCTCTACTCACCGCCAAGACGTCCGCAAACGTTTTATCGCTGACGTGCGAGATGTCCACCATCATCCCCAGCCGGTTCATCTCCCGAACAACATCCTTACCAAACTCCGTCAGCCCGTTGTGCTCCGCCTTCGCCGTCGAGGAATCCGCCCACTCCGCGTTTCCGCTGTGCGTCAGCGTCATATACCGAGCACCCAGCGCCACATAACTCCGCAGCACGCCGAGGTCGCTCGCGATCATGTGCCCGCCCTCAACACCGATCAGCGCCGCAATTTTTCCGTGCGCGCGCGCTTCGCGAATCCCTTCCGCCGTCGTCACCAGCACCAAATCGTTCGAATGCTTGCCTACCTGCTGCCGCACGGCATCGATTTGGTCCAGCGCGCGCTTCACCGCCTCCGGCCCGGTAATTTTGCTCGGCATCCAGATCGAAAAAAAGATCGCCCCGAGCCCGCCCTCCTTCATCCGAGGGATGTCGATACTCCCGAGGGCATTCCGCGCGCCCAAATCGAAGGCGCGATCCAGAAATCGCTGGGTCGTATCGTCGTGGGTATCGATCACCAGGGAAGAGAAATGCAATTGCCTAGCCCGTTCTGAGATTCCGTCCGCAGCCATCGCCCCCGCCAGCACTACTCCCGCAAGAAGACACATCCCGCCGCCGAGAAGCATCTTTCGCACTCCTAGCTTTGCCATTTATTTATTTCGCGGCTTGCATCTCGCGGCTGACCTTCTCTGTCTGTTCCATCACGCGCAGCAAATTGCCACCCAGTATCTTGCGAATGTCGCTGTCGCTGTAACCCTTGCGCATCAGCGCCTCGGTGATCTGTGGCAGATGCGTGCAATCGTCCATGCCTTCCGGCATGTTCGCGCCATCAAAATCGGATCCCAAACCCACGTGATCGGGCCCCACAAGCTTCACGGCGTGATCAATGTGATCGATAATCCGTTCCCAACTCACATGTGGCAGCTTGCCCTCTGCCGTGGCTTTTTCGGCCATCTCATTCATCTTCTTGTTGAGGCACTCTTCATCGTCGCCGCATTCTTTCTTCAGCGTGTCCATCATGGTCACCACGCCGCCGGAAAGCTTATCTTGCGCATCTTTATAGGCCTGATCAATGAAGCTTTTTTCGTAATTGATCTGAATCACGCCGCCTTTCGCCGCCAGCGCCTTGATCATGTCGTCAGACATATCCCGAGGATGATTGCACAGCGCCCGGCAGGACGAATGCGAAGCGATCAGCGGCGCCTTGCTCACTTCCAGCGCATCGTAAAACGTCTTATCCGAGACGTGCGAAATGTCCACCATGATTCCCTGCCGGTTCATCTCACGCACAATGTCCTTGCCGAAGTCCGTCAGCCCGTTGTGCACCGGCTTATCGGTCGACGAGTCCGCCCACTCGTCATTATAAAAATGCGAAAGCGTCATGTAGCGCACACCCAGGTCGCCAAACATACGCAGCACGCGAATGTCGTTGCCGATCATGTGCCCGCCCTCGACGCCGATCAACGCTGCGATCTTGCCCTGTCCGTGCGCGCGCCGTACTTCTTCCGCCGTCCTGCAAAAAGCGAAGTCCTTCGAATACTTATTTACGTTTTCGTGCACGGCATCAATCTGGTCCAGCGCCTTTTGCACCGCCGGCGGCCCCATGATGCGCCCATCGATCCAGATGGAAAAGAAAATCGCGTTCATCCCGCCTTCGCGCATCCGCGGAATATCAATGTGCCCGTCGGGGTTACGCTTGCCGATATCGAAGTTCTTCGAAAAGAACCGTTGCGTCGTGTCGTCGTGCGTATCCAGAACGATCGACGAGAAGTGCAGCTTCTTCGCGCGTTCGGCGATGTCATCGCCCGTCGCACGCTGCATCATCAAAATTCCGGAAGCCATCAAACAGGCCAACAGCGAGACGCGCACAAAACGCATTTAATCCTCCAATGGAAAAGGTGTGGCGAGATTCTACCCTAATAGCCAGCCGACCAGCGCTTGTTTCCACGCCTGCCGGTTCATCTCGGCGATAGATTCGGTAAGGGGAATATCTTTCGGACAAGCTTTCACGCAATTTTGGGCGTTCGCGCAGTCCTGAATGCCGCCAGGCTCCATCAGAGCCGATATGCGCTCTTTCGCATGCATCGCCCCCGTGGGATGCATATTGAAGAGCCGGACCTGGCTGATGATCGCCGCGCCTATGAATTGGTTGTTGTCATTCACTTGGGGACAGACTTCCAGGCAGCTTCCGCAGGAAATGCAGCGCGAGAGCGGATACGCTTTCTCTTGCGTCTCCGGAGCCATCCGCGGGCCTTCGCCGAGATCGTATGTCCCGTCGATGGGTATCCAGCCCTTCACGCGCTTCAAACTTTCAAACATGAACTGCCGGTCAACGGCCAGATCTCGGATCACCGGAAACTTCGACAGTGGCGCAATGCTGATCGGCTGCTCGAGCTTATCCACCAGCGCCGAACACGCCATCCGCGCCTTGCGATTGATAAGCATCGCGCACGAACCGCAAACTTCCTCGAGGCAGTTCGAGTCGTAACTGACCGGCGTGGTTTTCGTGCCTTCGCGCGTAACGGGATTCTCAGCAATGTCTCGCAAGCAAATAATCACGTTCATCGCCGGACGCCACGGCAGCGCAAACTCTTCCCAATACGGCGTCCCCGCGGGACTGACCTGCCGCTTTACGCGAACGATTACCTCTTTTTGCGCCTCAGGCATAAAATCCTCGGCTAATCCTGCAAATCCGCGCCCTACTTTGCCGCGTCATAGCGCCTCGCCCGCGGCGGAATCTGCGAAACGTCTACCGGTTCATAACTCAACTGAATCTCTTCGTTGACCCACTTCGCCCGCGTCGTCTTCAACCAATTCGCGTCATCGCGCTCCGGAAAATCAGGCTTGTAATGTGCCCCACGCGATTCGTTACGCCGCAGCGCGCCCAGCGTCACCACTCGCGCCAGCACCAGCATGTTCCCCAACTCCCGCGCGAAATTCAGTGTCTGGTTGGACCACCGCGTCCGGTCGCTCAAATTGATTCTTCCGTAGCGCTCCTGAAGCTCTTGCAGCTTCGTATCCGCCTCTTCCAGGCCCTTGTTTATCCGTGTAACCGTCACGTGCTCCGTCATCACTTCGCCCAGCTCGCGCCAGATCGTCATGGGATTTTCCGTGCCGTCAGGAGAAATCAGCGCCTGGTTCTTCTCTTCTTGCCGCTTGCGCTCGCTCTCGTAGACGGCTGAACTTGTCGATTCCGCGCCGCTCTGCAGGCTGCGCGCATACTTCACAGCCGCCGGTCCCGCCAGTCCTCCTCCAAATATGCACGATACCAGCGAGTTTGCTCCAAGCCGGTTCGCTCCGTGATATTGGTATTCGCATTCGCCCGCCGCAAATATCCCGGGAACATTCGTCGCCTGATCTTCCGCATTCACCCAAATCCCGCCCATCGTGTAGTGCATGGCCGGAAAGACTTTCATCGGCTCTTCGCGCGGGTCCACACCCAAAAACTTCTCGTAAATCTCCAGAATTCCTTCCAGCTTCCGGTCCAGCACATCTTTCGGTATGTGCGTGACGTCCAGATATACCGCCGCCTGCCCTCGTATCCCGAGCTTTTCTTGAAACACAATGCGGTGAATCGCTCGCGTCGCAATATCCCGCGGCACGAGGTTTCCGTACTTCGGATACCACTCCTCGAGAAAATAGAAACGTTCGCCCTCGGGAACGCTCTTCGCTGGCCGTGTATCTGCTGGATTCCTTGGCACCCACACCCGCCCACCCTCGCCGCGCGCCGATTCGCTCATCAGGCGCAGCTTATCCTCACCAGGAATCGCCGTGGGATGAACCTGAATGAACTCGCCGTTCGCGTAGTCCACGCCTTGCTGAAACAGTGCCGACTGCGCCGATCCCGTGCACACCACCGAATTCGTCGAGCGACCAAAAATCGCGCCAATTCCGCCAGTGCAGAATATCACCGCGTCCGCCGGGTACGTTTTCACTTCCATGGACCGCAAATCCATGGAGCAAATTCCGCGGCAAACACCAGCTTCGTCGATCACCGCGGACAAAAACGTCTGCCCTTCGTATTTCTTCACGCGGTCGTCTGCTTCATACCTCCGCACTTGTTCGTCCAGCGCATAAAGCAGTTGCTGCCCTGTCGTGGCGCCTGCAAAAGCCGTGCGGTTATAGAGTGTGCCGCCGAACCGTCGGTAGTCGAGCAATCCTTCCGACGTCCGGTTGAACATCACGCCCATGCGGTCCAGCAAATCGATAATCCCCGGAGCCGCCTCGCACATCCGCTTTACCAGCGGCTGGTTCGCCAGAAAATCGCCGCCATAAATTGTGTCGTCAAAATGTTTCCAGGTGGTGTCGCCTTCGCCCTTCTGATTCTTCGCGGCGTTGATCCCGCCCTGCGCGCAGACAGAATGGGACCGTTTCACCGGCACGATCGAAAAGAGATCCACAGGCAGGCCCGCTTCCGCGACGCGAATCGTCGCCATCAGGCCGGCCAGACCACCGCCCACTACGATGACTTTCGGCTGTCTCATTTCAAATAGAAATCAAACGGATGCCAGTTCAACCAAAAACTCAAAACAATCAAAACGCCCACCAGGCTAAATGTGAACCCCACCGCCGCCCCCAGCGCTCCCGCCGCCTTCTGCGCACGCACAGTCGCCGCCAGTCCCCATTTACACAAGAAATTCCATATCCCCACTCCGAGGTGAAATGACGACGCCAGCACTCCGACAAACATAAACGTCAGCGCGTACGGATTTCGCAGCAAGTCCTCCACATCCGCGTACGTCGACCTGCCGTGCGTCAGCCACCGCTCCGTATACAAATGCCACGCGATGTACGCAAACGCAATCAATCCCGTGTATCGCTGCGTTGTGTACAGCCAGTTCCCCACCCACGGGTACGCCGACACGTTCGACTTTCCCCGCAGCCAAATGTAAATTCCATATCCGCCGTGAAATAGCATCGGCAGAAAAATGAACAGCCATTCCACCACCACGCGGAAAGGAATCGTCTGTAGTTCCAGCGATTTCGCGTCGTACTGCGAAGCGCTCACCAGCGCGTAACTATTCGACCAGAAATGTTCTGCCAGGAATGCGCCAACGGGGATAATGCCGGTCAACGAATGCAGCTTGCGAAGAAGATAATCGGTTTCTGGCTGGCTTGCCGTAGCGGACATGCCCTCTCCGCCGCATGCAATGCTGAGGAGCGCTCACGTCACGCGGCCAATTCAGTATAGGCAGTTGAAAACACTGATGCAAGTCAACCCGTTTCCCGGCAATGACGCCTTTCATCCGATTACTCCACGGTTCTTTGGATACCCCGGGTGGGGGGTGGAGCGTACACTCTCAAAGCTATGATCTCATAGCCGTGACCTCTTACCTGTGAGCTGTAAGCTCTTCCCCCCTGTTCTTTTCTCGGGCACGCCAACCTCGAAAATGCGTTGCGCCTGACAGACTTTCTCGCTTAAATGAAGTTACGACGCATGGTATCCGCCCGGCCCCTCCCGCCTGGCAGCCTTCGCGTACCCGACAGAACGCCATGATGACCAGCCTCAGCCTAGTCTCCGAGTTGGAACGACTCGCCAATGCGCTCGATGCGGACGCCAGTTCCACGTCCCCGATTTCCCTGGCCGGCATTGCCGAACGCATCGCGAGAAATCTCGGCGTCAAGACCGACGAAGTCGCACTCATGGGCGTCTCCACGCGCTGGCGCCACCTGCACTTCCTCGTCCCTGAATCGCTGAAGCAGGTCGGTTTCATTCCGCTTTCCAGTACTTCCGCGATTGCCGCGAAAACAGCCCGCGAGAGCCGCCCCGACATCATTAATAACTTTGCCGGCGTCCGTCACGCGACCGTTTTTGAAGGCGTCAAAATCGGCGGCGAAACCTCCGACATCATCCAGAAAATGATCAGCGCTCCCATTCTTTCCGGCGACAAGGTTGTCGGCGTCATTCAAGTTAGCCGCAAAGGCCCCAATCGCATGGCTGCCGGACCCGACTTCAGCGCCGATGATTTGGGCAAGGTTCTCGCGCTGTGCAAGCCACTCGGCAAACTGCTCCAGCACGTTACTCGCGATTCCTGAGCTCGCACAGGGCTCGTTGTCATCATTTATTCATCATCGCTCGCTCTCGCGGCAAGAAAGCCGCGAATTCGTTTGACACTGCAATACCTTCTTGTTATTTTTCAACAGCGGAAATTTTTCCGCCGTTAGTCCACTCACGGAGGCACCCTAACCCGGCACCATGGCGTTCGTCGCGAAGAAGATCTTCCTCACCAAAGGCGTCGGTAAACATCGCGAAAGACTTTCGAGCTTCGAGCTCGCCCTGCGCAATGCAGGAATCGCCGCATGCAACATCGTGCGCGTCTCTTCGATTTTCCCGCCCAACTGTAAATTGATTTCCCGTAGCGAAGGGTTGAAGCATATCAAGCCCGGCCAGGTCGCTTTCACCGTCATCAGTGAAAATTCCACGAAGGAAGCGCACCGCCTTATCGCCGCCAGCATCGGCTTGGCGCTTCCCAGCGACAAATTGATGTACGGCTACCTCTCCGAGCATCACTCCTTCGGCGAAACCGAAGAAGTTGCCGGCGAATACGCTGAAGAGCTCGCCGCCGAAATGCTCGCGACCACTTTGAATGTGGAATTTGATCCCGATCTCAGCTTCGACGAAAAAAAAGAGGTCTACCGCATTTCCAACAAAATCGTTCGCACCATGAACGTCACGCAATCCGCTGTCGGCGACAAGCGCGGCCTTTGGACCACCGTCCTCGGCGCCGCCATCCTCATCGGCGAAGACGACTAACGCGTTTTTTTCTAATTCTAAATTTGTTCCATCGCGAGTCCCCGGATTCGCGACTCTTTTTTCTCTGTGTCCTCTGCGTCCTCTGAGCACTCTGTGTAAAATCTTTTTTTCTTAGCGTCTTCGCTCTTTGCTTTCCAGCCCATTACGGTTGCGCGCTGGTGACTGGCTGCTTCGCAACTTCCCACGCCGCAAGACCGCCAGCAATCTCGCTCACATGCCCGAAGCCATGCTTCTGCAGCAGGCTCGCGGCAATCGAAGAACGGTAACCACCTGCGCAGTACACGAGTAGCGGCCGATCCTTCGGCAACTCCTGCAATCGCCCACACAGATGATTCAGGGGAACGCTCAAGCTGCCGGCGATGTGCTTCTGCTCCCGCTCGCGTGGCGCGCGAACATCGATAACAACCGGCGGCTGGCTTGTCGACATGAGTTCGGCGGCGAACTGCGAGCTGAGCCTTTCCGTAATGAAGACTAGCTCTGGCCTTGCTTCGAGGCTTTGCAGGCCATTGCGCAGATATCCGGCGACATTGTCGAAACCGATGCGGCCCAAGCGAATAGCGGATTCGTTTTCCCTACCAGGCGCCGCAATGATCACAATCGGATGCGTGTGATCGAGCACAGTTCCCGCCCACGTCGCGTACTGTCCGCCTAGTCCGATGTTGATGCTGCCCGCCAGGTGCGCCGCGCCAAACTCTTCCGGCTCACGCGTATCCAGTATCTGCGCGCCTTGCGCCTGCAAGGCCAGCACAGCGTCGAGTTCCAGCGGCTTCAGCTCGCGCTCAAGGGCTTCAGTGAGAGTTGGCCGCTCTTTGCTGTTCAGCACGGCGTCGTAGATGAAATACGGCGGAGCGTCGGGCTGGTCGGCCGTCACCATCTCGATGAAGGACTTCTTGGTCATCGGCTGCAGCGCGTAGTTTACTCGCCGCTGCTCTCCGATAGTCGAAACTGTCTCCTTGCTGATGGCTTTTCCGCAGAGCGAACCCGCCCCGTGCGCGGGATATACGAGGCTCGCGTCGGGCAACGGAAGAAGTTTGGATTGCAGAGAATCGTAGAGCAACGCGCCGAGATCAGTCGCGGACCAGCCGAGTGCAGCTCGAAGATCGGGCCGCCCCACATCGCCAATGAACAGCGTGTCTCCCGTTAAAACGGCGAGTGGCTCGGTCTCACTTCGGTCCAGATCATAAACAAGGATGGAAATCGATTCCGGAGTGTGTCCTGGAGTTTCGAGAGCTTTCAGCCGCACGCGGCCAAATTCAACAAGGCTGCCATCGTTGAGGGGAGTAAATCGGTATTCCGCTTGCGCTTTGGCGCCCAGATATATCGTGGCGCCGACGCGATCGCGAAGCTCCAGATGCCCCGCCACAAAATCGGCGTGCAAGTGCGTCAAAATCACATGCTTAATGTTCAGTTTGTGTTCGGCGGCAAATTCGAGGTAACGATCGATGTCGCGTTGCGGATCGACGACGGCCGCTGTGGCCGTTGTCTCATCACCGATTAGGTAGGAAGCATGCGCGAGGCAATTCAAGTAGAACTGCTTAAGAATCACTCCACCACCTCGCTATCCGATTGCCGCGCGGCCGGGACGCGCTGCGGGACTACTTGCCGTTCTTGTAGTACCCGATGCGGCTCAGGACTGCGCCGACGATGAGTGGCAACGCCACGGTCGCATCGTCGAAGACTTCGGCGAACTTTCCGCCTTCTTCGGGAGGGACAAACTTTCCCCACGAAACGGCTTCTGTGTAAGTGCTACCGCTCAAACCGCCCCAATGTACCGGCTCAGGACAGATGCGAACGCCGTAATTGTAGCGTTTGAGGGGAATTTTCTTGTACCCACGACGCGCCAGCAATTCCGCGTAAACGCCAAACTGTTGCGACCAATTGCGCGGTACGCCTCCACCCACTGTAAACAGTCCCATGCGCTTCGTCGCCAGCATCGTGTCCGCAAATTTCTCGAAGTCCTCAAAAGGATCGAACCGGAGCAGAGGCTTCTTTTCCTGGAGGCGGGCAATTTTTTGCAGGGCAAAATCGATACCCAATTCCGAATCGCTGAAGGCAGGCACGAACACCGGAACGTTATGCTCGTACGCAGACTTCAGAATTCCCCGCCCTGCTCCCTGCTTATGAAGCGTTTCGCCAATCTTTCGATGAATCTTCCAACTGCAGGCAACTTCCTCCGCGTCCCAGTTTGAGAGGACTTCGTCCATCACTTCTTCGACGTGATCGAGATTTACTTCCGGCTCGAGCGAATCGTAAACGCGGTTGTATCCCGCGTGAAACAGTTCCTTGTCGTCCATTTTCGGGTCGTAGCGGAAATGCGAGTGCCCCGTTGCTTCCACCAGCCCGTGCGCCATCAGTGCCCCAGTCGATACAACCGCTTTGACCAATCCGCTCTCGATCAAATCGCAAAAGATAAAACCCATCTTGGCGACGGTCAGCGCCCCGGAAAGCGTCATCACGACGAAACAATCTTTATCGCGAGCCATCGCTTCCAAAACGTCGGCGGCGTCGCCAACCTGCCGGCCCGTGAACGCGGTGTTACCCATCGCTCGAACAAGTTCGTCGATGGTGCGGCATTTCGACAGATCAATGGGAAACATCGGCCGCAACTTATCCTTGACCGGATCGTGCAGTACGCGCCCCGTGACCGTCTTTTCTTGCCGCTTTGCCATCATCTCTCCTCAACATCCGCTGCTTTTTTTATTTCCGAATCCCACACCACGCCGCTGCAATCTAATTTCGTAATGATTGATATTACAAATGCGTCCCGAAGGAAAGAACAAAACGCTAAAAAAATGTTTCCACGAGCATGATAAACTAAATTTTATGACAAAGAAATTCACAATCGGCCTCGTGCAGATGCGCAGCACGCAGAACGCGGAAGAAAACCTTTCGCGCGCCACCGAGAAAATCCGCGAAGCGTCGGCGCGCGGCGCGCAAATCATCTGCATGGACGAACTTTTTCGCGGAGAATATTTCTGCCGTACGGAAGACCCGGACTTGTTCAATCTCGCCGAACCCATCCCGGGACCGACGACGGAAGCTCTGACAAATGTCGCCAAAGAAAAAAAGGTGGTGATTGTCGCATCGCTCTTCGAGCGGCGCGCGGCCGGGGTTTACCACAACACCTGTGCGGTCATCGACGCGGACGGCTCGCTTCTCGGCAAATATCGCAAGATGCACATTCCCGACGATCCGCTCTACTACGAAAAGTTTTATTTCACTCCCGGCGATCTGGGCTTTCCGAATTTCGATACAGCTTATGGACGCATTGGAGTGCAGATCTGCTGGGATCAATGGTATCCGGAGGGTTCGCGGCTTACTGCCCTTCAGGGCGCGCAGGTGATTTTCTATCCGACAAGCATCGGCTGGCATCCGCATGAGAAGGCTCAATTCGGCGCGGCGCAACTAGACGCATGGCGGACGATCCAGCGCTCCCACGCGATCGCGAATGGTGTTTACGTGGCGGTAGTGAATCGCGTCGGCTATGAAGGCAAACCAGAAAAAGGCGATGCGGGCCTGGAATTTTGGGGACATTCGTTCGTTGCGGATCCTTTCGGACGAATGCTCTCCGAAGCCTCGAACGACAAGGAAGAAATTCTGGTCGTTGAGTGCGATCCCAAAGAAAGCGAAGAAACCCGCCGCAACTGGCCTTTCCTGCGCGACCGACGCATCGATGCGTATCAGCCGATCCTAAACCGCTGGCTTGGCGAATGAATTTTTCTTCTCCTCGCCGTCTAAGTCCTCTGTGTTAGATTCTTTTCTTCGATGACAAACTCAACTCCGCACGCTCTTGGCTTCAAAATGCCCGCCGAATGGGAACCGCACGAAGCCACCTGGCTTGGATGGCCCCACGAGCTCACTGACTGGCCCGGCAAATTCTCGCCGATTCCGTGGGCGTTTGCGGAAATCGTTAGGCATTTGTCACGATTCGAGCGGGTCTATCTCCTGGTGGAAAATCAAGATGTGGAAGCGCGCGTGCGCACTATCCTGAAAAAATCCGGTGCGAACCTGGAGGCGGTGGATTTTTTTCGTGTCCCTACAGATCGCGGATGGATGCGCGATTCGGGACCGATCTGCGTGAAGAATGACGCGGGCGGAGTCGCATACACGAATTGGCGGTTCAACGGATGGGCCAAGTACGAGAATCACAAGAAAGATGCTCAGGTGGTTGCGGCTGCGAACAAGAAGTTGAAACGCCGCGTCTGGCAGCCGATGCACAAAGGGCGGCGAGTCGTGCTGGAAGGCGGCAGCATCGACGTCAACGGCCGAGGAACGCTGCTCACGACGGAAGAATGCCTTCTGAGCAAGACGCAGGAGCGCAACCCCGGGTTCACGCGCGAAGATTACGCGGAAGTCTTCAGAAACTATTTTGGGGTAACAAATGTTCTCTGGCTGAAAAATGGAATCGCTGGGGATGACACGCACGGCCACGTTGACGATCTGTCCAGATTCGTCGATCCCACCACGGTGGTTACAGTTGTCGAAGATGATCCGAAAGATGCCAACTACGCGCCGCTTCAGGAAAATCTCTCACTTCTGAAAAGCATGAAGGACCAAAGCGGCCAGCCATTGCGCGTGGAAACTCTACCCATGCCCTCCCCCGTTTATTTCGATGGCCAGCGCCTCCCTGCCAGTTACGTTAATTTTTACATCGCCAACAAGATTGTGATCGTCCCGACGTTTAACGATGCAAACGACCGCATCGCCCTCAACACGCTTGCGAAGCTATTCCCTACGCGCGAGGTTGTCGGCATCGCTTGCCGCGACCTGGTGCTCGGGCTGGGCACGCTCCACTGCATGACGCAGCAGCAGCCCATCTGATAGACTTCTGCGCATTACAAGCCCAGTCGCGAGCGAGATTTTTCCGGGAGGCTGAATGTTCGCCACATTTTTCAACGCCTTGTTTGAGACGAAGGGTATTGCGGTCTATCTTCCCAGCGGATTCTGGGGTTGGATCATCATCGGCCTCATCGCGGGATGGCTCGCGGGAAAAATCTCTCGCGGCCGTGGTTTCGGCTGCATAACGGATATCATTCTTGGAATCGTTGGCTCGTTCATCGGCGGCTGGATTTTCATGCGCCTCGGCATTTTCGGCGGTGGCTTCCTCTACTCGCTCGCTGCGGCAACCGTCGGCGCCGTCCTTCTTGTGTTAATCGCCCACCTGTTCAGTGGCGGCGACCGTTAACCACCGATTTCGAACAACCTGCGCCGCGCCTCACCATCACTTCGAATACGGCGCGCGGACAATCTGTGCAATTAGCGACACTTGGCACGTCTCCGAGCCGCAGCGCGCGCCTATCACTCCAGTGTGATACGATTCCTATGCACACCACGGAGATAACCTCGTTTTTAAGAGAAGTGTTGAGTTAGACGGAGATAACCTTTTTTGAGTAAGTCTACGCAGACCCTTCTGGCAATCCCCCTTGGCGGTCTCGGCGAATTCGGAATGAACATGATGGTGCTGCGTTTCGGCGACGACATCATCGTCATCGACGCGGGCATGATGTTCCCGGAATCCGAACTTCTCGGCGTGGACCTCGTCATTCCCGACATCACGTATCTAAAGCAGAATCGCCAGCACGTGCGCGCGATCGTGCTGACACACGGACACGAGGATCACATCGGCGCGCTTGCTTACATTTTGCGCGACTTGAATGTGCCCATTTACGGGACGCGTTTTACGCTCGCGCTGGTGAAGAAGCGGCTGGAAGAGGCTGGGCTTCTGGATTCGACGACGCTGCGCGAAGTGCTTCCCGGGCGACTGGTGGAAATCGGGCCCTACGAAATTGAATTCATCCCAGTGACGCACAGCACGATCGACTGCGTGGCGCTGGCGGTGCGGACGCCGATGGGTGTCATCATTCACACGGGCGATTTCAAGATCGATCAGACTCCCGTCGACGGGGCACCATTCGATCTTCATACGTTCGCCCGGTATGGGGCAGAGGGCGTCCTCGCACTTTTCAGCGATTCCACCAACGTGGAGCGGCCGGGATTTACGCCGTCGGAGCGAGCGATCGTGCCGCGGATTGAAGAGCTTTGCCGATCAGCGCCGAGGCGCGTCATTCTTTCCTGTTTCGCTTCTTCGATTCACCGCATTCAGCAGGTAATCGACGTCGCCGGACGCGTGGGACGCAAGGTGGCGTTCGTCGGTCGCAGCATGGTCGACAACGTTGAGATTGCACACTCGATGAATTACTTGCGCATTCCGGACGGCATGGTGGTGCGGCCGCAGGACATTCGCAATTTCGATCCGAAGCGCATCGTCATTCTTGCCAGCGGCAGTCAGGCCGAGCCGATGTCCTCCCTTTCGCGGATTGCCGTGGACAATCACCGGTTCGTGACCGTCGACGAAAACGACAGCGTGATTCTTTCGGCGCGGATCATTCCCGGCAATGAGAAGGCCATTTTTCGCATGCTGGATCACATGTTCCGCCGGCGAGCGCTGGTGTATTACGACAACTCGGCGGGGACGATTCACGTTTCGGGACACGCGAGCCAGGAAGAGCAGAAATTGGTTTTGCAGCTCGTCAAGCCGAAGTACTTCATTCCCGTTCACGGCGAATACCGTCATCTATTCCGGCATGCGGCGCTGGCGCATCAACTCGGCTGCGTTTCCGGCGAAATTCTTCTTCTTGAGAACGGCAAGTCCATCGAGTTCACGCACGATGGCGTGCGCAGGCGCGATCCGGTCACTGCTGGGCGCGTTTGCGTCGATTCCGGATCGCTGGAAGAGATTGAAGACGTGGTCATTCGCGACCGCAAGCATTTGAGCGAAGATGGAGTGGTCGTTCCCATCATTGCGATCGACAAGCATACCGGCAAGATGGAATCGCAGCCGGAAATCGTAACCCGCGGCATGTTCAGCGACAACGGGCAGGAACTGATCGCCGGCGCCCGCGAAGTGATCATGAAGACCGTCGAGCAGTCCAACGCCGAAGAAAAATCGGATTGGGGCGTCATCAAAGAAAAGATTCGCGTCGACCTGAAACGGTATATCAATAAACAAACGTCGAAGCGTCCGCTGATCCTGCCGGTAATCCTCGAAATTTGACGGTCACATCTTTGGGCCTGAAGCCTGGCCGGCCGCATTCAAAAATTTATACGCATCCTTATCTTTAGCGGGTGAACTTCGGCCGCTCGGGTTGATCGGCAACCTGAGCAGCCGTCAGGAAGATCAGCTGAACGATTTTTTGCATTTTGGGATAGTTGATGCGGTTCCACGTATCGTTTTCGGTGTGGTAGTCCGGCTGTGAGCCGGTGTTGAAGAGGACCTGAGGAATGCCGCGAGTGGCGAACCAGAAATGATCGCTGCGCGCGAACCAGTTTTCGGGATCGCGGGTATCGGTCTTGAAGTCCAGATAGAGGCCGACAGTTTTGTTTTGCGTTTCGATGACTTTGCGAAGGTCGGGATTGTAAAGAGTTCCGACGATGTTCACCATGTTGCGGTTTTGTTCGGCCTTGTTATTCCAGGTGAGAGACTCCTCATCGCGCCCGATCATATCCATATTCAGATTGGCGACGGTGTCGGCGAGAGGGACAGTGGGATGTTCGATGTAATAGTTTGAGCCCAATAGCCCCTGTTCCTCCGCATCAAAGCAGACAAAGACGAAACTGCGCTTGGGCTTTAGGCCGGATTGGACGAAGGCCTGTGCGACTTCGAGAGTTGCCACAACACCTGAGGCGTCATCATCGGCACCGGCATAAAGGCGGCTGGAAACGATGCCCATGTGATCGTAGTGGCCGCTCACGACTACATATTGTTTCTTCAGTTCGGGATCAGAGCCGGGCAGGATGCCGATCACGTTTCGACCTTTGAAGAGTTGGTGCGAGGTGAAATTTTTCTCGGCCTTCACGGTAACTCCAGAGACTTCGAAGGAGTTCGCCTTCAAGGTGTCGTCAATTTGTTTTTGAAGAGAATGCACCGACTTGCCTGCGCTGGAGAGCAAAAAATCCGCCGTTTCAGACGTGACCATCATCACGGGAAAATCCCAGAGACCAGCGGCCATGGCGTAATTCGGCTGTGGAAGCGTGTAATTCGGGGGCGCGCTGGGAACGCGGGATTCTTTAAACTGGAAGCCAGAAGTTACGATCAGGACGCCGGCCGCGCCGGCCTTGCGGATCTGCTCGATCTTGAACCAATCGTAGGCGTGATAAGTGTCCCAGCGCCCGCGAAATTTTGAGTTGGGATCATCGGCTTGCGGCTCGCGCTCGAGAACCATGGCAATCTTGCCGTGAAGTTCCACGCCCGCGAAGTCGTTATATCCATATTCCGGAGCGTTGATTCCGTAGCCGAGGAACTCGATGGGGCCTTGCGCGCTTTCGGATTTCACGCCTTGCACCCACCAGCCGCTAAAGTCGTGTCCGAGCAGAAACTTTTTCTGGCGGTTTCCCACGGTGGCTTCGAGAACGGCGGCTTTCTGCGGATCGGGCCAGGCGCTCTCGAGATCAAAGGACTGGAAATAGGTGTTATCGTCGCCGCCCGGCTGGAGGCCCAGGCGCATGAATTCCGATTCGATATAGTTGGCGGCAATGGCGTGTTCGGGAGTGCCAATCAAACGGCCAGCCATTTCACTTGAAGAGAGAAAGAACATTCGGGCGCGAATGTCTTCCAGTTGAATGTCATTGGCCGCGGCCGCGACATCTCCGGCGGGACTGCCGGCGGCCTGAGCTATCATTGCCGCGCTCAGCAGGAAAGGAAGAATCAACTTTTTCATGGCAAGTCCTTTTGGCCGCATTCACATGCGCTTGCGGATGACATAGGCGCGCCATCATACCCTAGTGGGCAATTCTCTGGGACACTAACCAAATGAACAAGAGATTTCAGGATGAGGCAGATGGAACAGATGATCTCGGGGAAGACGGTAATGTGGACGACGGTCAGGCCGCTTGAGCGGCGGGTAGGGCTGTGACAAGATTCGTAGGCTGAGCGAGAGCGGAGAATAAAATGGCTGCGAAAGTTGTGTTGGTGGCAGGCGGGACTGGCGGGTTGGGGCGAGCGGTGAGTTTGGCGTTTGTGGAAGAGGGTGCGCGGGTGGTTGTGACATTTCAGAGGCCAGGGGATTTGGACGAGTTGAAGAAGGCGGCCAGCGGGAAGTTGGTGGAATCGGGGAGTTCATCGCTGGAGGGCTATGCGGTGGACGTGACGGATGAAGGCGCGGTGGCGAAACTGGTTGATGGAATTGTCGAGCGGCACGGGCGGCTGGATTGTCTGGTGAACGCGGTAGGGGGTTACGCGGGCGGAATAAAATTGTGGGAGATAGAGACGAAAGTGTTCGAGCAGCAGCTTGCGCTGAATTTGCGGGCGGGATCTGTGCTGGCGCGGGCGGCGGCGCGCGTGATGGTTAAGCAAGGAAGCGGGGCGATTGTGAACGTGGCGTCGAAGGCGGCGGTGGACCACGCTGGGGGAGCGGCGGCGTACTCTGCTTCCAAGGCGGCGGCCGTGGCGATGATCGATTGCCTGGCGGCGGATTTGAAAGGCACAGGAGTTCGCGCTAATTCGATATTGCCGAGCATCATTGATACGCCAGCGAACCGGAAAGCGATGCCGAAGGCAGATTTTGGGAAATGGCCGAAACCGGAGGAAATTGCGCGGGTGATTTTGTTTTTGTGTAGGGACGAAGCGAAGCTGATTCAGGGAGCGAGCGTGCCCGTTTACGGCGACAGTTGAGAAGGGCGGGACTGACCCGGTTTTTTCGGTAAGTGGATGCACTTTTCAGAGTGCTACAAGTGGCCTCTCGCGCATCGAATCAGTGAACCGGGGAGGGAGAAAATGTCGATACGACCAGTGAAGAGACTTGTGGCGGCCAAGCCGACAGTGGAAGGTGCAGGCGTGCATCTACGACGGGCGTTTGGCTTTGGGAATACCACGGAATTCGATCCGTTTTTGTTACTGGACGATTTTCGCAACGACGTGCCGGAGGATTATCTGGCCGGATTTCCGTGGCACCCGCACCGCGGCATCGAAACGATTACGTATGTGCTAGCGGGAACGGTGGAGCACGGCGACAGCATGGGGAATCATGGAGAAATTGCTTCGGGCGACGTGCAGTGGATGACGGCTGGCAGCGGAATCATCCACCAAGAGATGCCCAAGGGAGACCATGCCGGACGGATGCATGGGTTTCAGCTGTGGGCGAATCTACCGGCTTCGCTGAAGATGACGACGCCGCGCTACCAAGAGGTGAAATCAGGCGAGATTCCAGAGATTAAGGATGACGACGGAACGCATGTGCGCGTAGTGTGCGGAAATTTTTGGGGCAAAACGGGGCCTGTCGATGGAATTGCAGCCGAGCCGACTTATTTAGATGTGTCGGTGGCTCCGGGGCGGAGGAAGACTTTGCCAGTAGGCACGACGCGACACGCGTTTGCGTATGTGTTCGCGGGATCGGGCAAGTTTTGCAATGCGTCGGAGCCACTTGCGGTTCCAACGGAAGCGGTGGGTTGGCTGGACACGGCGCCGCCGGTGGCGGCTGATAATCGATCGTTGGTGCTGTTTGACAGGGGTGATGAAGTGGTGGTGCAAGCGGGCGACGAAGGGATTCGGTTTTTGCTGGTTTCAGGGAAGCCGCTCGAAGAGCCAGTGGCCTGGTACGGGCCCATCGTGATGAATACGCAAGAGCAATTGCAGCAAGCGTTTAAGGATTTGGAGAAGGGGACATTTTTGAAAGGGCATAAATAGGGGAAATTCAGGATAGACAGGACACAGAGGAGAGGGGGAGGATTGGAGGGAGTAGAAGAGAGGTGAAAAACATGGGTCGAGGGATTGGGATAGCGGGACTGGCGTTGACGGCAGTGTTAGTCGCGGCGGGAGCAGCTGGTTGCTCGGGCGATTCAGCGGAGCGCGAAAAGACGATCCGGGAGGAAGCAGCCAAGGCAGCAGCGGAAGCCAAACCGAAGATTGAAGAGGCGGGACGGGCCGTGAAGGCGGCAGTCGATGGCGCGAAAGAAGGCTGGCAAAACGGCGAGCAGAATAAAGTGGATTTGAACGCGGCGACCGTAGATGAATTGACGGAGTTGCCCGGGATTGGGAAGCGTGAAGCAAGACGGATCGTGGCAGGACGTCCGTATCACGACAAGCATGACTTGGTGAGCAAGAAAATTTTAAGCGCGGCGGCTTACGAGAAATTGAAGGATGAAGTGGCGGCCAAGTAGCCCGGCCCGTTAGTGTTCGCGCAGGGCTACGACGGGGTCCACGCGAGTAGCACGAAGCGCCGGTATATAGCTGGCGGCGAAGGCGACTACCAAGAGTAGAGCGGAGACGGCGCCAAGGGTTACAAAATCGGTGGATTTGACGCCGTAGAGCACAGAACTCAGGCCGCGGAAGAGTAGGAACGACAGAACGATTCCAACCGCGGTGCCAATCAGAGCCATGCTCATTCCCTGCTTCAAAACCAAGCCCAAGACGTTCGAGCGCTGCGCTCCGAGCGCTGTGCGTATGCCGATTTCTTGAGTGCGCTGACTCACGGAATAAGAAACCACGCCGTAGACACCCACGGAAGCAAGAACCAATCCGAGAATGCCAAAGGCTCCGACGAGCATAGCGCCGAGGCGGGCAGGCAGGAGAGGCTTGCCGTACTGGACGTGTGCTTCCATGGTGTTGACGGCAAAAAGAGGAAGGCCCGCATCCAGTTGGCGGAACTGATCCCGTATCGCGGGTACAAGTTGTTGTGGATCACCCTGGGTTTGTACAAACAGCGTTCCACCGGACTGATAGCGTTGGGCCAAGGGAAAGTAAACAAAAAGCTGCGGCGTCTCGTAGAGAAACAGATACTTTCCGGTGCGGGTAACGCCGACAACTTGAATGGGAGGACCGTCTTTTTTCATGCGAAAGCTTTTGCCCAGGGGGTTTTCGCCGGGCCAGATCTTTTTTGAGAATTCCTCGTTGATGATGGCAACCTTCGGCGAGGTAGCGGAGTCCGCTTCCGTGAATTCGCGGCCCTGGATGACGGGAGTTCCAGCGGTTCGGAAGTATTCGGGTTGGACTTCGTCGTCGAGAGCGGATTCGGGCTTGGTCTTGTCGTCGATGGGGCGGCCCTCGGGGTAGATATCCACGAACGAGTTGTCATAGCCCATGGGAATATAGGCAGCGAAAGCGGCATCGCGAACGCCGGGAATAGAGCGGACTCGCTCGAAAACTTGCTTATAGAACTGCTGGCCGCGCTCTTCGGTATAGCCCTGGAGACCGAGGTCCAAAGAAAGCATCAAGGTATGATCGACGCGGAAGCCCATATCGACCTGAGCCGAATTCCGCAGGCTACGGATGAAGAAACCGGCGCAAGCCAAAAGTAGAAGGCAAACCGCAACCTGCGCAACGACAAGCGCATTGCGGAAACGATGGTGTCCAGAGGAAGCGCCACCAGAGCGTCCGCCTGCCTTAAGAGTGTCGGCCAAATCGGTGCGCGAAGCCTGGATGGAGGGAATCAGGCCCGCGATCATTCCGGTAAAGAGAGCAGCGAGAAAACTGAAGCCGAAGATGCGCCAGTCCATGCGCATATCAAAGAGGCGCAACGGAATGTCAGTGGGGATGTGAACGGACATGAGCGCGAGGGCGGCCCAGCGGGCAAAAACGAGGCCGAGGATTCCGCCAAACGTGGAGAGCAGAATGGTTTCCGTGAGCATCTGGCGCATCATGCGACCGCGAGTAGCGCCGAGGGCGGTGCGCGTGGCGAATTCTTTTCTGCGGCCGTTGGCGCGAGCGAGGATCAAGTTGGCGACATTGGCGCAGGCGATAAGTAGGACGAGTCCAACGAGGAGCATAAATACCAGTGCTGCTGTGGACATGAAATTGGTAAGACCCGGCTCTGGCCGAGCTTTGAGCTCGGGCAGAACCAGCAGAGAGGCAGTTTTGTGAACTTCGGGGAATTCCTGGGCGAGACGGCGGTCCAGAGGCTCGGCGGCGGCCATGGCCTGCGCAGCAGTGATGCCGGGCTGCAGGCGTCCAATCACGCGCAAGAAGGTAGTGTTGCGACGCTCAAGGACATCCGCCTGGGTCGGATCAAGAATACCCAGGGTTGTGAGGGGAAGATAAAAGTCGGGTTCGAGGAAGTAGTAGGCGCCGCGCCAGTTCTCTGGGGCGACGCCGATGATCGTAAAGGAGTGATTATTGACTTGGACCACTTGACCGATGACTGCAGGATTTCCGCCAAAGCGTTTTTGCCAGTATTTATAGCTGAGGACCATGAGGGGATCTTTACCCGGGACCCATCCCTCGTCGGGGGCGAACGTGCGGCCTATCGAGGCTTCAAGGCCGAGTGCCGAGAAATAGTTACCGGAAACCAATTCCGCCCAGGCGCGTTCGGGGCGGCCTTCGGCGCCAAAGTTCACGGGACTCGGAGTATAAGCAGCGAGGTCCGCGAAGACGGTCTTTAGTTCGCGGTAGTCTTTCAGGTCGGGATAAGAGAGGGGACGCGGAAAATCAAGACCTGGCTCTTTCGATGCAAGGATGACGAGTTGCTGAGGATCTTTGACGGGAAGCGGACGCCAGAGTATGCCGTTGAAGACGCTAAAGATGGCGGTGTTTGCGCCGATACCGAGGCCCAGCGCGAGCATGGCAATGAGCGTAAAGCCAGGGCTCTTCAGGAGCATGCGAAAAGCGTAGCGCAGGTCTTTCCAGAACGTTTCCATGGGTTCCCCCTCGCGGGCGTCTGTAGAAGAAACGAACAGGGAGCGCGAAATGTTTCATAAGATGCGATTTATTGAGAAATCTGTTGGAGCATGACCAGGCCAGTAGGCTCACATGCCGGAAAGCGCCACCCACTATCGTTCGTAGAATACTCCGCTCCTTCATCTCGTGTATTCATTTTGGCACGCGCTGAAACAATTGTTCCTGACTGCGTGGCAAGAGCAAGCAAAATAGAGGCAAGTCTCGCGCGATCCGATCACCTTCTCAGAGCCTTTCTCCCGGGAAAGCGGGAACGGCACATAAGGAGTCGCGTCGTACCTAGACCACGTGCTCCCGGAGTTCTGCAACTTCGCGAGATAGGTGAAAGTGTGCTTGAAGAAGCAGGACAACTTCAGATCAACTCAGGCGGCTGGAGTTCTGCGAGCAAGAAAGTGCTCACCGCCTTTGCCCTCCTTCTACCGATTTTGCTCGCTGGCGTTTCGTTTCGAGGCCGGCCAAGCGCGATAGTTTCAGCCACCTGGGATTTGACGCAGTTTTTCCTGCTTGCGATCGCCACCGTTTTCTTTGCGATGAAGGGTCTTTCGGCTAGGGCAACACAGCGGGCGTTCTGGCTTTTGATTGCGTTCGGGTTCTGCGTGTTGTCGGTAAACATGTTTTTGTGGGCCTATTATGAGTTGTGGTTGAAACGCCCTGTTCCCTCGCTTCCAATCGGGGAGTTCCTGCTTTTCATCAAACTTGTTCCGATAGTCGCCGCGCTGGCCCTTCAACCACACCAGGAACGCTCGGATCGCACACGCGTGCTGGGACTCTTCGACCTCAGCTCTCTTCTGGTTTGTTGGGCGTATGTCTACGTTTTCTGGGCGATGGCCTATCTGCTCGCCGCAAACGATTTGGCACGGTACAACCGTAATTCAGACGCCGCCGATGCCGTGGGCAACCAGGTGTGTCTCCTTATTCTCGCCGTCGTTGTTATTCGAAGCCGGGGCCGCTGGCGCGGCTTTTACCTGCATTTTCTGGGTGCCTTCGCGCTGTACAGTCTCTCTTCTATCCTGATCAACCAAGCCATCGACTCTGGACGCTATTACACAGGCAGTTTTTATGACGTGCCGCTGACCGCGGCGCTGGCTTGGTTTTGCGTCACGGCAATAAATTACAACGTCGATTCCCCGTCGGGAGGGCCACAAAGTCCAGATGAGCCTAAGATCGAGAATCGCGCGAGTTCGATAAGCATTCTGTGGCCCGCTCGGTTGGCCATGCTGGCGACACTCTCGACTCCGCTGATCGGCTTGTCCCTAGTGATGAGCGGCGAAACTCAGGATCCGGTTCGCCACTTCCGCATTCTCCTCACGCTTTTTACGATGCTGCTTCTCACGATTCTGCTTATGTTTAAACAAGATCTTCTCAATTTTCGGCTCGGCGGATATTTGCGGGAAGCTTCAAACGCTTATTCCGACCTGCGGCGATTCGAAGACCAACTCGTGCAAAATGAAAAGCTGGCATCGCTAGGGAAACTCGTGGCGCGAGTGGCCCACGAGATCAACACAGCTATGACGGCAGCGGGAAAGAGTATCGAGACGCTGAACTCTCTACCTTGCAGCGACCGCAACCGTCAAAAGATGACCGCGAAAATCGAAGAGTCCGCACGGCGGACAAACAATCTGGTCGAAAGCATGCTCAGCTTTGCGCAAGAGATGCCGGTGCACCGCGAGGCGGTGAACGTGAAGCCGCTGTTGGAGAGCGCTATGAGCTTGACGCGGGCGGAGCGGCGTCACAACGTGCAGGTGGGGATTCACGAAATGGGCGCCATTCCTATGGTCGAGGCGGACGCCAACCAGATGGTTCAGGTTTTTCTCCACATAATAGCGAATGCGATTGATGCCATGGAGGAGAGCCAACAGGGATCGCTCACCATCATGCTTCGTGCGAATCAGGATTCCGTGGAAATCGAGTTTGCGGACACCGGCACAGGACTGCGAGACCCGCGGCGCGTCTTCGAGCCGTTTTATACGACAAAGCCCGTCGGCAAGGGGGTGGGGCTCGGACTCAGTACTTGTTATGGCATCATCCGGCAACACGGGGGCGAAATCGACTGCCGGAACCGGCCCGAAGGCGGAGCCGTGGTTCGGCTGCTGATACCCATCGCTATGGCAGCCGCGCTGGAGCCAGCTCAGTAATTTTTTTGAGGCTATTGGAGACTCCAAATTGCTTCGAAGGATTGACACTCTCTGGACCAGGATCGCTCTTGGCTTAGTGCTCGCCCAAATGGCTGCGGCTTTCTTTCTGCAGTCAAGCAGGCTGTTAACCGCACTCGGGGATCTATTCCCGTGCCTGCTCGCCGCGGTTGTTACAATGTCCTTTCGAAGCAACCGGAAACTATGCAGCGGAACTGTGCGTTTGTTTTGGCGCTTGAACGAAATCGGATTTGGCATTCTGGTTGTATCTCAAATGTTTTGGTTCTACTACGACGTCGTGTTGCGCCGCCCGGCGCCTAATCCTGTTCCTGGGGATGGACTTTTTCTTTTAGCGTTAGTTCCCACGCTGGCTGCGCTAGCGCTTCGGCCGCAATCCGAATCCGCTTCCGATGATTTGCGATTCCGCCGTTTGGACTTTTTCCTCTTACTCTCCTGGTGGGTTTGCCTCTACCTTTATTTCGCTCTGCCCTGGCAGTTTATTATTCAAAGCTACCCCAACTACAACCCTGTGTACTACATATTGGCTCTGACCGAGCATTGCCTCACACTCGTCGCCGTAGGTGTGCTTTATGGGATGAGCGATGGCGAGTGGAAACGATTTTACGGATACTTTTTCGTAGGGTTGTGTATTTTTGCTGCCGGGAGTCTGTTTCAGAACATCGTCATCGACCGCGGCTTGTACTACACGGGGAGCCTCTACGACGTTCCTTGGGGCTTTTCGCTGTTCTTGATTACCGTTGCTGCCGCAGTTGGGGAGAAACTGCAGTCCCGACCGGCTTTGGCTGCAACCGCTTCCCCTAAGCAGGGGTTTTGGAGTGCCAGGCTCGCCATGATCGGAGTGATCTCACTTCCACTCTTAGGCATTGCCGCGGGTTTCGATCATCACACTCCTCCGTCGATTGTTCTCTTTCGCCTCCGGCTGGTCTTCGCGGCAGTCATTTTCCTGGGTGGCCTGACATTTCTGAAGCTGACCGCGATGGATCGTGAACTTTTGCGCTTGATCGGCCTGACGGAATCATCGCTGGAAAGTCTAAAGCTAGTGCAGCATCAGATTGTAAAATCCCAAAGAATGGCGGCGCTGGGTCGCCTGGCTTTTGGCGCTACGCACGAGATCAGCAACCCACTGACTGCGATTCTGGGCTATAGCGAACTCCTCCGCGAAAACCCTACACTCACTCCAGAAGAACGGAATTCAGTGCGAGACATTCAAGAGCAAGTGCGTCAGGCTCAGGCTGCCATCACGGGAATGCGCAGATTTGTCCGCGTCGAAGCGGAAACCGAAACGGAAGACAATCCTCTTTGAAGCCAGTCGTGCGGGGCTAGGGCTTTATTTGACTTGCGCCGCGGTAAGTGGCGAGGAACCAAGTGTTCCCAAAGGGGTCTTTCACTGAGGCGGCCCGGTCGCCATAAGGTGCGTCGCTTGGCGGAGTCACGCCAGTGGCGCCGGCCGCGAGAGCTTGGGCGTAGACAGCATCAGTGTCGGGCACATAGACATGGAGGTAGTGCGGAGAGGGTTGGGATTCGCCGTGAGCTTCAGCGATCTCGAAGGTGGCGCCGGCAACTTCAATGGTGGCGTGAAGTATCACGCCTTCGGGGGATGCGGCTACGCCGGAGGCCTTCGCGCCAAAAGCTGCTTCCACAAAGGGAATCATTTTGTGGGCTTCGCGAAGATGGAGATACGGCTGGACGGTGCGGAGGCCTTCCGGACCAGGAACCCAGCCTTGCGGCGTGGCGATGAACCAGGTGTTGCCGAAGGGGTCGATGACCGCTCCCCAGCGATCGCCGGAGGGATGGTCGTCGTGGGGTGGATGAATAGCTGTGGCACCGGCTTCGAGAGCCCGAGCGTAGGCGGCGTGGGCATCCGGGACGTAGAGATGCGTCGTCATGACGCGCGCGGGATATTGTTCGTTGGCGTCGGCGAGTTCGATGACGTCCAAAGGTCCAATGGCCACTTCGGCGTGCATGATGGCGCCATCGGGACGCGGAACGCGGATCCGTTCTGTGGCTTCGAAAGCGAAGACGAGGAAGTCGAGGAACTTGGAGGCCCCGTTTACAAGAAAATAAGGCGCAATATTGTCGAAGCCTGGACGGCGGAAATGAGCGGTTCCGGAAGAACTCTGCGTGCGGGCTGCAGATTCAGTCATGGACGATCTCCTTTGCAAATCGGACTTGAGAGCTAACTTGAAAGCGGGCCGGGGCAAAAGGCTAAGTGCTCGTGCAATGGGCATGAGCTGAGCCAGCGCGGGACTGCTGTGCGGCTCTGGCTCCGGCTGGAGTGCGACGAGCAACGCGTCAATGGCCCGATCGAGTTGAACAGCAGGAGAGCGCTTACGCATGGCCACCCTCCATTTGAGTGCGAAGGGCTTGCAGCGCGCGAAACTGAAGCTGCTTGATCGCCCCTTCACTCTTCTTCAGCCGTGCCGCAATTTCTCGGATGGAACGTTGCTCAACAAAACGGCCGAGAATCACTTGGCGCTGGGAGGCGGGAAGTTGATCGACGAGACGAAAAAGGCTGGCGTAGTAATCGATGGCTTCCAAATCGGGAGACGAAAGGTCTGGGTGCTCGTCGGGGTCAAGTCCAGTGCCTGAGGATGGCTGCTCCCGCGAGGCACGCCTGTGTTGGTCGGCAAGGGCGTTGGCAGCTATCCGGAACAGCCAGGCGGAGAATGGAGCGCCGCGCCATTCGTAGGACGCGAGATTGGCAAGAGCTTTGTGAAAGACCTCTGAAGTCAGATCTTCAGCGATGGCGCGATCGCGGACGCGGCGGGCGAGGAAATAGTAGACGCGTTCGAAATGAAGCTCGTAGAGCGCGTCGAATTTCGCGGGGTTGCTTTGAGCGGCTTGGACGAGAAGGCGCTCCTCTTCGCCTTGCGGCGATGCTTTATGCGCCGGTCGTCGGACGGCCATCATGGTTCTGGATATAGTAACTGTCGAGAGCGGGAAAAGGTTACGGCGGTGAAGCTCGAGGTATTTTCGGTAGTGCCGGGGCCGCTATAGCGCCCAAGCTGGGGCAGCCTCGGTTGCCTAGCTCAGCGCGGCCCTCGACTCACTCCAAGTCCCGGTTCTTGAGGGAGTCCTCGGGGGGAAGACTAACCGAATCGCTTACAACAAGATCCGAAACGCGTATTCGTGTCACTGTGAGCTCGCCGATCTCTAGCGACTCGAATCTGGCGCTGCCTATACGGGCTTTCCGGACTACGAGCCGGCCGATAGCCAGCGCTCCGATCGCAAGCGCTCCTACCGCCGCCGCACCAATTGCTACAGCTATGAGAGAGACCGCACCTTTGCCTTCTTGTTTCGACTTCGCGGTATGATTCATGACACGGCTCCTAAGGATTCACAGAGTATATACGGCGAACTCGTTTGCCAGGCGCGGCAGCTAGTGTATCTTGAGCGAGTTGCAAAATTACAAGTTCAGATTTCTGGGAGAAAGTGTGACGCCTAACTCCGCTAAATTTATGATGATCCTGATTGCCGGTCCCTACCGCTCTGGCGCAAATGATGATCCCGTTTTGATCCGACGCAACGTAGCGGAGATGGAGGCCTACGCGCTGCCCATTTTTCGCGCAGGTCATATTCCAATTCTAGGAGAGTGGCTTGCGCTACCGCTGGTTGAACTGGCCGGATCCAAGAAGATTGGCGACGAGGCGTTCAACGAAGTGTTTCACCCGATCGCAGTCAGGCTATTGGAAAAGTGCGATGCAGTGCTGAGGGTGGGCGGGCCTTCCAATGGGGCCGACGAGATGGTACGTGTCGGCCGGAGTCTTGGTTTGAAGATCTACTCGAATCTAGCAGAGGTTCACCCAGCCTGATTTGATCATACGGCGAGAGTGGAGCTCTCTGGTTCCTTCCTCCTGTGCCGCCACCGTTCCCAGCCCGCCTCGCACCTTGCCTAGCGCGCTCCATGGGTATAGGCTTCTCTCCCGGCAGCACGTATTCGCATCCCCAGGGCTGGAGGGGTTCCGCCCTGCCTTCCTTTTAGCGGCGCGAACGGGCTTCCTCAGCCGCCCACCGGCGGCGAACGAGACAATTCACATCGCGGGGGCACGCACAGTATTCAGTGCGACTGGCTGCGCTTCGACGATTCCGACAGGGAGGATTCTATGGCAACAGCAACGACTGCAATCGAACCAAGCGTGAAAATTAGTGCGAACAAACTGCTGATCAATGGGCAATGGGTCAACAGCGCTTCAGGCAAGACATTTCCGACGATTAACCCATCCACCGGCGAGGTGATTACGCAGGTGGCGGAGGCCGATGCAGCTGATGTCGACAAAGCGGTCGCGGCGGCGCGAGCGGCGTTTGAAACAGGCGCATGGCGAAGGAAGATGACGGCTTCGCAGCGCGGCGCGATGCTGAATCGGCTGGCGGATTTGGTCGAAAAGCATGCCGACGAACTGGCGCAACTCGAATCGCTGGACAACGGCAAGCCATACCAAGTGGCGAAGGCTGCGGACCTGCCGCTGACCGTGGCGTGCTATCGCTATTACGCCGGTTGGGCAGACAAGATTCAGGGGAAGACCATTCCCGTGAATGGCAATTATTTTTGCTACACGAAGCACGAGCCGGTGGGTGTTGTTGGACAGATTATTCCATGGAACTTCCCGCTTTTGATGCAGGCGTGGAAGTTGGGACCGGCGCTGGCGACCGGCTGCACCGTAGTAATGAAGCCCGCGGAACAGACGCCACTCTCAGCGCTGCGCGTAGGCGAATTGATCCTCAAAGCGGGATTCCCCGAAGGCGTCGTTAACATCCTGCCGGGATACGGACCTACGGCAGGCGCGGCGATTGCCCGGCACATGGACGTGGATAAAGTGGCTTTCACCGGTTCCACGGAAGTGGGCCATTTGATTATGCGGGCCGCGGCGGACACCAACCTGAAACGGGTCACGCTCGAACTTGGCGGCAAGAGCCCCAATATCGTGTTCGCGGACGCGGACATGGATGAAGCCATCGAGGGAGCGCACTTTGCGCTGTTCTTCAATCAAGGGCAGTGCTGCTGCGCTGGCTCGCGGTTGTTCGTCGAAGAGAAGTGCTACGACGAATTCGTGGAGCGAAGCGTGGCTCGCGCCAAAAAGCGCACCGTGGGCAATCCGTTTGATGCGAAAACGGAACAGGGGCCGCAAGTCGACCAGGACCAGTTCAACAAAGTGATGGGCTATATCGACAAAGGCAAAAAAGAAAACGCCAAGATGCTGACGGGCGGCGGGCGCGTTGGAGACAAAGGATACTTCATCGAGCCGACCGTATTTGCCGACGTAACCGACAACATGACCATCGCGCAGGAAGAGATTTTCGGGCCGGTGATGTCGATCTTGAAATTCAAGACGATCGAGGAGGTTTCGGCACGGGCGAACAAGAGCGCGTATGGATTGGCTGCGGCGGTGTGGACCAAGGACATCAGCAAGGCCCACGCCATCGCGGACAACGTTCGCGCGGGAACAGTGTGGGTGAATTGCTACGACGTGTTCGACGCAGGAGCGCCTTTCGGCGGGTTCAAGCAGTCGGGGATTGGGCGCGAACTCGGCGAATATTCGTTGTCGAACTACACCGAGATCAAGACCGTAACAGTCAAGTTGTAAATCCGTCGCGGAGGCTCGCCGTTCTCCGCCTAATCCTTGGCTCTGCAACAACTTAACGGGATCAGCCGGGGCGCGGTCCGCCGCGCCCCGGCCCATTTCCAAGCTTTCATCGCGTTTCAAGGCTTCCCCTAACGCACAGATCTTACGGTACTTATAATTGTATTAACAACTTAGTTAACTTGAGGTATCCTTCTTTCATCCAAAAGTGCGTCTTCCTCGTGTAGATGCATCTACCTCCCGTGGTCATTTCGAAGGACGGACGCAGCACATACAAACTGCTACACCTAACTAATTCCTCTTTTTTCCACAGGTGGTAAACATCGCATGCACACAAACGCCCGCAACCACTTTGTGTTCATCAGCTTGCGCACATATTCCTGTATACCCCGGGGGTGGGGGTAGCGCGCCTTCTAGTTCTCGTCCCTCAGGTATGGGCACGCCCGTCGCGCCCCGTCGCTTTCGCCAGCATGCCCCGCTCTGTTTCTTTACCTCCGCCGCAACTCCGTCCTGCGGCGTACAATGGGCCGCATGGCTGTTGCTCTGCGCGCCTACAATCCCAGGGATTTCTCGGCCCTCTTTCGCCTCGATCACAATTGTTTTGCCGAAGGTATTTCCTACTCCAAATCTACCCTGCGCTACTTCCTGGAGTTGCCTAGCGCTGATTGCGTCATCGCAGAAGACGGCAAACGCATCGTAGGTTTTGTCCTATCGGAAGAGAACCCTCCGCTGGCACACATCATCACACTGGATATCGCGGAGACTCACCGACGGCAAGGCATTGGTTCTTCTCTACTCGCGGAGTTGGAAAGGAATCTGACCCTGCGTGGCGTGCGCTCTATCCTGCTGGAAACGGCAATCGACAATGAAGCTGCTGTTGCGTTCTGGAAGAGGCACGGCTATCGTATCGAAGCAGTTTTAAAACGCTACTATCTACGCCGCCTGGACGCCTACGAGATGCGCAAAAAGTTTTCCGTCACTGGCACATCGGCGTCGGCGTAAAAGGAAACCTAAACCCAATGCCTCTGTACCAGGCGATTATCCTTGCCCTTGTGCAAGCCTTCACAGAGTTCCTGCCCATCAGCAGCACCGCGCACCTCACTTTGTTTCCGTGGCTGCTGGGCTGGACGGATCCAGGTTTGGCGTTCGACGTAGCCCTCCACGCTGGGACGCTGGTTGCCGTTCTTCTCTATTTCTTCAAAGACTGGCTCACTCTGGCGTTTTGCGGTCTGGGACTGAAATATCCAGCGAATGCCGCCGCTGAGGAAGTTACGCAGCATAAAAAACTGTTTTGGTACATGGTGATCGGGACCATCCCCGGTGGGATTCTAGGCGCGCTGTTTGAAAAAACGATTGAGGAACGCTTTCGCACACCTTATGTGATCGCGTTTTCTCTCATCGTCATCGGGCTGGTGATGTGGTGGGCAGATTCCAAATCGCGGCTGGCGAGGCCGATCGAGCAGTCGAACCTGGGAGATGCCGTTACGATCGGAACCGCGCAGGCGCTGGCGTTATGCCCCGGCGTGTCTCGTTCGGGCATCACAATCACCGCGGGCCTGTTTCGCGGCTTCACTCGCGAGGCGGCTACAAGGTTTTCCTTCCTCCTTTCGACGCCACTCATTGCCGGCGCGGTAGTTTCCCATCTGCCAAAGCTCATCAAGCTGCACAAAGCGGGCGGCCTGGACCTGCCGATTTCGACCCTGCTCATTAGCATCCTGGTTTCGGGCGTCGCGGGCTACTTCGTGATTGCCTTTTTCCTGCGCTATCTGCAAACACACACGCTCAAAGTATTTGTTTTTTACCGGCTGCTGTTTGGTATCATCGTTTTGGTTTTAGCGTTCCTTCAGGCGGGTGCGCGATAGCGCCAACGTGCCCGCTGCACCGCTCAGCCTTCCCCAAAAAGCTGAGGAGAACTTTGTGCGTCTGCTGACCCCGACCGAAAACAAACGGCTCAATGAGCTGATTGGATTCTTGTGTATCACGCTGGCGGTTTTGATGGCGCTGGCGCTTATCTCGTATTCGCCACACGATGCGGCGTTTAACGTCGCTGCGCCTGCTCCTGACGGCAGCCCGGCGCGCAACTGGATTGGCCCCGTTGGGGCCTATGGCTCCGACGCACTCTTCCAAATCTTTGGGTTTGCCGCGTTCATGCTCCCCGTAGCGATAGGAATACTTGGTTGGAGGTGGCTCCGTAGCCGGGCCATCGACTCGCAGGTTGCCACGTTGGTTGGCTATGCCTTGTTGCTGCTGTCGCTTCCTTCCCTGCTCTCCCTCTGGCACTTTCCCCAATTGCGCGGCGCAATCCCAGCGGGGGGAATGCTTGGCTCGCTACTTTCTAATAGCTTGCTGACTGGTTTCAACTTCTGGGGCGCAACGGTCGTGGCTGTGGCGCTCTTCTTTACCTCGCTCTTCATGGCCACGCGCTTTTCCTTCGCCGGCACGCACGCCTGGGCTAAGGGACCAACAGGCCCCATCGGCGCGGTCGAAAAACTAGGCATTTTGCAGAAGGCCGCCGCGCGTTGGAATTCCTGGCGAGACGAGCGTGAACAAGATCGCATGCGGCGGCGCGTCGAGGAAACGCGTATCTCCGGTCGCAAACCGGTCACCCCTCAATCCTTTGGCAACGCCGCTGCCCTGAGTGAACCTGCAAAGTCGATCCAACTTGCCGATGAGAGCGACGTTTTTGAGGACGAAAAGGAAGAAGCAGAAACGCAAAAAGAACCAACGCAAAAGCGAAAAGATCCCATCGTCTTTGTAGGCCCTGAAAAATCCATTGTGAAGAAAACCGGCGAGCCGAAGATCGCGAAGGGCAATCCCAACTACAAGTTGCCTTCGCTTTCCCTTCTGAGAGAAGGCGAACGAAGCCAGAAGCTCGATGAAGACGAGCTAAAGGACCGCGCCCGCGCTATCGAAGCCAAGTGCCTCGAGTTCGACATCCAAGGCCGCGTGACGCAGATTAATCCCGGGCCGGTCGTCACTACCTTCGAGTTCAAGCCGGACGCTGGCATCAAATACAGCCGCATCATCGGCCTCACCGAAGATTTGTGCCTTGCGCTGCAGGCGGAATCGATTTTGATCGAGCGCATCCCCGGCAAATCCACCATCGGCATTGAAGTTCCGAATCTCAACCGTCAAACCATCGCCCTTCGCGAAATCATCGAAGCGCCTGAGTTCACCAATTCGCCCAGCAAGCTGACCCTGGCCATGGGCCGCGATTTGCATGGCCGCATTCGCGTCACGGACCTCGCTGCCATGCCCCACTTGCTTATCGCTGGCTCGACCGGCACCGGCAAGAGCGTCTTCATCAACTCGCTCATGATGTCCATTCTCTACAAAGCCAGCCCCGAGGACGTAAAGATGGTGCTGGTCGATCCCAAGCGCCTCGAGCTAAACCTTTACGAAAACATCCCGCACCTGATCGCGCCTGTGGTCACCGATCCGAAGATCGCCTCGAACGTTTTGCGTAATGCCACGCGCGAAATGGAGAAGCGCCTGAAACTCCTTGCCCAGCGCGGCGTCCGCAACATCGAACAGTACAATCGCACCTTCCAGAAAGCGCAATCGCTCTCTCTCTTCGAGAACGTCGAGGAGACCGAGCACAAGCCGCTTCCCTACCTCGTCATCGTTATCGACGAACTCGCCGACTTGATGATGGTCGACACCAACAACGTAGAAGAGTCCATCACCCGTTTGGCTCAGATGGCCCGCGCGGTAGGCATTCACCTGATTCTCGCCACACAGCGCCCCTCCGTCGACGTAATCACCGGCTTGATCAAGGCAAATTTCCCCGCCCGTATTTCTTTCCGCGTAGCCAGCAAAGTCGATTCCCGCACCATTCTCGATTCAAACGGGTCTGAATCCTTGCTGGGCAAGGGGGACATGCTCTATCTGCCCGCGGGCTCGGCGAGGCTGCACCGCATTCACGGTCCGCTTGTCTCCGAAGACGAAATCACGGCCGTCTGCGACTTCTGGCGCCAGCAGGCGCAAGCCAAGTACAACGAGCAACTTCTCGAAGCGCCCAAAGATGAGAACGGAAAAGTGGAAGGCGAAGCAGGCGACGACGCCGAAGGCGGCGGCGAACCCGTGGACGACGCTCTCTATCAGGATGCCGTCCGCGTGGTCTGCGAAATGGGCCGCGCCTCGACTTCAACTCTTCAGCGGCGCTTGCGCATCGGCTACGGCCGCGCTGCCCATTTAATCGACATCATGGAAAAAGACGGCATCGTCGGCCCACCCGACGGCACGCGTCCTCGCGAAGTCCTCAAAGGCAAGTCCTGGATGAAGGAGTTCGACGAATCGGCACAGTGATCCATCGACGTAGACTCGTACTGTTAGCGACGCTCTGCATTCTCTTCTCTGGCTACGCCTCCGCCCAGACCAAACCTCGCGTTGTCCACGTTTTCGTAGCCCTCGCCGACAACGAGCACCAAGGCATCGTCCCTGTTCCCGCGGCGCTAGGAAACGGCGATGATCCCGCGCACAATCTCTACTGGGGCGCGGCTTTCGGTGTGCGCACTTACTTTAAGCAATCTCCGGAATGGAAACAAGTTCTCTTCTTCAAACAGCCCAACAGGTTCATTCTTGAACGAAGCATTTTCCAGAATCAAACCGACGGGGTTCTACTCGTTGCAGATGCTTATCGCGGCAGTGAGATAAAACAATCCTTAACGGATTTTTTTCGAGCGGCGGCAGGAATTCCAGACAAGGAAGCTGCGGCTGGCGGCGTGATTGCCGGAATGGCGTTTCAAGTTCCTCCAGTCGCCGATCTCGTTGTATACGTTGGCCATGATGGCCTCATGGATTTCCCGCTCACGGTAGATCTCGCCGGGCATTCCGATGGAAACCGCCCCGCAATCATCCTGGCCTGCGCCAGCAAGTCCTTCTTCCGCGACCTCCTTCGAGCGTCCGGCGCTTCCCCACTCCTCTGGACCACCGGGTTGATGGCTCCAGAGTCGTATACACTTAAAGCCGCCCTCGACGGCTGGATGCTCCAGGAATCGAAAGAACAGATCCGCAAGCGCGCGGCAGCCGCGTATGCAAAATACCAGAGATGCGGTGACACCGCTGCGATGCGTCTCTTTTCGACCGATTGGTGAATTTGGCTCGCTTTGCGGATGTTGCTGTCTTCCGAGTGCTATCTTCCATTGCGACGGCGCGCACAGGGCGCGCGACTTACAAGTGGAGTTTAGGCCGCCCTGCGTTCCTCCCAGTAATCTTCAAACTCCCCATTAAGATGGCAGCAGCGTAGAGCCAAGATCGCGTTCGCTCCTCGAACGGTCCAGAACATTCCTGACCTTTTGAGACGGAAAGCGACCACCGTCTTGCATCCGGCTTCAATGACGCCCGAACCAACAAATAAGTGTTGGCCTCGAAACTTGGGGTAACGCATGCGCTCTGCATTCCCTTCAAAATAGTCTGCCTCGGTGCGAATCTTCTCCGCTACTTCGGGGTTATCGGATTCGATCGAGCGGAGTGCAGCAACCAGCTTTTCGATTTTCCCGCGATCTAGCAGGCGCTTCTGGTGGATCTTCATCCAGGCTTTTTGTTTCCCTTCGTCATTCGGGTACAGCTTGCGCGCGACCTCCCAAAGATGCTGGCGGGCATGGTAGAGATCGACAATCTGAATGGCGTCGGAAAAATGTAGGGCCACAAGATTCCAAATCCATTCGGCGCCGTCGCCGATCACGACCTTCTTGCGTGCGCGGCTCCAGCCGCGTCCCCAGGCTTCCGCATAGATTCGACGACCAAACGCTTCCGCACTCTCGATGGCTCCGGTATATGTGGTGGAATCGGGATCGCGGATGGGATAGCCTTCCTTATCCCACGTCGTCTGGGTGAAGACGCATCCCAGTTTGACTTCCCGAGTATGGGCGGGCTGGCCTTCCGTCTTGCCCTGCCGACCGACCGTCTCTTTCTTCACCACCGGAACTCCCGTTCCATCCATCTGCACGTACAGGAAAGGAATCGGCTTGCCGACAACCACGGGCAGTTCCAACTGCAGGGCTTTCTGAATCTCGGCTTGTTCACGCTGAGCGATATCGGCTCCGATGGCCTCCGCCGTACGCTCTACGGATTTGGTGGTCACTTCCAAGCCAGCCAGAACTTTCAGCTGTTCGCGGCCGTGATCGAAGGGTGCCTCCTGGCCCACCACCGCCTGCATGCGGCGTACGCCGGGAGAGAATTCCGTATTCTCGATATCCAGTTCGATATCCACCGGAAATTGGCCGACGCCGCAGTGTGCGCATAAATAGTATGGACGTAAAACCTCTGCAGGGCCCACAGCGGTCAGCACGGGCTTGCTGCGCTGCTCGCGGTAGTGGGCTTGTTGGCCGCAAGGGCAAGCCAGCGTTCGCCCTTCCTCGCTCGGGGCTGGGAATTGGAGCAGTTGGCTCAACGCCGCGGCACCCGCCCGGTGTAGAGCCGAGCGCATGGCCATCTCGGTCGCTTCCAGATCGAGGCGCCCCGTGTTGCGCCGATCCTGGAACACCACCCGCAAGAACTGGTCTACTTCGCGCGTGATCTCTTGCCGGATCGCTTCGACCGTTTTTTTTTCAGCTCCGTTTCGGGCTGCTCCTCGAGAGGCCGCAAACGGCAGATCTCCGCGTTGGTTCCCAGAAACTCACGAGTGAGCTGCTGGAATTTCCGGAACTCCTGCACTTCTCGCTCGGCTTTCTGGATCGCTGCCGGGGTGGACAAGGCTTCCGAGCTGGTCTTACCATCGACCTTATAGGTGAGCCGGAAATTGGGGCCGTGACCCGGCTGACCAGGTTGATGGCAGTGACACTCTGGTTTACCGCACCGACCCGAGGTGGCGGTAATGCTGCCAGGGCGAAGGTCGCCGAGTTCTGCGATGCGCTGAGCAAGCACTTCACGTCGCTGTTCTAAATCAGAAAGGGATGGGGGCATATGGTGGTCCTCCTGTTCCGAGCGTATCTTATACGCAAGGAAATAACCACCCAAAAAGGATATTAGCTCCTTCTCCCTTTAAAAGTCGCGCGCCCGCGCGCACAGCGCGAATTGACACAATCGCGCCGCTCCCCATACAATTTCTAAACACCATGTGCCGGGGTAGCTCAGTGGTAGAGCGCCGCCCTGAAAAGGCGGGCGTAGCCAGTTCGATTCTGGCCCCCGGCACCATCCGAACGTCCGCCGCGCAAGTTCCAATCTCCCGAAATTCGGAAACCCGACGCCTTCCCGCGGTGAACCAGTTCTCACAGCGTCCACACCCGCGCCGGCCATCTCCCTTGCTGGCGCTAACGCCGCGAGTTTTTCTGAGTCCAACACCTGCGCTGCTTCGCTCGCCCCGAATGCCAACTGCTCCGTCACCATCACGTTCAATCCCATGAGCCCTGGCTCGTTCGCGGCCAATCTCCAAGTCGCTGACAACGCCGTCGGCAGTCCGCAGACCCTGGCCCTCAATGGAACTGGAATCGCGCGGAACCACCGCATTGAGCTGGGTGTCTAGCCGGCCCAGCAACAACCGCCGCGGCAATTTTCTTTTTTTCATATGACAGTTTTTCCGCGCTGAATCCGCTCTATAGGGTGAGAGAGAGATTGGGATCAGCCCTAACTCGAGGAAACGGAGGAACTTCAATGTCGCAACATCACACGATTCACAACGTCCATTTGGCCGAGAGTTCGCGGACGAGCCACGGCGGTCTGCTGACCCTGACCGCACTGCTGCTGGGCGGCCTGGCGCTACCGGCCTCAGCACAGAATCGCCTCATGGCGCTGGTAGCTCCGCAGCGAAACTTCACTGTGCCGCCGGATGTTCCCACCGCCGTGGTCCTCCAGGCCGAGCCGGACGCGGCCTGCGATTTGCATCCCGTGGGCGTCAACGACAAGTCCCAGACCATGAGACTGTATGGAAACATCGAGGGCTACGTCCAGTTTCATTTCACGCCCAGGCAGGATATCCAGGATGCGTACCTGCAACTCGACTGCACTACTCAGGAGGCGGTCACAACCCACCCAGTGCATTTGCGGATTGCCGCATCTCCGACCGAGGACACGCCGGCGCCGGAGGGTTCCGTGCCCGCACCCAAAGGCTCGAAGATCCGGCCTGCGCTGACGGACGAGGCCGCGCGCCAGCTCTCCGACGAAGAAATCATCGCCCAGGGGTACCCGCCGCGGCCCAACGCAATGGAATCGCCTGAGGCGTACGCCAGGTGGCTCGGTCGGGTTTCTCATCCCATGACGATTCTCCCCTCGCATTCAGTGGCCCGTTCCGACGTTTCTCACGCGCTATCAGGCGTCACAGGTGTCACAGAGGGCCCGTCCGCTCAAACGAACGACCATTGGAGTGGTTTCGTCGCTCAGGGCCCGTCCGACAGCTTTCGGGCGGTGGAAGGCCTGTGGACAGTGCCCTCCCCATCGTGCTTGTTTTATGTAATATCTGGCTGGAACCCAACGTGCTATTCGTCGGCCTGGGCCGGGCTCGATGGTCTACCTTCAAATGACGTCGTACAGGCGGGAACGGAACATGATGCGGTGTCAACATCATACGGAGCGTTCATTACCACTTACGCCTGGACCGAGGCTTGGCCGCAACAGCCCACAGCGCATGAGATCTTTACCGTCTCCCCGGGGGATGTGGTTTATGCCTACGTGTACGTCGGCGATTCGGCGGGCAACATCAATCCGTCGGGCGGTTACGCGTGGTTCACTGTTGAAGACGAGACTCATTTTAAGTTGTTCATTGGTTCTACGAAGCTCGGAACCAGCTTTGGGTTCTCGGCCACTAGCGCGGAGTGGATCGTGGAAAGGCCTTGGGTCAACGATGGATTCCCCGAGTTCTCCGCGTACGGTTCGATCGAGATGACCGCCGCATATGTTCTGCCCGCGACCGGATCGACCATGATACCGTACAGCAAAGCTGTGAGCGTGCAACTCACCATGCGCAACAAGGGCGATGCGCCTTCGGGCGACAACAATGTATTGTCGACGGTTAAAGCAGCCAGCTGCTCCGAGTGTATGTGGTTCTACTGGAAGAATTTCAACTAACTTCCCAGAGCGGGTGCCGGATGAGACTGGGCGCTCCGGCATTGCCGCCGGGCGTACGACGGCGATGGAGATCGCAGGCGGGCCAAAGCAATGACGCCCGCCTTTTGATTTCTCACTTTTTCCTGAACGCGCCAGCTTTCTCCGGCTTTCCCCACGCCTGATAGAGTTGGACAATCTATTCGCGCGAGCGGTCCAAGTAGTGCCAATCGGGGACATCTATGAAATCTTTTCGCGCCAACATGCCTTCATAACCTTCGAGCAGTAACGGTTCAGCTTCGGCGTATTTCTTCCCGCCGGCCAGGCTGGCGCGTCGGCCAATGAGTTTCAGAAGATTCTCGACCACCGTGGCATTGTCTGGAACTGCTGGACGGGAGCGTTGGCGCATCTGGGAGTGGCTCGTGCCAACGCCTTGCAGTCGAGAACTTCGCAAGGAGCGGACGCCGATGCCGCCCGAGTCCGGGCGCTCGCTGCCTACAAAGATTCCCTAACGCTCTGGAAAGACGCCGACCCCGACATCCCCATCCGTATCGCTGCCAAGTCCGAGTATGCGAAGCTGCAGTAGTTCTTTCTGAAATTTTGCACTCACACGTTGTCAACTCCTGATTTGTACCGCTTGCCGGTTAACTTGAAAATTCACTTTGCCGATACGGCGTTTGGACGCGTACGAGACGCCGAGGTCAATTGGGTGGTCACTTGCAGTCGCATCTGCAGATTCAGTCGGTCCAACCCTATGAAACAGAGGTCGTGCTAAGCTCATAACCTATAAAGAGATGTGTTGCCCTGGAGGTATCTATGGGCGAAGAAGACTCCAACCCAAAGTCTGTTCCGGAAATTCCGAACGAAAGAGTAGTTGCGCTAGGTGAGCAGATAAATGCAGCAAGCGTGTCTGCGGTTGGGGAGACCACGCTCGATACAAGCGGAAGCGGTGCTGCTGCGGCGAAGGCCGAGAACCGAATTGTTGGCGGTTTTCTTCCTAGCTTCTGGGTGCGGTAATAGTTCAACCTACACTCCGCCTCCCTTCATCCCGCAAGGAACCTACTCGCTTACGATCACTGCAACCGCAAACAACCTGCCGCCGCAAACTGTTTCTCTTACGCTTACAGTAAATTAAAAGTGGCTGCTCCTTCGCACCGCGTCTCAGCGTCGAACTCACCATTCGACCCCCGAAGGACCGCATCGCCGGAACACTCGGACCGATCTCGGCGCGATGAGGTGAACAGTCATGAGCTATTCGTGCCGCCTTGTCCGGACGAAGCTCTCCCGGGTTTCAGCCCTTTGTTTTGTTTGCTAATTTTCTTTGGGTTGCTGACTCGGGCGTTGATGCGGGCGCAATCCATCCTGCGTTCCAAAACCCCCGGAAGTTCTTCGTCGCGAGTTGCTTATTTCAGTCGCCGATGGCGCGGGAGACGCTTCTCAAGGTCCTGCATGGGCCGCAGATATTGGAGGCCAAGTTCTGCGTGTGCGCTCAGGGCTTTCCTGGCACTATCGGCGAGTGCGATGGCGCGTGCGGATTCGCCAAGGTCGAGGTAGCACTCGGCCAGCGCAATTTGTGCGACGGCTAGACTCGGGCTGGTCGGCTCCACTACGGCCTCCCGCAATTCGACGGACCGTTGCAAAAGGGGGAGCGCCTCGGAAGCATGCCCCAACTTCAAATCCGCTTGACCCTGGATCAGCGCGGCCCGAGCTTCGAGCGGCTTGAGGTATTCCCGTACGGAGCTGGCGGCAACCTGCTGAATCACTTGTGCAGCGAGCCGAGCCGCGGTATCGGCATCGCCACGCTCCAGAGCCAGGTCGGCCTTCAACGTCTGCAGCCTCAGTGCATCGGCTGGCAGTGCGCCCTCCGCCGGTGCGAGAGGATGAAAGTTGTCCGCAACGGACTCCGCTTCGCCAACGCGCCCGGTAATCATCAGGTACCTGGCCCGGTTGTCCACTGCCAGGAAGGAAGTTGGAACCTTCGACTTGGCAAAAAGACCATCCGCCTCGTCCATCGCGCGCACGGCTTCGGAATAGCGTCCCATCTCCGTAAAGATGAAGGCCTGGAGCTCCAGCATCGAACCCAGATAACTTGTGCCCGGCCGGTTTTTGCGCCGGTTTTCCACGGCTTTTGTAACGTAGGTCAGGCTCTCTTCAAGGCGTCCGTCATACGCGAGCGACCGCCCGTATTCGAGAAACACTTGCGGCGCAAAAAATGGGTCGTCGGCGCCGCGCGTGCGCAGCAGAATGTCTTTGGCGTGCTCGATATCCTCCAGGCCTTCCTTCGTGCGTGACGATCCGCCAAGAAACATCCCCAGCCGCAATTCCGTTTCGAGCGTGTCCACGTGATCCTCGCCGTTGAGCTTTCGTGACACCTCGAGGGCCTTCCGAAAACTCGTCTCGGCGGGACCGAACTCCGTCAAGCTCTGTTGGGTCTGCCCCAGGTAGGCATAGAAGCGCGACAGCGTGGCGTTAGGATCTCCATTCACCTTGACTGACGCCTGGATCGCTTCGACCAGCAGCGGTTCCGCCTGGCGGTGCTGGGCATTATCCGCGAGCAAAACACCATACTGGTACAACGCTTCGGCAAGCTCGGGATCGTCGGGATACTTTCGATAGACCTGTACGGCTTGATGCGCGAACTCGATCGCTCGCGGCAGATCCGTGGTCTCGTACTGCTGGGCGAGCGTGTTGGACAGCGTTCCCCGCTGCTTTGAGGTGAAGTCGCGGCGTTGATCCAGGATGCGTTTCGCCTCCAGCAGCACGCCCTCTCTCTCATTCACTGAGCGAGATTGATGCATCGCGCTTGCCAGGCCGATCAACGCGCCGGCGAGTTCCTCGGAATTGTTGCCGTACCTCTTGCGCGTCAGGTCGACCTCCTTTCGCCGCAGGATGACCGTCTCATCTCCCAGCCCCAGGTCGAAGTACAAGGTGCTCAGCGTATCCAGCATCCGCAGCTTCGCTTCGGGCACGTCGTTCAACTCCCCGTCGATCTTGTGTGCGCCGAGGTCCAGCAATTCGCGCGCGGTGGTTTGCCGAGCTTTGAGGGGATCGTCCTGGAACGCACTGTTGGCCACGAAAATATCCTCCAGGAATTTCTCCATGGAGGTGGCAATGCGCGACTCGCGGCGCGCGATGTGCTCCTGCCACAGGGCGGATCCCAGGCCCACACCAAGCGCCAGGAGAACGGCGGAGACTGCCGCAACGGTCCATCGCCGCCGCGCCAGGAACTTCCTCGTCCGGTACCACTTGCTTTCCGGTCGCGCGAGCACCGGCTCACCGTCAAGATAGCGGCGCAAGTCTTCCGCAAACGCATCGGCGCTGACATAACGCTCGGCCGGTTGTTTGCGCAACCCCTTCAGCAGAATCGCCTCAATATCGCCGCGCAGTTGACGACGCAGTTTTTCTGGCGTCGTCGCACGCTTCTCCGCCACGGCCGGCCCCCCGGTGTCCGTAGCGGTCGAGGCACGCGGCGCGTCCGTTTCCACGATGGCCTTCACCAGGTCCGCAGGTGAATGCGGCCCAGGGCCGGTCGGGTGCTGGCCCGTGAGCAGCAAATAAAGCAGAACAGCAAGTTCGTAGACGTCCGTTGCGGTCGTAATGACTCCGCCAGTGAGCTGCTCTGGCGCGGCAAACTGCGGTGTGAACGCCCCGCCCGCCTCAAGAGTGAGCATGGTTGCCGCGCCGTGCCGCCCTCCTCCTTCCAGCAACTTGGCGATACCGAAATCCAGCAGCTTGATGACGCTGTCGTTGCTCACCAGCACGTTGGATGGCTTGATATCGCGGTGGACGATCAGGTTCGCGTGGGCATGCGCCACGGCGCGCAACACGTCCAGGAACAGGCGAATCCTCGAGCGCACGTCCAGATTGCGCTTATCGCAAAACTTATCGATCGGTTGGCCCTCCACATATTCGAGGACCAGATACGGCTGTCCCGTCTCGCTCACGCCCGCATCCAGAAGCTCGGCGATGTTCGGATGCGAAAGGCGCCCGAGGATGGCACCTTCCCGTCGGAACCTCGCTCCGGCTCCTTGACCCACCAGTGATGCGCTCAAAAACTTGACCGCCGCCTTCCGTTCGAACCGTCCGTCGCTGCGCTCCACCAGCCAGACCGTGCCCATTCCGCCTTGCCCGATGGGCGAAATCAAGCGATACGCCCCCACGGTCTGTCCGGCGAGGCCGGTACCGGCGAGAGGGCCCTGTTCCAAAAATCGGTCCAGTTGCGCAGCAAAGTGTTCGTCGAGCATTTCTTCAAGTTGCTCGGCGACTTCTGGCTGCTCGGAGCGAAGGGACTCCAGCCAGATGGCGCGTTCGTCTTCCGGGAGTGCGAGCGCTTTGTCCAGATACGGACTCAATGCGCGCCACCCGCCCGAACTTAGCGTCGACATGAATGCCTCGCGATCAGTGATCGGTGTGCAACTCCCGATGCAGATAAATGTGCGCCTTTTGTCATTTTCGTTGCACGGCGCGCTCGAAGAGGTCCTGTACAGCGGCAATTCCGGCGAAGAAAATCCGCAGAATCTCCTTTCCAAATTCAGGAGGCGACGATTGTACATCCGCAGGAGGCGGATTTCCCGACAACTGATGATGTCTAAACTTTAGATTCACTCGAACCGAACAGGCGGACCTTTGGTCCACTTCCCACCTTTGGCACCGGCCAAAAGTCGCGTCCAACTGAACTCGCACCGAAGAATACCGCGTCCCACTGCGTCCAAAACTCAAGGTTTTATGGGCCAATTCGCGAATTGCTTCGATCCGACTGTCGAGGCGCCCCCTAGCACGGTAAACTGATTCGCGGATGACTCAAATCATTGGCGCCATAACGAAAGACTACGTCCTGCTGGCGTCGGATCGACGGCTCACTATCGGTGAGGGCCCCCGCGCCGGCGAATCAGTGGACGAGGACACCTGTAAGCTGGTGTGCTTGTGCGGAGCATCTGGAATCGGATACACGGGTTTGGCCCGAATTGAGGGCACTCCCACGCATGAATGGATAGCCAAAAAATTGGCTGAGGCCGGATGCTGCGACCCTGCAAGCGCTGAGCGGATCATCGTGGAGCAGGCTACTGCTGCTTTTTCCAGAATTCGGCGTTGGCCTCAATCATTTCTGATGGCAGGTTGGGCCTACTTCGAGAAGTTCACTGGACTGCGCCCACACCTTTGCCTCATTACGAACCTGATGGATAGTTCGCAGCGTCGGGCGGGTGAGCCACTTGAATCATTTTTTTTCTTTCCGAAGAGCCTTGCGAGATGATGAGTCGTCCTGTTGTGAGGTCATAGGAGCACCGCTTGGGATGGACCGCATTCGGCAATTGCGCCGAAATGTCGATCGGCTCGTTGAGAGGCAGACCGATCCGAAGGCGACTCTGCGTCTTTTGGTAGATGAAATTATTCATACGTCTTTGGTGGAGAAACAGCTCGCCGTTGGTTCCAAGATTTTGGGCTTCTGTATTCCCAGGCAGAGCGCCCAAGCGTACTTCGAGACTGGCCGTTCCGGGATGCTCGCGATGCAACCCAATAAGGTGACGGCGGCATTTACCTATTTCGAGAAAGGTTACAGCGAGTTGCAGCAGTACGGCCCAACCTTCACGTGTGGCGAAATGGCCGTAACCGACGTGAAAACCACGAACGATCCATCCCACGATTCTCAGAGTGCGGAGTTTCGCCTTTTGAGTCTTCCAAAACGAAAGCCTTAGGCCGTCAAGCCGCCAGCGACAGGCTGAACGAGTACGCACGCGTGGTGCGATCCGGTCCCCCGGCACAACCCACCCTCGACACTCCAGATACCGATCTCATTCACTTCCAGCATTGCCCAAATGGTCGGTGCGGATGTTCAGTGAGCTGGAGCACTCGGCGACAGCGCAAAAGCATAGAGAACATCTTGCACTGCAATGATGAGATATTGCCGGCCGTCGAGTTCGTAAGTCATCGGCGAGGCCTCCATCCGCCCTCCTGCGTTCAGGTGCCAGAGCGTTTTTCCCGTGGCCGGATCAAGCGCCAGCAAATTCCCAGAGTTGTCCGCGGAAAAAAGCAGATGCCCAGCAGTGGTGAGAATCCCCGCAAGGGTTTCGCTGTCGCCCAACTCGTGGTTCCACGCGACCTTCCCTGTACGATAGTCGATCGCTCGCATGGTGGAGTTCGCCCACAAATTGCGGTCGCGTCCTCCCCAGCCTTCCGGTTTTCCAGTAACTGTGTTGTAGAACACGCTGAATAGCCGCCGCGCATTCACATAAAACAACCCCGTCTGCAAATCAAAGCTCGGCGCCATCCAATTCGTGGAGCCATCGGAACCTGGCTCGACCAGCGCACCATCCGGGCTCGGATTCGCTTCGGGTTTCGCGACCGGGCGTCCGCGAGAGTCCACGCCTTTCGCCCACGTTTGGTCGATGAACTCCGAAGTCACCAGATGCTCGCCATTCGTGCGATCCAGCACAAAGAAGAATCCGTTGCGGCTGGCCTGCGCCAGCATCTTGCGAGGCTTGCCCTTGAACTCCGCGTCGAACAAAACCGGCGTTTCCACGGCGTCCCAATCATGCACATCATGCGGCGACGGCTGGAAATACCACGCAAGCTTCCCCGTGTCTGGATTCAGCGCCACGATCGAGCACGTATAGAGATTGTCGCCAGGTCGTCCCTCGCCCGCAAGCACGGGATTGGGATTCCCTGTGCCCCAATACAAAAGATTTAGGTCAGGGTCATACGTTCCCGTCATCCATGTCATTCCGCCGCCGTGATGAATGGCATCGCTATCCTTCGGCCACGTTTCCGAACCCGGCTGGCCCGGTTCCGGCTCGGTGTTCCAGCGCCACTGGACCTTCCCTGTCTCCGGATCGATGGACTCGAGAAAGCCCGGAATATCTGTTACGTCTCCCGAAACTCCGACGATGACGTGATCGCGAACGACCAGCGGCGCCATCGTCGAAAAATACTCAAGCTTTGGATCGGCCAGCTCAATATCCCAGCGGACGCTCCCGTCCTTGGCATCCAGACAAATCAGGTGCGCGTCGGGTGTCGTGAAATAGAGCCAATTCTTGTACATCCCCAGCCCCCGATGTCCGATCTTGTCGCCCTCGGACTTGCGCTCGTAATGCCAAATCCTCCGCCCAAAACGCGCATCCACCGCCCAGACATTGTCCGGAACAGAAAAGTAAAGAATGCCGTTCACCACGAGAGGAGTCGACTTGATCGTTCCGGCATGCGGTTGAAAAGCCCATGCCAGGGTAAGAGCATTGATATTGCCGGCGTTGATCTGGTCGAGCGTGCTGTAGCGCTTACCGGAGTAATCTCCGTTATAGGTGGGCCAGGTATCTGTCGCAGGTTTGAGCAGCGCCGCCGGATCAAGTCCCTGCGCTTTGCTGAACGACGGCCAGAGCGCCGCAGCAAAAACCATCAGCATCACGATGCCGCGACCACATATCACGGCGAACCACCGGCCTGCACAATCCTCTGCGTTCGCATTTCTGTCGCGCGCGCTATGAACTGCTTCACGGAAGTGAGGAAGCATTCCCGCTCCTGTCGTTTACTTTTCGCTGCTGTAGTTTTACTTCAACGTTTCCAAATAGGCGAAGAGGTTGTGTACGTCGGCCTGCGTAAGCTTACTCAGCGTCTCTTGGTGTGCCGCCAGCGGATCCTGCAGTTCCACTTCCACGTGCTCGCGCGAGAACGAGCGATACCACCCCGAAGCGTCGCGCAGCCCAATCTCAAAATCGTCCACGTGCACCACCGGGCCTTTGATCTGTTCGCCGGAAGGTAGCGTCACCAGCGCAGTCGCGTGCCGGCCTCCGGGATACAACATGTGTGCTTCAAGTTCGATAGGCGAGTATTTGCTGGCGACCTTGTCCAGATCGCCCGACGCGGAATGGCATTTGTTGCAGCCACCTGGACCGTCGAAGAATGTTTTTCCCGCCTCAGCATTCCCGGTAAGCAGTCTTTCTGCTGGATAGCCCCTCGGCAGGCCGCTTGACCTAAGCGCTTCGGCCGCGCGTGCGTGCAGAAAGGCCGCTATATCGCTCACTAGCGCATCCGTCAAAGGCATCGCCGGCATACCCTTGTCCGGCCGGCCGTGGCGAATCACGTCGCCAATCAAATCGCCCTTGACGTCATGCGCCACTAGCGTCGACCGCACCAGGTCAGGCCCGCGAGCACCGGTTGCATCCGGGCCATGGCAAAACCCACAAGCCTGCGCAAACTGTTTGTGCCCGCGCTCGATCGCCGGATCTTGAACTTCAGACTGTGGCCGGGCAGGAGAGTTCGCAGCTCCAACGAGTAAAAGAAGTGCCAAGTAAAGAATGGAGGTTATGGCCACTCGCATCTGGAAAGCAAAACCGTGCTCTCGGATCGTCAATGCTCACCTCGTGCAGCGAGGATTCTAGCACCGAGTCTCTTGGACTGCATCCGGTGAGCCAATCCTGTCACCAGCCGGTTCCCCAGATTGTTGCGCTATGGCGCGCCGATCCTTTTCGCCAGATCCGGGGCCAACTGCTGGAAATCACGAACATTGAAAGTATAGATTCGCTCGCAATCCGCTTCCCTTGCACAGCGCAGATGGATTGCGTCATGAATGAGGCCTCCAATCCATCCTCCTTCTGCGCACTCCCGAATGGTCTCGATATACATTTGTGGCGTGATTGTGACGAGCTGAAAATAGGGCCGGATGTTTTCGTCCAATATCTTCAAGGCTTCCGCTGGATAGACTGTAGGGCGGAACGGCGTTCGCGTAAGAACCGAGTACGCTTCAGCTAAGCCGTGGCCGCTGACGTAATTCTCATTCTTCATTTCGGCGCTCTTGGCCAACTCAAGAACGGCAAGGGCTTGGCTGTGGTGGGCATTACCCTCAACTGACGCTGCCACAAAAATTGAGGTATCGAAGTAAGTCCTCATAGGCCAGATAGGTCTTTGATTCGAGCGTCTCGCTCATCGTCGACCAGGCTGTCCCAATCGTAGCCCTCGGGTAACTTGCCCAGATGCACCCAGAGCCCGCTTTTTTTGACCATCGAGGGCCGCTGCTCGACGGGCTTAAGGAGCACACCTTCTGGGCGCTCCTCAATTTCCAGGTCGCTTCCCTGCCGCAGACGGAAGCGATCCCGCACGGGCTTGGGAAGGATAATCCGGCCAGCTTTGTCAATTTTGACGTTCATGCCATTTAAAATGGCAATAGCTTCCTTCGTCCAACGTGGTCAATCTAACGTCCGTCGCCCATATTATTCATGTTACTCAGAGTCGCCGGCTTGTCGAGCGAATCGGTCGCGGCGGCACCGGTAATTAGCCGCGCTCCGCGGCTGAACGTCAAGTACTCGAACCCCCACTGCACGAAAACCAAAACGCGGCTCTGAAATTCCACGATGTAGATCAAATGAATAAAGAGCCACGCAAGCCATGCAAACAGCCCCGCGAGATGTAACCCGAAAACGTTCGCAACTGCCGCAGCGCGGCCAATGACTGCCATGTCCCCTTTATTAAAATAATGAAACGGCTTTAGGTCTTTCTTCCCTTTCAATCGCGCGCGAATGGTTTTTGCGGCGTACGCTCCACCCTGGATGGCCACTTGCGCTACGCCAGGCAGAGGCTTGCCATTTTCGTCCTGCGAGAGCGCCAAATCCCCCACAAGGAATATGTCTGGATAACCTGGAACGGTGAGGTCTGGATTGACCTTAATGCGGCCGCTGCGGTCCGTTTCCGCGTGTGCGCGTTCGCCAATTTTTTTGCCAAACTCATTCGTTGTGACGCCGCCCGCCCACAGCACGGTCTTCGCCCGCAAACGCTTTGATTCGTCGCCCGATTTGTAGGTAACGCCATTGGCGTCGATGCACGTCACCATGACTCCTTTGGTCACCTCAACGCCAAGTTTCGAGACCAGTTTTTCCGCTTTTGTGGACAGATCTTCAGGAAAAGCCGTGAGGACCCGCGGCCCACCTTCCATCAGAACGATCCGCGCGTTGCGGGGGTTGATCTGCCGAAAATCATTCTTCAGCGTCTCGTTGGCGATTTCCGCCAGCGCGCCCGACAGTTCCATCCCTGTCGCACCCGCTCCAACAATGACGAACGTGAGCCACGCTCGCGCGTCCTCCTCGTTCGTCGCGCGTTCCGCGCATTCAAACGCGTAGAGAATCTTGTGCCGTATCGCGGTCGCTTCTTCCACCGACTTCAAGCTAGGCGCCCATTGTCGCCATTCATTGTTGCCGTAGTAAGAAGTCTCCGAGCCGGTCGCGACAATCAGGGAGTCGTACGCAAACGCCCCTCCGTCCCGTAAGATGATCATCTTTCCGTCCGGATCGATGTCCGCCGCTTCTCCCAGCAGCACCTTTGCATTCTTCTGCTTGCTCAAAACGCCGCGCAACGGCGCGGCAATCTCCCCCGGCGATAGCGACCCCGTTGCAACCTGATAGAGCAGCGGCTGGAAAAGATGAAAGTTGCGGCGGTCGATCAACGTCACATCCACCGGCGCGCGCTTAAGTTTCTGCGCGGCATTTAATCCCCCAAACCCGCCGCCCAGAATGACCACCCGGTGCCTCTGTTCCATACCAGCCGCTCCTCCGTACGCAACCTCGTCCTCGCTAGTATCATCTCATCTACGATGATTTCCACAATTCAGATGCTCGCAGAGACCGCACCGATGCGGCCTACCTTACGCCGCGTGTGACATGAAGACCAAGCCCATTCTCGATCCGCCGAGCCGCGAACGAATGGAGCGCAACACTCTGCGGCTGCTCTGTTCCGTCCTCATAAGACCCGGCACCCGACTGGAAATCTGCCGGCTTTTGCATCCGAATGATTTTCTAGACCCGTTGAGAAGAATTGTCTTTGAAGAAGTTTTGGCTGCAGGCGATATAAGTTCGCGACAACTTCGAGCATCGCTGCCTTCTCGCGTTACGAGCCGCGGTTTTCCCGAATTCGATCTGGACAAACTGCTCGCCCCAAAGCTCGCGAGCGAAGCCGAAATCGAGCAGTTGTTCGAAAGCACCCTGCACCTGCTCAAGCTCGGCGGCGCCGAGGAACCCACCCTCTTCACATCCGGTGCCGATGTCCAAGACTAACTATCGTGTTCTAACCCTCATCGAAACTCTTGGGCTAACCGGATACATCGCCTGGTTCATCTGGCAGCTTCAGAGTACCCATCCATTTTCGTGGCTCGTCTTCCCCATCTGGCTTCTCGCCAGCATTGTCATCCACCGCGACACGCCAAAGACACTAGGCTGGCGCATCGACAACCTGTGGCCAGCAACCGGCCAAGGCCTGATGATTTACGCCGTCCTGATTCTTGGCACCTTCATTGCAGGTTTGTTGTCTGGCGCCTTCCACCGGCCCCCGCTCCACGTCACCGAGCCTTGGCGGTTCTTCGCCTACGCCGCTTTCTGCTTGTTGCAACAAATTGCGCTGAACTCTTACCTGACGAACCGCCTTCTCTATGCGCTCGAAAGCCCTCGCCTGGCTGCCCTCCTCGCCGGCGGCATCTTCGCCGCTCTCCACTGGCCCAATCCCGTTCTCGTTCCCTTAACCTTCATCGGCGGCGTGGCCATGAGCTGGCTCTTCTCTCGCGAACGCAACATCTTCCCGCTCACCGCCGGCCAAGCCATTCTGGGCACACTGACGTGGTGGGTCTTCCCGGTAGCCTGGCATCACGGAATGCGCGTTGGCCCAGGCTTCTACTCGTTTCACATGTAGGGAGGAGCTTGTACGCAGGAGGGGACACTAAGGCCGCCGCGCCGTCTCTATAAATTCAGGTGGTTGTAATTCCCTGCTGTTCTCCGCGAGTCTTTCTCTTTCGAATGCAATCCGTCAGACTTTTCCCATACGCCAGGAATCACCAACGCACACTTTGGACACACTCCCCGCACCAACCGGTTTTCCAGCACATCGTGCCATGATCTCCGAATCACCAACTCCCCGCACTTCGGGCAATATGTATTCGCGCTGTCGCTAAAAATATTTCCTTCATACACGTAATGCAGTCCCGTCTCCAACGCAATCGCTCGTGCCCGGTGCAAAGTCTCCGGCGGCGTCCGCGGCTTATCCTGCAACTTGAAATCCGGATGAAACGCCGTGAAATGCAAAGGCACGTCCGGCCCAAGGTGCGTCAAAATCCATTCCGAAAGCTTGCGCGTTTCCCCTGGATCATCATTCAGCGTCGGAATCATCAGGTTCGTAATTTCAAACCACACTTTTGTTTCTCTTTTTAGCCATTCCAGCGTATCCAGTACCGGCTGCAAATGCGTCAGTGTGATCTTCCCGTAGAATCCCTCAGTGAACGCCTTCAAATCTATGTTCGCCGCGTCAATCTGATCGTAAATGTCGTGGAACGCCTCGTAGGTAATGTACCCATTCGAAACCATCACCGTCTTCAGCCCATACTCCTTCGCCGCTTTGCAAATATCGATCACATACTCGCCCCAAATCGTCGGCTCGTTATACGTAAACGCGATCGAATCGCATCCATGTTGCAGCGCTAGCAAAGGCACATCGCCCGGCGCCACATGCTGAGAACTCACTTGATCCTGCCGCGACTTCGAAATATCCCAGTTCTGGCAGAAGAAGCACCCCATGTTGCATCCTGCCGTACCCATGCTGAACACACGCGTCCCTGGCAGGAAATGACTCAACGGCTTTTTCTCGATGGGATCCACTTGCAGCGCGGCAGGCGCTCCATACCCCAAGCTATAAAGCTTGCCGCCTTGATTTACGCGAATAAAACAAAACCCAGATTGTCCCGAATGAATGTGGCAATGCCGGGGGCAAAGGTAACAATGCACGCGTCCGCCGGCTTCCGGCTCCCACCAACGCCCTTCGTGCAACTCTTCGGTCTTCTGGAGGATTTTTATCTCGCTCATACACGAATCCTCCTTCTCCTCAAATCATACGCCTCCCCGTGCGTCCCGGCGTCAGATTGTGTTTTTGCTATTCGTTCTAACGACAGAAGGTAAGCTTCAAGCGTGGTGCCGGATGCTCCGCTGCACGCGCCGCCGTTCCGCGGCCCAATCCACGAAATTCATCATGTTCGAACGGTATTTCCAGGATAGCCGGATGAACTTTCGCGCATCCAGATTTGCCGCTTCTTTCCCGAGGAAGGTCTCAAATCGCCACCGCAAGTACGGACTCTTCCAGGGGTTCAACCGATATCCGCGGGCAACCGTCCAGTAGTACCGCAGCGTCTTCAACATCGTTCTTGCACGGGCCGAGGCGCCCGCTCCCAAGCCTTTCTAAGTCTTAACTCGCGCCTAACGGCGCGGAAAGGTGCTCATGCACCAGCAACCACCCCGACTGCCGCCTCTCCCAAATTCCTGTATACCGTATCTCTGTTTCTACATTCTTACCGTCTTTTGTTTTTTCGGATAAATGCATCGAAACGGTCGTCCACGCCACCGTGCCACGCCGCCGCACCTTTAAATCCTTCCCTGCACTCAGCGTCCCGCTCGCCATATTGTCGAAGATCGCCGCCTTCACGCCTTCGTGGTATTCCTTCCAGCTGTGATAGGAAAACGGAGCGACGTCATAAAACACCAGCCCGTCCTCCTTTGCATAAAATTTCGCCGGATTATCAGGATTTCCTGTGCTCCATGCCGCGCAATAGCCATCAATGAGTTTCCGAAAAGTGGCGTCATCAGTTGCCTTTTGTTGCGCGCGCGCCCCAACGAAAGTCAGTAGTCCGCCGGCTACCGCTAGTACTACATATAGAAGCCAGCGCCACCGTTCGCCACTTCTGGCGTTTCCATTTTCTATTTGCAAAACCATCTCCGTTCGCCGAGAGAATTCTTCGGCATTCAGGGTGAGGAAAGCCAATCCAGTTGCGCATACCCTATGGCGAATCGTTACAATTTGCAAGAGGGGTTTAGTGCCTGCCTCGCCTTTTCCCGCCCGCTTCCCTTTCCTGCTCTCCCTCCCTTTTCGCCGACCCCAGCCGCCATTGGCCGGTAATTCCACCCCCTTGGCCGAAAAGCAAGTGCGCCCCTCCCTGTGCACCATCTAGTCTCACTCTTGGGCAGACAAGTCGCCCGCATGTGAGGTAAATATGGAAACCCGGCAGCAATCTGAAAACACTCGCCGAAGCCTCTTGGGAAGAATCATGGTTATGCTTGGCTCCATCGCCCTGTTCGCCGACCTCTCTTTCCTCGTGCGGCCCATCGAGCGTCTCGCACAATCGGTCAGCGAGGGACTTTTCGGCCTCCTCCCCTCCTTGGGCCTCTCTTTTCTCCACGCCGCAAGCGCCATTGCCTTCCACCAAGTCGACTACTTCTCCCTCGTCGCCCGTATCTTGGTATTATTCACCGCGATGGTAGCCGTCATCGTTGGTACCGCCTTGCTCCAATCGGCGTCCGTGCGCGCAGCCAACGAAGACGCCTTGCAGGAATACTTGCCCAGTGAACGGGAGACTCGAAATGGATAATCACGATATGGACTCCCAGCGGGACAAACGCCAGAGGCCTCGCGTTATAGGTGGCATCATACTCGGCGGCAAAATGAATTCCGAGTCTTCCCGCGTCGGCCTGGTGTGGGGCGCTCTGATCGTCGCCGCGGGCATCGCTCTTCTGCTCGACCACTTGGGATTTGTCGCCATCGGCTCGCTCTTCCGCTTCTGGCCCATGATTCTGATCTTCTTTGGCGTGGGCCATCTTTTTACCCCTTCGAACCGCGCTTGGGGCGCAATTCTCATCGTCGTCGGCGTCGTCTTCCAGCTGAACAGTCTGGGTATCACACATGTTCACTTCGCCGATCTCTGGCCTCTCGCCATTATCGCTGTCGGGTTGATCCTCATGTGGAGCGCCATGAAGCCCCCCTCAGTATCGAAGGGTTCTGCGGATTCTCCCGATATGTTCAACGCCGTCGCCATCTTCAGCGGCTGCGAGCGCCGTGTGAAAAGCCAGAACTTCAAAGGTGGCCGTGCCACTTCCATCTTCGGAGGAGTCGAGCTCGACCTTCGCGACGCAAAAATCGAAGGCGATGAAGCGACCATTGAGGTCAACTGCATTTTTGGCGGCGCCGAAATTCGCGTCCCAGACTCCTGGAACGTCAATTCCAAGAGCATCCCGATCCTCGGCGGTTTTTCCGACAAAACACACATTTCATCAGGTGAGGACGCCGCAGGAGGCAAACGCAAGACTCTGGTTGTCACCGGCCTAGTCGTTTTTGGAGGCGTGGAGATCGACAACTAGACGGTCTTTATGCATCCCCTCCTCACACCGATCCGCCGTTTCGGTCTCTATCTCCTCGCTTGGCTCCCGCTTGCTCTAATTCTGATTTATCTGATGGCTGTGCCCGGCCGCCTCGGCTGGCTCGACGCCACAGCACTTATAATCCCGCTCTGCCTCATCTACCAATTCGTCTGCCTCTCCGCCTGGTACTCCTGCAAAGCCGCTCCTCTTCAAAAGAGCACCGCCCAGCGCATCTGGTTGACCCACGTCTTAGCCGCCGCGCTCCTCAGCCTCCTCTGGGTCTTGCTCGCAAAACTTCTCGCTTACGGCCTCTCGCAAACCACTTCTTTCCGAGGACTCGACACCCGCTTTTCCTCGCAAATTCCCGTCATCTTCGGCGCAGGATTCCTCCTCTACCTTCTCTCCGTCGCCTCTCACTATGTCATCCTCGCCATCGAGGACTCCAACAAAGCCGAAATTCGCGTCCAGGAAACCAGCATCCTCGCCCGTGATGCCGAACTGAAAGCTCTGAAGGCGCAGGTCAATCCCCATTTTCTTTTCAATAGCCTCAATTCCATCAGCGCTCTCACCAGCATCGATCCCGCCAAAGCCCGTGAAATGTGTATCCTTCTTGCGGAATTTCTCCGCATGACCCTCGGCCTCGGCGAAAAAACCAGCGTTCCTCTCTCCGAGGAACTCTCCCTCCTCCATCGGTATCTCGCCATCGAAAAGGTCCGCTTCGGCTCTCGCTTGCAAATGGAAGAGGACCTACAGGAAATTTCCACCTCCGTCCTGCTCCCGCCTCTCCTGCTCCAGCCTCTCCTCGAGAATGCTGTCACCCATGGCATCGCCAATCTCCCCGAGGGAGGCCTCGTGCGCCTCTCCGGCCACAGCCGCAATGGTCATGTCTTGCTGGCGATTGAAAATACTTTTGACCCGGACTCGGCACCCGCGCGCAAAGGTGGCCTCGGGCTAAAAAATGTTCGCGATCGGTTGGAAGCTCGCTACGGCAAGGAAGCCATCATGCGCATAAGCACCGAAAACGAAAAATTTCGGGTGGAATTGTCGTTTCCTGCGGATACAGGCGAGGCACACAGTTGACCAAAACCGGCGGAAAGAAAATCACGGCGATGATTGTTGACGACGAAGATCTTGCTCGTCTCGTCTTGCGGGAGCTTATTCAATCCCACCCGGATATCGAGGTTGTCGCCGAATGCGCCAATGGCTTCGAAGCCGTCAAAGCCGTCGCCGAGCATAAGCCCGACCTGATTTTCCTGGATGTCCAAATGCCCAAACTGTCAGGCTTCGACGTCCTCGAACTTATCGGCACGGAAACGGCCGTTATCTTCGTCACCGCATACGACCAGTACGCCATGCGCGCCTTCGAAGTCCACGCCGTCGACTATCTCCTGAAGCCCATCGGCCGCGAACGCTTCGAGGCTGCCTTCGAACGCGCCAAATCTCGTCTCGGCGAAAAACTCCCGTCTGCTCCGGAGCTTGCGGCTGCGGCACGCCCGCCCAAACAGTTCCTCGATCGCATCGTAGTCCGCGACGGCACGCGCGTCACGCTCATCCCGGTAGGAAAACTTGATTACGCCGAAGCGCAAGACGACTACGTAGCCCTCGCCACAGAAGGAAAAAAGCACCTAAAGCAACAAACCATCGCCAGTCTCGAAACCTGTCTCGACCCAGACCGCTTCGTCCGCGTCCACCGCTCCTACATCGTCAATTTCGAGCGCGTCGTCCGCATCGAACCCTACGGCAAAGACAGCCGCCTCGCCATCCTAGCCGACAACACCCGCCTCCCCGTCAGCAAATCCGGCTACGCCCGCCTAAAGTCTTTGCTGGATCAACGCACCTAACCCTCAGAGCCTTGGGGGGCACAATAGATTGCGCCCAGCTTGCCCAGGCGCAACAATCCATCTGCTTTTTTTCGGATTCCGAAACAACAGCAAAGGACAACTATCTACAGGGTTTTTCGCTTTTCGAATTTCCTATTTCGAATTTCGATCTTCCCTACCCCACCCTCCGCACCCAAATCCTCGATGTCGCCGGCTTCCCCAAATGCATCGTCCGCCCCTCCGACCGCAACGTCATCGTCTCGTCGTATTCCCGCTTCAAGACTTCCACCTTCGTCGAAGGCCGTAATTTCAACCCCTCCAAAAACTCCAGAAACTGCCCATCCTTCTCGTACACACACAAAATTTCCGCGCTCTCCTCCGCTCGCAAATCCGAGAGCAACACCGCTCCCTGGCTCCTCAATTTCGCAACCCCGCCGCGCATCGGCACACCATGCGGACACGACTTCTTATCCGCAAACCGCTTCAGCAGCAGCGCTTCAACCTCTGGCGATATTCCATGCTCCAACCGCTCCGCTTCATCATGCGCCTTGGCCCACGAAAGCCCAATCACCTCGGTCAGCAGCATCTCCGCCAACTGGTGACGCAGAGACAGCCGCTCCGCCACCATCCTCCCCTTGCGCGTCAGATCAATCCGCCCGGTACGCTGCACGCGCACATGCCCGTCGCGCGTCATCCGCTTCAACGCCGCCGTCACCGCTGGAGGCGTCACCTTCAACTCCTCCGCCAACCGCGCGCTGATCGGCGTCTGATCCTCCTCCAGCATCTCCCAAATCGCCTTCAGATAATCTTCCTGAGATACGCTAGTCTTCTCTCGCAATCTCAATTCTCCTCAACGCCCTTTACGGCTCAAACTATCTTTGCCCAGACGCTTTCAGCTCATCCTCCCGACGCTCCTACCGGTTCTTAACCTGTCGGCCAGCTTCGCCACCCGCTTCTCAATATCCTCGAAGATTCTCTGATATATCTCCGCATCCGCGCCATAAGGATCTTCCACATTCCAATGTTCCACTTCAGCTACACCATCGAAAACCAGATCCCACGACCGGCCGCTCATATTCACGACTAAATCCGTTGTCTCCAACTCCACCCTCTGAATCGGCTTCGACGTCAGTCCATCCGCCGTGTATCCGTTCTTCAAGAGAGTCTGCTTTGTCATCTCTTCCACGTGCCCAAGCGGCGTCAGCCCCGCGCTCGATGCTTCCATCACCCCGTGACCGATGCGCCGCGCAATCGCCTCCGCCATCGGGCTCCGGCACGCATTTCCCAGGCAAACGAACATCACTCGCTTTCGCTTAGCCCTCCTCATGAATTCCGGTTCTCCAAGTTCCCTCTTATGACTTTCCATCCAGTCCAGGATACGGAAAAGCACACCTCGGCAACATGGTCGTTATTTATTTTCAATGACTTGCAAAAACAGGCCGATTTTTCTTGACTTTGTTGTAATCACATGATATTAACTCATTCAGTTAACAGTCCGTTTCACGTTGCGGCAGGGTTCTTGCCGCTTTTTTTGTTTATGGATGGGGGCTGAACGACTCACGCTTGCCTGCAACCAACATCTCCAGCATCCCCCTTTAGAATCAACACTCCAGTTACCGCTGCCAGCTCAACCGGTCTACACAACACTTTCTAACAGCCTGATCCAACAACCCTTCCCCGAGAGAACCGATCTGTCGGGCCGTACTCAATCAGAACCTAGCCAGGGCAGTGTTCCGTTTGATTCAACACTTGTAAGCGATTTTAGCCTTTGAGACTCCAGCAGTTAGACTTTGAGCTTAGTATTGCGTCGACCCATAGAGACCACCCGGCTTACCCGTAACTTGGCTCCCAAAACTTGACTTTACCTGTTGATACTGTTGATACCGCGTTAATCAGAACTTGGCACATGGTCAAACGCAGGCGTGACCCTTTAAATGCAGCTGGAACTACCGAGCCCTACTCCCGAGCTCGGTGCGGGCTTGCCGAGAGGCACACGGGCGTGGATCGTGGTACCACGCCTCGGTCGCGATTCGATTGAAAACGTTCCGTTCATCAGTTTCAGCCGCTCCTCCATGCTGATTAGGCCAAGCCCTCGGCCCTCTCTTGCCGTCGCGCTATCAAAGCCCGAACCAGAATCCCTAACCGAGAGATGAATCTCACCCAATACGCAGCGCAGCTCTGCATCGAAGTGCCGCACGCCGCTGTGCTTGACCGCATTTTGAAGGGCTTCCTGTAAAACGCGGAAAAGACACAGGGAAATGTCCAATGGCACCTTGGCTGGGATCTCATTGTGGGCAAAGACAATTTTTACTCTCTGTTGCTCAGAGAACTCTTCGCAGAACCCTCTCATGGCCGTCACTATGCCGAGATATTCCAGTTTGGACGAATGCAACTTGTGCGAAATGGATTGGACGTCGGTCGCCATCTCGGCGGTCAGTTTCTGTAGCGCGCCAATACGGCTACGGAATTCAGGAGATAGACCTGGAGAGTCTTGTCGGAGTTGTTCTAACTCAATGGTCAAGAGTGCCAGACGTTGACCGATGTCATCGTGAAGCTCTCTGGCGATCCGAGTACGTTCCTCCTCTTGCGCTACGATAAGCCGCCCTCCGAGCTTCGCCAGCGCCTCTGCCGCCTGCTTGTGAGCTGTTAAGTCTACGAAGCTTACTAAGTTGGTCTCGCTGAGTGATGTGAAGTGAAACTCAATGTGACGGTACGACCCGTCCTTGCAGCGAACCTTCGCCTCCATGGGTGCGATTTCGCAGCGATTCTTGACAGCTTGTCCCACTCGCGCTTGCCATTCTGCCCTCACTGCCCCTCGGTAAGTCTCGTCGGGATAGGCAAGAGGCCACCAGTGGGCGACATCAGGAACTTCCTCAACGGAATAGCCAAATAAAGCCGTGAATTTGTCATTGGCTAGTTTGACTAGCTCGGGTTGCGGCTCCAGCCCTTGAGACACAAGCATGGCCACAGGAGACTTCCGCACAATTTGCCGGCTGCGCTCCTCGCTAGCCCGCAGCGCCTCTTCCGCCCGCTTGCGCTCGGTGATATCCGCGGTCATACCAACCAGCCCGACCATTTTCCCGGACTCGTCAAACTTCGCGCGGCCGCTTTCTTCCAGCCACAGCAGGGCCCCGTCCGGGCGGAACCTCCGATACTCTGTTCGATAGGTCGGCTCTTTTGGCGTCAGTGAAGTTGACAGAGTCCATAGCCCGGCTCGATCATCGGGGTGAACTAAAATGAAATAATCTTTCCCAGAACCTTGTTCGCCTGCGTCCAAACCGAGAATGTCAGCGCATTCTGCGGAGCGGCGTATTAAGTCTGTGGCGGAGTCCCACTCCCAGGCGTACATTCTGCCGACCTCGGCGGCGATGCGCAGCCGCTCTTCCCCTTTGCGCAAAGCCTTCTGCGCCTGCAAAATGTCGGTGAAATCGTGGGCAATCCCACGGACAACAGGAACTTCCACTCCCTCGGTCCGCAGCGAATTGGTGTATTTCCAAATCCGTGTCTCTCCGCTCTTGGTGCGAAGCCTCATGAATCCACTTGAGGCGCCTTTCTCTCTGATCGCAACAAGGTATGCTTCGAATTCATGGCGAACCTTCGGGTCCAGGAATTCACGCAGGTTCCGGTTTACAAGTTCGCCAGGCTCATAACCAAGAGTCCGTGCAGCTCCGAGGTTGACGCTCAAGAGGACCCCATTCAAGTCGTGGATGCTCATCAAGTCGAGGCTGTTCTCGACGAGGTCGCGGTAATGTTCCCTTCTATCGCGCAATGTTAGGACGCGCCTTTCTCGAAAGATGCATCGGCGAACTCAATGACCGTTTTCGCGAGGGATTGCTGGAACGATGCGACAAGGGACGATGGAGCGGCCACTCTCCGTCGTTACTACCTGACGTTAAATCTACCACTCGGCTCGGGATTGGTCATTGCTCGAAGACAACCTTTTGCTTGCTCAAAGACACTGGGGAAGAGAATGACATTATATCGCTTCTCTGCTCAGTCGCAAGGACTGCCACGACGATATTCTCGGTGGGGCGCGTTTGGCAATGCGGAGCGGAGCATAGTGCTGGCACGAGGCACCCGTCATGTACTCAACCGCGCGGCCACGGCACTTCGGCTGGGGGCCTCAACTCTACTGCGAAGCCAGACCTACCTTGGGGCGCAGTACCGACGCTTGCGCAGCAAGCTCGGCGCTCCGAAAGCCATCACCGCCATGGCTCATCGCTTGGCCCGAATGGTCTATCGCATGCTGATGTATGGTCAGCAGTACGTCGATAAGGGTGCGGAATACTGCGAACGAAGAAACCGCCAACAACAAATCGACTTTCTCAGAAAGAAGGCGGCCCGACTCGGCCTACAGCTCGCACCAGCCTATACGTGATGAAGAAGTTTCTGAGGAGTTTTTCAGGCACTATATCTCTTTAATTGGTTCATCTGCGTATAATGAGCAGCCGCATCGTCCTCTCTGGACAGTTGACAGACGCTGCAAATACGGCAAAAACATCACGAGTAGGTCAGGACGAGCCTGGAACTGTCAGAATTATCTAGTTGCGTCCCGAGAAAACAAAAGAACCTTTCAACGGTATCTCAATGAATCGACAAGTGATTATTCCCGACATTGCTAGCCCTGCGGGCGGCATTTGGTAGCGGGTTGTCGGTCGCCCTTGCGCAGGTCTGCAAGCTCGAATATCCGATTTATGCGCTCCTTGCTGCGGTCATCGTCACCGATTTTTCGGCGGCCAAGACCCGCGAGCTTGGATTGCAACGAATCGTGGCCACTGTGGTGGGAGCAACGTGCGGGGCCGTCCTGCAGTCCATACTGCAACCCAGCGCGTGGGCAATTGGCGTCGGTATTCTGGTCGCTATGTTGATCTGTCATCTCTCGTCGGTGAGAGGTGGCGCCAAAGTTGCTGGGTACATATGCGGCATTGTCATGCTCACCCACGGCCCGAAGCCGTGGTCCTACGCCCTGTTTCGTCTAATCGAGACGGCACTAGGCATCGGCGTCGCCTGGCTCATTAGCATGGTGCCGAGTCTAGTTCGAATCAAAGAAACCAACACTCCCAACGGGACCAAGTCCACATCTTGAGCGCAGAAGGGTCGACCTGACCTGAGATTCTTGCACGAGCGGGAGCGAGAGCAAACAGCTGGGCAGCGAGAGGCTATCTACTCCCGATCAGCCCCGGCTTCCTCGGGAGACGCGGAAGAAAACTCAAAGAACTGCAAGTGTGCCCTTCAAAAACCGTCTCACTGTAGGGGTGCAGTCGAGTATTCCATGCAGAGGTTTCGCACAGAGGCCGCCGCTGCACGTCGAGATCGAGGGATGCGGCTACCGTCCGTGCCGCCGATTGAATTTGCACAAGAACCGCACCCAAAATCTCTTATTGCTGCCTTTTGCTGCCTCGTATTCTTGCAACTGCCGTCATCTCAATTAGATATGGCGGAAGCGTGTGGGAGTCGAACCCACCATTCGACCCGCGAAGGGCCGAATCGCCGGCTTTGAAGGCCGGGAAGATCACCGGACCCCTTTCGCCTCCGAAGAGAGTATAGGGTTAGGCCCGGACAGTTTCAATTGTGGCGGCAGCGGCTTTGGTGCGAATCAGCGCCGCGACCAAATCGTAGAGCTTGGGGCTGGTGCAGACTTCGTAGTAGGGATGCGTCGAGGCCGCACCGATTTTTCCGTCCGGCAAGAGTTCGCGAGCCAAACTCTTCCGCAAAACGAGCAATTCCACTGATTCTCCCATGGGAACTTCGCCGTAGTGCAACGTGACGGTTTCTTTGCCCCATGGCATTTCCAGCTTCGTTTCGACGGAATCCAGCGAAATCTCTTCGGACAGTTTTTCAAAGCCTTCTTCGTTCAGCTCGATGCCGTTCATATTGAAGCGCACAAGGAATTCGTCTAACTCTTCTGCGGAGGCACCTTCCATCGCCGTCAGGAATTGATACACGCAAAAGTGCGTCTTCTGGCCGGACAGCATGCGTTTGGCAAGTTTTGCGCAGCCGGAAAGGCGGTCGGAGAGGTTCAGCGCCTTGGAAATCATGATCTTGGAATCGCCGTCCGTCCAATAGGTCGGGGCCGACCCTTGAAACGCAACGCCCACGCCGAGTTCCAGCGCGGGAAGATCGCTTGCAGCCGCGCGATCGTTGTAGGAATTGCAGACCGCGAGAATCTGGCGCGACAAAATGCAAGCCTTGGCGACGGCCCGAGCATAGGTGCGCGTGGATTCCGTTTCAAAAATCGCCAGAATCACCGCGTCGCCTTCGATGAAAACTTTTTTCGCGCCAAAGCGATCCAGGAGTTTTTTCACTGGTTCGTGCAAGTTCAAGCTGAAATGCGAAGCGGGGCTTAGCCCGCGCGAAAGAAGGTCTTGCGTCATCTTAGTCGATCCGCGCACGTCGGCTTTGATGATCACGTGCGAGACGACCTGATCCTCTTGCGTCTTGGCTTCTTCCTGCAGGACGCATTCGTAGAGCTTGTTGTTCAGCCTGGACAGTTCGCGCGCCTGTTCCGTCGTTACCAAATGGACGCGCTCCATGCAGGTCGTCAAGTGCTCCGCGTCCCGCAGATCGCGGCGCAGGCGCAGGAAATCGGTCGCGAAACGCAACACGAAGCCCTGCATCTCCTCTCGCGAATAACGCCGGATTTTCTTGGAAAGTTCCTCAATGGGCTTCAGCGAAAGCTGTTTCGCGGGAACGTGCTTCAGCACCTGTTCGACTTGCTTCATCTCGTCTTTCGAGACCAGCGCTTTACGAAGCTGCTGCAAGTGCACCGGCGGACAATATTCCTTGGCAATGGGGCGAATTTCGTAGCTTGCCAGCACGTGGTAGAGCACGTCATGCTGCTCGAGACGGTCAACCAGTTGTGCAAGCAGCCGCGCTTTCTCTGTGGTTTCCGTGTCTCCGGCAGAGGCGTCAAACAGGCGCTTGGCGTTCTCCGGATCATTCAGATAATCCCCGAGGCGCCCTTTGTAATCCTTGTTGAAAAAGTCCAGCTTCTGCTTGGCCGCATCGATCTGGGGCCCCATCTCTTCAAGCTTCACTTCTTGATGCTTCAGCCGCATCTCCACATCGTTCAGTGACGCTTTTAAATCAGACGGGTCACCTGAATTCAGAAACTTGTTGAAGAAACTCTCGCCCCGTTCCAGTTTTTTTAGGATGCCCTCGCGCTGTTCTTCCAGACTGGCAATCTCCGCGCGCATTGCCGCCGCCTGTTCCAGCAATGCATTGTGCGCCTGATTTGCCTCGGTAAAGGCGGGGTCTTGGCCAATCGTAAGTCCTGCTTCACAGAGAAATTCCTGGAATAGCGCGTCCATCGCTTCAAATCGGTCTGGGTCGCGCGAGTAATTTCCCAACAGCACGTAATGTTCGAGAAAGAAAACATCATCTTTGCCGCCGTCGAGAAAGACAATACGGTTCCTTAAAATCTCATAGATCGGCGCAAAGTCATCTCCAAAGAGCGCCCGCCGCGTCTTGGCAATAACGTTTTCTTCGATGTCCGAGAGCATTTGCGCGACTTGCTGACCTACTCCGCGTATCACTTTCCGCCTCGCCGACTGCAACTCCGACAGCCTCGCTTTGATTACGTGTGCCTGCTGGCTGCGCTCGAAGTATTCACCGCGCTGGCGAATCCATTCCTTCCCTTCCAGGATCAAGTTGGCGAACTGGTTGGTGAGTTCCTGGGTGAGAAATTTCAGGAGGCCGAGCCGGAAGACGAGGTCGATCTCGATATTCTTGTAGTACTTGGCTTGGGTCAGCGCACTTTGCAGCAGGTCCGTAAGCATTTTGCGGAACGCCGCATTGTCCAGACTCTTGATGTTGCGCAATTCAATGCCGGAAAAATACGTGGCGCTGGTGCTCTGGCGAATCAAGTCGAACAAATAGTCGCGAGCCGCCTGCACGAACTTGGGGCTAAGAAACACGTCATGGTGGATATTGTCCACACCAATGGACAGCGATCCCATGGGGATCGTGACGTTGTAGCTCTTCAGTTCGATCCGCGCCGCTTCCGCAACGCCTAGTGTGAGAGTTTCGTCCGCCATGCACACTCCGCCCCGAAGGGGCTTTCACCAAGCTAGCAGCGCAGGCGAGCCACCGCAACAAAGTTGGCCGCTTCGGTAACGAGATAGTAAGGACCGTGTCACAACCCTAACGAAACAGGGGGTTTACGGAATGAAAGCACAGGGCGGAAAGAAACGACGCGGGCCGAGCGCAGAAGGTGGAACGCGGTTAACTGACGGAGATGCGGCGCGAGTCTCCACCGAGATGTTCCAGGCGGATGCGGACCTGCGGCCACGGCGACTGCAAAGGAAAACGCTCCGACCACTCCAAAATCACGACAGCCGGCTTGGCAAACACGTCCTCCAGACCTAGAGTCTCGAAGTCGTGGAAGCTCTCGATGCGATATAGATCGGCGTGATAAACCTTTGCTGCTTTTCCGTACACGTGGACCAGCGTAAAGGTGGGACTCGTCACTTCGTCTTCGGTGGCAGCACCCAGGCCGGCGACGATGCCCTTCGTCAGTGTGGTCTTCCCGCTGCCCAGATCGCCCGTCAGCAGAACAATCACCGGCGCCGTGAGCCGCTTCGCGAATTCGCGCCCCCACGCCGTGGTCTCTTCAGAGGAACGCGCGATGATCTCTTCAGCCACCGAACTGGATCTTCCTGAGGAGACTTTCTCGGGCGTCCGGAATCATTTGCGCGACTTCGTGCGCGAGCACCCCGGAAGGCTCTCCTTCGGCGGCGAGTATGTCGGCCGCAACGCCATGCAAATAAACGCCCAGCGCTAATACACGCAGCCAGTCCTCCGTTCCGAATTGTGCCGTCAATGCCGCAAGCACTCCCGTCAGCACGTCTCCCGTACCGCCCTTCGCAAGGCTAGGCCCGCCGGACGTATTGACGAAAACACGTCCATCCGGCGCAGCGAGAATCGTGTGGTAGCCCTTCAAAATAACGTGGGCTTTCCATTTTTTGGCGGCTTCCGTCGCCGCTTTCAGGCGATCGCTTTGCACGTCGGAGTTTTTCACGCCCAGAAGCCGAGCCATTTCTCCGGGATGCGGCGTTATCGCCAGGAATTGCGTTTTTCGTTGTCCTAACTTGTATGCTTCATTGTCAAAACAATTCAAGCCATCCGCATCCAGAACGATCGGGAGCGTTGCCTCGCGCACAAGTTGTTGCACCACCATGCGCGTTTCCACATGTGTCCCGATCCCGGGCCCAATCGCCACAGCCGCCTTGTCCTCCAGCAGCTTCGTCATTCGTCCCGACGAGGCGTTCGCGGCCGCGATACCGCCTGTCTTGGTCGCCAGCAGCGACTCTGTCATGTACTCCGCATGAGCCTCCGCCACCACCGGCTGGATTTCATCCGGCGTGGCCATGGTCGTCAGCCCCGCGCCCGCGCGCAAACACGCGTATCCCGCAAGCACGGCCGCTCCGGATTTTCCGCGCGATCCCGCCACAATCACGGCATGGCCGAACGTTCCCTTGTGTGAATCCGCTGCCCGCACCAGCGGCATCCCCGCAAACTCTTCTGGCTCCACCCAGCGAACTGCGCCCTTCCCGGTTTCTTCAATCAGTTTGGCCGGCGAACCAAGGCTGACCACTTGCAATGTCCCGCACGCTTCCGCTGCCGGCCCCGTCAATTGCCCGACCTTCGGCGCGGTGAATGTTGTCGTGCAATGAGCCGACAGCACTGCCCCTCCCGGGGCCTCTCCATCAGAAGGCAATCCCGAAGGGGTATCCACAGCCAGAATCAGCGCCGGCCAGCTTCCCTTCGCCTTGCGCGATCTCTTATTTATGTCCGCGATGGCCGAGGCAATCGCGCCGCTCGCACCACCCTTCAGGCCCGTCCCAAGCATCGCGTCCACAATCACGTGCGACTCACTCACTCCGCTCCAGGCCCGTTGCCAATCCGCCTCCCCTTCCACGAACTCCATTTCTCCGCCGACTTCCAGCCACTTCGCCAGGTTTTTCCCGGCATCCCCGCGCACGTCTTCCTTCTTTCCAAACAGAACGACGCGCGTTGCCAGTTTTTGTTCCTTCAAATTTCGCGCAACAACAAATCCATCCCCTCCGTTGTTCCCCTTGCCGCACAGCACGGCCACGCGTACTTTATCCTTTACGCCGCGGCCCGAAATTCGGCTCCAGACGGCGTTCGCGGCGGCCCGCCCAGCGTTTTCCATTAATTGCGCGCCGGGAATCCCAGATAGTTCGGTCGTCAGGCGGTCGACCTCGCGCATCTCGGCTGCAGTCAGTGCTTTCATGGAAGAAAATTCTCAGCGCTCAATCATTTCCGCTACAACATCCATCCGCCGCTGACGTTTACAACTTGGCCGGTCACGTATTCGGCTTCATCAGACACAAAGAACGCTACCGCGTTGGCTACGTCTTCTACCGTCGGCGGACGGCCAATAGGGAAACGCGCATCTCGGATGCGTCGCGCTTCGCTGAGTGTCAGCTCTTTTTCGTCGATGCTCGACGGATTCACCACGTTCACCGTGATGCCGTTCTTCGCCTCTTCCAACGCCAGTGAGCGCGACAGCGCTACGACAGCGGCTTTGGCGGCGGCGTAGGCCGAAATTTTCGCCTGGCCGAATGCTCTCTCCGCGCCCACGGCTCCAAGGTTCACTATTCGACCCCAGCGTCCCTTCCGCATATGCGGCAACGTGGCCCTGCTAACGTAGAGCACGCTCGACAAATTCGACGTAAAAATACCCTCCCAATCCGCCAGAGACGACTCCGCGAGCGTACCCCAGCGAAAACCGCCCACATTGTTCACCAGAATATCGATGCGTCCGTAACGATCCGCAACGGTTTGCACGAGTTGCTCCGCCTTCGCGGAATCCGTGACGTCCGTTTCCACGGCCACGCAATCCGCGCCGCTCGCCTGCAACTGCCTCAGCGCCTGCTGCGCAGCGGTCTTGTTCGAGCGATAAGAAATCGCGATGCGCGCGCCTTCCTGCGCCAAACGAACGGCGATTCCCCGCCCGATCCCTCTGCTTCCTCCAGTTACCAACGCCACGCGATTCACTAACGGCATTCGTCTCCCCGTCTGCCTCTATGGAAAACTAGTCAGTATAGCCCACTCGCAAAAGCCGCACTACCGCAGCCCCTTCGCGCGTTTCCTGCCGCATCATCTCGGCATGACGGCTAACGAAGCCGCGCGACGACCACCGTCATATCGTCCGCTTGCTCCGGCGTGCCCGCCCACTCCTCCGCCGCCATCATCAGAGATTGCCCGACGACCACAGGGGCCGAATTTTGTACGCGCAACGCCGCTTCCTGCAACCGCCGGATCCCGAACTCTTCTCCGTACACATTTTCCGGCTCGACCAATCCGTCGCTGTATTCCACGAGCAGCGCATTTGGCGGCACACTTACTGTGCCTTGTTCGTAGACGTAGTCTTCGACCACTCCAAGCACCATTCCACCCTTATCAAGATGCGTCGACGAGCCGTTGGCAATCAGAAATCCCGGCAGATGCCCCGCGTTGGTGTAACGCAGGGTACGCGTTGCGCTGTCGTATACCGCAATAAAAAATGTCGCGAAGCGGTCGTCGGCCGTATTGCGGACCATGTGCATGTTCAAGCGTCCGACCAATTCGGCAGTGCTCATGGTCTCGCTCCCGGCGGCGAGCAACTGGCTGCGCAGCGCTGCTTGCAAGCTGGCCATTAAGAGCGCGGCGGAAATTCCCTTTCCAGAAATATCCGCGAGCGCAATCGCCAGATGCGTCGGGCTAAGTTGAATAAAATCGTAGTAGTCGCCGCTGACGGTGCGCGCGGCTTTGCAAATCGCTTCGAGCTGGACTCCCGCAACCGACGGCATTTTCTGCGGAAAAAGCTGGTTCTGCACTTCGCTGGCGATGGAGATCTCGTTCTCCAAGCGTTGGCGTTTTTTCGACTCCTCCAATAACCCGCTGATGGAGCCCGTCATGTCGTTAAACGATTCCCCCAGCACTCCCAGCTGATCCCTTCGCTCGATCCGCACGCGATGCGTCCAATCGCCAGCTTTCACGTATTGTGTTGCTTGATAAAGATCGCTGACGGCTTTGGTGATGCGCCGGGTCATCACGATTCCTGTAATCAGCGCCGCGATCTCGATCAAGGAAAAGAGCACGAATACCACGATGAAACCAACGGCGTATAAATCGCTGAGCTCACCCAGCGACGAAAAAATCCGCCCATTCAACCGGGAAGGCCGTGCGTTGAAGCTGACCAGCACGGGCCGTCGCGGATCAAACATTCCGCCCGTTCCGACGTAAACCGCGTCGAGCCGGGAAAGCCCAGTAATAGCCGGATCGATCATCCAATGCGCCGGTGGGTGGAGGGTCCTGTTTCGCGCCTGAATTCTGCTGGTGGTCTCGTATTGCACGTTGCCGGAATTGTAGAGAATTCCTTGCCGCGTGCCGCCCTCGAAGCGCCGTGTCAGATTCAGTTGAATCACGCCAAGGTCCGGCGCAATCGTAGCCAGAAATTCTGGCGTGACGGGCACGCGGAGTGTTACCACGCGGACGCCCACCAGCTCTGGCACCTCCTTCAGGCTCATCAGGTATGGCGTCTCGCCTTCTTCCACTAGTCCCGCAAACGAACTCTTCCCTGCGCCCGCCACTTTTCGCAAGAGCTTGGGATCATTCGAAAAATCTATACTCAATCCCGGAAGCTCCTGATCGTGAACCATGTGGGACTGCGCCGCGAGGACGTGCTCCGATTCCTCCTCAGAGACACCTTTCGGCAGGGTGCGGTGCGCGGCTGCAATGTGTTCGGTGATGTCCGCCATCATGGCTATGCGGCGATGGATGTCGTCGTAGAGAATGTAAGCACCGAGCTGCGAATACAATATTTGGCCGGCGAGAACGACGAGCGTCAGGATGAGCAGGATGGGGACGACGGCGATAAACAGGTACGCGACGATCAGCCGGTTGCGTAGGCTCCAGAGAAGACGCGTCCGCCACCAGCCCGCAAACCGGAACAAAACATAAACGGTGGCGAGAACGGCCAGAAATTTGAGGAAGCTGGCGAGGCCGCCGTTGAGGCCCAGAATGGCGCACGTGGCCCCCCCAAAAATCAGCAGAATCGCAAAGAGATCGATCCGCGAGAGGCGGCGCCACGCGTTACGCAGGTTCGCAGACAGAGCAGTCATCGGGCAATCGAGCGAACCTCTACTTTACCTGAAGTACCCCTTCCGACCGAAGGTAAGAGTGGCCCTCCTCTCTTTTGGCTTTGTCCAGAGACGATGCCTATCGACAAACCAGCTGGATTTTCAGGATGCCGTATCCTCTCCAATTTGCCCTTGACAGCCGTATGCCGCTAGTGTATATTAGTTTCTGGGTAAACGTGCGGTTCGTTCCCGGCAACGCCCCCTCTTCTCCATTCCGCGGGTTTAGCGGGGTGACTCTCGAGTTTGGCGTTTTTTTGTTGGCATCCGCTCTTTACAGCAAACTCTTTAGAATCAACACTTACAAAACTGCCCCATCTTGCAACAATTCTCGCGCCTAAGTATGTTTAGAATGAACTCTTATATAAATGTATTAAAACAGGCAACTTAAAGTTCCTTTAGAATGAACACTTACGTAAAACCCCGGGGGGGTGCCACCTATTTCACCCGAATGATTGTCTGCCGGCCCCTACTGCTCCGAACCAGAATTGCGGACCTTGCTGTGTTTCACGCTGTACGTAAAATAAATCACCAAACCAACGATGAGCCAGACGACCAGCCGGATCCAAGTCACGGCTTTCAGGCCCGCCATCAACCCGAGCGACACAAGCATACCCAGGATCGGAACCAGCGGAACCAAGGGTGTCTTAAACGGCCGCACAAGTTCCGGTCGCCTCACTCTTAATATCCAAACACCCGCGCAGACGATGACGAAAGCAAGCAGCGTTCCGATGCTGACAAGCTGGCCAAGATCTCCGATGGGAACGAGCGCACCAACAAACGCAACGCAAATCCCAACGATGGCGGTGGACTTCCACGGAGTACGGAATCGCGGGTGAATGTCGCCCGCCCACTTCCAGAGCAAGCCGTCATTCGCCATGGAATAGAAAACACGCGACTGGCCGAGCATCATGACCAGCATCACGGTGCTCAATCCCGCCAGTGCGCCCGCGTTGACAACATAGCTGCCCCACTTCACACCCGTTTCGCGGATGGCGAGGGAGACGGGAGCGCCGATATTGAGTCGCGAATAGTGAACCGTGGCAGTCAGCAGGCCGGAAACAAGGAGGTACAAGATCGTGCAAACGATTAAGGACCCCAGGATGCCGATGGGCATGTCTTTTTGTGGATTCTTTGCCTCTTGAGCCGCCGTGGAGACGGCGTCAAAGCCAATGTAAGCGAAGAAAACGACTCCCGCGCCTCTTAATATGCCCGACCAGCCAAACGCCCCGAACGCTCCGGTATTGGGTGGGATAAAAACTTTCCAATTGGCATGCGCGATTTCGGGATGCTTCATCACGAATGCACCGGCGACGGCGATGAACACCAGTACCGCGGTCAGCTTGACGAAAACAACGCCCGTGTTGAAGTTCGCAGACTCCTTGATTCCAATGATCAGTAGCGTCGTAACCGCGAGCATCGCCAAGAACGCGATCAAATTAAATTTGGCCGTCACCATCTGCAGCCCGGCTACCTGGTCCGCGCTCATCGATAACGTGTTGAGCGGCATCCACCGGCCATCGTAGAGGACCCACTTGGCTCCCGGAACGTCGCAGATTTGCGGAGGCAGGCTGATGCCGTAGTCTTGCAGGAACGCAACGAGCGTGCTGCTCCACCCGCTAGCGACCGTTGCGGCGCCGAAGGCGTACTCCAAAATCAGATCCCAGCCGATAATCCAGGCGACAATTTCGCCGAGCGTGGCGTAGCCGTAGGTGTATGCGGATCCGGCTATGGGAATCATCGAAGCGAATTCCGCGTAACACAGCCCGGCGAAGACGCAACCGATGCCCGCCAGCACGTACGACAACATGATGGACGGACCGGCATAAAGCGATGCGGCAGAACCAGTCATCACGAAGATGCCGGCGCCGATGATGGCTCCGATGCCCAGCGTGACGAGATTTACGGGGCCGAGAGCGCGTCTGAGGCTGTGCTCTCCGGTGTCCCCCGCTTCATTCATCAGCGTGGTCATCGACTTCGTCGCGAACAAGGGGTTGCCCATGCAACTCCTCCTTTAGGCGGCCTGCGCCTGAGATCATGTATCTACATACCGCCAAATTGGACTTCGCACATTGTAGGGGCGCAGCATGCTGCGCCCCTACAACAAAATTGCTATGCCGAACCACGTGCTCTCGCCATCCACATCGAGCGCAGCCAGTAAACCGGTATCCCGGCGACCACGATGCCGACGCCCCATCCTGCCGTCTGCGTCTGGTAAAGCACGAGCACAAGAACGATTCCGAGCGCACCCAAAACATATAACGCCGGCAAGATCGGGTACCCAAACGCTTTATACGGCCGGTCCGCCTCCGGCCGCTTTGCGCGTAGCACGAAAATTCCCGCAATGGTCAGCGCGTAAAAAAGCAACACGGACGCGACCACATAATTGAGCAGGTCGTTGTAAAGATTTCCGTAGCCGCCACTAGGATTCCGCGTGCGCAGAAGAATCAGGATAACAACCCAGATCCCCTGAAGAATGAGCGCCGTGCCGGGCACGCCTTTGGAATTCAGGCGTCCCGTTGAGCGGAAGAAAAGTCCATCTTTCGCCATGGCGTAACTTACACGCGAACCAGCCAAAATCAGCCCGTTATTGCAGCCAAACGTCGAGATGATGATTGCGACTGCCATAACGACTGCGCCACCGTTTCCGAAGATCGCGCTCAACGCCGCAGTGGCTACGCGGTCGTCGGGAGCCGTCTGAATCTGCACGAGCGGGAGGACAAACAGATACGCGAGGTTTGCCAGGCAATAAAGCGTAATGACAATGCATGTGCCGAAGGCCATGGAAAGCGCCACGTCGCGCTTGGGATTTTTCACTTCAGCCGCGGTGAAGCCGATATTGTTCCAGGCGTCGGCGGAGAAGAGCGAGCCGGTTTGCGCGACGCCATACGCGACAATCATGCCGAAGAATCCGCTAGCGGCGGTGACCGTAGGAATCCAGCCTCGCAGAAAGGCCGCGCCCGGCTCGATGGGTACTTCGCCGCGAATGGACCAGAAATGGGAGAAATTCTCGGAAATTGCGCCAGCGTTTCTGCCTACAAAAATCCCCAGCACAATCAATCCGACCAGCGCTAGCGTCTTGGCCGAGGTGAAAACATTTTGAATTAATTTGCCAAGGCGGATGCCAAGGGTATTCAGAAACGTAAGCAAAAGAATCATCAGCGCGGCGGCAAGCTGCTGCACGCTCAGGCTGATTGCATACTTCGACCCGAGGTTAATGGGGTGAACGATCCAGGACTCCGGCGAAATCGCTGGGAAAAGGACTCCGAGAAACCTTGCAAACCCGATGGCTACGGCGGCAATCGTCCCGGTCTGAATGACGAGAAACAGCGTCCATCCGTATAAAAAGCCCCACAGCGGCGAATAGGCTTCGCGCAGGTAAATATACTGCCCGCCAGCGTGGGGAAACATGGCGGCAAGCTCGCCGTAGGAAAGCGCGGCCGAGACGGTGAGCAAACCGGTCAGCACCCAGGTGAGGATCAAACCGCCGGGGGATCCAGTTTGGCGGGAAATATCCGCCGCGACGATGAAAATACCGGAGCCAATCATCGAGCCCACGACGATCATCGTGCCGTCAAAGAGCCCGATGGCTCGCACAAATCCGTGTTCATTCTTTGTGGGGCTTTGCGGAAGAGAGTGGGTGGTGTCAGCCATTCGGGAGGGCCTCAGTACGCCGCCGCATGCTTCGCGGTTTCGAGTACTTCTAAGTATTGGCGCGCACTCTGCGACGGGTTGGGCGCGCTGAGAACCCCGCTGACGACGGCCACAGAGTCGGCGCCGGCTTCGATCACGGACTTGGCGAGATCGAGAGAAATTCCGCCAATTGCGACAATCGGTTTCCGGGTGAGCGTGCGCATTCTGCGTATGAAATCCAGGCCAACGATCGGGTCGGGGTTGGATTTGCTCGATGTGGAGAAGATCGGCCCGACCGCGATGTAATCGGCGGAAGATTGTGCTGCGCGCTGGAATTGCTCGAGGTTGTGAGTCGAAACGCCGACGAGCTTGTCCTGGCCCGCCACGCGGCGCGCCTGCTCTACATCTAGGTCATCCTGGCCGACGTGGACGCCGCTTGCCCCCGACAGAAACGCCACATCGGGCCGGTCGTTCACAAGAAAAATCACACCGCGCGGACGGAGCGCTTCAGCTAGATTCCGCGAAAAATCCAGGTATTGCCGCGCCGAGGCGGACTTATTCCGGTACTGGATCAATCGGACTCCAGCTTCGGCAAGGCTCTGGGCGCAATCTCGTTCGGAGGAAGTAATCAACGCTGCGTCTAGTATCACATACAGCCTGGGGAGGACAAGGCGCATAGACACTTATTTCCCGGTAGTCCCTAGCAATCTTTCGATGAAGTGCGTGTCGAAGCGCCCCGCGGCGAAATCAGGGTCGGCCAGAATCCGCCGGTGCAACGGAATGGAAGTCTTGATTCCCTCGATGACGAACATTTCCAGCGCGCGTTTCATGCGGCCAATGGCCTCGGCCCGGTCGCGGCCCTTCACAATCAATTTCGCGATCATCGAATCGTAATACGGCGGGATTACCGCGTCGGCATAAGCCGCTGAATCCACGCGCACGCCCGTACCGCCCGGCGCCTGGAATGTCGAAATGCGTCCCGCCGATGGCACGAAAGTTTCGGGATCTTCGGCGTTGATGCGGCACTCGATGGCGTGGCCGGAGAAATTCATCTCGCCGACGGCGTCGTCCAGCCCTTCGCCGGCCGCGATGCGAATCTGGGCTTTGATCAGGTCCACACCCGTCACCAACTCGGTCACCGGATGCTCGACCTGAATGCGGGCGTTCATCTCGATAAAGTAGATAGAACCATCTTCATCCATTAGAAATTCGACGGTGCCCGCGTTCGTGTAGCCAACCTTTTCGAGCGCTCGCACGACCTTCGTGCCAAGATCCTTCCTCTTTTTGGCATCCATCACGGGCGATGGGGATTCCTCGACCAGCTTTTGGTGCCGGCGCTGAATGCTGCATTCGCGCTCGCCGAGGTGGATCACTTTGCCGTGCTGATCTCCCAGCACCTGAAATTCGATGTGGCGAGGATGCTCGAGAAACTTCTCGGCGTACACGTCCGGTGTTCCGAAGGCCTGTTGCGCTTCGCTGCGCGCCGTCTCGTAAGCGTTCAGTAGTTCTTCCTGCTTGTGCACCACGCGCATGCCGCGTCCGCCGCCGCCCGCGGATGCTTTGATGATCAGCGGGAAGCCGATGCGCTTGGCTTCTTTGGCGAGTTGCTCTTCCCCTTCCACGACTCCTTCACTGCCGGGAACCGTGGGCACACCCAGTGCCTGCATCTCGCGGCGCGCGCGATCCTTCTCCCCCATCATCTCGATCACTTCGGGTGTAGGTCCGATAAAAGTGATTTCGGAGGCTTCGCAAACCTTCGCAAAGTTGGCGTTCTCGGAAAGAAAGCCATACCCCGGATGGATGGCATCCACATTCGTAATTTCCGCCGCGCTGATGACTTGAGGGATGTTGAGGTAACTCTCGCTGCTGCGCGCCGGGCCGATGCACACCGCTTCATCGGCAAAGCGCACATGCAGTGAATTGCGGTCGGCCTCGGAGTACACGGCAACCGTGGAAATGCCCAGTTCTTTGCAGGCACAGATGACCCGCAGCGCGATTTCCCCGCGATTGGCTACTAGGATTTTCTGGAACATGGCTTCGGGCGCCGGCTACCTCTTCCGGCTGGGTCGGATGCCGAAGAGCGGCTGGCCGTACTCGACGGGCTGCCCGTTTTCGACAAAGATGCGTATCAATTCGCCGCTTTCGTCCGATTCGATTTCGTTCATCAGCTTCATGGCTTCCACGATGCAAAGAGTCTCCCCCGACTCGACATGCGCACCGATCTTGACAAACGCCTCGGCGCCAGGGCTTGGGGCCTCATAATACGTACCTACAATGGGCGATTTGACCAGGTGCAGGTCTTCAGTCACCCTCGGCTCCGGCGCTGACGCTGGCGCACTCTGAGAGCCTCCAGCAGTCCTTTCCGGCGCCGCTCCGGGAACGATAATCTCCGGCACACCCATAGACCGGCTGTAGAGCGGAACTCCCGCAGACGGCTTCTTCAGCCGGATTCGCAGGTCGCCACGCGAATACTCGAACTCCTCCAGATTGTGCTCGCTCATAAAACGGAGGAGTTGCTCGATTTGCTCGACTTCCGGACTCGCGATAGAGGAACTAGCAGCTGCTTTTGAGGGCTGTTTTCGTTTCATGCCTGTGTCAAAGCTCGATGAGATCCCGCGGAATGCGGGTCAGTACTTCCGTGCTGCCCGAGTGCACAGCGACGTCGTCTTCGATGCGAATTCCCCCGACGCCCGCCATGTAAACTCCCGGTTCGATCGTGATCACGAACCCCGGTTCCAACCGCGCCGTTTGGCCGCGTGCCACCCGGGGATCCTCGTGAACTTCCAGGCCTAGTCCATGCCCCGTGCTATGGGTGAAAAGCCGGTCGAGTTTATACCCGGCCAGAACTTGCCTCGCGGCTGCATCCACATCCCCGCAACTGGCTCCGGCTCTTACCGCTGCAATGGCCGCCGTCTGCGCTTCCAGGACCGCCCGATACCATTGTTTCACACGCGACGGTGCCCTGCCAACGTGGACAGTTCGCGTGATGTCGCTGCAATAGTGCGCGAGTATAGCACCCAGGTCTAGTACCACCAACTCATTTTTCTTCAATCGCTTGGCGGTAGGACGCGCATGCGGCAAGGCTGAGCGTTCTCCAAAAGCGACGATGGTTTCAAAGGCCGGACCGGAGGCCCCACGCCTCCGCATCTGGTATTCGATCTCGGCAGCAATCTCGTTTTCCATCACTCCGGGCTTGAGCAGCGGAATGGCATTGCTGAGAACATCTCCCGCTAGAATAGCCGCCTGGCGCATCCTGGCGAGTTCGGAGGGCTCTTTCCGCGCCCGCAGGCTCCCGACAAGGCCCGGGGCAGGAATCCATTTCGTCCCCGATCCCGCCGCCTTTCGGAGCAGGGACAGTTGAGCCACCGAGGTTTGCGACGGCTCAAAACCAGCTCGCCGAGTTCGCTTCTCTCGTAGAAACCGGCCTGTAGACTCGAGTAAGGAGCCCTTCTGCTCGATCAAGCGGACCGATGTGGTTTCTTCCCGGACTTGGGTCGTAAACCGCCCGTCGGTAATGAGGGTCGCTCCCGAGGAATTCGAAATCAGGACGCCTGCTTCTCCGGTGAATCCGGTCAGGTAATACCAGCTAGGCGGATGAGTAACGACCAAAGCATCCAGCTTGGCGCGCGAGAGGAGTTGGTTGAGGGCTTTTCGCCTGAAATGGAGAGGTGAGTTCATAAATGAAACGAGGAGACCGAAGTCTCCTCGAATCCGTTCTCAGTTTAAGGTGTTCAGGCCCTTGTTACCCCGGGATGATGCGCGGGGTCAGGAAGAACAGAAGTTCCTGAGACTGAATCGACACGCTGGTCCGTTTGAAAAGGTTTCCGATCAGCGGCAAGCTGCCCACGATAGGCACCTCTTGGATGTTGGTGTTCTGGGTGGAAACGATGATGCCACCAATCACGACGGTACCGCCGTCCGGAACCAGGACTTTCGTCTGCGCGGACTGGGTGTCCAAAGCCGGGATACCCTGCACGCGGGGAATACCTTGATCGATCTGGGTATTTTCCACGAGCACGTCCATGAAGATGGTGCCTTCGGCTGTGATCTGCGGAGTGACTTCGAGTTGCAGCACAGCGTCGATGAATTGGACCGAAATCGTGTTGTTGATGGTCGTCTGAATGGGCAACTTGACGCCCTGCTTGATGACAGCCTTTTCGTTGTTCTGCGTCACAATGCGCGGCTTGGAAAGCAATTTGCCCACGCCCTTGGATTCTGCGGCAGTGATAAAAAAGTCGAGGGCGAAGTTCGCCGACCGGAAAGAATAGCCAAAGCCAGACGTCGGAACGCCAGCGGCCAAGGAGCTAAGCAGCGGAATTCCACTCTGCGGCCCGCCGCTCGACGTATTTGTCGGGGTGGCGACTAGCGGAGGAGGAGGCGTCGAGTTGATGGGACCCGGGCTGACGCCAACTTGCGGGGCGCCCGAAAAGAGGTTCTGGTTATGCGTCGTGGTGCTCGCACCGGAGAATCCTAGTTCCGTGCCGATGTCCCGAGCAAAGGAGCGCGACGCGGAGATCACGCGCGCTTCGATCTCCACTTGCTGTGATTTGCGGTCCAATTGCCGGATGAGATTGTCAATCACCGGGAAGACAGCCGGAATATCTCGAATAATCAGCTGATTGGAACGGTCATCCGCGATGATATCGCCGCGGGCGCTGAGAAACTTCTTGAGTGTTGCAGCGAGCGCGGAAGCCTTGGCGTAGCTAAGTACGCGAGTCGTAGTCGTAGGCGAAATCGCCTCGGCTTGCGCTTTTTCCAGGTCGCGCTGCGTTTCTGCTTCGGTCTTGAGAGTGTTGCGTGTCGCTATGCGCAGCACGTTTCCATTCAATTGCTTATCGAGGCCGTTGTTCTGGAGAACGATGTCCAGCGCCTGATCCCAGGGCACTTCGTCGAGCACGATCGTCAGTGTGCCCTTGACCGCCGGATCGAGCACGACGTTCAGACCGCTGATTTCGTGAATCAGGCGGAAAAAGTCGCGCAGATCAACGTCTTTGAGGTTCACGGAGATCGGCTCACCCGTGTATTTTCCAGGAGCCGTGGGAGCCGAAGATCCTTGCGCTTGCGCCGTGGTGGCCGCCAGCTTGTTAGCTGCTGCATTCGACGCTTGTGCAGCTTGCTGCGCCGCATCTTGCGCTGTTGCCGGACGCGCTGGCTCATTCATCCGGCCAAAGGAAGCCAGGGTGAGTGAGGGCTGGGTCAGTTCGCCGGGCAAAGCGAAGCGAGGAGCAGGAATCCGCAATGAATTGGAAGGACGCGAAGAAGAACGAGGAGCCGCTGCGCTGTACTCGAAACCAGCGCGCGTCTTCGTGGATTGGTCGGAAGTCACGGTCTGGGGACTCGAGGGCGCTGCGTTCGGCGCCTCCGGCTGCGCGTCAAACAGGACGACCACAGCCGTCCCGTCATGCGAAATCTGGTAAGGAGCCACGCCAGTCAGGTCGACAACGACGCGGGCAACGTTCGGACGGTATTGTCCAAGCCGCACGTCGCGAACTGGCTCCGAGACTCCGGGAATTACGGTCTTATCGACCGCCAGCCGCGCGCCCGAGAAGTCCAGCACCAAACGTTCTGGATTCTGCATGCGCGAGACACGGGCATCGAGACGCCCTTCACCTTCCACACGCACACTGGCGCGTTGTGGCGCTTGCGTTATCGCCACGCTTGAGATTACCGCGGATGTCGCGGTCGCGCCGGCGGGCTCCTGCGTCTGAGCGAGCATCGGGCTTGCGCCCAGCACTGCGCTCGAGAGGATCAGGAAGCCGCCCCGAAAGGCGGGCCAATTCGTCTTCATTGCTGTTCTCCTGCACTGGAGTAAATTCTCTTGTTTACTTGGCGTTCCACGGGCTTGCCAAACGCATCTTTCCCGATTTCATGGAACGAAACGCCATCCATCGCAATCTTTTCCACGCGTCCGTCGTACAACTGGTCGCCTTCACGGAGAAAATAGGTACGCGCCTGCGGGTTGGTTACGACGGCTATCATGCCGTTGGGCGCTTTGACGATTCCGTCGAGACGCAGCGTGCTCACTTGCAATCCTGCCTTGCCCGGAGGCAATGCAGCCGTGGCGTTCTTTTGCGCCTGCTGGCGCGCGACGAGCGACTCAAACGGATCGCGCCGCGCAGCCTTCGCTTCCTCGCCTTCCCTCGCCGCGTCCGGATTCACCGCGGTTTCGACAGGCTTGGCGGACTTGGGAGCCTTCGCCACTTTGGCTGTTGCGGGTTTTGCCGCGGGCTTCTTCGCCGCCGATGCTGCCGGTTTTCCGGTCTGCGGCGCAGCTTTGCCAGCTGCCGGTGGCGCAGGTTTCGCGTCAGGCGGGGTCGCAGGCTTGGCTTGCGCGCGCAGCCCAGGTGCGGCTGCCGCGAGCAAAATCCCTAGTACGAGAGTTAGTGCTGAACGCATAGATCGCTCATTCCCGCTCAAGGGTTATTTCCCCACCGGCTTGACCGCGGACTTCGCCCCCGGTGCTCCCGGAGCCGCTGCCACGTCAGCCGGCTTGGTAAAGAAAGTCGTTGCCGTAAAAATCGCGGAAACCGTTGTCCCGGGACGTATTGGATATTTGGTGCCCTTGGATTTATCCGGATCCGCAAATTCCAAATCACCTACGTTAATGATTCTCGAAAGCCGGCCCAACCGGCCGAAGAAGTCCATCAGATTGAAATAGGGACCGTCCGCTTGCACCTCAAACGGCATTTCGTAGTGAAAATCGCGCGGCACGATGGCTTGGGCTGTCAGCCGGCGAATCGAAATGTTCGACGAGCTAGCCGCTCCCTGAATCAGGCGGATAAATTCATCCGTCTCTTTTTCTTCTGGAACGATGGTCTTAAGAGTGTCGAGCTGCTTCGAGAGCGCATCCATCTGCTGCTTCAGTTCACCATAGCGCTGCCGGTAAACCTGCAGTTGCTGCACTTCGGTGTTCAAAGTCGAGCGCTGCTGGACGGCCTTCTCCACGGAGTCGCGTTCCTGCGCCACTGGGGAAAGCGGAATGTAAACTCCCAGGAGAAGCACGACGACCGCGATGGCCACAGCCACCAGGCCTTGCATGAACACCGACATGTCACGAAACGGATTGGCCATGGTCGTCCCTTATCCCTTCTTGGCCGGAGTCGCGGCTGGCGCGGCTTTCGTCGGCGTGTTCGCCGGCTTTGCCTGCGCCGGAGGTGCTGCCACCGGTTGCGGCGGAGTGATTTCCGCGGTCAACTGGAAATTAAATGTCTGCACCGAGGTATTCTTGTCGTCCTGCTTCGTTTCCTTGATTTCCACTTTCTGGAAATACCCCGAGCGCTTCAATGCCGTGATGAAATTGGCTACCGCATTGACCGAAGCCGAAGAGCCTTCAATCGAAAGGGTGGTTCCCTTTCGCGTCATGGTCGTCAACCAGAGATTTTCTGTACGGGAAACCGTATTCGCCACCATGTCGAGCAAATCCTGCCCGCCTGTGCGATCCCGCTGCAGTTGCTCAATCGTCGAGACTCGTTGCTGGAGAACCTGCTTTTGCTTGTCGAAGGCTTCCACTTGCTGCTTGATGCTTTCAAGATCGGTCTTCTGGGCTTGCAGCGTCTTGATCTTATTGTTCTCGGTATTGAGCTGCTGTTGCCACGAGTAGAAGAGGAAGCCAAGAACCAGAACGCCGAGTACGAAGCCCGCGCCAATAAACAGGACGGGAAGCGCTGCCCCCGTATCGACCGGCCGGCGCGACGCCTTGGGCCTAATTTGTCCGAGAAGGTTTATGCGAATCATGGTTAGTCAAAGCTCCTCAGTGCCAGACCCACGGCAATGGCCAGCCGCGGCGACATCTCGCGAATCTGGTCATCGCTGTGCCGGCTGGGATTGACGAGCACTTTGCGGAAAGGATTGAGTTCCTCGACGGGCATCGCAAATTCTTCTCGGAGCAAATCCACCAGCCCCGGGACGCGCGCCGTACCGCCCGCCACAACGATGCGCTGAATATTCTCACCACTCGCCGTTGCGCGGAAGAAGTCAAAGGTCTTCTGGATTTCCAGAGTCAGAATGTCCGAGACGCTACGCAGAATCTGCTGTTTTTGCTCGTCGGTCACGCTGGGGAGGGTATCACCTTTTTTCAGGCGCTCCGCATCCTCAAAGCTAAGATCCAATTCTTTCTGAAGGGCGTCCGTATATTGGTTGCCGCCGACGCTAACGTCGCGCGTAAAGAGCGGCACGCCGCCGCGCACGATATTGATGTTCATCACGCTGGCGCCAATATTAAGCAACGCTATCGTCTGCCCGGCATCCGGCTCATAGTTCACTTCAAAGCAGTTCTGCAAGCCGAACGCATCGATGTCCACGACCACCGGAGTCTTGCCAGCCTGCGCAAGAACGTTGGTGTGGTTCAGAATTTTGTCCTTCTTAACGGCCACCAGCAGGACGTCCATCTGCGCGTCCATCGATTCCAGCAGTTGGTAGCTGAGGTTCACGTCGGCAATGTCGAACGGAATGTGCTGGCTGGCTTCGGAAGGGATCCGGTCGTACAACTCTTCTTCGGTCATCAAAGGCAGCGGCACCCGCTTCACGATTACAGAATGTCCCGAAACCGAAGTTGCCACATTCTTTGTCTTTACGCGTTGCGCGTCGAAGATCTTGCTGATGGCGTTGGCCACCTGAGGCGCGTCCATGATCGCGCCGTCCACGACAGTGTCCTGCGCTAGCGATTCCATGCCAAAGCTCACCAGCTCATAGCCGGCTTTCGTTGACTTCAGCTCGACCGCTTTGATCGAGCTAGAGCCGATGTCCAGCCCTACCAGTTGCTTTGATTTTTTGCCCATACCCAGGATACCTCGGTCTCTTTCGCCAATACTCCGGCAAACTAGCGGCGCCTCGCGTGCGCCTGGCTCATTTTCCGTTCCATCCAGCGGTCCAAAATCGTCTTACGCAGTTTCCAACGATTACCAAGTTTGAATGCGGGAATTTCGCCTTCCGTGATGTAACGGTACAGAGTATCCGGGGAGATACCCAGATACTGCGACGCCTGTCTCACATTCATCACTTCACGCGATTCAATCACGAGGAACGTCACCCCGGCGCCCGAACGAACGCCAAACCCACCACTGCCAAGGGCACCCCTGCTGCGCTGCGGATGATTCGAGGTGCGGCCCGTGCAAGCTTTATGACATTCAGAACCTCAGAGCGTCAAGGGATTCTCTACCGGAGTTGCCTTAAAACTACCCCTATTCTTAGGCAGTTCTGGGGTATTCGGGGTAGCTCGTACTAGTAGTTGTGTGAGGATAAGTTGGCAACCACAACTAATTGTATTTTTCTGCTCTTCCTGCCTGTCCCTAGGGACGGTTATCCTTTGTGGTCAATCGCGCGCCGCGGAACGCACATTCCTATAGTTGAAGCGTCTTCCAAATCGCAGCGATGCGTGCGCGCGTTGCTTCATCCATTTTGATTTCGTCGGGCCACGGGCGCGTGAATCCTTCCGTCTCCCACTTGCGCGTCGCGTCGATTCCCATTTTCGAGCCGTAGTCTTGCATTCTTTGCGCGTGATCCAGCGTATCCACCGGCCCCAAAGAGAATTGCACGTCGCGCTCGGGGTCCAATGCGCACAAAGTCTTCCACACAACTTCGCTGTAATCACGCACATTTACGTCATGATCCACAACCACGATCACTTTCGTGAACATCGCCTGCCCCAGCGACCAAATCGCGTTCATGATTTTCCGCGCGTGACCTGGGTACGACTTCCGAATCGCTACGATCATCAAATTGTGGAAGATGCCTTCGGCGGGCATGGCTACATCGACGATCTCAGGATACTGCATTTTCATCACCGGCAGAAAAACGCGCTCCACCGCGTAGCCCATGTAATAGTCTTCTTGCGGCGGCGGGCCCACTACCGTGGTGAGATAGATGGGGTCCTTCTTGTGCGTCGCACATTCCACGTGAAAAACGGGGTACTCCCCTTCCAGCGAATAAAACCCGGTGTGATCGCCAAATGGCCCTTCGGTGCGCAACTCATTCAAATTCACATAGCCTTCCAGCACAATCTCCGCGTTGGCTGGAACTTCAAGATCATTCGTCTCGCAGGGAACCATCTCTACCGGCTCGCGCCGCAAAAAACCAGCGAACATCATTTCGTCCAGATCCGGCGGAATCGGCAGCATCCCCGCTAACGCGGTCGCGGGGTCCGCCCCGATCGCCACACTCACAGGAATTCGCCCCTCCGGATTTTTTGCGCGTGCGCGCCGAAAATGTTCCGCGCCATGTTTTTGGGTTTGCCAGTGCATCCCGGTTGTTCGCTCATCGTAGACTTGCATCCGGTACATCCCAACATTGCGCTTCCCTGTCTCTGGATTTTTCGTGAATACGAGAGGAAAGGTGATAAAGCGGCCGCGGTCCTGCGGCCAGCATTTCAAAATCGGAAAATCGAAGAGGTTTACATCTCCGCCGTGATGCATCACTTCCTTGCACGGTCCGGTCTTCACGCTCTTCGGAAAAAACGATCCCAGTTCCGCCAGTTTAGGCAACATCTTGATTTTGTCGAAGAGACCCTGCGGCGTCTCCATCTTCAAGAATCCCTGAATCCGCGCCGCCACTTCACCCAACTCGCTTACTTCAAAAGCCAGCGTCATGCGCCGCACGCTTCCAAATGTGTTCACCAGCAGCGGCACACGCGAGCCTTTGGGCCTCTCAAACAGCAGAGCCGGTCCAACGCTGTCGGGGGGCCGGTTCTTGTCCCGCGCGATTCGCTGCGTCACTTCCGTAATTTCCAGAATGGGGTCGACCTCCGCGCGAATCCGCTTCAGTTCCCCTTCCTTCTCCAATTTCTGGACAAACTCCCGCAAATCCCGATACGCCAATTCCGTCCCTCCAGTTAGTCCCCTGCTTTTGCTTTCAACTGCGGAAGGCAGCTCGAAGGGAAGACTCTAGCACGGTCACGCGCTGGCGAGGAAACGCAGTCGATTTCGAAACTTCGTTACTGTACGTGCGCGTCAAAGACCCCGGTTTCGACTTGTCCAGCGCGTTTTATTTGAACAAAAATTCTGTACTCTCCGGCTTTTGGAAAGCCGTACGGAAAACTGACTTGCGGCTCAAGCGAAGCGGCCGGCATGGGCATCTGCATCCCCGTGGGCATCGCACATTGGTCGGTGATCCCGCAGTTCCCGGCGTTTCCTTTTGGGGCTCCATTCGCCAGTTCCAGCGCCGCCATCGAGGCTGAGCCTGCCGGATGGATGTGCGCGAACACGCTCATGTCCGAGCTAACGAACTCCGCGTGCCCCGCCATTCCCATGTACGGCTCCATATCTTTCGCGGGCGTGCCATCCTTATCCTCAACTCGGAACTTGAAAACCATCGCGGCGTTCGCGACAAGCGGCGCGCTTCCCTTTTCCCAAACGATTCGCCCGCCGTCCGCAAGCTGCGCAACGCTCATGTCGCTGCCGGTTGGCATCAACGCAAGACCCGTCCACGCCGAGTCATCTCCCGCAAGCGGCTTCCCGTTGATCTGCGGCAAATCCAATTGCCCCACCAGCGTCCACGGAAATCCTGCCTTATCCACAATGTCCGCGAAAACCTGGTAGTGTCCCGCCGGCATGTTCGGCAAATCCTCAACAAAAGAACCACCTTCGCCGTGCTCGGGATGCAAATGCCACATGCGTTCCATACCCGGCGTGCTCACCAAGAACAAATGCATCAAATGGTTGTGATCCGGAATCACGTCTTCCATCTTTACTTCCTTCGACCACTCCGGATCCTGTCCCTTGGCCCGGATCACCAACCGGTTTCCGTTTTCGAGTTTCGTCTCCGCTTCCGGAGGATTGAAAAAATTGACGCCTCGCTTGTAGTTCGAAGCTTCCGCGCCCCACCACGCTTTCCCCAGATAGATGATTCCTAAGACGATCACCGCTGTAATCACCATGACGATCCTGGCGCGTCTTGCTTTAGCGGGCGACGGCGTTTCTCCCGGCTCCAAACTCCCTTCCCGCGACGCTGCTCCTGCGATGAACACCAGGCCCACCGCCAGAAACACCATCAAAAACCCCAGCAACCCGCCGAGAGAACGTTCCATGGGAAGAGTTCTCTGCGCAAATGCCGGCACGGGCACAGCAAGTTCTCCCTTGCCCTTACTGCCTTCCACGGAGACGCGCACCTTCAGCGCTCCGGACTCCATCAGCCACAAACTTCCCGTAAAAAATTGCGGATCTTGTTTCGATCTTTCCGCTACATCCGGAGTCGGCGGAAAGTTCGAACCTGCCCCGCTCAGCCGCATCGGAACAATCTCGACCTTCTCCACATCATTCGAAGCGCTGCGCACCTGAATCTCCGCGATCCCTGGAATCACCTGCGGCACGCGCACTGTCACATAAAGGTGATACGGCCCCGCGTCTCCGTCAAAAAATACATCTGCGCTTCCCACGTGCGCGCTGAGGGAAAGCGCGGCCAGTAACACTAGTCCCAAAATCCCGATCGTCCTTCGACCCATGAAGCTCCTCAATCCGATTCTATTCGTCTTAAAATCGCGAGTGCATTCGCTCGAAACGAGAACATCCCAGCTTGCCATTCACCTTCGCAGACGCCGCATCCAATCACCCCACGCGAATCCCAGCCTCGACGTAATCACGCTGAACACGAGCGCCATCATCATCAACACCCAAAACCGTCCGCCCGTCTCCAAATTCCTGAACTTATATGGATCATAAAGAAAATTCGCCGGATCAAAATACGCAAAATATGCCGTCCCGAAAAACCAGTTTCGGGACCCCGGCGACATCAGAAAATTCGCGAATGGCCACTGCACCGCCAGGAAGCTCAGCACAAGCGCCGGCCCAGTCACTGCCGCCAGCTTCCATCTTCCCCAATCGCCCGTCTTGCGCCAAAAAAGATCCAGAACAATCGCTGGCACGATAAGCAACATCGGAAACCGCAGCGGCACTAAATGCGTGATGTGCTGATAGACCGGCCCCAGCTTCGGCTCCGCCGGAAACAACGGCAGGATCCACTCAAACGCCAGCAGCACCACTGTATAAGTCCCTGCGACAACCGTGCAACCCCACCTCCACCGCGATCCCCACGCCGGCGCGATCAGTACCGCCGGAATCGCCATCGCCACCGCTAGATAGCACGCCGCATTGTGCATTTCCGTCGGCCAGGTGCTGCCCGTCAGAATCAACCCCATTTGCGCTACGCAACCCGCGCCAATAAAAAGCAAAAGTGCCCCTAGGGTGCGCCGCACGCCATCCGAAGCGCGGCTCATCAACCCCGCCATCAACGCCATCAACCCGATCTTGATCGACAGCGAACCAAGCGAAAGCAACGTGTGCGGCGGACTCACAATCTTCACGTCCAGCCCATACGCCTCGTGCCACCAATTATCGAACGGCGCCGAAGTCAGCATCGCAATGCAACCCCACACTGCAATAAACGCGCCGAGCGGCCCGCGGAATCCCCAAATCTTCACTGACGCTTCGTGCGTCGCCGCGTCGTGCCCAAGCGTCGCCGTCAAAATCATGTACCCGCACGCGATTCCCACCAGCACGCCAGTCATCTGAATCATGATGTGCGCCGGCGTCCAAAACGTGTCTCGCCCGATCGACATGTGCCACGAAATATCCCACGGCCCGCCGATCATCCCGCTCACAACTCCCGCCACCATGCACCAGATCGTCCACGGCACAGACTCGACCCGCGCACCGACACCCGCACGAACGCCCACCGCCATCGGCGGCCTAGCTATGTGTTGTCCAAAAGGGATTGACTGTCCCATGGCTTGCAACTCCCCTACCGCCACCACAGCGGCATTTTCGCCGCCCTGTCGCGAGTCTACACCCCGCTGCCCATTCTGCAAACCAATCCAGACGCGCCATTCCACACTTCGCCGCTAGCTTCTCCTTTCAAATTACGCACCAGATTCTGTTATGTTTTTCGTTTGCTAAACTTGACGGAACTTTTAGACTACATTTTCGTCTTGAAGAGTGAGGGTTCTGCCCACAGTTCGGCTCATCCAACGGCACGGCCCATGAGGCTCCGCTAATGCGCACGTTCATAGTCCACTTGAAGCAAGTCTTCCGTCGCCTCGCGAACGCGCCCCTTTTCACCACCATCACTCTTATCACTCTGGCCGCCGGCGTTGGCGGCAACACCGTCGTCTTCAGCGTCCTCGAAAGCGTTCTCCTCAAGCCCCTTCCCTATCCCCATCCCAACGAACTCATCGGCGTCTGGCACACTGCCCCCGGCATCAACGTGGTCACTCTCAACATGGCTCCATCCAACTACTTCATCTATCGCGAACAGAACCAATCCTTTCAAGACATCGGCGTCTACAACGGCGATTCCGTCAGCGTCACCGGCCTCGCAGAACCCGAACAGGTCGATGCCCTTGATGTTTCCGACGGCACTCTTCCTCTCCTGGGCATTCCGCCATTACACGGCCGCCTCTTCACCCGCCAAGACGATTCCCCCGGCTCCCCCGACACCGTTATCCTCACTTACGGCTACTGGCACAAAAAATTCGGCGGCGCCAGCTCCGCCGTCGGCCAATCTGTCACAATTGATGGCAAGCCTCGCGAGATTATCGGCGTCCTGCCCCAACGCTTTCATTTTCTTGATTGGAAGGATCCCGCCGTCATCCTCCCGTTCAAATGGGATCGCAATAAGCAGTTTCTAGGGAATTTTAGCTACGAAGCGCTCGCCCGGCTTAAGACCGGCGTCACCCTGGAGCAGGCCAGCTCGGACATGGCTCGCATGATTCCTGCTGTCTTTCGCTCCTTCCCAGCCCCAGAGGGATTCAACGCGAAGATTTTCGACGACGCCCGCATCGCCCCTAATCTTCGCCCGCTAAAGTTTGACGTCGTGGGCGATGTCGGTGGCACCCTCTGGATACTCATGGGCTCCATCGGCATGGTCCTGCTCATCGCGTGCGCCAATGTCGCGAACCTCCTCCTCGTCCGCGTCGAGGGCCGCCGACAGGAGCTCGCGGTCCGCTCCGCGCTCGGTGCCAGCCCCTACCGCATCGCAGGCGAACTCTTCCTCGAGAGTTTTGTTCTAGGTTTGCTCGGCAGCTTGATCGGTCTGGGCCTGGCCTTCGCCGCTCTGCGCGTCCTTGTCTTGCTGGCGCCATCCGGCATCCCGCGCATCAACGAAATCGGCATCGACGGCCCCGTCCTGCTATTCACCTTCGTCGTCTCCATCCTTGCCAGCGTCCTCTTCGGCTCCATTCCCATTTTCAAATACGCCGGCGTTCGCCTCAGCACCGGCATCCGCGAAGGCGGCCGCGCCAACAGCGGCAGCCGGGAACAACATCGCGCCCGCAACATTCTCGTCGTTGTTCAAGTTGCGCTCGCTCTCGTCCTTCTCATCTGCTCGGGGCTGATGATCCGCACCTTCCGCGCTCTCACGCAGGTGAATCCCGGCTTCAACCAGGCCGAATCCCCGCATTTGCAGACTTTCCGCGTCTCCGTTCCCGGCGTTCTCGTCAAGGATGATGAAAGCGTCGTACGCATGTACGAAGCGATGCTCAACAAAATCTCCGCCATCCCCGGCGTTACGTCCGCCGGAATCTCGACCGGCCTTCCGATGGACGGCAGCAACAGCAACAACATTCTCTTCGCGCAAGATCACGAATACGCGGAGGGAAAGCTTCCCCCGCTTCGCCGCTTCAGATTTGTCACACCGGGCCTTTTCTCCACGCTCGGCACGCCGTTCGTTGCCGGCCGCGACATCACTTGGACCGAAGTCTACCAGCGGCATCCCGTCGTGATCATTTCCGAAAATTTCGCGCGCGAATACTGGAACACCCCCGCCAACGCCATCGGCAAGCGCGTCCGCGTCGCCAGCATCGACGATTGGCGCGAAGTCGTGGGTGTTGTCGCTAACGTCTATGATAGTGGCGTCAGCAAAGAGGCCTCGTCCACCACGTATTGGCCCGTCATCCTGGCCCGTTTCCAAGCCGATGTCAGCGACGTGCAGCGCACGGTGAATTTTGCCATTCGCAGTCCTCGTGCCGGCTCCGAATCCTTTCTCAAAGAAGTTCGTGAAGCGGTCTGGTCCGTGAACCCCAACCTTCCTCTTTCCAACGTCCACACTCTCGAATACTTCTACACGCGCTCCATGGCCCGCACTTCTTTCACGCTCATCATGCTGGCCGTCGCCGGCGGCATGGCCCTACTCCTGGGTGTCGTGGGCATCTACGGCGTCATCTCCTGCTCCGTCTCGCAACGCGTCCGCGAAATCGGCATCCGCATGGCTCTTGGCGCGCAAACGCAATCCCTCACCAGCATGTTCGTCCGCCACGGCCTCATCCTCACCGGCATCGGTGTCGCCTTCGGCTTGGTCGCCGCCATCATTGTCATGCGCCTGATGTCCAGTATTCTGTTCCACGTCAACCCCATCGATCCCGTCACCTACGCCGCCGTCACGCTCGGCTTGATCTTCACCGCGTTCGTTGCCAGCTATCTACCGTCGCGCCGCGCTGCCACGGTTGACCCCGTCGAAGCCCTCCGCGCGGAATAGTGCGCGGCGCCACTACTTTTTGGACACCACGCATCGCCGCTGGGCGCTGGCGCCCTCCCACTGTGCTGCAATGGGTGTACAGGAAGGCATCGAGCACGCGCCATGAAACTCTCTCGTTCGTTCGCCACGTTATTTGTCCTCTTCGTCATTCCCTGCACCCACGCACAAGAATCAAAGCCAATCGAAAAGGATGAAATCGCGAAGTGGACCAATCGAATGGAGGAATGCCCCGCTGATCAACCGCCGTATTTCTGGAAGGTAGACTATTACGACTTCAAAGGAGACGGCACCCAGCAGGCTATCGTGATCGCCTCAACCTGCATGACCGGCACTGCCGGACCCGACGTTCATTCCGTGATCTCACGAAACTCCGACGGCGAGTTGGAAGAAATGAAAATCGCGGAAGTCGACCCCAAAACGTACGACAACATGTTCGGCAACCGCAATTACGATCTCGTCGTCGAGAACGGCTTGCTCGTCGCCAATTTCGAGGACGATCCCGACCGCGCCAAAATTCCCCTCATCATCCGCTACAAATGGAACGGCAAGGAATTCGCCGTGGATTCTATCCACAAGACTGGCGTCTTTCCCGCGAGCTATGACTGCAAGAAATCTTTAAGCGAAGTGGAAAACGCCGTATGCCATGTCGAAGAACTTGCCGCCTTGGATCTGCAACTAGGCGCAGCTTACAAAGCCCTTGCCACGCTCTCCCCGGCAGATCGCGATGCCCTCAAAGCCGAGCAGCGCGCGTGGCTCATAGACCGCGACAAACAATGTACTCCCTATAAGGGTTGGATCGGCTGCCTCACCGATTTCTACCAAAAGCGCATCGACGAACTGAAAAAACGCGCTCCCGCTTCTTCGCCAAAGACCGCGACCAATTCCTCCGCTGCGAAAACCGCTGAGCCCCCACACTGACGACGCTATATACAGTTCCGGCCCTCGGCGATCGTCTCGCCGAGGGCCGCTTCGCTTTTGGTTTGTTACGTTGCTCCTTCAGATTGCCGGATGTTGCAACGCGCCCGCCATCGAGCGCCCCGCCGGCGCCGCTTCTTTCCAACTCCGCGCCTGCGCAATGCAGATCACATGCAGCATCAGAAACAGCGGCACAAAGAACGTCGGAATCAGGCTTAATGGCAGCATCGTCATCGGCAGCATCGAAGGGCCGTACGGATCAAGCGGCCCCGCCGTAGTGCCCAGGCTCACCGCCGTAAGCAGGTCCAATATCCCCAGCACCTGCCAGAAAATAAAACTCCCGCGATGCGCCGGCTCCGCAAGTTTCCAAGCCGCGAACCCTGCCGTCGCTCCGATGAACATGTCTCCATATCCTGCCGGCATAGCAAAGATCGCTGGCAGAACGTTTCGCGCCTCCAGCAAAACAAATGTGAACCCCACGATCCTCCCCGCCTGCAAGGAAGTCAGAACTCTCGGATTCAAGGAAAGCGCAAAGTCTCGAAATCCATCCGAGCGCGCAACCCACAACGAAAACACAATCAGGGGCACCATCGCCGCGATGGCAACTCCAGCTCCGAACCGTGCCGATTTGTTAACGAATACGTGCACCGCCGAACCCGAAAAAACCGCGACAAACCACACTGCGAGTAACCCGGCGGTGATCTTTCCATATTTCGTCATAGCGATCCTCCTTGTATCTTGGCGATTTCTGCTACGTGATGCGTGAGTTGCAAAAGACTCTCCCACTTCTGCTTCCCCAGCTTCTTCCGAAGCCGCGATTGCACCTTCTCCCAAACAGGCCACGCCCGCTTGAGTTTCGCTTCCCCCGTAGCCGACAACCGTATCCACCGCTCCCGTCGGTCCTCACCTCGCCGCTCCGTCACCCAACCCCCACGCCTCATGACAGCCAGCGTCCGCGTTAGGCTCGTGCTGTCCATCGCCAACATCTCCCCAAGCCGCCCCTGCGACACTTCCCCTGCCAGCTCCAAAGCCTGCAGAATCGTGAACTGCGTCGACCGCAATCCCACAGGACGCAGCGCCTCCTCATACATCTGCGTCAGCGCCCGCGTCGTCCTGCGAAAGCTTCCGCACATGCATGGCATCTCCGGAATCGATGGTCGCCTCATGGTAAGATAGATGCATATACATCTATTGTGGTTACACAGATTTTCTTTCTAGCTGGCGAATGGGAGCTAACGCCCTAAAATCCGATTGCGGACTTGTCCGACTACGGTTGACCAGGACGCGGTGCTTGAGGTTTGGATCGGCGTTTGTTTTTGGTGCGCAACAGCCTCAGGACGGACAGATCCCTCGCTCACTTGGCAGGAACAGGCTGCATTGTGTTGATCTGAATGATGTTAGTCTTGGAATCCAGTGCGCCGGTGAGCTTGACCTTTTGCCCCGCGTACTTTTCGGCCCATTCCTGATTGTCTAACTTGAACACGTCATGTTTGGTCAAAAGCACATATCTACCGCCGCGGCTGTGGACGCAATAGCGCGCGCAGTCTCCTGCCGTGCTGCCCGCATGCCCCATTTCGATCATTTCCTTGTGGGACCTGTTTAGAGAATGGACGCCCATGGCGCATTGCGAATCGGCGATCTCGCCCTCAAAGGTTGTTTCGCCTGCACCCAAGGTTGCAGGCCCCATGAAGCTCAGGGCTGCCAGCATGGCTACTGAGATAAAAACTGTTTTTAATTTATTCATCCCGTACTCTCAATCGTCTGCCTGTACTCTATGGAATCCTGCGATCGCACCTACGGCTCGACGATGAACTTCATCGTCATCTCCTCGTGGCCTTGGCTGCAGATTACTGTGCAAATGACGACGTATTCGCCGGGCTCGCTTGGCGCGGTCAAATTGAATTCTTGTATTCCGGGTTTGAGCAACAGGTCCCAGCCGGGCACCAGTTTTCGGTCCGAGGCTCGCAATAACGCAAGTCCATGCACCGAACCATCCCGATTGTGGTTCTTGGCCTTGATGGCCGTAATGCGAAGCGTGAGTCCTTCCCCCGCCTTGGCTGTTATCACGGGCTGCTTTTGACCTTGGATTTTGTACCGGCTGTCATGATCCGCCAATATCTCAATCACTCGCGGTGGCGTCTGGCTGAAGAGTGCTGGTTCGAGGCTAAAGCTAATGACGATGGCGAACACGAGGAATCGCCAGGAAATTCTCATCCTTCCTAGAAGCACTCTCCGCATGGTCACTCCGTCATGTAGCGCAGAATCAAGCGCCTGTCTTCGTCCGTGATAAGCGCGCGGACCCTCATGTGGCGCAGAATCGTGGCCATCGCCCGCGGTGGGAACTTTGGCGGCGCCATGTGGCAGCGGCCGCAATTGGCTTGGAATCTCTTCTCGCCTTCTAGCCGCAAAGCGCCGTTGTCGTGGATGCCGGAGGCTGTCGCGGCTTCTGGTGGGGAGGCGGGCTTGTCTGTTGAAACTGGCCGAGAGTTGGCAGGCTCCGCCAGAGCTGCCACCTGCTGGTTCGGGGAACTGGGGGGACTCGGCGCAGGCGGCGTATTTTTCTGGTCTTGCGCAATCGCAGTGACTAAAGAACTGGCGAGCAGCGTGAATGTGGCAGCGAATACGGCCTTCCGATTCCTCATTGAACCTCTCCGCGGCCGAGGGGTGTTACCAAGCGGTAGGTCAGCGCCAGCGTCCAGACATTTCCATTTCCTTGCGGCGCGAATTGCCTGCCGTAACTGCTCATGGCGCGCAGGCCATCCATGAAGTAGTAGTTCACGCCGAACTCGAACATGTTGGTGTTGACCGGCAGCACGGAATTGGCGGGCACAGGTCCGGTGAAGAACTGCTGCATCCGCGCCACCAACTGCGTGTGGCGCAACTGGTTTTGAGCGAACGGCACCTGGGTCAGCATATAGGCTGATTCCACCCAATAGCCGCTACCCACGCTCGAGCGCGCTGTTTCTGCACGGAGATTGAGAGGCAGTTTGGGTGGCTGCCAAGCCATGTGAAATCCGAATAGATTTGAATGGTCGTCCTGCAAGAGATGTTGGTACGAGCCTCCAATTTCCAGCCGAGCCTTGGGGATGAAAATGCCGGCCCGGCCCCCGGCAAACCGATTGGAGTCCATTGGGGAGACCGTTATCAGTGTCGAATAGTAGACAGCGTAGTTTACGTTGAAATGCTCGTTGGCTTTGAATCCGCCGCGAATCATGGCGCCCGTGCTCGCATTGCTCGGGCCGATTCCGATTGGGAGAGTGAGGGGGTCGCTCGCCAGATTCCTGATCCAAACGGGATAGAGCCGCTCGTTGAAAATCCCGAACGGCGTCAGGAACCGGCCTACCGTCACGATCATGTATGGACTGGCGATGAAGTCCAGTTGCGCGTATTCCTCCTCTTTTTGCACCACTCCATGAAACCCGCTCACGCCTGGTTGCTGGACAAGATCCGATTCAAACGTCCCTCGCGCCTCAAAGAGCCACCGCTCGCCAAACGGCACAAGCAACACTGGAGTGAGCAGCGGATGGATGTGTGTTTCTCCAGCGTCAAAAACTGTTTGAAATGCCGCAGACGTTTGTAGAACCGGAACCGGTTTGATTGCTTCCGGATCCTGCGACTGATCGTATGACGATTGCGTGTTCGGTGGTGCTGAGTCTGACGATTGTGCGAAGACTTGCGCCGTGGAGAGCGCTTGCAACAGCAAGGCCGTAGCGAGAAGGAGCCATCCTCGATAGCTCTTGAGCATTGGAGCTTGGCGTCGACGATCGACGAGAACTGAGTCAGCGGTTTCGTGTTTTGAACAGGGGTACCCGACCGGCCCGCGTTGATGGGCCAGCCCAAGGTCGATCGAGTTCCTCGTTAAGTACTGCATGACTTGCTCAGAAGTTTCTGATTGGACTTCCTTAGCATTGCCTGCCTACCCAGGCGGGTCAAACCAAGATCGAGGTGATTGTGCCGTTCTCAGTATTTCCAGATTGGCGCCAGCTCAGACTGAATTGACAATTCCTTGACCTGGGTTGGCAGCAGAAGTTGCATTTAGCGAGGGACCACTTCAGTTTTTGTCGTTCCCCCGGTAGGTCGGAAGCACGGCTATCGCCCGAAGTCTTACTGCTTTATCGGAAGCGCGCTTCCTCCAAACCGGATGACCGGAACAGGATGTTCCGGCGCGCTTTCGATAAAGCGACTTGAAGGAAGCCGCCCGCGCGGCGGACGCGGGCCCAATGGAAATTGAATGAAGGGAGGATCTGGTTCAGTTCAGGGCATTGCGGACCATCTCGGCATGAACGATCAACCGCTGTGGGGCGGTGCCGGCAAAATCAAACGGGTAGCAGGTAACCAGCGTTAGCCCAACTTCCACACTTTTCGGGGACTGATGCAGTGTTTTCTATAACTTACGATTTTTTTCGTCACTACAAGCCTTCTGCTGCCAAGTCTTAATGGGTTGCATGACCTCGGCGGGAATGCGTAGGGTTGCGTAGATTTGGCGGTGCTCCGGTTCCGGGATGGTGGCCTTGCGGATTTTCAGTACGCGGCCGAGTGGGTCTTCAGCCAGAACGATCGAGATGACTTGATGCGTGCGGAGTTGATCACGAATGGTCCACCACGAGGTGTGCAGGCCGGCCTGCAGGAAGCGGTGCTCGATGGCCACCAGCAGATGGTAGGCCAGGACACAGAGAAAAATATGGGTCTGCGTCCGATCCTGGAGATGATGAAAAATCGGCCGCTCCATCAGCGGGCTCTTGAGGTCGCGGAAGGCATCTTCCACGCGCGTCAGCAGGATATAAGTGCGCCAGATTTCATCCGCCATCAGATCCTGCCGATCCGTTTTGAGAACATAGCTTCCGTCCAGTTTCTTGGCGATCGCCTTTTGATCGGCGAGTTCGTTCCAGGAAAGATTCTGGTGGGCGGCGTCATAGGAGATCTCGTAATAACGCACCACGCGCGGATAGCGCTCCAGCAATCGACCGATCGATCGCTGGATTTTGTTTTCCTCTTTCAACCGACCCTGGACCACACGTTGCTGAAGCTTCCTTAGATCGACGATCAGTTTGGCTTCCTGCTTTTCGCGAATCGCGCGGTCCTTTTCTTCGCGGCCTTCGCTGCGGCAGAGAATGTAAACGACGTCGCCCTTCTGCTGGCGTTTGATTTCCACTCGGCTCTTCTTCTGAAAGGGATTGCGTGGTGAAGGTACCCGGCGGACTTCTTCCCAGCCATGGTCGTTCTCCAACTCATCGAACCATTGGTTTCTCTCCGATTGCCGTCCCGCGACCAGGTAATGCAGCCCGCGATCGCGGATTTGTTTCAGGTTTTCCTCAAAGGCCATACCTCGGTCCACGATCACGGTCGCGCCCGGCCGCTTGCCCATCCGCTTTTCCAGGACATCCAGCATCTGGTCCAGACTGCACCGATCTTGCATATTGCCGTCGAAGATTTCGTGGGCTTTGGGGAACCCATCGCGATCCAGGACCAATCCCACCACGACTTGTTTGCAATCCGGACGCTGGTCCCGCGAGTATCCTCGCTTCGCTTGCGGGTTGTCTTGGGCCTGACCTTCGAAATACGTCGAGGTCAAGTCATACAGATAAACGGTGTCGTCCAGGTTGAACAGCGTCTTTTCCTTCTCCGCCAGCGCACGCTCGATGGCTTCACGGTTGGGATGGAGTCGGTCCAGATTGCGGTAGAGCGCCTCGTCCTCCAGTTGGGAGAAATCTTCCTCCAAGATGTCTCCCAAGGCCGTGCGACGAATCCAATCCGGCATGGCATGCTCGGAAGAAGGAGAAATCAACCGGTTCAGCGTCATCACCTCTGTCAAGAGGCATGCGCGATCAGAAAGTCCGGCGCTCTGCAAAATGGAATGCACCCCCAGTTGGCGCCAGAGCTGGTGTCCGACATGCACGGGGCCGGCCTCACGCGCTTGCTGCACATCGATCTGGTCGATCACGACGGTGACGGTTGATCCGGACTGGTCTTCCTCGGATGTGGCGCTGCTTTTTCTCTGGCGCGCTTTCTCCAGCCACGGTTGCACTCCGCTGGAAGACTCAGGGAGGGAGGCTTGTCCGCGCAAGGAGGACTGCAGTTTGTGCGCCAATCCCAACCAATCTTTCACGGGCGCTGGTTCCAGGCTTCCTAAAGAACAGATGGTGCGCTGACGCGGGCCTTTCGGCGTTTGGACGGATTCGACCAGCAGATAATTTGTGTAGATTTTGCCTTTGTAGGATCGCGTCGATTTTCGGAGGTACATTGGCCACTACATATAGCAGTCGACACGGTAAAGTCAAGAAGAATCCTAGTCACTTTAGTCACTATTTAGGCCACTGCCAAAAGACCGCTGTGCAAACAAACGGGTTTGCGCAAGCGAATCCACGGTTTTCCCCAAAATCACGCCGACTGCCGTGGAAGTTGGGTTAGCGTCGGCAACTTCGTATCGTTTAGAACCTCGATGGCTTTAGGAAGAACAACGCGTAGCGAAATAACTCGATATTTGAACGTGCCCGCCGAGGTGGTAAGCCGAATCTCGTCGCCTACTTTGATCCTTCGCAAGGAACGAAAGAAAGTATCCCGATGGCCCGCAAGTCCGACGTTGCCGGAGGGACCAGGGAGAGCGGTGCCCGGGATATGTCCAACGGCCAGCCGCAGTGTACTTGCATCGGAACCTTCGAGCACCGGCGTGGCGAGACCAACAGCCGGAATCTCGATCATTCCGACCGTCGTTGTCCCGCGGGGCCGGTCAACGCTCGCGGCGCGCGGCTGTTCAGTAGCGCGCGCAGAACTGCCTCCTGCTACTAACAACACAACAGTCATCGCCGCGCTCATAATGTTTTTCTTGGTGCGAAGAGTAAGGTTCATATATGCCCTTTATTTTTCGCTCCAGATCGGGCCTGAGTAAATTGCGCTCCGCCCGCCTATGCTCCGATGCGGAAACTGGGGAGAAGGAGGCCCGAATGTCGCGGCTGAAGACACATTAGCTTGTCGCGGAATAACGCACTACTGGTCTCTGGGACAGAATGAGGATGGCAGTACCACGGCGGATCTGCTGTGCCTTACGCTGAAAATCAATCTGGCTTTTCTGTATACTGACGCATTCGGAAGGAGGCCTCGGTGGACGGTCCTCGTCGAGGATGTTGACGCCTGGTGGCGACATATCGATTCATTGGCCCTGACCCGTCAATTCGACGTTTCGCCCCCGGCGCCGCCCAGGGTCGAGCCGTGGGGCCTCACCGTAGCCTACCTATTCGATCCGTCGGGGGTGCTGTGGCACTTTGCCCAAGCGACCCCAGAAAATCCGAATTCAGTCCCTACCTAATTTCGCACTGAGACACTAGCAGGACTTGGACCCACTTGCCTTGTACTGCAAGGGAAACCTGGGGTTCCATGAGAACTAAGTGGCCCTTAGCAAAAGCGGTGGACCAAATGTAGTGGTTACGTCTAGAGACGCGTGGTTGAAAACGCTCTTCTCGTTAGAGCGACCGCAAGAAATCGATGACTTCCTGCTGTTCCCGAACAGTCAGCCTTTTGAAATTTTGGATGACCTTATTTGCCTCGCTGCCAGGGCTCTCGTGGTCATGGATGGCTTCCAGCAGGTTGGTCGTCCGTCCGTCATGCAGGAAGAAGACGCGCTGGCCTAAGCCCCACAGGGGAGCGGAACGAAACTCGTCTGGCCCGGCGGCGCCCTGGGTGATGCCGTCGGCGAGGCCTTTGCCCATATGGTGCACGATAAGGTCAGAGTAAAGGTTCGCCGTCTGATTCGAAAGCGCAACGCTCGGACTGGTCGAGGAGCCGCTTGCAATCTTAAGACCCGTGGTTAACGAAGGTGTATGGCAATGGACACAGCCAATCTTTTCAAAACGGGCCCGTCCATTCGTGCTGGACGGTGTGGCCGGAGCGGGAGTGGGCGGGGCCAGCATGCGCATGAAGTCGGCAAACGCTTCGATGTCGGAGAGAACGGCGGTATTGGTGGAGCCGGCAGCGGTGGTGAAGTTGACCGTGTCCTCAGGGGTGGCGTTGAAGAGACAGCCAGGTGTTTCGTCGCGCTCCTGCGGAAAAAGCTGGTTGGTGACGCCCATCTCGACGTTGTAGGCCTCGCTGGCGAACAGGAGAAGGGATTTGTTCTGAGCCTTCCACCCAAAACGCGTGATGGTCCCATCGTTTCCACTGCGGTTCACATTTCCGCTTAGGTGAGCGTTCACGTGTCCTGAAATACCCAATGCCGACTTCTCCGAGGCGTTGGATCGCATGTTGGCAAGGATAGCCGAGTCTGGAATGGCTTCAATGAGCCCCGCACCAAACACAGGAGTCGGGATCCGGAAAATTATGTTCGGATTGCCACCTTGCCCGGTCAGCGGATTTCCGGCGGGGAGGAAATCGAATTGGGAGATGTTACAGCCGGGGGCGTCGGCTCGGCCGGTGATGACGAAAAGGGCGTGCACGTTGCCGTCGGCGACGCCGTTGGTCTTCTTGAAGCGCGCTTCGCGGACAGGGCCATTGGCAGTGATGAACCAGGGGACGATGTTCTTTGCGCCGTTCAAAGTGGCGACCGCGATCACCGGATTCTGCGCGGGGCTCGTTCCGCCTGCGGCCGGCTGCGAGTGGCATGAGAAACATTGATTGGAGTTGAAGCGCGGACCGAGGCCATTGTTGGCGCCGCCGGTCACGACTTCGATGTCAGCGAAGCGCGCCAGGCCATCCTTGAAGAAGGCGGTTTCGTCCGGAGTAAGACCGTTGAGTGGCCCGCCGGCGCTTGGCGGGCCAGTGCGCACGCCCGGATCGACTGGCACTGAACTAGGCGGAGTAGAACTAGACTGAGCGAAGGTGTAGACGCTGGCGGCAAAAGCCAAAACGAGGATCGCGCCGAATCCACGGTGCACATAACTCCCGAGAGTCATCACGGTTAAGCCTCCGTGAGCTGGGAATGCTGGCATTGTACACCCGGTCTAGCTGCCCGCGACTTGAAATCACAGCCACCTGGCGGCCACCAGCGTAACGTGCTCGCAGCGCTCCGGAGTGAGTCGTTCTGGAGATTGACGAGCAAGCCGGAAGCAATCAGGGCCGGGAGGCCCATTGTCGGAAATCGCAACTGCCTCAGTTCATTTACCTTTGTAGTCGGATTACCGGAGAAGTGGTTTTGGGCCGATTTCACTTTCCGGTAACGGCGTCTACCAGGGCATGGCAGTTTGCTGTTCGCCATGGTTTAAAAATAACCGACTTTCAGACGTTAGGTGTTTGAGCCTCTTACTTCGGTGCCGGTGCCGGCTGGTTTTCACTTGTCGGCGGGACGATCCCCTTGAGTCGCAAATAGGTCACCATGTTCCCATAGTGCTCATCCGTGTGCGCCGTATTGATCGAGAATACCGTCAGCTTCGCTAGGTTGAAGTTGAAGAGTTTCACCATCTCGCTGCCTTTTGCATCAGTCATGCTGTCGAATGCCTTGTTGCAGTACGCAACTCCATCCTTGAGCGCAGCCACTAGGTCGGCCTTTGACGTCTTCGTTTTTTCGATGTTCTTCGCTGGGTTTGCTTCACCGATGGCTTGCGAGCAAAACGTATACGAAGCGTCGGCCACGTGGCCAACGAGCTGGCCAAACGTGCGAACCTCTGGTGTCGGTTTGAAGGAATAGTTTTCTTCGGGCATTTTCTGCGCCGCACCCACCACTGCGGTGCTTACAAACGAGTAAAAACCTCTTTCGCTCGCGGTAATTGGGTTCGCGGGCGGAGCGGACTGCGCCGCCGGGGCGGATGGCGCCGCCGGCTTCTCCTGCCCGAGCAGTGCAACGGGAACTGCCATCAGCGCAACAAACACAAAACCGAGTTTCTTGTTCATGGACACACCTTTCGTGAAATCATGCCAGCTTGCGAGTCGTCAGGGATCTCCGTTCCGAACACCCGCAACCTACTATACGCATGGAGTGTCAAATTGTTTCGGTATAACGGCGATCGTGCCACACCGAAAATGAGCGAACGGATCGAGATCATTCGGAAGTCGGCCTGTCATAGCGTCGGATCTCGAAGTCAATCGCTGCCCGCGATATGATTGAGAAGGGCAGGACGGGTCGCGACCGATTTGAGACGTCGGGCCACTGCAGATCAGTAGATCACCTGGTGGGTCACTGATATGGATCGACGCAAACGCGGCGGCGTTGGTCCCGATCGAGCACGAGGAGCACACGAACATGAAGCCAAAGAACACCATCTGCCTCTGGTTCAACAAAGACGCACATGACGCGGCGCGCTTCTACGCCGCCACCTTTCCGGACAGTAAAGTAACCGCGGTTCACGAGGCTCCCGGTGACTATCCGAGCGGCAAGAAGGGCGATGTGCTGACGGTGGAGTTCACCATCCTGGGAATTCCCTGTCTCGGTCTCAACGGCGGCCCGGCCTTCAAACACACCGAGGCCTTTTCCTTCCAGATCGCGACGGAGAATCAGGAAGAGACGGACCGTTACTGGAACGCGATCGTCGGCAATGGCGGAATGGAAAGCCAGTGCGGTTGGTGCAAGGACCGCTGGGGCCTCTCCTGGCAGATTACCCCGCGCGCGCTAACCGATGCGCTTGCGAAAGGTGGCGATGAGGCAAAGCGTGCCTTCGAGGCAATGATGACGATGAAGAAGATCGACATCGCCGCCATCGAGGCAGCGCGGCGAGGCTAACGCAAACCCGACAGATCCTTATTCGTCCTAGCCGACATTATTCGTGAATGCTGACCTCGCGATGAATTCTTTGTCACTGCAAAAGCATGCTCCACGAGAGACGAATTTGATTGAACGGAAAGACTGATTCTAAGGCTGTTAACGAGTTTGCAGTCTGCTTTTGACGCGAAAACAGACACCTTGAGTAGAGCCTCGACGAGTAAAAAGTTCCTGACCAGCACTGCGGGAGAATTCAGCCAGTTTGAGCGCCCAAGCTCAAGGCGAGACGATGAAAGCTTTCACGGTAGGGAAACGCTTGAGGCAAGTGCAGCACGATGCGACGCACCGTGACGATAACTTGCGCTCCGAGTTTTAGAAAATGCTCTCGTAAGGTCGCGACTTGCGCCCGGGCGTGACGGGTCGGGGACAAGTGAAGTCGCATCTCCTGCATCAGCGCATATGCCGCCGCTGTCAGCAGCACGCGGAACGTGTTCGCCAAAAAGTTCGAGCAACTGGTCCGGCCGATCTGCATGCCGTCGTGCAATTCTTTAATCCGGTTTTCGACATCGCCCCGCTGACAGTAGGTCTTCTCGTAAATCCACTGCGGACTCTGTTTTAGGTTGGTGACTATGAAGCGCGGGTTGTCCTTCGGTTCCTTGTTCACGGCGCGCACTACCTCGGCTTTGTAGATGACCCGTCGTTTCCACGGCCAAGTCTTGTGGGTAGCGTATCGGCACTCGCCATAAACATGTTCGGTTTGACCCGAGATCTCCGACTCCCGACGAGCCCGCTTCATGGCCGCCTCTGCCTTACGCTTCAAAACCGCATTGGCGGCTAGGTTGACCAGGTATTCCACTTTCGGTTCGCAATCTAGAAAATCCAAAACTTCCGGGGACGCGAAGCCTCCGTCGAGTCGCACCCGCATTTTCGCCTTGGGAAAGGCATCGCTCACTCGTGCAATCAGACGGCGCAGAATCCCGATGGCACCCGCAGAACCAGGCGCATTCCCAGGCCGCAACACCGCCGCCACCAAGTACTGCTCGGCCTCCTCATTAAAGGTGAGAAAACAAACCATCGGCAAGTAACAGTAACTATCGTAATGGCGATTGAAAAAGGTGAACTGTTGCTGGCCGTGCGTGGGGTCGTCGGTGGGATCCATATCGATGGTGATCCGCCGGGCGCGACCATGTAGACGCTGGCGATGGCGTTCAATGATGCGGTCCGCAAGAGATTCTGTCATGCGCAACAGTTCCTAAAAAATTAATAAGATTATGATATTCGGGCTAGATCACGCGCAAGCCAGCAACTATCGGTTCGTGCATCGGATTAGTATCGACGAACGCGCTAGGCTTGCGATTCAATTCCACCTGCCTGATAAGTCAACTTCTAGGACTTCTGATGGACGATTAGCGCATAACGGGTAAAGTTCGTATGGACCCACTTCCCGTTAAGATTTGGGGACGCCCCGGAAACAATGGCGAGTGACTCGCCCCGGCGCAAAAACCGGAAAATATCTGTCAGTGCGACGTGCGACGCGGTCGCCGTCAGGAACGCGCGTCGGAGATATTTTCGCGTGCTTTCCGCAGCGCGTTTTTCGCTTCATATTTTGCATCTGCGCCGGGCTTCAGCTCGAGGATGGCTCGCTCCAGGGTCAGAGGCCTATCAATTTCCGGCACGGCGCACGACTTCGCTCCAGAACTCGGCTTGATGGCCGTCATATTCCACTTCAGGCATTCAAACCGGACTCCTACGCTGTAGCTTGCGTGGATCGCGGCCACGCAGTCCTCCACGGTCTTAAACTCGGAGCACATGTCCCTGACATCCGTACGCGGCGGTAGCAGCGATTGCAGTTCTACGGTGAGCTTCTTATCTTCATCCGGATTGGCTGCCAGTTGCTCGCTGGCCGTTCGCGAATCCCTCCGGAACAGATGGATGGGATTGTATTTTTTGTAACGCGCTGGGCTGTACCAGTGTGTCCGCTCTGCAGTGGCGGCGTTTTGACCACTCCCGGCGGCGGTTTGCGCTGGCGCCTTAAGAGCGCCAAAGAACATTGCCAGCGTGGCGACTGCAGCAAACAACCAGTGCTTTTGCATGATTACTCCTTCGAGGGCCGGCACGTTTGCTCTCTTCAGTAGGACACTTTGTTACACGAGTGGCGAGGCTCGCCGGGGACGGTACTACTCCAAAGCGTAAGCTGTCCCGAGGAACAGCCGCAAAAAAAACAAACAAGGATACAGGCCTGCCCGTTTCCTGACCTTCCCACCAGTTTCTTCAGGCAGTGCTGAGATATAGATTGAGTACCGTCCCAGCCCAAGGTGGAAACATGAGCGGATTCATCTCTTGGGTACAAAGCAATTGGCAGGCGCTGGGAACCCTCCTCACTCAGCTCGCGTTCTTAGTCGCCGGTGTTTGGTTTGCACGCAATATCCTGAGAACCCTGAGGGCATTTGAGCAGCAGGTCGGGGCCTTGCTGCCATTGTCCACTACTACGGCCCCCCCCCCGGAACCGCACGCGGCTGGTGCAAACGTCAAGCGCTCCCTGGCAGATGCGAGCCCGTATTGGCTGACACCCTCGGAAACGCAGACTGTAAGCGCGCCAGAGCTCACTGATAGTGGGCCGAGTCGATTCGTGGTTACCTGGTATCTCCTGGTTCACTGGTTGCGAGAGCCGATGAGCACTCCGCAGGCGGGTCACTGGCGTCGACTAGTCCATTGGCTGCAAGCTCCCGCCGGCAACTGACCTGAGTCGGACAAAGCCACCAGGTACGAGCTCGCCAAGTCCGATGGCTGGTCAGAAAAGTCCCTTGGCCCAATTCCATTTTTCTGATAACGGCTGCATCGGACGGTAACAATGCGGAGCGGCGAACAACGCAAAGCGGCATCATTTGAACACATCCCGAAAGAAGGCAATGTATGGCTGAAACGATTCAGGAGAAACCCGCGTATTCGGGCGAGCGCGTCGAGACGGTGACAGTGGAGAGTCCGCCAGCGGCTGCAAAGACTACGCAGTCTTCGGGGACGGAAAAAGCCTGGCAATCCTCGAGGCAAACGCTAAAGGCACAAACGGCGGCCTTCCTGGAGATTGCGAGGACCCAGGGCTATCCATCGTTGGCCGAGTTTGCAAAATTCCTGAAGCAAACGAGGCGGGTGTGGTTGATTGCGGCGGGAGCGATCTTCGGATTGATGGCGGCGGTTGCTTTGGTGGAGCGCGTGTCTGAGTGGGCCAGAAACGCTCGAGTGCGGCGGCAAGAACTAGCGGTAACGAGCGTGACGCCCGACAGATTGATCGCACGGTGCGGCCAACCGGCCGAAGACGTGACGAAGGAAGTGTATTCTATCCTTATTCGAACAATGGGCTATCAGCCGAAAGGCAACGAAAGGTTCGTGCTGGTGTTCAGCAGGACGGCGGAGGAAAAGAGCGATTGGGTGTTTCTGTCCATGAAAGACCAGAGCGGAACTAGGAGCTTCGAGACGCCGGATGCGAAGATCGCTGCGCTTCCGTGCTTGGATTCAACAAGATGAACGCTCTTACGCCCAATGTCCGGTAGCGTTAATCAGGCGGGACGCTCGAAGGCTGCTGACTGCGGTTTGACATGTAAACATTCCGCCAGTGAAGAGCATTCGCGCCGTCCCCGGCTGCTCACATCTCTCGCTCTGGATGATTGAAGCACGCTCTTACAGCGGCAGCCACTCAAATGGAAACAACTTCCCAGCCGCTGCCGCATCCAGTTTGAGCCCGGCAAGCTCTGCGGCTTTGACCATCGCAGGATCCTGCCCCTCGGCCAGATCAGCTCCTGTCGGAAGCACCACAACGTCCGGCGTCACCCCAACTCTCTCCAGACTCTTGTTATCCGCCATCAAAAGGTCAGCGCTGGTGATCGAGACGCCATAGAAAACCTGAATATCTCCGTTTGTATGCATAGGATAAAACATCGATTCCAAGAGAGAGTTCTCGGCCCTCACCGCCTTTCCGGGCGAACGAATAGGCATTACCATCAACTGAGTTTCGGCCCCGCACCAGCCGCTGCCGCCCGCGATGCAGGGTTTCGGCCGGTAACCTTCGCCTCACTCCTGTCGATTTCGATTGAACCTTTGAAGTCCGCGCCGTCCTCGATCATGATCTGTGCCGTCGTCAAGTTCCCAATCACCGCACCATCCTTCTTGATCTCGATCCGTCCCTTCGCGTGAACGTTCCCCTTTACGTAGCCGTACACGACCACGTCGCGGGCGTTTATGTCAGCCGTTAGCTTCGCCGTTGCTCCTACCGTTAGCTTCCACTCGTCCAGTTTGATCAGTCCTTCGACCGAGCCGTCGATCAGTAAATCTTCGGTGCCAGTGATGTCACCTTTCACATGCAGGCTCGATCCGAGCCATCCCGTCGCGCGGTCTGCCGTCGCTTCTGTTGGACGCATCGCATCTGCGCACTTTATTTCCGGTTGCTTGTTACTCCACATCGGACCCTCCTAAGGACAGCACACCCCACGGGAATTTCCCAACGGAATGCGTCAACTCGATTTTTGGCTGCAGGTCGCAGAATTTCATGCGATATTCGGCTGGGCCTAGAATCCTACTCCTGCGAGGCGGGCGCATCAAGGCGCGGGCGTTGACTGCCAGCGATTCCGTAAAGCGCCATCTGCCCTCGAGTACGCCGCTGATTTGACGCCAGTTGTGGCAGCCAAGGAAGCTAGCGCGAGTTGGAATGCTCGCGGGATGGCAGAAACCGCTTGATTTTTCGAGTGGGAAGGAATGCGGCGGCATGGCGTCAGAGCGGACACCCGGAAAGATTGTTAGAACGTCGAAGGCCAGGCGCCGCGGAGATCAACTGGTATTCGGGGAAAGGACGACGAACCAGTAGGCTAAGCTCTTGGCGAACTCATGAAAGGTATCGCATCTTCGGCGGGCATGGCTGCGGACTTGGCGCTGGTAGAAGACCAGTGACAAAGTGTAGGCCAGAAACCGAATCATCGTCAGCACTACCAAGGCCGTAGTTTGGTGGACCGCGGGGTGTTTGAGGTGACAGTCGGTGGTGAGGGTCTGAAAGACTTCCGTATCGATTCGCCAACGGCTGCGACTGAACTGATGAATGAACAGCGGGGAGATCGAGCCGAGTTCGAAATTGGTGGCGTAGAAGTTGCTGCTCTCTTGCGTCACCGCCGTCTTGCTTTTGATTCGATGACCGTCTTGTTCGCGGACGGTGACGCGATGCTGGTGTTCGATGCGTACCGTTTTGACGACGCGCACCAGACGATCGGCGACGGGCCAATCGACCTCCGGCAAGTGCCAGTAGCGAATCTCCCGGCCCGGCTCGGCGTGAACGCCGGCGGAAGATTCCTGGGTGAGACGCTCCGCCTCGCGCAATAAATCGGGCTGGTTCTCTTTCAAGGTGAAGGCCCACACCAGACCCAGACGTTCCACTTCTTTGACGAAGGGGGCTTGCAGATACAAAGCGTCCCCCACCAACACGTCTAGGAAGCGGCGGCCCAACTGCCCGACCAGATCTTGGAGCAGAGCCAGGGCGCAGGAGACCTCGGTTTCGCCGTTCTTCTGGAAGCGGACACCTAAGGGAATGGGGAAATCGGTGCTGACCAAGACCACTACGACGATGCGGTGATAATACTGAATCTCGGTTTGCATCTCGCCGTTCACCCGGTGCTGAACCTCCCGCTCCATACAAGCATCGCAACACCGGGCAAACGAACTGCAGATTTCAATTCCATCGACGGCCCCTACCATCAATCCTCGGGACCAATCGGAGCGTAGAACTCCGTTACGTTTTAGGCGGCGAGCAATTTCACAACTGAGGGCGAACACGGCTTCGGGAGATTGTCTTTCTAGCGAGTAGCCGATGGTGTCGTCGCTGAGCGGTCCGATGCGTTTAGCCAGCGCCCCATGGCGACATTCTGCCTCGATCTGCAGCAGGCTGGGAATCTGCATAGCCGCACCCAAGAAGACGGCGTCAAACACCTTTTTCCAAGAGTGCTGTGGAAACTGCCGTCCCTCGGGCAGAGCGCTCACCAAATCGGAGAAGCCAAACACCTTGTCGAGATAAGCCTCGAACCGGTGCCGGGTCAAACTTGGCGATCTTCCTTTTCTTTGAGAAACCGCTTCAGGTTGACCCTGCAGATGGTAGCGGCGGCAGCATCAAAGCGTCGGCGCATCTCGATCTTTTGGCGCACCATCTCAACCAGTTCCGCCGGAATGTTGAGAGCTTTCGGCTTGCCGTCAATCAGCACGGAGATCTGATATTGCGAATGCAGGCGTTTGCCGTCGGCACAATGACAGCTGGGCCGGCCGCAGGTGCGCGTGCGTTCGACAAACGAGCCGGGCAGCATTTCGCGGAGAGCACTGAGGCTGCGGATGAGTTTGCCACGCAGTTCCAGATCGGGTTCGCGTGGTGATTTCATATGACACTTATAATAGTGTCAGAAAGGCATAAAGTCAAGTACCCCGAAAGATTTGCAAGAATGCCGTCAAACTGGAACCGAGCGGAAACTCCCGCCAACAAACGGGCTGGGGTTGCAGCCACCCCTACCTTAAGGAATCACCGCGTTGACTGCAGAGATTCCGTAATCGGCTCCCGAGGACGGAGGATGTGCTTGATAAATTGTAGTGTTGGGAGCTTCTGCGAGGCGAATGAGATTCGTATGATCTTATTTCTTGTCTTCCGAGGGCTCCTCGCCGTCTTATCCAGCCCCATGGCCAGGTTCCGCGAGACACCACGGATCTTAGGGAAGAATCGTTCAGGAGAGTAACGGTGTGGCCGACCGATGCGAATGTCAGGGTGGCGCGGCCGTTAAGGATAAGCGAGGGACGGCATGAATTTCCGCCGCGATCAGGTGTACCCAGAACGCCATCGTTCGATGGCGGCGTAGCTGGGGCTTGAGGTTGAGGGCAAAGAAAGCGTGGAATAGGTCGTAGGCCAGAAAAGCCAGCAACAGAAAGCACGCGACCGCCCCGGACTGGTGACGATAGACATGGTCCGCATGCCAGCCGTTGACCAGTTCATTGAATCCATGGTTTTCGATGTCCCCGCGCAGGTGCGCTAAGCGCACGACCTGCTCGGTTCGCGCTTGGGCTACGGACAAGGTGGTCAGCCATACCCAGTTGGTGGTCTGTGGGGTCAGTTCTTTGGTGAGCTGCGGTTTCACCGTCCAAGATTCCTCCGAACGCACCACCCGTATGGCCCCTTTCACTTCCGGCCAGGAAAGCAGGTCGGGAACATCCCACCACCGACAGCTCCGTGAATCGTAGCTACCTTGCTGAGGCGCTTGCTGCGCCCACAGGCCTGCAGCATCCTGATAGGTATTGCGCCGTTCATCTTTGAGAACCACCAGAGCCTGTTTTCCGTGCAACAACAGAAAGTTCAGAAAGGGCTCGACCGCGTAATAGGCGTCGGCCAAAAGTACATCGAAGGCCCGCGGATAGGCAGCTAGTACGCGCTCGAGCAGTCGCAAGGCGGTTACCAGTTCTCCTTCCCCGGCCCGTTGGGGCTCCAGATCTAAGAGCAGGCGGACCGCGGGACGATCCGGGGGAGATCCGCAGAGCAACATCAGCGTCACATTCCGATGGTAGAACTGCGTCTCTCCACTGGCAGTGGTGCGCTTCAGACATCCGGCGCAACAGCGACGATAACTGGCGCTGGTCTCGTGGCCATCGAGCACCGCCACTCCCAGACCGTGGAGATCCGGAAGCGCCTTGTTTCGTTTCAAGCGATCGTAAACGTGATGAATCCCCTGCCGCAGGGTATCGGCATCCACGCTAGCGACAATGCGTCCCAGACTGTCGGCGCTGCAGAGCGGGTAACCCAACCAGGCCTTCCAGAACTTCGCTCCCCGGGTCATCTCCAGAGCGTTCAGGCTCCCGAGCCGGGACCAATACACGGCGAGAACTGCTTTTACAACCAGGGAGGTGCAGATCCGGGGGAGAGAGCGATGATCCGTCACGCCATCAATCACCTCGCTGGAGAGGTGAAAGATTTTTTCCGTATATCGGATCAAGCGTCGGAGAACGATCTTACTCCTTTCTCTCCTTCAAGCGCTGCCATTCCAAATCAGAGAGTTCTTCGATCAACTGTTCCATCTCTTGGTGGTTCTTAACCGCTTCCCGGATGCGCCTTTCCCATTCCCGAGGCACAAACAACTGGCGCAACTTTCCCCCTTGCCGTCGAACCAAGTAGAGGCAGGCATGGGGCTCCCCCCGAGCGCAGTGACAACCGGGTTTGCCGCAGTGGACGTTTCGCAGGGAGAGGGTGCCGCGGAGAAAACGAGCCTCGTGAATGATCTGCGCCAAGCGGGAGCGACGTCGCCGCTCGCGATCGGAGAGTTGCGTGCGCTGCACGGGGCCTCCCATCTCTTATACACTATAGTATACAAGAAGAAGTGGTTGTCAATAGCCAAAACGAGAATGCGAATCTGCTATCGGAAATCCAAGAAGTGTAATTCTAAGCGGAAGAGGAACTTACCTCACAGAAAAATCACGGATGCGGAACCGCTGCGTTGACTGTCGCCGCAAAATGAGAATGTCCGGTTTGTGCAAAGTAGAAATGTCCGCTTTCATGGATGGCCGAGGGCCCCATGGAAACGGAGCGAATCACTTTGAGCCAACGAGAACGGGACCGATTAAAAGTGTTACATGAGGTACAGGAGAAGCATCTCTCGCAGGTAGCAGCAGCGGAGCGGCTGAAAATAACCGACCGCCAGGTGCGCCGGATGCTGCTCCGCATCCGCAAACACGGGGATGCTGCTCTGGTTCACGGATTACGAGGGCGGCCATCGAATCGCAAGCTGGCAGCCCGCTTCGAGGAGAAGGTTTTGACTCGCGTGGGTCAGCGCTATGCCGACTTCGGGCCCACGCTGGCCGCCGAACATTTAGCCAAGGATGGTTTCCCCGTGAGCCGGGAGACCCTGCGGACATGGATGACCAAAGCGGCCTTCTGGCATCCGCGCTGCCAGCGGGTGAAAAAGATCCACGTGTGGCGGGAGAGAAGAGCTAGTTTCGGGGAGCTGGTGATGCAGGACAGTTCTCCTTTCCGCTGGCTGGAGGATCGCGGTCCAGCCTGCCAGTTGATCGCCGTGATCGATGACGCTACCAGTCGGATCCATGCACGGTTCACCGAACACGACACCACGGAAGAGAACCTGCGAACATTTGGCGGATGGGTACGGCTCTACGGACGTCCCTTGGCCCATTACACCGATAAAGCCAGCATTTTTCGAACGGCCGGCCCGCAGCCGCTTGCGGAACAACTGCGGGGAGATCCGCTGCGAACGCAGTTTGGGCGAGCCTTGAACGAACTGGGGATCGAATGGATCGCGGCCCACAGTCCGCAAGCCAAAGGGCGTATCGAGAGACTGTTTGAAACTCTTCAGGACCGCCTGGTAAAGGAGATGCGGTTGGCGGGAATCGACAGTATTCAGGGAGCGAATCATTTTTTGGAGATGCGCTTTCTTCCCGAGTGGGAGCAGCGTTTTACCGTAGCACCGCGGAATGCACGCAATGCCCATCGACGACTGGGACAGGAACAGCACCTGGAAGAAATCTTGAGTGTACGCGTGGGCCGCAAAGTGGCTCAGGACCACACCGTAAGCTGGGACGGGAATCGCTGGGGAGTACTGCGGGAAGAAGTATGTGCGGGGCTTCGTGGAGCTGCGGTCGACATCGAACGGCGCTTGGACGGAAGCCACTGGTTGCGCTACCGAGGGCGATATCTGCACCTGCGCGCCTGCCCCGAACCGGCGCGGCGTTCCGCAAGTCCTTCCGGCCTACGGCCTCCAGGACTTGCGGAACGAACACCGAAACCCAAAAGCCAAAGCAAACCCAAATACCATGTGCCTGCAGAGCACCCTTGGAGAAAACCATGGAAGCGGACACTTCTATCTGGCGGAAAACCGGACATTTCTACTTTGCGTTGACAGGCGCGGGCGTTGACAGGCGCGGGCGTGACAGGAGCAGGCGCGGGCGTGCTGGGTGCTGGGCGTGCTGGGCCGCGTTGCCTGGCATGTGGAAAGGACTTCTCCGGTAACGGCTGCCAATCGGGACTTAGGCCGTGCCTAACCTGAGTCGTTGCGTCTAAACTTATAACTTAGGGCAGTCTAATGAGTGACTCCCGCCTGTTCCTCCGCGCACTTTTTAAGTCATTGCTCTGATAGCGGGACGTTATGGCAGGGTCAGACGGTCGCCTTCCTTGACTACCACTTGCTTACGCTGCCCCCGATAGGTGTAATCGACTTTCAGGGTCTTGTCCGTGCCTTTGTTCGGGTCTCCGCCCAGCATGATATTGGAGACCTTTATATCCAGCGTATTGTTCTTAATCAACTTCTGGAGGCGTTGGGTCACGTCGTTCGCCGATCCCTCTCTACCGTAGACCGCTTTATTGATTTCGAGCTTGCCAGTCTGTGCGCATACAAGTGTGGTGGAAACGAGTGCCGTCACAAGCAATAAAGCAAATACTGGGAAAACCACACGAACGATTCGCATTTCTATGTTCCTCCCAAACGACAACTCAAGTCCGCTTGCTGTCGAATCCATCTTTGACGCAAGGCCGAAATTGCTTCAGAAATCCCGCCCAACGGACAGCTTTCCCGTCCCGTAGTGTACTAAATGCAGACTCCATTGTCTCTCGGCGGTCACAGCAATCACCCGAAGGACCTAAAAGCGAGCAACCCTGCGCAGATATGGTATCCCCGCCCAGGCATCACCACTTTTCTGCTGCATCTGGCCAAGACGACAGAACTCGTTGTACTCAATCTGATCCCGCAACATGATCCATATCCGGATTCCCAGCTTGCGGGCCACGGCTGCCTGCGCTTTTTCGGGACCTTTCTGGATTAATTTGCGGCGGTAAAATTGTTTCAACTCCGGATCGCGGCCTACCGCATATAATGAAAACGATTCTCAAATCCGGTCCCGGGGAGAAGATACCGTGAGCGAAATCAAGCGAACTCTGAAACAGAGATTCTTGCACGGGTTGAGAGAGTACCTCTTAATTTCTGTTTACCTATTTGTTGTATTCTCCTCACTTATCTTCTATAAGGCCGAGGTTCTCGCCGAGCATGAAATTGAGTTCGTGCCACAGGGGTTAGCCTTGATCAACGCGTTAGCGCTTGCCAAGGTCATACTTGTCGGCCAGGAGCTACATTTGGCCGAACAGTTCCGGGACGCGCCGCTCATCTATCCGACCCTACTAAAGTCGTTCGTGTACACCCTTCTGCTCGCTTGTTTCAAGATTTTGGAAGAAGCCGCTGTGGGCATGTATCATGGCGAGCCGTTTGGCAAAAGCATTGCTGTTTTCGCTGGAGGGACTTGGAAGGGAGCTTTGTCGCTCACGGTGTTGTTGTTCGCGGTGCTGATCCCCTTTTTTGGTTTCATAGAACTTCGACGAGTCCTCGGTGTAGAGAGCTTACTGGGAGGCTTTTTCCGTGCTCGGCATCTGCTGAATCTGCCACCCACTTCTTAACCCTAAAGGCAACTACTCGCTCGAGTGGCCCTGACTGCGCCTTCGGCACGTCGTTAGTGCCAGCAACTTGTCTTAGGACGATTTCTTGATTTGAAAGGACTTATCAACAAGCTCCTGGAGAGTAGCGCCAGTAACTTGGTACTGGGACCCACTTGGACAATTACCGCATTAATCTGAAATTGGATCGATTGGCTGGTGATAAGGCCTGTTACCAACAGCTATTCTGACTGGACGAGCCTTTTGATCATTGTCGCCAAACGGACCTAATCTTCGCTGCAAACAGACTTGAATTTCTGGGACAAATAGAACCAACAGCGCCGAGAGTCTCTCACGTGCCGCAATAAACTGCAGATCGACCGGGCCAGACAAATACGAAATCTTTGTTATCAACTCTAAGGTAATAGCGTATCGTCCCGGTAGGGTAGCAGCCCTCGACGGAGCATTGGACCGAATGATAGTTGCGAGGATCTCGGATTACAGATGAAACCGTCAGGGCGGTTCGGGGGGCGACGGTAAGAACTTGAGATGTGGCGTTTGCCGAAAAGAAGTTGTCGCTGGAAAGAAAGCCGCTCGTGAAGCAGTGGATTTTTCCAAGCTCCACCGTGTCTGGTTTGCTTTTGCGTTCCTTCTTATTGAGCTTCCTGTCCGCGGGCACAATCCAGAGAGGTGATGCCGCGTGCCCATCAACACTGATTCCGCCGTATCGCACTGAGAGCGTTGAGTCTGTGCCGTTGACGATGGTTGTCGCGTAGTTAAGGAAAATACCTACTACGTTAGTCCCGACGCGCTCGAATCCTACGCGGGAACTCACCTGTATTCCGGCATAACTCAATCTGTGTATCACATTGCCTGTCAGTGGGTCCTGGATCGTCGAGGAGACCGCGCCAAACGTCGAATCCTCTCCCCACACGAACGCACTCATTACTTCTGATTTGATTATGGGCACGTCGCCTTGGCCAAATACGCCGGGAGTGAAGGCCAAAACCGCCAGTACGAATATGCACGCCTGTTTCATCGTATTTTGGCCGGCTCATTCAGGGCCGCAGCGAGATTATGCGGCTGATACGGCCGGGCCCCAATTGTCAAAAGTAACAGTGCTATTCCGCTCGGTCAGAAGTGAGGGATAAGCGGACAAGTCCGGCTACCGCGTTCATCAGGAGGCCCTTGCCAGACTGTCGTAGTCTCCGGTTCGTCTTTCAGACTGAGCGCTCGACTGTCATGTTCCGGCCGGCCGCCGGAGAACCTATCGTCAGATGACACAGGTCACAATCAGGAGTGATTCGAGTCACAGCAGCCGATTGCTTTATGGCGCAACGCTTGTTAGGGCCACGGAGATAATGAAAATGGCCATCTACACTGAAGGAGGTGGTATTCATGGCCAGTGATAATCGCGACGTCCTGGAAGTTCTTAAGGCAGAGCTTGAATTCCTGGAGAAAGGTGGGTATGCGGAATCTCCAACGACTCCATGGCGTCCGAAGCTCATTTTTCAGGACTCGCCGACGTGCCCAAATTACGCCGGGAAAGACGAGCCGGTATGTTGCAAGGAGTGCCTTTTGATGAGATTCGTTCCAACGGATTCTCGCAATGAGAAGTTGCCCTGCAGGCACATCACTTTAAACATTGAGGGTTATGCGATTGATACGTTCTACCGCCTTGGCACCCAGGAAGAATTGGAAGAGGCTATGTCAGCCTGGCTTCGCAAGACGATCTATGGGCTTGAGCGGGAGCGTATCCTCGTGAAAGGTCCTGGCAGCTCCTGTTGTCGAGACTGAGCATTCTGAAGCCGAATTAATCACGATTTGGCGCTTGCTCCTGGCACGCATTATCGGAAACTGGATTTTGAGGCTGGCCTTTTCACTTTTCCACGCTTTTCCACAGCCGTAACGCCTGAATTACCCCTCCGCTAACTACTTCCCCTCCTGCAACTTCCGCAACCCGCGTTCGAACCGCCTCCCGCCATTCGAATACTCATTCGATACTCAAATAACTAGTAGACAGCCTCCCTTTTCGTGCTACGATTCTATATGTTTAGCCCGTTCCTCAACCCATTTCGTCCTACCCATTCACGCCCACGAAGCGGTCATCCCGCTTGCCCTGAGCCTCAAAGGGAGCGTAGCGAGGGATCTGCTTTTCCCCACCCCAATTCCTTCTTGCCCCGCGCACTCCGCGTTTCTGCGTCAGGTTCTTTTCCCCGCTTCACTCCTTTCACTCTTTTGCAAAACAATGCAAAAATAACTTCCCTCTTTTCATACTCTTCCACACTCCTCAAAAAAGAGTGTTTTGTGTGCCTGTTGTTTGATGCGGCGGAGAAAGAAGGTGCTGACGGCGTTCTGCGACAGCCCCGTGCCGTCCACGCCGGCCGTCACCCGTGCCGAGCGCGGCCGCGGCGCAACTGGCGCACGGTTTCTTCCAGTCCGCGGTCGATGATGTCGTCGTCCAGCCGCTTCAGGAAACGATACAAGGTGGTGTAATCGGGCACGCTTTCCAACTGCAGCGCTGTGCGCAGCTCGCCATGCTCGCGTAATCGAACTTCGGCTTCGCGAAAAGTCCAATCTTCATAGCGCATCAGACAGAGCACCGCCAGCAACTGCGGCTGGGTGAGCTGATGTTTGCTGAAGCGACTGCGGTAGGACGGCAAGACCCGCGTGGCCACCTGCAAGGCCACCCGAGCAAAGGGCAAGAGTCCCACTTCGGCCATCGTCCCTCCTGCTTGATCAGAAAACACGCACGCCGCCCCCTTGTCGACCCTGCAAAACCGGGACTGTGCCGAGGATGTCAACAGAGCCATGAACACTTACATAAAAAGGGGGAGGGGCCCCCGGCTATACAAATTTCTCCGGCCTCTCGGCTCACCGCCATCGTAGTATCCTGAGAGCTACCCCATGAACCGCGTCTACCTCGATTACAACGCCACGACGCCCGTCGATCCAAAAGTCCTCGACGCCATGCTTCCCTATTTCTCCGCCGATTTCGCCAATGCTTCCTCCATCCACTCCCCCGGCCAACGCGCCCGCGCCGTCGTGGAAACCGCTCGCGAACAAGTCGCCGCCCTCATTGGCGCCCGCCCCCAGGAAATCGTCTTCACCAGCGGCGGCACTGAATCCGACAATCACGCCATCTTCGGAGTCATCAACTCCCTTGTGGCACAGCCAATCCTGGCTGTGCGCTCTTCCCCGCCCTCACCACCGCACCTCATCACGAGCACGATCGAACACGAAGCCGTCCTAAACGCCTGCCAAGCCGTCGAAAAGCAAGGTGTCACCGTCACCTATCTTCCAGTCGATCGCAAAGGCTTAGTCGACCCAGGAGAACTCCGTCGCGCCATCCGCCCCGAAACCGCTCTCATCACCATCATGCAAGCGAATAATGAGCTAGGCACAATTCAGCCGCTCGAAGAAATCGGGCGCATCGCCAAGGAACACAAAATTTATTTCCACACCGACGCCGTCCAGTCCGCTGGAAAAACTCCGATCGACGTCCACAAACTAACCGTCGATCTGCTTTCCCTCTCCGGCCACAAACTCTATGCGCCGAAAGGTGTTGGCGCCCTCTTTGTCCGCACCGGCACACGGCTGCGCCAGCTTCTCTACGGCGGTCACCATCAGCGCGGCTTTCGCCCAGGCACGGAAAACGTGGCCGGAATCGTAGGCCTCGGCAAAGCCGCGGAAATGGCGCGCGGCTCACTGGCAAGCGACGCGCAAAGAATCTCTAGCCTGCGCGACAAACTCGAGCGCAGCTTGCTTGAGCGCGTCCCGCAAATCCGCGTGAATGGAGGCGCAGCCCCGCGTACCCCTAACACCACGAACATCATGTTCACAGGAATTGAAGGCGAAGCCCTGGTCATCGCGCTCGATCTGAAAGGTCTCGCTTGTTCGGTCGGCGCCGCCTGCTCCTCCGGTGCTGTCGAGCCATCGCACGTCCTTACCGCCATCGGCCTAACCCAGGAAGAAGCCAAATCCAGCTTGCGCTTCAGCCTCGGCCGCCACACGACCGAATCCGAAATCGATTTCGCTCTCGAAGCCATCCCCACCGCCGTCGCCCAACTCCGCGCGCTCTCGCCAACCTATCGAAAAGAGGCCGCCTCTCATGTCTAACACCGCGCCTCTTCTCTGTGCTCTCTGTGTTCTCCGCGCTCTCTGTGTAAATTCCGATCTTTTCTCTTCAGGAGCCCGAATCCGCTAAAATGGGATTGTGCCCATGAACGCCGCCACAGAATTCGAGACGCTCCCCACCCGCGAAGAAACGCAGCGCGGCCTGGTCGCCATTGCCATGTCCGGCGGCGTCGACTCCTCCACCGTCGCCGCCGTCCTCCAGGAACAAGGCTACCCCATCGTCGGCCTCACCATGCAGCTCTGGAACCAGCGCCGCCTTCCAGAACTCCAGGGCGACGGCCCCAAGCAGCATCGCTGCTGCTCGCTCGACGATGTCTACGACGCCAAGCGCGTAGCCCAGCACCTGAATTTTCCCCACTACGTCGTGAATTTCGAGCAGCAATTCGAGCAGCGCGTCGTGCGTCCCTTCGTCGATCAATATCTCGCCGGCCGCACGCCCATCGCCTGTACCAATTGCAACACCGACGTAAAGTTTGAGCCGCTCCTTCGCATGGCCCGGCAAATCGGCGCGGAGCGTTTGGCCACAGGCCACTACGCCCGCATTCGCAAAAACGAACAAACCGGACGATGGGAACTTTTGCGCGCACGCGATGAAACCAAAGACCAATCCTATTTTCTCTGGGGCCTTTCGCAGGAACAGCTTTTGCGCAGCGAATTTCCGCTGGGCGAACTAACGAAGGAGGAAGTTCGCGAGCTCGCCCGCCGCACGAATCTACCTGTCGCGGAAAAACCCGAAAGCATGGAACTCTGCTTCGTTCCCACGGGAAACTACGTGCAGTTTATCCAAGCTTATTCAAAAGACGCTGGAATCACGCTGCCGCAGAGCGAAGGCGAAATTGTGACGGAAGACGGCGCCATCGTCGGCCATCACAATGGTGTTCACAATTTCACGATCGGCCAGCGCAAAGGCCTCGGCTTTGCTGCCGGCAAGCCCCTTTATGTCCTTTCTATCGACCCGGAAAAAAATCGCGTCGTCGTCGGCGAAGACGACGCCTTGCGCACCACAACGTTTGGAGTTGAAGACGTTAATTGGGTCTCGATCGAAAAGCCTGCGTCACCGATCCGCGCGCAGGTAAAGATACGTCACAAACACGAACCCGCCCCGGCAACGGTCGAAGCCCTCAGCGATTCCAGCGCCCGCATCACCTTCGACGCGCCGCAACGCGCCATCACACCCGGCCAAGGGGCCGTCTTCTACGATGGCGTCCGCGTCCTCGGCGGCGCCTGGATTCATTAGGAAAGAATTTTGAATATTGCGTTCTGCGAGGAGAGAAAAGGCAAACTGCAAGTAACCGGCAAGGCCGAAAGTTCAAATAAAAAGCTCTTCTTCCTGTTCAAGCGGTTCGTCGGGATGGCGGCGCGCACGTCGCGAACGCAATAGATCGAGCCCCACTTTAATTCCCTGCAGAAGCGCCGACGCTTTCTGCATCGGCCGCCATACCGTGCTCCGGAATTGCGACCCGGCATCTTCCACTGCTTCAAGAGCCCCCGTCAGGATCCGGTCCGCATGATTAAGTTGCCCGCGCAGCCGGTCCGTGGCGTCGGTCAGCACACGATCCATTTTCTGCGCCTGGCCCCGCGTCAAATAAACGATGTGCGCGGCATCCGCGACCATGTTGGAAATCTTCGGCTGCGTGTCATCGAGAAGAATCTGCGCGCGCGTCAGAATCGGTCCCACCCGCGCGTGCAAATCGGTGACGAGCCCGTTCACTTTCCTGTTGGTTTGGCGCACTTCGAAAAACAGCGCGATCAACATCGCGCCCTGCACCACCAGCGCCAGCGACGCCACGATGCTGAAAATCATCAGCCAGGTTTGCATGCTCGCCCCACGCGTCCTCTCAGGAGGACGGAATCATGCCTTGCCGAATTTCCCTGCTTCAATCTTTCTCGCCTCAAAATTTCTGAGCCTTAAGATTTGGAAGCTTCGCGACGATACGCTTCGCGCGCGCCTTCTACTGCCGCGGAGATCGAATCTTTTCCGCGTGTCGCTGCGTCCTTGCTGCGTTCGATCAAATCGTCCGCGCGTTCGCGAAGTTCTTTCGCCTTGCGCTGCGCGTAGTCCTTGCCTTCATCGGCTTTCTTCGCCAGATACTCGCGCGTGTCTTCTCCGGATTTCGGGGCAAACAAAATGCCAACCAGCGCGCCTACGCCGAGCCCCACGAGGAAATAGGTGACCTTGGAACCAACATTGTCCGCCATGAGAACCTCCACAAAAACCGTAACATAGCGGCACTGCCCGCGCAATACGGGCTAACCGGTATGACTTATTCAATCTGGTTATCGGCGGATTCTGCGTTCGAACGCGCCGCGCCTAGCCGTTCGAACAGTCTCTCGGCGGTTTTGCGCGGAATGATCGTGCTTATTTTTTCTAGGCCGGCGCGGCGCAGGTTCGCGACGCTGCCGAATTCGCGAAGGAGTTTTTGCATAGTGCGCGGACCAACTCCGGGAATGCCGTCGAGTGCGGATTTTGTTTGCCGTTTGGCGCGGCGTTCGCGGTGGAAGGTGACGGCAAAACGGTGCGTCTCGTCGCGAATCTGCTGGATGAGATGGAGCACCGGCGAGTGATGCTCGAGAACGATGGGCTCGTCCTCCTGTCCGTAGACGTAAAGAATTTCTTCTTTTTTGGCGATGCTGGCGAGCGGCTGATTGATAATTTGCAGCGCGTCGAGCGCTTGCGCGGCGGCGTGAAGCTGGCCGATTCCTCCGTCGATGAGAATCAAGCTGGGCAGAGGTTTCTTTTCGTCTTGCAGGCGGCGGTAGCGCCGGGTTACGGTTTCGCGCATGCTCGCGAAGTCGTCGTTCTTCGAATAGGGAATCCCGTTTCCGGCTTGATCCCCGCGCCCTTCTTCCCCGCGAATGATAAATTTGCGATAGTCGGATTTTTTCATGTGGCCGTTTTCCCAGACGACCATGGACGCGACTGTGTCTGTTCCCTGAATGTGAGAAATATCGAAGCTCTCGATGCGGTGCGGCTCTTCGGGAAGATTTAGAGCATTTTGAAGCGCTTCGCCGATGGCTTTCGAGTTGGGCTTCATGACGCGGAAGCGCTGTTCGAACGAGTGCTTTGCGTTGCTTTCCACTAAATCCAGAAAGGAACGCTTGCTGCCGCGCTGCGGCGTGAAGATTTCGACTTTGTGTCCTGCGCGTTCCGCAAGAGTATCCTCGAGCAGTTTGCGATCTTCAAAATCAATCGGCACGTGGATCGCTTTCGGGAGATATTCCGCTTCTAAATAAAGCTGCTTCAGAAGCGAGGGGACAAATTCCTGAGGATCGAATTCGTCGAGGTCCTCCCAATAAAATTCGCGGCGGTCGACAACGCGGCCACCGCGCAAGTGAAATAGGTTTGCGGCGACGAGAGGTGGCTCGGCGTAATAGGCGAGCACATCGGTGTCGTCGCCTTGCGCCGAGGCAATGCGCTGGCGCTCTTCGATATCTTCGAGCGTGCGAAGCAGATCGCGGTAAGCAGCGGCCTGCTCGAATTGTTCCTTCTCCGCAGCAGCCGTCATGCGCGCTTCAAGGCTTTTGATAAGGTCGTGTCGCCGGCCTTCCAGAAAAAGCCGAACATCGCGTGCGGCTTCCGCGTAGCGGTCGTCGGTAGTGAGGCCCGTGACGCAAGGGCCGAGGCAGCGCTTGATGTAGTACTGCAGACACGGTCTCGGATGGCTGCGCGTGAGATCGACGGTGCAGCTCGGAACGAGAAACCGCTTGTGCACAAAATGAAGAATGCGCCGCGCGAGGCCCGCAGGAAAATAGGGGCCGAAATAGAGCGATCCGTCTTTCTTGATACGCCGCGTGAAATAGACCCGCGGATATTTCTCCGCGGCAGTGAATTTGATGTACGGATAGGTCTTGTCATCCCGAAGCATGACGTTGAACTTCGGGCGATACTGCTTGATGAGATTGTGTTCGAGAGCGAGCGCTTCTCGTTCATTGCCAACGAGAATGGTCTCGAGGTCGGCAATTTCGCGCGCGAGAGAGCCGGTCTTGGCGTTCACCCAGCTCGATTCAAGAAAATACGAGCGCACGCGGCTGCGTAGCGACGCCGCCTTGCCAACATAAAGGACGTTGCCGCCGGCGTCTTTGAACAAATAGACGCCGGGGCTCTCCGGCAGCAGATCCGCTATTTCTCGGGGTTCCATAGGAATGCAGAGCGGAATTTACAGTTAACCGCCAACTGCCATCATACTAGAATTGTAAAGTGGGGCTGTGGGACGTGACCCGTGACCCGTGTTCCGTGACCCGTGAAAAACTTGTGCCGGTGGGTGGACAAGGGAGAGTTTGCAACATGCGGAGTGAAGGCGCGCATCTAACGAACATTATGGGAAGAGGACTACAACACGTGCTTGGCGTCGTTTTCGTTGGGTTTGCGCTGCTGAGCCTGCCGACGCGAGATTCTGCGCAGGATCCACCGCCACCTCCGCCGGATAAGCCCGCAACTCCCCCGGAGAAACCGAAACCGCCAAAGACCAATGCCGACAATGCTACGCAAAGTGCTCCGGACCAGCCGACCTGGGACCCGCTGCGCGCGGAAAGAGACATGCAGGTCGGCATCTATTACATGCACAAAGGCGACGTAGATGCCGCTATCGACCGCTTTCAAGACGCCACTCTTGCCAAGCCGGGCTACGCCGTTCCCTTCCGCTACTTAGCCGAAGCGCAAGAGAAAAAAGGCATGAAGAAACAGGCCATCAAATCCTACAAGCGCTATTTGGACTTGTTCCCGACGGCCGATGACAAAGACAAAATCCAGAAAAAGATCGACAAGCTTTATAAGGACGTCGAGAAAGAGAAGAAATCTTTAAACTAGGACGGGATCCTCTCCTGCCAGAAGAACGACCCGCCCGCAAATCGCCCGATTTTTGTGGGAGGCAATGATGAAAGCTTCAAAAAGAAAGCACGGTTTTGGAGACTCATTCAGCCTCTCTCTGCTAGCAATGATCCTCACAACGCTAGCTGTCCAGCCAGGTTAAGCAAACGAAAGCGCGCTCGCCGTTCCGAGTGGGACGATTCTGCCTGTACGCCTGAACTCCACAATTTCATCTGCCAAGTGCAAACCCGGTCAGGAGATCACTGGCAGGGTCATGCAGGACATTCGGTTATCGTCCGGCGCGAGGATACGGGCGGGGAGTAGGGTTATCGGGCACATTGTGGAAGTGAATCCAGCAGGCAACGGTACGGAGAGTCGCATCTCCATCCAGTTCGACAAATTAGTATCGTCACACAAGACCATCCCGATTACTACAAACCTTCGAGCCATAGCCGGATTCATGGGGGTCTCCGAGGCACAGACACCGACGACGGCTCCCGGACAAGGCGACAATTACTTCGCTTTGACGACCGTCCAAGTGGGCGGCGATGTCGTATACGGGTTCGGCGGTCCCGTCACAACCAGCACTGACCCGAATGACGTCGTTGGAAAATCTCTAAAGGACGGAGTCCTGGGCCAAGTCAGGGCCAAGGAAGGCACGAAGTGCCGAGGCGCCGTAGACCGGAATGCTAGTCCGCAAGCGCTGTGGGTTTTCTCGTCCGATGCGTGCGGCACCTACCGCCTCGAGCATATTCGCATCGCGCATGCCGGCCGGAGCGACCCCGTGGGCGTCATCGTCTTAGCTTCGGACGAAGGAAACCTCAAGATTGCGGCAGGAGCAGGTATGCTCCTGCGGGTGACCGCAGTCAACCAAAATCCGAGAGCATCACACTGACGCCCGCGACGACAGAGGCGCTATGCCGCCCATACCGTGTCACTTGCGAAGTCAGCGCGCGAGATGGTCAAGGATGCGGCGGGCGCGGACGAAATCGCTGAAGAGTTTTTCTTCGGCGCGGAATTCGGGGGAATGCGAAACGAGGCTACAGCCGGAGCGGCGCGTGGGATGTTTGACGTGGAGCATTTCGTGGTAGAGGACGTACTCGACGGCGACTTGCGGAACGTGGGGATGGTCCATGCGGCGGTTTAGCAGGATTTGATTCGGGCCGGGATCGTAGCAGCCGAATTGGCGTCGCCAGCTTCGCATGCTCCAGCCGATGTGCGGCCGTCGCAGATTTCCAGCGAAATATTTTTTGTTGAGGTCCTCAAACATTTTCTCCAAATCAAAGTGACGGCCGCGCGGCCCTGTTGTTGCGAGCCGAACGCGTCCGCGGCGCATGCGGCTGATGCGGCTGCGTGTGCGATTGGATCGAGCGTAGTGTAAATAGGGCTCGACTAACGCGCGGGGCGCTTTGCGTCGATAGACGCGCGAGAGAAGGAGCGCCGCAGCGCCTTCCAAAACCGCAAGCGGCGCGCGTTGCAGCAGATCCGAGAAGCGTACATAAACCAAATCTTCGCGCCGACGGATCGTGAGCACCAGACTAGCGTAGGGATAGAAATCTACGCGGAAGCGCGGCGGCCGACCGTCGCAGCCGAGCCGCGTGAATACACGCTGAAAGAGTGCCGCTCCTCCTGGAACCGCAGAACTTGCGCGGACTTGCGTCGTACGTTTCTTCTTCGTGGCGGATGGCTTCGCTGAGGCAAGTTCGATCGGCGGTTTCCGATCGAGCACCAAGGTCAATTGCCTGGCCGCGGGCAATTCGTTCGCCGACATTCCTTGCTGCGCAGGCGCTAATTGCTTTGCTAGATTCATTTCTTTCGCCGCACCGGCGGGGGAGCGACATTTTTCTTGGCGGCTTCGGCTTCGCGGGAGGCGTCGCGAGTGCCTTCCATCGCGTCGTTGAGATTATCCTTGTAGAGCTCGGCGTCAGGCGCGTCCGTCGGGATCTTCTGCAAAGTAACGAGAAACTCTTTGGTGCGAGAAGCCATCAGGTCGATGCCCTTGCGGATGTTCTGCTGCTTTTCAATTCCAAGCTGGATAAGGTCGGCGGCATCGTCCACACACCCAACATACGCGTTCAAAAGCGAATTGATCATTTCGACGTGGTTGGTCTGAGAGGGGTGTTCCAATTCGTACTGGAGTTTTTTCAAGCGGTCATCGGCGAACGTCAGGAAAAGCGTGATGCGCTCGTTGGGAGTCTCCGCTTCCCGGATTTTGTCGGCCTCTACGCCCGAGAGATAGTCTTTCTGCTGAGCCGGTGCTTCCGCGCGAACCGCCGAGGCGGCACTACAAATGAAAATGGAAACAAACAAAAGGAAGATACGCAGTCTCATGAGTGCACTTCCGGTTCAGGAGGTTTCGGCGCCGGTGATGGCGGCGCTTGCGACTTGTTCTCGTGGCGCCGCGGAAAGAGAAACCGCAGCAGTTCGTCATCGAGACTCAAAAGATCTTTTCGAACGAGCTGCAACGGCGGCTTGTATTCCTCCGGGGCAACGATCAGGATTTCGTCCACTTGGCGCAGGCCTTTTTGAACGTGCATTTCGAGCTGCTTGTAGCCACCGGGATGACGCTCGCCGTCGGGATTTTCCTTTTCGAGAACCTGCGAAGCCGCGCGGACATTATCTCTGTACTTTTCCATGATCAAACCCACGGTCGAGTAGTCGCCCGATTTTTCGGCGCGGCTGGCCTCTTCGAATTCGGCGTCGCCAAGCTTTTGCAACATCTTCGCCTTGTGGACTCCATTTGTTTCGCTGTCAAAACGCGCCTGCAGCTCGCTGAGCTTGTCCGCAGCAAGAACGGCGGCGCTCAGTGCGGCCACCAGAATTGGCACTGCAACGCGTCGCGTCACGCGCGGCCTCATGCAATTACCTTTTCTGATCCAGCATGCGGCGCAAGACTTTGCTGCGCTGCTGCGCTTGCCAGACCTGGTCGGGGTTCTTGTCCTGATCGAGCTCGAGAAATTTCTCGTAAGCTTCGAGCGCAGGCTTTGGCTGGTTCAGCTTATCGTAGCAGAGCGCGCGGATAAACCACTCGCCGGGGCCTGGAGTTTCCGCTTTCGCAATGAGGTCCAGGGTGGCGAGGGTAGCCGGGAAATTCCCGCCGAGATAGTAGGTGGAGCTGAGATCTTTCCAGTAGGCGAGATTGTTTCGGTCGAGCTGGAGCGCAGCCTTGATCTCTTTTTCGGCGGAGGGGAAATCGCGCTTCTGCATATAGACGCGGCCCAGACCTCCGTGGAGTTGCGCATCGTTGGGAGCGAGCGCGATGGCTTTGCGAAGGGTGTCGATCGAATCGTCCCATTTTTTTTGCGCAATCAGGATGTCGGCGCGGGAGCGGAGTGAATCGAGCGTGGGCGGCTTGCCGGCTTCGGAGCGGTCGAGTTCGGCGATCGCGGCGTCATATTGCTTTTGATCGAGGAGCCAATGGATCAGGCGCGAACGGGCGGCGGGATTGTCAGGGTTTGCAGCGAGATAATCACGATACGCATCGGCGGCCTCGGGCTTTTTTTGCGCGTCGAGGGTCTGTGCAAGTCCAAGGAGTGCGGGCGAGGACTTGGGTTCGAGTGCGAGAGCAGCGCGGAATTTCGATTCCGCGTCAGCGTAGCGCTTTAGGCCAACATAAAGATTGCCCAGGTGAATGACTGTTTCCACGTCGCGGGGGTCGAGACGCAGGGCTGCTTCATAGGAGTCGGTGGCGGCTGGGATGTCGCCAGAGCGCTCTTGCGCGAGTCCTAAAAGAAAACGCGGCCGGCTTTGCGCGGGGAGGAGATCGACCGCTCGCCGCAGCGGCGCGACGGCAGCGGCGGGATCTTTCTCGGTCAAAAGAATGCCTAAATTCAGAAATGCCTCGGACATTTTGGGATCGAGCGTCGTAGCGCGTTCGTATTCGGCGCGGGCTTCGTCGGGGCGTTTAAGCGCGGTGTAGGCGTACGCGAGTTGGAAGTGGGCCCAGGCAATGTCGGGCTCTTCGGCGATGAATTTTTGCAACGGAACGACGGCCGCTTGGAATTGGTTGTTGTCGATGTCCTTTTGGGCTTCGTCCAGCAGATCGTTGAGGGGATTTGCAAGCTTTTGCGTGCGGGATTGTGGCTGGCTGGATTTTTGTTGAGCGGACGGAGCGCTCGCGGGAGACACGGCGCGCGACTGAGGCGCAGCATGCAGCACCACTACAAAGAGAACCACGAGTGCGGCGCATCTGGAGAAACTTGCAAGACTCATTGTTCGGGCGGAGGATTTCCGGCGCCATTTGCGATTGTACCTGAAGGCGCTACGGACTTGGATGCACCATTGGCGGAACGCTTTGCCTGACCGTTCCCGTTGAGGACGCGGGCCAGGAAGCGACCCGTGTAGGATTGCAGGTTGCGCGCAACTTGCTCCGGAGTTCCGGTCGCAACGATTTTGCCACCTTGATCGCCGCCTTCGGGCCCGAGATCAATCAGCCAGTCGGCGGATTTGATGACGTCGAGATTGTGTTCGATGACAAGAAGTGATGCACCGGATTCGAGAAGTTTGCGAAACGCCGAGAGCAATTTGGCGATGTCGTCGAAATGCAGGCCGGTGGTCGGCTCGTCCAGGATGTAGAGAATGCCCTGATTTTCTGTGCGAGCGAGGTGCGCGGCGAGTTTCAAGCGCTGCGCTTCGCCGCCGGAGAGCGTCGTGGCGGATTGGCCGAGGCGCAGATAACCGAGGCCGATTTCATTCAGGATGCGGAGCTTGGAGACAACTTTCGGAACGCCGGTGAAAAACGCCAGCGCCTCGCGCGCGGTAAGACCCAGGACTTCGTGAACATTCTTTCCGCGATAACGCACTTCGAGCACGCTGGTCTTGAAACGCGTGCCGCGGCACTCCTCGCACACTAACTCGACATCGGCCAAAAACTGCATTTCTACCGTGACGGTGCCGTCGCCTTGGCACGTTTCGCAGCGGCCGCCCGGCACGTTGAACGAAAAATGGCCCGCGGTGAAACCGCGCCGCTTGGCGTCTGGCGTAGCCGCGAAAACTTCGCGAATGGCGTCGAAGGCTTTGAGATACGTCGCGGGATTCGAGCGCGGCGTGCGCCCGATCGGCGATTGATCGACGATGACGACTTCCCGGATATCCGCATCACCTTCGAGCCGGTCGCAGAATTCTTTTACGCTGCCTCCCGTGCGTTTGGCGGCGAGCGCGCGATAAAGAACATCGTGAATGAGCGTGGATTTTCCCGAGCCACTTACTCCCGTCACGACAGTGAGAGTGCCGAACGGAATCATCAGGTCAACATTTTGCAAATTGTGGAGCGTCGCGCCGTAGAGCCGGAGAAATTTGCCGGTGGGCTTGTGGCGAATGTTTGGTACGGGGATCGCGAGTTCCCCGCTGAGGTAGCGGCCAGTTAAAGATTTATGGTCGGCAAGCATGCCCTCGTAGTTGCCGGCAAAAAGAAGCTTGCCGCCGAGCTCTCCGGCGCCGGGGCCGAGGTCAATGACGTGGTCAGCGGCGCGAATGGTGTCCGGGTCGTGCTCCACCACGAGCACGGTGTTGCCGAGATCGCGCAGCGATTTGAGGATGTCGATCAAGCGCTGCGTATCGCGCGGATGCAGGCCGATGGACGGCTCGTCTAGTACATAAAGCGCGCCAACAAGATGCGAGCCGAGTGAAGTGGCTAGTTGAATGCGCTGGGATTCGCCGCCGGAGAGGGTTGAGGTGAGGCGATCCAGCGTGAGGTAGTCGAGACCAACTTCATCCAGAAATTGCAGCCGCGTGCGAATTTCTTCCAGGATCTTCTCGGCGACTTTGGCTTGCGATTCGGAAAGCGCCAGCGTTGAAAAGAAGACTCGCGCCTCCTTCACGGTCAGTTTGCAAAGCTCTGTGATGGAGCGGCCCGCAACGCGAACGGCGCGGGCTTCGGCGCGAAGGCGTGTTCCACTGCAATCCGGGCACGTGGCGTATCCGCGATATCGGCTCAGAAAAACGCGCACGTGGAGTTTGTATTTCTTGCGCTCGAGCCAATTGAAAAAGCCTTTCACCCCTTCAAAATCGTTTTCGGGATCGCCTTCGAGCACCAACCGGCGCTGCTCGGGAGTGAGCTGCCGCCACGGTACAGTAAGCGGGATGCCGCGGCCACGCGCCCATTTCTTCACGTCCTGTAGGAGTGCGCGGTATCGCGGTTTGGTCCACGGTTCGATCGCGCCTTCGTCCAGTGACTTGCTGGAATCTGGCACCACGAGGTTGAGATCGAAATCAATCGTATTGCCAAATCCCTGGCAGCGCGGACAGGCTCCATAAGGATTGTTGAACGAAAAAAGCCGCGGCTCCGGCTCCTGATAGAGCGTACCGTCGTTCTTGCACTCGAAGCGCTCGTTGAACATCAGGAGTTCGGCGCGATTGCCGGCGGCGTCCGCGATGAATTCGAGGATGGCTTCGCCTCCGCCTTCGCGATAACAGATTTCAATCGAGTCCGTAAGCCGCGAGCGAGATTCCGGATTGACGGTCAGGCGATCGACCAACACGTACACGGGCTTCGAGAAATCGACGTCGAGAAGCGTTTCCGGAGAAGAAAATTCGTGTACGCGCCCGTCCTGATACAGCCGGTTGAAGCCTCGCTTCTGAATATCTCCGAGGGCCTGCTTTAGCAATTCCGCCGGAGGCGCTGGCGTCTTTTTCTTGGGGACGCGGCGCGCTCCGCCTGTCGCGCCCTGCGGCTGAGCGATACGCAGCGGATACATAATGTAAAAGCGGCGGCCACCGGCAAGCGAAAGAACGCGCGTGGCAATTTCGTCGGGGCTGTCGCGGCGTACTTCCGCTCCGCACTTGATACAAAACGTTTGCCCGCACCGGGCAAAGAGCAAACGTAGGTAATCGTAGATTTCCGTCGAAGTGGCCACCGTCGAACGCGGATTGCGCGTCGAGTTTTTCTGGCGAATGGCCACCGCCGGAGCGATGCCCGAGATTTCGTCGACATCCGGCTTTTCCATCCGCTCCAGGAACTGGCGTGCGTAAGACGAAAGAGACTCGACGTAGCGCCTCTGCCCCTCAGCGTAGACGGTGTCAAAGGCAAGCGAGGACTTGCCGGAACCACTGACACCCGTAACCACCGTGATGGCGTTGTGGGGGATTTCGACCGTGACGTTGCGCAGGTTATGAACGCGGGCGCCGCGGACGCGGATAGCCTCTTGTTCGCTGAGCACCGGTGTCAGTTGTTTGGTAGCCAAGGGGAAGCTCAGACAGCGCGCTTAAGACGTGCTGCCTAAACTTTTAATTATACGGCCAGGGGAAAACGGGAGCAAACAGGGTTCGTTAGAACCACCCCTGCACTCATCCTCTGCAGCTTTGCGGCAATTACGGCTCTTGCGTCAGAACGATGCGCCCTACCCCGCCCTCGACCTTGAGGTGAATGGTCACGGGTGACTTGCCGTAGAGTTCGTTGGTGTACTCGTCGCCATCATGCTTCAAGCCGTGAGCATCAATGGTACCGAGCCCGCCGCTGGCATGCACGATGACTCCGACATTTTTCGGGAGGCGGATATTGGCTTCACCCACGCCGCCTTCGATGTCCGCGGTGAGGTCGGATTTGCGGTCGCCAGTGAGATCGACATCGACCTGCCCCGCGCCCATGTCAAGATTCAGCCGAGTCACAGCGATGTCGCGGAGCCGCAGGTTGCCGTGGCCGGCGCCCATGTCGATCTTGATTTCCAGCGGAACGTCATTGGCAAAATGGAGCGTCCAGTGGTTGTCGGAGCTCGTACGGATTTGATTATCGTCGTCCTGCGAGATGCGCAGTTCGCCGGTGGTTCCGGAGATGGAATAGTCCACTTTCGGCGTGCCGGAAGACGAGCGATAGTCGAAATCAGCTTCCAAAAGGTGGCTCGAACCCCCACTTAGGTTGATGTCGCCCGCGCCCATATCCAAAGTAGCGCGAACGCTCTTGGCCGCTCCGCGGTCAACGGTGCGGGACTGGTGCTGCATGGCATAGACGGTGCCCCCGCGCCAGCGGTTGATTCTCTTCCCGCTACCCATAATCACCAAAAGGACGATAACAAAGACAATCGCCCCGACACTTGCGCCGGCAGAAGAACCTCTCGAAGCATCCTCCGGATTCTTGCCGCGCTTCCAGCTATCGTAGATTTTCCCCGCGCCGATGAAGATGAGGATGAGCGGCCAATAGGTCCATAGGATCGGCCAAGGGTCAAAGGAAGGGCGCCAGTTGCTGTATAGGATTAGCCCGCCGGCCGCAATCAGAAGAATCGGAATAACGAGGGAAGAGCGCCGGGGAGGATTGTTTTGAGCCATCACACACCTCTTCACTCTCTAATACGCAGAGATAAGCAAAAAAGTTCAGCGATTCGTAGGAAGTTGTTCTTTCTGAGGATACGGACGCCCCAAGAGATGGTCAACGGCGAGGCACGGAAGCGCCTTACCAATGTGCTAGAGTGCGGCGTTGGGCCAGCGCATTGCGGATGCCAAAACAGCCCTTTGAGAACGCCATTAAGGAACGACAATGTCGAAATTTGAACGAGTTATCTGGATTGTCCTGGACAGCGTCGGCATCGGCGAGTTGCCGGATGCCGCGGACTATGGCGATGTGGGACGAACGACACTTGGACACATCGCCGAATCGCGCCCGCTGTCGCTGCCCAATCTGGTGCGGCTCGGGCTCGCGAATATTGCTCCCCTTGCGCATCTGCCCGCTGCACCTTCGCCGGGCGGCGCTTTTGGCAAAGGCGCAACCCACTCCCCTGGAAAAGATACGACGACTGGCCATTGGGAGATGGCGGGCGTTTGGCTGGACCAGGCCTTCCCCACCTATCCGCACGGATTCCCTCGAGATTTGATCGCGGAGTTTGAAAAACAGATTGGCCGCGAAACGCTGGGCAACAAGCCAGCCTCAGGAACCGAGATCATCAAAGAACTCGGCGAAGAACATGTACGCACGGGAAAGCCCATCGTCTACACGTCCGGAGACAGTGTCTTTCAGATTGCCGCGCATGAGGACGTCATCCCTATCGCCGATCTCTATCGCATGTGCGAGATTGCCCGCAAATTGCTCGACGGGCCACATCGCGTTGGGCGCGTGATTGCTCGGCCTTTTGCGGGAACGGTTGGACACTTCGCACGGACGACACGCCGTCACGATTACGCTGTCGATCCGCCCAAGCCGATGTTGCTCGATGTGCTAGCCGAACGCGGCGTGCCAGTCTTTGGTATCGGCAAAATTCATGACATTTACAACGCCCGCGGCGTTGAAAAGTACGTCACCACCACGGGCAACGCCGACGGCATGGCCAAGTTGGCTGCGGCCTTGCAGGAACGAAGGAGCGGCTTGATTTTCTGCAATCTCGTCGATTTCGACATGCTCTATGGCCACCGCAAAGATGTCGAAGGCTTCGCTGAATCGCTTGAAGAGTTCGACCGCATGCTTGGCCCCTTCTTGAAATTATTGAATGCCTCGGATTTGTTGATGATTACCGCCGACCACGGCTGCGATCCCGATCCGCGCTGGGCCACCACCGACCATTCGCGCGAGTACGTGCCGATTCTGGCGTATTCCCCGGCCAGCGGCGCGGGCGTAAATCTCGGCGTCCGCGCAACACTAGCCGACATGGGGCAAACCATCGCCGAAAATTTCGGCGGCGCCATTCCGCACGGCAAAAGTTTCTTGCATGAACTCAGCCAAACCAAAACCACAACCGCGCATTGAAAAGTCCCAACATGGATCACCATTGCTTATAGTGGCGCAGCATGCTGCGCCACTATAGAAGCGAATTCCGCCAAGCTAGAAATCGACACGTTAGTGTAAAAGCGCAACCTCGGCGTTGCGTTGCTGGTTTGACGATTTCGCCAGCGCCGCCGCGCACACTTTAGATTGGGCGACTTGCTTGGCGGTGAGTCGCTGTTCTAGTTCCCTGAGAACGCCACTTCCGCGCGTGTCGCCCTGCAGAGACGCCGCGCTGATCCATTCGTACGCAGCTTGCACATTTTTGGCCGTGCCGCGGCCTTCGGCATACATCGAACCAAGCATGATGCGCGCGCCCGTATGGCCCTGCTGTGCGGCTTTTTGAAACCAGGAGAAGGCCTCCCTTTCATCGCGAGCCACTCCTTCTCCGCGCAAATACAAATCCGCGAGATTATTCTGCGCCTGAGCCAGGCCGCTCTCCGCCGCCCTGCGATACCAGAGCGCGGCTTGCTCGCGGTCCTGCGCCACACAGTGTTCTGCGAAATCCCCGCCCGACCACCGCATGCACGAACGATTCAACGCCAACGTGGAAGTGCGTCGGGTAATCTTCGCGGTAGTTGGGCGCAATGCGCGCGCCGATGATGAAGCGGAGCCACGCCGTAGAGTTCAAACGTTCCTGGCGTTACGTAATTTGCGGAGACGTAATTATTATTATCGCCCGAATCGTAGACCACATCGATCTCGCAATTCGCAATGAGCGCGTCGAAGACGTGGTTCTGCTCCAGATAATCCTTCAACTCCGGATAACTCATGAGGCCGCGGAAGTCGCCTTCGCCATCGCCGCGCTGATCGAGGTCGTGCACGCGGAGAGTGACGAGACGGCCTTGATCTTTGTAAGAAACGGAGCGACCAGCGCGTTGTAGATGACGCTGAAGATCGCCGTCGAAGCGCCAATGCCGAGGGCCAGCGCAAGAACGGCGGCGAGCGTGAAGCGGGGATTTTTGCGAAGGCCGCGCAGCGCGAATTGCAAATCATGCAGCAAAAGCTCGAGCCGGTTTTCCCAGTGCGTTTCGCGGCACTCTTCCTTAAAGCGTTCGATGCCGCCGAATTCAAGGTTGGCGCGGCGGCGGGCTTCTTCGATCAACATACCGGAGGCGATGTAATCGGCAATTTGCTGCTCAAGGTGGAATTGCAGCTCGGAGTCGAGCCGTTTCTCGACGAGTGGTTTTTTGCCGAGGCGGCGTAGCCAGCGCATGAACTTTCCTCAGTCGGCGGTGCGAAGAATCAGTGAGACTGCGTCGGAAAGGCGTTCCCAGCCGAGAACTTCCGCTTCGAGCTGCTTTTTGCCCTTGGCGGTCAGCTTGTAGAACTTGGCTTCGCGGCCGGTGCTGGTGTCTTTCCACTCGGCGTCGACCCATTCGCGCTCTTCTAGACGATGCAGCGCGGGATAGAGCGAACCTTGCGGCACCTGAAAATAGTCTTTCGACATTTGCTGGAGGCGCTGGGCTATGGCGTAGCCGTGAAGAGGGCCTGCGGCGACCACCTTGAGGATGAGCATGTCGAGAGTACCGCGATGCAGATCGTTTTTTTCCGTGGGCATGGTTGACACCTAGCCTGGCTACCGGTATCTATTCTACCTATAGAGAAACGACTGTCAAGCCGGAAAGCGCGTGAATCCCGGGCTGCTGAGGGCGGTTCGGGGAGGGAAAGATAAGTCACTTAGAATGAATACTTGCAGATGTGTATCAAAATAAATGACTTTAACTACCTTTAGAATGAATACTTATGGGAAACAGGCTCCTCAGAGCGCACGTCAGCTCGCACCCCACGGGCCCTGCTCCCTAACCATGCAAAGGCTACCTATTATCCGAGAGTTAGAGCATCATGACTTCCTAACGTAGTGGGTGACAAACTCAAGCTACATAGCGAAGAGCAAATCTGGTCTCTCGCGGAGGGAGCAATTGTATGGATATGTTCAATAAGGGCGGCCGGCGGGATGACGCGGCGTTCGAGATGAAACAAGCGGGCCCGTTCCTGAAGTTAGGGGTGATTGCGATTGGCGCGCTTCTCGTTTTGTTCCTGCTGGGATTATTCCTGGTTCGCGTGACGCGCATTGAACCGGGACACGTGGGGGTACAGATCAACCTCGCAGGAAATCAGCGGGGGGCGTCCGAGATACCGGTGCGCACCGGGTGGGTGGTGTACTCCCCGCTGAGCACGCAGATCATTGAATTCCCGACGTACGTGCAAACCGTGAAGTGGACGAAAGATGTGAATGAAGGGCATCCCATCAATGAGGAGATGGGGTTCAACTCGAAGGAGGGCATGGAAATTTTCGTGGACGTTTCACTTTCGTATGCGATCGAGCCGACGAAGGTGCCGGACTTCTACGTGAAATACCGTGTGTCGGACATGGATACGTTTACGCACGGAATTCTGCGAGATGTAGTGCGCAACTCGCTGAACGAGGTGGCGTCCACGTACACTGTGGAAGACATTTACGGAGAGAAAAAAGCCGAGTTTCTGCACAAGGTGCAGTCGCAGATAGAGCTGAAAATGTCGCCGGTGGGCGTGGGCGTGCAGCAGTTCGGCTTCATCGGAGCGCCCCGCGTGCCGTCGGTGATTGCGACGGCGATCACAGCAAAAGCGCAGGCCATTCAAAAGGCGGAGCAAGCCAGAAACGAACTGCAGACGACGCAAGCCGAAGCCGCCAAGAAAATTGCGGAAGCCGAAGGCGACGCCAAATCGCTGGTAACGCGCGCGCAAGGCGAAGCCGATGCCAACCGCATCCGACAAAATTCGCTGACGCCGCAACTTCTGGAATTGCGCCGCATCGAAAACAGTCGCGCGCTGATCGACAAATGGAACGGCCAGTTGCCCACAGTCGAGACCGGATCGGGCAACGGTATGCTTTTGCAGCTTCCGAAACCGCAGTAAATTCGGGGGCGATCGAGCGATTTCGCTCGTGAATGCGCGCCCGGGGAGCCTATTTTTCCGAAGGCTTCTCGGCGCGATCGATCACGATCACCTCGGTCGCCGTAGTTTGTGCTTCAAGCTTTAAGCCGAGCTCTCCCTGAACGGCAGCGAGGACCGACGGACTGGAGGCTTCGGGCGAGGTTGGCGCCCACTCCAGCGCGAAGTCGTAGTTTCCAGCAAGGCCCGTCTTATCGACAACTGTTCGGCCTAGCCGGTCCGACAAGTATTGGACAAGGGAGGAGAGAGGTCTCCCTTGAAATATGATCTTTCCTTTTTCCGGTTCAAAATAGCCCGTTCCAACAGGGCGGCCGTCAGGACCCTTCATTCCATCGGGATATGTGTCGCCTGCCTTTGCCGTTTGCAACTTGGGACCGCCGTCGCCGACGACCAGCACATAGCCGGGCAGCTCTTTTGTTTCGCGATGGAGCGCCAGCTTGAAATGATCGGCCAAAAGTGACTGGATCATGCGAAGCCGCGCCGAGTTGCCTTGTTCCGTACCCATCCTGTTTAGCTCTTCAACCACCGAGCGATCGAGTCTAGCGTCCACGTCGTACTTTTCCGAGTTGATCCAATCGGGCCCTCCCACAGTCTGTGAATCCTGAACTCCATAAGCCAGCCGAATGAGCTGACGCAGAGTGTAATTGGTGGCCATAAATCGATCGGGCTTGAATATAGCGGCGCTAAAATCCTTGCCTTTGATGGAAAATCCAGCCATCGGCGTGTTCGTTGTGTTTGTTTTGACCGAAACGCTCTGGAACGAGGGCTCAGGAGCGCCTACGGTCTGGGTTACCGGCTCGGCAGATTTCTCGACATGATGGATAATGAGAAAATCGGTCGCGACTTCTTGCAGTTCCAATTTCAGGCCGAGTTGCTGCTCAATCGCTGTGAAGATTGAGGTCACGGAGGATCCGTGTGCGGCGTAGTCTTGCTCTGGTGTCCACTCCAATGTGAAATCATAGTCGCCCGTCAGTTCCGTCTTATCCAAAACCGTGCGGTTCAGCTGTCGCGACAATGCCATCGCCACGCTTGACATCGATAGCGCTTGAGCCGTCAGATGGCCGTTCTGCCCAGCGCCCCTGTGGGGTCCCTCAGGAAGGCCGTTGGGGCCGATGATTCCGTTGGAGTACGTGTCGCCAGGCTTTGCCTCGTGAAATTTGGGGCCGTTTTTCGCGATGACGAGCGCGTAGGTGGGGACCTGCCTTGTTTCGTGGGTCAGACTCAGCTTGAAGCGATCCGCGAGCATTAACTGAACCGTTAACTTGAGTTGATCGTGCTTCAACCCGGGAGGAAATCTCCCGGCCACGTTGGCGTCGATCAGCTTTCCAGTGTCGTAAGCAAGTGAGTCGTCGACGTTGGCGTCAATATTGTAGCGTTCGGAGTCGATCCAAGTAGGCCCTCCAACGATGTGATCCGCCCCAACGTCATACGCATAGACAAGGAGCGATCTTGTCGTCCAGTTTGCCAGGGTTAGCTTGCCGGGAATCAGTCTGACCGTCGTGCCATCGTTTCTGGCAGCGCTCGCCTGAACCGAGGTGACCTCGAAGGAACGCGACGGTAGGCCGGTCGTCCGAAACGACGCAGCCCGGATCTGAGGAGCGCGAACAATGCCAAACACGAGGGGTAACGAGACTGCTGTAAGTCCAGCCGCGCTGAGCAGCAGCTTTTTGCTGAAATTCAGATTGTGCAGAGCATTTTTAGACATGATGTTGACAATCCTTTTTTTGAGATTGGCGCCGGTGACTCCGGAAACGAAGTCCACCGGGGATCCCGCGCAGAATTCGCAGATTTTTAAAATGCTTTCGGCGTAGATCTGCCGATCACTGCCTAGTTCGAGAACTTGTTCATCGCAGGCACGTTCGCGCTCTTCCAGCAAACGGCCACCCATCCACCAGAGCATGGGGTGAAACCAGAAGATGGCTTCCACAGCCATGTGAACGGCAGCAGTCAGGTTGTCGCGACGGCGTACGTGGCAAAGTTCATGAGCCAGAATCGCATCGAGGTGAGAGCCGGTGAGGCGTGCGGAGATGCCAGGGGGCCATACCAGGATCGGCCGCGCAATGCCGAAAAGCCCCGGTTCGAGGGCGGTCTGTGACAACCGCATCTCGATTTGCTTGGAGATTCCGGTTGCGCGCTCGAGCCGACGCAGGGCTTCGACTTCCCTTCCTTCACGCAGGGGTGCCGCATTCCGCATGACCGCGGAAATTCGGCGCCAGCGAACGTACCAGGCAAGGACGACAATCACTATTCCGCAGAGCCACACCGCTGCCAAAACTGCCGGAAGAAGATCGAGCAGACCGGCGGGATGTATGGCAGGCGTGGCTTTAGAAATTTGAGACACTCCTGATGGCGAAAAGGGCTGGCTGAACTGATCCATCGCCGTATAAACGAGGGTGCTCGCCGCCGAGCTGCGCCACCAGGCGATATGGCTTCCAAGAGCAGCCAGCAGCGAGAAAGGAATGAGGAATTTCACGGAGGCAGTCAGCCAAAGCAAGTAGCGAGTGCGCGCGTGGTTGTTGCGCAAAAAAAGCGTCAACAATCCTGCACCGATGGCGAAAAGAGTGGACTGCCACAAGTGATTGCCCAGCGCCGGAGCGATGGCTTTGCACATCTCGGACAAAGAGTTCGCATTCATTTCGATTTGTCCTTTCTGGCGAGCCTGCGCAGAAGTTTCTCGGCTTCCTTTACGTCTTCAAGAGTGAGTTTTCCAGATTCGATCAGGTGCGCCATCACAGGCTGCGTGCTTCCGCCAAACAGCGCGAGCAGGTCGTCGATCAACTTGCGCTGCGCGGCATCGCGCGAGACGGCGGCCTCGAAAACATGAAAATTGCCGATCTTCTTGACGCGGCGCACGGCTTTCTTCCCTTCGAGGCGATAGACCGTCGTCTGAATCGTGGTGTAGGCAGGCCTGTCTTTTTCGGGGAACGTTTCCTGAATTTCGCGGATGGAAGCGTCGCCGCGGCTCCACAACGCGTCCATGATTTGCAGTTCCAGCTTCGTCAATTTGGGTTTGGCCATTCGCTCCTCTACTATGCTCGTGTGCCAAGCTACTACATGTATAGTAGAGATGCAAATAGTTTTTTTTGAAGAGATTTGCTTGTTCTAGGAACTGGCGGTTGCGGACAGTTCGGCCGTGCTTAGGCAAACTTCAGAGGCGTGAAGAACGCAGGTGTCTGCTGGTTCGTGGGTATCGCGGCGGACGGACTTCAGTTTGAGCAGGCCGCCGGAGCGCAGAGCCTGCGCCATTTTCGGCTCAAGCGCGGGATCGCGCAGGTTGCCGCCGGAAAATATCGCGACCGGCGAAACCATCTCGGCGGAGTAACCGGCGCGCTCGCGGACGACTTTCGTCATGATGCCCTGGCCAAGCGTGGGGTTTATGGCCATGGTGAAGGGCAAGACGAGGCGGCCATTGTCGCTTAGACGATCGAGCCAAATCGTTTGAGGATGAGTGACACCGCAATTTACGAAGATAGCGTCGCTCGGACTGGGGTCGAAGCCTGCGCCATCGCCCGCGTGTACGGTGACGTTTGGATAAGCGGAAAGGTTTTCTTTGGCGCGCGCGGCAAGGCCGGGCTCAAGTTCGAGACCGACGACCCAGCCGCCCGGGCCGACCACTTCCGCGATGATGGCAGTGTAATAGCCGACGCCACAGCCGAGGTGAAAGGCGTGGTCGCCAGGTTTTAACGCGAGAGCATCAATCCAACGGGCGAGCGAGCCGGGCTGGCCATTGGGCAATCTTCGAGGGTCATCATCGGTGGTTCCTGTCCCAGTCTGGGCAACGAGAATTTCTTGAACTGGGCAGACCAATTTCCCGCCAAAAAAGCCCTGAAGGAAAGCATTATAGACGATTGGCTAGTCGCAATAGTGACTTTGCGGCGTGGGGGCAAAATCTCCCTTCTGAACCCTACGCTGCTCACACACCTCCAACGGCTGTCGCGCAACGCAACAGTTGGGGACGAAAAGCTCTAAACTTCCTCAGGTTTGTCTAATCAACTCGATCAATTTGTCTGGCGCGAGAGCAACGGCTTGTCCGCCGAGCGGGCGGCCGTTGTCATCTCGGACGTTTTACGCCAGTCGACTTCGTTGACGTTCACGCCGCCTTTACGGCCGTCTACATCCTGGAACATCAACAAGTCGCCGTCCCTTTGGTATTTGGTGATTTCGTAGGTTTCGCTCGACTTGAGAGCCAGAATAATAATTCGTTCACATGTTCCCGTCTCGCCGGGCTGCGGCGGGCGGATTTGCAGGGGTGCAGGATTGGCCGCCGCGGGGCTCGCGGGCTTCTGCACGGCCGGCTGCATCGCATTCGGCTGCGGCGTTACGTTGTACGAGCTTTGCCGCGAGGCCGCGTAAGGCGGACGGTCCGGATGCATTAGGCTTTGTGGCAGGACCATATCGTCCATTAACCGGAGTTCGAGGGGCTCTTCGCCCTTCAGCGTTGGTCTGGGGCCGCGGAGCGGCAAACTAATCACTTTCCAGGGCCAAAGCGGTGGGAACATCCATTCAACCACATCGCGTTTCGCGTGGCCCTTGCCATCGATGTCGCCTTCCTTGTCCACCTTGTACCCGCGCGCTTGAATCACTTTCGCGGGCACGGGGAGATCGCCGCTCGGCAGAATAATCCGGTCGAAGGTGATCTTGAGGTAGCCCTTGCCTACGAAATGGCCTGGGTCCTTCTCCGCTTCCAGGTGTCCGCCAAGCATGCTGCCCCTGGGGAACAGCGGCTTGCCGAACTCCTGCGTGGTCCTCAAGTGGCACAACACCGGATCGCCAACTGCAGCCGTCGCCGAAGAGAAATTCGGCTCGTCCAACGTACATTGCAGCAGCGTACCGGCCGGAACGAGTTGATCCTGAGCACGGATCCCCCCTGCCGATACCAGTAGCGCCATCGCACCCACCACACTGACGATGAGTCGTTTCATGACTAACCTCCAGATTGTCTGTCTTCATCCACGGCCAGGCGAGCTAGCCGTTTCCACCGGCAGAAACGCCCGAAAGCTCCCACTGGACACACTCGGACATCCCCCACGGTTGCCGGACCCAAACCCAGAGGTGTAGAAAAAGTCGCTCGTTCACCCAAGGATTTCGGCGGATGGGCTTTCCCTGAAGCGGGGGGCTAGTTCTTAGAGCAGAAAGAGCACGAGGCGCCGAAGGATCGCGTAAGCCGGTCCACCGGAAAAGGGCAAGGGATTCAAGGTTTCCTCCACTTCCTCAAAGGCAGTCACTTGGCGCAGGCCTAATCAGCGGGGGCAAAAATGAGATTTCTCTTCGCTTTTTGTTCGCAACAGCGGGGTAGACACGGCCCCCCCAGAGATGTAGTATCAGCCCGTCCGCATTGCTCCCAACCCTAAGGAGTATCATGAAACGCTTAGTTCCAATACCCAGCAGTCTTGTCGACCACCTGAAGCGCGCCGGAGAGACAGGCATAGGATATCAGGTGGTGTCGGTGGAGCTGCAGGACGGCCGAAAGTTCGATCAAGTGGTGACCAGCGAGGGTCACATCATCGAGGTTCGCGGCTACAAGGAAATTCCATTTTCTGCGGAAGAAGTGTCTTCCGTCAGCGTAAACCACAAGCTTTGGAATTTCCGGAGTGCTTCGGGAGTGCGCGCCAAGGCTCGGGCTGCAACCGCTTAGTTCCGTCGCCTGTAAAGTTGCTTTTCATCGAAAACCCGCTGCGTTACCATCGTTGCGTTCTGGAAAATCCTAGCTAGTGCGAGGGAGCAATCGTGGCCAAACGTGTGTCGGTGCGCTGGTTTGGTGGCGCAGTGGTGTCGATATTTTTGCTTCATTCGATACACAGCGGCCTCGGCGCCGCGCCGCAAGACGCTCGCAGCTCCCCTTCGCCCGTTCCTTTAACCGCGGAGCAAGATCACCAACGACTGATGGATCTCCTTCACATTACTTCCCTGCGGCGAGGTGCGGATGGCGATCCCAAGTCTGCCAATGCAGCCAACTACGACGAGGAGAAAGCTAAACCCGATCCCAAGCTGCCCGACCCGTTGACGTTGAAAAACGGTAAGAAAGTGACGACCGCGAAAGAGTGGTGGGAGCTGAGGCGGCCCGAGATTGTCGAGGACTATGACCGCGAGATCTACGGTCGGGCGCCCAAAGAAACACCGAAAGTCGTTTGGGAAGTCACGAATACCATCCAGGAAAAGAATGGTGACGTGCCGGTGATCACGAAGCAGCTCGTCGGGCACGTCGACAATTCCGCGTATCCGGCGGTCAAGGTGGATATTCAGCTTACCTTGACTACGCCTGCAGCGGCATCTGGGCCAGTGCCGGTAATGATGGAGTTGAGCTTCAGTCCGGAAGTGATGGCCATGATCGCCAAGCGGTTTCCGGAGATGGTGGCTGCAGGGAGCAAAGGACCGACGTGGCAACAGCAGGTTCTGGCCAAGGGTTGGGGCTACGCGGTCTACATTCCCACCAGCGTGCAGGCGGACAAGGGCGATGGGTTGACGGAAGGAATTATCGGGCTGGTGAACAAAGGGCAGCCGCGCAAGTTGGACGATTGGGGCGCGTTGCGCGCCTGGGCCTGGGGCGCCAGCCGGGCGATGGATTATTTCGAGACCGACAAAGCGGTGGATGCGCGGCATGTTGGAATCGAGGGCCATTCGCGTTATGGCAAAGCGTCGCTGGTGACGATGGCGTACGATCCGCGCTTTGCGATTGGATACATAAGCTCTTCCGGCGCGGGGGGAGCCGCTCTTTACCGCCGGAATTTCGGCGAACAGATCGGCAATGTGGCGGGAACGGGCGAGTATCACTGGATGGCCGGAAATTTTTTAAAGTATGCCGGGCCGCTGACGCCCAACGATTTGCCCGTGGATTCGCATGAATTGATCGCGCTTGTTGCACCGCGACCCGTGTTTATCGGCGCAGGCGCGACGCAAGGCGACGGCTGGGTCGATGCGCGCGGCATGTTTCTGGCGACGGTCGGTGCTGGTCCGGTCTATCGCCTGCTGAAAAAAAAAGACCTGGGCACAACGGAATTTCCTCCCATCGAGACTCCCTTGATCGACGGCGACCTTGCCTACCGGCAACATAGCGGCGGCCACACTCCTGCTCCGAACTGGCCTACGTTTCTTACGTTTGCCGAACGCTACATGAAGAGCCCGTGAGAATCGATTCCAAATCGCTGACGATCTTCTTCCGCGACCAGGGTATCTACTTATTTCTCGCCTTCATAGGCTGCGCCATTTTCTGGGCCATCGGCCAGACCGTCAACCCATTCACCGTCCTCGTATACTCGTTGTGCATCGGCAATTTCCTCTCGCCGCCCGTGCAATGGCTGCACTTCTTATACGAAAAGCCGGCTCCCTATGATTGGCTAATCTTCTTGGCGCTGCTTTCGGTCGTAACAGTTCCTGTTTATGTGCTTTCGACTGTAATCGTATGGTGGCTGGCTCCGCCTAGTCCGCAACCGCTTAGGCATCTCATCCTGACCGGTTGGAAGATGCCCGTCCTGATCACCGTCGTCTACGGTGTGCTGAACTTTCTCAATAAGAGGACGAAGGCGCGCCTCGAGCGCCGAAACTTTGAGCTCCAGCGCATGGTTCAGGACGGAGCCGCGCGGCTGGAAATCCAGGATGAGGAATTGCTGCGCGCCCGCGAGATCCAGGAGTCGCTCTTGCCGAAAGTGATCCCCCAGCTGCCGGGATTCGAAGTAGCCAGCGCCTGGCAACCCGCGCGCGCCGTCGGCGGAGATTACTTCGATGTATTGAAGCTCAGCGAAACCCGCCTGGCCATCTGTATCGCCGACGTTTCCGGCAAAGGCGTCCCCGCCGCTCTGCTAATGGCTAACGTGCAGGCCAGCCTTCGCGCCACCGTTCGCGACATGGATAGCCCGGCACGCGTTTGCAGCATCATCAACGGCATGCTTTGCGAGACGATCGCGGCCGACAAGTTCGTTACTTTCTTTTGCGGGGTTGTGGATGCCGAGGCGCGCACTTTTCGCTACTGCAACGCCGGCCATCCGTATCCCATCCTGGTTTCCTCCGGAACCGTTCAAACCCTGGACCAGGGCGGCGGCGCAGTCTTAGGCGTTTTCCCCACTTGGAAATATGAGGAGGCCACCGTCGGCCTTAGTTCGGGCGACAGGCTGCTCCTTTTTACCGACGGGATAACCGAGGCGGCGAACTCGCAAGACGAAGAATTCGGAATGGAACGAGTCGCTGCGTTTGCGAGAACAAATTTCGCGAATACGGTGGCGCAGATGAATCAACAATTGCTCGCGCAAGTAACGCAGTTCTGCGGAGCACATTTTCTGGATGATGCGACTCTGCTCGTGCTGGCTGTGAAGTAGGCGTGCGTACTTTGGTCAAAACGGCCCGTTAGTTCCCTGCTGCTGAGGCAGGGCTGCCGGGCGCGTAGTAGCCGTTGCGCGTGCGAGCAACCAGTTTGCCGCGGCCGCGCGGTGGAATCACCGTCACGCTTACGGCGCGAAACGTACCGTCTTTTCGTGTATTCGAAGGATAATAGGCCAGAGTGTACTGGTTGCGAATGTCGTGCGCGACCTGCTCGCAGATGGTGTGCACGTCATCGACGCTTTCCGGGAAGAAAGCCAGACCGCCGGAGGCCTCGGCGATCTGCTTCAAAGCTTTCATGGCGTGATTCTTGTCTTTCCGCTTTTCGTCGCCAAGCAGGCCAATCGTATAGATCACCGTGTCTGTTTTCTGGATTTCGCGAAGCGTTTTCTCGAGCGAGTTGTGGCTGGAATTGTCCTCGCCGTCGGTGACCACCAGCAATACGCGCTTGTCCCTGGCGGCTTTCTTGAGGTGATCGAGCGAGCCGATGACGGCGTCGAAGAGCGCCGTGCTACCGCGGGAATCAATGCGTTCGAGCGCTTCCTTGAGCTCGGGAATGCTGCTCGTGAAATCCTTATCGAGGTCGAGATAGAAATCGTCGTTGAAGTTCACAACGAAAGCTTCATCCTGGGGATTGCTGGACTCGACCAGCGTGAGCGCGGCTTCGTTCACGCGCGGGCGTTTGTCGCGCATGCTGCCGCTGTTGTCGATCACCAGGCCCATGCTGACGGGCACATCCTCGCGTTTAAAAGTCGAAAGCTTCTGTTCGATTTTGTCTTCGAAAACGCGGAAGTTCTCAGGCTTCAAGCCATCGGCGAATTTGCCGCGATCATCGATGACGCTGGTGTGCAGCACGACGAGGCCGACGTCGATCTTGATCGTCGAGCCCTGTTTCCCCGCGTTCACATCTTGCCCAGGAGGCGGCGGTTGGGGCGTGGGAAGAGGAATCTGTGCTAGGCCAGGAGCGACAAACAAGGCCATCGCACACAAAGCTAGAATGAGATGAGACAAGGGACGAATGGTGGTGAACACAAAATTAGTGGCTTGGCGCGTAGTAGCCTGTTTTGGCGAAAACGTTGAGCGGCGGCAATCCTCTCGGAGCGCGCAGCTTGATCTTGATTTTGCGCCAGCGTGCATCGTGCGCCTTATTGCTCGGCCGGTATCCCAAGACATATTGATTTCGCAGCTCCATGCCTATTTTTGAGGCAATATCCGGAAGGTCCTCAAGTTTCTCGACGGAAAATACGCGGCCCCCCGTCATCTCCGTAATTTCCGAAAGCAAGGAAGGACCGTTCAGTTCTTCCGGCGTCCGGTTGCGGTAGCCAAGCGCGTCAAAGATGCCGACGGCATAGAGCTGGGTGTCGGCTTCCTTCACTAGGCGCTTGATATCGCTTTCGTTGTAGCGACTATGATTATCTCCTCCATCGGATAAGATGAGCAAGGCGCGTTTGCCGTTGTGTGCACCTCTCATCTGGCTGAGTCCGAGGTAAATGGCATCGAGAAGCGCGGTGCGGCCTTTCGCGGAAGTCAGCATCAGGCTGCTTTGCAGGTCTTCCACGCTGTTGGTGAAGGCGCTGGTCAGCTCCGCACGTTCGTTGAAACTCACCAGAAAAAATTCGTCCGAGGGATTGGCAGTTTTGAAGAATTGCATGGCGGCTTCGCGCGCTTTGCCGACTTTATTGGCCATGCTGCCGCTGAAATCGAAGATCACACCAATCGATATGGGTACGTCTTCCGCGGAAAAGGTCACCACTTCCTGCTCCGTGTTGTCCTCAAATACGCGAAAATTTTCCATTTCCAGGCCGGTGACCAACCGGTTGTAGGGATCCGTGACGGTGACGTTCACCAGCGCCAGGTCCACATCCAACTTCAAGGAGCGACCGGGCTTGAGCTTTTGGCTGGGCGTATCTTTCTTTACGTTATCTTGAGGTTTTTTTTCTTCTTGCTTGGCGTCACCGGCGGGGGATTGAGACTGGCTTTGCGATTGTTGCGCAGCGAGATTGGCCGCGCGAGACATGACCAGGCAAGCGAGTATCAGGACTACTGCACAAACGACAAAAACGCGAAACCCAGGTCTATCGCGTTTCACGGCACCCCCAACGTCCCGGTTACCCGGAACGGCCGCGCGGCTCGGACTAGTCGAGATTCTACCATTCGTTGAAGCGAAGACAAGGCAAATCCTGTACTAGCTTTCACTTTGTGCCTGGAGCTCCGCTCGAAAGATATCTTGCGACAAGACCGAAACCGTCGATGTGCGAGATTGCACAGTGCTCGCGTCTCGATACTCCCTATCGAAGACCTCCGGCAGCCTCCGAATATTCCCGAATGTGGGAGACTCTGTATACTGGGAAACTTAACAGGTATGGGAGACTCGAGGGCATGAGTTCAGCCAAACCAGAAGTTGTCATCGTCATCCCGGCGCGCTTTGGCGCCACGCGCTTGCCCGGAAAACCGCTTGTTTCGCTCGCGGGTAAGCCGATGATTCAGCGGGTCTACGAGCGAGCCAAGCTGGCCACGCTCGCCTCTCGCGTCATTGTCGCCACCGACGATGAACGCATCGTCAAGGTGGTTGAAAACTTCGGCGGCACCGCGCGCATGACGCGCCCGGACCACCGCACCGGCACCGAGCGCGTCGCGGAGGTCGCAGCCCACGAAAAGGGCGACGTGTTTGTGAATGTGCAGGGAGATGAGCCGCTGCTCGATCCCGTAGCCGTCGACACCGCCGTCAATGCCCTGCTCGAAGAGCCCGCCGCTGCCATCGCCACAGTGGCTACACCGATCAAAACTCCCGCCGACATCATGGACCCCAACGTGGTGAAGACCGTCCTCGATTTCGACAACAACGGGATCTATTTTTCGCGCGCTCCGATTCCCTGGGTACGCGACACAGCCAGCAAGATTCAGGTGCGACACCTGAAACACCTCGGCCTTTACGTTTTTCAGCGCGACGCCCTTCTCGAATATCCCACGCTGCCCCAGGGCGAACTCGAGCGTATCGAGCAACTCGAACAACTCCGCTGGCTCGAAAACGGCTGGAAGATTCGCGTAGCGGAAGTGGAGCACGACGCCGTGAGCGTGGACGTCCCCGAAGATGTCGTCCGCGTGGAAAAACTCCTGCAAAAATAAAACCGCCCGGCCAACATCAGCCGGGCGGCGCCCTAGATAATCAATCGTCGTTATTGTGTTTGCGCCGTAAGCACGCCAACGATGACCCGATTCGAGCCGGTGCCCATGACCAGAATCGTGCTCGGGGTAGCGATGTAGGCGAAGTAATTGATCGTGACGGCCGGACTGCCAGTGAGGGCCGCCGCGAACGTGCTGTGCTGACCGGTGCTCCCGGTCCCGTCACCACCGACCGTAATGACGCCGTTAAACGGAATGTCAAAGAACAGCTTGCCATTGCCGAACTCGTTGTAATCCACCAGCCCATTCGGGTTTGTGCCGGCAGGCTTGAATGCGCCAACGAAGTCCTCTTCACCGGTGCTGACACCGCTCCAGCTAAAGGCATAGGAAGTTGCGAGACCGGCAGAAGCAAACGGGGCGCCCGTTTGCGCAAGGAGGGTCCCATCTGCAACATCCACCGGCGTAGCAACGTTGTTAATCAACACCGTGCTGACGTCCTGTATGACGCCTTGGGTTGCGGAGCTGAGGTAGAAAACGAATGTATATGTTCCCGTGTGACTGATGGTGTCCGTAAAAGTGAATGTGCCCCTGCCGGAACCATCGCCGTCGAGAGTCACAGTCCCCGCGCTAAGAACGCCACTCGAAGGCACTGCAATCTCCATCCCAGCGTTGTTGTTGTCGAGAAGGATCGCAGAAAGATTTGCACCAGTGGCGGTTAGGCGCCCTGCACGCGCGAGTGGCGCTCCACTCTGAATGCCGGCACCGCCCATTGCAAACACAAAGCTGCTGCCGCTGAACGAGCTGGTTTGTGTCGGAGTGCCAGCCTGTTGGGCGACGGCTTCGCCGAGAAGCGTGCCGGGAGCTGCCGCGTCCTGATCAATGCCCATGAACTGAACGTGTTGGCTGTCGATGACGTAGTAGACGAAATTGGCGCCATTGATGACGGCAGTGCCTCTCCCGGTCCCAGCGTTAGTATTGTCCGTTGCGTAGCTTCCGCCCGATATGGAGCCCTTCGTAACCAAATTGCCGCCCTCGTTGACATCCCAGAAACTGCCCACGCCGAAGCTGCCGCTACCGGCAGTCCCCGCGACGAAGTCACCAATTGCGGATGTGGGATTGCCCGTCCCGTCCGGAGCAACTCCTGCAAAATCGAAGATGTAGGTGCCAGCGGAAATGCTCGTGGCAGTCTGCAGAGTAAAGCTGCCGCTCGCGGTCTCACTGTCGCCACTGATCATGTCCACCAGATAACCCGCGCTGCCCGAGACTAGAGTGATGCTGTACTGAACTGTTGCCCCGCCAGAGGTCATGAGGCTCAGAGTACCCCTACCATCCGCGTCGACCGTGTAGCTTCCCCCGGTGATGCCAAAGATATTGTCCGCACCAAATTTATGTACGTCCTCTACGCCGCCCGTCGCCGCAATATCACCCTTGCCGTCCGCGGAGAAGACTCCCACGCGCGAGAAACTGCTGGTGCCAAAAGTGTTATCGGCCGTGGTGCCCGTCATCGAGAAAACATAAGCTCCGTTAAGGCTGGCATTTGTAAATCCTCCCGACGGTGGCGGGACAATCGGGCTGGAACCGCCGCTACAAGAGGAACTCCACGCCACGACGAATAGCGTGAGAACGAATATAACGCGCTTCATCGCGCACCTCTCGGCATGCGCACCGCGGGCATTTGGAGCACTTGGCCTTTGGTATTCCGCACCGTAACGGAACGCGTCCCGTTTTCAATAATACGAGCTGCGAACATGCTGCCTTGCCCGTACGAGACCATCACTCCCGTAAGCCGGATCGAATCTCCGGGGGCAAGCGTAAATCGGTTTTGCTCGAGAAGTTTTGTGCTGCCAATATGCACATCCACAAGGCCATAAACGGTCTGAACACTAACGTGCGCTCCGACGGGCGGTACGTCCGATTCCGGCGTGTAGGAAATGACCTTGCCCCGCAATACGGTTTCTCGGGTCAAGTCATAAGTGCTGTTTTTTTGTGGGAGCGTCCAGTTTAATTGCTGCGCTCCTGCAGCCGAGGCGATTAGTAGAACGCCTGCAAATGCAGCACCACCCAAACACAACCGTATGTTCAGTTTCATTACTCTTCCCCACGTTCGAGAGACTTCGAGGAGTCCCTCAGGATCGCCTCACCGCGTGTCGCACGCGGCCTTACGCACATTTATCACTGATTAGATGGCTACAACACGCCAAATGGTTCGCATACCGGCGCTTTTTGCTCAATTCGACAACACTTTCTTTTTGCGTGCGCCACGGACGCAAACTGCCCCGCGCAAATCAAACACCATTCGCGCTGAAAAGTTTCGCGCCCTCGATAAATTCTCAGCGGGTATTCAAAATCGCACTCACTCTTCTCTCCTAGTTCCCCCATTTGAATTTCCGAGTTCCCCGAATAATTTCTTCGATTTGACACCCGCTCGCATTCCGATGATAATTATGCGTACGTCACTCCTGTGGAGGGCTGATAAGCTCGCGCACTGGGAAATCCCAAACGCGGGCTGCATGGATGGCGCCAAAATATATTTTTGTTACCGGCGGTGTTGTTTCCTCACTTGGAAAGGGAGTTGCAGCTTCCTCTATCGGTTGTCTCCTCGAAAGTCGCGGTTTCAAAGTCACCCTGCAGAAATGCGATCCGTACCTGAACGTCGATCCCGGTACGATGAGTCCGTTTCAACACGGTGAAGTGTTTGTTACCGAAGACGGCGCGGAGACCGACCTCGACCTTGGCCATTACGAGCGCTTCACGCACGCAAAGCTTTCCCGCGACAATAACTGGACCACTGGCCGCATCTACGAAACCATTCTGACCAAAGAACGCCGCGGCGATTACCTCGGTAAAACCGTCCAGGTCATCCCGCACGTCACCGACGAAATCAAAGCCACCATTAAAAAAGTTTCCGATGAAGTGGACGTCGTCATCGTCGAAATCGGCGGCACCGTCGGCGACATAGAATCGCTTCCCTTCCTCGAAGCCATCCGCCAGATGCGCCTAGAACTCGGCGCTGAAAACACGCTATTCGTTCACGTCACGCTGGTGCCGTTCATCGCCGCCGCCGGCGAACTGAAAACCAAGCCCACGCAGCACAGCGTCAAGGAAATGCTCGGCATCGGGATTCAGCCCGACATTCTTCTTTGCCGCAGCGACCGCCACATTCCCGCCGACCTCAAGAAAAAAATCGCCCTCTTCTGCAACGTCGCCGAAGCTTGCGTCATTTCCATGGAAGACGTCGACACCATTTATGCCGTCCCCGTGGAACTGAGCCGCGAGGGCCTCGACGCGCAAATTTTGCGCCATCTGAAGCTGGAAGAGCGCCTCTCGGACATGCGCCCCTGGCTCGACCTCGTCTACCGCATGCATAATCCAGCCGGCGAAATTCGCATCGCCGTCGTCGGCAAATACGTTCAACTCGAGGACGCCTACAAAAGCCTCCGTGAAGCCCTCCTCCACGGCGGCCTCGCCCACAATCACAAAACCGTTCTCGAATGGATTGAAGCCGAAGAAATCGACTCCGCCGAAACCGCGGCAGCTCGCCTGCGCGGCTACGACGGAATTCTGGTTCCCGGCGGCTTTGGCAAACGCGGTATCGCCGGAATGGTTCACACCATTCAGTACGCCCGCGAAAATAAAATTCCGTTCTTCGGCATCTGCTTGGGCATGCAGTGCGCCACCATCGAATACGCCCGCGATGCCGCCGGCCTGAAACAAGCCGACAGCACCGAATTCGATCCGCAAACTCCGCACCGCGTCATCTACAAACTGCGCGAACTCCTCGGCGTCGACGAAATGGGAGGCACCATGCGCCTTGGCGCGTGGCCCTGCAAACTCGAACCCGGCTCCTTCGCCGCCAAAGCCTACGGCAAGACCGAAATCAGCGAGCGCCACCGCCATCGCTACGAATTCAATCGCGACTACGAGAAAACTCTGACGAACGCCGGCTTACGCATCACCGGCCGCACGCCCGACGAAAATTACGTCGAGATCATCGAAGCCCCCGAGCACCCCTGGTTCCTCGGCTGCCAGTTCCATCCCGAGTTCAAGTCCAAGCCTCTCGAACCACATCCGCTCTTCGCCGCCTTCATTGGCGCCGCCCTCGAACACAAAAAAGCTCGCTCGCGCCCCGTTACGGAAGCCGCGCGCGTCCAATCCGCCGCCGTCGCCCCCCACGCCAACGCCTAATCCTTAAACTAACCGCGCAACAATTTTCGCCACCCTGGGTTGTTGCAGACTGGGTTGGATAAATCAACGCGGATGGGAACGCAGCCACGCGGAAGTTCGATTCCCGATATAAGGGATGGGCAACCCGCGGGGCCGCAAAGCCATCTGTTTGTTTACCAACAGCAGGATAGTTCGTACATAGCTGGATTCGGTGAAGTACGCGCTTGCTGCCGCTTGGGCAATCCCTGCTCTGTCCTTGCCTACAGCATAAGTGTGTCTCAGTTCGAGGGCAGGCACGTCATGAACGAAAAAGTGTTGTGGCTTCTTTCTTTTTTCTGTGCGACTTTTTTCGCTGTTCCGACATCCGCGCAGTGTAAAAACCAGCAGGATCGCGCATGCTGGAGTCTCCAATATATTCTCTACGCAGCCGAAACCGATTTTCGCGAGTTTCGCGGCAGCCCCCCTCTCAAGCCTGGCGATCACCAGCTCACTCCACCGAGTCCGGACCTCTCGGTAGGCGCTATCCATGTGCCCTGCCACCCAGATTTCTGGTTGAGCAGCGAGGTGCCGGTGTACATGTGCTCCGCGGAGCTTCCAGCTCAAGAAGCTGAGGAGTGGTACGCCAAAACAATGGCTGACCTCCATGAGCTGCAGTATTTATGGCAATTTAAGAGCGAGTCGCCTGGCGCGGATCATTACGTGGACGCGGGCCCACAGGGTTGTGAGCCACCTCAGGTGGAAACGACCAGCTACGGCGCGTTCCATGCGGAAGAACCTTACATATCAGCTGGACCTTACCTCGGCCAGTGTCCCTTACATCTGCAAACGGTTCGACATGCCGATGGCACAAGGAGGATTTCATTCTGGTTAAACTCGTCGGTGAATCTTGTGCGAAATCCAAAGCCGGCGTCGCAATCTTTGGAGCTGTCGGTAGCGGCGAAGCCGGAAGCGCCTCAGCCGCGTTCCGAGTTGGCTTCGGCTCCGGCGCCGACAGCGCAGCCTGCCCCGGCAACTTCTGCGGTAGAGATTCCTCCGACAACTCCTGCGCCTGTATCTCCTGCGCTTGCAACTACAGAAAACTTGCGCGCTGAGCATGCCGTAGAAAACTCCGAGGCCCGGCCATCGAAGAGGTACGGAACCTGCGACGATTTATGCCAGGGTCTCAAGAAAGTATTGGAGAACCGCGCGAGTTCGTTCCGGCAATTAGGCGCTAGGAGCGGGAGTTCCGCGCCACTTAGCGCCGCGTCAGTAAACGATCTGGTCAAACTCTCGGGTGCGGAGACCTGCTCGATCAATCCGGAGCCTGCTTCGCGCACAAGATCCTTCGCAGGTAAGGAACTCATCTCGGGTCCCAATTTTGTTCCGGTTTCCGCGGAGGGTGCTAAATCCCCTACCTCGCGCGCACCTGCCAGGCCCAAAAAGCAGTACGTTTGCTACTGGCCGCAAGATTCGGAGGCGACGGCGGAAAGCGAGTTTCATGATCTCGCAGGACTCCTGCAGATGTTGATCCCTACCAGTTGGTCCGCACAGCAGAAGAGCGAGGTCGACGAACTTTCGGGGGCTCAAATAACCATCTGGTCCGCCTTGGATTCCAGGAATAGGGCCGTTATTCGCATGTACCTGAACGGCCGATCTGTCGGCCTGCATATTTCCGCGGGTGAATAAAGCACCCGACCTCGCCTCGGTAAGAAACCGCCCGGACTCTCAGTCCTTGCATGCAACATTTCGTTCAGCGTGAGATAGATCTCTGTTTGATTCTGATTCCTATTGCCATAGTGAGACCGCGCCGGCTTGCGGCACGGTCTCAAGTCCGGCATTTTCCCCGCAACCCGGGCGGCTTAAGGACGCGCTTCGTAGACAACATTAAACGGTGTCTCCGCCGCTCTCCGAAAACGGCTGAAGCCCGCTGCACTCACCACCTCGCGAATCCGTTTTTCACCTGACTGTGCACCTAGGCACAACGCCACTTCCTGTGAACGCGAACAGGGCGTGCACAGCAAAGTTGAAAAAGAGTAGTACACGCGGCCGACCGGATTCAGATTGTCTTTTAGTTCGTCGTGAGCAAACGGTTCGACGATCATCCATGTTCCATTCTTGCTCAGTGAATTACGCACATGCGTTGCGGCACCCACCGGATCACCCATATCGTGCAGGCAATCGAACACGGTAACCAAGTCATAGTCCTTGCCTGGAAACGCTTTGGCCTTCGCCACACCAAAGTTGACGCGAACCTCGAGACCCTCTTTGGCGGCGGTAGCGCGGGCGCCCTCGATCGATTTGTCGTGATAGTCAAAGCCAAAGAATTGCGATTTTGGGAAGGCTTTAGCCATCAGCACAGTAGACGCACCCTTGCCGCAGCCGACATCGGCAACTCGTGCGCCGGCTTCGAGCTTCCCCTTCACACCTTCTAAGGCAGGAATCCAGGAACTTATAAGGTTAGCTGCATAGCTCGGCCGGAAGAATTTCTCGCACCCATGAAACACATCTTCCTCGTGCTCGTGCCATCCCATGCCTGCGCCGGTGCGGAAGGACTCGGTAATCCTGGGAACAGCGGCCAGCGAGCCGAGAGCCAATTGAAAAGCCCCGGGAAGGTAAGCGGGACTATCTTCGTTCGCCAGCGTAAATGCCTGCTCTTCGCTCAGACTGAATTTACGCGTCTCTTCGTTGTACGTGACGTAGCCGCCGGCAGCCTGTGAGCTCAGCCATTCGCGCACATAGCGTTCATCGGTTCGGGTCTTTGCCGCCAGCTCGGCTGAATTCAGCGGGCCTTCAGCCAGGGCCTTGTACAACCCCAGCTTTTCGCCAATCACCACCATGCCAGAGTGGACCGCCGCGCCCAGATCCCCAACAAATCTCCCTACGAACACATTCAGTTTGTCCATATCGAGTGCCATTCTAATTCTCCTTTGTAGATGCGATTTCTTTGACTATTCGTTCAGTGATGGTTTATTTCCCGACGCCGCTCCCTTGGCTAGCCCAGGAAGCGATCGCACCGCTTCCTGAGCTGGTTAGCGTGCTCGCCCCAAGTGCGCGAGTCCCGACTACTTACTCTTGCTGGGGTCGTCGTCAGGATGGACGTAGGTAAACTGAAGCGGAGATTGACCGTGGACCTGCACAATGGTTTCTCCACGAGCCATGGCGTAGTGGTGCATGTTGGAGTCGAGGAATGCAAAGCTCCCAGCACCGAAAGCTGTCATCTTGCTGGTGTCAAATTCATCGCCCATGCCGACTTTGAACGTCCCGGAAATGATCGTGACGTTTTCCCGGTTCAGGTGCCAATGGGGCGCGATACGGAACCCATCAGGCATCTTCAAGCGAACCGTATAATCGCCAGTGGAAGCGGTTGGGTCTCCTTCGAGTACGGCAAACTGCGCACCAGGACGCACAACGGGCGGTGCCGCCCCCCAGGAAATCGTATCCGGAGTGAATACGTTCTTTGCGTGCGAGTTATCGTGCGCGGCGCGAGTGAATCCCAGCCCCGCCCAAGAGAATATTCCAGCCACTACAAGAGCCAGCAACAAGTATCGTTTCATTGTCGAACCTCCGTTGTTCCGTTCAACATCGAACTGCGGTAATCATGTCTTGAGCGGAGAAGGATTCCAATGAAATGCAGATACCGTTTGCCTATCTTTTCCATATCGTCGCAAATTACTGATTCCTAGGGGATAATGCCCTTTGAGAGCCTCATGCGACGTACAAGATCGACAATGAGCGAGATCGAACTGGACTTGGGGCGCTACGAGCTTCGCCGCCAGGGTCGGCGCGTTAAACTCGAAAAGAAACCCATGGAGTTGCTTATTTTTCTGGTGAGCCGTCGCGAGCAACTGATTTCGCGCCGCGAGATTGTCGGCAAATTGTGGGGCTCGGATCTTTTCATCGATACCGAGCCCAACATCAACAACATCGTAAGAAAAATCCGCACCGCTCTCGGTGACGACGGCGCCAAACCGCGCTTCTTGGAAACCATAGTGGGAAAAGGCTACAGATTTATTGGTCCAGTGCGTGTGATCGATGCGCGCTTTCCACAGTCCGAGTTCAGTTCAGGTGCTGAACCCGCTGTCGGCCTGGAGAATGCGGGCAGGAGAAGCGAGCGCTCGTCGTTGGCCGTCTTGCCCCTGATGCTTCTTAGCAAGGCCATCGATGACCACGGCGTGTGCCTCGGGTTTGCCGACGCACTGGTCGTCCGCCTCGCGAATTTGCCGGGAGTGGACGTCCTGCCGATTTCTGCTGTGCTAAACGCGCCGGCCGGAGCAACACCTGCCGAGGCTGCTTCACGTCTTGGCGTGCGTTTTGTCGTTCGCGGTGGCATTCAAGTGTCCAAAGGCCTTTGGCGCCTCTCGATAGAGATGTTTGATACACATCGGCAGCGCGTCTGCTTCACGCGCAAACGCGATCTCGACCTCAACCACCTGTCCGACCTCGAGGATGAGATCGCCAAGCAAATCGCCACGGCATTGAACCGTCCGCTGGCTCCAGCGATGGTTCAGCGCTCCCCTCGCTATAGCAAGGACCCGATGGCCTATGCGGAATTCATACGAGGCTACAAGCTCAGTTCCTCTGGCAATCCGGCGATGCTGGACGAAGCCGCTCGGCACCTGAGCAACGCAGTTGCTCGAGATCCCGCATTTTCCCTGGCCCATGCCGCGCTTTCCGTGGTCTGCGCCACTCGTCACTTTGAGCTCGATCCCGCCCGCGAGTGGTTGGAAAGGGCCGAGTTCCATTGCCGGCGCTCTCTGGAACTGGAACCGGATTTGCCCGAGGGACACGTCGCCAGTGCCTTCCTGCTCTGGGGGCCCTCGAAGAACTTCCAACACCTTGAAGCCATTGCCGAACTCAAGCGAGCCCTGGCATTGCAAAACAATCAGCCACAAGCCTACAACCGTCTGGGCACCATCCTGGCTCACATCGGGCTACTTGAACACGCCCGTGAAATGTACGAGCGGGCAAGGCCCTTTCATCCCAGAAAAGCTGTTAGTCACAGCATCGTGCAAGCGTACGTTTGGAACCAGGAATACCACTTGGCACGTGAGCAGATCGAAGCCTGGCGCACCGACAATCCAGAGAACAAGTACCCAGTCTATTTTGCTGTGCAACTGGCCTTGCTGATGGGTGATTTGAAAGAAGCGAAAAACCGGCTCGATGAGGCGGTCCAGCTCTTGCCGGAAGAACCACTCATCGTCAGTTTGCAAGGCGTCTACTACGCGTCGACCGGACTAGCGGGAAAGGCGCTGGATTGCCTGACGGCAGCTTGTGCCAACCCAAAATCCTTTGGCCATGCGCACCACAGCTACTATCAAATTGCTTGCATACTTGCAATCTTGGAGCGGCGCCAAGCTGCATTTGAGTGGTTGGAGCGAAGTGTCTCCAGTGGCTTCGCCTGTTGGCCGTTTTTCCTGAAGGACCCTCACCTCAAAAATATACGCGAACTGCCGGACTTCGACGTTCTGGTGAGCTCGTTGCAATCCAAGTATCCCGACCATCTCGGATTGCTCTAGCGGGATCCGCCAACGCGTGCTCCTCGCGCTGACCTATACACCGCGGGAAGGCTGATTCTCGGCTCGAACATATTCCATCCTGTTGGTGGGAGCGGGCAAAAGCAAGCTTCAGAAAGAAAGCCCGACGCGGCGGGCAAAATCCTGGAAGTGCGGCTCCGCGCGCAGATTGTCCAAGCGCGGATCGAAGCGAAGGACGGGAGCCGAAAGTGAGCGTTCGGCGAACGCCTTTTCGAGTTCGTCGATCGCTTTATCCTTATCGTTCAAGCCGGCATGGACAATCGCCAACTGGTAGGGGGAAATGTAAGTCCTCGAGGATTGCTCGGCGATGGATTGCAGCATGTTTCGTGCGTCGTTACGCCGCCCCACACTGGCATAGACGTGGCCGAGCGAGCCGAAGCCATATTCCCCGCCGGACAGATCGATCGCTCTCTGTATCTCAGTAATGGCCTCGTTCGTTCGACCCTCCTGCTCGTAAACCATGCCAAGAAACTCGTGCGCGGGCGGGTAGTCCGGCTGCATGGCCAGCGTCTTGCTGAGTTGGTCCAGGGCCAGGTCATTCTGGCGACGAAAATAAAAGTACTGGCCGTAAAAGGCGCTGGCGGAAGCCAGCGAGGGAAGAAATTCATTAAATTTCTTGAATTCAATGTCGGCTTCCGCGACGTGATTCAACACCAACAAATAGAACCCATACCACTGATGTACGAGAGCAGGATCGAATTCTCGTGCGATTTTGTATTCGCGGCCGGCCCTCGGAAAGTCCCAATCATATTGAAAGGCGATGTAGCCGCGAAGGGAATGCGCGTAGGCAACGGTGTTGTCCAACTCGATGGCTTTTGTCTCCGCCGCCCTGCTCTTCGGAACGAACTCCGCCGGGGCCGTTCCGAAGCGGAAGAGCCGCAGGTAACAATCGCCCAGGCCTGCATACGCCATGGCGTAGTTGGGATCGCTGGCGATAGCTCTCTGAAAAGAAACGATCCCCTGACGGGTGCCATCCTTGGTAGCCAGATTCATGTAGTAATGGGCATTCAGGAATGCTTCGTAGGCGGCGGCATTCTGCGTAAAGCGCCTGCGAAATCTCTGCTGTTCTTCGTGATCCAGAGTCACCGTCAAAGCGCGCAAAACTTGCACGGAGAGAGAATCCTCCACCTGAAAAATGTTGGTGAATTTCTCGTTGAAGGAAACAGTCTGCAAGGAAGCCGCGTCGCGCACCCGGATCAGTTGGACCGTGACTACACCTGGAGATCTCTGGATATTTCCTTCCAAAATGTAGTCCACGTTCAGCGCCCGGCCCGCAGCCGCGGGGTCAGCGTGTAAATCGGAGTAATGCAGGACCGTCGATGTCTGACGAACGGAAAGATGCGTGCTGCTGCTAAGTTTTGAAGTCAGCGCGTCTGCGATTTCAAGACCGAGAATTTGATCATCTCCGCTGGAACCAGCCGATTGAAACGGCAAGACGGCGATGGAAGTCACCCGTTCGGCGGACGCTGACGGCATGCGCCCCCCAAAAGGCTTCCAATGAAAAGCTGCTCCCAGTAGCAAAACGCAGACGATGCCCGCAAGGACCACCCTCCTGGAAGACAACGATCTTCCGGGGGCTGGCGAGCTTTGCGCCACGTTTTGCGCACAGACGAACGTGGCAACCCCCGTGGTTGCAGGTAATGTGGGTGCGCCTTCCTGCCCTTCAGCCTCGACGAGGCCCGTTTCTGTCTGGCAGTCTCCAGCAGATGCGTTCTTCACCTCTACATTTGCGACGAAGCGATAGCCGCGCGTATGCGCGGTGTGAATGTACTTTGCGGTTTTGGAGTCATCGCCCAGCGTCCGGCGCAACTTGGCGATGGCACTTGCCAGAGCGTTCTCGGTGACGTTGATGTCTTTCCAAAGCGCGTCGAGGATTTCTTCCTTTTCGACGAGCCGGTCCCTGTTTTCGATGAGGAAAACCAGGAGCTTGAACGCCTTAGGTTCAAGTGCAACGGCGGCGCCGGCCTTGAGCACCTCGCCCGTGCGAGGTTCAACCTTGACGTCGTCGAAGCAAAAGACCTTGGATGCCTCAGTCGTCATAAAACCGTCAGGAAATCGTCAGAAAAGACCAGTTCTTCCGTCAAGACATGCACCCGTCCGCCGCCTATATTCGCGGCAGACGGTGGTTTACTCGTTGTGGTGCAAGGAGAACTCGGAATGCAACGATTTGGCCACTCCGCACCGCTGGTGCTTCTGTCTACCTCGCTGTTGTCAGCGCAACAAGTAAGTCAGAACCAATTCCCGAAGACAGAGTTGTCTAGAGGATATCCCCATGACGTCGTGCGAAAAGCGGTCGCAACGACTAGAAGGTGGTCATCTTGAGCGAGAGCACCAAAAGGCTCCCACTGGCTGCGTGCCTACTGCCTGTATTTGTTTGCGCCCCTTTGTCGAAGGCGCAAAGCCCAGGCAATGACCAATACCCGAGAATCGAGATATTTGGGGGATATTCATCCATTGAAACCAACAACCATAACTTTCATTTTGGCCCATCTTTCAACGCCACTGATACCGACTTCGACGAAGGCGGCAAAGGCTTTGAAGCTGCGGTCGTCCGCAATCTGAACCGCTACTTTGGCATTATGGGCGACTTCTCCGCGCATTTTAGCTATGACCAGGGCCCGATCAAGCTCACACCGCCCTGCTCCTTGCCGCCATGCCCTCCCGTAACACAAAGCGCGGAACTCAACCCAAGATTGTTCAATTTCCTCGCCGGGCCGGAGTTCAAATGGCGCAACCACACCCGCTTCACTCCATTTGCCCACGCGCTGTTCGGCGTGGCTCACACCACCGCCACATTCAGTACCGCAGGCCCAGCCATCAGCATCTCGAAGGGCGACGACGATACAGGATTCGCGATGACCTACGGCGGAGGGCTCCAGGTCCGCATTCTACGCAGAGTAAGTTTCCGCGTGTCCCTCGACTACAGCAGAGCTTTTGTGGGGTCGAGCGCCTTGCCCCCGCAGAGGGTCGACTCTCTCGGCTATTCCGCTGGCGTTGTCTTTCATTTTCATTAGGTTGCGCGCCGTGGTTTTTCCCTGAGATCGTGCTCCACAGTTCCAAACCGTTGGCCACAAGTCCCGCTCTGGGAAGCAGCGCCGAGCTAACTCCCGATGAATCGACCCACTGGAAACTGAACCAATTCAGCGATCGAGCAATTCTCCAAATCGCAGCCGCCTATGCTATCTTCGATAACTTCAATGATCCCCGCTCACGACATTTCTCTCGGCTCCCTGCGCTTGGGTATCGGCAACCCTCTCTTTCTCATCGCCGGCCCCTGCGTCATTGAAAGCGAATCCCACGCCCGCAAAATGGCAGAAAAAGTATCCAAAATCGCCGCCGACGCAGGCGTCCCCTACATTTTCAAAGCCTCCTACGACAAGGCCAACCGCTCCTCCGTCAAAGCTTTCCGTGGCCCCGGCCTCCAAGAAGGCCTGTGCATTCTCGCCAAAATCAAAGCCGACCTGAACCTCCCCATCCTCACCGACATCCACGAATCCTCCCAAGCCCAACCCGCCGCCGAGGTCTGCGACATCTTGCAAATCCCCGCCTTCCTCGCGCGCCAAACCGATCTCCTCCTGGCCGCTGCCAAAACCGGTCGCATCATCAACGTCAAAAAGCCCCAATTCGTCTCCCCATGGGACATGGCCAACGTCGTCGAAAAAATAGCCAGCACCGGCAACAAAGACATCATCCTCACCGAACGCGGCGCCAGCTTCGGCTACCAAAATCTCGTCGTCGACATGCGGTCCTTCCCCATCCTCCAAAAGCTGGGCTATCCGGTCGTCTTCGACGTTACCCACTCCGTCCAGCTCCCCGGCGGCCACGGCCACGCTAGCGGCGGCCAACCCGAGTTCATCGAGCCCCTTGCCCGCGCCGGTGTAGCCGCTGGCGTTGACGGCATCTTCCTCGAAACCCACGACAACCCCGCCGAAGCCCTCTCGGACGGCCCCAACGCTCTTCCCCTCTCGCAGCTCCCCGCCCTCCTCAAACGCCTAAAAGAACTCTCCAATGTCGTCCGCCGCTGGAGCGTCCAATGACCACTCGCCGCACCTCGCGTCGCCCCGTCCCGCGCCATTTCGGCCCGCCCTTTGCTGCCCCGCTCTGCGCCGCCCCCCCACCGTCCGTAGGGGCACGGCATGCCGTGCCCGTCTTCTCCACTGCGCCCACCCCCACAGTGAGCTTAAGTCCTTTAGATGCAATACTTACAAAAAAACCAGGGGGGCCTGTTGACACCGAGGCGGTGCTTTTTGAGCCTTGATACTGCCCGCCGCGTCCTCAAAATCGAAGCCCAAGCCATCCAAGACGTCTCCGCCCGCCTCGACGCGAGCTTCGAGAAAGCCGTGGACATCCTCTTCGCCTGCAAAGGCCGCGTTGTCGTTACCGGCATGGGCAAATCCGGCCTCGTCGGCCGCAAAATCTCCGCCACCCTCTCCAGCACCGGCACCCCATCCTTCTTCCTCCATCCCGCCGACGCCCTCCACGGCGACCTCGGCATGTTGGCCCGCGGCGATTCCGTCCTCGCCGTATCCTACGGCGGTGAAACCGAGGAAATTATTATCCTCCTCGAAGCTCTGAAACGCCTCGAAGCCCCGCTCGTCACTCTCACTGGCAAGACTCAATCCACTCTCGCGAAAGCCAGTGATGTAACTCTCGACGTAAGCGTGCGCGAAGAAGCCTGCTCCCTAAATCTCGCTCCAACGGCGAGCACCACCGTCGCGATGGCCGTTGGCGATGCGTTGGCCGTATCGCTGCTCGAACGCCGCGGATTCCAGCCCCAGGATTTCGCCGACCTCCATCCCGCCGGCCGCCTCGGCACAAAATTGCTACGCGTTGAACACACCATGCACGCAGGCGACGCTTTGCCGCGTGTCGCACTCGACACGAAGATGCCCGAAGTGATCCACGAAATGAGCCGCAAAGGTCTTGGCATGACCACGGTACTCGAATCCGACGGCCGCCTCGCCGGAATCCTCACCGACGGGGACCTGCGCCGCCTGATGGAAAAACACCGCGGCGCAACTCTGGAGATGTCCGCAGGCGCCGCCATGACGCGCAATCCCCAAACGATTGGTCCCCACGTTCTGGCCAGCGAAGCGCTCAATCAAATGGAAAAGCGCAAAATTACCAGCGTCGTGGTCGTCGACGAATCAAAAAAGGTTCTAGGCGTCGTTCACCTCCACGATCTCTGGACCCTGGAACTTATTTAGCCCGGAACTTTTGGGCTTGAAACTTCCTCTAATCTTTAACAGGAAGATCGGAAAAAGAACGGACCTGAAGGTCCGCCACTACAATTCGTCGATTAGGAGCAATCCGTGGCAAAAAGCATGACCAAAATTTCCGCAAGCTTAAGAAAACGCGCCAAACAAATTGAGGTCCTGCTTATGGACGTGGACGGCACCATGACCGACGGCTCCGTCATTCTGCTTTCTCAACCCGACGGCACGGCCCTCGAAATCAAGAGCTTCGACGCACACGACGGCCAGGGCCTGACTCTGGCGCACACCGCAGGAATCCGCACCGGCGTCATCACAGGACGCGAAAGTCCAGCCCTCCTGCGCCGCACCAACGAAATGAAAATGGAGTTCATCTACCAAAAGCAGCCGACGAAAATTCCCGCGCTCGAAGAAATCCTTAAAAAAACCGGCGTCCCGGAGTCTGCTGTCGCTTACGTCGGCGACGACCTTCCCGATCTGCCCGTAATGCGCCGCGTGGGCCTGGCCGTGGCTGTCGGCGACGCCGTTCTCGAAGTGAAACTCGCCGCGCACTATGTCACCAAGGCTGTCGCCGGAAAAGGCGCCATACGCGAAGCCGTAGAACTCATCCTGAAATCCAAAGGCATCTGGGACGAAATGATTGAGAAGGCACGAGCCTAGCGCCGCGTCGCGCTTGTGCAGCAATATCACAGTGCTTCAGCAAGCGTGCTCCTTTACTCTTTTGGCGCGAGGGCACTTTCCGGCGATAATGAGATGCAGCAATTCCTATTTCCCTTGCTGAAAGATATGCCACTAATGCAAAAATCCTATTCATCCCGAAGCGCCAAGGTGCTACGTTTCGCCGCCGTGAAAAGTGGATGGAACTTATAACGATGAGTCTTTTCTGGAAATGGACTATCGGCGTTTTTCTGGTGCTGCTGATTGCTGCATTCCTCGTTCTTTGCAAAATGGCCGGCAGCCCCAAGGACGCTTACGGCATGGTGCGCTATGCCCTGCCCCACATGCACCGAGGCAATTTGAAAGTCGGCGACGATGCTCCCGACGCGCGGCTCGTCGCTCTCGATGGCTCCGATCATTTCCACATTCGTGAACGTACCGGCGGGCGCCCTCTCGTCATCATCTTCGGCAGCTACACTTGACCGCCCTTTCGCCGCCACGTCGGTGACGTGGTCCAGCTTTACAACGACTACAAGGATCACGCCGACTTTCTGACCGTTTACGTCCGCGAAGCTCACCCAACGGACGAATGGCAAATGAAGTCCAACGTGAAAGAGGATGTTTGTTACGCCCAACCAAAAACTCTCGCGCAACGCGTAGCCATCGCCAACGATTTCATCCAGCGCTTCCACTATCCCATCGCGTTCGGCATCGACGACCTCACCAACGCCGCCAATGACGCCTACGCCGCGTGGCCCGAGCGCCTCTACGTCATCGACGAATCCGGTCGCATCGCGTATCGCGGCGGCATGGGGCCATTTCACTATGATCCCAACGAAGTCCGCACCTGGCTGGCTGCCCGCTACGGGGCCGTCAAACACGACGCGCCAGCCGCTGGGCCTCCGACAACTGCTTCGCCCTCAACATAAATCGAACTTTCGCGGTGGCATTCCTCGTTGCCTCGTGCTACAAAGAAGAGAAATAGCGCCGAAAGGTAGACCGATAGACTATGGGTTTGGATTGGTCACAATGCCCTGCCGTTGAGAGAATCCCCGGCAAAGTTAGTGGCGCATGGTTGTTCAAGGGTAGTCGTACGCCAGTTTCGGTTGTGTTTGAAAATCTTGAGCATGGGATGACCATCGACGAAATCATCGAACAGTTCCCCGTCTCCCGTGAGGAAATTAAGGCTGTGCTGGAATTTGCGGCCCGCAGCCTCGACGTACCCGTCAGTAGCTTCTGAATGCGCGTTTTGCTCGACAATTGCACGCCAAGAGCAATCGCTCGCTCCCTCCGCAGCCATGCCGTAAAAGAATGCAGATCGTATGGGTGGGATCGACTGAAGAACGGTGAACTGCTTGATGCCGCAGAGGCGGCCAGCTTTGAAGTTTTCGTCACGGCGGACCAAAGCATCCGTTACCAACAAAATCTGGGGCGTCGAAAAATCGCTGTAGTCGTTTTGGAAAGTGCCATTGGGGAGTTGCTTCAGCCGTATTTGAATGAAATCCGGAATGCGGTTGACGCCGCTGAACCCGGCGCTTAACGAAGGTATCTATACCCCAATAGAGTTTTGGACAAGCATCCACACTCAACCGGTCTCGCGCGAGCTATCTCGAAATCGGGGTTTTGCTCGCGCGCACAGGCGGCGCTGCTCATCAGTGCGGGCAGGGTTCGTTTGAATGGCGGGGTGCGGCGCGATCCGGAAGCGCCCGTGCGGCTTGGCAAAGATCGAATCGAGATCGACGGTCACCAGCTCAAGGCCGCCGCCAAACTCTATCTTGTGATGAACAAGCCGCGCGGGATCGTCACTACCGCTTCGGATGAAAAAGGGCGCGATACGGTTTACGCGCTGCTAGGCGAGGACCTTCCGTGGGTGGCTCCCGTCGGACGGCTCGACAAAGCCAGCGAAGGCCTCCTGCTGCTCACAAATGACTCGGAGTGGGCAGCTCGCGTCACCGCGCCGGAGACGCATCTCGACAAAACGTATCACGTGCAAATTGGAAAGATTGCAGATGAGGCGCTGCTCGAAACACTGAAGGCTGGAATCCAAACGAAAGAAGGAGAGACTCTCAAGGTGAAGCGGGCTTCCCTGCTGCGTCAGGGCGAGCGGAATTCGTGGGTCGAAATTATTCTCGACGAAGGAAAAAACCGGCACATTCGACGAATGATGGATGCATTAGGCGTTGAGGTGCTGCGACTTATTCGCGTGGCGATAGGCCCGCTCGTGCTAGGCGACCTGGCGAAAGGTACGGTTCGACCACTTACGCCCGAGGAAAAACTGACGCTCGATCGGGCCATGCAACCAAACACCAATCAAAGCGAGCGTCGCTCGTAACTCTATTTTTTCTTCGGAGCCTCTGGCTTGGGCTCCGCCGCGGGTTTCAAATCCTGCGCCGCTACTTGCAGACCGCTGATGACTGCCGGATCCAATTGATATAACGCGGGTTCGCCATCGCGCCTGGCAACGTAGTGGTCTCCGTCTTTCGCGATCAAGATCTTCTCAACGCTCTTGCCGCCGTTCGAGGTCGCCGTCACTTCGATTTGCGCCGCGCTGAATCCGGAATCCAGAAATTTGCTGGCGGCAAGGTCGCGCACTTTCTGCACAAAAGCTTCCGAGCTGATCGCATCAACCTTCTTGCCATCGCCCGCAAACCAATCGGAGCCGCCCTTCGTCAAGAAATACGCTTTCGTGCCATCGTGAAACTCAATCTTGTCGGGATCGGTGAAGCCAAAATCAAAAAGTTTCTTGTTTCGGAAATCATCCACGGTCTTGTCGAGCGAAGCGCCCAAATCATTTGTGACTTTGTAGACCCCTTCGACAGCGCTCGATTTCGCGTAGTAGTCGTCTTTGTTCTTGCGGACTTGCAATTCTTCCGTGTCCGAAGCATCGGTCACTTTGGCGGTCGCGACAGCAGTCCCGGAGTTGAACGCGGCCAAAGCTTTCTTCTGGTCATCCGCGGAAAGGTTGAGGTCCATTTTCGCGTCGCCAAGATTGCGAATTAGCTCTTCCACTTTAGAGTCGTCGGCGCGGAAAGGCTTGGGTTTCACGATTTGCCACTGGTCTTTGTTGCGGCCGAATTCGATGTCGACTTTCTTCGCGTTGAGTTCGACGCGGCTGAGTTTGTCTTGCTCGAAGACCAGCAGGCGCTTGTCGCGCAAATCTTTCTCGCTTTTCTCCAGGCTTGTCTTGCTGTAGTTGGCCAGAGTGAAGACGCGCGGATCACCAGCCAGCGCGACGTATGCCGCATTTCCCGACGGAGCGTTGTCTCCGATCAACAGTTTCTGTGTCTTGTTGTCCTTCTCGGTGACATCTACCTCGACGGATGGTTGCGCTAGCCCGTAGTCCGCCAGGTTAGCCGCTTTTTGCTCGATCAGTCGCTCGGAGGTCAATGAAGAGAGCGTCGATAACATGCTCGACACTTCGTTTTGGTCGGCGCGGAGAGGCTTGGCGCCGGCGATTTGCCACTTGCCTGCGCTATCTTTTTGAAGTTCTACGTCGTCGCCGCTTTTTTTCTTGATTTGCACCTTCGTGATGTCCGCCTGCGTGAGCGTAAGAATTTTCACAGGGGCGTCGGCGGACACTTTGACGGCATCCTCCGCGGGCTTGCGGTGATTCGACCAGTAAAGCACTCCGGAGAGGGCCGCCAAAACGATAGCGGCGATCAGCAGACTATTCATTTTCATTGGAATTGCCCCGGCATTTTTCGAACGGCTCTTTGCAGCTCTGGCTGCGCCTTACCTTCTCCGCCACCAGACCGATAACCCCGTACCAATCACAAGCAAAGGAATCAAAAGCAAACTCGTGATGCCCACCCAACGCACCTGTGCGCGGTTCATTGTCAGCTTGCGATCTTCGGGCTCTTTCGGGCGAATGGAAATGAGATCCTCATCCGAAGACAGCCAGTTGATGGCGTTCAGCGCGAGGTCCCGGTTTCCGTTAAATGCCAGGAAAGAGTTTGCCGCCCAGGACGAACTACCGACCACGACAAATCGCCCTTGCGAATTGTCCTTGCCCGTCTTGTACGTTCCCGCCGCAGCGATGGTCAGTGGTCCCTTTTTGTTTTTCGGGTCGCTGGGATCGATCCTGTCAGAGTCCAATTTCGCGGTGGAAAGGCTGCTCTCCGAGCTATCAAACAATTTGTCTACTGAAGTCTTGTCGCCGCTTTTTGTTTCCAGCGAACGCGCCAATGGGAATCCCGTAGCGGTCCCCTTCATTTCGTTCACGATGGCGTGCGACTCGTAATGCGTGACGAGGGGGACTTGCGGGCCGAGGCCGACCATCTGTCCAACGGGATTGAAATCCAGTATCAAATCTTTGTTCGGCGTAACGCCCCAGCTTGAGAGCAAGCCAGTCAACGCCCCGTTTTCACCAATTTCCTGAGTCCCGATTTTGAGCGGCGGATCGAGCAGGAAGAGAGCGCGGCCGCCATCCTCGACGTATTTTTTCAGGGCATCGACTTCCGGCTGCAAGTAATCTCCTCGCGGGCCACCCACCACAACCACAGTGCAATCGCTTGGCACTTCCGTTTTCTGCAGCAGATCGATGGATTTACCCTGATAGTCATCCTTGCCGATCAATTCCTTCAATCGCGAATAGCCGCTGCGGCCAGAATCGTCGATCTGGTGCTCACCGCTGCCGGTCACGAAGCACACCGTGCGCGTGGTGTTCTTCAAATCGCGAATAAATGCGCCGGTGATGTCTTCTTCGCTGTTGCTTTTTGCTTCGTTCTTATTCGCGCCAATTTGCACGATGGCGGTGTTCAGAGTTTTAAATCCAGCTTGAGTGGCGACCAGCGGTTTCTTGTCGGGGTCCACATAGATGACATGAACCTTGGGCGAAAGATTCGCATACATGTCTAGCTTGTCTTTGGCGGCGCTGAACTGCGAGTCTTGCGCGAAGTAAGTGATCGTGGCGTCCTGCTTGAGGCCTTTGATCACCTTGATGGTTTGATCGGAAAGGCTGTAGCGCTTATTGGCCGTTGCGTCGTAGGACTTGTCGTAACGGTCGGCGAGAACATTGGCAACCGTCACCACCGCCAGCGCCACCACGATATAAAGCGTGACGTACGCTACGTATTTTGTTTGTCGCGCTTTCAACAACTCGGTATTCACTTACGACCTCCACCGCAGCGATTCCATCGAGCGCGCCGTAAGAAAGAGTCCAACAAAAATCAAAGTAACGTAATAAATGGCATCTTTCGAATCCAGAGTCCCTCTAGTGAACGATTCCATGTGCGTGGAAACGGACAAGTACGCGAGAACGCGCGCCCAGGTTTCACTGTTGTATTCGCCGATCCAGCCGCACACAAAAATCAGGAGGCATGCGCCAAAAGTTGCCGCTCCCGCGATGATTTGGTTTTTCGTCAGCGTGGAAATGAATGTGCCGATGGCCAGCAGAGCCGCGCCCTGCAAAAGTAGTCCCAGGTAGCTGACAAGGATGGGTTTCCAGTCCGGGTGGCTGTAGAAGAAAAGAAATGCGATGTTTATCGCGCTCAGGAAGAGAAGGCAGCAGTACATCGTCGTCGCCGCGAGCCATTTCCCCAGAATGACTTCACCATCGCGGATTGGCGACGTTGTAAGAAGCTCGATCGTGCCTGTGCGCTTTTCTTCCGCGAAGAGGCGCATGGTGATCAAGGGAATGATAAAAAGCCCGGTGACGGGCACGTTTCCGAAAAGCCGGCGTGAGATTTCTTCCGGCATGTTCATCGGAAACGCCTCGCCGCGCATCTGGGCTTCCATGCTGAATTGCAGGTAGGCCTGCAACAAGCTCCAGAAGAAAAATCCGAAAATCAGAGCGCACATCAGAAGCAAAATGTAAGCAATGGGAGATACAAAATAGCTGCGCATCTCTTTGCGCCAGATGAGCCAAACGTTTCTCATTTGCTCGCTCCCGTGACAGCCACTTCTTCTTTCGGAGCAGCCTCTTGCGTCCCCGTTAGCTGCAGGAAGATTTCCTCGAGACTAACGGCAGCGGAGTGCAGCTCATTCAAGTCCCATCCGCCCTCTACGATGGCGCGCGCCAGATCGCCGCGAACAAAGTGGCCCTTCTGCGTTTCGACTTCAAACTTGGAATAATTGGGCTGCCTATCTTTGAGGACGATGCGGTTCACGCCCGCGACTTTTGCGATGCGGGCTTGCACGGCGGCTGCATCAATCTGGCCGTTGCGCCCGGCGACTTCCAAGAGAACAGATTCCGCTCCGCGCGAACGATTCTGCAAATTGTCGACCGTATCCGTCGCAACCAATTTGCCCTTGCTGATGATGATGACTTGCTGGCAGATCTGCTCGACTTCCGAAAGAATGTGCGTGCTCAAAATAATCGTGTGATCGCCGGCAAGGCTCTTGATCAAGTCGCGCGTCTCGTTGATTTGCTTGGGGTCGAGGCCGGACGTCGGCTCGTCCAGGATAAGCACCTCAGGATTGTGAATGATGGCCTGCGCAAGGCCGACGCGTTGGCGGTAGCCTTTCGAAAGCTTGCCGAGTTGCTTGTTGCGCACGTCGGCGACCGAACAACGCTCGCTGACGTAATCAACTCGTTGCTTCAATTCTGCGCCGCGAAGCCCCTTCAAACTCCCCACGAAAGAGAGATATTCGCCAGTCAACATTTCGGGATAAAGCGGCGGCATTTCCGGCAAATAACCGATCCGCTTTTTCACTTCCATCGGCTCTTCGAGCACGTCGAAGCCGGCGACGGTCGCGGTCCCCGCCGTTGGCGGCAGAAAGCACGTCAGCATACGCATGGTCGTGGTTTTGCCGGCGCCGTTGGGTCCCAAAAAACCGACGATCTGCCCCTTCTGAATCTCGAAGGAGATGTGGTCGACAGCCGTGTTGCGCGCGTACCTCTTCGTAAGCTCTTTAACTGTGATCATGTATTTTTGTTTCGTGCCGCGAGATGCACAACGTTTAGAACCGCCTCAAGCAGTTTCAATTATTCAAGTGCGAAACCTCATGTTATGAACTCCGACGGGCCGCTGTCAACCCTTCCCTGAAAAAAATCTTTGTCGCCACGGCGCTTCGAAGGGTCCACCTGTCTACTCAAATTGCTTGCGAAACTCGGCGAACTGCTGCTTCAGCTCCCCCATTTCTTTTTTCAAGCTCGTGATTTCGCTTTCCAATTGCGCGAGCCGGCCATTCTCGGACACGCTTTTGGGCACCGGGATTTCCCTCTCAGCCGGCGCCTCCCGCACTTCCACGTCACCCGACAATAGATGCGTGTAGCGGGCCTCTTTGTTGCCAGGCTGGCGAGGCAACAATTTCACAAGCGCAGGATCGCGCTCCATTAAATGTTTCAACGTCGTGTGCACGACGCTCAGGTCTTCAAAGGAGTGCATCCGCTCGGCGCGGCTGCGCAATTCGCCCGGCGTCTGCGGTCCGCGCAGCAGCAATTCGCAAAGAATTGCCGTCTCCGGCCGCGTGAAATTAAACACTTCAGACAGCCGATGCTCGTATTTCGCAACACGGCTATCCCCGCTGGCCGAGCGGGCGAGCGCCTGTTCACCCAGCGCGCGCAGCGCCTGCCTCACGGAGTCTTCCTCCAAATTCATCAGCGGCTCGCGGTTGGATTTTTGATTGCAAGCGTGCAGCAATGCGTTCAGGGAAAGCGGATAGTATTCGGGCGTGGTGATCTCTTTTTCCACCAGGCAGCCCAACACTCTCGCCTCGATATCGCTAAGAACGATGTTCACGGCTTGAAATCATACAGAAAGCGCGCCGACATCCCAAATCCTCATGCATCCTCGGCGTGTGAGAATCAGGCCAACAGCGCCCGCATGCGCTACGCCACCAGCAAACCCATCTGATAAAAATTGACCAGATTCCCGTCCACTTGCGCAGCTATGGTTTCGGGGGATTCATTCGCAAATTCCGCTGCCATGGCTTCGGTAAGCGCATGGCGGTCTCGCGTGCCATCGAGCAATTGCAAAAACTTTTTTCCCTGCTCATCCTCTATATTGAGATGCGTGTGGAGCAGCGTCGTCACCACACCTCGCTCCTGCACTTGCACGCGCGCCAACGAACTCGCGGTTGGTTTCTCGCTGATACCCGCAGCAAGTGGCGGATCGAAGGTTCGCAAGTCAGCCATCGTCTTGCCCGCAAGTTTCAGAATGGTCTGCGCGAGCCCATCGACGGCTTCGATCTGCTCGGCATCAGGAACCAGTGGCAAGATCGTGTTCACGAGTTCTTCGAACCTCTCGGCGTGCGGCCAGATTTCTTCGAGGCGCCGAAGCACAGCGATGATGGCTGGATTGTTCGTCGTAAGCGTGCCGGCGCCGCGGAGGTTTTTGAATTCTACGCCGCCATGTGGTTGCTCCGAAGCGACTCGCAACGGCGAGGCAACCCGCAATTTCCTCGCGCGCGCCACCACTCCGTTTCGGCGCAGCCGCAATTCCGCATGGCAGAGCAGCGTTTGGCGAAACCTCCGGCAACGCACGAAATCGAGATACTGCTGGAACGCAATCACATCCCCGCGGGCGAGCTCGCTAAGCGATTCGCGCGCCCCCTCGGCCAATTCGGGTTCCAACACGTCGTTGAGATGCGCTTCGCTCAAAAATTGCAAGCCGCAATCTTTGGCTCGTTGCGCAAATTCGCCGAACGAAACAGGCAGGAAGCATTCCGCTAAATCGTCGTGGTAGACAACTTTCTCATCGCGATTAAACATTATTTTCAATTCGTCTTGCAGCAGCGCTTTCCACGGAGACCGCGTATCCGTGGCCTTCAGAATCGTCTCCAGAAAATCGTGTCCTGTTTTCACGGGATTCTTGGAGCCCCCCATTCGCTGATCGTGGAATCGCATCATCTCGCGCAATATCTCGCGGACGTGCCCCGCCGGCTGCGTGTTGTAGCTGATGAACGCCACTCCGTTCGGCGTGAGGTTTGCTCTGCATATCGAAAGAATTTTTGCCTGTACCGGCTTCGGCACCCACGCATACACCCCGTGCGCGATGATGTAATCAAATTCGCCGAAGTCCGCACCGATCTCCATCAAGTCCATCTGCTCGATGCGAATGTTCCGGAAACCGATCCGCCGGATTCTCTCCTGAGCGCTTTCCACCGGCTTGGCTGCGAGATCTATCCCCACAAATTCGCTCCCGGGCAGGCCGTGCGCCATCGGAATCAAGTTGCTCCCGTTGCCGCAAGCAATCTCCAGCACGCGGCAGTGCTCCACAGGCACGGTCGTCATTCCAAACAATGTGCCCACGACCGCGAGACGATCCGGATGCGTTTGCAAAAACGCGAGGCTCGGATACGGGACGCTGTCATACAAATTGATCACGGAAGACATGCTGTGTACGTTATCTCTTTTCGAAGCGGCGGTGAACAACGAACTGGCCCGGACCCGCCCGCCGTATGACGGAACACTCGCCATCGCAATTTGAGGTACCATCCTCCATTCGCTGTGGTCTGGCAGGTTTCCTTCCCTACCAGAAGCCCTGGCAATTGAGGAGAAGCTGCGATGAACGTAGTGCGAACTCGCGTTTTTGTTCTGGCGCTTGCGGTTACGTTAGCCGCCGGTTTTTCTGCGCGGCTCAACGCGCAGGACGAAGGCGACGCCTGGGGAAAGAAAAAATCCGCTTGGCTCTTAATTAATCCGGCGGAGCGCGCGCAAGTGCAGGAGTTCTCCGAGGATTATAAGAATTATTTAAGTGTCGCCAGATCGGCGCTCGGCTCCACGCGCGAAGTGATTCGCCGCGCCCGCGCCGCCGGCTTCATCGAGTTCACCAAGCCCGATCAAGTGAAGCCTGGCGCGCGTCTGATCGTCCCCAATCGCGATCGCAGCCTGATTCTTGCGGTGATCGGCACCGACCCCATCGTGGATGGCTCGCGCGTCGTTGGCACGCATCAGGACAGCCCGCATATCGAACTGAAAGGCCGCCCGATTTATCCCGCTGGTGGCTTCGCGCTTTTCAAAACAAAATATTACGGCGGCATAAAGAAATATCAGTGGTCCAATCTTCCCCTTGCCCTTGTCGGCCGCATCGACACCAGCGACGGCCGCACCATCGATGTCTCCATCGGCTTGAATCCCGGCGAACCCGTCTTTGTGATTCCCGACGCGGCGCCGCACTCGGATTCAGATTTGCGTGCTCGCACATATACCAACGTTCTGCAAGGCGAGGAACTTGATCCCGTCATCGGCAGCATTCCCGGCGAAAAAGAATCCGTCGCCGTCGAAATCACTCGGCTTCTGACCTCCACTTACAAAATCAAGGAAGAGGACCTTGTTAGCGCGGAGCTTTCGCTCGTGCCCGCTTCGCATCCTGCCGACGTTGGGATCGACCGCGGCCTCATCGGTGCCTATGGACAGGACGACCGCGTTTCTTCTTTCTGCGCCGCGCGCGCCATCCTCGATCTCAAAGGCACGCCGAAATTCACCGCGCTCGCTTATCTTTCTAACTTCGAGGAAGTCGGCTCCGTCAATAACACCGGCGCAGGCTCGCAATTTTTGAACTCGACGATCGCTCGCCTGATCGGCGCGCAGCGCGGCTCCGCCTACAATGACCTCGACCTGCGCCGCGCCCTCCACAATTCCCAAGTAATCTCCGCCGACGCCAACGACAGTCTCAACCCCATTTTCCCCGGCACTTCGGAAGCCACCAACGCCGCCCGCCTCGGCTACGGCGTCACCATCAAACTTTACGGTGAAGGTTTTGATCCACCCTCTGAATACACCGCCAAGATTCGCGGCCTCCTGGACCGCAACAGCATCCCGTGGCAGACCCACACCTACAAAGTGGACGTCGGTGGCGGCGGCACCATCGGCGGATTCATGTCGCGCGAAGACATGGAAGTGATAGATTTCGGCGTGCCGCTTCTTTCCATGCATTCGCCGTTCGAGATGTCCTCGAAAGTTGACGTCTGGAATTTTTATCGCACCATGAGCGTGTTTTACGCGCAGTAAGCGCAGCCTTTCAGGAGAATCGCGCATGGCCAACTCCCACGCAGGCGCGCACCAGTGAACGCCAATCTCGCTAAAGCCACCGCCGTCGGCGCTCTCGGCGGATTGCTCTTCGGCTTCGACACCGCCGTCATCTCCGGCACGACGCACTCGTTGACCATCGCGTATGGATTGTCGCCTAAGGCCCTGGGAATTACCGTAGCCATGGCGCTGGTCGGCACCATCATCGGCGCAATGGGTGCCGGGCTTCCCGGCCAAAAATGGGGCGGACGTGAAACGCTTCGTGTCCTCGCGGTTTTTTATGTAATTTCGGCGCTCGGCTGCGCCTTTGCGTGGAACTGGGATTCGCTTCTGGTTGCGCGGTTTATCGGCGGGCTTGGCATCGGCGGATCCTCAGTGCTCGGTCCGGTGTACATCGCCGAACTGGCGCCGGCAAAAATACGCGGCCGGCTGGTCGGTACGTTTCAAATAAATATTGTGATCGGAATTCTGCTCGCCTATCTGTCCAACTACCTCATCGGTCGCATCGGTCTTGGCGCAGCCGAATGGCGCTGGCAACTCGGCATCGCTGCGATTCCTGCCTTTCTTTTTCTCGTTTTGCTCTTCGGCATTCCGCCCAGCTCGCGCTGGCTCGTTACGAAAAAACGCGTGGACGAAGCGCGCACCGTCCTCCAATCCATGGGCGCGGAAAATCCCGAAGGCGAGCTAAAGGAAATTGTCGATTCCATCCATCTTGAACGCCTGCAAACTTCCGAACCTCTTTTTTCCTGGAAATACCGCATCCCTCTTTTTCTCGCCATCACCATTGGCATGTTCAACCAGCTCTCCGGCATCAACGCCATTCTCTACTATCTGAATGACATTTTTGCCGCCGCTGGCTTCAGCAAAATCTCTGGCGACCTCCAAGCCGTCGCCGTTGGCGGGATGAATCTGCTCGCCACCTTCCTCGGCATGGCTATGATTGACAAGCTCGGCCGCAAAACTCTTTTGCTCATCGGTTCCGTTGGAACCGCCGCCTGTCTTTTTGGCGTTTCTTGGGTCTTTTTCACGAATAGCCACCAGAGTTCCCTGCTCTGGTTTCTCGTGGCCTACATCGCCTTCTTCGCGATTTCTCAAGGTGCCGTGATTTGGGTTTACATCGGCGAGGTCTTTCCCAACCGAGTGCGTGCCAAAGGGCAAAGCGTGGGAAGTTCTTCGCACTGGATCATGAACGCCATCATCGCCTATACCTTCCCGCAGCTTGCCAAATCTTCCGGCGCGTATCCTTTCGTCTTTTTCGGAGCGATGATGGTCTTGCAGTTCTTCGTAGTGATGTTCTTTTATCCCGAAACCAAGGGCTACACCCTAGAGGAAATGCAGCACCGCCTGGGCATCGAGTAACATTTCCTGTAGGGCGGGGCTTGCCCCGCCCGGAGTCGCCGACCAAATGACAATTTTGTCCTTTGATTTCCTCGACGCTTCAAGATGACCACACCCCGCACATTCGCTCTCGGTGTGGACATAGGCGGCACCAAAGTCGCCGCTGGCCTCGTCAACGCCGAAGGCCAAATCCTTTTTCACACCCGCGTACCAATGCCCGTGCACGGCACCGCCGCCGAAGGATTCGCCGCAGTCCAATCCGCCATCGAAGCTGTCTTCACCGCCAATCCCGACTTTCGGCCCAGCCTAACAGGAATCGGCATCTGCGCTCCGGGCCCGCTCGATCCCCAAACTGGAGTCATCCTCAATCCTCCCAACGTCCCTTGCTGGCGCAATTTTCCTCTCGCTGCCGAGGTCCAGCGCGTCTTCGGCTTCTCCGCGCGCGTCGACAACGACGGCAACGCCGCAGCTCTTGCCGAGTCCATCTGGGGAGCCGGGGTCGGTTACAGAAACGTTTTTTACGCCACGCTCGGCACCGGCATCGGAACTGGTATTGTCTTTGACCGCTGCATCTACCACGGCCGCACGGGCAGCGCCGCCGAAGGCGGCCACGTAACCATCGACTATCACGGCCCGGTCTGCGGCTGCGGCAAACGCGGCTGCATCGAGGCCTTGGCATCCGGCACAGCCATCGCGCGCCGTGCTCGGGAAAGGCTTGCGGAATCCCACGAGTCCAGCCCAAAAATGCTCGCGCTCGCGGGTGACGATGTGAGCGCCGTGAACGCCGAAGTCGTCGCAGAAGCGTTTCAGCAGGGCGACCCGCTCGCCGCCCAAGTCCTCGAGGAAACCGCCGACTTTCTCGCGATTTGGGCGGGCAACATCATCGACCTCCTCGAACCCGATATTTTTATTTTTGGCGGCGGGCTCTCCCAACTTATAAGCGGCTTCTTCCCCCGCATCCGCGAGCAACTCCCCAACTGGTGCGTCAATCAACGCTTCGCCGAAATTCCCATAGTCCTCGCCCACTACGGCTCGGACGCCGGCATCGCCGGCGCCGCCGCCCTCTGCCGCGCCTGAACACCGCCCGCACTCTCAGGCATCCTTTTCTGACTTTCCCCCATTCCCCTTTCGGACCCACCACCGCTATCTCTATGGAAAAGAGCGACTTAGCATTTTACACTTGACAATAAGCACCAATGTATAAATTGTGTGTTGTCAGTCGCGGAGGAGAAAGGAGTCACCGTCTTGCCTCCGCTATTCCTCTATCGTTTCACTCTCTCCGAACAGATGATCCGTCTGCGCAATCTGTTGAACTCCTTTCATACTTCTCGCTCTTTTCACTCTTTCTGCCAAAAAGCGTATCTATATATTCATGATGGCAAAGAACTTATTCAGTCTTTAAAAAAGAGTGTTCTAGCAAGTCCCACACAATCAAAAGGTTGCGCACTCTTTCACAAAACACCGGGAGTGCCCCTCCCTGCGCCCATTGCCTTCCTTCTTTTTCCACAGCGAGTAAACACGCATCTCACAGCGACGCCTGCAACCCTTTTCTTTTCTTACGGATGCTTTACGATTCTCTGGATACTCGGGGTGGGGGCCCACCACCCTTCATCCACCTTCTTCCGCTCCGGTCCCAATTTTTCTGCTTCGCGCATCCAACGGGACGGAACACAACTCGTAGGAACGGATTGAGGAAAACGATGACCGACAAGACAGCAACGAACAGCAGCAGAGGATCATTCGGCAAAGACCTGCCGGCCGCCAAGAGCGGCGACTTTCTGCTTGGCGGCGAGCTACCGGTTTGGCGCCTCGGCTTTGGCGCCATGCGCATCACCGGCAAAGGCGTTTGGGGCGAGCCTCAAGATCACGACGAAGCCATTCGTGTCCTTCGTCGCGCCGTCGAACTCGGCATCAATTTCATCGACACCGCGGATTCCTACGGCCCGGAAGTCAGCGAACGGCTGATCGCGCAAGCACTGCATCCTTATCCCGCAGGTTTGGTGATTGCCACGAAAGCTGGCTTCGATCGTTCAGGCCCTGACCGCTGGACGATGAATGGCAAGCCGGAACATTTGCGCAAAGCTTGCGACGGAAGTTTGCGCCGGTTGAAGCTCGATCAAATTGATCTGTATCAACTCCACCGCATCGATCCCCAGTTTCCGGCGGATGACCAACTCGGCACGCTAAAAGATTTGCAGGCGCAAGGAAAAATCAAGCACATCGGCCTCAGCGAAGTGAGCGTGAAAGACATCGAGCAGGCCAGAAAGATCGTGCCCGTCGTTTCGGTGCAGAACCGTTACAGCGTCGCGGACCGCGCCGCTGAGGACGTGCTTGAATATTGCGAGCGCGAAAAAATCGGATTCATCCCGTGGTTTCCTCTGGGAGCCGGAAAACTTGCCGGACCTGGCGGCAAACTAGAGCGCACCGCAGCTGAGTTGAACATCTCCACTTCTCAGCTGGCGCTCGCCTGGTTGCTCTGGCGTTCCCCAGTGATGCTGCCAATTCCCGGAACCTCGAAAGTAAATCACCTCGAGGAAAACGTAGCGACCGCCGCCGTAGAGGTGGACGCCCGCAAAATGCAAGAACTAGGCCAACTAGCCAAATCGGCCTGATTCTTCTGACCGCCGACGCTGCTTATTTTGATCTGTAGGGGCACGATTCATCGTGCCCTTCTTTGAAAGGAAGGCGACTGTAAATTTCTAGGGGAAAGGAAAAGAGCCAACACCCAGTCACCGCGCCACTGGCATCAGAATAACATTCGCGGCTTCTTGCGGCTCGATGGCCACTCCATTGCGAAACGCCACAACTTTTGCAGAATTCGCGGCGACGCGTTCTCCCGGGACCACCATCCCGACCAGATTCAGCGGATCCGCCGCGGAGACGTGGATGAGTTCACCGGTTGGCTGCTGATTCCGCTGGGCGCGCAACGAGTCCACCGCCGTGCTGAGAGCAAATTGCTCACCGAGGAAACCGCTGACGAATCGGCCTCCGCGCACTTCCCCGCGATCCTCCAACCGGCGGAAAGTAATCAGCAACTCACGCCATTTCGGCAAATTTGTTTCGCGCGAAAGAACTTCGCGGAAAACCACTCCGTAGCGGCGAAGCAGCATCCAGCACGTAGCTTCGAGCGCGCGATTACGATCGTGATTTTCGCCGGAAAAAAGCAGCGACCAGCGGCCGGCACTGTGGCGAGGACGCGAAGCGCGGCCTGTTCCCTGTCCGGAGCGCCGCTTCGGATCGATCAGCGCTCGCAGATTATCGAAACCATCCGCGGTGAGCAGACCCGCAGCGACAAGCTCCCAGAGCGCGGCTTCCACTTCGGATTTTAATTTGCCGGTGCCGCGCACAATGTCCGCGAAAAAAGACGCGCCACGCTGACGCACAAATTGCAAAACCGCCGCCCCGTCTGCGCTGAGTCCGGTTACCTCGGCTTCCCCTGTTTCACGATGCGGAATCATCCACTCCGCATCTTCGCGGACGAAAAAAGTAATCGGAGCGACGCTCGTGGGAATAACGCGGCGTTTTGCGTCGGTGGATGAAACAGCTTCGAGAGTGGCAGGATGCGGCGAAAGGCGGCCCCAACCCACAGCGCCCGTGAGGCAGAGCTGATCGAGAATCGTCGGATCGTAATCGGCGATGCGGCGCTTCAGGATTTGGCGCTCCCAGGAATTTGCCGGAGCTTCAAAACCTTGCAACTGACGAACGGCTTCCAGCGTGCCGCGTTCGCCGAGAAGCTGCGTGCTTGGCGCCACATGCTGCCAGCGCAACAGCCAGTTCATAAATTGCGCGGGAGTGACGGACTGAATTTGTTTGCGAAGCTGTCCCAACGTCAAGCGATGAATGCGCGCCAGCAAACGGCGTTCGCACCACTCGGTTTCGGGCGAGACGGGATCCGTAAATTTGCCGCGAAGAATGACGCCACTCGCTTCGAGCCGCAGCAAAGATTTTTCCAGCTCCGGCGCAAGGAGCGAAAGAACGCTGGCAAGGTCCTTTGCGGTGACTGGGCCGGAGTGAGCGATCCATCCCGTCACAAGAGCGAGCAGAGCATCTTCTTTGCTTGAAGCGGCGGGACTCTCGAAATCCGGCAGGGGCGAATCGAATTGCGCCGAAGAAAAGATTTGCGTGAACGAGCGAACGCGCTCGGCAGCGACCCAATACACTTTTTCGTTCTGCCGAGCGCTGATGACACGATGCTGCTGCATTAACTGCTCGAACAAATCGCCCCACGCCGTTAGAGACTGCTGCAGCCGGACGCTCAGGGGATCGAGACGCTGCGAGTCGCCCAAGTCGCTGGCTGGAAGCGCAATCAGAGTGAGCAGCGCATCGTGGAGTTCTTCCGCGTCACGCACATCGGGCCAGGCGTCGGCGCAGACTTCGGCGATGGCTGCGGGATCGAGGCGGCCAATTTCGCCGAGGACCGCCTCGGGGAGCATGCGGCGCATTTCAACGGCGCGAGCGCGGCGCTCCTCGAGGGGCGCATCGTCGAGATAGGCGTAGGGATTGGCGTTCAGAATTTCGTGGGAGAACTGCGAAGGCTGCGGCGTGTCCACGGCGAGGCAAGTGATGCGGCCGTCGGCGATGCCACGCAAAACGCGCTCGAGACCCTCGATGTCCAGTGCTTCGGTCAAAACATCTTTCATCACTTCGCGGATGAGCGGGTGATTGGAGATTGTGATGTCGCCTTCAATATTTTCCTGACAAGCCTGCGCTTCCGGAAAAACGGCGGCGAGCAAATCATCGGCGCGCATCCGCTGGATTTGTGGGGGAACTTTTTTGCCGCCGCGAAAACGCAGCAAGGCCAGAGCGCGCCCGGCATCCCAGCGCCAGCGCGTTGTGAAGAACGGCGAAGTAAGCACAGCTTGCTCTAGGACAGAGCGCAGCGAATTCGGATACAGAAAATGAAAAACGTCAGCGAGCGGAAAGCTGTGTTGCTCGCTGAGAGAAATATTCAAACCGTTTTCGGTTGCCGCCGCCTGTAATTCAAAATTAAAGGATCGACAAAATCGTTTGCGTAGAGCCAAGCCCCAGGCTTTGTTGATCCGCCCGCCAAAGGGCGCGTGAATGACAAGCTGCATTCCGCCGCTTTCGTCGAAGAAGCGTTCGGCGATGATGGTAGTGAGGGTAGGAACCGCGCCGAGCAATGCGCGGCCGGCAACGATGTACTCGACAATCTGTTCGGCTCCGGGATCATCGACTCCGCATTCGAGTTTGAGCCAGCTCACCGCTGCGGCGATGGAGCCTGAAGACTTTCCGTTCGAATCGCCTGCGAGACGCGGAACGATGTCACTGATTTTTTCGCGGAGATCAGCGACATGCGCGGAAAGTTCGTCGGTTCGCGCCGGAGCTTCGCCACGCCAAAACGGAACTGTCGGTGAAGCTCCTTGCGCGTCTTCGACCAAGACGCTTCCGTTGGAAGACACGCGGCGAATGCGCCACGAAGTGTTTCCAAGTAGCATGACGTCGCCGGCCATGCTTTCGACGGCGAAGTCTTCGTCCACAGTGCCAACGACGATGGATTCGGGTTGCGCAACGACCGTGTACAGAGAATTTTCGGGAATGGCGCCGCCGCTTGTGATGGCGGCGAGGCGGCTGCCGCGGCGTCCACGCACCATGCCGTTGACGCGATCGCGATGAAGGTAGGCGGCGTAACGTCCGCGCGTGGAGGCGATGCCTTCGCTGAGCATTTCAATGATTTCGTCGAAGTCCGCGCGGGAGAGATCGCGATAAGGATAGGCGCAGCGGACGCATTCGAATAGTTCGCTCTCGTTCCAATCCTCCGCGGCGCACATGGCGACGATTTGTTGCGCGAGAATATCGAGAGGCTGCTCGGGAATAGCAAGCTTGTCCAGGTCGCCCATTCGAATGGCGCGAACGAGGGCGGCACATTCGAACAGTTCATCGCGGGTAGTTGCAAAGATGCGGCCTTTCGGGATGGCTCCGCGCCAATGGCCTGCTCGGCCGATGCGCTGCAAGCCGACAGCGATAGAGCGAGGAGAGCCAATCTGGCAAACGAGATCGACGCTGCCGATATCGATGCCGAGTTCGAGAGAAGCGGTAGCGACGAGCGCGCGAATTTCGCCAGCCTTCAGTTTGCGTTCGGCATTCAACCGCAGCTTGCGGGAAAGGCTGCCGTGATGCGTGGCCACGGCGTCTTGTCCCAGGCGTTCGCCGAGATGATGGGTCAGGCGTTCGGCGAGACGGCGCGTGTTTACAAAAATGAGAGTGGACCGATGCTGCGAAGTGAGCGTGGAGATACGATCGTAAACTTCGTCCCACATTTCGTTCGACGCGATGGGGCCGAGCTCGCTGGCAGGAACTTCGATGGCCAGATCCAATTCGCGCCGATGGCCGATTTTTACGATGACCGGAGCGGGGCGGGCAGTGCCGCCGAGAAAGTGCGCGACAAGTTCGATGGGCTTCTGCGTGGCGGAAAGACCGATGCGGGTCAGAGGTTTGCCCGCCAAGTGATCAAGACGTTCGAGGGAAAGAGCCAAGTGAGAGCCGCGTTTGTCGTCGGCCATGGCGTGGATTTCGTCCACGATGATGGTGCCAGCAGTTTTCAGAACTTCGCGGCTTTTCGCGGCGGTCAGGAGAATGTACAGCGACTCGGGAGTCGTGACCAAAATATGCGGAGGACGCGAGAGCATCGCGCGGCGCTCGTGGGCAAGGGTGTCTCCGGTGCGAACGGCGGTGCGAATGTCCGGCATGAGGAGGCCGCGCTGCCCGGCGAGTTGAAGAATTTCGCCGAGAGGAGTTTCCAGATTTTTCTGAATGTCGTTGCTCAGCGCCTTGAGCGGGGACACATAGAGAACATCGGTTTGATCAGTTAGTTCACCGCTGAGGGCTTTGCGAACGAGACGATCGATGCAGATGAGAAATGCGGCCAGCGTCTTGCCAGAACCGGTGGGAGCAGAAATCAGGGTGGTTTGACCTGACAAAATACTGGGCCAACCTTGGTGTTGGGGCTCCGTCGGAGTGCCAAAGCGAGAGACAAACCAATCACGGACGAGCGGGTGAGCCCATTCCAAGCTGGGGGAGACCGGTGCTAGGGCCTCGCTGTTCATAGTTCAGAAGGAAATTATAGCGCAAGCGATAGCCGCTCGCTCGGAACCGTGGCGCGAGTCTCTGCGGCTGACTTCAAACAAAGTCATCGATGGATGGCATCGCTTTTTATCAAGCTTTTTATCAAGGCAGATTGAGCCATCTCCTTCTATACTTCGTCTCTTCCATGGAGCGCGTCAAAGAGGAGTCGAAGGATGATCTCGTTACAGAAAGTATTGGTCACTTTGGTTTTGGTTGCGGCATGTGGAGTTGGAGCGGAAGTGCAGGCGCAGACCGTCGCAGCAAAAGACGGTGGACATTCTTCTACTGGCAAACACTATGTGCTGGCGGCAACCAAAGACACGGTGCAATGGGGCTGGCTCGATCCCGCGGAGAAACCCAAACTGGTGGTTGAGTCCGGAGACACGGTGTCGATGGAAACGCTGAGCCATGGGATGGATGCGATTCAGCCCGGAGCTACGATGGAGGAGATCGCGAAGCTGCGGACTGCGAATCCCGGCGGCGGGCCGCATTCGATGACAGGGCCGATTTATGTGAACGGGGCGGAGCCGGGCGACACGATGGAAATCCGGATTCTCAAAATCGTGATGAAAGAGTCCGGCTTCAACTTCAATCTTCCTGGCAAACAATTCCCTACCGTGGGTTTGCTGGCGCCGGAATTTCCCGAAGGGCATGTGCAGTATTTCAAGCTGGACGTGAGGACGATGACCACGGAGTTCAAGCCGGGGATTGTGCTGCCGCTGAGACCCTTTCCGGGGACGATTGCGGTCGGCCCTGATCCCAACGAACCGAAAGAAAAAGCAGGGCCGCCCATTCATGACGCAAAGGGCCGCACAAGCACGCTGCGGCCGTGGAAGAACGGTTCGAACATGGACGTGAACGAACTGCAAGCGGGATCAACGCTCTACCTGCCGGTGTTTCAGAAGGGCGGGTTGATCTGGACGGGAGATTCGCACTGTTTGCAGGGGAACGGCGAGGTGAATCTGACAGCGCTGGAATGTTCGTTTAAAGAAATGGAGATTCGGCCAATTGTGCGGAAGGATTTGCACATCGATTGGCCGAGGGCGGAGACGGCGACGCACTGGGTCTTCATGGGATTTGATGAAGACTTGAACGAAGCTATGAAGATCGCGGTAAATTTTCTGGCGGAGCAGAAGATGGTTCCGATGACGCGGGAAGAGGCTTACTCACTTACTTCGATCATTGGCGACTGCCGCGTGTCGCAGCTTGTGGATATCCGCAAGGGAGTGCATTGCATGATTCCCAAGGCCATCTTCACGAAGAGGTAGAGGACGGAATTTTTTTGGGTTGCGGAACGGCGCGCTTCCGCGTGACCGCTTACCCGCGGGAAAGGCCTAGAACGTCGCGCAGCGCTTTTTGATCGGCGCCGGAACTCGCGAAATCGTCAAAGGTGCTCTTGGCGGCTTCGATGATGTGGCGTTTGATGAAAGGTGCGCCTTCCCGGGCGCCCTGCTCGCTGCTTTTGATGCAGCACTCCCATTCGAGAATCGCCCAGCCGGGGAAATCATACTGCGTGAGTTTTGAAAAGATGGTGGCGAAGTCGACCTGGCCGTCGCCGAGCGAACGAAAACGTCCGGCGCGCTGCAGCCAGGGTTGATAGCCGCCGTAGACGCCTTGCTTCCCGGTGGGACGGAATTCGGCGTCCTTTACATGGAACATCTTGAGGCGCGAGTGGTAGAAATCGATGAATTGCAGGTAGTCGAGCTGCTGTAACACGAAATGGCTGGGATCATAGAGCATGTTGCAGCGGGGATGCTGGCGAACGCGATCGAGAAACATTTCAAAGGTCGCGCCATCGTGGAGATCTTCCCCCGGATGAATTTCGTAGCAGAGATCGACGCCGGCTTCGTCAAAGGCGTTGAGAATGGGAAGCCAACGCTTGGCGAGTTCGTCGAAAGCGGTTTCGACAAGACCGGCGGGGCGCTGCGGCCACGGATAGATGTAGGGCCAAGCTAGCGCGCCGGAAAATGTAACGTGGGCTTTCATGCCGAAGTGCTTCGAGGCGCGCGCGGCAAAGAGCAACTGCTCGACGGCCCAGGCTTGGCGCGCTTTGGGATTGCCGTGGACGGTCGCGGGAGCGAAACCGTCAAACATGACGTCATAGGCCGGATGGCAAGCAACGAGTTGTCCTTGCAGATGCGTGGAAAGTTCGGAGATGACAAGTTTGTGGCGCGCGGCGACGGCAGCGATTTCGTCACAATAGGCTTTGCTTTCGGCGGCGCGCTTCAGATCGAACAGCCGCGCATCCCAGGAAGGGATTTGGACGGCAACGTAGCCGAGACTCGCGGCCCAGGCGCAGATGGCGTCGAAGGTGTTGAATGGCCCGGCATCGCCGGCGAACTGGGCCAGGAAAATGCCTGGGCCTTGAATCGTTTTCATGCGTAGCTCCCGTGCGTTTCCTGGCGGATGCGAGCGAGACCAGGAAGCGATATGCATTTGTACTGACTTGCGCGAAAGAATTCTACCGTTACGACGGCCGAAAACCGCAAGGATTAAAAACCGCCACGACTGGCGCTCGCGCTTTACGGAAATTAATATTTATGTTGCATAGTCTTCTCTTGCAAGGCAACATTGGCGCACTCTCCCGCTAGATCTCTCATTCCAAGCAAGCCTTCTATGCTTGCTCCGGACGAAGGAAAAAACATGGCCACAATGAGAAAATCGACAAGCGGTAAACCGGTTGGCGTTTCGCTGGGTATTGGTGCGCCGCTGCCGCGGAAACGGCACAGCTGCATCGTGCTGGGAGCAGGACTTGCCGGACTTGCCGCGGCGCACCGACTAAAGGAAAAGGGATGGAACGTGACGGTGGTTGAGGCACTCGAAGACCGGCTAGGCGGCCGTGTGTATTCCCATCGTTTTGAGGAGGATAAATCGCTGGTTTGCGAACTGGGCGGCGAATGGATTGGCAAGGATCACAAAGAGATGCAGCGGCTGTGCCGGTTTTTTAGACTTAAGCTGATGCAGCATCAGTACGCCTACAGCTTTTGGGACAACGGGAAGGAATTGAAATATAGCGCGCCTGGCAAATGGCCTCTTTCAGGCCCCGCAGGAAACAAATTCAAGCGGTTGCAAAAGCAATTCGACAAGTTTACGGACAGCGAATGCGCCGAGATGGACAAACTGGACTGGTGGACGCAACTGGTAGAAGCGGGCTTTCGATTGAAGGATCTGTTGCAGCGAGACCTAATGGACAGCACGGACTTCGGCGAGACGATCCGCCAGGTGTCGGCGTACGTCGGCGCTTCGGAATATTTTGGGGCGCCCGGGGAAGGCGGCAACGCGACGGACGAAATGGACTACAAGATCGTGGGCGGAAACTCGAGGCTGGTGGATGAGCTGGAGAAATCGGTGGGCAAGAAGAATATTCATAGAGGATTTCTCGTGCGCAAAATTCACCAGGACACGAACGGAGTCGAGGTTTCTTCGAGCAAAGGAACGTTGCAGGCGGAACTGTGCATCTGCGCATTGCCCGCGCACCAATTACCTGAAATTCATTGGGGGAAAACGGCGTTGCCGGACGACCAGATGCAAGCAGCGCGTCAATTGCAATATGCGCGCATCACCAAGACGGCTGTTTTGTGTTCGGAACGATTCTGGATAAAGCACGGTCCCAAGAAGGGAGGTTTTTCGGTGTTCACCCCGCTGGCGTCGGATTTCTGCTTTGATAGCACGCTCCGGCAGAAAGGGACTCGCGGAATCCTTTGCAGTTACGCCATCGGAGACAAAGCGGACGACATTGCCGCCTCACCCATTCATGAACTGAAGGACTGGATCGCGGGCGACGTCGCAAAAGCGGTGGGACGGCGCGAAGAGGATATTCGGAAGGTCGCGATAAGAGCCAAGCGGCAGGCTTGGCAAGACGACAAATTTTACTTCGGGGCTTATGCATTCTACCGGCCGGGTCAATGGTTCACCATTCGCCCGATCTTGCTGCGGCCACACCGCAAGGTACTCTTCGCAGGCGAACACATTGCCGACGAGCAGGGATTCATGGAAGGCGCGGTCGTCACGGGCAGAGATGCCGCCGATAACTTGTAGCAACGAGGCGTGAGGCAGGCGCGTGCAAGCTGTGCGCGCGAAAGCAGTGGATAGACGGAAACTGCGTCTCCACCGGCAAGCGTAGAACAACACCTTGTCCAATATCAGACAGTATTGGGTACTCGTTGTTTCTATACTGGCATAAGAGAGAGGCGCGGGCTTCGGCTGCGCCAATTTCGAATGATTTCCACATAGCAAGTCTTCAGATTGAAGAACCTAGCGACTGAGAATCGTTGACCTGAGCTGCCAAAGAAGGTGGCGCAGTTCATAACGCCCCTGCCACAGCGCAGAACAATTCCCGCCCTAACACGGATACGAATCGCCCTCCCGCGGAAGCTGCTCGCCCGGCCGGTCCGAGACCAATCGACCGAGCCCCGCCGTCCACGCCAGAGATATTCCTCCAGCGGAGCACATCGCCGCTCCCAACACGGGCAACGCGAATACGGATAAGAAATACCAGCAACAACAGGACAAGCTCCAAACGCAGCAGGTCAAAGAACGCCAGACACTGCAGACGAAACAAGATCAGGACCATCAGCGCCTTCGACAAAAGCCCGCCAATGAACCGAAACAACAACCTCTCGAGCAGAAGCATCAGCAGCAGACGGAACAACTGGCGCAAAAACACACTCAGCAGCAGCAACAGTTGCAACAGCGGCAGCAACCGGCGCAACACCAGAACGAGCCGAAGCCAGCAGAGAAGGGAAAGCCCGCAGCTTAAAGCGAGCCCGATGAAATCCGGCTGGCTTAATTTGCCGGAGGAAAACTCGTGGGCCCGCGCTTTGGGAGGATAGACCTCAAAGCGCGGGCCACGCATTAAGCAGCTATGTGTTAGGTACAGACTTGTGGATCGCTACAGTCATATCTGTGGCTCTACTCACTTCTCTTCTTCTTTAGCGACGGCAGCAGGCACCCTCAAAACAATTTTCGATTCACCTTGACACATGTCCCGATAAGGAACAGTATGAGTTCGTGGTTTCGCTGTTTGAGGCGAAACTCCCACTACTCAGTCCATTTGAAGTTTCTTTAAAGGACAAGCTCCGCATCGAGCGCCAACAGGGCAGAACCTATAAGGTTCTTTTTATTCCCTCGCGCGGGGCATACCTCCTGTTCGACATACAGGTTTACACACCCAGACGCCAGCGGTCTCAAGCCACATCGTTCAAGCCAGCTCGCTACTTGCGAGAAGGAAGTTCGTGTATTTAAAAAAGGAGATTCATCATGTCTGAACAAAACAAAACTAACGTCCGCCGTTTGTTCGAAGAAGTTTGGAATAAAGGCCACGTGCAAGTAACAGAGGAGCTCATCGCACCTACTTACACTCACCACGATAGTTCGACGCCTGACGTTGGCCGAGGACCTGAGGCTGAAAAGAAGAGAGTCACTCTTTACCGCAATGCCTTCCCCGACATTCGCTTCACGGTCGAGGACATGATTGCCGAAGGCGAAACAGTTGTGGCTCGCTGGTCTTGCCGCGGTACCCATAAGGGCGAACTGAACGGCATTGCCCCCACGGGCAAGCAATTCAACATCACCGGTGTCAGCATCGCCCGGTTTACGAACGGCAAAATGTTCGAAGGCTTCGTCAACTGGGACAGCTTGGGCCTCATGCAACAGCTCGGAGTTGTCCCCGAACTGGGCGAATCCAAGGCATTCGCCGCCTCGAGGTAGTTGTCACTGCTCGTTCGAAAAAAGCGGAAGGCCCGAACCAGCGTCGGGCCTTCTGTTCTACTTCCTGCTTTTCTCTGTAAGACTCCCCGTTCGGATATCTAACTCCAACACCCACTGATAGCGATCGAGTGACCAAATTCTCAGTCGCCGGCGCATGATCCAAACTGAGCAATATCGAACAGACACGGATTTGGAATTCTCTTATCTTTGCGACGTTCGAACTTTCGAAAGACCCTCTTTGGGGAAGAGACTCCGACCGCAAGACAAGCAAGACTGACTGGTCCAGGGAGAGAGAAATGGCAATGGAGAAGACAAAGAAGTGCGCACACCCAAACTGCTCATGCACGGCGATGGCTGGGAAATATTGCAGCGTGCAGTGTGAATCGATGGAAAAGATCCCGGACGTTGACTGCAAATGCGGGCATCCGGTCTGCAAAGGCAAGATCGGGTAGAAGGTTCGTTGAGGTAGAGAAGGTGCCCCAAGTCAGTGAAAATCAGCGAGATCAGATGAGTCGGAGCAATCCAATGAAGCCAGGCACAGAAGATGAAGTGGAAGGAATGCTGCACGATCTGAAGGGGAGAGTGAAAGAAAAGACCGGGCAATTGACCAATGATCCCGACCTCGAGGCTGAAGGAAAGGCTGAAGAGATCAGAGGGAAAACCCAAGAGAAGGTCGGGCAAGTAAAGAAACTTCTCGGCAAATAACCAAGCGGTCCCGCAAAGCGAGCGGGCTAGTTTCCACGACGCAGTCATAGGGAACTCCAAGTAGACCGCGGTTGAGATTCAGGGATGTTGCAAACAGAAAGGAACTTCAAATGTTACTGCTAATTATTGTGCTGTTGCTATTGTTCGGCGGAGGCGGCGGCTATTACGGCTACTCAAGATGGGGAAATCGCGGAGGCATCGGAATCGTTGGGGCGGTGCTGCTCATCGTAGTCGTCGTGTACTTATTTGGCGGACTCCGAATATAAAGCATCGAACAACACTTTCACGGGCGCCCAGAACGGGAATCAGAGATGGAGAGCCATGGAAAGCTTCGTCCGATTGGATCATCTTGCAACATGGAACGAGGTCCGCGATGCTCTAGCGGCCCTAACCCGCGAGGCCTTTCAACTCGTAACTTTTCGCGACGGCGAGGTGGAATTGGAAGTTGACGTCAGCAGTGGTATGGGATTCCTCAGCGAGGAACTTGCGTGGCTGCGAATTGCCAACGAAGCGCTGGATTCCCGGCTGAACTGATGCTGCGGTGGGAATGCCCTGCCTCGCATTCTGGCGGACGGCTGCGAAAAGAAGGCGTAAGCAGCGATTCCAAAGCAAGCATGATGTCGCGGGACAACAGTGAGTCGTATCCATTCCCTTCCTTGTTTTATAAATCTCATCTATCTGAAAGGAGATGTCATGCCACGAGATTCCCATCAACGAGCGGCTGAGTTTCACGAAATGGCAGCACACGCCCACCGCGCGGCGGCCGCGCATCATGGCAAAGAAGATCACCTGACCGGCCACGAACACTCCAGGCAAGCGATGGAACACGCCACGAAAGCCCTGAAGTGCTCCCAAGCAGCCGACGAGAAATCGGCAAGGGCCAGTGGTAAGGAAAAATGAGCGCGTCAACCGTGTTTATTGCGGGCCACCAGTGTGCGTATTTGAGTGCGTTTATGAACAGACATAACTGGCGTATTCGTCTAACGTTGCTCAAAAGAGATCTAGACCTGTAAACATTTGCGCGATCTAGTCTACCTGGGCCTCTCCGCCGGGACGCCAGTTGGGCGCAACCAATCAGGTCGGCAGTATTGAAAAGGAGAAACATGAAATCGAAGACATCATTATGTGGAGCGTTGTTCACAATGTTCGCCTTCGGGGCAATCGCAGGGTGCTCCAGCACACCTACACAAGCAGTAGACGTAGCGGATACCATAAGCCAGTCTCTAAAGCAGGCGGGGCTCAAGGATGTCAGCGTCAGCCAGGACCGCGACAAAGGCGTCGTGACCTTGACCGGCACGACCACGTCGGATGCGGACAAATCGCAAGCCGAATCCATCGCCCGATCCATCGCCGGCTCTCAAGTGATCTCTGACCAAATTGCCGTGAGACCTCCTGGCGGCGAGAGCCTAGCTAGGAAGGTGGATTCCGATCTGGATGCGGGTATAGGAAAGAACTTCGATGCGGTGTTGCTGATGCACAAACTCGACAGCGACGTGAAATACGACGTCAAAAACGGCGTGATCACGTTAACTGGCTATGTTAACTCGCAGAGCAGGCGGGCTTCGGTGGAGCATCTGGCGGCAGGGGTACCAAATGTAAAGCAGGTGGTGAATGAACTGGAAGTGAAGGATCAGAAAGCCAGTTCCACCGATTAACAAAGTGGCGTAAGCCACTCCCCTTAGGTAAAGGATGGACTCGTGGGCAGAGTAGATCGTTTGGGACAAGACGACGGCGGTAGTTCCTGGCCAACTCCTCGCGAATCCCTCTATTTGGCCGCGGCAAGGCAAAGTTGAAGACGTTTCCTGGGCGAGTAGTTTGCCTAGATTTTCGATCTTGGCTTGTATGCAAACGAGTCTGTTAACTCTTGTACACTTATATTCTCTACGGTCTTAGGCTATCGACACCGTATATGTTAGGAAAAACATGAAACACGGGAAAAGTCACGTTACTCCCCTAGCTGGCTTCGGTTCTGGAGCCAGCCTCGGCGGCAAGATCTCACTCTATCGGAATAAACAGAACATTTATCACCAAGGTGCTCCTGCCTACACACTATTCTATATTCAAGAAGGCGGCGTGAGACTCACGACACGAACGAAAAATCAACCCTCGGCAGTTACTGCCATCCTCGGCGTGCATGATTTTTTTGGCGAACTCTGCCTTGCCGGCTATCCGCTTCGCATGTCTACCGCCGTGGCCTTGACGGCCAGCTCCATTCGCACAATCAAGAAATCGAAGATGCTCGAGCTGCTGCGCAAGAAGAGTAAAGCTTCAAACTCGCTGGTGACCTACCTACTCTCCAGCGTAAAGCACTACCGCGATCACGTGGCGAATCTGCTGACCTCTTCCGCCGAACAACGGTTGGGGCGCGTGCTGCTGCGCCTAGCGCACCTGGATAAGAATGGCCGAGCAACTTCTCAAATCCCTGTGCTAAGCCATCAAGTTCTGGCAGAGATGGTTGGGACCACTCGTTCGCGAGTAAACCTGTTCATGAATCGGTTCCGCAAAAAGGGATACATCGACTACAACGGCGTATTACTTGGATCCGGCGCATTTAGTGTCCCGAATTACGCAGAAAAGCGGATTTGACGCGCATTCCAACGTTGTTTTAGACTTCAAGGAATTCCTAACTGTCGGTTAACAATTCCTTGAAATGCCCTACTCTCCCAGAAATATAAAAATCGCCTGTAATCATCGGGGGTTGACCCACTTCGGTGGAGTCCATCTATTTCATGAATTTCTGCGAGTGCTGCACCTCAGAGACTTCCTCGCTCAACAGATTCGCTATCCCCGGCGCAACCGAGATTATAGTCTGTCGCAGATGTTGCTGGCGTTGATCTATCCCATCGTCTTGGGATTGGATCGTATTGAGACCGCGTCACTCTTACGTTCTAACGGAACCTTTCAGTACCTGACCGGCTTGCCGAGCTTTCCCGATCCTCAGACCTTACGGCGATTCTTGCTGAACGCTCCTGTTCATCTCCGAGAGCAGTTACACCGCGCCAATGATCGAGTGCTCGTAAGATTCATCCATCTGCCCGATCACCGATCGCGCTTGATTCTGGATCTGGATAGCACCGTGGTCACCGTCTATGGCCGTCAGGAAGGAGCTGCGGTTGGCTACAATCCGCGCTACCGAGGCAAGCGGTCCTATGACCCGCTACTTTGTTTAGAAGCGAACTCCTCGTTCTTATGGGATGTAGAACTGCGGCGCGGCGATGCCGGCACCTGGGCGGGCAGCGTTGAACTTTTGGCCTGTTGTTTTCACTCCAGTCCTTCCGAAATTCGCGAGGTTCGAGTGCGGGCCGATGCAGGCTTCGGCTACGGGCCGGTTTTGGACATACTGGAAGCGCGTCCAGCCCAATACGCTGTGGTCGCGCGAATGACCCCCTCACTGAAATGTGCGCTCGGAGGTTTAAGGTATGCACGGCTGAATCCACGGTGGGAGATCGCAGAATTTGATCATCGTCCCTCCGATTGGTCTCAAGCACGCCGTTGCATTGTGGCTCGGAAGTTGATCGAGGAGGCCGATCCGGAGCCGACTCTGTTTACCTTGGAGCGTTATGCGTATCGAGCCTGGCACACGAACCTGCCGCTGACGCCGGCAGGAGTGTGGCAGTTCTACGACGGCCGCGCCGAAATGGAGCCACGCATCCGGGAGCTGCGTGAGGACTTTGCGCTGCGAAAGATTCCGACTCGTGCTTTCGCGGCCAACGCCCTCTATCTGGAAGTAGTTCGGTTGGCCTACAACTTGGTCACGGCTTTTCAACGGACATGTCTTCGCGAGGAATGGCAAAGCATGACCTTGAGCAAACTACGCCACAGACTCTTGTGGCTGCCGGGCGAACTTACTCGCCCGCAAAATCGACCTACTCTTCGGTTAGCGATATCGCCCTTCACCCAAAAGCAGGCGGATGAGATACTCCATCGAATTCATAGGCTAAAACCGCTGGCCAGCTAAAGCTACTTTTCTGAAAAGTCATCGACTGCTGCAAACATTTTGGAGACGAATGCTGGATTTTCGGCCACTTTTGAAGGAAATGAGTGAAATTCACGCCGGATCTGAGTAGTAGAGGTCCGCAAATCGTTGCGGAAAGCCCTTCGCGAGTAAAGGATCTCGCGCAATCTATTAATTCTAAACGACTTACATAGGTTTTGCCTGTATCCAGAGCCGCTCGGCCTCCTGCGCAGGAGTGTGCAATATTGAACAGCCGCCGAGCTCGCCAGTTATGCTATTTTAGTCCATGCCTACCGCCACAGTTCGGCGTGAAGCTGTCCGGCCCGCTCGACTGCGCCAAAAAGTAAAATCACGAATATCATCATTCGATCTGAAATTGTTTCTGGACTCTGCCGGTCTCGGAAGCAGAGTGGGCAAGTTTGGGGCCGGAGAAACCGTCATCGCGCAAGGCGATCCCGCGACAAATGTCATGTACCTTCAAGAAGGCGGAGTGAAGCTTACTGTAGTGAATGAATCCGGCAAAGAAGCCGTTCCGGCAATTATGGGACCTGGAGATTTTTTTGGGGAAGGATGCCTCGCCGGTCAATCCATTTGCATGGCGACAGCAGTCACGATTGCACCGACGACTATGTTGGTAATTGAGAAAGACCGAATGATTCAGGTACTACACGAGGAAAGTGAACTCTCCGATCACTTCATTTCGTATGTGTTGTCCCGGAACCTTCGAGTCGAGGAAGATCTGATCGACCAGCTCTTCAACTCAAGTGAAAAACGCCTGGCGCGCACTCTACTTCTCCTCGCTCGTTACGGCGCGCGAGGCCAGCCTGCCAAGATGCTTCCCCGAGTATCCCAAGAGATGCTGGCGGAAATGATAGGCACAACCCGGTCCAGGGTGAACTTCTTTATGAACAAGTTCAGGAAACTGGGCTTCGTTCAATACAACAAAGACCGCGAGATCCACATCGATCCTTCTCTTCTGAGTATTGTTCTGCACGACTAACTCAAAGTTTCAGCGATACGAAATTGGACGGAACACCAGTGGGGCGTTCTCGATCTTTTTTTGAGCGCATCGACTGTTGGCCCACCAAGCAAACAAACGGTTGAATGACTGGGGAAAGCAGCCGAGCTCAACGATTCAACAAGAGCGCGGAAGGGGTCTGCGTTGGCGGCTCTGTTCCGGTGAAAACTTGCTTAGCGGCAGGTGGAAGACTTTGCATGTGGCTGAGAAGGGTCACCAACTGCCAGAGTTGTTCGTCTTTTAAGGTATTTTTCCATGCGGGCAGTATCATGATGACGCTGGGCGACGATCGCGAAGTTCGTATCTCACGTGTCACGTGAAAACCCGCAAGATCTTCGTTTTCCAGCCGGGCACCAATCAATGCCACGTCAGCTTCGCTCTCTTTGAGTCCTTCGCGTATTCCCGCGGCCTCGGTCGCGTAGCCAACAACACGGGTTTTGTAGCGACCCCGCCGCACAGCCGCCGCTATCAATTGGCAACTCAGCTGGCTGCCGTCGGCGATAAATACTCTCACTGTACCTGCGTGTCCTGCGGATTTCGGCAACTTATTTTGCTCCTGCCGCGCTATTCCCATGGTCCCAAGATCCCCATCCCGCCCCACTCAACACCTAGTCCCCCGCCCGTTAGACCTTCGCGCCACGGCTGCCAGCGACATCGCCTTCACTCAATGTCCAGTAGCCTATTCTTCGTACTTTCCAGTCTCACCGCTGTCTCTTTTTGTACAATCTTGCGCGATGTCCCTTTCTATACACTTTTGTGAGACCGCTTCCTTCGATGGCGAATGCATCAGGAGAACGTCGCTTTGAGCCGCTCATTCCCCTTCGAAAGAAGCCGCGAAAACGCAAGTGCCATGGGAACAGTCCACGAGGTGACTCGCGTATTTGTCAATACAGTCTCCATTCATCTCCAACTAGGCGACGGTTAGACTCAGCGGGTGGCCCGAACTCACGGTTTTCCCGCTCCATCTGTTGCGTACACTCCGCAATTTGATCATCAATTGTTTTTATCTCCAGAGCGAGACGGAGATCACTAGGATTTCTTTCATACCTCTTGAATAATGGAGTTCTTCTATTCTGGAGATCTTCGCGTTTTCGCTTCCAAACGCCCGCGCGTGCCGGCATATAGACTCCTCAGCAAAAAGTCTCGGCTGGCTCACAAGCGCCGTCTGTTCTCTTTGGGACAATGGAATTTCTGAAGGACTGAGTCCGCGATCCAGCAACCAAGTGATCCAAATCAAAATGCACCTGAATGTCGGACGCGATTGCGCGACCTACGTCGACCAAATTTCAAGCGAGCACTGAGTCCAGGATAGTCTGGCGGACCACTGTAATTGTTGACAGTTCATTTGAGTTCGGTGTCTCACTAGCTTATAGCCTCCATGAAGCCACACCCCGAACCCACTGGTCGGCTTGAATTCAGTTGCGTAGCCCCAGTCCGCGACTTCGTCGGAGAGGATTTCGTTTTATATCGGCGATTCATTTCATCGACCCTCCCAAGCATGCCCGATTTTCAGGTCATCGGTGGTGCCACATGTTCCAAGAACCAGTTTTCCCCCTAAGACGGCTCAAGTCGCGGGTTGACGCACCGGAAGTCGTCTTGGTCATTTGGAGCTGTGATGGACGTGACGAGATTTCCCAAGTTCGGGATTTGAGCTTTGGAGGGCTGTTTGTCGAGACCGCACGTCCAAGGCCCGTGGGGGCGACGGCCATGCTCGATTTCATGGTCGAAGATGGACAGATCAAGGCCGACGCTGTAGTTCGGCACATAAGACCCGGTCATGGTGTAGGCCTTGAGTTCACGGCAATGACGGATGGGGATCGCACGCATCTGGCTATCTTGTTAGACCGCCTGAGCCGTTCATGGCGAGGGCGCGAGCATAAAAACTAAGGAAGTTCGTTTCGCGCAACCGACAAGATTGAACTCTTTTCGGGTGGCGAGCCAGACAGGGGCATGTCGAATGCATACAAACTTCTCTCATCCCGTTAGATTGACTCTCAGTCTTGTCCGAAAAGTCATCTTCTTGCAGTGTGCCGTAATCGCTTTTGCGGCCGAGGCTTTCGCTCAGGCGCCCTCTTCGGCGACGTCAGCGGTCCAATTCGACTCGATGGTTGATGCTCTGATTAAGAAGGTCTCGCCGAGCGTCGTGCAGATCCTCGTGACGGCCTATGCACCACTCGAAGAGAGCAGCCGAGGGAATGCCGGGGTCGTCCTGGGACGCCAGCGCGCAAGTGGTTCGGGGTTCGTCATCGATCCGGAAGGATACATCGTGACGAACGCACATGTAGTAAACGGAGCGCAACGCATCGAAGTCGTTCTGCCACCACCGTCCCCCGATGGTTCGCTAGCCACCGCGCTCTCACCCAGGATAGACATCGTCCCCGCGCGTGTAATCGGGGTAGCGCGCGAAAAAGACCTCGCACTCCTTAAGATTGAAAACACAAGACTCCCGGCACTGCCTCTGGCGTCCTACAGGGATGTACGCCAAGGCCACACTGTTTTTGCTTTTGGTAGTCCCGAGGGGCTAAGGAACTCCATAACGCACGGGCTAATCTCGGCCGTCGCAAGGCAATTGGATCCGGACTCCCCATTGATCTACATCCAGACGGATGCGCCCATCAACCCTGGGAACTCGGGTGGGCCGCTTGTAAACTTGAACGGAGAGGTCGTCGGTGTAAACACATTCATCCTTTCTCAATCCGGCGGCAACGAGGGTTTGGGCTTTGCCATTCCGTGCGCGACTGTCAGAACGGTCTATCGGCAGCTGAAGCAGTTCGGGCACTTGCGCCGCCAGGAGATTGGAATTGGGATTCAAACCATCACGCCGTCCATGGCTGTGGGACTCGGATTGAAGCAGAAGTATGGCGTCATCATTTCGGATGTTCTTCCTGGAGGTCCGGCGGAAGCTGCCGGCCTAATGGCTGGCGACCTTTTGGTTTCCCTCGATGGACAGCCTGCCGTCGACTTGCCGAGCGTCAACTACTATTTTCTCTTGCGGGATTCCTCGGATAAGGTGCAGGTGGCAGTGCTCAGAGGAACAACGCAGGAGGTTTTCAGCGTGGCGACGGTCGAGGAAGGGCAAGATATGGATCGACTCATCTCGCTGGCGGACTCCGAAAAAAACCTGGTCTCTGGACTGGGCATCCTGGGCGTGGAGATCGATAAGAAGACCGCTCCCATGTTGCGGGGACTTAGAGATCCATACGGGATCGTCGTGACTGCCCGAGTGACGGGTTCGATAAGCGACGTACCGCTTGTACCCGGAGACGTAATCCGCAGCTTGAATACTCAGCCGATGACCACATTAGATCGCCTGCGCGCAGCCTTGAAAGCCATCACGCCGGGTACACCTTTTGTGTTGCAGATCCAGCGCGACAGTAAGTTACTCTATGTCCCGATCACCCTGGAATGATCGCAAGCGCTTCCTATTTCCTTCTACCCTATCCTAAAGGCTTGAATAAGCCACCGACGTATACGCGCTCAAAGCGCATCGGACCCACGATTGCTCCCGATTCCCATTCATCCTCACCGCTAAGCCCACCACTCATAGCAACCTGCTCCGCCCAATTCCCGCCCCGACCGCCTCGCCCTCCGACCGACCCAACCCCGGCCACCGTCATTTCGCCTGCCCTGAGCGCAATCGAAGGGAACGAAGCAGGCCGACGCCTTTTCTTTCCACTCCCTTGCATGCCATTTCGAGCGTAGCGAGAACCTCTCCCCCATCGCCATCCGCACCCCCACCACACCGTCATTTCGAGCGTAGCGAGAAATCTCTCTTCGTTCTTGCAGATAAAGGCGAGCAACGCGATGCGCCATGAAACTATCGGCAAGTCAGCTTTCGCGTCTCGATGTTCCCATCCGGCTAAAATAGGGTTTTGCCACTTGATGTCCGGTAACGCGTTAACCAGGCGCTGCCAGCTGAAATCGTGTGCGGTATATGATCCTGGTCATGTTCTGCCCCGAATGCCAAGCCGAATACCGTCCTGGATTTAGCCGCTGCTCTGACTGCGACGCTGATTTGGTTCACGACATTCCTCAACAGGATACCCGTGTGCGGAAAAATCGCCGGAGCGGAGTCCCTCCAATATCCGCTGTGCATTGGCGCTGCTAGGATTTCGTTCAAGTGCGGCGATGTCCTCGGTATACATGGCGGTGAGTATTTCCTTGCGTTTCCCTCGCCTTTCCTCACGTCCCTCTCGTTGCTCCTTTTTCACTTGTATTTTTTCCCGCAGATTCACAACTCCGGTTTTGCGGACTTTCTTCCTGCTCATGCCCTTCCGAAATAGCTCCGCGGTGAATGATTCTTCGATTGGCCCAAGTTCGTTCAGACTCAGGCCTTCTACTTCATGCAGGAGATTCTTCGATTTTCTTCTAACGACTCGATTTCCATAGTTCTTTTTCCAGGTCTTGCGAAAGCCTCGCGGGGAATGCCACGCAAAAGTGTAATGGTCATTTTCGTACTCTGCTTGTTTCTTCTCGGGAGGCGTTTTCTTCTTAGACATTGCCGTTAGGTTCCAAACTGCAATCTAACATGCCATTCGTAGAAAAACCGATGGATTTGCCCAATGATTGTCCAAACTTGCAGATAAATTTGGCTCCGGATTCTTAGACGAGGACCGTCAAGTCCATCTGATAAGTCGGCTTACAGGTAACTTGAAAATCCACACCGGTAACGGCGGCCAGCCTCACTGAATCCGGATCATAGTTGGCTTACGGAACAAACAACCGCCGCTGCCGATGATGAGCATGTCCATGGGCCCACAATACCGTCCTCCATGGCCGGTGATGAGCCCAAGTCCATGAGCGTCCGCCGGGACATGAAAGACGCGCAGGGTGGTGGCAGACTCCAGCGGCCGGAGCAGTGTATCCAGCGGCACGGCCGATGGAGCGGGGTCGGGAGAATAGCGACGACCTCGATCGTCAATCAGATAAATCCACGCTCCATTTGCGCGTTGCGTGACGCGTCGGGCGCGGCTGAAGATGCGGAGCTCAACGTTGTAAGAAACCTGCGAAAGGCCTTCCGTCCGGTCCACTTTTTCAATTGTCAGACACCAGTCGTCAAAGCACCATGGATCGCCTATGCTCATCATCCGCTGCGGTTTCAAAAATGCGATCGCAACTGCAATAGCAAAATACCCGGCGGCGCAGATGCAGTAGAGCCGGAGGATCTTGAGCGACCTTGGAAGTTGCCCTCGAATGGCAAAGGCTGCGGCAACCGCCATCGTCACCACAGAGACAAGAAACGCGAGGATGAAAAGCAGGTCAAAAACAGTCATAGTCGAGCCTGGCACAGAAAGTACTTCATGTTATAAAGTACACTGTTCTGCGCCAGATGCGCCGTACACTGGCCTCGCTGATACCGGCCACGGTGGCCATCGTGCGAGTGCTCCAGTGGGTCGCATGAGCAGGTCTTTCCCGTGTGGTCTTGGCAATCACCATACGCACGAGTTCGGGTGAGATGGAAGGCGTGCGGCCAGGCCGCGGAGCGTCGTGCTCCAGCCCCGCGATACCGTCGCGCAGAAAACGCGAGCGCCAGCGAGCAGCAGTGCGCGGCACGATCGAAAGCAGGTGGGCAATCTTCAGGTCCTGATTGCCTTCGGCGGCCAGCAATACAATCCGGGCGCGCAGCACAACCCGCGCCGGAGTACTGCGCCCGCGCGCATAGACCTCTAGTTTTTTTTTTATCCATACTCCGTCCACTATCATGACGCTCCTATATTGCATACTCAGCATCTTTTCTCACTTCCATCTTCTCTACTCTTTCTTCTCGCTTTATCCGTAACATATCTTGTGAAACTTCAAAATTGTGAGTCATACAGATCAAGCCCACTCACCTCGTACTTTTTCCAGTCCCCTCAAAAAACTGCCTCAATCCACGCGCCTGCTTCATCTGCCCTAACACCGCTCAACCATACATTTTCGTCTCGCGTAAACGGCCTCTCCCACCTTCTCTTCAGCTTCGATCCATGCGCTCTACGCACTGCATCTTTCGCAAGGGTCCCCGTTTGCAGGCTCGCTCCGCTCACCGTGTTTCTGCTTTTCCGTCGCTACGCACCCTTCCATCCTTCTCTTCGCCAGTACTTCAGATTTTCCTCCGAGCAATACCCGCTGTCCGTCACACTTCTTCCGGTCTCTGTCCGATTGTTCTTCGATCGCCTCAATCAGCGGTACCACCTGTTGTTTATCGTTGGCGGCTTCTGTCACGGTCTGCCCCACAATCAATTGGAAAGCGGCTCCACCGCACCTGCGTGTTGTACCCCTGCACGATCCATCCGCCCCTTCAGATGCGCGACTCCGGATCCGTAGTTGTACTGGGCCTTCGCCTCGGCTTCGCTTCCTGCGATCTTTCTCTCGCTCTCGGCCTTCTCGCGCGCTCGCTCTTCCAAGCCTTCTTGGCTTCTTGTCCCGCTATCCACATTTCCCGTCGCTGTAACTCTTCCGGCAGTTCGTCCCCCGGCGTCCCCCGTAACGTTTATCCTCTTCTTCATCCACGGCCCCCGCTCGCTTCACACTCTGCTTCCTCCGCACGCTTCTCGGTCTCCTCCATCCGTCCATACTCATGCCTGTGCTTGCTCCGTTGGCTTTTACTTTGCTCCCATCCAGCCACTCGTCCAATTCAGCGCTCCCATCTCTACACAGCGCACACCTGCTGGACAGTCCTTCCAGCGCTTTCAATGAGTTTCCGATCCGTATGTCCGATCCGCTGATGCCGCTGCCAAACCAGCCACGTCTTCCACCAGTTTCTTCCCAAACACTCCCACGCAATAGCCATACACCAGATCTTTCATCACGCGTGCTTCCTCTCCTCTCCTCCCCTCTCCTACTTGGCTCTTTGCTCCCTGGTCAGAACTACTTGGGGTGCGATTCGCATCAGCCGTGTCCTCCTATTTGGTAAGAACACAGCAAAATGATATATGTCTCTATTTATGACGCATTATAATAATGCTCAGCCATGAGCAAACCGCAATCGATGGGGAAGTGTAATCTCTGCGGGGAGATGACCGGCCAGGCTTCCATGGCTCGGCACCTAAGTGCGTGCCGTCAACCGAAAGCTTCCGAGCTATTGCCGGCTTCTGAAAAACGACCGCCTGTCCCGAATTTCCATTTAGCCATCGAAGGACGTGACTCCAAGGCGTACTGGATGCATGTGGCAGTGCCGCTAACCGCCCCGCTGAGTAAGCTCGACGATTTTCTCCGCCATACCTGGCTTGAATGCTGCGGCCACTTGAGCGCTTTTGAGATTGCGGGCAAGCGTTATGCTTCCGAGCCCATGGATGAAGAAATGAGCATGAGCGCGCGGTTGAGCGAAGTGCTTGAGGTAGGGATGAAGTTCTTTTATGAGTATGACTACGGTTCTCCAACGGCTCTTGTGCTAAAGGTTGTTGCCCTTCGTGAGCAAGGCTTGCCGAAGGGCGCCGTACAACTATTGGCCAGAAACGAGGCACCGCAGGTAAGCTGCCAGCGGTGTAGCATCCAGCCCGCCACTCAAATCTGCACCGAATGCGCGTGGAATGGGGAGGGCTGGCTTTGTGAAGCGTGCGCCGTCGCACATGAGTGCGGCGACGAGATGTGCCTGCCGGTAGTTAACTCTCCTCGCGTTGGAGTGTGCGGGTATACGGGTTAGGCGCCCCATAGATGCTCGGAATTTCGTCGCACTACACTAGCGCGTAGGGCAATTCGCCGGCGCGCCATCCTTCGCGCATGTGTTTTGCTAACCGCCGACTTACTTCCAAGACTAGCTGCGAAGTCTGGTCATCAATGCTGTCAGACGAGGGCCGTCTTCCGCAGTAAGCGCGATAAATTTTAATCCCAGTCCACATCCGGGCTTTACATGTCGGACAACAGCTTTGGCCCTGATTTGTCCTTCCTGAACAAGAAAGTCAATTCTGATCGTCGCGTCCACTTCCCAGACCTCTTCTGTTTCCACAAACAAGCCTGCGGTGCTCAGGTCTCGGACTTGTGAAGTATCCTCACGTCCTTTGCGGTGCCAGTAGACCCAGACTCTGTGAGGCTTCTCGATTCGCGGGTAGCGCCTTCTCGAAGGAATACTTTGGAGCGCCGAGAAGCGCTTACCAGCGCGGGTGTCCGTCCTCAAAATCACTTTAGCCTCCCCATGCGGCTTTGCAACAAGCGAGATACGCGTAGCCCACAGCAAAGGCTCCGCTTTCCGGGCCCTAGCAATAAACGACCTCCTCGAAACAGCCCTGGCATCCTGCAAGAACCTAAACAGCAGGCGAATCTCTGGGAATCTCTCGAACGGTCAGGATGCCTAGGCGCCATCGGATAGTATGAATACGATTCGCAGCACTTAAGATCAATCGGGTGTCTACCTTAAGATGGAGGGAGTTAAACACCCGGCCCTTGCGATTCCGAAACCTATTCATTACTTGCACCAAGCGACTTCGCAAACCTTGCGCACGCGGCTATTGAAGACGAGTATCGCACTCACACAGAGCAGGACTCATGAAGAAACTTGATATCCACGAAACAGCTAGTTTGGTGCGCTACGCCATCCGCCGCGGTTTGATCCAGGCCTGACAGCACCCCGGGGAGGGGTTTCCCCGCCACTGTTCTCGGTGATTTCACTCAGTCGAAATGGGTGATTCACCGGATTGAAATCGTTTGGCAACCGGCTATGTTGCAAGGAGAGGAGCGGGCCGCCTCCGTGATCAGGGCTCCCACCTCGAACACCCCAACTACCGAACTGCGCTGACACGGAGGCGGGCCGAACTCGTGTTCGGTGGAGGCCCATGTATATGGACAGAGCGTCTAAGACTGATATTTGCAAGAGGACGATAGCGGCTGTCGAAGAAGCCGACATAGTCATCGTTGCGCCACATGAAGAGGTCATGAACAATCAAGTCCCGAAATACGTTACGCAGACAAGAGCTTCTTTCCTTCTCGGAATACCGGAAGCAGAATTCCGGCGCATTGCGAAGGAATCTGGGTTGGGCCATGTGGAACGTGCCGGCAAAGATGAAGAGACCTACTTCACCTACGAGGAATTGCAGCAGATTTGCAAGCTTGCGGCGTACCAGATGCAGGCAGTCCACTAAATCCGGACCGTCGCAGCCATGCCCGTGCGAGAGACATTGTCAAAAGAAGAAAAGGTCGCGGCGGAAGACCGTCTGCAGATTAAGAATTCGCAAATATGCCAATGAGCTCAAACAAGTTCACTAGCTGCTCGCGGAAACGACAGGCAGGCTTCAGTCACTATGGATCCTAGAAAAGCATCGTCGCTGAAATTCTTGTTGGTTCCTGCAACTTTTTGGCACCGTCCAGCCCGGTGCAAGCTAACGGAACCCAGCCTGGAAGGTCATTTCACAAATGCCTATGCGGTCTGGACGACTTGAGAAACGGATTCGGCTGGCGGTCCCGGTGCAGATCTCCAGCCTGCTGGACCCGGCCGCGACTGAGAGGACGACCACGGAAAACGTCTGCTCGCTGGGAATACGCATTCTGACCCAGCGAGCTAGAGATTTGAATGAGCGACTGATGATCAGCTCGGTTATAAGTGATCAGCGAACCCTAGGTCGCGTTGTTTACTGTCAGCGGCTATCAGATGGACGCTTTGGTGTCGGATTACAGTTCCAAGGACAAGCCGTCAACTGGTCAGAAGGTTCGATGGCAGGCGGCACCGATTGAACGGCAACCACGCGGAATCTCGCACCTTCGCTACTAAAGCCACGTGGAAAGGCAAGCCGACGTGGACAATTTGAGCGCTGGCCGGGAACTGACTACCTTGCGGTTATACGCCAAATCGGAATAGGTACATCTTTGCTTCTCATTCTTTTGCCGAGATTTTCTCCCTAGATCTTCCTAGGCCCTAGTCGTGCCCCAACTCAGTTCCTTAGAAGCGCGCCGACGGCTTACTGAGATGACACGAACGGCTGCTTGACGCCCCTAACCCAACTTCCACACTTTTCGGGGACTGATGCAGTGTTTTCTATAACTTACGATTTTTTTCGTCACTACAAGCCTTCTGCTGCCAAGTCTTAATGGGTTGCATGACCTCGGCGGGAATGCGTAGGGTTGCGTAGATTTGGCGGTGCTCCGGTTCCGGGATGGTGGCCTTGCGGATTTTCAGTACGCGGCCGAGTGGGTCTTCAGCCAGAACGATCGAGATGACTTGATGCGTGCGGAGTTGATCACGAATGGTCCACCACGAGGTGTGCAGGCCGGCCTGCAGGAAGCGGTGCTCGATGGCCACCAGCAGATGGTAGGCCAGGACACAGAGAAAAATATGGGTCTGCGTCCGATCCTGGAGATGATGAAAAATCGGCCGCTCCATCAGCGGGCTCTTGAGGTCGCGGAAGGCATCTTCCACGCGCGTCAGCAGGATATAAGTGCGCCAGATTTCATCCGCCATCAGATCCTGCCGATCCGTTTTGAGAACATAGCTTCCGTCCAGTTTCTTGGCGATCGCCTTTTGATCGGCGAGTTCGTTCCAGGAAAGATTCTGGTGGGCGGCGTCATAGGAGATCTCGTAATAACGCACCACGCGCGGATAGCGCTCCAGCAATCGACCGATCGATCGCTGGATTTTGTTTTCCTCTTTCAACCGACCCTGGACCACACGTTGCTGAAGCTTCCTTAGATCGACGATCAGTTTGGCTTCCTGCTTTTCGCGAATCGCGCGGTCCTTTTCTTCGCGGCCTTCGCTGCGGCAGAGAATGTAAACGACGTCGCCCTTCTGCTGGCGTTTGATTTCCACTCGGCTCTTCTTCTGAAAGGGATTGCGTGGTGAAGGTACCCGGCGGACTTCTTCCCAGCCATGGTCGTTCTCCAACTCATCGAACCATTGGTTTCTCTCCGATTGCCGTCCCGCGACCAGGTAATGCAGCCCGCGATCGCGGATTTGTTTCAGGTTTTCCTCAAAGGCCATACCTCGGTCCACGATCACGGTCGCGCCCGGCCGCTTGCCCATCCGCTTTTCCAGGACATCCAGCATCTGGTCCAGACTGCACCGATCTTGCATATTGCCGTCGAAGATTTCGTGGGCTTTGGGGAACCCATCGCGATCCAGGACCAATCCCACCACGACTTGTTTGCAATCCGGACGCTGGTCCCGCGAGTATCCTCGCTTCGCTTGCGGGTTGTCTTGGGCCTGACCTTCGAAATACGTCGAGGTCAAGTCATACAGATAAACGGTGTCGTCCAGGTTGAACAGCGTCTTTTCCTTCTCCGCCAGCGCACGCTCGATGGCTTCACGGTTGGGATGGAGTCGGTCCAGATTGCGGTAGAGCGCCTCGTCCTCCAGTTGGGAGAAATCTTCCTCCAAGATGTCTCCCAAGGCCGTGCGACGAATCCAATCCGGCATGGCATGCTCGGAAGAAGGAGAAATCAACCGGTTCAGCGTCATCACCTCTGTCAAGAGGCATGCGCGATCAGAAAGTCCGGCGCTCTGCAAAATGGAATGCACCCCCAGTTGGCGCCAGAGCTGGTGTCCGACATGCACGGGGCCGGCCTCACGCGCTTGCTGCACATCGATCTGGTCGATCACGACGGTGACGGTTGATCCGGACTGGTCTTCCTCGGATGTGGCGCTGCTTTTTCTCTGGCGCGCTTTCTCCAGCCACGGTTGCACTCCGCTGGAAGACTCAGGGAGGGAGGCTTGTCCGCGCAAGGAGGACTGCAGTTTGTGCGCCAATCCCAACCAATCTTTCACGGGCGCTGGTTCCAGGCTTCCTAAAGAACAGATGGTGCGCTGACGCGGGCCTTTCGGCGTTTGGACGGATTCGACCAGCAGATAATTTGTGTAGATTTTGCCTTTGTAGGATCGCGTCGATTTTCGGAGGTACATTGGCCACTACATATAGCAGTCGACACGGTAAAGTCAAGAAGAATCCTAGTCACTTTAGTCACTATTTAGGCCACTGCCAAAAGACCGCTGTGCAAACAAACGGGTTTGCGCAAGCGAATCCACGGTTTTCCCCAAAATCACGCCGACTGCCGTGGAAGTTGGGCTAATCGGCTCGATAACGCATCTATCGCAGTTTTGCGTATTCGGTTTTGGCTTGCTTGAGGATAGGGACATCCGGGTCGGCGTCTTTCCACGGGGTGGAGAAATCCTGGTAAGCAGCGCAGGATTTGGCGGTGTCACCTTGCAGGGCGTAGCTGCGCGCCAGGCCCAAATGCGCCAGCGCGCCGAGCGGGCAATTGACCACCACGCCCCGATGAAGAGTCCGGCATTTCGCGCCCGTCATAATTGACGGCCTAGTAAGTCCTTCCGCTATTCCTTGAAAACCAGCCGAGGTCCGCTTACCTCATGGACCTGGAGGGCAACATCGACTTGGACGCGGTCGGCTATCTTGATGAATGGGATCCCGCTCGTCATGCCATATTCCTTACGGTCAAAAGCCATGGTGCCCTTAACTTGGCCGTTACCCGTTCCCTTGTTCTTGGGGTCAAGCGTTAAGGTCAGGGTTTCGGGCTTGGACACGCCTCGGATTGTGAAAGTGCCTTGTACATCAAAGGCAATCGGACTGGTCTGCACAATTTTGGTGGAGTGAAACGTGATGTACGGATCGTCCTTGGCGTTGAAGAAGTCTTTGCCCTTCAATTTACCGTCTTTCATGCCGCTTCCGGTGTCAACGGAATCTGCATAAATCTTGATGTCGAGTACGCCTGACTCAGCGGCGGTGGACGGAAAGGTCAGCGTGGCCTCCCACTTGTTGAACTTGCCGTCGATGGCCACCGAAGCCTTCACGAAGAATTTGATGTCGCTTTCTTCCGGCGTAACCGCAAAGACGGGAACATCCGCAGGGGCTTGCGCAGGAACGACGGCCGGAAACAAAATAGGAACCAAAAGGAAAAGAATTGCGAGCCGCATACCTCGTAGAGCGCCTGGTACCGTTACTTTAATTGTCCTTAAACTCATCGCCTTATCTCCTGTACTTTCTCTTGCCGTGATAATGGTGATCACTCCGTGGAATCCAACCAGTAGAGAACTCAGTTCTTCGTCTGCTCCCGTCGAACGCTACCATCCCGAACTGACGGGGCGCCCGGCTTCTCAGCCATATGTAGTGGCAGTTTAAATGCCATCTATCGAGCTGGCTCCCATTTAGCTAAGTCACTGATATTAAAAACTTTACTTGAGTTCTGGTATTTGGAAATGCGGCATCTTGCACGACATTTCGGAGCCCCACGAAATGTCGTACTTAGCCCATCACTCGGTTCGAGTTAGCCGCATTATCAGGCGCTCAAACTCGAAAGACGCCGGCTGCCTCCTAGAAACTGCGGCGGACAGCCGCGTTCCATTTAGCTAGAGCAGAGACCTCCTCGAATGGTAGGTTGTAGGCTTTCAAGGAGCCAAGAGTTCATGAAGGCTTTCACGAAACTATTTCGCAGCGGGCTACTTCTGCTTGCCGCCGCAACAACATGCCACGCGCAGGGTGCCCCGGATGATTTCCTGGATGGCCTCGGCCTCGCGCGGCTCAAGAGTTACTCGAGCCATCGCGCCTCCAGCCAAAATCGCTACGTCGCCAGCAACGATGACAGCAAACGAATTCTGCCCGGCGAGACGCTGGTGATGGCCGAGGTGTCTGGCGCCGGAATGATTACGCACATCTGGGCGACCATCGCGAACAACGAGTTTGGCTGGCCGCGCTTGCTGCGCCTGCGCGTTTATTACGACGGTCACAAAACGCCCAGCGTAGATACGCCGCTCGGCGATTTCTTTGGCGTGGCCCACGGCTCCGAGCGCAACCTCAATTCCATCATGATTCACGACAGCTCGCTCGGCCGCGCGCGCAACAGCTATTGGCCGATGCCGTTTCGCAAGTCCTGCCGCATCACCGTCACCAACGAGGGCGAGCGCATCGTTCCGATGTTTTACTACCACGTGGACTATAGAAAGTACGCTTCGCTGCCCGAAGACATCGCTTACTTTCATGCTTATTACCGCCAGGAGCGGCCCGCGCGTGCCGGGCGCCACTATGAATTCCTCAACATTAAAGGAACGGGCCACTACGTCGGCACAGTGATGGGTGTTGTGCAAACGCAACTTTCCTGGTTCGGCGAAGGCGACGATCTTTTCTATATTGACGGCGCAAAGCACCCGCAGATTTACGGCACCGGTTCCGAGGACTACTTCAACGACGCCTGGGGCTTGCGCGACTCCGACGGCCCCTGGGCCGGCACGCCCATGGCGGAGGGCGAGCGGCTCGGCTCGCGGCTGAGCGCTTACCGCTGGCACGTCCCTGATCCGGTCGCGTTCAAAACTTCGCTGCGCGCGGAAATCGAGCACGCCGGTTGGACCGCCAACGAAGACGGCTCGGTGCGCTCCGCGTTTGAAGAGCGCCCGGACTATTTTTCGAGTGTGGCGTTCTGGTACCAAAAGGGCGTGCAGGAAGACTTGCCCGAAGTGCCCTACGGCGCCGCGAGGCTGCCTTTTGGAAATGCCACGCAAGTGGCGGTTGAGGATTCGCTTGCCGGCGTGACCGCCGAAAACGGAACAGCGTCCGTGCAACGCGAAGTGGATTGGTCGAAAGATCTGTTGTTTTTCGAAGCCAAAGGCGCTGGAGCAAAAATCAACATTCCGATCGATATCGCCGAAGCCGGCCAATACGAAATGATCGCCATGCTGGCGCAGGCCCCGGACTACGGCGACTATTACGCGCTCCTTGACGGCCAGCCCACGAATCTCGATACGCGCCAGGCTGCGACTTCCGAGATTCCATTCCCCGGCCCCGAGGTCTTCTACAACTATCTTCCTGAAGTTTACGTCTCGAGGGACCGCGCCCTCGGCATGTTCCAGCTCACCAAAGGCCGCCACACGCTGACGTTTGTCTGTAATGGAAAGGATCCGCGGTCCGCTGGATACAATTTTGGAATTCAGGAAGTGGATCTGGAGCGCGTGCTGCAGGCGCCGGCATCGTCCACCGAGGAAGCATCTGCTCCGAAGCCCGCCGTATCTTCAGATACTGCGATCTATCGCGGCCGCGCGCTTTCTTTCTACGTCGAGCGCCTCAAATTTGCAGCCGGCAACGATCGGCCGGACCTGCTCCGGGCCATCGGAAGTTTCGGCGCGAGCGCGGCTCCGGCGGTCGAACCCTTGATGGCTGGGCTCTCGGATGGCGATCCCGAAACTCGCGGCGCCGCCGCCAATGCGCTTGCACAGATTGGCCCACCCGCCGGCCGATCGGTTCCGGAACTGGCGAAGCTGCTCGCCGATTCCGCGCCGCGCGTTCGTTGCCAAGCCGCCTTGGCGCTCAAATCCATCGGCCCAAAATCCTCGGGCGCCGTTCCCGAACTCACGCGCGCTCTCAGCGATTCCGTTCCTTACGTGCGCGCCAGTGCAGCGGACGCCCTCGGAGCGATCGGTCCCGGCAGCCGCGCTGCGATCTCGGCATTGATCGAACGCCTGAAAACCGATCCGGGCCCGAACTACGTCTTCGACAGCGCCATCTATGCTCTCGGCAACATCGGCCCGGACGCCAGAGAAGCGCTGCCCACGCTCGAAGAAATCTCCCATCGCGTACGGCTCACCGCGCCCGCCCACGAAGCCATCCTGCAAATCAAGGGCAAGCCCGTGCCCATGTACCACTGAAAATCTGCCGCCGCTCGTGTTCGGCTGGGCCCTAGTCAGGGTTCGAGGAAGCCTTGGAGCAAACCCTCGCGGCACTTGCACGATAAACGCTGCCGTTACGGGAAAAGTGAAGTTCTAGTACGACAGATGTGTGGAGTCGAGGTGTGGCGCGGTGGTTTAGGTGGAGCCTATCGGTTGCCGGCCCTTTCGTTTGCCAGTGCCTCACTAGCTCCGCCATGCTTCCGTTTCCACACCCCACTCATCGAACCGGACGTGCGGATTTGCCGCATCCGGCTCTCGGAGAAGACTCACGCAATCGCCGAGGCTATTGCATGTGACGCCGTCTGCAACTTCTGAAAACAACTTGGGAGTTGTCAGGCTTATCGCCAATCTCCAACTCTGATCGTCGCGTCCACTTCCCTCCCCGAAGCGGCAGAACGGGTGTTCCGCCTGGAGTGGAACCAGTCGTTTCTCCACCGATCGCTATCGATTGTACAGACCCTGGCTTCCCGGTGGACGCAGACAATGCAGCAAGCAAGATGCGAGAATTATGTGGGCTTACGATGAGTTGCATCCTTCGCGTGCGTAAGGTTCCCTCTCTTGAAATCGCCTTTTCTGCCACGATCCCCCAAGCGCCTGCCGAAGCCGCACGCTCCCCCTGTGTGAGACGGCTATTTTGTAACGGTCAGCGTTAGGGGCACAATCGCGTTGGAGCCCCCGTCCATCACGTTGATGTTTATGGTGTAGGTGTTGGGCGCAGTTCCACCCCCGCCGCCCGGGACGCTCGCGCTGGTGCAGCCAGAAATGCCGCTGAGGACGAGTGCGAGTAAGAAACCGGCGGCGTACAAGTACCGTGGACGCGCTTGATTCTGTCGCGCCATTTGGATCGCCATCAGCAATGCCAGGAGCATTCCGAGCCAGAAGAATGTCATCGGCCAAGGTTCGCCCCACAGTCTGGGCTCTCGGAAGGGGACGGTGGTTGCGGAGTTTCCCAGTACGATCGTGACGACGATATTGAACACGAACGGATTGTTCTGTGAGTGGGTGACCATAGCGCTACACTGCGCAAGGGGTGGGCAGCCGCTCACGAGAGCACTCGGCGCTGTAAGAATATCCGTCGCAACACACGCCGAAAATGTGAAGGTCAAGGTTTTTCCAGGAGCTGATGACTGGGCTGCGGGCATTGGACCGCACCCGGTGACGTTTACAATACTTTCCATGAATGGATTCGAGGCGCTTGCGAGGAGGCTGCTCGAGTTCGCGTCCGGGGTGTAGGTGGCCACGAGCGGAGCATTCCCCGAAGGAGGCGCTTGCGAAATGGTCAACGCGCAGGAGCCGGCGCCGTTTGCGAGCGTAGATGGCCCACAGTTGTCGCCGAAACCATCGATCACACTCACGCTGCCGGTCGGCGTGGCGGTGCCCGAAGCCGGCTTGACCGCGAAACCTACCGTGACCGTGCCCCCGACCAAAGAAAGATTCGGGGGAAGCGACAGGCCTCCGAAAGTAGAACTCGTCGAGGTGATAGTTGTCGTGGTACTGAACTCAAGAGCCGGCGGCGGGACCGTGTCAGTCACTTTGATCGTCTCGTTGATCGTCGGAATCGTGATCGTGGCCTGCGGCGGAGGTCCGGGCGCTCCGTTCACGCCTGCCCCAGTGAGCGCGATAGACTGCATATAGGTCGAACCCGTCTGCGTGCTCGGAAGGAGGGCGTTGCTCAAGGCGGCATTGTCGGTGAACACCAAGGTGCCGCTGTCGGTCGCGGGCGATGTCGAAGCCGTGTAAGTGATAGTAAGCGTGCAGGCTGCGCCGCTCGGTAGATTGAGCGGAAAAGTCGCGGTGCCAGTGGAGCAAACGATTTGGTTGATTGCGAAAAGCGAACTCGATTGAGAGATCGTTGGCGCAGAGTTGATCACGAGGACAGCTGATGGACCTGTTCCGATATTCGATACTGTGATGGTCTGCGTCCCAGAAACACTGTTGAAGCCGAGGCTGCCCGGGGAGAAAGATGCGACAGGAGCCGTGACGTTGATCAGCGGAGTGACCGTGACCTGGTCGTTTACCGTGATCGGCTCGTTGACCGTCGGAATCGGGACGGCCACGGTGAAGCCACCTGAAAGCGTTGCGGGAGGCGGCGCGCCGCTTACAGCCACCACGACATCATAGTTGCCCGCCGGCGTGGTCTGAGCGATGTTCAACACGGCGGAGAGGCTGGTCGAAGAAGTCACCACTAGCGAGCCGGCAGCGACCGTGATGCCCGCAGTGCCTCCCCCGAAGGTGACGGTGGTGCTGCCGCTCACGAAATTTGCCCCGGCTATCGTGACCTGCAAGTTCTGTTGTCCTGGCACTCCAATGTTTGGCGCCACGCTCGAAATCTGAGGCGGCCCCGCGGGAGCGGTGGACACGGTTGTTCCGCTGAGCGGTAGCGATTGCGCGGTTACGGCGGGGGTTTGATTGGGTGTGATTGGGATATTGCTGGTTTGCGCGTTGTCAACGAAGGTAAGCAAGCCGGAGCCCGCGCCAGTGGTGGACTGCGTGAAAGAAAGCGTGACAACGCAACTGGCACCGGGCGCGAGCAAATTTGGAAACTCTACATTTGTGATGGCTGAGGGATTTGACGGGCACTGACTTACGTTCGCCCTGAATGGGCCGGTAACCGAATAAAGGAGGAAGTCGAGAGGCGCAGTGGCGGCCGGCGCCGTCCCTGTGTTGGCGATCTGGGTCTGGAAAGTAGCTGTCGTTCCTGTTTGAATCGTGCCGAAGTCAAAGCTCGCAATTGGATTTCCGTTCGTGTCTTCAAAAATGATCGCAGACTGTCCGCCCCATCCCGTTAAATTGACGGTCTGAGAGGAAAGACCTGTCGCGCCGAACGTGATGGAAGCCGTTTGCTGGCCGATAGCCGGCGCACTAAAGTCCACCTGGATAGTGCAACTCTGCAGGGGCAGGAGTTGTGAACCCGTTTGACAGGCGTTTGAGCTCGGGGCCTGGTTCGCAAATGCGAAGCCGTTAGTCAAAGTGGCAGGAGAGACGGCCAGGCCCGTGACCGTTGCGACTGAGCTGGTGTTTGTCACGATGATAGTTTGTGTCGGGCTGGTTGCTTGGGGAAGCACGTTGCCGAAGTCAAGGGCCGTGGGAGTAATCTGCAGCGCCGACGCGGTGGAACCTGCGAGGCCCGAGGTCAGCCCGAGATACACACCCCCGCCCATGGGCGTTGGGTTCTGAGTCGTCACGGGATCTCCGCTGGTGCCGAACGACAGGAATTGCCCTGTCAGATCGATGGAAGCAAAATCGCTTCCGTCGCCGAATGCTGTTCCGGTCGAATCCACAGAAACAACGCGCAGCCCGGAGGTGCAATTGACTATAGGGACGCTGTTGCTCGTGCAGGTGTCATAGGCGTAGATCGCCTGGGCCGTTACGCTGGTAAAGAGAGGCGTATACGAGGTAAATAGGGCCACGCGACCATCCGCGCTTATGACGGGTGGCCAGGAGGTAAAGCTCAGGAAATTGACGGGCTGTCCAAGCTGATTGAACGAAAGCAGCTTCGGCGGCGTCGCCACGCAACCTTGTACTGGCGCTCCGTTGTAGTTACATGTGTCGGCCAGATAAGTTTCTTGCGGAAAAATCCCAGCGCAACCGCCAGGCAACAAACTGCACGCAGAGGAATTGAAGACGATAAAGCGCCCGCCGTTTGCAACTGCGACTCCTTCACCGCCCGACACGGCCATGCCATTGACATCCACGGAGATAGCCGTCGTCGTTGGGGCGCAGCTGCCCGTGGCGCCGTTGCAGGTGTCGCGCAAGTAGACGACCTGGGCATTCGCGGCGAAACTCTTTGGAGGTACGTTGGCCAAGTTCGTATCGCTGGATGAATAGACGACATAGCGGCCATCTGGACTGATCGAAGGCTGCGCGGTCGTCGTGCTTGATGGCGTGGGGTTGCCGCTTGGTTCCTTTGAAATCAGTTGCGTGCATCCGGGTGCTGGCGGCGCGCAGTTGGCGTCGCGCAAGAAAATTTGGCTGTTGAAATTGTTCGTCAATCCCACCACGTTGGAGGAAGAACTCAAGTACGCGAAATACCGCGCGTTTGCGCTCATGGAATACGCGTTCATGCCGGAGTTGAGAGGATTGCCACTGTCATCCAACGAAATCAAGCTGGTGCTATTGGCCGCCACATTTCGCAGATAGATCTGCGTTTCGGGAGTGGCATTCAAGACCGGCACACAGGAGTCCGACAGGAAGGCCACGAAATTTCCGGTTGTATCAATGGCCGGCCGCACACTGCCGATGTAACCGCTACCAAAACATGGCGCCCCGCCATTGGCGTTTGGTCCTAACGTCGGTCCGTAGGAAATATAGTTGGTTAATGGTGTGCAACCCGACGCCGGTGGCAGGCAAATCGTTCGCAGGTAAATGGCGTTGCCTCCCGGACCAGGAAGATTCGTAGCGGTGGACTCGAATGCGACGTACTGGCCGCCGGAACTCACGGCTGAGTGAACCGCACCGATAGGCACGCCGGGAGCGCTACTGGCCGGAACCGGCGGCACCGAGTCGTCCACAGAAGCCAGCACAGGCAGAGCGGTGGGAGGGGCCGGTGCACCGCTGGTGCCAATGAGCGCAACTTCCTGCGGCGTATCCGGCGCATTGTCCGGGATCACCAGAACGAGAGCATCCTGAGTGCCCGAGGCGCTGGAAGGCGCAAAGGCCAAATTAATCAGGCAAGTGTAGGAGACAGGAAGGGTTTGACCGGAGCAAGTGTCTCCGGATGTGGTGATGTCGCTCGCGCTACCGCCGAACGCGGCGATGGCAAGGCTGCCAATCACGAGAGGAGCCGTGCCACTGTTCTGAACCTGTATGGTTGCCGTCGAGCTGGAACCGCCTTGCTCGATGGTTCCGAAGTGGACAGTATTGTTGAAGTTGGTGCTTGAGGTGCCGTTCTGGAAAAGGGTCAGCGCGGCTTCCGGGAACGGAGCAACGCCGGCTCCCGTCAGACGCGCGGTTTGCGTGCCGCTCGGGGCGCTGTCCACCAACTGCAGCGTGGCGCCGTAGGAACCGATCGCGCCCGGCGTGAAGGTGACATTGATAAGGCAACTTGCCGAGATGGCGATGCTTCTTCCCGCGCAGGTATCGTAGTCTGTAAAGGTGCCCGCTGGCGTGCCCGAATCGGGCACAATCGCCGAGTAGTAGAAACTGAGCGGCGCCGTCCCGATGTTCGTCACTGTAATTCCCGTGGTGACGGTGCCGGTGAGACCTATGCTGCCGAAATTGATTCCGCCCGCGGGCGAAACCGAGACGATCGGGAATGTTGACGGGGCTGTGATCCCTGTTCCGATGATTTCCGCCCAACCTTTGTTGCCGGCTGAGATGCTGTCAAAAGAATTGACATAGAGCGTTTGCGCGGCTGGGGCGATGTAAAAATTGCCAGAGGTCTCCTGCCCTGCAATGTACGCATCTCCCGCAGAGTCCAAGGCAACAGCGTTGGCATAATCATTCACGACAGTAGAGCCGGTCGGCTGATAAGTGACATTTCCGACGGTGCAATCATTGAGAGGAGCGCATGCGCCTTGCCCACTCCCGCCCAAATAAGTGGAATAGAGAATGTTGTTCAATCCCGAAGGCAGAACCGCAAGGAAAACGCTTTGGATCGGCTGGGCGATGCCAACGGCGGAGGCAGGCAAGACATTTTGGATGGCGTTGGAGCTAATCGCGAAGTTCGGAAGGGGAAAGTCGAGAGAATTTGTGCCGCCCGTGACGAAGGCGTTGCCTGCCGCGTCCACGGCGATGGCGTTCGCGGAGGTGAGCACGCCGTTCACGCCGCCGAGATAAGTCGAAGCGACCAGCGAGGCAGAACCCGGGGCGTTCGTATTGATTTGGGATACAAAGCTGCCCGGACAACTGTCGCCGCCTCCGCTTAAGGGAGTGCACGCACTTTGCGACGTGCCGATGGCGCCGGGTGTCGTGGGAAAAAACAAGCCGCTGTTATTGTTACTCACTCCGTTGAGCTGATTCCCAGTAGTCCCTGTGAGGTAGGCATACCCGGAGCCGTCTTTCGCCACAGCCACCCCATTGCCAACGTATTGCACCGGCCCGCCTGTGTTCGGCAAGCCAAGCGTGGTGGAGTAAAGCAAACCGTTGACTCCGGCCGTGGGGTCGAGCTTGGCGAGGAAAGCCAGCGAGCACGTTTCGGTGGTGAGGCAAGTCGTCTGGCTATACCCGGCTAACTTTGAGTTCACAGGAAAATCGTTCGTGGACGTGGTGCCAGTGATGTACACCAGCCCCTGGCTGTCCACAGCGATGCCGTTGATGAAATCACCTGGCGAACCCTTCGTTCCTCCAAAAAATGTCGCGTAGAGCACGCAGTCTTGCGTGACCGACGAGCCCGCACAAGCAGTCGCACCCGTACCCAATTCAGCGACAAAGCCAGTCGTGAGGTTAGTGTTCGCGGCGGGGCCGGATTGCTGAAAGGCATTTACGGGCGTGAACCCATTCGGGGTGTTGGGCGTCAGGGCATTTCCCGCCAGCGTGCCGCCAACAAAAATGTGCGGCGGGCTGGCGGAATCCAGAGCCAGTCCGGTTATTTGGGAGCCGAGGCCTGCAAGTGTTGTGGAGAAAATAATATTTCCGGTGGGGTCCAACTCCGCGACAAAACTATCCCCAGAGCAGCCCTGGCACGGATTCACGGTGCCAAAGTCTCCCGATGTCGTCGTGCCCGCGACGTAGGCGTTTCCCTGTGAATCCACGGCGATGCCGGTGCCGATATCGCCGTTCGGAGGCGTGGTGCGGCCTACAATCTGTACGAAAAAGAAATTGAAATAGGCAAGCTGCGGAGTACTGCCGGCCGTTCCGATGGAGCTGATTTTGAAGACAAAGACTTCCCCCGCCGCACAATCGAGATTGTTCTGACAGCCTTCCGCAACCTGATACGGTGGAAATTCCATGTCGGATGTCGTCTGGCCGGTAACGTACATGTTCCCTTGCTGATCCAAGGCGACTGCGCGGATCACATCATTGCCGTCTCCGGAGAAATAGCTGAAGAACGACATGACCGGATCGATGATCAGCGGCCGCGTGCGATCGTAAGAGTTCAGCGCGAAGCCCACGCGCCTTGCCCCGCGAAGGACGAAACTCCCCTTCACTTCCGTGCGCGCCTTCGCCGTTCCAGATGCTGGCTGATACAGCACTGGCTTCAGCAGATGCATCTCGCCGCTGCGCGTATTCAGGATCAGGTTGCCCTGGGCATCCAGGCGCATACGTTGCGCGCCGCGAATCTCCAGCAGGATCGCGCTGGGGTCGGCGCCCGGAGCCACGATGAAATCGGACTCCAATTGGTTTTGGTTACCGTAATAAACCTGGTCCACACCCGGATAGACATTTGTGTATTTCACGCGCGCATAATTCGGCACATGCGTGTGCCAGTTCTTGGGATCGCTGCCGTTGAAATAATTCGTGACACTTCTCTGCGCATCGATTCCGCTGACTTCAGCAGCGTGATCCGCACCCACCAGGCGCATGGTGAGAACGTCGGGGCGCGCATGGACTTTGGCTGGCCGGGATTTTGCGGCGTGCCCGTGTGTTTTCGTTGGAAGCGAAAGGACGGCTTCGTCGTACGTCAAAAAGAGAGTGTAGCCGACGCCGCGAGAAAGAAATTTCACGCGTGGATCGGTCTGCCCGTTGTTCGCTTCGAACGTCATCGGCAGCCCAGAGAACACCTTCATCGCTTGCGCGCGCGATCCAGGCGAGAGTGAGGTTGAGGAAACCGCCACCGGCGGCAAACCCAATGCGGCTGACTCTGACGCAGGAGTTAGTTTCGTCGGATGCGAAATCGAGGGAGTCGGTGAAGCGAGCGCCGGTGGGACTGTGAACGAAGGTCGCACAGTACGAATGCTAGGTGAAGGAGTTGTATCCACTGGCGATGTGCCCGCCGCGCTCGTGGCGGGGTGCCAGTGGCTTCTCGCTCCCAACCCTGCGAGCAGAATTGCGCCGCACACAAATCCCAGCGTAATTTTCCAGTGATCCCTAATTCGTTTCCCGCCACTCATTTCCAAGCCTCCTGTGCTCTCACGTTGTCCGTATCTTCTTGCTCGAGCAACACACTCGGAGAGCTACTGGAAGCTGATGGTCACTGTCACCGCGATCGTTTGGCCCGCGCTCACCGGCACCGGGTTCGGATCTCCGGCTGCCGCCCCAGCGGTAGTGTTCCCGTCTAGCGGCTTCGACGTAAGCGAAGCTACCCCAAAGGACTTGGCAAAAGGGCAGCCCGGAAGCGAAGCGGCCGGCCCACAAAGGCCCCAATTCATCGTCGCGACCTCTGAAACTGTTCCAGTTTGCGTAGCGGCGACACTCCCAGACAACTGGAACCCGTTGGTACCAAGTGGGGTGGCTGCAAGATTGCACGACCAAAGCTGAACGCCACATTCGCCTGCAATTGAAAACGGGGCGTTCCCGCCGCCAGGCTGGCTCAGAAAGCAGGCGCCGAATGTAAGGAGGCTAGACGAAAAAGAACATGGGGAGCCCACTGTGCTGGCGAGATTACTCAGGCTGCCTGGCGCGAGGATTATCGCCCAAGACCCTGCTGGAGTAGCCATCGTGCTGCTCGTACTGGTCATAGCTGCACTCAAGAATGCCGCTCCACCGGGGACGGGTCCTCCATGCGGAATGGGCGGAAATACGAACCCGCCAGGATCCAGAGAGTTCTCGAACTCCCGGCGCTCGACAACCTTGCCATCGGGGTTCCTCACCTCGATGATCCAGTGACCGTGGACTTTGATGCCTTCGGACTGGCCCTTTTGTGCGGACGCCTCGGCAGTAGAATTCTGAGCGACTGCCTGCTTGGCAGCAGGCAGGGCGCCGGACGACGGTGCGCCGGACGAAGTTGAGGGTGCGGTCGCGACGGGGTGCGCCGCCGTCGATTGGGTCTGTGCGGGCTTCGATTGCGCCCAGACAGGCCCGGCACAGAGCAGCACCAGGCTAGCCAGTCCGGCAAAGCCAGGAATTCTCTTCCACGTGCGGACAACATTTCCTTCGCTAAGTCTCGCGTTCATCTGGCGTCTCCTTCTTTCCCGGTCGTTCTTTGTGTATCTGGCCCGGCTTGGGACTCGCTCGAACCTGGAGGTGTGTGCAACTGGGCCAACTGCTCAGCCCAAGCGGCTGCAAGCAATTCTTCGAAGTCCTGCTTCGCCTTGTCGGTCCCAACCAATTCCATGGGTGCGCATCTCCTGAGCGACGATGCGCGGCACTGTGCAGCAAGGCGCTTAGGTGGTCAATGGACGGGTCCCGGACTGTTGCTGAATTCTTGCCGGACGGCCAAGTTGTTGGGTCAGCACCAGTTACGCGCTGCCCGCATCTCAAGCGGCCGTAAACTTGCGCAGGGCCTGGCCGGGTGGTAGCATGCGTTTCGCGTCCCCGGCGCGGGTTTAACCACTTCCATGGACTCCTCAAAAGGGTCTCAGCCCACATTTTCCTTCGGACCGTACGAAGCCGACCTGCCCTCCGGAGAACTCCGCAAGGGCGGCACTCGAGTCAAAATCCAGGACCTGCCGCTACGCTTGTTGAGCGTGCTGGCTGAAAATCAGGGGCGAGTCGTCACTCGAGAAGAACTCCAAAAGCGACTTTGGCCGGAAGATACCTTCGTCGATTTCGAAGATGGCTTGAACACCGGTGTCAAGAAGCTGCGCGAGGCTTTGGGGGACGACGCCGAAAAGCCCAGCTACATCGAAACGGTTCCGCGCCGGGGATATCGCTTTCTGGCGGAAGTGAAGCAGATTACTCCTCCCGCCAGGGCTGTAGTTAGTTCCGCGGAATCGCCCTCATCCGAGAAACCCCGAGGGGCCTCAGCACCCGTTGGTGGGCGGCGATCCCGGTGGACAACGTGGGTGCTCGCTGCCGCGGGGGTACTCGCTATTCTGAGCGGCTTGAGCTTCTGGCTTCTCTACGGAAGACCGGCGTTCTCTTTTAGCCCGCGCGATTCCGTGCTCGTCAGCGACTTCGAAAATCAGACCGGTGATCCACGCTTTGATGAAGCGCTCCGCACGGCGTTCACCGTAAGCTTGGAACAATCCCGCCACGCCAATGTCTTTCCGAGTGTCCGTGTTGGTTCCGTCCTTCAAATGATGGGCAAGCCCGCCACGGAGCGTGTCACGCCCGAAGTAGGGCGCGAAATTTGCCAGCGAGAAAATATTCGCGGGTTAATCATCGGCAGCATCACTCGCACCGGTCAGGAATATGCGCTGTCCGCGGAATTGATTGATCCGCAAACTGGAGCGACGGTACGCTCCTACACGGAACACTCTTACGGCGAAGACCACGTTCTGGATGCCCTCGACGTTATCGCCGCGAATATCCGGCTCGACCTCGGCGAATCCCTTTATCAGATTCACCGCGCAGACCGCCCGCTCCCAGAAGTGACCACCAGTTCGTTGACCGCTCTCAAGCAGTATGCAGATAGCACCGCGCTTTGGCATCAGGCTAAATATAGGGAGGCGGAAACTTTGCTGAATGCTGCCCTGCAGAGCGACCCGAATTTTGCCATGGCCCACGCCGCTCTCGGCGATATCTATTTCAGCTACATCAAGAACGCACCGGTGCAGGGAAAGCAGGAATACGAAAAGGCCCTCGCCCTTGCCTCGCGAACCACTGATCGCGAGCGGATGGTGATCCAAGCCAACTATGCGGCGGACCTCGAGCATATCGACGACGCTGACGCCCTTTATCGCGCCTACTTGAGCCGCTACCCCGACGACTGGTCCATGCTCTCCGATTACGCGCTCCTTCTGCGCAGGCATGGACGCGCTCCCGAAGCCATTAAGCAGTACAAGGAAATCCTCAGGATCGCTCCGGACGACGCAAAAACGTATATCGAGATGGCCACGGCTTACCGGACCCTGAACGATTCGCCGAAGGCTTTGCAGGCCTACGCGCAAGGATTCCAGTTGGACCGGCACTGGCTTGTCGCGGGAGACACCAGCCGGGAGTACGGATTTCTGCTTATCGAAAATGGCGAGGACCAGAAAGCGGCGCTGATCTTCTCGGGCATGCTGGAGAAACCCGAAACGAGGGAAAGTGGCATGCGGTCTCTGGGCCTGCTCGACACCTATCATGGGCGATTTGTCAGCGCCAGGAAACGCTTCAACGAGTGTCTGACTATCCTGCAAAATCAACAAGCTGTGTTGAGCAAGGCTCGCGTCCATTTGTGGCTCGCCATCGTGGCAGATGGCCAGGGGGACGTCCGCACCGAGCAACGGGAGCTCGACAACTCTTTCGACAACTTCGCGGTTCTCGGACCAAAGGTCATCTTCGGCGCGTGGTTGGGACGGCAGTACTTGCGTGGCGGTAACTTGGCAAAAGCTGAGAAGATAGAGAGTCTCATCGCCCCGCTCACCGACATCAAAAGCGCCGAGCAGCGGGGCTATTTGCAACTCTTGCAAGGAGAGATTGCTTTAGCTAAGGGAGATGTGGACCAAGCGATTGGACTGTTCACCCTCTCAAACACCGAGCACCACACGGCCTTCACCGTGGAGGCTCTTGCGAACGCTTATCAAAAATCTGGAAAAACCAACGATGCTATCGCCTGGTATGAAAAGTTCGTTAGTATCCCGAACGAGTCAATCGCATGGGAACCTCAACAGCCGTGGCTGGCGGCTCACGCTACGCTTACGGCCGATTACCTTGCCAAGGGCGATCGTGAGAAAGCCAAACAGACCATCGGCCACTTGCTCGACCTGTGGAAGGATGCCGACCCCACCCTCCCTCTCTTAAAGCAAGCCAAGGCCGAATACGCGAACCTGCAATAATTCGCGTAAGTGCAAAGCGCTACCGCATGGGGCGGCTCGTCGGCGCGCCATCCGTGCCGCAACTGTTTTGTGCTAACCGCCGACGCTATTCCCTCTTATTGCTGCCTCGCGGAATTAGCAAGTCCTGTAAAGTGAATGAGAAAACTGGTAGGGGCGGTGGGGATCGAAAACAATACAGATGGGAATCTAAAGGACTTAGAAGAAATGCAGGGGAGCGCTAAGTCATTGAAAAGGAACAATAGGGAATGCAGGGAAATCCTTATTGGCCCCTCAATGGCCCCTCATTTTTCTGGGACTTAGATTCGCTCCTTGTTTTCTTTCTCGCTTAACCAAAAGCGGCGTCGGCTTCCGGTCAAATCTCGCGGCACGGATGGCAAGCCGACGACCACAGTTCGGTAGGTTAACGTCAATCCTTAGAGCTACCATAGTGCGCTTTTGCGTAGGTCTCAGTAAAACAAAATGAACGAATTAGCGCGTGGGGATGGCCAGATGCCGTGCGTTGAGGCCACATGAAAAAAACATTTCAGAGAAGACTGCGCAAGACCATACCGTAAGACGAACTCAACAGATACGACGCACCTCACGAAAGCCATCGATGGGCCAGCTTTCGGACAAATATCTTCAACATCTGGCAGTGAAGGGTTTCAGCGAGAGCACGCTAAGGGTTCGTCGCGTGCACATGGAAATGTTTCTGAAGTGGTGTCGAAGAATTCGAGCCACGTCGCCGCCCCAGATCACGCGGACATCCCTTGAAAGCTATCAGCGATATTTGTTCCAGTATAAGAAAAAAGACGGCCAGCCGTTGGCGGTCGCTAGTCAGCACTCCAGGCTTGCGCCTCTCAAGGTCTGGTTCAAATGGCTGACTCAACGAAAGTATATTCCGAAAGACCCGGCTGCCGAGCTGGAATTGCCCCGTGTCGGTTACAAACTACCAAACGTAATGAACAAAGACGAAGCTGAACGCGTTCTGAGTCAGCCGAAGATAGAAGTCCCGTTAGGCATCCGGGATCTTCAAAGTGTCGTAAGCGTAGGCGGTTGAACCGCTCTCCGGATCGGTGAACCCGGTGCGGTTCGAGGCTGCGTCGTAGCTGTAGCTCGTCGTAAAATTGCGCCCTGTAAGGAACGTGTACTGCGTAGTTGCCTGCGTAAGCCGCCCCCATGTTGTCGAACGTAAATTGGTACGTGCCGGTGGGGTCGACCACCTGCGTCAGGCGAGAGTCGTTATCGTAGGTGTAATTCACCGCGGTGCTATCAGGATACGACTTCTGCAGCAGACGGTTCAACAAAAGTTCGCGATGATGTTTACTCTAAATCCGGACCCAAACCAAAGGGTCCGGCACCAGTTCGCGCCCAGTGTCTAAGGGCCTGCCACCCACCTTTTTGAGAACTCACCAAACGGTGCGACCTAGCTCATTCGCGCACTGACCACTTTCCAAAGCCCTTCCTACTTGCGCGAGATCAGACATTGGCCCTGCGGTGCAGACCCATAGGACGCTTGACCTTCCCTCGGAACTCTTGAGCAGCACAACTAACCAACTTCTCCCAACACCACCCCGCTCGTAGTGAATGATCGAATACTTTTCAGAGGTTCCCGCAATCACCAGCCGCCTCAGTGGCAAAGAGCGGCCGCGGATAACGTCCGTCGCCTGAAAGTCATCCCCCGGATTCGCGAGCCCTCCACTGAACTGATCCAACACCGATCGTGAGAGCGCATCTACGTTTCGCGTTTGAGCAAACGTCACGACCCCTTCAGGAAGGCCCAATCTGCCAAGATCAATGCTCACCTGTTGCGGTTTTCCCGCCGTACGGCAGCCGCCAACGAGAGCCGTCGCAACCAGAAGAAGATAGATTGGTGATTTCCGATTAGCGTTTCGGCTAAATTTCTTGTGAAGCGTCACGGACGTCCTCGTCTCGCTGGCGACTGGCAATTGCACTGGGGTTTCGATGTCGGCGTTGGCACCCACTCAACATCTCCGAAGTGATCACTTCTAACGCCTTCGCCGAGCGTCAAAGCGGCAGGGTTTTCATAGTTCTTAATTACTCGACGTTCCTCAAGGTCAGTGTAATCAATACTCGCAATGAGGCCGAGGAACATCGCGACCGTGTCATGCCTCTGATGTGCCAATTCGTGCCCGAGAGCCATTGCAGGTGTCAAGATGGCTCCGTATTCGCGTCCGCCTCTCTGGATGCATTTAAGTCCCAGATGGGGGTTCCATACGATAACATGGTCGTCGCTTGAAACATCCGTATAATCGGCGCTCATTGAGTGCGTCGTTATGACTGTATACAGCGTATCGGAATCTTGCATCTCCTGTATCATTCTCCTCATGCCCGGATCTCCTTTTAGGTATTGGAGTGAATGATTGAAGTCGCTTCGGTCTTGAGCATCGCCGATGACCCCTATGATCCATCCGAGAGGATCGACGAAATTCGTTGGCGAACTAGCCGCATAGGCATAGAAATTCAGATCGCCTCCAAGGAAGCCTATTGGATCTTCAGTGATGAACCTACCGGTTTGGGGATCGTAGTATCTGGCGCGGTAGTAATACAGGCCAGTTTCCGAGTCCGATTCGCGGGCCGTGTACTGGAACGGATTCACGAGCGAACCGCTCGAACCCGTCAGTTTGCCGAAGGAATCGTACGTGTAGGTGTTCGCGATCGTTCCAGTCGAGTTGCTCAGCGAAGTGATGGAACCGAGGCCGTCGGCATGGAAGTAGCTGGTCGCACTTGAGCGCAGGATCGCCAGCGGCTCGTCGATGTCAGGGCCCTGCGAGTAGCGGGCCACAGCTGTCCCCGACGAATTGGTTTCCTCGATGAGGTTGTCTCCGTCATAGACGTAGACGCTTGTGGCGCTGGATGAAGACTTATAGATGCGCCGACCGAAGGGATCGTACTTGAAGCTAACTGTGCCACCCGAACCCGGCAGTGTGACGCTGCTCATGCGGTTTTCGAAATCCCAGAAATATTGCGTGGTGCCGCTCGTGTTCACCTTCGTCGAGGTGTTCCCATTGCTGTCGTACGTATAGGTCGTGCTCGGAGTAGAGGTCAGCTCGTTCGATGAATTGTTGGAGTACGGCGACACACCTAGCGAACTGAGACGATTGCCCACCGGGTCATACGTGTAGCTCTCCGTCGTGGTCGAGCTTGTTCAACAACCAGACGGATATTCCCTTCAAAGCATCGCGCAACACTCTCACCTTAGCCACATTCATAGAACAGTGGCGATTATCTGGGATGCTGGATTTCAAACCCTCCACTAAGCGCGCATTGGAAAGCTCCATCCGAGCGCACCTGATTCCAAAGCTCGGCCAGATTCCCATCACGCTCATCACCACCCAGAATGTGCAGGACCTCATCGGCTCTCTGCTCCATCGCTCACGTGGTACTCGCGAAAACATCGTGGACGATTTATTCCGCATTCTGGATGAGGCGCGGCATCTCTACCCCGGCGTTCCCACGTTGAGGAAGCGCGATCTGAAGTTCGGCCTGAAGAAGCCGGGTGAAGGCAAACCGTTCGTGTTCTCCCCGGCGCAAATTAAAAAGATTCTGGCCGCCTTCGCGGGGTGCAAGATTTGGGACTGCTTCTTCACGCTCCTCGCGCTGAGCGGCCTACGTGCCTCGGAGATTCTCGGCCTGCGCGTCGAAGATGCGGACTTCGACAACAACCAGATTCACGTTCGGCAGGCGGCTTGGCACGGGCAAATTCAAACGCTGAAGACCGATGAGTCCGAGAACACCGTCCCGATGACGCCTCTGGTCCGCGAGAAACTCCTAACGCATCTCGAAGGGCATACCCATCAACTTCTCTTTGTGAACCGTCGAGGCCGCCCGTATTCCCGGAATAAGGTGGTCTCGACTGTCCTTCACCCGATGCTGGACCGACTCGGGATTAGCCATAAAGGACGCCGGGTGGGATTGCATGCGTTTCGCCACTGCTTGTCCAGCCTGCTTTTACAGTCCACCGGGGTGGCCGTAGCGCAACGGCAGCTGAGGCACGCGGACCCGGCCACAACGCTGGGCCACTATGGGCACGTTCTGCGCAACGATCACCGCGAGGCGATGGACGCGATCGAATCGGTATTTTTTGAGCCAAGCGGTAGTGGCCCCGGTAGTTCCGGAAAGTAATCCCGCGAAACAATTGATAATGATGAGGTTTTGGTAGGGGCGGTGGGGATCGAAAACACTACCGAACGGAATTTCAAGGAGTTAGAAGAAATGGTGGGGAGCGCTAAGGAATTGAAATGGAACAATAGGGAATGCGAAGGAATCCTTATTGGCCCCTTAATGGCCCCTCGTTTTTTTGACCACCGAGATTCCGTCACAGTGTATTTCACTCACCGTCCAAGTCGTGCAGTCGGCTTCGGGCTCAAATTTTGCGGCGCGGATGGCAAGCCGATACAACTTCGCGAATATGCTAAACCCGACCTCGTAGTCCAGCTGGGGAATCGTTCGTGCGGGATTCCTTCGACTTCGTCGAGACCTGCCAGGATCCGGATGTTCTCGGAACCACTTCTGCGGAAACGGCGTTAATCAGGACCTTGGAACACCTCGCAGTCCGTACCGTCTCGGCGGTGCCTATATCATTGTCCCGAGACCTCAGCACTGTTAGCATTCCGGTGACTGCTACCCGAGCGCGACATGCTCGCAAGTTTGAACAGTGGAGGCTGCCATGAACCCACACGCGCCATGCGGATGTTGGCCTACACGCAGAGACTTCCTACGAAAAAGTGCTGCTCTTGCCGTCGCGTTTCCAGGCTTAGCGTCTGAACCGCCTGCGACCGCGGAAGGTGTTGCCGCTGGCGTTCGCTTTCATCTTGGTTCCGTCTAACGTCACTCGTTCCAAGGTGATCAGACCTTCCGCGCTCAGCATCCCCAGCACCTGCGCGAACAGATCATCGAGTCCGGCCTTGTTTTCCGACCGGAAGCCCGACAATGTTCGATGGCTCACCGGTTGCAATCCACACAGCCACTGGCAGCCCGGCTCATACTCGCACTGCCGCGCCAGCTCCCGCGCCGAACTGATGCCCCGGCTGTAGGCGTATAGCCACAAGCTGATCAGCAGTCGCGGGTCCGTGTGCTCGCGCCCAGCGATTCCTTTGACAGCGGCAATCTGCTCATAGTAGCGGCGCAGGTCCAGGCGCCCCCCCAGTTCCCAGATCGCTCGGACGCAGTGGTCTTCGTCCACCAGATTCTCGACATCCATACTTCGAAGAACAAGTTGTTGGCGATTAATCGAAACCAGGCGAGCAACTGCGGCACGCTCGTTCGTCATGAGCGCAGTCTACACACTCTCCACCACCAGCACTCAGCAATTTCTTCACACGTTCCTGTCCCCGGGTTTCCTCGAGTGTTTACTGAATATCTGGTTGAGGCCGTTGCCCCTTGTAAGCACGCTCCAATTTATCCAGTACTGCCGGATCACCCTCGCCCAAAACGTGCTTGCCGGATTTCTTCATCATCTCGGCATCTATCTGTGTAGGCCCGCGTTCCTGGTAATTGGCGGGGATAGCAAAATACGCCGCAGGAGGCTCGCCAACTTGAACGGAAATAGCTTCACGGTTTACTTGGACCAGTTCGGAATCGCTGTCTCTAACGTAGCGATCCCTCAAGGAGATGCAGTTCAGATCTAAAGCAAGCCATTTGGTAGTAGATTCCTGCCGGTAATGAATGTTGGGCTTTGCCCCTTCGGCTACAAGTTCTGTCGGGTGGCCAAGCACAGCAACATCACGTGGCCCACGGCAATCCTGCGTGGGAATAATAACAGGTCGATAAGCAGGATACGTAGATATCGATTCCGTAAACGGATCGATTACCACATACCGATCTTTGAATTCTATCGATCTGACTGTATCAATCCGCCCTTGCGCGTCTGGCAGGGCATTTGCCTCCATAACCGAGCCGTCTGACCGCACGGCTACAGTAAGAAATCTGTCGCTGTCCGTGACAGGCCTAGCTTGGCCTTGGTTCAAATGAGTTGTCGTCGATTTGTATTCGACAACGACTGGACGGACGGACGGTGAAAACTGAAAGTTGTATTTGTACCTGGTGGCCGCTAGGCCACCCACAGTCGCGAGCGAAACGAGAACTAAGAACACGATCTTTCGCATGGAACGCTCCCCTTTCCGGGTTCCGGGTTCACTGGTAGTCACAACAGTAAGGAATCCACGAACAAGACGGATAGCGACACTCATAGGCTTGAGCGACACAGAAATTATAGTGGTTAAACTCGTTGGGACAATCCGTGGCTAGACATGTGTCGTGTTCGCAATTATTTCCAGAGTTGGGGCAGGATAAATCACCACTCTCTCCGTAGCATTGCTGCGGGAATCCCCTATTGCAGGGACCTGTGCATGCCCAAGCACGTATGCCAAAGAAGCCCGTCGCGAAAATAACGAGAGCTATCGCAATAGTCCTAGCTACAAACCTAGTGGCTTCGGGTCCAAGCATCTGCCACCTCAGCTTTCCGGTCTGAACCGTCTGCAGGACTCTCTTGGTTCGGGGCTAGAGAGGAGAGAGTTGTAGAGTCCTCTCCGCCCACTCTTACGGCTGCCAGTTACGATAGTTCGTCAGTGCTCGGTCACAACCAGGGGCTGGCGGTGCTGGACTATTGAAGTGGCTGAACCGAGGTCCGGAGAGCAAGGCCAAGGACGAGGGAGTTGCGTACATACCGTTCTCCAGTGATGTCGAGCCTACTCTCCGGTAGTGCTGCGGTCAAATAAAAAATCGATACTCCTGATTTTTCGGCTTGACGAAGCGGCCCGTGGACCCTGACGCAAAATTTCGCCTGATCGCGCAGCCGCGCTACCTGCTTCTTGGGCAATGTACCTTCGCATCCTTGCGACGCAATCTTGAATATGGGGAAACAGTCGAATACGAGAGGCGCCTCGACGCTTGATTCCTTCAACGGGTCCGAAAGATCCGGATGGTGACTGGGTTCCGCACCTGCTCCGATCTCTAGGCAATGCCCACCGGAAAGAGAACCACAAGTTATCAAGGTCAGAAGGCCCATTGTGCCAAATCGCGACTATCTCAGTCTGTGTAGTCGGATTACGGGAGTGCGACCTGGAAAGCTGCTGAAAATGATTGTCTGGAGAGGAGGAACTCGATCAGACCGTGCGTCCCATCGCGCGTAGCCTACAAGGCAGAGCGGGGAGGTAACGAACCGTTCTGGAGCCCTTGGAAAAATGTATCCACGCTCGCAAGAGCGGCACCGAAACCGCGAGGCAACGGTGTATCTGCCAGCATTAGGCGGAGACGGGCCTAGGCTTGGTCGTATGATCAGAATATACAAATGCTCCTAAGCGTCGTCATCCGAAGAGAGCCTAAAATGCTGCGCGGCTCTTCTTGCAGTGAGCACAGAGGCTTCCGGTTACTCTGTCATGGGTAATCAACACTGCCGGCGTAGAGAGCAGGTCTAACCGATCGCGTCATTTCAGCGGAACAGGGTAAGCCCGTAAGCGCTCCGCGCAAGGGGAAGGACCATCGCAAGATGAATCCGACGGCGATGCGGGTAACGGAAATGGGAGCAAGCGAAGGCTGCCCGGTAATAGGGCAGATAGAGGTTGCGTCGCCTCGTAGGGACAAGATCACCTCGCCGGAAACGGAGCTGACTTCCTGCTGGTGCTCAGCTCGAGAACGCTTGAGGAACCGATGCATGAAGCAAAGCAAATGACGACGGGGTAACCCGTTGTTGAATCCAGGAATGTTAAGTAGTTGGCTTTTCTTGCATTTCCATGCGTCGTGTATCACGGTTTTTGAGGGTGTTTGGCAGGGTTTTGTTCCCAGATTTGTGCCCAGATTTCTCAGGCCTTCGAATTGTCGTATGATTCTGATTGGGTTTCGGGACGAGGCAGTGTCTCGAATGCCATCGACGTTCTCTTGAAGAGGTTCGCCAGGTTGAACTTCCATGATGAATAAATGGAAGCCGTCCTCTCCGTGGTTGCGTAGGAAAGTCAAGCAGGGCTTTCGCGGCTATCCTATCGCCACCATCGCCTTCTACGGCCCCACAGCCGATCTCGCTACGAAAGTCGTTGTTGCCATCGTGCGTGACGAAGGCGGCGAACCCGACCCCCTTGAACGTTGGTTCTCCGTAGACAGCGACGTGCGCACCAACCCCTCTGTCGGCGAGAAGGTTCTCACTTTCCTCAAAGAAAACGCCGCGACGTCTGTGATTGTTACCGATGGCATTATTGGCTGCCCGCATGAAGAAGGCATCGATTACCCAGAAGGGAAATCCTGCCCGCAGTGTCCCTACTGGGCTGGCCGCGATCGCTTCACTCGCGAGCGCATCCAATGAACGCCTGACGGGCGGTGCGCCTTTTCCTCGTCCACAGGGTCTTTGTTTTCAATAAATTCCCAGATAGGAACTTCCGATGCTCTGCGGCGCCGCAGGTTTTGTAATCCGCTGGTTTCTCGATGGTTCCTATACAGCAACCAAAGTTGCTGTGCAGCACCCAACTTGGGGTGACGTGTCTACCCCCCCACCCGGTGCCGCAGGCACCGCGCGTTTTCAGCCCTAGAATCACGGAACCCTGAACCTCGGTTCCGAACACGTTGGCCTATGCAGCCGGTCTCTCTGACCAAATTGGTAGCCTGCAATGGCGGCAGCGTTTGGGGAAGGGTGCGGTACCGCGAAATGGCTTGCCACAGTTAGGACAAGGCCAGATAGCCACTCTCCACCCCTGTACGACGGTGGAAGCAAGTAATCCTACAAACAGAACTCCTGTGATTCCCGCAGCCAGCCGGTTGTCACCCATGGTCTTGCCAACGAGAACAGGTACCAGAAGAAAGCTGACCCCCAAAAGGATGGCGAGCAAACGCCTCGACCGGTATTCTCGCCAGGCGGGCGAATAGCTGCTAGGTGTGTTTTGCTCTTGCAAGCAAAGGCTCCTTGCTACCTTCCGAACCGCAAAATGTGAAATGCTCCAAATAAATTTACTACTGCTAGAACACGAACGACGATGGCTGCCCCCGTTGACAACCTGATCCCGCCTCGCGTCAGCAACTCTACGATTTTGGACGGAGCGACAAGGAGCGCAATCGCCAAAGCAGCCCAGACGATCAGGGCAATGGAAACGACTCGATGGAAGTCGGTTGCGCTCATGTATGTATCTTCAGTTGCAGCAAGGACTCACCTTAGTGTTCGTGGTATTGGCCGACACGGATAGCCCTATGCCCGCCGAAGCGAACGGATTTCCAACGGTGATCTGATACACGCCGTTCTGACCCAGAGCGAGTGACACCGATCCGTTAAAAATACCAAGCCCGAGATTAAAGTTAAAAGTCTTGAAGGGGCCCTGCAGGTCACAGGGTTGTCCGTTGGTGAAGAAAAAGGACTGACCGCCACCCACATAGGCCCCGTACACACCAGTCGTCTTCACATCTTGGTGTGGGGAACCACCCGCGTAATTTCCTGCGTTCGTCGCGACAACTCCAGACGCAACCAGGCCCATGTGGCTATTTGACTCTCCAAAGCCAATGTTCCCATTCACCGCACTGCCCCCGAGGGATCCCAGACCAGCTTCTCCATTCGCACCAACCAGGATGCCGCCCGTACGAATCGGGAAGAAGGGATGATCGTTGTTTGTCTGGCATGGGCAAAGTCCGAGCGGATCCAACAGAGAAATCGGACTGTTGTCGACATATGCGTAAAAGTTTACGCCCGGGTAGAATCCGATCGGGTCTTGGCTCAAGAACCGCCCGACGTTTTGGTCGTAGTATCTGGCGCGGTAGTAATGCAAACCGGTTTCCGAGTCCCATTCGCGATCCAACCGGTTTAAGCCATCAGCTTGCGAAGGGGGTCGCCACGACGTTTCTCGTCAATTGGCCTCGAGCGCAAAAGCGAACGAAAACTCATTCGGTGAGGGTCCTTGTGTAATACTGATCCTTGTCATAGCTCAGGTAAAGTCGGATTTGCTTCCACTTTTTCTCGACGCCCAGAAGCGTGCCTATCGGTCCCGGATTAGGGGCGTTAGGAAAGCGAGGCTTGAAATTGTCGAGAAACACCTTAGGTTCGCCTCCGTACGGTTCGAGTTTCCATGTCGCGGAATACTCCTCTATGGCTGTTCCGGTCGATCCGTTGAAACGATAAATGTACGTTCCGTCCGCTCGCAATTCTATTGTCTCAACACCATCAGAGTGCCGGGCGTGATAAACGCCGACAATCTGAGAACTATCGGTAATTTTTGAGCAGCCGGCAACCATCATGGCAAAGAGTAACAACAAAAGGTGTGAATAGCGCTCTTTCATGGTCGTTACTTTTTGCATCCGCATCCAGGACCTGGCTCTGTCCAGTGATAGGTTTGTGTGATCGTGCCGAAGGGACGGAAGGTGCTACGCTGGTGTGAGGGTACCCCGATCTGGTACAAGAGCGACGTTAGGCTTGTATCGTTCGAGATCGTGTACGTGACCGTTCCATCCGAGTTCGGTGATATCTTCCAATCGTAACTACCGATAAACTGCAATGTTGGATCGAAGCCAGAATCAACCAGACCTTTGAGCCCGAACTTGTGCCCACCTGTTCTGGCTACCGGATTCCCCGAACCATCGCAGGCGTGAGTACGATAATAGTTACGAGCCTTGTTGACGCCGATAGAGTTCTTCAAACTTCGAACCTGTACGCTGTCAGGTCCAAAATCGCGAGGGTAATTTCCATCGCCAGTGAAAAAGTCCGATGTCATTTCGCCCGCCGTGTAGGTTCCAGAAACCCAGTTATATGTCTTCCAGAAGTATCCAGGAAGCTCCCACAGTTCTGGCCACAACCCGAGGGGATCATTGCGGGTTAGCGGATTCGCAGCAGCGTATTGGTATTGACTCGCGCTGAACACCATCTGCAGAGGATCCTCGGAAAGGAATCTGCCTGACGTGGGATCGTAGTATCTGGCGCGGTAGTAATATAGGCCGGTTTCCGAGTCGAATTCCCGCCCCGTGTACCGGAAAGAATTCGTGAGGGAACCTGTAGAAGCGGTGAGGTTGCCGAACGAGTCGTACGTGTAGGTATTCGCGAGAGCTCCCGAAGTGTTGCTCAAGGAGGTCAGGGAACCAAGGCCATCCGCCTGATAGTAGCTCGTGGTTGAACTGCGAAGCATGGCCAGAGGTTCGTCGATGTTAAGCCCCTGGGAGTACCGAGCGACCGCGGTGCCGGAAGAATTTGTCTCTTCGATGAGGTTGTCGCCGTCATAAGCGTAGACGCTGGTGCCCGATGACGAGGACTTGTAGATTCTGCGACCGAAGGGATCGTATTTGAAGCTAACGAGTCGGCACTCTCGGCAAGACCAACCGCCGGAGCGACTTCGCACAGGCTAGTTTTCGCCAGATGCGGTCCGCAAGACCAGAGGTTGGAGAATCTCATAGTCTCCCTCGTCGGTGCGTCGGAAGTCGTCCTGGATTGTCAATACTTTTTGGCTGATCGTTCGCGTCGCGTCAACAAGTCTCACCGTGACGAGGCGAGGCTTCCGGGCGCAAAGATGACCACCATTGCGCGCACTCTCGAAGGTATCGAAGTACAAAGTAGCTTCGAAATGGGAGTCGCGGATTGTCGATTCTTGTCGAGCCTTCTCCCGGCTATCCCCGGGTGTCGCCGACTCGACCGAAAAATCAAAGGCAAGGTTTCCCGGCACCTTGCCGTCTATGTTCCCATGCAGGCGAATCAGAGCCCACGGACACTTTGCCTGCGAGGGTACGAGGAACAAAAGGCACAAACCCATTACCAGCGAAAGTGATTTCTTCATCGCGCGCACCCAAAGCATTTGTCCTCCATATTTCGCATCAGTTGCTCATCATCACTTTGAAGAGCCTTGTGCATCGCTTCGTGAGCAAGTGTCGAGGGCAAAGAACAGCACCTCATTGTCATAAAAGCGCGATGCGTTATCGTAATCTTCTTGCTGTTTAGGGGTCTGGCCGAACCACAGACCGCCAAGCCATCTTCCATGTAGTTCTCATCGTAGACGTACGTCGCGCTTTGGAGTTTGTGGATGATTTTCGGACCGTCTCCACCGGCACATCCCTTGCAGCCACCAACTTTTAGCGTATTGATAGCAGATTGGATTGCATTCCTCATTTGCTGCTCGTCATTTTGCGAAAATCCAACCAGCCTGTAGAAGCCTGTTGGATCCCGAAATTGGACGGGGTCGTTGCGAGCGTACAAGTACAAATCGAGTCCTTCATCGTTTCCGATTTCATCTTCACTAAGGAAACGACCAGTCCCTTGGTCGTAGTATCTGGCGCGATAGTAATAGAGGCCAGTTTCTGGGTCCGATTCCCGAGCGGTGTACTGGAAGGGATTGGTCAGCGAACCAGATGAGGCGGTTTGTTTGCCGAACGAATCGAAGGTGTACGTTTGAGTCAGCGAACCCGCACCGCTGCTCAGAGATGTGATGGACCCAAGGCCATCTGCTTGATAATAGCTCGTCGTCGAGCTACGCAGCATGGCCAGGGGCTCATCGATGTTCAGGCCTTGCGAGTAGCGCGCGACGGCAGTCCCGGAGGAATTCGCTTCTTCGATCAAATTGTCGCCGTCATACGCGAAGACACTTGTGCCCGATGACGAGGACTTGTAGATTCTGCGACCGAAGGGATCGTATTTGAAGCTAACTGGAGCGGTGCTAATCGATAGCGGTTGGAACTGGTGTCCAGGCGAATTCATTCTGGCCGAAGAGAGAATCGGCGATAGACAGCAGACACTACAAAACCAACTAGTCCGTAGACCAATACATTAGCAAATGCAGAAATGAGAAAGGCGAGGATTTCACCACCCACGCCACCACCGGCTTCTGCCCCCATTATGAACGGGAATGTGGGCCATGGTATCAGAAGCATCCAGGTGAAGCTTCCTCCCACCCTCACGTGGCCGATGAGAATCAAAGAGAACAACAAGCACGGAACAAGGAATCCCGCTACCAAGAATCGCCACAATATCTTTCGCTCAGTTTTTTTCATCCACAAACTCCTCAAGCTCAGAGAATTGGCGTCACGTTGCTGCACGATGTATGGGGGAGATTTTTCAAATTGCCGAAGACACTGCGAGGAAACGTCGAATCACCGACCTTAATTCCGCCCGCGCCCAAAGCGTCGTGAACAAAATTTGAGCAGTCGCGGCCCGGTCGCCACCAGCCTGGTTTCGCCTTGCGCTTATTAATGTAGTCCTGAATATTTTGGTCTTGCTGCGGAGTAGTGATGAGAATGATGCAGCCCTCAGGAGAACCTTCGGTATTCGGGTCGTCCGGCTGGATGTGTCCAGGCGAGTACAGCGTATCGTGGTTTGGATAGAACCCCACCGTATCGTCTGTGTTGACACCCAGGCCGATGTGTCCGGCGGGTTGATTGCCAGGGAAGAGCTTTACGGTAACGTTGAATCCTGAAGGATCAATCCAATATGTCGGAGAGTTCAGGGCGTAGGTGTAGAAGTTAACCCCAGCGTAAAATTTTACCGGATCTTCGCTAAGGAACCGGCCGGTGGAGGAGTCAAGATATCTGGCGCGATAGTAATACAGGCCGGTTTCGGAGTCAGATTCGCGTGCGGTGTACTGGAACGGATTGGCTAGAGAACCTGTCGAACTTAACTGTTTACCAAACGAGTCGTAACCATAGGTCTGGGCGAGAGAACCCGCCGAGCTCGATATCGAAGTGATGGAACCCAGGCCGTCCGCGTCGTAGTAGCTAGTCGCAGCCGAGCGCAACATGGCCAGAGGCTCATCGACGTTCTGTGTTTGGGTGTACCGTGCAACCACTGCGCCTGAGGAATTTGTCTCTTCGATCAGGTTATCCCAGTCGTAGGCGTAGATACTCGTGGCGCTGGAAGTGGTTTTCTCGATTCTTCTTCCGAAGGGATCGTATTTGAAGTTGACGGTCCCCCCGGAACCTGGGAGCGTCACACTGGTAAGCCGATTTTCGTAGTCCCAAGCGTAGTCCGTCGTATCACTCCCCACCGTTTGCGTCAGCGTATCCCCGTTCGAATCGTAGGTGTAGGAAGCCCCGGTTTTTGCCGTCAGTTCATTGGAGCTGTTCGTGGTGTAGGAAGAGACGCCCAGCGACGCCGTGCGGTTCCCCACATAATCGTAGCTATAGCTCTCGGTCGTCGACGACCCCTGAGTGACCTGCGTCAGCTCATAAATCGAATCGTAAGTGTAGTTCGACGTCACGCTAGCCCTCTGATCCGTCTTCGCCGTCCGATTTCCAGCATTATCCACTGTATAGCTAGCTCCATCAATAGTACTTCCGGACAGTTGGTGCAATGCCGAGGTCAATCGCGAAAGATTGTCATAGGCGTACAAAGTGCTGACGGAATTCGGCCGCGTCAGCTGTGTCCGCCGCGACAGAGCGTCGTAGCTGAACCCAAAGTTGCCGCTCGCAGTGAAGGCCGAAGGCGGCGTCAAGGTCTGCAAACGATTCAGCGTGTCATAGACATAGGCGGTCGAGCCACTCTCGGGATCGGTGAAACCCGTACGGTTTGAGGCTTTGTCGTACGTGTAGGCGGTCGTGAAGTTCCGCCCCGTCAGGAAGCTGTAGCTCGTCGTCGTTCCGACCAATCTGCCCATGTTGTCATAGGCAAACGCGTACGTTCCCGTTGGGTCGTTCACTTGCTGAATCTTCCCTACAAGGTCATACACGTAATCCACTTCCGTCGAATCCGGATACAGCTTGCGTGACAACCGGTTCAGCGCGTCATACACATACTGAATCGTTTGGCCCTTGCGGTCCGTCTTGCTCGTCAAATTGTTGTCCGCGTCGTAGGAATAATTTTCTGCGGCCGTCGACGGGAACGAGGTCTGCGTCACCCGCCCGTACGCGTCATAGGTAAACATCGTGGTGTGCCCGTTGGCATCGGTGATACTAGTTAGATTACTCTCAGTGTCATACGCGTAGGTCGTGACGTTGCTGGCCGCGTCCGTTACGCTCGTCAGCCGGTCCGCATCATCGTACGCATAGCTGGTGACTTTCCCGTTCTGATCCATGACCGAAGTGCGCCGTCCACGATAGTCGTAGGTGAATTGAGTCGTTGTCGTGTCGGGATAGGTAATCTTGGTCAAACGATCCATCGAATCATAGGTGAAGGTCGTTTGGTGGCTCAGTGCATCGGTTACCGAAGTACGGTTTCCGTGCGAGTCGTAGCCGTAGGTTGTGACGTTGCTCTGCGCGTCCGTGATGGTTGCTATCAATCCCACGGAATTGTAGGTAATGGTCGTGACGTTTCCCAGCGGATCGGTGATGCTCGTTAGCTCCCCGAGCGAATTGTATGCGAAGGACGTGACGCTGGCGGCCACACCGCTAGCCGGAACCGGAGTTGTGACCGAGGTCAAGTTGCCGTGCGAATCGTAAGTGTTCGTCGTGGTGTTGCCGAGCGGGTCTTGAACAGTCAGCGGTTCTCCAAAGCTGTTGTAAGTGTAAGTGGTCGTAGCGACTGTGTTCGTGCTGACCTGAGCGGTTTGAGAAAGCATGTTGTTCGATGAATCGAAGCGATAGCTTGCGGTATTTCCTAGCGCATCAGTCATCCACGCAGGATTCCCATTTCCATCATATTGCCGGTGGATAGTTCCCCGTGCGGTGCAACTGGAGCAACCAGAACCGTCAGCGTCGGTGAATGCCCAAGCTCCTCCAAACAGCGAGGAGCTGTAGGTGGTTTGGTTACCAAGCGAATCCGTCAGAGTCACGTTGAAGGCCACTGTAAACGTCGGACCCTGGCCGGTGATATTTCCCACGGTCACAGCGACCGGACCCGTCGTCGCGCTGTCAGGCACGGTCGCGACAATCGAAGTATTGCTCCAACTGATGACTGTTGCAGATGCACCGTTGAAGTTTATGGTGCTCGTACCTTGTGTTGTTCCGAACCCTGATCCGGCTATTGTGACGGATGCTCCCGGAGCGCCCGTTGCGGGAGTTATTCCGCTCACAACGGGATTTGGCAAAGAACTGCCGAGAGTCACCGATACGTTGTCGAACGTTGCCGTGGCCAACGTCGAAGGATTGCCACTACTCACCCCGAACCCAACATAAACGGTCTGGCCGGTAGTGAAGGTCTGCGTAGTTCCCACTTGAACCCAGGTGGAACCGTTCGACGAAACATAAGCACTGAAACTGTTGGCCGAGCGCACCACCTCCAGCCAATAAGGCATAGCTGCGCTTGAGCCTGCAGTCTGGCTGGTTGATCCACCCGTCAGGGTTCGAGAATAGAGGTAATCGTTAAACGTCGACGAATAGGAGAATATCGCGGCTGAGACTTCCGAAGAACTTGGCGCGAGCGTTTCTCGAATCATGACCACGGTCTGTTCACCGTAAGCACTTCCGCTTGCCACTCGCGCGGTGATGGTTCCGTCCGCTGTTAGCGGCTGGTACACGAAATGAAACGAATCCGAAGTGCCGGTCACGGAGTTCCCGGCACCCTGAACGGTAAATACTCCGCTCGCATAAGCTGCGTTGCCGGTCAGACCGACCTGTCCAATGTCCTGGTCAAACCAGCCAGACGGAAGAGGCTGCGAAGTCACGCTGAAGAAAACGGGATTGCTACTGTCCATACTAGGAGCAACGTCAACGACCAGATCTCCAGAAGTTGCACCAGTGGGAATCGTTACGTTGATTGAAGAACCACTCCAAGTGTTGACAGTCATCGGCGCATCATTCAGGAGCACGGCGCTGCTACCTTGAGTCGACCCAAATCCTGTGCCGGAGACCGTCACGGAACTCCCGACAGAGCCGGTCGTTGCAGACAGGCCGGTTATGACGGGAGCTGAGCTCGCCGACGATGTGACCGATACGTTGTCGAAGGTGACTGTATACGAGCCAGAATTCCCACTGCTCACCCCTAACCCAATATAGACATTTTGTTGCATGCTGATTGGCTGAGGGCCCCCGAATATCGTCCAGTTATTTCCATCGGGCGAGGTGTATGCAGTGAAGTCATTGCCGGTCCGCATGAGCTTTATCCAGTACGGCGCGGCTGCCGACACTCCGGAACTCGTATCCGACGCGCTCCCTGCGGTCGCGGTTCGGTACACGCTGTAAACAGCATTGCCGTAATCCGCTACCGCCATGCTCTTTGCATACTGATCCAGCGTCTCCCGGATCATCACTTCTGATTGCGCATAGACGTTGCTGACGCTCGCGACGCGCGCAATGATTGTTCCGTCCCCGGAAAGTGCCTGATAGACGAAATGAAGAGCGTCAGGCGTTGATCCAAAGGTACTTCCAGCGCCCTGCACAGTGAACGTTCCGTTCGTAAAAGTCGCGCTTCCCAAAGTTCCGACCAGGCCAATATCCTGATCCAACCAGCCCGCCGGCAAGGGATTCGAAGTGATCGTAAATCGCACCGGATTGCTGTCGTTCATACTCGGCGCGACAGAGACCACAAGGTATCCTGTGCTCGCTCCAGAGGGGATAGTGACTGTCACCGATGTCGCGCTCCAAGAATTCACGGTCGTTGATTGCCCATTCAAAGTCACCACGCTGCTTCCCTGGGTCGATCCGAAGCCTGTACCGGTGATCGTCACTTGACTCCCGACGGATCCGGTCGTCGCGGATACTCCAGTGATGGCCGGCGCCGCGCTCGCTGAAGAACTCAGTGAAACGTTATCGAATGTTGCCGTATAAGTGCTGCTTGTGCTTCCGCTGCTCACGCTGAGTCCGACGTAAACATTCGTCGCCATGCTGATGCTCTGGCTCGACCCAACCTGCACCCAGTTCTCACCGTCTGACGACCTCCACGTGGTGAAACTGCTGCCGCTGCGCACCAATTTCAGCCAATACGGCGCACTCGCTGAGATTCCGGCATTGGTGTAGGATTCACTGCCTCCACTTGTCGTCCGATACACATTGTAAATACCACCGCCATACGCGGCCACGCCGATCGTCTTTGCGCTGGGATCCAAGGTTTCGCGAATCGTCACTTCGGCTTGTGCGTAGCTATTCGAAACACTCGCAACACGCGCAATGATGGTGCCGTCGCCCGAGAGCGGTTGGTAAGCAAAATGAAATGCATCGGGAGTCGAAGCAAAGGAACTTCCTGCACCCTGCACTGTGAATGTCCCGCTCGCGAAAGTCGCACTACCCAAAACTCCGGTCAGGCCAACATCCCGATCTAGCCACCCGGTTGGCAACGGATTCGCAGTGATCGTGAATCTCACCGGATTGCTGTCGTTCATGCTCGGGGCTACCGACACGACGAGGTATCCCGATGAAGCTCCGGATGGAATCGTGGTCGTAATCGATGTCGAGCTCCAAGAATTTACTGTTATGAATGCACCGTTCAGCAGAACCAGGCTGCTCCCTTGCGTCGATCCAAAATTTGTTCCACTAATCACTACCTGGCTTCCTGTCGTGCCCGTCGTTGCGGAGACACTTGTAATCGCTGGGGCCAAACTAGTCGATGAACTAATCGAGACGTTGTCAAACGTCGAGGTGTAAGCAACGGAATTGTTCTGGCTCGACACGGCGAGACCGATATACACGCTTGAAGCCATACTGATTGATTGAGATGCTACCGCGGTCCAATTCACGCCGTCAGGGGCAATATAGCCCGTGAAGGTATTTCCACTCCGCACAAGCATGACCCAATAGGGCAGGGGTGCAGATGGTTTGTAACTGTAGGAGGCGCTGCCTCCCGTTGTGGTCCGGTAAGACTCGTAAATTCCTCCGACACAATCCATCACAAACATGTTTGTCGCGTTCGTGTTTAGCGTCTCGCGGATCATCACTCCCGCTTCCGCATAGGAATTGCTGACGCTCACTACTCGGGCCACAATGGTTCCGTCTCCAGACAATGACTGGTACGCAAAATGAAACTTGTCGCTCGTGCCCACTGTTAAGTCCGAGCCCGCGCCACTCACCGTGAACACTCCGTTGGCATAGCTCGCGCTCCCTGCTGCGCCTGGCGAGCCAATATCAGAGTCCGACCAGGACGACGGGAGAGCGGTGACTGTAAACGTCGAGCTGCTGGCACCGACACCGCTTACCGTAACCTCGAATGTTCCTGATGTGGCACCAGACGGCACAATGGCTGTGATGCTCGTTGATGACCACGCCGTGACTGCGGCGCTTGTCGAATTTAACGAGACCGTGCTGCTCCCTTGCGTCCCCCCAAAGCCGGTTCCCGTGATTGTGACGGGCATACCAACGGGCCCAGAGCTGGGCGAGATTGCCGTGATCGTCGGAGATTGGCCGTTCGCTCGCCCGCAACACAGGAAAAGGAACGAAGCAATGATTAGGAAAAAACGATTCCGCTTGCATAGACGCGCCATAAAGCACCCCGATTTCCCGCAGCTCAGACCTTCAAAAGCATTTATTTCTAAGACCGACAGTGCAGCTATCACTAGATCTCACTATGGGTAGGTAATCGTTACAGCCTCGACGCCTCCGGCTCGTGATGATGTCAGGCCACGCCCGCTACTGTCGTAGGTATGCGACTCGAGCACGATGCCGCTGTTGTCCGTCACCGAAGTTATTAGGGAAAGCGTATTGTAGGTAAACGATATGGTCGTAAGATCTGGCTTCGTGACCTGCGTCAACCGGCACGACGTATCGTAGGAATAGGACAATGCAGGCCCAACACTCGCACTGATCCCGGTGACCAGCGCGGGGCTGCAGCTAGTTCCGTAGGTGAAGGTCAGAGTCCGCGAAGCAGGGTCAGTAACCGTTGTGAGCTGATGCGAACCATTGTAGGTAAGCTGGGTCGCGTTTCCGTTCCTGTCAATAATCGCAATCAGCGAGCCACTTGCGTTGTCAAAGCGTCTCTGCTCCCCGTTTTGGAACGTCAGAGTCCAATAGGACGAGCCGCTCGTCAGCGTGGCTGTGGTATTTGCGGGTGAGGCCAGCGTCAGAGTCGAGCCCGTGCCCCCGAAGTACCAAAGCCCTCCGTCGCTGCGGGAATAAACTTCGTAACCACTAGCACTGCCACTTCCTGTTGAGATTCGCTCTTCGAAAGTCGACCGCCAGTTCGGCCCGAACATTCCTATCGCCGAAGTTGGTTCGCTAGCTGGCCAAATACTGTTCCAGTTTCTTTCTAGAGTAATCCCTCCACCAAGTCCCGGAATGGCGATATCCTTTTGCTTGATATATGTATTTCCATTCGTTAGGTTAATCGGCGCTCCTCCCACCGGCACGAACTGTCCGCACTGAGGACACCAAACTAGGGGCGGGCAATTGCCCGCTGGCACGATGCACAGCATGCTGAAGGGGCCCTGACCCGGCAACGTGCACTGCCACCCTGCTGGTACCGGATCAGGCCAATACCATATGGCAAGCGACTGGCAGGAATTTCCCGACTGCGCCAACACATCCATGGAGACAAAGAATTGCAAAAAAACCAGAACATACACTGCGATACGTATTCTGCTAATCATGATTCCCTCCATACCCAGAGCAAACCCATTCCCAACAAACACGCGCATGCCCGCATAAATCGAACATCCACGCACACACTTCCGTCTTCACGGGCTTGTCCGGCCATCCGGAACAAAGTAACCGCACAAATTCCGTCACGCTCAAGAACAAGCGCGCAGAAGACCTGGGCATTCTTCACGCGGTGAGTACCTCTTACTAGTATTATCCGCAGGCGTCAATACCTTGCACAGCATAACGCTGTGAATAATCTGTGAAAATAATCTGGGAGGGCAAGTTTTTGTGAAATACCAATGGCATCGGAGGAACGTCCGATAGGAAACTTTAGACTCACTCTGTCAGAAAAATAGTGCAGGAAAACAAAATGCACCCACTGCAAACCGAAATTTCTGACGAAAGCACGTGATGCACGTGCGGTGTTTCACTTTCAAAGACTGAATCTTTGCCGGGGCCTCAGACGCTCCGTCTCGCAACCTAATGTGAGGTGATCACCGACCAGTTCTGGAATTGGCTTCTTCCAAGCCCGAATTCCGAGGTCTGAACAACTCACAGGCCCATTGCCGGTGAGTGTCATCTCGATACCGGTCTAATGCCCATGAGCAACAATAAGATATTCATAGTTGACACGATGGTGTGTATAGACTACTATTCCTAGAGTCCTGAGCTCTTGGAGTACCTTCATGTTCAACACATCTGATGACCAGTCCACGACACCCTTTCAGCCCATTCCGCTCGTTCCCATCTATGGCTTTAGCTTCCTATCTGTTAGCGCCAGTTTAAAACGGATCCACTTTCGCCGGTTTGGGGTGGGCCACTGGGCCCGGCGGCGAGTTCGGAACACACCCGTGCGCTGGCTGCTGCATATGAGCAAGCAGTCTTGAACTCTAGTTTTCTCCCTGCAACGTAGACCTTTACCTCATGAGCGATCCTCCCGCGCCGTCGGCTGGAGCAGGAGTTGTAGAACATCGGCTGTGTTTGGTGTCCATCTTGACCGACTCGATGACCAGGTACAGTTTGTCCGCGCTGTTGACCTTTCCCGACACGCAGTAGTATTGGCCTGGCGTGATTTGTTGGGATTTGGTGAAGTCATACAGGCGGTAGACCCGGTGGGTGGAGTCGTCTTGCATGAGGAACACGGCACAGGTTCGGTATTCTGTCCGCGAGAGCAACAGCAGATGGTTGGCGCTGAAGTTGAACATGGAAGTAGAACGGGAAGAACGAGAGATCCAGACCAGAGAGCGGGAGTGATGAACTCCCGCCCCCGCCGGTAGCGCCGTTGAGGGGTTACCCGGCGGACTCCTCCGCGCGGGATATCTCACAGAGCGGCGCTTCATCTGAGCCAGTCGTTACTACTACTCCGTCGGCGGCTGGCCCTTATTGGCTTTGCGAAGGCTTTCGCCGCCGAGAAGGATGATCTCGGAGTTTTCGACCAAGCGGTCGGCGATGGCCGTCGCGATGGTGGTGTTGTGGAGGATATTCCCCCACTCGGAAAAGGCGGTGTTGGTGGTGATGAGCGTACTTCTCTTGTGGCTGTGACGAGTGGAAATGACCTGATAGAACAGATTCGAGGTCTGCTGGTCGAGAGAAAGGTACCCTAGTTCGTCGATTAGGAGAAAAGTTGGCTCGGTATAAAGCTTGAGCTTGCGGATCAGAGAGTGATCGACCTGCGCGGCCAGCAAGTGGTTGAGCATGTCCATGGCGGTTGTGAACAGCACGCGACGGTTGGCCTGACAAGCGCGCCAGGCGATGATCTTCGCTAAGAACGTTTTCCCCACGCCGGGGTTTCCGATCAGCACAACGGCGGTGCCTTTCTCGAGAAAGCCGAGATCCAAAAGGCGGAGGATGCGGCTTTTACACTGCAAGCGGGTCTTGTGATGGTTGAAGTTGAAGCTGTCGATGGAGTGCTTGGCTTGCAAGCGAGCGAGACGGAAGCGGCGATCGATCGAACGGGTATAACGCGCTTCGAGCTCACGGTCCAGCAGAGCTTCGAAAGCTTCCGCGGCGCTGAGATTCTTGCTCGCCGCATCAGTCAGGGTCTCGTCCAGATGCTGGCTCATGGTCGTCAGGTTCAGTTGATTCAGTTTCTGTTGGAGTGAGTTCATCGGCGTTCCTTTTCGAGCGAAGGATGAAAGTGTCGTAATCGGCCAGCGACAGCGGATCGGTGATCAGTTCGTTCAACTCAGGGTCTTTGAACCGCAGCGGCGGCTGGACCTCGCGTCGCAGAGTTTGCTGGCTGAGGATATTGGCGATGTAATCGGCGCCGAAGGCACCCGCTGCATGGGCTTTGCCAACAGCGGCGGCGACCGCCTCCGGTCCATAGTCGCGAATCAAGGCGAGCAGTTCTCTCACCTGCCGGGCGAGGGAGCGATCGGTGTCCGCCAGGCGCCGTAGATAGATTTCCGAACTAGGACCCAGCAAGTCGATCAAGCGCTGTTGTGTTGCGGATCGCTGGGCCGCGGCCCGTTGTTCGAACAGCTCTTTTTGAAAGCGTTCGGCGCCAAGCACCTGCCCGCGTTGCCAGCAGCGAGCATAGGAGACGATTTCCTGCTGCTGATCGTAGATGGTGAGCGAGGAGGCATCTGCTTTGATCGTGAGGTGACGGCCCACGTAGCGTGGCGGCACACAGTAGCGATTACCGTCGAACGATAGCCGGAGATCTTTATGAACCAGAGCTTCGGTAGTGTCGCGATAGTCGGGGGTGATCACCGGCAAGGAGCGCAGTGCTTCGAGCTGAAAGCGTTCTCGAGGAGTCTGGCCCGTTTCACGATGACGGCGCTGGTTAGCGACTTCGTTGAGCCATTGGAGTGCTTGCGAGTTGACATCGGCTAGGTCGGTGAACGTGCGCAGTGGCCAGAAGTTCGTTCTTGTATAACCGATGGCTCTCTCTATTTTTCCCTTTTCCCACGCCGCACGCACATGGCAAGCCCGAGGGAGGAAGCTATATTCGCGAGCGAAGGCCAGAAAACGTGGATGGAAACGCACCAGGTTGCCGTCATGTTCGGCAACGGCGGTCGCCAGATTATCGAACCAAAGTTCGCGCGCGATGCCACCCATGAAGCGGAACGCGTGGATATGACAGCGAACGAACGTTTCAAAGCTTTGGCTGTGGGTGAACTCCAGATACAGCTTGCGGCTGTGACATTCCACCAGACAGAAGGCATAGAGTTTTCGCGCATGCCCCTGATAGGAAAGCGTGTCGAAGTGTCCCCAGTCAACTTCGAAGCGTTCTCCAGGCCCCGGTTCCATGCGCACGTAGGCGCGTGGGGCGTTGGCCTGCGCACGCACACCATGCAAGTACTCTTTCAGAATGCTCAGACCACCGCTGAAGCCGAGCGGCCGAAGTCGTTGTGCGATCACCGTGGCACGGGCATGAGGATCCTGCTCCAGGAATTCCGCGATGGTGGGCTTGAAGGGATCCAGCTTGCTCGAGCGCTGACGGGAAGCGGCGATCTGCGCCGGCGCCACGAGATATTTGGCGATGGTTCTGCGCCCGATGTGCAGATGACGGGCGATTTTGCGCACCGGCCAGTGTTCGGCCCAGTGCAGGCGATGAATTTCGTTGATTTGCTCGGCGCTCAGCATGGCTCTGAGTTCGGGTATACGGGCAGGATCGCAAAAACGCGATAGGGTTGTTCTTTTCAAGCACGCGCAGAAGCCTTAGTCCTGTCGCCAAGTTGTTCGAAGATAAAGACTTGCATGGAAGCTAAGTTGTTCTTTTCAAGATTGGCTATCCTTGGCCCCAGCATCCAAACCTCGGCGGCAGAACGCTTTAGGTCCAAAGCTAAGTTGTTCTTTTCAAGCCGCCGGATGCGGCGCTTTTGGTCCCGCCGTTGCTGGCGTTCGCGATTCCGTTCGACGGCTTCCGGATGTTCCGCGCGGTAGTGCGGAAGATAGTCGGGATGAGCTTCGCGCCACTTCTTCTGGCTGTCGTGGGCGATCTGGCGATATTCCGGATCTGCTTCGAGCTTCCGTCGGTGATAGTCAGCGCGGCGACGGCGTTGGCATTCCGGTCGGCTGCAGACAGTTTGCTGTGGACGATAAGGAGAACGAAGAAAAGCACACTTGCAGTAGAGACAGCAGCCGTTTTGGGGCACGTCGACTCCTCAGAGATTTTCGCGTAATGAATCTCTGAGGAATAATCAAATGGCAAGCAACGTGCAAATTTAGAAACTAATATAGAGTTCCTACCGCATCCTTACCAGCGGGGCTCTGAGTGGATCACTGGCCCCGTCCAGCACCGGCCAGAATGGCTCCGTCTTTCGCTGGCGTCGACACCTATCTGCCCTCATTGTGATTATCGGCCTGCGGTCTGGACACCCGGCACGCATCGCACTCTTAAGTGCTGGTTTTCTATTTGCTGCAATCGCAGTAGCATGTTTCGTCCGGTTCCTGGTGTCAGCCGATGAGCTCTTCAAGGACATCAATTACCGCGCACTGGTATTTGGATTCGTTAGCTCGCTTGGACTCGCTCTCCTCCTGGATTTTCTGCACAGTCTCGGTTTCCGCGTTCCTGTTGTTCCGACCTTCGCTGTTCCTGTCAGCATGATTATCTTGTGGACGGTGGGCCTAGTTCTTGCCGCCGCCAGGCAACGGTCTATCGCGGAGCGTGAGGAATGAAGACGCGCCTCCGAGTCCTTCGTGCCGAGATGGAGTGGTCGCAAGCCGAGCTCGCATTGCGCGTGGGGGTATCGCGAGCTTGCATCAACTCCATCGAAACGGGACGCTACGATCCAAGTCTTCCGCTCGGCTTCAAAATCGCCCGAGTTTTCGGGAAGAACGTTGAAGAAGTGTTCCTCTATCAAGATGACGCGGCGGCGAGTCCCAGCAGGTCCCAGAGCTAACAGGGTAGGACGATGTACATATTCCCTTGGCCTTCTTTCTTCGATCCACTGCGACATTCGACGCAGATGTTTCCGTTTTCGGCAATCTTGCGTGCGTTGGCATCTCTCCCACTAATTCCTTAGGAGTTGATTTCATGTCCCGAGGTTTTGAGAGGTTCGAACTTGACGATTTTCGCGATTCTCAATCGCCGTCTGAACCCTACAGCGGTGGTCGAGAATCAAGGCGAGGACGAGGCGGCAGCTCGCAACCGGAGGCCTGCGTCAGAATAAAACTGGCAAAGCTCCGGGAAACCGAATACCAGTCTGACCATCTTGATCCGCAGAGCCGTGAACGCCTAGAAACGGAGCCTTCCTCCGTCTCCCGCGATACCCGTCAAGCTGACCTTCTCGCAGATCGTGGACGCACGGAGATCCTTGATCGCGATAGAAGCTATTCGCTCCGGCCATCGGAGATTTACACCCTCACAGAAGTCGGCAAGTTTCGAGTAGTGGCTGTCGAGGATCTCGCGAAGCACGCCTACGCGGGTGACCGCTCACGACTGGACAGCGACCTTCGCAATCTGATTCATCAGCGGCTTGTCGCACGACGAGACACGAGCGTACTCAAGAAGGAGTCCCGGCAGGTTCTCACTCTGTCAAAGGAAGGCAAACGCCTGATTCGTCACCACGGCTTCGTACTCGACGATCAAGCCATTTACTCGGGCTTTGTGAAGCCCAAGGAAGCAGACCATGATGCCGCCTTGTACCGCCTGTATCACAAGGCTGCCGATGAGATCGAACGCAAAGGTGGCAAGGTGCTCAGGGTTCAGCTCGACTATGAACTCAAGGAAAAGCTCTACCGAAAACTTGGTCAGACCCAAGCGCGGGGCGACGGTCAAACGCAACGCAGTAAGGAAGCCTTAGCGCACCAGTTGCAGCTCCCGGTTGTTCACGGCAAAGTTAGTTTCCCCGACCTCCGCATCGAGTATGCCAACCAAGAAATGGAAATCTCCCGTGTGGACCTGGAACTCGCCACCAGTCACTACCACGCTGGCCATCTGGCGGAAAAGGCCCGCGCCGGGTTTCAAATCTACGCCCGGTCGGAGGATGCAGTTGGTCTTCGCCGAGTGCGCGACGAGCGGGAGATCATGACCGCGATTCTGAGTCTGTGAGCCATGCACTTTCCTGAAACCAGCATCGAGAACCTCCTTGGCTTCGGTTACACCGAGGACGAGGCGCGCTTCTTATATCTCGTGGCCACCCACTCTGGGTATTTCTCCACTCGTCAATACTTGGCCTTCACTGGGGCCAAAAGCGGTGACAAGAGCATGGCTTTCACGCAAAAAGTGCTCGGAAAGGGGCATGCCACCGCTCGCCTGCTCCTCCGAAACGGACGCGTCTACCATCTTTTCTCTCGCCTCGTGTATCGCGCCATCGGCCGGGAAAATCTCCGCAATCGCCGCGAGCATTCCGTCGAACACATCCGCACGAAACTGGCGATTCTGGATTTTGTCCTGCCGCACCTCGAGTACCGCTATCTCGAAACCGAAACCGAGAAAGTCGACTATTTCTGCCGGAAACTCTCCATCCCTCGATCTATGCTTCCCTCTAAGCGGTACAAGGGGGCGATTCGGGAAAAGACCACGGACCGTTATTTCATCGACAAATTCCCACTGTTCTTCGCTCCGGAATCTTCCTCTTCCCCCCCTGTGGTTACCTTCAGTTTTGTTGATCCGGGGCTTCTCAGTCTCGCCAGTTTCGAGACGCATCTGTTTGCATATAACGGCCTGTTTTCAGCTATACCGCAGGTAAATTTCGTTTACATCGGAACACGCCCCAAGCACTTCGCAGCGGCTCGGGAGCTGTTTCTGGCGATGGCCCCACGCACTTTGAATCCCGATCCGGGCGTGGAGGGTCTGCGCTACTTCCACTACCGCCACATGTGGGAGACCAAGCAGTTCGCAAGGCTAAACGTGGAACAGATCGAATTCCTGAATGAGGCCAAGAAGCGATTCAATGATGCAAACCGACGTTCGATATGAGCAATGGTTGAACGGCCACATCACAGCTGGGGCTGTGAGCGAGGAATTTCGGAGGCTGGCGCCGAGGCGGGAAGTATCGTTCCGCACTGAACTCGTGGACGGCCAAGCTGCCCTTTTTGAGGCGAGAGTCCCAAGTAAAAATCGTGAGCCGAGCGACCACGAGGTGACGGACAGCTCACAACCGGCTTTCGGCTCAGGTTTCAAGCCAGCTTTCGAAGAGAATGCACGACAAGTAGAAGAAAAGTAACCAGATGCGTAAAGCGAAGGCAAAGAAACTGCACGCGGGCAAAACACTAGGATGGGCGGGAGCGACCCCACTTTTGACGGCTTTCAGCCGCCCAAAGTTCGGTGGGGTCGCTCCCGCCCGCCCCGAGCAGCTCGGGGCCGTGTTTTGCCCGCGTGCATACACAGATGTAATCAACCCTGAAAGCAGAGAAGAAGCAATCCCAATCAACGAAAGGAGAAAATGCCGATGGCAGTGTTGAAAGCACCACCCAAACAACCCAAAACCACAGTCGTCCAACTAAGACTCGACGATGAGGCAAAGATGAACCTTGCGAAGTATGCAGAGTTCCTCGATTGCTCACCATCCTATGTCGTAACGGAAGCTCTGAAGCTCGTCTATCACAAAGACAAAGAGTTTCACTCCTGGCTTTCAGGCCAACACACCAATAATCAGGAATCAAGCTCGAAAGGAGAATCCTTCCAACTGGAATTGAAATAGCAACCCATGCACCACCGCCTCCAATCCGGTATGCGCGAGAACCCAGCGTCACATCGACGACATGGCTCACGCTTCGAAGTAGACAGTGTCTCGAATGGAACTCGCACCGAGAAGGCGAGCGTCGCATCAGAGGAACTTCCGACGGTTCACGTTCATTCGTCGGCTGATGCTCATGGTACGGGCAATGCCGCGCCACCTCACGCGGCCACAGGGAGAAATGGGGACGATGCTGCCCCACATTCTACTGTTTTAGTGGGACCTCGCTCGCGCGAGAAGGCCCTGCAGCGCTTTGAACCCTTAATTGGCAGCTGTGACGCGGCCAAACTACTCGGCAACATCCACGTCAAGACCCTGCAGCGCTACGCACGCCACGGACGCGTTCCCGGATATCAAATTGGAGGTCACTGGTATTTTCGTGCATCAGAACTGGACTCATGGTTGCAATCTCGGATAAATTTGTCGTGCCATCCGTGCCGCTCACAGGAGAAATCGGATGGAACATAAGCGGCAACGGGTTCAGTTTGGTTGGGTTAGTTTGAAAGCGCGAAAGAAAGGGCCGGACGTGTGGGTTCTGCGCTATCGGGAAAATCTTCCGGACGGAAGTTCAATTAGGCGAAGCGTTGCCATCGGGACAGTTGAGGAATATCCGAACGAGTCCCAGGCACGCAAGGCCGCTCTGTCTTGGTTGCTCTCGATGAACGCAGGGCCGGCAAACGGACCACCTGTTTCGTTCGGTGCAGTCATCCACCGGTACCTGGCGGAAGAAATTCCCGAAAGGCCTTCAACCGCCTCACGGTATCGGTGCTGGCTGAAAAACCACATTGAGCCGAAATGGCGAGACTCTCCGATTGAGCAGATCAAACCGCTGCTTGTTGAGGAGTGGCTCAAGAAGCTCGATTTGGCGCCGAAGAGCAAGTCTCATCTCAAGAACCTAATGCGCGTCTTGTTTAACGCGGCGATGCGGTGGGAGCTGATTCCCTATCAGCTCAATCCCATGAGCCTTGTCCGCGTGAAAGACAGTTCTAAAAGACAGCGGGAACCGAAAGCACTTTCAGTGGACGAGTTTCGAAAGTTGCTTGAGTACATTCCTGAGCCTTTCCGAACCATGTGCATTGTGGCGATGTGTTTGGGACTACGAGTAAGCGAGATCCTCGGTCTGAGATGGAATGATATCGATTGGGAGGGACTGCGCTTGGAGGTACGACAGGCTTACGTCTACGGAAAACAAGGCGACGTAAAAACAAAGGCCTCTCACCGATGGATGCCTCTTGACCGTTCGCTTGCGGAGAGACTTCGTCAACATAAGGCGAGCGTTGCTCCGCTGGCGAAGTCCGAAGACTGGATATTCGCGAACCCGGAAACAGGAAAACCGTATTGGCCAGGCCGAATTCAGGAAAACTGGCTCGTCCCCGCAGCAGAAAAGGCGGGGATAGGCCGGATCGGCTGGCACTCGTTTCGACACAGTCATTCAACGTTACTTCATGCGCTCGGTGTAGATCTCAAGGTGCAGCAGGAACTCTTGCGACATGCGGATGTTCGAACGACCATGAACATCTACACGCAGGCCGTTCCTACGGCTCTAAGAGAAGCGAACAGCAAAGTCGTTCGCCTAGTGCTCCCAGCGCAAGTCGCCTAGCGTTAATGGCCCCTTGTGGCCCCTCGAAAAGCCACAAGCTGTTATTTATAAAGGAGATGTTGGTAGGGGCGGTGGGGATCGAACTAAAAGCGGCGTTGAAGACGCGTAAGTTACTGATTCTATTAAACGAGAAAAACGCCAAAAACACCGGAATCGCCTAACTGAGGTACACGCCAGGTACACTCTCCAAAATCCCAACCTACGCATGAGCCAGAAGATTAGATGGCTACAAGCGAGGATCGACCGGCTCGCTTTCAAGAGCGAGAACACCGAAGACGCATTCATGTACGCGACGTAGCGGTTCCTGCCGGACGAATCGCTCCAGTGCTTCGATGCCAAGAGCGAATTCACGAAGTGCCAAGGAACGCTTCGTGGAAACCGAACGACTACGCAGACGCTCCAAGTTCTCGGGCAGCAAGTATTCGGGCCCATAGATAATTCTCAGGTATTCAGGGCCCCGACATTTGACCGCGGGCTGCGTCAACCCGCGTCGTCCGCGCACAATGAAGTCCAGCGGCTTTACGACCATGCCTTCGCCACCGCGTCCTGTCAGCTCTTGCCACCACTGAGTGGCTTCTTCCACGCTCGCTGTGTCGGTCACATCAACCTGTCGGTAAGACGTTGCGAGCAAGAGACCATCGCTGGCTTTGCAAACCTCTGCCAGCTTTTCCATGTGCCACATGTGATCGCGCTGAATATGAACCTGTCCTTCTGTAGCCAACAGGTGAAACGGTGCGAGTTTCAAGTCGCTCACTAACTGAACTGGCCAGCAGTAGCGCCGATAAGAATCGATATAAAGCTTCGTGGCTTCAAGCCGTTGCTTATATTTCTCGATGAGAGGCAGAGCATCGCCATTCTTCGATGCAAGATGCTCCAAAGACACGACTGTTTCCGTAAGAGAAGCTTTCGCAGCCGCGCCTACAGCGGCGTATTGCTGCCGCAATAGTTCCTGAGCCTTCGCGGACCAGGGCATCAACTCCGCGTCGAGACAAATCCAGTCCGTCTCAAACTGCTGCCAGAATCCCGCAGCGTCCACGGCTCCCCGTACCTTTTCGAGAAATTCCTTTTCGATCTTTCTGTCATCGAAGAATCGTCGTCCTGTTCGCGTGTAGCAAATCCCAATGCCTTCCCCGACGACTCCGAAACGTCGTCGAGCGGCATCTTCATCTCGGCAGACGATCACGACGGCGCGCGAACCCATGTGCTTTTCCTCGCACACCACGCGAGGGACGCCTTCACGGCGGAAGTAGGCAAAGGCTTCCGCCGGATGCTCCAGAAGTCCGGGCTTTTCGGTTGTTTCTGTGGGGGACATCGTGGGCGGCAAGTAGATCAGCCACTTCGGATTCGCGGCAAACCGGCTCATGACTTCAAGAGCCGCGAGCGCGTTTTCCTCCCGGACCGTCACATTGTGATGCAGCCGAGTTGTGACAATACGCTTTCCGATCACATCGTCGATATCGAGCAAATCGTCGTGAACCTGTTGAGAGGTGAGCGACGCCGCAGTTTCTGCGACCGCAGCGAGCGGTTTCACCGGCTGTGCGTAGGTCTCACGAGCTGCAACAGAGACGAGTTCCTTCTCCGGGTACCGCAGTGCTGTCAGGTTGCCGCCGAAAACGCAGCCGGTATCGATATTAATTGTGCGATTCAACCAATCGGGCTGAGGCACAGGAGTATGGCCATAGACCACCATTGCCCTGCCACGATACTCCGCAGCCCAGTTGTAGCGAACAGGAAGGCCGAATTCATCGGTCTCACCTGTCGTCTCCCCGTAGAGGGCAAAATCGCGCACTTTGCCTGAACCACGACCTTGCATCTCTTCCTTCATGCCAGCGTGAGCGACGACGAGTTTCCCCTCATCCAAGACATAGTGGCTGACAAGCTCATCGAGAAAATCCGAGACCTGAGCGCGGAATTCCGGCGATTCCTTGTCCAGTTGTTGCAGAGAATCAGCGAGCCCGTGCGTGATCTGTACGTCTTTGCCCCGGAGTTTACGCATTAGCTTGATATCGTGGTTGCCCGGAACACAAAGGGCTGTTCCGGCTTTGACCATGCTCATCACTAGGCGGAGCACCTCGGGAATCTTCCGGCCACGATCCACAAGGTCACCAAGAAAGACAACCTTGCGGCCCTCCGGAGGCTTCACGGAGTAGGCAAGAGAACCAGGAACGTTTGATTGCTTCTCGACCGAATACCCAAGCTGGGTAAGCAGCTCGACGAGCTCATCGAAGCATCCATGCACATCGCCGATAATGTCAAATGGACCGTATTCGTGCTTCAGGTTGTTCCACAGCGGCTCGCGCACGATTTCTGCCGCGTCAACCTCCTCAGGTGAATGCAAAACATGAACCCTGCGAAAACCTTCTCGTTGGAGGTTGCGCAGAGATCGACGTAATTGCTGAGACTGTTGGCGTATGACATGTGGACCGAAATCTCGGTCCGGGCGGTTACGGTTTCGCTCGTGGCAAAGTTTCTCCGGCAGATCAAAAACGATAGCGACCGGAATGCAGTGAAACTGCCGAGCGAGGGCAATGATTGGTTTGCGCGCTTCGATCTGCACATTCGTGGCATCGATCACAACCAGCTTGCCAGCCGTCAGCCGTTTGGAAGCGATGAAATACAGAACCTCAAAGGCGTCATTCGTGGCCGCCTGGCTGTTCTCCTCGTCGGATACGAGACCACGGCAGAAGTCTGAAGAAAGTACCTCAGTCGGTCGAAAATGCTTTCGCGCAAAGCTCGACTTGCCCGAGCCCGAAGGGCCGACAAGTGCAACGACTGCGAGTTCTGGAATCGTCAGCTTCATTGTCGAGTGAAAATACCCATCTGTGTGGGGCTGCCCACGATTGGGTCTTCGGGTCCAATTGGCAAGAAGCGGGCGGAATAGCCAAATCGTGCCGCTATGGCATTTGACCAGGATTGAAACTCTGCGCGTGTCCACTCGAAGCGGTGGTCTTTGTGCCGCATCTTGCCGGCAGGCAATGTCTCGAATTTCACGTTGTACTCGACATTAGGCGTTGTCACCACCGTAGTTTGCGGACGAGCAAATTCAAAGAGAACCCGCTCGAACGCCGCGAGACGCGGCGGATCTTGGTGCTCGATGACTTCCACAACGGTCGCAGCGTCATAACCGCTAAGGCGTTTGTCGCGATAAGTCAGTGATCCGTGAATCAGACGAATGCGATCCTTCTGCATCTTAGGCAAATCCTCGAGTCGCAGTTTCTGCGAGGCAATCTCAAGGGCGCGATGCGACACATCCATGCCAACGATTTCCGAAAAGGCCCTGTCTTTCAAGAGCTCGCGCAGAAGACGACCTTCACCACAGCCAAGGTCGAGTACACGCTTCGCGCCGCTGCTACGGAGTGCTGCAATGACTGCTCCCATGCGCTGTTCGGCCAGGCTAATCGGCTTCTCTATGGCCTCCTCTTCACGCGTGTGAGTCTCCGCCAATTCGTCCGCGGCGGGCTCTTCCTCTCCAATGAGGCGGCTCATCGCCTCACGAGCCAATCGCTTCTGGTGTTTCAAATAGCGATTGGTAATCAATTCGCGCTCGGGATGCTCGCGAAGCCAGCCCTCTCCATGACGCAGCAGCTTTTCGACTTCCGCGTCACCAACCCAGTAGTGCTTGTCGTCGTCCAGGACTGGAATTAGGACATAGAGATGCGTCAGCAAATCACTCAATCGAATTATGGCCTTGAACGTGACCGTGAAATATGGGCTCTCTCCCCACTCCGGGAATTTCTCATCGAGTGGGTGTCGAACAGCTGCGACCTCGTAACCAAGGGGCTCGAACAAACGGCGCAAGAGATTTTCTCCGCCGCGGCAAGGCAGGACCGCGATCCGCACTTCCAATGGTAGCGGCGCATCCGCTAGTTCCTGACGCTCCTTACTCTTGCCGGTCATTGCGGTACCGAACGTGCGGGCAATAGCAACGCTTAGGAAAGACGAGGCCGCGTAGGGCCGGTCATTAACGTACTGTTCCAGGGCGTGCGCTTCACCGCTTGGTCCGCGCCGGTTGCGCACAAGACCAATGGGATCGATCTCCAGCAATAGCGCAGCAGTGCAGCGCTCGGGCGAGGTCTCCGGGTAGAAGACATGGGCCTTCCCGAAAACCTGCTCGAACGAATGAACGCGGAACGGGCTCTTGTGTAGTAGGTAGCCCAAATCCGTCGCAGTTTTCCCGAAATATGAAATGGTCAGCAACATTTTTCGTTCGAAGCTTCACTATCTCACACTCAAGAGTGTCATTAGTCTAAACAATTGGGTTACCGAAATCGTTGCACGGAATGGCGTCCACGACCTCGACTCGGAGACAAATGAACGACGCGCCGATAAGCGATTAACCTCGACTGACGTTTAAGTGAACAACGATAACGCATGACAAACTGCCTCGCGTGCGGTAACTTGGAGCTATGGAAACCGTGGACGTAAAGTTGCCGTCGGAACTTCTGAGGGTCGCGAATTTGGAGGGGAGCAGCCTCTCCCAGGAAGCCGCTCGACTGCTGGCCCTCGAACTTTATCGTGAGGATAAGGTCTCGCTGGGACGCGCTGCGGAGCTATGTCAGACGCCCGTGGCGGCTTTCATGGATTTCGCTGCGAAACACGGCGTTCCCCCACTACGGTACAGCTTTGAGGACCTGGAAGAGGAACGCCAGACTGCTGACCGTCTCAAAGCGTGACCGCTGTAGCAGACTCATCACCGCTTGTTATTCTGACCAAGCTTGGCTGCCTCGACTTTCTCAACCGAATCTTTCCGCGTGTTTACATCTCCAATGAAGTTCACTACGAAGTTGTCGTCGCTGGTGCTGGCCTGCCCGGAGCGTCCGAGGTGTCGAAAGCAGAATGGATCGAGGTCAAGTCGATTCAGAATCCAGCCGGTCTGCTTTCGGCGCAGCGAAAATATGGCTTAGGTCCGGGTGAAATGAGCGCGATCTTCCTAGCGAAAGAGCTAGGGGCGAGTCCTCTGCTGCTCGATGATTACAGGGCGCGCAAAGTGGCGAAGGCAGAGCGCCTTGAAACTCTTGGAAGCGTCGGCCTACTTGAAACCTTTTACCTGCGTCGGTATTTGGCCGACCTTCGGAGCGCCTTTCAGCAACTCCTGATGCACGACGTTTATATCGATCAGCGGCTGCTTGACCGCCGCCTGCGAGCCCTGGGGCTTCCCCTGCTCTAAGCTTGCCCGGGCTACAGCAGGTCAATAGTGCCGCCACTGTTCAAGCGGCACATGATACACACGAAACAAACCGTAACAACCTTTCCTGAAACCTGTGCAACTAACGTAACAATTGGTGTTGGTGCGCATCCCGCTCAGGAGGGTGGGGGCGATGCGAACAAGCATCCTGCGAGTGGCTCTCTTGCTGTCTCTATCTGCTTTTTCATTTCCATTCTTTGCGAATTGCCAAGGGGCCAACGCTGTTCCTTCCATCGTCGCGAACGAAGCCGGGGCCCGTCTCGCTTTGAAGGAAAAGAATTCCGTCTTTTCCATCGATCTCTCGGCAAACGTCCCCACATCCCTTCACGCCACGCTGGTCGCTAAGATTCTGAGTCCCGATGACAAACTGCTAGCCGAAGCTTCTGTTTCCGTGCACCTCAGTTCCACTCCGCAGCGGGCTGAGGTTCCGCTCACCTGGATCCCCGTGAACGGCCTCCAAGATGCATCGAGTGCCCGACTCCTCTACGAAGTGCGTCTTGAAGGCATCTTCGTGCCTGCTTTCTCCGGAGTCCTCTCGCCCTCTGCGCTGATCCCGGATCTCTTCGAGCTGCGCTTTCTTGGTCTGGATGCCGTTGGAATGGGGCGCGCGTACGTTGCTCGCGTCTGGGCCACACGCCCTGATTCCGACAAACCCGTCCCTGGCGTGTCTCTCACCGCCTCTTTCGGCGATGAAGACGATGACACTCCAAAAGGTATGAAAGCTGAGACTCGAACCAATTCCCGTGGCGAAGCACTGCTAACCTTCCATCTTCCCGAAATGCCGGGCGCACCCGACGATGAACAGGTGGATCTTGAAATCCGGGGCACGCGTGGCAATTTCCGGAATTCCGTGGCCGCCACCCTCCACTACTGGCGCCGCGCCGCTGTTTTGCTTTCTACCGACAAGCCTCTCTACCAGCCCGACCAAACCCTGCACATGCGCGCCCTCGTTCTCGATGACCAGCGCCACGCCTGGGCCAAGCATCCTCTGCGCTTCGTCGTCCACGATCCCGACGAAGCCGTCATCTTCTCCACTGACGCGGAAACTTCCCGCTTCGGCATTGCTTCCGCCGATTGGACCATTCCGTCCTCCCAGAAATTAGGCAGCTACCGCGTCTCCGCCGACATTACCGGAGACGCCGACAGCAGGGAGTTGCAAGGCAACCAACTCATCCGCATTTCCCGGTACGAACTTCCCACGTTCATGGTGAACGTCGCGGCAAACCAGCCCTTCTATCTCCCGAGCCAGAACGCTGATCTGACCGTCAGCGCCAACTACATGTTTGGCAAGCCCGTTCTTCGTGGCCACGTCCGCATCGTCCGCGAAGCTCGCCGTGAATGGAACTATCGTGAACAGAAATGGGAAGCCGAAGAGGGGCAGGCTCAGGAAGGCGAACTCGACGCCAAGAACGAGTTCCGCGCTACGCTCAATCTCTCCAAAGACCACTCCGACCTGCAGGATACCGACTGGAAGCGCTTCGAAGATCTTCGTTATGCCGCTTACGTGACCGACGCCTCCTCCAAGCGCACCCAGGAGCGCCACTTCGACGTGCGCATCTCTCGCGACGCGATCCATCTTTATGTGCTGAATATTGGCGGAGCGCTGCCGATTGGCCTTCGGCCTGTGCTTTACCTTTCAAGCTCTCTCGCGGACGGAACGCCCGCCACCGCTGACGTTCTCGTCAACCTGTATGCGCAAGATCCCTCCGACACCACCTCGTTAAAACAGCCGGCCCAGCCTTTTGCCACGGCGCACGTCCGCACTAATCGTTACGGCATCGGCCGCGTCCGTTTCTCCGAGCCCCTGCGAAAGGAAAAGGATCGGGATAGGGATAAGGATGTCGAGCGCATCTACGCTGCCCTGGAAGCCAAAACGCTCGACGGCCGCACTGGCCACCACCTTGAATCCTATTCGTTGCAAGAAGACCCCGCTCTTCGTATCACTCCAGAAAAAGCGATTTTGAAGCCCGACGATCGCATCGAAGCCGAACTCGAATCTTCCGTGCCACAACCACGCGTCCGCGTAGAAGTTGTGCAAACCGACACGCAAACTATCCTGGCGTCCCAGGAAGTCAACCTTTCTCATGGCTCGACGCACGTCACTTTCCTGCCGGACAAACAGTACACCGGCACGATTGCACTCGCCGTCTATCCCCTCAATATTGAGACTGAGTCTTACTCCATGTATTCGCGGATGGCCGCAGCTTCCGTTCTGTTTCCTAAGCCAACGAATCTTCGACTGGATGTCAAACCGGTGAAGTCGACTTATCGCCCCGGTGAAGCGGCAACCGTGAATCTCCACGTGCGCGGATCAGAAGGTGAACCGGCCGAGGGTGCGCTCGGACTGCTCGTTTACGATCAGGCGCTTGAAGAACTAGCTCGCACCGAAGCCAGTCTCTTCACTGGGGTGTACGAAAGCATCGATCCGCGCCTTGGCTTCCGCTCTTTCGAGGAGGATAACGACTCCATCGCCGGAGTCTCCGTAAAGCAACTTCTCAATCGAGCCCCCGATGCTGCTGTTCCTCCCGACCTCGAACTCGTAGGTCAGGCTCTGCTCTTCAACCGCAGCGGGGTCCCTTTGCGACTGGAGTCCTCCGATACTCCCCGCTACCTCAATCAGGTTTTTCAGAAGCAGATTCACGCCTCTCTCGATCCTGCGGCCAAACTCTTGCAAGAGCATTTCTCCAATACAGGTCATTTCCCGAAGAGTGATGCGGAGTATGCAAGTTTTCTCAAGAGCGAAGGCGTTGATAGCTCCACCCTGAGAGATCCATGGGGACAACCCTTCCACGCCCGGCGTACCTATCAGTGGATGAACGAAGTTTTCGAGTTTAACAGCGCAGGTCCTGACAAAAGTCTCAAAACCGCCGACGATTTCACAGCAATGAGCCTTTCGCGGCCCTTCTTCGAGTTCGATGCCAAGCGCCTGCGCGCAGTTATCGATGCATATCACGCACACACCGGCGGTTACATTCGTGACCAGGCCACGCTCGAAGCTGCCTTCGCACAGGAGCGCACTTCACTTTCCAGTTTCATCGATCCCTGGGGCACGCCTTACAACTTCCTGTTCGAAATCGACCGCGACAACTACACCATCAAGGTGCTCAGCGCTGGCCCAGACAAACGCTTTCGCTCCGGCGCAGATGATCCCACCGGCGATTGGGACGATTTGCAGGTCGCCGTTCAAAACATGCCCTACTTTCGCGAGACCGCCCAGCGCATTTCCGATGCGCTCTTTGAAAATGCAAAATCCTCCGCCCGTTTCCCGGAAACCGAAGAAGAATTCCACAAAGTGATGGCTGATCACGCGATCGACTGGAATGCTCTCCGCGATCCGTGGGGCCGCCCGTACCGCGTGGTCCCTACTGTGGAAATGGGCTACACCGACAAGATCACGCTGCGCGCCTACGGACAGAATGCAGTGACGTCACAAACTCCGGTTACGCGCACCACAAAGGGCATCAGCGTCGTCAGTGATGGCCCGGACCTCACCCCTAATACGCCAGATGACTTCGTCCTAGCCAAATTCACCTCACCCTTCCTCGAGGAACCGGGCAATCCCACAGGCAAACCCGCCACTCCGCAGAAACTCCAGCCCTTCTACAGCAGCAACTCGGGTGCGGTCCGTATCTTCGTCCAGGATCCCACCGGCGCAGTAATCCCCAACACGAAGATCACTCTCACCAACGAAGCTACGGGAGTCGCCTACGAGGGAACCTCCAACGATCAGGGACTCTGCCTGCTCTCCAATCTTCCTCCGGGCACCTACCGGGTCTTGGTCGAAAGCCCCGGTTTTCGCTCTTACGTTCTGACCACCATTCCAGTGCTGTCTAGCAATGTTACCGATGTCGAGGTCAAACTAAACGTTGGTGCTGCCACAGAGACCGTCGAAGTCTCGGCTGAGAATGTCCAGGTCCAGACCGAATCGTCCTCTGTCGCAGTTCTTGCGGGAAAGGTCGGCCTCACCACCAAATCGGGGGCCGCTTCCGGTCAAATCAACATCCCCCTGGCCACGCCTCGTCTCCGCCAGTATTTTCCTGAAACGCTTCTCTGGCAACCCGAAATTCACACCGATCGCGTCGGCCACTCGACGGTCAAGGTTCCTCTCGCTGACAGCATCACGACCTGGAAAGTTTCCGTCATCGCCTCCACCCTAGACGGACATATCGCCACGGGTTCCACAGACATCCGTGCTTTTCTTCCCTTCTTCGCTGAGCTCGAACCTCCTAAAGTCCTCACGGTTGGCGACGAAATCCATTTGCCGGTGACCGTGCGCAATTATCTCGATAAGCCGCAATCTGTCTCGCTTGACTGGGCCACAGAGCCGTGGTCCCAGGCTCTCTCCCCGCGCACGGTCCAGCTCAACGTTCCCGCCGGAGACTACGTCGAGCAGACTTTTTCCTTCCGCGCCGCAGTACCCACGAAGGACGCCAAGCAGCGCCTTAGCGCTTTCAATCGTTCCTCTGCAAACGATAGCGACGCCATCGAAAAGAAACTCCGAATCCATGCTGACGGCCAGCAACGCCTTGCCCGGTCCAGTTCCATCTTCCTTGGCAGCACCTCGCTTTCGATTGAAATCCCGGCGAGCGCTCTTCCTGGATCGGTCGAAGCTGAGTTGGTTCTCTATCCCAATCTGATCGCCCACGTCAGCGACGCGATCGAAGGAATCATGGAGCGACCCTATGGCTGTGCTGAGCAGACCATCTCCTCGGCTTATCCCAGCCTGCTCTGGCTGCAGCTTCAAAAGTCCCAGCATTTTCCTTCCTCTCCACTCGATGCCCGGTCGAGCCATTACCTTAAGCTGGCCTACGCGAAATTGCTGCGCTACCGCGAACCCGCCGGCGGCTTCTCCCTGTGGGGCAAGGGCGAACCGGAAATTCCTGTGTCGGCTTACGCCCTTCGCTTCCTGACGGAGGCTTCGGAATTCACCGAAGTCGATCCAGACATCATTGCTGCTGCGCGCCGCTGGTTGCTGCAGCAGGCTACACCGCAGGGCGCCTGGATGGAGAAAGATTCAAAAGGCAAATTTCTGGAAATTTCTGCACTTTACAACACGGCCTATGTAGTCGAGGTCCTCGCGCGTGATCTTCAACATCGCAACCCCAAGGACAAGGACATCGACGTTGAGCGCCAAGCGATACACAAGGCGATCGAGTACTTCGCGAAATCCAGTCAAGCCAATTCCGACCCTTACGACATCGCCCTCGTTGCACTCGCCAAGCTCGCTGCAACAGAAGACGCGTCCCAAGAGATCGCTACGCTCTTCTCTCTCGAACACTCCGAAGGTGAAGCCAGCTACTGGGACCTTCAGCGCAACACCATCTTTCATGGTTGGGGATACACGGGTCGAATCGAAACCACGGCTCTCGTCCTCGATGTCCTGGCCATCGCTAAACAGCAAAGCCATTCTTCGACCGAGCTTGATCGCTCCCTCAACCGGGGGACTCTCTTCCTGCTGACGAACAAGGATCAGTACGGCGTGTGGTACTCCACACAAGCGACGGTTGACGTTCTGCAAACGTTGATCCACCAATTGAGCCCCGCCTCCACTTTCGACTCATCCCGCTCGCCCATGCCCATCTTCGTCGACGGAAAATCCGGCCCACAATTTTCGGCTTCAGCAGATATCCGCCAACTCACGCCACAACGGGCCGACCTCACACAATTCCTCTCGCCAGGAAAGCACACCATCGAGGTTCGTGGCGGCCCGTCCACGCACGCGAGCGTATATGTCAACGCGACCTACTACCTGCCTTGGATTGATTCCGCCGTGACCTCTTCTTCCGCTCGCAGCGGTGACGCGGAGTCTTTGCGCTACGCAGTCCAGTTCGACCGCACCACAGCTTCTCCTGGCGATTCCATTCGTTGCACCGTTCACGCTGAGCGCGTCGGTTTTCGGGGCTACGGCATGATGCTGGCTGAAGTCGGCTTGCCTCCGGGCGCGGACGTAGATCGCGCTTCCCTGGACTCCGCCGTCGCTGATTCTGGCTGGGACCTACAAAGCTATGAAGTTCAACCTGATCGCGTGGTCTTCTATCTCTGGCCGCATGCCGGTGGCACGACGTTTTCCTTTTCGCTGAAGGCCCGATTCCCGATGACAGCACAGTCTTCAGAGTCCATCCTCTACGATTATTACAATCCGGAAGCGCGAGCCTCTGTGCCGCCCGCTCGTTTTACCGTGAAGTGAAGCGCGACATCGAAGCCTCTCTGCTGCCGCGATCATCATTGTTTCTTTACTCAATGCCCTTTTTATCGTCCGAGCCCTTCAGCCTAGGCGTTGCCCGCCAATGAAATCCAGCCCGATTTTCTTCCAATCGTTTTAGATTCGCGAGCGGATCACGCGCCACAGGGTCCGCTGTTTCTTGAACAGTCGCTGTGGGGAATTCAGTGGCTTTCCCCCGCGGCGGCGCGGATATGCGCGCTTTCTTGCGAGCCCGCACAAGGAGTTTGCGAAACGTTTCGTAACTGATGTCCAGGTCATCGTTCGCGAGGCTTTGCCAAACTTGCTTCCACGTCTTCCCTGAGGCCAAGGCTGCTTCAATTCCGGGGAGAATGGACCGGATCAATGCAGTTTTCGTGCTGGGCGGTTCGGCAGCGAGTTTCTCCAGGGTGAGGCGGAAGCGATTTGTAGTTGACGTCAGCATTCCTGGTGTATATGTATAGTAGCATGGAGAACTGGATGCAACGGAAATTGTACCGAGGACAGCAAACTACACTCGGGACGGATTGGGACGATCCGGGACACTTGCGGACCACTTGAGGACACTAAGGGGACAGCTGGGGGGCGAGTGCCTACAGGTTGCGGACAATCAAGGGACAGCTCGGGGACAGCTGGCGACAAATAAAGACAACTAAGGGACAGTAAGAGGACAAAGTGGGGCGTTGGGGAGGGATTTGTTGATTACGGTCGTGGGTATTGGAACATAAAGGAATGTGGCGATGCGCGCTCCGATTTAGGGCTTAAGTCAAACTGCTCCACATCTTTAGTCGGTGGCGGAATTCGAGCGGTTTGTGGCACAAATGTGCCACCTGGTAGAAGAGGAGGTAATCTGATGAGAAAACATCGAATCGAGCGGAATTTGCTGTTCCCGAGCAGGGAATTTCGCGACCGCGTGCGCTCTGCTGCCAGTGAGCGCGGCTTTCGCTCCGAACAGGCCTTTATCCTCACCGCGTGTGAGCACGAACTTCGGCAGGGCGATAACACGGAAGCGACAGCCCAGCTGGAGGCCCGCGTCGCGGCCACTCTCGCGAATATGGCGAGGGAGGTACAGTCCCTCTTCACTCTGGTCCACGCCCAATTTGCTTTGACGAATTCTCTTCTCCAGTATGTGCTGACCTGCATGATTGAGCCTCCGGAGGAGGTCCTGCCTGCGGCTCGGGCGCGGGCAAGGCTTAGATATGCGAAGATCCTTCGCCTCGCGGCACAAGAGGTCGCGACGCGGAACAAAGCTACGCTGGAGGAGGTCCTCACCAGTGGCAATCCGTAGAAACGTCGGTTTCGATGTTTTCAACGTTCGCCTGCTGGTTGGCTTGGACAAACTGCTTCGCGCGAAGCGGAGGTACCAAGGGGATTTGTCCGCCTCGATCAACGACGCGCTACTCGCCGTCAACCTCAACTCTGTGAAGCTGGTGACTCTGCAAGGGAAGAAGAAACAGACCGCCAGGGAAACGCAGGTGGTTATTTTGCGCCGTCTCATTCGCAGGATTCAGCGAATCGCGGATGCACGCGGTTGTTCAATGAACCAGCTCGTGAATAGCGGCTTGTTGGCCTACTACTCGAAGGGATGGAGCGACAAGCTTGGAGGCTCATCGAGGCCAACATGGCAATCAACCAAGGCAGCCTATGACAGAATGAGTCCCGCAGAGCGGCGCCAATTGTTCGAAGCGCTTGGGACTCTCACCGGCCTCCAGCAAGGGCCAACGGGAAACCTTTCGGACGGCACGCACTTTGAGTATGACCACGCTTTAGGAGCGACTGTGGAGGTTACGCCCTCCGGGGAGCGGTTCTCCGTGACCCTTGTCGCGGGAAAATTCCGGCGCCAACAAAAGACGCGCGCGCACGAAACCGCACGATAAGGACGGATTGCTTTGAGCGAAACCAAACCAGCACTCGTTGTGATCGCAGGCCCCATGGGCGCCGGCAAGACAACTTTCTACGATGCCCACCTTAAAGAAGCCTTCCCTATTCTCGTTCCTCTTATTCTGCATCAGCGAGAGGCGATGGTACGCGAGCGACGATCGTTTGCAGTCGAGGATCTGACCATCGACGTGGAATTGTTGGAGAGCGCAAAGCAGGCCGGTTACACGACAAAAGTTTTGTTTATTTCCACCGAAGACCCCAACCTGAACGTCGGACGAATACTCGCTCGGATGAGTCGGGGCGGACAAGCCGTGCCCCTCAGCACGATACCGGCGTCATACGAAGAAGCAATGAAGAGCTTGCCGGACGCGCGCAAGCATGCCGACGACCTTTTTGTCTACGACAACACGCCCAATGCGAAGGGACATCGGCTCGTGGCACGTTTCATCGCCGGCGAGTTGGTCAAGACAACGCAAACTCCGCCCGACTGGCTAAAGGCTGTTTTCGGCCGTGAATTGCGCGTTAAAGGGAAACAAGAAAAACCAGCGCGCGGGCGCTAGCGGGTAACGACAGTCCTCGAGCAATCCCTCCTCCGTCGGGCAGCTATCGAACCCTTGAGTGACTACAGAAGTGTGCGGCGGTTGGACATCATTGATTCTCAGCATTTTCGATGCGAATTTCACTGACCCATTATTCTAGACCTCATCAGGGCGCTGTCCTATGCCAATGCCGCTACAGCGAACGGACAACTAATTACCGATTGCGCTGACTTGCAGGTCAACCTTAGTCGCGCCACCAGCCTGCAAAGCCCTCGCTGGCACACGCTGGCGCCAATAATCCAGAACCTTGGGATCGTGTATATCCAGGTTGAGCTCGACGTCAGTAGCAAAAAAAAGATAAGGAACGGGTGCCAAGCCCTGGATGTGGAACCTGCCATCGAGCTCCGACAGTATCGATTGGAAAAGGCGTCCGTCAGTTTGTTCCGGAATCGCGTACACCCACGCGCGTGCAGGTTTGCCGCCCTTACGTGTAATCCCTTCAGCAGTTGCTGCTTCCGCGAGGACAATCCGAATTGGATCCGGTGCATTTCCTGGTGTTACGACAAGAGGCTCGCTGATGAGATTCACGGCGCCGCTGATGATGCTTCGCGCATAAACATTTCCCGTTGACGCGACTGCCACCGCGTAGGTTCCAGGGCCAACGGTCACATCCTCGCTACGATAGGCCCCTCTTCGATGCATTCCTCCAGACATGGTCGACTGTGGACCGGCTTCAACATAGCCGTTGGGTTGAAGCTTGATAACCTGCAAGTACCAGAATCCACACGCAGCGTCCGTATCTAGACAAACCCGGCCAACAGTGTCGCGCGCTGCGCTGGTGACTTCGATCGGAATTTTGATACCCTCCTCGCGAGCCAAAGGAAACACGACTCCCGACATATCGCTATCTGCCACTTCCAAAGGCTTAGAGCCTATAAAGCCTCCATCAGCACTGCCAAATTCCGAAGCGAGCCGAAAACTCCCTCTCGGAAGCCAGGCTTCGAACTCGCAGCAGGCTTGAGTCGTCTTTACGAAGGATGACTTCAAGAAGTAAGACTTGGAGCCACTGTGATCGACAACGTCGACGATTGGCGCCCAATGCCCTGCCCCGGAAATAGTCCCCGTAATGTGGTGAAGGAGTTCACGGTGAAACTGAAAATCTACTTGCGCCTGTTGACCTTCCGCGAGTTCCAGAAATGTGTCGTTCCCTTCGGTTGAGAGCGCAGGAAAACGCGCAGGGACGTACCCCACCGCTTTTCCATTTGCATCGTGGGCAGGAGGGTCGTCAGTATGAAGCCAAGGTTGCGCGACAAGATAGTAACGGCCCGGTTGCAACGGGCCAAACCGGTAGGAACCGTCGGAAGCGGTTTTGACAGTGTTGCAATACTCAAGGCGACGCCACCCGGCCCATGTGCGAAGACACTGGAGTGTGACCCATGCATCCGGCATCGATACGCCTTCCTGGTCTCGAACGATACCGGAGATAGACGCCGCCGGGGCTATTCGGAGAGTGATGGGGCCAGTCTCCGGACCGATGACATAGTTACCGATGGGATCATCGGCTGTCCGCCGGAACCAATAAACCTCAAGGTAGTCGTCCCGGGACGCGGACAGGCGTACTGCCATTTTGGGAATCTTGTCGAACGCAAATTTGCCGTTTGGATCGGTCACAACTTGCAGATGAAAGTGATCCTCCTCACTTCTCCCCGTTGTGCCAGCCCTTCCACAAAGGCTATCCAGGCTCACGGTCGCTCCAGGGACAGGCGAACCGGAAACGTCGTCAATCACTTGGCCGGCCACGTGATAGAGCGGGGCATCTGGCGGAATCGGTGACATGACGCACGGGCCACTGTAAACCGCCACACTCTCTGCTTGCGTCGACGAAATAGCGCACGTTGCCGCGCTACACAAAAGACTGAGTATTCCCAGGGCCGAGGCAAAGAGCGTCTGGAGTAGGGTATGAATCGGACTTTCCTTCTGAGACTGTCGATAGTAACAAACTCTCCGTCCACTCGCCGTCGGAGTCATATCCACAGAGGTTGATGCGCAATACCTGCAGACTAGTTGGTTGCCCAAGGGCGACAGCCAAATGCTGGTGAAACCGCGAGTTGGAATGGAGTACACGTTCATTGCCTTTGCTTTATTGACGTGGAAAATCACGCGATGTTTAATTGAAACTCATCGAGGCACTTCTATGCACTCGGTTAGATTGTTCATCTTTCTCCTTGCTGGGCTCTGCCTGACCGTTGCTACTGGCTCATCCGTACCACCATATTCAATGGAGAAGTCTTCTGAAAATCAAGCAGCGGGTGTGCAGCCTGTCCTTCACCTGGAAAAGGATCGGTACGTACTCGGAGAGGCGATTCGATTCTGGGTTGGAGTAATGCCCAAGAATTCGACAGTGATTCCTCAGGAGCTCAGGAAGCCTTGTTCGCTGAGCGTAACCGAACCGGACGGCACCCACAGAGTTGAGTCAGTGGCGTGGCCCACAGACGGGATGCTCGATCATGGTTGGTCGGGTGGCTGGGGCTTTGGGGAGGAGAAGGTAAAATCCGGTCGTTACATACTAATTTTGGAATGTGCTGGCGAAAAGACGGCCCCTGTGGAGTTGATTGTCGAACAAAGTGAAATCATCGATCAAATCAAGGCAGAGTTTCGATTTGAACATGAGGGAGCCGTGACGAGAGCCACTCAGGTGCCTGTTGTCCTAACGGTTCAGAATGCCTCTGACGCAACCATTCGATTCCCTCAGCGGGGTGCGATGATGGAAGGCGTGAGCTTAAGAATAATTCGCGAAAAGCCCGCTTTCCATTCAGACTTGTTCTTCCCATGGGAGAAACTGACCAAGTCGAGTGTCATGCCGAATACGTACACCTGGGATGTGGCCTCCGAAGTCCCTTCTGTGGTTCTGCCACCGGGGAAGCATTTTGAACAACGCTTTTTGCTTGAAGATGCCTACTCGTTCGATCAATCCGGAGACTATGAAATCACGTTCGCCACTGTGCTTTCAGTTTTGGTGGGAGAGAAAAACGGTCAGTACGCGGATATGTGCCCGATTAGGTTCCCCGTCACCGCCCGCGCAAAGTTTGTTCTGAGTAGTTCCGAATAGTAATTTCAAGCGGCTGACAGAATTCCCAGTTGGATCAAGGCTGCAAACGAGATTTGAGAAAGGCGATTACGCCCGCGTCATCTTCCGATGCTGGTATTTCGTTCGGGAAGCGTGTTTTAAGCCAGCCGATGAGTTCCTGTTTGTAAAACCTATTATTCTCGAGTGCGTCTAGAAAAAAACGATAAGCGATCGGGCGTCCCCGCAGTGCTAGCTCCTCAGCGGACTGGGTCCGCACAAACGCATACGGGGATTCGGAGACTGCTCGCTCCAAATAAGTCACGGCCCGGTCGCCATAAGCGCGTACAAGATGGTAGGGAAGACTCGCGAGATCGCGGCCATACTTATCGCCGTCTCCAGGTTTTACAAGCAATTCAGCGAGCCGGGGAAGGTCCTGTTGGTCTCCGATCCACGTCAGCGCGATTAGCGCTTGCTCGTGCGCAGGTTCTGGACGCTCCGCTACTTGCCACAGTAGGTCGCGGGCGCTATTGCTCCTGATACCGCCGAGGTATTCGGCCAGGAGCTGCGCCACTTCAGGGCTTCGCCCGATCAGCTCGGGCGCGGCTGCGAGCACTACCTGGTCGGATTTTGCAGGAGTCTCTGAGTCCGCAGGCCAATGGAAGGTACCCGGGTGAACCAGAAAACCCAGCATCTTCAGCGTCGCCGCAACCTGCCAATCTTCACGGGAATGTAGGTAGGGCAGAATTGTGCGAACTAGTTCGTCTTTGCGGTCCTGAAACCAAGGTGCATGCCACGATATGACGTAAGCCAGTGAATCATTAGGGCCCCGAAGGTGGAGCATCTCCACGACTTGAGTTCGAATGTCCTCTTCCCGGAAGAAGCGCAAGCTGCCAAGAGCGCAACCATGAATGAGCCGGTCGGTCGAGTATAACTGTCCAAGGATCACTTGAAGCACGTGGGGATTCGGAGCATCCGCAAGCAAAGAAGGAAAATAATCGCCAACAATTTTCCCTGCATCATTTGGTACCTTTGAAATTTCTTTCTTAAGCCAGTCGCTCCTCTGCTCTTCTGATGACTGCTTCACTTCGAAGTCCAACCAGTCTGACTGCGCCACAACCGTTTCGGCTATTTGCCCATCTCGAAAGAGGTGCCTTACTACGGTCCAACGGACGGAATAAACGCCGGCTGTATTGAGCGAATACTCGAGGTGGAGCGGCAGACGATTCGTCGGCGAGGTGGCCGGTGCAATCGATCCATCTACTATCCCACCTCTTCCTACCCAAGGCTTGAACGCCACTGGCACTAGCACATCGTTGCCGCGTCTTACCTCAAGTCTGTTTGGACCAAAGTCTTCGGGATCTTCGCCATACGGATACCGAATCTCGAGTGGAGAACTTAGCTCTGCGTAAATCCAAATCGGGAGTCCCGTGTAGGCAGGATCGGGCACTCGAATCTGGAACTTCTGGACGCCTGACTGTGCGCGCGCGGGAGCCTTAGCGAACGTCCCCAGGAAGACCACTGCAATCATACAGCGTACGGCAACAGCGCCCATACGCCGTCTCCCATAATCGATGCCAAAAAATAATCGCAGCATCGGTGAATACCCGATAAGACGATGCGCTAACGTCCAGCACTGAGCAAGTAGAATCTCGCCTCCGCATAGCGGCGCCGATTCATCACGCATTTCTCTTGCATCGTGCTTTCACTGGTGCTATATGTATACACCAGGTAGGAGGTAGCCGATGGCAAATCACTATCAGTACAGCTCGGAAAAACCTCTTGTCCAACCCTCGGGGGCCTCCTTCGGCATTGTAAGCTCGGCGCACTCTGAACGGCACTATGCTGTCGCGGAAATCGCTGAATTGTGGAACTTGAGCCCCGATAAAGTTCGTGAGCTTTTCCAAAATGAGCCTGGTGTCCTTGTTATTGGAGAACGAAGTCCTCGCCGCAAGAGACGGTACGTTACGCTGCGCATTCCTCAAACTGTGCTCGAACGCGTTCATCATCGTTTATCATCGAACTCCTGTGTCCGTTAGGAGTGTTCCACAATGCTGACCATCTACCGCCGTCACCGAAAGAATTGCACGCAACGCGCGAAGGGGCGGAAGTACCGGCACTGCCAGTGTCCCATTTGGGTTGACGGAGCACTCGGCGGAAATGAGCTGCGTGAGTCTCTGAAACTCCGTGACTGGCAGCGAGCGCAAGAGGTGATTCGCGAATGGGAGGCCGAGGATCGGCGCACGCGCCAGCAGGAACAGCAAATCACAATTAAAGATGCCCATAAAAAATTTATTGCGGACGCGGAAGCACGGAAGCTGAACGACTCCACGCTGTATAAATACCGCCTACTCTTCCGGCAGCTTGACAGTTTTGCGGAAACCTACAAACTACAATTTCTTACCCAGCTAGACTTGGACACACTTGCAACGTTTCGCGCGACATGGAAAGAGGGGCCGCGCACAAGCCTCAAGAAGTTGGAACGGCTCAGGGCGTTCATGCGTTTCGCTGAAAAAAGAAAGTGGATTGACGATAATCCAGCAACGGAATTGAAAGCTCCAAAAGTTCCGAACAAGCCGACGATGCCCTTTACGCGGGAGGAGATGATTCGGATTCTCGCGGCTCTTGAACCTTATGGCAAGAGTGCGGGCGCTCGCAACGCTCGACGCCTCCGCGCTTTTGTTTTGCTGCTGCGATACACGGGCTTGAGAATTGGGGATGCAACACAGCTTGACGAAAGCCGCGTCGACGGAAACAAGCTACTTCTGCACACGCAAAAGACGGGAGTACCTGTCTATTGCGTTCTGCCCGACGTGGTGATTGAGGCGTTGGACGCTGCGCCCCGTTCAAGCGAGCGATACTTCTTCTGGACAGGTGAATCGACGGTCCACAGCGCAAAGGGAAAATGGCAACGCAGGTTGCAGCGCCTGTTTGAATTCGCAAAAGTTCCTACAGGCCATCCGCACCGATTCCGCGATACCTTCGCGGTTGAATTGCTCCTTGCAGGTGTCCCGCTCGACAGAGTCTCAATCCTTCTCGGCCATAGCAGCATTCGCATCACGGAACGCCACTACGCGCCGTGGACGCGCTCTCGCCAAGAGCAAATCGAGGCCGATCTGAGGGCTGCTTGGCGCAACGATCCTTTGATAGGAGAGGTACACGCGGGGTACACGGCGAAACGCGCGGCCAGAACCCTTGTGTTTTCAAGAAGAAGGATTGGTAGGGGCGGTGGGGATCGAACCCACGACCTTCGGCTTAAAAGGCCGCTGCTCTACCACTGAGCTACGCCCCTGTGGTGTGAATTTCTTATTGTAGCATGAGCGGTGGTTCCACCAAGAACGCCGGCATTTCCTACATTCACTCGCTCGAAGGCGGCTTCGATCGCACAGACGCTTTTCCACTTTCACCGCAAGCAACAGCCGTTGGCGATTACAAGGCGCCTGTAACGCGGGAGCGATTACGACAGAACGGGAACGATCCGCGGCCGTTTACGCTTCCACTCGTAGTCTTTGCGAAGGCGCGATTGATGTTTCTTCAGCTGGGATTCCATTTCGCTGAAGGCTTGTTTGCAGCTGGCGCGAACGTTTTCGCCTGTCCCCGTGGCGTGGAGTGTTCCGGTGGGAAGTGCGAGATTCAAAGAGAATGCGCTTTCGGCCCCACGCGGGTTTTTTGAAAATACCCCGTGCAGCAGGACGAGGTCGGGTTCATAGCTTTTCAGAAGACGCTTAAGTTTGCCGGCGTAACGCTCAACTTCTTTCTCGGCTGGTTTGTGCGGCTCGACGTTCTTGTAGCTTATCGACAGTTTCATGGATGCACCTGTAGGAGTTCTTGCAGAAGAGGCAGGCGACGCGGGGTTGCTCTTGGCACCGCATCATGTGGAAAGGATACCAGCGTGGAGTTCGCGCGGCAATTGCCGATCACAATATTTTTACTGGAACCAGGGGGTTCTCCTGCGTTGACATTCGCTGCTGCGTCACTCTACTCTGCCTCCTCGGATTTTGTAGCATAAGCAGCGCTGAATTTGCCGTGAAGCTGTCGCCTGGCTATGGTGCACAGCCAAGACGAATCCTCGATGCGAGATGGGCACGGCATGCCGTGTCCCTACGAAGACAAGCCCAATATGGCTCAAACCAAAAAGAATTCCAGCAACGCCGCCAACTCCAAGGTTGCCGACTCCAACACCCAAGCATCCAAAGCGGTGATTCGGATCGGGCCAGCAGGGTGGTCCTATCCGGACTGGGCTGGATACGTTTATCCATCGCGGAAACAGAAAGGTTTTCACGAGGCGACGTATCTCGCGGAATTCTTCGACACGATTGAGATCAACACTTCCTTCTACAATCCGATTCGGGCGGACCATGCGGCGCAGTGGATCGACCGCGTGGCGGCAAATCCTCGGTTCGTCTTTACGGCGAAGCTGTGGCAGCGATTCACTCACGGAATCGTTCCTACAAACGCGGGCGGAGCAGTAGGCCCGGCTATCGCCGCCGCAATGGCGGAAGACGAGCGCGCGGTCCGCGCGGGATTCGACATATTGCACAATGCCGGAAAACTGAGCGCAGTGCTGCTGCAGTTCCCTTTTTCGTTTCATCGGACGCCCGAGACCGTCGCGCATCTTACGGCGCTGCTGAAACGCTTTGCAGACTATCCGCTGGTCGTCGAAGTGCGGCACGCGTCGTGGCAAACTCCGGAGACATTTGCGATGCTCACCGAGTGCAACGCGGCATTCTGCAACATCGACCAGCCCATTATCGGGAAATCGCTCGAACCTTCCGCGGAAACCACTTCGTCGATTGGGTATGTTCGGCTGCATGGGCGAAGGTACGACACTTGGTTCAGCGACGATGCGGAGATTCCTTCCCACGAGCGCTACAACTATCTTTATTCCACGGAAGAACTTGCGCCGTGGGCGAAGCGCGTAAAAAAAGTGGCGGAAAAATCGCGCGAAGTCTTCGTCATCACCAACAACCACTATCAAGGAAAAGGTGTGGTCAACGCGCTCCAACTGATCAGCATTTTGAAAGGCTCGAAAGTGAAAGTGCCGGAGCCGCTGCGCGAGCGGTTTCCAGAGTTGGAATCGATCGCCGATGCGCCGCCGGCCGAGCCGAGTCTGTTTCGCAAGTAAACGCCGTAACGAACAACGAGATTCCGGCAAGTTCATCCCAGGAACTTTTGCCAGCACATGGACGTGCTCATAGGAAAGCTTTAGGATGGTTCCGAAATCCTATGAACAAGAGCAAATGGTTTGCCGTCTTTTTCGTCGCGCTACTCCCGGTCTGCCTCTCCAGTCAAGGCCAACAGGATGCTGCTGTTATCTCCGTTGACGCTGCGCATCCTGGAGCAGCGCTCTCTCCATCGATGTTTGGCATTTTTTTTGAAGATATCAACTTCGGCGCCGACGGTGGTCTCTATCCTGAACTCGTCAAGAACAGATCGTTCGAGTTCCAGGAACCGTTGACCGGCTGGCATGAAATTCTCGGTTTCAGCGGCAAAGGTTTCGATCCTCCAAAAGGCGAACTCTCTATCCATACGGAGGATCCGCTCAACCAGCTCAACCCGCATTATCTCCGGGTCCGCGTCTATGAGTCTGGCTACGGATTCCGGAATACCGGTTTTCGCGGCATCGGAGTGGAAAGCGGCGCTGAATACCGCTTCTCCGCTTATGTTCGGAGCGGCGGACCGAAATCCATTCGCGCCACCATCACGGACGGGAGCGGTCGCGAACTCGGGAGCGGGAAACTGGAAGGTTTCGACGATCATTGGAAACGGTATGAGACCATCATCCGAGCAAGCGCTACCGAACAACATGCGCAATTGAATGTTTTCGTTGACGGCATTGGCAATCTCGATCTCGACATGGTCTCGCTGTTCCCTGTCGACACATGGAAACATCGCCCCAATGGCTTGCGCAAAGATCTGGTGCAGCTACTCTCCGATATGCACCCCGGATTTCTTCGCTTCCCCGGCGGTTGTATCGTCGAAGGCCGCCTGTTGGCCACGCGATATCGCTGGAAGACCACCGTGGGAGACATCGATCAAAGGCAAACCATCATCAATCGTTGGAACGATGAATTCGACTTCCGCCCGGCTCCGGACTACTTCCAATCATTTGGACTGGGCTTTTACGAATACTTCCAACTGGCCGAGGACATTGGCGCAGCGCCCTTGCCAATCTTGAACTGCGGCATGGCCTGCCAATTCAATTCCAGTGAGACGGCCGCGCTGGACCAACTCGAGGAATACGTGCGCGACGCTCTGGACCTGATCGAATTCGCAAACGGTTCCGTCACTACACCGTGGGGCAAGCTGCGGGCGCAGATGGGTCACCCGGAGCCATTTCATCTCACCATGCTAGGCGTAGGCAACGAGCAGTGGGGTTCGCGCTACGTGGACCGCTACAAAGTATTCGCGGCTGCGTTGAAAGCGCAGCATCCGGAAATCAAGCTGGTCGTCAGCGCTGGACCTTTCCCGGCCGGAGAGCCATTCGAGAGCCTGTGGTCCAGTTGGCGCACGCTGAAGCCCGATATTGTTGACGAACACTACTATATGAATCCCGAGTGGTTCCTCGCGAACACCGGGCGCTATGACGGCTACGACCGGTCCGGACCGAAAGTCTTCGCCGGTGAGTATGCCGTCCAGACCGCCGGCGTTACGAGCTCAGAAAACCGCAACAACTGGAAGGCTGCGATCGCGGAAGCTGCTTTCATGACCGGCCTGGAACGCAATGGAGATGTTGTGCGGATGGCATCCTACGCCCCATTGCTGGCCCATGTCGAAGCGTGGCAGTGGAAGCCGGACGCGATCTGGTTTGACAACCTGCATTCCTACGGCACTCCTGATTACTACGTTCAGAAACTGTTTGCCGGCAATGTTGGCACGCGCGTCGTGCCGGTAACGCCGCAGGCCGAAGGCGGCCTCTACACAAGCGCATCACTGGACGAGCGCAATCACGAACTAATCCTGAAGGTTATCAACCACTCGGCGACTCCGAGATCGGCACAAATCAGGTTGAATGGCGTCGCTGTGTCCGGTACAGCCAAAGTCACTACTCTGGCGAGCGCCGACTTGAATGCTGAAAACAGTTTCGATCACCCAACGGCCGTCGCGCCGGAATCTTCTACCGTTGACGTGAGAAATGGAACTATTTCGGTGCAGCTGCGCCCATACTCACTCGCCGTGTACCGCATCCCAGCTCAGTAGTATTTCCAGGAACGACTTTGGACCGCCTACGGTCCGAGACTAGTTGGATTCGGCGGGAGGCGTGGCCGAGGCTTGATCCGGGGCGGGGCTTCCGCAAGAAGATCGTATGACGAGTTCGCAATCGAGAAGGATGTCGCGGGCGAGCATGTTGGGATGCTTGATCCGCTCGAACATGGCCGCCATGGCGGCGTGGCCGATTTCCCGGCAGGGTTGATGAATGGTGGTGAGGGGGACGGGGAGAAGCTGTGCGTATTCCACATCGTCGATTCCCACAATTTTAAGGTCCTGCGGGATGCGGCAGCCAAGCGAGAGCAGGCTTTGCATAAGGCGGCCGGCGGTGCGATCGTTCACGCAGACAAAGCCATCTGGGCGAAATTTATTGAGCATTTTTTGCAAGGCGCCGTTTTGAACGGAAGGAAGTGATTGGACGAAGCGTTTCTCGACCCGAAGGTCATTGACGAGAAGGGCTTCGCGAAAACCGACGATGCGTGCTTCCACGGTCGAGGTGACACTCACGTCGGCAATGAATAGAATGCGGCGGCAACCTTGGCGCACCAGATGATCCGTCGCGAGGTACCCCGCGCGCCGATTGTTGATGCCAACGAGATCGTAGCGGCTGCGGTGCGGAAACGGAAGGATGCAGCGGTCGAGGAGCACGACGGGGATTTGCGCTTTATCCAGAGCTTTGACGACCGCGTCATTGGCGCTGCGCCTGGTAGCCGTAATTTCAAGAGGCGCGAAAAATACGCCGGCAACTCTGCGCTCGATGAATTGCTGGCAGAGGCTCCAGGCCTGTTCTTCTTTCGTGGCGCCGGCGGTATCGGTGCGGCCCCAGAGCAGACCGTACTCGGATTCTTTGGGCGCATTGGCCATTCCCTGACAAATGGGCTCAAAAATTTCCGTTTCGCCGAGGTCGGGAATCAGCAGCCCGAAAAGCGGCGCGCCGTCGCTGGCTCGATTGCGGACGTAGGTTCCGGAGCCAGCGATGCGCTGGACGAGGCCGAGTTCCTTTAATTCACGAACGGCACGTCCGACAGTGATTCTGGACGTTCCGAAAAGGCGCACCAGGGCCGCTTCACTCGGAAATTTCTGGCCGGGGGCATATTTGCCGGAAGCGATGTCTTTGGCGAGACGATCGAGGATTTGGCGATACTTGGGACCGTCCCGGGATAAGCTGCGGCCGCTCACAGCTAAATAGTATAGCTTTCGCCAACGATGATGCGGGATGGGGAAGCGCTAGAGCAAGCATGTAGCCGAGCGTATGGCGAAACAATTCATTTGAGGTCAACGAGTGCAGAGCGTTCGTCTTTGGCATTCCATCACTCGGGAAGTTTGACGAGGGCGGCCAGTTTTTGGGGAGCGGCGAGGTGGTAGCCAGTCAGGAGAAGATCGCGGACTTCGGACCAGTCGATTTTGGGTAGGTCGAGGCGGAGCGCGACCCAGCCGCGAGGACCGATGTAGGCCGGGAGGTAGTAGCGTTTAGGTTGGGCTTTGGCGAGGGCGGCATTCTCGCCGGGGAAGACTTTGCACGTGACGGCGACAATGCCATCGCCGTGGTGGTCGTTGAGGAAATAGGCGAAGATTTTTTTGCGGACCAAAAAACCTGCGTGGGAAAACTTGAGTTCGCGCGTGGTTTCGGGAAGAGCGAGCGCCAGCTTGGTAAGACGATCGAGAATGGGATTATCGGTCGAAGATTTGGGCATAAATTCATAGCTACCCGACTACTCCATAGAGGTTACAGGTCTTAGTCCGAAGGCGGTACAACTCTCTGCGCGATGGCTTGGTCTCCCGATTTGGTGGCCGTGCAGGCGGTGAAATTGACTTTAACTTTGAAGGGAGAAGCTCCGTATGAGCCGGAAAGAGAAACTTCCTGAGGGAATTGCAAACCGTTGATTTCCTGGTAGTCGATGGAGACGTCGAGGTCGGTGGCGTCGGCGGGAGTTGCGCCACGATAAAGAGCCTGGTAGCCGGAAAGAAGCAAACCTTTGGGAACTTTTTTGAATTGTGGCTTTATCGTCGAGTCGAACTCGGAGGTCTTCACTCGCATGCTGCTGATGGCGTAGTCTTTTGCCATCGTGGTGGTCACTTCGGCGGAACCTTCCTTATACGAAATAACATAATCGGAGCCGATCGAATTGAGCTCGAAAGGAGTATCTGCTTCCGGGAAGGCTGGAGAAATAGTGTAGGCGGACCAGGTTTGAAAAAAGCCGGTGGCCATCTGCTCCATGCCGCTGTAGACCTGCTTTAGACCATTGGCGACTTGCTCATTTTCAGCGGCGAGTTCGTTGTGAGTGACCTTGGCGCTGCCGTCGAGTCCTAGTGTAAGACCAAAGTGAAGTGCTTGCAGTTTTTGGATCGCGGCATCAATGCCGACGGGATCGTTTTTGCGTTGCTCTGCGAGAAGGAAGGACCAGTTGGGGGCCATGGTGCATTGAAATTCGGAGAGGCCCTGGTCTTTGAGGCTGTAATAGGATTGGCGGGCCTTTTTGAGCTTTTCCGCTTTGTCCGCCGGTTTCTGAGCGGAAGAGACGATTGGAAGAAGCAGCGCCAGCCCGCAGGCGGCAAGGAGGAGAGGAGTCAACCGCTTTGCCAGAATTGGTTTAGACATGTTCGGCTCCAGTCTGAGAGGCGCGTGAATTTTTGAGGCTGAGGGCCGCGATCTGGTTCAAGTTCAAAGATAGCATGGCGAAAGAGGGTGAATTGGAAAGGGATGAAGGGCGGTGTCCGAGGTGCAAAGGCTTGGGGCGGGCCAATTGCTGTCATGTTCCGCCGCGGCGTTGGTTGGTGTAGCGGGTTGGGGGAGTGGAACTTTTTGCGGTGGGGTGCGTAGTATCTGATTAGAGAGACTCGAAGGGGGTGGAACCATGTACTGCGATAGTTGCGGAAAACCATTCAACCCTGGGACTCGATATTGCAGCGCTTGCGGGAAGCAGTTGGTTACTGGCCCAGCGGCGCAGGAGGTGACAGCGAGGCAGACCGCGCCGGCTGGGCGCATGGCGGGAGATGGGCGCGTTGGGCGGAACATCAGTGCCGTGGCCGGGCTTTGGGCTGCGAGCGGAATTTTGCGGTTGTTCGGAGTGGCCTGGTGGATGATTTTTCGAAGGTTGGTTTTTGACGGCGGATGGCCGTTCGGGAATTTGGATCATGGGCTTCGTTCGTTGTTGTGGGGCGGGATCTTCTCCTCGGGAATCTTTATTACTGTGTTTGGAGTGCTTCACCTTTTGCTGGCGTGGGGATTGTTCGCACGGCAGCCTTGGGCCCGGGTGTTGGGGATCGTGTTGGCCTGTTTTGCGCTGATTCGGATACCGTTTGGGACGGCGCTGGGGATTTATACGTTGTGGGTGCTGGCGCCTGAGAGTTCGGGCCGAGAATATGACGAGATGGCGGGTGTACAAGGACGGGTTAGCATGGCGCGGTAGATTGGCGCGTTGTGAGCGAGAAGAAACTAGTCGTAGTTCCTCATGGAGAGGGCCGGGCAAGCCCGGCCCCTACAAAGTGGTTCCCTGCTGAAATTTACATTCCTTCCCAGAAGATGGCGTTGAAGAGGAGTTGGAAGGTGCCTTCGGTTTGGGCGCGGTGTTGGACGCGGAAACCGAACATGACGATTTTGCCTTTGCCGCGCTGGAACGCAACGACGGCAGCTTTGCGTTGGAGGCGTTCGGCGCCGTGGGCGTAGCCGGAGACGAGGATGTCTTTGGCGTCTTCGGGATACCAGGCGATGACGGAGCGCTGAATGTCCGGCGTAGGGATCGAAGTTTGGAAGGCGATGGGCGAATCAACGAAGGCAGCGATTTCGTGAGGCATGCCCGCTGCGACGGGGTGGTTGGTGTCCAGATAGACGCGCAAGAGTGAGCCGGGAACGTTGAAGTCGGAAGCGGCCGCGGCGGCGCGGCCGGCTCCGGCAGGGCTGGCGAGCGCATTGCGAACGGGTAGATTGAAGTCTTCGCCGATCAGGACATCGCTGGCATTGGCGAAGGTGATCAGCGTGCCACCTTTGTCGACGAATCCCCGTAGCGCCTTGAGTCCTTCCTTGCCGATGCCGCCGGTGTATTCGGGCGGAAAATCTTCTGAAGAACCGAAACGACCTTCTTTGCCCTCGACGATGGCCTCGCGGGACGAGTCTGGAAGGATGATCACGTCGAAGGAACTGTTGAGATTGCCTGCGCGCACTTCCTTGTTTTCGAGGCTTTTGTACTTGAAGCCGTACTCATCGAGGAGAAAGCGTGTCCAGCCTTCGTCGATTTCGGCGATGTAAGACTTGTAGACGCCGAGACGAACAGGTTTGACCTGCGTTGCGCCTTGGGGAAGATCCGGGCGCGGAACGAGTTGCAGGTGGAATTTTTCGGCGTTGGCGGCGAGCTGCGCGTGAGCGGGAAAGATGAATTCAGGAGTTTCGCCGGGCTTCTGCGATTGCGAGCGGAAGACTTGGCCGCCCGCGGATTGCATGGCGTTGGCGAGAGCGAAGATGTTGTTTTCATGAGCCGCAATGGAAAAGTATTTGCCGTTCGCATTGGAGAGACCGCCATCGGGCCACTGCGCGTCTTGGAGAATGTGCGAAGAGTTGAGCTGATCGGGACGGATAGAAACACGCTCGGCTTTGACGCCCATCATGAGAGGCAGCGACCAGGCGGCGACGTCGTAGGGCTCGAGAATGCCGCTATTGGGCGCCGGGCGAACTTCCGGATAGCGCTGGATGCCCATCATTTCGTCCACGAAGCGCCCGTAGGGCTGAGCGGTGGGAACGAGATAGATTTTTGCGTCGGAGTTGATGCGAACTTCGACGCCATGCTCGAGAAGAAGAGCGACGAGGCGAGCGGCGGTGACGGCATCGCGCTGATCTTCGATGGGAATGCGCCAGCAGACTTGCGCGTCGGCGGACTGCACGGCTTGCGTGGCCATGGTGGCGACGCCGCGGAGAAGTTCCTGGCGATATTTGCTGACGGTTTCGAGAGCGGCGCCGGAGACGAGAAGTTCGTAGTCCATGATGTCGCGCAAGCGCCAGAGGCCGCCGGGCCAGGGGTTGGGGAAATTGATTTGCTGCTCGTAGGTGATGAGGCCTTTGGTGCCGCCCTGGAGTTCGTCGGGAGTGACGTCGATAGGAGTGGCGATGCGGGCCGAGGCAACTTCCGTGAGCACGCCGTACATGTTTTTCCACCAGCCGGTGTTGCGCGTGCCGCCGGGCCAATAGGCGTCGAAGGAATATCCATAGATCACCCCGGACTTCCCTGCTTCTTCGAGACGCCAGCCCATGTCCGCGCCCATAAGATTGTTGCCGCGATGGACGAGAGGATTGACGAGCTTGGCGACGGGGTCGGCGTTGGGTGGGATGTAGATGCGCGGGCCGGTGGAACCCATTTGATGTTCGTCGAGCCAGAATTGCGGGAACCACTCGTGATAGACCATCTGATTCACGTTTTTGGTTTCGATTTGCGTGAGCATGAACCAGTCGCGATTGTCGTCGTGGCCGACGTAGTGGTGATAGAGATACGGCATGGGGCCGCCCTCGTACTTGGTGCCGAGATATTTGCGGTACCACTCGGTGACCATGGTTTCGCCATCGGGATTGAGCGAAGGGACGAGGAGGACGATGGAATCGTTGAGGCGGCGGAGAATTTCGGGATCTTGGGAGGTGGCGAGGTTGTAGGCCCATTCCATGGACATTTGGCTGGAGCCGATTTCCGTGGAGTGAATGTTGCAGGTGAGGAGGAAGATAGTTTTGCCGTCGCGGGCGAGAGCGTCGATTTGTTGGGAAGAGAGTCCGCGAGGGTCGGCTAGTTTGTGGGCGATGTCTTTGTACTTGGCTTTGTTGGCAAGATTTTCCGGCGTGGAGATGACGGCCATGAACATGTCTTCGCCGAGAGTGGTCTTGCCGAGAACTTGGATTTCGACGCGCGGTGATGCGGCAGAGAGAGCCTTGAAATAGGAAGAGATTTGTTTGTAGTCGGCTAGTTTGCGATCGGCGCCAACTTCGAAGCCAAGGAATTCGCTCGGCGTGGGGACGTGACCTGACGGCTTGGATTGTGGTTGCGCGTGGGCGAACGGTGCAAGGATGGAAAAGATCGCAATGACGTGAAGAACTCGAAGACTCCGCATGAAACGCTCCTTGGCTAAGAGAAAAGCGTAACAGTATGCACCTGAGACGGGGATTTTGCGAGACGCGGATGGCGGCGGTGGCGGCGGTCTCCATACGACCGGGTGAAGAGAGGGCCGGGCCGCCGCCAGGAGACAGGCGAGCGAAAAGTAGCTCTGGAACGACGGGTCCCCCTCCCCCCTTTTCTTGTATGTGCTCATTCTAAGGTGTTTAGCCTCTTTCGTAAGTTCATTAGAATCAACACTTGTGGGCAGTTCTTGGAAGTATTGATTCTAAGGGATTTGGGGAGAGACAAAACACGGCAAAACGCGGTGTTGGGGCAAATGCTGAAAACAAAGGAGTTGTGAATTCCGAGTAAGCAGAAAACAAAAAACGCCAGCTGGAAGCTGACGCTACGAAATCGAAGGCGAAGTGTTACTTGAGAAGTATTGTATCATACTGGTATTTTTTGTCAAGGAAAAAAACAGCGTGTTAAAAGCTCACGCAACTCCTTTCCCTGCCACTCTTACACCCCACTCGCAACTCGCTGAAAACACACCCGGTTTAAGTCCTGCATTTGCCACTCTTACGTCACGTGTAAGTCCTTTGTCTGGCGCTCTTACAAAAAAACGCGGGGGGTGGGGGGTACTTCACTCTTTAAAGCGGCGCTGTCTCAAGATGATAGGATGGCTTTCGCACTTCATGACCACTCACGTTCCAGTCCTCATTGTCGGCGCTGGCATCTCCGGCCTAGCCCTTACCTATTACCTGCGCAAATCCGGCATCGACGCACAGGTCGTCGAAGCCTCACCGCGACCCGGCGGCGTCATCCGCTCCGAACGCCGCGACGGCTTCCTGCTCGAACTCGGCCCGCAGAGCTTCAGCGGCACATCTCAACTCCTCGAGCTCGCCCGCGAACTTGGCATTGAGCACGAATTGCTCGAAGCTCCTCCACGCGCTCCCAGATTCCTTCTCCTCGACGGTCAGCTCAAACCAGCACCTCTCAGCCCGCCAGCCTTCTTCGCCTCTTCCCTTTTCAGCGCCCGCACCAAAGGGAGCGTCCTCCGCGATCTCTTTGGCCGCAGCGCTCCTCCCGACGCTGACGAATCCGTCGCCGCCTTCATCCGCCGTAAATTCTCTCCCGAGCTGCTCGACAAACTCGTCGGCCCTTTTGTCTCCGGCATCTACGCCGGCGACGCGGAAAAACTCAGCCTACGCGCGGCCTTCCCTCAACTTTACGAAGCCGAGCGCTCCGCCGGCAGCGTCATTCGCGGCATGATACGCGCCGCAAAATCCAAGCCTGGCCCCAAGCAGCGCGCCACCCTGCAAACGTTTCGCGAAGGCAACGAAACTCTCATCAAAGCCCTCGCCAAGAATCTCGGCTCTGCTCTTCGCACCGAGGTTTCCGTCAGCGAAATCAGCCGCACCAACGCGGGTTCACCAGCAACATACCAGGTCTCGCTCACTTCCAATGGCTCAATAGACCAAATCATCGCCGACCGTCTCGTCCTCGCCACTCCGACTCACGTTACGGCCGATCTGCTCCGGGCCACCCACCCAGTGCTAGCCTCCACACTCTCCCCCATCGAATACGCTACCCTCGCTGTCGTCTCCCTCAGCTATCCCAAATCCGCCATATCCCATTCTCTTAACGGTTTTGGCTTTCTCATCCCGCGTTCCTCCGGACTCCGCACCCTTGGCAGCGTCTGGAATTCCTCGCTCTTCCCCGGCCGCGCTACTGATGCGCACGCCCTCTTCACTAGCTTCATCGGTGGCGCGACAGATCCTCAAGCCGTAACTCTTCCTACCGACGAACTCGTCTCACAGGTCCACAAGGAGATCGCTCCTCTCCTCAAGATCAGCAAGTCTCCCACCTTTTCCAGCGTCACGCTTTACCAGCGCGCTCTTCCTCAATACAATCTTGGACACTCGGAACGCTTGGCCTCGCTTCAGAAATGCAAGGCAGAACTTCCCGGTCTTTGGTTCGCGGGAAACTATCTGCGAGGCCCAGCCATTGGCGCATGCATCGAGCAAGCTCTGGCTGTGGCCGACGAAATTCGAGCCGGCATTTCAGCTACACGTTCGGGATGACCGACACTATGACGGTCATCCAAACTGCTGTTTTTGCCGTAGACACTTTTAGGAGAGGAAGAAGCCGACACTCGTGCTCCTGGCGGCTTTCACATCTACAGGGCCCCGCGAAGTGTCGCCAGACGCGACGCTGCTGTCGCGCCTTCTGCAAAGAGACGTGAGCGCCTTTGAACAGCTCTACGATCGTCATGCGCGCCTCGTCTACGGGCTCGTCCTGCGCATTCTCCAGCAGGCCTCCACCTCGGAAGAAGTTGTACAGGACGTCTTCCTCCAGCTTTGGCGCAACGCGGATCAGTTCGACGCCTCGCGCGGCCCTTTTGTTCCCTGGCTCTGTACCATGGCGCGCAACCGCGCCCTCGATCATCTTCGTCTGAAAAGCGAACGCCAGCGCCGCCGCGAGGATCTGCCCGAGCAATTGCCGACGATCGTAGTCGCTCCCGAGTATGAGAAAGCCCTCGACGAAAAGCGCCGCGCAGAACGCGTTCGCACCCTGATGGCTTCTCTCACGCCGCAACAGAAAAAAGCCATTGAGTTGGCCTATTTTGAAGGCCTGAGCCATACCGAAATTGCGTCCACTTTGAAAGAACCGCTGGGCACGGTAAAAAGTTGGATTAGAAACGGTTTGCTGCGTTTGAAAGAAGGATTGCAGGAAACAACGTGAAAAACTGCGACCAATTCCGCGAGCTGATCGAAGCCTACGCTCTCGGTGCGCTCGATCCCCAAGACTGCGCTGCGCTTGAAGCGCATCTCGCGACGGGCTGCACGGAGTGCGCCAAAGCCGTCGAAGAAGCGCGTTGGCTCGTCAGCCAACTCGCTTACGCGGCTCCCGAAGCCAATCCTTCGGACATGCTCAAGGGCCGGCTCATGCAAGCGGTCCGCGCCGAAGCGCAATCGCTCGGTAAGCCGCGCGTGATGCCCTCGAAGAGCGCCATTCCTTTCTGGCTGTGGGCGGCCGTCGCCGCGCTTCTGGTCTTTTCCGTCTACTCCGCATGGAACACGCGCCAGCTCCAGGACGAAATTCGACAGGCTAACGATCGCAGTTCCCAGCTTCTCGCCGAGCGTAAAAAAGCGGAAGAGGATCTCGCCGACGCCAAGCGTCAAGCCATGATCATGATGGATCCGGCTTCTCACAAAATTGCTCTCTGGGGAGAACACGCACACCCGGAAACGCTGGAAGCCAAATGGCATTCGCAACTCGGCGTGTGCATTATGGGCGACAAGGTTCCCATGCCCAGCGCCAATCACGTCCTTCAAGTGTGGTTCATTCCTAAGAAGGAAGGCGCCAAGCCAATGCCTTCGGCGATGGTGCGCCCCGACGCCAGCGGAAAAATCGTGATTTACGTTTCTGCTCCGCCAGATTCCATGGACAACACGAAAGCCATTGCCATCACCGAAGAGCCTGCCGGTGGCAGCGGCTGGCCCACCACTCCCATCCTCTGGTCCGGCAACGTCACTTAATCCGTTCTTCGGTCCCCGATGCCCACACGTTCAGGTAGTGGATACGTCAATCACCCATTCTTACGTCCAGCTTTCCGTCTTCAGCCGAATAAAATGGTGAATACAGCCATGTCAGCACCGTTAAAGCGAAGGAATTGCTCGAAGCGAATGGCTGGGAAATTTCGCTCCCGTGAAGAAACCTAGACAGAGGGCTCAGAGGAACTAAGCAACGATGCCAGCTGAAACTCTTCGTTGCCCTTCGTGCGGGGCCGCCGTCTCGTCGGAGTCCACGCGTTGCAGCTTCTGCGGAGCGGGTCTGGCTACGGTGGCGTGCCCCTTTTGCTTCGGGATGATGTTCGCCGGCGCGAAGTTTTGCTCGCACTGCGGCGCAAGAGGGGATCGCAATGAAGCCGCTGCTTCGGAAACGAGGCTCTGCCCGCGATGCAAAGCAGCCTTAAAGAATGTCACTGTCGGAACCACGCACCTGCTGGAATGCGGTACTTGCGAAGGCATCTGGCTCGACGTGGACACCCTGCAGCGGATTTGCGCCGAACGCGAGACGCAAGTTGCCGTGATGAACATGCCCGCTCATCCCGCAGAGCATGCCGCGCTTGAAAAGCACATCAGCTACATTCCTTGCCCGGTCTGCCACCAGCTGATGAACCGCGTGAATTTCGCCCACTGCTCCGCGGTCATTGTAAACGTCTGTAAGCGGCATGGCACCTGGTTCGATAAAGATGAGTTGCGGCGCACCGTGGAATTCATTCGGGCCGGCGGTTTGGAAAAGGCGCGCGCCCGCGAGTTGGAAGAAATCAAGGACGAACGCCGGAAACTCGAAGCGTCAAACCGTCAGGGCACGCTGCTTGATCCCGGCATGATAGCTGGCAGCCGCGATAGCACCTTCAGCGTCTCCGCCACGGCGATCGATCTCCTGTTCGACATTCTGAGTTAGTCTGAACAAGTATTCAGCGAACGATGTGTTTTCTGCCGTAACGCAACGCTAGACGAATTTTGCGCCGTTTTGCTGCCTCTCGGAATCGCCGCCGTTCCTCCGCGGTCTTCAGGATGAGCGGCGCCACGGGCTTGGGAAGCCGCGTGTGTTCATCGATGGCCACAAACGTGACGTATGCGGAGGTGGTGTGCTTCCGTTCCGCCGTCATCGCATTTTCTGAATACACCTCGACTCCGACTTCCATCGAAGTGCGAAACACGCGATTCACTTGTGACTTCAGGTTGACGATCTCGCCCAAATTTACGGGATTGCGGAAATCGATGTAGTCCACCGACGCCGTCACCACATAACTGTTCGAATGACGGTGCGCCGCCATCGCCGCCACCATGTCTACCAAATGCATTACCTGACCGCCCAGCAATTTCCCCAAAGGGTTCGTCTGCGCCGGTAAAACGATTTCCGTCATCTCCGACCGCGAAGCATTTACCGGCTTCCCTTTCAACTCTACTTCTCCTACTGCCGCCCTCTTCGCCATCCGTTTGACCTCTCAGGTTAAATTCTCTGCGCCACCTGCGTTCGCCGCGCTCGCTGTGTAAAATTCTTTGGGCACCCGTATAATACGGGAGCCAACTATGCCCGACCAAAAGAAAACGCGGCGCCAAATGCTCGAAGAGTTCGTGGCCAAAAAGCCGGACGATGCATTCTCCCGCTACGGCCTGGCGATGGAATGCATGAACGACAGAGATCCAAGTGCGGCCGACGGCCACTTCCGTGCCCTCCTCGAGCGCACCCCGGACTACATTCCCGCCTACCTCATGTACGGTCAATTCCTGGCACGCGAATCGCGAACGGGCGAAGCCAAGCAAGTCCTTAACGACGGCATCGCTGCTGCGGTCAAAAAACACGACGACCACGCGCGCTCGGAAATGGAATCGCTCCTGAACGATCTTTCCTAACAGCACGTATCTAACGACACTTCTGAGAAGGAACAACTTTCTAGACGAGCGGAAGCACTCGGTTTCAAATTCGGCGGACTACTATTCGTACCGCAAAGCGATCACGGGATCGACGCGGGTCGCCCGCCGCGCGGGGATATAACTCGCCAGCAGAGCGACCGCGAAGAGAAACAGCGCCACTTCGACGAAGGTCGCAGGATCGGTGGGTGTCACGTGAAAAAGAAAACCTTTCATGATGCGCGTTAAGGCGAATGCTCCGGCAGTGCCCAGAGCTATGCCAAGAAGCGTAAGACGCATGCCGTTGCTGAGCACGAGCCGAAGCACGCTGCTCTGCCCTGCGCCCAGGGCCATGCGCACACCGATTTCGTGCGTTCGCTGCGCTACGGTGTTAGACATAACTCCGTAAATCCCGAGGCTGGCTAGAATCAGCGCAAGGCCCGCGAACAAACTCAGCAAAAGCGTCCGCAACTGCGGTTGCGCGACGGCCTGCGACATTAATTCTTCTCCCGTAAAAATATCGGCGAGGGGCTGATCTTTGTCGACGGCCATCACTTCGGCTCGCAACGTCGCCGCGAGTTTCGATGCATCGCCATCCGACCGCACAAACAAAGTCATGTCGTCCCAGGCCATCTGGGTGTACGGTTCATACGCCGTCATCGCGCCTTCTTCCGGTGAATCGTCCTTGACGTCTCCTACGACGCCCACAATCTCTCTCCACACGGTTCCCTGACCCGCACCAATGGCGATCTCCTGTCCGATGGGATTGCGGTCGTGGAAGAACCGCTGCGCTAGAGTGCGACTGATGATGGCCACGCGAGGCGTCCCGTGCGAATCTTCCCGCGTGAAGCTGCGCCCCGCGAGCAGAGGTATCCCGAGGGTCTGGAAATAATTCGGGCTCACTACGTAATAACCTGCCGATGGCTGGTCCGCGGGCGTGAGCGCCTGCAAATCTCTTGTGGCGAAAGCGAACGAGTTGTTGGAACCTTGCATGGGGTTGCCGCTCGCGAGGGCAGCTTCGCGCACGTCTTTGACGGACTGCAACCGCTCCAAGACCTGCTCGAAGAATTGAATCTGCTGCTGATCCGTCGAGTATTTCGACCGAGGAAGCGAGAGTTCTCCGGTCAAAATATTCCTGGACTGAAATCCGAGATCAACGCTCTGCAACCGGACAAAACTCTTCAGCAACAAGGCCGAGCCAACGAGTAACACGAGGGCGAGCGTCGTTTCCAACACGACGAGAGCGCTCCGAACACCATGGCGTCCCGAGCTAGAGGTTCTTCCTCCCTCTTTCAGTGTTTCAACCGGCGCGCCTCGCGTAATTTGCAGCGCGGGTGCGAGTCCAAAGAGCAGCCCGGTCAAGATAGCGATCGCCGCGGTGAATCCGAGCACGGGCAAATCCAATTGGACGCTTGCGGCCCTTGGCAAATTGGAAGGCGGAAGGGTTCTCAATAGCCGAATCGCCCATTCCGCCAGAACCAGCCCTACAGCGCTCGCACATCCGCTGAGCAAAATACTCTCAGTCACCAACTGGCGCGCGATGCGCAAACGGCCAGCACCCAAAGAAAATCGAATAGCGATTTCCCTCCGACGCGCCGAAGCTCGTGCGAGGAGCAAATTCGCGACGTTGGCGCAGGCGATCAGCAAAAGGAATCCCACCGCGCCAGACAGAACAAGCAGCGTCGAACGGACATTTCCTACGGTGCGCTCGCTCAAGCTCACCACGCGCGACGTCCAGCCCGTATTCGTCCTGGGGTATTGATGCTCCAGCCTACTCGAAATAGCTTGCATCTCTCCCTGCGCCTGCTGAATACTCACGCCGCTCTTCAGCCGCGCAATCACCCACAAATAGTGTGCGCCCCGAGCGTCTGGATCGAGGTCATCCTTCATAAATTCCGATGGCAGCCACAACTCCGAGCCGGGCGGAAACTGAAAGCCGTTTTGCATCACGCCTACGACGCGATACGACTCGCCATCGAGGGTCAGAGATTTTCCAATAACCTGCGGGTCGCTTCCAAAGCGCCGTGCCCATAAACCATAGCTCAGGACAACCACGCTGGCTTTCCCCACCACATCGTCTTCCGGCAGAAACGTTCGGCCAATCGCCGGCGCCGCGCCCATCGCAGCGAAAAACGGTGAGGCCACGCGCGCTCCCCTGAGCCGCTGGGGCTCTGCACCGCTTTTGAAGTTAAAGTTGCCCGGCGAACCGGAAGCCATGGCCTCGAAGGAGGTTGTGCTATTGCGCCAGTCGACATAATTCGGGGGTGATACAGAAAAGGTTGGAAAGCCTTTCGAGGGGGCGCTTTCCATGAGTAGAACGATGCGATCGGGATCGTTGTAAGGAAGCGGGCTCAGTAGAACGGCGTGAATTACAGAAAAAATGGCGGTGTTTGCGCCGATGCCGAGGGCGAGGGTCAGCACGGCGATGGCGGTGAAGCCAGCGTTCTTTCGGAGCATACGCGCGCCGCATCGCAAGTCTTGCCAAAGGGATTCAAGGAAGCCGAGGCTGTTCATACGGTAGATCTCCTCCCGGATTTGCGTGGGGCTGCCGAGTTTTCGCCTTGCGGCATGGCGCGCCCCTTCGGGCGTCATGCCGCGGGCGATGTTTTCGTCCGTCTCGATCTCCAAATACGCTTGCAGCTCGCGCTGGCGTTCCTGGTCCCAACGCTCGCGACGAAAAAAACGCAGCCAGCTCATCAGGCTACTCCCTGGCGGGCCGCAGGACCCGATTGATCGCACCCACCAATTGCTCCCAGCGGCAGGTTTGCTGGGCCAGCTGGCGCCGCCCCGCCGCAGTCAACCGGTAATAACGGGCCTTGCGATTGTTTTCAGAGGTGCCCCAAAAGGAGGCAATCCAGGCGCGATCCTCCAAGCGATGCAACGCGGGATAGAGCGAGCCATGTTCGACTTGCAGCACGGCATCGGAGCGGTGTTCGATGACGTGGGCGATGGTGTGGCCATGGGCGGGTCCGAGGACGAGGGTCTGCAGGATCAAAAGGTCCAGAGTGCCTTGCAGCAAATCTGCTTGCAGGGGAGGGGCGCCGCGTTTAGCCATGGTGATGAACCTATACTCCCATAGATAGTCTACTGCAAGAGCGTTTCTGAACGCTTAGACGGAGAAGATGGAAAGAGGTCGCTATTTTAAGCTTGGGAATGGCCTTGGTAGACAATCTATGGGAGGCTGGCCGCCCGCCTCCACGCCGCTCCCCTTCACTGCCGGCTTACCCACCGCCTCGTATGAGTTGGGCTGGCACTATGTGGCCTCGGACTGACCGCGTGAAAGTAATGATTTTTCCTTGAAACGAAATGGGGCCACTGCGCACTACGCTTCGACAGGCGTGCTTACTCTGACCATTCGGCAGAGTGCAAATGCAAGGTCGGCGAGCGGGACACTCTCCCAAGTGGGCAGGCCCTGAGAACACGGACTTTTAACTTGACATTATAGATTCGTATTCACAAACTAACGGCCAAGTGGCCCAGTAAGCCCACACCAGCCGGTAGCACATCCATAGCGGATAAGTCAGGAGCCTTATGGACTTCATTGAAAAGTGGTTCGGAATCGCACCAGACGGGGGGAGCGGGAGCGTTGAAATTGCGTGCATCGCAGCGCTACTCTGCATTCTCGCGTCTGTATTCTTCGCGCCAAGAATTCGAAATTATTTTGGCCTGTCACAACCAGCCACACATCGCTCTGCTCGTTGAAGCAGTCTGGTAACTTGCGAGGTTTGCCGGGGGAGGAAATTATGCCGACTACAGGTAGCGCCGAAGACATGGCGGCCCAGTCCAGGTTCGTATTTCGGGGAACGGTGCAAAAGGTGAACGCCGCGAACATACCCGAAGTGACTGACACGTCGAAGACGGCGATCGTGAAGGTAGACGAGACCATGCAAGCTCCAAAAGCGTTGAGCCACTACACGGGCCGGGAAATTACCGTCAAATTGGCAGAGCCGGGCAGCGTCAAAGCAGGGGATGAAGCAGTATTCTTCACCAACGCGTGGCTATTTGGAAATGTAGGAGTGGCCGTGCAATCCATCGGGCACCACCCCGCGGGTCCAGAAACGTTTGCTCTTCGTACCACGGAGGGCGATCCCATCAGCAATCTCGAAGATCGCGACACGCGCGCCCATTACAACGACGCGGACATGGTGATCTCCGGGACGATCGTGAACGTTCGACTTCCCGGAAGCGTACCTGGGGTGCTAACAACGCGCGAACATGATCCGGACTGGCGGGAAGCGGTGGTAAGCGTGGATCATGTCCACAAAGGCGATCAAAGCAAAAAGGAAATCGTCGTACGGTTTCCAGCAAGTTACGACCGCATGTGGCATCACGCTCCGAAGTTGCAAGCCGGCCAGCGGGGTTACTTCCTCCTGCATAGAGGAGGGGCTGAGGGAGCTGAGCAAGCTCGCACGGCCACGGGGGGAGGGGCACCCGATTACTATACGGTCCTGCATGCGGAAGATTTTGAGCTGGCCGATCATCCTGGCCGAATCCAAAAAATTCTGAATCAGGTCCCTGGACCGGGAATCCGCTAGGCCTATCCGGCAGAAGAGAGAAATCGAGGGGAGGCTTATCCTATGCCTGCAAACGTAATGGTCGTAAACATGATTCCCAGGTCTCTTAGCGGGGAGGCCAATCCGGACAGCGAACCGAACCTCGCAGTGAACCCAGTGAATCCGATGCAAATCGCGGCTTCGGCCTTTACACCGAATCCCGCGGGTGCCGGCGACGCTCCCATCTATCTTTCCAACGACGGCGGGAATACCTGGTCTCTCCAAGCGATCGTTCCCAGCGACAAGATGACTGCTGATATCACCCTTCGATTTGGATGGTCCGGGAATAACCTGTATGCGGGGATCATTCGAACGCCAATCGTCGGGAACGCCCCCCGTTTGAACGTCCTGCGCACGTCAAACGTGCTTAGCGGATCGCCGATGACCGTGCTAATCGATAGGACTGGAAAGGGTGTGGATCAACCCTACATTCAGGCCGCTACGATGCCAGATGGCCATGGCGGATCGGTCGACATTGTCGTTTGCGGCGACAATGATTTTAACCAGCCGAGCCAAACGGCCACGATGGATGTCTCGGTCAATGCTGCCTCGACGGCCGCGCCGTTCAAGACGACAGCGGTGGACGTGCGCCCCGCCGCAGGAGGAGACGCACCTTCCATCCGACCGGTGATTCATCCGGATGGAACGGTTTACGGAGCCTTTCTGCGCAGGATTAGCGGGACGACAAACAGCAATCTCCACTATGACGTGATCGTTGTGCGGGACGACAAAATGGGAAACAGCACGCCACCATTCGCGGACCTCAAGGATCCGGCTGACGGTCTTGTAGGGAGCCGGGTCTCGCAGAATCGCTTGATACCCTTTCTGAACCAGGCCGTGTTTGGGCAGGAAAGGATCGGCAGCACGCTGACGATTGGAGTGGACCCACGGAACGGCCAGAGCGGAACGGTGTATCTCGCGTGGGCGGATCGGGTCAAGAAGACCGACTATACCATCCATCTTGTGAGATCGACGGACCGCGGGAAAACATGGTCGAAGGCTGATTTACTGACGATCACGAATGCAACAAATCCCGCAGTGGCGGTAAACAGCAATGGGGTTGTGGGATTTGTGTACCAGCAGCTGACCGGGACGGTAAAGCCTAGCGTAGTCACCGCCGCAAACCGGTGGGTAACGCACTTTCGGACATCGCAAGATGGGGGGGCAACCTGGAATGACATGATTCTGGCCACGACTCCTGCCAATCAACCTCCCAACAATCCTCCCAACATCATGCTTCCCTATCTGGGCGATTATCTTCATCTAATGGCCATCGGTAACAGCTTTTACGGGATTTTCTCGGCAAACAACACTCCCGACCCGGCCAATTTCCCGAGCGGGGTCGTTTTTCAACGAAACCACGATCCCGCGGCACACACTTTGTTCGATGTCGACGGCACCACTCCAGTAGACATCTCGATTGACCCATTTTTCTTCAAAGTCACACCCTGAACCCAAGTTTATTTGCAACCTGAGCGGATAGTCGCTCATTTTCGAGGCATTTTTGTTCATTTGGCGAACCAGTCCGGCCGTTCCTGCCCGGTTCGGAGCCGCTTCCCTCAAACAAACCGAGGAATCGTCTCCTTTCGAGGATTCCTCTCCTCCGGCTCCGCCGTCTGGTATGATTGGGCTGGCATTATGCGGCCTGACCGTATACCGCTCTTCCCACTGAACGTCGTACTTCTCCCCGGCGCAGACCTTCCCCTGCACATCTTCGAGCCGCGTTATCTCGAGATGGTGGAACGCTGCCTGAAGGAGAAATGCGAGTTCGGCGTGCTGTTGGCGTTGCCAAAGGGCGTCGCCCGCGTAGGGTGCACCGCGGAAATTATCGAGGTCGTCAAGCGCGACGAGGATGGCACGGTGGACATCTTGACCATTGGGCGCGAACCGTTTCGCGTCATCGAGTTCATCGAAGAAAATCCTCTCGCGGAGGGCCATGTGGACTACCTCGAAGATCGCGACATTCCGACGAATATGGCCCTGCGCCGCGAGCTTATCGAACTCTACGAAACATGCCACACGCTGGTTTTCGAGGACTATCCCAAAAACACCGACGCCACCGAGTCCTCTCAGCTTTCGTTCATCGTCACCGGCACTCTGCCGATGGATTTGCTCTGGAAGCAGCAGATCCTCGAACTGCGCTCCGAAGCGGACCGGCAGGAGCGCCTCGTCGGGTATCTTCGCGCATGGGCGCCGCATCTACAGAAGGCGGGCGTCATGCGCCAGCGCGCCGGTGGCAATGGACACGGATTGAACTAGCACGTGCTGGACAAGCAGTTCTCGAATGAGCATTGTTGCGCCCCACTTGCGCGGGACGCGGAACGGGACCCCATGACGGCAACCACATCGCTGCAATCTTCCGGACATCCGAAACCAAGAACGCTTGGCGAGCTAAAGCGCATACCGGACTTTGACGCGCGTACCGTCTCGCGCTCCGTGAAAACCGAAATGCGCCAGAACCTCCTGCGCATGATCGAGAAGAACGAGCCGCTCTTTCCTGGTGTGCACGGGTACGAAGACACCGTCATCCCGCAAATCATCAATGCCCTGCTCTCGCGGCATAATTTCATTCTTCTCGGGCTACGGGGACAGGCCAAGAGCCGGATCCTTCGAGGATTAGCGCAGTTCCTTGATCCAGAAATCCCCGTCGTGGTGGGCTGCGAAATCAGTGACGATCCGCTACGGCCGATTTGCCGCGCTTGCCGGGAAAAAATCGCGGCGGAAGGCGACGAAACACCAATCGCCTGGATGCCGCGCGATCAGCGCTACGTCGAAAAACTCGCAACGCCTGACGTAACGATGGCCGACATTATTGGCGACGTCGATCCCATCCGCGCCGCGCGCGGTGGCCGCGATCTTTCCGACGAGCTCACGATCCACTACGGCCTGCTGCCCCGCGCCAATCGCGGCATCTTCGCGATCAACGAGCTTCCGGATCTTGCCGGCAAGATCCAGGTCGGCTTGTTTAACATCATGCAGGAAGGCGACATTCAGATTAAGGGCTACCCGTTGCGCCTCCCGCTGGACGTGCTTATTGTGTTCACGGCGAATCCCGAGGATTACACCGCCCGCGGCAAAATCATCACGCCGCTCAAGGATCGCATCGGCGCCGAGATTCGCACGCACTATCCTTCGACGCTGGAAGAAGGCATGGCCATCACCGCGCAGGAATCCTGGGTGGTCCGCGATGCGGGCCGCAAGGTCGAGGTTCCCGCGTATCTTCGCCATGTCGTGGAAGAAATTGCATTTCAAGCGCGCGAGGATAAGCGGGTTGACCGACGTTCCGGCGTCAGTCAGCGGCTGCCGATTACCACGCTCGAGAGCCTGGTCAGCAGCGCCGAGCAGCGTGCTGCACGCACCGGCGAAAAATCAGTCGTTGCGCGGATTGCCGATGTCTACTCCGCGCTTCCTGCAATCACGGGGAAAATGGAATTGGAATACGAAGGCGAACTGAAAGGAGCGGATACTATCGCTCGCGAACTGATTCGCACCGCCGTCGGCCGCGTGTTCAGCAAGTATTTCGCCGAAGTCAGTTTTCAACCGGTCATCCAATGGTTTGAAATCGGCGGGGAACTAAAGCTCCCCGAGGTTGCCACCACTTCGGAGCGCTACCAGCAACTGTCGAAAATTCAAGGCTTGATGGAACACGTTGGCCGGCTCGGCGTGCAAGATCGAAAAGATGCTGCCGCAGCCGCTTCCGCCGCAGAAATGATTCTCGAGGGCCTCTGGGCGCATCGCCGGATCGGCCGCAGCGAAGAGCGCGGGTTCTACGCGGACAAACCGAAGCAGCAGCCGGAACCGCGCGAAAATCCGGGACGGCCGCCGCGGCGGCAATTCAACTGATGATCCATAGACAGAGCGCGGCAACGTTTTCGAGGTTTAAAGTCTACAGTTCAAAGTTGAAGGAAGAGAGAAGAGTTAAGGTGATGGAAGTAATTTGAAATTTGGTTTTCGCTTTGAAACTGAGGCACAGTCTCCGATGAAATTCATCCGCTACGGCAAATACACTGGTGAACCGGCCGATTCCATCGACCTCGAAGAACTCGTCAAACGCATGGGCGATTTTTTCCTCCAGAGCGGATTCGAATCGCAATTCTATGGTGTTTCGCAGATGGACCCGGACCGCTCGATGGAAGCGCTTCGCCAAGCTATTCTCCGCGCGCTGCAAGAAGGCGACCTGCTGCCCGATGACACGATGAGCGAAGAATTGCGCGAAATGCTGCAAAATCCTGACGCGCATAACAATCAGGCAGTCAAAGATCTGATCGAGAAACTAATGGAGCGTCTCGCGCAGGAGGGTTTCATCAACCCGCAGCAGCCTCCGCAAGTTACGCCGCCTCCGCAGACCTCCGCGCGCGGCCAACTCGGCCAGCCTCACGAAAAGCAGCCGGAGGCGCGTTTCGAGATCACGGACAAGACCATCGACTTTCTCGGCTTCAAGACGCTGCAGGATCTTCTCGGTTCACTCGGGCGAAGCAGCTTTGGGCGACACGATACGCGCGATCTTTCGACCGGCATCGAATCCGGCGGCGTTTCGCGGCCCTACGAATTTGGCGACACGCTGAATCTCGACGTCAGCGAAACGCTCTTCAACGCCGTGCGCCGGCAAGGCGCGAAAGTTCCCATCGACATGACGTATTCGGACCTGATGGTCCATCAGTGTGAATACCACAGCTCATGCGCGACCGTCGTTCTTCTCGATTGCAGCCATAGCATGATTCTTTACGGCGAAGACCGCTTCACTCCCGCCAAGCGAGTTGCCATGGCGCTCTCTCATCTTATCCGCACGCAATATCCCGGCGACACGCTGAGCCTTGTGCTGTTTCACGATAGCGCTGAAGAAGTTCCCATCGGCGAACTAGCGCGTGTCCAGGTCGGCCCGTATTACACCAACACACGTGAGGGTCTTCGCATGGCGCAGCGTATTTTGCTCCGCCAGAAAAAGGATATGCGCCAAATCATCATGATTACCGACGGGAAGCCCTCCGCGCTTACTCTCGAAGACGGCCGCATCTACAAAAATGCGTTCGGCCTCGATCCGTTCGTCGTCGGCCAGACGCTCGAAGAAGTCAACAAGTGCAAACGCGCGGGCATCATGATCAATACTTTCATGCTCGCCAGCGATTACAGCCTCGTGCACTTCGTCCAGAAAATCACGGAGATGTGCCGCGGAAAGGCATATTTCACCACGCCTTACACGCTAGGCCAGTACTTGTTGATGGATTACATGCAACGCAAGACCAAACAAATTCACTGATGCCAGTTTCCTTCGCCGCTTCTCGGAGCAGGCGGACATTTCCCAAAAACTGTTATCATTTCCAGCCCTATGCAACGATGTCCACAGTGCGGAAGAGAGTTTGAACGCAACTTCGGCGATTCGCCGCATTCGCTGAACTGTCCGGAGTGCGACGAGCGCCTGGCGCAGATGGCGCGCGCGGGAATCCCGATTCCTCCTCAAGGAACAATTGTCACGGCTTCCTTCCCTATCACGACAGTGCTGATTGGATTGAACGCGCTGGTGTTCCTCATCATGGTGCTGCGAGGAGTATCGTTCCTCTTGCCATCGCCAGAGCAAGCGATTGCGTTCGGCGCGGACGTCGGCCGCCTCACGTTCAATGGGCAATGGTGGAGGCTGCTCACCAGCATGTTTGTGCACTTCGGTATTGTTCACATCGGACTGAACATGTGGTGTCTCTGGAATCTGGGCCGGGCTGCCGAGCAATTGATGGGGCGCGTCTCCTACGTGCTTGCCTATTTTGTGAGCGGTATTTTCTCGAGTATCGCGAGCGTCTACTGGCACCCGATGGGGGCGAGCGCAGGAGCGTCCGGCGCAATTTTTGGAATGGCCGGCGTGCTGGTTGCCTACGTGAAATTGAAGAAGACTCCGTCTCACCTGACGATCAACAGCAAAATGCTAGGGAGCCTGGGCACATTCATTGCGTACAACCTGGCGTTTGGAGCGCTTCCAGGGATCAGTAACGCCGCGCACATCGGCGGTCTCGTGATGGGCCTCGCCGTGGGCGCGGTGCTGCCGGCCGCGAGCGCCAGCGAATCTTCGCGCCGCACGCGGCTAACGCTCGTGGCCATATCCTCAGCAATCGTGCTCGTCGGCTCCGCCGTCGCAGCCAAGAAACTTAATTCCGAAGTGAGCGAACTTACAAGCGCAGAACAGTTGCTGGCTCAGAAGAAGACGGACGAAGCACTAACGCAACTGCAGCACTTAACCGCGCACGAGCCGGGGTTCGCTCCCGGCCACGAACTGCTTGCCAGGGCGTACCTGGTCAAAACCCAGTACCCCGAAGCGATCGCAGAGCTACAAAAGGCATACGATACGAATCCCAAGAACGCCAGGTACCAACAGGAGCTTGGAACACTCTATATACAGCTCGGGATGGTCGGTGCAGCGACGACCTTTTTCAAGTCCTTGGAAGAGCAAAACCCGAAGAATGCTTTCGCGCATTTTGGACTTGGCCAGATTTCGCTTGCCAAGGACGAGTACGACTCCGCAATTCCTGAGTTCCAGCGGGCGCTCGCGCTCGATCCGCAACTACGCGGCGCAGCTTTTTCGCTCGGTCAGGCACAACTGGGAGGACGGCATTACCCAGACGCTCAGGCGACTTTCGAAAGTATTTTGAAGCAAGATCCGAATGATAAACGCGCACAAGCCGGACTGGCTTACGCCACGAGGCAGGCGCATTAATTCAACAGTCGCTTGATGGAGCGCGTGTTTGAAGACTGCGTTACAATTTTCATATGGCGATTTTGAAACGCGTTTCGCGTTGGTTGGGGGTGAACAAGCAGATGACTCACATCGTGGCAGGAAATGCGGCACCCAGATTTTCGCTCAGGGCGCTCGATGGAAAAGAGTATTCGCTCGACAAACTAAGGCAACAAGGCCCCGTCGTGGCCGCGTTCTTCAAAGTTTCCTGCCCCGTTTGCCAATTCACGTTTCCTTATCTCGAGCGCCTCTACCAGCGTTACGGGGGCGACGGCGCCACTTTCCTCGGCATTTCGCAGGACGATACCAGCGACACAAAAGAATTTGGCAAAGAGTTCGGCACCACATTTCCGATAGTGCTCGATGAAAAGCAAAAGGGCTACTTGGCTTCGAACGCCTACGGCCTCACTAACGTCCCGACGATTTTTCTTATCGAGAGCGATGGCACCGTAAAAATCAGTTGCATGGGATTCGACAAAAAAGATTTGGAATCGATCGCCGAGGAGCTTGCGGGGCGCAAGAAGATCGCTCCCGCCGCGCTTTTCCGCCCGGACGAGTCCGTTCCTGCTCACAAACCTGGATGAGGGTCGAAAAACTAGGTCCGGTCCGGACCTATTGACAAATCAGCGAACGCCGCACTTTTCTGGAAGCTCCGTGGTTCTACTCCGCCTCTTTCTCCAGCCACTTTTTCTTGTGCTTGGCAGGGCGAGTACGCTTATCCGCGATCACGCGAGTGGCCGCAGGCGCGATCCCAGAATTGCGAGCCGCTCGTCGCGCCTCGGTGCCAACATCCAGAATTTTCTTTTTGCGCCGCTTCATGGTCCCATCGGGCGCGCCGGTCAAGAGCGTGCCCGCAACATTCTAACTCGCCTGCGCGTTAGAACGTGAATTGAAGCTGCAAGTCGATGCGGCGATTCGCCGTCGAAGAAGAGTATGGCTGCCCGGCCAGCGAATTCGCCTGGCCGAAAAGCGGCGAGCTCAGATTGCCTATGTAGTTTCCGTAGTTCACGTTGTTGAAGAGATTTCGCGCGTTCGCGCTCAGCGTCAAATTGTAGCGCTTGTTGGTTGGACTTCCTCCGAACATACCGCCCATTCCTCCGCCGCCGCGCGGACCGCCGCCGTGGTCGCCTCCCCCACCTGGCCCCCGGCCAAACGTGCTTGTTCCTCCCGGGCCGCCCGAAGCGACAGGTTCTTTCTTTTGCCCAAAGCCAAAGGTCTTGCTCACCCGCAGATTCAGAGAAAAGCGCCCCGGCGAGGTTGCATAATTGATAGGAATCGGCGCCTCTCCGGGCTGAGGAAGCGTGTTGAAACAACCATAGGCGGTCTGAACCACATTCGTCGCCGAGCCGGTGCCGCAGGTTGCGAAGGAGGGGCGTGTATTGAACTGGGCGTCTCCGTAGACGTCCTGCCCCGTCGTAATGTTAAACGGGATCCCAGATTGAACAATCAGAAATGGGCTCAAACGAATCCCATAAGGGGCCCCAATCGTGCCGCCAAAAAAGAGCCGCTGCCGAATGTCAAACGACGCTCGCCCGTAATCGGCGCTGATATCTCCCGGAATAGAGGGGACATAACCGGCGCCGCCGGTGTCGCTGTTCGCGTGGTTCAGCGTGTAGTAGCCGAACAGCGAAAGATCCTTGATGAATCCGTTCGCTGCCGGCAAGCGGACGCTGCCGTTCACGATCAGCTGATTCTGCTTGAAGACTCCCTCGGAGGTGTACTGATAGACGATGTCGTTCGGATTAAATCCAGGCGGCAGCGGCGCACCCGGTGTGTTTGGCGGAAATACATTCGAGAAGAGCTGGTGGTTGCCGCGCGAATTCAGGTAGGTCACCGACAAATTCGCGAATTTTGACAGCTGCCGCTCGATCGTCACTCCCGTCTGCATGGTATACGGAGTGCGAAGATTCGGATTTTTCACGTAAACGGTTTCCGAGGAGGCCGCAGTTGTGGGAAAACTCGGATCACTTGGGAGAATCACCTGATTGGGATTGAAGAACGCCGGGTTCGCAATCAGAAACTGCTGTTGGATGTAACCGTTGGCCAATTCCTGCTGCAAAACCAGATTTTCCGAGAACCGGTCGTAAAACATGCCGAAGCCCAGCCGCAGGATCGTTTTTGGCGATTTATTTTTCCCGTTGCCATCCAGTCCCCAGGCGAGGCCAACGCGCGGAGCAAAATCGCCATGGTCACCTAAATTGTTCTGTGTCTCATAGCGGATCCCGTAACTCAATGTCAGATTTGGCCGCCATTTGAAGTCGTCTTGCAGGAAGAGGGCAGCGTCGAACCAGTTGACGCGAGTCGCTGCAGTTCCGGCGGTGTTGTAATTTAGCGAGTAATAACTGGCTCCGCCGCCCAAATTGATCGCGTTCTGCACATTTGGGGGCGTGAACCCGGAAGCAGTCTGTTGGAGCATAATCTGGTACGCTTCAAGCGGCGTAATCTCACAATTGTCGGCTGTTGTCGGCACGCACCCCGGCATGAGCCTTGCCCCAAACGAATAGACGCCGTTAAACGTGTTGTTGGACGCCGTTGCATCGACCGTGTCCCTGAGGCGCCCGCCGAGCTTCCATGCGTTCTTGCCGTGGTTCACGTAAACGATGTTTTGGAGTTCGTAGCGGTTCTGCGTGTCTTTGGAAGTGCCGCTGGTGGCGCCACCCGCAACAAAACCTTGCGAAACGTTAATCGCCGGAGTCGTCACTGTGGGTGTGCTGCTTGCGCCTTCGTGAACATACTGGAATCGAACTTCGTTGATGATGGAAGGGCTGACGATCTGCGTGTCCGTGGCCTGCAGCGTGCTTTCTGTATTAAGGGAATTCGTCGCTTGCGAAAAAAGATTGAACTGCCCCACGTTGTCGTTGGTCTCATCGTTCCGCCAGTACTGGTAACGAACGCTAAGCGTGTTCCCCTGCGTCACCTGGTAATCCAGGCGCGGGCTCAAGTTGAGCCGCGTCCTGGGATTCGGCACGGCGTCGCTGAAAGGTTCGATCGCAAACGTGGTGGGATTGACGATCTGCGCGCTCACGACATTCAAATCGCTGATGCTGCGGCGCTCGATGTTGAAGAAAAACGAGGCCTTCTTACTGAGAGGACCACCCACATTCGCGCTGAATTGCGTTGTGTCGTACCCAGGTTCTGAAGTTCCCGCAGGCAAATCCAAGAACGGGTTTTTCGAGTTGAATGCCTCCGTGTTTCCGGTGACAAAAACCTGGCCGTGAAACTGATCGGTTCCGGGCTTGGTCAAAATTTCGATTCGCCCATAACCGAGCTTGTCGTATTCTGCGGAAAATGGATTCTGATTGATGCGAATCTCTCGAATCGAGGCCTTGGGCGGCAACTGCCCAGCGGTAAATCCGTCGATATAAATCTGCCCGCCATTAGGACCAGCCGACGGTCCTGCCAGCGCCTGCAATTCGGACTGCAACTCGTCGGGATCATCGGACAGCGCGTCAAGATCTTTTCCTTGCATGACCACCATGCCGGCATTGTTTTCCGGATTCACGTCCACCTTCGTCGTGGTGTCCGTGACTTCCACTTTTTCTTCTTGCACTTGGATGGTGAGCTGAATGTTCAACTTCTGCGTCTGCCCCGCCGTGACATCAATCCCCGCCAGCTCAAACGACTTGAATCCATCGGAGATTACCTTCACGCCGTACTTCCCCGGAGCCAGTCCTGTCACTTCAAAGATGCCTTCCTTGTTGGTCGTGGACGTGTTTGCAACGGTGGCCGTGGTGACCAGCACGGTCGCATTGGGGATGGCCGCTCCGGATGGATCCGTCACCTGGCCGCGCAATGTTCCCGTAGCCGTCGGGGATTGCGCCGCACTCCCTACCGACGCGGCAAGAAGTAGAACACCGATGAAAACAATCCAGCGATACATCAACCCAAATCTCATTCCTTCTCCTGACTTGACTCCGTTTTTCATGTTGGCGCGCTTTCTCTTCAAGGTGCTGCATCTCCGCCGGGAGCGCCACTCATCGTCCACGGCGTCAGAATGCTGGACGCTCCGGTTGCCTGGAGTAGGGGTTCCACTCCGGCAAGCAGTGTGATGGCCGTGATGCCGCTCTCTTGCGTTCCTTCAGTGGTGACGATCATCACGGCATCGCCTTTCTGCAAATCCGTAAGCGTGGTCGGCGGCAGGCGGCTGATCATCTGCTGCATGTCTCCGCTGCGCGCTCCACCCGCTGCTCCGGGTGCGCGACCGGCGCCGCCCTGCCCGCCTGGCTGCCCGCTCTGTCCTCCGGCTTGTCGACCCGGCGCCGCATCCGCAGGTTTCGGCGTTGGTGCCGATGCACCAGCGCTAGGGGCGCCAGTGGCTCCCGCTGCATCGGCGGGTGTGCCTTTGAGCCGCATGGCAATCATCTGGGCCATCGCCGGTTGCAACTTGCGAAGCTGGGAATCGGAAGTCACTTTCACAATGACGGGTTTCTTCGTCACCAAATCCATGACCGTTACGGTTCCTGCCCCTGCGTCGATCGCACCGACGGTCCCAGCTATGTTGCGAAAGGTTCCGGAGACTGCTTCATCGGCGGAAAATGCCGTGCCATCGGCATTTCGCGTTCCACGCGCACGCAGTTGGTCGCCGACTTTGATTTGATCGATCGCCGCGGGCTTGGCGTCGTCAAACTTTACGGAGTTCGGGGCATAGCGGCGAAGGATGGTCTGCTTCGAAATCTGGACGGTAACTTCCTTGGCCGCACCCTGGGCGTTTGTAGAAATCTTGATGATGCCGCCAATTGCGTCGATGCCTTTGACCAACCCGCCCACTCCGTGCATCTGCCATTCGGCCCGCTCGTGGGTCTGTTTTGCGGCAATATCGGCGGATTTCATCGCGATTACGGACGCAGCAAGCAGCGCTTTGCCATCGTCGGCGAATTTGCCGCGGACCAAAATGCGGTCACCTGTCTGCAAATCTGTCAGTTGAAGCGGAGCGGCATTCTTCAGATCCTTCTCGCCGGGCTCGATGCGCAGCAAGCGGGCGTCATCCTGCACCTGAATCGTGACTTCGGTTCCTGCATCGGTCGTCAATACAATGGTCTTCCCCGAAATGGTCTTGATGGTTCCCACCGGCCGGGTGGCCGGATTCGGCGCCGCCGCCGGCGCGCTCTGTTGCGCTGTATCTACGAAGTCCGAAGCGGTACGCGCATGCACTCCATACGCCGCGCCAAGCCCAACGCAAACACTTACAACCATCACCCTCCAGCGCCGGTGGCGCCCCTTTTCCTGCCATTCCATCGATGTCTCCTGCAATCTAACGCGAACTGCAAACCTCGACTATGTTTGCCTGGGAGGGTAATGCGGCAGACGCGCCATACCCTTAGCGTCAAAGTTTAGACGTATGCGGCACCCCAAAATGTTTCAAAAAAGACGATCTCGGGCTCTCACAGTCTCTGCCTCTATCTTCGTCCCTTTGAACATCTCTAACCAAACCCCCATCGTGCTTATGCGCCGTCCGTTCTGGCCGTTACTTCCCACCACCCCTCTAGAAATCAATCTCGCACGCGCAAAACGACCGAGCGGGTGTACAATGCCGCCCGTTGGGGTTCTGGGTCGCTTTTCAATTCAGGTCGGCGCCCTGGAGCTTTTCCATCAACGTGAGTCATCAGCAGGGTTAGATCGACAGAATCAATCCATTCCCGGGGGTAGGGTATCGATTCCACGGCGCCGGGCATAGCACGAAGCAGGTCCACCCGGTCATTCTTTGAAGCAACCCATCTATACATCTATCAATGGAGGTTTACGAGGTTGGCTCTGCCTACGGACAAGCATTTCACTGCGCGCGTCATCGAGCGAAAGGATTTGTCGGAAGATTTGTGGTTGATCCGCGTGGATCCCGGCGGGTCTTTTCCCTTCAAGGCAGGGCAGTACGCTACTCTCGGCGTTGATCACGAGGGCAAACGCATCGAACGCGCCTACTCCATTGTTTCTTCTCCGTACGAAGAAGGCCTCGAGTTTTTCATCGAGCTTGTACCCCAAGGCGAACTCACTCCGAAGCTGTACAATCTGCAGGTCGGCGACAAACTACTCTGCCGCAAAATCTCCAAGGGGCGCTTCACGCTCGATTTGAAGAGTGGCCGCACCAATCATCTTCTTTTGGCCACCGTGACCGGCATCGCTCCGTTCGTCAGCTATGTGCGCACCCTTTTTAAAGACTGGAAAAATGGCGGCGACCCCATGCCCGGTCCGCATAAATTTTTCTGCATACAGGGCGGAAGCCGGTCCTGGGAATTCGGTTATCGCGAAGAGCTCGAGCGCATCGCCGCCGAAGTTCCCTGGTTCAAGTATGTCGCTACGATTAGCCGTCCTTGGGAAGACACACCCTGGGAAGGCCAGACTGGCCGCGTCGACGATCTCGTTCGCCTGTACGTCAGCGAGTGGGGCTTGAAACCCGAGAGCACCACGGGCTATCTCTGCGGCCACCCCAGCATGTGCGAAAACGGCCAAGGCATTTTGACGCGCGCCGGCTGGCAAAAGGGCTCGACGTTCGAAGAGGTCTACTTCGTCCCTGGCAAAGCAGCCGGAGCGGGGTAGAACGTATCCGATTCCACTGTCAAGTTTCGGCTCGTCTCCGCGGCAATTCGATGTAGAATGCCGCGCGGCTGAAACAAAACTGGGATCGTGGTCAAGTTTGGAAGTGATGCAGAAAGTAGCGGAGAGAATACCGGAGGAAGTTTCATGATTGTCGGAGTGCCACGAGAAAGTTTTCCGGGGGAGCGGCGGGTGGCCATAGTGCCCGCGGTCATTCCCAGCCTCACCAAGGCAGGACTCGAAGTTGTGGTCGAAGCTGGCGCGGGAAAAGAGGCGGGCTACCTGGACGCAGACTACGCTGCCAAGGGCGCCAAGATTCTTCCCACGCGCGCGGATGTATTCGGCGCCGCGGATATCGTCGTTCAAGTGCTCTGCTACGGTTCGAACGACAAGACCGGCAAAGCCGATGTCCCGCTCTATCGCCCCAATCAAGCGCTCATAGGTTTCTTGCGCCCACTGGGATCGCTTGACACTCTTCAAGAGATCGCCTCGAAAGGCGTGACAGCTTTTTCGATCGAGCTGATGCCGCGTACCACCCGCGCTCAGAGCATGGACGCGCTCTCCTCCATGGCCACGATCAGCGGCTACAAAGCTGTGTTGATCGCTGCTGACACTCTCCCCAAACTCTTCCCAATGCTCACCACTGCGGCGGGAACCATCACCCCTGCTCGAGTTTTTATCATCGGCTGCGGTGTAGCAGGCCTCCAAGCCATCGCCACCGCCCGCCGGCTGGGAGCCGTAGTCTCCGCGTATGATTTGCGGCCTGCGGTGAAAGAACAAGTGCAGAGCCTCGGCGGACGCTTCGTGGAAATCGCGGTGGAAGCAAAAGACGCACAGGACGCGCGCGGCTACGCGACGGCGCAGGGGGAAGAATTTTACAAAAAGCAGCGCGAACTGCTCGGAAAAGTAGTCGCCGAAAGCGATGTCGTCGTCACCGCCGCCGTAATCCCCGGAAAAAAATCACCCATTCTGGTGACCAAAGAAATGGTCGACGGCATGGCTCCCGGCTCCGTGGTCGTCGATCTCGCCGCAGAGCGCGGCGGGAATTGCGAACTGACGCGCGCCGGCGAAAAAGTGGAAGAACATGGCGTAACTATCATCGGCTCCATCAACCTGGCCAGCACCGTTCCCTATCACGCCAGCCAAATGTATGCGAAAAACGTTGCCACCTTTCTTCTCTACATGATCAAAGAGGGCAAGCTTCAGATCAATCAGCAAGACGAAATCGTGCGCGAAACGCTTTTGACCCAGGGTGGAGAAATTGTAAGCGCCAGGCTGCGCGAAATTTATAAGCTGCCGGCGCTGGCAGCCAAATCTTAAGGAGGCATGGATGCCCGCGGATTTTATTTCCAGTCTGTTTGTGTTCATCCTATCCGCATTTTTAGGGATAGAGCTGATTAAACGCGTTTCGCCGTTGCTTCACACTCCGCTGATGTCGTTGACGAACGCTCTCGACGCCATCGTCGTGGTCGCCGCCATCATCATTGCTGGACGGCACGAGACGCGTCTCGCCACCATGCTCGGCTTGGTCGCTGTCGCCGCTTCCTTCAGCAACATGGTCGGCGGCTTCGTCATCACCGACCGCATGCTCAGCATGTTCAAGACTGGCAAGGCGGCGAAAAAGTCATGAGCCCAGCCGACCTCCAGCAGATCATCGATTTCACCTACATTGCCGCCGCTATCGGCTTCATTCTAGCCATCAAGTGGCTCGGCTCGCCGGTCACCGCCAAGCGCGGCGTTGTCGTCGGCGAAATCGCTTCCGCCATCGCTGTCGTCGCCACTCTGTACGATCCACAGGTCACCCAGCTCAAGTGGATCATCATCACGCTCATCATCGGTGCTGCGGTCGGCGTCCCCCTCGGCATGGTGAAGATGACCGCGGTTCCCCAGCGAACCGCGTTGAGCCACGCATTCGGCGCGCTCTCCGCCGCACTGATCGGTATCGCCGAATATTACATTGCCGCTCCCGGCGTTCCCCGTTTCCAGATGGCTGAAATCGGCCTTGAAGTCATCATCGGCTCGCTCACCTTTACCGGCAGTTTGATCGCCGCCGGCAAACTGCAAGAAATCCTCCCGCAGCGGCCCATCACTTACAAAGGACAGAACTACGTCAGCCTCACTGTCCTGGCCGCCGCCCTTGGACTTGTAGTCGCTCTCGTGATTCATCCTGAGATGACGTTTCTTTTCCCCATCATGATCGGCGTGGCCCTGATCTTCGGAATCATGCTCGTCACGCCCATCGGCGGCGCGGACATGCCCACCGTTATCTCTCTCTTGAACTCCTACGCCGGCTTCTCCGCTTCCCTTCTTGGCTTCGTGCTCAACAACAAAGTACTCATCGTCGCCGGCGCTCTTGACGGCGCTTCCGGCTTCATCCTCTCCGTCATCATGTGCAAAGCCATGAACCGCTCCTTCACCAACGTCCTCTTCGGCGCGTTTGGCCAAGTCCAAGCCACCGCCGCCGGCGCCAAAGAAGAGCGCGCGGTGAAGAGCGCCTCTCCAGAAGACGCCGCCGCGATCCTCGGCGCCGCCAACACCGTAGTCATCGTCCCCGGCTACGGCATGGCCGTCGCCCAAGCCCAGCACAAAGTCCGCGAACTCTATGACATCCTCAGCAAAAAAGGCATCGACGTTAAATTCGGCATTCACCCTGTCGCCGGTCGTATGCCCGGCCACATGAACGTGCTTCTCGCCGAAGCCGACATTCCTTACGACCGTTTGAAAGAGATGGACGAGGTCAACGGCGACCTGCCGCAAACCGACGTCGCCCTCATCATCGGCGCAAACGACGTCACCAACCCCGCCGCTCGCACCGATCAATCCAGCCCCATCTTCGGCATGCCCATCATCGATGTCGACAAAGCCCGCACCGTCATGGTCATCAAGCGCAGCATGGCCGCCGGTTTCGCTGGCATCGACAACCCCTTGTATTACCTCGACAACACCATGATGCTCTTCGGCGACGCCAAAAAATTCGTCTCCGACATCGTCCGCGAACTCTCCGGCGGCGGCCACTAACCCGCGCCGCCAGGCATTCTGTAGTGGCCGACCTTTAGGTCGGTTCTGCTCCTTTGTAGGGGCACGATAAATCATGCCCTCTTTTGCGGCTCGACTTACTCTCCGCTAAGACGCCAAAAAAGGTCGTCGATAAGTAACGAAACCGCAAACATCCCACATGCGTCCTAGCAGCAGGCCCCCAATCCCGATCGAGGGAGGTCCCATGAAGCCAGCCACTATCCGGTTCTTCTTCCTCCTCGCTATTTCCATATCTTCCGTGACTCTCCCTTTCGCGCTGCGGGCATCTTCCGACCGCGAGTCTCGCGAGGTCCGCATCTCGCAAGTGCAAGGCGACGTCCGCCTCTCACGAGGCGACGGCAAGCACATCAATATGAACCAGCCCTGGGAGCAGGCGGAAATCGGCCAACCCATCGAACAGGGTTTTGCCCTGGCCACTGAAAAGGGCACCGCCGAAATTGAATTTGAAGATGGCTCAACGGTGTTCCTCGCGGAGAATTCCCTCATTCTCTTTCCCGAACTCTCTACTTCGAGCGACCGCATCACAACGCATGCGACCTTGCCCACGGGCACTGCGGCCTTCTGGCTGCAACTCGCCGAAAACGAGTCTTTTTCCATCGAGACGCCCACGGACGGAATCCATTTCTTGAGCTCGCACAATTATTTTCTTCGTGTTGATACCTACTTCGACTCCACCGGAATCACCCCTCTCGGACGCAAGATCGACAATCTTACTCGCAAGGGAGCATCCAACCTCGGGATTGCCAGGGGGCAGACCGTTTTTTTCCGAGGTGGCTCAATCCTGGCGATTGCCAGTTCTCACGCGAGCTCGCCGTCGGCTGATCTTCGCCCGGCGGACTTCAATGACGTAAAACAGTTCGACGCAACCGCCGGAAGCTTCCACGATTTCGGCGCCCCCCAGGCTACAGCACTTCCGGTGAGCCGCTTAGTATCTAAATCTCTTGAGATGGAATTGCCGGCCACACCGCAAACGCAAAATACTCAATTCCAGTCGGATACTGAGCCCTTCGCGGGAGAAGACTGGAACCAACTCATCGAAGCGCGCGTGCAAGAAAAGAAGGACACGATGGCCGCCGCACTCAAAGCGTCGGGACTTCCCTCCCCTGTACCAGGACTGGATGGTCTCTACCAGCATGGCTCTTTCTTCGCGTGCGAACCCTATGGCACCTGTTGGGAGCCGACCGAGGAACAATCCACGCAAGCTCCGGAAGCGAGTGCAGTGCCGCGGCAAGCGCAAACACCGCAGCCCGCTTCCCCCAATACAAATTTCAAGCCCCAAGTCGTTCAGTGGCAAGAAGCCCAACTGAGCGGCGACGCATGCGATTTCTCCACCACTTATACAACCGTTTCCCGAATTGCGCATACTCCTGAGGAGCTTCGCGAATTGCTCCGCCGCAAGTCCCGGGCGGGCTCAAATGCGTCTTTTCGAGCTTCGCTCTGGTCGTCCTGCTACCAGCGGAGCTGGATTCACCATCGCGGCCACTACGCCATGGTGCTTCCGCCTCCGCCACCGAAGTGCCTGGGAAAGCAGTGCAAACCGGTTGTGCACCCCGTCCATCCGCCGCATCCTGTTTTAGTTCGTGTAGGTGATCGCGTCGGTTTTGTGCCTCGCCATCCGGGCGACGTTAAGGGCAAACCGCCCATCAACTTGAAGAATGGGATTCTTCTCGCTCCTGCCAAACCAGGGGAGCCGCCCCAACGCATCGCATGGAATCCCTCCCAAAAACTTACTTTCATCGAGCGCACGCCAAGAGAATGGAACGAGCGAATTGCTCCCCATCCGGTCCTCGCTTCGGCGCCGGAAATTCGCGCGCACCTGACGCAGGAATCATCCCGCGGCATTGCGTTCTCCAATGGACGGCTCGCCACTCCACAAATTACCTATGATTACAAAACACAGAAGTTCATGATGCCAGCGGCCTCTACTTCTGGTGTGAAGGCCCGCAATGTTCCCATCGGCGGAATCGCGTCCAGCGGCAAAGTTGCGACCTTCGCCAGCGAGCGCCCGGGCCATTACGCCGAGTCCTTTGCCCGCACTACCGTTGCGGCTACTTACACCGGCGGCGGGAGTTCCGGCTCACACTCCTTCAGCTCCCATTCCTCCGGAAGTTCCTCTGGTGGATCCTCCGGCGGATCCTCAGGCGGGTCCTATTCGCATTCTTCGAGCGCCAGCGCCGGGGGCGGCGGAAGCGGCTTCAGCAGTCGGGGCTCGTCGAGTTCCGGCTCGTCATCGGCCCCAGCGGCTTCAGCTTCTTTGAGCGCTTCCGGCGGCGGTCGGCCTCATTAAGGAGAGCGGCGGGTTGGCCACTGTCCAGCAGAGAAGATTTTGACTTTCTCTTTTTCCGCGGTGGCCATCCTTGCCGGTTCGGTTTTGCAAGGGGGGCCTTAGACCCTCTCCCTCCGCTTCCTTTCCGATCTCCAACTTCAATCGTTTAGCCTGCGCGTCATCGATGTATAATCAGGTTATGGCTAAGAACGTCATCCATATTTCGGAAGCGGACGCGGCCAGTGACTTCGCCTCCCTCTTGGCCCGCGTGCGCGCGGGCACGGAAGTAGTCATTGAAAAGGACGCTCACCCTGTTGCTGTGATCAGCCCGGCTGAGTCTTCTGTGCGGTTGCTGTCGGAATCACTTCGCCGGGCCCGCGAACATAGCTCGACCGCAACACTCGATGAAGGCTTCGCGAAGGACGTCGAAGCCGCCATCGAAAGCCACCGAGAGCCGCTGACTCCGCCCGCATGGGACTAATCCTCGACTCCAGCGTAGTCATCAGCGCCGAGCGTCGCGAAGAAACCGTTGAAAAAGGGGATGCCCCACACGTCGGTTTTACGTGTGGGGCCTTTGACTTTTGCGTGTTTTTTACCTCTAACCAACCATTTATTTCAAGGCGAGCGAAACACTCTTAGAGCGAGCGTTCCCATGCTTCGCTAGTCTGTCTCCCCCGTCGCATCAGTCCGATGTGGCTTAGTGCTTTGGCTCAGTGGCGTGGCCACGTCCATCGCGCTCTTCGTTTCCTTTGAAGTGGTCTTTATCGACACGCTTTGTTGGTTCGGCTTTTTCGCCACGGCCTGGCTTTGGGCCTTTATAGCCCTTCTGCGGATCGAAACTGTTGTCTACATTGCCTCGGAACTCGGTCTTGCCGTGAAACCACGGGCCAGCGCCGACGAACACGTCGCCAGTAAACCATTCTGGACCGTAGTAGCCGGTTGGAGCACAGTCATAAGGAGCGACGTCATAGTAGCCGTAGGGGCATTCCGGAGCTACTCCGACCTCGACCTTGACCTGAGCCGCCGCTTTCGGTACTGCTGCTGTAAAGCAGCCTGCAGCAACAACAGCTATCATCAGAAATCGAAATCCACGCATAAGTTCACCTCGTTATCTCTGTCTCTGTTCCCTCGAACAGCTAAGCCTAGACCGGCTCACAATGCCGCGTCTGTGCCATAAGAGGCACTTTCAAAGTTTCCATGCGGGACAGTCGCTGATTCTTGTGGCCCAAATCGACATTCCGGACAGCTCATGTCCACGCCCTGCCCGGAATGCAGAAGTGACGCCCTTTTTAGGGAATCGTTCAAACTGCCGTGTTTGTTACCTCAGCGTCGTTTTTTAATGGTTGGCCTTTTGCGTTTTCCACACATTTCCACAGCCGTGACAAAGTCTCCAACCCCCAGTTAACTCCTTCCGATCATTCAGCTTCCGCCGCTCGCATTCCAATCCTCGCCATCTCGTTCGAATAACCTGTTCAGTAATAATTATTTCTGTTGACATGTAGTAACTTTAATGTTACCATTCTCCGTGATTTCTCAACGCAACCACCTCCCTCCGCCGAATTCGCCATCCGCCTTCCCGGCCCTCTACGGACTCTGTGTCACTGCGTTAAACCGTTTTTCTCCTTCCTTTTGCCGCGCTTTGAGATCAAAATCGCCAGCTCACACCTTCCCTTCTTCGACTTCCCTTCAGCCGCAGCAGGACGCGAACCGTCCCTATCCCCTTTAGAATCACATCTTTTGCAGACCCCCACCATCTGACTCCCATCGAATCATATTCTTGCAAAAAACAGCGGAGGGGGGGCAACTTTCAACCCTATCAGGTGCCGCCTCCTACAAGGGGTTCTCTACCACCCTCAATTGGATTACAATCCCCGCCAAAGTCCTGGAGGTTCTTATGCGCGCCGATCGAGTGGAAGTTTCCTGGGATGGTGGGAAGTCGGACTGGCTGGTCCGCATCGAAAGCGGCTCAGAAGTTATCCGCCGTCACTACAAAGCGTCGAAAGACGCCGACGAAAAAACGCTTCGCGCGAAAGCCGACGAAGCGGTAAAGGACGAAGGCTACGAAGCCGACGCCGCTGCGGTGAGTATCAAGCGCTAGCCGCATTCGGCACGGCCAGCGGAGTAGCACAAGCATTCCTGCCGCTGCGACTTTTGCATTTGTCGCGCCGAAGATCGCCGTCAAGATTGACGATGCCGTCGGTGCGTTGAGCCGTAAGCGCAACACCCGTCGATTGGACATATGTTTCGGGAGTGTTAAAATCTGAGACGAACTGACATGCCACCAAAAACACTCTACGAAAAAATTTGGGATTCTCACGTCGTCTACGAAGAGGCCGGAAAGCCCGCGCTCATTTACATCGACCGTCACCTCATTCATGAAGGCACTTCACCGCAAGCCTTCGCGGGGCTAAAGGCCGAAGGACGCAAGGTGCGGCGGCCCGATCTCACCTTTGCCGTGATGGACCACTCCGTTCCCACCACCGAGAAAGATCGCCTTCTCCCTATTGTTGATACCGACGCGCGGCTGCAGTTTGAAGCGCTCGAAAAAAATTGCCGCGAGACTGGCGTGCGCCTCTTCGACATGAACAGCCGCAACCAAGGAATCGTGCACATCATCGGGCCGGAGCTGGGCGTGACACAGCCGGGTCAGACGATTGTGTGCGGCGACAGCCACACTTCGACGCACGGCGCGTTTGGCACGCTGGCATTCGGCATCGGCACGAGCGAAGTCGAGCACGTTCTGGCGACGCAGTGCCTGGTGCAATCGCGCAGCAAGACGCTGCACATTTTGGTGCATGGCAAGCGCCCGCGCGGCGTTACTGCGAAAGACATCATTCTCGCGATCATCGGAAAGATCGGCATCAGCGGTGGCACCGGCCACGTTGCGGAATATGGCGGCGAAGCGATTCGCGATTTGAGCATGGACGGCCGCATGACCGTCTGCAACATGACCATTGAAGGCGGCGCGCGAGCCGGAATGATTGCGCCGGATGACACCACGTTTGCCTACATGGAAGGGCGGCCATTTGTGCCGCGCGGCAAAGCGCTGGAAGAAGCCGTTGAAAGATGGAAGCAGCTGAAGAGCGACGACGGCGCAAGATTTGATATGACGGTCGAGCTGCAAGCGAAAGACATCGCGCCGCAAGTCACCTGGGGCACGAATCCAGGCATGGTGACGAGCGTGACGGGCCTCGTCCCGGAGCCTGGCTCGTTCCATGATCCCAACGATCAGAAGGCCACGGAGAGCGCGCTGAAATACATGGGACTGAAAGCGGGCACGCCGATCGTGGACATTCCGGTGGACCGCGTGTTCATCGGCTCCTGCACAAATTCGCGTCTGGATGATTTGCGCGCTGCGGCGCATCTGGTTGCAGGCAAGCACGTGGCGCAGAGTATTAAGCAGGCGCTGATTGTGCCGGGTTCGCGCGGGATCAAAGCGCAAGCCGAAAAAGAAGGCCTCGACAAAATTTTCCGCGATGCCGGCTTCGAGTGGCGCGATGCAGGCTGCAGCATGTGCATCGGCATGAATGCCGATGTGTTGCCGCCGCACGAGCGCAGCGCCAGCACCAGCAACCGCAATTTCGAGGGCCGCCAAGGCAAAGACAGCCGCACGCACCTCGTCAGCCCGGTAATGGCCGCCGCTGCCGCCATCGCCGGCCACTTCGTGGACGTGCGGTCACTTGACGTCTCATCCGTCGAGTGAGCTCGGTTAACACTGGCATGCAACTAACGCGCGATCTTCAGGATAAACGGCTTCGCATCGAATTCAGCGACGGTGAAGTCGCCGAGATCAATGTCCTGGTAGTCAGTGAGCGCAGTGAGCATGAGGATTGTCGCGGTCTCGTTTACGACGTAATTGCGACGAATCGTCCGGATCGCGTGAGAAAAGACTCTGCATGCTGGGCCGATTCCAAGAGCATTACAAATTTTGAGATTGTCGGAGACTGAATACCATGGAGCCGTTTAACACGCACACTGGAATGGTGATGCCGCTGGACAAGGTCAATGTGGACACCGACCAGATGGTGCCCAAGCAGTTTTTGAAGGCGCTGACACGGCAGGGATTTGGCCGGATTTTGTTTTATGACTGGCGCTATCTGCCGGGCGAAAAACCGAACCCGGAGTTCGTGCTGAATTTTCCGCGCTACGAAGGCGCATCGGTTTTATTGGCGCGCGCCAATTTTGGCTGCGGCTCGAGTCGCGAGCACGCACCCTGGGGCGTGAAAGACTACGGTTTCCGCGTGATCATCGCGCCGAGCTACGCCGACATTTTCTACAACAATTGCTTCAAGAACGGCATCTTGCCCGCATCCCTTTCCGAGGAGCAAGTTGAAGAACTCTTTCAGCGCACGGAAAAAGAAGAAGGCTACATGCTGACGGTAAATCTCCCGAATCAAACCATCGCGGATCGTCACGGGCTGATGTTCCGCTTCGATATAGCGCCGTCGCGCAAGGAAGTTTTGCTGAAAGGCCTCGACGATATCGGCACGTCGCTGCAGCACGAAGCCAACATCACCACCTACGAGAAAGCCCACGCTGCTAGCGCAACGATGTACGAGCCCGTCGACATACTAAATTACGCCAACGGCCGCTGAGGAATCTCTAACGCTCACTGTTTTGTAATAGTAGTTTTTTCGGAAAGTACCCACAAATCCGGATCCAACTCCACTTTTTCCGGACGCCCTTCGAGCCTGATAGCGACAGGGCTGCGGCTGCCCATCACCGCCACAGTTCCGTGCGCGGTCTTTCCTCCCGGCATTCGAATCAGCAGCGGCAGAGGCATGAACCACTTTTCAATCTCGGGCAATCCGGTTTGCAAGAGTTCTCCCTTGAGAAGGACACCGCCGGCGGGGTCGTCCTCGAGATGGTAAGTCAATTCGTACGAAGGAAAGTAAGATTGCGTGACCCACTGGCGGAAAAACCAGTTTAAATTTGCGTAGCCGTATTTTTTGGCAAGGGGCGTGGCTTTCACGTGCTCGTTGGCGACGGCAAAGAACTGCTCTGTGGAGGCAGTACCGTTTTTATAGCGGCGGACGAAGTCGCTCATCATGTCAAAGAAAGGCTTTCCTTCCCCGGTCTGTGGGTCCGTAAAAAGAAAATGCATCATGCGCAAAACGAGGGCGCCCTTTTTATAGATGAGCGCAGTGTAGGCGCCGCGCGTCTCGCGATTCTCCAAGCGATGCCCCATGACGAGCGGGCCGACATCAATGAGGCGCCCCGGCCCGACACCCGTGACCGTGCGAGGCGGCTGTTTCAACTCGTCGCGGAATTCCTTGATGAGATCCTTCTCGGAAGAAATTTTGTCGCGGAATTGCGTGTAAAGCAAACCGGAATAATCCGCAAATCCCTCGCTCAGCCACTGATCGCGGTAGCTGCGCCAGAGAACCATGTCCCCCCACCACTGATGTGAAGTCTCATGTGCAATGAAAGAATAGGTGAAACGGTCTGCGCGGTCCGCGGCAGGAATCATGATGGTGGTAGCAAACCCCTGGCCAAATGCAAACGGATGATACGCGCCGCGAAAGACCGGATAAGGGTAAGCACCGAAGAGCGCGCTGAGGTAGCGGATGCTGTTGCTCATTTCAGCGAGGATGAAATCTTCCTTGATTGCGGCGATCCCGCTGGGCATGGAATAAAACTCGACAGGCAATGAAGTTCCATCATTTGATTTAGCGACATCTTTGTGAATTTCATAGGGACCTACGGCAAAAGACGCGAAGCCAATGGGCTGGTCCATCTGAAATTCGGTTAAAAATTGATCCTTGGCGGCGGGAGAGGGCTCGTCCTTGGTCAGAATGCCGACGGTCACGACACGGTCTCTTTTTCGATGAAGCATGGTGATATCGAATTTCGAGCGAGTTAGATAGCCGTGACGCGGATACCAGGAAGTGGTGCTACGAGGAAAATAGGTACCAGGAACCCTGTCAGATTCCATCATGAAATCGCCGCGCAGGTCGACTTCGACGGCAAAGGCCTTGCCCTTTGGAATAGCTGTGGGAAACACGAGTGTAAAACCGGCTTCCCAGGGTTCCTGAAAAACACTGAGTGGAGTTCCATCCGCCAGGTGCGCGCCCGATATCCGCATCTGCTTTTTCCTGCGGGCTTCGTCATAGTTACCGAGATCTTCACCCACAGACATGGGCAAAACCCGGAGTCCGTCCGTACGAGAGACGAGTTCAAGTTTGGCGTTCAGGCCGAGGACTTTCTTGGGTTCGAGCAGGTCCAGCGCGAGAGTATCTTGCGTGGTGTCGACCAAGTTGAAGGCGTCGGAATAAGGAGCAATTCCCTTTGCATAATCCTGCTGGGCGAAGAAGGCCATCCAAACGTCGCTGTAGTAGATGTCTTCGTCATAAGCAAAGATCAGGCCTCGTTCGCCGGCATTAATCTCGAAATTGGCGACCGGGATGCGTGCTTGTGGATCCAGCAAGAATGTGAATTTCCCACGCTTGCCGCCTTCGAACCTTGCGATGAAAAAACCGGGAGGCTCGTTGTTGAGAATCGCTTCCAACTCGCGTGCGGAGAGATTGATGCCGGTTTCACGCAACAACCGCGGCTCAAGGTCGCCGGCCAAGCGCTCGGCTTGCTGAAGCGCCGGCGTGGAGGATCGAGCTCCTCGCGGAAACAGATCGGCGGTGTCGTCCGCGAAGCGCAAAACGGCGGTCTTGAAGTCGGTAGCCACGTCGTCTGCCTTGAGAAGCCGGCGAACGTTATCCCGTTCAAATTCCGCGCTAGGCGGCACGGCGTGAAAAGTGCCAGAGCCAATAAAGACGGCGCTGCGAATTTTGCCAGCGATGGCCGGACCGAGAAACAGAGTGCCGTTTGTGAAAGTCATCGTCACGCGGTCGCGTTGCAGGACAAAATTTTCAAGTGTGAAGGCCTCTGGTGTGAGCGAAGCGGCCTTCAATTGCGCGTAGAGAGTGGACACGTCAGAAGGATCCGGCTTTGGAGCGGATTGCGCGCCAGCAGTCCGAGGAGTTGCGACGCTTGGGGCCATGGAGAATAGAAAGAGCAAACCGAAGGTGAATGACCGCAAGAGGGTTGACATGAGTTCTCGTTCCTAAGCAGTTAGGTAGGAGTCTGATGTTGACTTCTATGCTTGATGCCGCGGTTTGTCAACAGTCGAGCGGGGCTCGCCAGTAGGTTCGGGCGATTCGGGCGCCGCTGGCGGGCCGAGCAGCTCCGCGATTAAAATGCCAGCCAACACAAACGCCGCGCCGAGAAGAGCGCGGTTGCCCAGCCGCTCACGAAGCAAAATGTAGGAAGTGGCCGAAGCAAAAACCGGCTCGAGCGTGAACAGAATGGCCGCGTGGCTCGAGCTGGTGAACCGCTGCGCCCAGAGCTGAATCGAGAAGGCCACTGCAGTTGCCAGCACCGCGCAAATAGCAATCCCCAGCAGCGACTGTGGCTGCCAGCCGAATCGCGCTGGCTGCCAACCTGCCGCTGCGGTTACGCCGGTGGCGAACCACGCCAGAGCGGCACACGCCGCAACCTGGAGCACGCTGAGCGCGGCAACGGAGTGCCGGCGAGAGTAATTCCCTACCAGAATGATATGCATCGCGTAGAGCCCCGCAGCAACGAATGTGAGCAGATCGCCGCGGTTGAGATGAGAGATGCCCTCCGCGGGAACCGTGAGGAAATACAGACCGAAGACGGCGGCGAAGACTCCACCATAGACCCAGAGAGTGAGGCGGCGTCCCCAGAAAATGCCGAGCAGCAGCGGGACCATCACGACGCTGGAGCCGGTGACGAAGCCGGACTTGGCGGGAGTGGTGTATTGCAAGCCAGCGGTCTGGAAGGCGTAGCCGCCAAACATGAAAAAACCGAGAGCGGCGCCGGCGAGGAGTTCTTCCCTTTTCAGCGTTCGAAACACGCGCGGACGGAAGGCTGCCATCAGTAGCGCGGCCAATGTGAAGCGAGCCGCCAGGAAAACGAAGACAGAAGAATAGTCGAGCGAACTTTTGACGACGACAAAGGTTGCGCCCCAGAGCAGGCTGCAGAAGGCGAGAGATAGATCGGCGCGCAGGTGTCTGGTCATGAGCTAACTCGAACTAGCAAGACGAGCGAGTAAGTGTAGTTGGCTCCGTGCGGCTCGACAACTTCCGCGCGGGCGCGTTCAGAGCAGGTCACGCGCGAGGAGCAAGCAGAAAAGCAAAACGGGGAAGGCCGTGAAGGCCTTCCCCGTTTTTGCGGCGAGTAGTTGAAGACTCGCCGGAAGAAGTTAGAACTGGAGGCGCAAACCGAACTGCATCGCGCGCGGGTTGTTGCCCTGGGAATTGATCACACCGAACTGGCTAACGCCACCCGCCGGGTTGAGCGAGGGATCGTAGAACACGGGGTGGTTGAACACGTTGGTGAGGGTGTATTCGAACTGGAGGCTAACACGCTCAATGACCTTGATGTTCTTGGTGATTCTCATGTCCATGTTCCAGTACATCTGGCCACGGATTTCGCCAACGCCGCCGGTGCCGGTGTCGAGACCCAAAATCGGGTTACGAACGGTGGCGAGGAGTGCTGCCGGATTCGAGAAGATTTGGAACTCGCCAGATTTCCCATCGTTGAACTTGCCGGAGCCATAGGGGTGCGCGCCAGTGAAGATGCACTGTTCATTATTGAAGAAGTTCGCCGCATCGCCGCCGCCGAAGGACTGGCCGTCGGTCTGCGTGTTGCAGTAGACCGGAGCACCGCTGCCGGCAGCGAAGATCGGTGCAATGGACCAACCGCCAACGATATGGCCGATGAAACCGTGCTGGCCCTTGTAGAAAGGATCATCAATGAGGGCGTAGACGTTGTAGACGAACTTGCGGTCAAAGTTCTGCACGCCATACATATTGTTGAGGTTGAACGGATCGTTTGGCGTGTATTCGCTGGTGGCCTGCACGAAAGCTCCCGTGCCGAGGGCCTTGCTGTAGGTGAAGTTCTGCTGGAGCGTGATCCCGTGCCAGTTGTTGACCTTGAGGGAAACGAACGCGCCGTTGTAGTTGCCGTGGCCGACGCTGGCATTGACGCCCACGCCAGAGGACAACTGGCCGTTGCAGCCGATTTCGGCGCCGGTCGGGCAGTTCAACGGAGAGTTCAACATGCTGCGCGGGAAATTGAACCCGCCGTTGTCGAGGTCGCTCCAAAGACTCCAAACCTGTTGGAGTTCAAGGTTGTTGATCTCGTGAAACGCCGCAGTAGCGGTGCAACTGGTGAGAGCTACGCCTGCATAAGAGCCTCCGCAGTATCCGGTGCCCGCAAGAGACGCCTCAAAGAACGGCTGGGTGGGCAGAGCATTGAAATATGCCGTGTAGGCGGGGTTGGGAGTGCCGTTGGAGAGCTTTGCAGCCGGGACATTGGCGCCGCAAGCCGCGTAGGACGTGGCGCAGCCGAGAGAGGTCTCGATCGCGGCGTAGGCCTTGTCGAAACGCTGTCCGCCGACAGTCATCATATACGGTACGGCGTTAATGTTCACTGGCTGATACTCGTGAGTGATTCTCCGACCGATGTAGCCGAGTTCCATCAAAACCTTCGGCGTGATCTGTCGCTGGATCGTAAAGTCGAAGGAGTCCACCACATTGGGCCGGAAGTTCGGATCCAAGGCTTCGCCGGCAGCTGCGGAGACGTTGTTCACGCCCGGGAAAGTCGGCTGAGGCAGGGTTGGTGTGGCGGCAGGAATCGGCGCGTTGTTACCGTCGGTTCCGATGCGGAACGCGTTGCCAGGGTTGAGGCCACCTTGGGCAGGTGTGGGAACGCCACACTGGGGACCTGCAGATACCGGTGCGATAACGCCGGGCATAACGTTATTGCGGCACTGAACAGCCTGGATAAGCCCAGTTCCCAGCAATGGCACGAGGACCAGGTCAACGCCATTCAGGCGACCGTAGACGCGGCTGTAGCCGCCACGGACGACCGACTTGTTCCCGCCAAACAGTTTGCCGAGCATTCCATCGGTATAGTTCGGGTTCCAGGCCGCAGCAACACGCGGGCTAAAGGAGCCGTAGAAAGGAAGATATGGGTATTTCTGGCCGTTGCCGGTATTGCCGACGAGAGCAAAGCCAACCTCTGGATTGTAGACTTGTCCGTTAAGGGCAGCAGTTTCGCGTTGCTTTATATAGGCCAACTCGCTTAGCTGTTGGCCGGCTTGATCCACAAGTCCGATCTGCTTGCCGTTCTTTTCCGTCGGCGGCATTTCGAGAGTCCAGCCCAAACCGTAGGTCAAGGTGAAGGAGGGCTTCAAGTGCCAGGAATCGCTCCAGTACACGTTGTAGTAAGGAATGGTGCTCTGGTCAAACGCGTGAGTGAGCGGGGGATTCAGATTCAGCTGCGGCCCTTGGCGCGTATAGGCGACCTGCGAATCTGTGACGATGCCCAGAACCGCAGAGTTCAGCCGAGCCCACTGTGTTGCGCTTCCGTAGGTAGCTGGTAGAGTGCTTGAATAGTCCACGTTGCCCCCGCCGGACGAGTCGCCGAGTTGATATGTAGGCTGGTAATTGATGCCGCCGCCGTTGTCGGAGCGCTGGTGATAGTCGTAATTCCGCTGATAAGCGCCGCCGAAGGTGAAAAGGTGATTGCCCTTGAGCATGGTGACATCGTCGCGGAGGAACTTGTCCTGACCATCCCAGAAACGGGTGCGTACGTTCTGCGTGTTCACGTTATAGGGAGCAAGAACGGTGGTGCTCTCGCCGAAAGGCTCAAGGGCGGCGCCGCCCACATCGGTGCCGAGCTGGGGGAATTGAGGAATGCCGCCGGGATTCGACCATGACCAGTAGTTGCGCAGATAGCTGAAGTGGAGATCGTTCGTGGTATTCGAAGTGACATTCGTGGTAAGTCCAGCAACGAGGTACCAGGGCTGTTGAGGCCGGCTGGAGAGCGCGACAGGACTGCCGAGAGTGTCACCCGGGAAGAAACCGCCGATATCGGTCTGATTGTTGGTCGTCTTTTTTAAGGTGTAGTATCGATAGCTGGAGTTGAAGTGCCACTTTGAGCCGAAATCATGGTCCAAACGGGCAACACCGAAATTGGAGGTGTAGGGAAGCGAATAGTTGGCTCGGAAGGCCTGCTCGTTCACGCCGTCGCAGCGGCTGGAGCCTGAGAAACTCAGGCATGGATTACTTGCCGGGGCATTAGAGGCAGGCATGTACTTGTTCCACAGCTGCTGGACCAAGGGGTCTATGCCCAACTTCCGTGGATCGCAGGCAGTGTTGCCAGCCGCGCCACAGTTGTTCCCAGTTGCCATGTTATAGAGAACACCGGTGTTAGGATCCGTAATGATCCCATTTCGCAAATTTGCCGAAGGAACGATCCAAGTGCCAGTCGCCGAGTTGTTCCAGCGGAAGCCTTCGTAATTGGCGAAGAAATAGGTCTTGCCGCCCAGAATGTCCTTTGAAATTATCGGTCCGCCGCCAGAAGCGCCAAAACGATTGTAGTGAAATACCGGGATCGGCGTGCCGCTAGCGTTGTTGTCCCAAGTGTTCGCGTTCAAATTGTTATCAAAATAATACTCGTAAGCGCTGCCGTGCCAGGCGCTAGTGCCCCGCTTTGTGACGACCTGGACTTCCGCGCCAGCCGAGCTATTGAAGTCGGCGGTCTGGTTGGCGGTGTTGACTTTGAATTCTTCAACGCTGTCCAGCGGAGTGGGCATCACGCCGGTGGGGCTGCCGCCGATGCTATTCGAGACGATACCGCCCGTTGGGTCGCCCGCGAAGCTAGGGGTATAAACGGTCATGCTGCCGTCCATGTCGTTGGTGTTCTGGCCGCCATCGAGAAGGAAGGTGCTCTGGTCAACGACCGCGCCAGCCACGGAACCATCCGGCGAAACGCCAGGCTGCAAGGTGACGAAAGTCGCCGCGTCGCGCTGAATCGAAGGCAATTGCTGAAGAACGTCGCCGCCGACCGTGTTGCCGACCGTGGCGTTGAGGGTCTGGAGGTCGGCGCCCGTCGTCACGGAGACTTCGACGGTCTCAGCAACCGAACCAATCTCGAGTGTGACGTTCAGTGTAAGGGAAGCGCCGACGGTCACGACCTGGTCGACGAGCTTCGAGACACGAAAGCCGGTCTTGCTCACGGAAAGGGTGTATTTGCTAGGGACCACGTTTGCAAAGAAATATCTCCCGTTCTCGTTCGTCGCGTCCGTCCGCGCAATGTTCGTCGCGGTATCCGTCAAAGTGACAGTCGCGCCGACAATGGCGCCACCAGACGGGTCGGCAACCGTGCCAGCTACCGTGCCGGTGCTGGCGGCCTGACCAAACAGAGAGGACGGAGTCACTGCAAACAAACAGAACAACGCAGCTAGGAGCAGAGCCACTCGCTTACTTGACATTCAACTACCTCCTGAATGGGCCTTAGCGGCCCTAAACATATCGAGCAGGTAATGCAAATCAAACAGAGCCAACAGCGCTTTCTCTGAAAGATCTCAACTTTTCGTGAAACGGGCAACCACCACACAACAAACCGAATGGCAAACACAATAGCAAGCCAGCTACCAATGCACCAGGAAAAGCTAAACCGTGTGCGCTCTATGGATTATCTAAATTTAATATCAATTCGTCATCAATTGATATACGTCCATCCATATTTCGCTACGGAGTTTCATAGAATCTGGGCGGGCGATTCATTCGCAAAAATAAAGTGCGTCAACATAGCTCCGCTGACGCTGCCAATGAAGCGCAGTGAATTCGCACAGATTTCTGGTAGCTGCAACCCCACCACAGGGTTGTATGGTGGCTTATATATGACCGCAGGATGAATTTGTCAACGGGAATGTGACGAACGGCACAGTAAAATCTGGATTCATCCGATGCATGAGTTCGAATCTGCATGAATAGAAAGTTATGGAAGTTCTAGTACCTGTACCGCGCCACAACTCCAGACAAGCGATTGCGTGCATTGGTTAAACGGCCTTCACGACCGTGACGAATCCATGGGACGGGAGTTCGAGTTCGTTCTTCCCTGCTACGTCAACCGCCTCCTGTCTGGTGCGATTGAAACATGAATCCGCGCAGAACTTTGCCGGTGGCTGCAATAATTTTTGGATAAATGCGTTTTCCTGAGGGCTCGCCACTTTCCAATTTCGGAGCTTCGAGGATTTTCCCAGCGCATCCGAAAATTATTCCCTGTAATTATGTACAGCCAATAAACAAATTCCTCCTCAATCCGGAAATTTATTTGACCCCTTTCTTCGACGCACCTTAACGTAAAGCTAAATTGGCAGACCAGTTTGCGGCAACGCAGGCTGACATCTCACATTCGTTTTACAGGGGGAATCATGAAAGGGACGACACGAAAGTGTTGTTGGGGTGTAACTGGTTTGGTTTTATCCACGATGGTCCTTGCTGCCATTGTGCTCTGTACCGCTAGCGGAGCACATGCGCAGAGCGCGGCGTTTGCGACGATTACGGGGCGAGCGCTGGATCCGAAAGGAGCGTCGATTCCCAACGCTGCCGTGACCGCAACAAACACGGAAACGGGAATTGTCCGCAATACGGAAACCACGAACGATGGGTTGTATCGCTTCGATAATCTGACGCCGGGACTCTATGACGTCAGCATCGAAGCCAGCGGATTCACGAAGTCCGTCGCAAAAGCCGTGAAGCTACAGGTGGGCGAGCAACGCGATGTCAACTTCAATCTGGAATTGGAAGGGCAAAAACAGTCGGTGATGGTGACGTCCGAACTGCCGTTGATTGAGCAGACCAAGACGGACACGTCGACAGTCATCGACGAAAAAGATGTGGCGGATCTTCCGACGACTACCTCCTTTGCGGGATTGGGCGGTATCTCGAACGACTACGAAGGCCTGGCCGCAAGCGCTCCTGGCGTACGGTATGACTACACCGGGCTGTCGTTTGACATCCTGGGGCCTGGGGCAATCAATTCGCGGGGCATCACGGTCAATCTGGACGGCGGGAATATTTCCGACCAAGTGGTCTCGTCTCGAGATGCGCTGGGTGCATCGGTGGAAGAGGTCAAGGAGTTTCAGGTCCTCAGCAACAACTACAACGCTGAGTACGGACAGGCCGGCAATGTCATCTTGAATGTAATTACAAAGTCCGGCACGAACGCGATCCACGGCGACGCGCACGCGTATTTCCGCGGGCGCAACCTGGGAGCTTCCGACTTCTTCTACAACCAGACGGCATGCGATCCGGCGATTACGGGAGCCGGTTCGTGCGACAACAAGAAGGATGCAGGCTTCCCTGATTCCCGCGCGCCTTTCTTCAAGCATGAAGAAGGCTTCACTGCGGGTGGTCCATTTGTGAAGGATCGCCTGTTCTGGTTCGCAAGCCTGGAACGAGCGGCGCAAGCGCTGCCCGAGACGCTCACTCCGTTCGGCACTTCGGTGACCACCAGCGTGCCAACCACGGAGCTACTATGGTCCGCCAAAGTTGATGCGAAGTTGACGGACAAGCACCAACTCAACATCCGCTACAACATTCAGCGCGACACAATAAGCAACGTGGTGGTCCAGACCGGCCCCGCAGTCGATCCGAGCGGCCTGGTTGCAGAAGTTGCTCACGACAACGTGCTGAACATCGGGATGGTGTCGACGATAACCCCACACACGGTGAACGAAGCGCGATTCGTCTGGCACCGCTTTCTCTCGGAGACGGCGAATGCGTCGGTACTTCCCGGGGAGCAACTGCCGGGCGCCTATGTCGGCTCAGATTTTTGCTGCCCGCAAGGCGCGTTTCAGCAGCGCTTCCAATACATCGATAACTTCTCGTGGAGTCACGGTGCTCACACTATGAAGGCCGGGACCAACATCAGCCACTTCCCCTACCAATCCTTGTTCCAGCAATACCACTTCGGACTGTATTCAAACTTTGCGGCGGGGGGATGCACTAACACCCTCTTTCCTCAGGCAAACGGATTGTGCCCAACGCAGTTTACAACTGGAGCGGGTCCAGGATTCGTGTCCGCCTTCGATACCATTTACGGTTTGTATGTGCAGGATACCTGGCAGTTGCGACCTAACATCGTCGTCAACTATGGTTTACGCTATGACTATGAAGACGGCGCATTCCAAGGTGGCCCCATTCCCGGCCCCAACGGCAAATGCTTCCAGAGCAACGGGCTGATCTCCGCTTGCGGTCAGGACAAGAACAACTGGCAGCCACGTCTGGGAATTGCCTGGAGTCCGAACTTCCAGAGCGGACCTCTGCACATGCTGTTTGGCGACCAAGGTAAGTCCGTGGTTCGTGCTTCCGGCGCAGTGGTCACGGAAATGGCCTATTTGAATATCGCGCTAGACTCGCGGAACTTTGACGGCAAAAACCTGTTAACGGCATCCATCGCAGCGAACGATTGCTTCCTGGCGAATGGCTCGGCGAACCCCGCACCTGCCAACGCGCAGGAGTGTGCCGTCTTAAACGCATATCCGAACGCACCGGCTCCTGCTTCCCTTGTACCTTTCACAGGTGGAAGCGTAGCCCGCTTCGGCCGGGTCCGGCCGATCTCGCCAACAATCAAGAACCCCAACATCTATATGGGAGCACTCACTTTCCAGCGACAGATCGGAAGTTCGTTTACCTACAGCGTGGGCTACCAAGGAGTGTTTGGTCACGGCCTCTTTGGCGAGACGGACACCAATCTCAACGCGCCTGTGGCGGATCCAAACCATCCAGGCTTCTTCTACATGCCAGCGACAGGCGGGAACGACCGGCCCGATACCTTGTTTGGAGCGGTACGGACGAACTTCAGCAACCGCGTGTCCTCCTACAACAGCCTCGTCGTTTCGGCGCAGAAGAGGCTTTCGCACCACTTCGAGGCACAGGGCAGTTATATTTTCTCGAAGACCCTGGGCGACGGAGAAGACTTCTTCGGTCTTTCGGAGCCGGGCAATCCGTTTGCAAGCCTAGGGCTGGACCGTGCTCTTTCGCAGCAGGATATCCGCCATCTCGCGAACTTCAGCCTCGTATCGGATACCAACAATCTGATTGAGACGCCGGTGCTGAAGCATCTCGTCAACAACTGGACCTTCAGCCTACTCGGTTCAGTGCAGTCCGGCAGGCCGTATCCAGTCTCGACGGGCGACGGCTTCTTCACCGGAAGCGCCTTTGCGGCATTGGCCAGCGAAACCAACCAACGTCCAAACATTTGCACCGCCAATTCGACTATTCCCGGATGCGCGGGCGCGCCGGTTGGCGCACTTGTAGCGACCAACATCGGCTCGATCTCCGGCACGAACCTGGCGATCGGACCGGCGGGCGTGGCGGCATGCCAGGCAGCAGGCCTGGCCAATTGCGCTGCGCTGCAAACCACCTTCGCCGCGCCCATTAACACGGCCACAGGAAAGAGCTTAGCCAGCGCTTCCGGTCCAGTGGACAGCTACGCCGGAACGCCTGTGGACTTCCAGTTCCTCAACGGCAACCTCGTACGCAATGCAGGCCTCAGCCCGGGGCTTACCCGGTTCGACATCTCCTTGCTGAAGTCGATCCGGATACCCAAGTTTGAGACCGCCGTCGTGGAGCTGAAGCTGGACGTGTTTAACGTCTTCAACCACGTCATGTTTATTGCGAATGACTCCAATGACGTTCTCAACGTCCTGCAACTGCCATCGCTAACCGCAGGTGGAGTGGCGAATCCCAACTTCAATTGCACGGCGGCCTGCCTGAATCCCTTCACAGGGCTCTACCTGGGCCGAAACGGACAACCCCTAACCTTGCAAACTTTCCTGTCGGGCCGCGCAGACAAAGACCTGAACCCCAACAAAACAAATTTTCTGGGTATCGGGAATCCGGCGTCTGACGTGACCCCGCGCATCTTGCAGCTCGGAATTCGCTTCCGCTGGTAGGAAGCACAAAGCGAGGAAAAGCGCCACAAACAATCCGGCAAATCGAGGGGGCCGAAGGGCCCCCTCTTTTTTTAAAGCAACGGAATCTGGAGAGAATATCTCGGGTGCGCGAGAGATTAGCGGAGCGAACTGCCGGCTTGCTCGTACACCGTTCGGCCGCCCACGACTGTGAGAAGAACTGTGGTCTTGGTGAACTGCTGTGGCGGGATCTTTGTGAGGTCATTGGAAAGAATGATGAAGTCGGCGTATTCGCCCGGTTTGAGCTCACCTTTCTTCCCTTCCTCGAATTGCGCATAGGCGGCGCCCGAAGTGTAGGCGCGAATGCAGTCTTCCAGCGAAATTTTTTCTTGCCCTTGCCACCCGCCGGAAGGACCACCTTCCGGGAATTCACGCGTCACACATGCGTAGAGGCCGCGCATCGGATTGATGGGTTCCACGGGGTAATCCGTGCCGAAGGCCAGGCGGACTCCGCTCTTCTGTAAAGAGGCCCAGGCATAAGCGCCTTTGGCGCGGTCAGGTCCGATACGCGAACCGGCCCAGCGCATGTCCGTGGTCTCATGAGAAGGCTGCATCGAAGCAATCACTTTAAACTGTGCGAACCGCGGCAAATCTTCAGGAGCTATCACTTGCGCGTGTTCGATGCGGTCGCGGCGGTCGCGCGGACCGTTTGTTTTGGCGACGGCTTCGAAGACATCGAGGGCCACGCGGTTGGCGCGGTCGCCGATAGCGTGAAAATTGATCTGGAAGCCGGCTTTGTCGCGCTCGATGGCCATGGCGCGGAGCTTCTCGGGCTCGTTTGTCAGGATGCCACTCGTAGAAGGCTGATCCGAGTAAGGCGCGAGCATCGCGGCGGTACGAGAGCCGAGCGCACCGTCCGTGAAACCTTTGAGCGCTCCCGTCTTTAGCCAGGGATCGGTTGTGCCGCCCTGCGCGCGCATGTTCAGCAGATTATCCATGGACTCCATAAACGGCAGCCATTCCGTGATGCGCAGCGTGAGCTTCCCCTCTTCTTTCAACTGGACATAAATGAGGTAGTCGGACCAATCGGAATTATCCTGCGCGGAGGTCACGCCGTTTTTGGCGGCATCTGCAAGTACCATCTGGATACCGCGGCGGCGCTGGTCGGATTTCAGGTCTGGAATCCTGGCCGACACCAAAGTCATCGCGGAGTCCTCTTCCAGCATTCCGGTAGCTTCGCCGTCGGCGTCGCGCTCGATCATGCCTCCGGGCGGGTTTGGCGTGTCATTCTTGATTTCGCCGTGCTGCAGGGCGAGCGTGTTGGCCACGGCTACGTGGCCGGAGACATGCACGAGAAAAACGGGATTCTTTGGGGCTACGGCATCGATCTGTTCTTTGTTGGGGAATTTCTTGTCCGCCCAAAGCGTGTGATCCCAGCCGCTGCCGGTGATCCATTCGCCTTCTTTGTGGTGTGCAACGGCATCGGCGATGCGCTTCTGTAATTCCTCGATGGTGGTAACGCCGTTTAGTTGGACGGAGAGCATGTCCGCCGCCGCGCTGCCGAGGTGCACGTGAGCGTCATTGAAGCCAGGCATGAGAAACTTGCCTTTCAGCTGAATAGTTTCGGCGCTTGGGTCGTTTCCTCCGCATTCCAGGAGGATGTAATCGATTTTACCGACGCAGCGAATCTTGCCATCTCGAACGGCCATGGCGTCAGCCCATGGCTGAGCGGGATCATTGGTGTAAATGCGGCCGTGAAGATAAACAACAACATGCGATTCGCCCTGGCCTGACTGGGCTTTCGTCTGCAAAACAGCGAGTCCCGCGCAGAAACTTGAAAGAACAATTAATCCTAGGCCGAACAAACTGGTCTTGCGAAGCTTCATCTAGGTTTCTCCGGCGCCACGTCCGCGACTCCAAGAAGAGTCAGCAAGGCTCGCTTCAGTCCCATCTCGCGGCCTGTGGGGTCGTACCATTCCTGGAGCGAGTGCGCGCCGCCACCGTTGCCTCCTGCGCCAATCGAAATCGCGTCGATGCCCAGAGAAAGAGGAATGTTTGCATCAGTGGAAGAACGCTCGATCCGTGATTCGTTTTCCACGATAGCATCCGCCGCGCGCAATGCAGCGAGAAGTGGCGACTCTGCCGCCAATTCGCCACCGGGGCGGCTGCCGAGGAGTTCGACCTTCCACTCGAGCTTGCCTCTCGAACGGTCCCGGGACGATTCCATTTCGTCGCGAACGCCCGCAGCCATGCATTCCCGCAATGCGGATTCGAGACGCGCCAGTTCGCTTTCACTTTCCGAGCGCACATCGACCTTGAGCCGGGCTTCGTAGGGAATGGAGTTGATGGAAGTGCCGCCGTCGATCTGCCCCAGATTGAACGTAGTGCGCGGCGATGCGGGTACTCTCGTATTGATGAAGCGTACGGAGCCGCGAACCAGCGCGTTAATTGGATTGGGAATGCCGAAGTCCGACCAACTGTGGCCTCCCGGGCCGGTGATCACTACTTCGAGGCGGCGCGATGCCAGTGCAATCGTCGTCACGTGATCGGTGCCGGCGCCATCGAGAACGACGACTGCCTTCAGGCGGCTGCGGTAGGCATCGACCAGGGCGCGCATGCCGCGGAGATTGCCTTCGCCTTCTTCACCAACGTTGGCGACAAAGAGGATAGTGCGTTGCGGCTTGATCTGCGCATCGTGAATGGCGCGCGCGATGGCGGCAAGCGCGGCAAGGCCGGTGCTGTTATCCGAAATCCCCGGCGCGAGCAAGCGAGGTCCTTCGTGGCGGACTTTCACGTCCGTACCCGCGGGGAAAACCGTGTCCAGATGCGCGGAGAGCACAACGACTTCTTTTTCATTCACGCCGCGGAGTTCGCCGATCACGTTGCCAGCGGCATCGACTTGTACGTTGAGACCTGCCGCTGACAAAAGCGCCCTCACCGTTGCCGCGCGCTGGCCTTCCTGGAAGGCTGGCGCGGGAATTTCCGTCAGACGTACTTGCTCTTCATTAATCCAATTCAGATTCTGCGCGAACCACGCGGTCGCCGCACGCACCTGCGGGTTTTCACCAAGCTGGGCGGAGGAAGCTGAGCGAGTGCTATGTCGGGGAAGGGAGGAGCGAACCGGCATAGCGAAGAGGATAACCCAAACCAGCACGCGTTTCACTGACCTGCTTCGCGAGCCTGTTCGCTTCAAGGGCGTGTAGCCTCCGCGCAAAGCGCGGAAATCTCCGCGTCGGTCAAAACTCGCGCCGATTGCTTGGCGGCGTCGAAGATACGGTTGACGAGCGATTCGTCAGCGGGAATCTTGTGACGTTCGAGCCAGAAAAGCACGTTGGATTTGCCGCTCATGGGGCCGATTTCGATCACTTGATCGAGTCCGAACAAGTGTGATGGCACACCGCTATAGACGGAGTTGGCCAAATCTTGGTTGCCCTTGTGAAACGCTTTGATGATCGCGGCTGCGTGAACGCCGGTCGCTGTTCGGAACGCATCGCGACCGATGACTGGATAGTTCGGCGGGATCACCGTGTGTGTGGCAGCGGCGACTTTTTCACAATACTCACGGAGCCGCGATAGGTCCTGGTGGATGACACCCATCAGGCGCAAGTTCACCAGCATCAACTCCATCGGCGTGTTGCCGACGCGTTCGCCGAGCGCATTGGCGGCGGCGTGCACCTGATCCGCTCCGGCGGCGATGGCGGCGAGAGAATTCGCGACGGCCAGGCCGCGATCGTTGTGGCCGTGCCAATCCACGCGAATTTTTTCCCCGCTGGGCTTCACCACCTCTTCGATGACAAATTTCACCAGATTGTACGCGCCATTTGGAATCGCGTGGCCGACGGTGTCACACAGCACGATGGCCCGCGCGCCGCTGCGAATCGCCGTCGTATAAAGACGCTTCACGGTATCAGGGTCGGTGCGAATCGTGTCTTCCGTTACGTACATCGAGGGGAGCCCGTGCTCGACCGTGAACTTCACTGCCTTTTCGGTGGTGCGCTCGAGGTGATCCACGGTCCAGTCTTCCACCAGACGCCGGATCGGGCTGGAACCCAAAAATGTGGCGGCTTCAATGGCCATCCCGACGCGCTGGGAGATTTCGGCGATGGGACGAATGTCGGCCTCGATCGTTCGCGCAGCGCAGTTGGGCTTGATCTTCATCCGCTTGGTGACGATTTCGCGCGCCAGCGCTTCCACATGCTCCACGGCGCGAGGGCCGGCCCCGGGTAGACCGATGTTGAGCGAATCGATGCCCAGCGCTTCCATCAAGTGCAGGATTTCGATTTTTTCTACGATGCTGGGGTCGTGCACGCTCGGATTCTGCAGACCGTCGCGCAGCGTTTCGTCGTTCATCAAGACGCGTGTGCCCGGAGGCAGGAGCGGCGCTGCGGCTACGTTCCAGTCGTACATCCATTCGTTTTGTTGCATCGCGCCCGCTCTCTTTCGTTGACGGCCCCTAAATCGTCCACCTGCTGCTAGGAATCCTGCAAAATCAAAAGCCGTGGTCGCGAAACATGGTTTTCAGGGCGCCGCGCGCGTTCCGTAATTTTGCGGCGAGTCCTCCGCCAAACTCAAACTTGAGAAAGGCATCCGCCGCGCGCTCTAAATCCGCGCCGTAACGATACCACCACGGTTTTTCGGTTCCAGGCAAGCGGTCCACATCGATGTATTTCGGCTGGACCATTTCGAGCAACCCCGCTTTACCATGCGTTCGGCCCCAACCGCTGGCGCCGCAGCCTCCGTGCGGAGCTTCCGCAATGCCGAAATAGCTGATTGCGTCATTCACCATCACCGCGCCGGCCCGCACCCGCGCCGCTATTGCTTGCCCACGTTTTGCGTCACTGGTCCACACGCTCGCGGCGAGCGCGAAGTTGGAATCATTTGCGCAAGCGATTGCCTCATCGGCGTCTTTCACAGTTTGAACCGCGAGAATGGGACCGAACGTCTCCTCTTGAAAAAGTTTCATCGAGGAATCTACGCCCGCGATAACAGTAGGCCCAAAGAAATTCGCGCCGACATCCGGACGCGGTTTGCCTCCGCACAACACACGGGCTCCGCGCGCCACAGCATCGTTCACCAAATCGCTCATGCGCTGCACGTGCTGCGGTCGAATGAGCGGCCCAACATCCGTGGCCGGATCGCAACCGGGACCGAGACGCAACTTTTTCGTTTTCTCTACGCACAGCGCCAGGAATTTTTCCTCGGCAGGCTGCTCGACGAAAAGCCGTTCGACGGAAAGGCAAACTTGACCGCAATTCGTGTAGCTGCCCCAGACCGCGGCGCTCGCCGCGACGTCGAGTTTCGCATCCGCAAGCACGATCATCGCGTCTTTGCCGCCCAGTTCAAGGACAGTCGGAATCAGTTTCTTGGCGCACGCCTCCGCGACGCGGCGTCCGGTCGGCACGCTTCCGGTGAACATGATCTTGTCCGGCGCGGCATCAATCAGCGCCTGGCCCACTTCCCCGCCGCCCTGAATGACCGTGACTAATCCCTTGGGGAAGCCCGCATCTGCGAAAAGCTTTTCGATGAGTGCGCCGCAATGAGGAGTGAAATCGCTGGTCTTGCAAACGACAGCATTTCCTGCGGCAACGGCAGGGATGATCTGGCTCAGCGGAATTGCCAGCGGATAATTCCACGAACTGATGATGCCAATGACGCCGACTGGGTCGTAGACCAAGCGGCCGGACTTCGCTTTACCCGCGCTGCTGTGGTGTGGCACACGCTCGGACCGCAATAGCTTTGCGCCCTGTTTCGAAAAATATTGCGCCGTGTCGAGCGCGACAAAAAGATCAGCGAACAGCGCTTCCACGCGCGGCTTGCCGGACTCCGCGACAACAACATCCGCCAGAGTATCGCGAGCAACCATCATGCAATCGCGCAACACACGCAGCCGTGAGCATCGCTGTTCGATCGGCACGGCGCGCCACGCCGACTGTGCCGCACGCGCCCGTGCCAAAACGTCCGGCAATGCGGATGCCGGCGTCTTCGCAAAATGCGCTAGGATTTTGCCCGTGGCAGGATCTATCGAAGGAATCGTATCTATGGGGATGACCGTGGCCGCCATACGCAAATTCTAGCTGAATTCGCGTGAAAGAGTCTGCGACAAAACGGCACGCGCGCAGGCAACGGACAACGGCAGCAGCACACTCACCAGATGCATTGGACCGCGTACTCACGAAACCGCTCATCGCGAGTGACTATTGCAACATCTTCCACTTGCGATTGTGCGATGAGCATCCGATCGAAGGGATCTTTGTGGTTTCCCGGCAACGTTCCGGCGATCACGGCGTGTTCGAGCGAGATAGGGAGTTCGACGAAACCCTCTCTCTGAACTCTGCCCCGGAAGTCCTTGATTAAGTCAGGCACTCGAAATTTACCAATCTGGTGCTTAATCGCGACCTCCCAGGCGGAGGCGGAGGATACGAGGATGGTCGCCTCCTGATCCGCGATAACCCGGCGAGCCTCGGTAGAGAGCTTAACTCCTCCTTCAAGCCACCAAATTAGGGCGTGTGTATCCAGAAGAACCTTCGTCACTCAATACCCCACTCCACGAGTTCCTCCTTGGTAAGCGGATCGAACGCATCTGGCGCATACCAGATTTTCCCCTTTAGACTGCCCGGTTTGCGCTTCTTCGTGGGCTTGCGCACCGGTACGAGCTTTACCAGAGGTTCTTTGCGGCGAGCGATGATGACCTCTTCCCCCCTGAGCGCGTCCCGAACCAGCTTCGAGAGATGGGTCTTTGCCTTATGCATGGTGTACATGGTTAGCTAAGTATATTAGCTAAGTTCGCCGATTTCAATCCTCTTCAAGATACGAAACGAACTAAGGCTGCCCGATGCGCCAGGCCTCGTCATGCATCACTTGCACCATACAGAGCCCCTGCGGCGGCACCGTCGGGCCGGACTTGGAGCGGTCGCGCAGTTGATAGAGTCGCAAAATGTCGTCGGGCAAGAGCTTGCCGCGGCCCACATCCAAGAGCGTTCCAACCATTTTGCGGACCATGAAGCGCATGAACGATCGCCCGCGCACGGTGTAAACAAGCTCTTCGCCGTCGTCGCTGCGAACTAATTCGCTCGTATAAATCTCGCGCACTGTGGAACGATCCTTGTCGACATCTTCAGAGCCCGTGGACGCCGCGAACGCAGCAAAATCGTGCGGGCCGACATACCGCGAAGCGGCAATGCGCATGGCATCTTCATCGAGAGGAAACGGATAGTGCAAAACGTAGCGCCATACCGCGGGCGGCACAACCTTGCCGCGATACAAGCGGTAGCGGTAAATTTTCCCCACTGCAGACCATCGCGCGTGAAAATCGGGCCCCACCTCTTCCGCCGCCATAATGCGAATCGTGGGCGGCAGCAATGCGTTCAAAGCGCGCTGAAATTCTCCGGCTGACAAACCCGACTGTGTGCGAAAGCTGGCCACCTGTCCCAGCGCATGCACACCCGCGTCCGTGCGTCCCGCGCCATTCACCGCCACATTCTCCTGTGTGAGCCTGCGCAGCACGCTGGATATCTCGCCCTGAATCGTGGGTTTATCGGAGGACTGAATCTGCCAGCCATGAAAGTCCGTTCCGTCGTAAGCGATCGTAATCTTGAAATGGCGCATGAAGGGAATGGGCTATGTTCAGCGATCAATCCATTTTCAGAAGAGGCTTCAGATTTGACAAGCGAGTTGGACGCGTCACGGAGCGGTGCGCGCGAACCGGCTGCCCGGCTTCACCGCGGCCCCGCCCTCGCGGCACAACGGACATTCCTCGGGCTCGTATTTCGCGATGGGAAGGTCCAGCAACGCCTGGGTCTCGACACCTAGTTCCAGCGTGCCGCCGCTACGATCAATCAAAGCTCCGGCAGCAACAACTCGCCCGCCGGCTTCCTCAACCACCTGGATCGTTTCCTGCGTCGAGCCGCCCGTCGTCCAAACATCTTCAATTGCGAGTACATGCTCGTCGGGCTGAAGCGAAAACCCGCGTCGCAAGGTCATCGTACCGCTGGCATCGCGCTCGGCGAAAATTGCCGGCACGCCCCTGCCCGCAGCGCCCTTTGGCTCTGGCAGAGCCCGCGCGACTTCCTGCCCGATAATCACGCCACCCAAAGCGGGCGAAACAACAGCTCCGATCACCGCATCGGAAAACAGCGCGGCCAGCGCCTGACCAAGCTTTTCAGCCAGGCGCGGGTACTGCAGAACGAGCGCGCACTGCACGTACGTCCCGCTATGCAGCCCGCTGGAAAGCTCGAAGTGCCCATGCCGGATTGCTCCGGCCGACTCGAAAATCCGTAGCAGCTCTTCTCGTGAAAGCATCGTAGTCCGCCAGCCGCAAACTGCCTCTAAACGTCGATTCGTGAGCAGCCTAGCCGCCGTGCGCCGCGTTGTCAAGGAATGGAGCCCCTGCTAAACTGCAGGGCACGTTTCCGGGCTGCGCCAAGACGTTTCGGCTGCATTTCTGGGTCAAACGGCGTGGGAAGTCCCTGAATAGCCCTATCTCGCGGCCACGCTCTCGGCGTTTTCCTACCGCGTGGCAAGAAACCGGCCCACTAAGTGTAACAACACCTGTTCAGGGCACGTTCCACACTGTCAGAAGCTAATGAATGCGTCCCAATGGGACAGAATCTTGAGGGGAAAAATTATCATGACGACGTTCTATGAGACCGCGAAATCTTGCTTTTTGCTGCTGAATCCGAAGCGGTCGAGATTCCATTCCGGCCAAGTAAGGCCACGATGGCAGGCAGCCAGGTCCGTGCTTGCGTTTTTCCTCGCAGCGCTGCTTGTAGCGGGCCCGCTTTCGCCCGCCTTTGCGCAAAGTCCATCGCAAAACCCGTCGTCGAACCCTGCCCCAGCCGCTTCATCGGCGCCGCAGGGCTCGTCCATTGCTCCGGTCAGTTCCCTCGGTCTCGCAAAATATAACTTCACGAACGGCCCTAGTGCTTTCCCCAATCTCCTCAAGCCCTATCAACAGATTCACGTCGATGAGCCGGTTATCATTAATTCGCCACGACTCCAGCAACTGATTCACGATGGAAAACTCGAGCTCACTTTGCAGGATGCGGTGGAGCTCGCGCTCGAAAACAGCATGGATATCGCCGTGCAGCGCTACTATCCCTGGATAGCAGACGCTTCCATCCTCAAAGCCAAGGCGGGCGGCTCTGGATATTCCACGCCCGGCGGCAACTATGCTTCTTCCACGGCATTCCTTCCTAGCCTCTCGTACGATCCCACCGTCACCAGCACCATTCTCCTCGACAATCGCACCACGCCGGTCAATAACCCTTTCATCTCCGGAGTGGTCAGCCTGGCAGCCCTGCAGACTCACACCACGCAATTCAACGAACAGTTTTCCCGCGGCTTCGAAACCGGTACGAATTTCAGCGTGAGTTGGAACAACACGCGCAGCAGCTCGACCTCGACGGCCAACCTCTTTAACCCCGCCGTTCAATCCACTTTGAGCATCGGCTTTTCTCAAGCTCTCCTGAATGGTTTCGGCATCGCCGTCAACACGCGCAACATCCGCATCGCCAACAACAACCGCAAAATCGCGGACTGGGCCTTCGCGCAACTCGCCATCACCACCATCACCAACACGATTACGGCTTACTGGGAACTCGTCTACGCGCGCGCCAACGTCAAAGTCGACGAACAGGCCATGACCGTTTCGCAAAAACTCTACAACGACAACAAGAAGCAGCTCGACGCTGGCACCATGGCACCTCTCGACGTAACCCGCGCCCAGTCCGAACTCGCCACCGACCGCCAGAATCTTATCGTTGCTCGAACCGTCCAGCTGCAGGACGAACAAATCCTCAAAAACGCCATCACCAAAGATCCGCTTGCGCCCGACGTTGTGAACGTCGAAATCATCACCAGCGATCAGCCCACGCAACCCGCGGCGATTGAGAACCCGTCCTTCGAGGACTCCCTCAAAGAGGCCTTTGCCAAGCGACCCGAACTTCAAGAGCAGCTCTACAATTTGAAGAACGGCGAGATCGATATCCAGGCTACCCGCAACGCGCTTCTGCCCGCCCTCACCCTTACCGGTCAGTACAGTTCCGTGGGTTTGTCTGGCAATTCTCCCATCAAGGGCGCCCCGGCAGTAACGGGCGGCGCGCCTATCGTCGATGCCAACGGCAATCCCATCTCGGTGGATATCAATGGAGTCCCCACTCCGATCTTTGAGCCGTTGACCACAACGCCTGTCACCGGCATCAGTCAGCAAGGATTCCCTGAGGCGCAAAGCCAGATCTTCCACAATCATTTTCCAGACTACACCGCTCAATTGACCTTGAGCCTTCCCCTGCGCAACCGTTCCGCTCAGGCCGACAGCGTCCGCGCACTCCTCTCGCAGCGCCAACAGGAAGCCGCCCTGCAACAGTTGAAGAATGCCGCGCTTCTCGACGTTCGCAACACCTACATCGCGCTCACGCAAGACCGCGCCCAGGTGGACGCCGCCAGCGAAGCACGGCAATTGCAGCAGGAAACCTTCGACGCCGAGCAAAAGAAATACCGGCTAGGTGCCTCCACTGTTTACAACGTGATTCTCACTCAGCGTGACCTCATCGCCGCGCAAGGCACGGAACTCCGTGCCTTGGCCAATCTTCAGGAAGCCAAAGCCAATTACGAACGCGCGCTGGGACGCACTCTCGAGGTGAATCATGTAACCGTCGCCGATGCCAAATCCGGCGATGTCGAGCGCGAAACGCTGATCCCCGGCACGCTCCACGGCAAAGTCGTTGGCACCGAAGCCCTCTTCAAAGACGGCGGCATGCGCTAACCCCAGGACGAAGCCGCACGCAATTCCGGTCGCGTCCGGCTTCGTTACCTTTCTCTGCACTCTGCCAGGTCTGCCCAGACGATCTTAGAAAGCGGCCCCTAAGTCCATTGAGCTGCTATTGATTCGCGTCAAACCTTGTCTTGACTCAGTTGCTCCATTATCCTCATTGCATCGTTATTGCATCGTTCGCGGTCGTGTTTCTGGTTCATAGCACTGGGTTTATTTCGCCCCGTGCCACCAATTCCACCCCGCAATTGAAACAAAATCCATGGTTCGAGCGTTTTACAGAGTTAGGTCAAATTCAAAACGTCCCGCTGGGACAGAATCTAGAGGGTAAACATCACTATGAAGACGCTGAGGGGGACCTTGAAGCGGTCCATTTTAGGGGCAACCACCCGGAGGACCGTTTCGCATTGCGCCCGATCCCTGTTTGCTATCGTTTTGGCGTGCCTGCTTGCCGGCGGGCCGCTTTCGCCCGTTTTCGCGCAGACTCCCGCCCAAAACCCGCCGTCCAACCCTGCGCCGGCCACCAATAGCAGCAACATCGCGCCAGTCTCTTCTTTGGGAGTTGCGAGCCACAACTACACCCATGCCGTTAAGGGATTCCCAAACATTTTCAAGCCCTACGAGTCGCAGCACGTCGATGCACCCGTGCTCACCAACTCGCCTCGCATCGACCAACTCATTCACGATGGCAAGTTGGAGATCAGCCTGCAGGACGCGGTCGAACTGGCGCTCGAAAACAGCCTGGACATCGCCGTCCAGCGCTACTACCCCTGGATCTCCGACGCCGGCCTCCTCAACGCTCAAGCCGGCTATTCCGGATTCGCTACGCCCGGGGTACAGATTCCCGTCTCCTCCGCCTCGATTAACCCGTACGTCTTCTTCGTTCAAAATTTCGATCCCTTGATCACGAGCAGCTCTTCCATTGGCGACTTCACAGTACCCATCAACAACCCATTCACTTCCGGCGCCGGCGTCACTTCCGGCGAGGCCTCCGTCACTTCGCACTCCACTCAATTTAATAACCAATATTCCCAGACTTTTCAGACCGGAACGAACGTCCAAGTAAACTGGAACAACAACCGAAGCAGCGCCAACATCGCCAATTTCTTCAATCCTTATGTGAGTTCCGCGCTCTCGGTTTCCTTCTCTCAGCCGCTATTGAACGGCTTCGGCAAACAGCAGTGGACTCGCAACATTCGCATCGCTAACAACAACCGCCAAATCGCGGACTGGGCCTTCGCCCAGCAGGCCATAACCACGATCACGAATACCATCACGGCTTACTGGGAACTCGTCTTCGCGCGAGAAAACGTCAAGGTCAACCAGCAGGCGGTCAACGTTTCTCAGAAACTCTTCGAGGACAACAAAAAGCAGCTCGAAATCGGCAGCCTTGCTCCCCTCGACGTCACCCGGTCGGAATCCGAAGTCGCCACGAACACGCAGAACCTTATCTTCGCGCAGACCGTCCAACTCCAGGACGAGCAAACTCTGAAAAACTACATCTCCAAAGACCCGCTCGCTCCCAATCTCATCCGCGTGGAGATTATTCCTACGGACCTTCCAACGCAGCCTGCCACCATTGAAGCGGCCACCTTCGAAGATGCGATTAAGGAAGCTTTCGCCAAACGGCCTGAGCTTCAGGAAGAGGTCTACAACCTCAAGAACGCCGAAATTGACGTTAAAGCAACCAAGAACGCCCTGCTCCCCTCGCTTACTGCGAATGCGTTCTACCAGTCCAACGGCCTGGCGGGAAACAGCCCTATTCCTGGAAACACTTCGACTCTTGTCAGCACTGGCGTGCCCATCGTCGACGCCAACGGCAATCCCATCAGCGTGGTTGTTGGCGGCGCGGCGACTCCCATTTTCGTATCAGCTACCGTCACCCCCACCACAGGCACTCTTAAGCACGGCTTCGGGACGGCACAAAGCCAGATCTTTCACAATGACTTCCCGGAATACGCCGGCCAGCTTACCTTGACGCTTCCTCTCCGCAACCGCGCGGCCCAAGCCGAGCACGTTCACGCCCTACTCACCCAGAGGCAAATGGAAACGGCTATGCAGCAAATGCGAAACGCCGCGCTTCTTGACGTGCGTAATACCTTTATTGGGCTCACACAAGGCCGTGCCCAAGTCGCAGCCGCCGTGAAAGCCCGCGAACTCCAGCAGCAGACGTTCGATGCGGAAGAGAAGAAATACCAGCTTGGCGCTTCGACCGTCTACACTGTGATTCAGACACAGCGCGATCTCATCAACGCCCAAGGCCAGGAAATCCGTGCGCTGGCCAATCTCGAGGAAGCCAAAGCCAACTATGAACGCGCGCTTGGCCGCACTCTCGAGGTCAACCACGTCACCATCGCTGACGGCAAATCCGGCGAAGTCGAGCGCGAGACGCTGATTCCTGGAACGCTCCACGGAAAGGTTGTCGGGGTGGACGATATCTTTAAAAGTCTGCCGGACGGGGGAAGCCGGTAATTTCTAAAGTGGGGCAGGTTGAGGACATCCTCCTCGTTCTGCCCCGCTTATCTCTCTGTTTGTTATTTTCTTCACGTGCCGCTTCGTCTCGCACTCTTGCCCCGTTTTTCGCTTTCGCATAGCATAGTTTCGTCCAGTTCGAGCAAGCTCGCATCGCAACGCGCACCAATGGGGAGCGCCATACCATGAGCGACAAGGTCAAAGGATCGGCCACGACCATCACGACCGGCGACGCTCCCGCCGCACTACGCGAGCCCTCAGCAAAAGAGCGCGCCTGGGAACAAAACACGCTTCGCCCCACACTCGAAAAGAGTCCCGAACGCCAGGCCGAATTCACTACCATCTCCGGACACCCTATCCGTCGTCTGTACACTCCAGCCGATCTCCCCGGTTGGGATCCAAATCGCGAACTGGGCTTCCCCGGTGAGCCTCCCTACACGCGCGGCATTCACTCCACGATGCACCGCGGCCGCCTTTGGACCATGCGGCAATTCGCCGGCTTCGGCACCGCCGAAGATACCAATGCGCGCTTCCGTTACTTGCTCGCACAAGGTCAGACAGGACTCTCCACGGCATTCGACCTGCCCACCTTGATGGGCTACGATTCCGACCATCCCCTCTCCGAAGGCGAAGTCGGCAAATGTGGCGTCGCTATCAGTTCCCTCGCCGACATGGAAGTCCTCTTCGACAAAATTCCCCTCGCCAACGTCACCACTTCGATGACCATCAATTCGCCCGCCGCCGTCATCTGGGCGATGTACCTCGCCGTTGCCGAAAAACAAGGCGCGGACTGGAAGAAAATCTCCGGCACTCTACAGAACGACATCCTCAAGGAATACATCGCGCAAAAGGAATACATCTATCCGCCCGAACCGTCGATGCGCCTGGTTATCGACACCTTTGAATTCGCCGTCAAGAACACGCCGAAATTCAATCCCATTTCCATCAGCGGCTACCACATTCGCGAAGCTGGCTCGACCGCCATCCAGGAATTGGCGTTTACTCTGCGCGACGGCATGGAATATGTCGAATACGGCATGCGCCGCGGCCTCGATGTCGATCAGTTCGTCCCGCAGCTGTCCTTCTTTTTCAACGCGCATAGCGATTTCTTCGAGGAAATCGCCAAGTACCGCGCCGCCCGCCGCATCTGGCACAAAGCCATGGTCGAGCGCTACCACGCAAAAAATCCGCGCACCTGGGCGTTGCGCTTCCACACGCAAACCGCAGGCTGCTCGCTAACCGCTCAGCAACCGTACAACAACGTCGTCCGCACGGCGATTCAAGCGTTAGCCGCCGTCCTCGGCGGAACGCAGTCTCTACACACCAATTCCCTCGACGAAGCATGGGCTCTGCCGACCGAGTTCGCCGCCACTATCGCTCTCCGCACACAACAAATCATCGCGCACGAAACCGGCGTCACCAACACGGTCGATCCGCTGGGCGGCTCGTATTTTGTGGAATCGCTAACGAACGAAGTCGAGCGCGGCGCCTGGGACTACATCGAAAAAATCGACGCCATGGGCGGCATGGTTCCCGCCATCGAGCGCAGCTACCCGCAGCGCGAAATCGCAGAAGCCTCCTACCGCTACCAGCGCGAACTCGACAAAAAAGAAAAAATCATGGTTGGCGTCAACGATTACGTCTCCGAAGAAAAGCATCTCGACATCCTGCAAATCGACGAAACCGTCGCCCACCGCCAGGCTGAGCGCCTCGCCAAACTCCGCACTGACCGCTCCCCATCCGAAGTCGACCGCCGCCTGAACGCCCTCCGCAAAGCCGCCCAAGGCCAGGACAACCTGATGCCGTTCCTCTTCGACGCCGTGAAATCCTACGCCACCGTCGGCGAAATCTGCGACGCCCTCCGCGAAGTCTTCGGCACCTACGAGGAAGTCGCCATCACATGACTTGTTCGCAGGAACTGAGCTAGCCTCGCCCACAAATATGCCGAAGAAAAAAATACGAGTTTTGATCGCCAAACCAGGATTGGATGGCCACGACCGCGGTGCCAAGATCATCGCCCGCGCCCTCCGCGACGCCGGCATGGAAGTGATCTACACCGGCCTTCGCCAGACCCCCGAGATGATCGCCACTGCCGCCGTCCAGGAAGACGTCGACGTCATCGGCCTCTCCATCCTCTCTGGCGCCCACAACACCATCTGCCCGCAACTGATGAATCTGCTGCGCGAAAAAGGCATGCAGGATGTCACTGTTCTCGTCGGCGGCATCATCCCTGAAGCCGACATTTCCGCCATGAAGCAATCCGGCATCGCCGAAATTTTTCTTCCCGGCACTTCGACGCAAGACATCGTCGAGTTCATTCACAAACGCCTGGCGCGCTGAAATTCCAGGCCTACGTCCTCTTACGCCCACTTTCTTTCGAACTTGACTCTCGTATAAAGCACCCGGAACCCCTGCTGCACAATGTTCCTCTGCGAAATACTCCCCGGTTGCGCGATGCTCACGGCCAGATCGCTTCCCGCCTGCGACGCCCGCGCCAGCCGCCTTTGCAGAAGCGCTGTTTGCACGCCGCGCTTGCGCGCCACCGGCAACGTGCTGGCACCAAACAACCCTGCCACTCCATCATGCAGCGCCAGCGTCCCGCCTCCAGCAATTTTTCCATCCACCCGGGCTAGATAGCATTCCGTCTTCGGCCCAAACGCGAACAGCTTCATCACCTCCAGCAACTCCTGAGACACCGGATATGTCTCCGCAAATCCCTGCGCCACGGTTTCTGTCCATACATCGATTTGGTCTTTCCCGATTTTTTCGATCGTCACGCCTTCCGGCGGCTCCGGGCAAGTCTCGTCGGGACTCACTTGCCGAGCCATGACATTCGAAAATTCCGTCACGCGATACCCACGCTGGCCGAACTGTTCCACAAACGAAGCATCCGCCAGCGGTGACGTCTCGACGCGCACTGGCTCTCCGCGGCTGCGATAAAATTCTTCCAATCGGTCCAACTCTTCCCCACTCACCGGCCCGTCCAACCCCATTCCCACCGCCTGCGTGATCGGAGAATCTTTGCCGCAATAGACCGCAAACCCGCCCGCGACACGACGCACCGCTGCGCCGCTCGCAGGCCGGAATCGACCAAGCGCTTCCGCGCATTCGACCGCGGCCTGCGCTTCCGCACTCTCCACACGTCGAGCCAGCTCCAAATTCAGTAGTAACTCTCTCATCTCTGGTTTTTAATTCTTCCCCTTATCCCGGTCCCGGTAGTTCTGTCGCACTTGACGCATTAATATCTTAATACGTTTCTTTTGTGTTGCGCCAATTTCGGGACTCACTTTTCGCAGAAGAAACTCCTGCTCCCTCTGCAGTTTTCTCCAGCTCTCCAGCCGGTTTGCGTCGAGATTGCCGGAAGCAAGCGCTTCTTGAACGGCACACCCCGGTTCGTTGACGTGCTGGCAATCCGTGAACCGGCATTGCGATGCAAGCTCATCGACGTCCGCAAAGGTCTGCGTCAATCCTTCCCCCGCGTTCCACAACTGAAGCTCGCGCAAACCCGGCGTATCAATGATCATCGCCCCATTCGGCAGCAGAAATAATTCTCTCGAAGTCGTCGTGTGCCGCCCGCGGCTGTCGCTTTCCCTCACCGCGAACGTCGACTGCCGGTCCTCTTGCAGCAGCCTGTTCACCAGAGAAGACTTCCCCACTCCCGAAGATCCCAACAGGACAATCGTTTGCCCCTTTTTGAAATGCGTCTCCAACGCTTCCAGTCCTTCTCCCGTTTTTGCGCTGACAAGCAAAACCGGTACACCCATAGCGATTCCCTCGATCTGCGCGGCCAGTTCGCTCGCATCCGCGCACGCATCCGCCTTGTTCAGCACGACCACCGGCCGCGCACCGGACTCCCAGCACTGCGCCAAATATCGTTCCACTCGCCGCACATTGAAATCGCCGTCCAGCGCCGCCACGATCAACGCCACATCAATATTCGCCACAATCACTTGCTCGGCGATCTGTTTCCCCGCAATTTTGCGCACAAACCGGCTTCGCCTCGGCAGAACCCGCTGAATCAGCGCGCTCTGTTTCTCGGGACGCATTTCCACCGAGACCCAGTCCCCAACGGCCGGCCAATCGCCGCCCTCCTCCGATTCCTTGCGAAATTTCCCCGATGGCTCCGCCCAGCATTCTTCAAATTCTCCCGCCACGCGCCACAACCCGCGTTGCTGCGAAACAACACGCGCCGGCACGCACTCTTCCCTTTCCGCGTCGGCCCACATCGCCTCAAAGTACGCATCCCAACCCAAATCCTTCTTCAACACTGGAAAATCCTCCCGCTGCCCGCAAGCAGCCCTGCGTGGGTGCTCCGGAAAAGTTCCTCCAGCGCAACACGGCTTCGCGCTTTCGCAAACGAACAACCTCTGCGTTCGAAAGCGCAGTGATTCAATTTTGAGAGAAAAAGTCTACGGGAGGATCTTCCGGCAGTAATGCGCTCGTAAATCGTAAAACTAGATCGAAGCTTCGCCGGAGACACTCCCGCCCGCAACAACTTCCATCGCGGTATTCACAGGCGCCTCCGGCAAGAAGATTCAGTGCCCTTGCGGCACTGTCAAAGCGATTCTAAACTCACGTCTGCACCCCGTCAATCCCAGTTACCTTTTGGGTTCTCATCCCGGCGATATTTTCGGAGGTTGCGCGCTGCTCTTAAACTAAGAATTGGAACCGCAAATGCTGAGCTATACACTCGGACCATTCTTCGCTTTCCTTCCTAAGCGCTGGCGTGAATCGCTGCCAATCCACGAATCCATTCAATGGCGTCCGGCAATGATCCTTAGCGGACTTCTGGAATCCGCGATTGGCCTGCTTGCGCTGGTGTATTGGTATTCGTACTCGGTAACGCATTGGGCCGCAGACGCCGTGTTTGCGGCGATCCAGCGCGGCGCCGAAATTGATCCGAGAGCCATAGGCTTCGCTGGGCTGGCCGTCATGTGGCTTCACCCTCTGACGTGGCTCATCGCGTATGCCGGTTTGGAAGGAATAGTGCGACTGTGCGCAGCTTTCACGGATTCAACGCTCGGCGTTCTCGCCCTGTTCCTTGCCGATAAGGCGTATCTAGCGTTGGCTCGGCGCGGAAATATCGCCGCCAAAGATGCTGCAACGTTTTCCCAAAGCAATCTGGCCTCCGGCATCCGCGCCGTGCGAGAAAGAGCTTTGATCGCATCTCTACCGTTTATTCCAGACGAACTCTGCGTCACGAAGAATGGCTCGGACGAAACTCTCGAAATCCGTGCGTGCCGCTCAAAACCAGACTGGACTCCTCCCCGAGTGGTGCGCCACGAGGACCGCTATTACCGCCTGGAAACCTTCGCCGAAGGAATCGCTCCGCGTCCGTTCATTTACACGCTAAGGCGATTGTCCGCTGGCGCTCCGGGCCGCACCGTACTCATTTATTCTCCAGACCAAACTCCCCTCATCGCGGAGCGCTGAACGCCCGCTCTTTTTTGTTCAGGAATCCAGATTGCCCCGCGCTCGCGGAAACGGGCGGCGGACCGTATACTGTTGGCCTTGGCGTGCGACGGAGCTTCAGCGCGCCGGTATGAATCCCTGCGCGAGGTCCGCGAGTGGCTGCGTCCGTTCTGAAAACCAGCGTGAAGGCGAAGTCGCCCGACTTCGAGAAAAATCACCGCCGCATCATTGATCTCCTGACAAAAATAAAAAACGAAGAAGAGCAGATTCGCCAGGGCGGCGGCGCGAAGGCCATTGAATCGCAGCACAAGAAGGGTCGGCTCACCGCGCGGGAGCGCATCGCGAAGCTGATCGATCCTGGCTCGCCACTCTTCGAGTTGGGAATTTTTGCCGGCTACGAAATGTACGAGGAGTGGGGCGGAGCGCCTTCTGCCGGAACTGTAACGGGGTTGGCGAAGATTTGCGGACGCACGATGATGCTCATCGCGAATGACGCGACCGTGAAAGCTGGCGCATTTTTTCCGATGACTGCGAAGAAAGTCATTCGCGCGCAGAATATCGCCATCGAAAATCACATTCCGACGATTTATCTGGTGGATTCCGCTGGTGTTTTCTTGCCGCTGCAGGAAGATGTTTTTCCGGACACCGACGATTTCGGCCGCGTCTTCCGCAACAACGCAGTGATGAGTGCGATGGGCATTCCGCAGCTTGCCGCCATCATGGGCATGTGCGTTGCCGGCGGTGCGTATCTGCCGCTGATGTGCGACCACATCTTGATGACGGAAGGCTCGGGATTATTTTTGGCAGGACCTGCCCTGGTGCAGGCGGCAATTGGACAGGTCACTTCGGCGGAAGATTTGGGCGGCGCGAAAATGCACTCGCAGATCAGCGGTACAGTGGACTTTCGTGAGCCGGATGACGATGCCTGCATCGCGCGCATTCGCGCGCTGGTCGATAAAATGGGCGCGGCGAATCCTTCGCCGTTCAGCCACGTCGCCTCACGCGAACCGCTTTATCCCGGCGACGAAATCTACGGCATTTTTTCAGACAATCCCGCCAAGCAATACGACATGCGCGAAATCATCGCGCGCATCGTCGACGCTAGCGAATATGAAGAATATCGCCCCGAATATGGCGAGACAGTCCTCTGCGGCTACGCCCGCATCGGCGGCTGGGCCGTTGGCATCGTAGCCAACCAGAAAAAGCACGTGCAGACGCTGGCCCGAGGATCGGACCAAAAGCGCATCGAGTTTGGCGGCGTGATTTACACGGAGTCCGCCGAAAAAGCCGCGCGCTTCATCCTCGACTGCAACCAGAATCGCATTCCGCTGATTTTTCTGCACGACGTAAACGGCTTCATGGTCGGCAAAGACGCCGAGTGGAGCGGCATCATCCGCGCCGGCGCAAAAATGGTGAACGCCGTCGCCAACAGCGTAGTTCCCAAAATCACGGTCATCTGCGGCGGAAGTTTCGGCGCCGGCAACTATGCCATGTGCGGCAAAGCCTACGATCCACGCTTCATGTTCGCATGGCCCACCGCCAAATTCGCGGTCATGAGCGGCGACGCCGCCGCCAACACGCTCGCCGAAATCAAACTAAAGCAACTCGAACGCGAAGGCAAAAAGGTCGACGAGAAAGCCCGTAAAGAAATGCTCGAAAGCGTCAAAGCCACCTACGAACATCAAACCGATCCACGCTACGCCGCCGCCCGCCTCTGGGTCGACGCCATCATCGATCCCGCCCATACCCGCGACGCCCTCATCAGCGCCCTCGAAGCCGCCGCGCTAAATCCCGACATCCGCGAATTTAAGACTGGAGTTTTGCAGACCTAATGAGAATCCGGGGACTCTTTGCCGTGCTGCCTGGTGCTTGTTGGTGGGCTTTCCTCTACTGGAAGGAACTACAAATTGAGGCGATGGCAAAGACTGAACCGATGATGTACTCAATGATTCGTGAAGGCCGCATGCGGACGTCCTACGCGATCGCATCCTGGGTTTCACTGCTTTTGGTCGCAGTGGGAAGCGCGATGTTACTTTCAGACCTCGGTCGATGGAGACGCAGCAGAACCAATGAGCGAAGCCACCAAACTAATTGAATGTCCGCGCGACGCTTGGCAAGGGCTACCAGATTTTATTCCCACCGAATACAAGGCTGAGTATTTGAAACAGCTCGTACTCGCCGGATTCAAGCACATTGATGCGGTGAGCTTTGTTTCGCCGAAACATGTGAAGCAGATGGCGGACAGTGAAGATGTTATGACACAGCTCAAGGCTTCCCTTCCCGGTGATGTGGAACTGCCCGAAGTTATTGGCATCGTTGTGAATGAGAAAGGACTTGAGCGTGCGCTGGCGACTCCTGGCGTCACGACCATCGGCTATCCATATTCCATCTCGGCCTACTTCCGGCGCGCCAACGCCAATATGACGAAGAACGAATCCCGCCTCCTCGTCGAAAAACTCCGCAAAGAAACTCTCGCTGCAAAAAAAGATCTCGTGGTCTATATTTCTATGGCTTTCGGCAATCCATACGACGAGCCTTGGGGACCGGAAATCGTCGCGGACGCTCTCGATTGGCTCAAAGGCATTGGCGTACGCACCGTTTCTCTGGCCGACACGGTCGGCACCGCTTCGCCTGAACTCGTCGGCGATCTCTATCGCCAAGTGAAAGACGAGGTGGCCGGCATTGAACTCGGCGTGCACCTACACAGCCGCCCCGAAGACGCCGAAGCAAAAATTCTCGCCGCGTACGAAGCGGGCTGCCGTCGGTTCGATAGCGCGCTGACCGGGCTTGGCGGCTGCCCCTTTGCCGGAGACAATCTTGTGGGCAACATCGCCACGGAAGACGTCTTGGCCGCCCTGAAGAAAGCCGGCGCCGATCCGGGGATTGACTCTTCGCGGCTCGGAACCCTGCTAGCGATGACCAACGAAATTCGCGCCAAGTATGCACACGCACCTCTTGTGAATTAGAATCCTTTCACTAGGCGAGCGTGTGCTGTAGGCGCCAGCCCGCGAGCGTCTTTTGCGTTACTCTCGCGTATCATACGTCTCGCGGCAAAGTTCAGAATTAGGCACATGGAGCATCGTCATGTTTGAAACGCTGACACTGGAATTCACCGGCCAACTGGCGACGCTGACGTTCAACCGCCCGGAAAAGCGCAACGCTATTTCGCAGCGCATGGTCTCCGAAATTCAATCGGCGCTTGACGAAGTCGAGACCAGTCACGCGCGCGTGGCCATCATCACCGGCGCTGGAAAAAGTTTCTGCGCAGGCATGGATCTGGAGATGCTCTCCGAGATCGCCACCCAATCCTCGTCGGACAACATGGAAGATTCTCGCCGCATGGCGAAAATGTTCCGCCGCATCTGGAGTTTTTCAAAGCCGCTGATCGCAGCGGTGAATGGCGCGGCGCTTGCCGGCGGCTGCGGCATCGCCACGCTTTGCGACTTCACGCTTGCGGTGCCGGAAGCGAAGTTCGGTTACACCGAAGTCAAAATTGGATTTTTGCCCGCGATCGTTTCCGTATTCTTGACGCGCCAAATTGGCGACAAGCAAGCGCGCAATTTGCTACTAACCGGCCGCCTTGTGGACGCAGCCGAAGCTTTAAAACTCGGACTCATCACCGAAATCGTGCCCCACGAGCGTCTGATGGAGCGCTCGCGGGAATTGGCGGACGTGCTGATTGCCGCAAGTCCGGTAAGCCTGACGCGCGCAAAGCGCTTGCTGACTTCCGCGGCTGCCCACAGCGTGGACGAAGATCTGGAGCGCGCCATTCTGGAAAACGCGCGCATCCGCTGCACCGCCGACTTCAAAGAAGGGCTCGCTTCGTTTCTGGAAAAACGCAAGCCCGTTTGGAGCACTGATGTGGAATGAAAACGTGGAATGAGCCACGCCCGCGAACGCCTCGATTCACAGGACATGCGAATGATCGAGTATCACGACGCCACCGTACGGGTGCGCTACGCCGAAACCGACCAGATGGGCGTGGTCTATCACGCGAATTATCTAGTATGGTTCGAGGTCGGCCGCGTGGAATTAATTCGCGCTCTGGGCATGGAGTACAAGATCATGGAAAAAGAGGACGATTGCCACATCGTGGTCGCCGACGCCCATTGCCGCTATCTGCAGTCCGCCAAATATGACGAAGTGCTGCGCATCCGCACGCGCATCGCGGAATCGCGGAATCGCATTGTGAAATTTTCGTATGAAGTGCTTCGCGACGCCGACGACAAGCTGCTTGCGACCGGTGAAACAACGCACATCATTTGCGGCAGCAACGGCCGGCCGAAATTGCTGCCTGCCAAATATCAACACGTTTTTAAGTCCGTGGTGGCGCCGCAGCCCCATCGGAGCGAAGCATGAGCCATCCTCCGAACAGTGCCCAGAACATTTCACTCAACGGCAACGACCTCACGTTTGAGCAACTATACCGCGTGGCGCTGCAAGGCGAGGCGGTGAGCCTTTCTCCGTCGGCGGTCGAGCGCATGAAAAAGTCGCGCGCTGTCGTGGATCAGCTTGTCGCCTCGGGAGCGACGGCGTACGGAATCAACACAGGTTTCGGCAAGCTCGCCTCGGTGCGTATTTCGGCAGAGCAAGTGCGAACCCTTCAGGTGAATCTTGTGCGCTCGCACTGCTGCGGCGTTGGCGCGCCGCTCGGCGAAGCCGAAACACGCGCGATGATGCTTCTGCGCGCGAATGCCCTCGCCAAAGGATTGAGCGGCGTACGCCCGCTCGTCGTTGAAACGCTTTGCACGATGCTCAACTCGAAAGTGCATCCCGTGATTCCCTCGCAAGGCTCCGTCGGCGCTTCCGGCGATCTTGCGCCGTTGGCGCATCTCGCGGCAGTCGTTATCGGCGAAGGGCGCGCCGCCTACAAAGGCGAAATCCTGGAAGGCGGCGAGGCCATGCGTCGCGCCGGAATCAAACCCGTCTTCCTCGAAGCAAAAGAAGGGCTCTCGCTGTTGAACGGCACGCAAGGCATGCTGGCGCTTCTCAGTCTCGCGCTTCGCGAGGCGGATATTTTGATCGATTCCGCCGATGTGGCCGCAGCGCTTTCGCTCGATGCCCTGCGCGGAAGCCCCGGAGCGTTTGACGCGCGCATCATGCACGCACGCGCGTATACCGGCGCGGCAACAACAGCGCGAAACCTGGCGCACTTGAACGAAGGCAGCCAGATTCGCGAGTCGCACCGTTCAGCGGAAAAAGATCCCCGCGTGCAGGATGCCTACAGCGTCCGCTGCACACCGCAAGTGCATGGAGCGGTGCGCGATTCCCTGGCGCAAGCGCGCGAAATGGCTGCCGTCGAGCTAAACAGCGCCACGGACAATCCCCTCGTTTTTGTGAAGGAAGACGGCGGCGGCGACATCATCAGCGGCGGAAATTTCCATGGACAGCCGCTGGCGATGGCCGCGGACCAGGTCGCCGTGGCCTTGGCCACGCTCGGCGGCATTTCCGAGCGCCGCATCGAGCAAATGACCAATCCCCTCACCAGCATGCTTCCCGCGTTTCTGACGCCGGAGCCCGGGCTGAATTCCGGCTTCATGATCGCGCAAGTTACGGCGGCCGCGCTCACCAGCGAAAATAAAGCCTTCGCCGTTCCCCATTCCGTTGACTCCATCTCCACTTCGGGTAACCAGGAAGATTACGTCTCGATGGGCATGAGCGGCGCTCGGCGGCTCGCGCGCATGCTTGAGAATCTGCGGCACACGATTGCGATTGAGCTGCTTTGCGCCTGCCAGGGGATCGACCTTCTTGCGCCCTTGAAGACAGGCACCCTCGCAACGAAAGCATACGAGGCCATCCGGGCAAAGTCAGCTAAAGTGAAAGAGGATCGCCCCTTGGCAGGAGACATCGAAATGGTTTCGTCCCTGCTGGCCGACGGCGTAGTAGCGAGCGCGCTCCACTGAGCATCGTCGGTGAGAAGAGGACTTAGAGCTTGGCAGCCAGGCTGGCTTTCAGGTCCGGGCCAATGCGCTCGACGATGGACTCGGCGGGCGATTCGCCCACGAATTTCTGGATGACGGAGCCGTCTCGGCCAATCAGCACATACGTCGGAAGGGCGCTGACTCCAAACTTGCTTTGCAGCGTGCCGTCCGAATCCAACCTCTGCGTCCAGGTCATCTGGTTGCTGGACACAAAAGAGCGCCAATCCGATTCGTCGTCGTCTTCGCTCACGCTCATCAGCACGAAATCCGCGGAGCCGTACACAGCCTGAAGTCGCTTGAGGCTCGGCAAAGAGCGCCTGCAAGGGCCGCACCAAGATGCCCAGAAGTCGAGCAGTACGACTTTGCCGCGATACTGAGCCAAAGGATCGCCTGAATCGGAAGCACTTGGCGCCGCAGCGCCGGGTGCTGCGGACTTCGTGGGATGAACATCTTCGGCGTACACGCCGCGGGGCATGTTGTCGTCGAGAACTTTCGAGAATTTGGCGGCCGGCCTGGCATCGGATTGCTTCTTAGCACGAGCGGCGCGGGCCATGTCAGCCACAGACATGGGCTGATCGGTGGAGTCTCCGGCGACCTGTTGTGCGGGTTGCTGGGGCGCAGGTGCTTGCGCGGAACTCTTGGGAGTGGGTTGCTGGGTGTTCTGGGCGGGATCCTGGGCTTGCGTCAAGCTGACGGATGCGATCCCGCAGGAGGCTGCTATCGCCAACGAAACGAGTAGTTTCCGCATAGTGCTCTCCCCGGGAAACTTAGGTGCCGTATCGCAGACTAGAAGGCGGCAGCGCGCGCCCCAATGGTACTTTTGATTAAAAAAGACCAGGTGTGCCGAAGGCGTTTATGGAGTCTGCTCTGTCTCTGCTGTGTGAAGTATTCGTGGCCAGGAGAGAAGTTCTTCGAGGGATGCGGCGACTTGTTGGTTGAGCACGGGGTCGGTGTGCGCGAAGAAGACGGGGGCGTCCGGGAGACGGCTGTCGTTGGCGGGGATCCAATAGAAATTGCCTTCGCCGTCGGTGCCGAAGCAGAAGCCTCGGCCCCAGCCTTGGGCGCGGAGGTTGAGAGTGTATTTTTGGCTTTCGAGATCGAGCGGGAGGAATGCCTCGATCCATTCGGCTGGATTTTGCGGTTCAAGGAGATTCTCGGGATTGGGGGCGGGCCGGCGAATCTCGATTTGTTCGGCGAGGATGGTGGCGTGGTCTTCGTAGAGGGTAAGAAGGCGTTGTGGCAGGTAAGCGGCGATGCCCTGCTCGACTTGGGCGGGATTGGGATGAATGAGCCGGCTGCGGAAGGACTCGCGCGCGGCCTGGAGTTGCTCGGGAGACTGGCGATTGCGGTATTGATGCACGAGGCGGCGCGCTCCGACGACCGCCACGAACAGCATGAAGGCGACAACCAGCGGACCTAAGGCTTCGACGAGGAGCGTCTGCATTACCTGATGATACTAGAGCTTGAGGTCAGGCGAAGTGATCGCATTGTGCGCGGTTGGATCCAATCCGCGAGGCGCGAATTTTCAGGGCAACGCCGGAATTACGTCAGTCTTGCGGAAGTCGTCGCCTTTGAACAAAAGAGGTTCGCCCGTAGCTTTGGCAAGGGCGTACGAGAAACAGTCTCCGAAATTCAGGCCGGCGGGATGGCGGCCTTTGCCGAAATCGGAGTAGCCTTGACGCGCAAGAAGAGCCTGCTCTTCCGTGACAGCCTCTATGATAGCTCGGGATTCTTGAAGAAAGCTGTCCAGCAATCGAATTCCCTTATCGCCCGAACGAGACTCCGCAAGGATTGAAGCTTCTAGAAAAGTTGCTGCGGAAAGTCTGCAACTGGGGGCCGCTGAAATCCTCCGGGCTAGCGTGCCGGCATCAGACTCACCGAAAATGATCGCCATTACGACCGACGTATCGACGATCACTTTGGCAGACCGTTCTCGTCGTAGAGGAGTTCGGCATGGTCGATCTGTGGGCCAGGCGCCAGTGCGGCGCCCCGTTTGCCGATAGCGATCAACGCCGCGTACATGGAGTCCTGTTTGCGACGACGGCGGACGGCCTCGAGGCGTTCGCGAAGGGCGGTGGTGACAGCAGTAGTGAGGGATTCGCCGGTCTCGCGCGCAAGTTGCTTGGCAAGTTTATGTGTCTCGGGGTTCTTGATGTTAAGACTGGCGCCGGTGCTGCCCATTATTCCACCTCTATAGAAAAGGTTCTACCATTCTGCCTAACCAGCTTACTTCGCCACCCCTGGAAATGCAACGCTGGGACCGCGGGCGGAAAGACTCAGACTCGACTAAGCCAGGGCGGAGCGGAGGAAGCTGAGCACGCGGTAGCCGGCGATGTAGCTGAAAGGCGGCAACTCCAGCGAGTAGTGGCCGCAGTGCAGTTGCAGGCTACGAGGATGCGCGCCGTGGCGGCGCAGCGAGTCGAGCATCTGGCGGCTTAGCTCCGGGAGCATGGTGGGATCGTATTTGCCGTAAACGAGGAAGGATTTGGTGGTGGCGCCCATGCCGCGTTCGACGTAGGGGATAGGGCTGATGGGAGCCCAGTAGTCACGGAGTTCGTCGACGGTGACATGCTCGCGAAGGCCTTCCCAGACGTGGTTGGTGGTCATGCCCTGACTGACAACGTCGGCGTAGTTAGTCGAGAAGTGCAGGAAGCCGCCAGCTTTGATGGCGGAGTCGTGCATCAGCGTGATGTAGCCGACGGAGGAGCCCAGGCTGGTGCCGAGAATGCCGAGCCGGGTGTAACCCTGCTGCTCGAGCCAGCGGAGGCAGCGCCGCGCGTCTTGGACCGCTTGGCGATTGGCTTGAAGAGTAAGCCCAATGTTGGGCCCGCAGATTTGGTCGGCGCGTTCGTGGCCATCAGCCATGCGGCGGTTGTGGTACGGCATGCTCATTTTCAGGGCTGTGATGCCGAAGCGGGCGACCCATTCGCAGAGGCCGTCCTGGCCGTGCCATTTGGCGTTCCAGTTGGGCAGCACGAGGACAGCAGTTCCCTTTTTAGCCTTGAACGGCGGGCGGCGGTTCGTGGAAGCTGGCCAGAGGCGGGCGTAGACCGTGTTGTTCTCAGGCCAGGGGGATTCCAGAGAGCTGGTGAAAGTGAGGACGTTTTCGTTGTCGAGGTGATAGTCGGTGGCGGGAGAGGCAGCGTACCATTCGGCGCTATTTTCAATGGCGTTCTTCGCGTATTGGCGAACGTATTCGGCCGGATTTGGGTCGGCTGGATCGCCGCCGATATGTTCGAGGCCCCAGTGGAAGGGTTGCACGCGACGGTTGTCGTCAGTCGTCCACCGCCGATGCTCGTACCGCCGAATTTTGCGTTCAAACCAATGCATGGTAGAAGCTGACATCTAACAGTCTACAGTCGACAGCCGTAAGAAAAAAATCCCTTTCGCTCACTCTGCCTTCTCTTCTCCGTGACCTCTGTGCCCTCCGCGCTCTCTGTGTAAATGTTTTTCCCGTTAGGGATGGGGCACGGAGCGAGGCGGCGTTTGTTGAGGCCACTAGGTAGGTGTGGGAGAGTGGTAGGTGAGGCCGAAAAGCGGCTAACCAAACTGTGCTCATCGCCTTCTTCTTTGTATTTGGAATTATTATTGGGAGCTTTCTGAATGTGTGTATTACGCGCATTCCGGAAGAAGTGTCCATTGTCTCGCCGGGGTCGCGGTGTCCCCGGTGTTTGACGCCAATCAAGCCGTACGACAACGTGCCGGTATTTGCGTGGTTGTGGCTCAAGGGAAAATGCCGGACATGCGGTCTGCCAATTTCGCCAATGTATCCGCTGGTGGAATTGGCGACAGGACTTCTGTTTGTGGGATGTTTTCTCGAATTTGGGATTTCCCAGGCGACCGTTAAGTGGCTGTTCTTTATCTGCTTGATCATCATTTTGACCGTGACAGATTTGCGGGTGCGACTGCTGCCGGACGTGATTACCTGGCCCGGATTCGCGGCGGGAGTCCTGTTTTCAGCGTTTGTCCCGCCGAATGACGGCGTCGCTTTCCTGCTGAGCCTGCGTCTCTTTCATCAGCTTCCGCCGGAGCGCGTTTTAGGAGTGATTGAAGCGCTGCTGGGCGCGGCATTTGGGAGCTTGATGCTGTGGGGTGCGGCGGCGCTGTACAAGCTGGTGCGAAAGCGCGAAGGGATGGGCATGGGCGACGTCAAAATGATGCTCATGGTCGGCGCGTTTCTCGGAGTGCGAAATGCATTTATCACAATCCTGCTTGGGACTTTGCTCGGAAGCGTTTTAGGAGTGGCGGTGATTGCCACGATGTACGCAAGCGGCGCAGGGCGGAAACTTGCCGAGCGGGCGAGCCGGCGAGGTTTGGGTACGGTCAATCAGATTCGTTGGCTGATCGCCAGCCAATATCATCTTCCTCTGGGGACTTTTTTAGGGATCGCGGCAGTGATCGTGGTGTTTGTGTTTTCTTCCTTCTCGATTGATTTGGCGCCGAGGTTGCGCTGAGGTTCCTTCCGATGCGAGGCCGATTCAGGCTATGACGTTCGCTGCATTTCAAGCCGAGACGACACAGCGCGTCTGGGAAATTGCCATTGGCGCGGCGGTGTCGATTCTCGCCGTGGTGGGAATTATATTTTTCCTCCTGCGGAAATTTTTTCAGAGCACACAGGAATCGCATCGCGCGGACGTCTCGATGGCGCCGCCGCGAACGGAAAATCCTTCCGCGTTCATGACAGCGTCGATGCAGGGCGTAATCCGGCAACTGCGCGATCAGGAGAAAGAGTTGGAGCGTCTGCACAAGATTGAACGCGAGCGCGCGGAGCATACGGAACGGCTGAGCGAGGAAGTGACACGGAACATGCCGGCGGGGCTGGTGGTGGTGAACGCGACAGGGATCATTTCGAGCGCAAATCCAGCAGCGGAGCAAGTGCTGGGGATTCAGACGCTGGGATTCCGGCGATACAGCGAGGTGTTTGGAGAGAAATCGGATTTGACGCGGCTGGTTGGGGAATGTTTAACCAAGGGAAGCATCTTTCGGAGAGAACAAGTAGAGCACCTCGCGCCGGGAGGCGAGTCGCGGCTGCTGGGCGTGACGATTTCGCCGATTCGGCGCGGGGCAGAAAAAATTAATGGCGCGATTTGTTTGCTGACCGATTTGACGGAGCTGGCCGCACTGCAGCAACAGATCCAGTTGAAGGAAAGTTTGGCGGCGGTGGGCGAGTTGTCGGCGGGCATCGCGCATGAGTTTAAGAATGCGCTGGCTACGATTTCGGGATACGCGCAGATGATAAGCGCGGAAGCGGGCGCAGGCGAAGTGGCGGATTCGGCGGAACGAATTCTGGAGCAGACGCGGAATATTACGCATGTGGTGACGGAATTTTTGAAGTATGCGCGGCCATTGGAAATCACGAGCGAGCCGGTAGCGCTGGAGGGAGTGATCGAGCGCGTGGTTGCGGAAGTGGCGGAAGCGATTCCGCAAGTGCGGATTCGGTTTGAGGGGCCGATAGGTAGCGTCGCGGGAGATGAAGGGCTGCTGCGGCAGGCATTCTTAAATTTGGCGAGGAATGCAGCGGAAGCCTGCGTTGGCGCCGCGAACGGGGGCCGCGTGCTGTTGCGGGGTGAAGTGGCGCGGCACGAAGAGACGTACACGCAGCGCGTCACAGTTTTTGATAACGGGCCGGGAATTGCGCCCGCGACGTTGCCGAAGCTCTTTCGGCCATTTTTTACAACCAAGGCCAAGGGCACGGGACTGGGGCTGGCGGTAGTGCAGAAGGTCATCGTGCAGCATGGCGGCCGGGTAGAGGCACGGAACCGGGCCGAGGGCGGCGCGGCCTTTATAGTTACGCTACCCGCGTGCCGGAGCGTCCCAGAAGCGGTAGAATTGAAGAAGGACAGCATCTAAGTAAGAAGGCTGGGGATTCCAGCTCGCCCCGAGAGAGGCGGTTATCTATGAGTGCCAAACAATTGAGTGTCAAACATTGGCTTGCGGCAACGACAATAGCAGTAGGACTGTGTCTCGGTGCGCTTCCTGCGTTCGCGCAGCAGCAATCAGGTTCCGGACAGCAGCAGACGGGCGATCCCGTGGCAGACGCGGCGCGGAAGGCGCGCGAACAGCAGAAAACTGCGCCGAAGCCGAAAAAAGTTTATACCGACGATGACGTGAAGCCCGCGACTCCTGCGACAGAGGCGGGAGCGACGGCAACGGCTCCGCAGGGCGCGGCTGGCGCGCAGGCGGCGGAAAATCCGCAAGGAGCGGGCGCGGGCGGCGAAAAAAAGGATGACGCCGAGACCGCCTGGAAGAAGCGCTTCGCGGACCAGCGCGGCAAGATTGCGAGCGCGGAGAAGGAACTGGATATTTTGCAGCGAGAAGCGGAGAAAGCGCAGGTGCAGTATTACAACGACCCGCAAAAAGCGCTGATGGAACAGAACACCCGCAAAGATATCAACGATAAGAACGCCAAAATCGAAGCGAAGAAGCAGGAGATCGCCAGCCTGAAACAGCAGCTGTCTGATCTGGAAGATGAGTTGCGCAAGTCGGGTGGTGATCCCGGCTGGGCGAGAGAGTAAGGACGAAACTCGAAATACGAAACTCGAAATACGAAACTCGAAAACCGAAATACGAAAACCGAAATCCGCAGTAAGTGTTGGAAGTTTCTAATTTCGAGCTTCTAATTTCGAGTTTCGGATTTCGGGCATCGCCTGCCGCGCCATCTGGTTACTTCCCTTCTCTACACATCCGCTGTTCGTTCCCGCCGAAGCGTCCCTTGATTCGTGGTAGAAACGAGAGAGATGGAACCTCTTCTCCTTGTTGAAGATAAGAACGAGCTGCGTGCCATGCTGAAGAAGGCATTGGAGCGCGCGGGATATGCCGTGGACGAAGCGCCGGACGGGACGACGGCAATTCAGAAGGTGCGGGCACGGCGCTACCTGATGGTGATTACGGATTTGAAGATGCCGGGAGCGTCGGGGCTGGACGTGTTGCGCGAATCGAAGCAGGCGGACGCGACGATTCCGGTGCTGTTGCTGACGGCGTTTGGATCGGTGGAGGAAGCGGTTTCGGCGATGAAAGAAGGAGCGTTTGATTTTCTTCAGAAGCCGGTGGATTTGGATCATTTGAAGTTGCTGGTGCAGCGCGCGACGCGGCAGCAGGAGATGCAGCGGGAGAATTTGCTGCTGCGCGAGGAGTACACGGCGCGCTATGGATTTCCGCGGATTGTGGGCGAGCACGCCGCGATTCGGGAGATCAGTACGCAGATTCAGCGAGTGGCGGCGACGGATTCGACGGTTTTGCTTTTGGGAGAGAGCGGGACGGGCAAGGAGTTGTTTGCTCGGGCGGTGCATCACCTTTCGCAGCGTCGGGAGCAACCGTTTGTGGCTTTGAATTGCGCAGCGATCCCTGAGGGATTGGTGGAGAACGAGCTGTTTGGGCATGAACGCGGCGCGTTTACCGGTGCGGGGGCGCGGAAAGTCGGCAAGCTGGATTTGGCGCATCGCGGGACGCTGTTTCTGGATGAGATTGGCGAGTTGCCACTGGCGATTCAGGCGAAACTTTTGCGCGTTTTGGAAGAACGAAAGTTCGATCGCGTTGGGGGAACGCAGACGGTGGAAGTGGATGTGCGGATCGTGGTGGCAACGAACCGGAATTTGCAGAAACTAGCGGAGGAGAAACTGTTTCGCGAGGATTTGTATTTCCGGATTTCGGCTGTGCCGATGACAATTCCTCCTTTGCGCGAGCGCGGGAATGATGTGCTTTTGCTGGCGGGACATTTTTTGGAAAAGTTCAGCCGCGAGTTCAAGAAACCCGGCCTGGAGCTTTCCGAAGAAGCGAAAGAAAGATTGATCGCGTACCGCTGGCCGGGGAATGTGCGCGAGTTGCAGAACACGATGGAACGCGCGGTGATTTTAACGGATGGGTTGAGCATAACCGCGCAGGGGTTGCAATTGCCGGCGACGAAACCGGATACGGGTGCGATGCCGGCGGGGATGCTGCCGGAGGCGTTCAGTTGGGAGGGGACGCTGGAGGAAGTGACGGGGCGGGCGGTGGGGCACGTCGAGCGCGTTTTGCTGGAGAACACTTTGCGGGAGTGTAAGTGGAACAAGACGCGGGCTTCGGAGAAGCTGGGAGTTTCGCCGAAGACCCTGCTGGCGAAATTGCGCAGCGCAGGGCTGGAGGAGTGAGAAGAGTGTCGACAGTTGAAAGTCGAAAGTGAGATACAGAGCGCCCCGCGCTCGCTAGGGGCAGCGATGCTTTTTCGCGTCGCTGGTTAACAATAAGCGGGGCCCATCCCCTGGTTTTCTTGGAAGTGTTCATTCTAAAAGCCTTAAAGTCGATTGTTTTTAGGCGATTACGGAAGTGTTCATTCTAAACCGCTTAGGATGCAGAAATTGCTGCAAAATAGTGCAAATTTGTAAGTATTCATTCCAAAGGACTTAGGGCTTTGCAGCTGCGACGAACAGAATGGCATTCGGTGGGCTGCCGAGCCCAATTCCGATGAGCGTTTGGGGCATAAAACAAAAAAGCGGCCTGATAGCCGCTCCGGTGAAATCCTATATTCTTACCTAAAAGGTATTGTAGCACATATTACCAAAATGTCAGGAACAAAATTCGAGCTGGTGGTGTGGCACCTGCCACGCCTATGGCGCTGGATGGTTAGATGAAGAGGTCGGGGGTGAAGTGGAAGAAGGCGGCGAGTTTTTTGGCTTGCGTTTTGCTGATGGAGCGCTTGCCGTGGAAGACCTCGGAGGTGATACCTTTTGAGCCGCAGAGTTTCCAGAGATCTTTTTGGGTGAGGTTGCGGGCTTCCATCAAGTGTCGCAGCGTGTGTTGAGGGTTGGCTTTGCAAATGGGATATCGGCGCTCTTCGTATTTGTCAATTAATACGGTGAGGAGTTCGGCAATCCTCCCGGTCATATTCCGCGTGCGTCAAGATATACAGAACAAAGACTCGTTGCGTGCGATAGCTAGCTCTAAAACATTTTGCACAGCGACCGCAGAGAGCACAGAGTGCACGGAGCGGAAAAGGATTAGAGAGGCCGAGTGGCGGTGTGGAGGGCTACGGTGGCGAAGGTCCAGGATTTGAAGGAGACGGATTGGTAGCCGACGGAGGACATGAGGGCGGCTAATTCGGGGGGGCGGAAGAAGCGGGAGACGGATTTGGGGAGGTAGGTGTAGGCGGTGGAATCGCCGGAGATGGCGGCGCCGATGCGGGGCAGGACGGTTCGGAAATACCAGCGGTACATATTCCCTAGAAAATTGTCGGGCGGTTCGGTGAACTCGAGGATGGCGATGGTGCCGCCGGGTTTGAGGACGCGGTTTATTTCGCGGAGGCCGGCTTCGTAATTGGCGAGATTGCGAAAGCCGAAGGCGGTGGTAACCAGGTCGAAGGAGGAGTCGGCGAAGGGGAGGCGGAGGGCGTCGGCTTCGAAGAACGGAATCGCGGGAGGAGCGGTTGCACCGGCGGGGATGGCGAGTTGTTGGCTTTTGGCGCGGGCGCGGGTGAGCATGGTGTGGGCGAAGTCGGCGCCGAAGATACGAGCTTTGCCGGATTTGCGGAGGGCGAGAGAGAGATCGCCGGTGCCACAGCAGAGATCCAGGACGAGCGCGTCTTTGCGTTGCAGGATGGGGCGAAGAAGCTTGGCAGTGCGGGCGCGCCAGAGGCGATCGAGTTGGAGAGAGAGGACGTGGTTGAGGGCGTCGTAGCTGGGCGCGATTTGGGTGAACATTTCGCGGACTTTGCGGGAGGCCTCGGCTTCGGTTTGGGCGCCTTCGGGTTGGGTGCCTTTGGCGGGGGCGGGAGCGACGACATTAGCCACGGCGTTTTCTCGGGTGGTTGATGAAATGGGGGGCGAAATGGAGGACGCGCGCGAGGGTGTCGAGGGGGACGTCGTCGTGGGATTGGGCTTGGCCGATGCGCGGGGTGAGGACGAAGCGGAGGTGGCCGGCGCGGGCTTTTTTGTCGGAGTGCATGGCGGCGATGATTTTTTGTGGCGGGACGTTGGGCCATGGGGGAAGCGGGGCCAGGCGGCGGACTAGCGAGACGATGCGGGAGACTTCGTTGGCAGGGGTGAGATGACTTTCGTGGCCGAGGAGAGCGGCGGCCATCATGCCCCAGGCTACGGCTTCGCCGTGTTGGTAAACGCGATAGTGGGTGAGGGTTTCGAGGGCGTGGCCGAAGGTGTGGCCGAAATTCAGGATTTCACGGAGGCCGGATTCGCGTTCGTCGCGGCTGACGACTTGCGCTTTGATTTCGAGCGAGCGCGAGACGATGTAGGCGAGCGAGGCGGGATCGCGGCGGAGGACGGCGTCGAAATTTTTTTCGAGATAGGCGAAGAGCTTGGCGTCGGCGATGACGCCGTATTTGATGACTTCGGCGAGGCCGCCGCGGTATTGGCGTTCGGGAAGGGGCTTGAGCATAGCGGAATCGACCAGGACCAGCCGTGCGGGATAGAAAGTGCCGACGAGGTTCTTGCCTTCGGGGAGATTTACGCCGGTTTTTCCGCCGACGGCGCTATCGACTTGCGCGATGAGCGTGGTGGGGATTTGCACTAGCGAGACGCCGCGTTGGATGGTGGACGCGGCGAAGGCGGCTACGTCGCCGACTACGCCGCCGCCTACGGCGATGATTAGGGAGTGGCGATCGATTCCGGCGCGAACCAGCGAGCGCTGGAGTTTTTCTAGCGTGAAGAGACTTTTCGCGGATTCGGCGTCGTCCATTAAGTGCGTGGCGTGGATATTTTTTGGGCCGAGGCCACGCTGAACGCTCTTCCCTACGGCTCGCCATACTTTGGGCGAGGAGACGATGTGAATGCGCGAGAATTTTCCGAGACGGTCGATTTCGCGGGCGGCATCGCGGAGGACGCCTTCGCCGCAGACGATGGCGTACTCGCCTGCGGAAGATTTGACTGCGATGCGTTTATTTTTCATTCGCAAAGAGAGATTTTCGTGACAATCGAATTTAGCATAGAGTTTGCCGGGGCCGCCCAAGTACCGCGGGAATTAACGGACTATGCGAAAAGCGCTTTGATGGTGCCGATGGGAAGGAAGAGGCGCCTGGAAATAGCCGGGAGCTCGAGAAATCCATATTTTCTGTAAAAAGCAATCGCTGCATCGTCGATCGCATCGACGATGGCGCACGCCGACGCTACTTCCCTGCTGTGTTGCAAGATGCGATGGAGAGCATCCATTAGCAGCGTTTCGCCGTGGCGCTGGCCACGGAAGGAGGTGCTCACGGCCAATCGGCCGATGAGCGTTGCTGGAACCATCGGATACCTCGGCAGTTTCTTTGTAATGTGTTCCGGAACATCGGCGAGCTGAACGGCATATTGCGAGAGCGTGTAGTAGCCGGCGATCTGCTTGCCATCGGGCGTCAGAACAAAAGTAACCGAGGCGTGCTTTTTGAAGTCCTGACCCGCCTGTTTTTGAATGTACAGATCGAGAGACTCGACGCCACAGGAAAACGCGGCCCTGTCGTGGTGAGGGTCGAGCGGTTCCATGCGGAATGCGCGGTTTTCCGCTCGTCCGGCCAACTACCTGGCCATCTCTTTCTTGTAGCGCCTGGCGGCGGAACGTGCGGCGGCATTGGGAGCCGGAGGATTCAAGACGGCCTTCACAAATGCATCGCGCGCGGAGTCATGCAGGGTCAGAAGTTCGAAGTCCTTGATCGTTTCCGAGGCCGCTTGCTGGGCGCTGGCAACGACGAATTCGGTGACACTGGAGCCGCGCAAAGCCGCAGCACGGGCAATCAGATTTTTTTGCTCCGGCGTGAGGCGCGCTTCGAGGCGTTCTTCTCTTCGAGATCGTCGATGAGCGGTTATTGCACGTCCCATGGCTCCCTCCAGACTGCTCGACAACTGTACGGCGAATCGCCGTACATGTCAAGGCACCTTAGACGCTACGGATTGGACTGGGATGCGTTTAGGTTTCATTGGGCAGCCAATCATAGCGTGCTGGAATACTTTGGCAGCCCGCAGTGCACGCACGACTTGGTCCACCAGACCCAGTTGCCGTTGTTAATGAAAGGTTTCGCGCAATGGGGGCAAGACCACGAAGTAAAGAAAGAGTTGAGGATGAATCACAGAGGAACCACGCAGCACTAGCGACGCCAAAAACCTTCGAAGAGTCGAGTCCGAAGGCGTGATGAGCAATTGAACCAACGAGAACTGGTCCTGGCAGGAAACCCAATACGGCGGTGAAAAAAGCCCACTTCAGGACTTTGTACGGATGCCATTTCTGCGAGAGAACATCCACCGACTGCCGCGAAGACTTGGCCGGATTGTCAGGGATCCGCATCACTTGGATTGGAGTTGCTTGATGCTTTCGAGGAAGACGTGGCCGACGATGGCTAGGGTTTTGGGGCTGATTTTGTCGAGGGAGTCTTGGGGGGTGTGCCAGTAGTAGACGTCGCCGTTGGCGCCGTTGTCGAGGTCGATGACGTCGACGGAGGGGACGTGGCGTTTCAGGAAGGATTGATGGTCGTCTTCGACGGCGGAGGAGTCGTCGACGAAAATGTTGCCGTAGCCGAGTTTTTTGGCAACGCCCCAGACGAGATCGACAAGCGCTTTGGTGGAGTAGGTTTCGCGCTTGAAATGCGGTGTGCGGGTGCCGACGATGTCGGCGAGGAGGAAGGCTTTAATTTTCGTGAGGTCGCCGCTGTTCGAGAAGCGCGCGGCCATTTCGCGGCTGCCGTAGCAATTGTCGGGATCCTGCCACTCGGGGCGGACGGCTTCTTCGCCGTCGAAGAAGGCAATCCAAACGTTGTAGCGGCCGCGCTGCGGGCAGAGGTTGCGGGCGAGTTCGAGCATTACGCCGGTGGAGGAGCCGGCATCGTCGGCGCCAACGAAATTGTCGAGGCGCTTGGTGTCGTAATGGGTGCCGAGGAGAATCACGCCGGGCTTTTCTCCTGGAATTTTCACCAGAATATTTTTCATGGCGATGCGGCCGGCGGGAGTCTCGGAGCTGAAGGCATCGACTTCGGTCGTGCAGCCGTAGCTTTTCAGTTCGGCGAGAAGATAGTCCTGCAGTTGCGCGAGTGCCGGTGAGCCTGCGGGACGCGGGCCGAAAGAAACTTGTTTGGCGACTTGGGCGTAGGCGCGCCTGCCATCGAAGCCGCCGGTTTTTTCAGGAGCAGGAGCTTCGTCGGCAGGGTTTTGCATGACCGGAGGTGGGGCGGTTGTGACGGCGCTCATGAAGGGCGCGTCTTTTACGGTGGGCTGCGCGCTATCGGCTTTGGCTTTGCAACCCGCGAGGGCTAAGAAAAGCGCGGACGCACAAACTGTCGCGCAAAAAGAAAGTTTTGTCGTGAGATTCATTTAACGAGCCTCCGCGGCCAGATCGCGCTTTTTCTTCTTGCGAACCACGGCCCAGGACACGCCCACACCGACAAAATACAAAGCGATGAGCACGAGCATGAAGAGCACCATGCTGAGGGCATCGGGGGAAGGCGTCAAGATGGCGGCGAGAACGGTGATGACGAGCAAGGCATAACGGAAATTCCTGATCAGAAATTGGGGAGTGACGATGCCGAAGAGCGTGAGAAAGAAAATCAGAACGGGCAGTTCGAACACCAAGCCAAGACCGAGGAGGACAAGAAGAATCAGGTCGAAATACTCGTCGATATTAATCAGAGGGACGACGGGGCCTTGAAAACTGATCAAGAAGCGCAGGACGTAGGGCAGCGAGACGAAATAGCCAAAGGCGATGCCGGCCAGGAAAAGGAAGACGGTAGAAAAGAGAAAACCGGTGATAGCGCTGCGCTCGTGCTTATAAAGCGCGGGAGCCACGAATTGCCAGATTTGAAAGAGAACCCACGGAGAGGCGATGACAATTCCGATGTAAATGCTGCAGGTGATGAGGAGCGTGACGTAGCCCGCGGGATGAGAGTAGACGAGCTGCGGGTTGAGATGAGCATTGGCCAGAGCCTTGACCATCGGCTTGACCATGAGGTTGACGAAATGCGGCGCGATGACCCAGCCAATGGCGGAGCCGATGACGATGGAGGCGAGCGAGTTGATGATGCGTTTTCGCAGTTCGACGAGATGCTCGAAAAACGTCATCTGAGCGCCGGGCTCTTCTGTAACTGGAATGAGTGAGGAATCAGACTGGCTGCTGTTGGTCATGAGAGGGGTCGTGGGCGGTATCGCGGGAAGCGTCGTGAGAAGCGTGGTGCGAATTTCCGTCCGAAGGCTCAGCGGCAGCGACGGCGGGCGTTTCGTCGGCTGGCAGTGCGGCATCGCCATCGGCGCGGGGCACAGATTCGGCAACCGGGGTGACGACCAACGCTTCCGTCGCGCGAGAATCGGCGTCTAAAGTGGTAGCGGCGGAGGTTTCGGTGTCTGCCTGCGTCGCCAGCGTTGCGGGTTGTTCTGCACCGACGGCGGCGGCAGCCACGGCTTCAGCGGCTTTTTTGCGTTCGGCCTGGAGGGCCTGGCGCTCGATGTCGCGCATTTCCTGTTCAAAGGCGCTCTTGAAGTCGGTGGAAGCCTTGCGGAATTCGGCCATTAGCTTGCCGAGGCCGCGGGCGAGTTCGGGGAGCTTGTGCGGCCCGAAGACGACCAGGACGACGATAAACAGAACGACCATGTGGGTCATGCTGAGCATAGGAATGGGTGGCCGCAAGAGGGCCTGTTGGCATCATAGAAAGGGCGTCCCACGGTGTCAAACCACACTTTGGGGTGTGCTATAATTCAGGCTGCGTGGATCGCGAGGTCAGGATGAAATCCGAACGCCGTGGGTTGGTACTAGTCGTTGCAGTCATCCTCATATCTGCCGTACTGGGCGGGATTTATGGCCCCAATGGTCAAGCCATGGCATCCTCGGCCGAGGATGAGCATACTGCGATACGGCAGTTTACCAATGTGCTGGACGTGGTGCAGGCGAACTACGCCGAGCCGGTCGATGTAGACAAGGCCGTCTACCAGGGCGCTATCCCCGGCATGCTGCGCGTGCTGGATCCCCACTCGAATTTCTTTGATGCGCGGCAGTTTGCGCTGCTTCGGGAAGATCAACGCGGAAAATATTATGGCGTGGGCATGGTGGTTGCGCCGCGCGAGAGCCGGACCGTGGTCATGCAGCCGTACGTTGGTGCGCCGGCGTTCAATGCGGGGATTCGGCCGGGCGACGTGATCATGAAGGTGGATGACAAGTCGACGGACGGGCTTACTACGACGGACGTGGCCGATATGCTGAAGGGCCCCAAGGGCACCGTCGTAAAAATTACGGTGAGCCGCGAAGGGTATGAGCAACCGCTTGTTTTCACTGTGACACGCGACGAAATTCCGCGGCATTCGGTGGACATCGCGTTCCTGCTGAAGCCGGGCATTGGATACGTCAAGCTTTCGGGATTCAACGAGACCACGGACCGCGAGATCGGCGAAGCGCTTAAGCAACTGAACGCTCCGAGTCTGGATGGATTGATTCTCGACATGCGCGGGAATCCCGGCGGGCTGCTGAACGAAGCCGTGGCCGTCGGAGACATGTTCCTCGACAAGAACCAGCTGATTGTTTCGCACCACGGGCGGACTTCACCGGAGCGGCGCTACTTTGCGTTGCGCGGCAATCAGGGGATGACTACGCCGCTGGTGATTTTGGTGAATGGGAATTCCGCGTCGGCGACGGAGATTGTTTCAGGCGCCGTGCAGGACCACGACCGCGGCTTGATCGTTGGCGAAATCACCTTCGGCAAGGGCTTGGTACAGACGGTCCAACCGCTCAGCGAAAATACCGGCTTGGCGCTAACGACGGCGCGTTACTACACCCCCAGCGGGCGGCTGATTCAGCGCGATTACAAATCCATTTCGCTTTATGAATATCACTATGAGCGCAAGGTTCCTGAGCATCCGACGGAGGTCAGGCTCACGGACAGCGGGCGGCAAGTGACCGGTGGCGGTGGGATCACGCCGGACATTGTTGTGGCTGCGCCGAAGCTTAACCATTTCCAGGAGAATCTGTTCCGCGCCGACGTTTTTTATCCTTATGAGGGTGGCGTTGGCGGGTTCACGCGGTTCTACATGGGAAACAAGCCGACGATTACCAAAGATTTTGCGGTCGACGACACCGTGATGAAGGGCTTCCGCGACTTTCTCTCGAAGCACAATGTGCGGTACACCGAGCCCGATATGGCCGACAACCTGGATTGGGTGAAGCGCAAGATCCGGCAGGAAGTGCTGGTCTCGAACTTCGGCATGCAGGAAGGGTTTAAAGTGCAGCTCGAAGCCGATCCTCAGGTGCAGAAGGCCGTGGAGGCCGTTCCGCAGGCCCGCGCCCTCTACCAGAACGTGCGGAAGATCGTGGCGCAGCGTGCCGGCGGCAATCTCGACCAGCCGTGAGGCCTGTATCGTGCATCGCGCGCGATACTAGACCGACGAATGATTCGAGCAAGGCGTTTTCTTAGTTCCATGCGTGGAGAGCCTGCGCTTCGTTATAGCTCGTAGTGAATCCCACCGGCGGCATAAGTTGGCAAGCTTGGGAGCGTCTGCTAAGATTTTGTTGCTACTCGTGGGCGAGTAGCTCAGCTGGGAGAGCGCCTCGTTCGCAACGAGGAGGCCGGGGGTTCGAATCCCCTCTCGTCCACCAACATCTTCTCCAAGCTCAACAACTTACCCAACCCTGCGAAATTCGATCAGTTGGGCGAGTTGGGCATTTCTCGGATTTTTGCGTTCTGGAAGCGAAAATCCCATGCCTGCTCTCTCTGCCCATCCTAATCTCCATTCGCGCTGCTTCAGAAGCTTTTTGTAAACCTCGGACACGTGAGTTCTGGCGTGTCCAGACCAGGTGTGTTGTAGCGCTTGCGGAACCTCAGCTGTTTCCATCGCGGTAATGCGAAAGCGCCGAAAAATGTTGAGCCCCCCCTGTTCGAGTGCGGGTTTTTTCAGGATGGGGTGCAGGCTGTATTTCAAGATATCCCGCTGCATGAGTTGGGAACCGTCGTGTTTGCAAAACACCAAACCACTGCGTCGCACGCCTACAAACTCGCGCAGCAGGGCGGCCAGTGCCACGGGCAAGTCCACCACACGCCCGTGTTTGCTGTCGGCGTTTTTTGTTTTCATGTAGTCCTGCAGCTCGCCGCGCTTGGCTTTCTGGACAATGTCTAGAGTTCGGAAGTCGGGATGGATGGCGCGAATGTCGAGACCGAGTGCTTCTCCGGGCCGCATCGGACCGCAACCCGCGAGTAGCGAGTACAACGTGAGGTAAGGTTCTTGCGATTCTCGCAGAATCGCTTCCATTTCTTCCCTGTCCACGGTCGGCTGCTTTTGCTCGTCGATTTCTGGGGCGTCGAGGAAGTCATCGTCCCTGCCATTCGCCAAAACTCCGGCCGACTAGCTTCGCTGCTGTAACATTGTTACGGCGATGATTTTGGCGGGGGACAGCACCCCGAAGACAGTTCTCAAACTACCTGATCTAGAACATTCGAAATCGCTGCCCGTAATGTTCTGAACATCTTGATCTTGCGCCTGCGCCCTCCGCGAGGTCGGTCAACGAAATGCAGTTAGAATCGTAGACTTGAAGGCAGTGTCGGGTGGGGGAGTGAAAGGAAAGCAGCCAGAATAGACGCCGAGGCGCTTCCACTTTTCAAAAAAATCTTGTGCTCCAGCAGTCTCCGCAAGCTATAATACCGCCACTTCCGCTTCCAGCGGAGCCGTTTGCATCTCCCGCATGTTGAGGATCCGGCAAGAACAAATCGATGTGTTCCGCCCGAAGGCGGTTCGTGAATTCGAGGACGCCATGGTGTCGCACCTGAAGAATTTTTCGCCACGGCGTTCCACAGGTATTGGTGATACCGGCATGCGGGAAATCATCCGCTTCGCGATCAAGCGTGCGGAAAAACACGGTTTCTCCCGCCGCGGGCCGGTGCGCTTTTACATCGAGCTGATGTTTATGTTCGGCAGCTACTTCGACACGGACCCGCTGCATCTCTGGGCGGCGCACGTCCTGAGCGACGCAAAATCCTTCGATGAGATGGTTCGCGCCGATCGGCTCTTCAAAGCAATGCAAACCTACCTGGAGGCCGTTTCCGGGCCCGCGCACAGGTTCCATATCGCCGCAATACAACACCTGAGCGATGCACAGCTCGACGATTTCGCAACGAGCGGTGTCAGCCTTGAGCGCAGCATTTCTGCAAAGCTTTCGCAAATCCATCCGCACAAATGCAAAATGATCGAGCCAGCGCAGATGAACGCCTTGTTAAAGACAGCTTTCGGCATTGCGCGCGACCACCGTCTGGAGAGTGATCGCGGGGCCGTTCTGGCGGTCCTGCTAGCCTTCACACTCGGCCACGCCTTTCCATCCGATCCACTGCACCGCTGGATAGCTGAGGCACTCACGGAAAAAACGCCGCAGGATGGCGAGGCCCGCATTGATGCTCTTCATTCCAAGTGGAAGTCGTACTTGACGGGATTACTCGAAGACGCCGCTCCGAGCGCAACCCAGAAGAACTCATCCGATGGATCAACTGACCTGTAACACGCCTTCCAGCCCTGGTTCCGGCCACGACGCCGCTACGCCGGTCGGCGGAGGGTCCACTCCCTGTCCGCCGCCTTGCTCCTGTAGCGTATCGATTACGCCGAACCCGCTAGAAGTTTACGTTAGCGAACCTCACGTGAGACTAACGGCCAATGTCCGTCCTCCAGGCGGCAAATTCGTGTGGGTGAGCGGAGACCCAACAAAGCTGGAAATCACGGGAAACGACGAGACCGTGACCGTCAAAGGTCTCGACGAAGGTGATGTCACCGTCACCCTGAGCTACATTCCTCCCGGCTGCGGGAGTTGTTCAACCACCGCAACCGTCAAAATCCGTTACGAAGTGCGCCACGTTCTCGTTGCGCAGAGCATTCAGCGTAACAACGCGCAGGTCGCCAACAGAGGGATTGATGTCAAGGGCGACCTGCAAATGCCCGATGGATATGTGTACAACCACCTCAAGAGTGCCACCCCTTTTCCGATGACCCTCACCTCCGGAGGGAAATCGGCGATTTATAAGAGCGCGAAGCAGGGAGTCAAATTCATTCTCCACATCACCACGAGCCGACTCGACTTCAAAAAAGGGCTGGAGCATGACGGAAAACCGGGGACGAAAGAGCTGGAGTATTGGCATGTAGTCTATGACGGGCACTCACGTTACGGCCGCGGTGCTTGTTTCGGACCGAGCGACGCGCCCGGAGAAGATTGGGAAAACAGTCTCAATCCAAAAAAGGCTCCCAATGGCTTGTACCGGATGGGTTATCCCTTCGTGGGGATCCCGGTGGCCGAGATTCTTCAGCATGGATACAGCACCAATGTGGTTTCCGTGAACTTGGAGGCCCCAAAAAAAGATCGAGAATACAAAGGAGCCATGTATCCGCGAACTCTCGAACAACTGAAAAGCGAGACAATAAAGTTCTTGAATGATGCCATTGAGAAGGATGCACTCGATCCATTGGAGATGTCCGAGGAAGACGCGCAAAGAGCGGTGGACAATATCAATGACCTGGATAAGCGCTTGCACCTGGTGGGAGATAGCGCGCCGTTAGGCACAATCGGGCCACTTCTCAAAAGCGATGACCAGTTCTGGAGCTACAAGACGGCCGAGGGTCCGCTGGTATTGCTGGATGCAGGCTGGCAGAACACCGTCACTAACCCGCTGGACCTTGGAGCCACGAATCTCAAGTGCAGGGTGTTCGCCCACTTGGGATGCAAGTCTTTCGTGCATTACCGCGCCATCCTGCGTTTTCAAAAGGGATGGAAAAAGCAGGGGGCGACCGACCAGCTCGCCTATTTCACGACGGACTTGAGCATCGGGATAACCGCCCCATTCTGGCTTCTTACCTGGATGACCTACGACAAGTTCAACGCCGGTTTAGCTTGGGAGCCAAGCATTGAGTACGCTCGAAAGAAAACCAACGCGATGATAAAAACATTCCTCTACGGGCACCGGGCGCGGATTTACCAAATTTGGTGATTCGGGGAAGCCGACTCACGCGGTCAACGTGCTCGAATTGTAGGGAATTGAGCGCAAACAGCGGTCCTTCCGGAAGGAGGTGTGAGCATGCAGGCCTCAAGTAGAAGGGGTACTACCGTCACCGGCATGTCGGTCCGTGCGACGTTATTTGCGCTGGCTCTGCTTGCTTACCAATCCATTTCCGCATACACAAATTCCGAACAAACTACGAAAGGGGCAAAAGTGATGACTTCCGCCGAACTCATCGAGGCGCTCCGCAGGCTGGACCCCAATCAGCAAATTGCTGTGGATGAATTGTCCAGAAACTTCGAAGAAGAGGCGCACGCACCCGTCCGTACCGCAGTTGCGATGCTCAATGGCGGTGATCCTGAGATGGGGCGACGCGCTGCGAGCATGATAACCAATATTGGCGAACTGGCGATCGTGCCGCTTCTCGAGGCGAAACCGCCGAGCAAGCCGGCCAGTCGAGTCTGGAACATGGAGGTGGTCATCAGCGCTCATTTGCAGGAGCGCGCGAAGGTCGTGGCGCTGCTGAACGCCATGCTATCCGATAAAGCGAAGATTCGCTGGGAAAAGGCGATGCCGGAGGAAGGAGCGCCGGTGCCCAGCCGCGTTTGCGACGAGGCTTATTTGATGATGCGCCGACTCCTTAACAACAACGAAGACAAAGCCCAATTCCTCAATGAGCACGAAGCTTTCCTCCAACTGTCCGATGCCGAAAAGGACAAGGAGATTCAGAAGGTCGCGAAATCGCACGCCTGGAGCAATTTCGTCGAGAACAGTGAATAAGAAGCGATTGTGCCTACCGAAAATTCCGTCCGGCCCTTCAAGCGCGCGCCAAAGGCCTTGTAACAATGTTACATGCCTTGTCATCCTGTGGATCTCACCAGAGAATGTCGATCTGCATGTCGCTGATTCTTAAGCCTCTCGCCTGCGATATCATTTTGGCGACCCACACGTCGGACCGCTGCCAGCCTGACGTTTATAGTCCCGGCAGCCAAGTGACGATCTTCGAGATGAAGTCGGTAACGGAGAACCACCGCCTTGTTGAACGATAGTCGCGGAGCGGAGCAATACCAAGTCACAAACTCATCGATCGAGTGCCGATAGCTGCGCTGTGATTCAAATGATCTTAGGCTAACAATCACCGCTACCTTGGCATGCTCCAAATCGGGCAGGCCTAGCTTTGTCTTCAGTCGGGTCTGCCTGTGCTTGGTTTTGCGCTTCATGGTCAGCCGCCTCCCAACGGCAGACCATAGACCGCATAATTCGATCCATCCCTCAAGCTCTCGACTTCACGGAGGCAAGGGAGTATGAAGGTCCTTGTTGGGGTCAAATTCAAAGATTCGGTCTCTCGCGTTCCGGGACTGTAAGGTGGTGATCGATGGACATTGATCAGGAAAAAGTTGAACAGACTGTTTTGGCACTGCTCTATTTGACTTCCTTCAAGGACAAATTTGGGTTGAGAACCTGGAAGGGCCACGACTGGCAAGTGATGAATTCCTTGCATGAAAAAGGCTACATCTCAAATCCGGCAACGAAGGCCAAGTCAGTCGCGCTTACAGAGGAGGGAGCTAAACTATCACGGGAACTGTTCGAGAAACGCTTCGCAATGAAATGAGGCCCGCTCATTTTGATCAAAGCACGTTCTCGGGCCGTTCCGGGCCTTGGTGTCGGTACGGTACATGTCCGGCAACGCGACTTATCAGGAACTAGCCGGACGGTTGCTAACGCCGAGTTGCTGGGCGACGAAAGAGTTCCTTTCCATCTCGGTCATAGAAGATATACGACCCATTTTCCTCGCGAATGCCAAAGGGATAAGAAATTTCCTCGCGCACAAAGTCGTCGAGGAGTTCGTAGCGACCGTTGCGTCCCCCAAATACTATAAGGCGGTCCTTCTCGGCTCTTGGTATCTCGATTACCACCGCGAACAATTCGCTTCCATCAGGCTGCGGACCACCACCTGACCCTGCTCCGTATCCAGGAAATACTATTTCTTGCGTCGCGCGAAATACGTCTAAACGGTTTTCAAATAAGTGCGCGATGGGCGCCTCCATAACGAGTCTTTGTACCCGCGCTGTTTCAGACGCATGTATATTATTGGGGTCATTCTTGTATTCGTCGAAATTGGCGTAGGTTTTCGAGAGTTTGATTTCCTCTCCGCGATAAGGCATCACGTCACCGGGATTCTCCGAAATCCACCACAATCCCGTGAGCACGATGATGGCAATTACTACCAGCCAACGCTTGTCCATGAAAGCTCCGTGGAGTGACTCGCCACCACACTCCACTAAATTAGCAGCACCGAGTGCTGCTGTTTAGCTCGCAATGAACACAGCCGCGTAGGAGTCACCTGAACCACATGTCCGGTAATCCGAACTTACCAGGCAAGTGGAATTACCCGACTTGCCCGTGATGCGCCCAGCAGTTGAAGAATCTGTTCCGCTTATCGTGGGGCGGTGGCATCGTACTTTCGACGTTCTTGCCGAAGATTCGCCAGCAGTTGCAATAAATCAGGGCCTCCGATGGGGTACGTGAAATTTACAAATCGCCAACCACCATTCTGTTGTTTCAATTCCGCCACGGCTTCCGGTTTATCCATTTTTTCCGCTGTGTCAGTGGACGAAGCTCGCCAGACTCCTACGGAGCATGTTCCGTTTTTCACCGTCGCCTGCCGAGCTTCATAGTGATCGGCGGGGTCTTGGCTGCCCAAGAATGGATCGAAATCTAGCCCGACAAGTTCGCCTTTAGCCCGCGCTTGAGCTTCGGAGTCGATTCTCAATGCATGTAAAAGCTGAGGGCTGAACACGACGGCCCTGCGCTGTAAAGCTACGTTAGAAGCGGGCATATGCAGCCGCTTCTGGGTGAATGGAACGTACCAATCGTAAAACTGTTGGGCGAACCGCTGACAGGACGAACTCTCCGGCGATTGGGGCGCTGCTTGCGCCGGACTAAGTCCAGAGAAAAGGAGGCAAAAACATAAGGCTGAGCACTTCATTATGAGAGCGTCCCTGAACAAGATAACCCAAGTCTTAACACTAGCAAAATACCGCCATTTCACTCAGGAACTGCGGATTCTAGGTGATTTCTTCGTAGGTTGTCGGCCACCCTGAAATGATGACGTAACTCCCGAGAACGCCGTAACCGGAATCGATCCAAAACATCTTGTTTGATAATCCGAATAACCAGGACTTCGCGCCCCCTCCAGAAAAGTAAGATATTCTTTCGTCGAGTACGACAGGAGTTTGCCCTCGGGCGAAAAATCTTTGTGGGACAGGAAATAGCTGGATTGTCTGCCTATTTCACAAACTCGCCTAAGTGCTCCCGGCTGGGATATTTGAAGATAGGCTCGATAACTACCTCGTTTTGCGACTCAGTCTGCGGACTGCCCCAAGGCGATACGCACGATGGAAAGGCTTTATTCGAACCGCATTTTGACCATTCTTGGCCATTTCCAAATTGATCCGCCACTCCGCTGCGATCTGTATACGATCAGGAAGAAATTTTATCTGCAAAACGACTTGTTCTCGACTGTCCTTGATTTCCAATGAATTCTGAGTGTAATTCTTATCCCAAATTCCGGGTGGGGGGATGACAGTCCAGTGGTTCTTTTCAATGTTTACGATTTTCTTTCCCGACCTATCGCAAAATGTACACACGATGGAGCGGCGGTTAGCTGTGCCACGAGGAGAAAGGAGGAAACAAAACGTTTTGCTTGACGCGATGGGCGTGGGGGACTAGGCTCGCGGCAATTGTCGGGGGCTCTCATGCGTCTTTCCCACGGGGCCCAGAAATCGGTGCAGGTATTGGCTCAGGTACGAGCCAAGGGATGTGCGCGTGTGTCCATCGCGCGATTCTTACTGCCGATTGTGTCTTGTTTGGTCTGTGCTCCTCCGGCTTGGTGCCAGGACAGTGGAAGCGAAGCTAAAGAGTTCAATGGGAGCGGGGCAGTAATCACGGTTATGGTGCACGATAGTTCGGGAGAGCTAATCTCCTCGCCAGCGGTGGTGAAACTCTACGGAGGGGGACCAATTCCAAGCAGGCAGGCAGAGACATCGGGCGGCAGCGCAGTATTAGTGGTGAATAATCTGGGTGAGTTTACCGTGATTGTTGTGGCGGCGGGATACGAAAACGCGCAAAAGGAATTGTCGGTCCCGGAACCCGGGAGAGTTCAAGTGGATGTTTACCTGCGGCGAACTTTGGCTGCCGGAAGTGTCTCAGGAATTCCTGGTAGACCGGTGCTCGCACCGAAAGCCAAGGAAGCGCTTGATAAGGGGCTGCAAGCATTAACCGCGGATAAAATGGGGGAGGCTGAAAAGTATGTTGGCAAAGCGATGCTGCTGGCGCCTGGACATCCGGACGTGTTGTACGTGCAAGGGGTGCTGTTCCTGAGGGAACGCAACTGGACGGGGGCGCAAAGCTCCCTGGAAAAGGCTACTCAGATCGATCCTAATCACGCGCGAGCTTTTGCGGCGCTGGGGATGGCGCTTTGCGATCAGGGAAAATATGACGCAGCGATCGCGCCGCTGGAGAAATCGCTGGAATTGGATGCGGCCGGCGCGTGGGAGACGCGTTGGACGCTGGCGAGAGCGTATTACCAGCAGGCACAATATGACCAGGCGCTGAAATTGTCGCAGGAGGCGCTAGCGGGGTCGAATGGGAAGGCGCCGGAGATCGGGCTGCTGGTGGCGCAATCGCTGACGGCGGTGAGCCGGTACGAGGATGCGGCGCAGGTGCTGCGCGAATTCGTGAGGGAGCACGGGGACCGGCGGGAAGCGGGTACAGCGCGGCGCTGGTTGCAGGAGCTGACGACTAGCGGGAGAATCCGGGCGATCTCGAATTGAGTGTACCTCTCGAAAATCTCCAAATATCTGAGCGGATGAGGGTTATATTTCTTTCATAATTTTCGCCCATGATGATTTCTCTCACGACACTCCTCGCAACTCTGTCTTCGATCTTCCGTTCGCGTGCTGCCCTTGAGCTCGAGAACCTGGCTCTGCGCCACCAAATCGGCGTGCTTCAGTGGTCCGCAAGAAAACGCCGGAAATGGGATCGGTCGTGGCGCTACCGCAGGTGGGGGGACTGCACCACCGCTACGAACGACGGGCCGCCTAAAGAGCCCAAATCTAGCGTGCTACGCGTTGCCTCTGCTCGGACCCTTGAGATCTGTCTCCGAACTGTGCTTCGTTGCACACGCGTGCCCGCGCGAATTTCGTTCACCAGACTCGAGCAGGTCCACGAATTGCTTGAGCCTGTCTGGTTAGGGGAATGACGTCCCCATGGGCTGCAGAGAATATTCGGTAGGGACCGTAGGTTAGTCTTCGTCACGATCCTCATCAGCCCTGACGGACTTGCGAAGGAATGGCGTGAAAAGAATATCTGCTCCGCTCAACGTTGTGCAGTCATCGCCTCCAGGTCCAGCGGTACATCCCCAATAATTCTGGGTCGCATCAATGCTGCCGGTGCAAACTGACGCGCCATCGAAGGCGCACACGTCGGCGACGCCAATTTTGCCACCCAGCAAATCGTTGAATTGGATATCCACGGCAGTGGGAGTGTTGATGGCGATGTCCACGTCCTCGTCGCGAATGACATTTCCTGAAATGATCGTGCCTAGAACCGGAGAGCCGCCGCCGCCGCTGTTGATGTTGATTCCTACGCGACCAGGTGTCGCGGTGTCGGCTTGGTCGGCGAGGTTTCCGGCAATGAAGTTTCCGATGATCACGTTTCCGCTCATGTTGTCTGCGGGAAGACCAAAAGCTGGGCCTACGTGCGTGTGCAGGGCGACGCCGCCCAGTCCGTTGTCCGTCAACTTGTTATGGATGATCACATTGCCAGACACGCGGCCCTGGCCGGCGCCGTCGGAGAACATTCCAGCTCCAGAGCCGCCAATTTTTACGCCGTTTGCGGTAGAGACGTTCTCCTCCACGGTGTTGTGGTCAACACCAAAATGCGGAGGAAAAGGAGGGCCACTGAAGCCTGCTGGTGGATGAGAGGCAAGGACGATGCCGCACTCAAGCGGGTTGTCCTTAAAGACATTGTGAGTGACCAGATTGTGGTGGCTTTCCGCAGTTTCGTCGCTGATTAGAAGGCCATCAGCGTTGCCTGTGACGAGATTGCCAGAGACAATCGAATGACTCGTTCCCACCAAGTGAAGCGCCCCGCCACAGTCGCCAGTCTCATCGTTCTCGTAAGTTCCGCTGCCGGGCTGTGGTGTTTTGTCGTCCGGGCCAAGACAGCCAGTGAGCGCCCCGGTGAAGTTCAGGTTCGGGGTGGTGTCATTGTTGATGATGTGATTGTCGCGGATGGTAACGTCCGAGGCACTGACAACCAAGATCCCCTCGAACAATGCGTGTTTTACCGTGAACTGGGCTACGGTCACGTTGTGGAGTCCGGGATTGTCGAAGCCATCCACAAAGAAGCCATGTGCAAGATCTGTGGCGTCGATCACGGTGGTGTCGGCGTCGGCGCCAATCAGCGACAGCGACATCCCGATGGTGACCTGCTCCTTGTAAACGCCGGATGCGACGTTAATCGTGTCACTCGCTTTCGCGTGATTGACCGCGGCTTGGATTGATGCGAAGCAGCCGTGAGTGCCTCCAGGATTCACGCAAAGGGTGGCGGCTCGCGCCGCTCCACATAAGTGTAGAAGTGCCGTTGTGCAACCAAGGATAAGCGCTAGACGAACAAGACCTCGAGACATAGTTCTTTCCTTTCTTGGGCAGCGTTAGACAAAAATGGAATTACGGTACATGGCGAACCTGCGGTCCAAGTAGCGCGGCGTGGGACGGCGACGGCTGACTGGGGCCGACGAATCGAATTTACCGGGGTTATGCTGCACGGAGTCTACACCTAATAGAGCGTTTGAGAACAGTGCGCGATTTTGGCGCGGCTTCGACGATTACATCGACGGGCTCAATGAAAAGCGGCTTACAGTTGTTTGTTGCTCGACACCGACCATATTCAGCGAGTCGGGGAAGGAACCATCTCATCTCGAATCCGTATCGGTATTTCGCGGGTAGCGCAGCAAAGCTGGAGACGCTCAGCTAGGTTTCTGATGGCAGGAATGGACAAGACGTAGGCCGCGCGGCGCGTGCACCTTGCGCAGCACTTAATTGTGTTATTGACTCCCGAGCAGGTCCCAGTCTGCCGTGATTCTGGAGGTCGATCGTTCAGGTGTGGGAAAACTTCCCACCAATTCGATGGGCTTACCCACCAACTCCCCACCAAAACAGGCCATTTACAGAGGGTTTTTCAGCGCTTTAGCCGGGTAAGGTCAAATGAATCATCGGAAGTTATGGAGCACGCACGTCCGAAGCTTGGGAAGTTTTGAACATTCCGATTCCCTTCTCTTCTCAGCGTCATGCGGCCACCTCGAGTGTAAGTCAATCGAAGACGCGTGGCGCGCGACACCTGCCCACCTGATTCCAAGCGCTTTACACGCATGCGTATGCTGAGAAGGAAATACTCACGCAACAAGTTCGAGTCGGAATTCTAGTGATGGACCTAGGGTGCTATTCCGGCCCCCGAATCGAACTGGCGGGGGACGCAGTTGACGCATGGAAGTTGGTCAGCCCGTTTGTATCAGAGGAAATCCTCTGATCGGTCGGTTGGGCGAGTTGGGCAATTCACGGCCCTTTCAGAAAGCTAACTGATTGTGGCGACGCGTCTTAGCTTTAGTGATTCCCCGTTCGCAATGAGGAGGCCGGGGGTTCGAATCCCCTCTCGTCCACCAGATTTCAAAACACCTATGCAGCCATCTGAAGACTATCGACGATGCTTCCAATTAATCGTCTCGCGAAGTCTAACCAGATTTTCCGCCAGCTATTGAAAATCGCTAACAGCCGTGTGCTTCGCCAAAGTTCTATACGCATTGAAAATAGCGCGATTCCCTCTCGCGACCGATGTCCCATCGGGGTTATCCCTTCATCCCCCGAGCGCTGAGATCATCTCCGGGGGAACCCCCGTGCGGTGTACCTGTATATATAAAGGATGAGGAAACCCGGACGTTTTCGCGACCCTACGTTGGTTCGGATTAGGCGGCCTGATCGAACCGGTGGTGCAGCCCTCCCAGTCGCACATCGAACCACAACCCGGCGCCGGGCCAGCTACAATGCAGGACACCAGTACCCCGAAGTAATCTTGACAGCCGCGGCGGCAAATCTGAGGATTGATAATTATGAGAAGGCTAATTATCGACCCTTTAAGGGCGATCCTGTGGCTATGCGTGTTGCTGCTAGCGGGCGGAACGGCGCTTGGCGCAAGCCCGAATAGCTACCAGATTACGCCTGACAAATCGACGATGGCGATCGGAGAGTCCCGCTCGTTCCGCATGGTCGACGAAAATGGGCAGGCACAGCACAAGGTGAAATGGACGCTTTCGGGTGCGGACGCCCCTCAGGAGACAGAGGGCGATGAATTGCATTTTTACGCCAGTCGCGCCGGCGAATTTCGGCTGACGGCTCGAACGGATTTTGCGACAGCGGAAGCCTCGGTCAAGGTGGTGGAAGCGAAAGACATGACGCAGGGGACGATGCGATGGCAATCTGGAAAAAAGGAAGGATGCACGACGACTAAGATCCTGCCGGCAAGACCAAATGCGAGCGGTGTTTACGCGTATCAACAAAGCCAGTGCGAGGATGGCGTTTACCTCGCGGGGTATTCGTCCGATGGCGTGCAGCTGTGGCGGAGGAAAATCAGCGACAGCCCCTCTCAGACCGGCAGCAACGATTATGAAGTTGAGGGGGAACACCTAGAGGCGCGCCCGGCGTCGATTTGCGACGCGGTGCAAGTCGGAACGGAGCAGGGGAAGATTCGCACGATGCTTGCGGAGCAACATCTTTCGTTTCGCGAGCAGCCGGGCACGGAGCATGTGTGGCTGGTGGAACAATCCAACGCGCAGTGCCGGTTGCAGTTCGACGACAAGTTGATGCTGGTCAAGAAGAAGAAAGTGTTTGTGGTGGAGTAAATGAGCAAAACGAAATGGGGCGTGCCACGACGCAAATATTTCGGCGTGATTCTGCGATGTGCCGCGGGCCTGTGCGCTTTTTTGCCGGCATTTCCGATGAGGCTGGTGGCGCAGGAACAGCAGCAGCAAGACCAGAAGCCTCCCGCGGAGAAGACCGCTGCGGATGGCGCGGCGCAGGCGTCCACGACCGTAGCCACCGGAACGCCGGCGAACAAACCGCGGCATGTCATCACCAACGACGACATCAAGCCCTCGCCCTACAGCAGCTTCGGCGGGCTGTTTTACATGAGCACGGGCTCTATCAACGACTGTGACGCGGGCTGCTTCGATCAAGTGCGAGCAATGGCGATGGTTAACTCCGAGACAAATCCGAACTGGCGAAGAGAAGTGCTGCGGCAGCTCGACCTGGTGCGGTCGGACGGGGAGTGGCAGGCGTATCTGCACGATGTGTACAGAGCGCACAATAAAGTATGCCAGTCCACGTTCGACAAGCAGGATGAGTTGAGACGGTCGGGAGGTTCATTTCGCAACCTCGGGCCCCAGCAGATTGCGATCGCCGAAAAGTATGACGAGCAGGCGAAGGCCGCGCAGGACGAAGTGTCCGCTCAGGTAGCGCGACAGCAGCAGATCCAGAAGAAGTTTGCGGAGAAGCCGTATGCGAACGCGTTTGCCATGATTCAGGGAACGCGCATGATGGGCGGGTTCTGCTCGCAGGCGAAGGTCATCTACCCCGAGATTCGTTGATGTTGGGTTGTCCCCTGGGTTGGGGACAAAAGCGGGTTGAGCAGCTCGAGTTGCGCGGCCTGGACCAAAAAGGTGTAAGGGGCCACGAGCTGATCGCCAATCTTTCCGGAGGAATCGGCGGCGACTTTGGCGTCCCCGGTGGCTACCTCGGCGGGGGAAACTGTGCCCGAGTGAGGGGTAGCCGGAAGTAATCAGGGTCAGAAGGCCCATTGTCCGAAATCGCGACCGTCTCAGTCCTCGAACTGCGCTGAAAAGACAAAGAGAAGGCCGGTTTGCCAGGTTTGCCAATTAAGGGCCCCGTGAAAATAGCTAAGTGATTGTGGCGCCTTGCCTTAGCTTATTTTCCCCACTGTTCGCAACGAGGAAGTCGGGGGTTCGAGTCCCCTCTCGTCCACCAGATTTCATAGGACTTACATTATTTTTGGAAACCGGGTGTTGCTCGTTTCGCCAGCTAACGAGCGCGCTGCGAAATCCGAGTGATTGCAGCAGCGTACTTTAGCTCGGGAGTGCCCGTTACCTATGAGGATATCCGCCTGCCTGTCGCGCAGGAATCCAACAATTGACATCGCGAATCGCTCGATCACGTTCTACAAGCGCGTCTAATCCGACGGGTGCCATATCGTCAGGTCTTTCACTGCTGTCATTCGCCAAAACTCCGGCCGACTAGCTTCGCTGCTGTAACATTGTTACGGCGATGATTTTGGCGAGGCACAACCGCAGGTTCTGGGATGATCGGTTGTATCCAGGTCGGTCTAAACAAGAATTAGTCCGCAGAGGGGATCCGATGAAGCGCACGTGGACGATCCTAGGGGTAGCCGACGTGCCGGGCAGCTTCAAATGGTATCAGGCGCTGTTCGGTCAGCCGGCTACCCTTCCGGCCCATGATTACTTTGGACAAATCCTCGATTCAGATGGAACTGTTTTGCTCTGCCTCCACGAGTGGGGCGCCCACGAGCATCCCTCATTGATGAGCCCCGATCACGGGACACCCGGCAACGGGCTCCTGCTGTTCTTCCGTGTCGATGATTTCGACCTGGCGCTTCAAAGGGCACGCTCTCTCGGCACTCGGCTCGAAGAGGAGCCACACGTGAATCCGAACACTCAAACCAAGGAGTTCTCGCTCCGAGATCCGGATGGATATTACGTTACGATCAGTGCGCTCTCTGCAGCCTGACAAGGCGCTGCAGCTGCCGCGCGCTGGCCGGAGCTTTGTGGGGCAGCGCCGCCCGACCTCGTTCCCCTCGGCGAGCGGCTCTTGCCGTCTGCTCGCCCATTCGAATGGGGAACGTATCGCGCAGTTTCGATTAGTCTGAATCGTGTCACGGATATGCGGAAGTAATCTTGCGTGGTCATGCGATACGAAGCAAGCCTTGTCCTTGGTTGCCTTGAAGTTTTAAGCCACACCGGGTTGACAAAACAAGTTTACTGCCCAGCAGCGGTTTGCCGGGGCTCTGCAGCCGCACTTCTTTGCCGCTTCAACGAGTAAAGCGCCGAATCTGCCTGGCACAATAGGCTTTCGATGGAGTTACCGCTTTGGGGGTAGACGGCAACACCGAAGCTGACGGAGAGCTTTGGTCCCCTGCCGTCGTTGGCAACGCTTTCGCAAATACGCCGTGCCACCATGTTGGCCGCCTCTGCGTCAGTCTCCGGTAAGACAACAGCAAACTCGTCTCCGCCGAAGCGCGCGGGAGTATCAATATCCCGGCAACACGAGCACAAAGCATCCGCCAGCCGGCAAAGCGCCTGGCTCCCGATCATATGTCCGTAGCGGTCGTTGATTCGTTTCAACCCGTCAAGATCAAAGAACAGCATTGCGAACTCCCGGTCCGTGCGCCTGCTCCGCTTGATTTCCGAATCGAGTACATCCACGAGTCGGCGATAGTTGGCTAGACCAGTCAGCGAATCGCTGGCTGCCTGCCGGCGGAGGTGATCTTCCAGTTCCCGCTGCCTGGTGACGTCTTCGGCGATGACCTCGTAGGCTTCCAATTCTCCCTGTTCGCTGACGACTTCTCGACCGCTGAGGCGGACCTTGAGGGTAGCATGGTCCTTCCGCTTCCATTCTACTTCGATGGGATCGATGACAACATCCGCGTCCGATTGACCCAATAATTGTGCCCGTCTAGCTGGGTCTTGAATAATGTCGTCCATAAGGCTCAGAGCCAAGAGTTCCTCTCTTGACCCATAGCCGAGCATCCTCAACATCGCTTCGTTCACTTCCAGAAACTTGCCTTCGACACTGCAGCGGCAAATTCCATAGCTTAGATTTCCTGCCAGAGCGCGGTAACGCGCTTGCGAATGCCGCAGTTCCTTTTCCGCGCGGTCGCGTTGGTCGCGCAACGCTTTCTCAGCGAGAGCCCGATGAACGGCCACAGGTAGATGGCCGATGCCATCTACTTCAATGCAATCGGCAACACCTTTCAGGATAAACTCTGCGGCGGTTTCGCGATTCATGCCGTGGACCAATAAGATGAGGGGGATGTCCTTCTTCTCCTGTCCTAGGAGATCCAACATCCGCGTTTCTTGCCAGTTTGTACTGGGATACTCGGCAACAATAAGGTCAAAGATCTGCGAACGGAGTCGTCCGACGAATTGCGCGGGAGTCACAACTACATCTGAGGTAACCGTGAATCGTACCCTCTTGAGCTCATCCAGGCATCGCTCAACATCTGCCACAGAACGATGAACAAAGAGGATTCGCACGAGATTCTGTCTGGCCCAAGGTATATCACCTGCAGAGGCTCGTTCCACTTCTTCGATGTTGGGTTGAGATTTGGAAGACATAGCCATCCTCGGCAAATCGCCCGGGGTGGCAGCTCCTTTCCGCGCCACAAGACTGTCCCCCCAGCGTAGTCGGAGTTGGTTCATAAAAAAGACTATCGAGAGAGGTAGTCCGCGTCTGTTCACTATCGAACACTTGGTACTAGTGAAGTACTAGCTGACCGTTAACTGACAGGACACATTTCCGGCGTGCACCAATCCGATGCAGCGACGAAGTCATAAAGCTACTTGTCCGTGAAATGGTGTAAGAACGGAAAACCAGAGCGACGGTCCACGGTTCGATGCGCAGAGCGTTCTTCCTGACAAATCGGACAGATTCGATTCGGTTAGTTTGTGCTTGCGGCTTGCGCAGGAATGTCATGTCTCGGGGGAATCATCAACACCTGCTCGGCGCTGACCATGTTCCCACCCCTGCCTTTCCTCAAAACCAAGCGTTAGTCGTGAAGGACAACACTCAGGAGGGAATCATTGACGCGGATCTCGCCGTTGTACTCGATGAAGCCCAGTTTTCTGAATTTGTTCATGAAAAAATTGACCCGGGACCGCGTTGTGCCAATCATCTCTGCCAGCATCTCTTGCGATAGTCTGGGGACCACTTTCCGAGGTCGGCCGTGCGCGCCATAGCGCGCGAGAAGCAGCAAAGTGCGCGCCAACCGTTTCTCGCTGGAGTTGAAGAGCTGGTCTATGAGGGCCTCTTCGACCCGGATGTTTCGCGAAAGCATATAGGCGATGAAGCGGTCGGAGAACTCGTGTTCCTTGTGGAGGACGCGAAGCATCTCGTCTTTCTCGATGACGAGCATGTTTGTGACCGCGATCGTTGTGGCGGTCGCCATGTATTTGGGCTGCCCAGCCAGGCATCCTTCCCCAGCAAAATCGCCTGGTTTCAGGATCGCCACAACAATTTCTTTGCCAGTTTCATTGACTACTGTAAGCTTCACACCGCCTTCCTGAATGTACATAACATTCTTGGCAGTATCGCCCTGTGCGAAGATGGTTTCTTTTCCTCGAAACTTGCGTATTGTTCTCCCCAGACCGGCCGATTCGAGAAACGAATGCACATCGAAAGCAAGGGTTCTCAAATTCGCTTTCTGGGGGTGGCGAAGGACGGATCCGCGTCGAACTGCGGAAGAAAGCATAGGCCATACTAGCATGGGAACTGCTTACTGTTCAATATTGTACACCCGGTGCGGACCAGCAGAGCGTCCATAGCCTGAGGGCCCCCCTTGTCCTTGAGCAAGCACAAAAATGCCATCGAACAACGACCGAACCCCTCTAATGTGGTATGTTGCAGCCGTTTAGTCCAGGCCGAGTGGTCGGGGACCTGCCATTGAAGTGTGAATAGTAGGAGCCTTTCTGCAAACCGCCTCTGTCCGTATTCTCTTGGTCGATGATTTCGCGCCGCTGCGCCAATTGGTACGTTCAATTTTGGGGGAAAACCCGGAACTACAGATCGTTAGAGATGCCACGGACGGGATAGAGGCAGTTCAGTTGGCGTTGGAATTGACACCCGATTTGATCGTGATGGACATCGGGCTACCGAAGCAAAATGGAATCGAGGCCGCGCGACAAATCCGCAAACTTGTCCCGAACTCCAAAATGCTTTCCTTGAGTCAGGAATCATCTGATGAGGTGGTGCAGGAAGCTATGAGCGCGGGCGCTTCGGGCTACGTCGTGAAAGCACTGGCCGCACGCGACCTACTCAATGCTGTCGAAGCCGCCCTCGTGGGGAAGAAGTTTGTCAGTAGCATATAGCAAAGGATAATTTCAAGTCGGCGCGGGAAGCGGTATCACGCGACGGAGGGCAACCTCACCCACACTTTCCTTCAAGGCAAGGGATTTATTTGCCGGAGTACCTTTTGCAAGCGACGCCAATGCGGTTTGTGTGGCTGTGCCTCGCCAAAAGGTCGTACACCTGCGAAATGAATGACTTGGCGCAAAGCTTGATTCGGTCTTTTCCGCTAGAATTCTTGCCATGATCGTGTCGCTCCGACATTTCTTCGGCTGGTTGGTCAGGTCTTTCAGTTGCCGGGAGGACCTCGTCCTCGAAAACCTGGCTCTCCGTCGGCAATTGCTGGCTCTGCACGCGCAACGACCTCGCCGTCGATTGACTGCCCTGCACAAGTTGTTCTGGGTTGTGTTGAGAATGTGCTGGTCCGGGTGGAGGCAGCCTCTCATTCTAGTCACTCCCAGAACCGTCGTGAACTGGCTTCGAGCGGGGTTTCGTTTGTATTGGACGTGGGTCTCAAGAGTCAGACAAATAGGAGGACGAAAGCGTGTCAGCAAAGAGGTTCGCGCCTTGATCTTCCGTATGGTTGCTGAGAATCCAACCTGGGGAGCACCGCGCATTCACGGCGAACTGCTCAAGCTGGGTTTCGATCTCTCGGAAAGGAGTGTCTCGCGATGGATCCGGCGAGCCCCGAGAAATCCAGACCCGGCAAAGCGATTGTGGTTCCCGAAAACTCCGGCCGACTTTAGAATCAGCAAGATACGGCAACGCCTCGTAACATGTTACGTGCATGCATGAAGACGCTCTGCTTCGCGAAAATGAAGCAAATGAAGCTCCGGGTTTGTCCAGAGGGTTCTCGAAATGACTTTTTCGTCGTTACAGGCCCAGGCACCGCGCGTGATTTTATCCGGCTTCTCACCTGTCGAACTGCACTGAAAAGACAAAGAGAAAACCGGCTTGCCAGACTTGCCAATTAAGGGCCCCGTGAAAATAGCTAAGTGATTGTGGCGCCTTGCCTTAGCTTATTTTCCCCACTGTTCGCAACGAGGAAGTCGGGGGTTCGAGTCCCCTCTCGTCCACCAGATTTCATAGGACTTACATTATTTTTGGAAACCGGGTGTTGCTCGTTTTGCCAGCTAACGAGCGCGCTGCGAAATCCGAGTGATTGCAGCAGCGTACTTTAGCTCGGGAGTGCCCGTTACCTACGAGGATATCCGCCTGCCTGTCGCGGAGGAATGCAACAATTGACATCGCGAATCGCTCAATCACGTTCTACAAGCCGACTTCCCGGTACTGATCCCCTCGGTGCCCACCTGGATTACTTCCGGATTGCTAACCACTTGCCCAGAATCGCCGGATCGCCTCTGCACGGATGCGAATTGCCTATTGGGAATCGTCACAATAAGATGTGACGTGGACGTAGAATTCACAGCCGAACGCGAGATAAAGAATAGTGGCGAACCGCTGACAATCAGGCTAACGATGAGGCCCGACTCCAAAGCGCTGACAACTTTCTTCCGCGACCAGGGCATCTATTTGTGCCTTGCACTCGTGGTCGGCGCCATTTTCTGGTCCATAGGCCTGCCCATAAATCCTTTCACTGTCCTCCTGTACTCCCTGTGCATCGGCAATTTCCTTTCTCCTCCCATGCAATGGCTGCACGCCCTGTACGAAAAGCCGGCTCCTTATGATTGGATCATCTTTCTGGTCTTGCTGTGCATCGTGACGGTGCCTGTTTACTTGCTTTCCAGCGTGATTGTCTGGCTGATTGCCCCGCCTGCTCCGCAATCCCTTGGGCACCTGCTCACCACTGGCTGGAAGATGCCCTTCCTGATCACCATCGTCTACGGCCTGATGAATTTTCTCTACGGCAGGACTAAGGCGCGCCTGGAGCGCCGCAACGTGGAACTGCAGCGCATGGTCCAGGTCGGCACCGCGCGGCTCGAAGTCCAGGACGAGGAATTGCAGCGCGCGCGCGAAATCCAGGAGTCGCTCCTGCCCAAGGTGATTCCCCAGCTGCCAGGATTTGAAGTGGCCAGCTCCTGGCAGCCCGCACGCGCGGTCGGCGGAGATTACTTTGATGTGTTGAAGCTCAGCGAAAACCGGCTGGCCCTGTGCATCGCCGACGTCTCTGGCAAAGGCGTTCCCGCCGCGCTGCTCATGGCCAACGTGCAGGCGAGCCTGCGCGCATCCGTTCGCGACCTGGATAGCCCTGCGCGCGTATGCAGCATCATCAACGGCATGCTATGCGACAACATCGGGGCCGATCGATTCGTGACTTTCTTCTGCGGCGTTTTGGACTCCGGCACGCGCAGCTTTCGCTACTGCAACGCCGGCCATCCGTATCCCATTCTGGTGTCCTCCGGCGCGGTGCGCACGCTGGACCAGGGCGGCGGGGTGCTGGGCGTTTTCCCCGCGTGGGTGTATCAGGAATCGAGCGTGGACCTCAACTCCGGCGACAGACTGCTTCTATTTACCGACGGCATTACCGAAGCCGAGGACCCGGATGGCGAAGAATTCGGCACAGAAAAAGTCGCCGCTTTCGCCAAAGCACATGCGGCGAATTCCGCGGCGAAGATTAATCAGCAGTTGCTGGCGCAGGTTACGGAGTTCTGCGGCGCGCAATTTCAGGATGACGCTACCCTGCTCGTGCTGGCAGTGAAGTAGCCGCCGTTTGCGAGCGGGTTATAGGTAACCCAGAAGTTATTCCGCCAGCAATGCGCCTCGGTCGGCACCTGATCGCAGTTTTGTAAAGCTGGCCGCGGTGCGAAACAGTGCGAGCAATTCATACCTCCGGGGAATATCCGGAGCCCGTCAGCGATGACAGGAGCATCGCTCCGAAGATGCCACAGACTAGTGCTGCGCCGATCCACGTCGGCGCGCGTGCATACAGAGCGAACAGCAACAAGAGCCCTGCCGCGAGCCCAAGGAACCAGGCACGCCACCATCGGCGCCAACGGAATACGAGCACGGCCGCAACTCCGAGCTCCGCCAAGGCTAGAACCCAGACGATGATCTCGGTGGCTTCCTCAGCGAGTGGCTGCGGGGGGCGTCCCTCCACGCGCCCTTTCATGCCGAGCAATATCTTCGGCACCGCAACGTGGTCGGCGAATTCGGTGAAGAGGTCGAGGAGAAGCCGCCGGTCTGTCCAGTGATAGCGAAGCCGAATGCGACTGATGAGGCGAGTATGGCTTTCGTCCAATGGATAAAGTGCCCAGGTGAAGCTCCCGCCTGGAGGAGTTGCATCTCCTCGCCAAATGAGATGGCTGCCGGGCTGTATCGAATCGAAGACCAGGGAAGCAACTGCGCTGATGGGGAGCACGTCCCCTGTCTTCGGATGCTGCAGCTGGGGGAGAATTGATCCCGCGCTTCGAATTCCGTTGCTGCTGCCGAGACTCTCGATGAGGTCGTAGCCATAGAATCCTGCCCGCCCATATCCCATCTGCACCAACCAAGGCCAAATATCTTCAGGCTTGCCGTGAATCGTGATTCCCCGCGTCGCGCAGAAAGATGGTGCCGGAACGAGATCGTCTCCCGGCATGGAGCGTGCCACTTCTTCTGCCGTGGCGCCCCACTGCAATTGCGAAGGACGAATAGCAAGCAGATAGATGGCCGCCAGGAGACCGAGCAGGGCCATGATCGCGAGCAGCCTTATGGCAACGGAACGACTGGGAACTTTCTGTTTCATACGTTCCAAATCGCCCCTTCGAGAATGGGCGAACTGTTTCCATGCGCACGCCTGAAAGGAAAGCGTGCCATGTCGAGCACAGTTTAGCCCTTTGTAGTCTGTGCGGGACAGATTCTGTTGACAGGCATTGCCGGGCAAGTTGCCCTTGCCCGTTCGCCTGTCCAGATGGCGAATCCCCATCGCATGAACTGAACCTGTGCATAACGAAAACTCCATCCAGCGGTTTCCCGTCAAACGTCACATTGTTACTTCCCGGTCGCCTTATTAACCCAGCCTCTAGTTCCCTTCCGCATGTCGCTGATTTCAATGACATTCGTCACGGATGGGATTTGCGGGATCCACAATCTCTGGTGGATCACTGGTGCTGGCTGATTCCGGCGAGAATGGCTCCATTTTTCACTGGCGCTGACATCTCAAAACCTTTCACTTCTTAAAATTGCCATCAGGACTTGCAACTCCTGTGGATAACCTCGAATTATCCCCAGAACGCACCCCTCTATAGTAATAATAAGTCTTATACAGCTACCGGAGAGAAGAACCTTTAAGAGAAGAAGATTTCAGGAAAAATCGGCCGAAAATTGATCGGTTACCAGGCTACCGAAGAGCAGCCAAAACATGCATGACGAAGTACATACCACCGAAGGCGATTAAGACCAGGAGGACAAAATAACCGCCGAGCCCGGTAGCCACGAACTTCCAGCCCCCCACCTGAGATTGTCCGTGTCCCGTGACTCGCGCCGTCAGTCGCGCTCCGAGTTTGGTATTCAAGGCCCATACGAACCCGTACGCCAGAAAGAAAACGCAGGCGACCACCAGAAGACTCATAATGATTTCTAAGAGTCCTCCCATCGGTCCTATTGTTGCCGTACCAAACATACCTGTTCTCCCGTCCACTCTACCGAATGCCTACCTGTACCAAAAAATGGTTGACTTCTTGCCAGCCTCTTTAAGATCAACCACGCATTTCTAGGCTATCGGAGCCCTCCCTGGCCAGCTACTGGCCGGAGGACGAAAAAGAGGGCAACGGTCGAGTGACGCCCATTACTGTCCCTACGGGCAGGGGTTCGAACGGCTGGCCCGGAGTTACCTCCGACCGTCTCATCGTGAGATTGGACGGATTTTCTGATTTTGGCCGCCTCGCTCGCCCGAAAAATTATTCGGCGGGGAAGTCGCATACTCCAGGGAACAACAAAAGATATTAAGATCAAGAACTATACGGGGAATTGTATAATAGCTGAATACATGGATTGAGGCTGCCAGCTGCAGGCGCTGTCGGGAATCTTCACCTCTGCTTGGCCGCTTGTGCCGTAGGCCTCGCTTTCACGGTTGCAGTAAATGTTTATTTTCACTGGCATGATGCAAACGGCAGTTCACAGGAGGAATCTATGGGTGCAAAGGTACGTTGGAGCATTGTACGTAGCTCGATTCTCAGCAACATCGAGGCTATCGGGGCGGCGGTCGTCGGGGATCTCCTGGCAGCCTGAATCCATGTAAACTGAGGTCAACAGCAGCTATTCCCTATGCCTGACCAAAAGAAATGGTCCATCGCCTACATTAAGTTCAAGGCCTACTACGGGAATGTCCCGTCCTGGATTAGGACTGCCGAGGTCGCTCATTACCATGATCTCGTCGCCGCCCTCGAAGAGGCCTCTGGCGAAGATCTATCCCTGTGGTTCGCCAAAACTTCAGCCGGGACCAAAAACAGGGCGGTTCCTGGTAGAGTAGGCCTGTATCGATTATCGCTCGATACGGCATGAAGACTAAGACTCTGAAGGGCACGAACCCGAGTGCGCGCGGAGCGCACATATACAAAGGACCGGCGGAAAGTAGGTCCGGACTAGGCGGCTCGATCGTAACGATGGTGCAGCCCGCCGATTCGCTCCTGGGAAAGAATCCGACCTGAAGCCACGGAACGAATCCTCCCCTCAGGTGTCCCCTTCTCAAGTCCGAGATGCGTAGGTCCTCATGATGGTAACGAACATACTCCGAGAGCAATCGCTTCAGATGGCGTTCATTCAGCGCAACCATGTGGTCCAGCAGGTCTCGTCTGCAGCTTCCCACCCAGCGCTCCGCGATGCCATTCTGCCATGGACTCCGGAAGGAGGTTCGCTTGGGAATGATCCTTGTGGCTTTCACCGCTGCAATGACCTCGAACCCAAACTCCTGGTCACGATCAAAGATCAGGTATTTGTGAGAGGCTTCAAATGGAAACGCCTCCCGCAACTGCTGGATGATCCAAGCGCTCCTCGGATGCTTCGTGACGTTGACGTGCAGGATTCGTCGACGATCGTGGCTGATGACGAAAAAGCAGTAGAGCACGCCGAACGTGATCGTTGGCACAGTGAAGAAGTCCATCGCTGCGATGGGCTCACGATGGTTTCGAAGGAAGGCCAGCCAGTGCTTGGCCCAGTCAGAGTCTTTCGGCGCTCGTTTCATCCAACGGGAGATGGTTCTCTCGGAAAGGTCAAAGCCGAGCATGAGGAGTTCCCCATGAATCCGCGGCGCTCCCCAAGTTGGGTTCTCAGCGACCATCCGAAAGATCAACTCCCGAACTTCCTTCGGCGTCTGTTTCCTTCCAACCTGCCTCCGGACTCTGGAAATTAACCGCCAGTACATACGAAAACCACTCCGGTGCCAGCGGACGACGGTTTCCGGCGTGACGATGATAAGGGACTGTTTCCAAGCCGACCAGACCCGCCGAGCAACCACCCAGAAGAGCTTATCGAAGCACTGAAAAGACAAAGAGAAAATCGGCTTGCCAGACTTGCCAATTAAGGGACCCGTGAAAACAGCTAAGTGATTGTGGCGCCTTGCCTTAGCTTATTTTCCCCACTGTTCGCAATGAGGAGGTCGTGGGTTCGAATCCCATCTCGTCCACCAAAATTATAGTACTGGAAACCAAGTTACCGGTAAAATCGACTTACCAGGAGTTGACAACCTACAGAGTTAGCCGGGCGAAATTCGCTTATCCTGATGCAAACTCGTACAAAGCAGTTTCAGTCCAAAGGTAGAGGTGTGGGCCTCGCGCCGCTGCCTTGAACTGACCGCGAATTGTTCCGCCCTCATCATCAGTCGCGTCCAGCGACTCAGTTTCGGATGACTCCGACAGTGTGCGGCGTAGTAATTGCGAGTTTCCTTCTTTGATTCGCGTGTAGCACTTTAGGAAAACGACTGTTCCTTCGATGAGACCGAAAGCCTTGTCAATACATCCAAAGTCCTTCCACGCGCGATGCAATTGGAAACTTCGGATGGACACCAACGGAAAGTCCGAATAGTAGGAAAGCCAAACCTCATCTTCGCTGACTACATTCATGGCGTAGCAATCATCGATAAAAGGCAGGTTATTTTCTTCGGCAAAATCGAAGTATTTGAAGATCAGATGTCCTGCAGAATCAAAACAGACGACGCCTTGCTGGCTCCCGAGCCCTCCTCCATAGACACCTTCATCAAAGTAGCTCACCCAAATCTTTCCGTTGGGGGTTGTTTGCACATCGTTGATGGCATCGCCTAGGTCGAGCGTTCTTTGGATTCGCCCTGCCTCGTCATAAACGTCAGCGCGACCACCACGCGCTTCTCCCAGCAGCCATCCTTCTGCGAACGGCTGTACGTGGAATGTAAAAAGGCCAGTTGATTTCTGAAACGTGAGGAAACGCTGAGTCGATCCGTCCCAGTGAATCAAATGGTGCGCTTTGGGTGGTGTGTTGATCCAAGTAATTCTTGCTTCTGTTGAAGTGTTGTCAAGTGGGTACGGCGGTTTTCCTTCTTCGATCAAGAGGAGCGCGCTACCCTTCCAGTCCACCGCGACGCGAGAGACCGTCCAGTCTCTTGGAAGTTGCGAGAACTCAAATCTCTTGTGGAATCTTAGCTGTGCGGGCACGACAGAATGCTATCAAAAAACTGACGTTTAGAATCAACGGCTACGTCAGTGCCTGGTTAACGCCGAAACCGGACATCAAGTGGTATTCCTGGCAAAGACAGGTGTCCGATATTCCTTAAAGGGAGTTGACCCCAATGTGGCTACAATCAGAGTCGAAAAACGATCGGCAGGTGCGGCCTAAAGTCCGCCACCTGATTTCGGCGCTTGCCGTCGAATTCAATTTCGAGAAGCGGCTTAGCTCCCTTTCGACTTGAGAGAATCTTACTCTCGACCATCCTTTGAGACGCGATAGAACGAAGTGGTACGGGGGTTGTCAAACTCAAGCCGGTGATTTCACGAATACCGGCAGGATGCTCTGTGAACCGCCGTTCGCGGTCAGCTCGCCGCAGAAAGCTGAAATGGATCCACATCGGTTCCTCAACTCCGCTTTCAGCGATGTGCATGACGAGTGGGTCTGGCAAGTAAACTGGTCGATATTGCCACGCTGGAAAAGGTAATTCTGCGTCCTGAGGATTGGCAGGGCGCACGCAGAAGCCAAACGGCGACGCATTACTTTCCTTTGCGGACCATCTGTCCCAAAGGAGCGTTCGCCGCGTAGCTTCGCTCTGGGCTTCGCGCGGGTCGCTTACCCAGAGTAACTCAATCATAGTGTTGGCAAAGCCGAAACGCCGACACGAAGTGCCTTGTCCGGGGTGTTCGTTGGGAAGTCCTTCGTGTAAACCAAATCGGATAAACTCCTCAGCCTCCGGAGCACTTGGGCTGACACACACGAACACATGGTCCAACTCGATGTTCATGCGAATCAGTCTAATTCAATCTCGACTCTCAGTGATCTGTCGGGTAGAGCAATGGCGCGTAGCGGGCTTCGAATGATGCCGACGTTTCCATTGCTCTACCCGACCAATCAAGTCCCGCCGCTCGCCAGAACGGGGATATGGGAAACGGTGGCTTCTCGGCGCTCCACTACTTCAAACAGCCCCACTGCTAACTGTTGCCAATTGTTGCCAGAATAGGGTATTATGCGGGTGTCCAAAGAACCTCTAAGGGTTTCTAAGGGACATTGGGAAAATCAGTAAGTGGCAGTAAACACTGGAATTTAGCGGTTTTTCTTCGGTTTTCTTCAAAGAGCGAGCCACAATCCCATCTCGTCCACCAAATCTCAAAAAAATGCTTAAGGCCCCCTCCAGCTCGGTGAATTGCACACCGCAATGCCATATAACTTCAGGTGCGGTGCTCGCCGTGCGGCGCCTCTCCGCAATCAATTGAGAATGCGCTACGCTTAGTTCTGGGCCGTCGGCAAAACGCCCATCTCTCTAAGCACACGTTCCGCCTCCTGGCTCGGCATCGTCGGCTTTCCCAGCAGCTTCCGCAGCGGTTCAACCGCCCGCCGATCCTTGATCTTTCCTAATTCCTGCACGCATTGCACGGCAACCGTGCTCGACGGGTCCGTCGTCACTTCCTGCTCCATCGTTTGAATCAGTGCCGGCGCAACGCCCGGGTTCTTCAACTTCGCGAGAGCCATCACCGCTTCGATCCGCGTCGCAGACTGCGTCTGCCTGTCCTGGGCTACGCTCGCTAGCGCCGCCACGCTCCCGGCAGTATTCAGCTTGCCCAGGGCCCGCACTGCCTGGTAGTTCGTTTTCGCAACTTTTCCCAGCGGCTCGACTGCCGACGCGTCTCCCAAATTCCCCAGCGCTTCCGCTGCGCTGTACCGCACATCCGCGTTTTCGTCCGTAAGCGAATGAATGAGCGCCGGCAGCACGCGCGCATCATGAAAATGCGAAAGCGCGCCCGCCGCCGCCGCTCGCTGCGAATAATTGTCCGACTGCAGCGACTGAATCAGCGCCGGAACGATGCGTGGATCCTGAAACGTCCCGAGCGCCTCCGCGGCATCCGGCTGAAGTCCGACTTCCTTCGTTTGCAGCACGTCCAGCAGCGGACCGACGGCTCGCGGATCATCCAGCTTGGCAAGCCCCGCGCAGGCATGCTTTCCCGCCCCAGGGTTGATGATCGTAAGAAACTTCACCAACAGCGGCGTCGCCTCGCGATTCCCCGTCCTCGCCAGCACGTCGATTCCTTGCTCGATCTGCATTCCCTGAAATCCACTAAACGCACCCTGAATCTCCGGCCTCGACCTTCCATCAACAATAATCCACACGTTGTATTTCAAAATCTCCATCAAGGGGCGCGCCGCTTCCGCCGGCGGTTTTCTCATCGCGAACAACGCTTGGACCGCCGCTACTCGCGTCTCCTGAATAAGGAGCATCGCCACAAGGCCCGGTCCCGCTGCCTGCTCCAGCGCATCCAGCTTCGGATCTCTTTCGACATTCGGGTTTGGATAGAACGCGCGTTCCAGCGCATCCGCGGCACGATTCTGCACAAACACGTCCTGGTCCCCGAGCAGCGGCACAACACTCTTCATATCGTCGAGTGTTCCCACGTTGGCCAGCGCGCTCACCGCCGCGTGCCGCACTTCCTGATCGCTGCTCGCCAGCAATCCAACTAGCGCCGCCCCTGCCGCTTGGTGGTCCTCCGGCGAGAGCACGTCCTGCGCGTATCCCGCTCCCCTTACCATCGTGCTCAACGCCTCTGTCGTCGTTACCACCACCTTCGGCTTCGGGTCCTTCAACAACGCAATCAGCGGTGCGGCGGCACTCTCATCCCCAATTGCCCCAAGCGCCTCTGCTGCCGCTGCGCGCACCAGCGCGTGCGAATCCTTCAAAGCCTCAATCAGCGCCGGCACCTCGCTCAAATTCTGTTCGTGGTCCGCGCCGTTCATCGCCGTGTCGCGGTAGTCCAGCTTCCCTAGCTTGTCCGCCGCGGCCGCCCGCACCAGCGAACTCGCGTCCTGCAGCAGCGTTATCAGCTTCGGGATCGCCGTCTCGTCATTCCATTGCTTGATCTGCGCCAGCTTTCGCTCTTCAGCGGTATTCCCTGTGGCCTGACCTTTTCCAGTGTTCTTCGGGGCGGGCTCGGGATTTGCCGCTGCTTCCTTCGCGGCGTCTTCGGCGGCCGCTTCTGTCGCGGCTTTCAGTGCCTCTGCGGCGTGTTGCTTGACCGTCGCATCCGGGTCATTCAAGTGCTTCTTCAAAATCGCAACAGCGTCGGCATTTGCCATCGAACCCAGCGCGTCCATGGCCGCTGTTCTCACGTCCGCGTCTTGGTCCCCGGCAAGTATTTTCAAGACTGGCAGGGCATCTCTCATTCCGAAGTCCGGATGGCCCATCCCGGGGTCGTCCATTTTTTCAGTCTCGGCTAGTTTTTGAATGGCCGCTGCGACAGCGACGCGCACGCCATGATCTGCATCCGATGCGGCGGGCAGAATTCCCTTGGTGAACGTCGGCCGCGGAGGGTCTCCATACCACGGGTTTTGGATCGCGCAGTCGGCCAGCAGGACAACAATCACGGCGCGCTGGGCCGCCGATTTCGAATTCTTCAACGTTGATGGAAGAACTTTGAGGCCCACCTCTGGCGCATCGATGAACGAGTCGCGCACCGCTGCCAGTGCGTTTTCATCCTCCGATGCTGTAGCATGCGCAGCGGCCTGCACCCCCAGAGGATCCATCTGCAAAAGTTGTGCGGCCGCCACGTGTCCAGCTTCACCCGGCAAAATCTCGGCGATGGCCGCAACAGACTTCGCGTCGTTGAAACGGCCCAGCGTGCGCACCAGCACTTTCAGAGCGGAAACGTTGCCGCTGCTCTGTTTCAATCCTGCGATGAGCGCCGGCTCAGCTGCGGGGTCCTTCAAATTGTCCAGCGCCGTCCCCGCCGCGCCCCGCACCGCCGGATCTTTGTCATTGAGTTGCTGAACGAGCTTCGGTGCGTCTGCAGCTTTCGTCTGCGCCCGCATGCTCGCGGAGAAAGTAAGAAGCAAGAGCGCAGCTCCGCAAAATACTGGCAAGATTGTGTCGCTTCGAACTGTTCTTTTTTGTCTCTGTGGGATTTGTGCGCGCATAACCGACCGCCCCCGTCGCTGCCTGCGTCTCTGTTTCCAAGCTAGGGGGCTTTCGTCCGCGCCGCAACACTTGCGGCCAAACACGATTCTCAGGAGGCAATAACCATCACGGAGCACGCGCTCCGCCCGTAAGATCGGCTGCTCTATCTCGGTGTTCTCTGCGACCTCTGTCTTAAAAAAAACCGTCAGCCCCTACTCGGTCTTCCCGCGCAGCGCTTCCTGGCGCGCACGAGCGTCGGCCATTCCCCGCGCAAGTTGCAGCGCCGCCGCGTATGCCTTCAACGCTTTCTCCGGCTCGCCTTTGAGTTCCGGAGCCAAGATGCGGACGCCTCGGCTGTGAATCTCATAGGCCTGTGTTACGCATTGAAGGGAAGATGCTACACCTGGGTTTATGTTGAGCCATGATTTTATGCCGCTGCTCATCGAGCTGTGCTGAAAAGAAAAATAGAAGAAGGCAAATAGCCCGGCTTGCCGGACTTGCCAATTAAAGGCCCCGTTGAAATAGCTAAGTGATTGTGGCGCCGCGCCTTAGCTTATTTTCCCCACTGTTCGCAACGAGGAAGTCGGGGGTTCGAGTCCCCTCTCGTCCACCAAAGTAACCAATAAAAATGCGAGTTTCTGGACAGGCGAGCAAATCGCCGCGCCTTAGCCCCCTTCCAGGTTAACTCACGGTTAACCTTTGGCAAAGGCGCGAGACCACTATCCAATCACATGGCGGGGCGGCCCATGAACGCACTCGCCAACTCTCTTAGTTTCGTGTAGCAATCAGATGTGAGAAAAGGATGGCCTTCATGGACTACGAAAAGCTCGGCCGCCGCGACCTGAACAAGATTCTGAGGACCAATCCACCAGACGTCCCACACTATCAAAAAGCCTTAGAGGAACGGAAGCGGCGCGACCAATTCCGGATGTTAATCGTTAGTTGCGCCGCGGTCCTGTTGACCGTAATTCCGCCGATCTTTGGGCGAGCGAAAACCTTGGCCTCTCAAGCAAAGCAGGAAAGTTGGCAAAGAGTGCTATCCGCGAATCAACAGTTTGAAAATTACAAGAATGACTTCATTCAATTCGGACAGTCTCCGCAAGCGAAGCACTCAAGAAACACCGAGGATTTGACTGACTTGCAACTCGTCTCCGTAGCAGACCAGGCCGTTTCCCACCTTGAGTATGTAGAAACAATGGTCGCAATTTATCTTAAAGTGTCAAGTAAGCAAGACAGACTGGCAATCTGGCCGCTGATAACCGACCAAATAGATACGACCAAGAAAAGATTGGATCAGCAAGTCCAGGTGACGAACGCTCTCCTTACTTCGCTCAAGACACCAGGTGTGGTTTCCGAGGCGATGCACATGCGGGATGACTTGCGCAGTGTCGAACAAGACCTAGCTGCAGCTATGAAGGAAATTGAAACGGCAGAAGCAAAGCTGCCGTAACTCTAAGGGTATCGGGCTTCACTGGAACATTTTGTGCAACCGGTTTGTGCAACGCGCCTTCTTACGCGAATCCTTTTTCTTCCTGACTCTCCCGATGGCACTCGTGATGAACAAGGCGCGTGTTTTCCTCGGTGTAGCCATCCATCGCATTGATTCGGTCAAGTTCCGAGCCTCGCTTCGGTAGTTCCTTTCCGCACTTAGCGTAAAGACCTTTCTGAACGATCATTTTGTTCAGCTTGAGCATTTTCCTACGCATCGGTGTGCTTCGCTCATCATTCGAGAGGCGAACGTAAACGAATCGCCGTATAGCCCAAGCGAGTGCGGTGTCGCCCTTGGAAGAGTCCTCGATAAGTTTCCGGACACGCTCTAGGATTTCATGTCCGAGAACGCGCTCGGCATCGGAGAGACGGCGATTCTTGCTCGTGCTTTCGGTCATGCCATTTGCCGGGGCCGCGCCGGCTGTGCGGCCCACTCCCTTGACGGCTACCATGAGCCTCTCAGCCACCCGCGAGCAGTTTGGGTAGAACTTCTGCTAAAAGCTTTACAAAGAATTCTGGCGCGTTCTTTGTAGCTGACTCGCGGAGATTGAAGAGGAATCCTGCGCGCGCCTCAGTGTCGGGATAGGTCAACACTTTCTTTTCGATTGCTTCAATCACCTCGGACAAGATGTTTGGATTGTCGATCTGCGCCAGTTCCGGTTGTACCAGAATTTCGCCGGCCGCAGTCAGCCAAATAGCTCTCCTCATGGACAGTGGCACGCCGAGTCCAATGTAGCCCCTCTCCTGCAAGAATTTGAGATAGCCGTCCAGCATCCCAAGGTTCTCCTGAACATTGGAGCTTCGTCGTTCGGCTGGAATCAACCCAACCAAGTCAGAGGTTTCGACGTACTGCTTTGGGTAGAGGTCTCGTTTCTCTCCGAGGAACTTCATGATTGAGAGGAGCAGGCGGAAGTCTTTGTCGCCAGGAGCCATTTTGTTTTTCGCCAGGCGAAGTCGAACGGCTGCATTGTAACCTTACTTGCCTTGCGCGGTACTTGAATTTTGTTATAGCCTCACGCGGACCACCAATGTCGAAACCCAAAGAGCCACGGCATATCCGAGACAGAAAACGGCAATTAAACATCAAACCAGAGGCACCGAAGAAAACGCCTCTGTGGAAATTACCGCTTGAAGGATTTGGAATAATTTCCGCGCTCTTCGGAATATTGGCCGCAATTCTCACCTTCTTGCCAAAGCTCTCTGTTGATGCATCCGGTTCTTTGCGTTCTGCTGACCCGATGGGAACAGTGTTCTATCTCTCGAATGATGGACTGTTGCCTATACACGACGTCACGGTTGGTTGCGACCTAAATGACGTTGGGAATGCTCAAGGAGGAGTGCGAAATCTTATGATAACTCTTCCTGATTCTTTCGCTCTGATACTCTCCCCTGGCCACAAGATGACGCTGCCCTTGTGCACACGCTCTAGAACTGAAAGGCACTCCACCCGATGTTAAAGCGAAGATGACAGTGGAAGTGGATTACAGACCAGACTGGGTTTGGTGGCACAGGAATGCAGAATTCCCGTTAGAAGCTGAACGAACACAGGACGGGAAGTGGCTATGGAAGAACATCCCGCGTTGACTCAACATGAACACCGCGCTGAGTTCGCCTTTTAGGCGATTGACTCTTGACTGTGCTCGGCGTATGGTTCCGGCATCGTCTCTCCAAGTTAGGCCCGCTCAACATCTCCAGCTTAGGAGTACTCTTATGGAAAAGCATATCATCCGGTTCAGTTATTGGTTGGGACTGCTTTCGTTTGCGATTTCTCTTGTGACTGGCGCAACGACTCGTTGGATCGGACCCAGTTTGCCATCGAGCTTTGGGCAATATCTCTGGTACGGAACCTTTTTCAAAGCAGGGGTTCTGTTCCTGTTGGTCACAATTGCCACTGCGGAGTACGCCGCGTTTAACTCGCGGAATGTTTAGCGGCAGCGTTCATCTTCAGAGCCCGCAATGCAGACTCCTTCACTCCCGCCGCGAAGCCTCGTTGCTCACCTTACTGACGCGGCTACGCCCATACGGTCCTTACCTCTGACGAAAAGGGAAGCGACTGTGATTCTTTCGCACGTCTACACTCGGCTACTCTTCGCCCCGTGCGTTGATCCAGGCGACCTCCTGGCACGTCTCGACGCCGAGCGCGATTTGTTGCGGCTACGGAGTCAAATCCATAACGAGGTTTTGGGTAGTCGGCCTGATGCGCCAGTCCGCTCCACTCTTCGGTATTGATGGCGAGGATCTGGGCGACCTCTGCCGTGACAGTCCACGGAAAGCGATTCAAACGAAAGGGCTTAGAGATAAGCCCTTTTTTCTGTTGGCACAGTTAGGCACGGACAAGCACGGAGCGGCATGGAGTGACAAAAAAACTAGCACAAAAAATATCACGCCTTCCCGCTACCATCTAGGCCTGTGCTTCGCCACAATTCTAAGCGCACTGAAAATAGCGCGCTTCCCTGCCCCGACGGCTGTCCCACCTAGATTATCCTTCATCCTCGAGCGCCAAGAATCTCCCCCGGAAGAACGCCCGCTTGGTATACCTGCATATATTTAAGGATGCAGGAACCCGGACGTTTTCGCGACGCCGTTGGTTCGGATTAGGCAGCCCGATCGTACCGGTGGTGTAACCCTCCCAGTCGCACATGAGAAAGGACGCGACCTGAGGCTATGCTGTGATTTCTTCGGTCTGGCGTTCCCTTCCCCAGTCCGAGATGCGTGCGGTCCTCGCGATAGTAGCGAATATACTCCGAGAGCAGGCGTTTCAGGTGGCGTTCGTCGACGGCGATGATGTGATCCAGGAGATCACCCCGGCAACTCCCTATCCAACGCTCTGCAACTCCATTCTGCCAAGGACTTTCGAACGAAGTGCGGACAGGATTCACCATCAGGGATCGCACCGCTGCGGGCACTTCCAGTCCATACTTGGCATCACGATCAAAGAGGACGAACCTCGGAGCGGATCCAAATGGAAACGCTTCTCGCAACTGCTGGACAATCCACAAGCTTGTCGGATGCTTTGTGACATTGAAATGCAGGATGCGCCGTCGATCGTGACTGATGACAAAAAAGCAATACAGCATGCTGAAAGTGATTGTCGGAACAGAGAAGAAGTCCATCGCGGCAATCGCTTCCCGGTGATTACGGAGAAAGGTAAGCCAGCGCTTGGCTGGCTCCGGCTCTCGATGCGCCCGTTTCATCCAACGAGAGATCGTTCGCTCAGAGACATCAAAACCGAGCATGAGAAGCTCGCCATGGATGCGTGGCGCTCCCCACGTTGGGTTCTCAACGACCATCCGGAATATCAATTCCCGAACTTCCTTCGATGTCTGTCGTCGCCCGATGGGCATCCTGACCTTGGAGATCAGCTTCCAGTACAAACGAAATCCGCCCCTGTGCCATCGCACCACGGTTTCGGGCGTGACAGCAATGAGGGATTGTTGCCATCCGGACCAGAATCGGCGGACGGCGACCCAGAAGAGCTTGTCGAGCAGGTCTAGTCTTGGCCGCGGATGTCGACGTTTCAGGACGGCGAGTTGTTGACGTAGCGCCAGATTCTCCAGTAGGAGGCTCCGACGGGCGCGCAAGAGACGAACCAGCGTTCCGAACCACAGGCCGATGAATCGAAACATAGGTAGCAGTTATACTCAGATCCGGCGTGAATTTCACTCATTTCCTTCAAAAGTGGCCGAAAATCCAGCATTCGTCTCCAAAATGTTTGCAGCAGTCGATGACTTTTCAGAAAAGTAGCTTTAGCTGGCCAGCGGTTTTAGCCTATGAATTCGATGGAGTATCTCATCCGCCTGCTTTTGGGTGAAGGGCGATATCGCTAACCGAAGAGTAGGTCGATTTTGCGGGCGAGTAAGTTCGCCCGGCAGCCACAAGAGTCTGTGGCGTAGTTTGCTCAAGGTCATGCTTTGCCATTCCTCGCGAAGACATGTCCGTTGAAAAGCCGTGACCAAGTTGTAGGCCAACCGAACTACTTCCAGATAGAGGGCGTTGGCCGCGAAAGCACGAGTCGGAATCTTTCGCAGCGCAAAGTCCTCACGCAGCTCCCGGATGCGTGGCTCCATTTCGGCGCGGCCGTCGTAGAACTGCCACACTCCTGCCGGCGTCAGCGGCAGGTTCGTGTGCCAGGCTCGATACGCATAACGCTCCAAGGTAAACAGAGTCGGCTCCGGATCGGCCTCCTCGATCAACTTCCGAGCCACAATGCAACGGCGTGCTTGAGACCAATCGGAGGGAGGATGATCAAATTCTGCGATCTCCCACCGTGGATTCAGCCGTGCATACCTTAAACCTCCGAGCGCACATTTCAGTGAGGGGGTCATTCGCGCGACCACAGCGTATTGGGCTGGACGCGCTTCCAGTATGTCCAAAACCGGCCCGTAGCCGAAGCCTGCATCGGCCCGCACTCGAACCTCGCGAATTTCGGAAGGACTGGAGTGAAAACAACAGGCCAAAAGTTCAACGCTGCCCGCCCAGGTGCCGGCATCGCCGCGCCGCAGTTCTACATCCCATAAGAACGAGGAGTTCGCTTCTAAACAAAGTAGCGGGTCATAGGACCGCTTGCCTCGGTAGCGCGGATTGTAGCCAACCGCAGCTCCTTCCTGACGGCCATAGACGGTGACCACGGTGCTATCCAGATCCAGAATCAAGCGCGATCGGTGATCGGGCAGATGGATGAATCTTACGAGCACTCGATCATTGGCGCGGTGTAACTGCTCTCGGAGATGAACAGGAGCGTTCAGCAAGAATCGCCGTAAGGTCTGAGGATCGGGAAAGCTCGGCAAGCCGGTCAGGTACTGAAAGGTTCCGTTAGAACGTAAGAGTGACGCGGTCTCAATACGATCCAATCCCAAGACGATGGGATAGATCAACGCCAGCAACATCTGCGACAGACTATAATCTCGGTTGCGCCGGGGATAGCGAATCTGTTGAGCGAGGAAGTCTCTGAGGTGCAGCACTCGCAGAAATTCATGAAATAGATGGACTCCACCGAAGTGGGTCAACCCCCGATGATTACAGGCGATTTTTATATTTCTGGGAGAGTAGGGCATTTCAAGGAATTGCTAACCGACAGTTAGGAATTCCTTGAAGTCTAAAACAACGTTGGAATGCGCGTCAAATCCGCTTTTCTGCGTAATTCGGGACACTAAATGCGCCGGATCCAAGTTATAACAGAGCAGTGGCGGGAGGGCTGCTATGTCATTGATTTCAAAGTCGGCCAGAATTTTGGCGAACCACAGGGCTCGGAAATGGCTCCTAGTAGAATTACTGCGCTGATTAGCAATACGGACCAGTGAGCGAAGACCTTCACGCCGTTGATTTCCATCACTTCGTAGAGACGCTTGAGCTTCGGTGGACGCATCTTGAATTGGCCTTGTAAAATTGGGCCACAAGTGCGTCGGGTTGCCTCCCAGACGGTGGTACAGGTGTGCTAAGGAAGTTATCAGTCTGCTATTTTTATTCAGGGTTGAGTCCAATTTCAGATGTCCGGTAACACGTTAATCAGGCACTGGGATTTTGCCAGGGTCCCCTTCATTGCATCGTTTCACCGGCATCGAGAAAATTCCGAATCAATGCTACGGTTTCGGTCGGGCGCTCCTCCATCAGCCAATGCCCCGAACCGACAACCACGGCCTCCTGAACGTTCGTCGCCACGTGGCGCATGATCACGGCTTGCAATGCGCCCAAGCACTTCTCGCCGCCCACAGCGAGCACCGGCATCGGGAGCTTCGTCTGTTCGAAGATTTTGTTGTCCTTCGCATCTTGGGAAAAGGCGGTGAACTGTGCAAAGCCAGCCCTCATTCCTCCCGGCAGAGTATAGGTCGCCGCGAAAAAGTTTCGGGTGGCTTCGTCGGGCTTGCTGGGATCTCCTGTGAAGTCGTCCCATATGCGGTCAAAATAGATTCGCTCACGGCCCGCGACCAACCTTTCCGCGTCAGGTCCATATCCATGAAAGTTAAAATGCCAAACACCGGGATTGAGAAGTAACTTCAGCCGGGCACACATGTAAGTACGGCACTCCGCTTCAATCTCGTTCCACGGTTCGATTCCGGGAATGGGAGCATCCATGACGACTAAGCGTTCCACTTTGTCGGGATACATCGCGGCGTACGCATAAGCCACCATGTTCCCGATATCGTGGGCAACTACGAACGTGCGGTCATACCCCAACCCCGTGACAACCGCCCGGATGTTCTTGGCCTGGGTTTTCTTGCCATACCCACTCTCTGGCTTCGACGAACGACCGATGCCCCGAAGGTCAGGAACGACCACACTGTGGTCTTTCATCAAATCCGCCGCTAGCGGCGCCCAGGAATCGCTATTCTCGGCATATCCATGCAGCAGAACAACGACCGGCCCGCGCCCACCCGAACGCACGAAGATGTCCGCGCCCTTCTGGCTGTAAATCGTAGTTGCGCGGAAGCTAGATGGCAGTGAAGGGTGATTTTGGCCGATGCCCACTGACGCCGCGAGTAGCGTCATACCAAGAAAGACAATACTTCGCATGAAGACGCCTCCTGGCTTGAAGCGGATTGTTTCATAGAACGCCAGACGTATCCAGGCTCCGCCGATTTTGCTTAGTCCGACGCGGCTTCGCCAACGCGCTCTTTGACCACGCTTCGGGAAAAAGATCAGATCACAATTTGTTTCAAGTGCCCGGTAAGTCGTTACCGGACATGTGGTTTTGGCCGATTTCACTTGGACGATAACGGCGTTTACCAGGACTTTGTGTCGGATTCGTTTTGCGGTTGAAATAGCGAACCATGCGATAGGGCCGCCTCGGGTGTTGCTGCCGTGGAGGGGAATAAAGCTCCTGTCCGGGCACGGCAAACCTCTGGCTCGCTGCAAAATCAAACGCTGCAAAATCAAAGCTGCAAAATCAAACATGTTGAACCTCTTTGATAATGTCCCCTCCAGCCCCCATTAGAAATGTCCCCTACACTGCGACCTCCAGAGGAGGTCCGGTTGAAGAGGACAGCGATGAGTACGAGGGAACTTCGACGAACAGAAGTGCTGGCGCGAGTGAAGAGCCAGACGCTGAGGCTGGTAGACGCCGCGAAGATGCTGGAGGTGAGCTACCGGCAGGCGAAGAGACTCTGGCAGCGATATCGCGAAGAAGGAGCCACAGGGCTCCAGCACCGCAGTGCAGGAAGAGGCTCGAATCGAGCGAAGCCGGAGAAATTCCGGCGGAAGGTGCTGCAGCTGATCCGGGAGAAGTATTCGGGAACGGAACAGGAGCGGTTTGGACCAACGTTGGCGGCGGAACATTTAGCGGATGAGGATGGACTGGAGGTGGGCGAGGAGACGCTGCGGCGTTGGATGTTAGCGGAGGGGTTGTGGAGCCGCATGCGGAGACGGAAAGTGCACCGGAAGCGGAGGGAGCGCAGGCAGCACTTTGGCGACTTGGTGCAGATGGATGGGAGCTTTCATGCCTGGTTCGAGGAGCGTGGACCTCGGGGTTGTCTGATGAATATGGTGGATGACGCCACGGGGACACGTGTTCGCGCCTGGGAGAGCAGGAAACCATCTGGGCAGCGGTAGGGGTGCTGCGATCGTGGATCGAGAAGTATGGGGTGCCCCGGGCGTTGTACACCGATTGGAAGAATGTCTATAAGCGCGAGCCGACGGAGAGAGAGCGACTGCGAGGAAAGGCGCCCACGACGCAATTTGGGCGCATGTGCGAACGGTTGGAGATTCGCATTATCGCTGCCAGTTCTCCGCAAGCGAAAGGACGGGTGGAGCGCAACAACGGGGTACATCAAGATCGTCTGGTGAAGAAACTGCGTCGCCAGGGGATCCAGAGCTATGAAGCCACGAATGAGTATCTGGAAGCGGAATATCTTGCGGAACACAACCAGCGTTTTGCACGAGAAGCGGCTCGAGCGGAGAACTATCACGTTCGGGCACCGAGCGCCGCGAAGCTGAGAGAGGTCTTCCGGCTAGAGACGGAACGATGGATCAGTAACGATTGGGTGGCGCAATACCGGGGGCATTTTCTGCAACTCAAGCCGCAAAATAAGCGCTATGGGCCGACACAAACCAAGGCCTTGGTGTGTGAGTGGGAAGACGGAGCGGTAGAAGTGCACTATCGCGGAGAACGCATGGATTACGAAGATCTGGTAGTGCGACCCCGAGCGGTGCAGGTCGCGCCAGGCGAGCCGGCCAAGCACGCAAGGAGTAAACCTGAGCAGGAACATCCCTGGCGGCAAGGCTATGAGCAGAGAATGAAGTTGCAGAAGTTGAATCGATCGCAGGAGTCCGCACTCCTGGGGGTGTCCGCCTGCGCTACGCCCTAAACGCGCCGCACAAACCGCGGCGCAGGGCTTCGCTCCGGCGGACACCCCCAGGACGACAGCAAATCAAAAGAAAAAGGGGACACTTCTAATGAGGTAAGGAAGGGGACATTTCTAAAGAGGTTTGACAGCTGCAAAATCAAACGTTGACGGTTTCGTCCCGATAGGTTAACATGTCGGCATGCGACATGTCGCAAAACGACCTGCCATCGAGCATCCCAAGCCACTCACCGAGCCCGTTCTCCTAATCCTCATGAGCCTGGCGGCCCAACCGCGCCACGGCTACGCGTTGATCAAAGACATCGAGGCTCTGAGCCGCCATCGTGTGCGCTTGAGCACGGGCACGCTCTATGGTGCCCTCCGCCGGCTGCTGGACGAGGGTTGGATCGAACGGTTCGAGCAGGAAGATACATCAAGGGACAAGCAGACATACCGGCTGACCAGCGAAGGCCGCCGTCAGCTCGGGCTTGAGCTGCATCGTTTTAGAGAACTCAGCCGTGCGGGGTTCGCACGACTGCGTCTGGGCGAGGCGTAGAGATATGGGTGAAGTCTTCCGAGTGCTGCTTTATCTATACCCGCAACGGCACCGAGAGTTGCTGGGTGCCGAAATGAAAGCTGTTTTGGAACAAGGCGCACAGGAACACCGGCTCCTCGGACCATCTCAATATCTGCGTTTCGTTCTGCTGGAGGTGGGTGGCCTGGTTCTACACGCCGCCATCGCTCAGTTCGCTAATGCTACCCACAGGGGTTACTTGGAAAACCAGGTCCATGGCACCTTGGCCCCACCACAGGATCTACCTGACGAGGTGATTGAGGCGCAGAATCGCGTTGCGGTCAACGTCAATCAGCTTTTGTCCGCCATCTCTCACCATCAATTTGTTCAGGCACGTTTCTACAAGAACGAGGAGCGTAAGGCACGCGAGAACCTGCGCCAGATGAAAGAGAAGTATGGCATCGGTGACCCTCAATCTCTGCCCTGATGGCGAATCGCGCAGCGAGTGGACGATTAGTCGGCTTACCGGTGTGCGACCTGGAAAGCTGCTGAAAATGATTGTCTGGAGAGGAGGAACTCGATCAGACCGCGCGTCCCATCGCGCGTAGCCTACAAGGCAGAGCGGGGAGGTAACGAACCGTTCTGGAGCCCTTGGAAAAATGTATCCACGCTCGCAAGAGCGGCACCGAAACCGCGAGGCCACGGTGTATCTGCCAGCATTAGGCGGAGACGGGCCTAGGCTTGATCGTACGACCAGAATATACAAATGCTCCTAAGCGTCGTCAGCCGAAGAGAGCCTAAAATGCTGCGCGGCTCTTCTTGCAGTGAGTACAGAGGCTGCCGGTTTCTCTGTCATGGGTAATCAACACTGCCGGCGTATAGAGCAGGTCTAACCGATCGCGTCATTTCAGCGGAACAGGGTAAGCCCGTATCGCTCCCCGCAAGGGGAAGGACCATCGCAAGATGAATCCGACGGCGATGCGGGTAACGGAAATGGGAGCAAGCGAAGGCTGCCCTGTAACGGGGCAGATAGAGGTTGCGTCGCCTCGTAGGGACAAGATCACCTCGCCGGAAACGGAGCTGACTTCCTGCTGGTGCTCAGCTCGAGAACTCTTGAGGAACCGATGCATGAAGCAAAGCAAATGACGACGGGGTAACCCGTTGGTGCGGCTTCACACACGATTGGTGGATTTTCCACCGTTGCGCGAATCGGCAGCAAGTCAGTATCGAGTAGGTCTGCTTCGTTTTGAATCAGGCCGCGTCCTCGTTGTTCAGGGGGGCGTTTTTGAGTGCTCGAGCCGGATGAATGGGAAACCTTCAAGTCCGGTTCTTAGAGGGCTGGGCGCCAGCAATGGCGCCCGGCCACTCGACAAAGTTCCTTTGGCCGATTCAACTTTACGGCGTTAGACCTGACGCTGGCATCGCTCCGGTTAGCCCGTCATCCGCCCAAGAAGCCGGACCACCTCCTCCTCAGTCGTGGGTGTTATCGCCCGTTCGCGCAAGTTACAATTCTGAGCGGCATGAACACGGCAGATCCAGCTCTGGCGATGCTCCGCGGCGACGTGATCAATATCGTCCTGGGAACGGTCTTCTTGACCATTGGAGCGGCAGCCTGCGCCATCGCAGCGATCCGTTGGCGCAGGGGCGTTCACATCCTGGTATGGTGGGGGATCTTCACCGGGATGTACGGCCTCCAAAAACTGGGGCAGACGGCCACGATTTTGACGGTTCTGCCGCACTCCCTCAAGTCTGCCGCGCCAAATGTGAATACGGCGGTCATGTACCTGCTCCTGGTTTCCGCCTTGTTCGCCTGGCGAGAGCTGAGCCTGGGCAAACTTAGGTTCCTCGTCCAACTGGAAATCTTGGTCGCGTTGGCAATCGCTCTGGTGGGTGTTGGCACGTTCGTCTTCGGTGGCCCAGCCAACAAATGGATGTTCTACAACAACCTGCTCGCCGTTCTAGCCATGCTTGTCCTGTTGGCTGTCGTGCTGGTTCCAAAATTCTCCAGGTTCCTCGTGATACCCCATCACCGCGTTCTGGCAGCTGGCACGCTCTTTTTTGCGTTGGAGGTGCTGTATACCAATTTGGGGACTGTGCTGCAATATCGCCCGCTGCCATTGGTGGACTCGTTGGGCTTTGCCGTCCTTCTTTTTGCGCTGGGATACGTAGCACTGGAGATACTGTTTGCGGACGAGCGCCGCCTGCTTTCGATCGAGACGGAACTAGAGATGGCCCGACAAATACAGTCCTCAATTCTTCCGGCGAGAGTTCCCGAGTTTGAGAACCTCCGTATCGCTGCTTCTTACCATCCCATGACCGCCGTTGCGGGCGATTTCTATCAATTCGTCAGGTCAGACAATAATCATCTGGGCATCCTTGTGGCAGACGTCTCTGGACATGGCATCCCGGCCGCGCTCATTTCTTCGATGATCAAAGTGGCCATGCAATCCGTCGCCGTCCATGCCGATGATCCCGCGCAGGTGCTTGGCGGCTTGAATCGCATCCTGTCCAATGAGGCGCAGGGCCAGTTTGCCTCGGCGGCTTATGTTTGGATCGACACAGAGAACCGCAACGCCCTCTACTCGGCTGCTGGACATCCGCCGCTACTGTGCTGGCGGAATAAGAGGGGCGAAATGCAGCGTATCGAAAGCAACGGGCTGCTGATCGGAGTCGAACCTGACTCCCAGTACCCGGTGTGCAGCGTGCCGCTTGAACCATCCGATCGCCTCCTGCTCTACACCGACGGCGTGACCGAAACTGAGAACGCCGCGGGAGAGGAGTTTGGCAACCGGCAACTGGAACGGGTCGTACGCAATAATCGATTGCAGCCCGCCTCCGAGCTCTTGCGTCAAGTGCTCTTCGAAGTTCAGAGGTGGCGGCCTGCTGCAGTGAACCAGCAGGATGACATTACGCTGATAGTCGTCGATGTTCTTTAGGTGACCCAGCGCCCATCTAAAAGCCACCAAACAGTGCTGCGAGTTTCTGACACCGGCCAACCGATGGATTTGTCAAATTCAAAGTGGAAGACTTATACCCGATTGAGCCATTGCGATTGAAAGAAGGAACGTGGCAACTAACCGCAGAGTGGCGACAAGTTGGCCGAACGATGGGTATTAAGAACTGTGTAGCGTCGAACGGATTTTTTCATTACGACCATTACTACGAGCAGCAAAGAACGGCGTTCAACATTCAAGTCAGTGCGAGAGATTCGCACACGATCATTAGGATGCCTAGTCAGGAAAGTTGTAAATATCAGCATTGGTCCGTTCAGTGTTTCAGGACTACTAATGTGATGAATCGCTTGGTTTGAATTTACCATTGTGGCAGAACGGCCATGCGCCGAGTACCAGGAACAGGCCACCTACGATGATGAAAATCAGAGTCATAAACAGTCCGAGCAGGAAATGGGGCAAAGTATAAGGTTCGCGCTCGAAGAACAATCCATAAACAATTCTCACGGCAAATAGCGCAGCAAATGTGAATACGGTGAACAATGCGGACAAGATGCGCTCAACGACTGAACCCTTCATTCGGCGGGACAAATATGCACCGAGGACGCCCACGAATGGCATGACCGCCAGATATGGGATGCTAATGAACAGGAATCCATACCTCCCGAAACTGAAATAAGCAGGGAACATAAAATATAATCCAAAAAACAACAGGCAGGACGCCGCACCAGGCAACCAAACCTTATTGACATGTAGATCCATTGGGAGTTCCTTTTTTTGAATCTGTGTGATCGGCACAAGGAGAACTTCGAGTCCACCACACTCCACTACGCTGCGAAGTGTATTTGATTAATTCTTGGCGGCCTCACGAATTACCCGAATCCCTGTGACCCATGGAGATTCCGGAAGGACCAAAAGTTCTTGTGTGGACAATCCGTCAATCGGAATGTTTGCACGCATGCACACCTCGCTGCTTTTCAGTATTAAATACGCTGGGAAGGATACGGCAAGGTTTGTGACGCAATCTTGCGCAAGGTAGCAACAAGAAGCAGGCCACATGCTTTGGCACGGCCAAGTAACCGATTAGTCGGCAAACCGGAGTGCGACCAATCGGACTTGATCCAGAAATGGCGTCCCGAATCGTCCGAGGGCGATGGCGAACCGCCTTAGCCCAACTTCCACACTTTTCGGGGACTGATGCAGTGTTTTCTATAACTTACGATTTTTTTCGTCACTACAAGCCTTCTGCTGCCAAGTCTTAATGGGTTGCATGACCTCGGCGGGAATGCGTAGGGTTGCGTAGATTTGGCGGTGCTCCGGTTCCGGGATGGTGGCCTTGCGGATTTTCAGTACGCGGCCGAGTGGGTCTTCAGCCAGAACGATCGAGATGACTTGATGCGTGCGGAGTTGATCACGAATGGTCCACCACGAGGTGTGCAGGCCGGCCTGCAGGAAGCGGTGCTCGATGGCCACCAGCAGATGGTAGGCCAGGACACAGAGAAAAATATGGGTCTGCGTCCGATCCTGGAGATGATGAAAAATCGGCCGCTCCATCAGCGGGCTCTTGAGGTCGCGGAAGGCATCTTCCACGCGCGTCAGCAGGATATAAGTGCGCCAGATTTCATCCGCCATCAGATCCTGCCGATCCGTTTTGAGAACATAGCTTCCGTCCAGTTTCTTGGCGATCGCCTTTTGATCGGCGAGTTCGTTCCAGGAAAGATTCTGGTGGGCGGCGTCATAGGAGATCTCGTAATAACGCACCACGCGCGGATAGCGCTCCAGCAATCGACCGATCGATCGCTGGATTTTGTTTTCCTCTTTCAACCGACCCTGGACCACACGTTGCTGAAGCTTCCTTAGATCGACGATCAGTTTGGCTTCCTGCTTTTCGCGAATCGCGCGGTCCTTTTCTTCGCGGCCTTCGCTGCGGCAGAGAATGTAAACGACGTCGCCCTTCTGCTGGCGTTTGATTTCCACTCGGCTCTTCTTCTGAAAGGGATTGCGTGGTGAAGGTACCCGGCGGACTTCTTCCCAGCCATGGTCGTTCTCCAACTCATCGAACCATTGGTTTCTCTCCGATTGCCGTCCCGCGACCAGGTAATGCAGCCCGCGATCGCGGATTTGTTTCAGGTTTTCCTCAAAGGCCATACCTCGGTCCACGATCACGGTCGCGCCCGGCCGCTTGCCCATCCGCTTTTCCAGGACATCCAGCATCTGGTCCAGACTGCACCGATCTTGCATATTGCCGTCGAAGATTTCGTGGGCTTTGGGGAACCCATCGCGATCCAGGACCAATCCCACCACGACTTGTTTGCAATCCGGACGCTGGTCCCGCGAGTATCCTCGCTTCGCTTGCGGGTTGTCTTGGGCCTGACCTTCGAAATACGTCGAGGTCAAGTCATACAGATAAACGGTGTCGTCCAGGTTGAACAGCGTCTTTTCCTTCTCCGCCAGCGCACGCTCGATGGCTTCACGGTTGGGATGGAGTCGGTCCAGATTGCGGTAGAGCGCCTCGTCCTCCAGTTGGGAGAAATCTTCCTCCAAGATGTCTCCCAAGGCCGTGCGACGAATCCAATCCGGCATGGCATGCTCGGAAGAAGGAGAAATCAACCGGTTCAGCGTCATCACCTCTGTCAAGAGGCATGCGCGATCAGAAAGTCCGGCGCTCTGCAAAATGGAATGCACCCCCAGTTGGCGCCAGAGCTGGTGTCCGACATGCACGGGGCCGGCCTCACGCGCTTGCTGCACATCGATCTGGTCGATCACGACGGTGACGGTTGATCCGGACTGGTCTTCCTCGGATGTGGCGCTGCTTTTTCTCTGGCGCGCTTTCTCCAGCCACGGTTGCACTCCGCTGGAAGACTCAGGGAGGGAGGCTTGTCCGCGCAAGGAGGACTGCAGTTTGTGCGCCAATCCCAACCAATCTTTCACGGGCGCTGGTTCCAGGCTTCCTAAAGAACAGATGGTGCGCTGACGCGGGCCTTTCGGCGTTTGGACGGATTCGACCAGCAGATAATTTGTGTAGATTTTGCCTTTGTAGGATCGCGTCGATTTTCGGAGGTACATTGGCCACTACATATAGCAGTCGACACGGTAAAGTCAAGAAGAATCCTAGTCACTTTAGTCACTATTTAGGCCACTGCCAAAAGACCGCTGTGCAAACAAACGGGTTTGCGCAAGCGAATCCACGGTTTTCCCCAAAATCACGCCGACTGCCGTGGAAGTTGGGTTAGCCTAGTAGGTTGTGAGCCTGAGAAACGCACTGCCAGCCCAATAGGGTTCTTACGGGGCGGGGGGAATATTTCCTAGGCAATTCTGGTCCAGTTGTGTGGAACAATTCGCGCGGGAGTGTCTTTGGCGAGGGGCCATTGAGGCGGATGGCGCGCGTGAGGAGCTCTCGCGGGCAGGCGAACCAAGAGATTTGGAGGAGAAGATAAGAATGGATCAGGGCCAACTTACCCACCGGGGAACGATCTATCCATGGCAGTGCGATCATATGGGGCACATGAATGTGATGTGGTATTCGGGGAAATTCGATGAAGCTTCGTGGCAGATTCTTGCGAGTTTGGGTCTGACCTCGCCGCGCTTCCGAAGAGAAGGCATGCGGATGGCGGCGGTCGAGCAGCGCATTGAATATAAGCGGGAACTACAAGCGGGGGACACGGTCACCATTCGATCGAGGGTGTTGGAGGTTGGAAACAGGTCGATCCGCTTCTCGCACGAAATGAAGAATGACGAGACCGGAGAGATCGCCGCAATCAGCGTGATAGCCGGAGTTTACTTTGACGCGCAGACAAAAAAGGCAACGCCGCTACCTAAGGACGTGCACGAGCGCGCGTCGGCCGCCATCAATGGATTGGAGAACGGCGCGGAAATCCTCCCCCAATCAGAATCACAACCCAATGCATGAATATTCGCCACTGAGGCTTCAATGCGTTCCATAGCAATTCGAATTTGGCGTATGTCCAAATTCTGCGTTCTCACCGTCGCTGCTCTAGCCGGATGTTCCATCTCCGTCTCGCAGGCTCAACACATTCCGGTTCACATGTTGCCCGAGAGTTTCGACATCAACACCTCTAGGACGGGTTCATCTGAGCGGGCGATCCAATTCGGAGATTTTCTTGGACGTCGCGCCGTCTACCTTCCCTCTGGATTTTTGAACGTGAAAGGGGCAAAGTTCCGCGACGGTACTGTGGAGTTCGATGTAGCGAGCAAGCCACACGGCCTGTTTCTGGGAATTGGTTTCAGGATCGAATCAGAAGCAAATATGGAAGTGATCTATCTGAGGCCGAATGCTTCAGACACGATTGAAGCGGTGCAATATACGCCGCGTCTCAATGGCGACGCGATTTGGCAACTGCTCAATTCGAACCACGAGAAGGCCAGCGCACATATCCCCGAAAACCAGTGGATTCATATGAAGATCGTGGTTCGTGGTCGAACTTGCACTCTCTTTCTGAACGCAAGCAAAGTTCCTACTCTGGTCGTAACCAATTTGCGGAGGGGAGACAGTGAAGGGGGAATCGCCTTGTGGGCGCTGGGCGGGGGAGGATATTTCAGTAACCTAAGCTACAACCCTCTTCCCGACCGGAAGCCATTGCCAAACCTACTGCCATTTGAACGGGCCGGCCTGCTGTCCGATTGGGAGCTGTCGCCCGCATTTGATGCTGGTGACGTTGACGCTGATAAGTACCCGACTTCCATCAGTCAATGGGAAAAGGTGCATGCGGAGGACCCTGGATTCGTTTTAGTAAACCGGTACCGATCCAGTCCGGCAATGTTTCCTATGCCGTCTCGCGAGGAAATGCGAAAAGGACGGGTCAAAGGCGCTAAAGTCGTATTCGCTCGGACCTATATCTCATCTGTGAAGGAGGATGAAAAAACCCTCAAAATCGGTTACAGCGACGACATCGTCGTCTACCTGAACCGAAAGCAGATTTTTTCGGGGAAGAATGCCCTATCGTATCGCAATGACGATTCACTCGGTACGTTCGGCCTTAACGACGAGACCCATATCCATCTCAACCCAGGCGAGAACGAACTACTCGTAGCTGTCACGGAATACAACGGCGGCTGGGCATTCGAGTGTGAGTTGTCTCCTATCCGACCTGAATAGTAGAGCCGGACTTCCTAAACCGCTTCCCACCCAGCATGTGCTCCCTCAACGGGAAAGTCCTAACTAGACATTGTCCTAGTGCCTGGTTGGTTGCGTAACCGGACAATGGGATCGGGGCTAATTTCACTTTTCCGATACGGCGTTTACCAAGCACTAGGAGCCGAATCACTGCGGCTTAAACTTACCTAACTCTCGCCTCTCAATACGACGATGGGCGGCCGCGCGCGTTGCACGGCGCGCGGAAAAGGGTGACGCCTCGCCGAGAAAGAGCCGAGAAAGAGCCGAGAAAGAGTTGAGAAAGAGTTGTCGACTGGGACCTCATGATGTACGATCGCGGCCCATTCACCCAGGAGGCGCCCATGTTCAGCCGCAAAATACTCGGGTCTGCCATCGTCGTCCCTATATTCATCGGAAGTATCGGCCTCGCGAATCTTATGCATCAGCCTCGATTTGAAACCTATCGTACCGTCGATATTGTGCAGCTGCTTGGTACCGGCGCGTGTTACGGAGTGGCGCTGGTGTCGCTGGTCCTGCTTCTGCGTGGGCCTCGCGCCTCCTGAACTCGGAAGCTGGGTGAACTACGACGAAGCCAACCACAACTGCGATTTCCGTTCCTCGTAATCTCCGCCCGACGCCGGAAACATCCTGCAGGTCTTCGGATCGTTCTCGGATTCGGCGTTTACCAGGCGCTTCGAATCGATGTAGGTCGAGCACCTTTGGTTTTCCCCCGACACCAGGAAACTATCAAGCTCTTTCCTTTCCCGCTCAATTTTGGCTCTATTGTTCAAACGCACAGGCCCCCGTATAGCGCGGCTGGGGCAGGCTATCAAATTCACCTGGCACCTGCGTTACATGTCCTGCTTTCAAGTCGAGAACCAGCAATTCATTTTTGGCACGTTGATACATGGCGGTGGTTCCATCCGCGGTCGAACAGAGTAATTCGCCCCTGCCTTTCAGCTCCGGAATGGTGAATTCCCGCACCAGCGCCCCGCTATGGACGCTGTAGATCGCCACATGTCCAGTTCTTTCAAACTGCGACGCTTCTGCGGGTGTCGCGCTGCTCATGCGCCCCTCGAAAAGCGCCATCTGCTCTCCTCGCCCGAGCAATTCCCCTTTCGCGAAATACTTGAGCGTAACCACGGGAGAATCCGCTCCTGTTTCCGCATTCATGGTCCACCAGGCCGTCTCCGTGTTCCCGTCATTCGTCACCATTTCGAGCGTCGTGCCATTTATGGAGGCCGCGCCGAAGAAGGGCAACAATCTCTGGCCATCCTTCTCGATCTTAAAGAATCCGGCCAGCCTCTTGCGATCATCTGCGGTCAGATTAGTGCAGGGATCTGCAGGACCTTGCCGGAAACCGTCTGCATCGACTTGAATTCTGCTGAAGAGTTGCACGATGAATTTTCCGCTGGGCGTGAAGTAAGACTCCGTGGGAAAGTACGTGTTCAAGACGTTTCCACTGCTGTCCTTTACGACCGACGTTTTTTGCAGAGTCTTGGTATCGAAGGTCTCGACATTGCAGACCTTGGGATCTTGTTCTCTGTAACTTACCAGGAGTTTTTTCCCATCCTGCGTGAGAATGATGGTCGGGATTTCGCTCTGTGCGCCTGGAATCTCGAACTTCTTCACCAATTTCATTTCTGGGAGCGCAGCTACGACCACTGAGAACCGGTTCGCGTCGTCCTCCTCACCTTCTTCCAGCACGTCTCCTGGAGCGGCTGCTGGCGCAATGAAGTACATCCGTCCACTTTCCAGATCGAGCCGGACGTCTGAAGCATACCAATCGCACGACTGCGGCACGTGAGCGCCCGCGCATTCCGGTGCTTCCTCCAGCCCCGCCAGCGCCAGCATCGGCCAAGCTTTTGCCGTATTCGTCCGCAGGTCAACCGTCACTAGCTGCAATGTGCCTGCCAGATACACAGTTCCACGAGCAGGCACGGGAGTTGCCCGGTTTCTCCTGTGCGTTTGCGACTGAAGCGAACGCCGCGAGAAGGGCCAGCAAAAGGCCGTTCGCACTGAATGTTTTGAACGGAACGTCGCGCATTTCAACGAGCCTCCGGTAAGCATAGGATCTCGCATGTTCCGGAGTTTCGGTTTTTATCGTGCGCCGGTGAGACGTATTGGCTAAGAGCGCTCATCGGACGCGGCGTGGTTAGCGAGATTCCCGCTAGGAGTTCGGAGATGTGCTTCGTCCGAATTACGGACAAACCGGAAGTGATCGGACATGCCTGGTTAGACGGATTACCGGTAACTTGAAAATCCATCTTACCGATACGGCGTCAGGCACTAGGAGTTCGTCCGAAAATTGACTTTTTGAAGACTAATCCTTCGCGCGAAGCGCCCATATAGGGCTATCCGATACGGTGCGCGTCCACTATCGATGGGACCGCTCCTATGATTGGCATACTCGGGAGCATCGTTTTCTGACTTTCCATCTTCTTTGGCTCTTTCTTCTCGCTTTATCCGTAACATATCTTGTGAAACTTCAGAAGATTGTGGGTCATACAGATCAGAGCCCACTCACCTCGTACTTTTTCCAGTCCCCGCAAAAGAAACTGCCGGAATCCGCGGGCCTGCTTGATCTGCCCGAATACCGGCTCAACCATACATTTTCGTCTCGCGTAAACGGCCGCTCCCACCTTCGTCTTCAGCTTACGATCCATGCGCTCTACGCGACTGGCATCTTTCGGCAAGGGTCCCCGTTTGCAGGGCTCGCTCCGCTCACCGTGTTTCTGCTTTTCCGTCGCTACGAACCCTTCTATCCTTCTCTTCGCCAGGTACTTCAGATTTTCCTCCGAGCAATACCCGTTGTCCGTCAGAACTTCTTGCGGTCTCTGTCCCGATTGTTCCTGGATCGCCTCGATCAGCGGTACCACCTGTTGTTTATCGTTGGTGGCTTGGGTCACGGTCTGCCCCACAATCAATTGGAAAAGCGGCTCCACCGCAACCTGCGTGTTGTACCCCTGCACGAATCCATCCGCCCCTTTCATGATGCGAGACTCGGGATCCGTAAAGTTGTACTGGGCCTTCGCCTCGGGCTTCGCTTCCTTGCCATCTTTACCCTCGCTCTCGGCCTTTTCGCGCGCTCGCTCTTCCAATGCCTTCTTGGCTTCTTGAATTCGCGCTATCCGCGTTTCCCGTCGCTGTAACTCTTCCGGCAGTTCGTCCCCACGGCGATCCCGACCATAACGTTTATCCTCTTCTTCATCCACGGCCCCCGCTCGCTTCAACAACTCTTGCACTTCCTTCCGCAGCCGCTTCTCGGCCTCCTCCATCCGTCCATAACTCATGGCCTTGTGCTTGCTCGCGTTGGCTTTTACTTTGCTCCCATCCAAAGCCACTCGCCCCAACTTCAGCGCTCCCATCTCTAACACCAGGCGCAACACCTGCTGGAACAGTCCTTCCAGCGCTTTCAAATGAAGTTTCCGAAAATCCGATATGGTCCGAAAATCCGGCTGATTGCCGGCTGCCAATACCCGGAAAGCCACGTCTTCCGCCAGATGCTTCTGAATCCGGCGAGAGGAAAACACTCCCACGCAATAGCCATACACCAGAATCTTGGTCATCATGCGCGGGTGATAGGGTGGTTGACCGCGATCTTCCTCTTCATAGACCGACTCGATCGCCGAAAGGTCTAACTCGTCCACCACATCCGACACACAGTAAACCAAGTGATCGTCCGGCAACCAATCTCGAAGGCTTGGTGGTAACAGCAAATCTTGATCAGGAAGGTAGGTCTTGTAAGTCTTCGCCATGACTCACAAACTTGCACACACTTCTTTTGGTTTCAAGTGAATTCAACAAAACTTGAGATGAATTCTCGGACGGACTCCTAGCCTCTTCCGACCGATGTATCCTTGCGCCCCATACATGAGAATATTCATCGAGTGGAACCGTGTTCTAGTTCGATGCGGGGGAATCGCTGCGCGTTTGGATGATTGTGAGATTGACAGATTTTTTGTCAGATTCCTCCAAATGCACGGCCTCTCCCTGGTTCTCGTAAGGTTTCAACCACTCGGGATCAAACCAGTCGTCGCCGTACTGTTCCTCGGATTCATCAACAGAATCCCAACTGAAAATCTTGTAATCGCCGGGAGCAAGGCCAACCAGAGTGAATTTGCCATTCTGATCGGTGGTCGTTGCCTTGTACTTCTCAACTACGCCGCGATGAGGAGAGTCTGGGATGAGCGCGACCGCAACACCGGCAACGGGGAGCGAATGGGCGTCGAGAACGATGCCGCTCAGTTGAGCTACATGAGAACTCATGTTGAGTTCAAGAGATAGATCGGCCCTAGACTGAACCGTGAAGCCCGCGTCAGTGATGGTTGCGCTGCCATAGCGCGCGGACTTTAAGAAGAACTTCTGTTCGGGACCGTACAGATACACGACGGGTCGGTAGGAGCCTTCGGGAACGTTTCTGAATTGGAAAGTTCCGTCCGGCTTTACGGTTCGTTGAGAAAGATAGGGTTGGTCTTGTCCCAAGGCCTGCAACATAACATGGAGGCTACCAGGATCGTTGGCCGGTGCGCCTTCCCACGTGAGTCGACCGGAGACATCGACACCGGGGGAAATCGTGATCGTTACGCCGTCCACGTCGGAGTTTCCAACCTCCAATTGGCGACGCGCGAGGTGCCAGTCATCCGATTCGACGCTTCTGATACTCGCGGTGAGGTCATAAGAGCCTGGGGGTACATTGCGGAGTACGAAGCGGCCGTCTTTTACCCGGAAGCTGTCATTGATTCCCTGCAGAGCCTGAGCCAAACCTGGGCCTTGTGGATGGAGCGATACGCTTCCCGATGCCGCGGAACTCCCGTTAATAGCGTAAATCACTTGTCCGCGAACAGTGACGAAGCGAGCGGCGTGCAGAAAGAACTCCACGGAGCGAATTTCATCGCCAGGGCGGACGGAGATGGCCTGCGCTTTTGCAGCATCGACGGTGTTGGGGTAATAGCTCGGTAGATAACCCGCGTTGAGCTTTTGATCGGGAGCCGGTGTAAAGCGGTGAAAGGGGTCTTCGGGCCGGAAGTTGACGGCGATGTAGTAGCGACCTGGCGCCAAATCAAAAATACGATACTCACCCAGGTCATTCGTTAACACCGGGTCATCGTCGATCGCCTGCTCCTTGCCCTGCCGCCTGGACGCTCGATAGGCTATCACCGCCGCCTTGGCGATTGGCTCGCCGTCTTCGTCGAAGACGTGGCCCGAAATCGCAGCGGTGCGGGCGAGTTTGAAGACCAGATCGGTCATATTCTGGCCGGGAGCGGGAGCGAGAGTGAGGATGGCACGAGGGGCATCGACATAGCCATTGCGAGAAACTTCTAGGTCGTATGAGCCCGGCAGGACGTTTTCGAAAAGAAAATGGCCCTGTTCATCGGTTAGGGATAAGACCGAGGACTCCACATCGGAGTGGCTCTGCAGAAGGACTCTGACTTTCTTGAGGGGTTCACCCGTGTCCAGACGGAAAACGTTACCGGCGACGGTGGAACTTTTCTTGTCGGAAGCAGGCGATGTTGTCGCGAGTTGCGCGGACTGGCCGAAAGAGGGAAATGACATGAAGAACAGGAGGGATAGGATAGGGAGCGATCTCATGTTCGCAATCTCCCCGATTTAGCGCGACTCCATCTTCACATAAAACCAATCGCCGAAAAAGCGCGCCGACGGGTTGGCTCGAAGAGAGAGCTAGTAGAGTTTCAAACGAGCAAAGCAAAGCGCAATTGTCGTTAAACACGTCAAGTCCCGGTAAGTCTTAGGGTTGTATCGGAAGCGCGATGGGGCAAGGCGCCTGCACGAGTACGGTGTGTTGGCGCGCTTTCGATACAACGACTTGAAGGAAGCCGCCCGCGCGGCGGACGCGGGCCCTATGCAAATTGAATGGAGCGAAGGGTCGGCGTCGCGGTTCGTCGGGACTGTGCGGCGGAGCACAGCAGATGATCCGACGCGCTCGGAAGCTGGCTATTTCTGAAAAATGTCGCGAAGAGAGTGTATGAGGAAACCAGAAGAAGAAATTTGTTCGGCGATAAGGCAATAGGGGACGGAGCGTGCCAAGACACGCGAAAGATTTGAGTTGGAGAAAGTTGTTTCATGAGGCAGCGGTGACCACAGGTGGAGAACGAAGTTGCATCTCGGCAGCCGTTAGCCTCTCAACGACCACCATCGGTCCGGCACACTTGGGGCAGAGCCAAAGATCGCTCGCGTTGCCGGCGTCTGACTTGTCTTGTCCGGTCGGCGGAGTTGCAACCGCGCCGAGCAGCTGAAAACAAAATGGCAAGTTAGTAGCACGTTTACGATTGGCCAGGAAGCCGAAGTTCCGGATGCGCACGAAACCTTCCGGGAGCAGGTGCAACAGGAAACGGCGCAAGAACTCATCGAGAGATAGGGTCATCAACTTCTGTTCGTTCTTGTGGACGGAATCGCGCCAACGAAAGGTGACCTTCCCATCAGCAAACGAGATCAGTCGATGGTTGGAGATGGCTATACGATGGGTGTAACGGCCCAGATAACGGAGCACATGCTCCGGGCCTCCGAACGGTGGTTTCGCATAGACTGTGCCTCGCCAAAAGGTCGTACACCTGCGAAATCAATGACTTGGCGCAAAGCTTGATTCGGTCTTTTCCGCTAAAATTCTTGCCATGATCGTGTCGCTCCGGCATTTCCTCGGCTGGTTGCTCAGTTCTTTCAGTTGCCGGGCGGACCTCGTCCTCGAAAACCTGGCTCTCCGTCGCCAATTGCTGGCTCTGCACGCGCAACGACCTCGCCGTCGATTGACTGCCCTGCACAAGCTCTTCTGGGTTGCCTTGATAACGTTCTGGTCCGAGTGGAGGAAGCCTCTCGTCTTGGTCACTGCTAGAACCGTCGTGAACTGGCATCGAGCGGGATTTCGTTTGTATTGGACGTGGGTCTCCAGAATCAGCCAGGTGGGAGGACGGAAGCGTGTCAGCAAAGAGGTTCGCGCCTTGATCATCCGTATGGTTGCTGAGAATCCAACCTGGGGAGCACCGCGCATTCACGGCGAACTGCTCAAGCTGGGTTTCGATCTCTCGGAAAGGAGTGTCTCGCGATGGATCCGGCGAGCCCCGAGAAATCCAGACCCGGCAAAGCGATGGCTGACGTTCCTCAGAAACCATCGCGAGGCCATTGCTGCGATGGACTTCTTCACCGTCCCAACGCTCACGCTTGGTGTTCTTTACTGCTTTTTCGTCGTCGGCCACGACCGGCGTAAGATCCTGCACTTCAATGTGACGCGAAATCCCAATGCTCTTTGGGTTGTGCAGCAACTGCGAGAAGCATGGCCCTACAAAGTGCCGCACAGATTCTTGCTATTCGACCGAGACGCAAAGTTTGGCGTCGATGTAGTTTCGGCTGTGAAGGACATGGGAAGCGAGCCAATTCGCACGGCCTTTCGCCGTCCGTGGCAGAACGGTGTTGCGGAGCGCTGGGTGGGAAGTTGCCACGCGACTTGCTGGACCACGTGATCATCCTGAATGAGCGCCATCTCAAACGGCTGATGTCTTGCTACGTGCGCTACTACTCAGATCCGGCGTGAATTTCACTCATTTCCTTCAAAAGTGGCCGAAAATCCAGCATTCGTCTCCAAAATGTTTGCAGCAGTCGATGACTTTTCAGAAAAGTAGCTTTAGCTGGCCAGCGGTTTTAGCCTATGAATTCGATGGAGTATCTCATCCGCCTGCTTTTGGGTGAAGGGCGATATCGCTAACCGAAGAGTAGGTCGATTTTGCGGGCGAGTAAGTTCGCCCGGCAGCCACAAGAGTCTGTGGCGTAGTTTGCTCAAGGTCATGCTTTGCCATTCCTCGCGAAGACATGTCCGTTGAAAAGCCGTGACCAAGTTGTAGGCCAACCGAACTACTTCCAGATAGAGGGCGTTGGCCGCGAAAGCACGAGTCGGAATCTTTCGCAGCGCAAAGTCCTCACGCAGCTCCCGGATGCGTGGCTCCATTTCGGCGCGGCCGTCGTAGAACTGCCACACTCCTGCCGGCGTCAGCGGCAGGTTCGTGTGCCAGGCTCGATACGCATAACGCTCCAAGGTAAACAGAGTCGGCTCCGGATCGGCCTCCTCGATCAACTTCCGAGCCACAATGCAACGGCGTGCTTGAGACCAATCGGAGGGACGATGATCAAATTCTGCGATCTCCCACCGTGGATTCAGCCGTGCATACCTTAAACCTCCGAGCGCACATTTCAGTGAGGGGGTCATTCGCGCGACCACAGCGTATTGGGCTGGACGCGCTTCCAGTATGTCCAAAACCGGCCCGTAGCCGAAGCCTGCATCGGCCCGCACTCGAACCTCGCGAATTTCGGAAGGACTGGAGTGAAAACAACAGGCCAAAAGTTCAACGCTGCCCGCCCAGGTGCCGGCATCGCCGCGCCGCAGTTCTACATCCCATAAGAACGAGGAGTTCGCTTCTAAACAAAGTAGCGGGTCATAGGACCGCTTGCCTCGGTAGCGCGGATTGTAGCCAACCGCAGCTCCTTCCTGACGGCCATAGACGGTGACCACGGTGCTATCCAGATCCAGAATCAAGCGCGATCGGTGATCGGGCAGATGGATGAATCTTACGAGCACTCGATCATTGGCGCGGTGTAACTGCTCTCGGAGATGAACAGGAGCGTTCAGCAAGAATCGCCGTAAGGTCTGAGGATCGGGAAAGCTCGGCAAGCCGGTCAGGTACTGAAAGGTTCCGTTAGAACGTAAGAGTGACGCGGTCTCAATACGATCCAATCCCAAGACGATGGGATAGATCAACGCCAGCAACATCTGCGACAGACTATAATCTCGGTTGCGCCGGGGATAGCGAATCTGTTGAGCGAGGAAGTCTCTGAGGTGCAGCACTCGCAGAAATTCATGAAATAGATGGACTCCACCGAAGTGGGTCAACCCCCGATGATTACAGGCGATTTTTATATTTCTGGGAGAGTAGGGCATTTCAAGGAATTGTTAACCGACAGTTAGGAATTCCTTGAAGTCTAAAACAACGTTGGAATGCGCGTCAAATCCGCTTTTCTGCGTAATTCGGGACACTAAATGCGCCGGATCCAAGTACTACCATGAGGACCGGACTCATCTTGGACTCGCGAAGGACACGCCAGCAGGCCGGCCTACAACAATTCGCTCTGCGCGGGAAAACAAGATTCAATCCTTTCCGAGACTCGGCGGGCTACACCATCGTTATGCGGCGGCGGCGTAGATTCAAGAGCCATTTTCTGATGACTAAACGCTTTTGCTTGTAACCCGGCCGAGGACGGTTCATGTCTTCTGCGAGCATCTTTCGGCGGTCGACGAACTAGTCTGCAATCCCAAACCGAAGAGCGGGCGCCAAACAGGAAGATATCCTTTTAATGCAGGACAAAACGATTTGGCGAAGGACAACCTGTCCCCTCAACAATTTCCCCATTTTCAACCAAAGCAGTAAAGTTTAGAATCTGCTCGCTCACAAGCAGGTCATCATCGGAATGATACCCTCTCCCTTTGATCGATTGGATTATCCTAGCCTCCGCCAAAGTGTGTACTTAAATCAGGCATCTCTAGGATTGATCGGTCAACCAGCAGTAGCCGCAATGCACACTTTCATAGACGAGGTTGCCAGGCATGGCAACCTCTACATGTCCGATAGTGATGAGGTGGGATACTGCGAAACGCTCCGCGAACGAGCAGCCAGATTGCTTCATAGCGATTCGGCGCAAGTCGCGATTGTAGTGTGCGCAAGTGAGATTTTAGGGCAACTTCCGTTGTTACTTCAGCCGAGATTGAATAGCACAATTCTGGCTGTTTCATCAGACTTTCCCGCGATAACTCGGCCGTGGCTTCGTCTGGCTGCCCTAAAAAGCCATAAGGTGCGCTTTGTTGAGGACCAGCCTACGTGCAATCTGACCGATACGCTTATAGAGGCGATTGATGAAAATACTGCAGTAGTTGTAGTGGGGAGCGTGCAATACGCCACCGGTACGGTAGTGGATATTTCTCGCCTACACGGGAGCACTGCCCAGGTTGGTGCACGCTTAATTGTAGACGCTACGCAAGCGGCAGGTGCGATGCGGGTGGACGCGGCCGCATGGGATGCTGATGCCGTCGTTGCCAGTGGCTACAAATGGCTTGGTGGACATGGAGGCGTTGCTCTCGCGATCATGTCGCCACTCTTACTTGAGCAAATACCCCCTTTACCGGGTTGGATGGGCGCATCGGATCCCTTTGGATTTGATGCGACCTCTGTGTCGCTGGCTAATGATGCCCGGCGCTATACGCAATCAACTATGTCGTATGTCTCCATGGCTGGTCTCACGGTGGCAGTTGAGCAGTTGTTGTCCCTGGGTGAAGCTCGAATTGAGGCACATGCTCGGGAGTTGGCAGCAATGTTGGTTAGCGGCGCCAGCAAGTATGGTTGGCAACCGTTTCGTAGTCTTGGCGATCCTGCTGCGTCTCCACACATCATTTCACTGGGACACCCTCGCGAAAACGTACAAGCAGTTGTAGAAAGTCTTCGTGGTCATAATATTGTGTGCGGCATACGTGGCGGACGCATTCGGATCTCGCTCGCCCCTTACAACGACGCAAATGATGTCAACACCCTTATCGAAGCGTTTGCAAGAGCCTAGTCCGGTAACGCCGTTACCGGTGAGCGGATTTATCTGGACCTATGTGCTATCGCCGGGTTCTCGTCATGTTCATGTACTGTTTCAGGACGGGTTTTTCTGAAGGGATTCCCTGGCCTTGTCCCGCTGCTCTTGCTGTACGGCAATAAGTTTGTAAGCCACATAGTATTTGTAGATGTTCGAGACGTAGTTTACGGTCTCCGCCCCAACTCGTGCTGCTGCGATTACTTCCACATTGTTAATCCATACGTTCGGGTCGAGCCCTTTTTTCGCAGCTTCGGTTCGTAGCTGCTTCACGCGATTTGGTCCACAGTTGTACGACGCAAACGTGAACAGAATCTTATTCAAGTCGTCCATAGGTTCGTCACCGTAGAGTTGCTTCATCATCTGGTAGAAATATTTCACGCCTGCATGGATATTCGGGTCTTGCTTATGAATATCGCCCACATTCATCTCTGCGCCGGTTGCTGGCATTAGTTGCATGAGGCCGATAGCACCCACTGGGCTCTTAGCCTCTTGATTCAAACCTGATTCCTGGTAACCCTTGGCCATCATCAACAGATAGTCGGTGTCGTATTTCGCTCCATATTTGCGAAAGGTGTCCGCGGTCTCCTCGAAATGCTTCATGGCTGTTTCCGAAACCGCCTGTTTCAGCATGTACGTGGAGCCCGTGTATCTGGTCACCAGCTCCTTTCCGAACGCGGCACCCTGGCCCTTCAGCTTCAGAAACGCGTTGATCGTCTCCAGCAATTCCGGCGAGTTCTTCCGCACGGCCCAGCCGAACGACTGTCCAGAAGCCACGGTCATATTTTCATGGACCACTTCTTTCGTAAGCAACTTGCTCCAGAGTTTTGCTGTCCAGTCGTTCACGACTATTGCCGGCAGCAACCCGGCGTTGACCATCTCCAGAAGGTCTTCGTCTCCAAGATCCTCAGGCACAGCCATCAGTTTCACCTGTGGTTTGTTTTCCTTTTTGAACCGCTCGTTCAATTCCTCCAGATGCTCCCAATAGCTCGAGGTTTTCCGTGCAAACACTTGTTTACCAACCAGGTCGTCAATCGTTGTCAACTGCGGAGAGCTAGGGCCAGTCACCACGACCTCGCTCACGTTCGACACTGTGGGGTCCGAGAAGTCAACCACCTTCTGCCGTTCTGGCGTTATCGTCAAACCAGCGATGAGAAGGTCGAGAGTGCCCTCGTTCAGTTTTTCGACCGCCTTTTCGCGAGGCGTCACAAAAAACATCACATGAATCTTGATGTTCTTGTTGCCCTGCGGATATTTCTTGTTCAGATACTGTTCAAAGGCTTTGCCGCCTTCATAGGCCACACCCCACTGTACCCCCTTGACCGTGTAGTAGAGGGTCTTGGAATAAGGTACCCCTACGCGAATGACCCGGCGCTTTAGGAGAGCGTCCAAGTCACCGGTCCATTTCTTGGTTTCTGTCGGAGCCTTAACAAGAGGAGTCCCCGATTTCGCGGACGGAGCTTGTGCGAGCGTCGCTGGAGTGAGAGTCACACTGGCAGTCAGAGTGAACAGAAGAAGAGATAGGCATATTAGGCGTGGAATCATAGTGTTCCCAAAATAGATGCTAAATAGACTATGGAAGCGATGCCCATAAAATATACACTACGACAACCAACGATAGCCTGTCTCAAGGGTCGTGCGTCTCTGACTCCAAACGGTACTGCAAATTTGGGGCTAACTGACGCGGTAGGGACGATCATCACTGATCGCCCCCCGCACAGATCCGTACGGGCGCTTCTACGCATACGGCTCCCACCTTGGATGAGTGGCGTGGAAGCGAGCTGTGGGATAAGGATGCAAAACGCGTGGAGCTGGAAACCACCGGGTGTAGATCGGTAGGAGCTGATCCCACCGCGCAGGTCGCTGACTGCGGCGGCATAGAGTGTGCCACCACAAGCGCCGCAACCGTTGCCCGAAGACACTCAGCCGGTCGATGTTGCCCGGGACCGCATGGTATCGGTGATAACCGTTCACAACCTTTCGCAGCCATGCACCGACACTGGCGACCGGCTCGTGCATTCGAAGGCGCAGCTCAGCCTTAATGGCTTTCAGCTTCGCCACCATGCGGTTCTTCGCCGTTTTCCGCCAGACGGTGAATGTTCCGTTGCTCCTTCGCTTCCCGCAGTAATGCGTGAAGCCCAGGAACGTAAAGGTCTCCGGCTTCCCTTCACCACGCTTCTCCCGATCTTGGGCGGCGAACCGCCCAAACTCGATCAGTCGTGTTTTCTCCGGATGTAGTTCCAGCCCGAACTTAGCCAATCGTTCCCGAAATGCTTCCAGGAATCGCTCGGCCTCCGTTCGGTTTTCAAAACGCACCACCAGATCATCAGCATAGCGGACGACGATCTGTGCATAACGAAAACTCCATCCAGCGGTTTCCCGTCAAACGTCACATTGTTACTTCCCCGTCGCCTTCTTAACGCAGCCTCCAGTTCCCTTCCGCATGTCGCTGATTTCAATGGCATTCGTCACGGATGGGATTTGCGGGATCCACAGTTGCTCCGCCTGTCGAGAAGAGATTGCGCCTCTAGCCGCCTAAAAAGGAGACCGGGAATCCGGAGTGGGGTTCCGGATTCCCGGGGGGCCGCGGCGTTGAGTAGGGGGAGTGAGTTAGCGGGTTTGGAGGAGGCTGGCAACCAGCGTGACTTGGCCCTGGGTTTCATTTTTCGCAACCTGTGCCATTTCCTTCTCGCGCGCCGTTTTCAGGAGTTGCCGTCCATTGGAGTTTCCGGCGGTCCAGACCTGCGAGAGAAAATAGCGGTCGCCGTAACGATTGAAGATCAGTTTTGATTCGGATTGCGGTCCGACCGAGACAGCGGCGTTCGTGTTGATGAACCCCGACGAAATTGCGTCTTTGCGGTCGATTAAAAGAAGCGTGTGTGTTGGGCCTGAAGTCTCGACCAAGTACTCGCCGGCCGGAAGGCTCGTATTGCCGGCCACGAAGTCAAAGGGGACATTCACCCTCATGGTTTCCTGCGCTTGCGCGACTCGCGTCGATGCCAGAACTGCTAGCGCCATCATGCCTGCCATAGCCAAAGCTCTCGTTTTCATGGGGACCTCCTCTTTCGTATTCGCTGGCGGCGTCCAAGCTGACTTGTCTTTTGCTTGGTTCGCCTATTTGCTCAGCGCTTCATCATGCTGCGCACTTTGACGCATCCCTCCAGGCAGCACAATGCACTGGCGGTGAACTGGGAAGCGACTGTGGGTGAACAAGTAAGTCGAGGGAACAGAAGGCTTAAGCGGCCACGGACAGAACGGATTCGGCGATAGTGCTTTGCGAAGATTCATTCTAGTGATGGAGCCAGGGTGCTATTCCGGCCCCCGAATCGAACTGGCGGAGGACGCAGCTGACGCATGGAAGTTGGTCTGCCCGTTTGTATCAGAGGAAATCCTCTGATCGGTCGGTTGGGCGAGTTGGGCAATTCACGGCCTTTTCAAAAAGCTAACTGATTGTGGCGACGCGTCTTAGCTTTAGTGATTCCCCGTTCGCAATGAGGAGGTCGGGGGTTCGAGTCCCCTCTCGTCCACCAGATTTCATAGGACTTACATTATTTTTGGAAACCGGGTGTTGCTCGTTTCGCCAGCTAACGAGCGCGCTCGGAAATCCGAGTGATTGCAGCAGCGTACTTTAGCTCGGGAGTGCCCGTTACCTACGAGGATATCCGCCTGCCTGTCGCGCAGGAATCCAACAATTGACATCGCGAATCGCTCGATCACGTTCTACAAGCGCGTTTATGGGGACCAATCCTGAAAACGAAGCACAACTCAAAGGTCAATGAGTGCATTGGCCGGAAGTCGTCAGTCGAGAACACTTGGCCACGCTGCTCGTATCCGGAGTCGACAATGCACTCCGGTTCTCAGCTAACTTGTTCGGAGCTTTGTCCGCAAAATAAGTCATCTCTATGGGCCATTAGGCGGCCCATTCATCGAATCGGCGCATGATCTCCATGAGCCAACATCCCACCAGGATGACAGAGCCCCACAATATGAAGGGGACGCCATAGAGTAGGAGATGCTTGCGCGAACGGGCTAACTCAAACAACCGCATCTTCACGATGGCGTATACGTTCGCTGAGAGATATGCGACCGCCAAACAGCTCATTACCAAGTTATGCAAGTTCATATGCCTCCTGACGTCTCTATCTCACCGCAATATTCCTTGCGATATTTGCCGGTGAGCAATCCGCCTGCGAGCGGGTTGAATGGAATCGCTGCCAGATCCGATTCGTGTTTAACAATTCACGACTCGTAATACCCATGGGTGGCTCTCTCCTCTTGAGGCTAAATCGACGTTCAAGTGGCGGGATAAGTGGACCTTCGAGGATCTTGAATTTACTTGCGGCTTGCGGCTTGCGGGAGGTACGATCCCGTTCATGCGCAGATACTCGACCATCTGCCCGTACTCATCGGAAGCATGCACCGCGATCAATGCTGCCTGAGCGGAGCGCGTGAACGGACCACCTACACTTTCAAAGGCGTTTGCGGTCGTGAGCGTCCCAATCGCCTTGTGATCGAAAGCAAACGAGGCCTCAAGGGCAGCAACAATCTCATCTTTGCTCGACAACTTAGCAAGCGTGGTTGGATCAATATCGGGCTTTAGTCCGCTCAGGTGCGAACCCAAAGCGTAATTCGCCTGGGCGACGTGAATGACCAATCCCCCAAAAGTGCGGACGCCCGCGTACTCAGTTTGTTGCCCAGGTGCAAAAATCGCCGCGCTTGGTGCAAATCCATACTTGTCGGCAGGCAATGCCTTCACCAGACTTATCATCTGGCTCTCAATCATATTCAGCAGCGAATTTAGCGCCTCGGCCGGAGCAACCAACGTCCCGGCAGCAGCCTTCTCGACGCCCTGCTGCGCTTCCACTATCGGTGCCATCGCCGAGATGACGACTAAACTTACCGCTACCACAATCTGCTTCATCGTTTTCATTGTTTCCTCCGTGGGTTGCGCTACACCGAACCGCTTGGACTACTTGCCCTGTTCCTCAAAAACGGACCATTTGACGCTGGCACGCCTGCTGTAATCGACAGCCAGAATCACTTCGCCGCTCACTAATTACGACAAGTCAAGAAGAATCCCGTAAGACAGACGTCGCGCCGGGCACTCAAAGCCACTACTGCCGAAGGCGTGAGACGCGCTCTTACGGCTAGTCGGCATCGCCATCGGCATCTGTTCCGATGTTGGAACAGCTGCTGAAGGCCACGCCGCGCGTGTGGCTCATGCCGTGCCCTCCCGTGGGAGTTCCGCGCCGGTCGTGATGGTCGCTCCGAACACGATGTTTCCTCTTGGGCGGAGCGCGCAGTGGCGACGACCGAGCCGCCGCCACTGCGTTCGCTATTGCATCAAGTGCGCAATGGTATGCGAGTCATTGAAGACCGTTCTCGATGCCAGCTTACCCTCCTGGACGGTCCACCAGCTTAGAGTTGAGACCATCCTCCGTCTACCGGAAGCTCGGCGCCGGTCGTGTAGGTCGCGTCGAACGCGAGGAAGAGGACGGCCTTGGCGATCTCGTCCGACGTCCCGAAGCGCTTTATCGGGGTCATACCGATCATCTTTTCCCTAAGCTGGGCGGCCACGTCTTTATCGGGAAACGCTTTGCCGATGATCGGCGTGTCGATGGGACCGGGCGTCACCGCGTTGACGCGAATCTCCCGAGGAAGAAGCTCAGCGGCGAGCGTCCGAGCGAATGATCGCAGCGCAGCCTTGGCGGCTCCGTATGCGGCGTTGCCGGGCATTCCCTTGACGTTGGCGATCGAAGTCGTGAGGACGACAGCGCCTCCCCGGTTTATTAGCGGCGCGAGCTTCTGCACGGCGAAAAGCGGTCCCTTGGCGTTTAAGTTGAACATCTCGTCGTAGACAGCCTCGGTGATGCTCTCGAGAGGCGCTCGGATGCTGAACCCGGCGTTGACGAAAAGCAGGTCGAAGGTGTCTAACTCGGCCTTCACACGAGAGGCGAGGGCGTCGATTTCCGTCAACGACCGCGCGTCGCTCGAAACCACGAGGGCGTCCTTTCCAAGCTCTTTCTGCGCCGATTCCAGACCGGCTTGCGAGCGACCCGTCACCAGAACACGCGCACCCCCATCGAGGAGCATCTTCGCCGTCGCGAGCCCCATGCCGCTCGTGCCGCCGATAATCACCACCTTTTTATCTTGGTACCGTTCCATATGTATTCTCCTCGCGAGGTTAGGGTTGCTTTGCCGATTTTGAACTGTTTGGTACGATAATCAGGCGCGGAGGCTGCGGTCAAGACATTTTTGAACTATTTATTTCAAAATACCGTAAGACCCCGCTCTCAAGTTGCTGCGGAAGAGAAATCGACGCCAGAGACCTTGACGACGGCCTGCCACGCGGCTTCCTGGTTGGCGCGATCGTGAAGGTGAGGGTGACGCATCGCCTCAATTGGGCCTGTGAGCTTCTTCGGCGCCGAGGCGAAGAATTGCCCCGAGACGTCGGTTCCGAACTCCGAGGCCTGGAGATACCGGCGAGCTGCGGTCTCCGGCGTCTGGGACATGCCGGGAATGAGCTTCACGAGTGGGATCATCACCCGCTTCATGACCGGCCCAAGGTTTCGCACCGCCTTGGTGTCGGGCGCGCTGCCGGGCGAGACGGCGTACACGGCCATGCCGGAGGGCAGCCGGCGGGCCAGCGCCGCGGCCCACCAAGCAACAATGAGCTTCGCGTCGGCATATGTCCGGTTGGGCTCGTACTTCACGTTCGGCCCGTTGCGCACTAGGGCTTCAACAGCGGCGGTTCGGTCACCCTGGTGGTGTTTGGCCGCGAAGGCCGCTACGTCGGTGTAGCTGAACATAGGGACGTCCCCACGGGCAGGTTCCGCGCCGGCGATAACAATCCGTGCGTTGGGGCTCAGCAGGTTGGCGCGGAGCAACCCGACAGTCAGTTGATGATGGCCGATCAGCGGGGCCTGAGCCGCCTCGACGCCCGCCGCAGTGAGCACGCGCTTCTTACCTGGGACCATCCCTGCATTGAGCAGCAGGAAATCGATCGGCTGATCTCGCTTGACCAGCGCGGCGAGCGCGGATTGAACGCTGGACGGCGTGTCCAGATCCAGCTCCAGCGGCGTGAAAACCTGTGTCTTGGTCTCAGCCGAGAGTTGAGCGGCCGTTTCCTGGACCCGGGCCAGGCTGCGCCCGGTGACGATGACCTGGCGGCAGCCCTCGGCGGCGAGCATGCGGGCTGCCGCATAACCGAGCCCAGAGGTGGTGCCGGTGACGAGTGCGATCGAATGTTTCATGGGCGTCTCCGTGGTGAAGTTAGAGTCGTGAGGCCCCGCGAGGGCAGAGCCAGCTTGCTAATTTCGAACTATTCGGTTATATATTGGTACGATGGCCATTGTAAAGGAGTTTCTAACTGAATGGTTCAGAATCCCCCTAAGCCGCGTGGACGGCCGCGCAGCTTCGACGAGAGGGACGCGCTGGAAAAGGCGACCCAGGTATTCTGGTCGAAGGGCTACGACGGAGTGACGATCGACGATCTCGTCGCCGGGATGGGCGTGGGACGGCCGAGCCTGTATGCCGTCTTTGGGGACAAGCGGGCGATATTCTTGCGCGTCCTCAGGGCGTACGCAGAACGGAAGGGCGCATCAGCCGCGAAGGCACTCCTCTCGCCACAGAGTCTTCGCGACTCGATCGCGGGCTTTCTGAGGTACGCCGTCGAAAGTGCGACCGAGAAAGGGTCCGCCCGGGGCTGCCTTATGGTGTGCGTCGCGCCGCTTGTGAACGACGCTGAGGTTCAGCGGTTTCTGCAGAACGCGGCCGCGGGCGGCGCAGGGCTGGTGGAGCGCCGTTTCCGGGACGCGGTGAGCGCGGGCGAAATCCCGTCCGACTTTCCGGTAGCCGTGCGCGCGATCCAAGTCACGGATTTTGCTCGTGGCCTGACCATGCGTGCGTGGATAGGCACGCCGCGCAAGACGCTCCTCAAAGATGCTGAGGAAGCGGCCGCCTTGGCGCTCCTGCCGCGGCGCTGGGACAGTCGGAGCGAGTAACGGAGATCCGTTCGTATGTCCGAAGGGCCTCACCACATCCGCTGATATTTTCGCGAAACGTTTCGAGCAGGAGATGAAGGCGGGGCGCCTAACTCGCACACCCTCTGCCAAGGTGCGAGGCCGTGCGCTCGTTGACTTGATGCAGGGTTTGCAGCTTCGCGCCAAGGCCGGTATTGCGCGCGAGCAATTGCTGCAAGACGCCCGAAGCTATGTGCCCCTGATTCTTGGCACGCAAATCTAACGCACTTCTCGGCGGGGATGCGTCTGGACGAGTGCCAAATCGCCTAGGCACTCACCGAGATCCGATAGGTATCGCGAAGTCGGCATGTGTTCACCGACCCAGTTTCACTTGGACGAAAAGTCGGCTATTCGTAGAAGTGACCTCGCCAGGATCCAACTACAGTCGAAAACGGACCATTTTCATGCTGGATTCTGCCAACTTAGCAACGTAAGGCCACTCGCACGATAGTTCGCCACTGGGCTCCGGAGTGGGAGGCCCATGTTCATACTCCCCTGCTTCGCGAAAATAAAACTCCGGGTTGTCCAATTCAGAGGGTTCTCGAAAATGACTTTGTCGTCGTTACAGGCACAGGCACCGCGCGTGATTTTATCCGGTTTCTCACCGTCGAACTGCACTGAAAAGACAAAGAGAAAGCCGGTTTGCCAGGTTTGCCAATTAAGGGCCCGGTGAAAATAGCTAAGTGATTGTGGCGCCTTGCCTTAGTAGGCCGTTTCATATGTTCGGTCACGTATTTCTTTAAGCTGCTTTTTCTGCAGGAAGGTCGAGCTTTTGCAGCATTCGATTGAGATCCTGTCGGGTGAAGCGCCACTCGAAAGGTTTGGCGATACTTTCGTAATGACTCTCGAACGCGAGCAAGCGTTCTGCTAACTCCCGCAAGGAGGAGAAATCGTTCGGCGTCAGGGCCTTGCGTTGCAGGATGGAGAAGTAAATCTCGATTTGATTGAGCCAGCTGGCATGGACGGGTCCTTGAACGAGCACCAGGTTGGGATACTTGTTCTGGAGTCTTTGAACCGCGCGGGGACCTCGATGCGAAGAACCGTTGTCCACGATCCAGAAAACCCTTCGTGCCCGGCGATAGGGATGCTGTTTCATGACTTGATCGACGAGGCGGTCAAAGGGCGCGATTCCGGTTTTGGCTTCGCAGCGACCGAAGAGTTTGGCCCGGTGGACATCCAGGGCAGCAACATAGGCCCATGCTCCCAGCCGCTCGTATTCGTGCTCGATTTTCATCGGCCGACCGGGTTGTGGGGGCAAAGATTCTGCTTTTCGGGACCGCGCCTGAACACTGGTCTTCTCGTCGGCCGATAGGACGAACTCGTCGGGAGCGAGTTTACGGGCCTTCCAGAGACGTTGGTACAAATCCAGGATGCGTCCGGCCTTGGCCTCGAAATCCGGGTCTCGCGGAAAGATCCAGCAGCGGTGCTGCCAAGGACGGATGGCATCCTCGTTGAGCCATCGCCAGAGGGTAGTGTCACTGAGGGAGGCCGTCAATCCGCAGGCGCGGACATGGGCACCGAGTTCAGCCACGCTCCAGCGCGAAAGAGGTGCGCCCACCCGACTGGGAAATTCGCAGGCGATGGCTTTAACCTGCACGACCAGCTCTGGGGGGAAAAACCCGGGGCCGGCCCGGGCGTTCGAAGTCTTCCAGCCCGGCCAGTCGTTTTTCGAAGAACCGTTTTCGCCAGCGGCTGACGATTTCGCGTCGGGTGCTGAGCCGGTCGGCGATCTGATCATTGGAGAGGCCCTGCTGGGCGAGGAGAATCATCTTGGCGCGGGCAACCATAAAATACGGCAACGTATATTTATTGGCGCGCCGCTCCAGCTCTTCTCGTTCCTGCTTGGTGAGCACGATCCTGTACGGACTTTTCCGTGGCAAATTGATGCCCTCCCGGCAACAGTATAACCGAGTGGGCGACAAGCGCCACATAATACGTTATCGTATTTATGGAGAGAAGTACTTAGCTTATTTTCCCCACTGTTCGCAATGAGGAGGCCGGGGGTTCGAATCCCCTCTCGTCCACCATCTTTTCAACACGCAATGGTCAGGCTCGGTATTGGGGAAACGGTTCGCGGCTTTGAAATTCGAGATTTCAGGGGAAGATAGTTTCAGCGGCGGCGCATTCGAAGCTGCCCAGGAGGCGGCTGCTACCGCAACCGAGAAGTGGCGCTAGGGGCCGTACGCAACCAGCCGATGAGGCCCGACCAGGGCTCCCTTGTGGTTTTGCCGGTCGGAAACGAAAAGATCACTTGGTCTTTTCCGGTTTCCAGGTCAAGCATCCACACGGGGAAGGGCTCTCCGAAACTTTTTTCCTCCAAGAAGGCGACGAATCTCCCGGAATCCGAGACGCGGCAGCAGTATAAGATTCCCTGTGCGCTCAGCGCGTAATCCTTTCTCGCGCCCGTCTTGACGTCGGCTACGTACAGAGACGTGGCAGGGGTTCGACTCTTGGACTTCGGGTTCCGCTGTGATTCGCGGAACAAGTACCGGCTTCCGGGCAGTCCTGCCTCCGCGAAGTTGGTCGATGACATTCGCTCCGGACCGCTTCCATCCTCTTTCATTACCCAGCTTCCCATCCTTGTGCAGGAATCCTTTGTCATCCCATCTGCGTCGCCTTCGTCGAGCATGAAAAACAGGCGCTCGCCATCCGCCGTCCAGCCTAATTTGCTTGGCTCGCAGCCCGGGAAAACCTGGCGAAGATCCGTCTTGTGCAGCAGCGCGCCAGTGGCCACGTCGTGGATGAAAATATAATCGCTGTCGCCCACCCATTTCATGACACCGACCTTCGTACCGCCCGGATTGACGAAGACCTGCTGGGGATGCCAGAAATTTCCCGCGATATCGTCCTTATCCTGGAGCTCAACGACCTTTCGGTAGCGGTTTGATCCGTCTAAGAAGAGTTCGTAAACGGAGTAGGGCGTAGCCCGCACCTCGGCCGGGAGGTGCTGGAGCTCCCTGCCTTGAGCAAACAGTCTGCCCTCGGCCGCAACCATCGTATCCTGGCCCCCAAAGGGCGACGGCGAAACCAATACCAGAGGCGTGGCGGCTTCAGAGAAAACCAGCCTCTTTTCTCCGTTTGCGGGGTCGAACGAATAGATCTCAGTACTCTGCTCCCGCCACGATGGGGGCTGAGGGCGGATTGGAGTGGTCACCGAGAACACTACAGATTCTCCACCGCGCAGCGAGACCGAAGCCAGCAGGAGACAAGCCAGGCCGCAACCTCGCGCCATCCACTTATCCATGTCGAGCGACCCCCGAAGTTACTCTCTATCGAACTCCATTCTGGCCTGACTCGTTTTGCCTGGCCTAGCTGTCGCGCAGATGCAGTGTCGCATCGGTCACGGGGATTAAATGAGCCGAGGGCTCCCTTAGCTAGAAGACGCGGGGCGTACGGATTCGCGTGCCGCCGTCTGCAGGCGGGGTGGCCGAGTGAAAGTAATCCTACGAGTTGGCGGATTGGTTGTGGTTCGCCAAAACCTCAGCCGCTTCGTAACATGTTACGTGCATGCATGAAAATGCACTGCTTCGCGAAAATGAAGCTCCGGGTTTGTCAAGAGGGCTCTCGAAAATGACTTTGTCGTGGTTATAGGCACAGGCAACGCGCATGATTTTATCCGGCTTCTCACCGTCGAACTGCACCGAAAAGACAAAGAAAAAACCGACTTGCCAGACTTGCCAATTAAGGGCCCCGTGAAAATAGCTAAGTGATTGTGGCGCCTTGCCTTAGCTTATTTTCCCCACTGTTCGCAATGAGGAGGTCGTGGGTTCGAATCCCATCTCGTCCACCAAATCTCAAAAATGCTTAAGGCCCCCTATGTCGGCGTCACTTCGACCTGTGGCCGCCTTGCAAGAAGTAAGTCACGTACTTTCGAGCAGCTCGCTATTCGCTCCGCAGCGCCCGAAGCGCGCTACAGTGGCGTTCTCGCAACTGCGCCGCTGGCTTCGAAGGATTTCCTCTCCGCACAATCTAAACTGATAGAAGCAATCGTCGAATTCGCAGCGTCGAGTAATGACCAGTGCCAAACCAAGAATTTCTGAATGACACCATACTGTTGATCGTTGGAGTCTTTCTTGCCCTATTTCTCTACAGCACCGCGAGAGACTTTCTTCGAGGGTATCAGGCCCGCCGCTGGTTGAAGTTTTTTCTGTCAGGCAACAAAGCGCGGCTCGCTAGTCGGCATGCTGAGGCGCGCAGCCTGCTCCATAAAGCCTGGCTCCTCTCACGCCGCCCGCCTCATAACTGGCAGATTCGCGCGCTGACTCTCGGCGAATTTGCCGAACTCCTTCGCGCTCAAGGCAAGTTCCGCCAAGCCGAAAGACTCCGTCGCCGGCAGCTGGCTTTGCACGAGCAATTCGGCGCCGCCCGCTCGCCCGAAGCCGCCCTCGCCGCCTCGAACCTCGCCACGGTCCTCGACGACGCTGGTAAGCACAGCGAAGCCGAACCGCTCCACCGCAATGCCGTCGAGTATCTAAAGCAGTTTCCGGGGAATGAGGCCAACATAGGCGCCGTGATGAACAATTACGCCCTATGTCTGCATCATCTGGGCCGCGCCGCGGAAGCGGACGCCCTCTATCGCGCTGCCATCGAGACCGCGCCAAAGGGCAAGGAAACCGACCCCCTACAGTCCGCAATCAGGCTCAGTAATTTGGCCGTCGCCATCAACGACTCCGCACGTTACGCCGAGGCCGAAGTCTTGCACCGCCAAGTGCTCGCCACTCGCCAGCAGCAGGCGGGGCCCGAAAGCATCCCCGCGTCCGCTTCGCTGACCAATCTGGCCGCCGTCAAGATGCGCCAAGGGGAATACTCCGAAGCCGAGGCTCTTTTCACCCACGCAAAAGAGATCCGCGCCAAGAATCTTGCGCCAAATCATCCGCAACTGCTCACCTCGTTGAACAACGAAGGCGTGATGCTCTCCAAGCAGGGGAAATACAAGGAAGCCGCAGCCGTTCATGACCGAGTTCTAACAGCTAGAGAACGCACCTTGGGGCCGCAACATCCTGATGTGGCCCAGAGCCTCATGAATCTCGCAATGGCGCAGAATTTTGCTGGGAATCATCAGGCGGCCGAGGAAAATCTGAACCGCGCCTTGCTTATCGCCCGGCGCGCCTTCGGAGAGCAGCACCACAAAGTTGCGGACATCCTGAACAATCTCGGCGCAGTTTATACAAAACAGGACCGACTAGCGGAAGCGCTGGAGCTTCATCGGCACGCGCTGCGCATCCGCGAAGCAACGCGCGGCCCAGAACACCCGAAAGTAGCTGCCAGCCTGGGAAACATCGCTGTGGAAGAGATGCGCCTTGGGAAGTTTCAGGACGCAATCCAATCCATCGAGCGGGCAATCGCCATTGCCGAAAAGACGCAGGGGCGCGACCATCCCGACCAGGCTCAACGGCTCAGCAATCTCGGTGTCGTCTATCAAAACCTGGGGAGATACAACAAGGGCGCCGGGTTCCTCGAGCGATCCCTGCACATCCGCGAAGCCAAACTCAAACCAGGCCATCGGGATCTTGGGTTGAGCTGGATGAACCTCGCCGTCATCCGCATCGAGCAGGCGCGTTTCACCGAGGCGGCCGAGCTCATCGAGAAAGCGCTGCAGGTGTTCCGCGCCGCCTTAGGCGAAGACCACGAATACACGGCAGTAGGACTGTCCAACTTTGGCAGACTGCGTTTCCGCGAAGGCAATTTGCACCAAGCACAGGACTATCTCTCCCAGTCCCTGGCCATCCATCAAACCTGCAGTGGCGGCCAGAGCTTGAACGCCGTCTTCGCCGCCAATAATTTTGCCGATGTTCGCATCGAACAGGGGCAATACCAAGAGGCGGAATCGTTGTTGCTCGGCGTCACGCAAGTGCGCCAAGCGAGCTTGCCGATGGAGCACCCGTACCACGCGACCACCCTCCATAGCCTCGCCTGCCTTCGCGAGCGGCAAGGTGAAACCACAGAGGCGGAAGCGTGCTATCAAAAGGCGCTGGACATTCGAGATGCAGCACTCCCTCCGGATCACCCTTATCGCGCCAACTTGTTGGAGGATTATGCGCGGCTGTTGCAAGCTCAAGGGCGAGAGCGGGGAGCAGCCGAGCTAGCGGCCCGAGCTCAGGCGGCCCGCGAACAGCATGCGGCAGCAGAATCGGCGGAGGAAAGCCCACCTTAAAACTGGCAGCTCCGCGAGGTTTCAAAAGGATGAGAGAGGTTCGCGTTTACGACGGCGACTTTCCAACGTGGCAGCAAATGCTGGCCGGCGGTCCCGGCGCAGCGTTTCCCAAAGAGGTATGGTTGCAGAAGGTGCAGCCCGGCGAATTCGCTGTCCGCTACAAAGACTTCAAGACGGGCCTCTCGAGAAACCCCTCCGGCGAGCTTGCGAAATCATCAGAGATTTGCCGTATATTTGACAATCTCGAAGAGGCTCGCGCGGATTCGCGAAAAGTAGTGATCGAGCGTTGGGTGGTCCGCTGCTTCATCTACGACCATACCGGCAATCAAGTCGACACCATCTCGAATGCGAAACAGTTGAATAAATTTGCCTTTGTTTTGTATGGGCAGGTACTTCTCACGGTTGCATTCTGCGCGCTCGTGGGAATGGTCCTAATGTGGATCATCTACAGAATCTGGCTGGTCATCTCCCCGTCAACACCTTCGGCTCACGTGCCTCCGGTTTTCGGCTGGCTCTATTGGGTGAGCTATGTAGCCGCCGGACTCCTCCTTCTAGCTCTGGTTATATATTTGCGATTTCGATGGGGCATCAATAGAACCGTGTCCCGGATGCGCACAAAGCTCAACTCCGCGATTTCTCCCGAAGAGAAGAAACGCTTTGAAGAATTAAATACGCTTTATATCTCCCGCGACCCGGCCGACCGCGAACGCTTCCTGAAACTCGCCAACGAATACGAGGAAAAAATACGCGAAGCCCTTAAAAAAAGGTGAATCGAGATAACCGCCCAACTCTAGGGTTGAATCAGAGTTCAAAACCGAGCGAAGCGCTGATCGCAAAAATGTGATTGAGCAGCAAGAATACTATCTCCGCGTTGCCTGTTAACAGAGCAAGAGTGCCTGCGATAAGGCGAAAGAGGACGTTCGAAGACAGAACTGCCAGATGTTCGGCGAAAATTGTCAGCGAAATCAAAAACTTAATTTTACTGCTTCTTATCCCACAAATCCGTAAACAGCTTGGCTGTTGCGGGGCCGTGTCCCGCGTATAATGCCGCCTTCCGAATTATGCCGAATTGAGTTGCATCGCCAACACCGTTCCCCTGCATTCCTGCCTTTCCACGCACACTGATGTTTGATTATGTAGGCCGCTTTTCATTCATCCGCTCGCACGGCTGCAAGATTTTGGAGAGATTGCGTTCAAAGGGTCAGGACTCCCTTATATTGGGGCTTTCAAGGAGAGTCCCCAAGCAGAGACAAGAATGCGAAAGCAGTAGGTTACAACATGGGATAGATTGGGTATTTGCAAGGGCGCGGTGCGGCATCGTTCAAACGGCTCTGGAGTGAAATCATGTTGAAACTACGATGGATCAGCCTGCTTGTGGGCGCGGTATTGGTGTTTTGTGAAGGGATTGAGGGGCAGAACAAACCAGAAAGCGCCCGGGAACAGATTCTGTTTTTAACGAATGCTAATGATGGGCAACGGGTGGCGGCTGTGGTGGGACAGCGGATCGAAATCAACCTAGCAACCATCGGTCCCGGAAGCTACGGGGACCCCATTGTATCGTCGGCGGCGATTCGTTTCAGAAACGTGGCGTGGCCCAAATCACAAGCCCCCGGTGGACCAACCCAGATCTATATTTTCCAAGGGGCGGCCGAAGGGGAAGCGGAGATTCGAATTCCGCACAGCGGTCGGGGTTCGTTTTCTGTGACCGTACAGGTAGGGGCTAACGCGGGAAACTCGGAGCAAGCACAGATGACGCCGGACCAAGCGAACGATGCCAAATGGAAAGGCGCATGGACCAATCTGGTGAACGACGTGCGGCAGACGTTTAGGCCGACAATGCCGAAACTTACCGCAGTAGAGGTGAATTTGGCGGTGGCGAATCCCGGGCCCGAGGAAGAGGAAGTGACACTACGCGTGCTGAATGCAGCGGGCGAAGTTATAGCGACGGTATCGCGGAGCGTGCGGGTGAGCGAGAGCAGTCACACACTGTTTGTGTTTCCGGAAGGCGGTTTGGCCGTTACACCGGGAGAGGTACACAGCATCCGCGTGAGCGGAGAGTACTTGTTTGGCTGGATGTATGTGGTGGGCGGATACGAGAATGGCGAAGCGTCATTTAATGGCAAACCGTTGCTGCCCGATGCACGGAGCACGTTCCTGTTCACTACGTTCGGAGCAAGGTGAAGGAGCATCTCAGCCCATGGTTTGTCGTTGGCCTCGGAGACGACGGCCCGTTAAGTCGCGTAGCTGAAAACTTCGAATCCACATGATGTACGGTAACGGCGTAATCAGACCTGGGCGCGGAGCCGTGTGATTCGAGAAGACTGTTCTGTAGCAGTGATTCCGCAACCGACCTTTCTCCTCGCTCGTAATTATTTGATTCCGTTCCAGTTTTGACCTCATCCTGACTCCTGAGCAAATTCGCATTCGATTTTGATGCTTGACATCGGTGCTGATCTGAGATAATAAATATATATCAGACAAGGAGGCCCTTGTATGCCCCATCCCTCCGCCCCGCAACGTAATTTCCGCTCTCGCCTGTCCCAGTTAGTCCATCAAGCTTTGTTTTTACGCGGAACCCTTTCCGTGCGCAGTCGCCAGTGCGGCAAGCCTAATTGTCGTTGTGTCCGGGGCCAACTTCACGCCTCCTTGTATCTGGTGCAGAGCCACGGAGGGAAGTTGCGTCAGCTGGCTATTCCCCGGGCCTGGGAAGATCGGGTTCGAGAGGCGGTACACAACTACCAGCGCATGCAGGAACTCATCGAAGAGATTTCTGAACTGCAGTGGAAACAATTGCGGAAAGACAAGGCACGATAATCAGAGGTGCGCGATCCTGCGTCGGCTGATCGGGTACGCGGAGAAGATCTTCGGCTTAACGGATAGCCTGCTGAAGAACGTCGCCGATCGGCGGCTTGCGCCGCGCATTCCCACGATGGTGGGACTGAAAACCACCCTGGTCATGTTCTGGGCGCAACTGGGAAGCCTCCATGCGGTAGAGACCGTTTCTGGGGCTCGTTTCTGGCCACGCTGGCTGGGCCAGTCCTTGTGCAGTATCGATACCATTGGACGTATTCACGCCCAGCTCAGGGCTGCCGATCTGCGCCAGGGCCTGCACCAGGTTTACGAGCGGCTAAAGCGCAACAAAGCGCTCCCTCTCAATCTCGGGCATGATGTGGCGGTGCTGGATGGCCATGAGAGTCACGCCAGTTATCGGCGCCACTGCTCAGGTTGTTTGCAGAGGACCATCCATGGCGCGCCGGGCGATCAGATCCAGTACTATCATCGCCACGTCACGCTGATGCTGCTCCCCGGGTCCCCGCCGGGGCACGCGCCTCTGCGCTTGTTGCTGGATGCCGAACCGCAACGGCCTGGAGAGGATGAAGTCGCCACCGCCTTGCGATTGCTAGAACGGGTTCTGGTGGATTATCCCCGAGCCTTCGACCTAGTGCTGGCTGACGCTCTTTACGCCAAGGCCCCCTTCTTTAATTTTCTGTTGGCCGCTGGCAAACATGTTTTGGTGGTGCTCAAAGAGGAGCGCCGCGATCTCTATCAAGACGTGCACGGTCTGATGGCGCTGACACCGTCACGCCCGGGTTGTTATCGAACCCGTTCGTGTCGATGGTGGGATTTTTCTGATTTGCGTTCTTGGCCTCAGGTGCAAACACATGTACGGGTCATCCGTTCGGAGGAAACCTATGCGGTACGTCGTCAACTGACGAAAGAGGTGGAGCAGCAGACCAGTGACTGGATCTGGGTGACGACCTTGCCGACCGCGCAGCTGCGCACGGAGTGGGCGGTGCAGCTCGGGCACCAGCGCTGGGACATCGAAAACCACGGATTTAAAGAGTTGGTTCAGGGTTGGCACGCCGATCATGTCTACAAACACGACGCCCAGGCCATTCAGGCTTTCTTACTGATGACCATGCTCGCCTATAACCTTTATCACGCGTTTTTACTTCTGAACCTAAAGCCGCAAATCCGGATGCGCAAACCACAGGGGTTCTGGATGCACCTGATCGCTGCGGAGCTCTACGCTGAGGCGGGTCGCTTCTTCGAGGGTCCCTCCCCATAACCGCCACTCGTCGTTGATGGGCATTTCTTTTCACAGCCGCTCGCCCCACATCGCCAGAGGCGTCTCTCCCCCACTGCCAGGGACGAGCCGCAGAGGCGGATTCGCTCCTCCCGCAGCACCGCGAAGCTGGTAGACCTCGTCAATTTCACCCAACTTGCTTAATTTGGAACGGCCTAGTTGATTTCTTAGCTCTGGTTGCGGAACCATTGGTTCTGTAGCAAATTCGTTGCGTCGGGAGCCCGAGAAGGTTAGTATGCGCCGAACAAGGGGCACGAACCGGAATTTCCCCGCATTCCTTTCCTGCCCTAGGAGGCCGACATGCGAATTCGATTGGTTAGCCTGAGTATATTTTCGCTGTTGTGCGGGATGACGCTCACCCTGACAGCTGCTGCCCAAAGTTATTATGTCGCCCTCGGCGATTCCCTCGCCGTCGGCTACCAGCCCATCTCCGGCCCCCCTTACACACAAGGCTACGCCGACGACCTTTTCGCCCTCTATAGCCCGCACATCCCCGGCCTTACTCTTACCAAACTCGGCTGCGTCGGCGAGAACACCTCTACCATGGTCCAAGGCGGCGCCCCCCTTTGTCCTAACTATCCCGCAGGTAGCAGCCAACTCGCCGCCGCGGTCGCCTTCCTGCAAGCTCACCAAGGCCACGTCGCTCTCGTCACACTCGATATCGGAGCCAACGACGTCGACGGCTGCGTCAGTACCACCGGCATCGATAAGTCCTGCATCGAAGCCGGCTTCTCCACCGTCAGCGCCAACCTTCCCTGGATTCTCCGCCAACTCCGCCAGGCCGCCGGCCCGCTCACCCCCATCGTCGCCATGAACTATTACGATCCGTTCCTGGCCGCCTGGGAACTTGGCTCCGCCGGCCAATCCATCGCTCTCCAATCCCTCGCTGCCGCCACCGACTTTAACGTCCTACTAGGCGCCATTTATCACGCCTTCGCCGTCCCCGTCGCTGACGTCGCACAAGCCTTCCGCACCTACAATTTCCTCCCCGTCCCCGGCGAAAACGTCCCCGTAAACGTCTTCATCATCCTGTCATGGACCTACATGGCCGCACCTGCGCCCATCGGCCCCGACATTCATCCCAACGCCGCAGGCTACGTCGCCATCGCCGGCGCCTTCGCCGCCAAAATCAAGCTCCCATAGGATGCCCGTAGTGAGGGGAGCGAGTTCCGGCTTCTCACCGTCGAACTGCACAGAGAAGACAAAGAGAAGACCGGCTTGCCAGACTTGCCAATTAAGGGCCCCGTGAAAATAGCTAAGTGATTGTGGCGCCTTGCCTTAGCTTATTTTCCCCACTGTTCGCAACGAGGAAGTCGGGGGTTCGAGTCCCCTCTCGTCCTGTGCCTCGCCAAAATCAAGAGCCCATGTGAAATCAATAACATACAGAGACGCCATGTAACATGTTACATGGACGAGAATCGCCTCGTGCGGAGTTTTGGCGAAGGACAGGTCCTTTGACCCCGTTGGGGAGTCTTTTAAACCGTTCGTCACCGGGCCGAACCGAATTGTGCATAACGAAAACTCCATCCAGCGGTTTCCCGTCAAACGTCACATTGTTACTTCCCGGTCGCCTTCTTAACCCCGGCCTCAGGTTCCCTTCCCCATGTCACTGATTTCAATGGCATTCGTCACGGATGGGATTTGCGGGATCCACAATAGTCCAGAGGAATCGTTCCGCCATTCGAAGGCTCGACGTCCGCATACACTTTCGTGGTGGTGATTTCATTCTCACAGTTGGCGGACGGTCCCTCGGATTACGAACTCCGTAGGCAGGATGCGCTGGCTGAAGGTCATTCGCGGATGATGTAAACGCTCGAGAAGCATCTTCATACAGGTTTCGCCGATCTCTTCCTTGTGCACGCGGACAGTCGAAAGCGGCGGGTCCATCAGCAGGGCCTCTTCACGGTCGTCAAATCCCACCAGGCTGATATCGCCGGGCACTTTCATTTCGTGTCGCTGCAGCGATCGCCAAAGCCCGTAGGCGATTTCGTCGTTGCCGGCTACGGCAGCAGTGGGGCGCTGTCGTCGCGACAGGATTCGCTCTGCGCTCTTTTGACCGAAATCGACGAAACTTTGAGGATTTCGGACCATGATCGAGACGGGTTTTAGTTTGCTTTCGCGCATTCCTTGCCGGTAGCCTTCGAATCGGCGACGAAGCCACGGGTACGAGGTGTCTCCCGCGAAAACAATATGGCGGTGCCCCTTGCCGATCAGATAGCGCGTGGATTGCAGTGTCCCATTCAAATCATCGAAGCCCACTTGGTCGAATTGGTGCTCGTCCCCCATTCCAACCACATTGTTACTGAAGGCTACGAAGGGCATATGAATGGATTCGATCCTGCGGAGAAGATTCGGATAAATCGTCCCCGCCAGAATGAGTCCGTCAATCAAGCCATGCTCCTGAAGAACGGGAGGCAGGTCGATTCTATCGAAAGCCGTTCTCGGGGAATAATGCAGCGCGGCGAATAACACATGCTGTTTCAAGCCGCTTGCATAAGATTCGACGCCCTGCAGAATGCGCGCGTGAAAAGGATGGAGAAAATCGCGGTTGCTCAGGAGAAAGCAGACCATTTCTGAGCGTCGTTTGAGCATCCGGCGGGCCTGCGCGTTGGGGCGGAATCCCAAACGTCGGATGGCCTCGAGCACTCGCTCACGCGTCTCCCGGCTGACTTGTGAACTGGAATTGAGCACGCGGGAAATCGTTCCTATGCCAACAGCAGCTGCCTGTGCCACGTCACGAATCGTCGTTTTTCTTGGAACTGCTTCCATAGATATATCGCGCTCCGGCGCCTTGCTCGGCGGCGTGAGAAACCGTCAATCTCCTCCATGCGCCAGTCTATCACACCAAAAAAAAGCGAGAGGGTTCTCACTGTGGCCAGCGGATCCTCGCATTAAGGAGCACTTTGGACAAGAAGTTGGAGAAGTTGGAGAACGGATGCAACAGATTGGCTTCACTAGATTCTGACTTGACAGGGGATTTGCGCTCAGCTAGGGTGTGGAACCAGTTCCAAGCTTCGTTGGCTCTCTTTGCGTTTTGCATGAATTTCTTTCGAATCGCGTGGGGGGACGTCATGAAAAAACTGTCTGGTTCGTCTTGGATAGACAGCCGGGGTAAGACTTATACGGCAAACGCCGAGCAATCTACAGTTCCTGCCACAATCGGTCTTATGAAACTGTGGCGCTTCAGCATCGCCATAATCCTCGGGACACTACTCTTTGCGCTTTCTGCGCCAGTCATGGGACAGGCGGTCAATGCAACTGTGGTCGGGACGGTGACGGACTCCTCCGGGGCCTCGGTCGCCAACGTGAAAGTAACGATTACAGAGACGAACACGGGGATCAGCCGTGTCTCTCAGACGAACGAAAGCGGCAACTATGTATTTCCGGATTTGCCGCCGGGGACTTATTCGGTCGTCGCGGAACAAGCGGGATTTAAACGAGAGTCGAGAGCAGGTATTGATGTGATCGTGAACACGACCGGCCGCATCGACCTGGTCCTCCAGCCCGGCAACGCTTCTGAAACCGTTACCGTGATAGCGGAGACTCCCATCCTTCAGACCGAGCGAGCGGATACGGGGCGCAAGCTCGATACCGTGCTAACGGAGAACATACCGCTCGGCACCAATCGCAATTTCCAAAATCTTCTGAACATCGTGCCCGGCACGACTCGCGCCACTTTCCAGCACTCACAGTTCTTCAACGCCAGCAGCTCGCTGCAGACGGAAGTCAACGGCCAACTGCGCGAGGGCAACAACTATCAGATCGAGGGCATCGACGACAACGAACGCACCGGCCTGCTGCAGATCCTGATCCCGCCGCTGGAAGCCATCCAGACGGTGGATGTTTCGACGAGTAATTTCGACGCCGAACTGGGCCGGGCGAGCGGCGCCGTTACCAACGTCATCTTGAAATCGGGTACCAACGTCTACCATGGGGCTGCCTACGAATTTGTGAGGAACAGTGCTTTCAATGCCCGCAACTACTTCGATTCGTCAGTGGGGCACCTCGCTTACAACTACTTTGGCGGCAATGTTGGCGGGCCGATCAAGAAGAATAAGCTTTTTTTCTTTGCTGACTATCTAATGGTCAAGGACCATGAGGCCAACGCAAATACCATCACCGTCCCGAGCATGGCGTTGCTCTCGGGAAATTTGAACGTCGCGACTACGGCGACCGGAACGCCGACGACAATCTACAACCCTTATTCTGGCAATCCGAATGGCACAGGCCGCCAGCCGCTAGTCGCCTCGTCCTCTCCCGGTGTTGCAACGGTACCGGGTCCTAATGGAACTACTGTGGATGCGTTTAATCCTGTCTGTACCAACGCCGCTGGCTGCCCTAACGTCATTCCGGTGGCTTTGATCAATCCCATCTCCACCAAGCTCCTTGCGTTTTTGCCGAACCCAACCTCAGCGGGCAATGCGAACAACTTCTTTGCTACGTTGCCTTATCACAAGGACACGGATTTCTTTGATGGCAAAGTGGATGCCAATCTCACCGATAAAGATCGCCTGAGTGCCCGATTCAGCTACCAGCGTCCGTCAACTTTCCAGGCGCCCATATTCGGGATCGGCGGCGGACCAGCACAAGGCAATTTTGAGGGAACGGGCGTTCAGAATACTTATAGCGCCGGCCTCAACTATAATCGCTTTTTTTCGAATACCTTGGTTGCTGAGTTCCGCTTTGGTGCCGGGTGGTACCACAACGAAGCTCACAACAGCGATTACGGGACGGATACTTCAACCATGCTCGGCATTCCTGGCGTCAATCTGGATAAGACCATCACCAGCGGAATTGTGGGAATTACAATCAACGGTGGGTTTTCCAATCCGTTGATTGGCTACTCGGCGAGTCTGCCTTGGATCCGGTCGGAAACGAACATCGATTTCGCGAACACCTGGACCAAGATTCTCGGCAATCATACGGTCAAGTTTGGGGTCGACCTGCGCAGGGTTCGCGATGCCTTGCTCCAGGAACAGACCTTCAGTCCACGCGGCGTCTACACTTTCAGTGATGGCCAGACGGCGCTCAATACCGGCACCAGCGAGTCCAAAACTAGTTTTACGAACGATTTCGCCAGCTTCCTGCTTGATGTGCCAAGCCAGGCAGGGCGCGATCTCGCGACTTTCTTTCCGAACTATCGAGCGTGGCAATTCTTCACCTTCGTGCAAGATAAGTGGGTGGTTACTCCCAAATTCTCGGCGGACCTCGGACTCCGCTGGGAGTTTTATCCGCCTGCCACGCCCGTTGCCAAGGGAGGCTTTTCAAATTACGATCCCACCAACAATACGCTTGTCGTCAGCGGCTACGGCAGCAATCCGGACAACCTGGGGATCACGACGCATTACAAATACTTTGCACCTCGCCTGGGACTGGCCTATCGTTTGAGGGAATCGACCGTCATTCGCGCTGGCTTCGGGATCAGCTATACCCCTTTTCCTGACAACAGCTACGCCTACAATTTCCCGGTACGCGCCAATAACTCGTTCAATCCTGCCGTTGCGACCTATGGTCCGGCCGTGCTTCCCACCGGGCAAACTGCGACCTTTGCGACGGGTTTCCCTGCCCTGATTCAACCTGTCATTCCATCGAACGGTATCATCACCAACCCCACATTGGGCTCGCAATATTTCGTCGTGAACCAGAATTTCAAGAATCCCTATGTGGAATCGTGGAACCTGGCGATCCAACATTCGCTGCCTGGTCGCTTCGTTCTCGATTTAGCTTACGTAGGCAGCCACAGTGTCGACACTGTGGTCAACTATAACCTCAACGCCGCTACCGTCGTTGGCTTGGGCAATGCCGGGCAGCCCGAATTTCCTACCTTCGGGCGAACTGCCTCTACCCAACTTCTCTTTGCGGGGTTCTCCTCCAGCTACAACGCCTTGCAGGCAAAACTTGACCGACACTTCTCGAACGGTTTTACGACCACCACCTCTTACACTTTCGGCAAAGGCATGGGCTTTCAAACCGACGACGATGGCGGCCTCGCATTCTATATAAATCAGCGCCGAAATTACGCCCGCAACGACTTCGATCGTACCCAAACATTTGTCCAAAGTATTGTGTACGATCTGCCGTTCGGAAGGGGCAAGCGCTTCGTCTCTTCTGGAATTGGCGCCGCAGTTGTGGGCGGCTGGCGCATCTCCAGCTTCCTCACCTGGATGTCGGGCCTTCCGCTTTACTTTAGCGCCCCTGCGGGCGGGCTTCTTGCCCCAAACAACACTCAAACGCCGAATCTGGTTGCTCCCGTGCAGATCCTTCATGGTATCGGCATCGGCAATCCCTGGTTCTCCACCTCGAGCTTTGCCCCCGCGACGGGGACTGCGTTCGGAAATGTGGGCCGGAACTATCTCAGCGGCCCCAACTTCTTCAACCTGGATGCTTCGCTCTCCAAGTCGATTCGATTTACGGAACGCTTCAATCTGGATTTGCGCCTGGAGGCTTTTGGGGTCACCAATACGCCACAGTTCTTCTTCACTACTGGCAATGGTTCAGCGGCGGGCCTTACGCTCGGCAGCAGTAGCTTCGGCGACATCACCAGTGCTACTGGTGGCCGCACGCTTCAACTTGGCGCAAAGTTCAACTTCTGACTCGGTTGACGCGACGGGCCTAGGTCCGGCCTAGTCCCGTCTAAATAACATTGCGGTCACTGTTCAACCGGTTGTCGGGAGACAATAGTTTCCTCGCAGATCAAAATCTATTTGCTTTCGGTTACCACTTAGGAGGAGCCTCCATGCCGTCTCTTGTTTCCCGACGTGACTTTCTCGATGGAGTTGCAATGGGCGCAGTGGGGCTGGCCGTGGGAACGACGGCAAAGAGTTATGGTCAAATACTCGGTTCCAATGATCGCCTCAGCTTTGCTGTGATCGGTCTTAACGGACGAGGATATGCTCATCTCTCATCACTTAAAGCGAACGCGAAATCTGCCCGCATCTCGCACGTCTGCGATGTGGACGACGACATTCTCAGAAAGTTCGCCGATGCAGTACAGCGCGATACCGGCGAGTCCCCTGCGGCTGAAAAGGACTTTCGCACGATTCTCGAACGCAAGGACGTGGACGCCATCACCATTGCCACTCCCGACCACTGGCATACGCCGATGGCCATTGCCGGGTTGCAGGCGGGCAAGCACGTCTACGTTGAAAAGCCGTGCAGCCACAATCCCGCTGAAGGACAGATGCTTGTCGCGGCGCAGCAGAAGTACGGAAAGCTTGTGCAGATGGGCACGCAGCAGCGCTCCTCACCGCACAGCATTGAAATCGTCGAAAAGATTCACGCCGGCATTATAGGCCGGCCCTACCTCGCGAAGGCATGGTACAGCAATGTGCGGAAGTCGATTGGCACCGGCAAGGAAGCGCCTGTGCCGGCGCAACTGAATTGGGACTTGTGGCAGGGCCCGGCGCCACGGCGTCCCTACAGAGACAACGTGCATCCCTACAACTGGCACTGGTTCAAAAATTATGGCACTGGCGAGACGCTTAATAATGGAACGCACGAAGTAGACGTGTGCCGCTGGGCGCTGGGCGTTGACTTTCCGAAGCGGGTCACGTCGTCAGGCGGCAGATACCAATTCAAAGACGACTGGCAGTTTTACGACACTCTAGTGACAAGCTTCGAATACGACGACAAGATGCTCACCTGGGAGGGCAAAAGCTGCCAGGGAATGAAGTATTACGGCCGTGACCGCGGCTCGGCCATCATGGGAACGACTGGCACCGTAGTCGTAGATCGCGATGGCTACGAAATCTACGACCTCAAAGGGAACAAAACAAACGAGTTCAAGGTCGGCAGCACAACGTCATCCGCCGATCTTCGCGGAGCCGATTCCATGACCGATCTCCACTTCGCGAACTTCATTGCGGGAATCCGCAAAGGCGAAAATCTAAACGCTCCAATCTCTGTAGGCAACGTCGCCGTTACCATGCTGCAGCTTTCCAACATCGCCTGGGAAGTTAATCGTGAATTACATCTCGACACGAAAGATGGGCGGATCCACGGCGACGAGGAAGCAATGAAGATGTGGGGGCGCGAATACGAGAAGGGCTGGGCGCCGCATGTCTGACGTGCAGCCGGGCGAGAAGACGAAAACGAAAAACATCTTCTCACGCCGCCATTTTATTCGCTCCGGTGCACTCGTTGCGGCAACGCTCGCTGCTTCGAAGGACGTACTCTCGGCCGCTTCAAGGCGCCTACTGGCGGACGAAGCATCGCCAATTCGACTGGGCCTGGCCAGCTACACCTTCCGTAATTTCAGCCGCGCGCAGATGATCGGATTCCTGAAGCAGCTCAACGTGTTGGCGTTAAATGCCAAGGATGTCAAGGATCATCTCCCGATGGATCCTCAGACAGAGGCTTCCGCGCTGGCTGAATACGTCGCGGCGAGTATCAAACTTCACGCCGCAGGAACCATTTATTTCCCGAAGGATGAAGATGCAGACATCCGCAGCAAATTTGAATACTGCAAGCGGGCCGGGATTGGTGTCATTGTCGCGGGAGACCCCGCGGCGGAGACTCTGCCGCGGATAGAGAAATTCGTAAAGGAATACGACATTCGCTTCGCTATCCACAATCACGGGCCGGAGGATAAGTTGTGGCATTCGCCGCTAGATGTCTTGAAGGCAGTGAAGAGTTTGGATCCCCGCATCGGGTGCTGCATTGACGTCGGTCACACAGTTCGTGCGGGCACGGACGTAGTTCAAGCGATCCACGAAGTGGGCGCGCGGCTCTTTAACGTGCACATGAAAGACCTCACGAACTTCCAGAGCAAGGAGAGTCAGGTGCCAGTGGGAGAAGGCATTATGCCAGTAAGGAAGATTTTTGACGCTCTCGGCACGATAAAGTACAAGGGCTTCGTCGATCTGGAGTACGAGGTTCATCCCGACGATCCAATGCCCGGCGTTATTGAGAGCTTTGCTTATATGCGAGGCGTTCTGGCAGACCTAGGGCATGTGAGCCAGGGCTGAAGTACTCGGTGCCTTCTGAACACATAGCGTGACAGCCGGTGGCCAGCTCGGCAGGTGGAAGTCACTCGTCCGTTGAGCGTTTATCGGGCATTGGGTACCAAGGAAAACTACAATTTGAAAGGGAATGAGACTGGCGCGTCCGGAGACTCGAGCCGCCGCCTCTCTGGTTCGAAGCTTGATACGCAATCCACCTGAGCTACGGGCGCGCGAGACCATTGTACCAACCTAACTGTGCCTCTCGAAAATCTCGAAATATGTGAGCGGATGAGGGTTATATTTCTTTCATGATTCTCGCCGATGATCATTTCTCTCACGACTCTCCTCGCAACTCTGTCTTCGATCTTCCGTTCCCGTGCTGCCCTTGCGCTCGAGAACCTGGCTCTGCGCCACCAAATCGGCGTGCTTCAGAGGTCCGCAAGAAAACGCCCGAAATGGACCTCAACGGACCGCCTGTTGTGGATCTTTCTGTCCCGCTTCTGGCGCGACTGGCGCTCCGCGCTGGCCATTATCAAACCAGAAAAGGTTTTAGCCTGGCATCGTGCCGGCTTTCGCCTGTTCTGGACCTGGAAGGTGCGGCGCGGCCAACCCGGCCGACCGCTCATTTCGAGCGAGGTCCGAGATTTGATCCGCAAGATGTGCCGGGAGAATCCATGTTGGGGTGCACTGTGCATAACGAAAACTCCATCCAGCGGTTTCCCGTCAAACGTCACATTGTTACTTCCCGGTCGCCTTCTTAACCCCGGCCTCCAGTTCCCTTCCCCATGTCGCTGATTTCAATGGCATTCGTCACGGATGGGATTTGCGGGATCCACAGGTCGATCCCGCCTGTCGAGAAGAGATTGCGCCTCTAGCCGCAAAAGGAGACCGGGAATCCGGAGTGGGGTTCCGGATTCCCGGGGGGCCGCAGCGTTGAGTACGGGGAGTGAGTTAGCGAGTTCGGATGAGGCTGGCGAACAGCGTGACTTGGCCCTGGGTTTCATTTTTCGCAACCTGTGCCATTTCCTTCTCGCGCGCCGTTTTCAGGAGTTGCCGTCCATTGGAGTTTCCGGCGGTCCAAACCTGCGAGAGAAAATAGCGGTCGCCGTAACGGTTGAAGATCAGTTTTGATTCGGATTGCGGTCCGGCCGAGACAGCGGCGTTCGTGTTGATGAACGCTGACGAAATTGCGTCTTTGCGGTCGATTAAAAGAAGCGTGTGTGTTGGGCCTGAAGTCTCGACCAAGTACTCGCCGGCCGGAAGGCTCGTATTGCCGGCCACGAAGTCAAAGGGGACATTCACCCTCATGGTTTCCTGCGCTTGCGCGACTCGCGTCGATGCCAGAACTGCTAGCGCCATCATGCCTGCCATAACCAAAGCTCTCGTTTTCATGGGGACCTCCTCTTTCGTATTCGCTGGCGGCGTCCAAGCTAACTTGTCTTTTGCTTGGTTCGCTTATTTGCTCAGCGCTTCATCATGCTGCGCACTTTGATGCATCCCTCCAGGCAGCACAATGCACTGGCGGTGAACTGGGAAGCGACTGTGGGTGAACAAGTAAGTCGAGGGAACAGAAGGCTTAAGCGGCCACGGACAGAACGGATTCGGCGATAGTGCTTTGCGAAGATTCATTCTAGTGATGGAGCCAGGGTGCTATTCCGGCCCCCGAATCGAACTGGCGGGGGACGCAGCTGACGCATGGAAGTTGGTCTGCCCGTTTGTATCAGAGGAAATCCTCTGATCGGTCGGTTGGGCGAGTTGGGCAATTCACGGCCGTCTCAAAAAGCTAACTGATTGTGGCGACGCGTCTTAGGTTTAGTGATTCCCCGTTCGCAACGAGGAAGTCGGGGGTTCGAGTCCCCTCTCGTCCACCAGATTTCATAGGACTTACATTATTTTTGGAAACCGGGTGTTGCGCGTTTTGCCACCTATCGAGCGCGCAGCGAAATCCTAGTGATTGCAGCAGCGTACTTTAGCTCGGGAGTGCCCGTTACCTACGATATCCGCCTGCCTGTCGCGCAGAAATCCAACAATTGACATCGCGAATCGCTCAATCACGTTCTACAACCCGACTTCACAGGACTAATCCCGCCGTGGGAGCCGGATAGCTTCCGGTTAAGCCGACCATCCAAGGTCTTTCGGCTTATCGACTTCGATGAAAGCTTGTGAAAATCAATGTAGACTGACTGAAGTTAGCGAATGACGAAAGGCGACGCCTGTGAAACATTTTCAGCCAGACGGCAGGCACACAGTGACTCCGCGGATTATCACGCCGAAGCCAGAAGAGATGGTTCATTTCGTTAAGGAGGTCTTCCGTGGGCAGGGTGAGTTCCACGTCAACCGCCCGGCGGAGATCCGAATTGGCGATTCGCTTATCATGATCAGCGATGGGGGTGGTCTTCGGGAGCCCGTGTCGGCCTTTCTTTACGTCTACGTTGAAAATGTGGATGAGACTTACCAGCGAGCGGTCGAGGCGGGAGCAGAAACACTTGAGCTTCCATCAGATCAACCGTATGGCGATAGAAGGGCGATGGTGAAGGACCCATGGGGCAACCTGTGGCAGATTGCTTCGCGCAAGCACGGCGAGTAGGCATCGGAGTGTTTCCCTCCGAATCACTGGCAATTCTGACGTAACGCGATTAGGTAAGGATTGCCGACGATTCGCCAGTCTGAGAGATCTATCTCTAGGCGATGGCAGGTTTAGCCTGACCCACCTGTCGGCATAAAACAGTCCGGGAAGTTCTGGGATGACCGGTTGTATGCAGGTCGGTCAAGCAAGAATTTAGTCAGCAGAGGGGGACCCGATGAAGCGCACGTGGACGATCATAGGGGTAGGCGACGTGCCGGGCAGCTTCAAATGGTACCAGGCGCTGTTCGGTCAGCCGGCTACCCTTCTTGCCCATGATTACTTTGGGCAAATCCTCGATTCAGATGGAACTGTTTTGCTCTGTCTCCACGAGTGGGGCGCCCACGAGCATCCCTCATTGATGAGCCCCGATCACGGGACACCCGGCAACGGGCTCCTGTTGTTCTTCCGTGTGGATGATTTCGACCTGGCGCTTCAGAGGGCACGCTCTCTCGTCACTCGGCTCGAAGAGGAGCCACACGTGAATCCGAACACTCAAACCAAGGAGTTCTCGCTCCGAGATCCGGACGGATATTACGTTACGATCAGTGCGCTCTCTGCGGCCTGACAGGGCGCTGCAGCTGCCGAGCGCTGGCGGGCGCTTCATGGGGCAGCGCCGCCCGACCTCGCTCCCCTCGCAGGGCTGCTCTTGCCGTCTGATTGCCCATTCCAATATGGAACGTATCGCGGATTTCGATTATTCTGATCGTGTCACGGGCCACCCGGAAGTTGGCGAGAAGCCTTTGCCAACTTCCGGGTCGCCGACGATCCTTCCCGAATATTGGCAGTCGTCGACTGCGACTGGATGAGCCAGTTTGCCGTCAGTTTCTTTGCCGATATTTTCCCAATAACATCTCGGGCAGGTACCAGAGACCAACGGTGCCGATCAGGGCTATTAGGCCGAGCAGGTTCCAACCATTCCCCCCGAGATGCAGCATGCCGAGACCGTACGACAATGCGATGAGGGCCATCAGGAGGAAGAAGGGGCCGGTGACGTAACAGTGCACGCGCCCACAGCGGAGCGCGTTCACAATACACGCCACGCCCATTGTGCCGAGCGCGACAGTCCAGACCACTGTTCGCCAACCGCTGCTGATGGCAGGAACCCCAGCTATGACAATCGCAATAGCCGGAAGCCAATACAGGAGGAAAACACGCAACCGGCTGGATAGGATGTCACGCGACTCGCAGGTTGTAGCGCTAGACTCCACACTACTCCTTCGGTTCCAAGGGTATTCTAAAACTTGGAGTGCAGTCCAGAGTCAAGCGAAATTGCGGTCGAATGACGGCCAAGCCGGAAGTTATCGATACGTCCGTCGGATCAGTACCGACAAACGCGCTTGTGTTTACGAATATCGCGTCAACTCCCGAGTGGCTAACCGGAAGTGATCGTCGGACTCGTTTTGCTTCGCGGTTTTGTCCGGGCCGTCTGAGCGCAAAACTACAATTTTTCGATCGTCGAAACTCTGGTTGACAAGTGTGATGGATTGCTGTTTTTCCGCAGCAGCTTTCGCGTGAAGTTTTTTCTCAGCCCTGTCATTCGCCAAAACTCCGGCCGACTAGCTTCGCTGCTGTAGCATTGTTACGGCGATGATTCTGGCGAGGGACAGGGTAATTTCAGTCCTTCAGTCCAAGTCCCGTCGGATTCGAACCCAATGGAAATGCTGGGTCTCCCTTCCCAAGAAGGTGGAGCTATTGGAGATGAGCTGACGGCAAGTGAAGGAGCTCTTACGATTTGGTTGGGCGAGTTGGGCGATTCACGGCCGTTTCAAAAAGCTAACTGATTGTGGCGACGCGTCTTAGCTTTAGTGATTCCCCGTTCGCAACGAGGAAGTCGGGGGTTCGAGTCCCCTCTCGTCCACCAGATTTCATAGGACTTACATTATTTTTGGAAACCGGGTGTTACTCGTTTTGCCAGCTAACGAGCGCGCCGCGAAATCCGAGTGATTGCAGCAGCGTACTTTAGCTCGGGAGTGCCCGTTACCTACGAGGATATCCGCCTGCCGGTCGCGCAGGAATCCAACAATTGACATCGCGAATCGCTCAATCACGTTCTACAAGTCGACTTGTAGGTACTGATCCATGTTGCAATCTGGATTACTTCCGAGTTGACAACACGGGAGTTGGGCCAGACTTCGTTCAAATGAGGTCTCTAGCGCGGGGTATCATTTCTTCCGATATTATGATCGGTTAAACCGCCTACCTTTTCCAGCGATCCCAGCGGCAAGCCGCCGTAGGAAGCCCGCCAACGACTCCTAAGTAGTCAGAAGCTGCTAGTGCTTTGAGGCACTGGATCGGCCGGATCGCTTGGAGACTGCGATCTTCGGCAATCGCGGAACAGCCTGAACGCCCGCCCACAGCGTGGCGATCGTTTGCTCGACCACGAGAGTCTGGTCAGGCAAGTCAGGCACAACCCCTTGGATGACCATGAGCGTGGCGAGGCCGAAGATCGTGTACCACCAGGTGTGGGCTACCACCATGTCATGCTTACTCGGCAATCCTTCATCCTTGGCAACATCGAAAAAGAGCTGTACGAAACGTTGGAACAAAGGCGTGCCAATGTCGTTGATATATTGTCCAGCGCGGATGCCGTTGCGGTTCTCCGGCCCGAAGAAGACGTTTCGGAACTGCTGTGGATGGGCAGTGCAGAACTGAATCAAGCCACGTGAAGTCGCAAAAAGACGCTCTTTCGGTGCAGGATGTTCAGCGGCAATCGCGTCGAAGTTCTGAATCAGCAGCCCGATCGTCTCCCTGCTCAACTCGGCAAGAATATGCCATTTGTCAGGAAAATGCTGGTAGATCACGGCGTGCGTGTAGCCGATCTCTTTAGCGATCGCGCGAAGCGTCACGGCTTCGTAGCCGCGATCGGCAAACATTTTGCTGGCAGCCGCAAGGATTTCGCCCCGCAACCTCTCCTTACGCTCTACCCGGCGACTTGGTGATGTGGATGTCACTTCAATAGCTTAGTCTCTTTTGACGACTTTTGCGACCGGTTGTTGATTTACAACCAGTGGTTGTGTAACCGCTGATTATTTTGTAACCAACGGTTTTCCTGAGCATCCAATGCTCAGGCCGCTCATTTGGATGGGCGGCCAAATACGAGACAAAAGGAGAATGCGATGAAGGAGAAAACGACCACGTATTCAGTCATGGGAATTACTGGAAACGTTGGGGGCGGCACCGCGCGGCATCTGCTGAAGCAAGGCAAACAGGTGAGAGCACTTGTGCGCAATCGCGAGAAAGCGGCGAAGTGGGCAGACCAAGGCGTAGAGTTGGTGGATGGAGACTGGAACGATGCGCCAGCCATAGCGGCGGCGCTCAAAGGTGTTGAGGGCGCGTTTGTTATGTTGCCGGCTGTCTGGGCACCGTCGCCTGATTACAAAGAAGCAAAGGACGTGATTGCGAACTATGTCGAGGCGCTGACCAAGGTAGTGCCGCCGCGGGTGGTAGCGCTTTCGTCGATGGGCGCGAATAGAACAAGCGGGCTGGGGATGATCACGGCCTTATCGCTTTTGGAGCAAGCTTTTCGCAGCCTGCCGTCTCCGATCGCATTTGTGCGCGCAGGTGGATTTTTCGAAAACTTTCTTTTCGGCTTACAGGCCGCCCAAGGCGGAACACTACCGGTCTTCTACAATCCTACAAACCGGAAATCAACAATGGTCGCGACAAACGACATCGGCGCAGAGGTAGCAAAGCTTCTGACCGGGCCAGCGTGGTCAGGGCATCGCGTTATCGAGCTCGGTTCGATGGTAAGCGCGGATGAAGTGGCGGAACAATTGGGTGAAGTCCTAAAACGCGACGTAAAAGCCTTTGCCGTCCCGCGTGCAAAGTGGGCGGAAGCGTTCGAGCAGTTCGGCGTCCCGAAGGGCCACACTGGACCTGCCGAAGAAATGTTTGAGAGCGTGAACGCGGGATGGATGGACCTCGGAGTCACGGGCACGGAGCACATAGCGGGTACGACGTCCGCACGCGATGTATTCGCGGCTGCTCAGCAGGCCGTCAAGGCGAAAGGCCATTCCGTTTGAACAGCTGCGATGCCGTCGTCAGCTCGTCGGGACAGCCGGGGCCACGGCGGCTTCGCGTTCGGCCGGCTGTTCGTCTACAGTTCGAAGGAGAAAAGTCAAATGAGGCGATTCGGGAAATGGTTTCTCATCGCATTAGGTTCGTTGGTCGTCCTGTTGGCTATCGTCATCACGTTGACCATCGGGTGGAGGCCATTTTTCGGCCCCAAGGGGCGTGCTCTCACGGACCGCACATTCGAGCGTACGCCGCAACGGCTCGAGAGAGGCCGCTATATCGCGACGGGCTTGAGCAGCTGCGTCTATTGTCACAGCCCGCATGACTGGACCAGCCCAGGCACACCCATCGTGGCTGGCAAAGAAGTTTCCGGCGAGGTGCTGCCCTACGCAGATCTGCCTGGACGCATCGTGGCCTCGAACCTAACGCCCGATCCGGAAACCGGAGTGGGCAGTTGGACCGATGATCAACTAGCCCGCGCCATACGCGAAGGCGTCGGCCACGATGGCCGCGCTCTTTTTCCCATCATGCCCTACCAACGCTACAGCAATATGTCAGATGAAGATTTGGCATCCGTTGTGGTCTACCTGCGGTCCCTACCTGCTGTCCACAATCGGCTTCCGGCCACCGAAATCATTTTCCCCGTAAAGTACCTGATCCGCAGCGCTCCCGAGCCGATTGCCGCGCAGGTCGCCGACGTTGTCTCCTCCGACCAGCTCAGATACGGAACCCATCTTGCCGACCAGGCCGGTTGTGTCGACTGCCATACTCCTCAAGTACGGGGACAAAACGTTTCGGGTATGGACTTTGCCGGAGGCTTTCCCTTCACGGGCCCCTGGGGCACTGTCGCCAGTTCGAATATCACGCCCGATCCATCCGGAATCCCATATTACGACGAGGCTCTTTTCTTGGACGTAATGCGCACCGGACAGGTTAAGGGCCGCAAGCTGAGCCCAATCATGCCCGTGATGGCTTATAAGAATCTAACGGATGACGACCTCCGGGCGATCTTCGCATTCCTTCGTACAACAAAGCCTGTGAAGCATCGCGTTGACAACTCCGAGCCGCCAACCGAATGCAAGGTCTGCAACCAGAAACACGGTGGCGGTAATGAAAACAAGTAGTGCGAGTGCGGCAGCCATAGCGTGGTCCATCGGATTAGTACCGAGAAACGCGCTTGTGTTTACCGACACAGTTTCACTTGGAAGAAAAGTCGGCAATCGTGGAAGTGATTTCCTGTGGCAGCAAACCAATTAAATGTGGGCTCACCGCTTTGTCCTGCTTACATTTGGTTTGGAGTTTTTACAACCAGCGAGCAGAGGCACTCAATTGTGCGCATTGCGCGTTTTTCGTCGAAGTGAAATGCGCACCATGGCGTCCGGTTGTCATTCGCCAAAACTCCGGCCGACTAGCTTCGCTGCTGTAACATTTGTTACGGCGATGATTTTGGCGAGGGACAGGATTTCAGTCCTTCAGTCCAAGTCCCGTCGGATTCGAACCCAATGGAAATGCTGGGTCTCCCTTCCCAAGAAGGTGGAGGTATTGGAGATGAGCTGAGGGCTAGTGAAGAAGCTCTACGATTTGGTTGGGCGAGTTGGGCGATTCATGGCCATTTCAAAAAGCTAACTGATTGTGGCGACGCGTCTTAGCTTTAGTGATTCCCCGTTCGCAATGAGGAGGCCGGGGGTTCGAATCCCCTCTCGTCCACCATCTTTTCAAGGTCCATGAGTGTCAGCAATTCAACTCCAGTTTCAAGAATTTCGAAATCTCACCCGAGTGCGGCGGCCAGCGATTTGTGCAAGTCTGGGTCAGCCGCGAGTACAGCATTGTGAAGTCGGTGGCGTGGCGGCAGAATATTGGGGACTAGTAAGAATCGAGTACCCAAAAATGCTCGAAGCCTTGCTACTAACGCGCCATCTTCTGAAGCGTGTACAAAATAAGTTTGCGATCTTGTTCGTTGGCCTTGCTCATCAGGCGGCGCAGTTTGTTGAGAAACTTCGCGTCCTTGCCTGAATTACCCCAAAGACCGTCATCAGAGGATTTTCGTTTGAAAACATCGGGGACTTTTGCGGGTTTGTCGCCCTCGTAGAAGAGCTTGTACATCGGAACTTCAAGCGCACGCGCCATCTTTTCCAAGGTCTCGATTGCAGGAACAGTGTGGCCGTTCTCGACGCGGGAAATGTAGCAGCGAAGTAAGCCAGTTCGCTTTTCAATGTCACCTTGACTGAATTTCTTTTGTTCGCGAAGTTCGCGGAGTCTGTCGCCTATGACCATGCGGGGATTATTCCACTCAACCGATTGGAAGGCAAGCAAGGCGAGTATAGTTGCAAGGTGAGCACGGAATTCCTCGACCGTTTAGCCAGCCAACTCAAAGTTGGCAAGGACTCTGTGAGCCGTCGCGCCATCGAGCGGATTTTGGACGTGATTAAGAAGAGCTACGAGAACGGTCAGTATCAAAGCCCCACCGAGGCAGAACGAGATTTCCGGCAGTTGGTTGAAGGCGAAGCAAACAGCAAGTAGGGGTCTGTGGAGGGGTTCGGGCAAATGGAAGCTGTCCGAGTCACAACAGACAAAGCTGATGCGCCGGGAACCGATTCTGAAAAATAAATGGGAGCGGGTAGGGCCCGCTCCCGTGAGAAAGATTGGAAAGCTCTCCGAGGTCTAAGGCTTCGCTGCGGCAGCTTTGGTTTTGGCGATCTCAGGGACGACGCCGAGCTGCTGCATGAGGCCCAGAGCGTCCCAGTTGACATAGGCTTCCGCTATCTTTCCGTTCACTAGGCGCGCGACGGTCATTCCGGAAATGGTGAACTGCTTCTCGGTTGCCGCGATCCCGCTGAGGTCACCTTTATGAGTACCGCGACAGGACCAACGGGCCATGACTGTTTCGCCCTCGGCAATTATGTCCTCAATTGTCAAGCGAAGGTCGGGGAAAGCAGTGCGGTAGAGTGTCACTCTCTTCTTTTCACTTTCCGGGCCGTGCCCAAAATCGGGGGTCGAAGAATCATGATCTGTGTAGTTAGGGGTAAAGAGCTGGTCTGCCAGCGACAGATTGCCCTTGTTCCAAAGTTCTTCAAACACACGACGGACGATAGCTTTATTGCTTTCAGACATGAGTGGTTCTCCTTTTTGAAAATCGGTCCTCGCATGAGGCGAGTCGGACCCGATTGATGTGGCGTTGAACCGCTGAGGTCTTGGGCGTGCAGTCGTACACGTCGGGCAGAGGGTTTAGCCCCGCGGGAGCGGAGAGAAAGGAGCGGAGGACGTACTGCCCTCTTGGCGCTCGATGCGGGGCTTAGCTGCTAAAGAAACTGCCCTTGGGCTACGGAGCGGGAGTCTCGCCGCAAAGGGCGAGACCTCGACATGATGCTGTTCTCATGGGGTGTCCATGTCAAGGACAATCCAAACTTTCTCTTGCGCAAAAGCGGCTCGTTGCCCGGTAAACAGTCTGTAAGCGGCAGCGCATATTGCTCGTTTGGCCTGTCATTCGCCAAAACTCCCGCCGTGTACATAACGAAAACTCCATCCAGCGGTTTCCCGTCAGAGGATGCCCCACATTTAGTTGAAACTTGAGAACAAGAAGCAGCGGCTCTCACCCGAACTCGGATAGAGTTCGGGTTGCGAATCCCTTTTAAAGGAGAGAGCCGCCGTGAGAAAGAAATACCAGAGGAAAGAGGGCAAGTCCAATCACAAGTTCGAGGTCATCGGTGGGCAAGAGTTGATGGTGCGAGTGCCGTTGCCGATAGCCGAGGTGTGGGCAGAGATGCAAGCGCAGGTAGAACAGCTGACCGGGCAAGCCGGTCTGCAGATCCTACGCGCCATTCTGGAAAACGAAGTAACTCACCGGGTGGGACCTCCGCATCGGCCGAATCCCACCGCGGGCTGTGTGCGCTGGGGAAAGCAGCCAGGTTATGTGGTTTTTGCTGGACAGAAAATCCCGCTGGAACGACCTCGGGTACGAACCCGCGAGGGCCAGGAAGTGGAACTGGAAAGCTACAGTCAATTGCAGCAGGACGGAAAACTGCAACGAGCGGTGCGGGAACGCATGGTGGCCGGGTTGTCCACACGAAACTATCGGCGAGCAGTGGAGAGTGTTCTGGAAGGCTACGGGATCGGGAAAAGCAGTGTAAGCCGGCAGTTCGTGGCCGCCAGTAGCAACCAGTTGCGCGTGCTGTGCGAACGGCGCCTGGAAGATCTGAATCTGGTGGTGCTGATGATCGACGGCATTCACTTCGGCGGCCAGGTGCTGGTGGTGGCTCTGGGGATCGCGGAAAGCGGAGAAAAGCACGTTTTGGGAGTGTGGCAGGGAGCCACGGAAAACACCGCGGTGGTCAAAGGACTGTTGGAAGACCTGGTGGACCGCGGACTGGATCACCAGCGGCGGTATCTGGTGGTGATGGACGGATCGAAAGCGCTGCGTGCCGGTGTGGAGCGTGTTTTCGGAGACCAGGTGGAAGTGCAGCGTTGCCAGATTCACAAGCGGCGGAATGTGAAGGAGTACCTGCCGGAGAACTGCCAGAAAGACTACGACCGGCGGATGCGCAATGCGTACGCGATGAACAACTACGAAGAGGCCAAGGAGGCGTTGCAGAAAATCTTCCGGCAATTGGAACGGATCAATCCGAGTGCTGCCCGGAGCTTGGAGGAAGGGCTGGAAGAAACGCTGACAGTGCATCGTTTGGGTGTAGGAGCGGTGCTGCGTCGGAAGCTGGCCACCACCAACCCGATCGAATCGTGCTTGTCGACGGTGCAGCGGGTGGCGCGCAACGTCAAGCGTTGGCGCGAAGGAGATCAACCGCTACGCTGGACAGCCGCAGGACTCTTGGAAGCAGAGAAGAAATTCCGACGCATCAAAGGCTATCAAGAAATCCTATTGCTGAAGGAACGCTTGAATCCGTCACGCATTCAGCAGAAGGAGGTCCGGACAGCAGAAGTTGCTTGAACTTGATTGTAGGTAGGCTTACAGTGCCGAACATCGAGAGTCACTGCAATCAACTAAAACTCGGACATCCTCTTCCCGTCAAACGTCACATTGTTACTTCCCGGTTGCCTTCTTAACCCAGCCTCCAGTTCCCTTCCGCATGTCGCTGATTTCAATGGCATTCGTCACCGATGGGATTTGCGGGATCCACCTCCGACCAAAGCGGATTTGGGCTCAAACTCTATCAAACGGGCACAAATGGTACTAGCCGCCTCTTCCTGGAGGTCGTCAATCCTCGGTGTGCACCCCATCGTCCGACCATTCTGGATGAATGGTCGGCAAACCTTACCTTGGGATTACTTCCCGCTTGCCCATTATCCGGACATGAGCACTTCGTTTCGATCCGGCAGAACACGGTCAACGTCTATGCTGCTGCGCGAAACAGCTAGGACGCCTTCTGGCGCACATTCGCGGTCCTTGTACTCGAAACTCTCCATCAAAAGGCGGTAGCTGTGGCATTGGGCGAATGCAATGCGATCAAAAGCCGGGGATTCGGCCATAGCGAGTTGACATCCGGCTGCTTCTTGCGATCGACTTTCATGGTTTCCGCGCATGAAGAAAGCCCACGCTAGTTCCGTCTCTAATGCCGTAAACTCTCTCTGTCTCCGTTGACTCGGTCATGGGTGAGGTCCTAACATGAGCACGAGGTCCTGACATGGACCCCATGATCGGCCAGGCGCTGGGCCACTACAGGATTGAAGCAAAACTCGGCGAAGGCGGCATGGGGGTGGTCTACCAGGCCTTCGATACTCATCTCGACCGGCCCGTAGCGATCAAAATCCTGCGCGCTGATGCTACCACCAGCCCCGAACGCCAGCGCCGCTTCGTGCAGGAAGCAAAGGCCGCATCGGCCCTGAATCACCCCAACATCATCCACATATACGACATCAGCTCCTCTGGGGCCACGGATTTCATTGCCATGGAGTTCGTGGCGGGCAAGACGCTGCACCAGTTGATCAGCAAGAACGACCTCCTACCCTTAAGAGACACACTGAAATATTCGATCCAGATCGCCGACGCCCTGGCCCGCGCGCACTCGGCCGGAATCGTGCACCGCGATCTCAAGCCGGCCAACATTATTATCGACGAGGACGGCCGCGTGAAATTGCTGGATTTCGGCCTGGCCAAGCTGACCGAGAAGACTCTCGATTCCGAAGCCGCCACGGCGACGGTGACCGCTGCGGACGCCCCGCTGACAGAAGAAGGCTCGATCGTCGGCACCGTCGCCTATATGTCACCCGAGCAGGCCGAAGGTACGAAGGTGGATGCGCGTTCCGATATTTTTTCTTTTGGCTCGGTTCTCTACGAAATGGTCACCGGCCGCCGGCCATTTGACGGCGCAACCAAAATGTCCACAATTTCGGCAATCCTGCAGAAGGAGCCGCCGCCACCTGGGGACCTCGCGCCGAATCTGCCGGCGGAGCTCGAGAAGATCATCCTGCGCTGCCTGCGCAAGGACCGGGATCGCCGCACGCAGCACATAGATGATGTCAAGCTGGCGCTGGAGGAATTAAGGGATGATTCTGCATCCGCCAAGCAATCGCTGCCCTCGAAGGGCAACGACCAAGCTCCTGCCCGCGATTCGGACTCAGTAAAGGCCGCGAAACCCGAAGAGCCGCCCGCCTTGGTGAGGAAGCTTTTCGGATCGGCGGGCCCCAAACCATACCGGCTTTGGGAAATTCTGCACATCAAGATGTGTTTGCGCTGTGCATTGCTCGTGTATCTGGCCTGGCGGTTCAAAAACGTGACAAGCGGAACATGGAGCCTCGCGCTGTTCTTCGCAGTCTTATTCTGCTGCTCGATTCAATTAATCATGGCCGCGGTTTTGCTCTTTGGGGGCAGTATGGACAGGGAACTCCTTCGTAGCGAGGCGCGAAAGTTCGCGCCATGGCTTCGCGCGGCCGGGCTGGCGAATGCCGCGTTGGCAATAAGCATGGCGGTATGGGTGGCCGATGGGCACACAATCCTGGCCGCGCTGGTCGCACTCCTCGGGATTGCAATAGGAGTGACCGCGCTGACACTCAAGCCCATGATGGACCGGGCAGCGATCTACGATTCAAACCGCTGATAGCCAGCAGCACCCGGTCCGTGTGCTCGGGATAGCTAAAGAACCGTGTACAGTTTCGGACTTTTTTATTATAGGGCGGGTGCGCCCGGCGGTGCCGTGTGACGCCGACCCGCTTCGAGTAGGGTGTAGGAAAATCCCCTCAATGCGTAATACGCCGCCAACGAATTGCGCCTCCGGTCCGAGCGTGCGGAGCCGGTAGGCCTGCCTCACAACTGGACAGTACAGACGATAGCTCCTGGCTTGTCGATTATTACCGGCCAATATTCTGAATCACACCCCTAAAAGCTGCAGGCGAGAAGGGTTATTCTCTTTCAGTTGGATTTTGTTTCAGGAGGAAGGAGCTCCACTTCCGGCTCAGATCTTGGCAGGTCAAGCCGGGGCAGAGCTCCAACGAAGTACGATTCTGTTTATCCCACTTTCCGTCTCCCCACACAAGCTCGAAACGGATTGGGCCGCGAGTTGCGCCGAGATCATTCTGCGGCGATGCCCCGCTTGCGAACACGATTCGATCATCGGCCACGGACGCCGCCGCAAGCAGGCCCACGATGAGCATCACGACTGGATTGGCATTCGTCGTGGCCGCTGCCCCAGTTGCGGGAAAACCTTCACCTTCCTTCCACTGTTTTCTCTCCCTTACACCCATTACAGCTTGCCGGCTCGTTGCCAGGCATTGCGGCGGCGCTTTGCGGAGCATTGCTCCTGGGAAGAGGCAGTGCCTACGCTCCAAGATCCTAATCGCGTGCCCGATCCTTCCACACTTCGCCGCTGGGCCCACGGACTGGACCGCTCCCAACCGGCTCTTTCCTTTCTCCGCCAAACGCTCGCCCGCATGGCTCACTGGTTGACGCGTGGTGATCCGAACGAGCAGGAAGCTGGGCCTTGGTCTTGGCTGACTCCGGTTCTGCAAATCCTCTGGCCCTTGCGGCTCTGAGAAATTTTCTCCTGCCCACCATCCTTGCCTGGGAATGCTGGCCGTCTTTTCCTACGTTGGCATCCAGAGGGAAAACTGCGCCGTGGGCGAGGACGTCGAAAAACTGAAACAGCGCCTTTCGCTGCTCGATTATCTGCGGCAGCAGCATTGGACCGCCCGGCCCGTCGCTCACGGCCCCGAGTTCGTCGGACTCTGTCCCCTGCATCCGGAAACCCGCCCTTCGTTCTATGTCAACGCCCGCAAGAATCTCTTTTACTGTCACGGTTGCGGACAGGGCGGCGACCTCCTGCGCTTTATCCAGTTGTCCCGTCATCTATCTTTCCGCCAAAGTCTCACTTACCTCGAGCAGCAGAGTTCTCTTACAGCTGACCCTGCCACCGTGCTGGAGCAAGCCGCCACTTTCTATCAACAGCAACTCGATCGCTACCCCGAGGCACGGCGCTATCTCGAGCAACGAGGACTGCGCGATTCCCTCCTGATCAAAGAACTGCGCATCGGTTATGCCCCCGGCGGGAGCTTGCGCCGACATCTCGCGGCTCAGGGCTATTCTTGCGATCTCCTGCAACGTCTCGGCCTGCTCAACCCACAAGGCTGCGACGCCTTCTACCGGCGCGTCATCTTCCCGTGCTGCCAAGGCGGACGCGTCGTCAACCTCTACGGCCGCAGTGTCGCTGCCGCCTTCGCCCATCGATTCCTCCCCGGCTCCAAGGGCGGCTTGTTCGCCTGGGAATCGGTTCGCCAATTTCCCACGGTGATTCTGGTGGAAGGTCTGTTCGATCTCGCCGTGTTGTGGCAAGTAGGTTTTCGCCATGTCACCTGTTCGTTGGGCACGCATCTCAACGCTGACCAGTTTCAACAGCTGTGCGACCGTCCGCGCACCGTTTATCTCACCTTCGATGTCGACGCCAACGGCAGTGGACAACAAGCCTCGCAACAGTTAGCGCAGCGTTTGCGCGCGCAAGGCATCGCCACTCGCCGCGTTCTCCTGCCCGAGGGCCACGATCCGAACTCTTTCTTCGTCCAGGGCGGTGACGCAGGACAGTTTCAAACTCTTCTGGAGGCTGCTCAGCCATGAAGTTCTGTGTGCACTACCAGCAGACCTCCCACAACGCACAAAGTCCGGTTCGTGTCGTCGAGCAGACCACTGGCCGAGGAATCGGCTGGATCAATCGTTACTTGGATCGCGAATATATCCGCCGCCTGGCGAACACCACTCTGCGCATCTACGCTCACAACCTGCTGCACTTTGTTCGCTGGTGGGAGAGTGTTCATCACATCGGCGACGTTAGGGAAGATGACCTTACCGAGTCCACGCTCCTGGACTATCTGCGCTTCCAGTCCAGCCAACAACCTCGGCCTTCCCCTTCCACCATCAATGACCGCGTGGCCGTCGCCGAGCGCGCCATCCGCAACGAGTTCCCCGATGCTCCCTGCCAGATCGCCCGCGGCTTTCATCAAGCGTTTTTGCGGCGAAGGCCGATGGGCCTTGGCCGGCCGCGAGTAGCGATGAGCCGACTGCGCGTGAAGGTGTCCAAACGCAACATCGTGCCGCTCTCGGTGGATGAAGTAGCGCGCTTCTGGTCGAGTTTCCGCACTTCGCGCGACTTGGCCATCGTGGGCTTGATGTTACTGCAAGGGCTGCGGTCCGCCGAAGTATTGGCTTTGAATCGCGATGACCCGTTGCTCTCCGAAGCACAGCTTCGCGTTCGTGGCAAAGGCAATAAATTTCGCTTCCTGCCGCTGGCGCCGGAAACCGTGCAACTGCTCGAACACTATCTGCGACTGGAACGACCCAATCCTTGCTCCGCCGCGCTGTTCGTCTCACTCAAAGGACGCGCGCGCGGAACACGCATGACCGCTGCGGGATTACGGTCCTTATTCCGCTACCATCGCCAGGCCACCGGCATCCAGCTCGCCAACCCTCATCGCTTTCGACACACCTTTGCCTCCGACATGATCCGCGCCGGTATGAGTCTTCCTGCGCTCATGCAGCTGATGGGTCACGCGGACATCCAGACCACGCTGCTCTATGTGTTGGTCACCCCACAAGACGTCTACCTTGAGTATGCACGTGCCGTGGCGCAGCACATTCGTCCTCTTCCGAAGGCCTCTTCATGAACCGCGCGCGACGCCCTCCGCTCCAGCATCCTCTGGCTCCGGTCTTCGACCGGGCAGTCGATTCCTTCAGCGTGGCACTCAGTCCCGAAACTACTCGTCACCAGCGCGGGACGGCCCGCAACTTTCTGAGTTATCTCGGCGCTGATCATCCTGAGGTGCAGCGCCTGGACCAATTGCGCCGTGAACCCCACATCCTCGGCTGGATGTCCCGCCTGCACTCGCAAGTGCCGCCGCTCGTGACCGCATCCTATATCCTCCGCCTCATCTCTCTACGCGGCATCTGCAACGAACTGGCTTGGACCGAACAGCTTCCTGAACTCGCTCATCTGATCCGCCGCGAAGATATTCCGCGCCTCCCGCACAGACTTCCGCGTCCGCTCACAGCAGAACAGGATCAACTCCTGCAAAAAGAGTTCCTCCGCCGCAACGATCTGGGTGGCAATGCCTTTCTGTTGATTCGCCACACCGGCATGCGCATCGGTGAGTGTGCCGATCTGTCCTCCGACTGCCTTCGCTCTACCGGCCCGAATCAATGGGCCGTTCATGTGCCACTCGGCAAACTCAAAACAGAACGTATGGTCCCCGTAGATCCCTTTGTGTGTGAACTCGTCCAACGCCTCCGATTCTTTCGTTCGCTTGATCCCCTGCCTGCCGATGGGCGGCTCTTTGTCCGTCCGGGCGCGAAAGACACGCTCCTTCGTCACTTTCGTGATTATTTACATCAGGTCTGCCATTCGCTCGGCCTTCCCACCGGCATCGTCCCACACCAGCTTCGCCACACCTATGCCTCGGAGATGCTTCGAGCCGGTGTTGGCTTGGTCGCGGTGATGAAATTACTCGGTCACACCTCTCCCGAGATGACCATGCAATATCTTGATGTGACGTTGAATGATCTCCAGCGGGCATTCGAGCTGGCTCGCTCAAAACCTCGGCATCTTGTTCCGCAGCCGAGAGTGCCATCTGCTGTGCTTCGAGAAGGCCTCGGCGGCGTGATCGATACTTTGCTCGCTGCTCAACATGTGCTCGAAATGTTCCGTCGTGAACTACCACACGGTACTTCTCGCCTTCGCCTTGACCGTCTCTCCAACCGCCTCACCAAAATCCTCGGAGAAGCGCGCCAGCTCGCGACGCCCTGAGAATGGGCAGAGATTGGCCGGTAATGTCGATTAACCGGAAGTGATCGTCGGACTCGTTTTGCTTCGCGGTTTTGTCCGAGGCGTCTGAGCGCAAAACTACAATTTTTCGCTCGTCGAAACTCTGGTTGACAAGTGTGATGGATTGCTGTTTTTCCGCAGCAGCTTTCGCGTGAAGTTTTTTGCTCAGCCCTGTCATTCGCCAAAACTCCGGCCGACTAGCTTCGCTGCTGTAACATTGTTACGGCGATAATTTTAGCGAGGGACAGCCGTAATTTCAGTCCTTCAGTCCAAGTCCCGTCGGATTCGAACCCAATGGAAATGCTGGGTCTCCCTTCCCAAGAAGGTGGAGGTATTGGAGATGAGCTGAGGGCTAGTGAAGAAGCTCTACGATTTGGTTGGGCGAGTTGGGCGATTCACGGCCTTTTCAAAAAGCTAACTGATTGTGGCGATGCGTCTTAGCTTTAGTGATTCCCCGTTCGCAATGAGGAGGTCGGGGGTTCGAATCCCCTCTCGTCCACCATCTTTTAGCTACCACCAAGTTGCGATGAAACTGGGGAACGTTAATTTCACCGCGTCTTTACGGTTTTGTTCGCTTTGTGGCATGTTGTGGTGCAAGTTGCGTGACACTGAAATGACACGTTGACCATTCGGCTTGAACTGATGGATCGGCCCTGGAGGTAAATTTGGGCGGCCCGGTCACTCGGAGCTAGGCAAACTTCACTTTGGCTTTAGCAAGCGTGATACTGTGGCTCAGTTGCTGCCTGACGCTTTTGCAGCGCGTTCATGGTTTCCAGTCGATAGGCCGCCAGCGTAGTCGTCTACAAAAACTCGGCGTGAACTGGTTACAGGTGCCGCGACATGGCCAAGATACTTCCCGCAATTTTTTTTGGACACGGCAATCCGATGAATGCCGTCCTCGACAATGGCTACACAAAAGCATGGAGCCGCATAGGACAGACGACACTCAAGCCGAAAGCGATTCTGTCCATCTCCGCCCATTGGTTTGTTTCAGAAACCGGGGTAACCATTGCCACTTCGCCGAGAACCATTCACGATTTCGGCGGGTTTCCGCGAGAATTGTTTCAAGTGCAGTATCCCGCGCCTGGTGATCCCAAACTCGCCCGTCGAGTACAAAAATTGCTCGCACCGATTGAGGTAAAGCTCGACAACTCTTGGGGCCTCGATCATGGGACATGGTCGGTACTCCGGCACGTGTATCCCGATGCTGACATTCCCGTCGTCCAACTAAGCATCGACGAAAATAAACCAGCATCATTCCATTTTGAGATTGGCAAGAAGCTCGCGCCCCTGCGCGAAGAGGGCATACTCATCATCGGCAGCGGCAACTTAGTCCACAATCTCCATGCGTATGCTTGGGGTCGGCACATGCCCGATCCTTACGATTGGGCTGTCCGCTTTGAACGCGATGCAAAGGAGATGATGGTAGCCGGGGAGTACAAACCGCTTATTGAATACGAGAGTCTCGGGCCAGAAGCTTTGCTTTCGATTCCCACACCGGATCATTACTTGCCTATGCTGTATGTCATTGCGACCAGGCAGCAACGCGAACTCATCACTTTCCCCATTGAAGGTGTCGACGGCGGATCAATATCGATGCTAACCGTACAGGTCGGTTAGCCCGGTGATTCTGCAGCGCTTTTACGGTTGGGTATTGGAAGCAAGCACCCACAAATCGTGATGTGTAGCTAGCTGGCCAGGAATACTTACATAACTCCAATCTGTTTTAGCAATCCGACCAAGTCATAAAAGAGTTTTTCTTCGATGATCTCGCCGTTCTGCCAGTGTGCGACGGTGCAGAACTCGATATGAAACTTCTTGTTGGTTGGCGCGATCAGCTTGCCGTCGGAACCCTTCATCGGTCCCCGCATCGTACCTGTAAAATCCGCAACAGTGCAGGTCCATTCGCCCTGAGCAATCTCCACTTTATAGGGATGATTGATCAGATGATTGTCGGGGAACGTTTTGAAAAATTCGATGGACTCCGCTTTGTGATTGTCGCGCCCTCTTGTCGGCTCAGCCTGACCGGGCCAAAATACGGTGGTGTCCTTGGAATGCCGCTTTTCAAACGTATCCCAGTCCTGTGCGTTCCACGAATCGTCGAGTGTCCGCATGAGTTCAAGATTGCTCTGTGCCATCGGATCCTCCGAAATTACACGCCAGCAGTCGTTCGCCTAAACAAGCGCTAGCCATCAGCCCGCCGGGGCTTATTCTATACCTCGGCAGGCCTTTCAGCTTAGGCCACGAAAAAGCTGGATAGAAGGCCTGGTGCCTTCATCCAAACTTATGGCGCGTGGATCAAGAACTCCAAATCATCATGTGCGATATCGCAGCATAACGATATGCAACCTAGATAAAGTGCAGTAGACGGTGAAAAAATATGGCACAACCCGTGTTGGTGACAGCTGCGACTTCTGGAATGGGAAAGAAAAACAAACAAATGAGCAGAAGTATTCGTCGGTGCATTTGCATGGGCGTATTCTTATGCATAACCTCGGTGGTGGTTCTAGCGATGCAACTGATCGCCCAGGTTGTATCGCTTGATCCCGCAAAGATGCCCGCTATTGGCACGGTCGATGAGCGCTTCCAGTCCTACAACATTGAAATGGTGGAGGTCATCGGCGGGAGATTTTGGAAACCGTACGGGAGCAACACGGGCGAAAGTAAACCGCAAGAGCTTGCCCCCCAGGCGGGTTTCACCCCGGCAGGCATAAACCCGAACCTCTATCGTTATCGAGCGCCCATCGATCTTTCAAATCCGCGATTGCGAAAACTGGCAGGGGCGTTAAGCCCTGCATATGTGCGAGTCAGCGGTACGTGGGCCAATAGCGCCTATTTTCAAGATTCGGAAAATGCCGCCCCAGCGAATGCGCCATCGGGGTTCAGCGGAGTCTTAACGCGAGCGGAATGGAAGGGCGTCATCGATTTTTCTCGTGCAGTGAATGCCGAAATCGTGACATCGGTGGCTACGGGGCCAGGATCGCGTGATGCTCAAGGCGTATGGACCTCGGACCAGGCGCGGCAATTGTACGAATACACCAAGTCCGCTGGAGGGCGAATCGCTGCAAGCGAATTCATGAATGAGCCGACATATGCAGCGATGGGCGGCGCGCCGAAAGGATACGATGCCGCAAGCTTTGGCCGCGACGTTGCTGTCTTCCGCACGTTCCTTCAGAAAACTACGCCCGACACACTATTTCTCGGCCCAGGTTCAGTCGGCGAGGGAGCGTTCGCAATGCCAATGGGTGGTGGAGTACTTAAATCCGAAGACCTGCTCCACGCAGCCGGTCCCGTATTCGACGTTTTCTCGTACCATCTCTATGCAGCTGCTTCGGAGCGATGCGCAAGCATGGGCGCATCATCACAAACAACCGTAGCAGCGGCACTTTCTCAAGATTGGCTCTCGCGACCGGAAAAGATTGGCGCATTCTACGCGAACCTTCGAGACAGGTTCGAACCGGGCAAATCACTCTGGATTACGGAAACCGCCGATGCAGCCTGCGGCGGAAACCCATGGGCATCGACTTTTCTAGACACCTTCCGATATCTTGTTCAACATGCGTCCCTCGCCCAGCGTGGCGTGAAAGTAAGTATGCACAACACACTGGCATCAAGCGACTACGGCCTGTTAGACGAGAATACTTTCGCACCACGTCCTAATTACTGGGCCGCTTTGCTTTGGCGACACCTCATGGGTGCGACGGTTCTCGGTCCCCACACATCGCCAATCCCAAATGTGTACGTCTATGCTCACTGCCTTCGGAACCATCCCGGCGGCGTCACGCTTCTGGTCATCAACGCCGACCGACAGCAAGTCCATGAAATTACATTGCCGTCTGAAGCAGAACGCTACACGCTGACTGCCAAGCAACTTCAAGACACGACCGTCCAGCTTAATGGGAAGACTCTTGAACTGAACAGAGATGGCGACCTGCCACAATTCCTGGGTCAGTCAACACGCGCAGGTCACATCAGTTTCGCACCAACTAGTATTACATTTCTGGAAATCGCCAACGCGGACAACAGCAATTGCCACTAAGCCCACAGGTGGCGACCTGACGTCAGGAGACTAATTTCATGAGCTCGAACAAGCCGACCGAAATCCTTGCAAGTCTCGCCACATTGCTTCCAGAACTGGAGGCCGTCTATAAGGACATACATGCGCATCCGGAATTGTCGATGCAGGAGACCCGAACGGCTGGTATTGCTGCGAATCATCTGAAGGCTTGGGGATTTGAGGTCACTAGCGGGGTCGGCAAAACCGGTGTTGTAGGTATTTTGCACAACGGCGATGGGCCCACTGTCATGCTACGCGCGGACATGGATGCTCTGCCCATCAAAGAAGCGACTGGCCTTCCCTACGCGAGCACCGTCACGGGGACTGACCCCACCGGCAAGATCGTACCCGTAGCTCACTCGTGTGGCCACGATATGCACGTTGCCTGCTTGATTGGCGCAACAAGTCTTTTTGCAAAGAGCAGCAACACGTGGAGAGGGACACTGATGGCCGTCTTTCAGCCAGGCGAGGAAACCGCGCAAGGTGCTAAGGCGATGATCGATGACGGGATGTTCAAACGATTTCCAAAACCGGACGTTGTGCTAGGGCAGCACGTCATGAGCTTGCCGTCCGGGAACATCGATTGGCGTGCGGGCATTGTCACTTCTTCGGCCGATAGCCTGCAGATTCGCATGTTCGGGCGCGGCGCGCACGGCTCGATGCCCGAGTCCAGCATCGACCCCGTCGTTATGGCCGCCGCGACCGTAATGCGGCTGCAAACGATCGTCTCCCGGGAGGTCGCGCCCACGGATTCCGCGGTGGTGACAATCGGGTCGCTGCAGGCCGGCACGAAAGAGAACATTATTCCGGACGAGGCATTGATTAAATTGAATGTGCGCACATTTGACGAGGGTGTGCGCAAGCGTGTGCTTGCGGCGATTGAACGCATTGCGAAGGCTGAGGCAGCGGCATCAGGAGCGCCAAGACCGCCAGAGATCACGCCACTCGATCAGTATTCGTCAGTAAAGAATGATGCCAACGCGACAAAGAAGCTCGTCGATGCATTTCTCGAGAACTTCCCTGCTGGTTCCATCAAACAGACAAAGCCCACTATGGCAAGCGAGGACTTCGGCTGCTTTGGAGCTGGGTGGGATGTTCCGGCAGTGTACTGGTTCTTCGGCGGAGATGATCCAGCGGTGTACGCCAAGGCAAAGAAAGAGGGAAAACTCAGCTCGCTTCCAACTAACCATAACCCCGCCTTTGCACCAATCATTCATCCAACTCTGGAGACAGGGGTCAAGGCCCTCGTTGTTGCGGCGCACGCGTGGCTGGCCTCGTGAACAGCGTGCTGATCCACGGGTATCAACTAGCAGGTCCTTTTCTTGATGCTGTGGATCTGCTTGGCACGTTCGTTTTCGCACTCAGCGGTGCGGCAGCGGGTGTCAAAAGCCGGTTCGATCTGTTCGGTCTGATGGCACTCTCGTTCGCGGCCGGTAATGCCGGCGGGATCACACGAGATGTGCTGATTGGCGCGGTGCCGCCAGCGGCCATCAGCGACTGGCGCTATTTAGGGGTCTCTCTTCTGGCAGGATTGGTGACGTTCTTCTGGTATCCCGACATCGATAAACGTCGCAGGCTGGTGTTGTTATTCGACGGCGCGGGACTCGGCCTGTTTGCCGTCGCCGGCACACATAAGGCGCTCGTCGCGGGACTCAATCCGGTGATGGCGATTTTTATGGGAGTGCTAACCGGGATTGGTGGTGGCATATTGCGCGATGTGCTTGTGAACCAAACGCCGACGGTGCTTCAGGCGGATATTTATGCTGTTGCTGCGCTAGCCGCTGGCGTCGTAGTAGTGATCGGATATGTTTTGCATTATCCCGCTTTTCTGATGATGACCGTGGGCGCATTCCTTTGCTTCTGGCTGCGGGTTATGGCGATATATCGGGGATGGCATTTACCCGTCGCACGGCGGCAGAATCAGTCGGATTGAATCATTCTCTTGCTACGTAGTTTCAGGAATTGAATGGTTGTAGGCCCCCGCAACCGTCTGCCTCATAGTCATGCTAGTGAGAAACTAAACTCCGTGGTACGCGTGGTGCAAACCGGGCCCCCGAATCGAACTGGCGGGGGACGCAGTTGACGCATGGAAGTTGTTCAGCCCGTTTGTATCAGAGGAAATCCTCTGATCGGTCGGTTGGTCGAGTTGGGCAATTCACGGTCATTTCAAAAAGCTAACTGATTGTGGCGACGCGTCTTAGCTTTAGTGATTCCCCGTTCGCAATGAGGAGGTCGTGGGTTCGAATCCCATCTCGTCCACCAGATTCACCTATGTCTCAGGCCGCTCACAATTGTCATGCCTCTCTCTGTGATCGCGTTCTGCCGCAGATCGTGAAAGCGCAGACCCCATCGGCCCTGGCTCAGGGAGATTGGAAGAACCCGCAATGGAAGAAGCGCACTTGAGAAACATTGTTTCCTTCCACGTCTGATCTGGAGCCGCGTCAGTCCGAGGTTCATGATGAGCCACGGTTGGTGCTCAGCGGCGGCAGCGGGGGGCGCTTGGGTACTTTCTTTCCGGCTGTCTTCTTGGCCCAATAGCCGAGTCCGGGTAGGGGCACACCAAGTTTCCGGCAAGCCTTGGCGAGCCCCACGTCGGAGATTCCGTACTTCTTCGCGAGCGTCCACACGGGCTGTTTCCAAACCTCGTCGTACAAAACGTCGCGATTGTATTTCCGCAGTAGTTGATACGAGGGTGACGGAGGGAACGAAGTCCGGGGTGGTCTCGCTAGGGATGCACGGTCCGGCGTAGCAGCGGCGGGTTTCTTCGATTCATTGGCAGACTGTCGTGACAAACGGCTTTGCACCGCAGCGAGATGTTGCCGCATCCGCGGAGTTCGCAAGAGCGTCTGGGCAATTTCATCGGTACACGCTTCGTGTTTCCTGAGGATTCTGACCAGTTCGGTGGTTACGGCGGGCTCGCACGCAAAAAGGTTCCGTCGCAGCGAGTTCAAGGCGTAGGCGTCGTTGGGGCGCCAGAGAGCGCCATGTTCGCAGAGATTTTGGACCACCTCGAGACTTGCCCGCAGCTCATACAGAGGTCTTTGACGGTACCGGCGAAAGGGCCAAACGCGATCGAATCCAAGGTGCCAGAAAGCGCCGTCCAGGGCCGAAGATCCGCCGTTCGGATTGTCGTTCAGGTTCGTGCCCAATCCGAGGAGGTAGGAGACGACCTCACTTCCACCGAACATGGCTGCGTCGTGAACGAGAGCGGCAATGTTGTCCGTTTCAGGACGGAGTTTCAGAAGTTTGAGTATTTTAGTGTTCGCTTTGTAACCGGCCTGCCGGAGGGCCATTGTGTAGTACTCGGGATCGTCCGGGTCGTCGGGACCGGGTCCCTCGGCCCTGGGGTCGGCCCCTAGCCAAAGCATGAGGCTGATCCATTTCTCGTTTCCGGCTTGGCAGAAATGCCGCAATGCTGCGTCCGCCTGTCTCTGGAGTTCTTCGGCCAATTCTGGGTGATTTCGTTTGCATTCGAGGTAGGGCCGCAGCGCGGTACGGATCCTGGCGACAAATGCCTTCGTGAAAGGTCGGTTCGTCACGAAGTCCGCGCCGCGGTCCAAAAGAACTGAATTACAGAAGGCTTCCAACTTAGGAGAACGTCAGAAAAAGGAACCGACGAAAGGTCCGCTCCGTGCTTACAAGAAGTTCGACAAACTCCAGATTGCCTGCGGACACGGCAGTCGAGAGTGCGTCGTTTTTTGCTGCCTGGCCAACATCGTTTCGGGCAAGCAAAAGAACCAGGCTGTGGAACCCTCGGTTCATGGCGATTTGCAGGGGCGTTTCCCTGGATTCGGGCGGGACTTGCAGAGACTTGCCGGAAGCGATCCATTCTTCAACCTCATACAAACGTCCCTCCTGGCATAAATCCATCAGGTGTTTTGCCCCCAGAAAAGTGAGCGCGGAAGGCGACAGTGTTGGAAGAGGCATAAAGAGCCGAGGGAATATGAAATGTCGAATCCTAGCCTTACCCTAACTTTATATGCGAATAGTAGGTCTTTTGTCTCCCTTGCGTTGTGATCCGCAATGATTGCGTACGCTCGGGATCCGCTTCAGCGTCCCCAACCTTCAAAATCAGCATCCATGTTACACAGCCTTGCCGTATCTTGTTGATTCTTAGACGAACAGAGTTTTGGCGAGACACAGGCAAACCGCATCGAGATCCTCCGATGCAGGATCGCCCCTTCTTCTCTCGCAGGTTTACCCAAGGTTAAAGCGTGAGCGGTTAGAACAGTGAATCTTGCGTTGGAGTGTCTAACGTCACGGGCAGCGCGCGAAGGAACTCTTGGCCGAGCGCATCGAAAAACAAACCCGAGTCCGTGTCCTCGACGCCATTCGAAAGAAGCTGCCGGAAGTCCTCTCCCTGCCAGACTTAGAGATGGTAGCCCTCGACTACTATTTCCATCGCTTGGGAAGAAAAGAAGAGCAAAACCTCATGGGGTGGTCAGGCCGTGGACTACGAGAAGATTGCGGAGGATGCGGTGTTAGCAATGAAAACCGCAGACGTGCATCGGTTTCTCGGTGTCTGCGCTCTTGTTTCCGATCTGTATTGCCACCGCTACAACCCAAGGGAACCCCTTGCGAAAGACTCTAATCTCGCACGTACCGCAGGACGCTACAAGATTGAATCTTCGAAGGTCGCTGCGATAGTTCGAGCCGAACTGAGGAACAGGACGAACACGGCTGATGTCTTGCTACGTGCGCTACTACCATGAGGACCGGACTCATCTTGGACTCGCGAAGGACACGCCAGCAGGCCGGCCTGCAACAATTCGCTCTGAGCGTGAAAACAAGATTCACTTTCACCACGGGCTGCTAGGGGTGCAGGAGGCCGCCGGGATTAGCTTGACTCCGACGACCTCCTGCTCTTTGCCCGGGGTGTTGGGCATACCTTGCAAAGCTCCTGAATAGTGGCGTTCGTGCTGCCTGCCTTCAAGAAAACCGCAACTCCGGTGACCTTCCCATCGCTGACTTGTTGCATTTAACCAAGACCTCGGCATGGCCTGAGATGGAGTCGAGCGCAGCATTCCGCGCCAGCTTTATCTCCTCGTTCCGATCCGGCATCAGGTGGTGTTCGAGCGGGGCCATGCTCGGATACGGTATTTTGGTGTCTTGAGCTATTGCTTCCCACGACGCACCGAACATTCTTCTTTCTCGGCATTTTGGGCGGCATTGGTTACGGGTTCGACAGCTTGGGTGACCGCATCCACTCGCTCTTCCCACCAGCTCTTGCCGTGAACATTCTGGGTCACGCAAATATCGACGTGACCCAGAATGTCCCGCACAATCTCCGGCCTTGCGCCTTCGCGCAGCATACGGCTGGAATGCATGGTGCGAAGCTCCCCCAATGCCCTTTAACGCTCGAATCGGCCGGGTCCGGGTCTCTGTAAAAAGTGGCTGCAAGCGTTCCCGTGTAAAATGGACTGGGGGTGTGTACGTGCAAAATCTGCCATCGAGGCGCCGATGCGTCCGTCGACGGGGGTCAAAAGATAGGCATGAATGTCGCCCGCATGGGGCCCGGTTTGCACCGTTGCCATACCCGAGATTTGTCCGCGCTCATTGATATTGCTAGCCGAGATTATGAAGAGGTTGGAATCCGCAGGAATTAGCGTGTTAAGGTCGGTCATCACGCCGTTCTGCCAGATGAAGCCGTGGGACCAGTTGTTGTCGGAGTCAACGTTGTTTCCCGCGACTTGTCCCCGGTCGTTGATGCCGGTGGCGAAGGCGGCATGATCTCCCGGCAGAATGCCGAGGACGGTGAGTGCGCCGTCCGGCTGCCAAAGAGCGGCTACGTAGGTTGTGCCATCAGCGCTGCGGACTTTCCCGACAATTTGCCCCAGGTTGTTAATGGCGAAGGCGAAATTGGATTTTGTACCTCCGAGGTCCTGCAGCACGACGACAGTGTTGTTTTTCCACACTACAGCGTGCGTCGCGAAGAAGCAGTTTCCCGAGTACCCTACGGCCTCGCCTCGATCGTTGATCCCGTTTGCGAAACCATCTGGATCGGTACCTACCAAAGGAAGAACATGGGCATGGCCTTGTTCCCATAATACCGGGACGTCAGCAGGGACGGGCGGGCACGTGGGGTCAGCGTTAGCCGTTTCCGCAAATCCTACGGCTTGTCCGCGGTTGTTGATGGCGCTGGCCTGCCCGTTGTTGCCGCCCGCGGTTGGGAGAGCGCTCATGTGGCCGTCGCGCCAAAGAAACGGAACGCAGGTAAGGTGTGTGCCGAAGCCGCAAATGTCTTCGCCGTTCGGATCTAGAACAGCTGTTTCGGACATGCCGACAGCTTCCCCGCGGTCGTTGATCCCGCCCCAGTTGATCCAACTGTTGGCGCCGGGTTTTCCAAGCGTGCCCAAGTCAATGTTGAATCCGTAGACGCTGATCACCGCGCGGCCCCTTGAAACTGTCGTACCCATATTATTCTCGGGAGGGTTCACGAACCCATCCATGTTCTCCGCCAAGCCCTGATTATTGAGGCCCATGGCCATACTGAAGTTGTCCTTGCTGTTGTTAATACCCAAATCGGTAATTTTGTAGCTTTGTTGAGCGAACGCATTGCTGAAGCTACCCAGAACAATCGTCGCAACTCCCGGTATCCAGAAATTCCGCAACCGTCTTAGCGTATTCATATCTCCTCTTTTCCTCCGGTAAAGTCGTGGTGCCGGGATGACTGGCGATTTACGTCAGGTACCACCGCTCGGACAGTTAGCGTGCAATTGAGAGCAGAATTGGCTCGCAACTTCACAAACTCCTGCTGAGTCAGAACTGAGGGAGCATGTGGTGTTCCACGTTCACAAGAATTACGTGACACAACAAGCCCAACACTTCAGAGTTCGAAAACGAGTAGCGGACTAACAGCTTCCTGGGACGGTCCCAGGACGGCTAAAGCGCCTGTTTCTCCAACTTTTCACATACACAGGCGAGAGGTTATGAAATTCGAGAACGTCAGCAGCCAAAAGTCAGGTTGCTCAATTCTGATTGATTTTAAGATGATTTAACATGCATACTGGTCGGTATGTTGGCAGCACACGAGAGTCCGAAACGTAGAGCGACTAGACTGCGCGATTCTGGGCGCACGCGGGAGCGCTTGCTGCAGGCGGCATCCCGCGAGATCTACAGATCGGGTTTCCAGAGTGCCAGCCTGGACACCATTCTGGCCGTAGCTGGGGTCACCAAGGGCGCACTGTACCACCACTTCGACAGCAAGGAAGCCTTGGGACACGCCGTCGTCGATGAGGTCATCGCCCCCGACGTCCGCGCCAAGTGGGTTCGTCCTCTGCAGAGCGGCAAGGACCCTATCGACACTTTGATAGGCGCTGTTCAAGGTATACCCGTTCGGCCCGCGGATATAAGAGGCGGCTGTCAACTGAACAATCTGGCGCAGGAAATGTCTCCTCTTGCCGCGGGATTCCGGAAGCGGCTGGCGATAATCTTCGATGCCTGGCGGGAGGCCGTTGCCTCCGTTTTGCGAGAGGGCCAGACCCACGGAAGCGTTCGCCGCGACGTGGAACCCGCTGACGCCGCCGGCTTATTGATCGCGATGGTCGAAGGGTATGCGTCGCTGGCAAAGAATGCTCAGGATCCGAAAGTGATGAAAGCGGGGATCAGAAACATCGTGGGCTGGCTGCGGTCCCTGCGCGCGCCCGGCAACCGCAAGCGAGGTTGATCGAATCGGTGGCCCAAGGAAGGAGCAGTTCGGGGCTGTTACATACCAACCGGTTCGTATGCTCGGACAGTCAGCATTGCGATCGGGCTAAGCGCTTCAAACTACATCATGAAAAGGAGAACGAACAATGACAAGGATCACAGTGTCACGCAGGAATCTGCTCACAACGGGAGTCTGCTCACTGGTTGGTGCGGTGAGCCTACCGGGAGCGGCAAGTGCCAGCGCTTTGGGAGGGCAGAACTTAACGAACGAAGAGATTGCCCGGAAGTGGTACGCAGCTTGGGAGAAGAAAGACTGGGGCCCAGTGGATATGCTGCTCGCCGATAACTTCACCTTTACGAGCGCGGCCGGCGACGACCACATCAGCAAGAGCACTTTCAAAACGCGATGCTGGGAAACACAGATCGATTTCATTGGACATTTTGACCTGGAGCGGATCACCACTGGCGCCGAGGATGCTTTTGTGAAATATCTTTGCCACACCAAGGACGGTAAATCGTTCCGGAACGTAGAGTATCTCCGAATCAAGAACGGAAAGTTGGAATCTATTGAGTGTTATTTCGGCGCGCAGTCCAGCTTTCCGTCAGCAGTGAGCACTGGGCAGAAGTAACCTACGGGCCTGGAACGTGAGGCGTGGGGTGCCGATCTGCCGAAATCACCGGTGATGCTGAATCCACAATTCAAAGGCGCTCAACCATTCGACGTGTTGGTCGTTCCCGTGGGCAGGTGGACAGACGGATCCGCTGCTCCGGTTATGTAGGAGCATTACATCTAGAAGCAGTGCACGCGTCAATCTCACTTCGGGTACCAGGAAGTCGAAACGAGAGAGCAAGGGGTTCCATCATGAGCGCCCGCGAAATTCAGGATCAGAAGGCCGTTGCACGTGAGATGTTTGTTCAACAAGCTGCTCACGCTAATGCGGACGTTTCGGCTAGCCCACTGCGGGGAGCTACGATTTGCTCCACCAAGAGTAGACGGGATTACACTCTTGAACCGACAGCGGACGAGTTCTGCGAAGCTGCAGATACATCATTGCTTCCGGTAATCCGAGGTGATGCTGCAAACCTCATGCGAGTCTTGCGGCAGTTGGAGGTTATAGCAAAACGGCAGGCGCCACGAATCGCGTTCAAGGCAAAGGGTAGCATCCTACTCTTGGATTTAGCCGACATCTTGGCCGTGCAAGCCGAAGGTAATTACGTTTCGTTGCAATACCGACCTAATCCCTATTTGGTGCACGAGTCCCTCTCGTCCATGGCGGAGAAACTCAAACCCTACGGTTTTATTCGCATTCACCGTTCGGTCGTCGTGAATATTTCGGCCGTGGAGGAGATCCAACCTTTACCGACGGGGGAGTACAGGCTGCGTGTAAAAGGTGGGAAAGAATACTTGGTGACGCGTACATACAAACACAACCTCAGAGATCTGGCTCAACTGTGGGTAGGCTCAGAGCGGCTTTGCGGCTAACAGGCAGCAAGAGGTTTTATCTTGTTATTCCGTCGTAGCATTCCCGATCGTCCCTTACGAAAAGTCAGCCCGTAAACAGCGCGGCAGAATGAAAGCGCAAGCAGCAAATCTTGCTGGGGCGGCTGCTGGGCGGTTGTTCCAACATGGGCTGTATTGCGCGAGGTCTTGTCCGCGCACATTGATTGCGACCCCAGAATGGAGAATGTGAGGCCAACCTGTAGTTCAGCCTAGATGAAATCCGTCGCATAATCGTGTGTGGCCCTCACGGTCCGGAAACCGTTCTTGGAAATGAAGCAAAGCGTCGATGCGCTGTCCAGCGACCGACTCCCCCTGCTTAGCGAAAATAAAACTCCGGGTTGTCCAATTCAGAGGGTTCTCGAAAATGACTTTGTCGTCGTTACAGGCACAGGCACCGCGCGTGATTTTATCCGGCTTCTCACTGTCGAACTGCACTGAAAAGAGTAAGAGAAAACCGGCTTGCCAGACTTGCCAATTAAGGGCCCCGTGAAAACAGCTAAGTGATTGTGGCGCTTTGCCTTAGCTTATTTTCCCCACTGTTCGCAACGAGGGAGTCGGGGGTTCGAGTCCCCTCTCGTCCACCAGATTTCATAGGACTTACATTATTTTTGGAAACCGGGTGTTGCTCGTTTTGCCAGCTAACGAGCGCGCTCGGAAATCCGAGTGATTGCAGCAGCGTACTTTAGCTCGGGAGTGCCCGTTACCTATGAGGATATCCGCCTGCCTGTCGCGCAGGAATCCAACAATTGACATCGCGAATCGCTCAATCACGTTCTACAAGCCGACTTCACGTTACTAATCCGGTCAACTTTGTCGCCCGAGCGGAATCGTGAAATCGGCTTCGAGGAAGGTTGACTGGGAAAGCAAACTCAAGCGTATAGACATCCCGTGCCAGATGTATAGTTAACAGCGCCACTTAGACACGTGGTTCAAATGATGGATCGTCGCGAACTTCTGAGATCATCTTTGTTGGGCTGCGGAGTGGCCGTCGCCAGCGGCGCCCTGGGCTCGCGGTTCTCCCGAGCGATTCTCGCAGACGAAACTGCGCCAGACCGCTGTAACCCAATTCGCCCAACTCAAATCCCAAACCAGTGTTCTCGCACCATTCCGTACGATAGGCATCGTCTTCGCGCAATTTTCTCGCATACCTCTGCACTACGTTTCGTTCATTCGACCCATGGACGTTGTGTCGGACTCTGCGCCCTAGCCTGACGTGTTAGAGTTGAATCCGTGCGACCAGAGATCGAGCAAGTCGTCCAACTGATCCAGCGAAAGGATCCAAAGTCACTCGAAGAAGCGCTGTCTCTGCTGCAGAGAACAGTCTTTTCTTTCAGCATGAAGGTATGCGGGCAGCGGCAAGATGCTGAAGACACCATGCAGGAAGTGCTGCTCAAGTCGGTTCCCAACCTGCCTAAATTTGACAGCCCCAAGGCCTTGATGGTTTGGCTTTATAAGGTAGCCAAGAACCGTTGCCTGATGAGCAGACGCAAGAGCAAATTTGCTCCCAAGGAAGATCTCTCCCTCGAAGATTTGATGCCGGACCGCCAGGAATTGCAGAAGCTATCGGGCAATCCCGATGGAACGCCAGAGACATCTCTGTTGCGTCGCGAGAGTGCAAAGCGCTTGCGGGAAGCAGTGCAAAAACTGCCTGCCGAGTACCGACTCATTCTGGTGTTGCATGACATGGAGGAGCTATCTGACTCCGACGTCGCCGAAATCACAGGCCTGCGGCCAGGGACAATCCGCGTGCGGCTGCACCGGGCGCGACTCTTTGTGCGAAAGGAACTGGCCAAACAAGATCAGCATCGTATGCGCCGTCAAACGGCAAAACCCGCAGGGGAAATACATTCCTCCGCACTACCGCGCCAACGGCGTTGCAAGGAAATGTTCGCCGAACTCTCCAACTACTTAGATGACGAGCTAGATGATTCCCTTTGTGAAGAGCTTGAAAAGCATATGGGCGGCTGTGAGCCGTGCAAGGCGTTTCTATCGAGCTTGGAGAAATCGATCCAGCAATGCCGCACGACACCAAATGAATCGCCGGACCCGCGGGTTGCAGCGAAACTCAGACGCGAATTGCTATCTGAGTATCAGGGTCTAATGGCGGACATCACCAAGCGCGATCCAATCGACGCAATGCGAAGCTAGCCTCGTCGACACTCCCCGGATTCGTCCGCATTTTCCTGTAGAAGACTCGACTCATTTCACTAACGGGTGTGAGCTTTTGAACAGCGGGACTATATCCCTATACCCAACATCACATCTGGCTGTGATCACCGCCCTCCCCGCAGACGCGAAACGGCAATCGTCAGAGAAACAAACCGAAGGGGGCGGATCGCAATACAATTGAGTCACTCGCCTTCCGACCGGCTCAGCAACGCTTTTTCTGTAACAAATTTGGATTTCTTGCATTTATTGGTGTGGCCCTGAAAGACCGGACCGCTGAGAGGCAAAAATGATTACCGCTAAAGTCCTTCTTACTCAACCACTTAAGGCCGAGAGGCAGTTCGCCGCCACAACCGGCAGCGAGCACCACATGTTGCTGGACGATCCTGCCGGGGGCACTGGTCCCAAGCCTATTGAGCTGGTCGCGGTGGGGTTGGCCGGCTGCACAGCATTCGATGTCATCACCGTTCTTCGACAGAAGTTCCACCAAAAAGTGACAGGCTATGAAGTACGAGTGGAAGCTGACCAGGCGGATCGTCCGCCACAAGTGTTTACGTCAGTTCGCCTACACCATGTGGTCACCGGCTTCGAAATAGATCCCGCCGCACTCAAGGAAGCCATCCGACTCTCCGAGGAAAAGTATTGTTCGGTCGGCGCGATGGTGAAGCAAACGGCAAGCTTGCAGACCACGTACGAGATTGTCGAAGAGCAAACCGCATGGATGAAGCCCTGTCCGGCAGTGATGGAAGTTTAGGCGCGATTCCCCAACTGGGAAAAAGAAGCTGACGTGCGGATAGGGATTTCCCTGATTAGGTCGATAGTTAATGGACGGGGCGGATCTTCTCCGGAGGGAAGGGTTCGATGAGATCTAATGTGTGCAGGAGTGCCGCGGGAGGCATCATTTTTTTCGCGGTCATGGCCTTGAGCAACCCACCTTTTCTCCAAGCGCAGCAGGCAGCGGAACCACCGCAGCTCACGCTCCAACAAGCGGTAACCATCGCACTGGAGAAGAACCCTGAACGCAAGGCAGCGCTCGCCGATACAAAAGCTGCTTCCGCTGACGTTAGGGAATCTCGATCCTTCCTCTTGCCCCACTTGACTTTTTCCGAGACGGCGACTCGAGGAAACGATCCGGTGTACGTATTCGGCAGCAAGTTGCGGCAACAGCGCTTCACGACGGCGGACTTCGGGCTCAACGTCCTGAACACGCCGACGCCATTCGGCAACTTTGCGACACGCTTTGGCGGGACGTGGAATCTTTTTGATTCGTTGGGTAGCTGGCGGGCGGTCACCCGCGCAGAGCGCGCGAAGGATGCGGCAGGCCATCAACTGGAACGAACGGACCAGGAAATCGTTTTTAGGGTGGTCGCCTCCTACTACGGCGTTTTGGACGCAAAGAAACAACTGGAGGTCGCCGAGCAAAGCATGAAGACGGCACAGGACATCTTCGACAGAAGCAAGAATCGCTATGAGAACGGAGTAGTGGTGGAATCGGATTTGTTGAGCGCCCAAGTGCGGCTCGCAACGCGCAAGCAGGAACTTATTCGCGCCCAGAATGAGGTGGCATTGGCGCGGGCACAGTTGAGCACCTCTATTGGGATCTCTAGAGAGAACGATGTCGATCCAGCCGAGGCCCTCGCAGAGAAAAACCTGCCTACAATGTCGCTGGAAGAACTAGAGAAACAAGCGGCGGAGTCGCGGCCCGACTTGAAAAGGGTTCGTTCGGAAGAGGCGGCGCAGCACCAAAGCACTTTAATCGCGAAGTCTGCTTTCGGTCCGAGGATAAACGCATTCGCAGGGTGGGAAGCCGACAATCCGACGTTCGTGGCTGGAGGAGGTGGAAATAATTGGCTGGCGGGGGTCGAGGTTCAACTCGATCTGTTCGACGGCGGAGCCAAGCGTGCTCGGCTTTCGCATGAGCGAGCACTAGAGGAAAAAATCGCAGCAGTAAAGGAGATGGCCAGCGACGCCACGCGGCTTGAAGTGCGCCGCGCCTATTACGCTTTGGACTCGGCCCGCCAACAAGTGGAAGTGGCCCGCGAAACGATTGCCGAATCTCAGGAAAGCCTGCGCATCAACCAGAACCGATACGACTCTGGTCTTTCGACGATTAGTGATCTGCTCGCGGCAGAAGAAGCCGCCAGGCGCAGCCAGACGGATTATTGGGAAGCCGTGTATCGCTATCACACCGGCTACGCAAACCTCGAACTGGCGAGCGGAACTTTGAATCCACAGTCTCCCGTGGTGATGCCATGATTCACCAGAATCGTACGACCAAAGAGTTCTGTGTGCTCGCCATTGCTTTGAGCGGAGTGTTGGCCGGGTGCACGAAGGAACGGGGTGCGGCGAGCGCCTCAGTGGAAACGGTGAGCGGCATTTCCGTGATTGCCGCACAAAAGACGACTGTACCCGATTGGCTGGAAGCCGTGGGGACGGTGCGCGCCGCACAAACGAGCCAAGTCTCCAGTCAGGTGATGGGCAATATCGTCGAGATTTATGTTCACGAAGGTGACCGCGTGAAGAGCGGGCAACTGCTCGCGGTGATCGACGATGCGCAACCTCGCTCCGCAGTGGACCAAGCCACCGCCGCCCTGACGGCTGCAGAAAAAGAACTCTCCGCCGCCGATTCAGACTTGACACTCGCCGGATCAACCCTAAAGCGCTACCAGCAACTGTATGAGAAGAAATCGGTAAGCCCACAGGAATTCGACGAGATTAAAGCGCGCTACCAGTCAGCGGAAGCACGGCGCGATATGGCGCGAGCCGGACAGGCACAAGAAAATGCAGGCTTAAGACACGCTCGAACTTCGCTCGGATATACACGATTACACTCGCCGTTTGCCGGCGTAGTGACGGAAAAAAAGGTCGAGGCGGGAACGCTGGCCTCGCCCGGCATGCCCATTTTTACTATTGAAGATACGCGTAGCTATCGATTGGAAGTGACAGTGGATGAAAGCGAACTCCGCCAAGTCCGTTTTGGGCAGGCCAGCCCAGTGACGATTGACGCGCTCGGAACTGTCCAGCTTCCCGGTAAGGTCGTGCAAATCGTTCCGGCAGCCGATCCGGCCAGCCGTAGCTTCCTTGTGAAAGTCGAATTGCCTGTTGATGTGCGTCTCCGCTCCGGACTCTTCGGGAGGGCACGCTTCTCGCGAGGCGAGCGATCGGCATTGATGATTCCACGCACGTCATTGGTAGAGCGCGGCCAGCTGCAGGGGGTTTACGTGCTCGACGCAAACCGGATAGCAGGATTGCGTTACGTCACGCTTGGCAAGAGTGGCGGAGAACAGATTGAAGTTCTCTCCGGACTACAAGACGGAGAAAAGTTAGTTGCAGTGGCGGGAGACCGGGACTTGAGCGGCAAACGAATCGCAATACGGCCATGAGCGACACGTCATCCAAACCTAGCAGGCCTACACACGTCCTGCGACTGGCGGGCCACATTGCGCACCTTTTCATTCAATCAAAGCTGACACCTCTGTTTATCGTCGGTGCTCTCCTTTTAGGGACTTTCAGCATCCTGCAGACGCCGCGCGAGGAAGAACCACAGATTGTCGTCCCCATGCTGGACGTCTTCGTGCAGATGCCGGGGGCGTCGGCCGAAGAAGTCACACAACGCGCCACCGTGCCCATGGAAAAGCTGCTGCGTGAAATACCAGGAGTCGAGTACATCTACTCCATTAGCCACCCCGGCCAGAGCATGGTGATCGTGCGCTTCTATGTAGGCACAAAAGAAGAAGACGCGATCGTAAAGACCTATAACAAGCTCTATTCGAACTTCGACCGCATCCCCCAAGGAGTCTCGCAGCCGATCATCAAGGCGCGTTCCATAGATGATGTGCCGATTCTCGCTCTAACGCTCTGGGGTAAGAACTACGACACATACCAACTGCGGCGCATCGCGGGAGAATTGGAGCATTCACTCAAACAGCTGGATGACGTTTCCGAAACAACTGTCATCGGCGGGCAGCCACGCAAATTGCGCGTTGTCCTGGATTCGCAACGGCTCGCAGCATACGGACTGACTCCGAGTTCCGTTGTCATGCAACTCGGGGCCGCGAATACGCGCAGTCAGGCGGGGAACTTTGCGCGCGGCAACGAGGAGTTTCAAGTCGAAGCGGGCAACTTCTTTACGCGCCCGGAAGAACTACAACAGGTCGTCGTTGGAGTTCATGCCGGACGGCCCGTATACCTGCGAGATGTGGCAGAAAAGATTCTCGACGGCCCAGGGGAACCGGACACCTACGTCCTGTTCGCCAGCGCCAAAGGAACTACTGGAAGCACGGCGAATGCAGAGTACCCAGCCGTAACGATTACCGTGGCCAAGCGCAAGGGCGCGAACGCTACGCTCATTTCTGAGAACGCTCTGCAAAAGGTTGACTCTCTTCGAGGCAACACGCTGCCAAACGATCTGAATGTCACCGTCACGCGCAACTATGGGGAAACGGCAAAGGACAAATCGGACGAACTCCTCAAGCATCTGTTCCTAGCGACGCTTTCCGTCACTCTACTGATAGCACTGGCATTGGGTTGGCGCGAATCAGGCGTGGTACTGCTGGCTATTCCCGTAACGCTTGCACTGACTCTCGCGATCTTCTACTTGTTTGGGTACACGTTGAATCGGGTCACCCTTTTCGCACTGATCTTTTCTATCGGCATTTTAGTGGATGATGCCATCGTCGTGGTCGAGAACATCGTTCGCCATTTCAGGCTGCCAGAAAATCGTGGCCGCTCACTTGCTGACGTTGCAGTTGAAGCCGTGGACGAAGTCGGCAATCCAACAATCCTGGCCACATTCGCAGTGATTGCGGCCATTCTCCCGATGGCCTTTGTGCGCGGCCTGATGGGGCCATACATGCGCCCGATTCCGGTAGGCGCTTCCGCAGCGATGATGTTCTCGTTGATCGTGGCTTTTGTGGTTTCACCCTGGGCCGCTCTGCGCTTGCTGCATCATTACGCCGATCGTCCCGAGTCCGGGCATGAAGCAGAAGGCTGGACCACGCGGCTTTATCGCAGCTTGATGAATCCTCTGATTCAGAAGTCAGGTCGGAGGTGGTTCTTCCTCGGAGGTGTGGTGGTGCTGCTGCTAGCGGCGGTGGCATTCATACCGCTCAAGTGGGTGCAGGTCAAGATGCTCCCCTTCGACAACAAAAGCGAATTTCAGGTCATCATCGACTTGCCCGACGGAACTCCGCTAGAGCAGACGACGCGCGTAGCGCAAGCGTTGGGAAGCTACCTGGGTCAGCAACCGGAGGTCATCAATTACCAAATTTACGCAGGGACTTCGGGGCCCTACAACTTCAACGGCCTTGTGCGACATTACTTCTTGCGCCGCCAGCCAAACCAAGCCGATATCCAGGTGAATCTTCTCTCTCGGCATGACCGCAAAGCGCAAAGCCACGAAATCGCGCGCAGATTTCGGCCGGAGCTCGACAAAATTGCTGTGCCCTTCGGTGCGCGCATCAAAGTCGCCGAGGTTCCACCGGGCCCGCCGGTGCTGCAAACTCTCGTCGCTGAGGTGTATGGGCCGGACTACAAAGGTCAGACGGAACTCGCGGCAAAGATAAAGAAGATTTTCCAAGAGACTCCAGGCGTGGTGGACGTCGATTGGTACGTGGAAGATTCCCAGAAAAAGTACGACATGAAGGTGGACCTGGACAAGGCTGCGATGCAAGGTGTCTCGGCGGCGGAAGTTACCCGAACGGTCCAGATAGGCCTGAGCGGCGCCTCAGCGGGGCTGCTGCATGATCCCGCATCGCGGGAAGATGTCCCTATCGAAGTGCGCTTGTCTCGACCGGATCGCTCCGGCATGGAGGATCTTGAAAACCTGAAGTTGCCTGGACCCTCGGGTGCACAGGTTTCCCTTCGCGAGGTCACCAACATACGGGAGACCGCGATTGACCAAAGCGTTTATCGCAAGAATTTGCGGCCGGTCGTGTATGTTACCGGGGACGTTGCCGGAATCGTGGAAAGTCCTGTATACGCGATCGTTCAGATGAACGAGTCAATCAACAAGCTCCAACTGTCAGACGGCAGCCATGTAAAGCTCTACTCGGGCACGACACTCCCGGAGAGCACAAGCCATTACGCCATGAAATGGGACGGTGAGTGGCATATTACGGTCGAGGTATTTCGTGACCTCGGTTTGGCGTTCGCCGCCGTCTTAGTGTTGATTTACGTATTGGTGGTCGGCTGGTTCAAGTCTTTTAAAACACCTTTAGTAATCATGGCCCCGATTCCGCTGACGCTCGTCGGCATCTTGCCCGCGCATGCACTAATGGGAGCATTCTTCACTGCCACTTCGATGATTGGTTTCATCGCCGGCGCTGGAATCATCGTTCGAAACTCCATCATCCTTGTCGATTTCATCGAATTGCGCCGGTCGCACGGAATGTCGCTGGAACAAGCAGTGGTCGATGCTGGAGCGGTGCGCTTCCGTCCCATGCTGCTAACGGCAGCGGCTGTCGTTGTCGGTGCGAGTGTGATTTTATTCGACCCGATCTTTCAGGGGCTCGCGATCTCGCTCATGGCGGGGGAAGTTGCTTCGACGGTGCTGTCTCGAATGACTGTCCCGGTTCTTTATTACTTGAGTGAACGGGGTGGCACGAAAACTCAGCCACCCAGCGGCGAAGATCTTGTGTCCGCAGCAGATTAAAAGGAGGCAATACTATGACTGTAGACCGTTACCTTAGACTCATCGCAGGAGCTTTCGTCCTGGCTTCCCTCGCATTGGGATATTGGGTAAGCCCGTACTGGTTTCTCTTCACAGCTTTCGTAGGCTTGAATCTTTTCCAGTCGGCCTTCACGAACTGGTGCCCGATGATGACAATTCTTCGAAAAGTAGGCGTGAAGGCATAGGCCGAGCTGGCGGGCAAAAATTGACGTTGAAATAATTCACTTGTCTCGGGGGAAGATAACACCGAGGAGTCGAGGGTTGCCATGAAAACGGTTCTTCAAATTGAGTTCTCGCCAAGCCTCCTCTCCGAGCGAGAAGCATTCCTCAAACAGCATGGTTCTCCTGTGATCTCCATTCTTGGTTCCTCGAGCGCAAGAAATGTTGATGTGTCAGCTTCTGGAATTGGAGTTATTGTCGTCGGGCATGGTGCTCCGTGGCTGGAGCGCGAGAGTCTAATCGCATACTTCCGAGAGCTCTTGCCTGGAATTCCTATTATCGCTCTCCTTCGCACAACCGATGCCCCTTTGAGCGGCGCCGATTTCAATTGCCCGGCAGACAACCCGCCGTTATGGGAGAGGACGGTCGCGCAAGCGCTTTTAAGCACGGAAAAGCTTCAGTGACGGTAAGCGAGGACGAATAGCATTCCAATTAACATCTCCTAGCGCAACTTTGAGAGATCAAATTTAGCTGCGACATGCTGTCCGTTCGGCGTGATGACTTCGAAAACCGTTTCTTCAGACTTCACCTTTTTCGCGTCGTACTCCAGCCAAACTTCGGCACCGGTGAATCCGTCGTCATAAATGGGTGCTCCCTTAGTGTCCCGCGGTTTAATCGGTCCTTTTTCCTGATGCAGTTCAAACAGGAAATCTCGCCAGAAGTCCTCTGGTCGAAAGACATAAGCCTGCTGTGTCGTGGAATCTTTGTTAGGTTTCACGCCTTGCACGGCGGTATAAGTAGGCGTGAACTCAATTTGCACTCTCACCCGAATCATGTCCGCGTGAGAGCGATAGTCCTGTTCGGCCTGCTGCGCGCTATAACCCAGCGCACTGCGCCACGAATTCAAGACGACCTGAGCGTAAGGCGTATACAGAGTGATTTCAGAAATGTACGGCCCCTGCTCTGGCATAGACAGATGCTTCATATAGTTGCCGAGAAATGAGGTGGTTTTCTGATCGCTGTGTTTCGCAAGAAAATATGCTTCACGAACAGAGTCCGACTGTAGAGGGGTTTCATAAGCGACCGAGAGAGGGGCTATTGTTAGCACAGCGCTCAGAAAACAAGCGAGCGGCCGTTTCGATGCGAGGGTCACTTGAAGCCTCCTGCCAAACTAGATATTTGACCCACGCTGTCCAATTCCCCCCCCACACTGAATCTGTTGTTCACCGGAGCGTTTGCAGATCGAACTCGGTCTCAGCGTGCTGACCGTCCGGGGTAGCTATTTGGATTGTAAACGTCGAATCAATTTTCTTGGCCGTAAAGTCGAGATGCACCCGATCTCCGTTACTCGGGAAATATGATCCTTCATCCGCGGGTTCCGCGTAGGGTGTGCGTTCGTCGGATAACGGGGCAATCTCTTTCTTGTTCTGGATTACTTTTATTGTGATGGAGTTCGGGTGGCGGGGCTTTGATCTTATAGCAAATATCCAGATACATACGGAGGGCGCCAGGCCTTTCGTAGAAATCTCTCATCGCTTCTTGCGCACTATAGTTGACAGCCTTACTCGCGTAATCAGCCACCTGAAGGAACGGAGTTCCTATCCTCGTTCCCGACGTACACGTTCCCGCGTTGAGTTTGGGAATTCTATGACCGTACCGCGCCAGAAAATCAAGCCCAACGCTCCCTTGTCGGGTTCCCAGGAAATAGCTCCCGAATGGCACTTGGAGAAAGCGGATAATCGTATGCACGGGCCGGCGACGCCAGAATCAAGCTTGGGAGGGCAGCAAGAAGTTTGAATTGCGTCTTCATCGTAGTTGTGGAAACGGGGCAGCTTTTTTTCCACCCCATTCCACTTTCACTTCAGGGGCCGAATTTTTCGCTGCGGAGCACGTCTACGTCGTCAACGTAAACAATGGTGGCGTAGTGCCCGAAGTAGTTCTTTGCAATGTGCTCAAGAATTCGCTCGATCACTTCGGGGATGCCGATGACCTCAATCTTTGCATTCGGCCCTTCCCAGTGGCTGGGACGCGTGCCCTTCGCTCCGTTCCCATGAACCACGGTGTAGGTGTAACCAGTAGCACCGAGATCATGCATCTCCTTCACGATTTGGCGCTCGACGGAGTTGTCGATGACGACTGTGACGCGCTTCATGGATGTCGTTTTCATGTTTTGATTTCCTGTAATTGTGTAACGTACTGCTCAGCCCTGGGAACACCACGCGCTAGTGGTGCCCGCCGCCTCCGTGAAATCCACCGCCGCCATGAAATCCACCGCCGCGGAAACCACCACTACGGAATCCTCCTCCAAACACAGGACTCATCGTTCGGCCGGAGTAGCCGCCGCGAAAGCCTGACACGGACCCGTAGTGCACGCCGCGCCCGTAGTTGGCGGGGAGACCATAGTGAGCGCCGGGTCCCCATGCACGGTAGTTCGGGCCAAAGTGACGGTAGTATCGGCCACTATAAAGGTACGGTGCCGCAAAGGCACATGCGGGTGAGTAGAAACCCCACCCAAATGGGCTGTAAAAGATCCCATCCCCGGGAAGGAACGTGAATGCATTGAACCAGGGATCCCAATACCAATCATCTCCATACCAACCATACCCGCCGCCAAAGTAATTCTGCGCGGAATCAGCATTGGCTTCGGCAAGGTAGGAAGAACGCAAGCTGGTCCAGCGATAGAGGTCTTCACGCTCAGTGGTCCCCTTATCGAACTCCTTTGCTCGCAGGGGCTCATCGCCGGCGAGATCAACTTCACGCCCGGCCTTAACTTTGATGTGGCGGCCACCGTCTTCGATAACGGCCTTGCCGTCTAAAACGCGAACCAAGCGGTGGTCAGCATCAAAATCGTACAGCCCCGTCTTGATAAGGTCTGTAGTCTTTCCATCTTCGACGATTCGTAGATTGTTCTCTCTGTGGATCTCCGCGACTTCCACCGTCGCCTCGCCTTGGTCCAAAACGACCTCGGTATCGAGCAGACCTGACGAAATCAACCTTGCTGAGCTCATATCTCCCAGGCGCAAGAACACGCCCGGTGTTAACAGAATTTCCGCTTTGCCCGTGCGAGTTTTCAAAGATTGCCCGGGGCCAACCTCCACCTTGCCCACAGATTTTGCATCCAAGGATTGCGAGCCGATGGCCGCTTGGCCCTCGACATAGTTAAGTGTTCCAGGTCGCGCCGTTTGTTGAACATCTGCTCGGCCTTCCGGTGCCCAGAGTACTATGGCAAATATGAGAGGTCGCGCTACTTTCAGTTTTAGTTTCATGGCCCAATAACCTCGATGTTACCTGAAACCACATCCGTAGTAGGGCAATCCCAATGCCGATTTCGTTCTAGTTTTTTGGCCTAGCTAAGTCGCCTCTTTTGCGAGAATTACGAGAAATTGGCAAGAATGCGAAGATCCGAACCTTCACATTTGAGAAGAAACCGAACAAGAGTGTAAAGAAAACGAACAGAACTCGGTATCGTCTGAAGGGCTTCCCTGCTCTGCGACCGACAACCCATCGGCAGAGGTCACTCCTCGATTTTGTGCTCCTCGATCTTGTTGTAAAGCAATCGACGGTTGATCTGGAGCCGGTTTGAAGCGTCAGACTTATTCCCTGCGGACTCCTTGATCGCTTTTTCGATTAGACGTCTTTCTAATTCCGCAACGGACTTGTGGAAGGGCAACGAGAGGAGATCGATTTCCAATTGTTTCGTGTCACCGGTGCCGTTGCCGGAGGTCTTGGCTGGAAAGTGTTCCGGCATCAACACGCGGCCACGAGCCATGAGAATGGCTCGCTCCACCATGTTTTCCAATTCTCTGACGTTCCCTGGATAAAAGTAATTTTGAAGCAGAAGAACCGCCTCGTCACTGAAACCGACCGCGGGGAGTCCATTCTTGCTGCTATAAGTTCGCAGGAAATGTTCGGCCAGCGGCACGATATCAGACCGGCGCTCACGTAATGGCGGAATCGGAATTCGCACCACGTTTAACCGATAAAATAGGTCTTCACGGAAAACTCTCTCTCGAACGGACGCTTCGAGATCGCGATTTGTTGCAGCGATAACTCGAAAATTCCCGCGAATTGTTTCAGCGCCGCCCACTCTCTCAAAGGTGCGTTCCTGAAGAACACGCAGCAGCTTGGACTGAAGGCCAGGAGAAAGCTCTCCGATTTCGTCAAGAAAGATGCTACCTCCTTCAGCCATCTCGAATCGGCCAATCTTCCGTCCTACCGCCCCGGTGAACGCGCCGCGCTCGTGACCAAACAACTCCGACTCCAGTAGATTTTCAGGTATTGCCGCACAATTGACGACGACGAATGGCTTCTCCTTTCGCTGGCTGTAGTTGTGAATGGCTTCAGCAACCAATTCCTTGCCGGTCCCGGATTCGCCGCAAATCAATACTGTCGAGTCCGTTTCAGCGACCTTTCCAATCATGATGAAGACATCCAGCATGGGTCCGCTAGAACCAATGAGTCTGCCTGCCCCGGCCGCTTGGCCTTGCCTTCCTTGGGCGCGCAGGCGGACAACCTCTCGATTTAGGTAGGAATGATCCAAGGCTCTCTCTGCGGCCAGGACAATTTCATCCAAATCAAATGGTTTCGTCACAAAATCGTATGCGCCCAAACGCACAGCCTCAATTGCACTATGACTCGAGCCATATGCTGTAATGACGATGGCGGGAATAGATGCCAAACGGGGTTGGCCGCGCAGATACTGAAGGAATTCCTCTCCTCCCATTTGCGGCATTTTCCAATCGCTAAAGATGAGGTCAGGTGTTGAGTCTTGTAGAACCTTGACAGCTGAAGCCCCGTCATCGGCCTCGAGCACGGAATATCCGCGAGTGCTGAGGATCTGGGCGAGCGTCTTGCGCAAGTTAGCCTCGTCGTCGACGATGAGAATTGTGGAGCTCATTTTGTTTCGATCCCAGGAGCAACCCTTCACGAACTTAAGTATGACACGCCGGAATCGTGATCCTTACGCTCGTCCCACGACCTTCCGCGCTCTCCAGTTGAATGTCCCCTCCATGAGCCTGCACGAGTTCGTGGCAGATCGATAGACCGAGTCCGGTCCCAGTTGGTTTTGTGGTGAAAAACGGATCGAACACATGACCGATAACAGAGGACTTCATACCACTCCCAGTATCTCGAAACTCGACGCATACTCCGTTTCCGTTATCCGCCTTATCTGGTTGAGACGCCAGCGTCACGGAAAGCGTTCCACCCCCTTCGGCCATCGCTTCGATTGCATTCTGAATGACATTGTCGAATACCTGAGCCATGCGGTCCTTGTCTACTTGCAACGAAACATCGTTCTGGGGCAGTTCAGTGGTTAGCGTGATGCCGTGCTTCTCGGCCGAGTCCCGGAAGGACTCCATCCGTTCTTCAAGTAGGTTTCTCAAATCAGCAGGCTCCCGATGGAGTTGAACGGGCCTTGCAAAGCTCAATAAACGGTTGACCATGCCGTTGAGCCGTTCTATTTCTTCGAGGGCGACGGAGCACGATTCCTTTACGTGCAGCTTCTCAGAATCGCGGCGACACATCTGGACTCTCAGCCGTATCGTCGCCAGTGGATTCCGTACTTCGTGCGCTACGCCTGCAACCAATCTGCCCAGACTAGCAAGGCGCTCTGCATGCCTTAGCTGACTCTCGATCTGTTTTTCCCGCTGAATATTTTCCTTGAGGGCAACTCCCAAGCGGTTGATGGCTTGGGCGATCCGCTGAATCTCTTCGGGATCGCTATCAGACTCAATTTGTGAGGCCAAGTTTCGTTCGAGACCCTGTAATCCGCTCTCGATCTTTCGTACCCCGCCCTGCAAGTTGCGAATGACCAGTAGTGTCAAGAGGACGCTAGCTAAAGCAGCGATGCCCAGCCCAACGGTAATGAGGTAAGCCCGGAACCGATTTGCTCCGGGGAGAACCCCCAAGCGCTTGACAGTCCACGCGCTGCCAACAATAGAATAGCCGTCACGAATGGGGACCGCTTCGATTAAGACAGTGTTCGCAGCGTTTGAGAGGACTTGCTCCGAAGTTTGATGGGTTTCCACGGCACTTTGGGCCACCTCGAGGATGACTTTTCTTTCCTCTCCAGCGGAGTTCTCATTCCCCGAATGCTCCGGCGATCTCTCAGCGGTCGAGACCGATTCTCCGAGGAGCGTATCTCCCGCTTTCGCATAGAACCCGCCCCTCAGACCCTCGATGTTCTGTAAGACTACTCGACTCAACAGTGCGAGAACTTCGCGTGAGGATGCTGCCGCTGGATTGTTCAAAGGCGGCGGTTCACTGTTCTGCCGCGAGAATTCTGCTTTGTCGTCATATTCGCGAGCTAAATTTTGCGTAATTGCAATGAGCTGTTTTTTTTCGCCGCTCAGGACGGCCGATCTTGTGTATCGGAGGGTTGCAAAAGTGGCAAAAAGGACGGAAAGAAAGAGAACAAGAACAAGCGTTCCCAAAAGCGTGATTTGCCATCGGAAACTCAGTTTCGAGAGCGGAAGTCTCGACACCAGCGTCTCACCCCTCTCCACTCGTTCTATCATAGCAATTCCATCGAAGGGCTGTTCTATAGGAATACCTAACTAAGCTTGCGGCGGACGACCGGCGGGGATCGTGTGATGCGGAGAATCAGCCGCGTGGGCTACATACCAATTTCGACAGATGTGTTCTGCAGAATGGGCTGCATCGACTGCGGCTAGGGCGAGTTCCGTCGCATCCTCGTGAACTCCGCGCTGGAACATTCGGCGGGCTTGTTGGTAAAACGCGTTGCCCCACGCCGCGATTCTCCTCACCTGCTCGCGGTCCTCGAGTGGGAGTGTCCCGTTTTCCATGAGCCAATGAATCCGAGAAAGAACATCCTCGACTGCGCTTAGGTCATCGTGCACGCGGCTTGAGTCCTCACAGGCGCCCTTGTGCTCCGGGGGAGGCGAAACAATAGATGGATAACTGGTGTCCGAACGAAGCGATCTAGAGATAACACCTTCAACTACGCGCGAGAGGCATCCAGAAGCTCTGGCAAATTCCCGTGCCCCCTCAAAGTCCCGTGCCGCATGCCGCGAGAGTGCTTGCTCGTACGTATGCTTTGCCTCCTCGTGCACCTGGCTCATGCCGTGAATCTGACGCTTCATGATGTTCAGATATGCCAGAATTGCCTGAATACGATGCAAGCTGTCGTAAGCATGTTCAATTTCCATAGCCGCGTCGCTTCTCAAGGCGCGCGGAAGGGGCACATGGCTCCGCTGTAGATCCTCATCCGAGACGTGCCGTGATGGCCGAGGTTGAGAGGCCATCTTCTCGAGCAAAAGCCCAATAGGATCGGGGTTTCCTTCGCTATGCGAATCGCTTCCCGCCGGACCATCCTTCTCCAACATCCTAAGGTGGGCCAGGGATGCCGTCGTTTCAGGGGTGGTCTCCGACGGTATCCCTGGTTTGCGTAGGCACACGGGGCCCGGCAAACTTGCCGATTGCTTCGAATCCAGGTTGGTGATCTGCGTGGCAGTCAGAACTCCTTGCTCTTTGCTGCCGTTCTGGAAGTCGAACATGATTTGGATACTTGCGTTGAGCGTAGCGACCTCTGCGACGTCACCCTCCTGGTCTGCTGAAAAACAAATTTCCTCTCCACCATCAAGGACGATGCCTTTTACACGGCCTACTGCGTCGCGCAAGAACTCAGTGACCTTTCCACAGATAGATTGCATCATGTTCTCCTACAAGCCTGTAAAGCGCGTCGCACATCCTTCCACTTGGTCGAATCCGTTTAAGCCAACCGCAATTCGCCAGTTAGGTGAAGAACATCAAGTACGCAGCGCTCACTCCAAAAAGGAATGTGAACCGAAAAATGCCGTAAGCAGAGATTCTAGGCATCTGTCCTGCTCCTTGTGTTTAGACACCGCCATGCCAGAGATCGCGAAAAATGAAGCAATCTTCCCCAGTGCAAACGAAGTGCCACGTCCAGCGACGATTTTGATGCGGACTAAGTCCTTCCTCTTCTGCAACAACGGTACTGTCAACGGTAATGAGATTCGTCGGATATTTGAGGATGTGCAAAAAACGAACGCTACTTGTAAAGAAAACGAACGACTGGCCTAGCACTAGATCACCCCAGCCGGTGATTCTGGAGTCGCGCGCAAGAACCTATTGGAAATGCAAGCTCGGACGCAAATCTTCGCTTTCTGGCTCTATTCTCTTCGTCTTACGCAAGGGAATCCCCATGCCGACATTTCCCTGAGACGTGCCGGTAGCGAATGGCACGACGAGTTGGTTTCCGATTGGAATCACCGTTGCACACAAATTGAGTAGCTCAGAGAGCGATGCAGACGTACCCCCAAGGAGGTAACTTGCTATCCGAAGAGCACAGCACGCCCAGCTTGGAGATTCAAAGGCCGTCAACTCTCCCGGTCAACATGAATGACACCGAACTGGGTGAGCTCTTCGCTTCCTGCATGCCACGACTCCGGACGGCAGCAAGGCAGCTGCTGCGAAATCCACAAGATTCCGAGGATGCGCTCCAGGAGGGACTTCTCTCGGCTTTCAGGAATCTGAAACAATTCCAGGGACGCTCGGCGTTTTCCACTTGGCTGCACAGCATTGTCAGGAATTCCGCGCTGACGCATGTGCGTAGGATGAAGTGCCGCCCACAGCGCCCTTCGGAGGGAGACCTCGTAAATGAAGGCGAATGGACTATGGACGAGCTCTACTTGGACCCCGGCCCTAGTCCCGAGGAGGAGTGCGCTCGCTTGGAAAGGTCCCGCATTCTATATGAAGCTGTGCAAGAGCTACCTCCGAGATATCGATCCGTAGTACACCTTTGTGATATCGACGGTGTTGACCCAAAGGATGCCGCGCAAAAGCTAGGCATCTCCACATCCGCGGTGAAGGTATCTTTGTTCCGGGCTCGCCGGCTCGCAACCCGTCGAATACGAACGAGGTACTGCCCTCCCGACGAGAGCTTGCCAACCAATGAGAACTCGATTCCGAAGCAAAATCGCAACTCTAGGTTTGGTCGAACCGCACACCCCACTGGCGACGCCAAGCGCGCCGTGAGGGAAAGGCATTCCATGCTCGCGAGGGCGCAAGAACAACCAGACTTTGTGGGAGGTCATCATGAAACTAGGAGGAAAAGGTCACGGTTTTGGAGACGCAGTCTGGCGGCTTCCGATCACACTGTTCTTCATAACACTCGTGGTCCAGCTTGCTAAGGCAGACGATAGGGCGCTCATTGTTGCGAGTGGAACCATATTACCGGTTCGCTTGAACTCTACCATTTCGTCTGCAACGTATAAGCCAGGCCAAGTTATCACGGGCAGGATAATGCAGACCGTACTACTGGCTTCGGGCGGGAAAATAAAAGGAGGCAGTAAGATCATAGGCCACATTGTCGAAGTGACTCAAGCAACCGCCGGCGCAAAAGCTCGTATCTCCCTCCAGTTTGACAAACTAGTCTTCTCGCATCAGACCGTCTCTATCGTCACAAATCTGCGAGCCATCGCCGGTTTCATGGAAGTACTCGATGCGCAGACACCTACAACCGCTCCTGGAGAAGGCGACAACTTCTACGCGTTGACTACAGTGCAAGTGGGGGGCGACGTGGTTTACGGGGTAGGGGGACCGGTCACAACTGCGGACAACTCAGATCAAGTTGTGGGAAAAGCGGGCGTCGACGGCGTCCTCGGCCAAGTAAGAGCTAAGGAAGGTACAAAGTGCCGAGGCGCTGTAGATGGCAATAACTTTCCACAGTCCCTATGGGTATTCTCCTCCGATGCCTGCGGAGCCTACGGCCTCGATCACATTTCTATCGCTCATGCTGGCCGAACCGATCCTAGCCTGGAAAATTCATGATTTCATAAGCACGAAAGGCCTCGCTATGGTACAAATCCGTTGTCTAGGCAGATTTGAGACCAAAAGTGAGGCCTTCGCTTGTCCGAACATACCACAACAGACTGTCTCCTTTTTCCAGATATTTTTGATCGACCGGTGGTCGCGAAATTTGATCAACGACAGGGCAGTTCCGATGGCGGAGCGATTCTGCTGAAGGCTGCCGAGCGACGGTTAGGCCTGACTTCAGCATTGGCGGCTTGTCTGAGAGATGACCGGCAACCAGGTAAGGTGGAGCATGAGTTGCGTGAATTGATTACGCAGCGAGTCATGGCCATCGCATTGGGATATGAAGACGCCAACGATGCGGCACGGCTGGCTGGGGATCCGATCCACAAGCTGCTGGTCGGTCGGGATCCTGTCGCCGGCGAGGACCTGGCTTCGCAACCTACGCTGTCGCGTTTTGAAAATACTCCGAATCGCAAGGAACTGTTGCGCATGACAGAATCTCTTGCGGACCGCGTCATTGAACGCCATCGCCAGCGTCTACATGGTCGCGCCCGGCGGATCACCATCGATATGGATCCCACCGACGACCCCACGCACGGCCAGCAACAGTTCACCTTTTTCAATCGCCATTACGATAGCTACTGTTACTTGCCAATGGTTTGTTTTCTCACCTTTAATGAGGAGGCCGAGCAGTACTTGGTGGCGGCGGTGTTGCGGCGGGGCAATGCGACTGGGTCGCTGGGTGCGCTGGGGATTCTGCGCCGTCTGATCGAACGAGTAGGTAACGCCTTTCCCAAGGCGAAACTCCGGGTGCGACTCGACGGCGGCTTCGCATCCCCGGAAGTTTTGGATTTTCTGGATTGCGAACCGAAAGTGGAATACCTCGTGAACCTGGCCGCCAATGCGGTGTTGAAGCGTAAAGTGAAATCGGCAATGAAATTGGCTCGTCGTGCGTCGGAGCTCTCCGGCCAAACCGAACACGTCTATGGCGAGTGCCAGTACGCTACCAAAAAGACTTGGCCGTGGAAACGCCGGGTCATCTACAAAGCCGAGGTAGTGCGCGCCACGAACAAGGAACCGAAGGACAACCCGCGCTTCGTAGTCACCAACCTAAAACAGAGTCCGCAGTGGATTTACGAGAAGACCTACTGTCAGCGGGGCGATGTCGAAAACCGGATTAAAGAATTGCACGACGGCATGCAGATCGGCCGGACCAGTTGCTCGAACTTTTTGGCGAACACGTTCCGCGTGCTGCTGACAGCGGCGGCATATGCGCTGATGCAGGAGATGCGCCTTCGCCTGGCCGGGACCCGCCACGCCCGGGCGCAAGTCGCGACCTTACGAGAGCATTTTCTAAAACTCGGAGCGCAAGTTATCGTCACGGTGCGTCGCATCGTGCTGCACTTGCCTCAAGCGTTCCCCTATCGTGAAAGCTTCCATCGTCTCGCCTTAAGCTTGGGCGCGCAAAGCGGATAATCCAGGTTCTCCACGACAGGAACTTCTTACACGTCAACCTTCTGGTTGGGGTGTCTCGTTTCGCTTCAAAACCTCAACTTGAACTCCACTAACAACTTTAGAATCAGTCTTGCAGTTCAACTTATCTCTGCCATTCCTCGCGGATTGTCGCACGTTCAAAACAATCATCGCCGAATCACTCTTCACGAATAATGCGGCTAGGGGTGTGATTGCCTTAACTTCTAACAACGGCAAGCTCAAGATTCCGAGCGGAGCAGGCATGCTCTTGCGGGTGAGCACGAAAACCGACCAGGAAGTCAAAGGGGCAATTTCGCACTAGGCGATCTCGGGGAACTAGGCGCAACCAAAAAGAAGGCATTAAGTGAACGCGACTGGGCATTAAGCCCTGAATACGATGAACAAGACGATTCTGCTTCTGAGTTCCGATCCTGTTGTGCGCCCGGTTTTTCAGGAAGTGTTAGAGCGCGGAGGGTACGTCGTTTTGGTCGCCGGTGACTTGGGAGATGCAGTCGACAGACTGAAAGAATCCAGGCCGGATCTGTTGATAATTCGCTCCTACATTGAGAGCATTCCGGGCTATGACGCGGCCACGTTTCTTCGGACGAAATGCAGGGGGCTCCGCGTCCTGATGGTGGGCGGTCTCATCGACGATGATCGTCTTCAACATCGAATGACACTTGAAGGATTTGATGCATTTCCTAAGCCGTTCGCCGCAGCCGCTTTTCTCGAAAAAGTGAATAACGTGCTTCGTAAAGTTCCTGGCGAGCACATCGCGTCAGCCATAAATGAGTAACGCAGCTTTATGGCAGATTTCTAGTCTCGCGCTGAACGATGCCAACCCGAAAGCAAGTGAGGTCTTCGCCACTTGCGAATGCCCACATTTCCAAATTTCTTGGGAGCGATCCGACCGGAGCAATCAAGAATTGAGGCGGTCGGATCAGCCGGGAAGTGGCACATCAGATGGCGAGCCTAGTTTCAGTGTATTGCGGAATTCGACGCGGCTAGAGGGTAGCGCCCGATAGGCTATAGAGAAGGATTCCGAGCACGATGAGAGTGACTACTACGTAAGTGCGATCGCGCTCCATCGCGAAGGCAATGACGGAAAACGCAACCCGAGCGACAGGTGTTGCGATGAGCAGAAGGAGTCCTAACTGGATCACTCCTCGACTGTCCAGATGCGCCGCGCCGCCAATAATTGGACGCAGGCTGCTTAGCGCAGCGGGTTCGCCTTGAAAAGACCGGTAATTCAGGGGCACGTGCGCGTTGCCAAATAAATAGAGAATGCCGCCGACAAGAACAACAAACCCAGCAAGGGAAACTCCGATCTGCAGCAATCTGCCTACGATTTGTTCAACCTTTGCATCATTCCAAGTTGCTTGTTTCACTCAGAGTCTCCCGGTTAACGCGCCGTAGATCATTTCAATTCCCAACACCACGATCACTAGACTAAATACAACCCGTAACCAATGAGATTGTGCCCTGACTAGAACGCGAGTACCAATCAGCGAGCCAATCAACACTCCAAGCACAACTGGCATCGCCAACACCGGATCGATAAATCCTTTTCGTAAATATATACCCGCGCTCGCAGCTGCAGTTACGCCGATCATGAAATTACTGGTCGTCGTGGAAACCTTGAATGGGATTTTCATGACTTGGTCCATGGCTAGCACCTTAAATGCGCCAGAGCCAATTCCCAGTAATCCGGAAAGAGCGCCGGCTCCAAACATGACCCCAAACCCGGCCGGCACATTTCTCACGTGGTATGACTTGCGGCCGTCAGGGGTCGGATAATCCGAATCCATATTCAATCGGCGCGCAAGTCGGTTCGGTTTGACTTCATGCGCCTGCTCCGGTTTTTCGCGGAAGGACAAGAGCGCTGAGAGTATTAAGACCGCACCGAAGACGACTCCAATGAGGTTGGTCGCCAGTCTTACGGCTAGGTAGGCTCCGAATAGCGCGCCCAACGTCGTGGCTATCTCCAAGAACATGCCGATACGCAGATTCGAGTATCCCTCCTTGACATACGCTGCGGAAGCACCAGAAGAGGTCGCGATTACGGATATGAGCGAGGCTCCCATGGCATAGCGAATATCTACGCCAAAACCAAAAACGAGAAGCGGGACGATTACGACACCACCCCCAAGTCCCGTCAATGCACCGAGCAGTCCGGCCACGAGCGATCCAATCCATAGGAAAATTACAAACGACAACGTCGTCATTCGCGCAGCATAGCACCTTACGAGCGAGCTTTCCGGACGCTTCTTTCCGTCCGGCCGAGTCATTTCCGTCTGTCAAAGTATCCGTATCTTCGTGGTTGATTTCTTCACGCCGCCTGTTCGCTTTCTTTACATTTCTGTGACGAAAATACATTCCCGTTGGTCAGTGTCGCTTCCTTCTTAAAGAAATAAAGGCTTTGTAACACTCCATCACAGGTGTGAACTCTGGCATTGCAGTTGCTAGATTGACGAGCGCCGAGAACTGATGATGAGAAATCGTGAGCGATAAGTTTGCCGACGGGAGTCGACCGATGCCGAGGTTCTCCTTCCTGCTGTTTCCGAACCTTCCGAGCACGGTCGTCGGTTCTGAGATTTCTTCAACAAAGTTTGGCTTCACCGCTGTGCTATAGCGGTTACGCATTGCTGGGCAGAGCCATTAGAAGATTGTGCAGACGTCTGAACCGGCACCGTCGGATCTTGCCGGATTTCGGAATTCGCCGAGGATAGGTATGACACGAAAACAAATTGTGCCTTTCGTTGCCGGAATTCTAGTTTTCATTGGTTTTATCGCGCTGCGCCGGGTTCAACGCGCCCCCGCCGAAGCCAATAATCAGAACCACCCGATCACCACCACTGCCGAGATGCCAGCGACAGTTGCGAGGGTCGAGCGCGGACAAATCGGGGACACGCTGATGATTGCCGGGGCGTTCAAGGCGTTCCAGGACGTCGACATTCACGCGAAAGTTGCCGGATACATCAAAAACATAAATGTCGACGTCGGCGATCATGTGAAAGAAGGCCAAACGCTGGCAATTTTAGAGGTTTCCGAACTGCAAGCCGAATTGACTGGGGCCGATGCAGCTGCTCGGAGGGCCAAAGAGGAAATTCGACGCGCGCAAGGCGATGTTGAGCGCGCGAAGTCCACACATGCAGCCTCGCACGCCATGTACAGCAGGCTGAACCAGGCCGCGCAGCAAAAGGAAGGCCTGGTAGCCCAGCAGGAAGTCGACGATGCCCAGGCCAAAGATCTCGGGTCTGAAGCGCAGTTGTCGAGCGCACAGGCGGCGCTCTCGGCCGCGCAGCAGGCTTTGGAAGTGGCGGAGGCGACGCAAAAGCAGTACGAAGCTTTGTCCAATTACACGCGCATCGTAGCCCCATATGCCGGCGTAATTACGCTGCGCTACGCGGACACGGGAGCACTGATCGCAGCGGGCACGTCGTCGAGCACACAGTCGATGCCCGTAGTGCGGCTCGCGCAAGTCTCAAAACTGCGCCTGGTGTTGCCCATTCCCGAATCGATCGCGGCACAAATTCATCTGGGCGATCCCGTCAAAGTACGCGTGCAGGCTCTCAACAAGGATTTCGTCGGGAAAGTCTCGCGTTTTGCAGGTTCCTTAGACATGCAAACCCGGACCATGGAGACCGAGATAGATTTCGAGAACAGAAGTGGGCGCCTCTTACCGGGGATGTTCACGGAAACCGCGCTGAAAGTGAGCGGGAACCAAAATGCCCTGCTCGTTCCGCTCCAAGCAGTCGCGCAGAACAAGAACGATGCGACGGTTCTCGCGGTCGATCCCAAGAATATCGTCGAGGAACGGCACATCAAGCTAGGGATTCAGGGCAAGGAGTACGTAGAAGTGATTGAGGGCCTGACTGAACGAGACCGCGTGATTATTGGAAACCGCAGCCAATTTCAGAGCGGACAGAAAATTCAACCAAAAGAGATCGGCGATGAGTATTTGAAAACGGGGGAAGGCAATTAATGTCTGGGTTCTCGATCAAACATGCATCCTTCATTATCGTAGCTTGCCTTGTCGTCGCCATCGTTGGGACGGTAACGCTCGTGCGTATGCCGGTTGACCTCTTTCCATCCATCAACATTCCCGTCGTCGTAGTCGCAACGTTTTATTCCGGTATGCCGCCTCAGCAGATCGAAACAAATATTACCAATCCCTTCGAGCGTTTTTTTACCTTGGCGAGTGGTGTTGATCACATCGAATCGCGCTCGCTCCCGGGCGTCAGCCTCATCAAGATTTACTTCCAGGCTGGCACCAACGCGGACGCGGACTTGAGCACCGTTTCGAATTTGGCCATGGCCGACCTGCGCCGCCTGCCTCCCGGTACGCTTCCGCCGGTGGTGCTTAAGTTCGATGCTTCGAGTCTTCCGGTTTGCCTGATTACGCTGAAGGGACAGGGATTGAACGAGACAAAGCTGCATGATCTCGGGCAATACAATGTACGAAACCAGATCGCCAACGTTCCAGGCGCCTCTGTGCCCCAACCATTTGGCGGCAAGTATCGGCAGATTATGGTGTATGTCGACCCGCTCAAACTGCAGGCCCATCAACTGAGCCCAATGGACGTCGTGCGCCAAGTGAACGATAGCAACCTCATTCTTCCGGCCGGGGACGTTAAGATCGGACCTTTCGACTACAACCTCTACTCAAACGCGCAAGTACCCACCGCGAGCCTCATCAATACCATGCCGCTGAAGACCATCGGCCAATCCTCCGTTTTGGTTGCCGATGTCGGTAAGGCTGTGGACGCGCAGGCTATTCAGACCAATATCGTCCGTGTGGACGGCCAGCCATCCGTCTATTTGCCAATTCTCAAGCAGGGCGGCGATACCAACACGATCGCCGTGGTTGACGGCATCCGAGATGCGCTGAAGCATCTTGTGGACATTCCCAAACAATTGATTACGCGCGTCGTCTTCGACCAGTCGGTCTTCGTCAAGACAGCGATCGACAACCTGATGCACGAGGGCGCAATCGGTCTGGTCCTGACCGGATTGATGATCCTCCTCTTTCTAGGAAGCATGCGCGCCACGGCGGCAGTGTTCCTATCGATCCCGCTTTCCGCGTTGGCAGCGTTTCTCGCGATCAGCATCGGTGGGGGCACGGTCAACACCATGGTGCTCGGCGGATTGGCACTGGCTTTCTCCCGCTTGATCGATAACTCGGTCATTGTGCTGGAGAACATTTACCGGCATCTCGAGCATGGCGAGACACCCGAGGTCGCTGCGGAAAAAGGCGGCAGTGAAGTTTCTCTCGCCGTACTGTCTGCCACACTGACCACCGGCGTCGTGTTCTTTCCAGTGGTATTCCTTTACGGAGTAAGCCGCTTCTTGTTTATCGCGCTGGCGTCTGCCGTGATTCTTTCACTCCTGGCTTCGTACCTTGTTGCCATGACGGTTGTCCCGCTCTACTGCGCAAAGCTAATTCACAAACACGAAACCCACGAAGACGTGGGTGCTGGACCTCGCAGAGGATTGGGAGGAATCGTCACAGGGTTCAACCATTATTTTGGGGTAATGCTGGGGAAGTACGACAAAACGCTGGCGAAATCTCTGCTGCGCCCAGTGGCGACGGTCGTCGGCCTCGCAGGAGTTTCCCTGCTCACGCTCTCTTTGTATCCGTTCCTTGGTGTTTCGTTCTTCCCCCGCACCGATGCCGGTCAATTCTTGATAAATCTGAAGGCTCCGACCGGGACGCGCGTGGAGTTGACCGAACGGTACGTTAAGCAAGTGGAGGAAATTATTCGACAAGTGATTCCCAAGGACGAGCTGCAAATTGTCGTGTCAAATATCGGAATCACCACCGATTTTTCTGCGATTTACACGCCGAATTCCGCGCCGCACACGGCGTTCGTGCAAGCCAGTCTGCGCGAGGGACACAAGGTCGGAAGCTATGAATACATGAGGCGCGTGAGGGAGCGCATTCAACAGGAACTTCCTCAGCTTTCGACGTACTTTCAGTCCGGTGGTCTCGTCGATGCCGTGCTCAATCTGGGCTTGCCCGCGCCGATTGATATTCAAGTCAGTGGAAACGACATGGATGCCAGTTACGCAGTGGCCTCGAAGATCGCCGCACAGGTGAGGCGCCTCACTGGTGTAAGTGATGTTCTTATTCCACAGGATGTAAACTATCCGGCCCTCGAACTCGATGTCGACCGCGAGAAAGCAGCCCAGTTGGGGCTTTCACAAAAGGAAGTGGTCGACAACGTGATCACGGCGCTGACCTCCAACGGCATGATTGCGCCGAACTACTGGATCGACCCGAAAAGCGGGAACCCATATCTTCTGACCGTGCAATATCCCGAGGATGCGGTAAGCACCATCACTGACTTGAAGCAAATCCCGTTGCGTGGCCTCAAGCTCCTGCAGCCGACTTACCTGGACTCGATCGTGAACGTACAAACCATCGCGTCCCCGACCGAGGTAGATCACTATCAATTGTTTCGAGTGATTGACTTGTACGTCGCGCCGAAGAATGAGGACCTTGGCAAGATCAGCTCGCAGATCGATGAAATCCTCAAAAACACGAAGCTACCGGAAGGCGTTCGGGTAACGCTGCGCGGTTCCGTGCAGGGTATGCGCGCATCGTTCAAGAGCTTTGGCGTCGGGCTGATTCTTTCGGTGGTGTTGGTGTTTCTGATTTTGGTCGCGCAATTCGATTCATGGAAGGACCCGTTCATCATTCTCTTGGCAGTGCCGCCTGGATTGGCCGGTGTGCTGTTATTTCTCCTAGCCACGAACACAACGCTCAACGTCATGTCGCTAATGGGCATCGTGATGATGGTCGGGATCGTGGTATCCAACAGCATTCTGATCGTTGAGTTCGTTCGGCATTTACGGCAAGAAGGAAAATCTATTAGCCTGCATTATTCGTGAAGAGTGATTCGGCGATGATTGTTTTGAGCGCGCGACAATCCGCGAGGAATGGCAGAGATAAGTTGAACTGCAAGACTGATTCTAAAGTTGTTAGTGGAGTTCAAGTTGAGGTTTTGAAGCGAAACGAGACACCCCAACCAGAAGGTTGACGTGTAAGAAGTTCCTGTCGTGGAGAACCTGGACTATCCGCTTTGCGCGCCCAAGCTTAAGGCGAGACGATGAAAGCTTTCACGATAGGGGAACGCTTGAGGCAAGTGCAGCACGATGCGACGCACCGTGACGATAACTTGCGCTCCGAGTTTTAGAAAATGCTCTCGTAAGGTCGCGACTTGCGCCCGGGCGTGGCGGGTCGGGGACAAGTGAAGTCGCATCTCCTGCATCAGCGCATATGCCGCCGCTGTCAGCAGCACGCGGAACGTGTTCGCCAAAAAGTTCGAGCAACTGGTCCGGCCGATCTGCATGCCGTCGTGCAATTCTTTAATCCGGTTTTCGACATCGCCCCGCTGACAGTAAGTCTTCTCGTAAATCCACTGCGGACTCTGTTTTAGGTTGGTGACTACGAAGCGCGGGTTGTCCTTCGGTTCCTTGTTCGTGGCGCGCACCACCTCGGCTTTATAGATGACCCGGCGTTTCCACGGCCAAGTCTTTTTGGTAGCGTACTGGCACTCGCCATAGACGTGTTCGGTTTGGCCGGAGAGCTCCGACGCACGACGAGCCAATTTCATTGCCGATTTCACTTTACGCTTCAACACCGCATTGGCGGCCAGGTTCACGAGGTATTCCACTTTCGGTTCGCAATCCAGAAAATCCAAAACTTCCGGGGATGCGAAGCCGCCGTCGAGTCGCACCCGGAGTTTCGCCTTGGGAAAGGCGTTACCTACTCGTTCGATCAGACGGCGCAGAATCCCCAGCGCACCCAGCGACCCAGTCGCATTGCCCCGCCGCAACACCGCCGCCACCAAGTACTGCTCGGCCTCCTCATTAAAGGTGAGAAAACAAACCATCGGCAAGTAACAGTAGCTATCGTAATGGCGATTGAAAAAGGTGAACTGTTGCTGGCCGTGCGTGGGGTCGTCGGTGGGATCCATATCGATGGTGATCCGCCGGGCGCGACCATGTAGACGCTGGCGATGGCGTTCAATGACGCGGTCCGCAAGAGATTCTGTCATGCGCAACAGTTCCTTGCGATTCGGAGTATTTTCAAAACGCGACAGCGTAGGTTGCGAAGCCAGGTCCTCGCCGGCGACAGGATCCCGACCGACCAGCAGCTTGTGGATCGGATCCCCAGCCAGCCGTGCCGCATCGTTGGCGTCTTCATATCCCAAGGCGATGGCCATGACTCGCTGCGTAATCAATTCACGCAACTCATGCTCCACACATTATAAAAGGGCGCCCCTTTGGTGTAAGTTTTGAGTGCTCGGCTCATTTCCTACAAGAAAGGAACACCCTCTATGACTAGCACTAAATATATCGGCATGGACGTACACAAGGAAAGCATTTCGATCGCCGTCATAAATTTCGCCGGCAAGGTGGTGATGGAATGCGTCATCGAGACCAAAGCGAGCACCATTCTGCAGTTTATCGACGGCCTGCGTGGAGATGTGCACCTCACGTTTGAAGAAGGCACTTGGGCCGGCTGGTTGTACGATCTGCTGAAGCCGCACGTGACGGAACTCGTAGTGTGTAATCCGCGAAAGAATGCGTTGCTGAAAGAAGGCAGCAAGAGCGACCGCATCGACGCACGCAAGCTGGCCGAACTGTTGTACATGAGCAAACTCAGTTCGGTGTATCACGGAGAACATGGCCTGCGCATGTTGAAGGAATTGTCCCGTAGTTATTTGACGATCACCAAGGATCTCGGGCGGGTGATGAATCGACTCAAGGCATTGTATCGGGGCTGGGCCATTCCCTGTGCCGGGACGCAAGTCTACCCTGAATAATTCGCGTTTTTGAAACACGAAAAGCCTCTTTCATGGTACAAAGCCGTTGTCTAAGGCGGTTTTGCGACCAATCCGGAGGCTTTCGTGCCCGAGCATACCACGACACAGTGTGTTCTCTTCCCAGGAATTTTTGAGCGACCTGTAATTGCCAAGTTTGATCAATCGCAAGGCAGCTCCGATGGGGGAGCAGTGTTGCTCAAAGCCGCCGACCGCGAGTTGGGTTTAATAACGGCGTTGGCAGCTTGTCTGAAAGACGACCGCCAAGAGGCTAAGGTCCGTCACGAAATCGATGAGCTACTCACGCAGCGGGTTATGGCCATCGCCTGTGGCTACGAAGATGCCAACGATGCCGCCCGACTGGCGTGCGACCCGGTGCACAAACTCCTGGTCGGTCGTGATCCCGTGGAAGGGGAAGATTTGGCTTCGCAGCCGACCCTTTCGCGGTTTGAAAATAGCGTGGATCGTAAAGAATTGTTTCGCATGGCCGAAGCCCTGGCGGACACGGTAATCGAACGCCATCGCCAGCGGCTGCGCGGTCGCGCTCGGCTGATCACCCTGGATCTGGATCCGACCGACGATCCTACGCATGGTGCGCAACAGTTGACGTTTTTCAATTGGCATTACGACACCTACTGCTACCTACCGATGGTAGGTTTTCTGACCTTCAACCACGAGGTGGAGCAGTATTTGGTCACCGCGGTGTTGCGTCCGGGGAACGCACCGGGCTCGGCGGGAGCAGTGGGACTGCTGCGCCGTTTGATCGAGCGGCTGACGGAAGCTTTTCCGAAGGCCAAGATCCGGGTGCGCTTGGATGGAGGTTTCGCAGCGCCGGAAGTTCTGGATTTTTTGGACTGCGAGCCGAAAGTGGAATACCTCGTCAATTTCGCAAGTAATGCGGTGTTGAAGCGTAAAGCCGAGCCGGCCATGAAATGCGTCCGTCGTGATTCGAAGATCTCCGGGCAGACCGAGCATGTCTACGCTGAATGTCAGTACCGGACGCGCAAGACCTGGCCGTGGAAACGTCGCGTCATTTATAAAGCGGAGGTGGTGCGGGCGAAGGGCAAGAAACCCAAGGACAATCCGCGCTTCGTGGTGACCAACATGGAGCAGAGTCCACAGTGGCTCTACGAGGAGGTCTATTGTCAACGAGGGGACCTCGAAAACCGGATCAAGGAACTGCATTACGGGATGGAAATCGGACGCACCAGTTGCACGAGCTTCTGGGCCAATCAGTTGCGTGTCTTGATGACCGCGGCAGCCTACGTGTTGATGCAGGAACTACGCTCCGGCCTGGCCGGCACCGCTTCTGCGCGTGCACAAGTCTCCACGTTGCGAGAGCGTTTTCTGAAACTCGGAGCTCACGTGATCGCGTCGGTGCGTCGCATCGTGCTGCACTTGCCGCGGTCGTTTCCTTATCGTCATAGCTTCCATCGCCTCGCTTTGAACTTGGGCGCACGAAGCGGCTAGTCGGCCAGCGAAACGTCGGAAGGTCGCAGGAAATTTTTACTCGTCACGCGATGATACAGGTATCACCTTTTCAGCGAAAATTGTGCCTCGCGACTTACCTAAATGCTTCAGAATCAAGCATTCGGTTTCCCGGAAAGTTTCGCGTGGTCAAGTAGGGTCTTACGACTGAAGAAAAACAGAAAAATCGCTCACGAAATCACTCTTCGTGAATAATGTCGGCTACGCACCGCATCACCGTTCGGAATGGCTCGCCAAGATCCACGAAGCAGGTGTGCGCCGGCGGGCAGAACTTTACTACCAGCAACTCGACGCCCTGCGGCTGGTGCGCCAACAAGCCCGGAAAGAACTGTTGGCCGAGGCGAGGAAGCACCGTGCGACGAAGTTGCTATGCCAGATTCCTGGTATTGGTCCGCTTCGGGCGGCTCACTTGGTGGCGTTGATGCAGACGCCTCATCGGTTTCGCACCAAGCGGCAACTGTGGAACTACAGCGGGCTAGGGTTAGAGACCCACGACAGCGCGCAGTACCGCGTCGTGGAGGGACAGCTACAACGCTCGAAGAAACCCGTCACCCTGCGGGGTCTCAATGACAATCACAACCACGACCTCAAAGATATTTTCAAGGGTGCAGCTATGAGAGCCAGCACCGCGGCTGGACCGCTACGCGATTTCTACGAGGCTTTGCTGGCTAAGGGAAGGAAGCCCACGATGGCGCGCTTGACCTTGGCGAGGAAGATTGCCGCGATCACGTTGATCGTCTGGAAGAAGGAGGTACGTTTCGACGCCAACTATTTGAAACAACAAGCAGCTTGAGCGTCTCTGGCAAAGAGTCCGTTCCACCTGGGAACTATTCCTGGCGGTAGCTGTCGGGTTCTTGAGACGCTCGGATTCGAGAGGAAGTAGCAACCGGTAAAGTCAGGCCCGTGCTTGAAACACGCGAGTCTCCGACTCCACCCTATGCCCTCTCGGACAATCCAAGAAAGCCATAGGCCACGAGTCTCAGATAGGACCATGCGTTGCCACTCACAAAGTGGATAACTGTCAGGCTTGATGTTTCAGAAACGAATGGCGCCGTCACGACAGTGCAATGGAACCACAGGAAGGAAGAAGGATCTCTTCGTTTCGTGCGACGACACGAAGCACGAAACTACGTCGCCTGAGCAAGGCCACTCGATCACGAGTGCACGTTCAAACGGTTGGGCTGAATGCCGAGACAAAAAAGTATCGGCACCGAGCCGACGGGGAAGAATGTCTCTTGACATTTCCTTTTATAGGACCTTACCGGGTTGCCGGTCATCTTTCAGACGAGCCGCCAATGCTGAAGTCAGGCCTAACCGTCGCTCGGCAGCCTTCAGCAGAATCGCTCCGCCATCGGAACTGCCCTGCCGTTGATCAAACTTTGCGACCAGCGGTCGATCAAAAATATCTGGAAAAAGGAGACAGTCTGTTGTGGTATGTTCGTTCAAGCGAAGGCCTCACTTGTGGTATCAAACCCGCGTAGACAACGGATTTGTACCATAGCGAGGCCTTTCGTGCTTATGAAATCATGAATTTTCCAGGTTAGGGATGCGGTGTCGACTGCTTCACGCCTGCGGCTCCGCCCCATCCTAATGACTTCCCTCGCTACGCTGCTCGGCTTGATTCCAATGGGACTCGGGATCGAACCTGGCAGCGAAGCTTACGCGCCGCTCGCCCGCGCGATTATCGGCGGCCTCCTTGTTTCCGTGGTTGTGACGGTCTACCTCGTCCCCGCCGCATATCTGATTGTCCACCGCAAGGAAGAAGCGCATCCGATCGAGCTACCGGCATGAGGTCTAGCTGCCTTCTGGTGATACTGACGATATTGCTGTGCGGGAGGAGTGCGGTTGCGCAGTTACCGTCAACACCTTCAACAAGCGCACGAACGGCGCAGCTCGCTTCTTCGAGCGCCAGCAAGTCGTTGACGTTAAAGGAAGCGGAAACAATCGCGCTTAGCCTGCATTATTCGTGAAGAGTGATTCGGCGATGATTGTTTTGAGCGCGCGACAATCCGCGAGGAATGGCAGAGATAAGTTGAACTGCAAGACTGATTCTAAAGTTGTTAGTGGAGTTCAAGTTGAGGTTTTGAAGCGAAACGAGACACCCCAACCAGAAGGTTGACGTGTAAGAAGTTCCTGTCGTGGAGAACCTGGACTATCCGCTTTGCGCGCCCAAGCTTAAGGCGAGACGATGAAAGCTTTCACGATAGGGGAACGCTTGAGGCAAGTGCAGCACGATGCGACGCACCGTGACGATAACTTGCGCTCCGAGTTTTAGAAAATGCTCTCGTAAGGTCGCGACTTGCGCCCGGGCGTGGCGGGTCGGGGACAAGTGAAGTCGCATCTCCTGCATCAGCGCATATGCCGCCGCTGTCAGCAGCACGCGGAACGTGTTCGCCAAAAAGTTCGAGCAACTGGTCCGGCCGATCTGCATGCCGTCGTGCAATTCTTTAATCCGGTTTTCGACATCGCCCCGCTGACAGTAAGTCTTCTCGTAAATCCACTGCGGACTCTGTTTTAGGTTGGTGACTACGAAGCGCGGGTTGTCCTTCGGTTCCTTGTTCGTGGCGCGCACCACCTCGGCTTTATAGATGACCCGGCGTTTCCACGGCCAAGTCTTTTTGGTAGCGTACTGGCACTCGCCATAGACGTGTTCGGTTTGGCCGGAGAGCTCCGACGCACGACGAGCCAATTTCATTGCCGATTTCACTTTACGCTTCAACACCGCATTGGCGGCCAGGTTCACGAGGTATTCCACTTTCGGTTCGCAATCCAGAAAATCCAAAACTTCCGGGGATGCGAAGCCGCCGTCGAGTCGCACCCGGAGTTTCGCCTTGGGAAAGGCGTTACCTACTCGTTCGATCAGACGGCGCAGAATCCCCAGCGCACCCAGCGACCCAGTCGCATTGCCCCGCCGCAACACCGCCGCCACCAAGTACTGCTCGGCCTCCTCATTAAAGGTGAGAAAACAAACCATCGGCAAGTAACAGTAGCTATCGTAATGGCGATTGAAAAAGGTGAACTGTTGCTGGCCGTGCGTGGGGTCGTCGGTGGGATCCATATCGATGGTGATCCGCCGGGCGCGACCATGTAGACGCTGGCGATGGCGTTCAATGACGCGGTCCGCAAGAGATTCTGTCATGCGCAACAGTTCCTTGCGATTCGGAGTATTTTCAAAACGCGACAGCGTAGGTTGCGAAGCCAGGTCCTCGCCGGCGACAGGATCCCGACCGACCAGCAGCTTGTGGATCGGATCCCCAGCCAGCCGTGCCGCATCGTTGGCGTCTTCATATCCCAAGGCGATGGCCATGACTCGCTGCGTAATCAATTCACGCAACTCATGCTCCACCTTACCGGGTTGCCGGTCATCTTTCAGACGAGCCGCCAATGCTGAAGTCAGGCCTAACCGTCGCTCGGCAGCCTTCAGCAGAATCGCTCCGCCATCGGAACTGCCCTGCCGTTGATCAAACTTTGCGACCAGCGGTCGATCAAAAATATCTGGAAAAAGGAGACAGTCTGTTGTGGTATGTTCGTTCAAGCGAAGGCCTCACTTGTGGTATCAAACCCGCGTAGACAACGGATTTGTACCATAGCGAGGCCTTTCGTGCTTATGAAATCATGAATTTTCCAGGTTAGAAACAACCCTCAGATTGCCATCGGCGAACTGCGCGCTTTAGTCGCGCAACAATTCGTGAGGGAACAGCGGTCCGCACTACTTCCCAACGCGTATCTCAGCCTAACAGCTGTCGACTCCAACCCGGGCAGTCGTATCGCTGCGGGCTACCTGAATAACCCCAGCTTGTTTCCGCGAGCAGCCGGCGGAGTGACGGTCGGACAGTTATTGACCGACTTCGGCCGCACGACAAACCTTCTTTCCAGCGCGAAGTATGGCGCGAAAGCGGAAGACGAGAACGCCGCCGCCACGCGTGCTCAAATCATACTTGCTGTCGATCAGGCGTTTTACAATTCGCTTGAAACGGAAGCACTCATGCGGGTGGCGCAAGAGACGGTGAAGGCGCGGCAGACCTTCGTCGACAAAATACAGGCACTCACTGGCGCCAAGCTGAAATCTGACATCGACCTGAGCTTCGCGAAGGTAGATGAGGCTCGTGCGGAGCTGCTCTTGCTTGAAGCCAGGAATAATTACGATGCGTCGGTGGCCTCCCTTTCGGCAATTCTTGGCTATCCAGACCAGCAAAATCTCCAGCTTGTCGAAGAGACTTCGAACATCGTTCCTCCGCCGGTGGATGTGAACCCGTTGATTGTGGAAGCACTCCAACAGAGGCCTGAAATAGCGGCGCTGAAAAATGAAGTCAAGTCGGCACATAAATCCGCTAGTGCTGAACACGACTTGTGGCGCCCGACCATAACCGCGTTAGGAGTCGTTGGCCAGGCACCGGTGCGCGACGACGCTATCCCCAGTTGGTACGGAGCCGTCGGGGTCAACGTCAACATTCCGGTATTCAACGGATTCTTGTACAACGCGCGTGCAAAGGCCGCTGACTTACAAACTGACGTTAATGGCCAGAGACTTCTGGATTTTCAGAACAATCTCGCTCGCGATGTTAGAGACGCCTGGCATGATTCTAATCGTTCCTTTGAGCGCCTATCGGTAACAAAGCAATTGCGCGAGCAGGCCGATCTAGCACTCGGTCTGGCGCAGGCTCGTTACAACCTCGGCCTCGGTTCAATCGTCGAGTTCACGCAAGCCGAACTTCAAAAGACGGAAGCCGATATCGCTGGCACAGATGCCCGATACCAATATCGCCTAACCTGAATAATTCGCGTTTTTGAAACACGAAAAGCCTCTTTCATGGTACAAAGCCGTTGTCTAACCTGGAAAATTCATGATTTCATAAGCACGAAAGGCCTCGCTATGGTACAAATCCGTTGTCTACGCGGGTTTGATACCACAAGTGAGGCCTTCGCTTGAACGAACATACCACAACAGACTGTCTCCTTTTTCCAGATATTTTTGATCGACCGCTGGTCGCAAAGTTTGATCAACGGCAGGGCAGTTCCGATGGCGGAGCGATTCTGCTGAAGGCTGCCGAGCGACGGTTAGGCCTGACTTCAGCATTGGCGGCTCGTCTGAAAGATGACCGGCAACCCGGTAAGGTGGAGCATGAGTTGCGTGAATTGATTACGCAGCGAGTCATGGCCATCGCCTTGGGATATGAAGACGCCAACGATGCGGCACGGCTGGCTGGGGATCCGATCCACAAGCTGCTGGTCGGTCGGGATCCTGTCGCCGGCGAGGACCTGGCTTCGCAACCTACGCTGTCGCGTTTTGAAAATACTCCGAATCGCAAGGAACTGTTGCGCATGACAGAATCTCTTGCGGACCGCGTCATTGAACGCCATCGCCAGCGTCTACATGGTCGCGCCCGGCGGATCACCATCGATATGGATCCCACCGACGACCCCACGCACGGCCAGCAACAGTTCACCTTTTTCAATCGCCATTACGATAGCTACTGTTACTTGCCGATGGTTTGTTTTCTCACCTTTAATGAGGAGGCCGAGCAGTACTTGGTGGCGGCGGTGTTGCGGCGGGGCAATGCGACTGGGTCGCTGGGTGCGCTGGGGATTCTGCGCCGTCTGATCGAACGAGTAGGTAACGCCTTTCCCAAGGCGAAACTCCGGGTGCGACTCGACGGCGGCTTCGCATCCCCGGAAGTTTTGGATTTTCTGGATTGCGAACCGAAAGTGGAATACCTCGTGAACCTGGCCGCCAATGCGGTGTTGAAGCGTAAAGTGAAATCGGCAATGAAATTGGCTCGTCGTGCGTCGGAGCTCTCCGGCCAAACCGAACACGTCTATGGCGAGTGCCAGTACGCTACCAAAAAGACTTGGCCGTGGAAACGCCGGGTCATCTATAAAGCCGAGGTGGTGCGCGCCACGAACAAGGAACCGAAGGACAACCCGCGCTTCGTAGTCACCAACCTAAAACAGAGTCCGCAGTGGATTTACGAGAAGACTTACTGTCAGCGGGGCGATGTCGAAAACCGGATTAAAGAATTGCACGACGGCATGCAGATCGGCCGGACCAGTTGCTCGAACTTTTTGGCGAACACGTTCCGCGTGCTGCTGACAGCGGCGGCATATGCGCTGATGCAGGAGATGCGACTTCACTTGTCCCCGACCCGCCACGCCCGGGCGCAAGTCGCGACCTTACGAGAGCATTTTCTAAAACTCGGAGCGCAAGTTATCGTCACGGTGCGTCGCATCGTGCTGCACTTGCCTCAAGCGTTCCCCTATCGTGAAAGCTTTCATCGTCTCGCCTTAAGCTTGGGCGCGCAAAGCGGATAGTCCAGGTTCTCCACGACAGGAACTTCTTACACGTCAACCTTCTGGTTGGGGTGTCTCGTTTCGCTTCAAAACCTCAACTTGAACTCCACTAACAACTTTAGAATCAGTCTTGCAGTTCAACTTATCTCTGCCATTCCTCGCGGATTGTCGCGCGCTCAAAACAATCATCGCCGAATCACTCTTCACGAATAATGCAGGCTATTTGTGTTGGTGGGGGGGTCAGGGGCATTTCGCATATCGGGGAATGGGCAAAAAAGAAGGATTAAGTGAAGCGATGGGCATTAAGTGAATACGATGAACAAGACGATTTGCTTCTGAGTTCGATCTGTTGTGCGCGGTTTTCAGGAGTGTTAGAGCGCGGAGGGTACGTCGTTTGGTCGCGGTGACTTGGGAGATGCGTCGACAGATGAAAGAACAGCGGATCTGTGATAATCGCTCCTACATGAGAGCACCGGCTATGACGCGGCACGTTCTTGGACGAATGCGGGCTCCGCGTCCTGATGGTGGGCGTCTCATCACATGATCGTCTTCAACATCGAAACACTTGAAGGATTGATGCATTCCTAACCTTCGCGCGCCGCTTTCTCGAAAAATGAAAACTGCTTCGTAAATCCTGCAGCACATCGCTCACCATATATAACGCAGCTATGCAATTCTATCTCGCGCTAACACCAACCCAAGCAATCTTCCCACTGCAACCCACATTCCAAATTCTAGCATCCACCAGCATCAAAAACTCCCACACATCAACACCACAACACACCGCTAGCCTGAATAATTCGCGTTTTCACAACCTCTTCTTCAAGGCGGTTTTGCGACCAATCCGGAGGCTTTCGTGCCCGAGCATACCACGACACAGTGTGTTCTCTTCCCAGGAATTTTTGAGCGACCTGTAATTGCCAAGTTTGATCAATCGCAAGGCAGCTCCGATGGGGGAGCAGTGTTGCTCAAAGCCGCCGACCGCGAGTTGGGTTTAATAACGGCGTTGGCAGCTTGTCTGAAAGACGACCGCCAAGAGGCTAAGGTCCGTCACGAAATCGATGAGCTACTCACGCAGCGGGTTATGGCCATCGCCTGTGGCTACGAAGATGCCAACGATGCCGCCCGACTGGCGTGCGACCCGGTGCACAAACTCCTGGTCGGTCGTGATCCCGTGGAAGGGGAAGATTTGGCTTCGCAGCCGACCCTTTCGCGGTTTGAAAATAGCGTGGATCGTAAAGAATTGTTTCGCATGGCCGAAGCCCTGGCGGACACGGTAATCGAACGCCATCGCCAGCGGCTGCGCGGTCGCGCTCGGCTGATCACCCTGGATCTGGATCCGACCGACGATCCTACGCATGGTGCGCAACAGTTGACGTTTTTCAATTGGCATTACGACACCTACTGCTACCTACCGATGGTAGGTTTTCTGACCTTCAACCACGAGGTGGAGCAGTATTTGGTCACCGCGGTGTTGCGTCCGGGGAACGCACCGGGCTCGGCGGGAGCAGTGGGACTGCTGCGCCGTTTGATCGAGCGGCTGACGGAAGCTTTTCCGAAGGCCAAGATCCGGGTGCGCTTGGATGGAGGTTTCGCAGCGCCGGAAGTTCTGGATTTTTTGGACTGCGAGCCGAAAGTGGAATACCTCGTCAATTTCGCAAGTAATGCGGTGTTGAAGCGTAAAGCCGAGCCGGCCATGAAATGCGTCCGTCGTGATTCGAAGATCTCCGGGCAGACCGAGCATGTCTACGCTGAATGTCAGTACCGGACGCGCAAGACCTGGCCGTGGAAACGTCGCGTCATTTATAAAGCGGAGGTGGTGCGGGCGAAGGGCAAGAAACCCAAGGACAATCCGCGCTTCGTGGTGACCAACATGGAGCAGAGTCCACAGTGGCTCTACGAGGAGGTCTATTGTCAACGAGGGGACCTCGAAAACCGGATCAAGGAACTGCATTACGGGATGGAAATCGGACGCACCAGTTGCACGAGCTTCTGGGCCAATCAGTTGCGTGTCTTGATGACCGCGGCAGCCTACGTGTTGATGCAGGAACTACGCTCCGGCCTGGCCGGCACCGCTTCTGCGCGTGCACAAGTCTCCACGTTGCGAGAGCGTTTTCTGAAACTCGGAGCTCACGTGATCGCGTCGGTGCGTCGCATCGTGCTGCACTTGCCGCGGTCGTTTCCTTATCGTCATAGCTTCCATCGCCTCGCTTTGAACTTGGGCGCACGAAGCGGCTAGTCGGCCAGCGAAACGTCGGAAGGTCGCAGGAAATTTTTACTCGTCACGCGATGATACAGGTATCACCTTTTCAGCGAAAATTGTGCCTCGCGACTTACCTAAATGCTTCAGAATCAAGCATTCGGTTTCCCGGAAAGTTTCGCGTGGTCAAGTAGGGTCTTACGACTGAAGAAAAACAGAAAAATCGCTCACGAAATCACTCTTCGTGAATAATG
>CAVVMU010000009.1:0-237824 GCA_963749435.1 uncultured Acidobacteriota bacterium | reverse complement strand
AGAGGCCTTCGGAAGAGGACGAATGTGCTGCGCCACGGCACGTGCATATTCAAGGTAGACGTCTTGTGGGGTGACTTGCACATACAGCAGCGTGGTCTGGATGTCCGCGTGACCCATCAGCTGCATGAGCGCAGGAAGACTCATACCGGCGCGGATCATGTCCGAGGCAAAGGTGTGTCGAAAGCGATGAGGGTTGGCGAGCTGGATGCTAGTGGTCTGGCGATGGTAGCGGAATAAGGAACGCAATCCCGCAGCGGTCATGCGCGTTCCGCGCGCGCGTCCTTTGAGTGAGACGAACAGCGCGGCGGAGCAAGGATTGGGTCGTTCCAGTCGCAGGTAGTGTTCGAGCAGTTGCACGGTTTCCGGCGCCAGTGGCAGGAAGCGAAATTTGTTGCCTTTGCCAGGAACGCGAAGCTGGGCTTCGGAGAGCAACGCGTCGTCCCGATTCAAAGCCAATACTTCGGCGGACCGCAGCCCTTGTAGGAGCATCAGGCCCACGATGGCCAAGTCGCGCGAAGTGCGGAAGCTCGACCAGAAACGTGCGACTTCCTCCACCGAGAGCGGCACGATGTTGCGTTTAGGGACTTTCACTCGCAGCCGGCTCATCGCTACTCGCGGCCGGCCAAGGCCCATCGGCCTTCGCCGCAAAAACGCTTGATGAAAGCCGCGGGCGATTTGGCAGGGAGCATCGGGAAACTCGTTGCGGATGGCGCGCTCGGCGACGGCCACGCGGTCATTAATAGTGGAAGGGGAAGGCCGAGGTTGTTGGCTGGACTGAAACCTCACATATTCAAGGAGCGTCGACTCGGTCAGATCACCTTCCCCAATGTCCGAGGTGTGGTGAACGCTCTCCCACCAGCGAACAAAGTGCAGCAGGTTGTGAGCGTATGTGCGCAGGGTGGTGTCCGCTATGCGGCGGACATATTCGCGGTCCAGGTAACGATTGATCCAGCCGATTGCTCGGTCCGTGGTCTGCTCGACGACACGCCTCGGACTATGTGCGTTGTGGGAGGTCTGCTGATGGATCACGCAGAACTTCATGGCTGAGCAGCTTCCAGAAGAGATTGGAACTGTCGTGCATCACCGCCCTGGACGAAGAAAGAATTCGGATCGCGGCCCTTGGGCAGGAGGACGCGGCGAGTGGTGATGCCGTGCACGTGCAGACGCTGTGCGAGCTGCTGCGAGGCTTGTTGTCCGCTACCGTTGGCGTCGACATCGAAGGTGAGATAAACGGTGCGCGGACGGTCGCACAACTGTTGAAACTGGTCAGCGTTGAGATGGGTGCCCAACGAACAGGTGACGTGGCGAAAACCTGCGTGCCACAACACCGCGAGATCGAACAGACCTTCCACCAGAATCACCGCAGGAAACTGGCGAACCGATTCCCAGGCGAACAAGCCGCCCTTGGAGCCGGGAAGGAATCGATGGGCGAAGGCGGCAGCGACACTGCGGCCGTAGAGGTTGACGACGCGTCCGCCTTGGCAGCACGGGAAGATGACGCGCCGGTAGAAGGCGTCGCAGCCTTGTGGGTTGAGCAGGCCGAGACGTTGCAGGAGATCGCAAGAATAGCCTTGAGCCGCGAGATGTCGGCGCAAGCTCCCGCCGGGGGCATAACCGATCCGGAGTTCTTTGATCAGGACGGGATCGCGCAGTCCGCGTTGCTCGAGATAGCGCCGTGCCTCGGGGTAGCGATCGAGTTGGTGTTGATAGAAAGTGGCGGCTTGCTCCAGAACGGCGGCAGGGTCAGCTGTAAGAGCGCTTTGCTGCTGAAGGTAGGCGAGACTTTGGCGGAAGGAAAGATGACGGGACAACTGGATAAAGCGCAGGAGGTCGCCGCCCTGTCCGCAACCGTGACAGTAAAAGAGATTCTTGCGGGCGTTGACATAGAACGAAGGGCGGGTTTCCGGATGCAGGGGACAGAGTCCGACGAACTCGGGGCCGTGAGCGATAGGTCGGGCGATCCAATGCTGCTGCCGCAGATAATCGAGCAGCGAAAGGCGCTGTTTCAGTTTTTCGATATCCTCGCCCACGGCGCAGTTTTGCCTCTGGAGGCGAACGTAGGAGAAGGTGGCCAGCATTCCCAGGCAAGGATGGTGGGTAGAGAAATTTTCTCAGAGCCGCAAGGGCCAAAGAATTTGCAGAACCGGAATCAGCCCAGACAAAGGCTCAGCGTGCGGATTGGTCGGATCACCGCACCCCAGCCAGTGAGCCATGCGGGCGAGCGTTTGGCGAAAAAAAGAAATGGCTGGCTGAGAGCGGTCCAGTCCGTGGGCCCAGCGGCGAAGTGTGGAAGGATCGGGCACGCGGTTAGGGTCTTTGAGCGTAGGCATGGCCTCTTCCCAGGAGCAGTGCTCCACAAATCGCCGCCGTAACCCCTGACAACGAGTCAGCAAGCTGTACTGCGTGTAAGGGAGTGAAAAACACGGCAGGAAGGTGAAAGTCTTCCCGCAACCGGGGCAGCGACCGCGACGGATCCCGATCCAGTCGTGGTGTTCATCGTGGGCCTGCTTGCGGCGGCGTCCGTGGCCGATGATCGAATCGTGTTCGCAAGCGGGGCATCGCCGCAGAATGATCTCGGCGCAACTCGTGGCCCAATCCGTTTCGAGCTTGTGCGGCGGCACGGAAAGTGGGATAAACAGAATCGTAGCGTATTGGGGCTCTGCCCTCCGGCGTTGACCGCCAAGATCGCAGCCGGAAGCGGAGCTCCTTCCTCCTGAAACAAAAACCCAACTGAAAGAGAATAACCCTTTTCGCCTGCAGCTTTTACGGGTGTGATTCAGAATATTGGCCGGTAATAATCGACTTATCAGGCGTTGACGCACATGTGTGTTATAAACTGGCGTCTCCAATGAAACGCACTGCCGGGACGCTCTACCTCATCACGGTTTCGCTTCTATTTGTGGCCTGTGACCCGGGAATGACAATTCGCCAAGTCAAGGCTTCAAATGGAACTTCGGACGCCATCACAATCGAAGTGAAAACGGAGCATCCGTTAATCGGCCACACGTTCTACGCGCCGCAGGTTACGGTCACTAACGATTCTGATTCGCCAATCACGATAACTTCCGTTGAGCTTGCGGCAAAGCGAGGCACATACCCAAATAAACCCCTGCATTCTGGGAGTTATCCGTCGGCTGTGCCACCCGGAAAGACTGAAACCCTCGATGTTTGGTTTGACCTCGCTGATGACGTAAGGAATACATTTTTTCGACAGCCCGCCGAGTTGCAAGTGCACTATAGAAGTCGCGGTCGGGACGAAACGTCTCTCGTGTCAATTATCGGCGGCCCACTCAACACCAGTGCGCCCTAGATTAACGCTGCGGGACTTAGCTCTCGATTACCGGGTGGTGTTTGATTTGCTGGAGAGCACATCCACGAGAATCAACTCATGTGGGTAAGCACCAAGGTGTCCAAATCCCTCGTTGACCCCTAGGGTATGCGGTGCAATCGTCTCGAATTGCCCTAAGAGGACAATTTCTGCGGTCATCTGCTTCTGACCCAATGACGCCGTCAGTGCTTTCCAGGCTCTTTTCTCGCGTCCTTTATCGTACTCGAACAAGAGTCTTACAGGGGCAGGACCCTTGAATTCAGGATGATTGCGACCTAGCTCGTTGATTTGCTCGTAAACCATCGCTTCCTCTACCCAGATGTTTTGCCCTTGATTTCGGCTCTCACACGGTTGCAAGACAGCCTTCTCAAATTCCGAGACGAAGCATCCCCTTACCTTAACCATTGTGTGAGAATGGTCCTGCGGATTAGCTAGCAACTTTTCAACGGTGAGGGTCGGAATGGACCGACTGCAACCTCCCCAAGAGGCGGCTGCCACGGCGCAAAACAAAGTCAGGATGGCGCGTTTCATCGTCTCCCAATTTTCCGCAACTTCGTGGAGAATCTAGCACCAACTAAGATTGTACCTGACCACTGTCTTAGGTCCCGATTAACGCCGTAACCGTCCATGTAAAGTATTACTTCACATGGACGGTGATCCGACTACACGGGCACTAGCGTTTTCCCACATGCTTCTAGATGGAATCCTGCCTCCGCAGCTATCGTGCGTCGACACGTACTCCTCGGCTTTTCAGCAGTTCCACCGCGCTTTCCTGCGGGTCGTGGAAGACCAACACTACGCGTTCTCTGCTGTTATCGAGCACCTCTACCCAGGCTAAGTCGTCGCTTGTTGAAAGGACGCGCACCGCCTCGTCCATGAAAAAGACTAGATTACGCAAATCCTCAAGGGCAGCGTGCTCGAAATGGCTGCACCAAAGCCACACTTGTTGCCTTCTGTGCGTCGTATCTGCTGATTCGGTCAGATAGAACTCGGTCAGATAGAACACGGTATTGCTTTCTGACGGATGGTCGGGAAACGTGCCCGCGAACGACTCGAACAGGCTGTACAGGTGTGTACCCTTCAGAGTATGAACTGGTGACCGCCACACCTTGCCCTTAGCGAAAGCCTGGCCCTCAAACTCGCGATACTCCTGCTCCAGCCAGTCGTTGATTTCGTCATGCATAAATCCTCGTCAAAGGAGAATCACCTGCATCAGTCTTCAAAGATTCAACTCTGTAGACTATTACACAGGATGGGACGTTCCGACCTAGAGTCGAGGCATGTGCCTGGTAAACGCCGTTACCGGAAAAGTGAAGTCCTAGTACGTCAAATGATGTCCGGTTATGCGACTAATCGGGCGTTGACTCGGCAATTCTGTCGTAATAACCACCGGACATTGTCTGAAAATCAAAGAAGCGAATCTTGCTGCCTTCAAACGAGACGACAACGGCCTTGCTCAAGTCAAACCCGTCAGGAATAGCGTGTGGTGACCAGACTTTGCCACCATAAACAATAGCGACCTCGGTCTTGGTCGCGCTCTTACCTTTCCATCTGTCCTCTGTTTCTTCCGTCGGCTTCACAACCAGTTCATTCATATCGTTCCTGGCGGACTTCACAACGATATAGAGGCTCTTGTTGACCATCCCTATACCGCCTTTCGAAAAATACCGTCTGGTGGCAAATGTTAGCGCCAGTTTAAAACGGATCCACTTTCGCCGGTTTGGGGTGGGCCACTGGGCCCGGCGGCGAGTTCGGAACACACCCGTGCGCTGGCTGCTGCATATGAGCAAGCAGTCTTGAACTCTAGTTTTCTCCCTGCAACGTAGACCTTTACCTCATGAGCGATCCTCCCGCGCCGTCGGCTGGAGCAGGAGTTGTAGAACATCGGCTGTGTTTGGTGTCCATCTTGACCGACTCGATGACCAGGTACAGTTTGTCCGCGCTGTTGACCTTTCCCGACACGCAGTAGTATTGGCCTGGCGTGATTTGTTGGGATTTGGTGAAGTCATACAGGCGGTAGACCCGGTGGGTGGAGTCGTCTTGCATGAGGAACACGGCACAGGTTCGGTATTCTGTCCGCGAGAGCAACAGCAGATGGTTGGCGCTGAAGTTGAACATGGAAGTAGAACGGGAAGAACGAGAGATCCAGACCAGAGAGCGGGAGTGATGAACTCCCGCCCCCGCCGGTAGCGCCGTTGAGGGGTTACCCGGCGGACTCCTCCGCGCGGGATATCTCACAGAGCGGCGCTTCATCTGAGCCAGTCGTTACTACTACTCCGTCGGCGGCTGGCCCTTATTGGCTTTGCGAAGGCTTTCGCCGCCGAGAAGGATGATCTCGGAGTTTTCGACCAAGCGGTCGGCGATGGCCGTCGCGATGGTGGTGTTGTGGAGGATATTCCCCCACTCGGAAAAGGCGGTGTTGGTGGTGATGAGCGTACTTCTCTTGTGGCTGTGACGAGTGGAAATGACCTGATAGAACAGATTCGAGGTCTGCTGGTCGAGAGAAAGGTACCCTAGTTCGTCGATTAGGAGAAAAGTTGGCTCGGTATAAAGCTTGAGCTTGCGGATCAGAGAGTGATCGACCTGCGCGGCCAGCAAGTGGTTGAGCATGTCCATGGCGGTTGTGAACAGCACGCGACGGTTGGCCTGACAAGCGCGCCAGGCGATGATCTTCGCTAAGAACGTTTTCCCCACGCCGGGGTTTCCGATCAGCACAACGGCGGTGCCTTTCTCGAGAAAGCCGAGATCCAAAAGGCGGAGGATGCGGCTTTTACACTGCAAGCGGGTCTTGTGATGGTTGAAGTTGAAGCTGTCGATGGAGTGCTTGGCTTGCAAGCGAGCGAGACGGAAGCGGCGATCGATCGAACGGGTATAACGCGCTTCGAGCTCACGGTCCAGCAGAGCTTCGAAAGCTTCCGCGGCGCTGAGATTCTTGCTCGCCGCATCAGTCAGGGTCTCGTCCAGATGCTGGCTCATGGTCGTCAGGTTCAGTTGATTCAGTTTCTGTTGGAGTGAGTTCATCGGCGTTCCTTTTCGAGCGAAGGATGAAAGTGTCGTAATCGGCCAGCGACAGCGGATCGGTGATCAGTTCGTTCAACTCAGGGTCTTTGAACCGCAGCGGCGGCTGGACCTCGCGTCGCAGAGTTTGCTGGCTGAGGATATTGGCGATGTAATCGGCGCCGAAGGCACCCGCTGCATGGGCTTTGCCAACAGCGGCGGCGACCGCCTCCGGTCCATAGTCGCGAATCAAGGCGAGCAGTTCTCTCACCTGCCGGGCGAGGGAGCGATCGGTGTCCGCCAGGCGCCGTAGATAGATTTCCGAACTAGGACCCAGCAAGTCGATCAAGCGCTGTTGTGTTGCGGATCGCTGGGCCGCGGCCCGTTGTTCGAACAGCTCTTTTTGAAAGCGTTCGGCGCCAAGCACCTGCCCGCGTTCCCAGCAGCGAGCATAGGAGACGATTTCCTGCTGCTGATCGTAGATGGTGAGCGAGGAGGCATCTGCTTTGATCGTGAGGTGACGGCCCACGTAGCGTGGCGGCACACAGTAGCGATTACCGTCGAACGATAGCCGGAGATCTTTATGAACCAGAGCTTCGGTAGTGTCGCGATAGTCGGGGGTGATCACCGGCAAGGAGCGCAGTGCTTCGAGCTGAAAGCGTTCTCGAGGAGTCTGGCCCGTTTCACGATGACGGCGCTGGTTAGCGACTTCGTTGAGCCATTGGAGTGCTTGCGAGTTGACATCGGCTAGGTCGGTGAACGTGCGCAGTGGCCAGAAGTTCGTTCTTGTATAACCGATGGCTCTCTCTATTTTTCCCTTTTCCCACGCCGCACGCACATGGCAAGCCCGAGGGAGGAAGCTATATTCGCGAGCGAAGGCCAGAAAACGTGGATGGAAACGCACCAGGTTGCCGTCATGTTCGGCAACGGCGGTCGCCAGATTATCGAACCAAAGTTCGCGCGCGATGCCACCCATGAAGCGGAACGCGTGGATATGACAGCGAACGAACGTTTCAAAGCTTTGGCTGTGGGTGAACTCCAGATACAGCTTGCGGCTGTGACATTCCACCAGACAGAAGGCATAGAGTTTTCGCGCATGCCCCTGATAGGAAAGCGTGTCGAAGTGTCCCCAGTCAACTTCGAAGCGTTCTCCAGGCCCCGGTTCCATGCGCACGTAGGCGCGTGGGGCGTTGGCCTGCGCACGCACACCATGCAAGTACTCTTTCAGAATGCTCAGACCACCGCTGAAGCCGAGCGGCCGAAGTCGTTGTGCGATCACCGTGGCACGGGCATGAGGATCCTGCTCCAGGAATTCCGCGATGGTGGGCTTGAAGGGATCCAGCTTGCTCGAGCGCTGACGGGAAGCGGCGATCTGCGCCGGCGCCACGAGATATTTGGCGATGGTTCTGCGCCCGATGTGCAGATGACGGGCGATTTTGCGCACCGGCCAGTGTTCGGCCCAGTGCAGGCGATGAATTTCGTTGATTTGCTCGGCGCTCAGCATGGCTCTGAGTTCGGGTATACGGGCAGGATCGCAAAAACGCGATAGGGTTGTTCTTTTCAAGCACGCGCAGAAGCCTTAGTCCTGTCGCCAAGTTGTTCGAAGATAAAGACTTGCATGGAAGCTAAGTTGTTCTTTTCAAGATTGGCTATCCTTGGCCCCAGCATCCAAACCTCGGCGGCAGAACGCTTTAGGTCCAAAGCTAAGTTGTTCTTTTCAAGCCGCCGGATGCGGCGCTTTTGGTCCCGCCGTTGCTGGCGTTCGCGATTCCGTTCGACGGCTTCCGGATGTTCCGCGCGGTAGTGCGGAAGATAGTCGGGATGAGCTTCGCGCCACTTCTTCTGGCTGTCGTGGGCGATCTGGCGATATTCCGGATCTGCTTCGAGCTTCCGTCGGTGATAGTCAGCGCGGCGACGGCGTTGGCATTCCGGTCGGCTGCAGACAGTTTGCTGTGGACGATAAGGAGAACGAAGAAAAGCACACTTGCAGTAGAGACAGCAGCCGTTTTGGGGCACGTCGACTCCTCAGAGATTTTCGCGTAATGAATCTCTGAGGAATAATCAAATGGCAAGCAACGTGCAAATTTAGAAACTAATATAGAGTTCCTACCGCATCCTTACCAGCGGGGCTCTGAGTGGATCACTGGCCCCGTCCAGCACCGGCCAGAATGGCTCCGTCTTTCGCTGGCGTCGACAGTGGCAAACGCATCTCTCTCCTCTGCACCATGCTTCTTGCCATCATGACCGGCCTGTTGCGCACTAAAGAAAGTGGCCGCAAGCAGCATCGAAACAGCATAGGCAGTGATTCTCATGTTTGTTCCTCTCGATTGCTACCGGCTGGAGGACACCGCGCCGCGACGATTGCATCCCTGGTCGCTGGAGCAATACAAGAAATAGTTGTCTTAGGTACGTGGACCGCGCATCGTGCTCATTATACGCAGACGAAGCTGGCGAGGAGACTCAAGTCCTGAGTAACGCCGTAACCGTCTAAGTGAAGTGTTACTTCACATTTCCGGCGAACCGGCTTATCTCGCAATGGAGATTTGCACAACCTTTGCACAAGTTTGGCAGACTTTTATCCTTGTTGGAAAAATAGACTCTGGAGATCGAAGGTGGCCACCTATAGGTTTCCATCGTATGTACCGCCAAATCTTGGAGTTACCTCGGCCTTGGAACCCTGAGCTTTTGCTCCGTGCCTGGCATGAAATATGCACATCCGGTCATTGCGGGCTACTTGGTCGGACCCCCATTGCCTCCACGTTTCCTGATTCCGCGAGGAAATCATTGAACTAGACCCGGTAGCCCGCGCCAGATCTTCCGAACCGAGCCAGTCTGCTGTTCCGCCAGACCAGGAGATCGCCATGAGTGCGGATAGCGCGATAGAACGAATACTCGAACTGTCAGCGGAAGCCCAAGTCAAGAGACGCGAAGCCGCTGAGGATTCCTCCGCATTTCACAGCTTGACCGGAGCGATAGTAGCCTACGGCAAAGCCCTTGGTCTTCTATCAAAACTCAAAGAAGTCCACACGGAACTCTACTCAAATAATTAGTAGCATTGTGAAATGTCGTAGACTCACCCAAGCGGCAACCAGGGATACCGAGACACACGGTGAGACTGACCCTCGCTATCCCGCCACTTTCTTCGCTTCCTTCCTGATCTTCGCCCATCTCTTTTTCGCCGCCTTCACCATCTTCGCTCTCGCAGCAGCGGACAGGACGCGCTTCTTAACAACCTTCAATTCTTTGCCTGCGGAATCGCCCAAAGCCTTAGCAGCCGCTCTGACTCCGTTCAATTGATGCTGCAACTTTCCCAACTGCTTTTCGAGTTTTCTCTCTTCGCGCTTGATTGCTGCAAGAATGTCCATTAAGTCCTCCGGAGGAAATTTATCCCAATCGGAAAGGCTGCACCAGAGTGGGGCCGAAAACAAGTGACGCGGAAGTAGCTCGGTAACTTGAAGTCTAAGCTAGAACACTGTCGTTCCAAACGCCGCACGCGCTAGGATCAGCCGGGCACAGAAAGCACGATGGGCTGCGGAGCGAAAGAAATAATCCCGGCTCTTCTGTTCAGGTCCACCAATCTCTTTACGATCCATTGAATAATCGGGTAGCGGCCTAATTTGGCTTCTTGCGATCTCGCAGACTGAAGATTATAAGGAAGATCGGAACCAACAAAGCAAGAGGGGGCCACCCAGACCAGTCGCCTACATGACCATTGACAGAAAAAACGAGTGCGGCCCAAAGTAGCCCGAGCACCCACAAAGCAATCTCCTGACGCAGGTTGATCTTCACTCGCCGTCCACCTATGGTCTGATGAGGCTGACGCTATCAACAATCTGCTTCAGGCGTCAATGACGCATGCATTCAGCCCTCGGCTACATCAGCCCGTCCTGTTGATCGGCTCAGTTAGCGTGATAGGATTCGCCCATGAGCACCACGCCGCCTTCTGCTCCTGAACCCGCTAGCCCAACACCTGAGAAGCAACAGTTGTCCTCCACCTTTGATTTGCTTACACATTCGACTGCGCCTGCTCTTCTTTTCATGTACGCCGTCGGATTTGTCATTTTAGGGTTTCACGACGCTAAGTTTGGTGTTGTGCAGTTCAGTCCGTTCAGGGCAAGGATTGTTTTGGTAGGCTTCGTATTCTCGCTGCTCGTGTCGCTCGCTGCGGCTGCGTATCACTATGGGTTCGCTTATTTCAGCCCTCTCAAACCAGTCGTTAATGATTCGGAACCAAAACGCCGCTTTCATAGAGAGATTGTTCTCGGTGTGGGATTTCTCTACACAGCGGGGTTCATATCCGCTTTGTTAGGCAACTTTATCTTTTTCCAATCCCCCGTCCAGCATGATCGAACCAATTGGATACAGTCCGTCGAAGGAATAGGCCTCTACATGTTGGCTTTCGTCCTCCTTATGATCGCAAGCGGAAACTTTCGTAAGAGACCTGAGGTAGCCATCCTTCTTTCACTTCTGGGACTTGCATTTGCCATTTTGGCGTTATTCGGTCGTCCGGGATTTTCGAGACCTTTTAACTATCTCATTCTGATGCTCGCCATTGTTGGCTGGCATACCGGAATTATTAAGCATGAGAAAAGTCCGCTCAGATTCGCACTCGATTTCAGAAACTGGTTCTTCGTTCTCATTCTCCTCTGGATATACATCAGTCAGATTTTCACTGCAATGCCACCTCGTTGGGGAGGCGGTCAGCCGACGCCAGTTCAAATTTTTCAGAACACGCCAGTCTCATGGTCACAATCAAATCCGATGGATGTTCTTCTGCTCGATGAAACTGACCAAGGTTTCTATGTACTTCTGTCGCCCAACGGCAAAGCCTTCTTCGTTCCTCGAAGCAACGTGTCCTCGATCCTCTTCGGCTCAAAAGAGGACCTGCCAAAGAAACCCTAGGAAGCATACTTGAAACTTTTCAACTTGTGCTCCAACATCTCTGCGCACGCCAGCAGCATCTGATTCGCAAACTCCGTGGGGCTCGCTGGTTCGCACTTCTGAAGGATTTCGAGAGCGGCTTTCTTCCACTGCTCGGCCATTTCCAATAATTCTTTTTCCATCAGGGTTTCTCCGCAAGAATTTGCGGTGGAGGTGAGGGAAGAATAGTCTACTACGAAGTGCGTTGGGACGCATAGATGTGGCGTTGTTTCTTTTCCAAGGACCCCACTCGGAAAATCAGTTAGAATTTCGCAGAATTGTTATGCGTAAAACCATCTTCATTTCGTGCGGCCAATATACCGACTCCGAAAAACGTCTGGGCAAGCAGATCGCGGAAATGGTCAGGACGCAAACAGACCTTGAACCGTTCTTTGCAGAAGAAGTTCAGGACTTAAATGGGTTGGATACCAACATCCTCCATGCACTGCGCAACTGTGTTGCCTTCATCACGGTCATGCACCCGAGAGGCGAAATTAGACGCCCGGACGGTTCAATATTGTTCCGCGCATCTGTTTGGATCGAACAAGAAATTGCCATTGCCACCTACATACAGCGTGCCGAGAATCGCTCTCTACCAATCATCGCGTTCAAGCACAAATCTGTGGGTCGGGAGGGCATTAGGGACCTGCTTCACCTGAACCCCATCGAATTTACTGATGAGGCTGAGGTGCTCGCGGAACTGCCGAAACGGCTTGGGTCATGGAAGTCCTTGAAACCGTCGGGTATAGAACTGCGGCTCACCTCAAGGGCTCTTCGACAACAAGACGGCCATGCGATAAGTATGTTGGAAACAAGTCTTGTGAACGAAACGAATGATCGCATCGAGAGTTATGAACTTGAGATACGCCTCCCTTCCAGCATTCTGAAGCATTGGAACAGCACATATCCGAATGAGGTTCAGCGCAACACTCCCGGGTTGCGTTGTTTTCGATTCGACCAAAAGGGCTTCGGTGCGGTCAGACCCCATGACCAACTACGTCTGGCTACCTTCGAGTACTGCACCGCATGTGCGGTAGCGGAGCATGGAGGAGTAGCGGCATTAGTCTCTGAAGTGAAGTTGGTCGCTCGGGTCTGGGTCAACAAACAAGAGTATCGAGTCGAGAAAACAATCAAACAACTGGCTATGGATAGGGAACAATCGTCCAGATGAGATAGGATCCGCCACACATGATGTGCCGTTTGCGGAAGATCGAAAAATAAGTGACGGCGATAATCGTAGTACTGGTCTTGGTTATGTTTGCTCTTTCACATTTCGAGAGACCACGCCCGGCTGTTTGGGCTTATCGGATATTTGTCCTTATCATGGCACTAGTGTTCCTGCTCGCCATTTTTCGATGGCTTTCAAAGTGAGGACACATGAAAGAGTTTGCCTCCGAAGTCTACGACAACTCATAGTCTGCGTTCTGCTCGCTGGCATTTTGTATGGGTGCCAGAAACGGAAAGAGATAATTTTTATCGATTCGGCGTGGAACCGTGACTACGCCATGAGCGCGTGCGAGATATACAAAAAGAACCTCGGCGTTGCCTGCATCAAGACGCCGGAAGGAATGGCTACCGAGTTGCGGCTAAAGTTCGCGTCCGCAGTTTTGCAAAGTCCCGCCTGCAAAGACGTGACGATAACAAATGAGCCTCTCGGTGAGAAAAATATGAAAGTCTTCGAAGACGGTTGGAGTCTCTCCTTCAACACTGGCATCGACGGCGGCGACATCGACTATTCCAACTCCGAATGGCAGATCATCGACAACAAGACGAAGAAACGATTCGGGGAAGGACCGATGAAGGATGCGGTGGAAGCCGCCACACGAATTTGTACCGTTGCAACCGGAAAGGGCGGCTCAGTGTCGCAGTGACAGCATCATGGATGTAGCTTGGGTTCGTCCGGCTTTGGGGGCGACTATTGCTGGCGAGATTGTCACCCTTGTTTTCAGATAGAATCCGCCAGCGGAGTCGGACTTGAATGGAATCGAAGCACCTCCTCACTTGTCCGAATTCGAATATGGGGTTATTTCTCTTTGAGCTAGAGCGGGAGATACAATACGGCCCAAGGTCGGAGAACCAATGCCCTTCAACAGTTCGCAGGATGTGGAAACGCGACTGGCAGACCCAAAGCCGCTTACTCCAGAAGAGATTCGTGATCTTTTTCCGTGGATGAATCAAATTCTTGAGACGGGCATCAGGCGTCTGAACGCCCAACTTGCGTTGCAAAACCTTGAGGCAGTACGGAAGTTCGAGCAAAGCAGCAGCAAGCTGACTAAATGGTTGATCGGATTCACGGTCGTTCTCGTCATTCTAACAATTGCGATTACTTTCTATACTGTCGTGTTATCTCGTAAGGAGCCATCCCTTGCCGAAAATCACCAGCGGTTTACGCACACAGAGGCCACTAGCATACGCGGCACCTTCATCATGTTTGACAACAAGACGGCGCAGGCGTGTTGGGCAGGCCCTCCGGGGCCGTACACAATTGAGTCGCCAGACGGGAAGCAACGGCAAGAGACGAACGGAGCGAATATTCCTTTTTGCAAGGATTTGAAGTAGCACGGGCCACGGCTCGCCACAAGACACGGCGGCAAGAGATGCGGCGGCGGTACAGTTTTGCGGAGCGGATCACAGATTTAGATGCTTCGGCAAGCGAAATGTGAGAGCATCGAAACCGATGGCTACTGAAGAAATTATCTTCAAGCATCCTCCAGCCACGGAAGTTCAGATCGTCGCCGGATTTCACAACATTTTTGCAGTAGCAGATCACCGCAGTCGTTTCCACAAGCTGGTTTACGACGAATTCCCGGCTATCGTAATGCCTGAGCGGAGCAAGGTCCCTCTGGATTTAGGCGATTACACTTTGCACGCAAAAGATGGAGCTACCAGACTAGAAATCGGCATGAATTACTTTCGCCTAGTTTCGCTACGCTATCCTGGCTTCAAGAAATTCCGAGAGCAGTTTTTAGGTTTGTTGAAGACATTTGCCGATTGCTATGAAATCAAGCAAACGTTTTACCTGCTTTCAATGTCGTTTCGAAACGATCTTCCGCTGACTCCCAACTTCCAATACAAAGACTGCTTTACACTGAAAATCAGTTTTTCAATGGAGCCCGAACCCGAGTTGTTTGCTGGACAGGGCTTCCTGGTCTACAAAAAGCCGGAAGGTTTGATAACGATTCAATTGGAGCCCAAAGTTGAGAATGCACAGGTGCAAGCGTACACAATGAATCTCCTATTCACCACGAATAGGAATTTTTCAGAACCATTTGACCGCGAACTCATTCCACAACTAACAGATACTGCGCATGATTATTTGAAGGGCTTTTTTCTGGGAATGCTGACGAAGCAGTACGTCGAATTTTTGGGGGCAAGATGAGTACTGGATTACGAGACTTGCTTCGGGCTCAAAGCTATCAGCCTCACTTCAACATCATCACAACTGAACCAGAAGTGCCGTCCCAACCGCAACAACAAATCACGGAACCATCTGGGTTGTCTGGGTTGCTCTCCGACATGGCTAATCCGACTTTTGAAGCCTTCTACGAGACATATAGCACGTATTATCGGTTGACGCGGGAGTCGCTTTACAACAATTTGCTTCGTATCACACCTGAGGGCTACCGGGGCGAATTAACCGATTCCAATTACACATATCTTCGGCGGCGACTAAACGCCAGCAGCGAGACTGTCAAAAACACGGTGAATATGAATCTTCAGGTGATGCATGGCAATCCCGTGTTTCGCGGCACGCGAATTCCTATTTATCAGATCATCGAAGAACTGGCAGACGGCACGCCGCTGGCTGAAATTCCAGAAGGCTACCCATCGTTGAACATGGAGCAGATTCAAAACGGCCTCGATTTTGCCGCGTCCGTGTTGCGGATTTACGATGACCAAGTTTCTAATCGATGAAAACATGAATCAAAAAGGTGTCCGCACAGTACCTACCAAGGACAAAGATTTCGATATTGTGTACCCGGAAAGAGGCGGATACAAAGGAAGTGCCGACACCGCAGTTCAAGAGCTAGCAAACGGACAGCAGCGGGTGCTGGTATCGCAAGAAAAAGATTTCGGGCAATTCGGACTCAAGCCGGAGGACGTCCCGCATGGTGCGATATGGCTGCGGCCCGGTAGAACGTCACAACGTCAAACTGCAAAGCTTCTGGCTGGCCTGTGTCAAGTCCTTCAGCAAAACTTTTCTGTGAACCCTTACGACTTTGCCGGGAAGATTGTTGAAGTTTATTCGGATCGCGTTGATGTTCGGAGAGCAGGCGGCGTCATTGATTCTTATCCTGTGCCTCCCCCTGTAACTGTGAATTAGAGTTTTTGCGCCGATTTTTCCCGAACACAATTTCCCTCCGGCGCACGCCCTTACAGAGACCGCGTATTTCATCCCGCATTCTGCAAAGCTCGTCCATATTTATCTGGCATCCGTCAGAACCATCAGGCTTTCGCAAGTGTAAGCCGTTGGTATGCTTGATGACATAGTCCAGGTGCAGATTCCGATGAAGGTAATCAGTGTTCCCGCTGATCGTGTTCAGCGTTCCGGGTTGGTGTGATCAGTCGTCGGAGCGAAGCGACGCTGGTTTTTGCATTTTGTAGAAAGTGATTACGATCGTCAAGCTTGTTGTTGTTGAGGCTGTGGGAAAGTGGAAATCGCTCCTGCGATTTCCAAGGGCGCTTTTTGCCCGTCTTTTCCACAGCTTTTGGCCCGCCGATTCATTCACTTTTCCTCCTTCTCTCCTTTCTTTTTGCGCATGGAGTCCCCGCGCATCTCGATGCGATGCGCGTTGTGCACCAGCCGGTCGAGGATTCCGTCTGCCAGTGTGGGATCTCCGATCTGTTCGTGCCAGCGAGACACTGGCAATTGCGAAGTCAGGACCATCGAGCGCGTCTGGTAGCGATCCTCGGCGATCTCCCAAAAGTCTCTTCTCTCCGCTTCCGCCATCGGAGCCATGACCCAGTCATCGATGACCAGAACATCGATGCGGTTCAGCCGTCTCAATAGTTGCCGCAGACTGCCATCGGCGCGTGCCAGGCTCAGATCCCGGAACAGCGCCGCGGCCTTCGTGTAGTACACCCGATAGCCATCCCGGCAAGCTTTCTGCGCCAGTGCCGAAGCCACATAACTTTTGCCCACTCCGGTGGGACCCAGCACGAAGATGTGTTCGTGGTTGGCTACCCAGCTAGACTCTTGGGCCAACCCACGGATCACGCTTCGGTTCAGTCCTCGCTCGGCACGATAATCGATGTTCTCGACGCAGGCAGCGCCCCGCAAGCGAGCAGCAAGGACTCGCCTGGTGAGGGCCTGGTTCTGACGCCAGTTCCACTGCTGATCGACGAGGAGCGCCAGACGGTCAAGGAAGCTCAACCCCCGCGTCGCTTCGTCCTGTTCCTGACATTCCAGCGCTTCGATCATTCCCTGGAGCTTGAGAGCATGGAGTTTTTCTTTCATCGGTTGTTGCAACATGATCGTCTCTCCCTTTTACTCGAAGTACTCAGCGCCACGAATGTTGTCATGCGATGGCGGAAGGGGTAGCGGTGATGGTTCTGGGAGTGGTTGTTGATCGAGTGAGTTCTTCAGGATCGATTTCACACTCTGGTAGCGGCAAGCACCGGTCCGTATGGCGCGATCGGCAGCCGCTTCCATTCTGGTCGGGGAATACTCCTCGGCCAGTCGGATGATCCCCAGGCAGGATCGATAGCCCATCTCCGGATGCGGTTTCTCGGCAAGGATCCGTTCAAACAACTTGGCCGTGTGCGGTCCGATCTGTTCGGCCCAGTTCACCATGCGTGAGGGCGTCCACTCGAGATGCGCTTGGTGACTCTTCGGCCGGTGTTCTCTGTGCGTGAACACCTGTTCTCGTCCATGACCACGAACGTGCGAGGCTACCCGTTGTCCCTTGTGAAAGATCTCGATGGTCGTCGGTGTCGCTCGAACTTCCACGCGTTCTTGCACCAGCGTGTAGGGCACGCTGTAGAGGTTGGCCTCGAAGGCGATGTGGTAGTCGATGTTCACGCGGGCGTAGGACCACTGGCTCATGTCGAACGGCTCGGCGGGCAACGCTCGCAAAGCATTGCGTTCGACCGCTGCAAACACACTGGCACGCGATCCTTCGCGCTTCCGGAATGGTCGCTGGTTCAGCCGCTCCAGCAGTTCGCGGATCGCATGGTTCAGATCCGCCAAGCGAAAAAATTTCTGGTCGCGTAGGGCGGCAAGGATCCAGCGTTCGACAACTTGCACGCCGACTTCGACCTTGGCCTTGTCTTTCGGATGGCGAGGGCGCGCCGGCACGACTCCCACGCCGTAGTGCATGGCAAACTCTTGGTAGGTGGGGTTGAGATCCGGATCGTAGCGGCAGGCACGACTCACTCCCGTTCGCAGGTTATCGGGAACCAGGAGTCTGGGCACTCCAGCAAAGTACTCAAAAGCATGGATGTGAGCGCTGATCCAGGCCGTCAACTGCTGGTCTCGGGTGGCTTCCGCGTAAGTGTAGGAACTCGCGCCCAGCACCATCACGAACAGCGACGCTGGCCAGACTTCGCCGGTAATCGGATCGTGCACCGGAATCGTTGCACCGGCCCAGTCCACGAAACCCTTCTCGCCAGGCTTATGTACCTGGCGAAGAACTACATCCTGCTTTCGGCGCCAACGTTGGTAGAGCCCGCAGAAGCGACTGTACCCGTACCCTTCCGGGTGCACCTGCCGGTATTCTTCCCAAGCCAACTGCAACGTCAGATGGCGATGCTGCTGCAACTGCGAGTGCAAGTCGGGAAAATCCGGGAGGACTTGTTCGGGGAGTCGTTTTACCACCTGCTGCTCTCCGAACAAGGCCTGCTCGACGCGCTGCTCGTCCCAGCCTTCCGGAGTCGGCCAGGCTATCCCGGCCGCTGCTGCCCTCTTCAGGTAGTTATGGACGGCTCCCTGACTGATCGAACAAGCTCGGGCGATCTCCCGTTGCCCCAGCCTCAGCTCAAAGCGGAGGCGGAGGACTTCCTTGATCTTACGCATGGACATTCTCCTGGTTGGCACGCTGTTGCTCCTCTAAGTTGTCTTCGGAGAACAGCTTGCCTTCTGTGATGTCCAGCGTCACCTCGCCCTGTGGAAAACACTCCGAGCCATCGTGATCACCGTTCCCAGGATCACGATTAAGTGATCACAATCATCCAGGAATCACTGATCATCTTCCGTCGGAACACTGATCACGATCATCCCGGAATCGCGATCACGATCGTTAGGAATCGTTGATCACCATCCCCAGGAATCCCCATCCAGGCATCGTTTTGTAAAAGTGAAATAGAAACATGCGAAGTAAGGGCCTGTATCCGTTCTTCGTTGCAGCACATAGGGTCTCAGAATCATCCAGATATACACTGGAGCATGCGGAAAGATTTCCACGAGAGCTTTCTTCCGTGCAAGCCAAGGGCTGATCATAAAGCCGATCTCATTAAAGAGGGCAACTTCACTGTCACACTTCGCCTTGAATTTAAGATTGGTGAAAAGATGTTTCATGAACGCTTCAGCCCTGCGATCCATAGGTTCGCTGGTGTCGCAAACTTCAAAATAAGCGGCGTAGATTTCTCGACGTTCTTGGTCGGATTCTTTACCCGTGGCCTTTTCCAAAAACGCCGTCCGGCGACTATGCTCCAATTCAAAATAAATGACCAGTGCAACCGCTATCTCCGCTAGGCACAATAGCAAGTCGCCAAGCGTGAAGCGCATATCCATAAAGAAAATCTCCCTCAAGAATCAGAAAGTCGAATTATCAGGCTTCGGCTTCAACATTGCTGCAGTCGTCATTGTTCCGACTGCTGTACAGGCAGAGGCAGTAGTTGACATTGTGACGGCAGGAATCTGACCGAACATCCCTTTATGAGGTCCAAGATACTTTTGGATTTCGATCAGCAGAGGCTCTATATCATTCATCATCTCACCAACGGCCCAATCTTTCGCGTCAATTCTCTTTATGGTGCAATGCTGAAGATATTGAGAGATTCTGCCACCCCCTTGAGCATCACTCGGTTCATACTTTGCTAACAGTGCTTTCCCCTTTTGGTGAATCTCGGCCAAATTCGAGGGTGCAGGCAAACCTGCTAACTGCCAGATGTTCGTAACGTGAAGGTCTGTGCTGCTGGTGTTGTTCTTCCCAAGAAATTCAATCAGATTTCTGTAGTGAAGCAGAAATGCTTCCAGGTACACCCAGGCGTCTCGCTCCGTCAACGTCTCCGGAGCTAGCTTGGAGGCGGCGAAGCGCAGCATGTCGATTTCGTAGTGAATCGTATCAACATGATCGAGCTTCTTTGGCCTTGAGAGGACCACTGCCATGGAAATGTGCCCCCTAATCACGAGAATATCACCGTCTAAATATCTTTCTGTGGCTTCTCGCCTGACGCGAAATCCTCCTCGTCATACAAGGGCTCCTTGTCGATCTCAACGTCTTCACGTTTGAAGACGAGAACGGGCGACATACCACCCCCACGGGCATCTATTCGAGAGTGCTTCGGATCAATCGCTACTACAAATACCGAGCAATCAGGATCACCTGTACATTGATCCGGGTCTCCGATGGGCATCGAATTAGTTCCTCGTGCACGGCACTTTATCCGGTCACCTGCGACGAATTCTGGTGCGCCAAATTCGATTTCAACCCAATTATCGAAGCCCCATTCCAGCATAGCGATCTGCGGTGAATCTATTTTGACAATAAGAACATCGATGAACACATCCTCGTATAGCGACGGAGTAGGATACGGAGTCGCGCCCTGCAAGCGGGTCAACAAATTGACCGTTTCCTCATACGCGAATTCCGCATTCGGGCGGTTCCAATTGGCCTCATGCCCATATTGACGTTTGGTCCAAGAAGGTTCTGGGAACAAAAATCCATAGACTGGCAGAAGTCGTTGCAAGGCTAAGAATCTACCGGGATCAACACCAGACGCCGAAACAGTCAAAGCTGTCTCGGCGTCTGCTTGCCCGACTACGACGTGTACCCCAAGAGGAAACAGGTCTAAAGCGGAGCACGCAATCGCCTCCGCAAGTGTTTCAAAACATTGCCGAAAGTTGTCTTCCTTCAGGTGTTTTTGCGCCAGCTTTACGATCTCCCGAATCGTGTCCGAATGAATCAAATCAACGGCATCCAGTGCTGCGTAATCGATGCACAAATATTTTTGGCACCAAGACGAAATGTAATCGAAGGTGACTTGTGCAACGTCCTTCCACTGGTCTCGATCCGGTGTTATTCCATGATGTTTCAAATCCACGCGTAAGCGGTTGAGTTTTGAAACGTAGTCTCGCCCTGAGACCTCCACCCCAGGATGCTGATGCTGTTTAAGTGCGCCGAGGTAGTCGGGCAAACCCAAGGCCCGAGTGTCCGAAATGTTTGGAACAGCGCACTCGGAGCAAACTGCGGCAATTGCAAGTTCAGCGGCGTCATGCGCAGCCAACACGTGAGCAGCCACCGCAAAACGATCACTCGCAGGTTTAAAACGCAGTGGAGCAATCAACGACCTGCTGAGAAGAAGCCGATCAATGGTTTCGGGTTTGGGTGTCATGGCACACGCATGTCTAGTTCACAATCATAGGAAGATCAAGAATATCACGCCGCGAACCTGGAAAAACGTCAGGCTACTTCCGATGCGCGTGCATCCAGACAAGAATCTCCGACTCGCGGTTGAGATGCATGATGACCAGACGCACCCCGTGGGGTGTGGGAAAGAACGCTAATATTGTGTGGAGATGTGGAGTAGAGCGCGATATGCGTGGGCGTACCGTTGACATTTGTTGTCGAAAGCGGATGATGTCCGGTGGATGCTCTGTCCCCCTCCAGCAGTACAGAAAGTGCAGTCCGACCCCGGAAAGGTCCGTGCTGGTGTGTCTTCGGTCCGCATTCTTGTCGTGGAGGATTTCGCAGAGTTTCGGAAATTAATTTGCTGGACGCTGGCACAAAGGGCCGACTTGCAGGTCATCGGAGAGGCTTCAGATGGGTTAGAAGCGGTTCAGAAAGCGGTGGAACTGAAACCCGATCTAATCCTCATGGACATCGGACTCCCGTCATTAAATGGACTTGAAGCTGCCCGAAGAATTCTTGAACTTGTCCCGGAATCTAAAATAATCTTCTTGAGTCAGGAAAGTTCTGCTGAGGTGATGCAAGCTGCTCTAAACATGGGCGCGTGTGGCTACGTCGTCAAGATAAAGGCTGCCAGCGAACTTATGACTGCTATTGACGCAGCTATCTGATGTTAGGCACCCGCCGCCTGCGCGGGTCGCTCACTTTTGGCAGCACCGGGGGCAAGCAATGCCAATTCGATTTCCGGGACGACAAACCGCGCACAGCCACAATCCAAACAGATTGAAAGTTCCGTGAATATCCAGGTGCCAGGATTATCTAGATTTTTGAGACCGCCGACGTGGACGATCATCTCAGCGGAATACTCCGCCCGATGATCTGAAGCGCATGAGAGACAAGACATGATAACCTCCACCATCTGATGCTCATCGCAGCGGCACGCCCTTTTGCTTGGCCCACTGTGGGTCCTCAAGTATAGACAAGAAAAGAACGTCCGCCTATTAATATTTAAATCCTCCACATTATCGTTATTCTATTTAAATTCCTGTGTTCGTGTATCCAGACCAAAATGTCGGCCTGGCATTTCTCACATTTCGGAGATGCTTCATGAACGCCGGAGTCTGATTCATGTGCTTGAAGCGGCGGCAGGGCTGAGATTCTGGCTCTATGTCTTATTCTCCAGTGAGCTTACACATGTTGACGCCTGAACCGTCTGGGTTGCCGTGCGGAAGATACAGCGGTCCTATTCCGCCGTTGTAGATAACCTCCCCTCGACGGCCAACAATCGTAACGATTGCTGTTCCAAACAACACTTTGTAGTCAGCGTCCTTTTCGCTTATGGTCGCTTGCCAGTTTGGACAGGACTTCCCCCAATCCCGAATTAGCCTAAGAACGTCTTCTTGTTTTTCGGAGTGATCGTCTAACCCGAAGTAAATCAGTTTTGTGTTTTGCAAATGATCTTTTTTCGTATCCGTGTCAGAGCACCCAAAAAGATACGCGACAACGAACACGGGATACAGAATCGGCTTGAATATTTTCACATTACACCTTGCCAACTTATTTCTTGGAGAGATCAATCATCGTTCTTCCTTGTGCACTCAGCGGTTTTTCTTTTCTGCCAGCATGCCAAGTGCCGTAGGCATCGCGTAACCGCAATTCAACGCCGTCCACATTGCTTCTATAAACTGTGTTGGTTTCTTCCTGCTGATAGTATTCACCGTCCTCGGTAACTCCCTCATATATGTGCCCGGTGGGTTCTTCGACTGACGGCCATGCAGGAAGACCGGAGACGTGGAAGTGAATCCAGCCATCCCGCCGCACGCCTAATTCCAGTGGCGAATCCTTTAGGTCCGGCCATAGATCGTCCCTGGCATTTAACTCTTCATCTTTCGCTTTGTACTCCCTCCACGGATACGAATTGGGGTCGTCGTCATCCACGTCCCATCTGGCTGTCGCAAAACCAGCAACTGGACGAATCGAACTCTTGTCGTACTGCTTCCCCTTTATTTCAAGGGTGAGTTTGCATTGAGAAATGTTCGTGGGCGAATCAGGTGTGAAGTTGTGTATGCCTACTCGAACGAAACATTCGGCGCAGCCTACATAGGGTTCAATGATAACCTCAGCTATATCAATGGTTAATGCAGGTCGCTTATTTTGCAGTTGTTCGATTTGGGCACGAAGCTCCGTTCCTGTATCGGCGGCTGTCTTACGAATTGTCTGAATCTTCTTTTCGTCTTCTTCGAGGGCTTTAATTTGTTCTTTATGGAGTTTCCAGGGAGTGCGGAAGAGATGAATCAGAATGTAGAACAACAAAACAAAACCGTATATCCAAAGAGAGGCCGAAAGAAGCTCCCAATCTATTTTGTATCCTCGGTGACGCATGCGTGCTACGAATGGTGAAGCAATGAGCACAATCAAAGCCCAAACGATATTATCCCTAGCCCATGTCCTGGCATCCTGCCAGCAACGCTTGAAGACGATTCGGCAGTAGTTGCTAAAGCTATCAGGCATCACGAAATATCCTGCCCCGGAAGTATAACTAACGGGTGCCTCTGAACAAATCAGCGGGTTTCATGCTCATTGCGCACATTGATGACAGCGGGAGTAACAAACAGGGTCCGGTCATGGTTCTGGCGGGATACGTCTCCAGATTGACTTCTTGGATGGATTTTAGCGAGGAGTGGCAGACTGTTTTGGACGAGAAACCGAGACTGGCCTATTTCAAAATCAAAGAGGCGATCCGGCTCGAAGAGCAGTTCGGAAGGCTCAAACCGGAGCAGAGAGACGAAAGAGTCTTCAAACTCTGCTCCATCATTCAAAAGTACGCTGCGTTCGGTGTCGTGGCCTCGTTCAGGTGGAGCACTTTCAAACAGGCCCAATCAGAGGCTCCGCGAACTTTCTTCGAGCCTTATGTGACCTTGTTTCACGGGATGATGTCTGGGATTCTGAACAGAATCTTAGACGCCGACCGTTATGCTCGACTGCTTTTTGTGTTTGACGAACAGGGAGCAGCCGGACACTTAGCGATCAAAGCATTTGATGCAATTTTCTCCGAATTAAATCCCAGGGAGCAGAAGGCAATGATGGGAGTATCCCATGTAAGCGACCGAGACATACTACCTCTCCAAGCAGCAGATTGTCTGGCCTGGTTGATGAGAAGACACGCGCAGGACCACCCGAATCACGAAGAAGACCTAGCGGATTGGGAGCCTCCACAACCTTATCTTGAGCCATTGCGCCCGATTCCCAGGCTTCACACCTACTATCCGATACAGCGTTTTCGAAACATACTACGCATGCATACAAAGGAACTTGAAGACCGCGAAAAGCTGAAACGTAAATACGAGAAACCGACCTAACTCGTGATTCTGTGCTACTGGTGCTACGTAGCACGGCCCAATTACGACAATTTCTTTCCCGCGTCCTGATTGATGATTCTCGCCTTTCCAGGGCGTGTTAGAATCCGCTGCACGGAGGCACCGATGCCCAAGAGAAAGCCGCCTAAGAAAAAACCGCTTAAGAAAAAAGTCAAGAAGCAGCCGAAACCAAAACGTCGGTCTCGGCCCAATGATGTAAAACCCGCGCCCGGTGTTCTAAGTGAGGGGATGCCGAGTGCTCCGCCGCCCGCAAGCACGCCGAGCGGTTTGCCGGGAAACGTAGGCCATTGGAATCCGGAACCTGAGGAAGACTCTCACTTGGGTTGAATTCCGTGGAAAGATTGAAGCGATGTGAGTCCGGGAATGAGTGGTGAGCCTGGGGAGGTTCGAACTCCCGACCTAGAGTTTAGGAAACTCTCGCTCTATCCATCTGAGCTACAGGCTCACAATCCACATTGTACCCAAGAATTGTACCCAATTCTGTACCCAACTAGCCCGATTTACGCCGATTTTGGGCACCGATACGCCGATTCTCCGGTCCCTAAGTCGTTGATTCTCCGTATGTGCCGCGCAATGAAGCAGTTTAGGAAACCGATGCTCTATCCATCTGAGCTACAGCCCCGCTGTTCCCCATTGTAATACGTTCCCAGCTCGCTGCGGAGTGGCCCTTTGGTGGCCCGTTGCCGCGAATCAATTCGGCGGGCTCCCTGGCGGCGGTTGTTGCGGCTTATCAGGGCCAAATCCGGGAGCCACTTTGCCAATGCGGAGTCGCTTGAAAATGGTTGGCCAGTATTCCTTCAAGATGTTGTTCGCCGCGCTGAATCCGATGCGAATGCCGTAGCGCTCGAACGTCTTTCCCGCCGTTCGTTCCGAATCCGGGAGATAGGTGTTCGCGAGGCCTTCCGCTAGCAGTGGCCCCAGAGTTCCTGGCAGGTTAAAAGCTTCTTTCCCCGAATCCGTGCGGATCACGACCGAGCGGCGAAGCGCATAGGCGACCCGCGCTTTAAACCCCGAGTGCAGCTTCACGAAGTACCGGGGATCATCGCGGAGGATCGCCGGCAGCAAAAATGTGCCAAAGAAATGGCTGGAGGCGCCCGTAGCCATGGAGGAGCCAAATCGCTTCCCATAGCCTTCGCCGCCCTGCCCGTAGCCGGGCAGCGAGTCCCGTGCTTGGCTGATTCCCGCCGCGGCCGCGGAACTCAGGATTTGGGGAGGCGATATGCTTTTGTCGAAGAAAAGCTCAAATTTCTGGAGGGAACTGATTGGACCAGGCGTGGTCGCCAACTCGGGATAAAAGTACGACTTTCTGGTGATCAAACCCATTGGCGTCTGCCAGACGTTTTTGTCTTTGTCGGGTTTCTGGGCCGGATTGGTCTGGTCCTGCTTCGGGGCGGGCGCGTCGGGTAAGTTCGCGCGGTCCGGCTGGCTTTGGGCCATTGTGGTCGGGCCCACCAGGAAGAGCATTGCCGTTGCCAGCATAGCCTTAGTTGGGTTTTTCATCGCGGCATCTTATCATGCGTTTTTCAATGCTTGGACATCTTGATTGGGGCAGCGACTTCGAGGTGGCTGCGCCCTGATACGGCCTACGGACCGGTAGCCCAGGCACGCGCCCCATCGTAGTTCTCGCCGCTTCTCCAGACGGTGTGACTCCACGCGCTTCCGATCGTTTCGAACGCTTCTTGGGCGGCAGGCTTGTCCCCTTCGGAATAGGCCATGTAAGCAAACTTGTTGTCGTCCTGATTGGAAGACCCATACACCTTTTTCAAATTTGCATAGCCTTCCTTAATCTTCGCCCAGGAGAGTTGCTCCATCGAATCCCTGTCTTTGTCGCACTGGCAAGCGGTCTCGCCCGCAACTTCAAAGTAGATGATGCTGCCCATTGCCCCACCAACTTGTTTGGAGGCTTCTTCCGCGAAAGCCTGAGCTTCTCCTTCTTCTCCATACCACTTGGGCAAAATAAAATATGCGTATTGGTTGTAATAGAAGAGGAAGCCGGGCTCGAAGGCTACCGCTTGATCGAAAAGCTCTCTGGCCTGCTTCTTATCCCATCCATCTCCGAGCGCGACATTAAACATCACCGAATACCACTCCGGGCACTTTTCCTTGAGCTCTGCCGCCTCCATCAGTGCGGACTTCGCTTTTTCCAGGCGTTCCCCGAACAGCTCCCATCCATTCTCTTTAACCTTTTCCGCGTACCCGGTTCCCCTCGCAACCCAGGCGTAGTTTACGTAAGCCTCGGCCGTCGCGATTCGCGCGGTGGCAGACGCGGGATACTTGGCAACCCATTTTGCCAATGAGGCAAAGTGCGTCTCCCAATCCGCATCTGTGGATTTTTCTTTTAATGGGGGATTGCTGACGCCGTCATACAGCTGCCCCAGTCTCCAGAAGCCACCTTCGACGGTCACTTTTGAGGTGCGCCACTTCTGCGCTTCTTTCTCGAGTTGGTCGAACTTTTCTTCCGACAAGACGATCGCGACATGTGCTTGATAGCTCGAGGAGCCCTGCGCGGGATCTTTGGAGTCCGTCGCGCCGGCCGTAGCGGCTGGTTCCGTTTTAACGGCCGTCACGGCATGTCCCTTCCCATAGGTCTCAACAGCGCGCATCACCGTCCCTCTGTCCACCGGCGCGAAGGCGTGGGTGTGGCCGCAGGCAGCGCTCCACCAGCACACACCGCATATCAGAAAACCGATCAAAGCTCGGTGCGACAGTAAGTGGGCAGAACAAGTATTGGTGTTCATGCCCCAATTTTATGAGCTTGCCAAACTCAGAGATACTGTACTAAAGGGCTAAATGGAGGTGCACGATTGCGCAAACCTGGGGAATCGCTTCCGCGTTAGTCAGAAGTGGTATTCTCTGTTGGTTCCCTTCCACGGGGAAAATCCCAATTTTGCGAGGATTCTCCGGGTGTCTCAAACTCCAGCTGAAAACACCGCGCACACCTTGCAGGTTAACGGTATCGATCTTTATTACGAAGCGAGCGGCACCGGCGAACCTCTGCTGCTTTTACACGGTGGGGGCGGTTCGCACGCGGATTGGGTTCATGTCGGGCGGGACGAATTCGCGGGGGAATACAAGCTCATCATGCCCGACGCTCGAGGCCACGGCCGGTCAACCAATCCCGCCAAAGCGATAACGCACCGACAATGCGCACTCGACACTCTCGGCCTGCTCGACCATCTAGGGATCTCCAAATGCAAAGCGATTGGCCTCAGCATGGGAGGCAACATACTTCTGCACATGGCAACGCTGCAGCCGGATCGGTTGCAGTCGATGGTTGTCGTCAGTTCGACCATGTATTTCCCTGAACAGGCTCGAGCCATCATGCGGCAAGTCCCGGTCGAGAACCAATCTGCGACAGAATGGGAGAGCATGCGGAAGCGTCACCATCATGGCGACGAGCAGGTGTCCGCCATCTGGCAGTGGCTGCGTGGCATGGCCGACAGCTACGATGACATGAACTTCACGCCGCCGTTGCTTTCCAAAGTGACGGCCTCCACCTTGATCGTTTATGGGGATCGCGACTTTCTCTATCCCATTGAGATGGCAGTCGATATGTACCGAGCCATCCCGAAGTCTTCCCTCTGGGTTGTGCCTAACGGCAATCACGGTCCGATCTTCCTCGAGCAGGCACCTCCATTCATCAAAGCCGCTCTCGCTTTCCTGCGAGCCTAGCGGCCTGGCAGGCGTCGCTGGAGTGTCTCCGATTGCACATGCCTGCGTGGCCCCCGTGCTATCATCAATCACACTCCGTCACCCGGCCCTGCCAAATTGGAGACTGTCATGAAACGTACCCTTCGCATCGTAGCTATCGTCGTTGTCGTCTTGATCCTCATCCTTGTCATCGCACCGTTTCTGATTCCCGTCGACAAGTTCCGCCCCACCATTGAAGAAAAAGCTTCGCAAGCGCTCGGCCGCAAAGTGGAGCTGGGTAACCTGAGTCTTTCGCTCCTTAGCGGTTCACTTACCGCGGAAAATCTATCGATCGGCGACGATCCCAAGTTCAGTTCATCGCCGTTTCTCACCGCCAAATCGCTTAAAGTTGGGGTCGAGCTGATGCCCCTGATTTTCAGCAAGACTCTCAACGTTACCGGCATCACCATCGAGGATCCTGAAGTCATGCTTCTTCACAATGGAGCGGGCCAATGGAACTACTCGACACTTGGGGGCGCTGCCGCCAAGTCCGCGCAAAAGCCGGCCACGTCGGGTTCCAGTTCGCCCGGCGATCTCTCCGTGCAGAAATTCACTCTGAAAGACGGCCGCATCACCGTCGGTTCCACCGCCAACCAAAAACGCAGCACCTACGATCACGTAGACGTCGTCGCCTCCAACTTTTCCATGACTTCGAAGTTTCCCGTTACGGTCACGGCCGACCTCCCCGCGGGCGGAAAACTCAAGCTCGATGGAAACGCCGGACCTATAGACGAGCAGGACGCTGCGCTCACTCCCATCGATGCCAAGCTCCAAATAACCGGCTTGGATCTCGCCTCCACCGGCTTTGTCGATTCGAGTGCCGGTCTCGGAGGCCTTCTTGATCTCACCGCCGATCTCTCCTCGCAAAATGGCGAAGCGGAAACCAAGGGCAACGTAAAAATCTCCAAGGCTCTTTTTATTGCCGGTGGCGCCTCGGCTGGCGTTCCCGTCACCATCGATTTCAATACCAAATACAATCTTCGCAAGAGCACCGGCGTCCTGGAGCCCTCGACGCTGAAGATCGGAAGCGCCGCCGCGCATCTTAATGGCACGTATGAAACGGCAGGGGAAGCCACCGTCGTAAACATCAAGCTCAGTGCCAAGGACATGCCCGCAAAAGACCTCGAGGCTTTTCTCCCTGCGCTCGGCATTATTTTGCCAAAGGGAACTTCACTCGAAGCAGGTACGCTCAACGCGAATCTGAATCTCAATGGCCCTTTGAGCAAATTAATTACAACAGGCGACGTCGGCCTCTTCAACGGAAAGCTCGCGGGCTTCGATCTCGGCTCGAAGATGAGCTCGATCGCCTCGCTCGCGGGCATCAAGAGCGGCAAGGATCTTGACATTCAGAAACTCACGACCAATCTCCGCATGGCTCCCGATGGTCTCAAGGCAGAAAATTTTATCGCTGTTGTTCCTTCGGTCGGCAATCTTTCCGGCGCCGGAACGGTCGATTCCAAAAACAATCTTGATTTCAAAATGGCGGCTACGCTCACAAGTACCCTTGGCGATGTCGGAAGCCCTGTTTCTGACGTTAGTGGGATCCTTGGCAAAGCGACTGGCGGCGGAAGCGGCTGTAAAACCGGGACAACCGTCCCCTTCCTGATTCAAGGCACAACCGCGGATCCCAAATTTGTCCCAGATGTTGGCGGACTCGCCGCCGGCATGCTCAAATCGCAGCTAGGCTGCGCCGCTGGTCTAGGGTCGGGCGCGGGTAAAGACGCCGGCAAAGCTCCGGAGGACACTGTGAAGACTCTTGGCGGCCTATTCAAAAAGAAACCGCCTCAGTAATAACTTAAGTATGGTTGCAACTCTTTGTTTTGCGTTGTGTGTAGTGTTTTCTTAGCACGAAGAAGAGCTAAGAATTATTCATAACGAAGTGCCAAGACGGGATCGACGCGGGCGGCACGAATGGCGGGAATGTAGCTGGCAATGGTAACGACGGCGAAAAGTAGAACACAAGCGATAGTCAGGGACAGCGGGTCATAGATCTGGACGCCGTAAAGCATTCCGGCGCGTTCACCAGGGACGAGATACAGAACGCTGCGCAGTACTCTGCCGATAGCGAGTGACGCGACAACACCAGAAAGCAAACCGAAAAAGCCCATGACGACCGCGCGTCGGAGGGCGAGATGCAAGACGCCGGCCGGAGTTGCGCCGAGAGCGAGGCGGATGCCGAATTCGCGCGTGCGCTGCTGGACGAAGTAGGCAACTGTGCCGAAGATTCCGACGGAGACAAGTGTTAAGGCCACGATGGCGAGACACGCGACCAAAATCAGATCGAATTGAGCACCGCGGAGGGAAGCACTTACGAGATCGTCCATGGTTTGCACGTCAAAGATGGGCTGATCCTTGTCGAGAGAATAGGTTGTATTGCGAATGGCTCCTAGCAATACGCCGCGGGGAAGGCTTGAGGAGATGACGATATCGGCCCCGGGCGCCGGATGTTGGGAGAACGGGAGATAGATGACTTCGAACGGGACTTCGTTTGCGCCGAATACTTGCGCGTTTTCAGAGACACCGACGATCTGGACCGGGGCTTCGGCAGGCGCGATGAGGCGGTCATCAGGCACAAATTCGAGAATTTTGCCGACGGGATCCTCGGAACCGAAGAGCGTGTGTGCGGCGTTTCGATTGATTATCGCGACGCGCGGAGAAGTTTCGCTGTCCTGAGGCGAGAAGACGCGGCCGGCGAGCAGATGTATGGTCAGGAGCGAGAAGTAATTTGGGGCCACTGCGTAGGTGATGACACCGGTGCCATGCTTGCGGCGAGGGGGCCGGCCCGCTACGTTGACGGAAGCAGAGAGGGTCTCACCGTTGAGCGGAATACCTGTGCCAAAAGTGACGGTTTGCACGCCGGGAAGCGCTCCGAGTTGATCGACCAGCGTTTTGAAATAGCGGCGCTGTTGCTCGGGCTGGGAGTAGTTGTCTCCGCGCAGGGATACGTAGAAGGAGAGAGCGCCGGGAGCGTCGAATCCGCGGGGAGCTTGTTCGAGGCGGACAAAGCTCGATAGGAAGAGTCCAGCGCCAAACAGCAGAACGAGTGCGAGAGCCACTTCGATGATAACTAGACTGCCGCGAGTGCGGTTCTGGCTGCGGCCGGCGGAGAGACCGCCGACGCCTTGACGCAAGGCGTCGTTGAGATCCACGCGAGAGCCGAGAAGAGCGGGCACAACGCCTGTGAGAAGCGCGGAGAAAATCGAGATTGCGAGAACGAAGAGAAGCACGCGTGCGTCGAGCGCGATGTGGGTGTTGCGCGGAAGCGTGTCTTGCGGAATGAACGCGGCGAACGCGTTGGCGCCCCAGAGGCCGAAGAAAGCTCCAGCCACACCTCCAGCCAAAGACAAAATCAGGCTTTCGACAAGCGATTGGCGGATGAGGGTGCCGCGTCCTGCGCCAAGGGCGGCGCGAAGCGTGAACTCGCGCCGGCGGGCAAGGCCGCGAGCAAGCAGCAGGCCAGCGTTGTTGACGCAGGCGATGAGAAGGACGAGAAGGACGGCTCCCGCGAAGAAAAAGAGGGAACGAGCGGCGAAACCCGTCCACGTTTCACGAAGGTTTGTGACAGAGGCGGTGAATTCTTCCCGTCGATTGTCGAGTTTTGGCGCCGTTGCGAGGATGCCGGCGAGTTCCGCGCGAGCATACTCGGGGGTGACTCCGGGGGCGAGCCTGCCGATGACGTAGGTGTTGCGAAGCGATTGCTGCGATGGATCGATTGCTAGCGGTACGAAGATGGCCGGTTCGTCCAGGTACTCGAAATGGAGATGCGGGGAAGCAACGCCAATGATGAGGTAAGGCTGGCCGTCAAGAACGATGGGCTTGCCAAGGACGGAGTTGTCGGAGGAGAAACGAGTTTGCCAGAGCGAATGGCTGAGGACAGCGACCCGGTCACGTCCCGGTATTTCTTCCTCTGGCAAGAATCCGCGGCCGGACGCGAGCGGGACTGCGAGTGTGTCCAGCAGACTGGAAGTGACTGGCATTACCTGGACGCGCTCCGAAGTACCTCCGGTGGTGAGATTGCGGTTCGACGGATAATCGTATGCGCCAAGATTTGTGAAGGAGCGGCTTCGCTCGCGCCAGGCTTTATAGCCGCTGGCCGGAAGCACATCCCAGCGCTTAGGATTTTCCCGAAGGACGACGTGGGCGTCGACAAGGCGCTCGGAATCGGGGAAGGGAAGCGGGCGCCAGAGCTGCGCTTCGAGAACGCTGAAGATGGCGGTGTTGGCGCCGATGCCGATGGCGAGAGTGAGGACGGCGGTAATTGTGAATCCCGGATTTTTGCGGAGGACGCGGAGGCCGAAGCGAATGTCTCTGAGAAGATTTTCAAGAGAGGGCCAGCGCCAAACGGCGCGACTGTTTTCTTCGATTAGAGTTACGTTGCCAAATGCGCGGCGGGCGGCGGCGGAGGCTTCCTTTTTCGACAGGCCTGTGGAGACAAGTTCCTCGATTTTTTCCTCGAGGTGTTGCTGCATCTCTTCGGAGAGATCGTTGTAGAGGCTGCGCCGCGAGAAGAGTTGTTTCAGCCAGTTCATGATTCACCTCAGGCTAAGATGCTTGCAATGCAGGCAAGCGCGTGGTCGGAATTGGCACTCATGCCAGAGCGTCCTTACTCCTACGAAAATACCTTCAGGCGGTCTGAGCGAGTGGCTCCAAGGTCACTTTGTGGCCCAGGCGTTCTAGCCGCCTGACCAAGGATCGGCGGATTCGGTTCACGTCGATACGGTCGAAGTGGTCCGCACCGAGCTCCCGGTAATCTTCCTTACGCTTCAGCATGTGATAGGCAATCTCCAGCAGTGCATGAGCTACCGCCATGACCGCGCGCTTGGCTCCCCGCCGAGCAGCAATGCGCCGATACAGTGCCGAGAGGTAGTTGTTCTTCATCATCGAGATGGCCCAGGCCGCCTGCGCCAGACAACGGCGGAGCGAGACATTGCCCTTGCGCATCTTGCCGCTCAGCCGCTTCCCGGCGCTCTCAAAACTCCCAGGACACAAACAAGCCCAAGAAGCCAGGTGCCCAGAAGACGGAAACTGATTCATGTTCATTCCTATTTCCGCCAGCATTCCCCAAGCGGTCACCCGATCGACTCCGGGAATGGTGCATAGCCGAGTGACCTTATCCTCAAAAGGGCGCATGCGCTTGTCGATCTCCTGCTCGATCTCACTCCGTTTCGATTCCGTGAAGCGCAGGTGCTCGAAAAGCTGTCGGAGCAAAAATCGATGATGCTCGGTCATACGACCTTCCAGCGCCAACTTTAGTTCCGGAATCTTGTTCCGCAGCAGCCCTTTGGACATCTCTGCCAGCCGGGCAGCGTCTTGCTCCCCGGCGAGCATCGCTTGCAAGATCGCTCTCCCCGAAGCTCCCAGTGCATCCGTCGCTACCGATGCCAACTTAATGTTGGCATCCTCCAGCACCTTCTGAATGCGATTCGCAATCCGGTTGATCTCCTGTACCAAACTCACGCGATACCGCGTGAGGTCGCGAAGTTCACGTATTGGTTGCGGGGGCACGAAACTCCCGCGGAGCAATCCGTGCTGCAGCAAGTCCGCGATCCACTCGCTGTCTTTCTGGTCCGTCTTCCGACCGGGCACAGCTTTGATGTGCTGGGCATTCACCAGCAACACCTCGAACTGCTCCGCAAGAATGTTCCACACTGGCTTCCAGTACACTCCGGTCGACTCCATAGCTACATGCGTCACGCCGCACTGCTCGAGCCAATCAGCCAACTGCAGCAGATCGTGAGTGAACGTCCCGAAGCGCTTCTTCTCTTTACGGCTCTTCCCCTTGGCCTCCGCCCACAACACACATGCGGTAATACTCTTCTTATGTACGTCCAAACCACAACAGCAGGGATAGACAACTTCCATCGCGCGACTCCTTTCCACCGCGCGGCGTCGGACGCTTCGAAAAAGCGATAATCTCCTACGCGTGCTCTCCGCAACTTCTGGAGGCTACAATTCGTTGTGCTTCACAGCGTCCCAGCCATACTCGTATGCGGGCTCTGCGAGCGCCAGAGTGAAACGGCTTCTGTCGCCAACGCGGCTGCACAACGCTACGCCATCTCGGGCCCATTTTCATCCTTCGTTGTGGGCCCCTGGGGACCATGACTTACTCGTAACGCAGGGCGACCATCGGATCGACTTTCATGGCGCGACGTGCCGGAAAGTAGCAGGCGAAGAGAGCAACCACGAGCAGCACGGCCGCAACAGCGACATACGTGAGCGGATCGTGGGCCGTCACTCCAAATAGCAGGCTGGCCATGAGCCGCGCCAATCCGAAGGCAGCGAGCAATCCGATGCATACGCCTGTGACGGCCAGACTTGCGCCCTGCTTTAGCACCATGCTCATGACGGCTGTACCTTGCGCGCCGAGCGCCAAACGAATTCCGATTTCGCGCCTGCGTTGGGAGACGGTGTAGGAGATTACCCCGTAGATGCCGATGATTCCGAGGGCTAGGGCCATAGCGCTCGCGATTCCTAACATTACGAGCGTGAAGGAAGTGCGTGCGAGTGATTTGTCATACACTTCCTGCATCGTGTGAACCGAAGCGAGCGGCAGATTCGAATTCACCGACCACACCGCCTGCCGCACTTCATTCAGAAAATTCTGAGTGCCCGCACGATCGCTTCGAATCACGAACGTAACGTCTCGAATCGGCTGCGCCGGCCCGGGCCCATAGAGATTCTCGACCATGGGCGGCCAGTACACGATTGCCGTTGCCTTCTCATTCACGCCCTTTTCATGCACATCCTGGATCACGCCGATCACCTCGCGCCACGGCAGACCGGGATCCTCCGCCAATCGTTTGCCAATCGCATTCTCTGGCGTACCCCACGCTTCCCGCGCCAAATTCTCAGAGATCATCACCACCGGCCTGAGTCCATACACGTCATCCCAAGTCAGCTCGCGCCCCGCGACGAGCCGCGTACCGGCCGCGGCAAAGAAGCCAGGCGAAACGTGTTTGTAGAAATGCAGTGGCGGGAGCACGCCTTTGGGATAAGTTTTGCCTTCAATAAAAATCGTGTCCCAACCCGAGTCGAAACCCTCCATCGGCATCTCGCTTCCGAACCCCGCCGACTTCACCCCTGGAATCGAGGATAGCTTGTCCAGGATTTGGCTCTGCGTTCTGGTCACGCGCTCCGTTTCAGGGATCAGCAAAACCGGAAAAGAAATCCTCGTCACCTGCAGATGCCGTGGATCCGTAAAACCCGGATCAACCGCTCGCAACGCCTCGAATGTGCGAATCATCAGTCCCGCGCTCACCAGCAAAACGAGCGCCATGGCCACTTGTCCAACCACCAGCAAATTCCGCGCCCGGTGCCGCTCGCGACTCACGCTGATCGTCCGTCCCGCGCTCCGCAGTTCCAAAGAAGCTCGTGGCCCGGCATACTTGAGGGCTGGAACCAATCCAAACAGCAGCCCCGACAGTACCGAGATCAAAAATGCAAATCCTAGCGTCCTGGCATCCACAAAAATTTCGCTCAAGCGCGGCAAGTTCGCCGGCCCAATCGCCGCAAGGAAACGCACGCCCGCGTAAGCCAGTCCAAGGCCAACGATTCCGCCCAGCATCCCCAGCATCACGCTTTCCACCAATAATCCGCTGATGATGCGCTGCCGGCCGGCGCCAAGCGCTGCGCGTACCGCCAGTTCCTGTTGCCGGGACTCGACCCTTACGAGCAGGAGATTCGTCACGTTGGCGCAGGCGATCAGCATCACCAGCCCAATCGTTCCCATCACCACCCATAGCGCCTCGCTCACATTTCCCACGACTTCTTGCTTCAACGGCCGGATCATCGGCGTAATTTTCCACGTCTCGTAAATATGCGGATTCGATCCCTTTCCGTTCGTAAACGAATCCATCCAGATCGGCAGCATCCGCGTCAAGTCCGCGTTGGCTTGAGCAATCGTTACTCCCGGCTTCAATCGCGCGATGCCGTGAAACCCGAATCCCGCCAAAATCAATTTCCCGCGATCGAATTGAAACGGCCTGATTAAATCGAAGTCCGTATCGACAAAGCGAAACCCTTGCGGCATCACGCCAATAATCTCCAGCGGCCGCGAATCGACCTGAATATTTCGCCCAATCGCCGAGCGGTCCCCGCCAAACCGGCTCTGCCAAAACCCATAGCTCAGCATCGCCCCTGCCGGCCCGTTCGGCACCTGATCCGCTGCGGAGAACCATCTACCAACTTCCGGCGCGACATCCAACGTTTGCAACACACCGTCGCTTACGTCCACCGCGTGCACTTGTTCCGGTTCGGCCAGTCCCGTAACGCTCGCCGTTCCCGTGTCCCACACGCCTAACGACTGAAACGTCCGGTTGTTTTCCGCATACGTGAAATACATCGAAGGCGAAAGAAGCAGTCCATTCTCGAAATCGGCCAGTCCTGCTGCGCCCGGAGCGACTTGGTGCAGCGACACGAGTTCTTCCGCCTTCGGATAATGCAGCGGTTTCAGCAGCACGCTGTTCACAACGGTGAAGACGGCGGCGTTGGCCCCAATGCCAATGGCGATCGTCAATAAGCCGACCGTGGTGAAAACGGGATTGTGCCGTAACATCCGCAAGCCGTAGCGCACATCTGCGAAAAAGTTCTCGATCGACAACCAACGCCAAACGTCGCGGCTATCTTCTTCGAGTAAGCGCAGATTTCCGAATTCACGGCGCGCGGCGGCATTGGCCTCTTTTTTGGACATGCCCGCGGCAACGAGTTCTTCAATCTTTTCATCGATATGCTGCTGCATTTCGTCGGACAGTTCGTTGTACAGCCGGCGACGCGAGAACATCTGTTTTAGCCAATTCATACTTCACCCCACGCTAGGACACATTGAACAGCTTCGAGCTTTCGCGAATAGACGTCACTCATGGCGTAGCGCCACCATAGGATCGACCTCCGTTGCGCGGCGGGCGGGTAGCCAGGTAGCGAGCAACGCGCTTGCGAATAATGCAGATTCGCAGGATTGTACATTTCGAGATAGAGAACATGGCGACTCTCGTAACCAGGGTCGATGGTGAGCGCGCGTTGCGAGCCGCGAAGCAGCAAAGCGGAACTAATCAGAAGTACCAGGCAAGCAGCCATCTGGGCCGCAATCAGCAAACCGCGAAGACGCGAGCGGCTTACTCTAGGCCCGAACGCGGAGCTGTCTTCCTTGAGTGCGGAGTTCACGTCGGCCTTCGAGGCTTGAAGAGCCGGAGTAAGACCAAAAGCAATTCCGGCAGCGCAGGAAACAGCCAAGGTGTAGGTGAAGATGCGAATGTCGGGAGTGATTTCGAGGGCAATCGCACCCCAGAACGATGGGAGTGCGGCAGAGATCTCGACAATCAAAAGATGGAGCGCCCATCCTGCGAGCAGCAGGCCAAGGGCTCCCGCGAGAAGCCCGAGCAGGATGCTTTCCGTGAGCAGTTGGCGCAGCAACCGCCAGCGGCCGGCGCCGAGAGCCAGGCGCACGGCAATTTCTTTGCGGCGTGCAACCGCGCGCGAGAGCAAGAGGCTTGCGACATTGGCGCAAGCGATAAGAAGCAGCAAAGCAACGGCCCCCATGGCGGCGATGACTACGGGCCAAGCATCAGAATCCAGCGCGGAGAGATTGTTGCTTCCAGAGACGACGTTCACGCTTACGTTGCGTTCGACTTCGGGATAGAGAGTGCGCAGTTGCGCGGCGAAAACATTGAGCTCGGTTTGCGCGTCGGAAAATGAGACGCCTTGTTTCAGCCGGCCCACAGTGGAGCCGGCAAACACGCGGCGATCCTGGAAATCCTGGGGAGTCGAGGCGCCTAAGGCTATTCTTGCAATGGCCGGCGCCCAAAGGTCAGGCACGGATGGGGCAGTCGCAAGGTAGTCGATTGGGGTCACGCCGATGACTGTGAAAGCTGTTCCGTTCAAGTGCAGCGCAGTGCCGACCACGTTTGGGTCGGAGTGAAAATGTCGCTGCCAGGCATTTCCGCTCATCAGGACAACCGGCGGGGCATTCGGTTGATCATCTGCGGGCAGGAGTATGCGGCCCAAGAGAGGAGTCGCTCCAAGCATCGGGAAATAGTTGCCGGAAACAAAAGCACACATAACGGGTTGAGCGCTGCCCTGAAGCAATTGTGGAAGCTGGAAACCGACGGCTCCGGGTCTGAGAAGGATGTGGTGTGATCACGATAGTAGCGGTAGTCGGGATAAGAAAATCTCCCATGGGGATCTCCAAGGGTGGAACGAAAAACAAACGCCAAGCGGCCGGGATCCTTTACAGCGCGAGGGCGCAAAATAATGGCGTCGAAAGCGGTAAAGATGGCGGTGTTGACGCCTATGCCGAGCGCGAGTGTGAGGACGGCGACGCAGGTGAACCCCGGACTCTTACGAAGGACGCGGAAGGCGTAGCGGACGTCGGCGAAAAGGCTTTCGATGGAGGGCCAGCGCCAGATGCTGCGGCTGTCTTCTTCGATCAAAGTTACGTTGCCGAAAGCACGGCGAGCAGCGGCAGTGGCTTCTTTTCTGGGCAAACCGGAGGCGACTAGCTCTTCCACTTTTTCGTCGAGGTGCTGCTGCAACTCTTCGAAGAGATCGTTGTAGAGGCGGCGGCGTGAAAATAGTTGTTTTAGCCGGTTGATGATTTTCATGATTCACCCGGCGCTAAAACGCGAGTAATTCCTTCCAGCATTTTTTCGAATCGCGACACTTCGCGTTCCAGATGTTTTGCGCCTGCCACCGTGAGCTTGTAAGTCCGCACGCGGCGATTTGTCGCGGAGATGCTCCATTCGGCCTTCACGAGATCTTCCTTGAGGAGGCGCTGGAGAGCGGGGTAGAGAGAGCCTTCTTCAATCTGGAGAAGATCGTTGGAAGTGCGCTTAATGTGCTGGACGAGGGCGTAGCCATGAAGAGGCTGGCGCTTGAGAGTGCGGAGAATCATCATTTCGAGTGCGCCGGGGAAGAGATCGCGCTGTTCGGATTTTTTCAAGGGCGCTCCCGAAAGAGGGTGGAGGCTGTTTGCTTCAATGCCTAGAGCAAAATAGTGTAGATACGTTTGATTGTCAAGAGGCTTTTCGGTTTTTGATGGGGCCGTGCAATGGAGAAGATCAAGACGAGTGATGTGGTTCGGCTACGGAGCACTTCGCGCGCCTTGGGTAGCGGACTGCGACGCTACTTTTCTGGAGGAAGTCTATTCGTAGCGCAGAGCCACGATGGGATCGACGCTCATTGCGCGGCGGGCGGGGATCCAGCAGGCGAGCAGCGTTATGAATGCGAGGAGAGTCGCTACTAAGAAATACGTGAGCGGGTCGCTTGGGCTGACGCCGACCAGCATGTGGGACATGGCACGCGTGAGGGCCCAAGCGCCGGCGAGGCCGAAGAGCAAGCCCGCGGCCACTAGTTGCGCGCCTTGCCTGAGGAGGAGAGCCAGAACCTGGCGCGGGCTTGCCCCGAGTGCCATGCGAATGCCGAGCTCTTGCGTGCGCTGCGTCGCGGCGTACGAGACGACGCCGTAGACCCCCACGACAGCGAGAAGCAATCCGAGAAGACCCATGGCCGCCGCGAGCGCGGCTCCGACACGATAGATGAAATAGCCTAATGTGCCACCAAGAGATTCCTTCATCGTTTGGATTTCTTCGATGGGATCATTCGCATCGAGCGCTTGTATTTCGCGTTGGACGATGGGAGCAAGCGAATCGGGGGGCATCGAGGAACGAATCTGCAGTGTACGCTGCGCCGTGAAGTGCTGCGTGAGAGGGACATAAAAATAAGGCTGCGGATCTTCAGCGAGAACGCGGTACTTGCCGTCGCGAGCCACACCGACGATCTCGACGAACGGGCCTGCATCGCTGGTCAGACTGAAGCGCTTGCCGATGGGGTTTTCGCCAGGCCAAAAATGCCTGGCCATCGTTTCGTTGACGATCGCGACGCGTGGAGAGGTCTCGCTGTCGGTGTCCGTGAAGGCGCGGCCGAGGAGGACACGAATGCGGAGCGTTTCGAAATAGGGTGCATCGACGCTGTTGAAGAAAGCTCCGGGCGCTCGTTGGCCAAACGGGACGTGTCGGCTTTCGATGTAGACCGGTTGGTGGCCAAGAGTACTGCCCATAGGAACCAACGCGGCGAGGCTCACGGATTGGATTCCCGGAAGCGCGCGGACCTTTGTTTCGAGAGAGCGATAGAACTCGTTCGTCTGTATTGCGGTGTAATTGTTGAGGGAAGGATCTAGCGTGATGTTCAAGAGTTCGTTTGGTTCGAAGCCGATGTCCATATGCTCGACGGCGCTCAGGCTGCGCACGAAAAGTCCGGCGACGATGAGCAGCATAAGCGAGCCGGCCACTTGCGCGGCCATGAGGTCGCCGCGAACTTTGTGACGGGCCTTGCCGCCGGCATCCGCGCGGCCGCCTTGATGCAGCACAGTATTGACGTCGGTGCGAGTAGCGCGGAGAGCAGGCGACAGGCCTGCGGAAACCGCGGTGAGGACCACCGCTGCGAGCGCGTAGAGAAATACCCTCCAATCAAAACCGAAACCCAGCCGTATTGGAATGTTGGACAGATGAGTGGAACTGGCTAAACGGCTCAAGCCTGCGCCAAGCGTGACTCCAGCAATTCCACCGAGCAGAGCCGTGAGCATCGTTTCCGTAAGCATTTGGCGGACGAGGCGGTAGCGCGCCCCGCCGAGCGCCGCGCGAATGGCCATCTCGCGCTGCCGGACGGAAGCCCGGGCCATAAGAATATTTGCGATATTCGTGCAAGCGAGAAGTAAAACGAGGGCGCCGAGGATCAGGAACAGTCCGGAAAATACAATGAAAGCGTTGTTGGCGTAAGGAATGGGGCGCGAGAGCCGCTCGTCCATCACTCGTACGCTCAAATCTTTGTCTGTCACAGCGTACCGTGCGGCGAGCCGCCGCGAGATTACGTCGAATCTGCTTTGGGCCTGGGCGATAGTGACGCCCGGTTTCATTCTGCCGAGAACCAGCATCAAGTGTATGTCGCGGCTATTCCAAAAGTTGTTGGCCGAAGATTGGTCGAACACTGTGCTGAGTGGGGCGTACGCATCCATTTCGAATACGGTGAACTGTCCTCGGAATTCCTTTTCCATGACACCGACAATCGTTGCCTGCTTGCCGCCCACGCGCGCTTGCTTGCCGATCACCTGCGGATCGCCACCGAACCTTCTTTGCCAGAAGGAATAGCTGAGAACGAGGATGGTGGGTTCGCCGGGGTGCTCGCCTTCGCCGGGAAGGACGAGCCGGCCGAGCGCGGGCTTCACGCCGAGCGCGGAAAAATAGTTGCCGCTGACGCCGCCGATGGTCAGCGTATCGCTGTGGCCTTCGGCGGTGAAATTCAAGCGCCATGCCGTGGCCGAGCCGAAGACTTCGCAGACCGGCGCCGTTTGCTCGCGGAATTCCACGAATTGCGGATAGGAAAAACCAAGCGCTCCAAGAGAAGAGCTACCAGTCTGAATGACCAGCGCAACGATTTGCTCTGCCGAGGGTACCGGCAGGCGCTGGAGCAGGAGGCCATTCACCAAGCCGAAGATGGCGGTGTTGGCGCCCACGCCGAGGGCAAGGGTGAGCACGACGATTGTTGTCACGGCGGGATTTTTCCGCAGCATGCGCGCGGCAAATCGGAGATCCTGGAGGAAGGTTTCGAGCACGGGCAAACCTCTGCGCTCTCGATAGACTTCTTTTGTTTGCTCGAGGCCGCCGAGCCTGATCAGTGCTTGGCGGCGCGCTTCTTCTGGAGTCATGCCAGAGCGCAGGTTGTCGTCGATGTGCATCTGGAGATGGCTCTCCATCTCGACAGAAAGCTCGCGCTCGCGGAGCTCTCTTTTAAACAGGCCACCCAGTCGAACGAACCACGAACGAAGTTTTCTCATGGACACTCTCGCGCTTCCAACAACGATAGCCGTTTCTCCACAAGAGAAGAATCATTCATACCTGAGCGCCACCAGAGGATCAACGCGCATCGCCCGGCGCGCAGGGAACCAGCAGGCCAAGCATCCGATGCTCAACATCAAAATGATAACGGCCAGGAAGCTCCGGGGATCCGTGGGGGTGACACCGTACAATTCGCTGGCGAGCACCCGCGTGGCTGCAAGAGCGCCGACCGTTCCTATCGCGGCGCCCAGGGAAACCAGAGTGAGACCTTGCCGCAGAATCATGCGCAAAACGTCGCCACGCGCTGCGCCTAACGCCATGCGTACGCCAATCTCTTGGGTGCGGCGGGCAACGGAGTAGGACACAACGCCGTAGACTCCCAACACCGCCACCGACAAACCTAATAATGCGAAAACGGCGAGCAACGCCGTATGCATCCGCGTGTCGCCGACCGTATCCGCGATTGTCCTGGTGAGCGTCATGACGTTCGTCAAAGGCTGGTCCGGATAGCTCGCCCAGATTTGCCGCGAAATCGTGTCTGTCAGGGCGTCGGGATTGGTGCGTGTTCGAACCATGAGGTGATGCGAACCTACGCCCCACTGGAAAAGCGCGAGAAAGAACTCCGGTTGCGCCTCCTCTTGAATGTTCAGATCGCGCACGTTGGCCACCACGCCGACGATTTCGTTCCACTCGGGATTTCCTTTCGCGTCGGTAGAAACGCTGATTCGCTTTCCCACGACCTCCAGCGTGCCCCAATATTTCTGGGCCATGGCTTCATTCACAAGAGCGACTTTTCCGGATGCGCGCGCATCGCGCTCTTCAAATTCGCGGCCGCGAACGAGAGAAATTCCGAGCATCTGGAAGTAACCTGGTGAAAGATAGCGAGAGACGATCCCTTCTGATGCGTCGCCTTTTTCTGCAGGAACGCCTTCGAGTTTGATGCCGGCATTCGAGAACCTCAAGTCATTGAGCAATCCGTGATCGGAAGCGGTCACGTCCTGAACGCCTGGCAAACGCCGCACGTCGGCCATGATTTGCTTCATACGTGCAATTTGATTCGTGGTTCGTGCGTCGGCGTTATTCGCATCCCAATTGGGAGGTTGCGGCAAATCAAAGGTCAACAGATGGTCGGTGCGGAATCCAGGATTCTGGTAAAGGAGATGAGCTAGCGTTTGCACCATGAGTGTGGAGCCGCTCAGTAAAATTACAGCCAGCGCGACCTCGGCAACCACCAGCGCGTTACCAAATCGCGAAGAGGTTGCGGCTCCCACGGCGGTTGATTGCTTGAAAAGTTCATTGGGAGAAAGGCGTGCCGCCCGCCGGGCTGGCGATAAGCCAGCGATCAGTCCCGAGAGCAAAGAGATGCCGAGCGCGAACCAGAGCAACGTCCAGTCCAAGGAGACTTCGCTCAGACGGGCCGTGTCTGGAGGCGCGACAGCACGAAAGATTTGTATGCCGACCGCCGCAACGCTGATTCCGGCCAAGCCTCCCAGCAAGGCCAACGAGCAACTCTCCACCAGGACTTGCCGCCGGAGTCTCCGCGGCGAGGCACCCAGAGCGGCGCGCATGGCCATCTCGCGGTGTCTGGCCAATCCGCGCGCCAGCAAGAGGCTCGTCAAGTTAGCGCAAGCGATGAGGAGCACGAGTGTGGCGGCCGCCCACAAAACCAAGTAGCCCTTGCGCGCATCTTGTACGCGGTTGTCCAGCAGCGATTCGGCGGAGAGTTTGTAGCTTCCTTTCAGATTGGGCTTCTTTTTCTCGAGTTCTTTCCCGAGCCGCTCCGCGATAATGGCTAGTTCGGCTTGCAACGAGTCGAGTCGAGCCCCCTTGCGCAATTTTCCCACGACGTCGAAAGTAAAAAACGTGGGGTTTTGCGCAATGTCGGAACTCAGCGCGAGCGGCACCCACAGCTCGGAGCGCTCCGGATAAGCGAATCCTTCTGCAGCCACACCAACCACGGTGTAAACGTGATTGTCCAAAATCAGCTGGCGCCCGACAGCTGCGGAATTGCTGGCAAAGCGCGAACGCCAAAGAGCGTTGCTGAGGACGGCCACGCGAGACTGCGACGCGTTCTGGTCCTGGTCTGTTAGCAGGCGGCCCAGCGCAGAGCGAACGCCAAGTTCCTCGAAGAAGCCATCGGAGACGCCGACGACGTGGAGTACGGCAGGCTGGTTGGTTCCAGTCAGCGTGCGATCCGTTTCCCAACAAGCGACAGCCTGCTCGATAGAGGTGGTGTCCGCGCGGATGGCTTGGAAGGCAGGCCAGGATAGGCGCAGAGTGAAGGCAGGAAACATGGCGGTTTTCAGATTGAACGTGACCAGGCGCGACGAGTCTTTGTAGGGAAGCGGTCGCAGAATCACTGCGTTTACGATGCTGAAGATAGCGGTGTTGACGCCAATCCCGAGCGCGAGAATGAGGACAGCCGTCGCTGTAAACCCCGGATTTTTCCCAAGCATGCGCAGGCCGTAGCGCAAATCCTGAAACAAGGTTTCGAGAAATGGCAAACCACGGCGCTCGCGGTAATTCTCCTTGGTTTGTTCGATGCCGCCGAGCTTTATGATGGCCTCCCTGCGGGCTTGTGCCGGCGACATCCCCGCACGCAAGTTGTCGTCTATGTTCATCTGGAGATGGCTCTCCATCTCGTCTGCAAACTCTCGGTCGCTTGGCTCTCTGCTCAAGACTCCCCCGAGTCGCAAAAATAATGCTCGCAGCTTTCTCATCACCGCGCCTTTCCTTCTGAAATGGAACCAACCCGCAAGAGCCTCCACCTTTCATCGGTTGTATTCGTTGCTTACTCGTATCGCAGTGCCACCATGGGATCGATGCGCGCTGCCCGGCGCGCGGGAATATAACAAGCAAGCAACGCGACGGCCCCGATCAGACCTGGCACAATCACGAAGAGCCACCCTCCAAGCACGTGGAAATCGTAAAAGGCCGCCTCGAACAGGCGCGGCAGAGGAAATGCCCCCACCATGCCAACGGCTCCCCCGATCCCGGCGAGTTTCAATCCGTCGAGAAGTACCATGCGCAGGATGTTTTTCTTTTCCGCCCCCAGTGCCACTCGAATGCCGATTTCCTGGCTTCGTTGTCCCACGGTGAAAGCGACGAGGCCGTAGATTCCGATGCCCGCCAGGACCAGCGCGAGCGTGGCAAAAATTGTCATCAGCTTACTGAAAATGAAGTCGGGCGCGGCTTCACTCGCCAATAGCTCTCGCATGCCGATCAAGCTCCCGATGGGCAGATCTCTGTCAAGAGACCAGACCGCCTCGCGCAACCCTGGCGCGAGCGAGTTTGCCTCACCTGCAGCGCGCACGACGATCGACATTTCCGCGCCTGGGCGTTGCTGAAACGGTTCGTAGATTTCCGGATCGTTGTTGAAATTGAGGGGCCAGCTCTTCACGTCATGAACGATCCCGATGATCTGCCGCCATTGGTTCGAACCGGCATCGCTGGAGTCGATGCGAATCTGTTTTCCAATCGCATCGCCCTTAGGAAAGAATCGCTCGACAAACTTTTCACCTACAACGGCGACAGGCGGTGAGTTGGCCCCGTCGCTTTCCATGAAAACGCGCCCGGCTATCACCGCAGCCTGAATGGTCTCGAAGTAGGTGGGACTTATAACGTAGTAGCGGGCACGCGAGCGCTCGGAAGGCGAAAGCGCCTCCTGACCTTTCTGCACAAAGCCCACAAAGCCGGCGCCGGCGGCGGGCAAGTTCGAAGTAATTGCAGCCGAAGCGGCTCCGGGCGTTGCCTCGAGACGCGTAGCGAGCTCTCGGTAAAACTCGACTTGTTTAGCCGGTTGTTTGTAGCGCGATGCAGGTAGCGTTATCTGAGCTGTAAGCAGATGCTGAGGCTCGAAGCCCAGGCTGCGTTGAAGTTCTTCGATAAATCCTTTGATGAGAATCCCCGCGCCGGTCAGCAAGATCACCGCCATGGCCACCTCGGCGGCCACCAGCACGCTGCGCCCGCGGCTCTTCTTTTTCCCGGCTGAAACGGCGGTGCTGTCGTTCTTCAGAGTGGGAAACACCTCCACGGCCCACGCGCGCATAGCAGGTGCGAGCCCAAAGAGAAGTGCCGATACCGTCGCGATCGCGCAAGTGAAAGCCAGAACGCGCCAGTCAATCTGCATGTCCAGCATTTTGATGGCTTCGTTGAACGACAGCACTTTGTGCAGCAGTTGCGTGCCGCCCACCGCGAGGCCCAGTCCCGCGACAGTCCCCAGCAAGGCGATCAGCAATGCTTCGGTCATCAACTGGCGCACCACGCGCAATCTTCCCGCGCCCATCGCAATGCGCACGGCAATTTCTTTGCCGCGGCTTGTGGCCCGAGCCAGCAGCAAACCAGCAATGTTCGCGCACGCTATCAGGAGAACGAATCCGACCGCCGACAGAAGAACCACGAAGGCGGCGTTCGCGTTGAAGTCGTGGATGACGTATTCCTGCAGTGTCAAGCAGCGCGCGTCCCACCCCGTTTCCGTGTCCGGAAACAGTTGGACAGCAAGAGCGCCAAGCGCTTTTACGTTGGCTTGCGCTTGCTCAACGGTTACGCCGGGCTTGCTTCGCGCGAACAGGTACAACGTCCGGGATTGCCTTGCTGCCCTACCCTGCTGAGATTCATCAAGAACGAGAGGTAGCCATACCTGCGACCGGAACGACAAAATCTGGAACTGCTGTGGCAGCACGCCGATTACGGTATGCTCTTCCCCGTTGAGCCGAATACTTTTCCCCACTACATTCGGATCGGCTCCAAATTTTTGTTCCCAGTAGCGATAGTCCAGCAAAACGACGTGGTCGCGTCCCGGCTGATCGTCGCCATTGGCGAAAGTGCGCCCGAGCGCGGGAGCAACGCCAACTATGGAAAAATAGTCCGCTGTCACGCGGTTCGTAATCACACGTTCCGGTTCGTCTTTTCCCGTAAGGTTGACGTTGGTGAATGGCTCTAATGCCGCGACGTCCGAGAAAACTCGATTCTCGCGTTTCCACGTGAAATAGTTCGGCGCGGAGACCGGATTCAGGCTAGTGCCCCAGCCATGGGCGGCGGACGTGCTGTATACGACCATCACGCGGTCGGGATCGAAAACCGGGGGGCGCTTGTACAGCACCGCGCTCACAAAACTGAATATCGTCGCATTCGCCGCGATTCCTAGCGCAAGCGTTAGGACGGCGACGACTGTAAAGCCTGGATTTTTGAGCAGCATGCGCGCCCCGAAGCGCAAGTCCTGAATAAAAACTTCCAGCACTGGCAATCCCCGGCGCTCGCGATAATTTTCCTTCGTTTGTTCCACGCCGCCGAGTTTCATGATGGCCTCCCGCCTCGCCTTTGCCGGCGACATTCCTGCGCGAACGTTGTCTTCGATGTGCAGTTGAAGATGGCTTTCCATCTCGGCAGCTAATTCCTGCTCGCGCCGCGTTTTGCCGAACACCTCACCAAGCCGGGAGAACCATGCATGCATCCGCCTCACGAAAACCCTCCTCCAGATCGACTAGGACCGCTCCTCGCCCGGCGCCAGAAAACGCGCCAGGATCGCGGTCGTCTGTTCCCACTCGCGCTCTTCTTTGCCCAATTGCTTCCGGCCCGCGCGCGTGAGCTTGTAATATTTCGCCTTGCGATTGTTGTCCGACACACCCCACTCCGAGTTGATGTAGCCCTCCTGCTCAAGCTTCAGCAACGCGGGGTACAAAGTGCCGTAATTCACGGCCAGTAGGTCGCCGCTGGTCTGTTCAATGCGCCGCGCGATCCCGTAGCCGTGCAGCGGCCCCATCGCTTGCAGCGTCTTCAGAACCATCAGGGCCAGCGTTCCTTGCCACACATCCTTTTTGTCGGTTGCCTTATCGCCCATCGCTCTCCTCTGTCTTCTTGCTCTTCCTATGGGAAACCCATACCGACATTGCCACAGGTCCTATGGGAAGACAATAGAAGAGACGAATGCCGCCTCATTTTGTTTCATGCATTTTTGCGAATTCCTTAATTTGCATTGGAACGCATCCCTATCCCGTACCCCTCCTCTCCTTGACTCTTCTGCAACTTCTGTCTAGCCTCATGCGTCTAGTCAACAGACGGTCTGGGGAACGCGTTTCTGAATCATTCCCAAAAAGGAGCTTGCATGTGTTCTGTCCTCGCGCGGCGGTGCCTCTCGGCACTTACGTTTGCTTTCACTCTCCTCGCTCTTCTCGCTTCCGCGCCTCAAATGCGCGCACAGGGCGGCGAGCCGCAGTATTTCGCTATTCGCGGCGCCAAAATCGTCCCCGTATCGGGGCCGCCCGTAGAAAACGCCACCATCGTGATGGCGCACGGTGTCATCACGGCCATTGGCAAGGACGTCGCCATCCCTCCGGATGCGTGGATCATCGAGGGAAAAGGCCTGACCGTTTATCCTGGTCTGTTTGACTCGTTTACTGACGTTGGTTTGCCATCCGCCGCACCTGCACCCAGTGGCGCTGGCGAGGGCGGTGGCGGAGGGCGGCGAGCCACTCCGACTGGCGAAATCTCCCGCGGCCCCGAAGATCGTCCCGGTACCACGCCGTGGCGTAGCGCCGCGGACGAAGTCAGCTTGAGCGACAAGCGCATCGAAACCTGGCGTAATGGAGGGTTCACTACGGTCGTGTCCGCCCCCAAGGGCGGAATGTTTCCCGGGCAAGCGGCGGTGCTTGATCTGGCCGGCGATCGCGCCAGCGAACTGGTCGTAAAGACGCCAGTCGCAATTCCCGTCTCCTTGCAACCTGGCGGCGGCTTTGGAAACTTCCCCGGCTCCCTGATGGGAGCTCTCGCGTACGTCCATCAGGTTTGGCTCGACACTTACTGGAGCGCCGACGCCCAAGCCATGTATGAAAAGAATCCGCGCGGAGTGCCCCGGCCCCGATACGATCACACGGAAGCGGTGCTCAGTGAGGCGCTTGATTACCACCCGCTGGTGCTGATTCCCGCAAATAATTCCGTGCAGTTGCGGCGTGCCCTGCAGCTTGTGGATGTCTGGAAGCTGAACGATGTGGACCATGTGGACGGCGCAATCTACGGTGCGCAAATGGCCTACGAAGTGGCCGAAGAAATCGCCGCAAAGAAGCCGCCCGTTTCCGTCCTGGTCAATCTGAAATGGCCCGAAGGCGAAAAAGATACGGACCCGGACGACAAGCCCTCTCTGCGCACGTTGCGTTTCCGCGACAAGGCGCCCTCTTCCCCTGCAGCGCTCGCCAAAGCCGGCGTCCCCTTCGCGTTTTATGACGGCGGGATTACCGCTCCCAAGGACATCATCAAGGCGGTGAAGAAGTCGATTGATGCCGGGCTGGCTCCCGATGCTGCCTTGCGGGCGCTCACTCTGTCGCCTGCGGAAATTTATGGCGTCTCCGATCGCCTCGGCTCCATCGAAAACGGCAAGATCGCCAATCTCCTTGTGACCGACGGCGACCTCTTCGACGAGAAAACCAAAATCAAGATGGTTTTTGTGGACGGCAAGCGGTTCGAGACCCGAGAGCCGGAAAAGCCCAAGGATGCTCCCAAGGGAAATATCAGCGGGAAATGGAAGCTCACCTACACGACGCCCGAAGGCCCCGAAGAATCCACCGTGGATCTCGAGATGGCCACCGATGGCACGCTTTCTGGAACGACCACCAGCAAGCGTGGCACGGCCAGCATCATCAGTGGCTATCTAAGCGCGGACAAATTCAGCTTCACCATTAACATTCCCATCGAGGGAAATCCCTCCGACGTCGTCTTCAGCGGCACTTTTGACGGCACCACGGTAAAGGGCAATATTGACGTGTTGGGCTACTCGATTGAGTTCACGGGCACAAAGCCAACGGCTCAAGGCACGACCGCTGCCGATTCGGCGGCTCAACATCGAACGAAGAATGATTCAACTGTCGCCGGAGGTGCACTGTGAAGATATCGTCCATGCTGAATAAGAAGAGCATACATGTCTCCATCGTTTTGACAACGTGCTTCTTCGCGCTTCCTCTCTTCACGCGCGCCGCCAATCCGCCTGATGCGGCTCCGGTCATCCTCATCCAGAACGCCACAATCCTTACCGTTTCTCACGGCACCATCGAACACGGCTCCATCCTTATTAAGGATGGCAAAATCGCCGAAGTGGGCACCTCCATCAAGGCGCCGAAAGATGCCCAGGTTGTGGACGCCGCCGGCCAGTTCGTGATCCCAGGCATCATCGATTGCCATTCGCATATCGCCGTCGACGGCAGCGTCAACGAAGGCAGCGTCTCGGTCTCATCCATCGTCAATATTGCCGACGTCCTGAATCCCGATGACATCGACATTTATCGAGACCTCGCCGGTGGCGTCACCGTCGCGAACGTTTTGCACGGGTCCGCCAACTCTATTGGTGGACAGACTGTCGTCATCAAGCTTCGTTGGGGCCTGCCCGCTTCCAGGCTTCCGTTTGAAGGCGCGGTGCCGGGCATCAAATTTGCCCTCGGCGAAAATCCAAAACGCTCGAATTTCAGCATCCCGGGCGCAACTCCGCGTTATCCCGCCACGCGCATGGGCGTGGAAGAAACCATTCGCAGCGCGTTCGCGGAGGCGCGCGACTATAAGAAGACTTGGGACGATTTCGACAAGCGCGTCGCCGCTGGCGACAAGAACGCCATCTCGCCGCGCCGCGATCTTCGACTCGACCCATTGGTCGAAGTCCTTGAAGGCAAGCGCTATGTCCACGCTCACTGCTACCGCGAAGACGAAATTCTCATGCTGCTTCGCGTCGCTAAGGAATTCGGCTTCAAGGTGCGCACTCTCCAGCACGTTCTGGAAGGCTACAAAGTCGCCGACGAAATCGCCGCTGCCGGAACAGGTGCCTCCACCTTTTCCGATTGGTGGGCTTACAAAGTCGAAGCCTACGACGCCATTCCTTACAACGCTGCCATCATGACCCGTCGCGGCGTGGTCGTCTCGATCAATTCCGACGACGCGGAGGAGGCCACGCACCTCAACCAGGAAGCCGCCAAGACCATGAAGTTCGGCGGCCTTTCGCACGACGAGGCGCTCAAGCTGGTCACTCTGAATCCTGCTATACAGCTCGGCATCGACAAGCGCGTTGGCTCGATCGATGTCGGCAAGGACGCCGATCTCGTCATCTACAATCACGATCCGCTCAGCGCCTACGCTGTTGTTCAACAGACCTTGATCGATGGCCGCGTCTATTTCGATCGCAAGCGCGATATCGCCGACCGCGCCAATCTCGAAAAAGAAAAGAAAGCACTGATGGAAAAGGAGAAGAAAGCCGACGAGAAAAAGGCTGAAAGCAAACCCGGCGAGAAAAAACGCGGTGAAGGAAAGCCCGAGGAAAAGCCCAAACCCCCGCAAGCTGGCTCCGTTTCCGGAGGTGCTCTGTGAAGAGCATCAAACTGAACCTGCGATTTGCGGCTTCGTTCGCGGCGCTCTACTTCTTGTCTTTCAGTGCTTCCGCGCAAGCGCAAATGCCCACCACCTACGCCCTGACGCACGCAAAAATTTTCACGCTCGCCGGCGCCCCGATCGAAGATGGCACGCTCATCATCAAAGACGGCAAAATCGCCTCCGTCGGCGCAAACGTCGAAGTCCCCGCAGGCGCGCAGGTCATCGACGCCAAGGGCCTCCAAATCTATCCCGGCCTCTTCGATCCCATCACGCAGATGGGCCTCAGCGAAATTTCCGCGGTAAACGCCACCGTCGATTCCACCGAAACGGGCGTTTATAACCCGGACGTCGTAGCGGCCACTGCCGTCTCGCCCTCCAGCGAACACATTCCTGTCACACGCGCCTCCGGCATCACGGAAGTTCTCACTGTGCCCGATAGCGGCGGATTCGACTTCGGCGGTTCTCGCGGCGTCATCGGTGGCCAAGCCTCCGCCATTCACCTCGCTGGCTGGACGATCAACGACATGCTCATCAAGAAGAGCGTCGCCATGGTCATCACTTGGCCCGAAATTCAGACACGAACCTTCGATTTCGCCACCTTCTCGCGAAAAGAAAAGCCCTTCACCGAAGCTAAGCAGGAATATGAGAAGCAGGTCAACGAACTAACCGATTATCTCGACCGCGCACGCCACTACGCCCAGGCTATGGGCCACGGCGGCCCATCCGATTTCAAGCGCGACCTCAAACTCGAAGCGCTCGCCCCCGTCGTCCGCGGCCAGTTGTCCGTGCTTGTCTTTGCCGATCGCGCCCGCGACATCCGCAACGCCGTCGAATATTGCGACAAACAAAAACTAAAAATGATTCTCGCCGGCGGCGAAGAAGCCTACAAAGTGAAAGACCTCCTCCGCTCCAAGGGGATTCCCGTAATCCTGCGACCCACGCTGAGCTTGCCTAACGAAGAAGACGATCCCTACGATCGCCTTCTCTCGCAACCAGCAGAGCTTGCCGCCGCCGGCGTCAAGTTCGCCTTCGGCAGCTTTGACAATTCGTTCGCGCGCCGCCTCGGCCAGCAAGCCGCCAACGCCGTCGCCTACGGCCTCCCCTACGACGAAGCCCTCAAAGCCGTCACCGTCTATCCCGCCCAGATTTTCGGCGTAGCCGATCAAGTGGGCACCCTCGAGACCGGCAAGGTCGCCAACATTATCGTCACCAATGGCGACCCGCTCGAAATTACGACCGACGTAAAGTATCTCTTCATCAAGGGACAGCGCACCTCTCTTGAGAACAAGCACCAGCGGCTCTACGAGAAGTATTTGAACCGGCCAAAAGCCACCGCCGCCAATTAGACCACGCGCACCATCGCTGTCGCCCACGCAACATTTGTAGGGGAGGGGCTTGCCCCCATAAGCGCTAAGATAAGCAATCAATTTGTGGTTTTCGTTTCCGATGGGGTTCGCTCAGGGCTGCGGCGATTTGGTTCCAACTCTGCAACACGGCTTGCAGCGGCACCTCTGGGAGCAGCGCTGCGATTACCTGGTGGAATGCAAACTGAAACTCACGCCACCGGCTGCGGGTTCTCAGTTTCGGGTAAGGAGTAGCCCCAGGGGGAAATCGTTCTTCCTACTCGTGCCAACTTTTGGCTCAGCAAGGCCACGAACAGTTTGCCGTACAACCAAGCACGGGTGCTTTGGTCATCATGTTTGGGGACATGTCCTAATTGGGCGATCGACTTCAAGCGTTTGAAGGTCAACTCGATTTGCCATCGCAGGCGATAACATTCCAGAACTTGTCGCGCGGTTGCGCTAGCCGAGGAAAGCGTCGTGAACACCAGCACATACTGGGCGTATTGCCACGTTTCAGGGCTGACCACCTTTCCCCGTTTCTCCGCCAGCCTCTTTTGCGCCCGTGCCATCGCTTCGCGACTCTTGCGAATGGCGCAGAGCCGCCCCGCAATCCGGTGTTGGCCGGAATGCACCCATACCGGCCACGCGTTCACGTCCCCCGCCTCTTGCAGCCCGGCCAAGGATTCCAGCAACGGAAATGACTTGCTCCGCTTATCCCACAAAGGCAGGGCGTGAGGATTCAGGCGCACACACACATCCGCCTGTTGCTCGACCACCGCCGCAATCCCGGCCGGATGGCAGTAGCCCGCATCGGCCAGAACCAGTTCGCCAGCACGGAAACGAAAACGTCCGAACTTCTCTCCGGCGCCTTCGCCTTCGGTGGCAGTGAGAGCGAAATAATCGCACTCCAACGTGGGCAAGCGCAGGCTGTAGTGAATCCGCCACTGGCTGCCCGTCCTGCCTGGTTCGCGAACCACGGTGGCGTCCAGCAGACGCACGTTGCGGCCCTGTAGCCTCGGCTGCAAATCGACCCCGCTGTCCTTCCATAGCCGCTGACACAACTGCCGCAGCCAATCCTCAGCATCCCGTAAGCGATTCAACAGTGTGACATCCGAGACGTTGGCAATCCCTGCCAACTTTGCTTGCACCGCCGTCTCGCGCAGCGACCAACCACAGCCCACATGCAACAGCAGCGTACGCAGCAAGGCTTCCAACGACGGGAAGCCGCGCAACCGCCGCACCGCTCCGCTGCTCCTCCCCAACTGCCGCCACTCCAGGGGAAATAGCCCCAGCAGAATCTCCCAGTCTTCCAGTTCAGCCATGTGCGGAGGCTACATTTAACCCAGCAACCAGTCAACTGTTATCTTAGCGCTTATGGGGCTTGCCCCTCCCTCCCTTCAACTCCTCCCACGCCCAACCGATAACGATTGCCGATAGCATCCGTATGAAGGATGAGGTAAATTCACGCCTCGACACCACCCCGGGAGAACCCATGTTCCGACTGCTCCAAGACGTCCGCTACGCCTTCCGCCTCCTCGCAAAAAGCCCCGGCTTCACCGCCATCGCCATCCTCACTCTCGCTCTCGGCATCGGCGCCAACACCGCCATCTTCAGCGTCGTCAACGGCGTCCTTCTCCGTCCGCTCCCCTTCCGCGATCCTTCCCGCCTCGTCATCATCGCCGAAAAAAGTCCCTTCCCCGTCATCAGCACTTCCTACGAAAATTTCTGCGACTGGCGCGATCAATCCTCCTCCTTCGAACGCATGCAAGCCGTCCGTTCCGGCGCCATCACCCTCACCGGAGCCGGCGAACCCGAACGCCTCAACGTTCAGATGGCCACCGCCGGCCTTTTCTCCATGCTCGGCATTAACCCCCAAGTCGGCCGCACCTTCCTTCCCGAAGAAGATCGCGCTGGCGGCACACCGGTGGTCCTTCTCAGTTACGGCCTTTGGCAGCGCCGCTTTGGTGGCTCAACGGAAATCCTCGGCAAGCCCATCAATCTCGACACGCGCCCCTACACCGTCGTCGGGGTTCTCCCCGCGGGTTTCCAGGTCTTCCAGTCAGCCGACGTTTTCGTCCCCTTCGCTCCGTGGGCCGCCACGCTCCCGCAAGATCGCAACTGGCATCCCGGCATTCTCGCGCTCGGTCGTCTCAAACCCGGCGTCACCCGCGAACAAGCCGACACCGAAATGGTCGGCGTCACCAAACGCCTCGAGCAGCAATATCCTCTTTATAACACCGGCACCACCGCTCACGTCGTCGGCCTTCAGGACCAGATCGTGCAAAACTCCCGCCCCGCTCTTCTCCTCCTGCTCGGCGCCGTCAGTTTCGTTCTCCTCATCGCCTGCGTGAACGTCGCCAACCTCCTCCTCGCCCGCGCCGCCTCTCGTGGCAGGGAAGTTGCCATTCGCACCGCCATGGGCGCAGGTCGCTCGCGCGTCATCCGCCAACTCTTAACCGAAAGCGTCATGCTCTCGCTCGCCGGCGGCCTCTTTGGCGTCTTCATCGCGTGGGCTTCGCTCGGCCCTCTCCTCAAAATTGCTTCCGGCAGCGTCCCCCAAGGTGCTCCCATCGGCCTCGATCCGGGCGTGCTCGCATTCACCGCCGGAGTCGCCGTGCTGACCGGTCTGCTCTTCGGCATCGTACCCGCCCTGCGCACCGCCAAGCTCGATCTGCGCGAAGCCCTCAACGAAGGTTCCCGCGGCTCAACTTCCGGCCCCGGCCAGCATCGCCTTCGCGGCGCTCTCGTCGCCATGGAGATTGCCCTCGCCCTGCTTCTCCTCGTCGGCTCCGGCCTCCTCCTCCGCAGCTTCTCCCGCCTTCAGGAAGTTCCTCCCGGCTTTCAACCCGATCATCTTCTCGTCGCTGATATTCCTCTTTCGCTCACCGCCTATGCCAAGCCCGAGGATCGCTACCAATTCTTCGATCGCCTCGTCGACCGCGCCAAGACCCTCCCCGGCGTTCGCTCTGCGGCAGCCGCATCGTTTCTCCCCGTAAGCGGCGGCGGCAGCATCATTCATTTCAATATCACCGGCCATCCGCCCAAATCTCCCAAAGAGTTCATCGCCGCCGGCTATCGCACCATCACGCCCAACTATCTCGAAACACTCGGCGTTCCCCTCCTCCAAGGCCGCCTCTTCACCCAAGCCGATAACGAACATTCCCCCGCCGTCGTGGTCATCAACAAAACCATGGTCTCCACTTTTTTCCCCAACGAAAATCCCATCGGCAAGCGCATGCAGCTTGGAGCAACCTCCGAACAAGACGTGCCCACCATGGAAATCGTCGGCGTAGTCGGAGACGTCCTGCCCGGCCTCGGCACCGATCCGCAAGCCGAAATGTACTTGCCCTATCGCCAGGCCGATTTGCTTCTCCCTGTCTTTCAACTATCCGTAGTCATGCGCACCGCTGGCGATCCCACGCTGCAAACCGCCGCCCTTCGCAGCGCCCTCGCGCAAATTGACCCCAATCAGCCGCTCGTTCGGGTTCGCACTATGGAAGAAAACATGGCCACCACCGTGGCACAGCCCCGCTTCCGCGCCTGGCTCATCGGAATCTTTGCCATGCTTGCGCTTGTGTTATCAGGAGTCGGCGTCTACGGAGTCATGTCCTACACCGTCACGCAGCGCACCAGCGAAATCGGCGTTCGCGTCACCATGGGCGCCCAGCCGCAAGACGTCTTCCGCATCATCGTCGGCGAAGGTCTGCGCCTCGCTCTGCTTGGTGTGGGTATCGGCCTAGTGACAGCTCTCGCTCTGACGCGGTTGCTGCGAAGCTTCCTCTTCGGCATCAGCGCCTACGATCCCGTCACATTTATTGGAGTTGCAGTCATCCTGACGCTGGTTGCCATCGCCGCCAGTTATTTCCCAGCTCGCCGCGCCACTCTCGTCGATCCCCTCGTCGCCCTGCGCTACGAATAAACCAACGCATCCAGCGCATACTTCTATCCCCCACCTCTAAAATTTCTTAGACTCTTCCACGGGCCACGGAACACGGGCCACGTTCCTCTCAGGCCTGCACCTGCTTCTCACAGGTAATCGTCAGCGACTCAATCGCCACGTCATTGCTCATCGCATTCAGCGTCGGCCCATCCCATTTACTAGGCCACGCATTCGTGAAATTCCATCTCACTGCTTCCGATCCATCCGCGGCCAGCAAAACCACCGAACCATTTTTCCTCTGCAACTGCCCGTTGATCACCGCGAGGTGCCAGTTATATAGGTCCCGCGACGTGGTCACTCCCCACTTCAGCACGATATCGGGATAGGTCACCTTCCCTGGGATTTTCCGGACCGTTCCCGGATCCGATCCTTCCCGATAGTCCACCACCTCTATATGTGACCCCAGTCCCGTGCATTCCATAAATGCCGCCTGCTGTATGCCATCAATCTCCACCAGAAACCGGAAATTTGTCAGTGGATCTACTCGTTGTCCTCCAGGCATTGGTCCTCCATCTATTCCGTCCGTTTGGGTCCTGCTCGGCTGAGAATAGCGCACTTTTTGCCTTAACTCCCACCACCCTTCGCCCCGCCTTGGCATCTCAAGTTTCATCTTTTTTAAAGTAATTTTTGGCCTCCATCACCGTCTACAGGATAAGAGAGACCCCTATGCCACGACTAGCCTACGCAAGCCTGCTGGCGCTTTTCCTAGCCAGCCCCTCCGCTTTTGCCCAGTCTCAGGATCCCGCAAAGATAGCCGATCAATATGTGAAGGCGGCCGGCGGCAGCAAAGCCCTGTCCAAAATTCAGACCATGACCCTCGAAGGCACTTTCACCAATCCCGCCGACGGAAAGTCCGGCACCTTCACTCTCGATACCAAACTCCCCAACCGCTTCTACTCCGAGCTCGTCGTCGGCGACAAAAACGTCATTGAGGCCTACAACGGCAAGTCCGCCTGGCACCAAACCGCCGCCGGCGAACTCGCCACGCTTCTCGGCCAGGAAGGCCTCCAACTCGAAGCCGCCTCCAGCTACTACAATTCGCGGTTCCTCAATCTGAAAAAGAACAAGCTCGCCCTGGGCCTTGTCGGCCACGCCCAGGTGAATGGCAAAGACGCGCTCCAAATCGAAATCACCACCGCCACCAACATGAAGCGCCAGGTTTTCTTCGAACCGCAAACTCATCTCATCGTCAAGGAATCCGCCACCGTCGGCGGCATAGGCGAAGAAATCCTCTACGACGACTACCGCACCGTCGACGGCGTGAAGCTGCCTTTCAAAATCGAGCTGCACCGCGGCAGCGACACCTATTCCATCACTGTCACGCGCGCCGCCATCAACGGCACTGTCGGCGAGCGCGTTTTCGACTTCCCCATAAAATCCCAGGTCAAGCTTCCCGACCTCAAAGCCCTCTTCAAGGAAATCGACGACAACCAGAAGGCCATCGACAAGCTAAAAGAAAACTACGCTGGCACACGCGTCGAGGAAGAAACCGAATTTGAAAAAGACGGCAAAGTCAAAAAAACCGACATCAAGGAATACAACTTCTTCTATCTAAACGGCGATGAAGTCTCTACCCTCGTCAAGAAAGACGGCAAGCCTCTTAGCGAAGACGAACAAAAGAAAGAAAACGAGAAAACCCAAAAAGAAATCGCTGAAATCCAGAAACGCGAAGCCAAGAAAGAAGCCAAAGACGAAAAAGCCAAGGAAGAAGGAAAGAAAGATAAAGAAGACGACGACGTCGGCATCGAAGGCTTCCTGCGCTCCTGCCAGTTTGTGAATCCCCGCCGCGAGCGCTTCCGCGGCCAGGATGTCCTCGTCTTTGATTTCGAGCCCAACCCCGAATACAAGCCGCGCAACCTCGGCGAAAAGATCATCCAGAAGCTCGCTGGCGTCATCTGGATCGACGAGCAAGCCCACGACGTCGCCCGCCTCGAAGCCTATTTCGTCGGCGACTTCCGCTTTGCCGGCGGCCTCCTCGCCAATCTACAGAAGGGAACCAGCTTCATTTTCGAGCAGGCCTATCTCAACAACGAAATCTGGCTCCCCACCTACATGGAAGCCCATGTCGGCGTCCGCCTCCTGCTCGTGAAAGGCATAAGCGTCAACGCCGTCACCCGCTATTCCGACTACAAACGCTTCAACGTCCAAACCCTCTCGACCATCAACAAACCAAAAGGCGTTGAGGACACTCCGCCCACTAAGCCCCAAAATCCCCCGGACCCCGCTCCCGAAAAACCCAACAACTAGGGGCGCAAAGTGGCACAGACTTCAGTCTGTGCTTGTCTCCAAATGCTGCATCTCCAACGCTCGGCCTGCATGGCGTCTGCCACGAAGAACTATCGTCCGCGCGATAGTGGGTAGGGCGATCTCGGCGCTCCTGGTTTATAATCCAATGATGCCACGCACGTTGGAATGGATTGAGAGCCAGAACTTTCATGGCTTTGCTTGCTCCGAGTGTAATTGGAAGTTTGGCCCAGCTGGCGTGCTCGCTGGCGATTCGCTCGAGGAAATGAAAAGAAAATATCAAGCCGAGCGTGACAAGGAATTTGCTGCCCACGTTTGCGCAAAGCACGCAATCTCCCCAAGGCCGAATACAACCTGAATCGCGATGTCCCGGCTGCAGTTTCCAAATCTGTCCAAAATTGAACTTCGAATCGTTTTGGAAGTCTTTAAGATACGACATGGCTGCAAGATGGACCGCTTCTGTCCAGGATGGTAGGGCTAGGTCCGAGCGGCGCTTATCATCGCTATCTTTGATTCGCCTCTGGTTTCACCTTATGTCCCTACATCAATTAGATACCTGTCTGACAGGCCTCAAGCAGCAAGGAATCTCGGTGAGTGAAGGCATCGTGGGTGAGAACGGTTCCACTTTCGACGTAATGGGGTTCACGCTTACGGCGGAGCAAATAGTCGAGTTACACGAGAACGGACAAATGGATGCGAACGGGATAAAGGCGTTCGCAAAGAGTATCAAGCAGGACTTCTGTAAAACATCAACCAGAGTAGGTGCTTGACCGGATACCGTCATCGGCTCTCTCCGCTCAGGCCAACATTTCTCGCATGGAATTGAACTCAGGCACCGGGAGGATGGATGACAGACCATACGGAAGCGATACGAAACGCGATCCACGCCGCGAAACACTCTGGCTTATCAAGTGGCCAAATAATCCAGATAGTGGAAGTGGAGTTCACGAAGGCCGACGAAACTTCAATCGCTGTCAAGAGATCTGTCACAGGAGACGACGTAGTGTGGAACCCGCTAACAGAAGACCTGCAGAAACCTAAACAGTAGCCACCGGCCGCTTGCCCCAAGTTCGTCGTTTGAACCTTTCCCCTCTATCAACTCGCACCAAACAAACCACTTACAGTTTCCTTAGTAATTAACACTTGACAATCAGTACGCATCTTGTTTTTAGCGGCGGAGCAGATAAAGATGGACGTCTTGCCTCCGCAAACCCTCTGCCTCGCCAGCCTCTCTATAAATGTAAGATCCTGCTCACCCTCCCTTTGCTCACGTCTCTCTTTCCCACACGCGCGCCACCTGCCCATCGTTCTCCAAAAGCGGAGCAGAGAGGCCACTATCCTCTTTAGAATCACATCTTTTGCAGACCCACACCATCTAACCATCATCGAATCATATCTTTACGAAAACAGGGGGAGGGGGGTGGGGCACCCACTCCCAGATTGCAATCTCAAGGGGATGCGTATATTGTATGCAGGTTGTCGCTGAGTTCCGCGCCTCGCTCCCATCTCTTGAGACGATTATGGCGAGTTGCACTACGATGTGTAGATTTCACAAATGAGCTCTCTTGCGGTTGTCATTTCCAGAGACTAGCTCAGTACAATCTCGAGCCTCCCGGGGAGGATGAATCCCGATTTCCATGTTTGAACGACTGGAACGCGTCCACGTAGTTGACTCGCACACAGGCGGAGAACCGACACGGATCATTGTCTCCGCCGGGCAAGCCCTGCCCTGCGACAGTATGGCGTTGCGCCTGGAAGAGTTTCGCCGAAACCAGGACTTTTTGCGCCGCGCATTAGTGAACGAGCCGCGCGGATCAGAAGTTGTTGTCGGGGCTCTGCTGTGCGAGCCGGTAAAACCTGGTAGTGACGCGGGTGTGATCTTCTTCAATAATGTCGGTTACCTTGGAATGTGCGTGCATGGAACGATCGGGCTGGTGGCAACGCTCTCTTATCTGGGACGAATTGGCGTCGGCGAGCATAAAATCGACACGCCTGTAGGCACCGTCTCAGCCACACTGCTGGAAACCGGCGAAGTGAGCGTCGCAAACGTGCCGAGCCAGCGCACGGGCAAGTGCGTCGCCGTCCATGTGCCGGGCTACGGCACAGTGCGGGGAGATGTTGCCTGGGGCGGCAACTGGTTTTTCCTGGTCAACGATCACTCCTTTGATCTCTTGATCGGCAATATCGACGAGCTCACACAATTTACGTGGGCCATTCGTCAAGCACTCGAGAAAAAGGGAATCAAAGGCGCCGACGGAAAAGAAATTGATCACATCGAACTCTTCAGCCCATCGCAAATTCCCGGCGTCAACAGCAAGAATTTCGTTCTCTGTCCTGGAAAAGCCTATGACCGTTCACCATGCGGCACGGGAACAAGCGCCAAACTCGCATGCCTCTACGCCGATGGCAAACTCAAACCGGGCGAAGTCTGGCGGCAAGAGAGCATTGTTGGGAGCGTGTTTGAGGGACAGGTCCGCATCGAGAACGGCGAGATCATTCCCGTCATCAAGGGCTCAGCGTTCATCACGTCAGACGCGGATTTCATCTTTGATCCTTCCGACCCGTTCCGGTATGGCATCCAAGCATGACGCGCAAGTCCGATGTCTTGATTGTTGGCGCCGGAATTGTAGGAGCGGCCTGCGCATTTGAACTCGCCAAGGCCGGTTTGCGGGTTGCTGTCGTTGAAGAACGCTTCACAGCCGCGGGAGCAACCGGCGCATCCATGGGCCACGTCGTGGTCATGGACGATTCGGAAGCGCAATTCTCTCTAACCCATTATTCTCAGACTCTCTGGGAAGAACTCCACAATGAGTTGCCACCTAACGTTGAGTTCGAAAGATGCGGAACAATTTGGGTTGCGGCAGATGAAGAAGAAATGGCGGAAGTGCGCCGAAAGTGTGCGTACTATCGTGAGCGCGGTGTTCACGCAGAAATCCTTGATCCGCAAGCGTTGCAGCAAGCTGAGCCGCATCTTCGCGTTCCTCTTGCGGGTGGTCTATTGGTGGATGGAGATTCCGTTGTCTACCCACCGGCAGCAGCCTCCTATTTACTAGAGAGAGCGGTTGCGTTAGGCGTTTCGCTGTACATCGGAAAAGCAGTCATAACTCTGGCAAAGGGAAGCGCTCGCCTAGCCGATGGCACAGCACTCAGTGCTGGCGTGCTTATCAATGCGGCCGGCAAGTTCTCTCCAAAGCTGACTCCAGGCATTCAGGTCAAGCCACGCAAGGGACATCTGGTGATCACTGATCGATATCCTGGCACAGTCCGGCATCAACTGGTTGAACTGGGTTACCTCAAATCCGCGCACTCGCTCACTAGCGATTCGGTTGCCTTCAACATCCAGCCCCGGAAGACTGGTCAGCTTCTCATCGGTTCTTCCCGCCAGTACGATGTGGAACACGACGAAGTGGAATCCGCAATTCTTTCGCGCATGCTACACCGCGCATTTGAATATCTTCCTGCAATAGCTTCCTATTCCGGAATCCGTATCTGGACGGGGTTCCGTCCGGCCACTCCGGACAAACTGCCATTGATTGGTTTGTGGCCGGAAGATCAAACTCTCTACATCGCGACAGGACATGAAGGGCTGGGGATCACAACTTCTATGGCAACTGGTAAGCTGATTTGCGCACAGATTCTCGGTCAGCCTCCAGCGATCCCGGCTGAGCCTTATTTTCCGTCGCGACAATTTGTCGCCGAAACAAATGCCTGAAACTCTCACAGTACGCGTCAACGGCTCTCCGGTAAACGTTCCTGCCGGATCGACGGTTGCGGTAGCCGTCCTGCTTTCGACCGGCGCTTGCCGGACGTCGGTTTCCGGCCAGCCGCGCGCTCCGCTTTGCGGTATGGGTACGTGCTTTGAATGTCGCGTGGAAATCAACGGTCGACCGCATCGGCGCAGTTGCCAGGTCATTTGCGAAGCGGACATGGAAATCAAAGCTCATGGATAGTGTGATCCAACGCAGCTTCGATGTCGCGGTAATCGGCGCCGGCCCGGCGGGGATTGCGGCAGCCGTTGCGGCAGCTGAGTCTGGTGCGCGGGTGGCTTTGCTGGATGACAATCCTGCTCCGGGGGGGCAGATTTGGCGGGGCGGCGCGAAATCTTCATACCATTCGCAAGCGGGGCATTGGCTCGATCGGCTTTCGAACTCCGGCGTCTCGGTACTCTCCGGCACTCGGGTTTTCTATGCCCGCAATGGCGCTTTGGAAGCAGAGTCTGACGACTCGCTCTGGCAGATCCACTACGGCAAGCTAATCCTCGCAACTGGTGCACGCGAGCTGTTTCTCCCGTTTCCTGGCTGGACTCTGCCGAATGTAGTTGGCGCCGGAGGCCTTCAGGCGATGGTGAAATCCGGTTTGCCCATCAAGGGCAAGCGCGTCGTCCTCGCCGGAACCGGCCCATTGCTCCTGGCGGTGGCTGCCTACTTGAGCGAACATGGCGCCAGCGTGCTCTGCATCTGTGAGCAAGCCTCCTTCTCGCAACTTTGTGCATTCGCACCGACATTGGCAGCGTTTCCCAGCAAATTTATAGAAGCAGTGCGCCTCAGATTCCGCAGTAGACGCGCGCCCTACCTCATGAACGCTTGGCCGGTCGCCGCATTTGGCAAAGACCGCTTGCAGTCGGTCCAAGTTTCCGAAAACCAGCGTTGCCGCGAAATCGAGTGCGATTACCTGGCTTGCGGTTTTCATCTCGTTCCAAATCTCGAGCTGCCCCGCGCGCTGGATTGCCGGGTGACCAACGGCTTTGTGGAAGTGAACGAGTTTCAGGAGACCTCGCAACCCGGTATCTACTGTGCTGGCGAGCCCACGGGGATCGGCGGCTTGGAGCTTTCCATCGTCGAAGGTCAAATCGGCGGCTATGCCGCGGCAGGCAACCTCAATTCCGCGAAACAACTTCTAGCAACAAGCGCCCGTTACAAAAAAGTCGTCAATGCCATGAAGAGGGCTTTCGCGCTACGCCCCGAACTCGCAACCCTGGCAAAGTCTGACACGTTGCTCTGCCGCTGCGAAGACATCTCCTTCGAAGACGCTCGAAAACATGCTTCGTGGCGTGCCGCAAAACTGCACTCACGTTGCGGGATGGGTCCTTGTCAGGGCCGCGTCTGCGGGGCAGCGGCCGAATTTCTGTTCGGATGGACCATAGACTCCTCGCGTCCACCAATATTTCCCGTGCGTTGCTCAAGTCTTGCGGCGACGTCGCCGCCAGCTAGTCCAACGCAACGCCATGGAGGATCACAATGAAGTGGCAAGGTGTTATTCCTGCAATCACCACCTGTTTCGCGAACGGATCTCAGATAGACCACGCTTTCATGACGAACCACTGCCAGTGGCTCGTCGAAAACGGCTGCACCGGAATCGTCGCTTTGGGTTCGCTGGGCGAGGGGGGGACGCTTTCGTTCGACGAGAAGATCGGAGTCTTGAAAAACTGCGTCAAAGCCTTGAAGGGGCGTGCGCCCGTTGTTGCTGCGATTTCCTCCCTCACTACCACCGAATCTGTGAGTCTTGCCAAACAGGCGCACGCTGCCGGCTGCGAAGGTCTGATGGTCTTGCCGCCCTATGTCTACCGCGGCGATTGGCGCGAGATGAAAGCGCACGTTTCCGCGGTGTTCGATGCCACGCCTCTCCCGGGCATGCTGTACAACAACCCGATCGCCTACGGCACGGATTTCCTGCCAGAACAGATCCGCGAGCTCGCCGCCGAGCGCGCTAATTTCGTCGCAGTGAAAGAATCGAGCGCCGACATCAGGCGCGTCTCTGCCATTCGCGCGCTGCTTGACGACCGCCTCGCCTTATTTGTTGGCGTTGATGATGCCATTCTCGAAGGCATCGGTGTGGGAGCCGTCGGTTGGATTGCCGGCCTTGCCAATGCATTGCCGCGCGAATCCGTGGACCTTTTCGACTACGGCATGCAGGGGAAATCCTCTGAAGCTTTCGAGCTGTATCGATGGTTCCTTCCCTTGCTTCGTCTCGATACGGTCCCGAAGTTTGTTCAACTCATCAAACTCGTGCAAGAGGAACTGGGCATTGGGAACGCCGATGTCAGGCCGCCAAAACTTCGACTGACTGGCGAAGAATTGCAAGCCACGAAAGAGCTGATCCACCACGCTCTTCGCACTCGGCCACAAAAAGCCAGCACCGAACTCCGGCTGCGGCAAGCGGCGCAATAAAGGACGCCTGCCAATGGAAATTCTCGGAAAGTCCCTAGTTGGTTTTCGCGACTCCGCCTCCACCGCGGGTCTATTCCACGCGTGGAACCCCGCGACTGGTGAAAAGATCGATCTCGTTTTTTCTTCGGCAAGCCAGGAGGACATCGAACGAGCCGCTGAACTCGCTCGTGAAGCCTTTTCCACCTACGCTCGTTTGACAGGACGCGAGCGAGCTTCCTTTCTCAATCGCCTCGCTTCTCGTCTCGAATCACTAAGCGATTTGCTTGTCATGCGTGCTCACGCGGAGACCGCTCTTCCCGAACCGCGCCTGAAATCCGAAACGGTTCGTACCTGCAATCAGCTGAGGCTTTTTGCGTCCGTAATCGAGGAAGGTTCTTGGGTTTCCGCTCGTATCGACCACGCCGATCCGGTTCGCAAGCCATTGCCCAAACCGGATATTCGCTCGATGTTGCATCCGCTCGGACCCGTCGTGGTTTTTGGAGCCAGCAATTTCCCGCTCGCCTTTTCCGTCGCTGGCGGTGATACAGCCTCCGCGTTGGCCGCCGGAAATCCAGTAATCGTCAAAGCGCATCCCGCCCATCCGGGCACGAGCGAACTCGTGGGGCGCGCCATTCGGGACTGCGTTCGCGAGCAAGGACTACCCGAAGGCGTATTCTCTCTCCTGTTCGACTCTGGAACAGAGGTCGGCGCAAAGCTCGTGCAACATCCGTTCGTCAAGGCCGTCGGTTTCACCGGCTCCATTCCCGCGGGAAGAGCCCTGATGGATTTGGCTGTTCGCCGTCCAGAGCCCATCCTGTTCTACGGCGAAATGGGCAGCACGAATCCGGTATTCATTCTTCCTGGCGCCATGGCCGCACGCGGTAAAGAGATCGCTTCTCAGCTTCACAGTTCGTTCACGCTCGGCAGCGGGCAGTTCTGCACAAAGCCTGGTTTAGTTTTTTTCTCTCAACAAGATTCTTCGGCGAATTTCCTCCCTTCGCTTCAAGACAAAGTAGCTCAATCTCCGAAATTCACCCTACTGACCTCTGGCATTCGAAATTCGTACCAACGCGAAGTCCAAAATAGAAAAGGGCGTTCCGGCCTAGCTCTGGTTGCGGAAGGAGAACAGCCCGGTTCTGAGCCGGCGTTCTTAGCAGGCGTTGCGCTTTTCCAGACGGATGTTGCCAATTTTTTGCATAACCCAGACATAGGCTCTGAAGTTTTTGGTCCCTCGACTTTATTGGTTCACTTTTCCAATAAACAAGAAATCCTGGATGCCGCTCGAAGTCTCAGCGGCCATCTCACCGCCACGATTCACGGCACCGAAGAAGACCTCCGGGAATTCTCCGACTTGCTCGAAATCCTGAAGCACAAGGTCGGCCGCATCCTTTTCAACGGTTATCCGACCGGCGTTGAGGTTTGTCACGCCATGGTTCATGGCGGGCCGTATCCCGCTAGCACCGACAGCCGCACCACTTCGGTGGGTTCGCAGGCAATATTTCGTTTTGCCCGTCCCGTCTGTTATCAGGATTTTCCTGATACGGCATTGCCTTCTGAACTGAAAAACGGTAACCCGCTGGGGATTTGGAGGCTGGTGGATGGCAACTTTACGCGGTGAGAGTTGTAAATTTAACATTTATTTTATAGTCTCAACAAGGTGCGCAAAGCCGTCCTAAAGACTCGAGCGGCAATTTCGTCTAGTCTGCTCCGTGCCACCGGCAATGGTTGTGTAATCCAGTAACTTTTACTTTTGGCCTGTTCTATTGGGCGATATTGGGTCGGTGAACTTACGAATATGAAGGCAACAAATCCTCGCTCAACGATCGAAACAATCGCCCCGAAAAAATCGGATCCCATCCGGCGTCAATCCCTGTCTGCTGCCGTCGTCGAGCGCCTGCGGGAAAAAATTCTAACTGGGGAACTGCGGGAAGGCGAGCAACTGCGCCAGGACGCTATCGCCACCGAGTTTCAGATTAGCCGCATTCCCGTGCGTGAAGCTCTCAGCCATTTGGCGGCCGAAGGGCTCATCACCATTGTTGCCAATCGTGGCGCGGTGGTCTCTGCTCTCTCGCCCGACGAGATCATGCAGATGTTCGAGACGCGCGCCGTGCTCGAATGCTACATGTTGCGTCATGCGATTCCGAACATGCAGGAAGAGGATTTCCAGCAAGCGGAAGACATCCTTGTTCAATACGAGCAGTCGCTGGAGAAGGATTCGGAAGTGAAGTCCTGGGGCCAGTGGAACTGGAGTTTCCATTCCGCTCTCTACGCCCCCGCCAATCGTCCATTCATGCTTTCCTTTCTGAAGACCTTGAACATCAACTGCGATCGCTACACTCGTCTCCACCTCGTCTTTACGCGCGACCTCCACCGCGCCGGCCGCGCGCACAGGGAACTTCTCGCTGTCTGCAAAAGAAAAAATCCCGAGTTGGCCTCCGAAGCGCTATGGAAACACATCACGGAAGCCGGCGAGTATCTGAAAGAATTCATCACGCGGCATCGCGAGCAGCATCCCTGAAATGCCGTCAGATACCCTCTTCGATTCCCGCTTTTAACGGGCTACATCTCTTCGGATCGTGCGAATGCCAAACACGCCGGGGATATCACTTCCGGTGGAAGCTTCGAATCGAACTGTCACTTTCTGTTTGCCCTCGACTATCTCCGGGGGAATGGCATACTCAACATCGAAGAACCTCACGTCCTGCTCCGGGCTGCGTCCTTCCGTCGCTTGCTCTCCCAATTTTTTCCCGTCCACTAAAATATCGAAAGAGCCTTTCCGCCGCGCATCGTTGCTGAAGGTAATCACAAGTCCCATCGGGTGACTCGCCTCGACCGGCAGCTCAAATGAGAACCACTTGGTGCCTCGCCGCCCATAGCGCTCCATCAGCTGAACAGGCGTACTGTCCTCGCCCTGCTGATTGAAGTCGCGTTCCGTCTGCATCTGTCCCGGTTGTGCAAACGCTACTGTTGCCGCCTCAAGTTTCTTCTGTTTTTCCTGTTCGGCGGCGAAGGCCTCAGACTTTTTCTTCCACTCTTCAGGGGTGAACATGTCCCAATAGATCGCGTATCTTCGCCTCGGCAGTTGGTAAAAAGGGACAAACGTGATGTCCGTGGTCAGACCGACGCCGGATGTCACAAATGTTCCCGGCTTGCCTGCCACGGGTTTCAGAAAACTCTCTACAGGCTCCGCAGCCGCCACAAGCACCGGCGCAAAATCTTCTCCCCCCGCATTCCGCCGCTCTCGTCGCTCTTGTTCCTGCCGCTCTGGACCGAGATCCCCGGCCAGCACTAGAGGTCCCCACATCAGTGCAAACCGCTCCGGGTTGTCGGCCAGCGGCTCTTTGCGCAGCGTCTTGGGCAGAACCAACTCTACCGTGTCCCCTTTTTTCCAGGTCCGCGTGATCTCCACGTAAGAATCTGCCTTGGGCAAATCCTTCAACGCCTGGCCATTCACATGGACGCTGAAACCCGTGCCTGCCCAATAGGGCCGCCGCAAAGCCAGAGTGAATTTCTTTGCTGATTTAGGTGTGAGCTTGAGCGAAACCGTTTCACCCATCGGAAAATCGGTGTTCATTTCCACTTCCACGCCTTCGGCTTCCCAATTCGCCCGCGTTGGCGCATACAAGCTCACCCAAAGTTTGTCCGCGGATTCATAGTAAATGCCGTAGCCATGAAGCGCATGACTCTCCATTCCACTGCCCACGCAGCACGTAAAGTCTTCGAACTTGTCCTGGTATTCGTGTTGTACCCCGCGCCCTACAGGCACCATGTAGCAAACGCGGCCATCATCGGGATCTTGCGATGCAAGGATGTGATTGAATAGCGCCCGCTCGTGGAAATCGGCATAACGGATGTCCGGATCAACGGAGAAGAGTGTGCGCGACATTTTGATCATGTTGTACACGTCGCAAGTTTCCGCCGTGCGTCCGTCGATCATGCTGTTCAACTTGTCGGGCTGGCTGAGATATTCGTTCTTGCCGTGCCCGCCAGTCGCAAAGCTGTGATGCAACGCTATCTCATCCCAGAAGAACGTCGCAGCCTTGTGGTCGGTCTCATCGCCGGTGTAGATGTACCTCGAAAGCGATCCAATCATCTTGGGAACCTGTGTGTTCCCGTGCTTGCCGCCAAGAATGTCCTGGCCTGCGGCGAGTGGATCAATGATGGCGCGGTGTTCGAATTTTCCCGATAGCGCCAGCCAACGCGGATCACCCGTGTCGGCATAGAGATCGGCGGTCACTTCGTTCATGCCCCCGAATTCCGTCGCCAGCATCTTCTGCGTTTGCTCGTCGTCAAGCTTGGAAACGATGCTCTCGGCCCATCCCGCGAACTTGATTTCCACATCCAACGCCGTGCGGTTACCCGTATAGCGGTAAGCGTCCCGCAGGCCCGCAAAAATCTTGTGCTCGACGTACCACGGCGACCATAAGCCATTTAAATCGAATCCACCGGACCGGATAATTCCTTTACACAACTCCTGAAAGTGGATTTTTCCATCGACGCCCTGATTGTCCATGAGAGCGCCCAAGTAGCCATCTCCCTGCGCGTCCTGGATTACTTTCAGCTCACTCACGATGTAATCGGCGCGCTCCTTGAAGCGCACGTCGCCGGTAGCCGCCCACATTAGGCTTACCGCGGAAAGGTAGTGCCCGGCAATGTGGCCAGTTAGTTGGCGTCCAGCTCCATCCCAGCCTCCGTAGGGTTTGCCCTTGGGTTCCAGCCCCGCGCGCTTGCGCAGGTAGGCCAACATCCGATCCGGGTCGAGTTCCAGCAAATATTTGGCGTCAAGCTCTTGAGCATTTTTCAGCGGCCCTCCCGTGAGGCGCACGCTGTTCAATGGTAGCGGCCGGACTTTTAGAATTTTATCTTGTGAGGCTATTGCAGCGTTGGGAGCTTGCGCAAAAGCGTATCCGGTCAAAGAAGAAAATATCAGCGGTACAGTAAGAAAAAGCTTTCCCACAGGAGTCTCCTGAACTGCTCGGAAAAAGTTACTGCAACTGTGTGGCTATGGCTCATCGATGCCGCCACGCTTTTTGATTTCCTCTCATTCGCTGCGTTTAGCAAGCAGGCGGCTCCTGCCCGGCGAAGAATTACGGGGTCGCAGTGAGGTCCACCCACGTAGTTCCTTTTCCAAGCGGGATCACATACGCCCCTCGTTCCAACTTCAGGGATTTCGCAGGCCGATAGCTCACCGCGCCCTTCTTTCCGGGCTGTTCGATACGCAGTGGTGCCGAGTGCAGAAAGTCTGTCGCCTGCGAAAATCCAAGGCGTATGGCCCCAGTCCTGGCATTCACTTCGATTTCCTCGAATTTTCCGGCGTCCAGCGTCAACCACACTCCCGCGGACGCAACGTACAAGCGCGTCCGGAACGAATCGAGCGGCGTGACCTTCACGACGTCCCCATCGACGTGGGTGTTTCCTCCAAACGCGACCCACCCGAATTCCGGGTGATGCACGATGTACGTTGCCGTGTTCCACGCGTGCCCGAAGAGGTTTGGCCCGTCGTCTCCCGTTATCCCGTCGGGCTTCAGTGCGTCGGGGAATGCATGAAACGCCGGCGCCAGAAAGCCTTCCTGGTCAATGTCCGAAATCGTTCCCATCGTTCCGCCGTATCCAACGCGCAACAGATAAAAATCATCCGGATGCTCCCGGTACTCCGACAGTAACGGAATCGCGTTCAGACTCGATCCATAATGATGCAACTGCCGTTCCAACCGCCGAAATTTGCCGGCGAAAATGAAATCCCAATATCGCCGCGCGCTTCCGTTGTATCCCCAGTGTGGAATCGTCGGATCGTAACCAAGGATGGCGTTCAGGGTCACATCCGCTTTTTCCTGATAGCCGAAGTATTTCATCCAGGCGTAGACCTCTTCCTGTCCGGTCGAGTCCCACGGCATCTCGCTGCCGAACGGATAGGCCTCGGCTTTCCAACGATCAGCCCTCACCCGCATCTTCGCTTCCAGGTCGTCTGCTTGTGTATTCATTCCTTCGCGTCGCAGATCCGCCAGCAACTGAAGAAAGATGTCTCCTTCCATTTGCCCGAACACCGCGTATTCGGGCGCCAGCTTCACCATCGCAATCGACGTCTCGTACGCGTTTGTCAGATACCAGTCCCACGGATGATTCGTAACCAAACCATCGTAGTTGCGCGCCAGCCGGTACAGCACCCAATCCGCCGCAACCACGTGCGGATAGTCGAAAGAGCGATCCACTCGCTCCGCGTGCGCCTTATTCCAGCTCGTCCAACTGCTCCAATCGAAGTCCTTTCGATAAAAACCTGCAGGCATCTGATCGGGCTGATAATAAAAAAGGCTCTTTCGTACGCCGAATTTCTTCGGGCCATCCTTGTATTGCAAGCCGCCCCACAGCACCTTATCCACGAACTCCTGAAACTTGCCCAGTTCCTCTTTGTTCGGTTCACCTAACTGTTTCATGATCGTCGCAATCCATGCGCCGCCGCCCCCTTCGTCTCCAAGTCCTGCAATCCACGCTCGGCTGTCTTGCATCACGATTTCATTCGCCTCGCGGTCGTAGGTCATGACTGAAGGGGCGCGATGAAACGGATCATTGGGATCGGTAAACCATTGCTTCGTCGTCAGAAAGTGGCCCATGTCCGCGAGCGCCTGCGCTTCTGGCTTGGTCACAAAATAATGGACCGTCTGAACCAGCTGATCGGCATAAGTGATCGTCAGTCGCGCGCGTCCCCACTGCTTTCCTTGCACTAGATAGTTCTTCCAACCCGCCGATGTGCTTGCGCCTTCTTTGATGGTCATCGCTCCCGCGGGTTCCACCGTCATTGATTTAACCGCTCGAGGATACTTCAGAAACAGATGTGCTTCGAGATCCATCGGCAAAACGTATCCAGGGATTCCCACCGCCACTGGGCGCGTATTCTCCACGAGGGTCTTCTCAATGTTTCGAATCGAATCTGCCGTTACAAACTCAACTCCATAGGTCTTCGATTCGCCGGGCGCCAACGTCGCCTGCGTTGGAGCATTCCACGGCGTCGTTTTTTTCCATTCGTTCTCCGCGTAAGCGGCGGAATGCACCATCCATTCATAGAATCCTTCGAACGTAATCCCTCGCGGTGTCGGGTCACGGAAAATCTCTGGAGCCGCCGAGCGGCGCTCATCCAGAATCGGGTTGTACGCCTCAAACGGAGTTTTACCGAGGGGAAGCACAAGCAGCGCTGGTCCGTGTCCGCTCAAACGCGTCACTTGCAAATATCCCGCGTCTTCTCCTATATAAGGATCGTAGAACGAGCAAATCGCGTGAGCCTGCTCCAGCGATCGATCGTTCAGCACGTTGTTAAAAATCATCGGGATGCCCAGCGCACCAATTTGCACGGGTTGGTCTGTCTTGTTCTTCAGAGTGAACCTCAAGACCAGATTGTCTCCGTGAAGTCCCCACGTCCGTACAATTTGCACGGGAATGTTGGAAGGAAGCGTCGGCCCCAGATCAGCCGCAGCGAGAATTTGCGCCGGCGTCGGAAGCACGGTAACCGGAGTGCGCGCCAAGGCAGTCGAGTAGCGCTTCCACTCTCCAGAATTGCCCGTTCGCAGCCGCAGGTCGATGTCACCCAAGTGGTAGTAACCGTCTTTAGATCGCTCCACGAGCAGATCGCCAGGCGTGAAGTCGAATTCACCCCCTCCCTTTGGCTTGAGCGCCGCAATTGTCTGGGAGGATCGCACCAACCTTACGGAGAAAGCCGGCGTCTCCAAGTCGATGAATCCGTGCTCAAGCATCGGTCCCGGGGTAGGCGGCTTTTTCTCCTGCCGTTCCTGCGCTCGTGCAGTCCAAACCACGGTGGTGCCAGCCAGAAGGAGCAGCGCCATGACACATAACCTCGTTCTGTTCCATCGAGCGGTGGTAGCGTCTGAATTCATGTCCAAGTCTCGGTCCCCCGTCTCTATTTCCACCCTACCGACTCTCAATCCCATGGATTTCCTGGATGAACTCTCCAACTGGTAGCCCTAACCTCGGAGGTACGTGCTGGGCGGCAGAAGTGAGGCGTGCCAGTCCATTCAGATTGCATAATATATGCACTGTGCTACATTGCAAGCGCTTACTTTCTTCTCGGAGGAAACCCTTTGCGCTTCCGATCCGGCTTCCTTTTCCTGACCGTCTTCTCCCTCGCTCCACTCGCTTCCTCGCAATCCCTTCAGAACACGGAGTTTCACCTCGAGTATTCCTCTTCCGGCGTAACCAGCCTCAAACGCGTCCACGACAAGTACGACACCGACTACATCGCCCGCGGCCGCACCCTCGGCGACCTCCTCATTCGATACCGCTCCGCTGGCGAGAAAGATTGGAAGAAGGCGGCGGCAGGTTTTTTCAATCCCAGCGAACCTTCTTCCGAGCAGGCTGTCAATTTCAAGATTGGCGAGCTCGTTCCGACTCTCGCCTCCCTGGCGCGACCCTCCGCCTCCGTACGCTCGCAAGGGCTTTTCGCCCTCAGCGATGACCTTCTCCCCATGAATTCCCATGACACAGATGTTCCGCGTTTTGTGTGGTTTGGCCGCAAAGGAACCACGGAATGGGTGCAGTACGATTTTCCCCAGCCACAGGAAGTCCACTCTGTTCAAATCTATTGGGCCGTTCACGACGACGACACCAACCCTGGCAAGCTCCCCAAGAGCTGGCGCCTCCTCTATCGCGATGGCGAAGATTGGAAGGAAGTGACTTCTCCGTCTGGCTATCCCACAACGGCCGACCAACTCACCAGCGTGGAGTTCCATCCCATAACCACATCAGGGTTGCGCATCGAAGTCCAGCTCCAGGACGGCGCGACGGCTGGCCTCTTCAAATGGAGCATCAATGGTGAAGGCCGAAAAGTTAATCCTATCAATGATTTGCAGGCCACGGAGAGTTTCCGCCTCCAAGACAACGCGCTGGTTTGGACCATCTCATTGAAAAATGCATCCACGCGCGAGCTCGAGATTGGCGACCTTGCCCTGCCCATCCAATTCAATACCCAGTATGTTTGGGACAAGACCGAGACGTACACCAAGCGGCTCATTCCTCACACTTTAGTCGCAGGGAACGGCTCATTTTTGTTTTGGATGCGCACCAACACCGAAGGCCCTTACCTGGTAATGACGCCGTCATCTGGTAGCGGTCTCGAATACTTTGAGCCGCAACGTTTTGGACGGGGTGTCGCTTACTACGTCCACTCAGCGGCTGCCGGCGAGGACTTGCGTGCGAAAGGCGGCACCTGGCGCCTGCCACAGACGAATCTGCTCCTAAAACCGAGCGGACAATCCGAGGATTCTGCAACCTACCAATTCCGGTTTCGCTGGGCCGAAGACTACGCCGCTGTCAGAAATGTTCTCTACGACGAAGGCGTGTTCGACATTAATGTTGTCCCCGGAATGACTGTTCCCACCGATTTGAGCGCCATGTTTTCCCTGCGCACACACAACAAAATCCGAGCCGTTGTTCCCGAGCATCCAAAAGCCACTCAAATCGAATACGTTGGAGAGCGCGGCAAAGACATCCATGTCTACAGAGTCCGCTTTTCTCACTTGGGCGAGAATCTTCTGAAAGTTGACTATGGTGACGCGCAATCTCTTTCTCTGGAATTCTTCGTCACAGAGCCTCTCGAAACGCTTTTTAAGAAGCGCGCTTCATTCCTCGTCTCTCATGAACAGGTCAAGGATCCTTCCAAGTGGTACAACACGGTGTTTTCTCAATGGGACATGAAACATCAAATTCTGCGTAGCCCCGACGATCTGGACAACTTGCAGTCTTACGCCGTAGCTTCCGATGATCCCGCTTTGGGGAAAGCCCCTTTCATCGCGGGAAAAACATTTTCTATCCGTCGCAGCCAGAGATTGACGCCGTCGAAAGCTATCTTAAGAACTTCGTATGGGGCGGTCTGCAAGAAACCGACAAGGAGCCCTATCCCTATGCGATCTATGGAATTCCCAACTGGAAGGTGAATCGCGAAAGCGACAAAGACGATCCCAGTGGCAAGAAGCATATCTGGAGAATCTACGATTACCCGCACATGATCCTCCTTTACTACAACATGTACGAGGTCGCGAAGTTGTATCCGTCGATGCCCAAATATCTCGACAAAGACGCCTATCTCGAACGCGCCTTTGGCACTGCGAAAGCCTTTTTCACTGTTCCGCTCGAAATTGTCCAATGGTCGCCCTACGAAACTGGCACTTACAACGAGGTCGTGATTCCGGAACTAATCGATGCGCTTTATGAAAACGGTCACAAAGACCAGGCCGACTGGCTCAAAGCGGCCTGGGAGAAGAAGGTCAAGCACTTCATCAATGACCACCCCTATCTCTTTGGTTCGGAGTATCCCTTTGATTCCACTGGATTTGAGTCCACACACGCCTTTGCAAAATATGCGATGAGCCACGTCCTCCATCCTGGAGAGACGGCGCCGGCGGGAGAATCCGGCGATGTATTTAACCGCACGGTTAAATACGAAGACGCTGTTTCCTTCATGGAAGAGCAGATGAAGCTCAATCTCGCCTGCCGCGGGTGGCTCGAAACCGCTTACTACTTTCTTGGCAGCGACTACCGCGGCGGAGGTCCTTCCAGTTACACGCTCAGTTACATGGCGCAGATGGGCGGGTGGGCCGTTTCGGACTACGCGCTCTATTTCGCACGCGATCCCCTTGCTTATCTGCGACTTGGCTACGCTTCATACCTTGGTTCCTGGGCACTGCTGAACTCCGGCACCCCTGAGTCTAATTACGGATACTGGTATCCGGGCAACAATAATGACGGCGGCGCGGGCGGAGGCTTCGAGCCAAGGCCTTGGGGACGCGCCTGGCTTGGCAATAAAGAGATGGGACGCGGTTCGTGGTGGTATTCGGGCGAAATCGATCTGGGCTACAGCGGGGCACTTCGCTCCGCCGCAACGATCGTCGTCGATGATCCGATTTTCGGCTTTTTTGCCTACGGTGGAGACCTATCCCGCGAAAAGAATCTGACGCAGGTGATTCCCAAAGATGGTTTGCGCACACGCTTTCATATCGTGCGTGGCTCACAACGCGTACACATCCTTCTGGATCGCGACGGCTTTGCAAAGGACAAGCCGGTTTCCTTCGACGATGCGCTAACGACGATTCGACTTACTTTGGAGAATCGCGCTTCTGCAAAGCACGTCACTGTTGTCCGGATTGCGGGTTTGCCTGCAGGGAACTACGAAGCTGGGGCACAGTATCATTCGCTCCAAAAATGGACGGTTCAGAAGAGCGAAGAGCAACAGATTCGGATACCAGTCGACGCCTCAAATGTCTCCGTTGTCATCACCCGAGTCGGTTCTTCGACGCATCCCTAAGCCAAACAAGTCGCCAAGCACGGCAAGACCCGCGGCTGGTGCCAGTTTCATACGTGGGCAGCAAACCGCATGGAGAGCGCGCGAAATCCCAGGAAGAAAGTGAAATGCAAGCGATTGCAGAAAATGCTTGACACTGCCTATTGTATATATTATATCCGATCAAGCTTTTGGGGTGTTTTGCATTCGCCTTTACCGATTTTTCGCGCTTTGCCTCATGGCAAGGGAGGGGTTTATGTCGCTCAAGCTAATCCAGCCTACTCGCTGGAGCTGTCTTCTCTCGATCTTTGTCTTTCTTTTCAGTGTTGGTGCCCGCACTTCGTCGGCACAGATGGGACAAGAGGGGACGGTGGTCGTCACTGTCTTGGATGAGAGCGGGGGAGTCGTTGAAGGAGCAAATCTGGAGCTCACGGATCTCACCACTAACGATGTCCGAACCCAAGTTACGCAACAGTTCGGAACTGCCTCATTTTCTCGAGTTCCCTTGGGAAAGTACCGCCTGACAGTGGCCAAGAGCAGCTTCAGGAACGAAGTGATTGATACTGTCGTGGTCCAGGGCGGCCGAGTGACCGAAATTAAGGTCGCCCTCAAAGTGGGGGCAGCGGTGGAAACCGTCGTCGTCAACGCGACATCGGTGCCTCTAATAGAGGCGACATCGAATGCCATTGTGACCACTCTTGACGTGAAACAGATTGAGGACCTGCCCTTGCAGGGACGGGACGTCAGTTCGCTGGCGCAACTGACACCCGGTTATAGCGGCACACCGGGAGGTGGCACCTGGAACGGTCTTCCTGTGATCGCGCAATCGAACACAATTGACGGTGTTGTTTCGTCGACGAGCCGGATGAAATTCAGCGGCAACGTACAACCCGGACTGGAAGCGCGCCTTGAAGACATTCAGGAACTGACGGTTCAAACAAGCCAGGTTGATTTGAGCCAAGGAATGGGAATGGCGGCCATGCAGGTGAATTTCGTGACGCGCCGCGGCGCGAATGACTATCACGGGCGAATTTACGAAGACTTTCGAAACACGGTTCTCAACGCTAACAGCTGGACAAACAATGCCATCGGCCTGCCTAGAACTCCCATAATCCTGAATAATTTCGGCGGCAGCGTCGGCGGCCACATCATTAAGGACAAACTTTTCTTTTTCGCTTCGTTCTCGATGGCCAAGCAGCCGGGCGGCTATACAAGTGGCGCCGGTGTGTATCCTTATTTCACGACGGCCCTTACACCCTTGGCGCAGTCGGGAGTATTTACGGACTCCAACGGAAAACAGATCAATCTTTTTACGATTGCTGCGGCCAATGGGCTTCCGGTTTCGAATTCAGCCATCGCGGCGCAACAGGCGTTGATTAATACCGCGATTTCCACTCCGGGCACGGCGGTTACGCCCGCGGGCGATCCGAATCTCAATAACATCAATTGGTTCGTATCGTCGCCGACAACTAAATACTATCCAGCATTTCGTGTGGACTACAACGTCACTCAGAAGTTCCGCATTGATTTTTCTTTTGAAGACACCAAGTACACGCAGCCGAACGCAGCTTCGCCCTACTTTCCAGGTACAGCCTTCGCTGATCAAGCGGCGTCAAACAAATCAACCAACTACATTGGATCACTCGGGCTGGGCTGGACCATCACTCCCACTTTGATCAATCAATTCCGGGGTGGCTATTATTACAACGCGGTCTTCTACTCCCAAGGGTCGAAACCGGATTGGGTGACCACGCCAGCGGTTACGTGGGCCTATGGTGCTTCAGGCCAGACATTTAATCTCCCCATCGTGACCTTTTATCCCACAATCAATTTCTCCGATAGCGCAACGTGGGTACACAACACTCACTCGGTCACATTTGGCATGGACTTTTACAGGGAGCAGGATCATTACTACAATGCGCCGGACGGAATTCCCAACCTTTCCTTCGGTCTTGCGCCAGGCGACCCGGCGACCAATGCTTTTAATACGGCTCTGGCCGGCGAGTCCTCAGGGGACAGAACGAATGCCGAAAACCTATACGCAACTCTTGTGGGCAGAGTCTCTAGCATCAATCCTGTTGGCAGTGGGTACCCGCTCGATTTGAAGACTGGCCAATACCTGAACACAAAGCCCGGCGCTTCTTTCGCCCTCGATGAATTGCAGAAGGGCTGGGGACTGTACGCCCAGGATTCTTTCCGCGTCAGACAACACCTGACCTTCAATTATGGACTTCGCTGGGATTTCACGGGAGACGATCACGATCTGACAGGTGCCTACCATGGAGCAGGTCCGACACAGATCTACGGACCATCCATTGTAAATCATCCGTTTGACCCTGGAGTGCTCTCGACCAACTTGGATCCGGCGTATGTTGCGAGCAGCCATCAATACAATGGGTACTATAAGACTCCTCAGCCGACTATTGGCCTGGCCTGGAACCCAACCTATTCAGAGGGCGTGTTGGGGAAATTGTTCGGCGGAAGCAATACGGTGATTCGTGCAGGATTCGACATCAAGCGCTTCACCGAGCCCTATCAGTACTTCTGGAATAATGCCTCGAACTATGGCAAGGCGTTTTTTCAGGCTTTTAACCTTCAGGCAGCCAGCGGAGGAGGTCCCGGCACGTTTACGCCCGGCAGTTTGCAATATGGCGGGGGTTTGAGCGGATTACCTGCACCTAACACGTTCCCGACAGCGTATGCGGCCAGCCTGCCACAGTCGCTCTACACCTTTAATAACTATTTCGGCGGTGCCGGTTTCGATCCACACATTCAGCAGCCCTATCTGCAGGAGTGGAACTTGGGCATCCAGAGACAAATCGGATCGAGCAATGTGCTGGAAGTGCGGTACCTAGGACATAGAACACTCCATCAGTGGATCAGCACCAATACCAACGAAGTGAATATTTTCGAAAACGGATTCCTGAAAGAGTTCCAGAGCGCCCAATCCAACCTTAAGATCTGCATGGCAAACGCCGGCTGCGCCGCGAATCCTAGTTTCGGCAATAGCGGTTTACCCGGCCAAGTTGCGTTGCCCATCATGAGCACAGCGTTCGGTGGGGCGTCAGCCGGGGATTTTACCAATAGTGCTTTCATCACTGATCTGAATCAGGGAGCGGCTGGTGCACTAGCCGGAGCCTTGGTGTTCCCCAACGGCAACGCGAACTACATTTGCAATCTGGTTGGATCCTCGCTGTCACCGTGCGCGACAAACTATGGCTATACGACGCCAGGGCCTTATCCGATCAATTTCTTCCAGGCCAACCCCTACCTTGACTCATATCAAGGTGGCGCGCCCGCAAGTTACATGACCGCGCAAGGATACGGAACGTATCATGCGCTCCAAGTTGATTTCCGTCAGAAACAATGGCATGGAATGCAATTTGACGTGAACTATACCTGGAGCCACACACTTGGAATCCAGCCGGACAATGCGTGGGAAGGAAATGTTCAGGTCTTTTCCATCCGTAACCTGAGACAGAGTTACGGACCCACGACCTTTGATCTCCGTAACGTCCTCCACGCCAGCGGCACATTCGACCTACCCTTCGGACATGGAAAGGCTCTTCTGAATCGCGCTGGAGCCGTCGATAAGATAGTCGGCGGGTGGACACTGGGCACGATCCTCACTATTGATTCGGGGTTCCCTTTCCAACTGCTTGGCGGGTACGACACGTTTAATGACTATGGAGATGGCGGTTTGGTCCTAAATGGCGTTACGCGATCTCAGTTGCAAAACGCAGTCGGCGTGTTCAACGCGCCCGGCGCGTACAAGTACACAATCAACCCAGCGATGCTGGGCAGTCCAACGAGCATCTGCAGTAGCTTGCTTGCGAACGTCTGCCAGAACACGACGGCGGGGACGTTTGGATCTAATCCTTGGTTGAAAGGACCAAGTATTTGGAATGACGATCTGTCGCTCTCGAAGGTCATTCCCATCCGAGAGCGGTTCCGCTTCAGCTTACAAGCAGAGTTCTTGAATGTTTTCAACCATCCGAACTGGGCGAATCCCAATAACAATGTTCAGTCTAATACTTTTGGGCAATCCGGCCCGAGCAACCTAAACACGGCGCGACAGATCGAACTGCGCGCCAACATTACGTTCTAAACCCAGTCGAAGAGTTTTGTCCGACTGGTGGAGGCATTCGCCCAGCAAGTTTTTCCCCCCACACCCCGGGGGATTGCGGCGGATGCCTCCTCTCCTTTTTGGATCGACCGTTTTTGCCCACGAACGTATATCTCGGGATGGGGCATGGCGCTATACTTTCTTCGACAGGTGCGTTTTTTATCTTGACTCTCTATGGCTAGAATCTTTACGGGCATTTTTGTAATTCCTATTGGAATCTTAATCGCTGGGGCTACTGCATCGGCCCAAGCGAGGCCGGCTGCACCGCAAACTCCTGCCCCGACCATTGGGCAAGCGATTGAGCTTGCCGCCAAAGGCCGCTGCCAGGAGGCTTTGCCGGTCCTGAAGAATTCCGCCGCGCGCGTTACTGACAAAGACCTGAAATACCGCGCTGCGATGGCCACTACCCGATGTGCGATGAGTCTCGACCAGCCCGAGACTGCGGTCACGGCCCTTTTTCTGCTGAATCGCGAGTTTCCGCACGATCCCGAAGTTTTGTATATCACCACGCACTACTACGGAGAGCTGGCTTCTCGCGCTTCCCAAGAGCTCGCCGCGACGGCACCCACTTCTTATCAGGCGCTGGAACTGGAAGCGGAGGCGATGGAATCGCAGAGCAGGTGGGACGATGCCGCGGCACTCTATAAAAAAATCCTGGAGCAAAATCCGAATGTTCCTGGCATTCATTTCCGGCTGGGCCGCGTTGCGCTTTCCAAATCGGAGTCTCCCGCCAACACGGAGGAGGCCAAGAAAGAGTTTGAAGAAGAACTGAGGCTCGATCCGACGAATGCAGCCGCCGAGTTTTCGCTGGGAGAAATCGCGCGGCGCGGTGGGCAGTGGAGCGAGGCCATCCCGCACTTCACGAATGCGAGCAAACTGGATCCGGGATTTGCCGAGGCGTTCCTGGCCCTCGGCATGTCGCTGAATTCCGCAGAGCGTTATTCGGAAGCCGTTGGATCACTGGAGCGTTATGCGAAGATGCTGCCGGGCGATCCTGCGGGGCATTACCAACTTTCGATCGCGTATGCGCGCACGGGCCGGAAAGAGGACGCCGCCCGCGAGATGGCCATTCAGCGGCAAATCGTCGAGAAGGCGCCGAATGGGAGCCGGCCTTAAATGGAACTCGCGCGCGCTGGAATAAGAAGCTGAACGCAACAGGCAAACGCGATTGAATCAGATGCTCTCTCGACGGCGCATTCTTCAAATCTTGGGTTGGGCCGGAGTGGGATCCCATCTTGGCGGAATCCATCCGGCGACCGCTGCGCTTGCGGCGAATGAAAGCGCACCAGCTTTTGAAGAGATTTCTCCTACGGCCAGCGGCCTTTCCTGGGTTCACGTGAGCGGCCAGTCACCTGAAATGTATATGCCGGAGACGGTGGGACCTGGCTGCGCTTTCCTCGACTACGACAATGACGGCTGGATGGACATTTATCTTGTGAACAGCGGGGCGTGCGATTTTTACCAGCCAGCCGCGCCGCTTCGCAATGCACTCTACCGGAACAATCACGACGGGACTTTCACCGACGTCACGTTGAAGGCCGGCGTCGGGGGAAGCGCTTACGGAATGGGAGTTGCTGTCGGCGACTACGATCGCGACGGCCTGCCGGACCTCTACGTGACGCAGTATCCACGGAGCATCCTTTACCATAACAATGGCGACGGCACGTTCACCGATGTGACCGCGAAGGCTGGTGTTGCCGCACCGGGGTGGGCCACGAGCGCGGTGTGGTTCGACTACGATAACGACGGGATGCTGGATTTGTTCGTTTGCCGCTTCGTAGAGTTCGACAAATCCAAGAATATTTATTGCGGCTACGGAGCCTCCAATCGGCGCTGGTATTGCAAGCCGAATGTTTATATCCCCGCTCCCTGCTGGTTGTTCCGCAACAATGGAGACGGGACGTTTACGGACGTGAGCAAAGAATCAGGGATTGCAAAATCCTTGGCTAAAGCGTGGGGTGTGGTCGCCGCGGATATCAATAACGATGGTTGGATGGATCTTTTTGTTGGCAATGATACGGTCCCCAATTTCTTGTTCGCCAATCGCGGCAAAGGAAGATTTGAAGAGATTGGGACGCTCGCAGGCGTTGGATACGGTTCTTTTGGGCTGGCACGGTCGGGCATGGGCGTCGATGCCGCCGACTACGATCAGGACGGCTGGCTAGATTTATTCGTCACCAATGTGGATCACGAGTCTTACGCGCTCTACCACAATGCCAAGGACGAGAGTTTCACCGATGCGACTGTGGCCGGCGGGATTGGCAACTCGACGCGGCTAATGAGCGGGTGGGGCTTGAAGTTTTTCGATTATGACAATGATGGCAATTTGGATCTCATCCTCGCAAATGGCCATCCGGACCTAATGGTGGAGAATCGCATGCAGGATGTGACCTATCGCGAGCCCCTACTGCTTTTCCGCAATGTCGGCGGGAACTTCAAGAATGTAAGCCAGCAAAGTGGTCCTGTCTTTTCCAGGAATTTGGCGGCGCGCGGATTGGCTCTCGGAGATTTCGACAACGATGGTGCGGTTGACGTTTTGGTGGCGCAAAATGATGGAGCGCCAGTGCTCTTGCGGAATAACGCGGGACGGCGGAATCATTGGCTCGGAGTGAAATTGATTGGGCGTAAAGCAAATATAGATGCTGTTGGCGCGAAACTGAGTTATCAGGCCGGCGATCTGTTGCGGCATCAGTGGAAAGTGGGAGGAGGTAGTTATCTTTCCTCTCATGATCCGCGCATCGTTTTGGGCCTGGGTCAACGAAGCAAGATCGACTGGTTGGAAGTGAAGTGGCCGAATCCAAGCGGCAAGGCGGAGCGATTCACGGATCTTCCTATCGACCGATACATTACAATCGAGGAAGGGCGTGGAAAGTGGATATGAGGATTTCGCTTTCGCGATAGGCGGATGAGCTAATTTGTGAGATTTAGGAGTTCCTATGAAAGCCGCGATATGGTGCTCTCTTCTTGCTGCGAGCGTCGCTGTGGGAGCCTCCAATCAGCAGAGTCGTACGGTCTCCCGCGAAGTGCACGAACTCTATCTCGAAGACCAAAAGGACCGCGGTGTCGGCGGAGAGTCGCTTCCATGGGAGAAAATAGAACCGCGGGACCGCACCCGTCGTGCGCGCATCCACGAGTTGCTTTCTACCGGGGCGTTGCGTACCGCCGAAGACTTTCACGATGCGGCTTTCATCTATCAGCATGGGCAAGTTCCGGATGACTACCTCCTGGGGCATGTTCTCGCAACTGTTGCAGTACAGAAGGGCGACGCCAAGAGTCTTTGGATTTCGGCTGCAACTTTCGATAGATACCTAGGCTCCATCGGTCAGTCACAAGTGTTCGGCACGCAGTATCAATCTAAAGATGACTCCCCGGTGTCGCAAGAACCGTACAACCGCACTCTAGTTCCAGATCAGCTGAGAGCGGTTTTCTGTGTGCCATCGCTGGACCAACAACAGAAGAATCTTGATGAATTCAAAGATGGCAAATACCCTGCGGGCATCCTCCCACCTGGTTGTGTTCGGTAAGCATATGAAGGCTTTCTGCGGTCCGGCCACCATTCTTGTGATGTTAATCCTGATGTTTGGTCCGCTCCCGATAAGCGCAGTTCAATCGACACCTTCTGGAAAACCATTGGACTTGCGTCAGGCTGAGGTGGCTAGCTCGGCGCAAGCTGAAGACGATTTGCAGACAGGCGTTGGCCTGACGAGCCGTGGCCTTTTTGGGGAAGCAATCCCACATTTTCTGGCAGCGAAGGGTCGAGTTTCGGATGAATACGCCGTGGAATTTAACCTTGCTCTTTGCTACGTAGGCACTGGGGAATTCGAGAAAGCCATTCCAGTTTTGAATGTATTGCATGCCGGTCCGCGCGATGGCGCTGCTGTCGAGAATTTGCTCGCGCAAGCGTACGCGGGGAATGGCCAGGCGGACGAGGCGTTCGATGCGCTACGGCGAGCGGCAACTTTTTCACCGAAGGATGAAAAACTCTATTTGTTTGTCGCGGCTGCTTTTCTGAAACATCAAGAAGACACGCAGAGCCTTCGAGTGATCGAACTTGGACTTCAACGTCTCCCCGACTCCGCGCGGCTGCATTATGAACGAGGTTATCTGCTCTCGATGCAAGATGATTTTGATGAAGCGAAACCGGATTTTGAAAAGGCGATGCGACTCTCGCCGCACTCCGAAATCGGATACCTGGCAGAAGCGCAAGAAAATCTCTTTTCCGGAAACCTTGCTGAGGCAATCCGCGTGTCGCGTGCCGCCAGCGGGGAAGGGAAGCAAGACTACCAGTTGCTGGCAATTCTGGGTGAAGCGCTGATACGCGCGGGCGCAAGCCCGGGGCAACCTGAATTTGCGGAGGCGCGCAACGCGCTGGAGAAGTCGGTCGCCACGCGGCCGAATTACCCGAGCTCTCAAATTGCGCTAGGGCACGTAGAGTTTTTGGATGGGCGGCTGGACGCGGCGATCGAACACTTGGAAATTGGGCGACGGCTTAGTCCACAGAACCCAGCAGCGTATTCGCTTCTCGCGGCGGCTTACCGGAAGAGTGGACGGATCGATCAAGCGGAAGAGATGCTGGCGATCATTGCCAAGTTGAATCAAGAGCAAGCCCAAAGAATCCGCACCGCTCCCGGCGATAACAAGGCAATTCCAGGCGCCTCAGGAGCGAATCCAAACACACAAAAACCGCAAGCAAGAAATTAAGAAACTGCTACGACTCAGGAAGCGGTTCAGATCTTTCTGGCTGGGACGCGGGGAAATGAGCGTTGAACCAAGCCTCTGCCCTCTTCTATGGCAAGGATCTCGTCGGCTTTCAAATTCGTGAGCTTGGTCAACTCGCCGCTGGGCCATTTGATTTCAATTTGATCGACTAACGAGCGCGGGCCGAGTCCAAAGTGCAAACGCGGATCCTGCGCGGATTGGTAGCTCATGCCTCCTTTTCGTTCATCATAGAGAACCAGGTCACCGGCATTCACTTTCACACGAGCGCCGACGGCATCTCGATTCGAACGCGTGCCGATGAGGAAAAGCTGCAGCCAGTGATTCGAATTGCCACCGTCGTTGCGTAGGAGTTGCGGCGGCTGACCATTGTTGCTGACAAGAATGTCCAGATCTCCGTCGTTGTCAAAATCACCGATGGCGGCGCCACGGCTGACGCGTGGCAGCAGAAAATCAGCTCCAAGTTGCTCGCTGACATTCTCGAAGATCCCGCCGCCGGTATTGCGGAACATGAGCTTGGGTTCAGCGTAGCGAGTCTCCGCGTGATAGAGCTGAATGTTATCGAGGACGTGGCCATTAGCAATGAATAGATCGCGGCGGCCATTGTTATCGTAGTCCATGAAGCGAGTGCCGAAACCGCTCAAGTGAAACGTGGCGTAAGAAAGTTTCGAACGATAGGTGGCGTCTTCGAACAAACCGTCGCCGGGATTGCGATACAGGCGAGCCAACTGGTGGTCGAGATGCGTCACGACAAGGTCGGACCACCCGCTTCCCGTCGTATCAGCGGCATCCGTGCCCATGCCGGCTTCAAACTGGCCATCGACACCGACGGCTACTCCCGCCGAGTAAGCGACCTCGCGAAACGTGCCGTCACGATTGTTGTGAAACAGGAAATTCGGCATGGAATCATTTGCAAGGAAAATGTCCTGCCAGCCGTCATTGTCGTAATCAAAGGTCACGACTCCTAAGCCGTTCCCTGGCTTATGTCCGAGACCGGAGCGATTGCTCACGTCTGTGAAAGTGCCGTCGCCATTATTGTGATACAGTGTGGGCGGCTGGCCTTGATAAACATCGGGATGGCAGTAGCTTCTTAAGCCGGGACCTTTGCTGCCACAATAGAAATTGTTTTCAGGTGACCAGTCAACGTAGTTGGCGATAACTAAATCCAACTTTCCATCGTTGTCGTAATCGAACCAGGCTGCGCTCGACCCCCACTTGCCGACGTTCCCCACACGCGCTTTCGAAGTCACATCGGAGAATGTTCCGTCCCCGTTGTTGTGATACAAGATGCATCTTCCATAGCCCAGCACGAAGAGGTCCGGGAAGCCGTCGTTGTCGTAGTCTCCGACGGCGATTCCCATACCGAATAGGCCTTCTGCGCCAACGCCCGCGCGCTCCGTAACATCCGTAAAGGAGCCGTCGCCATTGTTTCTGTACAAAGCGCTCCGCAATGGCCGCTTGGGGGTGTACAGGCGGGTGGCGGCCCCATTCACGAGGTAAATATCGAGGAGACCATTCTGGTCGTAATCGATCCAGCCGCACCCGGAACCCATCGTTTCAATCAAATACTTTTCGGCTGAAGCCGCATTGTCATGGATAAATGAAAGACCCGCTGTACGCGCGATATCGGTGAAAATGACTTGGGGCGCGTGTGAGGCGCCCAAGAAACCACCACGGCCGGCAACCAGGCCTGCGCCTAGATATTTCAAAAGTTCGCGTCTTGAGACGCCTGGAGGCATTTTCAATGGGGTGTGCCCAAGCTGAGAGGACTGGGCCACGAGCGAGATTCGCCGTTGACATCAGAATGGAAGCGCATGCTAAGAGTTCGCTGATCGCCCTGAAATGCCTTTTTCCTTGGCGCCCGGAAGACTTTGCGCTTTTCGCGCGGGTCCGGTGGATTCCCGAACGACGAGCTCCGGATCGATGAGAATCTCTCGGCCGGTCATCTGATCCCGTTTCGAATCTGGGAGGAGATTATCAAAGATAGTTCGGCCAATTTGTTCTCGTGGAATATGCGCAGTAGTAAGGGCCGGCGAGCAAAATTCCGCAAGTTTAATGTTGTCGAACCCCGTTACCGAAATATCATTTGGGACGCGTATCCCCTGATCGCGAAGTTCCCTAAGAACACCTACGGCCATGAAGTCATTCACGCAGATGATCGCAGTCGGGTGAAAATGTGAGGACAACAATTCACGCGCAGCCTGTCGGCCTCCTTCCAATCCATCGGCTCCGGCAACGATTTGGCCCTCGGCCCCGGGAGTGAAGCGGGTGATGGTTTCCAGAAACGTCTTCCTTCGTTCGCTGATCGGTCCAAGAGTGGAATGGTGCCCGACAAATGCCATCCGCGTGTGGCCAAGAGAGTGAAGATACTCCGCAATTTTCTTCATCCCTTTCCTGTAGTCCACTCTGACGTTGGTGATATTTTTTGTAGGCGTGCCGACGTCATAAAAAACGATGGGGATTCTACTGTTGGTGAGAGCCTGCATTAAGTTCGCATCCATCTCAGAGACGATTGCGGCAAGACCGGCGACCCTCCAGCCGATCATCAGGCGCACACTGGAAACGAGCTGTTCGGAACGGTAATCCGTATTCGCCACAACGACTTCGTAACCACGAGCGTGCGCAGCGGATTCAAGGGCCCGATAAATGTCGAAGAAAAAGGGATTTTCCATGTTGGAGACAAGAATACCCAGGGTTCGGCTCTTGCCCCTCGCCAGAGAACGCGCGTGCAAGTTGGGATGATAATTGAGTTCTTCCGCAGCCTTCAGGACGCGTGCACGGGTCGATGTCTTGACGACTTTCAGGTCGTTGAGCACACGCGAGACGGTCGCGGTCGAAACACCGGCCCTCTTTGCTACCGCGTCCAGATTCATGGGTTCAAAACGTTTCGATTGCATGGTTTTTCGCCACAAACTACTGCCAAACTGTAGTGAACGCTTTCTCAAGTTACAATCGACATTTCCGCGAGGCTCCTGCCGTTCGAGGAAATGTAAGAAAACTGTAACCGTTTACATTATCACAGGCCTGGCGAACGTTTGGCTCGCCTCCAGGATTCTGATTAATAGGCGTGTTCGAGAATCCGCGATAGAACGGGCCAGAAGAAGTTTGTATACCAGCACTCAGTTCGGGTTCGCGGTCGTGGATGCGCGGCGTCCTGTAGTGCTGGAGAAATATTCGATCCACTGTTCGCGAATCCCTTTTGTACGCTCAATCAGCTCGGAACTCGGCTTGGCGCCGTGCTGAACGACCATGACCATTCCGGTATTGAAATGCCTTTGAGATTTGTCGACGGCGGGAGAGCGCTCGCCTTCGGCGGCAATAACGTCTTGGATCGTTACCTTGGTCCGGGCGGCCTTGAAGATGGGGTGCCCATTCGCGTCTTTGCCAACCGGGGCTAGGTCGCGGAGAATGAAAAAGTCTGGCACTTCGGCCGGAGAAATCAATCCCATGAGATAGAGATCGAGGTATGACCATCCAGTCGCAGGAACGTAGTAATCGTCGTCGAGTTGGGTGTAAGTCCCGTCGAAGTTGTCCTGCCAGACGCCGCCACCCATGATGGATGCTTCCGTCGGCCGCCGATAAGGAAACGCTACGCGGGCCTGCAATCCTCGGGCCCAGTGAGTAGGGCCAAGCGGAATCGTCTCCCCGCCTACCTTTGCTGAAACGAAGGCCGCCCAGCGGTGCCCCATCTCATGCGCAATTTGCGAGATCGCATACATATAAGGAGGTATTCTGCCGTCCTGCGAAATCTCGACGAGCTGTTTCTGGTAAAACGTGATGTCGCGGTCTGTGCCCACGGGCGCGTCTTGGGGAGGCCCTTCCTGAGCCTGGTTCGAGTCAGCATAGACGGGCTGGATGAACTGCCACTGAAACCTGCCTTGCGTGCAGTAAGATGCGAGACCGCTCTGCGTGGCGCCGATTCCCGTAACGGCTCCTCCCACTGCCCCCAACGGACCATCACTTGGAGTGCCCGCTTCCTGGTTGTCAACACGGAAGTCCGAGTAGTAGGCAAGGAAATCGAACTTGTCACCAAGGCTCTTGATCACGGAACAGGTAAGGTCGCGAGGATTCGGCAGAGCGTAATAGTGGAATGCCTCGTACAAGAGGGAGAACGGACCGTCTTGCGGTTTGAGGGAAGACAGGTGCACTTCGGGGTCGCGAATCCCGCTCAGCTCGACCGGGACAGCGGAGATGCGCGCGACTGGCTCGTCGGAGCCGGAAGCAGCGCTATCGGCAGAAACGGCAAACTGTTTCGCACCCCGGAGCGCCGGCGGCAGGACTCCCTGGATTGAAATGGTGTTGCCGCTTGTCGTTACGCGGCGCGAGGCCCCAGGCCCGAACGCAAAGTATCGCGACTTGCTGGCGTTCGCGCGGTTCCGCGGCGCGAAGCCGCGAATTGTCCAGACCGCGTCGGCACTTGCAGCATCGCCGGGCGTCGCAGAAGGACTGTGGCTATCAAAGTAAACACGATATGCGATGCCAGAAAGCGCGGGATCGCCTTCAGGCAATATGGAGCCCGTGGTCTCAAACGTGACCTTAAGGAACAACCCGTCCACAACCGAAAGTTTGAGGTTCTGGATATCGAGATGTGCAGCGACGGACGAATTTTTCTTGCCTTTGAGCGTTGCAAGAAGTTTCTCTGTTCCTCCGGAAACCAGCGGATAGATGCCGATGATAGCGTCTTTTGCTGCAAGCTGTTGGTAGGACATTTCGATCGCGCCGTCCTTGTAGAGCACGGCCTGGAACCGGTTAACGGTTTTGGTCCAAGTAAAGTCTTGAATATTGCCCCAAGGTTCGGTGACATCCCAGGTCACAATGACGCGATCGTCGAGCTCTTTTACATAGCGATTGCCAGACATGCGCGGCTTGAAAAAAACGCATATCGCCGGGTACGTATTAACCAATGTCGCCGCGCCCTCGGTCAACGGATCGAAACGGCCAATGGAAACGCCGCCTTCGTCGCCACGCGGTCCGAACTCAGGGACTGTGCCATCGGGGGGTGGGTTGTTTTCGGTGATGAATCGAATCGATCCGGTAACGCCGACTGAAAATGAATTCCAGGTTTTACCAGAAAAAGGAAATGTGAAGTTTTGGAGACGGACTTGACGACCGGTTAGAGCCGTGCCGAAGTCCGTTTCCCAGCGGAGCGGAAGGTTTTCGACGCGATACCCCGCACTCCCCAGCGAAAAGCGAAGCGTGCGCTGGCCGAGGTCGAAGAGATGTTGCTCGCCGAGCGCACCTTTGTCCAACTCCAACAGGATCAAGTTTCCCGTGACGGAGACTCTGCCAATCGGTTTGCCCGGTACATCCCGTTCTTGAGCAAGTGCGGCAGCTGATGACACATAAATGGCGCAAGAGATCAGCAAGATTTGGAAGAAAGGGCACCTGATTTTGTTCACGTTTCCTCTCTGACGACGGTGATTAGCGTCCGCCTTTGCAATTCGGCAAACGGAACGAACCGATCCTGGTTCGGTAGGTGCTTGTGTCGCCCTCCTTCAGGTAATCGCCGACATACCAGAGCGTGCAGTCGTCGCTTGGATCCACCGTAGTCGTTGTGTAATCCTCCCAGCGCAACGTGTTCGTTTGCGACGCTTCCCCTCTTGCGAGCTCGGTCTCATGCAAGGTCAGCTGGCCTTTCGGATCCCCGGCCTGCCGCGCCGCGAAGCGCTGCCCCGCGAAATTCGGCGACCCACCGAACGAGTATCCGATGCCGATACCACCTTTCTTGTCCATCGCGATGCTGGGCATCCAACGATAAAACCCGTCTGGCGCGTACGTACCTTGCTGATAGAGCGCTGGATCGCCCTTTTTGTCGAGGCGGAACTCGTACCACCGCACGCCCCCGCCGCCCTGAGTAGTGACCGAATGCGCGGCGACGATCGACTCGTGCCCTCCAACCTTGCGGTAGACGAGCCGCTGCATGATCTTGTCGCCCTGCACATCGAGCCGGCGTTCGGTGCCGGGCTGAGGAACGCAGCTCGACAACTGCCCGTCGCAGAGGTAGTGATACGGCGCGACATTGATTTTCGACGGACCCTCTGCCTTCGTATTCGCGGGGTTGTTCCAGTCGACATGAACCTTCCAGAAGTAAATGCCATCGTCCTCGAAAATCTTTTTGAGCTGCGTGCCTCCGGCCGCCATCATGATATTCGGTGCTTTTGCTGGCGGCAGTATGCGGCCATCGATGTCGGCGTTGTTCAGGAAGTTTACGCCGTCGATCACTATGCACTGCTCGGTCGCGGGGAGCCCTGCCAGCATCTTCGCGCGGTCCGCGATGCAGGTGTGTTTCTGAATTACATCGTCCCCCGTGCTGGTTGGCGTGTAGTAACCATCGATCCAGATGGCGGGCCGCGGATAGTCCGGAAATAGCGTGCGCTCGAACGCGTAACGATAATATGTGCCGAGCGGGTCCGGGCCGGTGCTGACCGCATAGCACATGGCCCACACGCCCTCTTTTTTTTCGGGCGGCCTTTGACTGCGCTCCGGCGGAGGCGGTGGCTGGGGCGGATTCGGTGGAAGCGCCGCGGCGGCGCCGGGAGAAGATGCCTCACCGGTCTTCGCAAGCTGCCCGGGCAGGACCGTTTCGCCGCTACCCGCACCGGTTTCGCCCGGAAATTCGTCTGGGCCAATTCGCGAGAAAACCGGCATCACAATCAACCATCGCCCCGCAAGCTGGTCGTAGCGCACCACAGCATCACCGTTATTGCGGGCCTCGCATGCGCCGCCGAAGCCCGTCCACACAGACTTCGTAGTGACCGCGCCGTACAGCACAGTTCCGCTCTTGTCGTACTTCCCGGCCTTCTTCGAATAAATTGCGATTCTGGAATTGACGATTTGCAGGATGTGCTCAGGACCGACGGCAAGGCTGTTGTCGGAGGGGTTGCGAAAATTGGTTGTGCCCTGCGGTCCTTCGAACCCGGCGCCGAGTCCGTCGAAGCTTTCAAGCAGTGGCACCGCAGGCCGCGTGCCTTGGGAGGTTTGTTCGACGGCAATTCCAGCGGCGCTTAGAGTTGGCGCAGGTGGTGGCGGAGGTATGGGCTCCTCTTGCTTTCCCTTTTGCGGCGCATCTTGATCTTCAGACGGCGCGGGGGGCGACGTTCCGCACGCTGCGCCTTCGCAATCAGCCACCGGCGTACTTTCGTTTGTGTCCCGCATTGATGCGAGCGGTTTCGATACGTCGTGTGTGGCGCGATGCACTAGCACCACACCTGTCTCTGGACCCGCCCGTCGGCAATCATAAGTGTGCGATTGCAGACCGGCCTCACCACTCGCAAACCCGATAACTGCGAGTACAGCACCCAGTGGCGTAACGAGGCTGGATCTCGGGGCGTAACGCATGGACACTCTCCAACTGGTGAGGCAGCCGGAGATTATAAAGTATGCAAAGTCAGTTGGCAAAGGTATCTCATGACCAGGAAGTTGGACGCAAGAGTTCGCAAGCACGCGCGCTGCATTTAGGGCTCACGATCGCCGCCGCTGCTCTGGTCAAGGACGGCGAGCAAATGGAAAAGTGATTGCGTGAATCGACTTAAATGATTTATCTTGCGGGGTTGGTAAACGTTTGCTCTAGGAGCAGAGTTCTTACAGTTCTCGCCAGAGAGCGAACGATAAGTTCCGAGGAGGCCAGAATGTCGAAGAGTTCGAAATTGACGCGACGGGGGTTTGTGGGGGCTGCCGTTTCCGTTGCTGCGGTGGGCGCGGTTAGGGGACATGGTTTGCTCGGGGCGTTCTCGGGAGGCGGTTCGGGCGCATCCAATCCGGACTGGAAAGGGGAAGGCGTTCTTTTTGTGGATAAGTCGCCGTATGCCAGGCTGCACAACATTCCGGTGCACGCAGTGACGATAACGGGCGGATTTTGGGGTGCACGGCGCGAGACAAACGTCGAGAAGAGCATACCTTCCATGGAGAAATTGTTGGAAGCGAATGGGCGAATGACTAATTTTCTGCGGCTCGTTGGCAAGAGCGACGCTTCGCAACGCGGACCGGTTTATTCGGACTCGGACGTTTACAAGTGGACAGAAGCTGTGGGGTTTGCGCTGCAGTCGGGCGACCGTCCCGAGCTCCGCGCCATGACCGACAATATTATCAAGGAAGTTGTGGCGGTGCAGGAGCCGAGCGGGTACTTGAATACTTACTACGTCGGCGAGAAGGCGAAGGATCGCATGCTTCCTGAAGTACAACGGTGGGGACATGAGCTCTACAACATTGGGCACATGATCCAGGGCGCGATTGCGTATTACCGCGGGACGGGCGACCGGACGCTGTTGGATGCGGGAATTAAGTTCGTTGACGGTTATTTGTTGCCGAATTTTGGGCCGGGAGCCGACCAGAAGCCGATTCTTTCCGGGCATCCGGAAATAGAAATGGCGCTGATCGAGCTTTACCGTACGACGGGGGAGAAAAAGTATCTCGAACTTGCTGGCTATATTCTCCACGGAGACGATCGTATCAAGCTGCCGCAGCACGGTTACGTGTACCACTTCTGCGGAATACCCTTCACCTCGCGCACACATCTCGAGGGGCACGCCGTACGCGCGATGTACGCATGCTGCGGCGCGACGGATTATTACCTGGAAACCGGCGACCAGACTTACTTGAAGACGCTTAACGTGCTTTGGGATGACCTGGTGACCGACCAAATGTATGTGACGGGCGGAGTGGGGGCGCGAAGCTCGGGCGAGGCATTTGGAGAATCTTATGAGCTGCCGAATTTCACGGCTTATGGAGAGAGCTGCGCGGCGATTGGCAACATGATGTGGAATTGGCGGATGCTGGCAGCGACCGGCGACGCTAAATTTGCCGATGTCATCGAGCGGGCTTTGTATAACGGGATTAATTCGGGGATGTCGCTGGATGGGACGATGTATTGTTACCGGAATCCCTTGGGATTTGATCCATCGGGCGGCGACCAAATTCGCAACCCGTGGTACGACACGACTTGCTGCCCGCCTAATTTGGAGAGGACGTTTGCTTCGCTGCCAGGCTATTTTTACAGCACGAGCAAGGACGGGCTCTATGTGCACCTGTACGACAACTCGCAACTGGATTGGCATCTGGAGGATGGGACCGGCTTGAAAGTTGTGCAGAAGACGAACTATCCGTGGGATGGCGGCGTGGATATTACGGTTTCGCCCGCAAAGCCTGCCGAGTTCGCGTTTTATCTTCGTGTGCCTGGTTGGTCGGATGGAACGCAGGTTACGGTTAATGGAAAAGCGGTTTCGGGAGCGACTCCGGGCCAATATCTCGCGGTGCGGCGCCGGTGGACATCCGGCGATGTGATCCATGTGAAGTTTGGGATGACGCCGCAAGTGATCGAGGCAAATCCACGCGTGGTGGATGACTACGGACGTGTGGCGGTGCAACGCGGGCCAATCGTGTATTGTCTCGAGCAGTTGGATCAGCCGGAAGGCGTGCAGCTATTTGATGTGTCGCTTGATGTACGGCAGAAGGGCGCATCCGCGTTCCACGAAGAGTTCCGCAAAGATGTGCTTGGCGGAATCGTGATGCTGAAGCATACGGGGTCGGTCAGCGAGAAGTCCAATTCCCGAAGCGCGCTCTATCGTGCATACAATTCCGAAACGTCTAGAGCCCGGGCGGTGGATCTGAGCTTTGTGCCGTACTACGCGTGGGCAAATCGCGCGGCGACGCCGATGCAAGTTTGGACGCCGGTTCTGAAGGCATAACAGAACATCAGTGGATTGCGCCGGGGCGGTGAGAGTTCGCTGCTGCGCGACCTCTAGGCTTCTACTTTGTGGTAGAGGCGGTACGTCTCATCACCGATAGCGGCAAATGGACGGAACGTGATTTTTCCAGCGCCACTTTGCACCAGCCAATTTTCGGAAGATTGAGAAGCTGCCGAAGCAGCCAATAGTTGGGCGCGCGAGAAGTTCGCAGGCAGATTCCCTGTGCCGAAGAGGGCAAGAGGCCCACGGCGCAACGCAACGATCTGCGGGTTCTCTGGATCGACGGCTTGCAGGCTGAGGGGCATTCCGATTTCATACTCCACGCGGTCGCCTTTTTTCCAGGTGCGCGAGATTTCAAAGAATTTTCCCGCGACAACATCACCCTCCACCCGCTTGCCGTTTACCGAGATGCGCGTTTTCGCATCGGACCAGCCCGGAACGCGCAAATAGATCGAAAACTTTTCAGGGTTAGCTATGTCCAAATCAAGCTGAGTCGTATTGGAAGTGGGATAGCTAGTGTCTTGAGTCAGCGTGCATTTCGTGCTGCCCTGTATCCACGTGACACGGGATGGCAGGAAGAGATTGACGTAGACGCCTTCCTTGGATGGGTAGTAGGAACTGATGCCGTAGTCGGCGGAGAGCTGGGGGAAAGTGCCGGAGCAGCAGGGCCATTTGTCTTTGTAATAGACCTTTTTGGCGGCGTCGGAGTTGTAATCGGAATAGTAGAAACTGGTGCCGTCGGGGAGGATGGGCTTGGCGCCGGCGACGGTGTTGTATAGGACCTGTTCCATGCTGTCGCCGTAGCGAGAATCACGCGTGACGCGCAGCAAGTATCGCGTGATCTTGAATTGGCCGTAGGCACCGCAAGGAGTTTCGAAGCTGGAGCGGCTTTTGCCAAGGCTTTCGGCGAGGAGTCCTTTCCCGGGCACTACGAATGCTTCGTCGGGTCCCCATCCGCCGGTTGCATAACTTTGATCCTGAACCATGCGAAGGCCATTGGTTGCAGCGCGCAGATATTTTTCATCGCCCAAAACTAAATAAGCCTGCATCGCAGAACTAAAGGTGTTGACGTGGCTGTAGGCGTGCTTGCCGGGAAGGGCATTGTGATTCTCGGCGAGGGCGTCGTAATACTCGTGATAGATGAACCGCTCGCCTAATTCGCGATAGCGTTTATCGCCGCTGCGCTGATAAGCCAGGAAGAAATTTTCGGGCAAAGTGTAGGTTTCATCCCAAGTGTAGGCGATGGACTTATGCGGGCGGGCTTCTTGTTCCGCGCGGCTCAGCGCTTTTTCGGGCAGGTGCGGCAAAACGGCTTCTGTGGCGCGCTTGAGCACCGCCAGGGCGTTGGGGTCGGCGGCGAATTCGTGGGCGTCGATGAGTCCGCAGCAGGTTTTATCGAAGGTGTAGCCGGGGAGGCGATAGTCGACGTAGAACTTTCCGGTGGGCTCGACAGTTTCGCCGAATGCACGTACGAGGCGATGAACTTTTTCCTGCGTGGCCTTAGATCCGGTCACGGCGTAGGCGCGAGCCAGGCCAGATAGATATTGGCCGAAGGAGTGGCCGGCGATGAAGGCATGAAAATTGTCTTTTTCGTTGAAGTCGTCGCCGTCGTCATACCAGCCACCCAGGTCAGGGCCGGGGGCAGGCATTCCTTGACGCTTGCGGAAGGGTTTGAGCAGGCCATCTTCATCGAGATTGAGGAAGAGTTTGTGGTTTTGGTCGAACTGAGTGCGGAAGGGGCCCTCAAGGAGTTGCACTTTGGAGTAGCCAAAAATCGAGAGCTGGGGAGTGATGGCCACAGTGGCGGTCGAGCGAGCCCATGCAGGGATGGAACGGGTGGCGAGCAGGCCGGCGGTAGAGGCTGCAGCGGTCTTGAGGAACTGGCGCCTGGTCTTATTTTTCACGGTGAACCCTCCTGGGATTGCTCACGGGATGCCCTCGTCCAATTGGGGAGGCGCACGCGGAATAAGGCGCCGGGTGCGATAATCTCAGTAAGCGTTATCTCAAACCATCTATGTATAGCGCGTGGAAGGTCCTGGGTCAAACACAAGCTGTCCTCGATTTCCCGGATGAAGTATCCTGTCTCTCTAGAGATGCAACGACCGCCGCTATCCATAATGATTTTGCGCAGGAGTCTTGGCCTCGCATTATTGCTGCTGTTCTGCCAAGGCAGCGTTTTTTCCCAGACTCCCGATAGCCAAACCGAGCCGATTACCTCGGCCCTCCGCGTTAGAGACTACGATAAAGCTGTGGAGTTAAGCCGCGCCGCTTTGCGGGGCTCGCCCAACAATGCGCAGTTGTGGACGTTACAAGGCATTGCGCTGGCCAGCAAAGGAGACAACAAAGAGGCGCTGACGGCGTTTCAGCGAGCGCTGAAAATCGCTCCCGACACAATCGCGGCGCTGGCGGGTGCGGCTCAGATTGAATACCAGGCAGGGAACGCGGCCGCTGTCCCGTTACTGAATCATTTGGTGCAATTGCGTCCGGAAGAGCCGACGGCGCACGCCATGCTGGCGGTGATGGAGTATCGGCGGGGAAACTGCGTTGCCGCGGCGCCACATTTTGCGAAAGCTGGCGAACTGCTCGATTCGCAGCTCGACGCTTTGCACGCGTATGCCACCTGTTTGGTGAGACTCAAGCGCATGGATGAAGCAGTGACAACTTTTCAGCGAGCGCTGGCGCTAAGGCCGGATGATCCTCGAGAGCATTTAGTCCTCGCATCGATTCAGCTGATGGCTCACAAACCGCAGGACGCCATTGCTACGCTTCAGCCGCTGCTGGCGAGCTCGGGAGTCGACGCGGATACGCTGCAGCTTGCATCGACTGCCTATGAAGACGCCGGCGACACGCCCCAGGCAGTGAGTACGCTACGTCAAGCACTTCTGCTTGCGCCACGAAACGTGAGTCTCTACTTGGATTTTGCAAATATTTGTTTTACGCACGAGTCGTTTCAAGTGGGTATCGATGTGCTCACGGAAGGGTTGCTGCTGCAGCCCAAATCGGATGATCTGTACGTGGCGCGTGGTGTGTTGTACGTCCAGTTGGCGCAGTATGACAAGGCGGAAGCCGATTTTGAGAAAGCGTATGAGCTGAACCCGAATCAGTCCTTGAGCACGGCCGCGCAAGGATTGGCCGCTGTGCAGGCCAATGATCTGGATCACGCGCTGGAGTCGGTGCAGACAAAATTGGCGCGGAAGCCGAATGATCCGCTCTTGCTTTATTTGCAGGCGGATGTACTTTCGCAAAAGGGCGCCGATCCGGGCACGCCTGAATTTCAGATGGCCATGCAGTCAGCGAAGAAAGCGGTTGCGCTGCAGCCAACATTGGCCGCGGCGCGAGGGGTGCTGGCAAAACTGTACATGCAAACCGGACAGTATCACGAAGCGATTGAGCAGTGCCGAAAGGCTCTCGCCATTGATCCCAAGGATCAGACTGCCGTGTACCGGCTGATTCAAGCGCTGCGGAAAACGGGGGAGAAAAAAGAGATTCCCGAGCTGCTGCAGCGGTTGGCGCAACTCCGCGAAGACGCAACGAAAGAAGAAAAAGAGCATTACCGTTACAAACTATTTGAAGAGGACACGGCAGCCAAGCAGCCCTGAGCAGGGCCTGAAATCCCATTGTGAGTTTTCGCAGGGCTCCGGGATGCATCCATCCACAGTTGAAAGGTAGCGCTTTTGAAAACAAAAACCAAACTGCCCGGAAAAGGAACTCTTCCAGAATGATCTATTCGCGTCGCGCATTTATGGGAATGTCGATCGGATCTGCCATCGTGCTCTCGGCGGAACGAGCGCTTGGGCAAGGGGTTGCCGCCCATGCGGCCAAGCCCCTGGCGAGACAAGCGCCTTCCGGCCGCCCATTCAACGCGCATTTTGTAGACGTCGGAGCTGCCGCCGGACTGCACTCGCCGACGGTATACGGCGGCGTCGAAAGCAAGAAATATATTCTGGAGTCCACGGGGTGCGGCTGCGCATTCATCGATTATGACAACGACGGTTGGATGGATATTTTCTTGCTTTGTGGGACTCGGCTCGAAGGCGCTCCAGAGGGCGCCACGAACAGGCTATACAAGAACAACCGGGACGGAACTTTCACCGATGTCACGGAAAAGGCCGGTCTGCACGCGGTTGGCTGGGCTTGCGGCGTGTGCATCGGGGATTACAACAACGATGGCTTTGAGGATATCTTCTGCACGTACTTCGGGCAGAACATTCTTTACCGTAACAATGGCGATGGTACTTTCACGGATGTGACCAAGGCTGCCGGTCTCTTGAATGACCAACCCCGCTGGGGCGCGGGCTGCAGCTTCCTGGACTACAACCGCGACGGGCACCTTGACTTGTTTGTCTCGAACTATGTCCGCTTCTCCCTTGAGCATGCGCCGGTTCCTGGAGCGAACACGAACTGCAATTGGAAGGGGATTCCCGTCGAGTGCGGACCCCGCGGATTGCCCACAGGCCGCCATTCGCTTTACAGGAACAACGGCGACGGGACGTTTACCGACGTCAGCCAACAGGCAGGCGTCGCGCAAGCCAACAAGTGCTACGGCATGACCGTGGCGGCCGCCGACTTTGACGAAGATGGTTGGCCAGACATTTATGTGGCATGCGATTCCACGCCGAGCCTGCTGTTTATGAACAACCATGACGGAACATTCCGGGAAGAGGGAGTCATCCGAGGGGTAGCCCTCAGCGACGATGGAGAAGAACAAGCGGGGATGGGGATCGGCGTCGGCGATTATGACCTGGACGGACATCTAGATCTCTTTAAGACGCACTTTGCGGACGATGCCAATGTCCTCTACCACAACGACGGGAAGGGAAACTTCGATGATGTCACCCGCACGTCCCGGGTGGGCGTAGAGACCCGCTATATCTGTTGGGGAGCCGGGATGCTGGATTTAGACAATGACGGTAACCCCGATTTATTCATGGTCACAGGTAACGTTTACCCGGAAGTGGAGAAATCTCTTCCGCAATATGCCAACAAGACGCCCCGTGCCGTGTTTCGCAATTTAGGCAACAAAGTCTTCGAGGAGTTGGTCGAGGCGGCCGGCCCTGGCGTGTCGGAAGCGCATTGCAGCCGCGGATGCGCGTTCGGGGACTTCGACAATGACGGCGACATCGATATGCTCATTGTAAATCTGAACGAAAATCCGTCCCTTTTGCGCAATGATCTCAGCGGAAAACAGAACTGGATAAAGGTCAAACTCGAGGGAGTTAAGTCCAATCGAAGCGCGATCGGGGCCAGGGTTCTGGCTCATTATGGCGGAAAAACGCAGGCGCAGAGCGTCTTGAGTCAGTCCAGTTTCTATTCCTGCAACGATTGGCGCCTGCATTTCGGCTTGGGAAACCATACATCTGTGAGCGTGGAAGTGCACTGGCCGAACGGGCTTGTGGAGACGTTCAAACAGCTTCCCATAAACCAGCTTATTACTCTGCGCGAGGGTGCTGGGATCGTGCCAAACCGTGGATGGTCAAAGACCTGAGGGAAGATGGGTTTTCGATCATGGACGCGCTCGCCGGACCTGTCTAATACAAAAACACTAGAAAACGCTTGACAGCCCCAAGCAAAGTGGCATATATCTTTGGACAATCGAGAAAACGTTTACAGTGAAATTGTTCTGTAAATGTCGACTTATCAACTTTGGGGGTGAAGCGCATGCAAGCGAGATCGTTGGTTGGATGGTCCGTCCGACTACTCATAGCAGTCCTCGTAATGGCTGGCCCAACCTGGGCTCAGTACTCCGGAAGTATTCAAGGAAACGTTGCGGACCCGAGCGGTGCGGCGATCGCTCAGGCGAAGGTAACGGTGGAAAATCTTGCAACGCACATCACAGCGACAACGACAACAGACGGCGAAGGCGGATATCGATTTCTGAGCTTGGCTCCGGGTTCCTACAAAATTACAGTGGAAGCGACAGGTTTTTCCAAGTCTGAAACGACTGTCACACTCGAGACGAACCAAAACCTGACCGTTCCCATTGGCGTGAAAGTTGGCGCGGCGACGGAATCCGTGACGGTCACAGCGGAAAACCCGCTGGTGAACGTTACCGAGACGCGCAATCAACAGACGCTGCAAACTCAGGAGTTGTCGACGCTGCCGCTGGCGGGACGCAATATGCTCTCGCTGTCCACCATCGCTCCCGGCGTTACAGGGCTAGGACTCGCAGGTGGTCCGGGCGTCTCTTCGGGCACTCCGGGAGCTAATGCAGGCAACTTCTCCACGGAAGAGGCCGTTGACGTCAGCGCCAACGGGCAAGGAACCGTTGCCAATATGTGGATCATTGACGGGCTGGATGTGACGAGCAGCGTCCGGCAAGGCGTATTGAATCTCACGCCCAACCCCGACGTCATTCAAGAGGCGAACAATCAGGTCAACACCTACTCCAGCGAGTACGGGCGCGGGAGTGGCCTCCAGAACGCCATGACCACAAAGTCTGGCGCGGATCAATTTCACGGTTTGGTGAGCGACTATTTCAACTACCAGTCCATGTTTGCGAAGTATTCTCTGCCTGGCTCCGACCATTCATACAATCCGTTCCACAGCAACAATCTTTCCGGGACGATCGGCGGGCCAATTATTCCTCATCATCAATTTTTCTTTTATTTCGGCATTGAAGCATTGCGTTCTTCTGCTTCTACCGGCAACAATGTCATAACCTTTCCGGATCCAGCGTTCGCAGCGTTTGCCCAAACGAATAATCCAGGCACATTCGGAACGAAGATCCTGAATACCTACGTTCCTACCCACGTAGTCGGGGTTGCCGTTTCTAAAACCGCAAATAACATTTTCCCAGGCACTTGCGGAACCGCGGCAACGGAAAATCTGCCTTGCTCCACGCCGATGATTGACAGCGGGATCTTCAATTCCTCGAACGTCATCGACGGCACCCAGTACTTCGTTCGCGTGGACAAATATTTCAGCAAGGATCGCATCTACGGCAGTTTCTTCCGCACCCTTCAGTCCAATCCCTCGCCGAACGTTATCCCGCAGTTTTCGACTACCAATAACTATTGGCAGCGTGCCTTTCAGGTAAATTGGACGCACGATTTCAGTCCGACGACGCTGAATGAAGTCATTTTTGCCCAGAATCGCATTGAGGGCAAACTTGGCGAGACAGGTGACTTTACGATTCCTGGAATCGGAGTTACCGGGCAGAGCGTCGGATACGGCGTAGGGTTCGCCCAGGGCGATTTCATTCAACACAACTATCACTGGCGCGATGTCTTGACTCACGTCCGTGGCGCGCACGTCATAAAAGTGGGCTACGAAGGCCTATACGGCGATGACGTCGAGCCTTTCCAGGGACCGTGGTCTCACCCCGGATTTAGCTTCAACAATTTGTTATCGCTGGCTAAGGATGCGCCCTTGACGGAGGGCGGCGTCATGTACAGCCCGATCACCGGACAACAAACGCTCTGGAGCTGGGACGCTGCCTCCAAGACTTGGGGTATCTTTGCCGAGGACACATGGAAGGCACGCCGCAATCTGACTCTGACGCTGGGTTTCCGTTTTGACGACCAAGGAAACCCGTATTCCAAGTCACCCACGACGGTTTTTGGCAACTTTTATCTGGGTTCAGGCGGAACGTTCCAGGATCAAGTTGCCGCCGGCGTTGCCAAACCCACGCACAACGCTCTAGCCAGTGCACCCAAGGCATACACTCCACGGATCGGGGTCGCATGGGATATCACCGGAAGAGGAGACTGGCTGGTACGAGGCGGGTTCGGGATGTTCTCCAATTGGCTGACACCCGCCAATATTCAGGAGGAATTCCGGGGAAATCCACCAGGACTAATCAATCCAACCTTCTTCGCGGCGAACGCCCCTGGCAACCAGCCGGTGTTTGTCCAAGGAACCAGTAGCAAGCCTCCGTTCGGATTCGTTTTTCCTCAATTAGCCGGAACAACCTTGTGTCCGGTAGCTCCCTGTCTGGATGCTGCCGGAGGAATTCCAGGAGCAGGCTTGGGGATTGGGGGTATCACCCCCAACATTGTCTCACCCACCGCCTATATTTGGTCTGGTACGCTGGAACATAGGCTTGGTAGCCACTTTGTTGCTTCCGCTCTGTACAGCGGGTCCCATACCTCCAACCTCGTCGGAAACGGAAATGCCGGAGGTCTGGTTTCCTATGGTGTCGACATCAATGAACTCCCGGGAGCTCTGATTGGTCTGCCCCTCGGCTCCGCGCCACCGCGACCCAACCCGAGTTTTGGCCAAATCGCCTATACCCAGAACAATCGATATGCCAACTATGAAGCTGTGACCTTTGACCTCAGAGCTAGGGCAAGTCGAGGGTTCTTTGATGTTTCCTACACACACTCTTCTTCCAAGGATGACGCGAGCAGATTTCCTACGCCAGAGAATCCTTCAGCGTTTTACGGACCATCGCCGTGGGATGCTCCCAACCGCATTTCCGCAAGCTTCAACTATGAACAGCCGGGTTTGAACGGCGGCGTGGGGTTTGTGGGGCACGCGACGAGCGGGTGGGGCGTTAGCGGGACCAGTATTTACCAGACTGGCTATCCTTTCACGGTATTTACATCCGCTGCGTATAACGGGACAAACTACGTCGCGGGTGCAAATGCGCAAACTACCCAGACCGGCGATTACCTTGCCAACGGTGACAACTTCAGTTTTCCAGACGTCGGCAGCTATCTGCAAGGAACGTCCAGGAGCGCCTACACGACCGGTGTCTTTACCGCGGGGGAATTCACTGTGCCGACCGCGGGCACGAACGGCAACGAAAGGTTTAATGCATTCCGAAATCCGGCCTTCATACAGACGGATATGACCGTTTACAAAAATACGCACATAACCGAGCGACTGGTTTTTCAATTCCGGTTTGAATTCTACAACCTGTTCAACCATGCCAATTTCCAGAACATCCAGGGCGATCTATCCGCCGGCAACTTTGGACAGGTGACCGCCCAGACATTGCCGAGATGGTGGCAAATCGGAGGGAAGCTCACGTTCTAGTTTGCGTTTGATTTGAAACCAAGGGGACCCTCGCTTCACACCCGAGCGGCGGTCCCCGAATCCAACGAAACGGCTCGTGCAACCAAAAGCCCATGATATCCGCGGATAGTCGCGGTCTGGAGTCCACAACTCTTACAATTTGAAGTGATGGAGGCGGAGGCGGTGCAGCCCCGCCTCCTCTTTGTTTGGGGGGCTTGGACTAATCAAGTCTGGCTCACTTGGTTTTTGGAGCACCTCAGCTCCATCGCCTTCGAAGCCGGGTCAGAAAGACACTCTGAGAGAGCTCCCGTCAAACACCACGGAACGCGTTTGCCCAGCGAGTCTCACATCCAATTTTCTATGCAAGGGAGGCAGCATACGCGACCCTGGCGCTAGACTCATCGTTAAGGTCTTTGTTTTGTCTTGCCAGTCCATCTGGATCCCCATCCATTCGCCCTTTCGATAGTTAAAGGTACTCCCGTTATCTTCGTAGAGCAAAAAGGAAGCATCTCCGCCGGGATAAACGGATACGGAGAGCGGCTGATCTACTTTTTCTGCCGTGAATTGCTTTACGGGACCGAGCGGCAGTATGGAACCAGCCCGAACATACAGCGGTATCGTTTCAAGGTCGACGTTGCGGCTAATTTCGCGCCCGCCTTCAAGGCGTTCTTCCGTCCAAAAATCGTACCAGCCGCCCGCGGGCAAATAGACGCTGCGTGTCTCCGCGCCTTTTTCAACGACTGGTGCAACCAGGACGCTCTTCCCCCACAAATATTCATCGCCGCACGCAACGGCCGTTGGATCGTCTGGATAATGCAACCAGAGCGCGCGCAGGATAGGCATGCCGGTCGTTGCGCATTCGCGCACCGCACTGTATAGATAGGGAAGCATTCGGTAGCGCAGTTCGAGATACTTCCGGCAGATTGGTTCAACCTGTTCATTGTGCAACTGGCTGGAATCCGGAATCGCGGCGCCGTTGTAATTGTTGATCTCGATGGGGCCTGGGTCGCCTGTGTTCCATCCCCAAGGAAGGCGGAGTTTCCAGGCGCGCCCATGACAACGGAAGAGAGGGCAAAAAGCCCCGAACTGAAACCAGCGTAGGTAAAGTTCAGCCGTGAATTCTTTTGTCGGCACGAAGCCGCCAATGTCCGTGCCCCAGTAAGGAATGCCTGTCAATGCCGTGTTGATGGCAATCGGGATATGAACCTTCAGCGTTTCCCATGTGGAATAGACATCGCCAGACCAGAGGAAAGACCCATATCTCTGCATTCCGGCATATCCGTTGCGGTGCAGCGCGTAAGGCCGCTCATCCGGCCTATCGAGTTGTGGGCCTTCCCAATACATGCGGTTGCGAACCAGGCGCGAGGGAATATCCAGCGGATCGCCTTCATCCGGCCACCAGCCATCGACTCCCATCGCGAAATCCTTTCGATGCGCGTCCCAGTGGCAGCTCGCTGCCTCTTCATCGAAGCGCGGAAGCTCGCACGCGTCACCCACGGTGCCGCGAAGCTTGTCGGATAAAATGACTGCGTGAAGCACGACTCGAAAATGCTCTTTGTGAAGTTCATCGAGGATTTCCTTTGGATCGGGAAACACGCGTGAGTTCCAGACGAACGAACCGTTTTCGGTATTCCAGCCAGAGGGGCAGAATCCCGTACCCAAATAGATTAGTGCGTCGCAGGGAAGTTTTTTCTCACGAAAAGTTTTGGCTTCTGCCAGGACTTCCTCGCGGTTCGCTAAAGTGCGATGCGACTGCTGATAACCGAAACTCCAGAGTGGCGGCATCTCAGCATGTCCGGTGAGCCTGGCATATTCGGCCATGATCGTCGCGGGATTGTGCGAAGCCAAAAAAAATATATCGAGCGGCAAAGCAGTCTGAGGACTGGCTGGTAAAAACTTGCTCTGCGCTCCCGTGAAATCGAAAGTCCCGAACGGCTGATGGAAGAACATTGCCCAGCCGCGAGTGCCGATAATCCAAGGTATTGGCACGCGCCCGCCGTGAGTCGCTAATTGATAGCCGCCTTGGCCGCTCTTCATGCGGTCGGTCGAGCCTCGTCGGTCGAATTGCGGCCCGCCTTCTCCGAGGCCGAGCAGGGGTGAGTCTCCCGTTAAGAAAGAAACGCCGCCGGTCTCCTCGTCGATGGAGAGTTGCTGGATCATTTCTCCTTGAGTCGTTGCAATCGTAAAAGTGAGCGGGCTGCGGGAAAATGACACCTTCATGTCTCCGCACGCGATTGTTTGTGATTGCGCTTCGCCACGTATTTCGGTGGTTGCAACGCCCCAGGATGCTTTCAGCAACGAGCCATCGGATGGTACCGAAATCGTTCTGCTGCGTTTGACGGGAAGCACGCTAAAGCGCACCGTGTGACGGCTCAGGGGCGCGAGATGAATCTCGCAGTTTTCTCCAGCGACTCGTAGACCACCGCTCACCAAAGTGGTCGCTGGCGGCAGCAGCATTCCCGCGGATACTCCCACTAATTGCGCGAGCAACTCTCGGCGATTCCAATTCTTGCTCATGGACACCCTCACCTCCCCTAGAGCATTACGCAGGAAACCGCTCACCTTCGCCGAAAAGAAACCGGCGGCCAAACAGGCCTTTCAGAACGAAGGCCAAACATCACGTTAGGCATGCGTGGCGGTATTCCCCAGGCGCATGAGCAAACGTTTACAGCGAAAAGTGTACAATACGGCCCAGCCTCCGCAAGCCTTCTTTGCAGCTTACGGCACCACTCGAACCGCGCGCGCAGTCATAGTCATGCGAGGGCGTCTACCTTCTTTTCGTAGTTCAATTCTCCGCCTTGCTAAGCGGAGAAAGATGAACTGCAGATGGCACACTCCGTGCAAGTGCTTTTCGATTCTTAGTTGGGTGGCCTGGAAAACTTGGTGGCCGCTATCGGCACATTCTCTTGCACCTCATCAATCTGGATGATGGATATACTCGCTGGATCGGAAACCGTGATCCGAAACGGAAGTTGTGCTCCATTCATATCGCGGTAATCGGAATAATCGACCTGTTGTGGATCGAGGCCCAGTGCCGACTCCTTGTAACGTACCAGCCGCACCAGCAGCGCTGACTGCGCATCAAAATAAAATTTTGCCGCCGGTTGGCCTTTCCTCGAGCAAAGTAGTAGATAGCTCAGTCGCTCGCCGATCTTCTCTGGATATTCGACACGTAACTCCGGGTAATACTGCTGAATGTGCAATGGGAATTGCATGTCGGCGTCCAAAGCCGCTATGTCAACGTCTGCGCCTTGCATCTCGCGCGGGGGGCCACCCGGGGTGCTGAACCAGGCCGCCTGGCCGTCGAATACGGTAACGCTATCGCCTTCCGGATAGTGACGCACCACCGCCTGCTTGTTCGGAGATTGCGTGAAGATTTCCATCTTCGCCGAATGGCCGCGGAATGTGACGCTGCCCTTTTCTACACGGCTCGTGATCTTCTCGATGGCCCCCGCTCCGCCGATAGCGTCAATATAATTTCTTAGCAACTGGGACGCCGTCGGCAGATTCACAGGAAGCTTCTGCGTCTCGGCATTCGTATGGCTGGCCGTAAGCCGCTTTTCACCGTCAACAAGCGGAGTATTGACAGGATCACTCGCGCCGCGATGGCAGGAGTAGCAGGTTAATTCGCGGTGTCCCTCGAAGCTATTCCCGTTTATTGCGAACATCATCTCCATCATGTTGCGCGCCGTTTTTTTGGTTTTTTTATCGTCTTTTTCGAAGTGTCCTTCAACATGACAGAAGCTGCATTCCACTCCCAGCGATGAGGAGATGAATTCCATTGTGGGCATCAGTTGGTCAGCTGGAATGCCCTTGAGCACTCGAATATTTTTAAAAACATCTTCCGACCTTTTTATTGCAGTGCTCGTGGAAGGATTCCCGGCCGACTCATCTTCAGTCTTGATTTCGCTCATCACGGTTTTGATTCTGCCCGACAGTTCTGCGGCCTCCGCCGTCTTTCCCTGTCTCTGATACAACTCAATCAGCATGCTAGCCGCCGGCAGGTACAAAGGATCAAGCGCAACGGCGCGCTCCAAATGCGCAATCGCCCGTTCCGCGTCTCCTTCCTGTAGATATGGTGAAGCCGCGCTCGCCTCTGTGATCGGTGAATCCGGATCCAACTGAAGCGCGCGTTCCAGGGCCAATCTGGCGTCGGCTGATTGTTTCCCTGCAAGCAGGGCTTCCCCAATCCATTTGAAAAAGTCGCTGTCATTCGCATATTGCCGCTGCACTTCTGTCAGCATTCGGTAGCCCTGGATGATGAATGCCGAAGAGTGACGCTGCATTCCAACGTCAATGTAGGCGATTCCGAGATTCCTCTTTTGGATTTCAGGCGTAGGTTCGCGCCATGCGGCAATTCCCACGTCTGCCGGAAGATCGGCTTGCATCTCGGGGCGTCGTTGAATCCTGTGATCCGTAAAAACAGTATGCCCTCCGTCCTGGGCATTGCGCCGTGGCATGTGGCAGCCCAGACAGTCTGTGTCCCTGCCCGGATGAGATGCTGGCAAGTTTTGGGTGTGGCACGTGAGGCATCGCTCGCGGTAATACCGGACCGTCTGCGTCGGCTTATCGTGCGGATCGTGGCACGTTCCGCACCACAATCGCCCGCCGCTGTTCCGCGCACATGCGCTCAAGGCGAGTTGCTCGACATGGCTGATCACTTTGAATGCGCCCGCGGGCGCGCCAGACGGCAGAGCATTGCGATAGATCGTAAACGTGTCTTCCAATCGCTGCCCTGGGATGAAATCGCTTAGTTTCTTTCCAGGATTGGGAACTCGCGCTACTCCAAATAGATGGCATTGTTCGCAGACACTATCGCGTGCCGCTGGCTCGAGTTTCGCTGGATTAACGATCGTCCCCGCCCGTGGGTCTGCCAGGTGTTTTTCTAACGGACCATGGCATCGTTCACACGTAATTGCTTCCTCGGGAAAAATCGGCGAGCGATATTGATTCATCGTGCCGCTGATGTGAAGCGCGGTTCCCGAATGGCAGAGCACACACTCCTCGCTGACCGGCCGCGTAAAGTCCGGGTCAGGCACATTCTCGTACCCGGGCGCTAGGTCATACGATTGGCGACGCGTGTAGAAAGCCACCGGTGATTGGAAAAGGTGGCCCCCGATGTCGACCAGATAACCGCTTGCATGGTTGCCAGAGCCAACCACATAGTCGACGCGATAGTCGCTGCTGTCGTTTCCATTTTCCCATCGTTGCCAATATCCCGTTGCTGAGGAACGCATTGTGATTTTCGATCCATGCGCGTTTACGGTTCCTTCTGGCTCACGGCTGGCTCGCCGCAAGGAATGCGCCATGGCTGAACGGGCGTATCCTTCGACCTCAGCGGGGTGGCAGAACATGCAACGGCTCGCGCCACTGGGCGCACTTGGGAATGGTTCCGGGGGATGCTTCGCCCCCTGCTCTGGCTCTGTGTTCCTTACGGATTGGCCTCGTCCCGAACTAATGCCGAGGTGGAAAATGAGAAGGATGAACAGGCTGAAACCCAAACCTTGCTGCGCTCGCTTGAAATGGAATCGCCGGACCATGTGGCGGCACTTATCGTCAGGAAAAGATGCGTTTCACTCTCTGCCTTCCGGCGGGGTTTGCGAAAGACGCTTCGACGTGGAACGCGATTTGTTCTGATTGGTGCCTGGAGGAAATGTTGTCGACTTCCGCAGAATTAGGTGCGTCTTTAGCACAAATTCTGTTCCATTCGGCGCGGGAGCGTCCCTCTTCACTTCCTTGAGAAGGGCGTTAAATGCGAGGGTCCCCAGTTCCGTCTGCGACATTTGAATGGTGGTTAGCGGAGGAATCATGTAGTCCGACAATCGCGTATCGTCGAAACCGATCACCGACAATTCTTGAGGTACCGTGATTCCAAGATCGAATGCCTGCCTCATCACGCCTATGGCGGTCAGGTCGTTAGAGCACATGATGGCTGTAGGCCGTTCGCGAAGTTCAGAGAGTTTTTGCAGGGCGAGTTTTCCGCCTTCCAATCTGTGGTCTCCTTCGACGATGAACTCCGGCCTCACCTGTAGGCCGATCTCACGCATCGACGCCTCAAACGCATCTCTCCGCACGATTGCAGAGCGTAGCCTGAGCGGCCCCGTTACAAAACCGATGCGTTCGTGCCGCATGGCTGCTAGGTGCTGTACAGCCTGGCGAATCCCATGTGCATAATCGACACGGATGTTGCTGATGCGCGGCGCCTTTGGCCCTACATCGATGAACACAAGCGGCAGATTCCGAAATCGCAGATGCTCCAGGAGCTCGTCTTCCATGCCGAACGTTAGGATGGCGACCCCGTCCACGCGTCCCTCGATCATCCTGCGGACGGCAAGCTCCATCCGCTTGGGGTCGTGAATCGTCGAGGTCAGAAGAATTTCGTAATTTTGTTCGACGGCCAGTGTTTCAAACGTCTGCACGATTTCAGGGAAGAAAGGGTTGGTGATTTCGGAAACGATTAGCCCAAACACTCGGCTCCGGCCGGAAACGAGTGCACGTGCCTGACGGTTGGGATAGTATCCAAGCTCGGCAATGGCCTTCCAGACGCGTTTTGCCAGTTGCGCATCGACTGTCGCTACCTGGTTGACCGTCCGCGATACAGTTGCGGTCGATACCTTGGCTCGTCTGGCGACATCTCGAATGTCCACGAGTCCTCTTCTAACCTCAGTTAAGGTTGTTAGTCACAGTATACGCTATCCCAATTACGTGACAACCTTGCGTCCCTGCCTCGGACAATCCCCTTGCCAACTCCTTACTAGGGTCTAGGCTTATTCCTAGGCGGTAATTCCGCCAACAGGTGAAGTTTCGGGACGGCCGTGCTCGAAGAGCACGCCGTCAAACCCTCTTGCAAAGCGTGCTCCATCGTGGTAAACGTTTACTTAACTTGTCCGGCTATCTCGGCGCTCTCAGGTGCTTCTAGAGGACCTTTCATGACCAGACTTCCCGCTCTTCTATTCGCCTTCTTCGGTTTTTTGATGTTCGCCACTTCGCTGCGGGCCTCCGGATCCGGCCCAAAATTGCAAGCTTCTGAATTTGGCAAGACAAGCGAAGGAGTTTCAGTCTACCGTTACGTTCTCACCAACAATAAAGGTGTCGAAGCCGTGGTAATCAGTTATGGGGCGACTCTCGTCTCGCTAAAAGTCCCTGATCGCAACGGCAAAGCGGCCGATATCGTTCTCGGCTACGACAATCTGGACGGCTACGAGCAGGGCAAGTCCTATTTCGGAGCCACCATCGGAAGGTACGGCAATCGCATCGCCCGCGGTGAATTTACGCTGGACGGGACTGTGTTCCATCTCCCAAAGAATGATGGGCCGAACAGTCTGCATGGGGGCATGCGGGGCTTCAACAAGCGGGTTTGGACCGCGGTCGATCGCTCGCGTGCGGGCGCCCAGGTATTGGAGTTAAGCTACACGAGTGCGGACGGAGAGGAAGGTTACCCCGGTACGCTGAAGGTAAAGGTGACATACACACTACCGGCGGAAACCAGTGAATTCCGCATCGATTACACCGCGACGACAGATAAAGACACGGTCGTCAATTTGACGAACCACAGTTATTTCAATCTATCCGGCGACCTGACCAAAGAGATTATCGATCATCAGTTGCTGCTTCGCGCGCCGCAATTCACGTCTGTTGATTCGACGCTGATACCGACCGGTGAATTGCGCGCGGTCAGCGGCACGCCGTTTGATTTTACGAAACCTACCGTCATTGGAGCGCGCATCGATCAGGATGACGAACAATTGAAATTCGGTAAGGGTTACGATCACAATTGGGTGCTGGAAAAGGCGGAAAAAGCCGGACTGCAACTCGCTGCCGAGGTTTTCGAACCCACCAGCGGGCGAATCCTCCAAGTGCTGACAACCGAGCCGGGAATTCAGTTTTACAGTGGCAATTTCTTGGACGGTACGGCGAAGGGAAAGGGCGGCCAGCTTTATGCACTTCGCACTGGCTTTTGCCTCGAAACGCAGCATTTTCCGGATTCACCCAATCATCCCAATTTCCCGTCCACCGTCTTGAAGCCGGACGAAACGTATCGGACGTCCACAGTCCTGCGGTTTTCGACGCGGAAATAGCGCGAGGGAATAGAGTCGAGGGCAAATGCGGTTAGCGAAGTTACGAGAACAAGTCCTGGAAGCCAATCTGGACCTGGTCCGGAGAGGATTGGTGCTTTCTACCTTCGGCAACGCCAGTGGCGTTGCTCGAAAAGAGGGTTTGATCGTCATCAAGCCCAGCGGCGTTCCCTACGAGCGGATGAAACCGAAGGATCTTGTCGTCACCGACCTGCAATGCCGGGTGATCGAAGGGAAGTTACGGCCTTCTTCGGATCTTCCCACGCACGCTGCGCTCTATCGAGCTTTCTCTTCTATCGGCGGAATTGCGCACACTCATTCCGAATATGCGACGGCATGGGCTCAGGCTCGCAAACCAATTCCTTGTTTTGGCACAACTCACGCCGATTATTTTCACGGTCCGATTCCGCTAACGGATGTAATGACGGATGACGAAATCAACGGCGAGTACGAAGTGAATACAGGTACGGTAATCATTCGCGCGTTTAAGGGACTGGATCCGATAGCGGTTCCTGCTGTGCTTGTCGCAAACCACGGACCGTTTGCTTGGGGTGCCGATCCACAGAGAGCGGCTGAGAATGCATGGATGCTTGAGGCTGCTGCCCGCATGGCGTTTTTGACGGTGGCAATCAACGCGAACGCCGTGACGCTCGGCAAAACGCTTCATGACCGCCACTTTCTTAGAAAGCACGGCGCAAAAGCCTACTATGGGCAGGCTAAGAGTAAAAAATGATTTTCGTTTTCGCTGTGATGCAATGAGCGTAGCGATCGCATTTGCGAGAAAGTGACCAAAGGGACCATGGCGAACAAGAGAAAAATGACGATGGGGTTGATTGTGGGGAACCGGGGTTTTTTTCCGGCGCATTTGGCGAAGTCCGGGCGAGATGAGATGACCCAGGTGCTGCAGAAGGCGGGCATGGACGTAGTGGTACTCGATCCGGAGCAGAGCAAACACGGCGCGGTGGAAACGTACGAAGAAGCGAAGCGTTGCGCGGCGGTATTCAAATCGAAAGCCGACGCGATTGACGGCGTGATTGTGACGCTGCCGAATTTTGGAGACGAGCGAGCGATCGCCGATACTTTGCGGCTGGCCGGTCTTCGCGTGCCGGTGCTGGTGCAGGCGACGCCGGACACGCAGTCCAAGATGACCATCACGCACCGGCGCGACAGTTTCTGCGGGAAAATGTCGGCCTGCAACAATCTAAGGCAATACGGGATTCCTTATTCGCTGACCACGCTGCACACGGAAGCCCCGGATTCGCCGGAGTTCACTAGGGACCTCGAATGGTTCGCCGGCGTTTGCCGGATTGTGAAGGGGCTGAAGAATCTGCGCATCGGCGCGGTGGGCGCGCGGCCGACGGCTTTCAACACGGTGCGCTATAGCGAGAAACTGCTGGAGGCAAGCGGCATTTCCGTCGAGACACTTGATCTTTCGGAAGTGCTTGGGCGCATCGGCAAGATGAAAGACACGGATGATGCGGCGGTGCAGAAGCTGCAATCCATCCAGAAATATGTGACGACGACGGACATTCCGCACGCGGCGCTGATGAAGATGGCGAAGCTGGGCGTGGTGATCGATCAGTGGATGAAAGCAACGGATTTGCAGATCAGCGCGGTGCAGTGCTGGACTTCGCTCGAGGAAAATCTCGGCGTGGTGCCGTGCACGGTGATGAGCATGATGAGCGACTCGCTGCTTTCGAGCGCTTGCGAAGTCGACGTGTGCGGCGTGCTGGGGATGCACGCGCTGCAACTGGCCTCGGAAACGCCGAGCGCGCTGCTCGATTGGAACAACAATTACGGGAACGATCCGAACAAAGCGGTGTGCTTCCACTGCAGCAATTTGCCAAAGCATTTTTTCAAAAGCGTCAAAATGGATTTTCAGGAAATCATCGCAGGAACGGTAGGGAAGGAAAATACATTCGGAACGTGCGTGGGGCAGGTGAAAGCGGGAGCGATGTGCTTTGCACGTTTTTCGACCGACGACACTTCTGGGCGAATTCGCGGGTATACCGGCAGCGGCAGGTTTACGGACGATCCGCTCGATACGTTCGGCGGCGCGGGCGTGGTGGAAATTCCCGGACTGCAGAAACTGCTGCACTACATTTGCGAGAAGGGATTCGAGCATCACGTTGCTGCGAATTTCTCTTCGGTGGCGCCGGCGGTGCATGAAGCCGCGTCGCGTTATCTCGGCTGGGACATGTACGCCCACGCGGGATGATCGTCACTTCAATCGCAGGGAGACTCGGAATCTCATGGCCATTGTAGCTGGCGTGGATTTTGGAACTTTGAGCGTTCGCGTATCGATTGTGGACAGCGAGCGAGGCATGCTGGCGACGGCGCTCGCGGAATATCCGCTCCACCGCAAGCGCGAAGATCCGGAATTTGCGACGCAATCGCACGACGATCAGATGCGCGCTCTGGCGAGCGCCACGCGTGAAGCAGTGCAGAAGGCCGGCATTTCCGGCGAGCAAGTCCAAGCGCTGGCGATGGACACGACGGGATCCTCGGTGATTCCTGTTGGAAAAAATCTTGAGCCGCTCGACGACTATTATCTTTGGTGCGACCACCGGGCGAAAGCTGAAGCCGCCGAGATTACCGAAGCGGCGCACCGCGAAGGGCTTACCGCAATTCAGTGGTGCGGCGGAGTGTATTCGTCGGAGTGGGGCTTCTCAAAGTTGCTGCACTGGCTGCGTCACAATCCAAATAAGCGCTCGCAATTTGTTTCTGCCTTTGAGCATTGCGACATGGCTGCAGCGACGCTCTGCGGAATTACCGATTCTCGAAAAGTGAAGCGCAGCGTTTGCGCCATGGGACACAAGTGGATGTGGAACCGCGAGTTGGGTGGCCTGCCTCCGGAAGAATTTCTCGTCAAAGTCGATCCGTTGTTTGCCGGCGTTCGAGAGAAACTGCAGGGTGAATATGCGACGTCGGACCAGATCGCCGGGCAGCTTTCGCCGGTGTGGGCGGAGAAGCTTGGTTTGAAAGCGGGAATTCCGATTCCGGTCGGAGCGTTTGATGCGCATTGGGACGCGATCGGCGCGGGCTGCCGGACCGAAGACATGGTGAATGTCGTCGGAACTTCGACGTGCATCATTGGCATCACACCGTCGGTCAATCTGGTTCCGGGCGTGTGCGGAGTGGTGCAAGGAAGCGTGCATCCGAAGCGCACGGGAATCGAAGCAGGGCTTTCCGCCGTCGGAGATATTTTCAACGCCATTGCCACACGCGCAGGAACGGATGTGGCGACGTTGAGCAAGGGACTTGAAAAGTATCAGGCCGGGCAGACCGGGCTTCTTCGCATGACCTGGGACAACGGTGATCGGACGGTGCTGGTAAATCCGAACTTGCGCGGGGTCACACTGGGCTGGAACTTGCAGACAACCGCGCAGGACGAACTTTTTGCCGCCATCGAAGGCACGGCGTTTCACACGCGAATCATCCTGGATCGCATGGCGGAGCACGGAGTAAACATCCAGCGCGTGATCAATGCAGGCGGCATTCCGCAGAAGAACAACGTGCTGAATCAAATTTATGCGAACGTTCTGGGCCGGCCAGTGCTTGTGCCAAGCAAAAGCGTAACGAGTCTTGGCTCAGCGATCTTTGCGTTTCTGGCCGCTGGGACATTCAAAACGGTGGAAGAGGCACAAGATAAGATTTGTCCCACGCATACGGTGTTCAAGCCGGAACCCGCGGCGGAGCGGGTCTATCACTCGCTCTATGCGCTCTACCAAAAACTCTACTTTGCTTTTGGAAGCCCAAAGGACGCAAAGTTCGGCGATGTACTCCCGACTTTGATCCAGCTCGTAGCTAGAGCAAATGAGAGCCACTAAGACACGCGTTCGACGAATTGCTAAACCGCTGCTAAGACTCGCCCGCGATTAGACGACGACCAGCGTGCACAGGGACGTTAGCCGCCTTCGCTTTGCGGGGGTGTAAACACTTTTTGATGTTCGTCTGTAAACTTAGCGTCACCACTTCTGATGTACACTCTTCGCCTCCAAACTGGATGATCTTTCCGAGACGGAGCTAGTGTTGAAACGTACCAGACCATTGAGCCGTGAGATTCGACCTCTTCCATATAAGTGTTGGAGTTCTGTCAGACGAATCGCGGCTGTGGCCGTTTTACTGTTAGCCGGCGCTCTGGCTGGTTGCGGACGTTCCTCCCCACAGCCGGTCACCGTCACGTTTCTGGACGTGGAGTGGGATACCTCCGGTATGCACCCTGGCATAAGCCAGGATTTGCAAGACTTCACCCAACAAACGGGGATTCAGGTTAAACGCCTTCCACGCCCTGACGGCTCTCTCAATCAACTCATTCTGGCGCGCGACCTTCTCAAAAAAGGCGACGCCACCCTCGATGTGGTCAGCATCGACGTGATTTGGTCCGCGATACTGAACCCATATCTGCTGGATCTAACGCCCTATTTTGGCGCCGAGGTCTCTTCGCTGAATCCCGTTTTGCGCGCGAGCTACAGCGTGGGTGACAAACTCGTGGCTATACCGAATCACGCCTACATCAGTATTTTGTACTATCGGCCAAATCTCTTGCGAAGGTACGGCTATTCGGCACCGCCCAAAACATGGGACGAGCTCGAGAAGATGGCCACACGGATTCAGGCAGGGGAACGGGCTAAAGGCGAAAAGAACTTCTGGGGTTACATGTGGCAAGGTGGCTTCAACGAAGATTTGACATGCAGCGGCCTGGAATGGCAAGCGGGCGAAGCTGGTGGGCGAATCATTGAAGACAACAAAACCATTAGCGTAAACAATCCACACGTGATTCAGGCTTGGCAACGCGCCGCACGCTGGGTGGGTTCCATTTCTCCACCCGGCGTCACAGCCTACGGATTGTGGGACGCACAGAACGCCTGGGGTGCTGGTAATGCGGCTTTCCTTCGGGGCTGGCAATCCGATTTTAGCGTGGTCACCCGTGGCTGGCCTTTCTTGGAATCGCGTCCCCAGGCTCCCCCCAGCACAGTCGATAACCAGTTCGGCATGACCAGCGTACCAGGTGGCTCCGCCGGCCGAGCCAGCACTTTGGGTGGGAACGGTTTGGCGGTTTCCCGCAGTTCGGCGCACCCTAAGGAGGCGCTTGAGTTGCTCCGCTTTCTTCGCCGAAGAGATGCTCAGCTTATGAGCGCTACCGAGCATGCCAGGCCTCCGGAGGAAGTCGAGCTCTTCGCGCTGCCGGCACTTCTCGATCCGTATCCCCAGTTCACCCAAGAGAGGCTGCACGGCGGCGGTGTTGTGGCGCGCCCCTCTGTCGTTGCCGCCGAGAAATACGATGAGGTCAGTAGGGCCTACATCCGCGCGGTGCGTTCCGTCCTCATGCGCGAAAAGACTGCGCCTCTGGCTGCCGCGGACTTGGAGAAGGAGCTGGTCAGCTTAACCGGATTCCGTCCGGGTCTGCCATCCCATCTGAATGGATCGTCGTCCCAATAAGGTCTTTGAGAATCAAACGTAGTTCGACATGTTTCCCTTTCGAGTCTCCGCGCTGGTAATCTTGGTCGAGCGTATTCGAGGATACGCGGTAGGGAGCCACACGTGGTCGCGAAACTTGCCGCAAGGGCGCAAGAAGCTGGCGAGAGAACGCTTCGCCTTCATCGGCTCAACATCGGCCCCCGGTTGACAGGCTGCTTTGTCGTCATCATCCTTGCGATGTTGCTGGGGAACGCCGTTTTACTGTGGGAGTTCTATCATGCTCGCCTTCAGGCGGAGCGTCTCACTGCCGTCGACCAGGAGTTGATTGTAGTTCTGCAAGCGCACGCCAATCTCATGTCTTTTTATGAGAGGTTGGATGTGCTTGCGGATTCTGAGAACACCGCCGAACTTATCAGCGAGGCCGAAAGGCTTCGCACCGACCTCCTGGAGAACAGCAGACGCATCAGCAACACCCTCAGTCGCTTGCCGCCTGAAGTACAGCTGGATCCGACATTGCTTCCAACCCTCGAGGTGCTCCAGGATGCTCTGCCGGCGGAGCTTGGGGTCGTCACTGACTTGGCGAAATCAAAAGACTGGCAGGCCGTTCGCTTGCGCTTGGCCAACCAGGTCCGGCCCCTGGAATCTCGGACCTCAGCGCTGGTTGACAACCTCGACCGCGATGTGGCCGAAAAGCGCGCTCATGCCCTCCTCGAGATTGCGCAGGCACAACACAGGATCTTCTTGATCGTGCCGATTACAGCCGCGCTGACCCTCCTGATCGCAGCCTTCCTCGGATTGGCCATCACGCGCAGCATCACCGCGCCGCTGGGGCGGCTCATGGACGGCTCGAAGGCATTGGCGCGCGGCGAGTTCGCGCACCAGGTTCCCTTGAGAGGCAGGGATGAACTCGCACAACTTGGCCAAGTCTTTAATGACACGGCGACTAGACTGCGTACTCTCTACGAAACCTTGCAGCATAGCGAGGCGTATCTCGAGGAGGCTCAGCGGCTCACGCACACTGCGAGTTGGGCTTGGCGGCTTCCGGGAAGAGAGGCCGTTTACCTCTCCGACGAATGGTATCGCATCTATGGCTTCGATCCGGGGAAGGGCATGCCAGGCTGGGAGGAACGGCTCCACCGCACACATCCGGAAGATCGCGAAAGGTGGCGAGGCGTCATCGAGAAAGCCATCCGCGACAAGGCCGAATACGATGTGGAATTCCGAATTCTTCTGCAGGACGGAACGGTCAAACACATTCATACCGTCGGCCATCCTGTGTTGAATGAATCAGCGGAATTGGTGCAGTTTGTGGGCAGCTCGACGGACATCACCGAGCGCAAGCTCGCCGAGCAGACCCTGCGTCGAAGCGAAGGCTATCTGGTCGAAGCGCAGAGGTTGAGCCGCTGCGGGAGCTGGGCTTGGGATGTTCGCACCGGCGCCATCTTCTGGTCGCAAGAGTTCTATAGCATTTATGAATGCGACCCCGAGAAAACAACCCCGAGTTGGGAGTATATTCTCGGAAGAGTCCACCCGGAAGACCTGCTTGCCGTCGAGCAGCGAGCGAAGTTGGAGTCCACCCAGAAGGACCGAGTGGTTTCTGAAGGTGATTTCCGGATTACTTTTCCGGACGGCAGGATAAAACACCTGCACTCTATCGCTCACCCCGTGATGAATGAGGTGGGAGAAATCACGGAAGTCGTCGGCACCACCATGGACGTAACCGCACAGTACGAAGCGAGAGCAGCATTGCAAACTGCTTTTGAAGAAATAAAGCTATTAAAGGACCAGCTCTACAAAGAAAACATCGCCTTGCGCGAGGAGATCGACAAGGTCTCGATGTTTGAAGAGATTGTGGGCTCGTCGGAGCCGCTCCGCCGGGTCCTCGTACAAGTTGCAAAAGTTGCGGCTACCGATTCTACGGTGCTCATCCTCGGCGAAACCGGAACGGGAAAAGAAATGATTGCCCGCGCCATCCACCGGCGGTCGAAGCGTGCAAATCGCGCGTTTATCCGCGTGAATTGTGCGGCGATTCCACCGTCCCTCATCGCTTCCGAACTCTTTGGACACGAAAAAGGGGCGTTCACAGGAGCTTCGCAGCGGCGTCTCGGCCGATTTGAGCTGGCCGATGGTGGAACTCTTTTCCTGGACGAAATCGGTGAACTGCCCGCAGAGACCCAAATCGCACTGTTGCGAGTCCTTCAGGAGAGGGAATTTGAACGCGTTGGCGGAACACAGTCTGTGCGTGTCGACACGCGGGTGCTCTCCGCCACAAACCGTGACTTACGAACTGCGGTCGACGCCGGTACTTTCCGCCAGGATCTGTTTTACAGACTGAATGTCTTCCCCATTCAGTTGCCTTCGCTACGGGAGCGGGCCGACGATATCCCCTTGCTGGTGGAATATCTCATCGACAGATACGCCAAGAAAGCTGGCAAGAAGATCCTTAGCATTGACAAAAACACGCTGGCGCTGTTTCAGGAGTACAGCTGGCCTGGGAACATTCGCGAACTGCAAAACGTGGTCGAACGCGCCGTAGTTTTGTGTGACGCTGACACCTTTTTCGTTGATCCCACCTGGCTCAAGCGCGATCTGCCCGAAGCGACCTCCGGATTGCGAGCCCTTGCCAGAGGTCTCGCTCGCCTGGGCGAGAGCAAGGAAAAAGAACTGATAGAAATGGCTTTGGCGCAAACGGGGGGGCGGGTTTCTGGCCCATCCGGCGCGGCCGCCCTTCTCGGGGTACCCCGGCAAACGCTCGAATCCAAAATCTCCAACCTTGGAATCAACAAGCACAGGTTCAAGTCCGTATAGCCAACCTCCTGAGACGGCATCGTACTTAATCTGGTAGTTAAATACACGACCGGCTTAGGTTGTGGCGCCCATCCGCTTGCTCGCCTAAGCCTCCCCCTCAGCACTCCCCACACCTAGCAAATTTGCTTAGCAGAAAGTGAGTGTCTGCCGAAAATCAGCAAATGCTGAAATTGGGCACGACAAGATTCGAATAAACATATTGTTTTCAATCATTTAAGCATGGGCTCTGGATTGCAAATCTCCAACGTACGGAAAGTGAGTAATGACCCTAAGAATAGAGCGGGTTTCCGACGGGGCGAAGGCAAGCTTTCGGCTAAGTGGTCGAATTTCTTCGGAGCACCTCACGGAGTTGAAAGAGGAGATCGGCGGCTTGGGACCCGGGACGGTCTTAGATTTGGAACATCTCACTCTCGTGGACGTAGAGGGCGTGCGGTTCCTGAGTGAGTGCGAGGCGAGTGGGCTGGAACTGGTGCATTGCTCACCCTATATAAGGGAGTGGATCGCCAGAGAACGTCAGAAATAGCAGAAAATGGGGGGGATATGGCTTGTCAACGATTGGTTGTTTACACGGAAGCGGAACTGGTCAGCCAGGAACTCGCCTTTAGGGACGCGTGCGAAGAGCTGGACGAGAAACGTCTGGTGGCAGCCGCAAAGCGGGGGCAAAACGTGGCTTTCGATGTCCTTTGCCAGCGTTTTACGCCCAGGATTCTCAGGTCCGTCCAGAGGATCACAAAGAATCGCGCAGACGCCGAAGACGCTCTCCAGGACTCTTTGCTCAGCGCCTTCACTCACATCGGGGAATTTGACGGCAGGTCCAGCTTCTCTACCTGGCTGACGCGCATCGCCATCAATTCCGCCCTTATGATTCTACGTAAAAAACGCACATCCCATGAGATATCTCTGGATGGTTCCGCTGATGCCGACAGCAAGTCTCCTACGTGGGAGATGCCGGACCGCGCTCCGAACCCGGAAAAGCGCTATGCCCAGCACGAGCGGGAGAATATTCTTCGCGGCGCCATCAGCACCTTGCGGCCGACAATTCGCAAGGTGGTTGAGCTGCAACAATTGCAACAGCATTCGATGAAAGAAACGGCGGCCATCATCGGCATTTCGGTCCCCGCCGCCAAGGCGCGACTGTTCCATGCGAAAGCCGCGCTAAGAAAAGCGCCGCGGCTGAAATCCATTCGCGCAGCTCGCACAAAGTATTCGCATTTGCCTTTTATCGTATATTCCAGGCCGGCCACAAGCCGTAGAGCAATGGGCGCGGTCTGAGTTTGAAGACACGCTGCCTTGCGCATTTGAATGCTTTTTACTGATACCCAATCGATGGGAAAGTCTGTCGTTCGTCGATTTCCTTGATTTCGGGAGGTTCTACATGGCTCCAACTCCAGATAACGGGATGCAGCACCTGAGCAGCCCGTACTCGGTTCCGGAAACTCTCAGACGCATCGAGTCCCTGTTGCAAGAGAAGGGTCTGACAGTTTTCTGCCGCGTGGATCATAGCGGCGAGGCCGAGAAGGTTGGGCTGAAAATGCAACCAACGCAGCTCATCCTCTTTGGAAGCCCCATGGCGGGCACGCCGGTGATGGTCGCTTCTCCCACGATTGCGATTGATCTACCTTTGAAGGCGTTGGTCTCGGAAGATGCCGGAGGCAAAGTGTGGGTCTCGTACAATAGCCCGGAATATCTGCAGCAACGTCACAACGTTCCCTCCGAACTTGTAAAAAACATCAGTGCCGCAGGGACGCTGCTTCAATTGGCAATAGAATAGGCGCGTCGCAGAGGGCCCCGAAGCCGACTCGTGAACACTCATGTCTGAATCTTCAGAGAAGCATCCCCCGCAGCCATCCAGTAACAACCCTAATCTGGCGCGCGATCATCTGGCGAATGAGCGAACGTTTCTTGCGTGGGTACGCACCGGTGTTGCGGGAGTCGCTTTTGGTTTTGCGATTGGGCGGTTTGCCGTTGCGATCCGGCAGTGGATGCAAATCCAGGGACGTGTGGCGCCATCGTCCGGGCTCTCCGTCTGGTTCGGGGCAGCCACGATGATTGCGGGAGTGCTGGTTTGCGTTGCGGGTTTGCTTCGTTACCGGCGGACGCGTGAACAGATTGAATCGGGAAAATTTCAGTCGGCAGGCTTCATCATCGATCTTGTTGGAATAACGACGGCATTACTCGGCCTCGGTCTCGCGGCTTATCTTATTTATATCGAAGTGCACTTTTAGCTAAAGTCTGCAGATCAGAAGTTCCCGCTCGTAAACCATTTCTTTCGGCAGATGGTCATGGAGGCCGATGAACAGCTCTTCATGTTCGATGACTTCTTTTCGCCAGGCATCGCGATCAAATTTCTGGAGCTCTTCAAACTTTTCCTTGGAGAGATCCATGCCGCTCCATTCCATGTCTTCGTAGCGCGGCATCCAGCCGACGGGCGTCTCGCGAGCTAATGCCCGGCCTTTAGTGCGGTCCACAATCCATTTGAGAACGCGCATGTTTTCGGCGAACCCGGGCCACATGAATTTTCCGTCGGCATCCTTGCGGAACCAGTTCACATGGAAGATGCGAGGCGTTAGAGTGAGCGAGCGCTGCATTTTGATCCAGTGGCGGAAATAATCGCCCATGTGATAGCCGCAGAAGGGAAGCATGGCCATGGGGTCGCGGCGAACTTTACCCACGGCTCCTGCTGCTGCCGCGGTAGTCTCCGAGCCCATTGTTGCTCCGATGTAAACGCCCGAACTCCAGTTGAAAGCCTGGAAGACGAGCGGCATGGTCGTGGCCCGACGCCCGCCGAAAATGATGGCGCTGATAGGGACGCCACTGGGATCTTCCCATGCAGGATCGATCGTCGGGCACTGCGAAGCAGGTGCCGTGAAGCGGGCATTGGGATGCGCGGCTTTGGCTCCGGTTTCTTTCGCAATCGCCGGCGTCCACTTCTGGCCCTTCCAATCGAGGCATTCGCCTGGGGGTTCGTCGGACATGCCTTCCCACCACACGCCACCATCGGGAGTCAGCGCGACATTTGTAAAAATGGAATTTTTCGCGAGCGTGGCCATGGCGTTGCGATTTGTCTTTACAGAAGTGCCGGGAGCAACGCCGAAGAATCCTGCTTCCGGATTGATGGCGCGCAGAAGGCCGTGTTCGTCGGGGCGAATCCAGGCAATGTCATCGCCGACTGTCCATACCTTCCACCCCTCGAAACCTTTCGGCGGGATGAGCATGGCGAAGTTTGTCTTGCCACAGGCGCTGGGAAAGGCAGCCGCCACATACGTCTTTTCACCTGCCGGATTTTCCACGCCAAGAATCAGCATGTGCTCCGCCATCCAGCCTTCGTCGCGCGCAATATTGGAGGCGATGCGCAAGCCGAAACACTTCTTACCGAGCAACGCGTTTCCGCCGTAGCCGGAGCCGTAAGACCAGATTTCACGCGTCTCTGGGAAGTGGACGATATACTTTTCTTTGTTGCAGGGCCAAGGCACATCTTTCTGGCCTGGCGCGAGCGGCGCACCGACGGAGTGCATGCACGGGACAACGCGCGGTATACCGGTATCGATCTGTTGAAACACAGGCAAACCGATGCGCGCCATGATGCGCATGTTGACGACGACGTACGGGGAATCTGTCAACTGCACACCGATCTGCGACATCGGGGAGCCGAACGGGCCCATGCTGTAGCCCAGAACGTACATCGTACGGCCGCGCATCGCGCCGTTGAACAGGCTCTTCAGCTTCTTGCGCATCTCGTAAGGGTTTTCCCAATTGTTGGTGGGGCCGGCGCTGTCTTTCGAGAGCGAACATATAAAGGTGCGGTCTTCCACACGGGCGACGTCGTTGGCATCGGATCGGGCGTAGTAGCAGCCGGGCCAGAGTTTTTCGTTGAGCTTGATGAGAGTTCCGGACGCGACCATTTGACGGCGCAGAGCTTCGTTTTCTTCCTCAGAGCCGTCGACCCAATGGATGGAGGCGGGCTTGGCGAGTTCCGCCATTTTTTCTACCCAGCGCAAGAGGTGCTCGTTCTTGCTGAGGGGCACGGCTGGGTTGCGGCCCTTCATGACGGCGACGTTCTTTTTAGCTTGTCGTAGCATGGAAATGGATAGTTCTCCGGCATCAACTTTACTCGCAGTGGCAGACAAAGTGAAATCTGTTTGACGTTGTGTTCATTGGGCCGAAGTGCGGGTCTCGGATGGTTTAGAGGACGGCTTAAAACGACGAATCCCGTCGTAAGTGTTGCAAATAGAAGGTTTAGTCCAAAAACAGGGCCGTAAAGTACAAAACGCCAATCTGCCGATTGGCGTTTCCTAGCGGGCAAAATGCTGCCCAATCCATTCGATGCGGGGAAGCTAGAATTTGGCTAGATGGAATCTGCGAATCGGGGAGAGGGAAGCCATCGTGAAAAACTGGCCTCCTTGTTCCGGGGGCCAACGGGGGGCCCAGCCCCTAGAATTGGGACAGGTTTGACGGCGGTTCGGAACCGGGCTTCTAGACGGCTTCAGCATGGGTTGCTTCGGTAGGCGGCTCACGGTCCAAGAAATAGTGAATCGCAGGAGTGAGCACCAGGGACAAAACCATGGAGCTGAGCAAGCCACCGATCACCGTGATGGCCAGCGGCTGCAACATTTGGGAACCGGCGCCGATGGCCAGGGCAAGAGGCAACATCCCGGCGACGGTGGCGAGTGCGGTCATGGCGATGGGACGCAGCCGGCGCCGGCCTGCTTGCAGCATGGCGTCAGCGGAGGAAAAGCCCAGGCCGCGGAAGCGCTGCTCCGCGTCGAGCAGTAAGATGCCGTTTTTCGCGACGATGCCGATGACCATGATCATTCCCATAAAGGAAGCGACATTGAAATTCGTGCGCGTTATCAGCAGCGCCAGGAAGCCGCCGAAGGTCGAGAGTAACGCCGACGCAAGAATGGCGACTGGCGCAGAGAAGGTCCGGAACTCGAAGAGCAGCACCACAAACAGGAGCGCGAGCGCCAGGAAGAGAACCATGAGCAGGTCTCGAAAAGATTTTTGTTGTTCTTGATATTGGCCGCCGTATTCGACGCGGATGCTGGCTGGAAGGTGAAGATCCGCGACGACCTTTTGCACTTCGGCCATTCCTTTGCCAAGGCCCACATTTTCGAGCCGGGCTGTCACTTCCACCAATCTTTGAAGGTTTTCTCGGCGGATTTCCGTCTCTCCCGGGTCCGTCGTGAGTGTGGCAAGCGAGCCGAGTGTTGCCGTGCGATTAGTCGAACTGACGATCAGCGTGCTGGTCATTTGCTCCAGCGAAGCGCGAATGCGGTCAGGAAATCTCACTCGGATGGGATATGCGCGGTCGTTCAAAACAACAGGCGTAGCCGCCGGTTCGCCCTCAAGGAGTGCGGCGGCATCGGTGCTGACTTCTTCCACAGTGAAACCGGCGCGAGCGGCCGTCGCAGGGTCTATCTGAAATGTAGCTGCAGGCCCGCTGACCGTATTCTCGATGCCGTCGAGAATATCGACGACGCCGTGAATCTTTCCGATGGCATCCGCTACTTGCGGGGCGGTCTTGAGCAGAAGCTGTGCGTCCTGCGAATAGAGCTTGATCACAACGGGCTCGGGCTCGTTCGAGAGGTCCCCGATCATGTCCTGTAGCACTTGGACAAATTCGACGTCCGCCGCCGGTTCGGTTTCCTTGATCTGGGCGCGGACATCCTCGATGACCTCGTCGATGCCGCGCTTGCGGTCTCGCTTCAGCCGGACGGTGAAGTCTCCGCGATTTGCTTCGGTCACGGCAGCCAAGCCCAATTGGAGACCGGTTCGGCGGGATGTGTTTTCCACTTCCGGGGTATCGCGGAGGATTTTTTCCATGTGCTGGAGAATGCGGTCCGATTCCGCCAAGGAGCTTCCTGGTGGCGTGTAGTAGTCCAGAATGAATCCTCCCTCATCCATTTCCGGCAAAAGGGCGGTGTCGAGCAACTTGTAGCCCACAATGGAAAGAACGACGATGACTACAGAGCTGGCGATCAGAAGAATCGGATGCCGGATGACGCTCTTCATGCAACGTGCGTAAAAGTCCACGATTCGGCCAAACAGGCCTGTGAGATGCGCCTCCTCCGCCACTAGGAGGGCGGCGGGGTCGAGAGGTTGCGATGATTCTTCCAGGGTTTGTGCTAACTCCGTAGTCGGACTTTTTCTGCGCACGAAGTATTGACTCAAAGTGGGAGTCCACGCGAGCGCGAGAAGCAGGGAGCAGAGCAGGGAAACCGTCATGGTAATGGCAAGCGCGCGGAAGAAGCTTCCGGTAACGCCGGTGATGGAGACAAGCGGCAGGAATACGACGATCGGCGTAATCGTGGAGCCGATCAGCGGGACGGTCATCTCTCGAAGCGCGCTTTGGATAGCCTTGGCACGGCCTTCGCCCGCGTCGCGGTGAAGCACGATATTTTCGAGCACGACGATAGTGTCGTCGATGACCAAGCCGACGGCTGCCGCGAGACCACCGAGCGTCATCAGATTGAAACTTTGGCCGGTGATCTTCAGAACGATAAAGGTGAGCAGCAGAGTTGCAGGAATCACCAAGCCTGCGACGAGAGAACTGCCCCAGTCGCGCAGGAACAAAACAAGAATCGCTGACGAAAGAATCAAGCCGAGGAGTACAGCGTCACGTACGCTGGCGATCGAATCGTGAACGATTGTCGATTGATCGTAAAAGGGTTCGAGGTGCACGCCGGGAGGCAATTTCGACGCCAGTTCCTGAATTTGCGTATGAACTTCGTCGGCAACGGTGAGCGTGTTGCTCTCCGGTTGTCGATTCACATTGATGAGTACGGCTGACTTCCCGTTGGCTGTAACCATCGTGTATACGGGCGCAACCGACGGAGCCACCGTCGCGACATCGCCAATGCGAACAGGAACTCCCGCTGGCGTGTTTTTGACAACGATTTTGCCGATTTGTTCCGGCGTGCGTACCTGGCCGCTGACGAGGCCGAGCACGAGTTGATGATCGTGCTCGAGCAAACCGGGAGAGTCGATCACGTTGGTGCGGCGAATGGCCTCGAGTAAATCGGTGACAGTGACTCCGGTCGAGAGCAGCCGCGCGGGATCGGGGGATACTTGAAACTCCGGCACGCGCCCTCCCTGGATCAAAACGGAAGCGACGCCATCGAGGCGGTTGATGCGAGGCTTGATGTCGTAGGTGGCGATTTCCCACAACTTGTCTTGCGAAATCGCGTCGGAAGTAAGGCTGTAGCCAAGAATCGGAAAACTCGCGAAGGTGAGACGGTGCGTCTCGAGCTTTGCTGTCGACGGCAGCTCAACTTGCAGACGCGCAACGACGGCATCGACACGCTGCAGCGTGAGAATCATGTCGCTGTTCCAGTCGAAAAACAGATCAACTTCGGCGGAGCCGCGGCTGGTGATGGAGACCACTCGCTGCAAACCGGGAACGCTGTTCACTGCTTCTTCGATCGGTCGAGTGATCGTAACCAACATTTGATCGATGGGCATGACGCCGTTGTCGACGCCGATCACAACACGCGGAAAATCGGTGTTAGGGAAAACCGAGACGGGAATGATGAACGCCAGATACGCGCCAACCAGCGCAAGGCTGATGACCAAAAACAAAATGGGCCGGGATAGCCTTTCAAACCAAGGCGCCGCGTTTGCGCCAGGCGCACTAGAACGGAAACCCGCTTCAGAGGCCATGTCCCTTAGTCCTTATCCTTAGCCTTTGCAGCGGGCTTCGCTTTGTCATCGCCCTTTTTGTCGGATTCGGCGGCGTCACCTGCCTCTTTTTCCGCTGGTGCCGGCGCTTCGATCTTAATCTGCATTTTGTCCGGAAGAGCGTAGCCCCCGGAAGTGATGACGGCATCGCCTTCTTTAATGCCGCTGAGAATCTGAACTTCGGTGGCGCTTTTGATGCCGGTCTCCACCGTCGCGACGTGCGCTTTTTGATCAACGCCGGCAACTACTACGAAGCTTGTGCCATCCGCGTTTTTGAAAACAGCAGACGCTGGAACCGCAAGCGCATCTTTCGCGGTCGCGGCTTCAATTTGAACTTGCACGGTCATTCCCGGTTTCAGGGCGGAGCCGGGCTTTGTCGTCTCGACCCACACTTCGATCGTTGTGCTTCCCGGATCGAGCGCCGGGCTTACCAGGCTCACGCGGCCTTTCACCTTTTCGTCCACACCGTGAAGCTGAAGTTCCGCAGGCTCACCCACCTTGATCGCAGCCGCCTCGGTCTGCGCGATGTGCGCTTTGGCGATCAGCTTTGAGAGATCCATGACGGTCAGCAGCGGCTGGTTCGCGGCGGCGAGCTCGCCCGGATATTGCGGCCGCTCTGTAACTACTCCATCGATTGGGCTCCGAATCTCCGAATAGCTGAGCAAGGCTTGCGCGCCGAGAAATTTTCCTTTGGCCGCAGCGAGCTGGCCGTTCGCGGATTTGAGGGCCTGTTGCTTTCCAATCCGATGCAGATCGTCGAGCTGCTTCTGCGCCTGTTCATACTGGCTGCGCGCCTGCATGAGCGCGACTTGCGCCGAATCGAAGTCTCGCCGCGGTATTCCGCCCTGCTCGAAGAGTTCCTTGCGGCTGTTAAAAACCTGCTGTTGTGCATCCAGCGCGCTTTTCGCGGACGCGGTGTCGAGCTCCGCTTTTTGAATTTGCTCGGGAAGACTTGCACCGGTGGTGGTGGCGTACCCCGCTTCCGCCTGTTCAAATTCGCCCTTGCTCTGCTCGGCGGCAGCGGAGAGATCGGCGTTCTCCAAGACGGCGAGCAACTCCCCTTTGTGAACGCGGCTGCCTCGCTGGACGAGAAACGTCTTGATCGTGGAAGTGATCTTCGGAGTGAGGACAGCTTGCTGCAACGGGAACACCACTGCATCCGCGGAAATCGTTTGTGCAATTGTGGTGCGGTGCGCCGCAGTGGTCTGCACGGAAACAACAGGATCCTTGGCTTTCTCTTCGGAACCGCAGCCGAGCGCCGCCCAAGCGATCGCGCAGATTGCTGCAGCACGTAAGAACATTTGCGATTCTCTGCACGGAGTTCGCGGTCTCATGGCGTGGTCAAGGCTCCCGTAAGTGTTTGCAGGTTGGCCAGCGCCACGCGATAGCGGACCGCCCCATCCTGATAGCTTGTGTTGGCCTGCGCGAAGGAATTCTGTGCATCCACCACTTCCAACACCGTTGTTTCTCCACCTTTGTAGCGAAGAGTCGCCAGCCGCAGGCCTTCGGAAGCCAACTCAGCGGAGCGCTGCAAGCCGGCCAATTCGTTTAGCGCCGTTTCCGCTTCGCCGTATAACGAGCGCATTTCCGCAAGCAGCTTGCGCTGCGCCAACGAAAGCTCGCGCTGCGCTTGTGCCCGCCGCAGTTCGGCTTGTTTTACACGGCTCTGCGTGGCGCCCCAGTTCCAGACCGGAATGTTCAAGGTCGCGGACGCCGAGGATCCAAGGTTGTGAATTTTCTGATTGTCGATCACGCTGTACGTTGAGAACTGGGCTGAATCGATTCCGTAGAAATAGTCAAGGCCCAGCGAAGGGAAGTAGCCGGCGCGGGCGTCCACAACGTCATGGCCGGCTTGCTGTACTCCTGCCAATGCCGCGCGTAATTCCGGGTTGTCCTTGGCGCCTTGCTGCTGAACTTCTTCCATGGTTGGCAGGGGAACGCTCGCGTGGAGGTCGTCGCTGATTTCAAAGTTATCATTGAAATCGGGAAAAATCAGAACTGCCAGCTCCAGCTTTGCGTTCAGCATCTCGAGTTGCGCCTCCTGCAGTTGGCGGTGGCGATCCTGCATCTGCAATTCGGCGCGGATGACATCGGAATGTGCCACCTCGCCGCCTTTTTCAAGCGCTTGCGTGAGCTTGAAGAAGTCCTCTCCTTGCGATGCACCTCTCTTGGCAATTTCCAACTTGCTTTGTGCGGCAGCAACATGGAAGTAGTCCTGCACGACCGTCACGACGAGTCCGCGCGAAGCAATCTCCGCGCGTGCCTTGGCGACGGCGGCCGCTGCAGCGGCTCGTCTGTAGCTTGCGACTCCAGCGAGATCAATCACTTCATGCACGTTTCCCTGACTGATGTATTCGTGAATCGCATTGTTGGCGATGTAGCGAACGCCGCCCGCGCCGTTGCCTTGCGTGTAGAGAAACTGGTTGTTATAGACGACGGACGGAAGCAACACATCGCGAGCCTGTTTGCGGTCTTCCCCAGCGATGGCGGCATCCGTCGCAGCGGCCTGAAATTCCACGCTGTTCTTGCGCGCACGAGCGAGAGCATCCTGGAGCGTCAGCCGTAAAGCGGAGGCAGCTTCATCCGAAGGTTGCGCAGAGGGGGATGGCGAGTTGGACTGGCTCACCTTTGGCGCGGGATTTTCCGGCTGCTGGCTGGCCCCCCGAAAAGGGAACAAGACAATCGCAGTGAGCGCGAAAAGTGTGTATTTTTTCCAAAAATGCCAGGTGTTCACGGGGCTTCTCTCGAGCGGCCGCGGGACTTCACGTCCGCCAAAGCGAATTTAACGACTTTGAGATAAATAGACGATTAATCTGTGCCTGCACGCGCAATACCCGGCTTCGGCAAATACACGGCGAAGTGACTTCCCGTTGCGTCGGAGCGGACCAATTCCAGCCGGCCGTTGTGCGCCTGAGCGATCCAAAGAGCGATGGAAAGCCCCAGCCCTGCGCCGCCCTCGCGCCCGGAGCGCGATCGAGCCGGATCTGCTCGGAAGAACCGCTCGAAAATGCGCGAATGGAGCTCTACCGGTATCCCCGGACCGGTATCCGTGACGTGTATCTCGACTTGTTCCGCGTTGGCGCGACAAGAAATGTCCACGCGCCCATCCGCCGCGGTGTACTTGATCGCGTTGTCCAGAAGATTGAGGATCATGCGCCGCAAAAGCGCACGATCTCCGCGGACGAGACACTCGGAGGAAGCCTCCACACGCAGATCGATATTTTTTTCGCGCGCTAGGGACCTCGCCGAATGCGCGCAGTCGGCCACCACTTCCTCGAGATATACATCTTCTGGCGAGAGAGGGTATTGCCCTGAGTCGGCACGGGTGAGCGTGAAGAGGTCTTCCACGATTTTAATCAGCCGCGAAGTTTCCTCATGCAAAATCCCCAGCGATTCGAGGTAGTCGGCCGCGCTTCGGCTTTGCTGCGACATGGCGACCTCGGCCTCGCCGCGAAGAATGGCCAGCGGGGTGCGCAGTTCGTGGGAAGCATCCGCGATGAACCGGCGTTGCCGGTCAAAGGATTGGTCAAGCCGATTCAGCAGATCATTGAAAATGGTTGCTAACTGTCCGAGTTCATCGTTCGCGTTCAGCACCGGAAGCCGTTCATGCAAGTTTGTTGCTCCGATGCGCCGCGCATGCGATCCCATAGCAACTACCGGGGCCAAACTTTTTTTTGCCAGGAAATATCCGCCAGTCCCTGCGAGCAGCAGCCCTACAAATATCATCCACGTAAAAGTCAGCCGAATCGTTTCCAGCATTTCGTTTTGTGCATGTAGCGAGTGGAGAATAATCAGCAAGTAGTCTGTGCCCTTCGCTTTGAATTGCCGCGAGTAGGCTCGGAATCTGGCGTGCTCTCCCTGGATTGTTTCCAGCCCAACTTCGTTGTTGGCGCCCAATTTTGCGAAACGCTGATACTCACTGGAGGCGAGGACGCGGGCTATGGAAGACTCAGCTCTTGCGCTCAAGGCGACCCCGTCGTTGGAATTAGCGACGACCGCTCCGCTCGGCCCCAGAACCACAAACGTGTCACTGTCCGACCGGTGTTCGATCATCGACTGATGAGCTGCTACGAAAACTGGGGAGTCCTGCGTGCTGATAGCGTCTTGCAGCTCAGCTTGAAAAGTGACCAGGAACGAGTCCGCCAACACCGCTAGGTCGCCGTCGGTTCTTTGCATCGACGTTTTTTGAACGATGAGGTAGGTGGTCACACAGACCAGTATGAGCACCACGGCCAGCACCGCCGAGTACCACACGGTCAGCCGCACGCGAACGGAATCAAGCATGTTTCTTGCGATCCGAGATGCTCGGCTTGCCGGACTCGCCTGCCGATGGCCCGCGCCCTCCACCGTCAGCATCTTCTCCGGACTTCAAGATGTAGCCCGCGCCCCTCCGTGTTTGCAGCAGACCCGTGTTGCCATCCGGATCAATTTTCCGCCGCAGCCGGTTGATATAAACCTCAATCAAATTTGAAAAGGGGTCGAACGTTTCATCCCAAACGTGCTCGGCGATATCGGCTCTGCTCACAACTCGCCCTGCATTGCGCACCAGATATTCCAGCAGCGCATATTCCTTGTGCGTCAGGGAAATCGCATGGCCTCCGAGTGTCGCGTTCTGCGCCGCGGTATCCAGCACCAGGTCGCCGACGCTAAGGCGCGGTGGATGCAACTCCGCCGAACGCCGCAGCAGTGCGCGAAGCCGCGCAAGCAGCTCGCGAAATTCAAATGGTTTGGTCAGATAGTCATCGGCGCCGCTGTCGAGTCCACTCACGCGGTCCTCGACGGCGTCCCGGGCCGTCAGCATCAGGATGGGCATGCGGCGGCCGGCTTTGCGCAGCTTGCGGCATACTTCGAATCCGTCCGTTCCCGGAATCATGACGTCCAGAATGATCAGGTCATATTCGTTGATGTCCGCCTGATACAAGGCGTCATCGCCTGTGGCGGCGGCATCGACTGCGTATGCCTGCTCGCGCAGTCCTTTCACCACAAACCGGCGTACTCCCGGATCGTCTTCGACCAGCAAAATCCTCATGGCTGCATAATACGTGAAAGCTCGCCCCGGCGTGCACTCCTGGCTGCCAGCCCGTGGCTGATGTCGCGGATTTGTCAGAAGGGAGTCGTTGCGGGTCCAAATACCAAACACTAGACCTGGATGTGTTTAGATCGTTTTGTCTTTCGAATAACAAATCTTCCCGAGATTGCACTCAACGCATTTGGGTTTACGCGCAATGCAAACTCGCCGCCCGTGCCAGATAATCTGATGCGAAAAACGGATCCACTTCTCTTTGGGAATCACCTGCATCAAGTCCTTTTCGATCTTCTTGGGATCCTCATTCCGTGTCAAATCCAGCCGGTTTGAGATGCGAATTACGTGGGTATCCACAACGACGCCGCTGGCGATGCCGAAGGCCGTTCCCAGCACTACGTTCGCCGTCTTTCGCGCCGCTCCCGGCAGTGTCAGCATCTCTTCCATCGTCCGCGGCACTTGACCGCCAAAATTCTGAAGGATGGCCTTGCTTGCTCCCATGATCGACTTCGTCTTGTTCCGGAAAAATCCCGTCGGACGCACGTCTTGCTCCAACTCACTCGGGTTGGCATGCGCAAACGCTTCGGGGGTCGGATATTTCTTGTAGAGCGTTTCGGCCACCTGATTGACGCGCACATCCGTGCACTGCGCCGAAAGGATCGTCGAAATCAATAGCTGAAATGGGCTGTCATGCTTCAGCTCGCATGTCGCGTCCGGATACGCTTCATCCAGCTTCGCTAAAATTGCCGCGACGCGTTTCGGGTCCGTCCCCGCCGACGCTTTTTTCGAGTTCGCCGCTCTCTCTGCTGGTCGTGGCGCCTTCTTCGAGCCAGTTTTTTTCAGCGAGGATTTGGATTTCTTCTTAGCTCTTTTCGTTGGCATGACGGGCAAGAATATCACACACGGTGGCGCCGACAATCCGGCTGGCTGCCCCGTCTGGCAGCAACACTCGCTTCCACTGTAGTAACGCGGCCTGCTGCCCCATTACTGAGCGCTCAATCCCGTGAGCAACTTTCGAAAAGCTTTCCCTCGATGGCTGATGCGATTCTTCTCTTCCGGTAAAAGCTCTGCAAACGTTTTCTTCAGGGCAGGGAAGTAAAACACGGGATCATACCCAAACCCGCCGCCCCCGCGAGGTTCCTCCAGGATCTCGCCATCGACCCGAGCCGTTACAATCGCGGTCGCCCTGCCCTTTTGCGCAACTGCAATCGCACATACAAAATAAGCTGCTCTCTCCGAACCTATTTTCCCGAGAAGCTCGCCTAGTAGTTTCGCAATTCGTTCCGCGTTCGTCGCGCCAAGTCCTGCATAGCGCGCCGAATGCACACCTGGCGCTCCGCCCAATGCGGGAACTGCTAACCCCGAATCATCTGCAAGCACTACGCCCGCCGCCAACCGCGAGTAATGCAGAGCCTTCCCAGCGGCATTCTCTGCGAATGTCGGCGCATCCTCCTCAAAGGATGGCAAGGAATCGAAACCCAGCAACAAATCGATTTCTACACGCGGGGCCAGCTCATCTGTGACGCCATGCTTATCCACTTCAACCAGCGCGCAATACTCCGCGAGTTTTCCAGGATTTGACGAAGCCAGAAACAATTTAACGTGCGCAGGCATTACCGCGCGCGCGCACTGAATTTACCGGGCAGCACCGCGCGTTGGGCGTCTGTCAGCCGGCGAATCCCCGCCGCCGCCAATGCTAGCAAATCCTGCATTTCACTTCCGCTAAAGGGCCGACCTTCCGCCGTGGCCTGAATCTCTACGAAGTGCCCGCTGCCCGTCATCACGACGTTCATGTCTACTTCCGCGCGCGAATCTTCTTCATACGCCAAATCCAGCAGGGCTTGATCGTCTACAATTCCCACGCTCGTCGCCGCGACCGAATCGATCAGCGGTGAGCGCTTCAACATCCCTGCCGCCACCAGCCGTTCGAACGCCAGCGCCAGCGCTACAAACGCTCCCGTAATCGAAGCCGTCCGCGTTCCGCCATCCGCCTGGATCACGTCGCAATCGATCCACACCGTGCGCTCGCCGAGGGCCTCCTGATCTGTCACCGCCCGCAGCGACCGCCCAATCAACCGCTGAATCTCCAGCGTGCGCCCCGACTGCTTGCCGCGCGTCGCTTCACGCTGAGTGCGCTCTTCGGTCGCCCTCGGCAACATTCCATATTCGCCCGTCACCCAACCCTTGCCAGTCCCCTTCAAAAATCCCGGGACGCCGTCGTCCACCGTCGCCGTACAAATCACGCGCGTGCTGCCTAATTCAATCAACACGCTTCCTTCCGCCGTCGAAATAAAATCCGGCATCATCTTCAACGGGCGCAACTGATCCGGGCCACGGCCATCAACTCGCACTCTTCCTCCTGCATTTCTATCTTCTGCAAAAATTTGAGCAAGACTTCCGCTTAACCTACGCCAGTTTGACCGGCCCTTTGTCGAGCGTCAATCTTCAAGAGACTTGGGAACCACCGGTTTCGTTGCTGGAGTCGCCGGCGGAGCAGGTTTGTCCGTTGCGGGAGCTACCGGCTTATCTGCGCTTGGCATCGTCGTTGCCGGAGCCGCCACTGGCGCGGGCACAACCGGCGCTGCCTGCACGCCTCTCGTATTCACCAGGAAAGTCCCTGTAAGATCCAGGTGCCCAGCCAGCGTCTCCACTTCCTGCCCGTGAATCAAAATCTTCAACCGCTCGACGCGCGGCACATTGGCTTCCAGCGTCTTCGTAATCGAATCCACCGCCAGCTGCTCGCTTTGAATACCCGAAGGCGTCGCTGTAGCCAGCGCCTCGGAAAAATCGGCGATGGCCGTCCCGTTTGGCAAAAGATAAAACGCCAATAGCACCGCGTCCGGCGGCAGCGTCCGCAAGTCCGCATCCACCGGCCCTGCCAGAAGCGTGTTCAATACTTGTTTCGAGCGGAGCACAGGGTCGTTCGAAAGCGGCAACTCCACCGTCGAATCCATCAGCGCTCCATCTCCATTGCCAGATGCCCAAAACAATTTTGCTTTCACGCGCGGCTCGCCCGGATTCGCGGGAACGGCCTGCGTCAATTCTCGGCGCGCCTGCTCCGCCGTTTGTTGCTGTAGCTTCGCGGCTTCACGCAACCGCCTTCGTAAGACGGGAAGGTAAATCGCGCCCACAATCACGCCAACGCACAGAATGCCAACGACCCATCGAATCCAGCGCGTCGTCACGGCGTTCCTCCCGTAGTCGGCACCACGTAAGAAGGCCGGAACGCCGCGACTCCCGTCGCGATTGCATCCGCAACGCCGGGCGCCATGCGATCCAGATCCGCACGGTCTTCCACGACCACGCTCGAAATTTCCACCGCAATCGCCGGGGCGGCAGTCGTTCGCAACTGCCTCACCGCCGCCGTCTGCGCCGTGCTGGGGGATCCTCTAAATCGCTGCGCCAACAAACCCTGCACCAGATCGCCCAATCTTCTGCTTAATCCCTGGAACGGCGTCTGGGCCCTGTCCCACGGAATCAATCCTCCGGCATCGGTCGTCACCGGCAAATCCGAGTTGACGTAAACTCGCACTGTCCCCGGCAACCCCGTCGACGCAATATGCAGCGTCACAAAAACTGCGCCGCTCTGCGCGTTCGCAATCGCGGAACGGTCATCAAACGACGGATCTTCATTCCCCTGGCGCGTCTGGACCACTTGAAATCCCTGCGCCTCCAGCGCCCGCCGCACTTGCGCCGAAAAATCAAGCAGGATCTCGCTCTCTCGAATTCCTCCTGTTCCCCTCGCGCCCGGGTCCGTCCCCCCATGCGCCGGATCAAGCACCACAACATTCAATCCCGCGCGCGGCGTTGGTGGAGGAGTCCCTTGCGGAATTCCTTGCGCGGGCGCTGCCGGTGGCGTCGCTGGTGCTGTTTGTGGTGTCGCTGACTGCGCGGAAGGAGCGGCTGTCGCGGTTTGCGAAGGCGCTTGCGAAGAAAAGCTCAGCGCCACTGCGCCGAGAACAACCAGGAATAAAAGCGCGCCTATCCGAAAGCCATCCCGTGCCCAAGCGCGGCTGCTGATTCGAACGAAATATCCCACGTCGTGCAGCATACCAAATCTATTCGCCATTCCGCGCTGCCCGAATCCACCTATCTACGAAAAAGGGACGGCCAGTTGGACCGTCCCTTGAACTTCTCGATTTCCACCGTCACTCGGCCTATTACTGGACCGTTCTGTTCGGTCAAACCTCTAAACGGCTGCTTCAATTACCTTGCGGCTGGGCTTGTGGCGGCTGTTGCTGTTTTTCCCGGTGAGCGGCCCGCATCGCACGGACATTCGCCCGCATCTGCTGGCGTTGCTCCGGCGTCAAGAGCTTCACCATCTGCATCCGGCCGGTGTGGCGCAGTTCATGAATCTTCGCCGCCTTCTGATCCGCTGTCAGCGATTCATCCTTATTCACTGCATCCAATTGCGCTTTCGTGGACTCGTGAATCTTCTTCATCGCTGTCTTTTGCTCATCGGTCAGGTTCAGTCCTTGCATCGCGCCATGCATTCTTCCTTCATGCTGCGCTGGTGCTCCTGGAGCCGCCTGGCTCTGATCTTGCGCCGGTGGCTGCGAAGAGCTTTGTGCGCGGCTCATTCCCGGCACAAAAGTCAGCGCCAAAAATCCGGCGGCAATGGCGATTTGTTTCGTGAAGCTATTCCTAATCATCGCGACTCCTCATTCTGGGCTGGTGTTCTTTCCTCGTACTCTCATATAACCCGCAATGCTCCGGAATGTCGCGCTACCTGCCCCTTCGAACAGGCGTCGCCGCTTCTCGATGATTCTCAAAGAGATCCGGCGATTTTCGCAAGGAACCTGCAGGCGCTACCTTTAGGGGTGCGCCTTTTCCTCGCCCGTATTCAAGGGTTTTGACTGCGCTTTTTCCAGCAGGGAATTCACCCGAGCCAGGTCCTTTGTCTGAATCTCATCCCACCGTGCCAGTGTAGCTTTCCCGGCCGCTTCCCATTTCTGGCTCGCCGCTGTGGCATCCGCAGAAGGCGCCGTATCCGCGCTTTCAACTATTCCCAGCAGCGCACCATAGGCCGCGGAGACCTGCCGCAACGTCGTCGGTTCGTTCGCCGGCACGGCAAATCCAAAAAATCCAAACCCGCCACCCGCCGCAGAACCAGCTACCCCGCCAACTTTCTTTCCCAGGTCAGTCAACGCGGCCGAAAGTTCTGCGTTTCCGGGCGCATCCTTGCTGCGAGCGCCGATCTGCTTCAGCAAATCGTCCGCTCGTCCAACCGCCGCGGAGTATTCTCCAGCGCCCGCCGCCAGTTTCGAAGCCAACTGAAATTGCCGTTCCAAATCCGCCGCACTCGTCTTCACGCGCGGGTCCATCTTCACCACCAACGGCGCAGACAGCGTCTTTCCCGCAGCTGTCAACTTCACGGTGTATCGTCCGGGAACCGCCAACGGTCCGCCTCCTCCCCGTCGAGACCGCCGCCGCGCTCCGGAAAACGCATACCGCAAATCCCAGACGAACCGATGCATCCCTGCCTCAGCCGACAGCGGCTCCGCGTCATGCACCCAATACATTGGAATGTCCAGTTCGTCGGGATTCGTCTTTGGCATCTCGTCTGTGCTCGCAAATCGCCGCACCGATTTTCCCGCCGCATCAAGAATTTCCAGTTGCACCGGTGCCGCGGTCTTTTCTTTCAAGTAGTAATCCAGCACCGCTCCCGTCGGTGGATTCTCCGCTTGCGGTTCGTCGAACGGTATCGGGGTGCCCTCATCCGAGCCGGGCCGCACGCGATACGCCGTCTGCGGTTCGAACAGCCAAGCATCCGCGCTCGTCACCTTCGCGCTCCACTGCCGCAGCGGCGTTATGTCGTCCAGCACCCAGAACGACCGCCCGAATGTGGCAATCACCAGATCGTCGTCGTGCACGACTAAATCCCGCACGGAAGTCGTCGGCAAATTAAGTTGCAGTGGTGTCCAGACGTCTCCGTCGTCAAACGAAACGTACACGCCTTTTTCCGTGCAGGCATACAGTAGCCCCGCGACTTTCGGATCTTCCCGCACACAATTCAGAAAGCTTCCCTCTGGAATCCCGTTCGAAACACGCTGCCAGGTTTTCCCGTAATCCTTCGTGCGATAGAGATAAGGCTGTAAATCCTCCAACCTATGCCGATCGACCGCCGCATACGCCTTGCCGGCCGCAAAGCGCGACACGGCCATGTGCGTCACCTTGCTCCACGGCTTCAACTCCTCCGGCGTGACGTCACTCCAGGTTTTTCCTTCGTCGCGCGTCAGCTGAATCAACCCATCGTCTGTCCCCACCCAGATTTCGCCGGCCTGCTTTGGCGAAGGCGCGATCGTATAGATCACGCCGTGCCTCTTCCCCGGCGGCACATCCGCCGCCGTAGCGGCATCGAGATTCGCCGGCACGCCGGGATCCTCACGCGTCAAATCCGGACTGATCTTCTGCCACGAACTTCCGCCATCCGCCGTTCGAAACAACACCTGTGCGCTGAAATACAGCACGTGCGGTTCAATCTCCGAAAAAACAAGCGGCAATGTCCAGGTTCGCCGGTAGTCCCCGGGGTACATCAAAGTCGGCGGAGTCTGCTGGACTTCCTCGTTGTGAAAATCCTGCCGCGCCACCGATCCGCCGAAAATAATTTCCGGATTTAGCGGATCAGTCGCCACGTAATCGCTCTCACCCCCGGCTTCCATCGGACGCCAGTCATGAAAATTCAGCGCCCGCCAATTGCTCCGGCTGGGTGTTGCCGCCGAACCGCTATCCTGCTGCGCCCCATACACCCAATAGGGAAATCGATTGTCCGTCGCCACGTGATAAAACTGCCCAGTCGCCTGGTTGTACCAGGAGCTCCACGTCTCCCCGCCGTTCCGCGTCACAATTGCGCCCTGATCGCAGCCCAAAATCATTCGTTGCGGGTTGTCGGGATCAATCCACAGCTGATGGTAGTCATCCCCGCCAGGCGCGCCCTTGATCGCCGTGAATGTTTTTCCTCCATCGCGCGAACGATACGTCGAAGTATTCGGCACGTACACCGTGTCCGCATCCTTCGAATCGACGCCCACTTCGCAGAAATACCAGCCGCGTCCCGATATCCGCGCATCTTTCGAAACGCGCGTCCAATTTTCTCCGCCGTCGTCGGAACGGTACATTCCGCCTTCCTTCGCTTCGGCAATCAAATAAATTCTCTTCGGATTGCTGGGCGCAAACGCAATTCCCATGCGCCCCAGTTCTTCCGAAGGCAAACCGTGCCCCGTCAATTGCTCCCAATGGTCTCCGCCATCCTTCGAGTGATAAAGCCCGGTTCCAGGTCCTTTCGAAGGTGCATAGATGCTCCATGGTGGCCGTCGCGTCTGCAGCAATGCCGCGTACATGTTCTTCGAATTCCCCGGCTCCATCGCCAAATCAATCGCCCCTGTATTCTTATCCTTGAAAAGAATCTGCTGCCAGGTCTTCCCGCCGTCGCTCGAACGATAAACTCCACGTTCCTTGTTCGGTCCATATGCATGCCCCAAAGCAGCGACGAAGACTTTCTCCGAATCCTCCGGGTCCACCACAATCCGCGCGATCTGCTGTGAAGCTTCCAACCCGATGTGCGTCCACGTCTTTCCCGCATCTGTCGACTTATACATTCCATTTCCGTACGAAATGCTCGAGCGCATGTCCGCCTCGCCCGTCCCCACGTAAATCACATTCACATTCGAAGGCGCTACGGCAATCGCTCCAATCGAACCAACGGGCTGTGAATCAAATATTGGATTCCAAGTCCGCCCCGCATCGTTCGTCTTCCAAACGCCTCCGTTCACCGATCCGAAGTAGTAGACCTCCGGCTGCCCGCGGACTCCCGTCACCGCCAGCGTCCGCCCCGCGCGAAACGGTCCAATCGACCTCCACTTCAATTCCCCAAGGAATTTCTGGTCGAATTCCTGTCCCGCATCCGGCAACGCCGCAGCCGTCGCGTGCACGATCAAAGCCACACCACTAACGAGCAGGAGTAGTAGGGAAAGCCGCAGCTTCTTCACGGTCTTGTCTCCAAATGAAAAAAGATTTTAGAAATGAGGAAGGGAGTATACCAGCACCGCGCGCCTCGCGCGGCACCCTAGTCGCCGGTGACCGCGTTCGGCGTGGCCGCCGCCTCAATCACCGATCGTCGCAGCGGCTTTGTCGCCGCATAAAGAACAAATCCTCCGGCGATAATCATGCCGCCAAACACCATGCCGTTGATCCCGAGAACGGTTTCGCTCCCGCTCTTCACCAGCGCCAGGCTCATCAAGAGCAGCGGAAAAACTCCCATCATCACCGCACCCACCAGCCCGCCTGGTACCCGGAACCCGCGCTTCAACTCCGGCTCGCGAATGCGCAGCACCACCAGCGTCACAAACTCCAGCATCAAGCTGGCTCCGTACAACATGATGTCCAGCGTAACCAGCTTCTCGAATTTCAATCCGAGGCATAGCGCCCAGCATCCGGCGCACGCCAGTATGGCCACCCACGGCGCTTGCGTCTTGTCACTGGTCTTCGCAAAAATTTTCGGCAGCATCCCGTCCCGCGCCATCGCCAGCGGCAGCCTCGAGTAGCTCATCACCAGCGCATTGAACATCCCAAACGCGCTCATCATGCCGCCCATTACAATCAGCGCGCGCAGCCACTCGATTCCCAAAATCTTCCCGCCGATCACTCCCGCGACCGTGGCCCAGGCCCCCTCCGCCTCAAAAGCCGAAGACGGAATGCCGGCCAGGCGCACCGCCAGGAACGGCAGCACATAGGTAATCGTCACCAGCACAACTGCTGCGATCATCGCCTTCGGATACGTCCTCTGCGGCCTCTCCACTTCCTGTGCGACCGTCGACGCGTTATCCCAGCCCATATAGTTCCACATCGCCACGAGCACGCCGCCGATCAAGCTCAAGCTGGTCGCCTCCGCCGGACTGCTTCCGCTAGCGAACGCAAAAGCTCCGGCTTTGAAGGGCGCCATCACGACAATCACCGCAAACGGCGCGGACAGAAGGAAGAACAGCCACAGCGAAGTGATCCCCACCACGCGAACGCCGGCGACATTCAGAATCGTGCAAGTCACCACTACAAACAGCCCAGCCAGCACGCCGTGACCCCACGTCCCGAACCATGGCGACATCTGCTTCAAATAAATCACAAACAGTGTCGGGTAAATCGCCATATCAAAGATGCTGGCCGCCAGCGACAGCCAAGCCTCTTGAAATCCCCAAAAATTCCCCAATCCCCGCCGCACCCAGGCGTAGTAACCGCCCTCCGACGGCAGCGAACTCGAAAGCTCTCCGATCATGAACGCCGTCGGCAAGCACCACAGCACCGGCAAGAACAGCAAAATCAGAATCCCGTGCCCGTACCCTGCGCCATGAATGATCTCTTCTGTCCCATACGTCCCGCCCGACACCATGAAAAACGTCGCCGCCACGAGCGGCCAGAGCGTCAGCTTTGCGACATTTTTTTTCGCCGTTGAGATTGCGGGGGAAGGAATCTGGGCGGGAAGCGATAAAGAACTCAATTTTTACTCTCGTCCTCCTAAGCGATGCTCACTCGCGCGCTGGGTAAAGTGAGTTCGCATTCGCAGAATACAAGGTTGCTCCCTGCATGCAACAAAAAAATGCACCCCGCCGCATATTTTATCATCGCGCAAACTGTCCTTTTGCACAGGCCGCGTGTTGGGTCATCCTTCCAAAGATGACCGCTCTCACCCTGTGCTAGACTCGCCCCATTAATCACGCACGCACGCGTACCCGCTAAGGAGCCATCTGCATGAAGTTCTGCTCAGCCACCGCTTCTTTCCGTCTCTGCGTACTCTGTGTCTCTGCGTTTAGTTGCGCTCTGCCTTCCCCTGCCCAAACTCCCTCCCCCCGCCCCATCACCATCGACGACTATTTTCAGATTCAAACCGTCCACGACCTCCAACTCAGCCCTGACGGCCAGTGGGTCGCCTACTCCGTCGATAAATCCAGCCTCAAAACCGACAAAACCGAAACCCGCATCTGGATGATCCCCACCTCTGGCGGCGACGCGCTCCCCATGACCGCCGAAGGCGTCACCTCCGAACACCCTCGTTGGAGCCCCGACGGCAAATCCCTCGCCTTCCTCTCCGAGCGCAACGAAGCCAAGAAACAAGTGTGGCTGCTCAATCGCCAGGGTGGCGAAGCTCAGCAACTCACGGAAACAGTTCAAGATGTGGAAGATTTCGCGTGGTCTCCCGACGGACGCCACCTCGTTCTCGTCCTGAAGGACCCCACGCCTGAGGAACTCGACGCCGCCAAAGAGAAATCCGCGTCCGCAGCCCGCTCTTCCGCCTCCGATGACGACTCCAAAGACAAAAAGTCCAAATCCAAAAAGCCCTGGGTCATCGACCGCCTGCAATTCAAACTCGATGAAGTCGGCTACCTCGACCGCCGCCGCACCCATCTCTACGTTTTCGATCTCTCCAAGAAATCCCTCACCCAAATCACCAGCGGCGATTTCGACGACACCGAGCCCGCCTGGTCCCCCGACAGCAAACTCCTCGCCTTCACCAGCAACCGCTCCACTCCCGACCCCGACCAGACTTACAACACCGACATCTGGACCGTCGCCGCAAACAACACTGACAGGGGCGCCCATCTCACTCAAATCACAACAAATCCCGGCTCCGATAGCCAAGCCGCCTGGTCACCCGATGGCAAGTCCATCGCCTACGTCACCATGCTCGATCCCAAGCTCTTCGACTACGCTACCCACCACCTCGCCGTCTCTCCCGCCGCCGGTGGCCCCGCCAAAGTCCTCACCCTCTCCCTCGACCGCATGGTCTCCAACCCCCGATTCGCTCTCGATGGCAAGGCCATCTACTTCGTGGTCGATGACGACGGCACGCAAAACCTCGCCAGCTACGTTCTCAACACGCAGAACGGCACAGTCATGTTTGGCGACGGAAAATTCGGCGCTCGCCCCGTCTCAGGCTCTGTCTTCGTAAGTTCCTATTCGGTTGGCGGCGGTTCTGCTGGCAACGTCGCAGGGGGCTCCATCGCCGTCCAAATGGCCACCATCGACCGCCCCGACGAAATCTATCTGGTTGCCCAAGGCAAGCTCACCCAGCTCACCCACATCAACGACGCCCTCTTCTCTCAACTCAAGCTCTCCCACGGCGAATACGTCCATTTCAGATCCAAAGACGGCACCGCAGTCTCCGGTTACCTCTATAAGCCGCTTGATTACACTCCCGGCAAAAGAGTCCCCACGATCCTGCGTCCCCACGGTGGCCCGCAATGGGCATACTACGCCGAGTTCTCCCATCTAGCCCAACTCTTCGCCGCCAACGGCTACGCCGTCCTCTTCCCCAACCCTCGCGGCTCGACCGGCTATGGCCAGGACTTCTGCAAAGCCATCTTCGCCGACTGGGGCAACAAAGATTTCCAGGACGACATGGCCATGGTCGACTACGCCATCGAGCAGGGCATGGCTGACCCAGACAAACTCGGCGTAGGCGGCTGGTCCTACGGCGGCATCTCCACCGATTTCATCATCACGCAAACCACTCGCTTCAAAGCCGCCATCTCCGGCGCCGGTGCCGCCCAGTTCTCCAGCCTCTACGGCCACGACCAATACCAAAAAGACTACGAGGCCGAGCTAGGCCTCCCCTGGGAAAACCCCGCCGCCTGGATCAAAGTCTCTCCCTTCCGCAACGTCGCCAAAATCACCACACCCACTCTCCTCATGGGCGGCAATATCGACTGGAACGTCCCCATCCTCGGCGGTGAACAAATGTACCAAGCCCTGAAACGCCTCGGCCGTACCACCGAGCTCGTCGTCTATCCCGACGAGTATCACGAATTCAGCATCCCCTCCCACATCAAAGACCGCCTCGAGCGCGACCTCGCCTGGTACGCCCACTTCGTCAAATCCGACCCCACCCCCGCCCGCCCCCCCGAGCCCTCCCCCAAATCCACTGACTAACCACCGCCAAAGAATGAGCTTGAAACGGGAAAAAGATCGCAATACACTCCCCTAAGAACGTTAGGGGCAGGGACTCCCTACTATGACCCAGAAAAAGTCCGAAACGGGCGATCTGTTGCGCGACACGCTCGATATGCTCGTCCTGAAAACTCTGAGCCACGGAGAGATGCACGGCTACGACATCGCAGAATATATCCATGAGAAGAGCGACCAGGTCCTGGGCGTCGAAGAAGGCGCCCTGTATCCGGCGCTACATCGCTTGGAGCTACGGGGACTGCTCGCGGCAGAGTGGGGGGCTTCGGATAACAACCGGCGGGCGAAATATTACAGGCTGACAGCGGCGGGCCGGAAACAGCTCGCGGAAGAAACAGCGCACTGGAAGCGCATGTCCTCCGCGATTGCGCGGATTCTGGAGCCTGCCTAAGGAGGACCTATGGCGCGCGAGTGGTTGACGGAAGCGTGGCTGAAGGCCAAGGCGCTCGTGAAGCGGAAGGGTCTGGAACGCGACATCGAGGAAGAATTGCAGTTTCATCTGGCAAAGCGCGCGGAGAAGAATCGGCGCTTGGGGCTTGCGGCGGATGACGCGCAGGCCGCAGCGCGGCGGCGATTTGGAAACGTGGCGCTGGTAAAAGAGGATTGCTGCGAAATGTGGATTTTTACCTGGGTTGAGACGTTATGGAAGGACATTTGCTACGCGGCCCGGATCCTGGCGAAAAGCCCCGGCTTCGCCGCAGTGGTGGTTTTCTCGCTGGCGCTGGGCATCGGGGCAAACACCGCGGTTTTCAGCGTGATGAACGCGGTGTTGCTGCATGGTTTGCCTTACGAGCATCCAGAGGAGCTGGCGACGATATTCGCCACAAACAAGGATGGTACCTCAGATAAAGATCCCGTGCCGCTTGCAGACGTAGCGACCTGGAAGAAAGCGAATCACGTTTTTGCCGACATGGGTGGGGTAGGTTTTATCGACTTGGCTACCCTAGCCGGGCTCGGCGAACCGGTGCAGGTACCTGTCCAATCCGTGACTCCCAACTTCTTCACTTTGGTTGGAGTGCAACCCGTCTTAGGGAGAGTCTTTCGCGTTGAAGAGAGTCACGAGGACTCTCAGACGGTGGTTATCAGTGACGCGCTATGGAAAACGAAGTTCCATGGCGACGCAGGGGTACTTGGGAAGACTTTCCGCCTTGACGACGTTGTCTCAACGGTCGTTGGAGTGATGCCGGCGGACTTTAAAACATTCGGGCCGTGGTTCACGGGAAAGCGAGCAGACGTATGGCAGCCCGTCAATCCAGAAGACGCGAGATACGCAAACCGTGGGGGCTTCTGGATTGTGCCGCTGGCAAGGCTGAAACGCGGAGTAGCCCTGCCGCAAGCGCAGCTGGAGATGGACGTGTTAGCGCAAGCGCTGGAGAAGGCTTATCCTCAGCAAAACAAGGGAGTCGGGGCAGAAGTCGTTTCGCTGCATGAAACACTCTACAAAAACTCGCAGAATACCTTGTATCCACTCCTGGGGGCCGTGGGATTCATTCTGCTCATCGGATGCGTCAATGTAGCAAACCTGATGTTTTCGCGGACCGAGAGCCGTCGAAAGGAATACTCGGTGCGGGCGTCGCTGGGTGCGGGCCGGTGGCGGCTCATGCAGCAGTTGCTGGTGGAGAGTGCATTGTTGACTCTGCTGGGTGGCTTGCTGGGCGTCCTGCTTTCTTTCTGGGGAATTCATGTGCTCGGCGCACTGTCTAAGAATCTGCCGGACGCGGAGAACATTCGCATCAACAATCGGGTTTTGCTTTTCGCTGGCGGGCTCAGCCTCTTAACCGCCTTGCTGTTCGGGATGGCTCCAGCTTTCCAAGCTTCGCGCGCGGATCTGCAAGACGCACTCCGCGAGGGAGAAAGCAGAACGGCGACCGGAAAACATAGAGGGACGCGATATTTACTGGTGATTTCGGAAGTAGCCCTCGCAATGGTGCTTTTGGTGGGGGCCGGCTTGATGATTAACAGCCTGCTTCGCATCCTGCTCCCCTCTCCCGGCTTCGATCCAACAAACGTCTTGACGATGACCGTGCTTTTCCCCGCCACGGGAGGTAAATACCTGGAGAAAAGTCCAGGGAAGCCGATGGAGAGAATATCTCCCAAAGTAACCGCCTATCACCAACAATTGATGGAAGGAGTTTCGGCGCTGCCCGGCGTCGAGTCCGTAGGCATGATCACAATGCTTCCGCCGTTGGGATCAGGGGGCAGGACTTTTTCAATCGTAGGGCGTCCCGCACCGGACAAGAGGCCTTTCGTAGGCTTCAACGAGGTGAGCCCCAGCTACTTTCGCACCATGAGGATTCCGCTCAAGAAAGGCCGCTACTTTGATGAACGCGACAAGACAAATGCGCCATGGGTTGTAATCATTAGCGAGACTACTGCAAACCGCTATTTTCCGAACGAAGATCCCATTGGGCAACAAATTCTGCTCCGCTATACGGGCAACGAAGTGGACGAAGAGCGGCCCCGCCAGATCGTAGGTGTTGTGGGTGAGGTCAAGCAAGCCGGGATGGGCGGGCTCCACCCAGAGGTATACGAATCGTATCTTCAGCAGCCGGAAGTGTATCCGGGCGGCAGCGATGGCTTCCATTTGGGTGGGACGCTGGTGATCCGCACGGTATCGGATGTACGTGCTCACGAAGCCGACATCATCGCGACAGCGAAGCAGATGGTGAAACAGATGGACCCAGATCAGCCCGTGACTGACCTCCGTACGATGAATGAGGTGCTGGGCGAATCCATGAAGGACTACAAAAATTACGTCGTCGTGCTCGGATTTTTGGCCGGCATAGCCGTTGTTCTGGCAGCGATTGGCGTTTATGGCGTCCTTTCGTACTTCGTCAACCAGCGCACACGCGAATTGGGCATTCGGTTTGCTCTCGGAGCTCAGCGCACTGATGTGCTCGTGTTGGTCGCCAAGCTGGGACTCACCCTTGGCGGGACTGGTCTCGCCGTTGGCGTTGCGCTGGCGCTCGGACTCAATCGGTTTCTAAAGGAGCACCTCTGGCTTTTTCACGTGAAGGTTACGGATCCAGCGACCTATGCCGCCGTCGGAATCCTGCTTCTGGGCATCGCTTTGCTCGCGTGCTATATCCCTGCTCGCCGCGCTACGAATGTGGATCCCATGACGGCGCTGCGGCACGAGTAGCTGGAGGTTAGTATGGAAATGCGCAGTAATAACAGCGAGCCCCCGGAACTCTTGCAATGGCAACCGTTTGGAGCGTCTCGGGCGTGGTCATTAACCATCATGTTTCTCGCGCTTGCGCTTGCCGCCCCCGTGCGATCTCAAGAACCACCGCGTTCTGCGGAATCAGTAGCCGAGGCCGCGCGCAACGTTCGCGAACAAAAATCAAATTCCATGAAGCATCCGAAGGTCATCACCAACGACGACCTCCCCGGACAGTTTTTGGCGCCGAGCGCTTCACCATCTCCTCCGGAATCCTCATCAACGAACATAGCCCAAGCACCAAAGCCACCTGCGGCAGGCTGCGATAATCCTGACGCCGAGAGACTCAAAACAGACCTGCAGGCCGCCCAGGGGGAGAAGGACCAGATTCGCCGCGAGATTACTAATAAACTCACGGTCATCTCCAACAGTGGTGTCGATATGAAGAATTTCAAACCCGGCTCCTCCGGAGTTGACATGGGCTCTCTACCGCTTATAGAAACGAAGCCACCCATCCCTGAGCGAGTGACGGAGGTTAATCTCGACGAGAAGGTTGCGTCTCTGAAGCGAGCCTTACGCATTGCTTGCGACTCTCCAGGAGACGCAGCAATCCAGACCAAGCTGGATCAGGCAGAGCAAGAGCTGAACATTTTGCAGCGCCAACTCGCTGTGGACCAGGACGCATTCTATTCCAAGACCAATCGCGCCGCAGACACCGCGGGCAAAGCCCGCCTCGATGCCGAGCTACAGCAAAGCCAGGACCTTCAGTCCGAGATTGACCGCTTGAAAGCCGAGCTTGCTGCTTCGCGGACAAATCAAATCGCAAAGTAAGCAGCCTGATTAGATGACGTTGTCGGCCGAGTTGCTCGTCCAGCGGCGCTTGGACCATGAAAGCGGCGAGGCGCAAGCGTTCTACCGGAGCCTGCAGAATTTGCAAGAACCGGTGCGCGTGGGCATCGAAGCTACCGGCCCCATTCACTGATTCGAGCGTTTGCTCACCGAACTCGGGCACTAAACTGTGGATCGGAGACTCCGCAAAGATTCGCGCCAGCAAAGTACGCAAACAGAAGACCGTTGAGCGCGATGCCCGGCTCAGACGCCGGGCTTGCATCAGGGTTTTTGACTTTTCTTCCCGCCCCCCAATCTCCGTTCAATCTCCCTAATAGCCGTTCAACCCCCAATTTCGGCTATTCACTGTAAATGTCTTTACTCTCTCGCCAACTCCATGTTGCACTCCTTCATGTTGTCCTCGCCGAACCCGCAAATCTCCTCCTCCAATCCACCCCACGCCCGCTCCCTCCCGGACCTCCTCTATTACTTCCTTTACTCCACTATTCTGCTTCACCCAAACTCTTCCCACTTTTTCCACACCCAGTAAACATCGCGCACACAGCAACGCCCGCAACTCCATCCCTTTCATGCGTTTACTTCACACTTCCCGTCACACCGGGCGTGGGGAGTGCCACCCCCTCCCAAGCGGCCTTTCCACTCCAAGCTCCACTGCCCGCGGAAGGTAATGCCCACCCCTCCCCTAACTCCTTTCTTTGCCACTCTTACAGACTCCCCGCAACTCGCTGAAAATTCAGCCACTTTAAGTCCTTTCCCTGCCACTCTTACAGGCCGCGTCAAGCATAAGTCCTTTGCTTGCCACTCTTACAAAAAAGACCCGGGGGTGGGGTTACATCTTTCAAACAAAAGAGTTTCGAGTCTCGCTATCTCTCTTTGGCCGACCCTTTTCCGCGCCTCCTCGCGGTCTAAACCCATGAAACGCTTTCTTCTCCTCTGGCGTCACACCACATGCAAGCAGTACCCTGTGGCGGCTCCATTAAGAACCAGACAAGCCAGTCCCATAACGGAGGAGAAGAGTGCGCAAGCATGCGAGTGTGGTTGTAATTCTAGCTTTGCTCTTGGCGGTTGCCCCATCAAGAGCGCAGGCCCCATCTGTCAGCACGTCCGAACTAGCAGCCATCCATCAGATTCGCGAAGAGGGCTTCGATCCCAAGACTTCCAAGGTCATGGAAATCATCAGCTACCTGAGCGATGTCCACGGCCCGCGTCTCACGAATTCGCCCGACATCAAGGACGCCGCCAAGTGGACCACCGACACAATGAATTCCTGGAAGCTCGCCAACGTCCATCTCGAACAGTGGGGTCCCTTCGGCCGCGGCTGGTCCAACGAGCGCACCAACGTCCAAGTCATCTCGCCGCACCCGTTTCCGCTGATCGCCTACGCCAAAGCCTGGACGCCCGGCACGGGCGGCCCCGTCACTGCCGACGCCGTCTTCGCGCCGATCACCAAGGAAGAAGATTTCGCAAAATTCAAAGGCCAGCTGAAAGGCAAGTTCGTTCTGACCGCAGCGATTCCGGAAAATCCCGCACGCTTCGAGGCCCAAGCCCACCGCTACACCGATGCCGAACTCGCCGACTTGGCAACGCAACCCGTTCCTGCGCCTCAGTCCGGGCAGGAAGATCGCATCGCGCAATTCCGCGCGCAACGCGAATTCCAGCTCAAAGTCCAAAAATTTCTCGTCGACGAAGGAGTCGCCGCTTGGATCGAGCCATCGCGCAGCGATGACGGCACCGTCTTCGTGCAACAGGGCGGCGGCCGCGATAAAGAAAAAGATCCCCCGGCCCCGCCCCGCGTCGCCGTGGCCAGCGAAAATTACGGCCGCATCGTGCGCACGCTTGAAAAGAAAGTTCCCGTCACCATGCTCGTCGATATCGAGAACAAGTTTTACGACGACGATCTGAATTCCTTCAACATCATCGGCGAAATTCCCGGCTCCGATAAAGCCAAAGCCGACGAAATCGTCATGCTCGGCGGCCACTTCGATTCCTGGCAGTCCGGCACTGGCGCCACGGACAACGGCGCCGGCTCCGCTGTCATGCTCGAAGCCATTCGCATCCTCAAAACAACCGGCCTCAAAATGCGCCGCACCGTCCGCATCGGTCTCTGGACCGGCGAAGAGCAAGGCCTCCTCGGCTCCCGCGCCTATATCAAGCAGCACTTCGGCGATCCCAACGCCGAAGATCCCGCCACTCATCTCATCAAGGTCACTCCCGAGCACGCCAAGCTTGATGCCTATTACAACATCGACAACGGCACCGGCAAAATCCGCGGTGTCTATCTCCAAGGCAATGAAATGGTCGCGCCACTCTTCAACGCCTGGATGGTTCCGTTCCACGATCTCGGCATGACCACGCTAACTATCCGCAACACCGGCGGCACCGACCATCTTTCCTATGACGCCGTCGGCCTCCCCGGCTTCCAATTCATCCAGGATCCCATGGACTACGACACCCGCACGCATCACTCCAACATGGACGTCTACGAACGCATCCAGGAACCCGACATGAAGCAAATGGCCGTCATCGTTGCCAGCTTCGTTTACCTGACCGCCAACCGCGACGAAATGCTCCCGCGCAAACCACTACCCAAGCCGGTGCCCGTCCGTAATTTCCCATGAGATTTGCGAACAAGAGCGCGTCATCCCTGCGCGCCGCACTCATCTCTGTAGGGGCCGCCCTTGGGCGGCCCTCTGCGTTGATATGGGCCACGCTTTCGCCCTCTGCTCTGGCTCACGCGGCAAGACCTTTGCCTCTGGCTATCGTCCTATAGTGCTAAGGGATAACTATGACCAATCTCTTGCGCGACCTTCGCCACGCGTTTCGCCTGCTTCGGTTGAGCCCAGGCTTCACGGTTGTGGCCGTTCTCACGCTGGCTCTCGGCATTGGCGCCAACACTGCCATCTTTCAGCTGATTGATTCCATTCGCCTGCGCACCATTCCGGTCAAGAATCCTGAAGAGTTGGGCACTGTCCGCATCGCCGACCGCCACTGGGGTTCCGGCAATTTTTCCGGACAGTATTCCCAGCTGACGTTTCCCATGTGGGAGGAAATCCGCAAGCGGCAGGAAGGTTTTGACACCATTGCCGCCTGGGGTGAGCAGTCCTTTAATTTGGCCACTGGGGGAGAAGTACGTTTCGCAAAAGGCATCCGAGTCAGTGGCGATTTTTTCCGCGTCCTCGGCATGCAACCGTTCCTTGGTCGTCTTCTCGGGCCGGAAGATGACAAACCCGGTTGCCCGGCTTCTGGTGTCAACATCAGCTACGCGTTCTGGCAGCGCAATTTTGCGGGCGATCCATCGGTGATCGGCAAACGGCTTTCGCTCGACGGCAATTCTTTCGAAATACTTGGGGTGACGCCTCCCGGCTTCAATGGCATTTCCGTGGGCAATACTTTCGATGTGGCCGCGCCGATTTGCGTCGAGCCCATTCTTAGCCCGCGGTTCGACCGGCTGACTATGCGGCATAGCTGGTGGCTTGCCTCGATTGGCCGGTTGAAACCGGGATGGACCATACAGCGCGCAAACGCCCAAATGAATGCGGTGACTCCACAGATTCTGCAAGAAACCATTCCGCCGATTTACGATAGCCAAACCGTAAAGAAGTATCTTGCGTACAAACTCGGCGCTTTTTCCGCCAGCACGGGACTCTCCGAATTGCGCGAGGATTCCGAAACATCACTTTGGCTGCTCCTCGGAATTTCCGGCCTAGTCCTGCTCATCGCGTGCGCCAACCTGGCGAACCTGATGCTGGCACGCGCCGGCGCCCGCGAACGCCAGATCACGATTCGTCGCGCCCTGGGAGCGACGCGCTGGCGCATGATTCGCGAGCTCCTTTCCGAAAGCTTGTTGCTCGCTGTTGGCGGGGCGATTTGCGGATTGTTTCTAGCATTCGCAGTGAGCCGCCTGCTCGTTACGTTTATCAGTACGTCGGACAATCAGGTCTTTCTGGATTTGGGAATGGATTGGCGAGTGCTTGTGTTTACCACAACGCTCGCCGTTCTCACCACGATTTCGTTTGGGCTGGCTCCGGCGATTCGCGCTACCCGGGCCGAGCCGGCTACTTTGCTCCAATCCGGCAGCCGCGGATCGACCGGCGGGAAGGAGCGCTTCAGTCTTCGGCGTATCCTGGTCGTTTCGCAAGTCGCGTTGTCAGTGGTTCTTTTGATGGGTGCGCTCCTCTTTGTCAGGAGCTTGCGCAATTTGACGACTCTCAATGCCGGCTTTCAGCAGAGCGGTATCCTGGTGGCCGGAATCGATTTCGAGAGGTTGCACATTCCCGAGGAGCGAAACACCGAATACAAACGGGATATTCTGAAGCGCGTGCAAGCGATTCCCGGCGTGGAGCTGGCAGCGGACGCCCGCGTGGTGCCCTTCGGAGGCAACTCCTCGAATGATTATGTTCTGACGGAAGGTTCCGACGTGGAAAAAGTCGTGGCTTGGATCAATTATCTTGCACCAGGCTACTTCCAAACGATGGGCACGCCACTGCTTGCCGGCCGGGATTTCGACGAACGCGATACAGCGACATCGGTGAAAGTGGCCATCGTGAATGAGGCGTTTGTTCGCAAGGTCCTCGATGGCACGCCGAATCCCATTGGCAAGCGATTTCGCAAGCACGAGAATCCGGGAAAGCCGCGGCCTCTCTACGAGATCGTGGGGGTCGCAAGAGACAGCAAATTCCAGGATATGCATGAGGAATATCTGCCGTTCATGTACTTCCCGGCGACGCAGGAGGAAAAACCCGGCCCTAACGACCAAATCCTGATTCGTTCTTCTCTTCCGTTGACAAGTCTCATCGCCTCGCTCAAGGAAACGATCGGAAATGTGAATCCCGGCATCGATGTTGAGTTTAAAGTGATGACGACGCGCATTCACGAATCGCTTCTTCAGGACCAACTGATGGCCACGCTTTCCGGCTTTTTCGGATTCCTGGCGGCGCTGCTAGCGGCCATCGGGCTCTACGGAGTGATTTCTTACATGGTTGTGCAGCGCACGAAAGAGATTGGCATACGCATGGCCATTGGCGCGGAACGTCTCGATGTTCTGAAGTTGATTCTGAACGAAGCGACTTTGCTGACCGCCACTGGACTGGCGATTGGCGCAGGCCTGGCGCTCGCCGCAGCACAAGCCGCTAAATCTCTTCTCTACGGTTTGAAGCCGCGCGATCCAATCACGCTGGTCGCGGCGGTAGTGGTGCTCAGCGCGGTCGCGGCGTTCGCCAGTTTCTGGCCCGCGTATCGCGCGTCAAAACTCGATCCTTTGATCGCGCTCCGCTACGAATAGCGGCTCATCGCCCCTTCGGGCGTTTCGTTTTGCGTGCGGTGGATGCCGGTTTGCGTGTTTTGTTTCCGGTTTTTGCGTTTTTTTGGATTCGCAGTTTCCAAGCGACTTGCAGGGCGCCATGGAGGACGTCTTCGTTGGCGGCGGCGAGGCGAATGTGGGTGGCACCCAAGCGGCCCCAGCCACCGGGAACGGGAAGAAAAATTTCAGGCAATTCGTCGACAAAGGTTTTTTGTTGTTCGGGATCGAGCATCAAGTTGCCGAAGCCGTTGTCGACGGCAGCCAACGTCGCAAAAATTCGGCCTCCGACGCGAAAATCGGGATGGCCCATGTGCGAGCCTTCTTCCGCGCCTTCCAAGCTGAGCGCGATGCGGCGGAAATCTTTCGCATTCATTCGAGTGCCCCTGGGATGCGATCACTCAAATGTTGAAGTCTACTTCAATCGGCTCGATGAGTGGCATCAGCCAACCTAGCAATTTTTGATGAACCGGATGCGCGCCGTAGGCTTCACACGCGGCTTTGTCGGCGAATTTCATCACGCCGCCCAACTCGTAATTCTGTCCGCGCGGAGAATCGTTGCGGCCAACCCACGTTTCCAGAATGCTGGGAATCTCGTCCCGCAATTTCCGAATCGCCATGACGATTTTTTCTTTCTGCTCATCTGTCACTCCCGCCTTAAACCGAAACGCAAACATGTGTATGTACATAGTCGCCTTGACCTTCCCTCGAAAAGGGAGTTAACGTCCTCACTCTATAAAAAAAACGCCTATCGCCTCAACGCATTCTACTCTTCGTAAATATTTTTGCGATGTCCAACGGCCACGACCAGCACTCTGAGTTGCGCTTCCTGCATTTCGCAGATAATTCGATAGTCGCGCACGCGATATCGCCAAAGGCCAAATTTACTGTGGCGGAGAGGTTTGCCGAACGCACGAGGGTCCTCGAATGCCGCAATGCGTTTCTTCATGTAGTCCAGAATTTCTCGCTGGATCTGGCGGTCAAGTTTCTTGAGATCGGCGAGGGCGCCCTCGTCATACTCAATCGTCCAAGTCAAGCTCCCTCCGAACTTGCGCGTCGGTATAAGTCTTCCCTCGTTTTTCCAGACGAGCTTCGGCCAGGTACCGGTCTTCCAGATCCTCCAGGTTTTCTTCAATCAACTTGCTGGCGTAAAAGGTCTTGGTTCTCCCGGTTTCCTTGGCGAGACGAGAGAGTCGTTTTTCAATGCCAGGTTTCAATCGAATGGATAACACTATCCGCCTCCAGCCATGTCATACAGAACATACAAGTATGTTACGTCATACAAATTGCCGCGTCAAACGCGCGCCTAGCTCTGTTAGACTGCGGCGCGGTTGTCTCGTACTTCGATGGGGAGGAGTTCTCGTTATGAAAATGGTCCGCGGCGCTGTTATTGGTTTGCTTGCTTTAGTTGTCGGCTTTGCTGCAAGGCGGGCAGATGCGGATCCGCAGACTCGCCCGGGGGCGGCGGCGCCTCGGCTCATCACGATTGATGATTACTTTCAGATTCGAGATGTGGGGCAGCCGGAGATCAGCCCGGACGGGCACTGGGTGGCGTATACCGTGCGGACGAAGATGCTGAAGGAGGACAAGAACGAAACGCGGATCTGGATGGTGTCGACGCTTGGGGGCGAGCCGTTGCCGATGACGGCGGAGGGCGTTACTTCTGGGCATCCACGATGGAGCCCTGACGGCAAGTATCTCGCGTTTACTTCTTCGCGAAACGGCGGCAAGAGCCAAGTGTGGCTGCTAAATCGCCTCGGCGGCGAAGCGGTTAAGCTGACGGATGTCACGCAGGGAGTGAATGACTTCGAGTGGTCGCCCGACAGCTCGCGGCTGGTTCTGGTGATTCAAGATCCCAAACCGGAAGAGGCGGAGGCGGAAAAAGATAAGGATAAGGACAAGCCGGCTCCAGCGAAACCGAAAACGCAGCCTCCCTACGTGATAGACCGGCTTCAATTCAAGGAGGACACAGTCGGTTATCTGGATAACCGGCGGACGCACCTTTACGTGTTCCATGTCGAGAATAAAACTGCGACGCAAATCACTTCGGGCAACTTTGACGACTCGCAGCCCGCGTGGTCTCCGGACGGGAAACAGCTGGCCTTCACGAGCAACCGTACCTTGCCGGATCCGGATGCGTCGCGCGACACGAATATCTGGGCGGTTGCAGCAGACAACACCGATAAAGGGGCGCATCTCACGCAGATCACGACCAATCCCGGCGCGGACAGCCAGCCCGCATGGTCTCCCGACGGGAAATGGATCACGTACGTGACGCAGCTCGACGTACACCTTTTCTGGTACGCGACGCAACATCTTGCGATCGCTCCTTCGAACGGCGGGGACGCGAAAGTGCTTACGCAGACATTTGACCGCAGCGTGCGGCGGCCGCGATTTTCCGCGGACGGCAACTCGATCTATTTCGTTGCCGTGGATGATGGGACGCAAAATCTTTGCCGCATCGCGGTTACGGGAGGGGAAGTCAGCCGTGTGATTGGCGGGCGGCTGACTGTGGGGACCTTTTCGCTGGGCAAAGACGGCGCGATTGCGGCGCAAATCGGGACAACGGATCGTCCCGACGAGATTTTTCTTCAGAACGGCAGCGATCTCACGCGTTTGACGAAGACCAACGACGCGCTCATTTCTCAATTGCGGCTGGCCAAAGTCGAATACGTGCATTTCAAAAGCAAAGATGGAACGTCCGTCGCCGGCTACCTCTATAAGCCGGTGGAATTCGACGCCAGCAAAAAGGTTCCCACGCTTTTGAATCCACATGGCGGCCCGGTCAGCGAATATGAGGCATCGTTTAACCATCTCGCGCAGCTTTATGCGGCGAACGGCTATGCGGTTCTGCTGCCCAACCCGCGAGGATCGTCGGGCTATGGCGAGAAATTCTGTGCAGCGATTTTCGCGGACTGGGGCAACAAAGACTTTCAAGACGATATGGCGATTGTGGATTACGCGATCGAGCAGGGCATCGCCGATCCCGACAAGCTCGGCGTAGGCGGCTGGTCTTATGGCGGCATTTCCACCGACTTCATCATTGGGCAGACGACGCGGTTCAAAGGAGCCATCTCCGGCGCGGGCGTGGCGCTGGTCACCAGTTTTTACGGGCATGACCACTACCAGCGCGATTACGAAACAGAACTCGGTTACCCGTGGGAGCATCAGGCGCTGTGGGACAAAATTTCGCCGTTCTATCGTGTGAAGAACATTACGACGCCGACACTTTTCATGGGCGGGGAAATCGATGCGAATGTGCCGATTCTGGGTGGCGAGCAGATGTACCAGGCGATGAAGTCGCTGGGGCGAGCCACGGAGCTCGTGGTATATCCGGGCGAATATCATGGATTCACTGTGCCGTCGCATATCAAGGATCGGCTGGAGCGATACCTGGCGTGGTATGCGCACTATGTGAAAGGCGAATCGACGCCGGCGACGCCCGAACCAAAACCAGCGGCGAAGGTGAAGGCGGGAGCGGGAGAATGATTTTGTTCCGAGAGAAGGCTTACAGCCGGAAGTCGCTATGGGGAAGAGGCGGTAGTATGAGTTCGCTCGCACTGAGATTGGCAAAGGGCTTGCGCCGAGGAGGCTTCATGGATCGTAGGTTTCGTATTTCGCTCGTGTGGGTCGCGGCGTGGCTGCTGATTCCCGCTTTTGGTTTTGCGCAGCGGGCGTCGTTTAGTGTTGGAACGGCCACGGCGGCAGCGGGGCAGAAGGCGAATGGGTATATCGAAGTGCCGGCGGGCGTGGATGCGGGGACGAATATACCGGTGGTGGTGGTGAATGGGGCGAAGCCGGGGCCGGTGATTGCGCTGGTTACAGGAGCACATGGAACGGAATATGTGTCGATCATCGCGGTGGAGAAATTAATTGGGGAGCTGGATCCGGCGCAAGTTTCGGGGACGGTGATACTCGTGCCGCTGGTGAATGTGCTTTCGTTCGAACAAAAAGTGCCGCACGTGAATCCCATTGATAACAAAAGCATGAACCGGTTTTATCCGGGGAAGATGGACGGGACGCAGACGGATCGAGCTCTATTCATGATTACGAAGGAAGTGGTGGACCGCTGCGACTATTTGATTGATTACCACGGCGGGGATTTGGATGAGAGTTTGCGGCCGTATGCGTATTGGGGAGCTGTGGGTAAGGAGGCGCAGGACAAGATTTCGAAACAGATGGTGCTGGCGTTTGGGCTGGATCACATCATTATCTGGAGCGAGCGGCCAACGGATCCGGGGGCGACGCGATATTTGGATAACACGGCTTCGGTGCGCGGGAAGCCGTCGATTGTGGTGGAGGCGGGGCACGCCGGGACGGTGGAGACGGATGATGTGGCGTTGCTGGTGAACGGGACGCTGAGCGTGATGCGTTTGCTGAAAATGATTCCGGGAGAGCCGCACTACGTAGAGAATCCGGTGTGGCTGGGGAAGGTTGTGGATGTAATTTCGGAGGGGCCGGGGATTTGGTACCCGCTGGTGAAGCGCGGGACGTACGTGCAAGAAGGGATGCTACTGGGGCGAGTTACGGATTATTTTGGGAAGGTGATTGTGGAAGCGCGGGCACCCGCCGCGGGAGTGATTCTGCATGTGAATGCGGTGCCATCGCTGAAAAAGGGAGACAACATCGCGGACATCGGAGTAGTGGCGGCAAAAGCGCCATAGATTTGTGAAATGCCGACGTTTCATCTCGCGTACTGAGAGCCGCTACATGTTCGCGACGATTTTTCGCACAAGCGGCACGGCGTCCTCTCTTGTGCAGGGACACATCATGTACATGATGCGAACGACTTTGTCGCCTTTTCGCGCCAGGATCATGGCGCCGCCGATGTCGAACGCTTCGTCGCCAATCTCGGGCAACTCGGTAAAGGCGGGGCCCATGCGGCCGAACATGGCGCGCGTCATGCTCATTTGCGCTTTGGCCGCGGAGTTGCCCACGCTAAAAATGAATACGGGCGACTCGCCGGGATGGGCCGAATTGGTTGGCTGAGGGTTGCTGCCTTGGCCGATGGATTTTGCAAACGACTCCATCGTCTGCCGCTGCGCATCGGTTGTTTGATCTCTTTGGAGAAGCGCGGCGTGCTTCGCAATGAGGTCTACATATTCCCCCATAACGCTGTACTGGCATCCTGGGTCGCTGCCTTCGACGGGTTCGGCGCGGACGACGTCCAGTTTCGCGGCTTGGGCTACGTCGGCTTTGGAGAGGAGGCTGCAGGGGTCGATACCGCTAAGAGCTGGTCCGCGAGTGGCGTTGGTTGAGTCGGAGATATCGTCCAATCCGATTTCGTGGACTTTTTGCTTTACGCGATGAGCAACATACCAAATGCCGGCGACACCGACGGCACCAAAAACGAAAATGATGACAACGAAGATGAGCAGAACTTTGACGAGCGTGCTGCTACCGGACTTTGCGGGACCGGCGGCCACGGTTTGTGGAGCGGATGCAGGCGCTTGCGGCCTGGGTTGAGATGCGGCTTGAGGGCGCTGCGCTGGTGGAGCACTGGAAATGGGCGGCGGGGGCGCGGAGGAGGAGCGGACGGGCGGACCGGACACTGGCGTTCCGCACTTCCCGCAAAAAGCCTGGGCATCGTCCAAGGGAGTGCCACAATTCCTGCAAAAACCAGCCATGATTGCCTCCGAGAAGAAGCTTGGTTAAGGTGCCTGCTGCGGTTCCTTGCATCGTGCCAGAACCAACAAGCATGGGCAAGAGTGACTTGGGGTTATGCAATGCTGCGGAGTTGGTCTGCGGAAGGTAGAATGGTCGAGCGTCAAATCGCTTGTGTGGGGGAGATTTCATGTCTTCGGACTACTTGCTGAAAACGGAACCTACCGTGTATTCGTTTGCGAATTTGCAGAAGGATGGCGTCACGATTTGGGACGGTGTAACAAATCCTACGGCGGTGAAGAATCTTCGGGGGATGGAGCCGGGCTCGCGGCTCGTGATTTACCACACTGGCGATGAAAAGAGCGCAGTGGGAACAGCAACGGTGGTGTCCGTGGACGCTTCTAATCCCAAAAACCCTGCGGTCAAGATCAAAGCAGGAAAAGCGATTGCAATACCAGTGTCGCTTTCGGAGATCAAAGCGAAGAAACTGTTCGCCGATTCGCCGCTGGTGCGAATAGGAAGGCTTTCCGTTGTTCCACTGACGAAAGCTCAGTACGAGGCACTGGCTGGCAACTGATTGACAATAAAGCGTTCTCTGCTGGGGAGAGGAGCCAATGTCCATGACTGACAAGGTCGCAGTCGTACAAGCCTCGCCCGTCGTTTTTGATCGCGAACGCACGCTTGAAAAACTTTCGGCGCTTTCCCGTGAAGCGGCGCAGCAGGGGGCGCGACTTGTACTTTTCCCGGAGGCGTTTGTTTCCGCATACCCGCGCGGTCTTGATTTTGGAGCGGTGGTCGGCTCGCGCACGGAGGCGGGGCGCGAAGATTTTCGCCGGTATTGGGAGAGCAGCGTGGACGTGCCCGGGCCGGCGGTGGATTATCTGTCTCGTGTCGCTCGATCCAGCGGCATTTATCTGGTTGTCGGCGTCATGGAACGCGATGCAGGCACTTTGTACTGCACCGTGCTTTTTTTCGCGCCGGACGGGAGTTTCCTTGGCAAGCACCGGAAGCTGATGCCCACGGCATCCGAGCGGCTGGTTTGGGGGTGCGGAGACGGTTCCACGCTGCCCGTTTTCGCAACGCCCCTCGGCAAACTCGGCGCAGTGATTTGCTGGGAGAACTACATGCCGCTGCTGCGGACCACCATGTATTCCAAGGGCATCGAGCTTTACTGCGCGCCGACTGCGGACGCGCGGGACTCTTGGCTGGCAACTGTTCGGCATATTGCTGTGGAAGGGCGCTGCTTCGTGCTCTCCTGCAATCAGTTCCAGCGGCGGCGCGATTTTCCCGCGGATTATCACGCGGCGCTCGGGAGCGATCCGGACGCAGTGATTTGCCGCGGAGGCAGCTGCATCGTGGATCCTTTCGGGAATTTTCTTGCCGGGCCCAATACGGAAGGCGAGGCGATTCTTACGGCCGAAATTGACCTTAAGCAAATCGCCCGGGGAAAGTATGATCTCGATGTCGTCGGCCACTATGCCCGGCCGGACATTTTCCAGCTGCAAGTTGACGAGCGCCCCAAACGTCCTGTCACAGTTACCAACGAAATGTCGGCTGACGCGGCTGAGCAGACGGCGGCCGAATCCAAGATAGCTGGCTAAATTCGGCTGAGAGCTGCATCTGTTCCGTGACGTTGAGCCTCGTGTGCTCATATTGAAGGAGTGGCACGCGCGATGAGAGGCGCGTATGATGCGGGGCGTTACGCCGCGAGGTGATTCCGATGAAACGATTCCTTGTTGTCTTGCTACCTTTGATGGTCTTGGGGGCTGAGAATGTATTGGCGCAGCAGCCGCCGGAGATTCGGTACACATCTGTGCCGGATTTTTTGAAGATGCCGGCGGATGCTTATCTGGGAGAAGTGGCGGGAGTGGCGGTGAATTCGAAGGGACACGTGTTCGTTTTCTCGCGGGGGAATTCGACGGGTCCGGCGTATGCGGCGAGTGGCGCGCAGCTTTTGGAGTTTGATGCGAATGGGAAATTCATGCGGGAGATTGGGCACAACTTGTATGCGTGGTCGTTCGCGCACGCCGTGAAGATCGATGCGCAGGACAACATCTGGGTGGCGGATAAAGGTTCGGACATGGTGATCAAGTTCAACCCGGAGGGGCGCGTAGTGATGGTGTTTGGGCGGAAGCAGGAGGCGTCCGATGAAGGGACAGGTCCGCTGAAGCATGCGAAGCCGCCGCTGGCACCGGTGGATGGGATGTTCCGGCAGGTGACGGACATGGCGTGGGATGCAGCTGGGAATACGTTTATCAGCGACGGGTACGTTAATTCGCGCGTGGCGAAAGTGGATAGGGAAGGGAATTGGGTGAAGTCGTGGGGCGAGCCGGGAGATGGACCGGGGCAGTTTAGTGTGCCCCACAGCATTGCGGTGGATGCGGCGGGAAATGTATACGTGGCTGATCGCGGGAATCATCGCATTCAAGTATTCGATGGGGAGGGAAAATTTTTGCGGCAGATGACGATTGATGTGCCGGCGCCGGCGGATGCGCGAGCGGCGATTGGCAACAAGCCCACTGGGACAACTGGGACGATGTCGCCGGGTGCGCCGTGGACAGTGTGCATCACGCCCGGGCCGAAGCAGGTGTTGTACACCTCGGACGCGTTTCCGGGGCGAATTTACAAGCTCAGTCTCGATGGGAAAGTGCTCGGGATGTTTGGGAAGGCAGGCAAGCAACCCGGGCAATTCGGATGGATACACGAAATCGCGTGCCCCTCTGAAAACGAACTATATGTCGCCGAAATTTTGAATTGGCGCGTGCAGAAGTTAGTGCTGGAAGCAAATCACTGATTTTTGCACGCGGACCTTGCGGCGTACATCAGTGAGATGGCGGCTTGGCTGGGGCGCGCAGGTGTAAGTCAAAGAAATTGTCAACGCGATGCCAGGCGTCGAGCAAGACGTGCTCTCGCGTGAAGTAGTGAAATTCACCAGGATAGATCATGAAGGAGACTAGATCTCCTTTGTGTTTTTTTAGGGCTTCGTCCATGAGCCAGACGGATTCGAGGAACGGGACATTTACGTCGGAAGTGCCGTGAAGGACAAGCAAGGGCCGCTCGAGGCGATCGATGTGCGAAAGCGGCGAGGCGTTGGCATAGATCTGGGGATTTTGTTCGGGCGTGCCGATGCGGCTGGCTGTCCAGTCGCCGTGGTATGGATCGGAATAGTACATCGCGTAATCGGCGACGCCTGCAACATCCACGCCAGCGCGGAAAAGTTTGGGCTGATCGGTCATGGCGATCAGTGTGAAGAATCCGCCGTAGCTCAGGCCCCAAACGCCGATGCGGTCGGGGTCTACATAGGGAAGAGTCTTTAGATAGTTCCCGCCCATCCAAGCGTCTTTGGCATCCTTGCCGCCGACGTCCATGTAGACGCCAGTGCGCCAATCGCGGCCATAGCCGATGCTGCCGCGATAATCGGGTGCGAAGACGACGTAACCCTTCTGCAGAAAATATTGGTGAATGCTGTAGTAGACGGCGTAATTTCGCTGAACGTGCCAGCCATCGTAGTTTTGGTTTACGCCGTCGCCGTGAATCCACATGATGGCGGGATGCTTTTTCGATTTGTCGAGATTTTTCGGAACAAAGAGCCAGCCGGGGACTTGCTGGCCATCTGGGCCGGGAAAGTGAACGAATTGCGGCTCGACAAACTGGGAGCGATCCATTCCCGCGGGCATAGAGTCCGTGAGGCGCACGGGCGGCGCGCCGGGGTTGGTGCCGATGGTGTAGAGATCGGCGCTGTTGCGCGTGTCGGTGTGTTGATAGACGAGACGGGCGTCGCCCTCGGACCAGTGGGGTTCAATGTTCGTGCCGGGAGTTGCGGGAATGTAAGTGACCTCGGCATGCGCGGGATCGTCGCCGATCTTTGCGATACCGAGGACGCGATCGCCGGGGCGATCTTCGAGGTTGGCGTCAAACGCGATGCGCGTGCTGTCGTGCGACCATGCGGGGCGCCAGGCTTCAAATTTGCCCTTGGTGATTTGGACGGCGGCGCCGCCGGAAGCGGGCATCACGTAGAGATGGTCCCAGCCGTCTTCATCGCTGAGGAAGGCGATCCACTTGCCGTTGGGGGAGGGCCAGGGTTGCGCGCCGGCTTCGCCCCAGTCGGGGATGCTCCAGAATTTTTCTTCGTGAATTTCGTGGATGGATTTTGTGATGCCGGTGGCGGCGTTCGCGAGGTAAATGAAATAATTTTTGAAATCGGGGGACTGGCCATCGAAGACGAGATGCGTGTTGTCGAGCCAAGCCAGGCCGCCGTACTCGCCGGGCTTGGCGACGGGAACAGCTTTCGCGTCGGCGAGTTTTAGCGCGTAGATCTGGCCGGGGACGTATTCCGAGACGCGGTAGATGATTTTTTCGCCAGAGTAGGAGGGAGATTCGTCGTGATGAATAATTTTTGCGCCGCCGATGTAGGCGAGGGATAAACCGTCGGGCGACCAAAGGATGCCGTGGATGCTGACGTCATCGTGGGCGGTGGTGGACTCGGTTCCATCGGAGAGCCAGCGAATGATCAGGTCGCTGGGATGCGGGCCGTCATCGACTGCGCCATGCTTGCTGCGAACAAAAGCCACGCGTTTGCCATCGGGGGAGGGGACGTAGCCGCGGCCAGGATCGGGTTTGCTCCAAACAGCCTTGGGCGCGCCGCCCGTTGCGGCGACCTGCCAAAGATCGCCGTCATGCGGGAAGTACACAATGTCGCCGTCCGCATTCCAGAACGCGCCGTCGACTTGGCCTTGTGGGAAGGATGTGAGCGGCTTGGGCTGGCCGCTGCCGTCGGCGTTGGCGACGTAGAGATTGGCGACGCCCGCGCGGTCCCAGACAAAGGCGACAAGCTTGCCGTCTGGCGACCAGATGGGATTCGAGGGATGCTTGATGTCGATTAACTGCTCGATGGTGAGCTTTTGTTTTTGACCGGCGGATTGCGCCGACGCGGCGTTCGCCATGGCTAGCAGCGTAATTGCAATTCCAAGTGCGTGGAGTGCGTGAATCCGAATGCGCATTGCGCCCCCTCAGATGCGAAGACAGAGATTTGCGAGCCCGAAACCAGAGCGGCGGGTGGGGCGAAAGTATCACCCAACCCGCCGAACAGGGAAGAACGATTTCAATGTAAACGTGGCCGCCCGCTTTAGAACGTAAAGCGGAGACCGAAGCGGGTCACGAAGGGGTTGATGGTGCTGAACGGGAATAAATAGCTAGACCCGAAGGTGCTGACTTGTCCGATGGTCGTCTGCGCGTTGGTGACATTGAAGAAATCCACCGTGGGAATGAGGCGCCACTTTTCACGAATGGCGAACTCGCGAGAGAAGCGCAGGTTGAGCTGGTTTACGCTGGGCAGGCGCAGAATTCCAGCCGGCTGAAGGATGACCGATTCGTTGATGATGTCAGGGGTGGGATGGGCCGCTGTAATGTTGCCATCGGGAACGCCGAACGTTTCCGTTGGCTGCAGCGGAAATCCGGTGTAGTGCTGGAAATTGACGCTAGTGCCGATTTTCCAGGGAAGTTCGTAAGTGCTGTCGATTTTAAAGACGTAGGTCGCATCGAGATTCAGGTAGTTGTTGCTGCGATTGATGTCGAGGTTTGGATCGGTGAAATTATCTCCGGTGGCTTCATCGGAGAAGCCGCGGCCATAGAGACCTTTCTGCCGCTGGATGGTAAAGCCGCCGAGAACCTGCCACTTGTTGGAGAGGCGCTTGACCGCGGTGAATTCCACACCGTGATATGCGTTGTCATTGAGTTTGGGAATGTTGGTGACAACGAAGTTAAAAGCGCCGTACTTGGTGGGGTCGGTGGGTTGGAAACTAAAAAGAGTCATGGGCTGATTGGTGATGGGATTCACAATCGGACTCCCGTTGAGAGTGGTGATCGGCACATAGTCCGATTCCTGAACGGCTGTGTTCTCGATACCGATCAGGTTCTTCTTGGTTCGGTAGTAGTAGGTGGCGCTAAGACGCAAATCCCGCCAGATCTGTTTCTCGTAGCCGACACTGATTTCCTCGGAGTAAGGGCGGCTCATACTGGGATTGATGTGGGTACTGGAGCCACCAAACGCGCCTACCGGTACGGTTGCAGCACCTTGGGGGAGCCATTCGCTCTGTTGGGGAATGCCATCACCGTTCGTGTCAGTCCAAGTATAGTACTTACCAGAGAGGCCGACGGGATTGGCAGTTTCCGCCAGACCCGTACCCTGCATGATGTAGTAGAGGCCATAGCCGAACCGAATGACGGAGGTTCCTTTACCGGTCGGGTCGTATGCCACGCCAATACGCGGAGAGACGTTATTCCAATCCACCAGATTTCCTGAGGCGGAGTAGGTGGTGATGGGGAAGAGCTGCGGGAAAGTTTCGTTGGGATTGCTCTTCTGGACAGGATAATAGGTGCGGAAGTTATCGTAACGCAGTCCAAGATTCAGCGTAAGCCGGCGCTTGATGTTCCAAGTGTCCTGGAGAAAGAAGCTGGTATCGCGGAAGTAGTTCTTTTGGGTTGTTGGCGTGTTGTAGGCCAGCACCTGGTTGTTGGCTTGTTGAGTTACAGGGTCCGTGTTCAGGATTACGTTGATTCCCTGATTGACGTTGTAGACGTATGAGTTGTAGCTGTTGCCCCACTCGAAGCCAAATTGAACGTTGTGCGTGCCGTGCCAATTAGGCTTGTACCAGGAACCTCCCGCCGTCCACTTTAAGACCCATGCCGGATTGGCAAATTGGTAGGGGGCGGCTCCGGTCTCTGTGGAGGCCGGAATATTCTGAATGTTAAGCGCAGACGTGGTCACGCCCGGTTGGTAACTGAGCGGGAATACGATCTTATTGTAGCCGACGCGAAAATCCAGAAGGAGGTTGTTGGTGACTTGGCTGGTCCAGAGGCCCTCCAGAATGTAAGCGGGCTCAATCTGCAGCCAGCTGGCTTCTGCAGTGACGAAGGAATAGGCCGTGTCGCGGCGGAAGAAGCGGTTCTGTTCGTTGTAAAGCCAGATAAAGCTGAACTTGTTCTTGGAATTCACCTGAAAATCGCTGCGCAGGTCCGTGTTGGTTTGGTGATTGATGTCCTTAACGGGGATGCCAGCTTGATCAGTCACAGAGAGGATTTGTTGGTTGAGATCGTAGCGGCGATAGGAGCCGAAAAGCCACCACTTATCCTTGATGATTGGTCCTCCGAGACTGGCTGTGGTGTCCCTGGCCATATCAAATGGCGAGCCGGATTTGACCGGGCTGCCATTGTAGACGGGGAATTTGACGCCAGCCTGGGTAGCAGCCGTCAGATAGTAGATCACAGCCTGGCCGTGCAGCTCGTTCGAACCGGACTTCGTCGTCTGGTTCATATATACGCCGCCGATCGGCACGGACGCCGGCGCATTGTCGGCCACGACCTGAAACTCTTCGAACGAGTCATGGTTGGTGTAAAACTGGGTGTAACCGCCGTTTGATCCTGGCCAGTTTAGGTCCAGGCCGTTGTAGCTATATATCTGCTCTGCCTGCGTACTCCCATGCACTTGCATGGCGGATTGCTGGTAGCTATTGTTTCCTGCGACATCGAATGTGCTGGATGTGACACCCGGCATCTGCGCGACCGTTGACCAGGGATCACGGCCGCTCGGAATGTCTTGGAGGAGCGATTGGTCGAAGGTCGTGGAGGTCTGAGCCGTTTGCAGGTCGACAACCGGTTCTCCCTCCACCTGTACGGTCTGGGTGACTTCTCCTATTTGCAGTTTGGAGTTGACGGTGGCGGTAAAGCCGGCGGTAAGGACGATGCCTGTTTGGTTGACAGTCCGGAATCCCGCGGCAGTGACAGTGACTTCGTAGGTGCCTGGGGACAGCAAGTCAAATAGATAACTTCCATCCGCGCCCGTGGTTATAGTGCGCGGGGTCATCAGTGCGGTGCTCTTGACCGTCACAGTCGCATTTGGAACTGCTGATCCCGAGGAATCGGTTACAACTCCTGTGATTTTTCCAGTGATTGCAACTTGTGCGGAAATGATCGCTGGCAAACAGCTAAGCAGTATGAATAGAAAAACAATACGCTTTCCCATCACCCCTCCTAGTACTGATAGTTCAAGCTGATGCAACTTGAACCTGTAATTTGGAAAAACACACCCCGGACCTCCCAAATTGCGCGAGCGTCAGAGAGCGCGAGGCAAGATGAGAGGATGGACGGAGTGTATACAGTATCCCGGTCAAGTCAAATGAAGAATTTCACTTCACCCCATCGGACGGACCGCACCCCCATATGACCATTAGACGGGTATTAAAGAGATTTGTTCATTCTGGCTGGATAAAATATTCCTTGGCCATATCCCAAGCGCGTCGGACGGGAACCCGCGAGGAGATTCGTAAGCTTAAAGCTGGCGCTGAGGCTTTGTGCCCTTGCCCGAGCGGCCTCGAACTAGTTTGCGGGCAGGCGGTTCACGATGAAGTCCGAAATGCGGCTTGCGGCAGGTGGATCGAGGTTGGAGAGCACCACGATGACGTAGCCGGTTCGCGGAAAGATTTGCAGGTCGCCGTTCATGCCGGGAGCGCCGCCGCCGTGGCCGAAGTGGCGCAGGGAGGTACCGGAGTCTGAATCCATAAAACCAAAGGCATATTTTGCCCCTCTGGGCGTATCTACCTTTCCGGTGGTTAGCAGGTCGGTATTTTGCGCGTTCAGCAGCTTGTGATTGGTAAGGGCATTCGCGAAACGAAGGAAGTCTTCGACGGTGCAATAGCCACCTCCTGCCGAAGTGCCGCGGTAGGGAAGCGTATCGGTATTGGGACGGAGCGTCTCGCCGTCGAGGTGGGTGTAGCCAACCGAGCGATCGGGAACGACTTGGTCTTCCGGAAAAGAGCCGGTGGACGTCATGCCCGCGGGCCCATAGATGTTTTCGCTGACGTAATCGTAATAGCTTTTTCCGCTTACACGTTCGACGATCAAGCCGAGCATCAAGAACCCGTAGTTGCTATATTCCCAACGGCTCCCCGGCTCAAACTCCGGAGCGCGTTCGCCGTAGAGTTTCACATAATCCTGCAGAGTTTTTAATTCGAGGCGATGAGCGTCGAATTGCGGGCCAAAGAAGTCGCCGGTGCCGCCCGTGTGCGTGAGCAGCTGGTAGACAGTGACTTTTGTCGCGATGTCTTTGTTCGGATAGTCAGTGAGGTATTTGCCGACGGGATCGTTTAGCGAGATTTTTCCTGATTGCACGAGTTGCAGGATCGCGACGGCGGTAAACATTTTGTTCATGGAGCCGATCCGGAATTTCGTATTCAGAGTGTTGGGAATTTTCTTTTCGCGGTCTGCCAAACCATAAGCGCCAGTGAAGATAGCTTTACCGTCTTTGGCAAGGAGCGCCGCGCCGGAGAACTTGCCGGCTGCGGTATCCTTTTCGAGCTTTGCGCGAAGCGTAACGATTAAATCGCTTTGGCTCAGTCGCGAAAGCGCGAATTCCGCGGGGCGACTGATAGCTCGTACTTCGAGATGGGTGACGCGGTGAGCGGCTGCAGCCTCGACTTCAATGGTGAATCTGGCGAATTGATCAGAGTCCCGTTCCTGAACGAGCGCCGTGAGTTTCGTCGGACTGGATTCTTCGATTTTCTTGAGATCGAATCCCCCGGTTTGCTGCCGGAAACCTAGCATGCCCTCGAGTTTGTGCTCCTCGGGCTTGTCGAAGTGGCTGCGGAAACCTTCGAGCTGGGTCTTGTCCCCACTGTTGAATGCGGCAAGCCACGCCGAGAATTGCTCGCCGGCAGGAGTCTTGGGAATCTCGGCCGTGGCCGGCGGAGTTTGGGCTGTTTTTGCCGCGCTGGCGGCGAAGCTCAACAGGGCGACTGCGAGGGTTATCGAGACGAACTTGCCGAGTGCGCGTGAACCATCGACCATGGTTTCGTCTGCCTCCGAGGGCTGGACTTTGTCGGGCTGATAACGAAGTCTACAGTCATAGACGCGCGTGGGGCGGAAGAGTTTTATAAGAAAAGCCGTGAGAGAAGATTGACTTGGTAAAAAGTCCCAATGGGCCACGCGTCTCAAAAAAAACTCACCACAACGGCCACCAGTGGACTGGCGAACCTCTGCTGTTGCGGTCTTCCCGCTTATTTGGACGCTTGCAATTCCGTAAGCGCGGCGAGGATTTCCTCGCTGTGTTGCTGTGGTTTTACGTCGAGATAGACTTTGCGGACGACACCGTCGGGATCAATTAGAAATGTGTGGCGAGCGGAAAGCTTGGCGACGCCGAGATTCATCACGGAGTCGTAAAGCTCGGAAACTTCATGCTTGGTGTCGGCCAGCAGCTTGAAGTTCAGGCCTTCCTTGGTGCAGAACTTCTGGTGAGAATCCTCGTCCTGCACGCTGACGCCGACAATCACGGCGTGCTTTTGTTCGTATTGTGCCAGGTCGCGTTGAAAGTTATGAGCTTCCACGGTGCATCCGCTCGTAAAATCCTTCGGGTAGAAATAGAGCACCACCCATTTCCCCTTGAAATCATGCAGACTAACCGGCTTGGCTTCCTGCGAATTCAGAGTGAAGTCCGGCGCAGGACTGCCAACCGCAGGTACTTTACTATCGGCGTGCAGTCCGTGGATTCCCAGACCCAAACTAATTAACAGAAGCGCTCCAACAACGATAAGAGTTATTTTCATGATTTACCCCTCGGCTTTTTAGCCTCTCTGGCGCTGATTTATTCCAGAAAAGACGCCACTCCCGCGAGCACCATCATATCGCGCGGTATGTAGTCACGCTAGTTTGAATGGGTGAAACGACCGAAGCCCAGCCGCAGTTGGAGCGTATTGATCCCCGGATTCAAGTTTGCGAGCGAGGCGTTGGAGATATGCATGAAGCGAAGCTCCGCGCTCCAGTTGTACTTGCTGCGCAGGAAATGCAGACCCAGCGCGCCGCTCGAGGTGAAATTCACGCGCGAGGTGCCGGGGGGCACGTTAATGTTTGTGAAGAGCGTGCCACCGCCGAGTTCGAAATATGGAACGACCTTGCGCGGCTTCCGGAAATTCCATTTCAACGCGAAAGGATTCAAGCCGAAGCCATAAGCCGTTCCTCCACGCTGGACCACCATAAAGACAGGGACAACATCCACCGCGTATTCGAACTGGCCCCGCAAGAATCCCGGGCCAACAGGTGGCGTCAAAATCCAACCGTAACGCGCACCCACGTTCCAGACGCCGCTATCGGAGGTGCTGCCATTCAGTCCGTGGCCGCCACCTGTCCAGACTTGCAGATCATGTCCGCCATCCTCCGGGCCTGCCTGAGCCCTCAACGGCGGCGCGCACAAAAACTGCACAAACAGCAAGCTTGCGAACAGGCGTGTCAATGAAGAACCTCCACACGGGCTTGGATTCGCTGCCTTGAAACTTGGGTGCTCGCAAGATACAGAAAAACAGCCACAAACGCGACCAGGATTTGCATTACTTCAGATAGGTGCGGACGATTTGGATGACGTCGTCGGCGGCTTCCTCCGATGACTTCGAGTTGCGCGGCATGTGGTTTCGGATGTGGTCCTCCATGAGCTCACCCATCAGGCTGTTGATGGCGCCGCGAGCGGCAGCCAGACGCTGCAGCGCCTCAGCGCAAGGCTCGTCTTCATGCAGAGCGCGAAGGACGCTTTCGAGCTGGCCGATGACCTTCTTGGTGCGGGTGACAAGGTCGAGTTTTTCGCGAGTGGTATGAGACATTTTGCTTGTATACCCTAGAGGGGTATGGTATCAAGTTTTGGGACGCCGATGCAATACACTCAGCACAGTAGAGCAGGGACGCTAGCCATTTCAAGGGCACAGTGCCGCGCGCGGCGTTCATCGTACTGTAATAGAGCGCCTTTTACCCTCCCAAGAGCAAATTCAGCGCCTTGCGCGTGAATAGAGAGACGAACATGTTTCGAAACGCCGACGGCGTGACATCGCGCAGGTCCGCAAAGGTCCCTCGCGCGAGTTTCGCGCGAATCATGGCCCTCTGTCTGTTTATGGCTCTGGCTGCGGCGGGCTGTGGAGATGTGGGCAAGGACGGAAATGCGGGAGCGCCTCCGCCGCTAAAAGTCGAGCAGGCCAGCGATCCAAGTGTTTTTCAGGTCGATCACCCGGGCCAGTTTCCCCTGGTCGCGACGGTCGAGCATCTCGCCGCGTCGCAGTTGAAAGCTACGGGGACGATCACGCCTGATATTTCCCGAACTGTTCCGGTCATTTCCGTCGCCACCGGCCGAGTCGTGGAAGTAGCCGCGCGCCTGGGAGACACCGTAAAAAAAGGCCAACTTTTACTGCGTGTCCAAAGCGCTGACGTTGCGACCGCTTTTTCCGATTATCAAAAAGCCGTCGCTGATGAACAACTGACGCGCACCCAACTGGAGCGGGCGCAGCTCTTGTACGACAAAGGAGCCATCTCTTTAAATGATTTGCAGGTGGCACAGGACACCGACGCAAAAGCCAAGGTAGACGTAAAAACAGCCGCCGAGAAACTTCGTGTGCTTGGCAATACCAACTTGGATCAGCCTTCCGGCATTGTCGAGATTCGCGCGCCGGTCTCAGGCGTGATTACCGACCAGCAAGTCACCAATGCGTCAGGCATTGCGGGCCTGGGCTCGCCCAATCCGTTTACGATCTCTGATCTGAGTTACGTGTGGATTCTCTGCGATGTTTACGAGAATGATCTCGCAAACGTTCAGCTCGGACAGAACGCCGACATTCGCTTGAATGCCTATCCCGACAGATTCTTCACAGGGATCATCAGCAATGTCGGCTCCGTTCTGGATCCCAATCTCCGCACAGTAAAAGTGCGCATCGAAGTGCGCAACCCCGGCTCGATGCGCCCCGGCATGTTTGTGACGGCTACCTTTCATGGCCAAAAGAAACAGAAGCGCGTAGCCGTACCTTCGACCGCCATTTTGCACTTGCACGACCGCGACTGGGTCTACATTCCAACCAAGGACAAAAAGTTTCGGCGCATAGAAGTGAGAGGCGGGGAAATGCTCCCCGGAAGCATGCAGGAAGTTCTGTCAGGGCTCATCGCCGGAGATCAAGTGGTGAGCAACGCGCTTGAATTCCAGAACGCGGTGGAACAGAAATGATCCGGTTGCTCGTCGACTACACGCTGAACAACCGATTTATTGTGCTTAGCATCGCTTTTCTCCTATTCGTGTGGGGCGTGATTTTCTTCGAGAAGCTTCCAGTCGAAGCTTACCCCGACGTAGCAAATGTCTGGGTACAGGTGATAACGCAGTGGCCGGGCCGCGCTGCCGAGGAACTCGAGCAGCAAGTTACCATCCCCGTGGAAATCCAGGTGAACGGCATTCCGCACCTGCAACATGTCCGTTCCGCGTCGCTGGCCGGATTGTCGGTCGTCAATCTGATCTTTGACGACGATTCGGACAACGACTGGGATCGCCAAAAAGTACTCGAGCGAGTTGCTCAGGTTTTGCTTCCGCCCAATGTCACCGCACAAATCGGCCCGGATTTCAGCCCGATTGGCTCCATCTATTGGTATACGTTGAAAAGCGACAATCCCGCTTACGACGTGATGGAGCTGAAATCCATTCAGGATTGGGTGATCAGCAAATACCTGAAATCCGTGCCTGACGTAGTGGACGATTCGTCGTTCGGAGGGATCACTCGCGAGTATCAAGTGCGCATCGATCCCGACAAACTTGTCTCTTATGGACTAAGCCTTGCCCAGGTCGAGCAGCAATTGTCGAACAGTAATGCCAACGCCGGCGGCAGTTTTATTGAACAAGGCGCGCAGCAAATCAACGTGCGCGTCGTTGGTCTAATTCACAACGTCAGCGACATCGAACGGACGGTTCTCAAAACGCAAAACGGCGCCGCATTACGCATCAAAGATATCGCCGTCGTCTCGCAAGGGCCCAAAATCCGTCTTGGGCAAATCGGCAAAGCCATCCACCGGGCCGATGGCGTGGTGGTTGACGACCCTGACGTAGTCGAAGGCATTATTTTTATGCGCAAAGGTGCGGACACCGCCTCGACGCTCGAAGGCATTCATGCCATGGTTCAGCGGTTAAACGATCACATCCTGCCTCGAGGTGTGAAGATCGTTCCTTACCTGGATCGCGACGACCTGGTGCACTACACCACGCACACCGTCATGCACAACCTCACCGAGGGCATGATCCTCGTCGTCATCATTCTTTTCCTGTTCCTCGGCAACGCGCGCGCCGCCGTTATCGTGGCATTGACGATTCCATTCGCATTGTTATTTGCGTCCATTTGTCTGGACTTGCGTCATATCTCCGCGAATCTGCTGTCTTTGGGAGCTCTGGATTTCGGAATGGTCGTTGATGGCGCGGTGGTGATGATCGAAAACATTGTCCGCCATTTAAATCGCCGGGAATCCGAACGGGGCACTCCCCTGGAACAGATTCGCCTGGCGGCCCATGAAGTGCAGCGCCCGGTTTTCTACGCCATCGCCATTATCATCACAGCCTATCTTCCGATTTTCACTTTGCAGCGCGTCGAAGGAAAGTTGTTCAAGCCTATGGCTTGGACAGTTGTTTTCGCTCTGCTAGGCGCTCTGATGTTTTCCATGCTGGTGGCTCCAGCCCTCGCAAGTCTTCTTTTTCGTTTGGGAGTCAAGGAGTGGGATAACCCTCCGATGCGCTACCTGACTCTTCGCTACAGGAAGGCGGTCACCTGGTCGATTCGCCACCGGCCAGTAACGGTGGGAGCCGCAGGTTTATCTTTCGCGTTGGCTATTTTCCTGGGATTTAGCGGCGTCATCGGCTCGGAATTTCTACCGCACCTGGATGAGGGCGCCATATGGGTTCGCGGAACGCTGGCTCCGAGCACGGGTCCGACCGAAAGCGCGCGTGTTGCAGAAAGAGCCCGGCAAGTTCTCTGCTCCTTTCCCGAAGTCCCGCAAGTGGTCGATCAAATCGGACGCCCCGACGATGGCACGGACACGACCGGCTTTTTCGATACGGAATATTTCGTCGACCTTCTCCCCAAGGAAAAATGGCGTCCCGTGTTTCACGAGGACAAAGAGAAGCTCATTGCCGCGATGGATCGCGAGCTCGAGAAAATCCCAGGCGTGATCTGGAACTTTTCTCAGCCCATCTCCGACAATCTGGAAGAAGCCGTCAGCGGTGTCAAAGGCGCGCTCGCCGTGAAGATCTATGGAGATGATCTCAAAACACTTGAAGAGAAGGGCGATCAGGTCGTCAGCATCATGCGGAGCGTGCGCGGTGTTGAGGATCTTGGTCTGTTTCGGCTCCTCGGGCAGCCGAATCTCGATTTTGCCGTTGACCGTGACCAAGCCTCGCGGTACGGGATCAATGTCTCCGACGTCCAGGACGCAATCCAGACGGCTGTCGGCGGTAACGCCCTCAGCCAGGTGCTCATTGGAGAGCAGAGATATGACCTCGTCCTGCGGTACCTGCCGGAATTTCGCGACACACGCGAGGCTATCGAAAAAATTCGGTTGCTCTCTCCTGCTGGCGAGCGCGTCTCGCTTGGTCAGTTGACGAAGATCAGCGTTTCCGACGGCGGCTCGGAAATCTACCGCGAAGCGAACTCGCGTTATGTCGCGGTGAAGTACAGCGTACGCGGCAGGGATTTGGGCGGCACCGTGGAAGAAGCGATTAAAAAGGTCAACGCTGGAGTCAAATTGCCGCCAGGCTATACGTTCGATTGGGCGGGCGAATACGAAAGCCAGAAGAGAGCACAGCGACGGCTTATGCTAGTGCTGCCACTCACCATTCTGGTGATTTTTATTATCCTGTACACGATGTTCAAGTCTATGAAATGGGCACTGCTCATCATGATCAACGTCGCGATGGCTCCGTTCGGCGGCTTGCTCGCTCTGCTTGCCACCGGTACGAACCTCAGCGTTTCTTCCGGAGTCGGTTTTCTCGCGCTTTTCGGCGTTTCAGTGCAAACCGGAGTCATCATGCTCGAATACATCAATCAGTTGCGCGCCAAAGGTTACACGATCGAAGAATCCGCGGCCGAAGGAGCTGTGCTAAGGCTTCGGCCCATCATGATGACCATGTTAGTCGCGACGCTGGGCCTGCTTCCGGCCGCACTGTCGCACGGAATCGGCTCCGATTCGCAGCGCCCCTTCGCTATCGTGATCGTCGGTGGCTTGATTTTTGGCCTGGTGATGGGCGTTTTTCTGCTGCCGACTCTTTACGTTTGGTTCGCTCGCGATGGTGATAAGCTTCCGCAACCTGAGGAGGCCGTCTGAGGAGTTTTGCGAGTAGCATAGAAAGGGCTTCTCGACCGAAGGCGCAGGTGGAAAAATTATTTCCCAGTGCCGGGTTTCTGTACGGTTCGAAATGAGGCACGCCCAGCCACCGGAAGGACTCGCACCATGAACAAGACGGAAGTGTGCGCCCTTATTCAGGAGATTGGCATCGTTCCAGCCGTCAGAGTTTGCTCTGCCGATGACGCTCACTTTGCAGCGGAGTCGGTGTCGCATGGCGGAGTGCCGATCGTGGAAATCACCATGACGGTCGAAGGCGCAATCGACCTGATTTCTCATCTGGTTCGTTTTCATCCCAAGATGCTCGTTGGCGCCGGAACCATTTTGGATACCCAAATGGCCCGAAAGTGCGTCGATGCCGGAGCCAGTTTCTTGACTAGTCCGGGGTTCGATCTGGCGATCATTGAATTCGCTTCCAAAGCAAACATCGCCGTTCTCGGAGGCGCTTTGACCCCCACCGAAGTGATTTCAGCGTGGCGGGCGGGATCCGACTTCGTCAAAGTCTTCCCGTGCGCGCAAGTCGGAGGCGACAGTTACATCAAAGCCCTGAAGGCGCCTTTTCCACAAATTCCGTTGATCGCCGCGGGTGGTGTGAATCAACAGACGGCGGCCAATTTTATTTTTGCGGGAGCTACGGCCATCGGCGTCGGCTCCGAACTCATTCCAACGGAAGCCATCGATCGGCGCCAGTCCGCACGAATTCAGGAATTAGCGCAGCGCTTCGTCGGATTTGTGAAGGATGGGCGCGCCCGGCTGGAGGCACGAAAACCACGGCGTGTGGTGAAGAAGTCGGATGGCCTCGAAAAGTGCGAGGAGAAATGACTACTTTCAGGTCCCTCGCAGCGGGCCTCCCGGATTTCCGCCACTTTCGTTCTCTGGATCCCGCTTTTTTCCTGACGATTTCCCTCGCTTTCCTGCCTTCGGACATAACCCCGCTTCATCCTTGAGCTGACCTTTGTTCTCCCTTAGCGCATTCCTGGGTTCGGTCCAAGCCTCCTTCCGAAGCTCCCAGCGGCCAGCATTATCCATGCCGACGCAATCCGCTCGAGCCCATTCCCTCAGCAGGTCCACATTTGCAAGGCGGCTGGCCTTTCTCGCCTGCCTGTGCCTTGCAAATCTTTCGTCCGCAGTGTCCCAGGCGGCTCCACAGGATCCGGTTCCGCCTCAGCAGAATTCTCCGGCGGACGCCCAGTCTCCTTCTTCCTCCGATCCGCTTCCCGTGATGTTTCCGCATCCGGAGATGGACCGGCTCTGGCTTTCCGGCCAGGTCAACATCATCTCGCAATGGCACCCCGCGTTTCATTCGCCCTACCAGGGACAAAATAGTCTCACTCCCGAGGCACAGGACGCCAGTTCCCGCGTGCTCACACTTCTCACTGGCCTGCGGCTTACGAACACCACGGCGTTGCTTTGCGACGTGCAGGAGACTGGCGGACACGGCATTGGCGAAGCGCTGGGCCTTGCGGGTTTCACGAACCTCGATGTGGTGCGAAATCCTACGCTCAAGCAAAGCACCTTATATCGCGCGCCTGATGCTCCACCAGATCATCCCTCTCGGCCGCACAAAAAAAGCGGTGGACCAAACTGCCTTTTCTGTTTTTCATGAACTGCCCGAGCGCCGCATTGAGATTCGCTTCGGCAAATTCAGCCTGGCCGATTTCTTTGACACTAATTCCTATGGAAGCGATTCCAATTTCCAGTTCCTGAACTGGACCGTAGACAATGCCGGCTCGAATGACTACGCAGCAGACACTCGCGGCTACACTTTCGCCACCATGTTTGAATACCACGACCGCTGGTGGACTCTGCGCTTCGCCGAAGCCCTAATGCCCAAAGTCGCTAACGGGATTCATCTGGACGCGGACATGGCTCGTGCGCACGCGGAGAATTTCGAGATAGAATTTCACAGAGAGACGATTCTCCATCAGCAAGGTACTCTTCGGCTGCTCACGTTCGTGAATCACGCGAACATGGGCGATTACCAGCAGGCCATCGACAATTTTCAAGCCGGTCTGACTCCGAAGCCGGAAATCACCGCGCACCCGCTCCGGACCACCATCAAGTACGGCTTTAGTGCGAACTTCGAGCAGCCTCTGAACGACTGGCTCGGCGTTTTCGGCCGCTGGGGCTGGAACGAAGGAGAACACGAGTCCTACGTCTACACAGAAGTGGATCAAACCGCACAGATCGGCGTCGGATTCAACGGAAAAGCCTGGCATCGCAAGTGGGACCGCGCCGGCGTTGTTTTTGTTTCCAACGGAATCTCGCTTGTCCATCAAGAGTATTTCGCCCTCGGTGGCAACGGATTTCTATTAGGGGATGGCCGCCTGAACTACGGCCGCGAAAATATTATTGAGACTTACTACACGCTGCACGCGTGGCGCGGCATTTACCCGGCATTTGGGCTGCAACACATCAACAATCCAGGCTACAACCGCGACCGCGGGCCCGTTCTCGTCCCGACGTTGCGCCTGCACGTGGAGTTTTAGATCGGACGACTTTCATCACAGCCGGGACCGCTGCTCCAAGTGTCAAAATTTGCCGTCCGGATCAATTTCGTGCAGGCCTTTCTTGCCTACCGGCCGGCGAGACTTCCTATCCTGTGTCATTGAATGGAAATAAACCCCAAGGATTCAATCTCCGCCGTGCTGGAGTACGATGCCTCCATTGGCAGACTCCGTGCAATAGAAGTTGCTGGAATTGGCCATCGTGCCTCACTTGGTTAATCGCAATGTGCCAATCCGCATTGGACGAAACGTGCGATCGGCCTGTGGTCTATTTGTAAGACCAGAGACTCCAAACACTTTCTCGGCCAGGATGAAAGAAGACTTATATGTCCGTATCAGGAATCTCAGCAAACAGCTTTTTCGCCGGATTGAATTCTACGGCGGTGCAGAACAAGTTCCAGCAAATTCAAAAAGGGTTTCAGCAGTTGGGCCAGGATCTTCAATCCGGCAACTTGTCCCAGGCACAAAATGATTTTTCCGCGCTGCAACAACTAGTCCCCAGCCAGCAGCAAAACGCCGCGGCGGTTACGCAGAGCGCCGCGCAATCGACCAGCCCCGTGTCTCAGACATTCGCGCAACTAGCCCAGGATCTCAAGACCGGTAATCTCTCGGCGGCTCAATCGGATTTTTCGACGCTCCAACAGGACCTCAAGCAGGGTGCAGTGACTGGCCATCGGCACCATCATCAGCACGCGGAAGGCTCGCAAGCAACCACGCAGCAAAGCGGTCCCGCGACTCTCTTCGGAGACTTGAGTCAAGAACTTCAGACCGGAAACCTCACCGCGGCTCAGCAGACATACAGCGCACTGCAGCAGGATTTCTTGCAGTTTACCGGCGGAAACGGCTCCTCTGTCACCAGTGGTTCCAGCAATTCCGCTTCTGGTCTTAGCGTCTCCGCCTGACGTGTCACCCACCATGTAGCGGCGGGGTTGCCCCGCCGTCTGCGGTCCATGTGCCAAAGCACTTATTGTTAGCGAGACGCGACGCAGATCAATGCAGATTTTTTCCGGTCAAAGCGAACTTGCGCGCATGTAACTGTCGCGTTCGCGCCGCACATCATCGCCACGCAATTCTCGCAACGCGTTTGTCACAAACTCCCCAGTCACTTTTTTGCGCCAGCTCATATCGAAGTCCGTGTTGTCCAGCGGCTTGGCGATGCGAGCCGCTAGAATGACAGCTTCTCCGATCGATTCCGCATTCAGCAAACGTCCCACAAGAGACTTTGCCGCTTCCGCGGCAACCAACGGCCGCGACGCCGCGGAGCCAATCACGATGCGCGCTTCTTCTACCACGCCGCTGACGGAAATTCGCGCGGCGGCCGCTACCGACAACACCGGAAAATCAAACGACCCACGCCGCCGCAGCTTCCAATAAGTGCTCTTCCAGCCGTGCGAGGCATCCAGTGCAATTTCCGCCAGGATTTCGTTGGGTTTTCGCTTGATGTAGTCCGCGCCATCGTTGTTGTAAAGATCCGCAAGCAGGACTTCGCGTTGTCCTTCTCGGGACACCAGGCAAACTCGCGCGCCAAGGGCGATCAACGCCGGCGCCGTATCCGTCGAAGAGACCGCCATGCACTTCGGACTTCCCGGCGCCACCCAGCACGTATCGCCATCTTTCTTCAAGCAAAAGTTGATTGCCTTTCGCCATTCATAGTTCTGGTCGTAGTAATTGCACCGCGTATCGAGGCAAAGATTCCCGCCAAGAGTCGCCATGTTCCGAATATGCGGGGTAGCAACCAGCGAAGCCGCTTGCGCCAGCGCGGTCAAGCCATTTCGAAAGCGCGCATCCGCGGCGATTTCAGAAAGCGTGAGGCACGCTCCAAGCCTTGACCCAGAATGCTCCAATCGAACGTGAGTCAGCTCTTCTATGCCTCGCAGGCTTATCAGCGTCCGGGGAACCTGCTGCCGGCGCTTCATATTTGGAAGCAGATCCGTGCCGCCGGCCAGCGGCATGGCTTGTGACCCCTCGCCGTCCAAAATCCGCGCCGCCTCCCCAATAGAGTGCGGCGCGCGAAACTCGAAAAGTGGCAGCCGCATCATGAGTGCAGCACCACCTTTTCTCTTTCATCCCTCGGCTTCGCTGGGCGCGGGACATCATTCACCGCATGGCCGTCTCCGCCATCCCAGGGTGGAGGAACACGTAGCGCCTCCGGCCAATCGACTTGCGGAAAGTGGCTCGGCCCAAATCGCGGCTCGCGTCCTGCTTTCTTCTCCGCGAGCGCCTTCATGATTTTCTCGGGCGTGATTGGCACTTCGTCAATCCTTACACCCACCGCGTCATACACTGCGTTCGCCACCGCCGGCATAATCGGCAACAACGGCCCTTGCCCGACTTCCTTCGCGCCAAACGGCCCACGCGGATCTGGCTCTTCGATCAATTCCGTGATCACTTCCGGCATGTCCAGCGACGTTGGGCTCTTGTACTCCAGCATCGAAGGAAATTTGTGCACCAGTGCGTGCGAAAGTTTTTTCGGAAGCCGCCGAAACTCCTGCTCCTCCATCAGCGCTTCGCCCAGCCCCATGTACACGCTTCCCTCGACCTGCCCTCTCACCAGCGCCGGATTCAGTGCGCGTCCAATATCGTGCGCGATCCAAATCTTCGGTACCGTAATCCATCCCGTTGCCGGATTAACGGCAACCTCGACCACCGCGGCCGTGTACGAATACGTCGGCGACGGTCCAACACCTCCGCCCTTGTAGAGCGCTGGAGACTTCGGCGGCGTGTACGAACCCATCGTGCCAATCGTTCCAAACCGCGCTTCCGTCAAACACACGGCCTCGGCAAACGTGAAGCCTTTTTCCGGCGCGGACAAATCAAAAACGCGTTTCCCGGCGAAGCACAATCGCTCAATCGGAACGTCTAGTTTCTCGGCCACTGCTTGAGCAATAATGTCTCGACCGCGCTCGGCTGCCTGCAACGCCGCGTTACCCGCCATGATCGTCACTCTGCTGGAGTAAGAACCCAAATCGACCGGCCCTAAGTCCGTGTCGCCTGTGAACAAACGAACGTCAAAAGTCTCCAGCCCTAAAACTTCCGCGACGATTCCCGCGAGCACATCGTCCGAACCTTGACCAATCTCCGTCGCTCCGCAAAAAACCGCCACGCCGCCGCCGCGATCGAACTTTATGTGCACTCCCGAGTGCGGCATTTTGTTCCAATAAATCGGTAGCCCTGCCCCCGTAAGATACGCGGAGCAAGCTAGGCCAACGCCGCGTCCCTCCGGCAACTTGCGAAATTTCTCTTTCCAATCGGATTTCGCGACAACCCGGCGAATACATTCCGAAAGATTAACGACGCTCAAGCGAAAAAAATTCGCCGTTACTGCATTCGAACTCTCGGCTATGCGCAGCCGTAAGTCTGCGGGATCAATGCTCAATTTCTCCGCAATTTTGTCGAGTTGCACCTCTTGCCCGAACCGCGGCTGCACCGTCCCATGCCCGCGTTTCGGTCCGCACGGCGGCTTATTCGTAAATGTCCGGCATCCTTGAAATTTGTACCGCGGAACGTGATACGTCACCGTCTGCAGCGCGCCGGTATAAAACGTGCTCGCCACGCCATACGATCCATACGCGCCGCCATCGATCAGCGTCTGCAAATGCATCCCGGTAATCGTGCCGTCGCGCTTCACGCCCGTTTTGAATTTCATCAGCACCGGATGCCGCCCCCGATGGCAATAAAACACTTCTTCGCGCGTCAAACAGATTTTCACCGGCCGGTCCAGCAGCAGCGCGGCCTTGGCCACCACAATCTCGTGATTAAACGGATCGCTCTTCCCGCCAAATCCGCCTCCGTTCGGCGTAGCGATCACGCGAATATGTCCTGGCGCCATCTGCAAGACTTTGGCGAGCGCACGGTGCAAATAATGCGGCGTTTGGGTGCTGCTCCAAATCGTCAGTTTTCCATCGGGGTCCTTTATCGCGACGGACGCGTGTTGCTCGATCGGCAGGTGCGTGTTGCCTTGATAAAAAAACGTATCCTCAAAAACTTGATCCGCTTCCGCAAATCCTTGCTCTACGTCTCCGAATTCCAGCGATACGCGCTTGTGAATATTACCTACTTCTCCGTAGTCATGAATCCGCGGCGCGGGTGTTGCCAACGCCTCTTCCGGATCGGCAATCGTCGTCAGCAAATCGTATTCGACATCGATCAATTCCAGCGCCTCGAACGCCGTCAATTCTTCCCGCGCAATCACAGCTGCCACCGGATCGCCCACGTGTCGTACATGGTCCACGCATAGTGCTTGCTCGTCTTGGCTCACCGGCAAAATGCCATATTCGATGGGGAGATCTTTCCCGCTGAGGACCAAATAAACTCCGGGATGAGCCGCGGCCCGCGAAGTATCGATCTTCTTAATGCGCGCATGCGGATGCGGCGACCGCAGCAATTTGCAATACGCCATCCGCGGCAAAGCAATATCGTCGGCAAAGCGCGTCTGCCCCGTAACTTTCGCGCGCGCGTCCACTCGCCGCCGCGCAACGCCGATCACGTGCATCTGTTTCTCGTCAGCCATTGTGCTCGCCCGCGATCTTCACCATCGCCGCTTCCACGGCTTCGAAAATCTGCTGATAACCCGTGCACCGGCACAAATTCCCAGACAATGCTTCGCGAATCTCATCTCGCGAAGGATTCGGATTCTGGTCAAGCAGAGCTTTCGCGGTCACCAAAATTGCAGGCGTGCAATACCCGCACTGCGCCGCCCCCAAAGCCGCGAAGGCCTCTTGCAGGGGATGCAACTTTCCGTCTGCTCCCAGCCCTTCGACAGTCAGCACAACTTTCTTGTCGCACTCGATCGCCAGCAGTAAACAGGAGAGAACCGCTTTGCCATCCACCACAACAGCGCAAGCTCCGCACTCGCCGAGTTCACATCCATGCTTCGTTCCCGTGTGGCCCAAATCCTCACGGAGCACTTCCAGCAAGGTCTTGTATGGCGCAAACGAGACGTCCGTCATTTCGCCGTTCAGCGTCAAGCGGATGTGCGCTGTCTTTTGCGATTCCTTTGGCAACGTAACCAGGCTCATTCACTTCTCTCCGAAACATTTCTTATCGCGGAAACAGCCGCGCCGCATTGTCGTACAAAATCTTCCGCTTGGCCTCTGCCCCAATCGGCAGCGCATGAAACTTCTCGAGGTTCCCCCTGATCTCCGGCACTCCCGGCCCCGGCCAATCCGTTCCCCACAGAACCTTGTCGGCAATATCTTCAATCCGCGGAAAATATTCCATCAGTTTCTGCGGTGGAATCCCGGAAATGTCCATGTACATATTCTTGTGCCGCCGCACCAGAAAAAAGGCCTCGTTCATCCAGAGCGGCCTGCCGCCATGCGCCAGGATCACGACCAGATCCGGATAATCAATGCTCACGTCGTCGCACAACATCGGCTGCGCGTGTAGATTTCTCGCACCGGGGAAAATCGAGGTCCCCGTATGAATCATCACCGGAAGACCGTTCGCCTGCGCCCGCTCATAAATCGCGGCCAAATCCTTGTTTCCGTTCATATACGAATTCGGCGCCAGCACCTGATGCGAAGGATGCAGCTTGATCGCGCGAATTCCAATCTTCGCCATGCGATCCACCTCGACACCCGCATCGGGAACGGTTCCAGGCAACACGCCACCGAACGCAATTAAACGATCCGGCGCGGCGCTGCAATACTTCGCGCTCCAATCATTCACGTCCGGCGTGAATCCGATAATCTTCGGCGCAACGTAATTGATCAGCCCCGCGCGCTCGATTCCGAGGCTATCCAGGTGCACCAGAAACGCTTTGGGATCCTCGCAGTAGCGCATCACATCCGCGTAGTCTTTCCGCCCGCGCTTCATCAAATCCATCGCGGACGGCTTCATCATGTGGTACGGCATGATGTGAATGTGAATGTCGATAATGGGCTGCACGAATAGTTTTCCTTGGAAAAGGGAATCGCCGTCCGTCAGTTGAACCGCACATATTCAAAATCCAGCGGCTTGCTGTTGATTCCTCGAAGCGGCGGCGCGATCCAGTTCGCAAATTTCCCCGGCTCCACGACGCGCCCCGTCATCAGCGACTGTACGAACTTCTCGTCCGCCGGGCTCGGCAGCCATTCGTGTTTGCGCTTGTCCCAGGCCTCAGCGGTCAAGACGTCTCCGTCCACGCTGATGTGGTGTCCCGCGAAATTTCCAATCGCTCGGTGAAATCCCTTGTGAGGCAAGGTCAGCTTGAAAGGTATGCCGGCTTCGTCAATCACACGCTGCCATCTCCCCACTCCGTCCGCAATCTCCTCGATATAATCGTCGCGCAAACGCTCGTTCAGCGCCGTCAGCGCCGGAACATTCTTCTTCACGATCTTGTCGCCAATCACTTCGTACACTGGGTATTCAGCCTCGCTCAGCACGTGATCGTCGTCGAGCTTCGTCTCGCGAAAGCGTCCCTTCAGTCCATTAGTGAAGTAGTTCGCCGCGTTAGACGAGACATCCGATCCATACAGGTCCAGCGTCACGCTGTAATGAAAATTCAAGTATCGCTGAATCGTCTGCAGATCGATCACTCCGAGCGTCCTCACCTGCACTGGATCTTCCACTTTGTTTTCTTTCATCACTTCGCAGGTGCGCTTGATGATGCGCGTCACGCCCGTCTCTCCGACGAACATGTGGTGCGCTTCCTCGGTCAGCATGAACCGGCAAGTCCGCGATAGCGGATCGAAGCCCGATTCCGCCAGCGCGCACAATTGAAACTTGCCGTCGCGGTCCGTAAAGAACGTAAACATGTAAAAAGCCAGCCAATCCGGCGTCGGTTCATTAAACGCGCCAAGAATTCGCGGATTGTCCGCGTCCCCCGATCGCCGCGCCAGCAGCGCCTCCGCCTCTTCGCGCCCATCGCGCCCAAAATAGCGGTGCAGCAAATACACCATCGCCCACAAGTGCCGCCCCTCTTCCACATTCACCTGAAAAATATTTCGCAGGTCATACATCGAAGGACAAGACGATCCCAACAGCCGCTGCTGTTCCACGGAAGCCGGCTCCGTATCCCCCTGCGTCACAATCACGCGCCGCAGCGTCGAGCGGTATTCTCCAGGCACTTCCTGCCAAGCCGGCTGCCCTTTGTGAATTCCGAAATTGACTTCGCGCTTTTCGTCGCGAGGCTGCAAAAAAATTCCCCAGCGATATTCCGGCATCTTCACGTAGCCGAACTGCGCCCATCCATCCGGCTCTACGCTGATCGCCGTCCGCAGGTAGACTTCATAATTGTGGCTCTCGTTCGGCCCCATGTCGTACCACCAGCCCATGTACGCAGGCTGCCAATGTTCCAGCGCGCGCTGCAAGCCGCGGTCTCTCCCTAAATCCACGTTATTTGGAATTTTTTCTGTGTAATCAATCATGATGGTTCTCCGCTCCGATGGTCTTTCCTTACTTCTTTATGTCATCACTTCTTTACTTCTTTTTCTCAAACTCTTTCCCAATTAAACTTCACCGGCGCCCCTGTCCCATAAACCTTCAGCGCGCCGTTTGTTCCCACGGCGTTCGGACGAATGAAAATCCAGTTTTGCCAGGCTGACAATCGCCCGAAAACGCGCGTCTCCAGCGTTTCATTCATTCCAAAACGCAAATTCGCTTCAAGCCCCGTCAACGCATCCGGCGAAAGCGCCGCGCGAGATTCCAGCGCCTGCCGAATCTCATCATCCCAATCCAAATCATCCGGCGCCGCCGTTACCAGCCCTGCATCCATCGCATCATGAACGCTCAATGTTTTTCCAACCAACCCTCGCAGCTTTTCGATCTGCCCGGCATCTTGATAGAACCGCGCCGCCATTCGCGAAAGACCGTTCACCATCGGCAGCGCTCCAAAATTCATCCGCGAGAGGACAACACGTGCCACACTCTCAGCGTCTTGCGAATCGCGCATGTACACGCGGTCCGCAGCAAGCGCCAGTTCGAACAACGTCCCCGCAAAGCACGAACCCGGCTCGACAATCGCATACAAAGAACGCGAAGAAACATCAATCCGCGCAAACGTTCGCCGCATCATTCCCAAGACTTCGCGCACAAACCAATTGTCTTGATGATTCAAAAGAAATTCGTCCGCTGCCAGCACGGCCTCGGGATTTCCCGTTGCTTTCAGGATCCACAACCCCAAATCAAGTTCCGTCGTTCGCAGCGTCAGGATTGCGTCATCCAGTTCCCGCGCCATCTGCAGCGGCCACCAACCCGCGCCAGCTGTAAGCGCACCCTCGATGGTGTACGCCGGAACGGCCTCCGGCGCGCGAACCGTCAACATCACCGTGCGCGCTTCACGATTCACCTGCGCGTCCACAAACTCATAATGCACGCCGGCTTCGTCCACCGTTCGTTTCACGGGCGTCAGCTCTATGCCCTTCGCTCCAACGGGACGATCGCTCGCCTCCGCCAGCTTCAGAGCACGCTGCTTCACGTGCTCCGCAAATTGCTGCGTCTTCACCACCTCATCCACAAGCCGCCAATCCTTCGCTCTCTGCCCACGTACACCGTCCGGATTTGTGCAGAACATGTCCGCGTAATCTCGCCGAACTTTTCTCTTGTCTGTAACGCGCGTCAGTCCCCCGGTGCCCGGCAAAACTCCTAGCAGCGGCAGCTCCGGCAAACTAACCGCGGACGACCGGTCATCCACCAGAATAATCTCGTCGCAAGCCAGCGCCAGTTCGTACCCGCCTCCCGCTGTCGTTCCATTGCACGCCGCAATGAATTTCAGTCCCGAGTGCGCGCTCGAATCCTCAATCCCATTTCGTGTTTCGTTCGTGAATTTACAGAAGTTCACTTTCCACGCGTGCGAAGAGAGGCCCAGCATATAAATGTTTGCCCCGGAACAAAAAATCCGGTTCTTGCCGCTGGTGATGATCAACGAACGAATCTCCGGATGCTCGAAACGAATCCGCTGCAGCGCATCGTGCAGCTCGATGTCCACGCCAAGATCGTAAGAATTCAGCTTCAGCTTGTACCCCGGCCGGATTCCACCGTCTTCCGCCACGTCCATCGTCAAGGTCGCCACCGGGCCGTCGAAGCTGAGCTTCCAATGTTTGTATTTGCTGGGATCCGTCCGGTAGTCCGGCGGTTCCACTTTTGCCTGAAGTTGCTCCGTTGCTGCCACGTCCACTTGATCCTCCTGCCTCTCGTTCTACTTCTCGTTCGCCTGCAATGCAGCCTTCAATTTGGCAAAACTCTCGTCCACCGAATTCCCGGAGGTGTCCAGATACATGTCCGCCTTCCGATAGAGCGGCTCCCGCGCTTCCAGTATCCGTCGCAAGTCTTCCATCGCCTGATTGCTTCCGCCCATCACCCGCAAATCACCTTGCGCGATTACGCGCGCCATGTACTCCTCGGGCCGCGCCTTGATCCAAATCGTGTAGCAATTCGCAAGCAGGTAGTCGTAGGTCTCTTTTTCGGAGACAACGCCGCCGCCTACCGAAAGAATCGCCCGCTCGTGCTCACGCAAGACGCGCTCCAACAAGCGCTTTTCGATGGCGCGATATCCCGTTTGCCCGTAGAGCGAAAAAATCTCTCCAAGCGGCATGCCTGTATCCTTCTCAATCTCGCGATCCAGCTCGATAAAAGGAACCTTTGTTTCCTCGCTCAAGCGTAAGCCCAAAGTGGATTTGCCCGCTCCGCGCAATCCGATGAGCGCCACGCGCTTGCGCCGCTCCGCCTCTTCCTCCCCAAATTCGCGCAGCAAACGTGCCATCGCATCTTCGACGCGGTGCGCTGGAAGGCGTTCAAGAAACCGCTGAATCAAGACTTTTTCGTGTCGCGTCTCCGCTTCCGCGGCGAAGAGTTCCGCCAGCGAAACGTGCAGCGCCGCCGCGATCCGCCGCAAAAGCACGATCGAAATGTTTCCTTCGCCGGCCTCGAGCTGCGCAAGATGCCGTTCCGACACCACCGCCTCGCGCGCCATCATCTTGCGCGTCAGCCCTCTCCGGTTCCGCAATTCCCGCACTCGCTTCCCAAGAAAAAGTAGAAACTCGTCATTCGAACGCGGGGATACGCGTGGGGCAGCGCTGTCTCTCGAATGGAAGCTGGTCTGCACGGCAGTATAGTAAAGATAGTTCGAATCGCAGCTGCAGTATACCGCATGTACTCGTCGCTAGGTCAAGTACAACAATGTGATGCCGGGCACATTCCGCTAACTCCTAAGATCTCTTCCCTGCAGTTTTTCGTAAATTATTAAAAGTAATATACTTATTGAGTTGTGGCCCTGGAGTAGCCACTTCCCTATGGCCTAGCCTTCGTCTAAGAACATGCACTATTGTGCTGGTCTCGTGCTATCATCTCCCGTTCTAGGGCTCCGGCAGTCCCGGATTTCGAACTGGCTTCGATTTGTGCAAAGATTCCAACGGCGCGGAGATTCCAACAGACGTCGCGCCATGGTGGAGGATCGCAAATGAATCTGTCGAACTATGTCTCTGGGAACTGGCAGGAGGGCGCCGGTCCGGGCGAGGCCCTTGTCGATCCGGTCACCGGAGAAGAACTCGCCCGCATTTCTTCGCAGGGCGTCGACGTCAAAGCTGCGCTCGAGTTCGCCCGTTCGAACGGCGGCCCGGCCCTTCGAGCGCTCACCTATCGCTATCGCGCGGATCTGCTCTCCGAGATCGCCGAAACTCTTTCCGCAAATCGCGACGAATACTTTCGAATCTCCTTGCTGAATCTCGGCGCGAACCAAGCCGACGCCTCCTTCGATGTGGACGGCGCAATATATACGCTCAAGTATTATGCAAAAATCGGCCAGGCCCTTGCCGATGGAAAAATTCTAAAGGAAGGTGCTCCCGTTTCCATTTCCAAGACAGGCGTTTTCGTCGGCCAGCATTTTCTGTTGCCGACAAAAGGCGTCGCGGTTTTTATCAACGCGTTTAATTTCCCAGCTTGGGGCGTGTGTGAAAAGGCTGCTCCTGCGTTGCTCTCCGGCGTGCCCATGGTGATCAAGCCCGCTTCGCCCACGGCCTGGCTGGCACACCGCATCGTCGAAGACATCGTGAAAGCAAATATCTTGCCACCGGGAGCAATCTCGATCCTCTGCGGTTCCGCGCGCGACATTCTCGATCACGTCTCCGAATGCGACATCGTTTCCTTCACCGGTTCAGCGGACACCGCTGCGCGCATTCGTTCGAATCCGAATGTCCTGCATCGTTCCGTGCGCGTCAACATCGAAGCCGACAGCATCAACTCAACGATTCTCGGACCCGACGCCGCTCCCGGAACGGATTTGTTCGAACTTCTCGTCAAAGAAGTGGTGCGTGAGATGACGCTCAAGGCCGGTCAGAAATGCACGGCTATTCGGCGCGTGCTGGTCCCGCGGCAACATCTGAAACCTCTTGGCGATGCCATCGTCGCAAAACTGAGCTCCCTGAAAGTCGGCAACCCGCGAAATGCCGAAGTGCGAGTCGGGCCGGTCGTGAACAAGGCGCAGCAGGCTGCTTGTTATGCAGGACTGAAGCAATTGAAGCAGGAGTGCAGCGTTTTGTATGGCGGCGATGAGAATTTCCAGCCGGTCGATGCCGATGCGCAAAAATCCGCATTCGTCCAGCCAACTTTGCTCGCTTGCGAAGAAGGGCTCGACGCGAAATTAGTGCACGACGTCGAAGTATTCGGCCCGGTCGCTACGCTTGTCGCCTACGATGGAGTGGAAGATCTCATTGCGATGGCGCGCCGCGGCCTGGGTTCACTCGTCGCTTCGATTTTTGCGAATGATCCCGCGTTTCTTCAAACGGTTGTCCTTGGCATTGGCGATTTGCATGGCCGCATCATGATTGTTGATTCCAACGTCGGCACGCAATTCACTGGCCACGGTAACGTCGTGCCGAGCTGTCTGCATGGCGGTCCCGGGCGAGCCGGCGGCGGCGAAGAGCTTGCCGGATTGCGTGCCCTGCTCCTCTACCATCGGCGTTTTGTCGTTCAAGGACCCACCGCTTCCACAGCCGCACTTGCGGCCTTGTCCGCCGATGCGGGTCTCTTTTATTCCTGAAGATTTTTCGTTCTACGAAAGGTCGTGGGCCTGCCGCTCATGCAGTTCGCGCAGCTTGAATCGCTGAAATTTCCCTGTGGCTGTTTTGGGAATCTCCGGTAGAAATTCGATCCAATGAGGCCTTTTGTAGCCGCCGATCTTTTTTCCAACCATCTCCTGAAGTTCACTAGCCAGTTGATCGCTCGGCAGAGCTTCCGGGCTTAGCACCACATACGCAGCCGATTTGGTGAGTCCGTCTGCGTCCACGCGAGCCACCACGGCTGCTTCACGGACGGCAGGATGCGTGATCAGTGCGCTCTCGACTTCCGCGGGACTGAGCCAGAGGCCGTGAACTTTAAAGACGTCGTTGGATCGGCCCGCATACCAGAAGTAACCCTCTTCGTCTTGAAAGTATTTGTCCCCGGTTCGGAACCAGTCGCCCACAAATGTTTCCTTGGTCTTTTCGTGTTTGTTCCAGTAGCCCGAGCACGTGGAATCTCCTTTGATCATGAGATCGCCGATTTCCTTGGGAGCGACCGCGTCGCCTTGCTCGTCGACGATTTTGGCTTCGTACCCGGGAATGATCTTTCCGCTCGAGCCCGGTTTCGCTTCGCCGGGACGATTCGCGATGACCATCTGCAAAGTTTCCGTCGAGCCGAGCGAATCGAGAATTTCTACGCCGAACCGTTCTTTGAAGCGGTGAAATAGCGGCGCGGGCAGCGATTCGCCGGCGGAAATCGCGTGGCGGACGCTTGAAAGATCAAACTCACGCCCATCTTCCCGGTGATGGGCAAGCAGTGCTGCGAAATTCGTGGGCACGGAGAAAAACAAAGTAGGACGGTAGCGTTCGATGTCGGCGTAAATTGAGGCGGGCGTGGGGCGCACGGGAGAAAGAATCGTTGTGGCGCCGCAACCGAGAGGGAAGTAGCCAGCGTTGCCGAGGCCATAGGCGAAGAACAAACGCGCGACGCTGAAGCAGCGGTCGCTCTCCTCCATTTGCAAAATGCCTTTTGCGTACAGCTCGCAGCATACGACCATGTCGTGATGCAGATGGACGCAGCCTTTGGACGCGCCCGTGCTTCCTGAGGAGTAGAGCCAGAACGCAGGCTCGTCTTTGCTCGTAAAAGCGGCTTCCAGTTTTGCTGAGGCGGTGACCATCAGATTTTGTAGAGAGTGATGTCCATGCGCTGGCCGAGCTTGTGCTGGCAGATCCTGCTTTACTTCGCTGACCACAATTTCTTGCAAGTAACGGAGTTTTTCTTTCGGAATGGATTGCAAATGGGGCAGCAATGGTTCGCTGATGATCGCGACGCGAGCGCGGCAATCGTTGAGAATGTATTCGTAGTCCTGCGGTTTTGCTTGCGTGTTGACCGGAACGGCGACGGCCCCGATTTTGATGGCGCCGAAAAAGGTATAAAGGAATTCCGGCGTGTCGAGCAGCAAAAGCAGCACGCGCTCCTCAGGTCGTACACCGAGCGCAAGCAGGGCATTGCCAACGCGGTTGGTATTTTCCAGAAGCTGCTGATACGTCACCCGCTCGTCGCCGCACTCGATGGCGACTTTCACGCCGCGGCCCTCCTGAACGTTGCGGTCCACGAAATGAGTGGCGACGTTGAATGTTTCCGGCAATGTGATCAAGAGAGTGGCTGCCTCCTGCCGGCGCACTTTGCGAGCTGGGAGATTGGCTTGCGCAAACGGGCGGGAGTATAGCATGAGGGAATTGGTGCGTGATGATGATGACTAGCTACTCTAGATGCGTGAGAAGGAGGTGTGCGCGTACTCGTCCCGCTGCGAGTGTTCTTCGTGGTGGGTTCACTGGGGGGCCGACGCGCCGTTTATTTCCCGGCTCGGCGCTTGCGGTGCTTGTCATGACAGGGACGTCTTCGCCAAGAGCGGTTGCCAGGGCGATCGGATGGTATTTGCTCATCCTTACATTTAAGCAGACTCCGCCTATGCCGCCGGTCTTCAGCGCCGAATCGCCTGACGAAAACCTTAGGCGTCTCTTACGGTGCGGTAGGCTTCCTGGCCGGCTTCCACGGCGCCGGCGACGGTAGCCTTTACGTCAGCCACAGTCTCCTGGGCTCGGCGAGTCCAGCGCTTTCCCGTCGATGCGGCATCATCGATGCCTTTCTTCACGGTGCTGGAGATGTACTCCCGCGTTTCCTCTCCTGAAGATGGGGCAAAGAGCAGGGCTAAGACTGCGCCTACTCCAAGGCCCACGGCAAATGTGGTGTATTTGTTGGACCATTTATTGTTGCTCATCGTGTCCTTCCTTTATGTATGGTGAGAGGCATGAGACGGGCAAGAAACTAAAAAGTAGTCAGACCTGTAGTGATTTTCCTCAGCATGTTTTCATCGCCATGCGGCTGAGCGCGAGAGTATCTCGTGGTTCCGATATGTCCCGAGACCTATCCGGTGCAATAGACACTGCGCAGACACCACATTAGTCAAAAAGAGGATCGAGGTATGTCACGTTTCGAACACTTTCGCTTTTTATTTCGGGAGAGCCGGATGGCACTGGCGTCGAGCAATCATGACTGGTGTACGATGGTCTCTCGATGCTCGAGCGGGGCGTCTTGAGAGGATCATTTTAGGCAGATGAAAGTTCAGGGCTATTTCCGGATTTTGAATTTCTTTGATATGGGGGAAGCGATTGAAATGGAGAGGTTACCGGCGCTGCTTGGTCCGGGAACGGTGCGGCATGCGCCGGGATTTGTGCACCAGACGCCTGAGTATGCGCAAGCGCAGAACGTTCCGATCCGTGAATCGGTCGGTTCGATCACGTTGGCAAGCGGGGAAAAGCTGGAAGCGGCAATCAAGTATTACTGGTTCGGAGTGGCCAGCGTGGAGCTCAGTTCGCCATTTGCTTGCGATTTTGAGTCGCTCTGTCCGCAATCGTATCGCTGGATGAACGCGACGGAGGTGGAGAAGGCCGCGGAAGACCTGCTGCGCAGCCGGACGGAACAATTCCGTCCTGCCCTGAGTAAACCGTCGACGAAATGGTTGGACGAAGACTATTTGGTGATCGACATTCACTTGGCAGAGCACGCGGACGGGCGGGCCGTCACTGCCGAAGAACTGCTGGAGGCATACGGAGACGAAGTCGCGCAGTTGGTGCGAGGCGAAGTCATACCGCTCTCGACTGCGGAACGCGAAGAGGTGCTGCGGGCGGCGCTTTCGTATTATCCGAATGATTTGGTTGTGGTGGGATGGGCCGCGGCGCTGGTCTACGACAAGCCTGAGGCGACTTCCGCGGTGATCGACTTGCTCGAATACGCCAATACGCAATTGCTGGAGTTTCGTTATTACGACGAATTGCTGACGGCTTTGCTCTCGAATGTATATAGCTCGCTGGAAGGGGAAGAGAGCTTTCTGACGGGATTGCGATTGCCGCGGCGCGCGGGGCGATTGAACCGCCTTCGCTTGGACATTATGGAATTGGCTGAGAGAACGGAGCATGCGGTGAAGTTCATCAGCGATACGTATTACGCGCGGGTATACCGGCTGAGCTCGGTAAGAATCGGTGTGAACGACTACAAGGCTTTGGTTGCGGAAAAATTGAAAACGGCTGGTGAACTTTACGAATTCATGGTGACACAGTTCAATGAACGCCGGATGTTTGCGCTGGAAGTGGTGGTGGCGGTGTTGGTGCTGCTGGATGTGATTCTGCTTCTGAAAGGTGGAAAGTAGCGACGCATCAAGGAAGCGCCGGGCGCGATGAAGAGAGGACGCCTGCTGAAACGACCCGCGAAAGATACGCGCGGAACAATCCTGAGCGCTCTTCAATTTCGCGCTGCGACAGTTTCTTTTCTCCGCGGAGTTGGCGGAGGCGTTCGCCAATAATCATTGCGAGAGTATGTCACTTAATCAATAATATGGCAAGCAAGCTGAGCGACTCTCAGATGGGCGGATGCAGTGACTGCTAGACGGGCGCAGGCGTGCGAATGACTTGCCGCCCTCCTGCCATCAAGGCCTTGGCGTCGGCGCGGCCGTCTCGGAAACAATCACGTACTCGTATTTTTTGCCGTTGGCTTTGAACTTCATCTTATCTTTGTCCAGCCTGAACTCGATGCTGGTGTTCACGGGAATCAGCGCCTTGTCCACCGGCTTCTCCTGGCGCACGTGGTATTCCGTGGTGTCCGTGCGCACGACATATTCCTGGCAAAGAACATCGGCGGTCTATTTTTTGTTTTTGATTTGCGAGCCGCACGCCACGGAGTTCTCGGAAATGATCGTTCCCGGTTGCGGTTCCTTCGCAACTACGGGAAAGGCAGCCAAGAGGAGACCCGCTCCCAGCAAATAGCTTCTTCGCATGTTGCCTCCTCGAGGCCCAGCCGAACTTCCGTGCCGTTAGAGCCCGCGCCTCAGTCCTTACTCGTTGCTGCCGCCAAAGAGCCGAAGAACTACCCCAGCGGAAATCGAATAATTGGTTTGTTGGGTGTTCGTTCCGAACGACGTCCGGTAGTAATCGAAATCGATCGCCCGGACTTCCCAGCGCCGCGACGCACGGTAATCAATTCCCCCGCCCACCTTAAACGAAATGCAGTTTTGCGAAGTGGTGTAGCCGCTGGTGGTGACGTCGGAGCGCGAGCCGCCGACAAACGCCTCCGCGAAAGGAGTGATGTTCAAGCGATGCAGCCCGCGATAATAAAAGCGAGGGCCGTAATGATTTGCATAGAGCACATTCTTGGTCCCGCTCACGGTGACGAAGTTGTAGCTGCTGTCGCCGACAAGCTGCAACCAGGGCCGTACGTTCACGCCAAACGAACCGAGCGCTCCGTTGAAATTTGTACCGGAATAACCGCTGGCTCCTTGCATGCGTGCGAACGCAAAGCCGCCGTAGAGTTCCAGCATCGGAGGCCGCCGAACGCTCGGGTTCGGTTTCTCCCACGTCTCGCGCGTGTCAGCGGGACGGATGACTGGCGCCGCTTTCGCAGGTACAGGCGCAGGCTGCGGGGTCGCTGGCGCAGTGGGCTCAGGCTGAGCGGCAGGCGCGGCAGCTTCGGGTTGCACAGCAGGCGGGGCCACTTCCGGCGCACTCGACGCCGGTGCGGCGGCTGCAATTTCGGTGGCAGGCGCCGCGGCTGGTTGAGCCGGAGCAGTTTCAGTCGGCGCAGCAATTGGCGGCGCAGGTGCTACAGCTGGCGGTGCGCTCACAGGTTGAGCAGGTTCGGCAGGACTTGCAACCGGTTCCTGGACATTCGATGAAGCTGCGTTCGATGAAGCTGCGTTCGTTGAAGTCACGTCCGCTGCAGCTGCAGGCGCAGCCGAAGCCGGTGCGGGAAACACAGCTGCCGGAGCCTGCACAGGAGCGGCGGCCGACGGCGCCGAGGCCGCCTGAGTTTGTGCCGGCGCAGCTGCAGATGGCTTGGCATCCAGCGCGCGCGTGCTGGGGATTTTCGTTTTTTCAGAGGCCGACTGCAGCGAAGGATTCTGTTGGACCGCGGTCGCTCCGCGATCGACGGCGATCAAGCTCGAATAAATGTAGCCGATCTGTCCGTCTTTGGTCTGAATGCGTGAAAAATAAAAGCCGTAGACCAGGATGGTGAAGCGTTCGCCGCAAGCGAGAGACGCGACCACATCGGGAGTCTTTCGAGGCTTGCCGAACACTTGCGTGGCATCGGAATGGTTGGAACAGTCAACGTAGCCAACTTCGTCAGCCCACGCTCCGGAAGCCGCGAGAAAACATACACCCAAGAAAACAAGGTATCGCATGCGGAACATCACCCCTCCTCGGCCCACAAACTCCGAGCCCCAGAAGACAGAGTAGCTAGGAGAGCGAGGCGGACGTCAGATGGACCAAAGGGCAGGTCGTTCCAAAATGGCACTGGCCAAAGGGATAGGTCTCCTTTGGCCAGAACAGTTTGCGCTGATATTAGAAGCGGATGACGGCGCTCACCGAGACCCGCGCGCAATTCGCAGTGCCGCCGGAATTGTGGAATCCAACGTAGTCGAACTGCGGACGTATGGCCAGGTGCGGAAGTACTCCGACATCCACGCCGCCGCCAAAGCTATAAGCGAAGTTGGTATCGGAACCGCCGCCGTAGCCTGCCGTGAAGTGCCCCGCACCCGCCAGGAACTGAACGAACGGGGTTACTTTCGTCGGGTTGTGCATGATGATGCGCGGACCGAACAGAAACGTGTACGTGTTGAAGGAAACGCCGCCGGGAGAGGCGTGATAGCCGCCGAAGTCCCCGACGATGCCCAGGTAGGGGATCGGCTTATAAGCGACAGAACCGCTGATGCCATTCTGGTCGAGGCCTGCGCCGCCGCCGAGGTGGAAGTAGGAATAGCCAACGGAAGCGTCGACGTTGGACTGAGCGTGTGACGGTATGGCGAAGAGGAGCAGTCCCAAACTGAACATGAACAGGCGTTTCATCAGATGTGATCCTTTCGATGCGGATGAGAGTTGAATCGCGCAGCCGAACGAGGCGCGGCGAGGGCAGGGTGGGAAGCCGTCCCCAACGGCTGATAATTATTTTGATGCAGGGAGGGAAAGATGGGTGGCGTGGTCAGGCAGAGATTTCTAGAATCGCAATAGCCGGGCACGTGGACGTGTGGGACGCGGGCCCGTTATGTTGTCAGGACGTTTTTCCCAGGAGCTTGCGAGCGTACGCTGGCGCCTTACCGGCGTCTTCGTGTTTCAGGTAGACGTAAACATCGGTGCCATTCCCCAGCCAGGCGTCGATGCGCTGCCTCCAGGCTTTCAGTTGTTTAGGCGTGTACTCTTCGAGACGCAGGCGCGCGTAAGTAAACGGCGCGGTGATGACGTCCGGAGGAGTTTGCTCTTCGGTCTCGGAAAGGCAAAGCGCCGTCTCGTGCTGACGCAGCACCGCGTAGGTTTCGTCGGTGTACCAGGAAGCGTGGCGCACTTCAAATGCGAAACGGAATGCGGGTGGCCGAAGCGCAAGAAAATCTTCGAGCAGGGGACGATCGAATTTGAAGTTGGGCGGGAGTTGGATGAGGATGGGTCCGAGATGATCTCCGTCGTTCAGAATGCTGGCAATTTCCAGGAAGCGTTTCAGCGTGCTTTCGCAATCCCGCAAGCGTTTGATGTGGGTGATCCGCTGGTTGGCTTTTAGCGCGAAGCGAAATCCCTCGGGGACGCTTTTCCCCCAGTTCGCAAGGGCGGATTCGGTGGGCATGCGATAGAAGCTGTGATTGATTTCGACGGTCGAGAACTGCTTCGCGTAGAAGGGAAGCATCTCCTTGTCCGGCAGCTTTTCGGGGTAGAAGCTGCCCTTCCACTCTTTATACGAGTATCCGGAAGTGCCGACGAGTAGCTGGCCTGCGTTAGGAATGATGTGCCTCCTGCCTTTTGGATTTAATCACAGCCACCGCACGGGGAAAAGACCAACGTCCGTGCCCGCATAGCGAGCCGCCTGCCAATCTCCTGCGATGGGTATCCCGCTCAGCTCTTCTTCGTTCTCGCCGGCACACGTTCGCTGAGAAGTTCCACGGCGCGTTCCAGCCTCTGACGTTTCTTCCAAAATTCGGCCCACAAGTCGCCTTTTTCTTTGAGACGGGTGGCGATCGTCTTTATGTTCAGGGTTTCAGGCCGCAAGCTCGTTTTTAGTTCGCGTGGCAGCACTGGCGTGGAAACAGGCGCCTTGGGGAAGGCGCGAATCGAATACGCTGCGGCTAGCGGGCGGCCGTGAGCATTCTGCTGGACGTCGATAAGCACGCTCCCGGCGGGACGTTTCGCCACGATACGCTCGTTGGTGACAAGCTTGGAATATTCCGCCGTCACCCCGCGCGCGATAATTTCCGCGAAAGTTCTCAGTTGCTCGTAGGTGTAGACTGGCTCGACAGGCACAAAAATGTGAAAACCGGTGGCCCCCGATGTTTTCATGAAATGAACGACTTGCAATTCTTCCAACGCTTTATGAAGCGCCTGAGCAACCGTAACGACGACAGAAAACTCCGTGCCATCCGAAGGATCAAGGTCGAAAAAGAAATAGTCTGGGTGCTCAAAATCGTCAAACCGGTTCGACCAAGGATTGTGGTCGATGCAGCCCAGGCCGGTTAGAAAAAGTAGCGAAGCGCGGTCATTTGCCGTCGCGTAGTGAATCTCCTTCCCGCGTCCTTCGGAATCGACGGGCACGGTCTTAAACCACCCCGGCAAACCCTCATGCACATCCTTCTGAAAAAAAGCCTGGCCTTTGATGCCATCAGGGTAGCGGCGCAAAACCAAAGCGCGATCGCGAAGAAACGGCAGAAGGAAATCGGCAATTTGGTAGTAGTAGGCCAGCAGATTACGTTTCGTGTAGCCCGACTCCGGAAAATAAATCTTGTTGAGATTGCTCAAGCGGAGCCGTTTGCCGTCGAGTTCGATCGTGATCGTTTCCGCGCGCCCTTCGAACAGCTCTTCCTCGATTTGGGCTTTTTTGCTGACCACTTTTCCGACGACGGCTGGAACCTGCACCACCGCGGGAGAAGCCGCTGCCGGAGCCGGAGTCGCGGCGGCAACTTCGTCTTGCCATTTGCACTCCTCGGGCCGGATGTCCTCTCGAAGCGCGATAAATACGGGGTGGCGCAAGGCTTTCTCTTGCGTCCATTCGCTGAATTTCACGCGTGCGACGAGCTCCGGCGAAACCCAGAAGGGCTTCTCATTTGTTTCAGGCGCGGCATCGAACGGGCAAGTAGTGGACGCGATCTTTTTCAGTTTGCCGCTTAGCTCCTCCAGCTTTTTGCCGTCAAAGCCGGTGCCGACATGCCCGATGAAGCGCAGTTTCTTGCCTTCGTAGAGACCCAGGAGGAGCGAGCCAAGCGGGATGGCGCTAGTGCGGGCCGCGGTCCAACCCGCGACGACGGCGTCCACCGTTTGCGTTACTTTGAGTTTGACCCAACTGGTGCTGCGCTCGGAGACATAGGGGCTGTCGAGCCGTTTGGCGACAATGCCTTCCAGGCCACTAGCTTTCGCCAAATCGAAGATCTCTTTTCCGCGTTCCACTTGATGATCGGAAAAGCGAATTCTCTCGGTCGTGTGGAGCAGGCGCTGCAGGAGCTGCTTGCGCTCTATAAGGGGCGACCTGCGGAGATCGTATCCGTCGCAATGCAGCAGATCGAACGCAAAGAAAACGACAGGGACGCGCGCGATCAGATTGTCCGCGGGCGCCCGCACGTGCATTCGTTCCTGCAAGAGTCCAAAATCGCTGCGGCCCTGCGTATCGAGCGCGGCAATTTCTCCATCGAGAAGCGCTTGCCGTGCGGCGATGGCCGCTGGCAGTGAGGCAAGTTCGGGATAGCGCGCGGTGATCTCCGCGCCGCTGCGTGCCCGTATCGTCAGGGCTCCATTGTCGATCCAGGCGAGCGCGCGCACGCCGTCCCACTTGATCTCGAAGAGCCAGCTGGGGTTGGAAAAAGGGTGATCGCCGATGGTCGCGAGCATCGGCTCCAAACGCGACGGCATGGCCGCCTTCAGGGCGTCTTGTAATTCGTCTGGGCGAAGCGGGCTTGGGCTCCGCTTGGGCGGCTGCTCTTGCTCGATTTCTTCAATACTCCTGCCGGTTAAGACGGAGCCGTCGTGTTCGTCGATATTCCACGCGGAATTCTCGGCGGCATCTTTGTGCTTGATCATCAGCCATTCATTGCCCTTTTCGCTTTTCTTCAGCTTCACCAATACAAAACTTCCGCGCAGCTTTTCTCCGTTCAAGTGAAATTTGATTTCGCCTTTCTGAAGCTGTTGCAGCGCGTCGAGCTTTTGCCCCGGCACGTTTTCCACCACAAACGTGCCGCGGTCCCACACCATCACGGTTCCAGCTCCGTAATTTCCTTCGGGAATCTTCCCTTCAAAATTGCCGTACGCGAGCGGGTGATCCTCCGTCTGCACCGCGAGGCGTTTGTCGGCGTGGCACTGCGATGGCCCCTTGGGCACCGCCCAGGATTTCAGCGTTCCGTCGATCGCCAGACGGAAGTCATAGTGCAGCCGCGTCGCCCGGTGCTTCTGTACCACAAACGTAGGGCCGTGTTCCTCGTCGGCCCGGATTTCCAGCTCCGGCAGCTTCGGTTTGGGGAGCCGCGTAGCCTTCGCTGGCCGCTGAGCTTCAGCCGGCAGCTCGGGTTCGCCCGACGGCTCCGGCGTCCGGTCAAACCGTCGCTTCTTCCTATATTCTTCCAGCTTGGCCATTCGGGCATTCTATCTCAGAGATTCCAGACGCGGCAGATTTGTCCTTCCTCCTTCCGTAGCTGCCTAATACACAAACAACTCAGATTTCGTCTTGCTTCCCCCCGCGCAGCGCGGCTAATCTTAGAAGCGCATACGCAGGTTTAGCTGTCGCTTAAGGAGTGCTCAAATGGCCACGAGCGTCTGGAAAGGCCACCTTACCTTTGGTCTGATTTCGATCCCGATCCGGATGTCTGCGGCGGCGCGCGGCGAACGAATCAGTTTCAACCAGCTCCATAAGGAATGTCATTCGCGCCTGAAGCAGCCCCTCTTCTGCCCCGTTTGCAATCGCAACGTGGAGCGCTCCGAGATCGTGAAGGGCTACGAGCACGAAAAGGATCAATACGTTTTGTTCAGCGAAGAAGAACTGGACAAGATCGAGCCTCCCTCGGCGCGCGTCATGGAGATTCTCGAGTTCGTCAAGCTGGATGAGATGGATCCTCTCTACTTCGATTCCTCCTATTTCCTTACCCCGGAAGACGCCGGCGTGAAGGCCTATCAGTTGCTGATGAAAGCCATGCAAGAGTCCGGCTACGGCGCCATCGCCAAGCTCACCATGCATCAGCGCGAACACATTGTGATTATCCGCCCCGGTTCCAAGGGCATGACCCTGCACACGATGTTCTATTCGAATGAAATTCGCGCCGCGGAATCCGTTGTGACCGATAAAGTCGAGCTGAAAGATCAGGAAAAGAAGCTCGCGCAGCAACTCATCGAAAGTCTTGCCGCGCCCTTCGATCCGCAAAAGTATCGCGACGAATATATGGAAAACGTGAAAGGCATGATCGCCGCAAAGCTCAAGGGTCAGGAAGTGACTCAAGCAGCTCAGCCTCATATGGCTCCCGTGATCGATTTGATGGAAGCTCTCAAAAAGAGCCTCGCCGAAAAGCAGGCGCCCGCTGTCTCTTCTGCAGCGCCCGTGGGCAAGAAGCCGCCCACTCGTGCTTTGCAACCAGTTCCCGTAGCCCAGAAGAAGACAGGAAAAAAGGCCGTCGGCTAATTTCTAATGGGTGCAATGGACAGATTCAGCCCGGAAGACGTCCAGCGGATTGTGGGTCTGACCGGGAAGCAATTGGATTACTGGGACCGCCTGCGTCTTGTTTCCCCTAGAAAAGAAGAAGGAATCCGGTTTTACGATTTCCGCGACCTGATCGGCCTCCGCACCGTCAAGCAATTGGTGGAAGAAGGAGTGCCCGCCAGCCGGCTGCGGCATGCTCTCGCGGCGCTTCGCGAGAAGCTCTCTCACACGCACACTCCCTTGGCGGAGTTGCGCGTTCTTTCCGATGGAAAAGACATTCTGGTGGAACACGGCGGCGCGCGCCTCGAACCGCTGTCGGGGCAGTTTGTATTGAACTTTGCGACCAGCGAATTGCGCGAACGAGTGAGTGTTATCGCCAAGCCGGGCCCGAGTGCCGACGAGTGGCTTGCCTCTGCGCTCGAGTACGAAGCGTACGACGAGACACGAGCTGAAGCGATCGACGCGTACGATCATGCATTATGCATTGACCCGCAAAAGCTCGACGCGTTGCTCAACTGCGGGACGCTCTTCTATGAAGAGGGAAACCTCAAGAGAGCAGCGGAATATTTTGAGCGCGCGCTGCAAGCGGATCCGGATAACGCCTTGGCGCATTTCAATTTAGGGAGCGTTTTGGAAGAGGTGGGGAGGCTGGAAGCGGCGCGTTTGCATTTGCGCCATGCGGTGCGCCTCGATCCAAGTTATCCGGACGCCCATTACAACCTTGCTTTTGTTTGCGAAAAGCTGGGTGCGATCAATGAAGCGCGGCGGCATTGGGAGTCTTTCCTCAAGCTGGATCCCGCAAGTCCCTGGTGCGGCTATGCGCGGCAGCGCCTCGCCTCTTCCAAGATAGGAAAGTCGGTCGGCCGGTCGTAAGTTCAATACTTGAATATTTCAAAACCTCGCACAAAATTTATCCAACATATTTTTGACGAAATCCCGAAATTCGCTCACCACGCGGGCTGGCAATTCGCCAGGAGTTTTCTTGGTGAGAAGGTCGTGGCCTGCGCCTTCGACTTCCAGCAGGACGTGCGAGGCCGGAACGAGCTTCAGCGCGGATTTCATTTCCGGAATTGTTCCGAAGGGATCGCGCGTACCGTGAACGAAAAACGCGGGAGTCTTCAGCCTCGGAAAATGGCTGGTGCGAAGCTGATCCAGTTTTTTGGGAGGGTGCAGTGGATACGAGAGAAGCAGCAACCCGTCGGCGAGCTGAGCATCTTCCGAAACAAGAATCGTGGATTGCCGTCCTCCGTAGGAGTGGCCGCCAAGGAATATCGGTCCTGCCTTTCTCTCTTTCATGATGGCAACCGCTCGCCGCAAACCGTCGCGGTCCTTTGCCGCGCCGCCGGGCGAAGGCGGCCCATGCGGGCGCTCAGTGCGGAACGGCAAATCGAAACGCAGTACGGAGAAGCCGGATGCAGCAAACGCTTCGGAAATTTCAATGAGCAGCTTCGATTGGCAGTTTGCGCCGGCGCCATGCGTGAGCACGATAGTGCTGCCGTTCGGATGGGAAGGCGCATGCAGGAAGCCACGAACGGGAAGGTCGGAAGCGAGATCAACGAAGGGGGCAAACATAAAAGACCAGGAGAGACGGTTGACAGTCGACAGTTTAAAGTTGAAAGGGAAAAAAGCAAAGAGGCGGTTGACAGTCCCGACCGGATCGGTGGCTTCGATCGACAGTCTAGAGTTGAAGGCGAAGGGATCGCCGCTTGAGGTCGTATGAACGTTTCTGGCCCCCACCCCTCGGGTATCCAGAGAACCGTGAAGTAAGCCCATGAGCAGAAAGGGTTTGCGGGTGTTGCTGTGCGTCGCGGAGCCATGCGTGGGTGAAACCGAGAAAGCCCTGCGCAAAGCCATCGCCCTAGATCCCGATAACGCGGAGGCTCACTGTGCGAAAGGCCGCATTCTCTGGTCTCCGGCAAGAAAATTTCAAAATGGCCTGGCTCTGCGCGCTCTCGCCAGGGCCCTCCGTCTCAATCCGGGCTGCCATCCCGCGCGCGTCTGGCAGGCTTTGATTTTCAATCACATTGGCATGTTGAAAGAAGCAAAGGAAGGACTGCTCATAGCTCTCGCAGCCCGGCCCGACGACGCGTTCACGAACGTCTTGCTAGGCCACACCGCCCTGAGCATGTGGAACTTCGAAGAGGCCGAGGAATGTCTCCAACGCGCTCTTCGCTACGATCCGGTCAACATCTGGGCCAACGTATTTCAACCCACGGTTTTTATTTACTCTGGGAAGCTGAATGACGCCGAGTCGAGAATTTAGGCGGCGCAAAATGCGCTGCCGGATGACCCGTGGCTCCACTCTTGCGAGGCGCTCTTGTGGGCTCTGCGGGGCGAACGGACCAAAGCGGCGCATTTCGTGCATATCGCGCTGCATGGCAAGACCAAGCCGCTCCTGCACACGCACCACATGTGGCATACAGCCGCCGCGGCGCTCGCTCTTCTTGCGAAACCGGCGCCAGCCATCGAATTGCTCGAAAAGGCCGGCGGTTTCGGCTTGCCCAATTATCAGTTGTTCCGCGACGACAAATTTCTGAGCCGATCGGCGCGCTGGCGCATTTTTTGAGATTTTCTGACGCGGTGGAAAAACGCCGATCTCGACATTCCCATTCTCATCGCTGCGAAAGTGAAGCTGGTATCGACTGGTTCGCCGTCTAGCAGCGTAGGAGAAATAACGCAACCGCCGCACGGCAACTAGTGCCGGCACAGCCAGACCTCTACTCGGTGCGGATAGAACCACCAGGTAGTCTAATGAGCCGTCAGGAAGCAGAATGGTTGCAATTCTTACGTTCCCGTGAACGCCCGCTTTTCTTGCTGCATCCACGGTGCGACCGTTGGAAGGGGGATACGCAGCGGCTAGCATTTCCAACAGGTGTTTACTACCCCCTGAAGCGGACATGGGCACACGCGATCTGGATGGAAGGAGGTCGAAGTCCTCCCGCGAGGCAGGGGCACCTGCCCGAAATATTTGCAAGGTGATTACAGTTTTCGGGGGGGATTTCCGCCCTTTAAGGTGAGGAGGAAAGTCCGATGAAACGAATAACTGGCTTGCAATCGACCCAATGGAGAGAAAGGAAATCCGAAGAACAAACGACAGGAAATCTGAAGGGCTGCAAGGTAGGCGCAGCACGAGCCATCCGCACCAGCGTCGGCTACCTGCGATGGGCGACACTGTCGCTATCGGTACTGTTCTTGGCGGCAAATGCGCTTGCCCAGGCACCCAAGATGCTCTACTACGACAAGGAAGGTCCGGCGATCGGCCCGGTCGTGGCCACCACCGCGCCTACTAGTCCATGCTGCCGCGCGGCCTACATTGTGAGCATGAGCCAAAAGGGGGCCGGCGGCCCCGTGCAGCTGTATGCGTGGAACGATGCGGGAACCATGCTGGTGAACATCGCAGAGAAAAATTGGAATCCTGGAAGCGGGAGCGCCACAGCCTACGGAATTGCCACCTTGGATGCCAACCGCGTCGTTGCGGCCTACGCGGATGAAAACAGTACGTTGTACCTTAGCGTTTGGGCGGTGGGGTATACGACGCCGTCTATCTTTTATTTGCAGGGTGAGGGCAGCGTAACCGCGTCTGGTCCGCTCGGGCCCCTTGGGAATCAAGGCGTGAGTGTCACGGCTCTCAGCTCATCAGAGGTCGTTACTGCAACGGAGGATCCGTCCGGCAACCTTCGCGTGCAGACATGGAACATTGATGCGTCTGGGTCGGTTACACAGCAGAGCACAGCGGTCGCCGGCTCGATCTATTATCCCTACGTCGTTGCCATCAATGCCAATCAAGTAGTTACGGCCGCGGACGAACTGTCCGCGAATGTGCGAAAACTGATTGTTTGGAATATCGACAGCGCCGGCGGAATCACTCGGCAGGGTAGCCTGGGTATCTCCAATAGCAACAGCACGCCTCTGCTATCCGGAATAGCCCTTGCTCCTCTGGGCGGATTTCTGGGCAACTACGAGGTGATGACGGTCGCGGAAGCCATTATTAACGGCCAGGTCCTTACGCAGGTGCGGAGCTGGAGCATTTCCTCGACGGGACAAGTCACGACGGGGCTAACCGGCACCGACACACAGCAATCTGACACCGCAACGGGGATCGCATGGACGCCGAACCTTAATCCGTTTACGGCCACGCTAGTCAAAGACGCCAGCGAGACAGGAGGAATCATCGAAATGTGGAAAAACACCGGAACGAAGTGGAGCGTGTTCGATTCGAACTATTTGCCCGGAAACCCTCCCAGCGCGCTGAGCACGGTATCGGTGGCTGCCGAGGGGACCGACAGCAGCCGCGCTTACTTCGTGGTGGCGTACGAAGGTGCGGCTGGGAACTTGAATGTGCAGGTGTGGTCCGCTCCATTTTAGCGAATCACGGTTTCGCAAGCGAAAAGAAGTGCCACCAGCAGAACGAGACTCCCTCCACGGTTGACGAGGAGGGAGTCGGTGTTTTGATTTAGCAAAACCGGCTGGCCGTGTCCTGGTAAACGCCGAAACCGCCGAAGTTCGTACTAGCCCGAAGATGGAAGGTAAGCCCCTAATCAGAAGTTATGCCCTGGCATGACAGTTTTTCCGTCACTTTCTCGCCTTACTTAGTGAGGGAATAGATCTCCTGGCCGAAAAACAGCTACGAGCGTATGTACCTCTTCGGACGGATCAACCTCCGAAGCTGGTGAGAGGTCCGGAAGATTCTTCGGGGAGAGTCCTTATGTTGAAAGCAGTTGCGAAGGCGTCAAGGCGCTGTGAATCCCGTATAGAAATATCTGATGGGGTCTGGATCATCTGGCGCTGCAGTGGTCATGAAATGGTTTCCATTGTGCAAAACATCAGTCTAGGAGGTCTGTTTGTTGAATGTGCAAGTCCTAAGCCTTTCGGAGCAACGGCAGAGGTGTATTTTTTAGTTCCTGAGGGAAAGATCGCTGGCGAGGCCGTCGTGAAACACAGCCAAACCGGGCGCGGAATCGGGTTGAGATTCACAAGGATACTGGAAACAGATCGCTTGCGCATGATCGGCTTGATCAAAAGGTTGCGCAACGCGTCCCTGAGGCCAAATCCTCACCGTCTAGCTGGATGCTAGCTGCCAGATTTCCGATTTGCACGGTTTACCAGACACGTGGATTGTTTCCGAATGTCTCTTCGATATGCGCCCAATCGCACTGGTCCGCACGGATGGTTGTAGCCCCTGACGGCATCAGTTAACGCGGCCCATACGAGGAGTAACATCTACGGCACTATTGCAGCTTGGCGAACTCTGCTTTCGCTTGCCTGAGAGTGGGGACGTCGGGATCGGCGTCTTTCCAGAGATTGAGAAAGGTTTGATATGCAGGCTTTGCTCTCGCGGGGTCGCCAGAGAGGGCGTAAGCGCGACCCATTTGAAGATGAGCCAGCGATCCTGTCACAAAATTTTGCACAATGCCCTGGTGGTCGAGCAGCTTCTGGAACTCGGCGGCTGCGGCAGCGCCATTGTGCGTAAGTAGATAGGCTTGGCCGCGCAGGTAAGCTGGGTACAAATAGTTGATGTATCCATCTGCGAGGCCCAGTTCGTAGGTGGCTGTCGGCTCCAGACCCACCAGGGCGCGAGAAGGTTTGTTGTTGCTGATTTCGATGGCAGCTCTTAGGCTCGGCAACCAATAGAGCTTCATTAGGGTATTGGTTGGATGGGTCTTCTCCATTTCTTTACACAACGCTTCAGCGCGGGAAACATCGCCAGCGCGAGCTAGCGCAAGGGCTGCGATCACCTTAACGTCCCTACCCGGCGACAGTGCCAAAGCCTTCGCGACTTCTCGCCGTGCCGCTCCACCGTTGCCCAACTCCGCCTCTCGCAGCGCGGCATTGACCTGCCACAATGCCGCTTTTTCTTTAGAGTCGCTGCGAACAGCGGAGTCCATCGCTCGACGCGAGTAGTCCCGCGCCTTCGTCATTCGTCCGAAGTAAGCTTCCGTATCCGACTGCATCGACAACAGTACATCTTCATCTCCTGGCTTGCCCGCACCCCAAGCCACCTGCTGCTCCATCTGCGCGAGATCTCCCCGTAGAAAGGCGAGCGCGTATATCTGCTGGTGCAGATTCCCGCTACCCAAGCCGCGTCCGAGCGCCTGATCGAACACGACCTTAGCTTCATCCAACCGGTTCAGGAAGAGGTACCCGACGCCGAGACCCGAATAGCTCAAGACGGCATTAGGCGCTAGGCGCATGAGGTTCTGATATTCCGCAAGAGCTTTGTCATATTGCCCTATGTCATGGTAGAGCTGGCCCAGCGTGCCGTGAGGACCGGCGTCACGAGGATAATCCGCAATCCACAATTCGCAGGTCTCGACCTCCTTGTCCAGCTCCCCCCTGGCACGAAAATAGAACTCAGTGATGCGCATTTTTTCCCGTTCGGTTACCCGGTCGCGTAGTTGGTACGCCTTGGTCGCATACTCCAGCTGCACCGACGGTTGCAGAAGGTTGCCGTAAGCAGTCGACAACATGGCATAAGCCATGGGGAAGTCCGGATCAAGTTGAATTGCCTGCTTAAAAAACGGAATGCTCGGCGCGTCTCCTTCCTGGTACCAGACTTTAATTCCCATGCTAAAGTTTCTCAGCGCTTCCAGTGAAGATGTGGTCGCCTCAATTGGAACATTGAACTTCTGCACGGAGGGCAGCGACTCTCCGAGCTTGCCGCGTAGACTGGACGAGATGCGGCTCAACGTTTTCAGAACATCTTCCCTGCTTTTGGCCTCGCCCTGTTCTTGAGCGAGGTTGTCACCCGCGTTGCAAGCGAACGCATTCAAATTCAACAGGTAATGGTCACCCAACCGGGAAATTGTCCCGCCCAGCAGAGCCTTGCTACCCGTACGCACGCAAAGCTCCTGGCCGATGTCCATCGTAATGCGCTCGTTTGAGGAACGGCCCATCATGCGCAAGGTCGCGCTGACTCTCCGGTCGGAAACAATGTTCAGGAAAGGAGATTGCTCCAGTTCCACGGCGAGTGCCTGCTTCAGGGTATCGTCAAAGACGGCGTCGCCAGTTTTGTTGTCGAAGTCGGTGAGGACAACGGTGTCTTTTTCGGTAAGTTTGGGTTCTCGGTGGGTGCGCGAGTATATCCACCAAGTTAGAAAAGCCGCGGCAGCGACGGTTACGAATACGATCAGCGAACCGCCTGCTGAAGTCAGCACTATGCGATGGCGGCGTACATATTTGCTGAGCCGGTAAGCAATGCTGGCTGGCCGAGCAAAAACGGGCTCGTGGTTGAGATAGCGCTGGAGGTCCGCGGCAAGTTCGCTCGGAGTAGCATAGCGGCGGGTACTATCGCGCTCGATAGCTTTTAGGGTGATCCAGTCTAGATCGCCGCGCAGGGTGCGGGTGAGCTCGTCAGGGAGCGTGCTGCGCTGCTGCGCTACGACGGCGCTGGTGTCTTTGTCTTGATGGAGCCTGATGCTGGGGCTAGGAGGATCGTCTTCGCGGATCTGGCGAACTACTTCGTCAAAGGGCTGCTTGCTCCACCGTGCGGTGTCGAAAGGCAGCTTGCCGGTGAGGAGAGCGTACAGAATCACGCCAAGGGAAAAAACGTCGGTCCGGCCATCCAAATTTGGGGCACAAGCAGCTTGCTCGGGACTCATGTAACCCGGGGTGCCGACCAGCGTGCCGCCGTGGTTAGATAGAGTAAGAGTTTGTTCGAGGGCCGTTCGCGGAGAAATCACTTTGGCGATGCCGAAGTCGATGATGTGCGGAACCGGTTGGCCGTCAACCTCGTTGATGAGAACGTTGGAAGGCTTCAAGTCACGATGGATAACAGCCTTCTGGTGAGCGTGCCCAACGCCTTGGCAAACCTTGATGAAGAGAGCGACGCGGTCGCGAATCGTGAGTTTCTTGGCGTCGCAGTACTTGCTAATGGAAGTGCCCTCTACGTACTCCATGACGAAGTACGGCTGGCCCTCGGGAGTCGTTCCGGCATCAAAGACTTTGGCGATTGCGGGATGGTCCATCATGGCCAGGGACTGCTGCTCGGATTGGAAACGCTGCAGGGCAGAGTCGTCGTAGAGGCCGGCGCGAATGAGTTTTAGAGCGACATGGCGGCGTACGGGAGTGGTTTGCTCGGCCAGCAAAACCAGTCCCATGCCGCCTTCGCCCAGCAGGCGAATCACACGATAGTGGCCAATGAAATCTGGCAGAGGGAGTGCACGGCGAGCCGGACCTGCGGCTGCTTCGGAGGAGGCGAGCGCTCTTGCAGCTACATGCAGAGCCGGCGCGTTGAGGAATTCTTCCGTACCGCCGGACGCGTTGAGGAGCGAGAGGATTTCCTGACAGAGGAACGGATCGCCGTCGCAGGCCTGCCTGACAAATTGCTCGCGGGCGCTCTGCTCCTTTTCAAGCGCCGCATGGAAAATAGATTCGATTTTTTCCCAGTTGTCAGGCTCCACGAGGATACTCCTTACCCAGTTCGCGGCGGAGCCAGCTTTTTGCGAGACGCCAGTCACGGTGAACGGTTTCTTCGGAGATCTTCAAAACGTCGGCAATTTCCTCGACAGTCAAACCGCCGAAGAACCGCAGTTCGACAACCTGGCTTTTGCGAGAGTCGATGAGAGCGAGGCCTTTGAGAGCGTCGTCGATGGCGACGAGGTCGGAGCTGGACCGTACGGGTACGCCTAATTGCTCGTCGAGCTGGAGAGGTGCGACACCACTGCCGCGCTTCTTGGCCTGATGGGAACGTGCCCAATCCACGAGGATATGGCGCATGACTTGTGCGCTGACAGCATAAAAGTGATTGCGGTTCTGCCAGTCGCCTTGCGCCCCCTGCACGAGCCGGAGGTAGGCCTCGTTAACGAGGGCCGTGGTCTGTAAGGTGTGGCTGGCGCCTTCGTCCGACATGTACCGTTTCGCGATGCGGTGCAGTTCGTGGTACACGAGCGGAATAAGCGCCTTTAGAGCCTCTGAGTCGCCTCGGCTCCAAGAGCGGAGAAGCTGGGTGATTTCGTTTGGTGTTGATTCCACGATGCGACCGTTGGAAGCGAACTAAGACAGGGAAGGCTAGCATTCCCAACGGGTGTTTACTACCCCTCTGAACACTAGAAGGTAAGGGCTGCCGTGTGCCGGCCAGGATTGAACTCGCGGATCGCCCAGCGTTGCCCAACCGGAAGGGAGTCAGATAAAAACTTATCCCGGGATTACAGTTTTTGCCTCGGATTTCCGCCCTTTCTAGTGAGGAGGAAAGTCCCATGAAACCAGCAGCCCAATGTTCCTATCTGACCCCACTGAGCGAAACGCAAGTTACCCGCCAAGTCGCGCAAGGCCTGCCGTCCGGCTCAAAGGGAAAGGGGGTAGCCTCCGCAGTCAGGAGTAGCGCCCGCTACCTACGTTATATCGCCATGTCCATGCTGGTGCTGTGCATGGCCGCCGGTTCCTTCGCGCAAGCCCCTAAGCTTCTCTACCACGGCGTCGAAGCTCCCTCGCTCGGCCCGGTTGTTGGCACCGCTGTGGCCACTACCGGGTCGACTGGGACCTGTTGTCGTGCTCCCTACATCATCGTGGCGACAAACAACGGCACACCAATTGGCAACCCGCTGCAACTCCAGTTCTGGCATGACACGGGCGCCAAGTTGGTCTACGTCACCTCAGCTACATGGAATCCGGGATCGGCGAGTTGCACGTCCTACGCCCTCGCCACCCTGGATTCGAGCAAGATCGTTGCCGCCTGCGTTGACACCTTCTACTATTTGCACCTTAGCGTGTGGGCTGTGACCGGCACGAGCCCAGCGAATTTCTATGAGATGGGCGAGCAGAGTGTCTCCTCCTCCGGGCTGGGGGGCTTTGGTTATTTTGGCGTCAGCGTTACGGCCCTCAGCCCGACGGAAGTCGTCACTGCCACCGCCGATCCCTCCCAGGATTTGCGCGTTCAGACGTGGAACATTGCTGTCTCTGGTTCGACCGCAACCGTCACACAACAGCACACCGCCACAGCCGGCGAGATTTGGTTCCCATACGTTGTGGCTCTCAACGGAACTCAAGTGGTGACGGCTGCGGATTCCTACACGAGCAGCAAACGAACTGTCATCGCCTGGAGCGTGGATAGCAGCGGCGCCATCACCCGCCAAAAGGACTTGACGGTCTCTTCGAGCGGTACTTCTACCATCTCCGGCCTTGCCCTGGCGCCCCTCGGCGGATTCCTCGGTGGCGGTTACGAGGTAATGACCGTAGCCCAGGTAAATCCAGGGTTATTCGGAAATTACACCACCGAAGTGAAAAGTTGGGATATTTCCTCTGCAGGCGTGGTGAGCGGCGGCAACTCCGGAACCGGCACGGAAGAAAACGTCGACTCCAGCAGCGTCGGCATCGCCTGGACCCCCAGCCTGTACCCGTTCACCGTCTCCCTCACGACCTCGGACAGCGCAATAAAGGGCGGGCTTGCCGAACAGTGGACCTACAGCAGCGGGACTTGGAGCGTATTGAAGGGAACAAGTCTCGGAGGCAATCATCCCAGTCCGTCCTACGGCGTAGCCGTGGCCAGCGCAGGGAGCGACAGCACGCTCACTTACTATGTCGTTTGTTATACAGGTACAGGAGGAGACGTAAACATCCAGGTCTGGTCCGCTCCATTTTGATGGTCCGTTCACTGGGCTGGTACGTTGCGCTCCATCGGTAACCTTATGGCAGCCCTGATTCCCTCCTCTCCCCGAGGAGGGAATCGCCACTTTCACCGCAGGTTTTTTTCTCAGATTTCCGAGGGGGGTGGCATGCCGCGTGCCGCACCACTGCAATAGAGACTATGAAGAAACTGAGGTCATAGTGAGGCCAAGCCAGGATTCTCCGACAGAATCGGTGGGTTGCGTTTCGGTGGGTTGCGTTAAGGAGGGATCGTCCTTGTTTTTCGTGAGCATTCATGCGGCAACCGACTGGCGCAAGCGAATCCACTGCTGCAGGTTGTAAGTCAGGCAGGCCCATAGCGCTTCGGCTCGCGCTTTTATTCAGCTCCGCATGTGAAATTGCCGCAGCCCAACTTGCATTTAATCCACGCGTGGCAAAACTCTACGATCCGCTGGCGACGCCGCCGACCAGTTGAGCTGGCAGCCGAAACCGGACAATTCAAATTGGGCACAAAACCACTTTTCCGCTAATCCGACTACACAGGCAGGTGGACTCGTCCCTTCCCACAACGGGACTCTTGGGGAGTTTAGGAAGCATTTGCAGAGATTATCGTCATAGATCCAAGTGGGCCGTTCGGTCAGCACTGGGACCCGATGCTAGATTGTGGTGTCACGCCCTGCCCAATACGGCTCGCGCAGAACGCGCTTGAGAGTTTTGCCGGCGGTGCTGCGCGGAAACTCCTCCATGATGGCCACAGCATGGACGCGCTGGTTTTTGGCATCCACGCGCTCATTGATCCAGTCGCGGAGGGCGTCTGCCGTGACGGCGCTGGGCTGGTGAAGAATGACCGCAGCGAGCGGCGTCTCACCCCATTTTTCACTGGGGATGCCGAACACCGCCACTTCTCGAACCGCGGGATGTTGCACGATAACTTCCTCGATGTCCTTGGGGAAGACATTCGTGCCGCCGCTGATGATCATGTCCTTCTTTCTATCCACCAGGTAGAGAAATCCATCTTCATCGGCGTATCCGACGTCGCCGGTATGCAGCCAGCCGTCAACAATCGCCTGGGCCGTCAGATCAGGCCGTTTGTAATATCCCGGCATGAGCACGGGCCCGCGCCCGATGATTTCTCCGATCTCTCCGGGAGGCAGGTCCTTGCCTTCCTCGTTTATGACCCGCATCTCAAAAAACGGTTGCGGCGGCCCGACAGAATTGGGCTTGGACGCATAGTGAGTTTTGTCGAGAACGGTGATGAATCCCTCGGTCAGTCCGTAGAGTTCATAAAATCTGCCCGGCAAGCTGCGCGTCAACTTCTCTTTATGCTCCAGGTGGAGAGGGGCGCCGACGCTGCCGACCATTTCAAGGGACTTGAGTGCTTCCGCCGAAAAGTATGGGGAACCCAGGAGAGCAACAATCTGCGACGGCACCATCATGACGTGAGTGACGCGCTCGCGCTCGACGGTTTCCACAAACGTCCGCGGATCAAAGGTCTTTTGGAGAACATAGGTTGCGCCCAGATACATGGCCGGCATGAGGGTGACGAAGGCGCCGTTGAAAACGATGGAGCCGGAGTGGAGCACCACGCTCTCGGGGCTCATACGGAAGGTGGAAGCAAAGAGGGTGCAGTAGACGGCGCGAATGTTGTGGGTATGCACGATTCCCTTGGGGGAGCCAGTTGTGCCACTGCTGTAGATGACGTTGTAAAGATCGCTGCCCACAATTTCGGTCTTAGGAGGCTCGGCTTCGCTGGCCCGACGTGTCACCTCATCGTAGTTTTGAAATGCCGGGAGGTCTGATGGCCCAGCAAGAATATAGCGTGGGTCCGGAACGTTTGGAAGTTCGTGCTTGATGTCGGCAAGCGGTTCCGCGAAATCCGGACTGGCGATGATGGTGCCTGTATCGGAATCCTGAATGAGTGTGGCAAGAGCTTTCTCACGGAGGAGGGGGCTGAGGGGTACGACGACAGCGCCGATCTTTGCAACTGCCCAGTAGGTTTCGAGCAAGGCCAAACAATTGGGAAGAATCGTGGCGACCTTATCGCCTTTTTTTACATCGAGACTAGAAAGCGTGTTGGCGAGGCGATTGACGCGAGTGTTGAATTCCCGAAAGCTCAGCCTGCAGTCTTCAAAAACCACGGCGGTGTGGTTCGGGCGCCGGCGGGCATGGTTGGGAAGAAGAGAGCCGATGTTCATGGTGTTGTCTCGCGTGATTCGCGGTTGGACGTGTCTGGGGGTGAAGAGAGAGGAGTCGAGTTCGGGCCAGCTTCGCAAAAGAAGCGCCAGATTTCCGCGCTGGCATGGGGACCTTTGGGGTCACCGTACTTGCTGACTTTGGGCGAACCAGACCAGGCGTGGCCAAGTCCATCGATGAGCCACTTTTCCATCAAGAGCCGACCATCGGCCTCCATGTAAATGTGCTTTCGATAGGCATAGCCGCCGGGGACCTCACCACTAATGACTTTCTCCGTAAGAGCAAACCCGCTTTCGGAATGCTCCGCCGCGAGACACGAATTCGTCTTGCCCCACTGCGCGATGGCCTGGTCGGCATTCGCGGGACTCACGCGGGTATCCGCAAGGCCGTGAAACACAATCGCAGGCATGCGCCGCCTATCCCTACGGGCGAGGCCGGCGCGCATCGCTTCAAAGGCAAGTTGCCCTAGCTGAAGCGGATCCGGTCCGCCGTGTGCCATAGCAGCAAGCCCAGTTGAAACACTCGTGGCGGCCTTGAATTCCGCTCCAGCAAACACGGCAAGGGATGCGAAAAGATCCGGATAGGTGGCGGCAAGAATGGAGGCCATCGCACCACCGGCGGAAACACCTGCAACGTAAACTCGATCTAAGTCAACACTGTAAGTGGAGCAAACCTTGGCGACGACCGCGGCGAGAATAGAGGGTTCACCGGCATCACGCGCCTGGTGTTTGGAGTCAAACCAGTTCCAACACTTCAGCAGATTGGCCAGGCGCGACTGCTCCGGATATACGACCAGGAAACGGTTTGCTTCGGCGACCTCATTCAGCCCGGAGATGTCCGCGGTATCCCCCGCATCGTGGGTGCAACCATGCAACATCATAACGAGAGGAGAAGCTGTCCCTTTTTCTAGGGTTGCAGGTACCCAGAGCTTGTAGTCTCGGGAACCGCCCGCAGCCTGGGCCGAGCCAGATATCCATCCTTCGTGTGCCATTGTCGGTCGCGCTCCCTTCGGCGAAGGGGCCATCCTATTTCAAGATCCCGCCGATGGGGAAGTAATCCGTTGAGTCAGGTCAACAAGCAGATCCGCAATCCTGGTGGCGGCGCGATCACCCAAAGCGATGGTGTAATGCGTTGTGCCAGCGAATTTGTGGTCCTCGATATGAGGCATATAAGTCTGAATTTGCACGGCGAGTGCATCCGGAAAAAGCGGCGGTTGAGCCGCGGTGAAACCTTTCTCTGCCCGCAATAAGAGCGCCGGTACACGAATGGATTTCAGTCGATCGGTAATCGCGTCGCGCTCAAAAGCTGCGCCGAGGTCAGCGCGCACTCCAGCCTCGGAGGCTTTCGGCTGCACGGACGAATCGCCGCCGACTTCATAGTCGAGAAAAGCTTCCACCCAGGGGTTCCATTCTTCGGGAGGGAAATGCGGCTGGGTGCGCCAGAATTCACGATAGGCCTGGCGCGAAGGGTAAGTTTGGCGCAGCTGCGCGATGCGTTGCGCGAGTGCGGCGTTCAATGCCAGATCGGGAGAAACGCCGGCGGGCGTATCGGGGACATATCCTCCGTCGATGAGAACCAGGCCGGAGACGAGGGACGGTTCCTGTGCCGCGAGCGCGGTGGCCACGAAGGCGCCCATCGAATGACCTACGATGATGCTCGGGCCGAGCCCAAGAGCGCGCATGGCAGCGGCCACGTCGCGCGCGTGCTGTGCCATGCCGTACGGTCCTGCGGGCTTGTCGGAATCGCCACGGCCTCTTAAGTCGAGTGCAAACAACGCGCATCGCCCCGACAAACGCTCCGCGATGCCGATAAAGTTCAAGTGGGAAGCGGTTAATCCGTGCAAAGCAACCACTGGCCTGCCGCGACCGGGCCAGTAGCCGAAGGCCAGTGCCACGCCATCGCCGGACACGCGGCCCTGCGCGGGGCGGGTCACTTTGAAGAATCCTTGTGGTGGAGTTTTATCGGGAGTCATCACATTCCTTTTCGAAGGATCAATCGCGCCTGGCATGGTAGACGAAAAAGAGCATACCTCAGCTTGCTATGTGCCAAGCACCAGTCCACCATCCACGGAAAGAACCGCACCGGAAATGAAGGACGCGGCATCGGAAGCCAACCAGACATAGGCTTCGGCCACGTCCCGGGGAGTTCCCATTCGTCCGATCGGAGTATGCGAGACCATGCCTTGAATGATTTTTTCGGGAATACTGTGGACCATTTCCGTAGCAATAAAACCGGGTGCGACGGCATTCACACGAATGTTGTGTTTGCCGAGTTCGCGTGACCACGTCCGTGTGAAAGAGACCACTCCAGCCTTGGCCGCCGCGTAGTTGGTCTGCCCGAAATTACCGTATAGACTCACGATCGAGGAAGCGTTCAGAATTACGCCACCACCTGAACGGATCATGTGCGGGACGACGGCACGGGTACAGTGGAAGACTCCCCTGAGATTGACGGAGATGACGGCATCAAAGTTTTCATCGGACATGACTTTGGCGACCCCGCCATCCTTCCATTTAACGAGCTGGTCGTCTCGCAAGATTCCTGCGTTGTTGATGAGCACGTCGATGCGGCCCCAGCGGTCCACCACTTCGGATGCAGCCGAGTCGACTTCCACTGCATCGGCAACGTTCATCTTGCGGAACAGCCCTCTATTCTCTGTCTCCCGTACTTCACGACAGATTTGGACTTGAGCCGCATCGTTTAGGTCCCAAGCGGCGACGCGGCACCCTTCCTCCACAAAGCGGCTCACGGTGGCGCGGCCAATGCCGGCGGCCGCGCCGGTCACGATGATCACTTTGTCTTGCAATCCGCGGAAACTCATTTTTTTTGGGTCGGGACAGTCGCGCGCAGGTACGGCCCCCGTGATCTTGGTTTTAAAAACTGACCTTCAGCGCGAACTGAATCACGCGCGGGCCGGTGGTAGTCGCTACGATCTGCCCCACGTTGGCAGACGCGAGGAGATTGATTGGATTCGCAAAGCTCACCATATTAAAGACATTGAAAAACTCCGAACGGAACTCAACTTTCGTGCGCTCGGTGATGGGGAAGAATTTGACGAGGGAAAAATCCACGTTCCGCTGATTTGGACCGCGCAAGATGTTTCGCCCGGTATCGCCGAAACCGCCGGCCGCGGTAGCCGGCGCGGGCGTAAAACAGGACGTGTTGAAATACTTGCCCAGGCGTGATTCCACACTTCCGCCTAGGACGGGATTACATCCTGGCACGGCGTCAGCGCGCGCTTGCACGAACGCCGTCTCATTCGTTAGAACGGAGAACGGCGTGCCGCTCTGAAGCGTGAGGATGGTCGCGAGTTCCCATCCGTTCACGGCCTGGCGAGCAAAGCGCGAATCACCCTTGTAGAATTTCGGCAGGTCGTAAATTCCACTGAAAACGAGACGATGGCGGCGATCGAAATCAGAGCTCGCGTGATTGTTCAGAATTGCCTCGTTGCCGGGTACGACGGCAATGTCGCTCGTTCCCGAGGGGTCGCCGGAGAAATCATCGAGCGAATGCGAGTAGGTATAGGAAGTGAGGAATTGCAGACCATAGGAGAAGCGCTTCGTCAGTCCTACTTGCAAGGAGTTATAGCTCGAATTCGCTGAGCTTTGCAGGAGATGCACGCCGAAGCCCTGCACAGCAAGACTCGACAGCCCGGGACTATAGAGACCTACGGGCCCGCCCGCAGTTTGAACCATGGCCTGATTTACGTCAACCAACTGGTACAACTTGCGCCCCGCTGAGCCGACGTAGCTCACATCCAGCATCCAGTTGTCTGCGAATTCGTTTTGAATGCCCAGGCTGTACTGTTGAATGTAAGGCGTGCGGAAGTCGTGGATATCCGGGTAGATGCCGTTGGCAGAAACCACTGCGATGCCTGCCGGATTCAGAAATGTTGGCGCCTGAGTCAGAATTGCTGGCGGAGCACCAAAGGGGAAAACCGCAGGATCGTTGAATTCCAACGGGTAGCTGCTGGGTTGCGGCACGTTCACGAAGGGAGTGTTGATGGGCGTTGCCAGTGCCTGTGCAAGCGTGTAGTAGGGGAAGTTGAGCAGCTGATTGTTGAGCAAGCGGGAATTGGCGCGGTCGTAGTAGAGGCCATAGCCGCCGCGTACCACGAAGCGTTTGGTGTTCGAGAGCGGCTGCCAGGCAAAACCAAGTCGCGGCGCAAAATTGTTCTTGTCGGAAGGAACCAAGGACGGCTGAACCAGCGGGATTCCTGGCAGGGGATTCTTGGCGTTTGATGCCTGAACAAAACCGCCAGTGATTGCAGTGTTGTCGCCCGCAGGAAATCCGGGAAGTGTGGCCGTCGTCAGCCGCGCAGGATCAAACCCGACAAAACGTCCCTGGGCTTCGGTGAAAGGGCCGAAGAAATCGTAACGAACTCCCAGCGTCAGCGTGAGCCGGTCGGTCACGCGCCAGTCATCGTTCACGAAGCCGCCCACATCGTGGGCTCGAACATCTCTATTGTTCACACCCGATCCCATAATTGTGAGGCCGGTCAAATCGAAGAACCCTCCTAGAAAATCCGTAAAGGGATTACCGGAAAATCCGAGGAAGAAAATTTGCCCGCGCGTATAGAGGTTAAAGTCAGCGTTCAAATCGTGATGTTTGTATTCCGCTCCAAAGCTTAAGCTGTGGCGGCCCTTATGCCAGCTCAACGTGTCTCCCAGGGTATAGGTCTTCTCGACTCCGCCGTTGTCAGCGAAGGGATTGGCGCCCAGATCGAAGTAATTGGCGACCGAGATTTCCGGCATGCCGGGGAAGAGGTTCCCGAGCGGGGAGGTGATTCCCAGCTGTGCCGAAGTAAACGGCTCCTGTGGAGCGGAGCCTGTGGAGATGAATCCGAAGCCAAAGTGTGCCTCATTCACCAAGCGTGAGGAAAAAATGTGCACGTCGTTCAGCGAAAGCACCCTTTGATTAAGATTCGCTGTGCCGCCGAACCCGGGGACCGGTAGCGCGTTAGCGAGTCCAAACAGATTGAACAAGCCCTGCGTTGCAGGATTGTTTGCTGCAAAGAATTTGGCGGAAATCCGGTTTGCTGCGGACAACTGATAATCCAGATTGGTATTGAACTGGTCTTCACGGAATTTCGAGGCGCCAACCACGGGAACCGCAACGGGGAGGTTCGACGCGCCGGGGTTGGTCGCCGACGGAATCACGTAAGAACCATTGGGGAATTTTGCCTGGAGGAGAAACTTAGCGGTGGGATCCAGGCAGCCAGTGGCACCGGGGCAAGTCGGCGAGACGCCGAAGGACGTGGCCAAAGCATTAATGGCGGAATCGGACCGATCGTTGGAAAGATTTCCCGGAACGAACACCGTGCCGATGGAATTGGTAAGCGAAGTGGAGTTTCGCTCGCGGCTTCCCTGGTAGGAGATGAAAAACCACGCGCGGTTCTTTGCCAGCGGCCCACCAAAAGTTCCGCCAAACTGATTGCGCTTATAGGGTGGCCGCGCCACCCCTGCGCCGTTCAAGAAAAAATTATTCGCGTTTAGCACATCGTTGCGGAAGAACTCATACAGGTTGCCATGAAATTCATCCGTCCCGGACTTTGTGACTGCCGCGACAACGCCCCCTGCAACGCGGCCTTGCGACGCGTCGTACTGGCTGGTCTGGACGATAAATTCCTGGAGAGAATCCGTGGCGGGAACGGCAAGATTGGGCGTGGAACCCGTGCCAATAGAATTGACGTCAGTACCGTTGATGATCACCGAGTTGGAAGTGGCGCGGAGCCCATTGACGTAGATCGGGGCGGCACCGCGGCCCAACTCGGAGGAATTCTGTACCGGACCGGATGTTCCCGGAGTGAGCGTCAGCAACTGCTGGAAGTTTCGCGTCGGCAATGGCAATTGGCGAATCTCCGTCTGTTCGATAACGGTGCCGTGGCTGGCATTCTCTGTCTGCGCCAGTGGGGGAGCAGCTTGAACGGTAATGGACTCGCTTTTCTGTGAGGCGAGCGTCAGCCGGACATCGACGGTTGTCGTTTCGGTAATCTTTACAATGACCTCATCAATCTTTGCAGGAGCGAATCCCGAAGCGCTGATTTCGAGCCGGTATTTTCCTGGAGGGAGCAACGAGAACGCGTACCGGCCGGTGCTCGAAGTTACGGTATCGCGTTGCGCGCCCGCGTCGCTAATCAGAACGACCCTGGCACTGCCAACCACGCCGCCGCTCGGGTCCGTGACGTCGCCAAGAATCTGGCCCGTGGTGACAGTCTGCCCGGCAGCTCCAACGGCTGTCAAAAGAACAGCCGCAAGGGCGATTACGAGTCCAACGAATCTGCGCTTCTGCATTGCCGGCCTCCTGTGATTCGTGTTGCTAAATTTTCACTTCTTGCCTCTGAGCCCGCTCATGTAGAGGCGGATCATCTGCTCAACCGCTTCCTCGTCGGACATTCCCAGGTGGCGCTTTGCGCCGAAAAGGTTTTCCGCCAGAAAGTAAGTGAAGAAATGCAGGTAGATGACGGTCACGGCCAGGGCCGGGTCAACGCCCTTGGGAAACTTGAGCTTTCCCGATTGCGCGAGGATTCTGGAGTAGGTGCGCAACCCGCCCGCGATTTCCCGGAAACTGTCAATGAAGTGCTTGTGGCGGAACTCCACCACATCGATGTACATCAGCCGCCAGTAGTCGAGGTTTTCTACAATAATCTTGCCAATGGTCATCGCCAGCGTCTTCATCGAGTGAGGATCGAGGGACATCAGCAGGGGAATCAATTTCTTTTGGCGTAGAGTCTCCATCTTTGCGCCCATGCGCTGAACCAGGTCGATGAAGATCTCTTCCTTGGTGTCGTAGTAGATGTACAGCTTCCCCATCGACACGCCGGCTTTCTTGGCGATTTCGCGGACGGTGGTGCCGTGGAAACCCTTGCGGGTGAACAGGTGCAGGGCAGCCCGCTCGATCTTGAGCTTGTTCTTTTCGAACGTTTTGTCGAGCAGCTTAGGCACGTGCTTCCGTCCAATTCTTGTCGACGCTCAGTTGTTATTCAATCAAAGCGAGCGCTCGCTCTCTGTGGCAAACACAGCTTTACTCCCAGCCGCTCGGTGTTGTCAAGAAGAATCCTCGATGCCAAGGAGAAGATTCTTTGCTGACATCCTTACTGGAGCCACGAGTGTTCGCCAGTTGGCCAGGAAATCAGACCAGGTCGCGGGAGCCGACATTGATTCTGAAATCAGAATCCCGTCACTGGCCAGACGGGGTTATGAGAAGTTTGGGACGCACACCCGTCCACTTGAACGATTACTTCGGTGGAGACAGTTCTAGGACTGTTCGGATCCTTGCCCTGCGCGATGCCCACAACTTGTACGATAAGCGTTTATCAGGCACTTGGACCATTTCGCTGTGGGAAACATAGTTGGCGATGGCTATGATTGTGACTGCCGACCTAAGAATTTGGGAGCCTTAGCCTATGTCTGTTCTCGCAAACATCTATTTTTCACGCGATGTCAACCAGGCCGTTGTGTATGACATTGCGCCAGCTCGGTTTGCCGACCGCTTGCAATTCACGAGCCAGCCCAAGGGTCGCAAATAAAATAACATGGCCATCAAAACGATCATAGAGCCGTTCCGCATCAAGAGCATCGAGCCGATTCGAGGCACTACCCGCGAAGAGCGTCAGAGACTCATTGAGGCCGCTGGCTATAACCTCTTCCTGGTGTCTTCGGAAGCCATTCTGATTGATTTGCTCACCGATTCTGGGACCTGCGCGATGTCCACGGGACAGTGGGCCGCGATGATGCGCGGTGACGAGTCCTACGCCGGATCGCCCAGCTTTACGCGATTCCGCGATTCGGTGCAGGCTATCTTTGGATTCCGCCACGTCATTCCCACACACCAAGGCCGGGCGGCCGAACGCATCCTTTTCAATGTCATGTGCAAGAAGGGCGACATCGTTCCGAACAACACCCATTTCGACACCACGCGAGCGAACTGCGAATATGCCGGCGGTATCGCCATGGACGTGCCCATCCCAGAAGCAAAAGAGCCGGTGCACATGCATCCGTTCAAAGGAAACATGGACACAGCGCAACTCACGGAAATAATCCAGCGTGAAGGCGCCAAAAAGATTCCACTCGTGATGCTGACGGTCACGAACAATTCCGGCGGCGGCCAGCCGGTCTCGATGGAAAACATTCGCGCGGTGAAAGCGATCTGCAAGAAGCACGGAATCCCGCTTTACATCGACGCGTGCCGCTTCGCGGAGAATTCCTACTTCATCAAGCTTCGTGAACCGGGCTACGGGGGAAAAACTCCGCGCGAAATTGCGCGCGAAATGTTTTCCTATGCGGATGGCTGCACGATGTCGGCAAAGAAAGATGGTCTGGCCAACATCGGCGGATTTCTCTGCACCAATGACGACACCCTGGCGCAGCAGGAAAAAGACCTACTCATTCTAACCGAGGGGTTTCCCACCTATGGCGGCCTGGCTGGACGCGACCTGGAAGCAATCGCAGTCGGCCTGAATGAAGCCCTCGAGGAGGAGTATCTGAAATACCGGATCGCCTCCACCGCGTTCCTCGGCAATCACATTGCCAACGAAGGCGTGCCCATCGTCCAGCCGCCGGGTGGCCACGCCATTTATCTGGACGCGCGGGCTTTCTTGCCGCATGTTCCGCTGTCTCAGTTTCCCGGCGTTGCACTGGCCAACGAACTGTACCTCGAAGGCGGCATTCGATCGGTCGAGATCGGAACGCTGATGTTCGGCGAGCATGCTCAAATGGACTTAGTGCGGCTGGCAATTCCGCGGCGCGTGTACACACAAAGCCATATTGAGTATGTCGTGGAAGTCATTCTCGATGTCTGGCGCAAGCGGCAGCAGCTACGCGGCTACGAAATAGTCTACCAGGCGAAGTTCCTGCGGCACTTCTCGGCTCGGCTGAAACCCTGTGCTGTATAATTGGTACGACCCTCCGGCCATTCGGCCAAACGTACCTTTCTCGCCTTCTACCGGCGCCGTACACACAGGAACTCGAGGGGATCCATACGATACCTCAAATGGAAAACCTCCGAAAAGCAATCACGAGTGAGCGGTACTATCCGCCGCGGCCGGGCGTGTCTCGCGCGGCTGGAAACACGTGTGGCTAGAGCAGCTTAGTTGATTTTTCTGCCTAGAACCTGCCCGGCATCTAGTCAGCGCCTATCGCGATTCGCTCATTTCGTGCTGCCGTTCTAGTGTTTCGATTGATACCGCGTTTATCAGGCAAATGGACTATGTCCGAGCACTCCGTGACTCGGGCACAATCGCGGAGGGCAATCTTGGATCATTACGGAGACAACCGGCGTAGAATGTGGGCGGCCCTGCGAACTGAAAATGGCTATCTCGGCTGAACCCAGCGCTCGCATTCGCAACCTCGGCACAGCTACCGTTAGGCACCTGGCATGACATCACGATTTCTCTGCGTGCTTCTGCTCGCCTGTCTCTTCTTGACATCGGCCTTTGCACAGTCGCCGCTCACCGCGACCGTGAAGGTCGTGGTGCCGGTGACCGATGCGAAAGGCAACGTTGTTGAATCCCAGGCGCCCGACGGCAAGTTTTACCCAGTATTCCGGCTGGCGGATGACTCTCCGCTCCTCCACGATGTCTATCAGGTTCTGGAGACGGGCTTCGCGCATCAGGTGATCCTGTTCGACCGCTATGCTCGGAACCTGCTACTGATCGAATTCGATGGCAAAGCGCCGCCGGAGTGCCTGACCGCGCCGACATACTTACTCCTGTCCCAGGAAGAAGGCGGCTTCGCGCGCCACGGTTTCTGGCTTGAGCAAGCCAAAGGACAACGACGGCTGGTCCTCGCTGGCTACGTGGATCTGGTCGTCGACCACGAGTCCGTGGAAGACGGTAACTTCGAGGAAATCTTTTCGCACGAGTTGGGGCACGAGATCCTGGGCGAGCTTGTTGGCAAACTGCCCCCGGGGGCTTCGCGCAACATGCACCAGAGCATGACCATCACTGACTATCCGACCGCGTTTGATGAGGGATATGCTGAGCACTTTCAACCGCTCGTGCGTGATGCTACATCCAATCCGAATCTCCATAGACTGACCAAAGGTGCCACCTCCACCGATCTCGACCAGCTCTGGATCAGCCGACTCGACCAGCAGTTGCGCACCGACGGCGTGAAACGCAACCTTTTTATCTGCCGGCCGCAGCGTTTGATGCGGACGCTGATCGCTACCGGCTCTACCTGGTCAGCGAGACCTCGACCGCCTTCCTCAACGACGAGCTTCGCAACGGGCAACAGATGATGGCGTCCGAGGGCGTCATTGCCACGATTTTCTACCGTATCGTGAACGAGACGGCGCTTCGGGAACACTACCGCGACTTGGCGTTCTACCGCCCCTTCCTCGGAGCCGACGTTTCACCCGAGCGGCTGCGTCAAGCCATTTCGCCGTACGAGAACGTCAACCTGAAGCTTTTGGTGGCCATGCGCCGCGCAGCAAGTGCGATTGCCTCGGACGTGCCACCAATGATCGCAGTGGTCAATAGCTACGCTGCGGCGTTCCCCGACGAGGCACCAGGGATTTACAGGGTGTTTCTTGAGACCACGCGCGGCGCTACTGCTTCCCAGGAACTTGCGGAGGCTTTCGAGCACGCGGCCGCCGACGGCATGCGCGGCGACATCGGGGCGTTCCGGTCCAACTCGCGCGCTGCGTTTTCATTGCTCAAGAGCACCATTGATCGCGTCGCTCGCGCTGAGCTGCCGTTGGACGCCAACCTCGGCCCGCAACTTTGGCTGGTGAACGCCGACTTCAAGATCGCGCCTGCCATCTGGAGCTCCGACCGTACGCTTCCATTCACGCTGAACCTCAACACTGCGGCCGAAGCTGACCTGATGACGGTCCCCGGTGTGGATCTGCCAACAGCGCGCAAAATCGTCTCTGCTCGGCGCGCCTACAGCTTCTTCCACAGCCTAGATGACCTCAACTCCGTTCTCGCGCCCTCACTGCTTCAGAAGTTTCGCGCGATGTGGGAACAGAATCGGATTACCGGAGATATAAAGTAAAACTTCTCCGGTAACGGCTAACCGGGACTTTGGAAGGCAGCCACTACACTACACAGAATTAGTGGGCATGCCGGCTTTGAAAAGTAGGTCTCGAAATTTGTCTTCACCCATAACTCGTTGCAATTCGCGGAATGCAAAGAGAGGAAGAAACGTACTAAATATAACTACTGTGCGGCTCGCTAGTTCATCGAGGCGCACATCGTGAAAAGAGCCTGTAAAACCTTCGCCGTGGATGAGACGCTTGACCATTTCCTCGACAACGTGAAATGCGAACACCAATATGCTGAACAAAAATGCCTTGTAAAAAGAGGATAGGAACAATGGTTTGTTCTCGTGTCTCTTGCCAAGGCGAGCGTATTCGCCGACCAGAATCACTTTCGCAATTACCAACGCATTCAGCAACGCAGCGCCGTAGTTAAAATACGAGATGTCATACTTGTTTAGGAGCAGCGTTCTATAGGTGGAAAGAGCGCAAAAGAAGAAGGCCAGATACAGAAAAATGGCTGTAAATTCTTCAAACTCGTGCTTGATTTTTTGCTTTATGCTGGGTTTCTCGGAAGTGGGGATTCCGGACGATGCCGATCAGTGTTCCGGGGGATGCCGATCACTCGTTCCGGGATGATGGCGATCATGATTCCGGGACGATGCCGAAGGATGACGTATTTTTACCTGTTGGAGGACTCCAACGACGCATCTGGATCTGGCAAATGGATACCGTAAACACTCACGGTCGGATTGTGGCCCCAAGGTTCTTTGTAATACCAAAGCTCGACGCTTTGGAGGGAACGTTCGCCGAGGAGGTCGATGACGTAGTTCCTTCCCCCGGGTGAAATCCGATCGCTAACGGTCAGTTCCTGAGAGGCGCCATCATTGAAGTGAACGACGAGGCGGTCAAAAAAAATAGCCTCGCCGCTGACCCGCAACTGAATCGTGCGAAAGTGAATATCACGACGGGTGATCTGAATCCGACCATGATCCTGACTGCCGTCGACCCGTGCATTGCCCAAGAAATCCCAAAACTGCCCCCGGGCGAATAAGGAGGTAGCAAAGGCTAAGGTCACGAGCCCGACAGTAGTATAGCGAAAGTGCTTACACAGCATCATTACAGTCCTAGAACTACTAGAACTTACATTATCAGCGTCCCGTGCGTCCTCCACAGCAAAATCACCAGGGACTTGCATAAAGGTTAACGATAGCGGCGATCTTGTCGTTGACCGTGCGCAAGCTCCGCGGTCTTCGACGGTGTTTGAATTCCGTTTTTCACAATCCACGCCGTTGAGTGTGAGTAGTCCGCGTTTGCGGCCTCCTGTCAGAATCGCCAGTTGCGCGGCCCCCCACTAGGCGTCCAAGCTGTGCTGCAGTCGGTACAATTTGCCTGACGAGGTGCGGAGACGTGTGCAGGAGATAATTCTATGAGTGCTCAAAAAACCAAAAGCTTTTGCCTAGTAGTAGGTGCCACGTTTTTGGCGGGGTCGGTTGCTCTTGCGCAAAACCCTAAACCAGGGAAATTGAAGATGTCGGTAAGCCCAAAGCAGGCCTACACTTTTGTTGATGGCAAGGCGATTGGTCCCGGCAATCGGGTGATCAAGCTCGATGGCGGTACCCACCATGTGGTTGTCGCCAACTACGGGTACAAGTTTGTCGAGCAAGACGTCTCGATGGATTCGGACAGGACGTTACCTCTGGACATAAAGCTGGAACCTGTTGGCACAACTGTCGCAGGACCGCGTGGTCGCATCCAAATTGAAGTAGGACACCTCCACGGGGCAACAGCCGCCGCCGTTCTTTTGAACGGCAAGAAGCCCCTGTATTTCGTAGGCCATGTGGATGAGTTCAATAACGACATTATGGCGCACCAGGAATTGGTCGTGCCACCAGGAACTCACCAAGTGACGGTCACTCGGGATGGCAAGGAACTGTGGTCCGGCCCGATCACGGTCGCGGCAGACCAGCGCGTGATTGTTGATATCTCGAATGGAAAAGAAAAGACCAAGCCCTGGGCACGTGGCTCGTCTTGCCCAGCATATCGCCCCCATTGCGAACTGCCTGAATTGGCGCCGCGCTTTAAGGCCGGCATTGCCAGCGCCACCGTCGTTGTGGCGCCTGTCAGCGGATCTGTCTCTGCCAATCCGTCGAAAATCGATTGCAACCAAAGTACGCAGCTAGCATGGATTTCCAAAGAAACTGTCGAAGCCGACATGAGCGGGATGAGCCCCGTTCCGACGTCAGGCGAGAAAACAATTTCGCCTCGGCAAACCACCGTGTATCAGCTTACAGCTTCAGGACCAGGTGGCGTGACAACGCCGAGCACGACGGTGGAAGTCAACTCAGTCGTGCAATCATCGCTGAACGCTTCACCCACGGAAGTCAGGTACCGCCGTATCGGCGACAAGATTATCGAACAAGGGAGCACTACGCTGAACTGGTCGTTGTCCAACTCCGACGCCGCCTCGCTGAATCCGGGTGGCCCAGTTAGTGGCGATGGCACGAAGTCCTTTACCCTCAGCCCAACGCAGAGCGGCACTGGCCCAGTGGACGAAGAGTTCAAATACACTCTGAACGCGACCAATGCATGTGGTGGTTCGGATACCAAGACGGTGGTGGTACACTTAAAGGGCTCCATTGAACCCATTCCAGCCGTGCTGCTGCAGAGCGTTTTCTTCCCGACCGCCTATCCCACCAAGGACGAACCGCTGCTGGGACTCGTTCGCAGTCAGCGGGAAGTACTGACAACCCTCGCCACGGGATTCAAACAGTATCTCGAATACCATCCTGATGCGAAGTTGTCGCTTGGCGGATACACAGACGAGCGCGGTGCGGATAAGTACAACGATTCTTTATCCGAGCTCCGAATACAAAGCGTCAAGGAATTCCTGGTTTCACAAGGAGTATCAGCGGATAAAATTGACAGTTCCGCGTACGGCAAGCAGAAACCGCTGGACAAAGCCACGGTTAGCAACCTGCAAACTAAAAATCCAAACCAGCCTCCTGAAAAGTGGGAGCGCGATTCCCATGCGACCTGGCTAGCTTACAATCGCCGCGTTGACATCGTTCTCATGCCTACCAACGCCGAGTCGGTGCGGTTGTATCCCAATCAAGCTCCGGATTCTCAAATTCTCTGGCAGAGGCTCAAACCGGCCCGCAGCGTGGTTGAAGGGAACAACTGAGCTCCAGTAGTGGGCCAAGTCCTTCCATGAGAAGGCCGGTGAGTGTCAAGTATGTTTTTCTTTCTTTCTTTCTTGTAAGGATGTTTTTGTTCTTCTCTTCCTCCCTGTGAGTTCCTGCCCGTGAGCCAAGCCGCTCCTGTCGCCACCCTTCCATCCGCACTCTTTGTTGAGCGATTGTCGCTCGGTGCAAGGTGGGTGTACTCGATTCAGTAGGTGCTGCTACCTGATTAGCGACCTCTGTTTCCCCCTTTCGAAGGGAACTGGTCCAGGACTTGTCGCAGTCACCTGATCTCGGCGGTTGAGCTCGGCTGTTCGGATGCCATCTCTCTTCTTTCTTCTCTTTCTTCTCTTTCTTTCCTTGTATGCTCTTTTTCTTTCTTCCTATCTTTCCCAGTTTTCCACAGAGAAATTTCAAGCCAGGATCGCCTAGCAACGACGATTGCCAACTCCGTCGACCCCTAGCATCCCCTGTTTTGTGGGGAGCTCTTCACTCTAGGCCACCGCGCGCATCGCTTTGTGGCTATTACGCAGTGGTTCGTACACCTCTCCACTCACCCACAACCGATGCAGCAGCACCGCTAGCTTTCTCGCCACCGCAACAACGGCTCGCTTCTTAGCACTTTTCCCTCCGCGCTCGGCAAGTCGCAGTCCCCAACGCCGCAGATCACTATCTTCCCCAAAGGGCCCCAGAATGTAGTGCGCCCCTTGCACCAGCATCGTTCTCAAATAGCGGTCTCCTTCTTTGCTGATGTGCATCTGCGGCTGACTCTCTCCGGAGTCCCTGCGCCCAGGTTTTAACCCGAGAAAACAGCCTACCTCGCGACTCTTCGGGAACCGATGCGGGTCGTCTATCGTCAGGACATACGTCAGCGCGATCTGTGTTCCTACCCCCTTCACCTGTTTGAGCAGCGCGACTTGCGGATAGTTCTCCCTGGCGATTTTCTCCATCCGCGTGTCGTATTCCTTGATGCGCTCGTTCAACGATTCGATTTCTTTCAGCAACGGCTCCAAAACCTCACGCAACTCCGCGCTCAATTCCGCAGCCAGCTCTCGGCTCACCTGCTCCGTGCCACACTTGCGCAGCCGTTCCCCATAAGACTTCGCCAACCCTCGCGCCGCGTTCACCAGGGCGGTTCGGGCACGCACCAATTCCGCACGTGCCCGAATCACTGTCAGATGAATTTGTGCTTTCGCGCTGCGATGCCGTACCGGCCCCAACAGCTCGGGATCGATTCTGGCCAGCCGTGCCAATGTCCGCGCATCGTGTCGATCATCTTTTCGTTTGCTCTTGGTGATCAATTCCACCTTTTGCGCGTGCGCCACGAGCACCTCGTGTCCCAGCTCCCTCAACAGCCGGCTTACCCACGGGGAATGTGTTCCGGTCTCCATGGCGATGAGGCTTCGCGGGATCCTCTCAAATGTCTGCTTCATCGCTTCCGGTGTCGTCGCTAGTTTCTGTTCCAGAAGGACTTCGCCCGCTTCATCCAAAACGCAGTAGCACGACCAGCGATCGCCGAGGTCCACACCAATCGTGAGCTTGTGTCCTTTGAAAATCATGTTTCCATTTACCCGAACAGTGTTAGTCTTTTTCATAGCCGGTCTCCTTTTTATTGTGCCTTGAGCACGTCAAACATTGGGAGCGTATCGCATCCCGCGGAGACCGGCCTTCTCATCTCATCTGATAACGCGGTTTCTCGGAAAAGTGAATTGTAAATACGCTAGGTGTCCGTTGATCTGGTTTGCGCCAGTGCCTTATAAAGGCACCACATTCGAGCTGGAGAAGTTTCAAGAACCTTTTATAGCTTGTAAACTTCGATGAATACTTCCACGTATCGCGGAGCGTTTGTTGAGTTCAGAACGCTTTCTGCACCAACTGCAATCCCTTTCTCTTTGTATATCATTTTGATTTCGTTTTTGATTAAGTTCAATTTCGCTTGATCGTAAGGTTGTTCGACGAGGGGAAGGAGTCCCTTATCCGCAAGCCGTTGCCCTATTTCATCAGGTGAAACTCTCTTGAACGAGCCATTGTAATGCAGCGAAAACCTGCGAACCATCAGGCTTGTGCTGCTGCTCTTGATTGACTTTTGGGTACCGTCATCCTGGGCAGCCACAAGCAGAGGGCACAACAGGTTCGTACAGGCTAGGGCTAAGGGGACAAACAGTCTTTTAGAGGAGACCATAGTTCCACCTGTCAGCTTAGGGCGAAATCGTACCCTGCCCCGACTGCGCGAGCAAGTATGTTCGAGCGGATTGTGCGCGATTCCCCTGAATTACGTTGCGTCGCTTGAATGTCTTGGGCAACGCCTTCTCAACATGATGGTGTTCCCACCGGCGGCTCCACTGGCGAACTAAGAGAAGCAAATATCAATTCGATTTTTGTAAAGAAGTTGGACTGTCGCAACCGCTCGTAAATGTTGCCCGAGCGTTCTACTTATTCTTCGTGGCTTTCGAGAATTTTGGATTCTCAATCGTTCCCTCGATGCGGAACGGAAATGACAACTTGCCATCAGTGAGTTTGGCGCCTTCCAAGCGGGCGAAGGTGTTCGTCAGAAACCCTTGTTTAGTGGTGATAGCCGCCAGACCTTGATAATGCAGCTCGTCGGAGCCCGATACGCTAACGCTACCCGAGCCATCCACATCCACTCCGTAGCCGTCAATGTCGATCGATTTGCTTGTAATCCAGAGGTTTTCTAGTTCGACGTCCGTCGTAATCGACGAGAAGGAAGAGGGATTTTCCTTGGCAGGGCCGAGATCGTTGAAATGCGCCAGCCTCAATAAGTTCGCGTTGAGCATCAAGCTTGGCACCTGGCCGTTGGTCAACTTTATGTGCCCCGTTCCGTGCATTCGCGCCAACGGACTGGTGGTGTGCTCAATCGCTCCCGCAAGCTTAAAATCACCTTCCAAATTTCCAGTCAGTCTCCCGCGCACTTCTTGAAAGGCGGCGAGCAAACGGGCAATGTTGATCCCAGTGACCTGCGCGTCGGCCTTAAAGCTGGCGGTCTTTTTCGCCAGACTAATGGAGAAATCGCCCGATGCTTTTCCGTTATACGTGTCCGCTTTCAGGTTGGTAAAAAAAATCTCCCTCGACTCCAGGCGGAACTTGGCATCGACGTCTGTAGTTTCCACTGCACCGAAGCGCAGACGAGCGGCTTTCCAGTTGCCATGGCCATTCAGCGCGGGAGAGGAAGGATTAACGATGGCCGCGAGATCCACGGAATCGAGTTCGCTGGTAATGTCGTGAGCTTCAAAAAAGACGGGGCCCTGCGCGTCCAAGGGCAGTAGATTCGAGGCAATCAAGTGGCCGTGGTTAATCACCATCTTGTCGATGATGCCCAGGGGAAAGAGGTTCTTGGAATTCTCCGTTTCAGGATTCTCGAAGTTCCACGGGCCGTCAGGGTCCGACACCAGATTAATTTCGGGCTTTTCCAGCACCAGCGCCCTGATGACCATCTTACGGCGCAGTAGCGCCCAAAAATCAAGCACGGCGTCCGAATGGGGAGCCTTGAGTATATAACTAGGCGGAAATAACGGAGGGCTCTTCACCGCAAAGCCATCCAGGTGAATCGTTGGCTTGGGAAAGAACGTCAGCGCCACGCGTTCGATTTCGACTTTCTTCCCTGTGCTCTGTTCGAAATAAGAGATGATCTGAGGCCGGTAGTGATCCAGGTTGAATAAGACAGGTACGAGCAAAATCGACGCAACGAAAATACAGCCGGTGATAGAGATCAGCCTAAGGGCGATTCTGCGGCGCGTAGCCATACCAACTCCAGATCTCTCCCAGGAGAGAGCAGTCCAGGAGATTCGAATTGTACTCCGGTCCAATCCACTCCAACGCACTTCGGCGGCTAAATAAGCAACAAAACGAGTTGACAGTCCCATCGGTGCAAGGCACGATTTTACTGGCTGGACAATCCACCCTCTGCCCTCGCTGTCGTCCGATTCACGGCCATTTTTTTTTGCAGGCAGTCTGCAATCAACATGAAAACGCTCCGGACATTTTCCGTCTTGTACTTTAGCCTTCTTCCCATTCCTGTCCTTGCACAATGCAATACCCAGCTCTGTGTGAATCTGCAGAATATCCTTTACGGCGCCAAAACCGACTTTAGGGAGTATCGCGCGCACAGATCCGCCGCTCCCGACCTGTCGATCAATGCAGCGAATGTTCCCTGTCAAATGTCGACGTGGGCTAACAACGTCCCGATGTATATCTGTTACTCTCAAGTTCCCTATTCAAGCGGGGAAAGCTGGTACGCGGGCACACTCGCGGCTTTGCGAATTCTCCAGCCTTCCTGGCAATTCAAGATTGACTCTCCGGTCGCCGACCATTTTGTCGACGCCGGTCCTCCGGACTGCGAGATTGCCGCCACCGAGGGACCTTACCTCGGCCTTTGCCCGCTCCATCTACAACTCACAAAACAAAACGACGGAACGGCCAAGGTCTATCTTTGGATGAGTTCGCTCTCTTCACCCTATCTAGTCAATCGTCCCCCTGCTCCTCCCTCCAAATCGGTGCCGCCCGTCGTTGGCAGCACAGGTTGCGATGATTTGTGCCAGGACCTGAAGAAGGCCTTTGAGGCCCGCCTCACCGCCTTTGCAGAAATCCGTGCCACCAAATCGAGCCCTGGAATGTCTGATGCCACGATCAAACTCACGGGGGCAGCACAGTGTGCTGTCGACGCGGCATCAAAGCCTCACCTCACTGACGTCGGCGCGCAGTACGTATGTTATTGGCCAGAAGCCTCGGTGTCCGCGGCTGAAACAAGATTTCGTGATCTCATCCATCGTCTCCAAGTCTTGGTACCCTCGAATTGGTCAATCCGGCAGGAAGATGAATCAGAGGAGCTCACTGGCGCTAAGGTCACGGAATGGTGTGCCGTCGCTCCTGACAACAAACAGGAAGCATGCGTCTACATCTCAAGAGAATACGTGGGTCTCCATATCAAGGCGTGGAACTAATCCGCATGCCGGGTTAGCGGTTACCGGAGAAATGGAATCCGCCTGATCCTAAATGTCCGGTAATGCGACCTACCAGGACTTGGTTCATCTGAATATGTGAATCCTCGGGATACCCGCTTGCGTTTGAAAGGCTTCCAGCGGTACTTAGTTTGATTCCGGCGTCTTCTTCTTGGTGAAGCCCTTTATTTCATTGTAGACGCGTCGCATCTCTTCGAGGTACTTCATCTGTTCGAGATTGGCGCTGAGTGCATCGGCGGTGGCGCGAACGACATTGATGGTGGCGTGACGCGCATCTTCGGCTGCTGCTCGCGCCTCTTCAGCGGCTCCCCGGGCCATCTCCGCTGCGTTACGCACTTCCTCGTGGCTCTGCCGGATTTGCTCTAGTGCTTCACGGTTCTGTTCCTTAATCTGTCGCGCATCTTCGGCGAGTCGCCTGAGCTGTTCAGCTTCACTCCGAGCAGCTTCATCCACCACACTGCGGTCGAATTTGCTGACACGGCTTTCGCGTTCGGCCTTATCGCCCATCCGTTCTTCCTCGATTCGCTCTTGCTCGTTCCCAGGATTATCAGTTGCCATCGGACTGTCCTCTGCTGTCAATTCACAACTGCCTTATGTCACTTGGCAGATTTGTCGCAAAAGAAAACCTCACGCCGCTTCTCTTCGGTCCCTTACCAGTGGAGTCTACCACTCTGCGAGTCGGGCCTCTGAACTCTGGCCCGAGTGATGGCACGGGACTTGCCCGGTTACGCGCGAAGGTTCAACTATTAGCCGTGTAGGACAACACTCAGGAGGGAATCATTGACCTGGACATTGCCGTTGTACTTGATGAAGCCCAGTTTCCTGAATTTGTTCATGAAAAAATTGACCCGGGACCTTGTTGTGCCAATCATCTCCGCCAGCACCTCCTGCGATATTTTGGGGAGTACTTTCTGAGGTCGGCCCGGCGCGCCATAACGCGCGAGCAGCAGCAAAGTGCGTGCCAAGCGTTTCTCGCTGGAGTTGAAGAGCTGGTCTATCAGGTCCGCTTCAACTCTCGTGTTTCGAGCGAGCATGTACGCGATGAAGCGGTCGGAGAACTCGTGTTCCTGGTGGAGCGCACGGAGCATCGCATCTTTTTCAATCACGAGCACGGTAGTAAGTGCAACCGAGGTCGCAGTCGCCATGTATTTGGACTGGCCTGCAAGACACCCTTCCCCAAAAAAGTCACCCGGTCCTAGAATCGTCAAAACAGCTTCTTTGCCGGTCTCATTGACTACAGTAAGCTTCACGCCCCCTTCCTGAATGTACATGACACCCTTCCCGGGGTCGCCCTGCGAGAAGACAGTTTCTTTTGCTCGAAACTTGCGGATTCTTCTCCCCAGACCGGCTGAATCGAGAAATACTTTCACATCGAAAGCAGTCCTCCGTGAATGCGCTTTTGGGGAGGAGCGAGAGATGGGGACGGATACTCGTCGAACTGCGGGAGACACCATGGTTCAAAATAGCATGACACTGCTGACTGTTCAATTATTGAACGGTCCGTGCCGAGAGGCTGCAAGACTTGCCTAACTCCATCTGGTAAACGCGGTATCGGAAACTTGACGTCCTGGTACGGGACATGTCGACTTACCAGGCAAGTGGAATTGAATCGGCAAACACAAGCGCGTTTCACGGGACTAATGTTGAGTCCGGTAAACATTGGTCGCTGAGCGCATTGGCCTGAAGGCAACAGTTGAGATAAGGGTCATTTAGCCGGAAATGCTACTATACGGCCAAGCGGCGAGAAGCCCGTTCTAACCAAGCCTCCGCCGCCAGCCTTAGCTGTATCTCGCGCATGACGATCATCAAAACTTCAACTTCTTATTTCGCCTGCGCTAGCCCCGCAACAACTTCGGCAAGTTTATCGAGTATCTCAACCCAGCCCTCTAGTTGCCCGCTGTTCTTTGCGTTCTCCATGGTTTCATTTCCAATCAAGGTGACTTTCGTCTGGCTGTTTCCAAAATCCTCAAAAATAACCACGTCGTGCGCATCGTCTATGGCCTCAGGTTCTATTCCATACTGCGCAGGATCGATCTTGTTTCCCTTCGAGTCGGCAAAGTACATGGAGTAAACGATCTTCTCGTGCAGAACAATCTCGTGGTATTCCCCCCCATTCCAGCCCTCTTGGCCGTCCGGCGATCTCATGCAGCAGAGAAATTTTCCTCCCACGCGAAAATCAATCTTGCAAAAAGGCGCAGTAAAACCCTTCGGCCCCCACCACTGCATCACATATTGCGGATCTGTCCACGCCTTCCAAACCAATGCGCGTGGAGCGTCAAAAACTCTGGTGACCACCATCCGCTCTTTCTCGTTAACCGTGTTTTTTGTCATTTCTGACCTCCACTTTTTTCATTTGATTCACAACCACATCCAACTTGTCGAAACTCTCTTCCCAGAATTGGCGATAGCTAATCGCCCAGTCGCTGACTGTCTTTATCGCCTCCGGCCTAAGCGTGCACACGCTCTCTCTTCCACGCTTCGTCTTGATCAAATCCGCGCCCGCACCAGGTAGGCGATATGTTTTGAAATCATCTGCTGCGAGAGTGCAAACGGTTCCGTCAATCCATGGACAGAGGCAGGCCCATGGGAGAGTCGTTCGATCATCGCCCGGCGGGTTGGATCAGACAGAGCCGCAAATGTTGTATCTAACCTATCCACAACCATATGGTAGTGCATTATCCGTCGATGTCAAGTGTGGATTTTAGAGTTCCCGATCTCTGTTTCCTGATCTCTGAACCCTGACGCCTGCGCTAATTTAACTACGCTGGCCACCGCGGCATATTTTGACACTGAACGGCATCCGCACTGCTGTGTCGACGACGCTTGACTGTGCAATCCGAAGCTATCGTCTCGTGAACGACGATAGGTACCGAGTCGCCTTGCTGGACAATGGAATTGTGGACCGATTTCACTTGACGGTAACGGTGTTAATCGAGTATATCGATCTTTTCCATGCGAAAAGGCTAGACGGGAACTGTGAAATTTCCTGGTCTCGCGATGCGTATGAGTAGAGACGGGGGAGTTAGCCAAGCGGGGAGAACTGTATGCGCAAGTTTCATTTTTGCTCATCTTGTTTGTGATCTGCGTGCCCGTAAAGGCGCAACAAGCCAGAGTACAAGAGAGAAACAAGGAAGTTGCCCGAAGCTTTTTTGAAGAGGTGCTCGGCCAAGGGCACCTAAACAAGTACGCGGAGTCACACGCCAAGGACTTCGTGGCGCACGGCGAGAATCACGAGGCCACCCTGGAGGAGGACATAGCCGCAGCCAAAGAAGAACGCAAGGCCTTGCCAGACATGAACGTGAAGGTCAACCAGATTCTCGCGGAACAAGATCTGGTGGCAGTGTATTGGACTGTATCAGGCACCAACACGCAGGCAGGAATGGGATTTCCGGCCACGGGCAAAAAGACAAGATTGATGGCATGACCATTTTCCGGTTCAAAGCGGGGAAGATTTGCGAGGAGTGGAGCGTTTGGGACATGCTCTCAGTCATGAGGCAGGCGGGTTTGCTACCTCCGCCTCAGTGACAGGCGCAATCGTTGCTAGCCTTGATCGGAAATGCCTCTGGCACAAAGCCCTCTTATTCGGGAACAAATGAACGAGCCCGATCTGACCGAGGCCGTAGCCTAAATGCAAGCAAGTCTCGGCCTTTGACAAGGGCCGACCTCGTTAGAGATACCGCGAATCAGGACTTGGCGCGGTCCTCCCAGTCGACCCAGTCTACAGGATGCATCGCAAGGTAGGCATTCACCGCTTCGCCGAGAGTCGCAAAGAAGGTTTGTTCGCCAAAGCGCGTGAAGAGTCCGAAGCGCCTCAGCTTGTCCTTGACCGGATCCTTCATCTCTGCGAAGCAATTCGATGCTGGCGGCGTGCAAGGTGTCATCTAGCTCGGAGACGGCATCCGCGGCGGTGACATCGACCTCGCGACGGTTCCGCCGCGATTACCACCCAGTGCACGGGCGTGGGTGATTTAGCAACAGCATCTAGGACGCATTCGTGAAATAACTCGGCGTTCGCAAAAAAGAGGGGCGCATCCCACCGGAACAGCACGAGGCCAGGGATCTGCCGTGCGTCGGGATAACGGGATATGTCGTGATAGCCCTTCACACGTTCGACGCGGCCAAGCACTGCTGAATGCGGACGCCAGCCATCCCAAAGGAACTCAATCACTGCAATCACGATTGCGATGGTAATGCCCGGAATGGCACCGAACACGGCCACACCTGCGAAGCAGGTCATCGAAAGCCAGAACTCCCAGGCGCTGGATGCGATAGACGGGCGCAAGTCGGACACTTCGATAGGCCGATGGCCGCAGCGATGATGACGGCTGCGAGGGCGGGGTGCGGCAGATCCTGTAGAATTCAGGCGCGAAGACCAGCAGAAGTGCGATGGCAAGTGCGCCCACAACTCCAGTCAACTGTCTTAGCACCTGCTGCCTCGGCCACTGGTGTCCGCGATGAGCTGCTACTTATCGGGAAGCCCTGAAAGAAAGCCGAGGCAAGGTTGGCGACGCCGAGGCCGACCATCTCTTGATTCGGGTCAACCTAGTTCGCAGACGCGCAGCGTAGGTTCGAGAAAGCACGCTCGTATCGGCAAATGAAACGAGCGCAACAGCAATGCCGCCCATGAGGATCGATACCCAGTCTTCGACGTGGGCAAAGGGAAGCGTTACCGAGGGCAATCCACGCGGGAGGGGACCAACACGGACACGCCGACACGGGTAGCGAGGTCGAAGGTCGCGACTGCGACCGTGGCCGCGACGACGGCGATCAGAATACCCGGAACTCGCGGTTTG
>CAVVMU010000008.1:0-533849 GCA_963749435.1 uncultured Acidobacteriota bacterium | reverse complement strand
TAGCTTGTTCCAGACTCTCAATTGCGCGCCGATGTGTATCCTGAATCGCATGTGTGTAAAAGTTCAGCGTGGTCTCGGCGGTAGCGTGTCCCAATTGTTGCTGCGCGATCCTAGCGGGCACTCCCATATCATGCAAGACGGAAGCGTGGATGTGACGAAGTTGATGCCACGTCACCCTGTGCTGGCTCAGCCTGAAATGGAGAGGCGACGTTTTCCGTTAGTGAAGATTCCGCCCCTTCGGGGCGGGGATTTTCAAGGCATGAGGATCTATCGTCCGATGCCTGTGTCTGGATGCTCAGCGCGAGAGGATCAACTCCCGCGCTGATTCGTATCGGCTCGATGAGTCCTACCAGGTTATCCCTCAGCATGGTTGCATCCCTGCAGAGCCCGCCTCTGTTTCACCTGGCGAGGTCATTGTAGTCGTGTTCGAAGAATGTGCAAGTAGCGATCTTGCCTCCCGCCGGAGCTGCCGTTGGTGACGCGCTTCCTCGAGCTTGCGATCGCGTGCCGCGTGGATCTCGGCCTGGCGCCCGGCGAGCATATCGTGCGGCGTCACATAGCCGATGGCACTGTGCAAACGTACGGTGTTGTAATGCTCCACGTAGGTTTGAATCAGACGCAGCGCATCTTCCCTGGTCAACGGTGTGCCAGGCCGGATGCACTCTGACTTTAGGGATTTGTGCCAACGCTCCAGTTTGCCGTTCGATTGCGGATAGCCGGGCGAGGTTCGCACGTGGGTCATCCCGGCGATGCGAATGAATTCCTTGAAATCCCTGGCAATAAACTGTGGTCCGTTGTCAGAGATGATCCGGGGTTTCGCTTCCGGATATTTCTCCCGCGCTCGTTGCAAAATGATTTCGATCTCCGCTTCGGTCATCGATTCCCGCAGATCCCAATGAACGATCGAACGGCTGTAGCCATCCAGAACGCTGCACAGATAATAGAAGGTGCCGCTCACGTTGATGTAGGAAACATCGATGTGCCAATGCTGGTGCGCATGTGGTGGTTGCTCGAAACCGCTCCCCTTGCGCGAAGGCTTACCCTTCCATCGGGAGAGCAATCCGGCTTGTTGGAGCACCCGCCAAACGCTGGAGGGGCTGACGGCGACAACATCGGCGTCCAGCATCATGAACGTCAGTCGTCGATAGCCTTCCAAGGGATGTTCCCGGTGGAAGTCGATGATGGCTTGCTTCTCCCACGGTGCCAGCCAGAAATCACGGGGAACCCAACCGTTGTGTTCATTGACGCGCCCATAGCGCTCTCGCCAGTCGTAGAACTTGCTGGGTCGTACGCCCAGCCAGTGGATGAATCGTCCGGTGCCGATCTCCATTTTTTCCGACCAGCACCGGACGAAATCCACCACCAGGTCCCGCACATCGTGCGGCACCCACACTTTGGTCAGAGCTCCCCAAGACTTTTTTTTAAGGCGATGTGCTCGGCCATCAATTCGGCCAACACCTCGTCTTTGGTCTGGATCTTCTTCTCCAGGAACTCGATCCGTTGCTGTTCGGCTTGATGGTTCGGTCGGCTCTTGCCAGAGAAGGCCGCAGCGCCATTCTCGAAGAACTCTTTTTGCCAACGATAGAATACCGTTGGCTGCAGTCCCAGTTCATCACACAGATCGGAAACCGGCACTTTATCCAACAAGTGCCGCCTCAGGATGGCAACCTTCTCTTCTCCGGTGTAGTGCTTTCGCCCTTTTCTCATGCGTCCTCTCCGTTATCTTAACGGAAGAACGCCCTTTCCAGTTCCAGCTGAGGCAAGACAACCCGATCAAGTCCTGCCGCATTTGCAGCCGGCCTCAGCACACGCTCTTAGAGATTACTGTCGCGGTGCGGTCCGCCCAATTGGTTCAGGAAAGTAAGTTTCATGCACCCGTCACCCTCCCGCTTTGCAAATAGCGATCGAGGCTCTTTGATATAATCATGCCCCACAACATTAAGAGGCTTCGAAAATGAAAAAGCTCAATTGCAATGTAAGCCTCCTAACCTACAAGAAACCGTAGCGGGCCGCTTCATTCTAAGAAATTCAAAGTGTTCGGAAGTCCGTCTCCGGCGCAGACTTAAATGTAGGACGCGTCTTGCCAGGCGAAGTGCGGCCGCTCGCCTCCAACCGAGCTAGTTCGCCAATGGAAACGAAGGCTCTTACCTGGCGTTCCAAGGTTGACCTGACACCTGTGTGTTTTACCAGTGGGCAAGAAGTCTCATTTTCCTCACAATTCGGACCATTGCTAGGGTAACCGAGTGCTGAAGTTGGTGACCCAAGCTTACAGATTCATGGATTTGAAGACCCACCCCCACCTAAGTGGGATCGCTGCCGCTAACGCGCTAGCAATCTCTGGGCTCCTCACGCTTTGTTAACCAGAAACATACCGAGCGAGAGTGTCGCTGCCGCATGTCACCACTGGCGTTGCCCTCCGGGAATACCTCGACCAAATGCTGGCGGAACCGTTTGAGGGGTTCACTTTTTCGCCTGCGGGCGCGGCCGTTTACCAGCTAGGCCAGTTCGGCACAGCGGCCAAGAAACTCAAAGAATGGGACTTGAAGCCGTAATAGGCCAGTCGGCAAGGTCTTGGACGATCAAAGTCGGCTGATCGCTTTTGATTTTACGAGAGTCAACTAGTAGTTGAAAAGGTCATAACGATGAAAATCGCACGCAAACGAAACTTGGTGTTGGCTGTTTCCTTTACCGGGATTTTGCTTCTTTGCCCAGAGGCATCCTTCGGACAAGAACAAAAGGATCCCGCACATTCATGGGACTACTCGAAAACGGCCGGTCCCACGCACTGGGCGGACCTGAGCCCGGATTTCGCCACATGCAAACTCGGCCACCATCAATCACCGATCGACATCAGCAATACAAAGAAGGCCGATCTTCCTCCCATCCTGTTCGACTACAAGCCTGCAACTTTGCGCCTCATCGATAACGGCCACACCGTTGAGGTGGACTATCCCTCCGGAAGCTCGATTTCCGTGGGAGGGAAGACCTATCAACTGGTGCAGTTTCATTTTCACCATCCCAGCGAGGCGCTCATCCATGGCAAGAAATCGCAACTCGAGGTGCACCTGGTTCACTCTGATGCGGAAGGAAACAAAGCAGTGGTCGCCGTGCTGATCAACACGGGACGCAGCAACGAATTTCTCCAATCCATCTTCAGCCATGTACCGCATGAGAAAGAGAAGGAGGAGGAGTCTAGAGACGTCATGGTGGATGCCAGCAAACTTCTTCCGGAGGCGCACCCCTATTACACGTTTCCGGGCTCGCTGACGACGCCACCGTGCAGCGAAAACGTGACCTGGTTCGTGCTGAAAAATCCCATCGAAGCCAGCGCCTCGCAAATCAAAATGTTCGCGAGCATTTATAAAAGCGACGCTCGGCCCGTTCAACCTCTGAATGGGCGCACGATCTTGGAGAGCCAGTGAGCGCAGCGAATAAGAGAAGCAACACAACGATGAAAACCATACGTAGACAATTCCTCCTCGCAGCCGCGCGGGGAGTCTGCGGCTACAAATTGCATTCTAATGGACTTAACAGCTGAACTGGGAGTAATGCGAACTGCCGGGCCAAGCCGGCTATGAACGCCAGCGAGTTGTCCGCCGAGCTTTGCTCGCCGTCCTTGTTACGTGGCTCCCCCTGCTTGTTCTTTCACTCATGCAAGGACAGGCCTATGGGTCGCAGATCAAGATTCCGTTTCTTCGGGACTTTGCTGTGAGCGTGCGTTTTTTGATCGCCGTTCCAATCCTGATCTTGGCCGAATCGGGAATTGATAAGAGATGGCGTATCCTTGCTCTTCAGTTTCTTAAGTCTGGATTGGTAAGTGAAAAAGAACTTTCTTCTTTCGATGGAGTGATCGAAAGAACGACCCGTTTGCGAAATCGTGTTCTACCCGAAGTCTTGTTACTCGCCTGTGCTTTCGTCCCGGTGATCTTCTTCAAGTCTGAACTACTAATGAGCGGCGTCTCTAACTGGCATACCGTTGCTGTGGGATCAGGCGCGGTGAGTCTGGCCGGTAGGTGGTTCAACCTCGTTAGCACTCCATTCTTCCGTTTCCTCTTGCTTAGGTGGCTTTGGAGGTTGTTTCTTTGGACTTTGTTCCTCTGGCGGGTATCAAGAATCAACCTGTTTCTGGTTGCCACACATACGGACATGGCTGCTGGCCTTGGTTTTCTATCCGAAGGTCAGAAGGCGTTCAGCCCGATTGTCTTCGCCGGAGGAGCTGTGATTGCTGCTCAAGTCGGGAATGCCATCGCCTATCAAGGAGCAACCCTTTCCTCAATGAAATTTCCAATGATCACTTATGGCGTCCTCGCGATCTTAATTCTTATCGCCCCGCTTCTGGTTGTTGCGCCGGTCTTGCTCAAAATCAAGAGGAAATCGCTACTTGAATACGGAGCCCTGGTGACCATCCATAACCAGCTGTTTGAGACCAAGTGGATTCACAAAGAAGACCTGCAGGACGAGGTCATCTTGGCAAACCCGGGCCCGTCATCCCTGATCGATCTCGGAAGCAGCTTCACCGTTATCAGAGATATGAGACTTGTGCCGATCAATAAGCAAACTCTTGTCACTTTGGCAGTCGCAGCCGGATTGCCTATGGGTCTGCTAGTTCTTTTTGTCACACCGATCGATGCGCTGATACGCGCAGTGCTGAAGATGCTCGGTTGAGCATCACCTCGGCGACGTCGCTTGCCATTGTCGGAATGGCAGGCCTTTGGTCAGCGCTCGCGCGCTGCACAGACGCGGTTCAACTTCCGATTCTCGCTATTTTTTCACTTTGCCGGTTCTACGACTTGCACGTGATGGTGTTCCAGCAAATCCCCCGTCGCGTGATCCACCTGCGTGACGGCAATCTGAAAATTGACTTGCGATTGAATTAGGTTCAGCTCTGCCTGCGCCAGCTGGGTCTGCGCGTCCAGCACAAAGAAAATCTGCTCCGTTCCCAATTCGTACTTTCGTTCGTCCGCGCGCAGCGTCTCCTTGGCAAGATCCACCGCCACCTTGGCCGCTTCCATCCCGAGCTTTGCGGCTTCCAGCGCGTGCACCGCGGTCGTTACCTCCAGCGAGATACTCTGATTCGTTTCTCTTTCCTGGTACAGGTCATGACGGCGGCTCACCAGCGAATCGGCCAGATTTGCCTCTGCGCTGTGATTCTTCACCGGCAAAGACAGCGAAAGGCTCGCCCCATACGCCGGATACGTAAAACGAAACGATTGGCTCAACGTGTTGCTCAGCCCCGTGTTTCCCACTGTCGGGTCATTCCCCGCCAAACCATTCCCCGCATAGAAACCAGAGAGTTCCAGGTCCGGCTTGAGCCCGTTGTGCGCCAGCCGAATGCTCAGCTCATCAACAGCAATCTGTTGATGCACTGCCTCCATCTCCGGCCGGTTCGCGATAGCGCGCGTCAACGCCGTGGGGATGTCCACGTTCAGCAATTCACCCGTGGGCTCCGGCCGGTCCGTCATTTCAAGATCGAGCACGCGCGTCGCCGGGTCCAGGTCCGCGCCGATGCCTTGCCGGAACTGATCTTCCGCCTGCTTCAGAGAATATTCCGCTTGAATCACGCCCACCCGCCGCGACGCCACTTGCGATTGCGAACGGTAAATGTCCAAAGGGGGCAGCGCTCCCAGACTCAGCGCCTTCTTGTCGTGCTCGTAGCTTTTCTGCGCTTCATCCAGCGATCTTTGCTGCACCGAGAGATTTTCTCGAGCCAGCACCACGTTCCAGTAATCTCCCACGATTTGCAGGATGATGTCGCTCACTTCCGCCACAAACGAAGCGTGTGCCTGCTTCAAATTTCGTTGCGCAATCAAAATGGGCGCGCGGTTCGGAAACAGCCCTCGGTTTCGCAGCAGCGGCTGCGTCAGCGTAAACTGCAGCGTCGTCGAAATGGACGGATTTAGAAAATTAAAAGAGCTGTTCGTCGAGTTCTTATCCGCGATAAACGATCCCTGAAAGTTCGTCCCTGTCTGAAACGTCTGCGAATAGCCAATCTGCGTCTGCTGCGTTAAATCATTCAGGATGGAGGCCCCCTGCAACTGCGTCGACGTCGGCGTCTTGTTCCGCTGATCGCTGAAGCTCGACGTCAGCAACGGATCAAACGGCGCATACGCGCGCCGCAGATTGTTCTCTGCGAATTCAATCTGGGAGCGATCCAGGTGAATGTTCGTATTGTTGGCGAGCGCCAGTCGAATGCTATCGTCCAGCGACAACACAAGCTTTCCGTTGACGACGAGATCCTGCAAACCTTCCGGAGGCAGCAGCGGCACAGCCGGCTTATGCCGTCCACTGATCCCCAGCACCCTCTCCATCGTCGTAGAGTTCTGCGCCCGCAGATCCCCTCCGCACAAAGCAAAAAACAGCATCCCCACAACCAACGAGCGCACCACTCTCATCGCTCACCCCCACCAGGATTTTTTGATCGTGAACCTCGACTATTCGTACCGAATGGCCTCGACCGGATCGAGCCGCGCCGCCTTCACCGCCGGATAAATCCCGAATATCAAGCCCACGGAGATGGAAACCAAAAAAGCCAAGAGGATCGAACTGACCGTAACCACGGTCGACCACCCCGCAAGCCAGGCAATTAGCCGTGACATGGCGAACCCGAACACCACGCCCAAGAGACCGCCTGCGAAAGAAATGAGTGTCGCTTCGATCACAAATTGACGAACGATGTCCGAGCGCCTAGCGCCAATCGCGCGGCGAACGCCAATCTCCCGCGTGCGCTCCAGTATGGCTGCCAGCATGATGTTCATAATTCCGATTCCGCCCACCAGCAGCGAAATCGACGCAATCGCCACCATCACCGTGTTGAACAGTTGCTCCGTGCGCTTCTGCTGCGCCAGCAATTCTGCCGGCACGATCACGCTGAAATCCCCCGCATCGTGATGCGAGGAATTCAGAATCCCTCGCACCACTTCCGCATCCGTCACGCTCGTATCCACCGACGCCAGATGCAGGTACATGCCGTCGATTTCGTCCTTCATCCAGCTTTGCGAATCCTCCAAGCGATAAAGCACCGAATTCAGCGGCGCGTACACCAAATTATTCATGTCCTCGGTGCGCACGCCGGATACATCCGATTCGGGAGCCAGCTGTGGCCCCGCGATCCCAATCACGTGGCACCACATTTCATTCAGCTTGATGTACTCTCCGACGGCCTGCGAAGCGCCAAACAAACTGTCTTTCGCCGCCGCTCCCAAAACGCACACCGGCGCGGCCGCTGCACTGTCCGAAGCGTCGAAGAAGCGCCCTTCCGTCACGCGCAAATGTCCAATCCCCAGGTAACTCGGCTCCACTCCATAAACGACCGGCGTGTCCTGCTGCGGCTTCGGAAGAATTTTCGTCGGCGTGAATCGCTTTCGCGGAGTGGCTTCCGCAATGCTCGGCATATTCGACCGAATGATCTTATAGTCGCTCAAGGTCAACCCAGGCGAGATCTTCCGCACTTTCTGGAGCTCCTGCCCGTTGCGTGCTTCCTTCGCCTCCACGATCAGGTTGCGCACGCCCAACTGCTCGATGAACGCCATCACTTTCTGCTGCGCGCCAGCGCCGATCGAGAGCATCGCCACCACTGCCGCCACGCCAAAAATCATTCCCAGCATGGTCAGCAAAGAGCGCAGCTTATGGCTCGCCAGATTCTCGAAACCAAAAACGAGATCGGGCAGCCACTGTTCCAGCGATCTTGGCTGAACCATCGAAGGGGGTTTCATCGCCGTTCCATTCGCATCAATTGGAACTCACTCCCAGGCTCGGCGCCGCGCTTCCGCTTTCCTTTGGCTTCCCGGAGCGCTTCTTGTCTGGATTCACCAGCGCCACCACCGTTCCTACCGGCACGCCTTCCAGAATCGCGCGTCCCTCGCTCAGCGCCCGCACTTTCACTTCCAGAATTTCGAATCCCCGTCCACGCTCGCAGTACACGATCTTTTTCCCGTCGTGTTCGAATACTGCTTCAGCGGGCAGCGACACGGCCTTCGTCAGGTGGTCGCCAAGAATATTCACTTGCGCCTCGAAGCCAGGCCGCAGGCGCGGGTCGCCGCCGTCGATTTGGATGGCCACGTCGAATTTGTGCTTTGCATCGTTGTCCCAGAACTCGCGCGCTGTGGCTCCGCCAACGGTGCGCACTTTTCCCGTGAATTTTTCTCCCGGCAGGGCATCCACCGTTATTTCCACCGGCTGGCCCGTCTTGAGATTGGTGCGGTCCGTCTCTCCCACTTGCGCTGAAATCTCCAGCTTCGAGCTGTCGATCACTTCCGCAATCGAACTCCCGGGATTCACTTGATCCCCAACGTGATAATCAGGCAGCGTCATGCCATCCATAAAGAATCCGCCCGTCGAATCCCGGTTGCCGTGAATCACCATCAGCCCATCGATGGGAGAAGTGATCCGCATATTCTTGATATTCAGTTCCGCGCGGTCCATCGCCAGTTGCGCTTTGTGATGTTTTTCCTGGCTGATGGCAAGTGCCGCTTCATTCGACGCTCCATGCGATTTGATGTCTTGTTCCAGCTGCGTCAAAGCGCGCTTGGCTTCATCGAGAGCCAGAACGTTTTTCTGCCCGTCGATCGGGCTCAATATTTCGTTCTTGCTGACTTCGAGTTCCGCCTTGCGCACCGCGTACTTTGCTTTCAGAAGCGCCGTCTGGTCCTCGGCCGTCTGAACCGCGGCATCCGCCTTCGCTTTAACGATCTCTTGATCCGCTTGTTCGAGGTCGCTCCGGTTTTGCGCCAGGTTGTATTCCTGCTGGCTCGGGTCAAATTCCAGCACCAAGTCTCCCGCGTGCACCTTCGTTCCACCGGCAGCCAGTTGAATAATTTGCAGTGTGCCTCCAGCAATCGGCGGCGCCGAGACGACTCTCGATTGCTCGGTGTGCAAAGCACCCTTGGTAAACACCTTCAGTTGCAGATCCACTTCCTTGACGGTGGCCGTCGGAATTTCCCCGTCGCTGGCCATCACCGTGCTCTGCTTGCACGCAATCCCGCTTCCTCCCAGCGCCATCGCCAGCAGAATTGCCGCTCCGCGTATTTTTCTTTTGCTCAACATCCAGCTCCTACTTCGTCAGGGTCGGATCCTTCAGTGCGAGGCGCTCTCCCGGTTGCACTCCCTTGGCGATCAAAGCTTCATCGCCGCTCTGCTTCGATACTTCCACGACAGTCTCTTCAAATCTCGAGCCCCGCCGCACGTACGTAACGGTTCGTCCTGCTTTTCTGAAAAGCGCATTCGTGGGAATCACGATTCCATCAGGCACGCGAGCCACGGCAATGCGCACCGTCGCTCCCATCCCCGGGGCCAAACGCGCATCGCTCCCGCTCAAACCCAGCTCCACTGCAAAATTCCGCGGCACTGGCCATCCCGCGCCGAAATCCAGGCTGGCCGTTGGGCTGATGGTGTCCACGTGCCCGTCGAAATTTCGATCAGGAAGCGCATCCAGCCGCACGCTTGCCGTCTGACCTAATTTCAGCTGACCTCGTTCTGCTTCTTCCACCCGCGCAGAAACCTTCAACGCCGAACCATCGGGCAATTCCGCGATCGCCGCACCCGGCCACGCCCGGTCGCCCGGTTTAAACGTTGTCGGGCTCCCTTGCGGCTGCCAGTGATTTTGCAGCGCCACAACACCATCGAGCGGAGCTCTCAGCGTCAGCGAGTCCAGCGCGCGCTCGTCCAGTTGCACTTGAAACGCAGCCTGATCGTGCTTCTGCTGTTTGCTCGCCAGATCGGAAACCGCCGCCCCTCGATCCGCTTTCAGCTTGGCTTCGTTTTCCTTCTGTTTCTGTTCCGCATCAGCAAGTTTTAGCTTGGCCTGTTCGCCCTCAATCACCGAAAGAATTTCTTGTTTACTGGCGTCCATCCGCGCTTTCTCGGCGTCATACTTCGCGGTCATCACGTCAGTTACATCCTGCTCTTCCTTCAGCCTGGCCGCCGCCCGCGCCTGCTGCATTTCCGCCTCCGCGGACGTGACGGCCGACTTATCTTCCGCCAGCTTCTGCTTTACGGCGGTCGCGTCAAACTCCACTAGAAAATCGCCCTTCTTCACCTTTGTCGCGTTGTCCACAATCCTCAGAATCTGTAAGTCCCCGGCACTATAAGGCGCCGCAATCACCGCCGAGCGAATCGCTTTCACTTCGCCTTTAATCTCCAGGTAATCCACGAACTCTTTGCGCTTCACATCCGCCATCGGATAATTCACCGCCGATCGCGCCATTCGAAACGCACCGAACACTAGTCCGCCGATCACCAGCGCCGCAGCGCAGGCCAGCACCTTTTTCCGGGATTTCCTCTTTGGAGTTCCGCTGCTCATGCTTACTCCGTTGCCTCGGGACCTTGCACTGCGTCCCGGCGAATCACGTCGCCTTCCGCCAATCCGGACTCGACCACCGCGCTAAGATCATTCCGCCGCCCGATTTTCACCGTGCGCTTTTCAAAGCCGCTCGAGTTTTTCAGCCATACAAACGAGTGTCCCGATTCCGTCCCGATACTCTCGTATGGAACAACCAGCACATTGTTTTCCGTCCCGAGATCCAGGTCCATCGCTGCCGAAAGGTCGGGCAGCAGCCTCGGATCATTCCCTTGCACCTGGAAACGCGCGGTGAACGACCGCACCATCTCCGTAAATTGTCCGGTGTGCCCCAGCGGCGAAAGTTCATCGAGCACGGCTGGAAGCGTCATCCCTGGATACGCGTCCAAATGCATGATCGCTTTCTGGCCCGGAAGAATTTTCAAAAGATCGACCTGATTCAATTCCACACGCACTTCCATCCGCGATGGATCAACCACCTGCAGAAACGGCACTCCGGGCCGTACCTGATCACCCTGCTGCACCGTGCCCATTCGCCCGCCAAGCCAAATCGTGTTGTAAACAACCACTCCCTCCATCGGCGAGTGCACCGTCATTTTGGCCGCGTTCGAAAGCGCGTAGCGCATCGCTTCCTTCGCTCGGTCTCTCTGGATTTCCAAAATCTTGATCGCCGCTGCGGCCGCCGCGCGCTTCAACTGATAGGTTTCCTTCAATTGCTTCAGCGTCGCTTGCCCTTCGTCCACGGCTTCCTGGTTCTTCTCGGCATCGATCCGCGAAACCACTTCGTTCCGCTGGACTTCCAGTTGCGCCCGCTTCAATTCGTCTTCCGCCTGCTTCATCGCGGTGTCGTCTTTGGCCCGGGCGATCTCTTCATCGGACTGCTTCTGCGCCACCTGGCTTACGAGGTTGTCGTACGTACTTTTCTTATCGAGGTAGTCTTTGGTCTGCGCCTGCGGATCGAACTCCACAAGGAGGTCTTCCTTGCTTACATGGGTGCCGGCGGGAGCCAGTTTTGTAATCACCATCGAGCCGACCTGCGCCCCCTCGAGCCGCGGCGCTAGCACAACGAAGGAACGCGAGGCCTGGGTCGTTCCGTTCAACCGCAGTGTTTGCGAAAGGCTCTTTCGCTCTACTTTAACGATCGATTCCGCGCGGTCCGCCGAAGACCTTCCTGGCCGGAAGTGCAAAAAAAGAAAGGGGATAGCTACGACAAGAAATACAAAAACGATTCGAACGAGAATGGTTTTGGGCTTGCCGCGGTGTTGGGTTGTTTGGCCCATAACCTCTATAAGACTTAAAAAACGTCCGAGTGTTAGCCCGTCAAGCTAGCTTCTTGGAACTCGGATTCACTGAATTGGTTGTTTCCGAAACTGCGCATTTGTACCCGTCTCGCAACCACCAAGTCTATCCCACCGTCCGGGAGAACGGCAGTCCTCAATTCCTATCGTGTTGACGCCTTCGACGCCGATATCGTTTCATCCGGCAACTCTCGCTTACGCCTCCTGCCGGAGATCTCCCCGCAGCAACGCTCGAGGGTGTTTGTGCGACGCGGGAGCGGCATGGCAAGATAGGCGTGCTCAAGTGCAGCGTGAACGGTGCAAGCATGAACACAGCGTCTGTCAAATCACCGGGTCAGGCTTCCGTCTCGGGCAGGATTGATCTGCTCGCGGAAGAGCAAATTCTCCCGGCCGTCGAAGAAGTGCTCGCTGCCACTCCGTTTATCGACATTCACACTCATTTGTATCCGCCATCCTTCGGCAAGATCGGTTTGTGGGGCATCGACGAGCTGGTGACCTATCACTATCTCGAAGCCGAACTTTTCCGATCTTCCAAGATCAAGCCGGAGAAATACTGGGAGCTTTCCAAGCGCGAGCAAGCGGACCTGATCTGGCAGACTCTTTTCGTGGAGAATACGCCCGTTTCGGAAGCTTGCCGCGGCGTGGTCGCGGTACTCAACGCTTTTCACTTGCCAACGGATCATTCCGATTTATCTGAGGTAAGGTCTTTCTTCGAGAAGCAACCCATCGAATCGCATGTTGAAAAAGTCCTCGAGATGGCGGGTATCAGCACGGTTGTGATGACCAACGATCCGCTCGATCCCGTGGAATCAGCGGCGTGGTTGAAGGGCGTCGCGAGTCACCCACAATTTCTCGCGGTCCTGCGCCTGGATCGAATTCTGTGCACCTGGTCCGCGCACTGGAAGGCGTTAGCCAGCCAGGGTTACCAGGTGGACGAGCTCGTCTCCGGAAAGTCCGCGGCAGAAGTCCGCCGGTTTTTGCTGGACTGGCACAAGCGCATGAACTCCGTTTACATGGCGGTCTCGCTGCCAGACTCCTTTGCCTATCCACAAGAGACGGTCGGCAACCGCTTGCTCAAGGAGGCGGTGCTTCCTGTTTGCCGCGAACTTGGCATACCGCTTTCGCTCATGATTGGTGTGCGCAAATTGGTTAATCCGGCGCTGCGATTGGCGGGCGATGCCGTTGGCCGTTCCGACTTGCGAGCGCTCGAAAATCTCTGCCTTGCGTTTCCGGACAACCGGTTTTTGGTCAGCGTCCTCAGCCGAGAAAATCAGCATGAACTCTGCGTTTATGCGCGCAAGTTCAACAATCTGATGCCGTTCGGCTGCTGGTGGTTTCTGAACAATCCCTCGATCGTCGAGGAGATCACTCGCGAGCGGCTCGAGATGCTTGGCACCAGCTTCATTCCGCAGCATTCCGATGCGCGCGTTCTCGAGCAAGTCATCTACAAATGGAAAAACACGCGCAGGACACTGGCGCCCGTTCTTTCCAACTCATACCGACTGCTGTTGCAGGACGGGCGCGGCGTAACGCGCAGCGACATTCAGCGCGACATCACGCGCCTGTTTCGGAGGAACGCGGAATCCTGGATCGGCGCGCCGAATCTCGCTTCACGCGCCCCAACGCAAGGCTAGCGTGCCGTGATGTGATGCTCGCCAACCGGTGCTAAAATTTCTGATTTCTGAAACGCTCTAATTTTTGGACAGAGATGAGACGAGTCGGCCATCCAAATTCCAGGAGGTTAAAATCAACGTGAAATCCCGCGTTCGCATCATTGCTATTTCCGCCATTTCCCTCGCAAGCTGTGCGTTGCTTTCCGTTTCTCTAATGTCGCAAACTCCTGCACAGAATCCGTCTTTCCACGACGCGCCACCAGCCACCAAGCAACAAAAGAATCCGTTTGAAGGGCAGCACCCCGCGACGGCTAAGGCAGACTTTGTTCGTAGCTGCGCTTCCTGTCATGGGCCAAACGGGGAAGGCACAGGAAACATTCCGGCTCTAGCAACCGGCAAAGCGCAAAACGCCAGCGACGGCGAACTTTTCTGGTACATCACGAAGGGCGATCTGAACAACGGCATGCCGCCATGGTCGAGTCTGCCGGAAGAGCAGAGATGGCAGATCATCAACTACCTGCGTGTGCTTGGGAGCCTGAAGCCGGGTTCGCCACGCGTGCCGCTTTCCGCAGACGAAGCTGTGGCGACTGCCAACAACGCGCCTCCGCCCAAGGCCCCGTTCACGGACTACCGTTATGAAAAGCCGGGCATGGTTCGCAAGATTACTTTAAAGGATTTGCCCGAGCCGCTGGCGACGGCGTCTTCCGGCAACGGGCCGCAACTTGTGCCGCGGCCGAAAGACGCATGGCCGCAGGTTTTGCCAGGATTCAAGGTTGAGCTATACGCTTCGGGACTCGATGAGCCGCGATTGATTCGCACCGCGCCGAATGGCGATTTTTTCGTGGCCGAAAGCCACGCTGGCACCGTTCTGGTTTTTCGCGGCGTTACTGCCGACGGCAAAGCCGCGCAAATGGAAACCTTTGCCACCGGATTGAAGCGTCCTTTCGGAATTAATTTTTATCCTCCCGGGCCGGACCCGCAGTGGGTCTACGTGGGCAATACGGACTCAGTGGTGCGTTTCCCGTATCACAACGGCGACATGCAGGCGCGTGGCTCCGCGGAGCACATTGCCGACGTTCCTCCCGGCCCCGGCCACTGGACGCGCGACATTCAATTCTCGCCCGATGGAAAGAAGATGTTCGTGTCCGTGGGTTCGGCCTCGAATATCGACGATCCTGATACGACGCCGGCGGAAAAAAATCGCGCCGACGTTCTCGTCTTCAATCCCGATGGCTCGGCGATGAAAATTTACGCCTACGGCATCCGCAACTGCGTCGGGCTAGCGGTGAATCCGAAGACCAGCGAACTGTGGTGTTCGGTAAATGAACGCGACGCGCTGGGCGACAATCTCGTTCCCGATTACATCACGCACGTGCAAGAGGGCGGATTCTACGGCTGGCCGTGGTGGTACATGGGCGGGCACCAGGACCCGCGGCACGAAGGGAAGCATCCGGAGCTGAAGGACAAAGTCATCACGCCGGATGTGATTCTGCATCCGCACAACGCTTCGCTGGAGCTGACTTTTTACAACGGCAAACAGTTCCCAGCGGAATACCAGGGAGATATTTTTGCAGCCGAGCACGGCTCGTGGAACCGCGCGGTGCGCGTGGGCTATGAAGTGATCCGCGTGCCGCTGCATCAGACGGGCCACGCCACGGGCGAATACGAAGATTTCATGACGGGCTTCGTCGTGGACAATGGTCATGTGTGGGGACGGCCGGTCGGCGTAACGGTGGCGCTGGATGGGTCGCTGTTGGTCACCGATGACGGATCGAAATCGATCTGGCGGGTCAGCTACCTCGAGAAGTGATTCTGGTCGACAATTCCTGAGCTGGGGGCTGGTTACGATAACGACCTCCTCCCCCTGTTTTTAGATTGCTGTCAATAATAATTATTAGTGAGTACTGTTCGAATGAGGCTGGCGGAAGTCGAATGAATGGAAGGAGTTGGCGCGAACTCGCGATTTTGGTGAGACGGTTTTTGGGAAAGGGAGTAGTGAGTAGCCCCGGAGGCTGCCGTGGACGGAGAATCCGGGGATAGGGCTCCCGAGGAGGGTCGAGGCAGCGCGGGGTGGCGAGGCAGCAACTAATCGAAATGAGGATAGGCAGTTTGTTTGTGCAATAATTGGCGAGGATTTCAACTATTGTTATGGCTAGCCCTGCCAAGCGCTCACTTTTGTTGGTGTGCGTGCCCAGTTCGTGGGTGCGTCCTTTCACTTCGGCAATTTTCCTGACTTGCGTTCTGCTGTCGGGTTCCGCGAAAGCACAGATAGTGCAAGGGATTAATGGTCAGCCTGATGGCCCTACTTCCGTTCGAGGCAAAGTTCTCAACCGAGTCACGCACGAACCCATCAGCCGGGCGCTGGTGTTTTCACCGGACCAGCGATACGCGATGCTGACGGATGATCGCGGGCAGTTCGAGTTCAAGTTTCCCGCGCGAGTGCCGGAGCCAAAAGAGGAATTGACCGGCACGCCGGACACGAGTGCGTACCGCTTGCGTGAGCTTCGGATGATCCAAAACGCAAGACCTAACTTCTTTTATGCGCGCAAGCCGGGATTTCTACAAAACAACAGTAATCCGGGGCAGCGAGCGTTGGCAGACCAAGATGATTTGGTCATATACCTTGAGCCGGAATCCTTGATCGTGGGGAACGTGAACCTGCCGGGTTCAGAAGGGGATATGCGCATCCGTGTGCAGCTCTACCGGCGGCAGATCGTGGAAGGCCAGGAGCATTGGCAAGAGGTACGAACATTTACGACGTGGGCGGATGGAGAATTTCGATTCAGCGAGCTGGAAGCGGGGACTTACAAAGTGGGGACCAACGAATTGCTCGACAGAAATCCGACGTTTTACACGCCGGGTGGACCACTGTTTGGATTCGCGCCGATCTTTTATCCCGGCGTCTCCGATTTTGGATCGGCGGGCGCGATTCAGCTTGCCGCTGGAGCGACGGCGCAGATCAATCTTGCGCCGACGCGGCAGGCATACTACCCCGTCAAAATTCCTGTGGTGAATGCAGGAGATGGGCGTGGGATGGGTTTGAATGTCTATCCACTAGGGCATCCCGGTCCGGGCTTTTCTCTCGGATATAACTCGAATGAACAGGTGATTCAGGGGACGCTACCGGACGGGAACTATACGCTGCAAGCCAGCACACAAGGCCCGACGGGCTCGACGGGGATGCTGAACTTCTCGGTGCAAGGAGGATCGCGCGATGGCCAGTCGATCAACCTCATACCGAATGCTTCAGTGGCCGTAACGGTGAAGGAAGAGTTCAAAGCTGGGGAAAGCGTATTTGGGGAAGTAAACGGGGGAGCTGAAGACGGGGGAGCGAACGTCCAGCGGCAGCGGCCGGTCAGCGTGCAGGTTGTGTTGCAATCCGTCGAGGAGTTTGGGGCGGCGGGGACTGTGGTCTCCGAACCAATGCCCGGCACGCAGGAACACACGCTGCTCATCGCCAATATTCGGCCGGGCCGATATCGCGTCCACGTGCAGAGCGGAGTGGGGTATGCGGCGTCGGTGGTTTACGGCGGAAGTAATCTTTTGCGCCAGCCGCTTGTGGTGGGTTTGGGCGGAGCGAGCCAGCCAATGGAGATCACGCTGCGGGACGATGGAGCCGAGGTGGACGGCAAGGTCGAGGAAGCGAGCGAAGGGCACATCTACCTGCTGCCACTCGAGCAGGATTCGGGAGAATTCCGGGAAATCAACACTGCGCCGGATGGATCGTTTGGACTAGGGCAAGTTCCACCCGGAACGTATCGGGTGCTGGCCTTCGATAACCGGCAGAGCGACCTGGCGTACAACGACGCGGAAGCCATGCGGAAATTCGAGTCGAAGGGAGAGGTGGTTCATCTCGAGGCAGGGCAGAAGGAGCATTTGAGGCTGAAGCTGATCACGGGAGGGGACGGGCAATGAGGTTCGCGTCGCGCTTTTTGAGGATGCCCGCGGCACTTTGTGGATTGGGATTTGTGCTGGTTGGGGCGGCGGTGAATGCCGAGAGGCAAACTCCAGCGGTGCAAGAGGGCTCACGGACTGGCCAGACGTTCAGGATCGCGGGAACGGTTGTAAATGCAATGACGGGTGCGCCGCTCTCGCAAGCGCGCATCTCGATTGCCGAAACGCGAGACCGCAGCAAGCCGATTGGAATGATTACTTCGGAGGACGGGCATTTCGAGTTTTCGCAGCTTAAGGCGGGAAAATATTCCTTGTCGGGAGCGAAGCGCGGATTTATTTCGGCGGCGTATGAACAACACGAACAGTATTCGACGGCCATCGTGACGGGAGAAGAGTTTGCGACAGAGAACCTGGTCCTGCGGCTGACGCCGATGGCGCTGATTACCGGGCATGCGACGGACGAGTTCGGCGAGGGAATCCGAAGCGCAAGCGTCATTTTGTATTTCGAGAACCACAGCGGAGGGATGACGCGAATCACGCGCTATTCGAACTCGACGAGTGACGACCGAGGATTTTTCGACTTCTCGCTGCTGCGGCCGGGAAAATACTATGTTTCCGTGACCGCGAAGCCGTGGTACGCGATTCATCCCGCGAGCGCGGTTGATGGGGCGAGCGCTCCCGCATCGCAAGTTTCTTCGGGGCTGGATGCGGCTTATCCCACGACGTACTACAACGGTGCGACGGACGCGGACGGCGCGACGCCAATCGAAGTGAACGGCGGGGATCGGCTGGAAATCGATGTGCACGTGAACCCGGTGCCGGCGTTGCACCTGCTGTTTCGAGTTCCAACGGACGAGCAGGGCCAGCAAGGTGGCTTCCAAATGCCGGTGCTCGAAAAGCGCGTATTCGATTCGGTGAGCTATGTGCAGACGGAGGGGATGAATCCGGTGGGGCCGGGCGTGTTCGAAATAACGGGTGTTCCACCAGGGCGCTACACGGTGAGAGTGAAGAGTTCGGACTCGGGGCGGGGGCTGCAAGCCGCGGATCTCGATCTCGTACAGAACGGGCAGGAGCTGAACGATTCGCGCGGAGAGGCGCTGGGTGGTTTGAAGGTGACCATCAAGATGCCGGGGGACGAACCTTTGCCGAAACAGTACGGAGTGGGATTGCAGGACGCGCGGCGGCGGTTCGTGGCGTTCAAGCAAGGGGATCCCGCGGGGCAATTTACTTTTGAAAATTTGCCGGCGGGGAAGTACGCGATTTGGGTGGGGTCACAAGCAAAACGTTATTCAGTGGTGCGAGTGACTTCGTCTGGCGGAGATTCGTGGGGACATGACGTGAGCATTGCGGCGGGAGTCACGGCTGAGGTGACGGCGACGATTTCGGCGGGGATTGTCAGGATTGAAGGCGTGGTGAAGAAGAAGGAGAAAGAGGTTGGCGGAGTGATGGTGGCGCTGGTGCCGAACGATCCAGTGGCGCACATGGATCTGTTTCGCAGGGATCAGAGCGATTTCGACGGGTCGTTTGTTTTGCAGGGCGTGATTCCCGGCGCGTATACGATTGTGGCGGTGGAAGATGCGTGGGGATTGGATTGGATGCAGCCCAGCGTGCTGGCGCGATATGTGCAACATGGGCAGAATATTTCTGTTGGCGATTTCATGAATGGAACGTTGCAGTTGCCGGAGCCGATCGAAGTACAACCGCATTGAGAGTGAACGCTGGCGTCCGTTATAGCGCCTCCAGAGGTATAATCCCCCGGAATGGCTGGACGTCCGCTGAGGCGTCGAGTGCTTCAGTGGAAGGATGCCTCCATGATCAGACGTGATTTCTTGAGGCGCATCATTTACGGAAGTACTGCGCTTGCCGCAAGAGGAGCCGTCGGCAACGTGATCGAGACGCCGAGTGCTGAAGCCAAGGCGCTCGGGCAAGACCAGCCGATTCGAACGGGCACTGACCCACAAAACAGATACTTGCCTCCCGCACTGGCGGCAATTCCGATCCCACTTAAGGAAGTTAGGATTCTCGATCCGGACCTGCTCCGGATGCGCGATCAAACCCTCCAATACATGCTCGCCCTGGATTCGGACCGCCTGTTACATAACTTCCGCGTCAACGCCAATCTGCCGTCGTCCGCCGCGCCGCTCTACAACCGCGAATCTCCCACCAACGGGTGGCGCGGACATTATGTCGGCCATTTTCTTTCTGCCAGCGGCCAGATGTATGCCGCGACAGGCGATGATCGCATCAAGGCCAAGGCCGACGCCATGGTCGCGGAACTCGCGAAGTGCCAGGCGAAGCTCGGCGACAGGGGCTATCTTTCCGCGTTCCCAGAATCCAGCTTCGACGATTTGGAACAGGGCCGCCCGGCGGCAGTCGTCTGGTATGCACTCCATAAAATCATGGCCGGCTTACTCGAGGTCTACGAGAGCTGGCAGAATGCGCAGGCGCTTCATGTGCTCGAGGGCATGGCCGCATGGGTGGATTGGCGCACGGGCCGGCTCCCCGAAGAACAGATGCAGCGCACGCTGCAAACGGAATTTGGAGGAATGAACGAAGTCCTCGCCAACCTCTCCGCCGTTACAGGAAATTCCCGGTATCTCCTGGTGGCGAAACGCTTCGACCATCACCTAGTAATGGACCCAGCGGCGCAAGGCCGCGATACACTTACCGGCCTCCACGCCAACACGCAGGTGCCCAAGTTCACCGGGGCCGCGCGGGAATTCGAACTGACTGGCGATCCGTATTACCGCGAAGCGGCCCAATTCTTTTGGCAGCAGGTTGTGATGCACCGCAGCTATGTCACCGGCGGCAACAGCATCAGCGAGCATTTTCGCGCGCGGCCGGACGTGCTCGCTTCGGAACTTACGGACCTTACACAGGAAACCTGCAACACCTATAACATGCTCAAGCTGACCAGCCATCTCTTCACTTGGCATGCCGAGCCGCAATACGCCGATTATTATGAGCGCGCTTTCCTAAACCACATTCTCGCGACGCCCAATCCGGCCGAGGGCTCGCCGCTTTACTACCTTGGAATGCAGTCTGGCCAGTGGAAAGTTCACTTTGTGCCGCACCAGGGCTTCTTCTGTTGTTGCGGCACGGGCTTGGAGAATTTCTCGAAGCTTGGCGAGGGTTTCTATTTTCACGATGCGCAGTCGCTCTGGGTAAACCTGTTCTTCGCCTCGGAAGTGAACTGGCGGGAAATGGGAGTGATGATCCGGCAAGAGACGCGCTTCCCTGATGAATCTGGGACTCGACTAGTCATACGAACAAAATCGCCGGTGCATTTTAATTTGAACGTGCGCATTCCTTATTGGGCCGAAAACGCCAGCGTGACGATCAACGGCAAGACCTTCCGGCCAAACGAAAAGCTGGCACCATCCAGCTACGTAAAAATCGAGCGCACCTGGAAAAACGGCGACCACGTGGAGGTGACGCTGCCCATGCGTCTGCATCTGCAGACGATTCCCGATGACCCGAGGCTAGCCGCAATCATGTACGGTCCGCTTGTGCTAGCCGGCGAACTCGGCACTCAGGATCTCGACGCCAAGCGCATTTATTCGGACGACAAATTTCTGCACGGCGGTTTTTCCGCCGTTACCGTGCCCGAACTTGCGGGCGATCGCAGTGCGCTCGACAAATGGATTCAGCCGGTCAGCGCCAAAGACAAGCCGCTCACGTTTCGTACAGTGGAGGCAGGCCGCCCGGAAGACGTTACACTCAGCCCATTCTATCGCCTGTTCAACCAGCGTTATTGCGTTTACTGGCGCTTTCGCGCGGGCAATGATGGGTGAATTTACCCGCAGACCCAGCAGTTAAGTCCGTGGGATGACCGAGCCTTTGCTCTTATCGACCATCGTGCCTCCACTTATTGGACTTCGCGGTTGGCGATGGAGACGCGGAAGAGCGGCTTGGCCTTTTCGGCGGGATCGATTTCATAGGTTTGGGAAGATTTGGCGGGGTCGTAATCGCGCCAGAGCCAGACCATTTGTTCGGGGAATTCGGCGGCGCCGTGGGCGGAATTGTGCGTACCTTTGCCAAAGCTGAAATGGAAGTCGTAGTTTTTTAGCTTGAGGGCGTTGGCGAGGCGGATGTTGGCCAGGGCCCAACTGCCGTATTTTTCCAACTCCAGGTCTTCGGAACCGTCTTGCAGCCAAACGCGAAGGTTGCGGTGCGGTTCGTGCAGGACTTTTTCGGGAAAGTCCTGGCCACCGTCGGCGATGGCGGGATCTTCTCTCCATTGAATGCTGGTAAAGCTGCCGATCCAAGAGATGACGCGGCTGAATTGATCGGGCATCTGCCAGGCGGCGTTGAAGGAGCAGATGCCTCCGGAGGAGAGGCCGGTGATGGCGCGACTGTAGGCGTCCTTGCGAATGTTGTACTTGGCTTCAACTTCGGCGAGTACTTCGAGATGCAGAAAGCGGGCGTAGCGGTCGCTGACGGTGTCGTAGAGCGTGCTGCGCATGGAATCTTTAAGGGTGCGCTGCCACTCGTCAGAATATTTTTTCACGAGATTGAAGGTGGGCGTGCCGGGAGAACTCTCGATGTCGCCGGGATTGATGAAGACGGCGATCATCACGGGAATTTTCTTTTGGGCGATTAGGTTGTCGATCACGTTGAGGGCGGGATTTTTGCCGTCGCGTTCGAGATACCACTCGCCGTCCTGGAAGACCATGAGCGCGGCGGGGATATGCGGGTCGTACTGCGCGGGAACGTAAATCCAATACTCGCTCTTCATGCCGTCGTAGATTTTGCTGGTGTGGAAGAGCTTGGGGGAAAGAGTGCCGGAGGGGACGCCAGGTTGTTGATAGGAGAGAGGGGTGAAGGCGGGGAGATCGAGGCGGCCGCCGAACTTTGCGCCATTGATGAAGTAGGAGAAGGAGTGGAGCTTGCCGACGGGTTCGATGTGAGCGGAGGCGAACCAGAGATTGGAGTTGGGGAGGGTTTGCATTTGCGGGCCAGGGGCGGAGTCGATGAGGAGAGATGGTTTCGATGACGCTTCGATGGCGAAGAAAAAATCGGGGCCGTGGGCGATCCAGGCGGTGCCGTCTTTAAGTTCCTTGGCGTCGAGGGTGGTGGTGATGGCGTCCTTTAGCGCGGGGCTGTTGGATTTGGCAAGTTCGATGAGTTGGGGCGCGGTGGATTTTTCGGCTGCGATGGCAGAAGTGGCGAAGAGAGAGGCCAGAATGACTGTGAGTACAAACGCGTTTTTACGACGCATACGGAAGCACCCCTTGTTCAATTCCGCGCAGGTTGCAGATTGAGGCAGAAAGCCGGGAGGTATGGTAACGCGGAGTGGTTGAGGGACGAAGCGGGAAGAGTTTCGTTAGGAGATTTAATGCGGATCAGATGGAGATGATGCGGTCGGGATTTTTTGCGGCACGGTAGATGGCTTCGACGAGGGCGATGCTTCGGCGGCCTTCGATCCCATCGCAGGCGGGAGCGCGATTTTGCTGGATGGCGATGAGAAAATCTTCGATGAGGGCTTGGTGGCCGCGAAAATCGCTGACGGCGGCGGAAGAGGAGCTTTGGTTTTCGTCCTTGGCAAATTCATTGAGAGCGGCGAGGTCCTTCGAGATTGTTTGCGCTGCGGGTGAGTCGCGGAGATTGGCGGCGAGGATGCGGTCGTGTTCGAGAATGACGGTGCCTTCGGTGCCGGAGATTTCGACGCGGCGCGGGTAGCCGGGATAGGCGGCGGTGGTGGCGTGAAAAACGCCGAGTGCGCCACTGGCGAATTCGAATGTGGCGACGGCGGTGTCTTCGGCTTCGATTTTGTGGAGAAGAGTGGCGGTGCGAGCTTGCACGCGAACAACATCGCCGAGGAGCCAGAGGAGGAGGTCGATGGTGTGGACGCCTTGATTGATGAGTGCGCCGCCGCCGTCGAGCGCGAGTGTGCCACGCCAGCGAGAGTTGGAGTAATACTCGAGCGGGCGATACCACTTGACGCGAGCGTCGATGAAGAGGATTTTGCCGAGGAGATTTTGATCGAGCCAGGATTTGAGCTGGCGAATGTGGGGCTTGTCGCGGTCCTGAAAAATCACGCCGAGCTGGACATTGGATTGTTTGGCGGCGGCGATGAGAGTGTCGGCGCGCGCGGTGTTGATTTCGAGAGGTTTTTCGGTGAGAACGTGGAGGTGGTGGCGCGCGGCGGCGATGCCTTGCTCGGCGTGCAGGCCGGACGGGCTGCCGAGGATGACGAGATCCATGGGGCGATGATTGAGGAAGGCGTCGAGATTTGCATAAGGCGTGCCGCCGAATTCATTGCAGAGGCGGCCGATTTTTTCTGCGTTGGTGCCATAGAAGGCGGCAATTTCCACGCCGGAGATGGCGCGGGCAGCGCGAGCATGAGTTTCCGTGATGTTGCCGCCGCCGATAAGGCCGATGTGGAAGGGCATGGGTTCAGTGAATCACTCGGGGCATCAAGGATACGCGGCGATAAATTCTTTGTAGGCGGCTTCGGTGGCTTCGAGTGTGAGAATCGCCGACGAAATTAAAATGCGGTAGCGAAAGGTGACGCTGGCGCGTGGCGCTAGAGAAAAATTCAGCACTTCCTTGCCATTACTGAAAATTTTCTGGCCAAGAGGATTTGCGGCAAAGAGGCCGTAGCCTCGCGCGTGCCAATAGGTGGGAAATCCGGGATTTTGCGGATGATCGAGAATGGTGATGGTGACGGGCTCGTTGCCAACCATGCCGCTGAGATTGCACCAGCGGCCGCGCGTGCCCCAGGCAGCGTCGCCTTTTTTTCCTTCGCTGGTGAGATAGGTGCCGTTGACGCCGGTGTTGTCGAGTTTGGCTACCGTTGTAGGGCGGCCGCTGGCGTCGGTGTAGACCTCGGGCTTATCGGAAGGAATTTCGAGCGCGCGAATGACGCGAAGGCCGAGCATGCCGTCTTTTTCGTCGGGGAAAGAAACTTTTTCATCGAGGGCTCGGAGCGTGGTGACGCGGTCGACGCTGCGAAAACCCGGGCCACCTCGGAAGACGAAGCGGGTACGTTCCTTCAGCAGAACTCTTTTGTCGGGGGTGACCCAAGCGGTTTCCACTTCGAGTTCGCCTTGTTCCCCGCCACCTTTTGCCGAAACGATGCTTTGGTGAAGAATGGTCCCCATTTTTGCGGCGTTTTCTGGGGGGATGGCGTCGGAATTGTTCCAGAAATCGAGGCCATTCACGTTTTCGTAGTTGAACCACAAGCCTGCGTGATGAGGATGATCGATGCGTTCGCCGGGCCGCTGCTCGAGCGGATAGCCCCGCGTGATGATGGTGCCCTTAGCGGTACGCAGGGGATAGAGGACCGGCTTCTTTAGAGTTGTGGGCCAGATGTAGGACGTGAACGGCTGGCCGTCAATCACAATGTCGACGCGACGCTGCTGCTCGTTCGCGACGATAGAGATGCGCTCCGCTCGCTTTGCCTCGGCGATGAGACAACACACGAGGAATGCAGCCGCTACAAAAAGAATGAGAGGGCTTGCCGACCCTGCGCGCATGGTCACCTTGCTCCGCTTAAATTTCTTCAGGAACGACAAACGGTGCGCGATAGCTCCCGCGAAGCATACGATTGGCCTCGTCATCGCCAATGACTTGTTCGCTGGCAGGGTCGAATTTTAACGAGCGGCCGAGGCGGTAAGAAGCGTTCGCAAGATGCACCAGCGTGGTCGACTTATGCGCTTCCTCGATGGGCGAGTGAATGTCCTCGGCGCGGCGGCTGCGAACGCAATCGATGAAGTTCGCATAGTGGTCGCCGGAAGCCCTGCCGTGCGGTCCCGGCTCGAGTTGGTTGGTGATCCAGGTTTTGTAGGACTCGTAGCCATCGATGGCGAGAATGCCCTTCGAACCATAAAACAAATTGCCGATGGTATTTGTCTTCGCGTCCATGGGACCGAGGACGGGCTGTTTTTCGGGTGGCGTTTTCTTGACAGGCGCGGTGATGCCCGCGGGAGGAACGGCGCTATCGCCGTATGCGCCGGTACCGATTTCCGCTTCGTGATTGGTGATCCAGTGACGGACTTCGACTTCCATCATTTTGCGTTTGCCGCCTTCGGCTTCGAAATAAAAAGTGGCGTTCAGGGTGTTGGGCGTTTCCTGATCATCGTCAAACATAAAATGTCCGCCCATGGCGGCGACGGACACGGGGAAGCCGACTCCCAAGCCCCAACGAGCGATATCGACTTCGTGAATTCCCTGATTGCCGATGTCGCCGTTGCCCGTGTCCCAGATCCAATGCCAGTTGTAATGAAAACGATTTTTCGTAAACGGCTTTAGAGGCGCTGGGCCGGTCCAGAGGTCGTAGTTCACTCCAGCAGGAACGGCTTCCTGGGCTGCCTTTCCGATCGATGGACGCCACTTGTAGCAAAGCGCGCGGGCCATATAAACATCGCCGATGGTGCCGTCGCTCAAATGATGCATGGCTTCGATCATGCCGGGGTTGGAGCGCGACTGGCTGCCGTGCTGGCAGATACGGTTGTACTTTTTCACGGCGCGCACGAGTTGCCGGCCTTCGAACCAGTTGTGCGAACAGGGTTTTTCAACGTACACATCTTTGCCCGCCTGGCAGCCCCAGATGCCCATTAGCGAGTGCCAATGATTCGGCGTGGCAATCGAGATAGCGTCAATCTCTTTGTCGTCCAGCAGTTTGCGAACGTCGACGTACGTCTTTGGCTTTGGCAAACCCATCTTTTCGATCTCGCCAACGCGCTGGCGAGAGACGTTTTCATCCACATCGCAGAGAGCCGCAAGCTCGGTTCCCGCAACTTTCGAAAAGCCGTGGATGTGGTCGTTGCCGCGGCCGCGCACTCCGCAAATGCCGACACGCACACGATCATTCGCGCCCAGAATTCCCGCATAGCTCGATGCGGTGGCAGTGAGCGCGGTTGTGGCGACACCTGCGCCGGCGATTTTCAAGAAGTCACGTCGCGATGCATTTGTAGCAGACATACAACCTCCGGCAGTTCGGTGGCAGTTATAAAAATATTTGCGAACTTTGTTGTGTTCGGGATTGCCAGGGCTTACCCCGCGCTGATAGCAGCATCTCCCAAACGAGCTAATAGTAAGCCAAATAGATTGTCATGACACGAAATTCACGCGGCGCAGTGGTTGAAGGTCCGCCTGCGGCGGTATTCGCCAATCCGCTGGAACCGGGACGCAAAAACTAGTAGCTTTCCCCTCACACCATGGACTCGTCGCTTCCCACTCCATCGTCCAGCAGCTTGGCGTCCTCGTCTATTGCGTCCCCGGCTGGTTATTTTCGTTGGGTGATCTGTGCACTCCTTCTGTTCGGTACGACCAAGAATTATATGGACCGCAACGTTCTCGGTGTGCTCAACAAGACGCTGCAGCACAATCTGGGTTGGAGCGAAATTGACTTCAGCAATCTGGTGATTGCCTTCCAGGCGGCGTATGCCGCGGGAATGCTGCTGACGGGGCGACTCATCGACAAGCTTGGGACGCGCTTGGGTTATGCCTTGGCGATGATCTTTTGGAGTCTGGCCTCGATGGGGACTGCCCTCGGCAACTCCCTCACGAGTTTTGCCATTTCGCGAGCCGCTCTGGGATTTGGTGAAGCCGCGGTCTTCCCGGCAAGTATAAAAGCGGTGGCGGAGTGGTTTCCGAAAAAAGAGCGCGCGCTCTCCACAGGGATTTTTAATGCAGGCACGAGTTTTGGAGCTATGCTCGCTCCGCTCGTCGTGCCGTGGCTGAATGCGAGGTGGGGCTGGCGCGGCGCATTCGTTGGAATTGGCGCGCTTGGTTTCGTATGGCTGATTTTCTGGCTGCTGATCTATCGTAAGCCGGAGGATCATCCGCGCGTTTCGAAAGCGGAGCTCGACTACATCCGCAGCGATCCCCAGCCAGTGCCGGCCAAAACAAAATGGTCTACCTTGCTGCCCCTTCGCCAAACTTGGGCATTTGTCGCCGGGAAATTCCTCACCGATCCTGTGTGGTGGTTTTATCTTTTTTGGATCCCCGGCTTTTTGCAAAGCAAACATGGCATTTCTTTGACTGGGCTTGGGCCCCCGATTGTGGTGATCTATTTGATCTCGGACGTGGGCAGCGTGGGGGGAGGCTGGATTTCTTCGGCACTGATCAAACGCGGGAAAAGCGTGAATGCCGCTCGTAAGATCGCCATGCTTGTTTGCGCCGCTGGAGTAACACCGGTTGTGTTTTCTTACCGCGTGGAAAGTACTTGGTCGGCCGTGTTTTTGATCGGTCTGGCCGCCGCCTGTCACCAAGGCTTTTCCGCCAATCTTTATACTTTGACCTCCGATATGTTTCCCGCTCGGGCGGTGGGTTCCGTTGTGGGCATCGGTGGGATGGCGGGGGCTCTCGGCGGCTTGTGCATCGCTTCGGTCGTCGGGCACGTGCTGCAGTGGACAGGAAGCTACAAGGTTCCTTTTCTCATCGCGGGGTCGGCGTACTTACTGGCGCTCGCGGTAATCCATGCTTTGGTCCCGAAAATGGAGCCGGCGCGTATCCACGAAGAAGTACAAATGTGATTCTGGAAATTTCTTTCGAGAACCGTGAAAATGCTCCGATACTTGACTCCCGGGAAAACGAGCGGTTGAGGTGAGCCGATGGCGCTGACGATCAAATCGAAGAAAGATTGCCGCTGGGACATTGTCAGTTTGGGTGAAATCATGCTTCGTTTCGACCCGGGTGACCGGCGGATCGCCACAGCACGCTCCTTCGACGTGTGCGAGGGCGGCGGCGAATATAACGTGGCTCGTGGATTGAAACGCTGTTTTGGTTTGGATGCAGCTGTCGTAACAGCATTTGTCGATGATCCGGTTGGCCGGTTGCTTCAGGATTTCATCTATCAAGGTGGTGTCGACCAGTCGCTGATCCGCTGGATCGAGCACGACGGTGTAGGCCATGCGGCGCGCAATGGACTTAACTTCACGGGGCGCGGATTCGGCGTGCGCGCGGCGCTGGGAAGTTACGATCGCGGCCACACCGCCGTTTCTCAATTGAAGCCCGGTGACATCGACTGGGAGGAGATTTTTGGCAAGCACGGCGCGCGCTGGTTTCATACCGGCGGCATTTTCTGCGCGCTCTCTTCTACAACGCCGGAAGTTGCCCTGGAAGCGATGCAGGCAGCCAAGCGACACGGCACTATTGTTTCCTACGACCTGAACTACCGCGCGTCGCTATGGAAATCGCATGGAGGAAAGAAATCGGCGCAAGACGTAAACCGCCGCATCGCGCCGCACGTCGACGTCATGCTCGGCAATGAAGAGGATTTTTCGGCGGCGCTGGGATTTGAAGTGCCCGGCATGGACGAACATCACTCGACGTTCGAGGTTGAGAGTTTCAAGCAAATGATTGCAAAAGTGTTGCAGGAATATCCCTTCCAGGTCGTCGCCACCACGCTGCGCAAAGCGAAGACCGCCACACAAAACGATTGGAGCGCTGTCTGTTATTGCGATGGCAAGTTCTACCAGGCAAAAAACCGCGAGAATCTGGAAATCTTCGATCGCGTCGGAGGCGGCGATTCATTCGCTTCCGGCCTGATTTACGGATTCCTGGCGGGGCACGACCCACAGTGGGCCGTGGAATGCGGCGCGGCGCACGGCGCGCTCGCCATGACCACTCCGGGAGACACATCGATGGCTACGTTGCAGGAAGTTACGCAGGTAATGAAAGGTGTCGGAGCACGCATCGCGCGCTGAAGAATTGTTGGAAAAAGGTAGCCCTCAATGGATAAAGCAAAAGTCCGCGAACGCATTCTGGAAGTCGGCATCATCCCGGTTGTCCGTGCTTCATCCGCGGACGAAGCATGCATCGCTGCGGAAGCCGTTTGCAAGGGCGGGATTCCCATCGTGGAAATCACGATGACAGTTCCTGGCGCCGTTGAGTTGATCCGCGAACTGGTACACAGCTGCGGCTCCGAAGTCTTGATCGGAGCTGGAACCGTCGTCAACGCGGAGGCCGCGCGGCATTGTATCGAGGCAGGAGCGGAATTCCTCGTCAGCCCAGGACTGAATTTGCAAACCGTCGCGTTCGCTGCCGCAGCAGGGAAGCTCATCATGGCGGGAGCATTGACGCCGACGGAAGTCATGGCCGCTTGGGAGGCCGGCGCGGACTTCGTCAAAATTTTTCCGTGTGGCCAGGTAGGAGGCGCGAAATACATCAAGGCTCTCAAAGGCCCGTTCCCACAGATCCCGTTTGTTCCGACCGGTGGGGTCAACTTGAATACCGCGGCGGAATTTCTCGAGGCTGGCGCGGCGGCTCTAGGTGTCGGCGGTGAGTTGGTCCAAGCCGAGGCTCTGAAAACAAACGAGCCGGAAATTATTGTGGAGAACGCCAGAAAGTTTCTCGCGATCGTGCAGCACACGCGAGCCCAACTTAAATCCGCGCACGCTGGTGCCAAAGCGACTCACTAATTCAAGTTTGTGTTGGCGAATTCGGAATGAGGAGATAGGGCTCGCGTCACCGCGGTTGCCGTTCGCGCTCTGCCTGGAACTCAAACAAAATCTCGTGTTGTTCGCGTCGCGCCGCCGGAACTATGGCAAGAGCCTGATACGCCGCTCCCAAAAGTGGCGCATCCTCGTTTAGGACGACGGAAATCGGAATGTTGGAGAGCACTGCGCTCAATCGTCCCTTGTCGGCGAACGCCTGGCAGAAGCTGCTCTGCCGCAATCTCGAAAGGATTTTCAGAACGATGCCGCCGGCAAAATACACGCCGCCGTAGGCGAGAACGCGCAGCGCGAGATTTCCAGCCTCGGCGCCAAACGCGTCAATCCACCAATCGAGCACCTCGACGCAGACGGGACAAGTGCCATCGAGCGCGTTGCGCGTGATTTCGCTGGCCGAAGCAGCCTCCGGCTCGCTGAATGTGGGATGGACCACGGCGGGATCGAGAAACTCGTGCAATTTTCTAAAACCGCGTCCTGAAAATATTTCCTCGCAAGAGACCCGCGCGAGCCGTTTCTTCAAGAATTGTAAAAGTTGAATCTCGCGCTCCGTACGCGGTGCAAAATCGGCGGAGCCGCCCTCGGAGGGAGATGCGCGGTGCTCGCTGCCGTCCCAGAAAATCATCGCCTCGCCGAGACCCGTGCCAGCCGCAATCAGCGCCTGGTTGCCGTTGGGTTGTGGTGCCCCGGCGTTCAAGACCAGAAAATCTTTGGCAGATAGATGTACGAGGCCGTAGGCGGTGGCTACAAGATCGTTGATTAAAGTGAGTTGCTCGTGGCCGAGGCCAAGTTTGCGCGCCAGCGCGGACGCTGTCAGCTCCCAAGGAATGTTGTTCGCCACCAAGCGCCCGTCGACCACCGCTCCGGCGACTCCGAAGCCCGCGGCGGAAATTCTATCGTGAGGAACTGCACCAGTTGCGGCCCGGCATTCACGGAAAAATGTTTCGATCAGTTCTTCGAGACTGGCAAACGCGCTCGTTGCATAGCGGCACTTGAAAACTAGTTGCAATGAAGGACCGTGCTCTTCAAACACGGCCAGATTGCATTTGGTGCCGCCAATGTCTCCGGCGAGAATCATTTCGTCCCTGGGGCAGCCACCAACTGTCGAAAATGCCGGCTGGGTGGCCGCAAGAATAAGTCACTTCTTATTTAATGAAACGAAAGCAGACTAACACAACGCCCCGGGCCCTTGCATCACTCGAAATTTCGTTTCACCGGAACCGTCGTATGACTAGGTTATGCCGGTCTGACCGGTAGAAACCCAAAACGTACAAGACCGCTTTTCCGTTGGTCGAGAAAATCACCTGCCGGATGCGCAGCAGCGGCTCGCGCCTGGGCACATCCAAGAGATCCGCCGTCCTCGGGTCGGCCGCAGTCGCGTCCACTTCTTCGTCCGCGTATCCGATTTCGATTTTGTAATCGCGCTCCAGGATCCCAAACAGCGATTCTCTTTGCACCGGCGCTGAAAGCAATCCCGGAAATTGTGCTGCCGAGAGGTAGCAAGTCTCCAGCGCGAAGGGCTCTCCCGCCGCATGCCGCAGCCGCTCGAGCTTGATGACGCCGCTCTTCGGCGAAAGCGAAAGGCGCGCATTGGCCTCTTGCTCGTCATCGATAATTTTCGCGAACAGCACTTTCGATCCTGCCGTCATGCTCCGGCTGGCCATCTGTTCCGTGTAGCTCATCAATTTGTTGAAATGAATTTTCGGCGCCGAGACAAACGTGCCGATCCCGCGGCGCCGTTCCACGACGCCTTCGCGTTCCAGAGAAGCCAGCGCATGCCGCGCGGTCATCAAGCTGACCGAATGAATCTTCGCTAGATCGCGTTCCGAAGGCACAGCGTCTCCCGTGCGCAAGTCTCCGGCCTCGATCCGCTTCCGGAGAGTGCCTTGGATTCTCTGGTACGCAGGCAAACCATTGCTTCGACTTTTAGGAGGCATTCTCGCTCCACGAAATTACAGACAGCCTACAACGAACCGGTGCGCTTGCGCAGCCTCTGCGCCATAAATTAAACCGCAAACCCAATCCTTGCCTTATTTTCCGCACTCCCGGGCCTCTCCAGCGGTCCTTTACCGGGCGCGAGTGCCAGTCACCCAAGATCATTTTGGACCTCTCCCTGGGGAAGGCCGCACTGGAGCGGCGCGCAACTTCTCAGTGATATAGAGCGCCGTTCCAGACTGCTATACATCACTATGCGTCGGTGCTATACGTCCGTGCTTCCACAATCCTTATAAATCATTACTTTTCGCTTGACAAGCTTAAAATCGTGCTATATAGCTATCCACCATTCGGACCTATAGCGGTGCACGGTGCTCTTGGCAATGCGGAATATTTTGACAGTGGAGGAGAGGCGGGATGGCTGTCGGGGGCCTGGCCTCGGAGGAATCGATATGAAAAAACTGCAGTCTGTGCGGCTAGTTCTTTTGTGCATGACGCTGCTCGCGCTTTTGTCCGGCGCCAATGCGACGTGGGCCCAGGATGTCACTGCAACCATCACCGGTACCATCACCGATCCGAGTGGCGCGCCTCTCGTCGGCGCCACCGTTACGGCGCACGACTCTCAGCGTGGCACCAACTGGTCTTCCGTGACCAACCAGGACGGCATCTACAACATCATTCGCGTTCCTGTTGGCACGTACGATCTCAAAGTGGAAGCCAATGGTTTCGAGACCGCCGTGCATGCGCCCTTCACTCTGGTCCTGAACCAGACCGCGCGCATTGACATCGTCATGAAGGTCGGCGCTGTGACAGCCACAGTGGAAGTCACCGGCGAAACTCCGCTGCTGCAGACGGAGAGCACCGAAGTCAGCAGCATCGTCGATGCCCATACCATCACGACGCTGCCCCTGGCAGCGCGCAATTACGTCCAGCTCTCTTTGCTCTCCCCTGGCGCGACGACCGTCAATCCCAGTAGCCTCTCGCAGCCCCAATTAATGACGGGCGCAGGCCGCCCCGACATTAATGGCAACCGCGAGCAGGCCGTTGGCTTTCTCCTGGACGGCATCGTCAACCAGGAAAAGAAAAACGACGAAGTCGCCTATATGCCGAACGTTGATGCCATTCAAGAGTTCAACATTGTCACCCAGAACCCCGGCGCCGACTTCGGAAACTACGCGGGCGGCGTCATCAGCGTCGGCATCAAGTCCGGCACCAACGCATTCCACGGCGATGCTTTTGAATTTCTCCGCAACGACTTCATGAATTCGAACTCGAAGACCGCTGCCTGGGCCACGGGCACTCCCACGCCGACCCCGACACTTCGATACAACATGTTTGGCGGCACCGTCGGTGGTCCGATCATCAAGGACAAACTCTTCTTCTTCGGCGACTACCAGGGCATGCGCATCCCTACGAGTTCTATCCAGCACGCCCAGCTATTCACGCAGAGCGAGCGCAGCGGAGATTTCGGACAGCTATGCACACAGCTGCCCGCTGCCAGCGGGCCGGGCACGTTTAACGGCGCCGGTATTTGCAGTAATCCTGCCGGGCAGCTCGTTGATCCCAAAAACGGCAACGCCCCCATTCCCTTTAATAAGATGTCCAACTCCACCCTTACCGAGAGTGCTTTTGCAACCAACTTGTTCGCCGACACGAAACATTATCCTCTACCAACCTCCGATCTCGCCTATGGCAACAATTATTCCTTTTCAGCGGGTAATCACTTCAACAGCGATCAGGGCGATCTCAAGGTCGACTACAAGCCTTCCGATAAGGACAGTGTTTTTGGACGTTTTTCCAAATTCGATACCAGTCAAGCCGTCTTCACCGGTCTTCCCTTTGCCAACGCTGGCGCTGCCGAGGGCACTGACCAGCCTGGCTGGAGCGGTTCTGCCAACTGGACTCACAGCCTCACTCCCACACTTCTTAACGAAGTTCGCGTCGGCGTGAACGTTTTCCGTTTCAACCAGAACCAAACTCCCACGACTTCCCTTGGCAATATCAGCGAACAACTCGGCATAGTGGGTGCGAACGAGCAAGCCCCTGGATTGGTTCAGATTTCGATTCCAACAGGGGCGGGGGGAAACGCGAGCCTCGGACTTATCAATCTTTGGCAGATTTTCCGCGACACCGAAATTCAAGCGGAAGACAATGTGATCATTTCCAAAGGCCGTCACACCCTTAAGACCGGCTTCCAATTCATCCGCGAGCGCAATAACTATGTGTATCCCGGCAATGAAGGAGTTTTGGGCAACATCTCCATCAATTCCTCTACCGGCATCAATGGCGCCGGCCTCATTCTGCCGAATGCACCAGGGGCGTGTGGTGGAGGCTGCCAAACCGGGCTTGCCGACTTCTGGGCCGGAATTACCGCCAGTGGAGGATTCCGCGATAGCGGCTCGGCGACTATTCAAGGTCTCCGCGGCAGTGTTTTTGGGGGCTATTTCCAGGACGACTGGAAAATCAAGCCGACCATAACATTGAACCTCGGCATCCGTTTTGAAGATCACACGCCCCAGTACGAAGACCACAACCACGTCGTGAACTTCGGTCTTCAATCCGGAGAAATCCAAACCGTAGTCCCTGGCGCCAGCGGTTACAGCGATCGCGCTCTTTACAACAACTACACTGGCCTAGGCGACTGGAATCCTCGCATCGGTGTTGCATGGTCGCCGCGTTTCATGCACGGCAAGACTGTGGTCCGCGCGGCTTACGGCAGCTCTTCCTACCTAGAAGGTGGCGGCAGCAACGAAGAACTTTCGCTGAATCTTCCCTACGGGAACTTCGAGTCAACCTATCCCACAGGCATTGGCTCGCTCGGACAACCATGGCAAAGCGCTCCGCCCTGTCCCGCGCCGCAATTTAGTTGCTACGCTGGGAGCAGAATCCGGATCTTTGACCAAAACTTCCGTCCGGCTCTGATCCAGCAATGGAATCTGACCATTCAACAGCAGTTCAGCAACACCCTCACCTTCCAGATCGGCTATGTCGGCCAGAAGGGTTCTCACCTCCTCAATTTCGAGGATGTTGCGCAACGTGAGGGCCTGAACGCCGCCGGCACGCTTGCTCTTCCGGGGCAGCAAATTGTGGCTGAAGCTGCCGGCCCGTTCCTCGGCGGCCTCGGTGGTCCCTGCACCTTTAACCCCAAGGGCGGTGGCGTTTTTGGCACCCCGACCACAGGCGCCGGCGGCACAGTTACCTACGCCGGAACTTGGAATTGCGGAACGCCTGGTTCTCTTTATAACGCAGATTCCGGTGGCAACGGCTTCAACGCCTTCGGCGCACTGGCCGGAGCCAACATGTCCAACTCCAACCAGCGCTACGACGGTCTCCAGGCTGTTCTAAAGGAACGCGGCTATCACGGTCTCGATGGCCAACTCGCTTACACCTACTCCAAGTGCCTCAGCAATTCGCCTGGCTACTTCGGCACTGGCTGGGGCAGCACCGGCGCGCAAAGCTCCGGCGGCCAACCTGGATGGGAGAACATCTACAATCCGCAGGCGGACTGGGGACCGTGCTACTACGACCAGAAGCACATCTTTTCCGGCTATTTCACTTACCAGCTTCCCATCGGCCGCGGAAAACAGTTCGGCCATGACGTCAACAACGTCGTCAACGCCATCATCGGCAACTGGCAGATCAGCGGCATTCTCACTCTTCACAGCGGGAATGCCCTCACTCTGAACGACTTCGGCGGCTGGAGCAATTACGGCGACCACTCCGGCACAAACTCCATCGGACCGTACACTCTGGCGAACTTGCCAAATTGCAACGGGCCTATCGCCATCGAAAACAAGTTCGTACCCTTCAGCGCCGGCGTTCCCGCGCACATCCAGTGGTTTAACACCAGCAACATTTCCGCTGTGCCGAACGCAAACGTCCTGACGACCTATACCAATACGGGCACCGTGGCTAACCCAGTTGCTGGCGGCGTTGTTGGATCGCCTGCTACGGGAGGCGGATCCTTCGGCACCTGCTCCGTTGGCAACATCCGCGGCCCTTGGACGCAAATCCTCGACACCAGCTTGCAGAAGGACATCAGCCTCGGCGAAAAGAGAACACTTCAGTTTCGATTGGATGCTCTCAATACGTTCAACCATGCCATCTGGACTTTCAGCGGCGGACCTGCCGGCGGCTCATTTGATTCCGGCAGCGCTTCGCTTGGCCAAATCACCGGTTCTCAGGGCGCTCGTCAACTTCAACTCGCTCTGAAGTTCATATTCTAACTTTCCACCTCAACACCCCCAGGGATGGCAGGCGCTTCGGCGCCTGCCGTTCCTTTTCTGGGCCACTCGTTCTAGCAACACTTGGATGTACAATCGAGCCATGAATCGCTTTTTACGACTCTGCTCTGGCGCTGGGGCCTCCTTCTTCTTCTTTTCTGTGGCTTACGCTCAAGCTCCAGCAAAAACTCCTGCTCCCGCCATGCCGTCACCGCAAAATCCCCAGCGCGCCATGTCTTTGGCGGAGTCTGGCCATTGCGCCGAAGCTCTCCCCCTCCTGAAAAAATCCATCCATCAAGTCGCCGATCGCGAACTCAAGAAGCGTATAGGCTTGCTGGGCTTGAACTGCGCTATGACTCACAACGCCCCCTACGATTCGTTGGAATTCCTTTCTGTTCTCTCTCGCGACTTTCCCCGTGACCCCGATGTTCTTTACGCCGCCGCCCACGCCTTCTCCGATCTCTCTCTTCACGCCTCCCAGGATCTTGTCCGCGAAGCCCCGTTCTCCTATCAAGTCCACGAGCTCAACGCCGAGGCTCTTGAGACGCAAGGCCGCTGGCAGGAAGCCGCCGCCGAATACCAAAAAATCATCGACATCGATCCCACCCTTCGCGGCATCCACGGCCGCTTGGGCCGCGTACTCCTTTCGGATCCGCAGCCCACTCCCGAAGCCGTCGCCCAAGCCAAAAAGAATTTTGAGGATGAACTCGAAATCGATCCCAACAACGCCACTGCCGAATATGTTTTAGGCGAACTCGCAAAAGGCGACGGGGATCTTTCCACTGCTATCACTCACTACACCCGCGCCACAAAAATCGACGCCGGTTTTTCCGAAGCCTTTCTCGGTCTCGGTTCCGCGTTAGTCGAACGCAAGCAGTTCACCGAAGCCATCCCCCCGCTCGAAACCTACGAAAAAATGGCGCCCGACAGTCCCACTGGCCACTATCAACTCGCACTCGCCTACAACGGCGCCGGCCGCAAAGAAGACGCCAATCGCGAAGCCGCTCTCCAGCGCGACACCGCCAAAGCCCTCGAACAGCTCAAGCGCCGCGTCGCCGAAGGCCTCGAGCACCAAAAGCCCCCGCAGTGAAATCCGATCTCTTCATTTTTCACGCTGGAGCCATTCTCGCTTTCGTTATCTCTACACTTCTCTTCGTTGCCTCTTGTCTCACCGCTCGCGCACAATCGGCGCAATCTCCGTCGCCGCAATCCAGCAGCATCTCTCTTTCCACGGAACTGCGCGTCCGCGGCCCTGGTTGGTGGCCCACAAAAGGCCAGCCTGCCCGCTCCGAATTCACCGGTCCGGATGCTTGCGTGGAATGCCACGAATCGAAGTACGAAACCGCGCAATCCACCGCCATGTTCCATGCCGCCACGCGCGCGCCCGAATCGAAGAGCCTTCGTGACCACGCCAACTTGCCGTTTCAAACCGGCCCCTTCACCTATCAACTTCTCACCACTCCTGAAAAAAGCGCGCTCACTGTCGGCAACGCCACCTCTTCTGCTTCCGTCGATCTCCTCTGGGCTCTCGGCTCCGGCCACATGGGCCAAACGTTCATCTACCAGCAGAACGGCCGGTTCTACGAAAGCCACGTCAGTTTTTACAGTGCCACGCAAGCTCTCGACATCACTCCCGGCCAACCGCGGACCGTGCCCTCAACTCTAGCCGACGCCGCGGGCCGCGCCATCCCTCCTAACGAAGCGCGTCTCTGCTTCGGCTGCCACACCACTGCCTCCACAACAAAAAATCAATTCGATCCCAGCGCTTCCTACCCGGGCGTTACCTGTGAAGCCTGCCACGGTCCCGGCGCCCAACACATCGCCGCTGTGCGCGCCAAAACCGAAAAGCGAGGCAGTGGGCTAATCTTCAATCCCGCACAACTCGCCCGCGTCGATTACGTCGATTTTTGCGGCGCTTGCCATCGCACGTGGCAAGACGTCGTCTCCGGCCAAATGCTCGGCGTTGGCACTGGCGTTTTCAACGTACGCTTCGCACCGTACCGTCTCGAAAACAGCAAGTGTTGGGCACAAGGCGACGCCCGCATCACCTGCGTCGCCTGCCACGATCCCCACAAGCCTCTCTCCCACGACGTCGCTTCCTACGACGCAAACTGCCTCGCTTGCCACGCCTCAAGCCCCACAGAAAAAAAATCCGAGAATCATCCCGGCGCCGCCTGTCCCGTCGCCACAAAAAATTGCGTCACTTGCCACATGCCCAAAGTCGATCCGCCAAATTTGCATTCCAGTTTCACCGATCACTGGATTCGCATCGCACATCCAAACTCCGCGTATCCTGAATAGCCGATGTGCCCCGAACTCTATCTCCGCCGCGATTTTCTCCGCTACGTAGCCGGCTCAGCCGCAGCCGCCAGCGTCCCACCATTTCTCCGCCCATCTTTTTCTAACGTCATGGACAATCCCGCACAGAATTTTCCCTTCTCCGAAATTCCCGCCTCCTCCGGCATAACTTTCGTCCACTCCAGCGGTCGCTCCGCCCAAAAGTATCTCCCCGAATCCACCGGCCCCGGCTGCGCCTTCCTCGACTACGACAGCGACGGCTGGATGGACATCTACCTCGTCAACAGCGGCCCCTGCGATTTTTGGACTCCGCCCACTCCACTTCGCAACGCGCTCTATCGCAACAATCGCGACGGCACGTTCACCGACGTCACCGAAAAAGCCGGCGTCCCCGGCGGCGGCTACGGCATGGGCGTCGCCGTGGGCGACTACAATGCCGACGGCTTCCCCGATCTCTACGTCACGCAATACGGCCGCAGCATTCTCTATCGCAACAATGGCGACGGCACCTTCGCCGACGTCACTGAAAAGGCCGGCGTCGCCGCTCCCGGCTGGGCCTCCAGCGCCGTCTGGTTCGACTACGACAACGACGGCCGCCTCGATCTCTTCGTCTGCCGTTTCGTCGATTTCACCAAACTCACACACCACGTTTGCAAAGCCGCGAACATCCCCGCGCTCGCTGGCATCAACGAATACTGCTACCCGCGCATCTTCAATCCCATGCCCAGCTGGCTCTTCCACAACAACGGCGACGGCACCTTCACTGACGTCAGCCAGAAAATGGGCATCGCCGATAATCCTGGCAAATCCTGGGGCGTCGTCGCCACCGACATCAACAACGACGGCTTCCTCGATCTTTTCGTGGCCAACGACACCACCGCCAATTTCCTCTTCGCCAATCGCAAAGGAAAAAAGTTCGAAGAAATCGGCTTCACCGCTGGTGTCGCTTATGGACCGGGCGGCAAAGCCCGCTCAGGAATGGGTGTGGATTCCGCGGATTTCAATCAGGACGGCTGGATGGATCTTTTCGTCACAAACCTGGATCACGAGTTCTACGGGCTCTACCAAAACAAGCACGACGAGTCCTTCGAAGACAAAGCCGGCCCCACCGGCGTCGCTCGCGCCACGCAAATGATGAGCGGCTGGGGCGCCAAATTTTTCGACTTCGACAACGACGGTCTCCTCGATCTCTTCGTTGCCAACGGCCATCCCGACGATCTCATCGACAAGATCAATCCCGGTGTCACCTACAGCGAGCCTCTTCTGCTCTTCCAAAACACGCCCACTGGCCTGAAAAATATCAGCGCCGAAAGCGGGCCAATCTTCACCCGCCCGCTCAGCGCCCGCGGCCTCGCCCTCGGCGATTTCGATAACGATGGCGCGGTCGATGTCCTCATCGCCGTAAATGACGGCCCACCCGTCTTACTCCGCAACAACGCCGCCCGCCAAAATCACTGGCTTGGCCTGAATCTCATCGGCAAAAAATCCAACCCCGACGCCATCGGCGCCCGCATCTCCTACCAAGCCGGCGATCTAAAACAAACCCGCTTCAAAGTAGGCGGCGGCAGCTATCTCTCCTCCCACGATCCCCGCCTCGTCCTCGGCCTAGCCCAACACGAAAAACTCGACTCACTCGAAATCCAGTGGCCCCAGCCCAGCGGCCAAGTCCAACGCTTCACCGACCTCCCCATCAACCGCTACATCACCCTCACCGAAGGCGATCCCCACTGGCGCTAACCGCAGCAGTGCATAGTCACGAATTTCTGTACTAATCAGATGTAACGCTTAAGTGCAACCACAAAGAGGATTGCCGAAAGTCCACTCTGGCCAACGTCACCCCACCGAGCTGCCCCTCAACCGCTCCTCGACTAAATCCAAACCTTCGTTTTTTTCATTTCGGACCACTCTCTCCACATACGCTCTCGTAGAACGCCGTCGCCGTTTGCGCCATGCCTAGGAGTTGAGTGCAAGCACCAAAAACGATCGCGAGAAAATACGTGTGGCGTTTTGCTCTTAAAGTTTCATTCTAGGCCAACGATTCATGGACAAATCTTACGCGAAGACGCCAAATCTCCAAACCTTCTTTCGGCCTGCCGCTCACTGCGGCCAAGCCTGCATCGACAAATCAATCACTCCCAGCAACTCCTCGCGCGAAGCCCCTCCCGCTGACCGCACGCGCCGTGCTCACCTGTCAGCGGAGCGCGCGTCATAACGCTAAGATAGTGGTCTGATGTGTCTGGCGAGTGGAGAAAATCAATGATCGCTTGCAAACTGGAATGGAAATGGATCATGTTGGCTGGATTCCTGCTTTACTCCGTGCCGGCCTCGGCACAGTTTCCTGAGAAATTCACCAATCTCAAGGTCCTGCCCAAAGATATTTCGCGCCAAGAGTTACAGTCCACCATGCGCGGCTTCGCGTTCGCGCTGAGCGTGCGCTGCGAGCATTGCCATGTCGAGAAAGCAGGCGGGAAGAAGTTCGAGATGGACTTCGCCGCCGACGACAAGGAAGCGAAGAAGACGGCGCGAGTAATGTTGGAAATGGTCGCCGCCATCAACCGCGATTACATCAGCAGAGTCACTAAGACTCCGCCGATTCAAGTCCAGTGCGTCACCTGTCATCACGGCTTGACGCAACCTCGCACGCTGAACAGCGTTCTCGCCGAAACTATCGACCAAAAGGGAATCGACTCCGCGGTTGCGCAGTACCACGAGCTACGACAGAAGTATTACGGCAGCGGCCAGTACGACTTCGGCGAAACTTCCCTCAATCAACTGACCGAATCCCTTTTGGCGCAAAAGAAAAACAAAGAAGCGCTGGCCATCATGGAGATGAGTTTCGATTGCAACCATCCAGACTCCGTCTGGTCCTACCATATGCTGGCCATGACCCACGAAGTAAACGGACAAACCGAGAAAGCCATCGCCGACTACCGCAAAGTATTGGAACTGCACCCAGATGACGATTGGGCGAAGCAACAGATTGTTTCTCTCTCTAAGCCCTAATAAAGCCAAAGTAAACGCAGCTGCAAATTTGCGTGAATTCGCGTCCGCGAACTTCTTCGGTCACTCTCTCACTGTGGCCAAGCCCCCATCGACAAATCAATCACGCCTTGCAACTCCTCGCGCGAAGCCCCTCCCGCCGACTGCACCGCCATCCCATGCATCACCGCCATAACGTACCGCGCCAAATCCGCTGCATCCGTCCCCGTTGGCAAATCCCCCTCCGCCGCAGCCCGCGCAAATCTCTCCCGCACTGCCGCCTCTCCCGTCGCTCGCCGCGAAATCAGCTCTTTCCGTATGGGATCCGCCTCGTCCCCGCAAGCCAGCGCCCCCTGCACGATCAAACATCCCTTCGGATTCCCGGGGCACGAAAGCAAGTCCGCCGTCCCCGCCATCAACCGCTCCGCCACCGCCCGCGCCGTCGACTCCTTCAGCGCCTCACCCATATAATTCGTCATTCGCTCCGAGTACCGGTCCAGTGCCTTCCGAAACAACGCTTCCTTATTCCCAAACGTCGCATAAATACTCGGCCGGTTAATCCCCATGGCCGCCGTCAAATCCGATAGCGCCGTCCCCTCATACCCCTTCTTCCAAAACACGCGCAGCGCCGCCTCCAGCGCCTTCTCCGGGTCGAACGCCCTCGGCCGCCCAATGTGCCCCTGGCCCGGCCGGCCTCGGCGAGGCCTCGAGCGCAGCCTCCGTGGGCGACTCCCTCATTTTCTTTGTATCCTTTCTCATACTCCAGCATCCTATCATGCGTTCCGTATCGAGCGGTATAAAAGCCAATGGCTCCGCCGCCCAAACAAATCGTTTCGTACCTAATGGTACATAAATTGCTCTTACAGGAGAACCTCACATGTCCAAACTCAAAAATCAAGTAGCCGTCGTAACCGGCGCCTCCAAAGGCATTGGTGCAGGCATCGCCAAAGCCCTCGCCGCCGAAGGCGCCTCCGTCGTCGTCAACTATTCCTCCAGCAAAGCAGGCGCCGATAAAGTCGTCGCCGACATCACCAGCAAAGGTGGCAAAGCCGTCGCCGTCCAAGGCGACGTCTCCAAGCAAGCCGACATCAATCGCCTCTTCGCCGAAACCAAAAAGACCTTTGGCCGCCTCGACGTCCTCGTCAACAATGCCGGTGTCTACGATTTCGCCCCGATCGAAGCCGTCACCGAGGACTCTTTCCACAAGCAATTTAATCTCAACGTCCTCGGCCTCATCCTCAGTTCCCAGGCTGCAGTAAAGTATTTCGGCCCCACCGGCGGCAACATTATCAACATCAGCTCCGTCGTCAGCACGATCGCACCACCGAACACCTCCGTCTACAGCGCCACCAAGGGTGCCGTTGACGCCGTAACCAAATCCCTCGCCAAGGAGCTCGGCCCGCGCAAAATCCGCGTGAACTCCATCAACCCCGGCCTCGTCATCACCGAAGGCGTGCAGAACGCCGGATTCGAGGGCAGCGATTTTCAAAAGGACTTTGAGGCCAAAGCGCCTCTCGGTCGCGCCGGCCGCCCAGAGGACATCGCTCCCGCTGCCGTTTTCCTCGCTTCCAACGATTCCGCTTGGCTAACCGGCGAAACTATCGTCATCTCCGGCGGCACTCAATAATCACTGCCCTCGCCGTGAGCGCTTGTAGGGGCGGGGCTTGCCCCGCCCGCTGCGCCCCATCTCGTCTCAACGCAAGCCGCATGCCACCGAGTTTCTCTTCTCCGTGTCCTCTGTGACCTCCGCGCCCTCTGTGTAAAACTCTTTCTTTTTCCTGCTTTGTCCGTCACTCCCCCTTAAGCCCTTTGTTTCCGCCGTTCCTACTCACTACTCACCGTTCGCTACTCGCTTTCTGTCTCACGATTCGTCTCAACGCACGTCGCGTGCCACTTTTTTCCGCCCTTACCTCTTTCTTTTCTTCTCTTTACCTCTCTGCCCCACCCCTAGTACTACGCTCCGCCGTTCGAAACTAGTACCATTCAAATAGTTACTGACAAAGTATAATTTTTTGTGGTACCATTTTGTGTGATACGAGCCGTTCTCTCGTCTAACCCCGCCCCAGCGCAAAAAGCCTCCCGCCTGCCCGCCCTCTTTCTCAACACCCTGCCTACCCCTCACTCCGCTCTTCTTCACTCTTTCACTCTTTTTCCGCAAAATCCGTCTTTCTATCTCCTTTCTTTTCCTCCACTTCCGCACTCTTCAAAAAAGAGTGAACCCCTATCTCTTTCAAAATCAATCCGTTCCGCACTCTTTTGCAAAACACTGGGGTGTACCCCTGTCTCAACTAAAACGAGGACCAAAATGAACCAATCATCGCCTAACTCAATCTATGATCCCTCTGTAGGGGCACGGCATGCCGTGCCCGCTCCGCCCGGGGAACGAAATGACTCTCGCCACACCGCGCCCGCTTTTCCCTCAAATCCGGCGCCTGCTCCCGACTCTCACTCCGACCCCGCTTCCGCACCGTCGCCCACCCGCTGCCCTCATCTCTACCCCAGCGGCCGCCATTGCCGCAAACCCGTCTTCGATCAACACTTCGGTCTCTGCCGCAAACACTTCGCCGCCTCCCAAAAGGACCGCGACGTCTCCGATCTCACTCCCGAACTCGCCCGCAACCCCGAAGACCTCAACTCTCTCGAAGGTCTCTACGATTTCCTAGCCAATCTCCTCATCCTCCTGGCGCAAAACCGCGTCTCCACTCGCCGCGCCTCCGTCCTCGCCTTCATCACCTCTCAACTCACCCGCATCGACACCGCCATCCAGCGCGCCCATGCCAACGCCCCAACCCGAATCATTCTCGACGCCCCTCGCCCCATCCGCGACTGAACTCACCCCACGCACACGCCCACTCACACCAACCCCGTAGGGGCACGGCACGCCGTGCCCGCTCTTTCCCCGGTGCAACAAACGTTGCATATCTGCCACTGGGACGCGCGATTCCAATTTGTAAGTTTAATTCTGGACTCGAAGAATTCGAGTCAGTCTCAGCTCGCACTCAGCCAAAGGCCGCCGCAGCTAGCAACGCCCGCGACGGCTCGACCGCAAATAGCAGTCTCTGGAAGCTCAGAACAAGATCTTCAAACCAACTTGCCCTTCGCGCCCAGGCAATCTCTGGGAAATCGTGCCGAACAGGTTCCCGGTGCTCTGCTGAATCTGTATGGCTGCCGGATTGCCGTTATTAAACAGGTTGAAGAATTCAAACAGGCCTTGCACGTGGAAGCGCTCGCGAATGGTCCAAGTCCTCGCGATGCGCAGGTCCATATTTACGAAGGGCGGGGCAGTGAAAGCGTTGCGGCCCGTCTGCAGGTCGCGGCCATTGAAATTACCGTTGCCGTCCTGGTCGAGAGGCGCTTTAGCCGATGCCGTGTAGGGGAAGCCGCTTTGTGCCCGGAAAATGGTGCTGAACTGAATCTTCCACGGCAATTCTACAAGGCCGTGGGCTTCGAAGGTATGCCGCAGAGCGAAATCCGAAGGTCCGCTGTCGAGTGTCGCGCCATTGTAAAAAATTCCGGCCTTGGGGACCCAGTTCCCGTTGCAAGCAAAGAATGCCGCCGTTGCGTTCGTCTTGCTTGGACACGTGCTAGTCCCTGGATCGGTGACGGTCGGCACGATTCCTCGGTAGCTGTCCGTTGGGAATCCATTCCCGCCGCCGATTGCCCCAGTGCCGAGGTCGGAATTGAGGGCGTCATCGTTTTCGGATACGTAGGCATAACTCCCGCCGAGCGAGTAGCGCTTGTTGAAGCGCTTCTCGAACGAAAGGATTCCGGCATTGTATGTGCCGCCGTACCACGGGCCGAAGCCATTCACTTGCGTCAATCCCCCGCCGCTATTGTCGATGCGGGCGGCGAATGGAAGATTTGTTTCTCGAACTCCAAGGATGTTCACGATGTCTTTGTGGTAGTAGTCCGCGGACACCACCCATTCGTTGCTGAGTTGGCGTTGCACGCCGAGATTGTAGCTGCGCGTATACGGCGTCGCAAAACTTGGATCGATGGTTACAGGGAAGTTACCCGGCTGGAAGACATTGAACGAGAGCGTCCCGAACGGACCCCACTCCCAAAAATTATTGGGTGCGCCGATGGCGGTGTCGGCAGCCGTCAAGTAGGCCGTCGGACTGAGGCCGGAGAGTTGCTGGATGTTCCCTATGTTCACCGCGGAATTCGACGGAATCGGAGCGTGGCCGGGCGCGACGACATTATTCAGATGGTCGACTCCGAAGTTGGCGAGTTCGCCGGGAAATCCGGGGCCAAGTCCATTGGGTGGTATGCAAAAGTCAGGCTGCGCAAGAAGCTGCGCGTCCGTTTCGGTTTGCGAGAGACACAAGCCAAAAAGAGCCGGAGCGATCGTCGGTATGCCAAAAAAGAGACGCGGGAAGGAGAGCGGCTGACTCTCGCGGATATCCGCGCCACCGAAGCCCGGAATGTCGCGAACCAGCCCCAACCGGAAATGATCGTAGAAGACGCCAAAGCTTCCGCGGACGACGGTCTTGGGATTGACGGACCATGCGAAGCCAATGCGTGGCGAGAAATTAGTTTTCTTGTCGAATGCCGAGTCGTAATCCCAGCGCAGCCCCCCATTGATCGTCAGATTGTGCCGGATCTTCCAGTCATCTTGAATCCAGAAGCCATCGTAGTTGTTGCGCAAATGGATTTCATTGGCCTGTGGAGTAAGGCCTCCCACGGTCAGGAGGAGGAAAAAGCCGGAGTTCACCGGGCCGAACTGCTCAAAATCGGCCTGGGTGGTAAAGAGTTGATCATTTTGCAGGTTGGCTTCGACTCCGTCGACGTGAGTGTGTTCATAGTCCCAGCCGAACTTGATCGTGTGGCGATTGATCGACTTCGCCAGACTGGCGCCGAAGGTACCGTATTTCTGTTCCAGCGTAGAAGGTGTATACGTAGCGCCGTAGCTGAACTGGCCTTGATCGCCGAAGATTCCGAATGTCCTATAAGCACTGAAGAGGTTGAAGAGCGTGTTAGGGCCGGCCTCCGGGTGCGAGGGGCTGGTCAACGTCGGCTCATCGCGATACTGTCCGCGAAGACTAAGGATAAACGGACTGCCAGAGTTGCCAAACGTAACCGTGTCGCTGAAGCCAAGAAGCAAATTGCGGTCGCCGAGATTGGTGCGCGTGGACGGCAGGCTCGTCGAAGCGGACAACGGATTGGTGCTGTTGACGTGGACGTTGGTGTAGTTCATCTCCTCCGTCAGGTGATGGTTGCCCAAGACCTGATCGAATTTGGCGAATGCGCGTGCCTCGCGATCGGTGGTCGGCTCGTTGAAGGTTTCCTCGCTGTTGAGAAGGAATTGAGGAGTGTTTGGGGGAGGAACGAAATTGAGCTGGCGGTTTTCGTGAATGCCCTCGGCGGAGCCGAACCAAAAAGCTTTGTCCTTGACCATGGCCCCGCCGGCGGCGGCGTCGTAATCCCAGCGCAACAGATAGGGCGGCTCGCTTTGCCCCGGAATACTGGTGGCGGCGCTTTGCCCGGGTATGTTCGAACTGTCAAACGCACTGCTGCGATAGTAGCCAGATGCCAGGCCATGGAGGTCGTTGCTGCCCGATTTGGTGATGACGTTGACGATCCCTCCGGATGCATGCCCGAACTCCGCTTTGTAGCCCGTGGTGATGACTTGAAATTCGGCGATGGTGTCCTGGTTAAACTGCGACGCCGCGCCACCTGCGAGCTCACTTTGATTGGGAAGGCCGTCGACCAGGAAGCCCGTGTTATTCGCACGCTCGCCCAGGATGGGATTCGCGTTGTCGCTGTTGAGGTCCGCTTGGCGATTGATGGCCACACCCGGAACCATCTGAAGCAGGTCGAGATAATTCCGCCCGTTGATGGGCATGTTGCCGATGTCTTGCGGGAGAATCGTCGAGCCCGTCGAAGACGAATTCGTCTCAAGCAACGGCAGCTCTGCGGATACTTTCACCACTTCGTCCACTTGCCCGACTTCCAGGAGAACGTTAAAAGTGAGCGTGCGATTCAAGGTCACGTCAAGATCCTGGAAGGCGCGCGTGGAAAACCCGGCGTGAGAAACACTGAGCTTGTAAAGGCCTGCGGGGAGATTTTGAAACGCGTATTCGCCGCCCGCACCCGAAGTCGTTGTCCGGCTCGTCCCGATCGTGTCGCCGGAGAGGCGCAACTCCGCTCCACTGATAGCCAGGCCTTGTTTGTCGGTGACTGTGCCCTGAATCGTGGAAGTGGTCTGCGCGTGCGATCCGCCAGACAAGGTTGCGCAGGCCGCCGCCGTCAAGAGCACCGCGCGCCAGGCCCTGCGGCAAAGCGTCAACTTCTCAATTGCCATTCGGCGAATGAATTCACCAACCATCGAAGACCCCCTTGGACCACGATGCAACAGGTTGCCAGGTCCGCGCCCATTTCATGTGCGAACAGTCGGCAGGTGAAACATTTGTTGCATTTCGATTGTTGCCAGCCTAAGAACCGGAGCCGCCACTGTCAAGCTCTTTTTTCAGGGGCTCAGCTTCGGTTCCATTTCTGTTGCACTTCTGTCGAGACGCTTCGCATTTTCATTGGTCTTTTAGGCATGCGCCTTGCCTCTTTGTATGCGGCCGGAAAACTGGTACCTTGCCTCCTGCGCATGGAGCGGAATAACTGCCTCGCGTGCAGCACTTGTTGAACAAAATGCACCGCGCGGGCAATTCGAGGAGAAGGCGGCGATGAAGCATACGGCGGCGGTCATCGGTGTGGGATTTGTCGGCAGGGCGCACGTGGACGCTCTGCGTAGGCTGGGGATTCCGATTCGGGGCATTCTCGGCAGCAACAAAGAGCGCGGCGCAGAATCAAGCCAGGCTCTCGGCCTTGAACACACTTACGCCTCGCTCGACGAACTCGCGGCGGATCCAAAAGTCACGTCGGTTCACATTTGCACACCGAACCACGTGCACTTCGAGCAGGCCAGCAAGTTGCTCCGTGCCGGCAAACACGTCCTCTGTGAAAAGCCGCTCGCGATGGATTCGCGCGAGTCCGCCATGCTCGTGCAAATCGCGAAGGAAGCGAATCGCGTTGGCGGCGTCGCCTACAATTTGCGTTACTACCCGCTATGCCAGGAAGCGCGCTCCATGATTCAGAAAGGCGAGATCGGCGCGCCGCACACCGCGCACGGAAGTTTTCTGCAGGACTGGCTGTTGCATCCCACGGATTGGAACTGGCGCCTCGAGCAAAAACTCGGCGGTGAATTGCGCGCAGTCTCCGACATTGGCACGCACGCCATGGATTTGCTGATGTTCCTCACAGGCAAAAAAATCACCGAAGTTTGCGCCGACCTGGCCACGGTCATTCCTGTTCGCCGCAAGCCGCGCGGCCGCGTCGAAACTTTCAAGAAGACCGCCTCGAACGACTTTGACGAAATGCCCATGACCACCGATGACTACGCCACCATGCTTTTGCATTTCCAGGACGGCATGCGCGGTGTCGTCACCGTCTCTCAAGTCAGCGCCGGCCACAAAGCGAAACTGGGCTTTGGCATTGACGGTTCCAAAGCATCGCTCTGGTGGAACGCCGAAAATCCAAATGAAATGTGGATTGGACGCCGCGATTCAGCGAATGGCTCGATGCTCAAGGATCCCGCGCTCATGTCCGCGGAAGCGCGGCCGTACGCCGTCTATCCCGGCGGGCACACCGAGGGCTATCCCGACACGTTCATGCAGCTCTTCCGCGACTTCTACGAATACATTGCTGCAGGCGATTGGAAAGCGCCGCGAACCTTTCCGACGTTTCAAACCGGCCACGACGAAATGCTACTCTGCGACGCCATTCTGAAAAGCTCGCAAACCAAAGCCTGGGAACCCGTTGAATGGGATTGAAGTTCGCTCACAAGTCGAGCGCGAGATGATCCTGCGCACGATTTGTAAGGGCGCGATTTATCGCGCCCTCGTCCAGCGCGCCGCGAACCTTTGCGAGCCAGGACGCGCCGATGGAGCGCAACCACTTCACTTTTGCTGCGGAGGATAGTGGTAATTCAAACTCGGCGGCAATTTATCCGAGCGTTGCCGCGTGTTGTACTCCAAGCTGATAGCCGAGATGCTGCGCGTCGCTTGGATACTCCTGGCCCGCCGGATAGGGATAGGGAATCATGCCATGCCGCGGCAGCGGTTCAACAGTAAACGCGTGGGCCGCGTAGAAATCGAGATCCTTCTCGAAGCCGTTCGCGTAAAAGAAATAATCGCGAACCCATCCGTCAGGCAGCGCAGGCAAGTTGCGCGGATCGAAATCGAGCTTCACGCCTTCGCCGGAACCGAATACGACGAAGCGATCATCCGCTGCGGTCAGCAAATCGAGCACATCGCCGTAGCGCGTGTAGTTTCCCGCGGCATGCGCGTAAGGTCCCGTCATGCTGCGGTGCGTGAAAGAGTAGGTCGTGTCGCTCGCTGGAGTCAGACGAATTTCGCGCGGATAGCCGAGAAATTCCAGCGAAGCCTTCGCCAGCGGAACTTCCGCGGTGCGAATTTCCTTTGCTTCGGGAGTTTGATCGATGCGAATCGCGTCCCAATAGATTTTTAGATTGGTGACGATGCGAATGCGCCGCGTCCCCGGCGGCAATTTCCCAGTAAGGTCGGTGACCATCGTGCGTTCGAGACCAGCAGGAAAACCCATGTCTTCGACAACGCGCGTCCACTTGTTATTTGCATCGAGCGCTTCGACGTACGGCGCGATCACTTTCACTCCCGGCCTGATCGGCGGCGTACATTGAAGTGGCCATGAAATAGTCCGTGTAGCCGTCGATGATGAGACGCAGCGGCTTCGCGGCGTCCCACTGGCCGAGGTCGAGCTCAAGCCAATGGAGTTTTGCGAAGCCCGCGAACGGCAAGCTTTCGAAATCCGTGACGTACTTGCGATCGCGCTGCGAGATCAGCGAGAGCACATCGTTTCCGCGATCGTCCCACGCGCCAATCGGCGGATGCGCTTCCTGGCTGGCGATGACACGAAACTCCGGGAACGGCGGATTGCGAAACGAATCGTCTCGTTGGGAAAAACTTCGTACGCCGCGGGATGATCGATCGCAAGCAGACGGAGCTGATCGAGATAGACTGTTTCTTCCATCGGCTCCATGAAGCGGAAACTGAGCATTCCGTGAAGCGGCTGCGCGCTGGCGCGCACAACTTTTAGATATTCATCGGGATCAGGAACGTCGCGCTCTGCAACGCCGCGCACGCCGGGCCCAACCCAGTGGCCAACGACGCCGGGGCCAAGCATGTCGGCGATGAATTCGTACTCTTTGCCATTCCACGCAAATAAAACGGGGCAAGAGCTGCCGCGGCGATCGAGTTCGCCGATCGATTGAGCTTTCTTTCGCCGCGAGATTTATTTCGTCCTGCGGCACGCCGGTGGGCCAAAGCAGCCGCACGACTTCGGCGTTTGTCTCGGTCCGCGAGTCCGGCAAGAATCGCTGGGCGCGTTTTGCCCGAGGTAGCCGCTCGCTCCCTGCACTTCCCACTTTTGATAGAGCGCTCCCGCGTAAATTTCCACCTTCGTGCCGATGCCGCTCTTGTTGTCGGTGAGCGGCTTGAAGTCGATGCTCATCCAGTTGTGCTGATTCGCTCCTTCGTTTTTCAAGATGAGCGGAGCGGTGCCGAGTTGCGTTACGACGAGATCGGGGCTGCCGTTGCCGCGCAAGGTCTGCGACGGCGATGGCGCGCGGCTGAGTGAGCTTTGACCGCGTCCAGGTGGACTTCTTTGGTGACGTCGGCCCAGCCTTTTGCGCCGAGATTGCGAAGCAAACGAATTTCGCCGCCGCCGCGCTGGTTTCGCCCGCGGCGACGAGATCGAGCCAGCCATCGTTGTCGTAATCAATGGCGGAAATTCCCCAGCCGCGTTGCCAGCCGAAATCGGGGAGAGGAACACGCTCGAGATGCTTGCCGTCGACATTGCGCCAGAGACTGATTCCAGGAGCGCCCGCATGAGTGAATGCGAGATCCATCCAGCCATCTTTGTTGAAATCGAATGCGACAACGCCGACAGCTGGCGGCAGATTTTCTTTTTTGAAATCGATCAGCGGAGAGTGGCGTGAATTTTCCTTCGCGGGGATTCAGATAAATCGATGCGCCGTCATTGCCTCCCGCAAAAACAAAATCGATGGCGCGATCGTTGTTGAAATCGGTGGTGACCAGGCCCGCGCCGGTGGCGTCGAAGTCGAGACCACTCTCTCCGCTCACGTCCGTGAACGTGCTGTTGCCGTTGTTGCGCCAGAGAAAATTGTGAGCTGCTGTCCCCTTGGCGGCGGCGGCCGCCGGTTGCATCGTGATGTAAAGATCGAGGTCGCCGTCGTGGTCGTAGTCCACGAACGTTGCACGCCACGCAGCCTCTTTCGCGGCGGATGCCTACTTTTTCCGTGACGTCTTCGAATTTTCCCGCACCGTTATTGTGGAAGAGGCGCACGCCATCGGTGAAGCAGACGGCGAGATCGGTGTGGCCATCGTTGTCGAAATCGCCGGCGGCGCAGCCGAAGCCGCTGCCGGCGAGTTCGAGTCCTGATTCCTTGGTGACATCGGCGAATTTTCCGTTGCCGAGATTGTGGAGCAAGACGGCTGGTGCCATCGGCTGAGGCGCTGACCAGAAACAGATCGGGTTTGCCGTCGCCATCGTAATCGAAGAAGCACGCGCCGGTGCTCGGGCCGGGCGGAGCAAGCTCCGCCCTTACAGAGAGGAGGGACGAGATCGGCTGCGGAGTGAAGCGGACGGGGATGGCGGGCGGGGCGTTTTGCATGGAACTGCGCGGAAGTTCGGCGAGCGAGAAGCGGCCTTGATCGCCGTAGCCCGCACCGAACGGAGTGGCGACGTGGTCGGCGGTCATTTTCTGAAATTTGGCGAGATGCTCTTTGGCGGCTTCGGCATTGCCGCTGCGCTGGTAGGCGCGCGCGATTCCAAATTCCGCGGAGGCATGAAACGGAAAAATGGCAAGAGCCTTTCTGAAATGCGGCGATGGCTTGATCGTAGAGCTGCAACTGCGAATCCAGATAGCCGACGAAATACCAGGGGTCGGCTTCGTTGGCAATTTGCGTGACGTGCGTGAAAGCTTCGACGCCTTTTTCGGCGTCGCCGAGATCTTTATAGACGAGACCGAGGTTGTACCAGGCGTACGGATCCTGCGGAAGTTTTGCGGCGGCGGCGGCGAGCGCCGTGCGCGCAGGCTCGAGTTTTTGCTGAGCCAAGAGAGAGATGCCGAGATTGAGACGCGCGACTTCGAATGTGGGATCAACGCCAAGCGATTGTTCGAAATATTTTTGCGCATCCGCAGGCCGCTGCTGGTTCATATAAGCCACGCCTAGAGTATTGAGGCGATAGGCTTCCGCCGTGTTGTATTGAGGGGTAGCTCTTTGCGCCTGCGGGGCCGGAGCCTGCGCGGCGCGAGAATGAAGAACCACTGCAGCGACGGAGAATACGGATAGACAAACAATGAGCACAGAAGAACGCCGAAGGAGAGATTGCATCAGGGTCTTTGTCCTTGCGCGCGAAGCACGGCGAACGGAAGCTGGCCGCGATACGGGGCACCAAAGATTCTGTGTGCAGCGGGGTGCAGCGTCAACCGTTTTTGTGAAAGCAAGAGGGAACTGGGGAATGATGGACGTCGACAAGTCGTGAGTTAGTTTGGGTCGTTGAGAAACTGGATGGATTGGAGGGATTGTTCGATCTGGGGGAGTTTGCTCTGGTCGAGGCTAGAAAAGACGAAGAATAGGGCGAAGCCTTTGCCGGTGGTCACCAGTTCGGAAACGTAGCTGGTTCCCGTACTGAGGGGGATGCTCATAGATGCTTTCACAAAGTCCCGTCCGTTTATGGAGAGCTTTTTTGGTGAGCCTGTAATTTGTATCGCGGGGCTGCGCTGTTGCAATCGGTCAAAGATGGCTTGGAGAAACGCATCCGGAGACATTTGGGAGAACGGCGGAAGTGGAAGGGCGTTGATTTGGATGGAACTGGCGGCGACTGGTCGATTCGCTTGAAGACGCTCTAGCACGAAAAACAAAGAAAAGTTTTTCCTTAGCAGCGCTTGCTTGATGTCTTGTTCCGTGGGATCGCCGTTATCCAAGAGAACAGAGCCCATTTCCAGAGTAGCGCGAGCTGCATTAGAGCTCATGACCGTCCAGTCCTTGGGGAACTCGTAGGAGAAGCCAAAAAACTTGTTGGTGTAGATATTCCCCGAGACGGAGCCGTCGTCTGGTTTGGGTCCAGAAAGTTCTTCTGCGGAAGATGAGGACGAGTTCGGATTGGCGGCGGCCTGAATCTGCGCGTCACCCGGTTTGAGGCGAAGAGCCTCCTGAAATTGGGAGTTGGCTTTGGCTTCGTTGGTATGGCCAGCGGAGCGGAGGGCGACCCCGAGCAGATAGTGGCCTTCGGCGTCAGAGGGGACGCTGCTAACGTACCACCTCAGCTCGGCGATTGCGTCGTCGAATTTCATCGTGTGGAGCAAAGAGATGCCGAGGAATTTGTGCGGAATCGGCACGCCTGGAAGCGCCAAGACTGCGCTGCGAAGAACGGGCAAGGCTTCGTTGTACTGATGATTTTGCGCGAGCGAAACGCCAAGCTGTAGTTTCGCGGATCTGTGACCAGGAAAAAGCCGGAGAGTCTCGCGGGCTTCCGCGGCGGCTTCGGGGAATCTGCTTTGCACCATCAAAGCGAGGGAGAGAATTCCGTGGGCCTCGGCGTTGCCCGGCCAGAGGTCGAGAGAACGGCGGGCTTCTCCTTCGGCTTTTGCTCCGTCGGGCACGAGAAGAAAATTGGAGGCGTAGGCGAGGTGGAGCGTGGCAGAGTCCGGAGCGAGCTGGAGCGCTTTCTGATAGTTCGCTTCCGAAACATCAAATCGGCGATGGTGGGTTGCATCAAGTGCGACGGGGAGAAGGGCGTAGGCGGCATCGCAATTGGGGGAAGACTCATTAACGGTACGCGGTTTAATGTTTGTAAGGATTTGTTGAAACTTGGGAGTTGGGAAAGCGGAGATGAAAGCAGCGTCGGGAGCGAAGGCGCAGCCGCGCCTGCGAATGATTTCGGCCGCGTATGTATCGATGGGTCCAGCGGCGAAGAATGCGAAGAGTTCTAGCTTATCGAAGGGCGGTTGTTGATCGGTCGAAGTGGCTAGCGCGGAGGAGGTTTGCGCTGAACAGGGGCACGGGGCAAGAGAGAGAACAAAAGACAGGCACATAGGTGCGGCCAGCAGTCGGTGGCGCGAATTCATGGGCGTAGAGACGAAAGACTAGCATGACGCACAAACGAGCGTTGGACCAATTTTTGCAGGTCTCATCGGTTACGGCAGGGAGACCAGGGGGAGTTCGACAAAGCTGGAGTTGTCGGGCGCGTGGTAGATGTGCTGGGTGGCTTTTTTGTAATCGGAGGGCTTGGCCCAGAAAATGTTGGGGACGAAGGTTTGCGGGTTGCGGTCGTAAAGGGGGAACCAGCTGGATTGGATTTGCACCATGATGCGGTGGCCGGGAAGGAAGACGTGGTTGGCGTTGGGGAGATTGAAGCGATAGAGGAGAGGTTTGTCGGAGACAAGCGGTTTGGGAGTTTCGAGGCTTTCGCGATAACGGCCGCGGAAAATGTCGGCGGAGATCATTAGTTGGTAGCCGCCGAGGTTGGGCTGGCTGGCGACTTCGTCGGGGTAGACGTCGATGAGTTTGACGACCCAGTCGGAGTCGGAGCCGGAGGTCGAGGCGATGAGGTTAGCGATGGGCTGGCCGCTGATTTTCGTGGGTTTGGTCAAGACGTCGGAAGTGTAGACGAGCACATCGGGGCGGCCGGAGGCTTCCACCTGATTGTCGACGAGCCATTGGGACCAAGTTAGTTCGGTGGTGTAGCCCATGGGTTGGCTGGGGCGGGCGCGATAGGGAACCGGTTTGCTCGGATCGGAGATGTATTCGTCGAAAGGCGCGTCGGAAGATGCGGGCGCGTTCATGCTGAGTTTTAGGCCAGCGTTGAGATAGAGGGGCGTGGGTTTCGGCGCGCAACCGGATTTGCAGCCGGCGGGCCAGGAGGGGAGTTCGCGCCAGTGGTTGGTGCCAGTTTCATAGGCGTAGACCGGCGCGATGTCGTGCTCGGGATTTTCGTCCTTGAGATACTTCGCGAGGAAGGGAGCGAGGATGTGCTGGCGGAAGTAGGTGCCGGTATCGCTGCCGAATTTAATGGCGCCGAGAGAATAGGCGTCTTCAATTTCCTGACCGTGATGCCACGGGCCCATCACTAGAAAAACTTTGTCGTTATTGGTGTCTTTGGGCTTGAGGGCTTTATAGACAGCGGTCGCGCCGTAGATGTCTTCCTGATCCCACAGGCTATGGACGAGCATGACGGGAACTTTCAGCGGCTGAGCGGCGAGAATTTTGTCCATGGCTTGCTGCTGCCAGAACGAATCGTAGCTGGGATGCTCGAGGATTTTGCGCCAGAAGCCCATTTGTTCGAGGCCATGACGACGGCCGAGTTCGCCAGCTGAGCCCGCCTCCATGAAAACGTCGTAATCATCGAAATGAGCGGTCCACCATTTGGCGGAGTTGTCGCGCGTGCCGTCCTGCTCGTAGATGTAGGGCATGTTTTGTTCGCGAAAGGCGCCGTTGTGGAACCAGTCGTCGCCCATCCAGCCGTCGACCATGGGATTCATGGGGACGGAAACTTTGAGGGAGGGGTGGGGATTGACGAGGGCCATGAGCGGGGTGAATCCGTCGTAGGAGATGCCGAGAATGCCGACTTTGCCGTTGGACTCGGAGAGATTTTTAACGAGCCAGTCGATGGTGTCGTAGGTGTCGGTGGCGTGATCGACGCTGGTGGGATTGAGCGGGCCGTGGAGCGGGCGGTTCATGACGTAATCGCCTTCGGAGCCGTACTTGCCGCGAACGTCCTGGATGACGCGGATGTAGCCTCCTTCGATGATGACGTCGGTAGCGTTGTCGTAGCCTTCGAGGATGGGGCCGAGGTGGGAGCTATTAGCGTGAGTGGTGAGGTCGCTGGCGTTGTAGGGCGTGCGAGTGAGAAGGATGGGCGCGTTTTTGGCGCCTTTGGGAATGAGGATGACGGTGTGGAGTTTTACGCCGTCGCGCATGGGGATCATGACGTCGCGGCGGGAGTAGTCGAAGGTGTCGGTGACGGGCTTAACTTGCGCGGGGGATTCGCTGGGGAGAGTCGTGGCGGATTGAGCGGAAGCCGAGGGAGAGAAACAGAGAGCGGCGGATGAAGCCAGAAGCAAAAGATTGAGTGCGCGGCGATTTGGAAATGCCATTAGAGATTCCCCCGTTCGGCTGGTGGAGCGGGTGGATTATACAGATTTTTTCTTGGACCAGGGGGCGGGGTATATCCCCATAAGCGCTAAGATAACAGTTGACTGGTTGCTGGGTTAAATGTAGCCTCCGCACATGGCTGAACTGGAAGACTGGGAGATTCTGCTGGGGCTATTTCCCCTGGAGTGGCGGCAGTTGGGGAGGAGCAGCGGAGCGGTGCGGCGGTTGCGCGGCTTCCCGTCGTTGGAAGCCTTGCTGCGTACGCTGCTGTTGCATGTGGGCTGTGGTTGGTCGCTGCGCGAGACGGCGGTGCAAGCAAAGTTGGCAGGGATTGCCAACGTCTCGGATGTCACACTGTTGAATCGCTTACGGGATGCTGAGGATTGGCTGCGGCAGTTGTGTCAGCGGCTATGGAAGGACAACGGGGTCGATTTGCAGCCGAGGCTACAGGGCCGCAACGTGCGTCTGCTGGACGCCACCGTGGTTCGCGAACCAGGCAGGACGGGCAGCCAGTGGCGGATTCACTACAGCCTGCGCTTGCCCACGTTGGAGTGCGATTATTTCGCTCTCACTGCCACCGAAGGCGAAGGCGCCGGAGAGAAGTTCGGACGTTTTCGTTTCCGTGCTGGCGAACTGGTTCTGGCCGATGCGGGCTACTGCCATCCGGCCGGGATTGCGGCGGTGGTCGAGCAACAGGCGGATGTGTGTGTGCGCCTGAATCCTCACGCCCTGCCTTTGTGGGATAAGCGGAGCAAGTCATTTCCGTTGCTGGAATCCTTGGCCGGGCTGCAAGAGGCGGGGGACGTGAACGCGTGGCCGGTATGGGTGCATTCCGGCCAACACCGGATTGCGGGGCGGCTCTGCGCCATTCGCAAGAGTCGCGAAGCGATGGCACGGGCGCAAAAGAGGCTGGCGGAGAAACGGGGAAAGGTGGTCAGCCCTGAAACGTGGCAATACGCCCAGTATGTGCTGGTGTTCACGACGCTTTCCTCGGCTAGCGCAACCGCGCGACAAGTTCTGGAATGTTATCGCCTGCGATGGCAAATCGAGTTGACCTTCAAACGCTTGAAGTCGATCGCCCAATTAGGACATGTCCCCAAACATGATGACCAAAGCACCCGTGCTTGGTTGTACGGCAAACTGTTCGTGGCCTTGCTGAGCCAAAAGTTGGCACGAGTAGGAAGAACGATTTCCCCCTGGGGCTACTCCTTACCCGAAACTGAGAACCCGCAGCCGGTGGCGTGAGTTTCAGTTTGCATTCCACCAGGTAATCGCAGCGCTGCTCCCAGAGGTGCCGCTGCAAGCGGTGTTGCAGAGTTGGAACCAAATCGCCGCAGCCCTGAGCGAACCCCATCGGAAACGAAAACCACAAATTGATTGCTTATCTTAGCGCTTATGGGGTATATCCCCAGATCGGTGTTTTTTGAAAGAGTGGCAAACAGAGGACTTAGGCTTGATGGCTGACTCTTTGCGGGGACCAGAACGAATATGGTTCAGTCAACGCGCAGGAGGACAAAACGGTTGTGGAAGCTTTGCCATTTTCGAAATCAAGAAACAAAATCGGGTAGAATCGTGCTCGCGGGCCGAGTTTCACTAGCTTGCTAGGGACTCTTCGCGCCTCTTAGGTCGCCCGAGCGGAGCCGACTATGCCTTCCAGTGAAAAACCCGACACTCACCACAAAGCGCTTACCCTGAATCTTGATACATCCACCTTCGGTTCCTTCGCCGAAATCGGCGCCGGACAGGAAGTCGCGCGCTGGTTCCTTGTAGTAGGGGGCGCCTCCGGCACGGTGGCCAAAACCATTTCGGCCTACGACAAAGAAGTCAGCGACGATCTGTACGGTTCCGGCTCGCGCTACGTATCGAAGCAACGCCTCGAAGCCATGCTGGACAACGAGTGGGCTCAGCTACTCACCCAATTAGGGAAGACGCGCGGGCCACGGACTCGGTTTTTCTCCTTTGTGGATACCGTCTCCGCGCGCAACTTCGCCGGGACCAACGATCCGCATGGTTGGGTCGGTCTGCGCTTTCAATCGCAGCCCGACGGCCTTCCCAACGATGTCCTCATGCACATCAACATGCGCGATCCTGCCAATATCCTGCAGCAGGAAGCGATTGGTATTCTCGGCGTGAATCTCATCTACGCTGCGTTCTACGAATCGCAAACCAAGGAATCTTTTCTGGAAGGAGTGGCACAGGAGATCGTCAAGGAGCGCATCGAAATCGACTACATCGATCTTCGCGGGCCGGCGTTCGAGACTTGGGACCACCGTACCCTGCTGGCCTACCTGGTGTCTGCGGGATTGGCTGAAGCTGTATTCTTCCCATCGAAGGGCCCCGCCGTCGCCCCAAACGAGGCTCTCTACAAGAAAGCGGTCGTGCTTGCGCCGGGCTATTTTGGCCACGTGGATGCTCACCACGAGCAGGTCCACGCGCGATTGCTGCCTTCCGGCATTCAGGAGCTTCGCAATGAGCTGGGCGAAACAAAGGCGGCGCCTGCCGGCTTTTTCTGCCTCACGACTGCTCCAACCGCGCCTAACGAAGCGCCTCCGGACATTCCCGACTTGCTTCGCCGCATCGACGCCCTTCTCGTCACGGGGGGAGACGTGCTCCTGTTTCGCCAGCGCGAGCTCTATCATATGACCGCGCTCGTCGACCGCTATACAACGGCGCCGGTGCGCTTCGTTGTCGGCCTTTCCCTGATCATTCGCACGTTTGAAGACCCTTACGGCAATCTCCAAGGCAATCGTATGGAGGCCCTCGCTCGCCTCTTCGCCCAGAACGTCCGCATCTACGCTTATCCCATGACCGTCGCGGACCTGCGCGAATGGCTCAACACTACTGCCGCCTCCGGTTGGGAATGGAGTGAGACGAACGGATGGGTTTCTGCCGCCCAACTGCGTCAGGCGCCGCCCCTCGGACACCTGTTCGCCTATCTTCTCGCCAGCAACTTTATTGTCCCGATACAAGTGCCCGCGGCCCTAGGAGCCGATGCTTGACCGCCACCTCTTAAAGACGCGTCCGCGGCGCCTTCCGGGCGTATCGCCGGCAACTCGGAATTGATCGTCTAAGTCCCTGTAAACGCGGGGCCTTCAAGCCGAGCGCGTTCTCCATGCCACTACGGCGTTCGCCACGGATGTTCAGGTTCCTTCCTCGTTCCCGAGCAAGCACGAGATTGCTTTCAAGCAACGACAGAAACAGTCTGAATTCGTAGAGTTCGAAGGTTAGTCAGCGCTGGTCAGCGCTTCAACTGAAGCTTTAACAGGGAGAGACTCTGAAACCTTCGTCAATCCGTATTCTCGTGGTGGACGATTCCGAACCCTGGCGTCGTTTTGCTTCTTCAACCCTCCGCAAAGAGCCAGGATTGCAGGTCGCCGGCGAGGCGTCAAACGGACTAGAAGCATTTCAGATGGCGGTGGAACTGGAGCCGGATTTGATTCTAATGGGCATCGGAGTCCCATCGGTAAATGGAATCGAAGCCGCTCGCCGAATTCGTGAAATGGTGCCGGAAGCTAAAATAATCTTCTTGAGCGAGGAATCTTCGTTTGACATAGTGCAGGAAGCTATGAAACTTGGCGCGTGGGCCTACGTGTTTAAAACAATGGTTGCAAGCGATCTGCTCAGCACTGTGGAAACAGTCGTCTCTGGAACGAAGTTTGTGAGTATTTAAACGGCAAACTACAATTCCACCGTCAACCCGCCGCCATCGTCATTCGTCCCTTTGGCGGGGTACCGGCGGCAAGCGACGCCAATTGAGTTTTCGAAACGTTAAAACGCACAATGCCACAATCCAAGCAGGTTACAAGCTTCGGGAATACCCAGACGCCGGGATCGTCGATATTTGCGAGACCGCCGAGGTGAATGACCATCTCCGCAGAAAATTCTGACTCATTACTTGACCCGCACAATAAGCAAGCCATAAGACCTCCCAAGTTTTGTGATCCGCGCTGGGACTCAACCCTACTTACCGTTTAGGAGATTGTAGACAATCTTGGATATTCTGACTGTTCAAAATTGCACACTTCTAAAAATAGCTCCGCTTCGGGACGAGACTAGCAATCCCGAAATCCTGCCAGTTGCGCCCCCTGTTTCGAGGAAAGAGACAAGAACAACGGCAGATGGAATGATCAATGACCCGTCAGACGATACTCGCCGAGGAGATCGGCGAGTATCCATGCAGTTCCGGCAATGGCGAAGGTCTCGGTGGTTTCGCTCCAATTCGTATGACTATGGGGAACCGAGAGAAGCAAGGGTACCCACACGAGTATCCCAAAGATCAGGAGCATTATAGTCAGCAGGCGAGCGGCGAGAAGTGCCATTCGATTCGCAAGTAGAGCCACCGCCGCGAGTGCGAAGAAAACAGTGGTCGCTACCGCCCAAAACATCTGAGTTGGAGGAAGCCACTTCGGAACAAGAGTGGCGGTAGGGGCGAGATAAAGGGCCTGCTCGAAGGTAAAGGAAGCGACGCAGATTCCCAAAAGAATGCGGCCGATCCGATTCCGTGTTTCCGGCGACCACGTCGATGAAAAGCGTGCATAAACGATCGCCGCACCGGCGACGAGAGAGAACTGCTCGAAGAAGTTGCCCCAACTATTGTAGATCTTCGGTGAAGCGAGGATTTGTGGCACGCACTGCAGGGCGAAGACAAGATACACCGCACCAAGGACGGCTGCGGCCGGTTTCGCGGTCCGACGGAACTGAATCGCAACGCCGCCGAGAATCAGGGCAGCGGCGACGGCGTAGACAATGTAACGCGGTGGATGCCAGTCGTTGTAGATATGCCAGACCAGGATGATGAGGCCAAAGGCAAAAGCTGCCACTCCAAACAGATGACGGCCGAGGTCCGAACTGGGAGTTGCTTCGGTCATTTGATTGCAATCTCGCTTTGAGAGAGTCTACATCACAGCTATTGGATTGGAGATCCTATCCTGAAAGGCGTACCCGCGTTCATGAGGAAAATTGTCTTTGGGACGATTGCGGAGATTGCTGCGGGGGTTCGGGAGAAAAAATGTTCGCCTGTCGAGGTTGCGGAGGCGCATCTCGAACGGGTGGCGGCGATGCAGCCGAAGCTGAATGCGTTTGTACACCTGGATGCTGAGGGTGCGAAGCGGCAGGCGCGGGCGGCAGAGGTAGCCGTGATGCGCGGGGATGCGTTGGGGCCGCTCCATGGAGTACCGCTGACCATCAAGAGTTGCATTGATGCGGCGGGATGGCCTGCGGCGGCCGGATCGCTGACGCGGAAGGACTATGTGGCGTCGGCAGATGCGCCGCTGGTGGCGCGGTTGCGGCGGGCGGGCGCGATTATTGTGGGGAATACAAATACGCCGGAATATTTGATGGCGTATGAGACGGACAATTTGTTGAGCGGGAAGACGAGCAATCCCTGGAATTTGGAGCGGTCGGCTGGAGGATCAAGCGGAGGAGAGGCGGCGGCGATAGCTTCGGGGTGCTCGGCGGGGGGAGTGGGGAGCGATGGAGGCGGATCGACACGCGTGCCAGCGCATTTTTGCGGAATTTGTGGGTTGAAGCCGACGCCGGGGAGGATTCCTGCGACGGGACATTTTCCAGTGGGAGGCGGAGCGTTCGGGTGGATTGGAGTGGTGGGGCCAATGGCGCGGACGGTGGCGGATGTGAGGGCGCTCTTTGAAGTGCTGGCGGGGCCGGATGCAGGCGATGCGCTTTCGGCGCCGGTGGCGATGCGCACGGTGAAAATGGAAGATGCGAAGAAATTGCGCGTGGGGATTTTGGAGAGCGAGGCGTTGGGTAGGGCGACGGCTGAGACTGTGGCGGTTGTTGAGCAAGCGGCGAAGATTTTGAGCCAGCAGGGATTTGTGGTGGAGAAGAAAAGATTGCATGAGCTCGAACGGGCGATAGAGTTGTGGTGGTATTTTTTCGGGCCGGTGATCGCGGATTCGATTCGCAAAGGCGCGGTTGGTCAAGAAGAGGCGATGAGCCCGATGCTGCGCGAGTTCGTGGCCTTGGCTGCGGCGGAAACGGCGTTGACGTATGACGGTTTCCTGCAGGCTTGCGGTGAACGCGATGACCTCCGTGCGGAGATTTTGCGGCAGATGGAAGACGTGACGATTCTGTTGTCGCCAGTGTCGGCGAGGCCGGCGTTCCGACATGGGGAAGGGAATTGGCGGAGCGGCGAAACAGAAAATTATCGAGAGACGATGCGGTATTCGCAGTGGCTGAATTTGGCGGGGTTTCCGGGAGTCGCGGTGCCGATGGGAATGTCGAGCGAAGGGTTGCCGATCGGCGTGCAGGTGATTGGTCGGCCTTATGAAGAGGAGATTATTTTGGCGGTGGCTGAGGCGATTGAGAGCGGGCGCGGGCCGTGGTACCTGCCGGGTGAACAGGCGCCAAAGATTTAAGGTTGAGGGGGTTGTTTTAGTTCGGGATTGGGAATGGGATTGTCGCCGTATTTTTCGCGTTGTTTGTTGAGGCTGGCGTCGAGAAGTTTTTTTGAGGTGGCAAGTTCGGTTTGGGCTTCTTCGCGACGGCCCAGTTTCAGAAGGACTTGGCCGCGGACGAAGTGGACGTTCTGGTTGTCGGGGACAAGTTTTTCGGCGGCGTCGAGGGCGTCGAGGGCTTCGCGATTTTTTCCCTGGCGTTGATAAAGGCGGCCCAGCGCGAGGAGCGAGACGGGTTGGCGGGGATTGTAGCGGAGGGCTTCGCGAAAGGAATGCTCGGCTTCTTCGTCCTTCTGCAACTTTAGATAAAGCAGTCCGAGTTGTTCGTAGTTGTCGGGGAGATCGGGCTCGATGGCGATGTCTTTGCGGAACTCAGCTTCGGCGCGGTCGTTGTCTTCCCTCCTTACATAAGCAAGGCCCAAACTAAAGTGAACGAACGGCAAATTGGAATTCGCGGCGGCGGCGAGTTCCAGTTCGGCGATGGCTTTGTCGATTTCTTCGCGGTTGAGGTAGGCCTTGCCGAGGATGAGGTGGAACTCGGGAGATTGGCCGCCGACTTCGACGAGGCGGCTTAGGGCTTTTGCGTCGAGGTCGTCTTTGCCGGCACTGTGAGCGGCGATATCAAGCACGTAGAGGTAGGTGAAATCGTTGGACATTTGCGGCCAGAGCGGCTCGAGGTCGGCAACGGCTTCGGTGTAATGTTCGGTGAAGACGTGGCACAGGCCGAGGAGGTAGCGCGCTTGTTGGGAATTGGGTTGGTCACTTACGACGGAGGCGAGTGGGGCGATGGCACCGGCGTAATCGCCGCGGCGGTACTTAACGAGGCCGATGTTGAGGCGAATGCCAGACATTTTGGGTTCAAGCTTCTCGGCTTTTTCGAGGAGAGTGAGGGCGTGGTCCCACTCCTTTCGGCGCATGGCGATGACGCCGAGGTTGGCGTAAGCAGCGCCGGATTGCGGATCGACGGAAAGGACGCGGCGAAAGGCGGCTTCGGCGGCGACAAGGTCGCCGGATTGCAGGGCAGCTTGACCTTGCGCGAAGGAGGCTTGGGGATCGGTGGAGTAGGAGTGGCTAGGGATGTTTGAGGAGGGTTGCTGGGAAGCGGGAAGTGAGGAGGCATTTGCAAGCAGAGAGTGGAGGCAAAGGTAGAAAGTGCCCATCAAACAGATAGAAAGAGTGCGCGCGGGCCGGGTAAGGAGGGGAGAAGGCATCGGCTCGTAGTGTCCAGCAGGGGAAGAAGGAATTCAAGCGGCAGCGTGAACGTAAACGGCTAAGAGATTGGCAAATGGGGGAATGGGACAGAGCGGACGCCTGATTTTCAGCTTGACATGGACGGAGGAATGACTTATTAATCCGATTTAATAAGTCAGATTGGGTGCGTTTCTGAATGTCGAGTGGTGGGGGCTATCTCGGATGAGTAGCCTTCTGCGAGCGGCAAGAAACAGGGGTGCCCGCGGTAGCAGGCGTAATTGTGCCCACACCAGGCCGGTAATTCATTTCAAAAATTTCCGGGAGGTAGCAAAGTGATGGGATACGGTCGTAATTTTCATCGTGCCACTATTTTGAAAAATATGCCGAGAGCCGCGCGACTGTTGGTGTGCGCTATGCTCGCGATTCTGTGCACGGCATTTGTCGCTAAGGCGCAAGACACGGGATACATCAGCGGAACGGTGACGGATAAATCCGGCGCGGCGGTGGCCGGAGCGGATGTGGTGATCTCCAGCACGTCGGGCAGCCAAACGCACTCAACGACAACCAACGCGGACGGGGTGTTCGCCGTGGCGGGATTGCCCGGGGGCACATACAACGTTGTGGTGACAGCAAAAGGATTCTCCAGGTATTCGGCCAAGGATGTGGTGTTAGACGTAGCGCAGAAGATTCGTCTGGATATCCAGCTGGCCGTTGGCGCGATAACCGAAGAAGTTGTGGTAACGGGAGAGAGCGTGGCGCAAGTTGAGACGCAATCCTCGGCACTCACGAGCACGATCACCGGCAAGCAGGTTAACGATCTCGAGCTGAACGGCCGCAATTTCACGCAGTTGGTCACACTCAGCCCGGGAGTCGTCAACCAGACGGGATCGGATGAAGGAAAAGTCGGCGTCTACGGCAACGTAGCGTATTCCATTAACGGCGGCCGCACGGAATATAACAACTGGGAACTCGACGGCGGCGATAACATGGATAACGGCAGTAACCAGACGTTGAACGTCTATCCCAACCCCGAAGCCATCGCCGAATTCAAGGTGCTTACCTCGAACTATGGCGCGCAGTACGGCCGCAACGGATCCGGCACAATCGAAGTCGAAACAAAATCCGGCGGCAGCTCTTTCCACGGAAGCGCGTTCGAATACCTGCGTAACGACATGTTCAACGCCAACGAATATTTCAACAATGCGAACGGAATCGCGCGCCCAACATACAAGAAGCATGACTTTGGATATACGATTGGCGGCCCTGTTTACATTCCGAATCACTACAACACCGACAAGAAGAAGACATTCTTTTTCTTGTCCCAGGAGTGGCGTCGCGAAAAGAATCCGGCAACGATATCGCCGATCAACGTTCCCTCGGACGCCGAGCGAGGCGGCAATTTTAGCGACGTTTGCCCCGGTCCGGATTGCCCGAACGTAGGGGCTACCGTGCCGATATCGCCGGCGGGACAGGCCTTACTGGCCCTGATACCGCAGGCCAACACCACACTGGGTAGTTTACCGGCATTCGCGCAGACGGTGTCTACGCCAACTACCTGGCGCGAAGAATTGGTTCGCGTCGACCACAACATTACGGACAATTACCGTCTGACGTTCCGCTACATCCATGACTCGTGGAGCACGGTAGTTCCGAATCCGTTGTGGGGCAATGGCACCTCGAGCTTCGAGAACATCCAGACTGGGTTCACCGGACCGGGCACGAGCTTCGTGGCGCGCCTTAACGCGAATATCACACCCACGTTGCTCAATGAATTCGTGGCCAGTTACACCGCGGACCATATCTTTCTGAACGCGCTCAACAATCCCGCGCTGCCTTCTGGCTTTGCAATGGGCTCCATCTTCAACAATGGCTTCGGCGGCAAACTTCCGGCCATCCAGTTGAACGGCAATACGGACCTCTATGGCGGCCTTGGGCAGGATACTGGCTATTTCCCCTGGAACAACGCCAATCCGACCTACACGTATCGCGATAACCTCACCAAGATTTTCGGCCAGCACACGTTCCAAATGGGTGCCTACATTGCCTTCGCCCAGAAGAATGAAGACAACTCTCCAAACGTACAGGGCATTTTAACATTCGACTCGAGTTCCGGTGTGACGAGCGGAAACTCCTTTGCCGATTTGTTGATGGGCAACATCGCGAGCTACAAGCAGTGGAGCCAAATCGCAAAATACTACAACCGCTACAAGATCGTGGAGCCGTACTTCAATGATGATTGGCGCGTCACCAAGCGGCTTACGCTCAACCTTGGCCTGCGTGTGAGCTTGTTCGGTACCTACCGTGAGCGCTATCAGCAAGCCTTCGCTTTCAGTCCGAGCGCCTTTGTCGCGGGCAACGAGCCGACATTCAACCCGGATGGTTCGCTGGCGCAGAATGGCGCGGCCACTGCGAATCCTCTGAACGGCATCATCCAGTGCGGCGGCAAAGGCGGGAATCTGCCGCTGTTGCCGGGATCAGCGTTTCCCACGGCGGCAATCGGCGCATCCTCCAATGCGGGCTGCCTGACAGGACATCTCTTTAATCCGGCACCGAGAATCGGCTTTGCCTTTGACCCCAAGGGCGACGGCAAAATGTCCATCCGCGGCGGCTACGGAATCTTTTACGAACACACGAACGGCAACGAGGGCAACAGCGAATCGCTGGAAGGCTCGGCACCGCTAGTGTTGGCGGCGACGCAGTCCAACATCGTCGGCTATGGGAACGTGGGAGCCGGCGCGGGTGCCGTACCGCTATTTCCGCTGACCGTCGTGGAGATTCCGGGCAAAGCGCAGTGGCCCTACGTGCAACAGTGGAACTTAAGTGTGCAGAAGGAAGTGCCTGCGCACTTCATTTTGTCCGTGGCATACGTGGGTAGCAAGGGTACGCACCTGACACTTCTCAGCAACGGCAACCAGCTGCATTCGACTCCTGCTGCCGACAATCCTTTCGCGCCCGGACAACCGATTACCCAAGCCGACTGCAACGCCTTTTTCAGCGATGGTGAGTTGGCAAACGGTACTGTGGTGCCTGGAGCAGCCGCCAACAACTTGAGCGTAGCCTGCGGCACCAGCGCCGACCTGCTGCGTACCAATTTCCCTGGCTACAGCAACATTACGAACCTGAGCAACGCCGCCAACTCGGTCTATCACTCCCTGCAACTCTCAGCGAACCGCAGCGTGGGCGCCTTGACGTTCAGCTTGGCCTACACTTACAGCCACTCAATTGACGATGAATCGGACCGTGGGGACTCCGCGTTCGTAGACTCCTATAACATCGCGGGGAATCGAGCGAGCTCGACCTTCGATCAACGCCACAGCCTTTCTGTCAGCTATGTTTATGCTGAGCCTTTCTTCAAGTCCTCGGGCCGCTTTGTCCACGCGGTGCTGGGCGGCTGGCAGGCTTCTGGCATCACCGTTTTCCAGACCGGCACGCCAATCAGCATAACCAATGGCACCACGTTCGGCGACAACGCCGGCGTCGGTAACGGCACCGGCACCGGTTCACGCCCGGACCTCGTCAGCAACCCGAGGACCGGCTTCTCGGCGAACCAGGATCCAACCGTTCCGGCACCGCTCTACTACAATCCGGCGGCCTTTGCGATTCCCACCGGTTTGACCTTTGGCAATGTCGGTCGCGACACTCTGAACAACCCGTCGCGCCTGAACTTTGACTTCGGCATCTCTAAAGAATTCAAGTTCAGCGAAAAGACCGGCATGGATTTCCGTTGGGAGAACTTCAACTTCTTCAACCACACGCAATTCAACGGCATCAGTTCGGACCTGGGGGCGAGCGACTTCTTGCACGCCAACTCAACCCACCTTGGTCGCAAGATGCAGTTTGGTCTGCGATTGTTCTTCTAGTCGCAGCCACGAAAATTGGGCGGCGCTTTATTTCTGAGCGCCGCCCTTTTTTTCAGATAATGGGCATCGGATTTTTGTATACTCGCTCCGCCGATTAAGGAGGAGTGAAAACGCCATGAAACGCCGAACATTTATCGAGAGTTCGATTGCAACCGTCGCGGTGCTTGCGGCCCATCCCCGTTGGGCCGACGCGAGCGAACACGAGATTAAAAAGGTGGGATTGCAGCTCTACACCGTTCGCGGGGAATTAAAGAAGGACTTCGACGGGACGATAGGGAAGGTTGCTGCCACGGGATACAAGGAAGTCGAGTTTTTCGGAGGGGAATACGGCGGGCATTCTCCCAAAGATGTCCGCGCGCTGCTAGACAAGAATGGTCTGGCGTCGCCGTCAGCCCACATCAACTACGATGTGATCGAGAACAAATGGCCCGAGACGCTCGAAGCGGCGCACGTGATAGGGAACCAGTACCTCGTATGTCCATGGATAGATGAAAAGCAGCGGACTGCGGAAGGCTACAAACGAGCGTCGGAACTCTTCAACAAGGCAGGCGAGGCCAGCCAAAAGGCAGGAATCCAGTTCTGCTATCACAACCACTCTTTTGAGTTCGCACCGTCGGATGCAACTGGCGGGAAACTTTTGTACGACTTGCTGCTCGAACAAACCGACGCCAAGTTAGTGAAGATGGAAATGGATTTGGGCTGGATCAGCGTAGCGGGGAAGGATCCGGTGAGCTACTTCGAGAAATATCCGGGGCGGTTCCCGATGGTACACGTAAAGGATTACGTGAACGACCCCAACTCGACGAGCAGTTATGCCGGAGCAACGGGCTCGGTTCAATTCAAGGGGCGGCTCGCCGATGTCGGGAAGGGAATAGTCGATTGGAAGAGGATTTTTGCGGCGTCGGACAAGGGCGGCATCAAGCACTACTTTGTCGAGAATGACGATGCAAAGACGCCGTTCGAGGACATCAAGATCAGCTACGACTATTTGAGCGGCCTGCGCTTCTAACCGCAGCCGCTTTCTACTGGGGGAATCATCGTGCGGAAGACGGCGGTAAGCTTGGCCTGCGTTCTGGCTGCCGCATTTCTATTGGTCGCAGCGCGTGCTCAGGCGCCGGCCTGGAAGCAGCTTTTCAACGGCAAGGACTTGACCGGCTGGAAGCACGTCGGACCGGGCGAGATGACCGTGCAAGACGGCTTGATTCGCACGCACGGCGGCATGGGGCTTCTCTATTGGACCGGCGGAAAACTGGGCACCTGCCGCATCCATGTGGTCTACAAGATGCGCGACTTCAACGACAACTCTGGCGTGTTCATTCGCATTCCCATTGAGCCGCGTGAGCCGTGGATGCCCGTGCACTACGGCTACGAAGTGCAGATCGACAATCATCCCGAGACGTCGAACGAGGACGAGTATCACATCACCGCGGCGCTCTATTCATTGACGAAGCCGCTCGCCAAACCGGGCAAGCCCGGCCCCGAGTGGAACACGATGGACATCACGCTCGATGGACCGCACACGATTGTGGTCCTCAACGATGTGAAGGTCACCGACTACACCGAAGGCCAGCCGGTTCCGGACCGCAAGTTTGATTTCGAACCGCAGCGTGGTCGCCGCCCGGATGAAGGCTACATCGGCCTGCAAAATCACAGCGACAACGACATTGTGTTCTTCAAAGAAGTCAGCGTGCAGGCTTTGAAGTAACGGCTTCAACGAATCAGCTAGGCAGATGTAAATCAGGAGGGTGTGATGGGAGAGAATCGTTTCTCGCGGCGTCAGTTTCTGCAGAGCACGGCTGGGGCTACGGGTGCGCTGGCGGCGGCTCCAAGCATCTTCCTGAAGCCGGAGTACATTCCCTCTGCGCTCGAACGCGTGGCGCCAAGCGATCGACTGCGTTTTGGCATTATCGGCATCGGCATGCAGGGATCTGGCCTGCTGACAGCGGCCGTGCAATTGCCAGGCGTTGAGTGCGTGGCTGCCTGCGATCTGTACGACGGGCGCCATCTTCTGGCGCAGGAAATTGTCGGAAAGAAGATTCCGACCACGCGGCGCTATCAAGATTTGCTGGACAACAAGGAGATTGATTGCCTGATCGCCGCTGTGCCGGACCACTGGCACAAGCAGGTCGTAGTGGACGCCGTAAACGCCGGCAAGGATATCTACTGCGAAAAGCCGATGTCGCATTCCGCGGCGGACGGCTTGGCGATGGTGGCCGCTGCGCAGAAGACGGGGCGCGTCGTTCAGATTGGTTCGCAGCGCGTCAGCTCCGTGATTTGCGCGAAAGCCAAGGAACTGATTGCGCAAGGCACGATTGGCACGCTCACGCTGGTCGAAGGTTCGCTCGGTCGCAACGATCCCACCGGTGCGTGGGAGTATCCGCCTCCGCCCGATCTTTCGCCATCGAATCTGGATTGGGATACGTGGCAGGGAACAGTGCCGAAAGTGCCGTTCAATCCGAATATTTTTGCGCGCTGGCGCTGCTGGAAGGAGTACGGCACCGGGCTCGCCGGCGATCTGCTCGTTCACCTCGTCAGCGGCATGAACTTCATGCTGGGTTGGAATGCTCCGCCGAAGAAAGCCATGTCGCTCGGCGCAATCCTGCGCTTCCCTGATGGGCGCAACATGCCCGATGTGCACGCCACGCTCTTTGATTATGGAGGCGCGCCAGTCTATCTGCGGTTGAATTTGGGCTGCGAAACTCCGGAGATTTATCGCTTCCAGGGCTCGAAGGGCATTCTGGAAGTCACGGAATTTGCCATCACCTATTATCCCCAGACGGGTGAGGACCAGGCGCCGAGCTACTACACCTCCGGCTATCCGCAAAAAATGCGCGATGCGTATACGGCGGATTGGCACGCGAAAAACGATCCCGTGCCCGGCAAAGAACCGATTCTGCAAGGGTTCACCTATCACGGCGATTCCTGGGATGACGAAAAGCCGCACCTCTGGAGATATTTCCAGGGTGTAAAGAATCATCAGCAGGTCACGGAAGACACTGTGTTTGGGCACAATGCCGCGCTGGCGTGCCACATGTCCAACGAATCCTACTTCCGAAAGAGCGCGGTCACGTGGGATGCCGCGTCCGGCACGATTAAGTCCGCTTAGAACCGCTGGCCAAAGGGCCGTCCCTCCGGCCAGTTACGAGTGGGCCACAGCGCAACTTCTGCTGACTCATCGGGTTTTATACTGAAGATGTTCACGCGAGGAGAGTCGCACATGCGCAAAAGTCACATTTTAGGATTTGCTTTACTCGCGCTGGTGATGGCGTTTATGCCGGCACGGTCGTCGGCGCAAATCAGCGTGGGAGTTGCTGTTCACATTGGCCCTCCAGCACTTCCTGTGTACGAGCAGCCGATCTGCCCGGGTGCGGGCTATCTCTGGACGCCTGGATATTGGGCGTATGGGGATGCCGGCTACTATTGGGTTCCCGGAACGTGGGTCATGGCGCCGACTGTCGGCTATCTCTGGACGCCGGGATATTGGGGATGGGGTGGCGGCGGTTATTTTTGGCATGGCGGGTATTGGGGGCCGCACGTTGGCTTCTACGGCGGAATTAATTATGGATTTGGCTACGGTGGCGTCGGCTTCGTCGGCGGACGCTGGAACGGCGGAGTGTTTGCCTACAACACGGCTGTGATGCACGTGAACACCACGGTGATTCACAACACGTACGTCGATCGCACCGTGATCAACAACGTTACCGTGAACAATCACGTGAGCTACAACGGCGGGACGGGCGGAGTTTCCGCGCGGCCTACGTCCACGGAATTGGCCGCTGAGCATGAGCATCATATCGCTCCCACGTCGATGCAGACGCAGCACGAGCACACCGCCAGCACGAACCGCGCGCTGCTGGCCTCCGAAAACCACGGCAATCCGGCGATCGCCGCGACCGCTAAGCCCGGCGAGTTTAATCATGGTGTCGTGGCCGCCAAGGCCGCGAATTCAAACTACAACGCAAACAAGGGCGGCAACAAGCCTCAGAGCAATGCCGCCAATTTGAATAAGACGGACCGCCCGCCTTCGAGCGGCGGAGGCAGTAATTCAAACGGCGCTCACACGAATACGGCGAATACGGCGCACACGAACACCACGAACACGAGTCACGGAAATAATGGCTCGAACAATCCGCCGAAGAACCAGTCGCACACACAGAGCAAACCTCCGGCGAAACCCCAGACAGAAAGCAAGCCGCACGGCGAAGGTAAACCGCACAATTAGTTGTAAATCGGGAAGAGAATTGCTCCAGGCTCGCCACTGCGCCTGGAGCAATTTTTATTTAGGCGCCCGGAAGCGGAGGGCAGCCCGGAAATTCGCGCAGAGCGGTATTGCCGATGTATTGCAAATCCTCTATACCGATTTTGCTTGTGTAGAAACCATCGCACGTCATGCGTCGCAGGAACGCGAAGAAGGCCACGCCTTGGCTTAAAGTCAAATCTTGTTTCGCGTTTTTGCGGAAGGCAATCAAGTCCAGAACTTCCTTGCGCTGCTCGGGAGTGCACTCAAGAAAACTTTTCGAATAGCGGTCGATGCAGAAATTATCCAACCACTGGAGGCCGCCGCCGAGCGCGAGCTGGTATTCTTCATTTTCGCTGGTGAGCAGGTCGATAAATTCCGGAGCTCCGGCTTCTACTGCGCCGCCAGATTTCTCATCCTTTGGGATAATCGTGTCGCAAAGATTCGTAAGCATCTCGTATTGGTGCGCGGGAAAATATTTCGGAGCATATTTCCCAGCCGGCGACCCGGATTTTTCATTCTGGACGACCTCGTGAGCGTATTCCGCCGCTTTTGCTGGGATCACTTGCAGTACGGACCCACTGGCCACTCCTACAGCCAAGGTTCTCAAAATGTCGCGGCGGGTTACGGAGTGTTCGCTCATAATTCCTCTCTTGCGCCTCTTTACCTGTTGCGCCCGGCGCTCCTACAAATTGCCTTTCTTCGCTTCGTCCAGCAGGTATTCAGACGCGCGCCACGCCAGCGCCATAATCGTTAGAGTCGGATTCTTGTCGGGATTGGTGACGAGCGGCGCCCCATCCATCACGAAAACATTGTTCACGTCGTGCGCCTGGCAGAATCCGTTCAGCACGGACGACTTCGGGTCCGCGCCCATGCGCGCTGTACCGACTTCGTGAATAATTTTTCCGCCTTCCGCGATCCCGAAAGGCCTCTCCCCATTGAGGGGCGTCTTGGTTTTGTATTCGCCGCCGGCCGCTTCGATGATGGCGCGAAACGTTTCCTGCATATCCTTCGCTTGGCGAATTTCGTATTCGCTCCATTTGAAATGGAAGCGTAATACGGGAATGCCCCATTTGTCGACAACGTTGGAGTCAATCTCGCAGTACGTGTCCGGGTTCGGAATCATTTCGCCGCGTCCGGCCATGCCGATGTCCGTGCCGTAGACTTGCCGCGCCCGCTTCTTCAGCGTCGCGCCGTAGCCTTCCTCTTCGTGCAAGAGGCTGTTGAACTCGCCGAGGCCAGGCATTTCGCGGCCGCCGCCAAATTCAATGTGGTAGCCGCGAGGGAAATCATTCTTACGGTCGAATTTCCACCAGGGAATGTACATGTGCATGCCACCAACGCCGTCGTGATTGTGCGGCGGCATTTTTTCGAGCTGCGGAATAATGCCCCAGCCGTCGCTTCCCACGGAGTCAGTCAGATATCTGCCCACCGCGCCAGAGGAGTTGGCGAGCCCGTTGGGAAATTGCGCCGATTTCGAGTTCAACAGCAAACGAGCGGATTCGCAGGCGCTCGCCGCCAGAACCACGGCGCGCGCGCTTACGCGGTTCTCGGTGCGCGTGGCCTTATCGATGTACGAAACGCCTTCCGCTTTTCCATCCTTGCCAAGCAGCACTTCCCGCGCCATCGCGCCGGTCACCATCGTTAGCTTGCCGGTTTTCATCGCCGGCGGAATCATCACCTGGCTCGAGCTGAAGTTCGACGCCGTCACGCAGCCGCGGCCGCATTGGCCGCAGTAGTGGCAGGGAAGTCTTCCATTCATCGATTTTGTCAAGATCGCCAGCCGCGAAGGAATACAAATCACGCCGATTTTGTCGCAGGCCTTCTTGACGATCAGGTCCGTGCACCGAGGTTTCGGCGGCGGCAGAAACATGCCGTCCGGCGCGCTCGAAACATTTTCGCGCGTCCCAAACACGCCGATGTACGACTCTACTTTGTCGTAGTAAGGCGCGAGGTCCTCATAAGAAATCGGCCAATCGTCGCCCAATCCATCCCGCGTCGCCGACTTAAAATCGATCGGCGCGAAGCGCAAGGCAATGCGCCCCCAGTGATTCGTCCGCCCGCCAACGATTCGCGAACGAAACCACTGAAAGTTGGAACCAGGCGCGGATGTGTACGGTTCGCCTTCGATATTCCACGCGCCATTCGGTGCGAGGAATTCGCCAAAATTTTCTCTCGCGTGCCCGCCCACACCCGCCCCGCGGTGCGGCAATTCATACGGCCACATCAGCATCTTATAATCTTTTTCGGGATTGACCGGCGGGCCCGCCTCGAGCAGCACCACATTGAGGCCGCCCTCCGTCAGGATTTTCGCGGCCGTGCCGCCGCCCGCGCCGGAGCCAATGACGCACACGTCGTACATCTTCGGCGAGCGAATCACTTGAGCCATATCGTGGACCTCGAGTTACAGCTCGTTCTTCTTCAGTTGAGAAACGGCAAAATCGCAAGCGCGCGCCGTCAACGCCATGTACGTCAGCGAAGGATTGACGCACGCGCTCGAAGTCATGCAAGCGCCATCCGGCATAAACAGATTTTTCACGTCGTGCGCCTGATTATGTTCATTCAGCACGGAAGTTTTCGGGTCGCGGCCCATGCGCGCCGTGCCCATCTCGTGAATGCCAAGTCCCGGCGGCGATGGTTTGTGAAACACGGAAATGTCCGTCGCGCCCGCCGCGGCGAGAATTTCCGCCGCCTGCACCGAAATATCCCGTGACATCGCCAATTCGTTTGGGCCCCACGCGCAGTGAATCTTCAACGTGGGAACGCCCCACGCATCCACTTTGCCCTTTTCGATCTCGACGTAGTTGTCGTGACTCGGCAGGCACTCACCGAATCCGCCGAGATTCATGTGCCACGGCCCGGGCATTTTCAGCATATTTTTAAATTCCGGCCCCAGCCCGACCATGCTCGCTCCGCGCGACCAGCCTTCGCGGCTTCCGCCGCCCTGGTAGCCGTACCCGCGCAGAAAATCCGCCTGCTTGGTTTTTACGTTTCGGAACCGCGGCACATAAATCCCATTGGGACGGTTGCCGAATGGCATTTTATCTTCGTGGCCGGGCATTTTGCCGTTCGCGCCGCTGCCCATGTGATGGTCCATCAAGTTGTGGCCCAGCTCGCCGCTGCTGTTCGCCAGCCCATTCGGAAATTCCGGCGTCGCGGAATTTAGCAGAATGCGCGTGGACTCCAGCGTCGAGGCGCACACAAAAAACACGCGCGCCTTGAATTCCAAAGCGTTCTTGGTTTGCGCATCAATCACGCGAACGCCGCTCACTCGCCGCGTCGCCGTATCAAAAATCAGGCTGTGCACCACACTGAACGGGCGAATCGTAAACTTCCCCGTCTTGATGGCCGCCGGCAGCGTCGAACTCAGGCTGCTGAAATAAGATCCGGTAATGCACCCGCGATGGCAGACGCCGCAGTAGTGGCAGGCAGCTCGTCCTTTGTGTACGCGCGTCAACACCGCCGACCGCCCAATCGTCATGATCCGGTCATCGAAATGTTTCGCCAGCGCCGCGCGCACATCCTGCTCCACGCACGTCATTTCCATCGGCGGCAGAAATTTGCCATCCGGCAGTTGCGGCAAGCCTTCTGGTTGTCCGCTGATCCCCGCAAACTCTTCCACGTAGTCGTACCACGGCGCGATATCTGCATAGCGGATCGGCCAATCCACCGCGACGCCTTCTTTCAAGTTGGCCTCAAAATCGAGATCGCTCCATCGATAGCTCTGGCGTCCCCAGGTGAGAGACTTCCCGCCCACTTGCCGCCCGCGAATCCACGCAAAGTGTTTGCCTTCCTCGCAGGAATAAGGATTATCCACGTCGCTCACGAAAAATTTGTTCGAGTATTCGTCGCAAGCGTAATAACACTCCCGCTGAATAGGCTGGGTACCCATGCGCTTGACGTGATCATCCCAACCGCGATATCTCAACTCCCACACCGGAACGTGCTCGACGTAGTCTTGGCCCGGATCGATGCTCCGTCCCGCTTCCAGGACCAGCGTTTTCAGGCCTTTTTCGGTCAGCTCTTTCGCCGCCCATCCGCCCGTAATTCCCGAGCCGATCACGATTGCGTCGTAGGTATTCGCCGCCATGCGAGTCTCCCTTTAAGCTTTCTTCTCAGCTGTCACTGGTACGCAGCCATGCTGCGCTCCCGGAATAATTTGCAATCCGAGTTCGCGGCTAAACCCAACTTCGGAGGTGTAGTAGCCGTGAAGAGTGATGCCTTTGAACACAGTAAAGAAATTGCCTTTCAGTTGCGTGTCCATCTCCGGGACGGTATTGCCGTGACGCGCGCCGCGGCCTGTCCCCATGCCCACCGCTTCATCCATCGCACGCATCAGCGAAAGTCGCTGGGCCGTCGAAGCGTCGACGAAATCCTTCCCATACAACTCGTTGCTTTGCTTATCGACACCGGCGAGCCCTTCGAGAAAATGGCTGCGGTCTTCATCAGTCGCCCATTCCGTCAAAATGACGTCGATGAATTCATTGACGCGCGCGCCCTTCGCTCCCGGCGTGTCCGTCTCCGGAAGGATCATCTCGCTCATCAGAACGACCAGCGCGTTCTGGTGCGGATTCAGCGTGCGCAGCGCATATCCCGACGCCGGATGCGCATCCTGAAAAAAGGCAAACATCTCCGGTGCGAGAGCCGGAGCCAGTGCTCCCGCCGCAAGAAATTTCAAGGCATCACGCCGTTGCATAGAGCCTCCCTAAACCATTCCCTTACGATTCTTTATCCTTCGAGAATTTCTTTGCGCACGTTTTTCAATACGTAAGCCGCGCGCTCCACGCCCACTTCTCCCGAAAGAATCGGATCCTCATTTTCAATACTGAGAATGCCTTCGAACCCGATGTCCATGTACGCCTGCAGAATCGATTTCCACAAGCTCGCGCTGTGCCCATACCCCACCGCGCGGAACGTTTCCGAAGCATTCCCCAGATCGCTGGTGGCGAACGCAAAATTCAAAACGCCGTATTTCGCCACGTTCTCCGGGAAAAGAACCGTATCCTTCATGTGCGCGTGAAAAATAGCGCCCTGCTTGCCCAGGAAATGAATCACTTCCACCGGATCGCATCCCTGCCAGAACAAGTGGCTCAAGTCGCAGTTCGCGCCAATCTCCTCTCCCACGGCTTCCCGCAATTTCAGCAGCGTCCGCGGATTGTAGACGACGAAGTTGGGATGCATCTCCAGCGCAATGCGATGCACTCCGTGCTCCCTCGCGAATTTCGCGGCCTCTTTCCAATAGGGAATGACTTTTTCTTTCCACTGCCAATCCTGCATCTGCGCATACTCGGGCGGCCAGCGGTACGTGATCCAGTTGGGCTGCGTATCTGTCGGCGTTCCGCCGGGGCAGCCGGAAAAGCCGACGATCACTTTCACGCCCAGCCGCTCCGCCAGCAGCACCGTCCGGCGGAAACTTTCGCGATCTCGTTCCGCATGTTTTTCATCGGGATGCACCGGATTACCGTGGCAACTCAGCGTCGCTACATGAATGCCGCGATCCTCAAATTTTTTCATCCACGCTTTAGCCTTTGCGGGATCGTCTAGAAGTTCCTGGACTGGGCAATGCTTCGTGCCCGGATAGCCGCCCGTGCCAATCTCCATCGCTTCGAGACCGAGCGCGCTCACCTTCTCCAGCATTTCATCAAGAGAAAAGTTGTCGTAAACAGGGTCGAACACTCCGATGGGAATTTTCCGTTTCGCCGAGGGGCTAGCCGACGATTGACGTGCGGTTAAGGGAGTAGCGCGGCCCTCCGCACGCGCTGTGGAGTCCTTCATTGTGGCTCCTCCGGGCACCGCCGCAGCCAGAAGTCCTCCGCCGGTCGCGGCGAGAAACTGCCTGCGGTCAACCGATTTACTACTACGCGAACTGCGCATACCTATCCCCCAGAAGTGCCCGTCTCACTGCGGCCAAAATACGGCCCGCGGCATTATACGCTGCCTGCGCGCGGGGGGAAGCCACAAAATCGTTTTTGTGGCGACGAGTAGCGGAAAAATCGATTTGGAGCGCGAAGCGAATGAACCCGAAACAATCCCGCATTTCAAGCCCTGGGCCAATCGGGGATTTAAGCTTTTTTTCGGCCCAGTGCGTCCAGAGCTGGGATGGAAATGGCCTCTGTTACGACCCGCTCGGCGGGTATCTTTTTATTTTGAATGGCGTCGACCAGCATTTCGATCGCCTGCCCCGTGTTGGGCGGAACGAAAACTGTGGCGGCGAGCAATCCGCTGCGCACCCAGGCTTGCCCCGTTTTCGGCAACCCATCGCAGCCCGTAAACGGCAGTTTGAGCCAACGCTCGCGTTCGTCCTCGTTGGTTAGTTCCTTGAAGGCGTCGCGAGCCCCCATGGCCATGGAATCATCTTGCGCGCAAATCAGGTCGATGGCCGCGCGCTGAGAGGTGGTTAGCTTGATCCAGGAGCGCACGGATTTTTGCGCGCTTTCCTGAGTCCACTGGGCTTTGAGCATCGTCACCTGGATATTCCCGGGCTTGGTCTCCTGCATCCCTACGGTGCGCTCCTTCGCCGCGGAATTTTCCGATGGGCCCTGAATGTAGAGGACGTTACCACCGCCGCGAAGCAACGCGGCCATCTGGCGTCCCTGGATGCGGCCAATCTCCACATGGTCGGAACTGATGGCGAAGAGCGGCGCGGTCGACGTCTTGCGAAGTTCCTCGATGTAATTGGCGTCGCGATTCAGAATCACCCAGCCGATCCCTGCGCTGACCGCGGCCTTCGCGACCTGCGGCAATGCCGTGCCGCCGACAGGCTCAAAAATGATGGCGTCCGGACGCAATTCCTTGGGCGCTTGAACAGCTTTCAAGATCTGCGTGCTCTGGTTGATGGCGTCGTTTTGCGCCTGAATGATCTGTACGTCCACGCCGGTTTTTCGCGCGGCCTGCTCGGCTGAATCCGACTGCTCGATTTGATAATCGTTATCGTCCGTTGTAAGAGAAACCAGGAATTTAAGTTTTTTCATTCTCGTCTCAAGTTTGAATGTTTCTATTTCAGCATAAAGCGACAGTTTAAACGCTTAAGCCTGCGGGACCGGTGCTTAGGCGGTCACTCTTTGACTTCTGATTACGTTCGCAGGCGCGATAACTTGGTCGGTTAGCGCTTGCCAAATTCATCAAGCGCCGCTCCCAGCCGCTCCAGTCCGTCGCGCAAATCCGCGGTATCGCCGCCGATGCCGATCCGGAAATGCTGCGGCATTTCAAAAAATGTACCGGGCACGACGGTTGTTTTGTACTTCTCGCGCAACAGATGGAAGAACGCTTCGGGATCTCCGTGGGGGAGGCGAGGGAAGAAGACCGTTCCGGCGGGAGGGCGGAAACATTCGAGATCCTGCCGCGAATCAAGAAAGGAATCGATCACCCCACGATTGGCGGTGAGCAGTGCCCGCGCGCGCTCGCGAAACTGTTCCAGGTGATCGAATGCCATCACCGACATGCGTTCGGCGGCGTGCGCCGCGACAGCGCCATACAAATCGTTGAGCAGCCACATGCGTTTGGCCAGAGCAGGGGCGGCAAGGATCCAGCCGCAGCGCAGGCCGCTCAGGCCATAGACTTTCGTCAAACTGCTGGTAACGATGAATGGATTTTCATCCAGTGGTGCAATCGATCGGCCGATTGGAAAGCAATACGGCGCGCCGGCCTCGAAGAGCATATCGAGATAGACTTCGTCGACCAACACATGGGCGCCCGCGCGGTGCGCTATTTCGCCAATCGCGCGCAGCGTCGTCGCGGGTATCAAGGCGCCGCTCGGATTGTGAAGGTTGCTCAGTACGATCAGCCGCGTTTCGCGCGTAATGGCTTTCTCGAATTCTGAAACGTCCAGCGCAAAACCCGTTTCAAACCGTCGCGGAATGCGTTTCACACGTGCTTGCAGGTATTCCGCGACATCGAGCAGCGGCCCGTAAACGGGCTGCTCGATCAAGACTTCATCGCCCGGATTGAGCACCGCAGCCATGGCGAGATGGTTCGCCATCGACGTGCCTGTTGCCGCGACCACGCACTCCTCCGCTACGCCGTTGTGACGCGCCAGCCGCTCCTGTAGCAGTTTGTAGCCGTAGGCTCCCCCTGCAGGAGTAATCTCCAAATCTTTCAGATCAACCGGAAACTCGGATAGGGGAACGCTGGTGACCCCGCTCGTCGCCAAATTGAATTTGGCATGCGACTGCGTTTTCGCCCACTCCATGTAAACCGAACGCTTGGTTCGATCCGAATCATTCATTTTGCTGTTACTCTCCTGTTTTTTGCGCGCCACAAATAGTATGCAGGCAAACCAGCGATGGCGATAGCCAGGCCGATCAACGAGCGTATGGGATCGTGCGCGAATGTGCTTGCGACAACGATCCATTCCGCGGTAATAAAAAGCAATGTCGTCCACGGATGGCCAGGCACGCGGTATTCGATCGCAGACGCGGACGCGAGAGCGGCGCGGCGCCGCATCACAAGCAGGCACACTGCCGTCAGGCCAAAAAACAGCGAATCCATCGCCACCACGTAGTTGACGACTTGCGCGTATGTTCCCGTCAGAGCAATCACAATCGCCCACACGCCCTGCAGCAAAATCGCGACTACCGGCACATGCGTCCGCGGATCGATCCACGCAACGCTGCGAAAAAAAATGCGGTCTTCCGCCATCGCGAAATAAACGCGCGGCGCGGTCAACATCGATTGCCCTAAAAAGCCAAACGCTGAGAACGCAATTCCTGCGGCGATCAGTGATCCACCACGCGGGCCGAGCAGCATCCGCATCACCGTCGAAGCGGGCGTCATCGTGGCGGCGAGTCCTGCAGGCCCCAGCGCACGCACGTAGACAAAATTCACCGACGTGTACACCGCAATCACTCCAAGCACGCCCAAAACAAGCCCTCGCGGAAGCGTCTTGCGCGGATCGCGCACTTCGCCCGCGAGAAAGCTCGACGTCTGCCAACCGCCGTAAGCGAATAAAACGGGAGTCATGGCAGCACCGAATGTAAAAATCAATCCCATCGACATCGGCTGGTCCAGCACAGGCCGCCACGAAATTTGCGAAGGCCAGCCGCGAACAAAGCTGAAAATCTCCAGCAGCCCGATGGCCCCAATCGCCGCCAAAGTCATCGCCGACTGCACGCGACTCCCCGCCCGAACCCCAAGGCAATTGATCACCGTAAGCAGCGCCAGCGCCGATGCTGCGATCAGCGACGCGCTGACCTGCCATTGGGTCAGCTCCAGAAAATATCGCGCAAACGTGACCGCAACCGCCGCCATTCCGCCCGTCTGAATAACCAAGAGAAGAACCCAGCCGTACAGAAAGGCCACCGCGGGATGGAGCGCCTCCCGCAGGTAGGCGTACTGCCCTCCGACCACTGGCAAACGGGCGGCCAATTCCGCGTAGATGAAACCGCCAACCAGCGCAATAAGTCCACCGGCGATCCAAGCGCTTAGGATCAGCGCCGAAGTGTGAACGCGATCCGCCACCAAGTACGGGTTGATGAAAATACCCGCGCCGATGATCCCACCCATCACAGCCATCGTCGTGCCGAACAGCCCAAGCTGCCGGGCTAGGCCACTGTGCTGCGCGAGTCCGCTGTCCTCTGCCGCTTGCTTCTCCGGATTTTCGGTTATTGTCATGTGGTGCTTGCTGCTCGCGGCGGGCTTCTCCTAGAAGCTTGTGCCCAAACGCGCGTACTCTACCATTCTGGCCCCCGGCCACAAAACTGGACCCGCTGAGAACTCGCCGCCTTAGAGCAAGGGCAATTTTTGTTACCTACGAATAACTTACAGCGCACACGAAACGGTTTGAACTTTCAGGCTCGTTCGCTCAGCGGTTGGCCCTACCCAATGAACGAAGATTAGGAGTATCATGTGCTCAGAGTTTTCGTCCCCTAATCGAGTAATAAACGGGTGGGCTATATGTTTCCTCGTAACCAGAAGTATCTCCAGGTTGTTCTGATTGTATCCAGTGGGCTCTTTCTGCCGGTTACAGTGTGGGCGGGGAGCCCAGCACCGTCGCCAGGCGGGCAAGTTCCTTTCGGAAGTAGTCCTACAGTTACTGCGGGCCAAGCCCACATGGAAGATGTGGACAAGCAGGGGGACATCGACGTTTTTCTGAAAGGACCGAACGGGGCTTCACTGGATGGTTCAGCCGTGCTGACGTTGATGAAAATGGACGGTACGGTCATCGACCAGAAAACAGCGAAAAACGGTTACGCCAGGTTTAATGGCGTGCGCGCGAGCGAGTACAAAATTCAGGTGTTGGCCCCCAAATACGAAGCAACCTCTAAGCAACTAGAGGTGCAAGAGCGTTCCCTCGCCAAGATCAACATCGAGATGAGTCCTCTGTCCGCAGAAGATGCTGCGTCCTCGGTGGGCCTATACGCACTTGCACCTAAAACGCAAAGAGAAGTGGCGAAGGCGCTGGAAGATCTTAGGGCGAACAAGGCGAATGATGCGCGCAAGCATCTTGAGGCCGCGCAAAAGGCCGCTCCAACAAGCGCGGAGATCGTGTACCTTTTCGGAGTTTATTCATCCCAGATCAAAGATCAGGTCCAGGCCAGAGTTTACTGGATGAAAGCTCTTGAGCTGAACCCCAAACACTTAAGTGCGCTGCTGGCTGTCGGCCAGGACTTGTTACAGGACAAGAAAGCAACGGAAGCGATGCCGTATCTGACGCGGGCATCCGAAGCCGAACCATCCTCTTGGCGCGCCCATGCCTTGCTCGCGGAAGGGTATGTCTTGCAGAAGCAGTACGATGAAGCTGCCAAACAAGCCGAGCGCGCAATCCAGTTGGGGCATGAGCAAGCCGCCGTCGTTCAGCCGTTATTGGCTAGGGCATTAGCCGCGCGCGGAGATCGCGAGGAAGCGACGAAGGTAATGCAGGTTTACGTGACGGCGCATCCTGCAGACACTGCTGCCAGTAAAGATCTTGAAACACTGAAGCAAGCAGGCGAGATCTCGAACGATTCCGCTGCCAGCGAGATGGCGGCGATGAACAAGGACGCCACGGCGCTGCCGATGCTTTCCAAATGGATGCCGCCGGACGTGGACGACAAGGTGCCGCCCGTGGAGGCCGGCGCCTCCTGTGCCGTGGATGACGTGGTGGCCAAGGCGGGGCAGCAACTCATGACGTTGATCAGCGACGTGGACCGGTTTGCGGCCACTGAATCGCTTGTGCACGAATCCATTGGCAGAACCGGACTCGCGTCCACCCCCGAAAAACGCAAGTTTGCGTATGTGGTTTCCATTCAGGAAGTCCAGCGCGGTTATCTGAACGTGGAGGAGTACCGGAACGGCGCAGGTGGCGCATCAGCCGACTTTCCGGATGGAGTTGCAACAAACGGTCTGCCTGCGCTCGTTTTGATTTTCCATCCCTACAACGCCAAGAACTTTGAAATGACGTGCGAAGGCCTGGCGCGCTGGAATGGCGGGCTGGCCTGGCAAGTCCATTTCAAGCAGAGGCCTGACAAGCCGAACAATATCATGAGGTACAGGATTGGAGCGGACGGCCCATCTTTTCCTGTTGCCCTAAAAGGGCGCGCGTGGATATCGGCGGACAATTATCAGATTGAAAGGCTCGAGACGGATTTGGTTGCGCCCGTGCCGCAAATCCGATTGGTTGCCGATCATAAGGCCATCGAGTATGGCCCCGTGAAATTCGCCAAAGCCAATGTGAATATGTGGCTGCCACAGAGCGCGGAAGTGTATTACGACTGGAGAGGGCGGCGGATTCACCGGCGGCACAGCTTCAGCGACTACATGCTCTTCGGCGTAGAGGACAAGCAGAAGATAACCGTACCGAAGGTCGACGATCCAACTGCGGATACTGCGCCAAGCGAAGCGCCGAAACAAAAACCGCAACCTTAGACTGCGTTTCCGCCGCACTTCAAGCGATTATATTTTGTAAAGCGCAAAGCAGAAAACCCGAAACTCGAAATCCGGAACTCAAAATACTCACTTGATGGAATTGTGTGTTTGGCGGCGGAGGAATTGGCCGGAGCCGGGGCGGCCGACGAATTTTCCGGAGTCGATGACGGTGCGGCCGCGAGAGAAAACTTTTCTCGGCGCGCCTTTGATTTGAATTCCTTCAAACATCGAATAATCCACGCGCATGTGGTGTGTTTTTGCGCTGATGACTTGCTCGTCGTTCGGATCGAAGATCACGAGGTCGGCGTCGGAACCGACGGCAATCGTTCCTTTGCGGGGATATAAACCAAAAAGTTTAGCGGGAGATGTCGAAACGAGTTCGACGAAGCGGTTGGCGGAGAAGCGCTTGCCGTGGACGCCGCCGGTGTAGATGAGGCTGAGGCGATGCTCGATGCCGGGGCCGCCATTGGGTATTTTTGTGAAGTCGTCCTTGCCCAATTCTTTTTGTTCCTTGAAGCAGAAAGGGCAGTGGTCGGTGGAGACGACTTGCAGAGTGTCCTTCGCAAGGCCTTGCCAGAGCTTTTCCTGATGCCATTTTTCGCGCAGCGGTGGGGTGAAAACATATTTGGCGCCCTCGAAGCCTGGGGCGTCCATATTTTCGAGAGAGAGATACAAATACTGAGGGCACGTCTCGGCGTAGGCGGGGAGGCCACGGTCGCGTGCTTCGCGGACTTTTTCGAGGGCGTCGTTGCAGGAGAGATGAACGATGTAGACGGGCGCTCCGGCCATTTCCGCGAGCGCGATGGCACGCGATGTGGCTTCCGCTTCGGCCGTCGTCGGGCGCGTCAGGGCGTGATATTTGGGCGCGCGCTTGCCTTCCGCGAGAGCTTGCTGAACGATGACATCGATGGCGCCGCCATTTTCCGCGTGCATGCAGATCAGACCGTTGTGTTTGGCGGCCTGGCGCATGGCGCGAAAAATCGTGGCGTCGTCGAGCATGAATACGCCCGGATAAGCCATGAAGAGTTTGAAGCTGGTGACTCCTTCGCGAACCAGTTCGCCCATTTCCTCGAGTTGGGCGGCGCCGAGGTCGGTGATGATGCAGTGGAAGGCGTAGTCGGTGACGGCTTTGTCGTGGGCTTTTTTCATCCAGGTATCAAACGCGTGGCGGAGAGTCTGGCCTTTGTATTGAATAGCGAAATCGATCAGCGTGGTGGTGCCGCCAAAGGCAGCGGCGATGGTGCCGGTCTGGAAGTCGTCGGCGCTGGTGGTGCCGCCGAAGGGCATGTCGAGGTGAGTGTGCACATCGATGCCGCCGGGGATGACGAGAAGGCCAGCGGCATCAATGACTTGGCCGGCGTTTTCGATGGGGAGCTGGGCGGCGATGGCGGAAATCTTGTCGCCGTTGATTCCGATGTTGGCGATGTAGGTGTCGGAGGCGGTGACGATGATGCCGTTGCGGATGATGGTGTCAAAGCGCATGGGCGAGCCTCGGATGTCGGAGCGGGTTAGTTAGAGGTGAGTAACAAAATGGCATGAGCAGGGTACCCTCCCTCCGGGGTTTCTCGTAAGTGTTCATTCTAAAGGATTTTAAGTGTTGCACAATGAACACTTGCAGAAGTGCGGATTCTAAAGGACTTAGGGGATTTCGGCTATGACGAAATAGTGACGGGGAGAAGTGTGCCAGATGGTGCAGAAGGTCCGGCAGGCGGGCGGTCATAGTGTCTGGGCGCAGGGGAGAGCAGCGCATGTCCAAATGCAAAACCATTATAGCATATCGGTACTATTATCACGTAATAACTAGTAAGTCATTTGTTTGCAGGGAGATGTCGGAGCCTGTTTCTGCAAGGGAACCGGCGTTTGCCCGGGAATGGCAGGCTCTAACTCGCTTTGCGACGGAGATCGCGGAGCATGGCATCACGAAGCAAGGCGTTGGCGCGAGTTTGATAGCCTTTGCCGGTCTTGCGAAGCCAAGCGATCACGTCTGCGTCGAGGCGCAGGGTGAGTTGACGTTTGACAGGGCGGTAGAGAGGATTGCGGACGGCGTTCTGCCAGAATTCTTCCGTTAGCTCTGGAATATCCGAGAGATCGATCTCGCTGTCCGGGCGCTGCGCGACCTTGGAAAGGCGACGCTTGCGAACCGCTGAAATGGTGCTAGAGGAAAGATTCTTGCGCACGATTTTGGGCATAGCGCTGCTGCTCCTTACGCGTGGCTCGCCGGTCCGAGATGATACGAATGACTTCATCATCGGCTTCGTTGCGAACCATGTGAGCCACAAGTAACAAAAGGACGCCGCTGACAAGACCAAGCGTTTGCCAACGGAGTTCACCGTTCGCGACGCGGTCTTGGTCAGCCAGGGCGAACGGGTCTGTGAAGACGAGCATAGCGTCCTCGAAGCTAACGCCGTGCTTGCGCCGGTTGCTCCTGGCCTTGGCTTTGTCCCACTCGAACAAGACCATACCGCCAATATTGTAACACCACAATTGTAGTTACAGCTAGCGTCATTCTCCCGCGTACTGAGGCAGAACGTCGCGGGCGTAGATGTCGAGGGTTTTCTCTTCCTCGCCGCACATTAAATAGATATTGAACTGGGTGACGCCGACTTTGCGGAGAGCTTCTAGCTTTTGGCGGTGAGCTTCGATGGGGCCGATGATGCAGAAGCGGTCGATGACTTCGTCGCTGACGAAATCGGCGTTGTCGCTGCCGACTTCGCAGTGGTGGCGATAGTCGTATTTGCCTTTGTCTTTGACGAAGGAAGTGAGCGATGCGGGGAGCTCTTCCGGCTTGTACTTGGAGATTAAATCCATCACGTGATTGGAAACCAAGGCGGGAAACCAGCGGACGCGGTCGCGGGCGGTCTTTAAGTCGGCCGAGGGCCAAACGGGAGCTGCGGCCATGACGTGAAACTTGCTGAAGTCACGTCCGGCTTCTTTGGCGCCATCGCGGACGAAGCCGAGGCACCAGTCGATGAGATCGGGGTCGGCGAATTGGAGAATGACGCCGTCGCCGATGCGGCCTGCGGTGCGAAGCGCTTTCGGGCCGTATCCGGCGACCCAAACTGGCGGGACTTCGCTGCTGGCCCAGGGAAAATTCGTGGGGACGCCATCGAGGTCGACCGTTTTTCCTGCGTTGAGATCGCGGAAGACGCGGACGAAGGATTCGAGGTTTTCGAGGGTGGTAGGTTTCTTGCCGAGGACGCGGCGGGAGCTGTCGCCACGGCCGATGCCGAGTTGCATGCGCCCGCGGGAAGCGAGATTGAGAGTGGCAAAGAGGCTGGCGGAGACGGTGACATCGCGGACGGCGGGGTTGGTAACACAAGTGCCGAGGCGCATGGATTGGGTGCTGGCGGCCATGAGCGTGAGGAGGGGGAAGGGTTCTTTCCAGATGACGTGAGAATCGAAAATCCAGCCGTAGGAGAAGCCGCCGGATTCGGCTTGCTGGGTGAGGCTGACGATGCGGTCGATGTGAATGTCGGGCTTAATCGTGATGCCGAAGTCCATGCGGTGCTCCTAGCGGGCTCATTGCTGCTGGAGCCCAGTCAAGTGCTCGACGAGTTTGCGAAACGAGGGCCACAATTCACGCCGGATCGCCACGCGGGAATGGCACAAAATCTGTTCATGGTCGGCCTGGACGATACGGTATTCGCGGTTTTGATTGGCGCTGAGCTCGAAGCACACGGCGTCAAAATCGCCGGTATCAGGACGGCCGATTTGAATATAGCCCGCTGGCAATAGTAACTCAGAGAGCGAGCCTTTAGCCGGTGGCGCGACTTCGGAGAACTCCGTGTGATCGGGTCCCCAACCGAAGAAGGTGATTCCCGCGAGATTAAACGGAGCGAATGAATATCGGGAAAGCAGAGTTGTGAATGATTGCGGCAGCCGCTTGGGCAGCTTTTCCTCAAGTGCTTGGAGGCGCAGCAAGTTGTCTTCCGGTCGGATCTGCACATCCAAGCTACTCAGTTTCAAAGCAAAGTGGTCGATTAATTGGTCGGTTGCGGTGGCCATCTGGTTATTGCGGTTCGGTTGTGCTCGCGAGAAGCTCGCGTGCACTGCTCATGAAAGCATAGTAAGTCGCGAAACTGACGGCAAAGCCTACGAACCAAGCGTAATTGTAGAGCACTTTGAGGGCGGGAACGAAGAGTCCGACGAAGGCGACGCCTGCGCCTGCTGCTAGCGCAATGACCGCCTGCAAATTGACGCCGCGAGAATATTCGTAGAGGCCGCCGCGTTGATAGAGATCTTGCGTGGAGAGGTTTCTTTTGCGGATTACAAAATAATCGCAAATCAGAACGCCGGCGATGGGACCGAGAAAGCCGGAATAGCCAACGAGCCAGCCGAAGATGTAACTGCCGTAGCTGGACATGAGCTTCCACGGTTGCATGACGATGCCCATGACACAGGTGATGAGGCCGCCAGTGCGGAAGCTGATGCGGCGAGGAGAGAGATTGGAGAAATCGTTGGCTGGGGAGACGACGTTGGCGGCGACGTTGACGTTGAGCGTGGCCATGAGGAGGGCGATCATGGCGATGACGACGGCCAGCGGATTGCCGAGCCGCGAAAGAACAGCGACGGGATCCCAGAGAGCTTCGCCAAAAATGATGAGAGTGGCGGAAGTGACGGCGATGCCGATGAAAGAATAAAAGGTCATGGTTGCGGGGAGGCCGAGAGCTTGGCCTAGCATTTGATCTTTTTGGCTGCGGGCGTAGCGGGTGAAATCCGGAATGTTTAGGGAAACCGTGGCCCAGAAACCGACCACGCCCGTGAGAGAGGGAATGAAGAAGCGGAAAAATTCGGGGAAGGTGTGAAATTTTGAGGGCGTCGAGAGCATGGGGCCGAAGCCGCCGGCTTTTCCTTTGGCCCAGAGAAGAAGAGCGAGGCCGATGAGCAACAGGAACGGCGCGGAAACGCCTTGCAGAAAGCGGATGGTTTCGATGCCGCGCAGAATGACGAGAACGTTTAGCAGCCAGAAGAAACCGAAGCAGACGGCCGGGCCGAACGCGAAATGTTGCCAGCCGGGCGAGAGCGCGATGAGCATGGCGTTGATAGCTTCGCCGCCGATCCACGTTTGAATGCCGAACCAGCCGCAGGCCACGAGAGCGCGCAAGATGGCGGGGACGTTGGCGCCGAGTACGCCGAAGGAGGCGCGCGCGAAAACGGGGAAGGGAATGCCGTAGGCCGCGCCGGCGTGCGCGTTGAGGAGCATGGGGATGAGAACGAGGACGTTACCGAGGAAGACGGTGAAGAGAGCTTGTTTCCAGCTCATGCCGCCGGCGATCATGCCGCTGGCGAGCAGGTAGGTGGGGATGTTGACGCTCATGGAGATCCAGAGGGCGGCGTAGTTGTAAGTGCCCCAGGTGCGGCGTTGCGGCGGGACGGGGGCGAGATCTTCGTTGTAGAGCGAGCTGGTGCGGATGGATTCCGGAAGGGCGCTGGCTTGGGCGTCAGTCATTGCGGGTGCTCATCTCGAACGGGGCGGGTGGATGAAAAATCAGATTCCTCGCTACGCTCGGAATGACAATTTTTATTTTGTACGCGCGATTGCTCGCAGCGTGCGGAATGTTTTTTACTTGGTGCCTTAGTGAAGATGGTTGTTGTGCTCGGTGGCATAGAGGATTTAGTCGGCGGCCTCGGACGATTGGGCGGAGCGAGTGCGGGTGATTTCGCCGTAGGATTCGGGGCGACGGTCGCGGAAGAATTGCCAGGTGTCGCGGACTTTTTGAATGTCGTCGAGGTTGAGTTCGGCGACGAGAAGTTCATCTTTATCGCGGCTGGCTTGAGCGACAATTTTGCCGCGGGGATCGCAGAAATAACTCTTGCCGTAGAATTCGCCGATTTTCCAGGGAGCTTCCGTGCCGACGCGATTGATGGCGGCGACGAAATATTGGTTGGCGACGGCGTGGGCGGGTTGCTCGAGTTCCCAGAGATATTCGGAAAGGCCGGCGACGGTGGCGGAGGGATTGTAGACAATTTCGGCGCCGTTGAGGCCGAGACAGCGCGCGCCTTCGGGGAAATGGCGGTCGTAGCAGATGTAAACGCCGACGCGAGCGTAGCGCGTTTCGAAGACGGGATAGCCGGCGTTGCCGGGCGTGAAATAAAATTTTTCCCAGAAACCGGGGTGGCAGTGGGGAATGTGGTGTTTGCGATATTTGCCGAGGTAGCGGCCGTCGGCGTCGATGACGGCGGCAGTGTTGTAGTAGACGCCGGTCATTTCGACTTCGTAGATGGGAACGACGAGAACCATTTGGTGTTTTTTTGCGAGCTTTTGCATGTGCGTGATGGTGGGGCCATTGGGGACAGGCTCGGTAAGTTCGTACCAGCGGGTCTGTTGCTCGGCGCAGAAATAAGGGCCGTAGAAAAGTTCCTGAAGGCCGAGGACCTGGACTTTTTTCTTGGCGGCAGCGGCAATCAGGTCTTCGTGCTTGGCCATCATTTTCTGTTTGATTTGGGCGAGGGAATATTTTTCGGGCGACCATTCACAGCTGGCTTGGATCAAGCCGCAGCGGACGAAGCGGGGCATGGAGGGCCTCCTCGGGGCGATTGTGAGAGAAATGGCTGGCGAAAGTTTACATTGTGGGTGGGAAGGTCACAAGGAGAAGAGTGCGTTTCGGCCGATCGCATTCGCCCGGGCAAGGTGGGGCACGATGAATCGTGCCCCTACAAGAGACTCGGAGGAGTTGGATTGAGTTTTCTGGCGAATGGGTTCATAGTTCTGCGCGGTGGGCAGACGTGCGCTGCGATTGATTTGTCTTCTTTTGCGCTAATCAAAATTTTCGGATGAGGTGCTTCGTGATTCGGATGAAACTGCTCTGTGTTGGTGCGCTGGGAGTGTTGTGCGTGTTGCCGATGGCGAGGGTCAGTAGAGCGCAGCAATTTCCCGAGAGCACGTATCAGGAGATGCGCTGGCGGATGATTGGGCCGACGAGGGGCGGGCGGACGCGCGCGTCGGCGGGCGTGCCAGGGCAACCGCATGTTTTTTATGCGGGCGCGGTGAATGGCGGCGTGTGGAAGACGGACGACGCGGGGCGGACGTGGACGCCGATTTTTGACGAGCAGCCGTCGCAAGCGGTGGGAGCGATCGCGGTGGCGCCGTCGGATTCGAACATTGTTTATGTTTCGAGCGGAGAGGGGTTGGCGCGGCCGGATTTGGCGGTCGGCGATGGGATGTACAAATCGACGGATGCGGGGAAAACCTGGACGCACCTTGCGGGGTTGCGGAACAGTCAAGGGATTCCGGCATTGGCGGTCGATCCGCGCGATGCGAACCGGGTGTTTGCGGCGGCGCTGGGGCATCCGTATGGAGCGAATGAAGAGCGCGGGATTTATTTGTCGACGGATGGCGGGCAGAACTGGCAGAGGGTGCTTTCAAAGGGCGAAAACGTTGGCGGATCGGACGTGGAGATCGATGCGTCGAATCCCGACGTAGTTTACGCGGGGATGTGGGAATTGCGGCTCGGGCCGTGGGAAGACGGGAATCAATATCAGGGAACGGGCGGGGGACTTTTTAAATCGACGGACGGCGGGAAAACGTGGAAGGCTTTGACGAATGGATTGCCGAAGGGCGTGATTCAAGTGAATTTGACGATAGCGCCGAGCCGGACGAGCAGACTTTTTGCTGCTGTGGCGAGCGCGCGCGGAGAAACTGGTCAAGGTTCAGAGGTGGGAATCTATCGATCCGATGATGCTGGAGAAAATTGGCAGCGCATCACGGCCGATCCGCGGCCTGCGGGGCGCATTGGGGGCGGCGACTTGCCGATGCCGAGAGTGGATCCGAAAAATCCGGACGTGGTCTATTGCACGAGCACGGTGACGATGAAATCGACGGACGGTGGAAAGACGTGGTCGAGCTTCCATGGCGCGCCCGGAGGCGACGATTACCAGAATATGTGGATCAATCCGAATGATTCGAACACTATTTTGCTGGTGAGCGATCAGGGCGCGCAGGTGAGTTTGAACGGAGGGAGAACGTGGAGCACGTGGTACAACCAGCCGACCGCGCAGCTCTATCACGTGGCGACGAGCAGCTCGTTTCCGTATTTGGTTTGCGGCGGGCAGCAGGAGAGCGGGTCGGTTTGCGTTTCGAGCCGCGGGAACGATGGGGAGATTACATTTCGCGATTGGCATCCGGTGGGCGTGATCGAATATGGATATGCGGCGCCTGATCCGTTGAATCCGGACATTATTTATGGAGCGGGGAGGCGCGAGGTTTCGAAATATTCGTTGAAGACGGGACAAGTGCAGAACGTTGCACCGATTCCCGTGGCTGATCCCAAATACCGCGCGGACCGCACGCAGCCGATTCTTTTTTCGCCGATCGATCCGCACGTGCTGTATTACGCGACGAATTATATTTTTAAGACGATGGATGGCGGGAATACCTGGAAAACAATTAGCGGGGATCTAGCGCGGGAGCATTCGGGAATTCCGGCGAGCGTGGGAAGCGCGGCGAGCAAGGACGCCAACGCCGACAAGCAGCGCGGAGTGGTGTATGCGCTGGCGCCGTCGTTCAAATCGCTGAATACGTTGTGGGCGGGGACGGATGACGGGTTGATTTGGACGACGCGCGACGCCGGGGTGAATTGGAAAAATGTGACGCCGGGGGAGTTAACGCCGTGGAGCAAGGTGACGCAGATCGTGGCCTCGCACTTTGATGATGAAACGGCGTACGCTTCGGTGAGCCGTTTTCGGATTGATGATCAGATGCCGTACATTTATCGCACGCATGATGGCGGGAAGTCCTGGAACCTGATCACGGCGGGGCTGCCTGATTCACCTGTCGATACGGTGCGCGAGGATTCCGTGCGCAAGGGGCTTTTGTTTGCGGGGACGGAAACGAGCGTGTGGGTTTCTTTTGATGATGGCGATCATTGGCAGAGCCTTGAGTTGAATTTGCCGCATTCTTCGATGCGGGACTTGTGGATTCATGAAGATGATTTGATAGTGGCGACGCATGGGCGGTCGTTTTGGGTGTTGGACGACATCACGCCGCTACGGCAGATTTCGGAAGCGATGCAGAAGTCGGACGCGTTCTTGTTCAAGCCAGGCGCGGCGTACCGCGTGATGCGCGATACGAATACGGATACGCCGATTCCGCCGGACGAACCGACGGCGCTAAATCCGCCGGATGGCGCGGTGATTGATTATTTTCTGGGGCAAGCGGCGGACGGGGCGGTGAAGCTGGAAATTCTGGATGCACAATCGAAAGTGGTGCGGCGGTATGCGAGCACCGACAAGCCGGATATCAGCGAGGAGGAACTAGCGAAGCAGTTGATTCCGCCGTATTGGGTGAGGATGCCCAAAATACTTGCGACCAGCGCGGGGATGCACCGGTGGGTATGGGATTTGCATTACGCTACACCGCTATCAACGCGCTACGACTATCCGATCGCGGCGATTCCCGGAGACACGCCGCGCTTGCCGCAGGGGCCGAGCGCGCTGCCGGGCCAGTACACGGTGCGGCTGACGGTGGGCGGGAAGGCGTACACAGCGCCTTTGACGGTGAAAATGGATCCACGCGTGAAGACGCCCCGCGAAGGGCTCGTCCAGATGTTCCAGATGCAGGCGAAGCTGGCGTCGATGATGACGCGCAGCACCGAAGATGTTATGCAGGCGCGGTCCGCGCATGAACAGTTGCAGAAGCTGGCGGGGCAGGCGAGCGGGGCTACGGCGGATGCGATCTCCGCGTTCGATAAGAAAGTGGGAGCGCTTCTCGGAGGAGGCGGCGGATTCTTTGCGCCGCCTTCACCCACGCCGACGCTTAGCCGCGCGAACGGCGAGGCAGCGACACTGTACGCTGAGATCGGACGGGCCGACGCCACGCCGACGCCAGCGCAGTCGAGCGCGGTCGCGGAGACTGAGAAAGCATTCGCGGCGGTGTCGGCACAGTGGAAGCAGATGAAAACGGTCGAGCTTCCGGCGCTGAACAAACAGTTGCACGATGCCGGGCTTGCGGAGATTCAGCTGGCGACGAAGTCGGCCGAAGAAGACGATTCCGGGGACATTGAATAAGGCCGCAATCGCTCACGTTCCAGCGCAAATTAGTGCTGAGTTTGAAAGGCGCGAGGGCGAAGCTCTATGAAGTGAAGTTGCCTACCTAAAGATTGCCGCATTGACGGCGTTGATGCGCTTTTGTAACCTTTCCTTGGGCTGAAACTTGCGATCATAGAGTGGTTCCGCGCGGCGGCCGCGGATGAACGGTGCAAAATGAGATCGCGCAAGCGAGCGTTCACAAAAGAATCCGGTCTCACCCTTCTTGAGCTGATTATTGCGTCCAGCATTCTGCTCGTTCTTTCCTCTGCGGCGCTTCCGGTGTTGAAGTTCTCGGTCATCCGAGCCAAGGAAGCCGAGCTTCACCGGGATCTGCGCGAAATGCGCGATGCTATCGACCACTATAAGGATGCGGCTGATCTCAACCTGGTCCGCGTGAAGGTGGGCAGCGAAGGCTACCCTCCCGATCTCGAGACACTCGTCAAAGGGGTTGAGTACAGCGGCACAGCCGGGCAAAAGAAGAGATTCCTTCGGCGGATTCCGATCGACCCCATGACAGGGCGCGCGGAATGGAGCCTGCGGTCCATTCAGGACGATCCCGACACGACGAGCTGGGGCGGAAGTAATGTTTTTGACGTGCATTCGAGTTCCACAGCGACCGCGCTCGATGGCACAAAGTACGCCGACTGGTGAGTTCCAGTCATCTGCATCCTTCACCCAGCCAGCACGCCTCAGTTCCAATCAGGAACTTTAAGCGTCAAAAGGCTGGCGATGACCACTCCGATCATGGGGCGTGTATCAACAAAGCTTCGCCATCCCGTTTATTCCCCGAGGTTGTAAAAGGACCTAGGGGACTGAAATCCACGATTGTCTCGTGTCAGCCCCCTATGAACTCCTGAGACTCAAAGGGGTCCCAATTAGAAATGGAACACGACTCCTGCCGAATAGCGGAAGCTGTTTTGGTTGTTAGTACTGGTCAAAGGATTGGTATACCTTGTCAGTACGTAGTCGATCTCAATTGGCCGGATGGAGAAGCCGTGGGAGAGCTTGATATCGAGTCCTCCGCCGAGCGCCATGGTGAAGGGATGCTGAGTGCCAGTCGCATTTGTCGCTACTGTCGTGCACGTAAAGTTGTTGCAAATGGCTTTGACTTGATTTCCATAAGCGTTGGAGTTTGATCCGCCAAAGAGCAATTCACCAAAAGGAGTCATCTTGGATATCGGAACCCTGACGACAGGGCCGAACAGGTAAGTGAACATGTTGCCCTGAGTTGTAATCGGGGCGCCAAGCACGATTGGATTTGGTGAGAGCTTTGGGATGCTGTAGGTGCCAGCGGGTATGGTGAAATTGGTGCTGCCATAGCCCATGAACTCGCCCTTGATGCCTAGATACTTGTTGAAATTGAACTGGCCGCCGCCGCCGCCGCCGTTGAAGCTCCGGTTTTTTAGATAGGATAGAGTGGGATTGAAGCGCAGATAGGAATACTCGCCGAATACCTCGACCTTCGGAGTATCCTGCGCATAGACGGCCGATCCGAATAGTAGAAGAATCCCTGCCATGATTGCTCTTCTAAAGGTCATTTCTTATCTCCTATTGGTTTGTTTTGTTTCTGGTTCTTCAAACACTGACTCCAGTCCTGCCGATTAAGCGACTCGCAAGCGGCGGAGCGAAGTTAATCGCCTGGAATCCCTGCTAAGGCGCTGAAGCGCAAGACAACACTGCCCTCACCTATAGTTCGGCTCGCGGCGAAACGTCGCTACTGTCAGAGATGACAGTCTGTCGGGGGCAACAGCCAATTCCGCCTTCCCCCTGGACGGACAGATCGACAGGAGTTCGAAATGGAGTAGAAGATGTGGATGGAAGTCAGGAAAAAATACCGACTGTGGAAGTGGCGTGCCCGGGGAGACGATTTTAGAATTTTTCTGGGAGAGTTCGTGGTCTGCTGAGTTCAGCTTTTGTGCACGAAGCCTCCTTCTTCGACCTACACATTCAAACGGATCAGGACGCAGCCCAATCGCGTATCTTCAACCTTCGCGCCGAACTTGTTGGCTATTCATTGCACATTAAAAGACTCTGAGAGATGGTAATTTCGCGTGCGTGGCCGGAGCGAGTTGGCACTTGAGGTCACTCGCCGCACCTTGGGACCGATGGCAGAACCAGGGTCCTTGACGATTCGCGACGTGCGGACATACTCCGAGGCCAGGCCCAACCACGGTGCCATGTCCGGTCACTTGCCAGGTGTTACGCCGTTTGACCAAAAATTTTTCGCAGAGTGAATAGAAATGAACAGCGCGGAGCCTCGACATCTTCTAGCGTACCGTGCCAGAGGTTGAGATGAAGCGATTCCCTCGCGCAGTGATCAATTATTCGCCAGCTCGAAGTGGTAAAGACCGATGGCGAATAGATCTGCCGCTAACGGCGATTTCTCCAAGGCCGGAGACAGTCAACTCCCTGGCGGCGACATTGCAGAATGCATAAAGAAAATTGAGGAGCAGCTTTCGTTGTAAGCACCAGAGGTAACACATCAGTTGGGTCTCAGTTTGAAAGGAAAGTGTTATGCCACACGACCAACACCAAAGAGATGTCGAGTCTTCTAGATGGGAGCCAAATCCTCCCGAACGCTGGCCGAATGTCTCGAACCCGGATCCTGAGAGGCGCGACCCCGTTCCCGGCGATCCGGATCCCACAATGCCTCCGCCCGAGCCTCGGCGAAATCCTTCACCTGGTCCAGACAGCCGATCCGTGGTCAGATGAATCACGACACCGTTTTCCAGTGCAGGGGCGAGGACAATGACGGGAGAGCTAGTCAGGCGATCGGAAGCCGTCAAAGAAGTGGCGCGCCCGGTGAGGTTCGAACTCACGACCTACAGCTTCGGAGGCTGTCGCTCTATCCATCTGAGCTACGGGCGCACGGTTTGATAGAGAAGAAGGAGTTGCAAACGCGCCTTCGTGAAGAAGCGCATTTGCAACTTCGCTTTTATTTTAACGCTTGGATGCAATCCGCGCCATAGTGCTTTCTTGGCGGACTTACCGCGCTGGGTTGCTCGAGGCAGTGTCCTGCTTGGTTATCCTTTTGCGCGGGTCTTGATATCGTGAGCGAGCTTTTCGATTTCTTCAGCTTTTTTTACCATGGCCAGCGAGAGGAACTGAGAAGAATCGGTTTTCTCGACTTCCGCTTTCAGGTCGGTGGCCAACTGATAGAGCTTTTCAATATTTTTCTTGATGTCCTTTTCGTTGGCTTCGAGGACCGCTTTGGTCGGGGATTTCATCGGAGCGGCGTCTGTACTCTCCGGTTCCTGGCTCGGATCGGTAGTTGTTGGGCGGTTTTTCGGCTTGGCCTGGCCGTTTAGGAGGGCCGCGGGCAAGAGTATTAGGGTCGCGCCGGCCAATCCCGTCAAAAAGCTGCGCCTGGTGTCGGTCATATTTGCCTCATTGTGCGGTCTAGAATGTCAGCCTGGAGTGCTCTTCAGACGCGCATCCTTGCTTTTCCAATGTTATACTCTCCCTCCCGAAAAAACGATGACCAGTCTTCCCATTCACTGGCCCGAAATTACGTTCACGACCGTAATCGATCTCGTAGCTATCTTTTTGATAGCGCTGCTGATCAACCGGTTTCTGCGCGTAATGACCAACCTGATGATCAAGCCGGCTGGGACGCAGAGCCGTGCGGCCCAGGTGCGCGAACAACAAACGCGCACACTCGCCGAAGTACTTTACAGCTCGGGAAGCAAAGTAGTGTGGTTTGTTGCGTTGCTTACCGCGGTGGATAAGATCGGTATAAATCCGATTCCGGCCTTGACCCTTGCAGGACTAGCCAGCGTGGCTATTGGATTCGGCGCGCAAAATCTGGTGCGCGACATGATCATGGGCTTCTATATCGTGTTCGAGGACCAATATGCGATTGGAGATACCATCCAGGTTGGAGATACGACGGGGCGCGTCGAGATTCTTACCTTACGGCGCACCGTCTTGCGCGATGCGCGCGGGGCGCTGGTGACGATTGCCAACGGCGAGATCCGCACTGTGAGCAACCTCAGCCGAGACTGGTCGCAGGCGTTTGTCGACATGCCAATCTCGCCAGAAGTATCCGTCGAAAAAGTAATGAGCGCATTGGAGGCCGCTGCGGCGGAGGTACGCAACGACCCGTCGTGGTCGCAGGCACTTGTAGATGGTCCGAGAATTCTTGGGGTGCAATCGTTTGACCGGTTGGCTGTAACAGTGCGCTTGCAAGTACGCACGGCGCCGACGCGGCAAGATGAAGTGTCGCGCGAACTTCGGCGGCGCATCCAGATTGAATTTCAACGGCAAGGGCTACCTTTGGCAAGCGTGCAACGATTCGAACTGGCTAGTGCCTCTTCTTCTCCGCAAGAGGCACCCCAGCCAGAGCATAAGAAATAGAACGAGGAGAACCCGAAATGAGTCAAATCACCTATGAAGAAGTAAATTTGATGCTGAAGCTTTACGAGATGAGGCGCGAGCCGAGGCTGCGGCAAGCGCGTGCCTGGTTTCTCGAGCATTTTCATCCCACATCGCCGGAGGATATGATCCAGAAGTTTCCGCAGGGCGGGGAAGAGAACACCTTCATTCGAATGGTCATCAGTTATTGGGACATGGTAGCGAGCATCGTTAATCGCGGTTTGATCAACGACGAACTTTTTTTTGAGAGTAACGGAGAGATATGGGTCGTGTGGGACCGCATGCATACGATCGTGCCCATCTGGCGCTCGGCGTTCAAGAATCCGCAGTTGTTTTCAAACATAGAGGATACGTGCAAGCGGCTGGAAGCCTGGCGGGAGAAGCGGGCGCCTGGTTCAAGCGCAGCGATGCGGCAACTGATGGATCAAGCGCGGCAAAAGGCCGGAGGCGCGTAAATTCTTCCAGGGCGGAGTGTTACATCGCACCATTCCTGCTTAGTGTCTTAGGCGGACGGATTGCGGCAAGGGCGCGGGCAGCGGTTCGGCTATTACTGCCGGCCTAGCAATGCGAAGGCAGTTGCGACCTGCTGATTTTGCTTCATAGAGTGCGTTATGCACTTGATGCAACAATTCTTCGAGCGATTTCATGCCCCACTCAGAGCTGAGTAGCAGGCCGGCGCTCATGGTGAGACTGAGCGGGCCTTTCGCGGTTTGAATGGGCCGATGCGAGATTGCGAGGCGGATTTCTTCCGCGCGAGTAGGAGCGAAAGCCGGATCGCAACTATTTAGCTATTGAGAAAGCAAGACTTTAGCTAACTTGTGGGCGTGCAAGAGAAACACGGAATTCCCATGTCGGGACAATGGCGACGAACGATTTCAGACTGGAACAACTTGCCAGACTATCGAGTGGCTTTTCAGTTTAGCTGGCTTTAACTCCGCGACGGTGCCAGGCCATTCGGAACCAATGGAAGGGCTCTGAGGCGTGTACCTGTGGCATGGAAGATGGCGTTTCCGATGGCTGGAGCAACGGCCATGATCGGGGTTTCACCCGCGCCAGCTGACGGAAGGTCCTTACGATTCAGGAGGACGGCCTCGATTTCCGGGAGATCGCGGAAGCGCGGCACGCGATAGCGTGAAAATCGTGGATTTGTGATGCGGCCATTCTCGAATTCGATGGACTCGAAAAGAGCGCCGCCAAGCCCTTGGATGTTTGCGCCAATCACCTGGTTGCGCAAACCATCGGGATTTACAATGGCGCCACATTCGAATGCCGTGGTCATCCGCACCACGCGCACCGCACTGGAAGCGCGATCGACCGCAACCTCGGCGCATGTCGCCACGTAACCGCCCTTTTCGAGGCCACCTGCGATTCCGAACCCTTGACCCTCTTGCGTTTTTTTGCGTGGCCAGCCGAAGGATTTCGCCGCGGCTTCAAAGACAGCTTGCAACCGGGGATCGGAAAGATTCTTGAGGCGGAATGCCAGCGGATCTATTTGGGCGGCGTGGGCCAACTCGTCCATGTGGCACTCTCGCGCGAAAAAATTCGCTGTTGCGGCCAGCCCGCGATAGGAGCCGCTCCGCAAAGGGCACTGCGTCGAGTGAAACTGGATGTGCTGGTTGGCGACGACATAGGGGGTATCTATAGCGGACATTCCGGAATTGTAATTGTGAAATTCCCACGCCGTGAGCGCGCCATCGGCGGCAATGCCGCTTTTGATTTCCATCACCCCCGCGGGGCGAAAATAAGCCCAGGTGAACTCTTCTTCGCGGGTCCAGACTACCTGCACGGTACGCCCAGCCGCGCGGGCCAGCCGAGCGGCTTCCAACGCCGCATCACTGGTGTGCTTGCCGCCGTACGCGGATCCTGTGTCGGGTACGATGACGCGCACGCTGGTTTCCGGAACGTGGAAAACGATGGCCAATTCATCGCGCACCGCAAACGGACGCTGCGAGCCAGTCCAAACCGTGAGCTTTCCATCTGACCATTCAGCCAACGCCGCGCGAGGTTCGAGCGGGGCGTGTGCAATAAACGCCACTGTATAGGTTGCATTCAGACGGCGTGTGGCGGCCGAGAGGCCATCTTCGACAGAGCCTTTTGTTCTTCTGGAGCGATCGTCGCTCTTGGCGGAGGCATTCTCTTTCAGATAGGAAAAAAGCTCTGTGCTTGAAGTCTGTGGGACTTCCTTCCATTCGGCGTGAATGGTCGCTAGAGCTTTGAGCGCGTCGCTTTCACTGGAAGCGGCGGCGGCGATGAAGTCGCCATCGCGCACAACGAACACTCCAGGCATGGCTTGGGCGGCCTTCGCATCGTAGGAAGTGAGCACCGCACCGAATGAGGGTGGTCGAAGGACTTTGCCGAAAAGCATACCGGGCCGCCGGAGATCGGGCGTGTATTTGTGTTGGCCGGTGACGAACGAACGCGCACTTTTTTTAGGAACGGATTTGCCCGCGATAGTCCATTGATCCGGCGGCGTGACAGGATCTTCCGCGGGGAGGTTTTGCGCGAGCGTTTTCCCGCGAGCCAACTCGGCGTATCGCACCGAGCGGCCGCTGGCCGGATCTGTAACTTTTCCGTCGGCCGCTGTAAGACCTTCCGCTGGGACGTTCCACTCCTTTGCGGCTGCTGCGACGAGCAGGTCGCGCGCCGCGGAGGCCGCCCTTCGGAGCTGCGGAGACATGGTCGGCATCGAGCGGCTGCCAACGGTGCCGAAATCGAATGGTGTCAAGGCCGTGTCGGCGGTCACCATGGTTACGCTCTCAAATGGCACATGCAATTCATCGGCAACGGATTGTGCCAGAGACGTGCGGATGTTTTGGCCAATTTCGACTTTGCCTGTGAACGCAGTGACGTTTCCGTCTTCGCCGATATGGAGCCACGCGGTGATGTCCTTCGGCAGGTCTTCCTGGTGAAAGCCTTGGGTGGGAGCCGTTTCCTGCTTGGCGAGCGAATCTTTCGCCACAGCGAATACGGCAATGCCCGCGCCGAGAAACTTGAAAAAATCGCGACGTGCCAGTTCGAAATGATGCATCGGGCCAGCATCGAATTCGTAACGCTCTGGTTCCGGGACAAATTTGACAGACGAGCCGCTCATTGTCCGCGCTCCTGCATCGTCTTGGCCGCCAGATGGACTGCTTCGATGATTCGCGGATAAGTTCCACAACGGCAGATATTCCCTTGCAAAGACTGAATAATTTCCGCCGATGTGGGATTGCGATTTGTTGAGAGCAGCCCAACGCTGCTCAAGATCATCCCGGAGGTGCAGTAGGCGCACTGAAACGCACCGGCATCCAGAAACGCTTGCTGCACTGGATGGAGATGGCCTGCTTTCTCAAGGCCTTCTATGGTTGTGATGGATTTCGCGGCTACCGCGCTGACTGGAATCTGGCACGACCGGCGTGGCGCGCCGTCCAATAAGACCGTGCAAGCGCCGCATTGCCCTTCGCCGCAGCCGTACTTGGTGCCCGTTAGCCCTAATTCGTCGCGGAGTACAGAGAGGAGGGGCGTTTCCGGATCGCCTTGCACCGTGTACCGCTTGCCGTTGACTTCAAGTTCGATCGGCTTCGCCATCTTCGCTCCTCCGGCTGGAAAAATTGTGGAGGCCAGGTCGCCGTCCGCCTCATCTTACCACCGTCCGCTCCGAATCAGTCTCTCTCGTGTAACAGCGAGTCCTGCACGACTTCCAGTTCCTTCTTTTTTTCCTTGTCCACATCCGGGAAGGAGAGGTCGAGCTCTTCCAGCGCGCTGATGATCGCGGAGGCCACGATCAGTTGCGTGTACCACTTGTTATCCGCTGGAATCACGTACCACGGCGAATGTTTCGTGGCCGTATTGCGGATCATCTCTTCGTAGGCTTCCTGATAGTCCTTCCAGTACCCGCGCTCCTTGACGTCGGCCATGGAAAATTTCCAATTCTTTTTGGAATCCTCCAGCCGCTCCAAAAACCGTTTCTTTTGCTCTTTCTTTGAAACGTGCAGGAAGAACTTGCGGATGACCACCCCATTATTCGCCAGATATTTCTCGAATGCGTTGATGTCCTCGTAGCGCTGCTCCCAAATATGCTTGGTAATGAGAGGGTCCGGCAGCTTTTGCGCTTGCAGATTGGAGGGATGTACCCGGACAACCAGAACCTCTTCGTAGTACGAACGATTGAATATGCCTATCTTGCCGCGCTCCGGGACGCATTTGTGCGCCCGCCACAGATAATCGTGATTGAGTTCTTCGTTGCTCGGCGTTTTGAAAGAGTGCACGTCGCAACCTTGCGGATTAATGCCAGACATCACGTGTTTTATAGCGCCATCTTTTCCGGCGGCGTCCATCGCTTGAAAGATCAGCAGCACCGCCCAGCGATCCTGGGCGTAGAGCTTTTCCTGCAAGTTGCTCAGGAGCCCCGCGCGGTTGTCGATAATCTTCTGGCTCTGTTCTTTGTTCTTCAAATCGCCGGTATCGCTCGTATCGTAATCCTTCAAGCGGAATTTTCCGCCGTCTGAAACGCTGTAAGGCTCGGCAAGGCGTGCAGATTGCTTGATTTGCTTTCTATATTTCATAGTGCTGGAAGTTTAGTACACAGAGGGCTGCTCAGAACAGCGTTCCGAGCGCCCAGCCGAACGCAAACAGTCGATTGTGTGCATGGAACAGCGAGTTATCCGGCAAGGCTAGGAAACGATTCCATCGCAAGATGTTCACGGCATAGTACGCTCGCACCGGCACTTGAATTTCCGGCACCGTCCAACGCAGCTCGATTCCGATCGACCCATGCAGAACCCCGTTGGTGGAATCCAGCAACGTAGGGCGCTCTTTTCCCATCCAGTTGGGAAGCAGCCATCCCGACCCCAAATCAAAAAATCCCACTGCTTGTGTTCCACCGCCAAGCCGAACTCGATACTCCGCATTCGCGGCAGAAATCACATTGGCGCCTGCCGGAATCGCCGTGTACGTTTGGTTTCCCGAACTTGAAGGTATCGGGACTACTGCGTAAGGCCCAAGTTCACCGGAATGGAGCCCTCGGACTTGTGCATCTCCCGAAAAAAGCATGGCCGGCAGCGGCATTTGGCCACGGTAACTGCCAACGCCGCTGAATGTCGTTCGAAACGCCCATGCATTCTGTTTGCTCAAAAGAGGGTCGGGAAAGATTCGCGTGTACTCTTCGTTCGAACGAATCACGTTTTCGCTCCCGCCTAGCCAGCCCCCCGAAATCGAATTCGCCACGGAGAGACGCTCGCTCCCTGCGTCGTGCGTCCATCCCAAACCCACAGCGCTCCTGCCAGTCTTTGCTTGTAAATCGCTGGCGGCCAGACCTGTGAGCGAAGCTGGAAGGACGAACGAATAATCCGTGCTAGTGCGCGAAAAGCCATAGTTCACGCTCAGAGAGTCGGTTTTAGTTAGTGGGTAACTCCAACCTGTGTTCAATCCCGCACTCCGCGATGTGTAAAACGGCCCCTTGACGCTGTTCGTGAGGCGTGGGCGTACCACATTGTCGAAGATGGATAGAGCCAGCGAGCTTCGCGACCCGAGAAAACCTTCCATCACCAGTCCCAGCACGATTTGTAAGCTCTCCGGGCCCCCATCGATCTGTGCGGTCAGCAATTCCTCGCGCTGCAAATAGTCGAACAGGGTGTATGCGATTCCCAAAGTACTTCCAAACTGTCCAAACCCACCCGAGAAAGATGCGCGTTGCTGGCCCGCTTCCGAAACGCGAATCGTCACGTCGGCGGTGTGAGTGACTTCGTTTAAGTCGACGCGAATGTCCTCTTTCTTTATCGGATGAAAGTAGCCCGTCCTCGTGATCCACGCGAGCCCCGCTTCAAGCGCACGTTCATCAAAGGGCTGCCCCTCCCGCAAACGAATGCGTCGCCGCAGATAACGATCGCTAAATCGGTGCAAGCCGCTGAATTCTATTCGTCGCACGATATAGGGCGGCGCGTCGCTAAACCCGATTCTTTCACTCACTAAGTGCGTCTCCGCATCGAGTGTCCGCGAAGTTTCAACGCTTCGCACAGAGTCCGCTTCTTCGCTGCCACGCTTTGGTTGAATCGCTGCGACCCATGCATGGCGCAAATCTTCAAGCGCTTTTGCCGAGTAAGCCGAACCGGCCTCCGTTTTCGAATACGCCCGCAGCTTTCGCCCGCGCTTCCCGCTCGCGTCGGCAAGTTCAGGACTGATGTGAACGGATTCCACGCGGTAAAAAGGCCCGCTCTCAACCGGCACGAACACCTCGAGACGTTTTCCCGTCGCGCGAAATAGCCGCGGAATCCACCTGCTCGCCGTTTTTTCGAAGACGGAGACCCGAACCGTGCCGATCCGCGCCTCCGGAAAACCGTGATCTTGGTAGTAGATCAGTAGTCTCGATCGATCCTCTTCAAACCCTTCGCGCGTGTAAGCATCTTTCCCTCGCCATGAAGCGAAAAGTGCGCCCGGCGCAGTTCTCTTCATCTCATGCCTCAGCAATTTTTCCGGAACTGCAGGATGCCCTTCGAACGCAATGCGTCCCACGGGGATGTGCGGTCCATCATTAATTTCGTAGCGTATGCGAACGGTCCCGTTGCAAGACTCTTCGCGATGCATCTCCACACGCGGCTGTGGATGCCCCAGCTCCGCAAGCGCCGATTGAATTGTGTTTGCAATGCGCACCAGCTTCGCCGCATCGGCAGGCTCACCCAACCTCTGATCTATCCCCTTCTCGTTGAGAATATTCTCGATCTGCCCTCGCGAGAGCAGGCGCGAACCCGCGTATTCGATTTTCGTGAGGTAGGGCAGTTCTGCCAGACGGAAAACGAGTCGCACCGGCTGTGTTGCACCGCCTACAGTCGACATTGGATTCTTGGCGGGCTGCGTTTCCACTCGAATTTCACTGAACCATCCGAGCCGTCCAAGCTCTTTTACATCCCACTCAATCTTCTTCAAGTCCAGTCGCGCGCCCGCGCGAGAACATGTCTGCGCCTGCACCGCCTCCGGAGCAATGTGACGCAGACCTGTGAAGACAACTTCCTCAATTAGGGGAGCTGAAAGTTCAGGAACCGTAGGCGCCGCATCACGGCTCGTCCAACCGGCCTCTTTTCCAGAAGCCGCCCGCGCCCCGTCCCCGGCTAACAACACTCCGCCAATACCAAAAGCAACAAGCCAACGCACCATCATCCCTCCCTGCACCAGGAGGATGCCTTAATGGATGAGTGCCTGGTTCACGGAGTTGTCCGTATGGTGCGAACTTACCTTGACTGAATTGCCAAACGGAACCCAGCCAAAGGGGGAAAAAAAGCGGCTCGCTTTTTCTGAGAAGCGAGCCGCCATTCGAACTGACTTTTTGAAGTACCTTCCGTTATTGGTCTACTCGCTGCCCGGTCGTGGGATCGAGTATCAGTTTGTGATTTCGCGGCGCGTCATCGAAGTCGAACATGCCGTTCAACCTTCCGGCGATCGCGTCACCCGACCCATTGCTGATCCTTCCAAGATTAAAATTATCTTCGATGAACCGCACCACGGAAGCGAAGTCGAGCACCCGATGATCCACATAGTTTTGCTTCGCATACGGCGAAATCACCACCAGTGGAATTCTCGGACCGAACCCGCACCGTCCGTTTTGCGTTCCGCCGCTCACGTCATTCGCCTTGGGCGACCCGCAATTGCCCGGACCCAGGAGCGCATCGTCAGTCACATCGGATTGGCGCACGATCGGCCCCATCTGATGGTCGTACCATCCGTCGGAGTCGTCCCACGTGATGATGATGGCCGTCTCTTTCCACTCGTCGGATTGCATGATCGTGTTGATCGTATTCACCAGGAAGATTTGCTCGTCCAACGGATCGGAATATCCAGCGTGGCCATCTTGGATGGCAAGTGCCTTCAGATAGCTCACCGCCGGCAGACGGTGCTCTTTCAGCGCCGTGAAGAACAAGCTCAGGTCATACTCGTGATTCGCCGCGTCCGTTTTGCCGATCATGGCGTCCGAACTGGGCGGCACGTGATTTGCATTCAACGTCGACTGCCAGTATTGGAACCACGCGTGGTGCGGAATGTAATCTCCCGTCGAAAGCCCGGTGCTACCCGTCGAGACGTGCGTGCAATTGGCGAACCCGCCCATGAACGCGCCCCAGGTCACCCCTGCCTCGTTGAGAAGATCCCCCACATTCTTTCCCGACATGGTGATCTGCGCGCGAGCTGGGTTCGCGCAATTGTCCCCGGACGGGTCCGCATCGCCGATCACCGCGCCGCTGCTGGCCCCGCCTGCGATGAATCCGGCTCCCGTGATTTTGCCGCTACCGTTCGTGAGCGTCGCTTCGAAGCTATTGCCTGAAACGACGTTCAGCGCTCCCGGCGTGGAAGGCCCAAACGTGCTCCCGTAGTGGTTGTCGCTCAACGCAAAATTCCGTGCGTAATTCCAGAGCGCCGTGACGGTATTCCCGTCGTAGTAGCCCATCGCGCTTCCCTTGCCCAGATTCGCATCATTGCAACTCACCGATTCCACGAACTTATCCATCAGCCCGCCATTGAAGGCTTTCTGTTCATCCTTGTAGTTGTGGTCCTGGTCGCAGGTGTTGGGATTGCTCCGGTCAATCCGGAAGGGCGCAACCGAATTCGGATTGTTTGTCAGCAAGCCGGAAGTCTCGAGATTGTTTACCCGCAGCGTGTCGTCCTTGGCCCCGTGGAAAAAGCGTGTTCCGTCGTTGTTGGCTTTCGCATGGGGATAGGTTGCAAAGTAATGGTCGAACGACACGTTTTCCTGGAAAATCACCACCACGTGTTTGATCGGGGTGGTGGTCGGAAAATCATCGTTGTCAGCAAATACCGGCGTTGCCGGCAATAGCGCTAGGGCCGCAGTGGCCGCTACCGCCATCGCCTTCTTAAAGCAATCGTACATGTCGATCTCTCCTTCTCAACCTCGTTCTAGAACGTCTAGTTCTCATTCATCCGGACGGGGACACATCCGGCGGGCGGCACGAGTGGGGCATACCCGCGACAAAGTTGTAGGCTGTCTTTATTATTCCTAGATGAATGCCCGGTCAAAACTGATCTACGTAAGTCTCAATTTTCGCTCAACCGCCTCCCCTTTCGCGGCAAGCGCTATCCGGTGTCGCTCCGCGGGGCCACGTTCCTTCCATTGGCGCGTTGACTCAATTCCTTTCGCGAGACTAAGATGCGCCCCGTGCCCAAACCCCTGCGCCGCTTCCGCCTGCCACATCCCCAGCCGCTCGACGCCCTTAGTTACCCTCGCTTCACGGGCATCCCCACCTTCATGCGCCTCCCGCACATCGCACAGCCCGAAGAGCTCGAGGTTGCCCTCGTCGGCGTCCCCTTTGACGGCGGCACCACCTATCGCCCTGGCCCACGATTCGGGCCGCGCAACGTCCGCGTCCAGTCCGCAATCATCCGCCCCTGGAATCCGGTCCTCCACGTAAATCCCTTCGCCAAACACCGTGTCGCTGACTTCGGCGATCTTCCCGTGAACCCACTATCCATCGAGGACACGTTTCTCCGCATCGAGCAGGGAATCGCTCCGCTTCTCCAAGCCGGCGTTCGCTGCATCTGTGTTGGTGGCGATCACTCCATCAGTCTCCCCATCCTCCGCGCCGTCGCAAAAAAGCACGGCCCCGTCTCACTCATCCAATTCGACGCCCACAACGACTTGTGGGACGAATATTTCGGCAGCAAGTATTCCCACGGCACTCCTTTCCGCCGCGCTTTTGAAGAGGGGCTCTTGTTGGATGGCGGCGTCTTACAGGTCGGACTTCGCGGCCAAGTCTATGGCGAAGAAGATTTTGACTTTGCCCACGCGCATAAAGTGAGAATGGTTACTGCTGAGGAGTTTCACAAAAAAGGGCTAGCGAGCGTTCAGCGCCATCTGCGCGCCTTTCGCAACAAACCCGTCTACGTCACTCTCGACATCGATTGCGTCGATCCGGCTTACGCTCCCGGCACAGGCACTCCTCAAGTCGGCGGTCTCACCAGCATCCAAATCCTCGAACTCGTTCGCGCCATCAGCGGCCTCAACATCATCGGCTGCGACCTCGTCGAAGTCTCCCCGCCCTACGACACCGGCGAAATCACATCTCTCCTGGCGGCAAATCTCCTCTACGAATTGCTCTGCGTTCTCTAGATGCCCACTCTCGCTCGCAAACTCCGTCTGCACGACTTGTTTGCTCTCGCGTTTGGCACCATGATCGGCACCGGCTGGCTCGTCCTCATGGACGACTGGCTCGGCCGCGGAGGTCCCGCCGGTGCCGCTCTCGGATTTGCGATTGGCGGAATCATTTTGCTCCCGGTCGGCTACGTCTATGGCCAATGGGTCAAGCGCCTTCCCGACGCCGCCGGCGAAGCCGCCTACACCGCACAAGTTTTTCCGCCCATCGTCAGCTATTTCACCGGCTGGATGATGCTCCTCGCCTACTTCATCGTCTGCCCGTGGGAAGCCGTGGCCCTCGGAAAAATTGCCGCCTACATTTTTCCCGCGCTCGATTCCTTCCCGTTGTATCGCGTCGGTGGTCAACCCGTCTTCCTGCCTCGTCTGATTCTGGGCATTGCGCTTACCCTGCTCCTTGCGACCATCAACTACCGCGGCATCCGCCTCAGCGCCAATTTCCAGAAGACCATGTCGAGCATGGTCCTCCTCATTTTCGTGGCCCTCGTCGGCATTAGCGCCGTCCGTGGCGCTCCCGCAAACCTTCATCCCGTTTTCCGCGCCACTCCGTTTCTCTCCATCCTCCTCACACTCCAAATCGTTCCATATTTTATGACCGGCTTCGAGTCCGCCCCAAAATATGCCGAGGAAGCCAACCCCGACTTCCGCCAGACCAGCTACATGCATGCCATCGGGCTCGCCCTCGGAGTCGGCGCCCTTTTCTACGCTCTCTGCATTCTCGCCGTTGGCTACATCGCCCCCTGGCAATCCCTCCTCGGCAAACGTTTCGCCACCGCCTTCGCCTTCGAGAATGCCCTCGGCAAACACTGGCCCGTCCAGCTCATCCTCGTCATGGCCCTTTTCGGCCTCTTCCAATGTTTCAACGGCAACTTCGCCGCTTCCACTCGCCTGCTCTTCGCCTACGCCCGCCGCGGCACCGTCGCCCCACGCTTCGCCATCATCCACATAAAATTCTCCACCCCGTCCGTCGCCGTCATCGGCATCACGGCAGGCACCCTCGTCGGCCTCCTCCTCGGCGATGCCATCCTCGTCCCCGTCACCGAAGTCGGCTCCATGGCCTCCGCCCTCGGCTGGCTCGCCGCCTGCCTCTCCTTCTGGCTAGTCGAAAGCCGCTCCGCCCGTAACCCTCCCCAGCCCACGTCCGCCGCAGGCCGCTCCGACATCGAGCCCACCGAGCCCGACGCCGCCGTAGGCCGCTCCAACCTTGAGCCTACCAAGCCCCAACTCGCTGTCGGTCGCACGCGCGTCCGCCGCATCCTCACCCGCATCATCACCTCCCTGGGTATCTGCGTCTCGTTGCTCCTGCTCCTCATGAAGCTAATCCCCGCTTTCCCCGGCCACTTCACCCACGCCGAATGGCTCGCCCTCTTCATCTGGCTCCTCCTCGGCACCCTCCTCCACCGCCGCCAACCCGCTCCCGCCCCCGTATGAACGTTTCCACTGTAATTGTCATCCCGCCGCGCCCTCGCTAAGGTACTTGCCATTCCGAGCGCAGCGAGGAATCTGCTTTCTTCGGTCACGGATCACCACGCCCAATCCGGCGCACATTCCGCTCGCGCCCGTAGTGTCATGTATACTCTGCGATGCATTCGGCGCGCCCAAATCCATGATCCCTTTTCTCCATCTCGGACCGCTGGCCATTCCAACCTTTGGCTTGATGGTTGCCACCGGATTGCTCGTGGCCGCTTACGTTTTGCAGGCCGATTTCAATCGCCGCCGCGCGCAGCTCGCGAGTATTTCCGGGCGCGACGAAAAAGACGAAGGTTTTCTGATCATTGGCCTCGCCGGTCTCGCCGGTTTGATCGGCGCGCGGCTCTACCATGTCCTCGAAAGTCCTCACGAATTTTTCGCGGACCCCTGGCCACAGCTCTTCAGCCGCTACGGGTTCGCCTGGTTTGGCGGTTTTCTTGGCGGATTTGTTGCGTTGGTCCTGCTGGCACGCTGGGCGAAAATTCCCGTTCTCGAATTTCTGGATATCTGTTCGCCCGCTGCATGTGTCGGCTACGCGATCGGCCGCATCGGCTGCCTGCTCTCCGGCGATGGAGACTACGGCATTCCTACTTCGCTCCCTTGGGGAATGAGTTTTCCAAATGGTCTTGTGCCGACCACGCAGCGTGTGCATCCCACGCCGCTTTACGAATTCTTCATCTGGCTGGCTATTGCGGCGTTTCTTTGGCACATGGGGACGAAATCCCTCAAAGGCCCGAAAGCCAAAGGTGAAATTTTTTGCAATTACCTGATTCTCACCGGCGTTGCGCGATTCCTGATCGAGTTTATTCGCATCAATCCGCGCTCTTTCTTCGGCATGTCGAATGCACAGACGGCTAGCGCTGTATCCATCTTGCTTGGCGCGGTGTTACTTTGGCGTATTAAAAGCCAATTCCACGGACAGAAAAAAGAGCATCGCATCGTAGAGCACATCGCCTCGAGCGGCGACGTCCTTCAGCCTGAGTATCACCGCCCCACACCCGAATGCCCGCATCCGGAGCGCTGGCACATGTACGATTCCATGAGCGCCGAAGTCGAAGTACTCGATTTCTTGAAGGCCATTGTCACCACGCTGAAGCCGGAGCTCATCGTCGAGACCGGCACGTTTTCCGGCCTAAGTACTTTGCGTCTTGCCGAAGGGCTGAAAGCCAACGGCTTCGGCCGCGTCATCACCTGCGAATACGACGCGAAAGTTTTCGCCGCCGCGCAGCACCGCTTCGCTTCTTCCGGACTCGGAGAATGGATTGATGCGCGCAACGAATCCAGCTTGGACATGAAAGTGGAAGGACGCATCGATCTTCTTTTCTGCGACAGCGACGCCCCGCTGCGCGAACAGGAAGTGCGCAAATTTCTCCCGCAAATGAACCCGCACGGGCTCATCCTCATGCACGACGCAAGCTCTCTGATGAAAACGGTCCGCGAAGGCGCGCTCAAGCTGGAGGCGGAAGGCTTGCTCTCCGTAGTTCTCTTGCCAACCCCACGTGGTTTGGTAGTCGCCCAAAAGCGCGAAGGCCGTACTTAATCAAGCAGGGTGATGTGGAGTGTGGCAGCTCTGCTGCCGCTCTTCTCCGCGCACACGCAATCCATTCGGATGAAAGGAGCAACTCCTAGAGCATCTGGCGCAAAACGTACTGCAAGATGCCGCCGTGATGATAGTAGGAGACTTCCTCAGGTGTATCGACGCGGGCAATCGCCGTAAACGTTTTCGATGAGCCATCCGCGGACACGGCGCGCACATTGATTGCCTTCTTCGGCGTGAGCGACGCCACACCTTCTATTTCGAAGACCTCGTGCCCCGTCAGCCCAAGCTTTTCACGGTTTTCGCCGGGTTTGTATTCCAACGGCAGCACGCCCATTCCGACCAGATTGCTGCGGTGGATGCGCTCGTAACTTTCCGCGATCACCGCGCGCGCGCCGAGCAAACGCGTGCCCTTCGCAGCCCAGTCGCGTGAGGAACCCGAACCGTACTCTTTGCCGGCGAGAACGACCAGCGGCACACCCGCTTCGCGATAGTTTACCGCAGCATCGTAAATCGTCATCTTCTCGCCGCCCGGCTGGAAGAGCGTCCAGCACCCTTCCGTTCCGGGAGCGAGTTGATTGCGCAACCGGATATTCGCAAACGTTCCGCGCATCATCACTTCGTGATTGCCGCGCCGCGCTCCGTACGAATTGAATTCGTGCGGCTTCACCCCGTTCGCAATCAGATATTTTCCGGCAGGGGAATCGACGGGAATCGATCCGGCAGGCGAAATGTGATCCGTCGTCACACTGTCGCCAAGAATCGCGAGGACGCGCGCTCCATGAATATCCGCGAGCGCCGGCGGCGTCTTCGGCATATTCTCAAAAAACGGCGGCTGCTTGATGTACGTCGACTTTGGATCCCACTTGTACAAGTCGCCTTCGGGCACCGGCATCGACTTCCAATGCGCGTCGCCTTCAAACACATTGGCGTATTCCTTGCGGTACATCTCGCTCGTCACAGAGGCGCGCACCGTCGATTCAATCTCCTCCGGGGTGGGCCAAATGTCCCGCAGATACACCGGTTTGCCTGCGGAGTCCGTGCCGAGCGGTTCCGTCGTCAAATCCATATCCATGCGTCCGGCAAGCGCGTAGGCCACCACCAAGGGAGGCGAAGCTAAATAATTCGCGCGTACCAGCGGATGAATGCGTCCTTCAAAATTGCGATTGCCGCTGAGTACCGACACCGCGATAAGATTGTTGTCTTTGATCGCCGCGCCAATCGCGTCGGGCAACGGTCCGCTGTTGCCGATGCACGTCGTGCATCCGTATCCGACCAGGTGAAAATTGAGTAGATCGAGGTATTTTGTCAGTCCCGAAGCATCGAGATAATCCGTCACGACTTTCGAGCCCGGAGCAAGACTCGTCTTGACCCACGGCTTCACGTGCAGTCCGCGCTCGACTGCTTTCTTTGCAAGCAGCCCCGCGCCCAGCATCAGCGAAGGATTCGACGTATTCGTGCAACTGGTAATCGCAGCAATCACCACCGCGCCGCTCGAAAGATCGAACGAGTCGCCGTTATTCCGCACCGCAACATTCTTGACCGGCGTTCCTTCCACTACCTTCGTGAAGGAACTCTTCGCATTGCGCAGCGACACGCGGTCCTGCGGCCGCTTCGGTCCCGCAACAGTCGGCTCTACGGTTCCGAGATCCAACTCCAGCTTGTCGCTAAAAATGGGATCTTCCATTTGGTCCGTGCGGAACAACATCTGTTCCTTGCAATACGCCTCGACGAGCGCAATCTGCTCCGCTTTGCGCGCCGTGAACTGCAGATACGCGAGCGTTTCTTCGTCGACAGGAAAGAATCCCATCGTCGCACCATATTCCGGCGCCATGTTCGCAATCGTTGCGCGGTCTGGCACACTCAAACTGGAGAGCCCTGTGCCGCAGAACTCGACGAATTTGCCGACGACGCCCTTCTTCCGCAGCATTTCCGTTACCGTCAAAACCAGGTCGGTCGCCGTGCATCCTTCGCGAAGTTTTCCGTGCAAGCGGAACCCGACCACATCCGGAATCAGCATCGACGACGGCTGCCCCAGCATCGCTGCTTCTGCTTCAATCCCGCCGACGCCCCATCCGAAGACGCCTAGCGCATTCACCATCGTGGTGTGCGAATCCGTGCCGACGACGGAATCGGGGTACGCTTCCACTCTGCTGCCCGAGGGCATCGCACAAACCACGCGCGCAAGATATTCGAGATTCACTTGGTGGCAGATGCCCGTATCGGGTGGCACTACTTTGAAGTTCTGAAAAGCCGTCTGCCCCCAGCGCAAAAATGCGTAACGTTCGATATTGCGTTGGAATTCCAGCTCGGCGTTTAGGCCAAATGCGTTCACGCTTCCAAAATTGTCCACTTGTACCGAGTGGTCGATCACCAGCTCGGCAGGAAAAAGCGGATTGATCAGCCGGGGATTGCCGCCCATGCGTTTGATCGCTTCGCGCATGGTGGCCAGATCGACCACGGCGGGCACGCCCGTAAAATCCTGAAGCAAGACGCGGGCCGGCATGAACGCGATTTCTTTCTCTTTGGCTCCTGGCGTCCAGTTCGCGAGAAACTTAATGTCCTCCGGATGAACGAAGCGGCCGTCCTCGCAGCGCAAAAGATTTTCGAGAAGAATCCGAAGAGAAAAAGGCAGCCTCGCCAGACTACAGGAGATTTTCTTTTCAAGAAATTCGAGGCGGTGAATATCGAACGACTGCGCGCCAACATTCAGTTTGTCGCGCGTTCCGAAGGAATTCCCTGCGGCAATAGCCATTCTCGCGGTCCTTTCCAGCAACTCAGCAGGCCTCTATGATAACCGAAAACGATTCGTTGCGGCGGGCAGCCAGCTATACTGTTGCAGTCGTGAATATCGTTCTCATTTCGACGTACGAACTTGGTCGCCAGCCCTTTGGGCTCGCCTCACCCGCGGCTTGGCTGCGCAAACGCGGACACAATGTCGTGTGTCTCGATCTTTCGCGCCAGTCGTTGGACGAAACCGCCGTACGCGGTGCTGGTTTGATCGCCATTTACTTGCCGATGCATACGGCGACGCGTCTCGCCGCAAAACTCATCCCCACTTTGCGCGAATTAAATCCGTGCGCGCATCTCTGTTGCTATGGCTTGTACGCGCCGATGAACGGCGCGTATTTGCGAGCCCTCGGCGTGACAACGATTCTCGGCGGTGAATTCGAGCAAGAACTGGCAAACCTCGCAGAGCGTCTGCAAAATGCTGATGGCGGTGAAGTATCGCCTCAATCGCAACCGCTGGTTTCTCTCGAACGGCTCAACTTTGAAGTTCCGGACCGCACCAGCATGCCGCCGATCGCCAATTATGCTCATCTCGTTCTTCCCGGCGGAGGGTTTCGCATCGTCGGTTCCACGGAGGCCAGCCGTGGCTGCAAACATCTCTGTCGCCATTGCCCCATTGTTCCGGTTTACAAAGGCGTCTTTCGCATCGTGAGCCGCGATGTCGTGCTGCAAGATATCCGCCAGCAAATCGCCTCCGGCGCGCAGCACATTTCGTTCGGCGATCCGGACTTCTTCAACGGCATTCGCCACGCCATGGAGCTTGTGGAAGAATTTCATCGCGAGTTTCCCCGCGTAACTTACGACGTCACGATAAAAGTCGAGCATCTCCGAAAGTACGAAGCGCATCTCGCCAAGTTGAAAGAAACCGGCTGCCTTTTTGTCATTAGCGCCGTCGAATATCTCGATGACGCAGTTCTCGACGCGCTCGACAAGGGACACACTCGCGAGGATTTTCTGCATGTTGTCCGTACGTTCCGCTCGCTCGGCATGACTCTTCATCCCACGTTCGTCCCTTTCACGCAATGGACAACGATGGAGAGCTACCTCGACCTTCTGCGCGTCATCCATGACGAATCCCTGATCGAAAATGTCGCCCCCATCCAACTTGGCATTCGCTTGCTCATTCCGGAAAGTTCACGCTTGCTGGACTTGGACGAAGTCCGCCGCAATGTCGGCCCCTTTGATCCGCAATCTCTTTTCTATCCATGGAAGCATGAAGATCCGCAAGTGGATGCACTCAGCGATGCTATTCAAGCTATCGCCGCCGAGGGGGATCGCAGAAAAGAATCTCGCTCGGCGGTCTTCGCGCGCATATGGAAAGCTGCTCATGCCGCTGCCGGACTCGACACGCCAGCCTTTCGCCCGTCGCAGTCTACCGCTGCCGCCGTTCCATTTCTCAGCGAGCCCTGGTACTGCTGCGCCGAGCCAACCCGCGAACAGTTTGTCTCGATCGGCCAAGTTTCGAAAAAAGTGGAAGAGCCGATGCCCGTTACTGGAAGCTGGGTCTAAGCGCAACGCGGAAACTCCAGATGCCGCGACTTCTCATCTTCACCGCTAAACTCGGCTATCAGACACGCAGCTTCGACGAAGCTGCGCGGAAACTCGGCGTCGACCTCGTCTTTGTCACGGATCGCTGCCACCAACTCGACGATCCCTGGGGCGATCGCGCCATCCCTGTCCACTTCGAAACGCCTGACGCAGCGGCCTACACAGTTCTAGAAGCGGTGCGCGATCAAAAGCAAAACGTCGACGGTATTCTCGCCCTCGGCGATCGTCCCGCCGTTGCAGCCGCCTACGCCGCACGCGGCCTGGGAATTCTCTACAATCATCCCGCCGCCGTCGAGGCTTGCCGCAGCAAACTCCGCATGCGCGAAGTTTTTCGTGACGCCGGCCTCCGCGTTCCCTGGTTTCGCTCTGTTCCCATTCATCCGGCTCCGGAGCCCTCTCTGCTTGGCATCTCGTACCCTTGCGTCGCCAAGCCGCTCTCGCTTTCGGCTAGCCAAGGCGTCGTTCGCGCAAATTCCCGCGAAGAATTTTTAGCTGCCGTTATGCGCATCCACCGCTTGCTGGAATCGCCGGAAATCCGCGCGACCCGCGAGCCAAACCTCGATCAAATCCTGGTGGAAGGTTACATACCGGGCAAGGAAGTAGCTGTCGAAGGTCTGCTTACGGACGGTCAGTTGCGCGTCCTCGCCATATTCGACAAGCCGGATCCTCTCGAAGGTCCCTACTTCGAAGAAACCATCTACGTTACACCATCCCGGCTGGCCGCTTCACAGCAACGCGAAATTGAAAAGTGCGCGGCGGATGCCGTCCGCGCGCTGGGACTCTCGCACGGTCCGGTCCACGCGGAGTTCCGCATCAATGACGATGGCGTTTGGCCGCTCGAAGTTGCGCCGCGCCCCATCGGCGGCCTCTGTGCTCGCTCTCTGCGATTTGCTCCAGACGCAAACACCCAACCCATCGGGTTGGAAGAATTGCTCTTGTGCCACGCGCTCGGCATGGGCGGCAGTGATTGGCCGAGAGAAGCAGCCGCCAGCGGCGTAATGATGATTCCCGTGCCCAAAAGTGGAGTGCTCGAAAAAATCGAGGGCGAAGAATCTGCCCGAGGCGTCCCCGGCATCACCGCGCTCGAAATTACCGCTCGCTTGCACGACTACATCGCTGCCTGGCCCGAAGGTTCCAGCTATCTGGGATTTTTGTTTGCGAGAGGAAATTCTGCTCAAGAAGTTGAGGGCGCGATTCGCACAGCCCACGCCAAGCTTCATTTTGAATTGACGCCGCGCTTGCTGGTCGAACATCCGGTAACGGGCCGTCTACCAGCGGAAGGGAATTAGCCTTTGGCCTTGGGAGCCACGTAACCCTCAGGAAGCTTGGCGCCTTCGCCAAAGAAAAACTGTTCCAACTGCTCTCCCATGATTCGCTGCGAGTTTGGGTCGACAGGATTGAGCCGGTACTCGTTCATGATCATCTTCGAATGCTCAATCCACAGCTTCCACGCATCTTTCGAAACATTCTCGTAAACGCGCTTTCCCAACTCCCCGCTCCAGGGCACGCGGTCCAGGCCGGGCAACTCTTTTCCAAATTTTACGCACATCACCATCCGTGTACCGGGTTTAGCCTGTTCGCTCTGCGTCGGAACGGGATCGCAAGACTCATTCGCCATTCGATTCACCTCATCAAGATTGCCAATTCTCAACATACTGCAAGTTCGCTGAATTGCCTAGTCTATGCCCAACCTGAGGCAGCTTTTCCCGCCGTTCATTAACCATTCATGAATGGGGCTGCATAAAGGTGGTTTGCGGAGGCCACAAAGCAGTGTGACAATACAACTATGCGAAAACCAATCACAGTAGCGGTAGCAGCGACTGCAGCAGGAATCATGCTCCTTGGCTACGCGCAGGCACAGCAAACTCCGCCGGCAAGCGCTCCACAGACTCCTTCGGCAAGTAGTTCACAAACTCCGCCAACCACGGCGACCAAGCCTCCCGCCGCGAAGACTGGCACTGGCGCCACGGCCGCCAAAAAACCAACAGCACCAACGGTCCTGACGCTAAAAACGCCGAAGGACAAAGCAAGCTACGCGATTGGGATGAATATTGGGAAGAGCATACACAAGGACTCCGTTGACATTGACCTCAGTATTCTGATGCGCGGCATCAAGGATTCCATCACTGGCGGCAAAACGCTGTTGACCGACGACGAAGCAAGGGCCGCGCTCACTGCCTTGCAGGCCGACATGATTAAGAAGATGCAAGAGAAAGGTGAAGCGTACCTCGCCGAAAATAAGACGAAAGAGGGAGTCGTGACTCTCCCCAGCGGCCTCCAATACAAAATCTTGAAAGAGGGAACAGGACCCAAGCCTACCGCGGCGGACACCGTCGTTTGCAACTACAAAGGCACACTGATCGACAGCACGGAATTCGATAGCTCGACCAAGCACGGAGGGCCAGCCACTTTCCCCGTGAGCGGTGTCATCAAGGGGTGGACCGAGGCGCTTCAGCTTATGCCTGTCGGCTCGAAGTGGCAGCTTTTTATTCCATCAGAACTTGGTTATGGCGCACGCGGCGGCCCAGGCGGGGCGATCGGGCCTTACTCGGCGCTCATCTTCGAAATTGAGTTGCTCTCCATTCAGCCCAAGGCGGAAGTCCAGACTCCGAAACCAGCTCCGCCCCCCACTCCAAAGCCCACTCCAAACCCAAATCAATAAGGAGCGATCGCCGCATCCCAATGGCCGCCTTCGGAGATACCTCCTCCGGCCGATACACAAAATGTCTTCGCGGGGGAATCAGTGCAGCCGATGTCCGCGCTCTTCAGCGGATTTGAACCGTTTGAACTATGCCATTTGCGTGTTTTCTTGGGGCGAAACGTCTATTATGTATGTCTTTGCTGCACGGTTCGAGGTGCTGCGCACTTGGCTGAGATCACCACCCTCTTCTGGGACATTGGCGGAGTCATACTGACCAACGGCTGGGACCGTGGCTCGCGCCAAGAGGCGGCCGACGCTTTCCATTTCGACTATGAAGAATTTCAGGACCGCCACGACTTGTCCTTCCCCGCTTTCGATTCCGGCCATATCACGCTGAATGAATATCTCGACCGCACCCTCTTTTACCGAACGCGTTCGTTTTCTCGCGAAGAATTCACGGCCTTTATGTTTGCCCAATCCAAAGAATATCCAGATACCCGTGCGGTCCTCACCGACGCCGCGCACAGCGGCAAATACTTCATCGGCTCCATCAATAACGAGCCCTTCGAGCTCAACCAATACCGTATCGAAGCGTTTCATCTCCGCCGCGATTTCTCCGTCTTCTTCAGCTCTTGCTACGTTCGTTCGCGCAAGCCCGAAGAAGCCATCTTTCGGATTGCTCTCGAGGTCACACAACGCCCGCCGGAGCAGTGCGTCTTCATCGACGACCGGGCGCTCAATCTGGAGAGTCCCCGGCGTCTGGGGTTCAACGTGATTCACCACCAAAATGCGGACCAGCTGCGTTCCGAGCTTCGAAAGCATGGTGTTGAGGTATAGTTTCATGCGCCGCTATCAGGTGCGGCCATCGCGCAAACGAGCTGAGGACACTCATGGCTGACGAATCCAACCGATCTGGAAGTCTTTATGGCGGCACGGCGGAACCTTGCGCCGTCGTGTTGTTTGGCGCTTCAGGCGATTTAGCCAAGCGCAAAGTCATTCCCGCGATGTTCGATCTCGCTATTCATAATTCTCTCGGGTCCCGTTACGTCATCGTGGGTTTCGCGCGCACCTCGATGAGCGATGAAAGTTTTCGCACGACCATCGGTGAAGCCGCGAAGACCATGTCCGAGCTTGGCCAGATTGATCCGAAGCAATGGAATGAGTTCGCTTCGTGTCTCTACTACAGCTCCGGCGATTATTCGGATCCGCAAGCGTACGAGGCCCTCGTGAAGCGCCTCGCGGAGCTCGAAGCGGAAAAGAAACTCGGCGGCAATCGCCTCTTTTATCTTTCCACTCCGCCGGAAGTCTACCCGCACATCGTCGAGCAACTTGGTCGCGCCGGCTTGTCGCGACCCTCCTCGCCGAACTCCTGGACGCGGATCATTATCGAAAAGCCCTTTGGCCGCGATCTAGCCACGGCCAAGGAACTGAACAAGACTGTTCTTAACGTGTTCGAAGAGCAGCAGGTCTACCGCATCGACCACTACCTCGGCAAAGACACCGTTCAGAATTTACTCGTTCTCCGCTTCGGCAATGGGATCTTCGAGCCACTGTGGAATCGGAATTACGTGGATTGCGTGCAGATCACCGCGGCGGAAACGCTGGGAGTGGAACGCCGTGGCGGCTTTTACGAAACCGCGGGCGCATTGCGTGACATGATTCAGAGCCACGTGCTGCAGCTGACTTCGCTCGTGGCCGTGGAGCCTCCCGCATCCTTCGACGCGAACTCGGTGCGCAACGAAAAACTCAAAGTGTTGCAATCGATTCGCCCGTTCAATCTCGAGATGGTCGCGCAATCCGTGGTGCGCGGCCAATACGCCCCCGGCCAGCTTGATGGCAAGCGCCTGCCTGGCTATCGCGAAGAACCCGGTGTCAGCCAGACCTCTCGCACCGAGACTTTCGTTGCTGCCCGCTTGCTGATTGATAACTGGCGCTGGGCCGGCGTGCCTTTTTATCTCCGCACAGGCAAGCGCCTCGCCACTCGCAGCACGGAAATCATGATTCAATTTCGCTGCGCCCCGCACATTGTTTTTCGTGACCGCGAAATCGAGCCGAACCGCCTCATCCTTAATATCCAGCCGGAAGAAGGCATCTCCGTTTCCTTCGGCGCCAAGCGGCCCGGCACGGACATGCGCATCGGCAACGTGACCATGAATTTCAGCTACAAGGAAGGTTTTGGCGACGCTTCGCGCAGCGCGTATGCCACGCTCGTCAACGATTGTCTGCGCGGCGACGCAACGCTTTTCGATCGCGGCGACAACGTCGAAGCCGCTTGGTCTCTCGTCGATCCCATTCTCGATGTTTGGAGCGCCGCGCGAACCGGCAAGGTCCCGGAGTACACCGCCGGGAGCTGGGGCCCGCGCGAATCCGATCTCTTGCTCGAACGAGACGGCAGGCAGTGGTTCAACCCATAGTTTTCTGTCCCAGCGGCGATAGCGAACGGCAGCTTGACGGAGGCATTCGGTGATTCTTGCGGGTGACGTTGGCGGCACGAAATGCAATCTTGCGCTCTTCTCTGAGAAAGGCGGCAAGCTCACTCCCGTCTTCAAGCAGCGGTTTGCGAGCAAGGATTTCGCTCAATTTGACCTGATCGTTCGCGAGTTTTCTCTTCAGGCAGCGCCTCATCTCACAAAAGAAAAAGTTCGCGCCGCCGGCTTTGGCGTCGCCGGCCCTGTCATTAATAACCGCGTTCGCGCCACCAATCTTCCCTGGACCGTGGATGCCGCCGTCCTTGCCAGCGAACTGAAACTTTCCGACGTTGTGCTCATGAACGATCTTGGCGCCACCGGCCACAGCATCGAACATCTCGCTCCCGAAGAATATTGCATCCTGAATCCCGGCAAGCCCGAGTACGGCGGTACGCGCGCGCTTCTCGCCGCCGGCACCGGCTTGGGCCAATCCATTCTCGTTTGGGACGGCGCTCGCTACCGCGTTGTGCCTTCCGAAGGCGGCCACTCTGATTTTGCCCCGCATACCGAACAACAAATCGAACTGCTCCGCTACATGCGCCGCCGCTATCCTCAAGTCAGTTGGGAGCTCATCCTCTCCGGCCGCGGCTTCCGCACTATTCATGAATTCCTCGCACCAGACGTCAGGCATCATTCCTTCGAAGATCCCGGCATGGATCCTGCTCCCGAAATCACCAAGCTCGGTCTCTCCAAGGAATGCCCCGTATGCGCCGATACTCTCGATCTCTGGACCGCCATCTACGGTTCGGAAGCGGGCAATCTCGCTCTCAAAGTTCTCGCCCTCGGCGGCGTTTATGTAGCTGGTGGCATTGCGGTCAAGATCATCGAAAAAATTAAAGACGGCACCTTTTTCGCCGCCTTCCGCGACAAATGGAAATTCGAAGGCCTGCTCAGCGACATCCCCGTCTCCGTCGTTCTCAATGAGTCCGCCCCACTCCTCGGCGCCGCCTACGAAGCCCTCGCCTCTCTCCCACACCGTTAGGTCTTTGCAGGGGAGGGGCTTGCTCCTCCCGGTTTTTCTTCTCCATACTCTCAAGCAACTTTTCCGCATTCACGCTTTTCGACGCCCTGTCTATCAACAGGAAACTTCACATCGTACCTTTCTTCTGCGCCTCAAAAATGCTTGTTACTCTGCAACTATGTCTTTCCTCGGCGATGATTTCCCAGAGATGAAGCCCATCTTTCGCCCCTTTGGCATCGCTTGGCTAGTCTTCTACTTCCTCTTCCTTCTTTATGCGGCAGCGAACACCAGTGGTTTCCTGATCATCGACTACGCAAATCTCATGATTCACGAAGGCGGCCATTTTTTCTTCAGTTGGTTCGGCGACACCATAAGGATTCTCGGCGGTACGCTTGGCGAACTCATCGTCCCGCTTCTGTGTTTCGCCTATTTCTGGTGGAAGCGCGAAACCACCGCCGTGGCGTTCTGCAGCTTCTGGTTTTTCGAAAATTTTCTTTACATCGGCACGTACATGTCCGACGCCCGCGTCTCCGCACTGCCGCTCGTCGGTGCCGACGATAGCGACTGGACGATTCTCTTCACCCAATGGGACATCCTTATCCACGATCAGCAAATCGGCCACACCATGCGCGCGCTCGGCTGGCTCGGCATGCTCGCCACCGTCGCCTGGCTCGCCTACCACGTCTATCGGGATGCCAAGGAAAACCGTCGCGTCCCGATTGAATCTTGACCGCATCAGGCTGGGTTGTTGATGTGTCGCCGCAGCCCTTCATCCCGCAACCTTACAGTTCTTTGGTAAACTACCAAACGCGAACATTCTCGACGACTGGTGCCCGCACTTCTTCCAGGGCGAGTACTAAGGAGCAAGCCATGAGCAGCGCCGTAACCGCGCAAGTCACCGATCTCCAAAACTACATCAACGGCGCTTGGAGCCGCCCCTCGTCCTCCGACTTCTTCGACGTCACAAATCCCGCCACCACCGAGCTCCTTGCCCGCACGCCGATGTCCTCCCCCGCCGACGTGGATGCCGCCGTGCAGGCTGCCGCTGATGCGTTTCCCGCCTGGCGCCGCACTCCCCCAGGCGAGCGCGTGCAATATCTTTTCAAGCTGAAGAATCTTCTGGAAGAGCATCTCGACGAACTTTCGCGGCTGATCACGATGGAAAACGGGAAGACGTTTGGCGAAGCCAAGGCTGAGTTGCGCCGCGGCATCGAAAATGTCGAGGTCGCTTGCGGCATTCCCATGATGATGCAGGGTTATAACCTCGAAGACGTCACTCCCGGCGTCGACGAGATGCAAATCCGCCAGCCGCTCGGCGTCGTCGCCGCCATCGTCCCTTTCAATTTTCCCGCGATGATTTCCTACTGGTTCCTCCCCTACGCCATCGCCTGCGGCAACACTTTCGTGCTCAAGCCCTCGGAGCGTGTTCCCCTCAGCATGATTCGCGCTTTCGAACTCCTCGAAAAGACCGGCCTTCCCAAAGGCGTGGTCAATCTCGTCAACGGGGGCAAAGACGTCGTCAACGCGCTCTGCGATCATCCGCAAGTTCGCGCGATCAGCTTCGTCGGCTCCACGCCCGTCGCCAAGCACGTCTACATGCGCTCCGCCGCCAGCGGCAAACGCATGCAGTGCCAGGGCGGCGCAAAAAATCACGTCATCGTACTTCCCGATGCCGACATGGAACTTGCCACGCAAATCATCAGCGACAGCGCCTTCGGCTGCGCCGGCCAGCGCTGCCTCGCCGTAAGCGTTGCCATCACCATCGGTGACGCTCAAAAAACGTTTCGCGATTCCATCGCGCACTCGGCTTCCACTCTAAAGGTTGGCTACGGCCTCGAACCCGGCATCCAGATGGGCCCTGTCATTTCTGGCGATAGCAAGCGCCGCATCGAATCCCTGATCGCCGCTGGCGTCGGCGAAGGCGCTAAGGCCATTCTCGACGGCCGCAACACGAAAATCCCGAATCACGAATCCGGCAGTTTCCTCACTCCAACCGTTCTCGATGGCCTCCTATCGACCAGCCAGCTAGCCAACACGGAAATTTTCGGCCCCGTCCTCAGCCTCATCCACGCCAACTCGATCGATGAAGCCATGGACTTCCTCCGCCGCAGTCCCTACGGCAATCAAGCCTCTCTTTTCACCACCAACGGCGCCGCCGCCCGCCGTTTCCGCTATGAAGCGCCCGCTGGAAACATCGGCATCAACATCGGCGTTGCCGCCCCCATGGCCTATTTCCCCTTCAGCGGCTGGAAAGAAAGTTTCTTCGGCATCCTCCACGGCCAGGGCCGCGACGCCGTCGAGTTCTACACCGAATCCAAAATCGTTGTCGAACGCTGGTCCCGCCAGGAAACCCGCAAATTCTAAGTAGCACAGACTTCAGTCTGTGCTCGACTTTTAACGTTCAACTTTCGACGGTAGACTGTTGGCTCTCTCCATGACTACTCCGCCCATGAAGCTCGGCGTTCATGAACAAATCGAATGCGCGCACACGCTAGCTTCGAAGTTCTACACCGATCCTGCAGTTCTTGAGGCCGAGAAAGCGCGCATCTTTCGGCGCACCTGGCAACTCGTGGGCACTCTCAACACGCCGTGCGGAGAACAGAACGGCGTAGAACGTACCATCGCGGATGCAGAGACTTTTTTCACTGCGGATGTGATTGGCGAACCGGTCGTCGTCGTCCGTGATAAAGAGGGCACGCTCCGCGCCTTCAGCAACGTCTGCCGCCACCGCGCCGGCCCTATCGCCTGCGGCAGCGGCTGCAAAAATGTCCTTCGCTGCGGCTATCACGGCTGGACGTACACCCTTGACGGCCGCCTCATTGGCACTCCCGACGTCGAAGGCGTCGAATTTTTCGACCGCAGCACCATGGGCATGTTTCCGCTGCGCCTCGAAACTTGGGAGCAACTCATCTTCGTCAACTTCGATCCAAACGCCGAGCCGCTCTCCGCCTATCTTGGCAAAATTCCCGAACAAGCCCGCCGCTTCCAATTCCAGGGCTTGCAATCCGCCGAGCGTCGCGATTACATCATCGATTGCAATTGGAAGGTTTACGTCGACAACTATCTCGAGGGCTACCACATCCCCATCGCGCATCCCGGCTTAATGCGCGAAATCGATTACTCGCAATACCGCACCGACACTTACCGCTACTATTCGCAGCAATTTGCCCCCATTCGCGCGATGAAACCGGAAGACGGAGCCGAACGTTTCTACCCGCCAAGCACTGGCCTTCAAGAAGCACTCTATTTCTGGATTTTTCCCAATCTCATGCTCAACATCTATCCCGACAATCTCTCCACAAATCTGATCGTCCCGCTCTCCCACGACAAAACCCTCACCATCTTCGAATGGTTTTTCCACGAAGCGAATTCCGAAAAAGTCCGCGAACGCATTCAACGCGCCGTCGCCTTCAGCGATGAAGTCCAGCAGGAAGATATCGAACTGTGTAGAAGTGTCCAGCGGGGATTAAACTCTTCGACCTATGACCGCGGCCGCTATTCCGTCAAACGCGAAAACGGCGTCCACCATTTCCACCTGCTTCTCAGCGAGTTTCTCTCCAAACCGTGAGTATAGTTGCGCCCCGGCGTAGAGCTGGGCGAAAGCAATTCCCCCTCAATTCGAAAACCTCAAAACCTTCGCGGCGGCCACTCTCGCTGTCGAATCCCTCACCACAAACTCCGGTTCGATCGCAATTCCCGCAAGCCCCTCTTCGTGTCCTTCAAGCTGATTGACCAGCGTCTGTGCCGCGATCTCCCCCATGCGCAACAAAGGCTGCCGCACGGTCGTCAATCCCGGATTCGCAAACGCCGCTCCGGGAATATCGTCAAATCCCACGACCGACACATCCTGCGGCACACGCAATCCAGCTTCACGCAGCGCCCATATCGCCCCAATCGCCGAGATATCGTTGTACGCAAACAGCGCCGTGAACGGCTCATTCCTCGCAAGCAACGCTTTCGTCACGGGGAACCCCACTTCCGGTGTCGAATCCTTGCTCTCGATCCGTATCGTCAGCTCCGGGAGGATCCTAATCCCCAACTCTGCCGCAACTTCGCAAATCGCATTCCAACGCTCTTCCGAGTCCGAACTGAAAACCTGCCCCTGCAAAAACGCAATTCTCTCGTGCCCCAACTCTTGCAGGTGTTCCAACGCCAACCGCGCCGCCCGTTTGTGGTCCAGCACAATATTCGTTACGCCGGCGATCTCTCGGTGCCCCGCGACAGCCACCGTCGGCAGCGAGGGCTCCGCTGAAATGGACGTATCAACGGTAATGAATCCCTCCACACCTCGCTCCACCAGCATCTGCGAATAGGTTTCCAGAAGTTTCGGATCGTGCCGGTGCACCACAGTCAGGAAAAAATAGTTCTGCCCCGTTAAATACTTCTCAATCCCGCTGATCACTTGCGATCCGTAGGCGTCCCCGATCTCTTCCGCAATCACTCCTATCGTAAACGTCCGCCTCATCCGTAGCGTCCGCGCAAAAAAGTCCGGCCGGTAGTTCAACTCCTTCGCCGCTGCAAGGATTCGTTCTTTGGTATGTTCGGGAATGGAACGCGATGCGGGAGAGTTATTCAGCGTGGCGGAAACCGTGCCGGCCGCCAGCCCAAGATGCTTCGCCACCGTCTTCAAGGTGACTTTCTTGTTCTCTCTACGCGGACCGGCCTTCTTCTTTTGCGTCGGTGTCATTGAGACGCCCTCGACAATCTTTCGCAGTGTTTTCTTCCTCTTGCAGCACCAGCCGGTCTGCGTCCTGCTCCGCTCACCAGCCCATTTTCTTGCCGCGAGTATAGCAGGGAACTCCCCTTCCGCTGTTCCAGTCCGCTCCGCAAATGCCTTTCCTCCAATTACTCTCCGTTCACTGCGTACCTGCCATTCTTTCGGATCCCGCCGCCCCGCCCGCGTCGCATCTTGAACAACTCAGACGACTTAGACGTCGCAAAACCTGGAGCGCACCGCCGCGACCCATGAATTCTTCATGATTCTTCTTTTTCCTTGACAAAAAGTTCTTTCTATCGTATATCCAAATCTAGGTAATAATCCGCTTTTTCCTCGGCCACCCGCATTGTTCTTCCCGCCTCTTTCCTTGTAAAGCTTTTAGAATCAATACTTACGAAAGTGTATCAAAACAAACAACTTTATCTCCCTTTAGAATGAATACTTACACAAAAACCCGGGGGGGTATCCAGTTATGGTTAACCAAGTTCCATTCCTGGCCCACATCGCTTGGGCGCGCTATTCCTTTGCGTTAGAATGCCTGCGATGCTCGGCTATCGCTCTCGCGTCTTCGCTCTTCTTATCCTTTCCCTTCTGCTGCTCCTAAGTTCCACGACACCGAAACCCCTTCGCGCCCAAAGCACCTCTGTCCCTCTTCCGCCTTCCGCAAAACTCCCCGTCCCCAAAGGGAACCGCCCCGGCTTCTCCGCAATCCCAAAATTCAAAGACATCGCCCAGGCCGTTGGCCTCACGGTCTCCCACATCTCCACCGGCGAAAAGCGCTACATCATCGAATCCATGAGCGGGGGCGCCGGGCTCTTCGACTGTGATGACGATGGCCGCCTCGACATCGTCACCGTCAACGGCTCCACCGTCGACCGCTACCAAAAAGGCGGCGATCCCATGGTCACTCTTTATCATCAAGAGCCTGACGGCACCTTCAAGGACATCACCAAGCAAGCTGGCCTCACGCGCCCCGGCTGGGGAATGGGCGTGGCCGTCGCCGACTACGACAACGACGGCAAGCTGGACCTGTTCGTCACCGGCTACGGTGGCAACGTTCTCTACCGCAATCTCGGGGATTGCAAGTTTGAAGATGTCACCGAAAAGGCCGGCGTCCGCGGTGGGGGCTTCAGCACCGGGGCCGCCTGGGGCGATTACGATCGCGACGGCAAGGTCGACCTGTTTGTCTCGCGCTACGTCCACATGGACCTCGCCCACATGCCGGAGCCAGGGAGCAACAAATTTTGTTTATATAAAGGACTCCAGGTGCAATGCGGCCCCTGGGGCCTCGAAGGCGAGAGCGATCTTCTCTACCACAATCGCGGCGACGGCACGTTTGAGGAAGTCTCCGCAAAAGCCGGAGTGCACAATCAAATTGGTTACTACGGCCTCGGCGTCATGTGGTCCGATTACGACAACGATGGCTGGCCCGATCTCGTCGTCGCCAACGATTCCGTCCCCAACTATCTCTATCACAACAATCGCAACGGGACGTTTTCCGAAGTCGGCATGCTCGCTGGAATTTCTCTTGGTGGCGACGGATCGCAGCTCGGAAATATGGGCGTCGACTTCGCCGACTACGACCACACCGGCCACTTCAGTTTATTCATCACAACATTTCAGGAGCAGCCCAAGGCGCTCTGGCGCAACACTGGCGCAAACGGCTTCGAGGACGTGAGCTGGCCTTCGGGTGTTGGACGCCCGAGTTATCAGGATGTCTGTTGGGGCACCAGTTTTTTCGACATGGCCAATACCGGTTGGCTTGATCTCTTGATCGCCTGCGGCCACGTCTATCCGCAAATCGATTCCCTCGATAACAACCCGCACTACCGCCAACCCATTTTTCTCGAGCGCAACAACCGCGACGGCACCTTCGACGAAGTCTCGAAGGAAGCTGGCCTCGCTGATCTGCCGCTAAAATCGCGTCGCGGCGCGGCCTTCGGCGATATCTTTAACACTGGCAACATCGACGTAGTCCTAATCAACGTGGGTGAACCACCCACCCTCCTGCTCAACCAAAACACCGCACCCAATCACCGCGTGCTCTTCAAATTGATCGGCACGAAGAGCAATCGTGCCGCCATCGGTGCCCGTGTCACTATCCAGTGCGCCGGCGTTCGCCAAATCGCCGAAGTCCGTGGCGGCGGAAGCTACCTCTCCCAAAACGATCTTCGCCTCCACTTCGGCCTCAGCAAATCCACAAAAATCGACTCGGTAGAAATCCGCTGGCCCAGCGGCAAAGTTGAGAAGCTCGAAAATGTTGCAGCCGATTCGATCTATACAATCATGGAGGGTTCCGGCATCCGCGACACAACTCCCCTCCCGCCTCTGGCAGCGTCTGCCCATTCTTCGGCAAATCACTAGTCTGGAAGCGGTTCGGTCATTACCGGGGCGAATCTGACCGTCGACGGCGGCACGAACGCTTAGACTCAATGCGGGCTCGGCTGGATTTTGGCGCTGGCGGAGAGGCGCTCTAGCCAGCGTTGGGCGGTGGCGGCTTCGCGGCGGTCGGGGTGATCGCGCAGAAATTCGCGGAGCAGTTGCGCAGCCTCTTCGTAGCGTCCGACGGCTGTAAGAGATTGCGCTACCAGGAGCGCGATTTCGGGCGCTTTTCCGTTCGACGCGGCCAGCGCTTCCATCGACATTTTCAGCGCGTCTTCATATTGGGCATGTTGGTAGTGGGCCTTCGCCAGCGTCCAGCGCATTTCCCATGTGCCAGCTGGATCCAGTTGGAGCGACTTTTGCAGCGGCTCGATGGCCGCATCGCATTTCCCTTGATCGCAGAGCGCCATTCCCAAAGCAGCAAGAGCACGAGCATGACTGGGATCGATCTGCGTGGCTTTTTCCAGCGCGTCTTGCGCTTGCGTCCACTTGCGCTCTTTCAACCACACCACGCCTTGCACGTACAACACGTCGGGATGACTGGGCGCCAGTCGCATCGCTTGGCTGACATACTTTTCTGCTTCACCTAGCTTGTCTGCGCCTAACGCCTGCAAGCTTTTTTCCATCGCTTCTTTTGCTTTCGGCGCGAGCAGCGGTCTTCCGGGAACTCCTTCCGGACTTTTGGCGGACAAAAGGCGCCGAAGATAAATGTCGACCTGCAGCCGTCCCGTGATTTGAACCGAGACTTCCTTTTGCGCGCTTTGGTATCCCGGCGCTTCGACAATAACGGTGAACTCACCGAGATTGTTCACGACCAACAGGGCGCTTCCGCGGGAAGTCTCGCCCTGCCGGCTTAGCATGGTTCCGTCGCGGTAGAGTTTCACCAGCGCCACCGAGGAGATCGGTTCTCCCGAACTATCGTGGACGGTCACCGTAATCTCGGATCCCCTGCCGTGGAACTCAGTGACCTCGCTTCCGTTGTCCTGGGGGCAAGCGGGAAGAGCACCCACCAAGAAAAGAGGTACGGGCAGGAAGAATCTCGCGAGGGGAGCAGCGAATCGCAGGACGCGCAGGCACGAGCTTTCGCTAGCTCGTACTCGAGCGTGCACCAGCGCCAAATTCCGGGCCCCTTCGCAGAAGAAATGCATGAAGGCCCCCGACCGATTGGGGCGAGCGTAGACCCGCTCATTGCGCAGGTCAAGCAGAACGTTTTGGTACTTCCTGGGGATTTTGTGACGCAGGTCACTCCGCGGGGTGCGCGACGGCACAGCCGTATGGGATAGAGCATGTCATTGTGAAAACGTAGTGGCGGCTCGGGATATGACTCCAGTGCCGAGCTGGGGGGCAATCGACCGTTAGAATCCGGTTGCTCCCGAGCCGCCGAAAGATTTCGATGCGGGTTGGCACACTGGGTTTGTTTGGCCCAGCGGCGGAAGGGAACAAGCGATGACGTATATCCTTTATGCCCTGGTGATACTGGCAGCAGGTGTTCTGGCGTTTAGATTGAGCCGAGCCCTACGTACGTATCTGAAATTTCGAGGAAAGAGAATTGTCTCGTGTCCGGAGACGCACCACGCAGCCGCGGTGCGCGTGGCAGCCGGCAACGCGGCGGTGGAAGCCGCGCTTGGGCAGGAGCATCTGAAGCTGAGCGCATGCTCGCGCTGGCCCGAGAGAGAAGTCTGCGGGCAAGAGTGCTTGCAACAGATCGAAGAGGCGCCGAAGGCTTGTCTGGTTTCGACGATCGTCAATCAGTGGTATCAGGGGCAACAGTGCGCGTACTGCCACAAACCCTTTGGTGAACTGCATTGGCACGACCATCCGCCAGCGCTTGTGAACGAGCAGCGGAAGACGGTGCAGTGGAGCGAAATCCCAGCCGAAAAGCTGCAAGAAACGATGAAGACGCATTGGCCCGTCTGCTGGAACTGCCATATTGCCGAAACGTTTAGGCGCGAGCATGCGGAGTTGGTTGTGGATCGGCCAGCGGATCCGCTGCGCATGAGCGTCTACAAATAGCAAAAGTAGGGTCAAGCTTTCCACCCAACGTTCCTCTCTGAATCACGCGCTATGCGAAGAATAGGGAGATATCTCCCCGTGCGCTCGCCGCGGCTCTCTGTGATACATTCACCCAATCTTAACTAACGCGTCGGTACAGGCGCATCTACGTTGGCGCGCGAAGCAAGGTTCGCTCCGAAACAGTTATCCTCCTGGCGGAAGCGACGATAAAGGGAGAAATGTTGTGGGAGCGGAAACGAATTCCCTGAGCAAGATTGAGCATGTCGTTGTCCTGATGTTTGAGAATCGCTCGTTCGATAATTTGCTGGGCTGGCTGTACGATCCGGAAAACGAAGCGCCCTACGACAAGGTTCCGCAAAATTTCGAGGGATTGTCGGGCAAAAAGCTATCGAATCGCGCGCCGGACGGGAGCGTCGTGCCGGCGGGAAAATCGTTCGACCCGCGTGGGCCACAGCCAAATCCCGGTGAGCCTTACCAGGCTGTTTACAGCCAGTTGTACGACGTGCCCCTCATCGCAGCGAAAGACGTCCCTCCCCATCCGTCGCAACCCGCGAACATGCAGGGATTCATCCGGAATTACGCCGATCAGAAGGAGAAGCCGAAGGACCCGGCGATCATCATGAATTCGTTGACGCCGAAAACCGTGGCGGTGCTTTCGGCGTTGGCGCACAACTACGCGGTCTTCGATCACTGGTTCGCATCGATACCGACGCAGACATTTTGCAACCGGTCGTTCGTGCATGCGGGGACGTCTTCAGGCTATGTGAATAATGGAGGCGGCGGGCTGTGTTTTGTCAACGAAACGCCGACCATTTTCGATTTATTAGAAAGCGCGGGAAAGAGCTGGAAGATTTATTGCGGAAGCTGGCTGCTGGAAAGCTTCACGCTTTTGACGCAGAAGCGGCTCTGGAAATACGCGGTGACGGAACACTTTGCCCATTTAAAGGAGTTCGTAGCGGCTTCGGGAAGAAAAGGCGGTTTGCCGAACTATTCGTTTATCGAGCCCATTTATTTTGATTCGATCGTATGGGGCGCGCAAACCGATATGCACCCGGAGAGCAACCTCTACGAGTTTTATGGCCCGGCGAACCTTCACAAAGGCGAGGCGCTGCTCTGGACGGTGTATGACGCAATTCGCAACAGCCCGGATTGGGAAAGCACGCTGCTGATTGTATTGTTTGACGAACATGGCGGCTGCTACGACCATGTGCCACCGCCCACGTCGGGCAACTGCAAGGTGGCGATCAATCCCAGCGGGGACGGAAAGGTCATCTCCGCAGATAAGCCAGGCGGCACTGGATTCAATTTTGATCGGCTCGGGCCGCGGGTACCGGCGATTGCCGTCTCGGCGTACACACCGCCGCAAACGCGGATTAACTGCGTTTTCGAGCATACTTCGGTGCTGAGCACGGTCGTGAATTGCTTCGCGCTGCAAAAAAATCAGCTTGGATTGCGGCAAGCAGCGGCAGATGACGTCGGCGCTGCGCTGACTTTGAACAACGCACGGACGGATAAGCCGTTCATTGCGAAGCCGGGATCGTCCCTGCTTGAAGACTTGAAAGCAGAGGCGCACTCCATCTTTCATTCAAGATTTCTTGGAGCGAAGCAGAAACCCATCTCTGACTTGCAGAGGTCAGCGATGCACGGAGCGGCGTTGCTCATGCAAGACGATGATCTGCACGAACGAATCGACAAGATAGAGAATGAGTTCGAAGCGGATCTGCTTTTGATGGAGAATGAAGCAAAATTGGTGAAAGATAAGGTGCTCAAGAAATTTAAGTGAAGGAGGCGGGGGACGCACGCCCCCTCCACGGAAGTTTCGAGCCGCGACTATTCTTTCCAGCAGTTCGCGAAATGCGGAACGGCTAAGCCTTCGCCTTCTTGGATTGTTGGCCCGAGAGGGAGGCGAGCAACTTAGCGCCGTCGACGGAGCCCAGCCCGGTGCAAGGATCCCATCCTGGGCCGGCGGTAAATTTACCCTTCAAGGCGTTATAGATATCGTTGTTGCCTGAAGTGATGTCATGGAAAGAGCCGGCTGGCGCAGCTTGCGAATACAAGAGCGGGTTGACGAAGCCGACAGGATTGCCTCCGCCGCCGGTCAGGTTCTGGTTGATGCGTGCAATTAGCCCGGCGTAGAGCGGGGCAACGGCGCTGGTTCCACCGATAGGCTGCTCCTGCCCGCCAATCACCACGTTGTAGCCGGTGAAGGGATCGGCGTCAGCAGAGACATCGGGAACTCCGCGGCCGCCGTTAGCGTTGGCCGGCGGAGGAACGTTCACATTCGATTGGTAAGAAGGCTTTGGGAAAAAATTGCTGACGCCGCCGCCTGTAGAGCCACCCTTGACGCCGCGGTTCCAGACCGTTTCTACGGGGGAATTGGAGGACGACGAAGAATCGAGGGTGGTCCCACCGCAAGCCAGAGAGAACGGGCTCGAAGCGGGAAAATCCACGTGGGGTTTCTTGTCCCAGACCTGTTTCTGCATGTCCGGAGAGCCGTCATCGCCTGCCGCGACACAGACAGTGACGCCGAGGGCGGCTGCTTCCTGCAAGGTTTGCTGAAGTCCTTGCAGCATCTGACTAGTGGCGGTTTCCTCGGCTTGCCCCCAACTGATAGAGATGATCGAGGGTTTGCGCACGTCATCGTGGACGGCGGCGGAAACTACTTGTATGAAACCGTCGTCGGTGTTCGTGCCGAAGTAGACGGCGAACGTTGCGCCGGGGGCAATGGCCGCGGCTACTTCGATGTCGAGCGTGACTTCGCCGTCGGCATTGGCATCCTTGCCGGGAAGATTAGTGCCGCCATCGACGCCGACGGCGCTGACGCTCGGGGTAGATTTGAAGCCGAGGCCCTTGAAAAATGTGTCGAGATCGGAAGTGGCGTAGCCGGCGCCGGTAGGATTTCCCTGAGGGTCGACGTCGTTTAGTTCGATGAGGGCGACAGTCTGTCCGGTGCCGTCGAGGCCCGGGGGAAAGTTGTAGATGTCCGCAAGTTCCAGAGGCGAGAAGCTTCGTGGCTGACCGGGTACGGCCGCGCGGGCGGATGCGGCGGCTTTTTGTCCGCGCTTCACGGAGCGACGGAGCGCCGAAGCTGACGTCTTGTCCAAGAGACGGAAATGCGTCTCGACCACGGGGCGGTCGTCGAGACCAAGAACGCGCTCGATGATGCCGCTTAAATCTTCGGGGATGGTGAGGGTGCCCGTACGGCCGCGGTAGGAGACGGCGCCCGCTTTGTAGCGCTTCAGTTTCGCGCCAAACGCGGCGCTCAGATCGGCGACGGTTCCGGCGAGCTTGACGGTTCGCTGCGCGATATTGGCTTCAACCACGGTCAGCCGGTGCTCGTGGGCGAAGCTGTCGATTTTAGCGACGTCTTCGGGGTCGGCACCGGCCTGACTGGCGAGTTCCGTGCGTGTCAGATATCTCCGATCGGCAAGCGATTGCGAAGAGAGTTTGTCAACTGTGGCTTCGAGATTAGCGCCGGGCTTGCGTCTGAGTTGAAGCGTGATCTCGATGCGCATGGAGGCATCCACGGCACCGACAACTTTGGCGCCTGCAAGCGGTTGCCGGTTACTGCCTGGGAGTGTGATGCGTTTTTTCATGGTGTGTCACCTCAGTGAAGGACGTTCTAGCGGGAGGCCAAAACGATAGGCGGGCGAAACGTATTTGTCAAGAGAGTTAATTGATGAGAGGACTCCAATCGGCGGGGGTGACGTAGCGCAGAATCCACGGAAAGGAATTACCAGCCGACGCGCTTCAATCCACGCACGACGTCGAAATGGCGGTCTTGGCTCAAGAGAGAGAAATTGTGTTGACGGCAGAGGGCGGCGATCCAGATGTCATTTACTGGAATCGGCTTGCCAATCTGTCTCAGTTCAACTCTGATCGCGGCGTAGTGACGGGTCGTTTCGTTGGTGACCTCAAGCACCAAGCAATCGGCAATTAAGTTTTCAAACCATTTTGCCAAACGCACACTGACCTGAGACAGTGCGATCCCGTAACGATATTCACCAATGACCAGCACAGGTAGAGCCAGAGGAACTGCAGATCCTACTGCCGCGACAACGCCGGGATCCTCCTTGGCCATGGAAGAGACCGCGTTTGTATCCAGAATCAATCCTTAGGCTCCGGGGTCCACATTTCCGGTTCTATTCTTTCGAAGGCGTCTTCAATGTCGCGGTCAATCTGTTCGATTTCTTTGTGCAGGTGTTTGAGCTTGCCAACGTGCTTCATCCAGGGCCGCTCGGCAGTCGAGGAGGAATTCTTCAGCTTGTCCTCGACGGCCTCGGTGACGAACTGGCGCAGGGGAATGCCTCTTTCCGCGGCTTTTGACTTTGCGCGGCGGAAGATGGCGTCCGGAATTTCGAGGGTCGTCTTCATGAAGTAATGCTCCCATATTTATGGGAGGCAAGCAAGGCCCGCATCTTAGCGTGTTATCGCGAGCTTCTTTCCGGAGTACTGGACGGTTTTGTCGGTGGCTGGGGTGAGAGCGCCGCCGGTGCCGTGATTTTCGCTGACGAAGACGACGCGGAAGGTGCGGTTTTCGAGCATTCCGGGGAAGGAGCCGGTGCGATCGCCGATGTTGAGCGTGTGGGAGGTGTCATCCCAGGAGAAGGGAATTGTGGAGTGGAGGCCCTTTTCGTAATTGTAGGTGTCGTTTTCGTCTTCATACAGAGTGAAGGATCCGTTTGCGCCGGGATAAATGCGGAGTTCGATGGGGTCGGTTTTTTCGGCGGCGTACTGGGTGTCGGGGCCGAGCGGAAGAATGGAACCCGCGCGGACGTAAAGAGGCAAGCGGTCGATGGATGCTTGAGCGTTGATGGCTTGCCCGCCCGAGAATTGAACACCGGTCCAGAAGTCGTACCAAATGGCGGCGGGAAGATAGATATGGCGGACTCTAGCGCCCGGCTCGGTGACAGGATTTACGAGAATGGCGGGGCCGAAGAGGAATTGGTCGCCGATGTTTTGTGCGCGGACGTCTTCGCGGAAATCCATGACGAGAGGACGCATGATGGTGTAACCCTCGCTGGTGGTTTTCCAGGCGAGGGAATAGATGTAGGGCATGAGGCGGTAGCGGAGTTGGTCGTAGGAAGCGAGAATTTTCTGCGCGCCGGGTCCGTAGGACCAAATTTCATTTTGATTTGTGGTGCGTGTGCCGTGGGCGCGGAAGATGGGACAGAAAGTGCCGAACTGGAACCAGCGAATGTAGAGTTCGCGGTAGGCGGGGTCGTCGGGATTGGCGGAGACGAAGCCGCCGATGTCGGTAGTCCAGTAAGGAAGGCCGGAGACGGAGTAATTGAGGCCAGCGGGAATCTGGCGGCGGAAGGTTTCCCAGTTGGGGTCGACATCGCCGGACCAGGTGGCGGCGGCGTTGCGCTGCGCGCCTGCGAATGTGGAGCGGGAGAGAATGAAGACGCGCTTTTTGTCGGAGGCTTCGCGCTGGCCTTGATAGACGGCCGTGGTTGTCATCAGGGGAAATTCGTTGGCATAACGCGCGCCATTTTCGCCGCCGTTCACTTTGTTGGTGACGAGAATATTGGTTTCGCGGCCTTCGGTTTCGGCTTCGGTCGTGTCGAGCCACCAGGCGTCGGCGCCGATTTTGAAGAGAGCGTTGTTCATGAGGTTCCAATAGTATTTGCGGGCTTCGGGATTGAAGGCGTCGTAGAGCGCCTGGCCGACTGGATGAAAACTGGGCGCGATGGTTTTGTCGATGAAGAAGCCGCGCTTGTCCATGTCGTCGTAGACGGGAGAGCCGGGGCGGAAATAGGGCCAGACGGAAATCATGAGGTGGACATTGTTCTTGTGGAGGCCATCGATCATGCCCTTGGGATCGGGATAATTCTTGTTGAAGACGGGCTCGCCCATGGTGTTCCACCAGAACCAGTCCTGGACTATATTGTCGAGAGGGATGTGCAGATCGCGATATTTTTGCGCGATGGCGAGGAGTTCTTGCTGAGAATCGTAGCGATTCTTGCATTGCCAGTAGCCGTAAGCCCATTTGCCGAAGAGCGGGGCGGCGCCGGTGAGTTCGCGATAATTGGCGATGAGGCGATCGAATTCGGGACCGTAGAAGAAGAAGTAGTCCATCGAGTCGGAGACTTCGGAGCTTAGATAGAAGGCATGGACGAAGCGGTTGTTGAAGCGGCTGCGCGAACCGTTATTCCAGAAGATGCCGTAGCCGTTGCTGGAAAGAAGGAAAGGAATGGAGATGTTGGTGTTGTCCTGCGAGAGGTCGATGGATTCGCCGCGGTAGTTCCAGATACCTGCTTGATGCTGGCCCAAGCCGTAGAAGGCTTCTTGGGTGTCCCACATATTGACGAAGCGCTCGGAGTGGTAAGTCTTTTCACCGTTGACTGCGGTTGGTGTGAGCGTACGCGTGTTTTCTTGGGTGAGTTTATGGCCGGAGGAGTCATAGAAAATAATGGAGCTGTCGGCGCGCGTGACTTCGATTTTCAGCCTGGAAGTGTTCAGGGTGATGAGTTTGGGGTCGTCGGTATGGAGCGAGAAGTCGGCATTGGGCCAGGTCTTCTTGACGACGAGATTGTCTGTTCGCTGGGGGACGTCGCGTTCGAGGGAGTAGACGACGTGGACTATCGAATCCGAGCAGACCTGGAAGCGCAGGAACCCGGATTGAAGAACGAGGACTACCCCATCGGGTTGAGGGGCAACGGAGGTGACGGGGTTGAGGGGCACCCACTGGGCCGTCAGGGAGGGAGAGGCCAGGAGGGTGACTGTGAGCAGAAGGGGTGCGAGGTGCTTTCGAGGATGCAAAAAGGAAATAATTCGCATGAAAATCATGGAACTCCGTGTACGATAACGATATTTTAAGGCGAAAGCTCGAAGGCACATTGTCACCGTGAGTTGCGGGTTGTCAATGACCTTTATAAAGTCCTGCAGGCTTGGGGCGCGGCGCGAGGAATCGGCAAGTCTAAGAAAAATAAGGGGAAGATTCGCGAAGGATGCATTTTTGTGATACAAGGCGTGGGGCAGAATGAAAGCATCCAGAGTGGGTTGATGCGGTGGAGGGTTGGAATGGAACTCCGAGGGGGAATCTGCATGCTGGCGTTTTTAATGGCTTTGGGGCCGGAGTTTACGTCGTCATCGGCAGCGGGAGGGGGGCAGTCTGCTCCCCAAAAAGGCGCGCATGTGGAGAAGGCGTCATTCGGGAAGACCCCGGAAGGCGTGGAGATTGAAGCGTTTACTCTGTACAACTCGCAAGGGGCCTCGGCGAAGCTTATCTCCTATGGGGCCACCGTGGCGGAACTGCATGTGCCCGACAAGAACGGGAAGATGGGCGACGTTGTGCTGGGATTCGACAATCTTGCGGGATACCTGGGGAATCATCCGCACTTTGGGGGCGCGATCGGGCGGTACGGGAATCGCATCGCTAAGGGCAAGTTCACGCTGGATGGCAAGGAGTATCAACTGGCGATCAATAATCCGCCGAATAGTTTGCATGGCGGGCCCACGGGATTTGACCGGAGGGTATGGAAGGGCGAGACAGTCGAAGTGAAGGACGGAGCGGCGGTGCGGTTTACCTACTTTAGTAAGGATATGGAGGAGAACTTTCCAGGGAATCTGACGGCGACGGTTACGTACACGCTGACGAATACGAATGAGTTCAAGCTGGAATACACGGCTACCACGGACAAAGACACGGTCGTAAATCTCACGAACCACAGCTACTTCAATTTGGCGGGGTCGGGGGATGTGCTGAAGCATGTGCTTTATTTGAATGCGGACAAGTACACCCCGGTGGATTCGACGCTGATTCCTACGGGAGAGATTGCCAGCGTTGCGGGCACGCCGCTTGATTTTCGTAAGCCGATGGAGATTGGCGCGCGGATCGCGGAGATCAAGGATATCGGCGGGTACGACCACAATTTTGTTTTGAATGGGAAAGCGGGGACGCTGAGGATCGCTGCCCGCGTTACGGAGCCCACGACGGGCAGGCAGATGGAAGTGTGGACGACGGAGCCGGGAGTGCAGTTCTACTCGGCGATTGGGCTGAACGGGAGCATCGTGGGCAAGGGCGGAATCGCCTATCCGAAGTATGGGGCGCTGTGCCTGGAGACGCAGCACTTTCCGGATTCACCGAACCGGCCGAATTTTCCCTCAACCGTCCTGAAGCCGGGGACGAAATTTCATTCGGAGACGATTTACAAGTTTTCGGCGAAGTGACACTGAGCTAATTTTTTTTGTGCTTGGGACCCTGTGGATTGCTGGACTTGTAAGACGTACGCAGAGGAGAAGCCATTCGGAACCTTATGACCATTCCTTACGCGTTTGTAGTGCCCGCTCGCCTCGTTCATCTCTCCGCTGTCGATGTTGTCATCGTCGTCTTTTATTTCGCGCTAGTCCTTGCGATTGGTTTTTACCTGCGCGGGCGCGCGAACACGGGCGAAGATTTTTTCATGGCCGGGCGCGAAATGACGGCTTGGGTGGCGGGGCTCAGCTTTCTTTCGGCGAATCTCGGCGCGCTGGAATTGATGGGTTGGGCGGGTTCGGCCTATCAATACGGCATTCTGGCGACGCACTGGTATTGGATTGGCGCGATTCCGGCGATGCTGTTTCTCGCGCTGGTGATGATGCCGTTCTACTACATTTCGAAAACGCACTCCGTGCCGGGATATTTGAAATTGCGTTTTGGAGAGCCCGCGCGGGCGGTCTCGGCGGTTTCCTTTGCGTTCATGACCGTGCTGATGAGCGGTGTGAACATGTTCGCCATGGCCAAGGTCATGCAGATTGTTCTTGGCTGGGACATCAATTTCAGCATCTGGGTTTCCTCACTGACGGTGGCGGTTTATGTGACGCTGGGCGGATTGAGGTCTGCCATTTTCAATGAAGTGCTGCAGTTCTTTTTGATTTGGGCAGGCGCGCTGTTGATTCCCATTCTTGGCCTGTACGAAGCGGGCGGCTGGGCTAATCTCAAGCTGCAAATTGCACACCGGGCATCAGAGCAATACGTTCACATGTGGTCCGGCTTGGGTTCCTTTACGAACAACCCGATGGGGATCAATTGGGCCGGCATTGTGTTCGGGTTAGCGGCGGTCATCTCGATGGGGTACTGGACGACGGATTTTCTGGTCGTGCAGCGCATCCTGGCGGCGAAGGATATTCGCAGCGCGGAGTTGGCGCCCATCATCGGAGCGGGATTCAAGATGTTTGTTCCGCTCATAGTGATTTTGCCTGGACTCTTGGGCCTGGCAGTGCTTCCGATGAAGTTGGAGCCCGAATCCGTGGCGGCCGTCACAGGAGCACACAGTTACAACGACGTGCTGCCGCTGATGCTCGCGCGCTACTGCGGGCCCGGCTTACTTGGCCTTGGGATTACCGCGTTGATCGCAGGCTTCATGTCTGGGATGGCGGGGAATGTGAGCGCGTTCACGACGGTGTGGACGTATGACATCTACCGGCCACTGATCAATAGCAAAGGCACCGACCATCACTACGTGAACATGGGTCGCTGGACGACGGTGATCGGCGTGTTGATCAGTGTCGGAACCGCGTATCTCGTAATGCAGTTCGCAAGCATCATGGATTATGTGCAGGCGCTGTTTAGCTTCTTCATTGCGCCGTTGTTTGGCACGGTCATCCTGGGCATGTTGTGGAAACGAGCGACAGGCCCCGGCGGTTTCCTGGGATTGCTCTGCGGAACTTTGTCTTCCATTGGCATGTGGGCTTGGGTGAAAGCCGATCCATCGGCGCTGCGTTACGTGGCGCTTTCGCCGCACGCGAAGGCTTTGGCGCAGGATATGTTCCAGGCGTTATGGTCATTTATCGTGTGCGTCATTGTGACGGTGGTGGTAAGTCTCGCGACAAAACCCAAGACCGCAGAGGAACTCACTGGTCTGGTCTATGGATTGACGCCAGTGCCATCTGTCGGAAACATTCCCGTTTATCAGAAGCCGATTTTCTGGGCAGGTGTGGTTGGAGCCGTGTTTTTCGTTCTGAATATCATTTTCTGGTAGTTCTTGCGGCTGGAGGTTTGAGGCATGGTTTCCATCTGGTTTTTTATCGGGATATCGTTGCTCGTAAATGGATTGCTGATTTTTGGCGCTGGCCTGTACGAGTATTGGCATCCACCAGGTCTTGAAGGGCGCGTCCAATTGTTCGATTTGCACGCCGGCGTGTGGTGGGGCGCTCTGATGACCGTTATAGGAGCGGCGTATTGCTACTTCTTCAGGCCGGGACAGAAAAAGGCCTAGGGCGGTTTCCTCCGTTGAACGCTTGCCTGGTTTAAATCTGCCGCTTAGTGGGCGGACGAAGATTGATCTTCAGCAAAAATAGAATGTAGCGCCGGATAAATCCGGCGGTAGGTTTTATATCCGCGCTGCATGGTGGCACTGACCTTTTTGTTGATGCTGACGCGTTTCGCCACGCTCACTGCGGCGTCGCAGGCTTCATCCACACACTTCCAGACTCCGGAACCAACACCCGCGAGTATCGCCGCGCCGTAAGCTGCGCCTTCCTCCGCTTTCAGGATTTCGACTTCGTGCGCGTACACGTCTGCCTGAATCTGTTGCCAGAGCGGCGAACGAGCGCCTCCGCCGCCGAGGCGGATGCGTTCCGCGGGGACGTTGATTTCGTTGAAAATCGTGAAAGAGTCTTTGAGGCTGTAGGCGACGCCTTCGAGAACAGCTCGGATTAGATGCGCGCGAGTGTGCGAGGCGGAGAGGCCGACGAAGGCCGCGCGTGCGAACGGATCGAGGTGCGGTGTGCGCTCTCCCATGAGATAGGGAGCCCAGAACGCGCCTTCGGATCCAGCCGGAACGGTTGCGGCTTCGGCGGACATGCGTTCATAGGGATCGCGGCCGTCGTCGGGGCCGGCGCCAAAACGATCGCGGAACCAGCGGAGCGACAGACCGGCGGATTGCGTTACACCCATGACGTGCCAGCGCCCGGGAATCGCGTGGCAAAAAGTGTGCAGCCGGCCTTGGGGATCGAGCGAAGGGCGATCGGTAGCAGCAAAAACTACGCCAGACGTTCCGATAGTGGCGCTGACGACTCCGGCGCGTGTGATGCCCATGCCGACGGCTCCGGCAGCTTGGTCGCCTGCCCCGGCTACGACTGGAGTTCCTACTCGCAATCCGGTTGCTTCCGCTCCTGCTGCAGAAAGTTTGCCGCAAATTTCCTGCGATTCGTAAAGCTTGGGAAGAAGGTTCACGTCGATGCCAGTTTTGTTGAGGACTTCACTCGACCAAGCGCGATGGGCGACGTCCAGCATCAGCGTTCCCGAAGCGTCCGCGACGTCGATGGCGGATTCGCCCGTGAGGCGCAAGCGGACGTAGTCCTTAGGCAGCATGATTTTGCAGACGCGTTGCCAATTTTGCGGTTCTTGCTCGCGGACCCAGAGAAGTTTGGTGAGAGTGAAGTTTGTCAGCGGGGGATTGCAGGTCAGTTGGATAAGGCGGTCGAGTCCGATGGAGCGCTCGAGCTCTTTAGATTGAGCTTCTGTGCGTTGATCACACCAGATGAGGGCTGGGCGGATGACCTCGTCGTGCTCATCAAGCAGGACGGCGCCATGCATCTGTCCGGAAAAACCGACGGCGGCGATGGAATCGGCGGCGAGTCCGGAAGACTGGAGCGCTTTGCGAACCGCGAGCGCCGCGGCGCGCCACCAGTCGCGGGGATCTTGTTCTGCCCAGCCTGGCTGCGGACTGGCGAACTGTGCGTGCTCTTCGGTGCCCGAGGCGAGGACCGTGCCGTGTCCGTCGAGGATAACCGCGCGGGTTCCGCTGGTGCCGACGTCGATGCCGAGGATAGGAATACTGCCTCCTTCTAGACTAAGAATTGCGCGTGACTTCACGGAAATACAATTTTCGCGTGCGACCTGGTGAGAAGAGGACTGCTTCCGGAACCGCAGGAAAAAATGTGCGGTATCGCTTATCGTGCACGTTCACGGTGGACATTTAAGACTAGCGGGAGAGGCTTGTCAACGAGGCGGCTGGATTGACAAGCCGCGGCGGCGAACACACAATGCGTTCGTTTGATATTGGCAAACGCGAACAACGGGAAGCAATCGATAAACGCCCACACGCGAAATTGCATTGGAGCGGAACGGTTGCGTCAATATTGGAGTTGGGCGACATTCCAGCACGCAGGGAACTGAACGGATGACGAAGAGCGTAGCCGAGACGGTGGTAGGGATTCGTGGCGTTCGCGAAGGAGAACTGTTGTGGACGCCGAGCGCTACGCAAATTGAGGATGCGAACTTGACGAGGTTCGCGAAGTGGCTGGCTCGTGGGCGCGGATTGCATTTCGCAAACTACGACTCGCTGTGGCGTTGGTCCGTGACCGAGTTGGAAGAATTTTGGCAGGCGATTTGGGACTACTTCGGCATTGAGTCGTCCGCGCCGCACACTCGTGTGCTCGGCAAGCGCGAGATGCCGGGCGCGGAATGGTTTCCGGGCGCTCGGCTCAACTACGCGCAGCACGTTTTGAGGAATGAACGAGCGGGCACCGATGCGCTTTTGTTCATGAGTGAGACGACGCCGCTTATGGGCCTGCCTTGGGAATCGTTTGCTGGACATGTGCGCATTTTGGCGACACGGCTGCGCGAGTTGGGTGTGCGGCCCGGTGACCGGGTCGTGGCGTTCATGCCGAATATTCCACAGACAATGATCGCGATGCTGGCGACGACCGCGATTGGCGCGATCTGGGCGTGTTGCTCGCCGGACTTCGGATCGAGCGGCGTGATCGACCGGATTCAGCAGCTTTCGCCGAAAGTTCTTTTCTGCGTCGACGGCTACCGATACGGTGGCAAGGCCTTCGATCGAAAAGAAGAGCTTGGAGAAATCATTTCGGCGCTGGAAGGCCTCGAGCATGTGGTGCACGTGCCCTATTTAAATGCAGAGGACCACGCAGGGCCGAGCATAGGTGCGCTGCATTGGAACGAATTACTGGAGCATGCTCCAGTGTCGCGGAAGGAATTCCAGTTCGAGCAGGTTCCGTTCAGCCACCCGCTGTGGGTGCTGTTTTCTTCGGGCACGACCGGTTTGCCGAAAGCGATTGTGCAGAGTCACGGCGGCATCTTGTTGGAGCAACTCAAACTGCAGCATTTTCATATGGATTATCGCGGTGGGGAACGCGCGTTTTTCTATACGACTTCGGGATGGATGATGTGGAATTTTCTGGCGAGCATGCCGCTGAGCGGCGTGTGCCCGGTGCTGTACGACGGGAATCCCGCCTATCCGGCGCCAGACGTACTCTGGAAGGTGGCGCAGGATTCGCAAGCGAGTTTTTTCGGCGCGAGTCCTGCGTATGTCGAAGTGATGGCCAAGGCAGGGATCGTTCCGCGTGAGAGGTTCGATTTGTCGCATCTGCGAGCGGTCATGCCCGCGGGATCTCCGGTGTCGCCAGAGTGCACGGCGTGGTTCTATCGGAACGTAAAACAAGATTTGCTGGTCGCAACGGGCAGCGGCGGGACGGATTGCTGCACTGGATTTGTTGGAGGAGTGCCGACGCAGCCCGTGTATGCGGGCGAAATTCAGGGGCGCTCGCTCGGAGTGGCGGCATACGCGTTTAATGAAAAGGGCGAGAGCGTGGTGGACGAAGTGGGAGAACTCGTGCTCACCAAGCCGCTGCCTTCGATGCCCATCTACTTTTGGGGGGACAAGGATGGATCGCGTTATCGCGAATCTTATTTCGATGTCTATCCCGGGGTGTGGAGGCATGGCGATTTCTTCCGCGTCAACGAGCGCGGCGGCTGTTTCGTGCTGGGCAGATCGGATGCGACGCTGAACCGTCTGGGCGTGCGTATCGGCACCGCGGAAATCTACCGGGCCATTGCGCACATCCATGAAGTAGAAGACGCCTTGGTAGTGAATCTTGATTTGCCGGGCGGAAAGTTTTTTATGCCCCTGTTTATAAAGCTGATGGACGGAGTTCAGCTAAATGCCGAGCTTGAGCGCAAAATCTGCGAGAGGCTCAGGCACGAATACAGCCCACGCCATGTTCCGGACAGAATCATCCAGGCGCCGGGAATTCCAATGACGTTGACGAGGAAGAAAATGGAAGTACCGGTGCGCAAGATTTTGCTGGGAGTGCTGGTTGAACGAGCCGCCAATCGCAACGCCATGGCTAATCCGGACTCGCTCGATTTTTTTGTGGATTACGCGAAGACGCAGAAGGACTATTCGCTTGCCGCAAATCTACCGTTTTCGGGTGTTGGCGGCGAGGTGCAGGTTTTGGAGAAAAGCGATGGGCGTTGAAAGCAAGAGCCGCAGTTTTACGTTGCCTTCCCAAATAGCCGATGTACCTGGAACGGAAGGCTGGCAGTCGATGTATCCGTACTACACGCGGTTTCAGCCCGGAGACGATCAGCGCTTCTGGTTCTATAACGCGATGCACTTCCCGGAGCCGATGCCGGCGTTTGATGCGCTGACGGCGGAGATTCCCTACGAGGGATTGGGCGCGTTCACGACGCGAATTTTTGCGTTTCCGACGACCATGGGCATCGAGCACCGCATTGTCAACGGCCGCATTTACATTACGGCGAATCCGGTAACCGATCCGGCGGAGATTCAGCGGCGGCTGGCGATTTTCCAGGAGCGAGCCGGCTACTACTACGAGAATTGGAACCGGATCTTCGGCGAGTGGAAAGTGCGCATGGAGAATCTGATCCACGAACTCGAAGCTATCAAGGTGCCGAAGTTGCCAGAGTTCGATGAAGCGGAAGTGGTGACGAAGGCGAAGGGGCTGGGCCAAAATCATTACATCCGCGAGAATTTTCACCGCACGATCGAGTTATTCTCCAAAATGTGGCACCAGCATTTCGAGATGTTGATGCTGGGTTATGGCGCGTACATGGTGTTTTTCGATTTTTGCAAAAAAGCTTTCCCGGAGACGGCAGATCAGACGGTGGCGCGAATGGTGGCCGGCATCGATGTGCTGATGTTCCGGCCGGATGACGAACTAAAGCGTCTGGCGAAATTGGCCATTGAGTTTGGCGTGGACGATTTGTTCACTGCCGATTGCGATGCAAAAAAGGTGCTAGATGAGCTGCGTGGCAGCGGCGATGCCGGCAAGCGATGGCTGGCCGAGCTCGATAAGTCGCGCGAGCCGTGGTTCAACATGTCCACGGGGGATGGTTTTTATCACCATCACTTGAGCTGGAATGACGATCTGTCTGTTCCGTTCGCAGCTTTGCCACGCTATGTGGAACAGTTGCGGCGCGGAGAATCCCTGGAACGCCCCACGGAAAGACTGAAAGAGGAACGCGGGCGCATCATCGCCGAGTATCGCGAATTGCTGAGGAGCGAAGACGAAAGGCAGGCATTCGATCAGATGCTCGGCCTATCCCACCTCGTCTTTCCGTTCGTGGAGAATCACAAATTCTATTGCGAGCATTGGTTCACGAGCCTTTTCTTCAAGAAAGTGAAGGAATTTGGCGCGTTGCTGGTTACTTACGGAGTGCTGGCCGACGCGAGCGACGTGTTTCATCTGCAGTATGTCGAGATCGAGAGCGCCCTGGCCGACGTGAGCCTTGCGTGGGCTGGAGGCGGCAAACCACTCGGCGCCGCGCACTGGCGGCCGATTGTCGAAGAGCGCAAACGCATCGTCGAGAAGTTGAAAGAATGGAATCCCCCGCCGGCTCTGGGACCTATTCCCCCGCAGATCAACGATCCGGCGCTGCAGATGCTCTGGGGAATCACTTCGGAAACACTGGAAACCTGGTCGACGACCGTGGAAGCCGGACACGAAAACGAAATTGTCGGATTTGCGGCGTCGCCGGGCGTCGTGGAAGGCATCGCCCGCGTGCTAAGAAACGTGAACGAAATTGGGCAGATTCGCGAAGGTGAGATTTTGGTTTGTCCCGTGACGGCGCCGAGCTGGGGGCCCGTCTTTGGCAAAATAAAGGCGGCAGTCTCCGACATTGGCGGGACAATGTCGCATGCTGCGATCGTCGCGCGCGAATATGGATTGCCTGCAGTGGTCGGCACTGGCCAAGCCACGCAGCGCATCAAGACGGGGCAGCGGCTTCGCGTGGATGGCAACCGAGGGATCGTGTGGATTCTGGATTGAGAGAGGATCGATTTGGTGAATCTTAATCTCATAAGCCGCTTCGAGGAAATCGGCATTGCTGACCGGCCGACCGTCGGCGGCAAGGGCGCCAGTCTCGGGGAATTGGCCCGCGCGGGGATTCGCGTGCCGCCGGGGTGCGTTGTGACGACGGCAGCCTTTGAGCGGTTTTTGACGGCCATTGATCCCGCTGGATCGATACGGCGCGAAATCGAACAATTGGCTCCAGTTGATCATTCTGCTTGTTCGCGAGTTGGCGCTGAAGTGCGAACGCGACTCGAAAGCGCGGCATTGCCCGAGGATCTGCAAGCGAGTATCAGCGCCCACTACGCAGAACTTGAAACGCGCGCCGGTTTCGACGGGCCGGGTGAGCCGGTTGCGATTCGCTCGAGCGCAACGAGCGAGGACAGCGCCGATGCGAGTTTCGCGGGACTGCAAGACACGTACCTCTGGGTACGCGGCGCCGATTCTGTCATCGAACACGTGCGCAAATGCTGGGCGAGTTTGTACGCAGTGGAGTCGGTGATGTATCGCCGAAGACTGAAGCTGCCCGAACAAGGTTTGGCGATGGGAGTGGTGATTCAGCGCATGATCGACTCACGTTGCTCTGGAGTTATGTTCACGCGAAGCCCGAATACGGGTGATCGTTCCGTCGTGGTGGTGGAGGCAAGCTGGGGGCTGGGCTCGGCTGTTGTCAGCGGAGAAGTCACGCCCGACAAATATGTAGTCGGGAAAATTACTGGCGAGATTATGAGTCGCACTGTGTCGTGCAAGTTGCGCCAGCACCGGCCTAACGCGGCTGGCGCAGGAGTGCTCGACGAAGAAGTCCCGGTTGAGCAGCAAAACGCACCATGCCTTAGCGACGACGAACTCCACAGCCTCGTTGATATTGCGAAGCGGGTCGAACGTCATTATGGCTGCCCACAGGATATCGAATGGGCCATCGCGCGGAATTTTCCGCCAGGCGCAAATGTGTTTCTGTTGCAGAGCCGGCCGGAAACGGTTTGGGCGGCAAAGGATGCGGCGCCGGTGGCCGCGCCCAAAGGCAAACCATTCGATCATGTGTTTTCGCTCCTCAGCGGAGGAGCCGGAAAAAAATGAAGTTAACCAACGAGGATGTGCAGCAGATTCTGCAGCTGCTCGACGCCACGAAATATGACGAGCTGCATCTTGAAACCGAACGCTTCAAGCTGACGCTACGCCGCAACCCCGCCAGCGGAGATTGGACTCAGGAAACTCGGGTGCTCTCGGCGCCGAATGTGGTGCAGACCTCGCCTGACGTGTCAGCCGTCTTGAGTAGCGCGGCCTCTGGGGCTGCGAAAGCTCCTCGAGATCCACGCGACGTGGTGTGGACGGATGTTCGCGCGCGCCTCCCGGGCACGTTTTATCGCGCACCGAAGCCGGGAGCTCTTCCGTTCGTCGAAATCGGGAGCCAGGTGGAAGCGGACACAGTCGTAGGCATCATCGAAACGATGAAACTGATGAACGCGGTTCACGCAGAAACGTGCGGCGAAGTCGTCGAGATTTGTTGCGACAACGCGGAGTTTGCCGAAAAGGATGCCGTACTGATGCGCATCAAGCCGGGAGCCGCATGACGCTGCGGCGCATCCTGATCGCCAATCGCGGCGAAATCGCCGTGCGCGTGATTCGAACTTGCCAGCGCCTCGGCATTGAAACCGTACTGGCTGCATCCGAAGCCGATCTGGATTCCATGGGGGCGAGACTGGCTGACAGTACGATTCGCATTGGACCTGCCAATTCCTCTGCCAGCTATCTGAATGTTGAAGCGGTCGTCGCCGCCGCTGTTGCGAGCAAGGCCAAGGGGCTTCATCCCGGGTACGGTTTTCTTTCCGAGAATCAAAAACTCGCCGCGGCCTGCAACCATGCTGACGTTCTCTTCATAGGTCCCACAGTTGAGCAGCTCGATGCCGTTGGCGACAAACTGAAAGCGCGGGAACACGCTGCTGCCGCGGGATTGTATGGCGTTCCCGGCGGCGAAGTGAGGAGCTTCGAAGAAGCGCAGCAGCTTGCGGATCAAATTGACTGGCCAATCCTGATTAAAGCCGTGGGCGGTGGCGGCGGTCGAGGCATGAAGCAAGTAAGCGACGCCGGCATGCTGGCTGAAGCGATGGAATTGGCGACCGCGGAAGCGCAGGCAAGCTGCGGCGATCCACGTTTGTACATCGAGCGCTTTGTCTCGCATGGCCGCCACATCGAAGTGCAAGTGCTCGGCGACGGCGAAGATGTAATCCATCTCGGCACGCGCGATTGTTCGATTCAGAGGCGCTACCAAAAACTTGTGGAAGAAGCGCCTGCCCCGAATATCAGCGAAACTCTTCGCGAGGACATGCATCTCGCGGCCGTTGCCTTCGCGCGGCATCTGAAATACCGGGGACTGGGCACCGTGGAATTTCTCTTGGATTGCGATCGCGATGCATTTTATTTTTTGGAAATGAACGCGCGAATCCAGGTCGAACACCCTGCTACAGAAGCGATTTGCGGTTTGGATCTCGTCGAAGAACAGATCGCCGTCGCAGAGGGCCGCAAGCTGCGATGGAGGCAGGATGAAGTGAAGTTCTCCGGCCACGCCATCGAGTGCCGCATCAATGCAGAAGACTGGGAACATGATTTTTGTCCGAGCCCCGGTACGGTAACGCATGCCGTTTTTCCAGCAGGACAGGGAATTCGCATGGACACGCACATCCAGGCGGGTTCGAAGGTGCCGCCTTTTTACGACTCACTCCTGGGCAAGCTGATCATTCATGGCACGGACCGGAATGAAGCGCTTCGCAAAATGTGTCGAGCCCTTGCAAACATGGAGATCATAGGTGTCTCCACAAATCTGCCGATGCATGCCGAGTTGATGCGGGAAAACGAATTTGCGCGCGGCGGCGTGAACACTGCTTTCCTGGGGCAATTTCTCCAGAATAGAAATAGAGAGGAAGCGTGATAACACGGCGCAATAAAGCGCTTGGTGCCGCGGACTGAAATGGCGGACATTCAACTTCTGGATGTTTCGATTCGCGACGGCAACCAGAGTTTGTGGGGCGCGATCGGATTTACGACCCCGCAAATCCTGGCGATTGCTCCTGTGATGGATCGCGTGGGATTCCGAGCGCTGGACTTTACCTCGAGCACGCATATGGGCGTTGCTGTGCGAACGCACAAGGAAAATCCATGGGAGCGCATTCGCCTGGCGCGCGCGGCGATGCCCAACACTTCACTGCAGTTCATTGGCACTGGACTCCGCTTCATCTCCTGGGAAGGCCAGCATCCCGGTTTCATGCAGATCGTCTATGACCGTCTGGTCGCGAATGGGATCTCGCGATTTGTGGTTCTTGATCCAATGCACGAAGTCGAGGCTTTGCTCGAGTCCGCGCGGATGATTCGAAAAGCCGGCGCAACGGAAATTATCGCGGCCCTGACGTACACCGTCAGCGACGTGCATGACGACTCGTTCTACGCGAGGCTTGCCGCGCGAGTGGCGAAGTCGCCGCACGTCGATCGCGCATATATAAAGGACCCATCAGGGCTGCTGACGCCTGAACGCGCACGCACTCTGATTCCGGCAGTTCGCGCGCAACTAGGCGCAATGCCCCTGGAACTTCATTCGCATTGTACGATTGGCCTTTCGCCCATCAGCTATATGGCTGCGGCGGAACTCGGTGTGGAAGTTTTGCAAGTCGCCTGCGGGCCGCTGGCAAACGGATCTTCGCTGCCCAACGCGCAGAGAGTGGTTGCAAACCTGCGCGAACTGGGCCACACCGTCAGCATCGACGATCGCGCCCTCGCGAAGGTCGCCGACTATTTTGCGCGACTGACAGGAGCTGAGAATCTCCCGGCTGGTGCGCCGCAAGAATACGATGCCTCGTTCCTGCGCCACCAAGTCGCGGGTGGCGTCCTGACCACGACGCGTCGGCAGCTTGCCGAGCTCGGTCTGGAAAGCAGATTTGCCGATGTCATGCGAGAAGTCGTCCAGGTTCGCGCGGAACTGGGCTACCCGATCATGGTCACACCCTTCCCACAGATCGTCTGCACCCAAGCGCTTTACAACATCATCGGTTCCGAACGCTACGCCAACGTTTCCGATCAAGTGATTCGATATGTCCTCGGAAAGTTCGGGCGCCCCACCGTGACTGTCGATGCCAACGTGAAAGACCGAATTCTCGAGCGCCCGCGCGCCAAAGAGTTGGCGGCCGAACCGCCGCCTTTGCCGCCAGAAGAATTGCGCAAGCGGTTCGCGCCCGGAATTTCTGACGAGGAGTTCTTGCTGCGGGCCGCAATGCCAGCGGAAGAAGTGGACGCGATGCTCGCCGCCGGCCCCGCACGCCGACACTACAATCCGGACATGCAGCCAGTTTTCAAACTACTGCGCGGACTACAGAGCCGCCCCACGGCTTCCTATATCGTCATCGAAAAACGCGACTTCCGCTTGGAGTTGCGCAGTTCGCCAGAACGCGAGGGAGCCAGTGCGTAAGAACGTCGCAAAGCCAGGTGTTCCCGTGCATTCCCTTGCCGGAATCAAGCGATTGCGCCATTCGCGGGGCTTTCTGTTCGATATGGATGGCACTCTGGTCCTGGGCGACAAGACCAATCACGGCCTAAACCCGTTGCCTGGAGCGCTGGAAATCACGCGCTTTCTCGAAGGGCGCGGAGTGCCATTCGTTCTGTTCACCAATGGAACGGCGCGAACACCCCAGGAATATGTGGAAATGCTGCGCGCTGTTGGGTTTCTTCTCCCGGACAACGGAGTGATGACTCCTGCAAGCACCGCGGCCGATTATTTTCGCCGCTACGGTTACAAACGTGTGCTTACGCTCGGCGGCGAAGGCCTCCAGAAACCTCTTCGCGATGCGGGCATGGAAATCGTAGCCCCCGAGGACAAGCCGGCGGTGGACGCCGTCCTCGTCGGCTGGTATCGCGAATTCACGATGAGCGCGCTCGAAGCCGCCTGCTACGCTGTGTGGAACGGAGCGGAGGTCTTTAGCTGTTCGCAGTCTCTCTTTTTTGCCACGGCCAACGGAAAAACACTTGGCACTTCGCGCGCGATCTCCGCCATGATCAAGGATCTCACCGGCGCTCGCATACATGTCATTGGCAAGCCCGCGCTCGAGGCGTTGTGGTGCGCGGCCCGGCAACTCGGCCTGCGCACTAAAGAACTCGCTGTAGTCGGCGATGATCCTTCGCTGGAAATTTCGATGGCGCTACGCGGCGGTTCTCTGGCTGTTGCGGTCAGTACCGGAGTCGGAGCGGCCGATTCCTACGTGCACTTGCCAAAGAGACAGCGTCCACATCTATCTGTCCACGACGTAGGCGAACTTCTCTCGCTCTACAAAGGCCAATCATGAACGTAGCTGAACTCATTGCCATTGATGTCCACACCCACGCGGAAGTCTCTTGCCACCAGCCATTCGATGAATTCGGCAAGGAATTCGATGATGCGAAGGTGAAATACTTTAAGTCGGGAAAACTTCCGACCATCGCCGAGACCATCGAATACTATCGCAGCCGCAAAATTGGGCTGGTCATGTTTTCGGTGGATAGCGAGTTCGAAATGGGTCGCCGGCGAATCCCCAACGAAGAAGTGGCGGAGGCGGCTGCCGCTAACTCCGACATCATGATCGCTTTCGCTAGCGTTGATCCGCACAAAGGCAAGCTTGGCGTGCGGGAGATGCGTCGCCTGCTTGCCGATCACGGCGTGAAGGGATTTAAGTTCCACCCGACATGCCAGGGATTTTTTCCGAATGACAGGATGGTTTACCCGATGTACGAAGTCATCGCGGAACACGGACTGCCGGCGATTTTCCATAGCGGGCATTCCGGCATGGGTACAGGTATGCCCGGCGGGGGAGGGCTGCGGCTGAAATATTCAAACCCCATGCATCTGGATGATGTTGCCGCGGATTTCCCGCAAATGAAAATTGTGATCGCCCATCCCTCGTGGCCTTGGCAGGACCAAGCGCTTTCCGTCTGCCTGCATAAGCCCAACGTTTACATCGATCTTTCCGGCTGGTCTCCTAAATACTTTTCACCTTCGCTTGTGCAGCACGCCAACACTTTGCTCAAGCACAAAATGCTCTTCGGCACGGATTTTCCGTTGATCACTCCGGACCGCTGGATGGAGGATTTCAAGCAAGCTGGCTTCCGGCCGGAAGTCCATCCACTGATTTTCAAGGAGAACGCTTGCCGCTTGCTCGGACTTGGCGGGTCCACTGCTTCCCTCTAGGGAGGCTCGCCGGCTCAAAACGAATTCTTATTTCTTCCCTTCGGTCAGCCTGATCAGGGAACGGTGACAATCACTTTTCCGACTTGCTCGTTGCCTTCCAAATAGCGGTGCGCCGCGACCATCTGGTCAAAGGGAAACGTCTTCGCAATGACAGGTTTCATCCAGCCAGCGTGTAAACCTTCCTCGACAAAGTGCCGCGCATTCTCGAACCGCTGCGCGGCGCCAATGATTTCAAACACAACATACGCGCGCATGCTGAAGCCTCGAGACATGGAGAGCCCAAACGGGAAAATGGTGCTTTGTGCTTCCCCGCTAAGATTTCCGTACAAAATTAGCCGGCCTCCCCGAGCCATTGCTGCAGCGAGCGAAGCAACGATTGGTCCCGCGATCGGATCGAAAGCCACCATCGCTCCCTTGTCGCCGGTAATGCGAAGAACTTCCTTCTCCATCGTCTGCTTTTCCGTAACGATGACGTGAGCCGCGCCCAGCTTTCGCAGTTCCGCTTCCTTGGCAGCCGTTCTCGTCACGGCAATCGAAGTTGCGCCAACATGGTTTGCGATTTGGATGGCGGCAATGCCGACACTGCTGGATGCCGCGGTAATGATCACCGCGTCTCCCGCTCCGATTTGGGATATGTCGATGAGCGCGCCGTAAGCGGTCAAATACTGCATCCAAATGGAAGCGCACGCGTTCGTGCCTAATCCCGCTGGCCGTTTCAGCAGGGCGGAAGCGGGCAATATGGCACGCTCCGCGTACACGCCGTATTTGTTCATCGAAAAGGATGGCATCACGCAAATTTGCTCACCGACCGAATAGCCTTTCACTCCTTCGCCAAGCGCCTCGACGATCCCGGCGGCTTCATAGCCCAGGCGTGCCGGTAACACCGCCCTCTCGATGTACCGGCCGGACCGAAATGCAGCCTCGGCGCGGTTCAGTCCGATCGCCTCTACGCGCACGCGCACCTCGCCCGCGCCAGGCTCGCCGACCTCCAGTGAGTCAAAGCGAAGGACCTCCGGACCGCCAAATTCGTGGAATCGAACTACCTTGGTCATCATTTCCAGTCTTCTCCCTTGAATCTCGTCTTGCCTTCTGGGTCTCTCAAAATGGGCCGCAACCGCAACGCTTGCCAGTTAGAGGTCCGCCGCCTTCATTTGTTGCGCAATGTATTCCGCCTGCCGCAGCGCTAACGCGACAATCGTCAGTGTGGGATTTGCCGAACCTGGAGTGCTCAAGACGCTTCCATCGGAAATAAACAAATTTGGAATGTCATGAGTCTGTCCCCAGGCGTTCGTTACCCCATCCCGCGGATCAGCGCTCATGCGCGCCGTGCCAAGGTTATGTGTCGCTGGTGGTGTCGGACCGAGAACGATCCGTTTCGCGCCGATCGCATCATACATTTTGGACATTTGTCCTTGCGCATGTTTGCGCATGGCTTGATCGTTCGAATGCTCATCCACATGGACATTGGCTACGGGCAGGCCGGAGCCATCCTTCACTACTGAATTCAACGTGATGCGATTTTCCGCGCGAGACAGGTCCTCCCCGTTTATGAACAAGCCGGCCATGTTTCGATAATTTTCCATGATGGATGCGAAGTCCCGGCCCCATCCGTAGGGCAAACCAACCAGCGGAAGAGTGGGAAGGTCCAAAGCAAGCAGTTCGATCCGGTAGCCGCCGACAAATCCGCGGCGTGGATCGTTGATAGCTTCGTCTTCCACAACGCCTGCCAGCGTCGCTCCTCGCCACGAGTACACAGGCTTTTCGAAAATCCCCCAAACGAAACCGGTGATCTGGTGGCAATAGTTTCGGCCGACCTGGCCGGTGGAATTTGCGAGGCCCTGCGGGAATTTGGAGGATGTCGAGAGCAGCAGCAGCCGGGTCGTTTCAATAGCATTGCCCGCGACGCAGACCAAGCGAGCCGATTGTCGCTGCTCCTGGCCCTGCTTATTTCTATAGACGACTGCGTTCACGCGGCCGTCCGTTCCATGCTCAATCTTGGTGGCCGTGGCTTCCACACGCAGATCAAGATTGCCCGTTGCTTCCGCTCGCGGAATCTCCGTGTAAAGTGTGCTCCACTTCGCGCCCATTTTGCAGCCTTGCACGCAGAAACCTTGCTGGATACAAAAGCCGCGCCCATCGGCGGCCCGCGAATTGATCGCCATGTGCCCCGTGTGCACCTGCTTGTAACCGAGCTTTTTCGCTCCCGCATACATGACTTTGAAATTGTTCGAGGCCGGCAGACCTGGCACGCCATTTCGCCGCGTCACAACCATACGGCGTTCCGCGAGTTCGTAATATTTCTCGAGTTCCTCAAACGAAATCGGCCAGTCAATCAACGAAGCGCCCGGCACGCTGCCGTATGTACTTTTCGCCCGCAACTCCCAGGGTTGCAGGCGCGGCGTGGAAGCCGTCCAATGAACCGTCGTCCCGCCAACAGTTTTGCAATGCCAGGCAGGAAGAGTAGGGAAGTCGCGCGCAACGCCCCAATTCCCGCTCTGCGTCCGTGGATCGAGCCAAGTCAGTTGGCCGAAAGCTTCTCCGGGAACTTGTGAAAATGTTTCGAGCGATTGGCGTTTGCCGGCTTCGAGCAGGACTACTTTGATGCCACGCCGCGTCAGTTCATGTGCGAGCGTGCCGCCGCCTGCACCGGAGCCAATGATCACTACCGCGCTGCTGTCTTTGAATTCTATGCGGGGCATATTTGCAGTTTCCGTGACTTACTCGCTGACAGGCATCGTTCCGCTGTCCGCAAGCGGCACTTCTAGCAACCACTTCAGATCGTTGAATCCGCGGAGAAGATATCCACCTTTGGAGAAAGCCTCGCCCTCATAGCCAAAGTAGGCATAGGCGAGCGGCGTAGAGTAAAGAATTTGCACGGTCTTCAGCCGCAACGATTTGAAAAACTCAGACGATTCCATCTTATTCAGAGCTGCAATTCGTTCGTCTTCAGTGCTCGTTGCGAATTCCACGCCGAGGCCGGCAACGCCTTCCTTAAACATTTTGCGGACGAGTTCATTCTGGCTCGCATCGCCATCGATGGCATGGACAACCAAAGCGTAAGCTGCATCATCGAGTTTGTCGTGTGGCATCATCGTGCGCGCCGCAGTCAGGAGAGTAGCCCCCTCGGGAGTCGTGAACGCCGTCAGATCAATTGCCCACGCACGCCCACGCGCGATCAGGGCCAGAGGGCTACCGGCCACTACCAGACCCGCTAAAATGCCGGTAGTAGCTCTTAGAATGTTCCGGCGATCCAAGCTGATTAGATCGTCCATTTGCTTATTCCGTTTGTCAGCGAAGCTAACGAAGCGGGCACAAAGCTATTACAGACTCTCAGGAGGAACAAGCGAATTAGAGAATAGCGGACTGTGCGATATTCGTTTTGCTTGTTGAAAGAAGTGCCGCGAAGTATATACATAGCCCGCGTAAAATAGTGTTCTTGTCGAACCGTACTTTAGAGCTAGGTGGCAGCGTAGGTGGCAGCGTGTGGCGCCTCTTCGAATCAGCGCCGCTAGGAGTATTCATGAAGCTAAAATTGTTGCAGCCTCTCGTCATCGGCATTGCGATCTTCTGCGGCGCCGGATGCGACGCGAAAAACGGGAGCGCAGAAAAATCTGTAACAACAATCTCGCCAGCCAACGTGGACGAGGCACGGCTGCTGCACGCGGATCAGGAACCGGGAAACTGGATGAGTTACGGACGCACATACGACGAGCAGCGTTTTAGTCCGTTGAAACAAATCAACGACCAAAACGTCGGCCAGCTCGGGCTCGCATGGTCTATGGACCTGGACGTTCGTCGCGGACAGGAAGCGACTCCCATCGTTGTCGATGGTGTGATGTATTTCTCTACCGCTTGGAGCAAAGTCTTCGCCCTGAATGCGGCGACAGGCGAGAAACTGTGGTCCTACGACCCGAAGGTGCCGCCGGAGTCAGCCGTTAACGCGTGCTGTGACGTGGTTAATCGGGGCGTCGCGGTTTGGCGCGGAAAAGTTTTTGTCGGCACGCTGGACGGGCGACTCGTCGCTCTCGAAGCTGCGACGGGAAAGCCCGTTTGGGAAATGACCACTACTGATCCCAAGGCGCGTTATACCATCACCGGCGCGCCGCGCGCCGTGAAGGGCAAAGTACTAATTGGCAATGGCGGCGCGGAGATGGACGTGCGAGGTTACGTGTCCGCTTACGATGCAGATACAGGCAAGCTCGACTGGCGGTTCTACACAGTCCCTGGTGATCCTTCGAAACCATTCGAAAGCCCGGCGCTCGAGAAGGCGGCGAAAACCTGGAGCGGTGAATGGTGGAAGCTCGGCGGCGGCGGTACCGTTTGGGACTCCATCGTCTACGATTCCGAACTCGATCTGCTCTTCATCGGGACAGGCAACGGCGTTCCCTGGAACCGCCGCGCGCGCAGCCCACAGGGCAAAGACAATCTGTTCACAAGCTCCATCGTGGCGCTCAAGCCAGACACTGGAGAATATGTCTGGCACTACCAGGAAGTCCCGGGTGATGCGTGGGACTACGATGCGGCTGCCCCCATGATCCTTGCCGACCTCACCATGGGAGGCGCTCCAAGAAAAGTACTTCTGCAAGCTCCGAAAGACGGATTCTTTTACGTGCTCGATCGCGCCACAGGACAAGTCATTTCCGCCAAGCCGTATACCACCGTCACGTGGGCGACGGGGATCGACCCGTCGACGGGCCGTCCGATCGAAAACGTCAGCGCGCGATACGAAGATAGCGGCAAAGGCGTACCGCTTACTCCAGGTCCGCTGGGCGGTCACACTTGGCACTCCATGTCTTACAGCCCACAAACCGGGCTGGTCTATATTCCCGTGGAGGAGGCCGGGTTCCTGTACAAGTCCGAAGGACATTTTGCGGCAAAAAGTCTGGCGTACAACACGGCAATCGATTTCGTGGCCGCGGGCTTGCCACAAAAACCGGATGTGAAGAAATCCATTCTCGACAGTATCAAGGGGCATTTGTCGGCGTGGGATCCCATCCAACAAAAAGAAATCTGGCGCATCGACCGCACCAGTCCTGTAAACGGCGGAATTCTAACGACCGCCGGGAATCTGCTCTTTGAAGGCACAGCGCAAGGCAACATGGAAGCATATCGAGCCGACAAGGGTGAAAAATTGTGGTCTGCCGAAGCCCAAAGCGGCGTTGTCGCTGCACCCGTCACATACACCGTCGGCAAAGAGCAATTCGTCGCTGTGGTTGTTGGCTGGGGTGGAGCATTCCCTCTCGCCACCGGCGAAATCGCGTTGAAAGTGGGCAGGCCGCAAAACATTAGCCGCGTGCTCGCCTTTAAATTGGGCGGCAAGTCGAGCTTGCCGCCACTGCCGCCTCTCTCGCAACCACAGCTGAACCCGCCGCGATCGACGGCCACAGCGGCAACTGTACAAAAAGGCGAAGCGCTTTTTCAAAGCTACTGCTCCACGTGCCATGGGGATGTAGCCGTAAGTGGAGGCGTCTTGCCGGACCTGCGCTATTCCGGCACGCTGGGGAATTCCGCTTGGTCTGACGTTGTGCTCGGAGGCTCGCTGAAGCCCTTCGGCATGATTTCGTTTTCGAAAGAGCTCTCGAAAGAAAATGCCGAAGCTATCCGCGCCTACGTGATTTTCCGCGCGAACCAATCTCTAGCTGAATCGAAACCGGCAAGTAAATAGCTGGCCGATCGACCCATGAAACATCAACTCGCCTGGCTCTCTTCGTGGGGCGGCGGGATCGGCATTGTCGCAAAAAAGAGCGCAACAATTCCGAGCGCCGCGACAAGCATGTTGATCTCAAACGCCAGCCTATAATTTCCCAGCATATCGAACAACTTTCCGCCAATGACTCCCGCGGGTGAACAGACAGCGCCCGTCAGCAGTAGCGCCATCCCGTTTAGTTTCGGAAATGCAGACGGCCCATAGAAATGGGCCGTCGTTGTGTTCAGACAGACAAACGTCCATCCAAATCCCGTGCCATACAAAATCGCAGCAGCATAAGCAATCCACAGCGCATGGGGATTCACGCTGATCGCCAGAACTGAGCCGACAAAGTAGCAGCACAAACCCAGCATGAAGGCCAAGCGCGCCGTCAGCCGGTCCATCAGCCAACCGCCCACGAGACGCCCCTCCACTGCTCCAATGCTAAACAGGCCCATTGCCCAGGCCGCATCGCTCGCGGCAATGCCCGCTCCCTTGAGATGCAAAATCCAATGTGCCGTAAAAAAGAAAAACGGAAATTGGCACGCTACTCCCCCGATCACAATCATCCAATACGAACGCGTGCCGTACGCCTGCCGCGGCGTCCACGCGAACCTCGTCACGAGATGATTCGTAATGGCCGCTTGTGCCGAACCAACTTGCTCTTTCTCTCCATCGACCACCTGCCCCACATCTTCAGGTCTTTCCTTCACGAAAAGAAACGCGAAAAGCGCGGAACAGATCGCCACCCCTGCAACCACTTCCCATGCCTGCCGCCAGTTTCCGCCATTCGCTGCCAAAATCTTGTTTGTAAGTGGTGCTCCAACAAATCCGGCAAACCCCGACGCGCTCAGCGCGACAGCCATCGCCCTTCCGCGATACCGCCTGAACCATCGCGTTACCGCCGTGGACACTGGAACAATCGTCCCAAAACTAATCCCCGTTCCGATCAAAACTCCGAATCCGACAACATAGTGCCAGGGCCTCGAGGCAAACAGCGCCAGCCACAGCGCGCCAGAAAGAATCACGGCAGAGCCAATTCCAAAGGTTCTTCGGATGCCCCACTTCAAAATCGACATCGCCACAATGATGGAAGGCAAGCCAACAAGTAAATTTAAAAGGGTGAACCCCAAGCCGAAGGTACTTCGGCTCATCGCAATTTCCTTCAACATGTAAGTGTTGATCACCGCTCCGCCGTAAAGCGGAAACCCCATGTTGAGAAAATCCAGGAACCACAGCGCCCCTACCAGCTTCCAGCCGTAGAACGCCTGTCTGTTCGGCATGCTTCTCTCAATCGGTTAAGTATTTTTGCAGCTTGGCTCTTGAACGCACGAACGGGGCTAAATGCGATTTGTGAGGATATCAGGTCTGGCCCGCCACGGCATGAATTCGTGTCTGCTTCATTTCCGCGAGCGCCGTCGCTTGAATGAACTTCAATGTGACATTACGGCTGCGCTTGCCTGCCGAGCCAATTCGCGATCCACAATCCGCCGCGCATAGACCCCGCCGGAATCAATCTTCAAATCCAGCAACTTTCTGTTTTCCCGCCGGAGAATGCTCTGCTGCTGGGCATCCAAAATGTCCATGTCCTCTGCAAACACAGAAGCCTGCGCGTCGCGTATTCGAAACGTCAAGCCGCGGTCGTCCAACTGAAAGTTCCGCGCCATCCCCCAGTGATACCAAGTCGTCGTTTCCGTCTCCGGGGTCATCACATTCACGACGATTCCCGTCACTCCCTTGGAGCGGTCTCCCTGCGGAGCCCCCGTTCCCGCAAGCGCCACGCCCACGTCAATCATCACGTTGGCCGGCAGCGAAAAATGACAAATCTGCCAGCGATCGCATTTTTCATGTGACTTCAGATTTGCCGCCCAAAACGGCGGCGGATCGATGTTGTACATCCACCGCGTAGCCGTCACGGAATTTTCATCCGATGTCGTCTTGATTGGTGCTTCAACGATTTCGTGTTGCCCGATACTCGAAGGATGTACGTATGTTTCGTGTGACAAGTCCATTAGATTGTCCACCAGGAGCTGTGCGCCGCATTTGACGTTATAGGTGCTTCCCTCGAAAATCCATTTCGGGTCCGAGCACCAGCCGAAATCCGGAATCTTGTTCTCGTCGGCAAGCTCAGGGCTTCCAATCCACACCCAGACAAATCGGTGCCGCTCTGCCACCTGGTAAACTCCAATCTTCGTGTCTTTGTGCACGCCCTGCTGTCCCGGCATCCACACACATTGGCCGCATTCGTCGAATTCCAACCCGTGATACTTGCAAATTAAATGGTCCCCTTGCAAATATCCCTTCGAGAGCGGCAATAGACGATGCGGGCAGCAATCTTCAAACGCGCTGAGCGCGCCATTCGTCTGACGGTAGAAAACAATGGGCTCGCCGCAAATCGTTCGCGCGAAGGGCGCGTGCTTGATCTCGTGGTCCCAGGCGGCGGCATACCAGTAGTCGCGCAAAAACATGCTTGTCTTCCTCCTGGTTCTGGTGTTTCATATTGTGAAACTATGTTTCACAACTTGAACTGCGCGATTCTAACTCTCTTGCCTGTCTCGTCAGAAAGGAATTTTTCTATCTGCCCTGCGCTTATTCGGAGGTTCCCCATTGCCCGCCGCCTCGAAGCGTAGTCGAAAGTCGCTCACGCACGATCACTCCGACGCCGGCTCCAGCAAATCTTTACAGAAGGCCATGCGCATTCTCATCCACCTGGGCGAGAATGGCCCCGAAATGGCCGTCTCTCAAATATCTTCTGACCTCGCTCTCAACAAATCCACCGTCTATCGGCTCCTCGTCGCCATGCAGAAATTCCATCTCATCGAACAAAACCCTCTCAACGAAAAATATCGGCTGGGCCTCAGATTTCACGAACTCGGCGCCCGCTCTCTCCAGGCGCGCTCTCTCCAGTCCGAAGCGCGACCCTTTCTCGAAGAGCTCGCCCGGCGTTCCAACGAAAGCGTCAGCCTCGCCGTTCCCGGCGCTGGCGGTGTCATCTGTCTCGACCGCATCGATTCCCCCACATCCATCATCACCGTCCGCACTCTCATCGGCGAACGCTTCCCAGCGCACTGCACGGCCGTGGGCAAAGCTATCCTCGCGTGGCTCCCCGAGCGCGAGGCCTACAACATCATCTTCCGATATGGCTCAAGGATTTACACTCCTCTCACCATTCAGGGTCTTCGGGATCTCAAGCCTGTTCTGGACCTTACTCGCATTCGCGGCTATGCTACCGACCACGAAGAATTGGAAAAGGGATTGAGCGGTATTGCCGCTCCCATTCTCTACAAAGGCGGTCGCGTCGTTGCGGCTCTCGGCATGGCTGGGCCTACGCTCAGATTTGTTGGCCCGGATCTCGCCAAAAAAATCCCTTTGCTACTAGATTTCGCGGCGAGGCTTTCCAAAGCGCTCAGCCGTGGCCCGGCCAACTTCGGCACCGTCATGGAGCCGCTCGCCGGATCAAGCTTAGGAGAAAAGTCCAAACCATCATGGCAAACCCCTTTCGCGCTGACCAGATAGGCAGTCTTCTGAGACCACCCGATTTGCTCGAAGCCAGGAGCAACGGCACACTCACACCTGCGGAGAAGTTGCGCGCACTTGAAGATCAGCACATTCTTCGAGTGCTTGCCAAACAAAAGGAACTTGGGTTCGCGATTTTCACGGACGGCGAATTGCGGCGCAGGAACTTCATGAGCGACTTCACGGATGCCGTCGAAGGCTTCGACTTCGGCGACGCCGTCGCCAGAAGTTGGAAAGCCGGAGATAAAGGAGCGGCGCCCGTGAGCAGCGTTGCTGGCATCGTAACCAAAAAATTGCGCCAGGCGAGGCCGCTGACTGGGCACGAGTTGCCCTTCTTGAAAGCCCACAGTCCCGGCGACATTAAAATGACTCTTCCGAGCGCAACTCAATTTCCCGCCATCTCTTTCAAGCGTGGCGTTACGGATGCCATCTACAAAAACCACTCCGAGCTGTTGTGGGCTGTCGTTGAAATCATGAAGAGCGATCTCGCGGCGCTCTCCGACGATGGAGTGAAATACATTCAGATCGATGCTCCTCGCTACAGTTACTACATGGATCCCAAGTGGCGCGAGTGGATACGCAAAGAGATCGGAATGGACCCCGACGCCGCGCTCGACGAAGCCATCAAAGCGGACAACGCTTGTTTCCGCGCTGCTCGCCGCCCCGGCGTAACGCTCGCCATCCATCTCTGCCGCGGAAACAATCGCAGCCATTGGTATGCCGAAGGAGGCTATGACGCCATCGCCGAAAAATTGTTCGGTACTCTCGAGGTGGATCGGTTCCTTCTGGAATACGACGATGCCCGCTCGGGAACATTCGAACCGCTGCGTTTCGTTCCGAAAAGCAAAACGGTTGTTCTCGGTCTCATCAGTTCCAAGCTCCCGCAAATGGAAGATCCCCGCGAGCTTACGAAACGCATCGAGGAAGCCTCGCGCATCGTTCCGCTCGAGAACTTGGCTCTAAGTCCCCAGTGCGGTTTCGCTTCGACGGCGGAAGGGAATCTCATCACGGAAGACCGCCAGTGGGCCAAGCTGAAACTTGTTGCGGATACGGCTCGCCGTGTCTGGGCCTAAGCTTTGATGCGGCTCCCTGACAGGAATACCGCGCAGAGCGCTGCTTCGGCCGCCACACTTACAGAATTCGATCTCCGCTATTACGGATGGCGCGTGGTCCTCGCCGCTTGCTTGGGCGTAATGGCGGGATTCGGCTCGCTGTTCGTCTACACCTTCAACGTCTTTGTGAAACCGCTCAGCGCGGCATTCGGCTGGAACCGCGAAGCCATCTCGCTCGGCTTCGGCCTTGCCGCCATCACCCTGGGCTTGATCTCCCCTCTTCTGGGCCGTTTGATCGACCGCTTCGGACCTCGCCGCATCATTCTTCCCTGCATGGCCGTCTTCGGTTGCGCGATTATTTCGCTGTCACTGCTCCACTCGCATTTGTGGCAGTTCTACGCGACCTGCATCTTGTTGGGTCTGGTCGGAAATGGTGCGGCTCATTTGGCTTATTCGCGTTCCATTTCTACTTGGTTTCAGCAACGGTTAGGGATGGCGTTGGCATTCGTCATGGTCGGAGCAGGCTTGGGCGCCATGATTCTGCCGGTCGTTGCGCAAGCGGTCATCAGCCGGTATGGCTGGAGAGGCGCCTACCTGTCGCTCGGCTGCCTGGCTTTGTTGCTCGGTCTGCCGCTCAGTTGGCGTTACATCGTCGAACGTGGCGCAGTCAGGCAGGAGTCCGCTCCCGTTGCACATTCCGGGTTGACGTGGCAGCAAGGCCTGCGCTCTTTTGCCTTCTGGATAATCGTCGCCGTCCTTTTCGTAAGCTCGATCAGTATGAATGGGGCGATCACCCATCTGTCTGCGTTGCTCACCGATCGAGGCATTACGCCCGGGGATGCGGCGCTTTGCGCATCGCTGCTGGGTGGTTCGAGCGTGCTCGGCAGGGTGGCCGTAGGTTGGCTGCTCGACCGTTTTTTCGGCGCACGCGTGGCCCTTGTAGTTAGCCTGATTACCGCCGCAGGGATCTTTCTGCTTGCACGGGCGAGTAGCTTTCCTGCTGGTTGCTTCGCTGCTGCGCTCATTGGTGTCGGTGCTGGCGGCGAGGCTGCGATCACGCCTTACTTGCTGACTCGTTATTTTGGGCTGCGCACTTTTTCCACGCTTTATGGGCTTACCTGGACGTTTTACGCCGCCGCGGGTGCCATTGGTCCGGTCATATTGGGCCGTGCGTTCGACTTGACTGGCTCCTATACCTCTTTGCTCGTTGTTCTCGCAGCGGCGTTAGCGCTGGCTGCTGCAATGAATCTATTGCTCCCCAAATATCCAGACTCTTCCTCAATGGATCTCCCCTGATTGAAATTTCGGAACGGCCATCCCAGCGAGCCGTCGCTTGACTTTCGCGGAAGCGCGGAGAAAAATCGTGGCGTTCCCTGGAATTTTGCGCAGGTGCGATAGGCGCCTGATTTCCTGTTTGATCCGAATGCCTTTGAATCTCTCTGCGAAGCTAGAAAAGAGGCCGTATGTTCTCGACTCCCTATATTGGCGGTAAGGCGATTCAAGTTCCTCCTTCTGCGCTCTCCGATGTCATCAATCCCGCGAATCAGCGCCCTTTCGCACGCATCTTCATGGCGCAGGAGCAGCACATGCGCGCGGCGATCGATGCAGCCGACGCAGCGAAGAACGCTTGGGGCGCGACGCTTGCCGCTGAACGCGAACGCATCTTGATGCGCGCGGCCGATGAACTCGAGAAAGCTTCCGAGGAAATGATTGAACTTTTAATTGATGAGGCGGGGTCAACTTTTGGCAAAGCCCACTTCGAAGTGCCGTTCGCTGCGAACCTCGTTCGCTCCATTGCCGGCGAAGCTCGACGAATTCGCGGTGATGTATTTCCTTCCGACGTTCCGGGAATGATCTCCATGGCTATTCGCCGGCCGTTGGGAGTCGTCGCTGGGATTTCTCCTTTTAACTTTCCCGTCGTGCTTTCGTTGAAAAAAGTCGCGTTTGCGCTTGCTTGCGGAAATACCTTTGTGTTGAAGCCGTCGGAAGAAACTTCTCTGGTTGGGCTAAAGCTCGCCGAAATTTTCGAGCGCGCCGGTGTCCCTGCTGGAGTTTTCAACGTCGTTCCCGGGGATGGCCCCACCCTTGCGCGCGTGCTCTTCGACGATCCGCGCGTGAAGCTCGTTTCCTTCACGGGGTCGTCGGCCGTGGGACGAATCATCGCCGTCGAGTGCGCCAAACGCGGCAAGCGCTGTGTCCTCGAAATGGGTGGAAAGAGCCCGCTCATCATTCTGAAAGATGCGGATTTGGATTATGCGGTGGACACCGCTTGCTTCGGCATTTTCATCCATCAGGGACAAATCTGTATGGCGGGCTCGCGCATCATCGTTGAAGCGCCGATTTACGAAGAGTTTCTGAAACGCTTCGCGGCGAAAGCGCAAACCATGAAAGTGGGCGATCCGCGTGATCCACACACCGTCATCGGCCCGCTGATTCGTTCCTCGCAGTGCCCCATGATCGACAAAAAAATTAAAGAGGCCGTGGCGGCTGGTGCGCATGTGCTGACCGGCGGAAAGTTCGAAGGGAATTTTTATCATCCAACCGTAGTTGCGGACGTCACGCCAGAGATGGCCGCGTTTCGCGATGAACTCTTTGGCCCTGTCGCTGCGGTGACGAAAGCCAATGACGCGGATCACGCCCTGGCGCTCGCAAACAGCTCGACTTACGGCCTCTCCTCGGCCGTCCTCACCAATGATTTGCAGCTCGCCATGCGCTTCGCTCTCGAACTGGAGGCCGGCATGGTCCACCTCAACGGCCCGACGATCCACGATGAAGGCACCGTTCCCTTTGGGGGAGTGAAGGATTCCGGAATGGGCCGCGAAGGCGGTCGCTGGTCCACCGACGAAATGACCGAAGTAAAATGGGTCACCATCCAAACCGGCCGCCGCCACTATCCCTTCTAATCAACCCAAGCCACGAAATTTGTCTGTAGGGGCGGGGCTTGCCCCGCCCGTGTGACCCGTCGCCCATCAAATTTCAAAAAAGACCGTTTCGCCTGTCCCTTGGAGCACGACGTTCCACTCCAACTTGCCGCCCGCTCCACCAATTGTCTTAGCAAGGAGTGTTCCGCGTCGTCTCGCATCCACAAGATTGAGCGCGAAGTCTTCCGTATTGCTTGGTTCATCGGGAAAATAGATCCGCGTCACGAGCCGTCTCAGCAATCCCCGCGTAAAAACCGAAACCGCCAGATGTGGCGCCTGCAATTTCCCATCCGGCCCAGGAACTCGCCCCGGCTTAATCGTCGTAAAACGGAATCGCCCCTCGTCGTCCGTGGGAACGCGGCCATAGCCCCTAAAGGCCGTCTCAGCTGGTTTTTCCTGCGGATCATCCGGATGCGCGTACTTACCTTGCGCATTCGCCTGCCAGATTTCTACGATTCCATCCGGCACTGGCTTGCCGTCGCCATCGAGAATGCGGCCCGCAATTTCCACACGCTCCCCCGAAACGCCGGGGCCCGCCATGTTGTCGCGATAAAGCCAGGAGAAACCGATCTTGAAAAATGGCCCAACCGTTTGAGAAGTTGTCGCATGCAGGCTCATGACTTTTCTCCATGCGGATGAGTCTCCATCGGAGTACTCTCTCGCCCGCTTAACACGATATCGAAACGGTAGCCCAGTGCTTCCAGGGGAACGGTCGTCTCCCAATCGAATTGCGAGATCAGCCGGTTGCGCGCCTTCTCATCATCCGTGCAATTGAAAATGGGGTCGAAGGGAATCAGCGGATCGCCCTGAAAATACATTTGCGTCACGAGGCGCGTGGCAAACGCCGGCCCGAAGAGCGAGAAATGAATATGCGCCGGGCGCCACGCATTGTAGTGATTTCCCCAGGGATATTCGCCCGGACGAATGGTTACGAATCGATAGCGGCCTTCGGAATCCGTTACGGCTTGCCCGCATCCCGTGAAATTCGGATCCAGCGGAGCGTTGTGCTGATCCCTGCTATGCAGGTACCGCCCCGCGGCGTTTGCTTGCCAAATCTCCACCAGCGTTCGCGGCACGGGGCGGGAGTTTTCATCAAGCACTCGCCCACTCACGATAATGCGCTCGCCCAGCGGTTCGCCGGAATGCTGCCGCGTCAGATCGCAGGCTTTCACATTGACAATCTCCGGTTCGAACACCGGCCCCGTAATCTCAGAAAGCGTGTGCGGAAGCTTCACCAGTGGCTGCAAAGGGGCCCGCCTAAGGGAAGAAACATAAAGAGGATGCAAATGCCGCGGCTGAGTGCCGGGATAGTTTCGCCGGTAACCCGGAATATTCTTCATGCGTTCTGCCTCCCTGGACGGCAATTCGGCTGCGCCGCGCATTCTATGGCACGCTGCCAAATTCCCGCAATACCGATTATCGAAATATTGGGCGCATATCGGTCAAAAAGTGTATTCTCTTCGCCTGCATCGGCTTTTTCGATGCTCGTTTCCAGGGGGATTCGCATGTCTACCGCCTTTTCCGATCCGCCTTCCCGGCAACAAGTTTCGGCCAGGCCCGCATCAAAGCAACAAGTTGCAAGCAAACTCGCTCCGAAGCAACAAGTTCTGATCGCGCCTGCTCCTAAGAATCAAGTCTTCGCCAAGCCCGCGCCGCGTTTCGATGTGCAGAGCAATCCTGTTTCGAATGCCCAGTCTGCCGCTCCACTCACTGTCTCGCAACAGATTGACCAGTACAGCGGCGATCCCAACTTCATGACATCACTCGCTCGCGGGCTCGCGGTCATTCAAGCCTTCTCCCAGCGCCAGCGCGAACTCACTGTCTCTCAGATCAGCACGAAGACCGGCTTCTCACGCGCCGCAGTGCGGCGCTGCCTTTATACACTGTCGAGACTTGGATTCGCTGCCACCGAAGACAGCAGACATTTTCATCTTCGCCCCAGGGTTCTCGCGCTCGGCCACTCTTACATTTCGTCCATGCCTTTGGCGGCGATGGCGCAGCCCATACTGGAAAATGTCAGCCGTGTTCTGCATGAGTCCTGCTCCATCGCCACGCTGGATCGCGCGGACATCGTGTACATCGCCCGCGCAAACGTAACGCGGATCATGTCGATCGATCTCGTTGTCGGCAGCCGCCTCCCGGCATTTTGCACGTCCATGGGCCGTGTTCTGATGGCCGACTTGCCGGCGGATAAGCTCGACGAATTCCTGTCCCGGGTCGAGTTCAAGCGCTTCACGGAGCGCACCGTCGCGAACGCTGAAAAACTTCGCCAGATTCTTCGGCTTGTCCAACGAAATGGCTACTCCATTGTGGACCAGGAGCTAGAATCCGGTTTGCGCTCTATGGCAGTCCCGATCCACGATTCTGCCGGGCGGGTGATTGCGGCGCTCAATGTTGGGGCCCACGCGCAGCGCGTTTCGATCCAGGACTTACAGGTGCGATTTCTTCCGCAGCTAAGAGCGGCGGCGCAAGAGATGAGCCTGTTTGTGAAATGAATGTATTTCTGGCAGCAGAAAAAACTGCGCGAAAAAGAGCGAGGCGCGATTTAATATCCGTCCGCGCGCGAAAATGTGCGCGATAGTCGCACGGACGCACCGATTAAAGACTTGACAGCCGCGATTCGAAGCATTAGACCATTTTGCAACATGGGGTTATTCGGGGTTTGAATGGCAACTATCGCTCGTTCGAATCGTTCCGGGAGGGGTGAATCATGAGGCGAAGTTTTGGGGTATGGGCCGTCCTTGGGATCGTGATTCTTTGTGGCTGGGCAAGACCGGTGGTATCGCAAGTCGGCAGCAGTTCGGCCCAGTTAAATGGAACCGTTCGCGACGCGAGCGGCGGGTCCGTCGCCAAAGCTACGATCACCCTGAAAGAACTCTCAACAAACCGCACCTATACCGCGGTTTCGAATGACAACGGACTTTACGTGATCCCCAACCTGCCGCCGGGCCGGTACGAATTGACGACAGAAGCCACGGGGTTTGCCAGGTCCACGCAAACGGGAATCGTGCTGACCGTCGGCCAAGTCGCAACGATTGACGTGAGTGTGAGTGTCGCGCAAAGCGCGGAGAAAGTGATAGTTACCACCGAGACGCCGCCGGTGGAGCCAACCAGGACTGAGATCAGCCAGGTGATTAGCACCAACCAGATTCAGTCACTTCCGATCAGCGGCCGACTTTTCACAGACTTCGCGCTTCTAACACCCGGGGTGACCACGGGGCGCACCAGCTTGCAGTCCACGATCACGGAAGCCGAGGTTACGCGAATTTCGTTTGGAGGGATGCGCGATCTCAGCAACCTGGTAACGGTGGATGGCGCGGACACAGTTAACACGGCGACCGGATCACAGCGGAGCACACCTTCCCAGGAAGCTGTCAGCGAGTTTCGTGTTGTTAACAACGGTTTCGGCGCGGAACAAGGCCGCGCCATGGGCGGCATCGTCAACATCATCACCAAGTCCGGCGGAAACGATCTGCATGGTTCGGCTTATGACTACCTCGAGAACGACGCGATGAATGCACGCGCTCTGTTGCAGCCTGCGGCAACTGCGACGAGTCCAGCCGCACCCAAAACACTACGGCAAAATCAGTTTGGGGGCACGCTCGGCGGCCCCATCAAAAAGGACAAGACTTTCTTCTTCTTAAACTACGAAGGGCAGCGCCGCGCGGAAGCCCCAATCCAATCGCCCGAACTGCTGAACAACCTGGCGTTGATAGACTCGGCAAAAGCGATTCTGTTTGGGGGTGCGCCAGGCCAGTTTAATGAGAATATTGGCGCCCTCAAAACGCAAGACACCGACAAAGGGCTCATTAAAGTCGATCACCAGATCAACAACAACAATCGCCTTTCCGTGCGTTACAACATCGAGGACGCCCGAAACTTAAACGTACTGGTTGGCGACACGCTCGACGGCGGAGGAATTGGAGCGCCAAGCAGCGGCCACAACAATTTTCTGCGCGACCAGTCCCTGGTAGGGACGCTATCCTCTCAAATTAGGCCTGACCTCGTTAATACATTCCTGGGTCAATACGCGCGGCGACATTCCAACTTCCCCGGAGTAACCGGACAGCCTAATCTGGACCTGCCAAATTCACTTTTGATGGGACACAACTTCGGCGTGTTCGATGCCACTTATGAGAGCCGGGGGCAGTTCGCGGATTCCGTTTCCTGGGTAAAAGGCTCGCATTTGATCAAGTTCGGTGTGGACTACAACCACGTCAACGATCACATCATCTGGCCGGGATTTTCTCCGATGCGTATCGTGTTGCCCGGCATTAACTGCCTCGTGGATTTTGCCAATTATGTGGATCAGCTCAGGGGGCAACCGCAGCCGTACCTGACTTCAAACTTTGCCGAGGGGCCGTGTCCGCTTGCACTTGGGCCGCAAAATGCCACACTTCCTCCTTTTCCGATTACTCCGGGGCCGAACCCAGCAGACGCGCAGAACGGCGTGCCGGTTGTGTTCTGGCCATCCCCGCTCGGAACGGCTGATAATTCCGCAATCAACGGAACTCTTCCGCCGCCGGTGGACACCAATTGGCTTCGCGCGTACCCTGCTTCCGCGACACCCAATTATTTTTCGAATATCATCCATAGCTACTATGGGTTTTACGCGCAAGATCAGTGGCGGATCACTCCAAAGCTGACTCTCAATTACGGGTTGCGATACGACTTCGAGAGGGGGCTGTACAGGCAAATCCAGCCCGACTACAAGGGCGTTCAGCCGCGCGTTGGCCTGGCGTATTCTCCAGACAAGCACACTGTTATTCGTGCCGGATTCGGCATTTTCGACGATCGCTATAATCTTTCTTTCCTCTTCGTGACTTTCCCGCAGCGCGCGGTAACGTATTGCCTGGATCCCGCTTGTACGTCGACGTACCCCTTCCCGGGCGTCCGTCAGGGGGGGTACAACGGTACTTACTCCTTGAGCCAGGTCCCCTATATTCCGGGAGTAAATCCCTTTGGAATCGAACCAGCGGACGCGGCCGCGAACCTGGTGCGGTTTGGTACCTACCAGCCGGTGCAGATGATTACTAATCTGGCCGCCGGCGAGGTATCTCCGGTAGGCAATGGCACCGTGGAGACTAACAGCAAGATTCCATATTCTGAGCAGGCCAGCCTTGAAATCGATCGGGAAATCGGAAAAGGGCTGGTCGTGAATATTGGCTATCTGTTTGTTTCGGCTCACCATCAGGTGCGGGCGGAAAACTTGAACGTCTGCCCCACAACGGGAGCAACCACAGGGTTGTACACATGCACTCCGTCGCCCGCACCATTGCCTGGATACCCGGCGGGAAAGGCCAACTTCAGCGGCGTTCTCGTCCCAGTTGGCTTGATCTATTACACAGACAACAGCGGAAACAGCGTCTATCATGGAGCGACTGTATCCGTCACACAGAAGGTCGGGGAGTATTTCCGGCTCAACGCGAACTACACGTTTTCGAAGACGTTGGATGACGGGACGTTTACGACGTTCGTGAGCACTCCGCAGAATCTTTACGACCGTGCGGCGGAGCGGGCCAACTCGAACCAAGATGTCCGCAACCGGTTTGTGGCAAACTTCACGGCGACCGGGCCTAAGAAGACCTTCCTCCGGAATACCGACTTGAGCGGCATCGTCACTCTACAGGGCGGACGTCCTTTCACCGATTTCGTGGGGTTTGACGCGAATGGAGATACCAATCCGGTGACGGATCGAACGGGGTTAGCGGCCCGCAATACCTACTGGGGCGATAGCCTTCAGACTGTGGACCTGCGAATCACGCAGCACTTCATTTTCCGCGAGAGGCATAGGATAGACGTAGCCGTGGACGCTTTTGATGTCTTCAACCGGCCCAACGTGAACGAAGTAACTTCCGTGTACGGCACCTATAATTTCTGCGGTGGAAAGGTGCCCACGCATTATAAAGATGCCGCTTCTCTCAGTATCCAGACGGACCCGAATTCCTTCATCGGCAGCTGTCCTGCTGCAGGCCCACCGTTCCCGAATCCAAGCTTCGGAGCACCGAGAACGATGTTTAACCCCCGGCAACTGCAGATTTCTTTGAAGTACTCCTTCTAGAGACGCAAAGACGACAGGGCGGAGCGGGAGATATCTCTCGTTTCCCCCTTGCCGGCTTCGGTTTTGTCACGGGAAATGCGGGCTAAAGGCTGGTGTTCTCATCCGTAGTTCGGCGGATGCACAGACTGATCCATGCCCATGCACGTCTGCCCGCCTTTCGCGATGTTGACGCTGATAAGGCGCGGCTCAAGCGAAGCAAAAGCTTCGCGCAGCGCTGATTCGAGTTCGCCAGGCTGATCAACCTCCTTCGCCGCCATTCCGTAGCCTTGCGCGATTTTCACCATGTCGATGCCGGGCAACTCCATCCCGGGAACATTGCGGCCCACCTGGGTGAAATCGCAGAAGGATTTCAGCGCCGTATAGTCCCCGTTGCGCAGAACAATAAAAATTATCGGGGCTTTGTATTGAACGGCGCTCCACAGCGCCTGGATGGAATATTGGATGGAGCCGTCACCCACTGGACAGACCACTCTTCTATGTGGATGGGCGAGTTGCAGGCCGACCGCGGTCGGGAGGCCAAATCCCAAGATGCCATTTGGAACGGAATAGAATGAGCCAGGCTCGTCCAGCAACAGATGGCGATCGAGATCGCCTTTGGAAGATGGACACTCTTCGGCAATGACCGCATTTCGCGGCATGACTTTGTTGAGCACGCTGAATAGATAAGCGGCTGTGATGGGGTAGACGGGTCCAGGCGGCGAAGGATCTTTTCGATCCTGCACATGGACTTGTTCTCGCGGCTCGGCATGTAGACGAAGATAACGCGCGGCAGCGGCAAGATTGCCGACGATGCTGATTCCAGCCAACGCCGCCGCCGCATCTTGGGATGAATTCGTAATTTGAAAAAGTTTGGTGCCAGGCTTGATCGTGTGGCCGGGAACATAAGCGTAGTAGAGAAAAACAGGGGCGCCCAGGACAACGACAGTGTCATAATCTGCCAGTTGATCGGCGAGCGGTTGCTGGGCCGGAAGCAAACCGCCGCGAAACAGTCGATGCGTTCGCGGAAAAGTCCAGCGTGAAGGAATAGGCTGCTGATAAACGTCGGCGTTGAGGTGTTCGGCAAGAGCGAGCGTTTCCTCCCAACCTTGGTCTTCTTCCACTTGCGGCCCGACCACTAGCGCGGCTTTGCGGCTAGCGTTGAGCGCGCGAACCACTTCATCGAGGGCCGCAGAATCGGGCTCAATGACTTGCGATACCGCGCGCACCGTCAATCTCTGGCATTCGCGCGTCCAGTCATCCATCGGAATCGAGATAAACACTGGTCCCATGGGAGGCTGCATGGCGAGGTAGTATCCGCGGGCGATCACCGCAGGCACATCTTCCGCGCGCAAGGGCTCGTAGGCCCACTTCACGTAAGGCTTGACGGTTTCCACTGCGCGGCTTACTAGAAATGGTTCAGCCAGAACTTGGCGGCGATCCTGCTGGCCAGTAGTAACAACCAGGGGCGCGTGGCAATAAAACGCGTCGATCAGTCCGGAAAGACCGTTGCCAACACTGGCAACGGAATGCGCGTTGACGAACGCGGCCTTGCCCCTGCCCATCGCATATCCCAGAGCCATGCCGATTGCAGTGCGTTCGTGCAAGGCGAGAACGTACTGAAAGTCCGGCGGCATGTCGCGCAGAAAAGGCAATTCGGTCGAACCGGGGTTGCCGAAGATCAGATGCATCCCCAAGTCGCGCAAAACCTGATAGGTGACTTCCCGGACCGTGGTCAACGTGTCTCTCCCTGCTCGTGCCACTTCGCGTCACGAAGACCGAAGTTATACCATCCCGCCCGCGTTTGCAGCCCGAATTCGTTTGGCAATCGCGATTTTGCGCGCGGTTGGAGCGCGAATTGTCCTTTCAGAAGCTCCGATTATCGCGCGTACCCGATTTTGAGTTCTCGTTTTGTGTATTGTGGAAGCCCACGGGGGCCGGGATAATACGTACAATTTGTCGCCGCAATTTTTCGGGATCGAAGGACGATGGCGGCGAATTTATTGTCGAAGTAAACGCGTTTCGCGACCATCGAGGAGGTATTCGGATGGATGAAAGCCAGCGGTACGAGCAGGGAATGAAAACGCGCCGCGCCGTCCTGGGAGACGCGCACGTCGACGCTACGCTGACGAATCGCAATGAATTCACGGAAGCGTTTCAGGATTTCATCACGCGTTATGCCTGGGGAGAAATCTGGAGCAGGCCCGGCCTGCCAAAAGAAACGCGCAGCATGCTTACGCTGGCCATGATGGTTGCGCTGAATCGGCCGGACGAATTGCGAATGCACTTGCGCGCCGCGAAAAATGTGGGTGTAACGCGTGAACAGATCCAGGAAGTGCTGCTGCAAAGCGCGATCTACTGCGGCCTGCCTGCGGCAAATTCGGCGTTCCACATCGCCATGGAAGTCTTTGCAGAAAAGCAGACGTGAATGGATGGATGTTTCGGTGCGGCGGCTCGCTGAGGAAGAAATTTCGTGAAGACTCAGGTCGGTATTGTCGGAGCTGGACCAGCGGGATTGCTGCTCTCCCACCTCTTGTATTTGCAAGGCATCGAGTCTGTCGTGCTGGAGGGGCGCAGCCGAGAGTATGTCGAAGAACGCGTGCGCGCCGGGATTCTCGAGCAGGGCACTGTGGATTTGCTCAACGAAACCGGCGTCGGTGCGCGAATGATGCGACAGGGGCTCGTGCATCATGGAATTGAACTGCAGTTTGCACGTGAACGGCACCGCATCGATTTTCAGGATCTCACCGGCGGAAAATCGGTGATGGTTTACGCTCAACATGAGGTGATCAAGGACCTTATCGAAGCGCGCGTCGCCGCTCAGGGGCAACTCTGGTTCGAAGTCGAGGACGTCGCCGTAAGCGGCCTTGACAGCGCCAGTCCAAGGATTCGGTTTAAGAAAGACGGAACGGCGCAAGAATTGAGCTGCGACTTCATCGCCGGGTGCGATGGGTTTCATGGAGTTTGCAGGCCCTCCATTCCCGTGGGCTTGCTGAAAACGTTTGAACGAATCTACCCATTCGCCTGGCTTGGCATACTCGCGCAAGCCCCGCCTTCCTCAAAAGAGCTGATTTATGCTTATCACGAGCGCGGTTTTGCGTTGCTCAGCATGCGTTCGCGGGAAGTTTCGCGGCTTTACGTCCAGTGTCCACCGGACGAAGACATTTCGAATTGGCCCGACAAAAAAATTTGGCAAGAGCTACGAACACGGCTGGAGTGCGTTGAGGGATGGAAACTCGTGGATGGACCGGTGATGCAGAAAGGCATCACGGGAATGCGCAGTTTTGTGGTTGAGCCGATGCAATACGGCCGTCTATTCCTCGCCGGGGACTCGGCGCACATTGTGCCGCCAACGGGGGCTAAAGGGCTCAACCTTGCGACGGCGGATATTCGCGTCCTCGCGCGGGCGCTGGGGGAATTTTACGTTTCAGGGAAAATGGAACTTCTGGACAGTTATTCCGCCACCTGTTTGCGGCGCGTGTGGAAAGTGCAGCGCTTCTCCTGGTGGATGACCTCTATGTTGCATCGCTTTTCGGAAGACAACGCGTTCGATCAGCGCCGCCAGCTCGCCGAGCTCGATTATGTGACGAGTTCGCGGGCCGCTTCGATTTCGTTGGCCGAGAACTACGTCGGCTTGCCGATGGACTGAGTCGTTCGGCTGCAACACGGGAGGGGAAAAAGGCTTGCCAACTACAAAGCGCTATCAAACCGGCTTGGTTGTTCTTTTTTTCCTCACGTGGGGCAGCGTTTTTCTTGCCCGCATGAGCGTCGTGTATTTGGCGCCGTTCATCGCGCCGGATCTTCATCTTAGCCATGCGCAAGTAGGATTGCTGGCCTCGGCCTTGGCGATCGCCTGGGCGGCCTCCGGTCTGATTTTCGGCGCGGTTTCGGATCGCGTTGGACGCCGTCCCGTTTTGATTCCAAGCGTCTTTTTGTTTTCGGTGTTTTCTTGGCTCTCTGGTGTCGCCCACACCTTCGCTTCGCTTCTTTTTGTGCGCACTCTGATGGGTGTCGCTCAGGGGCCTGCCTGGCCCGCAATGACCTCGATGATCGAAGCGTCTTCCGAGCCAAAGAACCGCGGGCGTAACATTGGCATCGTTGTTAGCGCGAGCGCACTCGCAGGACTGGCGCTTGCACCGATCCTGACGACGCAAATCGCTGCGCGGTTCGGATGGCGCTCCGCCTTTGTCGTGGTAGGAATGCCTGGACTCATTCTCGGCATCGTGATTTGGAGTTTCGTCAAAGAGCCCGAATCCGGTCAGTTGCACCACGCCAAGCCCGCACTCAGCGATTATTTTTCGCTACTGCGATATCGCAACATGCTGCTTTGCTGCATTGGCGGCGCAGGATTCATGACCTGGCTCTTTGTCATGCACGCGTTCGCGCCGCTGTACATTACGGAGGTATCCAAGCGCTCCGCGACAACTGCCGGCTTCATCATCGGCGCCGGCGGACTTGGCGCGTTTATGTGGGGCTGGATCTTTCCGTGGATTTCCGATCGCGCCGGACGAAAACCAACACTTCTCTTTGTGGCGCTGATTTCCTCGGCGGCTCCGCTGATTTATCAGGTGCCGTTTCTGATTGCCCACCCGTGGCTCATGGCCGCTGCTGGATTTTTCGCCAATGGCGGGCAGGGCCTCGCCCCGCTTGTTCTGGTACTGGTCCCGACGGAAAGCGTCCCCGCAAAATTTGCAGCCACGGCCATCGGGCTTGCGACCCTTGTGGGAGAGATTGTCGGCGGCGCAATAGCACCGGCCTTGGCCGGCGCGGTCTCCGATCGGTACGGACTCGCAGCGCCGCTCTGGATTGCCAGCGGCGGCGCGATTCTCGTTTTGCTTGCTTCACTTTTTATGACGGAAACCGCCCCATCGAAGACGGGCCTGCAGAAAATGGCCTGAACCGTCGTGGAATTGTCAGTGTGGCGGCAGGAATTAATTGCGCAAGCTCAGTCGTTGAACCCCGAACAGAACGCCTGCCGCATTGATCAAGTACTGTTCGTCGCTGAGGATTTCAACGAGTTCGTCGGGGAAAGGGGAGATTTCAGATTGCAGGTAGTTCGCCAGTTCGCGATAGATTTCCCGCCGGGCGTACGGTGCCAGTTCGTTGCGACGCCGCAGCGCATCTTGAATCAGGCTGGCCAGTTCCGGCGTCGCTGCCCGGCGAAGCTTCATCGCGATGGAAGGATGATCCATGAAGGAGTTGTACTTTTGGCGGGCCCAGAATTCCTCTCTCGGCGGAGCCAAGGGTGTTTGCCGAATGACGAGAGTTCCCGCCACGCGGTCGCCAAAGCGCTGCATCAGCGGATTGCTGAGTGCGGAAATTCCTCCGATCAGGTAGGCGAACGGGAGGGCATCGAACACCCGCATCAGATTCCGCACCCAGGCCTGTTCGATGCGCAGCGGAAGTCCGCTTTGATCAATCACCCTCAGATGAAACAGCCGTTTTCCAATCGTCTGTCCGTTCCAGAAGGCTTCCAGCAACGCGCTATAAGCAAAACCGATAGCAAATTCCGCCAGCGTGATGACCATGACTCCGAATCCGGGCGCTTTCGAAAAGATCCAGTAAACCACGAGCCCTATTCCGTTCACCGTACCGAGCACGATCACGACATCGAACAACATCGCATAGAGCCGTGAAGCGGGACCCGCCAGGGGCAATCGAAAGAGCACGCCTTCCGGCGTGGCAATGGTCAGTTCGGCGGTAGTACCCAAGCGGATTGGACGAGCATCTGTCATTTGCCCTCCGAACGGACACGGGGGTTTCTTCGCCCGATCACTAGCAGATATACTGCGAGCAGCACGAGTTCCGCCCCGGCAATCGCAATCTTGAACGCGTAGGGGAGCTCCGGCTCGTGATGCTGGGAGAAAAATGCCTCCATGATGCCTGCCCACGCAAGCATCAAGGCCAGTCCGGCTATCAACACCAACCACTCGCGCATGGATTGACGCACATCGCGATCCTCGCGCCGACGCAATAGAAGGCGCGCCAAGTAAAATCCCGCTTGTCCCGCGATCAAGATGGACGGAATTTCGAACACGCCATGGGGCAGGAGCCAGGCGGCAACGAATAATCCGAAGCCCTGCTGCGTATAACGAACCGCCACGGCCCCGAGTAGCACGCCGTTTTCGAACAAAAGCAGTGCCGTCCCAATGCCAAACGTAACACCGAGCGCTGCCGCCAGCAGCGCTACCTCGATGTTATGCCTAATCAGCTGCGCAGAGAACGCGGCTTCCGTCTGCGCGGAGGCGCGGTGCCGGTTCTCGCCTTTCTCTTCTGCCTGCACGCGCTTGCCAGGATCGCGCAGATAATCGGCCGGAAGCAGCACGTCCAAAGAGGCAGGATCGTAACGCACCGCTAATCCACCCATGGCACAGCCTAAAGTTGTGATCAGCACCGCCAAGGCGAAATAGCGGGCCTGGCGCCGGAATGCTTCCGGGAACGCCGTGAAAATCCGCAGCCAGCGGCGCCATTGCCAGAGCTCGGAGCGCGTGGGCGGCGCGTAGTACAGCTCGGCATAGGCTCGCGCCACCAGCCGCTCAAGATATTGCCCGAGTTCGGGAACCAAGGCTCCGTGTGTGACGCGGTTTAAGTCCGCAGCGACCTGCGTGTAAAGTTCCTGCAGTTGTTCGGCTTCCTCCGGACTCAACCGGCGGTCCGGGCGGCCTTCCAGGACGGAGAGCAGTGATTCGAGGCTGTTCCAGCGCGGCCTGGCCTGTACTTGAAATCGTTCCAAATCCAGAATCACAGCCGCTGCTCCCGCTTGCTTTCCAGGTACCCTTCAACAGCCGTGCGCAGGAATGTCTCCGCAGGAACAAAACGGAGCTGCACGTCCAATTGACGAAGTTGCCGCGCGAGTGCGCCGAGCCGCTGATTCTCTTTTTCACCCGCGAGCGCTGCATACACGTCCTGGTCTGTGTGCGGATCCTCCCCCGGCGAAAACGCTGGCCGCGCGTGAGCCGGCAGAATGCTTGTCATCAAGAGGGCGTGTGACGAGCGGAGCTGGCCGACTCCGCGGCGGAGCGAGTCCGAAATCGAGCGCTCGGTCAAATCCGCGAGCAACAAAAGGTACGCGCGCCGCCGGAGCCGCAACCGTATCTCACTGAACAGAGCTTCGTAATCTGCGGTTGTCGGCAACGGTTCGATATTCAATAGACGATCGCGGAATTGATGAAAATGCGATTGACCGCTTCCTGCACGCAACCAGCATTTCGGCTCATCCGCGTAAGTCACGAGACCGAATTCATCGCCAAGTTCCAACGCCACCGTCGCGCCCACTAATGCCGTTTCCATCGCGAGGTCCAAAACGCGTCGCGGCGCTCTGTCCCCAGGGACCTCGCTGTCGCTGTCGACGGTTGGTTCAAGCGCGAGCGCGGACGCCCTCGATTGATCCAAGACAAAATATACTTCCTGCTTCTGCTCCCATTGGAAGAGACGCGTGACCGGTGTGCCTCGGCGCGCCGTTGATTTCCATGCGATCTCCGAGTACATGTCGCCAGCCTGGTAGTCGCGCAACCGCTCAAAGTCGCGCCCGTGTCCAGTCCACGGCGTCTGCCGCGCTGCCACCAGCGAGCGGTAAACCGGGCTGCGAAGAATCTCCTGTCGCCCGGACCGCAAATCCGGCTCGATTCGCAGCTGCTCCGGCGAATCGAACCACTGTCGCAATTGCCAGAGGCCGAATTGCGAGCGTCGCTCCACGCCAACGCGCGGAGCAGGCCACACTCCGCGCTGCAACAAAACAATCTCGGGCGACCACGGCCAGAGAACGACATGCGCCGCTGAAGTCGAGATTGATCCTCCAGCACCCCGCTCTGGCTGCTCGAGCTTCAGTTCTTGAGGAACACTATTCACTCGAATCGCGGTTTCGCTCTCCGATGTTGCCGGCATGACCGCTACGCGCACTGTACTCCGCAGCCGGCGCCGGCCGGAGCTTGTAAGCGCGAAGGGAATCGGAATGCTTTGCCCCTCGCGTCCCCGAAGGCCTTTTTCTGGACGCAACAGAACGGGTGCACACTCTTCTCGAGTGACCCAAAGCGCCAGAGCGTCATATCCTGCAAGCAGCGCCGCAGTCGTCGCGATCAGCTCGAACCATACCCATCCAAGCGCGATCCATGGCGTAATACACGCGACAGCACCCAGCAGCCCTATCACGCACACGAGCGTTCCCGCTGGACTGAAAAGTTTTCCAGACGGCTGAAGCATGATCCGGCGCGCGAGTTTTTCGGGCAAATCCAGACTGCGGCGTGGTACGTCCGCGGCGGCTTGGACTGCTGCGGTGATAGCCACACCTTGCGCTCCGGCGCCCACTAACTTGTTATCTCCAGCCGTCGGCATTTCGTTCGTCTGCTCCTGCACTCGTTGGCTAACTCTACGGCCGAAGCGGTTTACCTGGGCACTTCGACCGCCTCTAGCACGGCATTGATTACCTCGCGAATCTCAACGCCTTCCATCTCGAATTCCGGTCGCAGCACGATACGGTGCTCCAGTACCGGAGCAGCAAGCGTCTTCACGTCCTCGGGAATGACGAAGTCGCGTTCCTCGAGCGCTGCGAGAGCCCGCGACGCCGACAGCAAGGCGAGTGTCGCCCGAGGCCCTGCACCAACCCAGACGGACGCGTGCTGGCGGGTCTGCCGGGCCACGTTGACGATGTAGCTGCATATCGCTTCGCTGACGCGCACTTGGGATGTGGCTGCCCGTAGCTCTTCAAGCTCACCCGGCTGCAATACCGGAACGCGTAGGTCCTCGGCTAATCGCCGCTCCGGGGCCTCGCCTGCAGCCACACGCATCGCAAGTTCCTTCTCGTCCTGCGCATCCGGATAGCCCATGCGAATCTTCACGAGAAAGCGATCCTTCTGTGCTTCTGGAAGCGGATACGTGCCTTGATGCTCGATGGGGTTTTGCGTTGCGAAGACCACGAACACCGATGGAAGCCCGCAGCTCTGGCGATCGATCGTTACTTGCCGCTCTTGCATCGCTTCCAGTAGAGCCGATTGCGTTTTCGCAGGCGCGCGGTTGATCTCGTCCGCCAGCAAGAAATTGGTGAAAATGGGGCCGCGCACGAGCCGGAATTCTTGCGTTCTCAGGTCGAAAACGCTCGTTCCGGTGATATCCGCGGGCATCAAGTCCGGCGTGAATTGAATGCGCTGAAATTCGCCGGCGACCGCGCTTGCAAGCGCTTTTACGAGCAGCGTTTTGCCGACGCCAGGGACACCCTCAATCAAGGCATGTCCGCCAGCGAGCAACGTCACCATGGCGAGATCGATGGCTTGATCCTGGCCCACAATCACACGGCTCAAAGCTTCGCGAACACGCCGCGCGCTGCTAATGATCATTGCGGACCCGGGCAGTCTTGCTTCCGCATTCGCTGGCCGTGCTTGACCGCTTGAACTCGACGTCGGTGTGTCATTCATGCGAACCGTTCCTCCTCGGGAATCTTCTTCTCTGAATTCGTGGAGCTGTCAGTCGTATGGCGGGCAAAATGCGCCAGACCCTTTGCGGATGCGCGGCGTTCCGCGATCAATTGGCTCAGTTCGCGGTACCCCGCCAGCGGCAGCAATTGGAGCGCGGCGCGCAATCGCTGGCCAAAACGTGGGTCCGCGGAAATGGCTTGTGCATCTTGCGGCGAGCGGCGCCGGAACTGATTCCAGCATTCCGCCACGACGGAGTCCGCGGCAATGCTACGCTGCAGAAGGCGTCGCGCGGCAACTCCGGCACTTTCGCCGTGCCGCATGATCTGCGCGAGCTGGTCGCGGGCCGGGCGCCGCATCAAATCACCGCTCATGCTCCAAAGCAGCGCCAGAAGAGCCCCCCAGAAAAGCATCAGCGCCGGCTGCAATCGGTATCGCTGCACCAGCCAAAGCACACCTTTATCCTGTTGCAGTCCGTGCAAGGCTTCGTCGACCCAAATCCCTTGGCGTCCCCCCGTTAGAAAATCCAGTAACACCGGATTGGGGTGGCCCTTGATCGTTTCGTTCACCAGAAACCATTCCTGACTTACGGCGACGAGTTCTCCCTTGCCGACTTTCCGCATTGCCATATAGGCGCGCATGGAGCCGTTAGTTTTTACATCGCTCTTCACCGTCCCCGAATAGAGCGCGGTCCAGTGCGAGTCTGTTTTGAGCCACGGGATATCAGCGTTGAGAAACATCATTTCACTGCCGGTGGGCATCACGCTCAGATCGGGGGAAACCCAAGTTGGGCCCGACGGCTGATCCGAGTGGCTCCAATTGTTTTCGACTTCCCAGTCCTGCGAAGTGGATCGCAGTTTTCCGGCGTGCTCGATCAGCACAACGCGCCCTCCGCGCGAGAGAAAATCTTCCAGTTGCGCAAGAAACTTGTCCGCCGCCCGGATACTTTCGCCTTCATTTTCCGGAAAACCGAAGCCGAAGCCTCCGATAAAGAACGCGGTGGTCTTTGGCGCATCTTGATCGGCCAGGGAATCTTCATCCTGGCTGCGATCCACCCGATAACCAGCGCGCGCGTAGGAATCAAACAACAGGCTGGTGCCGTACGGGTCCTCGCGTAAGCTGGATCCCATATCGCTCGTATTCGATTGATTCTGATGCGCCATGAGCAGCAGAATCGCAAATACTGCGGCAAAAATTCCGGCGGCAAGCAGAGGACCTCGCCAATCCAGTGCCAAGCTTTTTCCAGACCTGCTCTCAGACATGGCTAAGCAACTCCTGTTGATCTCGCTGGTATGCAGCGACCAACTCTGGCGTCAACGCATGGGACCCATACCACACGCCATCAAACCGCCGCAGGCCGCTCCGAAGTTGCTCGGGAATTTCCGCCCGCGCTTCGAGCGCCGCTTGCGGGCGCCGCCGCCACCGGCGCATAAACTCGTCGAGGTATTCACGGTTCGTGCGATCACGGCGAATCGTCAGCCATTCGCGTTGCGCCAATCCCGCCAGCAAACCGAGATAGGCCGCGCGCAGTGCCAATCGCAATTCGCCTTCCTGCTGCAACCTGCTGGCTAGCGCGAACCATTCGTCCTCGGAACGCGTAGTAGCTATTGCACTTTCGCTCAGATCGGGAAGCGGAGCGATGGACAGCGGAATAGAAATCGCTGCCGCCTGGCGTCGCCGCCGCAGCCAGAAGAGCACTGCTCCTGTGGCAATAGTTGCTAGCGCGACCAGCGCCAGCCATATCCAAAGATTCTTTATCCGGAAGGCGCCTCGGCCTTTAGCTTCGAGCGAAGGATTTAGACCACGAGGCCACAATTTGCGAAGGAAATTCCCGATTGCACTCCATGCTCTGCTGGTTGCGTTCCCGATCCTCTCAAGCAGCTTGTCAAACCACGTAGGTGGACTCGGGTGTTCGGCGTCATGCCAACGATAAATCGCGCGCTGCGATTCCTCGTCAAGTGCGCTTCGCAATTTTTCGACCTGTATCTGACCCGCCGGATTGGGCAGCGCCTCCGAGCTGCTTTGCGTTAGCGGCGCCTGCGCCGCGTGCGCAAGCGGCGGCAGAAAAATACAGGCCAGAACCACACCCAGGACGATCAACGCGCCGATCGCCGCGTTGCTGCTAGATGAAGGCGACGCGATCATCTCCGCCTTCCTCTTCTGCTCGCGCGGCAGGCTCGCCAGTAATCCGCGCAGATCGTCCCCTTCACGCCTTGAACGCAAATGCTGATGAACAACGACAAAAGAACATTTGACGATGGGATCAAGCGCCAACCAGGCGCCCGCGAGCATCGCAAGCCAGAACGCCGAGCTGCGGATCAACGCAAATATCCCCATTGGAGTGGATAGAAGAGTGTTCACTCCGAGAATCGAGTGCAGAAGCTGCGGAACAAGCAACGCTACGATCAATCCGTTTAGTGAGATGGCGATCCAGAGTGGGAATAGCATTAAGAAGAGCAGCAATCCGCCGCCGAACCACTGACTTGCGAGTGCTACGCAGCCACGAATGGTATGCCTCTCCGAGCCATCCTCCCGAGCTTCGATGCTTGCGAATTGGGTCGCAGCATAGAGCCATGTCAGACCTGCGAGTGTTGGTAGCGCGGCAAGCGCAGCGGCGCTCAAGGCGATCTTCCATGTGAGTAGACGACCCAGAGCTGCCGCATGCTCGATCGCACCAACCTGTTTCGGTACCGGTGTGGCAAACGCCCGTTCGCGAACGTATTGCATGTAGCTGCTAACCATCCGCGCCCGCAACACATACGCACCAGCGAGCAGCGCTGCCTGCAACAGTAGTGCCCCAGTGGATAAGCGAATCTGACCGTCCGCCACCCACATCGGAATAAATGCAAAGACGAAAGGCGCGGCGCCTGCGTAATAGCGCCATGCTTCGCGGCTGAACGTCGACCGAAAGAGTGCGAACCCGCGTTCCAGTGCTTCGAGTGAATTCAGTCCGCTCCGGCGGGCGCGTGGCGGCCTTATGTGGCCGTGTTGTGGAGTGAGCGGAGCCCGAGCCGTTTCAGTCATGGCTTTGCTCAGGCGGCGTGGCTAGCGTGACGCCGTCAAAGTTCAAATGCTGCTCCGGCGTATTTGTTCGCCAACGCAACAGAAAGAAAAAAATCGCCGCCAGAAAAGCAAGCGCGGCAACTCCAGAAAGAAACTGCCGGAATCGACGGACCTTCGACGGCTTCGGCGCTGGCGGACGCGCCATCCGGCGAAGACACGGCGGGCAGGCCAGCTTTCCTTCCTCGTCCGTTACACATTCACGACAGAATGTTCCTCCGCAATGCGGACATCGTGCCGCGGCTTCACGCAGCGGATGAAACAAGCAGCGAGCATGGCGCAGGCGCGTCGATGAATGTTTGTCGAGGTTGGCCGCTGGTTTTTCAGGACTCATTCGTCGGTGTGGCGTCCACAATGGAAGGCGCCGCGGGACCTCCGGAGGTGGATTGGACGGAGGACTCCGCTGGTTGGGGACTTATCAGGGGGGCGCTTGGTTGCGCTGTGGCGCCACGGACGGCGCGAACCGCCGCGTCGATCTTAGCAAGGACCTTATGCGCTCGCCGCGTGCGCTGCACCAATGGCAGTTCAACGCTTGCGCCACTGGTGCAAATGCGAGACTTTGCTGTCGGCCCTAGCACCAGTTCTAACGCTATCCACGCGAGACCTATACTGCCGACAATTGCGCCCGTCGTGGAATTAACCCACTGCCAAAACGCATAACCGAGCAGCGCAAACAGCAACCCCAAAGTGATCGGCCGCCATACCCACGCATTGCTGGGCCAGACCACAATCGATTCCAGGTCGTGCAGATAAAATCGCCGGTACTCGATCGAGTACATGACGCGCCTGGCGGATAGCAAACAGTCATCGCTCAGGTACCACTTGGTCCCGCCAGTCAGGCCGCCGACGCGCGATAATTTCCGAAAAGCGCTCTCCAATTATGGCCTCCCTGTGGAACGAAACAAGAACGCCATCGCGAGCAACGCCGGAAGCCAGGCGAGGCCCACATAAGCCATCCAGAAACGCCATCCATACCGCGGAATCAACGAGGAATGAGGTGCCTTCCGATACTTTACGTGCAATATAATCACTGTGGGAATCGCGGCGACAATCGTCGGCCAAAACAAAATCCAGCCCCACCCGACGGTTAATGCAATCGAATCATAGAGCACATCCTTATGCCGCCACTCCGCCTTACCGGCGTCAGCGCCGGGATTGCCGCGCCCGCGCTCGAAGCACGTGGGGCAAATGTGCTCTGCTCCCAATTGCAAATCACACAGCGCACACACAAAGCGACCGCACCGCTGGCAGCAAGCCTGAAACGCCTTCTCCGCGTGAAAGAAACAAGTTGCTTGGTCGGAAAGCGCAACGGTGGCGTTTTTGTTCGGGCGGACTATCGGCCAGGTACTGATTTGCAGCCTCTTTCCGCAGTAAGGGCAATTCTGCCATCCGTTCTGCGTTGCGCCTTGTGCCACATCACCTTTACAGCCGGGGCAGGTCGCGGTCCCGGGTGGAACAGGCGACAAAACCCTGGCATTGCTCACAGTGGAGCCTGTCTTGCTGGAGTCACCCAAATTAGGAGTGAAAAGATTGATGTTGAAACTCACGCTAGGCTCTGCTTGTAGACTACCCGCGTGTCGCACACCCGATCATGCAGTGCTCGTTTCTCGCTGTCCGTCCCGGCCATGATCGCGCTAATCAGCATGAGGATGGAATTCAAATATGGGATTCCGCTGGTGACAATATTCCACATGAAGAAACGTCCGAAGGACACGCCCCAGCCCAAGCTTGCGCCGTCCGCGCGCACGACTTTTAACCCGCAGGCCATTTTTCCGAGGGTTGCACCGCGATACTTCAACATCAAAACTTCATAGCAAATGACAAGAAGGAAATATCCTAGAAAAACAGTAAGACCGAAGGCCATGAAAGCTGAGAAAGTCGGGTTGGAAGGGTCGCCTTGCGTCCTGAGGATGTTTGGGATCAGCAAGGCGAACATGATCAAGAGGGGCACGCCCAGCACAAGGCCATCAATCATGCGTGCGCCAAAACGTATCCAAAATCCACCGTAATGCCAGCCGCCTGGCGATGCCACTGCGGTGCCGCTGGCCATTACCCGGCTTAAGTAGGCGGGCTTGCAATCGCCGCACACCCAGTTCCCGGCGATCTGTACCATGTCAGAGTGTGCGAACGTCCGTCCGCACTGCGAACAAAGCAAAACCGTTTGCAAAGGGGCTAGCTCGCTCATGCGGTTTTCTCCTATGGTGTCGGAAGTTGCACTTAGCGTAGCCCAAAAGGCTCCCTGCGACAAGAATCAGGATTCACCCGGTTTCGCAAGCATAAATTCCCACTCGGACAAGTCGGAGTTGGCGATGGACGAGGGATTCAATACTTACCTTGCCGTCGCCGAAACATAAGACATTCATAAAACATAAGCCGCGCAATTCCCACATCTCTGAAAAACAGTTAATTTTATTAGGGAAGTGGCGCGCCCGGCCAGACTCGAACTGGCGACCCTCTGCTTAGAAGGCAAAAGCAGAAACGCTAAGTAGTTGGTTCGTCTAGCATTTTCCTATGTCTTGCATCACGGTCTTGCACGGTATTCGTCAATGTTTGTTCCCAAGTTGTTCCCAAATCGATTGCAACGGTCGTGTAACCCGTTGTCTGAGTACCACAGGACCGCGAAGAGGATGGAAACGACGTCCGTTGGCAGAATGTCACCGGGTAACACGCTTCCCGGCCATCTCCAGCACAGCGCCGGCATCGGTCGCCAGTTCTTCCGTCGTTCCGTCGGGAAGCTGGAGGACCATGCGAGCCTGCGCCAAGCTGTCGTTCGCAACTTCGAATTCCCCCGAGCAGTCAGTCTTGAGGTAGGGGAGCCGGTGCACAAGGCCTTCGCGTCCATGGATGTCCACTTCAAGCTGCACACCTGAGTTTGCAGAACCTCGCAACTTCCAAGCTAGTTCGCGCGGATCGCGCAAATCCTCACGAAAATTGCGGAAGGTGTGCATTTGCCCCTTATGCCAGAGAACGGCTTTGCGAAAAAAGAAGCCCAGAGGCAAGTCATAGACGAGTGCTTCGAAGGTCGAGCCAGCATTCTGCTCTCCAGGAAAATGCAGGTGCGTCCAAGTCCAGAAACTTCGATGGCGATAGCCGCAATTGTGGCCCTGCATGCCGTAGCCGAGGGGCTTAGCTCCCCAAGAACAGCCATCGAGGGAAATCTGGCCGGTGAAGAGCGCATTGGAATGCGGTGTGCGCGAAAAACCGATCCAGCCCATGCTGCTCAGATTCAGCTGGAGCGACGAACCGTAGCGCAAATCCCACGTAACTCGTCTGGCACCGGTTTCTATGACTCCATGGCATTCGTTTTCGGTGATGCGGTTTTCGCCCATTTCCACACGAAACGGATTGGCGCCGCGCGGGCTGAGACGAAGCTCCGTGAGTGGGAATCCCTGGATCCAAGTTTGCGGTTTTCCCTCTCGCGGGAACCAAGTTGCCCAGACTTGTGCGGGGTATGCCTGGGGATTGGCAGGACAACCGCCGCGGCCGGGGTTCAACAACAGGTAGCGGAACCACCATGCCCCGCCGCCATCGGCCAAGCCGAGGCGCAGAAACCAGACCTCGTAGCGACGGCGCATCGAGAGTCTCGAATAAGGTTCATTAAGAGTTTTCATTCAGTTCATCCGGCCGATCGTTTGCGTCTGGATGTGCCAGGGAGGTGTTGCCCTTCGGCGCCAGGCGCGTTTCCAATTCTCGAGGCTTCGGCAAAGTTGTTCAGAGCTATTTTGCCTCGGCGCACAGTGCCCGGCGTGTAGACTCAAGGGTATTGATCAAGGATTCTTTAGGGAGCTTCTGAACAATAGGTTCGATAACCCACCCCAGCCCAAAGGGCACATCACGAGACAAGGAAATGGCCCGGCACTCGAGGTACACACCGCCCTCGCGCTCTTGAAATCTCCAGTAGGAGTTCAGGCGCCAGAGGAATCCGTAACCTGTATCGGGGGGCAATACTCTTTCGCCCTGGCTTCCGGCGTTCTCCACCTCAGCAATCCGTGTGGTGTAGGAGTGACAGACCCAGCGTGTAGAGTCCAAGCAGCGATAGTGCACGTCATGATCCGTATCGAGAACCACTGTCATGATTTTCTTCTTGAGCAATCGTAGGAAAATCTGAAAATCGTTGTCTTGATGAGTTATCAACTTTGAGTCAATCACCTCCGGCTTGTAGATATTCTTGTGGTTGTCGTAGTCCTGGATGAGCGTCAATACCTCTTTTAGGCTCGTTGCAGGAATGAATACGGCGCCGACCCAGTCGTGGATCAAACCGTTAGGCACTTGGATTGGCCCTTGGCCCGACCAGAATTGAGCCACAATTTGACCTTTGCGAACCTGTTGAGCTCTCTCCGAACTGGCGTCGGACCAAAGGAATGACTGGGTGCTGAGTAGGGTCTTCTTCATTTCCGCCTCAGCCTTGCGAATGTGTGCGTCAAAAGCCTCGAGTGTTTGAGGCTTCAACAGTATCGGCTTTGCAGTCTGCGGCATTTTCGTTTGCCAATCATGATCCAAGGACTAAGTGTGAGACATAGTTCGTGGCGGCGCTATGCGTTAGTTCCGGCGTTTCTGTTTGAGCTTGCGGCGTGCCGGTTTCTTGCGCTGCGCCAGGCGCGACTGTAATTCATCAACCTTGCGGCGGAGCTGCTCGAGTTCTCCGGTCTCCGGCACGGGCGGCGGCTCCTGGCCTGGCAGAAAATTGCGGACGAAATCGAGCGGGCTCGAGATGGCATTCTTTGCTTCCGAAAGACCGATGTTCACAGTGTTCTGGGCCTTCTCGTAAACATCCATCGCGCCGTTGAGATACGAAGTCAAAAAATCGTGCGTGGCCTTGTCGGAGGCTCTGACGATCTGCGTCAAGAGCTGAAGGGGCAGAGCGACCTGCCGCTGTTTGGCATCCTCAACGATGATTTGGGTCATGATAATGTGTGTCAAGTCCTTGCCCGTTCGCCCGTCCACTACGCGGACGCTGATACCATCACGGACCATTTTGGCGATGTCCTTTAGTTTCACGTAGCGGCTGGTAACGGTATTGTAGAGTCGCCGGTCACTGTATTTGCGGATGAGAACCTCGGAAGTCTTCATGGGCTCCTTTAAGGTTACATGCGGTCCGATATTCCGCCCTAAGAAAAGAGCTTGACACGATGGGGGCGGAAGAGTACAGTGTAGTTGGATACTGCAATGCAGTATACCTTGAACGAGAGGAGAACGAACATGACCGCGAAAGAAAGGAAAGTTCCGCGAGCCGCCCCGCCCAGCAATCCGCTGACGGATTGGGCCCGGCAAGGGTTTGCGAGCTTTATGGCCGCGCAGAGGATTCTGCTGGATCTGGCGGCTCAGGAGAACGCGCTGTTGATTGGCATGGCGCGGGAGCAGTTCGGCAAAGGGGGATTCCGGCCAGGAGACACGCTGGCGGGAATCGCTGACGATGGCGTGAAGAACTTCGCCGCCGCGGGCAAAATCCTGCTGGATTTGGCCGCCGGTGAGACCGGCTTGGTGGTCGAGGGAATGAAGGAAGGGCTACCGCTTCCAGTGGCCGCGAGTGTAGTGGCCGACGTGGCGCGGCACCGCGCAGAGACGTTGATCGGGCTGCAGAAGCAATTGCTGGATGCTGCCGCGGAAGAGACTCACGAGGTAGCCGAGTCGTACCGAGAAGGAAAAGAGTTGCAGGCCGGCGCGCGTGCAGCGAATCTGGCGCGGCGTGGACTGGAAGGCTTCATCGCAACTGAGAAGAAGTTCTTGGACCTGGCCGCAAAGGAAGTGGTTGAAGCGGTCAAGGAGAACAAACGGAGCGTGAAGCCGCCGCGTGAACGCATCAAGGTGTTGACGGAGATTACGCGGGACGGAGCCGAGAAGTACATGGAAGCGCAGAAGAAGCTGGTGAATCTGGCTATCGAGCAGATGGAGAAGATCGGAAAAGCCAAGGGCGATCACAAAGAACCGGGGCGGAAGCTGGCGCCGGAGTTGCTAGGGGAACTGACGGAGAAGAGCGTACACAACCTGGTGACGGCGGAGAAGTCGCTCCTGGACCTGGCCATGACACCGCGCAAGGCTGGCACGCGGACGCGAGCCCGTAAAGTGCATGTGGCAGGGCACAAGCCAGCGGGAGAGAAGACAGCCACAGCCGCTCATGCTCATGCCTGATGTCACGCATTCAGCGTAATAGGCAGATAACTTAAGCGAGAACTACGCTGCCGATTCCTGCCCTTGGCGGCAGGAATCGGCAGCGGTGCGTTAATCGGTTCGCAAGCCAACAGTCAAATGTATTTTGCGGCGCGCAATTTGTTGGATAGACTGAGAAACAAATGAGACCTCGTCGACGCTTGCGGCGAAAGGAGCAGGAACCGGAACGCTCATCTATTTGGCACGAGTGGCTGGTGGGAGTTGAACTGGCTTTTTTGCGGCTTTCACCACTCTTCTGGGGATATGGAGTTCCTCACGGAGACGGCTCGGCCGTCGTGCTGGTTCCGGGTTTTCTGGGAACGGACCTTTATCTATCGCATTTCGGCAGCTGGCTGCGCCGCATTGGTTACCAATCCTATTATTCGGGAATCCGGCTGAATGCGGATTGCCCGAACCTCTTAATCAGGCGACATCTCAACGAAACCATCGAAGAGGCTTGCCAATCAACCGGCGGAAAGATCCATTTGATCGGCCACAGCCTGGGAGGCACGATTGCGCTGTCCGCCGCGGCTCAGAGGCCTGACCGGATTGCTTCGGTGATCACGCTTGGGGCGCCGATCCGGGGTCTTGAGGCCCATGCTTCCATTCAGCACGCCGCCGACCTTGTGAGAGCACAGATCCACGAGCGCCATGGCAGCGGGGTCCTTCCCGCATGCTACACAGCTAAGTGCACATGTGACTTTGTTGAGTCATTGAAGATAATCCTTCCGAAATCGGTACGCCAGACGGCCATCTATGCCAAAACTGATGGGGTCCTGAACTGGCGAGTGTGCCGCACGGGCGACCCGGAAATCGATTCTGAAGTATCGTCTACTCACATCGGAATGGTGTTCAGCCCGCTGGTGTACAGTATCGTAGCCCAACGTCTCGCGCAAAATTGAGCAGGTGCGTTTGGCCGAGGCCCCCGGGTCCCCCCCTTTTTCGTAAGTGTCATTTAGGGCCTGCGGCCCGCGAAACCTCATGAAAATCATTCAGAGGTAAGATCGCAACGGCCCGGAGCGGCGAGGTCGATGCAACAGTGGAAAAGTTGAGACCGTGTAAGTGTCTGATCCGGAGCGTGCGTGATTGAGCGAATAATTGGGCGTCGTTGTCTTCCCCTGGGGGAGCGGCGATAGCCCGCGACCCTGGTTAAGGTAACCGCAGCACGCTCTCCGCTCCCGGCCAGGAGGAACTATGTCCTATAGGATAGCGGGAATTGATGTCCATAAAAAGATGCTGGCTGTAGTTGTGACTGACGTCGAAATCGAAAGCGAGTACCAGTTTGAGCGGCGGATGTTTGGCAGCAGCCCCGAACAACTGCGATCGCTGGCGGCATGGCTGCTGGAGCAAGAGGCCGAGGAAGTAGTCATGGAATCGACGGCCCAATATTGGAAACCAGTGTGGGGAGCGCTGGAAAGGTATTGGAAGCCGTTACGCGAGAAGCGAGAAGGCGCAAGGCGGAGGTCCGGAACGTTACATCTGGCTCAAGCGCAATCGAACCGCGGACCTCGGGGGCGCAAGAAGGATTTTCCTGATGCCGAACGCCTGGTGAAACGGCTGGTGGCCCGGGAACTGACTCTGAGCTTTGTGCCCGATGCCGAGCAGCGTCTGTGGCGGACGGTGACGCGGAGAAAGTACCAGTTGACGCGCAACCGAGTGCGGCTGCAGAACCAACTGGAGTCTTTTCTGGAAGAGGCCCACATTAAGTTGTCCAGCTTGGTCTCGGATCTGCTGGGCCTTAGTGCCCGTCGTATGCTGAAGGCGCTCGCTGACGGTGAAACCAACCCAGCGGCTCTGGCCGCTTTGGCCGATCAGCGCTTGCGCGCCACACCGGCACAGTTGTGCGACGCGCTCGGCGCGTGCGCTGAGCTCAGCCCTGTCTACCGGCGGCTGCTGAAGATGGCGTTGGAGGAATTGCGATTGATCGACGAGCAGATCAGCCAACTGGACCAGGAGATGGCCAATCTGCTCAGCCAGCACCAGGATGCCGTCAAGCGGCTGGCGGAGGTGCCCGGTCTGGGAGTGGACTCAGCGCAGCAGATCATTGCCGAAGTCGGCCCTACCTCAGCGACCTTTCCCTCCGAGAAATGTCTCTCCTCGTGGGTTGGTGCTTGCCCGGGCGACGACGAGAGCGCGGGTGTGAACTACAGCCACCGCTCCCCGAAGGGCAACCGTCACATGCGGCGCTTACTCAATCAGGCTGCTAACGCCGCAGCCAGAACCAAAGGAAGCATCTTCGAGATCGTGTATCGCCGCTCGGTCCCGCGCATGGGACACAATCAAGCCATTGGGACCATCGCCCATCGACAGTGTCGGCTGATCTGGTTGATCCTGCACCAGGGAGTCCGTTACGAAGAACGGGGCCCAGCTGTCACTAAACGATCGAAGCAACTCCGCACTTCGAAGATGCTTCGGCAACTCCGAAGCCTCGGCTATCGGATCGAACCACCGAATCCTCAATCCAGCCAAGCACAAGTGCAGTGATTTTTCGACCCTGTTCATTCTAAAGAGAGATAAAGTCTTTGTATTGATGCACTTTCGTAAGTGTTGATTCTACAGAGCTTAGCGGGCGATAAATGCACCAAAACGGTGCAAGTGCTGTAAGCTATTGCAAATGAAAGGCTTAGTACGGGAGTAAGCAGCTTACAGCAAAACAAGACGCCTGCAGGATGCTGGCGCCAAGTGAACAATACATAGTGTTACTTCGAAGACAGTATAAATTAATGGCAACATTTTGTCAAGAAGGAACGTGGAAATATATCTTATATTTGGCGTTTCTAAGCGCCATTGGGAAGCAAGAGCATTCGCTTTGCAGGGCTGGCTCTGGTGGAAACACGAAGCAATGAGGCCGAACCTCCCACGAAGTTCCTGAAAGCACTGTCGAATCCCCGAGCGCGCCCGTCGCAGTTCGCAATTCCTGCAAATGTCATGCAAATCACTTCCGACAGTGACGGCAGTCACATACGGAGAATATTGGCAAGACTACGTTCAGTAGCGTAAGTGGGGGTTACTGAGGTGCGCAGGGATGCACGCCCGGTCAGAGAGCGAGACTGCTGCTCGCGGCGATGAAGCCTATTCCAGCACTCGGCAGGCTCCTCGACAGGAAGATTTCTCATTCCTTGTGAAAGACAGTACGGAAGAAGGCCGCGATCTAGGCCGCAAGAACCAAGAAGAAACGCAGGGCATACAGGCGAACGATGTGGAAGCAATCAGGATTGGAAGTGTTTTCGCGGTGGGCAGCGCGCGGAGAGGTAATCCGACCTAGGGGAAGTTGGGAGGATGTTGGAAGTCATTCAAGCAACGGCGCAAGCGACATACGTATTGAATTCGGGAAGAGAACTGTTCCTGGCCATACATGTTATTGGCCTGATGTGTTTTGCCTACATTGTAGGGAAGCGACTGGTGCCGCTATTTCGTGGCGAACGGGATTTTCGATTTGACCGGCCCTGGATTCGATTCGAAAAGCTTTTGAAATATTGGCTCGGGCAGTGGAAGCAGCCGCGCTACAAGACCGCGGGAATCATACATATCTTTATTTTTGCGGGTTTCCTGACTCTCGCCATTCGGGCCTTTGCTTTGATGATTCTCGGATTCAACGATAACTTCGTCATTCCAGGCTTGTCGGGAAGAGCGGGCCATCTCTACGAGGTCACCACTGACTACGCGGCAACGATCGTCCTCCTTGCCGTGATCGTGGCTGGGATTCGCAGAATGGTCTTCAAACCCGCGCGATATGCGGTACCGGCAAAGTTTGGCAAAGCGCATTCTGCGGATGCCGTTTTCCTTCTGGCGCTGATCGCGATTCTGATGGTGGCGGACAGCCTCTTTGAGGCCACCAAAGCCGCTGGTGCTTCTCAAGCCGGCCAGGGTGCTGAATTCGTTTCCGTCTTATCACTACCGTGGATACTGAAGAGCGCGCTGGCCTCCACTTCGGTTTCGACACTGACGAATCTCCACTTTGGAGCCACACTTCTGCACGAAGTGACTTTCTATTTCTTGCTGTGCTATCGACCGTTTGGGATGCAGTTCCACGTGGAGACGTCGCTGTTCAATATCTATTTTGCGAAGCTGGACCGTGGGACGGTAAAGCCGGTGAGATGGGGAGTCCCGGATGAACATCTCGACCAGGTGAAATCCTTCGGCGTGAAGAAGTTCGAAGACTTCACGTGGAAGCACATGCTCGATTTTTATTCCTGCGCGGACTGCGGACGGTGCTCGGATAATTGTCCGGCGAATGCGGTGGGAAGACCACTGTCGCCAAGATTCCTGACAATCAAGGCGAGGGACTACAGCTTCCAGCACTTCCCGGTTCTCGGGAAGTCGAAGAATGACCAGCCACTCATTGGTAGCATTTACTCGGCGGACGAAATCTGGTCCTGCACCACGTGCGGCGCCTGCGAGGAAGAGTGCCCTCTGCTGGTGGAGTATATCGACAAGATCGTGGATTTGCGGCGAGGCATGATCGACGAGGGGAATGTGCCGCAGAACTTGCAGAAACCGCTGAAGTCTATTGAAAGCCGCGGGAATCCATACGGCAAAATGGAGAAGAAAAGAGCGGATTGGGCGAGCGGCAAAGAGTTCCAGCAAACTTGCGACGTCAAGGTGCTCGACGGGAACAACCACGCGGATACGTTGTATTTCGTGGACAGCATTACTTCCTACGATGACCGGATTCAGAAGATCGGACGGGCCACGGCAAAGATCCTCGACTATCTCGGACAAGATTTCGGAATTCTGGGAACCGCGGAGAAAGACAGCGGCCATGAAGTGCGGCGGTTCGGCGAAGAAACGCTGTTCATGGCTTTGCGAGATCACAATGTGGCGGCTATCAAGGAATCCGGTGCTCGACGGATCGTCACCGCTGACCCGCATGCCTACAACGCGCTAAAAAACGATTACAAAAATGTGCCGCCGGTGGAGCACATCAGTCAGGTGATTGCCCGGGAAGTGAAGGCCGGTAACATCAGACTCAAGCAGGTGGAAGACAAAAACAATGTCTACACCTACCACGACCCGTGCTATCTAGGACGCCACAATCAAATCTACGATGACCCGCGCGATGTTCTTGATGCGATTCCCGGCTTAAAGAGAGTGGAGATGAGCCGGTCTCGGGATCGCTCGTTCTGCTGCGGCGGCGGCGGGCTGATGATGTTCTACGAGCCAAAGGAAGAGCAGCGGATGAGCGTCAAGAGAGTGCAGATGGCCGCGGAGGCCGGAGCTAATGTCATCGTGACGGCCTGTCCGTATTGCATGGTGAATATGGAAGACGCCATCAAAGTGGCGGGGCTGGAAGGGAAAATGACGGCCATCGACTTGGCGGAACTGGTCGAGAAACAGATGGTGCGTGAGAGCCCCGTTAGACAGTTTGCGACGGTAGAGGAACCGATGCAAAAGGAATGTGTGATGGCTCCCGCGGGGGAAATAGGCTGAATGCTTGTGCAGGAAAAGGAATTGGATCGCAGGAATTAGAGCGACGAGTGGAGGTTAAACATGGAAATTCTAGCGTGCGTGAGAAGGGTGCCAGACACTTCGGAAAACGAAATTGAGCTGGACAGCGCCACGAACGACATTCGACGCGATGAGCTGGTGTATTCGGTGAATGAGCCGGATAACTACGCGGTCGAAGAGGCCATTCAGATCGTGGGAAGAATCGGTGGAAATGTAACTGTGGTCACCGTCGGAGGCGAGGAGGATGAAGAGGTCTTGCGCCGAGAGATGGCCATGGGGGCGAACCAGGGTGTGCTGATCTGCGACGAGGCTTTCGACGGATCCGACGGCAAGGGTATCGCCACAATCCTGAGAGCGTTCGTGCAGAAGGGTCATTACGACCTGATCTTGACCGGGGTGCAAGCTGAAGATGGCGGCGCACAGGTCGGCGGAATGCTGGCAGCCTTGCTGGATTATCCGTTCGCCTCGCTAGTGAATTCCATAGAAGTCCTCGAAGGTGGAAAGCTGAAAATCAGCCGGGAAATCGAGGGAGGCACAAGAGAAATAAATGAGATCGAGCTACCGTGTGTGCTGTCGATTCAAACGGGGATCAATGAGCCGCGATACGTGGGTATGAGGGGCATCCGGCAAGTGGCATCGGCGAACATTCCCGCGCTCAGCGCGTCGGATTTGGGTATTGAAGAAAACACCGTAGGAGAGGCGGCGGCGAAAGTAAGAAGAGACGACTACTTCGTTCCGGCCGCGGGCAAGGGAGCGAAGATGCTGCAGGGCAGCAGGGAAGCGATTATTGAGAAGCTGGTGGAACTGCTAAAGGACAAAGGAGGGCTGAGATAATGACTCAGATCTTTGCCTACATTACTCATAAAAATGGAGTAGCCGATGACACGGCGGGCGAGCTGGCGGCAGCCGCGAAAAAAATTGATGCGGCCGCTTCGCTCACGGCGATTGTCACAGGCTGGGGGGAAGAGGTCGATGCCGTTTGCACGGCATTAAGTGGTTCGTACAGTGAAATCTGGAAGGTCGCGAACGAGGCCATGGCTTACCCCAATGCGGAACTAGTGCGTAACGCGCTGGTGAAAGTCCTGCCCCGCGGCAGCATCCTCCTGGTTCCGCACGCGCATTTCGGAGTCGATCTATCTCCGGGCTTTTCCATCAAGCTGAATGCCGCTTTTGTGTCCGACGTGGTGAGCATTGAAAGTCTTGAGGGAACCTATCTCAAGGTGGTCCGCCAGGAATTCGGAGGCCAGGTCAGCGCGCACGTGCGCTGTGATATTTCGGCTGGGGCCGTAATCAACATCAGGCCCGGCGCATTCAAGGTGATGGAGGGTGCGCCGGTACATGCGCAGGTCACCGATAAATCCTCTGAAGTTGGCGTGCTTACGGCGCGACGGCGTGTTCTTAAGACGGTAGTCGCGGAGTCGGGTGATGTGGACATCAGCAAACAGCCCGTCTTAGTTTCGATTGGTCGAGGTATCCAAGAAAAAGACAACCTGTCGATCGCTCAGGAACTGGCCGACGCCATGGGAGCGGTATTGAGCTGCTCGCGACCGGTTGTGGATGCCAAGTGGATGCCGAAGTCCCGCCAAGTGGGGTCCTCCGGCCAGACCGTCAAGCCAAAGGTTTATTTGGCTTGCGGCATCAGCGGTTCATTCCAGCACCTGGTGGGCATCAAAGGAAATCCCTTCCTGGTGGCTATCAACAAGAATCCCAAAGCCCCCATTTTCCAAGTGGCGGATGTAGGAATCGTTGCAGACATTCTGGAATTTTTGCCGGAGCTGACCAACAAGATCCGCGAAGTATCGGCCGTTTCGGCGTAAGAGAGGCAGCGCCCATGATTGCGAAGAAGACATTGAAAATGAGCTTGAAATCACTCCGCGACTTCGCGAAGAAGCGCCTGCCAGACCAGGAGCTCCGCGATTTGGACGCGCGGGACGAGTGCCCGTTGGAAGTGGTCCGGCATATGTGCAGCCCGGACAAAATTGGCATTCAACTCTTGTTCGTTCCCGAGGAGTTTGGCGGAATGGGCGGCGGCGCGTTTGACGTATATTGCATTTGCGAAGAGATGGCGCGGATTGATTTAGGTGTCGCTACTGCGGTGCTGGCCACATTTCTTGGCAGCGATCCCATCACTGTCGGCGCTACTCAGGAACAAAAGAAAAAATGGCTGACGCGCATTGCGGAAGAGGGATTGTTGTTCGCTTACGGAGCTACAGAGCCGGAAGCGGGCAGCGACCTGGCGGCGCTGCGGACTACAGCCGACCGAGTTATAAAAGACGGCAGCGTCGTTGGCTACAAAATCAACGGCAGCAAACAATGGATCAGCAACGGCGGGATTGCGGATGCTTACACGGTTTTGGCGAACACACCTGGCGGGCCAGGCTGGTTCATCGTGGAAAAGGGTGTGCCCGGATTTACGCATGATGAGCCGGAAGACAAGCATGGCATTCGGCTGAGCAACACCGCGGCCCTGGCGTTCAACGATGTGTATGTTGATGCGGACCGGCTCGTCGGCGGCGTGGAAGGCCAGGGATTGCTTCAGGCGCAGGCGGTGTTTGGCTACACGCGCCTGATGGTGGCAGCGTTCGGCCTGGGGGCCGGCTGGGCGGCACTCGACCGCGCGATTCCGTACTCGACTAAGCGAATCCAGGCTGGAGCGCCCCTTTCCGAGAAACAGGGATATACGCACAAGCTGATCATCCCAAACGTGGCGCGCCTGGAAGCTAGCCGCGCGTTCATCGAAGAAACTGCCGAGCGCATCGACGCTGGCGAGGGAAGCTTGAACACCGAAGGCGCGATTGCGAAGTACATGGCGACAGAGGCAGGGAACCTGGCCGCGGACGCAAGTATCCAGGCTCTGGGTGGTTACGGCTACACGCACGAGTACATGGTGGAGAAGATCAAGCGCGACGTGCGTATTACCACGATTTATGAAGGCACATCCGAGATCATGGAGATGACCATCAGCCGCGATCGCTGGCAGCTTCATCTGAAAACACGCGGGCAGCATTATCACGAACAGGCTCGGGGGCTTGAAGCGCTGCACGCCCAGCATCCTCATGTGGGGGCAGACACCGCGGCGCTGGCGTTGCATGCTTTAGCCGAAGTGATGGAGAAAGCGCGCGTCGCGCACCTCACGCGCCACCAACATATTCTTTTGCGCCTGGGGGAATTGATCGCCTTCGCCGAGTCTGCGGGATGCCTAGCACGCCGGGCCGCCCGTATGGCGGAAGGCAAGCTCAATGAAAAAGCCAGCGTACGCTTTGACGCGGCCGCACTGGCAGCGCTGAGCCGAATTTTTGCCCGCGAAGCGGCGCGCAAAGTAGCCGAAGAGGGATTGCGCTGGGTAGGCGGAGCCGGCGGCGTGGACGACGCGGACATGCCGGCTTTTGAAGCGAGTTTAGGACTGCCCGCGATTCATCGCGCGCAGGCGGGTCTGATTTCGGACATGGATTTTATAGCGGACGTAGTTTACGACCGCGCGGCGAAGCGTACAGGGCTAGCCGCATAGCATTGAAAGATGTGGGACTGGCATCCCGCCACAATTTACTGGTCTCTTGCCGCTCCCACTCGAGAGGGAGCCTTGCCATGGAAAACACAGCTCATCGAGCGATCGCCATCGTCGGGGTGGGAGCCGTACTGCCCGATGCAGTCAATGTCGCAGCTTTCTGGGAGAACGTAAAGAACGGGCGCTACAGCATAAGCGAGGTTTCGCCGGACCGCTGGGACCCGGCGCTTTACTACGATGCCGATCCGAGCGTGCCAGACAAGAGTTACTCGAAGATCGGCGGATGGGTGCGCGAGTTCGTGTGGGATCCCATAAAGTGGCATTTGCCAATCCCGCCGCGCGTCCTCGATGCCATGGACGGAACTCAGAAATGGGCCATCGGGTGCACGCGTGAGGCGCTCGAGGACTATGGTTACCCGAAGCGGCCACTGAACCCCGACCGCACGGCCGTGATCCTCGGCAATGCGATGGCGGGCGAACGCCACTATTTCACCGCGCTACGTGTGTACTTTCCGGAATATGCAAAGGAATTGGAAGCCAGCACGAGTTTTGCGGCGCTGCCGGAGAACGTGCGCCTCGAGATCTCTCGCGAAATGCACGAGCGCATCAGCAAACATCTTCCGGAAGTTACTGAAGATAGCATGCCCGGAGAATTGGGCAATTGCATTGCTGGGCGCATCGCGAACGTTTTCAACTTTCGCGGTCCCAATTATGTGGTGGATGCCGCGTGCGCTTCTGCGATGGCGGCGATGAGTGCGGCGGCAGAAGGTTTGATCCAAAACGAATACGACGCGGTCATCACCGGCGGCATAGACCGCAACATGGGCGCCTCCACCTATGTGAAGTTCTGCAAGATCGGAGCGCTTTCGGCCACCGGCACACGCCCATACGCTGAAGGAGCAAACGGCTTCGTGATGGGCGAAGGCGGAGCGATATTCGTGCTGAAGCGGCTGGCCGATGCGGAACGCGACGGCGACAAGATCTACGCGGTACTGCGCGGAATCGGCGGATCGAGTGACGGCAAAGGAAAGGGGATTACCGCGCCCAATCCGATCGGCCAGAAGCTTGCCATTGAGCGTGCCTGGCAAAACGCCGGCCTATCTCCCGCGACCGTAACCTACCTGGAAGGTCATGGGACCTCGACGCGAGTTGGAGACGTTGTCGAAGTGCAAAGCATGGCTGATGTCCTTAGCAGTTTTCATCTTCCGGCAGGCTCCGTGGCGCTCGGCTCTGTCAAATCAAACATCGGCCATCTCAAAGGTGCAGCGGGTGCCGCGGGGATGCTGAAGACCGCTCTGGCGCTTCGGGACAAAGTACTCCCGCCGAGCGTGCACTTCGAACATCCCAATCCGGATATCGACTTTGTCCACTCACCGCTTTACGTCAATACCACGCTAAAGCCGTGGACCGTTCCTGCGGACGGTGTGCGGCGTGCCGGCGTAAGCGCCTTCGGCTTTGGTGGCACGAATTTTCACGCGGTCCTCGAGGAGTACATTCCGCACAAGCTGAACGGCAATGGGAAGCGAGCGTTCGCGGCCAGTGATACGTCGACTGCCGCGGGGAATGGCGGAAGCGTGATCGCAAAGAATGTTTCGAGCAGTACATCTGATAAATATTTCTATAAAGCGCCGTTGCGCGGCGCGCTGGTCATCGGCGCCGCCTCCGAGGCTGGACTTAGCGAGCGATTGCGCGCGATTCAAAAGGAAGCCGAAGCAGGCCGCAAACCGGCGCTGACCCCGCCGGCGGAATCCGATCTGCGCGCACCCGAACGTCTAGCGATCGACTATGCCGAAGCTGCTGATCTGGCGGAGAAGTCCGCGAAAGCGCTAAAAGCGCTGGCAGCCAACGACGCGGCGACCTGGAAAGCACTTCGGGCGCAAGGCATTTTCCGCGGACGCGGTCCTGCGCCCAAGGTGGCGTTTCTTTTTACGGGCCAAGGGTCGCAGTACGTCAACATGCTCCAGGGACTCCGCGCTGCTGAACCAATCGTGGCCGAAATATTTGCCGAAGCCGATCGCGTCATGACGCCGTTGCTGGGCAAGCCGCTGAGCGACTTCATTTTCGTTGATCAAGCGGACGCGAAAGCAGTCGCAAAAGCGGAAGAAGACCTGCGCCAGACCGCTTTTACCCAGCCAGCGGTGCTCGCGACCGACCTCGCATTGACGCGACTCTTGGCCGCGTATGGCGTCGAGCCGGACATGACGATGGGACACAGTCTGGGTGAGTATGGGGCGCTGGTCGCCGCTGGCGGGCTGCCATTCGAGGACGCATTGGAAGCGGTCAGCGCGAGAGGCCGTGAAATGACGCGCGTATCGTGGGGCGACAACGGAAAAATGGCTGCGGTATTTGCGCCGTTGAATGAAGTCGAGCGAATACTGAAGACGGTCGAGGGCTATGTGGTGATCGCAAATATCAACAGCAACCACCAGGCGGTGATAGGAGGCGCGGCCAAATCTGTCGAGCAAGCTACAGAGATTTTCCTGAAGGCTGGTTACAACGCAGTGCCGTTGACCGTCAGCCACGCTTTCCACACTTCAATTGTCGCTCCGGCAAGCGAGCCACTGCGGCGGACACTTGAGCGGTTGCACCTACAATCGCCGCGCCTGCCGATCGTGGCCAACATAAGCGGCGAGTTCTATCCCACCGGCGCGGACGTCGTTCCGCAGATGCTGGACATTCTCGCGAAGCAGGTTGCCTCTCCAGTGCAATTCGTGAAGGGCCTCCGCACGCTGCACGAAGCGGGCGCGCGAATTTTCGTGGAAGTTGGGCCGAAAAAAGCATTGCAGGGATTTGTTGATGATGTGCTCGGCGAGCACAGCGATGTGATTTCGCTTTTCACCAACCACCCGAAACTTGCGGACGTTGCGGCCTTCAACCAGGCCTTGTGCGGCCTCTATGCGGCGGGATTGGGACGGGGAGTCGCCGATACGCAAGGGAAGCCAGTAACCACGGTGTCCGTTTCAGCGCCACTTGCGGAAGCCTCGCGACCAATCGCAGCTCCAGCGGCTGCGGCGAGATCCGCAATCGCGCCGACGGCACCAGTCACCAGCGATCGCTATATCGAGCTTGGTCATTTATTTGCCGACACGCTCGAGCGCGGCTTTCAGATTTGGCAGGGCGAGAAAGGGCGCCAGACCAATGTCCCGGTGGTGATCACCGGAGCGGCATTGGGCCTCCCTGGAACGGAACATATCTTCGATGACGGCAACATCGCCCGTATCCTGCGCGGCGATCAATTTATAAATCTGGTTCCCGCGCATTTGCGTCAAGCCATGCTGGACAAACACATCACCCGCCTGGTCAAGAACGACAACGGCGGAGCCAGGTTCGAAACGATCAGCAGTGTGGCCGAGGTCATCAAACTCGCGGGCCGCGGGGGCACGTTCGATCTGGAAGAGGAATTCGGCGTATCCGTTGAGCGGGTGGCCGCTCTTGATCGCGCTACCCGCCTGGCCATCGCTGTGGGTATCGACGCACTGCGCGACGCCGGCATTCCGCTGGTCATGCGGTATAAGACGACCAGCAAAGGCACGCAGTTGCCGGAGCGGTGGGGATTGCCGGAAGCACTGCGGGACGACATCGGTGTGATTTTCGCGTCGGCTTTTCCCGGCTACGATTCGTTCGCCGATGAAATGTCTCGGTATTACGCGGACCATGCTCGCCGCGAGCAGTTAGCAGCTCTGGAAGGCTTGCTCGTACCGGCGTCCGAGTCGAATGGTCATTCTAACCTGACGCGAGAATTGAACCGCCGCATCGACGAGTTGCGCGCCGCTATTGAAAAAGAACCGTATGTTTTTGACCGGCGATTTCTCTTTAAAACTCTCTCGATGGGCCATTCCCAATTTGCCGAATTCATCGGCGCCCGCGGACCCAACACGCAAGTCAACTCCGCATGCGCGAGCACCACGCAAGCCGTGGCACTGGCAGAAGACTGGATTCGTGCCGGGCGCTGCCGCCGCGTGATTGTCATCTCGGCCGACGACGTCACTTCCGACCATTTACTGGAATGGGTAGGCCCGGGCTTTCTGGCTAGCGGCGCGGCAGCCACGGATGATGTGGTTGAAGATGCCGCCATTCCGTTCGACCGCCGCCGGCACGGCATGATCATAGGCATGGGCGCTGCGGCTCTCGTGGTCGAGAGCGCGGAAGCAGCGCGAGAGCGTGGAATTCAGCCCATTTGTGAAGTGTTGAGCGCGGTCACCGCCAACAGCGCTTTCCATGGGACACGTCTGGATGTCCAGCACATTGGCCAGGTGATGGAGGATCTTGTATCTCAGGCCGAAACGCGCAGCGGCATTTCTCGCCATCAGATCGCACCCCGTACGGTGTTTGTTTCTCATGAAACGTACACGCCCGCGCGTGGCGGCAGCGCCGCGGCGGAGATCCATGCGTTGCGCCGCGTCTTTGGAAGCGAGGCAGACCAAATCGTAATCGCCAACACGAAAGGCTTCACTGGGCACGCCATGGGAGCGGGCATCGAAGATGTGGTCGCTATCAAAGCGCTGGAAACAGGATACGTGCCACCGGTCGCGAACTTTAAGGAAATCGATCCCGAATTGGGTGCATTGAACTTGTCAAAGGGCGGTATTTATCCCGTCGAGTACGCCCTGCGCCTGGGCGCAGGCTTCGGCTCGCAGGTCAGCATGACCCTGCTGCACTGGGTTGGGACGAATGATGGTGTTCGTCCAAATCCAAAGGCTCTGGGTTACGCGTATCGCATCATCGATAACGCCGCTTGGAGTTCCTGGCTGAGCCGCGTGGCTGGCCATCCCAATGCCGATCTGGAAGTTGTTCACCACACATTGCGTGTCAGGGATAAGGGGCCCGCATCTCGTCCAGTCGAGGCAATTCTAGAGCCTCAAGTGCTGTCGGCACCTGCGCCTGTCGTCCAAGCGCCGCAGACTCCCGAGATGGCCGTAGTTGCGCCGACCGCGGTGATTTCCTTGCGCGATGATGTCGCCAAATCAAAAACGCCCTCCCCGGTTGCCAGCCCCGCGACTTCCGTGCCTCCCAAGCAAGTCCCGCAAGGCGATACGGTTAAGGAGCGAGTACTCGCCTTGGCGGCAGAAAAAACCGGCTACCCACCAGACATGCTCGATCTGGATCTGGACCTCGAAGCAGATTTGGGCGTCGATACCGTTAAGCAAGCGGAGATGTTTTCCGCGATCCGCGAAATTTATAACATCCCGCGCGATGAGAACCGCAAATTGCGCGACTACCCGACTCTGGCGCATGTCATCCGGTTTGTGTATGACAAACGGCCAGACCTAGCCGGCGGCACGCCACCCGTCTCAGAGCCGAAAAGGAAGGAAGAGATTAAACTCGTCGCGACAGCTGTCCCGGTCCCTTCGGTGATAGACCGCGACCAGGATCCAGTGAAAGAACGCATCCTGGCTCTGGCAGTAGAAAAGACCGGCTATCCGAAAGACATGCTGGACTTGGAGCTGGATCTCGAAGCCGATCTAGGAGTCGATACGGTGAAGCAGGCGGAGATGTTCGCCGCGATCCGCGAAATTTATAACATCCCGCGGGACGAGAACCGCAAGCTACGCGATTATCCAACGCTGGCGCATGTCATCCGCTTCGTCTATGAGAAGCGGCCGGACTTGGCCAGGTTAACTGCGGCAGAGACAGAAGCCGAACAAAAGGAGCAGGTCAAACAAACCTCATCGGCGCCTACAGCCGTTCCTCCAGAAGCCAGCCCAAGTGATCCAGTGAAAGAACGTATCCTGGCTCTGGCGGTGGAAAAGACCGGCTATCCGAAAGAGATGTTGGATTTGGACCTGGATCTGGAAGCGGACCTGGGCATTGACACTGTTAAACAAGCTGAGATGTTTGCGTCGGTGCGTGCGGCCTTCAACATTCCGCGCGATGAAAACATTAAACTGCGGGACTTCCCCACGCTGGCGCACGTGATTCAATTCGCGCACGACAGGCAGCCGAGAAAAAAGGACGCCCCGACTCCAAGCTCTCCGGCAAGCCCAAGTACCAATGCACGGTCGCTGGAGCATGGAGCAGCGCCTCCATCCGCGGCGGCAATTCCGGACGGGCCGGTGCGCCCCGTAACAGCCTCTTTCGACGCTGCGAACGCCATCCCTCGCCGCGTACCTGTGCCCAATCTCCGTCCTCCCCTCACAATCTGCAAGCCCACTGGCGTGACGCTTGGTCCTGGAAGCCGCGTCGTATTCATGCCTGACAAAAATGGAGTGGGAGACGCACTTGCCCTGCGACTCCGGTCACTTCGAGCGGAAATCCTGCCGGTGAATCCGGCGTGGGATGCGGGCGCTCTGGAAGAACACCTCAAGGACTGGCTCGCCACAGGCCCCGTGCAAGGAGTTTATTGGTTGCCCGCGTTGGACAACGAGGGAAATCTCAGCGAGATGGATCTGACAACCTGGCGTGAAGCACTGCGAATACGGGTCAAGTCGCTTTATACCGCCATGCGCAGCCTTTACGAGCAGATTGCCGCACCGAACACCTTCTTTGTGTCAGCAACACGGCTCGGCGGGCAACATGGCTACGACGATGCTGGAGCGGTTGCACCGATGGGTGGCGCGGTTGTGGGTTTCGCAAAAACCTATAAACGCGAGCGCACGGACGTTCTCGTCAAAGCTGTCGATTTTGATCTACAACGCGAGCCCTCGGATATCGCCGAACTGCTCATCGATGAAACCCTGCGCGATCCCGGCGTAGTAGAGATTGGCTATAAGGACCGACAGCGCTGGACAGTTGGCCTGCAGGAACAGCCTGCGGTGGACGGCCACCCCGGATTCGCGCTGGGCAAGGACTCCGTCTTTGTTATCACCGGCGCCGCGGGAAGTATCGTCTCGGCTATCACTGCCGATTTGGCGGCCGCGTCTGGAGGCACGTTCTATCTTCTCGATTTGGTGCCTGAACCAGATCCAAATCATCCCGACCTCAAACGCTTTGTGACCGATAAGGAAGGATTGAAGCGCGATCTTATCGCGCGAATCCAAGCGCGCGGTGAACGAGGCACACCGGCTTTGGTTGAAAAGGAACTCGCTGGGTTGGAGCGCAGTCAGGCAGCCGCGAGCGCGATCAACGCGGTTCGGACGGCTGGTGGCACTGCACATTACTTTAGCGTGGACCTCACCGATGTCGAAGCCGTGGCGAAAATCGTCAACGAAGTGCGCGAACGCAGCGGACATATCGACGTATTGCTGCACGCTGCCGGCATCGAAAGAAGCCACGTTCTGCCAGATAAAGATCCGCGAGAGTTCGATCTGGTCTTTGACGTGAAGAGCGATGGCTGGTTCAACTTGCTGCATGCTATCGGTGACATGCCTCTTGGGGCGACAGTAGCATTCAGTTCGATAGCGGGCCGTTTCGGCAACGGAGGACAGGCGGACTACAGCTCAGCCAACGACTTGTTGTGCAAAATCGCGTCGAGCTTCCGCAGCAGCCGGCCCGCCACGCGCGCCATCGCCATCGACTGGACAGCCTGGGGTGGCATCGGCATGGCCAGCCGCGGCTCCATTCCTAAAATGATGGAGCTCGCCGGCATCGATATGCTGCCGCCCGAAGCAGGCATTCCTCTTATCCGCCGCGAATTGACGGTGGGCGGGAGGCGCGGCGAAATCGTCATCGGCCGACGCCTCGGCCTTTTGCTGAACGAGTGGGATTCAACCGGCGGGCTGGATACAAAAGCAACCGAGGCCGCCGAGCAGGGGCTACGTGGACACGGGCCAATGATCGGCTCCATTACAGGCATGGGACTATACGACGGCCTCACCATCGAGACTACACTGGACCCAACCCTACAACCGTTCTTGCACGATCATCAAATCGACGGGATTCCGGTATTACCTGGCGTGATGGGCATCGAGGCTTTTGCGGAGGCAGCCCAAAGGATGCTCCCCGGCTGGCACGTTGCGGCGGTTGAGGACGTGAACTTTCTCAATCCGTTCAAGTTTTACAGGAATGAGCTGCGCACGTTGACAATCCAGGCCGTATTTCATCCTGAGGATCAGGCGGTGGTCGCGGATTGCCGGTTGCTTGGTCGGCGGCTTCTCCCGAACCACACAGAGCCACAGGTAACCGTTCACTTCTCAGCCCGCGTTCGGCTAACAAAGCATGCGCCGGAAACTTTGACAGGGCCGACGCCTGGCTTGCCGATGGGGACGATCATTGAAGCCGCAGACATCTATCGCATTTATTTCCATGGACCAGCCTATCAAGTGCTGGAGCGGGCATGGCGTGAAGGAGACCGCATCATTGGGCAACTTGCCGAAAATCTGCCCAACGATCATTACCCGCTCGAACAGCCGGTGCTTATGTCGCCACGGCTCATCGAGCTCTGCTTCCAAACCGCCGGGCTCAGCGAAATGAGCACGGAGGGCCGCATGGGTCTGCCGCAGCACATAGATCAACTCTGTGTGCGGCGAACGCCGAATGAATCCGAAGGCAGGTTATATGCCGTAGTCACTTCCCATCCGGAGAAGGAAAGCTACGATGCGGAAGTCGTAGATGCGTTTGGAAATCAGTTCGTACACCTGAGCGGTTACCGAACGAGCGCACTCCCCAACAGTGTCGATGTGGAACCGCTGAAGGTCCTACAGGCCGTCGCCGTTTAGGCATTGCAGCTTCTCGAAGTTGAGAGCTGCCGATCAGAGGCTTTATGCCAAAGGAATTCGAACGAGTGGCTATCGTGAACCGCGGTGAAGCCGCGATGCGATTTATCCATGCAGTGCGAGAGTTCAATCAAGAGCGAGGCACGTCGTTGCGCACCATCGCGCTCTACACCGAGCCTGACCGCAATGCCATGTTTGTGCGTGAGGCGGACGAAGCCGTCGGCCTTGGCGCCGCCCAAACTATCGATCCAAGCACTCACCAATCTAAGAGCAGCTACGTAGATTACAAAGTAATCGAACGTGCTCTGAGGGCCGCGCGTGCGGAGGCCGTTTGGGTGGGATGGGGTTTCGTGGCCGAGCACGCCGAATTCGCGGATCTTTGCCGAGAGATGGGAATCGTCTTCATCGGCCCGGAGGCCGACGCGATGCGGCGGCTTGGCGACAAGATTTCCTCGAAGCGCCTGGCCGAGGAACAGCAAATTCCGATCGCCGCTTGGAGCGGTGGGCCAGTAGAAACACTTGCCGACGCTTGGCGCCATGCCGAGCATTTGGGCTATCCCTTTCTCATCAAGGCCACGGCCGGGGGCGGTGGTCACGGCATTCGGCGTGTCAACTCAGGCAAGCAACTCCCGAAAGCCTTTGAGAGCGCCCGCGCCGAAGCGCACAAGGCCTTCGGGGATCCTTCCGTTTTTATGGAGCAAGTCGTTCAGGGCGCTCGCCATGTCGAGGTGCAGATTATCGCCGACCACGAAGGGACCACCTGGGCTGTTGGCGTGCGTGATTGCACGATTCAGCGGCGTCACCAGAAGATCCTCGAAGAAGCTCCTTCTCCCGCGCTTTCTCCGGAACAGGATCAGGCGCTTCGCGACGCCGCGGTGCGCTTGAGCAAAGCTGCTGGTTATCACAACGCCGGCACCGTGGAATTCTTGTACGAGCTAGAAACCAAGCGCCTGCTGTTTATGGAAATGAATACCAGATTGCAGGTGGAACATCCGGTGACGGAATGCACGACGGGGCTTGATCTCGTCAAACTTCAAATTCACATCGCTCGCGGTGGCCGATTGGAAGGAGAGGCGCCGCGCACAACGGGCCACGCCATCGAGGTGCGGTTGAATGCGGAAGATCCGGACAATGGTTTTGCTCCGGCGGCGGGCACTATTGAACGATTCAGGATTTTGGCCGGTCCCGGAGTCCGTGTTGACACGGGTGTCGCCGAAGGCGACGCCGTCCCGGCGGACTTCGACTCCATGATCGCCAAGATCATCGCTTACGGTCAGAATCGGAAAGAAGCGCTCTCCCGGCTCCAACGGGTGCTACGTGAAAGCGTGGTCGTGGTCAAGGGCGGAGCGAGCAACAAAGCATTCCTCTTGGAATTGCTGAACCGTCCAGAAGTGCAGAGCGGCAACGTAGATATCGGTTGGATGGAGCGCCTGGTGGCAAGTGACGAGCACCTCTCCAGACGCTACGCGGACGTGGCTCTGCTGCAGGCGGCGATTGCAACCTACGATGCGGAATTGGAAGTAGAGCAAACCCAGTTCTATGCATCAGCTGTGCGCGGCCGACCCCGCGTCCGCAACGAGGTTGGCGGGACTGTAGCCCTACGCCATCGAGGGCACTGCTATTCGCTAAAAGTTTATCGGCTTGGTCCGCATCACCACCGTGTGGAAGCAGAAGGCTCCCACATCGATGTCCACAGCCGCCGTCTGGGCCAGTTTGAGTACTGGCTCACCTGCTTTGGCCAGCGCTTCAACGTGGTCTCTGTCGTCCAAGGTCTGAGCTATCTGATCGAAGTGGACGGCGTCGCCCATCGGATAGAGCGCGATGATGGTGGCGTCGTGCACGCCCCGGCACCAGCGGTCGTCGTCTCTATTGCTGTGAAGCCGGGCGACACGGTTTTGGCAGGAGACCGATTGGCAGTGCTCGAAGCCATGAAAATGGAAATGCAGGTCGTGGCTCCATTTTCTGGAAAGGTCCGGCACGTGTTCGCCATTCCCAACGTTCAGGTAGATACCGGAGCTCCCCTCGTGCAGATCGAGGCTGTCAGTGGCGAGGATTCCTCCGGACCTGCTGCGCGGTGTGTGCTGGGCGCGTCTCGCGCCTCGGAGGAGAGCCGGGAAGTCAGCTATTCTCGCGGCCGCCTAGCGCTGGAAGAATTACGGCAATTGATGCTGGGCTTTGATGTTGATCCATCGCATACGCCACGATTGCTGGCCGAATGGGGCCAGCCTTGTGAGCAGCCTGCCGATGCCGCGGAAATGAGACAGAGGGAGGATGAGATCCTAGAGATCTTCGTGGACATTTGCTGTCTATTCCATCGCGAACCGGAGATGGATAACCCAACCTCCGGTGAAGCGCCAAGTCCCGAGGCCTACCTTTTTTCCTATTTGCGCATGATCGAGACCCGCGGTGACGGGCTCCCGCCTGGGTTCGTCGATGCGCTCCGTCGCGCACTCGCTCACTACGAAGTGCGGACGCTGGAGCGTTCGCCCGAGTTAGAAGAAAGTTTGCTTTGGATCTACAAATCGCATCAGCGGGTGGAGCAGCAGGTAGCCCTCATACTGGGCGTGCTTGAGCGGCGTCTTGCGTGCCAAGAAACATTGCCGGTGCAAGCGGGAGACTCCTTCCGGGTGCTTCTCGATCGGTTGATCTCTACGTCCAATGGGCGCTTTCCTGCCATCAGCGATCTGGCTCGGGAGGTTCGCTATCGGTGGTTCGATCAGCAGCTCTTTGAGAGGGCACGAAAGCTGGTCTATGCGCAGGCAGAGGAACACTTGACCCTGCTCGCGGCCAACCCGGAAGCCGAGGACCGTCAGGAGAGAATTCGTGCGCTGGTCGAATGTCCCCAGCCCCTGGTCAGCCTTTTCGCCGGCCGATTTGACACTGCAGATGTCGCCCTGAGCCAACTGATGTTGGAGGTTCTGACCCGACGATATTATCGGATTCAAACGCTAAACGATGTTCGCCCCGTCGCGCTGGACGGGCAGCACTGCATTGCAACCGAATACATTGATCGTGGGAAGCGAGTTCATCTCTTTACCACCTATGCGGATTCCACTCGGCTCTGTGATGCGGCGCGGGCGTTGTTTCCGCTTATTGAAGCAGTTCCGACAGGCCATGAGGTTGCCATCGATTTCTACGTCTGGCATCCCGGCGCGCTGAGCCGTCCGGAAGCCACGCAGCTGGAAGTTTGCGCGATGCTCAACCAAGCGGGCTTTCCCCGTACGATCCGCCGCATCGTAGTTGCCGTAGCCGGCCCAGGCCGCGGCTCAGGCATTGGCGACATGTGCCACTTCACCTACCATCCAAGCGGGATCGGCTATGAAGAGGAAAAACTTTATCGCGGACTTCACCCCATGATGGCGCAACGGCTCCATCTGTGGCGATTCAGCAATTTCAACATGGAGCGGCTGCCGTCTGTCGAAGACGTCTATCTCTTCCATGCCGTGGCCCGCGAAAACCCGAAGGACGAACGCTTGTTCGCTGTTGCAGAGGTGCGTGATCTGACACCCGTGTGCGATGAGGCCGGCCGCACCGTGCAATTGCCGCATTTGGAGCGCATGTTCTCGGAAGCGCTGGCGGGTATTCGGCTCTACCTGTCGCGCCGCTCGACTCACAATCGCCTTTATTGGAATCGTGTCTTTCTTTATGTCTGGCCTCCGCTTCTTATCAGACCCGATGAATTCCAAGACATCGTGCAACGGCTCGCTCCCGCAACGGAGGGCCTGGGGTTGGAACAAGTAGTGTTGCGCGCCCGGATTCCCAATCCCGAGGACGGCAATCTCCGTGACATGGTGCTGCGTATCTCAAGACCAGCTGGCAGCGGTTTTCTCACCACCTTCCGGCCTGCCGGCAAAATGTCTCCGCTGAGTCCATTGACCGAGTACGACCAGAAAGTCGTACGCATGCGCCAGCGCGGGATGACTTACCCTTACGAAATCATCGAGATGCTCACGCCGGCGCCAGGAAACGCGCCTGCCGAATTTCCCTGGGGTGATTTTGTCGAACACGATCTCAACGGGGATGGTCACCTGTTTCCTGTTGATCGGCCGTACGGTCAAAACAAATCGAATATCATCGTCGGCGTCATCCGGAATTACACAGTTAAGTACCCCGAGGGTATGACCAGGGTCTTGTTGATGGGGGATCCGAGCAAGGATCTCGGGGCCATCGCGGAGCCTGAATGCCGGCGCGTCCTCGCGGCTCTTGACCTAGCTGCACAGATGGGCGTGCCGCTGGAATGGTTTCCCATTTCCGCTGGAGCGAAGATCTCGATGGATAGCGGGGTCGAGAACATGGATTGGATTGCCCGCGTACTTCGTCGCCTTGTGGAGTTCACCCAAGCCGGCGGGGAAGTGAATCTGATCATCAATGGGATCAACGTGGGTGCGCAGCCCTACTGGAACGCCGAGGCCACCATGCTCATGCATACCCGCGGCATTCTGATCATGACGCCGCAATCGGCGATGGTGCTCACCGGCAAGCGAGCGTTGGACTATTCGGGTAGCGTGTCGGCGGAGGACAACCAAGGCATAGGTGGCTACGATCGCATTATGGGTCTCAACGGCCAGGCACAATACTGGGCCAAAGACATTGATGAAGCTTGCCACATCCTATTCCGCCATTATGAGCACACTTATGTTGCCCCCGGCGAGCGATTCCCACGGAAGGCCGTCACGAACGATCCCACCGACCGCGACCTTCAAGTTTATCCACATGGAAAGGCGTGTGGGGACAGCTTCGCCCAGGTCGGTGAGATTTTCTCTGACGCCACAAACCCTGGCCGGAAGAAGTCCTTCGATATTCGTACTGTGATGATGGCGGTCGTGGACCAGGACCACCCTCCACTGGAGCGCTGGCGCGGTATGCGGGCTGCGGAAACAGCAGTGGTCTGGGACGCCCATCTCGGCGGCTATCCAGTTTGTCTGATCGGCATTGAATCACGGCCTGTACCACGATTGGGATTTATCCCAGCTGATGGACCGGATCAATGGTGTGCCGGCACGCTCTTCCCGCTCGCTTCCAAGAAAGTGGCCCGGGCCATCAACGCGGCCAGCAACAATCGGCCGGTGGTGCTCCTGGCTAATCTTTCGGGATTTGATGGTTCGCCAGAATCGATGCGCAAGCTGCAACTGGAATATGGCGCAGAAATTGGAAGGGCCGTAGTGAACTTCAAGGGTCCCATGGTTTTTTGTGTCATCTCCCGCTATCACGGAGGAGCCTACGTAGTTTTCTCGCGAGCCCTGAATCAAGATCTCGAAGTTGCGGCCTTGGAGGGTACCTATGCATCCGTCATTGGTGGAGCTCCGGCGGCTGCCGTTGTATTCGCTGGTGAAGTCGAAGCCAGAACACGCAAAGACCCGCGTTTGCAGGCGCTGACCCACTCCATGGCCACCGCCGAGGCTTCCGAGAAGAGCCGGTTGCGGACTCAGTGGGACGAACTATTCAAAGTCGTCCACTCCGAGAAGCTGGGTGAAGTGGCCGGTGAGTTTGATCGCGTCCATAGCGTGCAGCGAGCCTTGAGAGTGGGCGCGTTGCATAATATTCTGCCACCTTCGAACCTTCGTCCATACCTCATCCATGCGGTGGAACGCGGCACTAAAGGAGTTCTGGCATCGGAGCAAGGGAAGCACGACGGCCAGAAACGGAATGAGGTAGCGGCGGCTGCACTCGCCGCCACCGGGGCTTCTTGATGGAAGTCTATTGGTTGGAACAAACCGATGCAGACCTGCCTAGAGGAGACGACTGGCTGAGCACGAACGAAAAGTTCAGGCTGAGCACTTTGAGTTTTGCTAAACGCCGTAACGATTGGCGCCTGGGGCGCTGGACGGCCAAGAGTGCCCTGGCGCTTTACCTAAAGGTCCCTTCTGATCCACAGGTTCTCGCGACCATAGAAATACGCCCGGATCTATCTGGTGCCCCGGAAGTTTTTTATCAGAACGAGCCAGCGGCCGCTGCTATCTCACTCAGCCATCGAGCCGGAATCGCAGTCTGCGCGGTCACACGCTCGAGTGGGGTTCTGGGTTGCGATCTGGAACTCATCGAGCCGCGCAGCGACGCATTTCTTGTCGATTATTTCACTACAGAGGAGCAATCGTTCGTTGCGGGAGCCTCCGTCGTGGACCGTTCCCGGGTTTTGGCTCTGCTTTGGAGCGCGAAGGAAAGCACTCTCAAAGCGATGCGCACAGGCCTGCGGCTCGATACTCGTTCGGTAGTGGTCCGCCACTTCGGCGTGCAACCGGGCGCAAGTGAAGACAAAAAAGGGTGTGCAGGAGATCGAGCCTGCTCAGTTCGGTCAGCCGACAGTGCCGATGGTTGGCATCCACTGCAGGTCCTTTGCACGGAAGGTAAAGTGTTCAACGGCTGGTGGCTACTTACAGATCAACTCATACGAACCATAGTCGCTCTCCCGCCACCGGAGCCGCCCATACTTCTAGCGAAAGCAGCTTGTGCCAATTGAAGGAAAGACTTTCTTCTCTTTTATGGATTCCTCTCGCTATAGAATGCCGGGGTTGCCTCAGCGATTACGGCCGAGCTTCTCATGGCTCGAGACCCAGTCGCTTGAAGAGATGGCCGCGCCTAGTGAAATCTCCCCAGCCAGCGCGACTGCGGCTATCACTTCGGCTAGACGATTCACTTTGCCTTTTCCGTAGCAACCTAGAATCTCCAGGCACTCACGTTGCGTCGCCAGGGCAGTGCCGCCGCCATAGGTAGCCACGATCAGCGAAGGAATTGTGAGTGAAATGTAGAGATCCTGCTTCTCTGTCAATTCCGTGTAGAGGATTCCAGCCGAAGATTCCGCGACGTTTGCCACATCCTGCCCTGTGGCGATAAACATAGCTGTGATGCCATTCGCTGACTGCAATCCGTTACTGGTGGCTCCCGATAGAAAAGCGCCTATGTTGGCCACACCGTAGTGGTGCACGAGCTGTTCGGGCTTGACCCGGAGGTACTGTTGCATGACATCTCGAGTGATGGTCGCTTCGGCCGTCACCCGTTTGCCGCGTGTCCTCATGATATTGACGTGCGAAGCCTTCTTGTCCGTCGCAAAATTGGATTCCAGATAGGACTTTTCGATTCCCGTGCCATGCTCAAGGATCCAGTTGTAGGAGGCAAACGTCGCACGCCCCACCATGTTCTGGCCTGCCGCATCTCCCGTCGAAAAGTTGAAGCGCAAATATACGAAATTGTTTGCAACGTATGGGTCAATGTGTTGGAGCCGGGCTACGGACGATGTTGCTTCTGCCGCAGCGCGGATGTCGGTCAGATTGGCCTGCACCCAATTCACAAATTCACGGCCTGCCCGCGCGTTGCGGAATACAAACACTGGGGCGCGTTGCATCGCATCGGCAACCACGGTGGCTTCGATTCCGCCACACAGGTTTGCCACCTTCATCCCGCGATTATAAGAAGCCACCAAGGTTCCTTCTGAAGCTGCCAGCGGGATCAGAAACTCGCCGTTCGCATGCTCGCCACGCACACGCAGCGGGCCCGCGAAGCCGAGCGGCACTTGCGCTACTCCCACAAAGTTCTCACAGTTTCCTTTAGCGAGGTGCGGATCGAACGAGTAGTGAAGTATGTGGCGCAGCTTGACTCCGCTTACCTGCTCGATGAATGTGCGCCGTTGCAGAATGATCTCGGGGTTATAGTCGTCGGCTTCGTCCCGGGGCATGCGCACGTCCTGCACGGCATCCTCTGCAAGGACATCTTCAACCTTCAGGTGGAGGTTGCCGAACGGGCGCGCTTCGAACTGGATTTCGATTTCATGCCTGCCGGTTCCCAACTTCGGCAGTCCTGCGTGGATCATTACGGTAGATCGGCGCGGGAAGGGGAGGGGGTGTTCCGCGTCTAGCTGCGCCGGAGCAAACAGGCGCTGATCCGCGAAATCCATTCGTACCTGATCGAGCGCAACTGGCTTTCCATCGATTAGAATCCCACCTAAACCGGTCAGTTCCACGTCGCTCAACCGGTTCTTGAGCGAAAACTGGGCGCCGTCATCGGTGTTTCTCAAGCTGCCCAGGGTGTATAACCTTCGCATCAGTACATTCGGGACATTCATAAGCTCTTTCTTTGCGCCTTGGCGTTCATGCCGCGTCCTTCGCGTGCACATACTCTGCCGTGACTGTTTTCGCCAGGGTGATTTCCGGGGCCACAGGAACTGCCGCAGTCTGGTGGGGCTTCGCCATTCTAGTGGGTCGTCCCTCAGTCTTGGGCTTTGTTTTGATTCGGCCGCGCGCCTTCTCCGATTTTGCGGACTTGCACAGCTCCTCGAATGAGGCAAGGATAAAATCACGCAGCCGGTCGACGTCCGGCGCGGAGACGGCATCGGCTATCAGGCCGATAAAAAGTTTTCCGTCATAACTCTGCACGGCGCAGCCGACGCCCAAATCATATCCAGTCGGCACCTGCGGATACGAAGCGATCATCCGCCTGCCAACGGCATAGAGAGGCACTGGCGGACCCGGTACGTTTGTGCAGATCATGTTCATGAGTGGCAGTGGGAGGATTAAGTCTGGAAGTCCACCCCACAGCAACGCCTGCACCGGCGCGGGAGCCGCAGCGATCCAGCTGCCTAGAAGGCCAACCAGATTGGCGGCGCCCGACCGCTTCATCGCCTCAGTCCTGCTTTGAACTTTCTTCAGCATGCGGATCGGGTTACGCACGTCCATCGGTAGGGCCACTGGCAGAAACGAGATCCGGTTACCCAACCCTTCGTCCTGATTCTCTTGCCGCAGACTAACGGGACAAACGATCCGCACGAGTCGGTTGACCACGGATTCGCCGTGCAGTCTCACGTAACGCGCGAGTGCGCGCGTCAGCACTGCCAGCACAATGTCATTGACCGTGCCGCCCACAGCCTCTCGCACGGCCTTCAGATCCGCAAAATCGAATTCTGCCCAGCAGAACTTCCGCTCCCCAGTGCAAGGCTTATTGAACGGCAATCTTTCTACAGAAGCCGCTAGTTCAGGCAGCAATTTGACGAGTCCCTTACCTTCAGTACCGTTTCGGTTGTCGAGAAGAGTCTGCGCGAAACTTACCAGCCCATTCTCCAGCGAAAGCAGGCCTTCCAGCGAGCCACGCACGGTATCTAAAATCGCGTCCTTGGTGATGTCCGGCGCTGTCGGGTGCCGTGAGCGGTCGTGCCGCCTTCGGCTCGGTCTGCAGCCTTCGGGCGTAATATCCAGCATCACTTTCAATATTCCCGTGCCCGACACACCATCAGCCAACGCATGATGCATTCGCCAAATTATGGCCCCTCGGCCGTCCTTCAACCCATCCACGACATGTATGTCCCAAAGCGGTTTGCTGCGGTCGAGCAAGCCACTGAAAATGCGACCAGCCAGAGCTTCCAATTCGTTCTCCCCCCCGGGAGGGTCTAGAGTCTGCCGGAAGATGTGGCGGTGAATGTCAAAGTGCGGATCGTCCTCCCACCTGGGTAAGCCAAGGTTCCATGGCGGCATCACCACGATTTGCTGGTAGCGCGGAACGAGGTGTAGCTTGGCGCGAATGCTAGCAACAAATTCCTTGTAAGGAATAGCGCCGTCGAACACGGACACGCTGGCGATATGCAGCGGAATCTCTTTGCGCTCCAGGTAAAGAAAAGCCGCGTCTGCCGAGGACAAGCAACTGTTGGGGATCGTTTTTTTCATGTTCGTGTCCTGCGCAACCTCGACGGAGCCTTCTTATGGAAGGCCATTCTGTTGATAACCTTAGTCGCCCCTCCGTTACGGTGAGAAAAGTCACTTGTGACCGTGACCTACGTCACGCTTCCAGTGCGCGTGACGGCCCCACAGTATCGTTGCTAACTTTCGCATAGATATAGGAGCCAGCTGTGCTGTTTGCGTCCGAAACGAGTCATTCATCGAAGCAACTCTTTCGACCGGTCAGTTGTACTCCGCTTGCACATCTACCGTGACAGCGCCTCTCCAGATACCAAAGAGACGAGTGAGATCCAGGCTGAAGGAATCAGCCCCAAGGTACGCCGTCAGGAAAGATATAGGACTATGATGGCACTTGAAGCATTTTCCCCGGAGGCTCACGCTATGTTTGCCCCACGAATCGCCTATTTTTCGATGGAGATTGCAGTGGACCCGAGACTGCCTACTTATGCTGGCGGCCTGGGCGTCCTGGCGGGAGACACGTTGCGTTCCGCGGCAGACATGGCTCTCCCAATGGCTGGCGTGACACTCCTTCACCGCCACGGATATTTCCACCAGCAACTCGATGCTAACGGCCAGCAATCTGATCTCCCCGAAGTATGGCGCCAGGAGGAGGTTTTGGAGCGCCTTGAGCCGACCGTGGTTCTTGAGCTTGGCGGACATCCAGTGAAGATTCAGGCCTGGTGCTACTGGATTACGGGCATCGCCGGACACAAGGTGCCGGTCTATTTATTGGATACTGATGTACCGGACAATGCGGAGTGGGAGCGAACCCTCACCAACAATCTCTACGGTGGCGATGATCGCTATAGGCTCTGTCAGGAAGCGGTGCTGGGCATTGGTGGTGTGCGTCTATTGCGAGCTTTGGGACACCACGAAATTTCGCGCTTCCACATGAACGAAGGCCACGCCGCTTTGCTCACGGTAGCGCTCTTGGAGGAGAACTGTGGGCGTCTTAATCCGGGACCTGCCACCGAGGTCGAGATCGAGAAGGTGCGGGATCAATGCGTTTTTACGACTCATACGCCTATCCCTGCCGCCTTCGACCAGTATCCGCTCGGGTTGGCCAAGGAAGTCCTCGGCGCGAACTGCGTTGGCATTCTTGAATCGACCCGTTGCTGCCCGTTCGGCAATCTGAATATGACTTTTCTCGCCCTGCGTTGCTCCCGCTACATTAACGGCGTAGCCATGCGGCACGGAGAAATCTCACACGACATGTTTCCGGACTATCTCATTCACGCCATCACCAATGGAGTTCACGCGGCAACCTGGGCTTCCAGTCCCTTTCAAGAACTTTACGACCGCAAAATTCCCGAGTGGCGCCACGACAATCTCTACTTACGCTACGCCATCGGCATCAATCTCGAGGAGATTCAACAAGCTCATGCTCGGGCAAAACGCGAGATGATCCAGGAGATCGCGAAGAGTACAGGAGTGCACTTCTCTGAAACCGTGGCCACGATTGGCTTTGCTCGCCGAGCCGCTGCGTACAAGCGGGCCGATCTGTTTTTCACGGACCTGGAAAGACTTCGCGCCATCCGCCAGCAAGTGGGCCCACTACAGATCGTCTATGGTGGAAAGGCACATCCACGGGACGAGGATGGAAAGGCTGCTATCCGCGCGGTGTTCGCAGCTGCGGCCGCCCTGCGCGACTCCATCCCAGTGGTCTATTTGGAAAACTACGATATGCGCTGGGCACGGCTTCTGACGAGCGGCGTAGACCTTTGGCTTAACACCCCGCATCGTCCTTTCGAAGCATCTGGAACCAGCGGAATGAAGGCCGCCATGAATGGGATCCCGAGCCTCAGCGTGCTCGATGGCTGGTGGGTTGAAGGACACCTCGAAGGGGTGACCGGGTGGTCCATTGGTTTCGACCACGACGGAAACCAGCAGCCGGTCGAAGTCAGTTCAATGTACGAAAAGCTGCAATATGTGATCCTGCCCCTGTTTTATGACCGCCCCAGGAAATACGCGGAAGTCATGCGCTCCGCTATCGCGCTCAACGGGTCCTTTTTTAATGCGCAACGCATGCTGGCCCAATATCGCATGAATGCTTATCTTCTCGAAGACGTCAGGGATCAGAAGCCCACTCCAGAACTGTCAGCAACTCTGGACAAAGCCGCTGCACGTCCCGCTTAGCTGATTGCGGTCTCTCATGATCTGACCGTGAGCACTGGGCATGGCGCGCTACTCACCACCTCGAACGCGGTTGTCTGCGGCACATGTCCGGCGAGGTTCTTTCGTTTCTTGGCCCCCATTACTATGAGGCCCGCTTGCGTGTCTTCCCTTACACGCAGAATCTCCTCAACGGCCTTGCCACACACCACCCTGTAATCGACCAGGCAGTGTTCGCCGTGTGTATCCGGCACGAGATCGTTCATTTGTCGCAGGATGGAATCCCTTTGGAGAGCGACCAGGTGCTGAGGTCCGGTCCACACGTGCAGCACCGTGAGTTTGGACCTGTGTTCCTGCGCCAAAGAGAGAGCAAAGGCAGCTTCCTTTTCTGCCCCCGGGCCGAAGTCCGTGGCAAACAAAATATGCTCGAATTCTGTCACGTACTCTGGCTCTGAAGACGCTGCTGGTCCGACCGTCAACATTGGAACGCTGAGTTGCCGGAACAGCTGTTCCGAGCTTGAACCGAGCAGGAATTTTTGCATTCCCCCCATTCCACGTGTTCCAACGACAACGAGTTTAACGCCATATTTCTTGATGAGTCTCTGGATTGCAGGCCATAGCAACCCCTCCTCGACCACGATACTGTGAGATACGTTGGTGAGGCTCCCCGAACGCGCGAGTTTGGCCATCGCATCCTTGGCTTCCTGGAAGTGTCTCTGCTCTCTTGCAGATGCAAAGTCTGAAGCGATCATCGAGTATCCGTCTGGCGTGACAATGTGCGTCACGTAGAGGTGCGATCCGTAGCGCCGCGCCAGCGAGAGGGCATACTCGAGAGCACGTTCCGAAGCCGGCGAAAAATCTGTCGCCATCAGAATCTTGTCCAGTGAAGCTGTTTTTTCCGGAACAGCCTCGGACGCAAGTGCCGTTCCCATTGTCTTCGTGATTTGTTGTTCGTTGATCATGTTCGACCACCTCCTGGAAAGGCGTTCCCCAGAACCCTCTCCTAGCCCTGCTGCCCCTTCTATTTCGATACAGTTTGTTCTGGAGGACTCATTGCTCGCGGTGACCAACGTTACTTTGCGTCGTGACACAGGTCACCTTACTCGTTGATTGTTGTAGTGCAGCATTACGAATAACATGACGGCCCAACATCAAACGTATGACTACATCATCGTCGGCGCAGGGTCTGCAGGCTGCGTGCTCGCGGCGCGGCTCACCGAACAGCCGGAGACGCGCATCCTGCTACTCGAGGCGGGCGGCTCGGACGCCGCGCGCGAAGTACAGATACCGGCGGCGTTCTCGAAGCTGTTCAAGAGCCCCCTCGACTGGAACTACTCGACTGATCCCGAGCCGCACCTTCACAACCGTCAACTCTACTGGCCGCGTGGAAAGCTACTGGGCGGTTCAAGTTCCATCAATGCGATGATCTACATTCGCGGGAACCCGCTCGACTATGAGCACTGGAAAAGTCTCGGAAATGATGGCTGGGGCTTCAGCGATGTTCTTCCGTACTTCCTCAAGTCCGAGAATCAGGAGCGCGGCGGGTCGAAATATCACGGGCGCGGTGGACCGATGTGCGTCAGCGACTTGCGTTATGTCAACCCTCTCACGCGCGCCTTTCTCGCCGCGGCGAACGAGCTCGGCATTCCAAGTAATCCGGATTTTAATGCCGCCTCGCAGGAAGGCGCAGGGCTCCATCAAGTGACGCAGTGCAACGGTTGCCGGCACAGCGCTGCCGACGCATTTCTCAAGCCTGCCCTCGCCCGCCCCAACCTGACCGTGTTGACGGGAGCGCACGCTACGCGAGTGCTTCTCGAGAAGGACCGCGCCATGGGCATCGAGTACGTTTTGAACGGCGCGATCGAGACAGTGTCAGCCGGCTCCGAAGTGATTCTCGCAGGCGGCGCAGTCAATTCGCCGCAACTCCTTCTGCTCTCCGGCATCGGCCCGGCAGCCGAGTTGAATAAGGTCGGGATTCGCCCCATGCGGAATCTTCCCGGCGTCGGCAAAAATCTGCACGATCACCCGATGGTTTCAGTCGGTTATCTGTGCACACAGCCGGTAAGTCTCGCAAGCGCGCAATCGCTGCCGAACGTGCTGCGCTATCTTTGCTTCAAGCGCGGGCCGCTGGTCTCGAACGTCGCCGAAGCTGGGATTTTTCTGCATACGCGCACCGAACTCGAAGTTCCCGATTTGCAACTCATTTTCGGCCCTGCCTACTACGTGAATCATGGACTCGATACGCGCAAGGATCACTGTTTCGGATTCGGTCCCACGCTTATCACGCCCGAGAGTCGGGGCGAAATCTCGCTTCGTTCCGCGGACCCACTCGCACCTCCTGCCATCCGCGCAAACTATCTTTCGACTAAACAGGATCTGCGCGTGATTATGGAAGGAGTGCGTATCTGTCGCCGGATCGCGGACACCAAGGCGTTTCAGCCCTATCGCGGCGCCGAATTGCACCCCGGTGCGGGGGTCACTTCGGATGCCGGCATCACCGACTTCATCCGCTACTCGGTTCAGACGCTCTACCATCCGGTCGGCACTTGCAAGATGGGCAACGACGACATGGCTGTCGTGGATTCACGGCTCCGCGTTCACGGCATCGAACGGCTGCGCGTTGTCGACGCCTCCATCATGCCGCGCATCATTGCGGGCAACACGAACGCGCCAACCATCATGATTGCCGAAAAAGCTGCCGATATGATTCTTCACGGTGCCTGAAGTTGCGAAACCGCAAAGTGCGCCGTGGCGCGGACGATTTGGGAGTGAAAGGGATGCCGTGCTCATTCAGAACAGGCGCAGCGCCAGAAGGGCGTAGAAATGATAACAAGGTCCGAGCATCCCGTTATTTACGAGACCATTAAGAATTCTCAGCGTCTACAGGCCCATTTGTTGCGAAGACGAATCGAAATAGGAGAAAGCTATGTCCGCTTGGCCGCAATATCCTACCTTGTACGAAATCAATACTTGGGTCTGGCTCTCCGAGCTCCGCGTGAAAACTGGAACGTCCGTTGACTTGAGCTCCGTACCGTCAGCCGAATGGGACGCCATTGCCAAGTTCGGTTTCGATGCCGTCTGGTTCATGGGGGTTTGGGAACGAAGTCCTGCGGGGATTGCAATCGCCAATGAGAACGAGAATCTGGTTGATGATTTCCGTCGAGTCTTAGCCGATTTTAAGCCAGAAGACAACGTCGGATCCCCCTACTGCATAAGACGCTTCGTGGTTGACCATCATCTCGGAGGTCCTAAAGGTCTCGCCGTTGCCAGGCGTGAACTCGCGAAGCGAGGCATGAAATTGCTCTTGGATTTCGTGCCGAACCATGTAGCGCCGGATCACCCGTGGGTCACCGAGCACCCCGAGTACTTCATTCACGGGAGTATCGAGGATGTCGCGAACAACCCGGCATCCTACGTTGAGGTACTAGGAAGCGTCTGCGCCTGCGGAAGGGACCCTTACTTTCCTGCCTGGCGAGATGTTCTGCAGCTCAATGCATTTCAGCCTGGTCTTCGCCAAGCAGTGATTGAAACCGTTTCCAGCATTGCGGCTCAGTGCGATGGCGTCCGTTGTGACATGGCCATGCTTCTGCTGAACGCGATCTTCGAACGAACGTGGGGCAGTCGTGCAGGGCAACGGCCGCCCACCGAGTATTGGGATGATGTCATCCGTGCCGTTAAGAAAGCATATCCAGATGTCTGTTTCATTGCCGAGGCTTACTGGGACCTAGAGTGGGAACTGCAACAGCATGGGTTCGACTTCTGCTACGACAAGCGACTCTATGATCGGCTGCAGCACGAGAATGCAGAGAATGTTCGGCTTCATCTTTGTGCTGACCCTGCCTACCAGCAGAAGTTGCTCCGTTTCATCGAGAACCACGATGAGCCTCGAACCGCAGCGACTTATTCGCCTGCAAAGGAGCAAGCTGCGGCTGTCACCATCGCGTTTCTCCCGGGAGCAAGACTCTTCCACGAAGGACAATTCGAGGGCAGAACGGTAAGGGTGCCTGTCGCTCTGGGGAGACGCCCCGCAGAGCCCGTAAACAAGGCATTGCAGGCTTTCTATATCAAACTCCTGGCAGCCATCAATGCCCCGATATTTCGCGGCGGTAAATGGAAGCTGTGTGAGCGGAACGGATGGCCCGACAATCAAAGTTTTCAAAATGTGGTGGCTTGGAGCTGGGTTAAAGACGATGATCGGCGTCTCATTGTGGTCAATCTCAGCGAAAGCGCTGTTCAAGCCCGTGTGCAGATCCCGTGGCAAGAAGTGCGAGGGAAAAACTGGCGCCTGGTTGACGGCTTTTCGGATGCGAGCTACGAGCGCGACGGGAATGAGATGGCGGCGTCGGGTTTGTATGTCGAATTACAACCCTGGAGTTACTCCTTCTTCCAATATCAAAACACCGCGCAAGGGAATACGAAGAGCCGGGCAGCCTCTAGTGCTGCATAGAGATCAATCAGGATGTCTTTCGGAACCTTGGGTCGGTTCGAGGTTTGCGCATTGCGAGCGACCCAACGAGTAGGCCGCCGGTCTCTGCAAGATGAAGGCCCGCATCCATGATTCCGGCCTTGTCGTGCGCTATCTCAGCAAAGCTATTTGGCCATGCTTCCCTGCTGCTGTCGCCACTGCGGTCGGCGTCGAGCGGTCTAGGGTGCGATGCGGAGGGAGAGAGCGGCGTTGAGGTGGGCCAGCGTGTGGCTTTGGATCTCGCGGTGGGCTTCTTCTCCGGTGCAGAGTTCGACGATGGGGCGCATTTCGCGTGAAATCCAGGAGGCCTCGGGCGGGAGGCTGGCGGCCCGGAGCTGCTCGTGGGCCTGCTCAACGTTGTCCACGAAATGCAGGTGGTCGGCGCGGGGGAGAACCACCATTTGCTTTGGCCCGGGAGTGCGGCTGTAGAGCTCGTGCATGCCGGCGATGGGAGTGAGGACGTCGTTCTCGGCGACGATGTAGAGGGTGGCCGGCGGGCGCGGCCAGTTGAAACTGAGGGTGGCGGGGATAATTCCCGGCTTGGGATTGGACGCTCCGCCGGGGGCGAGCGCGACCACAGCCTGGATGCGCGTCTCAGTTTCGGGAAAGGCCAAGGCGGTCCAGCCGCCGATGCTGTGGCCTACGATGGCGATGCGATCGGGATCGGGCCGGGCAGTACACGGAATCGCGCCGACGAGCATGTAGTCGAGCAGGAAGCGGGCGTCGGGAACGCGGTTGCCGATGAAGCCTTGGACATTGCCGGCGATCTCCGGGGCGACGACTTCGGAATGATCGAGGGCCGCGACTAGGTAGCCGTGACTGGCGAGGTGCGTGGTGAGGTAGGTGGCGGAGCGACGGCTGCCGCGGCTGTGGTGAGAGTAGAGGACGAGCGGCCACGTGCCGGGCTCGTCGGGGCACCAGATATCGCAGGGGAAGAGACGGTCGCGGGCTGGGTCGCGGGCTTCGAAGGTGTGGGTGCAGACGGCGAACGGTCCGGAGGCTGCGGAGGCAGGGCTATGCATAAGCACCTGATGCCAGTCTACGCAGAATGTAGCAACTCTTTCAATCCGAGATGGCTTAGGCACCTTGCTGCCAACGCAGTTGCCGTTGCTGCCGAGCAGTCTCCAACTTCCGGTCGCGTTCAACTGTGAATCTCGATTTTCAATCGGACTCGGGTTTACGGCGGGTCGTTCAAAAGAGCCATAGATTCGAGCCCCGTGCTCATCTCTACAAGCGCCCGAAAAGCCGGGTTACCGGAGGGTCGGGCCAATTTGACACTTTTCCGATACCGCGTTTACCGGGACTTAGTCCCCGAAAGAAGTCAGAGAGATAAATTTGAGATGTTTGTGCTGTATGGGACTACATTTCCTCAAGATTAAGTTCAAGCTGTGAGGGTGAAGAATACCTTCCGTAGGAGATCAGGCGAGGCTCTACTTGCCAGCGTAAGGAAAGAGATGAAATCGCCACGCAAAGCAAAATCCGTGCGAGTCGCAGATGCGAGACTCTCAAAAGTAACGCGCACAAGCTAACTATCTCGACGTCTACAATGAGTCCGGTGGGGACGCGGACGTCAAGCAGACCGAACATTGCAATTCGTAGCCGAGATGCTCATACCGTCCTTGAGGCGTTGTTACCCAATGCCGATGAATCCAAGGTGGGTTGTGCCGGACATGCTGCTGATGTCCGCACTCAAGATCAGCAATCCAGTCGAAGCATTCATCCAAATGATAATCCACGATTTTGCGAGGCGTTCCTGGTTGTATTTGAGCGTTCACAATGACCTGCGGATATTCTACGCTCATTCCTCTCACCGATGTGGAATACGAAACTGGCTGCTAGTCTGAATGGCGGGGCGAGTTGTGCCCGATAAGCCGTGCGGGGATGTGGTTAGGGGGCGATTTCAGTTCTCCGGTAAACGGCTACCGGGACTTACGTCAGGTAGACTCTCCGCGTCCGTCACTGATTCACGAATTCGCCTCGTTATATACTCCCGGAATGAAGCGAGCCGTCCGAAGTCGCCGCAAGGTATACTGGCAACTCCTGGAGCATGCCCGTCGCCAGCCGCATCGGGAATGCTGCGGAATTCTGGCGGGGCAGGACGGACTAATAACGCAGGCGTTCCCTGCGAAGAACGTCGCGGCTGATCCAGTCAGGAATTACGAGATTGCGCCCAAGGAGATCGTGCGCCTGATGGGGGAACTCCGCAGGCGGCGGCTCGAATTCCTCGGCATCTACCACTCGCATCCGAATTGGCTGGACACGAACGAGCCTTCGCCCAAAGACCTCGCGCTGGCCTACTATTCTGAAAAGATCTATTTCATCGTCACGCCCCGGCCGTACGCAACTACGCCCATCCGGGCATTTTCAATCCGGGATGGGCGTGCGATCGAGCTTGAAATTCAGGTCCTACCCTGACGTAAACGCTCAGCCGTTTACGTTCCCAAATCTCCACTCAACTTCCCCGGTAACCGCATTACACGTCCAAGTGAACCAATAAGCTCTTCATGACGCGACTTCACATTATTTAACAGCGGAGTTTGGCGAGAGCCTCAGCTATATCCACGAGGTCGTCCCCGTTAGCCGTCTGAACCACATCGAACCAGGCCTCGTTCACAGTATCGGGACAAAGCGCACCTGCGATTGCAGCACCAATGGAAGCGACTGAGTCAGAATCGCCGCCTACGTTTGCCGCAAACAGAATCGTTTGCTCAACGGACTCTGTGAGTAGGGCCAGGTTTATTGCTAAGGGGACCTTGGTTTCGGGCTTGTTTGGGAAGTACTTCTCCGCAAGTTCGCTCACTACCAGAGTGTCATGCATAGAAAGATCGTCGTGCATTTCCCGGATCGAAACGGCGATAGTGGGTGTTGCCTTGCCCCTCGATGCCGAATTGAATGCTTCTGCTTTTCGGGCTGCCTGTATGGCCAAATTCAACACTTCTGTTGCTGGCCTCCCCTCCAAGGCCGCGGAGATCGCACCGGCTACGGCAGCTGCACCACAGATTGCCAGTTGACCGCCGTGGGTCGGGATGGAGGATTCGTAAGCGCCACGAACCAACTCGTCCAACCGGTCCGGGCAATAGAGCACTCCAACAGGTGCTACCCGCATGGCCGCTCCACAACCATCACCGTCCAGTGCAGTGCGACTTGGATCGCCCAACTGGTGAAAGGTCCACATCGACCTCACACCGGGATGGACGGACTTCCTACATTTGAGCAACTCTCGGCCAACTGCTGTGTGTGACACTTGTTGCGTGCTAAGTAGCGCTCTCGCTACCGCGATGGTCTGCTCCGTGTCATCGGTTGTTTCACCAATCCGCCATTCATGCTTCAGATTGCCGCTGTAGCGTGGGATAACGTCTCCCGGGCGACCATGGAATCCGCTGATCCCTTCCGGGTACCAGCGCAGGACATCAGAACGAGACAGCATTTCGGTCTGTTTGCCTATGGCATCGCCTGATGCGAGCGCCTTAAAGCAAGCCACGACTCGTTGTGTGTATTCCAAGGTTTTAATTCGTCCCGGACAGTCATTCTACAGCGACCCAATAGGCAGATCGCGAAAATGCGGTGGTGTTTACCGATTCACTTCCACTTACCTGAATGGTTGGGTTACCGGAGATGTGCCGTACCAGGACCCCATATGGACGGTAACCGCGTTTACCAGATTGATAGCGGTTAATTTCATCTGGTTCTCATAGTGATCGCTCGATTGGACCGCATCGTGATCAACTTGGTATCTCGAATTATTAATGTTCTGGAATGCCTCTCGTTTCTCTTGGGAATGCGAAGGGTTTGCCGCGAAGTAGTCAACGTTGTATTGATCTAGATCAAATTGCCATGAGGCGCACAAAGCGGTCGTCGTGCCTCTCTCCTCTCGACAGTTCTCTTGTGTTGGCTGGAAATCAAATGAAATCTTGCAGACTCCCGCGAAGTCCCGATGTGGGAAATTGCTCCAATGCTGCTTCCAGGCGATCCCGGCGCTCTCCGGCTTGCCCGTGATCCTGGCACGATAGTGGTTTGCAAGATTGTCGTAAGGTACTCTTCTCGTTGGCAATCGGATGAGCATTACGATCGAACCCGCCACCACTGCCCATGCGGCTAAATGCGCCGCAGTCTCCAGAACTACCCGTAGACATTCCCTCCCGTACCTGCCAAGCATCCATACAATGGATGAAGACATCCACTTTTTTGTCAGCCGAGTATTCGCATTGGATAGGGTTTTTGTCGCTCTGGATGAAGCACACAGGATAGTTGGGTTCATCGCTTTTGGCGAAAGCTGGGTCAATCACCTTTATGTCCTTCCTGAGTTTCAGGGACTCGGCATCGGAGGGCGGTTGCTTGAGAAAGCAAAACAAGAATGGCCGAGTCTCAGACTCTGGACCTTCGAACGCAATGACGGCGCACTCCGTTTCTATCAAAGCCATGGATTCTCCGTCGTGAAGCGCACCAACGGAAGGGAAAACGAGGAAAAGGAGCCTGACATTCTGCTTCAGTGGGATCGATAGCTCTCGCATTGCAGGCAAACCGGACATTGAAGATCGGGCCAATTTCACACTTTTCCGATAAGTGCGTTCGGGACTTAACCAGCATGGTGATAAGCCTGCACGTATGAGCGGGACATAACAGCTTTCCGAAATTCTCGAACGCGTCTCGAATGAAAAATCGTTCCTCCGGTCTGTTGAGGCCTTGACTGCCGATCGTGAGAGTGCAGCAAGAGCCCGGCCTCTGGTTTCCTTCCGTGATCTACTCGGGTGAACCACAATTGCCTGCTTCGGTCGCGACAAGGCTCTCTTTGCGGACCTAACTGAAGACTTGAAAAATGCGAGCCAACTCGAGAGCCCGGCCGTCAAGCTGCCCGACGTTGACCTCCGCACGGCCTGCCCCGCGGTTGCCACCGCCTCGAACTGTCGATAGCATTGGGAACCGTTCACACGGCGACCGCGTTTTGGCGCTTGAGTCCATACAACTTGATCTTGTTGTAGAGCGTGCTGCGGTCGATTCCCAGAATCTCAGCGGCATGCGTAAGGTTCCATCCGCATTCCTCAAGCACGCGCACGATATGCGCCTGTGTCACATCTTCCAGGCGGCGTCCGGAAACTGCGTGAGGAACCGCCTCCTGCATTGGCAGGTCGCACGCACTGATTTCAGGGCCTTTGCCTATTACGAGAGCCCGTTCGATGGCGTTTTCCAGCTCTCGGACGTTTCCAACCCAATTGCTGTTCAGCAACAGATTCATCGCGTCCGCCGAGATAGCGGGAATGGGCTTGTTCATTGCGATGGCATGTTTCTTTGCAAAATATTTGGCCAACTGTGGAATGTCCTCTCTACGCTCCCGTAACGCGGGAAGATGAATCCGCAAGATATTGAGCCGATAAAAGAGATCGAAGCGGAAGGTGCCTTCCTTGACCATGGCCTCAAGATCGCGATTCGTAGCGGCAATACAGCGAAAGTCAATTTTGATGGGCGCGGTAGCGCCAACTCGCACGATTTCCTTTTCTTGAAGAACCCGGAGCAAATCGGTCTGCGTCTTCAAGCTGATGTCTCCAATTTCATCGAGGAACACCGTGCCTCCGTCGGCAGCTTCGAACTTTCCTTTCCTGCGGGCCTGAGCGCCCGTGAAAGCGCCCCGTTCGTAACCAAAGAGTTCGCTTTCCAACAGGGTTTCCGTGAGGGCGCCGCAATGGATGGCCATGAAAGGCATGAGTCTTCTTGGGCTGGCGTCATGAATCGCGCGAGCAGCCACTTCCTTGCCACTTCCACTTTCTCCGGTGATAAGAACTGTCGTGTCTGTCGGCGAGACCATCTCGATCAATTCGTAAACCCGTTTCATGGAAGCGCTTCGACTCACAACCGCGGAGCGGGGCAGAACCTCCTGAATGCGCTCTCGGAGCTGCACGACTTCCTTTTTTGCCCGCCTGTGTTCCAAAGCGTTGTCGATGGCGTGGACCAACTCGTCGGGCTCAAAAGGCTTACAGATGTAGTCGTACGCACCCTGCTTCAGAGCGACTACTGCCGTCTCCACGGAAGCAAAACCGGTCATGACAATGACAATCAAGCTGGGATCCACTTCGCGCAAAAGCTTCTGTAACTCGATCCCGTCCATACCGGGCATTTTAATATCGAGCAGAACGACATCCCAATTCTGTGTCTCGAAGGAATTCAAAGCCTCGCGTGCGCTCGCGACGGTTTGAACGGTGAAACCCTCGTCTCGCATCCATTTGCCCAAGGAGTCACGCACTACGGGCTCGTCATCCACGATAAGTATTTTCCCGGTTCTTGCTGAAGCCTCGGCGTCCATGTTGATCACCTCGTCTGCTGGTCCACAGTGAGCTCTTCGATAGACCCCAACTCATGCACCGGCAGAGAAACAACGAATTCGGTTCCTTCACCAACAGCAGAGCTGACAGAAATCGCGCCGCCGTGCTGTTCCAGGATGCTCCGCGCTACCGCCAGCCCCAGCCCGGTGTTCTGCTGGCCATCCTTCGTCGTGAAGAAAGGATCGAAAATGTGCGACGCAATATCCGTTGCGATGCCCGGCCCGGTGTCTTTTACGCGGAGCAGCACCGTGTCCTTGTCCACGTCGCGCGAAGTTGCAATCCGAAGCGAGCCGCCGCGAGGCATGGCCTCCGTAGCATTCACGAGAATGGCAAGAATGACTTGACGAATCTGGCCGGCATCGCATGGCGTGAGTGGAAGTTCTTCCGATAGTTCCAGCTTCAGCTCAATTCCCTGCAAATCCAGATGATGTTGCACAAGGATCAGTCCACTGCGCACGAGTTCGTTCAAGTCATTCCGCTCTTGGCGGCTCGGCGCCTTCCGCGCGAACATCAGCAAATTACGCATTAAGTCCCCGCAACGACGGCTTTCGCGTTCGATGGTGCGGAGGTTTTCCTGCATCTCGGTTCGGGCGGCTGCATCGTACGCGGGATTCTGCAATTTCCTTAGCGTCAGCTTCGCATAGGTGAGTATTCCGGCCAGAGGGTTGTTCACCTCGTGCGCCACAGTGGCGGCGAGCTTGCCGATGGAAGCCATTTTTTCTCGTTCAAAAAGAATTCGTTGGGCGCCTTCAAGTTCGCGCGTTTTTGCTTCCACCCTCTGCTCCAAAGTCTTTCCCCAGGCGGTATTTTCTTGCTGAGCTTGGTCCAGATTCTCCGTCATTCGGTTGAAGGAGCATGCCAACTCGCCGAACTCGTCGTGGGTACGCACTTCCAAGCGATCCGTCACATGTCCCGCCGCGACTCTTTGGATTCCGGAGAGGAGCTCCTTCATCGGGTTGTCAACGACCTTCCAGATGAACAGGGCGCTGACGCAGGAAAAAACCACCACGGCAACGACGCTAAACCCGACTAGCTCAGCTTTCTGCACTGCTATCTGCCGGCTGACCGTGGCAAGGGATAGGCTCACATCCACCATGCCGAGGATGCGCTGGTCAGGCGGGTGGCTGTGGCAAGAAGCGTTCGCGCAACCGGGTTCGTTCTCGACGGCACGGAATACCGTTAAAGCGCGCTGGCCCTGCGCATCTACATAAAAGCGGGCATCGTGAAGCCGAAGGGGCACCTGGGGTGGCCCGTTCGAGACGTGGCAGTCCTGGCAGCTCGCTGCCCTCTTATCCACTATGGTGTCAACGTCGTTTGGCTCCGTCGAGAAATCGATTCGTCCGGAGCTGTTCAAAACGCGGATGCGACGGATGCCGGGCTGCATTCCCAAGTCGCCGATCGCTTGATGGAGAGCCTCGCGGTCATTCTGCATCATGTGATGTCGGAGACCACGCACAATCAAATCGCCGACGTGATCTCCATCCTGGAGGATGATTTCCTCGGCATTGCGCTGCTGGAAATGCAAGTTGAGATAGCCAAATAGAGCGAACAGGACGATCGTGCTGGTCACTAACAGGCTCACAAGTTTAGGAGCCAGGCCGATTCGCAAGCCGCCAAGCAAAATCGGGCGGGCTCGCATGATTCAGTCTCCCTCTGAAGGAACTGGAGCTGGCGTGCAATGTCCTTCCACAACGGTTTCAGGAGCGAAGATGGGCAGGTATTTGCAAGCCACGCCGAAAATCGAAAATCCCAGAGCAACGATGGCCAAGGTGACGGCAACTTCCGTCCATTTTGGAAAGTACGAAACTCCCGACGCCGCTTCCATGCCCGTGACACTGACATTCAGCCGGTTCGTCACAAAGCCAAACAAGACCAACACCGCACAGCCATAAAGAGCGGCTGGATTATTGTGAATTCGTCTGCGATACAGCAGAAGCATCGGTACGAGAAACAACACGAACTCCAATAGAAAGAGATAGGTCTCCGACCGGCGGACCAGCAGGAGCCGGAGCGCATCCCGGTTCCAGAGATCGAGAAACCGCATCGTCAGGTAGACGGACAGAGCCACAGCGAGAATCCGTCCCATGCTGGAAAGCAGCGGCAGTTCCAGGTGCTTTCCAAACGCCTTGCTGCTCTGCCAGGATTCGAAAATCGTCATGGCCAAGCCCGCACAAATCGCCGAAACGAAAAACATCACGGGCAACAGCGGCGTGTACCACAGTGGGTAGAGTTTCTCTGGCACGATCAGGTACAAGCTTCCGAGAGAAGATTGGTGCAGAGTGGAGAGGATCACGCCAAGAATCACCAGGGGGATCAAAATCACCCGCATAGCCTTTAGCGCCTTCGTCCAGCGAAACTGCTCGAACACCACCGGCACGAATTCGAGAGCTAACACCGTGGTGTACAACGTGACGCACCACCCTACTTCAAACATGACCGAATGCGGGTTCCACATGACCAACGGATGCCACACGCGATACGGCCGTCCCAGGTCAAACATCAGCGCCAACACGACAAGTAAATAGCCGAGAAAAGCCGTGAGAATGGCCGGACGAAGTATCGGCTTATACCGCTCAATGTTGAAGATGTGCACTGCGGCCGCCAAGGTGAAGCCACCGGCAGCTAAACCAACACCGCACAGGATGTCGAAGCCTATCCACAATCCCCAGGGAAACTGATCGCTGAGATTCGTCGCTCCACCCAATCCATGAGCGATGCGAACATACGTGGCATAGCAGCCCGCCGCCATGATTAGCATGACCAGCAGCTTCCAAAAGCTCAGACTTGCCCAGTTGCGAGGAGAAATCATGATTTTTTCTCTCGCTCCGCGCGTTCCGCTGCCGCCACTTCTTCTTTTCGGTGGCTGATCCACCAGACTCCACCGAGGAGCACGCCAAAAATGGAAACGATACTCGGAATCTCAGAAAGAACATGCCAGGTCAGGAATGGCATGGGTTCGTGAGGGAGGCCAACCTTTACGCCAAGTTCTTCAAAAGGCTCGGCGGCCAGTAGCAGCATCGAAGTGCCGCCCACTTCTTCGAGCCCATAAATCTTCTGGTAGTACTGGCCAGGCGTCGCGGCGGCGAGCCGCTGGCGTGCCTCGGCGATCAATTGGTCGCGATCACCGAATTTCGTTGCCCCTGTCGGGCACGCTTCGGCGCAAGCCGTCGGCTGTCCCGCCGCCACTCGGTCGGCACACATGTCGCACTTCTTCACCACGGGGAGTCGGCTGGCCCACTGGTACGTGGGAACTTGGTGAGGGCATGCAAACATACAGTAACGGCAGCCCATGCACCGCGACGCGTCGTAAGTGACCGGACCTAGCTCCGATTTGCGGAGAGCCGCCACTGGGCAGACGGATACGCACGTTGGCGATAAACAGTTCATGCAGAAACGCCGCATGAACTTGTCGCCATGGGTGGTCACCGCTGTCAGCTTGTGCGCTGAGAGTTTTTCTTCCTTGGCGATGTCATCGTTGTAGGGCAAACCGTGGTGCTCGGCACACGCCTTCTCGCACAGACGACAGCCGATGCACATCGTGCTGTCGTAAAGGACGCCTTTAGCCATGACAAACCTTCCTTGAGGAGCGACCCAAACTCGGGTGCGGACTGTAGCCAGAAGGCACAGCTGGCAGCCGGTCCCGTTCCGACAGGAGCGAAAGTCAACTGTCATCAAGTTTGTATCAGCCCAGGCGCCCGAGGGGCTGTGTGCAGCATCACGAACGGGGGTATCCCCTATCACGGTGTCCCCTGTCACGCTGATGGGAGAAACCTCAGATTACGAACTCTAATTGTCTTTCAGATAGAGCATCCGAGGAGTCTTGGACGAAAGTTACCCGCGCTGGGTTATCTGGCAGGCTGCCCAAAAAATAGAAGGGCCGGCAAACCGAACCTTGCCGGCCCCGCAACAGATTCCCTCACGCGTCGAGGAAGAATTCTCTGGTCACTTGCCTCCAATTCGTGTTTGGCAGCGCTGCGGCGAAGTCCTTTGGCCGTCCGCCGTCCCTCATGACCGGCCCCGCCAATTGCGGCTGCTCTGCGAAGAGCCTTGCGGCACAGTCTTCGATCCAGTCCTTCACAAGGCGCTCCGGCATGAAGTTGTGTTGTACACTCTCTTCATCCGGCACATTTACCGTCATCAGCCAGCCCTGCCCGAAGGGGTCCGTGTACAAGCGGCTCGGGTTGTTCACGACTTCCGGATTGACTTCCACGATCTCACCTTCTACGGGGGAAACCATCTCCGTCTTTTCTCCGTTTCGGGTGAAGCCCAACACTTTCTGGCCTTGGCGGACCCAGCGGCCAGGCTTCGGCAGCTCGATTCCATCGACCTTCCCCAGAAGGTCGGCGGCGAATTCATCCACGCCCACTCTCATTAAGTTCGCTCTTTCGCGCTGCGCCCAGCCGTGCCCGGCGTGATAGTGAAGATTCGCCGGAACTTGAAATCCTTCGACAAGCTCCTTGGCAGGCGCTGCCTGCAGAGCATACGCGGCGTTCTCGCCAGCGATCTGTGGCACCTTGCCCCGCGTTCTTACATAGTCGATTAGAAGGAAAGTTCCGAACAACAACAGAACGAGGATAATTGTCATGGTCGTTCTCCTCTCCGGGCCTGTTTTTGGAAGTCCCGCTTTTTCTTAACTCTCGCCTTATCTAGGTGCACCCGCTTGGCCAAAGTAGACCGAAAGACACTTTCGCAACTAACCTGAATTTACTCAGTCCTTTGCGGTCTTAATGCATCGAAGGATCCGTTGTGGTAGGAAGCTCTCCGTGTCCTTATTTCCGGCGGCAAATCCGTGTCATCCAACAGATCCTCGTATCCACCACGTTTTGTGCAACTTGGCACTGCAGGATTTCCCCTTACCTGTTGTTGGATTTCTCTACAGAGTCGTGCCGAGAGCTTAGTGCCCACTCGCCGGAAACAAAAAAAGCGTCAATCTGCCGTTTTCGGTGCAAGATGATCAGGTAGTCCTTAGGGAAGCAGACAGGCTTTGAACCCGCTATTCTCAACTTGCTGCGAACTGGCCATAAGTCACCAAAACCAACTTTTCCGGTAACGGCGTTATCAGGAGCTGGACAAATCGCTGGAGATGAATCCCTCCGTCAAACAACATTCCTCCATTGTTGAAACAATGTGCCAATGCAAGAATACTGGCCGATCTGCTGTTTGACACTGGGGGATAGTTGAGGCTCGTATTAATTGCAGTGCTCTTATTCTTGGCCGCTTCTCGGCCGGTGACAGCGCAATCAGAAGTTATCGATGAGCCAGAAGCAAATCCAGGTCGTCCCACTGTTTCTACTCCGGCAACACTCACTCCTGTAGGGTATCTTCAGTTTGAAACGGGTTTCACGCCTGCATACGATTCGCCTGAGTTTTCCTCTCGCTACAGTCTCAACGAAGTCATAAAGCTTGCCGTTGCATCGCGCTTGGAATTTCTGGTGCAAGCGGAACCTATCGTGCACTTCACGACCGATGGAACGACCGCTAACCGCGCTGCCGACATTTTCCTGGGGGTGCAGGGCGTTCTCTACCACGGCGAAGGCGCGGCGCCGACACTGGCCGTTAGTTATTTCCATCGTGTCTACGACGGCGGTGCTCCAGAGTTTGATTACGGAAGTCCTACGAACTCATTTCTGGTTCTGGCAAGTGCAGACGTGAAAGGATTTCACTATGATGCAAACGCATTTTTTACAGAATTGGTTCAAGAACCTGTACGACGCGGACAGTTTGGCCAGTCATTGACGATCTCGCATCCTTTCTTGCATCGGTTTACGCTGTCCGGAGAATTTTGGCACTTCACGCAGCCATTCCTGAAGCGCAATGCTGTTGGAAATCTTTGGGCGGTTAGCTATTCGGCGCGGAAAAACTTGGTTTTTGATACGGGCTTCAATCACGGGTTGACCGGCACATCAACAAGTTGGGAGGCGTTCATCGGTTTCACCTATTTGCTTCCGCATCGACTTTGGAAAACTCAATAGCCGGCCAACTCCCGATAAGTCGCGCGGACATTTGAGGTACTGGGACTCTACTTCTCCGGTAACGGCGTTTCTCAGGCGTGTGGCCGGGTTGCGGCCCATTTGGGCCAGGTCGGGGTGTACCCAATTGAACAGACAGAGTTTTGCTTGTTGCCTACACTATAGCCAACGGCGAAGGTTTGGCCCTAGCATTCGCGAAATACATTGCCCAGGACTGGAGGATTTTTGAAGCGCAAGAGCCAGAACGCTTCCCACCTTTGGGACTTCTCTTCGGGAGTAGACCTGGGCGGCGAGGTTTCGAGCTATCGGCAGAAGGAAAACATCTATACGCAAGGTGAACCCGCCGAAACTCTTTTCTATATTCAAAAAGGAGGGGTGCGCCTCTCGACCCGAAGGAACAAGCGACCATCGGCTGTTACCGCAATCTTGGGTGTAGGTGATTTTTTTGGCGAGCTTTGCCTCGCAGACTACCCTCTTCGTATGTGCACGGCTGTCGCGCTGACAGCCAAATTCCGCGCTCGTCGGAGCGAACTGTTTTGTTTGCAAGGAGTTGCCATTTCATTCCGTCACTATGTCGCGGGTTCATGCCAAGTCTTAACCGGCTTCATGACCTCGGTCGGTATCTGCAGCGTCGCATAGATTTCCCGGTGCATCGGTTCCGGCGTCGTGCCCTTGCGAACCTTCAGCACCTTGCCGTCCTTGGTCGGCAACACCACCGTCACGACCTGGTGCGTGCGGAGTTGTTCGCGCAAGGTCCACCAGGAGGTGTGCACGCCGCGATCCAGGAAGCGCTTCTCGATGGCTACCAGCAGATGGTAGGCCAGGACACAGAGGAAGATATGCGTTTGCGTGCGCTTTTCCAGATGGTGGAAGATAGGCCGTTCCAGCAACGGACTCTTCATCGCCCGGAAGGCGGCCTCCACGCGCGTGAGTAAGATGTACGTGCGCCAGATCTCCTCCGCGGTCAGGTCCTGCCGGTCGGTCTTCAGCACATAGCCGCCGTCCAGCTTTTTAGCGATGTTTTTTTTCTCGCCGTCCTCTTGCCAGGTTAAGGTGTTGCGCTGGGCTTCATAGTCCATGCGGTAGTAGCGCGCCACCCGCGGGTAACGCTCCTTGAGCCGGCCGATCGCTTGGTGAATCTTTTTCTCCTCTTGCAACTGGCCTTTCTCGATGCGGGCCTGCAGTTTCCCCAAGTCTTTCTTCAAGCGCTGCTCGTGGCTCTCGCGAATGGCGCGGTCCTTCTCTTCGCGTCCCTCGCTCAAGCAGAGAAGGTAAACCTCCTCCCCTTGCTGGCGACGCTTGATGCGCACCGACGATTTCTCCTGAGCAGGATTACGCGGCGAGGGCACTCGCAGCACCTCTTCCCAGTCGTCGCTCGGCTCGAACTCTCCGAGCCAGGCATTGCGCTCCGGCTGCCGCCCCGCCACCAGATAGTGAAATCCACGCGCTCGAATCGCAGCCAAGTCTTCCTCATAGGCCATGCCGCGATCCACCACCACGGTGGCGCCCGGTTTCGAGCCGGTGCGCTTCTCCAAACTATCCAACATCTCTCCCACCGTCGTCCGGTCTTGGCGGTTGCCATCGAAGACTTCATGCGCTTTGGGAAAACCGTCGCGGTCCAGCACCAGGCCTACCAGCACTTGCTTGCAATCGGGCCGCTTATCCCGCGAGTAGCCGCGCTTGGCTTGCGGGTTGCTCGCGGCTTCGCCCTCGAAGTAAGTCGAGGTCAAATCGTACAGATACAAAGTGTCGTCGAGATGAAACAGCGTCTTCTCCCGCTCGGCCAACTCCGTTTCGATCCGCTCACGGTTCGGATACAGTCGATCCAAGTTGCGGTACAAAGCATCGTCGTGCAGCGAGGAGAAATCCACGCCCAAGATGTCGGCCAGCGCCGTACGCCGCATCCAATCCGGCATGGCATGCTCGGAGAGAGGAAAGATCAGACGGTTCAGAGTCATCGCTTCACTGAGCTGACAGGCTCGCTCGGACAGTCCAGCGTGCTGTAAAATTTCATGCACTCCCAACTGTTGCCACACCTGATGGGCCGCATGGATGGTCCCGGCTTCGCGGGCTTCCTCCATCGTCACGCGCTCAGGATCGACGGCGATGGTGGACGATTCCTCCGCCGGAGCGGGGCGTCCGCGGCGGACCTTTTTGACCAGCGTCTCGAGGGGCACCTCGGCGGGAGGAAAGGAACTCTGTCCCTGCAAGCCGGCCTCGAGCCGGTGAGCCAGATCCAACCAATGCTCCCGGGGAGCTGGGGCCAGAGCGCCGAGCGAGCAGAGGATGCGCTGGCGGGGACCCTTGGGGGTTTGCTGAGACTCGACGAGGAGAAAGTTGGTGTAGGTTTTGCCCTTGTGGGTCTTCGTGGTTTTGCGGATGTACACAGGCCACTACATATATCATATAACGTAGTTGTGTCAATACAAATATTACAAATATTCGTCACTATTTCCGGCTTTCAGCAAGTTTTTATTGAAACGACAGGAGTTGTCTGCCTAAAAAGCGAGAAATTGACTTTCGACCGCGGAAGTCAGGCTAGCTCCATACGCACCATCAAGAAAGAGAAGATGCTCCAAATGATTCGCGGAAAGAACAAGACCTCTCGTTCTCTGCTGGCCCATCTGCTGTCCAACATCAAGAACTACCGGGATCACGTGGCAGACCTGCTGACCTCCTCTGCGGAGCAGCGGCTGGCCCACGTGCTTTTGCGGCTCGTGCACTTGCGTAAGAACGGCCGGACGGGCGTTGAGATACCCCTACCAGGTGACAAAGTCTTGGCGGAGATGGTCGGGACCACGCGCTCCCGAGTCAATTTGTTCATGAATCGATTCAAAAAGCAGGGATTTATTAGTTACGACGGGAGCAGAATAGAAGTGCACCCGTCGTTGCGGAAAGCCCTCGGCACACGATAAGAATCGCACCGCGATCCGTTTGTTGCCTTCCGAACATTCCTTTGCGGAGTGCCCTCAAATCGCAGATTTTTGCGAAATGAGTTGAGGTTGGCCTTTTCTGGGGAATGAAAGACTGTCGCTCCAAAACACTGACTCGCCGTCCCCTGTCCTACATGTGGCGTCACTGCTGCAAGGCTGGGCGTCCATTAGGACAACGGAACGTTCTTCGGGCACTGCACGCAACGGGCAAGAAGGTCAGGCTGCATGTCTTCCGCAGATTCCGCACCGAGACGTTGCGGCGTGCAAGAGTCCCGGAGGATTTAACAACGCAGTGGCTCGGTCACTCCAAGAAGACCGTTACGGATTTCTACGCTGGTGGATTGCAGAAAGACGAAGCGTGGCGTCGGGAATGGTGCGACAAGGTGGGGCTGGGCTTCTCAGTTGGGCTACATGGGCTACAAAACATCAAATCGATTGATTCGGAGAAAGCCGCGTAAACGAAACAACGAGCAGGTTTTAGAGTGGCGCGCCCGGCCAGACTCGAACTGGCGACCCTCTGCTTAGAAGGCAGACGCTCTATCCAACTGAGCTACGGGCGCACGATGCAATCTATTTTACCATCAAGCACTTACAGCTACTTCTTGGAAAACTTCAGTTTTAAATCTCGGTGCAATCGGTGCAACAACGGCCTTTTCGGATGGATTTTTGGGAAGATCGAAACCAAATCCAACGGCCTCGGCCTCAGCCAAGCGCATGTCAATCTCCTCGAACAGATGCGAGTAAATCTCTGACATGGTTTTTGGCTTGTGACCCATCCAAAAAATGTTGATGTCCTCTTGGCACCGCTTACCACGCAGCCACGTTTTGCGGAAACGACGGAAAGCGTGCCAACCCATACCCGGCTCGTCTAATCCCATCGACTTGAGCCGTTCCGTTAGCCAGCGATCCTCGATGTTGTTGTGCAAGTGTGGCGTGCCATTCCGGGTAGCGAACAATAGACCGGGTTTATCGCCAATATAACGTTGCAGGAACTCCGCAACGTCCGGGTGCAAGTCGACATCTCGATAAGCCGCATTTGTCTTTAGGCATGTGATGATGCGGGGTGTGTCGCGCTCGACTTGCTGCCGAACTTCAATAGTACGTCCGTCGTTCGTAATGTGTTTTGTTTCAAGGGCAAGTGCCTCCGAGATTCGCATCCCGGTTGCCGCAAGCAAAACATACAACGCCTGCTCTTCGCCCTCACTTTCCTCAACGAGTTGAGTAATTGCCTTAACCTTGAGCGAAGGACGCCGCTGCTCTTTCTGATTGACCACAGGCAAGTCCATGACGCTGCTATCCCACGTTCGTTTGTGAATGGGCTCACCCGTCTCGCCATCCTTGAGGGATGCGACTACCTGTTTGATGTACTCAACATATTTATTCACGGTTCGCGCCGACAGGGACTTTGATTTCTTCATCTTGTCAACCACCGGTTTGACCGTAATGTTGTTAATACTTCCTAGCGGCATGTCACCAATGGCCGGAAGTATCCATTTATGGAGGGCGGCTTTGATACTGGCCGCATCCTTGATGGGTTCCCGGTCCCGTGTAACAGCCCACTGCAAGTAGACCCTCGCTTGTTCTCGGAACGTCGTTTCACCCAAAACCACACGGTTAAAATGCTGTTCCGAGTTGGCACCCGAACGCTCGACAATTACTTTCGCCTTGCGTTCCCGTTCGGATGCGGACAACTTGTCGGGACCTGAGATCGGGCAAATTTTCTCCCGTAGATACTGCCGCTCGTCTTGGCCCTCGACGTCCATCCGCCACCGAACTACATACCAGTTACCACTCTTTTCGATATAACCATTCTGACCAGATCGACGTGACATGGACTTCCTTGTCCGTGCCCGCTCTCTGGTGTCGCAGGCAACATTGTCCCGCAAAAATGGACCGTCTGGCAATGGAGTGTCGGTACCCGCTGTACCATTCGCGTGGCGATCGAGGGGGAGTTCCACCCTCGGTATCGCGACTTGGTTGGGTTTGTTTGCGCCGTCCATGAAGAAACGCATCAAAGCGGGGGAAGTACGCTCAATTCCTTTCGGTCCGAAACTCTTCGTCGGGCGACTGCGTTCAAATTCTTGGTGGCGCTCGGGCAATTCGACTGGATCAATTGAGCTTGGGCTTTGGTGCGGGTCCGGCGTGCGTAGTCTTCAGGTAATGCCGATCCGGCATAACTCCGGTTTCGATTTTTCAGATGTACAGCGCCCACGATCGCGGTGCCCGTGAAAAGGTCTCGTTCCGGAATGACCAGCCAGCGCGGTGTTTCTGGGGGCATTTGCTTGCGGATTGATGTACCTCGCCAACCGCGAGAGAAAGTTCTGCCCTTTTCCGGGGGCCCGAGCCAGCGGCGGAACTCCACATCTCTCCGATCACGATCTTCAGTGCGGAATCGACGACGTGATCCGGCGTACTCTGGATGAAGGTCGCGTCCTTATCGACGGCAATGTGATCGGCTCCTGCAGTTCGTACTCGCGTTGTCCATCTCGGGCGGCTTCTTAATGATAGACATGATCTCTCTTTCCTTAGTTCTTCTTGGCCTTACTGGACGCGGGCAAAACACATGGTGAACAGGGAATCATCCTGTTCGCTTGGGCTGGAGCGACCGCCACGCTTCCCGTGGCAACGAAGTGGGGTCGCTCCAGCCCATTCCGAGGGTTTGCCCGCGTCCAAACTGAATGTCGCGCCATGCGCAACCTCTATGCTTCCAATAGCTTCGCGACACCCCGGGGGTGACGCGAACGGTGACGGACAGGGTTACGTGTGTCTTTCACGCACCCGTCACCGCGGCGAAGGATCTCTGCTATTGGTGAACGGTGTTGGTGGACCAGGAAGGTCCCGAAGAATACGGGCCGGTCGGGCTTGAGTTGTGAAAATTCCAACCGTAACTCACGTTCCGTGATCGTCCCGTTGCTCCATGCCTGATAGAGGTTGTCGAAGCGGTCACCGTGGAAACGTCGCCGCGCCTCCGTGAGGAATTCAAAGTCCTCTGTAATGGGCACAATATACTCGTGGCGTTCCCACTTCCTGCGCACTTGAAAGTAGCGGAGGATGTCGCCCGAGATGTCGGATTCTAGGGGTCTCTTTACGAGGGAACGGAAACGCTCCTCGGCCCTTTGAAAATAGGCGTCCTTCGCGGCGATATAGAGAAACCGGAAAGTCTTGAGCTGCCGGAAGAGCCCCTGGTAAGCCCCGAGATGCGAAACGAAATGGGACGATGTTTCCAAGCCGGAATCCACGTAGCTCAGGGTGACCACAGGGGGAGCACCTGAGAAAGGCGAAGAAAGAAACAGGGGGAACTTGTCGACGAAATAGCGGAGGGTCGGCTTGCTTTCTGGGCCGCCCTCATAGACCTTGGCCGGCAGAGAGTCCTTTGGGACCCCCAGTTCATCACAAAAGAAACTGACCTTGTCTTGCTCCGTTTCGAAGTAGTTCAAATCCTGGTTGGCCAGAATGAAGTCCAAAAGCACGAGGCGGGAACGCATGAAATCGAACGAGTGCCGTTTGCGGTTGCGGAGGTTGTCCTTGTCGATCTGTCCGTAGACGGTGCGGGAAAACAGATGAAAGATGGAGCCCCTGCGCATGTAATCCCGGATCGTGGCATGACCGCGCTTAAGGACTTTCTGCGTGAAAGAAGTAGGCCTTTTTCCGTACGCAGTGCCGGTGAAGTTGCGGAACTGTCCCATAGTGAAGTACCCAGAGTGGACCGCAACGATATAGAGAAAACGGGCCTCTGACTCGGTGTAACCGAATTCCTTGATCCGTTCGATATGGTTTGTGGGAAAGTTCATAGCGACAAGATCTCCGTCAATTCACGCTGATCCAGCACGCGCCGGAGTTTCCAAGCATCTTCTGCGTGGGCGTAGATGGAGAGTCCGGCGGGGACTTTTACCGCCAGATCTCTTCCCCGGTAGAGACCGGTGGCGAGTTCGAAGCCACACGAGCCTCTCGCCGTCACGCGCTTCCTATTCGATCCGGATGTGGGGAACTGGAATCTCTCCTCGAACTACCTGAAGCCCACGCCTTTCGGCAACGAGATGTTTTTGCTCGCAAGAAGCCCTGCCGGGACCACGCTTCGCGAGATCACGGTGGAGGCGCTTCTTCATCTCATAGTCGAGAACGACGCGGAGATTTCTGCCTCACTGCCCCTCGATCTTCTCTGCAGCCTTTTGATGGAAGCCGGTAGAGATCGGCGTCGTGGCTTCGCGGGGCCTGGTGAATCCGTGGTAGAGAACCTGACGTTCTTGGTGGCGGCGCCAAGGCACATGGCGAAGAAGAAGAGCTTTCGCTGGGGTCCGAGGGTCGTCAGTGATAATGACCGATGCACTCTGTTGGTTCGTGGTTGCCGCCAAATGCTTCTCCCAGCAGGACGCCGCTGTTTCAGGTGCCGGAAAAAAGCTAAGACAGGAAGTTCACTGCCGCGATGGCCATTCCGGCGCCGAAAAGCACGCCGGCAAGCACACGCTTCGAGCCGCCTTCACCAAAGGCGAAAGTGAGCCCGGCCACGAGAATCGCAACCAAGGACAGCTCCGTGCAATCGTGCTCGTAAACGCCTGTTGCAGGACGCTCACGGCGTTTTCCCAAGGGGATTGGCCACTCACCTGCGCAAATGCCGCTGATGCAAGATCAGCGACGGATTTCTTTCGGAAGCTTTCTTCATTGCCGGCGAGTTCCTTTCAGATGATGCGAGCCGGGCACCGCATTGGGATTCAAAGGCCATGGGGCAGCTCGGCGGTGGCTCGCCGCAGCTTTAACTTTCGGCTCCCTACGCTCACCCTCCCGCTCAACCAAGTCTAGCGAGAGGCTACCTGAGCCACGCGAGTACGCCAAATCGCCGGGTGGCAGAATCGCGAATGTTGTCAGCATGTTCCGACCCGCCCTGCTGTCATTTTCCGTCACTGCTGGTCGGCGAGGGATGTAGCGAGAGTCGCCCTCTAATATTACTAATGGGCAAGAAACCGGCAAAACATTTCAAAGAAAAATGTTTCACGTTCTGACTGTTTTTTTTTCGCCTCGTTCGGCGTTTCTTGCTCGACCCCGTCATTAGCCCACATTATTCGTGAAAGCTGACCTCGCGACGAATTTTTTGTCACTACGATAAGATGCTCGACGAGAGAAGAATTTGGTTGAACGGAAAGACTGATTCTAAGGTTGTTAACGAGGTTCGCAGTCTACTTTTGACGCGAAAGGAGACACCTTGAGTAGAGGCGCGACGAGTAACATTTCCTGACCAGCGCTGCGGGAGAACTCAGCCGGTCTGAGCACCCAAGTTCAGGGCGAGACGATGAAAGCTATCGCGGTACGGAAATGCTTGAGGCAAGTGCAGCACAATGCGACGTACCGTGACGATGACTTGGGCTCCGAGTTTTAGAAAATGCTCGCGCAAGGTCGCGACTTGCGCCCGGGCGTGGCGGGTCGGGGACAAGTGAAGCCGCATCTCTTGCATCAGCACATACGCCGCCGCCGTCAGCAGCACCCGGAACGTGTTCGCCAAGAAGTTCGAGCAACTAGTCCGGCCGATCTGCATTCCGTTGTGCAGTTCCTTGATCCGGTTTTCGACGTCGCCCCGCTGACAGTAAACCTGCTCGTAAATCCACTGCGGACCCTGTTTTAGGTTGGTGACCACGAAGCGCGGGTTGTCCTTCGGTTCCTTGTTCGCGGCGCGTACCACCTCGGCTTTGTAGATGATGCGTCGTTTCCACGGCCAAGTCTTTTTGGTAGCGTACCGGCACTCGCCATAAACATGCTCGGTTTGTCCGGAGATCTCCGACGCACGACGAGACCGCTTCATTGCGGATTTCACTTTACGCTTCAGCACCGCATTGGCGGCCAGGTTGACGAGGTATTCCACTTTCGGTTCGCAATCCAAAAAATCCAGAACTTCCGGGGACGCAAAGCCGCCGTCGAGCCGCACCCGGATTCTGGTCTTGGGAAAGGCATTGCTCACCCGTGTAATCAGACGGCGCAGAATTCCCAGCGCGCCCACCGAACCAGTCGCATTCCCGCGCCGCAACACCGCCGCCACCAAGTACTGCTCCGCCTCCTCATCAAAGGTGAGAAAACAAACCATCGGCAAGTAACAGTAGCCACCGTAGTGGCTATTAAAAAAGGTGAACTGTTGCTGGCCGTGCGTAGGGTCGTCGGTGGGATCCAGATCAATGGTGATGCGACCGGCGCGACCGTGCAAACGCTTACGATGTCGTTCAATGACACGGTCCGCCAGCGCTTCCGTCATGCGCAACAGTTCTTTGCGATCCGGAGCATTTTCAAAACGCGACAGAGTAGGTTGCGAAGCCAGGTCTTCGCCGTCGACGGGATTCCGACCGACCAGCAGCTTGTGGATCGGATCGCACGCCAGCCGCGCCGCATCGTTGGCGTCTTCATATCCCAAGGCGATGGCCATGACTCGCTGAGTAATCAACTCACTCAACTCATGTTGCACCTTACCGGGTTGCCGGTCATCTCTCAGACACGCCGCCAACGCCGAAGTCAGGCCTAAGCGCCACTCGGCAGCCTTCAGCAGAATCGCTCCGCCATCGGAACTGCCCTGCCGTTGATCAAACTTCGTGACAACGGGCCGATCAAAAATATCTGGGAAGAGCAAACACTCTGTTGTGGTATGTTCGGACAAGCAAAGGCCTCTTTCTTGGTATCAAACCCGCGTGAACAACGGATTTGTACCATAGGGGAGGCCTTTCGCGTTCTAAAATCACGAATTTTTCGGGCTAATGTTGGGGATCGCGCTAATTCTCTATATGCTCGTTCGTCCCTTCGCACGAACCACTGCTGGTGGGCTGGCCTTTGCGTCAACGTCGGGTATAACAGTGCTGACCGCTGTGCCAGTCTGTTGGCTCTACATTGTCCACGCAACTTGGAACACTTACGATGGTGGGACCTTCTGGGGTACTTACGGATACGTCTCCGTTCTGGAACTCGCCGTCGCTGGCGGACTCCTCTGTCTCGTTCGAAATCAGGCGATCTGGCTCGGTAGTTTCGTGTTCGTGCTTCACTACACTTTCTGGGTTCTCGTAATGGGCAAACGCTCCTTCATGCCAGTCCTCGCGTCGGGGCCGCTTTCATTAGTGTTCCTGTGTGCTGGCATCGCTTGGCTACGCTATATTCGGCCACCTAGGCCGCACGAAAGCCCTCGAACGCATGTGCCAGTCAAGTCCTGGTAAACGCCGTATCGGTAAAGTCCTATAAAAGGAAATGTCAAGAGACATATTTCCCCGTCGGCTCGGTGCCGACACTTTTTTGTCTCGGCATTCAGCCCAACCGTTTGAACGTGCACTCGTAATCGAGTGGTCTTGCTCAGGCGACGTAGTTTCGTGCTTCGTGTCGTCACACGAAACGGTGAGATCCCTCTTCCTTCCTGTGGTTCCATTTCACTGTCGTGACGGCGCCATTCGTTTCTGAAACATCAAGCCTGACAGTTATCCACTTTGTGAGTGGCAACGCATGGTCCTATCGGAGACTCGTGGCCTATGGCTTTCTTGGATTGTCCGAGAGGGCATAGGGTGAAATCGGAGACTCGCGTGCTTTAAGCACGGGCCTGACTTCTCCGGTGGATACTTCCCCTCGAATCCGAGCGTCTCAAGAACCCGACAGCTACCGCCAGGAATAGTTCCCCAGGTGGAACGGACTCTTTGCCAGAGACGCTCAAGCTGCTTGTTGTTTCAAATAGTTGGTGTCGAAACGTACCTCCTTCTTCCAAACGATCAACGTGATCGCGGCAATCTTCCTCGCCAAGGTCAAGCGCGCCATCGTGGGCTTCCTTCCCTTAGCCAGCAAAGCCTCGTAGAAATCGCGTAGCGGTCCAGCCGCGGTGCTGGCTCTCATAGCTGCACCCTTGAAAATATCTTTGAGGTCGTGGTTGTGATTGTCATTCGAATCAGTCACATAATGCCCACCATTTTGTTGAGACCGTTACGATCTACTACCGTTGGCATCCGCTTTTCGGTCGGTCACTGCGTGTCTGTAGGCGCGAGAAAAAGCGACGTGGCGAATACGTTTTTTGCCAGTTGCCTGACGGTACGATCTCCTCTTTGCCGGCCTGGATGTTCAGTCCGGAGTGTGCTCAGCTTTCCCTTGGTTCTCCCCTGATTGCCGTAGAAGCGCTCTTGCAGCTACGTGATCTGCTCAATGCTTTGCAAGTTCCCTCCGGTTGCGATAAGGCTTCGCTGAAGCCATCTCTCAAGGGAGGGAGTAAATGAAGCGACCCGACAAACCACTCGACCGGCAGATGAATCTATCGCTCCTCAGCATGCCAGCGGCAACCGTTCCCAACGACAAGCAAAGAGAACTGACGCAGGCACTCATGGAGCTACTGATCAGCGCGATACGCGAAGACGTTGAGCAACAAGAAAACAACGGAGGCGAAGATGAATCCGAAACTCACTCCTGATCGTCTTCGTCGGCGGGCCATTGTTTACATTCGCCAGTCCACACCCGGCCAATTGATCCATAACCAGGAGAGCCAGCGCCGTCAGTACGGCCTGGTGAATCAAGCTCGTGAGTTAGGTTTTCAAGAGGTCATTGTGATTGACGACGATCTCGGACGCACTGGGTCAGGCTTGGTCGAGCGCCCAGGATTCCAACGTTTGGTCGCTGAAGTCTGTACCGGAGAGGTGGGCGCCGTCTTCTGCATCGAGGCTTCGCGATTGGCACGCAACGGTCGCGACTGGCACCATCTGATTGAGTTATGCGGAATGGTGGACGCTGTCGTTGTCGATCCGGACGGGGTATATGATCCGGGCATCATCAACGATAGGTTACTACTGGGTTTAAAGGGCACGATGAGCGAGTTCGAATTGAACTTGCTTCGGCAGCGATCCGCGGAGGCGATTCGCGCCAAGGCTCGCCGCGGCGAACTGCAGCTTCTTCTCCCCATCGGTTTCCGTTGGAGTGCGAATGGCAAAATCGAAAAGGATCCCGATCATCGGGTGCAGCAGGCCATTCAATTGGTCTTCGGCAAGATGACCGAGTTGGGCAGCGTGCGGCAGGTCCTGTTGTGGTTTCGTCAAGAGAACGTTTTTCTGCCGGCATATCCTCATGATCGTGGGGAGTCCAGCATGGTCTGGAAACTGCCGGTCTATCACAGTATCCTTGGGATTCTCACGAACCCCATTTATGCTGGCGCTTACGCCTTCGGCAAGACAGAAACGCGGATCCATGTCGTCAACGGTCGTGCACGCAAAACAGCTGGTCATCACAAAGCGCGATCTGCGTGGATGGTCTTGATTCGAGAACACCATCTCGGTTACGTTTCCTGGGAGGAGTATGAACGGAACCAAGCGATGATCGCCGCCAATACCTACATGAGATCCGGAATGGAGCCGAAGACAGGCCGTGGTGGTCGAGCTTTGCTCTCCGGCATTCTTCGCTGTCGGCAATGCGGACGAATGTTGCATGTGAACTACAGTGGTCTGCGAGGCGTTGTGCTTCGCTACGAATGCAACGCTACGCACATCCTGCGGCGTTGCATTTCGTTTGGCGGTTTGCGCATTGACGAGGCTGTGGCTAATGAGGTGCTGGGCACGATCAGCGGCAACGCGGTTGAGGCGGCGCTCGAAGCTGTGGAGCAGATCCACCATCAACGACAGGAGCAGCGCCGGTCGTTCGAGTTGGAGTTGGAACAGGCTCGGTACGAAGCTCGGCTAGCAGCTCGGCGATACGAAGCCGTCGATCCCGATCAGCGATTGGTTGCGGCAGAGCTGGAGGCTCGATGGAACGCTGCCTTGCGGAAGGTGCGGGAACTTGAAGACAAGCTGCAGGAGTTTGATTTCGGGATTAAGTCTGCACCGATACCGAACAAGGAACTTTTGCTGAGCTTGGCGCAAGATCTACCAGCCGTCTGGAACCTACCGTCTACCGACATGCGGTTGAAGCAACGAATCGTTCATATTCTGATCCAAGAAATCGTCGCTGACGTGGATGATGAACACAGAGAAGTCGTTTTGTTAATTCACTGGGCTGGGGGTCGTCATTCGGAACTTCGCGTCAAGAAATACGATATAGGCAGGCACCGGTGGTGTACCAGCATCGAGGCCATTGAAGTCATTCGAAAAATGGCCACCAGGTTTTCGGACCAACAGATTGCGACCACGCTGAATCGGCTTCGGCTCCAGACAGGAACCGGCAACACCTGGAATGACAAAACGGTTCGCTCTGCTCGCTACAATCACCATCTGCCGATCTTCGATCCTTCTGATTATAAGAACAGCACCGTAACTCTGGAGAAGGCAGCAAAACGTTTGAATGTAAGCCCGACGTGCGTACGGCGCATGATTGCACAGAAACAGCTGCCCGCTAGTCAAGTCGTTCCGTTTGCACCGTGGGAGATTCCAGTGGAAGCACTGGAGTCGGAAGTGGTGCGAAAGGCGATCACCAATATCAAGAACCGTGTTCGCAACCCACAAACTCAGGAAGCCAGCGAACAACAGTCAATCTTTTCAGAGAGTTATTGAGGTACAGCATAATGTCGCAGGATCATTGAGACCGCGCAGTGTGACGGGTTTCTTCGAGCGTTGTAGCTGTCCCTCCACGACGCGGTACTGCGCGCTGTCGTGGGTCTCCAACCCTAGCCCGCTGTAGTTCCACAGTTGCCGCTTGGTGCGAAACCGATGAGGCGTCTGCATCAACGCCACCAAGTGAGCCGCCCGAAGCGGACCAATACCAGGAATCTGGCATAGCAACTTCGTCGCACGGTGCTTCCTCGCCTCGGCCAACAGTTCTTTCCGGGCTTGTTGGCGCACCAGCCGCAGGGCGTCGAGTTGCTGGTAGTAAAGTTCTGCCCGCCGGCGCACACCTGCTTCGTGGATCTTGGCGAGCCATTCCGAACGGTGATGCGGTGCGTAGACTTGCGTCCCGGCACAGGGAATGGCCCAGCCCCGATACAAGGCCTTGAGTCGATTCATCTCATGCGTGACATAAATCCCCATCTGGCGTTTTCGGTGAGCTTTTTGACCAGCCCGAAGAAGCACCCGCTATACGCAAGACCGTGGAAGCAATGGCGGTTAGCCGGAGGGGAGGAAGAAAGAAAGGACGTCAAGACATAAATGCACATATGTCACCCATTGTGCGCACTTTCTGGGGGCAGAATCGCTGTGAACCGCATATTAGCCGCCATATATAAGCAGAACTCGGCAAGAATTGACCGTAGCGATCCCATGTGCAGTAAGTGCTTGACATATGATCTCGGCTGTATTATAGAGTCTTTCATGATCACTCCGGCCAAACGAAAGGCCCTGCTGGCTTCCGGGACCCTGAACCCGCATCCGGAAGCCGTGCGCTCGGAACTCTTCCATACGGATTTCTTCGACCCCTACGACTTCGCGCAGGTCAAATACGAGATGTTGCGCGCCCACTCGGTCGATGAAGACGCGGTGGCCGAGGTGTGCCGCCAATTCGGCCTTAGCCGAGAAAGTTTCTATCAGATTCAGCAGGCTTTTCAGGAGCTAGGATTCAGTTCTTTCCTGCCGCGCAAGCGAGGCCGCAAAGGCCCGGTCAAACTGAAAGGCGAGGTCCTAGAGTTCGTCCTCGCGCAGAAAAAGGAGAATCCCGCGATCGACCCGGGGCACTTGGCGGCTTTGATTCAGGAGCGCTATGGCATCGCGATTCATCGGACGACCGTGCTGCGGGGACTGAAAAAAAAACTGCGCTCGCCGCGGAAAGAGCTGGCGAGAAGCATTCGTCGCGCGCGACGATCCCGTGCGGGAGATTTATGAAAATGCGCGTTGTGAGGCACTCGAGAACTCGGAGCCAGCTTCCTGGGCCCTGGAGCGCGTTCGCCGATATGGAGTGGCCAGCTTGCTCCCCGGCGGGCAACCGGATTTTCCCTTCATTCTTTGCGCACAGAGCGTTCCTCGTCCGGCCTGGAGCGGGACGAGAGACTTTCATCGCGAGAAACTTCTTGAGGTTTATGAATTCCTTACCAGGGAGGTGATGGAAGATGCGAGTCGCCATCTACGCCCGCGTTTCCAGCGAGAGGCAGGAGAAGGAACATACGATTGGTTCGCAGTTAGAAGCCTTGCGGAACTACTCGGCTCAGAATGGGATGGAGATCGTCGAGGAGTTCACGGATGAGGGCTACAGCGGGGCGCGGCTGGATCGTCCCGCGCTGGATCGGATGCGTGACTTGGCGGAGCGCAGAGGATTCGAAGTGCTGCTGACTTACTGTACCGATCGACTGGCGCGGAAGTTTGTGCTGCAGGCCCTCATTCTGGAGGAGATGGAACGATTCGGAGTGAAGACGATTTTCCTGGAGGGCGGTGCGGCCGACGATCCGCTCTCGAAGCTCATGCACCAAATCACCGGAGCCGTAGCTGAGTTTGAGCGGACGAAGATTGTCGAAAGGAATCGGCGCGGCAAGCTCTACCGAGCTCGGTGTGGTGAGGTTGTTACCTGGAGAGCCCCTTTCGGTTATGTGCGCATTCCACGTCGTGACGGTGTGGCGGCACATGTGGAGATCGATGAGAACAAAGCGGTGGTGGTTCGCAGAATCTTTAATCTCTATGCGAAGCAAGGCTGGACGGTTCGCCAGATCGCCAAGCAACTCACACTGCAGGGAACTCCGGCGCCGGGTGGTGGTCGGGAATGGAATTTCTATACCGTGGATCGAATTCTTCATAATGAGGCCTATGTTGGCACGTTGTATTACAACCGCCACAACTGTGCAGCGATCGAAGGGACGCATGGTCACAAGAGGCCTTCTTGCCAACGCATTCTTCGGCCCAAGGAGGAGTGGATCCCGATTTCGATTCCTCCCATCATCGACTTGGAGACCTTTCATCAAGCCGGGATCCGGGTCAAAGATAATCAGAGATTCTCTCCGCGGAATCTGCAGGAGGATGCTTATCTTCTACGGCGGCTCGTCCGCTGTGGGCACTGCGGGTTAAGTTGCCGTGTCAGCAGCAATACGGCAAATCCCAATTGCAGTCATTATTATGTTTGTCCAGGAACGAAGAAACACTTCCTGATCGAGAAGCGATGCTCACAGAGATGCATCGGCGCCGATGCGTTGGACGAACTGGTTTGGGAAGAAGTGAGCACCAGGCTGCAAGATCCGGACTTGGTGCTAGAAGCGTATCGGGAGTGCAGGATTCACCGGAGGAATGGAGAAGAGGCTGGCTTGAGCGAACAAGGGCAAAAGCTGGCGACCCAGATCAAGTTGGCAAACACAGAGATGACGCGGCTTCTGGATGCCTACCAGGCCGGCACGATTGAACTGCCGGAGTTGCAGAAGCGCCGACGATTGGTGGACGCAAAGCTCGATACGCTCCATCGAGAGAAGGAGCTTCTGGAAAAGATGGCTCGCGAGCAAAAGCAAGAAGGCGATATCCGGCTTGACCTCGAGGAGTTTCGAGCTTTGGTGTCGGATCGTGCTCAACACTCTTCCTTCGAGGATAAACAGAAGCTCATGCGCATGGTCCTGGACAAGGTCGTGGTCAAGGACTGGCGAGTTGATGTGCACTACAACATTCCGCTTTCTCGACCTGCCGCCTCGAAGGAAGAAAAAGTGTCAACCAATTTCGATTTGTGTAACGCACGTCATCACCCGCCCGAGATCCTTGGTGATCGTCAAATAACTACGGGACAATTCCTTCAACATGCGCAGGCCATGTTCTCCGTGATACACCGAACTGAGTTTGCTCATGTACAACAGTTCGGCCAGCTTGCGTGCGTCGATGCGGTCGCTCTTGCTGCCTTCTTTCAGCAACGCATTCTTTCGCGGATTACACACTACGAGTTCCGTCACGTGCGGCTTCAGCAGATCGTACAACCAGCCGGCCCAAGTGCCTTCTTCAAACGTGAGGTGCACATCTCCACGCAGGCCGTCGATAAACTGCAGAATGGTGCTCGCTTTGGTCTCGATGACGCATTCCATCACCACCTTGCCGGCAGAATTCAGAACTGCGATCGAAATGCTTTCCTTATGCACGTCCAAGCCGATATATTTAGTGCTAGTCATAGAGGGTGTTCCTTTCTGTAGAGGACTGAGCCAAGCACTCAAAACCTACACCAAAGGGGCGCCCTTTTATAATGTGTGGATTTTCAAGTTACCGATCGCGACCTTCCAGATGCGTGCTTGCTTGTAGAACACTTCACCGGCGACGCGGTCAAAGACGACCATGCCGTTATATGTCCATTTCAGGTCGTAGACTTTGTCTTGACTCTTTGGATGGACAGCGCGAGGCGTTGCTCTGGCAGAGGCAGGGAATGGTTTCCTTCCTCTAAACAAAGCAACTAAACACCGGGCAGCCGCAGTCCTATCCTTTCAAGAACGGCAGGCCAATGCTAGGAAGCGCAGCATTCCCTGTTGCGTTACTATTGGAGAAAAGAGCGCACGATGAATCGATCCAATTTCCATTTCGGGATGGCACTGTTCCTTTTGTTTTCATTCACCGCGGCGGTCTATGCGCAAAGTAGTGAACAATCCTCCCCTAGCTCGCAGGCCCGGCCTCTAACGGTGCGCTCGAATTTGGTACTTGTGCCGGCGCTTGTGAAAACTAAGGCCGGCGAGGTAGTCTTCTCGCTCTCCGCCAATGATTTCATCCTCACCGACGACGGTGTTCCGCAGCCCTTGCAGCTAGAGCCCGATACCGACTCGCAGCCCCTCGTGCTCGCTGTCATCGTGCAGACTGGCGGACAGGGCGTCTTTCATCTGCATGACTACCGCGATCTTGGAGCGGTGCTGGATGCCGTCATTGGCGGTGTGCCGCACCGCGTCGCTGTGATCGGCTTTGATAGCAAGCCTCGCCTCGCGCAGGACTTCACGACCAATACTGATGCGGCAGCCAAGACAATTTCCGCGCTTGAGGAGGGTGATCCGGGAGCGGCCATTCTTGATGCGCTCAACTTCGGCATTAATCTATTGCGCGAGCAGCCTCCAGCCTATCGCCGCGCCGTACTGCTGTGCAGCGAGACGATCGATAGCAGCAGCCAAACCACCTTGGAGGATGCCGTACGCGCAGTCGACGACACCAATACCTCGATTTATAGCTTCGCCTTTTCGAGCACGAAAACTGCGGTCAAGCATGAAGCCTCGAAGTTGCCTTTGCCGGAAGGAACTCCATACGGGGACGAGCCGTACCCGCCAGGCGGCTGTATGAGCCACGACCCGAATGCCGATCCCGACGCGCACGGTAAGCGCAGCGTTCAGGCGCTAGACTGTGCGAGCGATCTTCTCCCGCCGTTGCGACTAGCGCGCATGGCATTCCTCACCGCAAGAGACGGTCTCAAACGAAACGTGCCAGAGTCTGTGGCGCGATTGACGGGTGGCGAGTACTTCGCCTTCAAGGACGCAACGACGCTCACCCGACACCTGATAACCATTTCCAGCGACGTGCCGAACTACTATGTCCTCAGCTTCCGCCCGCAAGCGCCACACGCAGGCTTACATGCGCTGGAAGTGAGTCTCAAGGACAGACCGGATCTCCAGTTGAAGGCGCGCAAGGCATACTGGGTGGACGCCGAGGCCGCGAACAAGAATTAGCTCTGCTGGCAGGGCAATCCCAAGCGACCGGCCCTGCTTTCAACCACAGTGTGACTTCTTTGCTGGTGGTAAAACCTTGATCGGAGTGCAGAGTGCCGCGCTCCTTTAGGCCCCTCTAGATTCTAGGCAGTCGACTTAGTGCCTAGTTCGCGCTGCCGTAATCGGACATCAAGTCAATCTGATCGAAACCACACATGTCCGGTAATCCGACTAATCAGGCACGAGTCGGGAACTGCGTTTCCGAAGTAAGCCAACTCCAATGTTCAGCAGTCCAATCCCGATGATCGGCTTCAAGAAGTAACCACCTAGCATTCGACTCATTTCATAAGCGCGCTGAGCTAGGTCGGACTGCATTTGTATCGTGACCGTCCAGAAGCGAGTCGCGATGGCGAAAGTCCAATAGTCACAAGCCAGGCCCAGGCCGAGCAGTAAAAACACCCAGAATAGAAATCTGGACGTGTCACGTTGGAACCATCGCCGAAATCCTATCTGCAAACATCCGAGACCCGCCAGCAGAACCGCGACCAAGAAAGATAATTGCGCGTTTGAGGGGAACCAGTTGTCCAGTTCGCCCGGCCATCGAGGAGTCGGATGGAAGTGGTCATAAACTCGTGGATAAACACCCCACGTTATGCTGAGCAGAACAAATAGTCCAACTACAGTCCACAATGTTGCTCGTTCAAGCGATCTAGCTTTCGGCGGAATCTCCATGAATGACATCTTCGCATGTTTGCGCGAGGTGCGACGGCACCGCAGAGTTCAGAGGGGCAAAAGGGGCAAGTAGAACGCCAACTCCTGGTAAACGCCGTATCTCTAACGACGCCGGCCGTGTCAAGAGTTTTTTCTTTCCCTGATCAGGGGTTTTGGGCACACACTTCCGCCAGCACACGAAGCGTGTCCTTTCGGGTCTTCTCTCTCACCTGTGGCACCCTAACCTGCTCAGCCCGTTTCCGTTCATCAACTCAGTGTTGCCCACCAAACATCTCTTCGGTCACGATCGACCATGATGACTTGTTCGAACTCCCTCTTCCTCAAGGGAGGCGGGTATCCTAATCAATCTCATCCCGCAACATGATCCACAGCCGGATCCCGAGTGTGCGAGCCACCGCCACTCTCGCCTTCCCCAGACCTTTCTGGACCAATTTGCGGCGGTAGAAACGCTGCAACTCCGGATCGCGGCGTACCGCGTGTACCGCCGCCTCACCCCAGAGAAACCGCAACAACGGATTGCCTTGTTTACTCAACCCACCGAACCGCTGCCGCCCTCCACTGGAGTATTCACTCGGAATCATCCCCACATAACTAGCCAGGGCCTTGCTGTCAGCGAATCGTGCTGGATCTCCCAGGAACACCTCGGTCGCCAACGCTGTGATCGGTCCCACTCCAGGGTGCGTCATCAGCAACCGTGCTCCGGCACGTTCCAAAGCTTGCTTCTCGACTCGCTGGTTTAGCTTTTCGATCTCCGCCTCGAACTTCGCGTACATGGTTTGCAACTCGCTCCGCCGATAAGCGGTATGGGGCGCCAACGGCAACGCTGTTATCTTGCTTTGTCCGTCCTGGCTCCACAGCGAGGGACCTCGTCGTAGACCATTCGCCAAGGCTATCGCCTGCAGCGCATTTTGTATTCGCGTTCGTATGCGTACCCACTGATGACGATGCCGCAACAAGGCCCGCAGATCTTGTAGCTCCTTCGAAGGCAGCCAGATCCTCGGAAAACGGTTCTCCACCAGCAGCCTCAGAATCAAGTCCGCATCTCGTCGGTCATGTTTCTGTTTGCGGGGCTCGGCTGCTCGAATCGTGGCCGGATGACCGACCTGGCATTCCATGCCCAGCTCTTCCATGAGGTTCACAAACCACTGCATCGATCCCGTGGCTTCGATCCCCACACGCACCGGACGTGGAAGCTTGGAATAAAACTCCCGCACGTTGTTGCCTTCGTGCGTCAGAGTCATGGTCACCACTTCTCCCGTCGTGGTCTCTAGCATCGCCAACGATTGCTGGCGAGCGTGCAAGTCACATCCTATAATTTTCATCCCGGCCTCCTTCGGTCCGAGCACTGTTAGGGTGAACACCGAAACAGTCTACCCGGGCCGTCGCGAGGCCGGCGTCGTTATGACATCAACCGGAGAAGTCCTGGTACTTCAAGTGTCCGGCAACGACTTACCAGGACGTAGCCACGACGCTTCTATCGTGCAGGGTTGAAAATGCCGCATAATATGGCCCATGCGTAGTAGGTCTATCTTTCTGTCACTCCTACCATTTTGCCTTTTCATATGTCGGCAAATGCCAGAGAACAGTGCTCACGCAAAAGAGTGGACGGAACGGCGTGCACGCTATTTGGCGGAGCCGAACATTGAGGAATCAGAGTCCTGGCTGGAAATCAACGCTAACGATCCCAGACCACTTGCCAACGTATTGGACGCACTTGCGCTCCAGCACGGCTGGCACATCAACTACGAAGACCCACAATACGCAAAAGCGGACATACTGGATGACACAGCCCCATCCTGGCTGCTTGAGCATCCAAATGGTCCGCATGTGTACGTCGTTGGTGGCGCTGCCTTCTCCGCTAAGATTGCGGTCGATGGTCGCTTCCCCGACGATCCAATGAAAATTCTTCCCGCGTTAGTCGAAGCCTATAATCGCAGCGGCAATCCAGGTCATTTTGAGCTCCGTACTACAACGAATCATGAGTGGTTCGCCGTTGTGCCAACAGCCGCAGGCGACGGTCCCCAAACCCCGATTCTCGATACGATGATGAGTTTTAACGCGACTGGCTCGGTGAATATAGATTCTAGCCTCCGAGCATTTTGCGACGAACTCTCACGCCAGAGTGGTCAAACGGTTGAATTCTGGCGTGGCTTTAGCACCGGGACGCCCCAAGAGCGCGAAACAATCAAACTACATGCTCAAAACGAACCGGCCCGCGAAGTCCTTCGCCGGATACTCGCCCAAGGAACTTCCGTCAGAACCTGGCGTCTTCTGTATGACCCCGACCTCGGAAAATTCCATCTGATGCTGCGCTGACCACAGCCGCGCGGCGGTGCGTATCAGGTCCCCGACTTTGTGCCTGATAAACGCTGCGGTAATCGGAAAAGTGGATTTTCAAGTTACCGGTAATCCGACTACACAGCCAAGTGGAATTGATGCGAAACCGTTTTTGGAAGAAGTATCTTGGCAACCAGAAAGAGATAAAGGGCCAGACCCGTATGAATTAGCGTCGTCCTCATCGAGGGAAGGAGTTGGTCAATCGATGTCCCGGACCAGAGTGCACTAAGGAATTGCACCGCAAGAACAAATAGGATCAAGGCAGCGACAACAGCCATTGCAGATTGCAACCTCCGCAATCGGACACTCGGCTCCGACCCGTGCGCGACCGGCGCAATCAGCATCCATAAAAAAATAAGAACAAAGAACCCAATGATGCACACGCCGAACTGATGCCTCAGTTCAACGGTTGGACTCTGTCCAAGCGTGACAAGGGATCTGAGAACGGCTGAATAGACGAACAAAGCAAAGACGTAAAGAATGAGCAGCCATGCCCACCCCCACCTTTTCCTTGCCGTACGTGCATCGAAACCCACGTATGTAATCGTAAGAAGGACCGAACAGATAGTCACAACCAATTCAGAAAAATCAAGGATTCGAGCAAGGTACCAATAGCTGAAGGCGCCAAACCCGAAAAATATAATCCAGGCAAGCAGGGTCCGAAGAAGCATAGGCCCATCTTGCGACGTTGCTGAAACCGTTCCCGTATTGACTCCATTCACCTGACTGGCCACGGGTTCATGCCCGCTCCATTTCAACACATTTTGGAGGCAAGCGCCTGAACTGGATCCGGCGCATTTAGTGTCCCGAATTACGCAGAAAAGCGGATTTGACGCGCATTCCAACGTTGTTTTAGACTTCAAGGAATTCCTAACTGTCGGTTAGCAATTCCTTGAAATGCCCTACTCTCCCAGAAATATAAAAATCGCCTGTAATCATCGGGGGTTGACCCACTTCGGTGGAGTCCATCTATTTCATGAATTTCTGCGAGTGCTGCACCTCAGAGACTTCCTCGCTCAACAGATTCGCTATCCCCGGCGCAACCGAGATTATAGTCTGTCGCAGATGTTGCTGGCGTTGATCTATCCCATCGTCTTGGGATTGGATCGTATTGAGACCGCGTCACTCTTACGTTCTAACGGAACCTTTCAGTACCTGACCGGCTTGCCGAGCTTTCCCGATCCTCAGACCTTACGGCGATTCTTGCTGAACGCTCCTGTTCATCTCCGAGAGCAGTTACACCGCGCCAATGATCGAGTGCTCGTAAGATTCATCCATCTGCCCGATCACCGATCGCGCTTGATTCTGGATCTGGATAGCACCGTGGTCACCGTCTATGGCCGTCAGGAAGGAGCTGCGGTTGGCTACAATCCGCGCTACCGAGGCAAGCGGTCCTATGACCCGCTACTTTGTTTAGAAGCGAACTCCTCGTTCTTATGGGATGTAGAACTGCGGCGCGGCGATGCCGGCACCTGGGCGGGCAGCGTTGAACTTTTGGCCTGTTGTTTTCACTCCAGTCCTTCCGAAATTCGCGAGGTTCGAGTGCGGGCCGATGCAGGCTTCGGCTACGGGCCGGTTTTGGACATACTGGAAGCGCGTCCAGCCCAATACGCTGTGGTCGCGCGAATGACCCCCTCACTGAAATGTGCGCTCGGAGGTTTAAGGTATGCACGGCTGAATCCACGGTGGGAGATCGCAGAATTTGATCATCCTCCCTCCGATTGGTCTCAAGCACGCCGTTGCATTGTGGCTCGGAAGTTGATCGAGGAGGCCGATCCGGAGCCGACTCTGTTTACCTTGGAGCGTTATGCGTATCGAGCCTGGCACACGAACCTGCCGCTGACGCCGGCAGGAGTGTGGCAGTTCTACGACGGCCGCGCCGAAATGGAGCCACGCATCCGGGAGCTGCGTGAGGACTTTGCGCTGCGAAAGATTCCGACTCGTGCTTTCGCGGCCAACGCCCTCTATCTGGAAGTAGTTCGGTTGGCCTACAACTTGGTCACGGCTTTTCAACGGACATGTCTTCGCGAGGAATGGCAAAGCATGACCTTGAGCAAACTACGCCACAGACTCTTGTGGCTGCCGGGCGAACTTACTCGCCCGCAAAATCGACCTACTCTTCGGTTAGCGATATCGCCCTTCACCCAAAAGCAGGCGGATGAGATACTCCATCGAATTCATAGGCTAAAACCGCTGGCCAGCTAAAGCTACTTTTCTGAAAAGTCATCGACTGCTGCAAACATTTTGGAGACGAATGCTGGATTTTCGGCCACTTTTGAAGGAAATGAGTGAAATTCACGCCGGATCTGAGTGGTAAACGCCGTAATCGTCCATGTGAAGTTCTAGAACTTGACTTGTCCGGTTTTCGACATTACCGGCCAATCTCTGCCCATTCTCAGGACGTCGCGAGCTTGCGCGCTTCTCTGAGGATTTTGGTGAGGCGGTTGGATAGACGGTCGAGGCGAAGGCGAGAGGTACCGTGTGGTAGTTCACGACGGAACATTTCGAGCACATGTTGAGCAGCGAGCAAAGAATCGATCACTCCGCCGAGGCCAGTTCGAAGGGCAGCAGATGGCACTCTCGGTTGCGGAACCAGATGCCGAGGTTTTGAGCGAGCCAGCTCAAATGCCCGCTGGAGATCATTCAACGTCACATCAAGATATTGCATGGTCATCTCGGGAGAGGTGTGACCGAGTAATTTCATCACCGCGACCAAGCCAACACCGGCTCGAAGCATCTCCGAGGCATAGGTGTGACGAAGCTGATGTGGGACGATGCGGGTGGAAAGGCCGAGCGAATGGCAGACTTGATGTAAATAATCACGAAAGTGACGAAGGAGCGTGTCTTTCGCGCCCGGACGGACAAAGAGCCGCCCATCGGCAGGCAGGGGATCAAGCGAACGAAAGAATCGGAGGCGTTGGACGAGTTCATACACAAAGGGATCTACGGGGACCATACGTTCTGTTTTGAGTTTGCCGAGTGGTACATGAACGGCCCATTGATTCGGACCGGTCGAGCGAAGGCAGTCGGAGGACAGATCGGCACACTCACCGATGCGCATGCCGGTGTGGCGAATCAACAGAAAGGCATTGCCACCCAGATCGTTGCGGCGGAGGAACTCTTTTTGCAGGAGTTGATCCTGCTCTGCTGTGAGCGGACGCGGAAGTCTGTGCGGGAGGCGCGGAATATCCTCGCGGCGGATCAGATGAGCGAGTTCAGGAAGCTGTTCGGTCCAAGCCAGTTCGTTACAGATGCCGCGTAGAGAGATGAGGCGGAGGATATAGGATGCGGTCAGGAGCGGCGGCACTTGCGAGTGCAGGCGGGACATCCAGCCGAGGATGTGGGGTTCACGGCGCAATTGGTCCAGGCGCTGCACCTCCGGATGATCAGCGCCGAGATAACTCAGAAAGTTGCGGGCCGTCCCGCGCTGGTGACGAGTAGTTTCGGGACTGAGTGCCACGCTGAAGGAATCGACTGCGCGGTCGAAGACCGGAGCCAGAGGATGCTGGAGCGGAGGGCGTCGTGCGCGGTTCATGAGGAGGCCTTCGGAAGAGGACGAATGTGCTGCGCCACGGCACGTGCATATTCAAGGTAGACGTCTTGTGGGGTGACTTGCACATACAGCAGCGTGGTCTGGATGTCCGCGTGACCCATCAGCTGCATGAGCGCAGGAAGACTCATACCGGCGCGGATCATGTCGGAGGCAAAGGTGTGTCGAAAGCGATGAGGGTTGGCGAGCTGGATGCTAGTGGTCTGGCGATGGTAGCGGAATAAGGAACGCAATCCCGCAGCGGTCATGCGCGTTCCGCGCGCGCGTCCTTTGAGTGAGACGAACAGCGCGGCGGAGCAGGGATTGGGTCGTTCCAGTCGCAGGTAGTGTTCGAGCAGTTGCACGGTTTCCGGCGCCAGTGGCAGGAAGCGAAATTTGTTGCCTTTGCCAGGAACGCGAAGCTGGGCTTCGGAGAGCAACGCGTCGTCCCGATTCAAAGCCAATACTTCGGCGGACCGCAGCCCTTGTAGGAGCATCAGGCCCACGATGGCCAAGTCGCGCGAAGTGCGGAAGCTCGACCAGAAACGTGCGACTTCCTCCACCGAGAGCGGCACGATGTTGCGTTTAGGGACTTTCACTCGCAGCCGGCTCATCGCTACTCGCGGCCGGCCAAGGCCCATCGGCCTTCGCCGCAAAAACGCTTGATGAAAGCCGCGGGCGATTTGGCAGGGAGCATCGGGAAACTCGTTGCGGATGGCGCGCTCGGCGACGGCCACGCGGTCATTAATAGTGGAAGGGGAAGGCCGAGGTTGTTGGCTGGACTGAAACCTCACATATTCAAGGAGCGTCGACTCGGTCAGATCACCTTCCCCAATGTCCGAGGTGTGGTGAACGCTCTCCCACCAACGAACAAAGTGCAACAGGTTGTGAGCGTATGTGCGCAGGGTGGTGTCCGCTATGCGGCGGACATATTCGCGGTCCAGGTAACGATTGATCCAGCCGATTGCTCGGTCCGTGGTCTGCTCGACGACACGCCTCGGACTATGTGCGTTGTGGGAGGTCTGCTGATGGATCACGCAGAACTTCATGGCTGAGCAGCCTCCAGAAGAGATTGGAACTGTCCTGCATCACCGCCCTGGACGAAGAAAGAATTCGGATCGCGGCCCTTGGGCAGGAGGACGCGGCGAGTGGTGATGCCGTGCACGTGCAGACGCTGTGCTAGCTGCTGCGAGGCTTGTTGTCCGCTACCGTTGGCGTCGACATCGAAGGTGAGATAAACGGTGCGCGGACGGTCGCACAACTGTTGAAACTGGTCAGCGTTGAGATGGGTGCCCAACGAACAGGTGACGTGGCGAAAACCGGCGTGCCACAACACCGCGAGATCGAACAGACCTTCCACCAGAATCACCGCAGGAAACTGGCGAACCGATTCCCAGGCGAACAAGCCGCCCTTGGAGCCGGGAAGGAATCGATGGGCGAAGGCGGCAGCGACACTGCGGCCGTAGAGGTTGACGACGCGTCCGCCTTGGCAGCACGGGAAGATGACGCGCCGGTAGAAGGCGTCGCAGCCTTGTGGGTTGAGCAGGCCGAGACGTTGCAGGAGATCGCAAGAATAGCCTTGAGCCGCGAGATGTCGGCGCAAGCTCCCGCCGGGGGCATAACCGATCCGGAGTTCTTTGATCAGGACGGGATCGCGCAGTCCGCGTTGCTCGAGATAGCGCCGTGCCTCGGGGTAGCGATCGAGTTGGTGTTGATAGAAAGTGGCGGCTTGCTCCAGAACGGCGGCAGGGTCAGCTGTAAGAGCGCTTTGCTGCTGAAGGTAGGCGAGACTTTGGCGGAAGGAAAGATGACGGGACAACTGGATAAAGCGCAGGAGGTCGCCGCCCTGTCCGCAACCGTGACAGTAAAAGAGATTCTTGCGGGCGTTGACATAGAACGAAGGGCGGGTTTCCGGATGCAGGGGACAGAGTCCGACGAACTCGGGGCCGTGAGCGATAGGTCGGGCGATCCAATGCTGCTGCCGCAGATAATCGAGCAGCGAAAGGCGCTGTTTCAGTTTTTCGATATCCTCGCCCACGGCGCAGTTTTGCCTCTGGAGGCGAACGTAGGAGAAGGTGGCCAGCATTCCCAGGCAAGGATGGTGGGTAGAGAAATTTTCTCAGAGCCGCAAGGGCCAAAGAATTTGCAGAACCGGAATCAGCCCAGACAAAGGCTCAGCGTGCGGATTGGTCGGATCACCGCACCCCAGCCAGTGAGCCATGCGGGCGAGCGTTTGGCGAAAAAAAGAAATGGCTGGCTGAGAGCGGTCCAGTCCGTGGGCCCAGCGGCGAAGTGTGGAAGGATCGGGCACGCGGTTAGGGTCTTTGAGCGTAGGCATGGCCTCTTCCCAGGAGCAGTGCTCCACAAATCGCCGCCGTAACCCCTGACAACGAGTCAGCAAGCTGTACTGCGTGTAAGGGAGTGAAAAACACGGCAGGAAGGTGAAAGTCTTCCCGCAACCGGGGCAGCGACCGCGACGGATCCCGATCCAGTCGTGGTGTTCATCGTGGGCCTGCTTGCGGCGGCGTCCGTGGCCGATGATCGAATCGTGTTCGCAAGCGGGGCATCGCCGCAGAATGATCTCGGCGCAACTCGTGGCCCAATCCGTTTCGAGCTTGTGCGGCGGCACGGAAAGTGGGATAAACAGAATCGTAGCGTATTGGGGCTCTGCCCTCCGGCGTTGACCGCCAAGATCGCAGCCGGAAGCGGAGCTCCTTCCTCCTGAAACAAAAACCCAACTGAAAGAGAATAACCCTTTTCGCCTGCAGCTTTTACGGGTGTGATTCAGAATATTGGCCGGTAATAATCGACTAACCAGGAGTTGACCTGCTGGATTCGGCTGTCATCTACCGTCGATTGGAAGTGTGCCCTCAGGAGTCAAATCGAGTTTGCCGATATTCTTCGCGAGGAACATCACTGTGTTCGTCAGAGAAGCCTGTCTTTCGATACTTCGAGAGACAACGTGGTAGGACCCTTCTCTTGTTCCCTCAAGAATCCATCCAGCGGCTCCAATCCTCACCGGTTTATTTGCGTCGAACTGCTCAACGACTGGCCCGGACCAGAAACTGGACGTCCCCATGAGTCTAAGAAAATCGTCCACATTCTCGCGGGAAACGACCTCCGTCCGGTTGACGGCCAACGTATCCGCGAATCTTGCGCTCTGACTCACCTTCACAACTGCCTCTCCCGAACCGTCAGCTTTTATCGAAAGTCGCACCACAACAGGGGTGTTGTGTGGCCGAGTCTCAACTAGTAGTCGGTAAATCTGGGGCTGGGACGGACTCATGCCATCCGATAGCGGCTTCTCACTCATGAGATGCAAGTAGCGTGCATTGTATCTAGCCAATGCGGGGTGGCGGCTTTCCGAAAGCTCACCATGGAAGAACGCTGCAATGTCACTGGACGAGGGAACGTAACGCATCCGACCGGCATCTTGGGCACGCAGGTTGTTTGCGATGAAACCAGTTCCGAAAACCAACATGAACGTCAACCAGATACGTCGTTCCGACGGAGCCATGCTGCAAAGGATACGCCGATTCCGAGAGGTTGTCGCCGTTCTGGACGTGCAGACTCCTGGTAAACGCCGTTACCGGAGAAGTGGATTTATTTCAAAAAGCTGTTCGGAACAAGAGTACTTTTTCAGCACACGCCGCTTCCCTAAAAAGTGTGTGGCGGAGTTGAAGTCCAATAAGCCTTCCCGATTACCACTTGCAGGGGAACCCGGTGATCTCCTTAAGATCCTTTAGTTAGGAGTGGCTAATTCGTTGTGTCCGTGGAAGGAGTGGCATACGATGTGCCAGCTAAGACCCAAATCGCAGATTCTGGTTCGAGGCCAGGAAGCCGAAATAATCAACTTTGAGGAGCGTTGGATGAATCAGAATCGCTGTAAGCTGCTGTTTGTCATTGGCATTTTATTCTCTCTGAATGCACCTGCTGCTTCCGCTCAATCCGGCCAGATCTCGCTCACGGTTGATGCATCTCTGGCGCCTGAGAAAATCGTGCACACGCGAGAGAGCATACCCGTCAAACCGGGACCGTTCACGCTCTACTATCCGAAATGGATCCCTGGCGAGCACGGGCCGGATGGGCCGATCGGAAACTTGACAGGCCTGAAATTCACGATGAATGGCAAAACGATTCCGTGGCAGCGCGACCTGCTCGACAATTTCACGTTTCACGTCAACGTCCCGGCGGGCGCGGATCATCTCGACGTCGCGTTCGACTATCTCGAACCGGGAAGCGGTGGATTCGCAACTTCTGCAGCCTCGGCCACAGATAAGCTTGTCGTGATCGAGTGGAACCAGAATGTCTTGTACCCCGCCGGACCACGCGCCAATCAGATCATCTGCAAGCCGACGCTCATTTTGCCCGACGGGTGGAAATTCGGCACGCCCCAGCACGTCGAGAGTCAATCCGGTAACGAAATCTCCTTCGCAGCTGTCGCGCTCGACCGCCTCGTCGACTCACCCGTGATCACTGGCCAGTATTATCGCGCAATCGACATCACTCCGCCGGGCGAGCCGATCCACCATGAGATTGATATCGTTGCCGACAGCGAAGCTGCGCTGGACATGAGTCCGGAAGTGCAGAAGGGCATGACCAATCTCGTTGCTGAGGCCGGAAAACTCTTTGGCGCGCGCCACTATCGCGAATATCGTTTTCTTCTGACGCTTAGCGACCACGTTGCCCACTTTGGCCTTGAACACCATGAGTGTAACGACAGTCGCTTGCCTGAGCGCGTGCTTCTCTCTCCCAACGCTGGGTTGTCGCTCGGAGGCCTGCTCCCACACGAGTACGCTCACTCCTGGAGCGGGAAATTCCAGCGCCCCGCTGATTTGACTACGCCGGACTATGAAGTCCCGATGAAAACGGACTTGCTCTGGGACTATGAAGGCTTTACGGAATTTGCCGGGCCGCTGCTTGCGGCACGAAGTGGTCTCTGGACTCCAGAACAGTATCGCGACAATCTCGCGAACATTTCCGCGTCCCTTGGTCTGGGGCGCCCCGGACGGACTTGGCGGTCGCTGCTCGATACGGCGGTCGGCCAGAGCCTCGGGTTTTCGAGGGGCTGGACCAACTGGCGCCGGGGCGCCGATTACTACGAGGAAGGCGACCTCTTGTGGCTCGAAGTGGCCACCATCATCCACCAGCAAAGCCACGAGCAGAAGGCCATCGAAGACTTCGCGCAACTCTTCTACGGCGGACCGAACAACGGGGCCGAAGTGAAGACCTACACATTCGAGGATATCGTCCACGCATTGAACTCGGTTGCGCGTTACGACTGGGCGAGTTTCTTGGACAACCGGTTGACTTCGACTTCGCCCAATCCGCCGCTGGGCGGAATCGAAAACGGCGGATGGAAATTCCTCCTGAACGACGTCGCTCCTAAGGGGCAACAACGCCGAGGCGGACCCGGCGACCAGTACTCCATTGGTTTGCAGGTTGGAGAGGACGGCAACGTTGGCGACTCGATCGTCGGCGGTCCGGCATTCAATGCGGGCATCACTTCAGGGATGAAAATAGTGGGCGTCAACGGCCGAGTCTACACCCACGATCTCCTCGAAGATGCCATCAAAGCGGCGAAGGATAGCTCGCAGCCCATCACTCTTCTCGTTGTGGTCGACGATTACTACAAGACATGCAACGTCGATTACCATGGCGGTCCCCGCTATCCGCATCTCGTCCGCGACGACAACAAACCCGACTATCTCGATGACTTGGCCAAACCTCGCTCGGGGATACAGTAATCGTCCCAAAAAACCATATGATGTCCGGTAATACTAATCGGGAGTTACGAGGCAAGTGCTCAGTATCGAAGAGTGGGGGGTGCTCCTCGTGCAAGCCATTTGTCAGCTAGCGAGTCTTTTGTGAAACGAAAGTCGATTTTGCGCGAGCAAGAAACTGGTGTTCACTCACGCCTTCTTTGCGAAGAGGATGTATCGCTCCTTGATGACTACTCTCGCTGAAATTCAGGTCGTCCAGTCGATAGACTTCATTGCCCTCAAGTCGGTATCCGGTTAGAACATCGTAGTCCTCTGTCTTTTGGTTGTATTTCAGAAACAGCAGGTATCGACCTCCAATTTGAGGCAGCGAATCCGTCAAGACCGCTCTGGTCAATACCTTGCCCGATTGAAGCCTGATTACGCCTCCCTTGCGCTGAATATCAATTGAATCGCCTGCGCGCACATAAGGGGCGTTGGTGGTCTTAATGGTTTCTTGCACGCTGAGTTTGAATTCGGAATAAATGCTCCGTCTATCGTTGGACAAATAGGACTGCCCTGCACTGACCGCCCCGACGAACACGCAATCGCTGGCATCAAACGGCATCGGGCTTTTCTGAAAGTGAGTTTCAGGCAAATCCCATATCGCTGGTTCACTGTCTTCCCCCAGTTCTTGCAGAGATGGATTGGGAATGTTATAGCGTTCGCCCCTTCTGAATCGCAAAACGTCGCTGGAATTCGGCAAGGCCACATTGTAATCGGTGATTGGACCGGGACTGCATTGTGGTGGCGTTGCAGTAGTTGCAACAGGAGTTTGGCCAAAAACACCGCACGGAAAAAGGCTGAGCAAGACCAGAACCGTTGAGGCGCGGCTACTCCTCGCGCGTTTGGGCATTGCTTGGGACTTACGCTCTGCGTCACCTGTCATGCAATTCGGAACGTACCACCGCAAAGGCAAGCCTACAAGTCATATTGGCCCGCTCAAGTCTGTCCCTTAGGGCCGCAGCGGCCCGCGAAACCTCATGAAAATCACTCAGTGGTACGATCGCCCCGGTCAGGAGCGGCGAGGTCGCGTTTATCAGTGGAGAGTTCGAGGCCGTCCATCTGTCTGATCCGGAGCGTGCGTGTTTGAGCGAATAATTGGGCGTCGTTGTTTTCCCTTGGGGAACCAGCGATAGCCCGTGACCCTGGTTAAAGTAGCCGCAGCACGCTCTCCACTCCCGACCAGGAGGAGTTTATGTCGTACAGGATAGCGGGAATCGATGTTCACAAGAAGATGCTGGCGGTAGTTGTGTCCAACGTCGAAGTTGAAAGTGAGTTCCAGTTTGAGCGGAGAATGTTTGGCGGCAACCCCGAACAATTGCGCTTGCTGGCTGCGTGGTTGCTCGAGCAAGAGGCTGAGGAAGTGGTTATGGAATCAACGGCGCAATATTGGAAACCAGTGTGGGGAGCACTGGAAAGGTATTGGAAGCCGATCCGCGAGAAGCGGGAAGGAGCCAAGCGGCGGTCTGGAACGTTACATCTTGCGCAGGCGCAGTCCAATCGCGGGCGGCGCGGACGAAAGAAGGATTTCGTCGATGCCGAACGGCTGGTGAAACGATTGGTGGCCCGAGAATTGACACTGAGCTTTGTGCCCGATGTGGAGCAGCGTCTATGGAGAGCGCTAACCCGCAAGAAGTACCAGTTGCGGCGCGACCTGGTGCGGTTAAACAACCAATTGGAGTCACTTCTGGAAGAGACCCACATTAAGTTGTCCAGCCTGGTCTCCGATCTGCTTGGCGTCAGTGCGGTCCCGCGGAATCTCAACCTCCTCGGTGTCACCGGTTCATCGGTGTCCTTCGCACCGCTTGACTCACCCGAGGCTGCCGTCCTTGGTAGTGGAAACTCTTGCCCATCAGATCTCGTCCATTCTTTAGAGCTCGCCAGGGCGGTGCCAGTTCTGCGTAAGCTCGCCACAGTCTGCAATGGTCCAATCGGAGGACAGTGGTGCAGCTATACCGATACCTTCCCGCGGGTTAGCGTCATTCAGGTTCTTGCGGAACGCTGCACTTACTTTGGTGATTCCGCCAGAGCCCGCGTCGCTCTCCAGGAGCAACTTGAAATCGTCGAAGAGATCCCTGAGGAGCACCGAATAGCCTACTTGGCCACAGCTGCCGATCTCTACCTGCGTATCGGTGACCCTGAAGCTGCCACGCGCGTTATCGAGAAAGGTTTTACAGCCGCCCGCGGTCTTTACGACCGCGAAATTGTCTCTCCGCAAATGCAGGGCTTCCCGGAAGGCATGTGGAACTCCGCGGAAGCGTTCCGCCGCATGATTACATTAGGCGTCATCGCCTCCATGGAGGTGACACTCAAAGCGGTCAGCGAGATTCCGGATCCAAGCCTGCGGGAACTCGAACAAGTCATGATTGCCCGTGCACTTCTCGGTGTCCCGGTTCGACGCAACATGACCGCGAGCGTCGGTAGTTTCTGCACAGTTGAGACCGAGGTCACTTACGAGCAACTCTGAGCGGCGTTAGGGGCTGTAAGATTCGGGAACTATCCGAAATCCTGGAGCAACCTGGGGCAATTGGAACGGGCGAAACGGTGGAACGGACGCACATTGGCTAGGCCAGAATCAAACCCGTGTCCCGCAACTTCCCCGGCAATTCCGGATGCTTCTGGGCAAGGAACTTTAGTCTTCTTGTTTTGTACGGCTTAACCCGGGCGACATCCAGAACAATTGCGGCGAGGCTGGCAACTTGTGGATTGTCCGACTTCGCCATCCCTTCAAGGTGCACCACGTTCTTTTCGGAGATGTGCGATTGCCCAAGGAACGCGAAGATGTCGTCCTTGTCCTCAATGGCCTGGCGCTCGCTCTTCGGCCTGGCCTTGCAACGCTTGCACACATGGATTTTGTGACCCTTGCCGGAGAATTGCTCGTTCGGACGTTCGCACCCGCAAATCCTGCAGTAATGTCCCATCCTGGTTCCTTCCGGCAACGGAGAATAAGATAATAACCCAGACACGCCAAACAGGTGGGAAACGTGGTCTGCGGCCCAGAAATCTCGCCATTTTCTTGACAATATTACCCTCTCGGATACGATGAGGAGAGGCTCTGGTTCCCTTTTGGAGGGTTAAGCCGTGAACATCGAAATCCGCGATGCGGCCCTTGAGGCCAGAATCCAAAAACAGCTTCAGGCTACCGGCTCCGGCAGCGTCGAGGAAGTCTTGCTCCGTTTGCTGGAGACCCAGGAAGAACAGGATCGTTGGCTCTTGGAGAACCGGGAAATAATCAATGCAAAAATCAAGCGCGGCATCGAACAACTCGACCGCGGCGAAGGAATCCCGGAAAATCTATTGGATGCTCACCTCGCAAATCTGAAAAGCCGAACCTAAATGAGCGTGCGCTTTGTTCTAGCGCCTCAGGCTGCGCTCGACCTCGTCGAAATCTGGCGTTACATCAAAGAACAGACCAGTCTCACAATCGCGGACCGCGTTGAATCCGCCATCCGCGAAAAAATAGAATTTCTCGCGGGAACCCCCGGTGCCGGTCACAGTCGGAAGGATTTAACCGACGAAGATGTAAAATTTTTTCCTGTCTACTCTTACTTGATCGTCTATCGGCCCCAGACCACACCATTGCAAGTCGCTGCCATTCTTCACGGACGCCGTGATGTGGAACAGATCCTCAAAAGCCGCATATGAGCGACAGCGGGAAAGGTGGTCCATGGCCGGGCAATATATCGATAGAGACAAGCTCCGGGCTGCCGTTCGCAAGATGGGCACCGAATACGTCTTCCTCATGTTGGACGATGCCATCACCCTTCTACCGGAAACGAAGCTCCGCAAGCTGATTGCACAGTATCTGAATCCGCACGAGTTTCGTCCAGACAGCGCCAAAAAGGTAGACCTTCTCGCTGATGTCAAGGCATTTCAGAAGGTGAGTCTTGCCGGCGAGTATCACCAAGCTTTTGCCGTCAATTCTAAGAACTACACGGAAAAGTCCAGCGGCACCCTGGCTTGGATTGCGGATTGTCTTCGACTTCTCGAGCGCTGCCTGGCTCAGTCAAAGAAAGAGGATCCGAAAACGGTATGCCAAGCGTTCGAGATTATCTTTAGTCTGCTGAGCAAAATCGACGAAGGCAACGACGACATCCTGTTCTTCGCTGACGAAGGCGGCTCCTGGCAAGTCGGAGTGGAGTGGGAGAAGGTGTTGCCCGCTTGGTTCAGGGTCCTGTCTGCGACGGCCGGTCCCTCCGAGTATGCGCAGAGGATTACTACACTTCTCAAACGTCACCACCAGTATGGGCGGATAAAGATGCTCGCAGCGGCGCGCAAGGTCGCTACGCCGGCGCAACGACAGGCTCTACCGGAACGCGAGTCCGAAGGGGCGATTCGAAGTCGTTCTTGATCAAACACGCGTACCGGCCTGATTCCGTGGTAAACGGCAGCGACTCTCATGCGGATGCAGGCCTCCTACGACATTGTCTAAGCCCGCAAACGTAAGCAACCCTGAGAGCCAACCCATTTGTGGCGGGATCACCGGCTACTTCACCAGAAGCAGGGAATTCGGTATAACTTCGGTACAACTAAGGGCGAGATTTCGGGAGAAAGACCCTGTAAGCGACGCTCAGCAAAGCATTTAGAATTTCTGCCTTCTTTGTTAGAAGGCAGACGCTCTATCCAACTGAGCTACGGGCGCTATGTTGATTCTAAACGATTTCCGGTTTCCACGACCATCCTGAAGTGCCATTTTGCCGTCGTTTTGTAACAAAAGGTCAGTGCTGTCCCATTAAAAGTCGAATAGATTCAACTGGATGCAGGGTTCGGCATCTGTGATCTCGTCGCTGAAGTTGGAAAACCCCTCTAGAATTGGGGTTTTTTCGAAAACTGTGACGCTGAGAATTTGCAGAATTTTGTACAGGCTCAGGTCGAGCCCCAGTTGCTTTTTGACAATCGCCACGAGCACGTAAACCGATAAGGCCACCCAAGCTTGGGTCTTCACGGCGTTCTCCGAGGTGCCGTAGAAAGCCTTGATGCGCAGGTGCTGTTTGATCCAGCGAAAAAACAATTCCACTTTCCAACTTGCCCGGTACAACTGGGTGATAGTCAAAGCGGGAAGGAGAAAATTGTTGGTCAGGAAGGTCAGTCGGGAATCTCTCTCGGCATCGAAATAGTGGATGCGCCGCAAGGGATCGGGATAGCGCGGCGCAGTTCGCACTCCGGTCAGCAGAATGGTTTGGTCGCTTCGCAATCCTGCCGATCGTTTGACGGGACGTGAGCTGCGACGGTAGAACTGCATATTCTTTTTGGCGCGAGTGACGAAGAAGGCACAAACTTGGGCCAAAACATACAGGCGAGCGAAGTCCACATAACCGCGATCGAGCAAGTAAAACGCCCCGGCTTCGGGAAGCAACTGGTCCAAAATATTCACGTCGTGAACTTGGCCTCCAGTCACATAAACATTGGTCGGAATGCTGCCCCGCAGATCCAGCAGCGTGTGCAGTTTCACCGCGCTCTTGCGGCGGCGAAATTTTCCCCACGGGAAAAGCGACAGACACAAATCGATGGTCGTGGAGTCGAGGGCATACACGGTCTCGGACAGTTCCACTCCAAAAGATTCTCCACGGTAAAGGTCGCGAGCGGCGGCAATCAAGACTTGGGCGAAATCGGCGTAGATCCGCCAGTCGCGGTGTTCGTTGGCGTGTGCCAACGTGTTGCGAGAAACTTGGCCCCGGAAGCCCATATGATAGAGCTTGGGTTGCTGAGCACGAAGACAAGCTTCGATATCGCGGAGGCTTTCGCGATAAGTGAGCTGAGCAAAGGCCAAACAGAGGAACTGATCCCAGCAGGAGAAATCTTTGACGTAGCGATTGCCCTGGTACCGATCGACGCAAATTTGAAACTGGTAGGTGGGGAGGAATTCCACGAGTTGAGAGAAAACGGTTCGGCCTTGGTTCATCCACTGCCTCCGGAGCAAGCTGGAAAGCAGTAGGATGGCGCCAAAAGAGACGCAATAAATTGAAATCGAAAAAACTCACAGAGACCCCTTACTCTCGTTCAATCAAGCAGTTACGGTGGACTGCTCGGACTTTCTTGGGACAGCACTGGTTTCAAATAGCAGAACATCGGCGGTATCGGATTGAGACCGTCGTAGGCAATCGTCACAGACTGCGCGTTGCGCAGCTCCGTGAACGTCTTCATATCGAAGCGATAATCGTTCTGCTGGTAGTAAGTCTTCGAGTCAGTGAGGTTGGCCCTGTTGGATTGAGCTTTGCCCGTTAGGAAACTGACGTGGGTATCGTGGCCGGTCTCCGACAGGTTGTAGCCAACTTTGAGCTGGTCTTCCTTTCCGCAAAGCTCGTTCGCAATTTTCGCTGAGAAGTCATCCGAAAGGGCGAGGAAAATCTTGGTGCGGAATGTTTGCAACAGCGTTCGCCAAGTCTCGCCGGGCAGTGCAGACTTCAGCGAGCTGATGCTCTGGGTGGCCACGATCGGGATACACTTCGGCTGACGCGAAAGACTGAAGAACTTTTCATCCCCTGTCGGCTCGTTCTCCCCCACTGTTGCGAAATGTTGGTACTCATCGCAGATGAAAAACACCTGGCGGAAATACTGCTCAGGGTGGGCCTCGATTTGGGGCACACGGTTCAACACAGCTCGCGAAGGCTAGAACTCGTCGCCTAAAGCCGAACGCACGCCAACTGCCCGGAATAGCAGCCAGCCAAAAAAGGTTTGGATCCGATTGATAAGGCGCGCTTCTCGCTGGCGTCTGAGCTCTTCCTGTCGCAGTTTTTCCATGTAGTCTCGCGGGTTGGTTTCCAGCGCCTCGCGTATCCCTCGCAAAGCTCTGCTGTAAAGCAACCTGGCCGCGCGATTCGTTGTGACACCGTCGGAGGCGATTTCGTCCCAGGATCGACCCTCAATTCGTTCCCAGACAATCCACATGGTCTTCCGGTCACACATGCAGATGATCTGTTTGAGATGGAGGCGAGCCTCCATCTTCTCTTCAAAACTCATGCCTTCATTCAACCGCAACCGTTCTTCAAAGGCTTCTTCAAGGCGGATTTCGCCTTGCCTCGTTGCAGACAATCTCCTTAGGAAGGCACGATACAGGTACGCGCGCATGTTCAGGACAGGTGGCAGATCGGCAAGCTGCTTCGCAAGAACTGCTTCCGAGACGGTGGCTGCGGCTTCCTCCAAGAGGTTCACAGCAACACAGGGATCGGCGAGGGACTTTTGAGCGTAGGAAACAGCCTGGGGAGCAATTTCTTGAGCAACGGAAAGGACACGGGGTTCAATGGGCCTGCCGAGAGGGTCAACAGCATTCACTAGGGTTGGCTGACTTCGATGCACGGTCTTGCTAGCCATGCTTCCCCCACTTTTCGCCCCGGGATCCGGAAGGGTGATTTACGAGTACAGCGCGACGTTCATTCGCTCTCGATGAACGCACATCCCTATTTATGGAACGCATAACGGAAGAAAAGGTTTCCCTGTGGAACGCAGCGAAATCACCGCTAACCTGCCTAGCCTAGAGGGCCACTCTGACCGGTTTCTCCGTCCAGTGCCCAGAAGAAGACGACTTCGCGATCAAATACCTCTCACTTCCGGCGTCGGAAATCTAAGGTCTAGTTTCAACCATGACTGGTCTTCTCGGGAAACAATCCCGGCATCCAGCGTGAGGCCAGCGCTGCTGGGAAGACGAGACGCAGCGGCGCGCGCGCGCTGTCCGAGACGAGCACGCCCTTCTCGATCAGTGCCGAAACGATGCGGCGCGCTTGACGGTCGCCGGTTCCCACCACGCCAGCGGCGTCGGCACGCGGCAGTTCTCCGCGGTATAGGATGGCTTCGAGGATGCTGCCCGATTTCGGTGGCAAATTGCCAAGCCGGAATTCTTCCTCCGCCCACATAACGATGCGCGTACGCAGCCGATCCGGCTGGACCAAGCTTTCCATGAACGCGACCTGATCAATGCACACGCGCAGAAAGAAGCTGGTGAATTCGGCCAGCGCTTCCTCACTAAGTTGTCCGCGGCCGTCAAGGTCGCTACGACGGGGTCCATCACAATCGGCAAGGTGCTTCTTGTAAGCCTCGACATTACGCGCCAAACCGCGTGCTACCGACCAGACGGCTCCCGTATCGAGGGTTTCCAGCAACATCGCATGCGACATCAGGCGTGCAACGCGCCCGTTGCCGTCTAGAAACGGGTGAATCCAGAGCAGGCGGTGATGCGCTGTCGCAGCGCCAAGAATGGAATCTGTTCTGCTCAGGTGTCCGTAGACTTCCTCGAAACGCCTCAGAAAGCGTGGCACTGCGCCTGGGCTGACGGGGACATGGGTGCCGACCTTCACATCTCGTCGACGCAGTTCGCCAGGGACAACTTTTGCACGTTCTTTCGTTTGCGGGTCTTCCAGCAGCAGCAGGTTCTCGGGCAGCAGTTCGCAGAAGCGGCGATGGATTTCACGAATGCCGTCACTGGTGACCGTGCGTCCTCTCAGGCCGCCGTCGTCAATCCATTTCTGGACAGTGATGTGTGCTTTCGCTTCGAGCTGCAGATCGCGTTTGCGGGGGTCCTTGCTATAATCGTTTTTGAGGGCACGCTCGATATCGATAGGATGAGTATCGTGCCCTTCGATCAGGTTACTGTAGTAGCAGTTCATAGCCCGCACGAGGTCGGCGAGTGAGGTCACCAGACTCTCTGGCAGGCTCCGGCGAAACCCCGCTGCCTTCTGCGCTAGTTCAACAGCGAAGTCGGTGAGTGCCCCGCGGTGACGGGAGGTTTCACCGATGAGCAAGGGCTCCATGAGGTCAGTCGACTCTCTGCGGTCAACTGCCGCCATGATGTCCGATTCAATGTCCGCATTAGATTTCATTACAAATCTTTATATATCATAGCTTTATAAGATTCCAAAGGATTATTTGTACCTAACAAAAGTCCGTTTGTTGGTCCTCCTGAAGTTACGGTTCGTTAACGAGGACTAAAACCCGGACGCGGCTTCAATGCAAGAAACCGACGCTCTAATCGAGCCACTTCCTCACTATCTTTCAATTCGTATAGGGGCTATAACACACCTAAATATCGTGCAAGGTAAATGCAGGCTGCCAGTTGCGGAGGATGCGAGGGCTGACTCCATCTATTTCAAGTATCGATTCACCAGCTCAATGAGTTCCTCTGCAGCCTCGGCTTGCTCCGAGGTCGGCTTAGATTTCGGGTCGATGACATGATAGCGAACATGTCCTTCCATCACCTCAGCCATAAGTCCGTTGATTGCGCCGCGACAAGCTGCAATGGTTTGCAGCACTTTCGAGCATTCATGGTCTTCGTGCAAGGCCCTCTCAATCGCCTCAATCTGGCCCTTTATTCTCCTGACACGGTTTAGGAGCTTTTCTTTGTCCTTGGTGGTATGTGCCATTCCTCTTCACGCCCTCATGGTTCAATGATACTATCCCACAGTACAGTAATTAAACGCCTGCTTAGGCGAGTTCCGCAGGTCGCAGGGGTGCTCACTACGAAACAACCCTGGCGTTCAAAGAGAACATTGGGGTAGTCTGAAAATCTAGATGGTTTGCAAGCACAAGATGAGGCTGGACCTGGTTAGGGTGTTAGCTCTTTCCCTGGCCGCGCTGTTCGTAGTGTTCGTTGCTCAAGCCCTAGATCACTCCCACGCAAAAGGACAAGATGAAGCCGCTTGCCAAGTCTGCCAAGCGGTGCACATTGGCTCCGGTCCGAAAGCGCTAGCCCCATCGTTGTTTAGTCCTCTTCTCGCGATCGGATACGTTCAACCGTTTGTTGCAACGAATTACCAAGAGTTTTTCTTCCACGATGCACCCTCCCGCGCTCCGCCCTCTGCTTAATTCAGAATTACCACAGATGTTTCGTTCGTAATCGCGCTAGCCCCATCACCGGGTCGGCGCAACCGCCATATTTCCAGGCGGCCACTCCAATAACAGAAAACACACATCGCCCAACTAAAACACCGTCAATCGATCCAGGACACGATCACTGTGAGGAACTGGTCCTTCAACCTGGGAATACGCAGTGACATTTATAACGGCTTTACCTCACAGTCCCAGGCGGAGCCTCGTCTTGGCATTGCCTACAATATTAAACGGACGAACACAGTCCTTCGCGTTTCTTACGCGCGAACCCTGGAAAGCCCGTTCAACGAAAACCTAGCGCTCTCCAGCGTGGGCTGCAAAGACGTAGTTGTCGCCAACCTTTTCGCACTAGCGGGTGAAGGCTGCACAGACCCAAACACCGGGCTTGTCAGTACCGCCCCCAGTGTATTGCCGGCCGGGTACCGCAATGAGTTCCATGCTGGATTGCAGCAAGCTTTCGGGAAGTATTTGGTCGTGGACGGCGAGTACATCTGGAAGTACACGCACAACTCCTACGACTTCAGCATTCTGGGTGCGACACCGATCACTTTTCCGATCGCTTGGAATAATTCGAAGATCCCTGGCTATGCCATCCGCGCGAGTGTGCCGAACTACCACGGCTTTACAGCACTCGTCGTGATGTCAAGCGTAGCGGCGCGATTCTTCACTCCACAAATTGGCGGTGTCGGGGCGGTGCCGGGGGGTTCCTCGGTGTTCCGTATTGACCACGACGAGAAGTTTAATCTAACGGCCCACGTGCAATACCAGTTCTTGAAGCGCGGGCCGTGGGTTGGCTTCAATTGGCGATACGACAGCGGTCTAGTGGCCGGCCCGGTGCCTTGTGCGGGGGGCAACTGCGCCAACGGACCGCTAGGCAGCGATACGGTAGTCGACGCGTCGATCTTGACGCCAGATCAGCAGTTTCAGGCTGGGCTCTTCTGCGGGACGGTTCACGCTACACCGACCACGCCTATCAGTCCCAATTCCCTCTGTCCTGCATCGCAGTACGGCTCCACATTACTGCAGATCCCGGGTGCGGGAACCGAGAATGACGACAAGAATCCGCCGCGCGTGGCCGCGCGCAACTTGTTTGACGTGGCCATCGGGCACGACAACCTTTTCCACGGCGACCGTTTTAAGTGGAGTGCTCGGCTCACGGCGATCAACGTGGCGGACAAGACTGCGGTATACAACTTCCTCTCCACGTTCAGCGGGACACACTAAGTAACGCCGCGTGCCTTGACGGCCGAACTCGGTTTTCACTTCTAAGGTTGACACTGACGGGAAAGTGCTCCGCGAGGATGAGCTTGAAAGCCTCGCGGGGCTTCTAGGCCTATAGAAGGGGGCAAAAGAGCCCGGGGCAAATGAAGTCTCGCAGGTGATCCATGGCAATCCAGGTCAGATCATCGGCCAGAAGCGGAGAACGGCGAAGAACGGCGGTCGTCCACACCGTCATTTGGGTCTGCGTTTTCTTAAGCCCGCCTCCAGTCAGCTCTGCAGCGCGGACTCACGCTCAGACCAAACCGTCCCGGGAAACAAGCTATCAGTTCCGTTTCAAAGTCACAGATTCTGAGACTGATCTTCCGATTCAAGATGCCTCCGTCTCTCTGGTTTATTGGCGCAGAAAAGAATCTGCTGAAGAAAAGAAGGAAATTGAACTCAAAACGGACAAGAACGGCATTGCGGAATTTCCAAGAGTGACGGCCGAAGAATTTGCCGTCAGCGTAATCGTGAAAGGCTACAAGCCAACCTGGCGTTGGATCCGGTCGAACCAGCCAGAAGAGCTGATTCGGGTGAGGCTTGAGAAATGGGTAAGCACGCCCAAATAGGACGGGGCCGAAAGGTGGTAAGCGTTTCTGTCGCATCCTCGGGTAGAGGCCTGTCCAAGCCATTGCGAGGTCAGGAATGGCGAAAGGACCTTTTGACATCCTGGCTGTTCCAAACGTGCATAAAGCTACAGACTTCTCTCGATCGGCGCTTCCTAAGATTTGGTATGACGGTGCAAGAAGCAAGCGTGCTCCTTCGCTGCGTAGAAGCCCGGAGAATAACGCCGGGACAACTCGCGATTGCTCTCGGAAGAGATAAAGGCAAGATCACGCGGTTCGTCGACCGTCTTGAGTCAAGCCGTTTGCTCACGCGCGAAATTGATCCATACGACCGGCGGTTTTCGATCCTCAAACCCACTACAAAGGGAAAGCAGGTAGCTCGGGCCCTGGCATCAGTCTTCGACAGTATTCGAAAAGAACTGTTCGTAGGAATATTGGAAAGCGATGTCCTTCGGTTAGCCAAGATGCTTCCAGAGCTGCACAATAATGCGGTCCAACTTGGGTCTCGGCATAAGTGCGACGTAGTGCGGGGACGCAAGCGGATTGGAAGCCAGGGGGATGAAAACGGAAAGCCCGCTGACAAGTAAACCTCAAATCGCCGCGGACGATTTGACTCTTTCGCCTAACGGGGACGCGACCAACACAGTTCCTATTGGACAGGAAGGCCATGAAAGCGAACCGATCCGGCATGAGCAAAGCGGCCAAGAAAATGCCACTCCGCGAAGGCTTGTCGAAGAGCACAAGGGGTTGGTTTTGAAATGAAATACGTCTTTCATCTCCCATCGAAAGCCCCAGACGCGGCAAGTTCGAGGACGGCATGGAATCCTGCTGATGTGGTCCGGCTGCTTGTCTTACTCACAACCGGAACAGTGTTCTGGCCCGCCGTGGCAACCGCTACCAGCGTGGTCGCGTTAATCGATAACATGAATCACCGCGTGGTGATCGCAGCCGATTGTCGCGTGAATCGCCAACTTGCTTCGGTTTCCGAGTGCAAGATCATCGTTGGACCTGGTTGTACAATCGCAATAGCGGGTCTTTACGAAGAGAAGACAACGGCATTCCATTTGCGGCAACTTGCCGACGCCGCATGCCGGTACCCTGGTGACCTTCGGGCGAAAGCGGAAGCGTTTCTCCGGTTTTCAAAGATTCCTTACGAACGAGCGATTCGTCACATTCGTGCCGCAGATCCAGCCGACTTTGGCCGGACGATAGCAAACAAGGCAACCGAGGTGATTTTCGCGGGCATCCAAAATGGACAGATTGCGCTGATCGTCAGAGGCCTGGTGGTCAATTCAGCAGGGAGAGTAAATGTGGAGCGGTCTGAGAGCATTGCCCCGTCGTACTCGCGGGTCGGATATTTTCTGGGTCTCAATGGTCGCATCCGCGCGTACGTTAAGTCTCATCCGGATTGGGTGAAGGGGGACTACGTCAAGCTCGCCCATCGATTCGTCGAGATGGAGGTCGAGGCACACCCGGATTTGGCAGGCCCTCCTATCTATCGCAGAGCTGGAAATTGATGAAGAAGGGCATGTTCACTGGCTGGACAAAGGTGCCTGCGACAGTGGCGAATCGAACGGAACTACTCGCGAGAGAATTGGGAACTAGCCTTTAGCTAGACAGCAACATCCTTTGGAAACCGCGCCCTGGCCGATAACCAGCTGTTTTGGCGTCACCGGAATGTGCCCCTGATACAGTCATTGGCTAGCGAGCCTTGAGATTTAGGCTTGGCGGAGTCGAGGAGTATGAAAAGGACGACATGCGCTTGAGCGGAAGAGTTTATACCAGCCAAGCCTCGTTCAGTTCCTACGCAGAATTGGCCACAAGATGAAGCACATAAGTCAACGGGTTTTGGGCAGAGAATCTTGTCCGGGTTAAAGTGCTCTATGGGTACTAGGGCCCTAACTGCAAATAACATGTACACACTGGCTTATCCTGATTTCCCGGTTGAGCCCAAAGAACTGGCGCCTCACAAGGCTTACGTACGACCGCGATGGTGTTTCGGCTCGGCCTCGGCAATGGTTCTTGCCAATGGCGGGCGCACTTTTCTTTCTCCTCACGCCGCTTGTCGCGTTTGCCCAGAAGGCGTCCGACGCCGCGAACGGTCCTGGCACCTCTCTGAAGGGCACAGTTACTACACAAAATGGTGACGTACTGGCGGGAGCGACCGTAAAGCTCGCCAAGAATCCACCCATAGGCGTTCCGGCGACCGCCGAAACTGACGAGAACGGACAATACGAATTCCATAATTTGCAGTCGGGAAACTACTTGATTTCTGTCCAGGGCGCGGGCTTCAAAAGAGCCGAAAAAGCGGTGCTTCTGAAAGACGGAGAGCAGAGCGTTCAGAATTTCAGTCTCGATGTCGCGACCGTCGTGGAGACCGTGCAGGTGACGGGAATGGCGACGATCATGTCCACCGAGAGCTCCTCCGCCCCAGTCTCTGTAGTTACCAATACGCAGTTGGTTACCCTACCCACTCAGCAGGAACAAGTAAAGGAAGTGATTCCCATAACTCCGGGCGTGGTGCGGACGCTCGACAGCAAACTCGTATTCAAAGGCTCCGACGAGAATCAAAGCCTCCTGATCATCAATTCGACGCGGAACACCGACCCGGTCACCGGCAGCTTTGGCATCACTGTGCCAACCGATGCGGTCGAATCTTTTGCGGTCTACAAGACACCTTACGACGCAAGCCTTGGGAGTTTTTCCGGTGGGTTGACCACCATCGCAACGAAATTTCCCGCGGATAGCTTGGACTTCAATGTCACTAAGCTCGGAATCACAGTTTTGGGAAAAAATGGGCACATGTCTGGACTGGGCGGCGCAAATCCCTCCATCACCTTCGACGTCCCTTTGATCGCTCACAAATTACTCTTCTCGGAAGCCTTCCAGTATGAAATGAAGAAAACCACCGTGGAAGGTTTGCCCTGGCCGTATGACATCAGCAAGAAGCAAGGGTTTAATTCGTATTCTACAGTGGAGGCGATTCTCGGAACGAACCACTTGTTGACGTTGACCGTGAATGCATTTCCGTTGCGGACGGACCATATCGACATCAGCGCACTGATTCCGCAGCCCGCCTCCAACAGCTTGAATCAGAGCGGCGCGACAATCGCCCTGTCGGATCGATACGAGTTCGCGTCCCACGCCCTCCTCTCTATCGTGGGGCAATACACGCGATTCGACAGCAATGCCCACGGCTATGGCCCGGAGGACATGCTGATCACTCCCCAAGGCTATGGCGGGAATTACTTCAACACGTGGTCCCGTCGCGGCAAAGAATTTCAGTTTCTCTCAACATACGAGTTCTCGAAGAAAGAGTGGCACGGCTCCCATGAAATCCGCGTGGGCGTGGATATCGACTGGCGGAGTTTTTTTGGAACCACGGAATCGCATCCCATTCAAATTCTGAGAGGGGATAATTCGCTCGCGGAAACGGTCAATTTTAGCTCGGTCCCTGCGCAAACGCCTTCCGATAGCATTTTTGCCGCGTTCGCGCAGGACCATTGGCTGTTGAATTCGCATGTGAGCGCCGATCTGGGACTCCGCCTGAGCACGGAGACTACCGGCCGGCCAGCGGCTGCGGCTCCGCGGGTGGGGTTGGCCTACGCGCCTGGCAAGGATGAAAAGACAGTCATTCGCGCCGGCGCAGGTCTGTTTTATGGCGTGCTTCCGCTGCTCGCTGCCAATTGGGCGGACAACCCTGCACGAACGATCACTCAATTCGATACCTCCGGCGTGCCGATAGCGCCTCCCGTCACCTATACCAACGTCTACACGGCAGGCCTGAATCCGCTGGCTTCCCCGGTCCTGCCTGCGCAACCAGATACCACACCCCGCAACTTTACCTGGAATGTCGGCGCGGTTCGGGAATTGCGCAAGAACATGCAGCTCGATGTGAGCTACCTCAACAGTCGCACAAGCTATCTCTTCGTGGTGGAGCCGTTCACCGCGGCAGCGCCAACGGACGAGTCTTTCATGGGGCTCACCAACACCGGCTCCTCCAAGTATCACGAACTGGAAGCTTCCGTGCACTATACCTTTCGCGATAGCGATCAGTTCAAAGCGTCCTACATCTGGAGCCACGCTCGCGGCGACCTCAACAGTATTTCCAACGTCATAATCCCCTTCGCCGCGCCTGTTTTCCGCCCCAACGTGTACGGCATCCTGGCTTCCGATATTCCAAATCGTTTTATCACTTGGGGAATTTTCGGCCTGCCATGGAAGATTACTTTCAGTCCGCTGGTCGACGTTCACTCCGGCTTCCCCTACTCGTCGGTCGACGTCACCCAGCAGTATGTGGGCACGCCGAACGGGCAGCGATTCCCGACGTTTTTCTCACTCGACCTCAAGGCGTATCGCACATTTCGGATACCGTTTTGGAAAGGTAAGAACGGGAAAGACCATCACTTCCGCCTCGGAGCCTACTCGCTGAATGTTACCAATCATAGGAATTTCAACACGGTTTACAACAACGTGGCATCTCCCGACTATGGCAAGTTCGTCGGACTTCTCTACCGCCACGAAGGCATGACCCTCGACTTTGTCGACTGAGTTATGTCTGATGCCTGAAAATGTTCTCGCACGCGAGTACGACAACTCTGTCAACGGAATGGATTCAAGGTGTGTTGAAGGAATTCCTTCGGAAGGGGTAGCAGTTCACCTGCGTCTCTCGACTGACTTGCCCAGTCAACCAAAGCCCGATACTGCTCGAATTCTGTAAATCCCCCGAGCCACAAAGTGCCATTTTCGTTCGAGATGGTAACCACATTCGGCAGATCGCATGGTCCCAGACAACCACTGATCGAAAGTTGAACTCGCTTTAGCAGTCCTCTGGCACGCCATTCTGCCTTGAGCCAGTCAACCGGAACCGCAGGCCTGCCGTTGGCAGTGTTCCCACAGCAACATCCCAGGCAAACCGCGACTTGGCCGATAACCAGTCGCTTTGTGACCAGCGAAAACTCATCGTTTTGACTCATCCTGCTCCACCCGCATTCCGACAGGCTGTCCACCATCCCACAATCATTTTTACTCGTGGGTCGCCGTTGGCGCTTGAAGAGAGAATCCACGAACCAGATTCTTGGCGGAAGAAACTGGCGGAAGCAGCCTTGCGGAATTCAAAATGAACGCCATTTCCGAGGAAACGTGAATGAAGGCCGCTAGAAGGGGATTGAGAAATCCGAAAGCCGCCAAACCGACTCCGATGCTGTCGACTACCAGAGTTCCGACAAAGTTCTGCATGATCGTGCGGCGGCAGCGCCGGGCGATGGAGAGGGTCTCGACGAGCTTCGAAAGGTCATTGCCAATCAGAACGACGTTCGCGCTCTCCCGCGCTACATCCGTCCCTGCGCCCATTGCCACACCGACGGTGGCCTTCATTAGTGCGGGAGCGTCGTTGACCCCATCACCGACCATAACGATTTTATGCCGCGCCTCGATAAGCCTGCTGACAAATTCCAGCTTGTGCTCCGGAAGGAGTTCAGCGGCAATCTCGTCTACGCCCAGCTTTCTGCCGATGTCCTCGGCCACAGTTTTGGAATCCCCGGTGAGAAGAACAGTCTTCAACCCCATCGATTTGAGATCCCTGATGGCTTTAGTTGCCTCGGGCCTGAGCATATCCGCAACGACAAGCGTTCCGAGGAACGTGTGTTCCCGCGCCACAAAGATTTCCGAATCTGTCTGCGAAGCCGTGGTGGCAGAGAGCGCTACCCGATGTCCTTCAAGAAAGAGCCGGTTGCCCACGATGATTTCAATATTTTGACGAGCCGCGACGATTCCTTTCCCAGGAGTGTATTCGAATCTCTCCGGCTCTTCGACGGAGATGCCCATGTTGGATGCTTTCTTCAAAATGGCCTTGGCGAACGGATGCTCGGAACGCAATTCCGCTGTCACGGCTGCTTGCAGCAAGGAAGCGGCGGGAACGCCGTCGGCGGGACAAACTTCAACTACCTCAGGAGTTCCATAAGTTAGAGTGCCCGTCTTGTCGAGCAGGATTGTATCGATGGTCGCGAGCGATTCCAGGTAGAGCCCACCCTTGATGATGGAGCCGAGTTGCGCGGAACGTCCAATTGCGCCAAGGACCGCCAGAGGTGTTCCTGCCGCGATTCCGCAAGCCCCGGCCACGATAACAACCGAAATCGTCGAGCGCATGTTGTGGGTGATTAGGAAAGTGAGAGCCGCGGCTCCGAGCGCGAAGTAGACCAGGTACCCCGCGAGACGGTCTGCAATTCCTTGAATGGGAGCACGCGATTTTTCCGCCCGTTCCACTGCGTCTATGATCTTGCCGAATGTGGTATCGCGCCCCATTCGGTCAACCTGGATTTCGAGCGCACCGGATTGATTGATCGTGCCAGCATATACCGATGTCCCGTTGCTTTTCTCGGTAGGCATGGATTCGCCTGTGATGGTTGCCTGGTCTACGAAGGAATGACCTCCGACAACGGCCCCATCCACGGGAATTCGAGCCCCGGGCTTGACGAGAACGATGTCGCCCACAACGATTTCGTTCGTCTCGACATCTCGCCATGATTTGTTTCTACGCACCGTGGCGGTCGTGGGCAAGAGACCGACTAGATGGCGGATTGCTGTGCGCCCGCGGCCGACCGTCAGCCCTTCCAGGATTTCGGCGACGAGGACAAACAGTGTGATGATAAGAGCTGTGAAGATCTCACGGATCGCCAGAGCAGCCACGATGGCGATGGCCATGGAAAGCTCCATCGTCATGCGGCGCTGAACGATGTTTTCGTAGGCCTCATGGAAAATCGGGAAACCACCCACGAGTGTGCAAAATACGCCAAGATAGGTGAAGTAGGCATTTGGTGTCCCATGTAGAAACCAGATGGCTCCCGCTGCGGCAGCGACGAACAACACGCGGTTGATGTCCCGCCAATTCAGCGCGTGTCCCTGGTCATGCCCGGCTTCGTGGTCGGCTTGGTTTGGTGAGGTGATTCCGCGATGCAGTCCGGCAACCCTGGCTTCTGATTCCTTTACATTTGCTTGGTTCATTGACTTTGTCCTTTGCCGAGCAACCTCAACAATTCGCGCCGCTACCTAAATCAGGCAGAAGGTTTTCTTTGCCTCAGCTTGTCTGGCCGCGGAATCAATATACTATAGACCAGTATAGTACACTTGTTGTGGTCGATTTACTGTATTCAGTGAGGGCTCGAACACGCGATTTTCTCTTCATTCCATTGCAGAGGGTTACAAAATTAATTCAACAAAAAGCTTTGAAAAACGCAAAAATCGCAGTTGTTTAAAGGAAACGAAAAGAAGGTGTCCCGGAGGAAGGGGTCGAGCGCACGCGGTACTAAGTACCACTGGATTCTGAGTCCAGCGCGTCTGCCTCCCAAGCAGGCGAGCCACGGTGGGTGGCAATTCGAAGAAGGGGAATCTCCTCGAAGGCCGCTGGACCGCGAGCGAGAGATGCGCAATCGTCGACTTCGTCCAACCCAATACGGCTAGAGCCCCGGTCTGCGACTGCGGTCGGCCACGACGGTAACTTGAAGGTCTTGTGCTAAACGTACGATGTCCTCGGCGAAACTCTTCCGACGTAGCCGTTCCAGAAGACCAATTTGTATGTTTGCCACAAAGATTTGCGTGACTTGGTTTTGCGAGCGAAATTCACCACCGTCGTGGCGATATCGCTGCCGCCAAGGATGCGCGTTCCGATCTGGAGACTTCGCGCGAAGCGAAGATGTTTCTCGACTGCCTGTCGTTCCTCGGCCGGTAACTGCGACAGTTCGGGAGTCAGGTGAACGAAGAGCGCGGTGCAATCTGCACGGAGGTAATCGGCCACGCGGCGTCCTCGACGGATGAGCATGGCGGTGGAAGGGTCGGCGGTGATATGGATGAGAATGCGTTCCTTCGGGTGGTCATCTGTTGTTCCGCTGGCGCGCGTTTCGGAAATTCGCGGGGCCTGAAATCCTCGTGTCTCATCGTATGCTGACTGCCTGAGGTCAACTTCGTGAGCTGCTTGGCGAAGCGTCAACTCGCGGAGCGCGCCTAGATTGGAGCCCTTGAAAAATCCTGCGAGCGCCTTCTCCACCATCTCTGGCTTGTAAATGGCTCCGCGTTTTAGGCGGTTCAGCAATGCATCGGGTGTGACGTCGACTGCTACAATTTCCGCCGCTTGCCGGACGATTCCGTCAGGTACCGTTTCGCGAACCTGGATTCCGGTGATCTGCCATATCTGATCATTGAGGCTTTCGATGTGTTGGACATTCATCGTGGTCCACACTTCGATGCCAGCGTCCAGCAAGACTTGAACGTCCTCCCAACGCTTGGTACGAGCCGAGCCAGGAATGTTGGTGTGCGCCAATTCATCGACCAATGCAATGCTTGGCCTGCGACGCAACACTGCCTCCGTGTCCATCTCCTCGAATGTTTTGCCTCGGTATTCGATCTTGCGATGCGGCACTGTCTCGAGACTTTGGACCTGCTCGATCGTATCCGGGCGCGCATGCAGTTGAAAGTAGGCAACGACGACATCGACTCCCCGTTGCGCGGCAGCACGGCCATCCGCGAGCATTTGAAAAGTCTTTCCAACGCCCGCCGCATAACCCAAATAAACTTTAAGACTGCCACGTGAAGTGTCCGCAGATTCGGGCATTGGCTGAGTTAGTGAGGGAAGACTCGGACGTCGATGCCTTCGGCCGCGCGAATGAGCCGCAGCACCGGGTCGCCGAAGACACGATCACGCCACGAGTTGCGGTCGCTGTGCCCGATGAAAATTTGCGTGATGCGTTTCTCGCGGGCAAACTCGACAATCGCGGATATTGGATCCTTGCTTTCCAGTACTTCGGTCGAGGCGCCGGCTTTTTTCGCGGAATCGAAATACCTTCGAATCGTGACTCTCTCCCTCTTGGACCTGCCGGGTTCGCACACGTACACCGCGTAGAGTTCTCCCTGAAAGCGATCCTTGTTGCGATTTCCGCTTTCGATCATTGCCAATGCATTGGAATGCGGTGTCATGCAGACGAGAAAACGTTCATGGGTTCCAAAAACAGGCTCGATGCCGTGCGCATGAACATAGGTCTCTAGTTGCGCATCAACCACTTCGGCGGTCAGCAACAAGGCGAGTTCCCGAAGTTCTGAGAGCCGACGCTCCTGGAAATTGCTGATTCCCGTCGAAGTGAGCTTTTCTCCTTGCCGCCAGAGGCAGAGGTCTGGTGGAACGTCCACGATCACGATGTCGTCGGCGGCGAGCAAGAACGACTTCGGAATGGTTTCATTGGTGTTTTTGCCGGTGATCGCTTGAACTTTTTCTTTGTACTCCTCGACATGAAGCAGATTGACGCTCGACAACACCGAGATTCCGTTGCGTAAGAGCTCCTGCACATCCTCCCAACGGTGAGGGTTCCGACTTCCAGGAGGATTCTGGGCGGCGAGCGGATCAATGACACAGACTTGCGGTGCGCGGCGGAGAATAGCATCGAGATCGACGGTTTGCCCCGCAGGTGTCTGGAGCGGCGGAATCAGCTCCAGTTTCCGCAAAAGTCCCTGAACGTCTTCGGATTGTTGCCCTTGAACGGCGCCCACGACCACGTCCTCCCCCCGATCGTGGCGCCGCCGGGCTTCATCCAGCATGCGATAGGATTTACCCACGCCAGGCGCGTACCCCAGAAAAATCTTGAGTTTCGCGCCCCAGCGCTTGTTCTCTTCGGCCTGCACCTGCTTTAGGAGACGCTCGGGACTCGGCCTTGGTAGTTCGGAGAGGCGCATTGTAAACATCAGTGTAAACCTTAAATAGTAGGCCCACAATGCAGGGAGAACGAGCGCAAAGGTGGGAACCTTCGATGGAGTGAAAATGGTCCACCGAGGCCGTTCTTCAGGACTAACAGTTTTCTAATTAACCGGTCAGGACTTTCTGACGCGTCTTTTCTTACCATTGGACTGTTCTACGGCGAGATCTACGAGCCGGATAGGCCCGTTGTCTCGCGATGATATCTGGGCAAAGCATCGTGGGGACCGAGAAAGAAAAAGCAGTGCTACTCAACTTGGAGAACGTCAGTGAGGAATCGATCGGTCACTGTAGTGTATGTGGCCGTATCACGGAACTCGTCGAGCTTCCAGGAAGGATTGACAAGTTTTGTCTCAAGTACAGTGCGGACTTGGCAACCGCGGTCTTGTTGATCGCCGAGATAGACGCCGCAACGTTGGCTGGAAGGAATATATATGCGTTGGTCTCAGAATGTACGGAGATCAGCGGTCGGATGCTCGACCCGCAATCGGCAGAATTGGGTTCTAGTTAGGTTCGTGTCCGGTAATGGCTGCCGCTTCAATCGCGATCTTCGTTTTGAGCTCGACAATCCAGCGGCGACCTTCTGCTCATTGCTGCATCGCTCACCTTCTGAACGCAGCGTCGCCGAACTTTGTGCCAGTTCGTTCCTCGGCAACCGCACTGACGGACAGGATTTGAATTCGGCTCTGGGCCGCGTCCATGTGTGCCTTTACTTTTACGTGCCGGCCGTCGATCCCGCTTAGGACCTCAGGGTTGCTAACCGTCCAAATCCTGCTGTCCTTGTCCGCCGTCAGCGTTTTACCATCGGTGCCAACCTTGCCCGAAAGGCTGGTCGGCTTTCCAGACACCTTACTTGTTTCAGCGCCGCGATCCTGAGCTGCGCTTCCGTTCTGTCCTGCCCGAACCTTGACCGGCATACAGGTCAGGAAGGCGATTATAGAAATCAACACTGGCTTTTTCATCTGCTCTCCTCCTTAGGCGAAGGTACATATCTTGGGAACGAAGGGACCGTTGGACAGCCCTGTTTCGCGAGCATCCTGACGCCTTCCGCATACCTAGGCAAATGTAAAGTTTAGATATGGTATATCGCTGATTTGAGTCGCAGTTAAGTGAGCAGCACTACGACGTGGGGCCAGGTCGGCCTTCCAAGCGGGGCCGACCGCACGTCTATTTCCTTAGAGAGCCAGAACAAGAACTACGTATGGGCGGTTGCTAGAATTCAAACCGCAGGCCGAGCTGCCCTGTGCGGTTGCCGCTGTTCTCGGCGGCCTGAACGCTTTGGACTACACCAAAGGCCGACGAGGTCACGTTCGTCGGAGGCGGCGCGAAGTTCGGATGGTTGAAGAGATTCGTGAAAGTACCTTCAAAGCGGAGGCGCATCCGCTCGGTCACACGAAATGTCTTCGCAAGTCCCGCGGCGACCGTCGTAGTGCCAGGGCCCTCCAGAATGCCAACGCCGCAGTTTCCAACGGGACCTGAGGGGATTGGATTGAAGGCACTGGCGTTAAACATGCTGCCCGTCGCGGAATTCGCGACATTGCCGTTACCAATGCAATCGGGACGCTGGAACGCGCCGCGATAGGAAAGATTTAGATTCCCAGGATCATAACTTGAACTGGTAATGGGCGTCAGATAGGGACCAGTTTCCCAGAGGCTGACGGTGCTGAAGGACCAGCCGCCGAAGGCGAGATCGGCGATGCGGTTCAGGTTCGAAAAGAATTGGCGATTCCGGCCGACGGGTAAATCGTAGACGGCGGAAAACAAGAATCGGTTGCGGCGCGTGTCGGCCATATTGCCGCGGTTGGCAGCGAGATCGAAACGGTTCGCGACTGGCGTGCCGTAGATAATTTCAGGATTGAAGGTGCTGGGCGCATCGCCGCCAATGTTGCCAAGGCTCTTGGCCCACACGTGGCTGGCCTGGAAAGTGAGGCCGCTGCGCGCGCGCATGTTGAGTTCAGATTGCAGGCCATTGTAATTCACGTGGCCGGAGTTGGTGGTGGAGAGAATGCGGCCCCAGTTGGTATAGGGCTTGGGGTTAGGATTGGGGAACGTGGCGCTGGGCTCGACCTGGTTGAGATCGACGGTCTGGCTCATGCGATAGGAACTCATTCCGAGGTAACTTTCGCGAAGAGTGATGTCGCGAGCAAGTTCGCGCTCGATTGTCAGATTCCACTGCGCGGATTGCGGGTCGCGGTAGTTGGTGAGCGTGTTTTGGTAGAAATCACCGGTGCCGACGATTGCGGCGGGAGCATCTTGCGTCCGCGCGCTGGGAAATTGAAACGCGGGCTGGCCGTTGGTGAAGGAATTGGCGGTGGTGCGGACGACTGAGACGTCAATATTGGTGGTGTTGAAGGAGAGCTGGCCGAGATTCGTCATCGTGAAGACACCGAAGCCGCCGCGGACGACAGTCTTGTTGTTTCCGAACGGACGGTAGGCGAAACCGAGACGCGGCTGAAAATTTTTTCCGTAGAACTCCCGAAGGCCGGGACCGAGTCCGACTTTATTGGCGAACTCGACCGGAGCGCAGGGCATGCTGGGAGAAGAGCCCAATACGGGCACGCAGCCGAGGGCAGTGTCCACCGCAGTGGCTGTGCCGCAAGGATCAGCGGGATTGGTGGGGTCATCGGGATTGCAGGTGTTGATGCTGGCGAGGAACCCGGGCCGCGGCTGATTGCCGACAGGGAGAATGACGCCGCCGTTGCGAATATCGAAAGCCGTGAGATTGCCGAGGTCGCTCACGAATGCGGGAAGAGCTTGCCAACGGAGACCGTACGTTAACGTGAGTCGGTCGTTGATGCGGAATTCGTCTTGCGCGTAGACACCAGTTTGAATGGTGTGGGCGTGGACGTCGGGGCCGGATTGCGCGACATACGTTTTGGTGGGCAGACCGAGAAGCAGGTTGGCGAAGGCATTGCCAGTGAAGATGCCCTGGTCAAAGGTGAACGCACCAAAATCGTCTGCTCCGCCGAAGCTTTCGAGATCCTGGTAGCGCACGCGACGCACGTCGGCACCAAACTTCATGGTGTGGCGGCCTTTCATCCAACTCAAATTGTCGGCGAATTGGACGGTCTGCGATTTGGTCACGCCGTCTTTGTCGCGCCCGATGGGCGAATAATTCCCGGAGTCGTCGCTGAAATTGAAGATGGGAAAAGCGCCGGTGGTCGGATGGTCGCTGAGGTCGAGGCCAGTCAGCCCCAAAGCGGAGATTGCTGCCGCGCCTTGCAGTGGGAACTTAGTCTGGAACTGCCAGAAAGAAAGCCCGAAGCGCGCTTCATTCACAAGATTGTTTGTGATCAGGTGGTTATGCGAAACGATGACGTTGTTGTTGTGCTCGGAGTCTTGATCGGGCGGCAAGAAATTGTTGACCGTGTTGAGCGCCGCGTCGGTGAGGGACTGCGCGGCGATGTGTTTCCAGCTCCAACGGACGAACATGGACTGTTTGGACGTGATGGTGCGGTCGAACCGTGCATCGAAACCGTTGGTATTGCTGGGCGTCGGTGTTTGCTGCAAATAGTTAGCTTGCGAGCCGAAATTGGCGGCGCTCACATTGATATTGGGCGCCGGAAGATAGTTGTTGAGCAGGCTCGTGGCGACGGGATTGATGCAGTCTTGCGCGTTAGCGCACTGAGTGCCGCTGGGAATTTTGTTTCTGGGGTAAGGATTGCCGGTGAAGGGATCTATGAGTGGAGTGGCGAGCGCCGAGAAATCGCCTTGACGCATAGCGTTGGTGGGAACAAAAAGAAAGAGGGGCGTGGAAAAGCGCCGACGATTGGCTTCGAAGTCCACAAAAAAGAAAGTCTTGGCTTTGCCGTGGGTCAGCTTCGGAAACGCGAGCGGGCCGCCCAAGCTGCCACCGAACGTGTTGTAGGCCTTATGCGGCTTGTCCCCGGAGTTCCAGACTTCGGCGTCGAAGGCATCGTTCTGCAAGTATTCGAACGCGCTGCCGTGGAATTGATCGCCGCCACTTTTGGTGGAGATGGTGACGTCCCCGATTTGGGCGAATTCGGCATTGTTGTTGAACTGCGTGACTTTGAATTCGCTGATGAGTTCGGAGGACGGGTTCATGTTGCCAAGGGCGCCGTTCTGGCGGATGTTCACGGTGGAAGAGCCGTCGACGGAATACTGCACCTGGGAAGGAAGTCCGCCACCCACGGAAACGTTGCCATTGGCGTCTTGCTGCGCCCCCGGAACGGTAGCGAGCATCGCGAGTGGACTGGTGGTGGCGCCACGGTAGTTTACGGGAAGACCAGTAATCTGCTGGAAATTCTTGGTGTCGCCAATCGTGCCGTTTTCGGTGTTGATCACCGGACCGGCATCGCCGCTGACTTCGATGCTTTGTGAGGAGCTCGCGAGTTTGACAGAGATATCGAGGCGGAGGCTTTGGCGAGCGTCGAGCTGCATTGAAGAAACCCTGTAGTCGGCGAAGCCATCCGCGTGAAGCACCAATTCGTAGTGACCGGCTTTGAGATTGATGAATTCAAATCCTCCATTGCCATCTGTGCTGGCGTTGCGCTGACTGCCATCGTCTAGGCTTGTGAGGGTAAGTTGGGCGCCTGCGACTGCGCCTTGACTCGGATCCTTCACGACGCCAACAACGCCACCAAAAGTCGATTGGCCAATAGCCCACGGCACGGACAACAGGACTGCAATCAAGATTGCCGATACCTTGCTCAACATGTTCGAGTCCCCTATTCCCTTGCGCGCGATTCAAGTGCGCGCAGCAATGTCTGGAAAATACAGAGACGTCCGTAAAGAAGTCGTGAGCGATTTCGTCAAAGAGTTGATAGGTTGGATGGATTTCTTGAATCAAGCGCGAAAATATTAGCTGGCCGACGTCATCGCTAAGTACTTGTTTTTCTTAAGACCTACTCACCGTTGTTTACGGAATCCTTATAAATCGCTGAGGACTTCTTCAACAGCGTTTCGCTATCTTTTATTGGTTTGGCAAGATCGGCTGTGTCTTCGAGTCCACTGAACTGGAGAAGGCAGCTGAACTCGTGCGTGGGGTGTGCTATGACTCTCATCGTCCTAGCAACGATTTGTTTGCTGGCTTGTGCTTTCTACGTTTACGTCCTGATTCATTGGAGCCGGGACACGAAGCGCAAGACAACGACTCACTCCGCGGCTGAAAACCAAGCCGATGAGGACGGCGAGCGGAGACGGCCGCATGTCGTCGGCTCCCGGAGGGCTGCAGGAGGAGATGGCCGCTTCGCGGCCAGGTCAATGCGGCCTGCCAGTCTGGCAGAGCGGTCGCGCGGTTGCCGTCTGGTTGTCATGAGTGCGAATGGAATGTGCACGAAATGATTGCGAGATCATGGAATTCGGGCGCGGGAATCTAATTGGGTGATTTTGCACGCCGCGACCTGTGACGTGAGTCACATTGTTCGTGCCCTGTCGGCATAGGATCGGAAATTTTTTTGCAAATGGCTATACAGGAGAGACAAATGGGTGTGATCGGACAGAAAAGGGGATCTATTGGACTAGTGCTGGCTGGATTTTGGTATTTCAGCGCGACGCCCGGCCTTGCACTAGCAGACGGTAAGGACGGCAATTCCCCACCGGCGAAGACAGAGACGGCAAAGCCCAGTGCGGCTAAGGTGGACGCCCCCGCACCCCTGACGGAGCGCGAACGTCTGTTGTTGGACCGCATCGAGCAACTCGAAAAGCGCATGGCCGAGATGGAAGCGAAAAGCAATTCGAGCGCACCTGCGGCAGCAACAGTCTCCGCGCCAGAACCCGCTTCCCCCGCGGCCAGCGATTCGGCAAGCGCAGCGCCCGCGGCCATTACGGCTGCGCCCAGCCTAAACGTCATGCCCACGGAGAAGACCCCGACCGCAACCTCAACCCCTACGCAAGAAAAAACGTCCGCTGCCGAGTCGCAAAAGGCCGAGCCGTTCGCGTTCGCCGACTTCACGTGGCTGAACGGCAATGCCCGAACCAAAGAATCGCCGATGGACACGAAGTTCTTCACGCCGGAAATCAGAGCGGACGTCGACTACGTTTACGACTTCGCCCATCCTAAAGACGACACCATTGGTGGTTCGAGCGAAATTTTTCGATCCAATGAAGTACAAGTGACGCAACTTGGCGTCGGTGGTGATTTCCACTACGACAATGTCCGAGCGCGGCTGATGACGCAATTTGGAATGTATTCCGAGACGACACCGCGCAACGATGCCAGCCCTTCCCGCGGCCAATGGAATCTCGCCGACGCTTACCGCTATATCTCGGAGGCCTACGGCGGCTACCACTTCAACGCTCTGCACGGAATCAACGTCGATGCCGGCATTTTCATGTCCTACGTCGGCCTGTTCAGTTACTACCAGTTCGACAATTGGGCCTACCAGCCTTCCTATGTCTCCTCCAACACTCCATGGTTCTTCAACGGCGTTCGCGTGCAGATTTTTCCGACCGAGCACTTGAAGATCGAGCCGTGGTTTACCAATGGCTGGCAATCCTACGGGCGATTCAACAACCGGCCTGGCCTCGGAGTTCAAATTCTGTGGCGGCCAAACGGATGGCTATCGATTCTGGGCAATCAGTATATGTTGGGGGAAGACGCGCTGAACACGCCGGGCCGAGTGCGCTATCACACGGACGACAGCATCGAAGTGAAATACTACGACCATCCCGAAAGTTTTCTCAGCAAAGCCGCCTTCTCGCTCACCGGCGACATGGGCTGCGAGCATGGTGGCGGGGTGAGTTGCGCCGGCAATTCAGCGAAAGGTCCCAAGCAGAGTTTCTTGGGCTACATGATTTACAACCGCTTGTGGTTCGATCACGACAAGTACGGTCTGACAATTGGCGGCGGACAGATCAACAATCCGGGTCGGTACTTGGTGTTGCTGCCGCCGATCAACGGCGCGACGGCTTCTTCCGGAACACCTTACTTCACAGAGAATCCTGGCGATCCATATAAGGCTTGGGATATTTCCGGGACTTTTGACTGGATGCCCAGCCAATACATTACGTTTCGATGGGAGTACAACCATCGAGCTGCCAATGTCCCCTATTTCTCCGGTTCCGGCGGCGTGACGCCCCCAGGCGGGAATACGGCGACACCGGGGGGACTGGTGTGCTTGAGCGGTTTTGCGACCTGCGACGGCTCACCGAGCAATACCTGGTTTCCGGATCTTCGCAAAACCGAGAATCGCGCGACCATGGCTATCCTCGTGAAATTCTGATCCACAGTGTTACCGCCTCAATGGAAGGCTGCCCACGGGATGGGATGGAGAGTATGAAGTACGGTGCAAGTATCTCAGGGAAGATCGTTATGGTTGCGATCGTCGCGATATGCGCGTCCGGGGCCTCGCTGCACGCGCAGTCCGCAGCTTCGGGTCAGTCGGGATCCGCAGTGGAGAGTCCGCAAGCCATGCAGCAGCGCATTAGCAGGCTTGAAGCGGAAGTCGCGGAGCTGAAAGTCATGGTCAAGCAGTTTCAGCCGGCCCCGTCGGCGACTTCCGCTGTGCCCGCGGCTGAGGCAGTCGTGGAAACACTGGTCGCGCCGGAACAGCAGATTCTCGCGCAGAAAGAGGACAGCAAGATCCTTGACTTTCTGCACGACACGACGATCAATCTGGGGCTCGATGGCTACTACGCGTACGACTTCAATGCGCCGGTGGGACGCGTGAACTATTTGCGCGCCTACGACGTGTTGAGCAATGAGTTCAGCCTGAATCAGGCCAGCGTGGTCTTCGATCATCCGACAGACGTAGCGAAGGGCCGGCGCTGGGGAGGTCGGCTGGATCTGCAATTCGGGCAAGCTACGGACACATTGCAGGGGAACCCTTCCAACGAGCCGAGGCCGGACATTTATAGAAACATTTTTCAGGCGTACGGCACGTATGTCGCTCCAATCGGAAAGGGTTTGAACATCGACTTTGGCAAGTGGGGCAGTTCGCTCGGAATTGAAGGAAATTACACGAAGGACCAAACGGACTATTCGCGGTCCTACTGGTTTAACTTCCTGCCCTTTTACCACATGGGATTGCGAATGAACTATGCGGTGAACGATCGGTTGACACTCAACTACTGGGTGGTAAACGGGACAAACCAGGTGGAAGCGACCAACGGCTTCAAGGATGAGCTGTTTGGATTCTCTGCCAAGCCTATGAAGGCGGTCAGTTGGACCGTAAACTACTACCTCGGACAGGATCATCCCGATCGCATTGTAGTGCCGCCCAATGGGCCCATCCCGGTGCAGCCGGGGCTAAGCTTCGCGGCCATCAGCCCGGCGCCGAATGGGAGAACGCACATCTTCGACAGCTATGTCACCTGGCAGGTGACGCCGAAGCTGAGCGTGGCATTGGAAGGCGATTACTTCATTCAGCGCCTTTGGAAAAATCAAGCTCCTGGCCAGTCGGCAGCTCCTTCCCACGTTGACGGCGGCGCTGCCTACATTCGGTATCAATTCACACCGAAGCTCGCGTTGGCCAGCCGTGCGGAATATCTGTCTGACCGCGGCGGACTCTTCAGCGGCCTCAATCAGGCGTTGAAAGAGAACACCGTCACGTTCGACTACACCATGGCGGATGGATTTCTTATGCGCTACGAATGGCGCCGCGATTTTTCGAACCAGCCGTCGTTCCTTTCCGACGAGCAAGGCGTCTTGAAGAAGGATCAGACAACCGCGACGGTCGGTCTCATATGGTGGTGGGGACGCAAGGAAGGGTCATGGTGATCATGGACATCTCGTACAAGACGTCGGGAGGGTAGGAATAGTCATGCTTGACATCGTTTTCGTCTTTGCGATCGCGCTATTTTTTGGAATCGGGATTCTCTACGTTCGCGGCTGCGAACGCTTGAAATAGGAGTGACTCTATGAACGCTGGTGATGCGGCACTACTGCTGATTTGCGTACTTCTGTTCGGGTATTTGCTGTACGCGCTGCTGAAGGCGGAGGAGTTCTGACCATGACTGCGAATGGCTGGTTTCAAATCATCTTTTTTCTTCTGGTGATCTTTCTGCTCACCAAACCTCTGGGCGTCTTCATAATGCGTGTGTTCAATAGAGAGAAGACTTTCCTGGATCCCATCCTGCGGCCCGTGGAAAGGGTCGTATATAGGCTGATCGGCGTCGACGAGAAGCACGAGATGCGCTGGACCGAATACGCCATCGCCATGCTCCTGTTTAGTGGCGTTTCTATGGCTTTGCTTTACCTCATCGAGCGCACGCAGAAGTGGCTGCCGTTCAATCCTCAGAAATTCGGCAACGTAGAACCTGGTTTGGCGTTTGGTACGGCTGCATCGTTCACCACCAATACGAACTGGCAAGCGTACAGCGGCGAATCCATGATGAGCCACCTCACCCAAATGGCGGGGCTGGCCTATCACAACTTTGCCTCCGCTGCGGTCGGCATTGTCCTTGCCATCGTGGTGATCCGCGGCATCGCTCGCAAGGAAACGGACAAACTCGGAAATTTCTGGGTGGATGCGACGCGTTGTCTCCTGTGGGTTCTGCTCCCCATCTGTCTGATTGGCTCACTGGCGCTGGTGTCCCAGGGCGTCATACAGAACTTGAAGCCGTATACAACGGTGGAGTTAATCGAGCCTCAAACTGTTCAGGTGACCGGCGCGGACGGCAAGACCACAACACAGACGGTGACGCAGCAAGTGATTGCGCAAGGCCCGGTGGCGTCGCAGGAAGTAATCAAGGAATTCGGGACGAATGGCGGTGGTTTTTTTGGCGCCAACAGCGCGCATCCATTCGAGAACCCCACCCCACTCGCCAACTTTTTTGAAATGGTATTGATCTTTGCAATCCCTTCCGGCCTTACGTACACGCTCGGTCGGATGACGGGCTCACAACGCCACGGCTGGGCGGTTTGGGCGGCCATGGCGTTCCTGTTTTTGGCCGGGGTGACGACCGCTTATTGGGCAGAGGCCAGAGGCAATCCTCTATTGACGGGCACCGACCAGCGGGTAAGCGTTCTACAGTCGGGCGGAAACATGGAAGGGAAAGAGGTGCGCTTCGGAATTGCGAATTCCGCCTTGTTTGCTACCGTGACGACCGACGCGAGCTGTGGCGCGATCAACGGTCAGCACGATTCCTTTACGCCGCTTGGTGGCATGGTTCCGTTGATTAACATCATGCTGGGCGAAGTGGTTTTCGGCGGAGTGGGCGCCGGCCTCTACGGCATTATCGTGTTCGTGATTCTCGCGGTGTTTATTGCTGGTCTGATGGTCGGCCGAACGCCGGAGTACTTAGGAAAGAAAATCGAATCGTATGACGTGAAGATGGCGATGCTCGCAATTTTGATTTTGACGCTCACTATCCTTGGCTTTTCCGCCGTCGCCATTGTCAAGCCTTTTGGTGCGTCGAGCATTTCCAACCCCGGGCCGCATGGATTGTCGCAGGTACTTTACGCCTATGTCTCTTCGACGGGAAACAATGGCTCGGCGTTCGGAGGCCTGAACGCGAACACCATGTGGTACAACACAAGCACGGCCGTGGCCCAACTACTGGGCCGATTCTTCATGATCATTCCGGTGCTTGCCATTGCCGGAAGTCTAGCCAAGAAAAAGACGGTACCCGAATCGGCGGGGACATTCCCGGTGACCGGCGGCTTGTTCGCGGGCTTGCTGGTTTCCACCATTTTGATCGTGAGTGCACTTACGTTTTTCCCGGCTCTGAGTCTTGGGCCGATTCTCGAACACCTGCTGATGCACGCAGGGAAGGTTTTCTGAGGTGCGTATGGATCAGGTACATCTTCATCATCCGTCGAAAGTGAAGTCGCTAGCGGACAAGAAAATTCTCTGGAGAGCAGTACTGGACTCCTTCGTCAAATTGCATCCTCGAACGATAGTCAAAAACCCGGTGATGTTCGTCGTGGAGGTAGGTGCCGTCCTGACGACAATCCAGCTCACATGGAACGCGTTTCGCGCGGCGGGGCAACTCGGTTTTGGGCTACAGATCACGCTTTGGTTGTGGTTCACCGTACTCTTTGCCAATTTTGCCGAGGCCATGGCCGAAGGCCGGGGCAAGGCGCAGGCCGACACGTTGCGCAAAGCACGGGCGGACACCCAAGCGCGCTGCTTGCGGGCTAACGGCTGTATAGAAACCCTCGCCAGCTCGAAACTTCGCTCCGGAGACATTGTCGTTGTCACCGTTGGGGAATTCATTCCGGGAGACGGTGAGGTTATCGAAGGTGTGGCATCAGTCGACGAGTCGGCGATTACCGGTGAGTCCGCGCCAGTTATCCGCGAATCCGGCGGAGACCGTTCCGCGGTCACCGGTGGAACGCGGGTTCTGTCCGATGAAATCAAAGTTCGCATCACGTCGAATCCCGGCGAGACATTTCTAGACCGGATGATCAAGCTCGTTGAGGGAGCTTCACGCCAAAAAACCCCGAACGAGATTGCGCTCAACATTCTGCTGGCGGGTCTAACGATCATCTTCCTGCTGGCGGTTGTGACCCTTCAGCCGTTTGCCATCTACTCTGGAGCTCCGCAGAACATCTTTGTATTGGTCTCGCTTCTCGTTTGCTTGATCCCCACGACCATCGGAGGGCTCCTGTCGGCCATCGGCATTGCCGGGATGGATCGCATGATTCAGCGAAACGTCATCGCGATGTCGGGGCGCGCTGTCGAAGCATCAGGCGACGTGGATGTGCTGTTGCTGGACAAAACGGGCACAATTACTCTCGGGAATCGCGCCGCGACTCAGTTCTTTCCCGCGCCCGGCGTCGAAGAAGCGTATCTGGCTGATGCCGCGCAGCTTTCGTCGCTGGCGGACGAAACTCCGGAAGGACGCTCCATCGTTGTGCTGGCAAAGGAGCGCTACAAGCTCCGCGGACGCGACCTTGCTTCCCACGCGGCAACTTTCATTCCATTCTCCGCACAAACGAGAATGTCTGGCGTGGACATGGATGGACGAGAAATCCGTAAAGGCGCTCTGGAGGCGATCAGCCGTTTGAGCACCGACCGTGGCAATAGCGTTCCTGCCGAACTGCAAGTGTGCGTTCGAGAAATTTCGAATGCCGGCGGAACGCCGCTGCTGGTTGCAGAGAACGGCCGCGTGCTGGGCGCGATCGCTCTCACCGATATTGTCAAGGGAGGGATGAAGGAGCGCTTCGACCACCTTCGCGCCATGGGAATTCGCACCATGATGATCACGGGCGACAACCCGTTGACCGCGGCTGCCATCGCCCGCCAGGCGGGAGTCGACGATTTCCTCGCCGAAGCTAAGCCGGAAGACAAGATGGCGCTCATCAAGAGGGAACAGGCGAAAGGGAAGCTTGTGGCCATGACGGGCGACGGCACCAACGACGCCCCTGCTCTCGCCCAGGCGGATGTCGGAGTGGCTATGAACACCGGCACGCAAGCGGCCAAGGAAGCTGGCAACATGGTGGATCTTGACTCCAATCCCACCAAGCTCATCGAGATTGTCGAAATCGGCAAACAATTATTGATTACGCGCGGTGCGCTCACCACGTTCTCAGTGGCCAACGACGTTGCCAAGTACTTCGCGATCATACCCGCCATGTTTGCCGCGGCTTTCCCCGTACTCGGCGTCCTGAATGTGATGCATCTGCACACGCCGGAATCAGCCATCCTCTCGGCCGTGATTTTCAACGCGCTGATTATCATCGCTCTGATTCCACTCGCTCTGCGTGGAGTGCGGTACCGGCCGTTGGGTGCCGCGGCCCTTCTTCGCAACAACTTGTTGATCTACGGCGTGGGTGGAATCATTGCGCCGTTCATCGGGATCAAATTTATCGACGTATTGCTGACGTATCTTCGGGTTGTTTGAGGAACCTATGAAAAAGAATCTTCTCATCTCGCTGTGGTTCACTTTGGTGACGACCGTGATCTTTGGATTGCTGTATCCGCTGGTTGTCACAGGGCTCTCGCAGTTGCTGTTCCCTGATCGCGCCAATGGACAACTGATCGAGAAAAACGGCAAGATCGTGGGGTCCCGAATCATCGGCCAGGCGTTTACCGGACCCGGCTATTTTCATTCGCGGCCCTCCAGCGCGGGAACTGGATACGATCCGACGTCCAGCGGCGGCTCGTATTTGGGACCCACAAACAAGGCTTTGATCGAGCGGGTGAAAGGCGACGTGCAAAAACTTCAGACGGAGAACCCCGGAGTTCCGATCCCCGTGGATTTGGTGACCAGCTCGGGCTCCGGCCTTGACTCGGACATCTCTCCAGCGGCTGCGGACTTCCAGATTTCCCGCGTTGCTCATTCGCGCGGTATGAAACAAGAGGAGGTGCGCACTCTGGTGCAGAAATACACCAGAGGCCGCGACCTGGGATTTCTGGGGGAAGCGCGAGTGAATGTTTTGGAATTGAATTTGGAGCTCGATACGCTAGCTACCAAGCGCTAAGAGTCACGATTTGTGGCGCGGGCGTTTTTCGGAGGCCAGACTTGGCAACTGAAAGCGGTATCCCAGCCAGGGCTCGGTCAAGATGTAGCGGGGATGCGCAGGATCTTTCTCGATCTTCTTGCGCAGCTGGTTTATCACCACGCGCAGGTTTTCAGTTTCCTCGGCGTGATCCGGCCCCCAGACCGTTTGCAGCAATCTCTTATGTGTGAGTGGCTTCCCTTCCTGTGCCAGGAGAGTACGCAAGACCTCAAATTCCTTGGGAGTCAAATGGACTCTCTCTCCACCCACTTCCACGTTCCTTTTCTCGAGATCGATGCTCAATTCTGGAGTCTCAATTTTTGGGAGCGGCTCTCCAGAGCTGGAGCGTCTCAGTGCAGCTCGAATCCGTGCCAGCAGTTCTCCGATTGCGAAAGGTTTTACGACGTAGTCATCCGCTCCGGAATCCAGGGCGAGAACCTTGTCCTGTTCCGAATTTCGGACCGTCACCATTATGATTGGTGTGCTGAAGGACATTCGCATTTTGTTACAAGCCTCGAACCCATTCATTTCCGGCATGTTTACATCCAAGAGAATGAGATCAGGGTGCTCCCGCAGAGCAATTTCAATGGCTTCTTGGCCGTTTTTGGCCTCGATCACGTCATAGCCGTTGCTGGACAGCGTCGAGCGCAAGACTCGACGAATTTGCGCCTCGTCGTCGACCACGAGTATGGTTGCATTGTTCATCGGTCTACCGCGTTTCTGAGTACGCACCTCAATCAGGTAAGCGCAAAACAGTTCGCTTTGAGCATAGCGTTCGTAAGCGTAAAGCATGAGCGGTAAGAAACACCTGTAGGAATGCTAAGGAGTTTATAAGGTATGACTGTTCTGGATCTGCTTCTCGGGCGGCCTCTCGCGTCGGACGAAGCACGTGCCGAGTGCGTCGGTCCGGCTGCGGGGATTCCAATCTTCGGCCTGGACGCCCTCAGTTCCGCGGCTTACGGCCCAGAGGCTGCCCTGACGCTGCTCATTCCTCTCGGCGCGGCGGGCATTGCTTACATGGTTCCGATCAGCGCCAGCATCATCGTGTTGCTCACCATCGTCTATTTTTCCTACCGTCAGACGATCCAGGCATATCCCGGAGGCGGCGGGTCGTACACCGTCGCGCGGCAGAATCTCGGCGTCGCTACCGGCCTCCTCGCTGCCGCTGCGCTGATGATTGACTACGTTCTGGTGGTTGCCGTTGGCATTTCCGCTGGCGTCGGTGCTCTTGTTTCCGCAGCCCCCAGCCTGCAGCCGCACACGCTTGCGCTGTGCCTCGGAATTCTAGTGCTCATCACTCTGGTCAATCTCCGAGGCGTGCGGGAAACTGGCCTGATCTTCATGGCGCCTACATATCTGTTTGTTGGAAGCCTTTTCGCGGCAATTGCGATCGGCCTTTTCAAGAGTTTCGTGGCTGGTGGTCATCCTTTGCCGCTTGAACCCCTTCCAAGAATCGCGACGGCGGCTGCGGTGCCAACCACATGGTTAATTCTCCAGGCCTTCGCGAGCGGATGTACGGCCATGACCGGCGTCGAGGCGGTGAGTAATGGCGTCAAGGCGTTCCGCGAGCCCGTCATCCCCACAGCGCGCCGCACTTTAACGATCATCATTGGACTCTTGATTGTGCTGCTCGCCGGGATCGCATACCTGGTCCGCGCCTACGGCATTCAAGCTACGGACCCAGGCCTGCCCGGCTATCAGAGCGTGCTGTCTATGCTCCTGGCTGCGGTCACCGGCAGAGGTGTCTTCTACTTCGTGTCGATCGGTTCGATTCTGTTGGTGCTGGCTCTCTCGGCCAATACCGCGTTCGCAGATTTCCCTCGGCTTTGCCGCGCCATCGCTCAGAACAACTGTCTTCCGCATTCCTTCGCAACGAGAGGACGAAGGTTGGTGTATTCGCAAGGGATCCTGGTTCTCGCCGGTTTTTCTGCGCTGCTCCTGATTCTGTTCGGCGGAGTCACCGACCGTTTGATTCCCCTGTTCGCGGTGGGCGCGTTCCTTGCGTTCACGCTTTCGCAGGCAGGAATGGTGGGCCATTGGAGACGCGTCGGAGGTGCGGGCGCAACGAGAAGCATCATTGTGAATGGACTCGGGGCCGTCGCGACAGGAATCACGGTGGTCGTGGTGCTAGTGGCGAAGTTTGTGCAGGGTGCGTGGGTCACCATGCTGCTGATCCCTGGGCTCTTCGTTGTGATGGGCTTTGTGCGCCGCCACTATCACCGTGTCTCCGTGGAGATTCGTAGTGCGACACCGCTGGAGTTGAACGATCTTACCCCGCCACTGGTCATCTTGCCGATTCAGAATTGGAGCCATATCGTCAAGAAGGCGCTTCGCTTCGCTCTGAAGATCTCTCCGGATATCCGGGCTGTTCACGTGGACTGCGGAGAAGGGTCAGCGGCCTTTCAGCAGCAGTGGAACCGCTACGTCGAAAAACCAACTCAGCAAGCTGGAGTGGCCACTCCGGAACTAGTGGTCTTGCCTTCACGTTATCGATTAATCTTAGCGCCGATTGTGGAGTACGTCCTCGAAGCCGAGCGGTGTTGTCCGAACCAGCAGATTGCGGTTCTGATCCCCGAACTTGTGCAGCGTCGCTGGTATCACCACCTTTTGCACAATAAACGAGCCTCGGTTTTGAAGGCCCTTTTGCTGTTGAAGGGCAACGAGCGGATCGTTGTGATCAATGTTCCCTGGTATCTCTGCTCCTGAGAGGTTCTGATGCTTGCTCCGCGCCCTACCAAACTCCGTTCGCAACGCGACATTAACCTGTGGCGAATCCCTCTGCAGCTCTCGCTCGTCGCAGTCGCTTTGTTCGGGATCACGCTGATCCCGGACATCCTCGACAAGTTGGGCGTCATTCACATTCCGTCGTGGCTGACCATGGGCAGCATCGACGACGCACGCGCGATCCTGTCGCTGAAGCCGGCCAGAATAGTCCGGTAGGGGTAAACGCAGTGCTACAGAGTTCTGCTCGCGCTCCGATCTCCTCGAACGCCGTCTGTAGACCCGGATGTCGCATAATGGTGGCGTGACTATGTTCCAGGTTATAGTCAACTGGCTCGGGATCGTTTTCGCTCCGAGTTCGATATGGTCTTTCAAACCCATTCACCCAAGGGAATCATCGCGGTTGGTATCTTTTTGTTCTTCGGGGCCATGATGGCCTCTCTCGCCGGAACGACGCTGGTCTGGCGGGACACCATTCTTGACCGCGTGTGGGCTATCAATGCGCCGGCATACGCGAGGCTCGCACCGCTTGGGAAAATAGTGGGAATCCCATTCCTAATGCTAGGTGTCTTTCTTGCCGTTGCTTGCATGGGTTGGTTCAAACGCCGTGTTTGGGGATGGCGGCTGGCTGTGGCTATCATCGCAATCCAGGTCTTGGGAGACCTCGTGAATGCATTCCGGGGCGATGTCGTTCGGGGCGGCGTAGGCTTCGTAATTGCCGGGGCTCTGCTCGTCTATCTTTTGCGTCCAGAGGTCAGAGCGGCTTTTGTCAGTGCCAACGCGCCAAGTCTTCGTTAACGAATTCGAACAGCTGGAAAGTGATGCATTTCTGAGATGACTCCAACCTCTGGTATAGAATTCTTGGTTTGGCTGCTCATCGCCGCTGCGATCATCGCGATGCTGGCGAAACGCCTGAGGATTCCCTACACGGTGTCCCTGGTCTTGGGCGGCTTGCTCCTGGGAGTTATTCAGCTTCCCATCTTGTCTCCCCTTCAACCCGGTCACCGTCCCGATTGGCTGACGCCCGATGTGATTTTGATATTGTTTCTTCCGGCGCTGGTCTTCGAAGGCAGCGTCAAGCTGGACGTGCGGGAGCTGCTTCGGAATTCCGTACCTCTGTTGCTGCTCGCCAACGTAGGCGTGCTCCTCGCCGCCCTGGTGACCGGGTACCTTGTGCATTGGTTGATCGGCTTGCCTGTGCTCATTGCGCTTCTTTTCGGGTGCATCATCTCTGCCACGGACCCCATTTCTGTGCTGGCCATCTTCAAGGATCTGAGAGTAGACAAGCGGTTGTCCGTCATCATGGAAGGAGAAAGCCTTCTCAACGATGGAACGGCAGTCGTGCTCTTTGGCATCCTGTTCGGAGCTATCGTTGCGGAAAAGCTGACCGTGCCGAAAGGTATCGAGCAATATTTCCTTGCAGTGGCCGGTGGAGCGGTCTTGGGGTCGGCTCTGGGATACCTGGCGAGCCGGATTACCGGGACGGTGGATGATCCCCAGATTGAGATTACTCTGACAACCATCCTTGCGTACGGCAGCTATCTGCTCGCGTTTCACCTGCACCTGTCAGGCGTGATAGCGACTGCGTCTGCGGGCCTGATGCTGGGAAACTTTGGTGCGAAAAGAGGCATGAGTGCTGGCACCCGTACTGCGATGCAGTCATTCTGGGAATACATTTCGTTCGTCATGAATTCTCTCGTGTTTCTCTTGATTGGCCTGGAAATCCATGTGCGTGAACTCTTACAGAATTGGGCGTCCGTACTGTTTGCTATCGGTGCCGTGTTTCTGGGGCGCGCGTTGTCGGTCTATCTGCTCGTGCCTTTGAGCAATCGTTTCGCGGAGAAGATTCCGCTACGTTGGCAGCATGTAGCCGTATGGGGCGGACTTCGCGGAGCACTGGCGCTCGCTCTTGCGCTGAGCTTGACCACCGCGTTTCCCTATCGCGACCAAATCTTGAACTTGACGTTCGGCGTAGTCATCTTTTCCATTCTAGTGCAGGGGCTCACAATCAAGCCCCTCGTAAGAATCCTCAAACTTGCCAACGGTGACGATGCAAAAGCGGCATGAATGTGAAAGTCGCATCCCAGCCGCCTGATAGTTGTGTCGTCAGTGAGATATGCCAATGCCTGGGGACTTGCCAATCTGGAAAGAGACTCAAATGCACTATTACACTCATTGTGATCGGGCGTACGCCCTCACGCCAGCGTTTCATGGATAGTAATTGCGCTGGAGCGCACAAAGACTGCTGAGGTTATGACCGCATCAGAATCAAGAGAAGAGCAATCAGACTTATGCAAACGATGAAATAGCCAATCCAAGCGACGAACGTCTCGATCCGCTTCTGTCTCCTCCCATCCATGCAGGTAAGTTACCCCCCGCTTCTGTACAGAGAACCTAACTTCCACTGGTGCCAGGTAAATCGCGTAACTGGGGGCAGGTGAAACTCTCTGATCGGCGCTTGCTCCGTCGCGCATTTTTCTTCGATTGTTAAGTTTCAATTCCGAATAGCGCAAACAATGCTTCTTCAACAACAACATCAAGTGTGCAGCTGATGGGCGCAAGTTCTGCAATATTGTCTCCGCCCACGTAACACCACTTCGTTTCATCCTTGGCAAGTTTGACCTGAATGAAATAATAGAAATTGATTGGCTCCTTGCCGTTTATTTCCGCTGTCCGTTCGGCTGGATTGAAATCAATCGTTAAACCTCTATCTTGGTCAACGATTTTGAACACGCGTGATCCCTCTTCGGAGAATGCGCAGCCAAAAGTGCCAATGCAACCCGGCTCGTGATTAACATCGCTAATTTGATTGTGAAATTCACGCTCTAAATCAATTTTCAAGAACGCAAAGCCTTTGTCGAGCAACTCGCCCTGATTGTCATGGATTGTCGTTGATTGACGTTCTTTCGCCCTGCGAATGTAATGCGCTAACTTTTTGGATCGCTCAGACATTTACATCTTCCCGCGGGTCATGTCATTGGGCCGAGACATGCGCTTTTAAGAAACAAAAAAGGAAGGCCGGTGGGCGAACACTGAGTGTCCGGGGTATTCACCGGCCCAGTAGACAGAGTCTGACCAAGTATCCGATATATCGTGATACGATGCAATTGATACTTTCCCGTCATAATTGTGAATGTTACATCCCGATGGAGCGTCTGATCGCTGTGTCGTCAGTGAGATATCCTAATATCTCAGGAATTGCGAGCGATGAAGGAAGCCGAAGAACAGCCAAGTGCAATCTGGTGGAAAGCACCGGCCCCACACTGGGCTCCACTTTTACAAGAACGCGAGGAACAAGTCTTCCTAGTCCTGACGCTGTTGATCGGGACGCTGGTGGGCGCAATCGTTGTTGCTTTCATTCTGCTCACCGAGCGATTTGGCGCACGACTGTACCCTGCGGGTGGCGCGGCCTGGCGGCGGCTGTTGGTTCCAGTGACAGGCTCCCTGGGGATGGGTTATCTGCTCTTCCGCTACTTTCCGGATGCTCGCGGCAGTGGTGTTCCACAAACGAAAGCCGCCTTGTATGCGCGCGGCGGGCGAATTTCCCTGAGTACGGTCTTCGGAAAGTTCTTCTGTACATCCGCGACACTTGCCAGCGGAATCCCACTCGGCCGCGAAGGTCCTGCCGTGCAAGTGGGAGCGGGCATTGCATCCGTGCTGGGCCGCAAGTTGGGATTGCGCCCCGAGAAGGTGAAGGCACTCGTTGCGGTCGGTGCGGCAGTGGCGATTGCGGCTGCTTTCAATACGCCGCTTGCCGCGGTCTTGTTCGCCTTGGAAGAGGTTGTCGGAGACATGCACGCGCCGGTTCTAGGATCGGTGGCGCTAGCCTCGGCAACATCATGGGCGATACTGCGCTTGCTGCTAGGAAATGATCCGCTGTTTCAGGTGCCGCAGTATCAGCTGGTTCATCCAGGAGAATTGGGAATTTACGCGATACTCGGAGTCGCAGGTGGCTTCGTCTCTGTGGCGTTTACAAAGTTGCCCCTTTGGATGCGGGCGCGCTTTCTGCGTTTCCCGAGAAAAACAGTATGGTTCCAACCGGTGGCGGGCGGCCTGATGGTTGGAGTGATGGGCTGGTTCGTGCCGCAACTTCTGGGCGTTGGGTACAAGCATGTTGGCGAAGTCCTGAACGGAAGGATGGCGCTCCGGCTGATGGTCTTGTTGTTGGTGCTAAAACTTGTAGCCGTAGCTGTGAGCTACGCTTCAGGCAACGCCGGTGGCATTTTCGGACCGAGTTTATTGCTTGGGGCCATGCTGGGCGGAGTTGTCGGCACGGTGGCACAACATTTTCTCCCGGGATATGCTGCTTCGCCGGGAGCCCACGCGCTGGTAGGGATGGGTACAGCCTTCGCGGGGATAATCCGCGCGCCGATGACTTCCGTGGTCATGATTTTTGAGATCACCAGGGATTATGCGGTCATCGTGCCGCTGATGGTTTCCAGCCTAGTGAGCTTCTTCATCGCCAGGCAAACCGCGACACAAATCGGTAGTTGAACCGAGATCCGGCGTAAAGCTTTTCTCGTTCAAAGGAGTCTTCGCAATGAGAATTGGAGGAGGAAAAATGACGATGTACTTGCGTATTCACACCACAGTTCGAGTCTTCATCTGGACAGTGGTGGTCGCGAGTGGCCTACTGATCGGTCGATCGATCGAGGCCCATGCGATCCTCAAGGAGAGTTCGCCTGCAGCGAATAGTGCAGTGACCGGGCCCGATGTTCCGATCAAGCTGAAATTCAACGTGCGAATTGATGCGACCCGCTCCAAGCTGCAGCTTGTATACTCGGACAGCGCAATTACGGATTTGGTGATGGAGAAACAGGCTTCGCCGGACACGCTGACGACAAAGGCCACGGGCCTGCAACCGGGAGCGTACAAGATCGCCTGGCAGGTTCTTGCGCCGGACGGCCATATTACGCGTGGCCTTATTCCGTTCACTGTGACAGGTTCTTAGCGACAATCCATGGTGCAACTAATCAGCATATTCGGTTATTTTGTGGTCTTGCTTCGCGCGGCAATCTTATGTTGCCAAACCCTCGCAGTAGGTGGAATTCTCTTTCTGCTCTTGGCAACACAAAAGGACGAGTTGCGACCGGAGGGATTCCTCAATCCCGCCTGGAAACTGATTCGATGGAGCGTCTTGGGGCTCATCCTCTCCCAAGTGTTGTTCGTTGTGACCAATACTTTGATGTTGAGCTATTCGGCAGAGCTTCCTCTTAGGACAGTCCTAGGGGCGAACTACGTACTTGCGGGACTGATCGCCATCGTTGCAGGCCTCGCTATTGAAGTCTGGCCGGCGGGCATGCGCAAGAGGATGAGCCCTTGGGTGCTGTTGCCTGCGGGGATGATGCTCGCTGCTACGGTGATGACCAGCCATTCTGCCTCTCGAATGGAAGATCGCGCCTTCTTGTCGTCAATGACTGCCTTGCATTATTTAACGACGGCTAGCTGGATCGGCGGGCTGCCGTATCTATTGCTGGCGTTGAAGCGTGTGCCGGAAGCGGCAGTGAAAGCACATGTAGTTCGGAATTTTTCTCGGCTGGCCATGGTTAGCGTAGCGCTGCTCTTTGCCGCAGGCCTCGCGATGAGCCTGGCGTATGTTGGCTCGTGGGATGCACTTTACGGGACCGCTTACGGTGCGATGGTGACAACCAAAGTGATTCTGTTCGGATGTATGCTGCTCCTTGGTGCGGCGAATTCTCTTATCGTTCGGCGAATAGGTTCAGGCGGGGGAGATGACACAACGAGTCTGCTGAGGTTTGCAGAGGCAGAAATCGGCATTGGGCTGAGCGTGATTCTGGCGGCGACCTCGTTGACGTCGCAGCCCCCAGCCGTAGACTTGACGCAAGACCGAGTCTCGCTACACGAGATAGCAACCCGCTTTGCGCCAAGGATGCCGCGATTTTCAAGCCCGAATGTGAAAGAACTTTCGGAAGCGACAAATGTTAGGCTGAAGCGCGCGGCGGTCGAGGGAAAGACTGTGCCACCTTCATTTGTGCCAGGTCAGTTCGCGGCGGATACGAATAAGCCTGCAGACATTGCCTGGTCGGAATACAACCACAACTGGGCCGGGTTGGTCGTATTTTTGATGGGAATTTTGGCGCTGCTCGCCCGAAGCCGTCATTTCCAATGGGCCAAGATCTGGCCACTGATGTTCCTTGGTTTGGCCTTGTTTTTGTTCTTGCGGGCGGACCCTGAGAACTGGCCGCTGGGACCAAATGGATTTTGGGAAAGCTTTGCAGTTCCGGATGTTTTGCAGCATAGAGCTGCCGTTTTGCTGATTATTTTGTTCGCGATATTCACTTGGCGCGTCGAAACAGGCCGTATGAAATCCATGCCGGCTGCTCTGGTATTTCCGGGCGTTTGCGTTTTGGGAGGCATGGTGCTGCTGACGCACTCACACTCATTGGGCAATATCAAGGAGGAGCTGCTGGTCGAATTGAGTCATACGTCGTTGGCAATCCTCGGAATCATTGCAGGGTGGTCGCGCTGGCTAGAATTGAGATTGCCACGGGGGAACAACGCCCCAAAGTCTCTGTCTTGGATCTGGCCGGTCTGTTTCATTCTCGTGGGGTTAATCCTGCTGGACTATCATGAGAGTTAGACATCAAGTTGACCGAGCCGAGCCGCTACACCAGATGCGTTGAGGGACTAACATCGATCGACGCATCAGAGAACTGATATGGGCTATGGACTCGCTTCCCTTGTGATCCCGCTCTCCCGAGCAACTTCCGAAAAAATGTAATAGTACCAAGATTTTTCCTCCTTTTTAGCCTGGATGTTCCCAAATAAGTAGGGGTTGAGTGCTGAAATCCACTTCTGCTTCTTCTCCGGGAGACTGTGCCCAAAGTTCTTGTGACACTTTAGGGGGGCACTCCATTCGGTCAATTGGACCGAATTTTTTTCGCTCGGATTACTACACGAGTAGGCGTCCTACCGACGACGATCTTGCAAACCGTCTCCAAGACTCGCCTGTGGGATCGGCACATGACTCAACCCTTCGGGTGAAAGCCGAAAGGGTGTGGGGTTATTCGGCTCAATTTGCATCGTTTGCTGTAGCGCTTATCACAACAACGTCAACCCAGATGAAGGCCAGTCGCACCGAACAATTGGGCTGGGCTCTTCGCAAATTCGCTACGACGGCCTTGGAAACCGTCGTCCTCGCCCGCAGAGAAGGAACGCAGCTGAACCTTTGTTTATCCAAAACGCTCGGCAAGGCTCGCAGGTGAATCAGTAGGACGCCCACTTCGTGAGCAGGATTGCTACGTTCGGAACTGTGTGATCGAGGGAAGCCGACATCTGTTTGGGTTACAAGCCGACGATGTGGCCGTGTCTTGGCAGAACATCCAAACCGCACTGCCTATTGCCGTGCCATTGCACATCATTTCTCTTCTACGGTCAGTGCTTCGAAGCCGGAGATGACATCGAAGAGTTCCTCGTCGATAGTATCCTGGCGCAGACGATGAAATGTCCGGTTAAGATCCTCCAGTAATTCGTCGATGTTTTTGTCGGCGCGCTGCATCGCCGCTAGGCGGCTCGCGTTCTCGCTAGCGAGGGATTCGGCACACGCCCGGAAGAGCGAGACGAAAAGGTATTCGCGGATGAGCGCCCGCAAGGTCACGGTGCCGCCACCCATGACCTCGGGCAAGTTTCCGGTCGGCCAAGGTAATTCCGACAGCTTGCGTCGCCAGGTTTCGTCCAGCGGGAGCAGTCGCTGACCGACAGGCGCATAAGCCGCCCCGGAAGTGGGGCGGTTGTAGAAGAGGTGAAGTTCGGTAACTGCACCCTGATCGTGGTGCGCCTCGGTCTCCACGAGAATCTGTTCACGAAAGACAAGCACATTATCTTTGCGTGTGGTACCCCTTCCCGACGATCGACAAACCGGCTGGATTCGGTAGCTATGGACTCGCGTGTCCATACATCGCGCGATGGCTTCGGCGAAGGAAATGGCCTTCTACCTACCAAAGAGTTATTCGTATGGCTGTTGTTGGTTCCATTTCCAAGAACGGTATGCGCTAAGAGCAACAAGAGGCTTCACTGTGGCATAAAATTCCGAGTTGCCAGAAGTGATTCCGCGTTTGGGAAGTATCCATGAGGTAAAGATTGTCCCGTACTCCGCAACACTCCGGTGGAGTAGATTGGAATATGCCCCGAGGGGCATCCGTCTGGCGGCCAGGAGGGCCTTACGGCCCTCCTTGATCCTTGTAAGCGTCTTCCTGAAGAAGCGAGTACAATCCTTGAACTTCAGTTTGGCTGAACGACAACGAATCGGGTTGATTGGCCTCTGCTGATCAAAAGCAAGATCGATTGATTACGTGCTCCCGCGAGAACCCGATCATATTCCTCCACATTGCGGACTGGTTTGCGATTCACTTCCTGAATGACATCGCCCCGTTGCAGGCCAGCCGCTGCCGCCACGCTTGAGGGATCCACACCGGTAATCAATACCCCAGCAGTATTTGCAGAGATTCCGAGGTCGCGGGCAACAGTGGAAGTGACATTTTGTACTTGGACGCCCCGTAGCGCAGCGGCGCCGCTGTTTCCGTCTGCTGCTGCTGCCGCAGCTGTCTCGGGGAGTTCATCGAGCACGACGTTGACGTCATGAGTCTGGCCGTTGCGCGAGATTTTCAAATGCACTGTCGTGCCCGGGGCCGTCTCTGCGATGTGCAGGCTCAGATCGTCTGGTTCGCTTACTGTCTTGCTGTTCAGCTCGAGAATGATATCGCCCCGTTCGATGCCGGCCTTCGCAGCTGGGCTACCCGGAGTTACATCACCAACCAACGCACCGCCGCCCTGGTTAAGACCAAAGGCTTTGGCCATATCGGCGTCCACACTTTGGATGGAGACACCCAGATGGCCACGGACGACCTTTCCGTGGTCCACAATTTGTTCCATCACGTTGCGGGCCATGTCTATCGGAATGGCAAGGCCAACCCCTTGGTTACCGCCGCTTCCGCCGGTGACGATAGCGGTGTTGATCCCAACCAGGTCGCCGTGAAGATCGAGGAGTGCGCCACCGGAATTGCCTGGATTGATTGCTGCATCCGTCTGAATGAAGTCTTCATAGTGTTCGATAGCGCCGCCAAGGCCGCGCCCAGTGGCGCTGACGATTCCCATGGTGGCCGTTTCTCCAACGCCGAAGGGATCGCCGATTGCAAACAAAACGTCACCTACCTTCAAGTTTGAGGAATCACCCAGGGTCAGTGAAGGGAGGCGCGTTGCGTCGATCTTGACGACAGCCACATCGGTCCGAGAATCCGCGCCGATGAGTTTTGCGCGGAATCTTTTCTTGTCTTGCGTGAAGACCTCGATATCGGACGCTCCCGATACGACATGGTTGTTGGTGAGAATATAGCCATCGGGATTCACGATTACACCGGACCCTAAGCTGTACTCGCGCTCCGTCTGCGGCATAGCAGGCTGCTGGTTGAATTGGTTTCCGAAGAATTGGCGGAAAAACGGATCATCAGAGGAGAAGCCGGGGAACTTGTCATTGTGTTGCTTGACCATTTTCGTGGACGAAATATTGACCACTGCTGGTAAAGCCGGATCAATGACGAACGCGTATCCGTTCGTGAATTGAGCGAGGTTTACCGCTGAAGGATTCTTGTCAATCCTAAGCGGCACTTTGCTCGCAGCCGAAGTGCTGTTCCCGATTTGTGGCACAAGGGCCACAAGGAAGATTCCCAATACGAGCATCGTCAGGAATGAGATCACCCCGATACCGAAGGCTCCCAGCCCTAGTTTGGTGCCCGGTTTGAGTGGTATGAGATGATAAGGTGGGGAGCTTGTATTTTTACTATACATGTTACTTCTCCTTTTCTAAATCCCGGAATTATAAATGCGCTGTAATGGTCTTCCATGCGGGATGACGCATTGGGACCGTCCTGTCTGGTACCACTGAATGTTTGTAATTTTCCCCGGTCGGTGAGCGAGGAACACTCCTGAGTGAAAGAAGGCCACGCGCACCCGGAACCCTAGGCGGAACGTAACAAGAGTGGGCTTTCTCGATTTGTGCGAAGATTGTTGCCATTGCAGGCCGCGGAAACTCGATGCTTCACGCATCTACTTATTACGATGTACCGTGGTGCGATTATGGATGTCTCTGACATCGCTAAATATATCGCACTACGATATAGTAGGACTAGAACGCTCTTGGACGTCTTTAAAAACCTTTGGCAAGGTTCGCGCCCAACAAGATTATCGATTCGCTTTCACTTATTCCGCCACATTATCCAAACACCCTCAGCACAGATCTTCAATGGAAGGGAACTATAGCGGATGGCGTCGCAGCGTCGCCGCAACGCGCAGTCAGTCTTGTAACTTGCTGTGCGCGTTGAGATCGGCCACCTCGCGCTGCTCTGTGGCTGACAAATGACTGCGATCGCACTGGTCTGATCCGTCGAGGCAGTCTTGAAGATTACGGTCGCTGGTGGCCATTGCAACGTCCTGTTTTTCCCGGCTGCTCAACTGTGTGTGATCGCACTCGCCCAACCCTTCGAGACAACTCTGCAGATTGCGGTTGTGGTTGGCGTCCGCTAGCTGCCGCTTTTGATCGGCAGTAAGCTGCGTTGGGTCGCACTCCCCCATTCCGTCCAGGCAAACTTGCAGATTTCGGACACGCGCTGACAGCGCAACGTCTTGGCGCTCGTGGTCGCTAAGCCGAGCCAAGTTGCATTCACCGATGCCATCCAGGCAATTTTGCATGTTTTGATCCCGGTCTTCGCGTGCAATCTCGATTTGTTGTTCGGTATTCAACTGTTTTTTGTCGCAGTCAGAGAATCCCTTGAAACATTCCAAGAAATTGCGATCCTGGGTGACGCGCCGCACTACCTGCAGTTCTTGCACATTCAATGACGATCGATCACAGGTCGAGAATTCGTCCAGACAATTCGACAACTGTTGCGAATGCGAACTCTGTCGGCTCTGTCCTGGCGTCTGCTGGGGTGCGGCAACGAACACTAACAGTGCGATGATGATCCAATATGTGAATTTCATGAAGTGGCCTCCAAGGGAGCCGCGAACTCATGTGCTTTCAGCAGAGGCGGATCGCCTGGAAGAAGGTCTTTCGTGGAAGACCGTTTAAGTTTTCAGGCAGCACCTTCGGCCTCTACTAAAGAGTAGACGCACGGCCGCCGGCATTGGTTAGCCTGTGCCACGATTATATATCGTAATACGATACAAATGAAAAGCAACTCTTGAAAGATATATCGCATCACGATATGTTGAGGCTGCAAACGCGCCTCCCGGCTGGGATGGCCGACTACGGCCATGGGAGGTGAGCCGAAGCGGGGCCAGAGAAACTTGCTCTCCCTGGCCCCGCGACTAAAATGCCCAGATCAGCGATTCGTACCCAAGCCGGAATCAATCCCAGGAAGGAGATTCTTTAAATGCGAATGAAATGTTTCGTAATCGCGACCATGTTCTCGGCCATGAGTTATCTATGTGCGGTCCCCGCCTTCGCGCAGTCGTCACAGGAGACGGGCAAATTGAAAATCCACGTTGATCCTAAACAAGCTTACGTTTTCGTGGATGGCAAGGCCATCCGCGATGGAAGTGAAACTATCGAATTAGCTACCGGAGACCACAAGGTGGGCGTCTACAACTACGGTTATTTGTCCAAGACCGAAGACGTCCACGTCGGTGCTGGCGAAACGACGGATTTGCGCGTCAACCTGCAATCCTCGGGAGACGTCGTTGCTGGACCATTCGCCGACATTGAATTCAAGGGTGATCCCCGTGCTGCGGTTTTGTTGAACGGCCAGACTCCGGCTTATTTCGTCGGCCATGTCGACGAATTCGATTGGAATTGGATTTGGCACCAGCGCCTGCTTGTGAAGCCCGGAACTTACCAAGTCACAGTGACTCACGAAGGAAACACCATATGGTCGGGGCCGGTGACTGCCAAGGCTGGCCAACAGGTGACCGTCTATCTTGACCGCAATGGTGAAATGAAGACCAAGGAATGGAAGGAAGGCTTGGCCATGCCGCCGCAGCCCCGATTCCACGCTGGAATCGCGAGTGCGACCGTGCCAGTCGCTCCGGTCACTGCGCAACTGCAGGCGCAGTCCACCGACTTGAGTTGCGGACAGGCCACTGACATTGCATGGAAATCCAGCGACGCAGCGGACGCTACCATCGCCGGTATAGGACAAGTGCCCGAGCGTGGGGACCGGAGTGTGACACCCACGCATGACACGACGTATGTGTTGACGGCGAAAGGCCCGGGAGGGGAAGCGACCCAGAGTGTAACGGTGCATGTTGACTCAATGCCAACGGCGACGGTGGCGGTCAGTCAACCGGAAATCCGCTACCACAAGATTGGAGACAAAGTAGTGGAGCAAGATACTGCAACTGTGAACTGGTCGGCTTCCAACGCGGATTCGGCCAGAATCGAACCATTCGACAGCAATTCGATAAGCGGGACCCGGACGGTGACCGCCGATCCTGTGCAAACAAGCACAGGGCCAATCAATGAAAACCGAACCTACACATTTACGGCCACAAATGCCTGCGGCGGGCTGACGACCAAAACGGCTACGCTGCATGTCGCCGGCTCAATTGATCCACCGCCATCAGCAACCTTGCTTAGCGTTTTCTACCCAACGGCCTACCCCACGAAGCACCATCCGAGGGTTGGTCTCCTGACCGAAGAGAAAATGACCCTAGACAGTATCGCGACACAATTCAAGAACTTCGGGATGTATGAACACACCGCCAGTCTAGTTGTCGTCGGATACGCCGATGTGCGCGGTTCGCGCAAATACAACACCGCCCTCAGCGAGCGGCGCGCCAGCCTCATTCGCGACTATCTGGTCTCCAAGGGAATTCCGGCCGACGAGATCAGGATCCGCGCCGAAGGAAAAGATAAGCAACTCGACCAGGAGATGGCCGAAACGCTCCTAGTCAAAGGCGATCAAAAGCCGGCCAAGTGGATGGTCAAAGACAAAAAAATAACTTGGCTTGCCTTCAATCGCCGCGCGGACCTTGTTCTGGAACCCACCGGTCAGCAATCGGCAAAGGTTTATCCGGTTGACGCTCCTGATGCACGGATCGCTTGGCAGCGCCGTGAACCGCCGCTGAAGAAAGTCGAGATGCTGTCAAAAGCGCCCACCGCCAGCATCCAGCAGGCAAGCGCCAATTCAGGGAACTGAAGGCATTCTCTATCTCTCCCCTCGGGTAGGCCGACGTTCACCGGGACCGTCGCTCCGGTCGTCAGAGGCTGGACCGCCGAAGGAACGCTGGCACCCGAGACGGAGCTGGGAATTTCATTCGCTGGTTTATCTCTGAGACTAAGGAGGATTAAATGATGAGACTCTCTTTGAAAGCCATGGGAATTGCGGCAGCGCTCTTGTGGGGCGGAGCGATGCTTTGCGTGGGTTTGATAAATTTGGTCGATCCCAACTACGGGATCAACTTCATTCAGCTGACCAGTTCGGTCTATCCCTGGTTTCATGCATCACGGACCATGGGAAATGTCCTTCTCGGAACGTTCGATGGTCTAATCGATGGTGCGATTGCTGGGCTAATTTTTGCTTTGCTGTATAACGCTGTTACCAGCATTCCAAGGCACACCGAGCATGCCAGCGCCAGTCCGTCTCACGGTTAATGGATGTGACAACAATTGTGCCGGGAAACTCGCGTTGACTTATCTTCTCCGTTGCGCTTTGCAATGACCTGCGGGTTCTCCCGGCACACAACTGTTCTCGAACCAATCTCAAGCACGGAGCGAAGCGGTGAGGAGAACTTGGCGAGTGGTTAGTAAATTAATTCCATGGTGCCCCGCCGGTTTCAGGGGAAAAGGAGACAGGTATGCACGAACAAAACGTAGTTAGACACCAAACGACGGAGCCACCGATCATGATCAGGACTACAGGCCTGAGTGTCGAGGCCAGAGACATGCTTGATGCGATTGCCAGGCGGGCCTACGACATATTTGAAGCGAAAGGCAGAATCAAAGGGCGCGACCTGGATAACTGGCTGCAGGCAGAGGCGGAGCTGTTCGAGCGGACACCCCTTAATATTGGTGAATCTCAAGATAGCGTGACGGTACTGGCTGAAGTCCACGACTTCACTGCTAAAGAGTTGGAGATCGATCTAGAGCCGAAACGAGTGACCATTATTGGCAGGGGGCGCGCCCAGGTGGAACAAGATGCAGGCACGAGCGCACGCTCGCAGAAACGCTCGGTTCGATTGCTCCGGAGCGTGCAACTGCCAGTAGAGATCGATTCAGGTCACGCAACAGCGCGATTCAGAGGTGGAGTGATCGAACTCAAACTGAAAAAAGCAATGCCAGGGAAAACAGGTACGAAGACTGCAGTTTCGAATAACAACGTCGCCTGAAGGAACGCAAGAGAAAAGGCTACTTACCCCCGCCCGCCGACCAGATTCGAAGCCAGCGGCGGGCGGACCTTGAAATGATAATGCATTTGGATGTTCGGTTAGAGGTTTCGTTTCCTGAGAAGCGGTTTGCCTCGAAGTTGCCTTCGGTGCTGCGTACTGAGGTTCTCTACCTCAGGCCGAGGTGTATGGGCGACTTATCGTATTAGGGAAACTTGCCGCCGGTCGCCTCGCCACGATCGCGCTGTACAGATCCATGTGCCTCAAGACGAGCGCACGATTGGGACTGGCTTGTCCCCGAGGAACTGCGGCGTGAGAACACTCTCGATGCAAGCAACTGTTTTCGACATGGAAAGCGTCTTTTTCTTGGGAGCGTGGAGCGTCTACAATATCTTCCATGACTAAACGATCTTGTCCCTCTCTGGTCGCCTTGGCGGCTCTGCTGTTCTTCCCTCTCTTGGTCTTCGCGGACGGAGCGAATTTTGACCTGGACGGTCCTGCGCTGTTCCTACGAGTCACGCGCGGCAAGCAAACACTCGACATCGGAGAAGTCCCCAATCTCCTAAGCGGCGACAAGCTCTGGATTCAGCCGGCCTTTCCTGCCGGGCAGACGGTGCGCTATCTCCTAATCGTCACCTTTCTGCGCGGGTCGACCAATCCTCCGCCCGAGGAGTGGTTCACAAAGGCCGAAACGTGGAGCGATCCGGTCCTCCATGCGGGCCTTACCCTCACGGTTCCGCAAGGCGCCGAGCAAGCGCTTTTGATGCTGGCGCCTGTGACTGGCGGTGACTTTGCCACTCTGCGCGGCGCGGTTCGCGGCAAGCCCGGAACCTTCGTCCGCGCTGTGCAAGACTTGCAACAGGCCAGCTTGCAGCGCTCGCGTCTGGACAAATATCTGGCCACGGTCCAGAAGATCGCCGCCAACGACCCCAATGATCTGCGCAAGCAAGCTCCCTTGCTTGCAAAGAGCCTCAAGATTAAGCTCGACCCCGAGTGCTTAGAGCGCCCGCCGGACCAGCAGGCAGAGTGTCTGACGCAGAACTCCAACAATCTTGTCCTCGACGATGGCAATACGCAGTCCATGGCCTCAGGGCTGACCTCCGGGCCGAACTCCGACCTCATTGGCCAGATAGGGGCCACGCGAATGGCTGGTGGCGGCGCCTACAGCCCCTATGTTGGCGCCATCGTCGACATGGTCAAGATTTTCGGCAACTTGCATACGGCCAAGTACCAATACATTCCCGCGATTTCCGTGCTCGATGGGGACCATGTGGGACTGAAATTGAATAATCCGCCCTCATTCCATGATCCCAAGTCCGTGATGGTCATCGCACTGCCTCCCATCCGCGCTTCGCATCCTCCCGTTCTATTAACCGCCGAAGCCGACAAGAGCCACTGCCTCGAGGATTCCGCCTTCGTCCTACCCATCGAGGGCGCTCCGGTTCTGTTCTCAACCGGGTACGGGCGGCAATTAAGATTGCAACTTAAGGACCAGGCGGGAAAGCCGATCGAACTGTCAGTTGCAAGCGATGCAGCGAAAGGCGGCATCGTTTTGAGCGGCGCGAAGAACCTGCCCCCGGGGCTCGCGGGCAAGGCGGAGTTGAAAGGTCTTTGGGGCTTCGAACCATTTGACGGGCCCCACTTTCAGCTCTTGAGCACCTCGGCGCCAAATAGCTGGAAGCTGCTTTCCGAAGATGAGGGGAAACTGTTGGCTGGCCAAGCCAACACTGTGCATCTGCTCTCGCACCAGGCCGGATGCACCGAAAAGATCAGTTTGGAGACCGACGCGGCGAAGGCTTTGACCTGGAAGGCGGACAAAGCCGGAGAGATCGAGCTACAACTGCCGCTAGAGAAGGACAAGCCGGGTGAGGTCGTGTTGAAGATAAAAGAATTCGGTATCCCTGAAGCTGAAACCGTCACGCTGCGTGTTTATTCGAATGACGTCAAGCTCCAAAGTTTCAATTATCACTCCGGCGATACTACGATGGATGTCACGGGTTCTCATCTCGAGGAGCTCTCCTCGCTGAAACTCGAAGGAATCCGCTTTCAGCCGCAGGACGCGGTGGCATCCGGGAACGCGGTGACGCTTTTGGTGCAGGGCGATGCTTCCGCGCTGAAGCCTGCACGTGCTGAGACCGCCAAAGTGCTGCTCCGCGATGGTCGAACTCTGGATCTCAAGGGAGAAATCGAAGCTCCACGGCCACGTGTGGCACTGTTGGACAAGCAAGTGATGGCCGCTCCAGCCGGCGACTCTCTTGTCTTTCTGCGGCTGGGTGATGCCAACGATCTGCCGATCAATGGCACATTGACGTTTTTCGTTAAAGATGAAGCAAAATTCAAACGCTCAATGAAACTTGAAGTGGCCACGGACGACGAGAGCGCCAGCGTGCAGCTGGGATTCCCTGACGGTGGCTTGGTACTTCAGGATGCTACGACGGCTCGAGCTGAGCTCAATCCTGCTAAGAGCTTCGGCCCGTCTGTCTTCGGAGAGCTTCGCTTCCGCGTAGTCGACGGCAAGGAAGGCAACGGGGACTGGCAGCCGCTGACGCGGCTAGTGCGCCTGCCAAAAATCACGCGCATCGTCTGCCCTGAGGATGTGGCCGAGCCCTGCCGCTTGGTGGGAACCGATTTATTCCTCATCAGCTCACTTTCGTCCGACGACAAGTTTACATCGCCGGTGGTTGTGGCGGAAGGCTTTGTCGGGACGAGCATCGCGGTGCCGCGGCCGAACGGAACCCTGCTATACCTTAAGCTAAGGGACGCGCCGGATAGCGTTGACCGGTTGCTCGTGCCGGTTTTTCCCGAGCCGTAAGAACTCCCCAGCGAAGAAACCCTGCGGACTGCGCTGCGAACCGCCCCGCCAGCTGGCAGATCGAGGACACTGGATCAGCCGCTGCTGGCGAATCGCTCCTCACTCGGCGTGAAGGACACTTTGTTTGGCCCACAGTCTGAGCGTCGCCGCTTTACAATTTGCAGAAGATGATCGTGGATAAAATCGTGAATACGCCTTTGGTACTGTTGCGGTTCAAGGCCGGCGGCTTCCGCAGAATCGTCGCTACCCCGAAGGAACTGACCGATGCGAGAGTGCAGTTCAACCAGCGCCGCGTATTCGGAATCGCGGACTCTCCTTCCCCATAGTTCCATTATATCGTATTACGATATAAATGCAAACCGACTCTGCTTTGAAGCATCCTGGTCGGACATATTTACATCTATAAAAATGAAAGGCTTTGAGATGTATGAAAGGAATGATGCCGTAGTTTTAAACCAGACCGGACCGCCTCCGCCAAGACGGCCGCGTCCAGCGAAAAGGCAAGCCGCTGAATTCGAGCAAAGTTGCAAAGAGCCAACATTTACCGCAAATTTTTCGGGTGCAATGCTGGAAAACAACCGGATGAAGCGGCCGAAACGAGCAATCGACTTCCTCGTTGCCGTCAGCGGACACGGCCTGCTGCTTGCTCTTGCGATCCTGCTCCCTCTGTATTTCAACAACGCGATTGATTTTCACCAGATGGAAACAACGTATTTGGTGGCCCCTCCCCTGCCTCCGCCTCCTCCTGCACCAGCAGAAGCTGTTCACTCGATCCGCCGTCCGAAGAGTTTTTTTTCGGACAACAAACTCTTTGCACCACGCGTTATTCCCAAGCGCGTCGCGGAATTTAAGGATCTTCCGAACGCACCTAAAACGATTGCAGGAGTGCCAGGAGGGGTTGTCGGTGGAGTGCCCGGTGGTCAGCTGGGCGGCGTGATGGGAGGAATCTTGGGAGACATGGGGCGAGCGATGCCGTCTCCTCCGCCTCCGATACCCGTATCTCATCGCGGGCCTTATCGCGTTGGCGGCAAGGTCCAGGAGCCACGCATCATTCAGGAAGTTCAGCCGTTGTACCCTATTCTCGCGAAGGCAGTTCGTGTCCAAGGTGTAGTCGCGATTGATAGCGTGATCGACGCAAACGGTAATGTCACGGAAATGAAGCTCGTGTCCGGAAATCCACTCCTTGTAACCGCGGCGTTTGACGCCGTCCGGCAGTGGAAGTACCAGCCAACCCTGCTTAACGGGAAGCCCGTGGAAGTTGAAATGGAAGTTACGGTTCATTTCAGTCTTGGAAGCTAGATGCTGCTGTTAGGCAAGACAAAAGCAGATTTGGCACTGAGTTGTTTTACAGGCGTGGACTCATATAGGTTCAGTAAGTCCCTATCTTCGGTTCTTCTGAGATCGAACGATCTTTATCCACATCCCCATCCCCCGTCGAACTAGTTGGCTGCCGCGTGCGCCAAGAACAACCCATCGCTCCCCGCTGACTTTGGTCTATATATCGTGATACGATATATTTGCGATTGAGGCCAAGAAGTGTCTAGGATCCGAGAGACGAAGTCGTTTCGAGCCTTGAAGGCAGGCCGTTATTATGATCGAAAGATTGCCCTGAGATTCGTTAGGACAATCTCTCGAGGGTGCGCAAGACATTAGCTCTGTTGTTCTGTCATCGCAGATGCTTCGTTGGACGTCGGGGGGCAGGCCAAAGAATATGGAACATGTAACGACTACTCGGTGTAGTCCCGGCCAAGTAGAAGGTGGGAGCGTGGCACAGGAAGGGAACAGTCCCAAACCAAATTGGTGGAGAGGACCCTTGGTCCGCTCGTTCGCTCGCATTCGCGACCACGAAGAGCAAGTCTTTCTTCTGCTGACTCTAATAATTGGAGTACTGACCGGCCTTGCGGTTGTCGGGTTCATTTTGGTGACCGAGCGCCTGGGGATGCACCTCTATCCAATTGGTAGTGCGGCATGGCGTCGCGTGCTGATTCCAGTTCTCGGTTCTCTCGGCATGGGGTATCTGCTTTATCGGTATTTCCCCGATGCTCGTGGCAGCGGCGTTCCCCAAACCAAGGCGGCCTTGTTTGCGCGGGAAGGGCGCATTACGCTCAGCACGGTGTTGGGTAAGTTCTTTTGCACCGCAGCGACTCTTGCCAGTGGTATCCCTCTGGGGCGCGAAGGGCCTTCCGTCCAGGTTGGAGGCGGCATCGCTTCAGTTCTCGGTCAGTATCTCGGACTGAGCTCCGAACGGGTCAAGGCACTCATCCCGGTCGGAGCTTCTGCCGCGATCGCCGCCGCGTTCAATACGCCTCTGGCCGCAGTCGTGTTCTCGCTCGAAGAGATTACTGGCGATCTTCACGCTCCCATATTGGGTTCCGTGGTGCTCGCATCCGCAACGTCTTGGATGGTCTTGCGAATTCTGCTTGGCGACCACCCCCTGTTCCAAGTCCCTCAATATCAGCTCGTTAATTCGTGGGAATTCGGAATATATGCGCTGTTAGGAGTTGCTGGGGGCCTGGTCTCCGTGGCGTTCACGAAGCTTCTCTTGAGAACACGAGAATGGTTCATGAATTTGCCTAAGAAAACAGTTTGGTTCCAGCCCGCTGCAGGCGGCATCGTTGTTGGCGTGATAGCCCTGTTTGTCCCACAAGTTTTGGGAGTCGGCTATGGCTACGTGGGAGATGCGCTGAATGGAAGAATAACCCTTGGCATCATGGCCCTTTTAGTAGTCTTGAAACTCTTCGCCGTCACGACCAGTTACGGATCTGGCAATGCAGGCGGAATTTTCGGCCCAAGCCTCTTTATCGGAGCAATGCTGGGTGGAACAGTCGGGGGCATCGCACACCACTTCTTGCCGCATTACACAGCCTCGGCAGGAGCTTATGCTTTGGTAGGCATGGGAACCCTTTTTGCTGGCATAGTTCGGGCCCCGATGACTTCGGTTCTAATGATCTTCGAAACAACCCAAGACTATGCCGTCATTGTCCCCCTCATGATTTCGAATCTTGTCAGTTTCTTCATTTCCGCGCGTTTGCAGCGTGAGCCGATCTATGACGTGTTGGCGTATCAGGACGGAATTCACCTGCCGAGCGCCGCAACCCGTCACCAGCGAGGAGGGCGACAAGTGGGCCAAGTTATGCGTCGTCCTGGGGAACCGCTGCCTGCTGCGATGACTGTCGGTAACGCATTGCAGTTGGCTTTGACCTGTCAGTACCACTGTTGGCCGATTTGCGGCGACCAAGGCGTCATCGGAGTGCTGAACAAGCGAAAGCTCGAACGGGCTGCCGCGGATTACGGCGGATCGAAAGCACTCTCTGATCTAGTCAATCCGCAGGTGTTTCCCCACCTTCACGCCGACCAGTCACTTCAGCTTGCCCTGGAGCGTCTGGGGAAATCCGGATTTGAACTCTTGCCCGTGGTGAGCCGGGCCGACGTGCACAAGCTGGAAGGTGTGGTACTCCTGGAAGATGTGCTGAAATCATACGGCATTGGCGCGGAACATGAAAACTGACCCGGACTAGAGGGGCGTCCTTGTCGACGGTGGTTCGGGGATGTCACCACTGGCAACCCGGTGGAATATGCAGCAAGTCTGCGGCACGGCAAGACAGGATTTGGAAGCCGACGTGAAGGCATCCGTATGAGCATGTCGAATTCTGCCTCAGTTATTGGCCGTGCGCCCATACTGGGTTCGCAAGCAATGGCTTCAGATGGCACTTTCCTTTGCGGCATCCTTAAGGACGACGTTCGGGCAGCGCGAGCGAGGTCCCACACGACACCGTGGTGGCTGTGGTGGAATATTCTCAGCCTCGATGCACCGACGGTCGCTGTGATTTGGGCCGTGCTTCTTGCACGCCCAAGTCATATACGATTGAGAGCCGCCGATGAAATCGTTTTGAGCCTCGTTGTGTGGTGCATCTATGTTAGCGATCGCGTGTTTGACGGCTTGAGACCGAGGAATCAGCACGCGTTGCGCGAGCGACATGTCTTCTGCGCAAAGCACCGATGGGCTCTGACGTGGCTCTTGGTGCTCGCGGCCGCCGCGGTGGTCTGGGCGACAGCCGACCTTTTGGCGCCTATGGAAGTAAGCGCCGGAATGAAACTCGCAGCAATAATTGGAGCATACATGGCTACCATCCATGCCAGCCATGGATCGATGGCACGTCTTGTACCGAAAGAAATAGCGGTTGGCATTCTTTTTGCCCTCGGGACAACTCTTCCCGCGTGGTCACGCCTCTCAGAATTCTCATGGGATGAGTGGATACCATTCGGGCTGTTCGCGGTTCTCTGCTCCTTGAATTGCTTAGCCATTGAGTGTTGGGAGAAACAACCTCGTTATCCGGATTGGTTCCAGAGCCGTAGTCCGGTCATCCGATGGGCAGAGACGCGCATCAACCAGCTAGCGGCAGCTCTCGCCGCGTCCGCATTCGCAGTAATCCTGGTACGGCGACACCCCGGACCTTTTGGCTCTGGATTGCTGGCTATTTCATTGGCTGCGCTTCTAATTCTTCTCCTAAACCGTCACAGAAATCGACTCTCAAGTAGAGCGCTTCGAGTTCTTGCCGACGCGACTTTGGTCTTGGCCGGGGGGCTCGCACTAGTGAGCTAATATGAGGAAGAACTAAAGGAAGAGTTAAACAGGTTCAGATGACTATGATGAATTGTGACCGGATCGCTCCTTACTACGAGATTCTTGAGCATTTCTTGTTTGGAAGGCTCCTTGAGCATCGGCGATTCGCATTCTTGGGCGAAATTAGAACGTCTCGAAAAGCGCTCGTGTGCGGTGGAGGGGACGGCCGCTTTCTTGCCCGCCTACTTCGAGTCAACGCGCGGGTAGAGGTGGATTTCGTTGACCTCAGCTCTGCGATGGTCGAGCTTGCGGAGCGACGGGTCACAGGCATGGGCCGAACTTTTCGAAAACGAGTCAGATTCCACGCCGGCGATGTGCGGAGTTTTGCCGCACCCGCGGATTACTATGATTTGATCGTTACACACTATTTTCTCGATTGCTTCTCAAATCAAGAACTTGAAGATGTCGTCAGCCGACTCGCGAGCTGGGGGATGCCGCAAGCGAGGTGGATCGTTTCTGACTTCAGTGAAGCAAATGGGCCAATCGGCCGCCTATGGACTCGAGGCGTGATACGCGGGCTTTATTCTGCTTTCCGGTTCACCACGGGGCTCAAGCTTACGCGACTACCCGAATATAAGGCGGCGCTCACAAGGAAGGGATACTACTTGCGGTTCGAAGAGGACGTTATGGCTGGACTTCTTCATTCATCACTGTGGGAGGTAGAGAGTGCGCAGGGCGGAATGGCTAATAGTCACGCATCTCAAGGCAAGGATTCATTAGCTGGCTGATGGACTACAACTTTGGCGGCCGCAATAATACTCCAAGTAGCCTCTTTTTGATCAGTCCACGGAAGTCCACGGAAACCCGGTGCACAGTCTTGCAGGCGACAATTTTGGAGGTTTGACCCCACTCTATGAGATTGGTGGTTTGCGATCGATCGAGGGCTGTGCCGTGGGAAATAAGTTGTGCCACTCTTCCAGCCGCCAGACGTGCCTGGGGAGCGCTGCAACGAGATACTTAACACGTCCCAATTCATCGAATGCGTTTGAGCGCATCGGACGCCAGTGACACCGTTGAGTCCACACATAATGAACTGTCCGAGAGCTTAACGACGGTCATGCGGGTAGTAAACATGACGCCGAAGTCGCGGACATCTGGACCCTTGACGATCCACAAGTTGTTAGAAAAGTCCTGGAATTCAGACATCGTTGCGTCTTTCTGTGTACAACTGATGCTGGAGGTCGAGAGGCGACAACCTTTCTATAATATATCGTAATACGATATACTAAGCCAGGCTCGGCCAGTGCGACAAATACTAAAATTCTTCGTTGGTCTGCTAGTGAGTCTCGCAATTCTCACCTCGGTCACTTCTGTCATTGTGCAGCGCACAACGCGCCGATGGTTTGAAAATGACGTGCGCCTGCGGGCCCAACTGGTTGTGAGTGGAGCACACGACACTTTAAGTGCGCATTGGAACAAGGAAAACCGGCGAGAGTTGGAGAAGACGCTCGCTGAGATCGCACGCGACGAGCGCATCATGGCGGCGGCTGCCTGTACTGCGGAGTCAGTCTTGCTTACGAGTACACCTGGGTTTCCCCGAGAGTTCTCATGCGAAGTTGTTGGCATCCGCGTGAGGCAAGGCGATAGTACGACGGATCAAAGATGGGAGTCATGGCACGAGTCCACTTCTTTGCCGGGAGGACCGGTCTTAGTCAGTGCAATTCCCGTCCAGGACAGCGATAGAACGTTGGGGTTCTTGATCCTCATACAGGATTTGAGTTACGCAGAACGGCGCCAAGCGGCTACACAGCGATTCATTTTTTTCACATTTGGGTTTCTTGCACTGGCCGCAGCTGCCTTGACGATTACTGTTGCGCGTTTTTCGTGGCGTGGATGGAGCACGGAAATCCGGCGGTTGGCGCGTGGCGAGGCGCCGGGGTCCCCTGAGTTTCAGCCAATCCTAAGAGATGTCCACGAGTTGGTCGATCGCATCATGGTAGAGAGAGAAACAGAACTTGAAGGTGGCGCCTGGACGGCACAAAGGCTGAAGTTGACCCTAAGCCGCCACCTGCATGGCGAGAGGGTTGTTATTGTTGCGAACCGCGAGCCGTACATTCACGAACGGCAGAGTGATGGCAGCATCAAGGTTCGGCACCCTGCAAGCGGGCTGGTCACCGCGCTGGAACCGGTGATGCAGGCGTGTTCGGGTGTCTGGGTTGCCCATGGTAGCGGGTCTGCGGATCGCGATGCTGCCGACCGGTCAGGTCATGTACGCGTCCCCCCTGGAAAAGAGTCCTACTCCTTGCGTCGGCTCTGGCTGTCGAAGGAAGAGGAAGAGGGGTATTACTATGGGTTTGCAAATGAAGGCTTGTGGCCTCTGTGCCATGTAGTCCATGCTCGTCCCAAGTTTCGGACAGACGACTGGCGTCAGTACCAGAAAGTGAACCAGAGATTCGCCGATGCAGCATGCGAAGAGGTTGATTCCGAAGACCCGATCATCCTCGTGCAGGACTACCACTTCGCACTCGCGCCCCGCCTGATCCGCGAACGCTTACCTCACGCTACGGTGCTCATGTTTTGGCACATCCCGTGGCCCAACTCGGAACGTTTCGGGATCTGTCCTTGGCGCAAAGAAATCCTAGAAGGGATGCTGGGAAACAGTATCATCGGTTTTCACACTCAATTGCATTGCAACAATTTCATGGAATGCGTTGATCGATATCTTGAATGCCGTATCGATCGCGAACAAAACGCAGTTGTCCAGCACAGGCGCGCCGCCCTTGTTCGCTCCTATCCCATCTCCCTGGACTGGCCTGTACATTGGCTCAAAGCGGTCCCGCCCCCAGAGGAGTGTCGAGCGAGTGTCCTTGCAGAACACGGCTTGGACGGTAATGCATTGTTGGGGGTCGGAGTGGATCGTCTCGATTACACCAAGGGCGTGGAGGAACGCTTCCTTGCGGTAGAGCGCATGCTCGAGCAGCATCCTGAGTACCAGGGGCGATTTACGTTTGTGCAACTCGCGGCTCCGAGCCGGACGTTAATCGAGCGATACCGCCAACTCAACGAAAGCGTAGAGTGGTTGGCAGCGCGCATTAATGCGCGGTTCGGTCAAGTCTCCCATCCACCAATCATCCTGCTCCGGGCTCACCATGAACCCTCGACCGTGTTCCGGTACTACCGGGCAGCCAATCTATGCTATGTCTCCAGTCTTCACGACGGGATGAATCTTGTTGCCAAGGAATTCATCGCGGCTCGAGAGGATGAACGAGGCGTTCTGGTTCTGAGCCAATTCACTGGGGCTGCACGGGAATTGACAGAAGCATTGATCGTCAACCCTTACGACATAGACGAGGCCAGTGCGGCGATGGCGACGGCCCTGAGTATGTCTGAGAACGAGCAGCAGGAACGGATTCGTTCGATGCGTGCATTTCTTGCCGAGTTCAATGTCTACCGGTGGGCCGGACGCATGCTGGTGGATGCGGCGCGGGTGCGCCGTCGCGAACGACTGACCGGCCGGCTCGCCGAGCATTGAGCGGGCGCGAATCCAAAGTGATGCCCAGAAGGTCAATTTGCGCTAACGCATAGCTTAGACCGAGCCAGAGGGAATTGTTTCCGTCCAACATGCAGGCACAACCTCAAGCGTGCGTTTTCCGCCGAGCGTAGCAATTTGCCCTATGATTCGCTGAGATACAGGTCCGAGCCCTTTGGGACTCGCGAAGTTTATAAGAACAGCTATTGCTGAGACGTCGAGTTGCTTCCTCGCCCGGCTCCACCTGGGGAAGCATCCTCAACATATCGCAATGCGATACAGTGTCAAGATGTTTGCTCTTGCCTTATATATCGCAATGCGATATATAGGCTCTCGGTGCCGCCAAACCAGGCGCATGGGCTAGAGTCTTTTTGGCTTTCTTGCTCTGGAGCGACACCGGTTCCCACGGGCTGCCTGAAGCACGATCTGTCCGGGTCAAAGCTCACGTTGGAGGTGCCACATGGGAAAAACGACATTTGGTTGTGTTCGTTGTCCTGATAGCCAGTCTCGTGCCGTTTCGAACCGCCCCACAAAGCATTCAGACATCGCAAGCACAGAACCTTCAGATGTGCTTGGAGGGCGTCTCCGAGTGCCGTCTGATCGGGCGTCTGCATTGTATGTTTCCGAACCATCGCTGAACAGGATGAGCCCTCGGGGCAGTGAATCGCTTATCACTACCTCGAAGGGGCCGGCCCGGGAGGGCCAACCTGCCTGGGCAAGGAGGCTTTCATGAAGATATCAATCCAAAATTGCGGCGCACTTCTGGTGGTGCCGCTCCTGTGTGCCACCTGGCTGCAAGACTCGTCTCAGGCAAAGTCACAAGGAAAACCGACGGAAACATCCGTCGCTGCGAAGCCAGCGACCGCGAATATGGAAGGAAAGAATCCGATTAAGGCGACGCCTGAGAATTTGGCAGATGCCAAGAAATTCTTTGGCTACGACTGTGCAATGTGCCACGGGGCAACCGGCGATGGCAAGGGTGATCTGGCGAAGTCTATGGACCTCAAGATGAACGATTGGCGCGATTCATCCAAGCTGACGGCCATGTCCGATGTGGAAATGTTCGACCTGATTGTAAAAGGGAAAGGCAGAATGGTCGGTGAAGGGGATCGGTATCAGACCGAAATAGTTTGGGAACTCGTGAACTATGTACGAACCCTGGACAAGAAGGAGGCCGCTGCTGTTCCGAAAACCGGTTCTTCGCAGTGAACGTCCTTGAAAAGGACGAACTCATCTTTGGCCCATCTACATTCAGCCCCTTTATGTCGCAATACGATATACTTTAAATATCATGCGCAATGAAGTACAGATATATATACCCTATTCGTAAATACAGGACAGGATGGGCGCGTGCCGAGCTCGCTATGGCGTGCGTGCGTCTGTGCGGCGGCGGCGTTTTGCCCGCTTCTGGCGCGCGCGAATGCGGCTGGATTTAGGACTCTGTTGCCCAGCCCTTGAGTCTTCCAGAATGGCCGTGAGCGCCGAAACCAGAGCGTGACCGGTCTCTCGCAGTTCGTGTAGTCGCTGCCCGACAACAAGTTCCAAGGCTTTCCGGCCGCGCGGTAGCAAACTCACAACAACTTGTCGCTGATCGCCTGCGCTACGAGTACGGCGAGCGTAGCCGTGGGCTTCGAGACGATCCACTAAGCCTACTACGCTGTGGTGTTTCAGCTGCAGGCGTTCAGCAAGGCGTCTAATACTGGCTTGAGATCGATCGCGAAACGCGCGTACCGCAAGAAGCAGTTGGTACTGTTGTGGTTCAAGCCCGGCCGCGCGGGCGCCATCATCGCTGCCCCGAAGGAACTGGCGGATGCGATATCGCAACTCCGCCAGCGCAGTGTATTCGCTTTCGTGGATTGGTTCTACCACGAGTGCAGTATATCGGAATACGTTATGCGTGCAAGATCGCTGGTTTTACAATCTTTCCTGAACGACGTAAACATATCATCGGTGGAGAAACTGATTCCAACTGCCAGAATCGTCCCCAACTGGTCAATACTCGTGCCTCAGGATGTCATTGGACACGTGCTGTCCCGCCAGCAACTTCGAGAAGTGCTAACGGAAACAAACACAGGGACCCCGGCCGAAACGAAATGAACGCAGAGAACAACGCCAGAATACAGCGGTGGAAACAACCCCCCAGTGCTCGGCCGGTATTTGCGTTTGAGCTCGGAGAGACAAAAATAACCCCGATTCGTTTAGACCTTGAAGTGAGGACCAATCCCCCCACTTCCGGGAGGGTCCTGCGCGACTGCGCAGTATTCATAAATTTCTATTCCTATCAAAGCTCGACTCCGGCAACTTGTGATTGAATTAAATTCACGGCTGTTAACCAAGTGCTTCGGGCGCGTTCGACTGTGCACCAACTGTGCAAGAATCCAACGTTTTCAATCCATTCGAGTTATCTTTGAGCGAAAAGTAGATTCCCCGATTTGTTGGAATCGTTAGTAGCTAGAGGTAAGGACGGAGTTATTGGAGCCGAGTGTCGTGCGCCCGAAGCAGACGTTCTGGCTCCCGCTGGCGCTGTGCAATAACTGTGCAGAAACCCTATCTTTTCCATCGATTGGGGTTAGCTTTGAGCGAAAAGCAGATGCCCCGATTTGTTGGAAACATTAATAGTTAAAAATATTCGACGGAGTTGTTGGAGCCAGAAACCGCGCTTAAAAGGCAGACGCTCTATCCAACTGAGCTACGGGCGCACTAGCTTCATTGATTTTAAATCATTTATCGGACGGTACAATACCATTTTGGCGACCCGACAGGCTCGAAACCGATCCATCTTTGCAAACCCTATTCGACGGTGTCGGCGGCGCTGGTCTCCCCGCACCGCTTTCCACAGATCCCACAGATTCGGGCGCTTGAAACCAGAGTGGAACCTGGATTATGCTGCAATTCTTGCTGAAGCGGTTGCGAAGGATCTTGATGGTATGCTTGATGCAATCCTGCGATCCTGACGCGTCGCCAACACGGTTCGTTGTGACACAATGTTTACACCTCAGCGCTGGCTGTCGCGTTCGATGACGGCCTCCTCCCGATCGATAACAACTGGTCCTATTTTGAGAAGCTCGGCCTGGTCCCTCAGACTGGACCTTTATCTAACTGGTCTCGACTTTCGTTACTCTAAGGAAGCTTGAAGAGGGGACGTCGCGAATGCGTCGAAAAAGATCGATCCCCGACACTGTGAGCGCCGGCAGGAGCCGTATCGTTCCGTACTACCGAGACGAGGACTATAGAATGCGCCATGCGCGTCGCCTAAGCGCAAATCTGGAACAGGAGGCCAACGTTCGCCGGTGGTGTGGGCAGCGGGGATTGACGCTAAGGATAACCAATGAAGGGCATCATTGGCAGATCACGGACGGAGGTTTCCTGGCCGAATGGTGGCCATCGAGCGCAAAACTCGTGATTGGCAAAAAATGGCGCGACGGAATTCATTGTCATGACTACAAGCAAGCGCTGAAAGTTATCGAGGATTTCCACAGAAAGAAACGACTCTGATTGGCATCGCGGGCATGAAATTCGCAGCGGCCCTGCCGCAGTTTGATTAGGCCCCGCTGTATTTAGGAAAGGTGAATCTGCCATGTCGCAAGTTGATTCTAGCTTTGCGAAGAAGAGCACAGAACTAACGCTCATCGACAAGCTCTCACGGCTGTCGTACCAGCAGACGCTCAAGTTGCTGGGAAGCGAGGGGCCGAAGTTGCTGCGGGCTGGGGATAGCTGGGATTTTCGCATCGAGGAAGACGTGCGCTTGAGCGAGGATTTGTTCCGCCTTAAGTTCCCTCGGGCGCCTGGCGAAACTGAATCCCCGCCTGTCGTCACGATCAGCCTTATGGATACGTCTAACGGCCGGCTGCGGTGGCACTGCACAGCGTGCGAGTCGTTGTGCGAGCATGTGGGAGCGGCTTTCTCGCTCATTCTCGACGAAAAGATGACGCTGGGCCTTGCGGCGCCCCCGCCCGAGCGCGTGCCGGTCGAGAGCCTGAGTGAACGGGAACTTATCGAACGGGCCATTGAGGAGCGACGGGAGCGGGCGCGCACGGAGCGAATGATCGTCAAGTCAGCGGAACGGGAACATCCGTGGACCGATTACGCTGTGAGCAACACGATCTCCGGCAAGACGTACCGCGTCGCGGTACGCGGGCGCGAACCGGGCGACTCCTATTGCTCGTGTCCTGACTTCCGCACAAACACGCTCGGGACCTGCAAGCATATCCTGCACGTGCTTGCGAAGCTAAAAAGGAGATTCACTGAAACAGAGCTGAAGCGGCCTTACCACCGGCGGACGATTGGCGTTCACGTGCAGTACCGCGATCACGCGACCCTTCGGCTCCTTCTCCCCGAAAGACTCGATCCGGAGGCCAACGAGGTACTTGGAAAGCTACGTGATCGGGACATCGAGGACGTACCAGACCTGCTCAAACGGATTCAGTATCTGGAGCAGCGCGGACGCACGATCAACATCTACCCGGACGCGGAAGAATTTATCCAACGGCGGCTGCTGCAGGACCGCATTGCGCGCCGAGTCGCCGAAATCCGGCGCCAGCCGGAGTCGCACCCTCTGCGCCGCGAGTTGCTCAAGGCCGAATTATTGCCGTATCAGCTCGACGGCATCGCGTTCGCCGCCGGCGCCGGCCGCGCGGTGCTTGCCGATGAAATGGGGCTTGGCAAAACCATCCAAGCCATCGGAGTGTCGGAGTTGCTCGTGCGCGAGGCTGGCATATCGAAGGTGCTCGTCATCTGTCCCGCTTCGGTGAAATCGCAGTGGCGGAACGAAATCCGACGTTTCTGTGACCGCGATTGCCAATTGATCGTCGGCAGCATCGCATCTCGAGGCGCCCAATATGCCAACGACTGCTTCTTTACCGTGTGCAACTACGAACAGGTGCTGCATGACATCCTCTCGATCGAACGGGTGAATTGGGACCTCATCATTCTCGACGAGGGCCAGCGCATCAAGAACTGGGAAGCGAAGACCACCCGCGTGGTCAAGGGGCTTCGTTCGCGGTTCGCGCTCGTGCTGTCGGGCACGCCGCTCGAAAACCGGCTCGACGAATTGTATTCGGTCGTGCAGTTCATCGACGACCGGCGACTCGGCCCGGCGTTTCGTTTTTACAACCATCACCGCGTTGTGGATGAAAAGGGCAAAGTGCTCGGTTATAAGAATCTGGCCGAGCTACGCGAAAAGCTCCAGCCTGTGCTGCTCCGCCGTACGCGGCAGTCCGTAAGCCAGCAGCTACCGCCGCGCACGAACGAAATCATCCGCATCACGCCCACCCAGGAACAAATCGACTTGCACCGTTCACACATGCGGCTCGTCAACAGAATTACAAGGAAGAAGTTTCTCACCGAGATGGACCTGCTTAGGCTGCAGAAGCACCTGCTCATGTGCCGCATGTCCGCTAACAGCACATTCCTCGTGGACAAGGAGGCGCCCGGGTACTCGTCGAAACTCGAAGAACTTGACGATTTGTTCGATCGGCTGTTTTCCGAAGAGAACCGTAAGGTGCTTCTCTTCTCGGAATGGACCACAATGCTCGACCTGATCGAGCCCCTCCTCGAGAAGCGTGGCCTTCCCTTCGTCCGCCTTGACGGTTCGGTACCGCAAAAACTGCGGCAGGGGCTGGTCCACGAATTTCAAAGCAATCCCGGCTGCCGCTTGTTCCTGACGACCAACGCTGGCTCGACCGGGCTGAACCTGCAGGCGGCGAACACAGTCATCAATGTCGACCTTCCTTGGAACCCTGCGGTTCTCGAACAGCGCATCGCGCGAGCTTACCGCATGGGCCAGGAACAGCCGGTTCAGGTTTTCGTCTTGATCACTGAGGACACCATCGAAGAAAAACTGCTAGGCACGCTTTCCGCGAAGCACAATTTAGCTTTGGCCGCCCTGGATGCCGAGAGCGACGTGGATCAAGTCGATCTCGCCGGCGGCATCGAAGAACTCCGCCGACGTCTCGAAGTTTTGCTCGGCGCCCGTCCCGAAGCCCCATCTGACCAGAGTCTCCGCCGCGAGAGTGAACTCGCCGTAGCCCGGTCTGCCGCCGAACGCAGTGCCCGCCGCGAAAGACTCGCCGCCACCGGTGGTCACCTGCTTAGCGCTGCGTTTCAATTCCTTGGTGAACTGTTGCCGGCGCCATCGGATTCCTCGGAATCGAAGGCGGCGACGACTGCTTTGGCAGCCACTTTGAAACAGAACCTCGCCGATCTCGTGGAACCGGACGACCGCGGCCGTCCCAGCCTGACCTTCGCGCTGCCAGACGCGACTGCTCTTGATGGGCTGACTAACGTCCTCGCGCGCCTGCTGGTCCGGACTCAGTCCGTCAATCAATCCGATTGACTGAGAAACTCGATTTGGTTTGTCAGCATGCTTCGAAGGATCGCGGCGCTGCCACAGCCGGACGGGTAGCAACCAGGAAAGACAACCAAATTGAGCGCTCCGAGTGATCCAGTCGGGACAAGTGTGCGGCCAAGCAGGTTGGAGGCGAGAAACAGACCAAACAAGTCAGCCAAACTGCCAAACGAGCCTCGATGCGACCCGACGGCGGCTATGTCGCTATGTCGATCTGAACTTGACGACGAGAAGCTGGATCAGAAGCAAACGACGCGGCCCTTTTGGTGCAGCTTTGGAGCACGCCAAGGAAGGCTCGGAACTCGTAAGCGCAACCGAAGCACCGCCAGATCAATCGCTTTCAGAGTTTTATTTCGAGCTTCCCAAGCTTCGGACGGGCGTGCCGAGAAATATTCAGCCTGAGTCTTGTGTAAAGTTATCAAAGCTGATGTTGATCAGGGTTTAGGAATCTCGCGAATTTGCCACTCGCCTGCAGCCAAGATCTCCACTAGCTTGTTCAGCAAGAAGTCGTCATCACTCGATTCCAAAATGTGGTCGATTATGGGTTGAATGCGGCCCCATTGTTCGTCGCGTGTCAGGCCGCTCTCGCGGAGGACGATGAGGCCCGGGTGCACTTCCACGTTCAGAAGACGGATAAAGTCGCGTGCGTTGGTCGTGACGACCGTAAAGTCGTGTTCTAAGGCGTAGTTCCAAATGTGGTCGTCCGGTTCCCCGGACAAACCAACATGGGCCACGGCCTCTGCGTACAAGCCCTTCTCACCCAGTTTGCGCACCAATGCCGGCGAAACGTGTTCCTCCAGCAATAACCGAGTCAACGGCGGTTACCGTGCTCTCTTTCGATTCGCAATCGCCTTTTCGGTCGCCCTGGTGCAGCACCGAATCGAGCGGCCAGCCGGGCGTATTGTAGGTCCTTCGCGTCGAGGGCGGGAAAGTCCTCCGCGATCTCTTCCTCCTTGACGTTCTTGCGAAACAAGGCGGCGACATGCTCCAACGGGATGCGTGTGCCGTGGAAGACGGGCTCCCCGCTGAGGACGTCCGGTGACGAGGTGATTCGTTCTTTGCCCCAACGATAGGCAGACACGTTCTTTTCCACGGTTTCGCGGAAACGCTTGCACTCAATCGATATCTTCATGTCTCCCGAGCGAAAGACGAGGTCCGGCCCATCGGACGTCCAATGATTCGCGGTCTTGCTTCCGTGCGCCAGGACCTTGGCGAGGGAGTCTTTGTCGTCCTTCGAGAGAGGGAAGGGGAATTCCGTCATAACGAGAAGATAGAGAACGTCTCCCTCGGAGAACCGGTAGCGCACCGCTTTGCCAGTTTTGACCTTGCGCGACGGGGTCACCGCTCTTTTTTCGAGTGCCGTTCGAACCGTGTCGGGCTCAATCTCGGCAATTGCCGCCGCTTCGTCAAGTGTAAAGAGTTCTGCCATGCTATTCTCCGTTAATAAATGTACCACCTCTGGTGGTATATTTGCAAGAAAGATAGTGATACAGGAAGGGGTGAGCGGCGCGCGAGGGCGAGGCGCAGCGAAAGTAGAAGCGGTAAGCTAGTCGGGAGGTTCGGCCGAGTCTTTTGAATGAGTAATTCTGCGAAACTGCCACTGAAGCACCACAATGTTCCTCGATTCTATCTCGAGGGTTTTTGTGCACCTGCTTCGATGAAATCCAACGGCAAGCGTCTTCTTTGGGTTTACGAGAAGGGACATGAACCTCACTGTTCCGTACCGGCAGCAGAAGCGTATCAAAAGGACTTCTACACCTTTGACGAGAATGGCACGAGGAATGTTGACACCGAGCGCTGGTTTGCCGAGCTGGAAAAGCGAATCGCGCCCGCTCATAACTGAGCCGGCCAGCTCGAGACGCGAACCCACAAGTGCGCGGGTCCCGAGTCGCCCGCAGGTGAAACGGATGCTTTGGTTCGAGACAGGCAGGGAAGTCGATGAGTTTATGAAGCGCGCCGGTGTCCCTTTTGATTACACCACGGACGGTTTCGAACACGATGGGGAGACCAGCTGATATCTTTGGGAAACACGGAGTAAGGAATTATTAGGCGATGATCGTCATCCCTAACCTTTTGGAACAACGTTGGAGCAGCACAAGGAAGGCTCGGAACTCGTAAGCGCAACCGAAGCAACGACTTAGATTAAATTTGCGTCCACTTAGAAGGCAGACGCTCTATCCAACTGAGCTACGGGCGCGCGGTTACCTTGATTCTAAAACACTTGAGCCTTGTCCTGACAGTGTTTTGGGCCTAATTCTCGGCAGCACCAAGGACCGCCAGAGTGCCTGCGTATTAGAATTTGCTGCGCGCAATTCTTTGGCGAAGGTTGATGCGGCACGCCTCGGTGACGCAAGCGTCCAGAGCTTGCTTCCAAATCGTGGCGTTTTCTGCCGAGTCGGACGCATTCATGAAATCAATCGACAGCACGCGCTCCAGTTCGTTGTAACCCGAATTCCAGCGGCTCATGTAGTCGGAATCGCCACTGCGCGTATCGAAATCCGCCCACTCCTCGTGAAGCGCGCGCAGGCGCTTCAGCAACGGCTGCAGGGGAATCTTCGCTTGATCCCCAAACGCCATAACTTGCGCGCCCCCCGCCGCCACCTGCGGCCTCGCGTCATTCAGCGCCGCCGCGACGAAGGGCTGCAATTCCGGAGCATTGCGAAGCAGCGCCATGTCGACGAGCAAGCTCCCCTTATGGCAATCGCTCCCGCCTCGCGCGTAATAGGCTGTCAATGCGGGCCCCACTTTCTCCATTCCATACGCTGGCTCCACGCGCAGAAAATAAGTCAGTATCCCCGCCTGCATCGAGCACGGCCAATTCGCTCCATAAATCTCATACACTTTTTTCACGCGCGGCAAAATCGCATCCGTGGCGTAGAGGCCGATGATGGGTGACGCTCGCGACATACGCTCCGTCCAGCGATCCTCCAGGATTCGAATCAGCTCATCGTCCAGCTCCGCGCTCGGCAATAGATTCATCGCGTGGATGCGGTTCCAGTCCAGAGGCGTGTCGAACGCCAGCACACGTTCCTGAAACAAAGACTGCGCTTTTTGCGGATCGAGTTTTGCAATTTCTTTGAGCGCCGTTTCGCGAATGAACGACGCGTTTTGCGCGGGCGGTGCCGAATAAATCTGTGTCAGCACCGCCAGAACCTGATCGCGCGGAAGTGCCTGGCTCCAGCGAAAGTTGAGAAGATCATTCGCCAGTTCTTGAGGCGGTTGATCCGGAAGCGACGTGAGGTGCTGATAGCGAATGCGATCCCGATCGGCGGTGGGAATGGGCAACAGCTCCGAGCCAAAATAATAGGTGCTGAGATGGTCCAGCGAGTGCAGCGTCGTGGCGCGTATATCCGGCGCGCGCTTGTCCACGCTCGCTGCCGCAAATTGCCAATTGGCCGCATTCAGATCCGCCAATTCTGAACGCCATTCGTTGAGCTTCGTGCGGTCAGCGGCTCGTATGACCGCCCCAGTGAGCGTCGGATTCTTCTGCATAAACTGCAGCAGCGACAGCTCCTGGATAAGGTTTTCATCGACCACCATCGTTGTGTCGCTGATCCGCGCACGTAGCAGAGCGGTGGCTTCCGCATGGCTCGGTGCTGCCAATACCGTAGACAGCGCGATATCGTCCGAGCCCCCATAATTATTTCGACGGGTGTACAGCGATGCCGCTGTCTTCCTCGCTTTCGGCGTCCCGATTTCAAACAGCCGGAACGCTTCAACTGGCGTAAACCGTGGCGATACCTGCTGGTGCGCCCGCGCCACGATTTCATCCACCTCGCGCGCCGCAGCCGCCAGGTCCTGAGGAAGAACCCGAAACGTCACGATGTTCTCCGATGCAATCGCCGGCCCGCCCTGCTCTTTAAGCTGCGTGCTTGGTGCCACAACCGAGTGCGTCAACACGTAGACCCGGTATCGCCCCGGTTTCAAAAAGCGCAAGTAGTGCGTGAGCTCCACCGAATCCATTTGTGGCGAAGCGTCGAGCTTCAGAGTCGGGTCGCGCGGCGCGGAATAGCGAGACCCCGTAATCGCGCTGGGCAACTCCCAGAACTCACGCAGTGGATCGCGGACATCCGCCGTCCGGTCCGTAAAAAAAGTTTCAAGCACCGACCGCTGGCTCCGGTCAAAATATCGCGCCCCGGCAACATACTTTCCCGGTGCATCGGCCGTGAATTCGTACTTCAGCCGAATCGTCTCCCCAACATGAAAGGTGGCCTGCGCCGCCTCGAGTGATATTTTCAGATGAACGTCCGCCGGATTTGCCGCCACCGCTTCCTGGTGCTGCGCCTCAAACGCGCTCTGCGCACGCGCTGTGGACACCCACACCAAACCGACAAGTCCAAATAAAATGGCAAGTCGTGCAACCATAGTCTCGTTCCCTCGAGTTTAGAACGAGACGCGCCTCGAAACTTTCAGTCCAGAACGTTCAGTACTTAATGGGTAACGCGATCTTGAGATTTCCGGGGAAAGTCAGCCAACGCAGCGCAAGATGTCCTCATCACATCGTTCTAAGGCCGAGACAAGTTTCTTCGGAGGGCAATCATGAAGATGTATGCGCGGGCTCTTGGGCTAGTTGTGTGTTTGCTGGTCATACATGCCGGGCTGATCTGGCAAGCCGCAGCACAAACGAGAGACGCCTCCAAAAATGACGCCCCGAAAGGCGAAGCTTGGCTGGCGCCCGCACTCACTATCTACAACCAGCAGTTCGCCGTCGTCCGCAATGGCCTGGCCCTCGACCTCAAGCCTGGCCAGAACCACGTCGAAGTCACCGACATCACCGGTCACCTCGAACCCGACTCCGTCTTCCTCCGCTCGCTCGATGAATCCCGCCGTCTGCGCATTCTCGAGCAAAACTACCGCAACGATCCCGTCTCCGAACAAATGCTGCTCTCGCTCTACGAAGGCAAGACCATCGATTTCCTCACGCCTGAAAAAACCACCGTCCAGGGGAAAATTATTCGCAGCGGCTTCGTTCCTCATTCCACCGTCACTTACGGCCAGCGCTATTACCAGGCGCAAGCAGCCTATGTCCAAGAGGGCGCCGGCCAGCCCGTCATCGAAGTCAACGGCAAGCTCCAATTCTCCATGCCTGGCCAACCCATTTTCCCCGCCCTCGCCGATGACACTGTCCTCAAGCCCACGCTCTCCTGGGAACTCGACACCGACAAGCCCGGCAAAGCCAACGCCGAGCTCAGCTACGTCACTGGCGGCATGAATTGGGAAGCCAGCTACAACGTGGTCGCCCCGCCCAAAGGCTCCGAACTCGAACTCGTCGGCTGGGTCACTCTTGACAATCAAAGCGGCAAAACTTTCCGCGACGCCCACATCAAATTAATGGCCGGCGACGTAAACAAAATCCAGCCCAACGAAGCGTATTATGCTCGAAGCATGAACGCCGCTATTAGTGTGGACGGCGCCGCAGGCCCGCAAGTCACCGAAAAAGCCTTCGACGAATATCACCTCTACACTCTCGAACGCCCCACCACCCTCCACGACCGCGAAACCAAGCAAATCGAATTCGTCCGCGCCGCCGGCGTCAAATCCAAAACCGTCTACGTCTACGACGGCGTCAAGATAGATCCAAACTTCCGGGGTTGGACCATGGAAACTATCCGCACCCAGGACGCTTATGGCACGCAGTCCAATCCCAAAGTCTGGGTCATGCAGGAATTCAAAAATAGCACAGAAAATCACCTCGGCATGCCGCTCCCCAAAGGCCGCGTCCGCTTCTATCGCCGCGATGACGACGGCCAGCTCGAATTCACCGGCGAAAACGAAATCGATCACACTCCCAAAGACGAGCTAATCCGCATTTACACCGGCAACGCCTTCGACCTCACCGGCGAACGCCACCGCGTCGACTACAAACTAAACCAACAGGCCCGCTGGGTCGACGAATCCTTCGAAATCAAAGTCCGCAACCACAAAACCACTCCCGTCGAAGTCCGCATCGTCGAGCATCTCTACCGCTGGTCCAACTGGGACATCGCCAAAAGCTCCGACCCCTTCAAAAAAGTCGACTCCCAAACCGCCGCCTTTACCGTCCAAATCCCTCCCGACGGCGAAAAAATCCTAACCTACCAGGTCCACTACTCTTGGTAAGATCGGCTCCAGTTCCCCGCATGAGGAATTCCATTTCTTCAAGCAATCGGGCACAGTGATTCCGGCGCCCTGTGCGGAAGCAGCAGCAAGAACACACAAAGGAGGTTACTCCTGGCAAGGAAGTTTAATTGCTGCAGGTCGCGTCACCATGGTGGCATCAGCTAATACTCTGCCACCCCCATCGCTCACGAAGTCATACTGCCAGTGGCCCGCTTTAAGAACAAAGTTTACTTCAAAAGTCCGGTAGGTCAGGATTCTCCATTTGAAGTCCCCATAGTCTCCCACATGGTTGGATGTGGGCTTCCCACATGCGCTAATCACATCGTCGGCGGAAAGACCCTTCATCAGCTGACGGGCATATGCCTCGTCGGGAGAAAGGTGGTCTTCTGAGATGCCAACAGGTCTGGTGTGGAGGCGAGTCGAGACAAAGTAGAGGATGCCTGCGGACGCCAAGATAGCGAGTAGAACGGCACAGAATACCGTAAGAAAGATTCTCATAAATTTTCGTGCAAAGGGACGGTGGCCCGCCCTGCCGGATAGGTTTTGGATGACCTATATCTGTCTCCTGCTTTGTAGAACTCGCGGGGCTCCCTATCAACGATAGTTTTGAGGAGACCCTCAACCTCTTGCAGATTGTACGGGGACGACGGATAATCAGCGTTCACGGCCTCGAGAATTTGCGCAGCAGTGCCATGTCCCACCCCACGCAACTTTCTTTGACAGCTTCGATTCTTTCGAGCATAAAATTCTCCTTTCCTTTGCCAATCATAACATGATGATTTACTACGCCTCGTCGGGCCCTAGGGTGCCGCTCCGATTTCTGTCACCTCATAGTTGCCAACTAGAATTGTATGAAGACTCAATCGCGCGACTCAACTGCACGAGGAGGCGGGAAGCGAGTAAGACGGGGCCTTTGACGCGGTTGTCTGTAACTAACTTTCGCGCTCCCAAACCCATGGGTTGCAGAAATTCGTGTTCTGAAATTTCCCCAATCCCGCGCTATAATCGCCTCACTCGACACTCTTGTCGACATCGGCGCCTACGCCGAGAAGGAGGTGATCCAGTGAGGTACGGTTTACGTTGATGTAGTAGAGGAGGCGCTCGTGAGGTAACCGTGCGCCTCTCTTTTTTGCCTTCGGCAGCTCGCCCCCCTGTGCTATATTCTGTTTCAGGAATTTCTGTAACCTCTCAACGCGGCCGCGGTCCTGCCGCGTTTTTCTTTTTGGAGCCCCGGTAGCACAGTCACTCCTGACTGTGCGCTTCTGGTTTTTTCGCAAATTAGACCTGCGCCGCCAACTACGACGAGAACCAGCTAGCCGAGCCTTAAGTTCTTCAGCGGTCGCCGGAGCGAGTTAGGAAATCTTGCCAAACTCTTGCGCCGTTGCCCAACTCAAGGCGCATCTTCAAGGCTCTGCCGTGAAATAGCCCTCTCCTGCTACCGCTGCAGCAGATCCGGCTCCGTGACTGCCAGCCTGTCGGCTGTGAGCTGTCAGCCTCTATTTTCGCTCTCGACACGTGCCTCCAGAGCGTTACAGGCGATTATGTTATGTTAATCAGTAAGTCCTTTAGAATGAGTACCTGCAAAGAGCGTCCGCAAACATTCATTCTAAAGGACTTACAAATAAACTAAGTCCTGTAGATGCAATACTTACAAAAAAGGGGAGGGGGTGGGGTACACCGCATCAAGGGTTGGAGGGGAGGGGCTTGCCCCTCCCGCGGTACAGACAGGGCACAGTCTGAGTAATTCTCCGGCCTCCGCTTCACGAAGTGCAGGATCGCAAGGCCCTGCAGAATAAATCCCCAAGGATAAAAGAGGTGGCTGAGACCAAACATGGACGACCGTCCTGATGATAGCATCTCCGTCCCGTGCCCAATCGTCAAACGGAACCTCTCGCCAGGATGAGCGGTAGTAACCGTCCGCTAGGGCAGGGAGGCAGCCTCCGATCATCCGGCATACTAAGCAGTTGGCGGCTACTTGGGCGGACTATGCAACATGTCGTGACAATTTCTCAAGACGTGCTTACTTGCTCTGAGCAGTGTTCATCCGCAAGAATCGCGCGGCGTTGTTATACAGAATGTCGCGCTTCTGCTGGGGCGTCAGGTAATCGGCGTTCTGAATGATGCCGATCGAATAGGCCATCAACTTAGGCCAGAGCAATTGGTCGGTTCCGAACATCACCCGATCCTCGAATCCGGCTTCGACCAGTCTCTCGATGTACCGATTGACTTCCTTGATGGGATAGCTCCAGATCAGTCCCGCAACGTCCACGTAAACGTGGGAGTTCACCTGCAAGAGAGTGAGCATCTCTTCGATCATCGGATAGCCGGCGTGCATCACTTGCACACGAAGTTTCGGGTGGCGCGCCAGTAGCTCCTCGAACAGAAGCGGGTTCCCCATGGACCCGCGAAATTTTGGCATCATCACGTTTGCGCGGCCCGAGCCGCCGGTGCCCATATGCACCGCCACGGGAATATCAAGTTCCTCGGCGAGCGCAAAGTAAGCATCGACGGAGGGATCACTGGGTGAGATGCCCTCATATTGGAGGCCAATCTCGCCCATGACTTTGAATCCGCCGCTGGTGAAGTCTTTTCGCAACTCGTCGATCGCTACGCGTTGGCCGGGAGCCATCCCGTTACTGAAGGAAGTGCCGGGGATAATGCGCGCGGGTGCGGCGTCTATCCATTTCTGCACGCTCTTTGGATCGCCGAAAACAACCGCTGTGACGTTGAGGCGCTCCATCTCGGCCAGAACATCTTTCATGTATTCGCCAGGGGCGGACGGGTAAAGCGCTGGACTGCATTCCTCTTTCGCCCAACCGAACGGCGCTTCCTTGTCTTTGGGATCGGACGCTGTGAACTTCGAGGTGTTGGGGCACATGGGTGCGACGCCCGGAAACGTTCCATCCATGGCGTGGACGTGAACATCGATGACCGGCGGAGCTTTGGGCTCCGTGTTCTGTGCAAGCGAGATCGCTGAGCTGGATAAAAGGAGCAACGTGCAAGACAAAAATCGGCAGACGGGGCCTGAGGACATTTAGAATCTCCTTGTTCGCGCAATCGCGAGACTTCGAGTCGTCAGAGGTATATCACAGCTCCTGCATTCCTGCGGGTCCAGATGGGCGCGGTAATGGCGATAACTGGAAACTGATCCAGTATCGCCACCATGTCAGCTTGCTTTGCTATGATGGGCGGAATGAATCCCATCGCGACATTGGGGCTTGCTCTTGGCGCGGGATTTTCTTCCGGGCTGAATCTTTACGCGACCGTTGCTACGCTCGGTCTGCTCGAACGATTTGGAGTCATCCATCTTCCGTCGGCGCTGCAGGGACTGTCGCATCCTTGGGTTCTAACGATTGCTGTGATTCTCTATGTGCTCGAATTTTTCGCGGATAAAATTCCGTATGTCGATACGGTTTGGGATGCGGTCCATACATTCATTCGCCCACCGGCTGCGGCGTTGCTCGCTTTCGGCGCCGCTGGAGCCGCTCCTGCAGAGTGGCGCTGGGGTGCCGCGCTCCTTGCTGGGGGAGTCGCGCTTACATCTCACGGCACAAAAGCCAGTGCTCGTGCAGCGGTTAACACGGTGCCTGAGCCGTTCAGCAATTGGGTGTTGAGTCTTGGGGAAGACGCTTTGGCAGTTTGGCTAACGTGGATGGCCACGGTGCATCCCATCGCCACGACGATCATCGTCGTCACGCTGCTTGCGCTCTCCGTCTACATACTCTTTCATCTGTTTCGGTTTGCGCGGCGCGCCGTTCAGAAGCTGTTCGCAATGTAAGACGATGTGGAATGCGGTGGCTCTGCCGCCGCTTTCTCACCGACAAGCGCGCCGCAATCCAAGTCGCGGCAGGAAGTCATCTACCGGAGATATGTCGCCAGCCAGTCCAGAAACGTCTTGTACCAGAACTTGCTGTTCTGCGGTTTCAGAACCCAGTGGCCTTCATCTGGAAAAACAACCAGCTTTGACGGCACGCCCTGCCGCTGCAGTGTGTTGAAGAATTCCAGCGACTGCGTGTACGGCACTCGATAATCCCGTTCACCGGCAATCACCAGCGTTGGCGTCTTGAATTTCGCAAGGTCGGCCGCGTAGGTCATCGGCGCCCACTTGCGGTAACTTTCCGGATTGGTCCACGGCATGCCCTGCATATCGTGCTCTTCAAACCACAGCTCTTCGGTGGCATACATCGAATTTTTATCGTAAATCCCGGCGTGGCTGATGATCGCCTTGAACCGCCCCGTATGCGTCGCGATCCAGTTCGCCATGTAGCCGCCGTACGAACCGCCCGCGGCCGCCATGCGCGTGCCATCAATGTACGAATATTTTTTCAGGACGAAATCCACGCCGTTCATTACGTCAACGTACGCTTTGCCGCCCCAGTCGTTGATGATCTCGTCGGTGAATTTCTGGCCGTAGCCTGTCGAGCCGCGCCGGTTGATCATCAGCGATACGTATCCAGCCGCAGAAAACACTTGCGCGTTCCACCGGTAGCCCCACGCGTTTGAGAACATGGTCTGCGGCCCGCCGTGCAGTACTACCAGCAGGGGATACTTCTTCGTCGCGTCAAAATCCGGCGGACGGATCATCATCGCTTGCACTTTCGTTCCGCCGGCGCCGTCGAACCAGAACGTCTCCGGCTCGTTCATTTTCAGCGAAGTGAGAATGGAATCGTTCTGATGCGTAAGCTGCCGCACGCCGCTTCCATCGCTGGATGCGGCAAATATCTCGGCTGGCATCGTCAGGCTGGTGCGCTCGAAGGCGAGTGTCTTGCCGTCGCCGCTCAAGGAAATTCCGAGGTTGTAGCTGTTGGCAATCAGTTTTTTCGGCGCGTCCCCCACGCGAGGCGCCATCGAATAAATAGGCTGCAGCGTTTCGTCTTCCGCCGTGAAATAGATCGTCTTGCTGTCCGGCGACCAGTTCAGCTCATTCGCGCTGCGGTCGAAACCTTCCGATAGGTTCTCGATCTTGTGCGTCGTGCGGTCGTAGAGCATCACGCGCCAGCGGTCAGACTCGTCCTCCGGCGTCAGTTGCGCGTGGTACGCAATGTATTTGCCATCGGGCGAGTAGGAGGGGCCGCCATCAAATCCCGGCTGCGTCGTGATTTGTTTCACTTCGCCGCCTGCCACCGGCACGACAAATAAATCTCCGTTGGTGCTGATCGCTTCGACGGGATCGCTCACCGCCGTAAAACAGATTTCTTTCGAGTCTGGCGAGAAATCTAAATCGCCCGGCCCGCCGCGCTGATCCGGAGGTACGTCGTAGTTTGCGCCGGGCGTCAGATCGCGCGGAGTTGCGCCGCCATCGGCAGGAATCACAAACAGGTGGCTGCGTTTGCCATCGTTCCAGTGCGTCCAATGACGATAAAGAAGATGCTCCGCGACATGCGCCTTCACTTTGTCTTTTTCTTTTTCCGCGTCGCGCTTGCGATTGCACTCGTCGTCTTTGCAATCGGGATAAACGCCCGAGGTGAACGCGATAGTCTTTCCATCCGGCGACCACTTCACAATGTCCGCGCCCGTTGAAATAGTTGTCAGAGGTTTCGCTTCGCCTCCGTCCATCGACAGTAAATAAACTTGCGAATCTCCGCTGCGCGATGACAAAAACGCGATGATCTTTCCATCCGGCGACCACACCGGCGAAGAGTCATGCCCGCTCTGCGTCAGTTGGAGCGCCGCTCCGCCTGTCGTCGGCACCATCCAGATATTGCTCGCGCCGCGATTCGCGTCCATGTCCGGCGTCGACACTGTGTACGCCACCCACTTGCCGTCCGGCGACACTTGCGCCTCGCCCATGCGATGCATCTGGATCAAATCATCAAACGTGATGGCGTGCTTTGCGCCTGTTTGTGCCATCGCCCTAGACTGGCCAGAAACCAACAACACAGTGAGCAAACTGCACCGCAGAACGGCTCGTCGCATCGCAATTCCTCCTGCATCTCTCTGCTGCATTTTCTTTCAATGAAGTGCGGCGGGTTACTTTTCCCCTGCGCGGAACTCTGGATAATGTCACGATTTCCGCGTGATTCCAAGCCGCCGTCTCTAGGACACGAGCGTTTTAAGGGCGCCTTCGTTATCGTTACGAAAGACTCGGCTCGATATCGCTCATTCTTTCCCAGCGGTAACGGGCGGTGCTTTCATTTTTGTAATTTCGCCGAGCAAGTCAGGCTTCCCGCTGATGCGTTCGAGGTGCGGATAGCGCTCTCCGCCGTGGTAATCGAGGCGGTACGTCTGAAAAAAATCTTCATTTTCGATAAGCAATTCAATCGGCTCGTGCCCACTCTTCGCCTGCTGGATCGCTGCGTTGAGATCCTCTGAATTCCATCGGCGTCCATTCACCGCGACCAGCTTCATGCCGGGCGCGAGTCCAGCTATGGCCGCAGGCGTGCCCGGAATCACGTCGCTCACTTCATCGCCATTTTCCCCGCCCGAGTCCCGCACGATAAATCCCAGCGAAAACTGTACATCGGTCACGTGCATGGCGGCTTCACTGGCCGCACGGCTGTCGTTCGGCGTTTCTGTGTAAACCAATTTCCACCCGCTAGTCTCGATTCCACCCAGCGGCGCTCCCGGTCCATGCGACTTCACGCGCTGTGTGAAAAATCCCCGCCAATCATACGGCGCGATTTCCCGCATCGCTGCCACAACGTCATCAAACGTGTACGGCACAATCTTCGGCCCGGTATTTTCTCCGCCTTCAAATTTTCTGCAAAAATCATCCAGCGATTTTTTCCCTTTCGTCTCCCGCCGGATAACTGTGTCGGCCTCCAGCCAAAGCAGCGTTCCTTCATCGTAGTAATCCGTGTCGCGCCGCCAGGTCTTGTATTCCTCGGGTGAGCCGTAGAGCAACTGCGCCGCGACCGCTGTGTCTTCCAGGTCGCGCCACGAACGCCCCTTCCGCTGATCGAGATACGCGGCTACCCACGCCAAGTTCTCCCGCAATCGGTCCGGCGTCCAACTCCCGATGCGGGCGGAGAGAATCGTGCCGTAATACTGCGTCATGCCTTCGTAGACCCAGAGCAGGCCACCTTTCATCGGTTCCTGATAGTTCGGAGTGGCCAGCCCCGCCGGCCTCCGATATTTTCCGTTCCACGAATGCGTGAATTCATGGGGCAGAAGATCAGTCATGGCGTCGGAAATGTTTGGATCGAGAAAGGTGCGCGCGGGCACGCGGTTGTCGCTGGATTCGTGATGCTCGACGCCGTCGGTTTCCACGTTGTCGCTCTCGGCGAGCAGGAAATCGTAGTGGCGATAATGGCGCGCGCCAAAGATCGCGCCGGTTTCCGCAACGAGTTGCCGCCACTCTTGAATCGTTTCCGGGGTGACTTCCAAACCAGCTTCGGTTTCCGCGGCGATGTGGATGTGATGCTCGGGTTTTTGACCGGGAGACAAGTCGATGGTGCGGATGTGCGCGCCCATTAAAACCGGAGAATCGATGAGCGTCGTCAGGGTCGCGGGTTGAAACTCGATCGTTCCGCCTGCTTCGCTTGCGATGGGAAGAGCGGTTCCGTATTTCCATCCTGAAGGCACTTGCAAACTGGCGGAGTAAGTTAAATCGTCGCTCTTCGTTCCCTGGGGATAGAGGAGCACGGTGTACCAGTTCAGAATCGCCAACTGCGCAGTGGCGGAGGGATTTTCGCGGCCTGCGGTTGGGCCGGAAGGCGAGACGTAATCCAGTGACACTTCGAGTTCGTTTACGCCCGAAGGAATCTGGCAATGAAAGGCGAACATGTCCACGTCGTCACGCCGCCAATCGATTTCTTTGCCAGCTGCATGGAATTTGAGGCCAGTCAGATTAACGATGGGGCCGATGGGAGAATGTTCACCGGGAATCCATTTGGGATAGACGAGCGTGAGCGGGCCAGCGGTTACCGGCAGCGTGACTTTTGCGTGGAAGATGTGTTTTGTAGCTTCTCGCAGATCGACGCTGAGGCGCACAGGCTTTCGCGCATCTTGTGCGTTTGCTGAAACCGCAAGAAAGTTCAGCGGCACGATCGTCAATACAATCCAGAGGGAAATGCGGTTACCCATGAATGAGTTCTCCAAAAAGAGCGCGAGCCGGGATTCATTGTTACACACGAATAGGAGTTCAGAAACGAGTTGTGCCTTTTCCGGTTGGTTTTGCGATGCTCCGGCCCAAAGCACGAGTCTGTTACAATCGCACAGCGAAGACGCATGTCAAACGACGCCGCACTTTTTCCGCGTAATTTCAAAAAGAAGATGCCTGTCGCCGTTCGTGGCGAAGGTTGCTGGATTTTTTCGGAGGACGGAAAGAAGTATCTCGATGCGGCGGGGCAAGCGGCTGTCGTAAATATTGGGCACGGGGTTCCGGAGATCGGGCGTGCGATGGCCGAACAATCTTCGCAACTGGCGTTTGCGTCGACCACACAATTCCATTCGGCGCCGGCAGAAAAACTGGCGGCGCGGTTGCTAGGCATGGCTCCGGCAAATTTTAGGAATGGCCGCGTTTACTTTACGTCCGGAGGATCCGAGGCGACGGAAACGGCGATCAAGCTCGCGCGGCAATATCATTTGGAAACAGGACAGCCCAGCCGCTTCCGAATTCTTTCGCGGCGGCAGAGTTATCACGGAAACACGCTGGGCGCGATGACGGTGAGCGGAAATGCGGCGCGGCGCGCGCCGTATGTGCCGATGCTTGCGGAATGGGGGCATATCGCGCCTTGTTTCTGCTATCACTGCCCGTATGAAAACACGTTTCCGCAGTGCGGGCTTGCTTGCGCCGATGATCTGGATTCGTTTCTCGGCGGAAGCGATGCAGATTCCGCGGCGGGTTTCATTTTTGAGCCGGTGGTTGGCGCAACGCTCAGTGCGGCGGTCCCACCGGAGGGTTATCTCAGGCGCATCGCAGAAATTTGCCGCAAGCGCGGGGTGTTGTTGATCGCCGACGAAGTGATGACGGGCATGGGCCGCACCGGCGAAACGTTTGCGGTGAAGCACTGGGGGATTGAGCCGGACATTATTTTGACGGGGAAGGGAATTGCTAGCGGGTACGCGCCGCTGGGAGCGGTGCTCGTGGCGTGCAATGTGGTCCATGCGTTTGAGAGAGGCAGCGGCGCGTTCATGCACGGATTTACGTATCAGGCACACCCAGTGGCGACGGCGGCGGGGAATGCTGTGCTGGACTACATCGAAGCGCACAATCTTTTTGTGCGCGTGGAGTCCGCTTCGCGAACGCTACTCGAGGCGATCGCACCCTTGGGCTTGCACCGTCACGTCGGGGATATTCGCGGACTCGGTTTGTTGGGCGGCATCGAATTCGTGCGCGACAAGTCAACGCGCGAGCCCTTCGAGGCAGCGGATGGCATTGGCGAGAAGATTCGAGCGGCAGCGATGGAAGAAGGAGTTTTGACGTATCCGACGCAAGGGTGCGTGGATGGAAAACGTGGCGATCACATTTTGCTTGCGCCGCCGTTTATCATCACACCGGAAGAATCGGCGCTGATTGCGCGAGCGCTCGCGTCGGCGCTGGAGAAAGTGTTTCCCAATTAGCTTATCGTTGCTTTTCGTGATTCTAGCGTAGGCTGTTTGTTCCGTTCCTCTGAGGAGACAACACCACAATGCGGCAAATTGCTTTGAGGCTCGCACTTCTAGTTTGCACAAGTATCGTGAGCACGTCGTTGCTTTCGGGGCAGGATAATCCTGCGGCAAAGCCTCGCGCGCGCGATCTCGGCGTACCGTTCGATGGAACTCCGGGCACGCTGAACGCGATCACCGATGTCTCCGGTGTGACCGTCGGACATACAACGATTATTTCCGGCGAGGGGAAACTGCAAATGGGGAAGGGGCCGGTGCGAACGGGAGTCACGGCGGTGCTGCCGCGTGGGAAAGACACGATGTCGAATCCGGTTTTTGCCGGGTGGTGGTCGCTGAATGGAAATGGAGAGATGACGGGGACGACGTGGGTGGAAGAATCTGGATTTCTCGAAGGGCCGGTGATGATCACAAATACGCACAGCGTTGGTGTGGTGCGCGACGCGGTGATTCAATGGCGCGTGAATCATGGGCAGCCCGATCCGACGGGCTATTGGTGGTCGCTGCCTGTCGTGGCGGAGACGTGGGACGGATGGCTGAATGACATCAACGGATTTCACGTGAAGCCAGAAGATGCGTTTCATGCGATTGATTCGGCGCATGGCGGCGCGGTGGAAGAGGGAAATGTGGGCGGCGGCACGGGAATGATTTGCAATGAGTTCAAAGGCGGCATCGGGACTTCGTCGCGGAAATTTGAGATTAAGGGCGCGAGCTACACCGTCGGCGTTTTAGTGCAGTGCAATTACGGACGGAGACCGAACCTGCGGATTGCGGGAGTGCCGGTCGGATTGGAAATTCCGGAGGGTGCTGCGTACAGCTCCGCTTCCTTTGGGGAGCTTGAGCGCGGGTCGATCATCGTCGTGGTGGCCACGGATGCGCCGCTGGTGGCGCATCAGCTCAAGCGGTTGGCGCGGCGCGTATCGTTGGGTCTCGGCCGTGATGGAAGCACATCGGGAAACGGATCGGGAGATATTTTCATCGCATTTTCGACGGCGAATTCGGGGGCGGCGGATGCGGAACACGTTGTTGACCTCAAGATGTTGCCGAACGATTTGCTGGAGCACGTGTTTGCGTCGACGGTGCAAGCGACCGAAGAGGCGGTGATCAATGCGATGGTTGCCGCGGAAACGATGACGGGAATTGAAAATCATAGGGTGATTGCGCTGCCGCACGATCGGTTGCGGGAAGTGCTGAAGAAATACAACCGTCTGTCGCAATGAAGAAATACTTTCAGCGCTTGAGCAAGGCCGCGCAAACGAAACGATTGAGGACGCTTCTGTTGTCCTGCGCCGCTTTACTCGCGTGTTCTTGTTCCTCGAAACCACCACCGTCGCTGGCGATAACGCACGTCACGTTGATAGACGCCACAGGCGGCCCTCCCCAAGCAGACATGACGATTTTTCTTGCGGATGAACAAATCGCGGCCATCGGACCGTCAAAATCCGCCTTTATCCCTCGCAAGACAACGGTCATCGACGCAACCGGAAAATACTTGATCCCCGGGCTTGTGGACATGCACGTTCATCTCACTGGCGCCGGTGAGCCGACGGGAAGCCGCGAATTTATTCTCCCGTTGCTGCTGGCGAATGGGATCACGACGGCGCGTGATATGGGAGGCGATCTCGATTCGCTGTTGAAGCTGCGGCAGGAAATCGAACACGGCCAGTTGCAGGCGCCGCGGATTTTTTTTGCTGGCCCTTATTTGGATGGCCAGCCACCGTTTTTCCAGCCGTCACTGGTTGTGACCAATTCGGCGGAAGCTGCGGAAGATGTGCACTCGTTGATGTCGCGCGGTGCGGATTTCATCAAGGTGCAATCGAATCTAAGCCGCGACGCTTATTTTGCGATCGCGGATATTTGCCGCCGCGAGCATCTTACTTTGGTGGGACACGTTCCGGATCGTGTCACCGCGGCGGAAGCTTCGGATGTGGGGCAGAAGAGTATCGAACATTTGACGGGCGTACTGCGCGCTTGCTCAAGTGAAGAGCCGGTGCTTATGCGCAAACAGTTTGCCGCTGGGCCCAAGAAGGGGACCGTCGGGCAATCGGTGAATCGCGAACTCGCTTGGCAGATCGAGTTGCTGCAGAGCTATTCGGACGAAAAAGCGGAGGCGCTGATCGCGAAGTTTCTGCGCAACCAAACCTGGCAGGTTCCGACGTTAATCCTTTTGCGTAATGATGCGTTTCCGACGCCGCAGATCGATCCTTCGAGCGATTCGCGGCGAAAGTATATTCCGCTGCAGGTTCTGGCGAATTGGGAGAAGGGAACGAAAGACCGGGATGCGGGGGCGACGGCCGAGGAGTTCTCGCTGCGCTCGAGGTTCATGCAGGCATCGTTGCGTATCGTGGGAAAGATGAACTCGACGGGAATCCCCATCATGGCGGGGACGGACACGACGGCTCCGTATGTTTTTCCTGGATCGAGCTTGCATGAAGAATTGGCGCTGCTGGTGCAGGCGGAACTTACGCCGATGGAGGCGCTACAGGCGGCTACGAAGCGGCCTGCGGAGTTTCTGGGTAAGCAGCAGACAGAGGGGACGATCGAACAAGGAAAAATCGCCGATCTCGTGCTGCTCGATGCGAACCCGCTTGCGGACATTCACAACACACAGAGGATTAGCGCGGTGATACTTCGCGGCAAACTGCTGGATAGAAAATTTCTGGATGAAGTTCTGGCCAAAGAAGAGGCTTTCGCGAAGGCTCACTGATGCGCGTCAGGTGGCCAGGGCGGCAGTTTTTCGCGGGGGATTGAAAAAAGGCAGCGCGACGACTTTTGCGGAAACGGTGTGGCGAACCGCTTCGACGGTCATTTCGATGTTGAGCGTGGCACCCGCGGAGGATTGATCGCGGTTGACGCAGGCGATCGCGATCATCTTTTTTAGCGTTGGCGACCAGGTGGTAGAGGTGGCTTTACCGACTTGCTTGCCGTTGCGGTAGACGGGAACGGCTACGCGCGATGCGATGCTGGGAACCTGGGGAGCCATTCCGAGTTTGTCGTAGAGGGCTTCTACTTCGTTCCAATTAATTTCCAGGCCGATGAGGGCGCGCTCGGCGCCGCCATTCTTCTTTTCGCGGGCGAGGGAGTCGCGGCCGACGAAATTGTCTTTTTTCAAATCCACCAGTTTGCCGAGGCCGATTTCCACCGGAGAATATTTTTGCGACGCGATGAGCGCCTTTTTGCTGGAGGTGTAGTCCACTTCGATCAGGATCAGGCCGGCTTCGATTCTGGCGATATCGAGAGCGATCATTCCAGCGGGATGAATGTCGAAGGCTTTGCCTTTTTTGATGAGCTCGTCCCAGACTTTTCCGGCGTTTTTCCAGGGCATCCAAATTTCAAATCCGAGATCGCCGGTGTAACCGGTGCGCGAGACGTCGACGGGCACGCCGGCGATTTGGCCGCGCGTGACGCGGAAATATTTGAGGTTGGTTATGTCCGCGTCGGTGGTGGATTGAAGAAGCCTTGCCGAGGTGGGACCTTGCAGAGCGAGGGCGGCCACTTGCTCGGAGATGTCCTCGATGTTGACGTTAAGAGCGAGAGCGTTTTGCTGAAACCAGCGGAGGCTGGGATCGGCGGCGGTCCAGCGGTAGTCGTTTTCGCCCAGGCGGGTGATGGTGCCGTCGTCGATCACTTTTCCTTCGGTGTCGCACCAGCAGCAGTAAATCACTTGATCAACCGCGACTTTGTTGATGTCGCGCGAAATGACGCGGTTGACGAAGCGGGTGGCGTCGGGGCCGGTGACGCGGTATTTGAAGAGCGGAGAAATATCGATGAGCGCGGCGGAATTGCGGATGGCGTTGTACTCGTGCTCGTGGTGCATCTCATAGACACTGACGGTGTAATAGCCGGACCATTCGCGATAGTTCAAGCTTTCGCAGAGGGCGAGTGTTTGTTTGTGAAAGGCGGTTCCGACGGGCACGAAGCCTCCGAGATACTTCCGCTGGATGAGCGACAAGAACGAAATCGAATTATAGGTGCGAAGTTTGCGCGCTAGCAAGAGGTTGTGGATGGATGGGTGCGATAGAGTGCGAGGGTTTGCGAAATGCCGCGCTAGCGCGCACGAAACGAGCCAGATAGAATGAGGAGCAGGAACGCAGCCGAAGGCGGAAGGTCAATGTCAGGGAACGGATCCATCCAAGCAAAAGTTCTGAGGCTCGATGCAAAGGACAATGTGCTGGTCGCGCTGGCCGATTTGCGGAAGGGCGAGACGGTAAGTTATTTGGGCAACGACTACACTTTGGTGTCCGATGTGCCGGCCAAGCATAAGTTTGTTACACAAGACGTGAGCGCCGGCGGCGAAATTATTATGTATGGCGTTTTGGTGGGACATGCGTTGGAGAGCCTGCGGCGAGGAGATTTGCTTTCGACGCGCAATATCCGGCATGCCGCTGGGTCTTTTCAGGAGAGAGAAAACGGCGGCGCGCGGTGGACTCCACCGAATGTTTCGGCGTGGGCAAATAAAACTTTTCTTGGATATCACAGAGACGATGGACAGGTGGGCTCGAGGAATTATTGGCTGGTGCTGCCGCTGGTGTTTTGCGAGAACCGCAATCTGGCGGTTTTGAAGCAAGCGTTTGAAGAGGAATTGGGATTTGCGGCGCCGCAGATTTACCGCAGCCAAGTGGCGGAATTGGCGCGACTTTACCGGGATGGAAAATCGGAGGAGTTGAAGCGTGCGGCGTTTGGAGAGATGCAGCGGGAGAGCGCTTTGCCGCGAGTGTTTCGAAACCTCGATGGGATCAAGTTTTTGCTGCATGAGGCGGGTTGCGGCGGGACGCATGAGGATGCGAGAAATCTTTGCGGGCTGCTGGCGGGATACATTCACCACCCGAATGTGGCGGGCGCTACGGTCTTGAGCCTCGGGTGCCAGCATGCGCAAGTGCCGATGCTGCTGGAGGAGATTAAGAAGCGCGACCCGAATTTAAAGAAGCCAGTGCTGATTTTTGAGCAGCAGAAGAGTCCATCTGAGGCTGCGATGATGAGCAGAGCCATCCGCGAGACTTTTCTTGGGATGGTGGAGGCGGACAAAATTACGCGGCAGCCGGCGTCACTTTCGAAATTGACGTTGGGACTGCAATGCGGCGGGTCGGATGGATTTTCCGGGCTTTCGGCGAATCCCGCGATCGGGCACGTCTCCGACATTGTTGCAGCGCTTGGAGGAATCGGGATTCTCTCCGAGTTTCCTGAGCTGTGTGGCGTGGAGCAGCAGTTGATCGATCGTTGCACGCGTAAAGAGGTCGCGGAACGCTTTGGGAAGTTGATGAGAGATTACGCGGCGCGGGCGAAAGCAGTGCACGCGAGCTTTGAGATGAATCCTTCGCCGGGAAACATACGGGACGGATTGCTGACCGATGCGATGAAGTCGGCAGGCGCAGCGAAGAAGGGTGGGACGTCGCCGGTGACGGCGGCAGTGGATTATCCGGAATATTGCACGGAGCCGGGATTGAATTTGCAGTGCACGCCGGGGAGCGACGTGGAATCCGTGTCGGCGCAGGTGGGAGCCGGTGCGAACGTGATTTTGTTCACGACGGGACTGGGCACGCCGACGGGAAACCCGATTGCGCCGGTGGTGAAGATTTCGACGAATTCGAGTCTGGCGCAGCGCATGTCCGACATCATTGATATTGATACAGGCGGGATCATTACCGGAGAGACGAGCATCGAGCAGATGGGCGAGAAGATTCTGGAGCGCGTGATTCAGGTGGTGAGCGGAGAAGCGCGGACGAAAGCGGAGTTGCTGGCGCAGGACGACTTTATTCCGTGGAAGCGGGGAGTCTCTTTGTGAAGAAGAATTGGGCGCGTCGATGAAAGCTCTGCTGCTTTCGCAATACAAGCATCTGGAGATCACGGATTTGCCTCAGCCTGCACCGGACCATGACGAAGTGCTGGTGAGAGTGGCGGCTTGCGGGATTTGCGGCAGCGACGTGCACGGCTACGATGGGTCGTCGGGGCGGCGGATTCCGCCGATTGTGATGGGACACGAGGCGGCGGGGACGATCGCAAAGATTGGCGGCGGTGTAAGGGAATTCGCGGAAGGCGATCGAGTCACCTTCGATTCGACGATATATTGCGGGGCTTGCAGCAACTGCCGGCGCGGGAATGTGAATCTTTGCGACAACCGGCAAGTGCTGGGAGTGTCGTGCGGCGAGTTTCGACGCGCGGGCGCGTTTGCGGAATACGTGGCCGTGCCTTCGCGAATAGTTTACCGGTTGCCGGAGGAGCTTTCGTTTGCGGAAGCGGCAATGCTGGAGGCGGTTTCGGTCGCGCTGCATGGCGTTTCTCTGGCGGAAATTGCAGAGGGAAGTACGGCGTTGGTGCTGGGCGCGGGAATGATTGGGTTGCTTACGCTGCAAGCTTTGCGCGAGGCGGGATGTTCGAAGGTCTTGGTCGCGGATTTGGACAGCACGCGGCTGAAGCTGGCGCAGGAAATCGGAGCGACGGTGGTTTTGTCTTCAGAGCGAGATGTTGTTGCGCAGGTGTTGCAGCTCACCGGGGGAGTTGGGGTGGATGTAGTGATCGAAGCTGTCGGTAGAAACGAGACGGTGAAGGCTTCGATTGAGAGCGTTCGAAAGGGCGGAACGGTCGTTTTGGTGGGCAATATTTCGCCGGAAGTCACGCTGCCGCTTCAGAAGGTCGTGTCGCGGCAGATTCGGCTTCAAGGATCTTGCGCGTCGTCCGGGGAATACCCGCGGGCGATCGAGCTTATGGCGAGTGGAGCGATCCAGGTTGCCCCTTTGATTACGGCGATTGCGCCGCTGGAAGATGGTCCGCGATGGTTCGAACGGCTGTACGCAGGGGAACCTAATTTGATGAAAGTGGTTCTTACGCCTGAGACGGTTTCGTGAGCGAAGGTCTGTTCGATCTCACCGGCCGCGTTGCGCTTGTAACTGGAACCAGCCGTGGGCTCGGACAATATATGGCGCGCGCTCTGGCGAAAGCCGGGGCGGATCTCGTGCTTACGAGCCGCGATATGGGCCGATTGACCGCGTTTGAGGCGGAGATCAAAGCGCTTGGCCGGCGGACGTTTTCCGCGGAGCTCGATGTTCGCAGCAAGGATAGCATTGAGAAAACGGTATCCGCTGCGGAAGCTGCGTTTGGGCAGCTGGACATCCTGGTGAACAACGCCGGATGCAATGTGCGCAAGCCGGCGCTCGATGTGACGTGGGACGAATGGAATTTGATTCTTGAGACAAATCTTCGGGGCGGTTTTTTTGTCGCACAAGCTGTGGCGCGCGGCATGATCGCGAGGCGCTATGGACGCATCATCAACATCGGGTCTGTCACGACCGTCGCCGGCTATGCCGGACTCGCGCCCTATGGAGCTAGCCGCGGCGGAGTAAAACAGATGACGATGAGCCTGGCCGACGACTGGGGCAAGTATGGCGTTACCGTGAATTGTCTTGCGCCGGGATGGTTTCGCACGGAACAGAACAAGGTTTTGTACGAGAACAAGGAATGGGTCGAATATCTTTGCGATCGTATTCCAGTGAAACGTCCGGGCCAGCCGCAGGATTTAGACGCGGCGGTCGTGTTCCTGGCGGCAGAGTCCAGCCGATATGTAACGGGGCAAACATTGCTGGTAGATGGCGGAATTTCTACTGGGGCAATGCGCGCATTGGTTGAATCGGCAAAGGCTCCGCCGGCGTAACCTCGCGAATCAAGCCGGTTGCGGCACAGGCTCCATTCTTCCCAGCAAAAAAATATAAGCAGCGATGCTGATGAGAAGGATCACGGTCGCCGCGACAAAAGCCCACGCAAAAGAATGCGTGATTTGTACGACGTAACCAGTGACGATGGGCGCGGCGATGGCCGCAAGCTGGTTGCTGAAATTCAGGATGCCGCCAACGGTGCCAACACTTTCTTTTGGCGCAATCAGCGAAGGTATCGACCATCCAACCGGTGAAGCGGCTGATAATCCGCCAATCGAAATACTGATCCAGATCAGGGCACCGGCAGCGGTTTGAGCGCTGGCAGCGCCGAGGATGCCGAGGCCAAGACTCGTCCCTCCGATGAGGACCGCCTGACGAACGCGCACGGGATTCCAGCCGCGCTGGATCAGCGCATCGACGAGCCATCCTCCAACGATAAGATCCATGAGCGTTGCGAACAGCCAGGGCACGCTGGTGTAGACGACGGAGTGAAGCAAATCGACATTGTGGGCAGCCAAAAAATAGGATGGCAACCAGGTCAGGAGCAGGTAAAACGTGTAGTTATAGCCGAAGAACCCCAGCGCAAGTCCACAAACTCTGCGCTGCCCAAGCAAATACCAGAGCGGCGCTCCTGTGGCGGATTTTGCCTGATCCTCCGGTTGTGCGCCGCCTTTTGCGATGAAATGCCGCTCCGCATCGGAGAGCTTCCTGTCTTCGCTCGGGTTTCGGTAGAAAGCGTAAAACAGCGCAAAAAACAAGATGCTGATGAATCCGGTGGCGGCGAAACTCCATCGCCAGCCGAAATGCAGGAGGAGGACACCGAGAAGAGGAACGCCGATGGCAGAAGAAAATTTGGCCATCGAATCGAAGATGGCCGTGGCAAGGCTGCGTTCCTGTTTGGGGAACCAGTAGCCGACGGCTTTGGAGTTTGCAGGAAAAGTCGGCGCTTCTCCGATTCCCAGGAGCAGCCGAGCCGCGAGGAAGCTGCCAATCCCGGTGGAGACAGCCGCGCCAAAGGAAGCGGCGGCCCAGAGAATTGTGCTCCAACGGCCGACGCGCTTGACTCCAAACCGGTCCAGCAACAAGCCGGAAGGAATCTGGAGCGCTGCATACGTCCAATTGTAGGCGCTCGATAAGTAGCCGAACGTGACCGCGGAAACTCCGAAGGCAGCGTTGAGTGCATCTTTTGAAACGGAAAGATTGACTCGGTCGAAATAATTGACGAGGACGCCGAAGCCGAGAAGGCACGCAATCGCCCATCTGCGGCGCGGGACGCGATCCGGTTTTAAAAGTGTGGGGTCCATCGCAAGAGGAATGGAGATTATTTCTCGACCTTTCGCTCAGGCAAGCTCAGCTGGCACTCGCTCTTTTTCGCCGCGCAGAGTATCCCACAAGAGAGGGAGAAAAGTGGCTTGCATTCGATATCTGGTGACAGTGGGGGACTAAAGTGAGCTTTGAGTGGCCAGGCTTGTCTACTTGCCCGCATCGACGGCTCGCAGTAGACTACGCCGTCTTCCATTCAGGTTTAGTTTGGCAAAGATATTTCGAATCCACGATCTCAACGGACAAACAAAATGAATGCATTCTCGACTCGACGCGATTTTCTTCGCACCACGGCCGCTGCCGGTGCGGGACTTCTGCTATCGAACACGGCGGGCGCCGCGAAGAGTAAGTCTGTTCTATTGTTTACGAAGTCCTCGGGTTTTGAGCATGCGGTGATCAAAGTCACCGACGGCAAACCTAGCATCGTCGAAAACGCCCTGCGCGATATGTCCGCCAAGTACGGCTTCCAACTTACTGCTTCGAAAGACGGGCGCATTTTTGATTCAAAAGAATTTCACGAATATGCGGCCGTGGTCTTCTTCACGACTGGCGTTCTCACTGAAGAAGGCACCGACAAGAAACCGCCGATGTCCGCGCAAGGCAAGCAAGCGTTTCTCGATGCCGTACACAACGGCCTCGGTTTTGTGGGAATCCATGCGGCTACCGACACGTTCCACACGCAGCCGGACCCGCAGAATCTCTCCAACCGCTACGTGGCGCACGGTGAGCAGTCCGATCCTTATATTCGGATGATCGGCGGCGAGTTCATCATCCACGGCCAAAGCAACGATCCTCGCCTGCAAACGACAAACCTAATCATCGACGACCAGAAATTTCCCGGGCTCGAAGGTGTTTCCTCTCCCGTTAGTCTGATGGACGAGTGGTACTCGATGAAAGATTTCGCTCCCGACCTTCACGTGATTTGCACACTGGATACTACGACGATGAATGGTCTCGCGTACAAGCGCGCGCCGTATCCGGTCGTGTGGGCTCGGATGCATGGTACGGGCAAGGTTTTCTACACGGCGATCGGCGACCGTCCAGAAAACTGGCAGAACCAGTTTCACTTGAATTTGCTCGTTGGCGGAATTCGGTGGGCGATGGGCGACACCCAAGCAACCGTGGCTCCCAATCTAAAGACCGCGGCTGCGGGGTACGCGGAGATTCCCCCGCCGTATCCGCCAACAGCGAAGTAGCAGGTCAGTTAGCCAAAATAATCAATTTGCAGCTGCGGCTCCCGCGACCGGCATTGCCGACCGAGGCACGATGGAGTGCTCGACTTCAGCGGATGATTCGACGTAGCGCGTCAGGCGCAAGTCGATTGGCGTCACCTCGAAGCTGATTTTTTCGCGAGGCGAGATCGGTCCCATCTGGTGCGTTTCAATGAGGCTGACGGTATCGTTCGACGCGTTTACTTTGATTCGTGAGCCCATTGGCAGCGCGCCTCAACAGATTGCGCTGGCGGCTTATTCAATTTGGGACGAGGCGAGTGCCAAATTGGGAAGAGAGGAAGTCTCCCTTGCATTTTCGGGCGTTCTGGAGCCCCTTGTGCCCTACCCCGGCTGTCAGTAAAATGTCCGAGCTTCCTGTCTCATCGCAACCTTATTTCAGTGCGCATTTTTGACGGAGTTATTCTGCATGGCGCAGCACTACGACGTTATCGTCATCGGCGGCGGCCACAACGGTCTTGTGAACGCGGCCTACCTCGCAAAAGCGGGGAAGAAGGTGCTCGCCCTCGAACGTCGCCACGTTTTGGGTGGCGCTGCAGTCACGGAAGAAATCATTCCCGGTTTTCTCTTCTCGGAGTGCTCTTACGTTGTCTCGTTGCTTCGGCCGGAAATCATTCGCGAACTTGATCTTCCGCGCCACGGCCTCGAAATCCTTCCGCTCGATGGCACGTTCACGCCCATGCCCGATGGCAATCACCTCTGGCGTATGAACGACCACGCGCGCACGCAGCGCGAAATTCGCCGTCATTCCCGCGTGGACGCCGAAGCCTACGACGAATTTTCAAAAATGATGACGCCGATGTGCCGCTTCGTGAAGCCGCTGTTGTCCATGATTCCGCCGGATCCGACGACTCTTAAACCGGGTGATCTCAAGCAGCTTCACTTTCTGATGCAGTGCTTCCGAAGTCTTTCATCCGACGAGCGCTACACGCTGATTCAACTCATGACCATGAGCGCCGCGGATTTTCTCGACCAATGGTTTGAGACCGATGTGCTCAAGGCCACGATGTCCGCCTCCGGCATCATCGGGACTTTCCTCGGTATTCGCTCGCCGGGAACCGCTTACGTTCTGTTACATCACTACATGGGTGAAATTGATGGCGCGTTCCGCTCCTGGGGATTTAGCCGGGGCGGCACGGGAGCTATTTCCAACGCGATTGCCGATGCCGCGCGCGAAGCCGGCGTTGAAATTCGTAGCAAGGCGGGCGTCGCGAAAATCCTCGTCAAGAACGGGCGCGCTTGCGGCATCGCTTTGCAAAGCGGCGAGGAAATTTCCGCTAACGTCGTTTCCTCCAGCGTCGATCCGCATCTCACCTTCGAGAAATTTCTCGAGCCCAGCGAACTGCCCGGCGATTTCTTGGAAAGCGTTCGCCGCTATAAGTTCCGCGGCTCCTCCGGCAAGGTAAATCTTGCGCTTGACGGGCTTCCGGATTTCAAGTCCCTCCCCGGTTCCGGCGCCCATCTCCGCGGCGCGATTTCCATTTCTCCAAGCATCGAGTACATGGAGCGCGCCTACGATGACGCGAAGTACGGCAATTATTCCCGCAAGCCGTACATCGATATCGTCATCCCCAGTTTGACGGATCCGAGCGTCGCGCCACCGGGCAAACACGTGATGTCTTGCTTCGTCCAGTACGCGCCGTACAAGCTGGCCAATGGCACCTGGGACGAGCACCGCGAAGCGTTCGGCGACGCTGTCGTGAACGCCATCGCCGAGCATGCTCCTAATATCAAAAAGATTATTACCGGGCGCCAGATTCTCACGCCGCTGGATCTCGAGCGCGAGTTCGGCCTCACCCAGGGCAACATTTTTCAGGGCGAGCTTTCTCTCGAACAGCTCTTTTTTCTCCGCCCCGTGCCCGGATGGGCCTACTACCGCACGCCGATCGACAACCTATATATGTGCGGCTCCGCCACGCACCCCGGCGGAGGAATCATGGGCGCTCCGGGCCGCATCGCCAGCCAGGTGATCCTTAAAGATTGGAAACAATCGAAAGCTGCGCGTTCGAGCGGGAGCAAGAACTAATCATGCCCATCGGACAGAGTGTAGCTTTCATCGGCGGCGGCCACAACGCTCTCATCACCGCCTTCTATCTTGCGAAGGGCGGCTTCAAGCCGGTCGTTCTCGAACGCCGGGAAATAGTTGGCGGCGGCGCCATCACCGAGGAGTTTCATACCGGCTTCCGTGCCTCCACGCTTTCTCACACTCTCGGTCCGCTTGGCGCCGACATTGCGCGCGACCTGGCGTTTCACAAGCTCGATTGCGAGATTCTGCGCCCCGATCCGCGCGTTTTCGCTCCGACGCTCGATGGCCATTCGCTTCTCTTCTATAACGACCATTCCAAGACTGCCGCCGAAATCGCGCGGTACTCCGAAAAGGACGCCGCAAAGTACACGCAATTTGCGGAAACGCTCGATCATCTTTTCTCTGTACTTGGTGAGATTGTTTCCATCACGCCGCCCGCCATTGATTCCCCTTCGCCTGAGGATTTCTGGAACCTTTTCAAGGCCGGCCGCAGCGTACGCAGCTTGGGCAAGCAAGGCATTTTCGACCTGCTCCGCTGGGGCCCAATGGCTGTCGCGGATTTTGTTTCGGAATTTTTCGAAACGGATTTGCTTCGTGCCGTCATCGCGGCGCGAGGAATTTTTGGCACGGCTCTCGGGCCGTGGTCCGCTGGTTCCACGGCCGTGCTACTGCTGCGCGCCGCCTCAGACTCGCATCCTGTTGGCTCTGCCGCGTTCCCGCGCGGAGGCCTGGGCGCCTTCACACTTGCGCTCGCCGATGCTGCCCGCAAGGCCGGCGTGGAAATTCGCACCAATGCCGAGGTCCAGCACATTCGCGTGAAAGCCGGCGCAGTTGCCGGCCTCGTCCTGACCGACGGCGAAGAGATTGCCATCGAAGCCGTTGTCTCCGGCGTCGATCCCAAGCGCACTTTCTTCAAGCTGCTCGATCCCACTCAACTTGATCCCACCTTTGCTCTGCGCATTCGCAACGTTCGCGCGGCGGGTATGGTGGCCAAGGTCAATCTCGCCCTTGGCGGTCTCCCCGCTTTCTCCGCTCTCGATCCCGCCGAGGGATTTCTCAATTCGCTTTCCGGCCGCATCCACATCGGCCCAGGGATTGATTATCTCGAGCGCGCGTTCGACGCCTCTAAGTATGGTGAATTCTCTTCGGCGCCCTACCTCGACGTCACCATTCCCACGATTCTCGATCACTCACTCGCGCCGGAAGGCAAGCATGTCCTCTCGGCCTACGTGCAGTTCTCACCGTTTAAGCTCGCCGGCGCTTCGGCGGATGGCAAAACCATCATCAAGTCCGAAACCAACTGGGACGCCCGCCGTCGCGATCTCGGCGATACCGTCGTTAAGACATTGGCGGAGTACGCACCCAATCTGCCCGGCCTCATCGAACACATGCAGGTCATCACCCCGCACGATCTCGAAACCAGTTACGGCTTCACAGGCGGCCACATTTTTCACGGCGAACTCGCACTTGATCAGCTCTTCACCATGCGCCCTGTCCTCGATTGGGCACGCTACAAAACGCCGATTCGTGGCCTTTTCCTTTGCGGCTCCGGGACGCATCCTGGCAACGGTCTCACCGGCGCGTCCGGCGCCAACGCCGCCCGCGAAATCATCCGCGATCTCCGGTGATTCTTCCTCTCTTCTCTGTGTCCCCTGTGAACTCCGCGCCCTCTGTGTAAAATCTTTTTTCTGGCGTTTCTTGCCGCTTGCCGATTCCGGATATCCCGGCTATCTTTTTTGAACCTCTCATGACCGTGATCGAACGCAGTCGTCTTCACTCTCTCCAACAGCGCGAAGAAAAGCGCTTCGTAGCCGGTCACCCGCGCTCCGCCGAACTCTATCTCCGTGCCCAATCCTCTCTCCTCGGCGGCGTTCCCATGAACTGGATGAACAAATGGGCCGGCGCGTTTCCCGTCTTCGTAAAGACCGCCGGCGGCGCGCACTTCACCGACGTTGACGGCCACGACTATGTTGATCTTTGCCTTGGCGACACCGGTGCAATGACCGGCCACTCTCCTCCGGTCGTCGCCGATGCCGTTGCACGCCGCGTTCGCGAAGGCATCACGCTCATGCTTCCCACCGAAGATGCGCTTTGGGTCGGCGAAGATCTCCAGCGCCGCTTCGGCTTGCCTTTTTGGCAATTCACGCTGACGGCCACTGACGCCAACCGTTTCTCGATTCGCATCGCTCGTGAAATCACGCAGCGGTCTAAAATCCTCGTCTTCCACTACTGCTACCACGGCACCGTGGACGAAACGTTTGTCTCGCTTCACGAGGGCGTCGTTGGTCCGCGCCGCGGCAACATCGGCCCGCCCGTCAATCCCGCGGAAACCACGCGTGTCGTCGAATTCAACGATCTCAGCGCGCTCGAAGACGCGCTCAAGCATCACGACGTCGCCTGCGTCCTCGCCGAGCCCGCCATGACCAACGTCGGTATCATCCTTCCCGAGGCGGGCTACTGGTCGGCTGCCCGCGAACTTACTCGCCGCTACGGCACGCTTTTCATCGCCGACGAAACGCATACCATGTGCGCCGGCCCCGGTGGCTGCACGCGCGAATGGAGTCTGCAGCCTGACATCCTGGTTTTCGGTAAACCCATCGGTAGCGGCATTCCCGGCGCGACCTATGGTGTCACCGATGAAGTCGCTCAACGCATCGCCGCGCGCCTTCATCTCGAAGATGTAGACGTCGGCGGAATCGGCGGCACGCTCGCCGGCAACGCGCTTTCCTTGGCCGCGATGCGCGCCACCTTGGAACACATCCTCACGCCCGCTGCCTTCGCCCACATGATCCCGTTAGCCAACCGCTTCGCCGACGCTGTCGCCGCGCAAATCCGTACGACCAGTCTTCCTTGGAACGTTACGCGCCTCGGCGCCCGCGCCGAATACACGTTCGCTCCGCAAGCCCCTCGCAACGGCGGCCAATCCGCTTCTGCCGCCGACTTCGAACTCGAGCGCTTCCTTCACCTCTACACCCTCAACCGCGGCGTCCTCCTCACTCCCTTCCACAACATGGCCCTCATGTGCCCCGCCACCACCGAATCCGACATCGACCTCCACACCCAAATCTTCGCCGACGCCACCGTCGAACTCGCGTCGTAGCGGTACAGCACGCCGTGCCTGTGGTCGGCCAACGCCACAGCGCCTTGTCGCTCCCGCAACCCTCGCAGTACAATCCCTTGTTTGCATATCCAGGAGGAAACCGTCATGGCCACGGCCGAAGCGAAAATCCACGTTTCTGAGTTCACGAACGAACCATTTATCGATTTTTCGAAGCCTGAAAATCGCAAAGCCATGGAAGACGCGCTTAAAAAGGTCGCTTCCGAATTCGGCCGCGAATATCCCATGTACATTGGTGGCCAAAAGGTGATCACCGCTGAGAAGCGCGCCTCCACCAATCCCTCGCACCCGTCGCAGGTGATCGGCGTTTTCCAGACCGCGACTGCCGAGATGGCTGCACAAGCCGTGGAAGCCGCCAATAAAGCGTTTGAATCGTGGAAGCGTGTCCCGGCCGAGCGGCGCGTCGAATGCCTCTTCCGCGCCGCCAAGATTCTTCGCGAACGAAAATTTGAAATGAACGCCCTGATTTGTTACGAAGCTGGAAAAACCTGGTCCGAGGCGGATGCGGACACGGCGGAAACGATCGATTTTCTGGAGTACTACGGCCGCGAAATGCTGCGACTGGCTGGCCCGCAACAAGTTGTGCCGATGAAGGGTGAGAAAAACTTTCTGGTCTACATACCACTCGGCGTCGGGGTAGTGATTCCCCCCTGGAATTTTCCCGCCGCCATCGCCGCTGGCATGACGATGGCGTCGCTTGTCACTGGAAACACCGTCGTGCTCAAGCCTGCCGGCGATACGCCAACCGTCGCTGCCAAATTTGTGGAGATCGCCTATGAGGCTGGCATTCCGAAAGACGCGCTCAACTTTCTGACCGGACCCGGAGCGGAAGTCGGGGACGTCCTCGTGAAGCACGCGAAGACGCGCTACATCGCCTTCACCGGCTCAAAAGAAGTCGGGTTGCGCATCAGCGAACTGGCGGGCAAAACCGTCCCAGGCCAAATCTGGATTAAGCGCACTGTGCTGGAGATGGGCGGCAAAGATTCCATCATCGTGGACGAAGAAGGTGACGTGGACGCCGCGGTCGAAGGCGTCGCACAGGCCGCCTTTGGTTATCAGGGCCAGAAGTGCTCGGCATGCTCGCGCGCCATTGTTTCTGAAAAGGTCTACGACACCTTTGTCGAGAAACTTGTGGAGCGTACCAAAAAAATCGCGGTCGGCCCCAGCGAGGATCCCAATAATTACATGGGCCCGGTCGTAAGCAAATCCGCCATGAACACCATCCTGAATTACATCGAAGTTGGCAAGAAGGAAGGGAAGTTGCTCCACGGCGGCGGCCGGGCTCCTGGCGACGGCTACTTCATCCAGCCGACGATCATTGCTGACGTCGATCCCAAAGCGCGCATTTCGCAAGAAGAAATCTTTGGGCCGGTCCTGGCGGTAATCAAAGCTAAGGATTTTGACCAGGCTCTGGAGATCGCCAACAACACGGAGTTCGGGTTAACAGGCGGCGTCTACTCGAAGAACCCCGCGAAGCTCGAAAAAGCACAGGAATCGTTTCACGTGGGCAATCTTTACCTGAATCGAAAGTGCACCGGCGCGATGGTTGGCGCGCATCCCTTCGGCGGTTTCAACATGTCCGGCACCGATTCCAAAGCGGGCGGGAGAGACTATCTGCTGCTCTTCATGCAGGGCAAAAGCATCGCGGAAAAAATGAGCAACTAGGAAGCCTGAGAGGTCGGAGCCGCGCGCCGCGACACCCATTTCAAAACGAGAAACACGGGGTAGCTCAACACCAGCATCGCCAGCGCCCACGGCGCATTCTTCTGATCGGTAACGATCGATCCGGTCAGAAAAATTCCCGAAAGCATCAAAGCGATTCCCGTGGTCCATGGGTAACCCCACGCGCGATACGGCCGCTCCATCTGCGGCTCTCTGCGCCGCAGCAAAAATAATGAGCTATACGAGAGCGTGTAGTTCGCCACGAAGAAAAACGAAAGCATGGCGATCACTCGCTCAAACGAACCCAGGACAAACAGCACGCCGGCAATGGTGCTGAGGAGAAGCGCAAGCGTGGGCGTTCCGCCAGCGTTGACTTTTGTGACTGGACGGAAAAACAAGCCGTCGCAACTCATCGCGTAAAGCGTTCGCGTGCAGAAAAGCTGATTGGCGTTGAGACAGCTCAGCATGGAAATCACCATGATCGAGCGAATGATGGGATCGCCATAGTGGCCAAAGACTCGTGTCGCGACCGTTCCAAGAGCAAAATTGTTTCCTGCGATTTCATTCATCGGCAGAACGTACAGCACCGCCGCATTGAGAAGCAGGTAGATTCCCATGATGGTGAAAACGCTCCCAAAAATCGCGCGCGGCACATCGCGGCCGGGATTGCGAACTTCTTCGCCGAAATATACGACGCCGTCCCAGCCGTCAATCGTGTACACGACCGCCTGCAATCCCAGAATGATGGCGACGGCGAGTCCCCATCCGGCAGGCATCGCAGGGAGCGGCGTGGCCACTGGAGCAGCGACCGCACGCGCATGTCCTCCCAGCGCGAAACATGCGACCAGCAAAATCAAAAACGCGATCGTCTTCACTACGGCAGTGAGAATTTGGGCGCCGCTGCCCCAGCGGATTCCGCGCCACTGCAAAACGCCGAATCCCAGGATAACGCTGACCGCGATCGCTTTAACGTGTCCCGCAAGCAGTGGCACAAGATCGCCGCTGTATTCGGCGATCACGATCCCGACGGCGGCAGCCGTTCCGCAGGTCGAGAGCCAATCGCTCCACCCGACAATGAAGCCGGCGTATTCGCCGATGGCGCGGCGCGAAAAATTGTATTGGCCGCCGCTGCGTGGAATTGCGGCACCCAACTCTGCCAGCGAAGAAGCTCCGAAAAGCGCATACAGCCCGCCTACAACCCACACGCCAAGGAAAAGCCACGCTTTCGGAAGAACCTGGGCTATGTCGCCGGGAGTTCGCACAATTCCCGCGGCGATCGCGTTGCCGATAGCTGCGGAAACGCCGAACCACACACCAAGGACTTGCAGCAGACGGCCGCGACTCGCCGCAGGCGCCGGCTTAGCGGTGCTAGTGGAAGACTCGGCAGATGTGTTAGACAATGTGGAGTCTCAGGGGGGCACCGGAAACTCCGCCATCATAATGGCGGCGTGGCAAAATGCAAGCTGGAAGTCACTGCACTGCATTATTGCCGCGAGAAGCATGAGCTTGCGCTCATTGCGAACTTCATCTGAATCGGGGAGGCAGAGAACTTGGCTGTAGATCGCGCGCCCGCAATCAAAACGGAATTGACCACGCGCATTGACGTGAGTGGCGACGCACCTCCTGTGGACGTCTCAGTGGTAATCCCGTGCCTGAACGAAGCGAACTCCATTTCCTTTTGCGTTGAAAAAGCGCTGAAGTCTTTTCAAACGGCGGGCTTGCGCGGGGAAGTCGTTGTTGGCGATAACGGTTCCACGGATGGGTCCATCGAAATTGCCGAGAAGCTTGGCGCGCGCGTGGTTCGCGTGGAGCAGCGCGGCTACGGCTCGGCACTGCGAGCGGGAATTGCAGCGTCGCGCGGCGCGTTTATCGTTATGGGCGACGCGGACGACAGCTATGACTTCAGTGAAGTGCCGCGTTTCGTGGAAATGTGGCGGCAAGGCTACGACGTGGTCATGGGCAATCGCTTCCGGGGAGAAATCAAGCCCGGCGCGATGCCCTGGCACCACAAATATTTCGGCAATCCGGTTCTCACTTCCGTCCTTAATCTTTTTTTTCACGCCGGCATCGGCGATAGCCACTGTGGCATGCGTGGGTTCACGCGAGCGGTGTACGACCGCATGGATTTGCGCAGTACTGGAATGGAGTTTGCTTCCGAGTTTGTGATCAAGGCCGCTCAGCTTGGCGCGCGCATTACGGAAATTCCCATCACGCTCTGGCCCGACAAGCGCGGCCGCCCGCCGCACCTCCGTAGTTTCCGCGATGGTTGGCGCCATTTGCGCTTCATGCTGCTGTACGCGCCGAATTGGCTCTTTCTTCTGCCCGGCGCGTCGCTCGTGGTGCTAGGCCTTTGCATTGTGCTCTGGCTGTTGCCAGGACCGCGCAGCGTGTCTCCCCACATTATTCTCGACATTCACACCATGATCTTCGGAGTGATTTTCACGCTTCTCGGCGTGCAGATTCTTTCGATCGGTTCGTTTGCCAAAGTCTTCAGCTATGCGGAGCGGTTTGACCGGAACACGGTCTCGCTGAAGCGCGCTCTCAAGCGCGTCACGCTCGAAACCGGTTTGCTTCTCGGGGGCGCCCTCTTTCTTGCGGGATTTGCAGGATGCGCCTGGGTCACCTGGCAGTGGGCCGAAAGCGGGTTTGGTCCGCTTGCGCAAGTTCGTCAGGTCCTTTTCTGGTCCATGTGGCTGTTCATCGGCGTCCAAATTATTTTCAGTTCCTTTTTTCTGAGCATGCTCGGCATCAGCCGCGGCACGTACATCGGCGACTACGACCTAAAATAAATGCCTTATACCGGGATCGATCATTTCATCGCCAAGATGCGTTTTCGCGCCGCTTATCCTCACATTCGCCAGGGTTCGCGCGTATGCGACCTCGGTTGCGGCCTCGAAGCCGCTTTTCTCGATTATGCGTCTGCCCGCGTCGCAGTGGGTGTGGGCCTCGACGATCAGGTTGCGGACGGCATGCAAGGCCGATGGCAACGCGTGCGAGGAGACTTGCGTTCTCCGCTCCCTTTTGCAGACGGCCAATTCGATCACGTAGTGATGCTCGCCGTTCTCGAACACCTTACCGAGCCGGAAAAGGTGCTGCGCGAGGCGTATCGCGTCATCGCACCGCAAGGTTCGCTGATTCTGACCTGGCCTTCCGCGATGGTGGATCCGATTCTAAACATGCTGCACGCTCTGCACCTGATCAGCGACGAGATGGAAAGCGATGAACATCAAAAACGCATTCCCGTCGCAGCGCTGCAGCAGATGTTCCAGCGCATCGGCTTTCAAAAGTTCTTACATCGGCGCTTCGAATTTGGTCTAAACAATCTGATGGTGGCATTTCGTTGAGATTAGATCGCGTGTAGAGGGACTGGAAGCAAATCACTGGTCGGGTGGAGGTGTGTATGGTTTGATTTCGGTGTTATCGACGTCCGGTTCCACTAACCAGATTTGGCGGTCCTTGAAGTAGGCGAAAAGCTTTGCGTTTTGTTCGGGAGTAAGTTCTCGGGCCCAGATCACTTTTGATCCATCGATATCGGCGCCGTTGTAGACCCATTCGTCGTGGATGTTGTGATCATCGGTATAGCGCACCACGATTAGATGTTTTCCGCCCGTCGCCTCAAGCTGCTTCAAGACGGCAACGCGGCTTGGGTCTCCCGTGCAGGTCCACCACAGTGGATCGCATGAGCGGCGCGCTACGTTGATGCCTGTTTCGAGAACAAGCAAAATCACAAGTGCTCGAGACAGCGCCACGCCTACCGGGCGCGCTTTCCATTTCATCGTCCGCAAGTGGCGCACGGATTGCGCCAATAGCGCGTAGATGACGCAAGTCAGAGGCGCGGCGTAATGCGGCGCGGACCAAATCACGGCAAAAACTCCTGCGAGAGACAGAAGCAGCGTGACGAGCAGCAGCCGCATCTTCCGGTCGCGAAAGGCAAAGGGCAGTGCAGGGAGCAGGAAGAGCACGCCCGGCCAGAAAAACTCGACACCCATTCTCGCGATTTTTTCAGCGGTGACGTCTCCAGCGTCCTTCCAGGTGGTTTGATAGTCTTCGCGCTCCCAACCGTTGTAGAAATCCTCGAATTGCTGGTTGTGGTAGGTGAGTTCCGGCTTGAGGTGTTCCCACAGAAAAAGCGGTGTCGAGTGATACGTTCGCGTATTCAGAACGTGAGGGAAGAGCAGAGCATTGCCCGTCAGCCGCCAATTGTAATATCCGATGAATGCTATAGTTAAAAAGATCACCGCGGAGAGCGGCAGCAACGCAATACGAAAGCGAGTGCTGGTCCCGTCGCTTGATTTTATTTGTCCGGCCAACCACCCGAGGAGCCAAAGTCCCGCTGGGACACAGAAGAGGAGCCCTTCGTACGGCCGGCTGTTCGCGAGAATGGCGATACCGAGGCCGAGAAGCAGGGCACTGCCGACACTGGCACGGCGAAGGATTCGCGCAAGCGCGCCCAACACCACCGCGCCCCCGGTTGCCGCCACGGCTCCGCCCCAATAGCTGTTCATCCAGTAGCTCGCAATTCCCAGATTCAAGGCAGCAAACATTCCGCCGAGCAACGCCCATCGTGCCGGCATCCACGCCTGCAGCATCCACAAAATCGCCGCACACATTGCGGCGTCGCTCAGCAGCACGCCGATCCAGGGATTGCCGAACAATTGTCCGATAGCCATGACGAAGCCCTGCGCCGGCGGGTACATCGAAGAATACGTAGGGAACCAATTCACATGAAATGTTTCGAAACTCATCCACATCGGGTGAGTTGGGTTGGCCAGTCTGCCGTGAGCAAACGTGTCCGCCATCAGCAAATAACTGAATTCATCATGGATACCCGGGATCGGCACAGGCAGAAGCGGCAGCGCCGCGAGCCGCGCGCTTACGACTCCAACAAACATCAAGAAAATAACGAGCGCTTTGCGTTTTGCGAAACGAGAAAGCGACTGCTCCGTTTTATGAAAGATGTCGTTGGCGAGAGCTGGCTTCCAAAATGCCAGCAATAAGAAGACCAAGGCGAGCGCCAGCGCAAATTCCGCCGATGGCCAGAAGTGAGTATTCGATTGGCTTCCGAGTGGATTCATTTCGCCGAATGGGATTCGAACGGGGAGCGCTTCCGAAATCCGGTCGCAGGGAAGCGGTCCACGTTCATCGTGCAGGAATTCTAACGTATTGCGGAGCGATCAGCGTTCGATTTCCATTTCAACGGTTTCGGCCTCGCGCTGTTAAACAAGGAGGAGATGCGATGGTCAGCGCGCTATTTCGAAGCGCTTTCGATAAAGCTCGCGATATTGGACTTAAGCTTGGCCAAGTCTTCATCGCGCAGGTACATCATGTGGCCAGCGTCGTAATACTGGAGGTGAATATTTTTCTGGAGCTTTTCCGGCAGGCCGAGATGTTCCATGGTGAATTCCGTGGCGTAGAACGGCGTAGCCAGATCGTACAATCCATTTTCGACTTCGATTTGCAAATGCGGATTCGTGAGCATCGCTTGAATTAGATCGCCCTCGACGTTTGGCGAGCCCGGGAAGCCAAAGTTGTCTCCGCCGCGGTGTTTCCAATCCCAACTGTTCCCCGCTTCGTCGGCCCCGGTGTGGTAGACCTTGTCCTGCCCGAACTTCAGGTCTTCACGAACGTAGGTGTTGAAGGCTGCAGTGAAGGGCCCGGTGATCGAAGTGTCCTGCGGATCGTATTCGGCGTATTCGCCAAGCAAATCGTAGCTATACCCTGAGAAGCGCGCGTCGAGCCGTCCGGTCGTTAAGCCGCGGCTGCGCTGCAGCTCTTTCATGAACTGAGGCAGATTCACGCGCAGGTCGGCTTTGATCAAGTATTCTTCGCTCAGGCCGGTATAGCGCGAAAGCTGTTTGGCGACTTCGGCTTTTTCCGCCGCACCGAGCTTGGAGCCTTTCACGAGCGCGCTGAGATATTCCGTTTCGGCAAAGTGCCGCGCCTCTTCAAGAAATCCCGTCAAATTATCGGGGCGGTCCTTCAGCACCTTGTGATACCACGCCGTCGCCGCGTAGCTCGGGAGATAGAAGACGTAGGGCATGTCCTCGCCGGGATTAAAGGAAATGGTGCCGAGATCGAGCACCGACGAAATCAGGACGATGCCGTTGAAGTCCATGCCATCGTGCGATTGCAGATAATTGGAAAGCGCCGCTGAGCGAAACGTTCCATAGCTCTCGCCAATCAAGAATTTGGGGGAGTTCCAGCGGTTGTTGCGGCTGATGTACGTGTTGATGAATTGCGCGAGCGACTTCACGTCTTGATCGACGCCCCAGAAATCCTTGTCCTGGGACTTGCCGACGGCGTGGCTGAAGCCTGTGCCGACGGGATCGACGAAGACCAAATCGGTTTTGTCCAGAAGGCAATTCGCATTGTCCGACAGCTTATAGGGAGCGGGCGGCGTGGCCTCGGCGTTCACCGTGGCGACGCGCTTGGGCGAGAACGATCCCACGTGCAGCCAAACGGAAGAAGAGCCCGGCCCGCCGTTATAAACGAACGCTATCGGGCGCGTGCTTGGGTCTTTCATGTCGCTGCGCGTGTAGGCCGTCGAGTAGAGAAGCGCGGTGGGCTCATCTTTTTCGTTTTTTAGAAGGACTGTGGCCGCCGTCGCTTTATAGGGGATGGTTTGCGAGCCGATCTTGATCGAATGTTCCGTAACGGAAGCCTCTTCCTTCGGAGCGGGCGTTGCGGCCACGTCCGCTGGTTTGTCAGCGGGCTTGGCGTCTTTGTCTTGCGCTTGAACGCCCATCGTGAAGGCGGCGAAACAGGCAGCCAACGCCAAAGGAAACTTGCGGAGTTCGGTAGTGCTCACTGCGACTTCCCCCATCTGCGCAGAATTAGCCCACTCGCAGAAACGCAGAATTGTATCTCTTTTTGACGCGGCCTCGCCCTACTTCTTCCCCTGCAGGCGAAACGTAAGACCAGCGTCTCCTCCCGTCGGTTCAAGTGAGAGCGCGCTCAGGTCCTCGGCAATCCAATCCGCGCCAGCGCTCAAGAGTTCGGCATCGGTTGAAGTGGTGCGCAGCGCCAGCACGCGAGTGCCAGCCGCTTTGCCCGCGCGGACTCCCGACGCGGCATCTTCCGCGACAATGCAGTCGCTTGCCGCCATCCCAAGAATTTCCGCGCCCTTCAGGTATGGATCAGGGAAGGGCTTGCCGCGCTTGAGATCGCTCGCGGTGACGAGATGCTGCGGCACGGGCAAGCCCGCCGCACACAGGCGCACTTCCGCCAGCGCACGAGTTGCCGACGTGACAACGGCCCACCGCCGCTGTGGAATCGACTGCAAAAGTTGAAGTGCTCCGGGCAGAGCAATCACATCCGCGATGTCCTCGATCTCGCGGCGCTCGACTTCGCGATTCTCGGCGTCATGATCGCCATTCGGCAGCAACTCGATGATCGTAGCCAGGCTGGGCCTTCCATGGGCTCGGCGCACGACTTCTTCGGGCACCAGGCCGTGTTCGAACGCCCAGCCGCTCCACACGCGCGCAACGGCGGGCGTGGAATCCACCAGCACGCCGTCCATGTCGAACAGCACTGCGCTGCATCGAATCGAGGTCATCGATAGAACTTTTCATCCCTGATCAAAAGTCTTCGGACGGAAGGCATTTAGATTACTGGAGTCTTGGAAAACAAGAAAGGTTTCGGCGCCATCTTTAAACCACCGAAGCGCCCGCTCAAAGGCGTGCTCGAGATTCCGCATTCGACGGAGAATCAACCGCTCTTGACTTAGTCTAGTGGTATGTCCCGTATATAACCTTACAGATCAACTCCATTCTTTTCCCCCCTGCGCTGGGTGGATCCGGGTTTGATCTGCTCCATCTTGAACCGCGCGCGATCGATCTTTTTGATGATGTCCTCGACGGTGGCGCTCCAGAGGAACGGCTTGGGGTTGTGGTTCCAAGCTTGCATAAACGCCTCGATCGCTAGCTTTAGATCCGGCACACTCACGAAACTGCCACGCCGAATCGCTTTCTCAGTCAATTCTCGAAACCAGCGCTCCACCAAATTCAGCCAGCTTGTACCGGTCGGCACAAAGTGGCATACAAAGCGGGGATGCTTCTTCAGCCACGCTTGCACGTGCGGCTCTTTGTGCGTGCCGTAGTTGTCCATCACTAGATGCAACTTCAGCGCCGGGGGAAACTCAGCGTCTAAGCGGCTCAGAAACTTCCGCCACTCCTGATGCCGATGCCGGCCGTGACATTCACCAATCACCTTGCCATCCAACACCTGCAGTGCCGCAAACAGGGTGGTGGTGCCGTTGCGCTTGTAGTCGTGCGTCATCGTGCCGCACCGGCCTTTCTTCAGCGGCAGCCCCGGCTGCGTCCGATCTAACGCTTGAATCTGGCTTTTTTCATCCACACACAGCACCAGCGCCTTGTCCGGTGGGTTCATATACAACCCCACCACATCGGTCAGCTTCTCGAGGAATTTGGCATCCCGCGACAGCTTAAACGTGCGGCTCAGGTGCGGCTTGATATTGTGCAGCTGCCATAAACGGTTCACCGTGTTCTTGCTAACCCCTTGGGCCTCCGCCATGAGCCGGCAACTCCAATGGGTCATACCCTTGGGCTTGCTCTGCAAAGTCGCTTTAATGATCCGGTCTCGCTGGCCTTGCTCATACTGCGTTTTGCGCCCGCGACCGGGAGCGATCTCCCAGACCTCCCCGATGCCCTGCTCGTGTACCCGCTTGCGCCACAGCTGCACGGTGGGTCGGCTCACACCGAGCCCCGCGGCGATGGCCACATTCTGCTGACCGGCCACCGCTCTCAGGATAATCCGGCAGCGCAGCGCCACCTGTTGAGGCGTTCCGTGTGCGGATTCCCATTGTTCCAGTTGTGTGCGCTCAGCCGGTTGCAACTCGATCGCCAGACCTGTGTTCGGCATGACAGAGATCATACCAAGCGCTGAAACTCTATCAAGCTATTTATGGGACACTATACTAGTAACTTAGTCAACTATGGGAACATGAAAGCCGTGAATACTCACGAAAAATTTGCACTCGACGCACTTGCGCTTCCAAGCCCACCTGCGCAGTTCGTTCCCAACGCCATTGCTCTGCTCACCATTCGCACGCTGGATATCACGCCCTTCCACTCTCTAATGGCAGGCGAACTTCCACCTCATCATCGCGACCCGTTCGACCGCATGCTTATCGCCCAAGCGCGTCTCGAAGACATGGTGTTACTCACAGCGGACCGCGCAATGCTGAAATATGATGTGAAGTCTTTCTTTTGCGGAAAGTAGAGTTGTAGGTTGTTATGTGAAGATTGGGGTGGGAGACGGGGATTGAACCCGCGACATTCGGTGCCACAGACCGACGCTCTACCAGCTGAGCTACTCCCACCGCCGTTCGATTTATCTAGTTTACGCTACTTTCGCGCGAGGGAAAAGCGCCGCTGAGAATCCTGCGGGATCGATTTCAGCGGCTTACTTGCCGGTAAGCACGCCTGGCCACTCCAGAATCTCGCATGAACCTAACCTCCCGTCCAGAGCATCCAAATTTTGATTGCGGGGATTGCAAGAAGCGGCCCCAAACGCTTACAGTACGCTAAGCAAAACTCAGCCCAGGCCTGAGGATCTCTGTTCCGCCTCTGTTCTCCGTGGCTGCTGGGAGCGGCCGTACGAGCGTTAACTAAGCTCTTTGAGGTTGATGGAACGGTGCGATGACTTCGCTTCGCAGGCGAAGCAGAGCCCATGGCGAAACTGAGATTCACATGAAAGTTCTGCATCCAGTTCGGCGAAACAAAGCTAAAGAGCGCAACGGAGACTCCAGCCGCGGCTTGCTGCTGAGGCTCGAACTGCCCAGCGATCCCGGCTTGCTCTGCGCGGTGCGCGGAGCCGTGGAACGTCTTACCGAATCGTTCGGATTCTCCGAGCCGGAATGCCGCGCCGTCACTCGCGCCGTTGACGAGGCGCTCACCAATATCATTCGTCATGCGTACAAAGGCCGGCCCGACCGCCCCATTGAAATGTCCTTCCGCTCCGTTCACCGTCATGCGGATCACAAGCCCTCCGAGGGTCTCGAGATTCTTCTGTGCGATCGTGGGCCGTCCATCGAACGCGCCCAGTTGTGCATGCGCGAGCTAGAAGAAGTCAGGCCCGGCGGACTCGGTTTGCATTTTATTCAGCAGAGTATGGACATCGTCGAATACAAGCGCGCGAATGGGACCAATCGTCTCCGCTTGGTCAAGTACGTCCGCGCGCCGAAGCAGGAAGTGAAATCGTAAGAGTTCGAAGGAGAAACTACTGTGCAGATTTCCAGCCGGCAGCTTGATAAGACAACGATTTTCGATGTCTCAGGGGACATCGACCTTGCGAACTCTCCGGCAGTTCGAAAGGCGCTCCTGAAAGAAGTGCGGGACAATCGCACGCCTCGCGTTGTGATGAACCTAAGCAAAGTGCGGTACATCGATAGCTCCGGCGTGGCTTCGCTGGTCGAAGGACTGAAGGCCTCGCGCGACGTTGGCTCGCGCTTCATCCTATTTGGATTGAGCACCTCCGCCCGAGAAGTCTTGCAGCTCTCGCGTCTGCTGAAGATTTTTGAAGTTTACGACAATGAAGAGCAGGCGCTCGCCGGCTAAGTGGATTGGTTCAGGGCAGCCGGATTGTTCGAGTTTCGTGAATTGCACTAAATGGAGCTGAATCACAGCGAATAGTGATGCAACTTGTGTCACAAGTCGGCGGCAGCGTGATGGACAGCCTGGCCTACGTCGGTTCCCTCGCCTCGCTCGGAGGCCGCGCCGCTTATTACACTTTCATCGGCCCCTTCCAGGGCAAGCCGCTGCGATTGAACCGCGCCATTTCCCAAGCCATGGACGTTGGCGTTCGCGCATTGCCGATTCTTTCCCTCATTACATTTTTTATCGGACTGATTCTCGCTCTTCAGGCGGCCTACGAATTGCGCCGCTTTGGCGCCATGAACTACGTCGCCACCGCCGTTGCCGTTTCCATGTCTCGGGAACTCGGCCCGCTCATCACCGCTATCGTCGTGATTGGCCGCTCGGGTTCGGCGTTCGCCGCGGAAATCGGCACCATGAAGGTCACCGAAGAAATCGACGCCCTGGAAACGATGGCCATCAGCCCCATCCGGTTCCTGGTTACGCCGAAATTTCTGGCGATGATCGTGATGCTGCCTTGCCTCACTATCTGGGCCAACGCCATGGGCATCCTGGGCGGCTCTCTGTTTGGCGTAGCACAGGCCGATTTTACGTTTGTGCGTTATGTTCAGTCCTCGCTGGATTCGCTGCTCCTTCGCGACATCATGACCGGCCTTGTGAAAAGCCTGATGTTTGGTATAACCATCACCGCCGTGGGATGCCAGGAGGGGCTGGACACTGGCGCGGGCGCGGAGCAAGTTGGCCGCTCTACCACACGGGCCGTCGTCATGTCGATTTTTCTCGTCGTGTTGGTTGACTTGGTTTTTACAACGCTGTTCTTTTTTGTGAGCGGAAACTAGGAAAGAGCGATCTTGGCCACGGACACCGAAAACACGGGTTCGCTCGACTCGGAGGTAATGCTCTCCCTGCGCGATGTGCGCGTCAGTTACGGCGAGCGGGAGATTCTGCACGGCGTATCGTTTGACGTAAAGCGCGGCGAAACTCTGGTCATCCTCGGAGGCTCCGGCTCCGGCAAGAGCACGCTTTTGCGAACGCTTGTCGGTCTGGAAAAAGCCACCTCCGGCGAAATCTGGATCAAGGGCAAAAACATCGCGGCAATTCCCGACGACGAAATGGATGAGATTCGCAAAAAGATCGGCATGTCGTTTCAGGGAAGCGCTCTGTTTGGCTCGATGACCGTTGGCGAAAACGTGGCGCTCCCGTTGCGTGAGCACACCAAGCTCGAGGACTCCACGATCGAAATCATGCTTCGCCTCAAGCTCGAACAGGTCGGCCTCGCGGGATTTGAATATTACATGCCATCGCAGCTCAGCGGAGGCATGAAGAAGCGCGCCGCCGTCGCTCGCGCCCTGGCCATGGACCCGGAGATTCTTTTCTTTGACGAACCCTCCGCCGGCCTCGATCCGATTATTGCCGCCGGCATCGATCAACTCATCTTGGAACTCAAGCAAGCCTTCCGCATGACGATCATTGTCGTCACGCACGAACTGGCCAGCGCCTATTTGATTGCCGATCGCATGGTGCTCATCGATAAGGGTAACGTCGTGGCCATCGGCACGACCGCCGAAATGCGCGCCAGCACGCAGCCGCGCCTGCGCCAATTTTTGGACCGCGTGCCTGAGCCGGAAGTTGCGCGCGAAATGGATTATCTGCAAATGCTCACGCAAGACCGCCGCTTGTGACGAGCGCTGGCAGGGGAAAGAGGACGTAATGGCAGGGAAGCGCGAATCGGTTTTCGTTGGGTTCTTCGTCATTGTAGCCGCTGCCGTTCTGATCGGCATGGTGTTTGCAATCTCCGGAGCTTTTGGCCGCAGCGCAAAGTCTTATCACGCCTACTTTCCGTTTGCCGGCGGAATCGAGCAGGGCGCGAGCGTGCGTTACGCGGGTGGCCCCAAAGTTGGCCGCGTTGAAAAGCTATCCATCGATCCCCAGAACCCTGCGCGCATCGACGTCGTATTCAGCGTGCAAACCGATCTTCCCGTAAAAATCGATAGCCACGCCAAAATCATGAGCATGAGCCCGCTCGGCGACAATCACCTCGAGATTCTCCCAGGTGGTGCGCAGTCCGCGCTCGCCGCTCCCGGCTCCCTGTTGCCGTCGGATGCCTACGTCGATTTCAACGCGCTCACCGCGCAGATCAATGACCTCGCTCCGCAAGCCAAACAACTCGTGCAGTCTCTGAACGACCGCGCCACGGAGCTGAAAGTAACGATCGATCGCGTCAATGATTTGTTGAATGCCGAGAACCGCGCAAATCTTTCCGCCACGCTTGCCAATACTCGCGGCCTGATCGAAGAAAATCGCCCGCAGATCAAATCCACCATCCAGCACCTGGATACCGTGAGCCAGAAGCTCGAACCGCTTCTTAAGGACCTGCACAATACGTCCGAGCAAGCCAACAAGGCTCTCGCTCATATCGACGAACTTCTCGACGACAACGAAGACGATATCCACGCAGCCATAGCCGAGGCTCGCAAATCCCTCACGAATCTCACTGATATCACCAGCCGGATCGACCAGACGCTCGACGTCAATACGGAAAATATCGACGAGCTTCTCGACAATTTTCGTCGCGTCTCCCAGAATCTCAAGGAATTTACGGACACCATCAAGAAGCGTCCTTACACTCTCATTCGTGCAACAAACCCGCCCGAACACAAAACGGGTGACAAGCAATGAAGCGAGGAAATCAAGAAATCATGACGACACCGACGGAACTTCCGCTCATTGGCCGCGCATTCACGTTCTTTCGAGCGATGGTGCCCACGAAACTCACGCTCGGGCTGCTGGCAATTGCCGTGAGCCTGGCGGCCGGCTGCGGCGGCGCTCGTCCCAGCAAGTATTACGAGCTCACTGTCCCTGCAAATTCGACTGTCTCAGATAACTCCAACGCGCTTCCCATCACGCTGCTGATTGGCAGGATCACCGCTCCATCTCTCTATCGCGAAGACCAAATCGTCTACAGCTCCGGCGGCGTAAGCATGGGCACCTACGAGTATCACAAATGGTCCGAGCCCCCCACCGAGATGATCGCGGAAATCATGCTGCGGCAATTCCGCGCTTCCGGCCACTACCACGGCGTCTACACCCTGCGAAGCGATATTCGTGGAGATTTTCTGCTGCATGGACATCTCTATGACTTCAAAGAGGTCGAAGGTAGCCCGGTGGTTGGCCGTGTCACGATGGAATTGGAACTGCGCGATATCAAGTCAGGCGTCGTGGTATGGACTCACTTTTACACGCACGACGAGCCCGCCAGCGGCAAAGACACTGTCGCTGTCGTCGCGGCCCTCAACAAAAATATCCAGCAGGGAATAGCCGAATTTCGTTCCAGCCTCGATCAACATTTTGCGGAGCATCCGCCCGCCCCCAAGCCGTAGGGGCACGGCACGCCGTGCCCGTCTTTCTTTTATTTGGTGGGATCCGCGTTCCTCAGCCCAATCGCCGCAGCGTCAGCAACGTAACGTCGTCGTCCAGTTCCGTGCTTCCTCGGTGGGATTGCACACCTTCCAGCAACGCCGCGGAAAAATCAGGCAGACGCACCGGCCCCGGAAATTTAGCGAGCGTCGCCTCCGCCAATTGCAGAAATCCCCGCGGCGTCAATTGTTCGCCAGCCGGTGACTGCACTTCCGTCGCTCCGTCCGAAAATGCCAAAATCATGTCTCCCGGCCGCAGCTGAATGCTCTGCTCGCTGTACATTTCTCCCGTGATAAAGCCGAGAGGAAGATTTTCCATCCCCTCTCCCAACTCGAAAAACTTTCCCTCACGCGCCCGCCAAAGCAGCATCCGTGGATGCGCCGCATACGCAAAATTAAATTCCCCCGTCCCGCCATCAAACGTCCCGGTCACCACAGTCGTCAGCCGCAGCGGTCCACTTGACTTCTCCGAAGCCAGCGTGAATTCGTCGTTCAGCGAAGCCAGCAACCCCGCCGTATCTCGAACATCCTGAAACTTGTGCAGCAAGTGATGGACGTGCCGCGCCACTTTACTAGCCACATACCCGTGCCCCACACAATCCGCCAGCACCACGCGCGCAATATTGTCGCTGCACGAAAACACCGCAGAAAGGTCCCCGCCTCGATCCGCCCGTGACGGTATAGCTATAACGTCCGCTTCCAACCCCGCCAGTTCCAGCGTGCGATGCGCCCTCTCGTTCCCCGCCCACAATTCCATACACCCGAACGGCCGTGCCGCCGATGTACTGCACACAAATGCTTCCCGTTCGATCTTCTTGAACTTCATAACCGTATAGATGCGCGCACCCGCCAAACCGCTACGTGCAACCGCGAGGAACCATTGCCCGAGAAGAAGCCTCACTCATTTTGGCACGCTACTTTGAGCCTTGCGATCAAGACATCTTTTCACGAAAGGCCTGGTATCTGCTTGCTTAAACCCAAGCAGTGGATTTTCGGCACTGCTCACGGTGTTCTGATCGAATTCCTTCAATGTCACGATCCTGGGGAATCCCGACATAGCTTCTCGACGCTGTAATTCCATCATGTAGTCGGAATCCGATGTAACATCAGCCGGAATTTGCTCCTTGAGCCTTAAATCTTGCGGGCCGAAGTAAAGGAAGGCATCGACAAAATCTTCCATCGGTCTTTGCAGGCTCTTGGGGTTGCTCATGTGCACGTTACAGTCCTTGTCGATCGCGATACCGGCGGGGAGAAAAGCGCTCAAATCCAATGCGCCCAGCCAGGTGCTTTTGGCGCGCGCGAACGAGGGGATCGGCCAGGAGACGAAGGGGCTGCTGGAGAGAGCTGGCGAGTCCGTATCGAAGGTACCGAGGTCGCTTACAACAAAGGTGAGGTTGGGATGCTCTTTTTCGTAAATCGATACAGCGCTGGGATCTTTCGGGTCCGCGGCGTGCGTGAGGTGGTAGATTCCAAACAACATGAGCGCTTTGCGATGCTTTGCGAATACCTCCTTCTCCATCACGGTGGCGGCGGTCGTGTCGCGGTCATAATCTTTCGGAAAGTCCGCGCGAGCTTTGACTTGGTCCCAATCAAGCGCAGGATCGCAAGCCAGCACGCGGAGACGTTTCCCGAGGGGAATTTTTTGATTGAGAGCGCGCACTAGCGGAAACAATTGCTCGAAAAACGGGGAAGTACTGCACATGAACTGCGACGTGTTCCTCCACGCTTTTCTAGCTTCGGCGAAAGGCACGTCCTCTCCGGCGATATAACGATCCAAGACGGGCTGGTACAGCGTGTTGCCGCATTCGACGGCAATGTCGTTTACCTTTTCGGAAAACGCCGGGTTACGAATCAACGTAAGAATGAAATCATCCACGTCTTTGAATCCATGCGCCGCGGGCAAACCTACGACTTCGTACTTGTCGAAGGCGGCGAGGATGGCGGGGATCGCAGGTTCCGGAATTGGATTTGAGCCCCGCGGCTTCGCTTGTTCCGGCGTCTGGGCTTGCCCTGCCGCCGCGGTCAGTATCGCGGCGAAAAACAACACGGAGTGCAACGAACGAAAGACTCGATGCACGCCGGTGCTTTTCAACTGTGGCATGGAAAGGGTCCGCGAAACGCTTGACTGTCCATTTTGGATGACTCCGTGGAGCCCGAGCGAAAAATGCTTAAGCCGGCGAATAATATACACCTGATACAAGGTCTCAGTGGATAGCAGGGCGTCTCCTGCGATTAATTTAGCCATTGATAAACGCCGCTACCTTAACTGTCTGCCGCCCTACCACGCGGGGAGGCTCGCTCAAACTGGCAAGGTGCCGAACTCCCCAGCGCGTTGCCTAAATCGTCGCAATCCAGATACGCCCGCCTCGCGCCCTCCCCCCTCCTTGCTAGACTATTTCCAGAGGAATCGCGTCCCCGCGCATGAGCCCCCACGAAACGGATCGCCGCCATCTCGAGCGGCAAATCGTCTATGCGCGCCCAATTATCGTTTTGCTTTCGATTCTGGCATTGCTCCAGCAGCCGGATCCCCAAGCCGCCAAACGCTCCATCTCGTTCCTCGTCGCTTATCTAATCCTCTCTCTTGCAAATATTCCCCTGGAGCGTTTCCTCCGAAAACGCTCCTGGCATTTGCCGATCGCCTGCGATGTCCTCGCTCTCGGCTTTTTCATGTATATCAGCCCGTTGTCCGTTCCCGTCTGGTTTCCTTATCTGTTCGTCTGCTGGGTCGCGGGCATGCGTTGGGGACTCCGCGCCACCATCCCCCTCGCCGGCGCTCTTGCGCTCATTCTAGTTCTGCTCACTGCCAACAAAGGTGAAATCGGCTGGATGCGTGTGATCGCCTGGGTCGGCCTCGTAGGCGGTACGTTTGCCGGCGGCGCCGCCCTAGCCTTTCTCGCCGACCGCAGCCGCCACTTCGCCTCCCAAAACGACTTCTTCTCCCGTATCACTGCCACCCTCCAGGTCGACCAGGGCCTAGCCGAATCCCTGCGCCTCCTCCTCGACGAGCTAGCCCGCGCCTTCCACGTGGAGGTCGCCCTCCTCGCCTATCGCGACACCGACCTCGAGCGCATCTACCTCTGGCGCCTCAAAACCGGCGAAAGTGAGCGCCTCGTCCCCGAAAGCTACTCACTGGCCCGCGCCGACGGCTTCCTTCTCGACGACATGGACGCCACCCTCTGCTGGAACAGCCTTGACGGCGCCGGTCGTGGCTTCGGATGGGACCGCCGCGACGGCCGCCGCCTCGCCACCCTCCCGCGCCTCCCGGGTCCCACCCAGCAGGAGCTCCACATGCGTTCCATGCTGAGCGTGGCTTTCGACCAGATGGGCCAACCAGCCGGTCGACTTTTCCTCATCAACGGCCGCAAGCCCTTTGAACGCCCCGACCTCGCCTGGCTCGAACGCATCTCCCGCCACATCGGCCCCTCTCTCGAAAACGTCTTCCTCCTCCGCCACCTTCGCGCCCGCGCCATCGAAGGCGAACGCAGCCGCATCTCCCGCGACCTCCACGACGGCATTCTGCAGACACTCCTCAGCATCGAAATCCAGCTCGACGTCCTCCGCCGCAGGGTTTCCTCCTCCCCCGACCAGGCCGAAGCCGGCATCGGCAACCTCCAGCAAACCGTCAAAAACGAGGGCGCCGAACTCCGCCGCATGGTCACCGACCTCCGCCCTCTCCGCGTGCAGAGCGCCGACCTCCTCGATCTAATGCAAGGATTTGCCGAGCGCTACCGCAATGAATCCTCCCTCGCCCTCGACGTCATCATCGAATCCGCCGACCTGCACGCTCCCGACCGCGTCTGTCGTGAGATTTTCCAGATTTACCGTGAAGCACTCAACAACATAAAAAAGCATGCGAAGGCTTCCCATGTCGTGGTAAAACTGTCGCAGGACGATAGTCGCATCGTTTTGGTGGTTGATGACAACGGCGAAGGCTTCAGTTTTGCCGGCCGGTTCAATGGGGATGAGCTCGACCGCTTGCGATTGGGTCCGATTTCCATCAAGGAGCGTACGCGTACCGTGGGGGGGCTGTTGACTGTAGAGTCAAACCCCGGCCATGGCGCTCGACTGACTATCGAGGTTCCGCTCGGTTGACATGGCCAAAACTAAACAACAAATTCGCGTACTGCTAGCCGATGACCACGCGATCTTTCGCGACGGTCTTCGCAAACTTCTCGATTCCGACGAAGACATTACTATCGTCGGCGAAGCGCAAAACGGCGCGGAGTGTATCAAACTCCTCGCCAAGCTCAAGCCGGAAATTCTCCTGCTCGATCTCCGCATGCCCGACAAAGACGGCCTGGCCGTCCTCGAGGAAGTCAATTTTGATACGCTGCCCACGCGCGTCATCGTTCTCACCGCCGCCGAAGACGATCGCGACGTAGTCCGCGCCATGCGACTAGGCGCCCGCGGCGTGGTCCTCAAACAGTCCGCCACGGACCTTCTCGTAAAAAGCATTCATCGCGTTCACGCCGGCGAAATCTGGCTCGACAATCGCATGACCGCCGAAGTCATGAAAGCTTTCTCGAAATCTTCCGAGTCCGGCCCGCGCCGCGAAAAGCCGCTCCTCAGCGATCGCGAAAAAGAAATCGTTCAGCTTGTCGCCCAGGGCTTCCGCAATAAGGAAATCGGCGAAAAACTTTTCATCAGCGAGCAAACCGTAAAAAATCATCTGCACAATATTTTCGACAAGCTTGGCGTCTCTGATCGCCTCGAACTCGCTCTCTACGCCATCCACCACCGCCTCATCGATCAGACCTAGCCCAGTACATTTCTTCTACCGGCTGCGTTTGCCGCACTCTCATCGGGTATGCACCCTACGCCCATTTACAGCAAAGCTTTAAGCGCTTTTGCAGAATCTATGGGATAGGCAAGAACGCCGCTATCCCCGATTGTGGACGTGCGAGAAGAGCAGAGAGTCGTGACTCTTCGAGGAATCGAAGGGCCCGGGCTGGGACGGCTCCCTGCTCTCTCCATCACTTTCCTTCTAGAGAGGCTACTGCCATGGCGTTCCGTTGTCCCTGGTGTCAAGGCGAGCGAACCTTCCGGTCCAAGACCCGCGGTTTTTTCGAGGGATTTCTGGCTAAGCTAACCCTCCGGCCATTTCGCTGTGAGAATTGTGATTGCCGTTTCTTCCGTTAGTCTCCCAAACGCAAATCCAATTCTGGCATTTCCGCGGGTGCCGGTCCCTTCTCGACAATGGGGAGCCTCGTTGCCTAAATCCTTTGCAATCAATCTGTTCCGCACTCTTTAGCAAAACACCCGAGGTGCCACCCTTAGGGAAAGCGCTTGATGCCTATCGACTACCCGTCCTAGTACAGGCGTACCTTCCAATCTTCAATCGATTTTGTACCCGCAGTCCTATTGTTCCCTGGGCCGCTCCCGGATACACTCTCCCTTCAATCAGGAGGTATGCCTTGACCGGTTCCGAACGCCGCACGACGCAACGTTTCCAAATGCGGCTCCCGCTCACCGTCCGCTGGACCACCGGCGCCGCTGTGGGCGAAACTAGCACAGAATCCCGCGACGTCAGCTCTCGCGGTGTCTACTTCTTTCTTTCTAAGGACGTCCGGGAAGGCTCGCCTGTCGAAATTCTTTTGACCCTCCCGAACGAAATCACACTGGCTGGCCCGGTACGCGTGCGCTGCCTCGGCCGCGTGCAACGCACCGAGCCCCGCGACGAAGGCGCCATCGGCGTAGTCGCCGCTATCGAGCGCTACGAATTTCTCCGCGGCGAGGACGACGCAAAGTAACTGTTCGCCGCTTTTTTGAAGCAACAACGGCGTCGCTGCACCAACTGTGAACGCCGCCAGCGCCGCGGTAACAAGAGCGCGATCGCAGCAAGCAAGAAACGCCGCTGCAGCGCAGCTGTAACACAAAGGCTTTTACGGATTTCTCACAAGTTTCTTGCTCGCACACTGCGGAGGCGGGCAGGATAAGCCGGGGTCCCTCGGCCCCTCAGCGGAGAGCCCCGGCTGCTTTTTTTCCTCTGCGGCATTTTTCCCCTCGTTTTTTACTCCTTGGTTTTCCGAGTTTCGTATTTCGCGTTTCGTATTTCGCGTTTCGGGTTTCTGCATTTTCCCACCGGCGATCGATCCGCCAGCGTTCTACCAAAGAAAGACCGATATTTTCGTGTCCAGGTCCGCGTATAGTTTTCTGGAAGAAGCACGCTCTATTCCCCCCCGGATAACCCTGTTGAAGGTTTGCCCTGCCGTCGCTAAGGAGGTTGCTCTCCTCACCGGGGAGCAGACACGCATTTACGAGGAGAATATCAGATGAAACAGAACCTCATGTTGCCCATCGCCTCTCTGCTCTTGATCCTGTTGATGACGCTTCACCTGACGAGCGATACGGTCCACGCCACGCCCGGGACGCCCGAGGCAGGGGGCTTAACCCTCGTTGGGGTGCCCATTCTGGCTATCTGGCTGTACGGAACGCTGTTGCTCTCGGAACGTCGGTCGGGGCACATCATCATGCTCCTCGGGTCGCTCATCGGGATCGGCATGCCGGTCGACCACGCCATGAGCCCAGCAGGCTTCTTCCACGGCGCGATTGCCAGGTCCAGTCCAGCCTTCTTGTTCGTTTGGACGCTTCACGCGCTGGGCGTGATTGGTCTGTTCGCCTTTATCCTCGCGGTGCGCGGATTGTGGAGCCTGCGACGGAGCCAGCCCCGCTAGTCGAAAACTCGAACCATCGGGTAGACTTGCGCCTATGCTCCGCCAGATTGCGCCGGTATTTTTCACGCTCGAAATTCCCGCTACGCTCGCCTACTACACCAGCAAGCTGGGCTTCACATGTCTCGGCACGTGGCTCGATCCGCCGGCCTACGCCATCGTCGCGCGCGACCAGCAGGTAATTCATTTCCGCTGCGCCGCGCCGCCCACCGCCAATCCGGACAAATACGACGACGAATTGCTCGACGCGTACCTCTTCATCGAGGATGCCGACGCACTTTACGCTGAGTACGCCGCGCGAGGCGTGGAATTCACGCGCGAACTGGTCAACACGCCCTGGCACACGCGCGAGTTCGTGGTGAAGGATTGCGATGGCCGCCTGCTGGCCTTCGGCGAGAACTTATCTTTGCCGTAGTGGCGGGCCGAGACGGGCACGATGTATCGTGCCCCTACTAGAGGCAGGAGCCGCACAGGCTGAAGCCTGCGCCATTTCTATTGCCGTTCAAATACGAGGATGTCCGGCTCGCGTCGGCCTGGCACGCGCACGGTCATCGTCAAGGTCTTGCGATCGGCAGAAAGCTTGATCTCGCGCGTGTCCGTAATCTTGCCGTTGAACTTGTCGGTCATTTCCAGAGTGTCCTCGTTCACTCGTCGCGTCGTGCATGTGGATCCTGCCGTCACGTTTGGGCCTTCCTTCGGATAATCTTTTCCATCAAACTTCACGTTTGTCGTCGCTCCTTCCGAGGCATTGATAAACGAAAGGCCGTTCCCGTCGTAAGGCTGGACCTTAAGCACAATCGCCGCATTCATCGTCTCGCTCGTACCCTCCCAGGTCCCCGCGAAGCCAGACGTTCCTGCCGTCCGCTGGTACACATATTTGACGTTGGAGCTGGGCCCGTCCTGCCCGAACTCTGTGTAGTCATCTTTCAGCGTATTGCCATCCTTGGATAGCTTCCAGATCCCCGTCAGCAGAATATGGCCCTCCTTCTTGCGGACAACCTTCCAGGAGTCGGGCCCCTCGATGGTCACGGACAAGGTCGTGCCGGCAAGCCCCGGCTGGTCCGTGCCATCGGCCGCGATCGTCTCCGCGCTGCCGGCGCCAAAGTCAAAGGCGTACTTGTTGCCGCCGACGCTCTCGACCTTCATCACGTCGATGAGTTTACTTTTGGTTGGGTTCAGCTTCCATTCGCCGACGAAGGGGTCGTTCGACGCGGATAACGCACCTGTGGCGAGGCCAGCAACCAGCAGGAATCGAAGAGCACACTTGAGCATGGAGTCCTCCTTGCTCTTGCAATACGGCAGGGAAGTGACTTCGGATGATCCCAAGCTTCCCACGATTCAGTTTTCCCCAGCAACCACCGGCCGCATCTTCCCCGCCGCCATCTTCTCCAGCGCTCGCAGCCGCTCCTTGAGTTCGCTACTCTCCAATAGCTCTTCGCGGTACAGCCACCGCAGAAAATCCTCCGCTCGCCGCTCACCTTTCAGCGAATTGCATTCCGAGCAGCTCGAGACCAAGTTGCGGTAGGAATTGCTGCCCATCCACGCGCGTGGCACTACGTGGTCGAGGCCCCGTGTGGCCGGCGTCGTTCGTCGCAGGCAGTAAAAGCAGCGCGCACCTTCCCGCGCGTGGATCGACTTCACTACGCAATTACTTTCTGGGCCACATCCGCCCAACACCGACTCGCCCCGCACTTTCGAAAAATGTACGGAAGTATTAGCGAATCTCCCCACCTCGAAAACTTTGGAATCGGGGATAAGGCAGGTTAGAATCGGTGTCCATGAAAATCATCTTCCGTTCACTGCTCTCGCTTTTTTCTATTGCTGTTGCAACTGCCTTTGCCGTTTTTCTGATTTCCTCGTTTCCTGCGGCAACCGCTAAGACACCCACCCGTTCAGGACTTGACCGCGATAATTCTTCGGTCGATAGCGCGGAACAGCAGGCGGTCCTGGCGCCTATAACGCAATTGTTTGATGGCATGGCGAAACGCGACGCCGCAATGATTAAGAAACCGTTGCTGAGCGGCGGGACGATGGTGCTAATGCGGGACGGCAAGCCGAGTCAGATGACTTTTGAAGATTTTGCGGACCGGCTGGGAAAACCTGGAACCACGCAGATTCAGGAGCGAATTCATGATCCGCTAGTGCGGATCGATCACGATCTGGCGGTGGTGTGGGCCCCTTTCGAGTTTTTGGTGGATGGCAAGGTGGACCACTGCGGCACCGACTTGTTCAACGTTGTCCGTGCGGATGGTCAATGGGTCATTGCCAGCGTCGCAGATACAGGACGGAAAGATTGCGTTCGCAAGTAGACCTGCCTTGATTTGGGTCGCAAGGGTGGGTAAGCCACCCAAAAACAAAAAGCCCCGACCAAAGGTCGAGGCGCACGTTTCTCCACCCCAAAACTACCACACCCTCCGCCCCGCCACCTCTCCTCTGTGTCCTATCCGTTTTTCTTCGCTCTCTTTCCTTGACAGCCACGTACCTTGGTCATATAGCATGACGCTTTACTGTTCCGTTCCACATCTCACGCCGCGAGGCCAGCCACAATGCCCAATCGCCCACCAACCGTCGTCTCTCGAAAACTCCGCGCAATGGAACGAAGACTCGCGAACCTGCTCAAAGGACGCACGGTCCCCTTTGAAGTAAAAACAAACACCGCACTTCCGCCAACGCGCGGTGGCGTCGACCGCTGCGGCGTCGCGCAAGTCGAGATTACTCCGACACAGCACATCGGCTTGGCCGGCTACAGCAAAGCCGGAAAGATCGCGACCTGCACACGCTATCCTCTCTTCGCGCGCGCCCTGTACCTTGAGGACAGCGGCGGAAACAAAGCCGCTCTGTGCTTTCTTGATCTCTGGTGCGCTTCGCGCTATCTGCTTCATGCCGTGGCGAAGCAAACGCTTACCGGCGCCTCCGGGCTGGCTGCCTCCCAGCTCATCCTGGCCGGGACGCACACCCACGCCGGCCCGGGACGCTACTTCGGGAACAATCTCTACGACACCGTCGTCTCGAAGGACTGCGGCTTCGATCAAGAGGTCGCCTACTTTCTAGCCGGATGCATCGCGCAATGTGTGAATCAAGCCGCTCAATCCGCCGTCCCCGCCCGGCTTGGCATCGCGAGCTCCCCTGTATGGTACGTTTCTCGCAATCGCGCCCGGCCAGCGTTTCTCGAGAATCCGGAGGCCGCTTCCTGGAACCTCGACGGTCCCGGTCAGGGCGCGCCGCCGGACCTGCCAGACGTCTCACATTTTGCGATTGACCCGAGGGTCTTCTGCCTCGCGGCCGTTTCCGCCGATGCCAACGCCAAACTTCTCGGCGCTTTTGCCACGTTCTCCTGTCACGCCACCGCCCTCGGGCTAAAGAATGATCAGTACGATCCCGATTGGCCGCGTGTTGCCTGTGAAGTCGCCGCGCAGCAGCTAGCCGCTGGCAGTGCCAGCCCCATCGTCGCCCTGGCCGATTTCCGCAGGCGCCGACATCACTCCCATGCAGTGTGACGACCAACACGGAGCCGCACTCGTTCAATCGGTTGGCGAAGCAGTGGGCGATGGGATAGCCGCCGCAGCGCAACAAGCTATCAATAACGCCGCGGACTTCACCGTCGAAATGCACTTCGCCGAACTCTCACCCTCAGCCCCAGACACCGGCGTCGGCTGCTTGGAGCCTTGCATTAAACCGACTCCTCAACCTTGGGCCATTGGAGTAACCACTATCGGGGGTGCAACCGATGGTCATAGCGGCATTCCCGTTGGCGACAGCAACATTGGTGAGGATTTTGACCGCCGCGATCCTCAATTTCCGAAAACCCTCGCCTTTGGCTCCGTAGGCCAGGCTCTCTTGCGCTTGATCTTTCAACTCGCTCCCGCCAGCGTACTGCCGCTGCACACGCTGAAAGTCGCCGGCCATCAGTTCGCCACCTTTCCCGGCGAACCCACGATCACTACGGCGTTTCGTCTCGAAAAGGCCCTCAAAGCTGCGACTGGCGCGGCCTCCGCCTCCATCATCGGCTACGCCGGCGACCATTCCGGCTACTATCCTACGCACGAGGAGTACATGCTCCAGCGTTACGAAGGCGCTTCCATGATCCGCGGACGTCACGCCTCCCAGGAAATCTCAGACGCTCTGGTCAGACTAGCCTCCGGCCGCCTGCCCTTTACACTTCCCCCCGCAGTAAAATTCTCACGCCTCGATCCGCCCACGCGAAAATCCCGCCGCAAAGGATGATTGGCGGGCGGGTGGGCGACCCTAACCCATCAAGCTGATTTGACCGAAGGGGAGAGTGTTCCCATATTTTCTGAAGCGGGCTAACCTTGCCAGGCTATCCCATCGAAGGTAGTCTTGCGCAATGCGACCCCTTCGGTATTCCATCAACGTCACATTGGACGGGTGCTGCGATCATCGTGAAATGATCGCGGACGAAGAATTGCATCGTCACGCGACTGAGAACCTCCAGCAGGCCGATGCCCTCCTCCTTGGCCGGGTGACTTACGAAATGATGGTGGAAGCGTGGCGGCCGCCGGCGGGGGCGGGAGCGAGGCCGGATTGGATGGAACCCTTCGCCCGGACGATCGACGCGGCAAAGAAGTACGTCGTGTCGAGCGCCCTGGAGCGGGTCGATTGGAACGCGGAGCTGGTGCGCGGGGATCTAGGGAAGGCCGTTCAGCAGCTCAAGAGGGAGCCGGGTAAGGTACTGTTCACGGGAGGCGTGAAGCTGCCGCTGGCGTTGGCGGAGCTGGGATTGATCGATGAGTACGAGTTCGTGGTGCACCCCAGGCTAGCGGGCCACGGGCCGACGTTGTTCGCGGGGCTATCGAAGCGTGTCGACTTGAGGCTCGTGAGCCGGCTGGAGTATGGCTCGGGGGCGGTAGCGATGCGGTATCAGCCGAGAAGGTAGCCATTGGGCTGGGAAGCATCGAACTCAAGCCCGAACACCACAGGCGCGGTCCAAATCTTCTGTCTCTAAAGCATTTATGAGATGAGTTCTACTCACTGCTCACTATGCACTGCTCACTTCTCCACAGACAGTTACCTCTGCGCGTCCTGTACTTGCGGGCAGGCGATTTTCGTGTGCGTTGTGAGCGATGATAGGTTTCGCCCAGCAGCCACACAGCACAAACAAACCGGCTAATCCAGCCGGCAAAATCCGGCGATTCGGAATGCCGAATCGAACCGATCACATGCGGCCACCGTGGGCCGAAGTGTAGCCGCCACGAACAAGAAAATGGTTGCCATATTTTGAGTGGGGGAAAGTTCGCAGATGCTCGCTGAAATCCAAGACACGCAGAATCAGCTTTCGAATCCGGTTTCTGCCGAAGAGGCCACTGGGCGAATCTCGCTTCTGGACCTGGCGGAGATTCTCGACCAGCACAAAATGTGGGTGGAATCCGGCGGAGAATCCGGCGTCAAAGCGGATCTCTGCGGAGTAAATCTCGCGCACTCCGACTTGACCGGAGTCAACCTCGAAGGCGCTTTTTTACAGCGAGCCACTCTGACCGGCGCCGATTTGTCCATGGCCAATTTGCGCGGCGCCAGCCTCGTGCAAGCGGACTTGAAAGAAGCCAATTTGCTCGGCACCGAATTAAGGGGCGCCAATTTAATGGGAGCAAATCTTTATGGCGCGGAAGGCGTGTGGGTCGGCCGGCTCGGCGGAACCAATCTTTTCGACGCGATTTTGCCGGAAACGATTGCGGCGTTCGACAGCACCAAAGCAATTTCCGACGCCTCCAAGATCGCGCGGTGGTTTTATTTTCTACTTCTGGCGGCGAGCCTTGCCTGCGCCGCGCTGATTGGATTGACGACCGACGTACGGCTTATTGTGGATGCCTCGGCGATTCCCATAGCAAAGCTTCCAAAAATTATTTCGATGACAAGTTTTTATATGGGCGCGCCGCTCGTACTCTTCATTTTATATTTGCGGTTTCATTTTTTACTGTTGCGTTTGTGGGGAAGCATGTCCGGGCTGCCCGCGGTTTTCAAGGATGGCCAGACGCTGGAAAAAGACGGTCCGTGGTATTTGATGGGTTTGGTCAGGCGGCATTTCCGCTGGATGCGCGAAGGGCGATCTCCGTTTTGGGTGCTTGAAACTGTTGTAGCGACAGCGCTGGCGTATTGGGTTGTGCCCGCGGCTCTGTTCATGTTCTGGCTGCGGTATCTGGTGCGCCAGGATTTTCGCGGCACGCTGTTGCACGCGTTTCTTTTGACGCTTTCCGTAGCCGCCGCAACGTGCGTTCCGACAATCGTCGCGCGTGTGCTGCAACCGGGAGATCTGCTGCGGCAGAAATCGAAAAATTTGTTGCGTTTGAGTTTTGCGACGGCACGCGTGGCGTTGATCACCGGTTGCGCCTTGCTGGTTTTCTCGCTGGGAGTAAATCGCGGATTGCCTTCCGACCGAAATGTTGCGACGCAACACTCGCCGACGAGCGCGCTCCGATGGGCTTCCGAAGCGATGCAATCCATCGGTTACCGGCCCTATGCGGAATTGACGGAGGCCACTCTCTCCGGCCCGCCGCCGCACGGCAACTGGAGCGAAGAAGCGCTTGCCTCCGTGCCTGGAGCAAAACTGAATGAAATGAATTTGCGATTCGCCCGCGCCTACAAAGCGTATCTGGTGAACGCAAAACTCTGGCGTGCAAATTTGGAAGGCGCTTACCTTTCCGAAGCGGACATGAGAGGAGCAAATCTTCGCGAAGGTGTTTTGCACGATGCCATTTTAGATCGTGTCCTGGCTTCGAAAACCGTGATGGTCTCCGCGGACGCGACCCGCGTAAATTTCACCGGCGCGGATTTACGCGGCTCCGACATGTCCTTCGCGACGCTCGAGAATGCCTTGCTTTCCAACGCCAGACTCGCCGGCGCTTCGCTCTACGCCGTAAATCTTCGCAACTCGCAATTGTTGCGAGCTGATCTTTCGCGTGCTGACATGCGCGACATAAAAGCGGAGCATGCCATTTTCTCCTTCGCGACGCTGGAGCAGACAGATTTCTCGTCAGCAAAATTGGTCGAAGCCAACATGACGGGCGGTCAATTTAAAGGAACCATCTTGATGGACGCGGACCTGCGCAACGCTGATTTACGCGGCGCGTTTTTTAACGGAGCCATTTTTAGGGGCACAGACATCACCGGAGCAAACGTGGCCGGAGCCGACCTGCGCGGCGCGTTGGGCCTCACGGCCGACCAAGTTTGCTCGACGCACGGCTGGCAAGCTGCGCAATTGGACGCCGACGTGCTGGCCCAAACGCGCAGCCTCTGCGGCGCCGCGCGTTAGATTTTAGCGGCGGAGTTGAAGCCGAGAACGCGCCGCTGGGTAAGCATTATTGAATGCGCCGCAACTTCCCCAACTGAACTTCTGCCTCCGGAATAACTTCCGATTAGCCTGTCAGCCGACCACAATCGCAGATCGACTCTACCGAAGCTTGCCAATCCAGTAGATTTCGCTATGTCCTCGTATTTACTTGCATTAATAACATGTCTTAAGTAAGGTTAATAATGTGAACGGTCCGGATGATCAGAACTCGGCTCACAAGCATGCTGCGTTTAACTCTTTCGATATTTATTTTTGTCGGGTTGTTTCATTTTCTCTTGCCTGAAGCAACCTTCTCCCAAGGTGAAACTACCAGCGCGATCGTCGGCCAAGTGAGCGATGCAAGCGGCGCGGCGGTGCCTAGCGCCACGGTGACGGTTACGAACAAGGAGACTGGACTGAAGCGAAGCGCGAGTACCGATGACTCGGGCCGATTCAACTTTCCGCAACTGAAACCCGGTGCGTACTCCGTCAAAGTGGAAGCAGAGGGCTTCGAACCACAGCAGAATGACGCTGTATCCGCTGCCCTGGGCCAGAAGCAAACTGTCGATTTCAGACTCAAGATTGCGCAGTCAAACCAGACCGTTGAGATAAGCAGTGAAGCCCCGATCCTCAACCCGGAGAATGCGAATACGTCCACCACTCTCAATGCACACGCGCTGGAAGACCTTCCCAATCCAGGGGGTGACTTAACTTACCCACTTCAGTTTGCGGCAGGCGCACTCGTCAACACGGCAGGCAGCGGAAATGATTTCGTAGGCGGTACGAATGGGTATGGCAACGTTGAGTTCAATGGACTGCCTGCTCTCTCAAACGGCTATATCGTCGATGGCCTGGAAACGAATGATCCGCTGACGAATCTGAACAGCGGACTCTCGACAAACCTTGTCCTCGGACTCAATTCAATATCGGAAGTGACGGTCAATACACTTTCGTATGCCGTCGATCAGGGGCGGTACGGTGCATCGCAGGTTAACTACGTTACGAAATCCGGTTCGAACCAGTTTCATGGGAATCTGTATGAATTGTGGAATGGTTCGAAGTTCAATGCAGCCAACTATTTCACGAATGCAACTCCGGGAAATCACAAACCGCGCTCCACACTGAACCACTTTGGAGGCAGTGTGGGCGGCCCGATTATCCACGACAAGCTGTTTTTCTTCTTCGATAGCGAGTGGGTTCGGATTGCACTGCCCATCGTCACGGCGACAACAGTTCCAACGCCGGCATTTCAGAATTACGTTTTGCAGCAACTGCCCTTGGGCGGGACCGATTCTGTCACTGGGTCGAGGTATCAGCCCGCGCCGCAGTTGGTGCCGTTCTATCGAAAGATGTTTTCACTCTATGGAAATACCAGCGGAACACCACTCGCCGTACTTGGCTGTCCGTTCGATGTTGCTGGAGGTTTGCCCGCAATTGCGAATGATGGAGATGGTTGCGCAAATCGCCAGAGCGTGTCTCATTCGAGCGATGATCATGAACAGGTCCAAACTCTTCGGATCGATTACAACATCAATGAGAAAAACACCACCTGGTTTCGCTTTCAAACGGACAACGGACTCCAGGCTGCCTACACCGATCCCATCAATCCTTTGTTCAACGCTCTTTCCCCTCAACCCTTGTATTCGTTTGCAGCTGGATATACGCATGTCTTTTCGCAGAATCTCGTGAATTATTTCAACCCGGCGTTTTCCTGGTATGGAAGCCTGTTTGGTCCTAGCGATTTTCAGAAAACGCTCTCCGCATTCCCAATCGTTTTGCAAGGCAGCGGCGCGAATGCGCCTTTTACCCGTGTCGGGGGGCTTGACAATACCTGGGTGCAGGGAAGACGCGCCTCCCGGTTCTTTATCAATGACAACCTCGCCTGGAGCACCGGGGCACACGAGCTGCGTTTTGGGACCAATACTCGGATTCTTCGGCTGAATGACTATGACTTCGGCCAGGGAACCGTCCCAACGGTGACTTACACTACCCTGCCGCAATACATCTATGGAGTCGCATCCACAGCAACAGAGACTTTTCCAACGTCTGCAAACGAACCCTTTAACTTCCTGAATCTCGATCTGTACGCGCAGGACACCTGGAAAGTGAACAAAAAGCTGACGTGGACGTTCGGGATAAGGGACACTCTAAACTCCAATCCACTAAATCCGCATCAGCATATCGCTCGTCTGAGCGGCTCTTTCGATTCGATCTCGCATGATGTGAATCAGCCTTTAAACGCTGCGATTCAAAGGGGTCTCGGTAACGTGTTCTCCTCGACGCCGCTGGCGATCCTGCAACCGAGGACAGCGATCGCATGGCAATTTGAGTCCAAATCCGTGCTGCGTGCTGGCTTCGGCATTTTCAGTGACATTTTGCCCGGTAGCATCGCCGATGTGGTCGGTGTCAATCCACCCTACGTCAAATCTTTCCAGGGCGGTCTTCTTGGCACTGTCGGCGGTATAGCGATTGCGCCGGGAGTTCCTAACAGTGCGATTGACGCAACCGTGGCCGCGAATGAGACCTTTAGTGTGGGATTTCCGCAGGGCCAGGTCTCCTGCGCGTCTGAACAAGCGAATCCCGCAACCTGTCTTCCCCCAGTTGCCATCACGGCGGTACCGGATGGAAAACTTCACGCGCCTTACTTCATGGAGTGGAGTCTTAGTTTGGAACATGAATTGGGAACCACGGGAAGCATCCACGCACAATACGTCGGCACCCGTGCTGTAAATCAGCCGTATCTGACGCAGGTGAACGGCTATCAAACGGTCTGTGAGGGGTGCTTCGCGCCGTTTCCCTATGCGCAGTCTACAGATCCTCGATTCGGGGCCGTGACGCAGTTTTCTACCGGTGCGAACAGTCACTACCATGGCCTGCAATTGTCCGCCATGAAGCGTGTTGCTCACGGTCTAATGGGACAAATCAATTACACCTGGAGCCGTTGTATGGACACCGTCTCTAACGGCGGATTCCTACAGTTCTCGGCAGGAGGAATCCTGTCCCCCCTTCCCGGAGACTTAGCTCGCGACTACGGTCCCTGCGACTACGACATCCGGCACAATCTCAATGCTCAATATGTCTATCTATTTCCGGTCAAGGTCCAAAATCGTCTTCTTAGCTACGCGCTGAATGGTTGGCAGGTGTCGGGAACCGTGTTTTGGCATAGCGGGATTCCGTTTTCTGTCCTGAGCACCCCGTATTCAGCGAATGGAAATGGCATTGTGAACGGTAGTGGGCCGCAATTCGCGAGCGTTGTTCCTGGCGTGCCACTTTACGAACACAAACCGATTCCAGGAGTCACGCAACCGGGCACAGTTCAATGGCTCAATCCCAATGCCTTTGTTTCGACCGTGGACCCCAGTACTGGAGCGTGCTTTGGAGGTGACATCTCCAAGAACTGTCAATTCGGAAACCTAGGTCGCAACGCGGTGCGCGGCCCCAATTTTACCTGGAGCGACTTCTACCTATCCAAACTGTTTCCCTTTAGTGAGCAGTTGAAGCTCCGGTTTGACGTCCAGTTCTTCAACGTATTCAACCATCCGAATTTCGGACTTCCGAGCATGGTGCTGGCCGGAATTCCGGGGAAGCATTCTACCCAGACCGGATTTGGCGCGCTTACTTACACGACCTCTCCGCCGACCGGGTTGCTAGGTGTCGGTTTGGGCGGTGATAGCACGCCCCGCATGATTGCTTTTCAATTGCGCCTGGAGTTCTGAAATTGTGATCGCCTAATGATTGTGTGCACTGAGCACCCTTGACTCAGCTGTCGCATCTGAAGTTGGAGGAACACTACTCGGGTTGGGATTTCGATTGGTTGCGAAGCGCGGCGAGGATCCATTTTTGCAAGACAATGCGGCAATGCGGCTTTAGATCGCGAAACTCCAAGCCCATTCCGACCGCGGGCTTGACGTAAACCACCGTACCTTTAGCTTCGAAATATTCGTTCTCATAGAAAATCTTGACGAAGACGGGTGTAAGTTCCCCGAAGGGAGCGAGAGTCTCCAGGTAGCAGCCATGCAGGCTGATTTCGGTGACGCGGACGGAGACGGTGGCGCTCGGCGTACTTTCCTGCGCGACCTCGGCCGCAGCGTTGATCGAAAATCTGAAACCACGTCGGTCTGGGTTCATGGGTGCTAGCGTAGACCATTCCGATTGGGATTGTCGCTCGCTGGATGCAACGGCCGTCACGAATAACTTAACAGGATGATCGAACGCCAGCCGCTCACGTTTCCGCCCCAATGCGCTGAATTTGTTAGTTCAGAAGAAGACACGCAGGCGTGGGCCTCGCGTTGTTCGTGTAAGCTGAAGAGCGCACAGAGCTACGTGTGCCGCGCCACCAAAATCTATCTTTAGTATGAGGCCCAGGACATGACGCCAGCGCACAGAGAGCTCTTACTCGAGCTGCAGAGTTTTGCTCCGACCGCCACTACGGTCGAATCTCTGATGGAGCGCATCGCCAAGCACCTTCACGAGAAGATGACGCGCTACAACTGGACAGGCTTTTACCTGGTCGATCCAACGGATTCGAATTACCTACTCGTTGGGCCGTACGCCGGCAGCTTTTCTCCCAACGTTCGCATTCCCCTCGGCAGGGGACTCTGCGGCGCCGCGGCCTCCAGTGGGCAAGTGGTCGTCGTGCAAGATGTTTCAAAGGACCCGCGCTATCTTGCGGGATCGAATTTGGTGAAGTCGGAAATCGTTCTGCCCATTTTCGTCAACAAGAAGCTTGCGGGGGAGCTCGACATCGAAAGCTATTTCGCCGATACGTTCACCAAGCCCGAACAGGAGTTTGTCGAAGCCTGCGCCGGCGTGGTCGCGGACTTCCTGGCCAAAAAGTAGCGAGCGAGCGATCCGTCCGGAACAGCTTCGCCAAGTTCGGAGCGACCCCGAGCAACGTGATAGGCGGAGCCTTCACGAGCGTGATGTGCATCACATCTTCAGAAATTCACTCGATGTAAAAAGATGTTCGAATCTTTCGTGTGGTATTGGACGGAACCCAAGGAGGGTGGATGCTCATTCGCAAGTTTTCGACGATGCTGGTCTCGCTGGCGTGCCTAGCTATTCCAGCAAGTTATGTGTTGGCCGCAAGTGCTGCCCGTCAGGAAGAAGCAAAGACCGATGCGGTCCTCAAAGCTGCGGATATCTCTGAGAAGATTTTTCCGGAGATGGTGTTTTACGCCGGCAAAGTTGCGCCCGTTCAAATGCGCAATACCGGGGGACTTCATTTTGCCGATGGTCCTTACGTCGTGGCCGGTTTGGTCGACACGGCTGGCTATGCTACCGGGTTGAAGGAAAAGTACCAGGGATACCTGCTGACGGAAGTTTCGCTCGAGATCAACGGCCAATCCCTTAAGGCCGGGGCGTATGGCATCGGTTTTCTGGCGGACTCGAAGTTTATCGTCAGCGATGTCGGTGGACACAACCTGCTGGAAATCGCGGGCCAGCGCGATACGGTGCTGAAACGCGCCACGCCTCTGCAAGTGGTGGCGGCACCGGAAGCGGGAGCCTACCGGCTGTATTTGGGACGCAACTTCGTGACGATCAAACGCGCGCATTGATTGCGCGCTAAGGCGATTCGGTACCTAGCAGCCCGTGGTGCAACCCCGCCATTTTGATTTTGTAACCTGAAGTAACTTGTTTCCGTTTTTGTTTCTCGTAGAATGCCATTGAATTCTGGGAGAAGTGCCGATGGGAATGGGGACACGAAGGCGGAGACAGCGGCAAGAGCGGTTGTGGATCAGTCACAATGAATTGGCCAAGGGGCCGGGTCATCCTTTTTACGCGCGCGTGAATGAGTTATTGGAATCGAAACAGTTCGACGAGTTTGCGGAGCAGGAGTGCGCAAGATTTTACGCCGAGAACAACGGGCGACCATCGGTGACGCCGGGGATTTATTTTCGATTGCTGCTGGTGGGATATTTTGAAGGGATAGATTCGGAGCGAGGGATCGCCTGGCGAGCGGCCGATTCCATCGGGCTGCGGAAGTTTTTGGGAGTGGGGTTAGACGAGCAGACCCCGGATCATTCGACGATTTCGCGAACGCGACGGTTGATCGATGTGGAGACGCATCGCAAGGTATTCTTCTGGATTTTGGAATTGCTGAGAGATCTGGGACTGCTGAAGGGCAAGACCGTGGGGATCGACGCGACCACGCTGGAGGCCAACGCGGCGATGCGTTCCATCGTGCGGCGAGACAAGGGCGAGAGTTACGAGGAATTTCTGAAAGGATTGGCGAGGAAATCGGGAATCGAAACGCCGACGCGCGAAGATCTGGCGCGGTTGGATCGCACGCGGAAGAACAAAGCCAGCAACAAAGATTGGGTCCATCCGCAGGATGGAGACGCGCGGATTACCAAGATGAAAGATGGTCGGACGCATCTGGCGCACAAAGCGGAGCATGCGGTGGATTTGAAGACCGGTGCAGTGTTGGCGGTGACGTTACAGGAAGCCGATCAGGGAGATACCACGACGGTTATAGAGACTCTGGCACAAGCGGGTGAAAATGGCGCCGAGCTGATCGGGACAGAAGAAGCGAATCAGAAACCGAAAATGCATCTGCAGGGGATTGAAGAAGCCGTCACCGACAAGGGCTACCATAGCGGCGAGACGCTGGTGATGCTGAAGAACGCGGAAGTGCGGACCTACATTCCGGAAAAGAAACAGAAGGGTCAGCGGCACTGGGACGGTAAGGGCGAGCAACAACAGGCGGTCTATGAGAACCGGCGCCGCGTAAACGGAACCTATGGAAAGTGTCTGCTACGGAAGCGGGGCGAGCTGATCGAGCGAAGCTTTGCACATTGCTACGATACTGGCGGAATGAGAAGGACCCATCTCCGAGGTCACCGGAACATTCTTAAACGACTGTTGATTCACGTCGGCGCGTTCAATCTGAGCCTGATCTTCCGCTCTCTGCTGGGCTCCGGCACTCCACGGGAGTACAAAAACCGACAGTCATCGCTACTTTTTGCGCTTTTGCTACTGTTCCATCGCTCCTCAGCGCTCAAGAGTCGCTCAAATCGTTTTCTTTCCCGGCATCGACTGTATCGACCTCAAAATGAACGCTATCTCAGATACAAACTCCGCCACTCAGGAAAATGTGGTTCCGCCACGGGCTGCTAGCCTGGACGCAAGGAAAGCTGCTCTTCCTTGCTTTTTCGTCACACCTGGAGAGTGCGAAGGTAGGGGACACTGGCTTTCATTAGATCAAGACTCATTTCCACGAAATAGTTCTGCACTTCGCCTATTTTCGCTGCGGTGAAGATCTTTTTCCAGTCGAGAGTGTCCTGGCCGACGGCGACGATTTTCTTTGTAGGCGCATTCCAGCCCTGGACGTGCATGGAGAAAAAACGGCCGGGATATTTGTTGAAATATTCGGCGGCATCATAGCCGTCACTGATGGTTGAGATCTGGAATTGGAATTTGACCAACTTGGGATCGAGCAGTTCAAGCAACAAATCATAAGTACGCCTGCCGTTGACCTTCGAGATCTCGAAGCCTTCGTTGTGGAGACCTTGCTGGATGCCGGCGGCGGCGGCTTTTTCGCCCATTTTGTTATATTCATCAGCGGCGCGTTTCACGTCGTCGAGCGTGGGATTTTTTGGACCATCGAGGCTGGGGACAATCATTTGTTTCAGGCCCAAATCCTGCGCCCAGGCGATTCGGCTGGCTTGATCTTTGCGAAGTTCGTCGATGCCGAAGTGCGAGCTGAAGCAGCCGACGCCCCAATCGTTCAACATTTTGCGCAGCTCGGAGCCTTTGTATTTTGCCAGGCCGCCGAAGCCGGAATCGTCGTAGCCGACTGGCGAGCAGAGTTCGATATTTTGAAACCCGGCTGCGGCGAGTTGTTTGATTGTGCCGGGAAAATCCTTGGCGATGCCCTCTCTTACGGGCCAGGTCTGGCAGCCGATCGGGAGGCCGAGAGGGTTGGCGCGGATCTCGAACGCGGTCGAGACAAGAAGACTATTTGCGGCCGCCGTCGTTGCAGCTGCTTTCAGGAATTCTCTTCTGGGAATTGCTGACATTCGCGGCTCCTTGAATTTGTGCGTTGGCGTTGCATTCTTCGAAGAGGGCGGGGCAAGCCCAGCCCCTACAGAGTATTAATGCGGCTACTTTTCTTCGCCGAAGAGTTTGATGTCTTCGGGGCCTTCCTGCAGCGGACCAGCGATGCGGCCCTGCACTAGCTCGCGAATCTGAGCGACGATGTCCGGATTGGCGAGTGTAGTGATGTCGCCGGTGTCCATGTGATTCGAAATCGCGGCCAGCACTCTGCGCATGATTTTGCCGGAGCGCGTCTTGGGCATGTCTGGAACGATGTGGATGCGCTTGGGCCGGGCGATTTTGCCGATGATCGTTTCAATCGTCAGGATAACCTTGTCTTGCATGGCCTTGCTCGGCAGAACGCCGGGCTTCAGCGAAATGTAGACCTCGGGAACGCGGCCTTTGATTTCGTCCACAGCCGGAACCACGGCGGCCTCCGCGATTTCGGTGATGCTGAGGCACGCGGATTCGACTTCTTTTGTGCCGAGGCGGTGCCCGGCGACGTTGATGACATCGTCGACGCGCCCGAGAATGCGGTAGTAACCATCAGCGGGAAGCACAGCGCCGTCAGCGGCGTAGTACGGCCAGTCGCGCCAATCCTTGCTATCCGGATTCTTGCAGTATTTTTTGTAGTACTGATTGACGAAGCGTTCCGAGCTGCCCCAAATCGTTTGCATAATGCCTGGCCACGGATTGCGAATGCAAATGTTGCCCGCTTTGCCCGTGCCAGGTTTCACTTCTTCGCCGTTTTCGTCCCAGATCACCGGATAAATCCCGAGAGCGGCGGGACCCGCGCTGCCGGGCTTCATAGCATCGAGAGCAGGCTTTGTGGTGCAGAGAAAGCCGCCCGTTTCGGTTTGCCACCACGTATCGACAATCACAGCTTCGCCTTTGCCAACCGTTTCGTAATACCAGCGCCACACTTCCGGCTCAATCGGTTCGCCGACCGTGGTCATGTGTTTGAAGTGATAGTTGTATTTTCTCGGTTCGTCGCCGCCGGCTTTGCGCAACATGCGAATGGCTGTCGGTGAGGTGTGGAAGATGTTGACATCCAGCCGCTCCGCAATCCGCCACGGGCGCGCGGCATCGGGGAATTGCGGAACTCCTTCATACAAAACACTCGTAGCGCCAAGAGCAAGCGGCCCATAAACGATGTAGGAGTGGCCGGTGATCCAGCCGATGTCGGCCATGCACCAATAAACGTCCTCGGGATGAATGTCCTGGTAATACTTGGAAGTTCCCGCGGCGTATGCGAGATAACCGCCCGTGCGATGCTGGCAGCCTTTGGGCTTGCCGGTGGTGCCGCTTGTGTACATCAGGAAGAGCGGAGCTTCGGCGTCTAGCGAAACGGGCTCGATGATTTGGCCCTTGTAATCTTTGAGCACTTCGTCGACGAAGAAGTCGCGGTCGATGATCATCGCGGATTCGGAGCGGTAATGGCCATGATAGCGGCGCCAGAAGAGCACTTTGTCGACGACTTGGCCTTCTTTTTTCGCCGTTTCCACCGCAATATCCGCGCTGGGCTTGTGATCCACCCACTTGCCATTGCGGTGGTAACCGTCAGCGTAAATCAGTACGCGGCTCCCGGAATCTGCGGCACGCAAGCCGCAAGCTTCTCCACTGAACCCGCCAAACACTACGGAATGAATCACGCCAAGCCGCGCGCAGGCGAGCATGGTGATCGGCAACTCCGGAATCATGGGCATGTGAATCGTGACGCGGTCGCCAGCGTTGAGCCCGGCAAAATCGCGCAGCATTGCCGCGACTTCATTCACCCGCTTGTACAGCTCCTGATAGGTGATGACCGTAGCTGCTTCGCCCTCGGGTTCGGGCACGAAAATTAGCGCCGCTTTGTTCTTGTGTTCGGCAAGATGACGGTCAACGCAGTTGTAGCAGGCATTGAGTTTTCCGCCGACGAACCATTTCCAGAACGGGGGATTCGAAGTGTCGAGCGTCTTGCGCCAGGGCTTGTCCCAATCGAGCAGCTTGGCGTAGATGTCGAAACACTTTGGGAAGTTCTTTTCACTGAATTTTTTAACGAATGAAGGGTCGGCGAGGTTGGCTTGCGCCTTGAATTTCTTCGAAGGGTAAAAATACTCCTCTTCTTTCCAATGCACCGCAATTTGCGCTTCCGTCAGCTTGTTTTTCGACGTCTTCGCGTTTGTTTTCTGGCGAGCTTTGGCCACGGCGAGAACTCCCCTTCAAAGATCGATTTCGGTTGTGACGCTACAACGAGGAACAGCCTGGTTCGGGCGAGCGCATTTCCTCTATCGGATGTTCTAGCCCGCCAAAAATGATGCTCCCGCGCGGGCACGGGAGTCAATCCGCGCGGTTCCGTACAGGCGCGGTGATGCTACTTCATGCCGCCAACTTCGTCCCAGATCTTGTGGCCGTAGGTTTCCTTCAGCAAGATGCTTCCGAATACCAGCGTGATGCTGGCGACAATCATCGGGTAGTAGAGCCCGGCATAAATGTTGCCAGTGGCCGCGCATGAGTATAGGCCGATCAGAGGAACCAAGCCTCCGAAGACGCCGTTGCCAATGTGATATGGCAACGAGAGCGATGTGTACCGAATTTTGGCCGGAAAGGCCTCCACGAGATACGCTGCAATGGGGCCGTAAATCATGCAAACGTAAATCACTTGAATGAAAACAAGGAACACGAGCATTGGAACATTCGGGTTCGGAGCTTCCTTCGCAGGAACTTGAGCGCCGCTGGCGTCAACGGTAAGAGGCGTCAACGCGATGGCGCCGGTAACCTTGTTCTTTTGCGATTTAACCGTGACGATGTTATTTCCCGCCGCGACCGTCATGGCTTTGTAAATGGGAATATAGGTTGTGATCGCGAGCAGGCAGGCCAGCATCATGATCCATTTGCGGCCGAATTTATCGGAGAGGGATCCAAACAGCGTAAAGAACGGCATGGCGCAAAGGAGCGCGATGGCCACAATAATGTTGGACGTTTTCCCGTTCACCTTGAGAATGGTTTGCAAATAAAACAGGGCGTAGAACTGGCCGGTATACCACACGACGCCCTGGCCTGCGGTCGCACCAAAAAGAGAAATCAGAACGCGCTTGCCATTTTCCCACTTGGCAAAAGCGTCTTTCAGTGGCTGCGCGGAAGTCATCCCAGCACTCTTGATCTGGCTGAAGATGGGCGATTCCTTCATCTTCAAGCGAATGTAGAGCGAGATCGTGACCAGTACGATGGAGATAAGGAACGGAATGCGCCAGCCCCAATCCTTAAACTGGTCGGGAGTCATGGCTTGCTGCGTTCCGAGAATGACGAGGAGCGATACGAAGAGGCCAAGAGTCGCCGTGATCTGGATGAAGCTGGTGTAGAAGCCGCGCTTGCCATCCGGGACGTGTTCCGCGACGTAAACGGTTGCGCCCCCATACTCGCCGCCGAGAGCGAGGCCTTGCAGCACGCGGATGAGGAGAAGCGTGATCGGCGCAAACCACCCGGCCTGTGCAAAGGTCGGCAGGAAACCGATGAGCGCCGTCGCGCCGCCCATGATCGAGAGCGTGACCAGGAACGCGTACTTACGGCCGACGATGTCGCCGATGCGCCCAAAAAAGAGCGCACCAAACGGCCGGACGAGAAAGCCGACCGCAAACGTCGAGAGATAAGCAATCAGCGCGATGGTGTCGTTACCGGCGGGATAGAACTTGGGCGAAAGAACGGCGGCCAGGCTGCCGAAAATGTAAAAGTCGTACCACTCGATCATCGTCCCGACGGCGGAAGCGAGAATTACCTTGGGGATGCTGTCGCTGCCCGCTCCAATGGCTGGGACCACGTTTGCCTGACTGGCCATGCTTTCTCCTGTTGAACTGAGGCCTGCCGCAAAGCTAGCCGACGCACACGATCACCCGTCCAAGCGGCCGCAAAACACACTCTTACCTGAGTTGTGATTCCTTCCTCTTGAATCCCCGCTGTGACCCGCAAGGGAGCGAGTCAGGTATTCAGTGGCGGAAGGTCGGTAAATCGCACCGTTCATATATGGCCAGGCGCGCGTTGTCAAGAAATGACTTAAGGGCAGCGAACCGCGCAGCGCTCGATCTGGCTCGAGACAAGAGAGAGGAAAGGCTGGCGCTGGAGTGGGGAGCGGGAATCGTGATAAAAGGTCTGGTTGAACTTACACAACGCCATTTTTCTGTTTTTCGCCGGCGCCCTGGGCGGGGCGATCAACGCCGTCGCCGGCGGCGGCAGTTTTGTGGCGTTTCCGGCGTTGCTGTTCACCGGCGTGCCGCCCATACCGGCAAATGCGACCAATACGCTTGCACTTTGGGTAGGAACGAGCGCCAGCGGCGGCGCGTATCGCATGAAGCTGGACATTCCGCGCCGCGTCATGATTCCGTTGATCGTTACCAGCGTCATTGGCGGCTTGGCCGGCGCCATTCTTCTGATCAAGACGCCCGCGCAAACATTTTTGAAAGTGTTGCCGTGGCTGCTTTTTGGCGCCACGCTGCTCTTTGCCTTTGGCAAGCATTTGACCGGGCGCATTTCGGCGGGCATCTCCCACGACTCGAACAATGCGGCGGTCGTGGGCGCTTCCGTGTTCGAACTGTTCGTTGCTGTTTACGGCGGGTACTTTGGCGGCGGCATCGGCATCATGAACCTGGCGATGCTGGCGGCCATGGGCATGACGGATATTCACGCGATGAACAAATTGAAAGTATTGCTTGGCGGCGTCATCAATGGCGTTGCCGCCGTCACGTTCATCATTACGCGCGCCATCCTCTGGCCGCAGGCGCTGGTGATGACCGCCGGCTCTGTCCTGGGAGGAGTGACGAGCGCGCACTATGCGCAGAAGCTGCCGCAGTCCTGGATTCGCGGCTTTGTGATTCTGGTGGGGGCGGCGATGACGGTGTACTTTTTCATACGTGGATATCGGTGAGGGCCCTTGAGATGAAGATGGGATGAAGGAGTGAACGATGAAGACGAATTATCCGGCGGTGTTTGTTTCGGCTTTGGCGTACTGGCTCCTCGGAGCATTGTGGTACGGAACCTTGTTCAACAAGCAGTGGATGTCTCTGGAAAATATTTCGATGGAAAACGCCAAGGCTCAGAGTTCGCCTTGGCCATACATCATCACCTTTGTGTTGAATTTGCTGATTGCCTTCGTTCTGGCGCAGATTTGCATTTGGCGTAGCGCCAACACAGCGGCTCGCGGCGCGGCTCTTGGCATCTTGCTATGGATTGGATTTGTTGGCCCGGTGACCTTCACGACGAATATGTACGAGATGCGCCCGGTGCAGTTATTTGCGATTAACGAATTTTATGCGCTGGTCGGATTTTGCCTGATGGGCGCGATTCTAGGCGCGTGGACGAAAAAAGCCGCGCAACGCATCATGCTCCCGTAGGGACACGGCACGCCATGCCCGACTTTGTCAGCCCAGACGCAACCGCTCGCCCCGAATCGACGCATCCAAAATCTGGATGGTATGAACCACTGGCGTCGTCTGCCCTTGCCTCGCCAGCGAAGATTGCAGTTGCAGCAGGCATCCAGGATTGCCGGTAGCGACCACCTCGGCGTTAAGCGGGATGATCAGATGAGCTTTGCGGTCGCCGAGCGCGTTGGCGGCGTCGGGCTGCACTAAATTATAGATACCTGCGGAGCCGCAACAGATGGCGGTTTCCGGAATTTCGGCGAGCTCCAGCCCGGGAATATTTCCCAGCAACTGGCGGGGTTGCGAGCGGACGCCTTGCGCATGCTGCAAGTGGCAGGAATCGTGGAAAGCAACGCGCAGCTGCAGCGGATTTCTCGTGGCGCGCGGCGGTAACTCCGTCAGAACTTCGGTAATGTCTTTGCACTTTGCGGCGAAGGCTTTAGCGCGCTCGGCATAGTTGGGGTCGTCGCGAAGCAAGTGGCCGTATTCCTTTACATTGGAACCGCAACCTGCCGCATTGGTGACGATCGTATCGACATTTGCGTTTTCAAATACGTCGATGGTCTTCTTTGCCAGCGCCAGAGCGCCTTCTTCTTCTCCTGCATGAACCATCAGTGCGCCGCAGCAGGGCTGTTCTTTTGGCGCGACAACTTCGCAACCCTCCGCGGCCAGGACGCGAACCGTGGCTGCATTCACTTGAGGGAAGAACTCGCGCTGTACGCAGCCAAGCAGCAAGCCGACGCGCTTGCGCTTTGCGCCTTGCCCCGGCGTAACTTCCAGCACGCTCTCGTTCTGCGAGAGCTTCGGCATCAGCGCTTCCATCGATTGCAGCCGCTTCGGAAAAAGCTTCAGAAGGCCGGTGCCGCGGGCGAGTGACTGCAATCCGGATTTCTGATAGGCAAGCAGCGGCCACCGGAGCAAGCGCAGGCGGTCCGGGCGCGTGAACACAGAGAACAGAAAACGGCGATGAAGTTTTTCTCCGAGCGAGCGCGGATGATGGCGTTCGATTTGCGCGCGAGTAGCTTCGATCAGTTTTCCGTAATCGACGCCGGAAGGGCACGCTGTCATGCAGGCCATACAGCCGAGGCAGGAATCGAAATGGCTAACCCATTGCGGATTCATGGTCGCGTTGCCTTCGCTGGCGAGCTTCATCAGGTAGATACGGCCGCGCGGGGAGTCCATCTCCTCGTTCCAGAGCACGTAAGTGGGACAGACGGGCAGGCAGAAGCCGCAGTGCACACAATTTTCGATGATTTGTTTCGACGGCGGATGATGCGCGTCGAACGCAGTCGAACTTGGTTTTGTCTCGGTGGACGTCGTCATGTCAGCAGTTTCTTGGCCCTGAGTGAACATATCTGAATGGCGGTGCCGCTGGCAAACATGGATGCGGTTCTCGCCCTTCCGTCTTCTTTCTCTGCGAGACTCTGCGCACTCTGCGTCTCTGCGTTATCCTTTCTCTTTCTTTGTTCCTTCCTTCTTCCCGCGCTGCCAATCATTTCGCCGCTGGCAGAGCGGTTTGGCGCATGTCCTCGATGTCTTTCAGAATAGTTGCTACAAGGGATTCGACGACCGCTTGGCCTTTTTCGCGCGTGGCGAGAGTCGGGTCGCCCCAGGCGCCGGTTGGGGAATACGTGCCCTTTCCTTGAGGGTCGCGCGTCAGGCCGCCGGGTTGATTGGGATTCAGGTCGCGCGCGGCCTTTTTCATGCGAACCGATTCTGGCGCGATGTAAAGCATCATCGACGTTTCGATTTCGTCGGCGTGCGTGCCGCCGGACTGGCGAACTTTTTTCTCTACCGGATCGTCTTTCGTCAGGTCGGTGAAGTGCAGGACAATTCCATCTTTTGCGAGATCGCTGGCAGCTTGCGCGAGAGGCTGCAACGTCGAAATTCCCGTGTTGAGTATATAGAAGCGGCGCGGGCCGTAGTGCGCAAGAGAATGGACGATGTCCGTGATCATCGCGCGGGCGGTGTCCACGCTGAGCGAAGTGGATCCCGGATATTCGAGGAATGCTGGATAAAAGCTGTAGTTAATCGTTGGAGCGACGACGACATTTTGCGGCGCGGCGTCGAGAACTCGCTTCTTGAGATATTCGGCCATCAGAAAGTCGTTGTTGAGCTGCAGATGGCGGCCATGCTCCTTGGATTCGGCGCCCAGCGCGATCACGACCATGGTGTTGGGCGTTAGGATTTTTTCGGCTTCGTCCCACGAGAGAGTTTCGAGAAGGACTGCGACGTATGGCCTTGCCGGTTGCGATGGAGGGACTGCCGTCGACTGGCCCGAAGCTGTGGCGGCAACGCCGAGCGTGAGAAATATGGAAACGAGCAATCGCGGAACCGGTCCCTTCTGAATGCGCATTGACTTCACAATGCTCATCAACGTCACCCCCAGCGTGGTTTTCGATTATTGCGCGATTCGGCCAGTCTTGATTCCGCTGTTGAGATCGTAGACTGCGCCGATCGTTCCAACGAGACAGGTTTGCCGAGTCAGGCCGAGAAGTTCGCGCAAGCGGTACACGCTTTCGATGCCGGTGCAGTGCGCGCCGAGAAAACGGGCGGTTTGATATTCCTTGAGCTTGGAAGCGGTCCAGGCGAGTTGCTGATCGTTGGCGGCGAAAAGATGAAAGCCGCCAATGGCTGCATCGATGGGAGCAGGGCGGAGAAAACCGCGGGCATATTGCAGCGTGTTGATGATTCCCGAATGGCCGCAGCCGGAGAGCAAGACCAGTCCATGCGCGGTATTGAAGACGAGAGACTGATCGTCGGGAACAGTGTCAGCGACCCACTCGGTTCCGGTGTTGACCTCTGTGCCCGAGGGATAGTTTTTTTCGGGATACGCGCGAGGAACCGGTCCGCTGAGCCAGATGCCAGGGAAAAGTTCTTCGGGTTTTTCGTGTACAACGAAGACTCCGCCGGTGGCTTCGTAGTCTTTTTTGATTTGGATCATGGGATTGGGATTGTGGCCGCGCCGCTCGAGGAAAATGCCATTGGCGACGTGAACGCGCGAGAGCGCCTTCGGATTCGATTTGGAAAATTCGCGGCGGAGAGTCAAGAGTCCGGTGGTGTGGTCGTCATGAAAGTGGCTGAGGACCACGTCCTGGACGTCGCTGAGATCGAGTTTCAGCTCGCGTGCATTTTCGAGAACGGTGTTGGGGCGCGCGCCGGTATCGAACAGAATTTTGCGGCCGTCGGCTTCGACCAGCGCGGCGAAACCCCATTCGCCGATGCCGTCATCGGCAAGCATCGTCGAGAGAATGGTGATCTTGAGAGCGTGAACCATCGGGTGAGAATCGGCAGGCGCGGATTGCGCGTCGATACGAGACACCGTCCCCACAAACAAAAGAACCATCAGCGAAAGTGCGATCCGGAAATTCTTCACGGTCGAAATCTCCTTTGATCAGATGCCGGCGACGAAGCGGCCGGGATTCAGCGTGTTCTTTGGATCGCACTGATTTTTTACCGCCCGCATCAGAGCACGAGCATCGCCCGGCTGGCCCCAGGCGTCCATGCGTTGCATATCAGCGGGATGATGCGCCACTACGAGCGATCCGCCGGCGTGTTCGAGATCGAAGCGAAGATCAGAGAGCACAGCGCGGAGATTTTCTGGCGCGGATTCCAAGCGCATCCAGCCGATGCCGATCGCTTGCATTGTCAGCTTCCAGTGCGTTTTGTGAGTGGCGGCTATGCGTTGCACCGCTTCGACCGTGCCTGCGATGGAAGCCGGAAGCGTAGTGATTTTGGCCATGGTTGACGACGCGGAATTCGCGGAGTTCCAGAGTTCTTGCGATGCGTTCCACACCGCGGAGGTGGTTTCGCGACTGGAAGCAGCACCAGCGATTACCCGTAGCTGCGCTTCTTGCGCGGCGATGCCTGCTTCCGTGCCCTCGAAGAGAATGTCGATGACCGGTTCCGCATCTTGCGCCATGCGCGCTTGCAGAGAAGTATGAGCCAGTTTGGAATCCTGGATGGCAAGGATGACGCTTTGCATTTCTTCGAGAGTGCAGCCGGAAATCGATAGCGTCTTCGCGTTTCGCGGGAGGGGATGCAGGCGGAAAAAGGCGCGGGTGATGACGGCGAGCGTGCCGTACGCGCCGGTGACAAGTTTTGGTAGATCGTAGCCCGCCACATTCTTTACGACTCTGCCGCCGCTGGAAGCGAGCGTGCCATCGGGAAGCGCGAACGTGACTCCGATGATCAAGTCGCGAAGCGAGCCGAAGCGAAGACGCAGCGAGCCGCTGTCGTTCGTCGAGAGAATACCGCCAATCGTGGCTTGCGCCGGCCAAAGAGGATCGAGCGCGAGACGTTGACTGTGCTGTGCGAGCGCAGATTGCAATTTTTGGATGGTGCAACCGGCCTCAACGCTGACAGTGAGATCAGCCCAGAGGTGCTTGATGATTTTGTCGAGGCGCGCCGTGGAAAGAATGACGTCGGCGCGAGAAGGTGGATTGCCCCAGGCGAGCTTTGTGCCCCCGCCACGTGGGATGACAGCGAGGCCAGCGCCATTTGCGAAACGAAGGGCAGCAGCGATCTGTTGCTCGCTCGTGGGCTCAAGGACAAACTGCGGTTGAATACCACAAACCGCGTCGGCCACAGTTGCTGCGCGGACCAAATCGGCGCCAAGGATCGCACGAAATTCTTGTTCGATGTCGAGCGGAATCGTCGGCATTGGAGAGACCCAGTACATTACAACGCTTGCCTGCCGTCAAGGCACGCCCCGCAACTGTGCCTGGCAAAACAGAGGCAAAAGCGAGCCAAGTGAATCTGGGCTATGGCTAGTTTCCGATTTGTGTTTGTCGGGCATTCGGCACCTTGCTGGTCGTACGGTTAGTAACTCAGCAGACGTGCGGAGCGTCTATGCCATTAGGGCCTCAGTGATCCAAGTCAGCGGGTCGTCACGATAGAGAGCAGTTGGTGTTGCTCGGACGGAGGATACGCATGTTCATCGACGCGCGGCTCGGTTTTCTCCTGGTCGTCTGCATGTTAGCCGCGGCGGCGGCGTCCGGCCAAGAAACCAGCCCGCCAAATCAGCTTGGCGCCGGCATGATCAACCTTGACGTGGTCGTGACTCCAAAGTCCGGGCCGCCCGTTGGCGGTCTTCAGCAGCAAGACTTCACGGTCTTAGATAATAAAGTGCCGCAGCCTATCGCGTCCTTTCGGGCCGTCCGGGGGCTCGAGGCCCCGATTGAGGTCGTGCTTATTGTCGATGACGTGAATACTGGTCTGGAGCACATCGCCTATGAACGTTCGGAGATCGACAAATTCCTGAAGGCCGATGGTGGGCAACTCACCCACCCGTTGGCGCTTGCCTTCCTTACGGATGACGGGCTCAAGGTTCAGGACGACTTCTCAAGTGATGGCAACGCAGTGAGTGCCGCGCTTGATCGATACACCCTCGGGTTACATACCATTCTCCGTTCCGGCGGGATCTATAGCGCCATCGAACGGTTCGAGGCTTCCATGAAGGCGTTATTTGAACTTGGGACACACGAGGCTGGGCGGCCAGGGCGCAAGATCATTCTGTGGATTTCCCCGGGCTGGCCGCTCCTCTCCGGCCCCAACGCCCAGGAACAGATGGACACGAAGCAACAGCAACAGATCTTCAACAATATCGTCCGTGTGTCGACTTTGTTGCGGGAGGGTCGCGTCACCCTTTACAGTATCGATCCCCTAGGGAGTGCAGACTTCGGCGGACGTGCTTTCTACTGGCAATCCTTCGTCAAAGGAATCAGCAAGGCTGACCAGACCGAATGGGGCAACTTAGCTTTACAAGTAATCGCCACGCAGAGCGGCGGTCTGGCTCTTATCGGCAGCAACGACATCACTGCATCCGTGAAACAGTGCCTCGCCGATACGCAGGTTTACTATGAGATCTCCTTCGCTCCACCCTTGGACCAGAAGCGAGACGAATACCACGACATAGAAGTCCATCTTGCAGACCGTAAGCTGACGGCACGCACTCGTCAGGGCTATTACACGCAGCCTTCGGTCCGTTAACAACACAATGTCGTGCCCGCCTCCAGGCCGCCGTTCCACTCCGTAGCAAGCGAGCAGGCGGGCCGCTCTTGCGCATGACGAGACTGCCTGATTCACTTTACAGCTAAAAGTACTTTCTGTAGAATAGCCGCCATGTCTCAACCCAGCGCTTCATCCGATTTGCCAAACGGCGCCCAAAAGCCCTCCTCCTTCGTCAAACGCTTGTTCAAGCGCCTCATGAAAACTGCGGCGGTACTGGCGCTGCTCGGTGTGGTCGGAATCTCGACGCTGTTCCTTTTATTGCGGCTGGAACATGGCAGAGAAATTACGCTGCCCGCGCTCACGGGCCACTTTGCCGTGGGGCGCACCATGTTCACTTGGGTCAACAACGCCGAGACGGACGAGTTGGCGCCGTCCCCGGGCGCGAAGCGCGAGGTCGTCGCCTGGATGTGGTATCCGGCGGTTGCTCCGACTTTTGCGACGCCTGCCGAGTATCTACCTGCGCCGTGGCGGGAAGCCCTTGTACAAACCTCAGGAAAGCTTATGAGCCAGTACATGACGCGAGATCTTGCGGCGGTCCGGACGCACAGCACATCTGATCCGGAAGTCTCCCCAGAACTGCGCTTATATCCAGTCGTGATCCTGCGAGCTGGCGGCGGGGCCTTGACTACGGATTTCACGACGCTTGCCGAAGATCTCGCAAGTCACGGCTACTTTGTCGTGGGATTCGACGCGCCTTACAGAACGTTCGTGGTCGTCCTTCAGGACGGCCGCGTTGTCAGCAGACCTCCAACGAACGATCCCGAGAATCTGTCAGCCGACGAAGCGAATCAACTGATCAACAAACTTCTGCCGATGTGGACCAGCGATACGGAATTTGTCGTGAGCCAATTGGAAAAATTAAATGCTGGCGAGCCGACCGGCAAGTTTACCAGCTGGCTCGATCTGCAGAGGCTGGGAATGTTTGGGCATTCCTTCGGCGGCGCACAAGCGTTGCAGTTTTGTCATGACGATCCGCGGTGCAAGGCCGGAATCGATATAGATGGCGCGCCTTACGGCACCCTCATTCAAGAGGGGCTTAAACAACCATTCCTGTTTCTATTAAGCGATCACAGCCGCGACTTAGCCGATCCGGCGAGCAAGCAGATCCTGGCTGACTTCCAATCTATTTACAATCGGCTGCCAAATGGGCGGCAGTTCGTGACGATTCGAGGAGCCAACCATTTTAGTTTCAGCGACCAGATGCTGGTGAAGAGCCAGTACGTGATCGGAGTGATGCACATGCTGGGCATCAGCCGCTTGGAATCGCGCCGCGGGCTCGCGATCACCGCGGATTATGTGCATACGTTCTTCGACGTGTATTTGAAGGATGCCCCAGCCGATTCTCTCAACCAGCTGGCACAACGCTATCCCGAGGTTCAAGTCGGCGCGCCGTAGCGCGTGCACGGGGCGAATCCTCGCGCGTCGTGCCTGCGTCCCGCTTACTGTTTTGGCAGCGTGACGGCAATGGACTTGCGTCGGTCAGTCACCGCTGGAGTGTCCAGCCTCGCGGACAAGATTACATTGCGCTTGGAGGCAGATTGCGTGTCCGCGGCCGCGTTCATACGGTGCGCGCTCGCCTGCGAAACGGCCTGGGTCTGCTTCATCGCTGGTGCAGCAACCGTGGCTGGAGCCGCGTCGTAAACATCTTGCACGCCGTTGTCCGTGAAATGATCGGGGCTCACTTCCTGCGCCTTGCAGGACGGAGTGGAAGCCAACAGCATCGCGGCGAGGCCCATGGAACCGAGCAGGATCGTTCTGGGCAGCAACTGTTTGTAAGCGTTCATTAGAATTTTTCCTTTCATTTTCTCTTCGAGCGGTTGCCGCGAGTACGGCCCCGTCGTGTGCCATTTGTCTCACATGCGGGTAAGCGTGCCAATGCACGGCGTCTGGACTGGTGGTGGAGAAAAGGTGACCACCTAACGTGAAGATTCCATGGGAGATTTCGGCGTAAAGCGGCGCGCATCGACCACGGTGGCCGATCGCGTCATTCCGAACGCGCGGTTGGAGCTTGCGCCCGGCGTTCCGTCGCGGGGACTAACTATTGCTTCTTCGGCGTGGCCGGAGCGGACTTGCGCTTGTCGGCGACCGTCTTGGGGCCAGGTTGCGCTGCCGAGACGGGAGTATGCTTGGCCACGGGCTGCAGGCTCGCGGACGAATTCGTTTGCGATGATCGCACTGAAGCTGCGGACTTGTTTTGCTTGGGCTTCGGCGCGGCCGTCTGGGACGGGGCGTTTTCGTAGACGTTTTGCACGCCGGTATCTGTGAAATGGTCCGGGCTCACTTCCTGCGCTTTGCAGGCGGGGGAGAAGGCCAGGGCGGCTCCCAGGCCAACCAAGATCATCGGTAACATCGACATTCCAAAATACTTCATAGCGGTCCTCCGGCTCGGTCTTGACTTAGGGGCCCAGGGGCCGACTAACGCATCGAAAGTGTCGATGGATTAGAGTTTTGTAACTGGTGCCATTTTCCCGAGCGGCCTTGCGGCTTGATATAGAGCGGAGGTACTACGGTGTGTCGCGCTTGCCAATAACGGTATAGATTCAGACAGATCGCAGGCAGGAGCGGGATTTACATTGATACTTTTTGTAAGTGCTGATTCTAAATGACTTACTGGAGTATGAAGATTGGGCCGGATGGTGTGCTGGCTGAAGCCAACACCCTATTGCTGCAGTCTTGCGTACTCCGCTTTGGCAGCCACGAGGACGGGGATGTCGGGGTCGGCGTCTTTCCAGAGAGCGAAGAAATCCGCGTAGGCGGCACGGGCTTTGGCGGCATCACCCTGCATGGCAAACGCGCGAGCGATTCCGAGATGGGCGAGGGGTCCGGCCTCGCATGCTCCAACGATCCCGCGATGATCCAGGATTTTCTCAAATTCAGCGGCGGCGGCTACGCCCTGATTGGCGGCCAGATAGGCTTCGCCGCGAACATAGGCGGGAAAAAGACAGCCATTTAAGGAAGTGACGGTCAATTCGTACGGCAAGGCGATTTGCAGAAGCTCAATGCTTCGCTTGGGATTTTTGCGGGTGAGTTCGATCTGTGCGCGCGCGGTCGGCAGTAGAACCGATTGCACCAGTGTATCTTGAGGGAATCGAGAAGCAAGTCCATCGAGAATGGTCTCGGAACGAAAGCTGTCTCCGGCCAAGGCCAAGGTCAGGGCTCCCACCCCCTGGGCATTTTTTCCCAGAGTGGGCTCGTCAAGGGCCGCGAGTGCGGATTGCCGGGCTTCCGCGAGATTACCGAAAACCGCTTCACGCAGCGCGCCGTCCAATTGCCGGTTCGCGGCGCTTTCCTTGTTGCCGGCGCGCCCTGTGGATTCCACCGCCCGCTGCTTTTGTTCGCGCGCTTTTCGAAGATGGCCGGAATAAGCCTCCACAGCGGATTCGCGCATAAGAAAACGCGCAACGATCTCCGGCTTTCCTTCCGACCAAGCCACTTGCTCGGCCATGCCCTTCTGATCGCCGTCGAGGAAGGCCAGCATGTACAAGTGAATATGCAATTGCTCGGCGTCAAGTTTTCGATCGTAGGCATCCTGTACCGTTCTGCGACACTCCGCAAAGCGATTGAGGGCGAAGAGTCCCCAGGCAAGATTTATGTATCCGATCGGGACTCTGTTGAATGGATTCGCGATCCAACTCGACAGCCTGCTCATATTCGCCCTTGGCGCTATAGACGAGCGCCAGATTGCCGAGTGCCGTGCGGTCCCTCGGATAACTGCTCAGCCACTCGCGAAAGACACGCGTAGTGTCTTCCAGATTCCCCGTCACATCCAGAAAGTACATCGATTCAATATCGTATTTTTCCCGCTCGCTGGTATGTTCGCGCAGGGAATAGGCTTTGGTGAATAATTCCCTGGCGCGGTCGCCTTGACTGGCGTTGCTATACATCTTGCCCAGGGCCAAATAGCCGCTCGCAAATCCAGGATCGAGTTCGACGGCATGCTGGAAGAAAGGCATTGCCGCGACAGATCCTTTTTCCTGAAGTGTTTTGTTTCCCAAACTCGCTGCTTTCAAAGCTTCGAGAGAGGAAGTCGTGGCCTGGGAAAGCGGGACGTCGAACTTTTTCACGTTTGCCAGGGACTCGCCGAGTTCACGCCGAAGTTTGCTCGCCGCATCACCCACCGCATCCAGAACCTTTTCCTTATTTGCAGCGGTCGCCTGGGCTTGCGCCAGGAGGTCACCGTTCAGGCAATTCACAGTTTTAGGGCCGACAACGTACTCGCTTCCCAGGCTGGTGATGGAACCTGCGACCCATGCCTTGCTGTCCGTACGCTGGCAAACCTCCTGCATGATTTCCGGAGTGAGAGGCGTGTTTGGTGGACGAGTCATGAGCCTAAGGGTCTGACTCACCCTGTTATCCGACAACACATTCAGAAACGGAGACTGCCGTAAAGAAGAGGTGAGGGCCTGCTTCAAGGCGTCGTCAAAAATGGGATCGCCGGTGGAATTGGCAAAATCACCGAGGACAATGGTGTCCTTGTCCGTAAGCTTGGGCGCACGATGGAAATAGAAATAGACGACTGTGGCAAGCGCGAGGAATGCAAGGGAAGAGAGAACAAGGATGGTCCATCGCCTTTTGCGGGGTTTTTCAGGAAGGACGTCGTTCACTGCCGATATTTTTGCGGATTCCCTGTCGCGCTTGAGCCGTTGCAGATCGGTGTGGATGTCCGCCACCGTCTGGTAGCGGAGTTTGCGGTCTTTTTCAAGCGCTTTAGAAGTGATGCGGGCCAATTCCGGCGGGGAAGCAGGATTTGCTCGAGCTAACGGGATAGGAGCGCGATTGAGAATCGCATCGTGAATAACCGCAGCGCTATTTCCAGGGAAGGCCAACTGAGCGGTCGCCATCTCGTACAGAACCGCACCGAAAGAGAACAGGTCCGTCCTGGTGTCCAACTCCTCGCCGCGGGCCTGCTCCGGCGACATATAGGCGATGGTGCCGAGTGCGGAGCCGGGGCTGGCCAATAGCTCCTCCGCCGTAGCCGTAGGCATTTGCGAATTGGCGGGCTCCAAACCGGAGGAAACCACTTTGGCCAAACCGAAATCGAGGATTTTAGCGTGGCCACGTTTGGTGACGAAGATATTGGCGGGCTTGATGTCACGATGGATGATGCCTCGCTCGTGGGCAGCGCCGAGCGCGTCAGCGATCTGGGAGGCGAGATCGATGATCTCGTCTATCAGCAGAGGCTTGCCTTCGATGCGGTGTTTCAGCGTCTGGCCTTCCATGAGCTCCATGGCTATGAAGAGGCTGCCGCTATCCTCAGCAATTTCGTAGACCGTGCAAATGTTCGGGTGGTTCAAAAGGGAAGCCGCGCGTGTCTCGCGGCGGAAGCGTTCGAGCGCCTGAGGATCTTTGGCCACGCTTTCCGGCAGAAACTTCAGGGCAACGTGACGGCCCAAGGTGAGATCTTCCGCTTCGAAGACAACGCCCATCCCACCGCCGCCTAATTTTTCGAGGATTCGGTAGTGCAGATGGTTTGGCCGATGCGCGAATCGGTTGAAGCCATTTTGAAGTCATATTATTAGGTTGGGTCAAGGGCTAAGTCAACGCACGAAGCGCCTCTAATCCTGTTCGCCGAGAGTTTGCACATAGGTTTTTCCGTAGGGGTAGAAAAGCTCCTTGCGGCCTTGCTGCCAGGCAGCTTTGAGTTCTGGCGTGGTGATGTCCCAGTCGGGGCGGCATTTTTTGGTGACGGCACGGAGGTCCTGGCGTAAATCTTCCATGGTGGGGCGGCCGAGGAACCAGTAGCCGTTGTAGATTTTGTAGATGAGGAGGCCGGGCTCGAGGACGATGACGTGGGGGATCATGGGATTGTGGAGAGGGTCGGTGTATTCGGCGATGTCGAGATCTTTTTGGACGGTGCGGCCAGCGTCAGAGAGGAAAGGCCAGTGGGCGCCGACGCCCGTGCGGTATTCATTTGTTTCCGTGATGTTGTCGGTGCTGATGGTGACGAGGCGGCAATAGGAGACTTCGAGTTCGCGATGAAGCGGAACGAGGAGTTCGGCCTGGCGGCGGTCTTTGGGACAGAAGCCTCCGCGGCTGAGGACGAGAACCATGGGATGAGGGCCCTGGAGATCGGAGAGTTTGCGGTGTTTCGCGGTATGGTCGGGAAGGTCGTAGTTGGGAAACGTGGCCCCGGGAATAATGTCGGATCGCATGGGAAACCTCCGAAGTTGGGATGTGAGCCGCTAGTTTACGCTCAATCCTTGAGGGCTTGCGCCCCTGGGGTGAACGCAGTCAAAAAATGCACCATTCCTCTGTGCGTTGCATCCAAAACCGAGGATGGGGCATGGGCATTCCGGTATAGGGCGTGTCATACGATTGTAAAGGCCAAGGATTATATTTTTAGGGCGTAACCGTTGGGGTGGCACACAGCCCACAGCCGACAGCGGGAGGGAGGGGCAAGCCCCAGAGTGGATGGGCTGAATTGGTTTCGGAGCCTGACGTGGGAATGGGTGGATTTCGAGAGGGCGGAAAATAGATAGGAGGCAGTCATGGCAACGACAAAAGTCGGATTGGCACCGATGAAGGCGGCGCAGATTTCGAAGGCGGGAGGCGAGTTCGAGATTGTGGGGCGGGAGATTCCCAAGGCAGGCGCGGGGCACGTGCTGATCAAGGTGCAGGCGTGCGGTGTGTGCCACAGCGACGTACTGACAAAAGAAGGTTTGTGGCCCGGCATCCAGTATCCCCGCATTCCGGGGCATGAAGTGGCGGGCGTGATCGAGGAACTGGGCGACGGAGTTTCCGGTTGGCAGAAGGGTCAGAGAGTGGGGGTCGGCTGGCACGGCGGGCATGACGGAACGTGTTTGCAGTGCCGGCGCGGAGATTTTGGGAATTGCCAGAATATGAAGATTTCGGGCATCAGTTATGACGGCGGATACCAGCAATATATGGTGGTTCCGGAGTCGGCGCTGACGGCGATGCCGGAAGGTCTGAGCGATGTGGAGGCAGCACCGTTGCTATGCGCCGGAATCACCACGTACAACGCGCTGCGGCACAGCGGTGCGTTGCCTGGAGACCTGGTTGCGGTGCTGGGCGTCGGCGGGCTGGGTCACCTTGGAATTCAGTTCGCGAACAAGTTTGGTTACAAGGTAGTGGCGGTGGGGCGTGGCGCAGAAAGCGCGCCGCTTGCAAAGAAACTCGGGGCGAGCGTGTACATCGATAACAAAGAGACGAACCCGGCGGAAGCTTTGCAAAAACTGGGCGGGGCCAAGGTGATTTTGGCGACAGCGCCGAGCTCGAAAGCCATGTCGGAAGTGATCAACGGGCTGGGACCGAACGGGAAACTTGTCGTGGTGGGCGCGACGTTCGATCCCATTGAGGTCACGCCGGTACAGCTCATTATCGGGAACAAGAGTATTCAAGGCTGGGCCACTGGAACGCCGGCGGATGCGGAGGACACGCTGAACTTCTCCGTACTGACCGGAGTACGTCCAATGATTGAAACGTATCCGCTGGAAAAAGCGGCAGAGGCTTACGCGCGGATGATGAGCGGCAAGGCTGAGTTTCGGGTCGTCCTGACGATGTGAAGATGGCGAACACGGAAATGCGTTCCATAACTCGATAACGCAAATATCACAAAAATCATGGAATACCATAAACAAGGAAGGCACTCGTGTGAGGACACGAATAAGTGGAGGTTAACCATGCGTCCTTTCGGCGCGCCCCGTAGTGCCCGATGGTTCCAGTTCTACTGCGTGTCATTGATAGTTTCTGTGATGCTCACGCCATTTCCATTGTTGGCCCAAGACCAAGGAAAGGACCGCCCCGTGGATCACCTGACTTCGTATCGAACGATAAAGGTAGACGGGCTTTCGATTTTTTATCGAGAGGCGGGGCCGAAAGATGCGCCGACGATTCTGCTTCTACACGGACTGCCTTCTTCGTCGCGGATGTTTGAGCCGCTGTTCGTGACGCTTTCCGATCGGTATCACCTTGTCGCGCCGGATTATCCGGGTTTCGGGCATAGCGATTGGCCGGACCCGAAGAAGTTCGCATATACGTTCGATCATATTGCCGAAGCCATGAATCACTTCGTGGAGGCGATGGGGCTGACGAGGTACACGCTTTACATGCAGGATTACGGCGGGCCGGTGGGATTTCGGATGGCGTTGGCGCATCCGGAGCGGATTGAGGCGCTGATCGTGCAGGATGCTGTGGCGCACAACGAAGGGTTGGGCGCGAATTGGAAGACGCGGCGGGCGTTTTGGGCTGATCGCGCTGCCAACGAAAGCGCGTTGCGCACAAACCTCTTGTCGATGGCGACGACGCGGGCGCGGCATGTGGGAGACGATCCTAGCGTGGAACGCCATGACCCGGATTTATGGACCGACGAATATTACTTTCTCAACCAGCCGGGACAGGCCGAGATTCAAAGCGACTTGTTCTACGACTATCGGACCAATGTGGAGAGCTATCCCAAGTGGCAGGCGTGGATGCAGGAGAAGCAGCCGCGGCTGCTGGTGATTTGGGGGAAGTATGAGGCGTCGTTTGATGCGTCGGAGCCGGAGGCGTATCGGCGCGATCTGCCAAAGGCGGAAGTGCATATTGTGGATGGAGGACATTTCGCGCTGGATACGGCAGCGGATGAGATTGCGCAGTTCGTGCGGGGCTTCGTGAAGTAGTGAAGGCGTCGGGAACGTTTCGCTTGATGATAGGTAAGGGTGCGTGAGGCGAAGGCCCAGCCTCATGCATTGAGGTTGGGCAAACGGGGCAGTCTGACTATTGCTTGAGAGCCAACGGAGGGCCGCTAATGCGCTTCCCAGTGAGGTCGACCGTCACCTCGACGCGGTCGGCGATCTTGATGAAAGGAATGCCGCTGTTCATTCCGTACTCCTTGCGATCGAAGGCCATTGTCCCCTTAATCGTGCCCGAGCCCGTCCCCACGCCGGAAACCGTTAGTGTCAACTTCTCTGGTCTGGTCACCCCACGTATCGTAAAGTCGCCATCCACTTCGAAGGTGTCCTTCCCAGTCTGGACGATCTTTTTTGAAAGAAACGTGATCAACGGATTCTGCTTGACGTCGAAAAAGTCCTTGCCCTTCAGCTTGCCGTTCTTCATGCCACTTCCCGTGTCCACACTGTCTGCATGGATTTTGATGTCCAAAACCCCGGTACTGACGTCAGGAGACGTAAATGTAAGAGTCGCTTCCCATTTGTCGAAAGTACCCTCGATGGCTACCGAAGCTTCCACATCGAATTTAACTTTGCTTTCTACGGGCGTAATCACAAACACGGGAGCCTGTTCCTGGCTTAATGACGGGAGCACGGCGGAGGCCAGGATGAAGAGGGCTACTAAACGCATAGAAATCCTTTCGAAAACGCGGCGGCAAAGCGTTACGGATAGGAACAGACTCTCCCAAGGATGCACAACGTTTAACTGTTAAAAGTGACAGGTCGTGGCGCGTGGGAAATGATGGAAGTAAGGCTACGGGAGTGACAGTGAATCGGTTTTAGTGGAGGTCGATGGTGTGTCTGTCGGGAGGGCACGGGATTAGAAGCGGTCGGCGGCGCCGGAGATTTCGGCGGGGTGGGGGGTGTATTCGCCGGGTTTTTCGCCGCAGAGGCGCGGAGTCGGAAAAACCTTGGTGGGATTGCTGAGATTGAGCGGGTCGAAGGCGCAGCGGACGCGTTGCATGGTGGCGAGGTCGGGTTCGGCGAACATTTTGGACATAGCGTATTTTTTGTCCTGGCCGACGCCGTGTTCGCCGGTGATGGAGCCGCCGGCGGCGATGCAGAGGTCGAGAATTTTGGCGGAGAGGGATTCGGCGGCGTGTTGCTGGCCGGGGATGCGCGCGTCGTAGAGGACGAGCGGATGGAGGTTGCCGTCGCCGGCGTGGAAGACGTTGGCGACGCGGATGCCCGCTGCGGCGCTGAGGCGGGAGATTTCGCTCATGACTTGCGGGAGAGATGTGCGGGGGATGACGCCGTCTTGCACGATGTAGTTGGGGGAAATGCGGCCCATGGCGGCGAAGGCGGCTTTGCGGCCTTTCCAGACGAGGGCGCGCTCGGCGTCGGATTGCGCGACGCGGATTTCGGAGGCGGCGTGGGCGCGGCAGATCTCGTTGACATGGGCCATGAGAGAGGCGACTTCTGCGATGGGGCCGTCGAGCTCGACGAGGAGGAGCGCGCCGCACATCGGATAGTTGGCATGGACGGCGGCTTCGGCGGCCTGGATGGCGAGCGTGTCCATCATTTCGATGGCGGCGGGGAGCATGCCGGCGGCAATGATGCTGCTGACGGCGGCGCCGGCTTCGTTGGTGTCGGGAAAAGCGGCGAGGAGAGTTTGCACGCATTCGGGGCGCTTGACGATGCGGAGAATCATTTTAGTGGCGATGCCGAGCGTGCCTTCGGAGCCGACGAAAACGCCGAGGAGGTCGTAGCCGGGAGTGTCGAGAGTTTTGCCGCCGAGGTGGACCAGGGAGCCATCGGGGAGAACGACTTCGAGGCCGAGGACGTGCGTGGTGGTGAAGCCGTATTTGAGGCAGTGGGCGCCGCCGGAGTTTTCGGCGACGTTGCCGCCGATGGTGCATATCGATTGCGAGGAGGGATCGGGGGCGTAGAAATAATTTTGCGCGGCCACGCGGGCGGTGACGTCAAGATTGATGACGCCGGGCTCGACGATGACGCGGGCGTTGGGGAGATCGACTTCGAGGATGCGCTTCATGCGCGCGAGGCTGATGACGATGCCGTTTTCGACGGGGAGCGCGCCGCCGCTTAGGCCGGTGCCGGAGCCGCGGGCGACGAAGGGGATGCGTTCGCGATGGCAGAGGCGGAGGATGGCTTGGACTTCGGCGGTGGAGGAGGGGAGAAGGACGGCTTGGGGCATGGCGCGGAAATTGGTTAGGGCGTCGGAGTCGTAGGTGTGGAGTTCCTCGGGAGAGGTGATGACGGCGCGGGGGCCGATGATGGCGCGGAGTTCGGTGAGGAGAGAAGAGTTCATGGGTGGGCGCTCAGGGAAGGATAGTACGAGAAAGCAGTGAGTAGTGGGTAGTGTGCAGTGAGTAGGGCAGCAGTGGCCCGTCGCAACGGGCGGGCCCTTCGGGGCTCAGGCTAAACATTTGGGCGGGAGTGCAGAGCACAGGCTGAAGCCTGTGCCACCAGGCCCCTCCCCCTTTTTTCGTAAGTGTTCATTCTAAAGGACTTTAAGGGTGTTTTGGAAGTGTTCATTCTAAAAGGGTTGCGGGCGCGTTTTGCGTAAGTGCGGATTCCAAAGGAGATGGGAGAAAGTAGTGAGTGGACGATTGGCCAGACTTCGGAAAGAGAAGATTTGGCTAGAAGGATGTGACCCCCACCCCGGGTGTTTTTCGTAAGAGTGGCAGACAAAGGACTTATGCTTGAAGCGGCGTCAGGAGCGTCGACGAAAGATACAAGGCTACCGCTTGAAGAATTTGAGTTGAAGGAGGAAAGATTCGGAGAGCTAAACGCAGAGACGTGGAGTACACAGAGTTCAGAAACCGGGGCGGATTGCGAAGTAGGGGCGGGGCGAGCCCTTCGCGTTCGCTCACTTCGGCCAAACTCAGTGCAAGCAGGGCAAAGGGAAAGGGTGAGATTGGCGGCGATCATAGAAAAATTATAGCACGATAGTTACCGATTATCAATAGCTTTCTGGATTACTGAATTAGTATTCGAACGGGAGAGGCGGAAGTTGAAGGATTATAAGGGGTTGGGAGGGGACTAACTGATTTGATACGGCTGGGGAAACGTGTGGAAGAGTTGAAAGCGAGTCCCGTCTGTCCTTGTCGCCCCCGTCGCGTCGCCCATCTGTCCCTTGGGGTCTAGCTCTGCGCCACCCGTCCCAAGTCCCTGGGACGCACGAGCTTGATTTTTTGCTCCAGATGTACAGGAAGCACCATCTTTGGAACAAGCGTATCCAATGCTGAAACGTCATCTTCGTACCAGCCGCACTTTCCTTTCCATGGCCACAGCGGGACGTGTTGATTGGACCAAGGCATCTTCCACCAGCCGGGTATCGCGTGCCAAGCAACCATCAGAAGCATACGACCGAACTGAACACCAATCTTGTAAGTACGGGTATCCATGAGTCCAGCGATCCGCTTCGTCAGATTGTCGGGGCCGCAGAGTACCCAACGGTTTGACTGAAACCACTCGAAGTTCACAAAAGGGACCGTTGCAGCGATCACGACAACTCCCCACGGGAGACCGTGAGTGTTTCCACGCAGTTCTCTGAACTGTTGCAGCGGAACCTTGATGGGGTAATTGGCCGAGCTATTAAGCACAAATGCTGTTTTCGCCGCCCATCTCGCAATGGGCAGGCACTCTGCTTCGGGAAGCTGCGCGGGTTCCGTCTCCCGTGTATCAGGTCGAGCAGCACTTCTTTGCAGCCGTCCTCCAAATCGCTCATCCATCCAGTGTTGCAGCGAACGCAAATCCACCCTTCACGGACATTCTCAAGCGTCAAGGACCCTTCACTAAGTACTTCTGGTTCCGAAGCCGGGTCCTCTGGCCGAAACACGTGAACTGCTAAGACCGGCTCTTCTCATATCTTCAATTCGTCTAAGAGCCACTGTGACAGCCCACCCTTGCGAAAAACAAAACCGCAAGGATGGGCCACCCAGAGGCGTCTTGCGGATTGAAGGCGGGCGGCAACGCAGAGCGCTTGGTCTCCCCTTGCATGACGCCAATTCGTGTGATATATACTGAACCACATGGTTCAGTATCCCCAGACGCGCTTCGATGTTTCGTTCGCCGCGCTCTCGGACGCCACCCGACGCGGCGTTCTGGAGCGGCTCGGGCGCGCTGACGCTTCGATCACGGACCTTGCCGAGAAGTTCCACATGACCCTCACGGGCATGAAGAAGCATGTCGGCGTCCTGGAGCAGGCGGGGCTCGTCACCACGGAGAAGGTCGGGCGCGTGCGGACCTGCAAGCTCGGCCTGCGTCGACTGGAGGAAGAGGCGGCATGGATCGAGAGGTACCGCCAGCTCTGGGCTGCACGCTTCGACGAGCTGGACAACATTGTCGAGGAACTGAAACAAAAGGAGAAGGTCGATGGACGCAAGAAGAGAGAGTGAGCCTACCCCCATGAAGAACAGCACAACGGTGGAACGGAAGTCCGAGCGTGAGCTAGTCCTTACGCGAACTTTCAACGGCCCGGCGCGCATCGTGTTCGAGGCGTGGACGAAGCCGGAGCTGCTCAAGCGGTGGTGGATACCGAAGTCGGCAGGCGTGTCCCTGCTTTCCTGCGAGTTGGATGTTCGTGTCGGGGGCAGGTACCGTTTCGAGATCGGCCACGTCGAGGCCTCAAAGCCTATGGCGTTCTTCGGTAAGTACATCGAGGTGATACCGAACTCGCGCCTCGTCTGGACGAATGAGGAAAGTGACGAGGGCGCCGTCACTACGCTGACCTTCGAGGAAAAAGGCGGCAAGACGCTGGTGGTCATGCACGAACTCTATCCCTCGAAGGAAGCGCTCGACGGTGCCATCGCCGGGATGCCGGAAGGGATGCAGGAGACGTTCGCGCAACTGGACGAGCTTCTCGTCACTCTGGGCGCGAGCGTGGGACGGTCCTGAAGGCGTCGACCTCGCGGTCGGCCGCCTGGCTCTTCACTACGCGGAAGAGAAGCCCGACGAGGTTGTCTCCGCACACGAGGACAAGACCGAGGCTGTGATCCGCGAGCTCGAAGCCAGCACAAGGAGGCGCCGTTCGCTGCGCCGTAGACGGGATCGTGTGAAAGGGCCATATACTCTTCCCTCGCTCACGCGTATTCGTATTCGAGCTTCTCAGGATCCACTTCGACGCGCACGCGTTTCTAGGGCCAAGCCTACCTGATGGTTTGGGTTTTTCATTGTGTCGTTGAAACGATTCCTTGGTTACGGGCACTACGCGTATGAGCGTGGCCAGTGGCGAAGTTGGCGTACATGCGCTTGATTCGCCCGATGGAACCATCCCAGCCAAGCAATGATCCGTCCTGCATTCCATTATTTTGCAATGGCCGCGCTCTTTCGACGAAACCGCAAAAGGGGAATACCGGTGCAAAGTCATAAGGAACAGCATAAGGAGGTTTAAAGTGAGCGATCCAAAACCCAGGTCATCGATCAATCTAGCGAGCGACTTCATATTCGGCGAACTTCGCGCAGAGCATAAGGTGGTGGCGACTCTAACACCGCCGCCGAGTCTCGGCCCACTCGCGGCATTTGTGGGGGACTTTGCGGGCCACGGCTTCAACACCATCTTCCGGCCGGACAGCACGGCGAGTCCGACGCCACTGCCGAATCCAGTTCCGCCGCCCCCTCCTCCGCGCGACAATATCCTTGAACTGAACCTCACCGCCGAGACGCTTTCGTTTTCGAAGAGCCTGGGTTCGGTTCCGAATCGCGGCACGGGGGCGCAGGCGGATGCCTTTCTCAACGGCGTGCCCTATGTGCAGAGCATCAGCGACATTACGATCCACGGGGAAAAGGTCGGGATCCACTTCGAGCCGGGGATTTGGATTCATGTGCCCGCGACAACCATTCCACCACTCGGGGAAACCGTCTCGCGCATGGCTTCTATTCCGCACGGGACGACTATCGATGCGCAGGGTCTCGTCAATCCGGCAACGCCTGGACCACCCACGATTGCCCCGGTGGACATAACGCCGATCATTAACGCTACTGGCAAACCGTTCAAGTTCCCGAGCCAGACCGCGGCTAACCCCAACACACTGAGAATCCCGCAAGACTTGGGACCGTTCATCGCCAGCGGAACGATCACGCAGGCGATGCTGGACGATCCCAACTCCTTGCTGCGAGCGCACATCAGCAATCAAACCATCCTCAGCACAACCACGCTTTTTATTTCCACCGCCCCGCCTCCGCCCGTCGGGCTATTCGGCGGCGGAACGGACAACATCGCGTTTTTGCTCGGCCAGCCGGCGGTTCCGCCACCCGCGCCCAACGCGCAGGCCGCGAAGATGACCGCGGTGTTCTGGATCGAAACCGTGCAAGAGATCATTACGGTGCCGGCGCTAGGTGCGGGTGAGCACTTCGCAATCAAAGCGAAACCGAGTATTCCGGGCCAGCGCGTGCCGACGTTTGCAGGCATTGTGCCGTTTAATCTGAATGCGCCGCGACAGCTTACGCTCACCTTTACGCAGATTCAGTACACGCAAGATGTGCTGCTGAACTTCAATGGGTTGACGTGGCCGCATGTCTCGGTGAACACGCTTGTGCCGGCGGACGACATCCTTGTTCCTGCCTCGGCATGGAAATGAGAGAAGCCGGATACACTCCGCCAGGCCGCTGAATAGAGCGATGGAGCGAACCTGGCTATTCCTCGGGAAGCTTGTCCTGGAGTTCACTGGCCAGCTTACGTACGTCCGTTGTTTTGCTGAAGGACTGAACTTCTTGCTTGGAGGAATCCACGTTCACGCCCATGTGCAGACAGAGTTTCTGCAACATCTGAAAAATGGTGGTGAGTTCTTGCTCAGAAAGCATGCCGACTTGAAGGTCGAGGTGCGAGCGGCGTTCGGATTGCCGGGACATTCGGCTTTGACTGATCAGCACGAAGATCGTCAAGAACACGCTTTCCGAAGAGACGACCAGCGCTAGGACGCCAAAGGGAAACGGAGCGAAGGCCTTGAGTCCTGGGATTAAGCGCAGGTTTAGCAGGCACCAGCCGGAGATCAGAATTAGTTGAGCGAGTAGGAATCCCATATTGCCGACGAGTTTTGTAATGACGTCACTGACGCGCTCGGTGGGAGTGCGGCGATCGCGGGCGTCATGCTCCAGCTCGGCGATGGCATCGATATTGACCTGTGTAGGATTCGCGACAGCTTTGCGCGGCAATGGATTGTCCATGGGTTGGCTCCTAGAAACCATTCTTGAAGATACTGCGCTAGCGGGGGAACTGCGGGCAAACTCTACTTTCTCATGAAATGGGCTGTCTGCCCGTTAGCCCAACTTCCACGGCAGTCGGCGTGATTTTGGGGAAAACCGTGGATTCGCTTGCGCAAACCCGTTTGTTTGCACAGCGGTCTTTTGGCAGTGGCCTAAATAGTGACTAAAGTGACTAGGATTCTTCTTGACTTTACCGTGTCGACTGCTATATGTAGTGGCCAATGTACCTCCGAAAATCGACGCGATCCTACAAAGGCAAAATCTACACAAATTATCTGCTGGTCGAATCCGTCCAAACGCCGAAAGGCCCGCGTCAGCGCACCATCTGTTCTTTAGGAAGCCTGGAACCAGCGCCCGTGAAAGATTGGTTGGGATTGGCGCACAAACTGCAGTCCTCCTTGCGCGGACAAGCCTCCCTCCCTGAGTCTTCCAGCGGAGTGCAACCGTGGCTGGAGAAAGCGCGCCAGAGAAAAAGCAGCGCCACATCCGAGGAAGACCAGTCCGGATCAACCGTCACCGTCGTGATCGACCAGATCGATGTGCAGCAAGCGCGTGAGGCCGGCCCCGTGCATGTCGGACACCAGCTCTGGCGCCAACTGGGGGTGCATTCCATTTTGCAGAGCGCCGGACTTTCTGATCGCGCATGCCTCTTGACAGAGGTGATGACGCTGAACCGGTTGATTTCTCCTTCTTCCGAGCATGCCATGCCGGATTGGATTCGTCGCACGGCCTTGGGAGACATCTTGGAGGAAGATTTCTCCCAACTGGAGGACGAGGCGCTCTACCGCAATCTGGACCGACTCCATCCCAACCGTGAAGCCATCGAGCGTGCGCTGGCGGAGAAGGAAAAGACGCTGTTCAACCTGGACGACACCGTTTATCTGTATGACTTGACCTCGACGTATTTCGAAGGTCAGGCCCAAGACAACCCGCAAGCGAAGCGAGGATACTCGCGGGACCAGCGTCCGGATTGCAAACAAGTCGTGGTGGGATTGGTCCTGGATCGCGATGGGTTCCCCAAAGCCCACGAAATCTTCGACGGCAATATGCAAGATCGGTGCAGTCTGGACCAGATGCTGGATGTCCTGGAAAAGCGGATGGGCAAGCGGCCGGGCGCGACCGTGATCGTGGACCGAGGTATGGCCTTTGAGGAAAACCTGAAACAAATCCGCGATCGCGGGCTGCATTACCTGGTCGCGGGACGGCAATCGGAGAGAAACCAATGGTTCGATGAGTTGGAGAACGACCATGGCTGGGAAGAAGTCCGCCGGGTACCTTCACCACGCAATCCCTTTCAGAAGAAGAGCCGAGTGGAAATCAAACGCCAGCAGAAGGGCGACGTCGTTTACATTCTCTGCCGCAGCGAAGGCCGCGAAGAAAAGGACCGCGCGATTCGCGAAAAGCAGGAAGCCAAACTGATCGTCGATCTAAGGAAGCTTCAGCAACGTGTGGTCCAGGGTCGGTTGAAAGAGGAAAACAAAATCCAGCGATCGATCGGTCGATTGCTGGAGCGCTATCCGCGCGTGGTGCGTTATTACGAGATCTCCTATGACGCCGCCCACCAGAATCTTTCCTGGAACGAACTCGCCGATCAAAAGGCGATCGCCAAGAAACTGGACGGAAGCTATGTTCTCAAAACGGATCGGCAGGATCTGATGGCGGATGAAATCTGGCGCACTTATATCCTGCTGACGCGCGTGGAAGATGCCTTCCGCGACCTCAAGAGCCCGCTGATGGAGCGGCCGATTTTTCATCATCTCCAGGATCGGACGCAGACCCATATTTTTCTCTGTGTCCTGGCCTACCATCTGCTGGTGGCCATCGAGCACCGCTTCCTGCAGGCCGGCCTGCACACCTCGTGGTGGACCATTCGTGATCAACTCCGCACGCATCAAGTCATCTCGATCGTTCTGGCTGAAGACCCACTCGGCCGCGTACTGAAAATCCGCAAGGCCACCATCCCGGAACCGGAGCACCGCCAAATCTACGCAACCCTACGCATTCCCGCCGAGGTCATGCAACCCATTAAGACTTGGCAGCAGAAGGCTTGTAGTGACGAAAAAAATCGTAAGTTATAGAAAACACTGCATCAGTCCCCGAAAAGTGTGGAAGTTGGGTTAGCTAACCGGAAGTGTGAACATTTCTGATACCTGGACCATTGTTTTTATTTAACGGCATACGCGGAAATAGTCGGCATGCGAGATGGGGCGCTGCGGGAGGGGCAAGCCCCTCCCCTACAACCCTGCATGCAAGAAGGGCACGATGAATCGTGCCCCTACAACGGATAAGGACGCTAGTGAATGAAGCTAAGGCCGTTGGGGATGAATTGGGGGAAGACGTAGGCGTACAACATCACAATCACGCCTACTATGCTGGCCAGGGCTACGGAGTGCCAGAAGACGAAGCGGAAGATGGAGCCTTCCTGGCCGACCTGGTTAGTGGCGGCGGTGGCGATGCAGATGGATTGGGCGTCGATCATTTTGCCCATGACGCCGCCGGCGCTGTTGGTGGCGCACATGAGGATGGGGCTTAGGTTGAGCTGCTGGGCAGTGATTTTTTGGAGGCCGCCGAAGAGGACGTTGGAGGAGGTGTCGCTGCCGGTGAGGGCGACGCCGAGCCAGCCGATGAAAGCGCCGAAGAAGGGGAAGAACCAGCCGGTGCGCGTGAAGGCCAGGCCGAGGACGGCGTCCATACCCGAGTAGCGCGTGACGTAGCCAAGGCCAAGCATGCAGGTCATGGCGACGATGGCGAAGCGCAGGCGGAAGAGTGTGCCGCCGAAGATTTTGATGATTTTGCCTGGCTTGAGGCCGAGGATGATGGCTGAAATGAGAGCGGCTAGGAAGCAGGCTGTGCCGGTGGCGGTGAGCCAGTTGAAGTCGAAGCGGGCGGCTTCAGCGGCGGGCTTTGCCACGACGGGAGCTGTGCGGTAGACCTTATTGTGGAGTGCGGGCCAGTCCCAGCCGGCGGGGCCGGGGCGATTTTTACCGTCGGGGAGCTTGACGGTGAAGGCGGGAGTGGTGGCTTTGTTCATGGCGAGTTTGATGTTCGGCAAGCCCCACGCCAGGACGAGCAGCGAGAGGATGGCGAAGGGTAGCCATGCTTTGGCGATTTGGCCTGCGGTGTAGCGCGTGCCGGCCAGGGAGCGTTGACGGATTTTCCATTCGTCGCCCATGGTGTCCGTCACAGAAGCCTGGACTGCGGCGGTGCCGATGGTGGCATCGGCGTCGCGCTCTTCGGGGAAACGCCAGATGCGTTTCGGCTTCCAGGAGCGGAGGAAGAGCATGGTGGCGAGGAGAGAGACGACGCCGGCGGCGATGTCAACGAGATTGCTGTCCATGTGATTGGCCCAGAACCATTGCGTGCCCGCGAAGGAAATTCCAACGACGAGGATGGCGGGAAAAACTTCCCAGGTTTCCGACCAACTGACCATGGCGCGAACGAGCCAGAAGGGAACGATGACTGCGGTGATGGGGAGAATGCGGCCGATCATGGCGCTGAGGTCGCTTTCGTTGAGAGCGGTTACGGAAGCGAGCGCGTGGACGGGAGTGCCGATGGCGCCCCAGGCGACGGGAGCAGTGTTGGCGATGAGGTTGAGGGCTGCGGCGTGAAAGGGTTTGAAGCCGAGGCCGATCATGAAGGCGCCGGCGATAGCGACGGGCGCGCCGAATCCGGCGCAGCCTTCGATGAAGGCACCGAAGCAAAAAGCGACGAGAAGAAGTTGGAGGCGGCGGTCAGGCGTGATGGCGGCGACGGACTGCTTCATGATTTCAAATTGGCCGGTTTCCACAGAGATGTCGTAAAGAAAGACGGCGGCGATGACGATCCATACGATTTTTAGAAGACCGTAAGCGGAGCCGTAGAGGAAGCTGCTGACGGCCATTTGCGCTGGCATGTGGAAGACAAGGATGGCGCAGAGAATGGCGATGGCGGCTCCGGCGACGGCGCAGAGGTGTGCGCGAACTTTGAAACCGGCTAGCAGGCCGAGAAGGACTACGACGGGAAGAGCGGCGACCAGCGTGGAGAGCCAAGGGCCTAGCGGGGCATAGTCTTGATTCCAAGTCACGGACCGTCCTCCAGAGAGAAGTAGCGTTCCATCTCAGTTGTCTTGAACTGCGCTAGATGCCCTGCGGGAGGCAGAATCGTAGAAGCTTGTTTGCCGCCGCCTGGACTTGAGCAAGGATTTCGGGTGATGAGTTACCCGCTTGGCCCACTATTGTCAAGAGATAAGTCAGATTGTGCGAGTAGCGGACGTGAACGGATTTTCATAAAATTTTGGGAGCTTGATGGAAGGCTGGAGAGCGGTTAAATCGAGCTGCGGCATCTACTCATGGACCATGCCTGAACCGGCATCTATACTCGTTGCATGCATTCGAACACCGAGCTGCTGGGGGCGCTGCGGAAGTATTGGGGTTACGACGCTTTCCGCCCTCTGCAAGAAAATATTGTGAAGAGTTTGCTGAGCGGGCGGGATACCTGCGTGGTTATGCCCACGGGCGGAGGAAAATCACTCTGCTATCAGTTGCCTGCGGCGATTTTACAGGACAAGACGGTGATTGTGGTGTCGCCGCTGATTGCGCTGATGCAGGACCAGGTGGCGCAGTTGACGCAGATGGGGATTCCGTCGGCGCTATTGAATAGTTCGCTGGCGCCCGATGTACAGTCGTGGGTTTCGCACAAGGCGATGGAGGGGGCGTACCGGCTTTTGTATCTCTCGCCGGAGAGGCTGGCTCGCGAGGACACGATCGGGTGGTTGCGGCGCGTGCCAATTTCATTTTTTGCGATTGATGAAGCGCATTGCATTTCGGAGTGGGGACACGAGTTCCGGCCGGAATACCGGCAGCTGAGTTCGCTGCGAAAACATTTTGCGGAGCTGCCCATTGCAGCGTTTACGGCGAGTGCGACGAGGCGGGTACGGCACGACATTATTGCGCAGCTGGAGCTGCGGGAGCCGGACAAGTATATAGCGAGTTTTCACCGGCCGAATTTGCAGTACATCGTGAAGGAGTGCGTGGGGAAGACGCAGGATGAGCTGCTGATCCGGGCCATGCAGAAGTATGCGGATAGCAATGTGATTGTGTACGCACCGACGATTGCGCGGGTCGAGGAGACGGTGGATTTTTTGGGGGAGCGTGGAATTTCGGCGATTGCGTATCACGGGAAGATGGATAGCGACACGCGGCGAAGGAATCAGGAAAAGTGGATGTCGGATGAAGTGCGGGTATTGGTGGGGACGATTGCCTTTGGATTGGGGATTAACAAAGCGGCGGTGCGGGCGGTGATTCATCTGTCGATGCCGAAATCGATCGAGCAGTATTACCAGGAAGCGGGGCGTGCGGGGCGGGATGGGGAGCCTGCGGATTGTATTTTGCTTTGGCAGAAACGGGATGTGGGGTTGCTGACGTATTTCGTACAACAGTTGAGTGACGAGGAGGAGAAACGCCGCGCATGGCAGCGGTATCACGAGATTCGGGAGTTTGTGGAAGAGGGTAAGTGCAGGCATCACCAGATTTGCTCGCACTTCGGAGAGATTCGGAAGTGGAATGCGTGCGGGGCTTGCGACGTGTGCGTGGGGGAGCCGGAGTGGCTGGCGGCTGGGCCGACGAAGAGAGTGAAGAAACGCATGGCGGCAGCCGCAGTGGCAGCGGGTGCGAGCAACCGTGTAACTTCTGAGGCAAGGGAAACTCGGCGAGAGCCGACGTGGATTACAGCAGGAGATCCGAGCGCGAAGAGATTGACCGCGGGGATCGATCCAGAGCTGCGCGAATATCTTCGCGAGTGGCGGCGAACAACAGCGAGAGAACGAGGCACGGCGGCGTTCATCGTGATGCATGATACGTCGCTCGACGAACTCTGCCGAGTGCAACCTCGCTCGCTTGGCGAGATTCGCGGCGTATCTGGATTTGGCGAACGGAAGACGGAGTTGTACGGACCGGGAATTCTTCAGGCTCTGGAGGAGTTCCGTGGTGGAGCACGAGTGGCGAGGTCGGACTAGGAAAAGCACTGGCTAGCGGAGCGAACGAACGGCTTATAGGGCCGAGGAGACGGATGTGCCGGCGGCGGCAAAGACGGTGTCCATTTCTGCTTGCGCGAAGGACAGGAAGCACTGCACAACGACGGGATCGAATTGTGTGCCGCTGCATTGAATGAGGCGGCGAACGGCTTCTTCGTGGGGAAGACCTTTGCGGTACGGGCGGGAAGATACCATTGCATCGAAGGCGTCGATGACCGTCACAATGCGAGAGACGATCGGGATTTCCGTTTCTTTCAGGCCGGCTGGATAGCCCCTGCCGTCAAAGGATTCGTGGTGGTGGAGAATATCGAGAGCGGCGCGTTCGAATCCGGGGAGCATGCGCAGAACCGCCCAGCCGTACTCGGGGTGCTTTTTCATCAGGGCGTATTCTTCATCGTCCAACTTGCCGGGCTTCTTTAGAATGGAATCGGGGACGCCGACTTTGCCAATGTCGTGAAGAAGTGCGGCGACTTCGAGACTTTGAAGCTCACCCTCGCCGAGACCAAGTTCCTGGCCGACGCGCATGCCCCATTCCGCAAGGCGCGTGCTGTGCACGCCGGTATTGAGATCCTTCAAATCCAGAAGTTGGTTGAAAGCGCAGATGACCGAAGTGCGAAGGGCGGAGACTTGTTCCTCGACCTGCTTGATGCGGATGGATTCCGGCGCCCAAGGAAGGCTGGAGCTCATGTTGAGCACCGGAATCATCCTATCCGCCACGCCGCTTACCGGCTTCCGCTCGAGCTGTTCACCCATGCCGAGATCGCTTGGTAGACATCCAGGCGGCCGTGGTTGAGGTCGGGAGTGAGCTGGATCGCATGAGAGAACGCGCTGGCGGCGCTCTTTTGGTTGAGAGACGGGTTGACGCTGAGGAGCAGGTCGGCCGACCCGGCAACGAGCGGCGAACTGAACGAGGTGCCGGAAGCGGACGCGTACGTGCCACCAGGGAAAGTGCTGATGACGTATTCACCGGGGGCGGCGATCCAGACGTCGGTGTTGCCGTAGTTGGAGAAGGAGGATCGGGTGTCGTAGTCCGTTGTGGAAGCGATACCCATGACATTCGAGTTGAGCGCGGCTGGGTAGACGGGGGCGCTGGTGCTTTCGTTGCCCGCAGCGGCGACGAGGACGAGACCGGACTGGTTGGCATACGAAATGGCTTGAGAAAGAGCTTGCGATGGGGTGGAAACATCGAAGCTCATGTTGACGACGTTGGCATTATGTTGCACCGCGTAGTAGAGAGCGGCCACGATGTTGGAGAGGTAGCCCTGGCCATTGGAAGTAAAGGCCTTGAGTGGCAGAATCTTGGCGGTCGGGGCAACGAGGTGGATCAGGCCGGTGGTCATGGTGCCGTGGCCGAAGTCGGAATAAGGGCCACCATCGAGTATGGCTGCGGAGGACTGGTCCAGGATGGCGGCGCTGGACTGTTGAACGACAACGGGTTGCTCATTTTGAGAGCTATTGCTGGGGCTGCCGCTCTGGAGCTGGGGGACATCGAGCCATTCAGAAGCGCCAGGTTGGTTGCGGGTAAAATCGTAACCGGGCAAAAGGACGGGGGCGAGGACAGGGTGATTGATGTCCACGCCTGTATCGATGACAGCGACGATGCCGGAACCCGTGACATTGAAGCCGACTTGTGCGTCGGTGAGGCGGATAATCTGCGCGGCGGTCTGGGCGGCATAGCCGTGCATGACCACGGTCCCGTAATAGTTCACTGGGGCGGTGTCATAAAGGCCGGCGGGGATTGTGTTTACCGGCCTTTGAGGGAGGGGGAGGAGCTGGTCGGCCTCAACGCTTTCGATGCCGAGCAATTGCTCTAGGAGGCTGCCGACGAAGCCCAAGAGATTCTGGATCAGATTGCCTGACGAAGTCACGAGGTAGGTCTGGCCAACGTTGCCGTCCAATGAGCCTTGGACCTGGCAGTTTGCCGAGAGGCAGAGCTTCAGGACCGAGCCCAGGCCACCTGAGGTGCGTACGATGTAGCGGTTCTGGGCGGATCCCGACGGGGCCGCGAGAGCGAAATAAGCGATTAGAATCAATAAGATGCCGAGGTTGCGTCTCATAGTGTGTTAGTGTCCCTTTCGGGTCTCCTACTTCCGAACCAGCCACACATCTGCACAAAGGGATACCCGCTAAGTCTTGCGGAATCTTCCCGTTGAGCAAATAGTACGGGTGGTTTCTTGGTGCCAGACAAAAGCTACAAAGGATTCTGGTACTTCCGTACCAAAATGGGACACCCTTGTAAAAGTCGTTCCCGAGGCCAAGTTCACGATTTGCCTCCGGATAATTTGCCCAAAGCATTTCGCAAGGAAATGACGATGGGCTTTTCGGCTTCGCCGGGTATGGTAAGTTCCAGATCACCGGTGTTCTCGAGCTCGCCGGAGAATTCGCCGAATTGGTTGGTGGTGGCGACAACGGTGTTCCCGCGATGATTCGAGATCGTGACTTGAATATCGCGGCCGATGACGCCAGAGTTGCTGAGATCGAGGAGTTGGCCGGTGATGACGAGGCGATTGGTGCCCGGCTTGGGTTCGATCTGCATATCGATTTGATAGGGGTCAGCTCGGTAAAGCATCTGTCTTGTTCCTATTACAATGGATCGAGCGCCGGCGACGGCTGGCTGCAGGAAGCTGTCGAACAGGACCTCGATGACGCCACGAGATTCCTTCCTCTTTTGCGCCGAGCCAGATACTGCGAAAGCTGCTTTGGCAAGGCGGACGGCGTCCGGGGGCGGCTGGTAACTTGCTTCTACCGACCCCGTTTTGCTGACCTTTTGCCATAGCGAAACTGTCTCCTTGCAACGCTTGCAACCGGTTGCGAGGTGCTTTTGCATCGCTTCCTGCTGCCCGGCTGTGATGAAGTGATTCACGAAATCAACCCACTCCTCTGTTGAATAGTGCTTCATATCTCCTCCCCCTAATTTCCTTCTTCGCCCCTCCGCTCCCCAGCGATGGCGACGGATCAACCTCTCCCATCGCATAAGGGAGGCTAGTGGGCCTAAAAATATAGGCGAGAGGGATTTAGTTAAGTCTTGTATTTGCTGCGAGTTGGCCGACGAGTACGAAGGGGGCCCAGAAATAAGGGTGGGGATTTTGCTGGCGGAGCTGCTTCATGGCGGATTGGAGGGAGGCAGCCATGTCGCCGGTGTCGATAAAGCCTCTATAGAAGGACTGCATGAGCTGGGAGGTACTGCTGTCGTGGACATCCCAGAGTGAGAGGAGCAGGGAGGAGGCGCCGGCGCAGAAGAGGCCGCGCTGCAGGCCGAGGAGTTCGTCGCCGGCGGCGACAAAGTTCATGCCGGTGGCGCACCCGCTGAGGGTGACATGGCGGGCGGAGAGACGCATTTGATACAGGTCGTAGAGGTTAAGGTAGCCATCGCCGAGGCGGATGCCAGAGAACATGGGGTTGTCCTGGCGGTAGGTGCCATGGGTAGCGACGTGGAGGAGAGCACTTTGCGAGCCTTTGGTTTTGAGGACTTCCGTGGAGGCTTGGTCGCCGAGGAAGAGCACTGCGCCGGGAAGTATCGAGGCTACGGATTGCACTTCGTCCAGGATTTGGGGGGCGCGCTCATCCGGGATGCCAAGGACCAAGGAAGCTGACAAGTCGCTGGCGGGTTTTTCCTGGCAGAGGGCAAAGACCGTGGCACTGGGCGCGTAGGAAATGGTGTGCGTATCGCAGAGATAGGTGTCGCCATTTTTGAGGGCATGGAAGGGAAGGAAGTGCAGGGGGCCGTGGGGAACGAAGATCAAGTGTTTGGCGTGGAGGAGATGCGGACGCAGTGGGGCGATGAGTTCTGCATAGAGAGCTTCGAGATGGCTCTGGGTGGCTTGGAGCAGGGGCTGCGCGAAGCGCTGCGTGTAGGCTTCGCCCATTCGGAATTTGGAGAGTTGGAAACGGAGGAGGTGCAGGAAATGTACCACGCGGGAGAAAACGGTGATGAGCTTGATCTCTATGGAATTGCGCGTAACCACAGCGGCGACCAGGCGATCGCCAGTTGAATAGTATTCGATGAGAGCTGAGTCCACGGGGATGGCGGCCTGCAATTCTTCGAGAGAGAAATCGGCCGGAGATTCGAGAGTGGCGTTTTGACGTTCGTGCGCGGGGAGTTCGCGAAGAGTGCGCAAGAGTTCGTTTTCGTGAGAGAGAGCTTTTTCCTGGAGTTGCTGGAGTCGTTTGGCGGAAGCCTCTTCGGGGCGGAGTTGCTCGAGTTCGATGCGGTGGTAATACCAGTTTAGTTCTTCGCGAAGATCGCGAATCCGGCGAACGAGTTCACTTTGGCCCGAGTCACCGAGAGGGAGGCTCTGGCCACTTTGGAAAATCATTTCAGTCATGCTGCGGGACTTTGCGGCTTCGATGCACGAGAAGGCTTCAGCGGCAGAGGAATCGCCACTATCGCCGCTGAGGTGCAAATCGACAAGGGCCTCATAGACTTGCAGGCGGTTTTTAACGAAGGAAATTTTCAGTTCTTCCGCGTGCAAGCGGCTTCGGAGTGCTTCCAAAGACTTACGCGCTTCCTGATAAGCGGAGTAAGCAGCGGGGCGGTCGCCGCGGGTTTGCGCGAGTTGGCCGCGCAGGAAGTGGGTCTGGTAAGCGAGAACTGGAGCCTGCAGGCCGGAAATTTTGGCAATGGCGGCGTCGGTCTCCGATTGTGCGGCGGGAAGTTCGCCAACCTGCAGGGCAATGCGCGCAAGTAGGAGATGCGCCAGAGCAGACTTGCCGGGGAGGGGAGACTGATCGAAAAATTTGGCTGCGCCGGCGCAGAGACGGCGAGCTTCAAAGTAGCGGCCTTCATGGAAGAGCAGGAGACCTTGATAGAGGTCGAGGAGCCAGGGCCAGACGAGATTTTCTTCGTTGGCGAACATGGCGCGGGCTTTTGTGAAGAGCTCAAGTGCGTGGACGGTTTTTCCCTGCTGGCCGTAGGCAATAGCTCCGTTGGCCAGCGTTTTAGCGGCTTCGTAGCCCATGCCGAGTTTTTCGAAGCGAAGAAAGCCTTCGTGGGCGATCTCGCGGGCTTCTTCGCTGAGATTGAGCTCTAGATAGATCTCCGAGAGATCGAGGTGGCAGAGAGCAAAGTGGTAGGCGTCGCCAGAGAGTTCACAGGCGCGGCGTGTGGCGAAGAGCATTTCGATGGCGCGGCTGTATTCTCCGCGGAAATAGTAGAGATAGGCGATGTTGTAGTCGGCCTGGTCGCGCAAGCGGGTCATGCCGTAGCGAACGCAAAGTTCGCGTGATTTCTGATAGCAATCGAGGGACCTTGGAAAATCGTTGAGGCTAATGAGGCACATCGCCATGTTGTGGAGGGTGACGGCGGCGCGCTCCCAATCTTCGTACGCGGAGAGAGTCTTGTAGGCGCTCTCGTAGTGGAGCATGGCTTCTTCGAAGCGGTCCTGGCGGTGGAAGATGTTGCCGACGTTGTTGTCGAGGCTGGCGATGCGGCGGGTCTCGCCGATTTGGGTGAAGATTTCTCTGGCGCGCTCGGAGGATTTGAAGGCGCGATCGTATTCGCCGAGTAGAATCAGCGGCTGGATGGAGCTGCTGAGGGTGCGTGCGGCTTCTTTCCGGTTGCCGAGGGCTTCGTACATTTCGATGGCTTGTTCGTGATGCTCGACGGCGGCGCGGTTCTCGCCGCTGGCGTAAAGGGCGTTGGCTTTTGCACGTGTGCCAAGGGCGATGTCTTCTTTGCGACGCAGCTTGCGACCGATAAAAACGGCGGCCTCCGCGAGGAGGAGAGCTTCTTTTGTGTCGACGCGAATCTTTTCGAGGACCAGATCGGCAAGTTGTTTCACGACCTCGCTATGAAGCAGGTTTTTGTGGAGCGTAATGAATTTACGGCGATCCACATCGGTATCGACGCGAACCAACTGCAAGAGGAGCTCTTCCCTGGGAATTGTTTTAATGGCCGTGGGCATCAGTCAAATCCCAGATCGCTGAGATGTTTGCGCAGGCGATCCATGCATTTCTGGCGGGTGAAACCGATAGAGCCGACGGCGAGACCTAGTTCGGCCGCGACTTCGCTGTAGGGGCGTGCGGGAGTTTCGAAGAAAAGTAGCTGCACGAGGCGGCGGCATTGCGGCGAAAGGGCGGCCATGGCTTCGCGCAGAATCTGTTCCTCTTGCGTTTGTTGGACCAGCGACTCCGCGATGGCGGGAGTTTCGGGCTCGGGAAGGTCGGCGTCTCCGTCGCGGCTGACCACTCGCTGCTGTTGCCGCTTCCAGCGATAGCACTGGTGGTGAGCGACCTGCATGAGCCATTTGGGAAGAGCGCGCGGTTCGCGCAGTTCTGGGAGGCGATTGAGAAGCTCGACGCAAGTCGCCTGGAAGATTTCGGCGGCTTCGTGGGGAGGCAATCTGTATTTGACGGGGATCGAATAGATGAGCGCTTTGTACTTTTCGATGAGAAGAGACCAGGCTTCTTCGTTGCCGGAGAGGCACTCTTTCACGAGGAGCTCATCGCTCCACGCGCGAGGAGCTTTCTTCGATGATTTGGTGAGTACTGGCGTCATCGGCCGGCAATCTCCGCGCTATTGCGGAAATAGAGCTGCTCGACGTTCCAGAGGACGTATGGTTCAAGAACGGCGGGATGGAGATTGGCGATGGAGTTCTTTGCGCCGACGAGAATGTCCGGGCTCGCTAGAAAAATCATTGGCTGATTCTCGGCGAGGATTTCTTGGACGCGGTCGTAGAGTTTTTTGCGTTGATCGTATCCGGGCGTGGAGAGCTGCTGCTCCATGAGGCGGTCGATTTCGGCCTCCCAAGCCGTGGATGGATGAGCCTGAGCGGGGTTCCACAGATGGGTGCCACCGCTTGAAAGCCAAACGTTGAGATCGGAATTGGGGTCTGCATCTAAACTGGCGAGGCCGAGTAGGCAGGAGTCGTACTCCTTGGTTTGCGTGACGCGATCGATGAGGGAGCGGAATTCGATGGGGACGATCTGCACGCGCATGCCGAGTTGCTTAAGATCATCTTGAATGAGCGTGGCCATTTTGGTGCGGTCGGCGTTTGATGAGCTCGTGAGGATCGAAAATTCGACGGGCTTACCTTCGGGGTCGAGGAGTGTGGCTTCGCCATTCGATGTGGAGGACCAGGAAAAGCCGGCGTCTTTCAAAAGAGTACGTGCGCGATCCAATGAACGAGGTGGACGCGGGATGGAGGCATTCAACCAGCGACGGTTTCCTGGCGTGACTGGGCCCCAGAGGCCTGCGCCGCGGCCTTGGTAGACGAGGCGAACGATGGCTTCGCGATCGACGGCGGCGGAGATAGCTTGGCGAAATCTCACGTCGCGGAACCATTTTTGTTTTCGGGCCAGGTCGGTGGAGGACTTTTCGCCGAGGTCGTTGAGGTTGAAGAAGAGGAAGTTGTATTCGAGGCCGGGGCCGGCGTCGGACATGGTGTTGCCGCGCTGTTGGCGCCCGAGGACTGAGAAATTCTCGGCGCTGAGGCGGGAGATGATGTCCGTCTCGCCGGATTGAAAGCGGAGAACCTGGGCGTCTGCGTTGGGGACGAAGAGAAACACGAGTTCGTCGAGATACGGCAGACCGTTTCCTTTTGAGTCGATCTTCCAGTAGTACGGATTGCGCTCGAGGACGAGTTTTTGGCCGGCGACGTATTCCTTGAGGCGGAAAGGGCCGAGACCGGCCCACTCGCTCGGCGGGGAAGCGGTCGTCCAGAGTTGGCCGAGCTTTCCTTCCTGGTACGGTTTCTCGAGCAAATGGCGAGGCAAGATGGCGAAGCCGTCGAAGAGTCTTTCCTCGACGCCGTACGGTTTTGCGAATTGGAAAACGAGCGTTTGCGCGTCGAGTTTCCGGACGGTGATGGGCCTACCGCCGACGATCAACAAATCGCGTTGTGTGGCGTGGACACTTTCATCGAGGTAGACGCGAAAGGTGAAGAGAACGTCGTCGGCATCGAGTGGATGGCCATCCGAGAATCGCAATCCCTGGCGCAGCGTGAGCGTGTATTGAAGGCCGTCGGGCGAAATTTTCCAGGATTTGGCGAGAGCTGGCTCTGTGAGTTGCGTTGCACGATTGATGTGAACGAGGTCGGCTTGCATGGCTCCAATGACTTCACGAGAGGGAGCGTCAGCGGCAGTGAGAGGATTTAGAGTTTTCGGTTCTGCGCGGAGCGAAATAACGAGACGTCCGCCGGAGCGGCCGATATCACCGGGCAGCGAGAGCAGTTCTTCCTTCTGATTCGTTTGCTGCGGGCGTGGGGATCCCAGGGTTGGCAGCGCCATGGTTGAAGCGCAAGCCAGGATAAGGCTCAAGGTGATGACGCAGCGCCGGGGGAAGGAGCGTTGTTTTCTCAAGATGGGTTCCAGAGATCCTTCTCATCTATCTTGTACGTGACGGTGCGCTGCTGCAATGCACTCGCGAGACGAAGGTATCCGAGAAAGAACGGGACTATTGCCAGAGCGGGCAAGTACATCCACCAATAGGAGACCAGTACGTTGTATTGCTGGAGGCTCGCGAGGAGATTGCCCCAGCTGGAGAGGGGTTCGGGGACTCCGAGGCCGAGGAAGGAAAGTGTCATTTCGGCGAGGACGAATTGGGGTACGAGAATTGTGGCCTGGGTGAGGATGACGCCCGCTGTCTCGGGCAGGATGTGGCGGCGCAACAAATAGAGATCGGAAGCGCCGAAGCCGCGGGCGGCGCGCACGAAGTCGCGCTCCTTTACGCTGAGGACGACGCCCCGAACCAAGCGAGCAGGCCTCGCCCAGCCGACCATGCCGATAACGACCACGACGAGGAGAAAAGAATCGAACGGGCTGACACCGAGAGGCAAAAAAGCGCGTAAGGCGAAGAGCAGATAGAGCCACGGAAGCGCGAGGAAAAGTTCGGCGATACGCATCAAGAGCTCGTCGCGCCAGCCGCCGTAGTAACCCGCAGCCATGCCTATCAGCGCGCCGAGGAGAAGAGTGACTCCTGCGCCCAAGAGACCGGCCAGGAGGGAGACTTGGCCGCCGTAGAGAATGCGGGAGAGCTGATCGCGGCCGTAGGCATCGCTGCCGAGGAGATAGATGCGGGCTCCGCTCGCGCCGAAGAGGTGCAAACGGGTGGGAAGGAAGCCGAGCAGACGGTAGGAAGCGCCGCTGCGAAAAAAGAGAAGAGGAACTGTGCTGGCTGTGTTTTCTTCGTATTGGTCGAAGGAACCCTCTCGCAATTTGAGGGGATAGAAAAACGGGCGGAGATGGAGGTGGCCGCGGGCGTCCATCCAATGAATGCGCATCGGCGGGAGATAAGGGCGCTCACGATCTTGTTCGACGGGATCGTAGGGGGCAAAAAATCCAGCGGCGACGACGATGCCGTGGAGCAACGCAAGGAGGACGAACCATTTCGCGAGTTTGTGGGCCTGTTTCATTTTGCGCTCGCGGCAGTACGGATACGTGGATCAGCCCAGTAGAGCAGCACATCCCCGAAGAGGTTTCCGGCGACGAGGAAAATCATCGAGAGTAGGACGCCCCCGATAACTACGTAAAGATCGCGAGCCAGGATGGCTTCGAGCAAAAGAGGGCCAAGACCGGGCCAGCTCATGATGATTTCGACGAGCAGAGACCCGCTCAAGAGCGTGCCGACGCTAAATCCGAAAAGAGAGATTAGGGGATTTGCGGCAGCGCGAAGCGCGTACTGATGGAGGAGTTTTCGATCGGGAATGCCGTGGCCGCGGGCCGCACGCAGAAATGGTGCGTCAAGAACCTCGGCGACGGAAGCGCGAACGTGGCGCACGAGCATTGGGAGAGTTGCGAGGACGAGAGCAGCTACCGGGAGGGTCATGTGGGAGACGAGGTCGCGGAACCTGTTGAGTGGTGACAATTCTGCAAAACCAATGGAGACAAGGCCGCCGGTTGGAAACCAGCCAGTGCGTACTGCCAAGATTAACAAGCCGAGAGCGAGGACGAGATCAGGGACCACTAGCAGAGTTGCCGTGGTCCATGAGAGAACGCGGTCGGGCGCGCGGCCGAATCGCGCGGCGCTCCAGACGCCGAGGGGCAGGGCCATGAGCCAGGCGAGGAGGGTCGCCGTTCCGGTGAGAAGAAGAGTGTTGCGAGCGCGAACCCAGAGAAGCGGAGCGACGGGGCTGTTGTAGGCAAATGAGAATCCCAATTCGCCGTGGGCGACGGCATTCAGCCAATGGAGATACCGGATGGGGAGCGGGCGGTCGAGCTGGTATTGCGCGCGAAGTGCAGCGACGGTGTCTGGAGAGACTTGCGGATTCAGGCGCATATCGTCGAAATAATTTCCAGGAGTCAGAGAGGAAAAAAGGAAAGTGAGCAGGGAAACGCCGAGCAGCAAGAAAGCAGCGTGGAGCGTTCTGCGCAAAAGATAGCGCATCAGAAATTCACCAGTTCACGCGGCGATTCGAAGAGGCGTGGTGTTGCTGCAAGGAGGCTGCGGGTGGCGTCGTGGGTTGGGGAAGAAAGAATGTTCCTGACGGGGCCGCATTCCACAATGCGGCCGCGCTGCATGACAGCGACGTGATCGGCCAGATGAACGGCCATCGCAAGATCGTGGGTGATGAAAAGATAGGTCAAGCCGAGGGAAGATTGCAGCTCGACCAAAAGATTTGCGATCTGCGCTTGCATGGAGCAGTCGAGGGCGGAAAGTGCTTCGTCTAGGATGATGAGTTTCGGTTCGAGTACGAGGGCGCGTGCGATGGCGAGGCGCTGCTTTTGTCCTCCACTGAGTTCGCCGGCTCTCCTGCCCGCCAATTTGCGCGGGAGAGCAACGCGATCGAGAAGTTGTAGGGCCCTGACGGCGCGGTCCGGCTTGGTGAAGCGCCGCTGAATGAGAAATGGCTCGCTGACGATGTCGAGGGCGGTCCACCGCGGGTTGATCGAACTTGCCGGGTCTTGAAAGACGAGTTGGATCTGCGAGCGGAGCAGACGCTGTTGGTTTTGATCGAGCGCGGCGACATCGACTCCTTCAAAGTAGATGTTTCCGCTTGTGGGAGGTTCCAGGCAGGCGATGCAGAGGGCGAGCGTGCTTTTCCCGGAGCCGGATTCGCCGACGAGAGCAAGCGTTGTTTGCGGAGCGATCGAGAAGGACACACCATCGAGTGCAGCGAAATTGTCGATTGCGTTCGCGGATTTCCTCGCAGGGTATTGCTTCCCAAGATTTTCGACCTTCAAGAGTGGCTGCATTTGATCGTCCATGGAAGAAAGTCAGCCAGCAAATTTGAAACAGGAAACTTCGTGTAATTCGCCCGAAGCGACTGCTGCTGGTTCATTGAGAGTGCAAAGTTCCATTCGCTCCGTGCACCGCGGCTCGAAGCGGCAGCCGGCCCCTTGCAGGGACAGGTCTGGCGCCTCTCCTGGGATGACGTTTAGCCGGGACTTACGCTGGGCTTCGTCCTCGGCGAAAGGAGATGGCAAGCAACGCAATAAAGCCGCGGTGTAGGGATGTTGCGGTGAGGATAGCACACGGGCTGCGGGGCCAATTTCGGCGACGCGGCCGGCGTAGAGAACGAGAATGCGATCCGCAAGGCTAGCTAAGAGAGCGGGATTGTGGGTGATCAGAATCATGGCGAGGCCTAGGTTCTGTCGGAGGGCGCGGAAAAGTTGGACGATCTCCCGTTGCGTTGTTGGGTCCAGTGACGCCGTCGGCTCGTCGGCAATGACGAGCGATGGTCCGCAAGCAATGGCTTGTGCGATGAGAACGCGCTGACGCTGGCCGCCGCTCAACTCGTGCGGATAGGAGTGGGAAATGCGATCGGCGTCCGCGGGAAAGACGGAGGCAAGCGAGTTGCTCGTCTTTTGTTGGAGTGCAAGTCCGTTCAGACTTTCGTGCGCTGCCAGAACATCACTGACTTGCCGGCCTACTTGCAGAGTCGGATGGAGCGAAGAAGCGGGTTCCTGAAAGATCAGACCGATGCGCCCGCCACGAATTTTTCGGAGATCGTGCGAAGACGCTTCTAGCAGATTTTTTCCTTCGAAAAGGACGGAACCCTTTTCAACCTTTCCGTTGGCAGGCAGAAGCCGCAGCAATCCCGAGGCGAGTGTGGTCTTACCTGAGCCGGACTCACCAAGTACGCCAAGGATTTCTCCAGGGTTGAGCGAAAAGTTGACGCCCGCCAAGGCAGGGCAAACTTCACCCGAGCGGGCGGTGTAAGAGACGTGGAGATTTTTCACTTGCAGAAGGGGCGCCATGCTATGGACCAGTGGCGGCTCATTTCCCGCCAATATCCATGGTCTGTTAAGGGAGTGAGGTGGACAAGAAGCGCGAATTTTCCGGCGCAGGAAAGTTATTGACGAGTAGGAACTAACTGGCCGTTAGTACAGGCGAGAACGGCTTGGGGAGGGATAGAAGGCGCAAGAGTGAAGCTACTCAGCCGTGTAGGTCACTTCGAGGCGGTGAATGAGGAAGCAGGAAAGGACGAGGATGGCGACGGTTAAACACAGTAATCCGAAGACCGCAATGAAAGGAGCGACGGGTTCGGCGACAACTGTGAAAATGGCCAAAGGGCCCTCGACAGGGAGTTTAACGGGGCAGAGATGCTTTAGATAGAAGGTGACGCTCAGGTGTTGGGCCCAGGAGGGGAAAATGGGCGCGACCGCTTCCCAGCCCATCAACATAGCGCCGGGTATGATGGGATTCTTGAAAAGCAGGCTTAGCGCGAGGAAGACCGCACCGTAACCGAGACAGGCAAGAGCCGTCACCAGGAGGTAGGAGCCCAATTGGCTGAGGCCTGGACCGTCAAAAACATACGGTCTGCCGGCAGCGCCAAACCGCTCATAAATGAGATAGAAGCAGGCCAGGACAGCCGTTTCAAAAAGCGCGACGGAAATGACAACGCCAGCAAGAAACTTTCCGACGACCAGAACTTCTTTTCTGACCGGGACCAGGAATTGATAGTGGAGAGTACGCGCAACCATTTCGCCACGGAACAGCCAAGTAAAAATGCCCATGCAGGCGAAGAAGATTCCCAGACGAAGATAGTAGAACTGGATGAGTCCGGCGAGCACCTCTGTATCGTCCTCGATCTGGGATGAGTCAAAATGGTATCTGCTGAAGATATCGTGAGCACCCAGGAAAAGCACGGGGATAAGGGCGAGCAGATAAACCCAAATCCTGCGCCGAGTGAAGAGGTTGCGGCGGACTTCGGTGCGCACGAGGATCGAAACTTGGCTGGCAAACAGGCGCCACGGCTGTTCTTTCAAGGTACTCTGCACGCGAGCGACGGATTCCTGGATGCTCATACGGGGCCGCCGTCCGTTCCGATAAGGTATTGATAGATGGAGTTAACGTCGTCGTCTGCAGGAGCCACGGCGTCGACTTCAACCAAGCCGCTGGACACGATTTTATTGAGCAGAAGGGAAAACTGCTCGGCGTCTCGCGTGCGCACGAGGACGCTTTGCCCATCACTCAGAATCTTGGCTTCGACGACGTGGTCGAGTTCGAACGCCGCGGACGCCAACTTCGCCGCATTCGAGCAGCGCACCAAAATCTGCATGGGATGATCGCGGACTTCGCGCCGAACCTCTTTAATCTGGCCTTCGGCAACCACATAGCCGCTGCTCATTAATACGACGCAGTCGGAGATGCGGTCGACCTCTTCCAAAATGTGGCTGGAGATGATCACGTGCATTCCCTGCTTCGCGATGGCTTCAAACAGGGCGATCGACTCGGCGCGAGCCATGGGATCGAGGCCGTTGAGCGGTTCGTCGAGAACCAGCACAGTCGGATGATGTGCAATGGCTTGAGCCAGGCGAATCCGCTGACGCATGCCTTTGCTGTAGCCTGCGACTTTGCGGTTCGCGACTTGCGCCATTCCCGCGCGCTCGAGCGCTTCGTTGGTGAGTTTCGTGGCCTGGTCATGGCCAAATCCATGAAGGCGCAGCGGCCAATAAATGAAGTCGTAGCCGTTCGTGCCCGGAGGGAAAGAGTCGAATTGCGTGCAGTAGCCCACTTGGCGGAAGAACTCGACCGGCTGCTGCACGGTGAGGCCGAGGACGTAAATCGCGCCATGGGAAGGCTTAATTAGGCCGGTCAGCAAGTTCATCAGCGTTGTTTTGCCCGAGCCGTTTGGTCCGACGAGGCTGGTGATGCCCGGCTCTAGGGAGAAGTTCACTTTGTTCACGCCTAGAACTTCTCCGTAAAACTTGGAGACGTTGTCGAAGACGATTTGGCGGGCGCCTGGCGTCATCCGTGCACCGTCTCGCGTGCGCGCAGGCGCACATTCAGAATGACAAGCGCAAGCAAGCAGACAAAAATCAGGGAGCACCAAGCCGCTGCAACGGGAATCTCGCCCTCAGACATCCGGTCCAACAACCGGTACGGATCGCGAAAGCCTCGCTCCAGAATTATCCGAAACATGTACGAAAAATTTAGCAGTGCGCCCCAATAGGTGCCCATGATGTGGTTGAACATCTCACCGAGGCCCGCGGGGACGAAGAAGATAATGAAGGTTACTCCCGTGGCGACAATTCTCAACTTAACCCACGCGGATACGGCGAGAGAAAGGAGGGAAAGCGCTAAAATCCAAATCAGGCAGCAAAAGACAATAGGTACGACCATCCAAAGGTGCGACCAGATCCAGCCGTTGTGCGCCAGGCCGGACTGCAGGCCAAACAAAAGCAAGCCGGGAATCCAGGTGACGGCGGAAAGCAGCAGTCCCAGCACAGCGAGTTTGCCGAGAACATAATCGGGCCGGCTGAAGGGTCGACTCAGAAAAAGCGGAAGAGCGCCGTTGGTCAGATCGCCGCTGATTAATACGGGGCCGACCCAGCAGTTCAAAAGAAAAGCTGCCTCCGCCTGCACAATCATGAGGACGATGAAGAAATCGTTCTCGACTTTGAAAAGATTCCCAACCTCCGGGCGAGCTAGCATTAACAACTGCAGCGTCTTGTTGTTGGCGACAAAGATGTAGCCTGCCGCGAATAGCAAGGGGACCATGCAAAGAATCAACAAGAGAACAAAAAAGCGGGATTTAAACAGGTCGGCCAGCGCAAAACGCGTCAGCACAAAAAATCGCGACCACTGCGGCGTCAGCGAGCCGGTGTAGGAGTTGTACCGGCGCTTATAGACGGCCATCAGCCACTCCCGTCTGTTCCATGGCGTTAAGGAAAATATCTTCGAGCGAATCGCGGCGGTGATTCATACGCCGGATTTGCACGCCTCGATCTGCCGCAACTTTAAAGACCTCGCGTATCTCGACGCTGTCCGGCATGACCACCTTTATGCGGCCGCTGGTGAAAACCGCGCATTCGCAACCGATGCTCTCGAGCGCGGTGGTGAAGGTCGCCTCGGCGCCAATTGTTTCCAGTTCCAGGAACTTGCGATTGGCACGACGCTCTTCCACAAGATTGCAGATCGACGCAATTTTTCCGTTGCGAAGGATGAGCACTTCATCGCAGGTTTCTTCCACGTCGCGGAGAAGATGCGAAGAGAGTAGCAGGCAGATATCGCTGGCCTCGCGAATTTCGCGGATAAGCTCGATCAAGCGCTTGCGAGCTGGCGGATCCATGCCGTTGGTAGGCTCGTCCAGAATCAGGACTTTCGGACCATGGGCAATCGCCTGGGCCAACTTCGCCAATTGTTTCATGCCGAGAGAGTAGGTGCCCACCGGACGATAGCGCGCTTCGCCTAAGCCGACATAGACGAAGGCCTCGTGGGCGCGCTCCATCGCTTGCTCAGGAGGAAGACCGGAAATTTCCGCCATGTAGCGTACGAATCGAACACCGGACATTTTTGAAATGAACGCGTCATTCTCGGGCATATAGCCAACAAGAGACCGTAGAGCTTTACCACCGGTGTGAGAGTCGAAACCAAGGACGCGGGCACTTCCCTTGGAGGGAATGTGGAAGCCAAGCAGCGTATTGATGAGCGTGGATTTTCCCGCGCCGTTGGGTCCAAGCAAGCCGATGGCGCGGCTCTTCAGAACGCCCGTCAAACCATGAAGAATCGTTCGGCCGCCGAGTTGCACTTCGAGCGCGTCAAGCTCAATCGTAGGAGTCATCGTCTAGATGTTATTACGGATTTGCCTGGCGCGAAGTTCCATGTTCCGACATGCCCAACAGATGGAGCAAGGTCGGAAGAGTTGGATTCAAGTCGAGCAGTTTGCCGCTGCTCGCCACTTCGATGCGATCGCTCTCTCCATACGCGCAAATCACGCTTGGCTTGGAGTCGGCGGCGAGTTGCTGAACAATCGCAAGCTGCCCGGAATTGAGCTGGGAAGCGAGCGGTTTCAGAATTGGCGCGAGATTTTGGTAGATCATCGCGGAGAAATTCGCTTGATTGTCGCTTGGCAGCAGGGCACGGAACGAACCGGAACGAGCGAGCGAGGTTCCATTCTCGTGCGTCTCAATGGCCGCGAGGAGAAGTGCGCGAGAAGGCGCCAGAATCAAGTAGCCGTCCGCGAAAGTGTAGTCGTACTCCATGGTGAGCCCGGCCTTCTGCGGCTGGATGGTATAGAACGTGCGGCCGCCGACCTGGGTTTGATTGAGGGTTACGCCAGGCTCATTTTCTTTTTGCGCTTCCCGGTTAGCGGCTTGCACCATTTTCTCGATCGCAAGCTGGAGGGCGCCGGATTGGTTGACTTCGATAATCGCTTTCCAAGAAGGTGTGGGAAGAACCGGGCCGTCGAGAGCAATCGTCACTTCTCCGCCCAAGGCGCTTGCGAGGTCATCGCGAATATTCAGGCCGAGCTCCGCGTTCGCCTGAGCGAGACCTTTGTTGAAGTCGGGGTCTCCCCCGCCGATCATGCTGAACACATCATCGAACATGAGCGCCGGTTGTTTCGCGACGAAAGAGAAGGCCGCGCCTGCATTCGCGGAAACATAGTCCAGCGATCCCATGGGGGCAGGAGCGGCCAACCAGGAAGCGACTCCGCGCCTTGGGCCGCTGAACTCCACGGTGATCCGGTTGTCTCCATGATTGGAGGTCTCGCCGCGCGTGGCGATCAGATACTTCACGTCGTTGAAGCCGCTATTGGAAAGCGCATTCGATTCTTGTGGCTGCGTGTGAGTGGCGTTCAGAATCTGGCCGAGATTCGCGGCGACCACAATTTCGGTGCCCTGGCTGTAAACGTTCACGATTCTTTGCCCGAAATCCGTGGCCGCAAATTGCGTGGCTCCGGCGTCGAGTTGCGCGCTCATCTGCTGAACGGAAGCAGCGTCGCCACCGACAACCAGCATGTTCTGCCGGACGAGCATGATCATTCCTCGTTCACCGGCCACAAGCGAAGAGAGCGACTGCTGATCCACGACATGCAAATCAGATTTTGCCTGCGTGCTCGACAAGGTCGCGGCCAGATGATTCTGCAAGTATTCCTTCAGTCCAGCCTGCTTGATCTCCGCGAGCAGCAGGGGGCCATGGTCGTTGGCGCCGGGGCTGGCTCGGAACGTAATCACCACTTCTTCGCCCAAAAACTGGCTAATGGCTTGAATTTGTCCAATCAACTCTTCGGGAGTCGGATGCTGATTCGCGTTGCCGCTCTTGTTCCACCAGTCTTGCAAGACTTTGCTCTGCGAAAGTTGCTGCTGGAAAATTTGATTGGCCTGCTGGAGCGCGTTTCCGAGATTGGGGATGCCGACGTAGAGAACCGTGTCCGGCGCGAGCAGGGGAAGAATCTTACTTTCATAACGCGGGCCGGGCGTCGGGATTGCTTCAAGTTTCTGGCGAAGCTGTGAGAATTCCGCGAGCAAGGCGAGTTCGTGGTTAAGGTCGTTGCTCCAGCTGATCTCTTGGCTGACGGGCACGGTGCCAACGCTCTGGGAGGTCGCAACTTGATCGCCCGAGTGCAGGATGGACTCCATCCCAGCGTGCTTGACGTGGACTTCGCCTTCTATCACCGAGACGCGCGAGCCCTTTGTGCCCGAGTTGACGGAAAAGACGGTGCCGGTGACGGCTACGTTGCAATCAGGAGCGCTGACATACAAGTGCCCCGTCTGACGGTGCGCGGCCTGCACGATGATGCTGCCCTGGCTGAGATGGATGGTCGTGTTGCGGCGGTCGGCGCTGACGCCCAACTGCGCGCGCTGATTCATTTCCACTTTGGAGCCGTCGAAGAGTCTCACAACAGCATGAGCATCTGCGGCCGTGCGAATGAATTCACCTTGGGAGATTTCGTCGCCCTGTTTTAAGCTGCGCTCGCCAGCCCAGTCGATGCTATAGACTTGACCGGCGAGGGAGTCGATGCGCGCGCGGCTGCCAGGAGGGCCGATGTTGTACCAGCTATACCCAGCCCAAGCCACGGCAATCAGCACGGCCAATGCCGCGGCCGCGAAAGACAGCTTGGCGAAATTCCATTGGAAACCGCGCGAGACTGCTTCCATACGCCACTCGGCGCTGCTCTTGCCATACACTGCTCGGCCGTGAGCGTAAGAACGGCACGAGACACATTCTCTTAGGTGATCTTCGACGATGAGCGCGCGAGCCGGAGCCAGTTCTTGCTGGTGGAAAGCCGGCAGCAGTGCGCGAATGTCCGCGCAGCCACGGATCGGCTGCAACGCGTTGGCGGTGCCTTCGTCGCCTAGCCCTTCTTGCAGCTTGTGCCACACGCGTTCGGCGGAAGCGGAGAGTGCTTTTGCGTCGGGCTGTTCCGCGCGGAGTTCTGAGATCGCTTGATCCAGGCGAGCGTCTTGCTTCGATCGAAAAAATTTCATGATGCACCTTTTCTAAAACCACGGAGGCTTTTCTTTAGTCGTGCGCGAGTCCGGTGGAGAGTGACGGCGACCACCGCCTGCGATGTGTTCATCATTCGCGCAATCTCGGGATTATCCAGACCTTCGATATAGCGCAGCGTGAACATTTCCGCAGTGCGGGGATTGAGCTTGGCGAGTTCTTGACGAAGCCAGTTCTTGATTTCCATCGAGGAATGCGCGCGTTCCGGAGACAAGCTGGGATTGGATTGCACTTCGTCGGCCGCTTCGACTGGCACAACCTCGCGGTGGCCTCTTGACCGAATCAAGTCGAGGGCTGCATTCACGGCCGACCGGTGTAAGTAACTCTGAAGATTGGAGATACGGCTGTGGTCGAGGGTCCCACGGGCCAATCGAAGGAAGACGGATTGGGCGACATCCTCGGCGTCGGCCATGCTGCCCGTTACGCGGTAAGCGGCTTTGAGGACACAGGCTTGGTGCGCCCGAAAGACTTCCTCAAGCTCTGCCGCTGCTTGTGTCACCATAATCGTTTCTATCGCGGCCGCCAAGTATCCTCCTCGGCTCTTCTACAACCTAAGACGCGATAGCGAGAAACTTCTTAACACACAAATAGGAGGGAGGGGCAATTTGCTTGCCCGGCGAAACGGGAGTTGCACCCCTCTTTTAGTATGAGCTTTCGAGGAAAATCCTAAATCGTCGCGAACGCGTGTGGTGCCGCAGCTTACGCAGTGCCTTGGCTTCGATTTGGCGGATGCGTTCGCGCGTCACGGCAAAGGACTGTCCGACCTGCTCGAGCGTCAGTTCGTTGCCGTCTTCCAGGCCGAAGCGCATCTTGATGATTCTTTCCTCGCGCGGCGTCAGCGTCTTCAACACGGAGGCCAGATGTTCCTTCAAGTTGAGATGGATGGCGGCGTCCGATGGCGACACCACGCCTTTATCCTCGACGAAGTCGCCCAGGTGGGATTCTTCGTCTTCACCGATAGGTGTTTCGAAGGACATCGGTTGCTGAGCAATCTTCTTCGTTTTGCAAACCGCATCGAGCGAAAGATCCATGCGTCTTGCGAGTTCCTCGGAAGTTGGTTCGCGCCCAAGCTCCTGCACGAGCTGCCTGTTCGTACGAGCTTGCTTGTTGATCGTCTCGATCATGTGCACAGGAATGCGGATGGTGCGTGCCTGATCTGCGATCGCGCGAGTGATGCCCTGGCGAATCCACCAGGTGGCGTAAGTGGAGAACTTGTATCCGCGGCGCCACTCGAACTTGTCTGCGCCCTTCATCAGACCGATGTTGCCCTCTTGAATCAAGTCGAGGAATTGCAGCCCGCGGTTGGTATATTTTTTGGCGATGGAGACCACCAGACGGAGGTTCGCCTCTGTCAGTTCTGTCTTCGCCAGCTCGGTTTCCGCTTCGCCCTGCCGGATGGCCGTGAGCGCACGCTTTAGCGAATCGAAACCAACTTCACCCGATTGTTCAATGTCTTTCCGTTCCGCACGGCGCGCCCGCAATTCTTCTCGCGCTCCGGTTGCATTATCGGACCTCGCGGAATTGACGCGGCGCTCCAGGCGGCCGATCTCACGCTCAAGCGTGTGTAGCCGTTCGACGGTGAGCCGCAGAACATCGATCAGCCGCCTCTTTTCTGCATCGCTGAATTCGATGGAGCGCACCAGGTGCGAAATCTCAATGCGCGTCCGTGCCAGTCGGCGCCGAGCCCGAAGGTGAGCCGGCTTATCGGACTTTGCCGTGTTCTGGAGCTTCAGGCTTTGCTTCCGGCCTAGCTGGAAGATCTTTTCGATGTGCTTGATGGTCCGCAGCGTCTGCCGCAAGTGCTCTTCGACCTTGTCATCCGTAAGTTCCTCTTCCTGGATGTGCAGGACTCTTTTGATCGAGAGTGTTCCTTTACGAAGTTCCTCGCCCACGGTAATCAACTCTTTGGCCACGAGCGGAGAGCGCGAGACGGTTTTCAGTACGCGCAGCTTGCCCCGCTCCATGCGCTTGGCAAGAGCGATCTCGGTCTCTCGGTTCAGAAGGGGCACGACACCCATTTCACGCAAATAGGTGCTGACCGGATCGGTGCTCTTCTGAACGGAGTGCACCGGCCGCTCGATCTCGGCCTCTTCCTCGTGGATCGCATCGTTTCTAGGGCCAAGTTCGATTCGTTGGGTAACTTCGAGCGTGGTATGCGCGGCTTTCGCTGCGGATATGTCCTCGAAGATTTCGGTGCCGTCACGCTCCAAGGACGAAAAAAGATTGTCGATCTCCTCGGTAGTGTGTTCCTCGGCAGAGAGAACATCGTTCACTTCTTCATTGAGCACATAGCCCCGGCTCTTCCCGAGGCTAAGTAGATTCCCCATCAGATCGTGCTTTTCCTGAGTAAGCAGAGCCAAGCGTTTTCTCCCTCAACGGTATTCCTGAAACTGTCAATGCTTCCTGCACACCACACCTCGCCCAAGAAGAAGAGCGCAAGCTTTTGTGGCAATTAGGAAGGCAGGGTACGAATTTCAAATCTGGCGGTAGATTCGCCGCGGCCACCGTCATGACAACAACTTTCATCCCGACGCGCTCGGGTGACGGTGCCTTTGTTCTGGAATTTGGTCTATTACAGTATACCTTAGTTGCGGCGTTTTTTCCGCGAGATCCGCAACGACTTCAGAGGCGAAAATTGGCTCCCTGGCCGTATGGCCTCACCCCACCATCAACTTGGAAAGGGAAGAGAAGTCTGTAGCCAAAGCCGATGGGGAAATTAAGTTCCTCTTAACTTTTTCACCACAAATTCCATGGAACTTCCCGCCGAGGGATTACACAAGTATTACAGAAGCCCGCCGCCCCGCATGCTACTTTGGAAATCATGAGCACCATCACTCGCGACAAAACTTTTTCTCAACCAATTAATTGGACTACATCCTCATTCATGCTTGCTTTTCATATCGGCGCGGTTGCCGCGTTGTTCTTTTTCACCTGGAAAGCACTGGCGCTGGCGTGTTTTCTCTGGTGGGTCTCCGGAAGCTGGGGCATTGGCATGGGCTACCACCGTTTGCTCACCCACCGCGGCTACAAGACGCCGAAGTGGGTGGAATATTTTCTGACGGTTTGCGGCGCGCTGGCCCTCGAAGGCGGACCGATCGCCTGGGTGGGCACGCATCGGGTCCACCACCAGAACACCGACAAAGAAGGTGATCCCCATTCCCCGCGCGATGGCGGCTTGTGGGCCCACATGGGTTGGATAATGACGGGCAAGGCCATGCACAATAGCACCAAGGAACTTTTGCCCTATGTCCCCGATCTGCGGAAGGACAAGTTTCAAGTTTGGATCAGCGAGTACCACTGGGTTCCCATCGCAGTGCTGGGCATCGCTGTCTTCGCGATTGGCGGCTGGCCTTTCCTTTTGTGGGGCATCTTCCTCCGAACCGTGGTGGGCCTCCACGCCACCTGGCTGGTGAATTCCGCCACGCACATGTGGGGCTCGCGCCGCTTCCTCACGGAGGACACATCCAAGAATAGCCTCTGGGTTGCCATACTCACATTCGGCGAAGGATGGCACAACAATCACCACGCAGTGCCGCAGTCGGCCCGCCATGGTCTTGCATGGTACGAAATCGACATGAACTGGTACGGGATCTGCGTGTTGCGAGCGCTCGGCCTCGCCAAAGACGTTAAGCGCCACAAGCTGGCGCTATCTGCGGATGAAGCCGGAGCCCGGCAGCCTACGGTTGCACTTCCGGCTAGCTCAGCCGTCGCTCCACTTTCGATATCCAGCGGCGACTGAACCATCCTATGTGGCGCTGACACCGCCCTGGCGTAAACTAAGACGTCATGCGCATCACGCGCCGAACCAAAGCCATCGCCTTCTTCATCGCGCTCGGGGTATGTCTCGTCGCCCTGACAATCGTGCTCAACGTCAGTTGGATCATCTTCCACTGGCGTCAAGTTGTCCCGCTCGTCCTCGGCATAATTTTTTTCGGATTGCTGATCGCTGGTTTGGTGGTCAACACCATTTTCCTTGTCCGTGAAATCCGGCGCAATGAACAGCAAGACAGTTTTCTCAACGCCGTCACTCACGAACTGAAAACTCCGATCGCTTCTATCCGCCTGTATCTGGAAACGCTGGCCGGCCGCAACTTGGACGAAGCCAAGCGCCGTGAATTTTATCGCATCATGCTGGATGATACGGACCGATTGCTTGGAACCGTCGAACAAGTCCTGAAAGCCGGCGAAGTTCGTCATGCAAGCGAACGGAAGAATTGGCAGGAAGTGCGGTTCTCCTCGATTGTGCGCGAAGTTCTGGACCTCGCGCGCCTTCGTCAGAATCTCTCACCGGAGGTTTTGTCTCTCGGCCTTACCCCGCCGCAGGAAATCCTGGTCTTGGGCAATCCCGAAGAACTTCGCACCGCTGTATTCAATTTGCTGGACAACGCCATCAAATACTCCGGCGACAAGAAATCCATCGTTGTGGATCTGCTCACCCCTGATATCGACACGGTTCTCCTGCGCGTGCAGGACCGCGGCATCGGCATACCCCGAAATGAAGTGAAACGAATCTTCAAGCGCTTCTATCGCGCCTCGAATTCCAAAGCGGAGAAGGTGAAGGGCACAGGTCTCGGCCTCTTCATCGTGCGCTCGATTGCCCGCCGCTATGGCGGTGATGCTTTCGCCGAAAGTGAAGGGGAAGGATGTGGCAGCACGTTTACGATTCGCCTTCCCAGGGTTTATCACGCATGAGCCGGCTGCTGATTGTGGAAGATGAAGCGCACCTTGCGGAAGGGCTGCGCTTCAATCTCGAAGCAGAGGGCCATACTGTACAGATCAGCGACACCGGCGAGGACGCCTTGAAACGGCTGCTGAAGGACCGCGAAACCTTCGATGCTCTGGTGCTGGATGTCATGCTGCCTGGTAAGGACGGATTTTCGGTTGCGCGCGAGTTGCGCAAGAGTCAGAACTACACTCCCCTGTTGATGCTCACCGCTCGTGGCCGCCCCGAGGATGTTCTCAACGGATTTGAATCCGGTGCCGACGACTACCTGCCTAAACCTTTCAATCTCGCCATTCTCATCGCGCGCATCGATAGTCTACTTCGCCGCAAGAATTGGATCAGTTCCGTCAAACCCGCGGCCTCGCAGGCTGCTTCTTCGCCGAGCGCCGATGTAACTTCCGGCGAATCTTTTCGTTTCGACGACAAAGTCGTCGACTTTCAGAACCTGCAACTGCGCGTCGGCGACCAAGTCATTCCCCTCACCATGATGGAGTCTGATCTCCTCCGCTGCCTGATCCGTAACAGCGGTCGCCCCGTCTCTCGCAAACAACTGTTGCAGGAAGTCTGGAACCTGCACGAAGACACCGATACACGAGCGATCGATAACTTCATTGTCCGTTTGCGTAGATATATCGAGCCGGAGCCAGCGAAACCGCGCTATCTGCTGACCGTTCGGGGCCTGGGCTACCGATTTGTGCCCAATCCCGGCGCCAGGAAAACCAAGAAGTGAGGAAAAGTAAACAACTCACGCACGCCACGCTCATGTCCTGTATCGAACATCTTTTGCCAGCGCTTGACTGCATACTCGGGCCAGGCTGAGAAAACGAACTGTGAATTCTCAAGCTGAGGAGGACTGCAAAATGAAGGCGGCATACAGATACCTGGGTTTTATTTTCCTAAGCGCCGCGCTTACCGCGCCTATGGCGATTCGAACCAGCGCCGCAACACAAGACGACCATCGAGACGAAAAGAAGCAAGTTCGCGTCTATGATCGTTCGCACAAGGATTACCACAACTGGGACAACGACGAAGACCGCTTTTACCGTCAGTATCTTGGCGACCAGCACAAAGATTATCGTGAGTATTCAAAGTTAAACCACAACCAGCAAGATGCCTATTGGAATTGGCGCCATAGTCATCCAGACAGCCATTAATAAGATTGAGACAAAAGCACCAAGCGCACGATCAGCCAAACTCGAAGAGCCGCTGGATCTAAAGTCTTGAAGATTGGTTCTATCGAGTTCGCGGGCGAATGTGTGTCTTACGCGCTGGAGCTTGTCAGACGCAGGCGGTGTTTTCTTCGCCGGAGCGACCCCCTGCTAGGTGAGCGGCGTCGCCTGAGGATTGGCGGAGAAGGCCCACCGGTAAAAACGGGTGTCACACTTTTCGCAGCGAAACGGCCTGACAAAAATCAGCGCAAGAATTGTTCTCTCCACAATTCCTTTCCGCCTTGATGGATGCATCCGTAAACTTTCACACTCCGGACAACACTTCATCGCTTCTCTCCCGATGCCCTTTTGGCACCTAGCCAGCCAATTCATTTTGTATCAGAGGGAAACTATCCTCTGTCCCATTTTGAACATTGGCGTCGATTTCTCCAGTCGTTAGAGCATTCGCAGCGCTGGCCCACCGCGCTGACCTCCAGGGTGTACCCGCTTGATTGTGTGCATGTTCAAAACGGTACAGACTGCACTTTCTTGGCGGCATATCCTCAGCCGGAAGGGGTCGACCTCCTAGCAGCTCATCCTGATATGTGAGCGGCTGACGTCGGCCATGTGTGCCTCCATGTCAAGCCTGACTCAGAGCGGTTTGCAGTCTGATTTGGCGAGTCTCCATGCGGAGAGCAAAGGTTCTCATCGACGGCGCCCGCTCCGGGTCCTTTTCGCCCATCGCGATGCTGATGTGGTGGATAATTGCTTAGAAGAACTGAAAAAAGCTCAATTTACGGTGAGCGCCGATTTTGTTTTGAACCTGGCCCAGTGCGCGCAACGCTTGCGCTCGCAATCCTACGATGTCGTGGTTGCCGAGTACCCCTGCCCCAATGTGAAAGGACCTCAGGCACTGCAAGTCCTCCATCGGGAATTGCAGGAGACTCCTCTGCTCTTTGTGGCCAATGCCGCAGGAATTGGGTCTATCGCTCAACTGGCGGCCGATGGGGCATTCGACTACGTGGACCGCGACCGCGTCGCTCAATTGCCAATGGCAGTTCGTCAAGCCCTGAATGAAAAGAAACTCCGAGCGGAATTGGAGGATGCCCGAAAAGCCTTGCGTCATTCCCAATCCCTCTATCGCGCGCTGGCGGATAACCCTTCGTACGGAATATTTCGATGCAACGCGGAAGGTCAAACCATCGCTGTCAATCAAGCTCTCGCAAGCATGCTCGGTTACGAAAGCAAAGAGGAACTCCTGGCAGCCAATCATTCGACGGAGCTCCTCTCGAGCTTCGGCAATGGATCATCGCTAGTGGGGCACTCCGCGGAAGCAAGACGAATCGAGCCGGTCGAAATCGAATGGAAACGCAAGGACGGAACGATTCTGAAAACTCGGTTAAGCGGTCGAGGTGTCTACGACGAAACCGGCAATTTTGCCGGCTACGAAATCATCGCCGTTGACGTCACAGAACAGCGAACCCTTGAAGAACATCTGCGCCACCAGGCATCTAGTGATTCACTCACCGGTTTGGCCAATCACCGCCACCTTTTCGAAGTACTGCACGCGGAGATCTCTCGATCCGGCCGGACCAGCAGGGAATTCGCACTTATTTTGCTGGACCTCGATGGATTGAAAGTAATCAACGATCGATTTGGGCATCCCACGGGTGACCGGGCCCTCTGCCGGCTCGGACAAATCCTGAAAGACTGCTGCCGCTCCATAGACACCGCCGCGCGCCACGGGGGCGATGAGTTTGCGCTGGTCCTGCCGGAAACGGGGATGGCTGCAGCAACCTTAGTGGCACGGCGGATTTGCGATCTTCTTGCGAAAGAGACCGAAGCGCCCTCACTTTCGGTGAGCGTCGGAATTGCCAGTCATCCGAACGACGCCGCAACCGTCGGAACCCTTCTGTACGCAGCTGATCGAGCCCTTTATGCGATGAAAGACAGGCGGCCGTCAACCGCTCGGATGGAGCGAAGCACAATCGACAATGGAAATGAGTTACAGCGGGGGAAGTGCAATGGATGAGCAGCGTTTCCGTCAGCGCGTAAAGCGGCTGATTCCGTGGCAGCCCCATCATTTTGAGGGCAAAGTCCAATACTTGCTGGAAGCGGAATCGCAAATACTTCGGTCGATTGCCGTCCGAGCGCCCGTTCCCCTGATTCTGAATGAAATCTGCACCGCACTCGATTGCCAGATCGGGAACATGGTTTCTCTAATTTCTCTGCCGGAAGACGATGTTGCGGATACCGCAGAAATTGCTCGGAACGCCGCACTTTTTGGACTGTGCATCTTCTTTTCCGGAGGCATTTTTGGTGAAGGCGATGAAGAGATTGCTTCCCTGGAGATGTACTCTTGTACCGCGCGCGATCCTACCGGCCATGAGATTCAATTGATCGGACGGGCCGCGTGTCTCGCTGCAATCGCCATGGAATGCGATTCGAAACCAATCCATTCGATCAATCCTCGTTTGCCGCGAAAAGAGCCGGTGCGTGGAAGCGTGCTTAGATGGCCGGTTTCGTTGAACTGATCTTCAGTCGGGCATTACGTCGATTCAATCATGAGTCCAGTCGGTTGATTTTGCGCCACGGCAACTGGAATATGGCGGCCCGCTTCAATCGTGGAGCACGACGCTCAACAGAGAAGTATTAATCTGAATGACTCCGTTGTATTTGATGAACCCAAGCTTCCTGAATTTGTTCATGAAGAAGTTCACCCGCGAGCGCGTTGTGCCAACTATCTCGGCCAGTGTTTCTTGCGAAACTGTCGGCAGCACGGCGTGCGGCGAATCGTCTTTGCCGTAACGCGCGAGTAATAGCAGCGTCCTGGCTAGCCGCTTTTCACTGGAGTTGAAAAGTTGATCGATCAGGTCCTCTTCAACCCTGATGTTCCTGGCCAGCATGAACGCGATGAATCTGTCAGAGAGGCCATGCTGCTCATGTAGCGCCTTGAACATCTCCTTCTTCTCAATGACGAGCGTAGTGCTTGGAACAATGGCTCGGGCGGTCCCCATCCGAACGGACTGACCGGCCAGGCATCCTTCCCCAAAGAAGTCTCCCGGTCCCAGAATGGCGACGACCGCTTCTTTGCCGCTTTCACTGACGACCGAAAGCCTTATATTGCCTGCCTGCAAATAGATTACGCTCGTGGCCGGATCGCCCTGCGAGTAGACCACGTCACTTTTTTTGAACTCTTTGACTTTTCTTGCAACACCGGCGGAGTCCAAAAAGGCTTGCGCATTGAACCCGTCCTTCTCGACGGAGATTGCCTTGGGTATCTTGTTTCTAGGACTCATAATTAGTTTGGTGTCTCTTTCTGGGACAGCGTGAGCGGCCGAACGATGAATCCTCCTGCCACCTCCTCGCTCAACGTTTCATCATCAATCGGTTGCTTTGCTTCGCTCGTGGTTGCCTTTTGAATCTGTTCTTCCACAATCTTTTGGACAACCTCTAACGGAACTTGCGCAAAGTGAGTTCTCGAATCGAACATGGAATCTTTCCTCGCCTAAAAGCTAGCGGCAAGCAAGTCATACGGGTCAGATCTTTTGGAATCTTTTGAGAGCCGAACTGCGGCTTTATGCGGAGCCAAGCGGCTTGCTTGTCCGAGGGGAGGACTCGCCTCTTGCGTCGATGAAGCTCTTTCGGCGCGTAGTTTTGCCATTCTATCCTTTTACTTGCAGATTTCGCTACGGCGAGATACGATAACGATACCTCTATTTAAGGTTTCAGCATAAGGGGGGGTCTTTATGGGGAGCGCTCAGTTGAAATCCGGACCCACGCACTTCAAGACCATGGTGCAATTGGATGTCCCGCAAGGTCGCAGTGGAAAGCACAAACTGATTGTCACCACCATCCTCAAAGACCTCGACCGTCTAAAAGCCGGTGCGGCCATTAAAGTTCCACTCGTTGATTTAGTGGGATCAAAAGAAAAAGTTCGTTCCGCTCTGAATCGTGCCACCCGGAAAGTCGGCCGCAAGGTCGCCACCGCCAGCGACGCTTCTTTCTTGTATGTCTGGAACGTAACCGAATAAAGCGAAGTTCCAGCAGTTTCCCGCGTGTCATCCGCACTGCCTCCTTTCCATTCCGTGCCCAAGCAACCTTCGAAACTGTATACAAGAGGACAGACGCACGTCTCTCCGAAGTCCACAATTGTGTTGCGGCAAAAGGATTGTGGTGTTGGCCAATCCTTCTTCTTCAGCTAAGTCTCCACGGCCCGCATCATTACTGAGGAACTCGAACAACACGTGAACGGCACCGCCCGTCCGGATCGAAATCGAGCGCTTCGCTGAAGGATAGTGATTTAGCAGGTTTTCCGTGCCGGGCAGAGCATCTAGCCGTTCTTGGGTTTTGCGTAGAAGTGTCTCGCAACACAGACAGAAAGGTAAAAAGTATGCCTCTCATTCAAATTCTATTGGCCCTGATCGTCGTGGGCGTGCTGCTTTGGCTGGTGAATCGTTTCATCCCCATGGCGGCTAGCATCAAATCAATCTTGAACGCGGTAGTGGTGATCTGCGTGGTGTTGTGGCTCCTCAACGTCTTTGGATTGTTCCACTCCCTCTCAAATATCCACGTTGGTTAGCGAAGCCCCGAAAGAACGCCAAACGCAAGGCTCGTCGTCCGCGATTGGGAAGTAAGTAGCGGAAACAACAGGCGCAGCATTTTGGAAGAGTGACAAGCGCACACGTAGATGCAACCGAGGCAACATCATGCACTCCATTCGAATCATTGGCATAACTGCATTCTCGTTACTAGGATTGATCGCTTCAGCTAGTGCCCGGCAGGAAAAACCAGAGGAGAAAACCAAGCCCGCGCAACAGCATGAACAGGCTAAGCCTGAGACTCAGAAGCAAACTCAAGCTCCGAAACAACAGCCACAACATCAGCAACAAGCTCAAACTCCGAAACAACAGCCACAACACCAGCAGCAGCAAGCTCAAGCTCCGAAACAACAGCAACAACATCAGCAACAAGCTCAGGCACCGAAACAAGAACAGCCACAACATCAGCAACAAGCCCAAGCCCCGAAACAACATCAGCAGCAACCAGCGGGCAGCAACAGCAAGTTCACCAACAGCAAGCGGGCTATTCGCACCCTCCCCAGCGCACACAGCAAGCCATGGAGACTCAACGCTCTCAGCCGGCTCTTCGCCTGAGTGCCCGAGGCAGCGGCCGAATTCCTGATGACCGTTTCCGCTCCAATTTTGGGCGCGGACATAACTTCCGCATGGGCGAGCCAGTCCTGGTCAGCGGATATTCACGCTTCCGGTACGACGGTTTTTGGTTTGGATTCGTCCAACCCTGGCCGGCAGGCTGGTATTACACCGATGACGTTTACATCGACTACGTTGACGGCGGCTACTACATGTACAACCCGTACTATCCCGGCGCGCGCTTCTCTATTAGCGTCGTGATCTAACGCCCGCGAAGCTGTTTTGTTGAAATATCAGCCGGCCCGGCGCGGAAATCTTTGCAGGATCTGGTATCCGCTGGGGCGGCGAATCTCAATGTCGTAGAAATGTTTCACTTCTGAAGGAGAAAACAATGCTCGGAACTATCTTAATCGTCTTTTTGATCTTAGCGCTCTTTGGCGCGCTGCCGCGATGGTCGCACAGCAGAGACTGGGGCTATATGCCGACGGGCGGCCTGGGGCTCGTTCTCGTCGTTGTCGTCATTCTTGTGCTTCTTGGACGCATCTAGACTTTGCAACTTCAGCAAGCCGGAGGTGAGCGATGAATGATTCTAGGCGCCATGCAATTGCGTTTCTCGAAAAAGAGATCAAGACCTACTTGGCGCTTTCTTTATTCCTCTCCAAGCGAGGCATCAAGACGGACCTCCGGTTAGGACAGAAGAAGCTCCTGATCAGTCCAGCTTTCTACAATGAGCGAATGAAGGAAGCGAAGAAACTCGTTTATGAACTCAGAAGAACGAAGTAGGACACCATTTCCAAAATGTTCGACTGCCTTTGACTGGCATCCGTGGGCCATTCGCGCAATTGCAGCGATTTTCATTCTTCTGCTATGCAGCAGCGTTTCGCGCGCATACTCCGTTCTCACGCACGAAGAAATCGTGGACCTGGTGTGGACCACGGAGATCAGCCCCCTTCTTCTCAAGCGGTTTCCCACGCTCACAGAGGCGCAACTGAAAGAAGCTCACAGTTACGCCTACGGGGGCGCCGTCATTCAGGACCTGGGCTACTATCCTTTTGGCAGCGTGGAGTTCAGCAATTTAGTTCACTACGTCCGCAGCGGTGACTTCGTCCGAGAGCTTCTTGCGCAAAGCCAGGATGCCGACGAGTACGCCTTCGCTCTGGGCGCTCTCGCGCACTACGCTTCCGATATCGCCGGCCATCCTGCCGTCAACGCATCGGTTGCCATTCAATACCCCAAGCTGCGCGCGAAGTTCGGTAATTCCGTCAGGTACGCCGAAGATCATACCGCGCATCTCAAGACGGAATTCGGATTCGACATGGTTCAGGTGGCGAAGAATCGCTATGCGTCGCAGCAATATCACGACTTCATCGGATTCCAGGTCTCCAAGCCACTCCTCGAGCGCACCTTCCCCATCGTCTACGGCGTCGAGCTGAAAGACGTGCTCGTACACGAGGATCTCGCCATTGGGTCCTATCGTTTCGCCGTCAGCCGCATGATCCCGCAAATGACGCAGATCGCCCTTCGCACCCACGAAAAAGACATGATGAGAGAGACACCGGACTTTGCAAAGAAGAAGTTTCTCTACCGGCTTTCGCGCTCCGATTACGAAAAAGAGTGGGGCAAGGACTACACAAAACCCGATTTCGGCACGCGCTTCTGGTCTGCGATCCTGCGATTCATGCCAAAGATTGGCCCCTTCAAAGCCCTGGCGTTCAACAACCCCACAGCGCAGACCGAGGACATGTATTTCAAGAGCATCAACACGACCGTTGACCAATACCGCATTTATCTGAAGCAAGTCGCTTCCGGTTCGCTGGATCTGGCCAACACCGATTTTGACACCGGAAAGGAAACCAAGGCAGCCGAGTATGCTTTGACCGACGAAACTTATGCAAAGCTCTTGAGTCAGCTGACCGCGCGTAAGTTCGATCTCACTTCATACGATCTGCGCGAAAACATTCTGAGCTTCTATTCCGACCTCTCTCTTCCTTTGGAACCGAAGAAGGACACTGCCCAGTGGCAGAGCGTCTTGGCCTCTCTTGATCAATTGAAATCGGCAGCCCCAACCGCCACTGTTGCACCTGCGATGTCTCAGCAGACACCGAGATAAGGCCACCGGGCCAAGGAAAGGAGATTCGTTGACCAGAATAAACACCATCAAATGTGGCAGCGGAGCGGGAATCACGATCACGGCACTTGATCTCTACTCTTACTACGTTCACGAGCTCTTGGTCTCGCTGGTTCTCTTTACCGCCGTGTTTCTCGTTTTGGCTCTCGCCACCTTTGCAGCTGTTTTCCTCTGGTGGGCCAGCGAACAATTGGCTAATAGGTCCGGCCCTGCTTCCCGAAAATTCATCGCTTTCTCACGCCGTCTCATTGCCGCCTACGCCAGATCTTGAGCAGCAAGCTGTTTTCTTCGTCGAAATCCGCAAAATAATCAGCAAAACTGTGCGCTTATGAACAGCTTCTCCTTCTGCCCCGCTCTATCATGATGGCTCCAGTCACAAATCGATTCGAAAATTTCGGAGGAAATGCAAATGAAGTTCATGAGGACAATTTTCGCAGTGTTAGCACTCACACTGCTCGGCGCCACGTTATCCACCGGCGCCCGTGCGGATGAGTGGAACAAAAAAACCGTAATGACCTTTAGCCAGCCCGTGGAAATCCCCGGACAGATTCTGCCCGCCGGAACCTACACCTTTGTCTTGCTTGATTCCGCCGCAGACCGCCACATCGTCCAGATTTTCTCCGCCGATGGCTCGCAGCTCATCACCACCGTTCTCGCCATCAACAACTATCGCCTCAAGCCGACGGGCGACACCGTAGTGAAATTCGCCGAGCGCGCCGGCGACAACCCGGAAGCTCTCAAGGCCTGGTTCTATCCCGGCGATAATTTCGGCCAGGAATTTGTTTATTCCAAAAAGCGAGCCATCGAACTGGCTGTGATCGTGAAAGAACCAATCCCGGCACTCGCCGCTGACGACACGGACATCAAATCCACTCCGATCATCGCCGTAACCCCCGATCAGAAAGAAGTTCCCGTAGCCGAAGTGATTATGGTCACCCCGGCTCCCGCGGAAGTCGCAGCAACTCCGGCGCCTGTTGTGGAAACCAAGGAACTCCCGCAGACCGCTAGCCATCTTCCGCTAATCGCGCTGCTCGGCTTGTTGTCGCTCGGCTCCGCGCTTCTTCTCAAGCGCTTTTCGAGCTAAGAACCAGCTAGGCCATTCATAAGTTGTAAGGAAACTCCAATGCGCCGCGGGTTTGATCCATCATCTTCCTCCCGCGGCGTAAGGAGATTCGTCAGTGACTCCGATGAACCGGCCGCTCAACTTCGCTCCGTCACCCTGGTGCTATCCACTCGCCATTTTTCTCCTCTTCTTCAGTGCCGTGGCTCTTTCGCAATCGCAGCAATTGCCACCTCCTGCTTCCGCCTCTTCCTCCACGATCTCGGTGAAGTCAGAACTCGTCGCGCTTCCCGTCCGCGTGACGGACACACATGGCAATGTTGTTCCTGGCTTAACACAGGAAGCCTTCAGCGTCTTTGAAGACGGCCGCCCACAAAAACTCACTCTCTTTCAGCAGGAAGATGCTCCCGTCACCGTGGGCCTCGTCGTCGATCACAGCCGCAGCATGGGCCCCAAGGTCGCCGAAGTCACCGCCGCCGTCTCCGCCTTCGCGCATTCCAGCAATCCCCAAGACGAAATGTTCGTAGTCGACTTCAATGATGACGTCTGGCTGCAAATCCTCGGTGGAAAGCCGTTCACCCATAACGCTAAAGATTTGGAGACGGCTCTGAAGGCCGTTTCCGCTCGCGGGCGAACCGCCCTCTATGACGCGGTAGCCGAAGCCCTCAATCATCTGCGTTTCGGCCATTGTGAGAAACAGGCCCTCATCATCGTCAGCGACGGCGGCGACAACGCCAGCCATCAAAAGTTTTCCCAGATCCTCGCTCTCGCGCAACGCTCCCAAGTGATCATCTATTCCATCGTCCTCCAGGGTGAAGGCCAGGAAGAAAATCCAGGCGTCCTTCGCCGCCTCAGCAAAAGCACCGGCGGCATCGCCTACTTCCCGCAGTCCGCCGAAACCATCGCCAGCATCTCCGCGCTCATCGCCCGGGATCTGCGTGATCAATACACGCTTGGCTTCGCGCCGGAAAAGCCAGCCACCGACACATCCTTCCGCAAAATCCAGGTAAAAGTCTCCGCTCCCGGCCGCGGTGATCTTCACGTTCGCTATCGCCCCGGCTATTTTGCCGTGGATTCCGGCAAGCCTCCCGCGACACCAGATAAAGGCGCCTCGTGAAATCATTCGCTGTCGCCTCAGTTAGACCGCGGCGCGCAAGCTCCAGAATCTCTGGCCTCGCGTCCTATTTTTTCCTCGCCATCGGCTTCTGCCTCTTCGGCTATTCCGTTTACGTCGTTGTGGACGCTTATGCCTATCAAGCCTACGAACAGTCGAAATTCGAAGCCACGTTGGAGAAGGAATCTGGCAGCCCGCAACTGCCGTCGCCTGCTCTTGTCGAAGGCGGCGTGATCGGCGAAATCCAGGTTCCTCGTCTTCACCTCAAAGCTATCGTCGTTCAAGGGGATTCCCACACTATTCTGCGCCGCGCCGTCGGCCACATCCCCGAAACTGCCTTGCCCGGAACACCCGGCAACATCGCTCTCGCCGGCCACCGCGACACTTTTTTCCGCCCGCTCCGCAATATCCGGCCGGGCGACGCCATCACTCTCAAGACTTCCGCTGGCGATTTTCAATACCTCGTGGAATCCACTCAAGTCGCTCCCGCCAGCAAGGTCGATGTCTTGAACGGAACGCCTGTCCCTACTCTCACCCTCATCACCTGCTTCCCGTTTGACTACCTCGGCGCAGCTCCAAGCCGCTTTGTCGTCCGCGCCCGGGAAGTTGTATTCCCATCCCCGGAAGTGCACTCCGCCCCTTAGCCGTTTCCGCCAATTCTCCATCCGGCGGCGGCGCTCCCTGCCCTCGCGCGCTCTTTTCCCCTTCTGGCCTCGAATTCCTCTCGTCCCACGGATCGCTAAGGGTGTGCACAACGGGACAGACGTCTAAGCTCAACTCGTCTACTCTTCCTTTACACGGCTTAGCAAGAGCGTAGGGTCGCCGCTCAGCAGTCCATCCAGCCTCACGGCCTCGACCTGGACTCGCTCTACCGAAAAAGTTAAGCGGAGATGAAGATACTGTGGACATTCCCGACCGTGCTACTCGTCCTGGGCCTTTTGGGTTTAGTCAGCGGCTGGACTCTTGTTGCTTTTATCGATTCTTTGTTGGTTTTGGCAAGTTCGTGACTAAGAAGTCCACTACATGAAACCAATCTCTCTAGCCGGAGTCGTTTTGATAGTTCTTGGCGCTCTGGTATTGGCCTATCAAGGCTTCACGTATACCCGTCATGAACAAGTGCTGGACGTTGGCCCGATGCATATCACAGCGGATACGAAAGACCGTGTTCCTATTTCTCCGATTCTCGGTGGCCTTGTCCTCCTTGGAGGAGTCGGCTTGCTGGTCGTCGGCAACAAGAAAAGCTCTTAACTGAAATCTGCAGCAACGCCCGCCTGAGAGTCGGGTAACGCATAACCCTCTCACAAAAGAAACTGTGTTGAAGGTTCTTCAATCAAGAATTTATTTGGAATCAAAAAGTCAGCTCAAGATGTTTTGACCTTGGAGGTCAGCAATGAAGAAACTCATGGTAGCAGCAGCATGTCTCTCGCTCGTTGCGGGCGCGGTTTATGCCAGGCAACTGAACAAGGAACAAAAACGCCTCGAAGAATGCGGCACGGTCCTTCAGGAAGTCCTCAACATTCCGGACAACATTCCACACGATCTTCTCGCAAAGGCTGAATGCGTTATCGTCATTCCTGGCGTCAAGAAGCTCGCTTTTGGAGTCGGTGCTGACTTCGGTCGCGGCGCGATGGTTTGCCGTACCGGCGAACACTTCCGCGGCCCTTGGGGAGCTCCTGCGATGTACGCCCTTGAAGGCGGCAGCGTAGGCTTCCAAATCGGCGGCGAAGCGACCGACTTGATCCTCTTGGTCATGAACGGCCGCGGTATGAACTCGATCCTCAGCAGCAAGGTGAAGTTGGGCGCCGACGCTTCCATCGCCGGTGGTCCAAAGGGTCGTGATGCTTCTGCGGATACCGACGCCTGGATGCGCGCCGAGATTCTCAGCTATTCCCGTTCACGCGGCGTCTTTGCCGGTGTCTCCCTCGAGGGTTCTACGATCCGCCCCGATGACGATGCCAGCGCCGATGTCTATGGCCACCCCATGAAGGCCGCCGAAATCGTTCGCGGCGAACGCACTGGCGTTCCCGAAACAGGCCGTCATCTCGTCAACGTCCTGCAAAAGAATGCCCCCGTCAACGAATCCGAACACGGATCCAACTAGTTCCCATCAACCAACGGCCAGATCGCTGGAGTTTGTCCCCCTCCGGCGATCTGGCCAGTCTTTTTTCCTATTTTGTCCTTGACGAACGGTTACTTCTAGTGTATAGTGGTCCCTGGGTATTTTTGTCTAACTTTCGTACCGCCGGCATCTTGCCGGCGTTTTTGTTTTCTCTGCAGTAGCACAGGCACTCCTGCCTGTGCGTTTTCGCAAGACACTAAATTTTTTGTATGCAAACACTTACAAGACTTGCACAATTTTGGTGCGAATTGGGCTAGTAAATTCCTTTAGAATGAACACTTACATAAGTGTATCAAAATAAAGGACTTTATCTGTCTTTAGAATGAATACATATGCGAAAACTCCGGGGGAGGGTCAATTATTGTTAACCAGGAATCCCAACCGCTAACCACCGCCACTCTGCCTGTGGCGCCGGTCGTTTCCATGTTCCGAATGTCCATTGGCGTCCAGCCAGGTCAGCAGTGCTCGTATGCTCCCATGCGCAAGCGCGATGCTTGAATCCGCCGCCCCATAATAGAGGTTAATCGTGTCCCCGTCCGGCGCGACCGTATAACCGCACGGAAAAACAACATCTTGCACGTCGCCTTGCCGCTCGTAATCCTCCTCCGGCGCAAACATCCACGAATCCCCTCGAGCCAGGCACTTTTCCGGCTCCGCGATATCGAAGAGCGCCAGCCCCAGACGGTAGATCGAACTCGAAGGCGTCCTTCGCACGCCGTGATAGATCATCAACCATCCGCGCGAAGTTTCAATCGGCGGCGGTGACATGCCAATCTTGTTCGCATCCCACCACGCACCCCGGCGGGCTTCCAGCATTAGTTTGTGATTTCCCCAATGACGCAGATCCGGCGAATAAGAAATCCAAACGTGAGCTCCCAATGGCGTCATGGGCCGGTGAATCAGAGCCCAAAACCCGTTAATCCTTCGCGGCAGCAGCGCTGCGTCCTTATCATCCGGTGACATAACGACGCCCAATCTCTCGAAGCTCTGGAAGTCGCTCGTCAGCGCCAGAGAAACTCCCGGACCACCGCGGGAATACGACGTATAGGCGACCGCATATTTTTTTAGTTCTGGCAAATAAGTAATGCGCGGATCTTCAATACCCCAAATTTCTTCGGGATATCGCTCTGCATCAGGCAAGAGAGTTGGTTCGCTATCGATCTGCCACTCATTCACGCCATTTACCGAACGGGCGGCGCATAGATGCGAGAGTCCCCGGCGATCTTCCACTCGACAAAGCAGCAGCGTCGAACCATCCGGCAGAAGGGTTGCGCCGGCGTTGAACACGCTGTTGATCGAATAGGGCCAATCCTTTCCCGTCAAGATTGGATTACCGGGGTGCCGCAGAAACAGGGTCTCGTATTGAATCAATTTGGCTTTCGTGGCAAATGTCACTACGTTCATGGAAGGAATCTCCTCGTGCTCAATCCAAATCTCGAAACAAAGGTTCAGCGATTCAGATCTTTTTTCCCGTACCGTCGGCTTGTTCAATCTGACGCATTTCCAATAGCGCCATTAGGAAAGATAACGTGGACTCTGCTCCCTGATTTTCATTGGCGCGATCAGGATGCAAACCGTCCCGGCAACCCCCGGTAGCCGGATCGTAGAGCGCGATTTGCAAATCGTTGTCCCCCAGGAACCAATTGAACGCGGACCACGCCTCTTTCCGCCAGCGGCTTTTGCCTGTCGCCGAATAAGCCTGCAGGCATGCGGAAACCATCGCGCACGCCTCCACGGGTTGCTGGTCGAAGCGGGCCTTCTCAGTTGTCTTGGAATAAAAACCTTGCGAGCCGATTGGCACAAAGTGTCCCTTCACTTCGCATCGCTGCAGCGTCACCAGCCAATCCAATGCTTCGACCCCTGCGGATACCATTTCCTCGTTACCGGCGCGTATTCCAGCCCGCATCAGAGCCTGAGGCAATCGCGCATTGGAATAGGCAAGCCCGCGTTCAAACCACTTCCAGTCATCCGATCGGTTGGCCCGGTAGGAAACAAGTAGTCGATTTGCTAGGGTGTCCGAGGCGCCCAAGGCCGCGCGATCCCCGGGGAATGCATCCAGGTACTCCTGCAGTCCCAGCAACGTGAAGGCGCACGCTCGCGGGCTATTAAATTCCACAGCGGCAGGCACGGCGAGCTCAAACATGCGCCCAGCCGCTCCCCGCAATCCGGCGTTCTTGGATCGGCCCAGAACGGTTCCTAATCCCCACAGAGCTCTGCCATGGCTGTCTTCCGAGTGTTCGGTCTCGTGCCATAGGCCTTCGTAATTCAGTGAGTTTCGGAAGCGCTTGGTGGCGGGATCAAAGGCGTGCCACAAGAAAGCCAGATACCGGGAGGCCAGGTCCACTGAGTTTGCTGGCGCGTGCACCCCAATCTCTTCCAAAAGCGTGGTCACGATCAATGCGCGAGCGTTGTCATCCGTCGAATATCCCTCCGGATAGTTAGGAACCACGAAGACGGCATGTTCAACCATTCCGGTATGGTCGGTCATCCGATAAAGATGATCCAGCTTGATAGCCGGAAGGCGGTCCAGTGTCTTTTCCGTGTTCTGGGCAGAAAATGTGGCCCGCGGACTTCGCAACCGCTCGTTATAAATGCGTTCAAAGCTCTTCATGTACTTCTGCGCCGCGCGGTTCCAGACCATGTCTCTCGCGTATAAGTAAGCGCGTTTCCGCATTGCGTGCCTGGCCGTGCGGTTGTCCAGGAGTTCCACCGTTTTTTCCGCGATCGCTGCCGGATCATCAAAAGGCACGAGGGCGCCTCGCTCATCCCCCAAGAGTTCAACGGCGTGCAAATAGGGCGTCGAGATAATCGCTTTTCCGGCGCTGAGCGCATAGGCAAGAGTGCCCGAAACAACCTGATCCTTATGTTTGTAAGGCGTGATGTAGATGTCGGCCGCGCCGATCAATTCCACCATCTCTTGGGGACTCACGAACCGGTTCCGAAAGATCACATTCGCTTCCACGCCGAGCTCCCTCGCGAGGCTCAGCAAAGAATGGCGGTATTTGTCGCCTTCGCGCCGCAAGATGTGCGGGTGAGTGACGCCAGAAACCATGTAAACAACGTTGCTATGCCGCACCAGAATTTGCGGCAGCGCCTTGATGACGTTTTCTATTCCCTTATTCGGCGATAGCAACCCAAAGGTGAGCAAAACCTCTTTTCCCTCTGTTCCGAAACCGTCCTTGTAAAAACTCGGATCGGTAAACGGCAAATCCGGGATCCCGTGCGGAATCAAGTCAATCTTTTCCGACGGAACCCGAAACACTTTCTGCAGAATATCCGCGGACTGCTGGCTCATGACGATCAAGCGGTCCGACAGCGTCGCAATTTCCTCCATCACCCTTCGTTGGTCGGGGTTGGGCTCGCGGAGGACCGTATGCAGAGTCGTTGCGATCGGCATTCTCAGCCGCCGCAGAAGCTCCAGAATATGTGCGCCGGCCGGGCCTCCGAAAATTCCATATTCATGTTGCAGGCATACCAGATCGATTCCGCTGAAATTCAGAAAGTCGGCGGCTTGCCGATAAGAAGCCAAATTATCTTCCGACAACTCGAAGCGCACCCTCGCGGGATACGCATAGCCTTCTTCCGTATCGTTGACTGGCAGCGCCAGCAGCTCCGTCGCGCCATATTCCGCGTGCAGCGCATCGGACAGATCCGTCGTGAAGGTCGCGATCCCGCACTGCCTGGGAAGGTAGTTGCCCACGATTGCGATGCGATTGGGAAGAACGGAGCGCTGCGGAACAGGCGTCAGCGAGACCGGTTTCTCATCCAACGCGATGGAGTGCAGCTCTATCACCGCTTCGTTCTGCGCAAGAGGAATTGTTTTTGGCGAGGACATTTGTTTTCCAGAGAATCCCTAACCCGGAAGAATCACCGCTGGCCAACCCGAGAATCGCGCACCGTGACGGTGCATTAGCCGCATTGCTTTCCGTCGAATCCTGAATCGCGTCCTATTTCCCGGAGAGGGGGCTGTCTCTTTATTCGTGCAAGACCACGGTCAGCAGGGACTTGTTGACCTTGATTTTCCCGTTGTATTCGATGAAGCCCAGTTTTCTGAATTTATTCATGAAGAAGTTCACACGCGAACGCGTGGTTCCCACCATGCTCGCCAGGGTCTCTTGGGAGACCTTTGGCAAAATCCGAACCGGTTGGTCTGCTTTTCCGTACCGCGCCAGGAGCAGCAGCGTGCGCGCCAGGCGCTTTTCGCTCGAGTTGAAAAGTTGATCGACAAGGTCCTCTTCCACCCGGATGTTGTGCGCCAGCATATAGCGGATGAAATGATCCGATAGCTCTTGCTCCGTATGGAGCACACGTAGCAGCTCGTCTTTCTCAATGATCAGGACTGTAGTTGGGGTGATAGCTGTAGCCGTACCCATCCGCACCGTTTGGCCAGCCATGCAGCCTTCTCCGAAAAAGTCAGTTGGCCCAAACATCGCGACCACCGCTTCTTTTCCCGAGCCGTTCACGACGGATAATTTCACTCCGCCATGCTGGACGTACATGACACTGCTGGCCGCATCTCCCTGGCTGTAAATCGACTCATTTCTCCGAAATTCGGCGATTTTCCTCGAAAGTCCCGCGGTATCGAGAAACACCTGCGGGTTGAACCCATCGGTCTTCCCGTTACTTTTGTGGTTTGGTTTTTTCATATTCAGGCCGTAACGCGGTCTCCACACACGTGCTTATTGGCCATGTCTAGGGTAACAAAAAGCACCCTCACAAAACTGTGCAGAATGGGACAGTCGCCTCCTTTGCGAGTCTTCAAAGGCGGTGTCCAATTCAGTACAGACGGCAAAACGCAGACCTTCGAATATGCACGTGTAGGTAGTCGATCGTGTCGGTAGTGTGGCTGCCCATCGAACTGCGAACCCCCTCCGCATAAAAGATCGGCTACTTCAAATTTAGAAAGCTTTGTAACTGGTGGTGAGGAGAATCTCATGCGCAAATTGACGGTTCGCAAAATCTGGATCCCGGCGTTCTTATTGGCCGTCCTGATGGCCGGGTGCGGCGACCCGGATAAAAATGCAGGTTCCGGAACCCCTGGCGCTCCTCTTACGCCGCCGACGGTAATTACTGTTACTCCTCCCGACACTTCTACCCTCGTTTGCCCCAACACCGCGCTCGTGACCGCAACGTTCAGCAAGCCCATGAATCCCGCAACGATTAACACCACGACCTTTACCTTGTTCACAGGCGCGACGAGCACAGCTGGAGTGGTCACCTATGCTGCCGCGACCAATATTGCCACCTTCACACCGTCGGCCCCTCTATTGCCGAGCTCCCTTTATGTCGTCACCATTACCACAGGTGCGCAAGATCAATTCGGCAACGGCCTCGCGGCTAATTTCGTGTGGACGTTTACGACTTCTCCGACATGTCCGCCCCCAGCCGGAGCCATTCCCCTGGGAGCTGCCTGCGGGTTCGGCATTTTGGCCGGCTCTACCGTTACCAACGTCGCCGGCACTGCTACCACTGTCAGCGGGGATGTAGGCGTTTGGCCTGGCTCCGCGATAACCGGATTTGGTGCGCCGGCCTCTATCACTGGCGCATTCCACGCCGGTGATGCTGTGGCCATGACCGCTCAGGGAGACTTAACCACCGCCTATAACGACGCCGCAGGCGCGGCTGGCGGCGCAGTTCTTACCGCTGACATCGGTGGGCAAACACTGCCCCCGGGCGTCTATAAAACCACCAGCGCGCAACCCTCCCTTGGAATCACCGGCAATCTCACGCTCGACGGTAAAGGAGATCCCAACGCGGTTTGGATTTTCCAAATCGTTTCTACCCTCACGACCGCCGCGGGCAACAGCCAGATCATCCTCATCAACGGCGCCAATTCTCACAACATCTTCTGGCAAGTCGGCAGTTCAGCAACGCTCGGAACCACGACAAAATTCAGCGGAACCATCATGGCTCAGGCGTCCATCACCATCACCACAGGCGCCACATTGAATGGCAGAGCTCTGGCCCGCACGGGCGCAGTCACATTGGACACCAATACGGTCGTCGTGCCGCCTTGTCCGTGAGGCATTTTGTCTTGGGCTGGGTAGAGCTCGACCCTGTGGGCTCGGCTCGAAAAACCTGATTTTGCGTTTTTGAAATTCGGAGGATCATTCGCATGTTATTAAAACTAAAGAGCCACCTCGCCCGTCGATTGGCAGTGTTTGCGGCCACTATCGCTGTCACATGTACGTTCGTCACTCTAGCCGCCGCTCAGGAGCAACCTCCCCCGAAGTGGGAGTTGTTCGGTGGATACTCCGTGTTTGATCCCGGCGCGACAATCCACGGCGAACTCCCAGGAGCATTGCTGCCCTTGAGCAGCCGACTGGAATGGAATCCGCGCGGCGCCGGCGCCAGCGTAACCTATGATTTCAACCGTTGGTTCGGACTCACCCTCGACACCAGCACCCATTGGGGAAGCGGTGAAACGACCCTCGCGAAAAGAATTGACGACGCCGCCTTCTCGAATCTCTCCTTCGGCCCAAAGATCACTTTCCGCCACGAACACTTCTCCCCATTCCTTGAGGTGTTAGTCGGCGATCATCGCCTGATGCCGGATGCATTTCATGACATCGATAAGTTGGGATTCATGTTCGGCGGCGGCATTGATGTCAACGTTTCCCGTCACTTTGCTCTGCGGTTGATCCGGGCCGACTATGTAATGTCAAGTTATCGCTATGGCGCTCCCGGCGTTACGCCGTCCACCGATATCCGCGGCCTCCGCGCGCAGACCGGCGTCGTATTCATGTTCGGCGGCGGTGCGGCTCCCCTACCACCGACCGCGGCCTGCAACATACAACCGTCTGCGGTCTTCGCCGGTGAACCCGTTACAGCCACCGCTACCGGCTCTAATTTCCCTCTCAAGCGCACCGTCACCTACAACTGGAACGGTACAGGAGTAAAAGTGACCGGCAGCGATTCCTCCGCTCAAGTTGACACAACAGGATTACAACCCGGCGAGTATGTAGTCACTGCCAACCTGAATGACGGCAGAAAAAATGGAGCAGTTTCGTGCAGCGCCAGGTTCACTGTCAAAGAGCCTCGTCCGCCGGTCATTTCCTGCTCGGCGGATCCCTCGAGCGTCCCCATGGGCGCGACCTCAACGATCACTTCGACCGCGAGCAGTCCCGACGGCCGCAGACTCATTTACAGCTACTCCGCGAGCTCTGGCGACATTTCCGGAACTGGCGCCACCGCCGCTCTAAGCACGCGAGGCGCGCAACCTGGCCGCATCACCGTAACCTGCAGCGCTAACGATGATCGCACGCCGGCGCTCACCGCTTCCTCCACCACGATAGTGGAGGTGCAAGCGCCGCCGCCTCCCCCCACGCCAGCGCCTGAAATCAAGCAGTTGGAAACCAAACTCGCGCTCCATAGCATCTATTTCCAGACCGCGCGCCCCACGGAAGAGCATCCCGAGGGCGGCCTGCTCGACAGTCAGGCCGACATCCTGAAAGCCCTCGCCGAGGACTTCAAAAATTATTTGAAGTACATGCCCGATGCCCACTTGATCCTCAGCGGCCACGCCGACCCGCGCGGTACTGCGGAATACAATAAGAAGCTCACAGAGCGTCGAGTGGAACGCACCAAGTCTTTCCTGGTGGAACATGGCGTCCCTGCTGATCACTTTGAGCTAAAGGCTTTTGGCGAGGAAGAGCAGCTGACTGCGGACCAAATCAAACAGCAGGTGGCAGACAATCCCGACCTGAGCGCCGACGATCGGCAAAAAATGATGCGCAATCTCCAGGTTCTGGTTCTGGCCAACAATCGCCGCGTCGACGTGACGCTCAGCACCACCGGTCAACAGTCCATACGCCGGTATCCATTCAACGCCAAAGATTTCCTGGCACTCATCAGCATCAAGAGTGGGGAAAAGAAGCCAGCAGCGAAGAAAAAGCCCTAAAGGAAGCGCCGCAACGTAGCCTGCTGTCGTTAAGACGTCAGCCTGAACAGCCGCTCGGCGGGGGTGCTGATGGCACCCCCGTTTTATTCTCCAGCCACATGTCAGTTGCTCCTGAACGCTACGCGCCCGCAATCGCACTTTCTTTCGCATAATTGAACTGCTTGTGCAAAAGAGAACAGCGCACACTTTTGCTAGTCGCTAAGGTTGCTTGTGAGACGGCGAGAAGGAGCGACATTGGCCGGTTACCTGGGCTGGGACGGGCGGTATCCCTCCCCTCGCTGTCTCCTTGATCTCGATTTTCTGAAGCGCGGCTCCCCCTACAAGGCAAGTCAACCTGGTTAGGGACTGTTAAACATAAAGTTTACAAACCGGGCTCTGCTCGCTATTCTGTTGCCAGTGCGAGACTATACGGCGATGGCGACGAAGGCGAAACTTCCGGCAGCCGAGCGACACTGGCTTCGCGTGTTAGGCACGTTGAATGAAGCGCAAGCGCGGGTCTTTGTCGCCCAGAAGGCGCTCGAACAAGGACGCGGAGCTGTTAGTCGCTTGGCACGACTGACGAGCATGTCGCGGCCCACCATTTTAAAGGGCATGGCGGAGTTAGAAACCGGCCGTTTGCCCTCGCGTCCGGAAACGGGGCGCATTCGCATATTGGGCGGTGGACGCAAACGAGTCGAGGATGCGGATCCCCACGTTAAGCGGGTGTTGGCGCGGCTGGTCGAAGCTAGCACGGCCGGTGACCCGATGAGCTACCTACTTTGGACTAATAAGTCGACGCGCGCCTTGGCCGAGGAGCTGGCGCGCCAAGGCTACACGGTCTCGCATGTCACCGTCTCACGCTGTCTACGAGAGCTGGGCTACTCCTTGCAGGCCAACGTAAAGACGATCGAGGGCACGCGACATCGCGATCGTGACGCGCAGTTTCGGTACCTCAACGTTCAAGTTCGGCGCTTCGTCCACCGCCGTGACCCGGTCATCAGTGTGGACACGAAAAAGAAGGAATTAGTGGGATCTTTTGATAATCGCGGTCGTCGCTGGCAGCCGGCGGGCGACACAGAACAGGTCAACGTCCATGATTTCCCGGCTCAGAGTGTGGGCAAAGCGATCCCGTACGGAACGTACGACGTGACGCGAGACGAAGCGGTCGTCAACGTGGGTATCACGCATGACACGGCGGAGTTTGCCGTGGCCAGCATTCGCCGATGGTGGCAGTTGATGGGACGGAAAGCCTACCCGCAAGCACGGAACTTGTTGATCTGCGCGGATGCTGGCGGTAGCAATGGCTCGCGACTGCGCGCCTGGAAAATCTATCTGCAGGCTTTGGCCGATCGGCTGGGGATAGCGATCACCGTGTGCCACTATCCACCCGGCACGAGCAAGTGGAACAAGGTCGAGCATCGCCTGTTTTCGTTTATCAGCATGAATTGGCGCGGCCGGCCGCTGCTCAGCTATGAGACCGTGGTCAATCTAATCGGGGCCACAACCACGAAGAGCGGGCTTTGGGTGAAAGCCCTACTTGACACTCGGGAATACGAACCAGGTCAGAAGATCACGGACGACGAGATGCACGAGCTACGGGTACAACCGCACAAGTTTCACGGCGACTGGAACTACACGGTCCAGCCTCACAGGGCGGGATAAATTAAGTTACACCAGCTCATTTGTAAATGTTATTTCTTAACAATCCCTTAGCGACCTCCTACGTCGCAATAAGTTCAAAGATTGGCCGCCGCACCTCTTGATCGATCCTCATCCCGGAGAATTCGAAACTGGAAGAGGCTGTGCGGAGCCACTCGGAGCGTCGATTTGGAATTCGTTGCAGGTTGCAGGAGATAAGGAAATGAAAATAATCCGTAGTTCCATTCTGTGCCTAACAGTATTCCTTGTTACGGCTCCGATGCTCCGGGCGCAAGATTATTCCCACTATCGCGGTTTTACTCTCGGGGCGAGCCTCACAAATGTGCTGAAGCAGACGGACCAGAAGATGGCCGACGTAACTGTCACGCACGTTGACTCTTCGCGGTTTCAAGAAGTGACCTGGTGGCCACCGAATATTCCTGGGCCTACCTACCGGGCAGACAGCGTCGAGCAAATTCTGTTCTCTTTCTATGATGGAGCGCTCTACAAAATGTCGGTGACCTACGATCGCGTGTCGACGGAAGGTCTCACCGCGGGCGACATGGTGAAGTCCATCTCCACAAAGTACGGGCCTTCGACAACGCTTGCTCCATCCGCGGATGCCGAGTCGATCGACAAATACGAGGCCAAGGGGAGCCTCGTCGCCTCGTGGGAAGACGCGCAGTATTCCTTCAATCTTGTCCATTCCGCGTTTACCGAACGCTTCGGACTCGTGCTCTACGCGAAGCGCGCGAATGCCGAAGCTGAGCTCGCGATCGCCGAAACCTTGAGACTCCAGAAGCTGGATGGTCCTAAAAGGGAAGCGGAGCGTCAGAAAAAGCAATCGGATGACATCGAAGCTGCTCGAAAGAAAAACCAACAAACGTTTCGCCCATAGTGCCGGCCGAAAACAATAACAAGTTGTTGGTTTTGGCTTTGCACGGGATTCCACGCTTAGCGACTCCTGGGAATAGGGACTCTCCTGAGTAAGCGTGCCCGGATCGTCGCAAATCGACATTGTTGAATCCTAATATTTCACCCCGAAATCCAAACATAACAGCACGTTCCAACTCATGAAGGCAGGCAAAACTGCTCCCTCCCTGGAATTTCTCTTCAAACTTGTCCACTTACGCACAGTATTTGCGCGCTGGAAGAGGCACACTCTGGTCTGGCAGTTTTTCGAAGGAGACTCATGCAGAATATTTCAAAATTTTCGTTAGCACTGGCAATCACGCTAAGTGCTTCCGTGTACGGCCAAGCAACACCGCAAACGCCGGCGCATCCAGGCGATCCGACACCGACTTACCGAATCAGCGTCGTAAGCCGCACCGCTCAGGCTGTGAACTATAGACACCACAGCGGGGCGACAAAGATCGACTTTCAAGGCACAGACCTCATGGTCGGCGCCAGGGGCGAAGCCAAAGTAAACAGCAAGCGCGGCGCGCTGCAAATTGAAGTTGAATTTGCAAATCTCGACAAACCAACAGCGTTCGGCAACGAATATCTTACGTATGTTTTCTGGGCGATTTCGCCCGAGGGTCGTTCCGTAAATCTCGGCGAAGTTCTGGTTGGCGAAAACCGACGCAGCAAGCTCGACGTGACAACGGATCTGCAAGCCTTTGCGCTAATCGTGACCGCGGAACCTTATTACGCCGTGCGCCGCCCAAGCAACGTGGTGGTGATGGAAAACGTGATTCGCCAGGATACCAAGGGAACTTCGGAAGTCGTTGACGCGAAGTACGAACTGATCGATCGCGGCGGCTACATCCCAACCGGGTACAACTTTGATCCCGTGGTGCTGAATGCCAAGCTGCCGCTGGAATTCTTCGAAGCGCGCAATGCGGTGCGCATCGCGAAGTCCGCTGGAGCCGAGCGTTATGCCGGCGCGAGCTACGAAAATGCTGTTCGCCAGATGAACGAAGCCGATGCGATTGCTACGGGCAGACACGAAAGCAAAAAATCACTGATTTCCATCTCTCGCGAAACCGTGCAGACGGCGGAAGACGCACGCGAAATCGCCATGAAGAAGATTGAATCGGAGCGCGCCGAGAATGAGCGCAACGCGTCAGCGGGACGGGAAGCAAACGCGAATGCAGCAACAGCCGACGCCCGTCGCGAACGCAACGAGGCCGACCGTAAGAAAACAGAAGCGGAATCCACCACGATCGGCGCAGTGCGCGACCGCGATGAATCCGACAGGAAGAAGCACGAAGCAGAAGAAGCTGCCCGACGAGCTCAAGGCGCCCAAGCCAATGCCGAAGCCGACTCTGACCGCAATCGAGCGGCCGCAGCCACTTCCGACCAGCAGGCGGTGGATGCCAAGAACGCGCAAGCTTCCGCTGAAGCGGATTCCGACCGCAACCGAGCCGCAGCCGCTTCATCGGATCTGAAGGCGCAAGATGCCGTACGCGACCGCGAAGAGCTTCGCGCAAAACTGTTGCAACAGTTCAACCTGATTCTCGAAACGCGAGACACGGCCCGCGGCCTTGTCGTGAACATGTCCGATGTGCTCTTTGACAGCGGACAATATACCCTGCGTCCGATGGCACGCGAGAAACTGGCAAAAATATCGGGAATCGTGCTTGCCTATCCGACTCTCATGCTCGCCGTTGAAGGCAACACGGACAGCGTGGGAACGGAAGAGTTCAACCAAACGCTTTCCGAGAACCGCGCCAACAGCGTAAGGACCTATCTCACCAAGCAAGGCGTACCTGAAACCTCGACGACTGCCGCAGGGTTCGGCAAGTCTCGACCCATTGCAACCAATGATACGTCCGACGGCCGCCAGCAAAACCGGCGCGTCGAGCTGATCGTCTCCGGAGAAGTTATCGGCACGAAGATCGTTTCGATCGTTGTGCTGCCGGTCACTGCATCGTCAACGCCTCGCTAAGCGATTCACAGGCACGAAAAAGCCGGCTCGTCGTGAGCCGGCTTTTCCTTTTTGGCCATGCTGTTTCTAATCGATGTTCAAAGCCGATGGGGTGTTCTAGTTCGTTAGAAGGGAATTGTCCGCAAACAACCAATCGGTAAGAGCGGCTATGCCGCCGTATCTCGTTGCCGCGTGGCTTTGACCCCAGAGAGAATGCCACCTCCCACAAGCAAGATGGCTCCAACCACAATCCAGTGTGCCGGCAAATGCAGGAGAAAAGCTCCATAGATCAAGCCAATGATGAGGATTCCGAATCCAATGGCATAGAGTCCGAATGACATATATTTCCTTTCAGCTGCGTCGACCAAGCAATTTCGAGGGGAAAAAGTATCCTCGCACGAAAAAAAAGATGAAAAACCAAAGCCTTCCCTCGCGCGATTGTGCGCGAAGGAAGGAATTCGATCTGCCAAATGAATAATGGAACTAGTCGTGATCTGGATGCTTATGGCGCCAATTCCAGTAATTGCTCTGCTCGTGGCTGGTTGTAAGACGGAATTCGCGATATTCCCTGTGATGTTCGCCAAGATAGACTCGATACGAGCGGTCTTCACGGTCATTCCATTCATGGTAGTCACGATGATTGTGATCGTAATAGCGCGGATGATCGACCCGCACGACCACTTCCTGTGCGGCGTCCGCCTTGGGCGCAACCGAGGCCGTTAGAGCCGCAGTGAGAAACAGAAAACTGAGATATTTAGTTGTTAGGTGCAAGTGATCCTCCGTAATCGCGAACTCCTCTGTCGGTGTTCTAGCTTGCAGCGAGTATGCGCCGAAGAGCCTCGGATAGCTGTCCGATACAAGACACAATCCTTGGCGTTCTGAAGGTGAAGGGATAGTGAAGATGTTGCGTGCCGGAGAGTCAAGTTGTTACGTTAGTGGTCAGGGCGCCCGGATTTGAACCGGGGTCCTCCTGCGCTCAAGGCAGCGGTAGGAATGCTGTCTGATTGGTCCGCCTAGCCCTGTGCTGCGCCATAATGCATGCTTTTGGACCTGGAGTGTCAGTATTTGGAACAACGTTGGAGTTGGACCCCCCTTCATGGTCTTTGGCCGAGCAAGCGAGAGTGTCACTTTTGACAGTTCCGTTCCGTGACTGGGAGACGCATTATGTTAGTCAAACCCTACGGCACAGTTCAGGGAATACCATGCGCTGCTGCAAGAGTGAAGTTTTCGAGCACGAAGGTGCCTTAGGAGGTTACCAATGAACATGACTACAAACATTCGACAAGTAGGTGGCGTAACTATTGTGGATATCAGCGGCCGGATTCAACTCGGCGAAGAGAGCGCTGCGCTGCGCGACCTGGTTTACGATCTGTTAAGCAAGGGACACAAGAAGATTTTATTCAATCTTGGCGACGTCACATACATCGACAGCTCTGGCTTGGGCCATCTGGTAAGCGCTTTCTCAAGTGTGGGAAAGCAGGGGGGAGAACTGAAGCTGCTCAACCTCTCGAAGAACCTCCACAATGTGATGCAAATGACAAGGCTGTACACCGTCTTCGACATCCTTGACAATGAGACCGTTGCCGTTGAGTCTTTCAGTCAATCGGCAGCAGCAACCGGATGACTGTCGAATTGGCTTTTCGCCAAGCATCCCGACGGGTGCCTCAAGCTTCAAACTCCGACAAGGTCGGCTCACCAGACATTGGGAGCAAGTTTCCGGCTATCGCCTTGATGAGAACGATCAAAACCTACTCCAAACTGGCACCCTTTTATAATGGGTTGGAGCAGCGAGGAATCCCGTGAAGAGATCGTGGATTTCGACGGGTGTGGCGTTAGTGCTGCCGCTTGCCGCTATTTTCCTATTCTGGGATCACCGCACCGGCGCGGCAAGGCGCGCACACAGACAAACAGAAAGCTCGGCAATAGCCGTCGCACTACCTCAGCAACTTACCTCTGATGGCCAAGTTTCCTTGCGAAGCATCATCCAGTCCGGAAATCTCTCGGAACTGCGCTGGCCCGACTTTAGTGATTATCAAAAGCAGCTGCAGAAATTTTACGAGTCGTACGGGTATTCCCTGCCGTGGATCAGGGGAATGCAACCAACCGCGCAGGCGCAGCAGGTAATTTCGGTTCTGTTGAATGCCGAGCAAAAGGGATTGGCCGCCGAGGACTACGACGGGCCGCTTTGGGGCGACCGACTGGCAAAACTTAAACCCGCCGCTGTGCAACCATCCGAGGCAGATGCGGTGCGATTCGATGCTGCGCTCACCGTTTGCGTGATGAGATATGTCTCGGACCTTCACATCGGGAAGGTAAATCCGAAGCATCTTGACTTTGGTTTCGATGTTGAAGCCAAGAAGCTCGATTTGCCCGATTTCCTGAAAGAAGATGTTGTCGATTCCCCGGATGTTGCTGGCGTCCTGGCGAGAGTGGAGCCCCCCTATCCTGGGTACCAACGTACGATCCAAGCTCTGCATTCTTACTTGGAGTTTGCGAAGGAATATGATGGGAATCAGCTTCCCACCATACAAAAAACGATCGCGCCGGGCGACTCCTATTCGGGCGTCCCGCAGCTGATCAAATTGCTCCGGCTGGTGGGCGATCTCCCTGCCGACGCGAGCATTCCCGCCGATGGAGCGGTCTATCAAACTCCACTGGTGGACGCGGTCAAGAGTTTTCAGCGCAGGCATGGCCGAACCCCAGATGGACGAATAGGCGCGCAAACCCTAGCCGATCTTAATGTTCCTCTCACAAGTCGAATACGCCAGATGCGACTGACACTTGAACGCTGGCGGTGGTTGCCAGTTGGCCTTCACTCGGCACCTATCGTCGCGAACATCCCCGAATTTCGCCTCCGCGCGTACGATGAAAACTACAAGGTCGCGCTGTCGATGAATGTGGTAGTGGGCAAAGCCTATCGCCACGACACCCCTGTATTTAGCGACGCCATGCAATACCTCGTATTCCAGCCATACTGGAATGTTCCTTATTCCATCTCCAAAGCCGAGTTGCTCCCGCACGTCGCCCGCGATCCCGACTATCTGTCTAAAAAGGGATTCGAGGTGGTGAACAAGCGCCAGGATGTCGTCAGCTCGGGAGCAGTGACGAGCGACATGCTCGCGCAGCTCCGGGCAGGGAATCTGTACATCCGGCAAATGCCAGGTCCCAAGAACTCACTCGGCCTGGTGAAGTTTATCTTCCCCAATAGCTCCAACATATACATGCACGATACGCCCGCGCAGGAATTTTTCGCGAAGTCGCGACGGGATTTCAGCCATGGCTGCATTCGCCTGGAAAAGCCGGCCGATCTGGCTGTGTGGGTCCTGCGCGACAATCCGGGCTGGGACATGGACCGCGTCCGCGGTGCGATGAATGGAACGCCAAATCAGCAAGTGAACCTGGCCCATCCGATTCCGGTATTCATCGTCTATGGCACCGTGGTCGTAACTGAGGATGGAATCGTTCATTTTTACGACGACATCTACGGGCACGATACCGCGCTCGAAAAAGTTCTTGCGAACGGTTACCCCTATCCGGGTTAGTCGCCGGCGATGAGGCTGGCAGGGCAGTCAAAACACCATTGCCGAACACGGCCGACATCCAAGTGGATGAAGTCTGAATGAGGGTAGTAGCCCACACCGCCGCGAGCCAGGGCGAGGGCAGCCTCGCGCAGTTTGAGTGTGTCAATGCCTGGCATCCGTAAATCGATAGCTTGCGCCTGAATATGAAGGCTGTTCTTTGCGACTCCGGTGGTATGAGCGCGGAGAGATTCGTTAGTAGACGAGGTACGGTAGCCGCAGACGATGTCGATCTCGCCGCCGGGACCGCCAACCGACGTCGTGAGATCAGAGAGAATATCGTAAAGGCGTGGATCAAAATGGCGAACATCGCCGGTCCGATGATCGCGCAGGAAAAAATCGAGCTTGGCGAGCGCTTCCGGAATGTATATGTCTCCGCGGCGGTAAACAATGTCAATGCGCTCGGCGGTGTGGATGTTGTAAAGCAATAGGAGATGATCGTGGCTGTCAGGAGAGGATGGCCGCTGAGGGGAGACTTCGCGCAATTGGGCGCGCGCACCCACTGACGCGATCAGGAATAGCACTGCGCCCGCAACCCAAAGACAGCATGAAATTCTTTTAAGTGTCTGCATCTGTTCTCTTTCAAATGAATTTTAACGCAAGCAAACGGAGCGCTTCGTTGCTCCAGGTCAAGTAGTCTTCGACCCTGTCCAACCCAGCAAAATGGACCCGCCTCCGTTCAGAGAGACGGAATCAGAAGTCTCAGGACGACTCGATGCTTAGGGTCTACTGATTTGCTGCGACGGAGGGAGACTTAGGGCTGACGCAAAAATAACTTTCCTACAATAGTCGTTTCTTGATCATTAAAAAGCGATTGGCAAATGGCTGTTTCGTACGGCTTGGTTGCTTCCTGATCAATGAAGAAGCGGTCTGTGCGTTCTCCAGCCGTTGTGGACGTCCGTCTGTTTGTTTTGTTATAGTGTCGATAGAGAGATGCTCTTAGTCGGTACTATAACATTATGAGACCAACCTTCTTTCACTCCGATGTCTTGCGTCAGTACCTGCTCCAAGACAAGATGGCCACCCTCGATGAACTCAAGCGCGCGCTCGGTACCCAGGTCGACCTGACCGTCTTCCGAAAACTCAAACAACTCGACTATCTCACCAGCTATTCCCATCGCGCTCGCTACTACACGCTGCGTCAAATCCCCCGCTTCGCCGCCGATGGACTTTGGTCTCAGGAGGGAGTGTGGTTCTCCCGTCACGGCACGCTGCTCGCCACCGCCGAGGTCTGGGTGCAGCACTCCTCTCAGGGCTATTTTGCCGAAGAACTGGCCGAGTGCCTGCATGTCGAAGTGCAGGACGCGCTCTATCACCTCGTTGAGCAGCGCCGGATAGCACGGCAACTCGTGTCCGGCCTGTATCTCTATTGCTCCAGCGATCCGGTCCGCCGCCGCCGACAACTCCTGGCACGCCGCAGCGTCCAGACCGTCCCCACCCTGGTGGATGCGTCGCGACTGGAGATTTCTCCGGACGAACTAAAAGCCGCGATCCTCCTGTTTTATAGCCTGCTCGACGAACAGCAGCGTCGGCTCTACGCCGGACTGGAATCTCTCAAACTGGGGCATGGCGGGGATCATCAACTGGCCGAGTTTCTTAATCTGGACACGCATACCGTAGCTCGCGGACGACAGCAGCTCTTAGACCAGGACGTAGCCCTCGCTCGGGTACGCAAACTGGGTGGCGGACGCCAACGGACCGAAAAAAAAACGTCGAAATAGTCGACGCCATCGAAATCCTGTTGGAACACGATACCGCGGGAGATCCCATCACCGGACTGAAATGGACCCGCAAGACCCCCCAGAAGATCGCCCAACTCCTCGAGCAAGTCGATATCCCTGTCTCCGCCAACACCGTGGCCCGCCTATTGCACAGCATGAACTACTCTCTACGCGCCAATCACAAGAATCTTGCCTCCGCCGCCAGCCCCTTCCGCGACCAACAGTTCCAATATATCTCCTCGCTTCGCCATAGCTTCCAGCGTCACGGTCTTCCGATGATCAGCGTGGACACCAAAAAGCGCGAACTAGTGGGCAACTTCAACAACGCCGGGGTCAAGTGGGATCGCTCTCCGGTGCTGGTCAACGACCACGACTTCCGCTCCGATTCCACCGGTGTGGCCATTCCTTACGGCATCTACGATCTGTTGGCCAATCGCGGCTCCGTCTTTCTCGGAGTCTCTCACGATACCTCCGCATTCGCCGCTCATTCCATCGCCGGCTGGTGGAAACGGGAAGGCTCACTCCGTTACCGTCGCGCCCGCCAACTCCTCATTCTCGCCGACACCGGTGGCAGCAATAGTTGTCGACGCCATGCCTGGAAGACCGAACTCCAAGCGCAGCTCTCCAACCCCTTCGCTCTGGCCGTGACTGTGGCTCACTATCCGACGGGCACTTCCAAATGGAATCCCATCGAACATCGCTTGTTTTCCGAAATTTCCAAGAACTGGGCCGCCGAACCGTTGAACAGCTATCAGAAGATTCTCAACTTCCTTCGCACCACCACAACCAAGACCGGTTTGGCAGTGTCCGCCTACCTCGACCGTGCTCACTATCCTACCGGCCTCGATGCCGATCCCGCACTCTTTCGCTCACTTCGTCTTCGCCCCCATAAGACACTGCCCGCTTGGAACTACACGATCACTCCCAATCTGTGAAGTTATTTTTGCGCAGGCCCTTAGTCAAATTTGAAAGGGTATGCGACGAGCGCACAGTCATTTATTCGCACTAAAATCGTTTATGACTCAAAGATTTAATGGACGGTGAGATCCTCGTCTCATCCAGTCGCGCTGGCACGGTGCTCTTCCGCTATGAATGGCACCCGCGCACTGATCGTAGTGCCAGCGCCGCGTTTCGATCTGATGGAAAACTCGCCGCCAACTAACTGCATTCTCTCTCGCATACTGATGAGACCTAGGCCGCGACGAGTGATGGCGTCTTGCTGGTCGAAGCCAACTCCCGAGTCACTCACGGTCAGTTGTACCTCTCGCGATGCTCCGTGCAGTTCCACACTGAAGTGCCGCTCACCGCTGTGCTTGACTGCATTCTGCAGGGCTTCTTGCAAAACCCGGAACAAACATAGGGAGATTTCTTTGGGCAGGCTGCGCGGTACCCCTGCATGGCTGAAGTCAATCTCTACCTTCTGTTGCTCGGACAATTCCCTGCAGAAGCCATTGGCTGCCACCGCAATGCCCAGGTATTCGAGTTTTGAGGAGTGTAGACGGTGCGATAGGGCCTGAATGTCCTTCCCTAAATTGGAAAGCTGCTCAAGAACTGGACGAATGTGATCGGGGACTGCAACCCCCGAGCTGGGCGGATGTTGGGCCCACCGTTCCAACTGGATCACTAACAATGCTATTCGCTGATTGATGTCGTCGTGGAGCTCCCTCGCGAGCCACGTGCGCTCTTCTTCATGGGCTTCGATCAACCTTCGCCCCATCCCGGAAAGAGCTTCCTCGGCCAGCTTGCTGTCAGTGACGTCTAGGCAAGATCCTATGTAGCCAGCAAAATGACCGTCCGAATTCAATCTGGGCACGCCTATATCGAGCAACCAGCGGTATTCTCCATCGTGCCGCCGCAGCCGGTACTGCATTTTGAAGGATTCGCGAAGATCAAAGGCCCGCGTGTAGACATCTAGGCAATTCTTCAAGTCTTGTGGGTGCACCCCTTCGGACCAGCCGTTGCCCAGCTCAGCTTCAAGTGGCCGCCCGGTGAACTCGAGCCAGGGCTGGTTGAAGTAGTTGCAGAGCTTGTCGGGACCGGACATCCAGATCATTACGGGGGCTGTGTTGGCGACCAGGCGGAAGCGCTCTTCGCTCTCGCGCAAAATAGCCACTGCTCGTTTGCGCTGCAGGGCGCTCCAGAGGATCTCACCGACGACTTGGAGTTGACTCACCACGTCCGGCTTCCAGGATATCCGTCGTCTTGTACTGACAAACGAAATTGCTCCATTGACCTCGCCGGCCATCTTCAACGGAATCGATGCTGCGGATAGGATGCCTAGCTGCCGGAAGTACTCTTTCTCGGCGAGTGCCTCTTCGGGCAAGTCATTCAAATCCGAGGCGAGAGACACTTCGCCGCGTAGAAGCTGGCTCCTCCACCAAGGTAGCTCGTCTGTGCCTACGATACGGGGAGGAACCCCGACTCTGGCGCGGTTCCAGGAGAAGATTGCCTCCATCTGTTGGCCGTCTGGAGAGAACTCGAACAAGGAAATCCTGTCCAGCTCGAGAAAATCACCCAAGCGAGCCATGTTCTGCCTGATGTTGACATTTACTTCTTCTTCGCGAAGGTTGATGAAGGTCGATGAGAAGTGGGAGATTAGGCTTTCAAATTGCAAGCGCCAGATCAAATCTCGTTCACTCTTTCTCCTCTTTGCTCGTTGCCAGAGGAGCCCCGCAATTATGACGGCCTGCAACAAGAGCAAGAAAATGCTGGCGATGATGTAACGCTTGTATGCTTCCCAGACACTGGGTGGTTTGTTGAGGACGATACTGCCAGCCGGAAGTCTGGCTTCTTTCAGATGCCAATGGTTAAGAGCGCGCCAATCAAACATGTAAGCGTTCGCGCCGTTTACGACGGGGATGTCCTGCGGCTTTTCACCTTTTAGGATTCTCCCTACGATACCACCCACCACCTCACCTTCCTTCGCAAAGCTAGTGAGATCGCCGCCCACCTCTCCATGACCCAGGTCCACATCGCCTAAACTGAAGACGGGACTGTTAGCGGCACTGAGCACCATCGGCGTTGCTTGTGTTGAGGCCACGAATTTTGTACCCGCGGCATCCTCTGCAATATCCGTCAGGAGGATAATTGTGTGTGGCGGCAAATGCTTCACTCTCTCAAGAAGCTGAGGCATGGTGAAATCCGTAAGGTACGTTATGTCAAGCCTTGATTCGTAACCGCGCAGGGCCTCTTTAACCAGAATCATAAGTTGTCGATCAAGCGCGTTCGTACCCCCAATTACCACGGCGTGCTTCGTACCCGGCTGGAGGAGCAAGGCGACCTCTAGAGTTTTCGCCGCCTCGAAGGTCTCCCAGATACCAGTAAAGTGAGAATCAAGTTGCGGATGTCGCGCTTGCTCTTCAGAAGTACCGCAAAAAACGATTGGAATCCCGCTAAAGAATTTCTCATGCGAATCAAGCAGAAATCTTAGCGGAGACGGCCCTGCAGCAATGATGAGGTCTGGCTTGAGATCTCGGTACTTGTGAACGTACCACTGGCGAAATTCCTGCTGAGTGGCCGGAGCGGGGAATAGGGTGGTTTCCAGATACTCGCGATAAAGCTCAATTTGGTAGGGCGAATTTTGTAGTGCTTTCCGGATGCCTTCATCGACAAGTTCCACTCCGGGAGACGAAAGCCCCAGCTCGTAGAAAATGAGGACGCGACGGACTTCTTTGACCTGCGGGCGGGCGATAGGCTGAAAAAAGCAAGCGAAGACAAAGCACAGCAGCGTGACCTTACTTAGCCGGCAGACTCCAAGCGGCTGGCGGTTAGGGGAGTCCGCGCAAAGGTCGACGAATTGCGCCCGTGGACGTTGCGCAGAAGACCACATAGGTGTCTTATCATCCCAAGTTAATGAGCTTCTTGGAATACTAACAGTATTCTGGCGCATACCATGACAAGGGGACCTGTCAAAGTTAACAGGGTCCCGAATTCGGAAAAGAGTCTACTCCTGCTCCTCCCGGCAGTCCTAAACTTGACGTGGACTTCGGTCGCCTTTGTTCGTGGAGTTCCAGAAATGTCCAATCGGTTCAACGCATCGCGGGGCAAGCCGTCTGGTGATCTTCTGGTCTGGATTATCACGATTACCCTTTGTCTTGGCATTTCGGACCGTGTATCCGGCCAGACGGCCTCGACAGGTGCACTTGCGGGTGTTACCTTGGACCCGTCCGGTGGTGCTCTCCCAGATGTGGTCCTTACTCTCGTAAACGAAAAGACGACTGAAACACAGTCCATCACCTCTAACAAAGAAGGACTTTTCGCCTTCGTCTCACTTTTGCCCGGCAGATATGAACTCAGGGCGAGCAAATCAGATTTCGAACCGCTAGGTATTCAGGGGTTAAATATCCATGTAACTGAAACACTTCGACTCGAACTACATCTTCAGCTTGCGAAACGCTTCGAGCATGCAGAAGTGTCTTCTGACCCGGGGATGGTTCAAACAGCTACCTCCTCTCTCGGACGAGTGGTGAATGAGACTGCGGTCAGCGGTTTGCCGATGGTCAATCGGAATTTCACGCAAATTGCTAGCCTCTCGCCGGGGGTGGTCGCTGGAGTCTTTAATGCAGGGGAGCTTGGACTCGGCGGGACCGCGCTGTCTCAGATTGCCAAATCGAATGATGGAATTTACGTACACGGGGCACGCTCCTATGACAACAGTTGGCAGTTAGACGGAATTGGAGTCAGTGACGTGCAGGGGAGTGCGGGTGCGAGCGGAGGAATACCGATCCCTAATCCTGATGCCTTGCAGGAATTCAAAGTACAAACAGGACTCTTTGATGCGGCCTACGGACGCTTTGGAGGTGGCAACGTCAGTGTGATCACAAAGGCGGGCGGTGACGCTTTCCATGGAGCCGTCTTCGAGTTTGTTCGGAATAATATTCTGAACGCGAACGATTTCTTCCGAAACGCAACGGGCCAGCAACGCCCCGACCTTAAACAGAATCAGTTCGGATTCACACTCGGAGGGCCAATAAAGAAAGATAAGCTGCTTTTCTTTGGCTCGTATCAGGGGACGCGTCAGGTTAACGGGCTGGCGGCTGGTCAAGCGAGAATCGCTTGCAGTGTTAGTTTGAGTGAGCCGGCCATAACCGATGATCGATCTCCCCAGGCTCTTGGGCAGCTATTTGGCGGCATGAAGGGTGCCCTCGGAGGGGTCGCGATCGCGTCCGACGGGTCGAACATCAATCCAGTGGCTCTGGCTCTTTTGAACTACAAGTTACCTGATGGCAGCTTTCTGATTCCAACCCCGCAAACTGTTGATTCATCAAAGCCGTTCGCTAGCAGGGGGTTTTCCACTCTCACACAACCTTGCTCCTTCGACGAAGACCAGTTCCTGCTCAATGTTGACTATGTGGCGTCGCAAAAGAGCCGTATCGCCTCCCGGTTTTTCTTTGAAGACAGCGATCAGCTCGTCACTTTTCCGGGCAACGGTCTGAACCCGGCGGGCAACACTCCCGGGTTTACAAGTCCGGGCGACTCTGACTTCACAGTTTTCTCTCTTGCTCACACCTATGTGCTCAGTAATGCCTGGTTGAATCAAGCGCGCATCGGCTACGTCCGCACCATGACTGGTTCCCGAGCCGAAACTCCTTTCAATTGGTCTGACGTTGGTGTCTCCGAGGGCGAATTCAATGACAACAATGAACTGCCTAGCTTAAATATTCTCGGGTCCACCAGTATTGCTTCAGGATTCCCCCGGACGATTACGCAGAACACGTTCGTCTTCAGCGATGATCTCAGCTTCGTACGTGGAGCTCATACCGTCCAATTGGGAGGAGCGGTTACGCGGTTACAGGACAATATTCATATTGCGGGAGTTGGATCCCTCGTTCAGTTCCTTAGTTGGCCGGATTTTCTACTCGGCCTCAACGCAAGTGGAAATGGGACCGGGACTTTCAGCAATGTCTTTGCCTCGGCTGATATTTATGGCCTTGGAAATCGTGAATATAGAACCTGGGAAGCTGTGGGATTTGCGCAGGATGACTACCGCATTAGCCGGTCGCTGACCCTGAACCTCGGACTGCGCTACGAACGACTGGGGCAATTCGGCGACAATCTGGGCCGCAACTCGAGCTTCGATGTCACTAGGGCCGACGCAAACCCACCGCCCAGCGGAAGCCTCGATGGCTACATTGTAGCCTCCAATTTTCCGGGTGTTCTCCCGCCTGGGGTAATCCGTGCGAACAACACATTTGGAACCTATGGGGTAGGGCAAAACACAATCTCTCCTCGGGTCGGTTTTGCCTGGCAGATTTTGCCTCAAACAAACCGATTGGTACTTCGAGGAGGGTATGGCACGTATTACTCTCAACCCAGCGGGCAAGCCTTTTTTCAAACTGCCGTAGGGGCGCCCTTCGCTCTGGTTCGGTTGAACGCCGGGGCGGCAAACGCACAAGCTACGTTCCAAGAACCTTTTCAACAACCGTTTCCCACGGCGGACTCGTTCCCTTTGTTCACGCCGTACTCTCCCACGACAACTACGACCGTATATTCCGTCGCGCCCGACTTTCGACCTGCCATGATTCAGCAGTATTCATTGAATCTTCAGTCGGAGCTATACCACGGTTGGCTGTTGGAGGTTGGATACGTCGGCACTCGGGGAATTCACCTGATGCGTCAACGCTCCCTCAATCAGGCGCTGTCGGCCTCTCAGACCAATCCGATAAGGGGATTGACGCAGAACTCTCTCGCAAATATTCCTTTGCGGGTTCCGATTCTTGGGATTCCGCCGGACTCACTGCAGGAAATGGAATCCGAAGGAAGTTCCTGGTACAACGGGCTTGAAGTCAGTCTCACGAAACGTATGAGCCATGGCTTACAGTTTCTTGCTTCCTACACCTTCTCCAAGACGTTGGATACGGACGGCGCGGACATTAACTCAACATCGTCAGGTAATGCCCTCACGCTGGGAAACCAAAACTCTCCCAGCCAGCGATGGGGGCGGGCGAGCTTCGACCGTACTCATCGATTCGTTTTTAGCGAAACATGGGATATCCCCAGCCCGTCAGCCGGACTACAACGGGTGCTTTTCGCAGGGTGGGATCTTGCTGCTGTAGTTACGATTCAATCTGGCAGTGCTCTCACGATCTCGGACACCAATGCCAACAACGTGTTTGGGATAAGCGAAGACCGCGCGCAGCTGAGCGGAGCCTGCTCGAAAAGCCAACTGGTCAAGGGAGGGTCGGTGGAGTCGAAATTGGGAGGTTATTTCAACGCCGCCTGTTTTACGAATCCGCTAATTATTGGTGCGGACGGCATCGGAACGGCGTTTGGCAACAGTGGGACCGGAATTGTAGACGGTCCTGAGCAAGCGAACCTGGATCTCGCACTTTCAAAAACTATGATCGTCAATTGGCCGATCGAGAAAAGCAGCCTTCAATTTCGAGCAGAGTTTTACAATGCACTGAACCATCCCCAGTTTGCCAACCCCGACACCAATTTCACGTCGCCCACGTTCGGCGTCATCAGTAGCACGTCTGTAAATGCTCGCGTTGGGCAGCTAGCGCTGAAGTTTGAGTTCTAGCTGCTGCGGACATCGCACTGGATGCCAAGCTCCCCAACTGGCAGAGAATCCTGAAAAAGATTGCGCGTCGAAAACCCACGCTGATAGGCTTAGAACTTCTGGCTATTCTCTTTGGAGGCGCAATGGCGTGTAAGAAGTGTGCTTCCGAGAAGCAGCAATACTTCCCGGGAGAATTGTCGGTCGCATTTCTCGCTATTGAAAAACTCAAACAACCTCCCGTCTACGTCGTCCAGAAGATCCTGGTCTGCTTGGATTGTGGGTATACCGAGCTAATCGTTCCCACCGTCGAACTAGACCAACTCAGAAAAGATATGTAGCCACTCCGCTCCGCGAGCGCGCAGTTAACAGTTAACTATACCCTACGCTCGTCATCTTGTTTGAGAATACTTCAATACTTCCCCTACGGAACTGCCTGTCCGGCTACATGCAAGCGGATCGGGACAAAGTGGCGTTGCGGTTACCTTAAGGGGTTGTACCGACACTACGAAGGAAATACGTCTCAACAATAGGCGTGGGTTCCAATTGGATTCCCTCGTTCCCAATTGGGGTGGGTATGCCCTGCAAGTCGTGCGGGTCAGTCAACCAGAGGAAGTTCGGCGCGGAGATGGGTATCCATTTTCTCGGACTGAAAAACATTGACAAGCCTGCGGTGATGGTATTTCCAGAGGTTGTTGTCTGTTTGGATTGTGGCGCAGCGGAATTCGCTCTACCGGAAGCTGAACTGCGCCTACTTGCAAAAGGCGACGCCGCTGCGGCAGGATAACGTAGGGTCTTTGAGCCACTCATCGCAGTCCTCTCTGGTATCGTCTGAAGTAACTTTCACGCAGAATAAACGGCTGAGTGCTCCGCACAGATGCTCCTGAAAACGTGCTGGTCTTCCTCGCCGTGAAAACTGCTCAATGCATACCCGCAGAGGATATCCATCTCGAAGGTTTTGCCTACGTTATCCCAGAGTTGTTCAAGCCGAATCGCGGCGTCCGGTTTACCTTGCATCCATAAGAGAGGTGAACATTCTCCACAAGCTACAACGCGATGCTCTGGCTTCGCCGCTTTGGCGGCTGCCTCAATGAGACCACGCACAGCCCCGAAAAATCGAGCCACGTCGGGCATGTCATTGATCATGAATGTGGAGAGCGTCTTGGCAACATCCATTTGAATGAATGTCCCCCGTTGAGTGGCGCCGTCAACATCCAAGCCCTGTGTCTTCAATCTCAACGCAAGAGCATCCAGATGCGACTTGGTAGCGACAACAATAGCCGCATCACCGGCCTTTAGGGCAACAGCGATAAAACGAGCAAAGGCATCTAGAAAAACTGCGTCATCAGAATAGAATTGAACCTCATGGCGGTGTGGGGCTTTCTCTCTTTGGGCGCCAACCAGTTCGCTGCCTTTTAACCTACTACTGACAAATTGCTTACCCCGAAGAACCGCATCTACGGCAGGCAGCAGTTCGCTTTGGACATCTGTTTTACATACGTAACCTCGGGCGCCCGTGCTCAAAGCTGCCTGCACCATGTCCGGAGAACTGTGCAGACTTAGGAAGAGTATTTTGGAGCTAGGGGAGACTTGCCGTATCCGCAGGGCGGCTTCGATTCCATTCAGCTTTGGAAGGCCGATATCCAGCACAATTAAGTCCGGTTTCAGCTCCTCGGCCTTCTGAACGGCTTCTGATCCATCCGAAGCCTCGGCGATGATTTGCCATTCTTGCCGCGCTTGAAGAAGCATGCGGGTTTGGCGTCGCCAATCTTCGAAATCATCAGTTATGAGAATGCGAATCGATAACGACAGTTGCTCCTCCACCCTTGCGCGCAATGCGCAAAATAATCTCTCTTCATCGCCCATTGTGCAATAACACTCTCTGTGGAAATTAGTTGTGCAAACCTCAAGGCTCTTGCGCTTGTTGACCTCCTCCGGATCCGCAGAACGAACTGTCAATAGTTACAGTTGACGGCCGCGGAAAGGACTTTGACACTGTCAATCCTGCGCTGTTCATGCCGGCCGCGGCGAGCGTCCCCAGCCTGCCGAACGGGGCGGTAAGTCGAAGACAGCGATTTCAGGCGTAGCTCTTCTCCTGTTGCCAAGGAGCATAGATGAATCGCCCATCCTGCATGATTCACGTGCTTTATGTTGAACCGAATCAGTCCACCTTCAAGCTGGAGCGCACCGCGGACCTATATATCCCAAAGCAAGATAGGTTCCAGACAGGTGCATCGATGCCGGACTTGCGGCAGCGCTAACGTACGGCGATCCAACCAGCGAAAGATGATCGAAAGGCTCTTATCGCGCCTGCTTTCGTTCCAGCCCTATCGGTGCGACGATTGTGATTGCCGTTTTTGGGATAGGCGGACACATTGAGCGGCCGGCCGCGATTCGGGCACGTTCACAGGAATTTGATCCTCGGCTGTATCCAACGGTTCGTCCTTTCTATCTTCAGAATGTAGTCTCGTGGAATTTCCAAATCGGGACCATCTTCGGACTTCATCACCAAAGTCTTGCCACAGTCCTTCAGTATGGTTCCCGACACATCCAATTTGATTCGTCCCAACGCCAATTCAAGAACTACCGGCCGACCGATCCAAGGTTCAAATGTCCGTTCCATCGCGTTACCCACCTCGTTTTTGGCTGAATAAATCAAAGCATCTCTCGCAGATAATGGGATGGGTACTGGCAAAAATGACAGTTCCTTGGTGCACGCCCTTTGCCCTTTGCCAATTGGCGATGGCTCTTGGGCACGCTAAGTGGATCCAATGTCTTATAAACCCTGGTACTACAACAGAATAGTCCGAACACTCGCGGCCAATCATGACCGCTTTTTTGGGGTTCGGTTATTGCAGCTTTGCGTATTCGGCCTTCGCAGCGATAAAGACGGGAATGTCAGGGTCGGCGTCCTTCCACAGCGCGAGGAAATCTCTGTAGGCGGCCAGCGCCCGGCTGCGCGCGGCGCCGGCATCCGCACCATGGGAGGTTCTCGACTCCAAAGCATTGGCGCGAGCCACTCCCAGATGTGCCAATGCTCCGGTCCAGCAGTTCCAGACGATCCCACTGTGATCCAGAATTTTCTGAAACTCAGCTTTGGCAGCATTTCCTTGTCCTGCCGCCATGTAGGCCTCTCCGCGCACATACACGGGATAAAGGCAGGAGATATTGTTGAGGAACGAGATTTGCCCCAACTCGATGGGTGAAACAGGTTGCAGGACATTCAGGGCGGCAGTCGCATTTTTTCCTTCGAGCGCCACTTGCGCCTGAATCGCAGGCAGCCAAAGCGACTGCATTTGTGTATCCAGCGGTAAGCGTTTCCCCAGGTGTTGTGCCAAGGACTCAGCGCGCGCCGTGTCGCCCGCCATGGCAAGCGCAAGAGCGGCCTCGCTAGCGACGCTCTGACTCGCGGGAGCAAGTTGTAAGGCCACTGTCGCTGCTCGCCGCGCTTCTGCAGCGTTGCCGAAAGCTGCTTCCCGCTGAGCAGCAATCGCCTGCCATATTGCCCCAAGTTCCTTGCTTTCCGCCTGTACTGCGGAGTCGACCGCTCGCTTGGTCAATTCCCGTGCCCTGTCACTATGACCCACGTACGCCTCGGTGTCAGATGCGAGCGCCAGTCCAAATTTCTCAAATTCGGGCTTGCCTGCATACCACTGTTGCTGTTCCGCCATCACTCCGGAGTCCGCGCCGAGAAAAGCAAGGGCGTAGAGATCGTTGTGGAGCACGAAATCATCCGCTTTTCGCGCCTGTGCCTCCTGTATGATTTGCCGCGCTTCATCGAAGCGTTGCAACGCAAGAGTGTAGTTCGCGAGATTTTCGTAATTACCTAACCGATCAGGTGCAAAGCGCAGGACTTGCCTCATCATCTCCGAAGCTTTCTCATACTGCCCCCGATGGGAGAAAACTATGCCCAAATTGCCGTATGCTCGGGATTCTCGTGGGTAACTCTCAATCTGCTGCTGATATGTCCGGGCCGTCTTATCTAGTTCTCCAGTAACGCCATGATAATATCCGGCGGCGATCATCAGCGTTTCCCGTTCGCTGGCACGTTCCCGCAACTGGAATGCCTTGCTGAAATATTCGGCGGCCCGCCCTGCCTCTCCGAGATTGATGTATTCGGTGCCGACTTCGAAGTAGCCCATGGCAAACTTCGGATCAAGCTCGATGGCATGTTGACTGAACGGCAGGGCTGCCGCGGCGTTTTTTTCGCGAAGGATCTTGACGCCAAGGCTGAACGTTTTCAGGGCTTCGAGCGACGAAGTGGTGGCCTGTTCGAGCGGAACATCAAACTTTTGCACAGTAGCCAGCGATTCGCCCAGTTTTCCGCGCAGCTTGGACGCTGCCTTGCCAAGCGTGTCCAGCACGTTCTCCTTGGACGACGCCGCTACCAGCTCCTCGGCCAGAGTGTCTCCGTTCTGGCAATTTACAGCCTTCAACCCCAGTATATATTTGCTGCCCAGACTGCCAATCGATCCGGCTAGGTAGACTTTGCTGCCTGCCCGCTGGCAAAGCTCGCGGGCTACCTCCGGCGTTACCTTCGTGCCAGCGGGACGGGTCATCTGTTGCAGGGTCTTTGCTACTTCACTGTCTGAGAGCACATTGAGGAAAGGCGATTGCTTTAGAGACATGCTCAGCGCCGTCCTCAACGTGTCGTCGAAGATTGCATCGCCTGTGCTATTGGCAAAATCGGCGAGAACGATGGTGTCTTCGGGCGTGATGTGGGAACCTGGCCGGCGAAGATACCAATATCCTCCAATGGCTGCGGCTGCCACGATCAGAGCCGCGGCGAGCCAAAGATACGGATGTCGACCGACGCGCGACCCGATTGGGGCCACGGATTGCGGTTCGGGCGGCACATCCAACGGAGCTATGAAACGGTAGCCCCGGCGGGGAACGGTTTCCAGAAACCTGGGATTGTCGGCTGAATCGCTCAAGGCCTCGCGCAATTTGCGCACCGCCGTGTTCAATGCGTCGTCAAACCCCACAAACGTATCTTGCGACCACAGCTTCTGACGGATTTCCTCTCTCGTGACCACTTGACCGGGACGCTCCAGCAACTGTGCAAGAATCCGAAACGGCTGCCCTTGCAGACGAATGCGGCTTCCCATCTTGGTGAGTTTGCCATCTTGGAGATCCACTTCGAAGGATCCAAAACGAACAAACCGGCCCGTCGGTTCGTGCTGCATGTGAACCCCTCGGCGGCAGAATTGCGCTAGATATTTACCATAGCCGGTCAGAAAATTGAATAATTGCTTCTCCCTCATTGTGTTAGCTGGTTAGCCGATATTTAGAAACAGTTTCGTTGCTTTTGCCCGGGGCGGCCAGCAGATTGATTTACTGCGCATGAATCGGGTGGGCTTATCCGGTCGCCGATGTAGACCGAGTGGGCATCCAGTTGGCTCGAAGGTTTTAGAACGGCAGAAAGTCCCAGTTTGTCTTCAGATACGTAGAAGGTGCAGTTCGACTGGAGCTAGCGGAATGTCCGCGCGTCAGCCGTTTCGCGTTCTCGTCGTCGACGACTTCGAGCCTTGGCGCCATTTTGTGTCTTCCATCATCCTCATGAAACCAGAGTTGCTAGTTGTGGGCGAAGCATCGGATGGACCGGAAGCCGTTCAGAAAGCGGCGGAGCTGAAGCCAGATTTGATTCTACTGGACATCGGTCTCCCGACGCTAAATGGAATCGAAGCCGCCCGACAGATTCGTAAACTTGTCCCGGAATCTAAAATCATCTTCTTGACTCAAGAGACTTCTGCTGACTTAGTGCAAGAAGCTCTTAGCTTGGGCGCACGGGGCTACGTTGTAAAAGCAAATGTCGCAAGTGATCTCTTAGCAGCAGTGGAAGCCGTTCTCGCCGGAAAGCAGTTTGTCAGTAGCACATAGGCAAACCATAATCTCAATTAGAAGCGTCCTCTTCTAGACGGCGGCCAGGTTCTTAGCTCGGCTAGTTGAGTCAATGCCCGTTAACGCAGCGGTCTAGTGGACCAACTCTGTTATCGCTTGAGAATGCACTAGTTTGACTTGCGTTTGGGAGATTTTCTCCACCACAAGCATTCCGTCGTTACAAGTCACCCGGAGGCGGTCGCCAATGCGCAATAACTTAAGAGATTCCTTCAGTTCGATGTTCTCGTGCACAATGCTCACAGCCTGCGCGACATCGAACTGAGGTTCTTGCCGGCGCCCGGTAATTGAGCGAACGATTCCGACTGCGAATCGACGGAATCTGTCTTCGATCCTCTTCCATCGTTCCGAAACTGCCGAAAGTGGCGAGTTCATGGTGGGGACTTCACGTTCTTTCGACATCTTACTTTAGCCTTTACAGGTGTTTGATTTGGCTGCAGAGGGAAATTCCGCGGCTCAGTAAAATAGTCGACGAGGGGAAGGGAGTTGTCGTTGCTCGCGAGCAACAAGCAAAGAGGACAAATGTCCGCTGACTTTGGCGTCGTGGTCACGTCAGACGTCGTGGCGCAGGACCGTCGGATGGCCTCGCGTCATGGATCGGCTGCACGAGAGTCACGCGAAATTTTATACAGGGCCAGATGTCACCAAGCTCCGTACAAATCAGTGTCAACCAATTCTGATTCCGGTTACGTTCGGGAGCCAGTGGTGGACGCGGGCATTTCGCCAGAAAGGAACGCCAAGCCTGACGGTTCTGGCCCGGTGAAGCCATTCTTTCGGAGTGGTTGGTCTCTGAAGTAAGTGGTCGGGGCGCCGAGATTTGAACTCGGGACAGAGCATCAATGGAGTGCGGAGTGCTTTCGACGAATCCTAATCCCTGAGCTACTATCGGGAACTACATTTGCTACAACTGAAGGTAGAGATTTCTGAAGAGAGAAACCGCGAACGACGGTAAACTATCGCGGTTCGCGAAGTTCGGAATCGGGCAGCCGCGAAAGAGCCCCAAACGGACCCGTGGAGCCACACCCCGATCAAACCCCGGATAGAGATTGGACTCGATTACGATCTTGTCAGCCAAGCTCTTGTTCAGTTTCGATTGTGCTTGGAGCTTTGCGGAGATGCAAATGTAGAATAGGGTCGTGGACACCCTTGTCAGACTGCCTGTCTTGCACCACGCTGGCGTGAATCAGCATTCCCCCGCCGAGGCCAAAATCGCCCTCTTCCGCTCGCTGTTTCATGGACGCGAAGATGTTTACCCGCGTCGCTTCGAAAGCCGCAAGACTGGCAGGGCCGGCTATTCACCGGTATGTGGTAATGAATGGGTCCAGGGCATCTGCGAAAAACCAAGGATCAAATGTTCCGAATGTCCCCACCAGCGTTTTCTTCCCGTAACTGACGATGTGATTCGCTGGCATCTGCAGGGTCATGACGACCATAGCCGTGATTTCGTCATAGGCGTTTATCCGATGCTTCTGGACGAAACCTGTTTCTTCCTCGCCGCCGATTTTGACAAAACAACATGGCAGGACGATGTCGGCGCGCTTTTGGAAACTTGCCGTCAAATGAATTTGCCGGCGGCCTTGGAGCGATCGCGCTCGGGCAGGGGCGGACACATTTGGTTCTTCTTCATCGAAGCCCTGCCTGCCACTTTGGCGCGTAAGTTTGGGGCGCATATTCTGACGGAAACCATGGAACGCCGTCCCGACATTGGCCTGGATTCGTACGACCGTTTCTTTCCCAATCAAGACACTCTTCCGCCAGGCGGCTTCGGCAACTTAATCGCCTTGCCACTGCAGAAGCGGCCGCGGGAATCAGGCAATGGCGTTTTCCTGGATGAGCGAATGACACCGTATCTCGACCAATGGGAGTTCTTGTCCTCGATCCGTAAAATTAGCCGCGGTGAAGTTGAAGAAGTGGTCCGTCTCGCCGAAGCGAAAGGGAAGGTAATTGACGTCCGTTTAGTGCCAGAAGGCGATGAGGAGGAAGCGACACCCTGGATGGCTCCGCCCTCGCGGCGCAGGAAAGATACCCCGATCGCTGGTCCTCTTCCGAAAACCCTGGAACTTACGTTAGCCAATGAGATTTACTCAAGCGCGAAGTGCGCGTCTACGACTATGCTGACCTCAATGTGCCCATGCTCGCGCGGATGTTTGATCGCCGCGGTCGCGGCTACGAAGCGATCGGCTACAAGATGCAGCTTCCGGGCAGCGCAGTGCCCGGCTGGCCTGCGGACGTGCTACTTCCCATCGATCCCGAATGGAAGAGCCAATACGCCGCCAGCGTACGCCGCTTGGTGCGCGATGGCGTAGATTCTTCTCTGGCAAATCTATTTGTCGACGTAGCCGTAATGCCAGCCCCGAATGCCGAGGGCGCCAATCGAGCGCGAAGCGCAAGCGAGGCATTTCTATATCGACGACTCGAAACCTTGGCCGCAACGAACGGAAAGTTTCGTTTGAATGCGGAGTTGCCGATTCCATTCGATGGCTGGGGTCGCATGGAGGTTGATCTGCTTTGCGCGCCGTTCCGAATCGCCATCGAATTGGACGGTGGCCAGCATCTGGGCGATGCGGACGCCTACCGGCGAGATCGTCGTAAAGATGCCTTGCTTCAGGAGAACGGCTATCTGATCCTCCGGTTTCTCGCCGAAGACGTCGGCAAGCACCTCGATCGAGTTCTGGATGCCATCTTGCGGGCTTTATCACATCAAGACGTCAGAATCTGAACTGAGGCTCTCCAATGTCTCTGCCTTCCGAGCCCGGTAGCTCTTCAGGCGGGATAGGGCAGACGGGAGGCAACATGGAATCTCATGCACTATATACCAGGCAAACCGCTTGAAATAGCCATAAATGCCTAGTATATTAAGCACATGCTGACCATCTCCCCTCTAGGTGCCCAGATCGCCGTAAGGCGAAGAAAGCTTGGCCTCAGCCAGGCCGAATTGGCAGAGAAGGCTTCCATTGGCCGTTCAACGCTTGATGCACTGGAGAACGGTCGCATCGGTGAGTTGGGATTTTCCAAGATTACCAAAATTCTCTCAGCGCTGGGCATGGAGCTAAAGCTCCAGGAAACGGGTTCGCGCAGGCCGACTCTGGACGAACTCATGCAAGAGGATCGCGATGATCAAGGTGTGGACCGACGGCGCTGAAGCCGGTTTGCTCGACAGGTACCTCGATCGCGGCAGCACATTTATCTATCTGCCAGAAGTAACACCACAGCGAGCGGTCTCTGTCTCCATGCCCGTGCGGCTGCCCTCTTGGGACACCACTTTTGGCTTGCCCCCTATTTTCGAGATGAATCTCCCCGAGGGGGTTTTGCGCGAGCGCCTCCGCCTCGCGTTTGCAAAAGCCACCGGCACGTTTGACGAGTTTGATCTGCTCGCGATTGTCGGGCGATCACAGGTGGGCCGCATTCGCTTTACCGGCGAAAATGAGCAGCTCCATGAGGAAGTTCCCTTTCAGTCCGTGGACGAAATCCTTGTGCGCCGCCGAGACGAAGACCTATTCCGTTATTTGCTGGACAAGTTTGCATCCTTTTCCGGCATCAGCGGCGTGCAGCCCAAAATCCTCGTGCGCGACGAACAGGCATCCGTCGTCTTGAAGCAGGCTAAACTCCGCCTCTCTCAGAGCTACAGGGGCGCCACCCACATCGTGAAATTGTGGGAATCGAACGAGTATCCGCAGCTCGCGGCGAACGAGTACTTCTGCCTCACAGTGGCACAGAGGTGCGGACTTGAAGCGCCTCCCTATCGGCTCGCTGAAGATGGCATGGCGCTCGTGATTGACCGTTTTGATCTTCGCACGGACGGCACCTATCGCGGCTTCGAGGATTTTTGCGTGCTTAACGCCCGGAGGACCGATGAGAAATATCGCGGCAGCTATGAGACCTCGATCATGAAGCGGTTTCAGGAGTTTTCGAACTCACCGCAGATAAACGAAGATCTGGAAAAGCTCTTTACCTTGATCGCGCTTAATTGCAGCCTCCGCAACGGCGATGCGCATCTGAAGAATTTCGGGATTGTCTATGATGATGTTCTCGGGGAAGCAAGGCTTGCTCCGGTCTACGATCTCGTGACCACGTCTGTCTACCTGCCCGAAGACAGTATGGCGCTCACTCTCAACGGAACGACCAAGTGGCCGAGCGGGAAGGAACTTCGCAGGCTCGGTGAAACACGAATGGCGGGCACTCCTTCCAAGGTCAGACAGATTTTGGAGCGCATCGGCGACGCGATGTCACACACCACGCCCGAAATCCGCTCCTACATTAAACAGCATTCTGACTTTGCTGATGTCGGAGAGCGCATGCTCCAGGAATGGGAGAAAGGTGCTGCCCATTCGCTGCGACTTGATTGACCCCAGCGCTGATGAACAACTGTTTTGCGTGGAGAAGAAACAGGCGTTTCAATTCGAGTTGAATGCTCGCCTGCTACGCGTTTGTGAAACGGTGTACGACGGACATTTCGATCAGCCCAAAACGAAGCGCAGCACACGAACCATCCCGATTGGGACGGAGACGGTAGAAATTCTCGCCGCGCTCCATTCCGCCGCTGTTGATCCAAAGGCCCTGGTATTTGCCACACGCGAGGGACTGCCCTTAGAGCGATGGAATCTCTTGCGCAAGCACCTGAAGCCTTCCGCGAAGAAATTAGGACTTCCTGGTGTCACGTGGCATCTTCTGAGGCATAGCCACGCGATGATGCTCGACTCTGTGGGTACGCCACTAGTCTTCCGTCTCTAAAGTTTCTTTATATTTGTTGACCTTCCGGATGATCTTACTTGCGCTGGCGACCCACTGAAAGGGTTGTGGGTTTCGGTTGTAGCGCTGGATGTAATTTTGAATTGCCATGATCAGCTCACGAACGCTACGAAATGTACCTCGGCGAATTCGTTTCCTTGTGATTTCGGCGAACCAACGTTCGATTTGATTGAGCCACGAAGAACTGGTTGGCGTGAAATGGACGTGATAGCGAGGCCGCACCGCCAGCCACTTCTTCACCGCCGGGTGTTTGTGCGTTCCGTAGTTGTCGAGCACGAGGTGGATTTGCAGACCGGAATCGACCGACTCATCGATCCGCTTCAGGAACCGTAGGAACTCTTGATGCCGATGCCTCGGCTGACACGCAGCGATCACCGTCCCCTCCAAAACGTCCAGCGCGGCGAATAGGGTGGTTGTTCCGTGCCGCTCATAATCGTGCGTTTGTCGTGCTGGCAAGCCGGGCCGCAACGGGAGAATCAGTTGCGTGCGCTCCAGGGCCTGAATCTGGCTTTTCTCATCCACGCTGAGGACGATCGCCTTATCTGGTGGGTTCATATAGAGGCCCACAATGTCGCGCACCTTCCGAGCAAATGCCGGATCGTTGCTGAACTTGAAGGACTCCACTCGATGGGGCTGCAGTTTGTGCCTCTTCCAAATTCGCTGCACGGTAGCGGGGCTGACGTTCTGGCTTGCCGCCATGGCCCGAACGCTCCAATGCGTGGCATCCTTCGGCGTAGTTTTCATCGTCGCGTCCACGATGGCTTCTTCTTGTTCTGCGGAGATTTGCTTGGGGCGTCCGCTACGCGGCCGGTCCTCCAGCACCGCGGCTAGCCCGCCGCCGTCAAATCGCCTCCGCCATAGCAATACGGTTGGCAGAGAGGTCGACAGGTTACATGCCAGAACGTGATTGGCAATTCCCTCGGCCGCCCCAAGTACAATGTCGACGCGGAGAACAATTCCTCGGGGAGTGCTGCGATGACGGCCAATCTCGAGTAACTGCTTGCGATCTGAGTCCGAGAGGGACAGTTTAGGTGCAGGTGCAAGAGGCATGATGCCAGCATGCACCACTGGCTGCCATTAGTAAAGACATTTACGATACGACAGACTAGGAACGATGCAATCGCTTCTAGGGCATTCCACTCCGGAAATCACGCGCGAGATTTATTTACACCCGATTCCGGAAGAGCAGCGTCGCGCAGTAGAAAGCGTCGGGAGGCTTGTATTTGGACCCAAATGGACCCAAGTTCAGGCTTCGACGCAGACAGTATCAACAAGAGTGAATTGAAAACTCAGGAGTTAGTGGTCGGGGCGCCGAGATTTGAACTCGGGACCTCCTGCGCCCAAGGCAAGAGCAGAAACGCTAAGTAGTTGGTTCGTCTAGCATTTTCCTATGTCATCTATCACGGTTTGGCACGGTATTCGTCAATGTTTGTTCCCAAGTTGTTCCCAAGTCGTGGGGTGACCCCTTTCCGTGAGACAGTTTTTTTGGACACCGCTTCCGCTTTCTTGCATGGAGGACTGACGGTTACCCGCGCTCCCGGTTCCAGTACTTCACTTTACCGATTTACGGCGTTTATCAGTTGGGACTGGGCTCCTACCGGTCCACATTATCCAGCACCCAGATGCTCCCCGACAGTTGCGATATAGTCACAATTAGTTGGTTTTGGGTTAAAGAAAGACCAACGTCCGGCATCACTTCAGAAACCATCAACCTCGGATTATCGAATGATGTGACCTGGAACGGCTCGCCCTCCGTCCTTCCTTTCACAGGATCGAAATGAATCCCCCACACATTGAAAAAACCTCTGCGTTCCGAAAGGAAGTAGATGATCCTGCCATCCGGCGACCAGCGTGGCTTGTCGTCCCAGTGTTTGCCTTCCGTGACCGTTGTCCACGGTCCGCCCCCTGCCGCCGGCGTTACGTAGATGGCCGATGTGTGCGCGGTTGGTCTCGTTGCCTCCGCCTCAAAAACAATCCAGCGTCCATTCGGCGAAAATCGACTCTGCCACAGGTTGGTGTTAGCGTCGGATGCGACGAGTTTCTGTTCTCTTGCTTTACTCGCGTTACCCGCCGCCGGTAGTGCCCAGATTTCCGATTGACTGCCTTCTGCCCTTGCTTTCGATGCCAGCAGCCACTCGCCGTCCGGAGACCAATCAAATATGAACGATCCAAGTGAGCTTAGCGTTGTGATCGGCTCTTCACCTCGACCCTTGGACCAGAGCACTGCCTGGCCTCCTCCCGAGGACGTACTCATGCGAAAGTAGGCTAGGCGCGTCCCATCCGGCGACCACTGCGGTCCACCCCGGACGTAGGAATCGTCCGCCGCGATGGGAGTCTCTCGACCGTCCGCCAGGGACTTCTCCCATAGCTCCCATCGGCCCGATCGTTTGGCTGAGAATGCCAACCTGCGACCGTCACGTGAGATGCTCGTATCCCAGGCCTCCATTCCCGGCGACGTCACCGCGCTTCCGCTGCCGGTCACCCGCCCGCGTTGAGCGTCAAACGGAAACATCCAGGCTTGGACTCGTCTTGACTCGCTGGTAAAGGCCATCTTGCTCCCGTCGGGAGAGGCCGAGAATTCCGAATCTAATTGGGTGCCCGTGGTCAAACGCTCGATGGCTACGGCCTTTAGAGTTTGCGGATCCACTTGCATCCGCCAGATATTCCGTGCTCCCCGAAACGTACGCTCAAAGTAGACGGCCGTTCCGGAACGCGCCCAAGAAAATTTGAAATCCGAATCCGCCCAGGCGCTGATTCCGCTCCCCGCGATCGCCTGCGCCGCCTTTAGTATTTCCGGGCCGATTTCCGTCTGTATCGGAGCGCCTCCATCCACAGCGGCGGTCCAGAAGATCGGTATTGGCGAAGGCCTCATATCCCAATCCCATACCGAAATTCTCTTTCCATCAGGATGCCATGCCGCGGAAATAGTCCAAAGCCGGTTCGTCAGGTCTTCTTGTACCGCGCGCGGTGGGTTCCCGTCCAAGCCCACGATGTAGAACTGACAACTCAAACCAAACCCTATCGTTTGGAACAAAATCCTAGAACTATCCGGTGACCACCGGGGGTGATAGCCAAACGGGGCGATCTTCCGTTCTAATCCGGCCCCACCCAGAGCCGGCACTATATACAAACCGCCGTCCCCCTGCTCGGAGCGATACGCTATATATTTGCCGTCAGGCGACCAATCCGGCTGCCAGTTGTTGTCCGGCCCTTTCGTGATCTGAATCGGGTCTCCGCCGCTCAACTGCTGTACCCAAATCTCGAACTTCCCTGTGCGATCCGAACTGTAGGCAATGTAACGGCCGTCGGGCGACCAAGTCGCGCCGATCTGCAGGCCCTCGTCAAAGGTGATACGAGTCAGGGTGCGCTGCTTCGGCGGCACAGAGTTGGAGCGTCGCTCATGAAGAAAGAAACCCGCTACGACCAGCAACACTAATACCACGAACAGCATTGCGAGCTGCAAAGTCCAAGGGCGCTTTGACGGGTTCTGCGTCTCGGTGCCGTTCAACACATCGACTGGTATCTTTCCAAAACCAGCGCCTTCGACAGGCGCGACAAATCTATACCCTCGCCGTGGCAGCGTCTCTACAAACCGCGGCGTTTCCGCGGAGTCGCCCAACGCCTCGCGAATCTTGTTGATGGCTGTGTTCAGATTATGATCGACGTCGACAAACGTATCTGGCCACAGTCGTTTCTGCAACTCCTCCCGTGTCACCACCTCGCCAGGCCGCTCCAGCAAGATGGACAGCACCTGAAACGGCTGCCCGGAGAGTTTCAGTTTCAGTCCGCTTTTGCGTAGCTCTCCCGATTGAACGTGAAGCTCAAACGTTCCGAACCGGACTATCGGCGGGGATTGACCCTTTTCTTCCACTGATCTGGGGCTCACGCGCCGTCAGTCTATCAGCTGTCTCCGAATAAACAAGTGCCCGGCGTTCCCGCAACCTTACCATTTATTCCTGTAGCCCCTTTGATTCCAGCAAGTTACCTCCCGACTTTCTTTGGAGCCCTCACTTACCCTCAATCGACTTGCCATGCATTGAGGTAGTCAACCACACAGCCCAACGTCGCCCTCACCGCGCAACCCGCGGACGAGGACGACATGAAAGCAAGGATCAATAAGGAGCATTCCACCGCAGTCGAAGGCTTGAGAAACCAATGGCTTCCGTGGCTTGGGCTGAGCATCAGAGTGATAGCAGGTTTACTTGCCACCATAGGCCTGACGTTCCCAGGAGCTCGTTGCGCCTGCGCGCAGGACTCCAGCCCAGCAATCAGAGTTCGCGTTGATAACTACACTCCAGCCTCACCTGCGGTACTAGCCGGGGCCGAACGAGAAGCCGCCCGAATCCTTGGCGCAGCTGGATTGCGGACGGTCTGGCTCGATTGCCCGAAAGGCCATTCCCCCGCTCTATCGCAAGATCCCTGTCAGGAACCTCTAGAGCCTACTGACCTAGTGCTGCGTATAGTCCTCAAATCCGTTCAGAATAAATTCCAAGACACTGTCTTTGGTTTTTCCGTCCAACCAGCCCTCGCCACCGTCTACTACGAGTATCCGGAGCGTCTCGCGAAGAAGGATGACGCCGTGTTCGAGCTACCCGTAATTTTGGGTTGTGTCATAGCCCACGAAATCGGTCACTTGCTACTTGGCCCGGACAGTCACTCCAGCTCTGGAATCATGCAGCCACGTTGGGAAGGCAAGCAGGTTCGGCAGGCGATGACCGGCACCTTGGTTTTCACGAATGTACAGGCGAAGCACATTCGAGCCGAGGCGCGAACGCGAATGAATTCGGAAATTACCAGCCTCAAATCGCAGCCCGCGAATCCCGTTGATCAGTAGCCGCGTACTAAGTTTGGTCCGCAGAATGACTGCTTGGCGTGGCGTAGCGAGCCAGATTTCGCCATTCACTCCGCCCGCGACGCGAGGATTCTGGACGTAAGGTTGTCCACTCGGAGTGTATTCACCGGACTCGATTTGGTCTGAGGCAATTTGTCAAGTCCCGATTACGCCTGCCGGTAAAGTTCCTTTGGCCGATTCAACTTTACCGATTACCGCTGCGAGCTCAACCGGTAAGGTTCTTCCTCAGCGCAGGAACCGTAAGCGCGGCCGGCCTCCCAAGTTCAGCAAATCCTGCTAAAAAGCTCATTCTATTGAGAATAGACGATCGAATGGCGAAAACTGCCTGATTGACGTCCGCCCCTTCCCAAGATTCTCGTTGACGTTTTCCTTTTTCAAGGCCTCTGAAGTATAGGGGTATCGAAGGCTCCAAGAAAAAGGCCTTCCCGAGAAATTAGTCGATGAGGTTTCTCTTAAAACTGGGCCTCTTAGCTAGTAGGGGGCTACTCCGTTGCTTTCTTTGAACTGAGGGGAAACTGCCCCTCAGTCTAGTCAGCTTCTTGCCCTTCCTTATGGTTGCAGTCAAGGAGCCATGCCATGTCTCGAGGTTTTGACGGACCTGAAATCGACGACTTCCACGGCCCAGAGCGCGATGTGAGCCGCGGTCCCGAATCGAACAGTCGCGCCGGCTGGGACAGCGTCAGGAGGCTGGAAAGAATTCGCGGTGAGGAGGAACGGGCCGATCAGCGCCAGGAAGTCCGCGGAGCCGCTGGCGGCAATCGCCCCCCTCTACCTCGCGAGGATCGGGTCCAGCTGGTCCTCGCTCGAACCAGCCGCACGAACTATGTGGATCGCAACCGGACCCACCAACTGCGCGACTCCGAGCTGCACGCCTTGACCGAGATCGGCAAGTTTCGCGTCCTGGCCGTCCATGATCTCGCCCAATTTGCCTACAACAGCGACTCCTCTCGCATGCAAAACGATCTCGCGAACCTGAGCCGCCAGGGGCTTGTGAAACAGACTTCCATCCTGGATTCCGACCTTTCCCCGGTTCGCGCCGTGACGCTCACCAAGGAAGGCCATCAGGCTCCCTCCTACAATAGATCCCTTCGTCCTGACCAGGTCACCTACCACGGACTGAAGAAAGCCAAAGAAGCCTTCCACGATGCCGAACTCTACCGCCTTTGTCACAAGGTCAGCAATGAAATCGAAGTCCGTGGCGGCAAAGTCGTCCGCGTCAAGTTGGACTACGAGATCAAACGCGAGTCGTCAACAAGGAAATCCAGATCCCCGATATGCGCCTCGAATACGCGAACGACCCCGACATGGAGATTTACACGAGAGACGTGGAACTCGCCACAGAGCACTACCGTCCCCGCGAACTGGCGGCCAAAGCGCGCGCCGGCTTCCAGATCTACGCCCGGCGTGGCGAGGCCGACCGCTTGCGGCGCATTCGCGATGAACGCGAATTGAACACGGTGATCTTCAGCCTATGAACTTTCCTGAATTCAGTCTCGCCAACCTTAGCAGCCTCGGCTACACCGAAGACGAGGCTCGCTTTCTCTACGTCGTGGCCACACATTCCGGGTACTTCTCCATGCGTCAGTTTCTCGAGTTCACGGGAACCAAGAGCGGGGACAAGAGCATAGCCTTCTCCCAAAAACTTCTTGCCAAAGGCCATGCCACAGCCCGCTCCTTTCTCCGCAATGGTCTCGTGTACCACCTATTCTCCCGCATCGTGTACCGGGCCATCGGCCGGGAAAACCTTCGTAACCGCCGTACCCATTCACTCGAACATATTCGTACCCGGCTCGTTGCCCTGGACTTCGTTCTGGCGCATTTGCAGTACGAATATCTCGAAACCGAGGACGACAAACTGAACTGCTTCTGCCAGCAGCTGGACATCCCGAAAGAACTCTTGCCCAAGAAGCGCTATTCCGGAGCCATCCCCAACAAAACGACCGAGCGCTATTTTGTGGACAAGTTCCCCATGTTCCTCTGTTCCGGCTCCTTCTCTTCCCCTGTGGTTACCTTCACGTTCGTCGATCCCGGACTTGGCATCCTGGACAGTTTCAAGACCCATCTGCTGGCTTATGGAAGTCTGTTCGAGGCGCTTCCCGAGGTACGGCTCGTCTATATTTCGCCTCGTCGAACGCAGTTCGAGATTGCTCGGAAAGCCTTTCTGGCCACCGTCGGCCGCCCTCCAAAGAAAGACCCGGGCGGCGAAATCCTCCGCTATTTCCGGCTCCAGAAGTTGTGGGACGAGCGGAAATACGGGAAGCTCACAACCGACGACATGGAGTTCCTCCATCTCTCGGACAAGCGCTACGCACGGCATCGGTGCCAGAAACTATATCCAGGTTGGCGAGACGGCATGGTATCGGACGACTACGTCCGCTCTGAGATTCAAGATCTGGCACCACCACGCAAAGTGATCTTCGAAAGCGAGCTGGTGGATGGACAGATTGGCCTATTTGAAGCGACTCCGAAGCGGAAACCAACTCCAAGCACGGCAGTCGAAGTGAAGAACAACGTACCCGTCCGGCGAATACAGATTGTGACTTGATCTTGATGATGTCGGGCGCCCAGCGGTATAGTTACCCCCCTGGAGTTTCACATGGACTTTCACAAGATCTGGCAAGAACAATGCGAAGCCACGCGCGCGATTCGCGAACGGTTCGGCGTCGAGAACGCGCTCGACTATCTGATCGGCGAGAAGTTATTGAATTTTGCCAAGGCAGCAGATCAAGACCCCGATTTCGCTGCAGAGCTCCCGCGCTTTCAATCGGCAGTGTGGGAGATCTTCAACCCCTATGAACTCCGCGGCTATGTAGCCAGCCTTAAGCCCGCCGCGAGGAAGAAACTCCAGAAGCTACTTTACGTTTCTTCGTGAGCGCGTGAGACCTTCTTCTGCGCAACAAGCCACTTGTCGGGAAGCAGTTCATCGAGGTGGCTGTTTGGGTGAGTGCTGATGCGCGCGAATAAATCCCGAAGATAACCAAAAGGCTCGACGCGCAGACGTTTGCAACTTGCGATCAGGCTACTCAATACGGCTCCGGTTCGCCCGCCTTTGTCGCTCCCATAAAAAAGCCAGTTATTGCGACCAACCACGATGGATCGGAGACTGCGCTCGGCGGCGTAATGCCGCGTGCCGGATTATGCCGCGTCAGAGCAGGAAGTGAATCTGTTCTGGGAGGATCTCTAGTTTTTCGGGCTCGTGATATCGGCATAACTACAGGCTCTCCAAGAATGCAAGCAATGGATCGGTAGGGCGAAAGCGGTCCGGCGCAAGGCCAGACGGATTCGCATGAGCGAGGGCGCGTTCCTTGAGCTGCATGTCCGCGTGTAAGTAGATCTGAGTCGTTTCTGTCGACTCGTGTCCTAGCCAAAGAGCGATAACGCTGAGATCCACTCCGCGATGGAGCAACGCCATCGCCGCGGCATGGCGGAGCGTGTGCGGGGTTACCTTCTTGGTTGTGAGTGACGGACAAGTTCGCCGTGCGGTCGTGACGTGCCGCAACACCAGCCTCTGCATTGCATCAGCACTCAGCCGCCCACGGCGCGAACTGGGGAAAACCGGATCTGCAGGCTCTCCACCTTGCTGCAACATCCACTCCTTCAGAACAGCCACGACATCAGGGCGCAATGGTGTGCATCGCAGTTTCCTGCCCTTGCCCAAGCACCGAACGTGAGCGCCGGTTCCGAGCCCCACATCTTCGCGCTTCAGCGAAGTTATCTCACTATTGCGGAGACCAGTCTGGACGGCAAGCAGCAGAAGTGCCCGATCCCGCCGTCCGACCCAAGTGGCTGTATCGGGTGCGGCGAGCAAAGCGGCGGTCTCTTCCTCGGTAAGGAACTCCACCGGCCTTCGTTCGTGGCGTTTTGATGGGATGGCAAGGACCCGCTGGCACTGTAGAGCAAAGGCCGGTTCACTGACTGCCACGTAGCGGAAGAACGCGCGCAGCGCGGATAAACGGTTGTTCCGAGTCCGAGTGCAGTTGGTGCGTTCGGATTCGAGATGTTCGAGAAACTTCCCCAAGAACGAAACATCGAGATCTTCTATGCGTAGATCTGAGGGTGCTCGCCGCAGGGTCGTGGTTGCATACTGGAACAACAAACGGAAAGCGTCACGGTAAGCCGCAACGGTGCATGAGCTGGCGCCGAGTTGGACGAGTAATCGGTCGGTGAAAAAGCGCTGAATGAGTGACGGCAAGCTTGAACTGTTCATTTCTCCGCTCCTGGGCGCCGTCCGCGCAGGAATTTCATCGCAAGCTGGAGCAGTTCCGGATCAGCCGAGATGTACCAGTAGGTGTGGGCGACATCTGAATGGCCAAGGTAAGTGGAGAGTTTGGGCAATTCGCGCTCCACGTCCAAGCCCGCTCGATACCACTCGATGAGTTTCCGTGTCGCGAAGGTATGACGGAAGTCCTGCAATCTCGGCCCGCGGCCGACTCTCCGACCAACTCCCGGACCCCGTATCCCCACGGCTAGCGACATTTTCGCAAAGGTACGACGAACAGCGGATGCCAGGAGTGGTCGACTCGTCTCTGTGACAAAGAACGCTTCACTCTGGAGCCGCAAACCAAGTTCATCGCGGCGTCCTGCGTAACCGGCAAGGGCGGTGCGAGTCGAGTCGTGGATTGGGACGAAGCGGGATTTTCCAAACTTCGATTCACGGACAGACAAGATACCGCTTTGCAGATCCACGTCCGAGCGAGCCAGGGCCAGAACTTCGCCAGGGCGCAGGCCCGTGCTGGCCAGAAGTCCGATGAGGGTTGTATAGGTGTGTGCACGTAGTTTCCTCCGAGAACGCAATCGAGAAGCCTCGGCCATCAGCAGTTCCACTTCTTGATCGGGGTAAATGTGCGGCGGATTACGTCTCCGTCCTCCCCCAATGAGCCGAGACGGCGGAATCTGAGTGCGCGGATCAGCCGCATTCAGCCACGCGGCGAAGCGCCTCACGATGCTCAGGCGCCGAGCCCACGTGGCGCGCTGCACGTTTTTCGGTTGCATCGCCCAACAGAGTGCCAGTTCCGTGGTGATGAATTCCGCCCCTTGGTTTTTAAGAAAGTCCACGAACTCGCGGAGTCTCACGGCAGGCTCTCTCAGCTTTGCGCCGAGCGCCCTCCGCACAGCAATGTATTGCGCCAAGGCTGCCGGCATGGTGCTCATTGGCCGCCTCCTATCACAGGCCACGACCGGGCAACCGTCCGCAACGCTTCGAAAGACACCTGTGTGTAAACCGCTGTCGTGTTCAGAGAACGATGCCTGAGAACTTCGGAGATCTCTGTCAGTGAGGCGCCTCTTCGGATCATTTGAGTAGCCAGACCGTGACGGAACAGGTGAGCCGCACCTCGACCAGAGCGTCGGACTCCGGCTCGCGCAAGCGCCAGCCGAACGATGTGGCCGATAGCCGCCGGACCGGTCAATCCGACATACGGTAGATAGACTCGCTGGAACACTCGCCGAGATTCGCATACGCTGCGGTCCTGACGAATGTATAGAGCCAGCGCCTCACCGATATCGGCCAGTAGCGGTAAGAGGTCTACTGTACCTCCCTTGCCACGGATGACGACCTCTCCGGTCCGCCAGTGGATGTCGTCGAGCTCAAGGAAGGCGATCTCACCGGCTCGCAGCCCGAGCCGGGCAAGCAACAATAGAACTGCGTGATCGCGGCGTCCAGTTAGCGTCGATCGGTCGATAGCTGCGATAACCCGATCGATTTCCTCTGGCGACAGAAAAGCGGGCACTGCAGTTCGGCGCGGTTTGCACACTGTGGGCACTGATGCTGACAGATCTGCCGGTAGATCCCCGCAGAGGAACAAAAAGCGGAAGAATGATCTCAGTGCTGTGGCCAGAAGCCGGGCATACTCGCCGGAACGACCATGAACGCGCTTAAGCAGGAAGCTCCGGATTAAGGTTGCGTCGAATGCGTCGATGGAGACCCTGTCCGTCTTCGCGACTTGGTCAACGAGTAAGCCGCGGATGAACGGCGTGTAGACCAGTACAGAGTTCTTCGCCAGGCCACGGTCATTGCGTAAGTAGTTCACGTAACGGCTGACGAGGTGTTCAACTTCTTCAGACTGTCGGTGTGGGATTGTATTCAAGTCGTCTCTCCTTTGCTGGCACTTCGCCAGCCTGAGAGACGTTACTACTTATGCCGCATCGCCAAGGACGAGCAAGCGGTATGCCGCACCCAATCTGCTCTGACGCGGCATAATCCGGCACGCGGCATTATTCCGCCTATGCCGTTAGCGGTATTGGCGGCGTTGTTATCGATCTCCAGTTCGCCGTCTTCCGTGTAGCGCAGTAGTGCCTCCCAGTTGGACAGGGTGTAATCGATAGCATCGCCGATCGGGCTTTTCGGTAGTACCTTCGGCTTTTCCGTCTGCAGGTAATTCTTGATGTCCTCCAGAATGGGACGCGATTTCGTTTGGCGTAACTCCCGGCGCTGCTCGGGATTCAGGTTGCCCTGGCGAGCTTCGCGCTCAATTTCGTACAACAGCTGAATGTAGGCCAGCATCACCGTAGCTCGACACAAGTCGGAAGGCAGCGCTTCAAAAAAATATCGTCTCGAATGCGCCCAACAGCCAACCTCTGTCAAGTTCTGCTTGCGATTCTTGAACATCGCGTCATAGCCGCGATAGGCGTCCGCCTGCAAGTAACCGTTATAGCCTTTCAAGAACTCTTCCGGTCCCTCCCGACTATGATTGCCCGTGTAGTCGTAAACGATGTAAGGACGGTTGCGATCCCCCACATACGTCCAGATCCGGCCGGTGCGCGTACGGGTTCGCTCTCGATCCAGCACTGGCACTGGCGTATCGTCGGTCTGGACGGCCCGCGAAGTCAGCACCACCTCCTTCATGCGTTCCCACACCGGACTGACTAACTCCGCACAAGCGGCCATCCAGTCGCACATGGTCTTCCGCGACAGCTCCACTCCGTGGCGCTGGAAAATCGACTCCATGCGGTTCAGCGGAAGATGATCTCCATATTTGCTGACCGCCACGTGCGCCAGCAGGCCCGGCCCTGGCAGCCCCTTCTCAATCGGCGCCGCCGGTTTCTGCGCTGCCGCCACACCACACCCTTTCGCACAGGCGTACTTGGGGCGAACTTCTTCAATGACCTGCAAGGAAGCGGGAATAAACTCCAGTCGCTCGCTGACATCTTCCCCAATCTTGTGCATGGGCGTTTGGCACTGCCCGCATTGCCGTTGTGATTCTTCCAAGTCAAACACCACCCGGCGACGCTCCAGTGATTCCGGCAACGCTTTGCGGCCGTGCCCGCGGCGCTCTGGTTTTTCTTTCTTTTCTTCACCGTCAGCACGGGAAGAGGAATCTGCCGCCGGCTCTTCGCTTGAAGGTGCAGTGCTCGCCCGCTGACTGGCAGCAATGATCTGCGCGGCAAACAGGAATAACTGGTTTTCGTCGATACGCTCCCGTTTCTGCCCGTAGCGATAGCGCAGCAGTCGTGCCAGTTGGTGTTGTACGCGCGCCAGAAGCTGGTCCTTATCCTCCACTGCCTGCAGCAACTGCAAGACGATCTGCTGCAGAAGATTCACTTCCGACGGCAGATGGTGAGGATCGATTTCCATCTATCGGTTGCGCTCCCTCTCCTGCTGCTCCAGTCCCACCACCAGGTCCACCCATTCGTCGGTCAGTTCCCGAAAACGTTTGTAATTGGCAAGCTTCTCTCGCATCTCCGCCAGGCGCTCGGCGCGCACGAAGAGTGTTCGGCTCTTGCCCCGCCAGGTGAAACTGAGGTGGTAATAAGGCCCGTGCTTCTGTGGATTCTTGGGATCTTTACAACGGCAGTCCGGCTTGCCGCATACGTTGTACTGCTCGCTCAGGCTGCCCGGATGCATGGGCCCGAGCCCGGCGAGCTGCTGCTTCAGGCGCTCGATCTTGCGTTCGATGGGGGCGTTCTTCATATCCGATATCATTATAGTGATATCGGATATTGTCAAGCACTTTCTTTCAAAATCCCGAACTTTCTTGTTTTTTTTCCTCAGCCCCGGCGATTGCCCCTTGCCGCCGCTGCCACTGGCGATACAATTCCGCCATGCCCATGACTCCGTTTATGAAAAGGTTTCCAGAACTGGGAGCTCGTGAGACCCGCTCGGTGACCGTCCCAGACAAAGAGGATCTACCAAGCGGGGAGTACGGTTTTATCGAACTCTATTGCAATGAGCAGCAGTGTGACTGTCGGCGCGTGGTGGTTGTCGTGCTCCGGCCCGAGACCGGCTGGAAGTTTTGGGCCGTCATCAACTACGGCTGGGAAAGTGTGCAGTTCTACAAGAAATGGGCCGGAGCTCCCGCCTCGGATCGCTCCGAATGGCAGGGGCCGGAGCTTGATCCCCTGAGTAAGCAGACTCCCTACGCACCGGCGCTTCTGAATCTGTTCAAGTGGGTCCTACAGTCTCCTGGTTACGTGGAGCGCCTCAAAAAGCACTACCAGCTCTTTCGCGCAGCGGTAGATGAGGAATATGCAAAGAGGAACCCGACGCTGAAATTTCCGGAAGTTCAGCGCAGGACTAGGTAAGGGGCGGGAAGTTCTCAGGAACGCTTCTGCGCGACATCCATCGGTTGATTTTCCTGAAGCGTCGTTGTCTCTGGCAGGCTGTAGCGTTTCCTTCGTTGGCCTTTGCTCAAATCGATCCCTTCCAGGAGTAGACCCAATTCCCAGGCAGCGATTTCCTTCCGTCCCGTCTCTGAAAAAGGAAATTGAAAAGTGCCGGCCTCGAGTCGTTTGTACCAAATCGCCCAGCCATCGCGATCCCAGTACAAAATCTTCAAGCGGTCGGTGCGACGATTACAGAAAACCAGCAGGTGCCCCGAAAAGGGGTTGCAGCGAATTACGTGCTCGGCCATCATCGACAACCCATCGAAGGAACGGCGCATGTCGCACGGCACCGTACACAGGTACACCTTGATCGCCGCCGGAAAACTCAGCATCCTTATTTATTCCCCGAATCCATGGCTGCAAGAACCGCTCGCAAGGTCTCTTCCTGAACTCCCTGGCTGATGCGCAGCCGACGACCGTCCTGGAGCACCAGCTCCAGTCCGGCCGGCATGTCCATACCGTCTTCACTGACGAGGGCGAAACTGGCTGCTCTGTCCTGAACACGTGGCTTGTTCCGGGCCAGACGGCCGACTTTCAGTTTGCGTTGCCACCAATAGAACTGGCTTTCCTTCACGTGGCGCTGCCGGCAAAATTCCCGAATCGACATCCCGCTCCGCGCTGCATCCCCGATCGTCCTCTGCCAATACCGCTGCTTCTCGACATCGTGATTCTTCCGGTTCATCCCACACCTCCGCCTTTCCGCGACACATTGAGCCGCGCCGGACATTATTGTTGTTTACGATTTAAGGGCGGAAGATGTGTTGGCCGGACGGGTACGGAAAAGGCAGACGAGCCAACCTCAGATTGGAGAGGAAAAGGATGGCTCGTAGCCAATATCAGAATGGTTGTCTGTTTATTCGTGGTAAGCGTCGGAAAGTGTGGGTCGCACGATGGAGGGAAGACGTGATTCTCGCTGATGGATCAGCCGACCGGGTGATGCGCTCGGTTGTGCTCGGTCCCGTAAGTGAAATTGCAGGCCGTCGTGAAGCTCGCAGACTGCTAGACGCTCATCTCAGCCCCGTTAACCAAGGGCAGTACCGTCCAGAAGGCACGATGCTGTTTTCGCAATTCATCGCGGACTGCTTTGAACCCGGAGTACTGCCAACACTCAAGTATGCGACGCGGGAGATTTATTCGCACCTGCTGCGCAAACACTTGATTCCAAGGTTTGGTGGACATCGCCTGTGTGACATCTCCAGAGTCGAAGTTCAGCAGTACCTCTTGGAGAAACTCAAACAAGGATTCGCATGGGAAACCACCAACCATCTGCGACATCTCCTCAGCAAAGTGATGGGAATGGCTGTCAATTGGGACTACCTCCTGAATAATCCAGTGCGCGGTGTCAAGATGCCAGAAAGGACGTTGAAGCGTCCTCACAGGTTTCTTACGGCAGAAGAAGTTCGACGACTCATAGCTGCGAGTAACGAACCTCTCCGCACGATCATTATTCTTGCGACAATGACCGGCCTGCGGATCGGTGAAATCCTCGCGTTGCGCTGGGGACGAATCGATCTGCTTCGTGGGACATTGCGCGTGGCAGAGACTTGCTACAAAGGGCACTTTGGTTCGCCGAAAACACGCGCAAGCCGACGTGAAGTTCCATTGGCTGCCGCGGTTGTGCGTGAACTGGAAGGCCTCTATTCGCGTTCGACAGAAAACTCTAAAGAGGCATTGGTATTCTCTAAGAGCCAAGGCCTTCCGCTCGCGGCGGATAATCTCAGAAAAAAGGCACTACGAACCGCGTGCAAGAGAGCTGGTCTCCAACGAATCGATTGGCATACGCTCCGTCACACGCACGGCACATTGTTGCATTCGCAAGGAACTCCTTTGAAGGTTGCACAGGCTCAGCTTGGACATTCACACATGGCGACAACTCTGGACATCTATACACACGCCAGTGGGAGTGCACAAAGAGACGCTGTGAACTTGCTCGAAGAACAATTGTTCCCAAATGTTCCCAAGTTGGAGAGTTGCGGAAGTATTGCGGAAACGGAAAGTCAGTTAGTTCAGTAAGTTAGTGGTCGGGGCGCCCGGATTTGAACCGGGGGCCTCCTGCGCCCAAGGCAGGCGCGCTACCAGGCTGCGCTACGCCCCGACATAAAGTGCACTGTTCATTCTAAAGCACTTCCCAACTTTACTCCTAATCCGAGTCGTCATTTTTGGCCTCACTGTGCCAAAACTGTGCCAAATACTTTTACTGAATCGTGGCTGTGCCAGAATCCAGCGGCATCTCATTGGCTTGGCGGTTCATCTTCTTCAAGGCCTCTCGCTTCATCTGTAATTTCATCTGCGAATACTTCTTGAAGACCTTGGCGTCGCCCTGCCGGAGGAGTTGTGTAACCCACTCGTCGGCGACACCGCCTGCACTGAGTCGAGTTGCATAGGTGGAGCGCAGGTCATAGATCCTAAAGTAGGGCACTCCTGCACGTTTTAGCGTCTTCCGCCATGCGGTCTTAAGATTCTTGTGGTGACCAGACGGATTTTTGTCGCTTGGGAACAAGTAGGGCCCGGTTCCCGAGACCAGTATCTGGTTTTTGATGGCTTCGATCGCCAGAGGGGTCAGAGGAATTTCGGCAATACCGTTCGGTGTTTTGGAGTCGGGTATCCAGATAGTGGCATTTACAAGGTCCACTTGGTCTTTTCTCATAGGCGTTAGTTCCTTGTAAACCCTGAGTCCGGTTTCGGTGATGATCTGAACGATATTCCGAAGATGTCCCGGAGCATGTGATTCAATTCGGCGTTGTTCTGACCAAGTAACGTAGTGTGGGCGAAAAAGGCCCCTCACTGCCACCGGGAATTCAACGCCCCAACAGGGATTGGCTTGAAGGAGTTTTTTTCGCACCGCCACGTTCAACATGCGCCGAAGGACTCGGAGCTCCTGATGAACTGTGGTTGGCTTCAGTACTCCCATTTGTCTGTAACCAAGCGCGGTTCGGACTCGAACCGTTTTTCGAAGGCGATCACTGAGGTAGATCTCGATGTCGTCCGCAGTGATGTCCACCAATTTCCGTGAGGCAAAGGCGGTCTTGAGATGCTTTGCGACACGAAGATTCACTTGGTGTGTCTTCTCCGCTCGTACAGGCGGCTTCGAGTAGTTTTCCAGGAAGAAATCCGCCCATTGCTCCAGACTCAACTTTTCCCCTTTCCGTATTACATCCAGTGCATTGCTATCTCTGGCTTGAAGCCGTTCCCTCAACAGCCGTTGAGCTTCCTGCCAGTCTTGCGTGAATGTGGATTCCCTGCGTCGCGCTCCGCTTCTGTCGCGATAGCGAATCCACCAGAATGGCGTCTCCTTTCTTCGATACACAACACCATCATATTTTCTCGAGCTAGGCATTCTCCATCTCCCGTTTGAAAGAAGCGCGGAATGTTTCGAGATCCGTTTTCAGAAAGCGGATGTTTCGACCCATTACGCGGAGATGGGGAATCTGCTTACGCTCGACCCAAAGATACACAGTTTGCGGGCTGACGCCAAGATATCTGGAGGCCTCCTTCACGGATAGAGGACGATCATCCGATGGCGTGGAATTGTGTCGATCAATCTGAAGAATTGCTTCTCGAGTCATGACGTGCACCTTTCGTTTCAGGTGTGTTCGACCGCTACAGTCTCGCGTGCTCCGGTCCTCCCACGACGTGATCTTTTCCCCGTCGAATCGGCCGGGCTTACCGAGCGTTTTCCAATGAGCGCACGAAAATAGACGGAAGACTTGCGCGCGCTGGAGTCTCTTTTCAGCATACTATATGTATAGCACCATGGAAAGTGTTTTTACGGAGCGGAATCACCTGATTACCGTTCGACCCTGTTCTACTATCCCCGTCGCGACCGCAGTGGCGGCTCGTCAGTCATCGGCTACCATCACCTTGAGAGTGTCTCTGTTTTTATTCGATATCTCTTTCGCAGCGGCGCGGATCAGCTTGTCATAGCGCAACCTGGCGCGAACGCGCGCCGCCGGGAGCGCATCTTCCGGGGGTTCCACAACACACGTGATGACGTATTTCAGGAGCACGTCCGTTAGAGCGATCTGCGCCTGCGCAAGCGTGTGAAGACCCTGCACCTGCTGCGCCATGTTCGTAAGCGTGGCCGCCACGCGGGCCTCAAACTGCGTTACGGCTTCGGTGTTATCGCCCTGCCGAAGTTCGTGCTCACAAGCGGCGATTAGGAATGCTTGCTCGGAACGGAAGCCTCGTTCCTTGACAGCTAAGCGAACTTTTTCCCGTAGTTCTGCGGAAGTATATCGAAAGTTGCGCGAAATCGCTTTTCTAGCCATGAAAAATCACCTTTCTGGAGTGGTACCAAAGTGGTGCCACAATGTGCTCAAAACGGCCCTCTGCAAAGAGTCTGAAGGATAAGCAGTTAACGCAGAAAAACAACACGAAGTGGCCACATCCCTTTATGTTCCAATACCTGTGTCGCTCACCTATGATCCGCCTCCATTTCATGCATGTTGTCCCCACCGCTGTTGAAGAGTGTTGACTTCTGTCGACTTGCGCCGACTTTTGCTGAGAAGTGTTGACCCGCGTTGAGATTTGGAGACTTCTGACGACTTTTGTTGATTTCTGTTGACTCAGAACCTTTTCATGGGTTACATCAGTACGTCATGATGCTATATGTACAGCAGTCTAAGTAGGAGCGTCAATGCAAAAAGACTACCGCCCCTGTCTGGAAAAACTGGCCTGCGCTCCCCCGAAGAGAAAAGCCGCGCTCATTCGATCTCTTCTACCGGGGATAGAAGCGGCACTGCACTCAGGGCAGAGTCTTAAAGATATTTGGGAAGCATTGGGAAACGAAGGCTTGCAGATGACCTATCACGTTTTTCACATGACTGTCTGGCGCGCGAGAAAAACTAGAAAACCAACCGCAACCAGCTCCTGGGGAAAACAGGATAAACCTTCTGAGTCGCAAGAGCTGCAAGAAGCAAAAGTGGAAACAGTTGAAGGGCGGGACCCATTTGCGAATCTAAGGCGATTGGAGGAAGACAGGCCTGGTTTTCACTGGCAGGGTACACGAAGCTTGAAAACATTGGTGCGTGGAACGGAGGGGCACGAATGACAACAACAAACGGTGATGGAAGCAGTGGAACAAAATTGTAGGGGGCGTTGAACAAGAGGTGAGGGTGGTGTATATATCTGCATGTACTGGCCGTGACGTATCTTCAGTTGCGGCAACCCCATCCTGAAGACAGTAGGGAATCGTGCCCAAGCGGCGAAGCGTTCATTTCGGAGTCTACAACGTCCGGCTGTTGAGTGCCCTCGACAAACTCTTGCGGGATAAACCGAGATACATGGGAGAACTGTCGACTTCGATCAACGATGCGCTTCTGGCGGTCAATCTTAATACTGTTGAGCTTGTGAAGCTTCAGTCCAGACAAAAACAAACCGGGAGAGAAACGCAGGTCGTCATCTTGCGACGACTTCGCAAGCGCATTCATCAAGTCGCCAAGAAGCGGAATTGTTCGATGAATCAGCTCGTGAATAGCGCTCTTCTGGCTTTTTACTCGAAGGGTGGAGAAGGCAAACTCAAAAGATCAACCAAGGTACGCGGGCTGTCCATGCATTCGTACGACACCATGTCGGAGTCGGAGCGCCGGGAGCTTCATCGGATGCTCTCGGGGCTTTCGGCATTGCAATCAGTTCCCGCCGATGCGGAAGAACCCGATGGAACATATTACGAATACGACCGCAATCTGAAAGCGACAGTGAGGGTAACGCCTGACGGGGAGCGAACTCCCGTGGAGGAATTAGAGAGAAACTTTGAGCCCGCGCGCCGGAAGGGTTCGCGCAGTATTGCACACGAGGAAATCACAACCTGAGCCAGCAAAAGCCAGCATTGTTCATAATCGCGGGACCGGTGGGCGCCGGTAAGACAACTTTCTATGAAGCCTACCTGAAAGAGGCATTCCCAACACTTGTTCCCGCATTGAGGCACCAGCAGCAACCGTTTCTTCAGGAGCGGCGTTCTTTTGCCGTCGAAGACATTCGTGTGGATACACAACTGCTCGACCAGGCTAAGGCAGCAGGGTATTCGACGAAGGTTCTTTTTATTTCTACGGAGGACGCAAATTTGAATGTTGGCCGGGTGTTGGTGCGCATGAGTCGAGGCGGACAAGCCGTGCCCGTGTCCAGCGTGATTGACTCCTATCGGGAGTCATCGAAGAACCTCTCCGAAGTTCCCAAACATGCTGATGAATTGCTCTTGTACGACAACACAGCGCATCGTCGCGGCTTCCGCGTAGTGGCGCATTTTATCGGTGGCAAATTGAGTAAAACTGCACAGGCAATACCGGACTGGGCAGCTAAGGTGTTTGGCAAAGAGCTGCGCGCGGCAAAACAACACGAGAAGCTCGGGCGTGAACGCTAACTTTTTTCTCCCTTAATTCACTGTGTGCTCTGGCCCCCACTCACTCTTTCCCCTGCTTCATGACCAAGCGCCCGTCCTGTAACAAACTAGGAGAGAAGCTCCCCACGACGTTGCTAATGAGCGAACGCCTTGCTTGGATCATGCACAGTGCGACTGAGCAAAGAGGGCAAGATAGTGGATCTTCCCGGTTTTCATGAGGTTAGCACGGCAGGATTGACTATTGCCTTATGCCAGTGCATAATTCCCCAAGAAAGTAAGGGGATTGTGCTATGGCGAGACCCTACAAAGAAGCCGCAAGACGACTGTACAAAACGGCCCAATCTCAGCAGGGGTTTTTCACCACGAAGCAAGCCATACAGGCAGGATTCGCGGAAAAGACCCATTCCTATCACGTGAACGTTGGAAACTGGATCAGGGAGCATCGTGGTATTTATCGGCTGGCCGATTTTCCTACGGCGGAGCGTCCAGATCTGATGCTTTGGTATCTGTGGTCGCAGAATCGTAAAGAAGTTCCGGAAGGCACATACAGTCACGACACGGCTCTCAGTCTTCACGAACTCTCCGATGTCATGCCCTCGAAGCTGCACATGACAGTCCCCATGCATTTTCGACGCAACAGCCGAATCCCGGAAATCCTGATTCTTCACCGAGATGATCTCAGCGAAAGCGATATCGAACAAATGCAGGGAGTGCGAGTTACACGCCCACTGCACACGGTTCTGGATCTTCTCCAGACCGGCCATGTAGACCGAAATCTCATCCGGCAAGCTATCGACGAGGCAATGCGGCGCGGGCTCATCACCGGGAAACAGATTGACTCACTGCCACACGATAGACTTCGAGACTCATTTCGAGAGCTTGCCGGACAACTCCGCTAATGGATGAAGTAAAGCAATATAAAACGGCCGGTGCATTTCGCACGGCTCTAGAAACCAGACTGCAAACGCGGGCGCAGGTGGAACGGACGGACTTGCAGCGCCTGCGCAGGCAAGTCGCCTTTGATCGCTTTCTGGCGAGATTATTTCCGAAGGGGCCAAAAGGAACGTATCCGTGGATCCTGAAGGGAGGTTATGCGATGGAGCTGCGGATTCGTTCGGCACGAACGACGAAAGACATCGACCTGACGCTTCACGACGGAACTCGCCTAGCCAAAGACCCCGACGAGCGGCGGAAGCAAGTACGGGCGATGTTACAAGACTCCGCCGCGATCCAACTCAACGACTACTTTGAGTTTCTTGTGGGAGAGCCGCGCGAAGAGTTGGACGGAGCGCCCGAGGGTGGAAGTCGCTACCCTGTCGATGCTCGGATGGACGGTCGAGGATTCGCGCGTTTTCACCTGGATATTGGGATCGGCGACGAAGTGATGGAGCCTGTTGAGGTGGTCGAGGGACGGGATTGGCTCGGGTTTGGCGGAATCGCTCCGCCTTCCTTTCCCATCATTTCGCGGGAACAGCAGTTTGCAGAGAAACTGCACGCGTACTCACTGCCGCGCGAGGATCGCGTGAACGCCAGAACGAAAGATCTGATCGATATGCTGCTTCTGATTCGGCAGGGAAAGCTTGACGATCCGAGGCTTGCGGCCGCAATAAAAGCAACATTCGCAAAACGGGCGACACACCCCATGCCTTGGAAGCTTGAGCCACCGCCCGCGGTGTGGGAACCGGTGTTCCAAGCACTAGCTCAGGAATGTGATCTCGATGTAAGGCTGTCGGCAGGGTTCGAAACCGCGCAAGGTTTTGTCAGCAATGTCTTGGGAAAGCAAACAGACTAAGATAATTGGAACGCGAGCTGCTTAGAGAAGTGGGCAAGCACTCCACGACCCGGGTCACTGACAATCTGCTCAGTGCGGCTCGGGCCTGCTCCAATTGTGGAATTGAGAATGTCCCTTCGGTCTGCGCATCTGATACCGCCAAAAAACGAGCGCCTAGTGCCGCACTAAGCGGTCAAATCGGCCCAGACGATGTTGTCGTTGTTGTGTCCCACCGAAACTTCTCCTCACCGCACCGCCAGGGAGCAAACGAGCCAAACGGAGAACAGAAGCGCAGGGAATCGAGCGTCGCGATTGGAATGGGCGGCCCGACGGAGTGACGCAGCTGTTTCCGGAGCGACCCGTGCTAATGAAAACACAGCCGTTATGAGTTGCGGCGAGACGCGAGATTCACGAAGCGACAGAAGAGCGAACACAGCGACGTAAAAAGAGAGAAAAGGTAGAAAGAATTGTCGGGCTAGGTATCATGACTTGTGCGGAGCGAGGGGTGCGGGGTCGATGCTTAGGCGAGGAGACAGAAAAATATGCGTAAAGACCAGAACACCATGCCGGATGTTCCGCCACCGGATTTTGTAGGCGCCGTGGCTGAGATTTGGTCCACGGTGAACTATGCTGCGTACCACCTCGCGTACACGCGGGTCTATTTGCGAACGCGAGCTCTGCAGACGTCTGTCGACGAGCTGCGGCGGGACGAGCAGGCCGTGAGAGATCAGGGCCAGGTGGACTTATTTATTTGCAGGGCGCATTTGGCGGCATTCTTCTGGCAACTGCATCACGTATTCGAGGCACTCGAATTGGCGATCCGGAAAGGCAAGAAGGACTACCCGACAGAGCGATATTTCTACAGTGCGGAGCGAAAACTCGAGACCATCCGGCAGTCGGCCATTCCGAGAGAAATCGACGCCTATCGCAACGAAGGCCACAACATTCCGGCAATCATCGGCCAGCAATGGGATGCCGACGGAAATTTGGGGCATCATTTCTTGCCCTCGCTCGCGGGGCACGAAGCCCCTGAATCGATTGACCTAAATGAGCAGCTACAGACCTATTTGGAATATGTTGAGAACGTCTGGCGATTGTTCGTGCCGGACCCTTTGAAATCCAAGTTTCCGCGAAGTTTTGGTTTCCGGTGACCGGTCCCTTTTTTTCATTTGGGTGAAGTTTCAGCGGAAGTTCGGGGCCTTCCGCAACTCGAGATTGTGCTAGAGGCGTATGACCGGCCGGTTACGCCGGAACCTCTCGGCGAATCGGAACCGGACGCAGCCCCGGCGCATGATCTCCAGTAGCTACTTGGCCATCTCGGTTTTGGCACTCGACATCAAATCGGTCGCGCGCTGCCGCATGATGTTGGCGTGTACTTCGATTTTACGTTTCACCGAAAGATAGCTCTCACCTTCGCGAGGAAACTCCTCTTTCATGAGCTCGGAGTCGCAACCAGGATCGACCGCCTCCATGCTCCCAAGATAATCCTGATAACGAATCCGAAATCGCCAGAGTTGTTTGTCCGTCCATTGGTCGATCACATCCGGCATCGACCGAAGTCCGATCGGATTGGGCATGGTCTTTTTCTCCTGTGCGCCGGTTAAACCGGCGAGGTGTAGTGAATGCAAAAGTCATACGAAAGTGGATCAGCGACCCACATCGGCCCCGAGTCATGCGGAGCTGCTCGCAAGGGCAGCGTCGAAGCGTTGACAGGGGAATGTGCGGGCCGGGTATTCAGCCGCGTAAGAAACTTCCTCCGGGACGCCGACGCTGTAGGAGAAAGCGGAAGGCCCCATAGGGTGCACCGATATCGCGA
>CAVVMU010000007.1:0-360309 GCA_963749435.1 uncultured Acidobacteriota bacterium | reverse complement strand
CGGACCGCCGGGCAGACAATTCCGTGCATGGGGATAAACCGGGATAAAGGCTATGCCTGTGAAAAAGATTGGAAGTCGTCTCTTACTCCAAGGCCGCTTTGAGTTTAGTGGCGGAGGAGGAGAGATTGTACTCCCGGTTGATGAGTGGGAGGTGAGGGGTCGGTGAGCGTCGTTATGTCTCTTGTCATCAGCAGCGGTTTCGGATTTGACCGAATCCCCTGTGTTTATGCGGGTTCCGAGAGCCGCAAATCGACCGAAAGTAGTAGCAAGATTAGTCGTAAGAGAGCTAGGTGCGGACCGCGCTTCTTGTAGCTTCAGTTTTCACAAAAGGGAGGTGGGAAACCCATGCCTGCCTCGGTGCACCGCTGCGACGAGCGGCGATCGGGTATTGCCGACACGATGGGTACTCGAGGAAACTTCAACCGGTTAGGTATTCGGGCAACGGCCTCCGGCGATTGGCGGCTTATTTGCGACTGCCGGTTGTCCCGGGGCGAGGAACCACGCGTGCCTTGCTCAATTTACGCAATTACGTGTATAACATCGCCCGCGATGTGATATCATTTCTGATGTGAGAGTCGTCGCAGATACGGATGTGATCGTGGCGGCAATGCGCAGCCCGGGCGGGGCATCAGCGGCAATTCTACGTACGGCTCGGCAAGGCGGGATAACGCTGTTGGTCAGCGTCCCCCTGGCTATGGAGTATGAAGCAACTTGCTCAGAAGCTGAACACCGGCTGGCAGCTGGGTTGAGCGATCGAGAAGTAGAAATATTCCTGGATGCGGTGGTGGCGATGGCGGAACCGGTGAAAACATACTTTCTATGGAGGCCGCAATTGCGGGACCCTGGCGATGAGATGGTGCTGGAAACGGCGGTCAATGGGCAAGCCGATGCGTTGGTTACGTTCAACCTGCGGGACTTTGGCACGGTGCCTGCGCGGTTCGGGATCGAACTGCTGATTCCGCGTGAAGCGATACGGAGGATGAGACGATGACGGAGACAATGACATACCCCCTGCGGTTGCCGCGTTCGCTAAAGAGGGCGGTAGAGCGACAGAGCAAGGAAGATAGGACAAGCATAAACCAGTTCGTCGCCACCGCAGTGGCTGAAAAGCTCTCGGCTTTGCAAACGGCGGAGTTTTTTGCTGATCGCAAAGCGCGCGCGGATTTCAAGGCATTTGACAAGCTCATGAAACGGCGTGGCGGGAAGCCGCCGCGTACAGGCGATGAAATGCCGGGCAGCAAGACGAAAGCGTCTCGCCCCCGAGCGCGATAATCCATAGGCTCTGGCACACGTTATCGCCGCACTGCCAGTTTTAAATAAATGGGGTATTAAGAAAAGTAGTAGCACGGCGTCAAGAGCCGCATTTTTACTGCATTTTGAGCAGTGGCGGAGGAGGAGGGATTCGAACCCCCGAGGCCCTTTCGAGCCTAACGGTTTTCAAGACCGCCGCATTTAACCACTCTGCCACTCCTCCGCATTGATTCTATTGTACTTGTGTAAACCAGCGTTGCACATTTTGTTGCACATTCACCCTTGGTCCGATAGATTTTCGACATGCAAAAAGGATACATCTACCAGACCAACGGCGCTTGCCATGTCCGCTACCGTGTGGACGGTAAGCAGGTCTCGCGCAAGCTGGCCGACTACAACGACCAATATCGCACGAAGCGTAGTGTCCGTCCACTGGCCGATGAAGTTCTTGACCCGCTGAATCAAGGCCTGCAAGTCAACGGCCTATGACCCTGCGACAGTACGCGGAGACGGTGTACTTCCCGAACATCAAGACCAAAAAGAGTCCGTCCACAGTGAAAGGGTAGCAGTGCGGTCACTTTCTGGAATACAAATATGAACGATCTTCAGGATCTGTTTGCGAGCGCTTTGAAGGCAATCGAAGAACGCTATCTGAGGAATCCGATTTAGCAAGGTTATTCGCAGTCGATCTGGAAGGGTGCGATTAAGCCCCGTGGCAGCAAAATGCTTGTATCTAATTGTAGGGTAAGGCCTTAAACATGCGTCGAATAGCGCGTAGCTTATGCGTAGATTGCTAGAGACAGTGCGTAGAATAATGCGTAGAATAAGCGTCGAATATGACCTACATCTACCTGTCCACCGATTGGCCCCAGTTTGGAACGCGGAGCTCGTCGTTCCACGTCTGTCCGCAACTCGGTACGAGCAAGGGCTGCTGCTAGGGCGGATGAAAGGCTTGGGCTATCAACTCAAGAATGAAGCGACGCTCGCGGCCTTAACCGAAGAAACAGTCAAATCCTCCGCCATCGAAGGGGAAGAACTAGATCCAGAGAGTGTCCGTTCTTCGCTGGCCCGTCACATGGGTCTCGAAGCCGCGGGCACGCGACCCGCCGACCGGAACGTCGAAGGAGTCGTCGAGATGATGCTCGATGCCACACAGCACTACGCGTCTCCTCTTACCGAAGAAAGAATTTTTGGATGGCACGCGGCATTATTCCCGACTGGGCGCAGCGGAATGCGCAAGATAAAAACGGGTGCCTGGCGGGAAGGTCCGATGGAAGTTGTTTCCGGACCAGAAGGAAAGGAAAAAGTTCATTTCGAAGCTCCGGAACCAAAGCATGTCCAACAGGAAATGAAACAGTTTTTGGGCTGGTATGAAGACAAAAATGCGGTGAGCGAACTGCTCATCAAGACAGCGTTGGCGCATCTGTATTTTGTGACGATTCATCCTTTGGAAGACGGCAACGGAAGAATCGCGCGCGCGATCACCGAAATGTCTCTGGCACGTCTTGAAAATAGTCCGCAGCGTTTCTACAGCATGTCGTCACAGATTCGAGAGGAACGCAAAGCCTACTACGAGATTCTTCAAGCGACGCAAAAAGCCGGAATGGATGTTACGAAATGGTTGGTCTGGTTTCTGGATTGCCTGGGACGGGCGATCGCGAAAGCAAAAACGCTGACGGCGGCAGTGCTTGAAAAAGACGCATTCTGGCGTCATCTCAAGGAAGAATCGATCGAAGTCAGCGAACGGCAAAAAAACATTATCAATATGTTGCTCGACGGGTTCGAAGGAAAACTGACGACGGAAAAATGGGGAAAGCTTGGAAGACTTCCCACGACACGGCGCTTCGGGACATCCAGGATCTGATCGAAAAGCGAATCCTGAAACAGGACGAGGCGGGCGGAAGGAGCACGGCATACGTTTTGCTTCGCGAACGGGATGCGTGATCGCCCGCAAAAAACTCCGCTTCGCTTGACAAGAGAAAGAAACGGACGAGAGATCTACTCCAGCAGCGAAAACTACTGCGACCCCGGGGGAAGTATCTGCTCAAGGTGGCCGAGTGTCAACGATTCAGCGGACCTTGTAGCGTTTTTGCCGGATGCCGCCCCGCCTGTAAACAGGTTTCGTCGGAGCTACTCCCGCAGTAACTAACCCCCCGCGGTTTTGACATCGTCTATAACCTTTCGACACTTCAGCAGTGGTTCCCTTGCGGTCCTCTTCTTGCCTGTCACCTGACCTGGGGCGTTTATCGGGGACTTGGCCAAGATTGTCCAGACCAATCCCTTCTCAATGAGGCCGTACGCTTCCTAGGGATGATGAGGACTTTCCTGTTTTGCGGGTTTGGTACCTGCGGAGATGACGCTCGCTCGATTTCCGCGATCTAGATTCTTCTGAATTTCATCGTCGGTAGTCCACCAATGCGCCCAAGGATCATGAGCGGGTACAACGCATGGCCTATATTTTTCCAACCAGCCATCTCCACAAGCGATGGGAGAGCCTGGTTGCGGATTTCGGCGAGGAGCGCGGGCTCACGCTTTTCAGTGAGTTTTGCGAGGGCACCCGAGGACTTGTTCCGATCAGACCAGATACAAGAATTCAGCATTTCGATGAAGGGCTGCGGGGAGATTTCTATTTTCTGGGCCGGAGGCTTTGGAGAGAACTCGGCAAAGACGAGAAGAGCGCGAGTGGAATTATTGCGGACATCGGCGTCGGGGTCGCGCATCGCAGCGACGAGGTCGGGTACGATGGCCTGCTTGTCCTTGACGTAGCCGAGTACTTGCGCGGCCAAGGCGCGTTGCTGGCCGTCGGAGGAGTTGTGAAGGACGTCTTTCAGGTTGGCGAGGTGGGCGTCCGCAAGGACAACAAAGCGCAGCTGAAGGAGCGCATCGTGCGAGAAGTTGGCTACGGACTGTCGCTGGAAGGAGCATCGTCTGCCGCCCTCATGAAATCAATGCAAGCCAAGAATGAACCTGTCGCTCGGAAAGGAAAAGGCGCATAACGAGGGCGAAAACACTTCATTGGCTGGCCCTTCCGAGTCAATCCCGATAAGCTCGCGTGATCGGAAACTTGCCAAATGCCCTGACAGTCTGCACCCAGACTTCTTGGGACCGGGTCCATGGATCGAGACGGGCCGATGTTTAGGTAGACCGGGCTACGCTTTCAGATAGACTCAAAGCAGAATTTGTCCGGCCTTCAGACAGCCTTGTCCCACAACCGGACAGAGTCAGGCGATGCAAGTGAACTTTAATGCCTGCTTTCAACAACTTACGATGGTAAGCGGCTTGCACCTTTCGTGGCAGCCATGAATACATTCCTGCGCGACCTTCGTTACGGCTTGCGGACACTGACGCGAAATCCTGGCTTTACTGCGGTAGCGGTCCTGACCATTGGGATTGGAATCGGGGCCAGCACAACCATCTTCAGCTGGATGCGCCCAATGCTGCTGAATCCCCTGCCTGGCGCTACGCAGGTGGAGCGCATCGTCGCGATCGAGAATATGGCGCCAGACGGCGAGCCGATCACCACATCTTATCTGGACTTCCGGGATTTCCGCGACAATCTGAAGCTTGTGAATCTGGTGACGGCGCGGGTGGGAAATGTGTTCTCGGTGGGCGACGCCCCGCGTACAACTCAAGTCTGGGGTGAGATGGTTTCCGGGGAACTTTTTCGACATGTTGGGCATGCAGCCCGAAGCCGGGAGTTTCTTCTCCGACGCGGAGCGCGATGACGCGCAGAACGCCCACGCCGTGGTGGTCATCAGCCACGGCTATTGGAAGAACCACTACCATCGGATCGTTCGGCGATCGGGGCGAGCCTGCGCATCAACCGTACGCCGTTCACGATTATCGGTGTGGCACCAGAGGGCTTTCACGGCACACTCTTGGGACTGGATTACGAGATGTGGATTCCGCTCACGATGTACGGCCAGTTGACCCACACGGGGACTTGGATGTTGCGCGACCGAAACGCGCGCAACTTCATGATGTGGCGCGGCTTGCGCCGGGCGTAGATCGAGCAGGCGCGTGCGGAAGTGCAAGCGCTGGCAATCGTATGGCGGTGGCCGACGCGGACACGAACCAGGGGATGGCGCGACGGTGCTGCCAGTTTGGCAGTCGCACTTCGGGACGCAGTCGATTCTGCTGACGCCGATTACTATCCTGATGGGAGCCAGCGGCCTAGTGCTGCTGATCGTTTGCGCTAACGTGGCAAATCTGCTGCTGGCGCGCGCGACTGGGCGGCTGAAAGAATTTAGCGTCCGGCTGGCGATGGGCGCGCGGCCGATGCGACTGGTCCAGCAGCTTCTCACCGAAACGCTGCTGATGGCGGTGGCGGGCTCGGTGTGCGGCCTGGTGTTGGCGAGCCTACTGGGTGGCGCGTTGCGCTGGCTGCTGCCCGCAGTCGCGCTCGCCCGCGATGTTGCAGCCGCCGCTCGACTGGCGAGTTCTGCTTCACCATGGCGCTGGCATTTGTCGTCGCGATTCTTGCCGGACTTGCTCCGGCGCTGCACGCGGCGCGAGCCAACGTCAACGAGATGCTGAAGGAAGGCGGACGCAGCGGGGGTCGGGCGGGCACTCGCACGCGCTTGCGGGGGCTGCTGGTGATCTCCGAGGTGGCGCTGGCGGTGGTGGCGCTCGTGGGTGCGGGCTTGTTTCTGAAGAGTTTTCAGACGCGCGGGCCATGTATCCCGGTTTCGAGCCGGAGGTGTCGCATGGCGCGCTTCGATTTTCCACGGCGGGCTATGATGCGCAGAGACCGACACTTCTGCCGGCGTCTGCGGGAGAACTTGAGCGGCAGCCTGGAGTGACCGCGGTCAGCTACGACGATTCCGTCCGCTGGGATTCGGCGGGGGGAATTGGGAGACGATCGAGGTGGAAGGCTACGTTCCGGGCCGAACGAGAACATGAAGATCTACCGCGACCTGGTGGCGCCGGGATACTTCGAGGTCGATGAAGATTCCGCTGGTGGAGGGGCGCGACTTCGACCTGCGCGATGACGGAAGTCGCTGCCGGTGATGATCGTCAACCAGGAATTTGTCCGGCGGTTTCTGGCGAACCGCAGCCGATCGGGCGGAAGGTGCAGGGGTGGGGCGAGTGGTTCACCATCGTCGGCGTGGTGAAGGACAGCAAGGATCACCGGGTCACGGAGAATACGAGCCGTTCTTCTACATTCCCATCCGGCAGATTTTCGGCCAGAGTATGGGTTGACGTTCTATGTCCGCACCTCCGGGCCGGTGAATGACGCGATTGCGGCGCTACGTCGCGAAGCGGCAGGCGATTGATCCGGCGTGACAATGTTCGAGCCCAGCCAATGACGGAATACATTGCGGCTCGCTGTTCGGGGCGAAAATCGCGGCCAGCCTGTTGAGCGTGCTGGCGGTGTGGGTTTGCTGCTGGCAGCGATCGGCCTGTACAGCGTGATGGCCTACGCGGTGGCGCAGCGGACGGGCGAGATCGGGATTCGCGTGGCGCTGGGCGCGCAGCCCGGGACATTATGCGGATGGTCATTCGCCAAGGGCATGGGGTTGGCGCTGGCGGGCTTGGTGGTGGGATCGTGGCGGCGGCGGCGCTGGCGCGGGTGGTTGCGGCGGCGCTGGTGGAGGTGGCCCGGCCGATCCGATGGTCTATGCTGCGGCGGCCGGGTTTACCGTGTTCATTACGCTGGCTTCCGTTGGATCCCCGCCTGGCGGGCTCTGCGGGTCGACCCAGCTGTAGCGCTCCGCTGGCAGTAGAGTTGGTTGGAAATGGACTTACTGTATAGGCTTTTGGGCTGTCCATGCTGATTCCGTTGTCTCGCTGCGGTCTTTCCTGATCTGCGACTTGGCAATCCTGAGCGAAGCTTTCTTGATCTCCACTACGATCAAAGTTCACGTCGTGGTCCCAGCCTGGGAAGTCGGAGTAGGGGCCTAACTATCTTCACTTGGATGTGTAGTCGGCTTACCGGAGTGCGACCTGTAAAGCTGCTGAAAATGATTGTCTCGAGAGGAGGAACTGGATCAGACCGTGCGTCCCATCGCACGTAGCCTACAAGGCAGAGCGGGGAGGTAACGAACCGTTCTGGAGCCCTTGGACAATGTATCCACGCTCGTAAGAGCGGCGCCGAAACCGTGAGGCAACGGTGTATCTGCCAGCATTAGGCGGAGACGGGCCTAGGCTTGATCGTACGACCAGAATATACAAATGCTCGTAAGCGTCGTCATCCGAAGAGAGCCTAAAATGCTGCGCGGCTCTTCTTGCAGTGAGCACAGAGGCTTCCGGTTTCTCTGTCATGGGTAAACAACACTGCCGGCGTATAGAGCAAGTCTAACCGATCGCGTCATTTCAGCGGAACAGGGTAAGCCCGTAGCGCTCCCCGCAAGGGGAAGGACCATCGCAAGATGAATCCGATGGCGATGCGGGTAACGGAAATGGGAGCAAGCGAAGGCTGCCCTGTAACGGGGCAGATAGAGGTTGCGTCGCCTCGTGGGGACAAGATCACCTCGCCGGAAACGGAGCTGACTTCCTGCTGGTGCTCAGCTCGAGAACGCTTGAGGAACCGATGCATGAAGCAAGGCCACTGCTGTCCGGTTGTCGGATTTTCATATCGACGTAACTGCCTGTAATACAGCGGCTTAATTGACATTTCAACTTTTTTCGATTTGAAATGCAAACGGCCGCTTTTGGCTCTCCGGCTCGGTCTGATTCTGCGAAACAATGGGATGTGAATACCGGACGAACTGTTTTCTCTCAACTAATGGATTTTCTGCCCGCCTACGAGTTTCAGAAATGTGTAACCCGCTATCGCGGCGATCACAAGGTACAAAACTTTTCCTGCTGGGACCAGTTTCTCTCGATGGCTTTCGCGCAATTGACGTATCGCGAGAGTCTGCGCGACATCGAAGCCTGCCTACGTTCTATAGGCAGTAAGCTCTACCACATGGGGTTCAGAGGCAAGGTGGCGCGATCCACTCTGGCCGACGCAAACGAATCACGCGACTGGCGGATCTATGCCGACTTTGCGCAAGTCTTGATCGCTATCGCACGCCCGCTGTATGCCAGCGATCCGATCGATGTCGATCTGGACCAGAGCCTGTATGCACTGGACTCCACTACCATCGATCTTTGCCTCTCGCTGTTTCCTTGGGCCAAATTTCGGCAGCACAAAGCGGCGGTGAAGATGCACACGCTGCTGGACCTGCATGGCAATATCCCCACGTTTATCCACATCACTGACGGCAAAGTGCATGACGTGAACATTCTCGATGAGTTCTTTCCCGAGGCCGGCGCGTTCTATGTGATGGACCGCGGCTACATCGATTTCGAGCGCCTATACGTGTTCACGCTTTGCTCGGCCTTCTTCGTCGTACGCACCAAAGAGAACGTCTTGCTGCAGCGCCGCTACTCCCATCCAGTGGACAAGACCACCGGCGTGCGATCCGATCACACCGTGATTCTGACCGCCATCGACTCCGCGAAAGTCTATCCCGATGCCTTGCGCCGAGTCAGTTATCTCGATGTGGAAACGAGGAAGCGACTCAAATTCCTGACCAACAACTTTGCGCTTCCAGCATTCACTATTGCCCAGATCTATAAGTCCCGCTGGCAGGTCGAATTGTTTTTCGAGAGCTCGACATGGTGCACTCCTTTGGATGTCATGGAATTTCAAGGGCCAATTGCGCTGAATCGACCGTTGGTGGGGTCGCTGGATGGTTCCGTTCGGCCACGCATCGCTCGACGTCCGCGCTGCGCAGTATCCAGGGTGCACCCACACAGGCTTGCGTCGCCGGCAACTGTTTCAACCGAATCAACCGCAAAACAGTGGTCGGCGTGACGCCGAGAGCGGCGGCGCTTCACTGACGGACATCTCGCCGCGGGCCTGCCGCTCTCCTTCACGGTAGACCGGAATCGCATGGTTGTTGCGCAGCGAGCAGATACGCTTCGCAGTCCAGTTCTGTCCGTGTGCCGTACGGCGTTGATTCCGATTCAAGATCGAGGCGATCCGCGCGTCTGGTTCGATCCGCGCCAGCATGCGAACGATCTCTACGAGATCATCGTCGGTGACATACCGATGCCGACCAGTGCCAATCTTCTGGAACTCTACCTGCGTGTGATCCCCGCCTTGCCAATGCAATATGAGGCGTATCGTCTCGCCTTCACACGTGGCGATGATCTCTTTCAGAGCGATACGAAGGAGGCGTTTCTTGTGCTCCGGCAAACTGTGTGGATCATCCCAGAGGCTGGGGAGATCCCGCGCGAAGGCCAGCAGCTCCCGTTTCTGCATGTCAGTGAGTGGGCGCTCGCGACTTTGTTGCAATGTCACGAGCTCGGCTTCAAGCTGCGCCTCCGTAGTCAGCGCTTGGTTCCAGCGGCGTTCGAGCTCCGCCGCCACGAGCCGATTCGCCGGATCCACCGCATCATACTGTCGCCGGGCGCGTGTCACTTCATAACGCGCGTGCTCCAACGCCAATGCCTTCTGCTGAACCCGCTCGTCGCTGGCGCCTTGCAGGGACTCGATCGCCTCAATGGCCGCTTCGATGCCGAACGGCGTCAGGCATTGCAGCAGTTGCTCCGACACTAAGCGATCGGCACGGAGCCCGCCGAACATTACGCAACACGCGTGATCGCGATTGAGGAGATACCCCGAGCACTGATACCTAATCACGCGGGGACCGGGATATTGCGCCAGCAACTTGGCGCCACAATGACCACAGCGCAGCAGCCCAGCGAGCAGGGCCTCGCCATGTTTGACCGATCCACGCACCGCGTTACCTCTCGCATTGTCGTTGTGGGCAATCATCGTCTGATTGCTCTGATAGACATCCCAGTCAATGTAACCCTCATGATGATCCATGATCAACACCGCCCAGTCCTCGCGACGGCGCTGCACCTGTCGACGGACCCGCTTCTGCCCGGCATCCAGCCGCACCATCGTCTTGCTGCGCCCATACGCGTATGCCCCGGCGTAGACCGGATTCTTCAACACGCTGAGCACCGCGTGGTACCGAGCGGGCTGCCAGACGATCTCGCGCGCCTCCTCTGGCCCGCGAGCGACCGGCAACTGAATATGCTGCTGATCAAGCCAGAAATAAACCTGCCGCACGCTGCCCAACTCCGCAAATTTGCGAAAGATCAGATCGATGGTGGACCTGACCCTGGCATCCGGATCTTTCTCGATGCGGTCGTCCGATCCTTTGACGTACCCGATGGCGACCCGTCGAACCAAGGCGCCCCGCTGCGCCTTCTGCAGCAGCGCCGCGTGCGCACGCTCGCGGAAACTCGCGACTTCCATCTCGCTGATCGTGCCCTTCATGCCCAACAACAATCGATCGTTCGTGAGTCTGGGATCATACACGGCTTCGGCGTCGATCAGCAGCGCACCGACGACGCTGCAAAATTCCAGCAGGGTATGCCAGTCCCGGCCATTGCGCGCCAACCGCGACGCCTCAATGCTGAAGACGGCGCCGATTTGCCCATCGCACAGCGCGCGCAACAGGCGTTCAAAGCCGGGGCGGTGTGTTCCGCATCCCGAGATCCCGAGATCGTCATCGATCACATCGATGTCTTGCCAGCCCAGCGCGCGTGCACGATCGACCAGGCCATATTGGCGGCGTTGGCTTTCAAGATTGTGCTGCACTTGACCAGGCGTGGACTGACGGATGTACACACAGGCCCGCCGGGCCAGATGATCAGCGGTGATCTTGTTCATCGCCGCCCTCCTCGCGGATCATCTTGGCCAGCGCCTGCATCCACTGCACCAGTGCTTGGCGTAGCTGCTCTTGCACGTCCAGCGGGAGTCGTACGGCGGGAACGGCGGGAGGTTCTTCGAACAGTTGTCGTTGGCGTCTTGCTCGGGGCTGCGGCATCGTGATCCTCCTCGGGCACATTGTGCACACGCGAGGAGAGGCAGTCACGGTGACGCGGCGTAATTCGAGCAGCACGCGAACCGGCAGACGCGCAGCGGAAACCATCTTCGCGTACGCGGCCTCGGGACGAGTCATCCAGACCGGCACCGCCAACGGCCTGCCATCGGCGCGCCGCACGACATAGTAGGCTTCGTCGTGAACTTCGTACAGCCTGACCACCGGCAAGCTGTGTGTACGCAAAGGATGGAAGCGATAGTAGATTGTAACTTCAGCAGGGCGCTGTTGATGGGCAGTATGTGGATCAGTTGTTCAAATGGATCAAGCAGCACCTGCGGATCAAGGCGTTCTACGGCACCAGCGAGAACGCAGTGAAGACCCAGATCTGGATCGCTGTATCGATCTATGTACTCGTTGCCATCCTCGAAAGCGGCTGGGGCTGCAAGCCAGTCTCTATCAGACTCTACAGATTTTCAGCGTCACGCTTTTTGAGAAAACGCCCATTTTAGAGGTGTTCGAAGCGTTCGACTCCCAATCGGAGTTACTCGATAACTCTAACCAGCTGATCCTATTCGATTTATAGCCGGACACCGATGAAGCAAAGCAAATGACGATGGCGTAAGCCATTGGTGCAGCTTCACACACAGCGGGCGGATTTCCCTCCGTTGCGCGAATCGGCAGCAAGTCAGTATCGAGTAGGTCTGGTTCGTTTTAAATCAGGCTGCGTCCTCGTTGTTCAGGGGGGCGTTTTTGAGTGCTCGAGCCGGATGAATGGGAAACCTTCAAGTCCGGTTCTTAGAGGGCTGGGCGTCAGCAATGGCGCCCGGCTACTCGACAAAGTTCCTTGGCCGACTTTACCGGTTAACCAGGACCTAGCCGAATCGAAAGACAATCTGCGCCGGGCTTAGTGCCGCTCTGTCCCCTAACCTCATTTGATGAGGCACGGTAGACCTTGTTGAGATGAGGTACTCGCGCAGTAACAACTGCCCCTCTAGGCAGGTCCAAATTCCAGGGGAAGTTGTCAAAATCAGTTGTCGCAGACTGTCAGGCGCTAGCAGACCTGAAACGAAGGCACACTCTCTCCTTGTCTAAGCGCGCGCTGGCGCAGGAGGTTCTATGGCTTTGCAGTCCGCCACCGATGGACCCCGTCATCCGACGCGCCGATACCCGCGAGTCTCCCTGCCCAAAGGAATGCCTGTGAGTTGGTATGGCGGGGACCTCCAACTGTTTTCGCGAGTAAAAACGCTAGGCATGGGAGGCTTGTTCATTTCTGCGACTGACCCGCCGCCGGTGGGCACGAAAATCAGGCTGTCTTTTGAGGTGCCTGGCGGACACGTGCGGGCGGAGGCTATCGTCCGAGATATCATCCGCGGCGAGGGCCTCGGAGCCGAGTTCACACGAATGGATTTGGGAGACAAACTGCTGTTGCAAAAACTGCTGAATCGTTTGCTGCGTTGACTTAGCGGATTCCCGGCGTTTATCAGGAAACGTCACTGGGGATGGTCCGTATCGAGTGGCTTCGGTCAGGGCACTTGCCTGGCCCAGCGCCCTTTGTCCTTCGGTACCATTGAAGGCCGCAAACTTCTCGCCCATCCTGATTTTGCATGCACGACCAAAAACTCAGTAGTACAAAACGATGGTTGAAGAACCGGCGCAGTCAGCGGATTGATTTGAACGTTTCAGTTGTCGTTTACAGACCTCCAAGAGAAGGCCCGCAGTTTTATGAAAATACGCAAACACTTGTGGTCAGTGCGCATGGTGCGCTGATGGCCCTAACGGAAATGGTGGTACCTAAGCAAAGGCTCCTCGTGCAAAACATAGACAGCGGGGAACAACAAGAGTGCCGCGTGGTCTACGTAAAGAAGGAATTGACGGGACCCCCTAAGGTTGCAGTGGAATTCACACGACGGGCACCGAGCTTCTGGCACTTCGCGTTTCCGCCCGCCGATTGGACTGCCAATGCTTAGGCCAGCCATCCGCCAGTGTCAATCTCAGATCGCCCCGGCTGCCTAGTACCCACATGTCCGGATTCCGCGTTATACATCCACGTAAACGATCAACTAGCTGCGGAAACCAGACTCTGACTAGAGCTCATAAGTAATTGAGGTGCGCTTCTGAGAGGAGCCTTGGACTCAGCGGTGGGGAAGCAATGGAGAGTCGCTTTCTCATTGCTGTATTGCTCTGCCGCCCGACGATAGCGTCAGAGCAGGTGGTGCTGTGCCTGCTAGCCTTTACCCCTCCTGGGAATCGTCAAATCACCTAAGACTGTTCGTACGTTAGTACTAAACCTAGGGACCCTCCGTACCATCGACGGGGCTGCCACGTCCTCGAGATACTCCTCGTACTGAAAGCGAAAGGGTTACCAGGTCTCAGTCAGAGTCTTGAGGCCTGCAATGCAGCATAGGAGCCATGCTCATGCTTGGCAGGCGCGAAACAAGCCGTACCTCTAGCAGCGTACTCAAAACGACGACTTGGGGCGCGCTCATCGCTTTCACTGCCGCCGTACTCGTGGCAGCTCTCTTCGGATACAACCCGTGGAACCCTGCCGGCGACTCGGGTCGAACCTCCGCTGATCTCGCAGCACAAAGCCTCCCGTCGGCTGGGCTTGCATCCCCGGTTGCTCACCCTCGCTCTTCGCTAGATGTATCGGTTGACCAGGCCCTTCCTCTACAGGGTAAGCCAACACAGGCCGGAACCTCTATGGCGGAAGTTTCTGTTCTGGCCGCCGCTTCTCGTGAGAACGCGAACGGCCTGAATTAGCCCGCGCCTCGACACATAGACACTCCGGGCAATGACAGCAACACCAGTTCAGCAGATATCGCCAACACCACCGACGGCCAGGCTTCGCGGACGCAAAAATTGCCCCAGACCTGAAGGATGTAAATCCTGAAGCTCCGATAGACGTTATCGTCCAGTTCAAGAATGCGTCCGGTGCGTCCGACGTGGCGGCGGATGGAGCCACGACAAAGACGGAACTTCCGCTGCTGAACGCCGAGCTGGTCACGGTGAAGGGCAGCAACCTCACGAACCTTGCTGCGCACTCCAGCGTGGCGTATATCTTCCAGACCGCGCTGTTAGGGGCTCTGTCAATCACGTCGTCACTGCGGTGAACGCCGATCTTGCCTATGCCAACGGTTGGAATGGCACGGGAGTTGGATCGCTGTGATTGACAGCGGAATCAGCCAGGGAATTTACGATTTAAATACGGACAATAATTACTCGTCCCGCATCGTATACAGCCAAAGTTTTGTGCCCGGCGACTCTTCCAGCGGCGACGCTTACGGCCATGGAACACATATTGCCGGAATCATCGCGGGCAACGGCTATAGTTCCGAGACTTCAAACTACTCTGCCACGTATCGTGGCATCGCGTCGGAAGCAACAGTCGTCAATCTGCGTGTGCTCGATGCTACCGGTGCGAGCCTGGATAGTACGGTGATCTCCGCCATCCAGAAGGCCGTCGCTCTCAAGAGCACTTACAACATTCGCGTCATCAATCTGTCGCTTTCCCGCGGAGTGTATGAAAGCTACACGCTTGATCCGCTCTGCCAGGCTGTGGAATCCGCATGGAAAGCAGGCATCGTGGTGGTGGCGGCGGCCGGCAACATGGGTGAATATTATGCGGCTGGCACCAACGGTTACGCTACGATCGGTGCGCCGGGGAACGATCCGTACGTCATAACCGTCGGTGCAACCAACACGCACGGCACCGGTTCGCAAGCTTCGCAGACGATGACCAGCTACAGCTCAAAGGGTCCGACATCAATCGATCACATTGTTAAACCTGACCTCGTCGCTCCCGGCAATCAGGTGGTTTCACGCATGTCTACGTTGGGCAATGCGATCTGACTGCCTACCCCGCGCTTGCCGTCTATCCCTGCAACTATTCACTGAGCGCCTGCGGCCCGCAATACGGATCGCCCCGGTACATGCGCCTTGCCGGCACAAGCATGGCGGCGCCAGTGGTCAGCGGAATCGCGGCTCTCCTGCTTCAGAAGACCCCCTCACTTACACCTGACCAGGTGAAGGCTCGCTTGATGAAGACCGCCTGGAAGGGTTTTTCTTCGAGCACAACCGCGACGGACCTCGCCACGAGCGTTGTCTATACGATTGAGCAGGACATTTTTGCAGTAGGCGCCGGCGCAGTTGACGCTTCAGCTGCGCTGGCCAATACGGACCTCGCGCCCGCAACCGTGGGCTGGGCCTTATCGCCCACAGCCGCCTACAACTCTTCGACCAACACCGTTACCATCTCTGGAAGTACCGGGACAATTTGGAATAGCTCCGTTGTTTGGGGCAATTCTGTCGTTTGGGGCAATTCCGCGGTTTCGGGTAACCTGTTGTATGGGGTAACTCCGTGGTCTGGGTAACTCTGTTGTTTGGGGTAACTCCGTCGTCTGGGGCAACTCCGTTGTCTGGGGCAATTCCGACGGCTCTTTAGGAAACGCCAATTAGGAAATCCGATGTACCTGCGCATACGCGTACATCACCCGTACGAATGCCTCGAGAAGCTGAATCCTATATCGCACTGATCATCTGTTCAGGGGCCTTGGTACTGCTCTTCGCGGCAGGATCGTGGTCCTCCACTGGCTTCCGCCAATTCCTGACCTTCCTCGGTCTGGCTGCGCTCTCCTCGACGTTCAAGGTACGAATGCCAGGTATCGAAAGCACGATGTCACCAAATTTTGTCTTCCTTGTGCTCGGAATGGTCTTCTGCAGCTTCTCTGAATTGATGGCGATGACTCTAGTAGCTGCTCTCGTGCAATCGCTTTGGACCGCCAAACAGCCTCGCCTTGTTCAGGTTGCGTTTAGCGCAGCAGCCCTCGTCTTGAGCGCAAGCGTCGCCTATCAAGCTTCGTATCTTTTTCTAGGACAAAGTGCCGTCAATTCCCCGGTGGCTTTGGTAATTCTTGCGGGAGGCCTGTATCTTTCAATGAATACGGCGTTGGTCTCTACTGTCATCGGACTCGTCGATGGCAAGCCGATGGCACAAATCCGCGGTATCTGTTACCAAAACATGGTCCCGTCCTTCATGGGCGGAATCGCCTTTGTCAGTCTGATGAGCGGCGCCTTCTCTCGCCCCGCAGCTTGGAGAGGCGCGATCGTGCTACTCCCTGTAATTGTTCTCGGCTATCTGTATTCGCTGAGCCGCACGGCGGCGGTTGCGGTGGTCCCGATCCGATCAGCCCACACGGAAGACGAAGAGTTGGTCGAGGTTGGCTCGGGGCTGCCACGACCTCGGGCTTGATCGAGTGAATGTCTGTTTGGCAATCTCTGGGTTCGCCACCCACAGCGGGATTGTGAATCGATGTTCCCCCCAATTGATTTTTGGCGGTTGGATTCCAGATATTCTTTTATAGCATTTGTGATCCAGTAGCCCTTTGCCAGGAAGCCGCGCCTGGCGTAATTAATTTCACTTGGATGTATAGTCGCATTACCGGAAAGGTGTGGTTTCGGGCACATTTTGACCTATCCGGTTTCGGTTGCCAACGTGATATGCCCGCAAAAACGAAGTTCCAATCGGACGACGCGGCGTTTCACGTTAAGCCATGAGGATCAAATGGGGGCGCTTCGGGGTCATATGGCTTTGTCGGATCGATCCTTTTAAGGTCGATCAGCCACGCTCCAGGCCGTATATTGTCCACAAGTTTCCGTTTCCACTCGCCTTCGATGAGGACCCAAGTCTCATCCTGTACAGTGGTCGTTTGATAGAGACGCAGTCTGCCTAAACTCATCTGACGCCTGGTCCACTGCTGGAGAACGGTCGTCTTCAAAGTGGTTGCGTCACAACTTTGCAAGTCCAAAATCGTGTTGCTGATGGAAATATTCTCTTTTACCTGATCGAAGCCTGCGGTGGAATAAGAGGCTGATTGCTTGACTGACCATACCTCGCCGTTGAACATGTGGGCTTCGAAGTCGGGAGAATACACCGCAAATAGTTTCTTCGCGTCGTTTGCTATAGTGGCCCGTTCTATGCGGGCGTACTGGCCATCCAGTTGTTGCCATCGCGCATCCCCCTTTGCCACCAAGGAGCATGCCTCCGTACGTGCGTATGCTGAGAACAGCGAGCAAAAGAACAACCCAGCAATAATTCGTGGTTTCACGATTACCTCCAGGACGCCGAGAGTGTTTCAAGCATAGACGAGCGAACAAGAGGAAAGTGAGGTCCAGGTCGCTGCCTGGTTAGTCGGGTCACCCGACATTTGCCGTACTAGGACTTCAAGTTTCCGGTAACGGCGTTACTACCACTGTCTTAGCTGGTCGCGTGTGATTTGGAGAAGTCGAACTAGATTCACAACTTCACCTCGTTCGACTCGCTTGGAAATCATCGTTAGAGCATTGATATTTACTGGCTTATCTTTGTAGCGAAGCGTGGGGTCGGTACCATATTCATCGGTCACCATCTCCCACCTTAGCGGAAGCTCACTCGCCAAAACATCTCCGAAGGCGACTCCGAGGCTCTGTAATTCGTACGTCTGCGTTTTGTTAAATGCATTGTCGTCAATCAAGCGTTGGAGGACAGGTAAGTCTGCTACGGTTTTCGTAAGGCCGCCTGTTCCGTACTTCTTTTTGGCGATCGCCGCTACTATAGCTCTCTGCTGGTCGAGTCGTACTCTGTCCGAGTCTGACAGCTCGTTGAATTGGGGCATCACTGAGGGAGCCACGTGCGGCTTAGAGCAACTGGCAATGAAGCTGAGAAGTACCGCCAGTGTGAACGCAGAGCGCATTGTTTTGGGATTATGCCATGGAACCCGCCCAAGTCCCGATTAGTTGCATTACCGGACATATGACGTACTATTACTTTACCTTTCCGATACGGCGCTAATCAGGTACTGAGAACTCTTATGCACGGGCGTTTTGCGAGTAGAGGCAGCCCACGTCTTGGACCTGCGTTTGTCAGTGACCATTTTTGAATTGCACTCGTCGCGTTGCCACTGGATTGTGGCGTAGTGTTCGCCGCCTTGGCCCGCGTTTCGGTAAATCCGTAACTTTTCCCAACTGCTTTCTGAGCCAGCACAATCGTCGGCGGGCAAGCATCTGAGATTGAGCATTGACGAACCTTTGCCTTTGCCTCGCGCACTTACGGGCACAAGTTCGTCTATGATTTCAGTCATTTGATTGAAGTCTATGGCTGGTGTCTGGTCAGCCGATTTGATTAAAGACGAGGGCTTCTGAGGACTGATTAGGAGTTCACATGCATCGCCGCTCTCCCCGTAGATGGCCGATACCGCTATGCCCGGCCTAACCAGATAGGTTTCAGATATCGGCTGACCGTAACGCTCACGTAGAGTGAGTGCTGATTTGCCCGTGAAGGAGCCTTGCAGTGTAACCACCAACAGCAACAAGCCAAGACGTAAGCACATGGTTCACCTTCCAAAGAAAATGCCCGCCGCTGCATCTAGGTCATTCGGGATGTATATCGTCACCGGGTGGCTAGACGTTGCTCGTATGGCTTAGAACTATGGGGGCGCGATCCGCGTTCCCCAACTCTTGGCCGAGTAGGCCCGGGGAATTTCACCCCGAGCCTCTCACAGAACCGTGCTTGACTGTCTCCAGTCACACGGCTCGTGCCACCCAGTGAAGGCTGCTGCCTTCCGTCCTAACCGCTCGGTTCCTCCTGTTTCCAGTTGACCGTATTGGTTAGGACGCGGGTGACCTGCCCCCTTCGCTCCACGGGAATTACCCCGCTTCTTCACTACTTCGGGGCAGTCCGACCCTGAGACTCCGCATCCGTACTTTCGCCCTCGTGGTTGCTTCCACTTGTGGCTTCTCCGTTTGCATCGGTGCCTCAGGTTCCCACGTTCCGCTCGACCGCCTCTTTGGCAAGCTCAGGCCACCTCTCGTGCCGGATGCCGCCCCGCCCGTAAACAGGTTTCGTCGGAGCTAGTCCCGCAGTAACTACACCCCCGCGGTTTTGACATCATCTATAACCTTTCGACACTTCAGCAGTGGTTCCCTTGCGGTCCTCTTCTTGCCTGTCACCTGACTTGGTCGTTGCCAAGCCTTTTCCTTCCGCGTTCACGACCATAGCTTTTGGCTACAGCCGCCGAAGGTGGTTTGGAACCTGTTCCTGTAAACCGGTCCGAGGGGCCTACCCTCATCAGTCAAGCAGTTGCGCACTACTCAGCGTTTTCTCCTTTCGTGCTCGTGGCACACGTTAGTCGGATTACCGGTAAAGTTCCTTTGGCCGATTCAACTTTACCGAAACCGCGTTTACCAGGACTTAGCCAACAACTCCGGCTAGGAATGCAAACTGTCTGCGATCAATTTCTTAACATCCGGGTCGGTCTCGTGTGTTAGACGGTCCTGCAAAATTTTGTGGGCGGCGGGCGAGCCAATATTTCTTAGGATCAAGACGGCGCGATACCGCATTTCGGCATCTCCGCTCCGCAGCAGATTTGTGACAGCAGGAATCGCTGGGTCGCCGATTTGGGAGAGCGTTTTCGCAACGAGATCATTGTCTAGCGTCATCAGGCCTGCAAATGTTAGAAACGGTTCGGACAGGACCCGAGGGTGTGACATTAACTCTTCCAACGCAGGAATCGCCTCCTTGGCTTTCAATTTGCCCGCGAGTCGGATGGCATCTAACCAAACATCGGACTCGGGGCCGCGAATCATACCTGGCAATTTTTGCACCACATATTCGCGTGCGTGGGAGTCTTTTCTGGCAAGCTCCACAATTTTCTTGAAAGTGTCGGGCTGGGTTGTTTTGGGATCACTTAGTTGCTCCATCAGCGTATGGATATCAGGAGCAGGGACCGACTGGGCGCGGATCGTGCCTTGGCAAACTGCGAGCATGCAGAGCATAGCGCCAGTCATGGCCGACACGAATCGAATAAGGCTCACAACCTACATTCTAAGCCTGTCTCGGATCGCTCGGAGCATTGGCGCGCACGGCGATTACAGGCCGGCGAACATCTTTGCATGGGCCAGATCCTGATTTGTCGCCTTATCGGACATCAAGTGTTTTGTAGTCGATTCCGACAAGAAGAAGTAGTAGCCGCTGTTGCACAAAACGTTCGCCAAGACCGGCCAAAACACCCCATTTTGATGTAGTACCGTGTGCCGTAAGGTTGTTGATTTGTATCGGGTGGGAGTACTGCCTAGCAAATTTCAAGACCGCCGGTTTCAACCGCTCACCCACTCCTCCGTTTTTAATTCTAGCGCACTCTATGGGTTAGAGGGCCATTTGTGACAGTTGAGGGTTTCGACTGCTGCATTTTGGTGCAACTGTCACCAAATTGTCACCAAAACCCACAAGCTTTGCGACCGCCGCCTTTTTCGAGTCAAGATTTGAATGCGTATAGCGCATGGTTACGGTGACAGTCGAATGCCCGAGCAACTGTTGGACTGTCACAATATCCACGCCTCAATCAATGAGACGCGACGCGAACGTGTGGCGCAGTGTATGCCACGAGACATCGGAAATGCCTGCCTTCCGGCACGCAAGAGCAAAGCCTGCTTTCAGGTCAACAAACGGCTTGCCGGTTTCGTGGTTGTAGAAGACTCAGTCATTCTTCCGGCCCATTGCCCAGGCGTCGAGAACGTTTCGTGCTTTCGTGTTGAGTGGCACGGTACCATGCGAGAGTGATGGCTTTCACGCTACCCTCGATGTTGCACTCTTGCCGTTGGATTGGTCGCGAAAGAGCGTTGTGGATAAAACTCTGTGGGAAAGACGCGGCAAAGCCAAAGGCCTGTCTGAGCCTTAAAGTCTGAAAATCTCTTTCAGACCAGCGCGTGCGGTCTCGGCCAACCGTTCCGGGCTCAGTTTTCTTCCCGTGGCCATGAGCACCGCCTCACGAATGGTGTCCTCCACGTTGCCGAAAAGACCGTCGGCGGCTCCCGTCAATTCCGCAATCCTTCGCGCATGTAGTGTCGGCAGTACGTCTTTCGCGAAGATTTCCCGCAACTCCCCAAGATGCTCTGAGAACAATTCAATCGTATCGTGCATATAAAGAAGATCCTTGGCGCGGTCTTTGTAGTCGCGTTCACGATGGATCAGAATCTTTTGCGCCAGAAAACTCGCCGGATTAGCGATCTGTATCTTCTTTGCGGGCGTAAGCGGATATCCATTCTTTTCGCCCAGTTCAATCTTCCACGGAGACACCATCAGGACTTCTATGTAACGAAGCAGTTGGGAAGATACGCCCCCTACTTCCTTGGTCGCCTTGCGCCTTCCGCTCCGGTCATATTCGCTTCCTACGAGAGGGGCCAGAAACTCAACGTAAAAGCCGCCACCTTCTCCGTAGTGATAGTGAGTCGCCGGAGGCTGGTCTTCACCGACGAATTCTTCCTGGAAGCCTGCTTCCAGCAGGCGCTTGCGAACATTCGATTCTTCGACCTTGAGTTTCGTGGGTACGGCAACGTCACCGTCGAGTGTCGTCAAGGGAAGATATTCAAGGTTTCTTGCGCGGGAATCCAGGCGATACAAACGATGCGCCCATCCTCCAATGAGCACCACCTGATCGAGCCAAGGGTCGAGTGCTCCGATGAATTTCGAAAACGGCACGATTTCGGTATCTTGTTGGGCCGTCATGGATTCGACTCAAACGCGGGCGCGAGAATTTTTCTCCAGATAACATCCGCTTCTTCTCTGCCTCGGGAAGGATGCTGCGATACGTCTAGCCAGATCTGAAGGATATCGCTCACCGGCACGCCGTCGTTTCGAACGGCGCCTCGAAATATGCTTTCATGGTTTCCCGGAATGCGAATATAGATGTCCGCCTGTTCTTCGCCGCCGTTCCCGGAAAGACCAAGGTCTCTCACAACGTCCGCGCTCAAGCGCTCAAGATAAAGATACGGTTTCACGCCGTGAACAAAGCCGATGCCCAGTGCTTCCGCGGCTTCAAACAAACCAAGGCAAAGACGCGGGCGTTGCGCCGAAAGGTACCCTTCTAATTTGTCCGCGTCACGGGGGTGAAGCGCGCTCGCCGACTCGTAAGAACGGAGTGCGTTCGCGAGCGCTTTTTTCCCTTTGTGCAGAACCCATCGCATGGGAATTTCTACGACGCGACGTTGACTTGCGGCAAGCCAGCGGTTCATCAGTTCTTTCGATCGAACGACGCGAAGTACGTCGGCTCCAGAGTCTAGGAATCCTTCCTTCGAAAATTGTTCCACGAAGCGAAATGCACTCATGACCGATACGCCGGCGGCCCCCGCCAGCTGAGAAGCTCCTTGATACCGTCCGCGTTGAGCGGACAGATACGATTCCGGAATTCGGGGAGCCAGGAGAACCTTCAGCATCCATTGGTTCAAGTCCGAAAAGAGCTGCGGTGCGCGAGCACGCAATTTCGGCAGGGACTGACTATTCTCGGGCCGACGTTCCGAACTGAGATCCTCGAGTCCATGACCGGCGAACGAACGAAGGCCCTCAAAATCCAATAGTCCGACGGCAACCTCGGGAGCACGCTTTCGTACGAATTCCTTGGCCTCTTCCGAAACCGAATCGGAAATATGGTTCGCCCCGACGATGGCGACCGGGATTGGATTGCCGGCGAAATTGCGGGAATAGTAGGCCGCCTCCAGTGCGGCCTGCGACAGCAAGGGAATCACACGATCGCGTCTGCCCTCCGATGCGCGTTTGATTTCGATGATCAATTTCTTGCCCGGCCGCGAGGCAATCAAATCCGGCGCGAAATTCTGTTCGCGCGGCTGATGCAGAACTTTCCAGCCGTTTTTGCGGAAGAGGTCGGCAACGAGCTGCCCGAGTTGAGCCTCGTTGTCGTCAGGTGAATTTGGATAATGGCCCGGCATAGTATTACCACGGCCATGGTAATTATCACGGCCTTGTTAATTAACACGGCCATGATACATGGTTACAGCGTGAGCGTCAACCTAGTTTATCCAGGGATCTCAAAGGAAACAAAGGAGTTTAGTGTTATTGTTGATCTGCAGGTCGTTTTTAGTGTTTTTGGATGATATTTAGTGAATTTTGTAGTATAACCGCTTAGTCGATTTACTCAAGAGACGTCGTTCCTTAGTGATACGGAATCATTTTTAGTGGTTTTGGATTTAAAATGAACAAGGAAGCCGGTCTAATTGGCTTATCGAGGCTGGTCGAAGACCTAGGATTACGGGTACCCGCACCGACAGTCTGCTCCGAGGCGGTTCGGGGGGCCCGGCGAACCAAAATCTCGGGTGATTCGATTCTCGAACAATATCCGTTGTCTTATGCACCAACGGACCTGCTCGGACAGCTTCGGTTCGCAATGCGCTACGAACCGGTGGACGTCGGGGTGATCGCTGCGGCGTTCCAGAAGATCCCGCGAGAAAACGTGGAGAAGTGGGTGCGGTCGGAATACATCGGGAAATATGTGCGTCGGGCTTGGTATTTGTACGAACTCTTAACCGGGAACATTCTTGATGTGCCGGATGTGCCTCCGACGAATAACGTGCTCTTGTTAGACCCGGCATTGCATGTAACGACGACGGGGACGCGAATCCGACGGCAGCGAGTGATCGATAACCTCCTGGGGAATCGGGACTACTGCCCGACCATACGGCGCACCGAAGCTCTCGACGCTGCGATGGCGCGAGGCTTGGAGACCGAAGCGAAGAAGATTGTTGAGGATTGCGACCCGATCGTCCTAAGAAGAGCGGTTCACTATCTGTTCACGAAAGAAACGAAATCCTCGTTCGCAATCGAAGGGGAGAAACCGAGTTCAGAACGGACCGAACGGTTTGTGCGAGCTCTGACCCACGCTCCGGAATTCGATACTTCGAGTAAGGCTGCGTTTGTGGAACTGCAAAATGCGATCGTGGACGCTCGCTATGCGCAGAAGGATTGGCGTACCGGACAGAACTACGTTTCGGAGACGGGACCTAACTATGTGGAATTGGTTCACTTCGTCTGCCCGAAACCGGGAGACGTGGGTTCCCTCATGGACGGATGGATGCGCATGGTCGCGCGTGTCGAAAAGGATCGTGTGGATGCGGTATGTACGGCCGTTCTCACGGGATTCGGTTTTGTCTTCGTGCATCCATTCGAAGATGGCAACGGGCGCATCCATCGCTTCTTGATGCATCACAGTCTGGCGAAACTGGGCTACACGCCTCAAGGCATCGTCTTCCCGATTTCGGCCGTCATGCTGCGCAACCTTGCCAAGTATGACAAAGCGCTGACGGCATTCTCTGGGAAAATCGGACCTCTTATTGAATACCGGATGGATGAGGCGCAGCGGATGACGGTCCTGAATGAGACAAAGAATCTGTATCAATATTTCGATGCAACTGCGCAAGCCGAATACCTCTACGAATGCGTGGCAGAAACCATCGAGAAGGATCTGCGTGAAGAGATCGGATTCATTCAAAGACACGACCGGGCGCTCGATGAAACCAAGGAAATTGTGGATATGCCCGACAAACGTGCATCGTTGCTCGTGCGTTTGATCATGCAGAATAAAGGTCGGCTGGCACAGAATAAGCGCAATCTGTTTTCTGAAGTGACGGATGAGGAGCTGGTGAAGATAGAAAAGGCTATCGGAGCGGCGGCGGGCTGACACCGACTGTACGGCTGAAGATTTCGTGCGAAGAGCGAGCCGGTCGTGCGGTTGTGGGAATGAGTCTATGTCAAACGAACAAATGTCGCGCGGAATGGGAATGATCGAATCAGCGGCCGAGAAAGCGGGTCTGCGTTTGGGATCGCGGGCGGTGGACTCGTTTCGCGGAGTTGTTCGGCTTTCGGCTTTCGTTCGAAAAAGAGGTCCAGAAACGTGCCTGGGCTGCAGTCATGCACAACCAAAAAAGAGCGCAGTCCCGAGCTTTAGTAGAATGCTCGCAAGTCACGAACGAGAACTAACTGCGGCACGGCTCAGGAATGAACCCGCCGCCCAGATCGCGGCACGTGAACTGGAGACCGTTCGGATCAGCACAGCCCTTAGACGCGCGGACGAGCTCGACAACGATGTCGCAGCTGCAATCGAAATCGCAACCGACCCGCTTGCACGGTGACCTCGCTGTGACTTCCGCAGTGGGCGAGGGTGCCATCGAGGTCCCGAATAGTCACGCGACACCAACGAACAAACATAGGATCAATGCAGTAGTCGCTTTTTGTTCCCTATCCTTAAACGTTTTGAAAACTCGCTCGTATAATCAGGTCTATCTCAGCGCATTGCTCCTTTTGTGGCATTGCTGAGTCGCTGCTTGAGCGCGTCTGGAACCCTCAACAGACGCAGGCCATCACCCCGATGGCTATTGTCGCTGATCTCGACGAGGACATTCCCACCGGCCATCACAGACACTTCTTGCACACGGCCACCGTTTGTTGAAGCCACACGTTTGTTGAAGCCACCATGTTGAACACCATTGACCTCGGAATGTACTACCGGTATCATCCGCGCAATCCCGGGCAAAATTCTGCGAGTGAGGTTGACCATGTCAAAGCGCGTGGGTTTTTCTGTGCTAGCCTCGGTAGTAGCGTATCTCTCGACCATTCATCAAGTTCGGGCGCAACAGCCGCAGATCAATCCTGACGTCTACAACCAGCTCCAATTCCGCTACATTGGTCCCGTTGGCAATCGGGCGACCGCAGTGGCTGGAGTGCCCGGCAACCCATACATCTACTATGTTGGCGCGGCTTCGGGAGGAATCTTCAAGTCGACCGACGGCGGCCTCCATTGGGACCCCGTTTTTGATTCGCAGCCGGTCTCTTCGATTGGATCGCTGGCGATGGCGGCGAGCGATGCGAATATCGTCTGGGCAGGAACAGGTGAATCGTTTATCCGAAGCCACATTTCAGTTGGCAATGGAATCTACAAATCCACGGACGCAGGCAAAACGTGGACGCTCATGGGACTCGAGAAAACTGGGCGGATCAGCAACGTGCTAATTGACCAGCACAATCCGGATACTGTGCTCGCTTGCGCTCTCGGTCATGCTTATGGACCGCAGCCGGAGCGCGGCGTCTTTCGCACTACCAATGGCGGCAAGAACTGGGAAAAGGTTCTTTTTGTCGACGAAAACACGGGCTGCTCGGACATGGCCACGGATCCCAACAATTCGCACATTTTGTTTGCGGGGATGTGGCAGCTGGAGATTCATACCTGGGGCCGCACGAGCGGCGGACCGGGAAGCGGATTGTTCAAATCGACTGACGGCGGAGCAACTTGGAAGCGGTTGGAAGGCCATGGCCTGCCTAAGTCGCCTGTCGGAAGGATTGCGGTGCGAGTGGCTCAGCGCGACTCGAACCGCGTTTACGCGCTGATCGAAACTGGCGACGGTGCGCCTATGGACGGCAAGCCGACACAGAGCGGGCAACTGTGGCGCTCCGACGACGGCGGCGAGAATTGGCAGCTGGTCAACTCTGACCGTCAAGTTCGCGGACGGACACACTACTACACGCGTGAAGAGATCGCGCCGGACAATGAAAACGAGGTTTATTTCTTCACGGCCGCATTTTCGAGAACGCTCGACGGCGGTCACACGCTGACCAACATGCCATCGAGCCCAGGCGGCGACAATCACGAGATGTGGATTGATCCGACGAACGGTGACCGCATGGCAGTGGTGAACGACGCGGGCGTGAGCATTTCCGTCAATCGTGGCCATACCTGGGACCATATTCAACTACCGATCGCACAGATTTATCACGTGACACTCGACGACCAAATTCCCTATTTCGTTTACGGAAACAAGCAGGACGGGCCGTCGTATCGCGGACCCAGTAACAGTTTGCAGTTCGGCGGTTTTGGCGGCGGAGGAGGGGGCCAGGGCGGACAGATTCCACGCAGCGTCTGGCATCCCGTGGGTGGAAGCGAAAGTGGGTTTGCGACTCCCGATCCGGTGGACAACAACATTATTTGGTCGAGCGGCACGGGCTCCGGGAGTGTCGGCGGTGCGATGGCGCGTTTTGATGAACGGAACCGACAGGCGCGGGAAGTCGAGGTCTGGCCCGAAGATGTTGCAGGGGCGACTGCGGCGGAAACGAAGTACCGCTTCAACTGGGAATTCCCGATCACGATTTCTCCGCACGACCACGACAAGCTTTATGTGGGAAGCCAGTTCGTGCACGTCACAATAGACGGCGGCAAGAGTTGGCAGATTATCAGTCCAGACTTGACGCGTAACGACAAGAGCCGACAAGGGATTTCCGGCGGGCTGACTCCGGACGACATCGGTGTGGAATACGCGGGGACGGTTTTCGCTATCGCGGAGTCGCCAAAGGAAGCAGGCACGATCTGGGCGGGCACCAACGATGGCCTTATCCAAATTACACGGGACGGAGGAAAAAGTTGGACGAATGTGGCGAAGAATATTCCCAACCTGCTTGACTGGGGCACAGTGAGCAATATTGAGGCCTCGCGCTACGATGCCGGGACCGCCTACATCACCGTGGATGGCCATCAAGTGAACAATCGCGATCCGTTCGTTTACAAGACGACGGATTACGGCAAGACGTGGGCATCAATCACAAACGGAATTCCACACAGCATGTTGAGCTATGCGCATTGTGTTCGAGAAGACCCGGTGCGCAAAGGATTGTTGTACTTGGGGACGGAGAATGCGCTCTACATTTCTTTCGACGACGGGAAGAATTGGCAGCCGCTTCAAAGCGGCCTGCCACACGCTCCGGTCTATTGGATTGCCGTGCAGGAACGCTTTCACGATTTGGCCCTAGCTACTTACGGCCGGGGATTCTGGATTTTGGATGATCTTACCCCGCTGCAACAGTTGACATCGGAAGTGCTGGCGTCGAGTGTGCACCTGTTCGCTCCGCGTGACGCTTACCGCTTCCGCCCTGTCGCGCAGCCTGTAGGTATTTCGTATGACCCGACCGCCGGACGCAATCCGCTGTACGGCGCTGCGATCAACTTTTATCTCAAGTCCAAGCTGGGCGAGAAAGAGCGCGCCACCATCACGATCAGCGATGCAAACGACAAAGTCGTGCGCGTGCTGGAATGCCGTGGGCCACGAACTGAGGGCGCCCGGCGACCTGGAGGGCCCGGTGCTTTCGGTGGAGGTGGGGGCGGAGGCGAGGAAGGAGGCGGCGGTCCGCCATGCGAAGCGAAGCCCGGCATCAACCGTCTGTGGTGGGACCTTCGAAGCGAACCCAGCACGGAGATCAAATTGCGAACCGCGCCTACCTATTCGCCAGACGTACCGTTGGGTGCGGAGGGCTGGCGGGCTGCTCCAGCGGTGAGCCGCATTTCGCTGCTTGTGCCGCCCGGAACGTACACGGTCACACTGAAGGTTGGCGATGAGAAGTCCACTGAGAAACTCAACGTGCTGAAGGATCCGCATTCAACGGGGAGCGACAGCGACATCCAAACGCAACTTCAATTGGTAACTGCGCTTCGGGATGAGATGAATGTGCTGGCGGAAAGCGTCAATCAAGTCGAATCCGTTCGCTCGCAGATCGCTGGTCTCGAAAAGCAATTGGGAACAGATGACGCATCCAAAGCGATCCGAAAGGCGGCTGACGAGTTGGTGGAGAAATTGACCGGCGCTGAAGGAAAGGTGCTGCAGCTTAAAACGACCGGAAGAGGTCAGGACGACGTGCGATACCCGCCGATGCTATTGCAAAAAATCAGCTATCTGGCAGCCGAAGTAAGTGGCTCCTCTGACTTTCCACCTACGACGCAACAAGAGGCGGTGCAAGCGGAGTTGAAAAAGCAAGGCGATTTGTCACAACTGGAGATTCAACAGCTAGTGGCGACGGACGTGGCGGCTTTCAATGCTATGCTGCGCGAGCGGAACATTCCAAACGTAATCGTCAAAGCGCCTTAAATGACAGAGTGAAGCTAGTAGGCGTCCCGAGAGAGGTTGTAAAGTTACTCATTCTACGTATCGTCAGAAACGCTACGCAAAAACTAAGAATTAGCCGATGCGCCGAAATCAGTCGACCACCGTGCATTCCATCCCCAGCAGATGCCCAAGCTTTGCTAGTTTTCTGGAGATGTGGCCAATGCCAATAGCGCAATGATGCGCGGGGCCCTCAGCGTTCCAAGCGTTCATGAAATTTCTCGCTCCCCTCGGAAAGCGATACCGGCTGTTGGTGTTGCCAATTTCCAAAATCGGGCCCGGTTCAGAAATGGCCTCGGCAACTAGTAATTTGAGCTTTCCATCAGCCTTTTGTACAACTGCGAGCAGTGTTACGGGACCATGCTTGACGGACATCTCGACGGACAGCCCGCGTCCGACTTTGCCGTGATAGGCGCTCAAGAGGCGAACCTTGGTTCTGCCTTGTGCGATGGCGATATGGCCAGGTCCATCGTGTCCCATGAGTATCACATCGTCGTTGAAATCAACGGCATAATACTCGGTAAAGGAACCACCAACTCCGAAGCCATCCATAATTTTCATAGCCTGAGCGTTTTTGATTTCGCATTCGCCAGCCACGGGAATTCCTCCCGCCGTCAGCAAACTGGCGCCGAGGATGATGGAGCTTATGGCGTCCTCGTTTTCATTATTTCCCACTCCCTTGTAGTAGTAGGCGAGTGATCCTAATTTGTGTATATCCACCAGCCGGTCGAGCGCGACGGAGGTGCGCGCGGCACGACCTAACTCGAATTCTGAGCAATCCGCTTGTACGTCGAAGCTCTCGCGGAAATGTTGGACGCGCGCACTGACTTCCTCGTTGGAAACTCTCTTGCGCAACTCCGCGAGTTCGTCTACTTCGACGATTTCAATATGGCCCCCAAAAAACGCACATTGCTGCGTCAAATCGGAATAGATATCGAGCATTCCGCCGTAGTAGTGGCCCATGACGCCGAGGCGGTTGTGTTCCATTTGGTGCGCCACACGGCCCGCATCGATCCACTCTTCAATTTCTCTCCGGGCCGTTGCATCATTTTCGAGCATGCCGGTTACCTGGAAAAAGGGAATACGAGAACGATTTAAGACGCTGGCGATCTCCGGAATCGAGCAGGCCTGACAATACGCTAGCCATTCGCCGGTCATCTTGGTTCGGTCACCCATCTTGTTAAAGGAGTCGTAGTCGATGGCGGCGCCGGGAGCTAAATTCAGGAGAATGAGAGGAACTTTGGCACGCCGCACAACGGGAAGTACGGTGGAGGAAAGCGCGTACGTGGTTACGTAAAGAAAAATCAGATCAACATCGGCCTGACGCAGTTGATGTCCCGCGGCAAAAGCCTTTTCCGTCGTATCAATTAAACCGAGATTCACAACGTTTACGCGGGACTGGTCGAGGAGTTGGGCAACGCGCGCGATGTAGCCCTTTAACCTGTCTTCGAGTCCAGCAAACTGAGGCCAGTAAGCATCGAGGCCGATGCCGAACAAGCCAATGGTGAATCCATCGCCACGTTGCCCGTCCATGACTAGCGCCCTCCGAAGCAACCGCGCACTCATCAGCGACGAGGGAGATTTATAGCACACAAAACTCAGATGCAAGGGAATGTGATTATTGAAAGCACTGGAGAAGGGGAATATAGTCTGGCCATCGTGAGCGCGGCGTGCAGGAGTCCGCATGATAGAGGAAGAAGCTTGATTTTGAGACTTTGTGCCAAGCTGTCCGTGGGCCTGCTTCTGTGCCTGCTCGTTTCGGCTTTTTCCCGTTGCCAGGCGCCGGATGCGTCTAAGTTATCCGTGCGCTGGGATAAGGTGGTTCGAGTTTCGAAAACCACGCCCACGCTCCAGGTGGTAGTAAATCCACCGCTGCGTCGAGGAGCTCCTGTCCACGACAATGCTTTTCGCGCGCTGCATGATTTACAGGCCGACTATGTCCGCTATGTTCCATGGCTTCCCTACCCTAAGCTGGGAGTCGCGGAGCTAGATCCTCCCGCAGACGGCAAAACTTCCTGGGATTTCTCGATCATTGATCCGATGACGATTGATTTTCTTGATGCTACCAAGGGTCACCCCGTTATTCTGAACTTCAGCACAATTCCTCAGTGGATGTACAAAACCGACAAACCGGTTGCTTACCCAAAGGATCCCAACCAGGTCACATGGAATTACGAGAAAGGAACCGAGCTGCGCGATCCAAGCGCGCGCGAAGTGGGCGATTACTACGCTCGACTCTTGGCGTGGTATACGAAGGGCGGTTTCACGGACGAATTCGCGAAGAAGCACGAATCGGGCTACCATTACTCGATTCCCTACTGGGAGGTACTCAACGAGGTGGATTTCGAACACCAGATGTCCGTCGAAACGTACACGAAAGTCTACGATTCCACGGTCGCGGCGATGCGCGGTGTCCAACCAAGCACGAAGTTTGTGGGTACGGCACTGGCTGCACCATCGCAAAATCCAGGTTTTTTTGAGTATTTTCTAGAACACAAAAATCACAAAGACGGCGTGCCTCTCGACTACATCTCTTACCATTTTTACGCCGTTCCGAATCCCGGCGAGACTCCCGAAATTGAGCAATATACATTTTTCGCCCAGGCGGATGGCTTCTTGAATGTGGTTCGTTACATTGAGGCGATACGCCAGCGGCTTTCTCCCGAAACCGGCACGATGATTAACGAGATCGGCGCGATTTCGGCCGAGGATCTTTCGCAGGGCGAGCCAGGCCATGTCGAAAAGCCCATACCTAACTCATACTGGCATCTCACGGGAGCGATGTACGCCTACATATTTGGCGAATTGTCTCGGCTAGGGATAGACGTTGCCGGCGAATCGCAACTCGTGGGCTACCCCACGCAGTTCCCCAGCGTGTCTATGGTGGATTGGGACACGGGCAGGCCCAACGCACGATTCTGGGTGCTGCGGCTGTTGAAAGACAACTTTGGGCCGGGTGACAAAATCGTCGAGACTTCCTTTAGCATGCCTGATGTTTATGCGCTGCCCGTCGTGACCCAAGCTGGCAAACACCGCGTGTTGCTTGTGAATAAGCGCGAGCGACAAATCACGATTGACGTACCAGGCGCATCGGGCGCGCAATTGGAATTCGTGGACATGAGCACTGGATCGCAGCCGTCCACATCGGCAAGACTAGGCGCGGACAAAGTAATTCTGGGCGGATACAGTGTTGCTGTCGTTACGTTCCCATGAAACTGAGAACCATCACGGACTTTCACGAGGACAATTGCCATGCCTAGGGTTGCCTTTCGCCTGCGCATCAGAGCAGACGCGGCCGAAGGATATGAACGCGATCACAAAATGGTGTGGCCAGAGCTATTGGCCCAATTGAAGGAAGTTGGAATCTCCGATTATTCCATCTTCCGCCCGGGGGCAGGACCTCGTTCTTGTGATGTAGGTTACCGACTTTGAAGCCGCATGGCAGGCGCTAGTAGAAAATCCCTCTCCACACCGTTTCGCTAAAATTCTGCGCCAAATTTAGCTCAATCGAGTTCATTCGGCAAATCGCCTCCAGAATGCCTGCCGGAGGTCGCAGAACCAACGAGCACTCAATGCAGCGTGAGCCTTGATCTTGCACACGCCATTGGCGGGTACATTTGCTCTCGCGCACAACTGATTGCCACTACTCTTGCGGCTTTTTGTCTTTTGGAGTGACGCCTGGTGCCAGATCGGGAGGCGGGTAATAGGCTTTGCTCCCACCGGCCTTCTCGACTTCGTCCATAAAAGTCGTTCCATAGTCGCGCTTGGCATCTGAGAGCGCATACGCCTGACGCTTGTAATTCCAGCTCTTGGGATTCAGACGCTGCGCTTCCTTGAAATGAGGGATCGCTTCAATCAAATGTCCGGACTTATAGAGATGCTCGCCAAGCCCGAACTCGGCCGCGGCTAGAATGATATTGGGGTCGTTGACGGTTAATTTTTCGCGAAGCCGCTCTTCGCTCATCGTGTACATGCTCTTGTCGCCTTTTTCGATCCAATCCCTCAGTGCGTTGAGGTAAGGAGCGGAATCGAGCCCGCTGAAATTTTTGAACCGGTCGTCAACAAAAGCTACTTCGTTTGGCCGAACAATTTTTCCTTGCTCGTCGATCCATACTCCGGTGGGCACGTTGACCATGTTGTAGAGCTTAGAAACGAGATGTTTCTCATCGATCAAAGCTGTGTAGGTTGGGTTGGCGGCGGTAATCCACGGGCCAGCGTCTTTGACGCCGTTGGTATCCTGAGCGACAGAGACAATCTCGAAATTCTTATCTTTGAGCTGCTGATAAATTGCTTGCCAGCCTGGCAAGTCGAGTCGGCACCCTCACCACGAAGCCCAGGTGAGCAGCAAGACCTTTTTGCCCCGAAAGTCCGACAGCGAGTGCGTCTTGCCGTTCAGGTCCGGAAGCGTGAAGTCCGGAGCTCCTAGGGAAGACAAACCCTGCCTCTGGTCGGAACGCAACCCGAAGTACCAGGTGGCGAGCGCTTCATCATGGGCAACCGGCTGATGCACGAGCCCCGCGAAGGCAACGATATTGAACCAGGTCTTCCCTGCGCTCTTACGCACAAACTCCTGCTGTCGAGCCTTGGGCACAGGAAAGCACAGCTCATTCCGGCAGACACCTTGCGGCTTTAACGCAAAGTTCGTGGCGCGTTTAAGATCCACTGTAGTGATCCACAGCTGGCCTGCATCTTCATTCGCAGTGCTGATTTTGGTTGCGTGATCGTCGTAAATGATGGTTGCATGGGTTTCTTCGCCGCGAACCGAAACACACGCCACCAGAAGAAGAAGCGACAAAATACAGGTGAAAGCCCTCGACTTCAAGATTGCCTCCCGATCCCTCGAGCCGGTCTGGAGTTCAGCCGTATCCATTAGACTCCAAATGTACGCCCGTTATTCCCGGCGGTGCCTCTGGAAGCAATCGCGGCAAAAGGTGCGCGTCACTGCAGCAAGCTCAGCGCTTCATCCATTCCGTAGATTGCTCAAAGGCTCTGGCGGCTCGGAGCAGAGTTGGCTCGTCGAAATGCTTGCCGACCAGCATCATACCGACTGGCAAGCCGTCAATTCTGGCGCAAGGAATCGTGAGCGCGGGGTGGCCTGATACGTCGAAGGGGCAGGTGTTTTGTTGCATGTTGAGGGCCGCGTCGACGTAGACCTCGCGCGGGGCATCCGGCGGCGGGATACGGGTAGCAGGGAAAGGAATCGTCGGCATCGCCATCAGGTCGTAGTCCCCCAACACGGTGTCGTATGCTTCACGCAGCAACACACGAAGATTTTGCGCTTTGGCATGGTAGCGATTGTGATAGTTGCGGTGCATGTATTCGCCCAGAAGAAGCACGAGCTTCACCGTCTCCGAAACATCATCTGGCTGAGCCTTCCAGCCGCGGGCGAAAGCCTCTTGCAACGAAGTGGTGTAGTACCCCATCCAGTTGTTCCCCATGGCGAAGCCCTTGATCATCATTTCGGCAGCGCCTTCTAAAATCACGCCGGTCCAGATGTGCGGGCCATCGTAGTGCATGGGGACTGACACCTCCTCGATGGAGGCGCCGTGCGCTTTGAACTCGCCGATGGCTTCCTGAACTTTCGCATCCGTCGCCGGCGAGCGGGAATCTCCCGTGGGATGCCCGAAGCCTTCGCGGAGAACGGCAATCTTCAACCCCGTCGCGCCTTGCCCAAGGGATGCCATGTAATCGCCACAACGCGCGTTGACTGTGCGGGGATCGTGGCTATCAGGACCAGCAACTGCCGTAAGGAGTCGCGCCACATTTTCGACGCTGTTGCAGATGGGGCCGCAATGGTCAACCGAGTAAGCAATGGGCATGCCGCCAGTCATAGGCACGAGGCCCCACGTCGGCTTTAGTCCGTATACGCCGCACCATGCCGAAGGCGTGCGAATGGAACCGCCCTGGTCTCCACCAAGTGCCATCTCCACTTCGCCAGCGGCCACCAGGGCGGCGCTGCCTCCCGAGGAACCGCCGGCGCTGTACTCGGGGTTGTGAGGATTTCGAATAGGACCGGTAGCACAAGTGTGACTTCCGGCGGAAAAGCACAAGTCTTCGCAGGCGGCTTTTCCGGCCACTTCGCCACCGTTCTCCAGGACGCGTGTCACTACCGTCGCATCCACGTCCGGCACGTAGCCTTCGAGCCAGCGAGAACCGTTCATCATCGGAACGCCCGCGACGCAGATGTTGTCCTTCACTGCAACCTTTTTCCCGGCAAGAATCCCATTCGAAGCGCCGGCAATCTCGGTCTTCCAATACCATGCATTGAACCGATTCTCCGCGGGACCCGGCCGGTATCCGGGTGTGCGTGGATATTTCACGGGAAGCTTCGGCTCTGGCAGTTGGTCGAGACGATTGTACGAAGCGATCGCGCCGCCCATGAGGCCGCGAAAGGACTCCGCATCTTTCGCGTCAAGTCTCATGCCAAAAGAGGCGGCGATTTCCACGAGTTGATCTGGAGAGGGCAAGCGTACAGACATGTTCTTCCTTCTTTCCGGAAAGGTTGGCAATCAAGCCGTTTCTGTCTTGGCAGCTTGTTGCAGTCCGAATTCCCGAATCGAAATCTCGCGGAGTTTGAATTTCTGGATTTTTCCAGACACCGTCATGGGAAAGGCGTCGGTCACTTTAAGATACCGGGGAATCTTGTACTCTGCGATCTTGCCCTTGCAAAACTGTTTTAGATCTTCGAGCGTGAGAGCCGCACCTGGCTTGAGTTTTACCCAGGCAGCAACCGTTTCACCGTACTTGAAATCTGGAACACCGACGATCTGAACATCGAGTATCCCTGGGCAGGAGAAAAGAAACTCCTCGATCTCTCGAGGATAGATATTCTCTCCACCTCGGATGACCATGTCCTTGGAACGTCCGACAATCTTGAAATAGCCGCGATCGTCGAGCACCGCCAAATCACCGGTGTGCAGCCAGCCGTCATTGTCAATGACCTTGCTAGTGGCCTCCGGATTTCTGTAATAGCCTTTCATTACGAGATACCCACGCGTGCAAAGTTCGCCGGCCACGCCGCGCGGAGTCATTTTGCCCGAAAGCGGATCGATGATCTTTATTTCCGTATGAGGCAGCGCCTTGCCAACAGTTGTAACGCGCACCTCAATGGGATCATCCGTCGTCGTTTGCGTGATGACGGGTGACGCCTCGGTCTGCCCATACGCGATCGTCAGCTCCCGGCAATTCATCTCTCTGACGACCCGCCGCATAACCTCTATTGGACACGGCGATCCCGACATAATCCCGGTTCGCAGCGAGCTGAGATCGAAATCCTTGAAGTTGGGACAGCTGAGCTCAGCGATGAACATCGTAGGCACGCCATGCAACGCCGTGCATTTCTCCTCGTGAATCGCCCGCAAGGTTCTCTCAGGGTCGAAGTAGGCCGCAGGAACGATCATGGTGGCGCCGCTGACCACACACGCCATATTTCCAAGCACCATGCCAAAGCAATGATAAAAAGGCACAGGAATGCAAAGACGATCTTCTGACGACAAGCGAAGAGCCGCCGCAATGAATTGCGCGTTGTTGACGATGTTGTGGTGCGAAAGCATCGCACCTTTCGGCAACCCCGTAGTCCCTGAGGTGTATTGAATATTAATAGGGTCGTCGAATTCCAACTCCGATTCGCGCTGGCGTAACTCATCAAGCGAGGTTGTCTGGCCTCGTCGAAGCAACTCCTCCCAAGAGAACATTCCGGTTGCAGCAGAAGTTCCAATGAAGACAATTGTCCGCAAATCCGGCAGATTTTTAGATTGGAGATCGCCAGGAATCGACGATTCTAATTCGGGGCAGATTTCGCGAAGAATAGAAACATAGTTAGCATCGCGAAAACCGTCGATTAGTAGCAACGTCTGACATTCGGACTGTTGAAGGACATGCTTTAACTCAAATGCGCGGTTCAAAGGATTGATATTGACGAGGATCGCGCCAATTTTCGCGGTGGCAAATTGCGTTATGACCCACTCCGATGAGTTGGTTGACCAGATGCCGATCCGATCGCCCTTCTTGATGCCGAGGCTAAGAAGACCTCGCGCGGCAAGCTCTACTTCTTGTTTCAGCTGCCGATAAGTGAAGCGACGATTCTCATGTTTGACGACGAGCGCGTCTCGCTCAGGATACTTATCTGCGGTGTCGTCGAGAACTTGCCCAATGCAGCGACCGATCAGTGTGGCGGTCGACGCACCACAAACATAACTCGATTTCCTAGGAGTGGCTTCTGTCGTCATCTGGTTCGCAGCGGAAGAATGCTACTCGATTGCGAAACTGCGTGACAAGTCAGCTGCGTTTTAGTCTCCTACTCGCCGCACTGCTGTCGGCGTCAATTGACGCCGGTAAACCCGTGAACTATGCTGCGCGGTGCACGCCAGATTTGTTGGTTCCGGGACCGCTCGCGCCCTGACTAGAATCCTCCGATGGAGAAAAGATGGTGCGATGAGTACGACATGGCTAGGTTTCATAACGACCGCGTTGACGGCTGGGGGTGGCTGCAACGAACAATCTCACCCGCGTGGAAACCAACAGCATGGTGACAACCAATGCAGGGGTTCCTGCTGTAGACACGATGATTAGCACACGTCTCACGAAGCGCTTTGGCCTCCGGCACCCCATCGTCTGCGCGCCGATGGCGTATGTCACCGGCGGGGCGCTCGCGGCCGCGGTATCTCGCGCCGGCGGACTAGGAATCGTGGGCGGAGGCTATGCGGGCACTGTGGGTGGAGAACCTGACTTGGAAACTGAACTCGCTCGAGCAAAATCAGAAAAATTCGGCGTCGGATTCATCACCTGGGCTCTGGCGCGTGCGCCAAAGATGTTAACAAAAGCGTTGCAGCACTCGCCATTCTGCATATTTCTCTCCTTTGGCGACCCTCGTCCCTTTGCACCGCAGATCCACGACGCCGGCGCCGCGCTGATCTGCCAGGTACAGTTCCTGTCGCAGATCGACATAGCTCTAGAGGCTGGGGCCGCGGCGGTCGTCGTACAGGGCACCGAAGCCGGGGGACATGGAGCAAACCGCTCAACGTTTCCGTTCGTGCCGGAAGCTGCCGATTACTTGAAGCAGCGCTCGCCCAAAACTTTGCTGATTGCCGCCGGAGGCATCGCGGACGGAAGAGGATTGGCCGCAGCCCTCATGCTTGGTGCAGATGGCGTGGTAGTCGGGACGCGCCTTTGGGCGTCGGCCGAGGCGCTCACCCCAAGGTCTCATACTGACAAGGCCATTGGCGTGAGCGGCGATTCGACGATTAGGACAAAAGTGCTCGATGCGCTGCGCGGCGTTCCTTGGCCGAGGGAATACTCATTCCGCTTCCTAAAGAACAAGCTGAGCGACGAATGGGCTGACCGGGAGAACGAGGCGATGCGCGCATTGGGCTCACTGTCTGAGAGATATGCGCAGGCACGCGCGCGGAACGACCTCGATACGGTCGCGGTCACCTGCGGCGAGGCTGTGGGTCTGCTAAGGGACCGCCCGACTGCTGAATCAATCGTGAAATCGATGGCTGCACAGGCTACGGATCACCTCCGAGATGGCGCTAAGCTCACGTTCGTGCCGCCGTCGTAAGAGTTGTGATCGAAGGTTGACATTAATGTGGGACAGGTCCACGCCATCCTTTTTTCCTCGAAGCTGTGCCTTGCATGTCACAAAATTGGGTTTAATCGCGAGGGGCGCCGATCTTGAAGGCAACCAATGTGGCATCTTCGCCGGCGCCGACGGCAATCACAACGAATTGATGGCCCTCGCTAGTCTGGTAAGTCATCGGTGTGCCCTTTGCCGGTCCAGGTAGGGGCCCGTGCCATAGGTCCTTGCCTGTCGCCTTGTCGATCGCGTGGAGTGCCGTATCTTCGCCGCCGATGAAGACAAGACCACCCTTGGTCACAATCGAACCGGCGTTGCCGGGTATGCCCAGTTTCTCTGGCAGCTTAACGTTCTTAAGGGCAGGATTTTGGCGGAGTTCCGGCCAGTCACCAAAGGTTTCTGTCCAAGCAATCTTCAGGTTGTTCAGGTCCAGCGCGGTCAGTTGAGCGTAAGGCGGTTTTGTCAGCGGTATACCACCAGAAAATACGGCGTCCATGTCGAGGACATCGCCACTCCAATCCGCATCGACTTCGGCCGCGCGAGGATTCGCGGAAGACGTATCGGGCCTGACGATTCGCGCAAGATGGGGAAGGTTGGTGGTTTTGACGTACAGAATGCCAGTTTCGGGATCGTAGGCGCCGCCGCCCCAATTCGCGCCGCCGATTATGCCCGGCCGCATGACGGTGCCTTTGTAAGAAGGAGGAGTGAACATTGGCCCAAGCCGGTACTTTTTCATTTCCGCCTGCGCAGCTGCCTTCAGTTCGGGTGAGGCGTCGAACGCGTCATCGAGCGTAACTCCTTGTGGAGTGAACGCGGGAGGGATCGTAGGGAAGGGCTGTGTTGGGGCGGCGTGTTCGCCGTCCACATCGCTTGCGGGAACGGGCCGCTCTTCGATAGGCCAGATGGGCCGGCCAGTCACGCGATCGAATACGAACGCAGTGCCAAGCTTCGTGAGTTGGACGGCAACATCTATTCTTCGACCGTTCAGATGCATGGTGAGAAGAATGGGAGCCGCTGGCAGATCGTAGTCCCAAAGACCGTGGTGGACGATTTGATAGTGCCACTTGCGAATGCCATTCGTTGCATCAAGACAAACAATGCTCTCCGCAAACAGATTATCGCCGGGCCTGTGGCCTCCGAAGAAGTCGTTGCTGGGTGTGCTGACGGGGAGATAGAGGAGTCCGCGTCGTTCATCGAGACTCATGGGCGCCCACACATTTGTGTGCCCCGTGAACTTCCAGGAGTCCGCACCCCAGGTTTCGTTGCCGAACTCTCCCTGCTGCGGAATCGTGTGAAAGCTCCAAACTTGCTTGCCGGTATGAGCGTCGAAGGCGCGAACTTCGCCCGGAGGATCGTTATGGTAGACGAGGCGGTCGCCAATGACGCTGCCGAGGATCACAAGGTTTTGATAAACGATTGGAGGCGAGGTCTGCGTGTAGTCGAGTTTCTTGATCGGCCAGATTAATCCCTTGCTGAGATCAACGATGCCATTCTCGCCGAACGATGCGAGGGGCTGGCCGGAGGCGGCATCGAGGCAGATCAAGCGATATCTCGTGTTCAAGAAAAGGCGGAGATTTTTGCCGTCACGCCAGGCGGCGATGCCCCGGTGAGTGAAGCCCATTCCGTTCGTAGGCTGGCCATCGGCGTAGGACTTGGGATCGAATTTCCAGAGTTGAGCGCCGGTTTCTGCATTGAGAGCGACCACTTGGTTGTACGGCGTGGTTACATAGAGGACATTGCCGATCATGAGAGGCGTGTCTTCGAACGTGCCCGGGTGCGTACCGAATTGCTTTAGCTCGGTCTCACCGGTCTTCCAAGTCCACGCAACGCGAAGTGACGAGACGTTGGTCTTGTTGATTTGAGAGAGGCTGGAATACTTGGTGCTAGCCTGGTCTCCGCTGTAATAGAACCATTCTCCTTTGCCATCGTCGGAAGCGGCCCTGGCAACGAAAAAGCCAAGGATCAAGAGAGCGCTTACTGCCAAAATGCCGTTCAGCATCCTGAGAAAAGGTGAAACACACCTGGAAATGAAGTTTGCGTTCATTAAATTTCGTCCTAACGGCGCCGGACGGATTGTGCCTGATGCTTAGTGCAAGTGCGAGTCGTACCAGCGGAGCATGCGTTCAAGCGAATCTCTCTGGTGTTCCATTTCTTGGAAAATGTGCGGCTCGCGAGGATAGCGCACCATTTGCGTCTCGCCGCCGAGAAAGCGGAGGCCATAGTAAAACTCTTCGCCTTGAGAAATCGGCACGCGCACGTCCGCTTCGCCGTGGATGACCAGTGCTGGCGTATGGCAATGTTCCAGGAAGCGAACGGGCGAATGGTCGTCGTAGAGCTTCACGTTGGGCCTTAGACTGCCGTAGTAGCCGTTCAAATAGCTGGGATCTATATCTGAAGTCGTTGCCATAGTGAACAGGTCCGTAACAGCAGCGCCAACGATTGCTGCTTTGAAGCGATCTGTGTGAGTGATCGTCCACGAAGTCATGAAGCCACCGTAACTCCAACCGCCAACGCCAAGACGGTCGGGATCAGCGATTCCGCGCGACACGAGGAGATCTACGCCATCCATGCTGTCCTGGAAATCACCGTAGCCCCAATCGCGGTAATTCGCTTCGGTGAAGAAAGTCCCGGCGCCATCGGACCCACGCGGATTAGGGAGAAGCACGGCATAGCCGTGCGAAGCCAGGATGCCGCCCCAGTCGTACCACGAACCGTGAAAGCCGGCGGCCCATGCTTCCTCGGGCCCACCGTGATAGTGAACGATGGTCTTGTAACGTTTTCCTTTTTCATAGCCGGCCGGGAGTAGAAGAATCCCGTGGACTGTCTTCCCGTCCTTGGAATTCTTCCAGCTTAATTCCTCCGAAGTGCCGAGCTTCCAATTCTTGACTTGGGGATTGGTGTCGGTGAGCATGCGATCCTGACCGGCGACGTTGATGTAAACCTCGTCAGGATGTTCCATCGTCTGTCCGAGAAACGCCAACTTCTGGCCGTCCCTACTGAGGGTGAACTGCTCGGTAGTCGCTTGCTTGCCGAAGCGGGTGAGCGAACCCGAACTCGCATCCACTTTGAAGAAAGCAGGAGTCGCGCCCTCGACGCCACAGGCAGTCAGGGTCTTGCTGTCCGGATCCCACTCCATCGTTTCGAGCGTCGCGGGATAGGGCACGCCCAGAACGGTTTCCTTCGCAGTTTCCATGTTGTAAAGAACGGGGACTCCGGTGATGTCTCGAGGACCGGGTTTGCCGAACAAGACAGTGCGACCATCGGGGGACCAGCTAACGCGATTGTAAGCGGCGTGTTCGAGGAGCGTTTTGACGATAGCACCGTTCGAAGCGCTGAGAATCGAGATTTTGGAAATACGCCAATAGTCGTCAATCCGCGGCGTCGGCGAAATGCGCGCAAGAAATCGCGAGCCATCGGGCGACCAGTCGAAATCATCGATGTTCATGCTTTCTTTTGTGACCAGGCGGGCTTGTCGAGCTGCCAAGTCATACACCCAGAGGCGATCAAACTTGTAGTTCGCGTCAACTTCGATGTGATCTTCCTTGCGCAGCTTGCGCTCTAGCTCTTCCTTGGTGTCTTGGTCGGTTCTAACGAAAGCCAGCTGTTTGCCATCTCTTGACCACTTAAATTTTTTCACGCCACCTGGAATTGCAGTCAGCGGGATCGCCTCTCCGCCGTGCAAAGAGATCAGCCAGATTTGATTGACGGGCTTAACCGGCTTCTCTTCGGGCGATCCGGGCTTGGTCTCCGCCGGCACAATGTCTTTGCGATCTTCGGCGCCGACGATTGAAAACGGAAACGTCCGGTTTTTGGCGGACGAGTTCTCTCGGTCGGTAAGAAAAGCCAGCGTGGAACCGTCCGGTGACCACCGTGGGGAGGAGTTGGAAACCCCGCCGGTTACGAAAGCGCGCGCGGGAATGTCACCGTTGGAAGGGACCAGCCAGATTTGAGAGTTTCGACGCTCGCCGGCCGGCATCGGCGTCTCTACGACATAGGCGATCAGGCCCCCGTCGGGCGAAATCTGCGGATCGTGTACAGACTTCAGGTTGACGAGGTCAATGGGATCGAAAGTTTTGCGGTCCTGGGCGGGTAGGATCCCAGCGTCCGCGAGAAGGAATAGTGCAACAAGCAAAGCAATCCGTCTCATCCATCCTCCAATGAGCTCAACTGTTCGACCTAAATTGACTGGGCCAAATCTCGGCCACCAGTTACTTGCGTTCGAAGATCACTTTTCCATCGAAAATGGTTATGTTCACTTTTGCGTTTTCAATCTCGACGGGATTCATGTGAAAAATGTCGTCGGACAGAACCGCGAGGTCTGCAAGCTTTCCCGGCTCGATGGAACCTTTAACGCCGTCTTCTAGTGAAGCGTACGCTGAACCAACGGTGTAAGCATGTACGGCTTCCCCAACGGAAATTTTCTGCCGCGGTACCCAACCATCAGGATTCTTGCCATCCAGCGTGCGGCGGGTGACTGCGGCGTAGATTCCGGCCAATGGGTTCATTGGCGCAACAAACCAGTCCGAGCCAAAAGCGAGCACCGCGCCAGCATCCAACAAGGAACGAAATGCGTAAGTGGTCTCGACTCTCTCAGACCCGATGCGCTTGTCGGCCCAACGCCCGTCGTCGATCGCGTGATAGGGCTGCATGGAAGCGACCACGTGCAGTTTGGCGAAGCGCGGAATATCCGCGGGAGACAAGTGTTGAGCGTGCTCGATGCGCAAGCGGCGGTCCGAAGCGCCATTTTCCGTTTCTAGCCTTTCGAACATGTCGAGAATCGTTCGAATCGCCCGGTCTCCGATCGCGTGTACAGCGATTTGCAAGCCAGCTTTGTCCGCGTCCCGCATATGTACGTACATTTCTTCTGGGTGCAAAAGCTCCGGGCTAGGAATACCTCTTGTCGTGGGAGCATCGGAGTAAGGCTCGTAGAACCACGCCGTCGTGGAACCCAAGGAACCATCGGCAAAACTCTTGAGGGCGCCGATCTGTAATTTTTCGCTACCGAAGTCTGCCATGACGCCGGCGGAAGCAAGGCGCTTCCAGTCCACCAATGGCATGTGGGTCGAGATGCGCACGTGCAATTCTCCGCGGCGCTCGAGGATTTGATAGCCGCGAATAACATCGGCCATGGTGTCCACGCCCTGGGCCGTGAAGACACCCATATCCTGAACACTCGTCACTCCATTTTCAGTGGCGTAGGTTTGCGCGGCCTTAATGGCGGAAAGAATTTGTTCCATGCTGGGGCGAGGCTGAACCTGCTCGATCAAAGTCTTCGCCGCATCCTTGAAGATGCCGGTCGGATTGCCGTCAGCATCTCGAACGATGAGTCCGCCGGGCACGTCCTTCGTGTTCTTATCAACGCCGGCAAGCTTCATCGCGAGCGCGTTGGCCAGGCACATGTGCCCATCCGAACGATTCACAAAGACGGGATTGTTCGGTGTCTCATCGTCAATCAATTGATGCGTGGGGAGCTGAGCGGGAGTCCAGCGCTCGTGGTCCCAATTGCCATTCAGGATCCATTCGCCTTTAGGCCGGCTGCGCGCGAATTCAGCAATTTTCTTACGGAATTCCTCAGGGCTGGAGGCCTCATGCAACTGCACGCTCGTGATCCCATCGCCGCCCATATAGAAATGAACATGAGCGTCGTTGAATCCGGGAACGACACGGCGTCCCTTAAGGTCAAGCACTTTTGTCTTGGGGCCGGCTAACTTCAGAATTGCGTCGCTGTCACCAACCTCGACGATGCGATTGCCCTGGATGGCGACGGCCTCGGCTTCCGGCTGCCGGGGATTTTCTGTCCAGATTTTGCCGTGCACCAAGATGAGATCAACGTGGGCTTGTGCTAAGGCCGCAACTGGAAAGAAAAAGGCAGTAGTCAGAGCGGCAGCGGCGACGATGGATAGTGCGTGCATTTTTTACTGATTCCTTTTCCGGCGCGATTTGCTTCGGCACGAAGAATCTCCGCCTTCGCAGAGGTTTGTCAGTTTGGCATTTCGCGCGTCCACCAAACTCTGGAGCCGGCTGTTCGCCGGCCCAATTTCGACTCTAGGGATGATCCGTCCACCACCAGAATGGCCCTGCAGTTTTTTCCGCAGGCCAAATCTGGTTCAGAGTGTCACCATCTAACAACTCGCCATTCTTCATCACGTAGCGAATGCTGGTTGTGTTGTGGATATCTTGCAAGGGATCCTTGCTGAGAATCACGAGATCCGCGAGCTTTCCCGGCTCTATGCTCCCTAAATCCTGCGCCAGCCCGATAGCTTCGGCGCCATACAACGTGGCAGCTCGGAGAGCTTCCTGATTGCTCATCCCGCCCGATTGCAGCGACCACAATTCCCAGTGGAAGCTGAGCCCTTGCAGCTCGCCGTGGCTGCCAACGCACACTTTGCCACCGGCCCTCGAAATGGCTGCAGCGGATGCGGCTCCGGTCTGATAGACGTATTTTTCTTTTCTGAACCACGGCAATCCAGATGTCTTAGCTTCGAGTATGTCCAGGGGGATGAACCGCCGCAGCTTGGGGTTGTTATAAATCTCCGCGTCCTCGAAATATTGAGTTTCCGATCCTGGGCCGTCGTAGTAGCCGATAATAAATGTCGGCGTGTAGTAGATTCCGGATTTCGCCACCAATTCGACCACGTCTTTGTACAACGCCGCAATGGGAAACTGGTGTTCGTTTCCGCCATATCCGTCGATCACATGAGTAAGGTCGAGGGTCATTTCGGCCCCGCCCTCCGTCGTTGGCATCACCTGCAACTTCTCGCATGCCTCTACGACGAATTGCCGCTGGCGTCGGTCCCCCACCTCGTAGGACTTCACAAGATTCGTCCGGTAGTAATCCTTGTATCGGGAGATTACTTTTTCGGCTTGATCTTCAGTCTGAAAATCGTTCGTGGAAAAGATTCCCGGGCCCGTGGAAAACGCTCGCGGACCGATGATCTCTCCAGCGTCCGCAAGGTCCTGGTAGGCAAATATGTCGTTTGTATAGGTTTGCGGGTCACGTCCCGACGTAATTCCGTAAGCAAGAGTCGCAAGAAAATTCCAGTTCTCCAAATCCAGCACGCCGTGCCGTATGTTGAACCAATGCGCGTGCGTATCGATGAATCCCGGGACAATCGTGTCTCCCCGTACGTCGATCACCTTCGCATCAGCAGGAGGTGCAATCGTTCCACTTGCTCCCACAGCCTGAATTCGGTCGTTGTGAATCACGATGTCCGCGGAGTTTAGAATTTCGTCTCCGCGCATCGTTACTACCTTGGCGCCCTGCAGCACCACCGTCCCCTCAGGTGTCGAACGTGCAACCTGGACAGCGATATGTTGAGTCTCCGGATGCACTTTTCCAGCGGCTTCAGGGGAGTTTGGCGGGACCTGCCCTTGCTCCACATTTTCTTTCGCCCCCTGTTTCTTCGGTTCGGAGCTTGGGCCGAGGGCTGTCTCCGCCTCTGCCAGTGGCAATCGAAAATACGTCGAACCCAGACTCCACGTAATCGTCTTTCCCACGCCTGCCCAGCCGACGAAATCCGCGCCGACCGATGTCAATCTTCTCGTAGCGACCGAAGGCGAACTCAGGTCTAGTGTTGGCGCCGCTCCTCCTGCCGCGGGGAGATCGAAGACGTAAACTTGGCTTCGATATACAGCCAACGCTCGCTGCCCGTTTGGAGCCACCTCGATTTTGATTGGCGGAGTGGCATCACCGCTTCCAATATTCTTGTGGGTCAATCGCAGCACGGTATGTCGCTCGGATCCGTCCGGCCGCATCGATACCAGCGAATAGTCCACGTTCAGCAGATTTGGTTTTTGTAACTCCGTGACAAACAGTAGCCCATCCTTGCCCGCGAAGTGTGGAAACGTGTAGTGCGGTGCCGGTAGGATCATTTTCGCAGGACCGCCGTCGGCCGGGATCGAGACCAGTTCCAACCCATCCACCGGTCGGAGCCACTCGTCTGGCTGCTCGAGCACCACGCTTTGCGGCGCTCGCAGCGCCACCACGTTTGATCCGTCCAACGACCACGCTGGCTGGCAGTAATAAGCCAATGCGCTGGTCAGTTTGATCGCTCCGCCGCTTCCGTCGGAAGCAATCCTCCAAACCGATCCACCGGCCGCTGACCAGGTGACGTACGTCAGCCACTTGCCATCGGGCGACCACGCAGGCTGAAATTCTCGATCGTTGCTCGAAGTAACGCGGCGTGGCCTGGCATCCAACTGTCGCGCTACCTCATATAAGTGTCCCAGTGCGGAAAACGCAATCTGCGTGCCGTCTGGTGATTCCACCGCGCCCTGAATCAGTCGCGCCTCCACCGTGCCCGTTGCTACCCGACCCGGAAAATTCAACTTGGGTCCAAGTTCCCTCGAAACCATCGCTTGAAACGCAATCGTTCGGTCCTCGCCGGTCGTCACGTTGAGCTTGTGGATCTTTCCCCCGGACCCCACCACGATGCTTTGGCTATCCGGCGTGAACGCGTAACCTGGTAACAAATCACGATCCGTCATTCCCGATTCTTGACTGTCCCGTTCAACCAGCTTTTTGAGCCAGCGCTCTTCACCCGTCACCAGGTCTCGGATTCGCAGAATCGCACCAGAATCGCCGTGAATCCCATAGACTAATTTGGTCCCATCCGGAGAAAGCAGCGGCCGAAACGCGCCTCTCCCCTGGTTCGTCAACGTTTCTTCTTCGCCGGTCTGCAAGTCCCGGCGCGCGATTTGCCATTTGGGCGTCTCGGTAAACGCAGCCAGCCTCGCTTCATAGTAAAAATAGCGCCCGTCCGGAGATGCCACTACACCCAGCAGTTGTTCGGTGGGCTTCTCGTCCGGCTTTCCCTGCGATACCGGAATCCCGGATCCGCCCTGAACGTCGTACATCAAAAGTTGAAATGGCGCGTCGTAGGCCCGCGGCATCAGCCGGGAAACCAAAATAAACCGGCCATCACGCGTCCACGCGGGTGATGTAAACATCGCATTCACGTCCGACGTCAGCTGCCTGGCACTCGAACCATCGGCGTTCGAAAGCCACACGTTTTGCGCGCCCGAGCGATCGCTCACATAAACAATCTGCTTGCCATCAGGGGAGAATCGCGGCTGACTCTCGAAGGAAAACCCCGAAGTGATGGGAACTGCTTTTCCTCCGTCGATGCTTAGCGTGTACAGATGCCCCGTCAAATCGAACACAATCTTGCGACCATCCCTCGAGACATCCAGAGAGATCCACGTACCCTCGTCGGTGGAGAATTCAATCTTGCGGGCAGCCTGCAAACTGAGTCCATCCTGCTTGGCTCGTGATGTTTCTCGCCTCTCTTGGGCAGATTGGGTCCTCGCTTTGACAGGGATTGCGATGAATACGAGAATCGGGGCGATCCGGAAGGCCAAACGCAAACCGAGCTGTGATGTTTTCACTGGATGCCATCTCCGTTCAAATGGGATTCTCAGAGTCGCGAAGGCAAACACGTTGCAAGACTCTGCTTCCACCACCGGCGGAAGAGTCCAATAACCACTAACATGATTAGTCCAAAGAAAAGGCCGCCTTAAGTCCGGAGAAGCATCTCGCGATGCCTTCTCCGGGCTGGACGCGCTATCGGCTAGAAGTTGAACCGGAGAGCGAATTGAATCTGTCGGGATGTTCCGACCCCGAGCGTGCGGCCAAGAGTGTTGAAGACTTGACCAAACGAGGGGAAGACATTGCCGCTTGCGTCTGTACCCCATGTAGCGTTCGGTTCGTCGAAGTTCGGATGATTAAACAGGTTAAAGAACTCGGCACGGAAATCCAGGTTTGTCTTTTCCGTGAGGGGAATCTTCTTGAGAATGGAGAAGTCGATCTGGTTGTAAGACGGACCATAAAACGTATTGCGTCCGAGATCTCCGAACGTGCCCGGTGCAGGCAAGGAGTAGGCAGCAGGGTTAAGAAAATTATCGGGTCCCGATCCTGTGCCGTACTGCGATACACCAGGCACTCGGTTGGGCCGCTGGTTTGTATAGTTGCCATTCCCAAACGTGTTTGTGCCGATGTAGACAGTGGAAGCGACTCCCGTCCTTAGAATGCCCAGAGCCGCTACGTTCCAGTCTCCGACGAGCCGTTCCACCGCTCCGTTTTTATTGTTCAAGAAGTGTTTCCCGTGGCCAAAGGGCAGCTCATACATGGTGTTGAAGGAAACGTTATGGCGGATATCTCCGCTGCCGTTACCTCGTTCCGCCCGAAGGTTATTAAGGTTTTGCGGATCGGAAGCAAATAGCCCCTGGTCCTGCACATCGTCGATGCCGTGGCCCAGGGAGTACTCCAAGTCAAACATGAAGCCTTTGGTCTGCCGTTGCTTAATAGAGACCTGGAGGCCGTTGTAGGAGCTGAATCCCGAGTTACCCTCGAGCAGAACGTTCCCATATTGCGGTTGTGGCCGCGCGCCCAGAGTGGGATCAAAGTAGTTTGTATTGTATTCGCGCCATAGGTTCACGCCGTGATTGCCGAGATAAGCAATCTGAATCGCCAAATTGTTGGTCACCTGACTCGCCACACTTAAGTTGTACTGGTTTACATAAATGTCAGGCTTGTGGTAAGGAAATCCGTAAACGTTCGGCGGAAATACTGCCGTCTCCGAAAGGAAGGAATCGTACGGATAAGTTAAAGTAGGGATCTGCTGCTGGAGCAAGGTGACGTTGCCTGTCACCGTATTCGACGGGACGTAATAGGATCCAAATCCTACGGGATAGTCCTGGAAGTAAATTCCGTATCCGGCGCGCACAACAAGGCGTTGCATTGGCGACCACGCTATACCAACTCGCGGACCAAAATCCTTGCCGTTGATGGCGAAATAAGGGGCTCCCACAGCCGCAAGACACAGGCAATTCGTATCGTACGGTCTGGTAGCATTCTTCGAATCGTGTGGAACGGTTTCGATATCGTAGCGCAGGCCGTAATCAATAGTCAGGTTCGGGCGAATTTGATAGCTGTCCTGCACAAACAAGCCTGTCTGCGTAGCGCGCACTCCGTTCCCGGGCGTTGCGGCGGAAATGTTCACGACGGCGACGCTGTCATTGACGAAGTCCTGGATCGAATTGAATGTCATCGACGGGAAATCAGAGCTGTTCGCGTTGATCTGAATCCTGTAGATAGTGGTGCCCCACTTGATCGAGTGACGTCCTTTTACAAGGCTCATGTTGTCACCGATCTGAAAGCTGTTATTGTTTTCGAGGAAGTACCCTTGCGTTCCGGGATTAACGGACAAGCCCACTACGGTCGTGTTTGGATAGGGCACTCGCGAATCGATGTTACTTGCCCATCGTTGCATTCCAGCCAAAAAGTCGTTGATGAAACTGGGGTTGAAAATATGCGCCTCGTGAATGGCGATATTTGTGGTGCGCACTGGCACGATTTGATGATCCAGGACGCCCAGTGAGTTCGGGTAAACGCCAAATAACGGGCCGTGTACGTAGGAATTATTGATGTTGACGCGCACGAATGCGGAGTCGGCGCTTCTGAACACTTCGTCCACGCGAGCGGAGCCGGTGTCTTCCTGAATCGCGGACACGGATGTGGTCGTGAAATTGTCAACCGTCGGATCTGATGTGGGTGATGTGCCTATCGGAAACATATTAAGGATAGGGGCCAACTGCGGTGACGTGGCCAAGACCTCTTCGCGCAAAGCTTCGCTGGGCACGGTTCCCGAACCTGTGATTCCGATGCGCTGTCGCGATCCCTCGTAGTTCACAAAGAAAAACGTCTTGTTCTTGATGATCGCACCGCCGACGTTTCCACCAAAATTGTTATAGCGAAATTCCGGATTCGGCTGCGTTTTGACGGCGAAGAAATTCTCCGCGTCGAGGACATTGTTTCGGAAGTATTCAAATGCGCTTCCGTGGTACACATTCGTGCCGGACTTGGTCACGATGTTGACGTACGACCCACCGGCGCGGCCGTATTCGGACGTATAGTCGCTAGTCTGTACCTTGAATTCGGAAATCGTATCTACGCTGCCGGTCAGTAATCTCGCTCCTCGTTCGAATCCGTTCGACATATAGGGTTGGTCGACGCGCGAGGCATCGATCCCGTCGATGGAAAACTGGTTGTGGACGGTATGAAGCCCGTTAAAGCTCAGATCCGCTATAAAGTTGCTGCGCAGCACGGCGCCCGGCGTAAGTAGTGCAAATCGGGCGTAGTCGCGGCCATTGATGGGTAGCTCGCCGAGTTGCTGCGTGCCCATCGTGGTTCCCGTCGACGCGTCGCCCTTCTCCAGGACGGGCGCATCCGAAGTAACCACCACTTCCTCATTTACGGCTCCCACCTGCAGCGTAAAGTTCATCTCGACAGTTGCGGTAACAGTCAGCAGCGCCCCTGTCTTGATTTCACGCCGAAACCCCTCATGTTCCGCCGAAACATCGTAGGTCCCGATACGCAGTTCCGTAATTTTGTAGTGGCCTTGGCTGTCCGTCTGAACCGACCGAATTTCTCCTGTCCCCACGTTCTTTGCGGACACCGTCGCACCCGCGATCGATGCTTTCGAGTTGTCAATGACTTGTCCCGTGATTTCTCCCGTCGTCTGGGCTTGCGTCCCCGACGGCATCAGAATCGCAACCACGACCACCAGAAGAGTCACCCACAATAAGGTATGTCTACCAATTCTCATGATTCCCCCCTCGATTTAGGACCGTTGCGCGGAGAACAAACCTAGCTCTCCACTTCGCGCATGTCGAATGCAACTTTCACGTCTTCAATATCATTTTTTACGCAGCGGTCCCCCTGCACCTGGAGCACGGTCCTCGCTGTTTTCGGATCGAATTCCTGTCTTCTGAATACCGATACAGCGGAGCTACCCCTCGACCACGTATTGCTGGGAATTGTCAAATTTGTGTTACCTCGATACAATGACAAACTATGTTGAAAAAGCGACAGCCGGCCCGGCTAGATCCCGTCGCTGCCCCAGGCGCACTAATCACCACGTTTCGCCATGATTATCCAGACGGTTTTGTTTTCGGTGAGCATTATCACGATAGCGATCAAATCGTTTACGCATGTCGAGGCGTCATGACAGTCGAAGCCGCGCACGGGACTTGGGTGCTTCCTGCGTCTCGGGCTCTGTGGATCCCTTCAGGGATTGCGCACGCTGTTCGGATGGCGGGCGAGGTCTCGTTGCGCACCTTGTATCTCCGGCCGAAACTTGCGCGCGGCCTGCCAAGAGCATGCACCGTCGTGAACATTTCCCCACTCTTGAAAGAGCTGATTCTTTACGCTTGCCAGTTCAAGGCATTGAATAACAGAGTCCAAGCACGACGCCACCTTATTGGCGTGATATTGGAACTTTTGCGCTCATCACAAACAATCCCCCTGCAACTTCCTCGCCCACTGGATCCCAGGGCATTGAGAGTCGCGAACTTTTTGTACTCTGATCCTGGAAGCGCCGTTCCTACGGAGGAGATCTGTGCTCGCACTGGCGCTTGTAAGAGAACCATCGAGCGGCTTTTCCGGCAGGATACACTGATGACGCTCGGAAGGTGGAGGCAACAACTGCGATTGATCCATAGCGTGCAGTTGTTAGCGCAAGGAATGAAAATCAACAGCGTAGCTTCAGAGGCCGGATACAGCTCGGCGAGCGCGTTTATCTTGATGTTTAAAAGTGTGCTGGGAACTACGCCCGGACAGTACTTCCAATAGGGCGATTTAATCCTTTTATTCTGACGGTTTCGGGGTCAAAAAGCCAAACCGACGCATGAAACTCCGATTGGCGCCGCGATATTCGTTCAATGATTCTTCCGGTCCTAGAGACTAAGCCCATCACAAGGAATCAAGGACTAGCACGGTTGCCCGTCAACAGAGCTTGGTCGCGAGGAGGGTCAGAGTCTATGATTGCGAGCATGAAGCAGTCTATGGAAGGCAACTGTTTTCGCGCGATTGTTTTGCCGCTGCAACCCTCCAGGCAAAACCTCGGTGTCAACGTTGAGCCCTCGCTCGCGTTAGTTCCTGATATAGAACAGCACGCGAAGACCGAGTCAGGTGCAAAGGTTATATGGTGACGCCGAAGATCACAAAAATTGAAGCATTCCAGGTAGACCTGCCTTTGCGGGAAGGCAGCTATAAGTGGTCCGGCGGAAATTCTGTCCAGGTCTTCGACTCGACCATTGTGGCCGTCAACACAGACACCGGAGTTGCAGGATATGGCGAGGTCTGCCCACTCGGCCCAGCTTACTTGCCAGCTTACGCCAAGGGCGCGCGGACAGGCATCGCGGAGCTCGCCCCACACTTGATCGGCCTTGACCCGACATCACTTTCACTGCTCAACGAGCGGATGGATCGCGTCCTGCGAGGGCATCCTTACGTGAAATCCGCGATCGACATCGCTTGCTGGGACATCTTCGGTAAAATTTGTGGTCAACCGGTTGCGACTCTGCTGGGAGGACGTTATGGAGAGTCATTCCCGCTGTATCGGGCCATCTCCCAAGAAACTCCCGCAGAGATGGTGGAAAAAGTTCTGCGTTACCGTTTGGAGGGCTACACAAAATTTCAACTCAAGGTCGGTGGTGATCCGGACACAGATATCCAACGCATCCACGAAGTGGCTGCCATTCTGAAAACCGGAGATGTACTCATCGCGGATGCCAACACAGGATGGACACAGCACCAAGCGATCCGCGTTGCCGATGCGGTGCGCTCCGTGGACGTCTACCTCGAGCAGCCATGCGCCAGCTACCAGGAATGTCTGACGGTGCGACGCCATACCAACCGGCCCTTTGTGCTGGATGAGGTTGTGGACTGCCTAGCGATGGTCGTCCAGGGTTTCACAGACCATGCGATGGACGTCATTAATCTGAAGATTTCCAAAGTTGGCGGACTTACCCGGGCACGAGAGATTCGCGACTTGTGCGTTTCGCTTGGGATCGCTTTGACGATCGAGGATACATGGGGCGGAGACATCACCACAGCGGCGATTGCTCACCTGGCCCACAGCACTGCGCCAGCCTACTTGTTTACCTCCACTGACTTCAACAGTTACCTGACCGTGAGTAATGCAGAGGGAGCGCCGCAGCGAAAGGATGGCAGACTCGCCGCTGGGTGCGTTCCTGGGCTTGGCGTCGAGCCCAGATGGAATGTGTTGGGCAAGCCTGTGCTATCCGTATCTTGAATCCCCGGGCAAGAGAGGCATGGTTCATTGCCCCGCCACCGCAGCGGTTACCGGCAAAGTGGGCGCGCCTGGGCAGATGCCCGGTGACTTGCTACAGCTCTTAGCGGGATTTTTGGTGACGTTTCTGGCCACGTCTCCGGTATCCGCATCCGGATTGCACATGTCTTTCTTCCCGTGATGAGAGTGAACTATAGGAGTTTGGGCTCAGAATTCTCCCAGCGGTCTACATTTCCATTTTGCCGGGTGGCATGAGATCCCACACACGCCAGAATTCCTTCATCTGATCGGGCGTGCCGAAGGAGACGCGCACGTAGGTGTTCATGGAGGGAAAGAGGCGCGCGATGGCGATATTGTTTTTTCGGAAGTGCTCGATGACGTCGACGGCCATGCGGCCGCATTTGAGCATTGCGAAATTCGCGTGCGAGTCGATACCGCGCACCATTCGGGCGTTTGCCTGATTGAAAAATTCCTGACGATCGTCGGCGTTGCGCTTGATGCTCAGCCGGACGTAGTCGAGATCGTCGTAGGCCACGAGCGCGGCGCGGGCACCGACGGCGTTCAGTCCTTCCGGAAGACGGCGCGCGGCAAGAGCTTTGATTTTCTCGGGTGCGCCAACGGCGTAGCCTACGCGAATTCCTGCGAGGCCGAAAACCTTTGAAAAAGTTCGGCAGACAATCACGCGATCGTCGTCGATGGGATGGTCAATGAAAGAGGCGTAGTCCGCGGTAGACGAGACGAAGTGATGGTAGGCCTCGTCGATGAGGACAATTGTGGAGGCAGGAAGTTTGCGGATGAAGGCTTCCATATCTTTGCGAGGGGTAAGGCTGGCCGTAGGGTTGTTGGGATTGCAAATGTAGATGAGGCCCGTGGAGGCGTCGCCTTGCGCGAGGACAGCGGCTAGATCATGAGAGAAGGTTTTGGTGAGCGGGATTTCCTCGACTTCGGCTCCGAGAGTTTTTGCGCAGCGGCCGATGGCTTCGAATGTTGGCAGCGCCGTGATTAACTTTTTGCCGGGTGCGAGAAAGGCCGACGCACAAATGCTCAGAATTTCGCCGGAGCCGCAGCCGAGGACGAGCTGTTCGGGCTTTATGGAGTGGGATTGCGCGATTCGAGCGTGCAGGTCGCTGACGGCGGGGTCAGGGTAGCGATTGGCAAATTGCAGGGAGTCCTGCATCGACGCGATGACCTTTTGCGATGGGCCGTAGGCATTTTCGTTGCGGCTGAGAATGATTGGGCCACTGGGTCCGCTGGCGCGTAACGCGGGGACGAGTTCACTGAAGGCGAGATCGGCGACGGCAGGAAGGGCGGCGGTTGCGGCGGCGCCAGCGGCAATGTTACGAACAAAACTTCTTCGCGTAATTGACATAGTCCTCTACCCGCTACATTCCGTTGATAGCAGGTACGAGTGTATCAGGTCAAGAAGACGCGCGGATGGATGAGCGCAACTTGAGTTCCGCACGCTAACGTTGAAGAGGAATCTCCTAATCTCCCCACTCCGAGAGGCCGCAGATAATCCGGACTGCCAAGAGGACCGGGGTTCGAGGCTGAGTGCCCTCGAGCCCGGTCCTTGTTTCTTGGTCGGGTCCAGGTTTAGTCAAAAGACTGGCGCATTTAACCAACGGGTTAAATACAACGAGCGCGTTCGGCGCCCAAACGATAGAATTAGAGGAAATGTTTCAAATGAAGAAGCAGCTTGCGCCCGCACGTCTTTTGTTTGCAATAGCCGTTCTCATCACCGCACCCAGCTATCCACTGCATTCCCTGGCTGCGGCTCCTGCAAAGGAACAGGTTGCGGTTCTTGTCGGCGCGGGCGACATCGCCGACTGTAAAGATCTTACCGGCGCGGAAGCCACGGCAAAACTCGTCGAACAAATTCCAGGCACTGTCATGGTCCCCGGCGATCTCGCCTATCCCGATGGCTCGAAAGAGAATTTCGAATGCTACGACAAGACCTGGGGTCGCGTGAAATCCCGCACTCGCCCTTCTCCGGGCAATCACGAGTTTCATGCGGCTGGGGCCACGCCATATTTCGATTACTTTGGCGCTGCTGCGGGCGATCCAAAAACTGGTTACTACAGCTACGAACTCGGCACCTGGCACATCATCGTGCTGAACAGTGAATGTGCGGATGTCGGCGGATGCGAGGCTGGTTCGCCAGAGGAAAAATGGCTGCGCGCCGACCTCGCGGCCCATCCTGTAGCATGCACGCTGGCCTATTGGCACAAGCCGCTCTTTAGTTCAGGCGGAGCTCACGGAAACGATCCCGAGATCAAGCCGCTTTGGCAGGCTCTGTATCAAGCAAAAGCGGATGTCATCGTAAACGGTCACGACCATGATTACGAACGCTTCGCGCCGCAATCACCGGATGGCGATGCTGATTCCGCTCGCGGCATTCGCGAATTTGTCGTGGGCACCGGAGGCAAGAATCATCGCCCGTTTGGCGAACCCAAGCCCAACAGCGAAGTCCGGGATGCAACAGCCTTCGGCGTCCTGAAACTTACCCTCAAGCCCAACGGTTATGACTGGCAATTTATCCCAGAAGCAGGCAAGAGCTTCACCGATTCAGGCAGCGGCACCTGTCACTGATTCCATTTGTCAATTGAGATTTGCTGCGGGCTGACCCCGGACCCGCTCACTCTGGGCAGGCTGCGCCGCCTTCGACCCAGACTTTCATTTGAGCTGCTGTTTCGAGGCGAGATAGCGGTGGCAGGGTTCGCCCGTCGCCCGGATTCCAGGCCCAGCCGACGAGATCATCATTGGCCACGTGATCGAGAAGCATCGCAAGCGTTCGCCCGCCGTTCTGCTTGGGGTTTTTAAGCTGCCTGCAAAGCTCGCCCGGCGATCGTCCCACAAACACCATCTTTTGTTCCGGCAAAGGCAGCGACCACTTCGGATGGCCGGGAGGCATGTGCTCGCCCGCGAGATTTTTTGGCTGGTGGCACGCGTCGCAGCGCATTCCGCACTCACCATGGCCATCTTTGCCGCGCTTCACATTTTGCAGATGCTCGTGGCTGTCATCTCCCTGCAGAGGCGCATCGCCCGCCGGATGACAATTCTGGCAGCGCGGAGATGTCAATACTCGGTACACCTGAAGGAAAGCGGCGCGCGAGGTATCCTCATCGGGCTTCGGGGTCCGCGCCGGGAGCGATGCAGCGACGAATACCGTCAAAGAAGCCAGCACTATCAGTGCCAAAGCTCCGCGTCGTGCCGGATGGAATTTGCGAGAACCTTTCTTTCCATTTGCCGCGAATCCGTTCATCGCTTCACTCCCCATTTCTAGGCCAGATCGCTCTCGCGAATCGGCAGACGCCGCACGCGCTTGCCGGTGGCTGCAAAAATGGCGTTGGCCAACGCAGGCGCGACCGGCGGGACGCCAGGCTCGCCCACACCTGTCGGATTTTCTCCGCTGGGAACGATGTGCACTTCAATCTCCGGCGATTCAAACATGCGCAGCATCTGATAATCGTGAAAATTACTCTGCTCGACGCGGCCATCCTTCAGAGTGATCTCCGTTTTCAGCGCTGCCGTCAGTCCAAAAATGATCCCGCCTTCCATCTGCGCGCGCACCGTATCTGGATTGATCACCAATCCGCAGTCCACCGCGCAAACCACGCGATGCACCTTCACCGCGCCTTTTTTGACGGACGCTTCCACCACTTGAGCAACATAACTATCAAACGAAAAGTGCGTCGCAATGCCGCGCCCCACTCCCGGCGGCAATTTCGAACCCCAATTCGCCTTCTGCGCCGCAAGTTCGAGCACGGCTCGCATGCGCGGCTGGTTGGCCAATAATTTCCGTCTTAGCTCGTATGGATCTTTTCCACCGGCATGCGCCACTTCGTCGAAAAACGCTTCGACGGAAAATCCCGTATGCGAATGCCCCACGGAGCGCCACCACTGCACCGGCACACCAATTTTCGGCGTATGCAGATCCACCTGCAAATTTGGGAACCCATAGAGTACGTCCGCCGCGCCTTCCACGGAAGTGCTGTCGATGCCATCCTTGATGGCAAAGCCTTCGAAGAGCGTACCCTGCATGATCGATTGCCCGACGATCGTGTGCGTCCAGGCGATGGGATCACCGTTGGCATCCAATCCTGCCGCAAAGCGGTCGTGCCACATGGGGCGGTACCAGCCGCCGCGAACGTCATCTTCCCTGGTCCAGACGACTTTTACGGGTGCCTTCGCAGCTTTGGCAACATGAACCGCTTCCACTACAAAATCCGAATTCGGATTCGCGCGCCGGCCAAAACCTCCGCCGAGCAGCGTTGTATGAATCTGCACTTTTTCCGGCGGCAGTCCCGCCACTTGAGCAGCGCTCGCGCGGTCCACCGTTTCGAATTGCGTCCCAGTCCATATCTCGCAGCTGTCTGCCCGCAAATCGACAGCGCAGTTCAGCGGCTCCATCATCGCGTGAGCCAAGTACGGCACGTCGTATTCCGCCGTGATGGTTTTGGCCGCCGTTTTCAACGCTGCGTCAGGATCGCCGGCTCTTTTTGCCACCGCTCCTGGCTTTGACGACATTTCCGAGAAATCGCGCAGCATTTTTTCCGTGGACAGCTCAGCGTTTGGCCCCAAATCCCAATCGATCTTCAGTTTCTCCCGGCCAAGTTTCGCGGGCCAAAAGTGTTCCGCAATGACGGCAACGCCGGACGGCACCTGCTCGACCGCCTTCACGCCGGGCACCTTGAGCGCTTCGCGCGCATCCACTTTTGCTACTTTTCCGCCAAACACCGGCGGCCGCGCCACGACAGCAGTAAGCATTCCTGGAACAATCACATCCAGGCCAAACTGCGCCGTCCCGTTCGTTTTCGAAGGAGTATCGAGTCGCCTGGTCGGTTTCCCAACCAACGTAAAATCCTTCGGATTCTTGAGCGGCACATTCGCGGGAGGCGTCAACTTCGCGGCAGCATCCGCCAGCGATCCATACGTCGCCCGCTTGTTCGTCGCGGTGTGAATCACGACTCCTTTTTCCACTTTGCAGCTTGATGCCTCCACGCCCCATTTTGATGCTGCAGCTTCCACCAGCATCATGCGCGCCGTCGCGCCCATTTTGCGGTAGCGTTCCCATTCCGCTGGTGATGTCGTGCTTCCACCCGTCATCTGCATTCCGAAGACGGGGTGGTTGTACGCTTTATCCACCGGCGCCGCTTCCACTCGAATTTTCGACCAATCCGCCTGGAGCTCCTCGTTCAAGAGCATCGGCAACGACGTGTAAACGCCCTGCCCCATTTCCGAATGCGCGGCGATGACCGTTACGCTTTCGTCCGTTCCAATGCGCACAAACGCATTCACTGCAAAATCTCTTCCTTCCGCGGCAACCGCGCCGCCTGTTCCGTCAAGCAGCGGCGGTGCGTACAAGCTCACCAGCAACCCGCCGCCGATGGCCGCCCCGGTCCGTATAAAATCCCTGCGTCCCACCATCGAAGATGCGCTCATTTCGTCCTTCCTTCGCTCGCCAACTCGGCGGCTTTGTGGATGGCTTTACGAATTCTCGGGTACGTTCCGCAGCGACAGATATTCCCGCCCATTGCTTCGTCGATATCTTTATCCGTCGGCTTTGGATTTTCCGCCAGCAAAACCGCGGCACTCATAATCTGTCCGGACTGGCAGTAACCGCATTGCGGCACATCCAGCTCGATCCAGGCCCGTTGCAAGGGGTGTGTCAAGTTGGCGGACAGCCCTTCGATGGTCGTCACGCGCTTTCCCTCCACGCGCGACACTGGCGCAACACACGATCGAATGGCCTTCCCATCGAGATGTACCGTGCACGCTCCGCACAGAGCCATCCCGCATCCAAACTTCGTGCCGGTCATCCCCAGAGAATCGCGCAAGACCCAGAGCAAGGGAGTCGTGGGATCGACCTCCACCTGCACCGGCTTTCCGTTCACGTGAAAGCTTGTCATCTGTCCTCTATCTCTGGATGGGGCGCAATGCGTTGCTCGCTTGGATGGAATTATAGTCCCGAAGGTTACGGCTGCTTTCACAATAATTCGATTGGGCTTACTCCGGTTTTACAGCCAGGACGAAAATACGCGCGTTTTCATTCTGCATCGCAGCTGCATAACAAATCGCAATATTTCGCAAATACGCGTTTCCGATGCCCATTGACATGCCCCAAGCCGCACCGTAGCATCACTTTTATCTTCTGGCTGAGTCTTGATTCAGCCGCCCTGGCAGCGGAGGTCCCTCATGAGTCTTCGCGACTTTATTTCCAAACAGTGGATTGACGTTATCGATTGGACGGAACCGGAAGACGGCATTTTGGCCTACCGCTATCCCATGCAAGACCGCGAAATCCAGAATGGCGGCAAGCTCACCGTTCGCGATTCTCAGCTTGCCGTCTTTGTGAACGAAGGGAAAGTGGCGGACGCCTTCGCTCCCGGACTTTACACGCTCAACACCAATACGCTCCCGATTCTCACCTACCTCAAGAACTGGGACAAAAAGTTTCAGTCGCCCTTCAAGTCTGACGTCTATTTCTTTTCGACGCGCATCCAAACCGACCAGCACTGGGGCACACAAAATCCCATTACCATCCGCGACAAGGAATTTGGCGCGATTCGTCTGCGCGGTTTCGGTATTTATTCCTACCACCTGGCCGACGCGAAGACCTTCTACACAAAAATCAGCGGCACGCGCGACCTCTACCATGTCGCTGACCTCGAAGGCCAGTTGCGCAACACCATCATCGCCAAGATGACCGATGCGTTCGCCGCCAGCCAGGTCCCTTTCCTCGACATGGCCGCCAATCAAGGCGCGCTCGCCGAAAAAATCAGTGAGCAACTCAAGCCGGCGTTTACCGACTACGGCCTCTCGCTCGATAGCTTCGTCGTCGAGAATCTCTCGCTTCCGGAAGAGCTGCAAAAAGTGCTCGACCAGCGCATCAGCATGAACGTCCTCGGTGACATGGGCAAGTTCACGCAGTACCAGGTGGCACAAGCCATTCCGATTGCTGCCGCCAATGAAGGTGGCGGTGCCGTCGGCGTTGGCGCAGGGCTAGGCGCTGGTGTCGCCATGGGCCAGGCGATGATGGACGCTATCAAGCAGTCTTCATCCTCCAATCCGGCGGGCGGTGGCGCGGCGCCTGCCGCTGCCGGCGCGGCTTCCAGTGCGGCAACAAAATTCTGCAGCGAGTGCGGCAAGCCTATCCCGCGCACCAGCAAATTCTGTCCGGAATGCGGGAAGCCTCAGGCTTAGTGGTGACGCGAGCATGAGCGGCATCGAATGGGTCGTTGAGGCCTTTGGTTGCTCATCCGATTCGCTGCGCGACCTTCGCGCGGTCGAGACGCTCTTCCATGGCATGATTCGCGGCATGAAGCTTCGCCCTGTCGGCGAGACGCAATGGCATCAGTTTCCCGGCACCGGCGGCATCACCGGCCTTTGCTTGCTCGCGGAGTCGCACATCGCCTGCCACACTTTTCCGGAGCACAATTCGCTTTGCCTGAATCTCTTTTGCTGCGTACCGCGCACTGAATGGAATTTTGAAGCCGCGCTCCAGCAGCTTTTCCACGCCAAGAATGTTTCCGTGAGACGTTTGGCGCGCCCCTATGAGGCGGCCCGCCAGCAAGCGGCCAGCGATTAGGATTTAGTGCGAGGACTTTTGTGCAACAGGTGAGCAACGGACGATGACTCAGCCCGTCTCGAACTGTCCCAACTGCGGCGCAAAAATTGTCTTCCAGTGGTCCAGCAGTGTGCAGACGGTTTGCCAGTACTGCAAAAGCATTCTCGTGCGCACGGATGTCGATCTCAAGAAAGTCGGCCAGGTCGCCGATCTCCCGCCGGACAGTTCCCCGATTCAGCTCAACACCGAAGGCGTATATCGCAACAAATCTTTCGTGGTCATCGGCCGAATTCTCTATGAGTACGACCAGGGCGGATGGAACGAATGGCACATCACCATGAATGACGGCGCCAGCGCCTGGCTCTCCGACGCGCAAAATGAATTCGCCGTGTCCTTCGCTTCAAATACGCCCGGTCTGCCCTCCGCTACGCAAATCCAGGTCGGACAGCAATACACATGGAACAATCAGCGCTACACCTTGACCGTGATCACGCCGGCCCACTACCGCGGCGTCGAAGGCGAGCTGCCTTTTGAATATTGGGATAAGACGGAGGTCACTTTCGCCGATCTCCGCAGCGAAACAGGCAGGTTCGCGACTCTGGATTTCAGCGAGGAACAGCCTTCCCTCTATCTGGGCGAATTTGTCGAGTTCGACGATCTCAAACTAAAAAATCTTCGCAGCTTCGAGGGCTGGTGATGAGCGCAGGCACTCCGCCACTCTCGAACCCGCCAAAACCTCAGGCGAAAGCCTTGCATTGTCCGCAGTGCGGCGCGGCGATCATTCTTCGCGCTATGGGACACGCCGAAACGGTCGTCTGCGAGAGTTGCCATTCCATTCTCGATGCCAAGGACCCCAATCTTCAAATCCTCCAAAAATTTGAAGCCATTGTAGGAGTGGACCGCCCACTCATTCCTCTTGGCTCGCGCGGCAAGCTTCGCGGCACGGATTACGAAGTCATCGGCTTTCAGCGGCGCGGTATCGTGGTAGAAGGCATCAGCTATTACTGGCACGAGTATGTGCTTTTTAATCCGTACAAACCCACTCGCTACCTCACCGAGTACAACGGCCATTGGAACGACATCAGCGTTTGCAAAGAACTTCCGCAGACCGGGTTTGCATCGGCTAACTATCTCGGCGAAATTTACAAGCATTTTCAGACGGCCGACGCCAACACCAATTTCGTCCTCGGCGAATTTCCCTGGCAAGTCCGCGTCGGCGAACATGCGACGGTAACGGAGTACGTGAAGCCGCCGCGTGTTTTATCTTCCGAAAAAACCGCCAACGAAGTGACCTGGTCCATCGGCGAATATATGTATGGCGCCGACATCTGGAAATCGTTCAATCTTCCTGGTGCTCCGCCAGCGGCGGTCGGCGTCTACGAAAATCAGCCGTCGCCTGTCCACGAAAATGTCAAAGGCATCTGGGCCGCCTTCCTTGGGTTTGCTGCTCTGCTGCTTGTGTTGCTCGCCGGATTTGACCTCATCTCAGGCAAAGGCACCGCGTTCGAATCCAGTTATCGCCTGGACGTCGGCGAACCAAAAGGTGAAGCTTCCTTTGTGACCCAGGTTTTTCCTTTGGAGGGTCGCACGTCCAATGTGGAAGTCACCACCACCGCCAGCGTCGACAACTCCTGGATCTATCTGAATTACGCGCTGATCAACAACGATACCGAGCAAGCCTGGGATTTCGCCCGCGAGGTGAGCTACTATCACGGCTACGACAGCGATGGCTCCTGGAGTGAAGGCAGCCAGAAAAACACTGTCATCATCCCCAGCGTTCCTGCAGGGAACTATTATTTGCGCATCGAGCCCGAAGTCGATCCCAAGCATCCTCCTATTTCGTATTCCGTACAGGTAAAGCGCGACGTCCCTGTCGTAGGATTCTTCGGCATTGCGTTTCTGGCGCTGCTGATTCCGGCTATCGCCATCACTTGGCGCTCCCTCAGTTTCGAGCGCATGCGCTGGGCCGAAAGCGATCATCCGCCCATCAAGATTGGCAGTTCGGAGGATTGAACTATGTTTAGAAAACTTTATCTCGCGTATGGAATGTTGATCCTCGGAGGCACCGGCTTTGCCCAGTACCACGGCTGGAGTCTCGACCGCATTAGCCAGCTGAAAAACGTTCCCAAGTCCGTTCGTGATAATCCCGGCTCCTATCGTTCCGTCTACGGCTTCTATCACCATTACACCGGAGGCAAATAAGATGAACCTCGTTCCGCTCGGCAACATCATTGCAGCACTCGTGTTCGCCTTTATCGGCATGCTCATCTTCGTCATCGCGTTTTTGGTGATGGATAAGCTCACGCCGTATCATCTCTGGAAGGAAATCGTCCAGGAACACAACATGGCGCTGGCCATCCTCGTTGGCGCCATGTCCCTCGGCATTTGCATCATCATTGCCGCGGCCATTCATTAGCGCATGGGCATTCTGCTCTTCATTTCCGTGCTGCTGGTGGCGGCGTGCGGGCTTATTTATGAGCTCGTCGCTGGCACTCTTGCGAGCTATCTGGTGGGCGACAGTGTGTTTCAGTTTTCCACCATCATCGGTACCTACCTTTTCGCGATGGGCATTGGCAGCGCCCTTTCGCGCTATTTGAATCGCGGCCTCGTCTATCGTTTCGTCTGGATCGAGCTTTTGCTCGGCGTGATCGGCGGCTTTTCTTCCGCGCTCTTGATGCTCGCTTTTGCCTTCACCCAGGGCTTTGAGCTGATTCTTTATGCTCTAGTGATTGTGATGGGTGTTCTCGTCGGCCTGGAAATTCCTTTGCTCATGCGCATCGTGCGTGACCGCTACGAATTTCGCGACGTCATTGCTCACGTCTTAACCTTCGACTATCTCGGCGCGCTCGGCGCCTCTCTTCTCTTTCCAATTCTTCTCGTGCCGCGTCTCGGTCTCGTTCGCTCCGCCATGCTCTTTGGACTCATCAACGCGGGTGTCGCGCTCTGGACTACCTATTTGTTTTCCACTCAACTTTCCGGCACGCGCACTTTACGCATTGCCTGCGTCGTTGTCCTGTGCGGGCTAGGAGTCGGGATGGCCGACGCCCGCCACATCACCGCCACCGCTGAAGACAACATCTACGCCGACGACATCATCTTTGCCCGCGACACGCGCTACCAACATCTCGTCCTCACCCGCTTCAAGGACGATCTCCGCCTCTTTCTCAACAGCCACTTGCAATTCAGTTCGCGCGACGAATACCGCTATCACGAAGCTCTCATCCATCCTGGCTTGGCTGCCGTTCCAACTCCTCGGCACGCCTTGGTCCTCGGCGGCGGCGACGGGCTCGCTGTCCGCGAAATCTTGAAATATCCCCAAATCGAAAGCATCACCCTCGTCGATCTCGACCCCGAGATGACCAAACTTTTTTCCACCCATCCCATGCTCACCAAGCTCAACGACAAGTCCTTCCTCTCCCCTCGCGTTCATATCGTCAACGCCGATGCTTTTCCCTGGGTCGATTCGAACACCGATAGTTTCGATTTCATCGTCATCGATTTCCCTGATCCCACCAACTATTCTCTCGGCAAGCTTTACACCACCGCCTTTTACCGCGCCGCTGCTCGCCACCTTAGTGCACAAGGACTCATGGTCGTACAGAGCACGTCGCCGATGTTTGCCCGAGACTCTTTCTGGTGTATCGCACAAACCCTCAAACAGGCTGGCCTGCAAACGTATCCCTATCACGTCTATGTCCCGTCCTTCGGCGAGTGGGGCTTCGTCCTCGCCTCCACGCACGATTACACTCCGCCAACGTCTCTGCCTAGCGGTCTACGCTTCATCAACGTCGAAGGTCTGCCCGCGCTCTTTCAGTTCCCTCCAGACATGGCCCCACTTCCCATGCCGCCTAATCAGCTGAATAGCCAGGTCCTCGTCCGCACCTACGAAAACGACTGGAAGGACATCAGTCATTGAAGGTTGGCCGCCGAAAATTCCTCCGCTCTGGAAGTGCCGCTCTTGTCGGACTCTCGCTCAAAAGCAGATCGCCCCATCGTCGGCTCGTTCGTCAACGATTCCTTCCAGATGGGCCATCTCCTCCGCGACCACGCCCCCTTTCCTCCTCCGAAGCGCATCGAAAAATTTCCCGTCGTGATCGTTGGCGGCGGCATCGCCGGACTAAGCGCCGCATGGCGCCTCCGCAAACGCGGCTTCACCGATTTCGTCCTTCTGGAAATGAACCCCCAGGCCGGCGGCAACGCCCGCTGGGGCGAAAACGAAATCACCGCCTACCCCTGGGCCGCGCACTACGTCCCCGTGCCCGGCCCCAAAGCCGAATTCGTCCGCGAACTCTTCGAAGACCTCGGCGTGCTGAAAAACGGCCAGTGGGAAGAGCGCAATCTCTGCTTCGCTCCTCAAGAACGCCTCTTCATTTACGGCCGCTGGCAAGACGGCCTCGAACCCGCCATCGGCCTCACGCAAAAAGATCGCGACCAGTTCCAACATCTCGAAGATCTTTTCGCCAAATTCCGCGCCGGCGGCGAATTCTCGATCCCTCTCGAACTCGGCCGCTCCTCCAAATATCAAGATCTGGATCGTCTCTCTTTCTCCGATTGGCTCCAGCAGCAGGGCTGCGATTCGCGCCTCGTAAACTGGTACATGAACTACGCCTGCCGCGACGATTACGGCGCGCTCGCCAAAGACACTTCTGCCTGGGCCGGCATCCACTATTTCTCCTCCCGCGAATCCGAAGAAAAAGGTCCGCTCACCTGGCCCGAAGGCAACGGTTGGATCACGCGCCGCCTCCTCGAACGCGTCGGCGAGCATGTCCGCACCAACCAAATGGTGCATCGCATCGTCGAAACAAAACGCGGCGTCAGCGTCTTCGCCGGCGACACCGAATTCCAATCCGACTTCGTGATTTTCGCCGCGCCAACATTCCTCGCTTCTTATTTAGTCGAAGGCTTTCCTCGCCTCCACGATTTCGTCTATTCCCCCTGGCTCACCGCCAATCTCACTATCGAGCGCCTCCCCGATTCTCGCGGCGCGGAACCCACCTGGGATACCGTCTTCCTCGATTCTCCCACTCTCGGTTACGTTGACGCCACGCATCAAAGCCTCCGCACGCACATCGACCGCACCGTTTGGACTTTTTATTGGGCTCTCGCTGACGGCACTCCCACGCAAAATCGCCGGCTCCTCCTCGACAAAGACTGGAACCATTGGAAAGAAGCCATCCTCCACGACCTCGAACGCGTGCACTCCGACATTCGCCAATGCGTCTCGCGCATCGACGTCATGCGCATGGGCCACGCCATGATTCGCCCAGCCGTAGGCGCCGTCTTTTCCGAAGAACGCCGCCGTCTCACCCGCCTCGACACTCGCCTCCTCTTCGCCAATTCCGATCTCAGCGGCATCTCCATCTTCGAAGAAGCCCAGTACCACGGCGTCCTCGCCGCTCAAGCTGCGCTGAAACGCCTCGGCGGCCACCGCTAGAATATTCCCGGCCGTAACACTGGAATCGCTACGCGAATTTCCAGCATCCAACCAACATGAACATGCGTAATATATAAAGGACCATTCTCGTCGCTTGCCAGGAAGGTAAAGATGCTGATTCAAAGAAAGCCAGAACTAACCTACGCCGACGTCACACCCAAAGACGTCTACTTCAACCGGCGCAAATTCCTCCAAGCCATGGGCATGGCAGGCGCAGTTGCATTCGCCGGGAAGAACTTGCTCGACCTCACTTCTCCCTTCCGAAGCGTCTATGCCGACGGAAAGTTCACTGGACTAGTAAAAAGCCCTTTTAGCACCACCGAAAAGCAGAATACCTTCGAAGACGTATCGCACTACAACAATTTCTACGAATTCGGAATCGACAAAACCGCTCCCGCTAAGAACGCCCAAAAATTCCGTACCTCGCCATGGTCCGTTTCCGTCGAAGGCGAAGTCAAAACCAAGCGCAAGTTCACCCTGGACGAAATTCTCAAACTCGCTCCTCTCGAAGAGCGCATCTACCGCCATCGCTGCGTCGAAGGCTGGTCCATCGTCGTCCCCTGGATCGGTTTCTCCTTCAGCACCATCGCCAACCTCGTCCAGCCCACCGACAAAGCAAAGTATGTCGCGTTCGAATCCGCCTACGATCTCAGCCAGATGCCTGAATCCAGATATGCCGGTATCCAGCTTCCCTACGTCGAAGGCCTTCGCCTCGATGAAGCCATGAACCCGCTTACGCTCGTCACCGTTGGTATGTATGGCGACTCGCTCCCCAATCAAGACGGCGCTCCCGTCCGCATGGTCATCCCGTGGAAGTATGGTTTCAAAAGCATCAAGTCCATCGTCAAAATTAAATTTGTCACCAAGGAACCGCCCACCACCTGGAATCTCGCCAACTCGCAAGAGTACGGCTTCTATTCCAACGTAAATCCCAACGTCGATCATCCTCGCTGGTCTCAAGCCAAGGAACGACGCCTCGGCGAAATCTTCAAACGCGCCACCCTCATGTTCAACGGCTATCAAGACCAGGTCGCCAGCCTCTACACCGGTATGGATCTAAAGAAATATTATTGAGGCGGATTTGCCGCGTGCCATCGCCACTATCCAACAAATGGACGAAGCTCCCCGTTTTTCTGCTTTGCCTTATACCCTTTGGCATCCTCATTTGGCGCACTTTCACCGCTAAACTCGGCGCGAATCCTGTGGAATTCATTCAACACGCCACCGGCGATTGGACTCTCCGCTTCCTGATCTTCACTCTCTGCATCACTCCGCTGCGCAAACTCCTCAAACTGCCCGATCTCATCCGCTTCCGCCGCATGCTCGGCCTCTTCGCATTTTTTTACGCCTGCCTCCACTTCCTCACCTATCTCGGCCCCGACCAATCCTTCGATCTCGCCGCCATGTGGAAAGACGTCGCCAAGCGCCCCTTCATCACCGTTGGCTTTACCGCTTTCGTGCTTTTGATTCCCCTGGCCATCACCTCAACCGCCGGTTGGATTCGCCGCCTCGGCGGTCGCCGCTGGCAAATGCTCCATCGCCTCATCTACATCAGCGCAATTTGTGGTGTGATTCACTACTACTGGCTGGTGAAATCCGCAGTCCTGCGCCCGCTAACCTACGGCGCAATCGTTGCGGCCCTGCTGCTCTGGCGCCTCGGCGACTGGTTTCTCCGCCGCGGCCGCACCATCGCAGCCGCCCAAAAAACAGAAAGCGCATCAGCCAAGGTCTGATGCGCGAACGGCGTAACTTCGAGTTTTCTGTAGAGGCGGGCCAGTTTACCCTGTAAGGTTCACGCCCGCGTAGTCCACCGCTCGAAACTCATTGCACCGCCGTCGCGTTCCCGCCACCCGGCGTAGCCAACTCCCCAAATTCCAATCCCCAAAACCGTGGCGCAGGCGTCAAAAACTCCACGCCAATCCTCTGCCCCTTTTCACAGGGCTCGCCTTGATACACCACCCGGCACTCCTGATCTTCCAATGTTTCTGGGTTCGTCAAAACGAGGATCTCGCCGTTATCAATCTCATGCTTCAACATCAGCAGTCCGCCGTGCGCGTTTACCACCACGGTCTCGCACGACTCCTTGAATTTCTTCCCGTTATGCGCGCGCCCCTGCGCCTGCAATCGCATCTTGTGAAATGCCCGCCCGCTGCGCCGGTGTGTTGGTGACGTTGTGCCGTTCATACCATCAATCATCGGCCCTCGCACCAAATACCGTAAACTGGCCCACAGGACAGGTGTTCCCCACAAGCAACCGCAGGTGGGCATCTGCCTCTTCGTTTTTGGGCGCCCAATCCTAAAAGCCCGAGCACCATAGCCGCAGCCAGCATCCACCCAGCGAAGAGTGGAGCGCTGCGATCGATGGAGAACGGCAGGAGGAGTGCTGTGGAGCGAGCCGTGGTGTTGATCGTAAGTGTGGAAGTCATAGAGGAGTTGCTGGGGGTTATGGATGCGGAAAGAGTTGTGCAACTGGTGCCGGACGGAAGTCCAGCGTTGCAAGGCAGCGTTACTGTGCCGCTGAAGTTATTTCGTTGGCCGGATTTAAAATTATGAGCCTTTGTAAAACTTCTTGACGCAGATCGCGCAGCTAGTTAGCTCGCGTAGGGTGGTGCCCTGTTTTCTACAATGAATTCAGAAAGGCGATGAGCTGTGACTTTTCTTTGTCGGTCAAGTTCATCTGGAAGCGCTGATTGTAGAAGTTCAGCACTTCGTTCAAGTCACGGGCCGCACCGTTGTGAAAATACGGTGCACGAGCGGCCAGCCCTCTCAGTACCGGCCCCTTGGTGCGGTTCACGTCCCCGCATAGTCCGGTCACAAGCCCCTTACCAGGATCGGTCGTGTAAATCACATACGGCGTGCTCGGTTGTCCAGCCGCGGCGAAGGGGTTCGGGCATCCCGTAATTTCGTAGACGGGCACTCCCGGAAAGCTCAACTGCGCAAGCGCGTTGGCGATTTCCGTATCCGATTCCGGCGCCGCGTCGTGGCCTGTTCCGATATCGAGTGCCAACGGAAGCGAGTGGCTCCCCACGTTCGGAGTGTCATGGCACGTCGTGCAAGTTCCTGGAAACGAAGCGATGGGCACCGTGGTTCCAAGCGCAGCAGCCAGCGCCGGGTTATCATTCAGTCCGCGGACGTTTGTGATCGTCAGTGCGCGCGAATTGAAAAGTGTTTCTCCCGCCGCGATATCTTGCCGAGCTTGTATCGTCGCCCAGTCTCTTTCATTGTCAGTTTCCATGTTTTCCCACGGCGAAAACAGTGTCATTCCATTGGGATTGAACTTGGCACCCGTGGGATCCGCTCCCAAAGTGTCATTGATTCCCGGATAGTAGGTTGCACCCGACAGATTCCTCGCCCCTCCCAGCCCTCCGTAGTCTGTAAGCGATCCCGCGCGACCGTCCGCCCGTTGTGCGCTGAACAAGCCCATCTCGAAATTGACAATCGCGGTTTGCTGGTCAATTGTCGGTGGCACGGTCGCTTGCGCATGACCAGTCGTTGCATCAATGGCTTGGTGCATCAAGTCACTGATCAGGTTTGCTTTAAACGTTTGCCCATTGTTGAGCGGCGCGATGGTCTCTCGGCCATCAAACATAATCGTGCTCAAGAATGTCAGATTCGTCGTCGGCAAAGGCCGCCGATAAACCGATACGGTTTGCAATCCCGAGATGGGATCGGTCACTATGGCACAACCGTAGGGATCTACCGCTGCTCGTATCGTGAATTGCGTTGTTGCGGGAAGTTGTATCGGAATACGAATCAATCCGTTTTTCAACAACAAACTATGTGTCTCTGGATCATTTGAACTTGTGTTCGGACAGTTGGCGCCATCAAATGCCGCAAACAGCGGATCGTGTCCCTGGGTCATCGCAAAACGCTGTTGGATATTTTGTGTGCTCAATCCCATCCCATTGCCGGCGATATGGCACGTCGCACAGCTTCTCCCATTGGTCCCGAGGCTCTGGAAAAAGGGCGTGTTTTCAACAATCGGCCCAGCCGTATTGTAAGTCGAGACGATTCCGGTGGGATCGAGGAAGGGAAATAAATTGGGAATTACCATCACGCCCGAGGCGGCTGTAGCTAGGCATAGCATAGCGCCCGCGATTGCCAGCTTCCTGCCATGCAATCTTACCTTCCTCATAGAGCTTCCAAGCATTCGCATGTTAGCCCTCCCCGGTGTCTCTCAGAAAAAGTGGACGCGCCGAACTTGTACGGCGCTGCTTCCATTGCAGCATTCCTCGCACGAGCGCAAGGTTGTGGCAATACAGGCCGTCTGGAAATCTAATTAAAAAAAGGTGAAGGCCTAACTCATTGATTTCATAGCAGATCTTTACTTGCAGCGAGCCGGGCACGAGGTCTATATTGGGCGCACTATGTAATACTCGCGGTATTCGAGGGACACGGCCTTGCAAACTACTCGGTTTGGCCCCTACGAGCTACGCCTCAGTTCCCGAGAACTCTTTAAATTCGGGACTAAGGTCAAACTCCGCCCTCAGCCGTTCCAGGTCTTATCCCTCTTACTCGACCATCCAGGCGATGTCGTTACTCGCGAACAGCTTCGCCGACTACTCTGGCCCTCGGATACCTTTGTGGACTTCGAGCACAGTCTGAACACCGCAATCAAAGAGCTCCGCAGCGTTCTCAGCGATTCCGCTACCGAATCCCGCTTTATCGAAACCCTTCCCAAGCTCGGCTATCGCTTTATCTTCCCCATTCAGCACAGTGCACCCAATGGCCAGCCCAGTCCTGTCGATGCCGCCGTTGAACCCGAAGCTATCCGACATCCAGTGCTGGTTGAACCTGCGACCACTCTCCCCGCCCCTCGATCGCTAAGATGGACCTGGCTTTCTATCGCGGTTGTCATGGTCCTGATTTTCGGGATGGTTATGGCGGTCGCGCGCTTGGGGGTTTTTCGTCATTCCGCAAGCGGCGCTGCTTCCGCGGCACTCAAACCCCGCCCCTCGATCGCCGTTCTTGGCTTCAAAAACCTGTCCCGCAAGCCTGACGATGAGTGGATGTCCACGGCCATGGCTGAAATGTTGGCCGCCGAACTCGCCTCCGGCCAGCAAATCCGCGTGATTCCCAGCGAAAACATCGCTCGCATGAAACTGGATCTGTCTCTCGCTCCAAGTGACACCTATGGCCTGGAAACGCTAGGTAAGATTCACAATCACCTCGGCACCGATATGGTTACGTCCGGCTCCTATCTCGCACTTTCCGATGGCTCAAGCACCAAACTTAGAATCGTTCTGCAGGTTCAAGACGCCCACACGGGAGAAACCATCGCGTCGATCACCGAGGACGGAACCGAATCAGATCTTCCCCAACTCATCTCCGCCGGCGGCGACAGTCTGCGCCACACTCTCGGCATTGGCGCTTTGTCGGCCGCCGCTGCGCGTGAAGTGCGGGCTTCCGTTCCCTCCAATTCCGGAGCAGAACGCTTGTACGCCGAAGGCCTGGTTAAGCTCCAGAAGTTCGACGCCCTCGCCGCGCGCGCTCTACTTGAAAAAGCCGTCGCCGCAGATCCCAATCACGCCCTCTCGCATTCCGCGCTCGCGGAGAGCTTGTCGATCCTGGGCTATGATCTCAACGCTCAAGAGGAAGCAAAGAAAGCTCTTGATCTCTCTACGCGCCTCTCGCGCGAGGATCGCCTCTCCATCGAAGGCCGTTATCGCGATCTCATCAATAATCGTCCCGCGGCCCTCGAAATTTACCGCACTCTTCACTCTTTCTTTCCAGACAATCTCGATTATGGCTTGCGCTTTGCCAACGCGGAGATCCGGGCTGGCCACCCCGCCGATGCTTTACAAACGGTCGACGCATTGCGTAGCTTGCCGGAACCCCAAGGCACGGACGCTCGCATTGACTTGATGGAAGCGTCAGCCTCCGAGCAGCTGGGCGACATGAAGCGCAGCCAGAAAGCCGCTGCCGCGAGCGCTACCCGCGCGCAAGTCCAGGAAGCGGCCTCATGTTGGCCACGGCCATCCACCGCGAAGCCTGGTCTGGATTCTTGGGGAATCCGGAAAAAGCCATCGCGAACTACACCCGCGCCAGGGAGCTTTGGCTCGCTGCCGGTGACAGACGGAATGCCGCGAAAGCACTTCACGGTATTGGCATCGTTCAGAATAACGAAGGCGACCTGCCCGAAGCTCGAAAGTCTTTCGAGGAGGCGCTCAAAGAATTCCGCCTCATCGGAGCGAATTGGGACATCGCATCATGCTCACACAATCTCGGTCTCCTCGTCTCAGTCGCCTGCTACCCGATGTCATCTGCCGTGTGCTTGTGCGCGGGCCACGCACGGCCCTAGAATAGAAACTAGCAGCCCGAGCGCCGCTTTGTAAGCCCGCACTCTTTCCGCTGCCACATTCATACGGTTCCCGTTTCTTTATTCTTATTTGAAAGGACTCATAGCCCCCGAGAGCCCCATGACGAACCTTGCTGAATTTATAGAAGGTCATCGCGACGAACATTTGGCGGAGCTGTGCGAATTCTTGCGGATTCCCAGCGTTAGCGCCAAAAGTGAGCACAAACCGGACATCGAACGAGCCGCTCGATGGGTCGCCGACCATCTCCGCGCCGCTGGTTTCCAGAAAATTGAAATTGTCCCCACCAATCTTCATCCGCTCGTCTACGCCGAGTCCCTCGAAGCTCCCGGGAAGCCGACGATCCTCTTTTACGGCCACTACGACGTGCAGCCTGCGGAGCCACTCGATCTCTGGACTTCACCCGCTTTCGAACCCACCGTCCGCAACGGCAATCTTTTCGGCCGCGGCACGGCCGACGATAAAGGCCAGGTCCACATCCACCTGAAAGCCCTCGAATCCATCCAGAAAGTGAACGGCAAACTTCCCATCAACGTAAAAGTCCTGATCGAAGGCGAAGAAGAGGTCGGCAGCGTCAGCCTCTGGGATTACGTTCAAAAGAACAAGGAAAAACTCAAAGCCGACGCTCTCGTCGTCTCTGACACTTCCATGCTCGCTAAAGGCGTGCCTTCCATCACTTACGGCTTGCGCGGCCTGAATTATTACCAGATCGAGCTCACAGGCCCCGCGCGCGATCTCCATTCCGGTGTCTATGGCGGCGCGGTGCCCAATCCCTTGACGATTCTCGCGGAGCTCTTTGCCAAGCTTCACGACAAGAATTTCCGCGTCACCGTTCCCGGCTTCTACGATAAAGTCGCCAAAATCGCCGCGCCGGAACGCAAAGCCTTGAATGCACTGCCCTGGAAGAAAAAAGCCTTTGAAGAAGCCGTCGGCGCTCCTGGGTATTTCGGAGAAAAAGGCTTCACCATCGTCGAGCAGCTCTGGACGCGCCCGACTCTCGAACTGAACGGCATGTGGGGCGGCTACCAAGGTGAAGGCGCAAAGACGGTCATCCCTTCAAAGGCCTATGCGAAATTTTCCACGCGCCTTGTTCCCAATCAGGAACCGCAAACCATCGCCAAACAAGTCGAAAAACACATCCGCAAACTCCTGCCGAAAACCGTGAAGTGCAAGTTCGATGTCCTCAGCACCGGCAAGCCCTGGGTCGCCCCGTTCCACGCGCCTATCTTCAAAATCGCTCAGGGCGCTCTCGAAAAAGGTTTTGGTAAAAAAGCCGTCTTCATTCGCGAAGGCGGCTCCATTCCTTTTGTCACGCAAATGCATGACACCTTCAAGGTTCCCTGCGTGCTCATCGGATTCGGTCTGCCCGACGAAAACGCCCATGCTCCCGACGAACACCTCGCCCTGGAAAATTATTTCGGCGGCATCAAAGCCATCGCCCATTTTTACACCGATCTCGCCGCGCTCTAACCCGCGCGCGGTCACAAACCGTTTCGTTCGAACGCGTTGGCGCGCTTCACTCGCGACGCCGGCACGCCTCTGCTTCGTCATTCGAATGGACTCTTAGCGCCCGTGACCGCCGGCATCGCGGAGTCCGCATCCCCGATATGCGCTGCACCCGCATTCCTGCGTGCTTTTTTCCACCGCCTCGCCAAAAATCTGCATTTTTCCAGCCTTTTTTGCGATTTTTCCTTGCGTTCTCCTTGTACCTTGGCTATAGTGCCCAACGGCCCGAGTTTTTCCGCAGCTATACAGGGGTAGTCGCTCGCGGCCTGCCCCGCTCTTTTCGGGGTGGAAAGTAAATACAGGAGGATAAGCAGACTAGATGGCAGCCAAGCCAATGAGCAAGAGCAAGATCGTGTCGCACATCGCCGAGAAGTGCGCCACACCCAAGAAAACCGCGGCGCTCTTTTTCGAAGAGCTATTCAAACTCGCGGTCAAGGAATGCAAGGGCGGTGCGGGCAAGTTCGTTATTCCGAACATCGGCCGCGCCGTGAAAGCGCACCGCAAGGCGCGCATGGGCCGTAACCCTCAGACGGGCGAAGCCATCAAGATCAAGGCCAAGACCGTAGTTCGCCTGCGCCCGGCGAAGGCGTTCAAGGACGCCGTACTGAAGTAGATTCTCTGGTTCCCAGGGAATAGGCCCGGACACAGCGCATAAGAACCGGCTGTTTGCAAAAAATAATTTTTGCGCATCGCCGCTTTGGACCGCGCTAGGTGCCTGGGTGGGTGTCCCGGTTGAGTTTGCCCCCGATGGCCTGAGCGATCAGGCGGTCGGGGGCTTTTTCTTTCCGCTACATTTTCTTTCCGCGAAAACTCCAGGCATGCACGCCTTGGGCGCCTCGCGTTCGCGAAAATTAAATCTCGCGAGGGGCGGCAGTTGTGAACGTATTAGAGAATTCTAGTGTAGGCCTACAGCGTTTTTACGTAAGCGATGACGTCTTTGATTTGTCCTTCATCCAGGACATCTTTGAACGGAGGCATCAGCGAGTCGCCGTTTTCGATCCAGGTCTTCAGCGTCTCTTCGGTGAACTTGTTGTTGTTCACGGTAAACGTGCCGCGCTTGGAAATCCCTTTGAGTCCGGGGCCGATTTTTTTCGCGTCGCTAGCGGCAAAATGGCAGATGCCGCATTTCTGATCGAACACTTCTTTGCCTTTTGTCGCCGAGCCTTTGCTCGCCGCGGTTTTCTTCGCGGGCGCTTTTGCCGACGGATCTTGCGCCAAAACCGCTACCGCCATGCCCAATAAAGCGATCCCAAGTACCAGATAATTTCGCTTCACGTTTCCCCCTTCATCATTGATCGCAGAAAACTTTCCTTATGAACGTCTTATTGACCAGTTTCTTGATTGCTAAGCGCGCTCCCATCTTCTCTTTTTACGGGCAGAATTTCCACTCCCGGAACCCGGCACTTAGTACAGGTTCACCCTGCACACCGATGGGACTCTCGTACTTTTGACGCCCCCGGAACCGTGTGATAACAATTTACCCCATGAGCCAGGAAACCCTGACGCGGGCGTGGGAAATCCTCCAGGACGCGTATCAGGCGCAGATGGAGGGCGACTACGAACGGGCCGTGGAGCTCTATCAATCCTCGCTCGAATTGCACCCAACAGCCGAAGCCTATACTTTTCTCGGCTGGACGTATCATTATCAAGGGCGCATCGAAGACGCTATCGCCGAGTGCAAACGCGCGATCGAAGTCGATCCGGAATTTGGCAATCCTTACAACGACATCGGCGCATATCTGATCGAACTGGAGCGCTTCGACGAAGCGATTCCGTGGCTCGAACGCGCCATCGAAGCGCGCCGCTACGAGCCGCGCCATTTTCCTCACTACAATTTGGGCCGCGCGTATCTCGGAAAAGAAATGTATGCGCGCGCGATGAAATGTTTTCAAGAAGCGCTGGAAGTGGAGCCGCGCTATTCGCTGGCCCGTCAGGCGCTCGCTTCGCTCCGCCGCATGGTCAACTGAGAGAAGTTGACAGTCGATAGTTGAAAGTCGAAAGCCAGAAAAACCCTTCCCGCTCCCACTCGAGGTTCTCGGAGTTGAGAATTGCGAGCTGCAAAATATTTTCAGAACTACGCTCGCGCAATTTCGAATCATAATACTGGCTCCTGCGGGGCGGGCTTGATGGCGCGGTCGTAAATCCACAGGAGCAAAGCGGTGGCGAAACCTACCGCGCTGATGGCCCACCAGGCGCGCTCGGGATGGTGGGCGACTTCGCCGAAGTGATGCATCATGGTGCCGCCGAACCAACCTCCCACCAATGAGCCGATTCCCAGTGGAAGAAACGCAAAGCCCATGTACGTGCCTTGCTGGCCAGGAGGCGCGAGCCGCGAAATGTAGGCGTAGTACGGGGGCTGCTGAATAATTTCGCCGATGGCGAGAACCGCGATCGAAACTACCGCGCCGGTGACCGTAGGCCAGAACGACAGAACCACCCAGGACATAGAAGTAACGATCGTGCCGAGAATGACGGCATAGAACGGCGGGATTTTGCGCGCAAAGTAGTTCACCGCAAAGGTGAGGCAGACAACGATGGCCGCATCGGTGAAGAGAATGAGCTGGACGCGGGCGTTGACGTCCACGTAGGTGCGCATGAATCCGGGCAAGCTGGTGTACTGCTGCCAATAGACGATCCAATAGCCGGTGAAGATCACTAGAAACCACATAACCCTGCTGATTCCTGCGAGCGCCACGATTAAAAGTGCTGCCCAAACCCACCACGGAACCGAGAAGTGGTAAAAAAGCGACGTGGCGGCCAGCACGATACCGACGAAAACCGCCGGCAGAACCAGCCAGTATTTGCCCAAGACGACGCAGAAATTGCGAATCACCTGGACGAGGGATGGCGCCGGTTCGTCTCCTGGTTTGTGCGGATCGCGAAAGAAAAACAGGACGAAAAAAAACATCGCGAAAACGCTGAAAGCGGAGATACGAAAACCCTTTTCGAGCCCCACATGCCGTTCCGCCCAATCGGCTACGACGGGGCCGGCGGCGCTGCCAATATTCACCATGGTGTAGTAAATCGAGTAGCCGAGCGTGCGGACATTTTCTTTGGAGGCGCGCGCCGTCGTGCCGACGACACATGGTTTGACGAGTGCGATGCCGAGGGCGGGGATAAGCAGAATGCCAGCCACGAAAAGCCACAGGGGCACCAGGCCGCGAACGGGCGCCAGCCAGGACGCGCCGATCGAGCCGATCAAAAAGTATGCGGCCGTCAGAATGAGATAGGCCATAGAGAGAGCGCGGCGAAAGCCGAGCTTGTCCGCGACCGCGCCGCCGAAAATCGCAAGGAACCAGACCATGCCGCCGAAAAAGCCGACGAGCGTGCCGGTGGTTTCCGTGGAGAAGCGCAACTTTTCCTGAAGATAGATCGCGAGCGAGGAGAATGCGCCGTAGTAGGAGAGGCGCTCGAAAATTTCGCTGACGTTGGCGACCCAGAAGGGGCGCTCGAAACCGTCGCGGATTTCCTGGAGCCGTTGCGTGACGCTCATCGATACCCCCGAGTGGAGTGCGGGGATTGTACTTGAAGAGTGGGGCAAAGAGCGAAATACGAAAATGGATGAGGAGGAAAGGGCGAAATTCGAAAATGACGGTGTTGGGCGGGGCGGCGAGGACGGCGACGGCGAGGCGGGCGAGGACAGAGGACGCTACGGGATGAGGGTGGGGCGGGTGCGGTTGTGGAGACGGTAGACGGAGAAGTCGCGGCGGTCGACGGTGAAGATTTTGCGGAGGCCCTCTCGTTCGGCGACGCGAAGGAGGGCGGCGTCGGCGAGGTCCATGGGCCGGTCGGCGTATTTACGCATAAGCTCGTGCGTTCTGGGGATGTCGCTCGAATCGAAGGGAAGAAGGAGGACAGCGCTTCGTTCGAGCATTTCCCACAGGGCCTCTTGCGCGGCAGGCTGATCGGATAGGAGATACATGGCTTCGACGAGCGGAGGCCAGACGGTGGCGAGAGGCTCGCGCAAGGCCTTGAGAGCGGTAACGCACCTGGCATGGTGCTGGTCATCCGCATCGACCAGGGCGACGAGGGGCCCGGCGTCGATGAGAATCAAGGGCGCTTGCCTCGACGCTTGAGAAGCGCGGCGAACTGGCGGCCGGTCCGTTCGGAGCGCTTTGGATTTCCGCCGCGGACGACGCCGATGAGGTCCATCATGGCTTCATAGGGAGAGGCGACGGGCTCCTGACGATCCGCCCATGCGGCGATGGCCTGGCGAATCACTTCCGAGGTAGAAAGGCGTTTGCGGCGAGCCAGGCGGGCAATGCGCTGGCGCGTTTTGTGGTCAAGGCGAAGTGTGAGTGGGGAGGCCATGGCAGCGCGTTTCTACGCTCTAGTGTAACACGTTTTGTAATACAGCAAAACCGGGATTAGTGAGTGCATTGATGCACTGGAACTTTCCCAGGCGTTGACACCATCTTCGCATTTTGCGAAGGTGGTGCATGCGGATCGTAAGCCGGAAGGCGATTCGAGAAGCGACCGCGAAGCACGGCGAATGGGGCGCGTCGCTAAACGCATGGTACAAGATAGCGAAGAACGCCGATTGGAGAGACTTCGCGGAGGTTCGAAACAGCTGGAGAAACTCAGACATCGCCGGGCCGTTTGTAGTGTTCGATATAAGCCACAACCGGTGCAGGCTGATCGCGACGATCAAATACCGGTGGAGAATGGTTTATATCCGGCGGATTCTGAGCCACGCGGAATACGACGAGAAGGAATGGCAAAAACCATGATCGAAGTCTCCGAAAAATACGCGCTGGAAGCGAGCTCGCCGACGGCGATTACGTCGGAACGGCAGCATGCGGAGTACCTAGCGGTACTGGATAGGCTGGCGAGCAAAGAGCGGCCGACGAGCGAAGAAGAAAAGTATGCCGAAGTGCTGATGACCTTGATCGAAGCGTACGAAGAGGAGCATCATGCGATTCCGGATGCGTCACCGGTGGAAGTGCTGCGGGCGTTGATGGAGGGGAATGGGCTTCGGCAGAAGGACCTGGTACCGATTTTCAGGACGGAAAGTATTGTGTCGGAAGTGTTGCGCAAGAAGCGGGGGCTCAACAAAGCCCACATCGAGAAGTTGAGCAAGCGGTTTGGCGTTTCGCCCGCGGTGTTCTTCTAAAGAGAAGATTGCCGGGCTCGCGACCGGATCGGGATAAATGCCGCCTGGCGCCTACCTCACAATTCAACATGGTAAAGGGCACGATGAATCGTACCCCTACAAGGCAGTGCTGCGGAGTCAGCAGCGCCGCGTGGTAGTGTGGTGGCGCTGATGATTAATAGCGCCAAGAGGTGGTGTCGGTACCGGGGGGAGCGGATTGGAGCATGTGGGCGGCGGATTCTTTTAGGACGCGTTGGGTGAAGGTGAGGCCGCCTTCGCGGGTGGTAGAGCCTGGGGGACCGGTGTAGCAGTGAGGTTGGTCGACGCCGTAGTCGAAGGTGGCGTCGGAGTGAGGGGCGGATGTGGAGTCGAGGGCGGATTGCATGAGGTGGACGGCGTGGTCGAGGAAGAAAGTGTCGGCGGTGCCGACCATGACGTGGAGTTTGCCCTGGAGCTTGGGGCCGAGCGTTTTCCAGTCGCGCTGAAGGATGGCGGTGAGGTCGTAGTGTTCGCGCCAGTAGGCGGCGACTTTTTTGTCAATGACGCCGGTGCGCTGGTTCCAGATTTCGGCGGGGTAGCCGTCGGGGCCGGCGGGGCTGAAGACGGCTTGCCAGATGTCCCACTGCTCGCCAGAGCGGCCGTGCGTGCCGAGGACGAGTTCCCAGCGATTGGTGCCTTCGGTGGTGGCGAGGATGATGCCGGGCGGAGTGCGCATCTCAGCCTGGTTGATGCGGCCGAAGGGGCCGATGGTCCAGTAGGCGTTGGGGTCGTCGTAAATGTTGACGGTCTGATAGGCGTGGAAGTCGACGGGATCGGGGCAGGCGCCCCAGGCGCCGTTGAAGTCATCGGGATAGAAGATTTGCGTGGCGAGCGTTTCCCAGCCGCCGGTGGAGCCGCCGTAAACGGCGCGAGCCCAGCCCTGGCCGATGCCGCGGAACTGCTTTTCGATGGCGGGGATGAGTTCCCGGTTGATGGCTTCGCCGTAGGGGCCGACGTTGGCGGAGTCGACAGCGTAGGAATCGTCGTAATAGGGATTGGCGTGCTGGACGAGGAGGAGAAGCATGCGGGGGAGCTTGCCGGTGGTCCAGTCCTGATAAAACTGATACTGAGTTTTCGCGCGATCGAGGGCGTAGCCGGACATGCCGGGGTCGGCAGGGGTGGTGCGAAAGCCGTGGAAGTCATCAGGAAAGTGGCCGTGATTGACGAGGAGCGGGTAGTGGGCGTTGGGATGAGAGGCCCAGCCTTCGGGTATGACGACGATGGCGCCGAGGTACATGGGCCGGCCCCAGAATTTGGTGAGGGCGGGGCTTTGGATGCGGATGTGTTTGACCCATTCGGTGTCTTTGGGCGGGTCGATGGGGGGGACAATTTTGGTGAGATGGATTTGGATGACGGGTGCGTTGGAGGCGGCGGGATCGATGTGGACTTTTTCGGGGACGCTATAGAAATTGCCGGGCTTGGAGTCCCAGTGCTGGCCTTCGCCTTCGTCCATGGGGAGCCTAACGGTGTAGCCGTCGGCGCGGTGGAAGGTGGTGTATTTGTTGAAGACGCCCTGGACCCAGTAGTCGCCGGCGGGGAGATCGCGGAAGTTGGCGACGGGGTAGCCGAGGGCATCGCTGGTGATGAAGGCGTTTTGGCCGGGGGCGAGAGCGTCGACATCGCCGCCGAAGACTTGCTGGGACTCGACTTCGACTTCGAGGATTTGTGTGCGCGGTTCGGGGTCGTCTTTAGTAGCGATGACGACGTAGACGCGGCCGTCGAGGGGAGTGGAGCTGAGTTTCGAATCGAAAGAGATGGCGAAGCGAGGTTGCGCGGGATTTTTTGCGGCGGCGGATTGTTGAGCGGCGTGGAGAATGGACGGCGATGCGGCGAGGGCCGTCAACGCAACGAAACAAACAAAAAACGAAGATAGGAAATTTGCGATGAGGTTGCGCGAGACGCGATGAAGGTTTTTTGACACGAGTGGCATCGAGTTTTCCTTGGCGAAGTTAAGGAACGCGTTTCTAGAGCGGCGTCATTGTAGACGAGAGTGGCGGGAAAGTCTGCGGCCAGGACGGGCCGCAGGGCTTGCGCCCTGCGCTACATGCGACATGCTGGTTTCGGCTGCGAAAAAGCGAGCGGCAGGGTGGGCGCCTGCCGGAATTAGGCCGCAACGCTGGCGGTTTTCTTGGTGGACTTGCTAGATTTTGCGAGAATTTCGCGTTCGGCGCGGACCCAGTCTTCGAGAGGATTGCCGGGAGCGCCGTTGCGCTGGAGATAGATTTCGTAGGCGCGCTGCGCGATTTTTTCCTGGGGGGAAAGTTTTTTGGCGGAGGGGGATTTACTTTTCGTCGCTGAACTGTTTCCATTTGTTCTTGCCATAAGCTCCTCGTAGAGGCCATGACCCGCGGCCTTTGGTTCCAACCTTTCGAGAAATCCCGACCAGGTTCGGCCAGGTCGCTCCTTTAAGATCGGTTCGAAACTCGATTGCGAGCTTCGTGAGAGTACATAGGTATTATGAGTGCGAATGGGTGCTGGAAGGTAGACGAAATTTGAATGGGGAGTATCGATTTCCGCAATAGTCTTGCGCGCGGAGAAGGGCGAAGAGCGGAATCGGAGGGGAATGAGTCGAGGATAGGGAAGCTGCTTGTCGATGGGATGAGGCGGGGGTATGCTTTTCTGCGGCCGCGCGAAAACGAGAGGCGGTAGAAAAATAGTTTCAGGGAGAAAGAAAAATGGCAATGAAGAAATTTGGATTGGCGATGATGGCGATGCTGGTGGTGGGGGCGGTTTGTGGGGGCCAGGAAGCGGCGCCGGCGGGGCCGGTGGCAAATCCGGTGACGACGATGGTGAAGAGTCAGTTGACGCGGTACGAGAAGAATATGGTGGCGGCGGCAGATTCGATGCCTGCGGAGAAATATGGATATAAGCCGACGCCGGAGATGAATTCGTTTGGCCATGTGGTGATGCATATCGCGCAGTCGAATTATTTTTTGTGCGCGAAGATTTCGGGGCAGACGGCGCCGGAGTTCAAGCTGACGGATGCGGATGGGAAGGACAAACTGGTGGCGGGGTTGAAGGCCTCGTTTGAGTTTTGCTCGACGGCGCTGGCGGGAGTGGACGATTCGAAACTGAGCGATCCGCTGACATTGTTTGGGACCCGGCAGACGTCGAGGGCGGGGGCGCTGATAATTCTGAGCGACGATTGGTATGACCACTATGCGGGGCAGGCGATCTATTTGCGGCTGAACGGGATCCTGCCGCCGACGGCGCAACCGGCGCCAGCGAAGTAGAGGTGGACGGGTGGGACTCTCACCCGGAGAGGTCTAACGAGGGAGCGGGGCGCGACTCGCTCTCCTAAGAGTAGCAGAAGTTTCAAGCAGCTTCTCAACATGAAACACGGTCTTGAGAAAGGAGGGCGAGACGTGTGCCCGGCGTAGGGATGAGTCCGCGCTGACAGGTTGAGGGCGCCTGGCTAACGTTAGTTATTTCAACGACTTACAATTAGCCGCACGGTTGGATGCGGGGCTGGAACGGTTGCGTAAAAAATGCGAGGAGATGGTTAGAGGACTGCAGATTAGTGCGGCAAAGGAAGAGGCAATGGTGTGGGTGGTCCCAAAGCCACGTCTCACGCCACCGCTTTAAGGCCGCGCGATGACAAAACCTGAACGCAGAATTCGATACGCCATAGTGTGTGGGTGGCTACTCTTGGGGATGGTTTGCCTGACGCCGGCCCGGGCGCAGGAAGGTGAGCGGAAAATAGTGAAGAAGGTGGAGGCCCAGTATCCTTCCATATTGAAGAGACGGGGAATTGGGGGGACGGTGCGATTGAAGGTTTCCATCCATGCGGATGGATCGGTGAAAGATGTGGAGGTGCTGGGGGGAAACCCGGCACTGGCAGATGCCGCGGAGAAGGCGGTGCGGCAATGGAAATTTTCGCCTGGCGGCGAGAGCACGATTACCGTGGCTGTAACTTTCGATCCGAACTCCTGAACGATCCTTCCTGAAAATGCGGTTCGACAGTTGCTTTGCTGCTATTCGATGGCCGGTGCGTTGAGAACGCCGGCCAAGCCAAATACCCGTTGATAGCGCTCAATTTGGTCGATGGGACCGAGTGCTTTTTGGAAGTTATCGGAGAGTTTCACTGCCGGCTTGCCATCGGCGTCGTTGAGCTTGCATACGAGATTTACGGGATCAAAGCCGTTATCTCCCTGAGGATTACAGTTGCGAAAATCGTTGGTCAGCGAGGTACCCCAGCCTGCGCTGAAACGGATGCGGCGTTGGGGAGTCCATTTCCCCGCATCGAGGAAATCGCGGGCTTGCCTAAAATCGGCGGGAGAAGCGCCGTTGCGAATCGTCCCGGAAAAATAGGCATGCAACCCAAGAATCGTGTCTACATCGAGAGAATCGGAAGCAATGAATCGCTTTTGCCGCGGATCGCGATTTCTTTGAGTAAGCCAGGCAATGTATTCGTCGCCGGCAAGGAACGGATCTTTGCTATCCGCGCGCTGCCCCGTCCAATCGGCCGCCCAATCGGGAGCATTGCGGAGAAACTGGGTGGTGCCAAAAGTGTCAGGAAGCAGAATGAGCAATTCGCCTTGATAGGTCTGCTGCCAGATTTCGAGCAAACGGTATTGGGCGGTCTTCAGTTCTTCGTCGTTCTGGGCCATGGCTGCCAAGGCCATGGGTAATTCATGAGCATTTGTGCCGATGGCTTCCAAGTCGTGCTTATATGCCAGATAGGTGTTCGAGCTTCCGGCGAAGCTGCTGCCGAGCACATCGCTCATGGCTTTTACGACATACTCTTGCCACAAGAAACTGTGTCTCCGACGCGTTCCAAAGTCGCTGACTTGCAATCCCGGCGTCCCGCGGAGGCGCTCCATTTTCTCCCATAGTTTAGTCTTGGCGCGGGAATAAAGAATATCGAGCTCGAATTCGCTGAGGCGCTTGAGGATTGCGCGGGTCTTCAGCTCGCTCAAAGCCGAGAGCGCATAAATCTCCCACATGGTTGTTTCCGACCAGCGGCCTCGAAACGAGAGGAAAAACTGGCCGTCTCGTACGGACAACTCATAATCAGAAAGGCGGAAGCCGTGTTCGAGCCATTCGAGGAAAGCGGGCTCGAACATGCCGCGGCGTCCGTAAAAGGTGTTGCCAGCGAGCCAGATGAGTTCGGACTTGTGAAAACGCAATTTTTTGGTTTGATCCAACTGGGCACGAAGCTCCTCGGTGTCGATCACATCGGCGAGGCGCAGGCTGGGGGATCGGTTAATCAGCGAGAAAGAAGCGGTGGTGTTGGGGAACTGCTTCCAGATGAACTGGAGCATGAGGAGCTTGTAAAAATCAGTGTCGAGGAGGGATCGCGTAATCGGATCCAGCTCCCAATTGTGGTCGTGGGCACGCCGTGCGAGGTTGATGATCACGATGCCACCACTTTACCTTACTGCGGGCGTTCTTCCGAAACAGGCCCGATGGCTCTGAGCAAGGGGATTGTGCTGCTGTGTTTGAGGCCTCAGACCTGGAGGACGTCGCCTTCCCGGGCTACGATTTCATACAAAACTGGGTTGACGAAGAAGCCCAGGACCAAGCGCGAGACGAGGCCGGCGACGACGACGATGGCGAAAGGCTTTTGCGTGTCGCTGCCAACGCCGGTGGACATAGCGGCGGGGAGCAGGCCGAGGCAGGCGACGAGCGCGGTCATCATGATGGGGCGGAGGCGGAGGAGCGAAGCTTCGAGAGTGGCGTCGCGGACGGATTTGCCTTCGAGACGAAGCTTATTAATGTAGCTGACGAGGATGACGGCGGTTTCGACGGAGACACCAAGCAGAGCGAGAAGGCCGAGAATGCTGGAGACGCTGATGGGCGTGTGCGTGAGTTTGAGAGCGATGAGGGCGCCAACGGGCTCGGTGAGGATGACGCCGAGAGCGATGGTGATGGGGAATTTGAAGTTACCGTAAAGCGCAAAGAGAATCATGAAGATGAGCAAGAGGGCGAGTGGGCCGATGATAAAGAACTGCGATTTGGCTTCAAGCAGCTCGCTGTACTCACCGCCCCAATCGAGGTGATAGCCCTCGGGAAGCGTGACGGCTTTCTTGACGGCCGCCTGGCCGGCGTTGACGGTGCCCTCGAGGTTGCGGCCCTCGACCGAGAATTGAATGCCGATGTAGCGGGAATTGTTTTCGCGATAGATGAAGGAAGCGCCGGAAGCTTCCTTGATGGTGGCGAGCTCGGAGAGCGGGATCTGCTGTCCGGCCGGAGCGGGAACAAGGAGATCGCCAATATCGCGAGCGCTGGAGCGATATTGGGGCTCCATGCGAACGATAAGGTCGAAAAGTTTTTCGCCCTGGATAACTTGTGTCGCCGCTTGTCCGCCGATGGCGGCTTGGACGACGGCTTCGACGTCAGAAACGTTGATGCCATAACGGGCGATCTTGGCGCGGTCGGCATCGATGATGAGGCTGGGCTGGCCGAGCTCGCGAACGACGGTGAGTTCCTTGAAGCCGGGCGTTTTGTCGAGAGCATTGCGGATTTCGACGGCTTTTTTCTCGAGGACGTCGAGATCCGGGCCGAAGATTTTGACGGCGAGAGAAGACTTTAGACCGGTGAGAGCTTCGTCGACGGCGTCTTCGGCGGGCTGGGTAAAATTAAAAATGACGCCGGGGTAGGCGGAGAGCTTTTTGTCGACGTCGCGGGTGAGTTCTTCCTTGGTGTGAATGGAGCCGGATTTCCAGGAAGCGTCGTCGTAGGGCCTCAATCCAACATAAAACTCGCAATTGAAAAAGCCGGTGGGGTCGGTACCGTCATCCGGGCGGCCGAGTTCCGAGCCGACGACAGTGACCTGCGGGTATTTGGAAAGAATGGCGCGGACTTGTGGAGCAAACTTTGCGGCCTCCTCAAAGGAAATCGTGTATGGCATTGTGGCGCGAACCCAAAGCGCGCCTTCGTCGAGGTGGGGCAGGAATTCTCCTCCGATGAACGGGAGCAGGAGGAGAGTGGCGCAAAAAATAACGGTGACAACGAAAAGGGTTAGCTTGGGATGATTGAGGCACCATTCCAGCTGTTGGCCATAACCGCCGCGCACGCGCTCGAAGAGGCGATTGGGCTTTTCCTGGACACCGTTCTTAAACCAGTAAGAGGCGAGGACGGGGACAAGGGTGAGCGTGAGAATGAGGGCGCCGATGAGAGCAAAGGCCATGGTGTCGGCCATGGGATGGAAGAGTCGTCCGGCAGGGCCGGTAAGGGCGTAGATGGGGAGATATCCAGCGATGATGACGGCGACGGAATAAAAGATGGGGCGATCCACGTCGCGGGCGGCGGCGAGGATGACGTCGTTGATTTCGTATTCCTGGCCATGGCGAAGGCTGAGTTCGCGGTAAATGTTTTCGACCATGACGATGGTGCCGTCGATGATGATGCCGAAATCGATGGCACCGATGGAGAGCAGGTTGGCGGCCTCGCCCGTGGCATGAAGAAAAATGAAGGCGAAAAGAAGAGCGAGAGGAACAGTAAGGGCGGTGATGACGGCGGCGCGAATGCTCACGAGGAAAAAGATCAAGACGATCAGGACGAGCGCCATGCCGCGGAGTAGATTCCATTCGACGGTGTCGGTGGTGACTTTAACGAGATCGCTGCGGTCGTAATAGGGGCGAACTTTCACATCAGGAGGAAGAAGATCGCGGTTGATCGCGACGGTTTTTTTCTCGACGCCTTCAAGGACATTTTGCGTTTGTTCGCCGCGACGCATGAGGATGACACCCTCGACGGCGTCGGGATTATCTTTCCCTTTTTCCCCTTCGTCCTTGAAACCAAAAATGCCGAGGCGAGGAGCGTTACCGACGACCACGCGGCCTATATCTTTGACACGGATAGGCACGCCGTTGCCGCTGCCGACGACGACTTCACCGATGTCTTCCGTGGTTTTGACGAGGCCGAGACCCCGAACGTAATAGAATTGTCCGCCCTGGGAGTAGAAGCCGCCGCCGGTGTTGGCGTTGTTGGCGGTGAGAGCGTTGAGGACCTGAACTACAGGAAGGTGGTAGTTGTAGAGCTTCACCGGGTCGAGCAGGACGTGATACTGCATGGTGGGGCCGCCGAAGCCAGAGTCATCAGCTACGCCGGGGACGCTGCGGTAGGCGCGTTCGATGATCCAATCCTCGAAAGTGTGGAGTTCCATCGGAGAGCGATCGGGACTCTCGATGACGTAGCGATAGACAAGGCCGCTGGGACTGAAGAGCGGGGCCATGCTGGGAGTTACGCCAGCGGGAAGAGTGGCGTCGCTGAGGCGTTGGAAGACGACCTGGCGAGCGAAGTAGGCGTCGGTGTTGTCTTCAAAGGTGAGGATGACGTCGGAAAGACCGTAGAGCGAAATGGAACGCATGACCTTGAGGTTGGGCGTGCCATTCATGGCGAGCTCGAGAGGAAGCGTAGTGAGGCGCTCGACCTCTTCGGCGGCGTGGCCAGGCCACTGAGTAATGAGCTCGACCATTGGCGGAGAAAGGTCTGGGTAGGCGTCGACGGGCATGCGGCGGAAGGATTCGGCGCCAGCGACGATCATCAACAGCGTGATCATCAGCACGAGGAAGCGCTGGCGAAGGGCGAAATGGACTATGTGATGGATCATCGTGAGTTCACTCGGCCGCGTCTCCCGTTAGTGCTGCAAAGAATTCTTGAATTGCAAAAAGAGGCTGCCGTCGCCGACAATGTGCTCGCCTTCCTTGAGGCCATCGGTAATTTGAGTGCGGCCTGCGTGGCTGTCGCCAAGCTGGACCAGGCGGCGCGCGAACTCATTTTGTTTTGTGGGTGATTGCACGTAAACAAAGGGCTCGTTTTCGGTGCCGCGCAGGACGGAAGCGTCCGGAACCGTGAGCGCATTCTGGATGGAACCGGCGTTGACAGAGGCGGTGACGTACATGTCTTTCTTCAGCCTTTTGCCGGGATTTTCGGTGACGATGCGCGCCTGAAGGGTACGAGTGTTGGGGTCGAGCGCTGTGGCGATGTAAGAAATCTTTCCGTGAAAGACTTCGGGGTACGAGTCGGTGCTGACATCGACGACATCACCCAAGTGAACGTAGGAGACTTCGCCTTGATAGACATTGACGAGGACCCAGACGGTGGTCGTGTCTGAGATGGTGAAGACCTGCGTTGCGCCAGCTTGCAGCAATTGACCGGGTCCGACGAGGCGCTCGACAATTTCTCCGCCGACGGGAGCGAGGACGGGAATTTGCGCGGTGGTTTTCGGAGGATTGTTCACGAGAGATTCGGGATCGTTGATGCCTAGCACGCGGAGGGCGTCTTCGCTGGACTGGAGATCGGCTTGCGCCTGCGCGCGGTTGGATTGGGCCTGCTGAAGGTCGGCTTCGGCGATGGCGCCGTGTTCGAAGAGGCCCTGTGCGCGAATGTAGAACTTTTCGGCGAGGAGAAAGGCGTCGCGGGCTTTAATGTATGCGGAGCGGGCCATCGAGTAGTCGGGGCTGTTGACGGTGAGGAGCGGTTGGCCCTGGCGCACGGTTTCGCCGGGTGTGACGAGGAGTTCATGGACGGGACCGCCGATGGCCGCGAAGACCGGGGTGGTCATGAAGTTGTTGTAGGCCACGGCGCCAGTGAGGCGGAGAACACGGGAGAGAGTGGATCTTTCGACCGAAACGACCTGGAGGTGCGTCATTTGTTCCTGAGGAACGGTGAAGAGGGCGGCTGTTTCGGCTTTTGATTCGCTGGAGGAATAGGAAGTCATCTTGGATTCGGAATCGCCGGAACCGCAGCCTGCGAGCGAGACAATGAGAACGCTCGAGGCGAAAACCGAAACGCGAAAACTTGTGTGGCGCAGTCTTGTCTGGAAGTTCATGGCAGATCCCTCGTTCCGACGGCTTGGCGCATCTGTTCGAGCGCGGTCATATAGCTGGCGAGCGCCTGGCGGTAGGCCAACTGGTTCGAGCGGTAGGTGCGTTCCGCGTCGAGAAAATCGAGCAGGCTGGCGGCGCCTTTTTGGTAGGCATATTCGCTGATGTCACGGGATTTTTGGGCGGCGTCGACGTAGCCGCCGCGGTAGAGCTGGACGATTTGGTCGTTGGTGTGAAGAGCTTCGTAAGCGTCGACGACATCGGACATCACTTGTTCGGCAGCTTCGCTGGCCAATTGCTGGGATTGAGTGATGACAACGCGAGTGCGGGCGATTTCGCCCTGGTTGCGATCGAAAATCGGGAGCTGGATGTTGAAGAAAACGGCGCCGGTGTTGGTGGCGGCGACGTGCGAATAGTTGAAGCTGGCGCCGAGATCGCGCTTGCCATTGGCTTCGGCGAGAAGTTCCTGGCTGCGCGCGGCGATGACCCCTTGCTGGGCGGCAACAAGGTCGGGGCGAGTACGCATGGCCAAGGCACGCAAGTCTTCGAGGCCGGCGTGTACAGGCACGTAATCGAGCTTGCCATCGACGTCGAAGAAGTCCGGCACGGACTCGAAACCGACGAACTGGCGAAGGGCGGCGATGGCCTGAACTTTTGCGAGGACGGCTGAGGAGTAGTCCGTCTGAAATTGCAAAAGCTGGAGCTTGATTTTGAGGAAGTCGCCTTCGCTCATGTCGCCGGCTTTGTAGCGCTCTTCGCTGATATCGACGGTTTTCTGGAAGCTTTCGAGGTCCTGCTTGGAGAAGTCGATCGTGGATTGGGCGAGGACGACGTCTATGAATTGCTGCGAGACGTTGAAGATGAGCTGGCGTTCGTTATCGGCAACCGTCGAACGCGAGACCGAAGTCTGATCTTTGGCGGCTTGGAGGCGATGCTGGCGCTTCTTGCCGCGCTCGAAGGTGTAGCCGATGCCGAGGTCGAATTGGGCCTGGTTGTCGATGTAATCGGCGGTGAATTTGCTGGGCTGAAAGATGGGGAGGAATTGAGCGTCCCAGGAGAGGACGGGGTTGGGACGAAGATTGGCGGTAGTTTCGAGCGCCTGGTTTTGGAGGATGGTGGTACGAGCCGCCTGGAGAGCGTGATTGTGCTGCAGCGCGAGGCGGATGGCCTCTTCGAGCGTAATGCGTGCGGAGGCACTCTGGGGAGCAGCCGCGGCTGGGAGCGGAGAGGGTAGGGGGGGAGCCGGAGGGTTCTGCTGAGCCAGGGCGCAGATGGGCAAGGCCAAAAGCGTGGAGGCCAATGCCGTCACTTTCTTCATGTTGATACTCCTCTAGGGTCCCAGGCGATAGGGACGGGTCGATACAGTTGGGGTGAAGGGGCCTAAATGGAGAAGGAACGAAGAACTACAGGGCCGGAGGAGCGCGAGGAGAAGTAGTGCGAGGAAGTTCTAAAGAAGGCGAAAAAATGGCTGTGAAAACTTCGAGACGGTGAACTACGGGAACGACGGCCAGGCTAAGAGCATGAGTGGTTATAGCGGAGCCGGTCGTGGAGCAAAGCTGACAAGGATGCGTTCCCGTCGGATCTGAATTCAGATCGGCACAAAAGTGGAACTGTGCGGCCAGGAAGATGATTCCGAGCAGCAGTGCGCAGACACGAGCCCTATTGGGATTAGCGAACATCTTTATACTAAGACGAAGCTTAAGCCGGAATGGTTGCGGGGTCAAGCAACCTAATGGGGTAGGGATCAACATTCCGCACCTATCCGGCCAGCCGAAGCGTCAAAGGTGTTACGCTAGCGGGGAGGTTATGAAGCAGGGCAATACCATTTTCGGACGATCCTTCGGACCAACCACGGCGCGCCGGGCGTTGGCGTTGTTGGCTTGCGCCGTGCTGCTGTATTTCGCGGCAGGCGGAAGTTTATTCCACCATCATACGAATGGACCGGAAAATGCGTGTCACGTATGTCAGTCACTGCATGCACCGGTGCTGGCTCCGGCCGCACTCGACCTCGTCGCAACTCCCGAGCTGATCGCAAGATATTCTTCGCTGTCCGAACAGGCAGCTCCGAGCAATTCGTTTTCTCTGCATTGCGCTTCCCGAGCGCCTCCCTCCGCGTAATTTCCATCTCGTAGTAGCCTCTCGAAAAAAATGCGCTGACCGCTAACGGGCCAGCGCCGCCGCCTAATTCCAGGCGGTCCCTATCCACAAGTCAAACAGAACCCACAATGGGATGGAGAAAAAATGGTAAAGCGTTTGGGGAGTTACACGATTTTGGCACTGGTGTTTTTGTTTTCAGCAGCGGGGGCGAGAGCGCAGAGCGGCAATTCAGGCTCGATTGAGGGAGTGGTGAAGGATCCCTCGGGGAGTGCGGTGGCGAACGCCAAGGTGGAGATTTCGTACGTCGTAAGCGGGTTTCATCGCGAAACGACGACGGGCACAGACGGGAGCTTTAAATTCACAAACGTGCCGTTCAACTCTTACCACACGGTCGTGAGCGCGGCGGGATTTGCGGCGTATACGCAGGACGTGGATGTGCGGTCGTCTGTACCGGCGAAGATTGAGATTAATTTGAAGCTCAGCACGGAAGAAACGAGCGTGACGGTGACGGAGAAGGGTGCGGACCTGATTGAGACGGAGTCAACGTTTCACACCGATGTGGACAAGGGAATCATGGACCGCCTTCCGCTCGAGAGTGCGTCTTCGTCAGTGACAAATCTGGTGACGCTCGTATCGCCGGGCGTAGCGGCGGATTCGAACGGGAACATGCACGGCTTGGGGGATCACGCCCAGAATTCGTTTTCGGTGGACGGACAATCGATAACGGATCAGACGAGCAAAGTGTTTTCCAACCAGATTCCCGCGGACTCGATTCAGTCGCTCGAAGTGATTTCCGGAGCGCCGCCGGCGGAATTTGGTGACAAGACGAGTTTGATCATTAAAGTGACGACAAAATCGGGACTAGGAGTGACTGCGCCCACGGGAGCGGTGACGACTTCGTACGGAAGTTTTGGGACGGCAAATGCAGGATTCGATCTGTCTTACGGAAACCAGAAGTGGGGGAATTTCATCGCGGCAAACGGATTGAAAAGCGGCCGATTCCTGGATCCGCCGGAGTTTGTGGCGATTCATGACAAGGGCAATCAGATGAACGTGTTCGACCGCGTGGACTTCCAACTGACACAGGCGGACAACGTCCATCTGAATTTTCAGTACACGCGTTCGTGGTTTCAGACGCCAAACACCTACGACAACCTCAATGTCATCGGACCCTCGGGGACCGACGTTGGCGATACGGATCAACGATCCAAGATTGGGACGTTTAATATCGCGCCGACGTGGACGAGGCTCGTCAACCCGACAACAGTGCTTACACTGGGCGCTTATGTACGGCATGACCAGTACAACTACTATCCGAGCAACAACCCGTTCGCGGACCTGGGGCCGATCAACACCGAGACTATTTCGCAAAATCGTAAGCTTACCAATACAGGCGTGCGCTCGGACGTCTCGCACGTCAAAGGGATTCACAACATAAAGGCCGGAGTCACGTATCAGCAGACTTTCCTGGACGAAAATGACCGGCTGGGCATCATCGATCCCAATTTGCTGCCATCACTGACGGACGCCGCCGGAAATCCTTGCTTTGTTGGCAACGTGGCTTTGGCCGCGCCTTGCACAACCTTGCTACCCATCGACTTAACGCGGGGTGGTAACCAGTTCACATTCCTGGGACATACGGATGTCAAAGAGCTGTCCCTCTACGTGCAGGACACGATCACGAAAGGAAGTTGGTCATTCAATCTGGGAATTCGCGGGGACATGTACAGAGGTCTTTCGTCCGCGAACCAGGCAGAGCCTCGATTGGGTATCGCGTACAACATCAAGCCAACCAACACGGTGCTCAGAATTTCGTATGCGCGGACGCTCGAGACGCCATTCAACGAAAATCTAATCATCTCGACTACGGGCTGCAACACGGCAGTGATCGCGGCGTTGATTCCCTGTGTGCCGGCGAACTCCCCCGCGGGTTTCCGGAACGAGTTTCACGTCGGGCTACAGCAAGCCATCAAGCATTATCTGGTGATCGATGGCGAGTACATGTGGAAGTACACCCACAACGCATACGACTTCAGCGTGCTCGGAAACACGCCGATTACTTTCCCGATTGACTGGCACAATTCGAAAATACCGGGATTCTTACTCCGGGCGAGCGTACCAAATTTTCATGGGTTCAGTGCGCTGGTCGTGATGTCCAGCGTCGCAGCGCGTTATTTTCCTCCGCAGGTCGGAGGTTTGGGCGTAACCGTGGGGCAAGGCGGGTCGGTGTTCCGCATCGATCACGACGAGAGGTTCAACCAGACGACTCACTTGCAGTATCAACCATGGAAACGCGGACCGTGGGCGGGCTTCAACTGGCGTTATGACAGCGGACTCGTGGCTGGCGCCGTACCTGATTTTGCCACTGCCCTTGCTTTTGATGGTGATCAACAGGCAGCGATAGGGTTATTCTGCGCCGGTCCGGGCGGTCAGAGAATCTTTGCGAGTTTGTTGAATCCTCTCAGCAACGCTGCGTCCAGCTGCGGCCCGAACCCAATCGGTACGGGGGCGACACGGGTGAGCATTCCCGCCAATGGAACCGAAAATGACGATAAGAATCCGCCACGCATTGCGCCGCGCAATTTGTTCGATGTGGCGCTAGGTCAAGACGACCTCTTCCACGGCGACCGCTACAAATGGAGCCTGAGGCTCACGGTGGTCAATTTGACGAACAGAGAAGCACTCTACAACTTCCTCTCCACGTTCAGCGGAACGCACTTCGTGACACCGCGCGCCTTCACCGCAGAAGTGGGATTTCACTTCTAGATGGATTGGAATGAGCAGCTTACACGATTAACGCGAGTAGTTCTGACGGTTAAAAGGATGGCAGAGACAACGAAGAGCGGGAAGAATGGGGGATTCCTGAGGAATCCTCTTGCCTCAACGCGGAAATCCGAGCGGAAATATGCCGGGGTCCGAGAATGGCAGGCGGAACTCTCGATTTCCCGGCTCTTCCGGACCAGCATTCGGTTGCAAACGGCGTTCGATCGGTGCTTCAGCCAATTTGGGATGACGGCGCAGGAGGCGGCGGTGCTCGTGCACTGTTCAGAAGAGGGAGAGACTTCGGCAGGGAAGCTTGCCAAGGCCATGGGCCGAGACAAAGGTAAGATCACGCGATTTGTGGACCGGCTTGAGGCGAGTGGTTTTGTTTCGCGCAGGAATGATCCCCACGATCATCGGCTACTGATTATAAAGGCGACAAGCAAGGGCCGCCGTTTTGCTCCGCACTTGAAGACCAGATTCGAGGAGGTCCGCAGCCAGTTTTTTGAGGGCGTGATAAACGTGGACATCGACAAACTGGAAGCTGTGCTCTCGCAGTTACATGCGAACGCGGAACGACTCTGCGAGGAGAAGTCTCGCAGACACGCGCACGGCTAGGAGCGCAGAGCGAGGTGATCCATAGCAGGTTTGGGGTGACCCGGGATGAACAGCACGTGTGTGTTTGGACCAGCTTTTCCTCGCGAAAGGGTTCTCAGAATACTGCTCAGCGCAGTCCTGTTGTTTGGCAGCCCTTTCCTCTTCTCGACGCATCTACATGCGACAAGCGTGGTCGCCTTGATGGATCGCGCCAATCAAAAGCTGGTGATCGCAGCGGATTGCCGGGTTAGCCGGGGGCTCCGCACTGTCTCAGCGTGCAAGATCATTCAGGAACCGGGCGGTACAGCGGCAATGGCGGGCCTTTACGAAGAAAGGAACTCGGCCTTTCATTTGAGGGAATATATCCGTGTGGCCTGCCGAGAACCGGGAGACCTTCGGGCGAAAGCCGAGGCATTTGTTCGCATGGCGCGAAAACCCTATGAAGAGGTGGTTGCCAGAATTCGGAGGGGGGACCCCTCAGACTTTGCCAGCACGATTACGAACAAACCAACGGAAGTAGTTTTTGCAGGCATTCAGGACGGGGAAATTGGGTTGATTGTCAGAGGGCTGGTTGCGGACTCCGCAGGCAAGATCAGGGTCGAGCGATTGGAGAGTACGGCTCCCCATTTTGGACGAATTGGCTACTTTATGGGACTTAACGGACACATGCGCTCGTACATCAAATCACATCCAGAATGGGCGAAAGAGGACTACGCCAAGCTCGCACCCAGATTCGTGGAGTTGGAGATTGAGGCACACCCTGACATCGCCGGGCTTCCTGTTTCGGCACTACAAATGAACAATAAAGGGGATGTCGTCTGGCTGGCCAAAGGCGCATGTGACGCTCGCCAATCTGACTGACCCATACGGATCAAAGAAAGAGCGATTCAGATACAGAGTTCCAATCAGCCAGATCATGAAAGCATTTCATAAAGCAGTTGTCAGTTTCGCAATAGAGCTCGTGTCCTTCAGCAAGCAAGTGGCGCAGACCGCTTCCGGTTGGCGGCGACCGGCATCCTTGTTTCTGATGCTGGCTTCGACAATTCCCGCGTTTGGACAGACTCCTCGCTCCAGCGGGGATAACAAACAAACAGGTTCTATCCACGGAACGATTTCCACAAAGCAGGAAAACGTGGGGTCGGACTTGTCGGGCATCGGCGTAAAGCTGGCGACAACTCCCCCCGATGGCAATCCAGAGACCACGGTTACGGATGAGGCTGGGCACTTCGAGTTTAAGAACCTGAAGCCCGGTTCTTACTCGATTTCGATCGCGCAGGCGGGGTTCAAAACCGTCGTCAAGCAAGTCAGCGTCGCGGCGGGCCAAGCGGCGGTTCAAGACTTCACGCTGGAACTAGAGACGGTCGCCGAACAGGTCGAGGTCAAGGAACAAACGCAGACCATTTCCACGGAGAGCGTTTCCAACCCGCAGGCCACGGTAACCCACAGGGATCTGATTGCTCTGCCAACCCCGGAGGAAAAGATCCGTGAAGTAATTCCCATTACTCCGGGGGTGATCAAGACGCAGGACGGAAAACTCACGTTCAAGGGTGCTGACGAAAACCAGAGCCTGTTTCTCGTGAATTCCGCGCAGACGGCAGATCCAGTGACCGGAAGCTTTTCCATTGCAGTGCCCACGGATGCGGTGCAATCGTTCGCAGTCTACAAAACGCCTTATAACGCGGGACTGGGGAGTTTCTCAGGCGGATTGACAACCATCGAGACCAAGCCGCCGGAAGAGAAATGGAATTTTTATGTAAAGAACGTTGTGCCTTCCGTTCTTGGTAAGAACGGCTCGATGGTCGGCGTCGCGCAAGCAACGCCTGGCGTTGATTTTGGCGGGCCGCTGATCGAAGGAAAACTCTTTTTCTCGGAAGTCTTTCAATACGACATGAAGAAGACCACGGTTCGTGGATTGCCATGGCCGGACGATATCTACAAAAAACAAGGCTTTAACTCCTTTACGACTCTCGAGTTCATCGTTTCGCCCAAGCAAATCGTGACTCTCACAGTGAACGCTTTTCCGCTTCGGAACCAGCACATCGATATCAATGCCCTCGTTCCCCAGCCTGCCTCGAACGATTTGAATCAAAAGGGAGTCGCAATACATCTGTCCGACAAGTACCAAATGGATTCCGGAGCGATCTTCAGCGTGGTCGCGCAATATACGCGGTTCGACAGCAACGCTCACGGGCAGGGTTTGGATGACATGCTGATTTCGCCGCAAGGCTGGGGCGGAAACTTTTTCAACAGGTGGTCCAGAAGAGGGAAGCAACTCCAACTGCTGCCTACTTATCAATTCGCGCAAAAACACTGGCTGGGACGGCACGAGATTCACGTTGGTGTAGACATGAATTATCGTTCGTATTTCGGCGTGAACACGGCCAACCCGATTCAATTGCTCGAGCAAAACGGCACGTTGGATGAGGAGATCAATTTTCAACCGACGGGGCCTCAGATTACATCCGATACGTCCGTTGCAGAATTCGTCCAGGATCATTGGATTCTAAATCCCCATTGGACAGTCGATTGGGGGGCGCGCTTGTCAAGCGAGACCGATGGCTGGTCCGCGGCGTTCGCGCCGCGCGCGGGTATCGCCTACACACCAAGCAAGAACGGCAAGACCGTCATCCGGGCGGGCGCGGGCTTGTTTTATAGCATGCTGCCGCTGCTGGCAGCCGGCTTTGATGTGAATCCGACTCGTGTGGTGAGCCAGTTTGATTCCACGGGACAATTGATCGGGCCGCCTGCCACGTACATCAACGCTTACGTGGGCGGAATGAATCCGCTAAGTACCGGCATCTTGCCGCAGGGCCCGGGTACCACGCCGCGCAATTTCACGTGGAGTCTTGAGGGGGATCGCGAGTTGCGGAGAAACATGGTGTTGCGGGTCGGCTACATCGACAGCCATACGACCTACCTGTTCGTGGTCAACCCTTTTACCGGCGCGGCCGGCCAGAATTCCTTTCTCGGGCTCACGAACACAGGTTCCTCCCACTATCGTGAACTGGAGAGCACCCTGCGCTTCACCGTTCACGAACACCATGAAGTGAACGCCTCCTATATATGGAGCCGCTCGCGGGGAGATTTGAATAACCTTTCCGACGTAATGATTCCGTTCTTGCAGCCCGTCATCCGGCCGAATGTGTACGGAAGTTTGCCTTCCGACATACCAAACCGCGTGGTGACCTGGGGAGTCTTTTCCTTGCCGAAGAAGTTCACCTTCAGTCCCATCCTCGACGTGCATTCCGGCTACCCCTACTCGAACGTGGATGTGCTGCAGAACTATGTGGGCACGCCCAACGGGCAGCGGTTCGCCACGTATCTCTCGCTAGACGTGAAAATCTACCGTGTTTTCACTGTGCCTTTTCTTGGGGCGAAGAGCGGCAAGATTCACCACATGCGTCTGGGATTCTATTCGCTCAACGTGACGAATCACGGCAATTTCAACGCGGTGTACAACAACGTGACGGCGCCAAATTTCGGGCAATTCGTGGGGTTTTTGGACCGGCGCGACGGCGCGGTGATCGATTTCATCGACTAGCTTTTTCAAACCGCTTCTTTTCCATACGCGGTCGCGCTGACTTTCATTGAACAGGCATCCTGTTAGAATAAGAGGCGGAGCGGTTCTTCGAAGCAGGTGGGGGAGCGAAAGCTGTTTGAACCAATGACGAATCTCTGAGGAGCCGCGGATAGACAGCCTGTGTGCACGGCCTGTCCCGCTGGAACGTCCTAGTTATAGATGGTAGGTAGCCGCCGCAAGCAGGCGATCAGGGACGAGCGAGCGGGGCAGGAAAGCCTAACGGTTGGCTCGTGGCGCCCACCTAATTCAGAGGTTCACGGCCTAGCTCCCCACGGCCAAGCAGTCCGCTCTTTTTTTGTATCAACGAGCCCTCAAAAGCCATGCGCATACTTTTTATTGGAGACATTGTCGGGTCACCCGGGCGGCAGATTGTCCGCGAGCGTCTAGCCGATATCGTTGCGCAGCGCCAGATCGATTTGGTGATCGCTAACGGCGAAAATTCCGCGTCGGGCTTCGGCATTACGCCGCGCCTGGCAGAGGAGTTGCTCGGGATGGGCATTGACGTCCTCACCGGCGGCAATCACAGCTGGGACCGCAAGGAAATTGTGGAATTCATGCCCCACGAGCCGCGGTTGCTGCGCCCGGCGAATTTTCCTGAGGGAAACGTCGGCAGCGGGCTCTACGTTGGCACGGCGAAGAATGGCGTGAAGTACGCCGTATTGAATCTGCAAGGGCGCGTCTTTATGACGCCGATCGACGATCCGTTTCGCAAGGCCGACAGCGAGTTGGCCAAGTTGCCGGAGGATGTAGCCTTCGTTTTTGTGGACATGCACGCCGAAACCACCAGCGAGAAAATCGCGATGGGCTGGTACCTCGACGGGCGCGTCACGGCCGTCGTGGGCACGCATACGCACGTCACTACCGCGGATGAGCACGTCCTGCCAGGCGGCACCGCGTTTATCACCGACGTTGGCATGAGCGGGCCGCATGGCGGCGTGATCGGGATGGACCGCAACGGGATCATCAAGAAGTTCCTCGATGGACTGCCAGCCCGGTTTGAAGTCGCCGGCGGCGACGTACAGATGAATTGCGTGTTGATCGATACGGACGACGAAGGGCCACGCAACGCGTCGGGGCGCCTCAAAGCGCGGTCGATTGAGCGGCTGCGCTTGCGCATCGACTAAATCCCTACGAATTGTCATTCCGAGCGGAGCGAGGAATCTCTCTTCGGTCTAGAACCAGCGCAGATATTCCTCGGCTGGCCGCTCTCCTTTCTGCGCGTTGCGGCGTCCATGCAGTTCAGCTTCTAGCTGCACCCTTGCCGGTATTTTTGAGAACATCCCCCCGGACTGACCGGGTAATAATCGGTGAAGAACCATATCCGGGCGTCGAGTTCGCGGTATCCTCCAGCAACATTTTTCCAAGGTAGATGACTAACCAGAGCTGCTAGGCTGAGATCACCGAGCCAAGAGCAGCGTTTGGCCAGATTCCAGAGGGAACTCGATACCTCAGAGGTCGCCCGCCCCTCAAGATTGACTGATCGGCGCCAAAGACGCTCTGAAACGGGCAACCTGTTCTCTTACGTCGTACTCTGATGATTCAGCACAAGTGACTAGAACAAAGGGGTTGTGCACAAAGTGAGAATTCTTGCGGGGCTGTGTCTTCTGGCGAGTCTGACGGGGTGGGCCTATGCCCAGGACGAAGGGGACTTGACGGCCAAAAAGCGCCTTTTCCCAGGAGTTGGTCCTGGACTGCGGGCGGTGAAGCGAGGCGCCGACGGGAATTATTATATTTTGAGCGCGCCGGGATCAACGGCTGCGGTGTTCGATGCCGCGGGGAAATTGCTGAGGAGAGTACCGGAGTACGACGAGAGCAAGCCCGCGACTACTCAGGCCCCCCAGTTGGCCACAATTACCTTCGGCGAGGACCTGGATGTGGACACGCAAGGCAACGTGTACGTGGCGGACCGCGGCGCAAATGCCATAAAGATCTGGGACACCAAGGGACATGAACGCGTGATACACATCAACGGACCGATTGCGGTCGCGGCGCTTCCAGAAGGCGAACTGGCCGTAGCTACGGTTCACGAGCAGCACCTGGTGATGGTGTTTGATAAGAATGGGCGCGATGTGCGCGAGTTTGGCGACCCCGAGCCGATTTCCGAGCGCCCGGAAGTGAACCGTTTTCTGAATATCGGAATGCTCGTGACGGACGGCAGCGGCCATCTTTACTACGCATTTCCTTATCTGCCGGAGGCGACCGTGCGGCAGTACGACCGCAATGGCTACGCAGGGCAGGACGTTCAATACACGGGAGTGGAAGCCTGGCCGGCCGCGCAAGCCACGCGCAAAGAGATTGAAAGGCAAGAGAAGCGCGGAGACGCGCCGGTATTCAAGCGCATTCTCACGGCTGTCGGAGTGGAGCGTTCCACGGGCGAAGTTTGGATGGCCCTCGGCAACAACCTGCTGCACTTTGACAAGGAAGGGAATCGCCGCGCGACCTACAAAATCTATACGCCACAGGAAGCGCGTCTGGAAGCTAACACAATCCTGGTCGAAGAGGACCGCTTGATCATCGGAAGCGACCCTCTGGGCATCTATGAATTCGCGCGGCCTGATAAAAAATCCCAAGAATAAGTGAAATATCCTCAGGGTGATTTGGCCCGCACCTGTGCAAAATTGTGTCCGAGCGCGTAAATTAAGTGAAAAATTCGGCGAAAATGAATGTTCCTTCCAAACGTTGCACAATAATTGTGCTTGTGGAAAAACTGTGAATGAGGTGTGCACCGGAGTGATTCCCTTCGCACACTTTTCGCTTGCTCCATTCGTTCCAATCGGCGACAATCCCGCGCTGTCTGATAGCGGTTGTACGAGGGGCCGGCAAATCCAGAAGGGCCACGCACGGGGCGCCAGGGGAAAGCAAGACGCTCCGGTACGGGCATGATTCCCGAAGCCTGAAAAGATAATGAAGGGACCTGGTTTCCACAGCATATCCACATCTGTGGAAAAAACGGGGTGAGTTTTTCTCTTGCGATGACTACTGCGACGAATGCCTGGGACCGATTTCTCGAGCACGTGAAGTCCCGGGTCAGCATTAACACGTACACAACCTGGTTTCAACCCACGCGGCTGAATCGCGCCGATGGCGAAAACCTGTTTGTGCAGATCCCCAGCACGGTCTTCCGGCAAGTCCTGACGCGGACCTACGGCGAGATCGTCAAGGCCGTCTTTCACGAACTTGGGACTCCCAATGTGAAAGTGCAATACGTGTGTACGGAGGAAGAACCCGTGCCAGCCGCTCCCACTGCAACCGGTGTGAAGCAAGCGAAACTCGATTTTGAAAGCAGCGATCATCAATTGAATTTGCGATACAGCTTCGATACGTTTGTCGTGGGCAAGTCCAATGAATTTGCGCATGCGGCGTCGCGCGCGGTGGCGGAACAGCCCTCAAAGGCCTACAACCCGCTGTTTCTCTATGGCGGAGTAGGAATGGGCAAGACCCATTTGATGCATGCCATCGGGCACACCATCAAGAAGCGTAATCCAGCGATGCGGTTGAGCTACGTGAGCGCTGAGAAATTCACCATCGAAGTCATCAATTCGCTGCGTTTCGACCGCATGACGAGTTTCCGCGACCGCTTTCACACCGTGGACGTATTGCTGGTGGACGACATCCAGTTCATCGCGGGGAAAGAGCGGACGCAGGAAGAGTTCTTTCACACGTTCAACGCGCTCTATGAACAACAGAAGCAAATTGTGATCTCGTCCGACTGTCTGCCGAAGGAAATTAATTCGATCGAAGAGAGGCTGCGCTCGCGGTTCGAATGGGGATTGATTGCGGATATTCAGCCGCCGGATCTGGAAACAAAGATTGCGATTTTGCAGAAAAAAGCGGAAAACGACCGGTTCAGTCTGCCGGACGAAGTGGCCGAGTACATCGCGCGAGCTATCAAGTCGAACGTGCGCGAGCTCGAAGGCGCGCTGACACGTTTGATGGCCTACGCGTCTCTGACCGGGGCGACGATTTCGTTGGCGACGGCGCAGCAAGTGCTGCGCAACATCATCGCTTCGCAGGAGAAGCGCGTCACCATCGATTTGATTCAGAAGCGCGTGAGCGAGCATTTCAATATGCGCGAGCAAGACTTGAAGGTTCGCAGCAACACACGCGCGATTGCGTTCCCGCGCCAGGTCGCAATGTATATCGTCAAGCAACTTACTTCGGCTTCACTGCCAGAAATCGGCCGTCAATTTGGCGGCAAACATCACACCACCGTGCTGCATTCCATCAACAAGATTGAAGAAATGCGCCGGTCAGACAAGGATTTAAACAGGACCATCACGCGTTTGATGGACACCCTGCAGTAGTTGCGGCTTTACGTTCGGCACGGTAAGCCCATACACAAGCAAGCCCCGACACAAATGACTGTACTTTGCGCGAGCGAGCCTTGCTTCGCATGGAATCGTGCTGCCTAGGTGTCACCGGGATTTGTGAGTCCGATTTAGCTCGAGAAACTCACGTTCGAGGGCCTGTGAATTGTCGTTGGAGAAGATGGGGAAATACTGTTGAGTGTGGTGGAAGATGTCTTGACGCGTTGCTCGGGACGCCCGGTCTTCGCTGCGTATTCACCGTTTCCCACAATTCGCCACTTGGAAACTATCGCGCTAGAAACCTGTATCGAAAGTAGTTGGAGAGCTTTCCACAGTTCCACAGCCATCATCACAACAACAAGGCTTATCTTTCTAAGAATTAAGTAACCGTTCTTGTTGTTGTGACGGTGGTTGTAAGGCTGTGAAAAACAGGTTTCCAAGTCGGCGAAGCTCTGAGCTGAGATGCCTCTGATTCTTATGTATTTCCACAGGATTTACGCGGTGAGTGGGCTTTATAAGTTGCGAAAAAGCGAGTAGAGTACGACAGCGGTGGAAAGTGGCGAGGAACCCGAATGAGCGCAACAGGAACCGCACGCGAGGAACATCAAGAGATGGAATTCAGCGTTACAAAATCAGCGCTGTTGAACGAGCTTAGCACGACGCAAGGTGTCGTCGAGCGCAAGACGACCATCCCCATCCTTTCGAATTTGCTGATAGAGGCCAAGGGCAGTGCGCTGACAATCACAGCCACGGACCTGGAGTTGAGCGTCCGCACGTCTTGCGAGGCGAAGATCAAGAAAGAGGGCGCCGGAACTATCCCTGCGAAAAAGCTGCTGGAGCTCGTGCGCTTGCTGCCTGAGGGTGAGATCAAGGTCAAGCTGCTGGACAACCATTGGGTGGAGATCACCAGCGACCGGAAGAAATACAAACTTGTGGGAATGGCCCGGGAAAACTTCCCAGCGCTTCCCACGATGCCGCATACACTCGTCAAGATTTCTGCCCCAGTCCTGGAGAGCCTCATCGCCAAAACGAAGTTTGCCATTTCCATGGAAGAATCACGCTACACACTGAACGGCGGCCTGCTGATTTTGAAACCAGACACTCTCGCGATGGTAGCCACCGACGGTCACCGCCTTGCTTTGGCGGAAACGGATCAGAAGCTCACCGGGTTGAATGGCGAAGTAAAAGTGCTCATTCCGAAAAAAGCGATGGACGAAGTGGAAAAGCTCGCGAGCGCGGCTGGTCCCGATGCTTCGATCGAGTTTGCCAAGGATGAAAGCCATTTGTTCTTTCAGGTCGGCCACCGTCTATTGATTTCGCGAATTCTCACGGGCCAATTTCCGAATTACGAAGCGGTCCTTCCGCGCGACAACAACAAGACCGTCGTGCTGGAACGCGCGGAGCTCAGCGATGCCGTCCGACGCGTGTCGCAACTCGCCGATCAGCGTTCGCATGCCGTGAAGCTAGCTGTTTCCAAAGAAGGCATCGAGATTTCTGCTTCGAGCCCAGAATACGGCGAAGCCAAGGAAAACATCGAGAAGGATTACAAGGGTGACGCGATCTCTATCGGTTTCAATTCTTCGTACATGCTGGATTTTCTAGCCGCCGCGGCCGATGGGCCCATCAGCATCGAACTGAAGGATGAACAATCCGCTGGCCAGATGCGCCCGCTCGCCGACGAATCCTACCGCTACCGTTATATCATTATGCCCATGCGTATCTGACGCGGTTCGCATCCCGACGATAGTGTTATCGATAAAGTATAAATCCTTTGATTGAACCTTATAACTAATATATGCTGCGAGGCGGGGTTTTTGAGGTTCCAGTTTGGAACCTCAAAACCGGGGCGAGGAGGTCGTCGCTTTGCTCCTTATGCTTTCACGGAGCAAGGCGTGGCAATGCTTTCCAGCGTGCTCCGAAGCGCGCGCGCCCGTTCAGGTGAATGTCGCGATCATGCGAACCTTCGTGCGGCTACGCGAAATGCTCGCAACGCCTGAAGAATTGCGCCGAAAAATTGACGTAATGGAAAAGCGTTACGACGCCAGATTTCAGACTGTGTTTGAGACTATTCGCCAGATGCTGGAAACACCAATTCTGGCGAAAAAACCGATCGGATTTCACAGAAGACCTGAGTTGCCCGCAAAGTCATCTAAGCCCGCTAAGGCTAGTCTAAATAGCAGAAAATAAATACTTTACACAGTCCAAACGAACCGTTCCGGCCTTGAGAAATAGCAACAAATCGAGTACACTTTGTTGGCTGTCGATTCGCAGTTCCGTTTCCTCTTAAATCGGCACGTCGGCCAAGTACCTTCGGCCCAGCCTTTTAGCTCTGCGCCAGGAGCTAATGAGCCGGAAGCTTGGAGTTAAGAAGTCTTCGCCACGTCTCGCTGCGCGAGACGGGATGGAGCAGGAACCCTACGAGTTCTGGATTCGTTCGATGAATCCCGAATCAAAGGGTAAGGCGACGTACGGAGCATTCCGCGAGCACGCCTTTCCTCGCTTCACAAAAGTTTGAGAAAAGTTTTTCAGCGCTGAGGCTCACCGCATCGCTGGCGGTACGTCTTCGCGCGGTGAGATTTACGTCAGGAGCGTTCATGGGTGATAAAGAGTCGGTTCCCGTCAAAGGTCCGGGCCATCAGTACGACGCGAAGTCGATCAAAGTTCTAGCTGGTCTCGAAGCCGTCCGCCTGCGTCCGGCGATGTACATCGGTTCGACCGGCGACATGGGACTGCACCACCTGGTGTGGGAAGTCGTCGACAACTCCGTCGACGAAGCCATGGCCGGCTACGCCGACGAAATCAATGTCACGGTGCACGCGGACGATTCCGTCACCGTGGTCGATAACGGCCGCGGAATTCCCGTGGATATGCACGCAACCGAAAAGCGCCCCGCGGCGGAAGTGGTACTCACGGTGCTCCACGCTGGCGGAAAATTCGATAGCGACACCTATAAGGTTTCCGGCGGCTTGCACGGCGTGGGCGTTTCCGTCGTCAACGCCCTCTCGGACCGTCTCGAACTGGAAATCTCGCGCGACGGAGCGGTGTGGGAACAATCCTACGAAAAAGGCAAACCGACCACGAAGCTCAAGCAGACCGGTAAAACGCGCAAGACCGGTACGAAAGTTACCTTTCACCCGGATCCCAGTATTTTCGAAAAAACAGTTTTCAGTTTCGATACACTTTCGCAGCGCCTGCGTGAACTTGCCTTCCTCAACAAAGGACTGAAAATAACGCTTACGGACGAGCGTACGGAAAAGACAGCGGAATTTCGCTTCACGGGCGGTATCGCGGAATTTGTAAAGCACCTGAACCGCGGCAAAGCCACTCTGCACGATTCGCCGATCTACATCGAAGGGAAGCGCGGCACCGTCGAAATCGAAATCGCGCTGCAATACAACGACACCTACGGCGAAAACGTCTTCGCGTTCGCGAACACCATCAACACAGTGGACGGCGGCACACACCTTTCCGGTTTTCGCTCCGCACTGACGCGCACGATCAACAACTTCGCCTCGTCCGCCGGCATGCTCAAAGAGCAAAAAGATGAAGTTACCATCACGGGCGACGACGTTCGCGAAGGCCTGGTCGCGGTCGTGTCCGTGCGCTTGCCGCAGCCGCAGTTTGAGGGACAGACCAAAGGCAAGCTGAACAGCGACATCAAGGGCGACGTTGAGCAACTGGTCAACGAAAAGCTTGGCGAGTGGTTCGACAAACACTCTACAGTAGCTCGCCGCATTATTTCCAAGTGCATCGACGCTGCGCGAGCTCGGGAAGCCGCTCGCAAGGCCCGCGAACTGACGCGGCGCAAGTCCGCCATGGATTCGAGCGGCCTCCCTGGGAAGCTAGCCGATTGCCAGGAGCGCGACCCGGCACGCTGCGAACTGTTTGTCGTCGAGGGCGAGTCCGCCGGCGGCTCGGCGAAAATGGGACGCGACCGCAAATACCAGGCCATCCTGCCGCTCAAGGGCAAAATCCTCAACGTCGAAAAAGCGCGCTACGACAAGATGCTTGGCCACGAAGAAATTCGCGCCATCATCACCGCGCTCGGCACCGGCATCGGCAAGGATGACTTCGACGCTGGCAAGCTCCGCTATCACAAAGTGATTCTGATGACCGACGCGGACGTCGACGGCTCGCACATCCGCACGCTGCTCTTGACGTTTTTCTTCCGCCACATGAAGGAGTTGATCGACCGCGGGCACATTTACATCGCGCAGCCGCCTCTCTACCGCGTGAAGCGCGGCAAAACCGAAAAATACATTCGCGATGAGCGCGAATTCGCGCACGAACTAATGAAGCGCGCCACGGAAGATCATGTCGTGAAGGCAAAGGAAGGCGTGTCGCTTGAAGGTGCGGGCTTGACAAAGTTTCTCCTTAACGTCCAGGAGTACGAAGCCGCTTCGGCAAAACTGGGCCGGCGCTTGCGCGAACACGGCCTGGTGGAACTCCTCGCCGAAAGCGGCCTCGAGAAAAAGACGGATTTCGAGGACAAGAAAGCGCTCGAAAAGCTTTTGAAGGAAGTGGACAAAGCCAAGCTCAAGCTCGAAGGCAAAGTGGCTTTCGATGAAGAGCATAGCCTCTACGAAATTCAATTCGGGCCTCCGCACAACCAAAAAGTGAACTGGGCGCTGGCCTCAACCGCGGACTACAAGCGCCTGCGCGGCCTTGCCAAGCAGATCGAGGAGTTCAATAAGCCACCCTTCACCGTTGCCCGCAACGGCGACAAAGTGAGCAAGGAAAACGTTCACGACGTTCTCAACTACGTCGTGGAAGACGCCAAGAAAGATTTCACGATCACGCGATTCAAGGGTCTGGGAGAAATGAACGCCGAGCAGTTGTGGGAAACCACGATGAATGCGGACACGCGCACGCTGCTGCAGGTGAAACTCGAAGACGCCGTGGCCGCCGAGGATATCTTCACCACGCTCATGGGCGAAAACGTCGAGGCGCGCCGCAAGTTCATCGAGGACAACGCGCTCGAAGTCGTGAACTTGGATATTTGATCCGTGGCAATGGAGTCCAATGCGGATGCGGGTTCCGTTCGTAACGCTATTCGCTGGGGCTTGCTGTTGGCAGCGGTGGGTACAGCGGGGTTTCGCTTGCCGCGGCTCGTGAATGAATACCGAGGATGGCGAGATGCCCTCACGGTTGCTGATCCTTCCGGCGCGGAAGGCTGGCGCACCGTGCTGATGGTCGACCTGATTGGTGTGTTAGCTGTGCTGGCAATCGGAGTTGGAGTTTTCTATGCGTTGCGACCGAAAGTGAAAGCCGCGGCGTGATTTATCAGCTGGGTTGGACGACCTTGCCGGGGCTGCGCGGATTAAGCGTTAGCGAATTTCGCGCAACCACGACGAGCGCGCCGGACAACGAGCGTGGCGTGGCGATAGAGTTCGCCAGCGAAACGGAGCGCGACGCACTATTGAAGCAGCTTGAAGAACACTTCGGGGCACGGCGTTTTACGAATGCGGCCGACGCGTTCGATTCGGTGAAGGCTTTCGTGCTGGAGTACGCAGCAAAACGATAGACATTGCTTGTAGGGGCGGGGCTTGCCCCGCCCTGCGATTGCAACGCAGAGCTAGAGCCACAGCGAGGGTAAATGGCGGACGAAACAAACAAGTCGATACTGCTGCCGGTCGATATCGAAGCCGAGATGAAGAAGTCTTATCTCGACTACGCAATGAGCGTGATCATCGCTCGCGCGTTGCCCGACGTGCGCGACGGCCTCAAGCCCGTGCAGCGGCGCATTCTCGTGGCCATGAACGACCTCGGCCTCGCCTCAAACCGCGGCTACCGCAAGTGCGCCAAGATCTGCGGCGACACCTCCGGCAACTACCATCCGCACGGTGAAGCCGTAATCTATCCCGCGCTGGTGCGTCTGGCGCAGGACTTCAACATGCGGTACCCCTTGATCGACGGCCAGGGAAATTTCGGCTCCGTCGATGGCGATCCGCCGGCGGCCATGCGGTACACGGAAGCCCGCCTGGCGAAGATCAGCGAAGATATTCTCGCCGACCTCGAAAAAGAGACTGTCGATTTCGTCCCGAACTTTGACCAGACGCGCGAAGAGCCGTTCGTCCTGCCGTCGCGCATCCCGAATTTGCTGGTGAACGGCGCCAGCGGTATCGCCGTGGGCATGGCCACGAACATTCCGCCCCACAACCTTCGCGAGATTGTGGAAGCGGCAATCGTTCTGCTCGACAAGCCCGATACATCGCTGAATGAAATCATGAAGATCGTGCCTGGCCCGGATTTTCCGACCGGCGCTTACATCGCCGGCCGCGAAGGCATCTTGTCCGCTTACAAAAACGGCCGCGGCAGCTTCATGATGCGCGCCAAGGCCGCCATCGAAGAAGTCGGCAAGGACCGCGAAAATATCGTCGTCACCGAAATTCCCTACCAGGTCAACAAATCGAAGCTGATCGAGCGCATCGCCGAATTGGTGCAGACAAAAAAGATTGAAGGCATCGCCGACGTCCGCGACGAATCCTCGCGCGAAGGCATGCGCATCGTCATCGAAATCAAGCGCGGCGAAGAATCGCAGCTCATCCTCAACAACCTCTTCAAGCACACGCAGATGCAGGAATCGTTCGGCATGATCCTGCTGGCCATCGTGGCCGGCCAGCCGCGCGAATTGGGCTTGATTCCGCTGATCAAGCTATTCCTCGAACACCGCCGCGACGTCGTGCTGCGCCGCACGCGCTATGAGTTGCGCAAAGCCGAAGAGCGCGAGCACATCCTCGTCGGGTACCAAGTTGCGCTCGATCATCTGGACAACGTGATCCGCATCATCCGCGGATCCGCGAGCCGCGCCGAAGCCAAAGAAAATTTGCTCAAGTATTTTTCCGAGCAAGACGTCACTATCACCGAGAACGGGAAATCGCGAAAGGTCGAAGGCGTCAAACTCGATGGACGAAAGTACCGCGTTGCCGGACTCGAAGGCGAAATCACCCGTTCGGTTTCTGACGGCCTCACGCCGATTCAAGTCGACGCCATCCTCGAGTTGCAACTCCACCGCCTTACGCAACTCTCGGTCGACGACATTCTCAAGGAATTGAAGTCCATCCGCGAGCAGATTGCCGAGCTGCAGGAAATTCTCTCCAGCGAGAAAAAGCTGAAGCAGGTCATCACCGCGGAGCTGCGCGAAGTGCAGAAGGCGTATGGAGACGACCGGCGCACTCTGATTGTCGACAAGGTTGATGAGATCAAGCTCGAAGACCTGATCGCCGACACCGACATGCTCATCACCGTGAGCCATGCCGGCTACATCAAGCGCACGGCCGCGGATACCTACCGGCATCAATCGCGTGGCGGCAAAGGCCGCATCGGAGCGCGCACCAAGGAAGAAGACTTCGTCGAGCACATGTTCATCGCCTCGGCGCACAGCTATATCTTGCTCTTCACGTCAAAAGGCCGGGTGTACTGGCTCAAGGTGTATGAATTGCCCGAAGCTGCCGCAGCCACGCGAGGCAAGGCCATTTCCAGCCTTGTGAAATTCCAGGAAGACGAAAAGCTCACGGCTCTCGTCGCCGCGCAGAACCTCGAAGAAGAAGGCCGCTTCGTCTTTATGGCCACGAAGAGCGGCACCGTCAAAAAATCAACGCTGACGGAATTTTCCAATCCGCGCTCGACGGGCATCATCGCTATCAATCTCGATGGCGCGGACGAACTCATCGGCGCCAAGCTCACCGACGGCAAGCAAATGATCTTCCTCGCCAGCCACGAGGGCCAGGCGATCCTCTTCCGCGAGACGGAAGTTCGTCCCATGGGCCGCAACGCCGGCGGCGTGAACGGCATGGACCTCGACAAGGACGATTACGTCGTCAGCATGGACGCCGTGCAACCCGATTTCGAAATCATCGCCAAGGAACACAAAATCGCCACGCAAAATCTCGAAGAACTGGAAAACGAGCAGATCAAGGATTCGCTGGTCACCCTAATGCTCACCGTTGCCGAAAAAGGCTTTGGCAAGCGCACGCCGCTGGCCGAGTACCGCATCACCTCGCGCGGAGGCAAAGGCGTGGTGAACATGAAAACCACCGACCGAAACGGCTCCGTTGTCGCGACTCTGCAAGTCACGGAAGAGTCGGACGTCATGATCATCACGCACGACGGAAAAGTCATCCGCGTTCATGCGAATGAAATTCGCGAAGCCGGCCGCTCGACACAAGGCGTCCGCTTGCTGCGCCTGGAAGAAGACGACTCCGTCGCCGCCGCCGCCGTCCTGCAGGAAGAGCAGGAAGAAGAAAAGAAATAGCGCGGCCTCTGCCTTTGCAAGCGCAGCTTTATCCTGAGCGCGAGCGAATAAACGCGGCGCCCCTATAACTCCGTGAGATAGTGCTAGAATCCTTTTCCTTATGAAAATCATACGTCGAATATTTGCGTTCTTGCTATTTCTTTGCGCGCCGCTGCTTCTCCTCTCGCAAGCGCAAACGCCCGAAAAGCCCGCTGCAAAAGCCCAGTACATCGCCTATGTCGGCACCTATACGTCAAAAACCACGAGCAAAGGGATTTACGCGTACCGCTTCGATGCAGAGAAGGGCCAGCTCTCGCCCATCGGCGCCGCCACGGAATCCATCGACCCTTCTTTCTTGGCCGTGCATCCCAACGGAAAATATCTTTATGCCGTAAATGAAATCGCGAATTTCAACGGAGGCGCCGGCGGTGCCGTCAGCGCCTTCGCCATCGACGCAAAAACCGGCGCACTCAAGTTCTTGAATCAAGTCCCCACGCGCGGCGCCGGACCTTGCCATCTCTCTCTCGACAAAACCAACAATTACGTTCTCGTTGCGAATTACGACGGCGGCAGCATCGCCTCATTTCCCGTTCACGACGATGGCACCCTCGGTACCGCCAGCGGCTTCGTGCAACACTTAGGCTCTGGCCCCGACAAGGAACGCCAGGAAGGCCCCCACGCCCACTGGATTGGCACTTCGCCCGACAATCGCTTCGCACTCGCTGCCGATCTCGGCCTTGATCAAGTCCTCGTCTACGGCTTCGACTCCAGCAAAGGTCTCTTCACGCCGTTGCTTTCGGGCTTTGCGAAAGTGAAACCCGGCGCAGGCCCTCGTCACCTCGCGTTTTCTTCCAACGGCAAGTTTGCTTACGTTCTGAGTGAAATGGATTCTTCGGTGACCGTCTTTTCTTATCAGGCGAAGACCGGCGCCTTCACGTCCCTGCAAACTATCTCCACGCTGCCCAAGGATTTTTCCGGGCCAAAGCAAGCTGCGGAAATTTCCGTTCATCCATCGGGGAAATTCCTTTACACCTCGAACCGCGGCCACGACAGCATCACGGTTTTCGCGATCAACGAGAAAAAGGGAACCCTGACTTCTCTCGGCCAGGTCTTGACTGGCGGCAAAACGCCCCGTCACTTCGCCATCGATCCTACCGGCGCCTACTTATTGGCGGAAAACCAGGATTCGAACAACATCGTCGTTTTCCACATCGATCCGGCGACCGGCAATCTGACACCCACCGGCCAGACTGTCGAAGTTCCTTCGCCGGTCTGCATAACATTTGTCGCCACTCCATAATTGCTGCGCTACAATCGCAACTCCACTTCGAACGTTTGGGGGCTCCTGATGATTGGCACCGGAAACACGCGCGCACACTTCTTGCGAGGTTTCGTTCTGTTTGTATTTCTTGCTGTGGCAGGCACGCTGGCGCGCGGCGACGGCGAGACCACTCCTGCCCGCGATCCCAAGCAGCCAGTCGATGACGCGTACACCGCGAAAATCAAAAAGTACACGACGCAGCCGTTTTTCACATCGCCACTCGTCGACTATCTTCCCGCCTCGAAAACCGTCCCGACTCCCGAAGCCGTCCTCGGCGACGTCGCCGGCGCCCCGGGCATCCTCCCCTATGCCGAAGACGTGTACAAATACATGCGCCTGCTTGAGAAAGCCAGCGCGCGAGTAAAAGTCTTCTCCATTGGCAAAACGGAAGAAGGCCGCGAGATGATCGCAGTGGCCGTTTCCTCCCCCGAAAATCTAAAGAATCTCGATGAAAATCGCGCTCGCCTCGCGAAACTCGCCGATCCTCGCACCATCAAACTCGACGACGCGGAAGCCGACCGCATCGTCGCGCAGTCCGTCCCGGTCTACTACATCACCGGAACGATTCACTCTCCCGAAACCGGCGCGCCCACCGCTCTGATGGAACTCGCCTACCGCCTCACCGTCGACGAAAGCCCCTACATCCGCGAAATCCGCGACGGCATGATCACGCTCATCACGCCAGTCGTCGAAGTCGACGGCCGCGACCGCATGGTGGACATCTATCGCTGGCATCTCTCTCACGCGAAGGATTTTTATCCGCCGCTCATCTACTGGGGTAAGTACGTCGCGCACGACAACAACCGCGACGCCATGGGCGTCACGCTCAAGCTCACCGAAAATGTGCTCAACACCTATGTCGACTGGAAAGCTCAAGTCCTGCACGATCTCCACGAATCCGTCCCCTATCTCTACGACAACACTGCTGGCGACGGCCCTTTCAACGCCTGGGTCGATCCCATTCTCACCGACGAATGGGAAATGATTGGCTGGCGCAACGTTTCCGATATGACCAAGTTCGGTATGCCCGGCGTTTTCACGCACGGCGTATTCGACACATGGTCGCCTGGCTATCTGATGTTCATCGCTGCCATGCACAACGGCATCAGCCGTCTCTACGAAACCTTCGGCAACGGCGGTGCCGACACGCTTCCGCGTACTCTCGAACCCGAGGAATACGCTCGCACTTGGTACAAACAGAATCCACCGCTACCCAAAACGCTCTGGTCGCAACGCGACAACAACAATTACGAACAGACTGGCCTTCTCACCTCGCTACACTACTTCAATGAGAACAAGCACCTCTTCCTCAAGAATTTCTATCTCAAAGCAAAACGCTCCGTCACTAAGCCCGGCGCGGAAGGCCCCGCCGCCTATGTCTTGCCCGCCGACGACCCGCGTACCAGCTCGCAAGCCGAACTGCTGCGCGTCCTGCAAAAGCAGGCCGTAGAAATTTCACGTGCGACGTCAGCCTTTACCGTTACACTTCCCGTAAAAAAATCGGCGAAGCCGAAAAAAGATACCAAAGACTCGAAAGAAAAAGACGCGCCCCCCGCTCCCACCACGCGCGAATTTCCTGCCGGCAGTTACATCGTGCGCATGGACCAGCCCTACTCACGCATCGCCGACGCACTCCTCGATTACCAATACTGGAGCCCCGACGATCCGCAGAAAACGCCCTACGACGACACCGGCTGGACCTTCGGCGAACTCTTCGGCGTCGAAGTTACACGCGTCACCGATCCCAAAGTCCTCGATGTCGCCATGGAGCGCGTGAAAGGAATTCATGCGCCCTCAAGCGTGAGCGGCGACGCCACGATCTACGCGATCAACAATAACGCCGAGCCGACGCTAGCCACTCTACGCTATAAATTGCGCGACGCATCCATCGAAGCCGCCGAAGAACCATTCGAACTCACCGGCAAAAAATTCACTCGCGGCTCTTTTCTCATTCGCAACGCCACACGCACCCAACTGAACGACGCGATTTCCGATCTGGGTTTGCAGGCTACGCCAGTCTCCGCAATGCCTAACGTCAAAACGCACCCCGTCCGCGCCGCCCGAATCGCGTTCGTCCACACCTGGCTCAGCACGCAAGCCGAAGGCTGGTGGCGCATCGCGCTCGACAATCTCGGCATCCCCTACGACTACATCAGCACGCAAGTCGTCTCCAAAACGAGCGACCTTAATGCCAAGTACGACGTCATCCTCTTTCCGCCCGTCGGCTTTTTCTCCAGCCCCACCGCCATCATCAACGGCCTTCCCAGCGCCTGGGGCAATCCGCTCCCGTGGAAAACTACTCCGGAAACTCCCAATCTGGTCGGCAAAAATGATTCCACCGACGACATGCGCCCCGGCCTCGGCTGGGATGGCGTCGCCAATCTCCAGAACTTCGTCAACAAGGGTGGCGTCCTCCTCACCGCTACCGACACCTCTCGCTTCGCTCTCTCCATCGGCCTCGCCGACGGCGTCAGCGTCGGCAACGCGCAACGCATGAAAATCGTCGGCTCCGTCGTTGGCACTCGCCTCGTGGACGCCGCCAGCCCTATCGCCTACGGCTACGACGAAAAACTCTCCGCCTACTGCGACAACGGCCCGATTTTTTCCCTCAGCAGTGTTTCTGGCGCGCGCGGCGGCCGCCGCCTCGGCGCAGAGATGCGCACACGCCCCACCGGCCGCGGCACTGCGGATGATCCGGACTTCACGGTCGGCCGTCCCGGCATCGAAGTTCTCGAAGAGCCGAAAGCTGAAATCTGGGAAAATCCTCTCCTCACCGACGAACAACTTCACAACAATTACCGGGTGATTCCGCCCGCCAATCGCGCGCGAGTCATCTTCCGCTACGCCGACAGCAAGGAATTACTCGTCTCAGGACTCGTCGAAGGCGGCGATGAAATCGCGCAGCACGCTGCCGTTATCGACGTGCCCACCGGCAGCGGCCACGTCGTCCTCTTTTCCATTAATCCGGTCTACCGCGGCGAAACCCGCGGCACCTATTCGCTCGTTCTCAACACCATCCTGAATTTCGACAGCCTCAACGCTGGCCGCAAACTAGCCGAAAAATAGTGCCAGTCGCGGCTCGCCGTCGAGCCTGCGTCCGGATTTGCTGGCCAAACGTCATGAAAAGACTCATTGCCAACAACCTGGCTACAATTAAATACATACGTGATGTTTCTACGCGATCCAGTTGAGTGAGCTAAACGATGCAGCCGTTGTCGCCCCACGACATCACATACAAGCAAGAAGTTGTTGTTTACCACGCAGCGTATGGACTCAGGCCGGCCGTCATTGCGTTTGCCGACAGATTGCGTGCGGCGGGACACATAGTTCACACTCCCGATCTGTACGACGGCGAGGTGTTTACCGATCGCAGTGACGCCGTCCGGAAGATCCAGGAACTCGGATTCGACAAGTTGCTTGAACGAGCCGTCGCGGCCGCAGAGAAGTTGCCGCGTGATTTGGTCTATGCCGGCTTCTCGAACGGTGGCTCTTGCGCGGAATTGCTGGCGGCGACGCGCGCTGGAGCGCGAGGCGCAATCCTGATGCACGCGCCCCTGATGGTTCGCGACCCCGGGTTGCCGCCTTAGTGGATTGGAATTTTCCAGCCCTATTAGAGTAGAATCCCGCCCATTATGGCGAAGCGCAAAGCCAAAAAAAAGCCTGCTCGTCCGCGCAAATCACGGCCGGCCAAGACCACCAAGCTCCCCAAAGAAGCCGTCACCCTCATCGTTCAGCTTCGCCCACGCGACGGCCAGGAAATGCTCCTCGAAGCCGAGCTCCGCGCCCTGGTAGGCCCCACACGCAAAGAAGACGGCTGCCTCACCTATGACTTGCATCGCTCGGCAGAAGCCCCAACCGCCTACCTGCTCCACGAAGTCTGGGCCAGCCGGGAAGCCCATTCCCGCCACATCAACACGCCACACTTCCTCCGCTGGAACGCCCGAAAGGACTCCCTCCTCGCCTCGCGCGACGCCAGTTTCTGGAAGCAAGTCCTCTAATTCTTCGGAACGAAGTTGTCAGCCTTCCGGCGGCGCCACGTAATACCCCGGCCGCGTCCGTACCTTCAAGTTCTTGCGATCCACATCCACTTTAATTTCGTGGTAACCGATGTCATTCGCATCCGACGGCGCATAGCCGATGTCGTATTGCGAATGCAGCTCCCCGCCAATCTCGTCAATCGCCTTCTCAATCGACCGATCTTTGTACGTAGAAAGGTGCGCCCCGCCCGTCGCCACGCAAGCCACGTCCATCGCGTGATCTTTCACCTTGTTATCCGCATGTTGCACGGCCCATATCGCCAGCCCCATGAGGTCCACCCCCGCGTTACGATTCTCTTCGCTCGTAGGTGTCTGAATCGTTCCGGGCGGCGCCGGCAGCGTCATAATGCCCGGCGGCGCGATCGGCACCGGCGCGTTGTCTCTCGGTTTGCCTTTCAATTCCGATCGCGTCGTCGAAAGCCCCACACTGTAAATCGCCACATTCGCAAGCTGAGCCTTTCGCAGCACTTCGCCCAGCTTCGCTTCGCTCCCCGCATCCACCGTCTCCGACATGACCAGCATTACGCGCCGTCTTCCCGGTTTCTCTGCTGAAGGCTGCGGCATGCGGCTGCTGAGCATCTCCACGCCCACGGCCATCGCATCATATAACTTCGACCCGGAAGTCCCCGTCTGCAAGCGCGACACGGTGTTCTCAATCAAGTCGGCGTCGCTCGTGAAATCCTGCAGTTTGTCCACCGCATCGTTGAACCCCACCACCGCCGCCTCGCCCGACGACACCATCACCGTCTGCGTAAGAATAATCCCCGTCTTCCGAAGCTCCGGAAGAATCGGCGCGATGCGCGAACTCGTCTCAATTAAAATCACCAGCGAAACCGGATCGCCTCCCAAATCGAAATGCGTGATCTTTTGCTCGATGCCGTTATCCAAAATCCGAAAATTCGTCGCCTCCAGGTCATGCACCATGTCGCCCTTCGCGTCGCGCACCGTCACCGGCATGTTCACCAGCGCCACGCGTACTTTCAGCCCCGCCTGCACATCCGGCGGAACGATCTGTACCGCTTGTCCCGGCTTCGGCGCAATCGGCCCTTCCGGAGCCTGTGCCCGCGCTCCCACGCCGCCCGTAAGCAGGACAGCCACCAGCAGCCCGCATCTACCTAAGTTTTCTTTCATTACGTCCCCCCGACACAAAGGGCCCAGTTCCCGCAGTGTACTCAATTCGACGCACCCACGCCGGAAGACGTTGCCGCGCGCCTCTGCGATTCCTACAATGATGGTTTGCATCTTTTGGAGAGAAAACCCCATGTCCGCAGGACACCCCAAGCTCAAGCCCCAACACGCGCCCCATGCGCCCCATGAAGATTCTCATTTCCTCCAAAGCACCCCCGCGCGGCCACTGCGCATCCTGGCGGAATACCTCCATCCCCTCGTTCAGCTAAAAAAGGAAGGCATCGCCGACACCATCGTCATGTTCGGCTCCGCCCGCATCGAGTCTCACGAAACCGCGCAAGCGCGCGTCACTCGGCTGAAAAACGAAAACCTCAAAAAGCTGTCTGCCTCGGCCCGGGCGCGGCATCGCGGCGAACTGCGCCACGCCAAGAGCCTTCTCGAAATGTCCCGCTACTACGAGGAAGCCCGTGAGCTCTCCCACAAGATCACTTCCTGGTCTCTCACGCTCGGACCCAGGCCGCGCCGCTTCGTCGTCTGCTCCGGCGGCGGTCCCGGCATCATGGAAGCCGCCAATCGCGGCGCAACCGAAGCGGGCGGCAAGTCCATCGGCCTTTCCATCGAGCTGCCGCACGAGCAGTTTGCCAACGCCTACATCAGTCCCGAACTCAGCTTTAATTTCCACTATTTCTTTATGCGCAAACTCTGGTTCGCGCAAATCGCCAAAGCCCTCATCGTTTTTCCCGGGGGCTTCGGCACCATGGACGAACTCTGGGAAATGCTCACGCTTCTCCAAACAGGCAAGCTCGCCAAGCACAACATCATTCTCATCTACGGCCGCAAATATTGGGACAAAGTGCTCAACTGGAAAGCCATGGTCAACTGGGGCACCATCAGTGAAGAGGAATACAAAATGCTTCAGTTCGCCGACGGCGTCGACGAAGCTTTCGATCACGTTCGCGCCGGCCTCGAGAAATATCACATGGAAGCCGATCCCTTCTTGCAGGCTTACTAAATCCATCTTCTAACTCTCTGCTCCCTCTCCGCCCCCGCAACATTTGCACCAACAACGCGTTTGATTCTTTATATAGGGCGCAACCCGAGACCAGTCCTGGAGACGCCCGGGAGGACGCAATGTTCACAAATGTTCTTAAGTCCGTGCTCGGCAAGGCTGTTCTGGCTGCGGTTGTTCTCGGAGGCGCTCTGAGTTTCGTGGGTGCACCCAACGCACAAGCGGATGAGCGCGATCGCGTGCGCTACGATAACTATCGTCTGGACGAAGCCATCGTCCATCGCGGCTTTTACAGCCCGGCCGCTGACCACTGGCGCTTTGAGCGGCGCGAAGCTCTTCGCCACGGCTACTTTGACCGCTTCGGCTGCTGGCACCGCTACTAGTTTTTCGCCATAAGCAAAAAACGAGCAAAAAAAACGGGGCGCCATAAGATGCGCCCCGTTTCCATTTTCCTTTATCAAAACGAATTAATTTTTCGCGGCACCAGCCAATTCGTCCGAGAAGACAGCTTCAAATCGCCGCTCTTCGTCCTGGTCGTGCAGCAACACCACAGGAACCACGCGCAGCGATCGCTTGCAGGAATGGCACTGCGTCACTTCTCCCTGCAAATCCTGCAAAAAGCCATCCGTAAAATGATACAAAGCCCGCTCGCGTCTGGCGTTCTTCTCGTCCCGTTCACCGCAGTACGGACACACAAATTCCACCTTGTCCTGCTGCGGATCGCGGTCTAGAGCAGCCCAACCCGTGCGGCGCACGCCTATTGTCTCGACATTACGCCCTTCCATCGGGATAACCCTCCTTCAGATCCACGTCCACACCCATGGGATGCGCCAGCATGCGTTTTCGGTTCATTGAAATAAGCGCTCTATAATCAATAAGATACAGTTGCCGCTCGGCACTCCGGCATCCGTTCCACGTCGTCCGGCTGCGCTACCTCTTCACGATCCTCAGAAGCCCATTTGAGCGCGCCCCAGATCCGTCAGGTCCTCCTCGGTGGCACGACCCTTGAAATCTACTTCGAAGTCCATGGCAGCGAAGTCAGGGGCCGAACGCCCTTGGAGAAAGGCTTGCCTTTGTTTCGGAAGATATGCGCGATTCTTCGGGCAGTCGGGCGCAGAGCCGATGTAGATGACGCTGGCGTACTCGCTACCTGCGTGCTCGTCGCCGACAGCATGGCAGATGTCGGTGTGCCAGAACACCGTGTCGCCGGGCATGACCTCCGGGATCGAGACCAGGCCAGCGATGAGATCGGAGTGCCACTCGGGGCTGACCCCGAGCGCACGGCCCGGGGCTGCGCCGCAAAGATCCGCCTCGTCCACGTCGTCCTGAAGCGCGCGAAGGAGCACAAAGGCTATGCCTTCCGCGATCGGAATGAGGCGCAGAGTGCCGTCCTTTGGCCCTTGGCGCGTCAGTGCCGTCCAGCCCTGATAGGTGCGGAACATACTGCACACCGCCGGCGACGGAATCTCACGGGTCTTCAATCGATGCATGGCGTCAAACGGGTCGTAACCGCGCCAGTCACCGCTGAAGATGTTCTCGTACACCTGCTGGTAGCCAGGATCGATCCAGCGCTCGACAGTGCCCGCATCCATGTGTGGGGAAAGTCCAAGCGTCTTGTCCCCGGGCTGCCGCCGCCGCACACGGTCAGCGTACGTACACTGCCGGTCGGGGTTGAAGACGCCTTCGTATTTCCACAGGCGATCGAGAAAGGCACGTGTCTCGGCAAGCCTCGCGTCCTGACGCGCCATGACCTGCGGCCTGGACCAGTAGACGTTGAAGACTTGCGGCTTCCCGGCTTTGAGAGCCGAGAAGTACTTGTCGAGACTCCGTTTCTCGACTTCCAGTTCTTCGTAGTGGTTCGTCTCTAGATACTCGCCGACTTCCGCGAACCAGTCGCGCGCGACATCAGCGGGGAACACTCCGCGAACAACCGCACAGCCGCTTTTTCGGATCGACTGACGGATTGCTTCCGGTACCGTGTTGCTCCTTATGTCGGCGTAATTTAGTTCGGGCACCACGGCACGCCCTGCGGCGGTCTCTCTGAGGACGATGTCGACAGCTCGCTTGACGTAGTCCCTCGCCTCTTCGTAGGCGTGTTTCAAGGCCTCGCGACGCGGCGCGAGCTTGCGCTTGAACGCGATGATCTGGTCACGTACGTCGGCCTCTGTGCCCACAGCCGCTCCACTTCCGCCAGTAGCCATTGTTTATCCCTCCTCCGTCCCAACTCCGCGAAGCGATTCGTCTGGGCTGACGAACGTGTTCGACGCTCTCTGAAGATTCCGTTCGCGTGATTCGGAGGCATTCTACTCCTGGATTTCGACAGCGTCGACCGGTTGGGCCGGCAACCGGTTACCGGGAGCTGACCCACTACCGTCGGCTGCTGCCACTTGCGAACAAGCAGACAGCGATTGCTGGTGGCGCTCGGGAACTTGTCCACGATCCCGGTGTCCAATATCACAGAGGACGCGCGCACCTCACATCCCTGCGAGCGCGGCGCCGGTCTCCTGCGGTTTTTGAGCAACCCACAGGAAGCCGGCGTCGCAAAAGTTTCTGTTCTCGCTCGCAGAACTTTTCTGTGGAGGTGTGTGATGTCTATCGAACCCGGTCCTAGTTCCAACCCAAGTCCGCAAAACGAATTTGGTTCCCTGCAAGGCTGTTTCGTCGAAGGCACGCCCGAACAGCGTGCGCGTCAGCGCAGCATTCGTCGTCGCGCGCTGTTCATTTCCATCGCCACGCAAGCCGCCATTCTCACGGCGATCATTCTCGTCCCCTTGTTCGGAAAACCTGAGCGCATCGCCTTGGCCAGCGCGGTGCCCATTCCGCCGTATTATCCAAACAGAGCACCCGCGCCTCCTGAAACTCCTGCTCGGCCTAACACGCCTCACCCGCGAATTTCTACGGACAACACTATCTATCAGCCGCCAGTCATTCCTGGGCGAATTGATATGCGCCCCGAGCCGGCGTCGCCAGAACCTCCCGGATTTCCTTCAGGGCCTGTATCAACAACTCCCTGTGCCGCCTGCCTTCCGATCGTTGACACCAGGGCTCCGGAGCGTCCTGCCGACCTGAACCCGCCGCCTCCGCACCGCGTGGTCATGACTCACCTCGAGTCCGCCATGCTGATTCGACGAGTCGAGCCGGTATACCCACCGCTCGCGCGACAAATTCATAAAGAAGGCCAAGTCGAGCTGCGCGCAATCATTGCCACCGATGGGACGATTCAATCGTTGCAGGTGGTCAGCGGCGATGCTCTCTTCTTGAACTCCGCCAAGGACGCCGTGACCCAGTGGCGTTACCGTCCCACCGTTCTCAACGGCCAACCCGTCGAGATCGAAACGTACATCACGGTGATTTACACGCTCCAGCACTAACCGCTAACTGAAGATTCGCCTCCGCAGAAAAAGGGCCGCCCTTAAAAAAGGCGGCCTCGATTTTTCCTGCTCATACTGCTGCCCTGAAAACGGCCTCGTACCGCTGGCCTCTAAACAAATCCAGCCTTCTGACTGTGAGCTGTCAGCCGTGATTTTCATCCTGAAAAGGTGCAAAGGGCCGTGCCTGCCTTTACAAACGCGCGGCCCCCCTGCCTGCACCGGGCTACCGAATCGTCAGTTATTCTTTCGGCGGTCTGGTTCTTAGAAATGAAACACAATCCCCGTCGACGCTCGCAAATTGTTCTGCGTCTGATTGTTGGGAGTCCCTTCCTTGAAGCGCGTCAACAAATAATCCACCTGCAGCGGCCGCAAGGACAGCCGCCTTCCGATCCGGTAGTCCACGCCGCCGCCAATCGCCATCGCAAATGCATTTTGCGATCCGTTCGCGCCGCCGGCAATGCTAGCTCCCGCATGCCCCACACCAAACAGCGTTTCGGCAAATGGTTTGAAGTGGTGGTAGCTGCGGTAAGAAAACCGCGGCCCGAAAAGATACGTCGAAAGTGTGCCATCCACTCCACTCCCCAAGATATTTCCGTTGTGATAGCCGCCGAAATCCGCGACGCCACTCACCCAATCTCGGATGTGATACGTCGCGGAAGCGCTTCCGCCATTCAGGCTGAAACTGCCCCCGCTCGTCGGTCCGGGATTTGCCCTCACGTAGGAATAGCCCGCAAAAATATCCAGTTTATTCGGCGTTTCTTGCGCGTACGCAGCTCCTCCGCACAGGTAAAGAAAAGCCAGTAGAGACACAACTATCCGCATTCTCATAAATCCTCCAATAAATTGAATTGTCTGCGCGAGCCGGCGTGTTCTATGCGCGGCTTCGCGGCTAGCGGTGTGCCCAAGGCAGGAAGGCAGCAGTCCGCATTTTCATTTTTCTGTTGTACATAAAGATGCTTCTCCGCGGCCTCCAGTTGCAACTTGGAAGAAATATTTGCGGGAAGAAAAGTTACCGCGCCGGGGCGGCTAAGACGCAGACTCTATTACAAAAGTGGTTCGCCGGAGTGACGCGCAATCGCTTCGCGCGTCGTATCGCGAAGGCGGATGAGTTCATGCCACGCTGACTTTTCTTCCGCCTTAGCGGCATCGCTTGTCACCCGTGGATAGATCGGCTCCGAGACCGTAATCGTGACGCTCGTCGGCCGCGGCAGGTACGTTCCATCGCGCAGAAACCTGCGCGTCCCCGCCAGCGAAACCGGGACGATCGGCACGCCCGCATCCACCGCCGCTTTGAACGCGCCAAGCTGGAACGGCCGCACGCCATCCTCTTTGGTGAATGTGCCTTCCGGAAAAACAAAAACAGATTCGCCCTCGCGCAACAACTTTTCCAATTCTTCCGATTGCCGCAGCCGCGATTGCGGATCGCTGCGGTCAAATTTCGTGTGCCGCATCTGCTTTAGAAAAGTCCCGATGAACGGCATTCCTCCCACTTCCATCTTGGCCACGAACCGGTACGGCACACCCAAGCCCAGCATCAGCGCCAGCACATCAAAATAGCTCGTGTGATTCGCCGCATACACCCTCGCGCCCGGCGTATCCACGTATTCTTTTCCGACGACGCGCACGCGGCAACCGATCAGCACGAACAAGACTTTGAGCGCTGCCGATGTAAAGCGCCCCGCTTTGCGGTAGTCGCTGATGAAATGCACGATGATCCACGTCGGCACGATCCACACTAAAAAGACGGGGATGAAGTAGAGACCGTAGAGAATTTCCAACCCGCGTCGCACGCCGGCCCATATCTCTCTTCCGCCGGTGCGCACCGCGCTGGACGTAGCCAGCCGCGCGATCTGCACCCACGCCGGCGCTTTGCCCTCGGACAATTTTCCCGCGAGGTAAAGCTGCTTCGTTTCCTCGCGGCGCAATTTTCCGCTCGACGTTTTTGGAATGCTTCCCGGCGGTATGAGTTCGACGCGGTCCGGCGGAAGTCCCAGTCCTTCCCCGACTTGTTGCGTCACCGCCGCCACAATCGCCGCACGGCGCGATGCCTCGCGCTCACGGGATTCCGCTACCACGATCAGTTTCTCTGTCCCGGATACTTCGTCTTTCAGACCGAACGCAACGATGCAGCCCTTGCGAATTCCCTCCGCCCGCCCCGCCAGCTCTTCGACTTCGTGCGGATAAAGATTTCTGCCGCCTTTGATGATGATGTCCTTCACGCGTCCCGTGACGTAGATTTCTCCGTCAGCGAAGTACGCGCGATCGCCGCTGTTCACCCACGCATACTCGCCATCATTCAGCGCCGGCCCCATGGGAAGCAGTTTCTCCGTCGCTTCCGGATTGCGATAGTAGCCGCTCGTCGCCGAAGGCCCGCGGAACCACAGGAAACCTTCTGTCCGATCCGGCACTTCTTTTCCGCTTGAATCCACAATTTGCACTTCATGCAAGGGAATCGGTTTGCCGGAAGAAACGAAAGAAATCGCTGTCGCGTCGCCCGTCGCTGCCGCTACTGCGCGCCCCTCTGCGGTGAATACCTCGCGGTCGATGCGGTCGATCAGTGGCCCGCGATTTAGCGGCGGGAACGTTACGCCCAACGAAGCCTCCGCAAGCCCGTACACGGGAAGTTGCGCCTCGCGCCGAAAACCGTACGGTGCAAATCGTTTTGCAAAGCGCTCCAGGGTGTCGGGATTCACCGGTTCCGCGCCGTTCAACGCCGCTCGCCAATGGCTCAAATCAACGCCTTCGATATCTTTGTCGGCAATTTTCCGCACGCACAGCTCATACGCAAAATTCGGCGCCGCGGAAATCGTTCCGCCGTATTTCTGAAACGCCTTCAGCCACTTCTCCGGCCGCGTGAGAAACGCGAGTGGCGACATTACCGCGAGGGGCACTCCAAAATGCAACAACGTGAGCCATGCGCCAATCAGTCCCATGTCGTGATACAGCGGAAGCCAGCTCACGCCCACATCCCCGGGGCCCAGCGCCACCGCCTCCCCGATCGCTCGCATGTTCGCGAGCAGATTCGCGTGCGTCAGCACGACGCCCTTTGGATCGCCCGTCGAGCCGGAAGTGTATTGCAGAAGTGCAATGTCGCTCGCTTTGCGCGCGCGGCTGCCTGTCAAGTGCAACGGCAACGCGCCTGGCGATGGCGGTGGAGCTTTGTCCGCTGCGTCGATCAATTTCTCAGCGTCGGCGACTTCGGCGAGCGAAGGCACGCGCGGTTTTAGCAGACGCGCCACCGCTTCTGCTTGGCGAAACGTCAATAGCAGGCACACTTCCGCATTTTTGAGGATGGCCGACTGCCGCGAAGCATATTCTTCGATGCGGTCGGCACGGAACGGTGGGTAAATCGGCACAGGAATCGCGCCCGCCAGCAGAATTCCTGCGTAAGAAACAAAAAACGCGCGCGATGTTGGCAGCATCAGCGCCACGCGTCCCCCGGCAGGCACGCCGCGCCGCGCCAACTCCGCTGCGCAACGTTGCGCCGCCTCGTAAAGTTCGCCAAACGTCAGCGTCACGCTTCGTTCTCTTCCCTCGGACTCTTCGGTGATCAACAGGTGCGTGCGCCCGGCTTCGTGCATCGCGCGATAGCGAAGCACGTCAAGCAGCGTCTCAGTCGAGAAGATGCCGGTATCTTCCGCTTCGCGATGAAGTTTTTGTGTGGTAACAGCAGCACGTAAAGCAGACGCTGCTTCGTCGTCCAGCGTCTCCGCTCCCGGCGCCACAAGGAGAGCTTTCGCCAAGTCTTCCGGAGTATTTGCTTCCGCTACAACTTGATCCGGCAGCCGCACGCCAAACGCCGTCTCCAGCCGCGCGAGTAACTCCACGCGCTCCAGGCTGCCGAGTCCCAAATCGCGATCGAGTTGCGACGCACCGCTGAGCATCGGCAACGCGCCGCGGCTGCCCAACTCCTTGAGCAAGCTGCGAATCACTTCCAGTACGCGTTCGCGTACTTCAGCGGCGTCGAGTTGTGTCGCGGGAGTGGCCACAGGTCACATGAAGGAATATTTCGCTTCCGCCAGAGGCTACCACGCTGAGATGTCGTTTGCCATTAACGCTAGCGCTCCTCTGCTCCAAGAATTACGCGCCAGGCGCTGCCCGGCAAACATTGCCTGTAACGAACTACTCTTTGCCTTCCGCGATGACGAATCGGTAGTCGCCCGCCTGGTGGCGGTGCTTGGATGCCGCCTGACGCATGCCGAGCCATGCGCTCCAGGAACTATTCTCAAAGAACTATGCTTCAAGAACTACGCGCTCCAGAAACTAGGCGCTCTTTTGTTTTGCTTGCTGCGCGGCGTAGCCCTTCGGCATGAGTGTCGTGGAAAGATCCACGCCCGAAAGGTCCGCTCCGGTCAAATCCGTTTCTCTTAAAATCGCCACGCCCATATCGGCCCCGGCGAATTTTGCTCCAGTTACGTTAGCTAATCGTAAATTTACGTTTCGCAATCGAGCGCGATGAAAAATCGCGTTCGAAAGATCGCAGCGAAAAAATTCCACGCCGCTGGCTTGCGCTTCCGTCAAATCCGCACCGGGCAAAATCGCTTCCGTCATGTCCGTGTTTCGCAAGTCGGCTTTGCGAAGATTTGCTCCGGTCAAATCCGCGCCAGGGAGCTTGGCCTTTCGCAAATCCGAGCCCTCAAGATTCGCGCCCCGCAAAATCGCCCCGCTCAAATTAATGGCCTGGAGATCGGCGCGCGAAAGATCCGCGCCGGCCAAGTCCGCTCGCGCCCCGCCTTCTTTTCCACTGAAAAATCGCGTGTGGGCTTCCAGAATGTCCATCAACTTCTTGCCGTTGTGCTTAATGCTCTTCGCTTTTCGCAATCCCATGGTCTCTTTGACTCTCCTTCGCCTGATTCTCTATTTTACTCGCTCCATGGCACGCTGACGAGCGCTTGTGGTAGCTTTCTAGAAATGCGCGGTTGCCCGGAAGGTGAGCGTTCCTTTGAGGTTTAACAGGTTACTATTTTCCTTGCTCGTGGTTCTACTCGTCGTCTCCGCGACTCTCTCACACGCGCAGGAGCGCGAACGCGGCGATGAAATCGTGGCAAACCTGGCCGGCGGCCGCGTCATCGTTCATGTTGCGCGTGACAAAATTGTTTTCGCAGCCATCGACCAACCGTTCGAGCCGAGCTCCATTCCTCCACGAGTCCTGAGCATCGATCGCAGCCACATCGCCGTTCTTTTGGGAGCCTCCGAATGGCGTGTAACGAGCGACCCCAAACCCGTGCGCCTGGACAGGGACTTTCCTCACCTCACCGGCAAGAATCCCCATTATTCGGGGGACCCCGATGAAGTCGCGCCAGATCTGGATGTCATCGGTGTCGCGTTTCTAGAGCGTCTGCGCCCGCTCGTTTCTCAACTCCATCGCAAGATCGAATTCAAGCCGGATGAGCCTCTGTTTGAAGTGGTGCTCATTGGGTATGCGCCGGACGACTACGGCCCGGAGGTTTGGACCATCGAATACCACATACATCAGGAAGAGCTCGCAACGCGCGGCGACTTCTGGCAGACGCGTCTGCTCCGGCCGCGGTTCACGCAGCTCTATCCTCCGGAAAAGAAAGCGCCGAAAACTCTGGTGGAAATTCGCTATCCGGAAACGATACCGGGACCGACGCTGCAGCAACTCATCGCGGGAAACGATCCTGACATTGAGAAAGTGTATCGAGCGGATCCGAAGCTTTCAAAAGTCGCGGAAAACATCGACCACGGCCAGGCGAACAAAGCGGCTCCGCAGGATGCCACGGACTTTCTGCGAGCTGTGATTCCGCTTATTTCGGAGAAGGCGGCGTTTATTCTAGGCACGATCACCGAGAGTGGTTTTGATTGGGTCGTGCCGCCGGATGAGCCCGTCGAAAAAGCCAAGGAAGATAAAAATCAACCACCCGATGCGCCATCTCTGCACCGCAAGGTCAAGCCTCCGCAGTGACCATTGCTGGGCTGACAGCGCACGGCTGACAGCTTACAGCCAGAGGCAGGAGGCTGTATTTGTTCAGGCGAGCTTCTCGATGGTGTCGCCCCGCCGGATGGTGCCGCCCTTTACAATCCTGCAAAACATTCCGCGACGACCTCGGATTTCTTTTCGCAAACCGGGACGCAAGTCTTCCATCTGCCCGCAGGGAGTACAGGCCATGGTCACTTCGAATAGCGCCTCGCCCACTCGCAAGGATTCGCCAGGCTGAAGGCCGTTGACGTTCAGCCCTTCCGTTGTGATGTTTTCGCGGATCATTCCTGGGCCGAGGTCGAGCGCGTCCAGCGACTCGCGGTCGACGAGTAATACCTGGCGCTTTCCATCCGGGCTCTTGTGAGCGCACCCCTCGAGCCCCATATCCTGAATGGCCGCCACTTCCGGGAGTTCCTCCATGGGCCAGCCTCGCTTGGGGGCGCGGAACAATTTCAAGACGCGTGGCACGGTTTTAATCTCCTGCAGCTTTGACTCGGCCCGAGTGTGCACCGATATCCTTGCGATAGTGCATGCCGTCAAAATGAATTTTTGCAGCGGCTTGATAGGCTAACTGCAAAGCGGCATCAAGGGAGTTAGACGCGGCCGTCACACCCAGCACGCGCCCACCACTCGTGACGAGATTCTGGGCTTCACGCCGCGAGCCAGCGTGGAAGACTTGCACACCGCTATTTCCATGAATGGCGGTTAGCCCATCAATCCTCTTCCCGGTCTCAAATTTTCCAGGATAGCCGCCGGAGGTCAACACCACGCAAACGCTTGCCCCATCCTTCCAGCGCAATTTCGCAGGATGTAACCGCATTGCCGCCGCCTCTGCCAAGACTTCGGCCAGGTCGAAGTCCATCCGCGCCACGATCGCCTGTGCTTCCGGATCGCCTAACCTGCAATTGAACTCCAGAACCTTCGGCCCTTCCTTGGTGAGCATCAAGCCAACGTAGAGGAAACCTTGGTAGGGAATGCCGTCACTGGCCAGGCCGCGGAGTGTGGGTTCAACAATCGTAGAAATCACGGTATTGCATAGATCGGCTGGCAGCAACTCGTCCGACGAGTATGCCCCCATGCCACCTGTATTAGGCCCGCGGTTGCCATCAAAAACGCGCTTATGATCCCGGGTCAGGACAAGGGGCGCGTAGCGCTCGCCGTCTGTGAGCAGGATAAACGACAACTCGTCGCCTTCGAGCGTCTCTTCCAGAAGAACACGATGTCCGCCAAGGCCTAGCTCATTTTTCTCCATGGCTGAGGCCAGGAATTGTTTGGCACTCTCAGCATCCGGGGCCAGAACCACTCCCTTGCCGGCGCACAATCCATCGGCCTTGATCACCAGTGGCCAGTTCACGCCATTCAAAGCGGCGTAAGCATCACGCGGCGAATCATAGGTGCCGTACATTTGCGCTGTCGGAATATTGTGACGAAGCAGAAATTCTTTGGAGAAAATCTTGCTGCCTTCGAGCTGCGCCGCTTGGCGCGACGGGCCCACGACGGGCCAGTTTCGCTGCGCAAATGCGTCTGAAATTCCATTCACAAGCGGTAACTCCGGCCCAACAACTGTCAGGTCCGGCCCGAGCCTTTCGGCCAGCGCAACGAGTTCCGCGACATTGCTGGTATCGACAGCGATACATTCCGCGTCTTCAGCGATTCCACCATTGCCCGGCGCACACCAGATCTTCTCGACGCGTGCGCTTTGTTTCAGCTTCCAAACGAGTGCATGCTCGCGCCCGCCGCCGCCAATCACCAAAATCTTCATCCAGAAGGCCTCTCGAGAAATCCTCTTGAAAGATAGTCGCCCCGCTAGAACGTGTCAACTTACCGGCCTATTTGGGCGTGGAACAGTTTCGGCACAACGTTTATCGGGAGGTTGCATGCAAGGATTCAATCGTCGAGCGTTCTATCGGTTGACGGCTCGTGGAGGGAAATGATGTCGAACGCAAAGTTAGTATTCCTGACTGCTTTGGCTTTCTTATGGAGTGCTTCCGTCAGTGCAGGAACGCAAAAACCGGAGAAATCTTCCGAAAGCACCAAGCCACAGGTGCTATCCCTGATGGGGACCGACCAGGTGAAGCACGTCTCCGCGAAGGTCGGGCAAGAAATAATCGTTTCCATTCAGACCATTGGAACCCCGCACGGTGGGCTGTTGCTCGGTGACTGATGGACCACAACCTCTCGATAGCTTTATTTCTGTTAGCTTTCACTTGCCGAGCCTCGGCTGCTGGGAGATTACTGGGCGATACAAAGGTGAGGCTTTGACCTTCGTCATATGGGCCGCGGACCAAAAGTGATTCGACTAATCGGAAGCTGACCCCATTACCCTATTTGTGCTCCATTCCGGTGGCTCTATTTCGGCTCAGTGCTGGACCGCAGGGAGCTTCCAATCTCGGATATGCATGTAGCCTATGTGGCGTAACGCGCAATCTTTACTGATTCGAGTATCGCTTAGCCATTTCCTATCTGTGCCGTGGACAAGCCACTACACTTAAGAGAGCAACGGCTCATCCGCGAGTCTCTCCCGGCGCCAAAGGAACGTGCATGCTACTTCTCCCCCTTCGCCACGAAAACATGCAGGGGCGCCGATGGCCCATCGTCACGTTCGCGCTCATCGCATTGAATATCATCACGTTCCTGGGCACACACTGGACGATTGAGGCCCAAGACGCTGACATTCCCGAGCGAGTCGAGGTGGTCAAACATCTGATACTTCTCTCGGCCACACATCCTGAATTGAAAAAGGGTGAAGATGCCCAGAAGCTAGTCGACACCATCACCAAGCAGTACCCTGATGAATGGAAGGGTTTGTCCTCGTCCGACCGCAAATCGGAGGACGCATGGGATGCCAACATGCGACAGATGGATGATGCGGTGGAGCTGCAAGGCGAAATGGACGGCCTCTCGCAGAAATTTCAAGACTTCGAGCGCAACACGTTATTGGCTCACTATGCGTTTGTGCCTGCTCACCCGACCGCTATTTCTTATTTAACCTGCAATTTTCTTCACGTTGGCTGGCTGCACCTGATCGGCAACATGTGGTTCCTTTGGCTCGCCGGCTTCATCCTGGAAGACAATTGGGGCCGCCCTATCTACGCGATCTTTTACCTGCTTGCCGGCGCCTTCGCGGTGCAGGTTCATGCCTGGTTCAATCACGGAAGCCTTGTGCCCATGCTCGGGGCGTCGGGGGCGGTCGCCGCGTTGATGGGCGCTTTCCTGGTTCGTTTTCCAAAGCTAAAAATTGAAATGTTTTATTGGATCTTTATTGTGCGGGGTCGTTTCAAGGCTCCTGCTCTTTGGCTGCTGCCCCTGTGGGGGCTCATGGAACTGTTCTATGGCTCTATGTCTCGCAATTCCGGCGGCGTTGCTCATTGGGCGCACGTGGGCGGGTTTGCCTTCGGAATGATTGGCGCGCTTATCCTTTCTCGCTCTGGACTGGAGCATAAAGTGAGTTCCGCCATCGAAGAAAAGGTAAGTTGGACCGCGGATCCGGCAATCGTGAAAGCGACGGAAGCCGTCGACCAGGGGAAGCCGGAGGAGGCCATCAAGAAACTCGAGGAGCACGTCGCCGCGAAGCCGGACTCACCCGATGCGCTGGTTCTGCTGCAACAACTGCACTGGCGGCGCGGAAACTCCGCCGGTCATCAGGACGCTACGATCAAGCTTTGCCAGCTGCATCTAAAGAAGCAGGATGGCGAAGCGGCTTTGCGCGATTACGAGGAGTTTCAGAACACCGGCGGGCAGCTTCTACCGGCGGGGACTTGGCTGGAGCTTTGCCGATCGCTTGAAGGTCAGCAGAATATCGAGCGCGCTGTGGCTGAATATGACAAACTCGCGACAGCCTATCCGAAGGACAAGCAATCCTTGCTGGCACTCATGGCCGCCGGCCGGCTCTCACTAAAAAAGCTTGGTCGTCCCGCGGAAGCGCTGCGTTTTTACAGGGCTGCTTCGGTTTCGCCGGTGCCGCATTTGGATTGGGAAACGAACATCCAGGCGGGCATCAAAGAGGCAACGGCGACGCTATCGCAGTCGGTCGTGCACGCGGAGTAGGCTCATTCGCAGGGCGCCCCGTACTGTCCGATTACTATATATAGATTAGTTACTAGGGTTGCGAATCGTTGAAGGATGGCGCGTTGCAGAAGCAAGCGTGAAGTTTGCTGCGAGCTGGCAGTCTCCTGCCTGCTACGCTTGGCCTACTGCTCGAATCGGAATCGTCACACCGGTGGCTGCGTCCGAGGACGCCAGCATGTGGCATCGGCCATCAAAGATCCCGCCGGGATCAATCACCATGCAGGGCGAATGGACTTCGCCCGTGACGACACCCTTGGCCTGAATCTCGACGCGTCCTTTGGCGAAAATCACGCCGTCAAAGCGGCCGGAAATCACTACGCGATTGCCTTCAATCTGGCCTTCGACTCTGGCACGCTCGCCCAGTACAACAGTCTGTTCAGAAATAATGTTGCCCTTCACGTTGCCGTCAATCCGGAAGGTTCCGGTGAGCTGCAGCGTGCCTTCGAGCGTGACACCCTGATCGATAAATCCGGTCCACTCTTCGCTGACGCCATTCTTTGCGGAACCGGGCCACTTCCACGCCATGACTAATCTCCTAAGCTCTCCAAGAGCGCTCTCCTACTCTAGCGCCAGGTGCGCGCAAGTCAACGCATCGCGCACGCAGAGTTGTCCAAAGGATACGGTGGAACGTGTGTACAGGCTAAATTGTCGGTGCTTCGGAGGGCTTACTTCATTAAGCGATCGTAAATTCCCATCAACTGCGCGTCATCGTAATACTCGAGCACGAGCTGGCCTGGGCGGATTCTGGTCTTCTGGCGCAGAAGCACTTTTGTGCCGAGATGCCGTTGGAGCTCGTCGATTGCGGAGCGAACATTTGCGTCCACGTGAGTCTCTGTGGCCGGGCGTGCTCCTCGCGAACGGCGCGAGGCTAGCCGTTCGATTTGGCGAACGGTCAGGCCGCCGCGTGCTGCGCGCTGGGCGTATCGCATTCTCAATGGGGAATCCGCCACCGCCAGGAGAGCGCGGCCGTGGCCGGCTGTCAGCTTGCCTTCTTCGATCCAGTCCTGAATCGTAGGCTCGAGTTTGAGCAAACGAATGGAATTCGCAACCGTGGCGCGATCTTTGCCGGTGCGCTCTGCTACGGATTCCTGGGTAAGCTGGAATTCATCCATCAATCGCTCGAAAGCCCTGGCAGCCTCAATGGCGTTCAAATCCTCGCGCTGAATGTTTTCTACCAGCGTCATTTCGAGAGCTAGCTCGTCGGGCACTTGTCTGACAATCGCGGAGACTTTGGTCAAGCCAGCGCGCTGCGCGGCTCTCCAACGGCGCTCACCGGCGATTAGCTGGAATCGGTTGCCGATTGGTCGAACGACCAAAGGCTGGATGATGCCGCTGGACTTGATGGACCTCGCCAGCTCGTCGAGCGCCTCTTCACGGAATCTGGTGCGAGGTTGGTAAGGGCTCGGCTCAATCAAATCAATGTCGATCTGATGCGGCCCTGGATGGGATGGCTCTTTCGCGGGTGCGGCAGCGGCCGCACCGGCTCCCGTGGTGTGTGGTTGGGCTGCTGGTGAAGGCTGAGGTGTCGCGGTAGCCTGCGGCTCAGGCTCCCGAATCAGCGCTCCTAGACCGCGGCCCAGTGCGTTTCGCGTCATTGGCAATGACCTCCTGGGCGAGTTGGGTGTAACCCTCCGCCCCTTTGCTGTGAATGTCGTAAAAAATGATGGGTTTCCCGAAGCTTGGCGCCTCGGCCAGGCGTACATTGCGCGGAATGACGCTCTGGAAGACTTGTGCGCCAAAAAAACTGCGCAAATCGGTGGCGACCTGCCTGGAAAGCGTGGTGCGCTCGTCGTACATCGTTAGCAGAATACCTTCGATCTCCAGGCTAGGATTCAAGGTCCGCCGGATGCGCATCAGCGTGTCTAACAGTTCGGATACGCCTTCCAGAGCTAAGTATTCGCATTGAATGGGAACTAGCACGGCGCTTGCCGAGACGAGAGCGTTCAAGGTTAGAAGATCCAGAGCTGGCGGGCAATCCAGGACGATAAATTTGTAGCGGTCGCGAATCTCGTTGAGAACTGCTTGCAGTTTATATTCACGATTTTCCGCTAAGACGAGCTCTACAGCCGCGCCCGCAAGGTTTTTGTCGGCGGGGACGACATCTAAGCCATCCACTTGCGACTTTTGGACGATTTTGTCAAAAGGCTCGTTCAAGATGAGGCAGTGGTAAAGCGTTCTGCGCGCGGGGTCTTTGGCAAATCCAATCGCAGCGGTGGCATTGGCTTGGGAATCGCAGTCAACAAGAAGGGTAGATTGCTCAGAGGCGGCGAGGCAAGCCGCCAGGTTCACTGCGGTGGTTGTCTTTCCAACCCCTCCCTTTTGATTTGCAACCGCGATAATGCGCGCCAACCTGTCCCCCGATTCGCGGAAGTTAGCAGAATCCCATGGAGGTTGCAACTTGTTTCACGTGGAACACCTATCGATCTGTGGAATTTGTCCGGAAATCGTTCCACGTGGAACATCGGCCTAGAGTCAGTGCCCGGTCTTGTTCCACGTGGAACAACTTTGCACAACACAGGGATCGGGATTGTTCCACGTGGAACCCGCAAATTGTGGGTGTAATGGTTTGCGGCGCGTATTTGCGGTTATGGTCGGCCATTGTTCGACTGGAACTTTCTAGAGGAGCGGGATTAGCTCATTCAGCCGATCAATTAAATACAACGGCGGGATTCGAGCTTCATGGCCATGGCGGACGGCACCCACGCAGGACGTTTCACGTGGAACTATCGCTTCTACGTACGTTTTGCGATCTACTACTTAGGTCAGGCGCTCTCGGTGATGGTTTTGAGCTCGTCGCAGATACTCGCATGTTCCACGTGGAACGCTTCCGCCTCGGAATACCCAAAAAGTAGCGCAAAAAAACTCGATCACTGCAGTTCTCGACTGTTTTGGAGCCAAAAGCGGGAATGCACTGTGGCTAGAATTAGTTGACTAACTGGCAGAACAGATCGATTGCGCAGGGGGGAGAAGTATTTCCGTAGACGACGGAAGTCCTTATCTTTCAGGTCGTTGCGCCGACACTCTCAGCTCTTTCGAGTGCCCACCAACAAATATCGCCGCAAGGATTGCGGTACGGGGATGGGCTCACGCCATTCCCAATCCGTACCTCTACGGGCCTGATCCAGATCGCGGCCCCCGATCCACAGGATAACTTGTTTAGCTGCAACACGTTCCGAGGCCGCCCATGCCAGGAATGGCTCAAACTCACCTACCGCCCGGGAGCAGGCATAGTCCAGGGGCGTCAGCTCTTCTCCCAGCTCCTCGTACCGACTCACGAGCACCTTCGTGTCCGGAAGTTCAATCGTTCGAAGGACTTCCGCAAGAAAGGTGGCCTTTTTCATGTTGGATTCAACCAGGAATGTATGCAATCCCGGGCGAATGATTTTCAGGGGAATTCCAGGAAATCCGGCGCCGGAACCAACGTCGGCGAGCCGACCGTTTTCCACAGGCACCGCCACCGCCGCATACATGCTTTCACAGAAATGACGATATAGTATCTCCAGAGGATCGCGAATCGCGGTGAGATTTATTTTTTCATTCCAAGTCAGCAAGAGCTTCATATATTGTTGAATATAAACGATTTGCTGCTCATTTACATCCAACTGGAATTCACCGAGCGCACGTCGAATGGTCTCTGCGGAAAGCATGGCTGGGCTGGTTGTAGTCATAGAAGTTACTAAATGCTTACTATTCTGTGGAAATCTCCTCCGCCTTCGGAAGTACCTGCTTTAATAGGTACTTCGGGCCCGCGACTCCTGCCACGGCGTCCACTGCAAAATGCCAGAGCATTACCGGAACCATCCCATCGTACGCGATTCGGGCCGTTCCGAACACTGTGCCGATGACCAGTGTGCTCAACAGCCCACCGCGCCCCTGGTAAAGGTGCGCTAGACCAAAGAGAACGGAGGACAGCAGCACCACGCCCCAAGCGGCCAGCCCTGCTCGTGTCAAAGCCGCCATCACGAACCCTCGGTACAAGAACTCCTCGCAAACCCCGGCTGTAATGGCCAATCCTAGATAGGCAAGCAGCTCCCCCCGTGATTGAGGCAGGATCCGCTCTGCGAGCACCTTCATAAACTCCCGCGACTTTCCCGGCGTCCGGCCGACCCGGCGCAAATTGAACCATTGCAAACTCCCCAAAGTCGCGGCGCCGACAATTGCCGCAATCACTATCCGCCCGTGCCCGTGAATCACCAAACCCAGCTCGTCGAGACTCAATCCGCGGGCCCACACCCTCCAGCCGACTACCGATACCGCCGACCACTGAAAAGCGATCGTCGAGGCGTATAGCCCTAGCCGCTCTCGCTGCCCGATTTGCGGCAGGGCCATCAATTTTTGCAGCTTCAAACGTCCCCGCAGCGGCAGCAGCACGCCGAGTACGACAAAGATCAGCCAGAAATCCCAGGGCATCCCGCGATGAGAACATGTTCAGAGTCGCGGCGCAACTTTTCCGCGAGACTTCTGTAGTTTGCCGTGTTACCACCGCAAGGCCCGATGCATCGCTATAATGGGACGAGTACAACGAGGTGAATTCTTGGCATCACCAGTGAAACTGACATCCATGGCCAAAGCGGCGGGTTGCGCCGCAAAACTGAATCCTGCGACGCTGGACGCGCTCTTGCGCAATCTCCCGCGTCAAACCGATCCAAATGTGCTCGTGGGTTTCGACACAAACGATGACGCGGGTATCTATCGGATCAGCGAAAGCCTCGCGCTGGTGCAGACCGTCGATTTCTTCACGCCCATTGTGGACGACCCATATCTCTTCGGCCAAATCGCCGCCGCAAACTCGTTGAGTGACGTCTACGCCATGGGAGGCCGGCCCATTTCGTCACTTTCGATCGTCGGTTTTCCCGAAAAGGGCGATCCGGAAATCCTCGAACAAATCATTCGCGGTGGCCTCGCGAAAATGAACGAAGCCAAGTGCAGCGTCATTGGCGGCCACTCAATTCGCAATGAGGACATGCTCTTTGGCTATGCAGTCACTGGCCTGATTAACCCCGAGCGCGTCTGGCGCAACGTGGGCGCCAAGCCCGGCGATGTGTTGCTCTTCACAAAGCCCCTGGGAACCGGCGTGATTACCACGGCTCTGAAAAAAGATCGTGCCTCCGCGGAATCGCTCGCGGCCGTCGTCGCCGCGATGGGCACCCTCAATGCCGCTGCCGCTGCGGCCCTGCAAGAGCTGGACGAGAAGTCGCAAGCCGCGATGCCCATCCATGCCGTCACGGATGTAACGGGCTTCAGCCTTCTCGGTCACGCCCGCGAAATGGCGCTTGGCGACCCCGCTCATGGACTCCAGCCGGTCTCTTTCGAAATCGATCACGCAACGTTCTCGTATTTTCCCGGCGCTGTCGAAGCAGCCCGCGAAGGACATCTGTCCGGCGGCCTCAAAAACAATCGCGCGTTCATCGGCGAATGCGCCACGTTTGAAACAAGCGTTCCCCTCGAATACCAGGATCTTCTCTTCGATCCGCAAACGTCCGGCGGTTTTCTCGTCGCCATCGCTCCAGATCATGCGGATGAAGCCCTAGCGGCCTTCGCGCGCCATGGAGTTTCCGCGAATCGCATCGGCCGTGTACTTCCCAAGAAGTCGCCGTTGCTCGCCGTCTACTGATCTCGCCGCCTTCATGGACACCATCACACACGGCATTGCCGGCGCGCTGATTGGCAAAGCGCTCTTCCGCGGGGAAGACCTGGTCGCGTCAAAACCTATGAATCGCGCGCGCATCATCACGTGGTCGCTGATGCTCGGCGCCATCTTTCCAGATTCGGACATGCTTCGCGAATGGCTCTCGAGCAATCCATTGCTGATTTTGACTTGGCATCGAAGCGTAACGCATTCCCTGGTCTGCCTGCCGATCTTCTCGCTGCTTCTCGCGGCGCTCACGCGTTGGATTGCACGCTGGCGCAAGTGGGACGCGCCTTCGTTCGCTGCCCTAGCTGGAATTTATGCGGTCGGGATTCTCAGCCACATTTTGTTGGACCTCGTTACGAGTTTCGGCACCATGATCTGGTCGCCGCTAAAATGGTCGCGACCCGCATGGGATCTGATATTCATCATCGACTTCACCTTCACGGCGCTTCTCTTAGGCCCGCAAATTCTTGCGTGGGTCTATCGCCAGGCCGAAGGCCTGAAGAATCGCGCCATTATCACTTGGTCCGTCCTATCTCTTCTTTCCTTGGGCGTCGCGGCACTTTTGAAAAATGTCGGCGCGCCGATTTCTGCACAAACTGCCATCGTCATCATCATGTTGCTGGCGGCATTCTTCCTTCTCCCAGCTACTCGAGGAAAAGGGCTTCGCGTTGGCTACGCTGGCTGGAATCGCGCCGGCCTTGCTGCCTCAGTCATCTATATTCTCGCGGCTGTCTACGCCCATCGCGCCGCCCTGAAACGCGTCCAGGATTTCGCTTCACTCTTTCGTCTGCAGGTGGAATCGCTCGGCGCGTTACCATTTCCACCTTCGCTCTGGCACTGGGATGGGCTCGTCAATACGCCTCACGGCGTGTACGAAGTTCGTCTCGATCTCAGCGAACCATCGCCGCTTGCCTCCATCGAGCATCGCTACTATCCCGACGCAATTCCGAATCCATACATCGACGCAGCGCGGCGTCTGCCGGAGGTGCAAACCGTGTTGTGGTTTGCGCGTTTTCCCGTCACGCGCTTTCACAAAGAAGGCACGGACGCCATTGTGGAGATTTCCGACGCGCGCTTTCCGCAGGTGCGCAGAGATCGGCCCGCATCCTTTACATACCGGATCAGAATGGATGAATCGGCGAAGGTGATCTCTCAGGGATGGGTGCGAGATTGAGAACTTCTTGCCTCGGGGAAAAGTCCGAACGTGCTGGAACTACTTTGCTTTGGCCGGATGAATCACTACCTGGCGTTCCTCTCCCATTCCGATGCTTTCGGTGCGCACGCCGGGCATTTCTTTCAACGCCAGATGCACGATGCGCCGCTCGCGCGAGGACATGGGATTGAGCCGGAACGGCTGGTGCGAACTCTGCACGCGTTCCGCAGCCACGCGAGCTGTCATACGCAACTCTTCGAAACGCAAAGCGCGATACCCGCCGCTGTCCAGGTGAATTTTTTCGTGGTAGGTCGGTTCCAGCCGCAGTGCGCGAAACGCCAGGTGTTCAAGAGCCTTTAAGACTTCGGCGTTGCGTTCCAGCAAAATCTCTTTGTCGCGGCCGTCGAGATCGGCAATCACTTCGGCTCCGCCAGAAGCATCCGTGGAAGGCGCCTCGATCGCCTGCACCTTCACCTTTAAATCCAGCCCCGAAGCGCGCACCATTTCTTCCAGGAATTTCCGCAGCACCTCGGCTGCGGCTTTCCTGTCGAGATGGCCATCCCGGATAAGGTCCTGCGCCATGGGCCTCCGTCGAACCTTGGTCCTGCCCGCCGTATGCGGCGGAGTTTCCAGGACTTCGTTACTTCTTGCTGCGAGAAATCTGTTTCGCCGCGGCTGGCGCGGGATGTGTGCGGTTCAAATACCACTGCTGCACGATGCCGACCAAGCTGCTAGTGAGAATATACAACGCGAGTCCGCTCGAAAACGGGAAAATAATGAAGCTCCCAGCAAACATGATCGGCATGATCTTCATCATCTGCGCCTGTTGTGGGTCCGCCGTGGTCATCGGCGTCATTTTCGAAACCAGATACATGGAAACGCCCACCACGATCGGCAATACATAATAAGGATCTTTCGCCGCCAGGTCCGAGATCCACAACCATTGCGCATGCCGCAATTCAATTGCTCCGCGTAATGCGCTATTCAGCCCGAACCAGATCGGCATCTGCAGAAACATCTGGAAGCAGCCGCCCACGGGGTTAATCCCCTCGCGGCTGTAAATGGCCATCACTTCCTTGTTCATTTCCTGTTTCTTGGGGTCGTTCAGCTTGTACTTCTTATATCGCTCCTGGATGGCTTTGATTTCAGGAGCGACGCGCTGCATTTTCAAGGTCGTTTTGTAGCTGGAAATGCGCAGGGGGAAAAGCAGCATGTTGATGACCAGCGTCATCACGATAATGGCCCAGCCGTAGCCGTGTATATATTTGTGCAGCCACTTCAGGCCATGGAACAGGGGTTCGGCGATGAACTCTAGGAATCCGAAATTCACAAGGGACTGCAGCGGGGGGCGCAGTGCCTTTAAATCGTCGTAATCCTTTGGACCGACGTACACGCGGAGCGCCAGGGGCCCCGAGGAAGTCGTCGCCGCCACTTCGGAGACAGGTTCCTGCTCGTCTTTCCCCTCCTTTTGAACAGTGCGAGACACTTTCCAGTAGCGCGTTTCGATCGAGCCACTGGCGATGCCGTTTGCTGGCAGAAACGCAGCCGCAAAATAGCGGTCTTCAATACCAGCAAAATCCTTGCCGCCCATCCAAATGCCAGCGCCCCATTTCTCCGGGCCTTCAAGCTTTTTGTAAGGCAAATCCGTCAGCTTGCCGCCTTCGCTGTAAAACGTGAAGGTGGTATCCACGGGCGCGGGATTCTGCACCGTCGGATCGCCGAAGCCACCCAGCCACGCCACGCCGGTTTTGATGGGCGCGCCGTTGAACTTGGCGGAAGTTTCCACGCGCACCACATACGAATGATCAAATTTGAAAGTTTTCGTGACTTCGAGGTGCCCGTCGCTCCAGACAAACTGCAAATCCGCGGGCGCTGACAGCGGACCGGCGGGAAGGCCCGCATAGTGTGCCGTCGCGTCTCCCGTAGCTGTGCCTGGCTCTGGAACTGCGGCTACGTACAGCGCGGAATTGGCTTGCGCCTCAAGTTGCTGGTCGTCGAGCACCAGCGCGAACGGCCATCCGCCAACCTGCGTGGCTGCATCGGCGTGCACAACGTCCAGCACCTTCTGCGGCTTCGAATCATCCATGTACTTCTTCAACTGCCAGCTCTTTACGACTCCGCCATGGTTCGAAATTTCCACGCGGTAGAGTCCGTTCTCAACAACAATCGTACGCTCTTGCTCGGCGGCTTTCGGCGGCATCGCTGCTGCGTTGGAAGGAGCAATCCCGGTCGCAACTCCTGCGGGGGTGGTCGCGTTAGGCTTGGCAGGAGTAGTGGAAGGGGAAGCCGTGCTAGGCGTTCCTGCAGCAGGATTTGTCGCTATCGGTGCCGTGATCGCCGGCTTGTTTGCATTCGGCAAATTCGCTGGCGGCCTCGGCGCAAAGAATTTGGCCCACAATAAAATCACCGCCATCGAAAGGATCGAGGCGATCAGAATCCGCATCTCTGAGGAAAGTTCTTTTTTCTTTTGTGGCTCGCTCACGAATGAGCCTCTCTGGGAGTAACGCCGGATCGGCTCTTATCTAGTCCATCTTTGGCGGATTCCGACTGGGTCATTTCCATTTTTTCCGGCACCGGGTCGTAACCAAACTTTCGCGACAACGGGTGGCATCGCAGCAATCGCTTCAACCCCATCCACGACCCCCGCAGCACGCCAAACCGTTCGATCGCTTCATACGCATACATCGAGCAAGTCGGTTCGAAACGGCAGCTCCCTGCAAACAAAACCGACAAGTACCCCTTATAAATACGCAGCGCCATCAGCGCTACTTTCACCCCAACCGACTGCATCCCGTCGGCTGTAGGGGCGGGGCTTGCCCCGCCCTCTTTCCTACTCACGTCAATCACCGCGCAAGGCGAGACAGACTTCCGCCCGTCTCCTTCTTTTTCCACCGCTTCGTGATGGCCGCTGGTATTCATCGCCGCATTCACACGCTCTTCATCAACCGCACCAAATCTGCTGTCAATCCCGCAAACTCCGCACGCGCCACGCTGCTCTTCGGATGTATCACGATGTCCCACCCTGCGGGAATCTCCTCGCGATGGCACCGCACAATCTCTCGCACGCGCCGCCGGATGCGGTTGCGTACCACCGCACCGCCCAGCGCCTTTTTAATGCTGAAACCGAAGCGGCTCACCGGCAATTGGTTGGCGCGGAAAAAAACTGTGAAGTGGGAACTGGACCGGCGTTTCCCGGCGCGGTACACGGCATCGAATTCGCCGCGCCGCACCAGCCGCTCCTCGCGCGGAAACTCCAGGCGCCCGGGACTATTCGGGCGTGAGGCGATGGCGTCCCTTCTTGCGGCGTGCTGCCAGAACTTTGCGGCCGCCTACGGACTTCATGCGCGCGCGGAATCCGTGCGTCTTCGCGCGGCGTCGTTTCCGCGGTTGATATGTGCGCTTTGGCAAAGCAATCCCCCTTTAGTGGCACGGCCCCAGACGTACTTCGGTTGCGGCCGGTTCTCCCTGTAAACACAAAGCGACCGTCAAGTCGCCCAAGCGACAGGTATCGAATTTATAAGTGTAGTCGACCGGCTCGCACACGGTCAAGAAATCCGCGGGCTTTACCGGGCTTTACCGCGGTTCACGCGATTCCGCAATTTGCCGCATAATCAACGCGCTAACGGAGCGACCCGTGAAACCGCACGCGCTTCCAAAATTCGAATCGCTATCTCCTGCCTGGACCGACTACGAACTCCTCGACTCCGGCTCGGGCCGCAAGCTCGAACGCTTCGGCCAAATCACTCTCGTCCGCTCGGAACCGCAAGCCGAGTGGTCGCCTTCCTTGCCGCAAGAAGCTTGGGACTCTGCTCACGCCACTTTCATTCAGCAACCACGCGCAAAAAATGGCCAGTGGAACTTCGCGCAACCCATTCCTCCTCGCTGGCCCATGCGCCGCAACAATCTTTCTTTCTGGGTCGAGCCCACTCCTTCCAGCCACCTCGGCGTTTTTCCCGATCAAGCCAGCCACTGGGACTGGCTCGCCGAGATCATCCAATCCGCCCCTGCGCCTTCAAAAGTTTTGTCTCTCTTCGGCTACACCGGCCTTGCCACTCTCGCGTGCGCCGCTTCCGGAGCGCACGTCACGCACGTCGACGCTTCCCGCAAAGCCATCAAGTGGGCCCGCGAGAATCAATCGCTCTCACAATTAGAGGACCGCCCCATCCGTTGGCTCGTCGACGACGCGCAATCTTTTGTCGCTCGCGAAGTCCGTCGCGGCCGCACCTACGACGGCCTCATCCTCGACCCGCCGCGTTTCGGTCGCGGCCCCCAAGGCGAACTCTGGAAGGTGGAAGATTCCCTGCCCGCCCTGCTGCGCCAATGCCGCAAACTTCTCTCTCCCACTCCGCTCTTCGTTCTCCTCAACGCCTACACCACCGTCCTCACGCGCGGCCAGACCACCGCCGAAGCTGCGCAACTCCATTCGTATTTGCAGGAAATGCTTCGAGACCATCCCGTCACGATCACGTCCGGCGAATTATGCCTTGCCGATTCCGCCAATCGCAAAATCTCCAACTCTGTCTTTTCCCGCGCCCAAATCCAATCTTTATAAAATCGCGCGCTATCGTGATTCAGCCCGCAGCTCGCTACGCCACATTCTTCACCTTTTTGTACTCGTCAAACGCCGCCAAATATCGATCCACATCCTTCCGCAACAAATAATACGGTGTCGAAAGCCGTATCTTCGATGGCGCCCCGCCGCGAATCCGAATCTTCTTTTCCTTCCACATCCACGTCTCCAGCTCTCCGATCAGAACCGGCGGCACATTCACCGCCGCAATCGCGCACCGCATCGCCGGCTCCGGCGACGTCCACGATTCCGCTCCCCGCTTTACCATCTCCTTCAAAATATAGTCCGCCATCATCCGGTGCCGCCGCTCGATGCGCTCCATCCCAATCGAGTTCGCCAGCTCCACCGCCGCGCGCAGCCCATAAATAATTGGCACATTCGAACTCCCAATCTGCTGGAATCGCAGCGCGCGCAGTTTCGGGTCGTCCCACCCGCCGGTGACAATCGTGTTCCAAACGCGGTCAATCACTTCATCGCGGACAAACAAAAATCCCGATCCCTTCGGCGCTTGCAGCCATTTGTGCGGGCTCGACGAGTACATGTCGCAGCCCAATTCCTTGATATTCAGCTTCATCATGCCAATCACGTGCGCCCCGTCCACCGCGCTCAAAATCCCCTTCGAACGCGCCAGCGCGCAAATCTCCCTCACCGGAAGCACAACCCCGGTCACTGTCGTAATGTGACTGAAGAAAATCAGTTTCGTCCGCGGCGTAATCGCATCATTAAACAGATTCAGCACCGACGCCGCATTTGGCACCGGCTTCGGCAGCGTCACTTTTTTCACCACAATCCCATGCCGCTTCGCGCGCAAATTAAATCCCTGCTCGCCTCCCGGATGCTCCTGATCCGTCATCAACACTTCGTCGCCCGCCTTGAAATCCAGACCGTTGCACATGTAGCAGTTGGCTTCCGTCGAATTCCGCACCAGCGCAATCTCGTCTCGCGTGCAGCCCACAAACGCCGCCAGCGGATCGCGCACCTGGTTCCAATCGCCGTAGCCCCAGATCGGATAGTCTTCCGGATTGTCCTGCGCCATCCTCTCCGTGTCGTTGTATGTATCGAACACCGCCTTCAGCACGGGCGCCGGCGACGATCCCACCGTCCCGTTGTTCAAATACACTTCGTCCGCTGGAATCAAGAACTGCTTCCGCACCTCTGTCCAATACGCTTCTTCGTTCGAATCAAATAGCGCCTTATCGGGCAATTTCGCCGGCGCCTGCTCCAATAGTTTCGGCCACTCAGGCGACAAGCTCAGCGAGCCCGCGACACCGGAAGCTCCCGCAAGCGACGATAGAAATCCACGGCGATCCAGCATCATTTCCTCCACAGGTCCGTCTTCGCGGATTCTACTCGCCGCTCCTCCACTCAACAACACCTCTTCTTAACTCTTCTTCGCACATCCTTCGAACCAACGCTTGCGGCTCATCCCCAAGCGGATTAAGGTACTCGCGAACAAAATCACGCCTGTCACGAGGAAGCACATATGACTCATCTTCGAACTCGGCTCGCCGTAGCAGCGGCCTCGCTGTCCATTCTTTCCGCTGCGCACCGCTCCCTCGCGCAAGAAGCTCCCCCGCAACAAACCAACGGCACCAAGCAATCCGCCGAAGCGCGCCTCAAAGCCGTCGCCAAGCCCAATGCCTCCGGCCCTGCGCAAGACATCATCAACACGCTCGCCGCCACCCACCGCTTCGAACAAGCCGCCATCTCTCCCGACGGCAAAAAAGTCGCCTGGGTCGAAGACGTCATCACAAAAAAGGGAGTCGCCACCGGTGACACCGTAATCTACATCGCGGAAGTCGGCGCCAAAACTCCTCCCAAGCGCATCACCGCAGCCGTCGCCGACGCCATCCACGCCGAAGGCAGCGTCGCCTGGTCGCCTGACAGCAAAAAAATCGCGTTCCTTTCCGACGCCGCAAAATCCGGCCAGCTTCAACTCTACGTCGCCGAAGTTGCCTCACCCGCTGGCTCCGCGCGCAAACTCACCCAAGTCAAAGGCTTCCTCTCCACTCCCGGCTGGTCCCCCGACGGCAAAACCATCGCCGTCCTATTCACCGAAAACGCCACCCGCGCCGCTGGTCCGCTCGTCGCCGAAACGCCCGAAACCGGAGAAATCAAAGACTCTTTCTTTGAGCAGCGCCTCGCTCTCGTCGACGTCGCCTCCGCCAAGCTCGATCAAATCTCTCCCGCCGACACCTACATCTACGAATACGATTGGTCGCCCGACGGCCTCCGCTTCGCCATCACCGCCGCTCTCGGCAATGGCGACAACAACTGGTACATCGCCGAGCTCTTCACGCTCGACGCCGCCACCGGCCTCATGAAATCCATCTACAAGCCGCCGCTGCAAATCGCCAATCCTGCGTGGTCACCCGACGGCCAGCGCATCGCCTTCATCGGCGGCCTCATGAGCGACGAGCCCAGCGTCGGCGGCGACATCTTCACCATAGCGGCAACCGGCGGCGAAGCCACCAATATCACTCCCGAAATGAAAGCCTCCGCAAGCTGGCTCGTTTGGAATTCGGGAGGAAATATTATTTTCGGCGAATATATCGAAGGCGATTCAGCGATTGCTTCCATCCATCCCGCGGATGGCGCCAAAATGCAATTATTTCGACACGCTGGTCAACTCACCGCCGGTGCCTGGGGCATCAATCTTTCTCTCGCGCACGATGGAAACAATTCCGCTGTAATTCGCAGTTCTTTCAGCGCCCCTCCCGAAATTTGGGCCGGCCCCATCGCCAACTGGACGCAAATCACCCACCGCAACAAAGACATCAAGCCCGCCTGGGGCGAAGCCAAGAGCATCCACTTGAAAAACGAAGTCCAAGCCTGGCTTCTCTATCCGCGCGATTTCGATCCCACCAAAAAATATCCCATGATTGTCCGCGTTCACGGCGGACCCGGCGCGGCTGTCGAATCCGCTTGGCCCACCACCTCGGACTACTATTCCCCTCTCGCCGGCGCCGGCTACTTCCTTCTGCAGCCCAATCCGCGCGGCAGCTTTGGACAAGGCGAAGCCTTCACCCGCGCCAACGTCAAGGATTTCGGCTACGGCGACTTCAAGGACATCATGGCTAGTGTCGACGCCGCCATCGACGCTGCTCCCATCGATCCCAATCGCCTCGGCATCTGCGGCTGGAGCTACGGCGGCTACATGACCATGTGGGCCGTCACGCAAACCAACCGCTTCAAAGCCGCCGTGGCTGGCGCGGGGCTCTCCAACTGGCAAAGCTACTACGGCGAAAATCTCATCGATCAGTGGATGATCCCGTTCTTCGGCAAATCCGTTTACGACGATCCCGACGTCTACGCCAAAAGCTCCCCCATCAATTTCATCAAGCACGCCAAAACGCCCACGCTCATTCTCGTCGGCGATAGCGACGGCGAAGTACCCGCTCCGCAATCCTACGAGTTCTGGCACGCCCTCAAAACGCTAGGCGTCGAAACCCAATTCGTCGTCTACGAACACGAAGGCCACATGTTCGCCAGCCCCAAACACCGCCGCGACGTCGTCGAGCGCACCCTGGCCTGGTTCGACGCCCACCTCCGCTGATCGTTCCGTTGTACGGCCAGCCTTAGGAGGCCGGCCTGCTCCCTATTGCCTTCGGGTTGCGGTCTCGACACGATCGTTTCGCAATGGTGTAACCCATTAGCCCTCCCACGCGTCCCACCCTTCAAAAGCGGGTGTTGGCCGAATCTTCTCAACCACACGCTGTCTCGGGGTCGACCGCCAGATTACCAAGCACGATCTTTCGGTGCCCTCGACCCCGAGACCTTTTTTCCCTGCTTTCGACTTCTTAGAATCTGACTCCTGCCTCCAGCGCCTCGATTGGATCGACGTTTATCGCCCGGCCCGCCCGCAATAGCATGCCTCCGCAACAATCATCAGCAGCGCAGCAGCTAACCCCAACCCAGCCAGGCCGGCAGGAGCTAACAGTACGTCGCGCCAGCAAAATGGAACGGCGCAGAGATCGTAAGACCAGCGATCTCTGCGCCCGCGGAGCATAGGGTATTGGTAACAGCGAGATTTTCTAAGGCTTCGTCGGGATTACGCCGGGCTTAAACAGGTCCGACAAATCGGTGGCGTTGGCTGCATCTCCCAGGAATGGCGATGCGCCAGTAGCTTTTACGTGGAAGATTTCCTGCATGGTACGCAGATCGGAAGAGTGCGTAAAGTCGACCGAACTGGCGTAAGGCAGGCCGTTCTCGTTTTCATGCGCGAGGTTCGAGATGATGATCTCGCCGATCGTGTGGTTGAAGTCGTCTCCGTTATCGCCCGCCGTGCCATCGCTTTCGGATTCGTCCCACCAGAGGATGATCACTCCGCCGTCCTTGTAAGCCTTCGACGACATAATCACGGGAACGATCCGGCTCAGGAAGTTATCGCCCGCCCGGATATTGGATGCATCACCCGTCAGCCCGGCAAATCCTGCAGTTAGTCCGGTGTGCTGGTCGTTATACTGGTCAGGCGTAATCCAGTTGTAATCGGCCACGCGGTCCTCGGCCAGATCGAAAGTCAACTGCTGCAAAGGGGCATAGTGTCCGGCGAGCGGATTCGCGGTTGTCGTATTGTTGCCGCCATTGGTATCGGTGAAGAACGCCATCGGATTGTGTTTCACGGCGTAGTTGAACTGGTTTGAATCGTTGTACTCATTCAGGTAGCCGGGAGCGAATACACCCGAAAAGCTCACGATGGGAGAAGTCCGCTGATCCCGCGGCAGAGGCACATTGATGACATTAATGCTGGAACATCGCGAGCGGCGGATGAGAAATCGCCGGCATACCCGGGTCTCTTCGATCCCTGGCAATCCGTGGTAACATTCGGTCCACCGTGATCCGCCTCTTCAAAAATCGCACCCCTCGCGGCGGCAATGCGAGCCAGTCCCTCACTCTCGGCACTCTCGAATTCGAATTGATGGAAATTCTCTGGTCTTCCGGTGAATCCACCGTTCGCGACGTCGTTCAAAAGCTCAGCCGTCCGCTCGCCTACACCACCATAATGACCACGCTCGACCGCCTCTTCAAAAAAGGTCTTCTCAACCGCCACAAGCCCGACCGCGCCTTCGTCTATTCGCCCCAATTTTCTCGCCAGGAATGGGAACGCCACCGCGCCGGCGATCTGGTCGCTGATTTCCTCTCCGGCCCGCACCCCTCTCGCGAACTTCTTCTCTCTTGCTTCCTCGATGCCGTCGGCGAACACGACGCTTCGCTCCTCGATGAGCTAGAAAAAAAGGTCCGCAGCCGCCGCAAGGAGCTTTCCCGCAAGGTGCAACCATGATTCTTCCCTACCTCTTGCGGCTCTCCTGCCTTTGCTTCGCCTCCTTTTTTGTATTGAACCTCGCTGCTGGTTTGCTCGTCCGTCTCTTCTCCAAATCCGCTATCCGTTTCGCGGAATCGAAAGCGCCACGCGCCGCCGCCCGCCATCTGATTGTTTTGCGCCTGCTTCCCTTTGCGCTCGCCGCTTTGTTTGTCCTGGCTCTCTGCGTTCCCAGCTATCTCTGGCTCGAACCTGCCGCCGCCTCCGAACGGGTTGGACTTCTCTCTGTCCTTCTAGGTCTCTTGGGTGCCGCCGCATGGTTCATCTCCATCGCTCGCGCCGTTCATTCTCTAATGGCATCTTGGCGCCACAACCGCCTTTGCCGCTTGGCCGGTGTGGACACCCACATCCCCGGCGAATCCTCTCCCCTCTTGGTCGTCGAAAGCGATGCGCCGCTTCTCGCTATGTCTGGCCTGTTTCGCCCGTGCCTGCTCATCTCGCGGAGCGTTCTCCAGACCCTTTCCTTGGAAGAACTCTCCGCCGCTTTGCTCCACGAGCATGCTCATCGCACCTCGCGCGACAATGGCAAACGCCTCTTCCTCCTTCTTGCACCGGACATCTTTCCGTTTTTCCACCCGTTCCGTGCTCTCGAACATTCATGGTCAAGACTCGCGGAATGGGCCGCCGATGACGAAGCCACTTCTGGCGACTCCAACCGCGCCGTTTCTCTCGCCGCCGCGCTCATTCAAGTCGCCCGCATGGGCTCAGCTCCTCGCATGCCTTACCTCTCTACTTCGCTTCTCGCCTGCGACCGCGATCTCTCCGCCCGCATCGATCGCTTGCTCCATCCTGTCGCTCCCGCACACCCTGCTTCAAAACCAGCCCAGCATCACCTTCGCACCGCTGCTTTTCTGCTCGCTGGCTGCCTTACGGCGCTCCTCCTCGCTCCTTCGGCCCTCTCCTCCGTCCACCAATTCCTCGAACTTCTCCTCCACTAAACTCTGAATTCCTCTTCGAACCTTAGTTCGCCCGGCCATGACCCTCTTGTAGGGGCACACCATGGTGCGCCCCAGCCTGCCCTGGCGTACTTACCAAAGTCCCTTTTTCCGCCTTTCTCTGTCGACCTTCTTTTTTTCTCGCTCTCCTCTCTACGACCCGTGGTAGTAATCCCTCCCCTTCAGTAGCCTATTTCCCGTCATGAAGATCCGTTTCCCAGCAACGCACCTACGCCTTCTCTGGAGCATCGCATTCCTATCTATGCTCTTTCTCCCCCTGGAATCTCGTGCGCAAAATCCACGCGGCACTCTACGCGGCACTATCGAAGATCCCTCTGGCGCCGCTATTCCTTCGGCGAAGATCGTCATTCATGCCGCTGATTCTTCCTTCCAACGGGAGACCACCTCCGATAATCGCGGGGAATTCAGCATCGAAGATCTTCTCCCTGGCACCTATCATGTTGTTGTAAACGCCCAAGGGTTTGCGGAGGCGACTTCTAACGTAAAAGTAGTCGTCAGTTCGGTTCGCGAAGTCCTCGTCCGGCTCAAGCTCCAGCCTCTCGAGCAGCAGACCATCACCCTCGATGGTGAGCCTGCCACGTTCACTACCCAGCCCATCGATACTTCCAGCGCTGTGCACCAAACCATCATCTCCTCACAGGATCTCGACACTATTCCTCTCGCCGCGCGCAGCTTCGCGAATATTGCTTACCTTGCCCCTGGCACAGAGCCCGTCGAGCCTTCCGATCCCACCAAGGCTCGTATCACCGCCGTCTCCACCGGAGGCAGTTCCGGCCTGAACAACGAAGTGTCCGTCGACGGCGTGGATAATTCCGATGACTGGATCGGTGGCTTCCTGCAAAATTTTTCTCCCGAATCCATTCAAGAGTTCGCCGTTCGAACCGCCCAGGAAGATGCGGACACCGGACGCACCACCGCTGGATCGGTAGTCATCACGACCAAGGCAGGCACCGACTCTTGGCACGGCGACGAAGCTTTCTACGAGCGCGCCGCTTCCCTCAACGCCCGCTTCCCGATTGAAAATCCTGCGCCCAATCCGAAGCAGCCTTTCTCTCGCCAGAACTACGTCGGCACGCTCGGTGGCCCTATCGTCAAAGAGAAACTCTGGATTTTTTCCTCGTTCGAATACGTCCACGAAAACGCCAGCATCGCTTACAGTCCGAATAGTCAGTCCGAATTCAACGCGTTGTCCCAGCTTGCCTCTCAAGGTCTCGTCAGCGTTGGCGGCACAACCGTCACTTCCATCCCAGTTCCTTCGAGCGTCGTCATCCCGTTCCGCGATTACCTCGGCTTGCTTCGCTTCGACTGGGCCCAATCGAACTCATCGCATTGGTTTCTTCGCACCGCCGCCGATAGCTACATAACACGCAACGCCCTCGTTCAGCAGGCTACGCTCCCCTCTACCGGCGCCACTGCGCACAACAACTATTTGAATATTGCCCTCAGCAATCAGTATTCGTTCGGCCCAACCTGGGAGGGCACTTTCGTTTTCGGCGCGAGCCTTCTGCATCTTACGCAGTCGCGCAATTCCGATCTTGGCTTTGCCCTCGCCTTTCCCTTCAGCTCCACATCCGCCACCATTTCGGGGTTCGAAACCTTCGGCGACAATCAATTCGTCACCGCCGTCACTGCATTTCCCGTTCTCCGCAACCAGGAAAAATATCAGCTTCGTTACGACGTAGATCACCTGGCAGGCCCGCACGACTTGCGCTTCGGAATTAATTTCATCCACGAACCGGTCATGAGCGGCGTGCTCACCGCCAATCCAGAAAATCTCGTTGCGCTGATCCTCAATCCGACGGACTACACGGCGAACGCTGCCACTGAGCAGCAATTTGCCAACGATCTGACGGTGTGCTCGGCAACACCTTCTGCGAATATCACGCCCGGCACAACTTGCACGGCAACTCCTTTGGGCGACGGCAGCTTCTCGCAAAATGTGCAACGCCTCGGCCTCTACGCCCAGGATTCCTGGCGCGTCACGCGGAATCTCACCGTCAACTACGGTTTGCGTTACGACACCACATTTGGGCTGTTCATCGCCTCCGGACACGACCAAAGCTTCAATCCCGCGCTCGCCGGAAACGGCATCATCACAGGAATTCCGCACGACTATCGCAAAGCGTTCGCTCCGCGGCTTGGAGTTGCGTACGGCCTCGGCTCATCGGGAAAAACTGTTCTGCGCGGCGGGGTTGGACTTTATTACAACGACCTCGCGCAAAACGGTTGGGTGCAAGCTTTTAACGCGGTGAACAAATTCAATACTGCAAACGCATCGGGCCCGCCATCGCTGATCGATCCGAATTACCACACGCCGTACGCATTGCACGTCACGGCGGGCGTCGAACACGCGTTCAACGCCAACTGGATTTTGGGCGCGGACTTCACGCTTGAAACTGGCATGCATGGCTACCGGCGCTACGATTATGCGAGCGGCATTTCCGTATTCCGCAGCGACAACCGCTCGAGCTACAAAGCGTTCTCGCTGCATCTGCAAGGAAATGTGGCGAAGCGGCTGAGTCTCGTCGCCAACTACACGTTATCATCCGCGAAAACGTGGGGCTGCGTGCTCGGCGAACTTTTCGATTACGTCAACGGCGTTTGCGACACTTCCAATCCATTTGGCCCAGGCGACTACGGACCCTCCGGAGAAGATGTCCGAAATCGCGGCGTGGTCGCGGGAACGTTTCACGCGCCGGGCGGGTTCGAAGTCACGACTTTAATTCAGGCGGAAAGCGCGCGGCCTTTTGTGATCACGACGGCAGATAACAGCGCGCGCATTTCCGTGAACGGCGTGCCCACTGCGCTCGATGCCTTTCGAGGAACGCCATATATTCAAGCCGATCTGCGGGTTAGCCGGCCGTTCCGCTTTCACGAAAACTGGAACGTGTCGCCATTCATTGAATTTTTCAACCTCTTCAACCGCAACAATCCGGGCGCCAACTTTGTGACCAACGTCGCGGCGTTGCCCGTTCCATCGGCGCAAGCGGCTTCGGGGAATGTGACGGACATTTGCACGAATGCCGCCTGCACGACCACCACGCCGGTGACGCGGCTGAGTCAGTTGGCTATTCCCGCGGGCGGGCTTGGCGACTTTTTCGGCCCCGGCACTACCGTGGGTATACCGTTTGCCGCCCAGGTCGGCGTGCGCTTCACCTTCTAGCGACTGCAAAAACCAATAAGCGCAAAACTATTCCTCGACGGCGAAGGCGATTAGAGCGACTCGCGGTGGCGCAGGCCGTGGATGCGCAGTTCGATGAGGTCATCGATCGACGGATCCTTGTAGCCGTGGGCGCGGACTTCTTTTACGAATTCGGCGTCCACGCCGTGAATGCGCATCGCTACCAGTTGATCGGGCGAAATCTTCGCGTAGCCGGCGTCTTTCATGCTGCGCACAAATTCGGGGCTGACGCCATGGATGCGGAAGGCGACGAGGTCGTCTGACGAAATATTCTTCTCAACAAGCTTTTGAATGTCCTCGGTGAATTCCGGACTGACTCCATGAATACGGAACGCGACGAGTTGGTCGACGTCGAGTTTGCGGCCGAGCAAGGCGCTCATGGACTTGACGAATTCGGGGCTGGCGCCGTGGATGCGCATGGCCACGAGGTCGTCGGCGGACACGTCTTTCGAGACGGTCTCGCGGACTTCACGGACGAATTCGGGAGAGACGCCGTGAATGCGGAAGGCGACGAGTTCGTCGACGGAGAAACGTTTGCCGAGAAGCGCGTTGATTTCCTTGGTGAACTCGGGACTGACGCCATGAATGCGCATCGCGACCAGATTGTCAGGATCCGGTTTTTCCGGAAGAAGCTCGATCATAGCGCGGGCGAATTCCGGCGAGACGCCGTGAATGCGGAAGGCCATGAGATCGTCGGTGCTGAGATTCTTGTAGCCGACGTCGGCCATGTCCTTAACGAACTGGCGCGAGACGTCATGAATCGCGAAGGCGAAAAGCTGTTCCTGATCCAGGCCGGAGTAGCCGAGCTGCTTCATTCCCGAGACGTAATCGGCGCTGGAGGCAAAAGAGAATTTGCCGGAGCCGTAGCCGTCGCGGAAGCGGCCGTCAAAGCTCATAGTGCCGGCGTCGCGGCGCAGCTCGAAGTGGACGGGCGTGTCCTTCGCAGTGGCGATGCCGGCGTCGAGGCCGACGAAGTCGCTGATTTTGTGGGTGTTGCCCCAGGTGTTGTGGTGGCCCCAGCCGGAAGAGCGCTCGACCTCGAGATTAAAGCAGCCGCAGGCGGAACCTTCGTTGAATTTGGCCGACCAGTCGCCGTGAATGGAGTCGTCGGCAGCGGTGCGAGGCACGCGCGCCGTAAGAGCAGCCGTCATCAGGGTTGCCGCTGCGAGCCACAGGATGAATTTATGCATTGAACTTACCTCCGCACCTGTGAAGACGTGGGAGAAGGACGATTGTTCCATGGCGAGGGGAAAAGGGCGAAATTCGAAAATGGAAACTCGAAATTCGGCCCCCCTGGGGTATCCAGAGAACCGTGAGGTAAACGCATGAACGGAAAGGGGTTGCGGGGGATGCTGTGCGTGACGCAGGGGATAAGCAACGAATACGGGATGGACCTCCCCCCTCCCCCGTGTGGTGGTGGCGGCAGGGGAGCGGAGCGGCGGGAAGGATATTTTCGATATTGGCGATAGAAACGTTGCGTTTGCCAGGAATGGGCACGGGGCAGAAGATGAGGGCAAGAATCACCCCCTGCCGAAGAATCGTGTCCCCGAGGGGTAGCCGACGGAGGTGGTACGTGGACTACGTTCAGCCTGCCGAACTTTTGAAGAGCTCCATCGAGGCGGCAACCAAGAAGGCCGGCCTGCCTGTGCGCGATCTGCTGATACGAAGTTTTCTAGCTGGAGGATTGCTGGCTTACGCCACGTCGCTTGTGTTTGTGGTGCTGGCGCAGAACGTGGCGCCAATAGTAGGGGCGCTGCTGTTTCCGGTGGGGTTTGTCATATTGGTTTTGCTGGGATTCGAGCTGGCAACCGGAAATTTTGCGCTGCTACCGATGGCTTGGGCGGCCGGGGAAATATCGCTTGGCAAAATGGGTCGAAATCTCTTTTGGGTATACCTGGGGAACCTGGCGGGGAGTTTGTTTTACGGAGTGCTGTTTTACCTGGCGGTAACGAACAGCGGAACGGGCGGCAGCGGAGCGATCGGGGAGTTGATAAAAACGGCGGCGCAAAAAAAGACGATTGGATATATGGCGATCGGGTTAAGGGGATGGGAAACAGCGTTCATAAAAGGGGTTTTGTGTAACTGGATGGTGACGCTGGGAGCGGTGCTGGCGATGGCATCGCGAGCAACGGTGGGGAAAGTGGTGGCGATGTGGCTGCCAATCCTGACGTTTTTTGCGTGCGGGTATGAGCATTCGATCGTGAACATGTTTTTGATCCCCACAGGAATGCTGTTCGGGGCACCTGTTTCGCTGAAGCAATGGTGGGTGTGGAACCAGATTCCGGTCACATTGGGCAATCTGGTTTCCGGAGTGGTGCTGACGGGACTGGCCTTGTACGCAACGAACAAGCCGGAGAAAGCGGCAACGCTGGAGATTGCCCTGGAGGACGCGGCTCCTGTGCGAATGGCGGCAGGACAAGCGGCCGAGGCGGACTAAAGAGCTCGGCGGCATTTGAGGAAAAATAAGAACAGGGTTCGAGGGAAATGGAATGACGATCGAAAGCCAGGGGATGCGGAGCGGGAACGCCGTCGAGGGATATAAGGCTTCGATGGGCGGTGACGGACTGCGGATTCTGGAGCATTTGCCGCAAATCATCGAGCGAGGCGCCGATGCGCTCACGCCAGCGGAAAAGGAGCTGTTGAAGTGGGTGGGAGTTTTCTACCGCAGGCCAACGCCGGGCAAGTTCATGATGCGGATACGAATGCCCAACGGTTTTGTGAGAAGCGAGCAACTGAGGACGATAGCGGATCTATCGCGACGGATTGGCAACAGCGTGCTGGACATAACGACACGGCAGCAAATCGAGCTGCGTGGATACAGTCTAGATAGCATTCCAGAAATATGGGAGAAGCTGGCAGGAGTGAACCTCAGTTCGCTGCAGACCGGGATCGACAACGTGAGAAACATCAACGGATGCGCGATGGCGGGATTGACTCCGCACGAACTTTTTGACGCGTCGCCGGTAGTGCTGGAATTGGATCGGGTCATCGTGGGAAGCAAAGGAAATTCGGAATTCACGAACTTGCCGCGGAAGTTCAACATTACGGTGACTGGTTGCCTGGACAACTGCACGCATTGCGAGTCGCAAGATATCGGCTTGATTCCGGCGAAGAAGGGAGGGCGAGCCGGATTCAACGTAATGGTAGGTGGAAAGATGGGGTCCGGAGGATTCACCATCGCATCGCCGCTGAACGTTTTTGTGGAGATATTCCAGGCGGCGCGAGTGGTGCTGGAATTGATCAAGATGCACCGGGACCACAGCCCGCGGGAGGCGCGGTCGAAATGCCGGTTTGCATTTCTGGTGGAAAAATGGGGCATTCCGAAGTTGCGCGCGGAGCTGACGGAGCGATTGGGGCAGGAGTTGGCGTTCCAGGGACGAGATATGAGAAGCGCGCATCACGCCGACCACCTGGGACTGAGCTCGCAGAAGCAGGCTGGGCTGATGGCGGTGGGGCTTTGTGTTCCGACAGGCAGAGTGAAGCCGGAAGAGATTGAAGAGCTGGCACGGCTGGCGGATACCTATGGAAACGGGGAGATCCGGCTGACAACGGCGCAGGACGCGATTATTCCCAATGTGCCCGTGGAACGCGCGACACGGCTGATGAGCGAACCGCTACTGAAGCAATTCTCTCCGCGGCCATCGCCTTTCGTACGGGGATTGGTGGCGTGCATCGGGACGGATTATTGCAATCTGGCGCTGATCGAAACGAAGAGCCGGGCGATGGCGCTTTCGCAAGCAATCCATGAAAAGCTGGGTTCAGGAGCGGAACCGCTGACGATTCATTGGTCGGGATGTCCGGCGGGCTGCGGGAACCATGAAGCAGCGGACATAGGCCTGCGTGGATTCAAGACAAAGATAGACGGAAAGATCGTGGATGCGGTAGCGGTCTATGCTGGAGGAAGAACGGGGCCGTATGCGGCTGCCGGCAAGGAGATACTGGCGACGGTGCCATGCGATGAAGCCTTTCCGGAAGTGATGGCAAACGTCATTCAAACTTACCAGCTGGAAAATGAAGAGAGCGAGAGAGTGGGTTCCAGTGACCCGCTGTATACGGCGGCTGCAACGCTGGGACTTGCTTCGTGGAGAAGCGCGGCCTCAAATGTGTCCGCTGCCGGCGCGGAGTAAATCAAGCTGAAGCCGGACATCCGTTTCCCGCCAAGTCCGAGCGCGCGAAATGCCTTGCATTCAAGGTATAGTCGGCGAGCGGACCCTGAAGAATGCCAGTCACAAATTTTCAAGGAATGACGGTATTGACGCTAGAGAGCCGGCGAGGGCAGGAAATGAGCCGGCTCATCGAGACGTACGGGGGCAAGCCGGTGCATGCGCCAGCGATGCGCGAGGTGCCGCTCGCATCGAATTCCGAAGCATTGAAATTTGGAGACGCGTTATTGGAAGGGAAATTCGACGCAGTGGTGTTTCTGACGGGAGTGGGAGCGCGGGCGCTTGCGAGGGTGGTGGAAAGCGCGCATCCGACAGAGAAATTTTGGGAGGCATTGAGAAAGGTAGCGGTGATTGCACGGGGACCAAAGCCGGTTGGGGTGCTGAGAGAATGGCAGGTGCCAGTGACGGTGGCTGCGCCAGAGCCAAATACTTGGCGGGAAGTGCTGCAGGCGATGGATGAAAAGCTGCGGGATTTTCGAGGCAAACAAGTCGCGGTGCAGGAGTATGGGATTTCGAATCCGGAGCTGTTGGAAGGATTGAGGGAGAGAGGGGCGGTGGTAACGCGGGTACCCGTCTACCAATGGGACTTGCCGGAAGATACGGGGCCGCTACGGGCGGCGGTGGAAGAAGTGAGCAAGAAACAGATTGACGTGGCGCTGTTTACGACGAGTGTGCAAGTGCAGCATCTGTTCCAAATTGCGGAAGAAGATGTAAAGAGGGAAAGATTAAAAGCGGGGCTGGAGAGAGTGGTGAAAGGGTCGATTGGGCCGACGACATCGGAAACGCTGCGGAGTTACGGATTGACGGCGGATCTGGAAGCATCGCATCCGAAGATGGGATTTCTCGTGAAAGAAGCGGCGGAACAGGCGGCCGGCATTCGGGAAAAGATTCGCGAAGAGGCGCGGAGTTAACGAAGTTGCGCGGAAAGGAGGGCACGATGAATCGTGCCTCTACAAGAGAGATGGCGGGTGGATTGGAGTGCATCACTCAAAAGTAATGGGGCCATTTGCGGGCGGGGCGCTTGCATAGGGGTGGAGGTGTGGATAGAGTGCAGGAAATCGCGACGGGGCTGGCTCGGCGGGGGAAAGATGGACTCCGCAACATCTACATTTGGATTGGTGGAGAGGTTTAAGAGGGGCGAGACTGAGGCTTTCAGCTTGATCTTCCGCAAATACCGCCGGAGGCTGGCGGTGTTGATCCACTACAAGATGAGTGCGGAGCTGCGCGGGATGGTTGAGGTGGACGACATCCTGCAAGAGGTGTTCCTGGCGGCGGCTCAGGATATGGGCAATTTCAAGTATGAGTCACCGGGGAGCCTGATGGCTTGGCTGTCCCGGATTTCAAACCACGTACTCGTGGATAGAGCGCGCTACGAGAAACGCAGGAAACGGCACGCGGAAGAGCTGTTGAGATTCCGGTCTGAGAGTAACCCGGCGGGGCCCCAGCCGGTGGACAGAGAAACACCCAGCCAGATTTTTGCAAAGGCAGAAAACGTGCAGATTCTGCTCCAAAAACTGGATGCCCTTCCCGCGGAATACCGCGAAATGATCCTGTTGGCGAAATTCGAGGGGATGACCACAAAAGAGATTTCCGAACGCGTGAAGAGATCGCGGGAGAGCGTGGCCCTCACGCTGCACCGCGCGCTGAAGCGCTTCCGCGAGCTGGAAGCGCGGGCGCAATGACGAAGGGCGCTGAAGAACCCAATGCAAATCCGGAAGTTCCTCCGCCGCACGGGGCAGGCTCCGCAAAGCGGGAGTCTGACGTAGCCGACGCGCTGGCAACGTATGTTGATCGAGTCTCGCGCGAGGAGACGGTCGACATTGATGCCTTCTGTAAAACCTGTCCAGAACTGGAAAATGAGCTGCGGCCGCTCCTGGAATCGCTGAATGAAATGGATGGAGCACCAGATTCCGAGGAATCTCTTCCGGAAGCCGAAGGAAGTGAAGAATTGCCCGAGAGGCTCTCTGGCCACAAGATTCTGGGAGAGATCGGCGCGGGGGGAATGGGGCGGGTTCTGCTGGGTTATGACGAGCGCTTGAATCGAAAAGTCGCCGTCAAAATACTCGGGCAGCGCCACCGCGCGGAAGAGCCGGTTAGAACGCGCTTCATGCATGAGGCGCGCGCACTGGCGCAGATCAGCCATCCAAATATTGTGCACATCTTCAGCCTAGGCCCACCGGAAGAGCTTCCCCACTTCGTGATGGAATTGGTAGAAGGGAAATCGCTCGTGGTGGCAGGGCGGGCGCTGACGCCGCCACAAAAAGCGGAACTCATGCGCAAGGTGGCGCTGGCGGCGGATTTTCTACACGAGCACGGGATCATACATCGGGACTTGAAGCCGACGAATATTTTGGTTAGCGCCGATCTAGAGCCAAAGATTCTGGATTTCGGCCTGGCGCAACATCTGGAAAACGACGTCAGACGAGTAACGAGGCCCGGAGAAATCATGGGGACGCCGGATTATTTTTCGCCGGAACACACCCTGCCAGGAGTGCGATTTGATGCGCGAAGCGATGTTTTTTCACTGGGGGCAATACTCTACGAACTGCTGACGGGAAGCCCGCCGTTTCACGGAGAAACGTTCGGAGAGCAGGTGCGGCTGATCCGCGAACAAGAGCCGACGCTTCCCCGGCGGCGGAATCCGGAAATACCGGGGGACCTGCAGGACGTTTGCCTGAAAGCGCTGGAAAAGAAGCCGGAGAACCGTTATGCGACGGCGCGAGAGATGGCAGATGACCTAGAGCGATTCCTGGCGGGAGAAAAAGTGCATGCGATGCCGACGGCGTATTCGAATCTGATGTCGGGAAAAATTGAACAGCACCTGCGCGAACTGGAGGGCTGGCGCGCGGAGGAGATCGTCTCGGAACATGAATTTGAAGCACTGCGCAAGGACTACGGGCGGCTGGTGGAGAGAGAAGACGCGTGGATTTTGAATGCGCGAAGGCTGTCGCTGCCGCAGGTTAGTTTGTATTTGGGAGCATGGATTCTCACGGTGGGAGCAGCGTTATTGTTTCTGTTCCAGTTTGTGGATCTTTCGGGGACGCTCGGGGTTCTCGTGGTTGCTGGAGTCGCGGCATTGATGGCAGACCGAGGGCTGCGGCTTTGGAAATCAGGCCAGTTGCGTATAGGGATCGCGTACCTTTTGGCATTTTGCTTGTTGCTCCCGATCGCATTGCTCGTGGCGTTCGGGGCGTATCACCTCTTGGGGAAGGTTGCGGCGAATCCGAAATGGGAGTTGCTTGGACACATTTCAGAAACGTTCAAGCAAACAACGAACGCGCAGATATGGTGGGCGGTGATGCTGTCGTTGCCGGCCTACCTATGGCTGAGGCGGTACACGAAATCGTCGGTGTTTTCATTAGTTTTTGCAGTGATGGCCGCGTGGTTGTGGATGGTCACGCTGATGCGAATGGGGCTGTTGGAATGGGTGGATGCCGACCCGGGGAAATTGTATTTCCGGCTGATTCCCGCGGCCTTGCTGTTTTTCGCGATAGCGCTGGCGGTGGAGTGGCGTCATTTGACGAACGACTCGCGATACTTTTACCCGATCGCGGTGGTTTTTACATTCGCAGCATTGAGCGGTCTGGCGAGCGATCATAAACCGTATCAGCAATGGCTGGAGTCGATGCTGCCTTGGACGCGCGGACAGATCGAGTATCTGTTCATCATTAACGCTGGAATTTATCTGCTTCTAGAGGTCATTTGCGAGCGTTTCTCGGTGTCGCAAATGCGCGCGGTTGGGAAAGCGTTCCGATTTGTGATACCTGGACATGTTCTGACATCCCTGTTTTTTCTGGGACTGGAAGCGACCGACAGATGGAAAGACAAACTCGACGATCTCTCGATGAAGAGGGAGGCGCGCGCATTTGAAATGCTGCTGCCTGCCGCGGCGCTGGTATTTGTGTATGGAAGCATTCGGAAGCAGATGAAGAACTATTTTGTTGTTGGGATGATATTTCTAGCGATTGGGCTGGTGCGGTTGCAAGAAGATATCTTCCAGCAGAGGTCGCGCTGGCCGATCTTGCTGCTGATTCTGGGGTCCTTGCTTATGGTAAGCGCGACGCGGTATTCGACCATCAAAATGGCCGTGGCACGGATGGTCCGGCGCGGAGGCTGAAGGGCAAGATAAGTCCTGCCTGGACTGCAATTCCCACCTTTTTTTGTCGCTATATCTCAATGAGGGCAAGTGATGACTCGCAGGTCTGAGGCAGAGTTGCCGGGAGACCCGGGCGGCCCTCGGAGGAGTGCGGTCATGGTCAAAGAAACGGGCAAGCCGTCTTGGTGGTGGAAGTATGTGCTAGGGGCTGTGCTGGCGGCGGGAAGTATAGTTGCGAACGGGTGCGATGGCGAAGGACCGCTGTTCGTCATGTCGCTTCAGCCGGTCTATACCCGCCTCGATTTGGAGACGGACTCCAGATTGATCGGCCAGTGGAAAGATGAAGAAGGAGAGGTGACATTCTCCTTTGAACAAGAAACCGAGAAGGGGAAGGAGAACGAGTACAAGCTGGTGGTGAAGGAAAAGAACGGAGAGAAGGAAGTCTCGGGAGAATTCGAGGCGCACATCGTGAGGCTTGGAAGGACTTGTTATCTGGACGTTTATCCCCAGAGCAGCGAAGGAGGGAGCGAGTTTTACCGATTGCACTTTGCCAGAGCCCATACCATGGCGCGGCTGGAGATTGGCGAAGACTCTATCCAACTCGAGTTTTTGAGGGCGGGGAGTCTAAAGACGAAAATAGACGAAAAGCGCATCGATACTCCTTGCGTGGAAGTAGATGGCGCCCTGCTACTGACAGGAACCACGGAGGAGGTGCAGGAGTTTTTGTTTTCGGAGGAGAACGACGATAAGGGATTCGACGACCCGTTGAAACTGGAGAAGGCGAAAGTTGAGGAGGAAGGGCGATGAACGACTGCGAAGAAAGGGTCGTGGGGAGAAAAGCAGATCCCTCGCTTCGCTCGGGATGACATTTTTTTGGTTGGGAAGTCGCGAGAGGCTAGTGACGAGTGGCGAGCGGAAAAGAGAAGGGACAACGCAGAGACGGGGAGTTAACAGAGTGCGGGGAGAAGAGGGCACGATGAATCGTGCCCCTACAAGTGGGCTGCGCGGAGGCGAGCGGCTGTGATATCCGCCGGACGTTAGAAGGATTTGATGGCTGGGGCATTGGGCTTGGCGGTGGACTTCCAGGCTAGGGTTTTGGTTTGAGAGGCGTCGGTTAGGACTAGCTTTTCGACGGCTAGTTCGCCTTCGAGGATTTGGATGGTGAAGCTCTTGGCATCGAGGGTGATTGTGCCGAAGCCGGAGGCTGCGGAGAAAAAAGATTTGAAGGGGCGGATGCTGAGCTGAGGAGCGAACCAAAGGGCGCGCTGGACGGCGGAGTAACGGAAGCCGGAGAGAGCGGCGAGCAAGGCATAGCTGGACATGGCGCGGGCGTAATAGTTGCCGCACTCATATTCGTTCCAAGGATTGCGAATGCGGCCGTCATAGCGGGCGCGCATGGCTTTGACAATGGTCAGACCTTCTTTGACGAAGCCTTCGGCGATGAGATGCGAGGCGACCTGGTATTCGATGCCGGTCCAAACTTCGTCAGAATAGACGAAAGGCAAAGTGGGTTTGCCGCCGCGAGGCCAAGTACACAAGAGCAGGCCGGGCTCATGTCCCATGGCATAGCCAGGGCGTTGCGCGTTGGCGTGCTGGCTAAGGTCGGTCTTGAAATTGTTTTTGAAGATGGCTTGCAGCGTTTTCTGAACGAGTTCCTTGTTGAGCGGAGTGTCGATGCCGTAGATGCGAGCCATCCAGGCGCCGATGACTCCGTCAGAGAGGCATCCGCTGCCATATTGATATTTTGGGCCTTCGCGTTTGAGGAGCTGCTGCATTTCGCTGCTAGAGTTGTTGACCTGGGCGATCGTGGCGGCGAAGGACGTATCGCGCAGATCGGTATATTGGACTTTTTGCTGGAAGTAGTCGCCGTTGAAGAGATGTTCTTCCATGAAGCGCGCGCAGCGATGGGAGAGATCGCCGTAAAAGGCGGCTTCTTCCGTTTGATTAAGAGTGGAGGACATTTGCGCCATAGCGGAGAGAGCGCCGAGGTAGATGCTGGTGCACATACCGTCGGGTCCCCAGAATTCAATGTCGTAAGTATTGTGATGAGGCTCGAAGAGGCCGCCGCGGTGATCGGGATCCCAGGTGCGAATGCAGTAGTCGAGGCTACGCTTCGCAAGGGGATAGATTTTCTTGAGCCAGACGAGGTCGCCGGAGATTTGCCAGTCGCGAAAAACTTTCATGATGCCGCCGAGTTGGCCGTCGGAGGCGGCGTGGAAGTCGTGCTTGACCTGGCCTTCTGGGAGTGCGGAGCGAAACGTGACGTGGCCGTTTTCATCCATGGAGCGGAGGAATTCGGATTCGCGGAGGGTGCACTCGAGATGTGGGAAAAGATGAGGAAAGGCTTGGGCGTAATTCCATACGTGGGTGCAAGAGCCGTGGCAACAACCACCGTCGGGGAAACATCCTTCCCAGCCCCAGAGATCGCCGTCTTCAAGACGGAGGACGGTAGGAGATTTGAGAATGGCGAGATTGGCGGAGACGGCGTCGAGGACCTGTGTGGGGAGCGTGGAGGAAAAGAGAGCGTCTTTGAATGCCACGGTGCGCGCGCGTAGCGAAGCGTAATTCTTGTCGACATACAGGGCGACTTCGCGGGCGTCGCTCCAAAGCGAGGCGTAGTAAGGGCGCCAGAGAGGCGGCTTTTCTTCGGGGGAAAAGCGGCAGCCTGGGACGCCTTGGGGCTCGGCGGGATGGAGTGCGCCGGCTTGTTCGTAAGAATTCGGGAAGTGCCAGCTGATGACGAAAGGGTGAGTACGCGATTCGCCGGGGGCGAGGGAGCCCTCGAGGAGAATCGAGCAGCCGTTGCGGCCGCTGGTATCGATCTTGTTGGAGCCTTCGTTGGCGGTGAATTTTCCGGTGGAGACTTCGCGCCAGAGTGCGGAGAGGGAGTCAAATTCCCAGCCGGGGCTGCGCAGCCACATGCCCTTGATGCGAGGCGAGGCACCGATGGCGAGAAGTGAGGCGTTGCCAAAGCCTTCGGAGTTGGGTTTTTCGAGATTGTGCAGAAAGACGCCGCGGCTGGGGATCACGGTGTTGAGACTATTGGATTGCTCTCCGCTGCACCCGGGAGCGAAATGGGAAATATGGTAGGAGAGTTCGTAGTCGACGGGATGCGGGGAAGTATTGTGAAGCGTGTATTCGAGGACCGCACAGGGTAGACCGGAGTTCTTGTCATCGAGAGGGATGAAAGGGTTCCAGGCGGTGAGTGTGACGTGCAAAGGCACAGAGGAATCGCTGATCTGGACTTCGCCAAAGGGATATTCGCCTTTGAAGACGCACTCTTGAAAACGCGGGAAGCCCTCGAAGCCGCCGCGGCGGTAGCCCTCGCCCTGGAGACCCTGATCGTAAATCTTAAAAATGGGGAAAGGGCCTTCGACGAGTTTGGTGATTGGAGTGGCGCCTTTGATATGAAGGATGGCGAACGCGGCTTTGGAGGGAGCGTAGCCCTCGGGTAAAGCCGTCGTGGAAGGATGATTTCCGATGGAAAAATCCTGAAGGCCGCCGTAGCCATTGAGGCAGACGCAGCCGGCTCCGATGCCACCTAGGGGCATGGCGATTTGGACGGCTTTGTCGCCGGTAAAAGTGCGTTGCGGCCCGCGCGAGAAGAGTTCCTCTGAGGAATATGGAAACGAGTCTGAGACTGGGGTTGTGGGTACATCTGCAACGGGAGTATTCGCCGGGCTGCCAGGGAGAGGTACTGCGGCGCCGAGAGCGGCGGAAGAAGTGGTGACTAAGAACTCTCTGCGAGAGGGCTTATCCAGGGGCGACATCGAACCTCCTCTTTAGCGTCAGCGCCAGCGGCGAATATGCTAGCGCGGGTGAGCGGTTGGCAGCATATCCTTGATGTGGTTCCGATTTCTACGAAAGTGCGACGGAGCAGTCACGGAATTTGGGGAGTCGGATGGCGGGAGGCTTTGATGGCGGGAGAGGTCTATAGTAGGCTCACGGCGTTATTGAGGAGCGAAATAAGATGAAGACGCGAGTGCGAGTGGCGGCGTGCGCGGCAGTTCTTGTGTTGGCGTTGGGAGTGGGCGCACAGGCGATGCCTTTGCCGCAAGCGAGTGGGGGAAAGTTTGAGGTGTCGTTTCCGGCGGCGGCGCATGCGGGGACGATTACGGGGCGCGTGTTTGTGGTGGTGAGCACGTCGGAACAGCCGGAGCCGCGTTTGCAGGCGGGAGGTTGGGGGGACTCGGGGCCGTTTTTTGGCGTGGATGTGAACGCGCTGGCGGCGGAGCAGAGTGCGGTGATTGATGCGAGCACGCTGGGGTCGCCGGTGAAGAGTTTGCGAGACATTCCCGCGGGCGATTATTACGTGCAGGCGATCGTGAACATTTATACGGAGTTTCACCGGGCGGACGGGCATACCGTGTGGCTGCACATGGACCAGTGGGAGGGGCAGCACTTCAATAGGTCGCCGGGAAATTTGTACAGCGAAGTGCAGAAAGTGCATCTGGATCCGGCGGCGGGATATGACGTGAAGTTGCGTTTGACGAAGGAGATTCCTCCGGTGCATGTGCCTGCGGATACGGCGTGGGTGAAACACATCAAGATACAGAGCGAGATGCTGACGAAGTTTTGGGGACACCCGATGTATATCGGGGCGATTGTGCTTTTGCCGAAGGGATACGATGAGCATCCGAACGCGCACTATCCGGTGATTTATGAGCACGACCATTTCAGTCTGCGGACGCCGCTGGGATTTAATCCGGAAAATGTGGGGATCAATGCGGAGATGCGGGCGCGGATGTCCGATTTGAATCGCGAGACGGGGCATGAGGTTTATGAAGCGTGGACTTCGGATAATTTTCCGCGAATGATAGCGGTGAGGTTTCAACATCCGACGCCGTATTACGACGATTCGTATGCGGTGAATTCGGTGAACAACGGGCCGTATGGCGATGCGCTGGTGAAGGAGATGATCCCGTATCTGGAGGCGCATTTCCGGATGATTGCGAAGCCGTACGCGCGGGTGTTGACGGGCGGGTCGACGGGAGGATGGGAGTCGTTGGGCGTGCAGGTGTTTTATCCGGATTTTTTTGGAGGGACGTGGACGCTGTATCCGGACTCGGTGGATTTTCGACGTTATGGGACGGTGAACGCATATGAAGATGAGAATGCGTTTTTTGAGCCGTCGCATACATGGATTCAGGTGCCGCGGTACATCATGCGGACGGCGGAGGGTCAGGACGAGATAACGATTCAGCAGTTCAGCCAGATGGAAGAGGTTTTGGGAAGCCATAACCGCTCGGGAGAGCAGATTGAAATTTGGGACGCGGCGTACGGGCCGATCGGAGAGGACGGGTATCCGAAACCGCTGTGGGATAAGAAGACGGGGAAAATCGATCACAGCGTGGCGATTTACATGCGCGATCATGGGTACGACTTGAGTTACAACATTCGAACGAATTGGGCGACGCTGGGTCCGAAGCTGAAGGGAAAAATTCACGTGTACGTTGGGGATATGGACAATTTTTATTTGAACTTGGCGGTGTACAAGCTGGAAGAGGAAATGAAGAAGCTGACGAATCCGGCGTGTGAGTGCGATTTTCAGTATGGAAGGCCGATGAAGGGGCATGGGTGGCAGCCGACGACTACGGCGAATCTAGTGAAATGGATGGCAGAGCATGTGGAGAAGAATGCAGGGGGAGAGGATACGAAGCAATGGCATTATTGAGAAGAAGTAACGAGGTAATGAAGTGGAGAGGTAAAGACAAAGACTAAAGATAACGCAGAGGCGCGGAGAACGCGGAGTTTCGCGGAGAGTTTGGTGCGGATTTGCGACGGTGTCGGGCGAATGTTCACGGGGTTCGCTACAATGGAGGGGTAAGAGTAGAACGGAAACTGGAAGAGAAAAAAGACCGTCATGTTTGAAAACTTGACAGAGAAGCTGCAACGGACGTTTAAGAATTTGCGCGGGCAGGGGAAGCTCACGGATGAGCACCTGGACGTGGCGCTGGGAGAGATTCGCGAGGCGTTGCTGGAAGGCGACGTGAACGTTGGCGTGGCGGACGAGTTGCTGGCGAATATTCGGAAGCATGCGCTGGGCAGCGAAGTGATGCTGCAACTGTCGCCGGACCAGCAAGTGGTGAAGGTGGTGCGGGACGAGTTGTCGGCGATGCTAGGGAAACATGCGAAGCCAATTTTTGCTTCGCGGCCGCCTTCGGTGTGGATGATTGTGGGTTTGCAGGGTTCCGGAAAGACGACCACTACCGGGAAATTGGCGAAATGGCTGGTGCAGCATGGGCACCGGCCGCTGGTGGTTTCGACGGACGTGTACCGGCCGGCGGCGCGCGAGCAGTTGGCGCAAGTAGCGAAGGCGGTGGGAACCGCGCTGTGGCCGGGTGCGGGAACGGATAAGCCGCTGGAGATTGTGAAGGGCGCGATTCGGGAAGCGAAGCTTTCGGCGAGCGACGTGATTCTGGTCGATACGGCCGGGCGTTTGCATATTGATGATGATTTGATGAACGAATTGAGCACGCTGAAGAAAGAGCTACAGCCGAGCGAGATTCTGTTTATCGCGGACGCGATGATTGGGCAGGATGCGGTGCGGTCGGCGGGAGAGTTTCACAAGCGGCTGGGATTGACCGGAGTGATTTTGACGAAGCTGGATGGCGATGCGCGCGGCGGGGCGGCGCTTTCGATTGGGAAAGTGACTGGGGCGCCGGTGAAGTTCGTGGGGCTCGGCGAAAAGTACGACGCGCTGGAGGGATTTTATCCGGAGCGGATTGTTTCGCGCGTGCTGGGAATGGGCGACATCATGTCGCTCATCGAGCGGGCGGAGCAGACGGTTGACCGGAAGGCCGCGGCGGAACTCGAGCGCAAGCTGCGCAAAGACGGGTTCACGCTGGAAGATTTTCGCGACCAGTTGAAACAGATTCGGAAAATGGGGCCGCTGGAGCAGCTTGTGGACATGCTGCCGAAAATGGGGCCGCTGCAGCATATCCCGAAGGACGCCAAGGTGGATGAGGGGAAGCTGAAACAGGTCGAGGCGATCATCAACTCGATGACGAATCAGGAGCGGCAGGATCACAACATTATTGATGGAAAGCGGCGGAAGAGGATTGCGAAAGGCAGCGGGACGACGGTGCAGGACGTGAACCAGGTTTTGAAGCAGTACCTGCAGATGCGAACGATGATGAAGCAGTATGGCGCGCTGGCGGCACGGACGAAGTTGAAGGGACTTGGCAAACTTGCTGGTCTGAACTGACGCTTAGGCTTATTCTTTGGGCTTCAAATTCAAATAAAGGTCGGCGGTTTTCCTGGCGAGAGCTTCGGGATCGAGATCGGTGCGATTGCAGAGGATGATGATCGTCAGATTGTCAGTGGCGAAGCGTTCGATGACGGTGCGGAAGCCCATGGTGCTTCCGGTGTGCCACATGCGCGGACGATTTTGATAGGGATCGAGGAACCAGCCGAAGCCGTAAGAGACGGGCTTGCCGGGATGCAGGTTGTCGTCGTTGGGGGCGGTGGGCCAAGAAGTGGGAGAGCCGTTCGCTAATTTTGCAGGGACTAGCGCTGGGGCGAATTCGTCTGCGCCGAGCAGAGTGTGATTTCGCAGGGCGTCGTCCCACTTCGCGAGGTCTTCGAGATTGGAATAGATGCTGCCGTCGCCGAGCGTAGCGGAAGTGGAGCTTTGATCGGTCTCTTTCAAGGCGTCACTTTCTTTGGAGTGGCCAAAAGCCCGGTTCACGACTTCGTTTTTCCCCTTTTGATAGACGGTGGTGTGATCCATGTGCAGTGGCGCGAAGATGCGTGCGTGGAGAAAATCGCCGTAGGATTGACCTGAGGCTTTGGCGTCAATGAGACCGAGGACGACGTAGCCGGAGTTGCTGTAAGACCAGCTGGTTCCGGGGACGAATTTTCCTTTGTTTTCTTTTTTCAGCAGGGAAAGCACTTCGTCATCCTGGATTTGGTGTTCGGGAGACCAGAGCGGACCTTTCACTTTTTCGGCCGCATCCATTAGATCTTCGTAATCGGGTAGGCCGCCGGTGTGATTGAGGAGATTGCGGATGGTGATGCCTTTGCCATAATCAGGGAAATCCGGGAAGATTTCCGTCAGAGTCTGGTCGTAGTGGATCTTTCCGTCGTGGACGAGCAGCATAATGGCCATGGCGGTGAACTGTTTGGTGAAAGAGGCGAGGCGGAAGTTGGTGTGCTGGTCGATTTTGTTCTTCGTGCGAAGATCTCGGAGGCCGTAGCCTTTTTCATACACGGTCCGTCCAGCCTTTCGCACAACAACCGCCAAGCCTGGGGCGCTTTCCTGGGTGACGGGAGTAAAAATGGCATCGATTTGTTGCTCCGTGGGCATGGTGGGGGCCTGGGCGCGGGCTCCGATGGCGAGTAAAGAAAATGCGGCGATAAGAATGACGAGTGCTGATCTCATCAGGCCTCCCAAGGACGCACTGCAGAATAACATTCCCTTGAGGCATTCATCTGCCAGTAACACGGCTGCGTTATCACTCAGGGTTCCCTGAGAAAGCTTATGACACGCACTGCGCTGGACGATCCGCGTTTCTATCTCAACCGGCACCTGGAGTGGCTGGAGTTCAACCGGCGTGTGCTGGAAGAGGCGCGAGATATTGGAAACCCGCTGCTGGAGCGGGTCAAGTTCCTGGCTATTACAGCGAACAATCTCGACGAATTCGTCGAGGTGCGAGTTGCGAGTTTTCTGCAGCGGATCGAGCATGGGTCGCGGGAGATTGGGCCGGACGGACTGACGGCGGCGCAGGAGTTGGAGAAAGTGTCGGCGGCCATGCACGTGATGGTGCGCGACCAGTACAAATCCTGGAACGAGGAACTGCTTCCGGGGCTGGCAAAGGAGGGGATCCGCGTTTTCCCGGCGAGCGAGCTGGAAGGAAAAGCGGCGCAGGCAGCGAAGACTTTTTTCGAGCGCCGCGTGTCTCCCATGTTGACGCCAGTTACTGTGGACCCTTCGCATCCGTTTCCGCATGTCCAGAACAAAGCGCTGTGCATCGCATTTCTTTTGCGGCGGAGGCGGAGCGGGAACGGTAAACCTTATTTCGGAGTGCTGACCGTGCCGCGGGCGCTGCCAAGGCTGCTGCGGGTGCCCGCGCCGGACAGCGGCATTCACTACGTGGCGCTGCAAGAAATTGTCTCGGCGTACGCGGCGAAGCTATACCGCGGGTACGAAATTCTGGCATCGGCGCCGTTTCGCATCACGAGGAACAGCAATCTTTATTTGGAGGAAGAAGAGACGAGGAGCCTGCTGGACGCCATCGATTCGCAGGTTTCGCAACGGCGCAAGGGGGATGCGGTGCGTCTGGAGATAGCCGCAGACGCGCATCCGGACATTATCAACCGGCTCGTGGCGACCTTCGAATTGGACGAAGCGCTGGTCTTTCGCGCGCATGGGCCAGTCAATTTGCAAAGGCTATTTCACCTCTATGAGGAGACGCCGAGGCCAGATTTGAAATTTTCGCCGTTTGTGCCGTGCCAGGTTCGCGTGGGGCACGATGCCGATTCGATGTTCGAGGCAATCCGTCGGCAGGGCTATTTACTGCACCACCCGTACGACTGCTATGACGCGGTGGTGAATTTTCTGCGAACCGCGGCGCACGATCCGCGAGTGCTCTCGATAAAGCAGACGCTTTACCGGACGAATTCAGATTCGCCGATTGCGCGGGCGCTGCTGGAAGCCGCAGGAAAAAAAGAAGTGACGGTGGTAGTGGAACTGAAGGCCAGCTTCGATGAAGCAACGAACATTCGCTGGGCGAGGAGTTTTGAGGACGCGGGCGTGCAGGTATTTCACGGGCTTGTCGGGCTGAAGACGCACGCGAAGTTGATGCTGATCGTGCGGCAGGATCCGGACGGAAAGATTCGGCGGTACGCGCATCTGGGCACAGGGAACTACAATCCGTCGACGGCTCGCTTTTACAGCGATCTAAGTCTGCTGACGAATGACGAAGCAATCACCTCCGCGGTTCATGACGTTTTCAATTACCTGACGGCCTATGCGGAACAGCCGAACTACAAGCCGCTGCTGCTGGCGCCGCGGGACATGGCCAAAACATGTATAGGGCTGATCGACCGGGAAGCGCGGCACGCCCGACGCGGACGACCCGCGCGGATTATCGCTAAGGTGAACGCAGTGATCGATCCGCCGATCATTCGGGCGCTTTACCGTGCATCGCGCGCAGGCGTGGAGATCGATCTGATTGTGCGGGGTCAGTGCACGCTTGTGCCTGGACTGCGCGGTATCAGCAGCCGCATTCGCGTGCGGAGCATTGTCGGAAGGTTTCTGGAGCACAGCCGGATTTTCTATTTCGAAAACGGAGGGAAGCCGGACATTTACCTGGGAAGCGCGGACTGGATGCCGAGGAATTTGTACGAGCGGGTCGAGGTGTTGTTTCCCCTGAAGGATCCGCAACATTGTGAGCGCGTGTGCAACGAGATTTTGTCGTCTTATCTTGCCGACACGCGAAAGGCACGCATCCTTGGATCGGATGGGATGTATTCGAGGCCGCGCGCCGTGCGCAATGGCCACGGATTTTCCGCGCAGGAACATTTTATGCGGCTGGCTGGGGGGAATGGTGACTCTAAGCACATTGCCGCACGGCAAGGCCACAGCGTCGTCTATACTCCTGCTACGATGAATACCCCGCCTGTTGGCGCCCCCGACGAGGAAAGCTCACTGGACTCATCGAATGCAACCGTATGATCTGATCGTGATTGGCTCCGGACCGGGCGGCCAACGAGCCGCCATCCAGGGAGCAAAGGCTGGAAAGCGCGTGGCAGTAGTCGAAAAACAAGCCGCGATCGGCGGGGTGTGCATCAACACCGGAACCATTCCCAGCAAAACGATGCGTGAAGCGGTGCTGCATCTCTCAGGTTTCTACTCGAAGAGTTTTTACGGATCGAATTACAACGTAAAAGAAAACGTGACGATGGCGGATCTGAATTTCCGCGTGCAGCGCGTGATTGAGAATGAAGTAGCGGTCACGCAAGACCAGCTCAAGCGAAATGGCGTGGACGTGATCCACGGGTTCGGCAAATTTACGGATGCGCATCATCTTCGCGTGGAAAACGGCGGCGGGTACACAGAGCTGGAGGGGCAGTACTTCGTGATCGCTACAGGGACGAAGCCCGCGATCAACGTAAAGGTGCCCATCAATGGGCGGAACATTATTAACAGCGACCAAATTTTGACGATGCCGCAGATTCCGCGGACACTGATCGTGGTGGGCGGCGGCGTGATCGGCGTTGAGTATGCATGTATGTTTGCGACCCTGGGCGTGCGTGTGATTATCGTGGAGAAGCGGCCACGGCTATTGGAATTTGCAGATACGGAGATGGTAGAAGCGCTGACGTATCACATGCGTGATCAGAGAGCTACGCTCCGGCAGAACGAAGAAGTGGCCAGCGTGGAGGAAACGCCGGAAGGAAAGGTGGCGGCGAATCTGGTGAGCAACAAGAGAATCAACGCCGATGCGCTGCTGTACGCGGTCGGACGCCAGGGCAACGTGGACAAACTGGATCTTGCTTTGGCCGGGATCGAGGCGGACGAACGTGGAAGGATCAAGGTGGACGCGGATTACCGCACAACGCAAGCGCACATTTTTGCCGTGGGCGACGTGATTGGCTTTCCGAGCCTGGCGTCGGTTTCGATGGAGCAGGGACGGATAGCGGCGGCGCGTGCGTTTGGCTTGCAGGTGCAGACAGATCCCGCGAGTTATCCGTATGGGATTTATACTATTCCGCAGATTTCCTTTATCGGGAAGACCGAAGAGCAGCTCACGGACGCCGACGTTCCCTATGAAGTTGGCGTGGCGTATTACCGCGAGATTGCGCGCGGGCAAATCTCCGGACATACCGATGGACGCTTGAAGCTGCTGTTTCACCGGGAGACGCTTGAACTCCTCGGCGTGCATATTTTCGGCGAAGATGCGGCGGAGCTGCTGCACATCGGGCAAGCGGTCTTCAAATTGAAAGGCAAGATCACGTACTTCATCAATACGGTCTTCAATTATCCGACGCTGGCGGAATGCTACAAGACGGCGGCGTTTAACGGCCTCAACCGGCTAGGTTGAGTTGGCAATTTTCAAACTTCAAAGTTTCCCTCGTTTAAGCCCAGCCTTGGCGGTACTCGCGGCGGAGAAAATCGTTGGCCGTGGCGACGTTGGTGACGCGCATATTGGCGCCATCATAGTTGATCTTTTTTCCGGCGCGGAGGGCGACGACGCCGAGGAGCATGACTTCCGTGAGGCGCGCGGCGTACTCGAACGGGCAGGAGGTTTCCGTCTTGTTTTTGGCGGCGTTGACCCAGTTCATTTCGTGATCTTCGTTTTCGATGCGCGGCAGCTTTTGCGGCGGTTTGCCGTAGGAATCGTGGAGGGACTTGGGCAGCAGGCGGGGCTTTAGGCCGTAGGTATCGTGGAGCAATTTGCCTTTGCTGCCGATGAGGAGCGCGCCGCCGCCTTTGTTTAAATCTTCGTCGCCGAGTTCCTCAGGCTTATTGGGCATCAGGCCGCCGTCGTACCAGGTCAACTTGACTGGCGGCATGGAGCCGCGAGCGGGGAATTCGTAAAACGTCTGCGTTGCATGAGGGTAAGAGACGCCGTTGAAGGGAGTGGAAACCGTCTCCACCATCGAGGGCAAGCCGAGGTTGAGCGCCCACATGGAGTGGTCGATCAAATGGGCGCCCATATCGCCAATGGCGCCAACGCCCCAATCCGACCAGCCACGCCAGTTGAAGGGATGGTAGATGGGGTGATAGTCCACGCGAGGGCCGACGCCGAGAAAGAGATCCCACGACAATTTATCCGGCACGGGAAAATCGCCAGCCATAGCCGCAGCGAGACGAGCATTGACGCCGGGGCCGTTCCAGCGGAGTGTGTCAGCCGGTTCTTTGAGGGCTTCGGGGCGCGGGACGCCTTGCGGCCAGAAACCGAGCGGACGGTTGGTCCAGATGTGGACTTCGCGGACCTCTCCGATCGCTCCGGCCTGGATGTATTCAACGGTGGTGCGGGCGTCGTTTAGAGAATGGCCCTGATTGCCCATCTGCGTGGCGACTTTGGTTTCTTTGGCGCGCTTGGACATCTGCCGGGCTTCCTCGATCGACCATGTGAGCGGCTTCTGCACGTAAACGTGTTTGCCGAGGGACATGGCCGCAAGGGCGATAGGTGCGTGCATGTGATCGGACGTGGCGACGAGGACGGCGTCAATGTCCTTCTGCTTTTCGAGCATCTCGCGATAGTCCTGGTAGCGCTTGGCTTTAGGCCAATGCTCGTTTTTCAAGCGAATCATGCCGTCGAGACGGGCTTTGGCTTTAACGCGATCGAACTCGACGGGAGGCTGGCCCGCCACTGGAGCAGGATCAGGCTGGTCGAGTCTTTTTTGCAGATTCGGTATTTCCGTATCGAGGCGGTCGAAGGACTTGCCGGCGTAGCCCCAGTCAACGTCGCAGAGAGCGACGATGTTCTGGCTGGCAAGATTGATCAGGTTGGCGCGGCCCATGCCGCCGATTCCGACGCCGGCAATGTTGAGCATGTCGCTCGGCGGAGTAAATCCGCGGCCAAGAACGTGCCGGGGAACAATGGCAATCGCGGCTCCACCTGTAGCCACGTTAGTCAAGAATCTGCGGCGAGACACTTCATTCTTCTTTTTAGTCATAACTTCTCCAGGGCGCTGGGGGCATTATCGCGCCGACAGAGGCACTTTGCGATTGCTAAGTTAAAAGGCACCCAGCGCGCGGCAGCATGATTCCGCAGGGCCCCACAGGAGGCCTCGACCGTTTATTTTGACGGAAGCGGAGCACCCAGCGGGTACCATGCCCAATACCCCTGACTCTACGATTGCCGGAGGCTGCCCGGACAGGCTAAGATATCTGGTGGAGGCATCAGTTAGTGCTAACTATTCGTTTATCCAGGATTGGCAAGAAGAAGAAACCGTTCTACCGCGTGGTGGTGATCGAAAGCAGCAAGCCGCGGGATGGGCGAGTTGTGGAATTGGTGGGAACGTACGATCCGCTGAAGAAGCCCGCGGAGATCAAGCTCAACGCCGAACGCATCAAGCATTGGCTTGGAGTCGGTGCGCAACCCAGCGACACCGTGCGCAGCTTTATCGACCAACAGAAGATCGCGTAATCCCAGCGAAATCCGCATCTTATGCGCGTCCCCGATGAACCGGGGACGCCTTTTCCACGGCCAGTGAACGGTCGAGCACGTGGAGGTGAAGGGTGAAAGAGCTGGTCGAAGCCATCGCTAAGGCACTGGTGGACCATCCGGAAGAGGTACAGGTCAAGGCCGTCGACGGCTCGCAGGTCACCGTTCTGGAGCTACGGGTGCATCCAGAGGACTTGGGCAAGGTCATTGGACGGCAGGGGCGCACGGCCAAAGCAGTACGCACGCTCCTCGGTGCCGCGGGCATGAAAGTGAAGAAGCGCTACACACTCGAGATATTGGAAGATTGAGCCCCGAAACCCAGCGTTGGGTGATTGTCGCGCGGATTCTCCGGCCCCGCGGCAATAAGGGCGAAGTGGCTGCTGAACTCCTCACGGATTTTCCCAAACGATTGACTGGAATGACGGAAGTCTTTATTGGGGCGAGTAATCGCGCCCAAACAGACGAGCCGCGCCTGATCGCGCTGAAATCCTGCTGGCTCAGCCAAAACCACAAAGGCCAGGCTGTCTTTCATTTCGAGGGGTGCAATTCTATTTCGGAAGCAGAGAAGTTTCGGGGCCACGATGTTTTCCTGCCGATCGAAAAGCGCGTGACGCTCGGTCCTGGCCAGTATTTTGTGGATGATTTAATTGGCTGCAACGTTTTTGAAACTTCCGAGAGAGATTCCGTCGTTACTTCCTCGCCTTGTTCGATGGCAACGGCCCCGGCTCTGCTCGGCGTCGTCCGAGATGTTCAATTCACCGGCGAAGGTGTTTCTGGAACGCCCATTCTTGCCGTCGATACCTCTTCCGGCGAGCTCCTCGTGCCTCTCGCCGAAGACATTTGCTCGAACATAGACACACGGGCGCGACGCATCGACGTGGTGCTGCCTGAAGGTCTTCGCGGCTTAAACGAGAAACCACAAGCACAGAGGTGAAGCTTCTTGCAGGCGCTAGTGTACGTCGATCGTCGTTACACTGAGCGCGGGCAGCGTAATGGTCATTGATGAGCCGCTTACGGCCATCGTTCCAATGGAAGCGGGTGCGACAGGATTTTGTCCCTGCGTCGAGACTGCGGTCATTTGGTACAAGTGAGCCGTGCCGGAGAGGGTCGCTCCATTAATCGCCGTCACCTGCGCGGTGTTTGAGCGATTGATAGCTACGAAAACCGTGCGGCCCGGCGTGGTGCTATCCGTACTGGCGTAAACAACCACATTCTGCACGCTGCTGGAAGTGGCCTGAAGTGAGGTATCGCCGAAGCACGCATTGGCGCCATCGAACCCTCGGAACGCGCGGAAGCCCGCGAGGACATAGGAATACGTTCCGTTGGGTGGCCAGAAGCTGGCGGCGAAGAGGTTTTGACTGCCGAAAATGCCGAGATTGTCGGCTTGCGCTATGGTACCGGCAATGTGATTCGTGCCACCGTTTTCGTACTCCGTGATGGAGATTTTCATGCCAGGATTTTCTGCGTTGATCTTGGCTTGCAGGCGGCCGAGGAGATTGATAGGTGTGCTGCCGAGTTCCTGGTAGATCCAGGGATTGCTGTTAGTAGAATCGGTGAACGTGGGGTCCCACAAAGCGCGCGGGCTTTGGACAATTAACTGGACCTGTGCGTCGGTGAGTGTGGTGCTGGTTAAATCGAGTGCGCGCGTTCCATTGGAGTCATACTCCTCGACGTACCAGTGAAAGTCGTAAACGTCTACTAAAGGCTTGCCATACGTTGTCGAGGCAGCTTTTATTGCCGCCAGATACTTATCCGGGAACCAATTTGTGCCGCCAGGCGTGGCGCTCAGCTCTCCTTGCCAGTTGTAAAGTCCCTGAAACCCGTAGTGTACGGGCCCAAAAATCACCACGTTGGGGAATTGATCCTTCAAAGCCTTGGAGAGCGCGATAGTTTTTGTAATGTAGTTGTCGGACGTGACGGCTGTGGACCCTTGCACCTCGAGGTGCGTGGAGTTCCAGAGTTCGGGCTCGTTATCCAGGCTGATAAAGGTTGGTTGCGTGGGGTTGGTGCCAAAAATTCCCATGCCTTTGAATTTCTGGTCTAGTGCCCAGATAAATTCGTCCATGTAGACATTGGCGTCGGTCGTGGGAGGAGTAAGTGTGAAAGGAGTTGAGGAGACGGTGCTCTTTTTGTCGACAACCGTTTTGAACCGCGTCAAGTCGGGAGGATTGGCCACGCTTACTGGGCCGTTTTCGTCCGCGGAGACCAGGCCTTGCAACTGGAATGTGACCAGACTTGCCAAGCCGTTGACCTGGTCGCCAGCAATGAAACTTCGCACAGCTTCCGCGGGGACGTTGCTGGAGCTGAGATAGTTGTCGTTCTCGTAGAGATAGTCGCTGCCGGCATTGGAAGCGTTATTCTCCCAGTTGTAGGCGGTCCAACGATTGCCGCCATCGCGGTCAAACGTCAGGAGTGGCGGAGCGCCAGTGACGCCCGAATGAAAATTGATGCCATAGATGTAAGGAGAGATCGCGTGGGTCGCAGAGGGATTGACGGTGATCGTTACGTTGGCGGTAGCGGTCGCCGGTTGGGCGGAGACTTGGGTAGAATTGGGGCTCTCGCCCGCCGCGTTCAATGCGGACACGACGTAGTAGTACGTAGTGCCGTTCGTCAATCCTGTGTCGGTATCGCTTGTTGTGGTCGGTGCCGCGACCTGGGTATATGGTCCGCCGCTCGTGGTGCTGCGTTTGACGTGGTAACCGCTCGCCGTTGCGCTGGTAGTCCAGGAGAGGCTGACCTGAGCATCACCGGCGGTGGCTTGTACTCCTGTTGGCGCCGCAGGCGGAGTCAACGGGACTGTGGGCGTAGCGCTCGCCTGGGCAGAGTTGGCGCTCTCGGAACCAGCACTCAGCGCTGACACGACGTAATAGTAGGTCGTACCGTTTGTGAGGCCCGTGTCCGTAAAACTATTTGTCGTGGGGGCCGAGATTTGCGTGTAGGCTCCGCCACTCGTGGTGCTGCGTTTAACGTGATAGCTCGTAGCACCCGCGCTGGCATTCCAGCTGAGGTTCACCTGCGTGTTTCCGGCAGCCGCAATGAGATTGGCCGGTACGGGCGGAGGCGCGGCTATAGGCGTGGCGCTGACTTCGGCGGAATTGGCGCTTTGGCCGTAGGTGTTGTACGCCGAAACGACGTAGTAGTATTTCGTTCCGTTGGTAACGTTGCTGTCTGCATAGGTTGTCGTGGTTGGAGCCGCGATTTGCGTGTACGGACCGCTCGTCGTCGTAGAGCGCTTGACATAGTAGGCGCTGGCGCCCGCGCTTGCCGACCACGTTAGATTCACCTGCGCGTTGGCGGCCGACGCTGTCAAACCTGTAGGTATGGCGGGCGCATTGGATCCACCTCCGCTTCCATTGCCGCCGGAGCTCGAGTAGCCCATGCAACCAGACAGAAGCAAAGCAGCAAGCAATGCAAATGTAGAAATCGTTTTTGTCATCGTGCAACGGGCCATCGGAGAATCCTCCGGACGCAGATAACGGAGCAAGAACTGTTGAGAGATGCGTTGAAAACGCAGGGCGCGGTGGACTGGAGTGCGTCCTGCCTTGCAGTAAGAATAGAAGTGGAAATATGGGGTGACAACCTGTTCCGAAGGACAGAAATAGGGCAAGGACGGCCGATGGTTACGGATGGCGATGCCCACGGAGCCCACGGGTACGCTAGACTGGCAGGAACCATGCGCTTCGACATCGTAACTATTTTTCCGGAATTCTTTGCCGGGCCGCTGGATCATGGCATCCTGCGGCGCGCCCGTGAGACGGGACTAGTAGACGTCCGCATACAGGACTTGCGTGTGTTTACCAAGGATCGCCATCGCAGCGTGGATGACCGGCCGTTTGGCGGGGGCGAGGGGATGGTGCTGAAGCCGGAGCCGCTGTTCGAAGCGACGGAGTCACTTCTCGGGAAGAATATGGGCAGTGCTGAGGAGCCGGCCTCGCTCGACTCTAAGACCGCCATTGTATTGATGTCAGCGGCAGGGAATCTCTTCCGACAAGAGACGGCGCGGCGATACGCGCAGCTGGATCGCATTATTTTTCTTTGCGGGCGTTATGAAGGTGTCGACGAACGCGTGGCAGAACATCTGGCGACCGAGGAGATCTGCGTCGGGGACTATGTGCTGAGCGGCGGGGAGCTTCCGGCGATGGTGGTCATCGATGCGGTGACGCGGCTGATTCCTGGAGCGCTCGGGAATGAAGCCTCTTCGCAGAATGAATCTTTTAGCGAGGAACGCTACGCGGTGGGGCCAGAAACGGGCGGAACAAGCTGCGGCTCCGCAGGGGATGGCTCGCGGATCCAAACGCGGCCTTTCTTGGATTTTCCGCACTATACGAGGCCGGCGGATTTCCGCGGGTGGAAGGTGCCCGAGGTCTTGATCGGCGGCAACCACGCGGAAGTCGCGAACTGGCGGCGCGCCGCGGCGCTGGAGAAAACTCAGCGGAACCGTCCGGATTTATTGTTGCGCTGAAAATGGCTGGGGGTATACTGAGGATTCTGTGAAAGCAGCGATCCAGACCGAGTTTTCGCGCACCACGCGGGGCTTTCGCGCCTGCGGGCAGGCCTGCGCGTGTCCATGCTGCGCTTGTAAGTGTACCGCCTCAAGCGGCATGGGAAGTCCTTCGGTCTAGCGCAAGACTAAACCTAAAAGGAATCCAGGGCCGCTCGGAATAAGCGGCCCTTTTTTATTGTTAAGAGAATGAGGAGCAAAGCGCCATGAACAACGCGGCAAGCGGAAACGGCAAGGAGCACGGCCTGGCGAAACCCATCGCCATCTATTACGAGCAGCAGCACTGGTTCAAGCCGCTGTTTGACCAACTCGACGCGCGCGGCTTGAACTGGGTGAGGGTGGATGCGCGGAATCATCAATACGATGTCGCCGCGAAGGAGCGCGAGTATTCGTTGCTCTTCAATCGCATGAGTCCTTCGGCGTGGCAGCGCGGTGTCGGCCACGGAATCTTTTACACGCTAAACTATCTTTCTCATCTGGAAGAGAAGGGCGTTCGTGTAGTGAACGGTTCGCGAGCTTTCACCCATGAAATTTCCAAAGCTTTGCAGTGCAGCGTGCTTGAAGCGTTGGGATTGCAATATCCCAAAGCGCGGGTGATCAACCATCCGTCGCAAGCGTTGACCGCCGCCGAGGGCATCGGATATCCGCTGATCATCAAGCCGAATATCGGTGGCAGCGGCGCGGGGATCAAGAAGTTCAATTCGGCCGACGAGTTGCGTGCGGCGGTCGAAGAGAACGGCCTGTCGTTTGGAATCGACAACGTGGCGCTGGTACAGGAATTTTTCACGGCACGCGACGGTGTGATCACGCGAGTGGAAGTTCTCGGCGGCGAATACCTGTACGCGATTCAGATTCACATTACGGGCGATACATTCGATTTGTGCCCGGCGGACATTTGCAAGAACACGAAGGGTGAAGAATTGACGCGCCTGGCTTGTCCTGTGGACGCGCCGAAATCGGGGCTTACGGTCGAGGGCTACGATCCGCCGCGGCATGTGATTGACGACGTCGAGCGCATCATGGAAGTTGCCGGCATCGAAGTCGGCGGCATCGAGTATGTCATCGACGACCGCACCGGACGGCTGCTCTATTACGACATCAACGCGCTATCGAATTTTGTTTCCGACCCCGAACGCATGATTGGTTTCAATCCGTACGCACGGCTGGCGGACTATCTGATCAGCGAAGCGCGCATTCACGAGTCGAGCCGCGGCGAACGGCTCATCTCCACCGGGAGCATTCGATGAGATACGGGTACTGGCTCCCCGTTTTTGGTGGATGGCTGCGCAACGTCGCGAACGAAAACATGGAAGCGAGTTGGCCTTACGCAAAGAAGCTCGCGCAACGCAGCGAACAGATCGGCTTCGACCTCATGCTCATCGCGGAATTGAATTTGAACGATATCAAGGGTGTCGAAGCGCCTTCGCTCGACGCTTGGTCGACGGCGGCTGCACTGGCTGCAGTCACCGAGCGAATCGAGTTGATGGTCGCTGTGCGGCCGACGTTCCATCTGCCTGCGTTACTTGCGAAGCAGGCGGCGAATATTGATCACATCAGCGGCGGGCGGCTTACGCTCAACGTGGTTTCTTCGTGGTGGGCTGATGAAGCGAAGAAGTACGGCGTGGGCTTCGAGCAGCACGATGATCGTTACGCACGCACCAACGAATGGCTCGATGTTCTGCACGGCGTCTGGTCGCGCAACCATTTTTCTTATTCGGGCAAGTATTACCGCGTCGAAGACAATGTTTTGGAACCGAAGCCGGTGGCCCAGCCGCATCCAATTCTCTATGCAGGAGGCGAATCGCCCGCCGCGAAGGACCTCATCGCTGAGAAATGCGACGCCTACCTGATGCACGGCGATCCGCCGGAGCGTGTCGGCGAAAAAATTGCAGACTTGCGCGAACGCCGAGCGAAGTACAATCTGCCGCCGCTGAAGTTCGGCGTCGCAGGTTATGCCATCGTCCGCGAGACCGAGCGGGAAGCCCAGGACGAGCTGAAGCGCATTACCGATGTTCAGCAGTCCGCCGCAGGTTATGCCAATTACCAGCAGTGGCTTGCCGGAACGCAACTCGAGCAGCGCGTTTCTCTCGAAGACTATTCCGTTTCGAATCGCGGCTTGCGCTCAGGCTTGGTGGGCACGCCCGAACAAGTGTCCGAACGGCTCGCACAATTCGAAGCCGCTGGCGTCGATTTGGTCCTGCTCCAATTCAGCCCGCAGCTCGAAGAGATGGAGCGCTTCGCGGACAGTGTAATTCAGCGGAGCGTTTCCGCGGGCACTCCCGCCTAACGCCGTCATTTCATTTCCGGAGAGTATTCCGTCTCTTCGGGAACATTGGTGGGGCTTTCAAATTCGATTCGATAGCCGTCCGGGTCCGAGAAAGAAACAACCCATAGTCGGTTGCCCACGAACGGGTTTCTCCGGGCCGCGATTCCGCGCGAATTGGTTTCGTGATAGATCGCCAGAGCGTCTTCGCACATGAAGCAGATGTTTACGCCTTCTCCCAATTTGCCGCTTGGCTTCCAGGAATCGTGCCCTTCCTTACGAAACTCCTGCAGCATCAATGCGGCATCGCCGATTTCCAGCCAGCACCAGCGGAGCTTGCCCTCGTCCATCCATTGGTTGGTCATCCGAAAGCCAAGGCCGTCCACATAAAAGCGGAGCGATGCTTCCATGCTGGAAACGCCGAAAAAAGGGACTGCCTGCTTGACGTTCGTTGTCGTTATTTTTTCAACGCTCATAACCGAAACCTTATGCTTAGGACCTCATCGCTTCTCTCGACCTCCAACCGGAAGCCGTCCGGCAATTCTTAGCTCCAAGAGGCACCAAAAGTCAACGCGAAGAAGTCGGCGTAAAGGTTACATGGCAGCCCTGGTCCTGAGTCATGGTGACGGATGCTGTGAGCAGCGTGCCGCTGCAGGATCCCGTCCATTTCACGTCGTACACATTGAAGTCATCGGGCGGTGCTGCAGTGAGCAAAACCTGAGTCCCGTTGGGAAATCCTTGCTGGACGAAATTCAGTCCATTGAGGGCGTCGAGGTTGATGCCTGGCGGGGAACTCACGATGGAGCCGCCGGTAACATCGGTGCTTACATCCAGGGTGAACATCGCGGCTGGCGGTGGCGGATTGCCCGTGCCGGTGCCGCCAGTGCCGGTGCTGCCGGGGCCAGTGCTCAAAAATGATGTAGGACACCCATCAAAGATGTAGGGTCCGCTGACGATCACCGTACAGTTGTCCTGCCACACCGGGCTGGTGCCGCTGGCCGCGAAGAAAAAGGGATCTCCGACGCCGCCAGTGTTGCCGCCTTCAAAAATGCTGGTGATCGGATTGCCTTGTGGCGTGAGTGAGCCGTTGCCGCCGATCTTGAATGCACGCAATTGGTTGTTGGCGTCCATCACGTAGAGAAACTCTGCCTGCGGTTCGGCGACCACGGAAATGGGACCTTGCGGATTGCTGCTGGTGGCCAAGCCGGCGGCAAAACTGAGCGAGCCGTTGGTAGGATTGATGTTGTAAACGTGAACGTTGAAATTTGAATTGGGCGGAGCAAACACCAGGCTCTGCAAGCCGACGTAGAGGAAACGGGCCTCCGGATCCATGGCGAGCGATAGCGGCGATTGCCCGGTCGCGGGACTGATTCCAAAGCTGTTCTGAAAAGTCAGCAATCCGGTGGTTTGATTTATGGAATAGACCGCCATTTGGTCCACGTTGCCTTGCACGCCGAGGCTGGCGACGTAAGCGAAGTGACCGCCCGGAGTAACGGCCAAAGCCCAGGGGTTGTCGCCGGTCGGTGCGCTGCCAATGGGTGTGGTCGTGAAGCGGCCACTGGTGGGGCTGACGCCATACGTTTTGACGGTGTCGAAATCCGTGCTCCCTGTCGGACCCTGCGGTATATAGGTCACATAAGCAAATTCGCCGGAAGGAACGAAGGCGAGAGCGGTGGCGGGAGTTCCACCCAAATCGGCTACCGTGCCCTGCGAAGTAAGTGCGCCCGTAGCGTTATCGATCGAGAAGGCCGAGACGTTGCCAATCGAACTCCCAAATCTCACCTCGTTGACAACGTAAATGAATTTGCCAGTCGGGTGCACGACTACCGATACGGGATTGCCATTGACTGGCATCGTGTCCGTGGGGCCCGAAATGTTTCCCGTTGCGGAATCGAGCCGATAAACGGAAATGCTGTTGGCGGGGACGTTGGTCGCGGCACCGTGAGCAAAGCCGCTACCGTTGACTACATAGAGGAAGCGGCGCGACGGATGGACCGTCACGGAGATCGCTCCCGTTCCCACAGGAGCGGAACTGGTCGGGGCCAGGGCGCCAGTGTCTTTCGTTATCTTGAAGCCGGAGACGCTGACGGTGCTGGTGCCATTCACATCGGCCCGAGTTAGCGCGTACACCATACGCGGCAGCGTAGCCGCATAGCCCGGAAGCACCCAGGAAAAGTTCGACACGTCGGCCGAAAGGAAATTGCCGTTCACGGTCGTGGGAATCGATGCAAACGCGCCTCCCGGTTCTCCCTTATAAATCACGGGTGTGGCGTCGGTCGGAATGCTGGCGGAATCGAAGGGAATCTGCACCGTAGCCGGCACCGAAAACGCAGTGCCGTGCGGCGTAAGTGCATACATGGCGCCTGCCGTATCGATTCCGCTGGGCGGCAAAGCGGGGGAGCCCGTGCTGTCCCGTGGGATCTCTACGTCTACAGTCGTCGCCAAAGCCCCGGCGGGAATCGTGACGCTCGCTCCGTAAAACCCGTTGACCACGCCGCCTGCTGGCCCGATGCCCCCGCCAACGGCGGCGTTGACTGTGATCGAGACTGTGCCAGGGGCAGTGTTGTAGTTCGTGGAGTCGGTGGGGGTGAAGAGGACCGATAGAGTCTGTGTGCCTATGTTCAGAACCGTGGAGGCAGGAGGCGTGTAGACGAAGGTGCCAGGAACGGAGGCGGTGGCATTGAGTTGTGTGGCGCTAAGCGGGGTGCCGAACGTGATGGCCGCGGGCTGAGGCCAGTTAATCGTAGGTGTGGCTTTAATGACCGTGAGTGATACGGTTTTGGTCGCGTTGGTGTATTTGGTCGAATCGCTGGGCGTAAACGTAACCGAGAGAATCTGCGTACCGGCGGTGAGGACAGTAGCGGCGGGAGGTGTATAAGCGAACGAGCCAGCTACCGAGCTGGTCGCATTCAGTTGTGTGCCGCTCAGCGGTGTGCCGTAAGGGATGGCCGAAGGGGTCGCCCAGTTAATTGTTGGCGTTGTCTTCGTAACACCCGCGTTATTGCAACCGCCGAGTAGAAAAGCAAAGCACAGCAAGAAACCAACAAATCTGCTACCCACCCGTTGGGCAGCCACCCCTTCTTCAGTAACTACCCGCCCTGGCGGTCTCCCCTGGTGTCCGGTACTTCTGCACGGCTGTCCAGGCAGGAAGAGTCTGGTGAATCGACCGGCTACTTGGAATTTGATCCGTTCTTTCGTTAAAAGTCGCATTGCTCTCCTCCGTTAGAGGGTGAAGAACCGCATGGGGCACGGTGTTTTCGTCTGAGCTCGTACCGGCGTGCATACTTCCTCGCTGCACAGTCTCAAGTTCATCTGGGACGTTGCGGAACTCTGCGTTCGAGCCCTATCTACGAGAACCTCTTTAGCCATACATGCGGAAAAAGAGGCCGCCGTGGCTCACCAAGAAAGCAGGATTTTTGGAAGGCGCCATAGGCGTCTTCGCGCCTGGATTGCACTAGGTAAATTGTGAATATTCCGCTATAATTGGCGTTTGCCTTTGAAGAGCTGGCCCCGCCTGAGTGGGTCTGCAGGGAATACGAACATGAATCTTGTAATAGCAAAACTACATGAAGCGCAACTGCGCAAAGACCTCCCCGAATTTCGCCCGGGCGACACCGTGCGCGTCAACGTCCGCCTGAAGGAAGGCGAAGGTGAGAAGGAAAAGGAGCGTCTCCAGGCGTTCGAAGGGGTTGTAATCTCCAAGAAGGGCCGCGCCTCGGGCGCCACGTTTACCGTGCGCCGGGTAAGCTTCGGCGTCGGCATTGAGCGCATTTTCCCGCTCCATTCGCCTTCGATCAGCTCGATTGAAGTGGTCGGCAAGGGCAAAGTCCGCCGCGCCCGCCTCTACTACCTGCGCGACCTGCGTGGAAAGGCCGCCCGCATCAAGCGCGCCGCCCGCGAAGAAGTGGCCGCCGTGGCGACTGCTGGCGCTGAAACCAAGGCGTAAGCGCCGCCGCACCTTTCGAATACTTACCGAGGAGTCCCAGTTTCTGGGACTCTTCTTGTTTTAGGGCTGCACGTTCGTCACGCCTTCCGCGCCGGCCTTTGGAAAGTGCTTTTCGTACCAGGCAATCGAGCGGTCGGTCCAGTCAATCACGTGCTTTGTTTCGCGGATTCCATGTCCTTCGCGCGGGTAGCGCACGAAAACCGCCTCCGTCCCCACGTCTTTCAGCGCAATAAAAAACTGTTCCGCCTCGGCGATCGGCACATCGTTATCATTTTCCCCGTGAATGAGCAGGGTCGGCGTGTGCGCCCCGGCCACGTGTTTCAGCGCCGAGCGCTCCCACGCCACGTCCATCAAGTTCCCCTGATGCAGGAATTGTCCAAACTCCATTTCCTCATACTGATTGTAGTACGTCATATAGTTGTAGCTCACGAGGTTGGCGATCCCGGCCGTGGGAATTGCGGCTTTGAACTCATTCGTCTGCGTGATGAGCCAATCTGTCAGCTGCCCACCATAGCTGACGCCCTCAATTCCCATGCGCTCGCGATCGATCCACAAGTAGCGGCGCACGGCCGCGCTCACCCCGTACAAAACATCCTGACCTTCGTTGCCGTTCTGATCACCGAAGACGGCATCGGCGAACTTCTGTCCGTAGCCGGTCGAGCCGCGAAAATTCACGTTGAGCGTTGCCCATCCATGCGCAGCATAGACCTGATTCCTGAAGCTGAAGCCAGGACCATTCTGCCCGTGCGGGCCGCCATGAATGTTTACTATAAGCGGATGCTTCGAAGTCGCGGTCATCCCTACCGGCTTTGTGAGAAACGCTTCCACTTCGAATTTGTTGTCGTTACTCACAAAAGTGAAAGACTCCACTTCCCCGATTTGCTTTCCTGCGAGAAGTTCGGCGTTCAAGTCGGTTAGCTTGCGTGCCGCCGCGCTGCCACTCTTTACGTAAAGCTGCGACATGTCGTGCTGTGACGTGAACGTGTAAGCCACAGTTCCGTCCTTGCCGACGGAAAAGCTGCCGACACTGCCCGTATCTTTCACCACATATTCCGGCGTTGCGCCCGAGACCGGCAACCGCACCAAATGATTGCTCCCGCGCTCCTGCACCGTGAAATACACCGCGCTGCCATCCGGCGCCCACTGCGGCGCACCCTGGCGATTGTCGATCACCGCTCCGATTTCGCGGCGATTGCTGCCGTCGGCATTCATCATCCAGACGTGCGTGTCTTCCATCGTCGTTTCGCGGTCGGTCAATCCACGCTTCGTGCCGCGATAGACGATGTGCTTGCCGTCCGGCGACCACAGCGGTTCATACTCGTTGTACTCCGTAGCGGTCAGGCGGCGAACGCTGCCGTCCGCCACTTTCAGCGCGAAAATGTCGTAATTGAAAAACTCGTCCTGATTCGGTTCGCGGTTCGATGCAAAAAGAATTTCCTTGCCGTCCGGCGACCAGTCAATCGAATGCTCGTCGTAGATTCCTTGTGTCAGTTGGCGGATCTGCTTGCTGGCCACATCCACGGCAAAAATATGCAAACGCTGGTTGTCATTGAAACGAGTCATGCCTTCGCCGGCGTCAGGTTTGTACAGGTAGCGCGTGATGACCATGGGATCGCCGCTGGCTTCCGCGGCCCGCTCGTCCGGAGTCGACGAAATAAACGCGACCTGCTTGCCGTCGGGCGACCACGTGACGTCCTGACCGCTGCCCGGCAACGGGCTGTTGGTACCGCTCATCTTTTCCACCAGGGTCGTGATCTCGGAACCATCAGGGCGCGCTAAGAGCAATCCGTGCTTCTCTCCGACACTGCCCCGGAACGCCAGCCACTTTCCATCGGGCGACCAGTGCGGATTACCCGTCACATCCTTTTCGCCGCCGATGCGAGTCGGTTTTTGTGTCGCGATATCCATGATCCAGAGTTGCGGAGCAGGCCGTCCCGGGCGGTCATACAGAATCACGGTGTAGGCGATGCGATGCCCATCTGGAGAGAAAACAGCGTCGCCAACAAAACGAAAGCGAGAAAGTTCGCTGCTCGTCAAGCCTTGCGCTCGGCTGAATGGAGCCAGCGTAAAAAGCGCCACCCCTGCCAATAGGCAAGAGCAGGCGCGAGCCCCAATAGACTGCGTGCGTAAATGCATGGAATTCCCCCCCAAAGCATTTTCGCTGCTAATTTTGCCTGGTCATCGTAGGTCTCCCGGTGTGCTCTGGTCAACGAATGATGTTCAGCAGTTCTCACAGCCTGGCATTTGGGCTGTCCAAGGCGTGGCTTTCATGCTTGCCAAGAAATCTTCCGGATTCACGAAACAATTTCCGGGCGGTTTCGTCTATACAGGCAGACGACCTGTTGACAATCAACAGGAGTAAGCGTATTCTCCTGTTGACCGTCAAAAGGAGTATCGCGATGGCGCAAACGCGCGGCGAAGTGTTGCAAGGCACGCTCGACCTGATCGTGCTCAAAACTCTAGAAGCCCTCGGTCCTCTGCATGGCTACGGCATCGCCGTGCGCATTCAACAAGTCTCGGCCGATCTCCTCAAGCTCAACCAGGGCACGCTTTACCCGGCGCTGTTGCGCCTCGAACAGCGTGGCTGGATCTCCTCGAAATGGGGCGTCTCCGACAACAATCGCAAAGCCAAGTACTACTCGCTGACGCGCAGCGGCCGCAAACAGCTTCTTGCCGAAACGGAAAGCTGGGAGCGCATGGCCGCCCTCATGACGCGCCTGCTTGGCGGCGCCGAAGGAGCCTGACATGGAATGGCTGCGCATTCTCGCATCGCGCATTTTGGGAGTCGTCAGGAAGCGAAAGCTAGACAGCGATCTTAACGAAGAACTGCGCAGTCACATCGATGCGCTCACCGAGGAAAACATCCGCCGCGGCATGAGCGAACAGGCAGCGCGCCAGGCCGCCCGCCGCGAATTCGGCGGCCTCGAGCAAACGAAAGAATCCTATCGCAGTCAGCGCGGCCTGCCTTTCTTCGAAACCCTCTCGCAGGACTTGCGTTACGCCTCGCGCATGCTCATCAAGAGCCCTGGATTCACGACCGTCACGGTGCTTACCTTGGCGCTCGGCATTGGCGCGAACACCGGCCTGTTCTCTCTGGTGAACTCTGTGTTGCTCGGAAATCTTCCGGTTCGCAATCCCCAGGAACTCGTGGTCGTCAAGTACACGGACAGTCTTTCTCACGCAGCGTATGACGACTTCTCTTATCCGATGTACCAGTCCATGCGCGACAAAAACTCGGTCTTTGCGAACGTGTTGTCTCGCTCCGGCCTCGATTTCAATGCAAGCTACGGCGGACAGAGCGAGCGGGCCGTCGGCGAAATGGTGTCCGGAAGCTATTTCGAGACCCTGGGTGTGCAACCGTTTCTTGGCCGCCTGATTGGGCCGGAAGACGATCTCACGCCAGGTGCCCATCCGGTCGCGGTCTTGAGTTACGGCTACTGGCAGCGGAGATTTGGGAGCGATCCGGAGATCGTCGGCAAGGACATTACACTAAACAACAAATCGATCCGTGTCATCGGCATCGCGCCGCCAGGGTTTTACGGAACGGAAATGGCGCGCAACCCGGATATTCGCGTGCCCATGATGATGGCCGTGGTTTTTCGTCCTGTGCCAGCGAATCGCTTGCAGAGCTTTCGGCACCACTGGCTAACGATTCTGGCGCGCCGTAAACCAGACGTCACCGTCGCCCAAGCGCAGGCGGCTCTCGACATAGTGTTTCACCAGGTTCTCACCGAGGAATTTCAGGGACTCGGTGCAAGCATCAACGCCCATGACAAGGAGCGCACCTTCGCGAGTCACATTCAGCTCGACCCCGGTAACCAAGGCTTCGCCCATTTACGGGGAGAAATGGAGCGCCCGCTGCTCCTGATGTTCTTCGTAACGGGCATCGTTCTGCTGGTCGCTTGCGCGAACCTGGCGAACCTTCTTCTGGCGCGCAACGCAAAGAGAAAGCAGGAGATTTCAGTCCGCCTGGCAATCGGCGCGGGCCGCGGAAGGCTCATTCGGCAGTGGCTGACGGAGAGTCTGTTGCTTTCTCTGCTCGGCGGGTCCGCTGGAATTGTCGTCGCGTATTGGGCCAAGACGGCGCTGCTCGGTTTCTTGCCTGTCAGCTACAGTGTAAACCTGCATTCGCCCATGGATTTACGAGTTCTAGGCTTCGCGCTGCTTGCATCGATCGTCACTGGCCTGTTATTCGGGTTGGCGCCCGCCTTGCAGCTTTCGCCTACCGGCCTGTCTATCGCGTTGCGTAACGATGCTCCCTCGATCGCCGCGGGCGAGCGGCTTTTCAGTTTGCGCAGCGCGCTGATTTTTCTTCAGGTGGCCCTTTCACTGCCGCTCTTGATCGGAGCCGGCCTGTTCCTCCACAGCTTGCGGAACCTGCGCGGTGTGAACACCGGGTTTGTGAAAGGCAACGTCTTTCTGGCCACGCTCAATCCCGCCATGAACGGCTACCCGCAGGAGAGAATCAAGTTTCTCTATGACGATTTGCTTGCACGTGTCCGTACCTTGCCCGGCGTTAGCGCCGCGAGCTTAACTACCAGCTCGGTCATCTCCGGAAGCTGGGATCAGGAAGGCGTGAAAGTCGAGGGTTACCAGGCGGGCCCAGACGAAAACATGAGTCCCAACGCTGCGGTCGTATCGACTGGCTACTTTGCGACCATGGGAATTCCGGTTGTCGCAGGCCGCGACTTCACGGAACAAGACACAGCTTCGCGCTCAAAGGTCGTCATCATCAACGAAACCATGGCTCATTATTTCTTCGGAACCAAAGATCCGCTCGGCAAAAAAATCAGCACCGACGACGATCCCAAAGCTCCCTTGGACCGGGAAATTATCGGCGTCGTAAAGGATGCAAAGTACGTCCACCTTTCAGAGGCCCCGCGTCGGCATTTTTACGCACCCCTGGCGCAGGAACCGCGCCTTTTCGACATGACCCTGCAGGTGCGCACTTCGGGCGACCCGGAAAAAATCGGCGACCTCGTTCACGCGCAAGTACATGACTTGGACGCAAACCTGCCTCTGTTCGCCACGACCACCCTCGAAATCCAAATTGACGATTCGCTCACGCAAGAGCGCCTTCTTACTTGGCTTTCCAGTCTGTTCGGAGTGCTCGCCACGCTTCTTGCCTCGCTCGGACTTTCCGGCGTCGTGGCTTTCTCGGTCGCACGCCGCACGCGCGAAATTGGAATCCGCATGGCGCTTGGCGCGCAGCCTGTCGACATCCTCCGCAATGTTGTCGGCCGCATGGCTTTCCTGGTGACAGCAGGCATGGCCGTCGGCCTTGCCGCCGCTTATGGTCTAAGCCGGCTTCTCGGCAGCATGCTGTTTGAGGTACGCCCTGCCGATCCGCTGGCATTCGCGGGAGCCTGCATGATTCTCGGCGTGGTTGCAGGCATCGCGGCGTATTTGCCGGCGCAACGTGCCACGCGAGTCGATCCTATCGTTGCTTTGCGCCACGAGTGACCATACCCGGCCGCCCACCGTGCTAAAATCTCCGCTCAATGAGCCGTCTCTGCTCTTCCCGTTTCGAGCGAGCGGCGCGACAGCTTGGCTGGATGCGCATCGCCGGTCTTGATGAAGCCGGCCGCGGCGCGCTCTTCGGCCCGGTCGTTGCCGCCGCGGTTATTCTGAATCCAAAACGCCGCATTGTTGGTCTCGACGATTCGAAAAAACTTCCCGCCGAACGCCGCACCGAACTCGCCGCGCGCATTCGCGAACACGCCATCTCCTGGGCCGTCGCCGAAATCGATGCCCAGCGTATCGACGCATGGAACATTTACCAGGCCAGCCGCCAGGCCATGACTGCGGCTCTGCAACAACTCTCTATTCAGCCGGATTATTTGCTGATTGACGCCATGGAGCTCGATGTCCTGATTGAACAGAAATCGCTCATCAAAGGCGACGCACGCAGTGTCTCCATCGCCGCCGCATCCATCCTTGCCAAGACGCATCGCGACACCTGCATGGAAAAGTGGGACGTGGTCTATCCGCAATACGGCCTCGCCCGCCACAAAGGCTACGCCACTCCCGACCACCTCGAAGCGCTGCGCCTTCACGGTCCCTCGCCGCTTCATCGCTACTCTTTCGCGCCCGTTCGCGACGCCAATTGCTGGGCAGCCGGAGCCACGCAAACTCCACTACCGCTTTTCTAGCGCGTCACATAAAATCTGCGCCGGACATACGAGAGGTCAGCACGATGCCTTTGAAACGGATCATGCGGGGCGCAGCAATTCTGCTTTCCGCAGCTTGCGCGTTCTCTTGCATCTGCAATCTCGCGGCCCAGGTTGCCGCGAATCCACCGAAGGCGGAAGAAAAGACTTTACTAGCGCCCACGCCGCCCATGGGCTGGAACAGTTGGGACTCTTATGGGGAAACCGTAAGCGAATCCGACATTCGCGCCAATGCCGACTGGATGGCTGAACACTTGAAATCCTACGGCTGGGAATACATCGTCGTGGATGAAGGTTGGTATGTGCCGAACCAGGCCGCCCGTCCCGGCGGCGCCACTCCCGAGTTCACCCTCGACTCCTATGGCCGCTACATCCCCGCCGTCAACACCATTCCCTCCGCCGAAAACGGCGCCGGTTTCAAGCCCCTCTCCGACTACATTCATTCGCTCGGCCTCAAATTCGGCATCCACATTCTCCGCGGCATCCCTAAAGAAGCCGTAACTAAAAACCTGCCCATCGCAGGCACCCGTTATCGCGCCAAAGCCGCCGCTGACGTCTCCGATTCTTGCCCCTGGAATACTTACAACTATGGCCTGAAAGTTGGCTCGCCCGCTTCGCAGGCCTATTACGATTCCATCGCCAGGCTCTACGCCGACTGGGGCGTCGACTTCCTCAAAGTCGATTGCATTTCCAGCCATCCCTACAAAGGCGACGAGATTCGAATGCTCAGCACCGCACTTCGCAAAGTCCACCATCCCATAGTCCTCAGCCTTTCTCCCGGCCCCGCCCCACTAGAAAAAGCCAATGAGCTCCGCCGCTACGCCCAAATGTGGCGCATCTCCGATGACGTCTGGGATGTCTGGATGAGCGACAAGGATTTTCCCCAGGGCGTCGGAAATCAATTCGCCCGCGCCGCAAAATGGGCCGCAACCTCTGGCCCCGGCCACTGGCCTGACGCCGACATGCTCCCCCTCGGCCGCCTCGAGCCCAACGCCGGCTGGGAGAAACCGCGCACCACGCGCCTCACCCACGACGAACAGCGCACTCTCCTGACCCTCTGGTCCATCTTCCGCTCGCCGCTCATGATGGGCGGTAATCTCACTCTCTGCGACGAGTGGACCGAATCCGCCTTAACAAACGCCGAGCTCATCGGCGTCGACCAGCACTCCACCGGAAGCCACGCCGTCATCTCCACCGACAAATCCGCCGTATGGCTCTCCACTCCCGAATCCGGCGACGGCGCCTACATTGCCGTTTTCAATCTCGACGCCGCGCCCCAATCCTTCCTCTATTCCTGGAAAGATCTCGGCCTCAAGCGTTCGAACTACAATCTCCGCGACATTTGGGAACATGAAGATAAGGGTTCCAAGGAATCCATCGAGATCACTCTTCCGCCCCACGGCTCGGCGATCTACTGGGCCTCAGAAAAATAATCAGATCTTCTTTGCCGCAATGTCATTCCTTTAGCAAATCGCCGCAGATGCGTTTATCATCGTCCCCGCCGGAGACCATTCGCGGCCCTCTCCTACACGGATGCCGCGCTCGGTTCTCTCTGACGCCCGCTCATGCTCTTCAACAGCTTCCTATTTCTTTTTCTCTTCTTGCCAATCGTGTACTTCGGCTTCTGGCGTCTCCGCACCAAAAAGCAGCGCTACATCTGGCTCACCGTCGCCAGCTACATTTTTTATGGCACCTGGAACTACAAATTCTGCGCCCTCATGGCTTTCTCCACCGCCGTCAGCTACTTTGCCGGACTCGGCATGCTCGGCTCCGCTGACCCTCGCCGCCGCAAACTCTTCCTGATCATTCCCGTCACCGTTGACCTTCTCCTCCTCGGCTTCTTCAAATATTTCAATTTCACCGTCTCCAGCTTCGCCCAGCTCTCAACGTGGCTTCACGTGCCATTCCATCCGCCTGCCCTCAACATCATTCTTCCTGTCGGCATCTCCTTTTACACTTTTCACACCATCAGCTACATGATCGACGCCTACCGCGGCGTCATCACTCCCACTCGCAACTTCTGGGAATTTTCCTGCTACGTGTCCCTCTTTTCGCAGCTCGTTGCTGGCCCCATCGTCCGCTTCCGTCAAGTCGAAGCCGATCTCGATAATCTTGAGCACGCCGGTCGCACCCGCTGGCTCAATATCGGCTGGTCCTTCTTCGCCATCGGCATGATGAAAAAAGTCCTCCTCGCCGACACCATCGCCGCCGTCATTAATCCCGCCTGGAAAGACGCCGCGCATCTCTCCACTCTCGGCGCCTGGCTCTGCGTCCTCGGCTACAGCTATCAAATTTATTTCGATTTTTCCGGCTACAGCGACATGGCCGTCGGTCTCGGCTATCTCTTCGGCATCCGCCTCCCGCAGAATTTCAACTCCCCCTACAAAGCCCTCAACATCTCCGATTTTTGGCGCCGCTGGCATATTTCTCTATCATCCTGCCTGCGCGACTATCTTTACATCCCTCTTGGCGGCAGCCGCGTCTCTGCAAACTGGCTCGTCTATCGCAATCTTCTGATCACCATGCTTCTCGGCGGCCTCTGGCATGGCGCCAACTGGACCTTCGTCCTTTGGGGCGGTTACCACGGCGTTCTCCTCTGTCTCTACAAACTGTTTGGCAAATCCTGGGACCGTTTGCCCGCCGCTTCTCAACGCGTCGCGACTTTTCTTCTCGTTGTGATCGGCTGGGTCTTCTTCCGTTCCGACAATTTCTCCACCGCCGCGGCAGTGCTCGCTCGTATGTTCAGTTTTTCTCCCGGCGCTCTGTTTCCTGGGCTAATCGGCTTGCTAGCGGCCCTTGCCTTTGCCGCCGCCATCGCGCATTTCGCGCCCAACACTTTTGAGCTCAATCACGAATGGAACGCGTGGTCTGTGGCAGGTCTTGCGTTCGGATACACCGTGGCGCTCATGGCCATCGCATCCGGCCAGCAATCGCCATTTCTATATTTTCAGTTCTAGCAGATTTTCGAAAGGCGCCAACAAATCAGGTGAACGAGACATCTACAAAGTCCGGCAGCATCTGGAGCCTCGGCCACCTCTTGCCGCGATTAATGCTTTTCTTTTTCCTTCTGGATCTCGTGCTACGTTTTGTCCCTCTCGACCCTCTCACCTTTCGCGCTTGGGAAGCCATGCTCCGCCACTGTCCGAATGCAGTCGGCCCTTTCATTCCCAACAAGCACTATCACCGCGAAAATTCCTATGGCGGCGTCGCCGGAATCGGCAATCTCCCTGCCCTCCGGCACTATCACTCCGTCGATTTCACCACCGACGCATACGGCTTCCACAATCCTCCCGCTTTGGCGCAAGCCAACCCGATCGGCATCGTACTTGGCGACTCCTTCGCGGTCGGCAGTGAGCTACCCGAAGATCAATCCCTCTCCGCTCAACTCACCCAGCGCTTCGGCGGCTACTTCTACAATGCCGGCGCGCCGCAACCTCTCCATTTGCGAAGCGTCGAAGCCCTCGCCGACCGCATCGGTCTTCATCGCGGGCTGGTCATCTTCGAATTCCTGGAGGCCCGCTCCCTCCAGGATCCTCCTGCAAGCACTCCCGACGGTGGCCGAGGCGACTTCCAATCATTCTTCTTCCGCACCGCCGGCCAGGAATGGACCGACCGTCTCGGCACTCCCCTGAACGAACTTCATTCTTCCCCGCTGCAAGCACTCTCGTCCAAGCTCGAAAAGAAAATCCAAAACGATACCATGCTGCCCAACTCTTTTGCTGCCTTCGTGATTCAAGAAAAGCTCCGCAACGGCGATCCCATCATCTTTCTCCCCGCCGAATTCAAATCCCCCGGCGATCCACGCAAAGCGGCCGAGCGCTGGGCTGCCTATTTCTCCTGGTACTCTTCGCAGCTAAAGAAAGATGGCCTCGACCTTGTCGTTCTCCTGGTTCCCAACCGCTCCACCATCTACGCTCCGCTTCTTCTCCAACCCCGCGACGTCTCCGCATCGCGCACAACCCTCGAGGAGTTTGCGATGGCGCTCCAAAACGCCGGCGTCCGCACCGTGCCCCTCGAACGCCGCTACACGCAGGAAGCGTCACTCCTGCTCGACCAGAATAAATATCTTTATCTCCTCGATGACACGCACTGGAATGGCAATGGCACAGCCATCGCTGCCGAAGAGGTCCTCAATCATTGGAAGTAACCATTTTTTGGCCCGTCCGCTCGCGTCCGCTTTCTTGTTCCCCGCCGCTTCATCCTTCCCACTTTTTCAAGTCCAAAAACGCCCTAAAAGCACTCTCCCCCGCTTCGCCCTGTCTTCGCCTACTAGTTTCCTAGTCCTAACGGGGATAACTGGCTGCTCACACGCATCTTTGGGTTCGTTGACTTGCCTTTTCCCCGCCTGCTAGCGTAATCAAGCACGACTTGTGTCTGCCTTTCCTGCCCTTTGGGCGGAGGACATATCCTCCAGCAGGCGCCGGTCGCATATTGTCTGGGAACGCGAATGGCCTATACCAAGAGCAAATTTGTCGAATCCGCGCAGAAGCTGCTCAATCAGGGCAAAGTCCCTCAGGCTATCGCCGAATACCAGCAAATTTTAAAGTACGAGCCACGCGATCAGGTCACCCTCATGACCATCGGCGAGCTCTACATCCGCCAGGGTGAAACTTTTCAGGCCATCGATTACTTCGAGCGCCTCGCCCAGATATTTGTTGGCGACGGTTTTCTCACAAAAGCCATCGCCGTTTACAAACGCATCGCCAAGCTCGCTCCCGAAGAGATTCGTCCTCTCGAAAAACTGGCCGACCTTTATGTCCAGCAGGGGGTCATGAGCGAAGCCCGTCCGCTCTTCCTGCAACTCGCGGAAATCCATCTCAAGAACAACCGCCAGCCGGAAGCCGTCGGCCTGCTGAAGAAACTTCTCCTCGCCGAGCCGGACAATCTTCGCATTCAGGTTCGCCTGGCCGATCTCTACCAGGCCATGGGTCAATCCCGCGAGGCCGTCGACGCCTACGTATCCGCCTCCCAGCGCGCCCTGGCCCGCGGCGACCAGGCGGAAGCCGATAAGCTCGCCGACAAGGCCTTGAAAATTGACACAAACTGTCTGGCGGCCAGCATCGTCAAAGCTCGTTCCTTTTCTTCCCAGGGCAATTTCACCCAGGCCGCCGAGCTTCTCGAACACGTTCCCGATCTCGAAAAGGGTGGCGAACAGACGGAACTCCTGCTGGATCTCTATGTCAAAGCGCCCAATTGGGATAAGGCGACTGCTCTTGCACTGCGCGTGTTGGGCGCCGATACCAAGAATTTCGGCCCTGCCCAAAAAATCGTCGAAGGACTCCTCGAGTCGGGTCAGACTGACCGCGCCATGGCCATCATCGGCCAAATTCGCGTCCCTATGATCGACGGCGGCGAGCATGAAGTCATCGGTCGCCTTCAAAACGAACTGGCCGGCCGCATGCCCGGCCGCATCGAGCCACTCGAATGGCTCGTGGACTTCTACGGCCGCACCAGCGATTCTTTCCGCCTGCCAGATGCCCTCGCCCACCTGGGTGACGCCCTTGCCGCTTCTAATCAGCTCGAGCGCGCTAAAGCCATTTTCGAGCAACTCGTAGACCGCCAGCCGGACAGCGATTCCGCAAAACGCAAATTGGATGCCGTCCTTCGCAAGATGGGCTTGCTCGGCACCGAACCAGAAGAAGAAGTGCTGCCTGCTCCCAAAGATGATCTGCAGGCTGCCATTCCTAAGGCTCCCGCTCCGAAGCTCCGTCCCGACGTAGATACAGCTTTCGCGCCTGCCGTCGGCGAGAAGCCGGCTGCCGTCCCGGCCCACTCCGAGCCGCCCCTCGACGACGAGACTCAGAAATTTATCGCTCAGTCCCTCACCGACGTGGACCTCTTCGCCAGCTATGGGCTCACTCAAAAAGCCATTGGCCTGCTCGAAGCCATCTTGCGCCGCGCTCCGCGACACACTCCTACTCTTGAAAAGCTCCTCGACTTTGTCCTCGGCGCCGGTGACGACCGCCGCACCGCCGAACTCGCCGCCCAGCTCGAGCAAATCCATATCGACCATGCTGACTTGCGCGGCGCCGAACGCTTTGGCGAACTTCGCCGCAGATTCCAGCGCGCCGCAGGACTCACTGACGCGGAACTTGCAGCTAGTACCGCTGTTCAGCAGGCGCCTCCCCCCGCGACCATCCCGGAAGTCCCGATGACGGAAGTTGCCGCCGAGGTCGCCCCAACCGTCGAACAGCCGGCGCCTCAGTTTGAAGTACCGGTCCAGGCTGAACCAGCAATCCCCGAGAAGGTCGAGACTAAGGCCTCTGCGGATGCACCGGGAGCTCAGGAGGAAGTCGATCTCTCCGATGAATGGGATTCGATGCTCGAAGATTCTCATCCTGCGGAGCCTGCCGTTAAGCCTCCGCCTCCAGCCGCACCCGCTCCTCCTGCGCCTCCCGTAGTTGCAGCGGAGCCGGTGGACGTCGAGGAATTTTCCATCGCGGAAGAACCTGTCGCCGCCGAGTCTCCCGAATCCCACGATGTTCGCGCATTCGAACTTCCTGTCGAGGCCCCGGCCGGTGCCCGCGAAGAGACGAATTCCTTCGCCGACATTTCCGCGGAGCTTCCTCCGTCTCCCGCTCCCAAAGCGGACAAGATCCCCGCGCCCGTCGAACAAAGTCACGCACCAGCCCATCCGCAAACACCGCCCGTCTCTAAGGAAGTCCCGGCTGTCCACAAAGCGCCGGCTCCTCCGCCACCGGCTGCGTCCGAACCCGAATTCGAGCTGGAACACGACATTGAGTTAGTCCTTGAGCCCGAACCGCTCGTTCCTGCCTACGACCAGAAGCCTCCTGAGACGCCCATTGTCGTTAGCCCGCCCACGCCGGGACCTGCTACACCCGCTGGCGGTTTTGCTTCCGATCAGTTCCTCGCCGACCTTGCGAAAGAGATCGATGATCTTGGCCTGGATGCTCTCTCTCCATCCCACTCCGAGCCGGCGCCTCAAGCCATTGCACCGAAGGCCGAAGAAAAACCTGCTTCTCCCGCGGAGCACAGCCCGCTCAAGGAAGTTTTCGACGATTTCCGCGCCGAGCTTGGCGAAATGGGCGCTGAAGACGAAGACCTCGAAACCCACTACAATCTCGGCACCGCCTTCCGCGAAATGGGACTCCTTGATGAAGCCATCAGCGAATTTCAGAAAGTCGCCAAAGCCACCGAGCGCGGAAAGCCTTTCCGCTACGGCATGCAGTGCTGCACTCTGCTTGGTCTCGCCTTTATGGAAAAGGGCCAGCCCGGCATCGCCGCCATCTGGTATGAGCGCGCCCTCAAAACTCCCGGCATCGAACCGGAAAGCATCCTCGCGTTGCGGTATGATTTAGGTGTTGCCCAGGAATCCGCAGGGGAGCCGGTAGCAGCCCTGAAGAGTTTTTCCCAGGTCTATGCGATGAACATCGACTATCGCGACGTCGCTGATCGCATCGCCGCTCTGCAGAAGCCCACCCGCTGATTCTCGGCATTCATTGATGCTGGCGATTCCCTCTTAACTATGAACCGCGTCTTTCGCGCATTGCTGGTCGTCGTTTGCTTCGAGATGGGAGCTCTGCTCCTCTATCTCCCTTGGTCCGCCTTTTGGGAGCAAAACTTTTTTCTCATTCATTTTCCTTCGCTCATTCACGTCGTGCTCCATCCCTCTTTCCGCGGCGCCGTCAGTGGCCTCGGCGTTCTGGATATTCTCTTGTCTCTCAGTTTTATCGGCTCACGCCCCGGTCCCAACAGTGTCCCTCCCAAATAACTCCGCGCCCAAATCCAGGCTCCCTTCCAACAAAAAGCTCATCCTGTGTTATGTCACCGACCGCCGCAGTTTGCAGGTCCAGGCTCAACAAGACTCACTCGAATTGATTCTGAATAAAATCGAACTTGCTGCCGCCGCGGGAGTGGATTGGATTCAACTTCGAGAGAAAGATCTATCAGGGAAACAAGCGAGCGCGCTCACCCGTGAAGCTTTACGCCGTGTTTCCAAGCATTCCAACCAAGCACCGGCCAGCCCGCGTATCATCATCAATGACCGTCTCGACGTGGCCATTGCCGAACGAGCAGGCGGTGTTCACTTGGGTGAAAACTCCCTGCCCCTCCGGGACGCAAGACGCCTTGTCGCCGCGTCGCAGTCCGCCCAAGCACTCCTGTCCGACTTTTTGTTGGGCGTCTCTTGCCACTTGCTCGAGGCTGCCCAGTCTGCCGCCGCCGCTGGCGCCGGCTATATTTTCTTCGGCCCCGTCTTTGCCACGCCCTCGAAAGCCGAGTATGGACCGCCGCAAGGTCTCGATCGTCTCGCGGAAGTCTGTTCCTCCATCCAGATTCCTGTCCTGGCCATTGGTGGGATCACCGCGGAAAACACGCCCAGCTGCCTCTCAGCAGGGGCTTCCGGCATCGCCGGCATCCGCCTCTTCCAGGATTCCGCCGATCTTGCCGCCAGTGTGAATGCCCTCCACCAACACTTCTGATCCCGGATCCTCTGTGTCCTCCGGGAACTCTGTGTCAAGAAAACCGGCTCTGCAATCGCCACCGTCGAACTCCCGCCGAGACTCAGCGGCTCATGAGTCGCCGCAACAGCCGAATTTGTCCCGCGTGATATGCATCGTGGAAAGCCACCCCATAGATCTGCCGAAGTAACTTTGCGCCCCGCGGCGTTTCCAGAACGCTCCCGACAGCAAGCTGCCCATAAGGGCATGTAGCGAGAATGATACGGCGCAGAGAGCAAAGCAGCCCCGCCGGCCCGGTTACGGATTCGCCTTCCCCGCCTCGTTAAGAATCATTGCGAGCCGAACGCCGGCCTGAGCGAGCCGTTTTTCGACGACGGGTGCCGCCTTCTCCTGGTAGGCCTCGCCCGCTGTGATGTTCTGGTGCAGGAGTCGTTCCCCAATATTGTTGTCGTCGGAGCAACTGTGTACAGGGACGTTCGGCTCAATAGCGATCTTCGGCGTCAAGTTTCCATAAACCGTGTTTTCAGCAAGATCGAAGCCTTCCCAGGCCCAATCATCGAGGTGCACGCCGGCCTTCTGCCATCCGTCGATCTCCGCTGAGAATTGAGCGTCGAGCGTGTCGGCATACTCCGCCGGATCGGCGCCCTCCGCGTCGCGTTCAGGAATGGCCGTATCCCAGAGGCTGTGCAGGTTTGGCGAGAAGGAATGATTGCGCTCGCGCGCGCTGCGCCGGAAATACTTCACCGGCACACAATTCCCGCCTTCATCGGCGTTCGTTACGGTGTGCAGCGGCTGGTGCAAATCTCCGACAAAGTGAATGATAAAGCGAAGCGCATCCGCGCGTTTCGCTACGTCCGCTTTTGCATCTTTCAGGATGGCAAGTTGCTCGGCGATGGCTCGCGTCACGCAACCTTCTTGACCGCAAAATGGATCAAGCGGGCCGCGTTGAGAACCTCGCGGTATGTCGATGTAGTGCCATGGCCCGTTTTTTCGTTCTCCGCGCACGTCGTCCGCCCACGTCGATACATCGGCCATCGGGTCGCGGTTCGCCCCGCCGCAATAGCGATTCAGTTTCGGATCGACGGGGTTTTCCGCGAGCAATTTCTGCACGAATTGTTTCACTTCCGGCGTCAAATGCTTCTCCGCAAGCAAAGCCACCGTCTGGTGGCCCTTGCAACCCCACGCCAGCGTAACCGATGGACCGGAAAGGAAGACCAGGCCACAGAGCAAGATTGAATAAACTTCAAAGCGTTTCATGGATGGCTCCGCTCCAAGCTTTGCGAATATTGGAATGAAACAGAATCGATTCCCAGGAACTCTTCTCCTGCTTTAAGAGAAAAGCAGTTTAAATAAGGATTCCGTCAGAAGAAAGCACCAAACTTGATGGAAGGGAGCGGCCACTACTCACATTTACTGCTCACTTCTTCACGCGCTCAGCCAGCGTCCAATCGGCCGCCAGGATTCCGTGTGATCGCAGATCACGCGGAACGCCGCGGTAATGGGAATCGCTAGAATTAATCCCATGCCGCCCCACACCCAACCCCAAAAAAGCAGCGCGATGGTAATGGCCACGGCGTTCAACTGTACGCGCCGCCCAACAATCTGCGGCGCCACCAAATTCAGGGCCAGCACATGAATGCCCGTCAATCCGCCGGCGATGAGCGCGAATTGCCCGAAAGTCCTCCATTTGGCCAGCGCGATGACGAACGCCGGCAGCCAGGCGAGCACGGCACCGATGTACGGCACCATATTCAGCAAACCCGATGCAATTCCCGTGACGACCGGAAAATCCAGTCCAAGAATCCAGAAAAACAGACTACTCGCCGCTATCACCAGCAAAGTCAGAAGGGTCATGCCGGCAAGATAGTCGCGCAAAACGTCGCGCAAATCCTCGAGCGTCTCTTTCACGCTGGTCCGTTGCGAGGCTGGAAAGAGTTGCAGCGTTCCGTGCCAAACTTCGTGTTTGCCCGCGAGCATGAAGAAAACCAGGAACGGGACAAAGGTGATCTCCAGAAAAAGGGCGTACAAAGAGCCGATTCCGCGGAACAAAAGAGTACGCACAATCGCCGCTTCCGGCCGATCCGGGGCACCTTGCTGCGGAGCTGTTTCCGGCGCAATCTCTGAAACTTTTCCTTCGATACCCTTGATTTTTCCTTCGACGGCGCCTGCGGCTTGTTTCAGCACCGTGCCGTATTTCGGCCAGTTCGCCGCAAAATCTTCCGCCCGCGTTTCCAACCCGTAGACGACGGCCACTATGACCGCGATCAACAGCAGCACCATCACCATGGCGCCGACGGTGCGTGGCAGATGCATTCTCTCGAGCAACTCCACAGCGGGATCGAGAAAGTACGCGAGCAATATGGAGAGCAGGACAGTGATGACAACGCCGGCAGCATAGTAGAAGAACAGCAGAATGACGGCCGCGGCGAGAATCCGCAGACTGAAAGTTGATCCGGCAATGTGGACGTTGGTTGTTGGCGTTTCTAGCTCAGGCACAAGGCACTCCGTTCCCATCACGTTAGCATACTCATGCAAGCTGGCGAGGCTATCCCTTGCCGCCGTTGCGTATTTCCAAATCGCTCCTTCCAAAAAATCCGCAAACACAGGCGTTCTTTGGATGGCCTGTTTACGCAAGCGAACCTCCGGAACGTCTCTCCCAAGCCCGTTTGAGCGTGTGCTAGACTTTTCCCATGGTCAGCCCCTCAGGAATTGGCCTCTAACCTCTCATGCCCAAAGAACTTTTCGGAACGGATGGAATTCGCGGTGTCCCAGGCACGCCGCCGCTCGATGACGCCACCCTTTTCGCCACGGGCCGCTCCCTGGCCGCCTACTTGCTCCGCGAGCACTCCGCCGCTCATGTCCTGATCGGCATGGATACGCGTGAATCGGGGCCGCACATCGCCGCGCTTCTGGCCGCAGGACTGAAGCAGGCCGGTGCGTCCGTGGCTTTCGCAGGCGTCATCACTACTCCCGGCGTGGCTTGCCTGGTGCGCCAAAACGATTTTCACGCCGGAGTGGTGATCTCGGCTTCGCATAATCCGTACCACGACAACGGCGTAAAGCTTTTCTCTCACGCGGGGATGAAATTTCCTGATTCGGTGGAAGAAGAACTGGAAGCGGATATTTTCAAGCATCGCTCGGACACGCCTCCGAAAAATCCGCCGCTCCTCGCCGCGGACGAATCGCTCGACGCGGAGTATCTCGTGTTTCTTCGAAGCCGCGTCATTCCTGGAGCCAAGCTTTCGGGGTTTCGCATCGTTCTCGACTGCGCCAACGGGGCTGCTTACAAGCTGGGTCCGGAACTCTTTCGTTCTCTTGGCGCGAATGTTGTGTCGATGGGCGTATCGCCCGACGGCAAGAACATCAATGCGGTCTGCGGTTCACTGCATCTTGAAGGACTGCAACAGCGTATGCTTTCCGAGCGCGCGCAACTCGGTGTGGCCTTCGATGGCGATGCCGACAGAGCTCTCTTCGTCTGCGAAACGGGGAAAATCGTCAACGGCGATGGCGTTCTTCTGGCAGTTGCCCGTTACTTGAAATCTCAGAACAAGCTCAAAGGAAATCGCGTCGTGGCCACGTCGATGTCGAATCTGGGGTTGGAGCGCGTGCTGGCCCGAGAGGGGATCTCGCTGGCGCGTGCTTCGGTCGGCGATCGCTATGTTCTGGAAGAAATGGTTCGCAGTGGCAACGTAATCGGCGGCGAGCAATCCGGGCACGTCATTTTTCTGGAAGACAGCCCCGCCGGCGACGGACTGCTGACAGCGGTAAAAATCGCGTCGCTCGTTTCCATGCACGGAAAGATCGAGGCGTTAGTCGATGGCCTCAAGGACTACCCGCAGGTCATCGTCAACGTAAAAGTAAAATCGAAACCACCGCTCGAAACGCTCCCCGAAGTGTCCCGCGCGCTTGCTGAAGCGCAATCCGCCCTGGGAGAAAACGGGCGGGTGGTGCTGCGTTATTCCGGCACGGAGCAACTCGCGCGCGTCATGGTCGAGGCCGAGCACGACGCGGATGTGCAGCGATTTAGCCAGTCCCTGGCGAACGCCCTCCGCTCCTCCATCGGCGCTTAGATTCACCGGTATACGGTTTTGGTCTCCTCATTAATAGATTACTTGCCCTCGTGGTTTAGACTCTGCGAACCTGTAAGAGTAGGAGGACTTTCATGAGAGTAACGTCCGTCATCCTTATCACTGCTTTTGCAACTTCTCTCTCTGCCGTCCTTGTTCGACCGCAAGACTTGCCCGCTCAGCCCGCGACGCAAATGACGCGAATCAAGCAAAGCGGCAATATCACGAGGAAGGCACTGACATACAGCGTCGCTCCTGTGTACCCTACCAAGGCTAGGAACGAGCGCATCCAAGGAACCGTAAGAGTGCACCTGATCGTTGCCAAAGACGGTTCGGTTCAGCAAGTCGAGGTGATTTCAGGCGATAAGCTTTTAGCCCAAGCCGCTTTGGACGCCCTTCGCCAGTGGAAATACAAGGTGACTCTTCTGAACGGTGAGCCCGTCGAAGTCGACACCACCGAGGATTTTATTTTCTCTCTGAAATAGCAGTCGCTCGCCGATTCGATCAGAGAGTGTCACTCACGTCTTCGCGGTTTTGACCCCGACGATGTTGCTCTCCGGGTACCGGTCGTGATGCCGCACCCACGACATTCCCTTGGTACCCTCGTCCCGACCTTTCGGCACGCGGTCCAGAATCGCGTAGATGCCCATGAAGTCCTCCAACCCGCGCCCGTAAACGGAGAAGGTGTGGAAGATTTCGCCGTTCGCATTCTTGTAAAAAATGCTCATGCCCGGTCGTTCCTCGCTCGGAAATTTCGTCAGTGCGTAGTTGTAAATGCTCTCTTTGTTCGCGTCTTCCTTCTTCACCGACACTTCATAGTCAAAATTGAAGTCGCTTCCAAACGACGAAGCCCACGGCAGCTTCCATCCCATCCGCTTCTTGAATTCTTCGATCTTCGCGAAGGGCGCATGCGACACTAGTACGAGCCGCGCGTCCCGCTGTGCCAAGTGGATCGCCATCGGATCCATCTGATCCGTAATCAAAGAGCAGCTCGGGCATCCTTGCTCCCAATCTGGGCCAAACATGAAGTGATAAATGGCGAGCTGACTTTTTCCGCCAAAGAGATCCGCCAATGTTTTCTTGCCATTGGCGGTATCGAAGGCATAGTTCTTATCAACTTTCACCCACGGCAGCTTGTTGCGCTCTTCGGCGAGCGCGTCTCTCTGCCGCGTCAAACTTTTTTCCTTGGCGAGCAATTCCTTGCGGGCTGCGATCCACTCTGCCTGGGAAACAACGTTCGGGTGTTCCACTGTGCTCTGACTCATGACGGATTCTCCTTACAAGAATTTTATTCGACCACTCTGACGGCGCCGGAGCCCGCTGCTATTAGGCAACGGTCTATCCAGCGCCATCCCTAAACTGGCAACCCCAATCGCAAACTCCCGCGCTAATTGCCTGCTGCCCGGGCCTTGTTTTCTTGGGCTTGCTGGCTCATCTGTGTGTAGACTTTGCGCATCGTTTCAGTGGACCCTGGATTGCGCTTCTCTCTCCACGCATCCAGCCGCTTGCAGTGCTCTTCCAAATTTCCGAGGAACTGTGGATTTCCGAACATCGTCCTCCACGCGCCCACCAGCGGCTTCACCGCCTCCCAGACTCCCCACTGTTCGCCCGAATTCTCAAAAAAGAGTTCTTCGTCGACGAGTCCGCGGTTGGCGATGCTGGCCACCATCTCCCAGTAGCCGAGCACCATGCGCATATACGTATTTTCCTTTGTTCCAGGAGGCACCAGCTTCATGGCCTCGTCCACGGTTTTCGGATGAAAATTCGCGGACATCCAGTCCCGCGCTTCGCGCAGCTTCGTTTCTCTCCTCAACTCATACAAATGCAGCATCAGGTTCACTTGCTCGTGGGTTGCTCCCATGTTTTCTCCTTTTCTGACTTTTGAAAAATCTTTCCAGCGATTGCTTTTCCGAAAAATTTGTTCGCCAGTACAGCCATCCCGCCGCCGGTGGATACTGCCGAGGCGATCAGCATTGCCGTTGTCGCCATGCATGCAGGACACATGAGATTCTCCTAAACGGCAACTAGGCCGATTTGGCCTTTTGCGCAAAAGCTGGGGGTTCGTCGGCGCTCGGTCCCCAGCTTGCGGGGACGGCCACGTCGAGCATCCGCAGGTACACGCTGAATTGGCCGCGGTGCTGGTACCAGTGGCTCAGCATCACATCGCGCAAAAAGCTAGCGCGAGGCTGGGCCAGGACTTCTCGTCCGCCGGCAACCATGCGCCAGGTTTCATTCATTGCCGCGTCATCGAATGTTGGCAATAGGTTTCGCACCGTTGCGATGCTCTCGTCGAACGTCTTGAGGATCTCATCGCGGCTCGCCGGCTGCGGAAAGTTGAAGGACTCGGGAGCCTGCGCCGGATTGTTCTGCACGAAGCGCACGATTCCGCCGGGCACGGATGCCAAATGGTATGCGAGCTGGCCGGCGGACATGGACTTGTTGTGGGGCTTCCAGGTCAATTTATCTTCCGGCAGGCGCTCGAGAAATTTACGCGTGACAGGTGCCTGGACTTCGAATTCAGCGAGTAATGCTTGTGCCATCGACATGTTGAGTCTCCTTTTCTTCCGGTCTGGATTGCGATTCCCGAACGCTACTGCTTCTTGCCATCTCCTGCTGCGAACGATCCACGCGCTTCCGCAGCCTTCCGCACCCGTTCGTTGATCGTCCCCCATCCGGTGGTTACGCCCTTGCGATGGTCTTCCTGAATCAGGCCGAACGCAGCGTGGCGAAATTTGATGAACGTGCCGCCATCGGTTTCGCTCAGGCGGTACTGAACGTTGGAAGCGACGGGATAGGACATGAAGAGCGGACCGGCAAATTCGAGGAGCGTCGGCCGCTTGATGGCTTGCACATGCGCCCAGAAGTGGCCGTTGCCGTCGCCGAGGTCGCGGAACCAGCGGCCGCCGGGCCAGGCTTCGAGCTTCATCGGCATGGCGGTGCCGTTGGCGACTTCGTTGCCTGGGCCGAGCTGGTCGAGCAGGGCTTCGAAGGTTACTTCGAGCGAAGCTTTCACGTGAATTTCCTGGGTGATGTTCAGGGTCAAGCTATCGAGTGCTACCACTGCGGATGCGGTCGAGCTCATGGTTCCTCCTCAAGTTTTGGGTAAAAATCGCGTCAATCTTTTTTCGCCGCGTCGTTCTTCTGTTCGGCCCGTTCCTTGATACGAATCAGCTGGTGCTGCCAGTATTTTTCAAAGGTTCCCGCCCATTCGTATAAAGGCCGGATTGCGGCGGCATTGGTCCGGTAAAACATTTGACGACCGTCCCTTCGCGCGTGCACGAGGCCGACATCCTTTAAGACGCGCAAATGCTTGGAAACGGAAGGCTGCTCCATTTCCAAAGCGCCGACGATTTCGCCGACCGGGCGCTCCTGAAGGGCGAGATAGTTGAGTATCTCGCGGCGGCGAGGCTCGGCGACGGCGTTGAAAGCGTCGGAAGTGGTGGAGGCGCGTGCCATGGGAGGTACAATACATTCCGATATGGGAATATGTCAAGCATTATTTTTGGTGCTTCTCTCATGTCTATGTTCGCCAATTCTATGCAGTACAATTAGCGGCCACATCGGAGAGAAAGCTTGTCAATTGGCCTCTACCTCCTCGCCAAATTTAACTCATCTGTTCAAGAGCCTGACCGCCTCTTGCTACAAATGTCGGCCTGGGTTCATCAGAGATATTCGGACTTGCTGCCGCAAACGAGGCAGGGGTTCGTTGAAACCTATCCAACACTTTTCTGTCAGCTTCATCCGGCCGCGGAAGAGCTAGAGCTTTCCCTGATCGATTTGGACCATTTGAGAGCTTCCGCCAATACCTCCACAGTTGGACCCGGCTACCACATTTTTGCCTGTTCCCTGCTGCAAGCTTGGGCCCGCGATTTCGATGCAGCTTGGCTCCGCCCAGAAGAGACTTCTGACGATTATTGGGACGAGGCCGAATATTTTTTCACCGGGGATCAACAACAAGTCTTCGACAACATGACTGCCTGGCTGAGGACTTTAGCGGAGGGCTTCTTCGATGGAACACTTGAACCGCGGGAACCGGGGGATTCTGCGACTGCTTTGTGCATGTCGATGGATGTCCAGTTTGAATCGGACCAGCTTGCCATTACACCTCTTGGCCCCCGCGATAGTGCCTGGCTGCTGGAGACATCGCGCGACGGAGCTAAGGGAAAGGATTTTTTTGCCTGGTCGATGCCCGGTCTAAATGCCGAGTACTTCTTGGGGCGCGCACTGGCCCAGATGTGGTCGGACGTGCGATGGCGCACGCCAGTCAATGAAACGGAGCGCAATCTTCTCCAAGCTGTGGCCAATTCCCTTCACATTGCGAACAAGTTAGATCCTTCATTGGCTTATCCATGGACAGAGTGGGCCGAAATCCTTGAACTTCTTGATTCAGACGATGAGGAGAAGGAATGGGTGCGTACGCTGGTGAATGGACAACCGACGATTGGGTATCGGCGCCGCAATGTCACTGTCATGCTTCCCGACAATTGGAACTTGAGACTGCCGGGATCATTCAGCGATTTTAATTCCGATGAGGACAATGCTCTTTGTGCCTTGGATCCTCCGAGAGAAATCTGGTTTACGGCCTATCGGTTTACAGCAGCCCCTTCTGCCCAAAGCTTCGAATCGAAGAGGCAAGGGATTCTGCAGAGTCAACCCGAGTTGTTGCATGAAGACGAGAACTACATCGCTGAGGCTGCCATTCAAGAAAAACTCCGTAAATCCGGCGAGCGTTACTTCGTGCTTAATTCTTCAAATGTCTGTCCTTCCAAAAGGTCGGTGTGCACCATACTTTTTGAGAACCAGGAGGACCGCGAATGGGCGATCGATGTCTGGAGATCGCTCAAGCCCGGGAGCAGCCCGGCTGAATAAATTTTTTCCCGCCTCTCATGGAACTTTTCCCCTTCTCGGGACATTACCGTTAATGGAGGCTCACGGAGCGATTCATGCAAGACGCACTGCCAGCGCTCGTTCTAAACTCGGAGGCAATTCCGCGCAATGCCATGAACGACACGCCGCCTACTCCCGCCTTCCCGGCTAGCCCCGCCAGCGACGAGCACCTCATGCTGGCCTTCTCCAAAGGTTCGGCGGAAGCGTTCAACGAATTGTTTCTGCGGTACAAACAGCCCATTTACGGATTCTTTCGCCGGCGTACAGCTGATCCTTCTCACGCGGAAGAATTGACGCAGGAAGCGTTCCTCGTTTTGTTGCGCGCTGCTGGGCGGTACGCGCCACAGGCGCTCTTTCGGACTTACCTTTATGCCATCGCGTTCAAGATTCTTCGGGCGCATCGGCGGAAAGCGGCGTTTCGCGCGACGTTCTTTGGGCGTCCCAGCACCATTCCCGATCCGGCCAAACAGGACGCCACCGAATCCGGCCTGTGGGTACGGCGGGCTGTCGAAAAGCTCGAATTCATCGACCGCGAAGTGCTACTGCTGAGAGAATTCGAGCAGCTTAGTTATGCCGAAATCGCCGACCTGCTTCAGCTTCCCGTCAATACCGTCCGCTCCCGTCTTTTTCGCGCCCGCACCGCCTTGCGCAATTTGCTTGCGCCAGCCGCAACTGCTGCTAGCGATGCGGCGCAATCAGCACAGCCGCTCGCATCGTCAAACGTCCCGCAAACGATTCCACAGAAAGGCATTCGCTCATGAGCACCACTCCACACCCCATCGCCCCAGAAGAAATCATGGCCCACCTCGACGGCGAACTCGCGCCTGCACGCGCCGAATCTGTCTCCACTCACCTCGACTCCTGCGCCGCATGCCAAGAACTCGTAACCTCGCTTCGCAACGCTTCGCACTCTCTCTCCAGTTGGACCGTAGCTCCTGCGCCCGTTGGTGCCAAGGACGTGGTCAACGTATCCTCGAGGCTGCGCGATTCGAGTGCACGAAAGATTCAGCTCTTCCCGAGTCAGCGCTGGAAATTGCTCACCGGCTCCACTGTTCTAGCTGTTCTCTTGATCGTGATTATTGGTTGGAGGGGTAGTCAATACCGAATGACCGTGGATCAGGCGAGAGTAGCAGTCGCAAGACACTCGCAGGACCAAGAAGCCCTTGATGCTCGCCTGGGTGCAGAGCTAGCTCCGGTTATCGCCGACCGCTCACTCACGGAAGAGAAAGGGATGGCAAACGCCGCCGAGCGACTCACGAGATCGGACGCCTCGAAACAACCATCTCAAGAGGCAATGAGAGAGTTGAACAAGCTCCAGATGTATTCAAAACTGCAGCGCCCTATGAATCCTCAGATCTCCGGTCCCATGATCGCGCGGACTGTATCGTTTGCCATCATCACAAAGGATTTCGATTCTTCGCGCGGGTCGCTCGACGCCATCCTTGTTCGCCACAACGGATATGCCGCCAGCCTGAGTGTTGCGACTCCGCAAGACGCGGCGCGTTCGCTCCAGGCGTCACTTCGCATCCCGGCGTCTCAACTCGCAACGGCGATTCTCGAACTAAGAGCGCTGGGCCGGGTTGAAAATGAATCGCAAAACGGCGATGAAGTCACTCAGCAACATGCTGACCTCCTCGCGCGGCTGAAGAATTCTCGCGAGACCGAGCAGCGCCTTCAAGCCATCCTGACGCAGCGCACCGGCAAAATCAGCGATGTGCTCGAAGTGGAGCAGGAGATCGCGCGCGTGCGCGGGGAAATCGAGCAGATGGAAGCCGAACAGAAAAATTTGGAGCACCGCGTGGACTTCGCCACGATCGATCTGAAGCTCTCGGAGGAGTACAAAGCCAAGCTCGATTCCCCGGCTCCAGCGATCTCCACGCTCATTCACAACGCGGCCGTCAACGGCTACCGCAACGTCGCCGACACTCTGCTCTCCATCGTTCTCTTTTTTGCAGAGTACGGCCCGGTTCTTTGCTTCTGGTTGATCGTGTTCTTCATTCCGGGCTGGCTAGTCTGGCGGCGCTGGCGTCACGCCACCGCGGTAGCCTAGGCCGAGTTCTTCGAGCGGTTTAGTTTTCGATTGCGTGTGGAGGCAAATGCGGATTCTCCGCGTTAACGTTAACGCCACTTGCATGGAGCTCCGCGCCGACGCGCGGTTTACAGACTTCACTTGGCTGTCTTGCTTGCACGGCTGCGCAGTAAAGACGTATCGTAGATAGAAACCACATTCGAGTTGCCTCGCCCCTACACCATCGGTTTTTTCGATGCAATACTCCTAAAGAATGTAGGTGATTCGATGAATTCTGTGAGAATTTGTAGAATTCCTCGCCGGCCTGTTCTCCCCGCGAGGGCAAGATTTTCGTAAACTCTTTTGAATCATGCACCTCTGTGGGACGGCCATCTAGGGCGAGTGCTGGCACAACTATTGCTCTCTTCTGTAGCAACTTACAAGATTGGCTTCCCGGGGTGGCCGGATCCGAACCTCGACTCGGTTCCGGTTTTTTGGGGGGTCAGTTCAAAAAAGGGGGCTTGCACCAGCCCCCTTTTTCATTTCGGCCTTCGTACTTCGTGGTGGTTGGCCGGTGCGGGGATTTCGCTTCCCGCGAGTGTGTCATCGAAGTGGTTCAGTTCGGAGGGCCTGACTGTTAGGGCCCTCTTTTTATTCTGGTCTTTCCTTCCACTGAATTCAGCCGATTGAGTCGTAGTCGAACGGCACTCCGTGCCCGCTGCGGTGGTTTCTCGCAAGCCCACCAGAAAATGCTGCCAAAAAAATGAGCGGCCGGTGGGGGGACCGGCCGCTCGGGCGTGGGGGATGGAGGGTCTTGCAACCCGAAGCCGGTCCGAAACTTCCGCTCGTTTTGCTGCGCTCGCGAGCAGCATAACGAGATACAGGAGCAATCAGGCCCAAACCTTTCTGCTCCGGAAGCCGCAACCAACTTCCGATTACAGTGACGATTCTGCGCTCTCTGCTGTTGCGCGTCGATAGTCCGACCGGTTCATTCTTCTCAGTACTTCTTGCTGATTCTGCCTGCCTCGTTTTAGTACCTCCGTACTTCGAGAATTATCATGTTTTTCTTCGCCATCCGATAAAGCTTCGGACGCGGCGGCCGATAACCCTATCAGGACTCTCTCGTCAGGAGAGAGTGTGCCTAGGCACAATGCACCCAAAGCGCCGCAGCGGACGCATCGCGAAGGAATTGGACATCGTCCTGCTTGGCACGGACACGACCGGAAAAGTGTTTTCGGAGCCAACGAAAACCGTGGTGCTGAGCCGGCACGGCGCTGGCATTGTCTCGCGATACCGGTTCACTCCAGATGAAGTCTTGATACTTCGCTTGCCCGATTCCTCGAAAGAGGCCGAGGTTCGCCTCGTCGGACAGATCGGAGGCGAGCCCGGCCGCTACATCCATGGCGTTGCATTCGTCGATCCCGATCCGCACTTTTGGCCGATGGAGTTTCCTCCTCCCGAATCTCCCGAATCCTTCGAGTCGGGAAGCCAGCCGTTAGTGCTTGAATGCAGCCTCTGCCAGGAGCGGCAAAACGTCGAGCCGCACGAAATAGAGGAAGACGTCTACTCCGTGAACGGCAATATCTTGCGGCACTGCGAGAGCTGCGGCACGGCCACTCCCTGGAAAAAAGCTGCCAGCGAGGCACTCCCCACTACCGGCACCGCTGCGTCCAAGGTGCCAATGAAGGCTCCCGGGCCATCCCCAGCGCCCCCGGAGCGCACGGAATGGCCATTGCGCGCTGCTTCCCCGGCTGCGGCTCTCAGGCAGCCGCCTACCGCATCCTACCTGGCTGCCTCAGGTGCTCCGGCGTCGACGTATTACGGCGCATCCGCTCTTGCGGAATTCTCTTCCTTCGGGGAAGAACAGGTTTCGCAGGACGTGGCCAGCGACACCACAGTGCTCCAACCGCCCGAGGTTGCGGCAGCGTCGATGAGGGAAGAGGCCGATATCTCCCCCGTCAAGCCAGAAGTGGTTCCGCCAATCCTTTTGGATGCAAATGGAAAGCGTATAAACAGGCGCAAGCACGTGCGCATTCGGGTGAACTTCAGCGCGAGTGTCCGCCAGGCTGCGCACATCGACGAAATCGTCGAATGCGAAAACGTCTCCAAAGGCGGAGTCTGCTTCCCCAGCCTGCAAAAATATGCGCTGCATTCGCTGATGGAAATTGCTACGCCTTATTCGCTAGGAGAGGCGGCACTTTTCGTGCCCGCCAAGATCAGGAGGGTAGAGGCGCTCTCGGGTGGCCTAGTCTTCCGTTACGGGCTTGAGTACATGAAATCGCCTGCCCCTTCGGTCTAACCGTTCGGAAACAGAACTTCTGTATTCGCGGACCTACCCAGATTGTCCGATTGAATTGAAGTATTTCAAAAATCAAAGCCCTCGTTAGCTGGCAAACCTAGAGATCGCGGATAACTTTCTGGAGCTGTCTGACGGCTTGGTGTAGCTGCTCTCTTGCAGGTTCTGGCAGGCCCGCCACTGCCGTGGCGAGCGAGCTGACGCGGCGCTCGCGAGCTTCCCACATGAGGCTTACCCCTTTCGGGGTTGCTTCGAGACGAATGCGGCGACCGTCCTCTGTGGCGTAGCGGCGGACGAATCCGGAGCGCTGGAGGCCGGCGACGATACGGCTCATCGTGGGGGGACGGACCTGTTCGGCGTCGGCAAGCTCGCCAAGCGCCTTTGGGCCGCTAAAGACGAGGACGGAAAGAGCGGAAAGCTGGGCGGGGCCGACGCCGCTTTCGCGGTCGCGGACCCGAAGGCAACGAAGGAGGTGAATCGCGGCAGAGTGGAGTTGGTCAGCAAGTTCGAGAGCCGCCAGATCAGTTTCCGTGATTGTTTCGGCAGGAGGGGAAGGAGGAGCGGTGGGAGGGGCGGTAGTGACCTTTGAGCCGGGGCGAAATTCGCGCTTGACAGGAGGCATAGAAGATAGTTAGCTATGCTAACTAATCTTTTCGCGGAGGTAAAGAAAAATGTGCGCTAACGCAGCAAGCTTAGGGATCACAAACATCGGGCAGATTTCCATCATCGTAAAAGACGTAGAGCGGGCGACGGCGTTTTACCGCGACGTGCTGGGGTTATCGCTGCTCTTCACAGTACCGAGCATGGCGTTTTTCGATTGTGGCGGAGTGCGCCTGATGCTGGGAACGGCTTCGTCCCCGGAATATGATCATCCAAGCTCGATCCTTTATTTCCGCATCGCGGATATACAGGCGGGATACCAGCGGCTCGTCGAAAACAAAGTAGACATCGTTGCGCCGCCGCGGTTGATTGCGCCGATGCCGACGCACGATTTGTGGATGACGGCGTTTCGCGACGGCGAAGGAAACATCCACCAGTTGATGAGCGAGGTACCGCGGTCCGTCTAGCAAGCAAAAGATCACCATCTTCAACGATGCGGAGCAAGCAAGTGGAATCCGCCCGGCTTCATCATGGCGGATTTGCTGGACTGAAGGAAATGTGGCCCTTGTTGCCTGGTCTAGCGTCCGCAAAAGCGCCCAAATCAGAAGAATCGCAAGTCAGTGGGAATGCTTGACACATTTGCGACCTGCTTCGTAGCATTAAGAATTGTCTTTGTGCCGGCGTAGCTCAGTGGTAGAGCGAGGGTCTCATAATCCCTAGGCCGTGGGTTCGATTCCCCCCGCCGGCACCAAACTTTCTGCTTCGCCCCCAGAACATATCTACGACGGATCCCAAGGCCCGCGAAGTGTAGGCAAGATATTGTATACTCTGCGCGTTCGGGGTGATCCAGTCTGACCTGGAACATCGAATTCCAAAGTTTATATTTGCTGGAGGTACTCTTGTCGCTTATTCGAAGCGGAAAGTTCAGCCTTGCGCTGCTGATAGTCTTAAGTTCGGTTTCGGTGGCACACGCGCAGCAAACGGACCCGGATCCTGCCGAAGACAGCCAATTTCGATTTCGCTTTGTTGGCCCGCGAGTGGGAAATCGTATCGCGTCCGTCGCTGGAGTCCCCGGAGATCCGAGCACGTACTATGCGGGAGCGGCTTCCGGCGGCGTGTGGAAATCGAGCGACGGCGGGAATCGGTGGGCGCCGATTTTTGATAAGCAGCCTGCGGCCGCGATTGGCTCTCTGGCCGTTGCTCCTTCCGACCCGAGTGTCGTGTGGGCGGGAACAGGCGAGGCATGGGTCATCCGCGATAGCGACGTGATCGGCAATGGAATCTATAAATCAACCGACGCCGGGAAGACCTGGACGAATATGGGGTTACAGGAGACCGGCCGCATCGGGCGAATCATCGTACACCCCTCGAATCCCGACATGGTATTTGCGTGCGCGCTTGGACGCGCGACTGGCCCGCAGCAAGAGCGCGGCGTTTTTCGCACGGTAGACGGTGGCCAGCATTGGGAACGTATGCTTTTTGCTGGCGAGAACATAGGCTGCTCAGGGCTTTCGATGGATCCGCACAATCCACGTGTGTTGTTTGCTGGAATGTGGCAACTGGAGATGCACACGTATGCTGAGTTGAGCGGCGGTTCGGGCAGCGGAGTTTACGTTTCGCGCGACGGCGGAACAAAGTGGACGCGCATCGAAGAGCATGGTTTGCCTCATTCGCCTCTCGGAAAGATTGATGTGGCTGTGGCGCCGACGAACTCAAATCGTGTGTTCGCTCTGATTCAGACGAAAGACCAAGGATCGGTGTGGAGATCGGACGACGCAGGCGGGCACTGGAAGGCCATCGATTTTCAGAGAGGCTTGATTGGACGTGCGGGCTACTACATCCGAATCGCCGTTTCTACCGGAAATGACAACGAAGTCCTTGTGGCGAACAGCTCGTTTTATCAATCGCTGGATGGCGGACAGAATTTTCAGGAGGTGCGCTGGGGAGGAGATACACACGACATCTGGATTGATCCGGCAAATCCGGATCGCTTCGTGATTACGGATGATGCGGGGATGAACATCACAACCGTACATGGACGGGGTTTTCACCGCGTTACGCTGCCGATTGGGCAGATGTATCACGTAGATGTCGACAATCAGACCCCCTACTACTTTTATAGCAACATGCAGGATGACGGGAACATGCGCGGGCCCAGTGTGCCGATCGATTCGCAGGAAACGGGATGGGACCGCCACATGGGCGGCTGCGAATCTGGCTTTACAGTTCCTGATCCCGCCGACCACAACGTTGTGTGGGCGACGTGCTATGGGGATGAAGTGACGCGGTGGGATGCGCGAATCAAAGAAGCGCGCTCGGTGAGCCCTTATCTTCACACCCTAGATGCGCCGCCGCCTGACATCAAATATAGGTGCCACTGGACCTCGCCGCTGGCCGTGGATCCTTTCGACCACAACACCGTTTATTATGGCTGCCAGGTCATTTTCAAGACGACGAATGGCGGGCAGAGTTGGGCGGTGACGAGTCCGGACCTTTCGACACAGGATGCTAGCCGCATAGTCTCTTCGGGCGGAATTGTCGGCGACAACCTCGGACAATTTTACGGAGAAGTCGTTTTCGCCATCGCGCCTTCCAAGATACAAAAGGGATTGATCTGGGCGGGCACGAACGACGGGCAGCTCTGGTATACGAAAGACGGCGCTGCCAATTGGACGAACGTCACGAAGAATATTTCCGGGCTGCCGGCGTGGGGAACGGTCACCAGCATTGCTCCTTCGACGTTTGACCCCGGCACGGCTTATGTCGCGATCGATTTTCATTTGATGGATAACCGCGATCCTTTCCTCTATAAGACGACCGATTTTGGAAAGACATGGAAACCAATCAACGGGAATTTGCCGAAGCATCCGTTGGCATACGTACGAGCCATCGCGGAAGATCCGAATTGCGCGGGCTTGTTGTTTGCGGGGACGGGAAACGGACTGTACTACTCGCTGGATGACGGCGGGCACTGGACGGCGCTGCAGACTGGCTTGCCACACGCTCCCGTAACCTGGGCCGTAGTGCAGAAAGACTTCCACGATTTGGTGATTTCCACCTACGGGCGAGGGCTCTACATTTTTGACGACATCACTCCGCTCGAGCAGCTCGCAAAGAACCATACAGATGCTCCAACGGTTCTTTTTGAACCGCGCGCGGCTCATCGATTTGTCCGCGGCGGCGCAGCGATGCTCAACTTTTCGTTGAAAGCGGCGCCCAAGGATCCGGTGGAGATCGAAATTTCGAGCGCGGAAGGCAAAACGATTCGCAAACTCAAGACAAAAGCCCATGTAGGAATCAATCGGGTGAAGTGGGACATGCATTACGAATCACCGCGGCTTATTGCCCTTCGCACTGCGACTTCCGACAATCCGCACATTTGGGAGGAGCCGCGCTTTCGCGACTCCGACTCGCGACCGATAACGCACTGGGGCATTGTTCCCGCGGAAGTGGGGCCCATGGTTGCGCCCGGCAAGTATTCCGTGAAACTGACGGTGGCAGGCCAAAGTTTCACCCAGCCGCTGACCGTACTGGCTGATCCACGTATTTCGGCTTCGGAGGCGGACATTCAATCGTCGGTGAAGACGCAGCTTCGCATTCGGGATGACATCACGCGTGCCTCCGATACTTTCAATCAAATTGAGTGGCTGCGGAAGCAGACCGAGGTGCTGGAAGCGATGCTGCGTCCGCCAAAGAAGAAGGAGAAGGAAAAACCGCCATTTGCCGAACCAGACGATTACGATGAGCCGGAGCCTGCTCCCGCGGAGGATGAAACCAAATCAAAACGGAAGGCGGAACTCCTGAAGGTCGTCGAGGAGATGGACAAGAAACTCCAGGCTGTCGAGTTCAAGCTGGTTACGCCATCGCAACTCAACAGTGACGATAAGTATTTCGTGGAGGCCGACAGGGTTTATCTCAATCTGATTTGGCTCAACGCGGAAGTTGGTCCCGGGGGCGGAGACGTTGCGGGTGGGGCGGACTTTCCCCCGACGGACACTGCTTTGGACTTGCTTCAGGGGATAGAGACGGAACTAGCCGGCGCTATCGCGGATTACCAAAAGCTGATCGAAAAAGATCTCCCGGCGTTCAACCACACACTCGCGGAAAACAATCTAGCGGCGATAACCGCCCCCCCGACGGCCCAATGAAAAACTGAAAAGTAAATCCGACCTTCCTGGCGGTGCTCTTAGGTCATTTCGGCTCGCGGCGGCTGCTTTGGGAGAGACGCCCAAACTGCTACTGATGGATGGGCACGTTTCCCTCGTTCTCATTGACAGGCGTCGGAAGAGTTGGGCAGGATGGCAAACCAAGTGGACGCCTCCAGCTCTATCTCGCCATTTCTGCCGGCAGTTGTGTTTGTAAATCCCGCAGCGGGCGGAGGGCGTACCCTTTCTTGCATCCCGCGTATCCGCAAAGTGTTTGAGTCGGCCTTCGTTCCCGCGGAGTTCATTTTCGTGGAGAGAGCCGGAGAGATCGAGAAGAATGCGCTCGCTGCGATAAAGAGCGGCAAGCAGCTTTTGTTCGCGCTTGGCGGAGACGGAACGTTTCAAGAGTTGGTCAACGCGGCGTATGGCGAAGATGTCGTTTTGGGCGTCCTGCCAGCGGGCGGCGGGAACGACTTTGCTGCGGCACTGCAGATACCTGAGGACACCGTCGCGGCCGCTGGAGTGGTTCTTCGTGGCGAGCCCAAGTGGGTCGATCTTGCAAGAGCACGCACAGCGGATGGACGCGTGCGGTTGTATTCAGGCGGAGGCGGGCTGGGAATAGACGCGGCGGCGGCGGAACTTGCGAACGGTATGTTTCGACGTTTGCCCGGCAGATCTCGGTACATCGCTTCAGCGCTCTGGGCCTTCTGCGGTCACCGTGCGATCCGTGTAAGGGCGGAATTCCCCGGCAGTGATTTGCCGCCGATGGAAGTCGACGCCCTCTTGGCTGCGGCACTCAATACGCCGAGCTACGGGGCGGGAATTCGGCTGGCACCTGACGCGCGAGTGGACGACGGGTGGCTGGAAGCTGTGATTGTGGAAGACCTTAGTGCTTTTCAGGTATTCGCTCTGCTGCCACATCTAGTGAGGAGCGGTGAGCTTAGGACAGCGCGCGTCCAACGGTTCCGGGTTCGCGCCGTGAAATACAGCACCGACCGTTCCTGTTTCTTCCATGGAGACGGAGAGATTCTGGGGCCTGCGCCGGTGGAGATCGAAATAGTGCCCCAGGCGGTGCGAGTCCTTGCGCCTGCAGAGTAATAACTTTCAGTAATGTCGCTTTCGCGTAGTCTCAGGGTGTGTTTTTGCGAAAGACCTTGCGCCGGATATCTGGCCAGAATTCCTTCAGTTCGTTGGAGAGACCATCCCAGAGGATTAGGAACCCAAACGTGGAGGCGTTTCGCGCCGCTGTGCGATCCTCAGCAGGATGGTAAATATTGGAGATGGCGGCAGCCACGGCATTGCCTGCCGACTCCGAGATATTAAAGCGATCGTGTCCGGAATCCGTGCGCGTGACAAAAAGTCTGTTAATCCCATGATAGGAGCGATGCACGAAGCTGCCTTTTCCCATCTGGTAGTAGCGAGGGTCTTCGTGAAGCAAACTCGGAAAAATGGCGGTAGTCATATACGTTCCGATGCTGTTGTCGGCAAAGGATTCCCCGTAACGCTTTCCGTAAGCATCCCAGCCTTGCCCCCAGGACTTCGGATCGTTCTTTGCCTGGGCTATGGCGGCAAGCGCGCCATTGAACGGATAAGCGGCCCAATCGAAAACGCCGGCCGTGGCGAGCCGAAATTTTTGCCCCGAGGTAAGCGGGGGAAGAGTCTTGACGGTCTCCACTGTGCCGTAATTCGGCAGTACTTCGAAAATGCGGTCGTTTACAGTACCGGTCTCTTTCTCCAGCTTGCTTTTGCCCACTTGATCGTCAGGCGAGTCTTTGTCCTGTGCATCCTTGGATGAATCCGCCGGTGCGGGCGCGGGTGGTTGAGGTGTTGGCTGCTGAGCGAAAGTCGAAAGGGCAATGAAGAGCAGCGCAATCAAGACTCGTAGACACAAATGCCTCGGCCTCACAATTGTCCAATCCAATCAGAACTCCGATTCTCTCCTGGGAGAAGGGGTTTGCAAAAAGGCTGACCGAGTATCCAGAAAGCCGTGTTGGGACTTAGATTCCCGTCCCTCCAAAAAGGGTTTCATCGGGATCGCGGATAGCTGAGCATCGTTCGTGAAAGATCCGAATACGATTTACTTTGCTCAGCCCTTCTTTTTATCTATTTTCAAATTCAGCGTGATGTCTTTGCGGCTGTCAAAACTCGAAACAGTATGGGTCGCGGATTGAAAGCCTTCTTTTTCTGCATGAATTTCGTAGTCCGCATTTGGATCGAGGCCGCTGAAACGGTACTTGCCGGTGGTGTCCGTGTAAGAGCTGCGAACTACATTCGTGCGGGTATTCTTCAGGAAGACGACGCTTTCCGCGATGAGGGTTTCGGATTTGTCCTGCACAATGCCGTGCACGGTGCGAAGCTGGGCTTCGCGCTTGGCGTCTTGCGCAAAGGAAAGGGCCGAGCCCAAAGCTAGAATTGCCGCCATGAAAATAAATCGCTTTGGCGCCATCATTTGTTCTCTCCCCCCGCGGCTTCCATGCGAAACACTATACGTGCTTCGTTAACGCCTGTCTTGGCATCCAGTGTGCGGGTTTGCTCGGCGAATCCTTTTGCCCGTACCAACATTTCGTAGTCCGAGCCTTGAGGAACACGCACCGCGAAATCCCCGCGTGAATTCGTATAGCTGTCCCAGCGATATTTTTTCTCATTGCGGCGCCGAATCTTCAGCTCCACGCCCGGGAAAGCAAAGCCTTTGGCATCGAATACCGTTCCGATAATCAGGAAATCGTTGGCATGGCTGTACTTTTGTTTTGGCGGTTTGCTGGATGACTCCGCCGGGGCGGGTTGGGGAGTTTGAGGAGGCGGAGGTGTCGGCTCCTGCGCCCTGCCGATGGCCGGATTACAGCAAATCCATACTGCCGTCATTCCCGCGATGATAATCCACCGGAGACTTTGCATGAGCTTCTCCTGTCAATTTAGATGCTTATGCTGGGGAAAGTGGATATTGGACTGGACGGCAGAAAAGGGCTATTCGTCGTCCTCTTCCTCTTCGTCGTCTTCCTCATCTTCATCCGGAAGATCGCCGTTCTCCGCGGCTTCTTCTTCGTCGTCATCCTCTTCTTCGTCATCGAGGTCGTCAGAGATGAGGTTCAGATGCACGGGATGCGTCTGGGAGACCTCAAGCTCGGATTCGCACTCGGGGCAGCTCAGGATTTCGCCTTCTTCGACTTCGTCTTCATCCACGTCGATTTCGGTGGAACACTCAGGGCAACGGATCACGGCTCCATCCTCCGTAGCAATGTTCGCATGGCGGGGCCCTACAGATTGTGCCGCCCCCATGGCGTATTATATACCGCGTTGTGCTAAGTCAACTCTAATGCGCGGGGCGGCTGCTTGGATTGTAAACCGCTCCGGGGCAGAATTCCTAAAGTGGCTTCCTCGCGAGAGTATCCTGAACGTCCGATTGTCGGTGTTGGCGGTGTGATTATTGAAGACGGGCGTACTCTGCTTATTCGCCGCGGCAGCGAACCTCTGCGAGGGGAATGGTCCATTCCTGGAGGCACACTGGAGCTCGGAGAATCACTGCAGGCGGGTGTTGCGCGCGAACTGCGCGAGGAAACTGGTCTCGACGTACGCGTATTGGAGCTCATCGAAGTGTTTGACCGGATATTTCCGGATGAGAGCTTGCTGCCTTCAGAGGGAAAACGCCAGCCCCGTTTTCATTTCGTTATCGCGGATTATTTGTGCGAGCGCATCGGCGGCGAACCGCGGGCGGGAAGCGACGTCACCGATGTGGCGTTTGCCACTGAAGACGAGCTAGGGAACTTCCACCTGACCGAGACGGCTACCCGCGTCTTGAGGAAAGCGTTTGCCATGGCTCGTTCGCGGGGTACATCGGGCTGATCCGAGTGCGAGGCACCTCGATCAGGGGGCTTTGGCGATTTCGATGCTTCCATTCGAATCGGTCAGCTGCAATTGGCAGCCCCCTCCTCCGATCGTTCCGTTCAACGAATCCCCCCCGATGTTTCCCGTCGCTGTGACGGGAATCTCGGAGGAAACCCTGCCGAAAGAAGTTCGCGCGGAAACGTTGTAACCCACGCCATCGGGTATGCGAACGCGAATGGAAGAAAACGACGTCTTGAGAGAGATGTTGCGGCAGCCGCTGGCGGGACGCAGCGCAGTCACGGCGATGGCTCCGTTCTGATTGTCCACGCGGATGCGGCCGCCTATGGATTCCAGCGTAACGCCGGAGAAGGAAGTGGTGACGGTGGCGTCCCCTTTGATATTTCGCGCGGTCACAGAGCCGTTGTTATCATCCGCGGTCAGATTGCCGTTGATTCGGTCGGCGTTGATGCTGCCAAAGCTGGTCTTCGCGTATGCATCGGCGCCGATGTCGGTGAGCGTGATCGCCCCGTTCCCAGTAATCGCTCGAATCCCCTTCGGCACGTTCGTCGCTTCAATGGCCCCAAACGAAGACTTAAGCGTGACGGCTCCTCGAATGTCTCGCACGGCGATCTTTCCATTGGACGTCTCCGCGTCCAGTGCGCCGTTGATATTCTCCAGTTCGAGGTTGCCAAAGGAATCGCGGATGGTCACGGAAGATCCTGTAAGCGCGCTGGCGTTAACGCGGCCGTTGTTCGTGGTGCAATTTACGCGGCCCTTCACGTCGGCAAAAGTTACATTTCCAAAGCTGTCGGTGACATCTAGGGAACCAGCGACCGAAGAAATGTCTACGTTGCCGTTGTTGTCGTGGACGGACAGATCTCCGCGAATATTCTTTGTATCCACGTTGCCGAAGGAAGTTGTAACCGTGGCCGAGGCCGCGCCGTCGAGAGTGATCGCTCCGTTACCTCCCGTAATGGTTGCGCCGCCTTGAATATTGCGAACGGTGATGCTGCCGAAGCGGTCCTGGACTTCGAGTGTTCCTTTTACGTCGGAAACCTGCACCGAGCTGTTCTTGTTGTTGACGACGGCGTTGCCCACGACGCTGGTCAGCTCGATACTCCCGAACGAATTGTTCAGGCGTACCGGGCCGGCTTCCTGCACCGTGAGAGAGCCGTAGCCGTTGTCGACTTCCACGGCCCCGTGGACACGAAGGACGTTAACGCTTCCAAAACTGTTGCGGATATTCAAAGGGGCATCCGCCGGCATGCCAATGTCGTAGCTCACGGACCAGGAGGAATGCTTGCTGATATGAAACCACTTGTTCTCTTCTGGCGGGTAAATCGTGCGAATGGTCACGCCCTCAGCGGTCTGTTGCACTTCGATTTGAATTTTTTGCGAGAAGGACTCGGCTTCTTCATGCGAGCTGGCCTGTGCACGGATGACTGCAGAAATCTTAACTTCGCGGCCGGCTTCTCCGTGGACTTTGACCTCGCCGAATTTGTGCTCGACGCGAACGGACTGCCCCGTGCCTAGAGTCAATGTCTTGTCAAAATTGCGCGTGACTTCATCCTGTGCGCGGCTCCCAGCCGCAAATGCCGGCGACGCCGCCAGCACAAGGACGGCGACAAGGCCGAGGCCGCCCATGAGGCGCCTATGCAAACGCTCTCGATTCTTACTCGAAACAAACGACTTCATCGCTTTTCCTCCAAAATGTCTTGCAGCGTTTGCTGCTTTTCCTGGTACATCGCCAACAGTTGCTGGCGAAGATGCGCGTTGGATGGATTCATACCGGCCTGCGCACGAAGATCGTTGATGGCGCTATCGAGCACGATCAGCTTTTCGCGATAGTTCGCTTGCAAAGGTGTCGTGGGATTTTCCAGTTGGGGCTTGGCGTCCGCAGCCAGCTTGTCGATAGCCTGCTCGTATGCGGCTTGGGCGCGCTCGACTTCGGCAAGAGACGGGCTCTTCAGAAGCGATTGGTCGCCGCTAGATACGGGCTTAGTGGGGTGCAAATAGATCCAGCCGGCGGAAACGGTCAAGATCAACACCAACGCGGCGGCTGCCGCGGTTTGCCATCCGAGCGAAAGGCCGAAGCCAAGAGAGAGCCAACTCCATCGTCCCGCGCGTTGTTTCTTGGTAGCGGCTTCTGCGATAAGCGAGCGCTCGATGCGGGGCCACAGCGAAGGCGTATCGGAATAGTCGCGCAGTTCCTTCGCGACGACGCTGATAGCCTTCCATGCGCGCAATTCTTCTGCGCAGGCCGCGCAGTTTGCGCTGTGCGCTTCGAGAGCAGCCCATTCGGCGGGCGTGCCATCTTCAAAAATTCTGTTGCGGTCTTCACATGCGATGTTCATTGGCATTCACCGTGCTCCCGCAGTGCTATTGCTGCGTGGAGGCTCAAGTACCTGGCGAAGATTTTTCTTCGCCTGAAAAAGTGTGTTCTTCGAAGCCGTCTCCGTGATCTCCAGCATTCCTGCAATTTCCGCATGATGGAAGCCCTCGACTTCGTACAGCAAAAAAACGTCGCGCTGATGCTTGGTCAACCCGGCTAGCGCCCGTTCCAGCGCCATGCGCAAGGAAGGGTGCGCGCCGGGCGCCCTCGGCTCCGGCCTGGGCGAATCCTCGGTGTCGTCGTTCTGCACTTCTTTTTTTCGCACCCTGCTTCGGCGCGCGTCGTAGCAGGTGTTGATAAGAATCCGGTACGTCCAGGTGACAAAGCTGGATTGACCGCGAAAGCCGCCGATGCTTCTCTGCACTTTCAAGAACGTTTCCTGCACGGCATCCTCGGCGTCAATCGGGTTGCCCAACAGATTGCGCGCTACGTTTTTCATACGCGCGCCATGCAGGGCATAAAGACGCTCGTATCCACCAAGATCACCCGTCCGGCAGCGCTCCGCCAACTCGGCGTCTTCGGAAGGCACCGTGCTCATAGCAGCAGGCGCCGCAGTCTGGCCGGGGCGGCCTGTCAGGTCTTCGGAAGGTTCCACTCGCATCTCCCGTTCGCGCGGCACGGAAGAGATTCTAGTCTCCCGAGGCAGCGCAAGTCCCATAGTTCCCATTCCTGGCTCCTGGGATATAGACGTCACGGAGGGGCGAAATGTCAGGGCAAGGGCTGTTCGCGAAGGCGTCAGGAGATTTACTTGCTGGAGGCTAAAGGACTAATTGCAGAGGTGATAGTGGGCGCGGCATCGAGCCCGAAGTAGATTTTCTTATGCAACAGGCTGTTTTCGTGCCCGATGATTAGATGCGTCTCCGGATCATCCTCGGTGATTAGCAAGCGCAATCCCGGAGCGTCTTTAGGCACGGCGAATACAAGATCGTTCGCGAAAGACTGGCCGGGACGCAACGGCCGTCGCAGAGAACCCGAATCGCCAGCTAGATGCGCAAGCTTGGCCTCTCCTTCCGGAGACGGCTCGTACGCGTGACCGTTCGCATCGACGAGCAGTACGCGGCGAGCGTTGGGTGTCAGTGGCCCGTCGCCTCTGTTAGGAGAAATGGTTCGCTCGTCGAACCAAACCTTGAGGCGAACGATGACAAATTGTCCTTCGGCGGACGTTTGCTGCATCTCTGGACTCGTGACATTCGCCGTTTGAACGCCCGAAACGGAATAGCCTATGTGACAATCCAGCTCGCAAAAATACTTCCAGCCTCCCGCCGGCAAGACCTTCTCACTGCTCGCCAGCGAAACGCCGAAGAGCAGAAGCGCGTAGCACGCAACAATCGTCAGAGCAGCGGCGCCGCCAAGGCGTACGTAGAGCTTGGAACGGCGCGCCGCTCCGTAAAGCAAAATCAGAAAGCTCGCACCGGTAGTGAACACGGCACCGAGAAATAACAGCACAACGACCGGCGCCAAATGAGGCGTAGTTTCCGTCATCTTTTTCACTCCCTTCACAAACGAACTTATCCAGCAATGGCATCTGGCAGAGCTCCGCGAGTTCTCTCGCGCCTGCCGAATTCCTGCACGGCACTCTCGAGGTCAGCCACCGAAAAATCCGGCCAGCGTTTCGGCAAGAAGACAAATTCCGCGAAGGCACACTCCCACAAAAGGAAATCGGAAAGGCGCTGTTCGCCTCCCGTCCGGATAAGCAGATCCACTTCCGTCGAACCGCCCCGAAGAACTTCCGCCAGAACGTTCGAGAAGGATTCGGGCGAGAGTTCCGTGACTTTGTAGAAGCGGCAGGCGGCGTAATAGATCGCTTCGCGGGCGGAGTAATCGATCGCCAGCCGAAGATGTAGGCGTGCGCCGTTCGCTGTGGCCGCCTCGGAATCCACTATCGCCTGGCGCAGCGTTGCAGGAATACGGTCACGGCGCCCAATTACGCTCAGTCGCACACCTTCTTCGACACAGTGCGATGTTTCTATCAGCAGGTATTCATGCAGAAGTCGAAGAATTGCGTTCACTTCAGAAGCGGGGCGCTTCCAATTTGAAGAAGAGAGAGCAAAGAGGGTAAGCGTGTGTATTCCCATGCGTGGCGCAGCTTCGATGATACGGCGGGCGGAGTCGGCGCCAGCACGATGGCCAGCGGAGCGAGGCAGGCCGCGCGATGTGGCCCAGCGTCCATTTCCGTCGGAGATGATGGCCACGTGCAGACCAGAACTCAAGACGGGTTCAGGGCGTGTTGTGGCCAGGTGCTGCATGGTTAGGGGTTGCATATTGTTACTTCTTTCTCCGCCGCCGGGAAAAAGCGTCATAAACTACTCTACAACACAAAGTAAATAGGCAAAAAATATATTGTTCTTAACCCTCGCGCGTCGCGCGAATCAGCGCTTCCATATGGTTCAGGTAACGTTCCAGCGCGCGCCGGCCCGCTGCCGTCAAGCGAAACTCCGTCTTGGGCAACCGTCCATCAAACGATTTCGTGCACACGATATAGTCTGCTTCCTCGAGCTTGCGCGCGTGCACGCTCAGGTTTCCGTCCGTGGTCTTAAGCAGCGCTTTGAGCTCATTGAAAGTCAGCGAGCGGTTCACCGCCAGCGCGCTGACAATCCCCAGGCGAATTCGTTCGTGGATCAACCGATCCAGGTCCGGCGAAACGGCCTCGCGTGCCGAGCCACGTACGGCAGCGAGCGAGGCGTCACGTTCGCGCGTGCGCTGCTGACGATCCTGGTGAGCTGTGGATGACTTCGCCATGCGATTCTCTTTATCCGCCGTGATGCCGGGCAATCCAAATTCCGAAGCCGATTTGCAAAACGCCGAATCCCGCGGCCATAAATGCGTCGCCCCAGTGAGCAGGCGCAAAAAGTGCGGCGGCACCGAGACACATGAGGCAAAAACCCATGACGGGAACGACGCGCACTGAAAACGCACCGCCGGTGACGATCGCAGTTCCGTAGAGAAGCAGCCAAACGCCTGGAAGCGCCGCGCCGGCGCCCGCCGCGAATAGAGCAAAGGTCAACAATCCCCCAACGATGATGGGCGGAGCAAAACTGAGCAGGAATTTGCGGCCCGGGCCGGAAAAAAGAGCTGAATTCGCGCGATGCGCTTTTGTAGCGGCTGCTGGAGCGGCGATCGCTACGGCGACAAAAGCCTCAACGAGCCAAACGGCTAACCACGCTCGCGGAGAGGCTTGACGTGCTGCAACAAAAGCAGCCGCAAGCGCGGTAATGCCCATCGCGACTCCGCCCCAGCCGGGGACGGCAGTAAACTCGGCCGCGCTCTCCATCGTTTCGCGAATGTATTTGAGATGGTCGGCCGCGCGCGCGTCTATGGGGATAGGTTCGCGGTTGTTCGAGCGGAGAGGACCTGCGGCTAGCATGCCAAGAGCCTATCTCAATTTCCGATGCTTGTCAAGTACTTTATAATGTAAAGTTAGTGCTGGATTTTTTAGCTCAGGGCCGTTTCGGATAGCGTCCTCTGATCGCGTTCCAGCGGATGGTGAACACATCCAGAAACATGTGAACGCTGTCTCGGAACATGTTTACTTTTGTTGCAGGCGAATGCCCCCAGCGCACCGGAATTTCGATAGTCTGCAGGCCCTGATGCCGCGCCAGGTAAAGCAATTCCGGATCGAATCCAAACCGCTCGATGCGTTGCTGCTCGAAGAGGATCTTGCAGGGTTCGCGCCTAAACGCTTTGAAACCGCACTGCGTATCGACAAATGGCAGGCGAAGAATCACGCGCACGATCGTATTGAAGATGATCCCTGCGAACTCACGAAAACGTGACTCATGGATCGTAATAAGGCTCCGGTCGAGCGCCCGCGAGCCTATCGCGACGTCGTAGGTCTTCAAGGCATCGAGAAGTTTTGGCGCTTCTTCGATCGGCGCGGAAAGATCGGCATCGGTAAAGAGTACGATTCGGCCGCGGGCTTCCTGCATCCCATGACGAACGCTGAAGCCTTTTCCGCGATTCACGCCGTTCGAAATGACGCGCAGGTTTGGCAGGATTTTTTGAAAAGATTCGGCAACCTCGGCCGTACGGTCTTTCGAGCCGTCATCGACGACGAGAATCTCCGTGTCCAATCCCAAATTGGGGAGGAAAGCTGCGATTTGCTCGAGCGTTGTGGGGAGGCGTAGTTCTTCGTTGTAGGAGGGGATAACAATCGAGAGTTCAGGCGTCGCGGCACTCATCGCGCCGGAGGTTCCTTCCACCCGTAGTAGCCGACGAGGGGCACGAAGCGGCACGCTTCCAGGGTGTGCGTCTCATAGGAATTCCCGTGACGCTCGAGGTAAAGCAATTCCTGATTCTCCGCATCTCCCACAGGCAAAATCATTCGACCACCCTCCGCGAGTTGAGAACCAAGCGGCTCCGGTACGGCAGGGGCCGCTGCGGCGACGAGGATTGCGTCGAATGGTGCAACATCCGGCAGACCCAGCGTGCCATCTCCGCAATGAACATGCACATTTCCATATCCTAGACGGTCAAGCCGCGCCGCGGCAGTGGCGGCAAGCTCGGACCGCGACTCGACAGTGAAAACGACTCTCACCAGCTGCGAAAGTATCGCGGCCTGATATCCGCATCCCGTTCCGACTTCCAAAACACGCTCGTTACCGGTGAGGTGCAGCGCGGACGTCATCGCCGCAACAATATAGGGTTGCGAAATCGTCTGACCTTCACCGATAGGCAAGGGCGCGTCTTCGTATGCGCGCGGGCGAAACTCGCCTGGCACAAACTCTTCACGGCGCACCGCGGCCATGGCCGAAAGCACGCGGGAATCGCTGATGCCGCGCCGTCGTAATTGGCGCTCGATCATTTCAGCGCGAGGCACGGCAAACTCGTCGCCGGAGCCCTCTCGGGACGCATCAGGTCCGCTACTGCGAAAAGGTTTCATCTTGATCTTGCCATTCCCTATCTTTTACGGTCACTACAGCAAAAGTCACATTCGTCAGGCATGCGAAAGCGCCGCCGCATGTTTTTCCCAAGCCCGTGTTTCGAGAATCTCCGCGATTTGCGCAATCGCAAGGTCGCATTCGTCTTCGCGATTATAGAAATGTGGCGAAAGGCGAACACCGGCTTTGGGACGGTAGTCAACCAGAATCTCCCGCGCCAGCAGTTCACGACTCACTTCGGCAGCATGCGGGCAATCGACGGAAACCGTCCCCGCGCGCTCCGCGGGATTTTCCGGCGTGTTCACGCGCCATCCCCGCGCCTTTGTACCCTCAAATAGACGTGCTGTCATACGCATGGATTTTTCCCGAATCCTGCCAATACCTGCTTCATTCAGAATGTCCAGGCCTGGCTGACAGGCATACAGCGCCGGAATATGCGGTGTGCCGTTCAGATAGCGGAAGGAATCCGCGCGGGCATCGATGGCGCCTGTCTCAAACGCGAAGGGCCGCTGGTGCGCAATCCATCCCGTAATCGCGGGATTCAACTTGGCGCGCAGGTCTTCCCGCACGTAGAGATATCCGACGCCGGGGCCGCCGCAAAGCCACTTGAGTACCCCACCGCACGCAAAATCGACACCAAGGCCACGGACGTCGATCGGAATCGTCCCAGCCGCCTGAAAAACATCGAGGATGACGCGCGCACCGACGCGATGCGCCTTCTCAATAATGGCGCGCGCATCCACAATGTAGGCGCTTCGAAACAGTACCTGCGAGATCGGCACCAGCAGCGTGGTTTCGTCAATGGCCGCTAAAAACTTATCCAAATCAAATCGCACGGAATCGTTGCTGGGAACAAGTTCCACGCGCGCCCCGTTGCGCCGCTGCTCATGGTAGAAATACTGAATGGAAGGAAATTCCAGGTCCGTCATCACCACTTTATTTCGTGGCCCGCGAAAATCAAAACACGAGCTGATCACCGCCTGAATTAGCGTGACGTTTTGATGCAGCGAGATTTCACCGGTTCCCGCCCCGATCAGCGGAGCGATTTTGTCGCCCACGCTGACCGCCATATCCCACCAGCCCTCTTCCCATGCGCGTACTCCGCGTTCGCCCCATGAATCGGCGTAAGCCCGCATTCCTTCGTACACGCCACGGGGCATGGCCCCCAGCGAGTTGCTAATCATGTAGGTGGTCTTGTCGACGATCGGAAATTCGGCGCGCCACTTCAGCAGGTCATCCATCTTGCAGGGCTCCATCGGAAATCTTCGAAAAACGGACCTTTCTCCACACAAGGTAGCACAGCGAAATGAACACAAGCCAGGGAACACCTGCTTCCAGCGTGATGCGCAGATCGGGCACCCACCAAGTCGAGATAAGCACCGCTGTGAGTCCCAGGAGTCCCAAGATCGAACTCCACGGCCCGCGCGGAGCAAGTCGCATCGGCGGTACTTTCCACCTCGCAGTTCGGCGCCGAAACGCAAGGTGGGTGACAAAGATCATTTGCCAGACAAATATGCCGCCGAGGAAAGCTGATCCCAACATGTATACATACGCTTTCGCATGAAACCAATGATCCACGAAAAGCGCTGCAAACATTCCCGCGCTGGACACGAGCAACGCCACCACAGGGGTTCCGCGATTGCTCAATCGCCCCAATCCGGCAGGCGCATATCCTCCGCGCGAAAGTGAAAAGAGCATTCGCGCCATTAGATACAAATTGCAGTTAACGCTGGAAAGCGCTGCCGTAAGCACCACGAAATTCATAAGCCCTGCTGCCGCTGGAATGCCGACGATTTCGAAAACGCGCACAAAGGGGCTTTCTCCCAACCCGACTTCATTCCATGGGACGATCCCTACGACAATTGCGAGCCCACCTATATAAAAGAGCCCGAGCCGCCCAAGTGTCCAGCGCAATGCCCGCGGCAATGCCGTCGTAGGATCCTTCGCCTCGCCCGATGTGACTGCGACTATCTCCACGCCCAGAAAACTGAAGATGGCCATTGCCACGCCGAGCCCCACTCCTTGCCATCCGTTTGGAAGAAATCCGCCATGCCCCGTATAGTTCGCAACTCCGATCCGAGGGAACCCGAATCCCAAGAGCAACGCCGTGCCAAGAATCAAAAACACGGTGATGGTCAGCACCTTAATCATCGCGAACCAATATTCAAACTCACCGAAACTTGCGACGCTTCTTGCGTTCACATAAACGAGTGCCGCCGAAAACCCTGCAATCCACATCCACGATGGAACATTCGAAAACCAGTGCTTGCAATAAATCGAGGCCGCCACGACCTCGCTGCCGGTCGCAATCACTTGCGCCAGCCAGTAGGAATAACGCATCGCGAAACCAGCCCATGGGTGCACGTACATTTCGGCGTACACGCCGAACGAACCCGCCACAGGATGCGCTACAGTCATTTCGCCGAGCGCCCAGATCAAGCAGAGCGCAATCACCGCTGCCGCCAAATAGCTGAAAATTACGCCCGGTCCCGCGAGTTTTACGGAAATAGCGCTGCCGAGGAACAGGCCTGTTCCGATCGCTCCACCGATGGCGATCATCGAGAGTTGCCGCGGCGTCAAATTGCGATGAAGTCCCGCTTCCCGCTCGACGATTTCGCCGTGTTCCATAGCGCTCGCCGACGCTGCGCCCGTAGATGTTGTCTCCGTCATGCCGCGGCATGGTAGCAGAAAGCCGCCAGCAACTGCGTCCGAACCACCTGAACGTGCGGACAGTTTGGCCAGAAGCACGCCTGTCCCCCGCGATGGGGGCGGCCCACTGCATCCTTCCCTAAACTCGCGGTAGTGGCGGAAACGCTCTGAAAGTTCTGCCGCGGAGGAAGTCAGTCATGAAAGCCGTCCTTGCCCTTGTCATTATTTACGTTGGAACATTTTTCCTGGCCATCCAGGGCGCATCGCAAAATCCGGTCAGCGCCGCGCCGCAGAGTACAGCCGTGCAGGACCAATCAAGTTCGGGCCAAGCCAAGCCCATTGATCCCGTCAAGGACGCCGACATTCGTTCGCTGATGGAACTTATCGGGGCGCGCGATCAGATCCAGGACGCCGTCAGCAACTCCAGTGAGCAGTACCGGGAAAAGCTTCTCGCAACCGTCCCCAACAACGACAAGGGGCAGGCCTTCGTGACTTCGTTCATCGAAAGCTATCAAAAGAAATTCGATGTCGACCAGATGACTGAGCAACTCGTAGCTATTTACGATAAGCACTACACCGACGACGAGATCAAGACGATGCTGCAGTTCTACGGCTCTCCCGTGGGACAGAAGGTAGCTGCAGAAACGCCCAAGATTGGCCGCGAAATCCAGGTAGTTAGCCGCACGACCGGCGCTAAGGCTGCGAAAGACGCTCTCCAGGCCTTGAAAGCGCAGAATCCGGAAATCGGCCAATCCGCGCGACTTGGCAACAACGGTCCGCGCCGCTGGCAGCCCGGCACTCGCACACAGCAAAACGCACAGCAAAGCCAGTCTCAGCAGGCCGCGCAACAGCCCGATCCCCCGCAATTCTAAGTTTTCAGTAAGTGCCAACCGACCTACTGGAAATGTTTCTTAATCTTGATGTCGATGCCAAAGGTACCGTTTTGATCCCTTAGCGCCACGACCGAAACATTTCGGTCGATGTTGTATTCCACCTGGATGACCTGCTGTTGAGTCGAACCCACATTGGAAACATAAGTAATCGTGAGATTACGCGTCACTTGCTGCTGCACCGTCACTCGCGCCGCGGCGTTTTGTGAAGAGCTTGTCGAGCCGACTTCCGCCAACCCTGGATCCACACGAAGGCGGGTGATCCCAAACAATCGCTCAAGCCTCCCACTGACTTGGCTCGACACGGCTTCCGATAAAATCGCCGACGCTCCCGACGAGGCGCTTTGTGTCGCACCCGTTCCGCCGCCTCTGATGCTCGCTTCCGAACTGGTCTGCCCTAGCGCCAGCAGCGTAATGATGTCGTTCGCCGGCAGCGGCGGGTCAGAACGATAAGCCAAAGTCAGCTTGCTTGCGGGTCCATTAAAGTTCAACGTGATCTCGTACTGTTGAATCGTCGTTGTCGCTTCCACGTTCAAAACCGGGTCGAGCCGGAATGGATTCGCAAAGTTCATGTCGCCGCGCGTCACCCGGTACCTGTCGCCGTGAAACGTCATCTCCCCGGCAAGGATGTGAATGTGACCCAGTAGGATCGGATGCTCCCATGTCCCGCGCACGCGCAGGTTTGCTTCTGCTTCAAGCTCCGCGCCGGGCCACTCCATTCGCGCGTCGGGCGCGGATAGAGCCGAGATATCGAATTGCAAGTTGCGCAGGAACGGAGAACTCGTCGATGGTCCTGAAATGCTCCCTTTAGAAGACACGAGCACACTGGCAACTTCCAGCCCCTGCGTCAGCGTCACCCGCTCGATCACCACTCTTCCCGAAAGAACGCCGGCAGTAGGCGTACCTGCCAGCCGCAGCGATCCTCCAGCCAGCCAGCTCATGCCCTCAGGGTACCGGATGCGCACCCGTTCGGTTCGCATGGTTACGTCATAGCGCAGCGGAGTCTCACTGTAGTTGACGCTTCCGGAGAGATGCATTGTTCCGCCACCGGATTCTGCCGTTACGTTCTCGAAGAATAGCCTCGTCGCGTCAAAAACCAAATCTCCAGTGATGTTGCTCATTCCCGTTGGAAAATCGGCCACTCGCGCCGAAGCTCTTTCGATGTGCACTTTTCCTGTAATCCGCGGCCGGTTAAACGGTCCTTCGAAGGAGGCGTTGATCTGGGCCGGACCACTCGCTTCCAGCGCCGGCAAAAACCCTGTGACTAGGCGCAGATCCAGGGCGCCATTTAGCTTCAATCCCAGCGTACCCTTTCCCGCAAACCGCACTGTTCCCGCAATGGCGATGTTTGTATCCGTCCCCTTGAATGCAGCTTGTTCGATTTCCAGGATCTCCTTTGACGTGCGCAGATGAATAGGGCCCGAATTTTCCAACTGCACGTTGGCATAAGTCAGCGCCAGCTTGGAAAAAGTGGCGTCCACGACGATTTTCTCGGGCTCTTTCAATTCGCCAGCTACGCTGATGTCTCCGTCAGCCACGCCGTGACCGTCAAATTGCGCGAGATGCAAAGCAGTCATCAAGAACGGATTCAGGTCGATGTTTGCAATCGAAACCTTTCCGTTCAGGGCGTACGGATCAGCCAGTCCAAGCCTTACTTCGCCCGAAATCCCCCCCGTGGTCATCGCCGAACCAAGCTCCAGCTTCGCCGTACGCCCGTCGGATGTCAGACCGCCGTCGAAGCTTCCAATCACATCCTTACCAATGCGGAAGTCCACCACTCGAAATGTCCCCTCGCATTGTGGTGCACGAACGGGACCGTTTGCCTTGAGGCGAAATGTGACAAGTCCTCCGATTAGCAGTCTCGCTGACCGCAACTTTTCTATGTTCTCGAGAGGTAGGGACGCGCCCACCAGATCCGCCGTAATGCTTTGGTCCGAAAAGCGATAGCCGGCCGTCCCGGTAACGATTCCCGCCCCCCGCCCACTCTCTTTTCCAGGAGCGAACACGCGTAGTTCCGCATCGGCGATGCGCACCTCCTCAGGCGAGAGGTTCAGTTGGCCTCGCAATCGATTGAAGGAGACGCCAAAGACAATTCCTTCACTAAGGTCGAAAAGCCCAGTAACCACTGGCGACGCGCGCATCCCGTGCCCATGCAATTGGCCGCTCAAGACGCCTTGTACTGGATACGCCGAACCAAGCAATTTCTGAATCGTTTCGACCGGCGTCTTGTCGAAGTTCACATCCGCGGTCCACTCGTTCTCTGGCAGAAAACTCCAGTCGGTCAAATCGAGCGTTCCCTCAATCTCCGTCTCCATCGCTCCAAATCGCAACTTGCCTCGGGCGAGTCCAAGTTCAGTGGCCGAATAGCTGAGGTCGCCCTCGATGGAATCCAGTGCCGCTCCGTTGTAATGCACCCCCTCGCTTCGCAAGTGCCCGCTAAATGTCGCATGTCCCGCGGGCCCCGAGATTTTGCCGTCCCATTGCGCACTCCCCGAGATTTCCTTGATTGCGTCTGCGGAGCCGCGCCTCGCCCCACGTACCGCGTCGATGAAGTCTTTGTACGACTCCAGCGCCCCAGTTTCGAAATGCACGTCCAGCATGGAATTCCGCGGCGCAAGCACTCCGGTAATCGTCCCCCTGGACGACGGCGTTTCGAATTCGCCCGCGCTGATCGCGAATACCCCGGAATCGAAACGGTAATGAATTTGCCAGCTCGCCGTAACTGGCAAATGGCCCGCCGCCAAAACGTCCCCAGGCTTCCAGTCCATCTTTCCGCCCAGCTCAAAATGTTCGAACGCATTGCTCCATGTTTCTATCGTGTCTCCACTCAGCAAAGCGTCCCATTCCAGCTCATTTATCGGAAATCCCGGATGCTCGATGGCGGAAAATACCCCTGCAAGTCGTACATTTTGGATATGCGTGTCTGCCCGGAACTGCACCCCCGCGAAGCGCAACGTGACTTTCCCTTTGACCGTTCCCCCAAAAATTTCCGCCAGAAAGTCCGGCACCACAAGTCCGTCGTTGTTAATGCTGTAGCTCCCGCGGCTTGTGAGCCCGGCGGCGTGAAATATGTCGTAAGTCAGATGGATGTCCCGCCCCGCGTAGCTGCCAGTCCCCTGGTATTGCCCGTCCGCAAAAGTCCCCTCACCCCGCACATCCACGTGTCCTGTGGGGGTCAGCGGCGAACGAAACGTCTCGCGGAAATCCAGCAGCTCCACCCATCCCCTGTAACGAAAACTCCATTTCGGTTTTGAGAAGTCGGACATCTCCGCTTGCGCATCAAGGTGGGATCGCCCGGCGCTTAGCACTCCCTGCTCCAAAGTAAATCCATCGCGCCATATCGTGAATTTCGCGGAGAGGTTTGCGGGCACCGGCACCATACGATGCGCGGTGAACTTGATTCCCTGCCATTCCAGGTTCCCAAAATATAAGGGATGCTCCGCCGTTCCGCCCGCGTCGAGACCCAGGCTCATCGCCCCGCCTTCCACCGCCAGCGGCACTAGCACTTCGTTGTACAGGATCCACCCATCTTCGATTTTGATCCGGCGCACGCGGAGATCGAAAAGCGATTCGCGCAGCGGCTTATTGGAACCACGCACCTCTCCAGGTGCCGGCATGTTCGTAGAGCCGTCTCTTGCTACCCGCACATGCACTTCGGGTCTTTTCACTAGGAGGTCGCTCAGTGATACCTTTCGTCCCCAAAATGAATCGATCTGCAATTCCGCTTGCACCTCTTCCGCCGAAAAGAGGGGCTGCGTCCCCGCTGGTTCACTCCCGTGAATCACCAGACCCTTCAGTGTGGTTCTCTTCGACAGCCACTGGATTGAAATGGCCCGCAACTCTACGCGCCCGCCCGTTGCTTTCTCCAAGCGGTGCACGATCCATCGCTCCAGGATCGGATTCCCCGCCCCGCTTCCGAAGAAGCCAAGCACGCACAAGATCGCTATGAGCGTCAGCACCCATGGGGTGTGGATCACCCAATTCCATATTGGGTGCCGCTTGCGGACCTTCATTTCGCTCCCGCTTCAGGAAACTTTTGCACGTGCAGCCGTGCGCGGCTTTCCTTCAACCAGCGGTCCGCTTGCTCGTTGATATCGCTCTGCACCAATGCTTCCTGGATGATGTCCCGTGAGGCATCCAGGCTCGGTGGCTCCTGACCGCGCGTCTTTGCTCGCGGCACGACCGCATTTTGATAAAAATCCTCGATCGCCTTTTCGTCGATCTGCACCGACGGCCGGAACCTCGAGTCGAGATAGTTGCTTAGGTAAAGCTGAGCGGCAACCATCTTTCGCACTTCCGCGTCATTCAGCCCGCTTTGCTTTTTGCGTGCTTCATATTCCTCAGCCGATGCAAAGGATTTCACCACTCGCGTCACGCCAGTGTCGATTTCTTCGTTCTTCGGCTCGGGAAACCGCGACAGCTCCGCTTCCGACCTCACGATCCACTGATCGATCAGCCGCTCCAGAATGGCGCTCTCGCTTTCTGATTTTCCGTCCACCAGTTCTTGGTACTCCTTCAGTTCTTGCACGTCACTCTGCAATATGATGTCGTTCTCGACTCGCGCTACGATCCGGTCCACGACTTGCTGCCCATTTAATAATGAAGCAGCAGCAAGCGCTAAAATGATAAAGCAATAGCCGGAAATCAATCCTTTACTCGTCAAAAGATCGACCCCAAATTGAAGAAAATTTGAAGCCTCGGCAGTTGCGTTCCCTTGAAGCAAAGTGGAAGCACTGGCGCGCCCGTCGTGCTGCTGACGCACGGCACGACGAAAAACGGTCGGTTGATTTGATATCCGAGATCGATTCGAATCGGCCCTACCGGCGTTGAATAGCGGAGCCCGAAGCCGATGGTGTGGGCGAAATAATTCAGCTCGTTCGTGCAGTTGTAGACGCATACCGTGGGATTCGTAGCACTCGCGGGCTGCGCCGGATCTTGCAAAGCGAAAACGGGCTTGGGCGAATAGGCCCGAAACGTGACTCGATCGAGCCGGCTGTAAACGTTGCCACCGTCGTAAAAGATCGCCCCGCCCAATTGTGTGCCTACATAAGGCAACCGCAGGGGAAAGCGAAACTCCTGGTTAAAGACGAGCATCGCTTGACCGCCCACGGGGAAGCCCGTGCACGGATCACGCGGTCCTGCCTGGTTCAGCGCAAACCCTCGCAGGGACGTCCCGCCGCCGCCGAAAAATCTTTCTGGAAGCGGGATAATCTCTGGAGTCGGTCCGGTCGGCGCACTCCCCGTGCACGCATTCGCCGACGGCGCAGGAAACGTTAAAGATTCTGTATTTGCGAATGGTTCCAGAATCCCGATGCGCATGGAACGCGCAAAGCTGAACCGTCTCTTGATCGGATGGTACGTCGAATTTTGGAAGAAAAATCGCAGAAAGCTCGCGCTCGAGCCGATGCTCGTGCTGGCAATGCTGAAATCCGCGCTATTGATACTGCCTTTGGTCGCATCCGCCGGATTGTCTCTTGCGTCACGCAACCACGTCACTCCAAATTCAGATACCAGTGTCGGCTGTTCAAATAGAGGTACCTCCTCCGGTGCAATATTCAAGTTCGAAACCAGCACCTTCCGGAACGTATATCGGTATAAGAGAGTCGTTAGAGGCGTCACCTGATTCGTCAATTGCCCCGATACTTCATACCGCATTTCGGTGAATGTGTTGATGTCCTGCGTTTTTTCCGTGTAAGCAGTGGCCTGCGTGCTGTAATGCGAATTTCCAAAGGTATTGGGGATGGAGTAGCCGAGCAGCGCGCGGTCTTCAATCGTGCTTCCCCGCACCTTCAGCGAGAGTGAATCCGCCCGTCCCGTTAAGTTGACCTTCGTCAGCTCAAAAATCCCGCGCGGCGCCGCCTGGATCTCTCCGCCGGTCGGATTTGTCGTGCTCGCCAGTCGCTGCACCTCGAATCCGCCGCCATACGCCATGGTGTATCGCTTGGCTTCTTCCACAAGCACCACGATGTCTTTCTCAGGGTCCGATCCATCTGGATTTTGCGGTTCGATGGTCACCCGGTTGAAGACACCCAGGTTGTACAAACGCCGCTGCGACTCCACGACATCCCCTTCGCGCAGCGGCGCGCCCGTTTTCACTCGAATCTCGCGTTGCATCACTCTCGTTCGCGTGCGGCTGTATCCGCTTAGAAGAATGCGCCGGACTCGCGTTTGCGGCCCTTCCGTTATGTGATAGACGAGCCGCACCGGTGCCGCCTGCGCTGCCTCTGGTTTTGATTTCTTTTCTTCTTCCTTTTTCTGGTTCTTCTCGCTTTCAAGCGTTTCCGGCTTCTCTTCTGCTTTCCTGATACTTGGCGTCTCATCCGTCACGCGATCTGCTGTGGACGTGAAATGAGCTTCCGGAAATCCCTCATTGAAATACAGCGCCAGAATATTGTCTCTGTCTGTCGTTACGTTAAAATCGGAGTATGGCTGTCCGGGCGTCGATCCCACAACGCCCAGTAACTCCTCCTCTTTGAACGCTTGAATCCCCTCAATCGCCAGCGAGGCCACCCGCGTCTGCTCTCCTTCCTGGATCGCGAACCTCACGAACACATCTCCTCCCCTCCCTTTGTAGTTGTCCAGGACTTGCCCGGTCACTTTCGCGTCGAGAAACCCGTTCGCGTCATAGAGCCCGTGCATCGATTCCGCGTCCGAGTCGATCAATCGCCGGCTGAACCGCCCCCGCGACTGGAATGCTGCTCCGTAAATTTGCAACCGGCTCCGAAGCAATTCCGTGCCGAAGTAATGGTTCCCAGTGATTTCAATTCCTACCAGTTTGTGCCTCTCGCCTCGCTCGATGTGATAGGTGATCACTTCTTCCGTACCCTTCGATTTCCGCTCTTTGCCCGCCACTTCCTTCGTTTCTGTTGTGTAGTTCACTTGCGCGTCAAAATATCCATCCCGCTCCAGCCGCTCTCGGAGGTTTCGTTTCCCTTCTTCTAGAAGGTCGGTATCCACCGCTCCTTCCTGATACACCGGAACCAACCTCTTCAATTCGCCGTTCGACAATTTCGCCCCTGTCACCGCCAGTCGCACCTGGGGGCCTTCCGTCACCTCCAGTTCCAGCGGCATTGTATTCTTGGCCTCGTTATATTCGCCGCGCCGCACCGCTGCACGAGCGCTCAGACGCCCCTTCTTCACCAGAAATTTTCGGATTCGGTCCGTGCCACGCTGTACGCGCGCGGTGGTCACCGGTTGTCCCGGCTTCATCTTCAACCGCGAAAGTAATTCTGCGTCTTGGTATGCCGTTTCGTTTTGTAGCTGCACGGATTCCACGCGCGCACGAGGCCCAGGCTTTACGTGTACCACAACATCCATCTGGTGAGTTTCTTGGTGCGGTTGGTTCTCCGCTGAGACTTCTGCCTTGTACAATCCTTCGTCCTTCAAAACCTCTCGAAGGCGCCCTAGCCCTTCATCCACATCCTCTTGTCGGAAAGGCCGGCCCAGCGCAAGCTGAACAGCCGCTGCCGCCGTGGCATCCGTGGGAGGCGCTGTCAACCCTTCGATCAGAACTCTGTTGAAGTAGAGGTTTTCTCGAACCACGAAATCGAGCCGCATGCCACTGCCGAGGGGCGCTGTCACCGCTCTGATATCCGCATAATTGCCCATTCCATACAGAGCGCGAATGCTCCTCGCAATTTGTTCTCTCTCCAGCGGTTTCCCAATCTCAACCGCTATTCCTTTTGGAGATTCAGACAGCACTCGTCCGTCTTCGCTGACAATGCGCACCGCGACCAGGGGCTCGGCTGGACCGCCCGGTCCCTTTTCCTCGGCCTGAACCTGTGCGCCACTCCTCGCTGCTCCCAAAAGCAGCGCGAAGAAAGCAATTCCTCTAAACCTTCTGCCCCATCTCGATTTCATGCCCACTATCGCTCAGACGAAGCGTAGCACAAGGGCGTTGCCCATCCCGCTATCTCTAGCGTTATGATGAATTAAGAGGGACGATGACCGGCAACGAGGTGCCAGGCCCGCTCTTGGACAACCCGCTCCACGAAAAGTATTCGCGTCAAGTGCTTTTTGCCGGCATCGGCGAAGAGGGCCAGCAGCGCCTCCTCGCCTCTAGCGCCGTTATTGTCGGCTGTGGCGCAATCGGTGCTGCCGCCGCAGGCTTGCTTGTGCGCGCCGGCGTTGGCCGCGTCAGGATTCTCGACCGCGATTTCGTCGAGCCTTCCAATTTGCAGCGTCAGACCCTTTTCGACGAAGACGACGCTCGCGCCGCCATTCCCAAAGCTGTTGCGGCTCAGCGCAAACTCCGCGCCATCAATGGCAGCGTCGCCGTCGAAGGTCTTGTCGCAGATTTAAACCCGCGCAACGCCGAGGAGTTGCTCACGGGCTTTGATCTTATCCTCGATGGCACCGACAATTTCGAAACCCGCTTCCTCATCAACGACTTCGCTGTCAAATCCACCGTTCCCTGGATTTACGCCGCCGCCGTCGCCAGCTACGGCGTATCCATGACCGTCCTCCCCGGGCTCACTCCCTGTCTCGCCTGCCTCCTCGAATCCTCCGCCAACGGCCATGGCCTCGAGGAAACCTGCGACACCATCGGCGTACTCGGCCCCATCGTCAATCTCATTGCCTCTCTCGAAATCGCTGAAGCCCTCAAGCTCCTCGCCGGTCGTAAACAGTCTCTCCACGGCCGCCTGATCTCTTGCGACGTTTGGACCGGCCATTTTCAATCCATCCGCGTGACCCAAAATCCAGCCTGCCGCGCCTGCGCTCGCCGTGAGTTCCCTTATCTCCAGGGACAGGCACAGCCTCACATCACCCTCTGCGGGCGTGACTCCGTCCAAATTCACGAGCGCGGTCGAACGCTCAATTTGGAAGCGCTGCAGGCGAGGCTCGCGTCAACCGTCTCCGATGTCCGACACAACGAATTCTTACTCTCTTTCCGCGTTGATCCGTATCAAATGACCGTCTTTGCCGATGGCCGCGCCATTCTCAAAGGCACAAAAGATCCCGCCGTCGCGCGCTCTCTCTACGCCCGCTATATTGGCGCCTGATTCAGTTCTTCGTGTCCCTGGAATTGGAGGTTTTTGCCGTAGAAAACGGTGTTTTCAACTTCACCGATGTTGCCCAGTCCGCCCAAACGAACTCCGCATGTTCGACCTGTCCAGGTTTTCCCGCAGGTTCATCAGTGTCAGAAACGTGCTCAGAATTCTCGCCTTCAAATCATCCGTCAAATGCAATCCGCTGGTAGCCACACGCGCCAGTCGCTCCCCGCTCTCCGTGATAAATTTCATGATGTCGCGTTGCCGTTCGTGCGGAGCGTTCCCCAGCGCCGTCTCCCGGCGCATTTCCGCGCAGCTTGCCTCAATCGATAGTGTGAAGTGCAATACACAAACCTGCTGTTGCTCGGCGAGGGCTGGCGGCGAGTCATTCTTGCATCCCGTTACTTTGCACGGCATAGCCATAGTGCGCGCAATCTGGACCAACAAGAAAGGTAACCACTCAACGCCCCTAAAATCCAGTCTCCTTCCACGAAGAGTTGCCAAACCTGCATAGCCTCTTTCCACACCCCCTGTCCTTCCGGCCACTACCACCCCTCGGCCTGCCGCAAAAATATTTTGCTTTCCTGTAGAAATAATTGTATAAAAATGCAGATGGTTGTATATTTGTACGAGCTATGAGCGCCGGTAAAACATTTCGCCATGGTCAAATCCTGCGGCTGGTCAGTGGACAGCCCATTGTTAGCCAGGAAGAGCTGCGCCGCCGGCTAGCTCAACAAAAGATGCGCGTCACTCAGGCTACTCTTTCCCGCGACCTCCAGGAACTCCGCCTAGTGAAGACCCAGGAAGGCTACAAGCCCGAAACCGTTCTTCCCGAAGACAACGGTGCGCTCCCGCTCCCTCCGCTCGCTCGCGCCCTTCGCGAGTTTCTACTGGACATTCGCCCCGCCGAAAATTTGCTTGTCCTGAAGACTCCTCCCAGTGGCGCCCAGCCTCTCGCTGCCGCCGTAGACGCCTCAAAGTTTCCGGAAATCGCCGGAACCATCGCAGGCGATGACACTGTCCTTATCATCACTCCCAACAGACGCACCCGCGAGTCGCTCCAAAAAAAGATTGAAGCTCTGGTGAAATGAGAGACCCTCGCCAAGTTGCCGTCGTAGGTGTCACCGGATACACCGGCCTGGAGCTGGCTGGCTTGCTCCTGCGACATTCTGCAGTCGCTTCCACCACTTTCTACGTCCGGGAAACGCGTGGCGCCCACTGCATCGCCGAGCTCTTTCCGCAATTTCGCGGCTGGGGACAAGCTCCCCTCCGCCAGCTCTCTCTCGACGCCATCACGTCCAGCAATGCGGGCACCGCTTTTCTCGCTACGCCACACGAAGCCTCTGCTGAACTCGCGCCCGCTCTTCTCGATGCGGGCTTGCGCGTCATCGATCTCAGCGGCGCCTTCCGTTTTCGCGATCCTGAAATCTTCACTTCCTGGTACAAGTTGCCCACGCCTCACGCCGATTATCTCGGCGAAGCCGTCTACGGCCTTCCTGAGCTGTATTCGCAAGAAATCGCAAAAGCCCGCCTGATAGCCAATCCAGGCTGCTACGCCACCAGCGTCATCCTCGCCCTCCGCCCGCTCGGCGATGCGGGTTTTATCGCGCCCGATCAAAACGTCATCTGTGATTGCAAATCAGGCGCCAGTGGCGCAGGCAAAGATCCGCGCCGCGATCTCCAATTCGTCGAAGTCGACGAAAACTTCAAAGCCTACAATCTTTTTTCGCATCGCCACACTCCAGAGATCCTCGAACACACCGGCCTCGCCGAATCTCAGCTCATTTTCTCGACGCACCTTCTGCCCCTCGCGCGCGGCATTCTCTCTACCATTTACGTCGCGCTCTCCGCCCAGCAGTCCGCTGAGGCGATCGAAGCCCTTTATCGCAAATTCTACGCCGGGCGCCCGATGGTCCGCATCTGGCCTGCGGGCACGCTACCCGAGCTGCAGCACGTCGCCCACACCAATTTCTGCGACATCGGCTTCGTCCTGGATAAGTCCGGCCAGCGCCTCATTGTCGTCTCTTGTCTCGACAATCTTGGCAAAGGCGCCGCCGGCCAGGCCGTTCAGAATTTCAACCATATTCTAGGCATCGAGGAGAAGACCGCACTTCAATGAAAACCGTAATCAAGTTCGCAGGTGCTTTGCTGGAAGACGACGCCACCATGCGCTCCCTGGCGCGTCAGGTCGCTGCCCTTGCCAATGAAGACCACGAGATTCTCGTGGTCCACGGCGGCGGCCGCGCCTTCACCGAGGCCCTCAAGCGCATGGGCATCGAGAGCAAATTTGTCTCGGGCCTTCGCGTCACCGATCGCGAGACTCGCGACGCTGCCGTCATGGTTTTCGCCGGCCTTTTGAACAAGCGCCTCGCCGCCGCCATTTCCGCCGAGGGCTATCCCGCTATCGGTGTCTCCGCCGCGGACGCACAGTGTTTTCTCGCTGAGCCTATGTCGCACGGCGAAGTGGCCGGCAGCCTCGGCTTTGTCGGCTACCTCACCGGCTTGAACAACGCGTTTATAGAATCGCTCTGGCGCGAGCGCCTCATCCCCGTCGCGCCTTGCCTCGGTCTCGGCCCCGACAACGAGCTTTACAACATCAATGCCGACCATATGGCCGCCGCCTGCGCCGAATTTCTCGACGCCGACCAGTTGATCTATCTCACCGACGTCGCCGGTGTTCTCGACGGCGAAAAGGTTCTCTCCGCTATCACCTGCGAAGAAAGTGAGCGCCTCGTCCAGTGCCGCGTCGTCTCCGGCGGCATGATTCTCAAGCTCGAAGCCGCCAAGCGCGCTCTCGAAGGCGGCGTCCGCCAGGTCCGTATCGTCGGCGGCTCAGCGCCAGATGCGCTTCTTCTGGCCTTTCACTCCGCGGAACACGCCACGGAAGACCATTCTTTGCCGATTCCCGGCACCCGCATTCTCCGTGAATCTTTCCCTAACGCCCAAAAGGCTCTTTCGGCGGCCTAATGTCCAAGCCCACTCCAGAAAAGACAGCGAAATCCGCTGCTCGAACGGCTAAGAAAAGCGCTCGTCGCGCTCAAAATGCCCATTCCATTCTGCGCGATGCGAATCAGTTTCTTATGCCCACGTACAAGCGCCAGCCCATTGTCTTCACCCATGGCCGCGGTTGCTACGTCTATGACTCGCGCGGCCAAAAATATCTCGATTTTCTCGGCGGCCTTGCCGTCAACGCCCTCGGCCATGCGCATCCCCGCATCGTCAAAGTCATCCGCCGCGAATCCGCGCGTGCCATTCATCTCTCCAACCTTTTTCACAATTCGTTCCAAGGCCCGCTTGCTCGCAAGCTTGCCCATTGGTCGGGCATGGACCGCGTGTTTTTCTCAAACAGCGGCGCCGAAGCCATCGAAGGCGCCCTCAAACTCGCTCGCCTCTATGGCCGCACTGCTTCCGATGCGCCCGGTGCTCCGGCTCGCAGACACCGCATCCTGGCTCTCGAAAATTCCTTCCACGGCCGCACTTTTGGCGCTGTTAGCGTCACCGCTACGGAAAAATATCGTTTGCCATTCGCTCCTCTCGTCCCCGGCATCGAATTCGTCCGTTTCAACGACATCGCCGATCTCGAATCCAAATTCGACGAGACCGTCTGTGCCATTCTCCTCGAAACCATTCAAGGTGAAGGCGGCATCTACCCCGTCAGTGAGGATTTCTGGAATCGCGCCCGTGCCCTCGCCACAAAAAACGGGGCGCTCCTCATTGCCGACGAAATTCAATGCGGCTTGGGACGCGCTGGTCGCTACTTCGCGTACCAGAAATTCTCCTCCAAGCCCGACGTGGTCTTGGTCGCCAAGCCCCTCGCCGCCGGCCTTCCTTTGGGTGCGATCCTCACGTCGGAAGTCGTCGCCCAAAAAGTTTCCCCCGGCTTGCACGGCACCACCTTCGGCGGAGGCCCGCTCGCTTGTGCCACCGCTCTCGAATTCTTGAATGTCATCGAAGACGAAAATCTCCTCGAGAACATTCGCGTGCGCGGAGCCGAATTGCGCGAAGGACTTTCCGCTCTCGCCGCGAAATTCCCCTTCGTGCGCGAAATTCGCGGCGAAGGTTTAATGCTTGGTATCGAACTTTCCATCGAGGGCGCTCCCTTCGTCCAGCAAGCCCTCCTCCAAGGCCTGCTCATCAATTGCACGCACGACTTCACATTGCGCTTCCTGCCGCCTTTTCTCGTCACGCGCGCGCAGGTGCACCAGTTCCTGCGTCTCTTGGAAAACCTCTTTGTAACTACTCCGCAAAAGGCTGCCTCCGCCGAGCACGCGAAGTCCGCGCCTCCGCCGCACGCTGCCCTCGCCGCGGCAAGGTGAAAATATGACAACCTCAACGCTCGTTTCTCCCATTTCTTTGTCGACTGACTTGCTCACCGGAGCGGAATGGAGCCCTTCGCACACGCGCGACCTGCTCCAGCTCTCCGCCGAAATCAAAGCCCGCCCGGGCCGTTACGCCTCCTCCCTGACAGGCAAATTTATCGCTCTGATCTTCGAGAAGCCCTCGCTCCGCACCCGCGTCACTTTCGACGTCGGCATCCAGAGCATGGGCGGCTCGGTCGTGTTCCTCGACCATACCCAGGCTTCCGCCTCGCTAGGCGCCCGCGAGTCCATCGCCGATGTTGCCCGAAACCTCGACCGTTGGGTCCACGGCATCGTCGCCCGCGTCTACAAACAAAAAGTCCTCGACGAAATGGCCGCCAACGCTGGCATCCCGGTCATAAACGCGCTCTCCGATAAATTTCATCCTTGCCAGGCCCTCGCCGATTTCTTCACCCTCGAAGAAAAATTCGGTGCCCTCCGTGGCTTCAAACTTACTTACGTTGGCGACGGCAACAATGTCTGCCACTCCCTGATGTATCTAGCCGCGCGCCTGGGAGTTCATTTGCGCATCGCCACCCCGCGCGACTATCAACCCGACCCGGATGTCGTTGCCGATTCCAAACGCGTTGCCAAAGAAACTCGCGCCAAAATCGAGCTCATGACCGATCCCCGTGAGGCCGTCTCCGGCGCTCAAGGCGTCTACACCGATGCGTGGACCAGCATGGGCTTCGAAGCCGAAGAAAAAGTCCGCAGCGCCGTCTTCATGCCTTATCAGGTCAACCCGGAGCTGATGGCACTCGCGGCCCCCGACGCTGTCTTCATGCACTGTCTTCCGGCGCACCGCGGCCTTGAAGTTACGCCGGAAGTCCTCGACGGCCCGCAGTCGGTCGTCCTCGACCAATCCGAAAACCGCATGTACGTGCAGAAAGCCATCCTGCACACGCTGTTCTGACACATTCGTGCGCGCATCGCATTTTTTCGTACTCGTAGGGGCATGGCACGCCGTGCCCGATCTTGGCGGGGCGATCTGGTTCTCTCGGATTTTTGTTTTTGGCTGTCAGCTGTGAGCTGACGGCTGTAAGCTTTTTTTGAACTCTTGAACTTTACAAAGGAGCCGTAAGCAATCGTGAACAAGCAAGCGCTACCAAAACCCAAAAAAGTAGTTCTCGCCTATTCCGGAGGTCTCGACACCTCCATCATCATTCCGTGGCTGAAGGAAAACTATCAATGCGAAGTCATCGCCATGATCGGCGATGTCGGCCAGCAGGAAGACCTCGAAGCCGCCCGCAAAAAAGCTCTCGCCACCGGGGCCTCCACCGCCTTCGTGGAAGATCTGCGTGAAGAATTCGTCCGCGACTATATCTGGCCCACGCTCCGCGCCGGAGCGGTGTATGAACACACCTATCTGCTCGGCACCTCCATGGCCCGCCCCATCCTCGGCAAACGGCAGGCTGAAATCGCCCTGCAACTTGGCGCCGACGGTCTCTCCCATGGCTGCACCGGCAAAGGCAACGACCAGGTTCGCTTCGAGTTGGCCTACAAAGCGATCGCCCCCAACGTGCAGATCATCGCGCCTTGGCGCGAATGGGACATCGACTCCCGCGAAGACGCCATCGCCTACGCCGCAAAACACAACGTCCAGGTCGAACAGAGCAAAAAGAACATCTACAGCCGCGACCGCAATATCTGGCACCTCAGCCACGAAGGCGGAGAACTGGAAGATCCCGCCAATTCCCCCAACGAAGCCATGTGGCAATGGACCGTCTCTCCGGAGAAAGCTCCAGACAAAGCCGAAGAAGTCGAGATCGGCTTTGCATCCGGCACACCCGTCAGCGTCAACGGCACGAAGCTTGGTCCCGTCGACCTTCTCAACACCCTCAACGAGATCGCCGCAAGGCACGGCGTCGGCCGCACCGATATCGTTGAAAATCGCCTCGTCGGCATGAAGTCCCGCGGCGCGTATGAAACGCCCGGCGGCACTCTCCTCGTCACCGCGCACCGCGAACTCGAAGCCCTCACCATCGACCGCGAGACTACGCACTTCCAGCAGGCTCTCTCGCTGCGTTACGCCGAACTCGTTTATTACGGCCTCTGGTTCTCTCCGCTGCGCGCCGCGCTCGACGGTTTCTTCAACGTCTCGCAACAGCGCGTCACCGGCGCCGTCGGCCTCAAACTCTGGAAAGGCTCGCTCACGGTCACCAAGCGTGTCTCTCCCTTCTCGCTTTATCGCACCGACCTCGCCAGCTTCACCATGGGCCGCTACAACCCCAAAGACGCCGAGGGCTTCATCAACCTTTTCGCTCTACCAGTCACAGTCCGTCCCAAAGCGAAAGCCGAAGGAAACTCGTAAACCTGTCATTTTGAGCGGAGCGAGAAATCTCTCTTCGATGTATGGATGATTGCACCCAATGACCGAACGCAAAGATGATCGCCTCTGGGGTGGACGCTTCGAACGTGAGCCAAACGCTCACTTCGACGCGTTCCAGCGTTCCTTTGCCTTCGATCGCCGCCTCTTGCCCTACGAAATCGCCGTCGACCGCGCCTGGGCCAACGCTCTCGAACCCATCGGCATCTTCACCGCCGCCGAAGTAAAGCAAACGCTAGCCGCGCTCGACAAAATCTCCGGCCGCGCCAAATCCGATTCCGCCTGGGTCGATTCCTTCGGCGCGACCGCCGAAGACGTCCATCACTTCGTCGAAAAAGCCCTCGTCGAAGAACTCGGCCCCCTCGGCTGGAAGCTTCACACCGGCCGTAGCCGCAACGAACTCGTTGCCACCGATTTCCGCCTCTTTGTCATCGATGCCGCCGCAGAAATTCATCGCGGCTTGTCGTCGCTTTTGAATGCGTTGCTGCAACAAGCCAAAACAAATATGGGCGTGCCCATGGCTGGCATGACGCATATGCAGCACGCGCAGCCAATCTTGCTTTCACATTTTCTGCTCGCACACGCGGAAGCTTTTTTGCGCGACGTCACGCGCCTGCAACACGCTGCCGCGAGCGCCGATGCGTGCCCCATGGGCTCCGGTGCGCTCGCCGGAAACTCCTTCGGTATCGACCGCAACGCCATCGCGCGCGAACTCGGCTTTTCCAAAATCACATCAAACAGCCTCGACGCCGTCAGCGACCGCGATTTCGCGCTCGACTATCTCTTTGCGCTCACCGGCATCGCCACGCATCTCTCGCGACTCGCCGAAGATTTCGTAATCTTCGCCTCACAAGAATTTGCGTACGTGATTCTTCCTGACGAATATTCCACCGGCAGCAGCCTCATGCCGCAAAAGAAAAACCCCGATTCCTGGGAATTAATTCGTGGCAAAACAGGTCGCATCACAGGCGCTCTGCTCGGTTTGCTCACTACGCTCAAGGGCTTGCCCACCAGCTACCAGCGCGACTTACAGGAAGACAAAGAAGCGCTCTTCGCCGCCCACGATCAAGTCGCGGACATGCTCCTCGTAGCATCCGGTGCGGTTTTCACCACGAGCTTCAACGCCGAAAAACTCCGTTTCAAGGCCGCAAATCCCGCTCTTCTGGCCACCGAAGCGGCGGATTATCTGGTCCGCAAGGGCATTCCTTTTCGGCAGGCCCACGACCTCGTCGGTAAACTCCTCAAGGAAGCGGAACGCCAAGGAAAAGTCTGGACCGAACTTCCGCTTGCCGAACTAAAAAATATCTCGCCTGCGCTTGAATCCGATTTTTCCAAGGTACTAAGCGTTGACGCAGCCCTCGCCGCAAAAAATGTTTCTGGCGGCACCGCGCCCGAATCCGTCCGCAAAGCCATTTCCGATTTGGAAGAACGTCTCAACAAAAAGACCACCAAACTAGGAGCCACGCCATGAGCATGCAATCCTCCCTGCAGTTACAAGACCTGATCTCCACCTCGGAGGAGAGGAGGTTGCTTCCGGGGTCGGCGCGCTAGTCACACCGGATATTCCGTTGATCAAGCACGCACTCTCCGAAGCTTCTCTCCCGCGCGGATTCCGGTTCGCAGGCCTCGCCTGTGGCCTGAAAAAAACCGGTGCGCTCGACCTCGCGATTATTTCGAGCGACGTTCCGGCCTCGGCCGCCGCGGTTTTCACGCAAAATCTTGTCGTTGCCGCTCCGGTCACCATCTCCAAGCAACATCTGCGCGCCTCGAAAGGCCGCATGCGCGCCGCCGTTGTGAATGCCGGCAACGCGAATTGCGCGACAGGCCCCGCGGGCCACGCCGCCGCACTGAAAACCGTCGCGGAAACGGCCAAGCGTCTAGGTTGCACGCCAAACGAAATTATCGTCTGCTCCACAGGCGTCATCGGCGTCCCGCTGGCCGTCGAAAAAATTCTCCGGGCTTTGCCGAAGCTCACGCGCAATCGCCGTCCTTCAGCCCGTTCCTTCGCGGAGCTCTCGCTCGCCATTTGCACCACGGATACTCGCCCAAAAACCGCCGCTGCCGCTTTCAAAATGGCCGGCAAGCGAATTCACATGGTCGGCTGCGCAAAAGGCGCAGGCATGATTCACCCCAACCTCGCGACCACCCTCGCCTTCGTGGTGACCGACGCCGCCATCGCCCCCGCTCTTCTCCAAAAAACTTTGCGCGACGTCGCCTCCCTGACTTTCAACGCCATCAGCGTCGACGGCGACTCCTCGACGAACGACACTCTGCTCGTCTTCGCCAACGGCGCTGCCGGTACTCCAGCGATTCGCGCCGGAAGCGCCGCACATCGCACCTTCGCGGCCGCGCTCGAAGACGTCTGCCGCTCCCTCGCCTTGCAAATCGTCGCCGATGGCGAAGGCGCCCAGCGCGTCATCGAAATCGAAGTCCGCGGTGCCAAAACCGAAGCCGCGGCCAAGCGCATCGCCGAAACGATTGCTACCTCACCCCTTGTCAAAACCGCCTTTGCCGGCGGTGATCCCAACTGGGGCCGCGTCTTCGCTGCCGCCGGCCGCGCCGGCGTGCCTTTCGATCCGTCTCGCGTGGACATCAAGATGGCCGGCATCCCCGTCTTGCGCCGCGGCAACCCGCTCGATTTCAACGAGCGCGCCGCCAGCAACCGCCTTCTCGCTGAACACGTTCCAATCGTCCTGCATCTCCACGCCGGCAACGCCAGCGCCCGTTACTGGACTTGCGACCTCACCGCGGAATATGTCCGCATCAACGCTTCCTACCGCACCTAGACGTTCCGGATCGCAATTTGCGTCCGGCGCTCTGCGCGAGTGTGCTACGCTACGCGCGAAAATTATCGCGAGCCGAGCATCCACGCCGCTGTGCGATATTCGTCGCTCGCGAAACAGGCAGGTCGATCATGAACAACGCCGTCGGCGCTCATCCCATTCATCAGGCTATGGCCAGCCATACAGACCCCAAAGGTTTGCCCTGGGTCCCCTGGGCAGAGGGCCATTACATCAAGCTGATCAAACTCAATCCCATCACAGGCCAAATTATTCTGTTCATCCGGTCACATCCCGGAGCGGCGCTCCAAATGCATTTTCATCCGGGCACCGTCGTCGTCTACACCGTTCAGGGCGCATGGACCTACGACGAAGGGTGGGTCTCGGAAGCAGGTGACGTGGTATTCGAAGTCGCCGGCTCAACTCATTCGCCGCGTATGGTCGGCAAGGAAGACACCATCGTTTTTGCCGTCATCGAAGGCGCGCTGGATTTTGTCGATGACGCAGGCAATACCATCGCCACCGAAAACTGGCAAACCTTCCTGAAGCGCTACCACGACCATTGTGCGGAAAAGGGCCTCACGCCTGTCGACATCACGAAATTCTGACTCTCCCACCGCAGCCCGCAAAGTGTCATTTCAGCCTAGCGAAGGATCTCTCTTCTTTTCGCGCCACTTACGCCCAGTCCCCGCATGTAGTATCATCAAGTTGTATACTATTGTCAGTAAATAGACAGGTCCCATCCCTTGAGACCACAGCCCGACAAACAGCTCATTCTCGATTCCCTCGCCGCCATCGCGCGCGGCGCCGGTCGCCCGCCCTCACGCTCCGAATTCATGGCCCTCGCGAGAATCTCCGAGCACTCCGTCTTACAGTTTTTCCCTAACTGGAACGCCGCCCTTCGCGCCGCCGGGCTTCCGCCTTACACCCTAAACCTGCGCCTCGACGACCGCGAACTCCTCGAAGACTGGGGCTGCGCCGTTCGCAGGAACCGCGCCATTCCCGCCCGTCGCACCTACCGTCACCTCGGAAAATTCGACCATCGCACCTTCGAACGCCGCTTCGGCCTCTGGTCGTAGCTTCCCGAGGTTTTTCGCAATTCTGCGCAGGACAAACCAGAATGGGCCGATGTCCTCGCCCTCCTGCCCGCTCCCGCACCAAAGCCTTCGCCGAAGCACGTACCAAACCCGGCGCCCAACTCCGCGGTAGCACAGCCACTCCTGCCTGTGCGCTCTTCGCCATCAAACAAAAGCAGCGCCCCAAACGGCCAATCGCCATCCACGCATCCGCCCGGCAAAGTTCGCTACGCGCCCCTGGACCACCGCCCAACCTACGGCCAGCCCATGGATTTTCCGGGCCTTCGCCACGAACCCGTCAACGAACAAGGCGTCGTGCTTCTCTTCGGCATGGTCGCTAAAGAACTCGGCTACATCGTCGAAGCCGTGCAATCCGCCTTCCCCGACTGCGAAGCCAAGCGCGTCGAAAACCAGTAGCCGGTCTTCCGTCAGAGCCCTCCACGCCCGAACCCTAACCATCCTTTTCCCCCAATTGTCATCCCGAGCGTAGCGAGGGATCTGCTTTTGTGTACCAGCGCGCCTCAAGACTCGCCGTTGTCGCGGCGCGGCAGATTCCTAAAGCGCTTTGCGAGGCCGGTGGAGTTTGACGGGAAGGACCTTGGCGTACGCTGCAAAATCCGGATCGGTGGTGAAGATGGCCCAGCCTCTCTTTATGGCCACGGCGCAAATGAGAATATCGACCGCGAAGACCGCGATACCCTTGCTCCGGCACTGATTGCCAAACTTGGCGGCGTCCTCGTAGTCCGCCCTATCTATCGGTTCATCGTCAAACGCGTGGAGGTGTGCGCGCAGCTTCTCGTATTGCTCCGCCGTCTTCACTCCCGAGAGCAACTCCTGGCGGACCAGCCCGAGGATCGCGGCTCGGCCTTCGCCGATCAGTTCCGAAAGCTCCGCAACGATCGTTCTTTCTCCCGCGCTTAGCGCCTCGCTCTTCCGCCGCAGCGCCAGCGACCACACCGACGTATCCACCAGAACCTTCACCGGCGTTTGCCGGCGCGCTCACGTTTGTAGTTGTACGCGGGATCGTAGTCAACGGTGCCAAACAGACCCAGCAGCCGTTGCTGTTTCCGCCGCTGCACGTATTCCGCCAGCGCCGCATTAACCGTTTCGCGCTTGGTCCGGTGCCGCCCCACCTTTTGGGCTTCCGCAAGCAAACGATCATCAATCGCCAGATTAGAAGGCACAGTCGTGTATCCTACACAGCAGTCTACACACTCCAATGTGTGGCATCAAGGGTCCGGACTGCTGATGCGTGCGAATTCGGGGGTCGGTCAATTCCGCCACTCTTGGGGGGCTCCGCTCAGCGGCGTTCACCGCTTTGCTCGTATCTTTGAGACACTTCTCTAGAGGCATGTTACTGAATAATGGAAGCGTTAGAGGTGGATACGATGAGAGCAATCTATTTGACGCTTATGCTCGCGGCAATGCTACTCGTGGCGGCCGCAGGGGCGCAGGCTCCGGTTACGCCTACTCTTCTAAACTAAGTCATATGCCGCTAAGTTTACACACGAAGTTACCTATGACTCGATGGGGTTCCGAAAGCTTACGCTTAAGGAACAGGAGATCGTTCTTTACCAGACTTCATTTTGGTTTGGTTCAAGCGCAGCGGTCGAGCGAGAGCTTGCCGCTGATTTCGCTAGCTTGAAGTTCTTCCTCGAAGTGACCACGCCGCGTTCAGAAGACGCCATCGTTGGTGTGGAAGCCAACTCCGCGTTTGCGAACCTGATCTCAGCCAATCCAAACGTGCGCCTCGTGGAACGGCGGGAAGACGCTGATCTTGGTGTTCAAGTATTGATCCTAGTAGATAGAAACGACGTAGCTGTTGCGGGATATTTTGGTTCGATGGTTATGGTTGCCCTGCTCAAGCTGCGTTCTATTCTTGGCAAAACCGACCATATCGATCAGTTTGTCGGGCACGCTGCCGTAAGAGCATCCACGATTGGGGCTGTAGTTGATGCGCTTTACGCGCAGGCTAACGTCTCCCAAATCCTGCCCGGCATCAAATATTTGCAATCGACGAAGGAGAACATGGAGAAATGGCTCCCGAATAAATGACCTGACATGAACCAGCCACTGGCACAGTGACTTGCCAAGCTTGGCCCTCGAGCCTTTTTGGTTTAGCGACTCAGGAGATGTATCCAGGCTGCTGAGACTCCCATGAAAGTTAACAGGAGTCCTGTGATTGTCATCCAGCGATTCCGATTTCGATCTCTCCAAGCAATTTCCTTCACCATCATTTCGTGTCGCAGGCTACCTTCCAATGCCACGCTCAGTTCGGAGTCCAGTTCTGCGCGCGTTAGTTTTCTAACATCGCTCAGTCGTGGAAATGGGTGAAGTTTCATAGGTATCCTCCTGGGACTTGGTGTGAGGCCCCGCTTCGGACCGCTGAGTATACAGGACATCTTCTGGTAGGCCGTGTCTAGTCCGTTCTGAGCATTCTTTTTGTCCCTCGCGGTGTTTATACGCACGTTACTCCCGGCTCCAAGTGGGCGGATGGCCCAGAGGCGTGTTGGGCGCCGATTTCCCTCCGGCTTTGCCGAATTTCTATGGTATAACTGTTATACCTCATGCGATTTCACTTCGATGAGCGAAAGAGCCGCAACCTTCGCCGCAATCCAAAGCGTGGAATCGGTTTCGAGGAGGTACAGGAGATATTTTTTCATCCCTACTATGCCGATCAGCGGTCCGATTTCCCCGTTCAACACCGCGCTATCGGCTGGGTAGGCGGTCGCCTGTACTCGGTCATCTTTGAAATTCGCGAGGACGCCGAAGGGGAGTTCTATCATCTCGTAACTCTCTGGAAAGCCACTCCGGCGGAACGGAAACTCTATGAAGAAAACGCATCCTAGGAAAAAACCTCTCACCGCCGAAGCCATTGCCCGCATGGCCGACCGCGGCAAGGACGTTTCGCGCTTCTTCACCAACTCGGGCAAGATGATGAAGCCCATCCAGCGCGTCAACGTCGATTTCACCGCCGCCATGCTCGAAGAACTGGAAAACGCCGCAAAAGAACTCAACATCAGCCGCCAGGCCGTCATCAAAACCCTGATACGCCAGGCCCTCGACCAGCGCCACCTCGCCCGTTCTTCCCGCCGCCGCTAGCACCCCGGGCCCCAAGTTCTTGCTCTCGCCACTCGTCACTCGTTACTCGCCACTTCTCCCCATTCTACGAACTGCTCGCGATCTCGATCGGCTTCCCCGCGGCGCAGAGCGGGCACTCCTCCGGCCTCCACAAGTGGTGTGGCATCCGTTGCAGAAGTTCCAGCGCGATACCGTTTTCGCCCGCGAATTTGCCGATGGAATCGCCGAGCCCGAGCAGCGCTCCGATAACGACGACTTCCGCGCCAGCGAATTGTAAATCGCGCAAAGCCCCCCGCACGGCTGAACCCGCGCTGATCGCGTCATTTATGATCGCCACTCGCTTGCCTCGAACGGCGCCGTGCAACTCCTTGGGAAGACGATACTCAACGGGAAATAGCCCTTCGCGCAATGGATTGGCAAATCGTTCGGCGTAAACGAAATCGCACGCAAGCTCCAGCGAAACCAGCAACGCGACATAAGCGCCTTCCACCAGCGGCCCGCACACCATCTGTACTTCGTATTGCCTGAGTGCTGCCGCGAGTCGAACCACAAACGGCTGTATTTCGCGAGGGCGCAGGCACAGCGCTTCCAACGGAAGCCACAAGTCCCCATGATGCCCGGACTCGAACTGGAAATGTCCTTGCCGTCCCTGCACCAGCTCTAGAAGATCTTGTTTCATCGAGGTTTGCCGAACCGGGATACAAGCGTACGACTGCGGCGCGCCAAGGAGCACAGGAATTCTATACGAATCCGTTTCCAACGACTCAGTCGCGGCGTCAAAGAAGCTCTGGTATATATTGAGCGAGCATCTGAATTTGAACTTCTCGCTTTACATTAGAATAAGATCGCGCATTGGATCTTTACCCATCCCTGTATCTGAATTTGGGAAAGGCTCACGAGGATCTCGGTCACACAAACGAGGCCAGGAAATTCCACGAATTGGCGAGCTGCAAAATGGGCGAGCTGTGCCCGGGAAGACGGGGATGTAGTTCGCGATGGCGTGCAGCGTGCTTTGCAACGGTTTAGCTGAAATTCTCCCTTCGCAGGCAGAGCCCATCCGACAACAGCGCGATTACTTTTCCCAATTCCAGTTGGCGAACTGCTCTCGCAACGTAATTTTCTTGAATTTGCCGACCGACGTTCGCGGCAGCGCGTCCAGAAAAACGAATGCATCTGGCAACTGCCACTTGGCGAAAGACTGCGCCAGGAAAGCTCGAAGCTCATCGGCCGTTGCCTGGGCACCTTCTTTTAACACGACTGCGGCCAGCGGCCGCTCTTGCCACTTGGGATGCGGCACGCCAACGACCGCGGCCTCTTTCACCGCCGGATGTCCCATCAACATATTTTCGATATCCACCGAACTGATCCACTCTCCGCCCGACTTCACCAGATCCTTCGCCCGGTCCACCAGCTTGATGAATCCTTCGTCATCCATCGTCGCGATGTCGCCCGTTTTGAACCAGCCGTCTTCCGTCCAGCGATGCGCTTGATCCGGCGAATTGTAATAACTCGCGGCAACCCACGGCCCGCGCACCTCGAGCTCACCCGGCGTACTGCCATCGCGGGGAGCTTCCACAGTCTTCCCCTCTAACCCTTCGGGGCGCATCACGCGCAGTTCGATAAACGGCGTCGGCCACCCTTGCTTCGACCGTACTTCATATTGCTGGTCGGTCGTCCAATCACCCATGTGGCGCTTCAATTTGCCGACCGTCGCGAGGGGCGTTGTCTCCGTCATGCCCCATAAGTGCAGAATGTGGAGGTTGTGTTTATCCATGGCGCGCATTAGCCGTTCTGGCGGCGCGGAGCCTCCAATAACGATCCGAACGTGCCAGGGGAAGTTCCAGCGGCCGGGGTTTTTCTCAAGAGCTGCGAGCACGCCTAGCCATACCGTTGGTACACCACACGCAATCGTGACTCGCTCCTGCGCAATTAAGTCCAGCACGCTTTCCGGGTCCACGTTCGGTCCGGGAAGAATCAGTCGCGAACCGGCCATCGCGCAAGAATAGGGCAAGCCCCAGGCGTTGGCGTGAAACATGGGCGCCACCGGCAGAACCGTGTCGTGGTTGCTGATCGCAAACGAATCGACTCCTAGCTCCGCAAATGTGTGCAGCACCAGCGCCCGGTGAGAATACAACACCCCTTTGGAAGTTCCAGTTGTGCCGGAGGTGTAGCACATCGCGGCGCCGTCATTTTCATCGATGGCTGGGTACTGAAAATCGTCCGTCGCACCCGCGAGGAGATCTTCATAGTTTTGAAAGCCTTCCGGTACTCCGCTGCCGCAATATGGCACCACGATAACGCGTTCGAACGAGACGTTGGCGCGGAATTTTTCAAGCGTTGGAAGCAGCACATCGTCAATCAACAGAAATCGGTCGCCGGCGTGGTTGACGATCGCGGCGATTTCGTGGGGATGCAGTCGCAAATTAAGAGTATGAAGAATTCCCCCCGCGCACGGCACACCGAAAAACGCTTCAAGGTGTCCCGAGTGATTCCACATCATCGACGCAACTCTGTCTCCGCGCCGCAATCCCAATCTGGTGAGCGCGTCCGCCAGCTGTCGTGCGCGGCGGTAAAAATCGCCGAAGGTCGTGCGTACAATCGATCGGTCAGGCCTTCGCGAAACGATTTCGACGCGGTGGAACAGCTTGCCCGCTCGCTCCAGTATCGAAACGAGCGTCAGCGGAAAATCCATCATGGTGCCGCGCATATTTTCCTGTTTCCGTGTGGCGGAGCGAGTCGGCGGCATGCTACCACTTTTCCGCGGACCAGCGTGACTCAACGTTTTCCGCGAAACGCCTCTTGGTTCGAACGACGAACCCGCAGTGACGGTTTCGCCCATAGCCGCGGAAGCGGCTAAGACTCTTTCCGGTTGCAAAAGCGGTTAATTTTCGAGACCATGCCTCTGACCGCTGAAGTGCCACTCTCGCGCCCGCGGTGGTTCGGCTTCCCCGGCTGCCCGTGTCCGATTGCTGTCCTTCAGCGCGCTCCGCGACTCTCACTTGGGTTCCGGGCAGAAGGAGTGGGCAGGTGAAGAAGCTCTACATCGGGAATCTTCCGTTTTCGGCGACGGAAGAACAGCTTCAGGAATGGTTCGCGCAAATTGGCGTTACTCCCTCGGGCGTCAATTTGATTCGTGACCGTTTCACGGGACAATCTCGCGGTTTTGCCTTCGTCGAAGTGCAGGGCGATGAAGATGCTGACCGCGCCATCAACTCCCTGAACGGCCAAAATTTCGGCGGCCGGAACCTGGTGGTAAACGAGGCGCGCCCTCAGGCTGAGCGTGGCGGCGGCGGCGGGCGTGGCGGCGGTGGTTACGGCGGCGGTCGAGGTGGCCATGGTGGTGGCGGCGGTGGCCGAGGTGGACACGGCGGCGGTGGCGGCGGGCGTGGCGGAGATCGTGGAGACCGCGGGAATCGCTGGTAAGTAGGCCCTCCAGAAAAAAGCGGCGTCTTTAATTCGCGGGGCGGCGTCCTTGATCCTCAGGGCGGCGCTGGGAACCTTCCTTCCAGTGGGCCTTCCGTGGCGGCGCTGTGGGAGCCTTCTTTCAGGGGTCCTTCGCGCGGCGGCGGTGGGAACCTTCCTCAGCAGTCCTTCGCGGCAGTTCAGCGTTCTGTGCCTCCTTTTTTTCCTGTTGCAACATTTCAGCCGGAAACTCGTCTATAAGAGTGGGAGTTAATCGTCTTGCAGTGAGTGCTTTTCATTGAGTTCTGGCGGTAGCGCTTGCTGTCCGGCTCACAGTGTTCGATATACGGCGATTCTGCGATGGCCAATGTTTACCAGAGATTATAATATACCGAGCATAAGATGGTCGCCAAGGCTCCTTGGCACCCCAGCCGCTTTTGCACAGGCGGCCATTCTGTGAGCGAAACAAATCGCCCGGTAACGTGTTTGAAACAATAGCCAAGGAAAATGCCCCCTGGCCGCCAATGTGAAGTATCTTGAGCGCCTGACTGCCTGCCTCCTCCGGGAGGGTGCAACGGTTTGAAGGGCTGCGGGTGGCACAAGCGATGGCTGATAAACACGAAACGAACCTTCTGGCCGCTCCGTGCATCCAAACGGAAGAAGAGGGCGTATCGATAGCAGAGAGAACGATGACCACCTGGCACAAACGCGATTGGCAGCAATTTTATGAACTGGCGCGCCGCCCCTGGCAGCGTCACCGCCCGCCTCGTCCTGTTTACTCGACGGGGTTGAATCGCGTTCTGCCCGCGCAAGGTTTCAGTTTGTCTGAGCTGGATGATGCCGGTGTCGATCTCGATCTGGCTGAGCGCCTTGGCTTGCCCGTGGACGCGGGCCGCATTGGCGCGTACGGTCCTAACGTGACCACGCTCCGCGATTTCGTTCGCTCCTCGCGCCAGCCGCTGTAAATCTGTATACCTCTTCCTTCTCGCGCCGGTTTTTGCGTCATTGTTTTTCCTGTTCCTGGCTCGCCGATCGGATTGCCACAAGTTCGAGGGATTTTCCATCTCCCTCTTGCAGCGAGAGGCTCTGTCCTTTCGATTCGAACGGTTTCAAGAAATCCGGATCTTCCCATGCGTCTGGTTCCACCTGTTCCCAGCTGAAAATTTTGTAATCGCCCGGTGCAATGCCACGAATACTGTACCGGCCATATTGATCCGTGACTGTTTGCTTGAACCGGTGGAACTGGTTCCGGTGCGCCTCTTCGGGCACTAGCACCACCCAAACCCCCGGTGCCGGCAATCCGTCCCCATCCTTCACCGTTCCTTGCACCTGCGCGCCGCGAGTACTGATCGTCACTTCCAGCGTCGCCTGTGTTCCCCGAATCACGTTGAACTCATCGTCCGACACTTCCATTCCGGCGTAGCGAATCGACTTCAAGTAGCAGTCCGGACTTTGGCCCGAAGTCGTTATTCGGTAGAGTCCTTCTGGAAGTTCATGCAACAAAAATGCCCCGTTTGACGCAATGCGGTTCTGAGCGACATACGCAAACGAAGTGTCGGCGGATCTCGCAAAAATTCTCACGCTATTCTGATCACCGCTCGGTTTGGGATCCCAGACGACCTGGCCGCGCACGTCCATTCCCGACAATGGCGTAAGCTGGACGTTTTCCGTGTCGAGATTCGTGATGTCAATGGATAGCCGCGCCTGAAATCGTCTCCCCTCCTCGAACACCTGAGCGGTAAGCGTATAGGAACCCGGCAATACTCCTGCTATCTCAAACGTGCCATCCGGCTTGTCGACGATCGATTGGCGCGCCGGCACGCTCCAGCCCAAGCCCGTCGAACGCGACTCCAGTGCGAGAATGATGTTGGCGGCGTTTCGCCGCGAAGCCGTGTAATTCACCCGGCCGCGGATGTTGTAAACCGTGGTGGGTTCCAGCGAAATATCCATCGAGGCAATTTCGTCGCCCGTTTTTACCGTCAGCGCTGTAGCTCTCGCCGGATCTGGCGTGCCGGGGAAGTACGTGGGCACGTACCCGAATTTCCCGGCGTCTTCGGCATCCTCATTTTCTTCATTCGGTTCCAGGCGCTGACCGGGCTTATAGGTGGCGCTGAGGAAATACCGCCCAGGGCGCAATCCAAACACCCGATACTCGCCAAGATCGTTCGTAACCACAGTCACTTCGCTCGACAGCGTGCGTTTTCCCCGCTGATACGTCGCTCGAAGCGCGCTCATCCGCACCCACGGCAAGGGATCCCCATTTTCATTCTGAATGCGCCCCGCGATCACCGCCGACGGCAGCAAACGGAACAGCAAATCCTTCATGTCTTGCCCAGGTCCAAGTGCAAGGACTTTCCCCGGATCATTGGGCGTTCTTTGACCGTATTCCTGCGTGACGTATCCGTTTCGAATCACATGCAGACGATAGCGGCCTGGGTCGATGCCCTTGATTTCAAAGTGGCCGCCAAGATCGGTTACCGCCGAATACGTGGGCGTGCGATCGTCCGCGCTTTGCAAGCGCACCGTTGACGACGGCAGCGGCACACTCCCCAGCATCTTCACCACGACGCCGGAGACGCTGCACGCGATCGGCTTTGCCGTTTCGGTTGTTGGATTGCGCGACTGCGCCCCGGCCAAGGAACCCGCGAGAAGTCCCAGCAAGGCGCCAATTGGGGCGAGGAGATTTGGCTTCATCCCATTCTCCACCGGAGGAGTATATGATACCCGCCTTGTCAGACTAGGATGCGCTGAGCCCTGCAGAACGCTGGCCCTGCAAAACGGCTTTGGTCACGCTCGTGGGCCAGGCCAAGACTGGAGATCGCCATGAAACGATTCTTGCTTGCAGCCGTCTTCGCCGCGCTACCGCTCTTCGCAGCTCCCTCGGCCCCCGACTACACCATTCAGGCCATCCGCTACGCCTCAGCCGAGGACGAAGTCGCTGGCCTCGTCATGGGGGCCCCCCAAGGCGAAAAAATCAACATCGCCATGGTCGTCTGGCTGATCCGCGGCGGCGGCCACAACATCCTTTTCGACAGCGGCTACCACCGCGACACTTTCCTTAAGTATTTCCCATCCACCGGGTACATTCGCCCTGACGAAGCCGTCAAGCTCGCCGGAGTCCAGCCCGAAGAAATCACGGACATCATCATCAGCCACTCTCACTGGGATCATTTGGGCGGCATCGATCTTTTTCCGAAAGCCAACGTCTGGATTCAGAAAGAAGAATTCCGCTACTACACAGGAGATGCCTGGCAGCCCGGCGGCAATCACGGAGGCATTGATCCTGAAGACGTCCAACAGCTTGTGCGAATCAACACGCAAGGCCGCTTGCGGCTGGTAGATGGCGACAACGTCGAAATTATCCCCGGAATTCGCGCCTACACCGGCGCACGCCACACCTACGCTTCGCAGTATCTCCGCGTCGACGGAAATCCTCCGTTCGTCCTCGCCTCCGACAATTGCTATCTCTACCGCAATCTCGCCGAGCACAAAGCCAGCGCCACGTTCTCCGAAGCCGATCATCCCGCCAACGTCGCTGCCCAGTCTCGCATGATTGAACTCGCGGGTTCTGTCGAGCGCGTCGTCCCTGGCCACGACGCGCTCCAATTCCAAAAATTCCCCACCACCGAAAACGGCCGCATCGCCAAAATCAAATGACCAATCGACCTGGTCGTGGGTCAGTTTCCGATTACCCGAGCTTACCAGGAACTAGAATTTACCGGGCACTTGGACGCTGGCAGACCTGCTTGACTTAACGCGGGTTTGGTGCGGCTTGCTGGGCAACTCGCTTAATCATTGAATCGTTCTGTTCGATGCTGCCCTTCACGAGGTTCGTCTTTACTTCCGATTTCTGTCCTGCTAGCAGGTTAACTTCGGTCTCGAATGTCCTGTAGCCCGGCAATTCAATCTTGATGCGATGCTTTCCCGTCGAGATCAGCACCGAATGGAACTTCCCGCCAAATTCGCCTACATGTCCTATGTACCTGTCATCGAGAAAGACGGCGGCTCGATTGGGCTGTACCGTCAGCTTCAATGTTGCTGTTGTCGATGGCGTGTCCCATCCCGCGCTTCTTTGCATCGCCACGTGCACCGTTTGCTTTTGGCCAGGTTCGACCACAATCTTGCGATTAAAGTCATCGAGACCTCCCTGCCTGACACTGATTTCGTGCTCTCCAGGCAGCAGCATCACTTTCTTGTCGCCTTTGAGCTCTTTCAGATAGCCAACGTACTGACCATCGATCCAGACACCCGAGTCCCTCTCCACTTTGCTCGCGCCTACAAACTGTACTTCGCCCATCACACGGTTATCCGCGTAACTGCCCGGCGCGAAGCGCAAGAGAATCAATGCCGCCACAATTAGGACGGACTTCCCGAGCCGGACAAGCTTCCCATCTCGAAACTCTTCACTGCGTTTACTGAACATGTTTCCCCCTTTACGAGCCCTCGTTAGGCAAAACGAACCGCATTTACCTAGCCAACCGCAAGTTCCTGTGAACCGCCCCAAATCTAAGAAACCGTTAGGTTTGTCACAATATTCCTACTAGTTGCCTCTATTCGGCTTCTAGTACTAGACCGTAAGAAATACTCACCATGTGCCGCTCTCGCCAGCTTTCTCCACTCCACAGCTTTGGTTTCTATAATTGGGCAAGCGCTGATCAGGGATTTCACATGTCCAGTAAGGCGACTGACGGTCCAAGTGACTCATATCGAGTTTCGAGGTCCGCGCTGCCGCGGGTCAAATATCGCAACGCAGTCTTTTTGTGCAAACACCCAGCGAACCAAGCTACGGAGTAATTATTCGTGACGAAGCGCGTCCAGTGGAGACACGCGAGTTGCACGTAGCGCGGGAATGAACATGGCCGCTAGCGAAACGGCGATCAGCCCGATCGAAACTGCGCCGAAGATCAGGGGGTCCGTTGTGCTGACTTCATACAGCATGCTTTTCAGCAGGCGCGTCAATCCCAATGCGCCCGCAATCCCTGCGATCAGCCCAGCGGCCACGGGGACCAATCCCTGCCGCAAGACCAATGCGAGCACGTCGGCGGAACTGGCGCCGAGAGCGATGCGAATTCCGAATTCGCGCCGCCGCTGATCGACTAAATAGACCAGCACGCCGTAGATGCCGGTGGCCGCGAGGAGTCCAGCGAGCGCGGCGAATACGGTCATCAACTGAATCGAGAATCGTTGCCGGGCGAGCGAATCAGCCAGGATCTGATCCATGGTAAGCAGGTCCACCGGCAGATTGGAATCGAGTGCCGCGACTTCGTGACGGACCGCGGAGACGAGCGCGAGCGGATCACGCGCGGTCTTCGACACGATTGCCAAGGAGCTGAATGGGGCCTGCGGGCCGAAATAGTAGATGCGCGGCTGGGGGGGAGCAGACAAGCTGCGAGATTTCGTGGCGGCAACTACTCCGACGACAGTGAACGTGCTTCCGGCTAGCGGGACAGTGATTTGCATGCCGATCGGGTCGGCGTTCGGGAACAATTTCGCAGCGGTGATCTCATCGACGACGGCAGCGCCGGGCGAGCCCTGCTCGTCGGAAGCGGCGATGTCGCGGCCGCGCAAGAGCGGGATTCCTAGAGTCTCGAAGAAACCGGGCGAAGCGCGCGTTTGCCAGATGATCTGCTGCGGTTCATTTGGATTTCGCGGATGGCCTGCGATCTCGACTCCGCCGCTTCCCGGGCCGCCATTGTAAGGAAGGAAATCGATCGTTGCGGCGGAGCGCACACCCGGAATCGCACGTACGCGTTCGAGCACCGAGCGCGCAAAGGCGGCTCTTTGCGAGGGTTCCCGGTATTGTGCGACCGGCAAGGATACAAACGCGGTCAGCACCTTTTCGGATTGGAATCCGGGACTGGTGTGTTCCAAGCGAACGAAGCTTCTCACTAAGAGACCGGCGCCAATCAAAAGCACCAGAGAGGCGCAGACTTCGAATGCGACCATCGACTCGCGCAACAGCCTGCGTCCTACGGTCGATCTGTGTGATCCTTCTTTGAGCGCTTCCCTAAGATCGATTCGCGAAGTTTCGAGAGCGGGCGCGATGCCGAAGAGCATGCTCGCGGCGATTGAGACGAAAAGCGAAAAGCCCATAACCCAGGCGTTGATGGAAGGGCGGGCTCCGTGAATCAAATCCGCGGGGCCGAACTGCGCGTAAAGACGAAGTCCGTAAAGTGCGAGCAGCGTTCCCGCACCGCCGGCGATGGAGGCAAGCAGCAGACTTTCGGTCAACAGCTGCCGGATTAGTCGGAGGCGAGACGCGCCTAGCGCCGAGCGGATGCCGATCTCCCCGCGACGCTTCATCGCACGGGCAAGGAGAAGATTGGAAACGTTGGCGCAGGCGATCAGCATCAACGCGCCGACCGCCACGATCAGTACCAGCAACGGCGTCTTCAAATCGCCCGCCTGCTTTTCCGCGAGTGGCTCCAGGTCGAGAGAAAATCCGCGATCCATCGAAGCCTGATTGGGATACTGTTCGACAATGAAAGCAGCGATGCGGCGAAATTCATCGCGCGCCTCTTGGACACTCCCGCCGGGCTTGAGCCGCCCGATCACGTCGATATTGTGCGGACTACGCGTACCTGGCGCAGTTTCGGAGGGAGCGAAGGCGAGCGGCATCCAGAGGCCAGCGGCAACGCGATAATCTAAAATCGGCCGGATTACGCCGGCCACGCGATAGCTTTCGAGATTGATTTGAATGTTCTTCCCGACGATGGATGGATCACGGCCGTAGCGGCGCGTCCACAATCCTTCCGAGAGGATCGCGACGTGGTCTCGGCCGGGCTGTTCGTCGTCGGAGGTGAACAGGCCGCCGACAATCGGGACGACGCCGAGCATCGGAAACGCGCTGGCGGTGACTCGCAGCGCCGGGACTTCCTCGGGCTGTCCGTCGCCCGTCAAGGTCGCATCCGCGCCGGTTACCGCTGCCACCTGGCTGAAACAAGTGGCTTGGCGCCGGAATTCCAAGTAATCCGGGGCCGTGGGCGCGATGCCGTGCAACGCGTAGCGAGGCAGGGTCTCCTGCACGATGACGAGCCGGTCGGGATTTGGATAGGGCAGCGGATGAAGCAGCACCGCGTCAATCGCAGAAAAAATTGCGTTGTTCGCCCCGATCGCCAGTGCGAGCGTTAGGATCGCGACGAAGCTGAAACCGGGGCTTTTCAGAAGCTGACGGAACGCGAACTGAAGATCGTGCAACATTGTTTAGCGACGTGGGGACGTGAGAAACGATACGACCTTCGTGCTTCATTCGAGAACGTTTTCTATTCTAATCGAAATCCTCTCTAGCGCCTGGTAACGCCGTATCAACCGGACAACTAAAACCCTCGGGGATACCCAACACCAGCGCGTGTTGAAACAGAGCTCAGCGCACTAGCCCTTCCAGACGAACTTACCGCAGGGGCAAGGGACCGTCTCCGCGGGATGTTTCTTTTCCAGAGGTCGACGACAAACTGGACAATTTCTGCGCCACATAACTCACCCCGTCTTTCCAGTACAAATGGGCCTTAAACCCTCGCGGTAATTGCCTCCCGCACGGACCGACTCAAATCCAATAGATTTTCGAGGAGTCCGTTTTGAACACTAGTCTCGCGGACTGCGCGATGTCGTTGCCCTTGGGCAGGTACGAAGTTGTTTTCGAGCAACGACGGAGCAGATGTGGGGCGTGAGACTGACAATAGACCCAATGGCGAAGAAGGGGGGAGGCGGCGAAATGCATGTAGGATACCGACTCAAAGCTTAGAGAATTGAAAGGCCTGTCCCAAGGCAAGATTGAAGAACGCACCGGACTGCTTCGTAGCTACATCTCGCGGGTCGAGAACGGACACACTGCTCCCTCCGTCGAGACCCTTGAGAAGTTCGCACGTGCATTAGACATGCCCTTGTATCAACTTCTCTACGAGGGAGAAACACCGCCCTAATCGCTCAAAACGCAGGCGCGGGATATAGATGATTGGGCGTCTCGGGGAAAGGGCAGGCGCATTTTTTCAAGACTACAAAACGCACTTCAGAAAATGTCTGTACCTGGCAGAGCCTTGCTGCTCTACATGGCCGCCAAGATGGTTGGCAAACCGCAGAAGTCCTGTAAACGCTGTTACCGGAGACTGACCCACTACCAATCGACCTTGACGCCTTTCCTTATTTTCGTAAACTGGTTACTGTCACAAGAATCTAATTCCCGTGTGCCCCCCAGCCCCGAGGAAACCTAGAATGACAATCGAACGCCGGTTAGCAGCACGTCTGATCAAGCGTGTCCCTATGCAGATCACACTTGGCATGAAGAGTTCGGGGGAGTCACATCCTGCGGAGACCATGAACATCTCCAAAAGGGGCGCGTATTTTGCGACGAGCCTGAAGCTCAGCGAAGGAGCCAAACTTGAGCTTCGCCTGAAAATTCCCGAGGAAATCGAATCTCTGCCTCCTCTCGAATGCAAATTCGTTGGGCGCGTGACGCACGTTGAGCCCTTAGGCAAGAACGCCATGTCCGGGGTCGGCGTGCACTTCCTCTATTATTCTGTCGACTGATCCTCAGCCTGGCTCTACGGCGCGCGTCCCACCCTGGCGGCATGTTGATTTTGTTGAACGTGGAGCTTTTTGCTCGTCTCTTTCTACTTTCGTTGATTCCAGGGTCCATCTTCTCGGCCCTGTCTACGTTGTCATCAGTTCTTTGCAGGATTCTTTTCTTTCCTTCATTCCTTTTTTCCTTTTGCATTTTGAACCGCAATTTCGTTGCTCTTTTTTTCCACAATCATCCGCAATTTTGCACAGCTTTTTTCCGCGAATCTTATTGACGCCGAATTGGACCAGGATTATCTTGCGCACAGATTGAACCGGAAGCGTAAAACACTTTACGGTTCAGGCTAAAAGCTGCGAAAGTTTAACCACGATCGCGCTTTTAGATTGGACTGCAAAGTGGTGGACTTACGGCTTAGTCTGGAGCTTGCAGAGCTTCACCGCTCTCGCGGCGTCAGGCTGAATCGCAACGTTCGAAGGGTTGTACGAATCAGTTTGGAAGGCGTGGCCAGCCGCAAGGCTCCCGCGTCGCTGGATTGAACGGAAGCCTGATACTTTACGGCTCGATTTAGAGGGCGCAACACGCTTAACGGCATGTTGCGCCCTCAACTTTTTCGGCCCCACCTCTCGCCACCCTTATTTGGCGCTCTCTTTGAGGTACGGGGGAGAAGAGTAGAAGGTTCAAAGTTGATAGTTCAGAAAGGAAGGAAAGACACTTTACCCAGTCCAGCATGCCACTGGCGGGGCACGCGTAGAGAATGAAAATAGTGGCTAACAGCTCACAGCCGACAGCTGACAGTAGGAAAGACGCTGTTGTTGCGGGGCAGCGACAAGGGGCTATTTTCAGGGCAGAGGACGCGGAGAGCACAAAGGGCCCGGAGGAATTGGAAGTATGGAAAATAGGGAGTGGAAGAACGCCTTTCTTACTACTCACTACTCGCATCTCTCTATTCACTAGCAACCAACCACCATTTTATCGTAGACTGTCGCTATGCAAATCGGACAACGGCTCAAAACGCTTCGTGAAGAAAAGAATTTCAGCCAGGGCGATATCGAGAAGTCCACAGGCCTTCTCCGCTGCTACGTTTCCCGCGTCGAAAACGGCCACACCGTTCCGACCGTCGAAACTCTCGAAAAATGGGCTCGCGCCCTCGACATGCCTCTCTACAAAGTCATGTACGAAGGCAACGAACCGCCCAAGCCACGCAAGCTCGTCAGCGACGACGACAAGGCTCTCTGGGGCAACTCCAAATCGGAAGCCTCCGAACTTAGCCAGTTGCAGCGCCACCTCGCCAAGATGGACGCCAAACAGCGCACCCTCTTGCTAGGTTTCGCCGCCCGCTTGGCCCGGCACGCCGCCAAGTAACGCGTAGCCCTCCGCTCACGCTTACGCTGTCGCGCGTTGCTCGCCCGTTCCAACACGGCGCACACGTACCTTCACTTCCACGCGCGACCCAAGCCGGTTGAGGATGGATATCAGCTGATCGACCGTGAAACGCCCAAGTTTCGCATTGCGAATCCGCGAGAAATCGGCAGCCGCGATGCCTGTACGACCGTGCGCGGCCCGCACGGTCAGCTGCTCCCCGTCGAGGGCTTTGATGATTTCGGCCGCCAGGAAGGCCTTGCATTGTTCCGTATCGGCGTTCTCATGCCGGAGGTCGCGGAACACGTTGCCGCTCCCTCTCACGACTTGCAGCTTTTCTTTTTTCATCGCAGAAACTTGACAACGTACGTCAAGTACGCGACCAGCGCCCGGGGACGAGGCATGAGGGACAGACGGGAGTGAGCCGCCGCTACGCCACCCACCGCACCATCAGCTTCTTGCGCTTCTTCGCGCAGTCGAGCAGATACAGATCGGGCTATGCGCTTACTTCATGGTTCTCTGGAGGCCCGGGGGTGCGGGTGCCCCGCAACACCCTTCCTCTTCCCGTCCGTCCAACCAGGCAGACGCGCTTCCGAGAGGATCCCACATGAACTCGATTTTTACCGCAGCCCTGTTGATCTTCGCCACTTGGAACGCCTCGCCCCGGGACAAGCCCGCCGCGCAGGATGACCATCACCAGGGTGTCGTCGAGCGGGGCGATCACGTCATGGGTTTCTCCCACGACAAAGCCACACACCATTTCCTTCTCTATTCCGATGGCGGAGCCATCGACGTGCAATCCAACGCGGCCGACGACACCGCCACGCGCGATGAAATTCGCATGCACTTCGGTCACATCGCAAGAATGTTCGCCGCCGGGGATTTCTCCGCGCCGATGCTGATCCACGCGCAAAATCCTCCTGGCTCGGCGACCATGAAGAAACTGCGCGACGCCATTCAGTACAAGCTGGAAAACACCGAGCACGGCGCGCGCATCCGCATCACCTCGAAAAATCCCGACGCCGTCGCCGCTGTCCACGAGTTCCTGCGCTTCCAAATTAAGGACCACCAGACCGGCGATTCCGGCCAGGTCACCAGCGCCCCATAGCAACGGCGGCGCACAGTTTGTGCCGCCAGCCCAATGAGGTAAAATAGCTTATTCGAGCGCACCCCATGGCCGCACCGTTCAACATCATCTCGATCACACCGCAAGTTCCGGTCCCCTCGCCGAACGCGCACCCGCGGCCCGACTGGCTGCGCGTAAAATTCTTCGGGGGCGAGCGCTACCAGGATCTCAAGCGCATCATGCGCACGCTCGATCTCCACACCGTCTGCGAAAGCGCCCGCTGCCCCAACATGGGCGAATGCTGGGACCACGGCACCGCTACCTTCATGATTTTGGGAGACATCTGCACACGCGCCTGCGGATTTTGCGCTGTGCCCAGCGGCAAGCCCGCCGGCCCGCCGGATGAAGAAGAGCCATTCCGCGTGGCCGAAGCCGTCGCTCGCATGGGTTTGCGCTACGCCGTCGTCACCAGCGTCAATCGCGACGATCAACCCGACGGCGGCGCGAAGATTTTTGCTCGCACCATAGAAGAGATTCGCAATCGTGTCCCTGGCTGCAAAGTGGAAGTGCTCATCCCTGATTTTCGAGGCAATTGGGATGCGCTAAATTTTGTCCTCGCCACCAAGCCGGACGTCCTAAATCACAACACGGAAACCGTGCCGCGGCTCTATCGCCAGGTGCGCAAAGGCGCCGTTTATGAGCGCTCACTGGAATTGCTGCGACGAGCGAAAGAGACTCATCCCGATGTTCCAACGAAAACGGGATTGATGCTCGGCCTTGGCGAGGAAAAAGACGAAGTCCTTGCCACGCTGCAAGACCTCGCCGCCCAAGGCACGGATATTCTTACGCTCGGCCAATACCTGCAACCGACGCGCGATCATCTTCCCATCGTCCGTTACGTTCATCCCGATGAGTTCGCCGAATTTAAAATCCTCGGCGAAGCCATGGGATTCAAACACGTCGAAGCCGGCCCGCTCGTCCGCTCGTCGTATCACGCCTTCGAGCAAACCGAATCCGCGCACAAATAATTCGGATCAAAAAAAAGGGAATAGCAGAACACAAAAAAACGCAAACCTATTGAGGAGCGGCCGTCGACCAATCCGTGAACGGCACTGCGCGGCCGCCGCGAACCACGGTCGGAATTACGTGATCAAAGCCCTTATGCTCCTTCACGGAGTAGTTGAGCTTGAGCTGCGGCCCGAGACCCAGGTCGTGGTCGTGGATCGATTCAATCCCGCGGATCAATCCTTCCCGCGTTAGATCTTTTCCAGCTCGCTTTAAGCCCTCCACCAAAACCATCGCATCCACGAATCCCTCGAGGCTCACAAAATTTGGCTGCTCCGAAGGAAAGTACCTGTTTAGCGAGCGGCGATACAGCGCAACGGACTTTTGCTCCGTCATGTAATACGGCGGCACAACTTGTGTAATGACCACGCCTTCCGCGTCTTGTCCCGCTTCCGAAATCAGTTCATCCGTGCCGACGAAGGAGACAGTCACAAACAGAGGCTTCCAGCCCTTTGCGTGAGATTGCTTGAGAATCGGAGCGACGGTGTTGGCTGGTCCTACGACGACGACTGCCTCGGGATTCGCGCCGCGCACGGTGTCGATGGCTCCGCCAACTTGCGCCGTCTGCCGCTGATAGGAAGCGATGGCGACAGGTGCGGAACCCTGCTGCTTCAGGGCGGCTTTGACGCCTTCGAGAACCGCCGTTCCAAACGCATCCTCGGGGTAGATGACGGCTATTTTTTTGTAACCGAGAGTTTTCCAGAGGCCATCGACCTGTTCGCGCGTTTCGTCGAAATAGGAAGCGCGCACATTTACGATCCAATGGCGCAGCGGAACGTAAAGCGTTTGCGCGCCGGTGAACAAGCCGACCAGAGGGATCTTGGCGCTGTCCGCCATGGGGACATACTTCACGGCCGTAGGCGTACCCACAAAGAAACCAAGTGCGAAGACTTTCTCACTCATCAGGTGGTCAAAGCAGGCTTGCGTTTTCGTGGGGTCGTAGCTGTCATCCGCCGAAATGAGCTTCAGCTTGCGCCCGTTTACTCCCCCCTCTTCGTTGACGAGGCTGAAGTAAGCCTTCGCACCTGTCACCGTCTCCACGCCAAGAAAGTGCGATGGACCCTCGAGCGCGGAGCAGGAACCGATCAAGATCTCGTTTTCCGATACACCGGGTGTAGTTTGGCTGAATGCTGGGGACACAGCTAGGGTGAGAAGTGCGGCAAACAGACAAGGCCCCACAACAGATTTCCGTAAATCGATTTTCATCTTGCTCTCCGTGAAGAGGGAAGCCCTGGCGTTCCTGGATAGCTCTAAGATGAATGTCCATAATCGGCCTGTCAACGAACTAGGGCATTTGAGGGTGCGAAGAAGTAAGTGGTGCCGCTTGAGTTACTTGAGGGGCGAAGAAGGGGGATGCCAATGTTTGTTCAGGACGAATGCGCACAGGTGGGTGCTACCTCAGTTTGGGCCCCAGGATGATTAGTACCGCTCCGGCAATCACTAATACGGCTGCTACGAGCGGCGGGACGGTTGCTGTTTCTTGCTTGTCGACGGTGGCCGTCACCGGGCCAATTTTCGCGACTTCTTCATGCTTGTGATAGTCGAAGTTGGGGTGGAGGAACGCCACTAATCCAAGGATGACGAGAAGAATCCCAAGTGCGATCGCGATACGTTTCATAGGGCAGACACTACCATAGAGAAAACGAAACGGGAGCAGCGATTTTCAGACACACCCCTGCGCCGGATTGGCGAAGGGGAACTGTTGACTTCTAGAGCGGAGAGAGAAAGGAACTACGCGCGGGCTGCGGCAGCGGCAGTAGCAGCAGCGGCTTTCTTGGCGGCTTTCGCGGCGGTGGAAGCCTTGCGGCGGCGCTTGGTTTTCGGCGGCGTGGCCGGGGCTTCACCGATCAATTCGGCCACCATGATACTGGTAACAAAAAGCTTGGGGCCATGATCGTCGAAATCAATTGCGGTACGTTCCTGGTCGGATGCGGTAACGATACCCAAGCCGTACGTTTCGTGCTTGACTGTCTGACCTTCTGCCATCACTTGCACATCGTCCTCCTTGATTACATTCGCGTCGCTGAAAATCGATTCGAATCTCGTGAGGTGCGGTGCCCCCGAACGACGAGGGCACCCAAATGCACAGGCTAGAGGCCGGTAACGTTCTCTGCCTGAAGGCCTTTGGGGCCTTTCTTTACTTCAAATTCCACTGCCTGGCCTTCGTTGAGCGATTTGTATCCGTCCATCATGATCGCGGAGAAGTGAACGAAAACATCTTCCCCGGTTTGACGCTGGATAAAACCATAGCCCTTCGAAGCGTTGAACCACTTGACTGTTCCTTGTTCCTTCACTTCCACGACCTCGAATGCGCATTCCCGACTTGGCTGGGTTTGCGACATGGAATTGCTTTGTTTCTCCTGGTCCGTATCCTGGTTAGCTACGAGCGAGCCAACACCCGAAAGTTCCCAAGCGCCGTGACAGCCTCCAGCCCGCAAAAAAAGATTGCAAAGAGTGTCCTTGCAGTCCCTTCGAACGAGTCAAAAGGTAATACAAGAGCAACAAACGCTAAACAAATGGTACCACGAAATGGGCCATTTGTCCACGCCGGAGATGACCCGTGAGGGGGGCCTTCATCTGTTATAAGATGTTGATAAATAAGGCTTTAGTGGGACGTCAATGCCGCGGGGACGTGCTCAGAAGAGCAAATTCGAGCTATTCCAGAGACTCGGGTTGCAGGCAAAAACCGTGCTCGCCGGCTGACTTCTTTTCCCAGTACTTGCGGACCCAGGCTTCCCAACTTTTGCCAGCGGCTGGATCACGACCAGAGAAGGCGAGTGCCGCTATGTCGGCATACGAAATTTTCTGTCTTTGGTTGGAATCCTTGGAGAGGACGCGCACGAAGGAGGCAACGAGCGTCGGACCCGAGACGCGATCGAAGATGTATCCCTCTATCTTCCTGCCATCTTTGGTGGTTAGCGTCACATCGCCGCGATAGTCGAAGGCTTTTTCAAGAGCTTCGCGCAATTCTTGTTCCGTGGCGAGTTCGGGCACCCAGCCCTCGACGGCTTCGCGAACCCTTCCCGGGGCCACTTCCAAAGAATCGGGATTCGGCGGAAGAGATTCGCTGTGAGCAGGTTGGTCGGCGTGGCGAGGGCCCGTCAAGCGCGCGTCTCCTCGAGCTGAGACTTGCCTTTGTCTATTTGAATGAGCGGATTATAAGAATGAACGGGCTTCGATGGTTCATTCAGAAGCGCCAGCGCATCCGGATCTTCATACTTCACGGAGAAGGTAGCCTTCATCGCCGCCCAGAGGCCGCGCAAGCCGCTGAAAGTGTGATCCATAGCCGAGGCTTCGTAACCGCTGTGGACCATACAGTTGGCGCACTTGGGATTGCCGGATTCCGTGCCGTAATTCTGCCAAGCGGTCGTCTCTAGCAACTCCTGGAAACTATCGGCGTAACCATCTTGAAGCAGGTAGCAGGGCTTTTGCCAGCCGAATACGTTATACGTGGGCATGCCCCAAGGCGTGCAAGAGTACTGCTGCTTTCCCATCAAGAATTCGAGGAAGAGTTTCGATTGATTGAACTGCCAGCTCTTCTTGCGGTTGGACAAAATGGCGCGGAAGGTGCGGCGGGTGCGCGCGCGGCCGAGGAAGTGCTTTTGATCCGGGGCTTTATCGTAGGAGTAGCCAGGCGAAAGCATCATGCCTTCGACGCCTAGCTCCATCATTTCGTCGAAGAACTGGCGAACGCTGTTGGGGTCGGCGCCGTCAAAAAGAGTCGTGTTGGTTGTAACGCGGAAGCCGCGCTTAAGAGCTTCCCTGATACCATCGACGGCGAGATCGTAGCCACCTTCGCGGCAGACAGAGAAGTCGTGGTGTTCGCGCTGGCCGTCCATGTGTACGGAGAACGTCAAATACTTGCTGGGCCTGAAGAGGTCCAGCTTTTCTTTGAGAAGGAGCGCGTTGGTGCAGAGATAGATGTATTTTTTGCGCGCAACGAGGCCCTCGACGATCTTGTCGATCTGGGGGTGCATCAGGGGTTCGCCGCCAGGGATGGAGACCATCGGCGTGCCGCACTCGTCAACGGCCTTGAAGCATTCTTCAGGGCTCAGTTCCCTTTTTAGAATGTGGGCGGGGTACTGAATCTTGCCGCACCCGGCGCACGCCAGATTGCAGCGAAAAAGCGGCTCGAGCATGAGCACAAACGGATAGCGCTTGCGCCCCGCGATCTTCTGCTTGAGGACGTAGGTGGCGACCGTCCACATCTGTGAAATAGGTACAGGCATCGTTCCCGCTCAATCTTACGTTTGATGCAGCCAGGGACACACAAGATTTCCCAGCAATGTTCTATTGTACTCAAGTTGAAGCGTTTGTGCTCAGGGTGATTTTTCCAACTGTTATTCCGGCCACGTCCCAATAGAAATCGGATGTTCTGAGCAAGATCAAAAAAGACAGGAAAAAGGCTTGACAATCAATACTGTGTGCCATACAGTGTGTGGCGTACACTATATGACGCATGGTACTGACAACCACGAACTCTTCGAAAACCTCCGGTTGGAGCTGCGCCGCGGTTCCCTGGTTCTGGCGGTCCTGGCTGCACTTCGCAAGGAGCACTACGGCTACACGCTGCGGAAAACACTGGCGGACCGAGGAATGGCGATTGATGAAGGCACGTTGTATCCGCTGTTGAGGCGGCTGGAGAGTCACGGACTGCTGGTCAGCGAATGGCGCGAGGAAGAAAAGCGAAACAAGCGGTTTTACCGGCTGTCGGCGGACGGGAAAGAGATTTTCAAGCAGTTGATGGCGGAGTGGCAGAGCATCAGCACGTCGCTGAACGGAATGCTGTGAAGTAAGAAGGAGTGTGTCATGGGCCTGGTGGAAAGTTACTTGAACGCAGTGGCAAAGGCGCTGCCCGAAGAGCAGCGTGGGGACATCATCGGCGAGCTTTCGGAGGACATTCGCTCCGAAATGGAAGAGCGGCAGAAGGAGCTCGGGCGGCCGCTGACGGAAGACGAGCAGGAGAGTTTGCTGAAGAAGCGCGGGAACCCCTGGCTGCTTGCGGCGCGGTACCGGCAAGACCAGCGGTCGGTGGCGTTCGGCCGGCAGATCATCGGGCCAGTGCTGTATCCGTTCTACGTAAAGGTTCTGTCGTTCAACCTGGGACTGACATTTCTGATTGTTGGGGGAATTTTTTTGGTGCTCAGGCTCGCTGGACAGCAGATTTCGGTCAGCGACATGGTCTCGACTTGCACGCTGCAATTTTTCATTCAGTTTGGCGTGGTAACGCTGATTTTCTCGGTGGTCGAGAAGCACCTGACGAAACACCCGGATCGCTGGCACATCAAAGGGATGGGCGGCAAGTTCCGTCTGGATCTGAACATTGAGCGGGACTTTCAGGTGCGGATGGGGCAGGTGCGGATGGGGCAGGTGCGGATGGGGCAGGTGCGGATGGGGAGCCACATGCGCGAGGTGTCGCGCTTTGAGTCCGTGTCCATCATTGTGGCGTCAGCCGTCGCGTTGGTGTGGTGGTCGTCGGTACAGAGCCATCCATTCCTGATATTTGGCCCGGCGGCGGCTTTATTTAACCTGGCCCCCATCTGGCATCAAATCTATTTTCCAATCGTGGTGCTCACGGATCTAGAGATAGTCCGCGCCATCATAAATCTCGCGTGCCCGGACTGGACGCAGTTTCGCGCAATAGCCCGGGTGATTTTGCAGGCTGGGGGGCTGGCGGTCATGTGGTTTGCGATAAAGGCTGGAAACTGGGTGACGGTTGCCAACCCTGCGGCGGATGGCGCTGGAAAATTCGCGCAAGTGGCCCACATCGTAAATCAGTGCTTGGTTTATGTGCTTGTGAGCGCGGCGATCTTCTCGGGCGCGATGATCATCTTCAGGATAACGGAATTGGTGCGGTGGCGGCGGTGGCATGCGGGGCCAGGAGGCGTCGGATCAGCGGCCAAGGAAGAAAACTAACGCAAGCACCAGCAAGAGGTCGCGGCAAACATGGCACTTTGCGTGCAGTTGAGCTAGATACGCCGGCGGTTGCAATCTCCACAGAGGCGTAGAATCAAGCCATCTCAGAGGTGCGAGAGCCCCAGCGATTATGTCTCGGGAAAATCTCCTTTCGTTATTCAGCGAGTTCGAGCGCTACGGTGAGGACATCGCGTTTGTGCAGCAGCGCGGATATCGCCGCGAAACGTGGACATATCGAAGAGTTGCGAGTGTGGCGCGCGCTTGCGCATCGGAGCTGAAAGAACGCGGGGTTCGGACAGGCGAGCGCGTTTTGCTTTGGGGGCCGAATAGCGTGGAGTGGACGGCGGCCTTCTGGGGCTGCCTGTTGCGCGGAGCAGTGGCCGTGCCGATGGACGACGGCGCGACGCTCGATTTCGCGGGACGTGTGGCAAGCGATGCGGGCGTCAAATTCGTTTTTGCTTCGCGGGAAAAGGCGGCTCTGGGGAACGCCATCCCAAGGCTGGTACTGGAGGATTTGGCTGACACCGTGAAGCGCGCGGGCGACGTGACGTCTTCGCTTTGGAGCGGGCCATCGAAGTCTGCGAGCGAGCGTTTTGCCGACGAGCCCATCACGCGAAATCACATCGCGCAAATCCTTTTTACTTCGGGAACGACGGCCGAGCCACGCGGCGTCGTTCTGACGCATGGGAATTTCCTCGCAAATCTTGAGCCATTGGAACGCGGCATTGATCCCTATCGAAAATACGAGCGATGGTTTCATCCGCTGAGGTTCGTGACGCTGGTGCCGCTGAGCCACGTCTTTGGACAGTTCATGGCGCTGTTTGTGCCGCCACTGCTGGGGGCGACGGTAGTGTTTGAGCATTCGGCTAATCCGGGCCAAATTATTCGTACTGTGAAGCGAGAGCGAGCGACGGCGCTCATCGGTGTGCCGCGGATGCTGGACGTCTTGCACGCGGGAATTCAGCGACAATTCGAAGCGCGGGGGCAGAGCAACTGGCTGAAGAAAAGGCTCGAAGCCGCGAACGGCAAAAAGTTTTTGCGCCGCGCTTGGAGATTCCGGCAAATTCACCGGCGATTCGGGTGGAAATTCTGGGCGTTTATTTCCGGCGGCGCGGCGCTATCGAGCGAAACAGAAGAGTTTTTCAAACGCATTGGTTACGCGGTCGTGCAAGGGTACGGCATGACGGAGACCGCGTCGCTCATTAGCTTGAACCATCCGTTTCGCGCGACCGAGGGCTCGATTGGAAAAGTTCTGCCAGGGCGTGAGTTTCGGCTGGCCGAAGATGGAGAAATTCTCGTGCGTGGGGAAAATGTCGCGAGCGGCTATTGGGAAGGTGGAGCGTTGCGGGTAGGAGTGCGCGACAAAGAGAATTGGCTGCGCACGGGCGATATTGGCGAACTCGATGCGGAGGGGAATCTCCGGTTCAAGGGGCGTAAGAAAAACGTGATCGTCACGCCCGCGGGCCTAAATGTGTATCCCGAGGATGTGCAAGCGGCGCTGCGGAAACAGTCCGGCGTGCGCGATTGCGTTGTGATTGCTATGGAGCGCGGCGGCAATGCGGAGCCATGCGCCATCTTGCTGATGGAAGAACGCGGCGAGGACGCCAAAGAAGACTCCGCTCGCGGAGCGGTTGAAAAGGCCAACGCTTCCCTTGCTGAATATCAGCGGGTACGCCGGTGGCTGGTCTGGCCGGAGCTGGATTTTCCGCGCACGCCGACGGGCAAGCCGAGACTGAGTCTGATCGCATCCCGCGCGGCGGAATTGCTTGATGGCTCTTCGCGACCGAAGGCGCAAGAGGGCATGCTCGATGATTTGCTATTGAAGTTTTCATCGGCGAAAGGAACTTCCGAAAAACTAGAGAGGGATTTGAATCTCACTTCGCTGGATCGCGTCGAGCTAATGAGCGCTCTCGAGGAGCGTTTTCAGGTGGAGTTGAACGAGACAACTTTTGCCGGGGCGAAAACCGTTGCGGATGTGCAGCGGCTCCTGCAACAACCGGCGGCGCATCGCACGGAGTATGTTTACCCGCGATGGACGCAGCGCGCGCCGGTGCGCTGGCTGCGGCTGGCGGTCTACTACGCGCTAGTCTGGCCTGCCACGCGGATTCTTGGGCATCCCAGAATTGTTGGCCGGGAGAATTTGCGGGGTCTTCGTGGACCAGTGCTCATCGTTTCAAACCACATCACGAGGCGAGCCGATATTGGTTTGATTCTCGCCGCTCTCCCGGCGCGTTTTCGTCACAAGCTGGCCATAGCGATGGGAGGCGAATCGGTACAGAGAATGCGGGTGCCGCCGCGCGATTGGTTCTTTGTGAAGCGCTGGGCCTATCAATGGGGATATGGCTTGATTACGGCGCTGTTCAATGTTTTTCCGCTGCCGCAGCACTCGGGCTTTCGCGAAAGTTTCCGTTTTGCCGGTGAGTCGGCCGACCGAAAGTACAGCATATTAGTGTTTCCCGAAGGCGAGGTGAATAATTCCGAAGACGGGCGGATGGCGCCGTTCCAGGGCGGCATTGGATGGCTGTCGGAAAATCTTCGTCTACCTATTATTCCGATGCGGCTCGACGGCGTGTGGCAAATGAAGCGGGAAGGGCGGCGGCTGGCGCGCCTAGGCGAAATCACCGTGCACATTGGCGCGCCGGTTACTTTCGCACCGGGCACTTTGCCGGAAGAAATCGCGCGCACTTTGGAAGCCAAGGTCCTTGGCTTATAGAGCGGAGCATGGTGCTCCCGTAACATCGGAAGCTGGCTGGCCTCGAAGGCAACAAGGAAACTCCTCGTCTCGTCCTCAAAAGCGTGGGTTTGGGTTCTGTGGCAAAATAGAGTGTTGTCTGAGATGGATTTATGGCCGACCGTACAATCATGGCGTTGGAGCGCCCCGCAAAATCAGCGAAGGGGCTGAAGAAAGCTGCTGCGAGCAACGAACAGCGCGAACTCGTTTTTGACGTTTTTCGCCGCTGGGGCTACTACGAAGCGACTCTGGACCCTCTAGGTGTGTTCCAGCCGCAGAAAATGGCCGATCTGGAATTGACTGGCGAGGCGGCCGAGGAAGCACGCCGGATTTATTGCGGAAACATCGGTGTGGAATTCATGCATCTTCCCGAACCGGAAAGACGGCGATGGATTGCAGAGCGCATCGAAGGGCCTGAGCTGGAGGTCAATCAAGAGAAAGTTCTTGAACGACTCGTACGAGCAGACCTTTTTGAGCAGGTGCTCCAGGCGCGCTACCTGGGCACGAAGCGATTTTCACTGGAGGGCGTGACATCGCTGATCCCTCTTCTGGATTCGATCCTGGACAGTGCGGGCGAGTTCGGCGCCGTGGATTGCATCATGGCTATGAGCCATCGCGGCCGATTGAATGTGATGGTGCACGCCGCGTGCAAATCACCACACGAAGTCGTCGCAGGATTTGAAGATGTGGATCCGCGGAGCGTGCTCGGCGCGGGAGACGTGAAGTACCACATTGGCGCGACAGGAACGTACACGACCACGGCCGGCAAGCCGATCAACATGCACCTGGTTTCGAATCCCAGTCACCTCGAGGCAGTGGATCCGGTAGCGATGGGCCGCGCACGCGCCAAACAGACGCGCCGGGGCGTGGACGGACCGATTATTGACCGGACGCGCGAGGCGCTCAACAAAGTTTGGCCGATCGTGATGCATGGAGACGCAGCTTTCGCGGGACAAGGCGTCTTGGCCGAAACGCTCAATCTTGCGGACTTGAATGCGTATACGGTCGGCGGCACCGTGCATATCGTCGTCAACAATCTCATCGGGTTCACTACGCAGCCCGTGCAAGAGCATTCTTCCCGGTTTGCTTCGGACATTGCCAAGCGCCAAAGCGTTCCCATATTCCACGTCAACGCGGAAGACCCTGACGCTGTCGTGCGCATTGGAAAACTCGCGGCGGAGTATCGTGCGACGTTTGGAAGCGACGTCGTTGTGGACATTATTGGCTACCGCCGCCACGGACATAGCGAAGTGGACGACCCGACCATTACGCAGCCGGTCCTTTATGAGCGAATCAAGAACCACGCGCCGTTGTGGAAGATTTACGCAGAAAAGACGGGCATCGACGCCGCGCAATTTGTCAACGCCGTGAAAAGTGAATACGAAACAGAGCAGCAAAAAGCGGGACAACTCACGAAGATCCCGCATTTGCGCAAGCTGCCGGACTATTGGTCTCCCTACAAGGGCGGAAAATACGATCCGGCGTACGAAGTCGACACCGGGTTGACGCAGGAAAAACTAGCGGAACTTACGGACGGACTTGTTCGCGTGCCTTCGGGATTTCATTTGCATCCGAAAATCGCGAAGCTTCTGGAACAGCGGAATGAGATGGGGCACGGCAAGCGGGCGGTTGACTACGGGTTCGCCGAAGCCCTGGCTTTGGGGTCGCTGGTACTGGAAGGCAGTCCCGTTCGTCTAACAGGGCAAGACACGCAGCGCGGCACGTTCAATCAGCGGCACGCCGTGCTGATCGACACGGAAACCGAGCACAATTACTTGACGCTGTCGCATCTTTCGCGGCAGCAGGCGTTTTGCGAGATTTACAATTCCTCGCTTTCGGAGGCGGCGTGCGTTGGATTCGAATACGGCTTCAGCCGCGACTATCCGGAAGCGCTGGTGATGTGGGAAGCGCAATTCGGAGACTTCGCCAACGGGGCGCAGGTGATCATCGACCAATTCCTGAGCGCCAGCGAGGACAAGTGGAATCTCCCTACCGGACTGGTGCTACTGCTTCCGCATGGTTTTGAAGGCCAGGGCCCGGAGCATTCCAGCGCGCGCATCGAGCGTTACATGCAGCTTGCCGCCGAAGACAATCTGCAAATTTGCCAACCATCAACGGCCGCGCAGTATTTTCACATGCTGCGCCGCCAAGCCCGCCGCGCCTGGCGGAAGCCGCTAATTATCTTCACGCCCAAGAGCATGCTGCGCCATCCGGATGCAAGTTCGAACATCGAGGACTTCACGCGACCGCGTTTTCTGCCGCTCGTGCCCGACCACGAAGTGCGGAACGCCAAACGCATCCTGATCGCCAGCGGCAAAGTCGGCCACGAACTTCGCGCGGAACGCCGCCGCCGCAAGGACACCAGTACAGCGATATTCTTCCTCGACCAGCTTTACCCCCTGCCACGGACGGAAATCTCTGCCGCGCTGGCCGAACACCCCAACGCGCGAGAAATCGTATGGGTGCAGGAAGAACCTGCCAACATGGGTGCCCTTTTCTATGTACTGCCGCGGCTCGAGCGCCTGGCGCAAGCCAAGGGTCTTCCGGTGCGTTCGGTGAAGCGCTCAGCCAGCGCCAGCCCAGCGACGGGCTCCGCCAAGGCGCACGAACTCGAGCAAAAAACGCTGCTGGCACTGGCTTTCACGACTGCCAGCGGAGATTGATCGCCCCAAACTACGTTCACACTCCATTCACATTCATGTTATCCCTGTGTTACACGCGCGCTGCGAGAATCAATCGTGCTACGCACAACTCACGGTGCCCCAACTCTTGCAAGCTCCTACCGCATTTCTCCGGCGTACGGTAAACTGCCGCCAAGCCGGCGAGCGGAACGTGCCAACCTTATGAAACGCGTATTGATTATCGAGGACGACAAGGACATCGTCGAACTCGTTCGCTACAACCTCGCCAATGAAGGCTTTCAGGTCAGCGCTGCTTTTGACGGCAGCGCCGGCCTGAACACACTCAAAAAGACGCCTCCCGATTTGCTGCTGCTCGATCTCATGCTCCCGAAACTTTCCGGCCTCGATATTTGCCGGGAAGTTCGGCGGGACGATTCGCTGAATCGTCTGCCCATTTTGATGCTCACGGCACGCGGCGAGGAAGCCGACCGCGTCGTGGGCCTGGAGATGGGCGCTGATGATTACGTGACGAAGCCTTTCAGCCCGCGCGAACTCCTCGCCCGCGTGAAAGCGCTGCTCCGCCGTGCGGAGCCGCCTGCTGACTCGCCTCGTGTCATCGAGATTGGGAAGCTCGCCATCGACCCCGCGTCTTACCGCGTGAGCCATTCAGGAAAGCCCGTTCCGCTTAGCACGCTTGAATTCCGGCTGCTCTATTATCTTGCTTCGCGCCCCAACCGGGTTTTTACGCGGGATCAGTTGCTCGATGCCGTGTGGGGAACGGATCGCTTCGTGACTCCACGCAGCGTGGACGTCTACGTCCGCCGCCTGCGCGAAAAAATCGAAAGCGATCCCGAAAATCCCATACATTTGAAAACGGTGCGCGGCGCAGGATACTTGTTCGAAACTCGTGCGGCTTAACCTATTCTGGAAATTCTCGTTCGCGTTTCTCGCGCTGCTCGTGAGCGTGCTGCTCGCCGTGGACTTTTTCGCGGAGCGCGCCCTACGCGGCGACTACGAACGAACGGGCTTCGAAAAACTCGCCGCCATCGCGCGTATCGCGCAAGCGCGTCCTCCGCAATGGACTCCTGTTTCTCCCGGACAAGCTGAAAACCTCGCGCCCTTGCGGGATTGGGTCGCGCAAATGGCCGCCAGCGGCGCGCGCATTACTGTGATCGCCCCCGATGGCCGCGTCCTTGCTGATTCACAATCCGACGCTCAATCCATGGAGAACCACGCCAATCGGCCCGAAATCCTGGAGGCGATGGCAAACGGCGAAGGACGTTCCATTCGCCACAGCGTCACCATCCATCGCGACCTTCTTTACTATGCCGTACGCCAGGACACTTCCGCGGGACCTGCTATTTTCTTGCGGTTTGCCCTTCCTCTGGAAACCGTTGACGAAGTTCTTGGCTCCTTCCGGCGCAGACTTTGGCTCGCATCCTTCTTCATTTTGCTGATTGCCGGCGGAGTTTCCTTGTTGTTCTCGCGCAGTTTTACGAGCCGCGTCGAGCGTCTGAAGGATTTTTCCCGGCGCGTCGCCGAGGGTGATTTCCGTCCCCTGCCTCGGGACGGGTCAGGCGACGCCGTGGAAGCTCTCGGCATTTCGCTGAACCGCACGGCGGCTCGTTTGGACCGGACTATCCAAACCCTTACCGAAGAACGCAATCTCTCCTCCGCCATTCTCGGCAGCATGGTTGAAGGTGTCGCCGTGGTGAACGGTTCGGAGCGGCTGGTGTTTGCCAATCCTGGCTTTGCTGAAATTCTGGGACTGGATGTACCACCGACTTCGGGCAGCGCACTCGTCGAAGTGGTGCGTCAGACCGAACTACTCGAAGCCGTGCGACAGGTTTTGGCCGGCGAAGCGCGGGTCCAATCGGAAATCGTCACGGGCACGCTTCGCCAGCACTATTTTGCAATCACCGTCGCCGCCGTTCGCGCGGGAGACACGAGCGGGGCCGTCGTCGTGCTGCATGACATTACCGAGCTTCGCAAACTTGAGCGTGTACGCCGCGACTTCGTTGCCAACGTTTCCCACGAGTTCAGAACGCCGCTCACCGCCATTCAGGGGTTCGCCGAAACGCTTCTGGCGGGGGCCATTGACGATTCACAAAACCGCACGCGCTTCCTCGAAATCATTCTTGAGCATTCCCGCCGCTTGGCTCGCCTGACGGAAGACTTGCTCGTCCTCTCCAAGATGGACGCCGAGCGCCTCGAGCTGGAGATTCGTCGCTTGGGCGTTTCCCAGTTAATCGAAAGCTGCCTCGAGACGGCCCAGCGCCGCGGCACGGAAAAAGACTTGCGGATTTCCGTGAGCTTACCGCCGAACTTGCCGGATATAGCCGGCGATCGCCGCCGGCTTGCCGAAGTTTTGCAAAATCTCCTGGATAACGCCATCCAGTACACCCTGCCCGGCGGCCAGATCATCATCAGCGCAGAGGCCACGGAAAAAGAGATCATTCTTACCGTCTCGGACACGGGAATCGGCATCCCGAAAGCCGACCAGCCGCGCATCTTTGAGCGCTTCTACCGGGTCGATGTTGCCCGTTCCCGCGAAGCGGGAGGCACTGGCCTGGGTCTAGCTATCGCCAAACACCTCGTCGAGGTGCACGGCGGCCGCCTCTGGGTGGACAGCGAGATCGGCCAAGGTTCGCAATTCCATTTTTCCGTGCCGCTATTTGACACGGAGCATCCCGCGCCGCGTTCCTCCTCTGGCGGCGTGGCGGGACGTGGCAATGGCGGCAGCTAGTCAAGTTTGCTGTGAAGCCGTCCGCCCACTAGCCGAATCCGCTTCGATTTGGCCCGGAATCCGATCCCAACCGCTCCCGTAACTTGCTGATTTACCGCATGTTCATCTATTTGTGAACACCGTGTAACTATCTCTTTGCCAGAATATGGACTACGAGCAGGGGTGTGACGACCGACCTCAACTCGGGAAGGGGAACTATGGCAAGTTCCGCTAGTCTGACGGAAGCGGTTCTTTACGAAACTCTGGTCAATTATCTCGTCTCGATGGCCCGCACCGTCGAAGGTGCCATGAACCGCGCCTTGGATGCCATCGTCGGCGTCCATGAGCAGCGCACTTGGGCTCTCCCTGGCGAAGTTTTCCTCCTAGAGCCCCGCATCAACGAGATGGAAATTGTTATTGACGAGCACGCCATACGTCTCCTGCGCCGCGGATCTTTCTCTGACGATGAAGTCCGCCTCATTGTTGCCGCGCTCAAAATCACCAATGACCTCGAGCGCATCGGCGATCTGGCCGTCAATCTTGCCGAGTGCGTCATCTCCCTTCGCGAAATGCCCGCAGCCCAATTGCCTGAGGAATTGGCTCCCATGACATCGGCGGTGCGCGCCATGGTCAGCAAAAGTCTCGGTGCACTGATCTATCGCAACGTCGAAATGGCCGGGCAGGTTCTTCAAAGCGACGACGTCGTCGATCAGTACCGCGACCGTATCTTCGATCAGCTCATGCAAAGCATGACGCAGCAAGCCGCGCTCGTTAGCCCGGGAATGCAGTTTATTCTCGCCACCCGGCATCTCGAGCGAATCGCCGACCATGCCACCAACATCGCCGAAGACATTATCTTCTGGGTCCGTGGACTCGATGTTCGCCACGGCCGAGGCCTGGCCATGGCCGAGGACGGCAGCGCACAGTCTCCAGCGGCGGGCGAAGAGGTCATCGAGAATTCACAGGCCCTTCATTCAGACGTGACTCCGGGCTGCGATACTCAACGCGTTTAATCTTCGTTCCACGTCCTACCACGGGGATCGGCGCACCCCTGGCTCCGATCCCCTTCTCCCCTCCCGGGTAGATTGAAACACCGTGCATGCATCCTCTTGACCCCATCAAGCAGTCCAACTATCGTAACCAGAGTGCTAAAGAAGCTCAGACCGGAGGCATTGCCCGAACGCGCCGTAAAACGCAATGCTTGGGTGTGCTTGTTGCTCGCCTTTTTGTTTCTGTATAACCCTTACTTGATTGCCCAAGGATCTGGGGACGAACTATCCCTCCGGCACCCGGCGAGCCACCGCGCGACTGTCGGATCCTCGGAGTTGGAGAAATATTCCTCTCCCAGCAGCCACGGTACGCACCTGGTTGTGCTTTTGTTTTTCGCGAAGGTCATTTCTTTACTGCCGAACATAACTTCCCAATCCTTCCTGGTGCAGAGTTCGGAACACTTTCCTTCGCAGCAGTTCTTGTGCGCGAGCCTGTGGTTTCGGCCTCCGCCCGCTCTTTAATTCTTTTCCATTTTCTTGAGGTTTGGATGCACTGCAATGGGATGAACCCTCTTGCAGCCCGTTAATTCGGCCCATTCTCGAGTCTGCGGGTTTCTGGCGTTTGCACGCCTATCCTACGCCGGTCCCTGCGCTCCATAGGAACTTCACATGACTGCCAAAAAATGGATTAGCGCCGTAGTTATTCTTGTTTTTGTTAGTTTTCTAGGCTGGCTTTGGGCAGGTCGTCCTTTCTCGGAAACCGCCGCCGTAACCAGCTCTGGAAGCGGCGCGGGTGACGTTCCGGCCGCTGTTGCGCGGGTGGAACGCCGAACGATCGCTAACACACTGACGATCTCCGGTGAGTTCAAGCCCTTCCAAGACGTCGATGTGCACGCCAAGGTTGCGGGCTACATCAAGGTGATTCACGTCGATGTTGGTGACCACGTAAGGGAGGGACAAACGCTTGCGATTTTAGAAGTTCCGGAGTTAGCCGCGCAGCTGGCCGGCGCCGATGCTGGAGCGCGCCGCGCGACCGAAGAAATTGGGCGCGCCAAGGGTGATTTGGAGCGGGCGAAATCTACGCATGCTGCAATGCATTCGGCGTTTTCCCGGCTGAACGATGCGGCCAAAACTCAAAAGGGGCTGGTAGCACAGCAAGAACTAGACGACTCCCAGGCTAAGGACTTGGAAGCCGAGGCGCAGGTTTCCAGCGCGAAGGCGGCGTTGTCCGCGGCGCAGCAGGAACTCGAGGTGGCTCAGGCGAATCAGAAACAGGTGTCTGCGCTCTCTGACTATACGCGCATCACCGCACCGTTCGCCGGAGTCGTCACTGCGCGCTTTGCCGATACCGGCGCGCTCGTGGCCGCTGGCACCTCCTCAAGCACGCAAGCCATGCCTGTGATTCGCCTTGCGCAAATCTCCAAGCTGCGCCTGGTCCTGCCGATTCCAGAATCCCTCGCGGGCCAAATTCATTTGGGGGACCCGGTGAAAGTCCACGTCCAGGCGCTGAATATGGATATCGATGGCAAAGTTTCACGCTTTGCTGATTCGCTCGATGTGCAAACGCGGACGATGGAGACGGAAATCGACTTCGAGAATCGCGATGGCCATTTGATTCCTGGCATGTACGCGGAAACCCGGCTCTCTATGCACGAGAAAAAGAACGCTCTGGCTGTCCCGCTGGAAGCTGTTACCCGCAACGGCGACGATGCGACCGTCCTGGCCGTCAGTCCCCAGAACATCATCGATGAGCGCCACGTAAAGCTCGGGCTCGAAGATAACTCGCGGGTCGAAGTGCTCTCCGGCCTTTCCGATCAGGATCGCGTTGTCATCGGCAATCGCAGCGAATTCCGCAACGGCCAGAAAATCCAGCCGAAAGACGTGACTTCCCCGGCTGGCGACTCTACGGGGGGAAGGTAATGTCCCGCTTTGCAATCAAATATCCCTTCCTCATTATCGTGATGTGCCTCGTCATTGCCATCGTCGGCACTGTTGCCCTCGTGCGCATGCCCGTGGACTTGTTTCCGCCGATCAACATCCCTGTTGTGGTCATCGCCACCTTTTATTCCGGAATGCCTCCCCAGCAGATCGAAACCAACATCACCAACCCATTCGAACGCTGGTTCACGCTGGCTAGCGGCGTCGATCATATCGAGTCGCGTTCGCTTCCCGGCGTAAGCCTGATCAAAATCTATTTTCAGCCTGGCACAAACGCCGACGCTGACCTCAGCTCCGTTTCGAATCTTGCAATGGCCGATCTTCGCCGACTTCCGCCAGGAACGCTGCCTCCGGTCGTCCTCAAGTTTGACGCTTCCAGTTTGCCCGTGTGCCTGATCACTCTGAAAGGAGAAGGCCTCAACGAAACGCAACTTCACGATCTAGGTCAATACAACGTTCGTAACCAGATCGCCAACGTTCCCGGCGCTTCCGTTCCCCAGCCTTTCGGCGGTAAATATCGCGAGATCATGGTTTACGTTGACCCCTTCAAGCTGCAGGCACATCAGTTGAGCCCCATGGACGTGGTCCGCGAAATCAATCAAAGCAATCTGATTCTACCCACGGGCGACGTGAAGATCGGACCGTTCGACTACAACCTTTATTCCAACAGTCAGGCTCCCACTGCGGCTTCGATCAACGACATGCCGCTGAAATCCGTCGGCCAGTCCTCAGTGCTCGTCGGTGACGTGGGGAAAGCTATTGATGCCCAAGCCATTCAGACCAACATCGTACGTGTGGACGGCCAGCCGTCCGTTTATTTGCCGATTCTGAAACAGGGCGGCGACACAAATACAATTGCTGTCGTCCAGGGCATCAAGGACGCACTGCAGCATCTCGTCGATATTCCGAAGCAGCTCATTACCAAGGTCGTGTTCGACCAATCCATTTTCGTCAAAACGGCCATCTCCAACTTGATTCGGGAAGGTGGCATCGGACTTCTGTTGACCGGATTGATGGTTTTACTTTTCCTCGGCAGCCTGCGCGCTACCGCAGCGGTATTCCTCTCGATACCTCTTTCAGCGTTGGCCACGTTTCTGGCCCTCAGCGCGGGCGGCGGCTCGGTCAACACCATGGTTCTCGGTGGGCTGGCCCTGGCCTTCTCACGGCTGATCGATAACTCCGTGATTGTTCTCGAGAATATTTTCCGCCATCTCGAAATGGGTGAATCGCCGGAAGTAGCCGCAGAGAAAGGCGGACAGGAAGTGGGCTTGGCGGTTCTGTCCGCGACCTTGACGACTTCTATCGTGTTCTTTCCCGTTGTATTTCTCTACGGCGTGAGTCGCTTTCTCTTCGTAGCTTTGGCACTCGCCGTAATCCTCTCTCTGTTCGCCTCCTACTTTGTAGCCATGACCGTGGTGCCACTCTTCTGCGCCAAACTCATCAAGCTTCGCCAGGCCGATCTAGAATTAGGCGACGACTTCACCTGGCGCTGGGATGGCATCGGCAAGATGTTCAACCAAGCTTTCGAAAAAATGCTCGGCAAGTACGACCGCACTTTGGGCACGGCGCTTTTGAAGCCAGTCGCCACGCTGGCCGCACTCACGGGAATTTCCTTGCTATGCCTCGGGCTCTATCCATTTCTGGGTGTTTCCTTTTTTCCCCGCACGGATCCGGGCCAATTCGTCATCAATTTGAAAGCGCCTTCGGGAACGCGCGTGGAGTTGACGGAAAACTATGTAAGTCAGGTTGAGGAAATCATTCGAACCGTCGTGCCGAAAGACGAGCTGCAAATCATCGTCTCCAACATCGGAACCACCACCGATTTCTCGGCTATCTACACTCCAAACTCCGCTTCTCACACCGCCTTCGTCCAGGTGAGCCTCAAAGAGGGCCACAAAGTGGGCAGCTACGAATACATGCGGCGTGTCCGCGAGCAACTCGGCCAGCATTTGCCTCAACTCAGTACCTATTTTCAGTCGGGCGGCCTGGTGGATGCGGTGATTAATCTCGGATTGCCCGCCCCCATCGACATTCAAGTCAGCGGAAACAATCTCGACAGAATTTTTGGGGTCGCCACAAAGATCGCTCAGCCGGTTCGCGAACTCAAATCCGTCAGCGACGTCCTTATTCCGCAAGACATCGATTACCCCGCTTTGGAATTGGACGTCGACCGCGAAAAAGCCGGATTGCTCGGCCTTTCCCAAAAAGAGATCGTCGACAACGTCATCACTGCGCTCACTTCCAACGGCATGATCGCCCCAAATTACTGGATCGATCCGAAAAGCGGGAATCCCTACATGCTCGCGGTCCAATATCCCGAGGATCAGATCAAGACGATGACTGACCTCAAGCAGATTCCCCTCCGCGGCGCGAAAAGCACCCAGCCGACTTTTCTGGATTCCGTCGTTAAGCTGAAAACCATTCCTTCGCCCACCGAAGTCGATCATTACCAACTCTTTCGCGAGATCGACGTCTACGTTTCCCCAAAGTCGCAAGACCTCGGCGCAGTCACGTCGCAGATCGAATCAATCCTGAAGAAAACGGTTCTTCCTGAAGGCGTGCGCGTCAACCTTCGCGGCTCGGTGCAGGGCATGCGTGCCTCCTTCAAGAGCTTTGGCATTGGCTTGATTCTGTCGGTGGTGCTCGTCTATCTGATTCTGGTCGCGCAGTTTGCTTCGTGGGAAGACCCGTTCATCATCCTGCTGGCGATTCCGCCCGGGCTTGCCGGGGTTCTTCTCTTTTTATTGGCAACCGGCACCACTTTGAATGTCATGTCGTTGATGGGAATCGTCATGATGGTCGGCATCGTCGTTTCTAACAGCATTTTGATTGTCGAATTTGCCCGCCATCTCCACCACGAAGGCAAACCTGTCAAAGAGGCCGTCTCGCTCGCTTCTCGCATGCGGCTCCGTCCCATCCTAATGACATCGTTCGCCACGCTGCTCGGCATGATCCCCATGGCCATCGGAGCCGAGCCCGGTAGCGAACAGTACGCCCCGCTCGCTCGAGCGATCATCGGCGGTTTGCTGGTCTCCGTTGTTGTGACGGTCTATCTCGTCCCCGCGGCCTATCTCCTGGTGCATAGAAAACGCGGAGAGAATCTTCAAGAGGTGCAGCCGTGATGCGATTTCTGCTCCTGCTAGCTATCGTCTTCAACGCTGCTTGTTTGCGGCTCTGCGCGCAGACCGCACTCAGCTCCGCTGCTTCTCAAGTCCCTGCTCAGCAGCAACCGCAAGCGGCAGTCACCCTCACTCTGGCGCAAGCTGAAGCCATCGCTCTCAAGAATAATCCGCAGATCACCATCGGCCGATTGCGCGCTCTCGCCGCCCAACAATACGTCCGCGAAGCCCGCTCTTCCCTGATGCCCAACGCCTATCTCAGTCTCACTGCAGTGGATGCAAATCCGGGCAGCCGCATAACTGCAGGCGCTCTCAACAATCCCACTGTTTATCCGCGTGCTGCCGGCGGCGTCAGCGTCAATCAACTCGTCACCGATTTCGGCCGCACCAAAAATCTACTTTCCAGCTCCGAATATAACGCCAAGGCCGAGGACCAAAATGCTGCAGCGACCCGCGCGGACATCCTCCTTGTTGTGGACCAGGCCTTTTATAATTCTCTGGAGACCAAAGCTCTCGTCACCGTGGCGCAAGAAACGGTCCGTTCTCGGCAGACACTCGTTGACAAAGTGCAAGCCTTGACCAATGCCAAGCTCAAATCAGAAATCGACCTCAGCTTCTCCAACGTCGATCTCGCTCGTGGCAAGCTCCTCTTGCTTGAAGCGCAAAACAATTATCAGACTTCCCTCGCCGCTCTCTCCGCGATTCTTGGCTATCCCGACGAGCAAAATTTCCAACTCATCGAAGAGACTATCACCGTAGATCAGCCAACTCCCGACGTCACTCCCCTGATTCTACAAGCTCTGCAGCAGCGTCCCGAAATCAAAGCCCTCCAATTCGAAGTCGAGTCCGCGCAAAAATTCGCCGGCGCCGAGCACGATCTCTGGCGCCCCACAGTCAACGCTCTCGGCGTTGTCGGTCAGGCTCCCGTCCGCGACGACCACATCCCCAGCTGGTACGGCGCTGTCGGCGTCAACATCAACATCCCCGTCTTCAACGGCTTCCTCTACAACGCCCGCGCAAAAGTGGCCGATCTCCAAACCGAAACCGATCGCCAAAAGCTTCTCGACTCGCGCAACAACATCGCCCGCGACGTTCGCAACGCCTGGCAAGATTCCCGCCGCGCCTTCGAACGACTCTCCGTCACCCAACAACTCCGCGAGCAAGCCACCCTAGCTCTCGACCTCGCACAGGCACGCTACAATCTCGGTCTCGGCTCCATCGTCGAATTTACTCAGGCCGAACTTCAAAAAACGGAAGCCGACATCGAAGACACTGACGCCAAATACCAATATCGCTTGACCCAAATTGTCCTCACGTTTACCATAGCCGCGCCGAAGTAAACCTTCCTCGCGTCGAGGGCGGAAGGCCGTTTCTTGAGGGCCCGAATGAGCAGAGTCGTCAATTGTCCTGTTGATGAATAGATTTTTGCCGAAGCCGCCGATCTTCGGCAAAATACCATCATTTCCAGTGTTTGTTGACCTCTCTGCTCGCTCTGTAACCTTATATATCTAAACGGTTTACGTCTATCGTTCCCAGATTGTTACAGTATATTCACATTCGGTTGACGTAACTGTAAGACTCGGCCTTTACCTTTTCGCGCGGGGTGGTTTGCATTTTCCTCGGTACGCGGTCGAATTTTGCTCCAAAGAGAGAGGCAATGAAAAAAATCGCAGCACTCACACTATCGCTGTTCCTCACTGTGGGAACAGCTCTCGCTGATACACCGAAAGACACGCCCAAGGACGCCGACGCTCAGCCCGCAAAGCCTGCTGCGCTGCCGAAGTCCAAGGCAACTTCGAAGGCGGAGAAGTCGGACTCGGCGATCGCTGCCGAGATTGAAGAACTCCGTCAGGCTCTGCAGGCTCAGCAAGAGCAACTCAGTTTGTTGAAGGAAGAACTCGCCAAGCGCGATCGTCAAATCGACGAAGCGCGCGACGCAGCTGCCGCCGCCAATGCGCGCGCAGCCGAAGCCAGCACTAAAGCCACGGAAGCCGTCAACACCACCGCTGCGGTGAAGACCACAGCGGATACCCTCAACACCAAGGTCGCGGATTTGTCCGCCAGCAACGACGCCCTTAAAACCACCGTGGCCACTGCGGCGAATCCAAATGGTAGGGATGGTCAGGGCGGCGAGGAAAAGGGGCCAGTCTCGATTCGCTACAAGGGCATCACCATTACTCCGGGCGGCTTCATAGCCGCTGAATCCGTTTACCGCACGCGGGGAACTGGCTCCGACGTTAACACCCCATTCAACGGCATACCCTATCCAAACAATAGCCTCAGCCAAGTTTCCGAGCTCAATTTCGGAGGCCGGCAGTCGCGACTGTCGGTACTCTTCCAAGGCACGGTCGACAACACGAAACTGAGCGGCTACTACGAGATGGATTGGCTGGGCGCCTGCGTCACCTCCAACAATCGCCAAAGCGATAGCTATTGTCTGCGGCAGCGGCAACTCTGGGGCCAAGCGGCTCTTTCGAGCGGCTGGACTTTCACCGGGGGCCAGATGTGGAGCCTCGCGACGGAAACGAAGAAAGGTCTCGATAACCGCACTGAAAATCTGCCGATGACCATCGACTCGCAGTACCACGTAGGTTTCACTTGGGAGCGCCAATATGGCTTCCGCGTCACTAAGAACATCGGAGACAAAGCTTGGGTCGGGATCTCACTCGAGAATCCTCAGGCGACTCTCACCACAACCGGCCAGCCCACAGCCTTCTTGCTAGGTTCGGCGGGCAACGCAGGTGGTCTCTACAACTCCGTGGATGGAACTGGCTACTCTTTGAACAAGACTCCGGACTTCATCGTCAAAGCCGCTTTTGAACCCGGTTTTGGCCACTACGAGATCTTCGGAATCGTCAGCGATTATCGTGATCGGGTCTTCCCTTGCTCGGCTGCCATTACTGCCATACCGCTGCCAACCACCTGCCCGGGAACGACCCCGTCCGCCGCAAACGCCTTCAATGACAGCCGCGTCGGTGGCGGTATCGGGGTAAACCTTCGCATGCCCATCGTAGCCAATAAGTTAGATTTTGGCGTTCATCTGCTTGGTGGCGACGGCATTGGCCGTTACAGCTCGGCACAGTTGCCGGATGTAACCGTTCGTCCGGATGGCACCCTCGCTCCGATTCGCGGCGGCGGCGCCCTCGGCACCCTGGAACTTCATCCTAATCCAAAACTCGATATCTTCTTTAATTATGGCGTCGAGTATGCTTACCGCACAGACTTCAACTTCGCCAACGTCGCAGGAGCAAACGTCGCCGTAGGTTACGGTTCTCCATTCTTCAATAACTCGGGTTGCGAACTTTCTCCGACCTTGCCCGGCGGGGCCTTTGCGGCGAGTAACAACGGTGCTTGTACCGGCAACACTCGCAACATCCAAGAAGGTACCGTTGGCTTCTGGCACAAAATTTACAATGGACCGAAAGGCGGCCTTCGTTGGGGCCTCCAGTACTCCTACTTCACCAAGAACTCCTGGTCCGGCAATAACAACAGCCCCACCGCGCCAGGAGTCAACGCCAAAGCCGTCGACAACATGTTTTGGACTTCTTTCCGCTACTACATCCCCTAATCCGGGAATCGTAGCGCTCTGTCTCTCTCGTTAGAAAAGGGGCAGCTCTTCACCGAGCTGCCCTTTCCTTTTCCCGCTTCCTCTTCTCGCTTGGCACTAACTAAGACCGAAGACGGCGTTCTCACCCCGTCGATTCTATTTTTCGTTCCCCTCGACGGGGACGCCAGAACGGATGGAATCTGTAGCGTTGCGCACCACAAGGTCACCAGCTTCTAAGTCTCCAAACACTTCGGTTTTTCCATTCACCGTGACTCCGTTCTTCACATCCACCCACTCCGTCTTGCCTTGCCGTACACGAATGACGAATGTCCGCTGCAAATCCGTGGTGACTGCCGAGGAGGGAACGAACAGGGTTGGGTAAGCTCGCCTAATTGGCCAATCGACATTTGCAAATGAACCAGGGGTAATTTGGATGTCTGTGTTGTGAAAATCGAGTTCCACTTGCATTGTGCGTGTGTTTTGGTTGATATCATGCGAGATGCGAGCAATTGGGGCGTGGAAGGTTCTTCCGGGAAATGCAGGCACGCTGAAACTGACCTCCTGCCTTTCTCGAACTCCCGCTACGTATGCCTCCGGTACCGGAACGACGACACGCAAGCGAGTCAAGTTTTCGATCTGGACGATTGGCTGTGCGCCAGCCTGTCCCGATGATGGTCCGACAAGGGCTCCAGGATGCAGGTTCCGCAGCGTCACGACTCCATCGAACGGCGCGCGGATTTCCAGATACGATTCGAGCTGAGCGACGCTGCGCAAGGTATTCTGTGCCGCCTGGACGTTCTTCGAGGCAGCTTGCACCTGAGCCTTGTCGGCTGCGGCCGCTTGCTCGGCAACCTGAAGATCGTTGCCCGCAACCACACCAGGTGTCTGAGCTGCCGCCGCCAAATGTAGATAGGTTCCTTGGTCCGAAGCTAGTTTTGCTTTCGCGGAACTGAGTTGGGCCTCAGCGCCTTGCACGGTAGCCTCTGCCTGCGCTCTCTGGGCAAGTAGCTCGGGGGCGGAGAGGCGGATGATCAATTCACCGGCACGCACGCGGGAACCACGATCAACGCTGATCGTGTCCAGGAAACCTGTCACCTTCGGGTAGATATCCACCACTTCGTAAGGGGTAATCTGCGCAGGCAGGGACAGAGTTGTATCGAGCTTTTCAGATTCGACCGCGACAACAATGACCTGTTGTGGAGTTCCCGTCGCGGAGGCTGAATTTCCGCCGTGCGCGGACGGGCTGTTACAACCCGTCAAAACGAAACTGCAAACGAACATCACAAAAGGCCATCTCATTACGCAGCCTCCGGCGATTTTGCAAATGCACTGTTTGAATCGTCTGGATCGAGTGAAGGAGAAATCAGCGAAGCGCGGCGCTGTACAAGCGCAAAGACTGTCGGCAGGACGAGCAGCGTCGCCAAGGTTGCCGCCAGCAATCCGCCAATCACGGCTCGGCCAAGCGGGGCGACTTCTTCGCTGCCGCGCCCAATCGCAAGCGCCATCGGAATCATACCGGTGATCATGGCGAGACTCGTCATGAGCACGGGACGGAGGCGTTCACCAGCTGCGTTTCGTGCGGCCGTCTTTGCATCCGCCCCAGCTTTCCGATTCTGTTCGGCAAAAGTCACCAGTAAGATCGCGTTCGCGACGGCGACGCCAATCGCCATGATCGTTCCCATAAAGCTTTCCAGATTAAGACTTGTTCCGGTAAGGAGAAGCATCAAAATGGCGCCTGCCAGCACTGCCGGAATGCTAGAGAGCACGATGAGCGAAAGCCCAAGGGATTCGAAGTTTGCGGCGAGCAATAAGAGGATCACGAAGATCGCAACGGCAAGACCCACGCTCAAATTTCCAAAGATTTGCCGCATGGCGTTCACCTGTCCACGGACTTGGGCCGTCACTCCGCGCGGCGGAGCGCCAGCTCGTGCAATCGCCTGATCGATGGCTTGGCCAACTCGGCCTAAATCGTTCTTCACAAGATTGGCCGAGGTAGCGATCATCCAAAGGCCGTTCTGGCGATCAAGCTCTCCTGGTACACTGCCCGCTCGCACGGAGGCCACTTCGGTGACCAGTGGATGTGCCCCAGTGGAGCTCCCTACCGGGATCGTTTCAATGTCCTTCATCGAAGTCATTCGTGCCTGCGGCACCTGGACTTGCACCTGGTAGCTGACGCCGGAATTCGGATCGCGCCAGAAATCGGGGGCCACGAAGCGGCTCGAAGCTGTCGCCGAAACAACCGCCTGCCCAACCTGATCCGCGGTCACGCCGAGTTGCCCGGCCAATACTCGATTTATATTGATATTGATGGATGGGTAGTGTAGCGGTTCCTCGTAACCAACGTCGCGCAGCTCGCCAATTTTCGAAAGCTCCTGTTGGACGCGCCCGGCATAGCCCAGAACGTCATTGTACTGCGGTCCGGTGACGGCGACCTCGACAACCGAAGGCGTGCCGAAATTCAGAATCTGGCTAATCAGGTCCCCCGGGTCGAACGAGAAATGAGAGCCGGGAAATTGCTGCGGTAAGCTCGCTCGCAGCTTTTCCTCCAAATCATGAACTGAAATCGAAGCGTCAGACCGGAGAGCAATGTTCATCACCGCCTCGTGTGGCCCGCTCGTCCAGAGAAATACGGCATTGATGGGATACGAAGAACCCTGTGTTCCAACATAACTGAGTGTCAGGTCAATGTTGCCGGTTCCGGCTTCGCGACCAATCACCTCTAGGACTCGCCGCGCCATGTCTTCAGTCACAGGAACGCGCGTCCCGTCGGGCGCATCAAAGCGCAGACGGAATTGGTTCGCAGCCGAGGATGGAAAGATTTCCCGTGGAAGTCTTGGGCCGATGAAGAGCACTATCGCGATTGCGACAATGGTGTACGCGCTCAACAGAATTGCGGGAAGGGCCATAAGACGATCCAGCACGGAGTAGAACCGTTTGCGGAACCGGTCGAACTGTCTCTCCGCAGTGCTTGTTCCGTGAACGTTGTCTGCCTTAAGCAGCCAGTTCGAGAGCACCGGCACGAGCGAACTGGAGAGCACATACGATGCTCCCATCGAAAACCCGACCGCAAGCGAAAGCGGCACAAACAGAGAACGCGCCGGTCCAACCATGAAGAACGACGGGAGAAAGACGGCGAGCACACACAACATCGCAAGAAGGCGCGGGATAGCGACCTCCCTGCTCGCTTCTAAGATCGCGCGGGCTTTCTGCTCGCCCGCTGCCAAATGCACGTGAATGTTCTCAAGCAGCACGGTCCCTTCATCCACCAGCACGCCTATCGCAAGCGCAAGCCCGCCTAGGGTCATGATGTTTATGGTCTGGCCCGCTGCCCATAACGCCACGACCGCCATAAGCAACGCAAGAGGGATCGTGATGACCACGATGAGTGAACTACGCCAATCGCGCAAGAACAGCAGCAGTGTGAGTCCTGTGAGGAGCGCGCCCAGGATCCCTTCGCGCAAGACGGAGAGGAGTGCATCTCGCACGTATTGGGATTGATCCAATTCATAGGTGATCTTGATGTCTTCCGGTATGAGAGATTGGAAGCGAACTAGGCTGGCGCGAACTTCATTCACCACAGTAACTGTCGACGCGTCTGGACGCTTCGTTACCGGAATGTAGATGGTGCGCTTGCCGTTTAGCAAGGCATAGCCTGCGAGGATATCGGAAGAATCCGACACCGTGCCGACATCGCGCACATACACCGATGCTCCTGAACCCGTGCGCAACGGGATGTCCAGCAAGTCGGTGATCCGGTTGACGGTCGAGTCGGTAGTAATCAACGTCTGATAGTCCCCGATATTGGCATTGCCGGCGGGTTGAATACTGTTGCCCGCGAGCAGTGCCTGAACCACGTTTTGGGGTGACAATCCCTGGGCGTGCAGTTTATTGGGATCAACATTTATGACAATTGTTCGTTGGTTACCACCAAAGGGTGGCGGAGAAGAAACTCCGGGCAGCGTGGCGAAGACCGGCCGCACACGATTCAACGCGAGGTCCTGGATTTCTCCTAGCGTACGCGATGGACTCGAAAAAACCAGATACCCCACCGGTAGCGTGCCTGCGTCGTAGCGGATCACAAAGGGCGACACCGTGCCCGGCGGCATAAACGCGCGAGCGCGGTTGACATAAGAAATCGTCTGAGCCAGCGCCTGGCTCATGTCCGTACCAGGATGAAAAGTCAGCTTGATCAGGGCCGTGCCCTGAATCGACTTCGCCTCGACGCTCTCTATGCCGTTGATATACAGGAAATGATATTCGTAGTAGTAGGAGAGGAACCCTTCCATCTGCTGCGGGCTCATACCGCCATAGGGCTGCGCAACGTAGATGACCGGCAGATCCAAGTCGGGAAGAATGTCGATGCGTGTCCGCAGCAATGCAGGCGCGGAACAAAGAACGAGTGCCACCACGATTAGCATCACCGTGATCGGCCTGCGCAACGCCGCGCGAATCAGCCACATGCTAATGGCCTCCTGGAGTCGTGCCATGCAAGACTTGCAAGAAACTTTGCAGGTCCCCTTGCGCATTGGCGACGGCAAAAAACTCTCGCCACACATTCAGTCGCGCAATGGCATCGTCCGCTTCTGCTTGAGCGAGAAGATTCTCGGCTTCCGCTACTTCCACCAGCGTTGCCAAACCCGACTGATAGCGGGCTCGCGATTGCGTTTCCGATTGCCTCGCGGCCATCAATTCCGTGGGGGTTTCCTGAGCCACGAGTTCGGCGCCCTTCAGTTGATCGCGCGCCGCTCGAATCTGCCCCGTCAGGTCTTGAATCGTCTGGTCGTAGCGTGCCTGTTGCGAGCGTTCGTTGGCCTTCGAGATTTGTTCTTCCGTGCTGCGCGCTTTGAACGCGAAAACGTCAGGAAAGAGGATGGTTATCCCAGTCACCCAATTTCCGCGGGCCGGTGCCGCGCCATTCCAATTGCCAATGATTGCCCCGTTGTTTGGAACTGCACTGCCGCGACCAAACGCTTCACCTTGCAAGAACAAGCGAGGATAATTACTCCGCTGCACAATTTGCTCCTCGGCCTGAACCTGTTGCACGGAAGCCATCTGATCGCGTGCTAGAGGATGGTCGGACACCCGAGCTTCAAGCTGGGAACTGATCTGCGGCAAGACCTGCAGGCGGCCCCCATCCAACTGGATTTCAGTCCCTGCGGCTCCCAGGAGAGAGGCGAGAGTGTCGAGGGCCGCACGCTCGGCCTGCTGAGCCTGATATAGCCTGGTTTTCGCTCGCGCCAGTTCCGCATCGGCACGCGATGCATCAGCTCCAGGGCGCATTTCGTTATCAACGAGGACATGAGTGGACTTATCGAACACCTGCCAGCGGTCAACGTTGGTCTGTGCCGCCACGACAACCTGGTGGTTTGCCGCTGCAAGCAGAAAGTAATTTCCGACGGCCGTCGCCACTTGGAGCCGTGTCAAAGCAAGGTCAGCTTGCGACTTTTCTTCCGCAGACCGTGCCTGAGCGACCCGAGCGGAACGCAACCCGAAGTCCATCGGTTCCCACGAAAAGAAAACTTCCGCCTGGCTGCCCCAGAAGCTCTCTCCACTTGAAGAGGTAATCGGCCCCTCGACACTTGGAGTGATGGGCGTCGGCAGCCAGATTCCGTCAACCTGATTCTGCGTGGCTCGGCTAATCTGATATACACCGTTCAACTGCGGGAGGTACTGTGTCCTGGCAAGCGCAACTCCAGCCCGAGCGGCCGATACCTGTTCCAAAGATGCGCGAACGGCAGGATAGTGCTGGAGAGCATAGTTCAGCGCATCTTCGAGCGTCAGCACTTTTGGCAGGGTGTTATCGGTCTGCGCACTAGTACGGCTTGGGAGGAGACTGAGAACCAATAAAATCGCAGCGCTTGTACGGAGACACTTCCAACAGATTGTAATCACGGTTCCGGCCCCTCCTTATGAACCGACTGCATACGGCTTGCAAATTGCTCGCCTGCTTTTCTACGGCCTCTGTTTCATTCATTCCAATAACTCACCCAAGAGCAACTTCACTTTCTCTCTAGCCTTGGCGAGAGCCTTTCGCCCTAACTCAGTCGCTCGGTAAACTCTGCGGCTCCTCCTGCCCAAACGAATTTTCTGGGAACGCAGCAAACCTCGCGATTCAAGACCATGGAGCATCGGATAGAGAGTGCCTGCGCTCATCTTGTAACCGTGGTGCTGCAGTTCCTCGATCATGCCCAGACCAAAGATAGGTTCTTTGCACGCGTGGTACAGAATGTGTATGCGAATCAAGCCTGACAGGAGCTCTTGGTCCCTAATTCTCGTTATTTTGGTCAGCGCCATGTTATAATATCGAAATTAGATATCGAAAGGCGATAAAGTAAAGGAGGACTTAATTGATGTCAAGGGGTTTTCTAGGACTGACAAACAAAGGATCTAGCGCTACCGCCAACTAGACGGGTTCCTCACCGCTTCCCTTGGGTGCTTACCACGACCTCCCAATGTAAATAGTCGCGGTTCGCAGCGCACCATTCCAATTCCAGTTGTCTCGGTAACGTCCCTATAAGAAAACGAATCCACCTTCAAATTCTCCCGACGCATAAGCAAACCTACGGATCCTGCTCGCCAAAAACAGCGAACTCGCTCGAGTCACGTCCACGGTCGAAGCGACGACATCTCCTGAATCGTCATGGAGTCTATTGCCGAATACCATGCACCACCGAATAGCACCGTGCTACAAGATCACGACCCAGCTACTATCCTGGAAAATTGGTTGAGCTGGCTTCAATATTTTTTTCATACCCCAGGAAACTTTTAGCAGCTTTCTTGCTTCTAGCAATCAGATGAGGTGAGTTTTATAGCCATGCGCACCTCAGCTCCTCACCGGGCTGCCCCTTCTTTTCTCAGCGAACCTCCGCGTCCCCCTCCCTTGTCCACAAGTCGTTGGCCGCACACGTGTTAACCCTCCCCTTTAGTCCCCCCGACAAATCAAAAAACTATGAAGGGGTTGTAACAATGCCGTAACACAAATGAAGGACACTCTAGTTTCCTGGGCTAACTCAAATCTTTCGTGTGGAGATGACGGATGAAGCGAATCGCAGGTATTTTTTCGGCTGGTCTCGTGCTGGCCGGCGTAGTCTGGGCGGCCAGCGGACTTTCCATCACCGGGGCAGGCGCTACCTTTCCCTACCCCATGTATTCCAAGTGGTTCGACGAGTACCACAAGAAAGACGCCAACATTGAAATCAATTATCAATCCATCGGATCCGGCGGTGGCATCAGGCAAGTCACGGAAGGCACCGTCGATTTCGGCGCTTCCGACGGTCCTATGAATGACGACCAGTTAAAAGCGTTTCAGGACAAGCACGGTTTTGCTGTCCTGCACTTTCCTACCGTACTTGGCGCCGACGTCCCGACCTACAACATTCCCGGCGTCTCTGCGGAGTTGAATTTTACACAGGAAGCAATCGCGGGAATCTTTCTCGGTAAAATTACAAAATGGAATGATCCCGCGATCGCCGGCGCAAACAAGGGCGTGAACCTCCCCGGCAACGATATCATTGTGGTTCACCGCTCGGACGGCAGCGGCACAACCTACATCTGGACGGACTATCTTTCGAAGATCAGCGAAGAGTGGAAGAGCAAAGTCGGCAAGGGTGCCTCTGTCAACTGGCCCGTCGGTCTCGGCGGCAAAGGCAACGAAAGCGTGGCTGGACTGGTTAAGCAGACGCCAAACTCCCTTGGATACGTCGAGCTCATTTATGCCATCCAAAACAAAATGCCCTACGGGCGCGTGAAAAATTCTTCCGGCGAGTTCATTAAGGCTGATCTCGCTAGCGTGACCGCCGCCGCGGCTGGCGCCGCCAAGAACATGCCGGACGACTTCCGCGTTTCCATTACGGACGCGCCGGGTAAGACCGCTTATCCCATCTCCAGCTTCACTTGGCTACTCATTCCCGCGAAATTCTCCGATGCATCCAAACGTGACGCCATCAAGGGCTTTGTAAAGTGGATGCTCGCCGACGGACAGAACTACACGGAGGCACTCTCTTACGCGAAGCTGCCTAAGGAAGTCGTCGCCAAGGAGATAAAGGCTCTCGAACGCATCCAATAGTCTTCTTCCGGACCAAATGTCAGCCTCGAGCACAACCCTTCCAAGCGCGGGCCCCGTCGTGGGCTCGCGCTCCTTTTTGAGCCGCTTGCGCGAAGGCGATGAAATCGTGCGCCTTATTACGTTTTTGTTTGCGGCCACCGTTGTGCTCATCACGCTTCTATTGGTCTTCGAACTCTGGCAAGGCTCTGTCCTGCCGCGGCACAAATTTGGCTTCGCGTTTTTCCGCACTTCCGTCTGGGACCCCGTCTTCGAGCAGTTCGGCGGCCTGCCTTTCATCTATGGAACACTCGTCACCTCGGCCGTAGCACTCATCATCGCCGTGCCGCTAGGCATTGGCGCCGCAATATTTCTCGCCGAACTCGCACCTGCAAGAGTGTCCGACACGCTGGAATTCTTTATCGACCTGCTCGCCGCCGTTCCCAGTGTGATCTACGGCGTTCTGGGCATCTTCATCGTCGTGCCCTTGATGCGCGACTACATTCAGCCCGCCCTTAAACAGTCTCTCGGATTTCTTCCGCTCTTCAAGGGACCTGCCTATGGTATTGGGTTTCTGACTGCCGGCGTCGTTCTGGCCATCATGGTCATTCCCTACATCATTTCTGTTTCGCGCGAAGTGCTTCTCTCTGTTCCCCGCGACCAGCGCGAAGCCGCACTCGCTCTGGGTTCCACTCGCTGGGAATCCACTTGGAAAGTGGTTGTGCCTTTCGCGCGGACTGGCATCATGGGCTCGATTTTTCTTGCTCTCGCACGCGCGCTCGGCGAAACGATGGCTGTCGCCATGGTCATAGGAAACTCTCCCACGATCAGCGCTTCGCTTTTTTCTCCTGGTTATTCCATTGCTGCCGTCATTGCTGACCAGTTCACCGAAGCAACCGGCGAGCTGTACACGCAATCCTTGATTGAGCTAGGGTTGGTACTCTTTCTTCTCACCTTTGTTTTAAACGGCCTGGCTCGTCTCTTGATTCTTGCTACCTCTCAGCGCGGCAGCGGAATGGGGAACGCATGAACCCTCGCCTGCGCTGGCGCAAATTCGTGAGCAATTTTATGCTCACCATCACCGGTCTCTGCGCGCTCGTCGCTGTCTCCGTGCTCTTCCTCATATTGGGCTATCTCGTTTACAACGGCGGAGTCTCCGTCAATTGGAATTTCTTCACCAAATTGCCGGCTCCTGTCGGTGAAACCGGAGGCGGCATGGCCAACGCCATCGTCGGCAGCGCCAAGCTGCTTGCCCTGGCCACGCTTTTCGGTGTTCCCATCGGCTTCCTGGGCGCCATCTACCTCGCGGAATTTAGCGGTAGCAAGGTGGCTTTCGTTGTTCGCTACTCCGCGGATTTGCTTAATGGCACACCTTCGATCGTCATCGGCATCTTTGCCTTTAGCATTGCCGTCCATCCTTTCAAGCATTTCTCCGCGTATGCCGGCGGCTTCGCTCTCGGCATCATGATGATTCCCATCACTTTGCGCAGCACGGAAGGATTTCTTCTCGCCGTGCCACGCACTTTGCGCGAGGGCGCCATGGCCCTGGGCGCCAGCAAATGGAAAACGATCGCGACCGTCGTCGTGCCCGCCGCCTACCGCGGCATTCTCACCGCTGTCCTTCTGGCCTTCGCCCGTGTTGCTGGCGAAACTGCCCCTCTCCTCTTCACCGCCTTGGGCAACCGCTATTGGAGCCACGGGTTCAACGAGCCTACTGCCGCTCTTCCCGAAATGATATATAGATACGCTACGGGGCCATACGACGACTGGCACCGGCAAGCTTGGGCCGCTGGTCTTGTCCTTTTGGCTTTGATTCTGGTCATTAACATCATTGCCCGGGCCATTCTTTCCCGTGGCAGTTCGGTTCCGAGGGCTTAATCTATGCACGCTTCTGTGAGGCCGGCAGTGTCCGTAAACATAACTCCACCCGTCACAACAGCCGCGAGCCGCGAAACTGCTGTGCCCGCGTCGATGCGCATGACCATCTCTAAGGTCAATTTCTGGTATGGCGCCAAGCAGACGCTTTTCGATATCAGCCTCGGCATCGCCACCAGCAAAGTCACCGCGCTTATCGGCCCGTCGGGATGCGGCAAGTCCACCCTTTTGCGAACCATGGACCGCATGCACGAGACCGTGCGCAACTCTCGTCTCGAAGGCGAAATCCTGCTCGATGGCAAAAACATTCTCGCCCAGGACGTCACTTTGCTGCGCCGGCGCATTGGCATGGTCTTCCAACGCCCCAACCCCTTCCCAAAATCTATCTTTGAAAATGTGGCCTATGGCCTTCGCATCAACGGCTCAAAAATCCCCATGGCCGAAGCCGTCGAGAAAAGCCTTCGCCACGCTGCGCTCTGGGACGAAGTGAAAGATCACCTCCACAAGTCTGCTTACGAGCTTTCCGGCGGCCAGCAGCAGCGTCTCTGCATTGCTCGCGCCCTCGCCGTTGAGCCTGAAGTTCTTCTTCTCGACGAACCTTGCTCCGCCCTCGATCCCATCAGCACCGCCAAAATCGAAGAGCTCCTCGTCCAACTGAAAGATCTCTGCACTATCGTCACCGTCACTCACAACATGCAGCAGGCCGCCCGCATCAGCGATTTCACCGCCTTCCTGCTCACCGGCCAGCTCATCGAGTTCAGCCCCACTCCGCAGCTTTTCACGAAGCCCGGCGACCCGCGCACAGAGGCGTACATCACCGGTCGCTTTGGTTGATTTGCTTTTGTCTTTCTGCTGTCATTCCGAGCGCAGCGAGGAATCTGATTTTGGCTTTTCGCTCCAGAGGGAAAGAATAAATGGAACGCCACTTCGAAAAAGATCTGAACGAATTGAAAGAACGCCTCTTGTGGATGGGCAGCCTTGCCGAGCGCGCCGTCCATCAGGCCGTTCACGCTGTGTTGGAAGCCGACGAGCAGCTTGCCAAGCGCGTCATCGATGAAGAAGATGCCATCAATGAACTGCAGCTTGAAATCGACGATCGCGTCCTCCAGCTTCTCGCCCTCCATCAATTGATGGCCGTGGATCTTCGCTTCGTGCTTGCTGTTTCCCGCATCAACAACGATCTTGAGCGCATCGGCGACCAGGCCGTCAACATCGCGCAATCTGCCACGCGCATTCTCCGCCATCCCCGCGTCAAGCCCTATGTCGATCTGCCGCGCATGAGCGAGCTTGCCGAGGAAATGGTCCGCAACGCCCTTAACGCTGTGGTCCGCCGCGACGTCGATCTCGCCCAAAAAGTTCTGGCCAGCGACGACCAGGTCGATCACTTCCGCGATCAGATCTTCCGCGAACTCCTCACCTACATGATGGGCGATTCCAGCGTCGTCTTCCCCGCCTTCGAGCTGATCCTTGTCGCCAAAAACCTCGAGCGTATCGGCGATCATGCCACCAACATCGCCGAAGACGTCATCTACATCGTCCAAGGCCAGGACGTCCGCCACCCCAGCGTCGACCGCCGCTAACCCCGGAACACCCCGCACCATACTGCGTTCGGGTCCGATTACCTAACTGGCCGGGACTTATAGCAGTGACTCATCGTCTGCTATTGTAGGAATCATGAGGTGGCAATCAGCTTTGAAAGCAACTCTCGTTGTTGTTCTTGCGCGTGTGCTGTTGGCAGTCACATGTGCTCTGGTTGCTTGCAGTGGCGGCTCCGAGGAAGTGGGTCGCATCCGGGTTACACCTACGGAGGTAGCTGGAGTCTATAAACTGGACTCGGAACGACTGGAACTCCAAGCGAATGGGACTTATGTGCAAGATATCGTTTCAGATTCGCAGCCGTTACACCGCACGGGTCGGTGGCGAATATTGAATCACTTTCTGGACGGCAGCCAAGTGCTTCTGCTCGATGCCGCCGTAGTCCCAATCTGCACGCCCGGAGACAAAGACTGTCATCCGGGATTTGGGGATTTGCCAATGTACGCCCACAACCGTTTCGGCAAAATCGCCCTTGCCCGTAACGAAGTCGCGGACTCCTATTACGTGCGCTCAGAATAGATCTCAATCTCGCCAATTCTTGCCACTTGCTACAACAACGGCGTGATTGAAAACTCATCCAACACTCGCTCTTGAAATAACCGTAGAGTACCAGTACCACAATATACTTGACACCCGTCCGCTTCTGGCGTACACTTATTTGCAGTGAAAAGTGTGGACTGCGGCAGCCCTGCTGCCGCTTTCTGCTTTTAGGACCACCGCAGCCAAGTTACTCTGGCGCTCTCGATTCAGACTAAACCTTGCCGCACCCACGCGACTCGAGACACCGATTTCTAGCCAGCGTTAGGTCTACCTGTAACTAGTGTGTAATCAGCACTTACAGGAAATGCCCAGAAGTGTTCATTCTAAGCGACTTATCGAAAGGATTAAATCATTTAGAATCCGCACTTACGAAAAAACCGAGGGAGGGCCCTCACTCCGTAGCGGTAGCGGGCGCACAGTCTCTGGCAAAACTGCCTCATAACACCCTTAGAATGATATTCTTTGCAGACCCCCACCCCCTAAGTCTTGTGTTTTGATATTCTTCCGAAAAACAGGGTGGGGGAGGGGGCAGAACCTCGACCCAACCTTGCTTACCTTCTTAACCCTTCAGGATCGGCAAACTTCTGGCGTGTGGCCAGCCACACGAGGAAAAATGCGGCTAACAAGCTGAGGACGTCGCCAAGCGTTCGGTCCCATGTCCGCACAAACCGCACGCTCACGTGCGACTCACCGGCTGGCACCGGCACAATCAATTGGTTGTAGTCATCGCCTCCGCGAGGCGTAACTTGCGCTCCGTTCACTTCAGCTCGCCACGCGGGATAATTCAGCAAACGCAAACCAAGAAAAAATCCCTCGCGCGAGCTGACGGAAACTTCCTTGTCTTCCGGGGACCAGCGATCCACATGAATCGTCGGCTGAGAGTTCGGCCCAGGAACGGAATCGGTGTCCATCACCTTCGCTTCCGAGGACTTCGTCGGAATGTTCGTGTGGTCATCTCCCGCAGGATCGTATTCGTCTGTCCCCTCGAAGCCAGATCCCTCCGCAATCGCTTCGCGCAACACTGGAATATCCTGTGTGTCCCACCAGCCCCGTTGCACAAGAACAACCGCAGTGCCGCCGATCAACGCGAACGATGCCAGCGCCCACACCCATCCCCAGCGCTTGCGCCCCATCGCACTGCCCAGAAAAATGGCAAACACCACGCAGAGAAGCGACATCCAGCGCCACGGAAACTGTACGAAGCGCAATTTGGGCAGCACCGCCCAGAAGATCGAAGTAAATCGCAGCATCAACAACGTCGCCATTCCGGCAAGAAGCAAGAGCGACAGCCACACCCGATTATCGAGGACACGTCTGCTATTCGGTTCTCCTCGCCGCGCCACCAGCGCCGCGAGTCCCGTTAAGATCACCAGCAAAATGGCGATAGTCGATGCAATCCAATTAAAAAGCGTGTGCTCCGGATCGTTGATCACCGTAAACAAAAAGTTTTCCGAGGGCAGCAGGCCGGTGGACAGCGCCTGCGCGATGTTCACCCAGCGCTGCTCGTATGCCGCAGGAACCAGATAAAACCCTGACAGTCCAAAGCCAAGGGCCAGCGCAGCGGTGCCGCGCAGAAGCGGCTGCCACGTCTTCCGCATCAACGCCACAAAAGCAAACAAGGCAAACGAGCTATAACTGGCGATCACACCAGCCGGCGCATTAGAGAGCCAGACCGCGGCAAACACGACGGCGAACGCAGCGATCGTCCGTGAAGGTCGCCAGCGCTGAACCGGTACCGCACTCTCCAGCAGATCGCACACTTGCAGCGCCAGCAAAAACAGCAACGGAAAAAACGCATTCGCCAGCAACTCCGCGAAATCGCTCCGCATATAGACAATCAGCAGCGCGTATGGATTCGCGGCGTAGCAAGCCGCGCTAAATAGGGCACCCCTTTCCGAAAGGACGCGCCGTGCCAGCGCAAACGCGCTCAATCCCGCAAATGTTTGCACCAGCAAAATAAAAACCACAGGAACACTATTCCACGGCAGTACCGAACCCAGCGCCGCTCCCAGCATCCACGAATTCGGCGGATAGAAAATAAATCGCGGCTCGCCCAAACCGTAATTCGCCCACTCCGTCCACCGCGGATACACGACACCTTGTTTCCACTGTCCAGCCGCGTCCAGCCACGATGCGGCGTGATACTGGAAATCATGCCCCGTGGCATTCCCCAACCAGAAAAAAGGAGAAACAATCGCCAAAGCAATAAAGAGGGAAATGAAAATGGCCGGCAACCAGCCGCGTTGTGACGCCTGCTCGGGCCGGAGCTGCAACGGATTTCCGGGAGATGTCATGCGATGTTCATGCCATTGTAACCGGGAACTAAACTATCCCGCGGCCTCATCCTTCTGTGCGTCCTGCGCGTACTTGAGCGATAATACACGCTCTCATGAGCACGCCCAGCACATTGCCAGACGCCACCAACTCCGAACCAATCATCGAAGCGCGCAAGCTCGAGAAATTTTATCCTCAGCCCGACGGCGGCCGCATCCAGGTGATCGCCGCGACTGATCTCGCTGTTTATCCCGGCCAGATCATCGCCATGCTTGGCGCCTCCGGCTGCGGAAAATCCACGCTGCTTCGCATGCTCACGGGACTTTCTCCTGCGAGCGCCGGCTCGGTGTTTTGGCACGGCGCGCCGGTAGGCGATGGCGCTCCGAACGTTTCCATCGTTTTTCAGAGCTTCGCTCTCTTCCCCTGGCTTACCGTGCTGGAAAACGTGGAAGCCCCGCTCGAAGCGCGCGGCATGGTTCCCATCGAGCGCCACAAGCGCGCTCTGCGTATCATCGACGCGGTCGGGCTCGACGGTTTCGAGTCCGCGTATCCCAAGGAACTTTCCGGCGGCATGAAGCAGCGCGTCGGCGTGGCCCGCGCACTCGTCGTCGAGCCTGAGGTTCTCTTCATGGACGAGCCGTTCTCCGCGCTCGACGTGCTCACCGCGGAGACGCTGCGAGGCGAACTTCTCGAACTCTGGCTCGAGCACAAAATTCCCACGCGCGCCATTTTCATCGTTACACACAACATCGAAGAAGCTGTCGTCCTCGCCGATCGCATCGTCGTCCTCGGCCGCAACCCCGCCCACATTCACGCCGACTTTGCCGTAAACATTCCTCATCCCCGCGACCGCAAGTCCTCAAGTTTTGTCGCCCTGGTCGACGAGATTTATCGGGTCCTCACGCGCCCCGACCACGAACACGATTCCGTTCCTCCGAAAACCGCCGCCTCCGGCAAGCCGATGCCGCGCAAAGCGATCATGCTTCCGCACACGCGGCCCGGTGGCATGGCTGGTTTGCTGGAAATCCTCATAGATCAGGGCGGCCGCGCCGATCTGCACAAACTTGCCGACGAGCTGAGCCTCGAAGTCGATGCGCTGCTCCCCACCGTGGACACCGCCGTCCTCCTCGGCATGCTCCGCCTCGAAGAAGGCGACTCCATCATCACTCCGGAGGGGCAGGCCTATGCGCAAGCGGACATTCAGGCGCGCAAAGCAATCTTCCGCAAGGCGGCGCTCGCCAATGTTCCGCTTCTAGCCCAGATGCAAAACGCGCTCCGAGCAAAGTCAAACCGGACACTCTCCGACGAATTCTTCCGCGACCTCCTCGACGAACACTTCAGCGAGGATGAATCGCGCCGCCAACTGGAAACGGCCATCCAGTGGGGACGCTACGCCGAGATTTTCGATTACGACGCGGCCACCGGCAAGCTGACGCTCACCGAGGCTTGACCGACCTGTGACGACTCCCACGATCGCTTCACAAAGCGTGTCTCCCGTTCCTCCCGCCATCCGGCGGCCTGCCGGTTCGCGCTGGTCGTGGTCTTTCCTAATCGATATTTCTGTTTTTCTTTTTGTGCTCGCGGCCATTTATGGTGTCTATGCCATTGGCCATACGTGGCTCGGCCCCGTCCCCGCCCAAGTCGAAATTTCGCAGAGCCCGAGGGCGCTGCCGCTTTACGCGTTTTATTCGGTGGTGCGTCTTGCCGTGGCGTACGGGTTGAGCATGCTATTTGCGCTCGCGTACGGCTATGTTGCGGCGCGATCGAAGCAGGCGGAGCTCGTTCTCATCCCGCTGCTCGATATTTTGCAAAGCATCCCCGTGCTGAGCTTTCTTCCTGGTGTGATGCTGGCGATGGTCGCGCTTTTTCCGCATAGCCAGATTGGCATCGAACTCGGTTCCATCATTCTCATTTTCACCGGACAAGTCTGGAATATCGCGTTCAGTTTTTACTCTTCGCTGAAAGGCATTCCCCGCGAACTGAGAGAAGCGGCGATCATTTACCGTTTTGGCGCGTGGCAAAGATTCATCGAGCTGGATTTGCCGTACTCGACGATCGGCCTGGTGTGGAATTCGATGATGTCCGTTGCCGGTGGCTGGTTTTTTCTGATGGCTTGCGAGATGTTTGTGCTCGGCAATCGCGATTTCCGCTTGCCAGGGCTCGGCTCTTTTCTGCAGACTGCCGCGGGTCACGGCAACACGCGCGCAATTCTGTGGGGCCTGGCTGCCATGGTTACGGTCATTGTTCTGCTGGATCAGCTGATCTGGCGGCCGGTGATCGCCTGGGCGGATAAATTCAAATTCGAGCAAGTCGAGACGGCCAAAGCCGCGCCTTCTCCTTTGATCAGCCTGCTCGGGCGCGCTTCGATTGTGATTCGCTTGTTCCGGTACGTCGTGCGGCCGGTGTTCGATTGGATCACCATCAATCTCGCCGTCGGCGCCCGCCGCGCCGCAGCGACTTTCCATGTACCAAAACGCCGAAGCGTTCGCCGTTCCCTTCTCATTGTTCTCGCGTTCGTGATTTTGGTTGGCATAGGTTTCGCAGTAGTTCACGGCGCTCGCGAACTATCGGATTTGACCCGCGCGGATTATTTCACTCTTTTTCGTAGCGCAGGCTTCACGCTTCTTCGCGTCAATGCAGCTCTTCTCCTTGGCGCTCTATGGTGCGTACCGGTGGGAGTGGCGATTGGTTTCAGTCCGCGGCTTGCGCGCATCGCCCAGCCGCTTGCGCAGATTGCGGCTTCCATTCCAGCAACGGCGCTCTTTCCCGTCATTCTTTTATTTTTGATTAAATTTCGCGGTGGTCTTGAGCTTGCGGCTTTGCTCGTGATGCTGCTTGGCACGCAGTGGTACATCCTCTTCAATGTCATCGCGGGGGCCATGGCCATTCCCACGGATCTCAAGGAAGCTTCCAGTATTTTCCGTTTCGGCTCGTGGGATCGCTGGCGCTATTTGATTCTGCCTGGAATCTTTCCTTATCTCGTTACTGGTCTGGTGACGGCCTCCGGCAACGCCTGGAACGCCAGCATCATTGCCGAATATTTTCACTTTCAGGGAAGCATCGTCTCGACCATCGGACTCGGCAGCGCCATCAGCAGGGCCAGCGACGCGGGACGTTTTGATATTTTGCTCGCTTCCACGCTGATCATGGCCACGATCGTGGTGCTCATCAATCGTTTGCTGTGGCGCCGTATGTATCGACTCGCGTCGACGCGCTTTAAACTCGAAACGTAGAGCCGGCGCGATTTCTTGGCTTATGGTTTCTCGGGTTTCTGTGTCTTATCGGATTTCTCCCCTGCTGGGGCCGCGGCCGCAGGAGGGGGCTCCTCGCCCCAAATATATTTCGCGAACCATTTTTCGTTTTCTTCCATGACGGCGCGCTGCTGCTTGGGCTTGGTGATTCCGTGGCCAAAGCCTTTGTAAACCACCATTTTCACGGGCACGCCGCGGTCCTCAAGCGCCTGCCGCAATTCATAGCCGTTCGGAATGGGCACGCGGCGATCGTTCTCTCCATGCTGTATCAGCGTCGGCGTTTTCGCTTTCGCGATGTAAGTGATCGGCGAAGTCTTCTTGTAAATGTCGGGATCGTCCCACGGAGTGGCGTGGAGATACTGGCGCGTGAACGGAGTGATATCCGTATTTGCGTAGTAGGTCATCCAGTCGGAAATGCCCGCACCGACGGAGACGGCTTTGAAGCGGTCGCTCGATGCCGTGATGAAGGCGGAAATGTAACCGCCCTCGCTCCAGCCCATGGAGCCGACCCGGTCTTTATCGACAAAACCTTTGGCGATGAGCGCATCCACGCCTGAGATGACGTCGGCGTAGTCGCCGACGCCAAGATTTCTGACGTTCAGGGAGCGGAATTTCTCGCCATAGCCGGCCGAGCCCCGGTAATTGGGCCGAAGAATCAGTGCGCCTTTGGCGACAAACCGTTCGAGCGGGTAGTAACGGTCGGCATTCACAATCGGCTGATCCACGCCGGTCGGTCCGCCGTGAATGACAACGAGCAAAGGATATTTTTTCTTAGGATCGAAGTCTGGCGGTTTCAGCAAAACGCCTTCCACCAGAATTCCATCGGCGGCTTTCCAGGAAATCAATTCGCGCCGCGCAACCTTGAAAGGCTTAAGCTGGTCGCCCAGCGTCGTGAGTTTCTTCGCTTGCCACGGCGAGACGTTCGCCGTAAAGATTTCCGCGTATTCATTTTCAAGTGCCGCGCGATAGGCCACTTGTTTAAAGTCCTTGGAGAAGGAAAACGAAAAGGCTGCGAGATGATCCGGCGCGCTGAGCTTTTCGACCGCTTTTGTGTCGGGGTTCAGCCGGAACAAATGCGCGTAAGTCTTTTGCTCGGCGGCAAAGTAAATGCCGTCAGCGGCCCAGTCGATCAGTCCAGGATCTTCGTCGAACGCGTCGGTCAGTACGCGGGGCGTGCCGCCATCCGCATCCACGACAGCAATTTTCATATTGGTATAGAAGAAATACTTGGAAGCGGCGGAAGTTTCGAAGGCAATCTGCTTGCCGTCAGGCGACCACTTGGGATTCCTGTCCGGCCCAGGTGTGCTGACAATCTTTTTCACCTTACCGTCACCGACGGTAACCACATAGATGTCTGCCGTCTCCGAAGAAATCAGATCCGGATCGCGTTGCGCGCTGAACGCGATGCGCATCCCGTCGGGCGACCAGGAGAATTCGCCCACGCTAAACGCCGCGCCGTCGGTAAGCCGCTTCGGTTCAGGAATCGTTGCCGACTCGCCCGCGGGGATTTCCAGCGTCCATAGATGCGCCATGTTGTAGTCGGCATGGACGACTTCGTAGTCGCCGTACTTTTCCTTGCGGTCTTTCATCGCTTTTGGCTCAGGATCGTCGGCGGAGAAGGCCAGCCTCTTCGAGTCCGGCGACCATGCGAAAATATTCACGCCGGTTTCGACTTTTGTGAGTTGGCGCGCTTCGCCACCGTCGACTGCAATCACGTAAATCTGCTTTTTGCCTTCGGGCGTACCGGAAATTTGGCCCGGTCGGTCGGAGAGGAATGCGATCCACTTGCCGTCGGGCGACCACGCCGCATTCGTGCTCGATTTTTTGCCGGCGGTGAGCTGATGGCCTTCACCTGTCGCCGTGTCCGCAATCCACAGATCGCGCTCGAAGGCGTTGTCTTCCCAATTGGTGCGAGAGACTTCGTATATGACGCGCTTTCCGTCCGGCGAAAGTTCCGGACTAAATGCGCTTTTCAGTTCCAGCGACTGGTCGATCGTGGGCGTCGTTGAAGTGCGAGCCGCAGCAGAAGCCCCTGGAGTTGGCGCAGCCTGCTGGGCCCGCGCCGCTACACCAATTGTCAAAAAGCTAGTCAACACGACAACAGCCGAAGACACACTACGCATACTTTCCCCCTTCACCCGATGAATGCGGCACGCAGGAGACCCTCTCATCCTAGAACAAGGATAGGTAATCTGGATTTCTCGGGTTTGCTGCTGCCTCTCACGCGCTGGCGGATCCCGGTTTCGCTTCTCTTTTGAGTTCTTTACTCAAATAAACAATCTGCCCGACGTGGTGATAAGCATGGCCGGCGCATCGGAGAAAAATCATAAAGCGTTCCGCAGCTTCAGGTTCGAGTTCGGCTGAATATGGCGCCATCCAATCTTCGGGCTTTTGCTTTCTGACTGTCGACACAACCATCGCAATGGTCTGGTCGAAGGCTTCCAGCACTTTTGCCTTGTCTGGTTTTCCGGTTTCCGTAAATTCTCTATTGCGGTCGCGAACATATCCTGTTTTTGCCACCCGCGCTCCGATGTAGTAATTCAGATTGCCCGTCAGGTGCAAAGTCAGGTGGCCGATGCTGTTGCCGTAAGTGAACGGATTGTGCCAGAACTGCTCCTGCGTTAGAGGGTCGACCCACTTGTGAACGTGAGCCGCAATGAATTCGTAGTACCAAGCGAAGTCTGAAGCAACGATATTGGGAAGATCTGTCATGAAAATTCCTCTGTTCGCGCAATCTGCAAAGCGAAGAGCCGGAACGCCGACAATAACTTGCGCGCAAAAAAAGTCAAGGTCTTCCTCGGCCGGCTCGGCCGGCGCGGTTGTCCGGAGAGATTCTTCTTCCCCAATCGAGGACGAGCCTTTCGTCATCATCGAATGAGGCTGAGAAGAAGAGAAGAAGAATCGAGAACAAGAGAGCGCCGAAACTGGTAAGATGCGCGGCGCAATCTTTAGCGTCGCTCACTCGCGCGCGGATTGAAGAGGAAGACTATGGACCGAAGAGATTTCTTGAAGGCAACGAGCACCGTGATTGCCGGCGGCACGCTTGCGCCTGAATTGTTGGCTGGGCATTCCGCACCTAAGCCTGTCATGGGAGCGGGCCGGCTGGTTTATCCGATGAACCGGAATTGGCGCTACAACAAAGCATTTGTCGAAGGAGCGCATACGCGGGAGTTTGACGACTCGCGGTTCGAGCGGGTGGTTGTTCCACACACGAATGTCAGGTTGCCGTGGCACAGCTTCGATGACAAGGAGTATGAGTTCGTCTCGATTTACCGGCGGCATTTTCGTCTGCCTGCAGAGGCGCGGGGCAAGCGCGTTTTCGTGGACTTCGAAGGCGTGATGACCGCGTCTACCGTATGGATGAACGGCGTGAAGCTTGGTGAGTACAAGGGCGGGTACACGCCGTTTTCGTTCGATTTGACGGAGCATGTCGATTTTGCCGGGGACAATGTGCTGGCGGTTGACGTGGATTCGACGGAGCGGCCAGATATTCCACCCTTTGGACATCAGATCGATTACCTGACTTTTGGCGGGATTTACCGCGAGGTGTGGCTGCGGATCGTCCCGGCGACGTTTATCGAGAACATTTTTGCGAAACCGAAAGCCGCGCTGAGCGAGCATCCTGGTTTGGATGTGGACTGTTTCTTGCAGCATACGGAAGCGTCGCGCGAGGGGTTGACCCTGGACGTGGAGTTGCGCGAAGGGGAGCGGGTCGTGGCCAAAGGATCGCAGCGTGTGCCGGCGTCGGAGGCCGCGACCGAGCCAATGGCGCACACGGTACATTTCGAAAATCTTAGCGGGATCAAGCTTTGGGACCTCGAGCACCCGAATCTTTATTCGGTCCACGTTCGCCTGATGAAGGGCTCGGAGCTTGTCGATCAGGACAGCCGCAGGATTGGTTTTCGCGAGGCGCAGTTCACGGATCACGGCTTCGAGTTGAATGGGAAGGTCATCAAATTGCGCGGCCTCGATCGACATCAGACATTTCCGTTCGTAGGGCAGGCGATGCCGGGACGAGCACAACGGAGCGACGCGCGAATCTTGAGGAAGAATCTAAAGTGCAACATCGTGCGCACTTCGCACTATCCGCAATCGCGGCACTTTCTGGATGCCTGCGATGAGATGGGGCTGCTTGTGCTGGAAGAAATTCCGGGCTGGCAGCACATTGGCGATGAGGCATGGCAGCAAATATCGGTCGATAACGTGGCGCGCATGATCCGCCGCGACTGGAATCATCCCAGCATTATCTTGTGGGGCGTGCGCATCAACGAATCGCGTGACAACCACGATTTCTATACGAAGACAAATGCTCTAGCTCATCGCCTCGATCCAACGCGGCAAACGGGCGGAATCCGCTATTTCCAATCCTCCGAATTTCTCGAAGACGTCTTCACGATGAATGATTTTGGTTTTCCCTTGCAGAAGCCGAACCATCCTCGCTATCTCAACACGGAATTCGTGGGGCACACTTATCCCACGAAGACGATCGATCAAGTCGAACGCTTGACCGAGCACGCCATGCGCCACGCGCGGATCCACAACCAGCTTGCCTCCGATCTACAGTATGCGGGCGGTATCGGCTGGTGCGCCTTCGACTACAACACGCATGGGGATTTTGGCAGCGGCGAGAGGATTTGCTATCACGGAGTGACGGATATTTTTCGCGAGCCCAAGCCTGCTGCGGGATTTTACAAGTCGCAGTGCGATCCTTCGGACGAAGTAGTGCTGGAGCCGGCATTCCACTGGGCGCGCGGCGACGAATCGATCGGATTCACGAAGGCGGTGGTGTGTTCGAACTGCGACCATTTGAAATTCTATATCGCGGACAAACTGGTGGCGGAGGCCGATCCCAACAAAACGGAATTTGCCTACTTGCGCTATGCGCCGTTTGTCGCGGATTTGAGCAGGGCCGTTGGCAACTGGGGCGATTTGCGGATCGAAGGCTATCTGAACGGAAGGCAAGCGATCGTAAAAACTTTATCCGGAAAGGGATTCGACCAGAAATTCGCACTGCTTCCAGACGACACGCAGCTGAACGCGGACGGTGCGGATGCAACGCGCGTCGTTTTGCGCGTGACGGACGAATTTGGAGCCATCCGGCCATTTGCGAACGACGCGATCAAGTTGGAGCTTGCAGGGCCCGCGGAAATTATTGGAGACAATCCATTTGCGCTGATTGGCGGGACGGGCGCGATCTGGATTCGAGCGAAAGAACAGCCGGGCACGGTGAAGCTGACGGCGACGCATCCGCGGTTGGGCATACAGCAGGTGAGCTTCGAAATTACGGCTACTTCTCCGGAAGCGGTGTAGCGGTTGCGGACAACCTAAGAGAGCTGCTGCGTTCGGAAGGCGTGAGCAGCGATTGAGACAGGATCAGAGATCGGCAGAAGGAACGGGGCTTGCGCCTTCGGCTGGCCGGCAAATGTAGATTTGCGGTATGAGACCGGTTTCCCGCTGATAGGACTTGGCCATTTTTTCCTTAAATTCTCCGGCGTAGCGCGCGTCGACAAGATTGATGGTTGCGCCGCCGAAACCGCCGCCAGTCATGCGCGCACCGAAAACTCCCTTTTGCTGGTAAGCCAGGTCGACCATTAAATCGAGTTCGCGGCAACTGACTTCGTAGAGATCGCGGAGGCTGCGATGGGATTCGGCCATGCGCTGACCGAAGCGGACGATGTCGCCGGAGCGAAGCGCTTCGGCGCTGTCGAGGACGCGGGCGTTTTCGGTAACAATATGAAGAGCGCGCTTGTAGATGACGTCGTTGAGCAAATGACGATGCTGTTCCAGTTGATCGAGGCTGACGTCGCGCAGAGCGCGGATGCTGGGGAGAACGGTGGACAGGCGGCGAACGGCTTCTTCGCATTCCGCGCGGCGCCGATTGTATTCGCTAGAGGCGAGTTCGTGCTTGACCATGGTGTTGCTGATCACCAGCTTGACGGAATCGGGAATCAAGAGGGATTCAAAAGTCAGCGCGCGGCAATCCAGCATAAGCGCGTGGTCCTCTTTTCCGTGCAAGGAAACGAATTGGTCCATAATGCCGACACGAGCGCCGACGAATTCGTTTTCTGCTTTCTGGCAAAGCTGCGCCAACTGGACACGGTCAGGCGACCAGCCGGACTGATCGGCGAGAGCGAGCGCGGTGGCGACTTCGATTGCGGCAGATGAGCTAAGGCCCGCGCCCATGGGGACTTCGCTTTCGATGAGGAGATTCGCACCGCGCAGGCGAAACCCGGCTTTCTCGAGTTGAAGCGCAACTCCGATGGGATAGTCGCTCCACGTTTTCGAGGGCTGCAGCGCGGCGGAGGACAAATCGGCTTCCGCCGCGGCGGAAAATTCCTCGGAGTAAATACTGAGATTACGATCCTCTCTGGGGCTGACGCCGACCCAGCAATAAAACTCGATCGCCGCGGGCATGGCAAACCCATCGTTGTAATCGGTATGTTCTCCGATGAGATTGACGCGTCCGGGGGCGCGGTAAACGTGGGGAGCCACGCCGAATCTTGCGCGAAACCGCTCAATGATGTTCGCCCGTCTTGTCATTAATTTTATCTAGCCAAGATCCATCCCGGGAGAAAACACGATGCAAATCGGTAGACGAATTTGCAGCGCCATGATTTTTTCTACCAGAAAACCACTTTCAAAAGAAGCGTCGCGGCCACAGCAATCGCCGCGAGTGATACTGGCCGAACATCTCAAGAAGGCAAACCCCTCAAGGAATACGGCATCAACGAGCAGCGCGCATTGCCAAGTTTCTCGACAAATTGGCGCTCGCAAGGCTGGGAGGGTACATGAGGTCGCGGCCTGCCGCAAGGGATTGTCCAGAGGGATTGTCCAGAGCAGGCTGATTGCGGGCGACTGATGCGGGGGCTAGAATGGCCAGAAGAATGAACAATAAATCTGATTCCGCGCGAAGAGAAAGGCTGCTTGTTTCGCCATGGAGATGGTGGCAGCGAGCTTGGCGTTCCTTCAGAAGCGCGCAGAATCGAGCCGGCGCGTGTCTCGTGATTGCAGCTGGTATTCTAGTGAGCTTTTCAAGCGTGGCGGCATACGGACAAAATCTTTCAGTTCGACAGTCAGACAACGTCACTATCGAAGGGACGATTCGGGACACCGCAGGCAAGCCAGTCGCAGACGCGACAGTGATTCTGGAAGAGAGGCACAACACAAAGAGACTCGAGGCGAAGACTACCGCGGACGGGAACTTTGTCTTCACCATAGGTCAGGCCGGAACGTTCACCGTGGTGGCCAAGAAAACTGGATTCAGTGATTGCGTCGCAGACTCGCTGGTGTTGTCGCTGGGGGAAAAGAAGCGTGTTGAATTGGTGCTTCAGGCACCGCCGTCCTTCACGGCTTCACCCGGCACGATGGAATTCAAAGACGAGCCGAGTTTCACGGTGGCGGGAGTAACGGATTGGAGCAATCTTGGCCTGCATGGTTCAGCGGCTAGTTCCAAAACGAGCGAATCGCTTGCCAGGGAAACGTCCGCACTGAAATCCAGCGAGGGGGAATCGGGGTCTGCTGAGAGTTCCAGCAAGCGGTACCAGACGGCTTTGGCTTACAGAGACAAAGGCGATTTCTCCGCGGCGCGTCAGGAGGTTCGCAAAGCGCTTGCGATGGCAGACGACGCGGGAGGTCATCGGTTGCTAGGCGAACTTGATGAACGGTTGAACGAACCTCTGGAAGCAGTAAAGGAATACGAACATGCCGCTCGCATGGATCCCACCGAGCAGAATTATTTCGAATGGGGGACGGAGCTTTTATTGCACAAGGCGGCCGAGCCGGCAGTGGAAGTATTTACGCGCGGATCCAGCGCGCATCCGAATTCCGCAAGAATGCGCACCGGGCTTGGCGCTGCTCTCTACGCGAGCGGCTCCTGGGAGGAAGCGGCGCGAAGCTTGTGTGCGGCATCGGACTTGCAGCCGTCGGACCCAGCTCCCTACCTCTTTCTCGGCAAAATAGAAAAGACGTCTCCCTCGCCGCTTCCTTGCAGCGAGGAGAAACTCGCGCGATTCGCGCAGGAGCAGCCCGGAAATGCTTTTGCCAATTTTTATTACGCGGTAAGCGTTTGGAAACGCGAAAAGGGATCGGAAGACCCTGCGGGCGGGAAACACGTTGAGACGCTGCTTGAAAAAGCAGTTGCCATCGATCCGAAGCTCGACGAAGCGTACCTGCAGCTCGGAATGCTACATTCCGCGCGGGGGGATTTCGAGCAAGCCATTCGGGACTTCAAGAAGGCAATTGATATAAACCCGCGACTGGGCGAAGCGCATCGCGAGTTGGGGATGATTTATCAACGAACAGGCGATAAAGTGAAAGCGCAACAGGAATTCGGAGCATATCAGGAAATCGAAAAGGCGGAAGCCGCCGAAAGAGAACGCGAGCGGCGAGAACTCCGGCAATTTCTGATTATCTTGAAGGACCAGCCCGCAGCCACTCAACCTCGCTAAGAAAGCCGGGCCAAGTCATTTGCGCTGCTATTTGCTCTTGGGTTTGACTGCGGCGACGACGCCACTGCCTTCGCGAATGGTAAGAATCTGGTTGGCGTCAACTTGCGTGAAGCGTTCCAGCTTCTGCGTCGTGGGCCATTTCACTTCGATCAGATCCACTTTTTGCGCTTTTCCGATACCAAAATGCAAGCGCAAGTCGCTCTGGGACATGACGCTTGTGCCGCTGTGGACTTCATCCATTTGCGCGTGCTTGCCAGTAACAACGCGGACCCGAGCACCAATGGCAGTGCGATTGCATTTCGTTCCTATCAATTTGATTTTGATCCAATTCTGCTTGTTGCCTCCATCATTTCGAAGAAGAGAAGGCAGATCGTTCATGTTCAAGATCAAGGCATCCATGTCGCCATCGTTGTCGTAGTCGCCGAACGCGGCGCCACGGCTGGAGAAACGCGCGCTGATGCCGGGCCCCATTTCGGCGGAAACATCTTTGAAGCGTCCGTCGCCGAGATTTTTGTAAACGAGGCGAGGATTTTTGAAAGTCTGGCCGGTCTCGTGGCCTTCAATTTCCGGGTAAACATGTCCATTGATCTGGATTAAATCCTGCCAGCCATCGTTGTCGTAATCGACGAAGCCGCAGCCCCAGGCGACGTACTGATTGTTGATTCCGATTCCGGAGGAAAACGTAACGTCGCTGAAAGTGCCGTCGGCGTTGTTGTGGTACAGGTTGCAGGTGTCGTCAGCAAAATTGGTTTTGAAAATATCGAACCAGCCGTCGCAATCGTAATCGGCAACGCCTACACCCATTCCGGCCTGTTCGTGGCCATTCTCGCTGTACGCGCAGCCGGCGATCACGGCGACATCGGTGAATGTGCCGTCGTGATTGTTGTGGAACAGGATGCTGGGCTGCGAATCGACGGCGACATAAATATCCGGCCAGCCGTCGTTATCGAAATCGTAGGAAACGGGAGTGATGGAGTAGCGCGGCCCCGGTTTCAGAATGCCGGCCTTTGCGGAAACATCGGTGAACGTGCCGTCGCCGTTGTTGTGATAGAGGACGTTGGTATCGCCGGGAAGGCCGCGCGGGCCGCACATGATAGGAATGCCTTTCCACTGGCAGACGGGAGGCTCTGTTGGTGAAGGAGTGTTTTTCGGATCGAGCTTGATGTAATTGCAGAAGAAAAGATCGAGAAAGCCGTCGCGGTCGTAATCGAGCCATGTACAACCGGCGCCCCAGCGGATTTCTTCGTTGTAGACACTCGCTTTTCGCGTGACGTCGGTAAATGTTCCGTCGCCATTGTTGTGAAACAGAATGTTGTGTCCCCAAAAGCAGCAGAAGAGATCGTCCCAGCCGTCGTTGTCGTAATCGCCTACGCCGACGCCGGTCTGCCAGCCGGTGCGGCCGATGCCGGATTTTTCCGTGACGTCAGTGAAAGTTCCGTCGCGATTGTTTTTGTACAAGTGAGAGGTGGGAGCCTTGCCCGGCGCCCAGTCGGTGTTGAAGCGCGTTCCATTCGTCAAGTAAATATCAAGCCAGCCGTCGTTGTCGTAATCGAAAAAGGCGAGGCCGCTGCCTTTGGCTTCGATGATGTACTTTTTTTGATCGACCCCGCCCCAGACGTTTGGAGAATTCAGGCCGGCTTCCTTGGCCACGTCGACGAATTGAACGGGCGATGCTGCCGGAGTGTTGGAAATGACCGGCTTTGGCGCTTGAGGAACCGAAGCCGCAGAAGTTTCAAGGAGCAGCGAGCGTTTCCATTTCCAGAGTGGACTTGTAAGCGCGTCCAGAAGCGCAGTGCCGAGAAGAATCGATGAAGAACCGAGGAAGCGGCGGCGCAGGAGATTCATGGTCGGTGATTGGTCCAGTCTGGGGAAGGCTGCGGCGAAAAACGGTCCAAGGCGAAAACTAATTGTGCCGGAGAGATTGCGTTCCGTAGTTTCATTGACCCGCCGTCTTTTGCGTTATTTTGGGGAACGAGCGTGGGACGATGCCGGCACCTTCTTTTACGGCGATGATTCGGTCGGCCGTAAGATTCGTCAGCTTATCGACTTGGCCGCTGGGCCAGGTAATCTCCAGCGACTCAATTTTTGTGCGTTTGCCGAGGCCGAAGAAAATTCTCGGATCGCTTGCCGACATGTAGCTCATGCCACCCTTCGATTGTTCGACGTGAACGAATCCTTCTGAAGTGAGCTTGAGTGAAGCGCCGATGCCGTCGCGATTCGACTTCGTTCCGATCAGCAGAACTTCGAGCCAGTGATTCTGGTTGCCGCCGTCGTTGCGGAGCAGTTCGGGATAATCGCCGCGATTATTGATGGCGATATCGATATCGCCATCATTGTCGTAGTCGGCCGTAGCTATGCCGCGTCCGGCGATGGGACGCGAGAAGTCAGGGCCGAGGGCGTCGGATATTTTTTCAAACTGCCCTTTTCCTAGATTGTGGAACATGAGCAACGGTTCCTTGTAAGTGACTTCGCTGTGATAGAGCTGAACGTTGTCCAGCATGGCGCCGTTCAATTGCACGATATCTTCCCAGCCGTCGTTGTCGTAATCGAGAAATTTCATGGAGACGCCGCTCAGGAGGATGGCTTTGTTGCCGATGCCCGAGCGATAGGTGTAGTCGTCGAACGTTCCATCGTGATTGTTGTGGTAGAGACGGTTCAACTCGAAATCCAGGTGCGTGACGTAGACATCGAGCCAGCCGTCACCGTCCACGTCCGCGGCATCGATACCCATTCCTGCTTCGTAGCGGCCGTCTTCGCTGGCGGCCAAACCGGATACGAGCGAGACATCCTGAAAGGTTCCATCGTGTTTGTTGAGGAAAAGAAAATTGGGCCAGGTGTCGTTGGCGATGGCGATGTCGGGCCAGCCATCGTTGTTGAAGTCGGCGAGCACGACGCCCATGCCTTTCGATTCGGGTTTGCCAACGCCCGAGGAATCGCTCACGTCGGTGAAGGTTCCGTCGTGATTGTTGTGATAGAGCTTGGTTTTCTGGCCCTTGTAATTGCCCGGATTGCAGTAAGAGCGGTAACCGGGGCGGCGCTCTCCGCACCAGAGGTTCGTTTGAGGAGTCCACTCGATGTAATTCGTGACGACGAGATCGAGCCAGCCATCTTTGTCGTAGTCAAACCATCCGGCGCTGGTGGACCATCCGCCTTCGTCGGCGACACGGGCCTTTGCAGTGACGTCCGTGTAAGTGCCGTCACCGTTGTTGTGATAGAGAATGGCGCGGCCGTAGCCGGTGACGTAGAGATCGGGGAAGCCGTCATTGTCGTAATCGCCGACGGCGACGCCCTGGCCGTAATGCCCCACGCCAGCTAGGCCGGCTTTTTCGGTGACGTCGGTAAATGTGCCGTCGCCGTTGTTACGGTAAAGAGCGGAACGCAAAGGATGCGCGGGCTTGTAAGCGTCGGTTTCGCCCGATTGCACGAAGAAGAGATCCATCAAGCCGTCCTGGTTGTAGTCCAGCCAGGCGACGCCGGTACCCATTGTTTCGAGATAATATTTTTCTTCAGTTTGCGTGGAGTCTTGCAGAAAAGTGATCCCCGCTTCTTTTCGGACGTCGGTGTAGCGGACAGCGATACGAGAGTCCTGCGGCTTAGGAGCTTGCGCGGCAAGGGCCTTCTGATGCAGCGCCACGCCGACCGCAGCGGTCAGCGCCAGGATTGCGCTGCACACGCTGACGAGAAACCGTTGCCTGCCTGCCTCCGGTTTGTTTTCCATTCCAAGCTTGTCTCGAAAGTGTTCGTTCCGTCAGCAGCGGGGCAATCACGCTCGCAAAACAGCGCAAGGATGAAGCGCTTAACGCATTCTAGCCCCGGCTATGCACCCGTTCAACCGCAGATTTCCACCGGTAAATTCAGAGTGTGCGGTCAGCGAGTGAGAACGCCAGTTGCAGCAGTTGCATTCTTGCAGCCATCGGCATGGGCTCTCGAATTGTGGAAGGCACGTCGGGCGCGCGGGACAATGCTTCTTCGATGCGATTTAGATCGAAGCCGCCGGTGGCGGAGCTGCCCTTAAAGCGATTCAAGACTTCACGCGCCTTGGCGATCTCCCCCGTTTGATAATAGAAAACGCCCAACGTGGAATAACTGCCGGGCCATTCCGGCAGCAAATCCACGGCGCGTTCGAGATTTTGTTCGGCCTGCGGCGTCTTGCCTTCCAGAACGGAGACAAGTCCCAGGCCCCAGAAGATTTTTCCAGAGCCGGGAATCCTCGCCAGACCTTTCCGCAATGTCTCCTCCGCTCCGGCGGAATTATTCTCGCGCAGCTGGACCATGGCGAGCGAAAGGTAATACTGATCGTTATCGGGATTGCGCTTGATCGCGTCCTGGAAGATTTCGGAAGAGCGGGCGCTCTCTCCAAGATGCGCGTAGATATCTCCGAGCAATGCGAGGAACGCGCCGTCTTGCTGGCCCTGCTGTGAGACTTGCTTGGCGGTTTCGAGCGCCAGCGGATAGGCGCCCTTGCGGAAATACGCGTCGGCCAGATCGAATTTCACGTCATCGGAATCGGGATTCGCGGCGAGGGCGGTCTGAAAATGCTGGATGGCGTCGTCGTACAATCGGTAGCGAGCGAGAAGCACACCCACTCCGGTGTGCGTCCGGTAGTCGCCGGCGCTCAATTGATCGAGTTGCGCGATTGTCTTTCGGGCTTCCTCGGGCTTTCCAAGTTTCAGATACGTTTCCGCGAGCAAATAAAGATTCTGCGGCTGGTCGGGATGTTTGCTGACCTCTTCGGTCAGCTGAGTCAAGTCCAGTTGAGCGCGGTTCTGGCTGGAAAGGCTGGAGCGGTTGTCCACGTAGTCGAAAAGATGCTGATAGGGGTAGGGACCCAGGGGAGCATTTTTCGAGAGCGTTTGAAAAACACTTAGATCTCGCTGCGCCGCGTCCAACTGATGGAGGCTGCGCTCCACCATGGCAAGTTTGTAGTATCCCGCGGCAGGCTCGCGACTCAGTTTGACGTATCGCCGCAGAAGTTCCGCTGCCTCCGCGAATTTTTTGTTTTCGATCCGGAGATTTGCCAATTCGAGCATCGCTTCGGAAAGATCAGGGTTCGAGCGGAGAGCTGCCTGCAAGAGTTCTTCGGCCCGCGCGTGATTTCCCTGGTGTTCCTCGATATAGCCCATGTTGAACAAGCAGGAAGCGTTGTGAGGGTCCTGCTTCAGGCCCGCCTCAAAATACCTTCTGGCTTCGTCGAATTGTCCAAGATGCCGGTAAGAGAGGCCCATGAACGTATAGGAGCGTGGGGAGGGATCCAGTTCGATCAGGGATTTGAACTCTTCGATAGCCTTTTCTGCTTTTCCCGCCATGAAATAACTTTCGCCCAGCGCTGCGCGAAGATCGGCTCGTTGCGGAGCGATCTTCAAACCGGATTCAAGAAGAGGAATTGCGTCTTCGAAAAAATTCTGCGTCATGCTGACGCGCGCCAGAAGAAAAATGATGTCCGTATTTTGCGGGGCCAGCTTATGGGCAGCCACGAGCAAATCCAGAGCATCCAGCGACCTGTTTTGCTCCTGGTAGACCTGGGCCAGAAGGGAAAGTGTTTCGGTGGAATCAGGCTTCAGTTTCAGCGCGCGATTCAATACCAGCTCCGCTTTGGCGGTGTCGCCGCTCCGGAGATAGGCCAGGCCGAGGTTGTAGAGGATTTCTGGAGTCTCTGGTTTGAGCGCGTTGGCCTTTTCCAATTCGAGTTGAGCCGCACGGTACTGTTTCTCTGAGGCGAGCAACACGCCCAGCGTGAACTGCAACTGCACGTCGTCTTTTTTTTCGGTGGAAAGATCGTTAGCCAGCTTCAACCCTTCCGCGGTTCTGCCTGCTCGCAGGTAAGCGCGAATCAAGTTGGAGCGCGTGGCGACGTCTGCGGGGTGAATGCGCTGGAAGTGCAAAATGGCCGCTGCCGGCGAACCCCTGGCCATCAAAAGTAGCCCCAAATTATAGTTGGCATCGCGATTGCTCGGTTCGAGAAGCAGTACCTTCTTGAATTCCTTCTCTGCCAAATCGAGCTTATTCTGCGCGACGTAAAGGCTTCCGAGATTATTTAGCGTCCTGGTGGAGTTGGGGTTGAGCTTCAGCGCCTTCTCATAGGCAGCAAGAGCATTTGTGAAGTCTCTTTCGTCGGTATAAATAATCCCCAAGAGGTTGTAGCCTTCGAGGCTGGAGGGATTCTTCTCAAGCTCCTCCTGTACTTTCTTTTTAGCTTCCTCAGAGGAACCTTGACGAAGCAGTTCCTCGGCTTCCTGAAGAAGCGGTGAAATCTGTGAAGTTTGCGGGGCATTGCTGCGGCTGGGCTTGGTCTGCTGAGCAAAACCATTCGCAGAAACAATCACCAGAAGTAGTGCAAGAATGTGGCACAGCTGTGGCGAGCCGTCAGCGCGAACAAATGGACGCCGAAATGACGCGCCGCTAAGCATTTCCCAACCTTCCTCCGATTGCGTTCCAGCTCAGCAGATGAAAGGTCAATTTAGCATCTCCAGTGCTTGCTGAGCCAACTTGTGCTCCGGTTGTAGACGAAGCAGCTCCAGCAACACCTGCTTGGCTTTTTCTTTCTCCTTCAGGAGGACGTAGAGGCGCGCCAGATTGAGATAGGCTTGGTCATAGTTCGGCGCCAGACGAATGCAAGTCTCGAATTTTTGTTCTGCCTCGGGATAATTTTCTCGCCGCACAAACAGGACGCCCAGGTTGTTGAGCGCATCGGGATAGTCCGGACGCAAGCTCACTGCCTTTTCCAAAAGACTCGATGCACGTTCGAGTTGGTTTTGCCGCGCATAGAGCATTCCCAGGCTGTAGCTCGCCTCCGGATTGTCAGGTTCGATTTCAAGCGCGCGACTCAGAAGGTTCTCCGCCTCCTGAACCGATCCTTGACGGCGGTACAGATTTCCAAGGTTCAGCAGGGCCGTAACATACCCTGGCCTCAGAGACAAGGACTGCTGGAAGTTGCGGATGGCCTCATCCGTGTGGCCTTCCTGGCCGGCCACCATCCCAAGATTGTTCCAGGCTTCCGGATAGTCGGGACGCAGCTTGACGGTCTGCTCGAGAAAGCGCCGCGCGTCCGGCAACGCGTTTTTCCGCAGGTAGAGCGTTCCCAGGTTGTAGTAGGCCTCAGGCTCTTCCGGCTTGGCTGCAATGACCTGCTGGAAGGAAGCTGCGGCCTGGTCGAGATAGCCGCGCTGAAACATCGCTACTCCATACGAAAAATCGTTGCGCTGAAAGACGTCTTGATAGAGTGTCCCTTCGAAGGGCAGCGCTTTGCGCAAGCGTGCTTCGGCAGTTCCCGGCACGGATTTCACGTCCTCCGCAAGCCGTTCAGCATTCACCGGACCCTGGTACACCTTGACGATGAGCCCATCCGCATTGAGGAGGAAAGACAAGGGGAGAAGGAGATCTCTTCGCCGATCAAACAGGTAGCGATAAATAATATTGTAAATTCCCGTCACGTCTTGCGTACCGAGCAGGACCGGGAAAGAGATTCCTTCCTTGATGACAAACGATTGCACGGCTGGGGCATCGCCGGGGTCATCGAGGTTGACGCCCAATACGCGCACACTTGCGCTCGTTAGGATCGACTGGCGCTTCTGCAAAACGCGCAACTGCTCGACACACGCGGGCGAAGCCGACGTCCAGAAATGAAGCAACACAAATCCGCCGCGGAACGACCGAAAGTCCCGTATATTTCCTGCAGTGTCGGGCAGCGAAAAATCAGGTGCACCCAGGGGTTCGATCAGCCACGTCTCGACCGCCGAAGGCAACCCCTCCGGTTTCTGATTGTCACTTGCCACTGCGTAAGGCGAAGGCGCAGCCGCGAACGGTTTTGCCGCAAAATCCGCAGAGCCTTCCTCAATCTCTATCCGATGGTTTACGGGCACGTGCTCGAATGCCTGATCCAGCCCGCCGGGCCAACGAATGGTCGCGCGAACGGTTCCCTCCGCTTTTCCGACGCCAAAGAAAAGTTCCTTGGTGTGCTGGGATAAAAACCCGGAACCAGCTTGCAGATACTTCGTCTGCCGGCGACCTTCGGCTTCCACCGTCACTGCGGTTCCAATGGCATCGCGGTTGCTCTTTTTCCCGCGCAATCGGAACGCGATGGAGTTGCCAATTTCCTTCATCGCATTGCGCATTATCCGGAGCTGTGGCCCATTCCGGTTTTTGAGAATCACCTCCAAACGTCCGTCATGGTCGAGGTCGGCAAGCGCGAACGACCGGCTATCGTCGGGAACATCCACTCCAGAAATGCCCGACACGTCGGAAAACGTTCCATCATGATTGTTCACGAAAAGAACATTTCGTTCGTAACCGTTCCAGGAGGCGTCTGATCGAATCAGCTCATTGATAGCATTCCAACCGAGCTCGTAATTCACAGCGGGCGCTGGACTCTGCGGTGAATTCGCCACGACCTGCCGCCAGAAAAAACTCGAAACCTCGCCGGCGTCCCGGCCGAAGGCGCTTGGCCCCGAAATGTAACCGTTCGCAACATACAAATCCGGGTAGCCGTCGTGGTCAAAATCCCAGGCATCCGAGGACCACGCCCAGCGCCCCACATCCACCCTCGCCGCTTCGCTTACGTTTTGAAACTTTCCATTTCCCAAATTCCGATAGAGCGAATTGCCGCGCGCGTGCTGGCGGTACAGCGCGCGAACAGTTTCCGGTTCCTTTTCATAAAAGCGCTTTTGTTCGGAAACGCGTATACCGGCGGAAGACCACATGTTCGAAACGTACACGTCCTGGTTTCCGTCATTGTCGAAATCGAACCAGCTTGCGCTCATCCCCGCACCGACATCCTCGACGCCTGCTTCCTCGGAAACGACAGTGAATTTCCCGTCACCGTCATTGCGGTAGAGATTGTTTCGTCCGAAATCGTTGGCCACGTACAAATCCGGAGCGCCGTCGGAGTTGAAGTCTCCCCAGGCGCACGCGAAGCTGTAGCGATCGTTATCCACGTTCAATCCCGCCGCGTTGGTGCGATCCTGAAACGTTCCATTACCTTCGTTGTGAAGCAGAAAATTTGGAGGCCCATTCCGGGCGTCGAAATAGGGAGCAGGATAGTGGTATTGGTCAAGCCCCAGGTAGTAGCTGTAGAGACAGAAATAGATATCAAGGCGGCCATCGCGGTCATAGTCGGCGGCAGCCGCGTGCGTAAACGTCCCTTGCGGCGGCCGCGCGAAATGGAACGCATCGCGTTTCAGCAAAAACTTTCCGTTCCCTTGATTCGAGAAGAGCAGAGGCCCGCTTCCACAAACCACCAGAAGATCCTGCAGACCTTTGTTCTCAAAATCCGCGAACAGCGCGCAAGCCGTGCTGTCCAACACGCCAACTCCGGCCTTTTCCGTCACGTCCTCAAACGTTCCATCGCCACGATTGCGATACAGCCGGTTCGGTAGTCCCGGCGGCTGGCAGACGTAGAGGTCATCCATTCCATCGTTGTCGAAATCTCCTGCGGCCACGCCATTATTGCCGTAGACGTCCACGCCGCAAGCTCCATCTAGAACGGTGCGCCAATAATCGACTCCATGGAGCATCTGCTTTTTGTACGATTCCGTTTCGCCAAGCGCCTGAGAGGTTACGTCGATGAATATCGGCGCGCGCGCCCGGCTGAAGGTCTCCCGTGTAGCCTCCCAGCGGCGAACTTGCCATCCGTTTGCTTGATCCACCGACCACTGTGTCTGCCATTGCCCGATATGCTCTTCGCGCCTCTTGTCGGCAGCCGTGCCGGCGAGGTCATACCGAATCTCTACCCGAAGCAGTGGCGAAGATCCGGCAAGTTCTTCGATCCCGATAATTTCAAATTCCGCCGTGTCCACGCGCGCCATCGATGCCAGGTATCTCTTCATCTCCTGAAGAAAGCGGTCCCGGCCCGGCACGATCGTGTTGCCAAATCTTCTTTGAAACACTTCGAGTCCATACTCCGAACGCAGACTCTTCTGCTCAAGCGGAACCAGCGAGCACGCTCCGATCGATGTGTCCAGAAACTTCGCCAAGACGCCGAGAGCGGGTGCGCCCACTTTGAGAGCTCGGCTCCATTCGTCGAGGAGCCGCATGATTTCAAACGCGTACTTCTCCGTGACGTAGTCATCCGCGCCCGGAGGAACCTTTCGCAGCACATCATCGATTGGAGATTTCGCCGGATAGTGAGGTGTGATTCGAAAATCGGCAAACTCGGGAGGAGGGCCAGATTCGCCAGGCGTTTCCAGGAGGAATGACTCGAACGCCCGCGCGTGGATAGGCGCTGGAGAGAAAAGCACTGGCGCCCAGCGCATTTTGCTCAGAAAAGCGCGCCGCGAGAACTGCTGGTCATCATCTTTCCGGCGCGCCATTCTCGATTGTCCCCGCCGCGATCGCTCGGCCTTCGCATGCTAGCATCGAGGCGGAGATGTTCCAAAGGCTAACCCGCCGGCTTTGCATCCGCAGAGGCCGCTGCAAGTTGCAAATTGAACGGTGCGAAGTGCGGACCGCTAGAAACTCGATCAGGGTTTTTCCACGGGCGCTGGTCCTGAAGATTCACGCAAAATCAGCTCAGCCGGAATCAGGTATTCCCTTCCTTGTGGACTTGCGGAACAGGAGAGTTCATGTAGAGCATCCGCAGCCATCTCGCCTAGCATGTCCCGGTGGATATCCACGGTCGTCAAGGAAGGATTGCTGTACTCTGCTAGGCGGGTGTTGTCGAAACCCGTGACGGAAATATCCTGCGGCACGCGGCAGCCGCCTTTTAGCAAGCCCTTGATCACGCCCACGGCGGTCAGGTCGTTCACGGACATCACCGCGGTTGGCCGGGGTGAAAGCTTCGCGATGTGCAAGCCCGCCGCCAATCCGCCCTCGAAACGCAAGTCTCCGTGAACGATCGGTCCGGGTTCCAGTCCCACATCACGCATGCATTTTTCGTAAGCTTCCAGCCGCGCCAGGTTGGACTTCAGTTTTGGCCGGCCCGCAATGAACGCAATGCGCCGATGGCCGGATTTATGCAGGTATTCGACGATTTGCTTGATTCCCGAAAAGTAGTCGATGCGCAGCTTGCTGACATAGCCGCGAACGGGAGCGAGATCAAGAAAGGTGACGGCAATCCTTCTGCGCTCGAATTCCAAAATTAGCCGCGAACTGATTTCCGACGTCATGATCGCCACGCCGCGCACGTTGTGCTCCATCATGCGCTCCGCGGCCTCGCGCGTTCTCCGTGGGTCGTAATTCGTGTCGCTGAGAATGGCGTCGTAACCCAGTTGCCGTGCGCGCGTTTCGAAACTCTTGATCACTTCGGGGAAGAAGGGGTTCACGATGTCGGACACAATGATGCCGAGGGTGCGGCTGTCCCGCGAAGCCAGGTGGCGCGCATGAGCGTTCGGAAAATATCCCAGGCGCTTAACAGTTAACAGCACCAGGCGATTTGTGTGCGTGCCTACTTTTCCGGTCTTGTTCAAAACGTTGGAGACCGTCGCGGTGGACACTCCTGCAGCTTTGGCCACATCGCGAATGGTTAACCCCATAGTGCCAGCATGAGCTGTCCTCGACCCATTTCTAAGCTACAACATAATCTCGGCAGCGAGAAATCCTGCACCTGCGCCGAGTATAAATGAAAAATAGTGCTTGACAACATGCAAAATAGCGTGATATCAGCCAGGTTAAGCGGTTAAGTGCTTTGGGGTCGCTTAATTGGGGTTGTGTGCTTTACGTCCATTCCGTGCGATGGCTTTCTCCAATTGATTGACCTCTGTTGTGGCGCGTGGCAACGGTTCTTAGGGCCCGATTCGTTCGATCTTTGCGTCGAACCTCCGGCTAACCGTTGCAACGATTAGAGTTATCGTCCGGCCGCTTGCGCCGGTGGATAGCCTGCGCTGGGGGTGACTCCGTGAATTACGGCGCTGTGCTCGATCTTAGGAGGAAGTTCATGAAGCGATTGATAGGTTCAGGGTTGCTCGGGCGAGCATTCTTGGGGATGATCGCCGTGTGTGTGCTCACGCTCTTGTGCGTGTCGCCGCTCCGGGCGCAAGTGGACGCCGGCTCCATCTTGGGGACCGTCACTGACGCCTCCGGTTCAGCCGTCCGCGGAGCCACGGTAACGCTCGTCAACGAAGGCACGACCGCTACCATCTCCGTTCCTACCGGACCGGACGGAGGGTACAAATTTACGCCTGTCAGGATCGGCAGTTACAAGATTACTGTCACGTTCCAAGGGTTCGAGACGATCGTTAGGCCGCATATAACGGTCAATGTGGGTGAAAACGTAGTCGCGGACTTCAGCTTGAAGCCCGGCAATGTCACGACCACGGTCGAGGTCACCGCGGCTGCTCCCGTGCTCCAATCGCAAGACGCTTCGGTAGGCCAAGTGGTCGACTCGCGGAGCGTCAATGATCTTCCCCTCAATGGCCGGAATTTCACGTTCCTGGCGCAGCTCGCCGCCGGCGTTAACACGCCCCAGGCGGACACGCGCGGTAACGCGGCCAGCGGGGCTTTTTCGGCCAACGGCCTTCGCCCGGCCCAGAATAACTACCTCCTCGACGGTATCGACAACAACTCGGACACCGTGGACTTCCTCAACGGTACGAATTTCGTCGTTCTACCTCCAGTAGATGCCGTTCAAGAATTCAAGGTGCAAACATCGGGTTTCAGTGCGCAGTTCGGCCGTTCTGGCGCCGCCGTTCTCAATGCCACCATCAAGTCCGGAACCAACGAGTTCCATGGGGATGTGTGGGAGTTCTTCCGCAACGATAAGCTCGACGCTGCCGACTTCTTTGAAAACGCCAATGGCGTCAAGAAGGGCGAACTGCGGCAGAACCAGTTCGGATTTACTGCCGGCGGCCCGGTGGTTATTCCTCATGTTTTCAATGGACGAAACAAGGTTTTCATTTTCGGAGATTACGAAGGTCTCCGCCGTGTCCAGGGGACTATTCTCAATGGTACGGTCCCGACCGCTGCGGAACGAGCCAGTTGGACCGCTGGGGGGCCCTTCCTGGACCTGCAGGACTACATCACTGCTCAATCCGGCACCACCACTGACGACTTGGGACGTACGGTTCCCAAGGGAACAATTTATGATCCTGCCACAACCCGTTTGGTCACCAAGGGTTCCGTCGATCCGGTGAGTGGTTTGGTGGCGACGAGTACAGGGTTTACCCGGGATCCTTTCGGTACCTGTGCCGCCAGTACCGTGACTTTTACCATGGCGGGATGCAATTTGAATATGCTCCCCTTTGGCCGCATCAATCCTGATTCCATAAAGCTTCTCAACCTTTTTCCACTCCCTACGACCTCTGGGACATTCGGTAATTTTGGCAACTCCCCCAAGCTTTTTGAACACAGGAACTCTTTCGACACCCGAATGGATATCAACTTTAACGAGAAGAACCAGTTCTTCTTCAGATTCAGCTTAACCGACGATCCGCAATTCATTCCCGGCATCTTCGGCGGCGTCGCGGACGGCGGCGCGTTCCAGCAAGGCCCGCAGACCGCCAACGCACAGCAGACCGCAATTGGATACACGCATACATTTTCTCCAACACTGATCAACGAGTTGCGTGCCGGCTTCAACTACCTGCATACCACCCGCGAAAGCCCTGTGGCAGACCAGGACGGTCTTCCGGCCCAATATGGCGTCCAGGACATTCCGCAGGGCTCTGGCAACGGAGGTCTTCCGGCCTTTGGAATCGGTGCCCTTTCGACCTTGGGGAGCAACGCCTTCTTGCCCTCGAATGAGGTTAGTTCCACCTTTCAACTGACCGATGACGTGACCAAGATCTATGGGAAACACACTTTCAAGATGGGCATTGAATATCAACACGTCAAGTTTTCGACTTTGCAGCCGCCTTGGTCTCATGGTCAGTTCAACTACGGCGGATACACAGAACCCCCAGGAGGAAATTCTGGCAACGTAGGCATTGCAGATTTCCTCTTGATTCCGGAAACAGCGACTGTCCCGGGCGGAATTGATTATGTCGGGGGAGCCAATGGCGTCTACGTTTCGAACATCTCCTTGACTGATAACGGCAAAAATTATTATGGCGGTTACGCGCAAGACGACTGGAAGATCACTCCCAAGCTGACGATCAATCTTGGGTTGCGCTATGACTTCTTTGGCCTGGTCTTCGAGCACCACTCCAATCAGGCCAACTTCGTGCCGGATCTGAATGGATCCCCAACCTACTTGATGCCAGGGAAGGATTCTTGCGCCAATACTTTCGTCTCCACCAGCTTTACGACGTTGCTCGCGCAAGACGGAATCAAATGTCTGGCGACCAACCAGTATGGTGCTGGTCTCGGAAATTCGCAGAAGACCAATTTCTCTCCTCGTCTCGGTTTTGCATACCAGATTAATCCAAAGCTGGTCGTACGCGGCGGATTTGGGATCTTCTACAACGGATTCGAAAATCGCGGCTTTTCGCCGAACATCGGCGAAAACTATCCGTTCCAATTCAACTTCTCCTTCTTCCCCGGCCTTAAGACTACGGGCGCGGGTGCGTTCGATCCCACGGGCCTATATCCCTATGCCACGGCTGGGCCTGGAGGCACTCCCTGCGGCGGAATCGGCGCAAATCCGATGAACGGTTTGGCGACCTACGAAGCTGGATTCTCGTGCACTCCACTGAGTCCGCTTTTAGTTAACGCCAGTGGATTGGCCTTGCGCGGAATTCAGTTTAACTACCTGACTCCCTACTCGATGAGCGGCAACCTCACGCTTCAATACCAACTTACGCCCACGATGTCTGTGCAGGCGGGCTACGTAACTTCGCAGGCCCGCCACCTGGAGACCTTCCCCAGCAGCAACAACGTCCCCGTTATCACAGACAACAACGCCAATCAGGCCTCCCTGGTTCCCTATCCGGATTTCGGGCGCGGCAGCAGTTATGCCGCCACCCAAGGGAACAGCATCTACCAGGGACTACAAACAAAGGTCGAGAAGCAGTTCGCCGGCGGTCTAAACTTCCTTTTCGCCTATACTTACTCGAAGACGATCTCCGACGCGGGTGACCTGCTCAATGGCGGGAGCGTAGCAGGCTACCGGGCACCAAGTGTACCTGGCCTCGGCATCCATTTCGATTACGGTCTGGCTGCGTTTGATATCAGAAACGTCTTCCACTTCAGCGGCGGCTACGAATTGCCCTTCGGCAAAGGCAAACGTTTCGCCAACGACGCCACGGGAGTTAAGAACCAGATGGTTGGCGGTTGGAGCGTTATCTGGTCCACGACGCTACAAGGCGGCCAGCCGATCGGCCTCAGTTGCCCTAGCGGTACGGCAGCTGGTTTGGGATGCGGGGACCTTCGTGTGAAAGGCCAGCCGCTGGATCTCGGCCTTCACAACAGTTCAGATGGCAAGTTGAGTTGGTACGGTAACCCGGCCGCGTTTGCTCAACCGTGCATCCTCGGACCGGGCGGGGTGCCCACCACTTCCCCAGCGGGATGTGTGCCCTTAACGGGTTCTGCAGCCCTCGGTGGACTAACGCAAGTGCCGGGTCCCGGATTCCACCGGCTGGACTTTTCGATCTTTAAGAATTTCGCGATCTCGGAGCGCTTTACTCTGCAATTCCGCACCGAGTTCTTTAACATCCTGAATCACCCCAACTTCAACGCCCCGAATTTCGGCGGCAACGGCGTCGTAGCTGTCTCGGGTGCCGGAGATTTCACCAATACAACGAACTTCGGCAAAATAGGCGCTACGCGCGATGCTCCCTATGATCCGCGGCAGATTCAGTTTGCTTTGAAGCTGGTATTCTAAACCAGCTTCACACCCCTCCCCGTAGAGCGCGCGTCGAGGGCGCTTTACGGGGATCCCTTTTTCTCCCTAAACTTTGTCCTCTAATCGTCCAGTGATAACCTAAGAGCGCCGTGGGCATCGGAACCCATTCCATCAAGGCTATTCTTTTCATTCTCTTGGCTTGCGCGTCCCCTATCGCCTCACGCCCCAACCAGGACCAGCGTCTCGACCAGGAATTTCAGGCAGCCGTCGCCCTGAATGATTCGGGGCACTTCGCCGAAGCCGCCGCCAAGTTGGAAGACCTGCTCAAGCAAGTCCCCGAGAGTTTTGAAGTTCACGAGCTTCTGGGCCTGGCGTACTCCGCGCAATCCAAAGACGCTGCTGCCAACGCTCACTTTGAGAAAGCCGTCCGATTAAACCCCAATTCCGCGCCCGCGCGGACCAATCTCGCCGCGAATCTCGTTCACCTGGGAAGGATCGATCGCGCCGGCGAACAATTCAAGAAGGCCGCTGAGCTCGAACCCCAGAACTTCGACACAAACCACAACCTCGCCGAGTTCTATGTGCAATCCAAAAAGATCTCCGATGCCGTGCCTTACCTTGAGCACGCCCAGCGCATCGATCCGACCTCCTATGACAATGGATACGATTTATCTCTCGCCTATCTTCTCTCCGGGCGGCTTCCCGAGGCTCGCCAGCAAATCCTGCTGCTCCTAAAACTTAAGGACACCGCCGAACTGCACAACTTGCTCGGCGAAGTGGAAGAAAAAGCTGGGAACTTCGTGCCAGCGGTCAACGAGTACGAAATTGCCGCTCACGCCGATCCCAGCGAAAGCAACCTGTTTGATTGGGGCAGCGAGCTCCTGATTCACCGGACGCTCGGACCGGCGATTGAAGTCTTCCAGGACGCTGTTCAGCGTTATCCGGCTTCGCCCCGGCTATCGATCGGGCTTGGGATGGCTCTTTATGCGCACGGAAACTACGATGACGCCGTCAAATCGTTGCTCCGGGCCGCGGACCTAAACCCTTCCGATCCGAGCTGTTACCTGTTTCTGTCCAGAGCCTACGATAGTTCACCGAGCCAGGCCGACGATGTCATCCAGCGGTTCCAACGTTTCTCTGAACTCCAGCCACGCAACGCACGGGCCCTCTACTATTACGCAATGAGTTTGTGGAAAGGAAAACGGGCTCAAGATTCGAGCCTGGACCTCCACCAGATTGAGTCCCTTCTGAAGAAATCCCTCGATCTCGATCCAAAGCTCGCCGAAGCGCATCTGCAACTGGGCAATCTCTACTCGGATCAGAGCGAGTATGCCGCGGCAATTCCGGAGTATGTGCGAGCCTTGGAGTTGAGCCCTGATCTTGGCGACGCCCACTACCGTTTGGGGCAGGCTTATGTCCGCACCGGAAAGAAGGACGCTGCCCAGGAGCAGTTTCAGGTTTCTCGGAAGATCAACGAAGAGAAACTGGCCGAACTGGAGAAACAAAGGGCGGAGATTCGTCAATTTGTCTTCGCGGCGAAAGACTCCCCATCGGCCAAGCCTTGAGCTTGGCACGACCCGATGTGGGGGCTAGAAAGGGCGCTGTATTTGACCGGTTGGTTAAATACAAAGCCTCTCCTCGACGAATCCAGATCCCGTCGAAAGAGTGTCTGGCGCGCGTCAATTTTCCATTTGTGGCGTTGCTTGACATCCGGAGAGCCGCAGCGTAGTTTACGCTAAGCATTGCGTTTACAATGACCTGCCAATCATCACCGCGTTTGCGAGTAGCGCAGAATTCGGCCCGTGTGTCGCCAAACAGGTTAAACGATTCAGCTCTTAGCCCCCTGGAATTGGCCCGGCGGCTGGCCTTCACGCGCCGGGAGTTTCTGCGCAGCGCGGCCGGAGTCACCCTGGGCGGCACACTACTTGGCTCCGGAATGCTGGCCCGGGCCGGGGTTCCCCAAAAGAAAAGGAAAGTGGTCGTCATCACCTTCGGAGGAGGTGCGCGCGACCAGGAAACCTTTGCGCCCGAAGGTCAGGAGAATATTCCTCACCTGATGAAGGAACTGATTCCGCAGTCCATGATCTTCACACAGGTTATTAACCGCGGAATTCTTGGCCACTACGTCGCCACCGCCAGCCTCGCGACTGGAGTCTATGAAACCATCAACAATTTTGCATCCCTACCACCGGAACATCCGACGGCGTTCGAATACTTTCGCAAGGATTTAAAGCGCCCGTCGTCCGATGCATGGGTCGTCGCGCCGAGCAACGGCTTCAATCGTATCGGCGAGAGCAATCACCGTTCGTACGGCGCGGGTTTAGGCGCGCGCGTGATTTTGCCCAAACATCTTTTGACTGCGGCAACTTCAGGCGGCGCGGATTACGAACATCTTTTGCGCGACAACTATGAAACACCCTTTTACGCCCCGGAGCTCAGTGGAGGCGAATTCGAATTGCAACAGCTAGAGATGCTGTTAAAGCTTTCCGTGGACGACTTCAAAAAACATGCCCTCACTCTTTCCAGCCCCGACGAACTTTCTGTGTACATCACACGCCAGTTGATGCGGCAACTCGCGCCAAGTCTATTGTGGATCACGCTGCACGATATCGACATCGCGCATGCGGGCGCCTATTCGCTTTACATCGAAGGCATTCGACGCACCGACCGGCTTTGCGCTGAGCTTTGGAAAACGATTCAGAATGAGCCGGAATACGCGGGCAACACGACACTTTTTATTTTGCCGGACTTTGGCCGCGACTCGGACGAGGATTCGGGGGGCAACGGGTTTCAGCATCACCGAACTGGCGATGCGCTATCGCGCACCACCTGGATGATGGCCATGGGCGCAGGCGTGCGAGAAGGTATCGTCGTTGAACGGCCGCTGGATTCCACCGATCTTGTGCCATCTCTCGGATCGATCCTCGGATTTTCCGCGGCGCTGGCGCAAGGCAAGCCCATCGCTGAGCTCGCGTGACGGTATGCCTCTCATTGAGCTCAAGCCCGAGCAATTCAACGGTTACCCGCCGGAAGCAAGAAAGCTGGTTACGAGCAACCTCGCCGCTCTCCAGCGCCTGCCGCTGAGTTTCCTGCCAAGCCTTTTGCGAGAGGTCATCGACTACGATTTCAAGTTCCCGGCAGAGCGCAAAGCTCTTGAGAAGGAGTTGGCCAATCTCAGCTCGCTTTCCGCCGAACAGGTGAAGGCATGGTTTCAAGGATTTGCGCAAATACGGCTTTCCTCGCAGCTGGAACAATTCGATTGGATAAACGCGCCGGCGCAGTTTGTGGAGCAGCTTTCGTCCTACCTTTGGACGACGCACCAACTGGATGCTTTTCGCAGCGCGGCGCTCGCCTACGCCGAACGTTTGCGAGCCGCTGTGCCTCCAGAACCTCCCGCGATGCCCAGGCTGGGGATTGCCGTGATCGGCCAGGGCGTGACAACGCCGGACGAGCCGCTGTTTCGAAAGCTTAGACCGCACGGCGTGTACTTCAGCCGAGTGCAGCCGGCAAATGGACTAAGGCAGCTTTTAGATGCGGTGGCTCTTCGCGCGAAAGCTCATCCCCTACCGCACGCCCACTGGTATATAGACGGTGGACAAGAAGCCGCTTACGATGCCGCACTGACGTGCGTCTCCTATCACGCGTTAGAGCCGGCTCGGTCAGCCTTGTCGAATAAAATACGCGTGGAGATCGAACGGCCCGGCATGGGACCGGAGACACTTCGCACACTGCTGGCGCAGATACGACCAGCGGATCTTGGTGTGGGGCAGGGCGCGGCTCGAGACTCGAGCGGCAACTCGAGCAAGCCGGGGCGCGAGGTTTTGGATCGCTTTCAGGTAAAGCTGCTGACCGAGGGTTCCGGCACGCAAGTTTTCAGCACTACGTTTGCGCAATGGGCGGCGCGAGAGGCGCTGCGGCGTGCCCAGCCGCTTACATTGCTGGTACGTTTCGCACCGCGGCAGCGTCAGAAGCCCATGAACGAGATGCTTTCGGGAAGCGATAAGAGCGCGGAGCTCGATCCCACGGGATCGTTGGTTGATGCGGATATGGGAGCGTATTACAACTGGCTGAATCAGCAGCGGCTGCCGGGGGCAGAGCAAAGTTCGTTCCTCGTATGGTTTGAGAATCACAACGAGGCTGTGGCCATTGGGCCGTCCATGCCGCGCGGCACCGAATCAACGGCAGCAACCGATCTTCAGACTCTGCTTTCCAGGTTGGCCTGAAGACTCTCAAGACACAATTCGGTGGGGAGACGAATTTTCCATGACTAAACTATCGCGGCGCACTGTGCTGAAGACTGCAATCACGGGAGCGACTATGGCCTCAATGCCTTCGATGTCCTGGCCGCAGCAAAACACTCCGATCAAGCGCAAGGGGCAAATCAAGCAATCGGTTTCTCGCTGGTGTTACCAGAAGATTCCTCTCGACGACCTTTGTGTTTATGCCGCGCAGATTGGTTTGAAAGGTGTAGACCTCTTGGGCCCGGAAGAATATGAAGTACCTGGCCGGCATGGCCTGGTTTGCACGATGGGATATGCAGGCGGGGGTGAAATTCCCACGGCGTTGAACCGCGTCGAAAACCATCAAAGAATTGAAGATGGCTTTCGCAAAAATATCCCGCTGGCGGCCAAAGCGGGAGTGCCCAACGTGATCACTTTCTCCGGAAACCGCGCGGGCATGTCCGACGAGGAGGGTGCGAAAAACACCATCGCTGGCCTCAATCGCCTGAAGAAAATTGCGGAAGACAACGGCGTAACGATCTGCCTCGAACTGCTCAACAGCAAGGTGGACCACAAAGATTACATGTGCGACCACACGGCGTGGGGAGTGAAGGTGGTCGAGGCCGTTAATTCGCCGCGCATCAAACTGCTCTACGACATTTACCACATGCAGATTATGGAGGGCGACCTGATTCGAACCATCCAGCAAAACATCCAGTGGCTCGGCCATTTCCACACCGGCGGAGTGCCAGGAAGGCATGAGCTCGACGGCGCGCAGGAAGTGCAGTGGGATGGCGTGATGCGCGGAATCGCGGCGGCCAATTATCAGGGCTACGTAGCGCACGAATTCGTGCCCTCACGCGACCCGCTGACTTCGCTGCGGCAAGCCGCAGATTTGTGCGATGTGTAAGACGGATGCGCGTGAATTCGGCGGCTGAAATCAATTCTCACCGCGACGTGCCGCGTGAAGCGAAGTCTCACTTGAACAGGACGCGGTGGATTTTGCTACAATCTTATAAAGATAGCCAAACCGTTCCCCGGTAGCTCAATGGTAGAGCATTCGGCTGTTAACCGAAGGGTTGCTAGTTCGAATCTAGCCCGGGGAGCCAAATTCCCCTTCTCTTTCAGTCAGTTACAAAAAGTCATTCTCACGATTCATCTCTGGTGTCGTGTAGGTGTCAGGCGAATTGTAATAAATGGCCGCAAATGGAGATCAAAGACTGAAAGGAGAAGGTAAATAAAATCCCCTCGATTTGTCTCGGGTCCGGGCAAATTGTGATTAAGTTGACCCTAATAATACAGAGAACTGGGGCAAGCAGGCCATTGCTCAATGTACCTCGAAGTCTCGGCCGAATGATTTCCTTGACCACTCTTTGGCAGTTCTGAAGCTATAATCCCTCCACTCATGACGCTTGCTTCCGGCTCAACGCTGGGACCGTATGAGATCTGTGGGGCCGGTCGGCTCGGGCGGGATGGGCGTATGTTCGGTGCGGTTTTCGAAGTCCAAAAGGAGATTCTGGCTACATCCGGTGACCAGAGGGAGCGAGGCGAAGTAACTCGCGCGGCCGCCGCTTCGCTGCCACTGAGCGGGGCAGTGTACGCTTTAGCGATTGCTGCGGTCGCTCTCCACGTGGCGTTCAGCGGCCGGTTTGGATTCTTTCGTGATGAACTTTACTATGCCGCTTGTGGACAGCGCCTGGCTTGGGGCTATGTCGACCACGCGCCTCTCGCTCCGTTTCTCGCCCGCCTTAGTCGCGCGCTCCTGGGCGATTCGCTCTCAGCCTTGCGCTTTTTGCCGGCACTATCGGCTTCGGCCAAGGTGCTTCTTGGGGGGTGGCTGGCTCGGGAGCTGGGTGGCGGGAAGTACGCGCAGTTTCTCGCCTCATTTTGCGTGTTGCTAGCTCCGATCTACCTGACGTTTGACAGTTTTTTCTCGATGAATGCGTTTGAGCCCTTGTTTTGGATGGCGTGCGCGGCGATTGTGCTGCGCATTCTGAATGGCGGAAATCCAGAGCTGTGGCTCCTGTTCGGACTCTGTGCGGGTATTGGGATTTTGAACAAACACTCAATGCTCTCTTTTGGTTCGGGGATTGCCCTTGGGCTGATGGCGACCTCTGCGAGGAAGCATTTTCGGCAACCGTGGATTTGGCTGGCGGCCGGAATCGCATTCCTTTGCTTCCTTCCTAATTTGCTTTGGGAAATTCAAAATGGCTGGCCAACGCTGGCGTTGTTTCACGCGGTGACGGGTACGAAGTTCGTGATCGTTTCACCGTGGGAATACATCTGGCAACAAACCTTGCTGACACATCCCCTGGCCGCACCAATTTGGATGGCCGGCCTGTGGTTTTTGCTGCGAGATCCGCTAGGAAAAAGGTATGCCGTACTGGCCTGGGCATATTTCACAGTTCTGTCGGAGATGCTCATCCTGCACGGGAAAATCTATTACCTCGCGCCCGCGTACGTTATGTTGCTGGCAGCCGGCTCAGTCTGGATTGAACTGCGGTTGGTTCAACGAGCAGGAGCGTGGTTGCGGCCGACGATAGCAGTGCCATTATTGATCGGCGGAGTGATTGCGGCTCCGCTAGCGATACCGATTCTTCCGGTTGAAGCTACAGTTCGCTATACGCGTTTCTGGGATGTGCAAGCGATTCACGTGGAAAGCGTGCCGCAGGGCGAGCTGCCGCAATTCTTCGGGGATATGTTCGGCTGGCCGGAGCAGGTGCGCGCGGTGGCAGGCGTTTACCAGACGCTGCCGGAGTCCGAGCGCGCTCAAGCGGTCGTGCTTGCCTACAACTATGGGGAAGCCTCCGCCATAGACTACTTCGGCTCGAAGCTGGGATTGCCGCGACCCATTAGCGGTCACAACCAGTACGGGTTGTGGGGACCTGGGGCGATGACCGGCCAAGTTGCCATTGCGATTGGGTTTACCGAACGTCAGTTACGCCAGTTTTATGACGAAATCACGCCCGTAGCGAGCGTCTCGCCGCAGTACGCAATTCCGGAAGAGTCCCGGCTTACGATCTTCGTTTGTCGGCGCCCCAAGAAGAGCCTGCAGGAATCATGGGCGGAGTGGAAGTACCTGAGTTAAGGCCCGGGCGGTGACGGACGCGTAGATGAAAAGCCGGGGGCACACTGTTTCAGACCTGTACTCCCTTAACTGCTAGAGGACAGTGCGCACGCAATGTGAATTGCTAACCCCTGGTCAGTCGCCTTACCGGGTGCGCCGTGAAAGGTGGTGGAACGCTGAGTGGGCCTCGAAAAGACTAATGCAGGAGCCGACCCGCCCCGGTTTCGTGGAAGGCCGAAGAGGATGGAATCGCACGAGCGGACAGGTTCCATCCGACCTGCCGGGGTAATAGCGACGGCATGTAGGCAAAGTGGACCTCAGTGTCCAGCAGCGGTTGGACCACATCGGAGCGATACCATTTCCGGAATGCGTTCATCATCGCTCGGTTGAACTCGTGGCTGAAAACCGCGCTCGCGTGGTTTAACAGATGCCAAGCAAGGAAGATGAGCACGATTAGGTTTGGCGTTTTGTGGTGGAGTAGTATTTGCCACCAGTACTGCGTTCACAAAAATTCGGGAATACGTAAAAACAGGACATGGAACTCCTCCGGCAAGGTTATTCGTCCACGAGTACTTCCTGAATGCTGTTGAGATGGGCCCTCACCAGCACGGAAATTGTGACAAAATGTATCGGGTCGTGGGCCTATGAGCTACAACGTCGCAATCTGCACCGAACCAAATCGCTGGATTGTCATAACTACGGTGCAGCTTCCTACTGTTGCTATTGACTCTATCTCTTCGCTGTGCGCCAAAGGTTGGAGCGCAGTAGTCGTCGGAGATACCAAAACGCCAAAAGGTTGGACTGCTCCGAATATCACATATCTTTCAATCGAAGATCAATATGACCTTTTTGGAAGAATCGCCAAGCTAATTCCAGTTCGGCACTACTCACGAAAAAATCTCGGTTATCTTTACGCTATTCGGAATGGAGCACAGCTGGTTTTGGAAACGGACGACGACAACATTCCCGGCGAACAATTCGGAAACGCCCTGCGCCAGACCCTACTTGCACAGCCCATCGAAGTAAAGGGTTGGGTGAACGTCTATCGCTATTTTACAGATGCTATGATATGGCCGCGTGGATTGTCGTTGACTGCAGTACACTCCGCTCCGCCACTCGGCAATCCGACCGAATTCGATTGTCCGGTCCAACAGTTTCTTGCGGATGGCGATCCAGATGTTGACGCGATCTATCGGTTGCTATACAGGGACCCGATTGATTTCAATCGTCGCGACGCGGTGGTGCCACAGGCTGGTGCTTGGTGCCCATTTAATTCCCAAAACACCGCATTCTTCAAAGAAGCCTTTCCATTGTTGTATTTGCCTTGTCACGTAAGCTTTCGGATGACTGACATTTGGCGCTCCTTCGTGGCGCAGGCTGCCTTATGGGCACATAACAAGCGAGTTTCGTTCCATGCTGCTACCGTTCGGCACCTTCGGAATAAACACGATCTATTGCGGGACTTTCGCGACGAAGTGCCGGGTTATGTGGGAAATGATGAAATTGCACGCATACTCGATGCCGAGTGGGAACTAGGGGCGGAGGGGACATTGGCGGAAACCGCCCTCCTCTATTGGAAAACTTTGATCTCCAAGGGAGTTGTGCCTGCGACCGAACAGCCTATTCTAGAGGCCTGGTTCCAAGCTGTTTCGGCACAGGTTCGTGTGAAAGGCAGAGCAAAAAGAGCAGGAAACTGAACAATGCTCTGGCTTGACTGATGAGAGCTTTGTTCTGTACATCATGGAGGGCCCTCCGACAGACTGCGAAGGTTTGTGTGCGGGAGTCCAATGGGAGGCTGCTGAGGTTACCCCTGCCTCTGGCAACGCGCCGACAATGCTAGTTGGCGCGGGTTTCGCAAACATTTGCGCCATGCTCGACTGGTCTACTCCAGCAACGCCGTACCCACGCGGCTTTCCGTATTACGCGCGGCACAAATCAGAAAACTGGGAGATCAAGAAAGCCGCGGCCGATGTCCATGTCAATGCCGGTCTCTGGCTGACTGATCCCGACTGTGACGCCATTACTTGGTTGGTGTCGTCGCCCAAAGTGAAGAAGTTCGGCGGCCGCTCCCTTGTGCTCGGTGAAAAATCCTGGGCCCCCGTCAACACGCAGAATACGGGCCTTCGCCGCGATATGACTCCTTTGCATTATTTCATTCGCATGGGGTATCCAATTTCCGGCACCACCATCGACCGCTACGGAGACATCTTTTCCCGTTATTTCGCGCAGGCATGCGTGAAGCAGCTTGGCGGAGTCGTGCGGTTCAGCACGCCGCTTGTCGACCGCAAGCGTAATTCTCACAATTACATTAAGGATGCAGGCCGCGAATGGGCATGCATCGTTCTGCTGGAAGACATTCTCCCCTGGTTGTGCAGTGTGAAGCTCGAAGGCAAAAACTATATTGACGCCTATCTCTCGCTTAGCCCTTGTTCGAAGATGCCGTCGAGCGGTTCCACGGCTCATTCTGGACCGATCCAGCTCGCGGATATTTTCATCAATTTGCATTCCACATGCTAGCCTGGGTGAGCGGTTGCCGCACCATTCTGGGAACAAGGTGAGATTGCCCATGAACACCCAAACGAATATGAGACTCAGCGCTCTAGTCGCCGTTTATTCCGAAACGGATTTGCTCGTGGCCACGCTCGATCGGCTCAAGGCCAGCCTCGGCCCGCTTCTCTCCGAGTTCTTGATCATCGTCTCGCCAAAATCGACTAAAGACTGCTTGGATCTTTGCCACAAACTTGCTCAAACCGATCCGGTCGTCCGGACGTACATGCAATCGGACAATCCCGGAATCGGCTGGGCGTACCGCGAATTGATTCCACACATGACCGGCACGCACGGGCTAATACTTTCGAGCGACCTAGAGACAAATCCAGACGACGCGGCGCTCATGGCTAAAACGGTGCAGGAAACCGGCGTGGACATCGTTTGCGCCAGCCGCTGGCTCCGCAAGGGCAGCTTCGCCGGCTACGATCCGATCAAGCTGGTTCTGAATTACGGCTACAACTTGATTTTCCGAACGCTCTACGGAATCCACATTCACGACATCACTTTTGGCTACCGTCTCATGAAAGTGGAAGTTCTTCGCGGCGTGAACTGGGAATATGGACAGCACGAATTTTGCGCGGAGGCGGTCTTGAAGCCGGTCCGTTTGGGCTATACCGCCGTCGAAGTTCCGACTCGCTGGGTAAAGCGCCCTGAAGGCGAGTCGAAAAACACTTTCATGCGCAATTTCAAATTCGCCTCGGCCGCGTGGAAGATTCGTTTTGCGCCCCGCGAAACATTTCGTGGCCGCAGCTCGGTGGCTTCCGCATAAACTCCGCAAGCAGCAGGGAAGTCCCACAACCTTCGCGCATCAACTGCTCCAAAGATAGCCTCTTTTCGGCGATGGTGACTGATGAATATGGCACCGATCCCACGCTTCGCTACAAAGATAGCGCAGTAAATATCAACGCTCTAACGATGATTTCCAAGCGGGTCGGCGATGCGCGTATTACCTTGCAGAAATACCCGCACGTGATCGGTGACGCCCAGCGGCGAGCAGTGGACTCTCTTGCTGGCCGCGTTTTGGAGCTAACCCGCTGAAATGGAGCTAAGTTTCCTGCAACTGGTTGAAAATCCGGTATGACGAAAGGCAGCTCCGAGTGCGGGTGCGGGATGACGGGAAAGGAATTGACGCGAAGCATCTTGATGAAGGCGGGCGCCCCGGACACTACGGCCTGCGTGGCATGCGCGAGCGCGCCAAACTTATGGGCGGCAAGTTGGCGGTTTGGAGTGAGCTGGATTCTGGTACAGAGGTGGAGCTGAGGATTCCTTCGATTAGGGCCAACTCCGACAAGTTCTGATGAAGTTGGTCGTTCGGCTGTTAACCGAAGGGTTGCTAGTTCGAATCTAGCCCGGGGAGCCAAACCTCTTGCATTCAAGCGTTTATGAAGTTGCATTCTCACGATTGGCTTCCAGAAAATCATAGTGTCATGTAAACGTGGTTTTTCTTGTCACTGTTGAGGTTCAGGCGACCGCATTCAGACCGCAAACAATTGGCGGTCCTCGTGAACAGTTTCAGGACACCGGGGCAGGCGCAGGGTGCCCCATTTTTCTGGAGCGCCCAAAAGCCCGAAGCAGTGCCCAGGAAGATGAGCGGCAAAAAAAGGGTGGCGGGCTACCACCCTCAGTAGGAATTGGCGTGAAAAGCCAGACCCCATTAGTTAGCAACGATTGCGGGGAAAGGGTGAAAAGTCAGAGTGTCTTCTAGCTGCGAGTCACGCCAGGTGAGAGGGGCTTTGGTCGTGAGCGGCAAACGACTGGGCGTCGTATCACGACGGACTGCCGGCGAATCTGACCGCAGGTGCGACCGACGAGCACCAACGGCTAATTGATAATGAATTTCACAGGCATCACGACGGACCGTGCTTCGGGATTGTAATAGTCATACAGGAGCGATGGCGTGGTGTTGGCTTCCATCCTGAATCTTGGCTTGAACAAAAAGCTGAATTCCGTTCCTCCGGCCTTTGGCCACAAATAGAAGACGATGCGATCTGGGAGGACATCGTAGCGCCCACTCCCATAGCTCTCCAATGCCGCATCGAGAGAGGCACGGTCGACATCCACGCCCGGAGGCAAACCAATTTCGGCGAGCATCATGCCGTAGCCCATAAATCCAATCCTTTCCGCCTTGACGGTACACCGCACGGCATCGCCCACTTTTGCTTTGGTGTTGTCAAAACGAACGTCGAGCCGCAGCGCTCGCGTTTCGCCAAGCTTCACATTATTGTCTCTTGTCCCGGCGGAAGAATCCCAAGGCACATATTCGGAGGAAACAACCTGGGTCATCAGAGGCGAAGTATCTTGCGGTCTCCGGATTTCAACTTCGTTTCGGCCATTTTGTATCGTCCCCGGCATTTCCACGAGAACGGGACCTGTCACTTCCGAGGGCGCCGGGATGCGCACAGAACTTATCTGCTGCCCGTTCAACCACACTGTTGCTGTGGACGACCCACCTGGAATTTCTCCCATAGGCATCGCGGCAATGATCGCGTCAATCACATTCACCGTAGCTGCGGTGGAGAACCAGGCGCCATAACGATCTTTGCCTTGTAAGAGAAAGAGCAAACCACGGTGCGCCTGCTTTGCTGTTTGCCCATCCACGTCGGCCGAAGCGGGTAACATCGAGAGTGCTTCCACGGCCAACGCCGTCGTTTCCAACCGGCCGGCACGTCCCCATCCGTAGAAAGGAGTGGTGTTCAACTCGACATTCCAGTAGGTAGCGGAACCCTCATCGTGCGCGATGCTCAAGAGTTGCTGACGCGCTTTTTCTTGAAAGTCGCTGCGACCGGTGGCGATGGCGGCGAGGGCGTAATTGGCCACGAGATAAGACTCTTTCCATTCGTCCAGACGGTCCTCCAAGAAATGTAAGGCTTTTTCGACGGCCGCGTTCGTCGCCTTTTTTCCATCTGGGCCAACAAGGACATTGGTCGTGGCAAGCACCCTCGCGAGGTAAGCGGTCAGCGTCGCGTCCGGCTTCGGCTTATAGTCCGGCCAGTAGCTTGAGGTCCAGCTTCCATCAGGCTGCTGCTGTTTGATGATGAAATCGCGCGCGCCATCGACCACTTTCTGGTCCACTTCTGTGAAGGCCTTCGAGTCAGTCAGGGTACGCAGGACGTGGCCAGTCACCGCCAAATTGGAGCCGCCTTTTCCCCAATAGCTGAAGCCACCGTCGGACTCGCGATAGGAAAACAGCTTTTCGTACCCTTCTCGGACGTATTCCCTTGCATGGCGGGCCACGACGGCGTTGGGATTCCCGGGTTTCGCGGGATCATCTTGTCCGGCCTTCTGCAAGATGCGCAGCGCGCGTAGACTTGCGAGCGTAGTCGAAGCAACTTGCTCCGCGCATCCAGCGGGCCGACTCACGATTCCCTGAACGCTTTCGATGACGTGGGCCATTAGATTTGGATATAGCTTTAGCAGCGCTTCGCTCGAACCGCGAATCGCGTGTTCCGATGTATCAAAATTCACTGTCGACTGGTTGCCTGCGATCATATCGACAATCGATTTTGAGATCTCTTCCCCATCTGGATGAACGGCGAGCACGCGTTCGATGGCATCGCCCATTTCTTTATTGGAGGCGACGACGCGCTGTTTGCCTGCCTTTGTCGAGATTTCCGCCCGCAGTGCGAAAATTGCGTCGGCGCTGCCTCCGGCCGGAGTAGTGATCTTCTGCACCTGCGGAGACAGGAAGGAAAACCAGTTTTCTGGTTTCATCTCGACGTTTACGGACTGCGGCTGTTTCAGGTAATTGCGGAGCACAACAGGCAGCGAGATCACGTCACCCTGCGTTAAAATCTTTGGCGGATCGTGTTCCACAAAAAAAGGCTGAAACGCCGAAATATCTTTTTGCGCGGTGCCGACGTGCCCATCCAAGGTTGAGGCTATAACGGACATGGTCCAAGTCGTTATGTTGTCGGCCAGCTTGAATCGAAGCTGCGCGTGGCCCTGGGCATCTGTCACGGTTTCCGGACTCCAGAGTAGGGTTTCGGGAAAGTATTGGCGGACGCGCGGCGTGAACAGGGGGGATTCCTGGCCTGCCTTGTTTTTGCCGACGGTAGCAGTGGGCTTCGCCGCACTGACTTCGACGGTTTCGCAGGTCTGGCAGCCGACGCTGGCCGAACTAGTCTGTATGAAAGCGGGGCTAGCGAGGACTTGCACGACCTGGCGGCTGTCGGCAATGGTTAACGTCACATCCAGGCTTGTCACTTCGGCGGCACGCGCCGGCACTCGCGCCACGACAGCCTCCGAGAAACCTGCCTGGGTGAAATGCACTTCAAACATTCCCGCTTGCATGTTCCGTAGCACGTAGATTCCGTCGGCGCCGGACGTGGTTTCGTAAGATGGCTTGCCGTCGGGCCCGAGAGCCTGGACTTTGACGCCGCCAATCGCGGCGCCTGAAGGGTCGGTGACTTGCCCCTTGATTCCGCCCGTTCCGCTTGTGAGTGAAGTGTGGTCCGTCGCCGGCGCGGGCATGAGATCGTGACTGGTCTGTTCGGCCAGAGCACCGGTGAAATCGGCCACAGAGAAAGGCGTCCACTCTTCTCTAATCGGGCCACGACTCATCACGTGGACGTAGGAGACGTGCTGCGTGACCGGCGTTGCCTGCGTGACTCGTCGCGGCCGGTCGGGATAGACGGAATAGGTTTTGATACGCACACTGTTCGCGTAAAAGGCGCCTTCACTGAACGTAAAGTAGTACGGACGACCCCAGGGGTCCTTCAAGTCTTCGGGTGATAGTTTCGCTGCATCCAATACGGGCTGGAGTTGCTCCGTCGTGGCCGGGAAAACACCTGTCTTCAGAAACTGCTGAGCCAGCGCTGCATCGATGGCCGCGCTCTCCCGTTGAAAATACTGGATTCGGGAATGACAAACCGAGACGTCGTCCACTGAGGGCTTCTCTTGGGTCCCAAAGACGCGATCGGGCCCCGCACTGGTCACTTGAATCGCAAAGAAATTTGCTTCGATGCTAAAGGAAAACCGGTAGGCGGTTCCCCAGGGATCGCGCAGGGCATCCAGATCGATTTTCTCTTTCAAAAGCTCTTTTTGGAGGGTCTCGTAATCACGGATGTACTTCCCTGTCCGCGTAAAGTAGTTCTGCGTGACCCGATCGATCGTGTGCGCGATTTTACCAAAGTAGGGTCTCCAGACGGTGGCGACCGGAAAATCATCCTGCGTGCCCGGCTTGCGATCGGGCCCGGCGCTGCGAATTTCCAGAACGTCAAACTGCCCTTGGACGGAAAAACCGGCTTCGTAGAGCGTGCCCCAAGGGTCACGCAGCGCCTCGAAGTCGACACCCTTCCCTCGAAGCGTGGCTTTCAACTCCTCGATATCGTGCGGATACTCTTCGGAGTTGCGGTAGGCCTCATCCAGGAGAGCGACAAGATAATTCGGGCGCTGGACGACCGCTACAACGAAATCGTCAGCGGTATTCCTCAACTTGTCCGGTCCAGCGCTCTTCAGTTCGAGAACATCTTGATTTCGCGCGGCCGAAAAGGCCGCCGCGTACGGCATGTCCCAAGGATCGCGCAGCGCGTCAAACTCGATGCCACTCGCTTTCAGCGTGCTTTTCAATTCGGCCAGACTGTACGGATATTTGCCGGTTTTCTTGTAGGATGATTCGAGAGCTGCTTTCAGCTCCTTCAGGCTTTTGTCGATGATCTTCGAAAAATGGGTCGCCGGATTGGGGAAATAATTCTCGCCCCCCGCTATCTCAATTTTGTTTCCGCGGCTGTAAGAGTCGTAATAGGGCTTTTGGCTTTCCGCTAACAAAATTTCCGCCAGAAGATCCAATCCATCCGGATAAGGCCGGCGGCTGTCCCAGTGCAAGAGGTCATTTGCAGAGATGCCCGCGATGGTGCGCGGGTCGGCGTGATACCACCACTGGTAATCGAGAAACCCGAATCCACGCCCGCCGAAATCCTCGTCGGTGCGCACGCGCTCCGAGACCGCTTTGTCAAAGACCACGGTTCCCAGGGCGCCCTGGACGGCGCCTCCCTCTGCCGTGGTCAAATTGAACTCGGCGACGGCCTGCTCGCCGGGCTTATAGCTGCTGTGAGTCATGCGAAGAGCCAAACCCATCTCTTGTTTGGCGGGATATAGAACCTTCGCAAGGCCTTGCGGATGGTCACTCGAGAGCGTGCTCATGTTATAGGCGAGAACTCGCAATTCTCCATGGAATCGCGGATCGTACGCAAAGTCCGCTTTTCCACGGCCGCCTGCCAAGTTGACCACTTTCGATTGCAGCCCTTCCGATTCTCCGGCCACTTCGACGACGATTCGGTCATCGTCTAAATTGGATTCGACGTACAGATGGATGTCATCTCCTTCACGGTACAACGCCTTTTCTACGCGCAGGCGCAGATATTTAGTGGAGTAATCGAAATTTATGTAATCCGACTCGATCCCGGATTCACCCTTGCTGTCGCGCGCCGTGAGCCGCAGGTACGCCGATTCTCCCTTGATACCAGGAACCGGCAGGCGGCATTCTTTCGGAATGGCGAGGTCGCTCACCTTTACAAGGCCATAGGCGTTTGTCTTAACCACCTTCAAGGACATGGCTTCCAAAGGATGTTTCTCATCTTCGTTAAAGCCGACGTCCTCCCTTGGTTTCAGCGCCGCAATCGCTACGTCCACGGAGGCGGGCGTTCCATCCGCATAGGAAGCGGTGATGTAGATCTCTGCGAGTGGACCAGGGGAAAAGACCTGACTCATATACATGTGGATGGCCTGATGTGTAATGCGCACATCGAAGCGTCGCTGCTCGGTGCGCTGCGTCGAGGCATCCGTAACGTAGGCAGCGAATTTCAAATCCTGATATTTCTCGTAGCTGTTGGTGGCGAAATCCTTGAAATCGTCCTGCAACGAGACTCTAGCGGTGAATGTGCCGTCGTTATTGAGTTCACCGGTGCCCAAGTCTTCCTCTTCTGTTTCATATTTCTGCGAACTGTAGTTCCACTCCCGGCTGCTTACACGGGCGATGCGAACGTGGCCTTGCTTTACTGGTTCGCCGAACAAGTAGCGGGCAGTCACCTTTACTTTGGCGTTTCTGCTGCTCGTGTAATACGCGGCATCCGGTGCTGCCTCAACGCTGAAATCGGGAAGATCGTAACGGCTGATCTTTATTTTCTGTTCCGCCTCAGCATTCGAGTACCAATCTCCGCTTCCCAGGGAGGCCGAGATGGTGAACTCTCCCAGGCGAAGATTGCTTGGAATTTGCCAGTCCGCGCTGGCAATCCCGAACTTCAACAAGGTTGGAGAGCTGCTCTTGGAGTTCGGTCTTCCAGGCATGGCGTCGACAACTATTGCTGCCACCGGTGTCGGCGAGAATGAGGAGTTGGCGGGCGCGACGGTAACGGAGTGAGCCTTCCCGTTTCCACCAGCCGGCGATGGAATGAGCGGCGAATGCGCAGGTATCGTGAGAGACTCCGAGAAAGACGAGCCGCGATTCGCCAACAATCGTAGATGCCGTAAGGAATGCCACACCCGTTATCTGCGGCAGTCGTGGTCGTTGACCAGCACCGAGAGCATCCCACTTGACCCCGGCGTTGTTGAAGTTACCCACTAGTTCGCGCTTTTTCGTGTCCACGCTGATCATCGGAAGACCGTGACGCTGGAAGCTATAGCGAAGCGAGAGATATATTGGAACTGTTGGTCGCGGAAGGGGCTCGCGGCGGAGGCAAGATTCTTGTGATTCGCGCGTAGAGAGTACATGCTGTGCAATAGGCGGGCCACGGTGTTCGCGGAGACAGGATATCGACTTGCTCTAATGGCGATCTTCGGGGGGTCTTGCGTCCATTTCAGTCCGGTGATGGGATCTCCCGCGGTATCGTGTTCCAACAGGATTTCGATGGCGTCTACTATTTCGACGTTTTTTTCGGTCCGTTGGCGTCCGCCACCCAGTTTGCGTACCCGAGCGAGAGCTACGTCCTGGTCTAAGAGCTGCTGTCGTCCGCGAGCTACGGTATGCGTGTCCAGATTAAGAAACTCGGCCAGTTGATGATCCCCGCCATGCCCCAGTTTGAGAGATTCCAGTCCCGCGTAGAGCCGACGCTGCTGTTCGTCGAGCAGGCTATAAAACAGGAGGATCGCGGCTTTTGTTCGTCCGGAGAAATCTCCAGTCGCGACGCATCCACCAGGGTGGGGACGGTCTGGACGCTGCGGCGTGCCAGGAGTTGTCGGCGGCGGCGACCGGATCGCTGGAGCAATAGAGATACAGGCCGGACACGAGTTGCCGTGCTATCCGGCGCTGCTCAACGAGGTGATAGAGCGCGTCCTGCACTTCGACATATAATTAGATGTTTTGAGCTTGGTCCGGAACGCGTTCAGATTTTCCGGGTCCGTGATTGCGAGCTCGGCATCGGCATCGGAAAGCGCATGGTTATCTGGGCCAAAGGCTTGCACGCGCAAGTGCACCGTTTGTCCGGGCTGGTAGATTGGCTTGTCTGTCATCAGCGAGAATCGCGGTTCGTCAGGATATTTGACGTCAATGGTCTCCTGCTCGAGCAAAACACCCCGGCGAACCGAAACTGTGATTTCGCCTTCGTCGTACTTGTGTCCCGGTGGCAAATCGAACGAAAAGACCGCGTAACCTTCCGCATCGGATTTTGTCTTGCGAAGGACAGGCTTGGGTTCTTCGTCAGCGGAATCTGCCAGATGAAGTTTCAGGCTGGCCACGACTTCGATACCTGCGTAGGGATGAGCCGTGTAGGGATTTTCAATCCTCACCCTCACCGGATACTTCGTGCCGGGACGGACCTGCCCGAGGGAGGAAGTACGAATCTGGAAGGGATTGGTCATGATTCTGCCGAGTTGAACGATGCCCTCGAACGGCGCGAACGCGGAGTCCCCTGCCGGTACGACGGTGTACTTCAGGCGGTAGGTAGCAAGCTCCGAGGGACTTTTTGTCGGAAGGCCTGACTCGCCAACGACGAGATTATTCAAGAAATTTCCGGGATCGATGGAAATCTCTGAGTTGCCGGAGGACAGCGCTTTGTCCTCGCTGTCCAGGACTTCGAGCTTGACGTTTCCTTTGAAGGATTTGCCGGAGGAATTGGAAAGGGGGAGAACGAATTGCGCCAGGGGTTCAAAATCGAATCTCATTTTCGATTGGACCACGCTGATCGGCGAAGGATTGTCCTGTGCTTTTGCCGACGGCACAAAGAGCAACGAGACAATGAGGAGACACCACGGCAGGCGGCTGAGAGTAGGTTTCATCTGTCCCTCGGATACTGCCTACATTGTCCCACTGTGGGTGTGTCGTCTGATTTTGTCGTGGAGCCGTCGTTTTCAATCAGTTCACGAGGCGTGTCAATCAGGAGAGCTTCCTAATTGGCGAATCCGCAATCACCGGCCCCTGCCCCCGAGACTCGCCCAATAATCCGTCCCTGGCCACTCCCTCCGTTACGACCTAAGCGCGCCGCCTCCGGCGTCGCAGGTCTGCGCTACGGGAGTGGCCAGCGAATGGCAATCTTGGCAGTCGCACGGAGTTAGCCCAACTTCCGCAGTTACGTGAATAAAGTCTTTGGAATCAATGGGAGTACCAGAAAGTTTCCACTACATTTGTGCCCGTTCTAACGCTGTGGGCAGCCGCATACCGAGGCGTTGCAACAGGATCCGTTGGTGCTCGGTCGGTTGACTGATGCAGCGCTTCCGTAGCTCCACACCACTACGCGTGGGCAACACCACATCGACCAAAGTAATCTCCGAGAGTTCTTCCAACACTTGCCGCGGCTCGTCACCGAGTCCCGCTTGTTGGCAGCTGGCTGCCAGCGTCTTCCACAACACATAGGCCAGAAAACACACCAGGATGTGTGCGCCCACGCGATGCTCGCGGTGGTGCCATACCGGGCGGATCTGTAAGTCCGATTTGTGCACGCGAAAGGCGGCTTCCGCTTCCGTCAGTTGCACGTAGGCGCGCCACAACTCTTCCGGCGTCCAATCGGTCACGTTGCTGCGCAACAGGTAGCAGCCTTCACTTCGACGCGCCCACTCCCGCCAACTCTCCACCTTCGTCCAGCGCAGTTGCGTGAACCCCTGGGCCTTTAGCTCCACGTGCACATCGAACAACCGCGCCGCACGGGTGTTTCGTTCCAGGAGCCGTCCTACGCGCCGCTCCACCGCACCCGATCTCTGCCGACGTTTGTCGCAACTCGCGGCGATCTTCACTAAACCTTCTTCGATACGTTTCTCGAAGCGTTCGTGCATCGCCTGTTCCTTGGCTTGGCGTTCCGCACTCCGACACAAGATAAAAACTTCTTCTCCGTCCGGGGCCGGAACCAAGCGCACCTCCAGCCCCTCATGCACTTGCTTCCAGTCTTCGCTCAGCAACTCGCGCTCAAATTTCCGTAAGGAGTTCTTCGCCGTACCCAGGATGTAGCGCCGCCCGCCTTCCCGTAAAAACTGCACATTTTTCTCGCTCGCCAAACCGCGGTCCATAACCCAAACTCGACCGGCTCGTCCGTAGAGCTCCTCCATATGCGCAATGATCTCTTCCAGCGTGGTGGCGTCGTTGCGATTGCCGGCGAACACCTCATAGCCCAACGGCATCCCGCAACGGCTCACCACCAACGCAATGTTCACCTGCTTGCAGTCCGGGCGATGATCCCGCGAATATCCCCGCTGCGCCTGCGCGTTGCCTTCCGCTTGTCCTTCGAAATAGGTGCTGGTGATGTCGTAGAGCAGAAGGTCGTACTCCAGATCGAACAGTTCGCCCAACTTCTCCTTCAGGAGTTTCTCGAGCGCTTTTTTGTGTGGCAGCAGTGTGTCCAGCGCTCGGTACAGACGATCTTCATTGACCTTCTCCTCCGGTACGCCCAGCAGGTCCGACAACGCGCTGGCCTCGTAGAGGTGCTCGGCCAGATGCAGTTCGCTGGAAGGCTCACACAGCCGGCTGAGAATCAAAATCACCGCCATCGTCGACCAAGAGTTGGTCAAGGACACTCCGGAGCACCAAGCGGTCGACCAATGTGAACAAGTCCACGTCACAGCGCTTTCGCAGGTGGCAGAGTGATGTCATGTAGGTGTCATGCGAATCGTGATGAATGGCGGCAAATGACGGCTAAAACCGAAAAGAGAAGGTGAATCTTAGTTAGCCCCATTTGATCAGAACTTGCTGAATCCCCACGATTTGTCTCGGCTCCGGCAAATTGTGATTAAGTTGGTCTCAAGGCTGTTAACCGACAGGCGAGCCAGCCTTAGATTTCTCAGTCAGTTGGATGTCGCGAGAACATTCGGTTCTTCCCCGAAGGATTGATGTTAGTCCGCGTTGTGACCCACATTGAAATGTGTTCCTTTTTGCACGGTAGCACTTTTTTCCAGTGTCTAAGATACCGTCGTGGATCACCCGCCGTTGATCCGAAGCCAGGAGGCAAAGAACGGCCACTGCAAAAGCCGAACGTATGCACACCTCGCTTATTCGTGTGTGACAACCTCGAGCAAGGTCCGGGGCACCGAATGCGAGGCTATGGAGACGCTGGGCATCGGTTGTTTGTGCTGAGGATATCTAAAGCTTTGAGGGGGCACGTGCCCCCCCCAATCGCGCCAGCTAATCAAGATGAAAACAGAGGTCAACCACCATGGCACAACCGCAGAGAAAAGAATCACAGCCGCCCTCCGTTGGACACGAGTCTATTGACGGGACGCTGAGCAGATCAGTGCTCCAATCTAACCTAGCCAGCGAACTCGACCAACTGCACCGGGATGAATCGTGGCTGTCCCCCACAGGGCGAAGTTCGAAGACGCTCGTGAAGTATTCAGATCTCCGCATTGTGCTAATCGCTATGAAGGCGAATACGCGCATGCATGAGCACACGGCGGCGGGCAGAATCTCGGTGCACACGCTTAACGGCCATATCCGGCTTCACCTGCCCGAGCGGGTAGTGGATCTCCCTGCGGGGAACTTGCTCGCCCTGGATCAGTGCGTTTCTCATGATGTGGAGGCCTCCGAGGACAGTGCCTTTCTGCTGACGCTCGCGTGGCCACCGGAAACAAAGATTGTGGAGGCGAAGCCGCGCGGGAAGGAGACTATCGGCCCTACTCGAAAATAGCGGGAAGTCGCACATGCGGAATCCGGGCCGTCTAGTCCGGCGTTCGTGCGCTCACCGCGAGCATTGCTCTTGGGCGGTGCGATAGAGGGACGAGCTCTTGGTCAAGGTAACCCAGCGAGGTACACAGTGAAGCCACTCTCTTTGCGTGTTCTTCGATTTTTCGGAGAAATGGGAAAGGATCGGCTAGACCTTCATGCGCTATTCGAGGCGGCAGGCAACAAACCAGCCGAACGGGAGGGCGTGCTCGACGCCATCGATGAACTGACCCGCACGGGTATGCTGGACGCGTGCGGTAGTGACTTCTACATGCTGACGGAAAGAGGTAAGGGAACAGTCGCTCAGTCTTGAGTAGTGGACAATACCTGCCCGTATCCGCGAATCGTGGTCCGGAAACAGCAGTACGAGCCCGACGAGAAGTTGCGCTGAAATGAGAACAACATTTATGGACATTCTGGAAATTGTCGCGATCGGGATCCCATGTAGCGCTTGTGTCGGGCGGTACGAGGTGACTCTCAAACAGATCGCGCTCTCAAACAGATGCTCCACGACGGATGCCCGGTCCAGGTAGTAGGTGAATGCCCGCCTCTTGCTTACTCCGGCCTGGTGGATCAAAAACTAGTCCAGGAGCTTCAAGAAATCTGGATGCGCCTCGAAGAAAAAGCACTTGGGGCCAGCGCAGAACTGAAATTGCATTGCCGATAATGGAGCATGTGCTGATGGAAGCGAGTTGGTAACACAAGACAATGGTGGCGGTGGAGCTGGTCAAAGATGAGTTCACAGCGGCTCAGAGCAAGCGGGAAATGCCCATTGCGGAAGTCGTTCGCGTGATCGACCTCGTGAATTACCAAGAAGGAGCCGTTGTCAGCCGGACGCTAGTCAAACGTGAGACGGGAACCGTCACGCTGTTCGCTTTCGATGAGGGCCAAGGCTTAAGTGAGCATACGGCTCCGTTTGACGCATGGGCACATCTCCTGGAGGGCGAAGCGGAAATCGCGGTTTCAGGCAAACCACTGCGGACGAAGGCAGGCGACGCGGTTCTCATGCCCGCAAATCAGCCCCACTCACTGAAGGCCCTCAGTAGATTCAAGATGCTGCTGACGATGATCCGCTCATAAGCAATGCGGACGGGAGAACCAGATTTATATGAAAGCGCCAGAAATACGCGCTGTCCTGACCATTGGGCATTCGAACCGCACATGGAAAGACTTCCTAGAGCTTCTGCGGGCGCACCACGTCAAGCGCGTGATAGACGTACGCAGTATCCCCCGATCGAGACACAACCCTCAGTTCAACCGGGAGACCCTGTCGAAAAAGTTGCGAGCCGCGAGGATCGGCTACGTGCATTTGCGAAAGCTCGGGGGCTTGCGCCATGCACGACGCGATTCGCCGAACATGGGCTGGCGCAATGCCTCATTTCGTGGCTTTGCTGATTACATGCAGACCTCCGACTTCGAAGCGGGGTTACACCGATTGTTGAAATTGGCCGAGCAGAAGCGGAGCGCGATTATGTGCGCGGAAGCGGTTCCATGGCGTTGCCATCGTTCCCTCATCGCCGATGCATTGACTGTACGCGGGATTCACGTTGACGACATTATGAGCATGAAACGTTCCCAGGTTCATTCGCTCATTCCTTTTGCACGCGTGCAGGGTCATCGCATCACGTACCCTGTCCGGAATCGCGGCGGCGGGCGATTCCCCCTAGTTCGTTTTCCAACGAGTTTACGGAAGAACCGAAAAACCAAGGTTAAGAATGTGTTGAATAATGCCCCTTGACTATCCATTGTGGCTGCGCGCGGCGCACTTCTTCAATTTTCTTCTTCTGTCGCTTCTCATTCGGAGCGGTCTTGAGATCTTGAGCGCACATCCGAGGCTTTACTGGAACGATCACTGCACGCCGGGCAGCGAATGGCTCAAGTTTACGAAGAAGCAGCGACCTGAGGACCGACTCTGGACGGCGAGTGACGAAGAAACCTCATTCCCATCCGCAATTGCCCTGCCAGGTCACGAAAACCTAGGTCTCGGACGGCACTGGCACTTTCTCGCGGATTTGGCGTGGCTGCTCACAGGTTTGACATACGTGGTGATGCTCTTCGTCACTCCGGAGTGGCGGCGCCTGATCCCGACTTCCTGGCAGATTGTCCCGGACGCATGGCATGCAATGCTCAGCTATTTGAGCTTCCACATCGTGGAAACGCCGGGAGGATATAACGCACTACAGCAGTTGAGCTATGCGGCAGTGATATTCCTGCTGGCACCGTTCAGCATTGCGACGGGAGTGGCGATGTCCCCAGCCGTCGCGGCTCGTTTTCCGTGGTATATCAAAATCTTTCACGGACGGCAAAGCGCACGGAGTCTGCATTT
>CAVVMU010000006.1:0-158176 GCA_963749435.1 uncultured Acidobacteriota bacterium | reverse complement strand
GTTCGACTCCCACCCCGGGCACCATTGTTGGGCCAGGGCCAGCTTCAGCTCCGTAAAAACGCGCGGAAGTGGTGGCAGATCCCTAAGCGAACCGACCAGGCTTGTCAGCATCCGGCTATCCAGTACTTCGCCGAGACTAGTCGAACGCGCGATGCTTGCGCGAAGCGAGTCCGGATCGCAAGGCTTCTGCAAAAACTGGTGCGCCACGGACACCGCGCGCAGCGAAGCCTGCAGTTCCGTATACCCCGAAAGAATGATGCGAAACACGCTCGGAAATCTTTCCCGGACGATTTCCAATAGCATCGCCCCATCCATTTCCGGCATGCGCATGTCCGTCACGATCACGTCGCAAGGGTTGGCTTCCATAAGCTCAATCGCCGCTTTCGCCCCCGGGGCAAAGAGCATTTCCCCTTCATTCCGCATCGGACGCAGCATTCGCTTCAACCCGTCGAGGATGCTCACCTCATCGTCCACAAAAATGATCCGTTTCATGGAACCAGCGCCTCCTCGCGCACGGCGGCTCCGAGGAGGGGTAGCCGCACAAAAAAAGTGGTGCCTCTTCCCATTTCCGTAACGAACGTCAGTGTTCCGCCGTGTTTCTCAACAACGATCGTCCGCGCCAGCGCGAGTCTTTCATCCCGCGCACGATGGTTGACACTCGGCCCAATCCCTCCAGCATCTGGTCTATCGCGCGCGGTATTTCTCCTTCCTATTCTTCCTCGTGTTAATCGGCGAAGTCCCCTTCGTCGAAGACCTTCTCGCCGCGCAACACGTCTTCGTCGCCTGCGCTCCATCCCTGGTTGGAAGACATGGTGAAGGAGACCGTCGCATCCTTATCGGGTGCCGCGAGTGTATGGAACTTCACGCCGGTAAACGCACTCTGCCCGGGCAGGAATCCGCTGATGAGGTCTGTGCCGTCGACCGTAGCCTGAAAATCGGCGATCAACGCCAAGCTGCCGATCGGCACTCTCAAGTCGTAGCTCACCTTCACATTGGCGTGATCTTTTTCAAATTTGATCCGGTACGTTATGGGGATATCGTCGATCGCCATGCGGCCTCCTCCGGCGCCACGAGACGCGGCGGTTACTTGCCCCCATAGTATAGGGACTGCCGCGTCTTGCAAAGTACCTGAGTGTACCCGGATCTTCTAAGCTCCCCCACTGCAAGTCAAAACGGCCTCCAGCGTCATGCAGCCTCGGCCTGCCCTCTTTTTCTCTTGACCAATTGTAAGTAAAGTGTATAATACAAACTAGGTAATATTTCGCAAGGTTTCATGCCGCGCCAGCCGACTTGGCTGGCGTTTTTGATTTCAATTCCCAATCAACTAAGTCGTTTGTTTGCAACAGCTGGCTGTCCCGCGATTTTATCGCTGTTAAGCCATTTAGAATCAACACTTATGTAAGTGTAACAAAACAAACGACTTTATCTCCCTCTAGAATGAATACTTACACAAAACCCCAGGGGGGACCCCAATTATGGTTAACCACTTGTTCTCGTTCTGCCTCTCCGCGCTAGACCGTTGTCCCTTCTCGGTCGTCGTTCACCTCTCTTGCAGCAGCAGTTCGCTGCCAGACACGATTCAGCACAGCCTCCCTAGGAATTTCCTTCCTCGCCGCCCTTCTTCTTCTACACTCAGTCTAACCCGACCGGCTTTTATGCATGCGCCCACGCCCTGGCCGGACGAAGTGTGTGGCGCTCCTCATAGAATTGCCGGGCCGTACCTGACGGGAGGTTTGCGGTGGCGACGAGCGAAAACTTCGATCTGATCGTAATCGGCTGCGGCCCTGCCGGAGAAAAAGCCGGCGCCCAGGCCGCCTATTTTGGCAAGCGTGTCGCCGTCATCGAGCGCGCCGCGCACATGGGCGGCAGTTGCATCAATACCGGCACGGTCCCCAGCAAAACGTTGCGCGAATCTGCCCTCTATTTTTCCGGCCTCAAACAGCGAGGCCTCTACGGCATCGATTACTCGCTCAAAGAAAACCTCACCGTTCAGGATTTCATGCACCACGAGCGCGCCGTCGTCGATATGGAGCGCCAGCGCATCCTCAAGAATCTCGAACTCCATCACATCGAACTCGTTCGCGGGCAGGCCGCTTTCGAGGATGCGCACACCGTCGCCGTCACCGCCGCAAATGGAACGCGCCGTCTTCGCGGCGAAGTCATTCTCATCAGTACCGGCTCGAAGCCTCATCGTCCGCCTGAAATCGCCTTCGACGATGTCCACACCTTCGATTCCGACACGTTTCTTCAAATGGATCGCATTCCGAAAAGCCTGGCCGTCATAGGCGGCGGCGTGATCGGCTGCGAGTATGCCTCGATTTTCATCGCGCTTGGAGTCGACGTCACTCTCGTCGACGGACGCGATCGCCTGTTGCCGTTTCTCGACGCGGAAATCTCCGATCGTCTCCGCGACCGCCTCACTGCCCTCGGCATGCGCTTTCTATTTAACGAACGTCCTGTAAAAGTGGAAAATTCCGCCGCCGGTGTGCGCCTCTCGATGAAAAGCGGAAAGACCCTCGAAACCGACGCCGCCCTTTTTGCCGCTGGCCGCCGCGCCGCTGTCGACGGTCTTGCCCTCGAAAAAGCCGGCCTCGCTATCAACGACCGCGGCTACATTCCCGTTGACGACAACTACCGGACTTCCGTGCCAAACATCTACGCCGCTGGCGACGTCATCGGATTTCCCGCGCTCGCTTCCACTTCCATGGAACAGGGCCGCGTCGCCGTCTGCCACGCTTTCGGCTTCCAGTACAAGCAACGCGTCGCCTCGATGCTCCCTATGGGCATTTACACCATCCCCGAGATTTCCGCCGCCGGCGAAACCGAGGAATCCTGCAAGGAAAAAAAGATCGACTACTGCGTCGGCCGCGCCCACTACGAAAACAACGCTCGCGGCCATATCATCGGCGACACCGCCGGAATGCTCAAACTCATCTTCGCCCGCGCCGATCGTAAACTTCTCGGCGTGAGCCTCATCGGCGAAAGCGCCACCGAGCTCATCCACATCGGCATGATGGCTCTCGACAACAACCAAACCATCGACGAGTTTATCCAGCAGGTCTTCAACTACCCAACCCTCAGCGAAACCTACAAATACGCCGCCTACGACGGCCTCGGCAACCTCGCCGGCCACAAACTCCGCGAAGGCTAGCCGCCGCAGGAATCTTCTGTCATTCTCAACATGGTGAACAAAATGAAGCCCGGCCTGGTATTCCTGTCGATTTCTGCGATCGCCGCCGCGCTGATCCTCTTTTCTTGTCGCACGACGCCTCAGCCCGACGCGCAGGCAGCTGCGCCCGTACAGGAATCGGCACACGCCTTTCTCGGTTTCGATCTCAACATTTTCCCAAGTAAGGCCGCACTTCCCGTCTTACGAAAAACGTTCGCGTTCGGTGGTTACTGGCTCAGTCCGCCGCCCGGAGAAAAGAAAAACAACTGGACCGGCCAGCGCGAGGCCATGCGGTCCCAAGGATTTGGTTTTTTGCTTCTGTATCGCGGCCCGGAAAGCCGCGAGCTAAAGAATGACGCTGCTGCGGCGGAGAAGGGAACTGCCGCCGCCCGCGACGCTGCCTCCGCTGCAAAACGCGAAGGCTTTCCAGCGCAGGCAATCATTTTTCTTGATATCGAAGAAGGTGGGCGCCTGTCCGCGCCGTATCATTCTTACCTGCACGCTTGGGCGAGCGAACTTGTAAAAGCCGGTTTTCGTTCTGGCGCGTATTGTTCGGGAATACCGGTAAAGGAAGGACCGAGCGTCACGATCACAACCGCGGACGACATCCGCGCGCACGCGCCTTCTCAAGACTTCGTCTTCTTCGTTTACAACGATGCATGTCCACCTTCGCCCGGCTGCACGTTCCCGCAGAATCCGTCATCCCCCGCAACGAGTGGAATTCCCTACGCAGCCATTTGGCAATACGCGCAGTCGCCGCGCCGCATGGAATTCACAGCGCACTGTGCCCCGGGTTATCACACGGACGGCAACTGCTACGCTCCCGGCGACACCGCCCATGCCTGGTTTCTCGACGTAAATTCCGCCACTTCGTCCGATCCTTCCAACGGAGCAGGCGCGAGCAAGTAGAATGAAATACGGATGTGCGAGAAGGTCTTGTAAAAACTAGTCTGAGGGATTTCTTGGAAACTTGAAGTAAGGAAGCCGCACGCCATTGATCAAAATCTGGTCCGCGCGAATACTTGTGGGGGCTTCAAATCCCTTCGTTCCGCCATTCGTCACGTAGTCGTCCTGATCCACGCCGTCTCCGCTGATGCCCAACCCGCCCACAAGCGCGCCACTGCGATACAGTCCCGCGCTCCCCGGAAAGAAAACAATCCCGCTCTGGTTGACGTTGGCGGGCCCGGCTTGCATTCCTTGCGTGCAAGGATTCGCGAGATCCTGCAGGAACAAATTGAAAAACGGCCCCGCCGCCGAGCCGTCAATCCCGGGCGGAAAAAAGGGCTGCGCGCCAAAACTGATCGTGCGATTTGTCACCGCCGTTCCCATCGGCACTTGATTCAAGTCCGCCGCCGTCCGCGCCGAACTATTGAAGTACACCATGTTCCTCGCCTTGCTCGCGGCTACATCAATACTGAAAACCGTCGAATCCTGCATGCGCCGCAAGCCGATGATCGTGCCGTCCAAATCGGCCACGGCAATCACCATCCGCGCGCGTGAACCAATGGGCAAGCGAATCGCCGCGCGCGTGGTATTTGCTGTCGCTTCCGCATTGTCCAAAATGGTTTGTACGTCCGTGGCGCTCAATCCGCCCAGCGGCCCCGCGACCGGCGTAATCAAATCGCCCTCCGGCGGCTGTCCTGCGCTATTCGCGGGCGCAACGAAATACGATCCCGCTCCCGAAACAGGCCCAACCGAAACACCCGCAGGCAGCGAAGTCTGCGTCACAAACGGCAGCGCAATTCCCCCGATAAAGACCACTCCGGGAGCAGCCGGTGTCGGTCCAAACGAATCCGACGGCCCAGTGCGCTGTGTCGTCGATCCAACAAACGCTGCGTACTCCGCCACGTTGGGATCGCTCGAAGAAGTGACGACGCCAATTCCGCCCACGACAACATTCTGATAAAAAATCGGCACGCCGCCGGGATTCACCGCGAGGGGATTCGAGTCCATGGTATCGGCCTTGCCGGTAAGAACTCCAAGTCCAAACCCTCCGCCGAGCGCGAGCGACGGCGGAATCTGATTTTGAAATGCCGCCGTATTTACCAGCATGCATCCGCGATTTGTGTTTTCGATGCTGTACAAATCCGCCGGCGGCTGATTCGTCACGCCGGGCGGAAAATGAATTCCGCTGATGAACCGCACGGTGCGTGAAGAAAGCGGCGCCTGATCGTTGCTGAAAAACGCGCCCGTCCGCGCCAGCGCCACAGCCACGTCGTTCGCCTCCAACGTCTGCCCGAAATTTCCAACCGCCGTCGCGGGCGCGTTTTGCGTGCGGAAAACTCCTAGCACGAATCCCGCGCGATCCACCACCGCCACCACCATATCCACATTCGCGGAGTTCACCGCCGCCTGCACGATTTTCTGCACGTCGGCGAATTGCAGCCCTTGCACGGATGCCAACGGTGGCGGAGCAATCGGCGTTGCGCTTCCGCCTCCACACCCCACCAGCAGAATCGCCAGAATCCCCGCCAGACCAAGCGCCACCAAAATTCCCAGCGCCAGCGTTTTTTTCCGCTGTTCCAGGGCGCGCCGCGCCGCAACTGGCTTCCGAAGGTGTCGCTCGGTTTGCATGAAGGGTATCTTCCTTAGTAACACGCATGGCCGCGCCCCTCAATCGTTCACGCGCCGCGCGATTCCTATCGGTGAACGCTCGCGGCGCGTAAGTAGTGTTATCGCTTGTGTTCCTTCGCGCCGGAAATGGGTTGCCCGCTGCCGCCTGATATTGTTAGCTAGAATGCGATTCCTTTTCCTTGCGCAAAGTCTCCCAGGCCGCTGGCATGCTCTTTTTCTCTTCGCGAACCTCTCCACGCGTCAACGGCTCGCTTCGCGCCGCGATGGCCCTGCTCCTCGCTCTTTCCATTTCCGCGGGTGCATTCGGTGCACGCCAATCTGCCGCAGAGCAATCACCCGGATCCACGACGACGGGACAAGCCAAAGCTCAAAAATCCATCGAGGCAGCGCCGCAGCAACGCATTCCACGGCAGCAGGCTTTGACCACGGCAGCCCTGGATGGCGTTCTGCGAGAGGCGATTTCACCGAACGAATTTCGGCCCGTGGCCGCGGCTCAGTTGACGCTGCGCGATTTGCAGAGCGGAAAAAGTGTCAGCGCTAACGCGTCCGTGGAAGGCGTCTTCCGGATACTCCTTCTTTCGCCGGGACACTACGAATTTCGCGTGGAAGCCGAAGGATACGCTCCGTTCGCGATTCCCGATCTTACGCTCAACGCCAACGAAGTCACGACGCTGGAGGTTTCCCTGGTCGGCACGAGCAGTGCTGAATTTCGCTCGCGCCTACCGCGTCTTCCCGAACTCGGCCCCGCGGCCGCCCCCGGCGCATCGCCCGCAATGGGCAGCTATCGCGAACTTCGCCACCGGCTCGATTCCGATCCGAATTACATCGCGGAACTCGCGCCGGAATATCTGCCGCCGGTTGCCGATGTTTACAATGTGGTGCCCAATCGCTGGGCGCTCAATCAGCCGGACTATCGCCGCTATCCGCACGCGGGCGAGTACCTCTATACCAAGCCGCATTGGTACGACCCGTTCAATCGCAATCGCTTCAAAGGTGATGAGCCCATCTGGCCGGAAGTTTTGGGCCAGCAGATTTTCCTGAACATCACCGCTTCTTCCGAAACATTTTTTGATGGCCGCCGCGTTCCTTCGCCGAGCGGCGTGAGCGCCGCGCAGCCCGGCACTTCGGCTTTCTTTGGACGCGGCGAGCAGGCTTTTCTGGATCAAACGCTCCGTTTCAGTTTCGATCTTTTTCACGGCGATGCGTCTTTCAGGCCCGTCGATTGGCGCATCCGCATCACGCCGGAGCTCAGCCTCAATGATCTCCACGTTCGTGAACTCGGCATCGTCAGCCCGGACGTGCGCGCCGGCACCAACCGCTTCGATGAGCATGTCGGCCTGCAAGAAGCGTTTGTCGAAGTGAAGCTCCACGATCTCAGCGACAACTATGATTTCATCTCCGCCCGCTCCGGCATTCAGCAATTCAACGCCGATTTTCGGGGTTTCCTTTTGACCGATGAACAGCCTGGCCTGCGTATCTTTGGCAATCTTCACAGCGACCGCATCGAGTACAACGCCGCGTATTTTCAGTTCCTCGAAAAAAACACCAACAGCGGGCTCAATACATTTGAGCTACGTCACCAACAAGTTGTGCTTGCCAATGTCTACTTGCAGGATTTTTTCTTTCCCGGCTACACCGCCGAATTTGTCGGTGCCTGGAACAAGGATGACCCTAGCGTTCATTACGACGACAACGGATTTCTCGTGCGTCCCGCGCCGGTCGGTAACGTCATTAATCAAGGCCCCGGCGGCGGCCCGCTCGCGCACGGCATTCGCGTCGGCTACTTCGGCTGGCTGGGCAGCGGCCACATCCACCGCGTCAATCTCACGCACGCGTTTTATCAGGCTGTAGGCAAGGATACTTTCAATCCCGTGGCCGGGCAGCGCGTCACCGTCAACGCACAAATGGCCGCGGTCGAGCTTTCCTACGATCGCGACTGGATCCGCTATCGCGTTTCCACTTTTTATACTTCGGGCGACGCCAATCCGCGCGATGGGCGCGCTCGCGGCTTCGACGCGATTGATGATTTACCGAATTTCGCGGGAGGCATCTTCAGTTTCTGGAACCGCGAAGCGATACGCCTGCTCGGTTCCGGCGTTTCGCTCACGACAGACGGCAGCCTGATTCCTTCGTTGCGCTCCACCAAAGAGGAGGGCCAGGCGAATTTCGTCAATCCGGGGATTTTTTTGGCGAATGCCGGCGCGGATTTCGACATTACTCCCAAACTAAAGGGCTTCGCGAATTTCAACTACCTGCGCTTCGAGCGCACCGAGCCGCTCGAGTATATTTTGTTTGAGTCGCCGATTCGCCACAGCATCGGAGAGGACTTCGGCATCGGCGTGACATACCGCCCGCCGCTTACCGAAAACATTATTCTCACCGGCGGCGCTTCCGCCCTGCAGCCCGGCGCGGGGTTCAAAGATATCTACACGAGCCGCACACTCTTCTCGCTTTTCGGCTCCGTGAAGTTTACGTTTTGAGGAAACGCAATCGATGAGCTTGCCGCGTAAATTCGGAACGCCCTTTCTGCGCAACCTCTGCGTCCTCAGCGCCTCTGCGTTGTCTTTTCTTCTGGTTTTTTATTCCAATTCCACACGCATTGTTCACGCGAAACAAGACGCGCCGCTGGTTCGCGGCCAATCCCTGGAAGAAGCCGCTCGCAAATCGACGGGCTGCATCTCCTGCCACACTTCGACCGACGAACCGACGATGCATCCCACGAAGACCGTTTTTCTCGGCTGCACGGACTGCCACGGCGGAAATTCTTCGATTGTCGTTTCTACTGGCGCCGCGTTGCGTTCCGCCGATTACAACGCCGTCAAAGAAAAAGCCCACGTCCAGCCGCGCGACGCGAGTTTCAAAGACCGTTCCGCGTTGCCGGAGCGCACGTACACAAAATGGCTCGCGGAATCTCCCGAGTACATCAAGTTCGTGAACCCCGGTGACCTGCGCGTCGCGACGGAAACGTGCGGCGCGGAAGGCTGCCACGCCAAGGAAGTCCGCGCTTCATCGACCAGCATGATGACGCACACGGGCTTTCTGTGGGGCGCGGCGCTTTACAACAACGGCGGCTATCCCACAAAAAATACGCGCTTCGGCGAAACTTACGGCCACGACGGGAAGCCGCAGGCTATCAAAACGGCTCCGCCTCCCACGCCGGAAGAAACCCGCACGAAGGGCGTGCTGCCGGAACTCGAGCCGCTTTTCCGCTGGGAGATTTCACAACCGGGAAATGTCCTACGCGTGTTCGAACGGGGAGGCGAAAAAAAAGCCGAGCTGGGCAATCCGAATCGCGAAGAAGATCCCGGCAAGCCAGACGCCAAGCTGAGCGATCGCGGGTTCGGCACGGAACTCCGCACCGATCCTGTTTTCCTCGGCTTGCAGAAAACACGCCTCGTCGATCCGGTGATGTCACTGCCCGGAACGAATGATCATCCCGGCGACTACCGCGCGAGCGGTTGCACGAGTTGCCATGTCGTTTACGCAAACGATCGCGACGCTTCGCACTCGGCGGCGTATGCGCAATTCGGCCATTCCGGTTTCAGCGCCTCTTCCGATCCGACCATTCCCAAAAGCGAGCCGGGCCATCCCATCAAGCACGTTTTCACGCGCTCGATTCCTTCGAGCCAGTGCATGGTCTGCCACATCCATCCCGGCACGAACATGCTCACGACGTATTTTGGATTGACGTGGTGGGACAACGAAATCGACGGCGACAAAATGTATCCGCCGCAGCAACGCAATCCCACGGAAGAGCAACGCTACCAGTCTTTTGTGCGCAATCCGGAAGCGGCCGCAGCGCGCGGCCTTTGGAGTGATGAAAAGTTTCTCGAGAATCTCGGCAGCCCCGAATTCAATGCGAAATTGAAGACCACGCAATTTGCGGATTTTCACGGACATGGGTGGGTTTTCCGTTCCGTGTTCAATCACGACCGAAAAGGGAATTGGCTCGACAAAGGTGGCCAAAAAATAGCGTTCGATGATCCTGATCGCTTCGGGAAAGCGGTTCATCTTGCGGATATTCATCTGGAAAAAGGAATGCAGTGTAACGACTGTCATTTTGCGCAGGATAATCACGGCAACGGGAAGATCTATGGCGAGCCACGCGCCGCTGTCGAAATCGATTGCATCGATTGCCACGGCACGATTCGCAACAAAGCGACGCTCATCACTTCCGGTCCTGCCGCTCCCGAAGGCGGCCGACATCTCGACGCTTTGCGCACGCCGTGGGGACTGAGGCGTTTTGCGTGGCGCGCGGATGGGGCGCTGATTCAGCGCTCAATGTCGGAAGAAAATAAAGAATGGGAAGTGGTGCAGACGGCAGATACTGTGGCGCCCGGCAACGTGCATTTCAGCATGAAGTCCTTCCGCGCCAAATTAATGATGAAGGATGGCAGCGTTGCCTCGCAAATGCCGCAGGATGACGAGCACCTCGCGCACGCGAATTCTTCGATGACTTGTTATTCGTGCCACACGTCGTGGACGCCGACCTGCTTCGGCTGCCACTTGCAAATGACGGTCAACGCGCGCAAGCCCATGCTGCACAACGAAGGCCTTACCACGCGCAACTACACCAGTTACAACTTTCAAGTCTTGCGCGACGATATTTACATGCTCGGCGTGGACGGCACCGTCACCGGTCACCGCATCGCGCCGGCGCGCTCTTCGTGCGCGATTCTCGTCAGTTCGCAAAATGCGAACCGCGACTGGCTCTATTACACGCAGCAGACGATCTCTGCCAGCGGATTTTCCGGCGAAGCCTTCAGCACGTTCGTGCCGCACACTGTTCGCGCGAAAGAAACGAAGCGGTGCAGCGATTGCCACGTCTCTGCCGCGAACGATAACAACGCCTGGATGGCGCAGCTTCTGCTGCAGGGCACGAACTTCATGAATTTCATGGGGCGCTACGTCTACGTGGCCACCGGCAAGAAGGGCTTCGAAGCGGTTGCTGTCGCCGAACACGATGAGCCCGAGGCCATCTACGGAAGCGATCTTCACCGCATCGCGTATCCCGACAATTACAAAAAATTCGTCGGCCAAGGCCGCGAACTTTCCATCGCATCGAGCCACGAAGGAAACGTACTCGACATACAAGCCCGCGGCGAATATGCCTACGCCGCAACGGGTTCCGGTGGTCTCCGCGTCTATGACATCGCCAACATCGACAATAAAGATTTCTCCGAGCGCATGACTACTGCGCCCGTTTCGCCCATAGGCCAGCGCTTTTTTGTGTCCACCAAAAATGCGCTTGCGGTTGCATCGCCTACCACTCTTGGCGTCGATCCGCTGCGCAAGCAACTCCCCGAAAACGAAGAACAGGCCATTCATCTTCTCTACGGTTTTCTCTATGTCGCCGACAGAGAGGAGGGCCTCGTCATCATTGGCAATCCCGATCTGAAATCCAGCAGCCCTGGCGTCGGGACGCTCCTTGATGGCAATCCCGCCAACAATTTCCTCAAGCGCGCCCTCGCGTTCAACCCCAACGGCGTTCTCACCGCCGCGCACCGCATCACTATCGCAGGGACGTATGCCTACATCCTCACGGATAAATCACTCGTCGTCGTCGACCTCGATAATCCTCTCGCGCCTCGCGTCACAGCCACCATTGGCGCTCCCGACCTGGACTATCCGAGCGGGATCGCTGTGCAGTTTCGCTATGCCTTTGTAGTGGATCGCTACGGCCTGAAAACTTTGGACGTGACCGACCTGGCGCATCCAAAGATGACGGAGAAGGGGCGTGTGGCTTTGGACGATGCCCGAAACGTTTACGTAGCCAGAACCTACGCCTATATAGCCGCCGGAAGAAATGGAGTGGGAATTGTCGACGTAGAAAATCCGGAAGCCCCGCGTTTGGACCAGGTTTTTAATGCCAACAATCAGATGCATGAAGTAAACGACATCAAAATCGGAATGGTCGCTGGCAGCGCCTTTGCGTTTGTCGCGGACGGCTACAACGGGGTACGCGTCTTACAGATCATTTCGCCTTGGGATGATCCGGCGCACTTCTCCGGCTTCAGCCCGCGCCCCACTCCAAAACTGATTGCAACGGCGCGCACCCACGGCCCCGCGCTAGCCATCTCCAAGGGCATTGATCGCGACCGCGCTGTCGACGAATCCGGCAACCAGCTCGCCGTTTTTGGCCGCCGCGGCGCCCGCCCCCTGAATCGAGCGGAAATGCAGCGTCTCTACATGCACCCAGGCAACGGCGCGTTCTATTCCGTCACGGATGAACCGGTCGAATCTCCGCGCGCGGCGACGACCTCATCTTCAAAGTCCTTGTTTGATCGCGCTCGCAACTGGCTGAATTCTCTTTTCTGAGGTTACGTTCATGAATCGCCGCAAATTTCTCGATGCAGCACTCAAAACAGTATCCGCCGCTTCCTGCGCCCCGCTGTTCAACAACGCTCTAATCGCATCCGCTCCGCATCAAAATCCAAGCCCCGCGCCTTCGCGCAATGCTAACGCTCCGCGCCCGCAACTTGCCATCACGATGGACGACCCTCGCCTAAACCTGGAAGCCAATCTCCGCTGGCCCGACGCCAACAGCCGTATCCTGAAAGCGCTCAATAGCCGTAACGTCCGCGCCGCACTCTTCGTTTGTGGCATGCGCATCGACGAAGCCGACGGTGCCAGGTTGCTATCCGCTTGGGACCAAGCCGGCCACCAAATCTGCAATCATTCCTATTCCCACCTAAACTACTGCAGCACGCGGACCGGCTATTCCGACTTCGCCGTCGATTTTCTAAAAAACGAAAAAATCATCGCGCCCTATCACAACAAAACGCTTCTCTTCCGCTACCCATTTCTCAAAGAAGGCGACACCGCCGACAAGCGCGACCGCTTCCGCACGCTGCTGAAAGAAAGCGGCTACCGCGTCGGCCACGTGACCATCGACGCCTCCGACTGGTACGTCAACCAACGCATGGCGGATCGGCTCATCAAAGAAACCAAGTTCAATATCAACCCCTATCGAGACTACCTGACCGCGCATCTTCTGGACCGTGCGTCTTTCTACCGGCAGCTCGCGATCGACGTCCTCGGCCGCGATATACGCCACACGCTTCTCATCCACTACAACGCGCTCAACGCCCTCGTGCTGCCCGACGTGATGACCGCTTTCGAGACCGCCGGCTGGCAATGGATCGACGCCTCTCTGGCCTTCCAGGACGAAGCCTTCCGCCTCCAGCCCAAGACCCTCCCCGCCGGGGAGAGCCTGATTTGGGCTTTGGCGTCCGAAACCGGCCGGTTCAAGGACCGGCTCCGCTACCCCGGGGAAGACGACGTTTACGAGGAACCCAAAATGAAGGCACTGGGTCTCTAGCCCCCTGCTCCCGAGATCCGGCTTCCTGATGTTACAGTGCACTTTTTTCACTTTTCCTTCGCTGGCGGTATCTCCTTCTAGATACGTCTTTTGCTGCTTTTGGACTCCCGAAAAGGTACCCATCTCCTTTTGTTTGTATCTTTTAACCTTAGGGCACATCTAATCAAGGTATAATGGTTTGTTCACGCTTTTAATGCATAGCACCCATCAAAATAATTCGTGGGGCACCTCCAGTGAACAAGGCTATCGTTGTACGTCTAGGGGGTACTGGCACTGCTTCCCAGGGCAGGCCCACCTCGCCGAAGGCGAGAAGGTAGCTCGCTTAGAGCGAGCAAAAAACAAGGGGTAAGAAGGAGTACTAGGACATGCTTAAGCAATACTTACTGGCGAGCGATTTTGACCAGACATTGAGCTTTAACGACTCGGGAGTCGCTCTCTCCGAGCTCATCGGCTTTCATGGGTTCCACGACAAGGTCAAGGGCCTTGCGGAGATGAACCTCGTCCAACAGGGCGCTGAACTCAGCTACCTGATTTTGCACGATCCGGACTTTCGCCGCGTTCGCCGCGATCACCTGGTGGAAACCGGGAAGCGGATCCGCCTGAAGCACAACGTCGCCCTTTTCGCGAAGGCTCTCGACAATCTATCCGAGGGCTACAAATTTCACTTTAACGTGATCTCCGCGGCACCTCAGGAAATAATTCAGTCCGCGCTCGAGGGAATCGTTCCGCCGCAGAATATTTTCGGCACGCGCTTCCGCTACAACGAATCGAACGGGGAAGTCGAATCCATCATTCGCGCTTCCGCGGGTTGGGGCAAAATCACCGTTCTCGAAGAACGCCGCGCCGAACTCAGCATCAGCCACGATCACATCATTTACATGGGCGACGGCAGTTCGGATATTCCGGTGATGATGCACGTCAATCAGCACGATGGCCTGACGATCGCCGTCTCCGAAGCCAAGTTCATCACGCGCGTCGCAAAGCGCACCGTTCTTAGCGATAACGCGATGAGCGTGCTCGTCCCCGTGCTCGAGAAAGTTCTCGGTTGGGATTCCGCGCACATCCGCAAACTGTTCGCGTCTTACGGGCTGAACTTGCTGGAGTGGGATAAAGTGCGAACTGACATGCTCACGATTCAGGATTCGGCGCAGCCTGCCGTTCTGTCTCAAGCGCAAGCCCAATAACTTGTGATCTAAACGAAGAGGGCGGCTATCCCTCGCGAGGATAGCCGCCCAATTTTTTCCCGGAACTAACGGCGAGCTAAGAGCCGAATTTAAACTCGATGACTTCTGATGTTTCCTTTGGCCCGGGTTCAAATTCGGATTGCATCGCCGCTTTTTCTGCTTCCGACGCGAGCACTGGATGACCGCCAACCACACGCGTTCGCTTCACTTTGCCGTCAGCCCCGATGATTACTTCGATTTTCACCACACCTGTGAGGTTCAGCTTTTTGGCAAGGTCAGGGTACTGAGGTTTTCCCATCACTTTGACCCTGCGCTTTGATCCTGGGGCATCGCCCTCCTGCGCGCGCAGAAAGAGTGCTGCGCCGCTTCCCACGCCGAGGACGGCGAGCAAACACACTGCCAGTATTCGCTTTGCCTTATTCACTCTCATGTCCTTAAGGCCGAAAATTCCGGCGAAGTAAATACCCGCTTGTAATTGCACTTACCGCGCCAGAATGGGGGGAAATTCACTTCGGCAAACGATTTCCTGGAAACCGCTTAGATTCAATAACTTATGGGGACGAAGCAAGAAACAGATGTTGCCGTTAAATCAGAATTTATCTGGGATTCATCTCAGGGATCAATCGATTTAATTGTGCCTGTCTCGTTTTGAGACATCGCCAGACCATCCGACACTTCCATGATTCAACATTTGTTTCAGCTCCGGTTGGGATTAACCCTGGAGAGTGGCTCGTTTTGCGCATATCGCATCGTCGGTTACAATTCCTCCGCGGAGGCCTCATGTCCAAGAAATCCATTCTTATGCTCATTGGCGACTACGTCGAAGACTACGAAGTGATGGTGCCCTTCGAAGCGCTACAGATGGTCGGCCACACCGTTCACGCCGTCTGCCCCGGCAAAAAGGCGGGCGAGTTCGTCGCTACGTGCATCCACGATTTCGAAGGCGATCAGACATATACGGAGAAGCGCGGGCACAATTTTGCGCTCAATGCCACGTTCGACCAAGTCAAGCCGGAAGACTACGACGCCTTGATGATTCCCGGCGGCCGCGCGGTCGAATATCTTCGTCTCAATCCACGGGTCATCGAGATCGTTCATCACTTTTCGAAAACCAACAAGCCGCTCGCGGCGATTTGCCACGCGCCACAAGTTCTCGCCGTTGCGGGAGTCTTGCGCGGCAAAAAGTGCAGCGCCTACCCAGCCACAGGTCCCGACGTTACGCTCGGCGGCGGCACGTATGTCAGCCTGCCCATGAACGAAGCCCTCGTCGACGGCAACCTCGTGACTGGCCCTGCTTGGCCCGCGCTCCACGCCTGGCTCTCCAAGTTCCTCGGCGTCCTCGGCACACAAATTCAACCTTAACGTGAGGGTAGCGTGTGTCTTTTACTCGCGCTGCCTGATATTTCTCTTTCGATCGGCCCTTCCTAAATATCTGTCATGCGTGGATAATTGTTGGTTCGCTACTACTCGGAAAGGGCTCGGCAACATGGCAAACATCAACACCAAAAAAGGCGTTATCGGCATTCTCACTGGCGGCGGCGACGTGCCCGGCCTCAATCCCGCGATTCGTGGCGTTACGATTCGCGCGCTTCATGAGGGCTACCAAGTCATCGGATTTCGCCGCGGCTGGGCCGGGCTCGTCGAAATGGTCCGCGAAAAAGACTTCGACAATTCCGACAACTTTCTGGTGCTCACTCAGGAAGTCGTAGAGCGCGCGGCGCGCACCGGGGGTACTTTTCTACACTCGTCACGCACCAACCCTGGCCGCGTCAGCAAGTCTGGCGTTCCCGCGCATTTGAAAGGCGCATTTGGCGCGGAGAAAAACGATCTCACTCCCGAAGTTCTGAAGAACCTCGCCTGGCTTGGCATCGACACGCTCATCCCCATCGGCGGCGACGACACGCTCAGCTACGGCGTTCGTCTGCACAAAGAAGGATTCAAAGTCATTGCCATCCCCAAGACCATGGACAACGACGTCCCAGGAACGGACTACTGCATCGGCTTCAGCACCTGCGTCACGCGCACTTTGCAGCTCGTCAATGGCCTGCGCACTTCCGCTGGTTCTCATGAACGCTTTATGGTCATCGAAGTCTTCGGCCGCTACGCTGGCTACACGGCGATGTTGCCGACTATGGCCGGTGCGGCGAACCGGTGCGTGATCCCTGAGTTCAAATTCAATATCGAGCGCCTCACCGATCTTCTCGTTCACGACCGTAACAAGAACCCCAGTCGCTATTCCACAGTTCTCGTCTCGGAAGGCGCAACGTTCGAGGGCGGCGAAATGGTATTTGAAGGCGATGCCGCCGATGCCTACGGCCACAAAAAGCTAGGAGGCATCGGCGATCTCGTCTCCGACAAAGTCAAAGAGCTCTCCGCCAAATTCAATAAAGGCAAAACGGTGGAAGTGGTCAATCAGAAGCTAGGTTATCTGGCGCGCTGCGGCGATCCGGACGTGGTGGACTCCATCGTTCCTATGGCCTACGGCAATATCGCGCTCGAACTCCTCTTGAAGGGCGAGTCCGGCCGCTTGGTCGTGCTGCACAACGGCAGCTACGGTAACATCCCCATCGAGACGATTACCTCAACCAAGAAAGTTGTGGACATCAAGGAGCACTACAACACCGAGCGCCTCCGCCCGCAATTTTCCAGCTTCCAAGCCAAGCCTCTTTTCCTGATGGGCAGCTAAGCGCCGTTTCTCACCAATGAGCGGCAACTTGGCGAATTGTTTGTAGGGGCACAGCATGCTGTGCCCGTCTTCTCTTGGATCGTTCCCAGTAGTTCGCAAGTGTCACAGGCTAAGCTCTCTTCGCCATGTGAATTACCGGAAGCGTGAGCCCGTTTTTCAATGGAACTTCGATTTTCTCGACGGCGACATAACCTTTCGTCCCGAAAAACTTCGCTCCCGTCAACGTCGCGCCCATCTCAAAACTCGTAAATCCCGCTTCGCGAGCCCCGGCTTCACACGCCTCGAGAATTTTGCTCCCGACGCCGCGCCGCGCCCACGCCGGATGTATGAAGAACGCTCGAATCTTTGCCGCGTCTCGCTTGGGATCCAGCAGCGTGTCCTCTCGTCCGCTCCAACGATCGCTGCCATAGAGTGTCTTGCGTTTGCTCCAACCGCCACATCCGGCTAAGGCCCATTGCGATCCAGAAATTCTTCCCTCGCCTGTTTTCGTCGCATCAGACTTCTCGTCGATGATCCGTACTTCCGCAACAAGATAGGTCCCATCTGCAATCAGCTGGCTATCTACTCCAAACACAGACTCCAGCGCCCCATCCATCTGCGCCGGCGTGTAGTCCTCCGCCTGCAGTCCCCGAACGGAGGCTTCAATCAGCGCTCGAAGCACTGGAATTTCGGCCGCCACCGCTTTGCGAATTCGGATTTCTAGGCTTCTCACTCGATTCCATCCCGCGTTGATTTCTTTGAATTGCAAAGATCAGTTTCCGCAGTCATTTGGCCCTTTTTCAACTGATCACCACTCACTCACCACTCACTTTCCACTATCCCTTCGCCTTGGACTTCAGCAATTTCGCCACTTTCTCAATCTCCTCCGTCCTTTTATACATCTGCACTGAAAAAATTTCGGTTGTCACGGTCTTGTCCACCTCTTGCTTCAACTCGTTCGTCAGCCCATACAGGCGTTCCACGCCAGCGCGAAACTCCTTTTCATTCTGCTGCAGTGCCACTCTCTTCGCGGACTGTGGGTCGCCTTTTGCGGCCGCTGCCGCCTCAGCCGGATTTTGCTTCTCCGCCGACTCTGGTGGAGTTGGAAACGGCTTGGTGTTGTGCACTTGCGCCAACACGGAACCATCGGTCGCGACCGAACAACTGGCCGCCGCAGCCAGCGTCATCAAGAACCGGCGCCTCGTTTCTCCCATGGCCCCTCCTTCAACGGCTCTTCCCGCCGCATGCCAACTTTACCCAAAACACGTAGCGGCCCACATCAACAAATTATCTGCCGTGGGGCTGGCTGGCGTTAATTTCCGGTTTTTCGCAGCGCGGGAAGCGTGAAAGTCGGTCTGACTTCTTTTCGTTTGGACCAATCGTGATACGTGTGGCACTCAAAACATCGCGACTCCGCATGCTCCGGCCCGGGCGCATGGCAGGCCTTGCACGTTGCAATCCCTGGCAAGAGCAGGTCACTCGTCTCCGCGCTGCTGAGCGCCTTTTGGTGGCAGCTCTCGCAGGAAAATCCCCGGTGCGCGTCATGATCGAATTTCGTGTGCGGCATCCACTTCACTGTCGTCCGCGCGGGTTCCACACTGGGCAATGTATCTTGCCGATCTCCCATCTTCAACGCATGGCACTGCTTGCAAGTTTTTCGCCACAGCAATTCTTCTGCTTCCGCCGTCCGCTCCGTTACCCATTGTGTTGGCGTGAGCACGCGCACTTCGGGAGCGAGAGGCTTGCCCGTCAAGTCGCGCCCGGGATCGCGCATCACCCTCACCTCTGCCGGATGCGCGGAAATATACTCGCCAAATTTCTTCAACAGAAACGCATGCACCACTTCCGGCTTGTCATGTGGCACCCCTTCACTGAAACGCTTGTCGAACGCCAGCGAATGGCACCCCGCGCATGCCGCCGCGAATTTTACCGGAGCCATCAGCTCCCGCCCGCTCATCGGCTTCGGTCTCTGAAGCGTATCGGCTTGCAGCGCGAAAACTTCGTCACGATTTGTGTAGCTCGTGGTGGCATTCGTATAGGCCGCGTCGGCATAACTCCATTTCGCCGCCGCCGCCGCTTGGTGACAATCCCCGCACGCCAGCTGCACATTCGGCCCGTTCGGCCCGCGCCGAATCGGCTTCATATGAATCGCGTGATTCACTCGAATCGTCCCCGGATCGCTCGCCGCAACTCCGCCGTTCGAACGCAACGCCGCAAACTCCGGGTGACCGTCCTCGAAACTCTCGATATGCGCGGCGTAACGTGTCGCGCCGTTGCTCGTCTTCAAATCTCCGTGGCACTGCGCGCAACTCTCGTCCCTTGCCGCGATAAGGCTCATAGGCCCGCGGTGTTCCGCGTGGCACGTCGCGCAATCACCCCCATCCGTCTTAGCGGCGTGATGCATCGGCCCATCGTGGCACGACAAACACGCCGTAGGGCTGGCCTTAGCCGAAAACGTCCCTGCCGTCTGCACATGGCACGCCGCGCACTCCGCCTGCAACACCGCGTGCGCCCCGCTCATCCGCCCGCTCGAATAGACGCTCGAGTCGCGCGCGAATCCGTGCCACGCAATCCACACCACCGCCAGCACAGGCACAATCACGCCCAGCCAAAACTTCGCGCGCTTCAGCGGCGTCGGCCTCTTGAAATAATTCAGGTCGATCCGCTGCGCCAGCTTTTTGGTTGTTCGTGTTCTCGCCAAGTTGCGCTACCCACCACAAGCGGTAATTCGCCACCGAGTGCGAAGTGTGTGTAGGGGCGGTGCTTGCCCCGCCTTCCACATCCATCAATACCGCAGCGCCATCACCGCATGCACTGCACCCAGTAAAATCAACGCCAGTGAAATCGGTATGTGCACCAGCAGCCATCCATGCAACAAACGGTGCAACTGCTCCTGCCGCACCAGTTGCCGGGCCTCGTCGCAAATATCTTCCAAGTCCTGCACCGTCGCTTGCGCGGCTTCGGGCATCAGTGTCCGCAACCCGGCAAATGCCCCATGCGCTTTGTCCGCATCGCTCAGGCGTGATCCGCGCATCTTTGGCTGCTCCAGGAACGGCCGCATCTCGCTTAAATAAAATTTTCGCAAGGGCGCGCACTCTTCTTCGCTCAGCACCACCGTCTCCGCCGCGACTGCCGTGCCTCCGCTGCTTGTCGCCATTGTCCGCGCCGCGCTGAAGCCTCCCGCTCGCTGCACTTCCTCGTTCGCCGATTTGCCGATCCCCAGCGGCCCGCAAATCGCCTCGACACCGCGATCCGCCTCTTCCCGCAGCAGCTTCCGCACGCTGCCGATTTCGTCGTAGATCGTCTCCAGCTTCACATCCGTGGTCATCACCCGCGGCAGGTAGTGCTGCAGCGCCGCGCCAAACACTCCGCTCACCACCGTAATAATCAGCAGCCACATCAGCACCCGCGTCAGCGTGCCGCCAAAATGAAATGCGCCATGAAATAAAATCATCGGCAAGCTCAGCAAGCCGAGCCACAAGTGCCCGCGCATCCACGCCTGCGCGCGTCCAATCCTCCACGTCGGTACCCGTTTCCGCGCACCTAGCAGCGCCGCGAAAATCATGAAACCGAATCCAATCACGCCGAACGTCAAGCCCAGAGCGCTTCCGCCTCTCGGCCCTTTCGGCGCGTGCATCGCATACGCTACGTAAACGGCCGTGAACATCGCGACCAGAATCAGCGACGCGATCGCCCATCCGCGTTGGGTCTTGTCAATTCGCAAACAAAAATCCTCGTGCCGTCACTTCGCCGCTCCCTCGCCAAGCATCTCCGAAAAAAATGTGCGCGGGTCCACGCGGTGCGCCGCGTCATGCGGGCACGCGTAGACGCAGCTCGGCTCTTTCAAATGCGTGCACAAATCGCACGAAGTGGCCTTCTGCTTCACCACAGCTTTTTTCCGCCCCGGTCGCTCCAGGTCTTCCACCATCACGTCGAACGGGTGCAAATTAATATTTCCGTACGGGCAATTTCGCGCGCATAGCCCGCACCCGATACACCAATCCTCGATGATCACTTCCAGCGAGTTCCGCCGCCGGATCGAACCCACCGGACATCCCACCATGCACAGCGGATCGCGGCACTGCCGGCAAGAAGTCGCCACCAAATACTGTTCGAATCGCAATCCTTCGCGAACCAACCGCGTCACTCCGTCATGTGCATCGGCGCATGCATTCACGCAAGCGTCGCAGCGCGTGCAATTCTGTAAATCGAGAATCAGCAAACTCTGCGCTTCCATCAATCCTTGCGAAAGAAATTGATCGATCGGGACGCTGCGCACCGTCTGCATCCGTTGCTGATTCTGCGCGGCGCGCTCTGCCGCCACGGCTTCCAGCCCCTCGCGCACGCTCGGGAAGCGCTCCACCATGTCGCGAAAATCGTCGCCGGAGATCCGCACCACTTCCACGTGGTCCAGCGCCGTGCAAGTCGCCGTGCGCACGCCGCCGCCCAGCAACCCAATCTCGCCGAAATAATCCCCGCGCGACAAATACGCCAGCACCAGCTCCCCGCCCGGATACGTCTCCGAAATCTTCACGAAGCCGATGCGCACCAGATAAAAACTCCTCGCCGCGTCGCCTTGCCGCGCGATCACCTGTCCTGGGGCATACCGCTGCAGCTCCACGCTCCGTTTCAAATGTTCGATGAAATCCGGCGAAAGGTCCGCGAACATCGGCACGCCGCGCAAATGGTTCTCGAGCGCGCGCCGCCGGTAGTTCTGATCGATCTGCGCGCGGAACGACTTGTTCTTCATCATGATGTCGAGGACGTTGCGCAGCATCTCGAACGCCACGACTTCCGTCTCCGCAATCACTGTCGCCGACCGCGGATAAAAATTCATGCAAGTCATCTCGCCGAACAGGTCACCGGGTCCGAGTTCCGCCACCGGATTCCCGTAAGGGAGGTCCACGGACGCATCAATGGGAATCGTTCTGTCGCGCGCCTCGTCATCGCGCACGTCCGCGTCTCGCGCCGCGAGCGTACTTGTCAGTTTCTTGAATAGCCCTTTCGCTCCTCCTTGCGTTTTGACGTGCGCAATCGGCGCAGAGAGCGAAACACGCGCCTTTCCTTCCAACAGATAAAAAGCGGTCGATCCGAATTCGCCTTCGCGGCAAATAATGTCCCCCGGGCGAAATCTTCGCTTAACGATTGCCCCGCGGTTCAGCTCCAGAAACGTCCCCGAAACCCCCTTGAACACCGGCAACTGCAGCAGCTCTTCCGCTTCGAATCCCTGCGCATCCGGCCCCGCCGTGATCGACGTTCCCACAACTGTCTTATTCGTCAGCGCGCCGGTAGGGCAGGAAACCATGCACTCCCCGCACGAAATGCAGGTGGAATCACCCATCGGCGCGTTCAAATCGAACGCGATTCCCGCCGAGTAGCCTTTTCCCATCCGCCCCAGCACAAAATTATTTTTGATCTCGTCGCAACCGCGAATGCATCGGTCGCACAAAATGCAGGCATCGTGGTCGACGGCAATCGCCAGCGAGGAATCATCTTTGCCGCGCGAAACGGTGCGCTTCGCGAACCTCGGCTGTGTCACGCCCGCCGCGCGCGCCAGAGTCTCCAGTTCGCAATCGCCTGATTTCTCTTGCCGCGCGCATGGTGACGGATGATCCGCCATCAAAAGTTCCAGCAACGTCTTCCGCGCATTCAAAACTTTTTCAGAATTCGTCACCACCTTCATGCCCGGTTCGACAGGCCGCACGCACGACGCCGTCAGCACTCGCACTCCGGTATCCACCACGCAAAGCCGGCAAACTCCTACCGGCGTTTCATTCTGCAAATGGCATAGCGTTGGAATCGGCGTCCCGTTCATCCGCGCCGCATCAAACACACTCGTCCCCGCGGGCACCAACGCGGGTCGCCCGTCAATTGTGATCTCCACCAGGTCCGGCAATCGACTAATCGTGCTCAAGATCTCTTCTCTGCGTCCTCTGTGCCCTTTGTGTAAGTCTTCTTCTTTACTTCGTTACTGCTTACTTCTTTACTTCATTCCTTCTTCACTTCGCCTCTCCTAAGGCCGAATCCCGACTCGTTGCGCTTCTCCACTACGTGCCGCAGCCGTAAAACAAATCCCGCTGGGACACTGTCCTTTCAGCACATGCGCTTCAATCTCTTCCCTAAAATGTTTCAACACCGACTGCACCGGCGCCGGCACAATCTGCCCCAACCCGCAAATCGAAGTCAGGCTCATCGCCTGGCAAAGCTCATCGATCAACGCCAGATCAGCGCGATGCTGCTTTTCCGCGACCCCGCTATGCGTCCACCGGGCCAGCAAATCCGCCATCTTCTGCGAACCCACCCGGCAAGGCACACACTTTCCGCACGATTCATTCCTGTAAAATCGCACCGCATTCAACGCCATGTCGAGCATGCATGTTGTATCGTCGCAAACCACAATCGCACCCGATCCGAGCATCGACCCCGCATCCGCCAGCGCCTTGAAATCCAGCCGCACATCCACCATGGAAGCCGGCAAATAGCCTGACGACGGCCCTGAAGGCGCAAACGCCTTCAACTGCCGACCGCCGCGAACCCCTCCCGCATAGCCAAATAAAACTTCGCGTATCGGAATTCCCATCGGCACTTCGTAAACCCCAGGCTTCGCCACGTGTCCGCTCACTCCTACAAATTTCAAACCGCGCGAGCCTTCTTTCCCCTGTGATTTAAACCACTCCACGCCCCGCGCCAGGATCTGCGGCACGTTCGCAAATGTCTCCACGTTGTTGAGCACGGTAGGTTTTTGCCACAAACCCGCCTGCACCGGGAATGGTGGCTTGTTCCGCGGTTCCGCCCGCTTGCCTTCGATAGCCTCCATCAATGCCGTTTCTTCGCCGCAAATATATCCGCCTGGGCTTACGAAAATCTCCAGATCAAAACGAAGCTCGCTTTTCAAAATATCCTTACCCAGCAAGCCTTCGTGATAGCAGCGCCGCAACTCTTCTCCGAGAATTTCTTCCTGCAAGTGATACTCGTGCCGGATGTAGAGAATTCCTTTTTTTGCGCCCGTCACCAGTCCTGCCACGATCATCCCCTCGATCACGAGATGCGGCAGATGCGTCATGATGAAGCGGTCTTTGATCGTCCCCGGCTCGCTTTCGTCCGCATTGCAAACCACATATTTCTCTGCGCCCGGCTGCTTCCGTACCAAATCCCATTTCATGCTTGTTGGAAATCCAGCACCGCCCATTCCGCGCAAATCCGATGCCTTCAGTTCTGCGATCACGCCGTCCCAATCTTTCGTCCCCGCCAGCTTTCGAACGACGCCGTACTTTTCCCCGTCACCATAAGGATCGGACCCGCACTGCACGCGCGGGTGCTCCAGATGAGGCTCCGGAATCTCTTCGCCACGCAACACCTCGCGCGCGATCGCTTCCGCCGACGAGGCCGTCACGCTCGTGAAAATCTCATCATTGATGGAAACTGCCGGTGCCTGGTCGCACCGTCCCAGGCAGGAAACATCGCGTATCAGCACATCGGCCGGGCCGCTCTTCGCGAACCGTTGCTGCAGCTCTGCCCGCAATTCGCAAGCGCCGTTCAAGTGGCAGCTCATGTCCGCGCAAACGCGCACATCGGCTTTCGGCGGAGGAGTGAGCTGAAAATGCGGATAGAAGCTGGCGACGCTATGGATCTGATACAGCGGCGTGTGGGAGCGTTGGGAAAGCGCTTCGAGTTCCGCCTTGGGCAAGAAGCCGTAGCGAAGCTGGATAGCTCGCAGGTCGTCGAAGATCACGGCGCGGCGTCTCGCATCGAAAGGCGCCGGTCAGGTCGTCTCGCCGGCGTGGAGTGTAGTACGGATTCCCCTGCATACTACTGGCGCTCCACCGCCCTGTAAATAGAAGCCCGTTGCCTTTTCGCGCCACGCCGCGAAAAAGACAACGCGCCGCCGTTGACTTCCCGCCGCTCCAAACGATAATGAACCGACAGACTCGTCCGGCATTTAGAATGCAAATTGCCTCCAACTCCTATTGGCCGCGCCTCGCGCTGTCCATCGCCCTGTTTCCACTTCTCACGTTCGCCATTCGAGCCGCCGCCAGAAACGAGCCGGCTCCGCCAACCGATTCCACCGCTAAATCGGCGGATGCGAACGGCGAACCCGTCAAATTCATTGGCCCCGGCTCCTGCGCCGCCACAAGCTGCCACGGCAGCGTCAAACCCGTCGCCAGCAGCCGCATCCTGCAAAATGAATATTCGACGTGGATCGTCAAAGACAAACACAGCCACGCCTATCAAGCGCTCACCGGCGAAATCGGCGAACGCATCGCGCGCATCCTGAAACTCAATGCCAAAGCCGAAGAAGCACCGAAATGTCTGGCCTGCCATGCTCTGTACACGACTCCAGAACAGCGCGGCCGCCCCTTCGAACTCTCTGAAGGCGTTTCCTGCGAAAATTGCCACGGTCCCGCCTCCGCCTGGCTCGGCCCACACACCACGCGCGATTGGCCCCACGAAAAATCCGTCGCGCTTGGCATGCGCGATACACGCGATGTAATTCATCGCACGGAAAAATGTCTCGAGTGTCACCTCGGAACCAAAGAAAAATCTGTCGATCACGAAATGATTGCAGCCGGCCACCCGGATCTGTTCTTCGAACTGGATTCCTTCTCCGCCGTCATGCCGCGCCACTGGAAATCCCCGCGCGAATCCGCCCCCGGCAAACCCGTGGAAGACGCTGCGTGGACTGGCGTGCGCGATTGGAGCGCCGGCCAGGCCGTGCAACTTCGCGCAGAAATGGACCGCTTGATCTGGCGCGCAAGAGGCGAGCGCTTCGACAAAAAAGACGTCTGGCCCGAATACTCCGAGCTTTCCTGTTTTGCCTGCCACCACGCGCTCGTGCCGGCAAAAGATAGTTGGCGGCAAGAGCACGGATTCGCAGGACGTCGTCCCGGCGATCCGGCGTGGAACAGCTCGCGGTACATCGTCTTTCGCCTGCTCGCAAAGCAAATCGATTCCTCAGGCGCCGAGGAACTGGATCGCAAACTCGGCGAAGTCTCTGGCGAAATGTCCAAACTTAATCCGGATCGCAACGTTGTTGCGGCGTCAGCCTCCGCTGCCGCACCAGTCGCGCAGCGCTTCGCGGATCGGCTTGCGGCCATGGCGTACGATCGAGCACTAGTGATGCATACGTTGCAATCCATTTCGGACGACGCCGAAGCCATTTCGCTCGCCGACGAGCGCGCTGCGGAGCAGGCGGTAATGGCCATGGATTCGCTGTACATTGCTTACAGCAAAGACGGGAAGCCCGGCAACGCTGACGAAGTACGCGCCGTCATCAACGAACTTTTCCGCCAGCTCGAAAACCCTTCCGCCTACAACGCCGATCAATTTGCCTCTTCCCTCCGCCGCATCGGCCCGATGCTCCGCTAACCAATCCCGATAGCTCTACCCTGCAAGCGCTCCTCTTTTTCCACACATTTCCACAGCCGTAACAAACCCATCACTACCCGCCCAACTCCCTCAAAAGCCTCAACTTCCGCCACTCCCATTCGAATCCACCTCTCCTCACTCGACCCTTACTGGTCAGACTGGAACCGACATAGACCCTTTTCTCTCATACGTTTGCGCACAACTTCCATCACCCCTGGGGGTATACCCGCCCTTCCACCGGTCCACCCTCTGCCGACGCACAGCGACGACTGCAACTCCATTTTTGTCATGGACTTATGCAACGGTTCTCTGGATACCCCCGGGGGTGGGGGTCTATCTCGAAAAATCAACTCCCACTTTCGCCCGAGGCCACGCGGCTTTTGGCCGAGCGCGACTCCAGCACAGCGCGAATCCCGTGCCGCGGCCGCAGCGTGATCGAAGCCAGCGGCACCACCGGATGCCCCTCGACCAGCCGGAACCGGTACTGCTGCGCGATCGTCGCCAGAATCAGCGCCGCTTCCATCAGCGCGAACGCATTCCCGATACACTGGCGCGGCCCGCCTCCAAAAGGGAAGTACGCGAACCGCGGCAGCCGCTTCATCAAATCGCCTTCCCACCGCTCAGGACGAAATTCGTCCGGCGCGTCATACCACCGCGGATCGCGATGCACCGTCCATTGCGCAAACGAAACACCCGAACCTTTCGGCACCGCGTAGCCGCCGAGTTCATGATCTTTGACGGCCGTTCGCGCCGTTCCCCATGCCGGCGGATAGAGCCGCATCGACTCCGTAATGATGTTGTTCGTGTAAACGAGCTTCGGCAAATCGTCGAGCGACGGCGTGCGTCCGCCGAGCACAGCACGCAACTCGTCGTGCAGCTTTGCTTCCACTGCTGGATTTTGCGCCAGCAACCACCACGTCCACGAAAGCGTGTTCGCCGTCGTTTCGTGCCCTGCCAGAAAAAGCGTGATAGCTTCATCGCGAAGCTGCTTGTCGGTCATGCGCGAACCATCTTCGTCCTGCGCCGCCAGCAGCATCGAAAGTAGGTCGCCCGCATCGCGCCCCGACGCGCGTTTCTCCGCAATAATCCGGTAAAGAACTTTTTCGATCTGCCGGATCGCGCGCTCCATGCGGATATTCGTCGGCGTCGGCAGCCAGTGCGGAACAAACAGCGTGCGCCGGAAATCCGCGCCGATTTCGAGCAGCATCTCCAGCGACTTGCCGACGTCTTGCGCGTCGCGCTCGACGTCCGCATCGAACAGCGTCTTGCCCACGATTTGCAGCGTGACGCGCATCATCTCTTTATGAATGTCGCGCTCTTCTCCGTCCTGCCATTCCTCGAGCAGTCGCTCGGTATACTCCACCATCGTCGAAGCGTACGTCGCGATGCGCGCGCGGTGAAACGCTGGTTGCGCCAGCCTCCGCTGCCGCAGCCAGAAATCTCCTTCGCTCGTCAGCAAGCCGCTTCCGAACACACGTTTGTTCGCTTTCAGAATGCGGCCTTTGATGAATTTTTTCGGATGATTCACCAGCACGTCTTCGATGTGGTCGGGATGGTTGATCAGCAAAATGCGGAAATTCAGAATGCGCAGGCCGACAAAATCGCCGTACTCGCGCGCGATCTCAGCAAAAAATGTCAGTGGGTCTTGACTGCCGCCGGCGACCGACGACCAGCGCCTGATCCCAAAAGGTGGGCCGGGAGGAAACTTGAGCTTCGCGTGAGAGCCCATGAATTCATGCTAAGGGCGGGGAGCGGTCGCGTCAACTGTCAGGAATTGTCGCTCCGTCGGCGCAGCGCGCGTATCCGAAATGCCCCACGCAGAAAATCAATGGACACATTGGAAAATCCTGCCGCTGCTAGCCGCGCGGGCGCCGTTGCCGGTGCCACCGGCACAAACGTGCTGCGAATATGCCCGATGCGGTGAAACCAGGCGTCCGGAATATCGATGGCGAGGAACACGCCGCCGGGTCGCAGCACGCGAAATATTTCCGCGAAGGTTCGTTCCTGCAATTCCGGAGATTTCAGATGGTGCAGCATCAGCACAGTGGTTATCGCCGAAAATGTTTTTTCCGGAAACGGCAGCGCTGACGCATCGCCCTGCAACACGGCTCCGTTTCCGCTCCGGATGCGCTGCGCGATTCCCGCGGCAAAGGCGTGGCTGTATTCGAGGCTCGTCACTCGTCCCGCGTGTTTCCGCAATTCTTCCGTCGCCGCTCCCGGCCCTGCGCCAAGTTCCAGAACGTGCTCGCCCAATTCCACGCCCGACAAAAGCCACGGAATCACTTGCGTGCGCGTCATGCGCCGCCAATACGACGAACCGCAAAACCAGTTCTCAAACCAATTCACAAAACACGTCCCATCTCCCGCGCACACGAAGACTTGTCGCGCTAGTTTTTCATCGTCTGATTATCGCAGGAAAGGAAGTGGGTGGTATGCTTCCACGCCATGTACGCCAAACATATCACTCCCATCTTGAATGTATCCGACGTTGCCGAGAGCTTTGCGTGGTTTGCGAAGTGGGGATGGAAGAAGTGCTGGGAATACGGAGCGCCGCCGACGTTCGGTTCCGTAGGGTCGGGCGAATGCGAAATTTTTCTCTGCCGAGGCGCGCAGGGCAGCCGCGGTAAGGGAACGAACACCTCGACGTTTGGCGAGGACGGAGGTGAAATGGCCGACAAAGGCGTGTGGATGTCGGTGTGGGTGGATGACGTCGACGCAGTCCACAGGGAGTGTGAAGCCGCTGGCCTCGACGTCGTTTTTCCCCCAACGAACATGCCGTGGCACGTACGCGAGATGCACGTGCGCCACCCCGATGGCCACGTGTTTCGGGTGAGCAAGGGGATAGGCGGATAAGGATTTGAGTGAGGCGGAAGAATGACAAACCTCAATTCCACTGATACGCAACTTCTTCAAATCGTGAAAGCTGCCGCGCCAGTATCGATCGCCGATGTTGTGGTTGTGATGCAGGGGATCGATGGACTGCTATCGGGTAATGATGGGCTGAAGTGGTTCAACAAGCTGTATTTGATAGTGACGCAGAAGATCGACGGCCAGGCTCCGCAAACGGCCTGGGAGGATCCGGGTTGGTTGACGCGCCTCGATGTGATCTTTGCCGGCTTTTACTTTGCGGCGATTGCAGGGGCTCTGCAAGACAATGCGGATACGCCAAGTTCATGGGAGGCTTTGTTTGAGTCGCGAAACAGAGCCGGCGTCGATCGTATCCAATTTGCGCTGGCGGGGATGAATGCTCATATCAATCACGACCTGGCGCTGGCCCTGCTGCAGGCCGACGACGAGATGCATCTGACGCCGGGGCTGCAAAGCCCCGAGCACAACGATTATGAGAGGGTGAATGGCCTGCTCAAAGAGGCGCTTCCGGTGGCGTTGCAGTTTCTAGCGACCGGGATCGTGGGCGAATTGGCGCAAGATTCAGGAAAGATCGGGCGGCTGCTGGCAATCTGGGATATCCAAGTCGCGCGAGATCTGGCCTGGAATTTTGCAGATCATTTGCGGAATCTGCAAGGCGTGAGCCGCGACGTGGCTCTGGACGCTCAAGACAAACTCACCGGAGTGATCGGGCGCAGCTTGCTGCTTCCTGTTTAGTAGGCACCACCCTCCACAGAGCAAAGCACCTCGCCAGTTGCTAGGAATGAACTAACCCTTTGCTGAAGTCAAAGGGAGTATTTCGGTTAGAATCGCGCGACGGAGGATTGCCATGGGTTGGAAAAGTGTCTGCGCGGCGGGATTATTCCTGGCGTTATTGTTCGGAGCGGGTGGCGCGGTGGCCGGCGAAACGCCGCAGGCGCTGGGACTTGAGGATTACTACCGATTGGTTTCGGTAGAAGCGCCGGCGATATCTCCGGATGGGAGATGGGTGGCGTTTGTGAAGACGACGATTGTGGAGGTGGAGAACCGGCCGCAGCACGAATTGTGGCTTGCGGCGACGGATGGAACTACGCCGGCGCGGAGATTGTCCGACCCTTCGTTGGATGCAGCGGGGCCGCGGTGGAGTGCGGACGGGCAACTGCTGGCGTTTTCCGGGCGGGCTCGCGACGGCAAGGAACACGGCGAGGCCGAATCGATTTGGTTTCTGCGAATGGACTCCGCGAATGGCGAAGCGTTTCCTATTTCGGGCGTGGGCGGGATGCCGATTTTCAGTCCGGACAATAAGTGGATCGCGTTTGTGGCGCATGTCGCAAAGCCGAGTTCGGCGCAGTATGCGAGCGAGTCGGAGCGGTTGATCAACGAGCGGTTCAAGGGGCGTGCTTACGAATGGATGAATTTTCGGTATGACGGGCGCGGATATTTGCGCGATCCGCGGGATCCGCAAGCGACGCCTCCGGAAGAACTCTTCGTCGTGCCGCGAAGCGGAGGCGAAGCGCACCAACTCACCCATCTTGGTGTGAAAGTGCGAGAGGCTGCTTGGAATCCTGGCAGCGACGCGATGGTGTTCAGCGCCAACACGCATGAGCGTGATGAATACACTTACGAGCGGGCAGATATTTTCGTCGCGACGCTGGACGGACAGACGAAGCGCTTGACGGACGATGGATACAACAACGACGCACCAGCATGGTCGCCCGACGGAAAGACGATCGCATTTCGCCGCGAGCTGGGGTTGAGTGAGGTGATTGCGGCCAAGTGGAATCATGGTGCGCCCGTCGATATCTGCACGATGCCGGCCGGCGGCGGAAGCCTAAAAAATATGACGGAGGAATGGGATCTACTACCGGGAGCGCCAAGTTGGAGCGCGGATGGGAAATTCATTTCGTTTAGCGGCGGGATAGGCGGGAGCGAACACCTGTTTCGTGTTGCCGCAGCGGGCGGAAGTGCTGAGCAGGTAACCCTAGGCGATCGGCAGCTAACGGGGTTCAGCGCCGCGCCACGTGCAGGGTTCATGGCCTATGTCGGTCAAGATAGTGCGCATCCCGTGGAATTATTTGTGTCAGGACTCGACGGCCGCGCCGAAAAGCGCATTACATCGTTCAACGATACGCTGCTGAGCGAAGTTGTGCTGAGCAAGGCGGAACGAATTCTCTATGCAAGTAAAGATGGAACCCAGATTGAAGGATGGGTGTTGAAGCCGAGCGGCTACGACTCGGGACGAAGCTGGCCACTGATCCTGACGATTCACGGCGGGCCGCACGGTGCTTACGGCGAGGAGTTTTCGTTTGAGGGACAGTTGTTTGCGTCGCATGGGTATCTGGTGGTGTACACGAATCCGCGCGGGTCAACCAACTATGGAGAGAAATTCCTGTGGGCCACTTGGGGCGGATGGGGCGACCTCGACTACCAGGATGTGATATATGGCGTGGATTATGTGCGCAGCCACTACAGGGTGGATGACAAGCGGCTCGGCGTCACGGGATATTCCTACGGCGGATTTCTGACGAATTGGATCATCGGCCACACCACGCGGTTCGCTGCAGCCGTTGCGGGCGCTGGGATTTCCAACTGGATCAGCGACTACGGAACCGCGGATATTCCGCGAACGAAGGAAAGCGAATTTTTCGGCCCGCCGTGGGATGCGCGGGCGCACGCGTTGCTGGAGAAGCACTCGCCGATTGAATACGCTCAGAATGTGACGACGCCGACGCTGTTTGTGCATGGCGAATCGGACATGCGCGTGCCGATTGAAGAAGGCGAGCAAATGTACACGGCGCTGAAGAAGCGGCGAGTGCCCGCGAGATTTGTGCGCTATCCGGAGTCTTATCACGTGGGTTGGAGCCCGTGGAACACGGTGCATCGATACTACGAAGAGTTGAAGTGGTGGAGGATCTATTTGGACGGCAAGGAAAATTTCCCTGCGAACTGAAGCTGTTGTTCGCGTCCGCGCGCGGGGCGCCTGCCTTCAATACCCCTACTCCTTGAATTTTTTGCTGGGGGTGGCTTGTTTTTGGTTTTGGAGTTCGAGGATGTCGGCGCGTGTGTCGTAGGAGCCGAGGAGCCAGCGGGCGAAGAAATCGCCGCGAGCCATATCGACGTAGCTGACGATGGGCATGTAGGAATGGCGCATGCCGGGGTAGATCTGGATTTCGAAGCGCTTGTCGGCGCGGATGAGGGCGTTGGCGACGCGCATGGTGTTGACCATGCTGACGTTGTTGTCCATGTCGCCGGTGGTGAGCATGAGGTGGCCCTTTAAGTTGCGCGCGAGCTCGGAATTCTTGTCGATCTCGTAGATGAATTTTTCGGTGCCGTCTTTTTGGGCTTCTTCGCGAACGCCGTGGTATTTTTCGCTCCAGTCGCGATTGTAGACGTTGTTGTCATGGTTGCCGGACTCGGACCAGCCGGCTTTGTAGAAATCGGGATATTGCAGGAGGGCTGCGGCGGTCATGAAGCCGCCGCCGGAGTGGCCCCACATGCCGACGCGGCTCATATCGATGTAGGGATGGATGGCGGCGAGGCGCTCAGCGGCAACTTTTTTGTCGGCTAGACCGTAGTCGCGGAGATTGCCGTAGCCATAGGCGTCATACCATTTGTTGCGCTGGGGGCTGCCGCCGCGGGCGCCGACTTCGATAACGATGAAGCCAAGTTGGGCGAGCGGGACGTTGGGACTTTTTGGTGAAAAAGTCTTGTTCACCTCTTCCGTTTGCGGGCCGGGGTAGACGAACTCGATGAGCGGATATTTGCGGGCGGGATCGAAGTCAAAGGGCTTGTGCATGACGCCGTAAAGATCGGTGATGCCGTCTTCGGCTTTGACTTTGAAGACTTCGGGAAACTTGAAGCCGGCGTCGAGGAGCTGGGAGACGTCGGTGGTTTCGAGGTCGAGGAGTTGCGCGCCTTGCGAGTCGAAGAGGACGGATTTGGGAGCGGTGTCGACGCGGGAATAGGTGTCGGCGAAAAATCTGCCGGAGTCGGGCGAGCTGAAGGTGTGGGAGAAGTTGCCGGGACTCAGGAGTTGGAGGCCGGAGCCGTCGAGATTGATGCGGTAGAGATGCGTGAAGTAGGGATCTTCGTTGCGTTCGCGGCCATTGGCGGTGAAGTAGAGAGTGCGGGATTTTTCGTCGAGGTTGACGATTTGATCGGTGACAAACTCGCCGGAAGTGATTTGGTTTTTGAGTTTGCCGGCGGCGTCGAAAAGATAGTAGTGCGCCCAGCCGTCGCGCTCGGACCACCAGATAAGTTCCTGGCCATTGCCGGTGAGGCGGAGAGGTTTGACGCTGAGCCAGACGTTGGAGCGTTCTTCGATCAAGGTTTTTGAGGCGCCGGTGGTGGTATCGGCAACGCAGACGTCAATCTTGCGAAAATCGCGATTGATGCTGGTGAAGTAGAGTTTGTCGGAAGTGTCGGAAATCCAGCGAGGACTGAGGCGCGTGAGGGGCATCTGGCCGCCCTCCTGCATGCCTTCCTGTTCCTGGCGGAGCTCTTCGCGATCGCGCTCGAGTTGAGGGGCGTCGGCGATGCGGAGTTGTTGTTCGGAGAAATTCTTGGCGTCCACGACGACGCGTTGCAGGGAGGTAATGTCGAAAATTTCGAGTTGCGAGCCGGGCATCGCGTCCTCGCCGGGCAGCGGGTAGGGATAGGCTTCGAGCGTGGGACGGGGATTGGCGAGCGAGTGGATGACCCAGAAGTCGGGAACCAAACGGTTGTCGTCACGGACGACGGCGAATTTTTTTGAGTCTTTGGACCAATGGACGGTGATGGCGGGTGCGCGGATGCCGGCTTTGTTGGTGTCGCCCTTGTCTTCTTTCTTCAGCTCGTCTTGTTGTTCGGGAAGGATGCGGCGGGCATAACCGAATTTTTCGCCGCCGTCAGTGGTGATTTGCGTTTCGACAACGGTGGAGTCGCCGGCTTTTTTCAGAGCTTTGGCGTAGTTGTCGGCGTCCATTCGGTAGAGATTCTGGCCACGGGCGAAGACGACGGTTTTTTCGTCGGGAGAAACGGCGGCCCACAAGAGTTTTTTGCGGAAGGGCTCGACGTTGTCGAGTCGCACGATTTTTCCGGTGGCAAGATCGTATTCGAAGGAAAGGATGCGAGGCTCTTCCGGAGGTTCTGGAGACGACGAAGAGCGAGTGGCGCGTTGGGACTGTTGCCCGGTTTGTTTTTCTTCTTTTTGTTTGTCTTCGTTTTGCTTGATTTCGCTTTCGTTGCCCTGCTGGCTGCCGTCATCTATAGATTTTTTTTCTGGCTCGTTGGGGACGACGCCATCCTTGCGAATTTCCACTTCGAAACGCATGTGTGTGTCTTTATCGACGAGCCGGAGACGCTTGATGGGGAGATGTTGCGCGTCATAGGGGAAATTGGTGAGAGAAGAAAGATCGGCGGCGACTTTGACGTTGTCCCAGAGAGGCGTTTTGGATTTTTTGACGGGGTCGACGATGTAATAGTGGGTGCCTTCGGTGGTGCGGTAGCTGTACCAGAATTTGTCGGAGAGCGTGAACCAGTGCGGCGTGACGGAGAGATCGAAGACCAGCTGATTGACGGCGGCGGGGAGGAAGCGGGCTTCGAGAGCGTAGTTGGGGGAGGTGACAGGGATGGGAGAAGCGGGCCTGGCCACGTCGGCAGAGGCTAGAGCAGGCGTCTCTGCGTTTGCAGGGCGGCTCGGAGATTGTGCGGCGAGGCTCACCACGAAGATCGCTGAGAAAATGAATAACGCTGGCGCGCTCCATGTGATCCATCGTGGACACTGTGACGACAAGGATTTCCTAGCAGTCGGCGATTGCATGGCTGCGCTACCTCCAGTTTGTTGGTGAGCCGTACTCAGGCTATCTACCCCACGGGCGGCGCATTATAAACCAATCGGGCAGACATTCAGCATGCGGAGTTGCGAGCGAGGCGAATTGGAGAGGGACCTCTTCGGAACTAGGTCAGGGCGCGCTTCAGACGCTTGGTGGTTTTTTCCAATTGGCGCTTGAGGGCACCGACTTGCTTCGCTATCTCCAAAAGTTCTTCTTTGGCGAGCGCTCCGGCTTCAACAACTTTATGGGCTTTGCGATCCGCTTTGCCGATGGTGCCACCGATTTTCTCGGCAACTTGCGTGAGCTTGTTCTTTTTAGCCATGATCGTCCTCCTGCGGGATAGACAGCCATCGTATACCCAAGATGTCTCGTGGAGTTAATTAAGAAATATAAAAAATCACGGAGGGAGGTATGCGCGAAGAGGTTGTTCCAAACAGGCCGCAACAGGAGAGCGCTATTTGCTTGCGGCGCCGGCGGGGAGGGGGCCTACTTCGGAGCGGGTTTGCATGACGCGGAGAATGCTGTCGCGGGAGACCATGCCGATGATTTGAGCGGCGCCGTCGTCGGAGCCGGAGACGATGGGCATCTGGTTGACGTCGGCGGAGAGGAGGCGCTCGAGGAGGCCGAGGAGAGGCTCGTCGGGGGTGGCCCAGAGGATGCGCTCGCGAGGAATCATCACGGCTTGCACGGAAGTGTGAGCCCATTCGTGACGGGGAACGGCGTTAAGAGTGTGGACGTTCATCATGCCGACGAGACGCTCGTCGGTGATGACGAGGTGGCAGCGGCGACCGGTGCGGAGGACTTCGGCGCCGTATTCTTCGAGCGAAATGGCGCGGCTGACAGTGGGGACTTCGTGGCTCATCACGTCGGCGGCGCGGAGGCCGGAGAGAGTTTCGCGAATGGCGGCTTGAGCGACGCTTTCTTGCGCGGCGTTCAAAAGGAAGAAGCCAATGAAGACGCTCCAGAGGCCGGGTACGACGGCGCCTTTGAAAACGGCGAAGCCACCGAGGAGGATCATTGCGTAGGCGATCAGGCGGCCAGTGGCGCCAGCGATGCGGGTGGCCTTGGAGAAATTCTTAGTTGCGCCCCAGATGATGGCGCGGAAGATTCTGCCGCCATCGAGGGGAAAGCCGGGGAGAAGGTTGAAAATAGCGAGCATGGCGTTGGTTTTCCAAAGCCAGGCCGAAAGGGTTGCGACAGTCTCGTTAGACGGAAAAAGCAGAGTCAGACCGACAAAAACTCCAGCCAGGAAACCGCTAGCGAGGGGACCTGCGATGGCTATGTTGAATTCCTGAATGGCTTTCGAGGGATCATGTTCAATTCTGGCGACGCCGCCGAAGATGAAGAGTGTGATAGAGACAACGCGGATCTTATAGTGCTGGGCGACGACGCTGTGGGCAAGTTCATGGAAGAGCAGCGAGGCGAAGAAGAGCACGCTGGTGAAAACGCCCACGCTCCACTGCTGAACGGGGGACCAGCTGGGATTTTGCTGCGCGAATTGCATGGCAAGAGAGTACGTGATGGCCGCAAAGATGATGATCCACGTGGAATGGAGATAAATGGGTATCCCGAGGATTTTGCCGATGCGCATTCCGGGGTTTTGAGGCATAACGAGTGGTCTTTGGGGCGAGTTGTTCAAGTGCTGGAAATCCGTGGGTGGCTGCTCGCCCCGTTGTTCTGCTCCTTTTTCTGACACTACCACAATAGCTCTGATTGGCTGCGTGGCCAAACGCTGACGCTAGGTGCGCGTCCGTGCGGCCACGGCGTGTTTCCCGCCACACAAAAGCTCAATCCTTCTGAATCAGTAAGTCTTTTATTTTCAACATATTTAGGCTGGCGCTCGGCGTGCCATTCCCTATGTCGCAGGACGTTACAAGACTGGGAGGCACACCGTGATCGCCATGATGCACTTCGCAACACTCGTCGTAACCACCCTTTTTGCCGCCGCTGCGGCTGTGGCGCTGGACTGGTTGCTGCTGCGGGCGATGTTCGTCTTGATGCGGCCGGCGACGGCTCGGCACGTGAATGCGCCATCGCAGTTGGTGCGCGGGACGGCGCAGTTGGCGCGGGCTTACGCGGCGCAGCGCTGAGTCGAGAGACGCGGAGACGGGAGGGGCAAGCCCCTCCCCTACAGCGATGCGGAAACAGCCTGAAGAGTGAGCGGACAGGATTCCCGGCCCAACATTAGCGGCGGAGTTGACGGTCACCGCTCCGCCGCAGCGACCGGGAGTGAGAGGGAAGGGAGCAACACCATGCTGGCTTTGAAGTACTTGCTGATGATTCTCGGGGTGGGATTGTTTGGCAGTGCCGGGTCGTTGGTGGTCTATGACATTTTTATCTCGGAGCAGCTTCGGCGGCTGCTGGCGCGGAATAAAACAACGGAAGCAGGCGCAACGAACGCCGATACCGCATTGACGGCACGCCGCCCTTTCGGACCAGTCCGCTGGAAGCTGGCGCAGCGGCTGGCGATTTCGGGTGTCCTGCCCATCTTGCTGGCGCTGAGCATCGTGGTGATTCCGGACGGAACCGCCGGCATACGCGTCAGCCAGATTTGGGGCGCGCGGCGCGGCACGCTGTATCCGGGAGTGCATTTCGTCACGCCGCTCGTCGATAGTGTGGCGCTGTATGACACGCGGGAGCAGGTGTATTCGACGGTGGCGAACGCCACGGCGAAATCGGACAACGAAGTGTTGGTCGTGCAGGCGCGCGAGGGGCTGAACATCGGCTTGGCGGTTTCCGTGAGGTACCGGCTCGACCCGCGGCGGCTGGATACGATTCATGCAAATTTGCCGCAGCCCGTGGGAGAGCAGGTTGTTGCGCCCGTAGTCTCGACAACGTACCGGCAGCTTGCGCCGAACTACATCACACAGGAAATTTTTGCGACGAAGCGCGAGGAGTTACGTTCGAAGGCTGCCGCAGCGATTACTACGCGGCTGGAGAGCGACGGAATATTGGTGCGCGAAGTGTTGCTGCGCGATCTGCAGCTTCCGGCGGAATATGCGAAGGGGCTCGAAGGACTGCTTTTGAAGGAGCAAGAGAACGAACGGCTGGGGACCGAGCAAGAGATCAAGTTGAAGGAAGTGCGGATCGCCGAACTGGAGGCGGAAGCGCAGAAGGCGCGAGACGTGAAGCAGGCCGAAGGGCAAGCGGCGGTGCGCGTCTTGCAAGCGAAGGCCGAGGCGGACTCGATGCAGTACACGTTGCCACTGAAGCAGAAGCAGATCGAGCAAACCAAGCTGGAGGCTGAGGCGCGCAAAGAAGCGACCTTGCAGAACGCGGAAGCGGCGGCGCAAGCCAAGATCATCGATAGCAAGGCGGAAGTCGAACGGCAAAAGAATTTGTCGGAGGCCGAAGCCAACCGAATTCGCGTGACGGCCGCAGCGGACGCCGAGCGCATGAAATTCGAGGCAAGCGTGCTGAAGCAGAATCCGATGCTGATTCAGAAAATTATCGCAGAGCGGCTCTCGGACAAGCTGCAGATCATGATGGTGCCGATGGACGGCAAGAACTTTTTCGCGAATGACGTGATGCACTCGGCATTTTCGGGAGTGACCAACGGCAACAACAACGCGGCTTCGGATGACGCGGCGGATTCGGATGGAAATTCGCCAGCGCCGACGGTGAGTGCGCAGAAGCGTTCGCCCAAAAAGCCGTAAGAGTTTATTTTAAGATTGCGCAGACGGAGGTCTGCACCACAAGTTCCGCTAGCCAATACCCCTGTGGGTGGCTTGGGACGCGTCACTAGAAAGGAGGAAAGATCATGAGCATGCAGGCAAGCACCGCCGCGCTTCGCCCCATCTGCCAGGAGATTATTCCTCTGCCAGCGATGCGGAACGGGCCACTCGGCTAGCGGTTGTCATTTGCCATTTTTCTATGTGTCGCACCAGAACGTCCAGTTGCAAGGTTCGAGGTACGAGTTCTTCGGCCAAGTGAGGAGTTCCATCATGAGACCGCGAATCTTTATCGCTGTTGCTCTGAGTGTCTGTGCATTTTCGGTGATGAAGCCGGACAGTCGAGTTGCCGCCAAGTCCGAGCCGCTGGATCTCCAGCAAGATTTTCGCCAGCGCCTGCAGAAACTGGCAGTGCTGTCGCCTGATCCTTGATTGAACTTTTTGAGTTGCACCGTGGTCCTTCGGGAAACGCGAGATTCCTGGCGAGGATTAAGCCTTTTGGCTGTGCTGGCAGTGTTGGACTCGTCTACGAGGCCCGCGAGTGGAATCCCGAGGGAATCGGGAGCCTTGAGCGGATAATCCATCAGGCAGGTGCTCTCGGGCTGGACGACAACGTGGAGGGATTTCCTCAGATTGGCGAACTGCGAACGGAAGGTACGCTCATCACCTTGCCGTACTGCCAGTTTTCAGCGATAGACACCTGGGACAATCCGAGCCTCTGCGCTGTGGATACGTACGACTTGTCGGGTGACGACGTGAAGTTTCAATCGCGCGCTTACAATCGTCCGGATCTTGTCCCGGTTGCGAAAGCCATCGAGTACGCGCAGGAGCGCGACTTTGCCGCGGCTCGGGGCTACTGCGCTTCCTCGGAAATTGCGGATCGCCTGGTGCGGGAGCTGCCGTCACATTTCTTCGCTGTGGACATTCAGGTGAATGCGACCGGAAAGAGTAGCGAGCGCGTTGAACTCGGCGATGGACCAGTCTATTGGTTGGACGTTGAGAAACGACAAAGTGGTTGGGTGGTCGTGGACTTCGGCCAAGAGAGCAAGGAAGACTCTGCGCACGAGTAGTCCCACCTGTCTGGATGCGTGAACGGTTAACGGCGCAACGTATTGCCTGGCGTACCCGGGCCGCTAGTTGGAGCCGGGAAATTTCGGACGCGGAGGAAGGCCTTTGTAGTCCTTGAGCGCTTCCTTGGCTAGTTCGATGGCTTTTTCGAGTTGCGGGTCGTGGCCTTCGACGACCAGGTCGGGGCGCTGGGGCACGACATAGTCAGGATCGACACCGTGATTCTCGACAGCCCATGAGCCGCCTTTATCCCACGAATAGAAACCGGCAGACGGAGCGGTGACAAAACCGCCGTCGCGCAACGGGGCTCCGCGATTGATGCCGACAAGTCCGCCCCAAGTTCGCGTGCCGACAATCGGGCCGATTTTTTCGAAGTGGAAAAGCCACGGGAACAAATCGCCGCCGGAGCCGGAGAGTTCGTTGACGAGCATGACCTTCGGTCCGTAGATCGCGACGGGGGGATAGGGAAGGTCCTTGCCGTCGCGTGTGGAAATTACAGCCAGAAGCGAGCGCTTGAGTTTTTCCGTGTAGAAATCGGGAACCTGGCCGCCGGCGTTGAAGCGCTCATCGACGATCATGCCGTCTTTGTCGAGCTGTCCGGCGAGCGCTTTGTCGAACTCGATGATGCCTGGAATGCTGGTGTCCGGGACGTGCATGTAGCCGACACGGCCGCCCGTGGCTTCCGAGACTTTGTGGCGATTGGATTCGACCCAATCGAGATAGCGCACGCCCGTTTCGTTGCCAGCGGGTTTTACAGTGATCTCCCAGGCGCCATCCGCGCTGGGCTTGCTGTTGATTTTGAGCGTGACGAGTTTTCCCGCCAAGTTTTGAAAATAAGAATAGACGTCCTGCGTTGCACGGGCCTCCTGGCCGTTTACGGCAATCAGAAAGTTGCCAGCTTTTACCTTCAGGCCGGGATCCGTCAGCGGCGAGCGCGTGCTGTCGTTCCAATTTTCGCCGGGATAGATTTTCGCGATGCGATAGAAGCCGCCTTCCGGCTCGAAATCGGCGCCAAGCATGCCAACGCTGACGTGGGGCTTCTTCGGCTGATCGCCGCCGCCGACGTACGTGTGCGAAGTGCTCAGCTCCGCGATGAGTTCGCCGATTAAATAATTCAGATCGCTGCGATGGGCCACCCAGGGGAGAAGCGCTTCGTAACGCGCGCCGATTTTATTCCAGTCATGGCCCGTCATGTTGGGGTCCCAGTAGAAATCGCGCTCGATGCGCCAGGCTTCGTGGTAAATCTGGCGCCATTCTTCGCGGGGATTGATCTGCACCTGCAGCCCGCTGAGATCCAATTTGCCGGCGCCGACTTTGGCTTTGCCCGGTACGGCGTCGGTGATGCCAAGAACGGGTCCAGCCTTGTAAAGAACCTTGCTGCCGTCTTTGCTCAGGTCATACGACTCGATGCCTTCGAGCAAAACTTCATCCTTCCGCTTGGTTACGTCGTAGACATGAAGAACGTTTTTTGGGCCATCGTCCGGCGTGCCGAATTGGCGTGCTTCCTGGGGCGTGGAAAAGTAAAAGAATTTGTCTTTGCGAGCGGCGAGGTTGCTGAGAATGCTGGCACCGATCGGCACCGGCGCTACTCGGGTGCTGATCCCATCGAGATCGATCTGAATGGGTTTTACGGCTTCCGCTTTCTTCTCTTCTTTTTGTTCGTCGGATTTTTTCTCCCCGGACTTGGCGGCGTCCGTCTTCTTTTCGTCCTTCTTTTCATCCTTTTTCTCGTCGGCGACTTTTTCGTCGTCGCTCTCGGGCTTAAACGGAGAGGGTTCGTCGGCCTTCAGCGTGACGGCGAAGATCCCGTCGGTCGAGTAATAGTTGTAGCGCTGATCGAGCTGGCCGATGCTGGGGTAGAAATAGCGCGTGGAGATGAAATAGAGATATTTGCCGTTTTCATCGAAGACAGGATTGTTGTCGTTATAGAAGCCGGTCGAGACTTCCGTGATTTTCTTCGAAGCGAGCGAGTATAGAAATACGTCGTTCGCGCCACGGCGATGCGGCTTGGAATACGTGAGCCAGAGACTATCGGGCGACCACGATGGATCGCCGATGAGGCCGTAGTCCGAGGATTCTACGAGAACGGGTTTCTTGTCGTCGAGACTGACGTACCAAAGCTGGTTGGACTTGTCGGCGTAAAGAAGCTTCTTGCTGTCGGGCGACCAGATCGGCCCGTAGCGGTAGACCTTGCCGTCGGTAGTTATCCGCGTTTCGTCGCCGCCCATTTGCGAGCGCGTGTAGAGTTCGTATTCGCCGGATTTGTCGGAGAGATAGGCAATCCACTTGCCGTCGGGCGACCACACAGGGCCAAGTTCGTGAACGCTCGAATGCTCCGTGGTGAGCGTGCGAACGCTGCCGTGCTCGGCGGGAATGGTGAAAACATTGCCGCGGGCTTCAACTACGGCGCGCACGCCGGAGGGAGAGATGGCAGCGCTGCCGATGTTGTCGCCGACGCTCTTAAATTCCGGGCGGGCTTCGATGTCTTCGGCGCGGACCGTAATGGCAAGGCCGCGAGTTTTACCGCTATCGAGATTATATTCGTAGAGCAGGCCACCGTTTTCGTAGACGATGGCATCCGGGCCGAGGCTGGGCCACTTGATGTCGAATTCCTGATAGTCGGTGAGTTTTTTGGTTTGCTTGGAGGCGAGGTCGTAGCCGTAGAGGTTCATGATGCCGTCGCGGTCGCTGATGAAATAGATGGAGTTGCCATGCCACATGGGAAACATGTCCATGCCGGCGGTTTTCGGCAGCTCTTCGTAGGTATTCTTTTTCAAATCGTAGATGGCGATCGGGAGGCTCCACCCGCCGCGATAGCGCTTCCAGGTGCGGAATTCCTGCGAAGTTTCGAGGTAGGCGATTTTGGTGCCGTCGGGAGAAAGCGACGTGAGGTCGCCACGCGGGACGGGCAGCGGGTGCGCGGTGCCGCCTTGCGGGGAGACGAGATAGAGTTTTGTGGAGCGGCCCAGCGGCGAGCTGAAACGGTCGGAGCGGAAGAGAATGTTTTTGCCGTCAGGCGTCCAGCCGAGGACGATGTCATTCGAAGGGTGGAAGGTAAGGCGCTTGGGTTCGCCACCTTCGGTCGAGATGACGTAGACGTCGGGATTGCCGTCATATTCGCCGGTGAAGGCGACCCATTTGCCATCGGGCGAAAATTTGGGGAAGAGCTCTTCGCCAACATGGGAAGTAAGGCGGCGCGCCGAACCTCCTTCGCGCGAAGCGATCCACAAATCTCCAGCGTAGGCGAAGACGACGCGATCTTTCGAGATGTCCGCGAAGCGCAGCAGGTGCGTGGGGCCGGAAGGCTCTGCATCCGCCGCCACGGCGGATTGAGCTTTGGCCGGAGACCCGGCGAGGCAAGCGAATGCGGCAACCGCCAGCCACAGCAGTGCATTCAGACGAAAAGCGCTTCGATTCATTTTGGACACCCTTGAAGACAGAGATTTACCCAGGGATCAGACTACTTGAAAGGACGCACCACACTCCAAATTGTTTCGGGCCTGGGGCGTATTTTCAGCTCAAGAGCTGCTGATTCATCTAAAAGCTTCGGATGATCGTGGCACATGCGGTCTGTGGCGCGCCGTACCCGCCTTGCAGGCGTGCTATCATCATCCATCAAGCCAGTGTCCGCCAAGCAAAATCTCTCGCTGCCGCGCTCGCGGGGGCGCATGATTCTCTGCCAACTATTTGGATTTGCCCTGTTGTTTTTGTCCGCGTCGGCACACGCACAGTCACCGGAGAATGCCGCGCATGAGTTGGCCATGAAAGTGTGCCTGGGAGGGCATAAGCAACCGGTCAAGGTCGCCTGGCAGGAATACTCTTCGTCCAGCGGTTATTTCTCCGAGGCACGAAAGAAGGCATTTCTTGACCAGATTTCCGCTTGCGGAATGGAAGCGACGGAGAGCTCGGACGCTCCCCGATTGACGGTTACGCTGCGGTATACGCCTTCCAGGGCTTTATTGATCGCCAGTTTGACGGAGGCGGTGAACGGGCAGCAACTTTTTGTCGTCGAGATTCCCCGCGCTTCGTTGCTTGTGGCTCAAGAGTCGGGGGCGGCGCCTCAGCTCCGAGAGGAATTACTTTGGAGCGAGGAAAAGCCAATCCAGAGCGCTATCGGTTGGCAGGATCCTTCTGCGCAGGAACGTTTTCTCTTCGTGCTCAGTGACGGCCTCGTTTCGCGTTTCCGTTTTGAGAACAACACCTGGAAATTGACGGATTCCGCGGATTTGCCTGGATCCGGACGCCGTTCTCGCTCGGGAGAGGGCGGCTTCTTCTACGGTCGCGCCAAGCAGAAGTTCGAGTTGGTGCTGCACAAAAAAGTTTGCGAGCTCAACCTGGACGGCCGCCTTTCGTTGACATGCAGTGGGAACGAAGTTCCCGACAGGACCGCGGAGATCGCTTCCACCTGCGAAGAATCCCCGCGATATCTGGTGGCGGGCAAAGGCGACTATACACAGCCGGATAGGATCACTTTAGGAAGTGCCGCTAAGGCTGGTTTCGCGGCTTCGGCCGCTTCTGAAGAAAGCTATTCGGGGTCGGTGGAAATGCCCGGGCCGGTGCTTGATATCAGCGTCGCGGAGAATTCAAAAACCGCTTTCGCGGTGGCGAAGAATCTATCGACAGGGAATTATGAGGTCTATCGAATTACGGCTGTTTGCAGCGATTAGCTTTTTCTCGTTTGCGGGACAAATCCTGCTTGCGCCGCCACTACCAGCCGCGACGCATCCGAGGTATGGCGGGACGCTCCGCGTGGAGATGCATGCGGCGAGCGTGTCGCTGGATCCCCGCGAGTGGCAAGTAGGTTCTCTTGATTCCGCAACCAACGAAAAGATGGCAGAGTTGGTGTTCGAACGGCTGGTGGCGCTCGACAACTATGGGCGGTTTCAACCGGTGCTTGCTACGGAGTGGTCGCACGATGCCTCGAACAAACGCTGGCGATTTGTGATTCGCAGCGGCGTTAAATTTTCCGATGGTACGGTGCTGAATCCGGAAGACGTGGTTGCGGCACTTCAGCCTTTACTTCCTGCGCCAGAACAAATCTCCGCTGCGGGCAACACCATCGTCATTCAGTCGAACTCGCCAATGCCGGATTTGCTGGAGCAACTTTCTTCTGGCCGGTACTTCGTTTACCGGATGGCCGCTAGAGGTGTGCTTGCCGGGACAGGGCCGTTTATTTTGCAGGACGCTCCGGCTGGCGTCGCACATCTTCTCTTTCGCGCCAACGAAGATGCCTGGTCGGGCCGGCCGTTTGTCGATTCCATCGACGTGACGCTCGGGGTTCCTCCCCTGCGCGCCATGTTTGATTTGCAGCTAGGCAAGGCAGATTTGATCGAGCTCTCGCCCGAACTTGTGCCTCGTGCGCGGCAAGCGAATCTGCGCGTCTGGTCGTCCGAGCCCGTCACACTTTTCGGCCTGCGATTCGACGATGCGCAAGCCGCGGCCTCCGATGTTCGCTTGCGCGAGGCGCTTTCTCTTTCTCTCGATCGCGGCACCATGGCCAACGTGTTGCTGCAGAAGCAAGCCGAGCCTGCGGCAGCCCTTTTGCCGCAGTGGCTCTCGGGATATGCTTTCCTCTTCACTGTGGACACCAACCTCGAACGCGCAAAAGAAATGCGTCGCGGCCTTCCCGCGAATGAAGCTGCTGGCGCGGAACCGTTGCGCTTGCGCGTCGATCCGAGCGGCGATTTGGCTAAACTTCTGGGAGAGCGTGTGGCCGTGAATGCGCGTCAAGCCGCCATCTCCGTGCAAGTCGTCGCGAGGCCGGTTCCGCGCGCGGGCGCCGCGCCATCGTCTGCGCCGGCCGCACCTCCTTCCGGTGTTCACCTTTTCGCGTGGCACTATTCAAGTCTTTCGCCGCGCGCCGAACTCGATTCCCTGTTTGCGGCATATAATCTGACGGAGCCCTCTGAGGTGAACGCCACGAGCACCGATCACGAACAGCTTTACGCGCGCGAGCGGCGCGTTCTCGAAGACAGGCGCGTGCTACCGCTAGTCATGCAAGCGGAGTCCGTAGGTCTTGGCGCGAACGTGCGCGATTGGATGCCTGCACGCTGGGGCGAGTGGCATCTCGCAGACGTCTGGCTGGAAACTCCCGAGCCTGCCGTGGCGGATTCTTCCAACATGCCGAATCCAGCAAGCCAAACTTCTCCGCAACCGCGCGCCGCCGCCCCCGGAGCAAAGCCATGAGCTTCCGCACAAAACTGTTCCTGATTTTTCTGATCACCGTGCTTGCTTCGGTCTCTCTGGTGGCCTACGGCGTAACACACTACACGCAAGCCGCGTTCGAAGAATCCGACGCTCAGCGCAGCGAAGCGCTCGTCGCCCAGTTCAACAAAGAGTACGCGCAGCGCGGCGAGGAGATTGCCCGCCAGGTGAAAAACATCACCGATGCTGAGATTACACTGAAAGTGGCAATTGATTTGGCAGGGCCTCGGCCCGATCAGTCGCTCTACGTCCATGACGCAGCCGGCGCGGCCCAGGATCACGGATTGGACTTTGTGGAGTTTGTGAATTGGGACGGCACACTCATTTCCTCCGCGCAATATCCCGCCCGCGTCGGCTACAAGAACGATTGGGTGACGGCCAACAAAAACTGGAACGAATCGGCGCCGTTCTTGCGCAAGGAAGAATTGCCAGATGGCGTTGCACTTTCTCTCACCGTCGTTCGCATGCTCTCCGGCGGAAACGACAAGAATATGTACATCGTCGGCGGGCGAAAGCTCGACCAGAATTTTCTTGCCTCGCTGGTTCCTCCCGCGGGCACTCGCGCATTGCTATACCGCAACCTCGAGCAGGGTTTCGTAGCCTCGGCGCTCACCGACGTCAATGGCTCGTTCGAACAAGCCGACCGGCTGCGACCGCTGGTCGAGGACATTCAAAAGCAGCCCAAGCCACTCGTTCGCACCATCGACTGGACCGAAAACGCCGCCGATGCCGAATCCTTTCACGCCATTCCGCTCGCGGGCCGTAACAACGAGCTGCTCGCGGTCCTCCTCCTCGGAAGTTCCCGCAGGGAACTCGTGCTTCTGACGCGCCACATTTTGCAAATCGCCGCTGCCGTTGCAGGCGCCGCGCTGCTCATCGGCTTGTTGATCAGCCTGTGGGTCTCGGCGCGCATCACGCGCCCGCTCGAAGAACTCGCTGAAGGTGCGCGCGAAGTTGCCTCCGGCCGCTGGGACACGGTGATCGATTTGCGCGGCCGCGATGAAATCGGCCAGCTCGCCTCCGCCTTTAACGAAATGACGCAAACTCTGGCCGCCCAGCGCGAACAGCTCGTGCAAACCGAGCGCGTCGCCGCATGGCGTGAACTCGCCCGGCGCCTCGCCCACGAACTCCGCAACCCGCTCTTCCCCCTGCAAATCACAGTCGAAAATTTGCAGAAAGCCCGTCAACTCGACGCCAAACAATTCCTCGAAGTTTTCAACGAATCCACCGCCACCTTAAAAGCCGAACTCGCCAATCTCAACTCCATCGTCGGCCGCTTCAGCGATTTCTCCAAAATGCCCGCGCCGCATTTTGCCCGCGTCAACATTAACGAAGCCCTCCGCAACGCCGTGCGCCTCTTCGAACCCCAATTCAACGCCGTCGGCAAGCCTCCCGTCATCCCCGAATATTTTCTCACCGAGCCGCTCCCCGAAATCGACGCCGACGCCGACCTCCTCCACCGCGCTTTCCAAAATCTCGTCCTCAACGCCCTCGACGCCATGCCCGCCGGCGGCACGCTCACCATGCGCACCACCGAGCACGAAGGCAGCGTCCGCATCGAAGTCTCCGACACCGGCAAAGGCCTTACGCCCGAAGAATGCTCGCGTCTCTTCACGCCCTACTACACCACAAAAGTCCAGGGCACCGGCCTCGGCCTCGCTATCATTCAATCCGTCGTCAGCGATCATCACGGCACCATCTCCGTCTCGAGCGATGAAGGCCATGGCACAACCTTCCGCATCGAACTGCCGCAGCGCCAGTCAGCGCATCCGCCGGCACCTCCGGAAGAAGCTGCGCCCGAGAAAAAACCGCCGCAAAGTTTCACCGTGGCCGCCTCCGACTAAACGCCTCCACAAAGGACATGCACTTGCCGCGCAAAGCTCACCTCCTCCTCGTCGATGACGACCCCAACACGCTGGCCTCTCTCTCCCGCGCCTTCCGCCTCGCCGGCCATGAAGCCACCGTCTGCGACAATGCGCCCCGCGCCCTCGAACTTCTCCGCACCGAATCCTTCGACTTGATTCTTTCCGACGTCGTCATGCCCGGCAAAAGCGGCATCGAGCTTCTCGAAGATCTGAAACACGCCGGCATCAAAACGCCCATCGTTCTCATCTCCGGCCAAGCCAATGTCGAAATGGCCGTCAAAGCCACCAAACTCGGCGCGCTCGATTTTCTCGAAAAGCCTCTTTCCACCGACAAGCTTCTCGTCACCGTAGAAAATGCCCTCCGCCTCTCTCGCCTCGAAGACGAAAACCGCGAACTCCGCCACCGCCTCGGTAAACACGAGCTCGTCGGCTCCGGTCCTGCGATGAAAAAACTTCTCGCCCAAATCGATCGCGTGGCCGCCAGCGAAACCCGCGTCTGCATCCTCGGCGAAACCGGAACCGGCAAGGAACTCGTCGCCCGCGCCATTCACGAAAAATCCCCGCGCCGCGAAAATCCCTTCATCACTCTGAATTGCGCCGCCGTCCCCGCCGAACTCATCGAATCCGAACTCTTCGGCCATGAAAAGGGCGCCTTCACCGGCGCCGCCGCCAAGCATCTCGGTAAATTCGAACAAGCCGAAGGCGGCACGCTCTTCCTCGACGAAATCGGCGACATGCCCGTCTCCATGCAAGCCAAATTGCTCCGCGTTCTCGAAGAAGGTGAAGTCGAACGTGTCGGCGGCGACAAGCCCATTCGCGTCAACGTCCGCGTCCTCGTCGCCACCCACCGCAATCTCGAAGATCTCGTCAAACAAAACGCCTTCCGCCGCGATCTCTTCCATCGTGTTTACGTTTTTCCGCTTGTGCTCCCGCCGCTGCGCGAACGGCCGGAAGATTTTGCCGTTCTCGTCGCCCACTTCGCTCGCCAGGTCGCCGCCCAAAACGGTTGGAAAGAAAAACTCTTCGCCCCCGACGCCATCGCCGAACTTCGCCGCTACCCCTGGCCTGGCAATGTCCGCGAACTCCGCAACGTCGTCGAGCGCCTAGTCCTCCTTTCCGCCGAAGATTCCGTCACCGCTGCCGATGTCGGCATGGTCGTACCAACGGCGCCTTCCGAATCCTCTACATCCTCAACGTCCTCAACTTCCGTCTCTTCCGGCACTCTCACCGAACGCACCGAAGCCTTCGAAAAAGAAGTCCTCCTCGCCGAAATCAAACGCCACAATTTTCACATGACCAACGTCGCCCGCGCCCTCGGCCTCGAACGCAGTCACCTCTACAAAAAGTGCCAGCAACTCGGCATCGACCTGCAATCCCTCCGCAAACCCGACTAGCGATTTCGCAGCACGCAGCCGCGTCTGCCGTCTTGCTCGCGCTTTTCTTATGTTCTTCCCGCGCGCAAGTCCACTCCCTTGGGCGCAGCATGCTGCGTGCGCCCCTCCTGCTATCCACTGCTCACTATCCGCTACTTCCTGAAATCCATGTAACAAACTGAAAACACACCATATATAGTTCTTGACATAAATAGCGATAAGTAATACTCTATTCGCATATTGCAATACGTGGGTTCTTCGATGACTCTCGGCAACAAACTCCGTTCCCTTCGCTCCGTCGAAGGTTCCTTGCGTGGCCTTGGCCGTCCTATGACGCAACAGGAGCTCGCCGCCGCCATGAAAAAAGAAGTAGGCCGCGGCTTGAGCCAGGCCTACCTCTCGCAAATCGAAAGCGGCACGCGCCCGCACCTGACTCACAACACGCGCACGCTTCTCGCGCGTTTCTTCCGCGTCTATCCCGGTTTTCTGGTGGACGATCCGGAAGGCTACACGCCCGAGCTGCAGTCTTCCTTGCGCGTCGTCGACGCCAAGATCGACTCCTGGCTCTATGCCGCCGCCGAACAATTCTCCGCCGACCCGGAGCTTCGCCGCGGCCTCTTGGCCATTGCAGAAGTTGAAGATTCCCGCCGTGCGCTTTTGCTTCTTGCGGAGATTCTTCGCACGCCGGGTCTCGCCGAGCGTCTAGGCGAAGTTTTGCATCCGGCCAAGCATCAGGGCAGTGGCCATCCACCGCCTGCAAGTTCCCTGAATAACTGACCCATCGGGGTCAGCGTCTCGGATTCCAGTCCACGCAGCGGGGTGCTGCGTTTCGGGGTGTCATATGACCTGGTCTGACTTCTATCTCTTCTGCTTCCTGGTGGGCTTCGCCCTGGTGACGATTTCGTTTCTCGCTGGCGCAGTGCACATCCATCTGCCCTTCAAAATGCACGTTCCCTTTGCGAGCGGTCATCACGTTGGCGGTGGAATGCGCGGCGGCATGCGGGGCGGTGGACACGTCTCCAGGTTTAACGCGTTGTCGGCGCTTATGTTTCTCGCGTGGTTCGGTGGGACCGGGTATCTCCTTACCCGGCACTCGCACATGCTTGCGCTGCTTTCGCTGGGTATCTCGACCGTTGCAGGATTCTTGGCGGCGTGGGTCATTTTTCGCTTCATGGTGAAGTTAATGAAGACGACCGATACACCGATGAAAAGTGAAGACTACCGTATCGAAGGATCGGTAGGTACGCTCAGCCTTCCCATTCGCGAAAACGGCACCGGCGAAATCATTTTCTCGCTTGCTGGCGTCCGCCGGTGCGCGGGTGCGCGCACCGACGACGGCAAGTCCATCGAAAAAGGCGCCGAAGTCGTCATCGAGCGCTACGAAAAGGGAATTGCTTACGTGAAGAAGTGGGACGAATTCACAAACTGAACAATTTTGCGGACTGACGAACGATTCCAACAGTCTGGCCAGGTGCAGGAAAGGGAGGTCTGTATGTTCGGGTTGCCAATGGATGTGGTGGTCGGCGCAGGATTACTCGTTCTCTTGGTCATTTTTGCGATGACCGTCGTCGCCAGAATGTACCGAAAGGCCGGGCCGAATGAAGCTCTCATCGTCTACGGGATGGGAGGCACGCACGTGTATAGCGGCAGGGGCGCGATTATTTTTCCGATGGTGCAGACCTGCCGGGATCTTTCGCTGGAGTTGATGTCGTTTGACGTCGCTCCGCAGCAGAGCCTGTATACCAACCAGGGCGTCGCCGTTACTGTCGAAGCGGTGGCGCAAATTAAAGTGAAGTCCGACAAGGAATCCATCCTGACAGCGGCCGAGCAATTCCTGAGCAAGCGGCCCGAACAGCGCGAATCCCTGATTCGCCTAGTCATGGAAGGCCATCTCCGGGGAATCATCGGCCAGCTTACCGTCGAGCAGATCGTCAAGGAACCGGAAATGGTCGGCGATCGCATGCGCTCGACGTGTGCGGATGACATGAGCAAGATGGGGCTCGAAGTCGTGAGCTTTACCATCAAGGAAGTCCGCGACAAAAACGAATACATCACCAACATGGGCCGCCCGGACATCGCTCGCATCAAGCGCGATGCCGAAGTTGCCGCCGCCGAAGCCGACCGCGACATCGCCATCAAGCGTGCCGAAGCCACACGCGCCGCGGCCGTTGCCAAAGCGCAAGCCGATCAGGAGCGCGTCGCCGCCGAAACCGCCTCCATGGCCAAACAGGCCGAAGCGCAGCGCGACCTGGACATCAAGAAAGCCAGCTACTTGGAATTGACCAAGAAAGCCCAGGCCACCGCCGATAAAGCGTATGAAATCGAGACCAATGTCATGCAACAGCGCGTCGTCGAGGAGTCCGTCCGCGTCCAGCAAGTCGAGCGCGAAGCGCAAGTCAAAGTGCAGGAAGCGGAAATCGCGCGTCGCGAACGTGAACTCATCGCCACCGTTCTAAAGGGCGCGGAAATCGAGCGCCAGCGCATCGAAACGATTGCCAACGCCGAACGCCAGCGCCTCATCAGCGAAGCCGAAGGCCGCGCCTCTTCCATTCGTGCGCAAGGCGAAGCCGAAGCCGAAATCATCTTCAAGAAAGGCGAAGCGGAAGCCAAAGCCATGAATGTGAAGGCGGAAGCCTTCCAGGAGTACAACCAGGCTGCCGTGGTAGACAAACTTATCAGCAGTTTGCCGGAGGTCGTCCGCGCTCTCGCCGAACCGCTCGGCAAGGTCGACAAGGTCACCATCGTCTCCACCGGCAACGGCGACGCTGCCGGCGCTTACAAGCTCACCGGCGACATCACGAAGATTGCCGCGCAAGTCCCGGCTCTCTTCGAAGCCCTCTCCGGCATGCAAGTCTCAGACTTGCTCAGCAAAGTCCGCATGATCGGTGATAAAGCGCCGAAGCCGGAAAAGCCGGCTGCACCCGCGAAGTCCTAACGTTCGCTTCCGTCCCGGTGGGCTCGATCGAAGCGAGCCCACTAGGACGCTCGATGGCGGTTGGGGGATGGTCATGACGTGGAAAGAAGAGCTCCTGATGTTGTGGATTCTCTGCACCGTGCTGATGACGTTTGCCGCCCGGCATTTTCTGGCTGGGGCGGTCCATCTGGTCGAGCAAATGGCCGCATTCAGCATCGCGTACGTACCAAGCCTGCTGCATTTGCTGGCTCGGCGGTTGCCTTAGGCTGCAGCCTTGTATCAGTCGATACGCGAAAGGCTCCGTATTTCGCGTTTCGAGTTTGTTGTTTCTAGTTTCGAATTTCGCTTTTCCTATTTCGCTTTTCGCATTTCGAATTTTTCGGCCGTTTGAAAGGAGAAATGTCATGGGACTTTTAGAAAGAGTGAGCACGCTAATCCGGGCCAATCTGAACGACATGATTGACCGTGCGGAAGACCCGGAGAAAATGATCAAGCAAGTGATGATGGACATGGAGAATCAATATCTCCAGGTCAAGACGCAGGTCGCCGTCTCCATCGCCGACCAGCACATGCTCGAAAAGAAGCTTCGTGAAAACGAAGACTCTGGAAAGGACTGGATGCGCAAAGCCGAACTCGCTGTCGACAAAGACCAGGACGATCTGGCTCGCGCCGCCCTCGACCGCTTCCACACCTCGCAGCGGCTGACCACCAGCTACCGCGAACAGGTGGACGACCAGAAACTGCAAGTCGATGCTCTCAAGAGCGCCCTGCAAAAGCTCGAGCAGAAGCTCGACGAAGCCAAGTCCAAGCGCGATTTATTGCTGGCTCGCCATCGCCGCAGCGTTGCTCTTGGCAAAGCCGCGCGAGCAGGCACTGCCCTCGGCGACAACTCCAAGAGCGCCACATTCGATCGCCTGAAGGACCGCGTCCATCAGACCGAAGCCGTGGCCGCCGCCGAAGTCGAACTCATCTCCGACGACATGGGCGAAAAGCTAACGCGCCTCGACCGCGACAACGAAGTCGAGCGCCTGCTTAGCGACCTGAAAAACCGTCGTGGCCTCCCGCCGGCCTGACGGCGGCAGGCACATGGCTACTAAACGGAGACTAACGGAAGGCTCCGACTAAAGCGGACCCCAAGACACGGAAGGCAAGGCCGATGACTATGGAAAGTATGTAGGCCGAAAGTGCTTCCACGTCCGCGACCACTTGAAACACCATGGCGAATACGCAGATCCACGCGATGGCCGCTAAGAATAGGCCAGCGAAGGGAATCGCCATAAGCACGTACACGACTGAACCTAAAAGCAGAGGCCGCAGAACCTCCAGGAAACTCCCTTCTGCCCCCCATTAACCATTATGCGAGCAGAAAGCAGACTCCGATTTGTGCGAGCGACAAGACGGCGTTCCCCGTCAGGAGGAAGAGCAACCCGAGCAACAGCTGCGGAGCTTTCGTTCCAGGCCGTCCCGAATACACTTCAGAAATCAGCATTACGGGAATCGCATTGGCAAGGAGCCAAACGACAACGCCACATACGATAGCGTTGGGGTCCCGCGACACTCGTCGAATCGCATCTCCATTCCAAGCGGCGATGCGGAGCGCCTCCAAGAGGTAATGAAGCGGCAAGAACCCGGAGGAGGAGGCGTCGTTTCTTCGGCGATAGTGGCTGATAACGTAACGGCCTCCGACTTCGCCAGGGGCAGATTTGGTACCAGCTAGTGCGGAACCAGGTACACGAGCGCGAGGAAGATAGCGTTGATCCCCGCGGAGATCAGTAATGCCCGCATCCGGCTCATCCCCTCCACCTCTTCCAGTATCTTCATCAGCACCACTGCCCAGGCAATAGCCGCGGCCGGAGGCCCGACCACCGGTATCAGCGTGAGGCAATTTACAAACCAGCCGAGCAGAGCGGGGCGCAGCACTCCGAAAAGCGTCCCCGTTCCTCCCATAAACCACCGAGCGATGAAGTGGCACACGCCAATTTGGATCACCGCGACGGCGCCTGAATACACACACACAAACACCAGCCCAAGCAGCACTCCCCAAAAAATCGTCCCCGCGGTCGCTCCCTCGCGCGTCACCATTTTGTGCAGCGCCGTCACCAGGAAAATCAGCCCAGCTGCGATCGTGCTGAATATCACCCCGTAAAAGAGAGCGTCGGGGTCGTTGGCCGTCCGGCGAATCGCCACGTCATCCCACCCGACAATCCGAAACGCCATCCGCACATAGTGGCCGGGGCAGATCCCATCAGGTGGCGGCTGCATCTCTTCGGGAACCCGCAACGGCGCGTCTGCCGCACACTCATGGGCCCCCGCATATACCATCCCGCACGCTTCGCATCGCATAAGAATCACCCGACGAGTACCACGCCTGAAGTGGTTACCCGAGACGCCATTTTTGCACGCCCCCGGCCGCAGAACTCGCACCCTGCCCCACCTAGTTTCGCCCAGCCCCCGGTATAACGCCGGTCATTACTTCAATTGATTTGCCTGACAGCTTGCAGCAACAACTCGTTGAAGCGCTTGAGCCGACCCAAGCTGCGCCCTCTGCATCAAGATGGCGAGGAATCGGCTCTTTCTTCAGCATAGGGCCATTACGATACAGTGCGAGATGAAACGGGCGCTTGATCATTACTCAGGGATGTTAATCAAGTTTGCTCACTATAGCGGTCTTACCTACGTACACCTTGAACGACCTTATTGATCGGTGGGGCGCAGCTCACCTAGTCTGGCCGCTTGCATCATAAGGTAATTCCGCTCGGGCATGCTGGTCGCGCGGCTGGCCGCTATTCGGTAATGCGTGATCGCAGTGCCGTGGTCGCCAGCCATTTCCAGCAGATGTGCGCGAACCGCCTCGAGGCGGTGACGCTCTGTGAGTCGTGTATCGGCATCGAGTGCGCCAAGCAATTCCAGCCCTTTCCGTGGCCCGTGTACCATGGCCGCGGCGATGGCGTGGTTCAGCAAGATCATTGGATTGTCGGACATCCGTTTCAGGAGTTCGTACAGCGCCAGAATCTGTGGCCAGTCGGTATCCTCGACGCGCACCGCCTCGTCATGTATAGCTGCGATGGCTGCCTGCAGCTGGTACGGGCCAAGCGAGCCCTTGGGCAGCGCTGTCGAAAGGATTGCGGTCCCCTCGTCGATCTGTTGGCGGTCCCACAGCGCGCGGTTCTGTTGCGCGAGAGGGATGAGCTCTCCGTGAGATCCCGTGCGCGCGGCGCGTCGCGCATCGGTCAACAGCATGAGCGCCAGAAGTCCCGCGGCTTCCGTGTCGTGCGGTTGGCGGCCGTACACAATGCGTGTGAGACGAATGGCCTCATCGGAAAGATCTGCTCGACGCAACTGCGGGCCAGCGCTGCTCGCGTACCCTTCATTGAAGATGAGATAGAGCACGTGCAGCACTGCTCGCAGACGCTGCACGCGATCCTCGGTGGTCGGCAATTGGAACGGTATCCCGGAGTCTTTGATATTTTGCTTGGCGCGGCTGATGCGCTGCGCCATGGTGGCTTCGGGCACGAGGAAGGCGTTTGCGATTTCCGCCGTGGTCAAGCCGCCTACCGCTCTGAGCGTCAGCGCAATCGCGGAGGCCGGAGTGAGAGCTGGATGACAGCACATGAACAGCAAAACCAGGGTGTCGTCCTCGCCGTTCTCAGTGTTTCCCTCAATCGGAAGCGCCAGCCGTTCCGCTTCCTCCGCCGCGACCTGCTCGCGGTGCCGCCGCCCGACCTCACTGCGAATGTGGTCGGCCATGCGGCGCGAGGCAACTTGAATCAGCCAGGCCCGCGGATTGTCCGGCACACCATCGCGCGGCCATTGCGTGGCCGCTGCGATGAGGGCTTCCTGCACCGCGTCCTCGGCAGCGGCGAAGTCGCGAAATCTTCGCGCCACCGGGCTGAGCACCTGCGGCGCCAACTCTCGCAGCAGATGCTCGATGGGAAGTTCTAACGAATCGGCCATCGCTCTACTCAGCTCATTTGAGGGGTCAGAGTCCTAAATCCGCGTGCCCATGAAGAACCTGGCGCACTTCGATGGGCATGCTTCCTGGCTTACCTCCAGCACCTGGCGCAGCCGATGCCCTCGCGGCAATTTTGTAAGCTTGTTCCGGGCTCTCCACGTCGATAATCCAATACCCGGCGAGAAATTCCTTGGACTCCGGGAAAATACCGTCGGTAACCGGCTCACCATCCTTCCCAGACCTCACGTGCTTCGCCTCGGATGGCCAGGCTAAGCCCTCCGTGGATACGAACACGCCGGAGTCCTTGAGCTCCTTGCTGAAGGCACGCATGAATGCCACGTTTCGCTGAAGGTCTTCCTTGGACCATTTGGCGTATTGATCGTAATCGGCCTTTGTTCCGGTCATCATCAGAATGAATTTCATGTGCATTTCCTCCTCTCATTCCTTTCCTGTGCTCGTCGCTCAACTAGGACTTCGCTTCTGCATGAGTCGCAAAGGCCCGCACTTCGATCGGCATGTTGGTCGGCACGCCGCCAGGCCCGGCCGCCGCGGAAATTCGTCCGGCGATGGCGTAGGCGCGCTCTGTAGTTTTCACGTCGACGATCCAGTAGCCCAGGAGAAACTCCTTGGATTCGGGGAAGACGCCGTCCGTAACCGGGAGCCCGCCCTTCTCGCCCCGCACCAGCTTGGCCTCGTGCGGCGCCGCCAATCCTTGCGTGGCGACAAACTCTCCGGAGGCGGTCAATTCCTTACCGATGGTCTGGAGCACGGCCATGTGCGCATCTCTATCCCTCTGGGGCCAGGTCAGATAGCTTTCCACGCCTGCTTTCGAGCCCGACATTAATAGAATGTATTTCATTTGTTCCTTCCTTTCCCGCGTCGCGGTGACTGTGGCTGCTCTTTCATAGGTAAGTCGGAGCCCGACCTGGTTTCTCGACATGCGACTCCCGATTTTTTAAGAAAATTTCGCCTTCCCGCTACGTCGATTTTGCGGCTCATGGAACGACATTCTCACAGAGGTACAAAAAGATGTCCGACACAATGGTAGTGGACGTGAGTCAAGACTGGGCTACTGCGTGCGATGTACAGCAGCAGTTCATGGATCATGCTGTGTCCCCCGCGGACGGTATCCGCTACGCGGCGCGTTGCCGGCAACTCCGGGCCCTGGGCGGTGACTGTTATGACTTTCTGTCCCTGGCGCAAAGTCACCAGGCATTTGCCATTGGAGACGCCTCCGGCAAGAGCCTTCCTGCTGCTCTGATGATAGCGAATGTCCAGTCTTCGCTGCGTACCGCGGCTTTCTTCGTCGGCAACGAACCCGCGGCGGTGCTCGGCACCGTGAATCGACAGCTTCACACCGCGTCGCTCGTCGACCGGTTCGCAACATTTTTCTATGCCGTCTTCGACGCCTCCACGCAGGTGCTGCGTTACGCCAATGCCGGGCACAATCCGCCCATCGTGATTCGGCGCGACGGCTCCTTCGCTTTGCTGGATGCCGCAGGCCTACCGCTGGGAATGTTTGCCGACGGGGCATACGAAGAAGGCACGATTAAGCTCCAGCCCGGCGATACCGTTATTGCCTACACGGATGGGCTAATCGAAGCGGTAAATCCTTCCGGCGAAGAATGGGGAGTGGAAGGTCTCCGGAAAGCGGCCGAAGAAACCAGCGCACAGCGGCCCGGCGAAATTGTAGAAGCGATCTTTGGCGCGCTTGACGAATTTTCCGGAGGACGCCAGACCGATGATGCGACCCTTCTCGTTCTACTCGTGCACTGACTACCCTTGCCCGCCCCGGCCTCAAAACTCGCACCCTGACCCGTCTGCCGCCTTTCTTATATGAGAGTGACCTGACCGTTATTCAGCTAAGCCCTTTAGAATGAATGGATCAAGAAACGCCGCGTTTTGCCGTGTTTTACCGGTTTTTCTGGCCCCGCAACCTCTTTAGAATGAACACTTCCAGAAAACTCCCGCAAGTGTTCATTTTAAACGGCTTACAGATAACGCTAAGCCCTTTAGAATCCGCGTTTGTGCCTCGTCCGGTTCCTCCCAAACGCAACGCCCCTCTCAGAGGTGCTTCAAAGTCGGCCTCGAACTTCCACCGGAACAAACCGTCAACCAGGTACGTAAACCCATCGAGCCGCGACAAGCTTCACATCGATGCTGGTGCGACGCTCGCGCCTTCAGCGAGTCTAAGGCTCCTAAGGAACCGCGTTTAAAATGCGGGGAACTCCCCGTCGTGCGAGAATGGACCCAATGAATCACTGGTTGATTGCTGCTCCAGCTGTCTTGACCACCGCAGCCGCCGCGGCAGGCATCGCCGCCTACGGGGCCGTCTATCCCCGCTCGCAACTGTTTGGCTCAACCGTCACCCGGACGAATTCGCCGCGCAAGCTGGCTCTCACCTTTGACGACGGGCCCAATCCCGCCATTACGCCCAAGCTGCTCGATCTCCTAGATCGCTTTAAAGCCCGTGCCACATTTTTCGTGATCGGCAAGCACGCCCGCGAATGCCCCGAACTCCTGAAAGAGATTGCCGCGCGCGGCCACGTCATTGGCAATCATACCGACGCGCATCCCAATCTCTTCTGGCTCAAGCCAGATCAAATCACCGTCGAGCTACGCTGCTGCAATTACTCCATCGTTGCCGCCACCGGCGCTCCGCCACGGTGGTTCCGGCCGCCCTTCGGCGTGCGCAATCCCTGGGTGATCCCCGCCGCGCGCGAACTGAACCAGCGCGTCGTTATGTGGACGCTCATCCCCGGCGACTGGCGTGCGACCTCCTCGGAATGGCTCATTCCGCGCATGGCGGCCATCGCAAAGCGTGCACAGCGCAACGTGCCCGCTCCTGGCTCTGCGAACGCTGCCACGGGGGACGTTCTCTGCCTGCACGACGGCTCCCACCGCCAGCTCAACGCCGACCGTTTACCAACTCTCGCCGCTCTCGATTATTGGCTGCCTCGCTGGCGTGACCTTGGCCTGGAATTTGTTACAATCGATGATGCGGTGAGCACGCCCGCCACTTAGCCATGGACGAACGCGCCTTTTACACGGAGAAGGAAGAAGTCAGGAAGATCAAGCTCGTCTGCCCCAGCTGCCGCGGCGAGTTCGAGTTTCCCGTGCGCTGGAAAGTTTCCCGCAAGAAAAGGGAACTGCCACGCGGCGCCGGCCAAGAAGACCGCAGAAAATTTGCCAAAGCGACTTCCTACATGGTGCGGCTCGACGACCTGGTGGCCTGTTTCAAGTGCCGCAAACGCTTCGAGCTGACCGGCCAATCCACTGTGCTCATCAACGATAATCTCGGCGACCCCAACGCTGACCCGGAAAATTTCGGCAACCGTTAATCCTCGCAAGCGCGCCCAAATCCCAAATTTATAGGCGCACGATTCATCGCGCCCTTCCGGCGCAATCCAACCCCATCGCGTATCGCATTCGACGAATTTCTTTCAGATCTCCGGATACATCTCAAAAAACGCCGAGACGGATTCGTGAAACGTGGCCTCGATCTCTTCCTTCGTTCCTTCAATTAAATGCATGGTAATGCGTGCCGTCCTCCCGTTCTTCAACACCACCGTCGCGTCCTTCAATTCGCCCAACTCTTCTTCCGGCAACAACCGCATTCCATAAATCAACGCCAGCTTCGCCATAGCCCTGCCCTCTTTCTTGCCCTCAATGAGTGGCCCTGAGGCTACTCAGTTTCCCTCCGCGCCGTCAAGCAACCTCGCGGCCCAATTCCACTCTCTCTAAAAGAACACAAGCGGTATACTCAGGCATCCAGTGCCTGCCTTGGCGCATCGCACCAAGCAGAACGGAGGGTTGCCGTGAGAGATTCGCTCTGCCGCAGTATTCTTCTTTTTGGCGTGCTCGTCGCCGCACTGGTAGTGTTTCCACAAAGTGGCCTTGCGCAGCAGCCGGACGGGCCGCAAACCTCCGCGCCGCCTCCCGTTGCTCCTCCTGCACAAGCTGCGCCGGCGCGGCAAGCGTCAACGGAAAAAATCAGGATTCCCGCGGGCACGCGCGTCGCCGTGGTCCTGGAAAATGGCATCTCCACGCGCGGCGCCAAGGCCGGCGATTCCGTTTACTTCCACACGTCGTTTCCCATCACACAGAACAATCACATCGTCATTCCTGTCGGTTCCTATCTTCGAGGCGAACTGATTGAATCGAAGCGGCCCGGTCGAGTAAAGGGGCACGGCGAATTTCGCATGCGTTTGGACACGCTGATTTTTCCGAATGGCTATACCGTGGATTTGAATGCCACACCTCGTAGCGCGGATTCCGGCGGCAAAGAGACGATGGACTCCGAAGGCAAAGTGGTCGGCGCAGGGGGCAAAGGGCAAGACGTAAAAACCGTAGCGGAAACGACTGCGACGGGCGCGGGGATTGGCGCCATTGCCGATGGCCCCAAGGGACTCGGCATCGGCGCAGGGATCGGCGCTGTTGCGGGACTCGGCGCGATTCTGCTGACGCGGGGTCCCGAAGCAGAACTGCCGCGTGGCTCGACGCTCGATATCGTTCTCGAGCACGAGTTGGCGCTGGACACAAGTCAAATTCAGTACACGAACGTGGGACAAGCCCAGCCCATCACAGCTCCCCCGGCTCGCCAGCCGTAGTTGAAGCCACCGGTGCGTTCGCTCGGCCGTATCGGAGATGATGCAGTCTCACGTGTTGATTCAGGCCTGCGAAACTCTTAACCCATTTCACAAACGCTAGGCGGGCGCTTTGTGCGCGGAGGCGGACTGAAAGCGCATCGGGCTGAAGCGATCCCAATCGACACTGACGCGTTGCTGCGTCACCCATTCGCACACGAGCTTCGCGGTGATGGGTGTTAAGAGAATTCCTCCGCGAAAATGCCCGGTGGCGATGAGCAATCCATCGAGATCGGCCGGACCGAGGATAGGAAGGTGATCCGGCGAGTCAGGCCGCAAGCCGGCCCAGGTTTCCTCGACGCGCGCGGCGGCGAGACCGGGCGACAATTCGATCGCGCCGGCGAGAACTTTTTCGAGGCCGCCGGCGGTCAGCGCTTTTTCGAAGCCGGTGTATTCGACAGTGGCGCCAGCAAGAATTCTCCCGTCATTTCGTGGGACCAGATAGATTTTTTCGGACCAGAGCACTCTTTCGATTTCCAAATCGTCCGCGCGAAGAGCAATCATTTGGCCTTTTGCCGGCCGCACCGGTGCGTAGGCGGCGACGCCTTCGATGTTCGCAGAAAAGCAGCCGGCGGCGATGACGGTCCACTTTGCTTCGATGCTTTCGTTTTTCAGTTGCAGGCCAGCACAGCGTCCACCCTCGCGTCGAATCGCCCGCGCACCGCTGCCCGACAAAAACTGGACACCGCTTCGCTTCGCGGCTTCGAGAACGGCTTGCGTCATGGCGCGATTGTCGACAGAGGCTTCGTCGGGGCGCAGCACGGCAGCTTCGAGATCCTCGCTGAGGGATGGCTCCAGCTCGCGGGCGTCTTCTGGGCTTAGCGGCTCCGCTTTGAGGCCGAGGCCATGATGCAATGCAATCACGGTGCTGAGTTCTTCGCGCGCGTCGCGTGAGAAGAGCGCTTGCAATGTGCCTTTCGGACGATAGCCTGCGCTTTGACCGGAGATTTCTTCGATCTCGCGGATAAATTCCGGATAAATCGCCAAGCTCGCTTTGGCGAGGGGCACCAGCGGAATCATGGGCGCGCTTTCCGGCGCGGGCGAGAGGATTCCCGCTCCGGCCCAGGACGATTCCTGGCCCGGTTCGCGGCTGTCGAACAAACCCACACTCAGACCGGCGCGCGCGAGTTCGAGCGCGATCGATCCGCCGATCAATCCGGCGCCCGCAATGGCGACATCAAATTTTTTCATGCGTTCATTTTAACGCATCTGAGCTGCGGGGTTCATGTTGAGAGAGAGGCGGATCACAGAGAGCCGGCGAGCTCTTCCGACAATACCTGCGCTTTTTTCGCAAGGTCGCGGGCGCGTTCCCAATCGCCTGACTTACCGGCTTCTCGGGCATCCGAGATGAAGCTGCGGACCTTCGAGGCGAGGTCGGATTGCGCTGCGTTCAAGGATTTTCCGGTGGTGGCGGCAAGATTTCGCTCGGCGTTGGCCAGGCTCCGGTTGGCCTCACGCTGAAGGGCGGAGGATGCTTGTGTCGTCAGTTCGGGGACGATTTGCGGGTTGTCGGTTTTTTCCGGGGCAGCATTTTGATTTGGGGCCGGAGCGATCTTGCGGGGCCGCGGGGGAACGGTTCGCGTGGAGAGCGGCGGGGGAGGAGGAGGAATTTCCAGCTTCAGTTCCGGAACGGGATCTTCCAGATCGCCCGGCGCTGAGGAAAGCTGCGGCATAACGGGGCGGACGAGGACAGCCGTGCTCCAGGGGATGGTTGGTTTTTTCCGCGCGGCACAGCCGCTCACCAAAATTGCAGCCGCTCCAAATATAGCTAAGAAAAGTCTCACAGGAACGCGGATTACGGCGGGCTGGGGTTGGGCCGAAGTTTCCGTCATATCCATTGGATGCGCGTTTGATGAAGACAGTACTGCATTCCGCATCAGGCTGCGAGAGGCAACTCGATGCGAAACGTCGTTCCTTTGCCGACTTCAGTCGTAAAGTCTATCGAACCGTTGAGAAGCTGCACAATGCGGAAGGTGCTGGCCAATCCGATGCCGCTGCCGCCGGGGCGCGTGGTGAAAAAAAGCTGGAAGATTTTCTGGCGGTGCTCGGGCGGAATGCCTTTTCCGGTGTCGCCTACGCTGATCTCCGCCATTTCACCGCGCCGGGTCAGCATGAGGCGCAACTGTCCGCCGCCAGACATGGATTCGCCGGCGTTGAGAACCAGATTCAGGACGGCCTGCTTGAGCAGAGCGCGATCGACGTAAACCTCCGGAACGTCGATGGGCAAAAGTTGCGCGACATGGATGTTGGCCTTCTGCAGCTGGGGCTGGGCAATTTCGAGAACTTCTTTCAATAATTCCGAAAGTTGCGTGGGCTCAAGACGAACTTCCATGGGCCGCGTGAAATCCAGGAAGCGCTTGACGACGGCGTCAAGGCGGTCGATCTCCTTGTCGAGGACTTGAACGGCCTGCTTGGCGCTGCCGTCCGAATCCGCGGGCAGGGATTCTTTCAGATTTTCGAGCCACAGGCGCATGGAGTTAAGAGGATTTTTGACTTCGTGCGCGACGCCTGCCGTGATGCGTCCCAGCGCGGCCAGCCGCTCGCTCACTTGAAGCTGCGTGTTGATACTTTCGAGGGAATCGAGATCGCGGAGCGTGACCAGCGCGCCCATGCGCTCTCCGTCCTCTTGAATTGCCTGGACGCTGACGCTGACGCGTTTTTCGCCTTCCGTGGTTTTCAGCTCAATTTCCGCGGCGATTTCGCGCAGTTCGTCGCCTTCAATGTGCAGGGCATCGCGCAGCGGGTGGCCGATGGGAAAAATTTCGGTAACCCGCCTTCCGAGAAACTGTCCGGCGGGAGCGCCGAGGAATTTTTCGGCGGCGGGGCTGACCATGACGGCGCGGGCATCGCGCGTAAAGAGCAACAAACCGTCTTCGAGGCCAGCCATCACGGAGTTCATGTTTTCACGCATGGTGCTGAAGATTTCGTGCACGCCGCGGAGTTGCTGGCCGACTTGCGTAATTTTGCGGCTGACCTGGCCGAGTTCGTCACTCGTTCCGCCGAAGCCTGTCACTTCGGGAGCGGGCGAGTCGAATTGGCCGGCGGAGATGCGGTCCAATTGCGCGGAGATGCGCGCAAGAGGTGCAAGGGCTGCTCTGCTGACGACTGCTGCTAGAATCGTGGAAAGCACCAGAGCCAGCAAGACGATCGTGCCAAGTTTCCTTAGGCTCGGCAAAAGATCGTTGACCAGTAGTCCAGAAGAGATAGCTACGCGCACTTCGCCGAACGGATCGTTACCGTTGTTGAACGGAAAATCGAACTCGTAGATCCTTGCCGGGCCGGCCAGAACTCTTACGGCGTGCCAGATGCCTCGTTGGGTGAGCTGGGAAAGGGGCGTCCGGCGCGCCAAAAATTTTCCCTGCGTCGATTCATCGGTTGATACCAAGACCATTCCTTCCTGGTCCGTGATCGAGACTTCATAAATCGAGAAAGTCCTTTTGGCAGCGTTCAACTGCGCATGCAAGCCCTCGTCGATTTCGAAGGCATGCCGCACATAATCATGGACATCTTTGGAACTCGTCGATTCGGGCCGTATTCCTTCATTGGGAGCATTGAGCACGGCGCGTTTTGCTTGCTGGAATGCCTGGTCGGCAATCTCGCTGGCACGCTTGTCTGTTTCTAGGAGTATCTGGTCCAGCAGCTGCGCCACGAGCACGGTACACACGGCTGCGACGACCAGCAGCACGAGACCGGACATGACGAGCGTGAGTTTTGTGCGCAGCCGGAGCTGCATGACGGAATCCTACTCTGCCTCGGCGCGTTCGCCGCCGTATTCTTTGAGCTTGTTGTGAAGCGTTTTCAGGCTGATGGCAAGGAGTTCGGCCGCGCGCGTTTTGTTGTTTCCGGTGGCGTTCAGCGTTTGCAGGATAAGCTCGCGCTCCATGGCGTCGACGGTCGTGCCAATCGGGAATTTGATGGAAGTGAGATCGCCGGGATTCTTCGCCGAGGTTTTGCCGAATTCGCCTGGCAGGGAGGCGCGGGTGATCAGTTCTTTGTCGCACATGATGGCCGCGCGCTCGAGGATGTTACGCAGCTCGCGAATGTTGCCGGGCCAGGTGTGGCTCATGAAAATGTCGAGCACTTCGGCGCCGATGCCGCGGACGTGCTTGCCGTGCTTGGCGTTGACGTCGCGCAGGATGTGTTCGACGAGGAGTGGAATGTCGTCCTTGTGCTCGCGGAGCGGCGGAAGATTAATGTGGAAGACGTTGAGACGGAAATAGAGATCCTGACGCAACGCGCCGCTGGCTACGGCTTTTTCGGGGTCTTTGTTGGTGGCCGCGAGGACGCGGACATCGACAGGTGTTTCGCTTTTGCTGCCGAGGCGGCGTACTTTACGATCTTCGAGCACGCGCAGGAGTTTCGCTTGGGTGGGTGCAGGCATTTCGCCGATTTCGTCGAGGAGCAACGTGCCGGCATCGGCAAGTTCAAAGCAGCCGATGCGGCGCTCGGCCGCGCCGGTGAAAGCGCCACGTTCGTGGCCGAAGATTTCGCTTTCCATCAAGGATTCGGGGATGGCGGAGCAGTTGATAGGGACAAATGGACCGTTGGCGCGCGGGGAAAGCTTGTGGATGGTGCGCGCGACGATTTCTTTTCCCGAGCCTGTTTCGCCGGTAATTAAAACAGAGGCGGAACTTGGCGCGGCCATTTCCACGATGCGCATGACTTCCTGCATCGGCTTTGAAGCGCCGACGAGTTCGCCGAGGCGGCCGGCCTCGCGTAACTGGCGTTGCAGCACGGCCAACTGACGCGCGTCGCGCCCTTTGCTCAGGGCGCGGTCGAGCAAGGCGCGCAGAACTGGACCCTTCAGCGGCTTTTCGATGTACCAGAAAGCGCCGGACTCGATGGCGGCCACGGCGCGCTCTTCGCTGCCTTTGCCGGTGATGATGACGGCGGGAACATCCAACAGTTCGGGGCCGAGTTGTTTGAGGAGGTCGAGACCGTTCATACCGGGGAGTTCGACGTCCGCGATGAGTGTATCCGGCTGATAGCTTGCGAATTTCGCGAGCGCGTCTTCCGCGGTCGCTACGCCAAGCACATCGAAGCCCCAACGCTGGAGCAGCTGCTCGTAGCCCTTGCGCGCGTTGTCTTCGTCTTCAACGATTAACACACGGTCCTTGCGCTCCAGCGGCTCCATCGCGCGCGCTACGCTTCTTCCTTCATCGCCCATGCAGTCACGCCTCTCTCCACGCGGAAAGTCATATTTTCGCAGATTCTGGTGCGGGCTGGACAGTTCGACTGTAACAAGCGGACGGTGGGCTTGCCAAGCTTGGGCTGAGGTGATTTTGGAATTGCAGAGCACTGGGTGGGCGCAAGTCAGCGTGCGAGAAACGCAGAGCCGGCGCAGCCTCCGCGCTGCGCCGGCTCATCGCGTCGACAAATTCTTGATTTGTTTCCGCGCGAACTGCGGCTGGCCGCTCAGCGCTACTCTTTCACCAAATAGAGCGCGCGCTCCAGCTCCAGTTCGAGCTTCACGCCCTTTGGCAGCTCCAACTCGTGGCCGCGGCCGCTTTCGATCAGATAAGCGGTGAGTGCGGCCATCGCGGCGCCTTCGGCGGCTTCTTTCTTGTCTTTGTCTTTGACGCCTTTGAGGGCTCCCATGGCTGCTCCCGCGGCTGCGGCTTGGGCGGCATCTTGTTGCGAGCTACTTCGTCCTTCGATGAGCCCCTCCTGGCCGGCCTTCGTTTTGACGCTGTGCTCGCCGGGCACGCTGACGACTTCCGCGACGATGGGCAAACGGCCGAACTTGGTGTGGATTTCGTCGAAGGTCAGCCAGATACGCCCGCGGCCTGTGGCGCCCGCGGATTCGACGTGGCTTACGTGGCCTTCGATTTCGGCGCCGGAGGGCAAGTAGATGCCGCTGCCAGCTTCGAGCGGTTCCAGAGTTTTCACTTTGAACGTAGCCCGCTCGGGCGTGCCTTTGGAGCCGAGCTCGTCTTCGAGCGAAACGAGGAATTTTGTGCCGGGGGCTACGCCGTAGGTTTCGAGCGGAAGGCCGTGGCGCTTGCCGTCTGCGGGTTTTAGTTCCTGGGGTTCGGTTCTCTGGTCTTCGGATTTCGGGTCGTCGGTTTTACCGATGCGGTCTTCCGAGAGGATTGGTTTTTCTTGCGACTGCTGGGGCGGTTGGTCTTGCGAAGTCTCTTGCGCCGCGATGCGCTTGCCGATTGCGAGCAAGGCCAGCAGGCATGCGCTGCACAACAAGGCTCGCCGCGAATTTCTCGTCCTCATGATTGCCTCCAGAATGCCATCTCAACTGGTGAGGATGCAGGTCAGTCGCCAGTGCGGACGTTGCGGCGGGGTCGTAAGTGACTGAAAAAGAGGGCAGTTGGTGGTGTGTTGGGCGGCAATGGCGGAGGAACGGGTGGAGTGTCCGGAGTTTGCGGCACCTGGGTGCAGGCTAACGGCGACACCGCATCGAAAATCTTCATGGAGGTTGGGCAGGAACGGCAAGGCTATTTTGTGAGGAAGCGTTGGATGCGGCGGAAGACTGGGGTGTACATGGCGGGGGTGAGGCGGCCGGTTTGGGTGTTTTGCTGGCTGGGGTGATAGACGCCGAAGAGGCGAGCGGCGGGGGCGGGGAGTTGGGCTTCGGCGCCGTGAGCGAAAGGGAAGGCGGCGCGCGAGGCAATCATGCCGCGCTGCTTCAGGATTTCGAGGTAGGCGTCCCAAGCGATTTTTCCGAGGGCTAGGACGGCGCGCGGCTGGAGGATTTCCAGTTCGCGCAGGAGAAAGTCGCGGCAATTTGCGAGTTCGGAGGGAAGAGGCTTGTTGGCGGGAGGGGCGCAGCGGATGGTGGCGGCGACGTAGGCGTTTTTTAGTTGGAGGCCGTCGTCGCGGCGAACGGAAGTGGCTTGATTGGCGAAGTCGGCTTTGTAGAGTGCGGCATAGAGAAAATCGCCGGAGCGGTCGCCGGTGAAGACGCGGCCGGTGCGATTGCCGCCGTGGGCGGCGGGGGCGAGGCCGAGAATGAGGAGTTGCGCGTGCGGATTGCCGAAACCGGGGACGGGTTTGCCCCAGTAGGTCCAATCGCGAAAGGCGCGGCGTTTTTCTTGCGCAACTTTTTCGCGGTAAACGACGAGGCGCGGGCATTTGCAGCAGGAGACGATTTCTTCGTTCAGGACACGGAGTAAGGCGCTTTGATCGGGCATGGTTGTCGAAAAATTTTTAGGAAAGTTTGCGCGCCATCATGAGGTTCAGCTCGGGATAGGGAATGGTGACCTGTTGCAGGGAGTCGTACGAGCCGCGGGCCAGCCAATCATTGGCGACGCGTTGAAATGCGCCCATGGCGGCGCGCATGGCAGAAGAGCCAGCGCTGGCGCGGGCTACGCCCATTTTTTCGAGCTCGTCGAGTGACGGACAGCCTTGCGAGACAAGAATATTCAGCGGAGCGCCGAGGGCTTTTACGAGTTTGGCGATGATTTCACGATCGCAGACGCCCGGCGCAAACAAGCAATCCGCTCCCGCGTCGCGATAGGCGCGCAGGCGCTCGACGGTGCGTTCGAAGCGTGTGGCCTCAGGACCGATCGGCATCAAGTAGACGTCCGTACGCGCGTTGATCACCAATGGCACGCCCAGCGCGGCGGAGGTTTCGCGGATGGCATGAATCTTTTTTACTTGGAGACCCAGCTCGACGTGCGAAGTTTCGTCATCGCCGGTTATATCTTCAAAATTGAGCCCTACTGCCCCAGAAGCGACGAGTTGTTTTGTTGTTTCAGCAATTTCTTCCGGAGTTTTGCCATAGCCGGATTCCATATCGGCGGTGACGGAAATTTTTACGGCGTGCGCGATTCGGGCGACAACTTCGAGCATTTCGCGTCGCGAAATGCGCTGGCCGTCGGGATAGCCGAGGGAGAAAGCTACGGCCGCGCTGCTGGTGGCGATGGCGGGGTAGCCGAGTTCTTCGAGAATGCGCGCGCTGACTACATCCCAGGCGTTTGGGAGCGCCAAGATGCGCGGGCCGTGATGCAGCTTGCGAAGTTTCTCGGCCTTTTCGGCCTGAGCCTTGATGTTCATAGCCATCTCTCCCAACAGATCCTGCGCAGAGTTCAAAGCTAAAAGTTAAGCGCCCGCCTCGCGCGCTGAAACATCCAATTTGGAGAGCCATTTCCAGCGCAAGGAAATTTGGCCTTCGTGAGCGATCTCAACGCAAGAGCGCCAGGACCTCGTCGTGGATTTTACCGTTGGTGCTGAGCATGTTGCCGCTGTAAATCGAGGGCTTTCCGGTCACGTCCGTTGCACGGCCGCCGGCTTCTTCGACAATCAGGCCCAGCGGAGCCAAGTCCCAGGCTTTCGAATGGAGATCGAGTGCGGCTTCGGTTGCGCCTTCGGCGACCAGCATGTGTTGCCAGAAGCCGCCGAGCGAGCGGCCGTGGCGCGCCGCGTCCAGAAGACGGCGCATTTTTTCAACGCGATCGCGATTTCGGTTCGAGCCAGTTCCGCCGGTGAAGGCCATGCTGTCTCGCAATCGCTCGACACCGGAAACGTGGATTTTCTTGCCGTTTCTCCAAGCGCCCTCGCCGCGGTACGCCCACCAGCGAGCGCCCAGCGCGGGAGCGCTTGCCATTCCAGCGACGATTTCACCATCGCGCTCGATACCGAGTAGCGTCCCGAACGTGGCGATGCCGCGCGAAAACTCTTCGGTGCCGTCGATGGGATCGATGATCAGACGTGCGCGGCCTGTTGTCGCTGGCCCCTTCGCGTTGTCGCCGCCCATTTCTTCACCGAGGACGTCCAGGGCCAAGCCGCTTGCCGCCACTTTGGCGCGGGCCATTTCTTCGACGCCGCGGTCGGCTTGCGTTACGGCGGAGCCGTCGTCCTTTCGGTCGATGCGAATTTCATCGGCGCGGAAAAAGCGCATGGCAATGGCGTCGGCTTCCTTCGCTATTTCTTCGAGCAGAGACCCATATTCTTCTCTGTATCCCATTCCTTCTCCCAGTGGCTTGGTTGACCTGCAATTGACACTACTAGCTTACGCCTCTAGCATACAAAGCAATGGCTATGAGCGCTCACGCCGACAGTGGAACGGTGCTCGACCGCATTCTGGACGCGCGCCGTTTGGAAGTTGACCACCGCAAACGCGTCCTTCCGGAAGCGGCGCTACGCTATGGCGTCAAGGCGGCAACGCCACTGCGCGATTTTCCCGCGGCGCTTACACGCGATGGCCTAAACATTATCGCAGAGCTGAAGCCTGCCTCACCCTCGAAAGGGATTTTGCGCGAGCCGTTCCATCCGGTGGAATTAGGGCAGACGCTCGAAGCGGCAGGGGCGGCTGTGCTTTCCGTGCTAACCGAGAGCGAATTTTTTCGCGGCTCGCTGAAGAATTTGCGCGATGCGCGGAACGCGGTAAAAATTCCCGTGTTTCGCAAGGACTTCATCTTTGATCCCTGGCAGGTATGGGAAACGCGCGCGAATGACGCGGACAGTTTTCTGTTGATTGTGGCGGCGCTCGGCGATGAGCCTCTCCGCGAGCTGATCGCACTGGGCCGCGAGATTGGGATGGAGCCGCTCGTCGAGGTGCACACTGCCGCGGAACTCGACCGCGCACTTACAGCCGGTGCGCACATCGTGGGCATCAACAATCGCGATCTGAAGACTTTGGATGTGCGCGTTGAAACTTCTTTTGAGTTGATTGAGCGCATTCCCGAAGCGTGCATTGCCGTTAGCGAGTCTGGGCTGCGCACCCACGACGATCTCGCCAGACTACGCGCGGCGGGCTTCGACGCATTTTTGATCGGCGAAAGTCTGATGCTCGCGCCCGATCCGGCGGCCGCTTTGGGCACTTTTCTCGGCGGACCGGCGCTGCCGGTCTAGAACCACGATGATCCTCATCAAGATTTGCGGCATCACCAACTGGCCGGACGCCAAAGCCGCCTGCGACGCGGGCGCGAACATGCTTGGATTCAATTTTTATGAGAAGAGTCTACGCCGCGTTTCGACGGTTGAGGCTGCCACGATGCGTGCGAAGCTGCCGTCGGGAATTCAGGCAGTTGGGCTGTTTGTGAACGCCAAGCCCGCGGAAATCAATTCGCTTCACGCGTTCGTGCGGTTTACCGCCGCTCAGCTTCACGGCGACGAGTCGCCGGCAATCGTTTCCGAAGTGAGCCGTACGGTTCCCGTGATTAAGGCTTTCCGTGTCGCGGCGGATTTTCCGCTCTCGACGCTGGATAAATATCACGATGCGTTTGCTTTCCTGATCGATGGTTCTCGAGCGGGCCAATTTGGCGGCACAGGGGCCAGTGCGGATTGGAATGTCGCCCGGCGGGCCGCCGTCGCGCACCGTATCCTTTTGGCTGGCGGCCTTACGCCCGAAAATGTTGGCGCCGCGATTCGTTCGGTGCGGCCTTATGCGGTGGATGTCGCGAGCGGCGTCGAATCGAAGCCCGGCAGGAAGGATCACGCGCGGATGAAGGAATTTATCGACGAGGTTCGCCGCGCGGAAGAGCAGTTACAGCAGTCAGACGCGCCGCAAACAGGACATCCCACGCCATGAGCTCGACGATTACATCCGCAACATTCGCTCCAGGACGTTTCGGCCCTTACGGTGGCCGGTACGTTCCTGAAACGTTGATGGTGCCGCTATTCGAGCTTGAGCGCGCCTACGAAGCCGTAAAAACCGACCCACAGTTTCAAGCTGAGTTCGCAGATCTACTGAAAAATTTTGCTGGCCGCCCTACGCCGCTGCAATTTGCTTCGAGGCTCACGGCGCATCTTGGAGGGCCTCGCATTTATCTGAAGCGCGAAGATCTGCTGCATACGGGCGCGCACAAAATCAATAACGCCATTGGGCAGGGCTTGCTTGCCGTGAAAATGGGAAAGCCGCGGATCATTGCGGAAACAGGCGCAGGGCAGCACGGTGTTGCCTCGGCCACGGTCGCCGCGCATCTCGGGCTCGAATGCGTCGTCTACATGGGAACCGAAGATATGGCACGGCAGGCGCTGAATGTTTCGCGCATGCGCATGCTTGGAGCCCAAGTGGTGGGAGTGGATTCCGGCAGCCGTACTTTGAAGGATGCGATCAACGAGGCCATGCGAGACTGGGTCACTAATGTCAGGAACACTCATTATCTGCTTGGTTCGGTACTCGGCGCCCATCCGTATCCCACGATGGTGCGCGATTTTCAGTCCGTTATCGGGCGCGAGGCGCGCGAGCAAATTCTCGCCGCCGAAAAACGTTTGCCTACACATCTATTCGCATGCGTTGGCGGCGGTTCAAACGCCATCGGCCTTTTCCATCAATTCCTGCGCGATGCATCCGTGAAAATGGTTGGCATCGAAGCAGGAGGACGCGGTGGGCAGCTCGGCGAGCATGCCGCGCGTCTGGCGGCGTATCAAGGATTCACGGGAGCGCGCCCTGGCGTTTTGCAAGGGACCTACACGTACATTCTGCAAACCGAAGATGGGCAGATTGCCACGACCCATTCCATTTCCGCTGGCCTCGATTACCCCGCTATCGGCCCGGAGCATGCCTGGCTGGCGGATGAGGGGCGCGCTGAATACTCGGCAGTTTCCGATTCCGCAGCGCTCGATGCAGCGCGACTTCTCTCGCGCATCGAAGGCATCATCCCGGCTCTCGAATCCGCGCACGCCGTTGCAGGTTTGATCGAGCGCGTTCCCAAAATGTCCGCCGACGACCTGGTCATCCTCAATCTCTCTGGCCGTGGCGACAAAGACATGGACACGTATTCCCGCCTGCTCTAATCTTTGTTGAAAAACAATGCCCTTGGCGACCTCCAATTCGACACGTATCTCCAGGCGATTTGCCGCGCTCCGCGAATCCGGCGAGCTAGGCATCGTTGCGTACATTACCGCGGGCGATCCTTCGCTCGCGGCCACACTGAAATTTGTTCTGGCCCTTGCGGAAGCCGGCGCCGACGTCATCGAACTGGGCATTCCTTTTAGCGATCCGCTTGCGGATGGGCCCACGATTCAGCGCGCTTCCGAGCGGGCGTTAAAATGCGGCACGACGCTTAACCAAGTCATTGGGATGGTCCGCGAAATCCGAAAATCCAGTGAAGTGCCCATTGTGCTTTTCAGCTACTACAATCCCGTGCTTCAAATGGGGCTCGAGAAATTTGCAAGCGACGCTGCGACTGCCGGTGCTGACGGCGTCCTGATTACCGATCTCACCCCAGAAGAATCGGATGGCTATCGACGTGTGCTGGCTGCCCATCATCTCGATACGGTTTTTCTTGGTGCTCCGACCTCCACGGACGAGCGCTTAGCGAAAATCGCCGACGTGTCGTCAGGTTTTCTGTATCTCATTTCTCGAACTGGCGTCACTGGCGCGAAGGACGCGTTGCCCGACGAACTCCCAGCGCTTCTCCGCCGCGCACGCAAAGTCACAGAACTCCCCATCGCCGTAGGTTTCGGGATCTCGCTGCCTGGCCACGTTTCCGTGCTTGGTGGGCTGGCCGATGCCGCGGTGGTCGGGTCCGCGCTCGTCTCAGAAATCGAAAAGGCCACCGCCGCGAATCCCACCGCCGCGAACATCGATGCAGCGGCAGCCGCACTCGCCGCGCGCATTCGTTCGCTGAAGGAAGCCGCTCGCCACGGCCTCTCGCGACGCGAGGTCGCGCCATGAGCCTCAGCGATTGGCGGCGCCGCATCGATGAGATCGACAAAAAACTCGTCGAACTTCTCAATGAGCGTTCGCGGTGCGCGTTGGAAATCGGCAAGCTTAAGCAAGCGGCGGGTATCCCGCTCTATCAACCGGATCGCGAAAACGAAGTGCTGGCCAACGCGGAGCGCAGTAATCCCGGTCCCCTTACGGATGCCGCTATTCGCCGCCTGTTCGAGCGCATCATTGACGAAGCGCGCGCCGCCGAACGGGACGCCATGCATGCGGACGGCTCCGGCAAGAAGGGCGCGAAGGAAGGGAATTAACAGAAGGGTTGCGAAGTCGTAGTTGTTGCGTGCAGTTCTGTTTTTGTTCTGAAGAGGCCGGGGTTCAGCCCGGCATTTTCGCCGCGAGAATTCGCTGCAATCGAAAGGGAATCAGGACTAATCATGGTCATCGTCATGCAAGAAGGCGCGAACGACGCGCAAATCCAGCACGTGATCGATCGGCTTGTTGCTTCGGGATTTAACGTTCATCGCTCCACGGGGGAATCGCACACCGTGCTCGGCGCGGTCGGCGTCCACCGCGATTTCGATCATCGCGATTTCGAGTTGCTGGAAGGCGTGCGCGAAGTGATGCGCATCACGCAGCCGTTCAAGCTGGCCAGCCGGCAGTTCAAGCCGGAAGGCACGATCGTTGATTTGGGGCGGGGCGTGAAAATCGGCGGGAATGAAGTTGTCGTCGCCGCCGGACCGTGCTCCGTCGAATCGCGCGAGCAAATCTTTTCTGTTGCTGATAGCGTCGCCAAGGCCGGCGCTAAAATTCTCCGCGCTGGTGCTTTCAAGCCACGTACTTCGCCGTACGCCTTCCAGGGCATGGGGGAGCCGGGCCTCAAGCTCATGCGCGAAGCCGCGGACAAATTCGGCCTCTTCACCATCAGCGAAGTGATGGACGCCTCGCAAATCCAAATGATGTCCGAGTACGTCGACATTTTCCAGGTAGGCGCGCGCAACATGCAGAATTACTATCTTCTTCGCGCCCTCGGCGAAGTCCGCAAACCCGTCCTACTCAAGCGCGGACTCTCCGCCACTATGGAAGAGCTCCTTATGAGTGCCGAATACATCCTCGCCGGAGGCAATTACAACGTCATCCTTTGCGAACGCGGCATCCGCACGTTTGAGACGTATACGCGCAACACGCTGGACATCGCAGCCATTCCCGTCATCAAAAAACTTTCGCACTTGCCGATGCTTGCCGATCCCTCCCATGGCACGGGCCGCCGCGACAAAGTTCCACCCATGGCACGCGCTGCAGTCGCTGCCGGAGCCGACGGTTTGCTCATCGAAGTGCACAACGATCCCGATCATGCACTCTCCGATGGCGCGCAATCGCTCCATCCCAACGACTTCACTCAACTCATGGCGGAGCTTCGCATCATCGCGCCAGCTATCGGCCGCCGCATGGCTTGATTCATGGCCTCCACCCACGTCATCAACCGCGTAACCATTCTCGGCACCGGTCTGATCGGAGGATCGTTCGCGCTTGCTCTGCGCAAGTACACCACGGGCATGCACATCACTGGCTGGGACCGTGCCGAAGTGGTCCGTGAAGCGCAATCGCTTGGGGCGATTGATGCTGGGTTTTCCGGCGAGCTCGCTCCCGCACTCCAAGAAGCCGATCTGATTTACATCGCGCTTCCCATCGGGGCAACGCTCGACCTTCTTCCCGAAATTGTACGTCTCGCCTGGCCCAACGCTCTCATTACAGACGCGTGCAGCACGAAAGTCCGCATCATCGCGGCGGCTGTCGATCATGTTCCAGAGGACTCAGAAAAGCTGTTCCTTGGTGGGCATCCCATGGCGGGCAAGGAGCTTTCTGGAATCGCGTCTGCTGATGCCGAGCTCTTCCGCAACAATACCTACGCGCTCATCGGCGCGTCTTCCGATCAAGAGGATCCCCGCGTCGCTGCGTTCGTAAAAATTCTGAAAAAAATCGGCGCGCGGCCTCTATGGTTGGGGGCTCAGCAACACGACTATGCCGTGGGACTGGCTTCTCATCTTCCGCAACTCGCCGCCGTCGCTCTCGGCTCTTTTCTTTACGATCATCTCGACGAAAACGGTTTGCCCATTACGCTGGCCGGCCCGGGCTTGCGCGATTCGTTGCGACTCGCCGGCAGCCCTTACTCCACTTGGCGCGATATCGTTCTCACCAATAAGGAAGTTCTGTCCGCTGCGCTCGATTTGTTCGCTCGCAAGCTCGACGATCTCCGCGAGCGTCTGGCCTCCCGCGACCTCGAAGCGGACTTCGACGCCGCTAATGAACTCTACAAACTCCTGAAGGGCCTCTGATCCCGCGCCCTGAACCAGCAATTTAGCCCACTCGCGACCCGGGTTCGAATTACCAGGCTCCTTCCTTCCTCCCGACCCACCAAACTACGCCGACGGAAGCTGTTTGCTGCTCCTTGCTCAGCACTCCATTTTTGTCCGTGAAAAAGGACGGCTGGTTTGACCAGTCGCGCCGCCACTCGTAGCGCATCAAGAATCCTTCGGAAAGTTTGTAGTCGAAAGTCGCGGTGGTTTCTTTCAACGCTTGCGTGATCCCGCTGAACAAGCCACCGCGATCCGAGAGATATTCGACGCGGGCCGCGACGGCAAACTTTGGCGAAAATTGGTACTTTGCGTAGCCCGCGCCGCCGATCGTGTGCGAAGGCGCGGAAGATTGGCCCAGCGCCGTGTTCGTGTTCTTCCAGAGCCGCTGAATCACGTAATCGCCCTCCAGCGCGAAGGTCAGTTTTGGCGCGGCCTGCCAACTCACGTAGGTGTCGAAGATATGCAGCTTGCCGTTCGGCGCCGGAGTAATCGCCTGAAACGTCAGGCCCGGCTGCACGGGTATCGGTCCGCTCGAGGACACAAGCGTGCGGTCGGGATGTTCCTGGCCCAGGTAGTAGTTCACATTCCAGGTGATTTTTTTCGTTGGCGCGGCGGTGAAGCCGAACAACTCATCTTTGAACCCGTTCGTGGCTTCCGCTTGATTTGTGCCGTTCACGATCCAATAGTTCAGAGTGAGTTCATCATTCACTTTGTAGGCGGCGCGCACGCCCATGTGATAGAACGGCAAAAAGTTGAACCAATACGCGCGCGAATAATTCATCTGGTCTTTAGTGTAGTTTCCTTCCGTGCCGATGGAGCTTCCCCATTTGCCCACGTCGATCGTCAAGCCGTTGCCGATGGGCGCGACGTACGTTCCGTAAGCCTGAAATACATTTCGATAAATATCGGGGCGTGGCTCGTTCAGAGGATTTCCCTGCAAAGTGTCGGTGGCCTGTCCGAATTGCAAATCAAGGCGCACGCCGAAGCGGCGGCCAGCCTCCACATCGGGCGCCCGCTCGAAAACCAAATCAGCCTGATTCAGACTGATGTTGTTGCTCAAAACGTCGTAGGCACGAAGCGCGTTCACGCGGCCTACGGGCTTATTGAAATTGAAGGAATAATATTCATCGAGCGCGAAATTCAGAGTAGCGCCATGCAAATAGTCGAGAATCGCGCGGTCCACGGCATTGCTCTGCTCTTTGGGAGCTGCTAGCGAGGCGCTTTGCGCGGGCGCAACTGCGTTTGGAGCGGCAGCTGGCGCGGCTTCTGGTACAGGGGATGCATAGGGGGAGGAGGCAAAGTTCGAAGGCCCTCCGTTGGAGAGTGACGCCGCTGGCTCGAATCTCGCGACGGAAGCAGGCGGCCGCTGCTTCAGCTCGTTTTCCAGTTGCGTCACCCGCGTCAGCAGGCTCTGCACGACCTCGCGCAACTGCCTAACCTCCTCGGCTGATGCTGGCGCATGATTGTCAGCCTGCGCGCGCCCCACGGGACACCACGCCAGTAGTCCAAGAGATATTCCCAATGCGCAGCCTATCGAAAGTTTGCGGGCAGGTGCTCGACCACGGCTAGAAGTCTGGATGGTCATGTGGAGGCTCTTTTCCCGGCTGGTATGGAAAATATCCAACCGCGTTAATGCCTCCGAGTTTTAGCATGGATTGTCTTAGTTTTTCGTTAAACCGGATCGTCCGCGCACACTACGGCCCCGAGCTTCCACCGCGGCAGCTTTCTTTTCTATTTGAGTTCAGCCTTAGCGTTTAGCGGCAATTCCTGCGACGACCCGCCCACCAGAAACGTGTAGCCGCCCGGTACCAACTTCCACTCCCCGGCAGCTTCGTCGTAAATCGACAGATATTTGGCGTCCACGTTTACAGACACCTCTTTGCTCTCACCCGCCTTCAACCAGACTTTGCTCCAGCCCACAAGCCGCTTTGGTGGTTCTCCAGCACTGGCCGGCAGCGAAGCGTAAACCTCGGCAATTTCCGCTCCGTCGCGCTTTCCTGTGTTTTTCACAGCGAAACTTACCGTGGTTTCTTTCCCCGCTGTCACTTTCAAGCCCGAATAGGCAAACGTTGTGTACGACAGTCCGTATCCGAAGGGAAACAGTACCGGTTTTTTCTCTGCGTCATACCACTTGTAGCCGACCTTCAATCCTTCGTCATAGCGCACCGTGAACGTCGGCTTAGCCTCGCCTGTTTTCATGACTGCTGCTTCACCCGTTTGTCCCGGACCTGGCTTCGTCAGATTCGGATGAGGCAAATCCGCCTCGCTCTTCGGGAAAGTCATTGGCAGCTTCGCGCTGGGATTCACGTCGCCATCCAGGATATTGACGACCGCCTCCGCGCCCCTGCTCCCCGCGTACCAGGCCTCCAGGACCGCGCCCACCTTATCCAGCCAGGGCATCGTCACCGCTGTGCCCGTTTCCAGCACCACTATCGTTTTCGGATTTGCCGCCGCCACTGCCGCGATGATGTCGTCCTGCTTTACGGGCAGCGACAAACTATCGAGATCCATTCCCTCGCTTTCCCACTGATACGCGAACACGATCGCGATGTCCGAATTCTTCGCCAGCGTCGCCGCACTCTCCAGGTTCGCACCGGAATCAAACTGCACTTTCGCGCCCGGGAATTTGGCTTGCAGTACAGGTACGGGTGACGGCGGAAACCACACCTGCGCCATCCATCCTGCAGGCGGCCTCCCCGGCGCGTCCACCTGCGCCGACCCGCTTCCCGACATCATCCCTTCATTTGCGTGCGGCCCAATCACCGCGATCGACCTCACCGCATCGCGCTTCAGCGGCAGCAACCCCGCGGCATTCTTCAAAAGCACTGCGCTCCCTTCCTCCACCTTTTGAGCCACCGCCAGGTCTCCCTCGACGTCTGCCACGGCCTTCTGCGCCGGATGATCAATGATTCCGCATGCAAATTCCGCACGCAGGATGCGCCGCACGTGGTCGTCGAGCTCCTCTTTCGAAACCTTTCCTGCCTCGACGGCCGCCTTCAGCTTCGCTCCAAAAAACTCGTCAAGCGGTTCCTCGTTGTCCAAACCCGCCGCCGATGCTTTTATTGTGCTGTGCGTTCCGCCCCAATCGGAAACAACAAAACCTTTGAATCCCCACTCTTTTTTCAATACGTCCGTCAACAGATATTTATTCTCGCAGCCAAAATCCCCATTCACTGCGTTGTACGAGCACATCACCGCGCCAGGCTGCGCAATCCCCACTCCAATTTCAAACGCCAGAAGGTCGCTCTCCCGCATCGCGCGCTTGCTGATGATTACGTCCACCTCGTTCCGCCCGTTCTCCTGGTCGTTTACCGCATAATGTTTGATATCCCCAATCACGTGCTGCGCCTGTTCGCACTTCATCAAGTTTCCCACCAGCGTTCCCGCCAGTACCGGGTCTTCGCCCATATACTCAAACGTTCTGCCGTTTCTGGGCTCTCGGGTAACGTTCACGCCCCCGCCCAGCGTCATGGTGTATCCCTGCGCACGCAGCTCCTTTCCGATCACGGTCCCGAACGCGCACGCCGCCGCAGGATCCCAACTGGCCGCTGCCCCCACGTTGGAAGGCATCGCCGTCGAATATCGCCCATTGTCCGCGCTGCTCCGAACGCCGTAGGCGGCATCGCTCATCTGAATGATCGGAATCCCCAGACGCGGCACCCCCAGAACAAACCCTGCTCCCCCGTTGCCAAGCTCCGGCTCGGGATTCTGTACTTCGCGCGGCCATCCAGGCATACCCATGCCGTGCAAAAGATCGATTTTCTCGTCGAGAGTCATCTCCTTCAGCACCATGTCCGTCCGCTCGTCGGGAGAGAGGTTGGCGTTCATCCAAGGATGGTTCCCGTCTTCCTTCACCGGCTGCCCGGGCATACGATGCTGGGCATAGACAGTTGTGGCGTAAGCAAGACATACGGCAACAATTCCGGCAAGCACAGAAAAGCCTATCGTCGCGGAGACTCGACCCCGCGAACGCCACAACTCATTCATTTTCATCAGGACCATCCTCGACCATGAATTAAATCCCACTATAATATCGATATTTTGAATTAAAGCCACAACCAAACCACCTCCCCTTGGCCTTTTCTTCCCGCCTTCATGAATCGCCCGCCGCCAGTCCGGTAATGGGTTTCTGATTAGCGTTAATCGTCAAGTGGACTGTTCCGCGTGGGCCGTCATTTGCTCGTAAACGGCGCTGAGCTACAAGGCTCGCAACTTCGGCTAGGTGGACTTGTTTACAACGTTTTTTGGCGGCACGTGCCCGTCAGACTTGGACTAGCAGACTCAGCACGGTCAGCAGCCCCGTGGCATTCGCCGATGGTTCCCGATTCTGCTACGCTGGGCCGATCACCAATCGTTGAGTTGAGGGGAAACAATATGCCAGTCGTGGCTGGAGTGGATCTGGGCGGAACTGCGGTCAACTATACGATAATAGACCAGCAAGAAGAATTCCTTATCGGTGGTCTGTGCGAGTACCCCGCGCTTTCAAGGCAGGGACCTGACGTCTGCCTCGCCCAGATTGCAGACGGCCTCCAGGTCGCTGCAAAACGAGCGGGTGTGCTGCTCAAGGACGTGGTGGCGGTTGGGCTGGATACTCCGGGTCCTGCCAGTTCGGCGGGCCAGCTTAGCGCACGGGGCTCAACGAACTTTGTTCACCCGGAGTGGGCAGGATACGACATTCGCGAGGGCCTGGCGCACAAGCTCGGCAAACCGGTCTCCTATTTGAACGATGGAAATGCAGCGGCGCTCTGGGGGCACTACACGATCTTCGGTGCAAATAGCCGGGAGACATCGGTGTCGACCATCATCGGCACCGGCAATGGCGGAGGCGTCATTCTCGAAGGCAGCGTCGTGAAAGGCAAAAACGGATTTGGCGGAGAACTTGGCCACGTGTTACTTCCGTATCAGAGTATCGCCGGAATTGATGGGATGAAACCGGAATGCAATTGTGGAAGGACGGGGGACCTGGAATCGCTTTGTTCTCTCACTGCGATCGAAAGGAATTTGTTGCCGTATTTTTTGCCGCGATACCAAGGACACGATCTGGCTAAAATAGACCGCCACCAGGCTGCCAAGCAAGTACGAGGTCTCGCGGACAAGGCTGACCCCTTGTGCAAGGAGATTTTCCGTGTTCAGGCTCATGCCCTGGGACTCTTTTTTGACGAAATGGTGAATACGTTCGACCCAGATGCTTTAATTGTTGGCGGGGGAGCCCTTGAGGCGAGTCAGGAGTTCCAACACTGGTTCTTGGAAGAGATCCGCGTGGGCATGCCTGCCCAGCGGGAGGAGCAAGCTGGTGTTCCCATCTATGTTATGCCGAATGGCGATACCGCTGGGGCGCGAGGGGCGGCTATTGAAGCACTAAAACTCGCCAGGCAAAGCGGTCTCATGTAACAAGCGCGTTCCCCTTAGAGTGAGATTTTTCTGTTTACCCAGCACGTCAAATCCACTCTCCGGTAGCTCGTTATTCGTCCAACTGGAACGGTACACGTTCGCAGCGCGCAATATCGTCCCGGGCATATAATGCTCGCATGCGGGACAGTAGCCTTGTCGTAGTCCAATCATTTGGATCGCGGGCTGAAGCGGATATTGCTCTGGGAATCCTCGAATCCTCAGGCATTGGAGCGATGATCCAGGCCGATACCGCCGGCGGGATGCGTCAGCACTTGGCATGGAGCGGCTTCGGGTTTCGGGTGCTCGTCTGCGAGGAAGACGTGGCGATGGCGCGCGACCTACTTACTCCTCCGCCCGACACAGACCATGTCGTGGTTCAAACGTTCACAACCCAGGATGAAGCAGACGGCGCGCAGGGCGCGCTCTTGTCGGCAGGTATTGCTGCGACGATCCAAGACAACAGCGTGTGCGGCTGGCGCCCTGACGTGCCCTGGACTGGCTCCGGCTTTCGCGTGCTTGTACCTGAGGAAGACCTGGCGACAGCACGCCACGTGCTTGACCGGCCCGACGAAACGCCCGCCAAGGCCTGATCACCCCCGTAGTCGGAAACTTACGCACTTCAGCCGGTCCCGCCAGTTCGGCTGATTTTTCCTGACAAATCCCTAATTTCTGCCATCATACCTAGTGGGTAATCTTTCCTTTCATTGCGTACCGTCGGCATCTTGCTGGCTTTTTTGTTTTTATGAACTTCTTGCTGGACTACCCTATTAAGTCCAGTGTAATGACGTTCTTACAGAAAAACACGCAGTGAAGGATGGCCTCTCACACTTACAACGCATCGAGCCTTCGGTTTCGTTAGAAACGCCCGCAACTCACTTCCTTTCAATCGCTTACTTACAACTCTCAACACACCCGGGTGGGGGGACCTGAGCCAGCGCAGCCCTCCAGGGACGAAGACGCTTTCCGACCCTCGTTATGTCGTTACTTCATTACTTCTTTACGTCGTCCAGTTCCATCTTGCAGTACACTGCCTCCTTCGCCGAGGACCTCTTGGACAAACGCATCGCCTCCGCCGACACCGCCATCCAGAATCTCACCGATGGAGTCACCATCCTGATGGGTGGCTTCGGCCTCTGTGGCATACCGGAGAATCTGATCGCCGCGCTTCGCCGCCGCGGCTCGAAAAATCTCACCATTGTCAGCAACAACGCCGGGGTGGACGATTTCGGCATCGGCATCCTGCTGCAGAATCGCCAGGTCAAGAAAATGGTTTCGACGTACGTAGGCGAGAACAAACTCTTCGAGCAATTGGTTTTGAGCGGCGAGTTGCAGGTGGAGCTGAATCCGCAAGGCACGCTAGCCGAACGCCTTCGCGCGGGCGGCGCGGGCATTCCCGCCTTTTACACGCCGACGGGTGTCGGCACCATGGTTGCTGAAGGCAAGGAAACGCGCGATTTCGACGGCCGGCAGTACGTTCTCGAGCGCGCCATCCGCGGAGGCTTCGCCTTCATCAAAGCCTGGAAAGGCGATCGCTGGGGCAATCTCATCTACCGCAAAACAGCGCGCAACTTCAATCCCATGATGGCCACTGCCGCCGATTATGTAATCGCCGAAGTCGAAGAACTCGTCGACCTCGGCCAACTGCCGCCGGACCAGATTCACACCCCCGGCATTTTCGTAAATGTCATCCTGCAAGGCGCCGCCTACGAAAAACGCATCGAGCGCCGCACTATCCGAAAGCAATGAATCGGAGGCACATCGATGGAAACTTATCAAATTCACTCTAGAGCGCGACTGAGCATCGTCGGTTCTTGGCTTATGACTGGACTTGTAGCATTTCTATGTAGCGTGCTTGGATTGACCTCGCCCCATTTCGTTCAGCCTTTTGCCGCGATGTTCCAAGGAATTGGGGTTGAGCTACCCTCGCTGACGAGATTGTTGCTGACCACTTACATGTGGCTTCTCCCGGTCCTTTTCACCGCACTGGCTGTCTTTGCAATCCTTAAGGAATTCTTAGCCCGCGAACCTCGGCGAAGATTTCTGCTGAGCACAAGTGTCCTTTTTGCCGCGGTCATTACGGGGGGCTCTGTTATTTTTATCCTTTATCTCCCATTACTGACTCTGGAAGCAAAATTAGCCAGGGCCAAATAGTCTCGAGTCCAACCAATGCCTCTGACAGACGAACAGAAACGCGAACGTATCGCACGCCGCATCGCTCTCGAACTGCGCGACGGCTATTACGTCAACCTGGGCATCGGCATGCCTACGGCGATTGCGAACTACGTCCCAAAAGGCATGGATGTCATTCTGCAATCGGAGAATGGCATGCTCGGCGTCGGACCGTATCCGACGGAATCGGAAGTCGATCCCGACCTCATCAACGCCGGCAAAGAAACCGTCACGGAACTTCCCGGTACCGCTTATTTCTCTTCGGCGGATTCGTTTGCCATGATTCGCGGTGGCCACGTCGACTTAACCGTTCTCGGCGCGCTGCAGGTGGATGAAAAGGGAACGCTCGCCAATTGGGCCATCCCTGGGAAAATGCTCAAAGGCATGGGCGGTGCGATGGACCTTGTCGCCGGCGCCAAACGCGTTTTCATCGCCATGGAGCACGCTACGCGCGACAACAAGCCCAAAATCCTTAAAAAATGCACGCTGCCGCTGACGGGCGTCGAAGTCGTCGATCACATCGTCACCGAACTCGCCTTCATCGACGTCACTCCCGAAGGCCTCGTCCTTCGTGAATTGGCGACCGACGCGACGTTGGAACAAGTCCAATCGCTCACGGAACCTCTGTTGCTGGTTCCAGCAGCCGGCCCCAAACCAATGCTGGTCTGAACTGCGGAGCGGTTTTCTCGCTGTCCTCTGTGTTCTCTGCGATCTCTGTGTAAATGGTTTTTCTTACGAAGTAGAAGAAGGGCCGCTCAAATGCCGCGCCGTGCTGAACGAATAGTGAAGCGCGGAAAAGACGCTGAAGAAAGTCACTCCATAGACGAGCACATGAATGATTTTTCCCAGATGAATGTCCGGATATGCCGCGGAAAGAACCACCGTAAAAACCAGAATGATCTGGACAGCCGTAGTTAATTTGCCGTAGATGCTTGGCGGAAACGGCCGATACCCCGAAATAAGCAGAATCACGACGGCCACCACAAGAATCAGAATGTCGCGGCTGAAAACGATAATCGTGAGCCACCACGCAATCTGTTTCTTAAACGCCAAAATAATGAAAGAAGACGAAAGCAGGAGCTTGTCGGCGATGGGATCGAGATAAGCGCCTAGAGACGAGCGCTGATTGAGTCTGCGCGCGAGCAGCCCGTCAATTCCGTCCGAAAGCCCCGCCACAACAAGAACCAGCAAGGCCCATTTGAACCGCTCGTAAGACATAAGAATAAGAAAGAACGGTAGGAAGCCGAGCCGAAGCAGAGTGATTTGATTGGGAACCGTCCAGATGCGGCCTTTCATTGCAATTCAGAATAGCGCAGTTCTGGCGGCCCTTGCCGGAAGAATTGTCTCATGCGAACTGCGAGAGGTAATCGGTGAGTGTCCGACCAATTTTGCGGGCGAAAAGTTCGTTCATCGAAGGGATGGATCCCGTCGGCTCATCCAGGGACACGCGTTCGACGCGATTCATCGGAAAAAAGATGGTGGGCAACCCGATGCGTTCCCCGTCCGGCTCGTTGAGCTGGCGAATAAAATGGTCGAACGAATTCAGATCGATCCCGCGGAGCGTGACGCCGGAAGGATTAATGTCCAAAAGCTCGCCCCAGACTTTTTCTTTTGGCGAGTGCAAACTCACGACGACGATGGAATGTGGATCCACGATTGGCGCCTTGTACTTCGTGTAGAGTAACGCACTTTCTCCGGCCGCGGGGGAGGATTGTCTGGACTCACCCGGCAAAGGATCACGGTAGTGAAAGAGCATCAGCGCAAAACTCGCAACCACAACGAGTCCGGCTAGCCATCCCAGAGCATAAGCGCGTCGGCGCTCGCCAACGTTTAAGGGCTGCCTGTCCGCGAATAACTTACCGAGGACGAATCCGGCCGCCAGACCACCACCGTGGGCGTAATTGTCCATGGCCATCAGATGGGAAAACCCCAACACAAAAAGAATGACCACCGAAGTGATCAGCCGCGATCGCAATTCGCGCATATAGGAGCCGCCACGTTTGCTGGTGACGGCGAGCATGACGCCGACGAGACCGAGCAAGGCGCCGCTGGCACCGAGAGAAAAATTGCCGAAACCCGCGCTGACTAGGAAACCAAAAGCTCCGGTGACTACATAAATGAACAAATATCGTGCGGAGCCGTAAAGTTCCTCAATCGCCGGGCCAAACTGCATCAACGCCATCATGTTGAAGCCGATGTGAAGCAGGCCGCCGTGCAAAAACATCGCGGTCACGAGGCGCCACCACTCATGCAACTCAAAGATCGAGTACGGAAAACTCGCACCCAAGCGATATTGTGTCACCCCTCCCAGCCCCCACAGGATGCTCAGCCCACCTCCGCCTCCCGTGGCGGCCAGCGCCATCCAACTGATACCGAGCATGATCATGTTTGCAATCAAGAGCACAGTTGTGACGGGAGCTTCATGCTCGCCAAAGACGCCGCCAAACTTTTTGCTCAGAGCCGCGAGAGAAAAGCGCAAGCTCGTGCCGCACTCATGGCACCTGGTGGCGCTGATACCTACTAGAGCTCCGCAAGCCGGGCAGATCTGCGGGCGGCGTTGCTGTTCCCCTCCGCCGCCGAATAAGCCCTTCGCGAAATTCTTCCAGCGCTCCAGCCGCTGCTGCCACACATACGAAAGCGCCAATTCTCCTCCTTGCGAGCTACGCACCGCGTTCCTATAATACAGAATTCGCAGCGTTTTACCCCGAACGAGAGGCGGCGGGAATCATCATGGACAAATTCGAGGAGTTCGGCCGGCGGATCGACCAGGAGGTTTCGCGCATGAAGAAAATCAACAATTTTGAGGATTTTGGAAAGCGGGTCGATGAAGAACTCGCGCGAGTGAAAAGTTTCGTGAAAGAAGAAGTCGCGCCCGAAACGGAAAAGCGTACCGCGCAATTCCTCCGCGAAGTTTCGGAAAAGCTCAGCGAAGCGGCTAGCTGGATCGAATCGCGCAAATCCGCGCCGGCCGAGCGGGATGAGAAGAAACCGCCGTCGCAATCATGAGGCGAATCAACCTGTGACCTATTCGCGGGCCACGCGTAGCCGCGCCAGCTTCTTCTGTCCCCTTCCTGTTTCTTCGGGCCATCTGCCGATCCTTGGTTTCTTTTTTGCACTTATCCTTCTCGTCGGATGCGGTTCGCGCCGCGCCACGGCAAACCGGCAACCCGCTTCTTCGCAACCATCCGACACATCGCCGGACACAAGCGAATCTACAAGACGGTCAACGGATACCGCCCCAGCGCCAACGACTGCCAGGCCCTCCGCGATGCCCGTACCAAAACACGGCAAGCCGCCGCGGAGTCCGGCGCCCGCAGGCTACCTGGAAGAAGGCAACGCCTCCTGGTACGGGGTGCCCTTCAACGGACGCCGCGCCTCGAACGGCGAAATCTACGATATGTACAAATTGACGGCCGCGCACCGCACATTGCCGTTTGAAACGATGGTGCGCGTGACGAATCTTAACAACGGAAAATCGACAACGGTACGCATCACGGATCGCGGGCCGTTTGTGGACAATCGCATCATCGATCTCTCGCTCGCCGCCGCGCGCGAGATTGAATCGATTGGTCCGGGCGTCGTGCCTGTGCGAGTGGAGGTGCTTACGCCAGGCGTGGATGTCACTGGGGGATTTTTTACCGTGCAGGTCGGCGCGTTTCGTGATCAAGCGAACGCGCAGCGTTTGCGTGATCGCTTGAATCTTTCGTACTCGCCCATCTTCATTCAGCAGTACGATTCGCCTGACGGCACGTTCTACCGCGTGCGCGTCGGCAAAGTTTCTGGAGAAGACGCCGCGCGGCAATTTGGCGAACAGCTTCGCAGTCGCGAAGGCTTTACGCCGCTTGTTGTTCGTCTCGATGAAGTCGCACCTACGGGAGGGAATTGATGAGCCCCGACTGCTTATTCTGTAAAATTGCCGCGAAACAAATTCCGTCCAAAATCGTTTACGAAGACCCCGATATTTTCGCGTTCGAAGACATCAGCCCGCAGGCGCCAACGCATATCCTGCTGTGCCCGCGAAAGCATTTCGCGTCGCTGGATGACGCAAGCCCCGAAGATCAAGCCGTGATTGGCAAGCTGCATCTCGTCGCGGCGAAACTTGCCCGCGAGCGCAACCTCCTAGATGGCTACCGCACGATCTTCAACAACGGCGCTGGCGCAGGCCAGTCCGTCTTTCATCTGCATCTGCACTTGCTCGGCGGCCGCCAGTTCCGCTGGCCGCCAGGATAGCTCCGAGCAGTCGACTACGGGAATCACGGCCATCCCAATCCTCAACGGAAAGGCGCACATGACAAACGGAGCGACGCGGCGTGAGTTTCTCGGATCGATGGCTGCTTTGACGATGTTTCCGCTGGAGCAGGAAAAGCCGGAGCTTATTCTGCACAACGGAACCATTTGGACAGTCAACGCGGCCGATCCGCGAGCACAGGCAGTAGCCATTGCGCGCGGAAGATTCCTTGCGGTGGGCAGCGACAAAGATGTACTGAATCTCGCTGTGCCCGGCGCGCAGAAAATCGATCTTGGCGGAAAAACCGTGCTTCCAGGATTTATCGACGCGCATTCGCACCCTTCCGATGCGGGCCGGCTGCACCTGCGCATGGTGGACTGCGACTTGCGCTCCATTCAGGCAATTCAAGCCGCGCTGCGCGAACGCGCGTCGAAGACGCCGGCGGGCGAATGGGTGCTTGGCTTCAAGTACGACGATACGAAGACGGAGGAAGGCCGCGCACTTACGATCACGGACTTGGACTCGGCGATGCCAGATCGTCCCGTGCGCATCCAGCACCGTGGCGGACACACTTCCTACGCTAATTCACTAGGTTTCCGCAAAGCCGGCATTGACGAAAAGACGCCTGACCCTCCCGGCGGACAGATCAGTCACGATCCGGCGACCGGTAAATTGAGCGGACGAGTCGCCGAGAGCGCGAACGATTTTTTCGATAAAGTGATCCCGCTGAATTTTACGCGGGACGATTGCCGGGAAGGAGTAAAGCTCATCTCCAAGATGCTGGCGCGTACCGGCATCACTTCTGCGACGGAGGCGCAAGGTACGCCTGAGGACTTGCGCGCCTATCAGGACGCGCATGAAGCCGGCGAATTGCTCTACCGCGCGTACTGCTTCATCAACTATCACTATCTCGACGCCATGATCGAAGCGGGCGTGCGCACCGGTCTGGGCGACGAATGGGTGCGTGTGGGCGCCGTAAAGATGGTTTGCGACGGATCGATTTCGGAGCGTACCGCGCGGCTTTCGACGGCGTATGAAGGCCGGCCGAACGATTACGGCATTTTGGTGATGACCGAAGACGAGATGTACTCGGTGGGGCGCAAAGCGCATCTCGCGGGTTGGCAGATTGGCACGCACTCCAACGGCGATGTGGGAATCGATCAGACGCTGCGGGTCTACGAGCGGCTGCAACGCGAAGCGCCGCGGCGTGATCCACGTTTCCGGCTGGAGCACTGCACCGTTGTGAATGACGAGTTAGTTGCGCGCATCAAGGCGCTTGGCGCGATACCAACACCATTCTCAACGTATGTCTACTATCACGGGGAAAAAATGCGTTACTACGGCGCAGAGCGGCTGAATCACATGTTTGCGCTGCGGAATTTTATCGACGCCGGGATTCGTCCTACACAAGCGTCGGACTATCCGCCGGGACCTTTTGAGCCGATGATGGCTTTGCAATCCGAAGTGACGCGCACGGACACCAAAGGAAATGTCTGGGGCCCGAAGCAACGCATCACGATTGAGGAAGCCATTCGCGTGGGCACGCTGAACGGCGCGTATGCTTCCTACGAGGAAAACCTCAAAGGATCGATCGAAGCCGGTAAAATGGCGGATCTAGTTGTCCTCGGTCGCGACCCGCTCCGAGAGAACCCCTCGACACTGATAACTATTCCTGTCGAGCGAACCATGATTGGTGGCGGCTGGTCTTTCGAAGCCTGATCCTCGGAGTCTGAGGCTAAGTCTGGGCATTCCAATTCTAATGCAACATGTAGATAATAATAGCCTTACATTATCGATACCCAGGAATCAGAAAGCGTTTCATTTCTACCTTGTAATGATGTAATATATTTCTGTGGATGAATTGTTCATCCTTGAGAGAGCTACATGAGCACATCGATTTTGCATCAGGTCAAAGTTGCCGACGAAGTTTGGATAGCGGCCGCGCTTCTGCATCGCGAGCACCCCTCCGAAAAAGACTTTGCGATTGAACAAATTGTGGACCGCGCTCGGCGGGAGGGCTTGCACAAACAACTGCGTCCGGGAGTCTACGTTCACGTTGTGCAGCACTGCGTTGCCAACCGCCCGCCGAATCCGGGGCGTTACAGGATGCTGTACGAAACATCCGAAGGCCGCCGGCGGCTCTACCGCGAGAGCGACCCCCACCATCCTGAGAGGGAAGAGGGAAAAGTTATGCCCGACGCGGCGGACATTCCCGCCGCGTACGGAGAACTTCTGTATTGGTATCGCAAATGGTCCGCCGAAGCAACCCGCCAGCTGGCAGAAAGCGACGCATTGCTCGGTTCGCGAGGCTCAGGAAAAAAGCTGTGGGCGGACGAACCGGTGGATGACTATGTGCGGCGATTGCGTGAGGGTTGGGAATGAGCCGCGTTTTTTGGGATACGAATCTCTTCATCTATCTATTCGAAGGATCGAGCGTATTTTCCACGGAGGTCTCCGAACTCCGGAGACGCATGCTGGCACGGCGGGACCAATTGCTGACATCCGCGATCACTCTTGGCGAGATTCTGGTTAAGCCAATGGAGAGAGGCGATTCGGCGTCCGCCGCTTACTATCAGAAGTTAATCACGACAACGGCGATTGTGATTCCTTTCGAGGAGAAGGCCGCGGTCATCTACGCAGGACTTCGGGCGGATCGCTCCCTGCGCGCTCCCGACGCCATCCAACTCTCTTGCGCCGCCTCTGCTCGCGTGGATTTGTTTGTCACGAATGATATGAGGCTTCAATCCAAGCAGGTCGCCGGAATTCAGTTCATCGTGCCGCTTGACCGGGTGCCCATTTAAGTCACGTTCGCGGATTTTTCAACCGAAGAAAGGAAAGCGGTTGCTCTTACGAAGAGAGTTCCGCGATGAGTTCGATTTCGACGCAGGATCCCAAGGGGATTTGAGCGACGCCGAACGCGCTTCTCGCATGTTTACCCGATTCTCCAAAGATTTCACCGAGTAGCTCGGAAGCGCCATTGGCGACGAGATGCTGTTCCGTGAAAGTCGGGGCGCTGTTCACTAATACCATTAGTTTTATGATGCGTGCGATCTGGTTTAGATCACCCGTGGCCGCGTGAAGCGTTCCCATCAATTGAATGGCTACATCTCTTGCCGCGTTTTTTCCTTCAGCGGTAGTGAGATCAACACCGAGTTTTCCCGTCCAGGGCTGGCCGTCTTTTTTCGCGATGTGCCCAGAGACAAAAAGGAAATTGCCCGTACGCACAAATGGTGAGAACGCGGCGGCGGGAGGTGCAACCGGAGGCAGTGAGATTCCCATGGCATTCAGCTTGTCATAGACGGACACGTCAGTCTCCTTTGGTCGAAGGGGCGGATGTCTTGGTGGAAGCCAGCGACGACCCGTGCGATGTCGCGCTAGCGCGTCGCGCAAAATCAACCGCATTGGTATTTCCTCCGCAGACCAGGACGCCGACACGCTCGCCGGTCTGCGGCTTGTAACGGCCGGACAACAAAGCTGCGAATGCGGCGGCGCCGCCAGGTTCGGCGACAATTCGCAGGGTTTTCCAAAGAACTTGCTGGGCTTCCTGAATGGCGTCATCGGTCACAAGTGTCACGCCACTGACAAATTTCTGCGCGATGGGAAACATCAGCGCGCCAACTTGCTTGGGAGCAAGGGAATCAGCGGCGATTCCTCCCGCGGGGCTGTCGATGGGATGTCCGGCTTGCAATGCATTGTGCAGAGTCGGCGCGGCTTCGGGCTCCACGGCAACAATCTTGATGCGATTCGCGTACCAGGAGGCGACGCCGCCGATGAGGCCGCCACCGCCCACGGCAATCAACAGGGAATCGAGAGCAGGAGACTGCTGCTCGAATTCGAGACCAAGCGAGCCTTGGCCGAGTAGAGTCTCCCGCTGGTCATAAGCGTGCACCTTCAGCGCGCCAGACTCCGCGGCCCATCGCTCGCTGGCGGCCAGGGCCTCGGCGTAGCGATCGCCGGTTACCACGAGTTCGGCACCATAACCGCGAATGCGTTCGATTTTTTCCGTCGAAGCCACAGTAGGGATAAAAATCTTTGCGGGCACGCCGAGTTTCATGGCCGCAAAGGCAACGGCGGCCCCGTGATTGCCGCCGGAGGCCGCTACAACGCCGGCGGGGGGAATTTTCCGCAACAGCAAATTCGCAAACGCGCCACGCGCTTTGAAGGAGCCGGAATGTTGCAGCAACTCGAGTTTGAGAACGAGGGGAGTGGAAGCGAGGCCGAATTCGCCGCTGTCGACCTCGATGATTGGAGTGCGGCGAATGTACGGCCGGATGATGGTTTCCGTCTCGATGATTTGTCCGCGATCGATTTGCGCATCGGGCATGAGAGTCGTCTTCCGCAATTTTAGGAGCTGGCACCGTGGCAAGGATAAACTTGCCCAAACAAAATATGCTTTCCGCGTCTCCCTTTGCGTGCTAGTATAATTAGGGAGTTGGCTAATTGTCTATATGAATCTTGAGCTGGCACTTGGCGCTCTCTCCAGCGCTAGACGGCTGCAAATCCTCGCATGGCTTAAGAGTCCGCGAGAACACTTTCCGCCACAGGTGTACGGTGATCTCGTCAAGGACGGAGTCTGCGGCGTTTTTATCGCCAGGAAGATGCGCGTGAGCCAGCCCACGGCCAGCGAGCATTTGAAGATTTTGCAGCACGCGGGACTGGTCCGGGCGAAACGCATCAAGCAGTGGACGTTTTATAGGCGAGACGAAGCGCGCATCCGAAAAATCAAGAAATGCATCTCTTCCTCGATCTGATCACTTGAAATACCTACGTCCTTCACCGGCGGTTCAAGTTCAACCCTTGGACCCGGCTTGCGTCAAGGGGCCACTATATCCTTCAGCTTGGGCTTGACCTGGACCGCGGCAAGGCTGGAGGCATCCCAGCCTCCGCCAAGCGCTTTGACCAAGAGAACGCTCGTAACAAGACGCTGCCCTTGAATCACCGCGGATTCCTGCTCATTGTTCAGCAGATTTTGTTGTGCCGTGACAACATCCAGATAACTCACCAGCCCGCCCTTGTACCGATCCTCGGAGAGATTCAGCGTCCGGCGCGCGGCATCGACGGCGAGTTGTTGCGTAGCTCGCGCCTGATCGAGAACGGTCAGCCCGGTCACGTCGTCCTGCACTTCCTGAAAAGCCGCGAGCACCGACTGCCGGTAGTTCGCCACGGTGACGTCATAGCCTGACTGTGCAAATTCCACCTGTGCCCGGCGCGCGCCACCGGTGAAAATGGCTTCGGCTACGTCTGCGCCTAACGCCCAAAATATGCTGGAAACATTGGCTAGCTTGGCAATGTCGGCGGCTTGCCACCCACCGCTTCCAAACAAATTCAGAGAGGGATAGTACGCCGCTTTGGCCACTCCGATCTCCGCATTGGCCACCGCCATCTCTCGCTCGGCTTGAGCGATGTCTGGCCGCCGCTCCAGTAAATCCGAAGGCAGCCCGAGGTCAATCGGCGGCGGTTCAGCGTTCAGCTCTTTAATCGGAATGTGGAAATCCGGCGCCGGCTTGCCCACGAGAACCGCAATAGCATCTTCAAACTGCTTTCGCTGCTCCAATAACAGCGTGGCTTGCGTGCGTGTGGTCTGAAGCAGGGTTTCTTCCTGGGCGACATCGAGCCCGGACGCAACGCCCCCTTTATGGCGCGAATCCACAAGCTCGAGGCCGCGCTTCAGGGTGTCCACAGTGCGGTTCAAAATCCCCAATTCCGAGTCGAGTTGCCGAAGCGTGAAGTAGTCGCCTGCAATCTCTGCGGTGATCACCAGGCGGACATTTTCGAGATTGGCGGCATTGGCCTGGTACGACGCTTCAGCGGCTTCGATCGTTCTGCGCCGCTGGCCGAATAAATCAACTTCATAGCTCGCGGTGAACGGCAGCGTGAACGCATTTTGTGTCACGGGACTTAGTGGAGGGATAGCGCCGCTTGGAGGCCGGTTGCCGGATATTCGCTGGCGCTGGGCGCTAGGCGCAACGCCAAACGTTGGGAAATTGGTGGCAACCTGAATGGCTGCCGCCGCACGCGCCTGATGATAGTTTCCAATCGCTGCTTGCAACGTCTGGTTGGCGGCGAGGGCCTCTTTTTCCAAGGCGTCCAGTTCGTCGTCGTGAAACACCCTCCACCACTCGCCCTTGGGCGCGGCGTCTTTCGGATCGCTTTGCCGCCAGGGTTCCGAGACGTCCCACTTCGCTGTAGTGGGCGCGGTGGCGCGCGCGTACTTGGGGCCAACGGTGCATCCCGCAAGAAGCAGAACCATCCCCGATGCAGCCAGCAACGGGAGGAAGAGTTTCCTTTGTTTCATTACCGCTTCGCTCCGGGCGCTCCGTTCGGGGGCGGAGTTTTGGATGGAGATGGAGGCGGCTGCGCAGGCGCTCCTGCGGCACCGGCTTGTGCGATCTCTTTGACACGCACTTGCTGACCTTCGTCTAGCGAATCGGCGGGATTCAGCACAATCCAGTCCGTGGGTTCGAGACCCTGCAAGACTTCCAGCGACGTTCCGTAGTCGCGGCCGATGGTCAACTGGCGGAGATGGGTTTTGTGATCGGCATCCACCACGACGGCGCGCAAGCCTTCGGCGCGGAACAGCAGCGCATTCACCGGAACTTGCACGCGCGAAGCTGCCACCTTTATCTGCAAATGCACCTGCGCGTAACCACCTGGAAAAAGCCGCGCGTCTTTGTTCGGCACATCGACTTCCGTCAAAAGCGTTCTCGTATTGGGATCGATAGCTTCCGCAGTGCGCACCACTTTCCCCTCAAACTGCTGCCCGGGGTATTGCGCAAGCTCGAGAAAGGCTCTTAGCCCACTCCGAACGGATGGCGAATACATCTCCGGCACGCTGACGTAAACGCGAATCGGGTCGGTCTGGGCGAGAATGAAAAGCTCCTGCTGGTTGCCGCCATTGCCGGCGTTGATGAGCGTTCCAGTGTCGATGTTGCGTTTGGTAATGACTCCGCTGAATGGCGCGTAAACATGTTTAAAGGATTCCAGTTCTTCCAGCCGGCGCATATTAGCTTCCGAAGATTTAACGGTCGCCGCCTTCGCTTCATAGTCGCCGACGGCGTTATCGACTTCCTGTTTGGAAACTCCGTCCGTCTTGATGAGGTCCTGATAGCGCGCCGCGGTAATTCGCGAAAGATTGGCATTGGCCTGCGAGGTGTTCAAGTCAGCGCGGGCTTGCGATAGCTGTTGATCCACTTCAGGCGTGTCGATGTCCGCCAAAAGCTCCCCCTTCGGCACACGGGTTCCGATATCGTGGTACCACTTCTGAAGATATCCGTTCGTGCGCGCATAAATCGGCGATTCCACATAAGCCTGAAGCGTGCCCGGGAGAACGAGGTCTTCCTGCGCAACCTCCGCCGTGGGATGTGTTACCGCTACCGTCGGAATCGCCAGCGTTTCGGTTTCTTCTGCTAGAGCATGATACTGGGAGCGCCGCTGCAGCAAAGTGAATGCGCCTAAGATCACCAGCACAATTACGCCGCCAATGAGAAACTTGAACAGACTGGTGCCTTTCGCGGAGCGTTGCCCTCCTTGCTCAGGTTCCATCTGTGATCCGCCTTCTTTCATTGTCCGCACTCCGCTCTTCCGCAAACTCTTTTCAGTCTAGGCTACCGCAGGCGATGGTGATTGGCTACGCTGCCTTCTGCGTTCCCGCCGGCCATGAATCATGGAGAACACGCACGGCACGAAAAACAGTGTCGCGAAGGTCGCAAAAATCAGGCCGCCGATTACGGCGCGGCCCAGCGGCGCATTTTGCTCGCCGCCTTCGCCGAGGCCGATGGCCATTGGCACCATACCGATAATCATCGCCAGGGCGGTCATCAGCACGGGGCGGATGCGCACAAATCCAGCCTGAAGAGCGGCTTCGCGCGCCGACTTTCCTTCGCTCAATTGCTCGCGGGCGAATGAAACCATCAAGATGCTGTTGGCCGTGGCCACGCCCATGCACATGATCGCGCCCGTAAGTGAAGGCACGCTGAGAGTCGTATGCGTCAAAAGCAAAATCCAACAGATGCCCGCAAGGGCGCCGGGCAAGGCCGTGATGATGATGAAGGGATCCAGCCATGACTGGAAGTTGACGACGATCAACAAGTACGCCAGGAGAATCGCCCCAATCAATCCATAGCCCAGGCCCCTGAAAGAGGAGCGCATCGTTTGCACTTGTCCGCGCACCTCAATGTGGCTGCCCCGCGGCAGTTCGTTCTTAACTTCGGCCACGCGTTTCAGGATTTCGTCCGAGACCCCCCCCAGGTCACGGCCATCTACCGCGGCGTACACGTTAATCATTGGCTGGATGTTGTAATGAGAAATCTCCGCTTGCCGCGCCGTTGTGCTGATATTCACGAGATTCCCAATGATTTGGGGTGGCGTACCCGGCGCAGTGCCGGTCACCGGCGTATTTTCCAACGCCTGATAACTGTCCACGCGGTATTGTGGCGATTGAACCGCTACGTTGTAGTCGACACCGTTTTTGGGATCGAGCCAGAATGCCGGCGAGGTCTGAAAGCTCGAGCTCAACGAGACTAGCAGGTTTTGCGCCACATCCCTGGCTTGCAACCCAACCGATTGCGCCCGCGTGCGATCCACGTCCATGTGCAGAGTCGGCTCATCGAAAGCCTGCTGCACGTGCACATCCACGGCCCCGGGAATATGGCGGATTTCTTTCGCGAGCTTCTCCGCCACAACATAGTTGCCGCGCTGGTTCGCTCCTGTTACCGCGACGTCGATCGGCGCTGGCGTCCCGAAGTTCAAGATTTGCGTCACGATGTCCGCGGGCTGGAAGAAGAACTGCACACCGGGAAATCTTTGCGGCAGCTTCTCACGGAGGTCGTTGATGTAGGCGCCGGTCGGCTTGCCGCGCTCTTCTTTCAACTGGACCAGGATCTCAGCATCGGAAGTGCCAAACGTTCCGGAGTTGCTGTAGCTGAGGTTTATGCCGCTATAAGGCACGCCGATGTTGTCGAGAATCGTTTGCAATTCCTTCGCAGGAATCGTTTCGCGGATGGCGGCATCCACCTCATCGGCGAGGCGCGCAGTCTCTTCGATACGGAAGCCGGTCCGGGCGCGGAAGTGCAAACGAATTTGCCCTGCGTCGACCTTGGGAAAGAAATCCCTGCCGAGAAGCCCGACGAGGCCGACCGAGAGAATACAGAAAATCAGGAAGCACGCGCTAAACAACTTCGGCCACTCCAGCACGGAAGCCAGACCGTTACGGTAACCCTCGCGGAATCCTTCGAAGCCATGCTCGAATTTTTGCTGGTGGCGGCGGAAGAAGCCCTGTTTTTCGCCAACATGTTCTTCGGGCTTGTATTCGTCCGCGCTGCTCAAGAGATACATGGCCATCGTGGGGACAATGGTTCTCGACCACCCGTAGGAGGCCAGCATCGCGAAGCTGACTGCCTCGGCCAGCGGCACGAACAGGAATTTCGCCACGCCCGACAAGAAAAACATGGGAAGAAAGACGATGCAAATGCATAGCGTCGAAACAAATGCTGGCACGGCAATTTGCTGGGCGCCGTCGAGAATCGCCTGAACCGTCTCCTTCCCCATGGCCAGGTTGCGATTGATGTTTTCGATTTCCACGGTCGCGTCGTCCACCAGAATCCCCACGGCCAGCGCCAGCCCTCCCAGCGTCATGATGTTGATGGTTTCCCCGAGCGCGCTGAGCATCAAAATGCTGACCAGAATCGAGAGAGGAATAGAAACCGCGATGATCAGGGTGCTTTTCCAGTTTCCCAGAAAGATCAGAATCATCACCGCGGTGAGGCACGCGGCGATCAGAGCTTCGCGCAAGACTCCCTGAATCGAAGCACGCACAAACAGCGATTGGTCAAAGAAAGTCGAGACGTGCAGGCTTTCCGGGAGCGAGGAAGAGTAGTTCTTCAAGACCTCCTTGACGCGATCGACGATATCGAGCGTCGAGGCGCCGCCGGTCTTGTACGTGCTCATCAACACGCCGCGCTGGCCATTCACGCGGACGACGTTCGTTTGCGGCGTGAATCCATCGCGAATATGGGCGACTTCTTTCATGTAAATCGTCGCGCCATTGACGGTTTTGACTGGCAGATCGTTCAGGCCCTCCACAGTGAGCGGGCTTCCATTCATCTCGACCAGATATTCGAGCGAGCCGAGTTTCACCGTTCCCGTCGGCAAAATCAGGTTTTGCTGGTTGATGGCGTTTACGATGTCCACTGGCGAGAGACCTTTGGATTGCAGCGAGGCGGAATCGATGTCCACCGAAATCGTGCGCTGCTTTCCACCGTAAGGAAAGGGAAGCGCGGCGCCTTGCACCGTGGCAAGCTGCGTGCGAATGAAGTTGTTCCCAAAGTCGAAGAGTTGCTGCTCGCTCAAGCTGTCGCTGGTCAATCCGATCTGAATGACCGGTACGGTCGATGCGGAGAAAATCGCCACCAGGGGCGGAGTCGTTCCAGGCGGCAAGCTCTTTAGAATGGTTTGCACGATGGCCGTGGTTTGCGCCAGCGCGACTTGTACGTTGGCGGTCGGCTGAAAGTAGATTTTGACCACGGCGATGCCGTTCAGCGATTGCGATTCGATATGCTCGACGTCGTTGACAAGGGTGGTGACCGCGCGCTCCGAGTTGCTGGTGATCCGCTGTTCCATCTCCTGTGGCTCCAGTCCGGCGTAGTTCCACACTAGAGTGATCACAGGGATGTTGATATCAGGGAAGATATCCGTCGGCGTGCGCAGCAATACGACCGGCGTCAGCAGGATGATGACGAGAGCCAGAACCACAAAGGTGTACGGCCTCGCCAGCGCTAATCGGACTATCCACATAAAATTCTGAAGCTTCCTCTAAAGGGCACTTTGCCCTGTTCTGAAATTTGATACGGCTCTTCCGTCAGTGTGCTCTTCTCTTAGATTCGCCAACTCAATTCTTTGGGTACGCCATAGCGCCTTGTACGATATATCGTCCGCCCAGCTCTTTGGCAGCCAAATTGTCCCCAGGCAAGCCATTTTCACGGCAGTTTCTGGCCGACAATCACCGCGGCTGGTGGAAACGGCATCCTGGCCAAGTCTTTATGAATCAACGTGATGGCAGTCGAACTGGCCTGCCTGACACTTATCTTACTCCCTTTTTGGGTGCCCTCCGATTTGCGCGGGTCACATTTTATCACCGCCAAATTGGACGCCCGTTTTCACGGCCTATGAAATGAATGGATGCGATGAATTAATGCGTCTTTCCGGTATAGTCCATCGTCGTTAGAATGGCAGCACTTCGCTCATCGCGAAACCAATCGCCCGAGCTGTGCCAAAAAGGAGCCGAACCAGTGCTTTCCATCCGCAACCTAGCCAAAACGTATTCCGGCGGTGTACGCGCTTTGCGCGGCGTCTCACTGGAGATTTCCGCAGGGATGTTCGGCTTGCTCGGTCCAAACGGCGCCGGCAAATCAACGTTAATGAAGATTCTCGCCACGCTGCTCGATCCGGATTCGGGGTCTGCAACCCTAGACGGTCTGGACCTGATTGCCAATAAAGATGCGACCCGTCGCTTGCTAGGCTATCTCCCGCAAGAATTTGGCGTCTATCCGAAAATGTCAGCCGTGGACATGTTGAACCACCTGGCGGTCATGAAGGGCATTACGAAGAGCGGGGAGCGGAAGGAAATTGTCGAAGGCTTGCTGCACCAGACGAATCTATGGGAAGTACGCAAGAAAGCGCTGGGCGGCTATTCGGGAGGAATGAAACAGCGTTTTGGAATCGCGCAAGCTCTGCTCGCGAATCCCAAGCTGATCATCGTGGATGAGCCAACTGCAGGCCTCGACCCTGCCGAGCGCAACCGCTTCCTGAACTTGCTGAGTTCGATTGGCCGCAACGTGGTGGTGATTCTGTCCACCCACATTGTGGAAGACGTCCGCGAACTGTGTTCGAAAATGGCCATCATCAGCAGCGGCGAACTCATCCTCGAGGGCGTGCCATCGCAAACGATAGACAACTTGAAAGGGCGCGTTTGGAGCAAAGTCGTTCCCACCGACGCCGAGCGGGAAGTCATCGAGAAAGCATATCCGCTGATTTCTATGCATCGCGTGGGAGGGCTCAACGAGGTGCGCGTCTATTCGGAAACTCCCTTAAGCGACGGTTTCCACGCCGTCGAAGCCGATCTGGAAGACGTGTATTTTCGCCAACTGTCGCGGCATCGGCCGAACTGAACAGGAGAATACGACATGTTCATGGACTTCTTTCTGTTCGAACTGAAACTTCGGTTTAAAAGCATCTCCACATACATCTTCTTCCTCTTGACGGCATTCTTGCCGTTTCTCTCCTCGTCGGTGGAAGGTTTCGGACCAGCCGGAAGTGGAAAAGTGTTTCTGAACGGTCCGTTCTCAGTGCTAATCGTCACTGTGGACGTGCTGTTCTTTGGCTCGATCTTGATTGCGGCAATTTTCGGCCCCGCCATATTGCGCGATTTCAACGGAGACACTTACCAGCTAATTTTCACCAAGCCCATCTCGAAATTTGCCTATCTCGGAGGCCGGTGGGCGGGTTCGATGGTGATCGCCGTTTTCGCATTTTCCGGCATTATTGTGGGTTTTGCTCTCGGCCCGCTGATGCCGTGGGCAGACAAGCTCCGGATCGCGCCAGTCGATTTTGGGATGTACTTCAAGATCTTCGCCTCGATCGGCATCGTCCAGCTTTTTGTCCTGGGTAGCCTTTTCTTCTGTGTTGCGGCGCTGACTCGAAATATTGTTGTCGTCTACCTCCAGGGAGTCGCTCTTTTTGCCTTTTACCTGATCGAACTGGTCGTCGTTATCACCTCCAACAAATTGGAGCGTGCCTGGGCCTCCATCGTTGATCCTTTTGGACTCATCTTGATTCAGAGTTTGGCGCGCTATTGGACGGTGGTCGAGAGAAATACACTCACTCCCCATTGGACTGGCGTTTTTCTCTACAACCGTCTTTTGTGGCTTGGTATTGGTGTAGTCGCCCTCATTATCGTTTTTGCGCTTTTCCCCATGTCCGGAGAAGTTTTGGGCTCCAAGCGTTCGACCAAGAAAGCTGCGGAAGCTCGAACCGACGAAGACAACGAGAAGAAAGCGCCGCGACGGGCCGTTGCCCAGCTTCCGCAAGTGAGCCAGATTTTTGGGATTTCGACCACCTTGAGGCAGTTGCTTTCCATGACGCGAATGCGCTTCTTCAATATCGTGCGCGAACTTCCGTTTTGGGCGATCACGCTGATCATGCTTGTCTTCGTGCTGATCAGCGGACATTTTGCAGGCAACAACAACGGTGTTGACGTCTGGCCAGTCACCTTTCTGGTGGTCTCGGTAGTGTCCGGCCAGTCGGGCCTTTTCCTCTTTATCATCGGCGCGCTGTATGCCGGCGAAGTGATCTGGCGCGAACGAGATGTGCGGTTCGAGCAGATTCATGACTCTCTGCCGCTGCGAGATTGGACCGATTTCGTCAGTAAGTTTCTGGCGCTGGCGATGGTCGAGACCGTCTTGGCATCCGTGGTGCTAGTGTGTGGTGTGCTCTCCCAGGCCACCAGCGGATATTTCCGCTTTGAGCTTGGCCACTACGCGAAGGAAATCTACCTCATTTACTTGCCGCAACTCCTGATGGTGGTTCTGCTCGCCTTGTTTCTCCAGACGGTCCTGGGAAACAAGTTTGTGGCCCACGCCGTGGTCGTCGGCTTCTTCATCTTGATTCCGACTCTTTACGCATGGGGCATCGAGAATCGCATGTATCTCTACGGTGAAATAACCCCCTACACCTACTCGGATATGAACGGCTACGGACACTTCGTGAAGGCGCTGTTTTGGGTATCGGCCTACTGGATTTGTGTCGGCGGCTTGCTGGGCGTCTTTGCAATCGCCTTTGCGAGGCGCGGAGCCGAACAATCTTTCTCATCACGCCTGAAAAAGGCGCGTCCACGGCTCATTCGCCTGATTCCCGCCGCCGCCGTATTTTTGGTTCTTGCCGCAACTGCCGGCACGGTGTTTTTCTACAATACGCATGTCCTGAATAAGTTCCGCACCGCCAAGCAGAACCGTCATCGCTCGGCCGAGTACGAGCAGCTCTACAAAAAGTATGAGCGGCTACCGCAGCCCAAGGTCACGGCCGTCGACGTCGCCGTCGACATTTTCCCAGAGCGCCGTTCGTTCACTGGAACGGGCTCATACTCGCTCGTAAATCATACCGGCAAGCCCATCGACGAAATTCACGTAACCGACACCATGGAATCCATTCAAGAAGTAAAGTTCGACCGTTCCTCCAAACAAACACTCGATGACAGGCAACATTTCTACTCGATCTACAAACTGGACACGCCTTTGCAGCCAGATGAAACAGTGAAGATGAATTTCCGCGTGGGCTTCACTTCGCGCGGCTTCAAGGACGGCAACGAGCGCGCTGAATTTGCCTATAACGGCACATTTTTTGATCGCGACTATTTTCCAACCATCGGCTACAACGGCAACATCGAGATCAACGATCCTGTCCGCCGGCGCGAAGAAAAGTTGCCTCTTCTCGAGGAGATGGCGCCCCCCGGCGATCCCTACTACTCGAACGTAAATCTATTCACGACCAACTCCGAATGGATCACCTTCCACGCCGTTGTCAGCACGTCGCAAGATCAGATCGCCATCGGCCCCGGCTATCTCACGCGAGAATGGACTGACAACGGCCGCCGCTACTTCGACTACAGCATGGGCGACACGCGCATCAATGATTTCTTCTCCTTCCTTTCCGCACGCTTCAGCGTGAAAAAGGATCAGTGGAAAAACGTCAAGCTCGAGATTTATTACCAGCCCGGGCATGAGTTCAATCTCGACAAAATGATGGACGCCTCGAAGACCGGCCTGGACTACTACGAGAAGAATTTCAGCAATTATCAGTTCAATCAGTTCCGCATTCTCGAGTTTCCTCGTTACCGCCGGTTCGCCCAGTCCTTTCCCAATACCGTCCCCTATTCCGAAGATATCGGCTTTATCGAGCGGCTCAAGAAGCCCGACGACATCGATCTTCTTTATTTCGTCACCGCCCACGAACTCGCGCACCAATGGTGGGGCCACCAGTTGATCGGGAGCCAAACGCAAGGCTCGAACATGATGAGCGAATCGCTAGCGGAATACTCCGCGTTAAAAGTCATGGAAAAAAAGTACGGCGAGGACATGACGCGCAAGTTCCTGCGCTATGAACTCGACGGCTATCTTCGAGGCCGCGCAGGCGAAACGCGCCACGAACCGCCGCTCGTTTTGGTCCAGCGCGAACCATACGTCTGGTACCAAAAGGGGTCAACCGTCATGTTCGCGCTTGCGGACTACATCGGCGAGGACAAGGTGAACCTTGCGCTCCACAATTTCCTCGAGAAAAACCGCTACGCCACCGGCCCCTATCCGGATACGCGCGGATTTGTTGCCGCTCTTCGCGAACAAACGCCCGCGGAATTGCAGTACGTCATCACCGACATGTTCGAGTCGATTGTCCTCTATGAGAACCGCGCCGTGTCGGCCACCTACGTGGAAACGCCAGACAAGAAGTTCAAAGTGAAACTCACTGTCAGTTCGCAGAAGAAAAAGTCGGACGGCTCCGGCAACGAAACACCGATGCCGCTTCACGATTTGATCGATGTCGGAGTCTTTAGCGGGACAAAAGAACACCTGAAACGCCTGAACCTGCACAAAGAGTGGATCTCGCAGGCGAACAACACTTATGAATTTGTCGTCGACGAAAAGCCGACGTTTGCCGGCATCGACCCGTATAACAAATTGATTGACCGCGATCCCGCCGACAATTTGATCGAAGTGGAGAAGCAGTAGCGCACAGAACGCTGCCCGTGCAATCAGCTACTTGTGAGTCATTACGAACACGCCGTCCCACTCTGCGGGTGGCTCTGAGGCAAGATATTCTTTGCAGCGTTTGAGGTAAACACCTGCGGGGCCATCCTTCGGCCATTTCTCCAGTAATTCCTGAAACGCATCCCGCGCGGCTTTCCATTGCCGCCCGCGATAGAGTTCGCGCGCTCCGGCAAAAGCCTCCACCTGTAATCGCACTGTTTCCGCCGAACCATCCGCCGCGAAATCCGCTTGTCGCTCCATCAACTGGTAAATTGTGACCGGCTGCAGCTTGCCTTTAACGCGAATCAAATCCAGCTCACGAAAAAGAAAGCCGTCGCCTTTTGCGTCGTTGTAGGTTGTTTCGTTGACAATAATGTTTGTGCCGTAGTCCTTATTCAGCCCCTCTAAGCGCGACGAAAGATTCACGCTATCCCCGAGCGCCGTATATGACTTGCGCAGTGCGGAGCCCATTCTGCCCACGCTAGCGACACCGGTGTTCAGTCCGATGCCGATCTCAAGTTTCGGCTTGCCCTGGGTCTCCCATTGTTTCTGCAGTTCGCGGACGCGCGCCATCATGTCAAGCGCCGCATTGCACGCTTTCGTGGCATGACCTGGTTCCTCGTAGGGAGCGCCCCAAAAAGACATCACGGCGTCGCCGATGTACTTGTCGAGCGTTCCGTTGTTCTTGAAAACGATACGGGACATCTCCGAAAGGTATTGATTAAGAAAAAGGGCGAGTTCCTGCGCGTCGAGTTTCTCGGAGATGGTCGTGAAGCCACGAATGTCGCTGAACATCACGGTGATATCGGTTTTCTTAGGCTCAACGAGGCTTGGGTCGACGAGCAGCCGGCGGACCACTTCGGGGCTCATGGTCTGCGCGAACTCCGCGCGGATCTTGCGTTTTTCTTTTTCTTCGATAAGCGCGCGGTGGAGCGACACGAGCAGCACATTTCCGGTCAGCGTCATCGCCGGAATCGTAAAATTCAGCCACCAACCGCGCAGAAAAGCCGCATAATCCACTGCCACCAGCGGGATGAGCACAGCCGCTCCGAACCACATCCACCGAGGCCTTACAAGTGCCATCCAAATCCCAAGCGGGATGCCCATTACGAGAATGAAGATGGCGTCCCACAATTGTTGCTTCGCACCGCGCACCAGGAAGTCGTTGTGCAGGATATTGTCGATGACGTTGGCATGGATTTCCACGCCTGGATAGTCCGTGCCGCCGTAAGGCGTGGACTTGATGTCGCCGATGCCCGTCGCCGTGGCTCCTATCAGCACGATCTTGTTTCGAAAATCCCCGGCGGGCCGTTTGTCTTGCACAACGTCGGCCATCGAAACATGCTGATAGGTGTTCGCTGGGCCACGATAGTTGATTAAGGCCCGGCCAATGTCATTCGGAACAATTCGACTATACTCGCCGAACTGGATGTCCACGATTCCGTGGTCATCATAGGTGAGGACCATGCCGTCATTGCCAACTCCCAGGTACGCGCGCGCCGTCATCACATCCAGCGATCCGTACAAATCCCATTCGCTCTTATTTTGCGAACGTCCAAATGGCAAGATCATGGTCGCTCGCCGGACCACGCCATCGGTGTCCGATGGCGCGTTGAAAAATCCAGTCGATGAGGCCTCACCGCTCAATGCACTGGTGAAAGTGCTCATGTTCGCTTCAGCGCCGTGGGGCAGCATGCCAACATTTTCGTACCTGCTTATCAGACTCACATAGTCCTGTTTTCCAAACGCGGCGCGCCTTTTGACAGATTGTACTTGAGGAAAAGAGAAGAAACTGAGCTCATCCGCGTACCGATCGAGTGTTTTGTCATCAAGCCTCCGCAGGTCTGCCTCGGTATACAGGAAAAAATTTCCTAGAATCACTTTGCCGAACCTCTTTATCGCTTCGGCGAATTGTTTGTCGGAATCAGACTCGGCGGCCAGTCTATCCACTTCGGCCTCTAGTTTGGGATCCACCGGTTCGCCGCGAGCGTCCCGAGCTTTTAACGCATCCCGCAACCGGAGCAGAGGTGCTGCGCTCTCGTCCGGTTTGCTGAACGTAATGTCGAATGCCGCGACTTTCGCGCCATCCTTGCGCAAGACGTCCAGCATCTTCGCAAAGTGCGAACGAGGAAAGGGCCACCTTCCCAGCACTTCTTGAGAATGCTGGTCGATATCCACGATCACGATATGGGCTTCTACACGCGTCGGATCTTCCGGCCGATACCGGAAACGCGTATCAAGGGAGTCGTATTCGAGACGTTGGAGGAACTCGAAAATAGGCGTGCGTCGCTCGCCAAAAAACGTGAAGTAATACAGGGTCAGCGCTACGAAGGTGACGCCAAGACTAATGATGAACGAAACTCGGTGCCGCCACCATGACTGCAGCAGCTCGTAGAGGCCAAACCCGCCCCGCCTCTGCCACCATCCGCCTGACGGAGCCGCCATCTCGGTTCGCGCGTTATTCGCGGAAGACGAAATTCATGCGCACGCCGCTGACTTCGATGACGTCGCCATCGTTCAGCCGCACAGGTCCCGTAATCGGCGCGCCATTCACAGTTGGCATCTTGTCGCCGGGGCCGATGTAGTAGCCGTCATCACGCTGGTTAATTTGCGCCGCCATCGGCGGCTTGAACCAGCCTTTCACCTTAACCGTCGCCATCGCCGACTTCCCAATCACCGTCAGCTTGTTCGTCAGCATGTACTCTTTCTGGTCGGTTCGCCCGGCAGTCACAATCAGCGTCGGCACTTTCAGCCGCCCCGACGCAAACTGCACGCGCTCGCCTGTGGCCGCGGCCTGCTGCAGCATTTCCCGCCGTGCTTTTGTATCCAGCACCATGGTTTCGTTGATGCGCGGCGCGCTAGCCTTGCGCCCCGTATCCCACGGCACAGGCGCATCGCCGGAGGCATCCACCTTGATGTGGTGTTTGCCGACCCAGATCGAGTCACCGTCATGCAGCGTGGCTCGCTCCACGCGCAGGTCGTTCACAAAGGTGCCATTCAAACTATCCAGATCTTCCACGACCAGCCGCCCGCCCTCAAAATAAACGCGCGCGTGATAGTTCGAGACCGCCAGATTGTCGACGGGCAGGTCGTTGTCCGGTGAGCGACCGATGCTCACCGGCCGGCTCCCCACCGGCACTTCCTTCACCGTCTTTTCTTCAAACATCAGGCTGAGCTTCGCCATCTCACGATCCTCCTGCGGCGCCGTTTCCGGCCGCGTTTTTTCCCGCTCCACCAAATAACCAGGACCACCAACCTCTGGATTCCGAACCCACGCGCACCACAATCACCGTAATGTTGTCTACGCCGCCTCGCTCGTTTGCCAGAGCAATCAGCTTTTCCGCCGCCTTCGTCGGATCCGGCTCCGCCTGCAACGTGCCCGCGATTTCCGGCTCGGTCACCATGCGCGTCAGGCCGTCACAGCAGAACATCAAAATGTCCCGCGCAAACAAGGTGTGCTCGTCGGTATCCACCTCGATATCCGGCAAAGCCCCCAGCGCGCGCAGAAGCACGCTCTGCATTTCGCTTTCTTCCGCTTCCGCGGCCGTCAAAATCCCTCGCCGCACCTGCTCTGCAACCAGTGAATGATCGCTCGTGAGCTGCTGCAAATTACCGCTTCTCAGCAGATAAGCCCGCGAATCGCCCACGTGCGCGATGCTCAATTTCGAGCCGTCGATCCATCCCGCCGTCAGCGTTGCTCCCATTCCATGCTGCTCGGGATTCGCTTCAGCAGCTTCATAAATGCTCTTGTTCGCCAGGTGTACTGCGTTCGTTAGCCGCCTGGTTTTTTCGCTCCAGCTTGGCTCCGAGAGGCCCAGCTGCGTCGTCCCCGAATCACCCTGCGCATCCATGCAATGCTTAACGATGGTTTCCACGGCCATTGCGCTGGCCACTTCGCCGTGCGCTTCGCCGCCCATGCCATCGGCGAGCACAAACAGATTCAGCGATTCGACGATGCGGAAGCAGTCTTCGTTGTTCGTGCGCACCTGGCCCAAATCGGTGACGCCCCCGCTTACGATCCGCACAAATTCTCCCGTTTCTGCTCGCCGATGGAACCCTTGCTCACACCCCTGCCCGGTAACCCTGTTCTCACGCTAGCAGACCCTTTCCGGCGGCGAAAGGTACTGACGCCAACTGATTACTTGTTATTTAGCGCCATTTGCCGCCTCGGCCCTCCCAGAGGGTACAACTAAATTGCCCATTTTGTGCCCCTGTTTCTGCTCCCCGCCAACCCGCCGCGTGCCACGTGCATACGCTTCCGTGATAATCTGCCTCCCACCAGGCGGCCCGGCCTGTATGGCTGGCGGAGCATCCCTCATCATGCCCAAAGCTAAGAAAAAGCTCCGCAAGCGAGTCACTGCCCCACGGCGCCCCAGCCTGTCCGTCGCTCATGCGGGTTGGGAGCTTGAAGAACTGAACCGCGTCGGGATCGCCCTCTCGGAAACCCGCGATGTGGACCGCCTTCTCGCCTTGATCTTGTCGAAAGCGCGCGACATCACGGGCGCCGATGCCGGCTCTCTCTATTTGGTGGAGCAAGCCGCCGCCCAAGCAAACGGCTCAAGTCTTATCCCTACAAACGGCGAGGAAAAAACGAGGCAGCTCCGCTTCCGCCTCACCCAAAATGACAGCGTCCAGTTTCCTTACACCGAACACATCCTCCCCATCACCGAATCCTCGATGGCTGGCTATTGCGCTCTCCATGGTGAAGTCATCGAACTAGCCGACGCCTACCGCATTCCCAAGTCCCGGCCCTTCCAATTCAACTCTTCTTTCGACGAACAAGCCGGCTACCGCACCCGCTCCTTGATTACTCTGCCCATGAAAAACGGCAAAGGCGAAGTCCTCGGTGTCCTTCAGCTGATCAATTGTAAACGCCATCCTCAGTCCCGCCTGACGGACGCCAAGGCCGTTCATCGCCACGTCCATCCCTTTCCCGAAAGAGCCGTCCGGCTCGGCCTCTCGCTCGCCTCACAAGCCGCCGTGGCCTACGAAAACTCTCAGCTCTACCGCGACATCGAAAATCTTTTCGACGGTTTCGTGAACGCCGCCGTGAAAGCCATCGAGCAGCGCGATCCCACTACCTCCGGCCACTCCCAGCGTGTCTGCGAGATGACCACTGCGCTCGCCGAAGCCGTGGATCGCGAGCCCCAGGGTCCGTACGCCGACTTGCGTTTTTCGCGCGAACAAATGAAGGAGTTGCGCTACGCCGCTTTGCTCCACGATTTCGGCAAAGTCGGTGTCCGCGAAGAAGTCCTCGTCAAAGCCAAGAAACTCTATCCGCTCCAGTATTCCCGTTTGCTCGATCGCTTCGACTACATACGCCGCGATATTGAAGCGCGCATCGCCCAGCAAAAAGTCGAACTTCTGCTCTCCCGTCCCCGCAAAGGTTCCGATGAGGGCGCCCGTCTCCAACTTCTCGACGCCGAGGCCGCCCGCCTGCTCGGCGAGCTGGACCGCTACGTGGATTTCATCACGCGCGCAAACGAGCCGACCATCCTGCCGTCCACGGAATTCGATTTGCTCACAGAAATTTCCCAGAAGTCCTACCGCGACCCGCGCGGCGCCGAGCGCCCTTATCTCACTTCCGAGGAAGTCCGTTACCTCTCGATACCTCGCGGCAGTCTCGACACCAACGAGCGACGGCAAATCGAATCGCATGTCACGCACAGTTTCAATTTCCTGGCGCAGATTCCTTGGACGCCCGAATATCGCGGCATTCCCGAAATCGCCCGCGCCCACCACGAAAAGCTGAACGGCCGTGGCTATCCGGATGGACTGACCTCTCCCTCCATTCCCGTTCAAGCCAAGATGATGACCATCTGCGACATTTTCGACGCCCTTTCCGCTTCCGACCGTCCTTACAAACGGGCCGTCCCCACCGACCGCGCTTTGGACATTCTCAAGCTCTGCGTTCGCGATGAAGAGATCGACCCCGAACTGTTCCGGCTTTTCCTGGAAGCCCAGATCTATCGCCTCGCCACAAAGCCCGCTCAGTGAGTGCCAGGCTGTCCGATGATGATTACCGTTTGGCGGCTCAGGGCAGCTTAGGTTCCTCGGAACGCTAGTGGCTTACTTATAATCAATGTGGGGCATGGCATGTGGATCTATCTCCTTGGGCCGATTCTTTCTTTGCTTCCCAAACGCTGGCGCAAAGCGTTGCCGTTCTATCAGTCCGTACCCTGGCGCGCCGCCGCCATTATCAGCGGCGTCGCCGAATCCGTCCTCGCTCTCGCCTCCCTCATGTATTGGTATTCCTATTCGGTGACGACTTGGGTCTCTCGCGCCCTCGATGCCGCTCTCACCGGAAAGACGGCTCCCGGCACCACCGACCATGAAATCGGTTTCGCCGCCCTGCTGATTTGGGCCACGCATCCGCTGACCTGGGCCATCGCGTCTGTTGGCATTGAAGGCACAGCGCGATTGTGCGCGGCACTGACCGATTCCATCCTGGGCGTTTTCCCGCTGTACCTGCTGGAAAAAATCTACTCAAAGATTTTTCGCCGCAATTCCCCGGAGCCCGCCAGCGCCGTCAAATTTTCGCAAGGCCATGTTTCTTCCTACGTCGGCACGATGAAGGAAAAATTTCTATCCGCTCGGCTCTCCCAAGTACCCGACGAACTTTGTGTTGTGAGTAACAGCGGCGAGGAATTTCTCGAAATACGTGCCTGGCGCGCCAAGCCCGAATGGACTCCGCCTCGCACCGTCCGCTATGAAGATCGCTACTATCGCCTCGAAGAATGCGCGCGAGGTTCCGCTCCACGTCCCTTCATCTACAAGTTGCGCAAACTAACCAAGGGCGTTCCCGGCCGCACCGTCCTCACCTACTCTCCCGAGGAGCAACCCGTCATTACGAGCTTTTGATAATCGCTTCGCCGTCTCCGCCAGCTCCTTTTTTATACGCCACCTCTGGCGCTCTCGCTTCCTCACCGCGCCGCCTCTCGACTACAATCTCCCCATGCTTTTTCGCCGCCCGGTGTCTCCACTCTTCTTACGATGCTTTAGCCTCGCGGCGGCCCTGACGCTTCTCTCTTTCATCGCTTCCGCACAAAAACCGTCACCCGCTCCTGCTGGGCGCATCCTCCTGCTCCCGCGATCCATCGTCTCCGGCGACCGCGCTACTCTGGCCGTTCTCGACGCCAACGGCCGCCTCACTCCCGGCGCCGCCGTCAGCTTTTCGAATGGCGACCGGCTCACCACCGACGCCACTGGCCGCGCCCTATTCGTCGCTCCTCTTACTCCCGGTTTGATCTACGGGTCGATCGTCGGCCGTGAAGGCCGCGTACCCGTCACCATCACCCCGCAGGGAGAATCCTCAGCAAATTCCATGCAAGTCGATTCGATTCCCCAAGTCGCCTCCATGGCCGACCGCTTCGAAATCACCGGTCGCGGCTTTTGCGGCGATGCCGACGCCAACCAGATCACCATCTCCGGAGACCCCGCCTTCGTTCTCGCCTCGTCACCCACATCCCTGGTAGTTCTTCCTCCGCCGGACTTGCAGCCCGGCCGAGCCTCCGTGGATCTCTCCTGTGCAAAACGCAACGGGCCGCCTCTCGAAGTCGTCTTTGTCGCGCTCACCTTGGAAGCCGATAGCTCCCCGCTCGCCCCCGGCGTTCTCCGCCGCCTCACTGTCCACGTCCGCGGCACACGCGACAAAGTTACCCTCGAAGCGAGGAATCTCGCCCCCGACATCGCCGAACTCCTCGGCGGCAATCCCCTTAAAGCCAGCAGCTCCGGCGGCGTCGAAAACCAAGCCCACTTCCAAGTCGTCGGCCGCAAACGCGGCAGCTTCCTCGTCTCCATCCGCTTGCTGAACTCCGCCTCGCGCCCACACTCCCCCTAACGCGCGCCTAACCCGCCCTTCTCCCTTACGACTTGTAGGGCCGGGCTTGCCCGGCCCTCCGTGCCGAGCGCGCCCGAACACACCAATCCGCAAGCATCTAATCCCGCCTCCTAATTTTTGTTTTATCTCACCCCGAACCCGCGCAATGTCGCGGGCCACCAGCAAATGCAGCTCTCTGACTGTCAGCTGTCAGCTCGCTACTCCGCGTCCCGCCACACCGCCGGGCTCACCGATCGTCCTTCGTATCCGCCTCCAGCGAAAGCGCCAGCATCCTCTGCCCATTCTCCAACGCCGCTTCCGCCGCGCTCGTCCCAATCAACGTATTCATCGTACTTTGCGTTTTTTCCAGCTTCTTGTCCGCGTCTGCATAACTCTGCTGCGCATTCTTCAAATGCGTCCCTAGCTTTTCAAAAATATCGCTGAACGCCGACATATTTTTCTGAATACCCGAGAGTCCCGCGGAAATTCGCATCGCGTTCTCCTCGATCTGCATCCCTCGCAAGCCAAGATGAATCACGCAAAGATGCGCGTACAGCGTATTCGGCGAAACCGCCACAATACATTTCCCGCGGCAATACGCGTCCAGCGGCTCGCCCTTGCTGTCGTTCGTCATCAGCATCTCGTAGTACACGCTTTCCGACGGCACGAACATCAGCGCCAAGTCCAGCGTCCCTTCGTCCGGCACGATATATTTCCTGGCGATCGAATCCGCGTGCCCCTTCACCGCCGACGCAAACGCCTTCTTCGCCTCTTCGCCTTCCGTAGCGATCCTCCGAAACGCTTCCAGCGGAAACTTAGAATCCACCGCGATCAGTTTTCTGTCTCGCAAAAAAATCACCGCGTCCGCCGCCTCGCCGCTCGCAAACCGGTACTGCGTCGCATACTGCGAAGCCGGCAGAGAATCCTCCAGCAAACGCTCCAGCGTCACCTCGCCCAGCAGCCCCCGCGTTTTCGCTCCGCCCAAAATGCCCTCCAGCGATTTCGTCGCCGAAGAAATCCCGCGCCCCAGCTCCTGAAACTCCCCCAACTGCTTCTGAATATGCCCGATCTGTTCCCGAGTATTCTTCAACTCCGTCGCAATCGCCGTCTGCCCCTGCGTGGCAATTTGCGCCGAATTCGAAACGCCATCCTGCAGCGCCTTCGTCACGCTCTCCAGCCGTTGCGACACGCTCTGCCCGATCGTCGCTATCTGCCCCGAACTCTGCGCTTGCGCCGTCCCAATCGTCTGCAAATCCCGCCGTAGCTCGCTCAACTGCGCTTCCAGCACCGCGCTCTTCTTCTGCTCCTGCGAAGTCTGCAGCACCAGCCACAGCACCAGCCCGGCCACCACAATCACCACTCCAATGAGTACTCCTGTCATTCCCTCTCCAGTCCATCCTCGGGAAACGGTCTCCTTACTTTACCCGCACTTATCCTCCGCGGAAAGCTCTCCCCAAAAACAAAAGAGCCTCGCGCTAGCGAAGCTCTTTTGCCCATTGGCTAATTCCCGATTCGTCAGCTACGATTTCCCCTACCAGTTTACCTTCATCGCAAACTGAAACTGCCGCGGATCATACGCCGCCGTCGGCTGCCCTGCGTTCGTCCAAAGCACATTCACCGCGGACACGTTGAACCGGTTGGGAATATTGAAGATGTCCGTGATCAGATCAAGGCTGAAGCGCTCATTGAAATAGATGCGCTTGGCCACCCGCATATCGCTGAAGGCCACCCACGGCGTCAAACCTGCATTGCGCCCCAGATCACCATCCAGGGAAAGCAATGTACCGCTGAACGCGGCGAGGCAAGGCTCCTGGAAAATCCCCGTCGGCGAGAACTTGGATGTCACGGTTGGTCCGCAGTTCGCGTTAGCGACCGTGTTTGGCCTCCCGGTCAACGCTGACAACTGCAGGTTGTCGTCCACGCCGGTCACGATGTTGAACGGCCGGCCCGACCCGAATTCGATCAGCGGAGCAAGCGTCCAGTTGCTGAAGAACTTGCTCGCGAAACCGTCTCCAGTCAGTTTGCCACTCTGATACACGCCGCTGAACACAAAGCGGTGCCGCTGGTCGAAAGTCGAAGTCGACCGCTCCAGATTGGGGTAATAACTGTCCTGGGGCGTAAGCGTAGCCTGCAGGTCAGTGGCGTCGTCAATGGTATGGGAATACGTGTAGGACGCAAGGAATTCATAGTGGTTGCTGAAGCGCTTCTTGAGATTCGTCGTAAAGCCATGGTAGTTCGAGTTGCCGTTCGAGAAATTGGCGTCCATGTCGCTAAACGGAACGCAATTCGAGAGTCCGTTGGCAGGGTTGCAACTCGAATTCAGTCCTTCGGCCTGCAGCACCGAATTTGCCAAACCCACGCATTGAGCGCCCAGAACGCCCTCCGTCGCCAGAATGGCTTCCGCGACTGCCGGATTCAAACCCGACGGGCGGAAGAAGTTCGTCAACGCTGCAGGCACGTAGGGCCCAGCTGGCCCGACTCCGCACCCGCTCACCAGAAACGGGCTATCGGTCGATTTATTCACTCCCGCCGCAACCGCGGCGTTCAGATTGTTCATCATCAAGTCGCCGCGAATCGCATTCGCATTGATGGGACGATTGATGTGATGGCCGCCATTGAAGTTGTAAGCCAAATTCAAGGTGAAACCGTGTCCCAGATCCCGTTCCACGCTCAAATTAGCTTGTTCGGAATATGCGTAAACGAAATTCTTCCCCTGCGGATAGCCAAACGGCTGAAATCCGAGCGGAAAACCCGCGGTCAGATAGTTCTGGTTGACGAACAACGAGTTGGGAACATTCAGAGCCTGGAATCTTTGCTCGTTGGGCAGATAGCCCATCGAGGCATTCAATGCCGCCGACGGAGAAGGAGCGCACTGCGGCGCCAAAGGGTTGACGAGCAGCCCCTGGAAAATCGGAATGGCATTCAGATTCCCGGGATCTCCCGCCACCGTACACGTCGACGTGCCGCCAAATGCCAATTGCACGCTCTTCGAACCATCTGAAGCATCTCCCAGGAAATAAAGTCCGAGCAGCGGATGGTCGTAGAACAGTCCGTAAGAAGCGCGCACTACGGTTTTCCCGTCGCCCTTCGGATCCCACGCAATGCCCACGCGCGGCTGAATGTTGTTTGTGTCTGTCCCAATACCTTTCTGCAGGCCCAAAAGGTTATATCCCGCGAGCGCCAGAGCATCAGGAGGAGCAAACTTCGGCGGAAACTCGATGTCATAGCGTACCCCGTAGTTCAGCGTGAGATTCCGCCGAATCCGCCAGGAATCCTGCCAGTACGCGCCCAACGGCTTGTTCGTGAAGGAGTCGCTCGGACTGCCGATACCCTGGATGAAGTCCGCGGGAAGTCCAGCCCCATAGGCTTGCACTGGAGACAAAGACGGGAAGTTGGCCGGGAATCCGAGGTTTCCGGCGGTGAAGGAACCGAAATCGTAGACCCCGCCATAGTTCACCGTAAACGTCGCCGTGGTCGGGATGTAGTTAAAATCCACCCCAAACTTTGTCGCGTGCTGGCCAATCGTCCACGAAAAATTGTCTGTGAACTGGTACCGATGCTCCACACGCTGGATGTACGAGTACGGTTCGCGGCCGAAGTAGGCAAAGCCGGTTACGTTGATGGCCGGATCGGAACCGCCCGCCGAGCTGGAAAAATCATAGAGCAGACCACGGCGTGCATACTGAAAGCGGAACTCATTGATTTTATTGCTTCCCAGAATGGCCACATACTCGGCGACTCCCGCAACGTCGCGATACGTTTGTTGCGAAGTGCGCGAGAACGCGTTCTGCCCGAACGGCTGGTCTTGGCCGTTCACCTCGAGGCCTGTCACCGTGCTGGGGCTGACATTGGAGCGCAGCATCAAGTGATTATTGGCGTTGAAGGTGTGATCGATTCGCAGTGAATACAGGCTGGTGCCTTCAAAGATTGGGAAATTGCCCGCTTGGGATCCCATCGTCAGATAGGAGGCAGGAACGAAACACGGTGGCGCTTGGCAGGAAGTCGGAAATCCGCTGATGCCCGGAATGCCCGTCAGGCTCGTGGGCCACACCCCATTCACCGCCATCCCGGACGAAGCCCCGGCAAGAAACGCATATTTACCGACAGCTTGCGCGAACGCCGGACTGGCCGCCTCGGTCTGCAAGGTCGTGGGATTGGTGAGAAACGCGATCTGGTCCTGTGTGAGCTGAAGCGTGCCGAACGGCAATCCCACCTGCGTCGTATCGAATGGCGTCAGTCCGAAGTTGTCCTGCCCAATCGATGAAAATCCAGTTTCATGGCGCCGCGTTATTTCGTACGCGAAGTAGAAAAAAGTTTTGTCCTTCCTGATGGGCCCGCCGAACGACGTTCCCGCTTGCACTCGCGTATACGCCGGGTTCGGCACTGTGCTGAACGGATTCACCGCCTGAAAGCTCCGGTTGCGCAAATATCCAAACACGTCGCCGTGGAATGCATTCGCGCCCGACCGCGTGATGATGTTCACCACGCCTCCCGAAGCCCGGCCGTACTCCGCGGCGTAACTATTCGTGATGATTTGGAATTCCTGTACCGCTTCCTGCGACACCGTGGACCTCACGCCGTTGACGGCATTGTCGGTTGCGTCCGCTCCGTCCACGTTCACGATGTTCGACCGCCCATTCTGTCCGCTGATGTTCAAGCCCGAGGTAGGCGCCGCGCCCGTATTCGGCGCGTTGTCCCGCGTCACCTGAGAATCCGTCAGCGTGAAATTGATGTAGTTCCGTCCGTTGATCGGCAGATTGTCGATGCGCACCTCTCCCACGGTTTGCGAAAATTCCGTCTTCGCCGTTTCGATCGGGGCGGTTTCGCTTGTCACTGTGACGGTCTGCTGTACGCCTTTCAAATCCAGCCGCAGGTCAAGGATGGCGTCCTCGCCGACCGTTACAACCACGGAATCATTCTCATAAACCGCAAAGCTCGCGCCGCCGTCCACGCTCACTTTGTATCTTCCAGGAGGCAGTCCAACGATCTTATACCGCCCACCGTCATCCGCCGCCGCCGTCCGTTCCGCCCCGGTTCCGGCATTGGTAATCGTCAACTTCGCCCCTATCACCGCCAGCCCTTGCGGGTCCATCACTGTCCCCGAAAGCGTCGCCGTATTTACCTGCGCCGCAGCCATCCCGGCACATCCCAGCACCAACATGCACAGCGTGATCCAGGCAAACACACCATGACGTCGTTGCATCTCAGTCCTCCCAATGGAAGCCATGAAAAATCTGTAAGAAACCATGCAATCTTCCGCTACCCCTAGCGGCCGCGGGTTGTCCCGCCGAAAGATGGCTGCTCGATTCGAATACTCCGCTTTTACTGCAACGTTCCGTCAAGTTCAATCAAAACTTATTCAATAAGTTCCTCAGTCTATGCCTCCAACCACCCTTTTTCATCCAACGACTATTGAGAGGATGTTTCAGGAAGCAATACATCCGGGCAGCCCCGCCTTCACCCGATTTAGCGTCATGTGGATCGCATACCTTACTCCAATCGCCGCTCTTCCCGTGAGCCTGTGTCAAACATTGACAAAGTTTGCCAGCGGCGTTACTCTTGGAATCATCTGTATTCCGAGGTTCCTGTCCATGCCCATGAACATAAGCCTTACTCCCCATCTGGAAGAGATGATCCGCGAGAAGATCGCCTCAGGGTCTTACAATTCGGCCAGCGAAGTCGTCCGCGAGGCCCTTCGCCTCATGGAACAAGAAGATCAGTTGCGTTCTCTCAAGCTGCAGAGACTCCGCCAGGACGTACAGGAGGGCTTGGACAGTGGACCGTCCATCGTTTTCGACCCACAACGATTGAAGAGCATGGCGCGTGAGAAGAAATCCCGCACGCGAGCCAGGTAGTGCCCCAGCTCCGGATTAGCCCTCGGGCCACCGAGGATCTAGTCGAGATTTGGAGCTACATTGCTGATGACAGCGAGGCGAATGCGGACGGTTTTATCGACAAAATCCAGGAGACGATGAAATTGCTGGCCCGTCAGTCCCGCTTGGGGCGCCGGCGAGATGAGTTGGCTCCGGGCATTCAGAGTTTTCCTGTTGGCCGGTACGTCATTTTCTATCGAGTTGCCACGTCTGCGACTGAAATTGTCCGCGTACTTCACGGCGCACGCGATATCGAAAATACTTTCCAGGGCTAAGCCGGTGGTCGCTTTCTCTTCTCACTCCGCCTCTGTAGGGGCACGATTCATCGTGCCCGTCTTAGGTTTCCTCCGCCCGACCAACGTTCCCCAACTCACAAATCAAACCACCCACCGTTCACTGTCATCCTGAGAGCAGCGAAGGACCCCGGCTTGCTCCCGCCGAACCACTCATCCATTTCCCGGCATCGCCTTTTCTTCTAACTCTTCCACCCACACACCCCTACCCATAAATATGAACCTTCCCATCCACCACCACCCCAATGTATTTCCCCCGCTCCAAAAACTGCATCACCCGTCCTCCCTCCCGCGCCATCTTCGCCCACCGCGATTTGGTCTCCGGATTCTGCTCCAACCCCCGCAATTCCCGCCCCTCAAACCGGAAATCCACCTGCTTCAATTTCCTCTTCGCCGTCTCCCGCACAGCGTAACTCTCGCCCTCAACCTCAACAATCTTCTTCTTGTCAATTAAGCTCTGCCGCCACACAGCGACAAGCGCAGCTTCCAGATCGCTAGCCATAGCCCGAGCATACCTCAACTCTAGCTAGGGACTCAGGTGGTGGTCGGACCAGTCTCTTCTGACAGAATGGCCAATCACCGGATGACATGAATGCGCGCGCCGACCTTCAACTTCATCCATGACCTGTCAGCCGTATACACAGGAGCCTTCAAAGCAAGCCCAAGTGCCAAACAAGCCCGGTCACCCTGGGACAACCCAAGCGGTCGGGTTTGCGCCACACCGGCGTTTTTGCTTTCTGGGTAGCGCAGGCACTCTTGCCTGTGCGCTTTCCGCTGCCAGCCCTAACCCATTTGAATGCAACACTTACGTGCCGAGTCCGCGCACTGCACAATTTAAGTGCAATCGAGCGCCTGCAAGTCCTTTCGAAGCGACGCTTGCGGGAATGTCCGTAACCGTTGATTCTAAACCACTTACAAGAACGCTATCTCGCTTAGATGCAACAATTACGAAAAAACGAGGAGGGGGGGCACAACCACTCTCGGCTGTCTCACTTTCGCCCGCATCCGCTCTGCGCACGCACAGCAACACCCGCAACTCCAATGTCTTCTTGGGCTTACTTCACGGTTCTCTGGATACCGGGGGGGTGGGGGGCTGACTTAAAACTGCAAGTGGCGTTGCACCAGCTTGCGCAGCTTTTCTCGATCCTCATCCTTCATGTGTACGAATTCCACGCCGCTGCCATCCGGCCCGAGGTTTCGTACCACCGCTGTAAAGTGAATTTTGCGCAGCCCCGAGCGCACTTCCAGCTTGATGGAATCTCCCACCGACAGCTTCTTTGGCGATTCCAGGTACGCCCCGCCCAGGCTAATCGTCTTCACCCGCGCGAGACCGGCTTGCGAGCCGTCAATCTGCGCGCGCAGCGGCGATTCCAGCGGCACGCGCACATACCGTCGTGGCACCACATAACTCCCATTCGTCGATGGCGCCGCTTCAAACGCGGCACGCGCTCGCGCCGAACTCGGCCGGTTCTCAATCATGGCCAGCGCATCTTCCGCCGCCGCGCGCAATCCAGAAGGCTCCGCGAACGCCAATCCATCGCGCCCTTCCGCCAGCATGCGCAGCAATTCCGCCGCTTCCACGGCGCGCATGCGCCCGATTGCTTCAATGGCCTTGATGCGCACAAACAGATCGCGCAGCACTTCATGTTCGCCCGCCGCAATCTCCATCAACTGCGGCACGGCTGTGGTCTCCTGCGCCAATCCGATCTGATCGATCATCATCGGCACAACGAGAGGATGTGCATCCGCCAGCACCGCCGAAAACACAAAGGCCGCGGTTTGCGATGAACCCGCATTGGCCGGCCGCGAAAGCTCGCTCACCGCCAGATCCTGCAAATTCCATTCCCAGCTCGCCAGCGCTCGCGCCAACCCGCGCAGCAAACGCTCCGGGTCCGCTGCCGCCAACAATTTAATCGCGGCGCTCACACGCTGTCTCCGCGCTTCATACAGCCGCGTCTCGAGCAGGTTCAGCACTGGCACACCAATCGTCCGCAGCAGCCGCGCCATCGCGGCCACCATCTCCACGCCGCGCGGCTCTGTCAGAAGCAGCGTCAACCTATCGAGCAATCTCTCCGGGTCGCGCTGTAATAGTCGCGGCAAAACTGGATCGAGTGGCCGGTTCGCCAGGGCCGCATCCACCAGCAGCAGCCAGCGGTCCTGCGCCACCAGCCGGTGTGCCAGTGCCGCCACATGGTCGTGTTCCTTGTCTCTCGGCGCGCGCTCCAGGCCGATCAAAATATTTTCAAATCCCGCGTAATCCGCGCGAACCACGGCAACCCGCCCCAGCGTCTCGAGGAATGCCGCAAGCAGCGCCGCTGTTTCTGGAATGGTTTCCTTCTCGAGCGCCTTCATCGTTCCGCGGCTCAAATCTTCCGGCAATTGATTGGGCCAGAGCGATTCGATGATCGGCGTCATTTCATTCAAGCCCGCCGCCACGGCGCGCCGCGCATTCACGTTCTCGTTTTCCACGCGCCGCGAATAATTCAATAAAATATTTCGCGCCTCGCGCCGCGGAGCGTCCGCTCCCGTTTCCGCAAGTTGCCCCAGCGTCCGCTTCAACGCCACCACCGGCACACACCAAACGTCCGGCCCGCGCAGCACAACGGACTTTTCTCGCGGCGGTAGTTCCAGCCAGAATTTTTCGACGATTTCTTCGCGATGCTTGTCGCTCGCCCAAGCCGTCGCCAGCAGCGTCAAGTGTTGCGAAGAATGCGGCCCAGTGTATCCGCCCGAAGAAACCAGCACATCGCTCAACCGATGAAACGTCTGTCGCACCGCATCGGCCTTCAGCGTCCCCGCGGCAAACTCTGCACCCAGAAATTCAAGAATCAAACTCTCCGAAAGCCGCAACAAATAAGGCTGCGGCCGCTCGCCTTCGCGCGGCGCATATTGCGAAATCGAGCCTAGCAGCATGCGCACCGTCTCGCGGCTCGCATCTTCCATCGCCCCGTGAATGGCCCGCGCCGCTTCTTCCGGGGAAAGTCCTCGTGCCGCTTCCAGCGGCGGCGTCAAACGCCCGATCAAACGCAGCGCGCCCGCAAGATCCTCAACCTCCGGCCGCAGAATGGGAGTCTCGTTGACCTCGCGCGGCGAGTTTCCGCCATACGCCACGAGCGCGCCCATCAAGCTGGCGAGCACCGTGTCCACTTTGCGTTCCGTCTGCGTGTTGATCGAAATCCCTTCCACGCGTTTCTCCAAAAACCGCGCGGCCCACCAGGAGCTTCCCCCGCGCTTAATCGACTCTTCTGATCTTAGCAACGATGCTTTGAAGAGTTGCGCGAGCGTGTCCAGTTCGCCTACATGAAATTGTCTTGCGAACGCCAGCGATTGAATCCCCGCGCGCTGCAAATCCTGCGCGAGCGATTGCATCTCGCCACGAGCATCCGGCAAATGCGCGTCGCTGAGCTTCGGCACAACCAGCCCGCCGCGCTCAATGTGGATTTCGATCCCGTTCAGCGCGCCCGCGAAATCGTGCAAGGTCTCGTAGCAAGCGTCCAAACTCTGCAGCCGCCGAGGATGGTTTCTGTCGTAGAGCCGTTCCGAGCGGAACAGCAAATGAAGGCACCGCAACGAATGGATCAGCCCCGCCGTTCGCGCATCCGGAGTCGGCGTGCTTACTTCCAGGACGGATCCCGGGAGCGGCCGTTCCGCGTTCCGCGGCCGCGGCTCGGCTTCAGGGCGCGCTTCCGCGTCGTAGCGCTGCTCTTCCACCGGCATGATGGCCCGAAGTACCAAAGTCGTTGCCCTCTTGCTTCCCACAAAACTCAGTTCAGGCCTGCATTTAACCAGTCGGCTAAATACGTCCCCGCCCGTCCAATCCCCCGATATTGCGTCGGCGCGAGGGCAGGGTACCCTTAGCTATAAAGCAAGCACGCTGCCTGCCCCGACGTTCCGTCGCTAAGCTGTTTGTTTTGAATAGGTTGATTCCAGAGTTCTAGAACCAAACCAGCGGGATCGTTACAAAAGGTTACGTTGTTAGTAGGCAGGAACCTAGCCTTCGGCGGCGGGTCCGTGGCCCTTTAGCTGGATTGCTTCGGGCTCTAAACGCACTATTTGGGGTTGAGCGTTACGTTGGTGATGTTGACCGTGCCACCCTCGGTCGCCTGGATAGTTCTCCTGACCTGTTGGTAGCCGTCCAATTTCACCATTACGGTGTGCAGGCCAGCGGGCACTTGCACGCGGGCTGGGGTCTTCTGGCCAGTCGTGGTTCCATCCACAAAAATCTCGGCGCCCTTGGGGTTCGTTTCCACTTCAGCCCAAGCCACTTTCACCGTGGATTTTTCCTTCAGCGGCACGTCCAGCAGCTGCGTCTGGATATTGTCCTTAACCTGTACGCTCGTGGCGTAGGCATCGTACCCCGGCATGCGCAACACCAGGTTGTAAGAGCCCGGAGCCAGCGGCAACGTCAGCGGTGTTTGCCCGGACTGCTTCGCGCCGTTGATGAACACATCCGCGCCCGCGGGTTTGCTTGTGAGCAGCAGGCCTTTCGCCAGCGATTCGAGAGTGGCCTTTTGATCGACCACGCTTCCACCTTTTACTTGCAGCGCCGTCTGCATCGGCTGGTAGCCTTCTTTTTCCACTGCCAGGCTGTACTGCCCGGGATTCAGGTCATTGAAGCTGCACGGTGTCTGGCATTGGTTGATAACGTGTCCCGCAGGGCCACGCAAAACAGCCGTCGCGCCAACCAGGTCCGAGACAACGTGGATTGCGCCCTGCCCGTTTTTCGGAACGGGATGCCCACCCTCTGCATCATGCCCGTTGTCGGCGACTGGGGCGTCTTCGTACTCGATATGGTCCACCACGCGCACGCTGGCTGGGGCATCGCGCAAGAACTTCAAGAGGGCTCCGTGTTCGGTGGGGCGAAGTTTACCGGCCAAAATCAACGTATTCCCAATCGCCTGCACTTTGGCGCGGCCCTTCAAACCTTTTTCGGAGATGGCTTCTTCAATTCGCCCTTTGTACTCCGCCGCCGCACTTACAACAGGTTCGGCCTTCTTCGGCATCGGCTTCTCGGCGGGAGGCTCGACGGGTTTCTTCTCCACCGCGGTTTCTGGATTCGCAGCCGGCTGTGTTTCGGTTCCGGCCGGATTTGCGGAAGGATTGTTTGGCGCACTCTCTGCTGGTGTAGACGGGGTTGCCGCTTCCGCCTCCGGATGCTTTTGCGCGGCGTTCATATTGCGCGCTTCCTCAAGCACCGGCCGCAATTTCTGCGCTCCATAGACGATCACGCCGATCAGAAGCAATGCAATGAAAATGGTTCCGATGAAGCTCTTCTTCTTAGGCTCTTCGACGGGCTTGAACGGAGGAATCGGCCCAGTGCGGCGAACAGTGGGTGTCTGCGTGGGACTTGAAGCTCGGGCGTTCAGCGAGCGCGTCGTGGCCACGGTCATGGGATCTTCCGGGTGGAAGCTGCGCCCACCTTGCGGGACTGCTCCGGCTCCACCGATCGGCAGCGTGGCATTCGGCGCGCCAAATCCGCCTGGTCCAGCCGAAACCATGGTCTTATCGGGACTCGCGCCAGGAGCGATGGTGCGGTAATTCCGCAAATCCTCGAGCATTTCGCGGCAGCTCTGGTAGCGCGCTTCCGGCTCCTTGGCCAGCGCCTTCATCACGACTGCGTTGATGCCCGGATGAATCGTGGGATCTATTTGGCGCGGGGGAACCGGCTCTTCGTTGACGATTTTGTAGATGACGGTGGTGATGTTCTGGCCCGGAAAGGGCTTCTCGCCCGTCACCATTTCGTAGAGCAAGACGCCTAGAGAGAAAATATCGCTGCGGCCATCGACCGCGCGGCCTTTCACCTGTTCCGGAGACATGTAGCTCGGCGTGCCCATCACGTGAGCCGTTTGCTGCATGGTGCCGAACTGCAAAATTTTGGCGGTGCCGAAGTCGGTGACTTTCACCGTGTCGTCGGCAGTGAGCATGATGTTGGCCGGCTTGATGTCGCGGTGAACGACGTTGCGTTCATGCGCAAACTGCAGCGCACTGCAGGTTTGCTCCATGATGCGCAGAACGCGCGGCAGCGCAAAGGCCACTTGTCCATCCAGATGCGCCTGCAAACTCTTGCCTTCCACCAGTTCCATCGTAATGTAGTAAAGACCGTCTTCTTCTCCGGCGTCGAACACTACGACGATGTTCGGGTGCGTGAGTAGTCCAGCCGCGCGCGCTTCCGTCTGAAACCGCGTCAGCAATTCAGGGCGCGAAAGACCGGTGCCTTCTTCACTCAATTTGATGGTTTTTACGGCGACGGTCCGACCGATGACCGGGTCGGTCGCCTTATAGACCACACCCATGGCGCCGCGGCCCAGTTCACCGATAATTTCGTAACGTCCGGCCTTCAAAACTGTTGTCATTGCTATCTTCGACTCTCCACTCGCCAAATCATTGCTTGCAGGCGCTGTTTGTAAAACCCTTGCGCGGACGCTGCGTTTCACCCTCTGCCAAAGGGAAATGTCGCGTCTGCCAGGCCTGCCAGCCGGAGGAATGTCTTCAAGTTGTGTTCGCGTGCGCGTTCCGCAACTAACGGAAACACGTTTGCTGACACCCGGGCGCCCTATCCTGCACAGTACCCACTCAATTTTAGGTAGGTCAACGCTACTGGGGTACTAGTGTTGCGGACTCGACACGGTGGTTGGTCAATGGTGACAGGTGACCCGTGTTCCGTGACCCGTGACCCGTGACCCGTGACCCGTAAAAACCAGTGCGGCGGCTAGGGAACTCCTTGCCGGTGTTCGCACCAAGCCCGCACGAGAACTTTGCTACACGTGGCGGCCGAACAGGGAGGGGCCATCCCCTTCCCTACAGAGGGATGGGGATGGCGCTTTGCTGGGCGGGGAGTTAGGGGCGCGGGATGGCTTCGCCGGGGGACATGTTGCGTTCGGGCATGGGGACGTTGGTTTCGCGGATGGGCCGGTCGACTTCGCCCGGGCGCGACGGCGCTTCGAGGCCGTCGGTCAGCAGATAGCCTTGCAGGGCGAGGCCGTTGGTCCAGACGCCTTCGAGAGCGGCAATGTATTCGATCTGGAGTTCGTAGAGTTTGCGCTGCGATTCGAGCACGCGCGGATAAGAGGCCAGCATCTTTCCGTACTTGTCCACGAGCAGGCCATAAGCTTTCTTCGCGTGAGGCAGAATCTCGTCGCGGTACTCGACGGCCATAAGTTTGGCGTTGGCATATTCATCGACGACCGTGGCGGCACGTTCTCGCAGGGTAAGCGCGATGCGTGTTTTTTCTTGCTCCGAACGATCCAAATCGGCTCGAGCGGCGCCGACGTTGCCCTGGTTGCGGTTGAAAATGGGGATCTCGACACTCGCTTCGGCGATGCCTTCCCAGCCTTTGGCCCATGGAACGGTTCCCAGAGTTTCGTGGTTGTACTCCATTCCGGCGCGCAATAAGAGGTCCGGAATGGGTTCGCGCTGTGCCCGCGCCAGCACTGCTTGCGCTCGTCCCGTAGCTACCTGCGCGATTTCTACAGCAGGGCTTTGTTTCGCAATGGTTTCGACGGCTTCTTCTTCGTTTAGTTCCGGCCAACCGTGTTCGAGGTCACCCGACACCGTTGCCAACGGCAAGGAAGGCTGTCCGATTACGGCGGCCAGCGAACGCCACTCCTCGCGAAGCGTGTTTTCTTGCATGCGCGCGGCCATGCGCATTCGCTGCGCTTCGACTTCCGCTTGCAGGACTTCGGATTCGTCGGCTTGACCTGTGTTCATCAATTCTTTCTGCGTTTGCGCGCTGTCTTCCGCAATTTTTGCGAGGTCGCGGCGTGCTTCGAGCCATTCCTGCGCGGCCAGGACGCGTAGGAAGGCCATTTTCACGGCGGTTGCGACACGCGTGCGCTGTTCCTGCGCTTCGATTTCGGCGAGCTTGGCTTCCGCGCCAAACACTTCGCGGCTTTTTCCAAGCTTTCCGCCGGTCACGATGGCTTGCTGGACAAAAAATCCCTGCTTGCCCCCGCCGACTGAGCCTCCGCGGATTTCATCGCCTGTATAGCCGACGGTGGGATTCGGGTATAGGCTTGCCTGCTGTTGGCGCGCTTTTGCCGCGCGGATTTCAGCTTCGGCCTGGCGCAACGTGGGATTGGTCTCCGTGGCCATCTTTTCTACTTGATCGAGGGTGACGAGTTGTCCGCCAGCCTTTTCTTGGGCGCGGCCCATGCGGGGATATTGCGGGGCGACGAGCGGGACGTCTCCGTGGTGGTGAGGCATTTGTTGGTTCATGGGCATGGGCATCGGCGGGGTTTTGTCTTGGGCGCGGACGATCGGCATTAGCATCGTTGCGCTGATGACTGCCGCGGCTATGGCTAGAGATAACGATAGGGACAGAGGGATTCTCAACACAGAGGGCACAGAGAGCACAGAGGACTCAGAGAAGAGGAGATTACGACTCATGATGGTGCTCCTTTTGTTCCGGCGTGTTTGGGCTTTTTATGCGGTGCATCATTTCTTCGTAGTCCTTGTCGGGGAGGACGCGTACGAGTGTCATCATGCCCATCATTCCGGCGCTCCAGTTGGGCGGCAGGCCGTGCGTTTCGGGCTTTTCCACGGCGTCATCCATGCCCATTTCCATGAAAGCATCTTGCGGAAAGCCTGGCACGCTGTTGGCGTTTTCGGCGATCGGGGAGTGATGTACATGTTCGAAGGGGACGCTTTTCGCCAGCGTTTCCATTTGGCTCAGAGCTTTTGCGTCGGTGGTGTTCGCGGTTTCGATGGTGCGATCGCGGAGGAGGTCCATCATGTTGTTCATCATGTGGTGCGGCAGGTGGCAATGGACCATCCATGAGCCAGGATATTTGGCGTCGAACTCGACGACACGCGCCTGGGCGACGCCGACGAGTACGGTATTCATGGGATACCAGGTGGATTCGGGGGCGCGGCCGCCTTCGGTGCCTGTTAGGACGAATTGATTGCCGTGGAGGTGAATGGGGTGGTGGTCCATGCCCATATTAATGATACGGAGGCGCACGCGGCTTCCGAGGCGGGCGATCATGGGAGTGATGGCCGGCGCCGAGACGCCATTAAAGGTCAGCCAGTTGTATTCCATGGCCGAGGTGTTCGGTACGGTGTTGTTGGGGAGAATTGCCCACTCCTGCAAGATGACGCCAAAATCATGGTCGGCGTGGGGCTTGTAGCTTCTTTCCGGATGCGCTACGAAGAAGCCAATCATTCCCATCATTTCCTGCATGGCGCCGTGCGAGTGATAGAAAAAGGTGCCTTCCTGATGGACGGTGAATTCGTAGGTGTATTTTTCGCCGGGAGCGATGGGCTTCTGGCTGATCCAGGGGACGCCGTCCTGTTCGATGGGCACTTCGAGGCCGTGCCAGTGAATGGAAGTGGATTCCGGCAAACGGTTTTCGAAAATGATGCGCACGCGTTCGCCTTGCTGGACTTGGATGGTCGGGCCGGGGCAGCTTCCGTTGTAACCCCAGGCGTCGATGGTTTTGAAAGGCGCGATTTTGCGCTTCACCGGTTCGGCGATTAGCTTGAAGACTTTTACGGCGCCATCCATTTCATGCGGCAAGTCGGGAAGATCCGGAGTGGTCATGCGCAAATAGGGATCGGGGCCTGTGGGCGCGAGCGGCGCTTCCTTTTTCTTGTGCTCGCTGTAGGGGCTGTGGTGGCGGCCCTGTTCGATGGCGCGGGCTGTCTTCGGGTCACTGGCCTGCGTGTTGCTGCGCAAGGCTTCCGCCAATCCGAAAAATCCAGCACCGAAAAACGCTGCGTCCTGAAAAAATCTTCTGCGATTGCCGCTCATTTCCCACCTCCCGAAATTGTTCTTCGACACCGTTTTGCTTGACGCGGACACGACCGATCCACGCCTCGAAACAAAGGAGTTGTGTTACGTGATGGATTCGAAAGAGAACTTCAGACGCGCAGAGTGGTGGTCAGTAGAAGGGAACTGGGCGGTGGGGTGGGAACTAAATGCTCTCCCCAGCGCACAAGCATAACCAGCGAAATTGCTGCTTCTTGTAGGACTGAGCGGCTATGGGGTGAAGAGGCAACAATGCTCCGCGCGTCGTGCTGGAAGGATGCTTTATCGTCTTGGTTCGTGAGCACTGCCGAAAAATCAGTATTCCCGCAAATCTTGTGGGGGGCGAGAACGTTGTACGGTGCGGCGGCGATTGGTGCCGCCTCGTGGCATAGGTCGTTCGCCGCGCCTGCGGAACAATTTTTTGCGGCGCAGAGAGGCGCGCAAACCGGTGCGAGGAGCAAAGCGAGGACAGTTACAAGCGCGAACGCACTTGCAGCCCGCGGGCAGTTTCGAAGTGAAAGAATGTCGCTCATGGCCTTCAACCAAAGTACGCCGACGCGTTCGAGGCGTCAACCTACACATCTGAATCAGTGTTTTTGTTTTACGCGTGGTTCGGTTGCAGGGAGATCAGTGGCCGGCTGAATCGCTTTCTACTTCCACTTTGCCGGCAAAGGAGCGGTACACGAAGGTGAAGTAGCCTGCGGCAAGAATCATGCCGATAATCCACCAGATTAATCCGACCTTTAAGCCGTACGCTCCGGCTTTGGCGCTTTCCACGGTCAGGGAATACACGGGATTGCGTGCGGGCAAAACCATGGGATAGACGCCGAAGACCACGCTGGTCAACATCCCTACAAGATACAAGCACGAAGCAAAAAACGCTTTTCCCTCTTTGCGTTTTCGCAATTCGAACGCAACACCGGCCAGGCCTGCGACTGCCAGCAATGGCAAGATGAGTCCCAAAGGCCAGGTGACAAAATTGACTTTGATTTGCGGCTGCACTTGAAAGGAAGCGGCAGTTACGATGGCGGTCAGGGCGAGGACGCCCCACCAAACGCGCCAGCAGAGCTTTCGCGCGCGTTCGTTTATAGGCCCGCTTGTTTTCAGCTGCACCCACAGGGCACCATGCATCATCAAGACCAGCAGAGCCAGGACGCCGACGAGGATCGTGTACCAATCGAGAATGCCGGTTTCGTCGCCGAGGCGGAAATTCGTCCAGAGTGGTTCGAAGAAATAGCCGCTGGCGTCGAGCGGTACTCCGCGCACTACGTTTGCCAGCGCTGCGCCAAAAAATACGGCCAGCAGCAGGCTGGAGGCGCAGAACAGAAAATCCCAGAGGGGATCCCAAACGGCGCTCTTTACGTGATTGCGAAACTCGATCGAGGAGCCGCGAAGAATCAGAAGCCAGAGGACCATCATGAGCGGCAGATAGAATCCGCTGAAGCCGCTTGCGTAGAGCGCGGGAAACGCGAAGTAAAGCACTCCGCCGGCGGCAAGCAGCCAAACTTCATTGCCATCCCACACCGGGCCGATGCTAGCGAGGACTTGGCGGCGCTCGAAATCTGTTTTGGCGACTAGCAAGTGGATTGCGCCAGCGCCGAGATCAAAGCCATCGAGCAATACGTACATCGCGATCATGATCGCTACGAGGCAGAACCAGATTGTTCCCATCTCGCTCTCCTCTCTCAATCCGCCGCGATCGAAATTCGAGCTTCTGTACGCGAATCTTCGTCGTCGGGGCCGGGACCTTCTTCAATCTCGCGGTAAATCAGGAAGAGCCACAGCATCGCGAGGACCGTGTACATACCCATAAATCCAATCAGGGTGAACCAGGCGTTGCCGGCGCCGACGCGGGGAGAAACGCCGTGCGAGGTGCGCATCAAACCGTAAATAAGCCAGGGTTGGCGGCCAAGCTCGGCGGTCATCCAGCCCGCGGTGTTGGCGATATAGGGCAAAGGCACGCAGAGCATAAGGAGCCACAGCATCCATCGCGATTCGTAGAGCTTTCCGCGCCACATCAAGAAAGCCGCCACGAGCATCACCGCTATGAAAATTGTTCCGAGGCCGACCATGACGTGATAGCTGAAGTAGAGCAGAGAAATTTGATCGGGCCATTGATCTTCGGGGAAGGAGGTGAGGCCGCGGACATTGGCGCTCCAATTTTTGTAGGTGAGAAAACTGAGCATGTTGGGCACGACGAGAGGATTGTCCAGCTTGCGGTTCTTCACATCGGGTTGGCCGAGGATTGCCAGGGGCGCGCCTTCCTGAGTTTCGAACAAGCCTTCCATCGCCGCCAGAGTCGCCGGCTGATTCTCCGCAATCATTTTCCCCTGCTCGTCGCCACTGGGGAAGAGTTGCAAAAGTGAGGCGACGACGCCTACGAGTACGCCACCTTTCACGAACGTTCGCCCGTAGGATTCATGGCGGCTGGTGAGCAGATAAAAGGCTCCGACGGCGGCCATAACGAAGCAGCCCGTTTGCACGGCGCCCAGCATGGTGTGCGCGTACTGCCACAGCGCCCATTTGTTTAGGAGGAGTCCCCAGAAGCTGGCGAGTTCGATCTCGCCGTTTGCGCCCAGGCGGTACCCTGTCGGATGTTGCATCCATGCGTCGGTGGCCACAATCAAAAAACCGGAGAGCCACGAACCCAGCCAAACCAGAAACGCGGCCCACCAATGGCCGATGCGGCCCAGCTTTTTCTCTCCGAACAAGAACAAACCCAGGAAGCTGGACTCGAGGAAAAAGGAGAAGACGCCTTCCATCGCGAGAGTTTGACCGATGACGCCGCCGGCGGCTTTGGAGAAGGCCGCCCAATTGGTTCCGAATTGAAACTCCATGGGAATGCCAGTGACGACGCCAAGGGCAAAATTAATGCCGAAGATGCGCGCCCAAAAACGGGCGGAGCGGTTGTAGTGTTCGTCGCCGGTGCGCAGGGCTTTGGTTTTCAGATAGACGAGGAGTAGCGCAAGCCCCATGGTGAGTTGCGGAAAAATGTAGTGGAAAGTTATGGTAAACGCGAAATGCAGCCTGTGAACGTTTAACGCTTCATTCATCGGGATCCTCGCCGATTGTTACTTGTTCACCGCCCGCTCTGCTCCGGAACAGTCGAATGACACAAATGCAGAGATTTGTTACCCGCATTCTGCCACTTTCGCAGTGACTTGGAACACAGATTTGCAACAGCGCGCGTTAATTATTTCTGGTGCTTCAAATTTGGGAAAAATCTGGTGGGGCTGGGGAGGTTCGAACTCCCGACAACCGGTTTAGGAAACCGTTGTCAAGCTAAAAATAGCCAATGTTTATGCGGATATAATCGCACTCTGTACCCATTTGTACCCACTACATGAGATACTGTTCACAGAACACAGGAGGTGATCATGCAGCGCGGTTCTATCAAAAAACACGGCAAGTGGTGGGTGCTGAGGTACCGCGAAGATGTCCTGGAGAACGGCGTTAGAGCGCGAAGGGACGTGTACAAGAAGCTTGCTCTGATCGATAGAACTCACCAGACGAAAGAATCTGTGCAGCCACTCGCAGACGTGGCCTTGGCTCCGGTTAACCTTGCTGACCGCCCTGCGCTGTCCGCTGATTCTGTTCAATCCTTTCTCGAAATGTTCCTGACCAAACAAGAGGGCGGACGAGGTCACAAGCTGCGCCCTAAGACGGTCAAGAGTTACAACGACATGTTCAAAATCGCAAAGCCTCATCTGCCTCAGATGGAGTTGCGTAAAGTACGCACGCCAGACATCAACCAGATTATGCGTGCGGTCGCCCAAGACGGCGAACGTCGTGCGCAGACTGTCTACTACAATCTGAAAAATTTCCTGAGCAGCGCATTCCGGTACGCGGTCGGCCACGGGTTCATCGAATCGAACCCCGTGCGAGACGCAATCATCCCGGAAGGTGAAGATTCCGATACGCACGCTTATACGCTAGCAGAGATTCACGAGATCATGGAAGCAGTAAAGAAGCCGATGGCTAAAGCGGCCATCATGACGGCCACGTTCACCGGACTGCGTATGTCTGAATTGAAAGGATTGCGTTGGGAGGATTACGACGGGAACGTGCTGACTGTTCGGCGCGGAGTTGTTGACGGAATTGTCGGTGAGACGAAGACTAAAACTAGCAAGGCTCCCGTGCCGGTCGTGAAGACTTTGAAGAAGGTCCTAGCCAAACATCTGAAGAACAATTCCGGTGATGGGTACATCTTCCACGGCGAGACTGGCGAGCCTATCCGTTTTGAAAATCTTGCACGCCGCGATGTCGAACCGACGCTGGAGGGGAAGCAAGTCAAGTGGCACGGCTTGCACGCATGCCGCCGTGGGCTAGCCTCAATTCTCCACGACAAGAAAGTAGACACCTTGGTCGTAAAGCACATCCTTCGCCAATCGGTGAAAGGTGTTGCTGAAGAGCATTACATTAAACCGTCTCTGGAACGGATGCGTGCAGCACTGGAACTGGTCGAGAAGGAGTATTTGAGGATACGAAAACGCTAGGCGGCTTTCCGTAACTCGAATCCTTCATCAATCCATGCTTGAATGCGTGCCCATGTCGAGAATATCTCCCGGCCAGATTTGAACACAGGCAACGGTCGTATAGCTCTCTTGCGTGACATCTCGTGGACCTGAGCAGGACTCTTTTGGAGCATCTTGGCGATCTGCTCCAAATTCAACGCTGGCAACTGCTGGTATTGATGGATTTCTTTAGGTGTTAGTGGTGCAAATTTCTTCTGTTTTTTACGACGAATAACGGGCATAAAAAGCCGAATTCTGAAGACACTTCTGCCCTCAATTGTTTATTTCGGCTCACCCAGGATTGAATCTGAGAGTATTTACGCCCTTGTGGATTTCGGCTGGCGGTTCCGTCAGCGTACTGATGGCGTTACCATTTGTCCCTATTGTCGGCGTCCGATGCACTTTCGCGCTGCCTGACAACAGTTTGCCCCGAGAAGGAGCGGACTAAAAAAGAATACCACTAAATGACTGATTCGTCAACCTTTATTTCGAGCGGGGATTTCTGCGCCAAACCGTTCGATGACCAAAGCGGCCTCTTGTTGAGTGCGAACCCCTCCGCAGACCCCTACTAGCCGCTTGCTTCGCCTTCAACCAACTGCCGGAAATCTCGCTCTGCTTCTGTGGGGTTTTTGTACAGGCCGTTCTAGTAGCTCTTCTTAATAACGTCCAATATCCGCTCGATGGCGCGACGACTGGCAGGGTCCTTGCCAACTTTGAGTTGGCTGGCTAGGCGGTCAAGGAATTCTGTGCTCACCGTAGGATTGTATCTACTCTGAACCTGCTTGGAACTAGGGTGCGGACTTCATTTTCGCCTGCAAGTATGAAAAATCTTCCAGTGCTAGTACGCACGGCTGCACGAAACTCGGCCTCGAAGCATTTGATAACTCACTTTTCTTCATAGACTTCTAGAAATGCGCCAGTTTGGCCCGGTTGTTGCCGTTACAAAGGACGCTGTACTCGGTCGTAGGAACCCAGCCCTGAATCTGGCCGGGAAGGATGCTTATGGCAAACTATGCCGTTTGGAATCCGCCAACTGAACCGAGACACCAAAGTGAGTCCCTGCGCGGAGTTGAATTTGCTTTAGAAAATGATCTGGAGAATCGCATCAACAACTTGGGTAAACTTGTCGACAGCGTAAGTTCCGCTTTGGGTCAGGAGTCATTTTCGGGCCAACCCCATGCCCTTGATCTCATGAATGACCTTCGTGTGAAGATCAAGGCTACCCACAATATGCTGCGAGTTGCAAAACTTCTCAGCGAGCCTGCGCGTGGGAGCATGCTTTCGAAAGTGCGCGATTCCCTAAATGATCTTGAAGACATAGTTGCGTCCAAGCTCGGCCTCGAAATGACCTAGTATTATTAGTTCCGGCCTCGCTTGCCTTCCAATGGCCTTGATGGAATAATCCCGCCATGGTTATAGGCGACAGACTCCGCGAACTTCGCGAACAAAAGAAACTCAGCCAAGGCGACATCGAAAAGCGTACCGGACTTCTCCGGTGCTACATCTCTCGTGTTGAAAATGGGCACACAGTTCCTGCCGTCGCAACATTGGAAAAACTGGCGCGTGCTTTCGAAGTCCCGATGTATCAACTCTTCTACGACGGCGCAGAGCCGCCCAAGGTTCCCAATCTGATCGCCCGGAAATCCTCGGAGGATATCGCTTGGGGCAGTTCAGGAAAGGATGCGAAGTTTTTCCATCAGCTTCGCAAGCTGTTGGGCAAGATAGACGAACAAGACCGCAAGCTAATTTTGTACACTGCGCAGAAGATGGCGCGTTAGTAGCCTAGAACCATCCACATCTCGTTTCCGCACGATTTTAGTGTTTCGGTCTTGCCGCTCTGAGCACGGACAGTGCGCGTTTGATTGCCACACGAGATAACGACCTTTCCATTCGTGTCGAGCCACTGCATCAAATCCGCGCCATCTTTCGATTGGAACTTTCCACCCACTGCCGCCTTAGTTGGTATGCAACTCATGTATCCCCCTACTTAATCCTTCGATGTGAAAATTGATCTCGACGCGATAGCCAGAACCTTCCCAGCACTTTTTGCGGTTTCGATCCTGTGTGCGATTTCGGCGGGAACTTGAAAGTGGTGAAATATCGATCCGTCAACATAGCGGACTTCGAGACGTTTCTTCTCGGCGTCGTAGGTGACGCCCAAAATCAAGTCAGAATTAAATTTCTTTGACATTCCTGTTCTCCCAACGAACATCGACTGCTAGCTTGTTGTGGCAGACGGCACATGGGCCCGTGACGTACTTGCCTAAGCCATTAAATTGAATTCGAAAGCACTGAACCAAGTTGCAATGCGTGAGTTCGATTCCTGCCTGTGTCCATCTCGGTTTTCCGAATGGGCTCATTAACGTCGGCTTATCCACGACTGTGCAGGACACATTCTCTGGATCGGGCTCCCGCTCAGGAACAGGAGGACGGGGCAGAATCTCGTGTCCATGCAAGCGAGTTCGAGACGTTCGACCCTGCGGATCAGTTCAATTTCTTCTCGGGGATTCATCTTAGTCCCTATCCAGTGGCTGCTTGTGAGATTCATCCAGAAGGGCTAGCCCCGCTTCGTACATCGCCTTATAATCTGGAGTACCATCTGGGCGGGAAATCAAGATCGCACGAACTCTCGATGTCTGGGCGTAAGAGTTTCCTTGTAAACGATCCCACTTTTCTTTGTAGAGGTTGTCCGCTGGAACGGGGTTATCGCGTGCAGCCTCTGCGTCCGCACGCTTCTTAGCTTCTGCTCGCTGCCATTCACGTTCTTGGATTCTGCTATCGTTCCAAAACTTTCCTGGCTCGTGTTGGGACTTCTCCGCAACCGCGCTCAACTTATGCGTTGACGGAACAAAATGCAGCACACCCTTTGCAGTCAGGTTTGAAAAAGCCATTTGCAAATAATCCCTGCCAGCGGAACCCGTCATTTCTCGACCATGCATCCACACTAAGAACTTCGTGGCATTTTCATAGCCTTCCTTGGACGAGCCAGTGACCAACTGACCTGTAACCCACGGAGAATTCCAAAAAGTATTAAATGCCTTCTGTGCCTCGGGGGAGAGTTGCTGGTACTCGTTCGTGTAGGTCGTCACCCACGGATCGTAATAAAGTTTATGTCCAGCATCCTGGAACGCTTTGACTGTGGCCTGGATACCCTCGACAGTTGGCTGCATGCCGTTGGCTTCCATGTGATCCACAACTTTCTTCATAGGCCCGTCTTGATCCGTGATAAGCCCTTTAGCTATTTCTGTTTCCCCAAACTTATTTAATGCCGCTTCCAACTGCTGGACTTGTGCTTCTGTGTACATATTGTTTCTCCCTTGCGGCACAGCCGCTTAACTTTTTACCAGCCGCTGGTTAACCTGGTAGGCACCCCAACGCCTTATTGCATCCGTCAATTTATCCCGATCACATCCACGGAGATACGCTGCGTCAAGCACCGTGTCCCCAATAGCCGCAGGCATCAGCGGATACCCGAGTAACTCTTCCTGCTGCTTGATACTTTCCTGACGTGCTGCGTGTTCGTCTTCCTTAGTTAGGACGCCACGCTCTTGCCAAGAATGCCGTGCCAGCAACGCCTCACGCTCTGCCTTGCACTCTGCTGAACGCTTTCGAACCTCGTGCACAGGCATTGACCTCCACTTGCGGTCATACTCTGCTTCTAGTTCCTTCGTGTATTCCAAATGCTCTTGCTTGTTGCACGGAGCGAGATTTAATTGATGATTCTGGATAGCAATGCCAATCTGGAATGCATCCACGCCGTCGGGGAAGTGCTGGATGACGGCTTGAACGTTCGCCTCGCAGCGGCTCAGATCGTAATCACGAGCCAAGGTACGGAACGTAGCCCTCGTGGCTGCGTCTACCTGTGCGTTGCGCTGTTGAACAGCCTTCGGGCTCGGGTCCTGATAATCCGTCCATGCTAGGCGACGGGCAAGTTGCGGCTGCTCCTGAATTACCTTGTGGAACCAAGCGGGTGAAATTGCTCCGTCACGCAGTGGATCAAACCAAGATTCAACCTCGGCACGATTCGCTGCGCAATCGGTAACGACAAGACCCGTTTTGGTGGGGCTGTTACAAATCTGAACCCATCGTAATCTTTGGAGTGCCTGATCTCGTTCCGCAATCTGCGCAGCAACAGCCTGCTTTGCCTTTTGCGTTTCAGCGTCCGCTGCAACTATCTTCATCTGCTCACCGATCAACAGCCGCTGATAATCCGCACGTACCTCGTCTTCGGATTTTCTCAGGTAATACTGAGCAATCGCAGACTGGTCGGCGGATGCGTCCGCGTTCTTTTGAATAAATTGAATCATGGAATTTCTGTCCATCTGTTTCTCCTGTTTACTTCTGAAAATTTTCGACGCTTCCGCGATGATTCACCAGCAGTTGCCTGCCAGAGTATCGATGGCCGCTCCGGCGATTTGAAGTTTTGTTACCGGAACAGCAGATCGGCCTCACCTAAGGCGAAAGCGTCCAAATCCCATTTCGCTACGTAATCAAAATAGGAAAACTTATGGGAGTCCCAAAGTGGAATGACTCACTCTGTGGTGCGGGACTCCCGTGTGCCGCTACACTCGCTGAAGCGCATCGGCAAACTTTAGGCCAAGGAAGGAACCGAAATGTCAGTAAGGTTGTGTCTTGGCCCATGCCCATCGCTAATTTCTCAACGGGCAAAATCAATCTCTTCCGAGATGCGGGTCAATTCCTTGCGTATAGCAGGCATCCATTCCAAATAATTCTTGTACTTCGGATTTTCTGAAAGTTTTACTGTGGCTCGAATGGCATCCGAGTAAAAGGACTTGAAGGTCTTGCTCTTTTCTAAGATATCTTTATCCAAGACGACGACTTGGTGCATCGCTGCGTCACAGAAAATTCCGCATTGCCTGAAGCCTAGTCCGTCCATTTGGACCATGTCTGAGCCGAAGACGATGGTGCCTAGGTTGAAAATATGCTCCTGAACCACCTGGTGCAGACCCGGAACTAAGTTGCCATCAATCCTACGGGGCGGATAATAGTGCTCGTGCAGTTCATCCAAAATTTGACTGATGATTGGCTGCGTCTTCTCACGGATCGCATCTTCCCAATCCCCAGGCGTAGGCTTCGCTGTGCGCTCGGATTCACGCGCCTGGTATTCCTCTTGAGGACGCTGCTGCTCTGCGAGACGCTTTGCTTCGTCGGCAATTTCCTCGGCTAGCTTTTTCTTATCTCGACTTTTCTGTTGCTTTTCGGCATTGTAGCGTTTGCGTTCTTCCGGTGACATGTCCTTAATTTTTACCTTCGGCACAGTGACTCTGTGCAGGACCATTTCCCCAAAGGCATTCGGCACTAGTTGTTCACTCATAGACCTCTCCCACGTACATAAACCCTCTCGGCATGTATATAAGCCCCCGGTAGCCTTCTAAAGAGGCCGGGTGGATATAAAACCCGGCATGGTATAGCCGCCGGGTCTGTGGGGCCCCTAAATAATGTGACCGTCAAATGCCCTGTGTGCCTCGAACTCGGAGCCGGAAAAAATTGACCCCGGTGGGGGTTGGTCACGCCCGGCCAAAATTCTAAGGCTACCTCCCCTAACGACTTAGGTTTGGCAATCGAAATATTTTTTCAGATCGATCAGGCAGACCAGTTTCGAGGTGAAGCCGGAAAGGCCAGTTCCAAAGTCTTAACTATTTTTGGGATTTTGTTGCGTTGCGTTTGTTGCCCGACGTTGCCTATGACTTTTTGTTTCCCTTGTCCGACTCGTGCGCTGCGAGGAATTCTCTCACTGCCTGCGATATCAACCAGGAGACTGTGCGCTCGGAATAGAACGTCGCAGGCCGTGCGCTGATGGCCTGCAAGCCCTCGATCAGCTTGCCGTCAATGCGAACCGCTGTCAGGTCTTTAGCCATGATACGATTGTGCTGCCATTCGCCAATTATGTCAACATCGATGATCTACACGGTCATTTGACTAGCATTGCTATGTCACACATTCTACATGTTTTAGTACTTCTCATAAATCACATCTGGGCAGTACCGACGTACTATTGCATTCTACCCACATTAGTCTACATTGTTATCAGAGAGTGAGGCCGACGATGAGCACGATCAAGTACTGGAATCAAAACGAGTTACTGGCTGTTCTGACCGCTGCCCGCCAAGAGTCCATTCGAAACCATTGCATGGTCTTGTTTTCCTACACGTTCGCATTGCGCTCAAACGAGGTCGCCTCCCTAACTGTTCAGAATGTTCAAACGGGCCGCATTGTCTGCAAAACTCAGAAGAACAGCCTGCCCATCGATGCTGTTATCGAATCCAATGATATTGCGCTCCTGGACGCAAAGAAAGCATTGCAGGCTTGGCTGCGCATTCGCCCGCAGTCCAGCGATAACGCTTTGTTCACCTCACGCCTCGGCAAAAGAATGACCAGGCGAGCCGTATACGATATTTTCGAAGACTCTACCTTCCGAGCGGGAATCGAAGCCGGAAGGCGAAACCCGCACTGCGCAAAGCACAGCGTAATTCGCCACGGATGGGAAGCAGGCCTTGATGTGTTTACCCTTCAGCAGATAGGCCATCATCGAGATTTGAAAGCCACTGCCGCCTATACCGCCGTCACCCAGGATGAAGCACGATCCAAAGCCAGGGCCGCAATGGCTGCCAGCTTCGCTAAACTGCAAGCCGCTTAGTATCCTCGACAATCTGCCCGTCTCCTGAGCCTGGCTCCCTGCCGGGCTCTTCTCTTGTTTGAACCGTTCCGCCCGATGCCCCGCCGGACGTACCAGAGCCCGTTCCCCATACAATCATTCAGCTAACTTGAAATGTAGCAAACCCAGGTTTTGACGGGTTCCTGCGGCTTCCTGTGCGTTTTTCTCACGGGCCGTCACAATAAATCCCTTGTTTTAAACACTTTCCAGCGGAAATCGTTGCATGCGTAAATAAGTGCGTAAACTTGACGCCCAATTTGATATTTCCGAAGAGAAACGGTTGGTAGCGGAAATGCTGAGACCGTTTACATCAAATACCATTTAGGCTTACATTATCTCTCCTAACCTATTTAGGAGTCGGTTGGAACCTTTTGACGGTCCCTTCGGCTGATATTGTCCTGAGTGCAGATTCCGATGAAGGTAATCAGTGTTCCCGCTGATCGTGTTCAGCGTTCCGGGTTGGTGTGATCAGTCGTCGGAGCGAAGCGACGCTGGTTTTTGCATTTTGTAGAAAGTGATTACGATCGTCAAGCTTGTTGTTGTTGAGGCTGTGGGAAAGTGGAAATCGCTCCTGCGATTTCCAAGGGCGCTTTTTGCCCGTCTTTTCCACAGCTTTTGGCCCGCCGATTCATTCACTTTTCCTCCTTCTCTCCTTTCTTTTTGCGCATGGAGTCCCCGCGCATCTCGATGCGATGCGCGTTGTGCACCAGCCGGTCGAGGATTCCGTCTGCCAGTGTGGGATCTCCGATCTGTTCGTGCCAGCGAGACACTGGCAATTGCGAAGTCAGGACCATCGAGCGCGTCTGGTAGCGATCCTCGGCGATCTCCCAAAAGTCTCTTCTCTCCGCTTCCGCCATCGGAGCCATGACCCAGTCATCGATGACCAGAACATCGATGCGGTTCAGCCGTCTCAATAGTTGCCGCAGACTGCCATCGGCGCGTGCCAGGCTCAGATCCCGGAACAGCGCCGCGGCCTTCGTGTAGTACACCCGATAGCCATCCCGGCAAGCTTTCTGCGCCAGTGCCGAAGCCACATAACTTTTGCCCACTCCGGTGGGACCCAGCACGAAGATGTGTTCGTGGTTGGCTACCCAGCTAGACTCTTGGGCCAACCCACGGATCACGCTTCGGTTCAGTCCTCGCTCGGCACGATAATCGATGTTCTCGACGCAGGCAGCGCCCCGCAAGCGAGCAGCAAGGACTCGCCTGGTGAGGGCCTGGTTCTGACGCCAGTTCCACTGCTGATCGACGAGGAGCGCCAGACGGTCAAGGAAGCTCAACCCCCGCGTCGCTTCGTCCTGTTCCTGACATTCCAGCGCTTCGATCATTCCCTGGAGCTTGAGAGCATGGAGTTTTTCTTTCATCGGTTGTTGCAACATGATCGTCTCTCCCTTTTACTCGAAGTACTCAGCGCCACGAATGTTGTCATGCGATGGCGGAAGGGGTAGCGGTGATGGTTCTGGGAGTGGTTGTTGATCGAGTGAGTTCTTCAGGATCGATTTCACACTCTGGTAGCGGCAAGCACCGGTCCGTATGGCGCGATCGGCAGCCGCTTCCATTCTGGTCGGGGAATACTCCTCGGCCAGTCGGATGATCCCCAGGCAGGATCGATAGCCCATCTCCGGATGCGGTTTCTCGGCAAGGATCCGTTCAAACAACTTGGCCGTGTGCGGTCCGATCTGTTCGGCCCAGTTCACCATGCGTGAGGGCGTCCACTCGAGATGCGCTTGGTGACTCTTCGGCCGGTGTTCTCTGTGCGTGAACACCTGTTCTCGTCCATGACCACGAACGTGCGAGGCTACCCGTTGTCCCTTGTGAAAGATCTCGATGGTCGTCGGTGTCGCTCGAACTTCCACGCGTTCTTGCACCAGCGTGTAGGGCACGCTGTAGAGGTTGGCCTCGAAGGCGATGTGGTAGTCGATGTTCACGCGGGCGTAGGACCACTGGCTCATGTCGAACGGCTCGGCGGGCAACGCTCGCAAAGCATTGCGTTCGACCGCTGCAAACACACTGGCACGCGATCCTTCGCGCTTCCGGAATGGTCGCTGGTTCAGCCGCTCCAGCAGTTCGCGGATCGCATGGTTCAGATCCGCCAAGCGAAAAAATTTCTGGTCGCGTAGGGCGGCAAGGATCCAGCGTTCGACAACTTGCACGCCGACTTCGACCTTGGCCTTGTCTTTCGGATGGCGAGGGCGCGCCGGCACGACTCCCACGCCGTAGTGCATGGCAAACTCTTGGTAGGTGGGGTTGAGATCCGGATCGTAGCGGCAGGCACGACTCACTCCCGTTCGCAGGTTATCGGGAACCAGGAGTCTGGGCACTCCAGCAAAGTACTCAAAAGCATGGATGTGAGCGCTGATCCAGGCCGTCAACTGCTGGTCTCGGGTGGCTTCCGCGTAAGTGTAGGAACTCGCGCCCAGCACCATCACGAACAGCGACGCTGGCCAGACTTCGCCGGTAATCGGATCGTGCACCGGAATCGTTGCACCGGCCCAGTCCACGAAACCCTTCTCGCCAGGCTTATGTACCTGGCGAAGAACTACATCCTGCTTTCGGCGCCAACGTTGGTAGAGCCCGCAGAAGCGACTGTACCCGTACCCTTCCGGGTGCACCTGCCGGTATTCTTCCCAAGCCAACTGCAACGTCAGATGGCGATGCTGCTGCAACTGCGAGTGCAAGTCGGGAAAATCCGGGAGGACTTGTTCGGGGAGTCGTTTTACCACCTGCTGCTCTCCGAACAAGGCCTGCTCGACGCGCTGCTCGTCCCAGCCTTCCGGAGTCGGCCAGGCTATCCCGGCCGCTGCTGCCCTCTTCAGGTAGTTATGGACGGCTCCCTGACTGATCGAACAAGCTCGGGCGATCTCCCGTTGCCCCAGCCTCAGCTCAAAGCGGAGGCGGAGGACTTCCTTGATCTTACGCATGGACATTCTCCTGGTTGGCACGCTGTTGCTCCTCTAAGTTGTCTTCGGAGAACAGCTTGCCTTCTGTGATGTCCAGCGTCACCTCGCCCTGTGGAAAACACTCCGAGCCATCGTGATCACCGTTCCCAGGATCACGATTAAGTGATCACAATCATCCAGGAATCACTGATCATCTTCCGTCGGAACACTGATCACGATCATCCCGGAATCGCGATCACGATCGTTAGGAATCGTTGATCACCATCCCCAGGAATCCCCACCTGAGGTTCAGCCGCCCAAAGAGTAACCGAAATGCCATTCAACCGATCCCTAAAAGGTTTCGCCTTTCTCATTATCTCGAATCGCAAATAAATCGTATCCAGCCTTATATGTATGTATGTCCCAAAAGACGACGAGGGCTTAATACCGTACTTTTTGTACCTGTATAGATTCCATTAGACTTACGGGAATGAATCGTAGCCACGCCCATCTTTGTCAGAGGGATTTGGCTACGATTTGGATACGATTTTGTACACGATTTTGGCTACGATTTATTTGCTAATTTTAGAGGCTATAAAGCGGCCCTTTCTGACCGTCTTTGCGCTTCTTTAATGCTCCGGATAAGGTGCAGTTCTTCCACGCAAGCAAGAAAGAACCGAGCCCGCCTGGATGCCTTTCAGGATGTACACCTCGACGGAAGTCATTCATAGACTTTGGATCAGTTCTCGACGTGTGCTTCTTAGCCCAGGCCAGGATCAAATTCTCATGTGCCTGAACCATCCCGAATGAGTCCGCCGGGTTAATCTTCTCCCGCACGGCTAACTCGTACTTCCCAAACTCCAGGGCAGCCTGCATCAACTCTGGGCCCACGGTCAACGCAGTTCCACTATACCCATCCGGCACCGAGGTGACGGCGAGGACGATGACAAGCTGCTTGACTGCTTCGAGGATTCGGATGCTGTGTTTCTGGCTGGTGTCAATGCTATTCCACCAGGAATTCATGATCTCGGTCGCCTCAGGCCCTATCGTGATGGCTTGACCTGGCAACGTTGCCATATTGAATAGCCTGTCGTAATACTGGCCAGCTATAGGTAATGTCGGTAAAGGTGATGGCGGAACCCGAGGCGCATTGCTCGTGATAGCCAACACCCTCGAAGCAAGCCCGTCTGCCCCACCGCCTGTGCCCGTCCACAGCATCGGATACTTCTGGATCGTGGTTGAAGCCAGGATGCCAAGGTGAGCCTTGTCTGAACCCAGGACGCCATCCTTCTTGGTTTCGTTCGAGATGCGGTTGGATGAGTGCAGCTTGAGCAGTTCCGGAAAGAAAATACTGGTCTTGCTCAGGCTGGACTTTCCGATCTCGAAGATGTTTGAAGCTTCATCTGGGTCAATCAGGATTCGAGCCCTATCATCCCTAATGGATATCCCTGCCTTGTTAACCGCCTTTGCGGCGTCCGAGAACGCCTTGGCGAGGTACTCACCTGAATTGATAGACGGATGACTGTGCACCTCTGAGAACACGCACGGCTTGGAATCGGTTACGAACCTGCCGTGAGCAACCTTCATTACCATGTCGATTGCAACCTTGCTTTCGTTGATTGCGCCCGTCTTACCCGTATTTGGCTCGCCTACCAGGATCGTGTAGAACCTCGGCTGGATGTGTGGCTCGTTGACTAGGTAGTCTAGCCCCGAGCGCATGATGCCCCATCGGGTAACAAGGGACCAGAACTTGAATTCCCACGGCAAAGATGGAAACAACGCAGAAGCAAGGTCAGCCAATGCACCCGGCAGTCTTGGACACGTTGGGTAAACCTCTAGCTTCTCGTCTGACTTTTCTTCAGCGTCTTCAATGGCATCATCGATGTTCTGTCGAACGGTTTCAAATGCCTTCATGATATCCGGACGAGCAGCGAATACCTTGCCCGTCTTGATATCCTTTGCGGCTGCGGTCCCGTGTGGCACACAGATGCGCACGGTATCATCAGCCATGGTTACTTCCAACGGATAGCCATGCTCACGAAGAAACTTTAGGTTCTTCAATCGAGTTTCAGCTTCCTCAACGTCCAACTGTTTGAAGATAGCCTGGCACTGAGCAATGTATTCGTCTGAGTCCAACCAGGTTTCGATTCGCTTATCTTCCTGTTCCTCATCCCATAGGTCGAGGATGTAGCGACGGTCCTTGAGTGCCTTATACTGCCGTCCCAATCCCGTCTGAGGGACCACGGGCATCTTAGCCACAAGTTGAGCACGATCAGCCAACTCAATTTTATCCAGGCGTGCTTCCTCTTCGCTTTTGAATTCTTGAACCGACTGCATGTAATCTTCGTCGCCCTCGATGCTGATGGGATTGACGAAGGGCTGACCTGTCGTAACATCAATCAGCGTTGGCACAGTTTCATTCGCTAGTGATGGAATCATGCGGCACCGCCGACAACAACAACGCTTCGAGCCGCCAATCCTTTTTTGCCTGCAACGGGCAGAAAGCTAACCAACTCCCCCGCCTTGGGCACGCCGTGTTGCATATCCTTGAGATGGTAAAAGTAACTCAAGACTACGCCATCGACTATCTCATTGATGAAACCGAAGCCACGGGTATCGAAGTAAACCGCGATATACCCCGTGCGCCTTTTGCCGCTCGTTACAACCTCTTGCTCGATCATCTTCGTCTTCCTTAAACCTAATTAGGGCATAGCCTCATGGATTTTCCACAAGGGGCCCGCTACGATTTAAATCCCACGCAACAAACTTTCTTCCAACAACTCCAGCATTGTCCTGTGTTATTCATTCGAGTCCTACACTTCCAAGATCGGTAGTCATCGTGTCTTGCCTGCGGCGGATCGTATTGGTAAAACTTTCGTAAACAGCCTTTGTCTGAAACTTTCTCTGCAATGCATCGATAATCTGTTGTGCCACTTCACGAGATTCCGTCATGACGCAATTTCCTAAACTTGGTGTCGTGATGATCTCTCCGGCACGGACGCACCTAAAATAAGCGAACGCAGAAAGCCTTACAACGAACACGAAGGTCGGAGTTGGGTTCTGCGCTTCACGATACTCCGCAATCTTTTGCTCCAGCTTCGGCTTAATGACCGCAACCTGATCCCATGCTACAGGGAAGCCCGTCTCTCTTTGGACGGCTTGCATCACTGTTAGAATTTCTTTCGCCCGAGCCTCATCACTTGCAGACAGCTTACCCGCAGCTACTTTTTCGGTGAAGCTTGATCGGCTGAGGCCGACGTAGGCTGCTAGGTTTTGAAGTGCGACACCTGTTAGGTACGCTTCTGTCTGGATGTCTGCCATAAACTACCTCGGTAGTGGTTAAACGCCTCTCCAGGCTCGGGGCCTGAAAAATGCCGAGCCTCAAACCGTTCGAAGGGCGCACGGGAGACCCGGCTACTACTGGAAAAACTCTTACACTTATGGGCGAATGCTTTATTGGTGACAACAATCCCTACTTCGGGGAGCCCATACCCCTGAGGGCAAACTACTGCTTTCTTCTACCTACTAGTGGTTTAAGGGCTGTAAGGACTTTATTTAATTACGCTGCAACTGCCGGATCATTGGTCCTATCTACCGTGGATTCAACAGGTTGCACCTTCTTTGGTCGTCCCATTTTCTTCTTTAGACGTGGAACACACGCCAGGCGGATGGCCCGCACGATGTTCGAGACCTTCCCGGCTAGCCAAGGAAGTTCATCCTCAATATGCTGCTCTGTCCAGTTTGATCGGAAGTACGTCCAGATTACCTTCAGCCAGTCTTCTGCCCGCCGCATCCGCCCGCAAGCCATGCAGGGGCAATTCGTGGACGCCTTAGCGCACGGCCCGATATTTGGGAAGTGATCTTTGATGAAAGTGGATACCTTCACCTCATCGTACATCCACTCTGGCGTTTCGTAGGTGCGCTCCATATCGGTGCGGGGCTTCTTGATCTGGTGCCCGCTGGATACGAACTGATCTTTACCATCAAACAGCCTGCGCAAAGAACTAAAGGTATCTGCGGGGTCAACCTGGTCGTTCGTAATGCGGGGAATGCCTTCATCAAATTGAGAATCTTGGAAGTGTACCTTTTCATCATTGTGGTCTCGTACAGGATCGTATTGCCGCACGGCTTCTACCTGGAACCGTCTTTTGTGGTAGCGGCAAATGAACCTGGCACTTGGTGATACGGATTCCTGAGTAATAAAGGCAGCACGGCAATTGGGCACAACGCAGGGAATGCCATGGTTCAAGCTATCTTCGAGTAGATAGATTGTACCGCCGCTTTCCACGGGTATGCTTAACGTTCGAAGCCCATCGATGGATTCTTCAGGCGGAGCCACGTATCCTGTCACATTATTGATTCTAGTTACTGCTGTACTTACCGTCATGTCGTTTTCCTGTGTCGAGCCCGCCAGGTTTCTCTCTTACTCGCCCTGCGAGTGAATCGTCTTTGTCTTGCGTTACCGCTAGTTTTCTTCATACATCCTCCGATCCCGAGGGGAGAGCCGAAAGGTAGTAGCTCTCCCAGGTGCGCCAGTTCTTAAAAGTGTAATCACCCGTGCTGGCAACGGCTGTCTGCTGGATAAAATCATGCGGCCTTCTCTACGGACTCTCGGTGCTTCCTGATTATCTTGGCCCGCTTTCGTGAATCCAATTTGATGCCGCCCGTAACGATGTGCGCCCCGTCGTGTAGAGTGATCTCGAAATTGAAAGACGCTGCGATGAGTGGATGTGCGTTCTGAAATTTCTCAGCGGCGGAATTGACTATCTCCGTGATCTTCTGTGCAAGGTCTGCGGTTAGTATTTCGTCGTTAAGCATTTCAGTTGTGGCGTTTTCTATCTTGTAGGTCATGCGGCCTTCTTTGTCTTTCGTTTTGTAGGCTTTGTCGCCGCATGTTCCGCTTGGATTTCCGCCCATTGCTGCGGCCAACTGTACTTAAACAACTCCCTACCATCCCGAATGTCTAGAACGGCGGTTCGAACTACGTCCTTGTTTTTTGCCAGGATACCCGCACGAGTTCGGGCAGATCGTTTATCGGGAAAACCTTTGATATACGCTCCGCCGCCCAAGTCAAACTCGTACATGCCATCCTTCATTTTCAAAAGAATAATTATCATGTTGTTCTCTTTTCTTGCCCCGTAGGGCACTGCTAGCCGCATTCTCCGCTGCGGCCTGCGGCCCTACTGTAAATACTTTCCTAATGCTTTTCTTGCGGCTTTACGAAACTTGTCGGCGTCTTCCTTGTTTCGAAACTCTCCGCCAACCTCAGCCTGGTCTAAAGATGGAAGGTTACTGAAAGCCACATAAAAATCTCCGTTCGATTCCGTGGCTAAGTCACTCAGTGTCCTCGCAACCTTATTGTTCTTCTCACTACCGTTCAATGCCACAGTCCAGGCTACATACACCTGATCCTGCTTTGTCTTATCTACTGGACTTTCATCCCGTTGTCGTTCTAACTCTTCGACAACTTGCTGCTGCGTTTTAACTATCATGTTCATTTCCTTTTCTACCCCGTAGGGCAACTGCTGCCGCTCGCCTTACAGCACGAGTCGGTTACTGAATCGTTGGATGAAATTTGAACTTCCTTATAGGCACCAGGGCATATTTCTTTCCCGAAAAAATTAGAAGTGCTACGTCACCATCTTTCACATACATCTTCGTAATTTTTAAGATGTCTTCTGTTGTGTGCCGAAGGATGAACTCAGACGTGCCTACGTTTGGACTTACTAAGATTCGACGGCCATCAGACATCGTGCGGATGCTATTCGGATCGAATTGTCGGTCGAACTTGAAGTTCGGGCCTTCAATCTCCACCACGATTACGGCAGGGTCAGAATCGAAGCCTTCCATCACAGATGTAACGTGGGAACCAAGGTCAGCAAACAATTCCTTACTCAAGCCAATCGTGTCCAACAGGGACGATAGATTTGGTATATCGTCGCTAGTGTTACCGTATGGCGATGTCATGTGCCCTTTAGGAAACATTTCTACCGCTGATTTATTCATCGTTGTTTCTCTTTTCTCGGCTCACGCCGCAACTCGCCGCTGTCTGCGAACGAGGAACTACACCCACGCAGCAAAACGCTGCGCAAACAGAATCTGGATTGGTGCATGCATCGAAATGCGCACACCACGTCCTTTTGAGTTTTTCGGGAGGTTACGGCACTAGGAGAAAAATCTCACTGAATGGCTCGCCGGAGCACATCCACCTTACGGTAGGCAAAGTTCCCAACAGGCGAATAACAAATCGAGGCAGAAGCATCCTGCCCCATTTGGATATTCTACACGAATCCAAAATCTTGTCAAGTACTATTTTACAACAAGCGCCGCGTATAGTAGATTACTATACTCAGATTCACTAAACCCAGATTTACTATACCCAGAAACGTGTTTAGTACCCGAATTCCGACCTGGATTCGCCCGGCCAAAGGTCACCTGGCTTTGGATCGAGCAGATAACCGGGGCATTCATGCCAGGGAACCCGGCAGGATGCCGTATGAGAGGATAAGATTTTAATTGACATAGCATTTAACATATGCAATCATAATTACGACGATGCGAAATAAAAGCAAGGGCGGGCGCAAAACGGTTGGAACTGAGAAGCGAGTGCCCATTCCTTTCATGGTCACACCAACCGAACTAAAAGCACTTGATGCCTTAGCAGCAGAGAAAGTCTGGAATCGAAACATTTTGATTCGCAAGGCAATGGAAGCAATGTATCCAGCAATCTTCGGAAAGGATAATTTCGAGAGAGGATAAAAGTAGCGAGAGCCGCACGGTGTGAAGACCGCAGCGGCCCTCTAACTTTCAACACAACGGAGAACACCCGTCATGCCAAGAGCTGCGCAAAAGATACAGCATAAAGTCCATTCCACGCAAAAGGCCGCTCCAGATTTCCTGATCGAGAATCACGGCAGTTTATTTTTCCTTCGTCCCCTCTCACAGTCGGCTCGTGAATGGATCCAAGAAAATATCTCAGAAACCGATAGTTTCCAGCCCTACTGGCCCACCGTTATGATCGAGTGCCGATACGTCGAGGACATCATTCGTGGAATTGTCGAAGAAGGGTGGATGATCCGATGAATGTGCGCCCGCACGACTGGAATCCCGAGGGTAACGATCTAAACTGGTATTTCCACACCGGGCATATTCGAGTTGTAAACGGAAAAGTTCATCAGCATTGGATTGAATTCCGCAGTCGTAGCACTGACGAATACTGTGGGACGGAGCCGTTAGTTTCTTCAGAGACATGGCCGGACCATCAGAAGCCCTGGACCGATCAAAACCAAAAACTTTTTGTCGAATACTGGAAGCGTAGGAATGCTGGAAGACTCTGGAGGCGAGTGTGAATAATATGCGAAGACTATTTGGGCTCAAGCCAGCAAAGCCACATGACGTTGTCAATCAAGCGGTTCGTTCCGGGTGCGCGACTGCCACATTCAAAATTAGCCGGGCCGATGGTCTTCGCATCAAGCAGCTAGAGGAGAGCGATCCGCAGGCTGCGCTCAGTGAGTTACTTCGCGTTTTAAGGCGGGAGCAGAAGGTGAAACCATGATTGCACCCTACGCGAAAGTGACCAACAACAACGTCCTCAACTATATGCTCCGCATCGACGGCTGCTCGCTCGACGTTGAGACCTTCGTGGAGTTTAACTGGTTTGGGGAGAAAGAACTCTCTGATCTTGAGGGTGAAGATTTTTGCCAGGTGCAGGACTTCCTGGATGCGCTGGAGACGTTGCGAGGAGAAGAATGACAACGCAATTACAAACCGTATTGGAGCGTGATCTCTTACCCTGGGCGTTCAGCATCGAGCACGATCTCGTCGTGGTCTATTTGCCGTGGTTGGTCGGTTTCTGCAAGTTCAGGCTTCGCCTCCACGGGTTCTCCAGAGTCCAGGTTGCATACAGGAGGCCATCTTGATCCCTTGCAAACGTCCAAGTGGCACTACGAGAGCCTATTTCGATAGCATAGAACAAGCGGAAGCATTTGCTGCTGATCCAGCAAACCCTGCCTATCGTGGCGATGTCGCGCATCTGTGTTTAAAGTGCGGATGGTTTCATCTATCCAAGCCGTCGTGGTTGAAATTCGAACCACCCATGGTGATAAATTGACAATTCAACGGAACGAATCAAAACTTTGGACCCTTCACGATATGGTCCGCGAGACGTGTGAAGCCATTCGCAAGATGTCCGAGTACGAAAAGGCCAAGCTGCGTGTATCTTTGCGGCAGCACTATAATCTCCCCGGCAGTTCGGGAACGGGCACTAGAGAACTGATGGACGGCTTCATCTCACGGTATTGGAATGTTGACGACCTGGCGTGGCTCTGGAGTCTCGGAATCGTGCCAGATGTGGGCGGGGACATTCGTCGTGTCGCCGTCATGGACAATCGGGTTTACGGGGTTCGGTTCAAATATTGTGAAGATCAGGACTCGGCTGTAGCCTGGGCCACGGATAATTTGACAGCGGCTGATGAGTGCTTCCTGATTCACGATGTGCACGTATTCGAATCGATCCATGGCAAGAGACGATGAGGGTGGTTCGAGTTAGCGACGTTCCTGTGGTGACGTTCCTGTGATATGGTTCCTCACCTGGAGGAGCCCGTGCTAAAACGAATCCTGCGCGATCTAGAAAAACGGAAAGTTGTCTTGCAAAAAGAATTGGATGCGATAGGCCAGGCCCTGCATGCGTTGACGAGCCGTCAGCCTCGGAACAAGGGGCGGAAACGGATGAGTGCGGCTGCACGAGCCAGGATCAGCCGGGCACAGAAAGCTAGGTGGGCTGCGACACGCAAGAAAATCGGAAAATAGATAAATTATGAATCCAGCCTTGGTTGGTTTCTGGTGCCTCGCTGCTCTCGTTATGTGGAAGAGCACCAGAGAAAGATGGTTTCCGGCCCTGGGCGGCCTACTCATCATAGCGGTCACATTGACGTGGGCTGATAAATTCACCTTCCCGGTTGATATATTCATCGTTTGGGGCGGCATGATAGTTTTAGCTCTAGCGGCGTACGGCTTAAAACGATACGACAAGTTCAAAGTTCCTTCCGTTCTACCGCCATCAGAACCAGAATCGAAAACTCTAGAATTGACGACGGAAGAACTCAATGCGAAATCTGGTTGGGAGTGGTGGGAGATCACCCCGTCAACGAAGAGACTCAATTACGAACTTTGCCTTGGCGGTCCTCCCGTGTGGCGAAAGACATACGAATATACAATTCGTGGCAAGACTGTCCTCGTTCGTTTAATCGAAAGTTCAAAGGAAGATGACGAGCCTCAATACGAAGTTTTTGATAGGTCAGTTATTCAGGAACAGGTCGAACGAGATTACAAGACTGATGTTGAGCGATGGAAAGATGATGAGTCTGAAATCCGGGCGTTACTGGCTCCCCCGATAGCGGATCGTATCGCTAACCTTCAAAAGCAGATCGTATGGCACGAACTCGGACTCACGAAGCAGCAGAGCGGCGAAGCTGTCCACGAATTCATTCTGAAGTCGTACTAAACTCTTCTAATGTCTAAGAAGCCAGAACGCCAATTCCAAGTCGGTCAGCGTATCCGCATCAACCTTCACAGCGGACGAATTGAAGACGCCACTGTGAAAGCTGACGCGCTGACGGTCTATGTAGATGACAGCGGCTCTGACACCAAATCCAGAGTTGCGGCTGCCGCTTTTTGTGTTTCTACAGTTGAGCGTTGGCAAAAGCTGCTAAAGAAGTGGCGAAAGATTGCATCTGACGCGGGCTTTGACCTTAAAGATTTTCACATGACTGAATTTGTCGCCTGTAGGCGCGGCGAGCCTTGCCAGCAATGTCAGCGAGGCAAGGCTATTAACCATCCGTGGAAAACTTGGTCAGACGATAAGCGAAAGAGTGTTCTCATTCGAATGGCGAAAGCCATCGTTGAGAACGTGGAATTTGGTGTAGGGCACGCCTACACCAAAGCGGATTATGACCAACACGTACTGCAATCTCCTGCTCGAAGCGTAGCTAATGAACCGATTTCAGAGGAATACTACACTTTTGCGGTTCAGCGGTGTGGTGGAAGTCTCGCAGAGTGGAGAGCCGCTAAGTCTCGTTTAGTACCTCTACAATTTGTGTTCGATACGGCATCCAAGAGAGAGAAGAAAGAAATTGCCAAGGTGTTTTTCGGAGCAGCGAACGAGAGGGCGCAGCACATGAATGGAATTGAGCAGTGGTTCAATCCAGAAGAGGGAGTGGCTTACGAAAGCAGAAAGCAAGTCCACCAACTGTTAACAGCCGATATGCTTGCGTGGACGGTAGCGACAATGCGTGCGCGAGAGATGTTCGGCTTTAGAGGCAGAAATCTCGAATTGTATTGGGTAGCCAAAACTTTCGTTCCATCGAAAAATATCAAACTGGGATACATGCAGAAAGATGCTCTGGCGCAGTGGGAAAGGGACAAGCTTAATGAAGCAGCCAAGAGACAGTCAGGAGTATCAGAAGTTCGATCAAACGATGAGGGGATTGCTGAAAGTTCCGCATGCGGAGATCAAAGCGAAACAAGAAGCGGAGGGAGAAGCGAAAAAGCGGAAGAAACCTAAGAAGTGGCCGGGCTTAGGTTAGCCTGCCTCATCATCGGCGGGATTAGAAAAGAAAACATGATTCCGTGGCTATGGGTTGGTTTGATCTATCAGGTCCGTCTAAACTTCTGGTCGAAGGCAAAATTTTCGCAATCCCCTGCCGCCGCTGCTTGATTCGGATGGCACTTGGGTGGCCGCAAAACGGAAAACGTAAAGGTTTGTGTTGGAGGTAGCGGCGGGACTCGAGCTTCTCGGGAAAAGTGGCCCCATGCTCAGGCGGGCTCTCTTGTGATATCTTGCCTTCACGCCCGAGTGGCGGAACCGACTCAACATATCCACTAACCTTCCCCGCTGCATAGAGGCGATCAGGAATCCAACGAACGTGACGCGCCTCTTCGTGCCATCCGAGTGATAGAATCCCGTCACTGTTTGACGAGTCGAAGGGGGTCGGAGTAATGAAATCACTTTTGTTGGCAGCGTTGTTGCTTTTGCCCTTAAATGGCTATGCCCAAGTGAAGCAAGAAAGTTGGCAGAGGGTCCTTCTGATGGATGATAAGTTCGAGAACTACAAGAACGACTTCATTCAATTCGGACAGGCACGCTCAACTAATCCAGAAGGCTCAACCGACCTGGCACTCATGATTGTGGCCGACCAAACGGTCAGTCATGTGCGATGTGTCGAAACGCTAGTGGTGATTTATCTCAAGGTCTCAACTAAACAGGACAGACTGTCGATTTGGCCGCTGATAACTGACAGAGTAACCGAAATCACGAAGAGGGTGGACCAACAGGTAGAGATTACGAATACGTATCTGACACTGGTTCACACACCCGCCGTGGTCGCTGAGGCTATGCGAATGCGCGATGATTTGCGACAACTTACGTCAGACCTAGATGGAGCAATGAAAGAAATCGAGACGCAGGAAGCCAAGATACAATGAAGGCACGACGATGCTTTCACGGACGTTGATTCGACTGAACTCGCCCGCTGGTTCTCCCACCGACACAAATTTGGTGAGCCAGAAAAGAGATTTAACGGCAAGCGAATCTGCGTGACCGGAAAGATCGCAGACTATCGTGGGGTGCCGGAGATCATCGCTGACGATCCGAAGCAGATTCGGGTTGAGTAGAATGAGCCGCTCCAACGGAAAGAACGCCTAAGGACGAATGCGCCTCTATTCTGGCACCACCAAATCCCTCATCGAAGATTCGACTTACAACCGCATCGCAACAAAGTTGACGGATGCCTTTTTCACTGAATTCCGTTACAAGCCATCACCCGCTGAGGTGAATTCTTGGAACAATTCTCTTCGTGCCGTTTCACAAGTTTTTCAAGCTGGAGACCTTCTTGATCACGGGGTCTTGCTGGAACTTCAGCTTCCACTTACCTCTAAACGGCTCGATTGCCTAGTGACTGGGTACGACGGAAAGAAAACACCGAACGCCGTAATCATTGAACTCAAGCAGTGGGGTGGCTGCAAGGGTGCGTCCGGCAAGAACGAGGTTGCCACATTTGTTGGCGGAAATGTCCGCGATGTGCTTCACCCGGCGGTCCAAGTAGGCCAGTACATGACTTATCTCACCGACTGCCACACGGCATTTCAGGGCGAGGACGGAATTAACGCCTCCGCGTGTTCTTACCTTCACAATTACAGCCCAACCAAGGACGATCCTCTATTCCTGCCCCAGTTTGCGGAGCAGATCAAAAGATTCCCGGTATTTACTGCCGATCATGTACCGGGTCTGACCGCATTTCTAAATGACCGAATCCATGCTGGCGACAGTGGCGCAGTAGCGGCAGAAGTTGAGCAAAGCAAATATCGCCCGAGCAAGAAGCTGCTCGATCATGTCGCTAAGCTCATTAAAGGCAAGCCGGAATACGTACTACTCGATGAGCAGCTTGTGGTTTACGACAAAGTTGTGGAAGCTGCGATGGAAGGTGTCAAAGGAAAGAAAAAGGTTGCCATCGTGGTGCGCGGCGGTCCCGGCACAGGGAAATCGGTCATTGCAATGAATTTGCTCGGTGATCTTTCGGGAGCAGGCTTAAACGCGCACTATGTGACGGGTTCCCGAGCGTTCACCTCGACCATTCGAGAGATCGTTGGCAGTCGTGGGGCAGCACAGGTCCGCTACTTCAACAGCTACATGGGCGCGGACGTGAATGTGATCGACGTGATGATTGCCGATGAGGCTCACCGCATCCGAGAGACTAGCAACAACCGCTTCACGCCAAAGACAAAGCAAAGCAAACTTCCCCAAATTCAGGAGTTGCTAAAAGCCAGTCGCACGTCAGTGTTTTTCATCGATGACAACCAGGTCGTGAGACCCGGCGAGATCGGCTCGGCTCAATATATTAAGGAAGAGGCTGAAAAGCTCCACTGCGGGTTTCGTGAGTTTGAGTTGGAAGCACAGTTCCGCTGTGCTGGTTCCGATGCGTTCGTCAGCTGGATCAACAATACGCTTGGAATTCAGCGCACGCCGCATGTGATGTGGAACCAGGTGGACGAGTTCGATTTCAAGATCATGGCGACTCCTCAGGTCCTTGAAGACTGCAATCAGGGAAAAACTCCGAGGGAGATCAACAGCCCGATTGACAGCAGGCTTCTGCTGGCCCTGGTCCAATCCCAAATCAGACGGAACGCTCGTGGCTGACGTGGTCATCGGTGAATATGCTCGACCTTGGAATGCCAAATCTGACTCAGGGAGTCTTGCGACTGGCATCCCCAAAGAGAGCCTCTGGGCCTACGACGCGGGTGGGGTGAACCAAATCGGTTGTGTTTATACGGCTCAGGGATTCGAGTTCGATTATGTCGGAGTGATCTTCGGACCCGATCTCGTTTATCTACCTGAGGCGGCAGACTGGAGAGGGGACAAGACGAAATCTTACGACACCGTGGTGAAGAGATCGGGCGACCGATTCACTCAGATGGTAAAAAACACGTATCGCGTTCTTCTGACTCGCGGCATGAAGGGCTGCTACGTCCATTTTATGGATAAGAACACAGAGAACTTCTTCCGCAGTCGTATGGAGCACACTGTAGAGTCTTAGCGGTAACATCGGCGCGATTGTTTTCTTAGCAAGAGTAATTGTCCTACGTAGTAAATCCGATCCAATCGCCATCCATGTTGAAGTAGTTGAAATTGGTCGCTGAATTTCCGCAGAAATAGCCTACCCATTCACCGTCAAGGTCGAAAAGATTGTAGCCACCGTCGCCATTTGAAATGGCGTACCCATTCCAATCTAGGTCGCTGTCAAACATCACCAATACGTTGTCGCTAGCCTTTACAAGAAATCCGCGAAGTTGGCCATCCAGATTGAAATAATAGAACCCCTCTATCGACACGCTCATCTTGGGATTGAGCACCGAGTTGATTTTGGGGTTGATCGTTGAATTGATTTTAGGATTGAGCGCAGAGTTGATCTTGGGATTGACCGCCGAGTTAATTCTGGGGTTGAGCATTGAGTTGATCTTCGGGTTGATCTGCGAATTGATCTTGGGATTGAGCATGGAATTGATTTTGGGATTAATTTGCGAATTGATTTTGGGATTGATCAGCGAGTTGGTCTTTGGATTAATCGTTGCGTTTAACTTTGGATTGCGATCACTAGATAGGGCTTGGGACCACAACACAATCGGGGACAGCGCGACGATCAACAGAGTAGATACGATCCATGGTTTTTTGAGTGCAACAGAATGTGCAGACCTGCAAGACAAAACACTCATGAGGGACGCTCCATCGGTATCGACTTCCCCGATTCTAACCTGAAAGATGAAATCCCTATGCAGACGCTTTTGCCAACGCGACAACCTGATCAGGCGTGTCTTTTACCCATCGCGTGCGCCCATCCACCATTTGAAGCTCTGTTGCGCTCGGTCCCGCACTGATCGCAACAATCTGATCTGTGTTGACATAAACCACGCCGACTTCGTCTCCGGTCTCGTTTGCCTTGCGAAGTTTGATCAATGCCATACCGTGTTTACCTTCGAATCCGGGTCTGACCCATAATCGGCCTGTCCCCTGCAGGACACGGCTTCCCGTCATGCCCAACCAGCAGATGCTTAATCACGGCGTTGATGCTCTTGAACTTTTCGCCATTCAGTTCCGCGTCTTCTACAAATGACACATCTCTGGACCTGCGGATTTTTCTTACCTCGCGGGATACCTGGACGGCCTCGCGTTTCAATGCGTCGAGTTCTGCGCACATACCTTTGGCTCCGGCGGCTGGCAATTCTAGGGGGTGGGGTCCAGCAGGACAAGAGTAATTTCGTGTTCGGAAATCACTCTGCGATTTCATTCGAAAGTGGGTGTTCATGTCAAATTCACGCGCTGGTGCTTGAAGCGTACTCCCAAAGCAAGCGCGGCGGGGACTTGGATGACGAGTGTAAGCAGCGCGAGGATCGCTAATACATTTACAACGTTGGATTCACGAAAATTTTCAACAGCAACCAAGAAGGCTATCGAAACGTCCCTCTGGGCTGTTCCTTGGGCTAAGACTATTCGGGTCTCAGCGTCAGGGCCACCGAGGGCAAAACCTATGCCGAACGAGATAAGGAAGAGGACTGTGCCACCAACGACCGCGTCAAGACTCCCGGCCCTGACCACGTTCGAGAAATTTGAAGCTACAACTACCAGAATGACGACCGTAACCGCCACATTTGACGCTAAGTGGAAAATGGGTTGGATTCTCGCAGCGAGAGCATTGCGATAGGCTCGCACGACCAAACCTACTACAAGTGGCGGGAGTACTACTGAAAGAAATGGCCTTGCGATAGACCAAGCATTAGCGTGCACCCCAGGCAGGAGGATTGGCAAAACGAGTGGCATGGTGACAATTGTTCCAGCCATCAGGAGTGCCATTAGCGCCACACCAAGTGCAAGATTGCCCCGGGCAAACTCTACCAGTTTTGGAAACATTGGCGCACCGCTGGCAGTGCCTAGCAATACCAATGCAATGACGAGAGATTGCTCTAGCGGAATCACCCTAGTGATTAGGTACGCAGATATCGGAACAAGGACAAAATTGGCGGCCAACGCCGAAATGACCAGTCGAGCAGACTTGAATTGTTCGCGGACCTTCTGGATGGATAAAGTCAACCCCGCGCTCAACATACTCACCACGACGAATGCAATTACGGAAATCCGTTGGGCTAGTTCCAGCGAGTGCGACAAAGAGATTCCCTTATCATTTTAGAGCCAAGTTGGGTTGCTCAATCTAGACCTGCTGCGCGGTGGGTTGATACTACATGGCTTCCATCCCAGGACCAACTCCTGATAAAACGCCGTAACCGGACAACTGAAATCGATCCAAAAGCACATGTCCGATTATCCGACTAATCGTCCACTTGAATGTACTTGGCGGGTGCTTTGACCTCCGCCAATCTCGGCTTTCTCATCTTGGACGAATTCTTTGATTCAAAACCTTCTCTACGATAACGTGGAGAGACCTGCGACCATGAAACTCTGGCGACGCTCGACCATCATTGAGACGATAATCGTGGCAGTGATTCTGCTGAGTGTTGTTTACTTCACGGAACGCCGTCTTCCTGATTGGCAGGAAAGAAAGAAAATGTCCCAGATGATTTCGGCAAGCTACGACAACGTAGACTTGCAAACTGTCCTTCAGTCCTTGGTCAATCAAACAGATGGCAGCGTGACATTTACAGTGTGCGATGGCTTAACTAAGTATGGAGTATCACTGCACACTCAGGAGTCTATTCCGCTCAGCCAAGCCCTGAAAAAGGTGGCTGCCCAGGTTCCCGGCAAGTATTATGCCTATGGAATGCTTGACGTTGCCGTTGCGCACCCAGTCTTCCTTTGCGAAGGACACAATGGCACTGCGGTGACCATTGAGAAAACTGCTTCGCAGTAAAAGTGTGGTTACGCGCTAACCGTAGACGTGCAGTGCTAGTACGTCAAATGTCCGGTAATCCGACATTACCGGCCAATCTCTGCCCATTCTCAGGGCGTCGCGAGCTTGCGCGCTTCTCTGAGGATTTTGGTGAGGCGGTTGGATAGACGGTCGAGGCGAAGGCGAGAGGTACCGTGTGGTAGTTCACGACGGAACATTTCGAGCACATGTTGAGCAGCGAGCAAAGAATCGATCACGCCGCCGAGGCCTTCTCGAAGCACAGCAGATGGCACTCTCGGCTGCGGAACAAGATGCCGAGGTTTTGAGCGAGCCAGCTGGAATTCCCTCTCGAGATCATTCAACGTCACATCAAGATATTGCATGGTCATCTCGGGAGAGGTGTGACCGAGTAATTTCATCACCGCGACCAAGCCAACACCGGCTCGAAGCATCTCCGAGGCATAGGTGTGGCGAAGCTGGTGTGGGACGATGCCGGTGGAAAGGCCGAGCGAATGGCAGACTTGATGTAAATAATCACGAAAGTGACGAAGGAGCGTGTCTTTCGCGCCCGGACGGACAAAGAGCCGTCCATCGGCAGGCAGGGGATCAAGCGAACGAAAGAATCGGAGGCGTTGGACGAGTTCACACACAAAGGGATCTACGGGGACCATACGTTCTGTTTTGAGTTTGCCGAGTGGCACATGAACCGCCCATTGATTCGGACCGGTAGAGCGAAGGCAGTCGGAGGACAGATCGGCACACTCACCGATGCGCATGCCGGTGTGGCGAATCAACAGAAAGGCGTTGCCACCCAGATCGTTGCGGCGGAGGAACT
>CAVVMU010000005.1:0-80117 GCA_963749435.1 uncultured Acidobacteriota bacterium | reverse complement strand
CCGCCTTCTGCAAATACCCATGCTTCGGAATATTTTGTCCGTGGAGCAACGCAAGTGTGGCAGCGAGCAGCAGGGCGGTGGCGCTTCCAAGAGCTAACGAGTGATTCCGCATTTTTTTCCGCCGGCGATTCAGGGACGGGGCATAGCTAGCTTTTCGTAGATCGCTTTCGCTTCCCCCAGCCGCCTCAATACGTACTCTTTTTCCGCTGCCGAATTCCAGTCGGGATAGTTCGATGTGACCTCCATTGTCCGCGCAATCCACGCCGCAAAGTATTTCGCATCCTCCGATGAATGCGGCGCCTTCCCGCCAATCGTCACATACGCTGGGCTCGTCGTCGCGTATACATAATTGTCCAGCACCGGATACTCCGCGCCGTCGCTCGAAGCCCGCAACAAGCACCATCCGCTCTCCTTCAACGGCAGCGTCCCCGCAACATCCGCCGCATCGCGCTTCCCCTCAAGTTTCAGCTTCTGCGCCACTCGCCCGTTACACACCACTTCCAAATGATCCACCGGCACAATCGACCGCAGCTTCGCCGTAAACGGCACAGCCGCCTGCGCGCCTTCAAATTTCAGTTCCTCTCCAACGGGCTGTCCCCCAAGCGTAAATTCAATCAGCGGCCCATTCGTCGCAAACGTTCGCCCGTTTTTCAACGAATCCACCCAGGCATCCACACTTACTGGGCCCCCCGGAATCAAAGCATAGACGCGATCCATTCCCACTTGACCGCGAATTGGCGCCGCATAGTTCGTCGTCGCATCAGTCCCCCCGCCCGCCGGCAATCGAAATCCGAGATTCAGCAACTTGTACCAAACTGCAGCGGTCGATTTGTGATCGCTGAATCCTACAATCTCCATGTAATCCAGTTTTCCCAGTGCCACGTCGACCGGCAACTCATCCGTGATTCGTTGCGGGGGATCCGTAAACGGGTCAGGCGCTTCGTCAAATGGATGCACTGCTCCCACTAGCGATCCCTGCGCATGCGCCATGTCATATACGTCCGCATTCATCGGATACAAGCTCGCCGCCGCAGTGTTCGGATAACCCGCGTACCCCGGTAAGAGTAAGTGGTCCTTTAAATTCAAGATTCCCCGGTGCCCCCAGTAACTCGTGTGAAACTCTTGCCCCAACAGGTCCGTGGCGTTCCATGAGAAGTATTTCAGCACTTCGTTGAACAATGCGGACTGAATGTCCGGAAATCTCTGCTCTTTGTTGACTACCAAATTGTTGACGATGCGTACTCCCTCGCTGTCCGCTTGCTCCAGAAGAACTTCCCGCTCGCTTCTGTAAGTACCGCCGTAGTTCATATGTACGTGCAAATCGCTGCTTACCCATTTCGGCCCGGGTCCGCGTCCCCAGTCCAGTTTTTTTAAATGAAAGGTCAGATCGCTCGCCGTCGCCGTCCTCGAATCGGTGGTCCGATGTATTGCGCCGTACTCAAAGCCCTTCGTCACGTCGATCGTGACTGGCCCTTCTGGCACTTCGATAGCGATGCCCTCCGGATAACTTTTTGCATAGAAATAGTGAGCCTCGAACGGAGAGCCGCTCCGATCGTAGCCGTCATCCGCCTGAATCCACGTCCACTCGGCATTCGGGGCGTAGAAACGTCCAACTTCGTCCGTAACTGAGATACGGGCAAACTGCGGCTTTCCCTTCTCATCCACAACGGAAATGCTGATCTTCCTTCTTGGCCGCAGATATCGTCGATTCTCAGCTGCAATCGCTCTTGCGCTCCCACTCCCGAATTCCTGAATCGCGAGTCCCGTGTTCCATTCCTTGTTGGAAATGAATGCCAGTCGCTCTCCGTCGGGCGACCAGCGAACGTTCGTGTCATCCCAATCGCCGTACGAAATCGGAAAAGCGTCGCCACCGTTTGCGGGCATCAGCCAGAGTTGGTGCCACTGCCGCCCGAGATACGAGCTGTAAACCATGCGCGAGCCGTCCGGCGAAAAATCCGGGCGTGCTTTCCAATTCGTCTCTTCGTAATGAATTTCGTGCGCTTTGGCGCCGGGCTCCGCCCGCATGCGCCAGAATCCACCGCTTCCTTGGATGTGTCCACGATTCGAGACGAACAGAATCTCTTTGCCGTCGCGCGTCCACACCGGGCTGATTTCCGTATCAAACTGGCTGTAGTAGTAGCGCGGCAAATCGCTCTTCGTTTCTCCCGTCAGCCGCGCCACGTTTTCGAGTTTTCCGCCATTCACGTCCGCGCGAAAGACGTGAAACCGCTTGTTGTAGGAAGTCGAAACAAAAACAATTCGTTTTCCGTCGGGCGACCATCGCGGTTCCACGTTCACCGCGCCGCCGCCCGTCACTTGCTGCGATTTTCCGGACGCCAAATCCAGCAGCCACAATTCCATCGCATCTTTCTGATACGAAACATAAATGACGCTCCTTCCATCCGGCGACCAGTCCGGCTGGTAGTCGTATCCCGCGCCATCCGTGATTTGCTGCGCCTCCGTAGAATCAATCTTCTGCCGCCACAAAGATCCCGCCATCGAGTACACCACTTCTTTCGAATCCGGCGACCACGCCACGCTGCTCGGACCGCTCGTCAACTGCGGCAAATACATTTCACGGAAGTAATAGGGATGCGGCAGATCGATTTGTGGCAGGACGGGCTTGCGCTGCGCATGGAGCGGCGAGACCGCGACAATGAGCGCAGTGAAAAGCAACAGACTTCTTTTGAGCACGGTTAGGCCAGGCCCACTTTGGTAAGCGGCAATTCGCGAATGCGCTTGCCGGTCGCGGAAAAAATCGCATTGCAGAGCGCCGGTGCAAATGCTGGCAAACCCGGCTCGCCGACGCCGCCTGGAGGTGCTTCGCTCGGCACGATGTGCACATGCACTTCGCGTGGCGCAGTGTTCATACGCGCCACCGGATAACCGTCGAAGTTGGATTGGTCGATGGCGCCGTTCGTCGCCGTAATTTCTCCATAAAACGCGACGCTCGTTCCCATCACGGCCGCGCCCTCGAATTGGTTCCTCACCATCTCCGGGTTCACGACGGTTCCCGCATCCAGCGCGCTGTCCACGCGGTCAACGTGAACTCGTCCTGCATCATCGAGATGCATTTGCACAACGGAAGCGACGTAGGTCAAGAAGCTGCGATGCAACGCAAACCCCATCCCGACTCCGTTGCCGAGTTTTTTCTTTCCCCAGCCCGATTTTTCCGCCGCAAGCTGCACGACCCGCTTGAATCGTGCCGTGTCGATCGGGTATTGCGCGTAGTCCGCGCCGTAGTTGGAATAATCTTTCGGCAATTCGCTCTTGGGAATGATGCGGTCCGGCCCCAGAAGTTGCAGCGCGTATTCGACCGGATCTTTTCCTGCTGCGATTGCCAGTTCATCCGTGAAGGATTGAATAGCGAATGCGTGATAAATGTTCGCCACGGAGCGCAACCATCCGATGCGCACGTGCGCCGTAGCCGGACCGTTTTCGGAGCGGTGATTGGGAATCGCAAACGGCAAATCGCTGAAGCCCAATCCAAGTTCATCCGCATCCGAATATTGTTCGCCGTCTTTGAATGTCGAGCCGATGGGAGGAAATACCGTTCGCTGCAGCCAGGCCGTCGGTTTTCCATCCTCGCCCAGCGCTGCTTTCATGTACATCGCGGAAACGGAATGATAGCTGTCAAACTTGATGTCGTCCTCGCGGCTCCAGACCACTTTCACAGGTTTGCCAGTCTTTTTCGCGAGCACTGCTGCTTCGACCGCAAAATCGGGGAACGATTTTCGGCCAAACGCTCCGCCCAAAAGCGTTACGTGCACCGTCACATCTTCTTTCTTCGCGCCGACTGCCGCTGCAATCGCGTCACGCGCACCGACTGGGCTTTGCGTCGGCGCCCACACGTCGACCTTTCCATCCTTGTAAACGCCGAGCGCTGCGGGCGGCTCCATCGGCGCGTGCGCCAGCAGCGGCGCGTAATACTCCGCCTCGATAATTTTTCCACCCTTAGCAAACGCCGCGTCCACATCTCCGACTTCGCGCACCACTTTGCCGGGTTTCCGCGAAGTTTCCTGCAGCTCTTTTTTGTAGGGATCGGACGTGAACACCTTGTGCGAGCTGTTCGCCCACACGACATTCAATTTCTTTTTACCCTGAAATGCGGCCCAGGTACTGTCCGCGAGCACAGCCACTCCGCCAAGTGCTTGATAAAGGACCGGCGGCTTGAACGTGTCGATGGTGGCCGTTTGCTTCACGCCGGAAACTGCAAGCGTTGCGGAATCGTCCAGAGATTTCACGGTGCTGCCGAGCACCGGCGGATGCGCGACGGTCGCGTAGAGCATCCCGGCCATGTGTGTGTCTTGTCCGAATTTCGCTTTGCCGGTGCACAGATCCTTCAGGTCATAACTCGAGGCGGGCTTTCCGATGTAACGCCATTCGCTGCGCGGCTTCAGCTTCAGCTCTTCTTTTTTCGGCACTTCCAATTTGGAAGCGGCAGCGGCGAGCTCGCCGTAGCCCGCTTTTTTCCCCGATGCTTTGTGGATGACGTTGTGCAGTTCTGTCGAGCATTCTGTCGCCGGCACGCCCCACTGCTGCGCAGCCGCGCGCACCAGCATCAACCGCGCGGAAGCTCCTGCTTCGCGCAGCGGCACAAAAAAGCTGGTCACGGAGTGCGAGCCGTCGGTGTCCTGGTCGCCGTATTTTTCGGCGCCAATCGCTTGTACGACTTTCACGCGCTTCCAATCGGCATCCAACTCTTCGGCGACGATTCGCGGCAAGGACGTGCGGACTCCATTTCCCATCTCCGAACGGTGCGCAATGACGTACGCCGTTCCATCGGTGCCGATCGCCAAATAGACGCTGGGTTGCAGCGGAGCTATCTCCGACGGCGGAAAGGGATCGCCAACGTTCCCGCCGGTTGCGGCTGCGAAAAGCTGCTCAGGCATCATGGAAACGCCGAGCACAAATGCGCCGGCTCCCAGAATTCCTTTCAGGAAATCACGCCGGTTGTTTCCTGCTTCACGCTCACTTGTGGAAAGATTCTCAATGTGAAACATGGTGCCCCCATGCTGCATTTAAATTGCTTGCCAGCAGTTCTCGTGCATCATCCTACCGCCAATTCCAATACTTGCAAGCATGTGCGTTTGCTGCCGCAAATGCGCTGCGATCTATGTTTCGGGCCACGCTCCCAGAGCGCGCCGCAAATCCACGAATTGGCCGAGGTGATACGCATTGTGATCTGCGAGAAGCAGGGCCTGGCGCAGAATGGTTTGCCCCTGGCCATGCGGAATTTTGGCGAACAGGTCCGTCTTTGGATTTTGCACCAGGCGAACCATCTCCTGAAGATCGCGCTGGAAAGCCGCGACGCTTTCGGCCCAAGCGGAGTCATTCGGAGGCGCGGGCGATTTCGGCCAATACCCACCAGGAAAATCCGGCGAAACGTGCTTCGGATTTTTGCTGAAACCCACGATGTCCCACTGCGCGATGCGGGAGTGTTCCAGCAACTGCCAGCCCGTATGCGGGAGCGCATTCGCAAAGGTCCCATATTTGCCGGCGGGGAAATCGTCCAGAGCGTCCATGAAGTGGACGTGCGCGCCGCCGCCTTTTAACAGATGGACCAACTGTTCGCGGAGGCCGGCGTCGGCATTCGGAGAAAGTTTTTCCGCAGTTTTCTTTACGGCTTTCTTTGCCTTTTTTTTGGCTGTTTTTTTCTTTTTCATTCGGGCTTCTCGGAGATCAGCACCTGCTGCGGCATTCCCGTTACCGGGTGCAACGTCGTTTTCGCAAAACCAGTATTGCTGAACATTTTTTCGTACTCCGAAAAAGTATACGCGTCTCCGGCATCGGTGCCGACCAGCATATTGAGGCTGAAGCCGGCTGCCGCCGGGGGGAGTTACGCGATCCTCGTTCGGCACAAACTCGAGAGTAACGGCCTTGCCCCCGGGTTTCAGCGCCGTATACACGCGGCGCATCAATTGTTCGCAAGTGGGCATGTCGAAATGGTGGAAGATATTTGTGAGCAGAACATAGTCGTAGCCGCTGCCGAGGTCCGTTTCAAAAGCACTCCCGGGGCGCGTGGAATAACGCCCGGAAAGACCGGCGGCTTGCGCATTTTCCTGTGAAACGGCCAGCACCGATGGCCAATCCACAGCGACGATTTTCGCATTTGGATTTTTCTTGGCGATGGTGATGCCGTAGTTGCCGTGCCCGGCGGCGATGTCCAGCACAGTACAAGGCTTGCCTTGCGCAGCGCCAAGAAGTTCGGCAATGAAGTTTGCCGCCGGGATGGTGAGCTTGGCCATCGAGCGCGCGAACGCCACCCACACTTCATCCTGCGGCTTGGAGTTGTCGCCTTGTGTTCCGGCGGTTCCGCCCTTGCGGACGGCCTCGGTGAGAGCTTCCACATTTTTCTTGTGCCAGGGACTCGCGAGAAAACCAGTCACAGCGTTGAGAGATGCCGGCGAACGCTTGTCGAGAAAAAGGGCGGACTCTTCTGTTAGGGCGTAGCGCCCGTTTTCTTTCGCGAGGAGACCCATGATCGTCAAATAGTCGCACAGGATCCGCAATCCGCGTTCGGAAGCGCCTGTTTTTGCCGCGAGAAGTTGCGAAGTGTTCGCACCCTCGCCGATCGAAGTGAAGACATCCAGCTCGATTCCCGCCTTTAGGGCTTCGGTCTGCTGGAACGCGTTCATGAAACCAAAGATGCGTTCGGGAGTTGGACGATTCGTTGTGCTCGGCGCGGCCATGAAGTCTCTCTCCGTTGGCTAACTTTTCTAACGACAAATATACACCCAGCGCGGCGTTTGGTTCCCAGTTCAATTCCATTGCCCGAATCCGGGCTGGGCTGGCATACTTTCTGTCCCCGCACGGAGTGCGAGGAGCCAACTATGAAACGTGAATATCACCGCTGGTATTCGCACCGGCTCGGCCTCGACATGGGCGTGCTTGTGCACGGCCATTGGGGACAGCCGATACTTGGATTCCCCACGAGCGCGGGCGATGAGTTTGAACTCGAAGGCCAGAGCATGATCGGCGCGCTCGCCGATTTCATTGACGGCGGAAAAATAAAAGTTTTCAGCATCAATTCGATCAACGGGCTCAGCTTTTACAACAAGGGCGCGCATCCCTTTCACCGCAGTTACGTGCAGACCGTGTTCGATTCCTACCTCCGGGAGGAAGTGGTTCCTTTCATTTGGGACAATTGCCAGAGCCCGGGGATCGCGGTGTCCACCATGGGCGCGTCGTTCGGCGCGTATCACTCGGCGAATTCGCTGTTCAAGCATCCAGACGTGATCAAGCGCTGCTTCGCGATGTCGGGAGTTTACGATGTACGGAATTTTATGGACGGGATGTACGACGACAATTTTTATTTCAACAATCCCGTGGACTACATGGCGAACTTGAACGATCCATGGCTGTTGGGGCAGCTTGCCTCGTGCGACATCCACCTCTCGACTGGCACAGGCGCCTGGGAGAACAGCGGGCCAACGTATCGCATGTCGGAGATTCTTTCGAGGAAGGGAATTCGGCATTCGCTGGATAACTGGGGCCCGGAGGGCGGGCACGACTGGCCTTACTGGAAGCACCAAATGCGGGAATATGTAGCCCGACTCTTTTGAGTAAATCCTTAAATCGGGGCGGGGAAGCGCAACGGAGGGGCGGCTTGAAGACCCGATTGGTGGCGGGGCTGGTAATTTGTGGATTGGCAGTTGTGTGTGTGGCGCTGCGGGGACAGACGCGCTCGGATGTGCAGGTCTGGTTGACGAATGCGGACAAGTCGGCGGTGTTTGAGGAGCAGAAGCCGCTATTGAAGTTCGAGAAGGCAGCGAGTCAAGAACCCAGCGCTGCGCAGGAATCCGTCATTGAGCTCGATGAGCACAGGAAATTTCAGACGATTGATGGATTTGGGTTTGCATTGACAGGAGGGAGCGCGCAGCATCTGGCGCGGATGGATGCGGCAAAGAAAGCGGCGCTGCTGCATGAACTTTTTGGCGTTGACGGGAAGAATATTGGGATCAGTTATTTAAGGATCAGCATTGGGTCGTCAGACCTGAACGATCATGTTTATTCGTACGATGATTTGGCCGCAGGAGAGACCGATCCGGAGTTGAAGAAGTTTAGTCTCGCAGCGGATCACGTGGAACTCATCCCTGTTTTGAAAGAAATCCTCGCTATAAATCCCGCGATTGAAATATTGGGGTCGCCGTGGTCGGCACCGCCGTGGATGAAGATCAACGGCAACGCCAAGGGCGGAAGACTGAGGGCTGAGTATTACGCGAGCTATGCGAAGTATTTCGTGAAATACATTCAGGAAATGAAAGCTGCGGGGATCCAAATCGCGGCGATTACGGTGCAGAACGAGCCGCTGAACGACAAAAATACCCCGAGCATGTTGATGTCGGCCGAGCAAGAGGGGCTGTTCATCAAGGAGCATCTGGGACCGGCGTTTGCGGCGGCGGGAATACGGACGAAGATCATTCTCTACGATCACAATTGCGATGTGCCGGAGTATGCGATATCGATTTTGAAGGATGCGGCGGCAAACCGCTATGTGGATGGGTCGGGCTTTCACTTATATGGAGGGGAGATTGCGGCGATGAGCGAAGTGCACAATGCGTTTCCCCAGAAGAATTTGTACTTTACGGAGTTCATGGCGGTGGAACCTACGGAGAGCGGACGGATTTCGATCGCGAAGCCCGTCGCGGGAACGTTTTTCGGCGCGCTTCAGAACTGGAGCCGGAACGTTTTGCTGTGGAATTTGGCGGCGAATTCAAAGTTCGAGCCCCATACGGACAATGGCGGTTGCCCGATTTGTCAAGGAGCGGTGACCATTGATGGGAATGACGTGACGCGGAACCTGGCGTACTACGCGATGGCACATTTCTCGAAGTTTGTGAGGCCGGGATCGGTGAGGATTGGGTCGAGCGAGCCGGCGGGGTTGCGGAATGTGGCGTTTTCTGTTCCTGGTGGCAAGACCGTGTTGGTTGTGGTGAACGAAGGGAAGACGGCGCAGAAGTTTGCTGTGAGATACCACGGCAAATCTTTCGAGACAAAATTGGGTGAAGGAGTCGGTGGGGACATACGTTTGGTAGCTGCGGCTGCGGCTATCATGCTCACCGAGAGCGGTGGGCCGATGAGTTCCATGCCATACGCGCGGTAAATTTCCGCATCGTTGGCATAATTGCCGCCGCTGAAGCGCTTGGCATTGTCGCGAAAGAAAGCTTCCATCTTGTTGGCGGGAGCGAAGGCGATGAGAACTTTGCCGGAAGTGTCACCGGCGAAGGCCCAGGCGTGAGGGATTTCGCGTGGGGCGAGAATCGAATCGCCGGCTTTCAGATGGAAGCGGTCGGAGCCGACTTCCAGAATGTACTCTCCTTCGATTGCGTAAAACCATTCATCTTCGTTGTGGTGCAAGTGGCGTGGCGGGCCGCCCTTCTTGTGAGTGGTGTGCTCGAAGAGAAAGAGGGCGCCGCCGCTGTCCTGCGTGGTGACCTTGAAATCTGTGGTGCTGATGCCGATGTTGTGGTGCTCGCCTTGGCGGTCTTCGCCTTGGGGAACGAGAGCGGCTTTGACCGCCGGCGTGGAAGTCTTGATAGATTGCGCCAGGGCCGCCATCGGAAAGGCGGAAAGTGCGGCACCAACGAACGAGCGGCGATTCAGATCGCGCATTTTTTTTGAACTCCTGTGAATGGCCAACCGTTCAGGCGGTTGCCGGGGGCATTGAACGCGGTGAAGTATAACGCGTGCGGAGGAGCCGCGGCCTTCCAACAATTTAAAGAGTGTCGAAACATCACCGTCGATGCGGATGTGTCGCTATTTATGCTGGATTTAGGTCGCAGCAGCGAAAATTGCCAGCAGCGAGTCCTGCGAAAACAAAGAGCGGAATGGCGAGCGGTTCGCGGCCGAAGCGGGCTGCGTGAATTGGCCAGTATCGGTATGGGATGGAGTATGCTCGCCCGTGATGGCTGATTGAGACTCGGCGGGTGCAAGGAGGCGAAGTGAATTATTCGGCTCTATTTCGGTCGGCGCTTGTGGCGCTGCTTCGGAACAAGATGCGCAGCGTGTTGACGGTGCTGGGGATCACGATCGGAATTGCGGCCGTGATTTGTGTCGTGGCCATTGGTAAGGCGGGGCAGGCGCGCGTCGAGCAGCAACTCAATAATTTGGGCGACAACTTTGTTTGGGTGGAGGCGGGTGGACGGGCCGTTAACGGCGTGCGGACAGGGACACACGATACGAAGACTTTGGTTTATGCGGACGCGCTGGCGATCAAGAACCAGATTTCGCTGATCAAAAGTGTGTCGCCGAATGTGGACGATCCGGTGCAGGTGGTTTATGGCAACCAAAATTGGCATACCTCGTACCGCGGAGTTTCGCCGGAATATTTTGAGATCAAGCGGTGGTTCGTGGATCAGGGTGCGGTTTTCTCACAGGACGATGTAGATCGGGCGGCGGACGTGTGTGTGCTCGGGCGGACCGTAAGGGATCAGTTGTTTGGTGTGGAAGATCCAGTGGGAAAGGTGATTCGCGTAAATAGCTTGCCATGCAAAGTGGTGGCAACGCTGCAGCCGAAGGGGCTATCGCTTTCGGGGCAGGATCAGGACGACACGATCATCATTCCCTTTACCACGGCTCAGAAAAAATTGAAGGGGATTACCTGGCTGGACGATATTTTGTGCTCGGCGGTGTCGCAGGACGCGGTGAAAATGGCGGGACAGGAGGCGACGGCGGTTTTGCGCGACCGGCATCATTTGCGGCCAGAAGAAGAGGATGACTTCAACATCCGCAATCCGGAAGACATTATTCAAGCGCAGTTGGATGCCAGCAAAACTTTGACGATTTTGCTGATTGCGATTGCTTCGGTTTCACTGCTTGTCGGCGGAATCGGGATTATGAACGTGATGCTCGTTTCGGTGACAGAGCGAACGCGGGAGATTGGAGTGCGCGTAGCGGTGGGTGCGACGGAAGAAGCGATACAGCTGCAGTTTCTAGGCGAGTCGATCATGTTGAGTCTCGTGGGAGGCGCGGCGGGCGTTTTGTTTGGGATATTCGGGTCGTACATGGTGGGGCAGACTTTGAAGTGGCCAATGGTGATGTCAGTGGAGTCGATTGTAGTGGCGGCGGTGTTCTCGGTGGCCGTGGGCGTGTTTTTTGGATATTACCCGGCGCGGAAGGCTTCGCTGCTCGACCCCATTGAAGCGCTGCGATACGAATGAGAGCTTCGGGAGATTTTGAGTTCAGGGACGGTCGATGAAGAAGAGTGGACGGTGGCTGATTTTGGCGGGTGTTGTGGTGATCATTGGGCTGTTTGTGGCGTTTGGGTTGAACCACAACGCGCAGGCGCAGCACTTTACGGCGAAAGTGGAACGCGGAGAGATTGACGATGTGGTGGAGGCGACGGGGACGATCAACGCCGTGATCACCGTACAGGTCGGCTCGCAGGTTTCGGGAAGCATTGCGAAATTGAACGCGGATTTTAATTCACGCGTGCATAAGGGCGATGTGGTGGCGCTGATTGATCCGGCTTTGTTCAAGGGTGCGCTGCTGCAGGCGACAGCAGATTTGGAAAATGCCAAGGCGAATCTGGTCGCGGCGCGGGCCAACCTCGAGAAAGCAAAGGCGGGGATGGTGCAAACCAAGGCGGACTACGACCGAGCGCTTGGGCTGACGCGAGATGGCGTGATGAGCCAGCAGCAGCTGGATCTTGCGAAGTCGAATTATGACTCTGCTAAGGCGTCGGTAGGAGCAGCTGACGCAAACGTGACGCAGGCGCAAGCCCAGGTCAGTCAGAAAGATGCTGCTGTTGCCGTGGCGCAGACGAATTTGGATTACACGGTGATCCGTTCGCCGATCGACGGCACGGTTGTCGCGCGCAATGTGGACGTTGGCCAGACCGTGGCGGCGTCGCTGCAGGCGCCGACGATTTTTACGATTGCGCAGGACCTGACCAAGATGTGGGTGTATGCAAAGACGGACGAATCGGACGTCGGGAACATCAAGATTGGGAAACCAGTGAGCTTCAAAGTGGATGCATTTCCCAAGGACACGTTTCATGGAGTCGTTAGCCAGGTACGGATGAATGCGACGACAGTGCAGAGCGTGGTGACGTACGACACGATTATTGAGTTCGCGAATCCGGAGTTGAAATTGTTTCCAGGGATGACGGCGTACGTCACGATTCCTGTCGACACCGTGAAGAACGCGATGAAGCTTCCAAATACGGCGCTGCGGTATAAGCCCCCCATGTCGGCGGAGGAGATTCTGGCGGTTTATAAGCAGTACGGGATTGATGCCGGCGAGCAGAAGGTGGCGGCTGAGGAGACGTCTGGCGGTGGCGTGGCGGGCAATGGTGGGCAAGGTGCGGCGGGTGCGCAGAACCCTCCGCACCCGCCGAAGAGAGACAGCGCCGTGGTTTGGAAGCTGCACGCGGATAACACGATGGAACCGGTGAAAGTTTCGCTCGGCATTACGGATCACGCGTTTACGGAAGTAAGCGGAGTTTTGAAGGGGACGCTGAAAGAAGGGGACGACGTGATTATTCGTTCCATTGCGCCGAAATCCGAGGGGTTAGGCGGGATACGGCGGTAAGCGAAGGCGAAGCAAGGCAATTCCAGGAATATCGATGGCGGCAATCAACCAGGTTTCGGAGACGCTGAACGGCGCGGCGGCTAGCGCGGTGATACGCGTCGAAGATGTGCACAAATATTACGACTTGGGCGAAACTCGCGTGCACGCGCTGCGCGGCGTGAGCGTGGACATCGGGCGCGGCGAATTTGTGGCGATTATGGGCGCGAGCGGCAGCGGAAAGTCGACCTTCATGAATATGCTGGGGTGTCTCGACAAGCCGAGCACCGGGAGATATCTGCTGGAAGGGACGGACGTCTCGCAGCACGATAAAAGGGCGCTCGCGCTGATACGAAACCAGAAGATTGGATTTGTGTTTCAGGGATTCAATTTGCTGGCGCGCACCACGGCGCTCGAAAATACGGAGTTGCCGACGCTCTATACGAAAATCGACAAAGCGGAGCGCTCCAAGCGGGCTGCCGAGGCCTTGGCGATGGTGGGCTTGGCGGAACGGGCGCAGCATTTTCCTTCGCAGATGTCGGGAGGGCAGCAGCAGCGCGTGGCGATTGCGCGAGCGTTGGTAAACCGGCCGTCGATTTTGCTCGCGGACGAGCCGACCGGAAATCTTGACAGCCGGACGTCCGTCGAGATCATGGAGATTTTTCAGAATTTGAACGATAAGGGTCTTACGATCGTGCTGGTCACGCATGAGCACGACATCGCGCAATTTGCCAAACGTGTTTTGGTCTTCCGCGATGGAAAAATACGGAAGGACGATGCGGTGACGAACCGGCCCAGAGCTTCGCAGGTGCTTCAAAGTTTGCCCACTTTGGAAGATTAAGATAACTCAAGCGGAGTAAGCCGAATTGTGTGGTAGAACATGGCGGGACGTGTGGGTGTGTTTGCGAGGCTGGCGAAGGCGAGGAGGTCGAGGATGATGCGCGTGAATCGGAAAATGGTAGTGATGGGTTTCGCGGTGGTGGCAGCGGTGGTTTGTGCCGCGGCTGTGGTTTCTCCGCGCGCGTCAGCTGCGCAAAGAGAGACGGCGCTCGTAGTGAAGAATTTGCGGTGCGAGTACAAAGTAGATCCGATGGGCATCGATGTACCGAAGCCGCGGTTGAGCTGGGAGCTGGTGAGCACAGAAAAAGGCGTGATGCAGACCAGCTATGAGGTGCGCGTGGCTGGGTCGGAAGCGGAGCTGGCCAAGGGGAAAGTGATTTGGGACAGCGGGACGCAGGCTTCGGATGCGTCGACGCAGGTGGAATATGCAGGGCCGGCTTTGGCTAGTGGGAGAACTTATTTTTGGCAGGTGAAGGTGGCGGATAACCGCGGGCATCTGTCGGAATGGAGCAACGCGGCGCGATGGGAGATGGGCTTGCTCGAAGCGGGAGATTGGAAGGCGAAATGGATTACGCCGGGCCTTTCGGAGGATGAGACGAAGTCGAATCCAGCGCCGATGATGCGGCGAGAGTTTTCGGTCAATGCGAAGAAAAAAGTGGAACGCGCAAGATTGTATGCGTCGGCGATGGGATTGTATGAGTTGGAGCTAAACGGGAAGCGTGTGGGAGAAGAATATTTCACGCCGGGATGGACGGCTTACGATTTTCGAATTCAGTACGAAACGTTTGACGTGACGGGAATGGTGAAGAGTGGAGCAAATTGTTTGGGAGCGATGCTCGGAGATGGGTGGTTCCGCGGAAGAAGTGGGTGGGAAAAGCGGAGGAATGTTTACGGCAAGAAATTGGGCCTGCTGGCGCAACTGGTGATCCGGTATACGGACGGGACGCAGGAGATCGTGACGAGCGACGAGAACTGGAAGTCGGCGACGGGAGCGGTGGTGTGGTCGGACATTTATGACGGCGAGGAGTACGACGCGCGGCTGGAAAAAGCGGGATGGAGCGCCGCAGGTTTCGATGACAAGGATTGGAAAAGCGTAGCGGCGATCGATGCGCCGAAAGCGAAAATCGTGGCGCCGGCAGGGCCTCCGGTGAAGAAGATTGAGGAACTTAAGGTTGCGAAAGTGTTGAAGACGCCAGCCGGAGATACCGTCCTCGATATGGGGCAGAACATGGTGGGCTGGGTGAAGTTCCGCGTGATAGCGCCGGCGGGAACGACAATCTCGCTGCGGCACGCGGAGGTACTGGACAAGGCAGGGAATTTCTATACAGCGAATTTGCGGACAGCCAAGGAGACGATTCGATACACGACGCGCGGCGGGGGAACGGAAGTGTATGAGCCGCATTTTACGTTTCAGGGATTCCGGTATGTGGCGGTGAGTGGCTGGCCGGGAGAAGTGAAGCCGGAAGATTTTACGGGAGTGGTGGTGCATTCGGCGATGCCGAGGACGGGAACCTTTGAAAGTTCAAACGCCATGCTGAACCAGTTGGAGCACAACATTATCTGGGGCCAGAAGGGGAATTTTGTGGATGTGCCGACGGACTGCCCGCAACGCGATGAGCGCCTGGGCTGGACGGGAGATGCGCAGGTGTTTGCGCCGACAGCTTCCTACAATTTTGATACGGCGGCGTTTTATACAAAATGGTTGAGGGACGTGGCGCTGGACCAGGAAGACGACGGGGCGGTCCCGTTTGTGATTCCGAACGCGTTGACGCATGACACGCGGAAGGGAGCGGCGGCGTCGGCGGGATGGGCGGACGTGGCGGTGGTGTTGCCGTGGACGATGTACCAGGCGTTTGGGGACAAGCGGATTTTGGAGGAGCAGTATCCGAGTATGAAGGCGTGGGTGGAGTACATGCGCCACCAAGCTGGAGACAAATATATCTGGAGCAACGGATTCAGCTTTGGAGACTGGCTGGCGTTTGCGACGACGAGATCGGATTATCCGGGAGCCACTACGGCAAAGGATTTTCTGCAGACAGCGTATTTTGCGCGTTCGACGGAATTGCTGGCGAAGACGGCGGCGGTGCTTGGGAAGCGCGAAGAAGCGGCAGAGTACGCGGATCTGGAGCAGAAAATCCGCGTGGCGTTTGTGAAGGAATTCGTGACGCCGAACGGGAGGTTGTCTTCGGATACGCAGACGGCATATGCGCTGGCGCTGGAGTTTGATTTGCTGCCGCCCGCGATGCGGGCCGGTGCGGCGGCACGGCTGGCGGAAGATGTAAGGACGTTCAAACATTTGACGACAGGATTTTTGGGGACGCCGGTGCTATGCAAAGCGTTGAGTGATTATGGATATTTGGATGAGGCGTACATGTTGCTCAACCGCACCGAGTATCCGTCGTGGCTTTATCCGGTGACGCAAGGCGCGACCACGATTTGGGAGAGATGGGACGGCCAGAAACCTGACGGAAGTTTTCAGGATGTGGGGATGAATTCCTTCAATCACTACGCGTACGGAGCGATTGGAGACTGGATGTATCGCGTCGTGGCGGGCCTTGAGTTGGACGAAGCGGCACCAGGATACAAACATATATTGGTAGAGCCACATCCTGGCGGCGGGCTGACGTCGGCAAGCACGTCGGTCGAGAGCATGTACGGGCGCGTAGCTTCAGGTTGGACGATTGCTGATGGGAAGTTGACTCTGAAGATTGAGGTGCCAGCGAATACGACAGCAACGGTACGCGTGCCGAATGCGAAGCTGGAGGACGTTAGCGAGGGAGCGAAGGCACTGGCCGGGCGCTCCGATATTTCTAAGGCGCGGCAAGATGGCGACGTAGTGGTCATGGAAGTGGGATCCGGCAAGTACGTGTTTGAGAGCTCGTATCGATCTACAAAATAGAATTGGCGCCCGCGCGGCGGGCCGAAGCCGTGCAGTGCTCAATGAAACTTAGCGAAGCGATTTGGACCAACCTGGAAAATATTAGAGACTAGTCGAGGCCGAGATGATCGAGCTGGTAGTGGCCTTTGGAGATGACTTGGTCATCGTCGATCCAGACGTCGCAGTTGCGGGTGAGGACGTCGACGTGGGTTTTGGATTTCCAGTCGGCGTGGGTTTGGCTGCCGTAGGGGTCGCCGAACGCGATGTGGACGCCGGGAAATTTTTCGTCCTGTAGTAAAATTCCAATCATCGAAGACAAACCGAGGTTAGTGCCGAAAGCGAGCTCGCCGACACGGTCGCTGTTTTCATCAGTGTGACAGTATTGCCAGAATTCCGCTTCGAGGTCTTTACGGGCGCAATCGACACCGGTCAGGCGAGCGCCTTCGATTGTCAGGACCATCGGCGTGGTTTGCAGGTCGCCGTATTTCCCATTGAAATGATCGCCAGCAGTGGCGTCGCATACAAAGGTGCCATCGACGGTGGCGGGCGTGGTAAAGACTTCGCCGGCGGGTAGATTCGACCAGTAGCGCGGACTGATGAGGCCGCTGGTTTTTACCCAGTCGAGGCCGCGATCGAAATGTGCGGCAAAGCTCGTGCCGGCTTCGGTTTTTACCGTGAGTGTTTGCGCGCGGAGCATGCGTTCCCGGAGCTTATCGCTGAGCCGATCCACCATGCGGTAGTCGGCGCGCATGCCTTGCTGCATGATTTCGGGAGTCACCCCGACCATGTGGGCGTAGCGGATTTGGCGGCGTTCGACGACACGGACGATGGCCATGCGCGCGCCGAGTTCGCCGGGTTGCGGGGTCATGCACATAGCGCCAACGTCGGCGGTTTCGAGGGCTTCGAGGACGTCGGCGGGCGCTGCGGTCATGGGGCGCGGGCCGAAATCTTCCAGGAGTAAACCGGTGTATTGCGCGCCGCGGTCTTCGATGGCGGCGGCGATGCTGGCGGCGACGGAGCGGCTGGTTTCGTCGGCGATGAGCGCGACGTGTTCGCCGGGGCGGACTCCGAGGCAAGTTTCCACGGCGTTCTTGGCGCCGGGCATCAACTCTGGGTCTGGGTGGCCAAAGTACATCTATTTATTTTACCAATTCTTACGGAACTTTCCAGATGCTTATCCTGCGCGGAACTCCTCAATGGTAAACCCGTCGTCCTTGAGGATCGGGAGAAACAATCCCTTTGGCAGGTCCTTTCCACGATGCACAGGGATTACGAGAGGGGTCCTGCCGGGATGCTCCAAGATGAGATGGAAGCCTGTTTGTCGTACTATTCGTGGCGTTTACGCATTGGCGCTTCGCGGGCTGACGCGGAAGGCGGGGACCTGGCCGCCGCCGCTGGTGACGTTGGCGAGGCCGGTGGCGCTTAGGCGTGTGAGAAAGCCACAGACTTTTCCGCGAAAGAGGTAGGGAGCGAAGTCGACGAGCATGTCGCGATAATCGACTTTGCCGATGTTGGCGATGTAAGGGAAAACTTCGCGGCGGATGGGGATGCGTTCCTGGACGATCCAAGCGCCGTTTTTTGCGGAGAGGGCGCGGCCAATGGCCGCATCCCAGGCGGACTCGTCGGTTTCCCAGCCGAGAGTCACGCCGGAGCCACCGTATTCGTCGCTGGGCTTGAGGACTAGGTTTTCGCGTTCTTTGGCGATGAAGGCGAGGAGCTCGACGGGTTGGCCGTAATGGGAAGTTTTTACGTCGGCGACGACGCGCGTCCAGGGAATGTGGCGGCGGATGAGTTCGCGCTCATCGTAAGAGAAGAGGGCGCCGTTTTGCTCGTCGGTGAGAACAGCGAAGAAAGCCTTCACGTGGGGGATTTTGCAGCGGAAGTTGTTGGCGACGCAGACGGCGTTGGCGGTGTAGGCCTTTACGAGGGCGGCACACTCGGCGGGTTTGGCGACGATGTCGTTGATCAGAATGCGACGGTAGACGAGATCGATTTTTTTGTCGTGAGCGACGAGTTTCTGGCCATCAAATTCAAGTTCACGCGGGTCGGCGATGACGGTGGGGACACCCATTTTTTCGAAGCGTGATTGGAGAATCTCGAATTCGCTGTAGGTGGGAACGTCTTCCCAATCGACGATAGCGATTTGCGGAGGACTGGCTGAGCCGCCCCAGTCCACGTAGCTCATGACAAGGGCGTCGAGAAGTTTGGCGCTGAGCGGATAGCTGTGGACGGAATAGGACTGCGCGAATTTTCCCATGACGGGGAGCTCACGAAAAATTTCGGCGAGAGTTTCGGCGTAACCCGCGCCTGCCGGGGATTCTCCGTTGTATTCCGCGAACTTCAGTGAATCCGGGAGAAGGAAGGCGTCGAGGCGCGAAGCGGTGCTGGCGCGGCCGAAGGCGACGGTGAGACGGGCAAGGCGTTCTTCCTCGGGGCGCAGGTGAAATTGCGCAAAGAGATGTTTGTCGTCGAGGGCGGCAGTGACGACACGTTCGCCGAGGTCGGCGATGGTTTCGGCGACGGAGCGGACGCGCTCTTCATCCTCGGGGGAGAGGAAAAAGGGGCGGAGGAACGGGCAATGGACGCGGTCGCCGAAGGTGAGTTTGGCCTTACGCAAACGTTTGAACAAATCCTCCGGGAGAGAGGGAACGCGAAGGAGCGTGGCCTTGAGAATGTCGGTCCACTCGTCGGCCGGATTGCGGGGAGCTACCGAAGGTGTTGGTGCAGTGGTCATGTGGATTTGAGACTCGCCGATCCTGAAGAGAGATGAGCGGGGGATTGGCCGGCCGCGAGTGATTTGGGAGCGCCGGTGAATCCTGCGGGAGCGCCGACGCCAAGCATTTCTTCCCAGCGAGGCCAGGGAAACGAAGCAACGCCGTGGAGAGCGCGGTCGATGACGAGGCGGGCCATTTTGTCGACGACGTGCTCGAAATAAAATTCAGTGATGCGGTCACGCTCCATATCGGGAGCAGGGTTCAAGAAATCGATGGCGTAGGGCACGCCGTCCTGGACGGCAAATTCGATGGTATTCATTTCGTAGCCAAGGGCTTCGTTGATGGTATGTGCGTCCTTGACGATCTGAGCGCCGAGCTCGGAGGAGAGGTAATTGTGATCGACGAGATATTTTCGCTCTTTGGGATCGTAGTGAACGGGAGTGATGTCGGATTTTCCAAAGGTGAAGCAGCGGACGTATTTGTCGAAGTTGATGAACTCCTGGAGAGTCATGCAATAGGGAGAAGTTTTGTCGTAGGCGGCGAGGAGTTCCGCTTTGTTGTGAACTTTATAGACGTGCTTCCAGCCACCGCCGGAGAAGGGTTTGAGGATGGCGGGGCGGCCGACAAAGTCGAGCAGGCCATCCCAATCCACGGGGTAGGAGAGATTGTGGAGGGATTCGGAGGTGATGTCGACGTCGCTGGGGTAGCCCTTTTGCGGAAGCAGAATGGTTTTGGGAATGGCGATGCCTAGCTTTGTGGCGACGGAATAGTTGAAAAATTTGTCGTCAGCGGTCCACCAAAAAGGATTGTTGATGACGTAGGCGCCCTGGAGGACGGCGTGTTTGAGGTAGCCGCGGTAGTATTCGACTTCGTGGGAGATGCGGTCGACAATGACGCTGTAGCCGGAAGATTCACCCATGCGCGTGCCGCCGAGCTTTGCGAATTCCGCGGCGACGCCATCTTTCTTGCCGAGTTCGTTGACGCGCACGATGAAGGCAGGGGGAAAGCTGTATTCACGCCCGCAAAGAAGGCCAACCTTTTTCATGACGTCTCTCCTGACAGGTGAAGCGAAGACCCGATGATATGCAGATACTACTAATTGATTGCGTGCGCCGAGGAAGTTCGGGGTTCGGTGACGCCGCGCGTTTCCGAAACCAGATGCCTGACGACATCCTTAAGATCGCCGGTTTGCTGATAAACGCGCAATTGGCGCTCGGCGCTGGTGCCGTCTTTCAGAATGGTATGGATATATTCGACGGCGCTGCGGCTGCCGAGATCGTCCACAACATCATCGACAAAATCGAGTAGCTCGAGAGTGAGCTCGCGCATGGGAACTTCGGCTTCTTTGCCGAAGTCGATGAGCTTGCCTTCGATGCCGTAGCGGGCGGCGCGCCATTTGTTCTCTTCAATCAAGGCGCGGCGGTAGAGACGGTAGCTCTGGTTGCGCTCGTAAAGGCGATGGAGTTTCACGACGATGGCTTGCGTAAGAGCGGCGATAGAGACGGCTTCTTCGACTTTGGTGGTGACATCGAACATACGGAATTCGAGAGTGCCGAACATGGGGTGAGGGCGGACGTCCCACCAGATTTTTTTTCCATTGTCGATGCAATTCAGTTTGACGAGAAGATTGACGAAATTTTCGTAGGCGCTCCAGGACTCGAATTGCTCGGGAATGCCGGTTCGGGGGAAACGGCGGAAGACGGTAGTGCGAAAAGATTTCAGACCGGTATTGCGGCCCATCCAGAAAGGGGAACTGGTGGAGAGCGCGAGAAGGTGCGGGAGGAAATAGCGGACCATGTTCATCATGTCGATGGTGGTCTGCTTATCGGGCATGGCGACGTGAACGTGCATGCCGAAGATCAGAAGGGAACGAGCGAGTTGCTGGAGTTCCTCGACGATGTGTTCATAGCGTTCGCCGGGGGAGATGACCTGATCGATCCAACTGGAAAAAGGATGAGTGCCGGCGGCGGCGACCTGCAGTCCAACGCGTTCGGCGGCGGCGACGAGCTCGCCCCGCGTGCGGTGCATTTCGATGCGCAGCTCGCCGACGTTTTCGCAGATTTTGGTGCCAGTCTCGACGATGGACTGGTGCATCTCGCCTTTTACCTGTTCAGCGATGGTAGGAGAAGCGGCCGAAACCAGCTGCATGACGTGAGAACGGAGCGCGCAGGTGGCGGGGTCAATGATTTGGAACTCTTCTTCGACACCGATGGTGAAGCGGTGAGCCATGGCGTGGCCCTCCGGACGGCCGTGGTCTAGATGTGGACTTCGCAGGCGGTATCATACCCCGCCCGGTCAAGAAATTACACCAAGACATGGAGAAAGGCCGTTTCTGCATTTGCGAAAGGGCGGAGAGGTGTCTAGAGAATCTGGAGAGGGGACGGGTCGGAAGAGGCACGTCGAGCGGCTACAGTGCAGGGTTCAAAACCGAAAACGATTGAACCCCTGGTACGATCGCACAGGCAAGAGCGCCTGTGCCACCTAGAAAAGCAAAAACGCCGGCAGGGCGGGCGTTCCACGGAAGTGCGAGGATGGAGTGTGTCCAGCGATTTTCAGGCGGACGGAGAGCCACGAGAGGGCACTGAGTCAATGCCCGGGGAAGGGTATTAGGAAAAAAGGAGGGACAGACAGGAATGTCTGTCCCTCCTGAGGGGAGCTAGAGAGAGCGCAGGAAGTTGAGGAGATCCTGCTTTTGCTGGGGACTCAGCTGCCGGAAATTACTGATTACGGTGTTGGCTTCGGAGCCCTGGCTGGCGTGTTCGCGGATGGCGTCGAGGAGATCAGAAGTGCGGCCATCGTGTAGGAAGAATATGCGCTGGCCCAGGCCCCAAAGAGGCGCGGAGCGGAACTCGTCCGGACCAGCGCCGCCTTGCGAGACGCCATCGGCAAGATTTGTGCCCATGTGATGGACGAGCAGGTCGGAGAAGAGGTTGGCAACCCCTGGACCCAGGCTCGGCACGATCGCTGAAGGCGACGTGCGAAGCGCAGGCGTGTGGCAATTTGCGCATCCGATCCCGTTGAACAACTGGCCTCCATTGGTGATGGAGGTTACCCCGCCCGGATTTGTGGTCGAGGCGGTCGGGGGAGCCAGGAGCCGCATGAACATAGCAAACTGCGCGACGTCGCTGGGAACCGCCGAGTCTCGGGACGCTGTCATATTGGTCCCGTCCTCGGGTGTGGGGTTCATCCGGCACTCTCGCGGCAAACCACCGCGTTGTGCTTCATCTGGACTGGCCCGTTCGTTTTGGAATAATTCGTTGGTGACGCCCATTTCGACGTTGTACGCTTCGCCTGCAAATATTTCGAGCGATTTGTTTTGCGCTTTCCAGCCAAAGCGAGCGATCGCGCCGTCGTTGCCATCGCGATTGGGATGGCCGGAGATGCCGAGGGCCTCGTTGGCTCGTTCGTTCTGTTCCATGTTAGCCATAATGGTCTCGTCCGAGATGTTCTCGATCAGGCCCGCACCGAAAATAGGCGTGGGTATCCGGAAGATGACATTGTTCAACGCCAGATTATGAGCGAAGTCTGGCGGCCGAATGGCGCAAGTGCCCGCATCGCCGCGGCCGGAAATGACGAAGAGGTCATGTACTCCGCCGTCCGGAGTGTTGCCGAGCGAGCCATCCTGATTCAAAAAGAACTTGAATCGCGCCTCGCGCACAGGGCCGTCATGGGCTATGAAGGAAGGCAGGGTATTTTGGCCAGTTTGACCGGCGAGGTTATATACGAGAGTTTCCGGATTTGGCCCCAGGTTGGGAAACGCGCTGGTACCCGGACTCGTGCCGCCGATGGCTGGTTGTGCGTGGCAGCTTGAGCACTGGTTGGAGTTGAAACGCGGGCCGAGACCAATGTTGTTGGGTTGGCCGCTCACAACTTCAACGGCAGCGAAACGGGCTAGTCCGTCCGCAAAGAACGAAGACGCTCCGGCGGTTTTTGATAGATCGAGCGGCTGGCCGGAATCAACCGTGCCTCCGCGAACCCCTGGGTCGTGCGGAGAAAGCTGACCGAGGGTGACGGTGGCGAAAGAAACTGCAAATAAAAATGCAGCAGATACAACGGACTTTCGAAACGCGGTGAAACGAGACTTCTCGACTTGACGTACAAGCTCACCTGTAGACATAGGTTCTCCTTGGGCAGTCCGGGAACGAGATGTTTTCCTTGGCTAAACCCTTCGGCTTGCTATGGACACACACCTGGCTGCCTGGCCGTGCCGATTCTCAGAACGCTCGGAGAGGACTGCAACAAATGGGCTGAGTGGGGATGCCCAAGCGTAAGGCTGGAGTGCTGTGTGCGAGAAGCTATTGGTTTCTGAGTAGTGCGTCACCTGACCTGTAGGACAGATTTGGTACAAGTACGAATGTGGCGGGGAGGCGAGAGCAGGTTAAGAAGTCGAAGGAAAAGCGGGTGGTCCATCGGAGATGCGATTAGACCGCGGGGAGAAACAAATATGGGACAGACACGAATGTCTGTCCCAATCGATGCTCTGTTCCAGAGGCCGTTGCGGTGCGACTACGTATTTCCGAAAGCAAGTTGAGAGATCACGCAGCGCCTAATGCGCGGCGCTGCTGGAAGCACTCGCGGCAAAAGACCGGACGTCCTTGTGTGGGACGAAAGGGAACGGTGGTTTCCTTGCCGCACTGGGAGCAGGTGGTTTTTGTTTCCGAGCGCATCTGCGAGGCGCCGCCGCCTCCACCGCCACCTTCCGCGCGCTTGGCCTTGCAACCTTTGCATCTCTTCGGTTCGTTTTTGAAACCCTTGTCGGCGAAAAACATTTGCTCGCCGGCAGTAAAAACAAATTCAGCGCCGCACTCCGCACACTTCAGCACCCTGTCGTGGTATTCCATGAGCCGCTCTCCCCTTGCCCAAGCCGGGCAGTGGGATGGGCACATTTCGCAAAGAGGCCCAAGTAATCTGATCGAACCTATAGTCCGGGGGTACCGGGCTGGGGTCCCTTGGGCCTGCTAACGCGAAGCTGCAACAGAAACCCAACATCTCTGCCTAACCTGGGTCTAAATCACGGAAGTGCGGCGCTGAGAGAAGCGAGGCGGAGGTTAGTCCGCTTCTCGCCGCTGCTTTTTGCGCAGTCGCTTCCGCGAAAGGGCTTCCTTGGCCCGGCGCTTTTCGCCTGGCTTCATATAGAAGCTGTGCTTCTTGATTTCCTTGATGATGTCTTCCTGTTGCACCTTGCGCTTGAAACGGCGCAGTGCGTTTTCCAGAGACTCACTTTCCTGGATAATGACTTCAGCCACTTTTACATTCACCCCCAATCCGGTTCGGATTGGCTACGTGCGGTGGTACAGCTTGGAACTAACACCGCCCCTTGTCATTATCGCATGCCGGATGCTGTGCGGTCACGCACACCACCAACGGCAAGCAGCTTCGAGTTCCCACAGGGCAATCCATAAATAAACGCCCTATGAACCACATCTTAAACTTGCGCACCATTTACCGTAGTGGGCTCACCCTGACGAGGTAGATGGCATCTTCTAATCAATTGCGGGTATGGAAGTCAAGGAATCTTTGCAGGGAATGGGGAAGGAAGGGGATTTAGTATCCCTGTAGTTACTGAGCTAATTTTTGAGTACACAAGGCGTGCGAGTATGTGGCGGCAGTGTATCGGCTATTCTCGTGTATGCGGGCTTCTTGCGCTCGGGCTTGCAAGTACTGTTAGAATGGGCCGCTTTTGAAAAAGGTGTCCGGAGGGCAGCTATGTCCGCGATGAGCGATGCCATCGGAGTGCTGCTTGCGGGAGGCCAGGGCGAGCGATTGTGGCCGTTGACGCGAGACCGCGCCAAGCCCGCCGTTCCGTTCGGCGCTTTGTACCGCATCATCGACATAACTCTATCGAACTGCATCAACTCCGATTTGCGGCGGGTGTTTGTGCTGACGCAGTACAAGGCGCTTAGCCTGAATCGGCACGTGCGCGCGGGATGGTCGCCGCTGGCAGGGCTTGGCGATTACATCGAGGTGCTGACGCCGCAGATGCGCGTATCGAAAGAGTGGTATCAGGGCACGGCTGATGCGGTTTATCAGAACATCTATTCGATCGGCAGCGAGCGGTCAAAGTACGTGTTCATTCTTTCCGGCGACCACATCTACAAAATGAATTACGCCAAGATGCTGAAGCAGCACGTTGATTCGGGGGCGGACGTGACCGTCGCTACGATTCAGATTCCCGTCGCGGCGGCGGCGCGCCAATTAGGCGTCATTGAAGTGGACAAGGATTGGCGAATCATCGGGTTCGAAGAGAAGCCCGCGGAGCCGAAACAATCCCCGCATCGTGCGGGGAGTTGCAACGCGTCCATGGGGATTTATATTTTCAATACCCAGCTGATGATTCCCATTCTACTGGCGGATTCGGAAGATCCGAAATCGAGCCACGATTTCGGCAAAGATATCCTGCCACGGATTATTTCGAAGCACCGCGTGTTTGCGTACAACTTCGTGGACGAAAACCAGAAGGACGCGCTGTATTGGAGAGACGTGGGTACGCTGGATGCATACTATGAAGCGAATATGGACCTGGTGAGCGTATCGCCGGTTTTCAATCTGTACGACAATAACTGGCCGCTGCGCACGTGGCAGCACCAGTATCCGCCGGCAAAATTTGTGTTCGCTGACCCAGAACGCATGGGCGTGGCGCTGGACTCCATAGTGGCGGGCGGTTCGGTCATCTCGGGAGGCCGGGTGCAGCGTTGCGTGATCGGGAACAATGTGCGCGTGAACAGCTATTGCGAAGTGACGGATTCGATCATCTACAATCACGTGAATATCGGGCGTCACTCGCGCATTCGACGCGCGATCATTGATCGTCATGTCAGCTTGCCGGAACGTACGGAGATCGGCTTTGACATAGAAGCGGACCGGCGGCGATTCCACGTGACGGATTCTGGAATTGTGGTGGTCGTTCGGCAAGAGTCTCTCATCGAAGAACCTGAAACTGCGTAGTAGGAAAGGTTCTCGAAGCACCCCCTTCCCCATTGCGGCAATGAAGTACCGGCTAGCTATATTCGATTTTGACGGGACGCTGGCTTCGTCTCTCGACGGAATCAGCGCGTGCATGACGGACGCACTTACGGCGTACGGCTATGCCGCGCCGTCGCTGGACGAGGTGAGGGCCACCGTGGGGCGTCTGCTACAATCTGAAGCTCAATTCAATTCAGGAGATTGACAGGACATGTCTACGAAGATCACACGCGTCAGCGCCCGGCAGGTCATCGATTCGCGCGGGAACCCCACTGTCGAAGCGGACGTCTATGTCGGAAATGGCGCAAGAGGGCGGGCGGCGGTGCCCTCGGGGGCATCGACCGGGGAACATGAAGCACTGGAACTGCGCGACGGTGACAAGTCGCGGTATCTCGGCAAGGGAGTGCTCAAGGCTGTGGCGAACGTCAACGGCGAAATTGCCAAGGCGATTGTCGGGCTGGATGCCGCGGATCAGCGTGCTCTGGACAAGAGCATGATCGAGCTGGATGGGACGCCTACCAAATCGCGGCTCGGGGCCAATGCGATTCTGGCCGTTTCCATGGCGGCAGCTCGCGGCGCTGCGGCTGCGCAGAATCTTCCGCTGTACAAATATCTTGCGCACTATTCAACGGACACGAGCGCGAATCTTCTGCCTTGCCCGATGATGAATATCTTGAACGGCGGCGCGCACGCGGACAGCTCGGTCGATTTTCAGGAGTTTATGGTGATGCCCGTTGGAGCGCCTACTTTTTCCGAAGGTCTGCGCTGGGGCGTGGAAATATTTCATGCGCTGAAATCGGCGCTCAAGAAGCACGGGTATTCGACGGCGGTGGGAGACGAAGGCGGGTTCGCGCCGAGCTGCAAATCGAATGAGGAAGCGATTCAAATTGTGCTCGAAGCGATTGGCACCGCAGGATACAAACCCGGCGAACAGGTAAGCATCGCGCTCGATCCGGCAGCCAGCGAGTTCTACGACAAGGCTAGCGGGAAATACGTTTTCAAGAAGTCGGATAAGTCGGCGCACTCACCCGCGGAAATGGTCGACTATTGGGCGAAGTGGATCGAGAAATATCCCATTGTCTCGCTGGAAGACGGCATGGGGGAAGAGGATTGGCCCGGCTGGAGACAACTGACCGTGAAGGCCGGCTCGAAGACTTCCACAAAGAGGATTCAGCTGGTTGGTGACGACATTTTTGTTACCAACACGGAGATTTTCGCCCGCGGGATCAAAGAGGGGATCGCGAACGCGATTCTCATCAAGCTGAATCAGATTGGGACCGTGACGGAAACCATCGACGCCATCGAGATGGCGCGCAAGGCCGGATACAACTCCATCATTTCGCATCGCTCCGGTGAGACCGAAGACACATTCATTGCCGATCTGGCGGTTGCTACAGGAGCGGGCCAGATCAAGACGGGGTCAGCCTCGCGTACGGACCGGATCGCGAAATACAACCAGCTTCTGCGCATTGAAGAGGAGCTAGGACCGGCGGCGCGATTCAACGGGAAAGCCGCACTCGGCTAAGCGAATGTTCCCGGCAGGATGAAGGCGTGGATCTCCGTTTCGCGGTTGGCGCAGATATTACCGCACTGGTCGGGCTGATTAACGCGGCGTTCGTCGTCGAGCAGTTTGTGTTTGAGGGTGACCGCATTGACGCCGGAGAGGCGCGAGCCTTTATGGAAAGCGGCAAGTTTTTGGTGGCGGAAGACGCTGCTGGATTTGCCGGGTGCGTTTATCTGGAGATCCGCGATGGCCGCGGATATCTGGGGTTGTTAGCGGTGGATCCGGCGCGTCAGGGTACAGGATTGGGAAGAAAGTTGGTCGCCGCCGCAGAAGATTACTTCCGCGCATCCGGTTGCGGCGCAGTCGATCTGCGCGTCATCAGCCAACGAACACCGCTTCCGCCGTTTTACCGGCGCCTCGGATATGAAGAAATCGGCACGGCGCCGTTCTCCTCTTCTCTACAACCGAAGGTGCCGGGCCATTACATCGTCATGTCCAAGAGGCTTGCATGAGCCGGAGAGTCGTAGATTCTGAACGGAAGGGTCAGTGTGCTCCTGAGGAAGGTGGTCCGAAATACCGGTAATGCCCCGTAATTTTCCAGCCAAATAAAACATCTTCCATTTTAGGTCCCTGGCCGATGTTATGAACAATCAGCCATCGTCCGCTTTCCACGGATTTTACATTCACCACGATCCCGATATGCGGCACATCTCCGCCCAAGTCCCACGTGACGATATCGCCTGGCGAATAATTCTCCGCGCGCAACGAAATCGGCAGACTCTCACCCTTTCGGCTGAAAAACACCATGAGGTTGGGCACGCGGCGGTGATCGATGCTCGAATCAGGATGCGCCTGGTGCCACTTTGCTTTGGGCGGATAGTCTGTCCAATTGTTCACCATGTCTTCGTGAACTTCTTTTTGCAAATCGACGCCGACGGCCCTGTAGGCGCGAATAATTTCGTCAGAGCAGACGCCGGTGTCGGCCGGAACGTCTCCTCCGGGATAGTCAAGATGGACGTAGGTGGAAACGTACTTGACGGAATGAGTTGTGCGCTCGATCGCCGCGGCCACAAATTTATCGAGGAACTCCTGACGAGGATTTCCGGTCGGCGGTCGGCTTTGTGCGCCGCCGAAGGCCGCCAGCAGGCACATACAAAGAAGTGCGATCCAGCCTTTTGCGCAGAAGTCCTTTATCACACCTCTATTTTACCAGCAGTTTTCTATCCGCATGCAGGCGTGCGGGCAGCTCTGTCGAATGCGCAAAGGCTGAGTTTAGGGAAGCGCGGCCAGAAAGGCCGCAATCGTAGCGTTGTCGCCAAACGTCTGGCTGATGTGTCGAAACCGGTCCACGTTTCCCGGTCCGAAGACGAAGCTGCCGCCTAGCTGAAATGGATTCTGCCCTAACTTATGCTGATGATGGCCTGCTGCGCGCGCGCGCTTTCGCGCTGCGGCATTTTCGCTTCGCAGGAGATGCAAAAGGTTAGCGGACTTCAATTCCGCGGCGCGGTAGGCCTGGCGGGTCTCATCGATCAGCAGAGGGAACGTAATGCCCGATTCTTCACGGAACAGCCTAGCGTAATTGCGGTCGCCGAGTCCTACCGCGGCAAGCGACGCACCCTTGTCGCAGAACGCTTGCTCATGTTCGCGCAACTGCGCGACGTGCTCGCGGCAAAAAATTCATCCGTAATGGCGGAGAAAAACCAGCACGGCCGGTCGCTCGTTCCATAGAGAGCCGAGAGGAATTTCGCGGCCGTCGCAATCCGGAAGGGCGATCTCGGCGAGTTTGCCGCTGAGTGAATATTCCACGATTGTTCAATTTTGAGTGGCGCTCGGAGCGGTGTCAAGGGTTCGACATCCAAGGTGACTTTCGAGAATCCAGCGAACTTTCCCCGTCTAGCTGCAACGCGAACATCGGTTAATCCCTGATTGCGCACACTCGTCCTGCTTGCATCATCGCGGGCAAACGATTCGAGCTACTTTGGGACTACACACCGGAGGGTGAAGCCGTGGGGAATCTGCCGGTTCTCGCTTTCTTGCCCGAGCCCACTGAAGACGAGCGCAGCATGGCATTTCTTGCGCATCTTCTCCAGGTGTTTGCAGGCTTCATCGCGCCCTTGATCATTTTCTGCATCAGACAGAAATCTCAGTTCGTGAAATTCCATGCCTTGCAATCCCTGATCTGGCAGCTCTGTTACATGGTTCTGATCTTTGGCGGCTTCTTTGTCTTTTTCGTTTCCATCTTCGCAGGCATCGTGTTTAGTACTTCGGGTGGCCACAGTTCGGGTACGCCACCCATGTTCCTCCTGTTTTTTCCGTTTTTCTGGCTGTTCGCGATGCTTGGATGGGTCGCAAACGTGGCCATGGGCATCCTGTATGGAATCAAGGCCAATCGCGGCGAGTGGGCTGGTTACCCGATCATTGGCAAGTGGTGTCTGGCCAAATTAGCGCCCGCTGCGCCGGCGGCTCCTCGACAACCTTCCATGTCTTGATTTGCATCTCTGCAACGTTCGTGGGGCTGCGTGTATAATCCTGCTCCGCCATGAGCGAACAGACTCCTAGTTCTCAGATTCCATCAGGTCCGCAGCGCCAGCAGCAAATTTACGCATCCGGCTTGACGGGCAGTGCCCTCTCGGTTCCGGTATCTCTTTCCTTGCTGGAGCAGAAAGCCAAGGAGATACTTTCTCCCGCTGCATTCGACTATGTGGCCGGTGGCGCGAGCGGTGAAGATACGGTTCGCGCAAATCGCGAAGCCTTTTACCGGTGGCGGATTGTGCCGCGAATGCTGCGTGATGTTTCGCAGCGCGACCTGAGCGTCGAACTCTTCGGCCTACAACTGCCATCGCCGGTAATCTTAGGCCCCGTCGGAGTCCAGGGCATTCTTCATGCGGAAGGCGAACTTGCGTCGTCACGTGCCGCGGCCTCGCTTGGCTTGCCGTTCACGCTCAGCACCGCTGCCAGCCGGACGATCGAGGAAGTCGCGCAGGCGGCAGGAGGGGCGGGGAATGGCGTTCGATGGTTTCAGCTTTACTGGGGGAAGAACCCCGACCTGACCGCAAGTCTGCTGCAGCGTGCCGAGCGCGCGGGATATAAGGCTTTGGTGGTCACGCTCGACACAAACATGCTGGCCTGGCGCGAACGCGATCTCCACCACGCCTATCTACCATTCCTACTGGGCCAGGGACTGGCCAACTATTTCAGTGATCCTGTTTTTCGCGCTCTTCTTCCGCAGCCGCCAGAGCAGAATCCGGCGGCGGCGATCGAGGTTTGGAGCAGCCTCTTTTCCAATACGGCCCTCACTTGGGGCGACATTTCCTTCCTTCGCCGGCACACGAGCCTTCCGATTATTTTAAAAGGCATCTTGCATCCGGAGGATGCCGGGCATGCTCTCGATGCGGGTGTGGATGGCGTCATGGTTTCGAATCACGGAGGCAGACAGGTGGACGGCGCAATCGCTACGCTCGATGCGCTACCTGCCATCGTGCGTGAAGTGAACGGGCGCGTCCCAGTGCTTTTCGATGGGGGCATAAGGCGCGGAGCGGACGTTTTTAAAGCGCTTGCACTGGGAGCGCGGGCCGTTCTGTTAGGCAGACTTTTTACCTGGGGGCTGGCGCTCGACGGCGAGCAAGGCGTGAGGGATGTAGTTTTGAATCTGCTGGCAGATTTCGATCTTACGCTGGCCCTGAGCGGGCACACATCTTGCCGGACCTTGGATGTTTCCGCTTTGTCCGATTCGCGTTAAGTTGGCTGGTTGCCATTTTCGGCTACCACGAGACCAACCCGGACTGAGTACCTGTACCCTGCCAGAGACAGCGCCGAGAGGCGAGGGTTCCTAAGAAATGGAGCCGCTCTTGGATGCGGAATTCGTTAGATCGTGAAAGAACGGAAAATCCAGCTTAAGCCTATTTGTTTGTGTGATTTATGAGGAGGTTGTGCTTACAAAATATGGTGATTGTCGCTAAGTGGTACTAGTATTCAGGTACAGCCGGAGCCTGTACTTGACTGAATCGGTAGGACCGTACCAAATTAGTCCTTCCATCCCATTGCCCCTACGGAGGAGCGATTGCATAATGGTGGGCAAATGGAGACCCACAGAAGGTGGGACATAAACATCCAGGTCCCCAAAAAGGAGAATTATAGAAATGCGTACTCGGCAAAAAGGCTTCTCTCTCATTGAATTGCTCATCGTCGTGGCGATCATCTTGATCATTGCGGCCATCGCAATTCCGAACCTACTTCGGTCGCGTATGGCGGCCAACGAAGCTTCCGCGGTTGGTTCGATCCGTACGATCAACACTTCCGCTGTGACGTATTCGTCCACCTACCCGCAAGACGGCTTCCCGCCTTCGCTGGCGGCCTTGGGCGGTGCGGCTCCGTGCACGGCTACCTCGGCAGCAGCTTGCTTGCTTGACCAGGTTCTCGCTGGCGGCACCAAGAGCGGCTATACGTTTATTTGGACCACGGACGGCAATACGCCTTCGGTCGGCTATTCCATCACCGGGACTCCGGTCACGGTTGGCACCACTGGTCAGCGCATGTTCTGCTCCGACCAATCTGGTGTGATCCGCTTTGACCCCTCCGGCGCGGGCTGCACGGCTGCTAGCTTGGCCCTGCAGTAAGGTCAGCTCTCGCCCAGGCAACTGGACGGGAAAGAAATCGACAAAGCACGGGATCACAGTCCCGTGCTTTGTCATTTTTGGACTGCATTTAGAGCGACCGCAATTTCTAGAGCGATTCCACTCAATTCACGTGCCCCAGATTCACCCGCGCACAAGTTGCGACACCCTTCCCCCGGTGCCATAATCCAAACTTGCAACGCCGACTTAGTGGGACAAAGACGAGCCTAGCGTTCCATATCGTCGGCGCGGTCTCTGAGGGGGGCGCCATGGCATTACGCGATAGCTGGATGGAAACGAGAGAAGCAAAAGCTGCGATTGCAAATGGGAATCGCAATATGTCGCAGATGCACTTCGCTCGCCAAGGCGTTATTACCGAGGAGATGGAGTACATCGCGAAGCGGGAGAAGCTCGAACCTGAGCTGATACGCAGCGAGGTGGCCCGCGGACGATGCATCATCCCTGCCAATGTGAATCACCGCAACCTGGAGCCAATGGCGATTGGGATCGCTACGAAATGCAAGATCAATGCAAATATCGGAAATTCCGCCACGAGCTCGAATATCGATGAGGAGCTGAAGAAGCTGCACCACGCCGTGCATTATGGCGCGGACACGGTGATGGACCTATCCACCGGCGGAGATATTCCGACGATTCGCAAAGCGATTATTGAGGCTTCACCCGTGCCCGTGGGAACGGTGCCGGTGTATGAGGCGATTTCACGGGTTCGCCGTCCCGAGGATTTGACGATTGATTTGATGCTCGAAGTGATTGAAGAGCAGGCCGAACAGGGCGTGGACTATATGACGATTCATGCGGGCGTGCTGCGCGAGCACGTGCCGCTGGTGCGGAAGCGGATTACCGGAATTGTGAGTCGCGGCGGTTCGCTGATGGCGCATTGGATGGAGCACCACAAGAAGCAGAATTTCCTTTACGAAAACATTGAAAAGATCTGCAAGATTTTCAAGAAGCATGACGTCAGCTTTTCCTTTGGGGACGGGCTGCGGCCGGGATGCATTGCGGACGCCAGCGACGAAGCGCAGTTCGCGGAGTTGAAAGTGCTCGGTGAGCTGACCAAGAAGGCCTGGGAGCATGATGTGCAGGTGATGATCGAAGGCCCGGGCCACGTGCCTCTGGACAAGATCAAGGAGCAAGTCGACAAAGAGATGGAGTGGTGCCACGAAGCGCCGTTCTACACACTGGGACCACTGGTCATCGACATCGCGCCGGGCTACGACCACATTACAAGCGCGATTGGCGCGGCGATGATCGGATGGCACGGGGCTTCGATGCTGTGCTACGTCACGCCGAAGGAGCATCTCGGCCTGCCGAACCCGGAAGACGTGAAGCAGGGTGTGATTGCCTACAAGATTGCGGCCCACGCTGCGGACGTGGCACGTCACCGGCCCGGGGCACGCGACCGCGATGATGCGCTGAGTTATGCACGATTCTTATTCGACTGGAACAAGCAGTTTGAGCTTTCGCTCGACCCGCCAACCGCAAAAGCCATGCACGACGAAAATCTTCCGGATGATTTTTACAAAGAGGCAAAGTTCTGCTCCATGTGCGGGCCAAAGTTCTGCTCGATGAACATCACGCAGCTCGCAGAGGCCGAGGGCGGCCACGATCAGACAGAGCGCAAGCAAAAATTCGTCGAGCTCCTGGCCAAAGTGCAGGGCGCTGGCGCCTAAATGTCGTTCCTTCAGGGCGGAGTTGCGGTGGTCACCGGCGCCGGAAGCGGAATTGGGCGCGCGCTTGCGCAACAGCTGGCCGCGGCGGGTTCCGCGCTGGCGATTGCTGACATTGATGAGAAGGGGCTAGCTGAAACAGCGGCCTTGCTGTCTGCCAAGCAAGCGGCGCTCTCCACACATGTGCTTGATGTATCCGACGAAGCGGCTGTCCGAAGCCTCGCAGAAGATGTTGTTGCACGACACGGGCGCGTGACACTGTTAATCAACAACGCTGGCGTAGCCCTCCATGGAACTTTCGAGGAAATCTCGCTCGACGATTTGCGCTGGGTGATGGGGATCAATTTTTGGGGCGTCGTTTACGGAGTGAAATACTTTCTTCCGATTTTAAAGCAGCAGCCGCGCGCGCAGATCGTAAATTTGTCTAGCGTCTTCGGAATTATTGCTCCCGCTGGCCAGAGCGCTTATTCCGCGAGCAAATTCGCGGTGCGTGGATTCACCGAAGTGGTAAGGCATGAACTCGAAGGGACTTCCGTCTCTGTATCGTGTGTTCATCCGGGCGGTATTCATACGCCCATCGCGAAACGGGCGCGTCTGGGAGCTCACGCATCGGAAACCAAGCGCCAGGCGGCGGTCGACTATTTCGAGAAAGTGACTCCCACTTCGCCGGAAGCTGCGGCGGCGCGAATCCTGAAAGGCGTAGAAAAGCGGGAACCGCGCATCCTGATAGGGCGGGATGCCCGCCAGATCGATATCGTTCAACGACTCCGCCCCGCCACGTACTGGAAAATGATGGCGAAAAGAGCGAGCGGCCCCATCCCTGGAAAGTGAGCTGAGCTAGCAGTCCTTTGACCTTGAAATGCGCGGAAGTTATACTCGGCGCCGACGCATGAAGCTAAACAGGCACTTTGTTTGTCGAGTTTTCGATTCACCTGTTCACCTAAGGAGTGGATATGCCCTTTGTGCGAGCTGCGAGGATCGCTGACGTCCCAGTGGGTGCGGTTCATGAAATTCAGATTGCGGGCAAACCCGTGGCGCTCGCCAATGTGGCTGGTAAGTTCTTCGCTATCAATAACACTTGCCTGCACCGCGGAGGACCCCTGGGGCAAGGGGCACTTCAGGATAAAATTGTTACCTGCCCTTGGCATGGCTGGCAGTACGACGTGACCACCGGAAAGCTTCTCCAGGACCCCAGCATGGGAGTGGCTTGCTACCCTACCGAAGTGCGCGGGGAAGAGGTATTTGTAGATATCGCGTGAAAAGTCTCGTAAGATATTCAAAATAAAAGAGATAAGCTGGAAAAAGACGATTCTCCTGGGTGTGATGTGGTTCTACACCCTACACTTGGGTCCTCTTAACGGCTAACCCTAACATTTTGTTTCGCTTTTTGGTCTTCCCCGTGTATATTGCTGCCGACTCGAAGCCTCGATGGCTACTCCGACTTCGCAACGACACTACTGGATATTTAGCGCCGACCCACACCACTATCATTGGGACACCCTCTTTGTGAAGGGCAAGGAAATGTGGCATGGTGCCGAGTCGAAGCCCGACGCCATTCGCGCCCTCAAACAGGTGCGAAAAGGTGACCGCGTTCTGTGTTATCACTCGGCACCGGAGAGAACGCTCTATTCGATCGCTGAAATCACGCGAGACCCTTATCCCGATCCGCACGATCACAAAGAAAAGAACTTGGTAGCGGACCTGCGCGCGTTTGACCGCCTGCCGAGACAGGTCACGCTGGCCGAAATGCGTGCCAATCCCGCCTTGAAAAAGATGAAACTTCTGAAGAACGTGCGAGTGCTGGTTTCGCAGATTACCGAGGCCGAGTACCAGGAAATTCTGCGCATGGCTGGAATTGTGGCCTCACCTGGCATCCCGCTCCCCTAAGGGCATGCTCGAGGGAATCTTCTCCGGAAAGACGCGAGTTCTGGACCTCGCGTATGCCATCAACGAAAAGTTGGTGCCCTGGCCGGGCGATCAAAAGTGGTTCGAGGCCGAAGTCAATTCTACCGTCGAGGAGAATGGGTATTTCACGCGCAGCTTCTGGATGCTGGAGCATTACGGGACGCATCTGGATGCGCCGATTCATTTTCCTCCAGGAAAGACGCCGATTGACCAGATCCCGGCGAAACAATTTTTTGGAATGGCGGTGGTGTTTGATGTTCGAGAGGAAGGCGCCGCCGATGCGGACTACCAGCTTCTCTCCAAGGGGGTTGACGAATGGGAAGAGCGTCACGGGCAAATCCCAGGGGGTGCTATCGCGCTATTGAGGACAGGCTGGGCATCACGTTGGCCGGATGTGCGGCGGTATCGCAATCAGGACGCGGAAGGGAAGATGCACTTTCCGGGATTCTCCGTGGAAGCCGTGGAACGGCTGATCGAACGTAAGGTGGGCGGTATTGGGTGTGACACAATGAGCGTGGATTGCGGCGCTTCCGAGCAGTTTGCGGTTCATCGATTGGCGCTGGGGGCGGGGCTCTACCATCTGGAGAATCTGTCGGATTTAAGCGATTTGCCTGAAGCTGGCGCTTATTTAGTTGTGGCGCCGATCAAGTTGGAAGGCGGTTCGGGCGGCCCTGTTCGCGTGTTCGCGCTGCTGCCCTGAGGAAATTCAGATAAACGTAAACATTTCCGAGGGTACATACGTCTTAGATAAAGGGTTCGGGTAAGGGTGGGTTTATGAAAACAATCTGGTACCGCAGGACCGCATGGTTGCTGTTGTGTGCCTTGAGCACATTTGCTTCGCCGGTATGGGGTCAATCGCAAGAATTTCCAGTAAGCACTCGAACACTGAAAAACGGGATGAAAGTGCTGGTGCAGCCAGACCACAGCATCCCAAATGTGGCGCTGTACATTTTCTACCGCATCGGGTCGCGGAACGAGCACCCGGGAACCACGGGACTTTCTCATTTTTTCGAACACATGATGTTCAACGGCGCCAAGAAATATGGCCCGGGCGACCTCGACAAGGTGATGGAAGCGAACGGCGGTTCGAACAACGCCTACACCACGCAAAACGTGACGGTCTATCAGGACTGGTTTCCGCGATCGGCGCTGCCTCTGATTTACGATATCGAGTCCGACCGTATCCGGGATTTGACGTTCGATCCCAAAAAAATCGCTTCCGAGCGTGAGGTTGTGGCTTCCGAACGTCGGTTGAGCGTCGACAACAATAATTTCGGTTTGCTCGACGAGCAGCTCTGGGCCTCGGCGTTCATTGCTCATACGTACCAATGGCCGGTCGTAGGCTGGATGAGCGATATCGAGCATTGGACGATGGACGATCTGAAGCACCATTTTGAAATGGGCTATTCGCCCAGCAACGCGACGATGGTCGTCGTCGGAGATGTGTCGTCCGAGGAAATTTTTCAACTGTGCGAAAAATTTATTGAGCCGATTCCTTCCCACGCGCCGCCACCTCCCGTAACGACTCTCGAGCCAGAACAACTGGGTGAACGGCGGCTGGTGGTGCACAAGCCGGCGGAGTTGCCCATCGTGATGATCGGCTATCACGTGGCGAAAACCAACGACCCGGATTTCTACGCGCTGAATATTCTCCGTAGTGTGCTCTTTCAGGGAGAGAGCTCGCGCATGTACCAACGTCTGGTGGACAAAGATCAGCTGGCGCTCGATGTTTCGGCTGACGTGGAGCCCGCCTTTGATCCCACTCTGGCCATCATCACGGCGCAGCCGCGGCAAGGAGTGGACCCGCAGGCTTGCGAAAAAGCCATTTATGAAGAGCTGGACAAAGTCAAAGGCTCACCTATCAGCGATCAGGAACTCGAGAAAGCGAAGAACGCCCGGCTCGTTGAATTTTACCGGGAGATGCGCACGATCAGCGGTCGCGCGAACACGATAGGAACCTATGAAGTGTTCATGGGTGACTACAACAAGCTGTTCGACGCGGCGAAAAATTATTCTGCGGTGACGAAAGAGGACGTGCAGCGCGTGGCAAAAAAATACTTTGGAGCAAACAACCGCACGGTCGCAACACTGCTACCAGAGAATGAAGAGAAGGCGAAACAATGACACGCCAAAGAAAAGTGTTGCCTCTTCTTGCGCTCCTGGGACTCTTGTTCTTGCTTTGCCCCATGGCGCCGGCGCAGTCTTTGCGCATTCCACCGCATGAAAAGTTTGTTTTGAAAAACGGATTGACCGTGCTGCTGATGGAAAAACGCGGCGTTCCGCTGATCAATGTATTCGCTCTCGTAAAAACCGGAGCTGCCGCAGACCCCGCCGGCCAGGAAGGGCTCGCTTCCGTCACGGCCGGACTTTTGCGGAAGGGGACAAAGACCCGCACGGCGCAGCAATTTTCCGCTGACTTCGATTATATCGGCGGCTCGTTTGGCGCTGATGCAGGCGCGGATTTCACGACCGTCAGCGCCGAATTCCTGACCAAAGACCTGGCTCGGGGGCTAGAGCTTTTTTCGGATGCCGTATTGCATCCGACTTTTCCCCAAGACGAAACCGACAAAATCCTGGCGCAGAGTCTGGATGGCGTGAAATCAGCCAAGGACGAGCCGCAGGCCGTGCTGGGCTTGTATTTCGAAGGGTATCTTTATGGAGCGCATCCTTATGGGCGCCCATCCGATGGCGATGAGCTTTCGCTGAAGAGCATCAAGCGCGACGCCATCGCTAAGTTTTATGAAGCGAACTACGCGCCGGGAAACACAATTCTCGGAATCGCGGGTGAGTTTGATGCCGCGGAAATGCGGAAGAAACTCGAAGCAGCGTTTGGCGCATGGCCGGCCCGGGTAGTTGCAAACGCACCCATCGCCACGATTCCGCCGGCAAAGGGGAAAAAGCTCCTGCTGATCGACAAGCCCGATGCCACGCAAACCTATTTCGCGATTGGAAACGTGGGAACCACCGTGAACGATCCGGATCGCGTGGCCATCCGCGTGGTCAACACGATTTTCGGTGGGAGGTTCACCTCCGAGCTGAATGAAGCGCTTCGAGTTGAATCGGGATATAGCTACGGGGCGCGATCGTTTTTTGATTCGCGCAAAGCGCCCGGACCATTCGAAATAGCCAGCTTTACGAAGAATGAAACGACCACTCCGGCGATTGACCTTGCGCTGCAGATTTTGGAAAAGCTTCACAAGAACGGTGTCACTGAGGAACAGCTGAAGTCGGCAAAGAGTTACATCAAGGGGCAGTTTCCGCCGACCATGGAGACCTCGGGCCAGCTTGTCCGGCGCATCGTTGTGAACGAGTTTTACGGTCTTGGCGATGACGAAGTGAACCAGTTGGAAGCTCGCATCGACGCGGTAACGCTGGCCATGGCCAAGCAGACCATCGAAAAACACTTTCCACTGGATAATCTGGTTTTTGTGCTGATCGGAAAGGCCTCGGCCATCGGTCCCGCCGTAAAAAAGTACGCGGATAAAATGGATCAGCGTCCCATTAGCGATCCCGGCTTTTGGCCGCCACCAGCAGGGGTTCAGAAATAAGAAGATTCCGTGCCATTAGAGTGGCCCAAGAGTTTTGTTCAGAGTTCTTCAGGAGGAATGATGCGTTTTCGAATCTCGGCAATGATAGGGGCCCTGCTGTTTGGGTTGGTTTCTAACGTAAGCCGGATTGCGGCCGCGGAGGAAAACCCGCTGCTCGTGCAGTCGCCGACGATGAGCAAGACACAAATTGTCTTCGTTTACGGCGGATATCTTTGGAGCGTGCCACGGGAAGGTGGGGAGGCGCGCCAGCTTACGACCGGGGGCCACGAGAGCCGGCCGAGATTTTCTCCCGATGGAAGCTGGATCGCGTTTAGCGGCCAGTACGACGGTAACATCGACGCTTATGTGATGCCTGCCGAAGGCGGTGAACCCAAGCGATTGACCTGGCATCCCGATCCGGACGTCGTCGAGGGGTGGACTCCGGACGGCAAGAAGGTTTTGATCAGTTCGCCACGCGAAGCGTATGCAGACTTTGACCGCTTGTATACCGTGCCGGTCGAGGGCGGCATACCAGAGGTTCTGCCGATGTGGCGTGGCGAAGCGGCTTCCTATTCCCCGGATGCCACGCGCATAGCGTATGTGCCGAATCTGAAATGGCAAGTGGCCTGGAAGCGTTATCACGGCGGGCAGACCACACCCATTTATTTGCTGCGTTTGAGCGATCTGCAGCTCGAGAAAGTGACTCGCGAGAATTCGAACGACGACGACCCTGTTTGGGTCGGCGACACCGTCTATTTTCTTTCGGACCGCAAAGGCGTTGTAACGATTTTTGCCTACGATACAAAGAGGAAGACCGTCAAACAGGTGCTGGACAACAAGGGGCTCGACCTGAAATCCCTTTCCGCCGGTCCCGATGCGCTGGTCTATGAACAATTCGGCGGAATCTACACCCTCGATCTGAAAACCGAGAAAGCGAGCAAAGTCGCGATTCACATCTCCGGTGATTTGCCGGCGACTCGTCCCCATTACGAAAAGGTGGGAGACAAAATTCAAAATGCCGCCATATCGCCGACGGGCGTGCGCGCGGTGTTCGAAGCGCGCGGCGAGATCCTGACCGTTCCTGCGGAGAAAGGCGACGTCCGAAATCTCACGCGCACGACTGCCGTTGCCGAGCGTGACCCGGCGTGGTCACCAGACGGGAAGTCGATCGCGTTTTTCTCCGATGAATCCGGCGAATATGCGCTGCACATCGTGGATCAAACTGGATCTGGCGCGGTGAAGAAAATCAGTTTGGGCAATCCACCTTCGTTCTTCTACGGCACGAGGTGGTCGCCGGACAGCAAGAAGATTGCGTACACCGACAAGCGCATGAATCTCTGGTACGTGGATGTGGAGAAGGGCACTCCCGTCAAGGTGACCTCGGATCGATACGAGGATCCCTCCTCCGCGATGAACGAGACGTGGTCGCCTGACAGCAAGTGGCTGACCTATGCAAAATTTCTTGAAAATCACATGCGGAACATCTTCGTCTATTCGTTGGAGACTGGGAAGGAATCGCAGATAACGGATGGAACCAGCGACGCGCGTTATCCAGTGTTCGACAAGAACGGAAAATCCCTCTACTTCGCGGCCAGCACGGACATCGGACTTTCCATTGGGTGGCTGGATCTGTCCAGCTTTCAGCATCCTATCTCGCGAAGCATTTATGCCGTCGTGTTAAAGAAAGGTGATGCCTCGCCCGTCGAGCCTCAGAGCGATGAGGAGAAAGCCGCCAGCGACGAAAAAGGCAAAGAAGCGGACAAAGCCAAAGACGGGGACAAAGCCAAAGACGCGGATAAAGGGAAAGAAGGAGAAAAGAAAGAAGAGGTCAAGGTTACGCTTGATTTGGATGGCATCGGCCAGAGAATCGTAGCCATGCCCATTAAAGCCGCCAATTACATCGGCCTCGATACGGGCAAGGCCGGCATTCTTTTTTTGAGTGAGATCCCTGATGTGCCTAGCCTCACTGCGCCGACGCCTGTCTCCGTTTCCAAATTTGATCTCAGCACTCGCAAGACGGAACCGTTCCTGGGAGGGCTCCGGAACTTCACGGTTTCGGCTAATGGGGAAAAGGTGCTGTACCGCCAGGGCCCCGGATGGTTCATTGCCGCGACGGCTACCGCGCCCAAGCCCGGAGAAGGCGCTCTGAATCTCGATGGAATGGAGGTCTACACCGATCCGCGTGTTGAGTGGAATCAGATGTATCACGAAGTCTGGCGGATTGAGCGCGACTTCTTCTACGATCCCAGCCACCACGGTTTGAGTATCTCTGCCGTTGAGAAAAAATATGCGCCTTATCTGAAAGGTGCGGGAGGCCGCGCCGACGTCAACCATTTGTTTGAAGAGATGCTCGGCGAGCTTACCGTTGGGCATATGTTCATCGCGGGCGGCGACGTGCCGCAGCCGAAGAAAGTCAAAGGCGGGCTGCTGGGTGCGGACTATAAAGTGGAAAATGGCCGCTACCGCTTTACGCGGATATTCAACGGCGAAAATTGGAATCCGGAACTGCGCGCGCCGCTGACGCAGCCCGGTGTGGACGTCAAAGTCGGAGACTATCTACTCGAAGTGAGCGGCCGCGAAGTGCGCCCGCCGGTGGACGTCTATAGCTACTTCGAGAATACAGGTGGCACGCAAATCAAAATCAAGGTTGGCCCGAGCGCGGACGGCAAAGACTCGCGCGAAGTGACGGTCGTGCCCCTGCCTAGCGAGTTCCCGCTCCGCAACCTTGCTTGGGAAGAAGACAACCGCCGCAAGGTCGATCAGATGAGCGGCGGCAAGGTCGCGTACGTGCACGTGCCCGACACAGCCACCGGCGGCTTCATCAATTTCAACCGGTATTATTTTGCACAGGTCGGCAAGCAAGCTGCCGTCATCGACGAGCGCTACAACCATGGCGGCGAAATCGCGGATTACATCATCGACTTGCTCAAACGGCCGCTACGCAATTGCAACGTTACGCGGGAAGGCGAGGAATTCTGCTCGCCGCTCGCGCAAATCTACGGCCCGAAGACGATGGTGATCAACGAAATGTCCGGCTCCGGCGGCGACGCTTTGCCCTGGATGTTCAAGCAAGACAAAGTAGGGCCGCTCGTCGGAACGCGAACCTGGGGCGGGCTCGTCGGCATTTACAACTACCCGCCACTGATGGATGGCGGCTTCATTACCTCTCCGCGTGTGGCGATTTTCGGATTGCACAACGAGTGGGAAGTAGAAAATCACGGCATAGCGCCGGACATTGAAGTGGAAAACGATCCAGCTTCGGTCGCGGCTGGGCACGATGCGCAACTCGAACGCGCGGTTCAGGTCACACTGGAAGCATTGAAGGCGCACCCAGTTGTGATTCCGGGGCCGCCGCCATATCCGAACTATCAGAAGAAGTAGTCGATAAGAATTGCGCTTGGGCGCGGATCTTTCCAGCTTTGTGTTGCTGGCCTGCGTTGCGGGCAGGGGATGTGTTATTTTGTTTCGGATCCCCTCATGCCAGAACTACCTGAAGTCGAAACAGTAGCACGCGGTTTGCGGCGCACGATTGTTGGCCGGCGAATTGTGTCCGTACGGCTGGGGAAAACGGATTTTATCGATGATCCTGTCGCGCTGGAGCAGCATCTGCCGGGCAGGCAGATCGAAGCCGTTGAACGCTATGGAAAGTTCATGCTGCTGCGGCTTTCGCCCGTCATTGGCGACGGCGCCCCGGCCGCGAATGGCGACGCGGCTCCCGCTGCATTGCTTGTCCATCTCGGGATGACGGGACAGATCGCGCCTAACCCCGCAGCCCAGCCCTGCGAAAAACATACCCACGCGTGTTTCCTGCTCGACGATGATCGCGAACTTCGCTACACCGACGCGCGCCGTTTCGGGCGGCTTGCCTACCTTTCCGCAGAGCCGCTTGCGGCAGAGTTGCGCGCGTTCGGCGCCGATCCCCTGGAAATCAGCGCTGCAGAATTTGTGACGCAGACACGGTCCCGGAGCGCAAGGATAAAGGCACTCTTACTGGATCAACGTTTTCTGCGGGGTGTTGGCAATATCTATGCGGATGAAAGTCTATGGCGCGCGAAAATTCATCCGGCGCGGCTTGGAACAACGCTGAACAAGGACCAGGCTTCCACTCTGCGGCGTGTGCTTCGCGAAATTCTGGAAAAAGCGATCCTCATGCGCGGCTCGTCAATTTCCGATTTTCTTGACGCCGAGGGCCGGCCCGGCGAATATCAGCGCCACCACCGTGCTTACGGGCGCGAGGGGGAAGGATGCTACCGGTGTGGCGCGTTGATCCGGCGCGCAATTGTGGCCGGGCGCAGCAGCTATTTCTGCCCAAAGTGCCAGCCGGCGCCGCGGGGTTCTGCTGTGCGGGTTATGCGTTTGCCTGTGACGCGAAAAGCCAAATAGGAAGATCGGATGCGAATCGTAGTGCAAAGAGTGAGCCGCGCAAGTGTGACGGTGGAGGGGCGCGTTGCGGGCGAAATCGGATTCGGGCTGATGATTTTGCTTGGCGTGGGCCGCGAGGACACCTCACCGGTAGCCGCATCCATGGCGGAGAAAGTGGCAAACCTCCGGATTTTTGAAGACGATCAAGGGAAAATGAATCGCTCGCTGCTCGACGTAAAAGGCAGCGCCCTCGTCGTCTCGCAGTTCACGCTCTATGGCGACGCGCGTGGTCAGCGCCGGCCGAGTTTCATTACGGCCGCGCCGCCGGACAAGGCGAAGGCGCTTTACGAGGAATTTACGCGAGCAATGCAAGGTCTCGGCGTAGCTGTCGCCACGGGAATTTTTCAGACCATGATGTCCGTGGAGTTGGTGAATGAAGGGCCGGTTACAATCCTCCTCGACTCCGACAAAGCGTTCTAACTCCGCGCGCCGTTCGAAATCCACGCGAGAGTGGACGAAAGTCGAAGTCCTTCGAGAGCTAAAAAGCGTTGCTGATCCAAAAGTGCGCGCCAAGCTATCTTATTTTGGCGTAAACGTTCCGAAGGCCTACGGAATTTCCACCCCTGTGCTGCACGCCTTCGCTCGGCAAGTTGGCAAAAATCAGTCTTTAGCGGAGGAACTGTGGTCGTCCGGCATTCACGAAGCAAGAATCCTCGCCACACTGATCGGCGAATCAGAGCAAATCACTGCCGCGCAGATGGAGCGATGGGTCCGAGAGTTCGACTCCTGGGATGTGGTCGATGCGGCGTGCTGCTATCTTTATGCGAGCGCGAAGCCTGCATGGGAAAAAGTCCACGAGTGGAGCAGCCGGAGCCCGGAGTTCGAGAAGCGCGCTGCATTTTCCTTGGCGGCCTATTTGAGCTACAAAGACAAAACCGCCGATGATACGCGCTTCGAAAAAGTTCTTTCTTTGATCGAGCGCGAAGCGAACGATGACCGCAACTTCGTCCGAAAAGCGGTCAACTGGGCCCTTCGGAATATCGGAAAAAGAAATCTGCGGCTCAACGCGGCAGCGATTCGTTCCGCAGAGCGCATTCGTCTCCAGGAATCGCGCACCGCACGTTGGATTGCTGCCGACGCGCTGCGCGAACTAAAGAGCGAAGCCGTGCAAAAACGCCTACGAAAGAAAGCAGGCTGATGGATGATGAGGAAACAAGGGAATCCGGAAGTAAAGATTCGCCGCGCTCGCGCGGGCGATGCTCCGCAGCTGGCAGAACTCAGCGGCCAACTTGGGTATCCGGCGACGGCTGCCGAGATCAAAAAGCGATTGCGGCGGTTGAAGCCCGCTTCACAAAACGCATTGTTTGTGGCGGAGTCCCCGGGCGACGGAGTTGTGGGCTGGGCCCACGTCAGCGTCACGCACCTGGTGGAGGTTGGCACTCGCGCGGAATTGAATGGCCTGATTGTGGCCGATGGCCAGCGAAGTCTCGGAGCCGGCGCGCGCCTGCTCCAAGCCGCCGAGGATTGGGCACATAAACGCGGCTGTCCGAGCATGTCGGTACGCTCGAACGTTATCCGCGAGCGTGCTCACAAATTCTATGAACGCCAAGGGTACGAACACTACAAAACGCAGAAAGCCTTCCGTAAAGAGCTGGGAAGCCCTTCCCGCTAAGCTGGCCGATTGCTGCCAGTGAACTGCTGCAACTCTCCGGATAGCAAGGTATATCGTATTACGATATACTTGCTCTATGGGACCGGAGATTACCACCGCCGAGTACCGCGCCCTGGCTGAGTTGCGTTACCGCATCCGTCATTTTTTGCGCGAAGGAGACGCCATGGCACGGTCCGTCGGTCTCGAGCCCCAGCAGTACTTGATGCTTCTTGCCATTCGGGGGCTTCCAGAAGGCAGCGAGGCCGCTATTCAAACGATCGCGGAGAGGCTGGCGCTAAAACACCACAGCGCGGTCGAACTCATTGACCGTCTCGAGACCCACGGCTATGTCCGCAGAACGCGCAGCCGTGACGACCGGCGCCGCGTGTTCGTCACTTTGCTGCCGCGGGGCGAGCGGTTACTTGAGCTAGTTGCCCGCAACCGCATCAGCGAACTACGCACCAGCGGCGAGGCCCTGGCTGGTGCCATCGAAGCCTTGCTCGAGCGCCGTCAGCAGAACGGCGATCGCGTGAGGAAATCTCCCAAGAAGGAAGTGCGACTCAAGAGTGCCTGAAGACAACCAAGAATCCACTCCGAACGTGAAATCTAACCGGCAAACTAACATTCCGCCCGAAGAGTTGGGAGACTTTACAACCACTTCGCGCGTCATCCCGATCTCCTGCCTGGCCATGCTAATAGGACTCGCATGCGCGTTCGTCGCTCTCGCGCTGCTCCGATTGATCGGCTTATTCACCAACCTATTTTATTTTGGCCGTTGGAACACAACCATGGTCTCTCCGGCTGGAAACCATTTGGGTTTCTACAGTGTTCTGATTCCCATTGGTGGTGCGCTAATCATTGGCGTCATGGCGCGCTACGGTTCAGAACGCATTCGCGGTCACGGTATCCCGGAAGCTATCGAAGCGATCTTGATCAATGGCAGCCGGGTCGAGCCAAAAGTGGCGTTTCTGAAGCCGCTCTCTTCTGCAATTTCTATCGGATCCGGCGGCCCTTTCGGCGCAGAAGGTCCTATCATTATGACCGGCGGCGCGTTCGGTTCCATGATCGCGCAGCTTTTCCACTTGACGAGCGCCGAGCGAAAGACGCTCCTGGTGGCCGGTGCGGCAGGTGGAATGTCCGCCACTTTCGCCTCGCCTGTCGCTGCGGTGCTTCTCGCTGTTGAACTTCTGCTTTTCGAATGGAAACCGCGCAGTCTTATCCCCGTCGCCTTGGCGAGTGCCGTCGCTGCAGTCGCTCGGCGTTACATTCTGGGATTCGGCCCCCTCTTTCCCGTGCCGGAACACCCGCTGTTCATCGGTCCAAAAGCTTTGCTCGGCTGTGCGCTTGTCGGACTTCTCGCGGGTGTGTTGTCGGCTTTGCTGACGGTCTCCGTCTACGCCGCCGAAGATGCATTTCAACATCTAAAGATTCACTGGATGTGGTGGCCGGCGATCGGCGGTCTTGCCATCGGCGTTGGTGGCCTGATTTTTCCCGAGGCTCTGGGTGTCGGCTACGACACCATCGGCGCATTGCTGCAGGGCAGCGTGACGACGAAGGTCATTTTGGGAGTGCTTTTGGTGAAGTGGTTCATTTGGGCTGTCTCGCTTGGTTCGGGCACATCTGGTGGTGTTTTGGCGCCGCTACTCATGATGGGCGGAGCGCTAGGCGGCTTGGAAGCGATGTTTCTGCCCAACGAGGGCGCCGGTTTCTGGCCACTGATCAGTATGGGCGCGATTCTTGGCGGCACAATGCGCTCTCCGTTTACTAGCATCGTGTTTGCCTTTGAGCTGACCCATGATGCCAATGTCTTTTTACCGCTCCTCGTGGGCAGCGTGATCGCCCATGCCTTCACCGTTTTGACCTTGAAGAGGTCCATCTTGACCGAGAAAGTCGCCCGGCGCGGTTATCACCTGAGCCGCGAATACAGCGTCGATCCACTGGAGATTCTTTTTGTCCGTGAAGTTATGAGATCGAATGTCGTCGTATTGTCCGCCGAAGCGAGTGTCGCAGAAGTGGTGAATTCGATGGATGTCGATCTCTCGCAAAGGCAGAGGTTGTTGCCGGTTGCGGATATCGAAGGCAAACTCGTAGGCGTGGTGACTCGGGGAGATATCCGCGCCAGGATCGAACAGGATGGTGATGCTATACTGCAACGCCGGCTCGGAGAATTGGTTCGCACAAGCATGGTGGAAACAAATCCAGACGAAATCCTGCGAGTAGTTGTCTATCGCATGGCTGAAAAAAGCGTAACGCGGATGCCGGTGGTTGAGAGTTTCTCTAGAAAATTTCTGGGGCTCATTTCCCTCGATGATTTGCTGAAAGCGCGAGCCCGCCATCTGGAAGAAGAGCGACGCCGTGAACAAACGCTCAAATTGAAACATCTGTTGGTGGGAAGACAAACATAGAATTACGAATAAAATGACCCCGCCGCTAGAACGCATGCAGACAAGCTGGTGGAAGTCCCCGTCGCGTCACTGGAATACGCTACTTGACGAGCGCGAGGAGCAGGTATTTCTTGCCCTTACCCTGCTGATCGGCGCCCTCGTCGGCCTGATGGCCGTTGCCTTCATCCTGTTGACTGAGCGGGTGGGCTCGCGACTTTACCCTCCCGGTGGAGCCGCTTGGCACCGCGTTCTCATTCCGATTGCCGGCTCCCTGGTGATGGGATATTTGCTCTACCGCTTTTTTCCCGACGCGCGAGGCAGCGGCATCCCGCAAACGAAGGCAGCTCTCTACGCCCGCGAAGGCCACATCACCGCCGCCACAATGTTCGGTAAGTTTTTCTGCACTTCCGCCACGCTAGCCAGCGGGATTCCCCTGGGACGTGAAGGACCAACGGTGCAGGTCGGCGCAGGCATCGCCTCCGTTCTGGGTCGCCATTTGGGCCTGCGCCCCGAGAAGGTGAAAGCGCTCATCCCCGTGGCAGCGGCTGCGGCCATTGCCGCCGCGTTTAACACTCCATTAGCGGCGGTGCTCTTCGCACTCGAGGAAATCGTCGGCGATCTCCATGCTCCCGTGCTTGGATCTGTCGTACTGGCGTCCGCTACTTCCTGGGGCGTGCTGCGGCTCATGCTGGGGAATGATCCTCTTTTCAAAGTTCCGCAATACCAGCTTGTCAATCCGTGGGAGTTCGTGATTTACGCTGTGCTCGGCGTCGCAGGTGGCCTTGTGTCCGTGGCTTTCACGAAGCTCTTGCTTGGCATGCGCGAACGATTTCTGAAATTTCCCCGGAAGACACTCCCGTTCCAACCCGTCGTCGGCGGTGTGTTGGTTGGCGTGATGGGCTGGTTTGTTCCGCAAGTACTCGGAGTGGGCTACGAGCACGTCGGCACCATCTTGAATGGAGGCATGGCCCTGCGCCTGATGGTCTTGCTCCTGGTTTTGAAATTTTTCGCGGTCACTACGAGCTACGCTTCGGGAAACGCTGGCGGCATTTTCGGTCCGAGCCTGTTCCTCGGAGCCACGCTAGGGGGTGCGATCGGCACCGTCGCTCACAACCTTTTGCCGGATTATGTTGCCACTCCGGGAGCCTATGCTTTGGTTGGCATGGGTACGGCGTTCGCCGGTATTGTCCGTGCTCCCATGACTTCCGTGGTCATGATTTTCGAGATCACACGCGACTATGCGGTCATCGTCCCCTTGATGATCTCGAACCTTGTGAGTTTCTTTATCTCTTCGCGCCTCCAGAAACAATCCATCTACGAATCGCTGGGGCGCCAGGATGGCATTCACCTCCCCACGGCCGAATCACGCCAGTTGGATGGAAACCGGCGAGTCCTACTCGCTATGCGTCCTGCCACGCATATCCTGGCGGCTGACATGACAGTGGAGCAAGCTCTGGAAAAGGTTGCATCAAGCGAATCCACTGCATGGCCGGTTACGGACGACCGCGGTCTGATCGGTGTTTTAACCTTTGGCAAATTGCAACAGGCTGCCACCGCCGGGCCGGGCTCCAAAAGGCTTAATGATGTACTCGAAGGGCCAGACTTTCCTCACCTCCACGCAGACCACCCGCTCAGTCTTGCCCTGGAACGTATGGGAGCGTATCAAGTAAACGCACTCCCGGTCGTCAACCGCGGCAATATTCACAAACTCGAAGGATTTGTCAGCTTGAAGGATGTTCTGGCGATCTATGGCGTGGGGTCGTCCGAGAAAGCATAGTTGGAGTCGCAACTCACCTCACGCTACTCTTATCGCCTCGCGGTGAGTTTAGCCACACAACACGCGAAGGAGAAGCGATGGATTACGTCAATCTCGGAAAGACTGGACTAAAGGTGTCCCGCATTTGTCTGGGATGCATGACCTACGGCGCGCCAGCCACTGGCAAAATCAAGCCCGGCAGCCACGCATGGGCTCTTAACGAAGAGGAAAGCCAGCCCTTCTTGCGCCAGGCACTCGAGGTCGGCATCAATTTCTTCGACACCGCCAATGTTTATTCGGCGGGTGCGAGCGAAGAAGTCCTGGGCCGCTTTCTCAAAGCCAATGTCCGTCGCGAATCCGTCGTCATCGCCACCAAGGTCCACGGAGTGATGCGCGACGAACCCAACGGCCGCGGCCTTTCGCGCAAAGCCATCTTTTACGAACTCGAGCAGAGCCTTCGCCGTCTTGGCACCGACTACGTGGACGTCTATCAGACTCACCGCTGGGATTACGACACGCCGATCGAAGAGACTCTCGAAGCGCTTCACGACGTCGTGAAATCAGGCAAGGCCCGCTATATCGGCGCTTCGTCCATGTACTCCTGGCAGTTCGCGAAAGCGCTGTACCTCGCCGATCTCCACGGATGGACTCGTTTCGTTTCCATGCAGAATTATTACAACCTGGTCTATCGCGAGGAAGAACGCGAAATGATGCCGCTCTGCCAGTCCGAAGGAATTGGGGTCATTCCCTGGAGTCCCCTCGCTCGAGGCCGCCTGGCCCGCCCGTGGCAATCGGAAAATACCAAACGCTTTGACACCGATCAGTTCGGCAAAACTCTGTATTCCAAGACGGAAGAGGCGGATCACCGGGTCGTGGACTGCTTGACCGAACTTTCCGAAAAGCGAGGTGTTCCGCACGCCCAGCTGGCGCTTGCGTGGATGCTCAGCAAGCCGTTTGTCACCTCGCCAATCGTCGGCGCCACCAAACCGCATCACCTCATGGATGCCGTCGCGGCACTCTCCCTGCGTCTTACGCCGGAAGAGATAGCTTCTCTTGAGGGACCCTACACGCCCCACCCTGTGCTCGGTTTCAGTTAAGTCTTTAGCCCACTCATCCCCTCGATTATCTCTGGTGTGTGTTACCTTATTGATTTATGCTCCCCTCGCTGCTGCGCACCATTGCGGCCGCGAAAAAGAAGAACGATCGCATCGATACCCGGAAGATTTGCGACTGTCTGCGCTGCGATTTTCTGCCGGAGTGCTACATGGCCTTCACGCCATTCGCGAGCGACGGCGCACGCTGCGCTATCGCAACCTGCTGGTTCGGCAGATGGTGACAGAGTCTTACCCCGCAGCAAAAAGGTCGCCCAAGGGTTGAAAGGAATAAGTTTGCAATAAGAGTTCCAGCCGATTCTTCATATCGCCTAAATTTGTATAGTGGCGGATGCGCGATTTCAACTTTTCTCGCATGCGTGGTTGCTCGGGATCCAGCTCCCAGGGATGGAAGTAGACGACCACACTTTCGCGGTAATCTTCCTGAAACTTGCGAAAGACCCAGTGAGTATACTCAAGCGGGAGTATCCGCAGGTAGCCGCCACCTGCCGCCGGAATGTTTTGTCCCAGCAAGCGCACTGTGGTCGGAGGAATTTCCCCCAAGGACAGGCCGTTCTTCAACTGATGAGTGTATGGAAAGCGTTGCGCGTCAGGCACGCCGTAGAGGTCATGATGAATCGGAAAAATGCTCGAGTCATACGTAAACCCTTCTTCGGCCAAGATGTCCAAGGCCCAGAGACACTCCCTCGTGATAGACCAGCTCGGCGCGCGATAGCCGTAGACTCTGACCCCGGCAGCATCCTCGATAGCCTGCACGGCGGCGCGGGTATCCTGCCGAAATTCGTCCGGCGTCATAGAATAGACCATGCGATGCCAGTAGCTGTGACAGGCAAGTTCGTGCCCGCGCGAATGAACTTCTCGAACTAAGTGTGGAAACTTTCTGGCCACCCATCCGACAAAAAAGAAGGTTCCTTTGACGTCGTACTGATCGAACAGAGTAAGGGCACGCCGCGTGCTCATCTCAACCCGCGAAGGCCAACTGTCCCAGGAGTCCCGCGAGACCGAACCTGCAAATGCCTCGACCATGAAGTAGTCTTCGACATCGACGCTCATGATGTGAGCGCGCGGTGAAGCAGCCGTGGGAGAACCAATATCAGGCTGAAGGGAAGGGGCCATTCTTGGTACTTACAAGCAGGCGGCTTGCCTTTAGCGGCTCATTTAGCGACATATTAAGTTATTTGTATTCAATGAGATACATACTCTCGACTGACGCGGGCGCGCGGGCCAGAAGATTTTTTCGTACTTCTTGGCATTATATTGCCACTGTTTGACTTCAACGAAAATAGGAGTGACTGGAGGCGGAGTAAAGCTACAGATTCTGAGCTTAGCTAAGGGGTTCGCCCGAACCAGCCTGCCGCGATAATCTCGCTGGACCCATCGGATGGCCTAGGAACGTGTTGCACAAAACCAGCGAGAAATGCCTGGGCGGAGCGATGCCATAATTGGCGATCTCCTGATCAACGCTGCGTAAACCGTACATCAAGTGAACCTGTCAAGTGGATCTGTCAACCCTGAAGGTCGCCAGAACGATTGCCGACCTGGACGCCTCCGAAAATATCGACCCGCGCTACCTCAGCGAAGCGATTCAATACCGCACCTTGGACCGTTCCTATTGGGCGTGGCCGTTAGTCCCTCTGTTCTTTCTTGTATCTGCGACGACTCGCCAATCCGCCTCCGGCATGCGTCTCTTTCAAAAACCCCAAGTGCTCCATTGACTTAGGTTTAGCCGCTGTGTTACCGATAAGTGCGCTCTTCTGGGGTCATTTTGCTCCATTAGTGCGCCGCGCATGGGCACAGACCCAAAGCACCTCGAAATCACGTTGGAGACGCAAGTGGAAAGCGTCAATCTCGCTGAGGAGATGTGTCTGCGTGTAGCCGAGGCCGCTGGCTTCGGCGAGGACGATTGTTACAAGATCGGCATGAGCGTGCGGGAAGGCGTCATCAACGCTTTTCATTACGGCAACCAGGAGCGTCCCGAAAAGAAGATTCATCTGGCCGTCGATCTAACCGGCGAAAAAATGATCATCCACGTCCTTGATGAAGGCGCTGGTTTCACACTCTCTGATGTGCCCGACCCGCTCGCCGAAGAGAATCTTCTCAGCACCTCCGGCCGCGGCATCTTCCTGATGCGTGCCTTCATGGACGAATTCGACGTAGTGCCGGGCCGCACGGGCGGCGCGGAAATTGTCATGGCCAAAAAACTGCCTTTGCTAGAGAACCCTGGCACAAATGGCCAGGGTAGTCAGGGCGCCACCCCGCCCCAGGGGGCCTAGAGGAAATCATGGCTTTGCGTGCAACACATCGAGATGCAGCTCAGGCCACTGTGGTGGACCTCAGCGGGAAGATCACACTGGGCGAAGGCAGCGCCTTGCTTCGCAAAACCATCCGGGGTTTGCTGGACGATAAGCGGATCCATATCGTGCTGAATCTCGCAGACGTGGATTACATCGACAGCTCTGGCATCGGCGAACTTGTCAGCGCCTACACAACCGCGAAGGGACGTGGAGGCGAGTTGAAGCTCCTGCACCTGACGAAAAAGGTGCACGATCTGCTCCAACTCACCAAGCTTTACACTGTCTTCGACGTTTACACCGAGGAAAGCGCCGCGTTGAGCAGTTTTAAGTAGCTTTCGCTCCACCTCACACGAAGCCGGCATCCCTTTACGCACCGCTCGCGTCGCACGTCTTCCTGCGGCACAATCGTTCCGTGGCCATTCGCGTTGCCATTCCATGAACAGCTCTTCCGACACCGCGTGGATAGTGGACCGGGCAAGCGCCCTGGGCTTCGACCTCTGCGGAGTTGTGCGCGCCGAAAAATTCCCTGAGCTGGAACTCGCCAAAGAATGGCTCGCGCGTGGCTACGCCGGCGAAATGAAGTATCTCGCAGACGAGCGCCGTGCTCATCCTCAAAGCGTAATGCCAGGCATCCGCAGCGTCATCGTCTGCGCATTGCACTACAACTCCTCCCAGCCCCGCTCCAACGATGTCCACAACCAACAGGAAGCAGAGCCTCGCGGCTGGATCTCTCGCTACGCCTGGGGACAGGACTATCACGAAGTCCTACAACAGAAGCTCCAAAGCCTGGCAAGCAGCCTTCCGGAACGTTTCGCAGAACCTCATGAATCGCGCATCTACGCGGACACCGGCCCTCTGCACGAGCGCGTATTCGCCAGGCACGCAGGCCTCGGCTGGATCGGAAAAAATACGCTGCTGCTGAACTCCAAGCTCGGCTCCTGGTTTTTTCTCGGTGTGATCCTCACAACGCTTGATATCCCGCCGTCGCTGGCGCCTGCCCAGACGGCTCCCCCGGACCTTTGCGGCTCCTGCACAAAATGCATCGATGCTTGCCCCACCGACGCGCTCGTAGAGCCCTACGTGATGGATGCCCGGCTCTGTATCTCCTATCTAACGATCGAGCATCGCAGCAGCATCCCCGAGAATTTGCGCGAGCCTATGGGCCTGCACGTCTTTGGTTGCGATATTTGCCAGGACGTTTGCCCCTGGAATCGCCGCGCTCCTCTCACGCAAGCTGGGGAATTCCAGCCACGCACTTTTCCACGGCCAACAGAATCACACTCAACCGAAATACCAACTTCCATTGCATCGCCGGACGAACAAGAATCTCTTTTTCTGCCGCGTCTCGAGTGGCTGGCCGCGCTCGATGAAGTCCAATTCCGCGAGGTATTCCGCGGAAGTCCAATCAGGCGCACCAAATGGCGCGGCTTGTTGCGCAACGCATGCATTGCCCTCGGCAATTCATCCCCGGCGCGTGGTTCGGCCCATCACGCAAGGATTTGCACACTCCTGACCAGACTTTCCGCCTCTCCCGAGCCGCTCATCGTCGAATCTGCCCAATGGGCGCTTTCCCGCATCCAATAACCGTGGCGAGTTTTCATCGTTTCGTTCTGCTCTACATAAGTTGGCCGATCGCCACGGAATCATCGTGGCATTGAGCCGCCTGCATGATGAGCGGTATGATACGTCTGGTTGATTGAGCCCTATGTTACAGTCATTCGGCTGACCACCCTCCTCGCCGCAGGAGATCCCCATGAATCGCCGGAATTTCCTGGTTAACACCGGGATTGTCGGTGCGGGATTGCTTGGAGCGGGCAGCGGCGTTTCTGCGGCTTTGCATTCCGGCACCGCTTTAGAGTTTGCTTCAAATCTTAAACTGGAGGAAAAACCCGTGGCTTTTACCGTCCCACCGTTGCCGTATTCTTTCGACGCTCTCGAACCCTACATTGATGCCAAGACCATGGAAATTCATCACGACAAGCACCATGGCGCCTACGTCACCAACTTGAACAAGGCGCTCGACGGCCATGCGGATCTTCAAGCCAAGTCCCTCGAAGATCTTCTGAAGAGTCTCGACTCTATTCCGGAGAATATTCGAGCCGCAGTCCGCAACAATGCCGGCGGCCACTGGAACCACTCGCTCTTCTGGACCCAGATGAAGAAGGGCGGTGGCGGTGAGCCCACCGGCGATCTCGGAACCGCAATCGTCTCGACTTTCGGTTCCTTCGCTGGCTTTCAGGAAAAATTCGCCGCCGCCGGCTTGGGCCGCTTCGGTTCAGGTTGGGCCTGGCTCGTCGTCAAGGACGGCAAGCTCGCTATCGATTCGACTCCCAATCAGGACACTCCATTTTCCCTCGGCGCCAAAGCCGTGCTCGGTCTCGATGTCTGGGAGCACGCCTACTATTTGAAATATCAAAACGTGCGTGGTGATTACATCAAAGCGTGGTGGAACGTCGTTAACTGGGACTCTGCCGCCCAGCTTTACGCCGCCGCGAAGAAGTAAATAATCCTTCAGCCCGCGCGCGCAAATACGAAGGCCCGGTCCACTTGGGCCGGGCCTTCGTATTTCATCTATCTTCCTGTCTCTAAGTTTCGATTAAGCCATCATCGGCCGCTTCGCCAGGGGAACAACGGCAGCGCCCCTTGATCCACTGTTATAACTCTGCGGCACCGGCGCATACGTCCGCGCCTCCCGTGTTGCAATCGGCACCGGCACCGGCACCGGCATTGGCATCGCCATCGGACCCATGCTATTTCGAGAGGCTTCGCGCACCAATTCCATCCGCCCGCGCACATGGAACTTGGCCAGCAGCGACGAAACATGAAACTTCACCGTCCGCTCAGAAAGATTCAGCGTCGCGGCGATCTCCTTGTTTGCTAAGCTCTTCATAACGCCGCCGAGCACTTCCTCCTCGCGGCGCGTGAGCTTGACCGGACTGCCGACGGAATGTCCCGCCTGCAGTAGCTTCTCCGCCTTCTCGGTTAACCCTTCCAACAGATCATTTTCCGCTTTGACCATCACCACATAGTCGCTCGGCGATTGCCCTCTAACCATGCAGTGCATCGCCAGCAAACCTGCGGCCTGGTCCACGGGAAGACATCCATCCGGGCCTGCCTCCACGTGAAAGTGCGTCACTCCCGTGTTCTTTTCATAGAAATAATAATGATCGCGAGGAATAGCCGGGCGGGGACTGCTCAATGGATGATGCTCTTCACTTCTGCGGATAAGCTTCACATGCACCCCTCAGTATGCGGCTTCGCGGGACAAGCGAAGCCTTTTTTAGATTGAACCTCCGTCAGGAGGCAAGCCACTATCCGTAGGCAAGCGGTCAGGTAAGAAGCCGAAACAGAGGGCTTTGCAGCCCGGTGTCTGGACCCTCAGAAAGGGCACACCAAGCCGCGAGAAGGAGCTCCCTGCCAGTTCGCCTGCGTTCATGCACTGAACCGCTATACTCATGCATTTTTTCTTCCGAATTCCCAGAATTACAACTTGTTCAGAAGAGGAGTACTTAGCTCTGCTATGTGGCTCGAAATGACTTCACTTGCGAGTAGGAATTGCACGGTACAAGAAATTTTTCCATCTCGCCCCAACCCACAAAGCAAACTCCCAGTTGCATAGTAGGAATATAAGGGGTTTTAGAGTATGAACAATTAGTCACAAAAAAATAAAAATCTCCCCAGGGCCCTTAACTTGCTTCCGAATGTGGGAAATCTTGTGAATATGTTGTGGAAATCAGTCCAGGACCTTGCTCTTTACTCAATACGACAGAATCCGCGTCTGCTCTGGGGCAATCAGCTCGTATGTAACCCCGCGCCAACGTATCTTGCGTGTGACCAGTGAAGTGATGAAGTTCGCTACGTACAGAAACGGGATGAATACTGTCAGAAAGACATAGATCCACCCTTGGCTCGCGATTTGCGAACGATATGCGGGCAAAACTTCCGAAACGCCCGCTGCTCGCAGCGCGCCTCGTATCATTGCCAGCAGCACCGGCAAAAAAGTAAGCGCCGCCAGATGAAACGCCGGCCGCGTCGCCAGAAAATCTCCCAGCGTCAGAATCGTTCCAAGCACGAGTACCAAGCAATAGAGCAGGTGGGTTCCGGCCGCCAGACCCCACATCTTTTCCGCATACACGCGCGTGATCAAGACTTGCCGGTTCGTAAATTCCATCAGCCCTGTAAAGTCCGTCTCCACAAAAGAGGGCACGATGCACTCAGGCAAAAAAACAATCGAGCGTCCCGCCCGCTCCAGCGCCCGCGTCATCGAATAATCATCGCTGACGGAATGCCGCCATTCCTCGACCACTCCTGATTGATCGAACACGCTCCGCCGTATCGCTGTTCCGCCGCCCCAGCAGAAATTCTTGCCCTTTTCGCTGAGCATCGTGACGATCGGCGCATTCCACGCCGCCAGCAGTGCCGTCGCGAAATTACTCCGGTTCGGCAGCAGCCATCGCATCGTCGTCGTAGCCCCGATGCGCGAGTCGCTCAACGGCGCCACCATCCGGTGCAGCCAGTTTTTTCCCGGGCGCCCGTCTGAATCGACGAATGCCAGCACATCGAACTCTGGCGCCAATTGCACGATCCCCAGCCGCAAGTTGTTCACTTTCTCGCCGCATCCGTCTGGCTTCTCCGTCAGCACCACATGCGCCTTCGCCCGCGACGATCCCACAACGCGCTTCACGATGTTGTATGCCGGATCCGTGGCCGACGCGATCAGAAAGAATATCTCGTAGTTTTGATAATCGAACTCGGTTAGCGCAACCAGGTTGCGCTCCAGCGCCGCCTCTATTCCCTTGCAAGGACATAGCACTGCGACTTTCGGTGAATAAAATCCCGGATCGGTGTGCATGCGTCGCCGCGCATACCCCAGCCACTGCAGTCCCAGCCCGATCAGGTAGAGCCCCAGAAGGATCTGCGGAATCGCCAGAAAATAGAATAAGATTTCCATGCCTTTCGAGGATAGCAGACAGCTCCCTCTCGCGCATGGCCGCGTGCGCAGGTAGAATCGCACCGGTAAACGTCCAATTTAAGGAGAAACGAGATGACCACTCGAGTGGACTTCAGCATGGTAACGACGGGTACCGAATTGCCCGGTTACCGTGTCGTCCGTAACTTCGGTATCGTCCGCGGCATCATCGTAAGATCGCGCAGCGTCATCGGAAATCTCGGCGCCGCACTGCAAACCATCGTTGGCGGCAACATCACCATTCTCACCAATCTTTGCGAGAAAACTCGCGAAGACGCTTTTGAACTTCTCCTGCAGCACGCCGGCGAACACGGAGCCAACGCCGTCATCTGCATGCGCTATGACGCCACCGAGGTCATGCAGGGTGTTACCGAGGTTCTTGCCTACGGCACCGCCGTCCAGGTCGAGCGCATCTCGTAATCTCGCTCGGAGTTGTCGCGGCGGTTTCGCAGCGAACCCTCCTGGATGGTAGAATCTCGCCTCCCATGTACTGTTCCTCCTGCGGCGCACAGGTTTCTTCCAACGGTAGGTTTTGCTCCGCTTGCGGTGGAGCCCTCGATCTGAACACGGCTGCAACCATCGACTCCAGCGAAATGAGCCCCGAGCAGGAGACCATCGCGCCACCTGCTCCTCCCCTGACGCCGCGCCGGCCTTCCTCCGCTCCAACTCCCCCCCGTTCCCCGCGTACCCCATCCAGCGGCGCAACCGCAAAGCTAACCAGCTCCGATCCGCTAGGCGGCGGCCGTTTCACTCCTGGACAAATGATTGCTGACCGCTACCGCGTCGTTTCCATGGCAGGCCGTGGCGGAATGGGCGAAGTCTATCGCGCCGAAGACCTGAAGCTCGGCCAGCTTGTCGCCATCAAGTTTCTACCCCAAGTCCTCTCCCAAGACGCCGCCGCTCTCGCGCGTTTTCATTCCGAAGTTCGCATCGCTCGCCAAGTCTCCCATCCCAACGTCTGCCGCGTCTTCGATATCGGCGACGCCGACGGCATCCCGTTTCTCTCCATGGAGTACGTCGACGGGGAAGACCTTGCCTCTGTTGTGCGCCGCATCGGTAGACTCTCTCCCGACAAAGCTATCGAAGTCGCCCGCCAGATTTGCGCTGGCCTCGCTGCCGCTCATGAACGCGGCGTCGTTCATCGCGACCTCAAGCCCGCTAACGTCATGCTCGACGGCGCTGGAAAAATTCGCATCACCGATTTCGGACTCGCCGCCATCGCCGCCAGCATTCAGGGCGCGGATGTTCGCGCCGGAACGCCCGCCTACATGGCGCCGGAACAGCTAGCCGGTAAAGAAGTCACAACGAAGAGCGACATCTATTCGCTCGGCTTGATCCTCTACGAAATCCTCACTGGCAAACGCGCCTTCGAAGCCTCCACGCTCCCCGAGCTCATCAAGCTTCGCGAGCAGGGCACGATTACCAATCCCTCCACTCTCGTCCGCGACCTAGATCCTCTTATCGAGCGCGTCATCCTCCGCTGCCTCGATAATGATCCTGCGAAACGCCCCGTCTCTGCTTTGCAAGTTGCCGCCGCTCTTCCCGGCGGTGATCCTCTCGCAGCCGCACTCGCGGCCGGCGAAACGCCTTCTCCGGAAATGGTGGCGGCAGCCGGAGCGAAGGAAGGGATGCGGCCGCGCGTTGCGCTGGTGCTGCTGGCGATTGTGGCGTTCGGTCTGGTCGCGTCGCTCCTCATCGCGGAGTCGACGCAATTGGTGAATCGGGTGACGCTCGATAGTCCTCCGGAAGTTTTGGCGACGCGGGCGCGCGAGATCGTTGGGCGCCTGGGGCTGCCGGCGGCCGCGGCCGCGGATACTGCGTACGGATTCGAGATTAACGGCGGTTATTTGAACTACGTGCAGATGCACGACAAGAGCCGGACGCGCTGGGAGACGCTGGCGAAAAGCGGCCTGCCGGCGATGACGTTCTGGTACCGGCAGAGTCCGAATCCACTTTTTGCGCAGGAATTTTTTGGGCCGGGGGCCGTCGGCGGAGGGCAGGTGTATCCCGGCGATCCAGCGATGGACACGACGGCGATGGCGTTGCTGGTGCTGGATACGACGGGGCGGTTGGTGCGGTTCGAAGTGGTGCCGCCGGAGAAAAGTGCACCGGCCGAGAACGCAAAGACCCCGGATTGGGCGGGCTTCTTTGCTGCCAGCGGGTTGCATATCGCGGAGTTTCAAGCGGCCGCGCCGGAGTGGGCGCCGCTGGCGCCGACAGATTCGCGACTGGCATGGACAGGAACCTTGCCGGGGCGAGCGGACGTGCCGATTCGGGTGGAAGCGGCGGCTTTTCACGGCCAGCCCATGTACTACCGCATGATTTTTCCCTGGACGAAGCCGGGCCGCGACACGGAGACGGCCATGACGCGCCAACAAAAGATAGCGTCAGTGCTGCTCGTGTTGCTGATCCTGACGGTGTTTGTCGGCGGCGTAGCGCTCGCGCGGTGGAATATTAAAGCGGATCGTGCAGATATGAAGGGGGCGGCACGCCTGGGAGCGTTCGTATTTGTGACGTTTCTGGTGCTGTGGATTCTGAGCACCCATCATTTGCCGAATTTTCTGGAAGCTATCAGCTTTCTCGTGGCCGTAGCCTCGGCGGCGCTGCGGACCTTTTTTGCGATGGTGCTGTACGTTGCCTTGGAGCCGTTCGTGCGGCGGAGGGAACCGCAAACCCTGATTTCCTGGACGCGGCTGCTGGCGGGGAAGTTGCGTGATCCGCTGGTGGGGCGAGACCTGCTGATCGGAGCGGTTTACGGCGTGGTGATATTTGTGGTGGAAGCCAGCGACAATTTTCTGTTGCCGCTGTTTGGGAAGCTGCCGCCGATTCCGGGAGGCGTTTCGACGGAATCGCTGCTGGGCTTGCGGCACGCCCTGGCGCAGGTGCTCCTGTACGTTTTGGGCCAGACCATCGATTCGCTGGGGATTTTCTTTATACTGTTCGTGCTGCAGCGGATTCTGCGGAGCGCATGGATCGCCGCGATTGTGGTGGCGGCTGCGGGCACTCTGCTTTCGCTGGGCAACAACAGCAGCGAATATCCGTGGATCGCCGCGTTCTTTCTGGTGCTCTTGTATCTTTCGTTTCTATTCGTGCTAAAACGGTTTGGGCTGTTGGCGCTCGTGGTGGGGTTGGTGGTTCAGCAGGTGCTGCTGATTTTCCCGGCGACGATTCACTTGTCGCGATGGTATGCGGCGCCTTCGCTGGCGGGAATGACGGCGATCGCCGCGTTGACGATTTATGGCTTCCGGACTTCGCTGGCGGGTCAGCCGGTGTTTTCGATGAAGGCGTTCGAGCCGTAGAGCTGGCGGGGAACGCGTTCGTTAATCTTTGCGGCGCACCTTCGCCGCTTCCTGCGCATGAAGAACGGAGCCCGCAGCCTGAGCCGCGAGATTTTCCAAATCATTCAGCGCGCGGCTTGCCGCCATTCGCGCCTTCTCCAGAAACGACGAATCCAGCAAAAACGCGCAGCGGTCCACGAACGGATGATTGGCCGCCTCAAACGGCTTGCGATTTCGCCGCGTCGAGCTATTCCGCGCCAGCAGATCTTCATATATCTGCAAATCCGTCTGAAAATCCAGCGCGTCTCCCGCGCTCCACTTTTGCTGCCGCGTCAGCGCCGCCAGGAATTTCCGCCGAAACACAACCGCATCTTTCCGCAGCATTGGCCGTGGCTTCGCTCTCCCAGCGGGAAGCGGCTCCGCATAAGTAATTTCCAGCGCCCGCGCCGTCACCGCCAGCAGCGCCTCCCGCCGCAGCAATTCCAGCAAATCCCGATAAAGCGATGCATGCACCTGCAACGCATGTCGACCATGTTCCACGACATACGAATCCACGAATCGCGGAACAATCCGCTCCCGCTGCAATCCCTCCGTCAGCCGATGCACCAGCTCCGCTGGCGCATCCCATTTAATTTGTTTTTCGCCCGCCATCGCCCTCTTTCTTTTCTTTCACCACCCCGTCACCACTCAACTACACACCACTCGCTAAATCAACCCGCGGCACCCGACCGCATCCGCCGAAACCCATGTTATCAGGACACCCTCCTCCCGCCCCCCGCCAATGCCCCAAAAAACAAAAAGGCCCAGCGAACTAAGATTCGCTGGGCTTTTTGGCACTGCTCACTACTCACTATTCACTACTCACTTGTTTTAGTGAATCGCCCGCGGACTCTCCGTCCCCACAGGCTTCTGCTTCGGTGCCGGCTGCGGCACAATCGGTGGCGCAATCGCTTCCTTGGACAGCGCGTGCTCCAGCACTTCATCGAGGTTCCGCACGTAGGTAATCTTCATGTCGCCGAGAATATCCGGCGGAAGATCCGCTACCGCGTTCGGCTCGTTGTCCACCGGCAGCAGCACTTCCTTGATCCCTGCGCGCTTTGCGCCGAGAACCTTCTCTTTCACGCCTCCGATCGGCAGCACGATTCCAGAGAGTGTCATCTCTCCAGTCATCGCCAGCCGGTCGCGCACCGGACGCCCTGTCAGCAAGCTGACCAGCGACGTTACCATCGCCGCACCAGCCGACGGACCATCTTTTGGCACGCCGCCAGAAGGCACGTGAATGTGGATGTCCTGCTTGCGGAAGAAGTCCGGGTCAATCCCGTACCGCTCCGCATTGGCACGCACCCACGTCAGCGCCGCGGTCATCGACTCTTGCATGACCTCGCCCAGGTGCCCGGTCATCGTGAACTGCTTCCCTCCGCGCATGCGGCTGGCTTCGATGAACACGATGTCTCCGCCCACTGGCGTCCATACAAGCCCGACAGCCACGCCCGGCTTCTTGACGCGTTCCTCCACTTCCTTCTCCGCGCGGAACTTTGGCACGCCCAGATATTCGCGAACGATCTCCGGCGTAACCACCATCTTTTCCGTGTGGCCTTCGGCCAGCTTCCGCGCCTGTTTGCGTGTAATGGTCGCGATTTCCCGCTCCAGGTTTCTCACGCCCGCTTCTCGCGTGAAGCTGTGGATGATCTCCCCCAGTGACTCGTCCGAGAATTCAATCTGCTCCCCAACTTTCAGCCCGTGTTCCTGGGCCTGCTTGGGAATCAGGTATCTGTGCGCGATGTGCACCTTCTCTTCACCGGTGTACCCGGCCAGTTCGATGATCTCCATGCGGTCTCGCAACGGTTCTGGTATCGGATCCATCCAGTTCGCTGTGGCGATGAACAGCACTTTCGACAAATCGAAAGGCACATCCAGGTAGTGATCGCGGAACGCATTGTTCTGCTCCGGATCGAGCACTTCCATCAGCGCCGAAGACGGATCGCCGCGGAAGTCCCGGCCCAGTTTATCCACCTCATCCAGCATCATCACCGGATCGTTCGACTCGGCCCGCTTCAGCCCTTGAATGATCTGTCCCGGCAACGCGCCAATATAAGTCCGGCGATGCCCGCGGATTTCCGCTTCATCGTGCATGCCGCCCAAAGCGATGCGCACGAATTTGCGGCCCAGCGACCGCGCAATGGACTTCCCCAGCGAAGTTTTCCCCACGCCAGGAGGCCCAACGAAGCACAGGATCGGCCCCTTCATCCCCGGCTGCAGCTTCTTCACTGCCAGGTAATCGAGAATCCGTTCCTTAACTTTCGCCAGATCATAGTGGTCTTCGTCCAGGATCTGCTTTCCCTTGGCGATGTCGATCTCGCTCACACCCGAAGACTTCGCCCACGGCAAAGACGTCATCCATTCCAGGTACGTGCGCGAAACCATGTACTCCGCCGATGCCGGCGTCATTTTCGCCAAACGCTTCAGTTCGCGGTCGCACTCTTTCTTCGCTTCCACGGTCATTCCGGCTTCATCCACCTTCTTGCGGAGCTCGTCGATCTCCTGCGTCGAATCATCCGATTCGCCGAGTTCCTTCTGGATGGCCTTCATCTGTTCGCGCAGTAAATACTCGCGCTGGTTCTGGCCCACCTGTTCCTGCACCTGTTCGTGAATCTTCGAGCGCAGCTCCAGCACTTCCAGCTCTTTCGACAGTTCGCGGATTAACATCTCGAGCCGCTTTCGCACGCTCGGCGTTTCGATCAGCTCTTGCCGAAGCAGCGTCGATAGTGACGGCAGCGTCCCGGCGATAAAGTCCGCCAGTCGTCCCGGGTCATCGATATTCAATGCAACGGATTGCAGATCATCCGAAAGTTGCGGCGAGTGGCTCACTACATCTCGGAACAGGTCCTGCGCGTTGCGTTGCAGCGCCTCAAGCTCCGCGTCCACATCCCCCGTTATTTCGGGCTGCGCTTCCACTCGCGCGCGCAGAAACGGCCGCAAGCCGATCAGCTCCAGGACGTTTACGCGCTGCAAACCCTCCAGAAAAATCACCACGTTCCCGTTGGGCATTTTTACGGTCTTATGAACCTTCGCCAGCGTTCCGACCTTATGCAGGTCCGCGGCGGCAGGATCCTCAACCCGGGGGTCCAGCTGCGCTACAACCCCCAACAATTTCTCCTCGCCTTCCAGCGAGTTAACCAGGGCCAGAGAGCTCTCCCGTCCTACCGTCAACGGCAATACAGCCCCAGGAAACAGGACTGTATCCCGTACCGGCAGGATCGCGAGAATTTCTGGCACCGAAAGCTTTTTCTCAGCCATAGTCAGTGTCCCCTAAATCCGGGCGCAGAGAAGATTCTCCCGCGCTTAATAACTTTAGATGCAGGCTAAACCAAAAAGGTGCGGTAAGATGCAAGCACGACTAGCATGAAATCTTAGCCTAACGTACTCATATCTTATCACGGCTTACCTGTTCTTGCTTCTTTTCCCTTAAATGCCCTTTTTTCAGGTATATAGAACTGTCCCCGCTTCGACTTCCGCCCTAGCATGTCTCGTCTCGTTTCCATATCGGTCTGGATCCGCGCCTCTTCAGGCTTTCGCTCTCTTCAACGCAAACCTCTTCCGCACGAATTCTTCTGCTTCTTCCTTTGTCTTTATCTGCCCCTCAAGCTGCGCGTCTTCGAGCGCACTCAATATCTCGCTAAATACCGGTCCAGGGATATAGCCCATTTCGCTCAAATCAGTACCCGTTAGGACACGCTGTGGACGAACCTCCTCGACTGGCGTTTCCTCCAGGAACCGCCTCACGAAGTCATACGACTCGAGATGGCGATGGCTCGACATGCAATCCAGCCGGTGCAGCTCCATGTGTTCCTCAAAGCGCGGCAGCCGTACAAATCGTTTCAGCGTCGACTTCCTCATCTCTTCCACCGCCCCAAACCGCATGTGATTGGCGACCAGCGCGATAATCTGCTCCGTCTCTTCTTTCGAAAACTTGTATCGCCGGCAAATCGCCTCCGCCATTCGAACGCCCACATCCACGTGATGATCGAACCGAATCCTGTCTCCCGTTTGCGATGCCGGTTTGTACGTCGGTGGCTTCCCTACGTCGTGCAGCAGCACGCCCCATGCCAGCGTCGGCGAACTTCCCGCAGCCAGCCCCTCGATCATCAACAGCGTGTGAATCCACACGTCGCCTTCTGGATGATACTGCGGAGGCTGCGGCACGCCCTTCATCGCCGCAATCTCCGGCAGCACAATCGACAGCAGCCACGATTTCTCCAGCAATTCGAATCCCGTTCGCGCCGCCCCTTCCGTCAGTAGTTTCGTCAGTTCCTCGCGAATTCGCTCCGCCGAAACATCCGTCACCGCGCCCGCATGTCGTCGAATCGCAGCAAATGTCGCATGCTCGATCTCAAACTCGAATCGCGCCGCAAATCGCACCGCCCGCAGCATCCGCAACTTATCTTCTGCAAACCGCCGGTCCGCCTCCCCAATCGCGCGAATCACCCCAGCCTTCAAATCCGCTTGCCCATCCACAAAATCCAGAATTTCGCCCGTGTCATGCCGCATCAGCAACCCGTTAATCGTGAAATCCCGCCGCTGCACATCCTCTTGCGCCGTCTTCGCATAAACCACCCGATCCGGATGCCGCCCATCCGAATAACCCACATCCGATCGAAACGTCGCGACCTCCACCTTCAACCCATCGCGCGGCACCAGCACCACTCCAAATTGCGCTCCAACCGCAATGCTCTCCGGAAACAATTCCATTACCCGCTCCGGCGTCGCATCCGTCGTCACGTCATAATCCGCCGGCTCGCGCTCCAGCAACAAATCGCGCACACACCCGCCCACCAGCAGCGCCTGATGCCCATTCCGCTGCAATGCATCGCAAATCGAATTAGCCAGTTCCCGCGGCGTCACACCGCGATTATGCGATACCTTAAGCGACAAAGGGGAGAGAACTGTAGATCTCGGTTTTTGGGTAATTTATTTCGTGGAATTACTTACAACGGAACACAAGGCAGGTGATGTCGTCGGACTGGCGCGTGGCCCCCACGAATTCATCCACGCGCTTCATCAGAAATTGCAGCGACTCCGTGGCGTTCCAATCCGGCAGCGCGCGAATGGCTTCAATCCAACGCGGCTCGCCAAACTCCTTGCCGCTCTCATCAAACGCTTCTATCACGCCATCCGTATAAAAAATCAACGCGTCGCCTGGCTTGAGATCAAGCGCCCCGCTGTCGTACACGGCGCCTGCATCAATCCCCAGAGGCAGCCCGCCGGCCTCCAGCTTTTCTGTCGCTCCATTCGCACGGCGCAGAATCGGTGGATTGTGGCCCGCGTTTACATAAGCAAGATGCCGGGTCGCGGGATCGTATTCTCCAAACACCGCGGTCGTAAACCGGCGCCCGTCCAGGCTGTGCGCGCTTGCGTATCGGTTGAGTCGCACCACGAGATCGCCCAGCGACGCGCCTTCGCCTGCAATCGTTCGCAAACTCGCCTGCAGCGTAGCCATCAACAACGCCGCGGGGATGCTCTTTCCCGCCACGTCCGCGATCACCAGCATCAGCTTCCCGTTTTCCGCGGCGCTCGCCGTCGGATAAAACGCGTCGTAGTAATCTCCAGCCACGGAATTCTGTGGCCGCGAAGCAAACGCAATATCCGCTCCGGCCACTTGCGGCGGGCTCGAAGGAACGAGCCACATCTGAATTTCCCGCGCAATCTCCAGGTCGCGCTTCATCGTCACTTTGTCGGCGAGTTCCAGCGCAAGCAACAGCAGAAGCAGCATCACAGTAATAAAAGTGAAGTTGAAATCGCCCTTCACATCGTTGCTGAACTCAAAATGGAACCCCGAAAACACCAGCAGCACGAAGGCAATATCAGAAGCACGCGTCGCGCCGGCGTCAGCTTCATCACCAGCGACCAGAACAATTGCTTGGCAATTCGAAAGAATCGAGCGCCGCCCTCGACGGATTCTCCATCTCTTCCCAGCGACGGCATCGGTCATGTAAAACCCATAGCTGGCGCGTGCGTCCGCCGTAAACTGCGTCCACAATTCGTCAATCCGGCGACCTTCGCTGATGCGTTGCCAGAATCCAGAAAGTTTGCCGCTACCGACGCGATCCTTGCGGGTTCGCGGAAGGAGGTGTTACGGGGCTCATTCGAGAAGTATAGGGTATCCACTGCCGATTCGTCGTGACTGCGCATCACGACTCACTCGATTTCTTGAGGTTTGCCCTTCCTAAGGTGACCCATCTCGGCTCGTCGCGCTCGTCGCTTGGAGCCGTCCGCTCGCAGCGACCCGCCAAATTGCACTTTGCCAAAACCAAAACGGTCGCGTAGTTTATCCGTGGCGCGCGTCAATTTCTCAAGTCGTTCGCGGCGCTCCGCATCCAGCAGATCGAGCTGCTCTCCGCCGTGCGTCAGCCCACCGAGGCTCACCCCCAGCAAACGGATTTTGCGCTTCATGTCGCGATGCTCGGCAAACAGTTTTTGAAACACGCGGAAAATGTCGGCGTCGAGCTGCGTCGGCTCCGATAGAGTTTTTGCGCGCGTGTGTGTATCGAATCCAGCGTAGCGAATCGTCAGCGTAAGTGTCCGCGTCGCCAGTCCCGCTTCGCGAAGCCGTTTGCAGGCTTTTTGCGAGAGATGACTGAGCAAAGCGTGCAGCGCTTCCGTGTCGTTCGTATCTTCGCCAAACGTATGATTGTGCGAAATGGATTTCGGCTCGGCATCAATCACGAATTCGTAGGAATCTCCGCCCCGCGCTTTGCGATAGAGCGCATCTCCCCACTGCCCAAACACTTTCTCGAGTCGCTCCGGCGAAACTGTGGCCAACTGTTCCACCGTTTCAATTTTCAATGCGTGCAACGCCCGCTCCGTGACTTCGCCGATCCCCGGAATTTTCCGCACGGGCAGCGGAGCAAGAAATCGCGCTTCCTGCCCCGGCGCAACCCAAACCAGCCCGCGTGGCTTGGCCTGATCCGATGCGACTTTTGCAACGAGGCGCGTTGTAGCCAGACCCGCGGAGCAGGGAAGTTCCGTGGTCTCGCGTAATTGTGCGAAGAAGTTTGTCGGCCGCGGCCAGCGGCGGTCCGTGCAGCCGCTCCGTTCCCGCTAAATCCAGGTACGCTTCATCAATCGAAACCATTTCCACGATGGGCGAAAATGTCCCGAGAATCGTCGCGATCTTGTCGCTCCACTCGCCATACTTCGCGTGATGCCCATCGAGAAAAACCGCTTGCGGACAAAGTTTCCCTGCCGTTCGCAGCGGCATGGCCGAATGCACTCCAAATTTGCGCGCCTCGTAGCTCGCCGCAGTTACGACACCGCGCTGATCTGGCCGCCCGCCAACCACAACAGGTTTGCCGCGAAGCTCGGGCCGCTCCAGCAACTCCACCGAAACAAAAAACGCGTCCATGTCCACATGTAGAATCGATGCGACCGCATCCGCTGCCCGTCCTTCCAGCGGCCCATGCTTCGCCCGAAATCGCGCCAACTCCGGCATGCGGCTAGCCTACTCTCCTGCGAAGCTCCCAACAATTCTGATTTGAGCCCTAAAATGGTTTTGGGGAAGATCCAAGGACCACCAGGAAATCACGAGGAGTGACGATACGCACACCGCGGAAACTCAGGGAGAAGTCTCGAGTATTTCCTGTAACAATAAAATCAGCTGTGGCTTCCAGCGCGCACTCTATCACCATGTTATCGTCGGTATCTCGCGCTACCGATAGCCTCACTCGCGGCACGACCAGCAGCGCGACTTTTCGAAAGTCTTTCATGAATTTGACCACTCGGCGTGAATCCAAGCCCAAGAGGTTGCGAGTAAGAACTTCCCTGTACTCCTCGATGAGGGATTCTGAAGCGAAGCATCGAAATTGTTTCGAGGTCGCCGCATCCAGAATGGCAGGGGGCAAACCTCTTGGGCTCAAGAGCCCGGAAACGACAATGTTTGTGTCGAGGACGACTTTAAGCATTCTTCAATTTCTGCTTGCGTTCGCGGCGATAGCGCTTGATCTCCCGGTTTATCTCTCGCATCGTCATCTTGTCTAGACCCTTGGCCTTTGCCTCCCGCCTTATTTCTTCGACCACAGGAAGAGGCTTTGCAAAATTTCGCAGGTATTCCTCTATGCCCATAATTACCACTTGCGGCTCGCCCCGCTTTCCGACCACGAATCTTTCCTTATTGTGTCCCGCGCGTCTGAGTATCTGACCGAATTGAGTGCGCGCCGTCAGGGCGGACACCATCTGCGCTACAGGCCGCGACACGGTTGCTCGTTTTCTTGGCATTTGTTCACCCTCTGAAATCGAACTAATTAATTAGTTCAGTCACAATCCCAGGCCTCTTTACCGGGACCTTCAAGTCCTTTCGGCGGCGATGACGCGGTCGATCCCAGCCAGATCCTTGGTCACTGCGACGTTCGTCCAGTGTGGCAACTCGAGGAGCGGATGCACTGCGAGAAGGCTGTTGTGGCCGAGTTCGAGGACGAGAAGTCCGCCCGGCACTACGCTGCGCGCGGCTTGTGCGATCAGCTCGGCGTAAAGTTCGTAGCCTTCTTCGCCACCATAGAGGGCCATCTCGGGTTCGTGGTCGCGGACTTCGCGCATCAGCGATTCTTTTTCCTTGTGGCCGACGTACGGCGGATTGCTTACGACAAGCTCGTACTTTGCAGCCATTCCACCGAGAAGATTGTGCTTCAAAAAAGTAATGTTGTTTGCGAACGCGTGGCGCGCGGCGTTGCGGCGGGCGACGGCGAGAGCCACGTCAGAAATATCGGTCGCAACGATGCGCGCGCCAGGAAGCTCCTTGGCAAGAGCGATGGCGATGCAGCCGGAGCCGGTACCGACGTCAATGATATTTAGTCCATCGCCAGTGAGAGTTTGTTTTCGGCCAGCGCGAAGCTCTCTCACCGACAGGCGATCCAGTGCAACTTCGATGACGTGCTCGGTTTCGGGGCGTGGAATCAGCACATCTGGTGTGACTTCAAATTCCAGCCCCCAGAATTCCTGCTTGCCGGTGAGGTATTGTGTTGGCTCGCCTTCGGCGCGCCGCAGAATGAGCGAGAGAAATCGATGCGCGTCGAGGCCGGGGATCACTTCTTCGGGATGCGCGTAAAGCCAAGCGCGATCGCGGCCGAGGACGTGCAGAAGCAATAACTCAGCGGCGAGCGTATACGAGGGGACATTCGCGTCGCGAAGCTCGGCGATGCCTCGTTTGAGCGCCGTGCGAACGTCTATCGTTTCTGGATTCACGTGAGCTGGATGCCTTGTCAGTCATCGTCGGCTACGAAAACATTTTTCGGAAAAGACAAGAAAAAAGTTAACGCAGAGACGCAGAGGACGCGGAGTTTCGCGGAGCAGTCCTCGGCGATTCGGCGAACTAGGCGGCTCCTAATTCCTGCTCGAGGCGCTCGGCTTCGTAGTGGGAGACAAGACCGTCGACGAGAACACCGAGTTTGCCGTCCATTACATCGCCCAGATTGTGAAGCGTCAGGCCGATGCGGTGATCCGTCACGCGGTTTTGCGGGAAATTGTAAGTACGGATTTTTTCGGAGCGGTCGCCCGTTCCGATTTGGCCGCGGCGTTCCGCGCCGATGGCAGCCTGTTGCTTTTCGAGCTCCATTTCGTAAAGCCGGGTGCGCAGGACGCGCATAGCCTTCGCGCGATTCTTGATCTGCGATTTTTCATCCTGCTGCGAAACAACCAGGCCACTGGGAATGTGTGTGATACGCACCGCGGAATAGGTGGTGTTCACCGATTGCCCGCCTGGACCGGAAGAGCAGAAAGTATCGATGCGCAAATCCTTGGCTTCGATCTTGATATCGATTTCGTCGGCTTCGGGGAGCACCGCTACCGTCGCAGCGGAGGTGTGAATGCGGCCTTGCGTTTCCGTGGCAGGCACGCGTTGCACGCGGTGCACGCCGCTTTCGTATTTTAGCTTGGAATAGACTTTGTGGCCCTGAATCGCGGCAACAATTTCCTTCACGCCGCCGAGGTTGGAAGGTGAGCTTTCAAGAACTTCCACTTTCCAGCCGAGGGTTTCCGCGTAGCGCGAATACATGCGGAAGAGTTCGCCCGCAAAGAGCGCGGCTTCGTCGCCGCCCGTGCCGGCGCGGATTTCTACGATGACGCTTTTCTCGTCGTTGGGATCTTTCGGCAGAAGGAGCAGCTTCAGTTCGCGTTCGACCGTTTCCTTGCGCGCGATGAGCTGCTTTTCTTCGTCGAGAGCCATCTGCTTCATTTCGGCGTCTTCGTTTTCGAGGACCATCTGATGCGCGCCGGCGAGATCCTTTTCGATTTGCTTGAACTCGCGGTGCTTGGCGACGATTTCTTCGAGCTCGGCGTGCTGCTTGGCGATTTTCTGGAAACGCGCCGAATCCGCCGCGACTTCCGCCGTCGAAAGCTGCTGCGTCAACTCGTCGTAACGAGTACCGAGCTGATCCAATTTGTCTGACAACGTCATTACGGCCATAGCGATTCCTTTTTCAAGAGTGAGTAGCGAGCAGTGAATAGTGAGTAGCGAAAGAAAAAACGGGCTCGCGACGAGAGCGAGCGAGGCGGGATCAGCTAATAGAAAGCGGCGAACACAATCTAAGAATAGCTCCGAATGACTCAGGGAGCAAATCGTGTGGCGGCGGGGCCATGAGAAGCATACAATACTTACAGAAGTTACATTGTCAGGGAGCTGGCTATGAAATCGAACCGGTCCACGGTGATCAGCATGAGGCTGCCGGCAGAGAGTGGAAACCGGCTGAAGCGGATGGCGAACCGGCATGGCTGGACGGCCAGCGACGCCAGCGCGCGCCTTGTGGAAGAGGGGTTGCGGCGCTCGGAATTTGCGTTCGTGGATTTCCGCGATTCCGCGGCAGGGCGGCAGGCCTACATTCAGGGCAGTTCGCTCGCGATTTGGGAGGTCCTGCTGCTTGTGCAAAGCTACAAAGTCCGATGTGGCCGCCGTCGCGAGGCATCTCCAATGGCCGGAAGCAAAAGTCCGGGCGGCGGTGAATTACGCAAAGGCGTTTTCCGAAGAGATCGACGGGGCGCTCGCCGAGAATGAGGCGATTGGATTTGAAGGGTTGAAGCGGATGCTGCCACAAGCCGCGGAATTCGTCTCGCACCGAAGAACCAAGAGCTGAAATGCTTAAGCTGCTTCTGGACGAGCATATCTCGCCGGCCGTCGCGGAGGGCCTTCGGCGACGCAACCGGTCGCTAACGGTTCTTTGTATGGCGACTTGGGAACAGGGAGAATTTCTCGGGCAGCAGGACGCTGTCTGTTTGCAGCAGGTCGTCGCGCAAGGGCTGACGCTCGTGACGTATGATCGAAGAACGATTCCGCCAGCGCTAAAGGTTTGGGCAGAAGAAGGCCGAAAGCACGGCGGCATGATTTTTGTCGATGAGAAGACGATCTCACCGGCGGATATCGGCGGACTCATGCGAGCGTTGAGCGAACTCGCGAGAAGCACCGTGCGATGGGACTGGACTGATCGAGTTTGCTTTTTGTGGCGCTGAACGACAACGTTCACTACGGATTGATCTTGATTTGAATGATCGTAGAGGGATCGCGCCGAGACAGAATCGCAGGATCGCGGTAGATTTCGGAGATATACTGCGAGGCGGCGAGGATAGGTCATCCTTGGAAGGATGATCCTACTTCGGGCGGAGCGGAAGCGGCGATGAGCGAAGCGGTTCGACCGATTTTGCAAACTGCACTTCAAGAGCGGGAAAGTGCGCCGGGAAACGACGCTGGATTTTTGTGGGATTTTTGGTATCCGGCGATGCGTAGCACGGAAGTTGCGGGCAAGCAGCTGGCGACGGCGATGCTGCTCGAGGTGCCGCTGGTTTTGGGACGCACGTCTGAGGGAAAAGCGTTTGCGATGCGGGATTCGTGCCCGCACCGGGGGATTCCGCTTTCGTATGGACGGTTTGACGGGAAGAACGTGGAGTGCAGTTATCATGGGTGGAAATTCGAGGCGTGCAGCGGGCAGTGCGTCGAAATTCCTTCGCTGACTAGCCAGGACAAACTGAAAGTGGAGCGCATTTTTGCGGGACACTATCCTTGTGAAGAGCGCGACGGATATTTTTGGGTGTACATGGCCGCTCCTGGAACTCGACTGGCAGACGCGACTCCTGAAGCGCCGAGATTGGCTACGTTCAGCGAGAAATACCGGATTACGCATTTGGAGTGCGATCTGCCTTCGCATGTGGACCAGGGGATTATAGGTTTGATGGATCCGGCGCACGGGCCCTTTGTGCATCAATCGTGGTACTGGCGGAGCCGGCATAGCATTCACGAAAAAGAAAAAAAGTTTGAGCCGATTCCCAATGGATTCCGGATGAGCCCGCACACGCCGAGCTCGAATAGCGCGCCGTACCGGATGCTGCAGAAATATACAGGCGAGCCGGTGACGACGACGATTGATTTTGTGCTGCCGAACATCCGGACGGAAGAGATTCGGAGCGGGAAGCTGTGGTTTTCGAGCCGGGCAACGGTGACGCCCGTGCGGGGCGATCTTTGTCGGATAGATTTTGTGGCGGCCTGGAATCTGCTGCTACCCGTCTGGATTTTCCGGAGCTTTGCGAAGAAGTTTTTGAGGCAGGACCAGGAGACGATGATTCTGCAAGCCGAGGGCTTGAAGCACAATCCGCGGCTGATGCTGATTGATGATGCGGACCGGCCGGCGAAGTGGTATTTCGGGCTGAAGGCCAACTTGCTGGAGTCGAGGCGGACGGGTGCGGCGATGGCGCACCCGATGAACGGGCCGGTGACGCTGCACTGGCGGTCGTGAGAGAGTCGAAAATCGAACGCGAAAATCGAAATACGAAAAGCAAAACCCGAAATACGGCCAGCCGACTTGGTGTGAGGTAGCCCCACCCCCCGGTATGCAGAGAGTTGTCAGTAAACCTATGAACGGATTGGGGTTGCAGGTGTTGCTGTGCGTCGGATGTTTACTCGGCTGTGGAAAAAGAGGGAAGTGGATGGGTGGGCGTTTGCGTTGAAGGGGTGGCACCCCCGGTGTTTTGCAAAAGAGTGCGTAAATTATTGAAACCTCGAACGTTAGGAAAATACTCTTTTTTGAAAAGCGTGGAAGTGACTGAGGGGATGGGATTTACGTTTTTGCGTTCTTGGGCAAAGAGTGAAAAGAGTGAGGAAGATGGGCGGCGGGATTGTGCTTGGCGGGGCTGAATGTATTTTTTAACAGAGGGCACGGAGGTCGCAGAGCGGGGGAAGACGGAAGACGAAAAGGCCCTGAAGGAGATGCCGCCAACAGGAGTGGGTGGGCGAAGGTCGCGGGTCAGCGGAGGCGGGAGAGGTCGAAGGGGACGGAGACATGTTGGCCGTCGGTGGTGATGACTTCGACGGTGGCGTCGTCGGAGGCGACATCTGCGGCGTCGTAGACGAGCCAGGCTTGCCAGCCTGTAGGGTAAATGTAGCCGGTGGAGCTGGAGTAGGTGTTGGCGTCGTTTGCGGCGGCATAGGAGGCGAGGCCAAGGTCTTCGGGGATAAAGGGGAAATGATTTGAGTTTTGCACATAGGACGGCTGAAGGAGGATGTGGAGTGGTTCGATCCAGTGCTCTTCGCGGTCGGGACCGGAATGTTGGAAGAGGCCGACGCGGAAGTCGCGATAGAAATCGGGGAGAGGCTCGTCACGGCCGTATAGCTGTTTGTCGCCTTTGGCGGAGCGGTAGAGTTCGAGAGCGCCGTAGGTATCGGTGAAGTTGATACGAATGCGGATGTAGAGCTTGTCGCGGCTGTGGCGATAGTCGAGTTCGGCTTGTTGGGCGCTGTAACTGCCGGTGCGGCGGCGCGAGGCTTCGATGATCTGGGTGTAGGGAGTGTAGATCTCGACTTCGGAGATGTAGGCGCCTTTGTCAGGGGCGGGGAGAGTCTTAACGTACTGAGAGAAAAAAGAGAGGGTGGATTGGTCGTTGTGCTGGCCGAGGAAGTAGGCATCGCGGACGGCCTCGGGGGAGAGGGGCGCGTCCATCGCTAAGGCGGAAGGGATCAGGAGGAAAGATACGGCAACGGCGGCGAAGGGGGTTAGGCGGGAGCGCATGTGGGTGGCCCTCCTGAGCATTAGACGCGAAAGAATCGTACACTGGTTTCAGCGGGAAAGAGCGGCTGAAATGGCGGACATTCGATTGAGAATTGAAACTGAATGGAGGATGACGGGCGGTGGATCGCGGAAGTCGTTGATATCGCGGGTGCGATGACGTACGGAGCGACTGAAACACAAGCGATTGACGCAGCGCGCGTGTTAGCGATGGAGGTCATGGCCGAGGAGAATCAGTGACCTGGAGAACTCGCCTAGTCGGGCTGAATCGTTTTCAGGCCTTGTGATGGAGACCAGCGTCAGACCGGTGCGAGACTCTTACGTTCGCTCCAAACTAAGTTGGAGCAGAGTTGTGTTGTGGGCGTTGCTTGTTGCGGTGATTCTCTTCGTGCCCGAGGATAGAAAGGGGTGCGGGTTCTTTCGCTACGGGGCGATGGAGATTGCACATTTCGGCGGCGCACTTGCGTGGATGGTGGTTTTCTTCGCGGTGCGGTTGAGGTGGAGGTTGCTGCTTCTGGTCGCAAGCGTTCCAGTCATTCTGTTTTATTTCGGATTGCATGGAATTCCTGAAGAAAATGCAGGGCCGGAAGCAGCGGCGGTTGCGGGGCTTCGGCAAGTTCAAAGCACTCTCCAAACTTACAGCCGGCAACACCAGCAAGGGTTTCCATCATCCTTGCCGTACTTGTGGCTCGTACCTCACGAGCAGAGATTCTACAAGTATGAATATATTCCAAGCCGCGATAAAAGCGGCGGGATAGTGGGCTACGTTGTGCAGGCTACGCCGAAGCGCCGGGATTGCGATTTTTATGTGAGTTTTACGATTGCGGATGACGGCAAGGTTTTTTACACCTACGAGCCACGAGCGGCGACGACGGCTGATAGGATTCTTGAGTAAAGACTACTGAACGTTCTCAGTTGTCCACGCGGTAAATCAGAACGACACTCGATGGAGTTAGTTGCCGAGATCGGGCACAGCATGCTGTGCCCCTACGGGGAAATTTGGCGTCGCGCGGCAAGAGCGAGTTAGATGCGGCGGGGGGTGTTGGGGAAGTCGAGCCAGACTTTAACGCCGCAGAAGTGGGAGCCTTCGGTGCAGATGGGGGTGGTGATGTTGGAGCGGAGGTGGCAGGGGGGGCCGATGTGTTTGGCGAGTTGGGGATGGACTTGGCGGAGTTGGGCGACTTCGTCCATGCTGGCGGCATAGATTTCTTCCTGGGCGTTGAAGCAGGTGCGCATGGTCCATTTGTGGAGGAGGTGGAGGAGGGATCCGGATTCGACGAGGCGGATGGACTTGGCGTTGGGGAGGAGGTAGAGAGCGATTTCGGGAGAGACGCCTTCGTCGAGGAGTTGATTTTTGGCGGACCAGGCGTCTTGCATGGCGCGGTCGTAGAGTTCTTTGGCGCGGGGATTTTGCGTGAGGAGAGCGGGAGTGATGTAGTCGGGGTCGCGAGTGTCGGCGAGGGTGAGGAGCGGGCGGGAGCCGGGGACCATGCGGTGGCGCTGGTCCTGGGAGTCGGCGGTATGGCTGATTTTTTTGGCGAAGGTGTAGTTGGCGTGCTGGAGAGCGCGCATCATGGGGGCGTGGACGCCGATGTCGAGGATTTCGAGGCGATAGGGATTGCGGGCGGGATTCAACAGGCGGTCGATGGCTTCGGCGTCGGAGCATTGGGATTCGGTTAGGCCGACGACGGCGCGATAGGATTCGGCGATGACGCGAGGAGCGTTGGGGGAGTAGTCGAGGAGTTTGGAAGTTTTTCCGGCGAGCTTGGCGTCGAATTCCTTTGCGAAGGCTTCGCCGGTATGAGTGGTGGTTGCATCGGCGGTCCATTCGGGGCGCTCTTCGAGGGGTTCGGTTCCAAAGCGTTCAAAGAATTGGGGGTCGATTTTTTTTACTTCGTCGACCATGTCCCCGATGACGGTGTGGGATTCGCTGGGGGTGTCGCTGGCGGCGCTCATGCGCCAGAGGCGATGGAGGACGATGCCGGAGATGGTGTGAACCATGGTGGTGAAGGCGGCGACGGGGAGAACGTAACGCGCGATTTCGATGGCGCGCTTTTCGGCGGCGCGCTCGATTTTTTGGAGGCGCTTGGGGTGGGACATGGGGCCGATGTGCCAGATGTCGCTGAGGATGGCGCGGGCGTCGTTGACGAGAAGGAGAGAGAGTTCGCGATAGGTTTGCCAGGCGCGGGCGATGGCTTGTTCGTAGATGGCGCGGTGAGCGTCGTTGAAAAAGAGCGAAGAAGGCGGAATGTAGGCTTGCGCGCGATCGAGGCGGACATAGCGCTGACTTTGCTGCTCGGAATTATAGAACGGGTGGGCGTGGAGAAAAGACCAGACGAACTGGCGGCTGACATTTTCGAGGCCGAATTCGAAATGGGCGTGCTGGTAGACGGTGTGATGGCCGCTGTAAAAGGTGGCGGCGCCGATGTTGAGGCGCTGCTTGTCGGTGATTTCTTCGGGGACGATGAGGCGCGAGGCGTAGCAGGTGCGGGCGGCGGCGATGGCGGAGTCGTAGGGGTGCGCGAAGGCGTTACGGAGAGTGACGCGGGGGGCGGCGGTTTCGACTAGCTCGCCGGGGCGGGCGCCTTCGAACATGCGGGACTGTGTGGCCACGTTGGTGGTTCATTTTACACGGAAGTCGAAAGTTAAAAGTTGAAAGTTGAAAGGAACGGAAGAAGAAAGAATTTTACACAGAGAGCTCAGAGGACAGAGAGGGCTCAGAGAAGAAGTAAGGAGGTAAAAATCAAGATAGCGCAGAGGAGCGAAGGAAGCAGGCTTGTGGATGGGAAGACATTCCCTTATTATGGGTAAGGAGTCCCTTATTAAGGGTGAGATATGAATATTACGCTGACGCTGGACGACAAGCTGGTGAAGGAAGTGCGGAAGATCGCGGCGGATCGGGATACGACGCTGACGGGATTGGTGCGAGCGTATCTTGAGCAAGTTGCGGAAGAGAACGCCAAGTCGGGGCGAAGGAAGAGAGAGTTGGAGGCGCTGGAGAGGAGCTTTGAGCGGTTCCAATTCGAGTTAGGGAAGAAAACATGGAGGAGAGAGGACCTATATGACCGGTCCTGACTTTGTGGATACAAATGTTCTGGTGTATGCGTACGTTACTACGGATCGGCGGAAACAGGGAATCGCGAAAGATATTGTCAGGCGAGCGCTGGCGGGAGTGGGAGTAGCATCTACACAGGTGTTAGCGGAGTTCGCGTCGGCCTATCTAAATAAGTTTTCGCCGCCGGCTCGGCCGGAAGACGTGCTGCAGATGCTGGACATTCTGAGTCCGATTGCGCTGGTTCCCTTGGACCATGGCACTGTGCGGAGGGCCGTCGAGGCGCGGGCGGCTTATGGAATTCACTTCTATGACGGGATGATTGTTGCGGCAGCGGAACGCGGGGGATGCGGACGGATTCTCTCCGAAGACTTAAATGCAGGACAGAAGTACTTTCAGATCCCCGTGGAAAATCCCTTCGTTTAGTTCTCAGAAAGAAAGCATATAAAACAGGAGTGGGACAGACAAGATTGTCTGTCCCACGTGCTGCCAAATCGAGTTGAACGGCGCGGTTACTTTTTGGCGGCGGTTTTGGAGGCTTCGACTTTGGCGGCGGCGTCGGCGTACTTTTTGGTGAAGCGTTCGACGCGGCCAGCGGTGTCAATCAGCTTCTGTTTGCCGGTGAAGAAAGGGTGGCAATTGGAGCAGATTTCGACGTTGAGGCGGTCGCCTTTGATGGTCGAGCGAGTTTGGAAATTGTGGCCGCAGGCGCAGTGTACGGTTACAGCGTGATAGTCGGGATGAATACCGGGTTTCATGAGGCTCCATTCGTTCGCGTCCGGTCTGCACGGCGTCCCGGTTTCCGGGGGAAAGCCTCACCCGTGTTGTGGTGAGCTACAGCCGCGTCGCTAGGTCGCGAGGCAAACCCCTATTATACGTGGGGATAGCTGAAATTCAAAATACTTGGATGTGTGGATGTGTGCGGATTTGGGCTATTCCATCGCAGCGAGCTGGAACGGCGTAGAAATTGGGCGGGAAGTGGGCTATGTTTTCCGTTCGAAATTCCTTTGTCATGGGGGTGGTGAATGAGCTGGAAACGCGGGGGCGGGCTGGGGGTTGCGTTTTGCTTCATGGCAGCGGTTGCGTTGGGAGCCGGAGCGGCGAATCCAAAAAAAGAAGTGGATGTGTTCAACAAGCGGTATGTGGAGATGCATTTGAAGATGGACACGGCGGGAATATTTTCGACGTGGGCGGAGGATGGAGTGAGTTTGATGCCGGGAGAAGCGCCGCTGATCGGGAAGAAAGCGATCGTGACGTGGGTGGAAAATATTCTGGCGCAGATGCCGGGATTTAAGGTTGTGAAAGAGGAGATCGATTTTCACGATATCCAAATTTCGGGGGATTGGGCTTCGGAGTGGGCAAATGAGCATCAGGTGGTGCAGCCGCCGGATGGGAAGCCGATGATTGATTCGCGCGGAAAGATGGCGTTGGTGCTACATCGGGAAGCGAACGGGGAGTGGAAAGTGAAGCAGGAGATGTGGAACCAGGCTCCGAAGCAGTAGGCGAACGCGAAGACTGGAGAGTTTTGTTTCAAGCTGGCTATGTTTTCGAGAAGCGCCAGCGGGTGACGGATTCGGCGAAATTTTCGGCGTGTTCGTCCTGGCCGAAGGCGGTTTCGGGTTCGACGCGGTAGACGTTGCCGCCGGTGGATTCGAGGAGAGGTTCGACGTTGCCGCCGTATTTTTGGTTGTAGACGGCGGCGAAGCGTTTCCAGACGGCGCGGTCTTTGGTTTCCTGAGGGACGCCTTCGAGGATGACGGCTTCGTCGGCGCGCTCGGTGCCGATCGAGCAGTACGTGTGCGCGGCGATATTTTTTGCTTTGCGTGTATTCGGGCCAGTGCTGAACCAGAAGGCATCCTCCCACCAGACTCCCCAAACCAGCATGAGATGAGGGCGGCCGCCGGGACGCGTGGTGGCGATCCAATAGTTGTGAGATTTTTCGAGGCGCTCGAGTGCCCAACTCCAAGGCTTCAAGCCCTTCGACGGATCCGTGGGCATATCGGCGAAGTCGGGCCAATGGGGGCGGCTAGCGACGGGTTCATTCATGGAAGTCTCCATGTTCTATCGTTCGAAAGGCGAGATTC
>CAVVMU010000004.1:0-184993 GCA_963749435.1 uncultured Acidobacteriota bacterium | reverse complement strand
AAATGCGCCGAGGAGGGTGCTGCGCGGATCGACCGAGTAGACGAATAGGCCCCGCTCAACCAGTTTCTGGCGCGCTTCGGCTAAAGACCCCGCAGCCTCGACGTGCGAGAAGACCCGGCCGTTTGCATCAGCAACGCGGCAGACAAATTCCCCCATGCCTAACAGTTTACCTCATCTAGTTAGTATGCGGAGCAGGGGCAGAGGGTTGGCTGTTCCTTTCGGGAAACGGTCCGAGGAATTAACATGATTTTCACTTTTAAGGGCTTGATTGGGCAGCGGATTCGGCGTTGACGATGGCGACGCCGGGAGGGACGTCAAAGCGGAAAAAGGAATCGGCGAGGGGAGGATCGAAACGCCAGGCGGTGAATTTGAACTCGACTTCGACGCCACCTTTTTCGCGGACGAGGACGCGGGCGAGTTCGCCGGTGGCGGGAACGACTTCGAGAAAGACGGATTGCTCGGGCGCGTCTTGATTGTTGGAGGAGGGAGCGGCGGTGGGCGGCTGCTGCGATTTGGAGTCTTCGCCGCGGAGAGGGCAATAGAGGATGGAGTTTCCGGGCGTGGCGGGTTTTTCGGCGGAGGAGAGTTCAACGCGGGCGCAGACGCGAGACAATTTCATTTCGCCGGCGAGAAGCGCGAGGGGCGTGCGCCAATCGGTGCTTTGCTTGGCGGGAGCGCGGGTAACGGTGTGGTCGGCGGGGACGTAAAACCAGGCGTTCTTGCCGTCTACAAGGAACAGGTTTTTTTCGGGAGATTCGTACTCCCAGCGCATTTTGCCGTGGCGGCGGAAATAAGCGACGCCGGCTTCGGAGCGGACCACGCGGCCGTTTTCGGAGTAGCGCTCGAGGAAAGTGGCGGCGAGAGTGTGGTTGCCGTGGTAGCGGGCTTCCAGCTTGGCAACAAGGGATTTGGATTCGGGCGAAGAGGCCGGTAAGGAGGCTAGAAGCGCGGAAGCCAGTGCTAAGAAACGGCGCATGCTTTTAGTCTAGCAAGGGCGGGGCCGGGGGGAAACGCGGGATTGTTGGGCTGCGGGAGCGGAGGCCGGAAAGTACAAAGAGCACGGGGGAGGCGCCCCGTGCTCTTGTTCCTGCTGCTTGCGTCGGTAAATTGTTGGAACTCGGTGGCCGGAGAACTGGGCTACTGAATCGGAGCGCTGGCGTTGTTGCAGCCTGCGCCGCTGGGCTCAAAGCGAATCACGCTGGTCTGATCCGAGCAGAATTGGCGTTGGCCAGACATGCCGAGCGTAATGGGCGTCGCAACGATGCTGTAGGTGACGGAAGGCGTCAAGCCATCGCCGGTATAAACATAAGAATAGCCAGCCTTAGTGCCGGCGGAGAGAACTTCGTCCAACAAGCAGGCGCTGGTAGAGGCAGCGACGCAAGGCGGCGCACCGCCAAGAGCAGCTAGACTCGCCGGGAAGCCTACGTTCTGATACGTACTGGAGTACGTAATCAAAGAAGTGTTGATGGTGCGCACGGACTGCGAAGCGGAGGCTTCGTTGGCCACGAGGCGCGACCTGAGATAGTTCGGAACTGCGATGGCGGCCATGATGAGGATGATGGCGACGACGATCAGCAGCTCGATGAGTGAAAAACCTCTTTGTTTTCTATTCATAAGAGTTTCCCGAACACCGCTTACTGGGACCCTTCTTCAACACACGATCCAGATGCCTTGATTGGAGCATTCCAGAGGCCATTCTCCAATCCCCCGCGTCGAAGGTAAGTCATTATATATGAATAAGTTGGCCAGGGATGGCGAAGCTGGAGGCGGGAGCCCGCGGGCTCATTGACACTCTGCGTCATTTTGGGGATTTGGTTTGACGAAAAACGGCGGTCGCGATCCCTCCGATAAGCTTAAACCGATGGCAAGATGGGATTTGCATGATTTGAAACTGTTAGCGGTCAAATGCCAGAGAAGAAGAAATCAGGCTAATGGGGCTTGAGCAATCCTCAGAGGAGGGGCTAGCGCGCATTGTCCAAGAGCCAAGCTGGGAAAACTGAGGAAAGAGAGTTCAAAAAAACAGCTCGGAGTTCAAATCGGGAATGGGAACAAGCTCGTAAAAAAGAACAGAGCACGGAACCGGAGTCCCGTGCTCTGTCGATTTCTTTCCCGCCCAGTTGCCTGGGCGAGAGCTGACCTTACTGCAGGGCCAAGCTAGCAGCCGTGCAGCCCGCGCCGGAGGGGTCAAAGCGGATCACACCAGATTGGTCGGAGCAGAACATGCGCTGACCAGTGGTGCCAACCGTGACCGGAGTCCCCGTGACAGAATAGCCAACCGAAGGCGTATTTCCGTCCGTGACCCACTTGAAGGTGTAGCCGCTCTTGGTGCCGCCAGCGAGAACCTGGTCAAGCAAGCAAGCCGCCGCCGAGGTAGCCGTGCAAGGAGCCGCACCACCCAAGGCCGCCAGCGAAGGCGGGAAGCCGTCTTGCGGGTAAGTGGACGAATACGTCACAGCGGAGGTGTTGATCGTACGGATCGAACCAACCGCGGAAGCTTCATTGGCCGCCATGCGGGACCGGAGGAGGTTCGGGATAGCGATGGCCGCGATGATCAAGATGATCGCCACGACGATCAGCAACTCGATGAGTGAGAAACCCTTCTGCTTCTTCATTTTCAACTATCTCCTTGAGAGTGTGAGAGTTTAAGGTGCCAGAGCACGCCGTACAGAGATGCAAGGCGGGTGCCACTCGGAGGGGGAAGAGCTTTTTTCTGAAATTTCTAGCAAGTCTTTTATATTCTGCAACATGCAGACCGTCACAGATCCGGAATAGTACTTTTTCAGCTGGACTAGTACTTACCCAAGCCTCTAAACTGACTCTTTACGTCGTTCACGACCGACGAAAAAGGGCACTGGGCACAGGACTCCGGTTCGTCCATTACCAGGCCAAGTCCTTAACAATCTATAGGTTATGCTTCTTTGCGTAGTGCCGGAAAGAGCGGTAGCTGATTTTCAAGAGATCGGCGGCCTTGGTCCGGACGCCGTCGGATTTTTCGAGTGCCGCTTGGAGATACCTTCGTTCGGTCTCCGCAATCTCTTTTTCGAAGTCCAGGCCCTCCTCAGGGAGGGATAATTCCGATGCAGCACCCGCACCGGCATTTGCCGAGGAGGAGTAACCCGCGATGCGGTCGGGAAGAACGCGGAGAGAGATCTCACCGCCGGTTTCAAGGGCCACGGCACGTTCCATGGTGTTCTCCAGTTCCCGGACATTTCCGGGCCAGTCGTAAGCTTCCAAGCGGCGGACCGCTTCTGGCGAGAGGCCTTCGATGGGTTTCTCCATGGACTTGCGAAAGCGTTCCAGGAAATGGCGTGCCAAAAGAGGAATATCCTCACGGCGCTCGCGCAGTGCCGGGAGTTGGATGGGAATGACGCTGAGACGGTAGTACAAGTCCTCGCGGAATCGGCCCTCGGCAATCTCTTTTTCAAACTCCTTGTTCGTGGCGGCGATGATGCGAACGTCAACATCTGTTTCTTCGGTGCTGCCGATGGGGCGGACTTTGCCTTCCTGAAGGACGCGGTAGAGTTTCACCTGCATGGTCAGGCTCATGTTACCGATCTCGTCCATAAAGAGCGTGCCGCCATGGGCAGCCTCGAAGAGACCTTTGCGATTCTCGTTGGCGCCCGTGAACGCACCTTTCATGTAGCCGAAGAGTTCCGATTCAAGGAGAGTTTCAGGAAATGCGCCGCAGTTGATGGTGATAAAAGGAGCCTGGGCGCGAAGGCTATTTTCGTGAATCGCGCGGGCCACCAATTCTTTTCCAGTTCCGCTTTCGCCGGTGATCAGGACGCGGCTGGTTTGCGGGGCGATGGTCTGGATCAAGTCGAAGATGGCGCGCATCTTGGGACTCTGCCCGATGATGTTGTCGAGGCCGGTGAGGCGGCGCAATTCGCGGCGAAGGTAGCCTGCTTCTTTCTTCCATTTCAGGCTCTCGGAGACTTCCTTGACGGCGCGGCGCAATTGGTCGACCAACTCGTGGTCTTTGATGACGTAACGATCCGCGCCGGAGTTGATGGCCGCGATGGCGGTCTCGACGGTGGGGACGCCGGTGATCAACAGGAAGAAAGTGTTGGGAGAGATTTCTTTGGTGAATTTCAGAAGGTCGACGCCGGTCGCACCGGGCATGCGAACGTCGGAGATGATAATGTCAAATATCTGCGATTCGAGCTTGCGCTTGGCAGACTCGACGCTGTGGGCAACTTCGACGCGGTGTCCCTCTTTGCGAAAAGTAATCTCGAGAAGCTCGCAAATGGAACGCTCGTCGTCAACGACGAGGATGTGAACTAAGTCGCTGAGCGTTTCCTTCGGCACTGTTTTCGTCGCCTGCATAAGACCTCACGCCGTGCGGGGTAACTCGACAATGAATTCCGCGCCGCGATCTTTCTCCGAGATCACACTGATTCTGCCGCTGTGTGCCTGCACAATCTGATAGACGATAGAAAGTCCAAGACCCGTACCACCCTCAAACCCCGATTGCAACGGCTCGAAAATCTTGGCGCGCTGTTTGGCGTCGAGTCCAATGCCGGTATCCCGGAAAGCAATGCGTAGCCAAAAGGGAAAGCGCTCGATGCCAACGCTGAGGGTTCCGCCGCTGGGCATGGCGCGAAGGGCGTTGTCGCAGAGATTCCAGAAGACCTGCTTGATCTTGCTGGAGTCCACGCGGGCACGCAGCTCGGCTCCGTTGTAGGTACGAACGATATGGTATTTGTTCTCGACGTCGGGTTTCTTCTCGAGCAGAGTCAAAGTTTCATCCAGCAAGCCGCGAACGTCGGCTTCCTGAAATTCGTAGGTCTTTTCCCGCGAGTAGTTCAGAAAGTCGGTGATGATGTGGTTCAAGCGCTCCGATTCGCGGCTGACAATATTCACCAAGTGTTTCTCGTCTTCCTCGAGGGGAACGAGACGTGCGAGTTCCTTCACGGCGCCGGCCATGGCGGTGAGCGGCTGGCGGATTTCATGGGCAATGGCCGCGGAGAGCCGGCCAAGCGCGGCCATGCGTTCCTTTGTGGCTACTTCCTGTTCGAGTCTGCGAAGTTCTGTCAGGTCCTGAAAATTGAAAACGTAGCCGCTGCGCGAAGAATTTCTGGTGCGCAAAGGAGAGACAGATATACCCAAATATCGCAGCTGTCCGTCAGGAGTACGGAAGTCAATCTCTCTGCGGACCACTGGCCGTTCGTTGGGACCCTTGATACCCGGGAGCCAAAAATTCTCGTCGACCTCGGGAAGCTTCCGGCCGCGGAGATCCGCGAAGCGTATACCGAGAATTTCTTCCCCGGTGCGATTGAGAAGCACGATGCCTCCCAGCAGATCCGTGGTGAGCAGGCCGCCGCGCATGGAGTGAATGATATCTTCGGTGAAATCCTGGAGTTCGAGAAGCTCTTCGCGTTTTTGTTCAAGCTCGATGCCCTTTCGGCGTAGCGACTGGGCCAGAAGGCTGGCCAGGTAGGCGACAGCAAGAAAACCGAAGAGATTGCTCAGGAACCAGACACGCAACCCTTCCGAAGTTGGAACAAGAAGGAAGGTACGCGGAATCTTTCCGGTAAATGCCAGCGCCGTCATTCCACCGAGAATGGAAAGGCAGAGAGCGGTGGTTATGAATGCCACCTGGCGGGAAAAGAGGATGCTGGCCACGATGATGACCAACAGATAGAGAGAGATGAAATAGCTTTCCTGGAGGCCCGTAGTGTAAACAAGCGCTGAAATGATGACGACGTCGCCGGCAACCTGCAATCCACCTTGCCATCTGGCCCTCGGCAGCCAACGGATGAGCCCGATGTGAATGACGCCCATGGTGACCCAGATAAGGAGGAGAGGCAGGAAGGAGCGGTTGATTCCGGCAGGAAGGACGTATTGCGGCCAGAGAAGGTCGACGACCAGGATGAGGAGAATCGTAAGCAAGCGGACACGAGTCAGCCAGCCTAACCACTCCCTAGTTGTCGTGCTTTGATCCATCGACGGCCCGCGTTCCTGACCCCAGTATTCCCCCGGGCATTCTCTAGTTTAGACAGAAATGGCGAAGGGCTGGGAGTTCGTTCCCTGCCCTTCGCCAATTGGATAATGCCGGCAGCGCGAGGCTGCGATTAGTGCATCTGGCTCAACTTGCCGATCAAGGAGAACAGCGGCAAGTACATGGAAATGACCACGCCGCCGACGACCACGCCGAGGAACACGATCATGACCGGTTCGAGGGCGGTCAAGAGATCCTTCACGGCAGCGTCTACTTCTTCTTCGTAGAAGTCGGCGATCTTCTGCAACATGGCGTCCATGGCGCCGGTCTGTTCGCCGACGCTGATCATCTGGGTGACCATGCCCGGGAAGACGTCTGAGTCCTTCAAAGGTTCGGTAAGGGACTTACCTTCTTCAAGAGACTTGCGAACTTGCTGCAAGGCTTTTTCGACGACCGCGTTTCCGGCAGTCTTGGCGGTAATGTCTAGACCTTCAAGGATGGGCACACCGCTAGCGATCAGGGTTCCCAGGGTACGGGTAAAGCGTGCGACAGCGATTTTGCGCATTAGGATGCCAAGGACCGGCAACTTCAGAATAACGGAATCCAGAAAATAGCGGCCCTGGGGGGTGCCGTACCAGACCTTCAGCCCGAAGAGAAAAGCGCCGAAGGCGATCAAAGCGAGAAAACCGAAGATACTTCCGATCATGTTGCTCATGCCGATGACAATTTTGGTCGGCAAAGGCAAATCGACGCCGAGGCCAGCGAACAGGGTGGCGAAAATCGGGACGACCTTCCACAAGAGCAAGATGATGACGCCGCCTGCGACAGTCAAGACGCCGACGGGGTAGACCATGGCGGACTTAACGGCGCGCTGCAACTTGACGTTCTTTTCGATGTAGGAAGAGAGGCGCTGCAAAATGGTGTCGAGAATACCGCCCGTCTCGCCGGCCTCCACCATGTTGACGTAGAGGGAGTCAAAGACTTTGGGGTATTGGCGCATGGCGGCGGAAAGCGTGGCGCCACCTTCGACGGAACCGCGGGTCCCGGCGAGCACCTTTTGGAAGGTCTTGTTTTCCTGCTGGCTGGCGAGAATCTCGAGACACTGAACGAGCGGCAAGCCAGCGTCAATCATGACCGAGAACTGACGAGTGAAGATGGCCAGCTCCTTGGCGTTGACACCGGCGCCGAAGGTCGGGAGGTTGAACTCCTTGCCCTTCTCGGACATCTTTGTCGGGGTGATCTGCTGACGGCGAAGCAGGTTCTGGAGCTCCGCTTTGCTTGTCGCGGTGGCTTCACCGCTGACACTTCCGCCGGAACGATTGGTTCCACGATAAGTAAAGACCGGCATATACTTTCCTCCTCAATCCTTCTAATCCAAAAACCAAGAGCCTTGCGGCTCTGAAAAATCTTTACCGCTTGCTCCCTACTGGCGTCTTCGAACTGTTGGGCCCGCTACCACCGGGCGAAGAGACACCCCGGTTGATCATGTCCTGCAACTCGTCCGCATTCGAAGACCGAGAAAGAGCCAAGTCCAGAGTGATGAGCTTGCTAAAATAGGCGTTCGCGAGACCTTGATTGAAGGTCTGCATCCCGGTTTGCCCGGTACCGGTCTGCATCGCGGAATAGATCTGGTGAATCTTGTCTTCGCGGACCAGGTTGCGAATCGCGGGAGTCGGGATCAAAACTTCCATGATCATGACGCGGCCGCGGTTATCGGCGCGCGGAAGGAGAGCTTGGCAAAGAATGCCTTCCATCACCATGGAAAGCTGCGCCCGAATCTGCGGCTGCTGGTGCGACGGGAAGACGTCGATAATACGGTTGATGGTGGAGGCCGCGGAATTGGTGTGAAGCGTGGCGAAGGTCAAGTGGCCGGTTTCTGCGATACGCAGAGCCGATTCGATGGTTTCGAGGTCGCGCATTTCTCCGATGAGGACGACGTCGGGATCTTCACGAAGAGCGGCGCGGAGAGAGTTGGCAAAGGAGTGCGTATCGGCGTGAACTTCGCGCTGGTTGACCAGGCACTTCTTGTGGTTGTGGAGGAACTCGATGGGGTCCTCGATGGTGATCATGTGCTCTTCGCGCTCGGCGTTGATTTTGTCGAGCATGGCGGCGAGCGTGGTGGATTTGCCGGAACCGGTGGGGCCGGTGACGAGGACAAGGCCGCGCGGTTTGTCGCAAAGGCCGCGGACGACCGTGGGCAAGCCCAGAGCATCGAAGTTCTTTATTTCCCAGGGAATGGTACGGAAAACGGCGGCTACGGCACCGCGTTGATTGAAAACATTGCCGCGGAAGCGGGCCAGATTCTTAAGACCGAAGGAAAAGTCCAATTCCAGGTTCTCTTCGAAACGGTGCTTTTGCGCGTCGGTAAGAACGCTGTAGGCCAAAGATTTGGTGTCGGCGGCCGTCAGAGGGGGCATGTCGAGCGCCCGCAGGTGTCCGTGAACGCGAACGCGTGGCGCGCTGTTCGTGGTGATGTGGAGGTCGCTGCCTCCCATCTCGATCATTTTTTTGAGCAACTCGCTCAGGGTAATCCCGGCCATCTGTTCACCTTTTCCCTATAAAACCGTTTCGCGCAAAACTTCTTCGAGCGTGGTCTGCCCCAAAGCGCATTTCACCAAACCGCTGCGACGAAGTGTGATCATGCCTTGCTCGATCGCTTTCTTCTTCAGCTCCAGAGCGGAGGCTCCGACGAGGATCAATTCGCGGAGCTCGTCATTCACTTCCATCACTTCGTACAAACCAGTACGGCCTTTGTAGCCGCCCTTGTTGCAAGTATTGCAGCCCTTGCCGTGGTAAATCTTAGTCGTCTTGACCTCATCGGGGGAATAGCCAGCGTCGATGAGGGCCTGCTCGGGGAGTTCGAGTTCTTCCTTGCAATTCGAACAGATGCGGCGAACAAGGCGCTGTGCGCAAATAAGGTTTACAGAGGTGGCGACCAGGAAAGGCTCGATACCCATATTCATCAAGCGGCTGATGGTGGACGGAGCGTCGTTGGTGTGAAGCGTGGAGAGCACCAAGTGTCCAGTGAGCGCGGCTTTAACCGCGATTTCGGCCGTTTCAAAGTCGCGGATTTCGCCGACCAGAATAATATTGGGGTCTTGGCGAAGGAAAGCGCGGAGGGCGGCCGCGAAGTTGAGGCCGATCTGCTCCTTCATCTGAACCTGGTTGATGCCCGCCAACTGGAACTCGACCGGGTCTTCAGCGGTCATGATGTTGGTGTCGACCGTATTGAGGCGAGCGACCGAAGAATAGAGAGTGTTGGTTTTGCCCGAGCCGGTCGGGCCGGTGACTAGCACCATGCCGTAGGGCTTCAAAATGTTGCGTTCGAATTTTTTCAAAGACTCCATCTCGAAACCGAGCTTGGTCATGTCCAAGCGGAGGTTTTCTTTGTCGAGGAGCCGGAGGACGATTTTTTCGCCGTAGAGAGTGGGGACGGTGGAGACGCGGAAGTCGAGTTCCTTCTTTTTGCCGTCGGCCTTGTACTTGATCATGATGCGGCCGTCTTGCGGGAGGCGCTTTTCGGCGATGTCCAGCTTGGCCATGATTTTGAGGCGGCTGGTGATGGCGTCCTTGAGGCGAAGCGGCGGTGTCATGACGGTTTGGAGTTGGCCGTCCACGCGGAACCGGACGCGCATCTCGAGTTCGTAAGGCTCGATGTGAATATCGCTGGCGCCTCGTTTCACGGAATCGGTCAAGATGAGGTTGACGAGCTTGATGATAGGCGCCTCTTCGGCGGCTTTTTCGAGAGTGGCGGTATCGAGCTCGGCTTCTTCAGCGGCTAGTTCGAGTTCCTGGTCTTCGTCGACCAGGTCCTTCATCATCTTGCTGAGTTCTTCTGTGTTCTGTTCCGTGCCGCCGTAGAAACGCGAGATAGCTTCGCCGATGGCGGACTCGGAGGCAACGACCGGTTCGACGTTGAACCCGGTCATGAATTTGATGTCATCCATCGCGAACACGTTGGTGGGGTCGGTCATCGCGATGGTGAGGACGGAGCCGACGCGGGAAAGCGGAATGACCTGATAACGAAGAGCGGTGTCCTGCGGAATGAGCTTGATGACGTTGGGATCGATTTCGTAATACTTCAGATTGATGGAAGGAACACCGTACTGGCGGGAGAGCACACCGGTGATGTCATCATCGGTGATGAAGCCCATCTTGGTCAGGCAGCTCCCCAGCTTGCCACCATTGGCGCGCTGAAATTCGAGCGCCTTCTGGAGCTGGTCCTGAGTGATCAGGCTTTCTTTAATAAGTATCTCGCCCAAACGGACGGACATCCGCAGCACTCCCTGCCGGTTTGCACCCAGAGTCAACATAGCAAACGGCGGGTGCGAAGGCGTGCGGAAATTAGAGAATAGTTCTGAAATGGCTAATACCTGTACGCAGGGGCAGGTTTTTCGAACGAGGTACAGGTGCGGTTCTTGACTTGCCAGTGTGCGGTGGCTATCGTGCGAGAGAGGGGGATTTGTAGCGGATTGTGCGGCCAGCGCGGCTGTGCTCACGCAACTCCACTGGAGTTTCGCGATTTTTTCTCGGAAGTCCACAGCCGGTCCGCTTAAGGATTACAATGCTCTTAGGATGGCGTAAACCATCGGGGTGTGATGCCCAACAGTTTCGTAGGACTTTTTACAGGGGATTTTTCGTCGACATGACGGTGGCCGCGGAATGAGTCGTCTCGATTCCAAGCAGCGCTGGAGCCTGGTCATCGGCGGCAGCCTGCTCACTCTGCTGCTCGCGGCTGTTTTTACGTTTGGGTCGCTGGACGTTCCCTTCGAACCAAAAAGCTGGCGCGCACTAATGCCGCTTTACGCCGTTTCGAGTTTTATCACGGCGGCGCTGCTGGTGTTTGGCCTGATTCTTGGCCGGACTGTTCTGCGCTTGTGGGCTGAGACGAGCCGCGAACAGCTCGGCGCACGTTTTAAGACGAAAATGGTGGTAGGCGCAATGGCCATTTCCCTCCTGCCCATCATTTTCATGTTTATCGTCAGCTATTCGCTGATCAATCGGACCCTGATGCGCTGGTTTCCCCGCCCGCTGGAAATCGCCTCCGAGAAGACGCAGGAGTTGATAACTGATTTTGGCAAGACGCAACTCCCGCGCCTCCGCCGCCTCGCGACGGAAGTTCAAGGGGAAGCCTCGCAACCCCTGGACGACCAGCTGCAACATGCTTTCGCAAAAGGCGCGGATGCCGCGTGGATTCTGGACAAAGACGGCAACACGGCCCAAGGCGGAGTCGTGTGTGATGACCAGCCGGAAGACCGGCGTGGAACGATTTGCACCCGGGCCGGAGTCCTGGGGAAATCAGTGAGCACTATGCCCAGCGGTATCGAAGTCTGGACCGCCGACGGCAAGGATTATTTCGCGGCGCGGGTTCCGACCTTGCGCGATGGCCAGCCGGTTGGCTATACCGTCGCGGCTTACCGCACCAGCCAGAACTTCCTTTCCCGCATTACGGATATTCAGGCGCAGACTCTTGAATATTTTCAGGAGAAACAAGATTTGAGGGCGCTCAAGAAGCAGATGCTGCTCATTCTGCTGCTTTTCACAGTGCTGCTCCTTTCCTCCGTGATGTGGGTTGCGCTGTTTCTCGCGAAGCAGGTCACCATTCCGATTCAAGCACTGGCCGAAGGCACGCGCGAGATTTCCGCGGGAAATTTCGATTATCAAGTTCCCGAGCAAGCTCAGGACGAGCTAGGCGTTCTCGTGCGCTCGTTCAACACCATGACCACGCAGTTGCGAGACAACCGCTCCCAAATCGATCAATTCACGCGCAATCTGCAGCAGGCGGTTCAGGAACTGGAACGGCGGCGCCAACTCATGGAGACCGTTCTGGAGAACATTCCCACCGGGGTAATTTCGCTGGATGCGAATGGGGCCATTCTCCGCGCCAATACTGCGGTGACAAGGATGTTCGGCGGCGACGCCCGAAACGCGCAAACTCTGGATGATCTCCTGGGGCCGGACGGATCGCGGGTCCTGCAGCTTCTGATGCGCCGCTCGCTGCGCATGGGAGTGGTCTCCCGCGAAATTGAGGCGGTCATCTCCGGACGCATCCTGCACCTTGCCGTCACCGCCAGTTCGCTCGGGCCGCGGCGCGCCAACTCCGGCTACGTCCTCGTTCTCGATGATCTCACCGAAATGTTGCGCGCGCAAAAATCGGCGGCGTGGCAGGAAGTAGCGCGGCGCATCGCGCACGAGATCAAGAACCCCCTTACGCCGATTCAGCTTTCGTCGCAGCGGCTAACCCGCTTTCTGGAGCGCCGCGATAGCAGCAAATCCACAGCCCCCCGCGACCTCGAACTGACCAAGCTGGTTCAGGAATGTTCGCGTTTGATCGAACGGGAAGTCTCGACGCTGGCAGCGCTAGTAAATGAATTCTCGCAATTTGTCCGCTTCCCCATCGCCAAGCTGGCGCCCACGAACGCCAACACCATTGTCCACGAGGCGGTGGAAGTTTTTTCCGGGCGACTCGATGGCATCACGCTGAGCACAACTCTGGGCGATAATCTTCCGGCGGTGCGGGCGGATGGAGGGCTGCTGCGCAGCGTTGTGGTCAATCTCATAGATAATGCCGCCGAGGCGCTGGAGAACTCGTCGATCCGGGAAATTCTCATCTCCACATGCGCGCATCCGGATGCCGAAACGGTCGAGATTTGCGTGTCTGACAGCGGGCACGGCATATCTCCGCAGGATAAAGACAAACTCTTCCTGCCCCATTTCTCGACGAAGAATCGCGGCACCGGCCTCGGTTTAGCCATCGCGGCGCGCATCGTCGCCGAGCACGGCGGCACCATTCATGTAGAGGACAATCAGCCGGCAGGTTCGCGCTTCCTCGTGGAACTTCCCGCGGCGGAGCTGACACCCGCAGGTGTCGGCGATCACAGCGGGACGGAAGTTACTCGATGACTTCCAAACCGCGCCTGCTGGTTGTCGACGACGAAGCCGGGATTCGCGAATCGCTCTCATCCATCCTCGAAGATGAGGGCTACAACGTCGAAGCAGTGGCTTCCGCCGAAGAAGCGCTGCAACGCGCAGCCTCCGGTGATCTCGAAGTCATTCTCCTCGATGTCTGGCTACCCGGAATTGATGGCTTAGAAGCCCTAAGCCGCCTGCAAGCTATTCCCCGCGCCCCGGCGGTTATCATGATTTCCGGCCACGGCACCATTGAGACTGCCGTGAAGGCCACCAAGCTGGGCGCCTTCGATTTCATTGAAAAACCGCTATCTCTTGAAAAAATTATTGTGTTGGTGCGCAACGCCGTCCAACAGCGGAGACTACAGGAAGAGAACCAAGTCCTACGCAGCGAACTTGGGCAACGCTACCAGGTCATTGGGAACAGTGTGCCGATGAAAGCGCTGCGTCAGCAGATTGCCGTAACCGCCCCTACGAACGGCCGTGTGCTCATCTACGGCGAAAGCGGGACCGGCAAAGAACTCGTTGCCCACGCACTCCACGCCGCAAGCCTGCGCAGCAAGGGCCCCTTTGTCGAAGTAAACTGTGCGGCCATACCCGAGGAACTCATCGAGTCCGAGCTCTTCGGACACATCAAAGGAAGCTTCACCGGCGCCTCGGAAGATAAAGTTGGAAAATTTCAAAAGGCGGATGGCGGCACCCTCTTCCTGGATGAAATCGGCGACATGAGCCTGCGGACGCAATCCAAAGTGCTGCGCGTCCTGGAAGAACAGCGATTCGAACCGGTGGGTTCCAGCCAGACAATGACAGTGGATGCGCGCGTGATTGCCGCAACAAACAAAAACCTCGAGCAGGAGATTGCGCGCGGCGCATTTCGTCAGGATCTTTTCTATCGCCTGAATGTAATTCCCTTCTTCGTGCCGCCACTTCGCGAGAGACAGGAAGATATTCCGACGCTGGCGCGTTATTTTCTGGATGAATTCAGCACCGCTTATGGAAAAAAAACGCGCGAGCTAAGCGCGACAGCCATGGACATTCTTGTGCGCTACCCCTGGCCGGGAAATGTGCGGGAGTTGCGCAATTTAGTAGAGCGCCTCGTCATCGTTTGCCCGCAAGCGCGCATTGAGCCACACCACCTGCCGCCCGAGCTTTTCCGCGGAGCCGCCCAGAGTCCCGAACATCCTTACTCGACCTTGCACGAAGCGCGTAGCGCCTACGAGCGGGAATTCATTCTGCGAAAATTGCAGGAGCACCGCTGGAACATGACGCAGACGGCCTCCGCCCTCGGCCTCGAACGCAGCCACCTCTACCGCAAGATGAAAGCGCTTGGGATCGCCGCTCCCGACTGAAAGCGCGACCGGCTTATCCCAATATCGCCGGAACACGAACTTCCCGCGGTCTGTCCTGTTTTACACATCGAAAAAATTAAGTGCCGCGAAATATCGCTTTAGGTATAAGATTCGTCCAACTCGAGGCTAACGACGGGCTCTCAGGCCGGACCCTCAAAAGTTCATCCGCCGCTAACAGCTCGCCCGCTGCTTTTTTATGCGGGACTCCCCTAATCGAAGAGCGCTTCGACTCGCAAGCCTAAGCACGCAAGTCTGAAGGAGAACCGTCTTGGGAAAGCACTCGACTCGTCTCGTTTTGTTGTTTTGTCTCGCTACTCCAGCACTTCGCGCACAGACCGAAACTATAAGTACACCGGTTGCGGCGCCCATTGCGGAAACACCCAAAATCCAAGCTACATCCGTCTGGTATGAACGGCCGGCATCCGCTTCCTGGTTTCCTCGAAACTGGATACGCGGCTACACCGATTTCGAAGTGGCGCCCTCCCACAACGAGCCGGACCTGGGCCGCTGCGCCTTTCCGCAACCTGCGAGCTCTGGCGGAGCGGCATCCGCGTGCACGGCCTACGCCCGCTATGTGTTCAGCGGCTACGTCGAGTTGCAGCCTCTGAATCGCACATTTGCGAAACACATCTTCTTTTTCTTTGAGCCGAAATTCTCCTTTGGAAAAAACATCCCTCAGGTCAGCTACCTCAGTTCCATGGAGCCTATCGCCTTCGAACGCTCCGTGGGTGTCGCCGTTGAACTGCCAAAACACCTCAATCTGCGCGTCACCCAGCACCAGGTCGATTATTTAGGGCGTTATTCCAATTACCTGGGTCCGGCGGACCTCCGGACAAATGGCCCCTACGGGCTCTATACGACAGTGGGTGTGCGCTGGTCTTTCGGCGGATATGGCCACAACAGCAGCGCGCCCTACTAACTGGGTAGGCTCAATTCAGACGCTTTTGACGCTACAAAAAATTCGAGCGGAGAATATTTTCACTCTTCGCCGTGGCCGTGGTCGTCCTCGCCCAATGCCTCGAGTTGCGCGTGCCAATCTAACTCACGTACGCTGTGTGGATTCTCCCGCCAGTTAGCCACGACTTTCACGAACAGTCCGAGGTAAATCTTGGTGTCGAACAACTCCTCGAGTTCCTTCCGCGCTTGCGTGCCGATTTTCTTGAGCATCTCGCCTTTGCGCCCAATGAGTATTTTTTTCTGCGAGTCTCGCTCCACATTCATCGTCGCTTCGATTCGCAATAGCTTGGGCAATTCCTCAAACTTATCTACCTTTACTGCCAGAGCGTACGGCAACTCGTGATACATCGCCTGAATCGCTTTCTCTCGAACGATCTCCGCGGCCAGGAAGCGCTCCGGCTGGTCCGTCACCTGGTCCTCGGGGAAATAAGGCTCTCCTTCGGGTAGCAACCGCAGAATCTCTGCGAGCAGATCGTTGCAACCCGCGCCCTTGAGGGCGGAGATTGGCACGATGGCCGCGAATTCGAAGGCCTTGTGGTACGCCTCGATGAGCGGCAGCAGTTTCTCTTTTGGAAGTCCGTCAACCTTGTTCAACGCCAGAATGGTTTTCCCGCGAAACCGCTTGGCTTTTTCGAGCAGCAGATCGTCCGCATGAGGGAGTGTCCTGCTGGCGTCGACCATCAGCAGCAGGACGTCGATGCCTTCCAGCGCCGCGGCCACTTCGTGCATCATCTGCCGTCCTAACGCGGAGTCCGCTGCGTGAAGCCCCGGCGTATCGATAAACACAATTTGCCCGTCGGGCCGCGTTACGATTCCCTGGATTCGATTGCGCGTCGTTTGTGGCTTCGAAGTGACAATCGCTACCTTCTGCCCCACCAGGCGGTTCAAGAGCGTCGACTTCCCCGCATTCGGCCGCCCCACAATGGCCACAAATCCCGACCGAAAGAGTTTTTTCTGCAGCTCGCCGGGCTTGTTCGCGTTTGGTAGTTTCTCTGTGCTCTCTGTGGACTCTGCGCCCTCTGTGTAATTCTTCTTCTTCGGCATACCCCTACTTTACCACCGGCAACTCCAGCGCACTCGGATGTTCCGCGTCATGCGCCAGCGTGATGTGCGCCGTCTTCGCATCCTTCGCGGTTTCGAGCGCCACGACTCCACCGCTGTTGTAATTCTTCTCCACGCTGGGCGTATTCGGGCAATGCACGAAGAGCCGCAGCCGGCTGCCCTTCGCGATGCGCCTTGAGAAAAATGTGAAGTTATCGAAAACGTATTTTCCCGTTTTCCCTGGAGTGACCAGCTTTTCCTGCCGCAGCGATTCGCGATACCGCGCTCGAATTGTCGCGCCGGTCAGATAGACCGATTCCCCGCCCGGCAAAATCTCATAAACATCTGCTTCAAGATCCGTGTCAGGCACATCCATCGACAACCATGCGTTTAGTTTCAAGAAGCCGGTTACCTCTGTGGCCTCGCCAAAAGGCTCGCTGTGATAGACCGCTCCGTTTCCGTACGTGTTCATCACCGCCCACTGCGAAGTCAGGCCGGCCGCGTCATCCGTAGGCTCGTTGTCGCCCGGTCGCGTATCGAGCGGATCGTACGTCCATTTGTCAGCGCCTGCGCCCGTTCCTGGCTTTTCTGCTAGCGCGCCCGATTGGAACACGCTTTCCGCTTTCCCGTTGGAAGCCAGAAAAAGCGTGCGCTTCTCGTTCGATATACTTTCCAGGCTATCCGCGTACTTCCAATTCTCCGCCCCCGCGCCCACGACGTAGTAAGCGATCCGCTTCTTCAAAAACTCCGGCTTCTTGCCGCTCTTCATCGTCCAGTCGTACCACTCCGTGTGCAGTTTGTTCAGATCCAAAACACTCGCTTCGCCAAATTTCAGTCCACCCACTTCCCGGCGGGGCGTTCTCGTTCCCGCATGGTCCCACGGCCCGATGATCAGATAATGATTCTGCTTCGCATCGGGCGCGCCATACTCCATGTGGCGCTTGTAGTAAGTGAACGCGCCTGCCTGATCGCCATCGTAATGGCCCGTGATCGTCAGAATCGGAAACTGGATTCGCTTGTATTGCTCGGGGCTAGGCACCATCGCGTCGTAGTACGCATCCGGAATGGGATGCGCAACCCACTTCTGAAACACCGCGGACGGATTCCCAGCGATGCGATCGTACTCTTTGAATGCCAGATGGCCGTCGTAGTACTCGTGGGTCCTCGCTCCCCAAAATGATGCGGACCCGAAAAGATTGGCATTGCTCGTGGCGCCGCTCGTAAACGTAAGCCATTGCTCGATGTACGGCCCAAAAATGTTGTATTCGAAAGGAAAATCCACTCCAGGATGCGCCGCGGCCGCAGGAACGATCGTAGCCAGATGCGGAGGAAATTCTTTGAGCGTCGTCCACTGATCGAAGCCGGCATAAGAACCGCCCCACATCGTCACTTTCCCGTTGCAATACGATTGCTTCGCAAGCCATTCGACAACGTCGTAGCCGTCCTTCGCCTCGTTCACAAACGGTTCGAACGAGCCACCGGAGTTGCCGCGCCCGCGCACATCCACCAGCGCATACACATAGCCGTGCTGCGCGAAATACATCGCCCGGTCCAGGTAGCTGTCGCCGATGTACGGCGTGAACGTGAAGATGACGGGTAGCGGATCTTTTTGCGCGTGCGGCTGGAACACCGTCGCGTTGAGAGTGACGCCGTCGCGCATTGGAATCTTCACGCCCCAGCGCATATCGGGAATTGCCGCGGCTGCCGCCCCGCTCTCTTGCGCCAAGCTGCGTGCTGCCGGCATGCTGATGCCCAGCGCCGCGAGAAGAATCATTCGATGCAAAATCCTGTTTCGTTTCATCCAACTGCCTCCGCCGGAGCACCGGTCGTTCCATTAGGTAACCTAACTGTGAGCACACGCATGGTATCGCGTCACGGAAGGAAATCCTAAAAGGAGACACAAATGTTTCTGAGTGATCTACCTGAGATTCAGGACGGCGCTTTTGCAGGGGCCGCCGCCACTCGCTTTCGAATTCTCAGCCGCAACACTTTTCGCTGGTTCGCTTCCAAGACTTCGAAGCGGTAGCCCTGCAGCTCCACTTTGTCGCCGGGCGCCGGAACTTTTCCCGAAACGTGGCTCAATAATCCGGCGATCGTCGTTACTGTTTCATCCGCGGCTTCGCCAAAGCTAACTCCCAAAAGTTCCTCAACGTCGCGAATGGCCATGCTGCCCCGCATCACGAGTCCGCCGTCTGCTTCTCGCACCACGTCCGGCGCGGGTGGCTTACCCCCGTTCCACCGTTCTCCCACAATCTCTTCCACCAAATCTTCTACTGTCGCGATCCCCGCCACCGATCCGTGCTCATCTATGATAACGGCCAGCGGCTGCCCCTTGTGCCGCATTTCGCGCAGCAACTCCGAGCCGGCTTTTGTCTCCGGCATGAAGAGTACCGGCCGCACCAGTTCGCGCACCTTGCGCTTCGGCAAATCCTGATCGGCGATGTGCAATAGATCCTGGGCATGGACGACGCCAAAAATATCGTCCAGGTTTTTTTCGTAGACCGGCATCTTCGAGAATTTTTTCTCGACAAATTTGGCGTGCAGTTCTTCGAGCGAGGCGTCCGCAGCGATCGCGACTATGTCTGGCCGCGGCGTCATCACTTCCCGCACGCGCTTGTCGCTGAATTCCACCACTTGCTCAATGAGGTCCGCTTGATCCGCGGCGATGATGCCTTCTTCTTCCGCCGCCTCGACCAGCGCCTCGATTCTCTCTTCGGTTCGTTGCTCCTGCGTCATCTCCGGCTCTTGTTCCGAGATTCGCGCGAGAGACTCCGCGCCTTCCAGGAACACCCTAACCGGCCAGACCAGCCACATTGCCGCTCGAATCAGCGGCAAAAGCGGGAGCAGCCAGCGTCCCGTCGTGCGATACAGCAGCATGTCCGGGATAAAATGCATCGCGATGACGACTTCCAGCGTAAGGAATACGCAAAACTCGATCAGCGATTCCCACGTTCCCGAAACGAAATAGACCACGCCACGCGTCGTCTCGAGCACCAAAAACGCCAGCCAAAAATGCCCCAAAATGCGAAAAGTTCGGCCTCCGCTACGCCGCTTGATCTTCAGCTTCGGCTCGATCTCGGCTTCAAAAATTTCCAGATGCTCGTGGACGCGCCCGGTGTTCATGCGCCCAAGCTCGCGATAGATCAACGTCAGATAGGAAAAAATGGGCAGGCCAAAGGCGAGCAGGACTACGCCTAACGCATATACCCATCTATACGTGTTCATGCCAGCCCGAATCTCCGCCGCATTTTCCGCTCGATGCGGTCCATCTCCCCGCGGTCGGTTTCGTGGTCATAGCCCTGCAAATGCAAAACGCCATGCAGAATCAGCACTCGCAACTCGTTGCTCAAACTTCGCCCATTTTTCTTTGCATAGCGCCGCGCCGTCTCCGGCGCAATCGCAATATCCCCCAAATAACTCTTCTCCGCGCCCTCTGTGCTCTCTGCCCCCTCTGTGTAAATTCTCTTCTTCTTCTTCTCCGCCCCCGCCGGAAACGACAAAACGTCGGTCGGCCCCTTCTTCCCCCGAAAGGCCAAATTCAGCCGCGCAATCTCCGCATCGCTCACAAAACAAATCGTAATATCCGAATCCCGAAGATTCATCTCACGCAAAACCCGGCGAAAGAACTCTTCGAGAGGCCCCCGCGCCACGCGGACCGCACGCTGGCGGTTCAAAATCATGCTTGCTGATTTTCTCTATTGGGATCTTTCCCGGACTCGACCGCCGCAGTTCCCGCCCCTGCCTTGCCGTTCGCCGCGCTGCCACCGGCATTCACGCCGCGCGGCGGATGCGCCACATCATACTCTTCGTACGCGCGAATAATCTGCTGCACCAGGTTGTGCCGCACCACGTCCTTCTCGCCGAACTGCACCACGCCAATCCCTTCAATCTTCCCACACACTTCCAGCGCCTCGATCAACCCGGACTTTTTCCCCTGCGGCAAATCGATCTGCGTCGTATCTCCGGTAATCACCGCTTTCGAATTGAATCCGAGCCGCGTCAAAAACATCTTCATCTGCTCGCTGGTCGTATTTTGCGCTTCATCCAAAATCACAAAGGAATCATTCAGCGTCCGCCCGCGCATAAACGCCAGCGGCGCCACCTCGATAATTCCCTTCTCTAAAAACCTCTCCAATTTATCCGCGTCCAGCATGTCGTACAGCGCGTCATATAGTGGCCGCATATAAGGATCGATCTTCTGCTGCAACGTCCCCGGCAAAAATCCCAGCCGTTCCCCTGCTTCCACGGCCGGCCTCGCCAGAATAATACGGTTCACCTGCTTCGTCAGCAGCGCGCTCACCGCCATCGCCACCGCAATATAAGTCTTGCCCGTCCCGCCCGGCCCAATCCCAAACATCATGTCGTGCTTCTCGATCTCTTCCATGTATCGCTTCTGGCTGGCATTCTTCGGCGTAACCTGCTTCTTGCCAAACGACCTCGTCCGCGCCGGCTCAAACATCCCCCGCGGCGATTCGTGCGGCTCTTCCGTCGCCACGCGCATCAGCGACTTCACTTCCGTGCTCGAAAGCGACCGCCCGTGCCTCGTCAAGTGGTTGTATTCCTCGACGATTTTCACCGCTTGATCGACGCTCTCCTGGTCGCCTTCGATCGTCAGCCGCGTATCGTGCAGGTGCGTCCGCACATGCAGCGAATCCTCCAGCAAACGCACATTCTCGTCGAGCGTGCCGAAGAACGGTTCAATTTTTCCGGATATGTGAACGGTACGTCTCATCCAAGTGGAAGGTCTGCCTGTCAAGGGAGCCGAGTGGCCGATGGGATTCCTCCTCGCTATCGGTGACCGCGTTGCAGTCAACTCAGGAAGAAACTTCTTACACCCTAGCGCACGCTTGCCTCACGGTCAAGTTACGCGCTCGTTACAATACTTCTGTTGGCAGACCTCCTTGCCCTCGAATTTCTGCATCTAACCATTTGTAATTTCGCTTCTCTGCCGCGCCTGCCTGTACCCCGCTCGTAACCTGTCCTCTGGTACGAACGCGCTATAGCCCAGTACCAATGGTCACGCGAAGATAGCAATCGAAGCGGATGGAGATCGCTCGCAGAGAATCTAGTCACTGAGGGGTGAGTAGAACAAACATGAGAAACAAACTCTTGGTCTTGGGAACCTTCGCAAGCATGGCAGCTGCCCTGCCCGCTTGCGCCGCAGAAAACTCCGGCTCCAGTGTTGCCGCAGCACCGGGCTCGCTTCGTGGCACGGTCATCTGCCGCGGTGTTCAAAACGTCCCTGTCACCGCGGACGCCGAACAATCTCTCCCGATGCAGCTGGTTGCCCGCCTCAACTGCGGCGATGAAGTGGCCGTTCTGTCCGATTCCGAAGGCTATACGGTCAATATCCGCACCGCCGACGGCAAAGACGGTTATGTCGCGCGCTTGTATCTCTCCGAACACGCGGGCGCCAAAGATCGCCGCGACGTCGAAGCTGTCGTTAATAACGGCATCGCCCGTTGGCAATCCGGCGCTCCTGGCAGCGACCAGTTCTTCAGCGGCGGCGCCGTTGTCGAATCTCTCACCGCCAACGGCATCACAGTCCAGGTTTCCCTGCAAGACACCGGCTGGAAGCTCCGAGCCAGCGTGGCCATCGCCAATGACGGCGCTGCGCCAGTCCACTTCAACCCCGCCGGTTTCACGCTCGACGAGTTGAAGCCTCGCCTGCGCGCGCTCGCCTATCAGAATCCCCGCGAACTCGCCAAAGCGCTAACTCATCAAGTCTATTGGACCAACGCCAGCGCCACTGCTCCCGCTTCGGCCGTTTACATGAACGCCGTCTACAAAACTTCGGCAGCGGTCCCCGTCACGCCGAACTATCTGGGCGAAATGACCCAACAGGTTCAATCCAATGTTCTCCAGGCCCAGACCGTCGCCACGAAAGAAAAAGTCTCCGGCGTCGTCTGGTTCGAGCGCGACAAAAACTCGCAGCAACTCAACCTGCGCATCTTCGTTGACGACCAAATCTTCGAATTCCCGCTTTCCTTCCCTCCCCGCAACTAGGCAGACCGCGCTCCAAGGAAGCGCACGCTCCACCCCGGCCCCGCACTCTCCCCCCGGAGTGCGGGGGGGGGTTTTTGTCCGCGCGAATTCTTAATTCCGGCCGGTTCCCACCCGGCGCGCAATGGGTCAGCTGCGCTCCCAAAACGAGGTCCAAAAACTGTCGCCTCCACGGGTGGTTGGGGACTGGGTTCGTTTCCGTGACCGCGTTAACCAGATGAGATGAGAAGGCCGGTCTCCGCGGGATGCGATACGCTCCCAATGTTTGACGTGCTCAAGGCACAATAAAAAGGAGACCGGCTATGAAAAAGACTAACACTGTTCGGGTAAATGGAAACATGATTTTCAAAGGACACAAGCTCACGATTGGTGTGGACCTCGGCGATCGCTGGTCGTGCTACTGCGTTTTGGATGAAGCGGGCGAAGTCCTTCTGGAACAGAAACTAGCGACGACACCGGAAGCGATGAAGCAGACATTTGAGAGGATCCCGCGAAGCCTCATCGCCATGGAGACCGGAACACATTCCCCGTGGGTAAGCCGGCTGTTGAGGGAGCTGGGACACGAGGTGCTCGTGGCGCACGCGCAAAAGGTGGAATTGATCACCAAGAGCAAACGAAAAGATGATCGACACGATGCGCGGACATTGGCACGGCTGGCCAGAATCGATCCCGAGCTGTTGGGGCCGGTACGGCATCGCAGCGCGAAAGCACAAATTCATCTGACAGTGATTCGGGCACGTGCGGAATTGGTGCGTGCCCGAACCGCCCTGGTGAACGCGGCGCGAGGGTTGGCGAAGTCTTATGGGGAACGGCTGCGCAAGTGTGGCACGGAGCAGGTGAGCCGAGAGCTGGCTGCGGAATTGAGCGCGGAGTTGCGTGAGGTTTTGGAGCCGTTGCTGAAAGAAATCGAATCGTTGAACGAGCGCATCAAGGAATACGACACGCGGATGGAGAAAATCGCCAGGGAGAACTATCCGCAAGTCGCGCTGCTCAAACAGGTGAAGGGGGTAGGAACACAGATCGCGCTGACGTATGTCCTGACGATAGACGACCCGCATCGGTTCCCGAAGAGTCGCGAGGTGGGCTGTTTTCTCGGGTTAAAACCTGGGCGCAGGGACTCCGGAGAGAGTCAGCCGCAGATGCACATCAGCAAAGAAGGAGACCGCTATTTGAGAACGATGCTGGTGCAAGGGGCGCACTACATTCTGGGGCCCTTTGGGGAAGATAGTGATCTGCGGCGTTGGGGACTGCGACTTGCCGAGCGCGGAGGGAAAAGTGCTAAGAAGCGAGCCGTTGTTGCGGTGGCGAGAAAGCTAGCGGTGCTGCTGCATCGGTTGTGGGTGAGTGGAGAGGTGTACGAACCACTGCGTAATAGCCACAAAGCGATGCGCGCGGTGGCCTAGAGTGAAGAGCTCCCCACAAAACAGGGGATGCTAGGGGTCGACGGAGTTGGCAATCGTCGTTGCTAGGCGATCCTGGCTTGAAATTTCTCTGTGGAAAACTGGGAAAGATAGGAAGAAAGAAAAAGAGCATACAAGGAAAGAAAGAGAAGAAAGAGAAGAAAGAGAAGAAAGAAGAGAGATGGCATCCGAACAGCCGAGCTCAACCGCCGAGATCAGGTGACTGCGACAAGTCCTGGACCAGTTCCCTTCGAAAGGGGGAAACAGAGGTCGCTAATCAGGTAGCAGCACCTACTGAATCGAGTACACCCACCTTGCACCGAGCGACAATCGCTCAACAAAGAGTGCGGATGGAAGGGTGGCGACAGGAGCGGCTTGGCTCACGGGCAGGAACTCACAGGGAGGAAGAGAAGAACAAAAACATCCTTACAAGAAAGAAAGAAAGAAAGAAAGAAAAAGAAAGAAAGAAAAAACATACTTGACACTCACCGGCCTTCTCATGGAAGGACTCAAGGCATTTCACCGATGCCATGGAACTCCGTTTCGCGCTAGTGATCGGCCCGTGATAATGCGACTATACCTCCAATGAACGAATAGCGCGGGTGACGCTGAAGGTTCGCTACGCTCATTTCCACTTGATTGAGGTGCACCATGAACGGCAGATCCCATCGTTGCGCTCGTTGCCTTGCCCTGATCTTCCTGCTTATTCCCACCTTCGCCGTCGCGCAGCGTCCAGACTATGACTTCATCATTTCTGGGGCGCACCTTGTCGATGGCACCGGCGCGCCGTGGGTTGCGGGGGACATTGCCATTGTCGGTGATCGCATAATCGCCATCGGCGACCTGAGCAAAGCCTCAGCTCGAAAACGATTGGACGTGAAGGGCCTAGTCGTGTCGCCAGGATTTATCGATCTGCAGGGCCAGTCCGAATTCAATGTACTGGTCGACAATCGCGCGGCAAGCAAAGTCACGCAGGGCGTGACCACCGAAATCACCGGCGAAGGCAGCTCGATCGCTCCCGTCAACGACCGCCTCAAAAAAGAAAGCGCGGAAGTCGCGAAGAAATATGGCGTGATGCAGGATTGGTCGACGCTCGACGAATACTTCCAACATTTTGAACGGACAAAATCCGCCATCAACCTGGGCACCTTCGTGGGAGCCGGCGGGGTCCGCAATTATGTGATGGGAACGGTCAATCGGCCCGCATCGCCTGCAGAACTCGAGCAGATGCGTCGGCTCGTTGCCCAAGCGATGCAGGACGGCGCCATGGGAATCAGCACAGCGCTCGAGTACGTTCCGGACACATTTGCGTCAACGGATGAAATTGTGGAGCTAGCTAAAGTCGCCCGCCAGTATGGGGGCGTCTATTTCACGCATCAACGCTCAGAAACGGACGCCATCTTCACCTCCCTGGATGAGGTGTTCGCGATCTCCCGTCGCGCCAGCATTTCCACCACGATCTGGCACCTCAAAACCGCGTACCACGAAAATTTTGGAAAGATGCCGGAGGTCCTCCGCCGCATTCAGGAAGCTCGCGCACAAGGCATCGACGTGGCGGCCAGCGTTTATCCCTACACGCGCGCCAGCAACGGACTGACTTCTTCTTTCCCTCCGTGGGTTTCTGAGGGTGGCATCGACCAGATGATTGACCGCTTCAAGGACCCGGTGCAACGGGAACGCATCAAGAAAGAAATGGATCAGCGCAGCACGACTTGGGAAAACGAGTGGCTCGGCTCGGGTGGAGATGGTTCCGGCATCATGCTCGTTGGCTTGTTGAATCCCGACCTCGCAAGGTATGAAGGCATGACGTTGCAAGAAATTGGCCGGCAGTGGAGCAAGGATCCCAAAGACGTTGCGATGGAAATTGTGATCGCCGATCACGGGCACACCGGGCAGGTCACCTCCATCATGGATGAAGCAGACGTGCGGACGGCGGTTTCGAACCCGTTCGTCAGTTACGGTTCGGACTCCGAGGCCCAGGCGGAAGATGGTCCTCTTAGCAAAACCAAGGCGCATCCGCGCGCGTTCGGAACATTCCCACGCATTCTTGGAATATATGCTCGTGAGGAGCACACCATGAGCATGGAAGAAGCGGTGCGGAAAATGACTTCGTTGGCGGCGAGCCGCGTAGGACTGATGGATCGCGGCATTCTCCGTCCGGGAGCGTTTGCCGACATCACAGTGTTCGATCCCCAGACCATTCGCGACGCTGCCACTTTCAGTGATCCCATGCATTATTCCGTGGGTGTGAGGTACGTCTTTGTGAATGGACGTCCCGTGGTGTGGGACGGAGCGATTACCGATGAGCGCCCGGGCCGCCCTGTGCGAGATGCGGGCTATCAAGCGAAACATCGCTAGCGGTTGGAAGCAAACCGCCGTGAGCTGCGCAAAAGCGAACTGATGAGGTCAATCTGCCGGCGCCGCCCGCGTCTTCGCCCATCGCCGAATTGATTCCACTTCTTCGGCCCGCGTGACGCTCAGCGGCTGCGTCGCCCGAATCTCGGCAAGCAGCACATCCGTCGTCAACTGCTGCTTTTGCGCAAACGCTGTGTACAGCCCCGCGACAATCACTTGCTCGATTTCCGCGCCTGAGAATCCTTCGCTTCCCGCTGCGAGCTTCGCCAAATCAAACGTCGCCACATCCCGTCCGCGCTTTTTTAAATGCAGCTGAAAGAGCGCTACGCGCACTTCCCCGCGGGGCAAATCCACAAAGAAAATCTCGTCGAACCGCCCCTTGCGCATCATTTCCGGCGGCAACACCGTGATGTTGTTTGACGTCGCCGCCAAAAACACGCCGCCCTCCCGGTCCTGCATCCACGTCAGCAATGTCGCCAGCAGCCGCTGCGACAATCCCGCATCCGCATCCCCGCTCGACCCGGCCGACGCAAACGCCTTCTCGATCTCATCAATCCACAACACCATCGGCGCCAGCTTCTGCGCCAACTCCAGCGCTTTGTGCAGCTTCTTTTCGCTCTCTCCCACAAACTTGTCGTACAACGCTCCCGCATCCAACCGCGCCAACTCGAAGCCCCACTCGCCCGCCACGGCCCGCGCCGCCAGACTCTTTCCGCATCCCTGCACGCCCGTAATCAGCACGCCCTTCGGCGGCACCAATCCAAATCTCTGACCTTCCGGCGTCAACGCGCTCTTCCTCTTCGCGATCCATTCCCGCAATCTCTTCAATCCCGCCACGTCCCCAAACGACGCATCCCGCCGCACGGTCTCAATCAGCCCATCGCTCTTTAGCGCCTGGCGCTTGGCGTCCAGCACATCATCCAGCAACCCGGCATCCGCGCGTCCGCGAGACAGAATGCACATCCGCAGCGCGCGCATGGCTTCCTCTTCGGAAAGCCCAGAAAGGTTTCGTGCAACCTGTCTCATCCCCGCCACATCCAGCGTCACTGGAATATGCTGCTCGCGGTTTACTTCCGCAAGAACGCTTTTCACGCGCGGCAACAACTCCTCCGCCGAAGGCAAATCCAGCTGAAACGGAGCGGCCTCAGACCCCAATTCCGCCGGCAACTCCACTTTGGCCGCCGAAATCACAATCGCCCGCCGCACCGTTCGGAACTTCTCCGCCAAATCGCGCAACCGCCTGCAGATGCGGTCGTTGTCGCAATACCGCGCAAAATCCTTCAATAGGAATATCCCGTCGCCCTGAATCAACGCGATATTGGCGAGCGCCTGCTCGGGCTGCTCCGTGTTGTAAATCGGCGCCCCGCGGAATTTCGAAAGCCCCGTGGTCACGCTCCACTCAAATAGCGGCACACCCAACTCCGTGGCCATCTCGAGCAGCATCTGCTCGAAGCGCTCTTCCTCGGGCGTCTCGACAGTAATGAGCGGGTGCCGCGAATTCACCAGCAGCCGAAGCTCGTCGTGTTTGCTCGCCTTTACCATCGCGCTCCGCTACTGGCCCCCCGCCACGGTTTTGTATAAGTGTTCATTCTAAAGAGACTTAAAATCATTTGTTTTGATACACATATGTAAGTGTTCATTCTAAAAGCACTTAGGGGTTGCACAAAAATTGTGCAGATTATACTGGTGCGCGTCGCCGAAAGCCCCACACTTCTCCGGCCCGTTTGACAAAGCTCCGTGCCTCGTTTAACGTTAAATGTTTGAGTGACACCTAAAAGGAGCAGTAGATGGCCCAAGGACAGGCTACCAAAATCAAGAAGAAGAAAAAGTCGGTTTTAAAGCGTGCGGCGCAATCTCGTCAACGCGCCGAGGTCAATCGCGCTAACCGCACCCGCGTCCGCACATTGATGCGCCGGCTGCGTACCGCAATCACCGCCGCTGATGCTACCGCAGCGGGCAATCTTCTTCACCCCACGATGTCCGCGATCGATCAGGCCATCACCAAGGGCGTGCTGCACGAAAACACCGGCAACCGGTACAAGTCGCGCCTCACCGTGGCCTATAATGGACTCACGGCCAAAGCCGCCAAGTAACGAATCCAAAGTTTTTCTCGGTAGGGGCGGGCCTCGGCCCGCCCTTTTCTTTTGTCCACTTCAAGTGTCGACTACTATTACAGCCGTATCTTCAACTAGCAACCACGTAGAATGTCCATCTCCGAGTGTCGCGCTCTAGATGAAAAAAGCCCCGGGAGCATGGCTCCCGGGGCTTGCCGTTTGTTAAATCAAGAGAAACGAGCGGATGGCGCTATGTCGCAGAAGCGGGTTTGCAACTACCGGTGATGCCCGCCGCCGAACAGGTCCGACATTACGTTGACGTCCGAGTCACAAGCGTGATTTAGGCACGGAAGGCCAAAGCCCGCTTCGAGTGATTTCAGCAGCGAAAAGCTGTTGTAGAACGTCCCACTTTGCACACCTGCGACGTCGTCGGCGTCGTTGTCGCCGTCGCCATTCAGCTGAACGGTGAGGACGACTTTGTTCTGTGTGGCAGGCGGGAAGAGACCGCTCGACTGCGTGGGGCTGCCGCTGTAGTCGTTCTCATCCCACACGATCACGATGGCGGTGCGGCCAGAGTGCCAAACGGGTGAGGCGTGGATAGCGTTGACCAACCGCTCGATGGTGACGTCACCCTGCTGGATCAAGCCGGGATTCAAACCGACCTGCGTGCCAACGGTTAGACCATTGCCATTCGGAACGCCGAAATCGAAAGCACAGAACGCGTCGCCATTGCTTCGTCCGTGTTGATCGTTGCATTGGTTAGGCGCTATGAATGCGAAAGAGGGAACGGCACCGCTAGCAAGGTCGGCATACAGGCCGCGAGGCCCGTCGAAGCCAACCACATTAGCGAGGCTGCTGTTGCGCAGGGTTCCTTCCTGGACGCTATGGAAGTAGGCGAAGGGGTTGTGTTTCACGGCGTACGCCTGCACAACGCTCCCAGAGGTCAATGGCGCGAGGAGCGTGCTGTTGCCGTTGGCATCGAAATCCAAGTCAGTCACGGTGCCGTTGCTATATTTTATGCCATCGGCTCCGGTAACCGGCAGGCTCTCCTGGTAACTCTTCCAAGTCAAACCGGCCTCCGCGAGTTGGTCGGCAATGGTCTTGCCTACCGTGTGCGATTGCGGCACGGACTTGACGCCATCGATATCGGCGAGGAACAGGAACTGCAAGCCGCTCTTCTCCGGCGATATTTCGTTCCAGTTATCGATTGCGGGTGTCGCGGCGTCTTTACCGGTTCCGGTGATAGGGCAGACGTTGCCCGTCTCGATGGCAACGGGAGGAGCCGGATTGCCATTCGCGTTGTTGTCGGCGTTCACCAGCCCGCTCTGAAGATTGGGAGTGCAAGTCCGATCGTGCCAGGACGGGGCGTTATCGCTGCGAACGCCGAAGTTCGATCCGCCGACGACTTCAAGATAATTGGTCAGGCTAGGATGGCCAACGGCAAAATAGTTGGTGGCGAGATTGACTTTCTTGTTCGCGATCAAGCTGTTGAGATAAGGCTCGTTCGGATTGTCGAGAACCTGATAATAGCCGTGATTCTCCATCATGATGAGGAAAACGTGATCCAGATGCGGCACGCCTTTTGGAACGTCCTTGTCTTGTGCCAACACTGTTCCTGCCAGTGTTGCAGCCAGGAGACACAAAATTGAGGCTTTTTTTATCATTTCAAAGTCCATCCTTTTTCACACACAGAGTCATCGGAACTTCAGCGGGGCGTCGTCCCGAGCGCGCGCATCTTAGGGGAGAATTGTTGGTGTTCCGTTACAGCGCAGCTACACTCAGATGAACTTCGGATTACCTCTGCCCAAAGCGGAGTCATAACGAATCAAAATAGACCTGAGCGCGATTCTGGTTGTAACTCGGTTGCGTCCGGGTTGGATTCCGTTTCGACGGACAGCGATTGAGGTCCGGCTCGGAAGAAAATTTGCTGAGCAGAATAAAATCGTAGTAAACGACCCGCCTGCAAACCAAATCACACAATCTCAACCTGCCCATCACATAAACGCAACAACCGGGAACTAAGGTCGCTCGCGCGATTGCCGCGAAAGGCAATCCAGAGAGGTGAATTCTCCTGATGAGCACTGACCGCCGTAAATTCTTACAGCTTTTGACTACAGGCGCGGCCTCCGCCGCCTTTCCTGCAAGCATCGCCCGGGCGCTGGCCATTCCGGCCAATCACCGCACCGGCACCATCGACGACGTGGAGCACGTGGTGTTCATGATGCAGGAGAACCGTTCCTTTGATCACTACTTCGGGACATTGCGCGGCGTGCGCGGGTATGGCGATCCGCGGGCGATCAAGCTAGCCTCGGGCAAAAGCGTGTGGCACCAACCGGATGCAAGCAATCCCGACGGATACGTCCTTCCGTTTCATCCCGGAGCGCCCAACCTCGGCTTGCAGTTTCTCGAGGACTTGGCGCACGACTGGGACACCACACACGCGGCGTGGAACAACGGCAAATACGACCAGTGGGTGCCGAACAAAGGCACGACCACCATGGCGCACCTGACGCGAAGCGATATTCCCTACCACTATGCCCTCGCCGATGCTTTCACTGTCTGCGACGCCTACCACTGCTCCTTGCTCGGGCCTACGGATCCGAACCGCTATCACATGTGGACCGGCTGGGTCGGCAACGATGGCAGCGGCGGTGGCCCGGTCATCGACAACGCCGAACTCGGTTATGGGTGGTCGACTTACCCCGAGAGGCTCCAGAGCGCAGGCATCTCCTGGAAGATTTATCAGGACGCAGGCGCAGGCCTCGACGCCGCTCATTTCTGGGGATGGGGAGATGACGCCTATATCGGGAACTACGGCGACAATTCGCTGCTCTATTTCTTCCAGTATCAGAATGCGCCCGACAGCAGCCCGCTCGCTGAGAAGGCGAGGACCGGAACCAACATCTCGCAGAGCGGAACGCTCTTCGACATCTTCCGCGAGGACGTGCTCGCCAACCAACTGCCGCAAGTCTCATGGATTGTCGCTCCCGAGGCCTACACTGAGCACCCGAATTGGCCCGCGAACTATGGCGCTTGGTACATCTCGCAGATGCTCGACGCGCTGACCGCCAATCCCGAGGTCTGGAGCAAGACCGTTTTCTTCATCATGTATGACGAGAACGATGGCTTCTTCGACCACGTGGTGCCGGCCACTCCTCCTCAGTCTCGAACGGAGGGTATCTCGACCGTTGACACGACCAATGAACTATTTACCGGCAGCACTGGTTACCCCGCTTCTAAGTTCTCTCCTGGACCATACGGCCTTGGTGTGCGTGTTCCGATGATCGTGGTCTCACCCTGGAGCAAGGGCGGATGGGTGAACTCCGAGGTGTTTGATCACACATCGCTGATCCGCTTCATCGAACGCCGCTTCGGCCACCACAACGCCGGCCTGCAGGAGTCCAACATCACCGCGTGGCGTCGTGCTGTTGTCGGCGACCTCACCTCGGCCTTCAACTTTGCCTCGCCCAATGACGCCACAGTCGCACTACCAAGCACAGTCGCGTATGCCCCGCCAGATAATGTGCGGCATCCCGATTACAGTCCTGCTCCACCAACGAACCAAGCGATGCCGCAACAGGAGCCCGGCGCGCGCCCTGCCCGCGCTTTGCCCTATGAGTTGCACGTCGATGGAGAAGCTAACACGCGGTTGGGAACCATCCAGCTGCGCTTCCGCAATGCAGGCCAGGCTGGCGCCGTCTTCCACGTACGCTCCGGGGATGGACTGACCGGACCATGGACGTACACCGTGGGCGCCGGCGACGAAACCTCCGACAGTTTCGGAGCCAGCGGCGCTACCTCCTACGATTTGTCGGTCTTGGGCCCCAACGGCTTTCTGCGCACGTTTACCGGCAGCGCTGGATCGCGAAGCGCAAACCTCACGGTCAAGACAATCTGCGATAAGGACTCGGAAGGCATCGTAATCGTGATTCACAACCACATCTCAAGCGCGGAGAGAGTGGAGATCATCGACGCGTACTCCGGCAAGACAACAAACCAACAACTCCAACCAGACAGCAGTTTCACGTATTTTAGTCAGCTGCACCAATCATTCGGATGGTACGACCTCACCGTACAGGTGGAGTCCGATGCAAGCTTTAAGCGCCAGCTTGCGGGACATGTGGAAACCGGTAGAGACAGCATGACCGATCCAGCGATCGGTAACTAGGTGGACTTGGATGGCCACGAAGGGAACCGCAATGAACGCCAACAAATAGCAGTTTCGACAGAATGCAAGAGGGCGGGCCTCGGTCCGCCCTTCTTTTTGTTCCACTCTGCAACTAGCTCTGGCTTCGGACAGCATTCGTCGCGCTCGTTCATATTCACCGTGCTCTCACCGCGCCGCAACCTCGCTGTAATGCGGCCAGTTCACTCTCGGCAAGCCCACTCGGGCGTCTAACTGACTAGTTGATGAGAGGAGAATGCATGAATTTGAGCAATACCGTATCGAAGTGCTTTCACGGACTTCGCGCAGCACTTCTTGCCGTAACCGTATTTCAGTTCAGCCTGGGAGGTCCGCTGGCCTCTACCGCCAAAGCTGACGAGCACGGACACACCGCCTCACCAATCAAGCACGTCATTGTACTGATTGGCGAAAATCGTACGTTTGATCACCTGTTCGCGACCTATGTGCCCAAGAGAGGCGAGACCGTCAAGAACTTGCTGTCCGAGGGCATTGTCAATGCCGATGGGACGCCGGGCCCCCATTTCAAAAAAGCCCAGCAATTCCAGGCTGTCGCCCCGTTCAAGACGAAATACTACATCAGCCTGGACAGCAACGAAAAAGCTCCGTACGAAACGCTGCCGCCGCCGACATTGAACTTCTCGCCCAGTCCCGATGCCTCGATCATCGGTGTTGCCACGGAGCCGCCTCCTTTTCCCGCGCTCACTCCGACTTTTATTTTGGCGGCAATTGAGCCGTCTTTGGAAACCGCTGACCTGCCGCTGCTGACCACCGGCGCATCCGGGCAGAACAATACGTTCGTGCTTACCCCGGTTCCCGACTACGATACGCGCGTCGCGAATTACAACAACCTTCCAAACGGGCCGTTTCCGCTGCAGGGCACGAGCCTCCCCTACGATTCTTATACGGGAGATACGACGCACCGGTTATTCGAAATGTGGCAACAGTCGGACTGCAACACTAGGAACGCCACGCGCAGCAACCCCTCGGGATGCTTGAGCGACCTCTACCCGTTCGTCATCACCAACTATACGAATCAGATCGACACTTTTGACACTCCTCCCGCAATTGACGACAACGGCGGCGGGAATTCCATGGCTTTCTACAACTTGCAAAAGGGAGACGTCCCGGTCCTGAAGGCGCTGGCTGATGAATACTCGATGAGCGACAACTACCATCAAGCGGTGATGGGCGGCACTGGGGCCAATCATGTGATGCTGGGCACTGGCGACGCGATTTTCTGGTCCGACGGCAAGGGTAATGCGACAACGCCACCGTCGCACATCGCAAATCCAGATCCGCTACCGGGCACCAACGACGTCTACACCGTGGACCTTGGGTTCGATGGCAACTTCACCGAGTGCGCCGATTCCTCCCAGCCTGGTATCGACCAGGTTCGCGATTATCTCGCAACGCTTCCCTATCATCCAATTCCGAACTGCGAGAAGAGCCACTTCTACATGGTCAACAACGACAACCCTGGATTTTTGCCTGACGGAACGGTGGACACGGCAGGAATTGTCAAGGGTGGGTCGGTTCCTCCGACGAACGTGAGAACTATCGGCGAATCGCTGAACGAGAAGAGCATCTCGTGGGCCTACTATGGCGGAGCGTACAGCGCTGCCGTGAAACTGCAGCAACTCAAGGAAGCGGGCCAGACGACCAGCGATCCGAGCATTCTGGTGGGCGCAGCTTACTGCAACATCTGCAACTTCGAGTCCTACTCAAACGCCATCATGGGCGATCCCGCGCAGCGTACCGCACACATCAAGGACACCATCGATTTCTTCAATGCCATCGACAACAGCACGTTGCCGGCAGTTTCCTTTGTGAAGCCGGATGGACTGCTCGACGGCCATCCCGCTTCGTCAAAATTCGATCTCTTCGAGGCCATGGTCAAGAAAATCATGGACCACCTCACCGCGAATAAGGATCTCTTTGCCGAAACCGCGCTGTTTATCACGCTGGACGAAGGCGGCGGTTTCTATGACTCCGGCTACATTCAGCCGCTCGACTTTTTTGGCGATGGCCCGCGCATTCCGATGATTGTCGTATCGCCCTATAGCCGCGGCGGCCACATCAGCCACGTGTACTCCGATCACGTCTCGATACTCAAGTTCATCGAGCGAAACTGGAATTTGAAACCATTGACCCGTCGCAGCCGCGACAACTTCCCGAACCCGAGTAGCGATTGGGACAATCCCTACGTGCCGAAGAACAGCCCGGCGATCGGGGATCTGTTCGATCTGTTCGACTTCGGCCACCACGACGGAGATCATGACGGTGACGACCACTAAATCTCTTCGCGTGAGTAAAAAGGGGCGGCTTCAAGCCGCCCTTTTTGTTTCAACCCACTTATTTCACTTGCGCAGCAAAGCGCTCGCTATTCGAGGAGCTCCGCCAGGGCATACGGCTTGCCGCAGGGGATATCCTCCCCATTTGCGGAGATGACTCCAATCGCATCGTTCGCGCTGAGTTTTTCGCCTTGTTTGATGAGCTTCTTCGAGAAGAAGCCGGGGCCGTTTGCCAAGACTCGATAGACTCCGGCCGGCGATTGGATCAAAGCCAGAGCCGTCCCGGCCGCGACCATCATGCGTTCCTCGACCAGCCAGCTCACAAGTTCGAGCGAGTCTCCAGCTTTCAATTCTTCTATGAGGCTTGGAGGAACCGGAACACGGTAGGTGAATGGCATGGGCGTTTTCGCGGTGGTTCTTAGCCGTGCGCCGCGCTTACGTTGGATGCCGAAAGCTCCATGACCAGGAATTCCATGACGGCGCGCACGTCCTGGGCACCGCCTTTGAGGCGGTCGTCCGCCTTTTGCAGCGCGCGCAGGCCCGAAAGCAGCTGCGCTCTGGGAATATTGCGCGATGCTTGCAGAGCAAGCTCCGCTTGCTGCGGATTCATACTGAGAACGCGTGCGGCCTGGTAGCCGTTGCTCACGCCTTTGAGTTCGCTGGCTTCGATGAGCTTGCGGAACATCCAAGCCAATGCTCCGACCATGGATAAAGGCTCCTCGCCGTCGCGCAGCAGCCGGTCGAGAAACTCGAGGGCTTTGGCGGATTTTCTTGCGGCCAGAATATCGGCCAGTTCCCACACTGTTGTTTTCTTGTCGGAAATCACCATGGTGCTGACATCTTTTTTGGTGATGAACTCTTTGTCGGCTACGTAAGTTACGAGCTTTGCAATCTCGGTTTTCAGGCGCATCAAATCGGCGGCAACGTACTCCACGAGATCCTCGGCCGCGCCCTTTTCAAACTCGACGCCTTCTTCTTTCGCGATCATCTTCGCAAAGGGCACGGCAGCCGCTTCGCGTTCTCCCTGTTTTTCTCCAAGTCCGCAGGCCACCACGAGCGTTTTCTCGAAGAGGGCTTTTCCCCATTTCATGCGCTGGTCGAGCTTGGTCGCTTCCACGACAAAAACCGTGAAGGGCGCGGGGTTCTTCAGGTACGCTTCCAGCTGCTCGACGGCAGCGTCGCGGTTTTTCTCTCCGAGTTTTTCCACCGACTCCGCATCTTCCAGGAAAACCAGTTGTTGAGGGGAGAGCATGGCCATCGTCTGCGCCTGCTCCAGCGCCGCCTGGATCTCGCCGCGGGCGGCCGAGTAGCGAGAAACAGCCCAGGTCCGCGCCGCCTCGGGCACATATTTTTCGACGAGCAGCTTGCGGAAGCCATCGCGCAAGTACGGTTCTTCGCCGCACAGCAACAACGCCGGGATTGCTTTGCCCTGCTCCAAGCGCGTTAGCAACTCTTGGGTGGAAACCTGAGGCATTCCTCGTACTCCCAATACGTTTAATAGTTCTCGATCACGGCGGCCACCAGATGCGCCGCAAAATCCTGAGCCAGGCGGTCGAGGGCCGGGTCTTGTTCTTCAAAAAAACTTTTCAAGTCCGTCGAAATTTCATACTGATTGCGAAATATAAAATTGTCCGCGTGATAGAGGACCTTTTGCGTGGTGCTCTCCGTGAAGGTTACTTCGCATTTCACGGTAACGAGCATGGTCGTCGCGCGGCCTGTGGCGGTATCAAAGAGCAGCGGCACGGCTTCCAGGCTTACGACCTTGCCGCGCAGTACCGCGTCGCCCTCCTCCGGATTGGAAACCACCCGGTACGACGTCTTCGCCAGGAACTCGTGCACCGTCGCCGCCGTCAACTTCTGTTCCAGGCGGTAGCTTGTGGTTTTGTTTTCGAGCGCCGGCACTGCGATGGTATGAATACTTTTCGGCAACGACGAGTTGTGACCAGCTACGTGATATCCGCAGCCGGAGAGAAGCCCCGCGACGGATAGTACAAGAGGCAATAAGCGCAAGCCACTCATGGGAGCATCTCCGCCAGCTTAACGGCATTTGCCGCGGGCCATCGAATATTGTCGGCGGCGCCCCAGAACCACCAGGCTCCTGGCCGAGCCGGATCCTCTTCCGGCTTCGCCAAGTGAGCGACTTTTTCTCCCGCAACACTGACATTGCTAGGGCCAGCTTCGCCATCGGCGGGGAGCACGAAGCCGGCGTCCTCGCAAGCAGCAACGATTTGCTCCACTTTCGTTCCCGGCACAAGCTCGGCGCAGGCCGAAAATGCGGTTCCGTAAAACACCGGGGCATGGACCAATTGAAGCGCAGGCATCACGGGTTTTTTGCCGAGACAAGCTTTTGTCTCCGCGCGCAACCGCTCCCGCACGGCGCTCAGCTTATGCTTGCTGCCTGGGCCAAAGCGATCGAGGAGATTGAACGCGACCTGCGTGTCGAACACGGGCTGACCCATTCCTTGAAAGGATAGCAACTGTCCCGTCTGGCTCTCCAATTCTTCGACGCCCTGGCGCCCGGCTTCGGAAACGGCCTGGAAACAAAGCACCACCAGCCGAGAGACGCCAATCTTGAAGAGACCGAGCGCCAAGGAAGCAGCTGCGGTCGCCGCTGCAGAAGGAATTGCGTAAACGGCGGCATCGGTTGGAAATTTTCGCGCCTGCAGCGCATCCAATTTCGGAAACCAGCTCGCTGTGCCTTCGTCGGCCGAAGTCGCTCCCGATAAATCAATGATCCTGGCCTTGGAAGCGCGAGCCGCTGCCAGATTTGCGTGAGTGAACGGCACCGAGCCAGTAAAAAAAACTTTTCCGGCACGGTCGAAGGTACCATCTTCGACGGGCTGAATCACTGCGGCCTCGCCGCCGGCCTCTGTCAAAGTGCCCGCCGCAATCTCTTCATCCACCAGGCGAAATTCCGCGCCGGCAAAGCGGCTCTCTTCGAGCAGTGAACGCAGCTCCGCTCCGAGCAGAGAGGAAGCACCGGCAATCACGATTCGGTTGGAGCCCCGTTCAAGCGATGGCATGAATCACACGGTCCGGGAGACCAGTCGGAGGCGGAAAAAGCGGATGAGGTGCAGAGTGACGCCCACGATCGCGTAGGTGCAGGAGATGGTCATCAGCGCGTATTCCGAATATCGCCACATCACTCCGACCAGGAGGCAGACGAGAACAATAGCGAGCGAGGGCTGCTTTCGCGCCCAAGGAATATCCTTGAAGCTGTAGTAGCGGATGGTGCTGGTCATCAGAGCGCCCAGCGCCGCGGCAAGGATAAACCAGCCAACGGACCACCATCCGTTTTGCAGCGGACCAATAGACATTGGGCCGCCAAGCCGGAGGCCATGCACGATTGAGGCAATCACTGCGGCCGCGGCGGGAGTCGGCATGCCCACAAAATATTTGGAACTTCCGGGCGCCATTCCCTGGACGTTGAAACGAGCGAGCCTCCATGCGCAACAGATGAGGAACGCGAGGCAGCCGACCCAGGCAAATTCGCCGAGTTGGTGGAGTCCCTCGCCAGCCATGGTGCTGACACTGCGAAATCCCCAAGCGTAAGCAAGAATCGCCGGCGCGATGCCAAAACTCACAACATCGGCGAGCGAATCAAACTGCACGCCGAACTCGGTACTCGTTCCAGTCATGCGGGCGATGCGGCCGTCCAAGGAGTCGAAGAGAATCGCCAAGCCGATTGCTTTTGCGGCACGATCCAAGTCTTCCGGTGCTCCGATGAGCGAGGCCACGACGGCGTAGTAGCCGCACAGAAGATTCGCTGAGGTCATCATGGCCGGCAAAAGAAAAATGCCGCGCCGACGCTTCAGATTCCGCAAACGTTTGCCTACAAAGGGCATCTCTTGTTGTTCCATCGGCCCCATAGATTAGTTTTGCTTTCCTGCCACCGATACGTGCGATTCCGCATCGGAAGTCTGTTCCTGGCCCAGACTCAAAGTGGAGGTCTTCGGTAGCCAGTGCGCGAGCACGCTGGAGCCGCCCTTCACATTCTCACCGACTCGAACGAGGATTTCCGCATCTCTCGGAACCCAAACATCGACGCGGGAGCCGAATCTCACAAGTCCGATACGCTCGCCCCGCGCGACCCGTTCGCCGGGATTCTTCCAACTGACGACGCGCCGAGCAATCAAACCGGCGATCTGTTTAAACACCATTTCTCCAACCTCGGTCGAAAGCGTGAACACGTTCTGCTCGTTTTCCATCGAGGCGCGTTCGCGCATGGCCGCGAGAAACTTTCCAGGGCGATATTCCATCTTGGTGATCACGCCTGCAGCCGGTGCTCGATTGACGTGCACGTTCCATACTGCCAGAAAAATACTGATCCGTTTTCCGGGCAGCCCGGCGTAATCCTCATCGGTAACGACTACCACGCGCCCGTCTCCCGGAGACACAATCGCACCAAGCTCAGAGGGAATCGCGCGTTCGGGGTCACGGAAAAAGGAAAAGACGAAGAGAGCGAGACATACCAGCACACTGGCGACGATAATCCAGTGCGCAAAATAGGCCGCGGCTCCCAGAAGCAGAAGCGGCAACCCGAAGTAATAGCCCTCTTTGACCATGCTAGAGAGAATATACCTCATCCGCCTCGCGCGATGTGTAAACGCGGCGAGCGAGCAGGGCCATTCTACGACAGAATTTCGGGATCGCGGGCTATTGCGTGTACTGCGCCCGCGCACGTTGGATACGCAGGGCAATCCGCTCCATTTCATCCTTGCAGTGGAGCTTCATCTTCTTGAGCTTGATTTCTTCCAGGAGGTCTTCTGAACTGAGGTAAATAGCGGTGGAGATTCGGTGCAGTTCTGCTTCGTATTTCGAGTGCTGCTCGGCCAGACGCTGATACTCGGCGTCTGAATCGAGGAGTATGTCCCGAGGTGCCCGCTGCGCTGTTGCCATGCGTCCTCCTCACGACTGCGCGAATTGAATTGTGAACACTACATGAACGCAAAGATAGCACTGGGGATGGCGGCGTCAAGTGGGAACTATTAGGAAATTGGTTCTAGCCCATCGAGGCTGTAAGTTTTTTGACCATGGTCAGGGCAGCCTCATCGGGGGCGCGGTAATACCCTTTCCGGAGGCCCGTTTTGGCAAAACCATGCTTTTCGTAGAAGGCGATGGCGCCCGTATTTGATTCTCGTACTTCGAGATAGACGCTTTTCGCTCCACGGGGACGCCATTCTCGTATAGCTCTTGCGAGCAGCGCCGTTCCCGCGCCTTGGCGTCTGTGTGCTGAGGTTACGGCCAAATTTAGGAGCTCGGCTTGATCCGCCGCAAGTCTACCTAGCAGGAATCCTCCTATCTGGCCATCTGCTTCAAGCACTAAAGCGAGCGAGCCAGCCTCGCAGGCAAACTTCACATAGCTCTCTTTCGACCAAGTTGCGGCTTCTGGAGCTTGGGCGGCAAGGGCCATCACTGCGTCGGCGTCTTCCGGGCGAAACTCTCGGATGAAGAAGGATCCACGCTCGCGGCCGCGTTCAACTGCCACGGCCCGGCCCGCCCTTCCAATTAACTTCGGCATCCGGTCGTCTTATATAGTCAGCGTCCAGAGCAAGCACATCCGTGTAGCGGCCCTGAAGCGCCTTTTGCCGCCCGATTCTTCCGATCGACGGTGCGAGAATGTTCGTGCCACTAGCCAGGATCTCGCCCGCTTGCAGACGAGATTGCCATGCTTCGTGCGAAGTCAGCAGCTCCGGATCCATTGAAATCCAGCTTACTTTTTCCTTGCCGGCGCGTTGCGCAACCCAACTGATGAAATCCGCTGGAGCGGCTACTATTTCTTCTTCCACAAGTTGAAGACCCACGTCTCGGGTCCGGAACAATCCGCCATAAACCTGGTTTCGGTTGGCATTGAAGCACGCGGCAATGAAATTGGTTCCGTTCGTGGATTCCGAAGCGAGCGCTTCCAATCGGGAGACGCTAACGATCGCAATTCCGTACGCCTCGCTCCATGCTTTTACAGTCGTCAGGGCGATGCGAACCCCGGTAAACGAGCCCGGCCCCGAGGCAACAGCGCATACCTCAACATCGCGCATTGATAAGCCAGAGGAACGGAGTGCGACTTCCGCGGTAGGGAGGACCCAACCTGAATAATCAGAAGTTCCATCGTGTCCGAGCGCGCATAGTAGGTGATCATCCCGCAGGAGGGCCAAGCTACCTCGTGCGTCGCAAGTATCCAGCGCCAGTAGAATCACGAAGGGCATTCTACAGCACACAGCGAGGAGTTTGAGAGTTGCGGCACTAAGGGCGAGGAGGCGGATGAAACAGACGTTTCACGGGATAAGGGCGGGGGCGTCTATCCTCCAAACAGCAAATTTTACATATTGCCAATTACGCTGAGCAATTCGACTGCCAAATGCGCATTTAATTTTCCCTAACTCCATGATTCCACTGGATATATCTTGACTCTTGCAACACATACATTTAAGCTTTGTAAGCATCTCAGGGGGCATCACAATCCATGGACTACAAAATCGGTGACAAGGTCGTTTACCCGAACCACGGCGTCGGACTTGTAGAACAGATTAGTTACGGTGTCTTGAATGGTAGGACTGAACGTTACTTCATGATTCGCATCGTTTCCAGCGGCCTGCGCGTCATGGTTCCACAATCGAACGCAGAAACCGTTGGTCTCCGTTCCGTGATTCGTTCCACGGAATCCACCAAAGTCCTTGGCTTCCTCGAAAAGGGCAAGCTCAATTCTCACCACGACTGGAAACACCGCTTCAAGGAAAATTCGGAGCGCATGCGCACCGGGTCCCTCCTTGAAGTCGCCGTCGTCCTCAAGAGTCTCGTTTCCCTCAGCCGCAGCAAGCCACTCTCCTTCCGCGAAAAGAAAATGCTGGAACGCGCGAAGTACCTCCTGGTCAGTGAAATGGCCACCGCACGAAATACTACTTCCGAGAGCGCGGAGGCGATCGTCGTTAAGTCGCTGGCGAAGGCGAAGCTGCAATTCCCTGTGATGACCGAGAAGTTCGAATAGATTTTTAGGTTTGTTGGAGCGCCGCGACCGGGTCGGGGCGCTCCTGTCAAATTAGAAAGCCAACCCAGCGGCGGGCGCAACAAATGGCCCGCCTTTTTCTTTTACAAACGCCTCTTTTCTACAGTGCGCTCCGCGATTGCCGATGTTGCAACGATTTGTCTGGTTCCCTTTCCTTTGGGGCAGGCCCGAAATGTCGACCTTCTTCTATCGCCGAACGAATGAAACTTCCCATTTGGAAAAATCGTCGTATAATCGTGGGCGTTAGCAGAGTCCCCCCGCTATCCCTTCAAGGATTCTCAGAGCTCCTCCTGTTGCTAGGTTTGGAGGCACGCTTAGGAGACGGTTATGAAATCCAGCCTATTGCTCGCCGGCCTTTTGCTCTTGGCCGGTACGGCACAAGCGCAACACTCGCACCAGCCAATTACGGGCAGCGGCAACGGTTCGGGGTTCGGAAATAATGTGGGGGGCTGGGGGAGTGGTGGCGCGTGGGGATCAAGCAGTTTTGGCTTCGCGAGCCGAGCAGTGAGCTATGAAGATCCTAGAAGTTTTTCTCTAGAATACGCGCGAAACGATGGCCCTTACGTTCCCTCGACTTATATGAGTTATGAGGAAGCTGTGGCTCTCGGTCAGCAACACCTCGCCGCCGCCGAGAAAGCGGCAGAGGGGGAATCCGGTCCGTCGCTAGGGGATGTGGCGCGCTCTTACAGGGCTATGAAAGTACCTACGCTGAAACTGCAATCGCGTGTGCTACAAGATAACTCGGGCAGGCTCACCATTTGCAATTTGAACGGCAACGATTGCCATCGGCCCTAACGCCTGCTTGCCCATCGGAATTGCTAGCTAACTCTCCTCGTTCTTCTGTGCCTCGGCGTTATCCTTAGGCTGTGTAAATAAATAAAGGTATCAATCTAGGAGTCTTTGCATTATGCTTCGCAGACATGAACACACTGTCCGAATTGAAGCGCAAGTTTCGTTCTGTTTGGCCACATTTGGACGAGCGCACGCGCCGCATCATGGCCGCCAATGAAGCCGTAAGCTTGGGCTATGGAGGAGTTTCGCTGGTGCGGCGCGCCTGTGGTTTGTCGCGCAAGGCGATCGCTAAAGGTATTGGCGAAATCCAGGGAGGGAGCCGGCCGTTGGTGGGCCGCGTGCGGCGTCCCGGAGCGGGACGCAAGCCCATCACGCAGTCCGATCCGCGCTTGGTGCAAACGCTGGAAGGGTTGATCGATGAGCAAACGCGCGGGGACCCTGAGTCGGCGCTGCGATGGATTTGTAAAAGCACGCGCTCGATTGCCCGGGAACTGGACCAGCAGAAACATCCGGTCAGTCACATGAAGGTCGCGCAGATTCTTCACGACCTGGACTATAGCTTGCAGAGTAATCGCAAAACTGAGGAGGGTGCAGATCACCCCGATCGCGATGCGCAGTTTAGGCACATTAACACCGCGGTGAAGAAATGCCTGAATCAAGGCAACCCGGTGATTTCGGTGGACACCAAGAAGAAAGAACTCATAGGAAACTACGACAATGCCGGTCGGCAGTGGCTGGCGGCAAAACAGCCCCTCAAGGTCCAGGGTCACGACTTCCCCAGCCCTGCAGTTCCGCGCGCCTATCCCTATGGTATTTACGACATCGGACGCAATGCAGGTTTTGTCAATGTGGGAACCGACCATGACACCGGCGCTTTTGCGGTGGCCTCCATTCGCGGATGGTGGCGCACGGAAGGCAGCCGCATCTATCCACATGCCAAGACGATTCTGATCACGGCCGACGGCGGCGGAAGCAACGGGTGGCGGTTGCGGTTGTGGAAATTCGAATTGCAGAAATTCGCCGATCATACGGGATTGTATATTTCGGTTTGCCACTTTCCTCCCGGCACCAGCAAATGGAACAAGATCGAACACCGGCTGTTTTCCTTTATCTCCTCAAATTGGCGCGGGGAGCCATTGCGAGACTACGAAACGGTCGTCAAGCTCATCGCCAAGACAACCACGGTGAAGGGATTGAAAGTCACCTGCAGATTGGATCGCCGCAAATACCTGACAGGACGCGAGGTAAGCAAGGCGCAAATGGAGCACCTCAACCTGGAACGCAACAAGTTTCACGGCGAGTGGAACTACGTCATCAAGCCGAACGCAAAGATAAGTTGATACCTTTATTTATTTACGGTTCCTTAGTCCTTTTTCCTTCGAGATTTTCTATTTTTCGAGCAGGCCAGCGAGCTTGATTCCCGCCCCGCGAAGAGCGCGAGCAACTTCGGCGGCAATTCTTGTCGCGCCGGGCGTATCGCCATGAATGCAGATCGTCTGCGGTTCGAGAGCAACTTCGCTTCCGTCGCTAGCGGTGACGAGGCCCCGTTCGACCATGCCCAAAGCCTGCCTGGCGGCCATCTCGGGGTCGCGGATCAGGGCATCTTCAAATTTTCGCGAGCGCAGCGTGCCGTCGGGTTCGTAGCGGCGATCGGCGAAGGCCTCCGCCGCGACAGCGAATCCTGCTTCGCGGAAGACTTCGAGCATGGACGATCCTGCCAAACCTACCAACACGACGTCGCGGCGCCATCGAGCGACGCCATCCGCGATGGCTTGGGCCAATTCGCGATTGCGCACCGCCTGGTTGTACAGCGCGCCATGCGGTTTTACGTGGACTACCTGCGCGCCGCAACTTTCCGCAATTTTTGCGAGAGCGCGCACCTGGTCGTAGACGGAGTCAGCCACATCTTGCGCAGGGATTTTCAATTCCAGGCGACCGAAATTTCCGCGGTCGGCATAGCCGGGATGAGCTCCGATGTCTACGCCGTGGCGTATGGCCTGCTCAATAGTAATGCGCATGGTTTCTTCATCGCCCGCGTGGCCGCCGCACGCTACGTTCGCCGAAGTAATCGAGCGCAGCAATTCCTCCTGCGTGCCGTCGGCAATGGCCTCCGGCAGCTCGCCCATGTCGCAATTCAAGTCGATGTGTTTCATCACTGACGCCTGCAAAGATACCAGACAAAGGCTCACAGGGGGTTTGCCATGTGTCCCACACTCGCCACCGGCGGACGAAGTTTACCGGACGCGAGGGCGGCCAGGCCGCGTAGGCGATCGGCAAGCTTTGCAGCGCTCATGCAGCCCTCGCGGTGCAGCCATAGAACAAAATCCTTCCCGGTGCGTCCCCTTTTCAACGAGTTGCACTCCACGCAGCAAGAAACGAGGTTGCGATAGGAATTGTCCTCGACCTCGACACGCGGCACGACATGATCCAGGCAGCGCATAAAGCGCGTCAGCGTTCGCTGGCAATAGAAACAACGACCACCTTCACGCGCATGGATGGCTCGGCGCAGTGTTACGTGAAATCTGGCCACGGCGTCAAGCTACACAATCAAATCCTCTGAGGCGAGCAGCTTTTCTTGTTTGATCTGCAGGGCGCGCGCGGCTGCGAAATCCACGGGTTCAAAGCGAATCTCGTCGCGAGGCCGCAATTGACCGAGGCTGTGCAGGTCCGCCGAGATGACGTTGGCAATCTTCGGATAACCGCCGGTGGTTTGTTGCTCGACGAACAAAATAATCGGCAAGCCGCTCGCCGTGATCTGCACGGCTCCCAGGGAAACACCTTCCGAGATCATTTCGCCGCCGGAAGGAGAGTTTAGTGGCGGGCCTTCGAGACGGAGGCCCATGCGGTTCGATTCCTCCGCCAGGCGGTACGTCGCGGAATAGAAATTCTTATGAGCCTCCTCGGAGAACCAATCGCTTTGCGGGCCGGCCGTGACACGCAAGATTTTCCGAGGCAAAAGCTGTTTGAGCGCCGAACCGGCAACGCTGCGTTTCCGAAAAGTTCGGAAGGTCCCGCCCGCGGTCCCAATCCTCAAGACATCTCCTTTTCGCAACGCCCTGCCATCATAACCGCCGAGGCCACTCAGAAGATGAGTGGACGCACTGCTCAAGAATAATTTCACTTCAAGTCCACCACGCACGCACAAATAACATCGCGCACCGGTCCGTGTTGGTCCCGTCCGCAGAGTCTGGCCGGAGCGGACCTCGACAGAAGTCCACATGTCGACAGCCACATCGTCGAGCGCAGCGCCAAAATCGGAGCCGGCGAGCGCTACCACCGATCTTTCGGGAAACAAAAATGTGCCGCCGACCAAAGTCATCTCCAGCGCTGCTGCGCCTTCGGCGTTGCCCACCAATCGATTGCCGATGCGCAGAGCGAGTGGATCCGCCGCGCCGGAAGGCGAAACGCCTATGGGGCCAAATCCCTCGCGACCCAAATCCTGTACCGTCGTCTGCAAACCCGGAGATTGCACTTCGATCAGGCTCATACGCTCTCCGAAGCTAGCTTCGCGAATTGCTGCGGCGAAATCGGCACAAAGCGCACGCGATCGCCAAGCGCAAGCAGGCTCATTTGCGCGCGATCCGGCTGGAACATCTTTACCGGAGTACGCCCGAGCAATCTCCATCCGCCTGGAGTGGAAATCGGATAGACACCCGTTTGTCTCCCAGCAATTCCGACACTCCCTGCTGGGACGCTCTTGCGCGGTGACGGCAATCTGGGTGTCGACAACTCTTCGGCCACATCGCCGAGATAAGCAAAGCCGGGCGCGAAGCCCAAAAAATAAACAAGGTAGGTGGCTGAGGAGTGCAGCTCGATCGCCTGCTCAACGGTCATTTGATGTAACTCAGCTACTTCGTTCAGATCTGGGCCATACTCCCCGCCATAGCACACTGGGATTTCGACCGGTCGCGGCTCGGGAAGGGCGACGTTCCTCATTCGCTCGACGTAAGTGCGCAGGAGATTTTCCAGCTCATCATGCCGCAACTTCAGGGCGTCGAATTTGATCAACAGCGAACCATACGCCGGATGAAGATTGCGCACTCCTGCTATCGGCTCGAGTTCCAACAAGCGTAGAAGCCTGCGCACTTGCTCGTGCGCTTCGAGCGTGATTTGCTTTAGAGGAAGGGCTTTAGCCCGGCTCTTTGCGGCGGGCGCGTCGAAATAAACGAGCAACGATTGGTCGCTCGAAACCTGAAACCGCAACGATGTTTTGCCTGAAGAGGCCATGCGGCCGGAAGTATAACCCACGCCGCATGCCGCGAATCATTGTAAGCGGAAGCGGTGATGTCCTTTCTCCCCGACCGTTAAGCTGCCGAAGCAAAATCACGCATCAACTTGACCGTGGCAGACACGGCCCCAAAAGCGAACGTCTGGAGCTCGGGGTAGGAGGAACAATCGGCTCTGTGACCGAGAAGACTTCCCACCTCTTACAGCAGGCACTCGCACTCTCTGAAGAAGAGCGCGCCGACCTGGCCAGTTCTTTACTCGACAGCCTCGTTCCTACCGTCGACGAGAATGCCGCGGCGGCTTGGGATCAAGAGATAGCACGACGCATTGCCGATCTGGACTCTGGGAAAGTAAAGACAATTCCTTGGCATGAAGTTCGGGGCCGGATGCTATCAAAGCTCTCCAATGGCAAAAAGGAGAATTGAGTTTCACGAAGAGGCGAGTCGCGAACAGGAATAGCTCCCGCAACGGATCTAATCCTTCGCGCCACGTTCTCGCAAGAACGCCTCGGTCTTGTGTTCATTCTTCTGGTCATCCCCTGGAAACCGCATCGCGTAACCGAGTGGAGTGCATTCGACAACCTCGCCTGGGTGCTCGTAGTGGCCGGGGAGTTTCACGCGCACTGTTAAGTCCGCGCCGTGGTCCACCAAGAATTGTGCCATCGGCAGTCCCCCGTCATAGAACTGCGTTACAGCGTGGAAGATGGGCGTCTGTCCGCCGACGCCATCGTCACCCACAAGCGCCCGGGCATTGACGTCGGCGCCGCGCTCCAGGAGCAGTTTGGCGGCTTTCACGTTTCCGTACTCCGCCGTGACATGCAGCAATGTTGCTCCCTGCAGCTTCAGAAGCCGTGCCCCGGTGGTGCCGAAGTCCAGCTCGGGGAATCGCCGATGGACCAGTGTGCGATCCGCATCAAGATGCTTCGCGAGCAAATCGAGGCGCCCGCGAAGCAAGTCGAGCACGGGAGGCACGTTGTACTTCGTGACGCCGCCAGCGTCGACAAGAATATCCATGCACTCGCCGAGCTCCGGCGAGCGCCCATACGTTCCGATGACATAATCAAGCGCCGTTCCTGGATACTTTCGATTCGCCCTTGCACAATTCGGATTAGCTTCGTGTTCGAGCAACCACTTAATGGCCTTGGGCTCAACTGTCTCGCATGGCGCAAAAATAATCGGAAAGTATCCGTTCCACTCGGCGTTCACGTCCGCACCATGGGCTACCAGCAGCTCCATCATAGGAATGCGCATTCCGACGAGAGCGGCTCTCATCAGTGGCCCGTCGCCGCCCTGATGGATGTCCGACCCGTTTTCGATCATCCATTGCGCCATCGCTAATCTGGTAAGACCGGGCGCCTCCCACGGAATCCGGCATTCGGCAACCCATGTGAGCGGCCCGTTTTTGTTATAGCCAAGCGGCGCGCGATGTAAATCCGGATTGCGTGTCATGAGGCTCTTCACTAGTTCGAGGTCGTTGGTATCGATCGCCAACTTGAGCTGGCCAATTTCTTCCAGCGAATCGACATGCTCTTTTAACTTTGGCCAGCTTGCGAATCCGTAGAGCAGAGCGATTTTGAATTGCGCATCGGCAAGCGAATCTGCGTCTCCACCCTTCAACAGGTCTTTCGCTTGATCTTTCAGATGGCGAAGATTGGGTCGTTCCGGAAGCGGACGCGGCGCGTCTGAGGAATGAGTCGTCAAAGCGACCTCCTTTCATTAAATCGCCCGGAGTCCGCACATCGGGCCGAAAGAAGGCTCGCAAAGTACAGTTTCGAACAGGTGGGCTTCTACCCTTTCCACGGACCGGATGCGTCCTGAACGCACCGGGATGGTATCACAGGCGAACTCGCGGACGCAGCCTCGTACTCCGCGCTGCGCCATCGGAAGCAACGCGAACATACGTGCACTTTATGTGATGCCTAAAGCTGCGCCCGCCGCGGCGACTTACGCAAGAACTAAACTCGGATCCGCGTTGAGGCTGCTGTCGGCGAGGATTCCCGCACGAAATCTCTCATACGCCGCCGCGGCAATCATCGCTGCGTTATCCGTCGAAAGCACCCGGCTCGGAAAAAAAACTTCAATTCCCTGACTCTTCCCGCGTTCTTCAAAGGTTGCTCGCAACTGGCTGTTTGCGGCGACGCCTCCCGAAACCAGCACGCTCTCCACGGCCAGTTCCTGTGCGGCAAGCATAGTGCGATCGACCAAATCGCGGACCACGGCATTCTGAAACTCGCGCACCAGGGCCAGCGTTTGTGGCGAGCAAAGCGGCAGCAACTGCTCGAATTTTCGCTCTCCACGCTGAAGAGCCTCTTCGCGTGTTCGAATTTCGCCGAAATATTCCGCATGCTCGCGAACGTGATACAGCACTGCGGTCTTCAAGCCACTGAAGCTAAAATCGAGAGGATTCCCTCGCGTTTTTGTTGGACCAAATTTCACGGGAGCAGCCGCCCCATTCGAAACCGCCGCTAAGCGATCCAGGATCGGCCCTCCCGGATAGCCCAATCCCAGCAACTTCGCCACTTTGTCGTACGCTTCGCCCGCCGCGTCATCGCGTGTCTGACCAATTTTTCGGTAGCGCAGCAACCCGCCGCTGTCCGGCTCTGCCGAATCGCCTGCAGTCACTTCATACAAAACCGTGTGTCCGCCTGAGACAATCAGGCAGACTGCGGGTAATTTCGCGGCACGGCTCGTCTTGTACGCCTCGAGAAAAACCGCGTGGACATGCCCCGCCAGATGACTTACGGGCACGAGCGGTTTGCCGAGCGCCACCGCCAAAGTTTTTCCATAAGTGATTCCCACGAGCAGCGCGCCCACAAGCCCTGGCCCTTGCGTCACACCAATTGCGTCCACATCAGCGAGTTTCATTCCCGCCTGCGCAAGCGCCTCTCGCACAACTGGCACGATCTGCCGCAAATGCTCGCGCGACGCGAGTTCCGGAACAACGCCGCCATACTTTCTATGAATATCGATCTGCGAAGCCACCACGCTGGACAAAATTTCGCGTCCGTCGGCCACCACCGCTGCGGCCGTCTCATCGCATGAAGATTCAATTCCCAAAATACGTGTCATGTTCAAGCACCCGCCGACAAATCTAAAGTTTCAAAGTCTTCAAGTATTCGCGGAACGGTGCTCCTAGCTCTTCATTCTGCAAAGCGATTTCTACGGTCGCTTTCAAAAATCCGAGTTTGTCGCCCGCGTCGTAGGAAACGCCTTCGTAGATGTACGCCCAAAGACCCTGCTCCTGCGCCAGAATGCGTAACGCGTCCGTGAGCTGAATTTCATTTCCTGCGCCGGGTTTGGTGCGCTCCAAGCAATCGAATATCTGCGGCGGTAAAACATAGCGCCCGGTGATTGCCAGGTTGGACGGAGCATTCTCCGGCTTCGGCTTTTCCACCAGGTCGCGAATCCGCAGAAGACGCGCGCCAAACGGCGGCAGGGGAGCTGCTTCTCCGTCCACGATGCCGTAAAGATTCGTTCTCTCTCTCGGCACCTCTTCCACTGCAATCGCGCCAACGCCGGTCGCCGCGTAGACATCGATCAGCTGTTTCGTGGCAGGATTTTTTCCGGGAATCAGTACATCTCCCAGCAAAACCGCGAATGGCTCATCGCCCACAAGATCTTTCGCAACCAACACGGCGTGCCCAAGGCCGAGCGGCTCCTTCTGCCGCGTGTAACTCACCTGCACCATGTCGCTGATGCGGCGAACCATCGCCGCCTGATCTTTCTTCCCTCTTTCTTCCAGGAAGCGCTCCAGCATGGGCGCGTGGTCGAAGTGATCTTCGATCGAGTTCTTTCCTTTGCCCGTGACGATGATGATGTGTTCGATTCCGGAAGCGACGCACTCTTCGACCACGTACTGAATCTGTGGCTTGTCCACAACAGTGAGCATTTCTTTGGGCTGGGCTTTTGTAGCGGGCAAAAAGCGCGTGCCAAGTCCCGCCGCAGGCAGCACGGCCTTGCGCACTTTCCGGATCGGGTTCGTTACTTGGGGCATTTCAGCCATGCGTTTCCTCGCTGGGCTTATTTTTTCTTTGCGGTCTTCTTTTCTTTCGAGGAGCTGTCTTTGGAACTCGTATCTTTTGCCGAAGATTCTTTGTCCGATGATTCCTTGCTTCCACCATCTTTAGAATCCTTCGCGCCAGCGCCTTTGGTGGTATCCTTGCCTTCCGCAGCAGGTTTAGTCTCCTTGCTTCCTCCGTCGGGAGATTTCCCCGCGTAATCTGTAACATACCAGCCCGATCCCTTGAATTTAATCGCAGGCGCGGTAATTACCGATTCGACTTTCCCTCCACAGTGGGGGCACTTCTTCAGGTGCGGGCCTGCTACCGCCTCGATTTTATCGGTGTGGCGCCCGCATTTCAGACACTTATATTCGTACAGTGGCACAGCTGCTCCCTCCGCTCTGTCTCCAAACAAAAAAGTATAGCACGCAGCAGTTAGTACAAATGCAGCGCTGGGGGCAGAGCCAGAATGCTTTTCCCGGCCTATGCCGAATGAGCCCGTAGCGCGTGCTAGACTCAAATGCATGAGCGGAGCTGCCGATTCCAAAACCGAGTCCGCCCTGGGCTGCTTATACCTGGTCGGCACACCCATAGGCAATCTCGAAGACATCACTCTTCGCGCGATTCGCATTCTGAAAGAAGTCGACCAGATCGCCTGCGAAGACACGCGCCACACACAAAAGCTTCTGAGTCACTACGAAATTCGCAAGCCGCTCATCAGCTACCACGAGCACAATGAGCTCACTCGCGCTCCGGAACTGCTCATCTCCCTGGAACAAGGCGCAAAAATCGCGCTAGTGAGCGACGCAGGCATGCCGCTCGTGTCCGATCCCGGACATCGCCTCGTCACGCTCTGCCTTCGCCATCACGTTCCAGTGGTGCCCGTCCCTGGCCCATCCGCACTCCTGGCGTCGCTAGCCGCCAGTGGCCTGCCCAACGAAGAATTCCTTTTCGTGGGCTTTCTCCCCAACCGCTCCGGCGAACGCCGCCGCGCGTTGGAACGCCTGCGTATCGAGGATCGCACGATTATTCTTTACGAAGCACCGCACCGCATCACCGAATGCGTCGCCGACGCCCGCGAAGTCCTCGGCAACCGCGCCGCTTGCATCGCCCGCGAAGTCACCAAACTCCACGAAGAATTTCGCCGCGGCAAACTCTCCGAGCTCTACTCCTCTCTCCAAGATCGCCCCGCCAGAGGCGAAATCACTCTCTTGATCGGCCCCGAAGATCCAGCCGATGCCCGCACTCCCGCCAACTCCATGCAAAGTCTCACGGAGCGCGTCGAAGAACTGATCCATCAGGCCAAGCTCGACCGCAAAGAAGCCCTCAAACTCGCCGCCAAAGAGCACGGATTAACGCGGCGCGAAGCCTACGATAAAATGGTCACCGCGCAAAAATCGGAACACCCCGAAGAGTAACAAATGGAGTTTCCTGGTCCGCTGGAGAGAATCTCAAGCTTTCCAGGCGCTAACTTTGTGCACCATGTCCCAAACCATGTTGTCGAGCGCAAGGCCCATATCCGGCTGGCCGGTAGTGCGCGTGTTGGTCAACGCAGCCCAGCAAAACCCCGAGGCCGTCCGCACCATGATCGTGATCGTCCCGGGAAGGCTGCCGTTATGCCACCAATTCGGCGCGTTGTTCACGGCCCACCCGCGCGCGTACCCCGAATTTACAGCGCTAGCCGTCGTCATCAGTTTGATCGTCTCGGGCTTGAGAATGTTCGGCGTGGATTTGAATCCGTCCACGTGCGTCAGAAAAAGAAGGAGATCCCGCGGCGTCGCCAGCCACCCGCCATGCGAATCCATCCGCGTGACATTCATATCGTAAGGATTCTCTCCGCCTTGTCCGTAATAAAATACTTCCTCCGGCAAATGCTGGTCCAGCGTATTTCCCGAAATGCGCATGTCGCGCACACCGCAGCGCGCAAGAATCTCTTCCTGCACAAATTCGTGGTAAGGCCGTCCGGAAATCTGCTCGATCACGCGCCCCAACACGCAGTAGCCAAAATTCGAGTAGGCGTAATGCGTCCCTGGAACATTTTTCAGCGGCTTCGTGTCGAGCGTCCAGGAAATCAGTTGTGCGTGATCCATCCCGACATTCTCAAACATCGGATCGTCGCCAGAGTTGTCCCATCCGCCGCAAGTGTGTGTTAAAAGATGGTCAATGGTGATCTCTTCCACCCACTTCTTAAATGCACCTTTCCCGAATTTTGTCCCAAGCACAGCTCCCGGGCCAAACACCCTGTCGTGCTGCCGCAGCTTGCCGCGCTCAATCAGTGTGAAGATTGCCGTGGACGTGATCGGCTTCGTGACACTCGCAATGCGAAATAGGTTCGCCACCGAAAGACGTTGGCCAGCTTGCCGGTTCGCCTCTCCAAACGGGCTCTCATAAACAATCCGTCCTTCTCGCGCAATCGCGACGGAAAGCCCCGGCACATCGAACTTCCGCATGAATGCATCAGCCACGCCGGCCATCTGCTGTCGCTCGGAGGGCGCGATCTCCTCCACCGGCAAAACAAGTCTGAATACTTCCGCGCGCGCAAGCGGCGCGGCCAGAGCCGATGCGGAGAGAATTCCTTTCACAACCTGTCTTCTCGTAATGCTCCGCATCAAAAGCCTCTCCGAAAAAATCGCTCCGATTCTCAGCCTCGCCGCATCTGATTCTGCGCGGAACGATAGCAATCCCGGCGAGGTGCGTCAAACCATGACGTGTCAACCAAGACGTATCAACCATGACATTGCAGTCTCGCGCGCTTCGGTGTAGCTTTTCCGCGCTGGGGAAAGCTCGACAGGGACCCAGCCAAACTTCCCGGAGGCGATCACTATGGCTGGCGATGCGGAAAAAGATCTATGGAGTCGGCGCGGATTCTTGGGAGTAAGTTCAGCGGCGCTGGCCGCCGCCAGCGTTCTTGGACCAGATAAAGTCCCCGCACAGGAACAAACCGCGCAGCAGCATCCCCCGGGAGATCGCAGCGCTAGCGATCCTGGTCCCACTAACTCCGCCATCGACGCCGCGAATCCCGATTCCAACCACCCTCTCCCGTCGGACGCCGGCGGAGTGCAAACGTTCAAGTACCCCTTCTCCTTTGCCCACAAACGCTTTCAGCAAGGCGGCTGGTCTCGCGAAGTCACCGTTCGTGAACTTGCCGTCTCCAAATCGTTGGCGGGCGTCGACATGCGACTCACCGCCGGCGGCGTTCGCGAACTCCATTGGCACACCGCCGCCGAGTGGGCCTACATGCTCTATGGCAGCGCGCGCATCACTTGCATCGACGGTGAAGGCAAGAGCTTCGTCACCGACGTCAAGGAAGGCGACCTCTGGTACTTCCCTCCTGGAATTCCCCATTCCATTCAAGGTCTTCCGCCCGACGGCACGGAATTCATGCTCGTCTTCGACGACGGCAACTTCTCCGAATACGAAACCGTTCTCCTGACCGACTGGATGGCCCACACCCCGCCCGACGTGGTCGCCAAGAATTTTGGCGTCGCGCAATCTGCTCTCGCAAATATGCCGAAGCGCGAAAAATTTATTTTCCAAACCAATATTCCCGGACCGCTCGAGGAAGATCAACGCCGCGCCGCCGGAGCCTTGGGCGCCTCACCGATCGATTTCGCCTTCCGCACCACGCAGCACCCTGCGCCCGTGAAGTTCAAGAGCGGCGAAGTCCGCGTCATTGACTCCAGCAGTTTCAAAATCTCAACGACCGTCGCCGCCGCCATCGTCACCGTCCGTCCTGGCGGCATGCGCGAATTGCACTGGCATCCCAATGCCGACGAGTGGCAGTTCTACATCAGCGGAAAAGGCCGCATGACCGTTTTCGCCACCGGCGCCCGCGCCAGAACCATGGACTTCGAAATGGGCGACGTCGGCTACATCCAAAAAACGCTTCCCCACTACGTGGAAAACACCGGCACCACCGACCTGAAATTTCTCGAAATGTTCAAGAGCAGCTATTACCAGGACCTTGCCCTCTCCGAGTGGCTCGCCCATACACCACCGGACCTCGTCGCGGCCCATCTCAATCTGGACAAAGCAACGCTCGACGCCATTCCCAAAGACAAGCCGCTGATCGTGCCGTAGCAACGACGATTCTTGAACGCAGCTACGCCCTTCACTACTACGCCCGCTCGTGAGCAGGAGCTGCCGCCGCAGGAGGTTCTCTCCGCCTGCGCTCGCCTGTCCGCTAATAGGAGGGCAACCCCGTTAATCACGCATGTGCGCGCGTGGTTTTCTTGCGCGGCGCGAGTGCCCGCTCTAACTTTTCCACTCGTGCCCCCAAGGATTGGACCTCGACGCTTATTTCAATGAGGTGGGACGTGATCCTCGCATCGATCTGGCTTTGCGTCAGCGCAAACCTTCCGACCGCCAGGCTTACCTGATCCGTCATGGTCCTCGCCCCCGCGCTGGATGGGAGTCCTGCTCGATTCGGCGCCTTTGTTCCACGTCCTGCTTGTTCCGCTCCATTGTTGTTCATTTGTTTTTCTCCTTGATCTGCCCTTGTGTTGCTAATCCCTTCGTTGACGAGCGTGTCAGTAAGACGGAATTCCCGAAGTTCCAAAAGCAACATCCCGCCATCTATTAGTTAGTGTTTTCCAATGTTTGATGAATATCCCAACAAGTCGCGAAGACAAGCCATTGCGAACTTCTGATCTGACGGATAACCGAGGGTCGGACCGACTTCTCCGGTTGATGCGTTACCAGGACCTACTTGGAGGCTCGCACTCGCGGGCTGCGCCAGTTCCACACATTGTAGGAATAGAGTGCAATGCAGAAGAGATTCGCGGGTATGAATCCAAATTGCGCGGTTCGTGAAGCAATGATGCAGACGACCAGGCTATTTGCACCGGCTACCATCCACCCTTGCCAGAATTTCCTTCCGATGAGAATGGTCGAAACGACCGTAAGAACGCACGAGATGTAATCCAAACGGAACACGATCACCTATGCCTGATCACTGCGTCTTGGGCGCACCTTCTGTGCACCCCGGCCGCCTTTTCTGCTCGGCCTACCGTCAGACTAGCATTTCAGGTTTTAGCCTATAACTGTCCTTCGGTTCAGTTCTGGTTCAGTTGCGCTCGCGAAGTCAACTCTTGCTAAGTTGGCCGTCGGATTCATCAAAGTTCTCAAGTTACCGGCAAGCGCGTTAATCGTCCAGTGGCGCAAAGGCTTGCTTTGATTACTGCCTCGAACGCGACTGCAGGAAAACTTCTGTGTAAGCCGACCATCCGCCCGGAATCAGTGTGAGCCCACAAATCGAACACAAACAATTCATTGGAAATGGGCACCTCATCGGCTGATCGCTTGGGTGAATCGCATACTTCTTCGCCTTGATATGCCATCGGACAGGTCACCGCATTTTATAAGAGTGCCGCAGGAAAGACCGATGTATCATTCGACATCTAGTCCGCGCACGTCATGTTCACCATGCGAGGAAGTATCGCGACTGAGGCGCGGACCTTTCGAGATTGCGTCACCCACAAGTACACGAAATCCCATGGCAGATTGGCAAATGCGAGAAAAGCGGCCGCTCCGAGGACCGGTGCGCGAGAAATCGGGGCCGACGCTCAAAAACTACATCGCGCCTGCCGGGTTGCAGCGGCTGAAAGACGAGCATCTGTTCCTACTGAGTCGCGAGCGGCCCGCGGTGGTAGAGGTCGTAGCGTGGGCTGCTAGTAACGGGGACCGCAGTGAAAACGCAGACTACCTCTACGGCAAACGACGGTTAGGCCAGATCGATTCGCGGATTCGCCTTCTCACGAAACGCATTGACGCGGCCGTGGTCGTCGATCCCGCCGCTCCACGGCCAGGGCCAGCCGCTACGCGCGTCTTCTTCGGCGCAACCGTGACCTACAAAGACGCCGCCGGCCTCGAACACGTCGTCTCGATCGTAGGCATCGACGAGGTGGACCTCGACCGCGGCTACATCAGCTGGCGCTCGCCTCTCGCCAATGCGCTGATGAAGGCGAGCCCCGGCGACCGCGTGAACCTGCGCGCGCCAGCAAAGACGGAGCATCTCGAGATCGTCGAGGTCGAGTACGCGCCGATTCCTATGGATCCTTTCCGCGAACCGCTAGGAGCTCAGTCGGCGCCCAAGGTCGAACGCTCCTAGACCAAACCGCCTGACTCTTAGCGTTCCCCCAATCTTTGTCGTTTTTGCACATTGTGTCGTCCAGCTGGACAGCGAAACGTTACGATGACTGCTCGGCGCTTCCTACAGTCGAATTAGCTTATGTCCGGCGATTCTGAGGTAATAATCGGCAAGATGGAAGTAATCAGGGGCAGAAGGCCCGTTGCGAAATCGCGACTGCCTCAGTCCACCTGCCTTTGTAGTCGCCTTACCGTCTAAGTGCCAGATGCGAGCCGCAAACGACGTTGTGGGAACTAAAAACCTGATTGTCGAGCAGATCGCCGGCACTCTGCCCGTGATGCAAGATTGGCCTTCGGAACAGACCCAGTGCCGGTCTCTTATTCATAGCGAAGGGCAACCAAGGGGTCCACACGGGCCGCCCTCCGCGCTGGTACCCAACACGCGACCAAGCCCGTAATGAGCAGCAGCAGCGGAACCACGATCAGCGTCGCTGGATCATAGGGCGACACGCCCCAAAGTTGCGTGGCGATGATCCGCACCACTCCCAGGCTGACCGCCAATCCAATGCCAACGCCCAGAATCACCAGGCGCAGTCCCATTTTCATAACCAGCTTCAGCACGTCGCCGCTCTCTGCGCCTAGCGCCATCCGAATGCCAATTTCGTGAGTCCTGCGCGCGGCATTGTATGCGAGCACGCTGTAAACGCCGATGGTCACCAGAATCAAGCCAATGCTGGCAAAAATCCCCAGCAGGAAGAACCCGAATCGGGGCCCTGCGTAGGAAAACTGGCTGATGTAGCCTTCGAGCGTCCCGGTTAGCGTCAGCGCGACGCTGCGATCCGTCGCCCAAATCTCCTGCCGTACCGTATTCAGCATCGAAAGCGGCTCGCCCGCGGTGCGCACCAGGATGCCCCGCTCGAACGATCCTGTGACCGTATACGGTACCCATACTTCGGGGTCGGGAGGATCCTGCAAGCCCTTGTTCTTCGCGTCGGCCACAACGCCGACAACCTCAAACCAGGCATCGTGCACAGGGTCCGGCGCCGTTTCGAGATGCATCACGTGAACACGCTGACCGATGGGATTCTCCGCGCCGAGATATTTCTGCGCGAAAGTCTGGTTGATGACCGCCAATTTCTTCGCCCCGTTCACTTCCGCTTCTGTGAATGGCCGCCCAGTCAAAAATTGAAGCTTCAGCACCGAGAAATACCCTTCGCTGCAGAGTTGATAAAGCGCCGTCCATTTTTCGGTGTGCGTCCTGCCGGGAATCTCGACGTCGGACGGGATTCCACCGTAGGGCGGCAGAGTGCTCGTTTCCGTGGCCTCGACAATGCCGGGCATGGCTTTCAGCCTCAGCAAAAGCGGCCGAAAAAAGCCCGTAACCTGCTGCGCCGTTTTGTACCGGTCTTTGGGAAGCGGAAGCCGGGCCACAAGAATGTGATCCGGCTGGAGCCCCAGATGCACTTCTCGTAGTGCAACAAAGCTGCGCATCAAGAGGCCCGCGCCTACGAGTAAAGTGAGTGAAAGCGCTACTTCTAGAACGACCACCGCGTCGCGAAGCCGGCCATGGCGGAAACCGCCGCTGACTCCCTTTCCGCTATCGCGCAGCGGATCGTTAAGATCGCGTCGTGCCGTTTGCAGCGCGGGTACCAATCCAAAAACCAGCGCCGTTGCCACCGAAACGCCGAGCGTAAAAAGCAGCACAGTGACATTCAAACGGATCGTTGCTTCGGCTGGGATAATTTCCTGAGGAATCAGCGCGATGAGAAATTTCAATCCGCCCCAGGCGAACAATGCTCCAAGCGCAGCGCCGCCAACAGCGAGAATCATACTTTCCACAAGCAGTTGCCGCACCAGTCTCCAGCGCCCGGCGCCCAGCGCCGCGCGAATCGCAAACTCTTTCTCGCGCGTCGTGGCTCGCGCCAATAGCAGGTTCGCAACATTGCCGCAGCCTATCAACAACAGCAGTCCCACCGCCGCAAGCACGATATAGAGCGTTGTCCGGAATCGCCCCACAACAAGATCGGTCAGCGATTGCACCTCCACGGTAAAGTGCTTTGGGTAGTCCTTGGGATAAACCGTCGCCAAATGTTTCGCAATCACAGTCAGGTCGGCCTGAGCCGCTTGCTCTGAGACTCCCGGTTTCAAATGCCCCATGAAAAACCAGAAGCGGTTGAATCCAAGGGTTGGAGTGGTATCCGCATGGCTGGGCTTTTCTGGAATCCAGACGTCTGCATCCCCCCAACCAAACCGTGGCGGCATGATGCCGATCAGCGTGCGTGCCGTACCGTTCAGGACATAGGACTTGTTTAAAATAGATGGGTCCGCGTTGAAGTGGTTGACCCAGGTTTTATACCGCAACACAAAGACCGGTGTAGCCCCAGGCTCATAGTCCGCTGGCTGCATGACCCGCCCTAACAGGGCCGGCATTCCCAGAAATTCGAAGGTCCCCGGCGTAACCATACTTCCTTCGAACCGGTCCGTACCCTCCCCGTAGGTATACAGCACATCCGTCTGATCATTCGCAATAACCCGGTCAAACACATGATTTTGCGCTATATAGTCCATGAACTCGGGGCCACTGTAACCGGCTCGCCCGCCAGGCTCGTTTTGTTCCGTGTCATGGATTTGAACGGAAACAAAGTGCTTCGCATCTGGATACGGGAACGGCTCCATCAGAACGTTCTCAATAACGCTGAAAATGGCGGTCGAGGCGCCAATGCCTAGCGCGAGCGTCACCATCGCCACAATCGCGAAGCCTGGACTTTTTCTTAGATTACGTCCTGCGAAATGAAGATCTTGCCAGAGTGAGAACATGCGCAGGCCTCCGCAGAGTCGCTCGGTGGAGTACTCTCAATACTAGACGCTTTGAGGGCCGATAAGTTCCGTTGCAGGCACAAATTGGCTACACCGTCCTGCCCGGTATTTCTTTTGACGCCAAACCGCGGATTGGGTTGCCCATTTCCTTAGCCCCCCGTCCGCGTAAAGAAAAATGAATCTAAAGCGTGGCTAAAATCGATGCTTTGGTGGAACGCTAGGTTTCGGCTAGGATGTGGCGGCGGCTTTCTCGGCCCCCCCACTGTCGGAACGGATTCCAGAGAACGATCTCGTAGGACGTAAAGGAGCTTCCCGGTGAAGAGAATTACGATGCTCGCATTACTGGCCGTATGTGGATCTTTCCTACCGTACGCACGAGCTGTAGGGGCGGGGTTTTCCCCGCCGGACGCCCCACCCCAGTCTTGCGAGCAACTCGCGCAACTTGCATTACCGCATACCCAAATCACCTCCGCACAAACCGTTGCCGCCGGCGCATTTACGCCGCCTGCTGGCACGCCTCCCTGGATGGCTGGTGATCCCTCGTTCTATAAACAGCTCCCCGCGTTTTGCCGTGTCACCGCGACCGCCAAACCGAGCGCTGACTCCGATATCAAAATCGAAGTCTGGATGCCAGCAAGCGGTTGGAACGGAAAATTTCGCGGCCAAGGCAATGGAGGATTTGCCGGCCAAATCGACTTCCGCGTGCTGGGGCTTGCCGTCGCGCAGGGCTACGCCTCTGCGGCGACGGACACTGGGCATGCCGCGGAAGGAACCGACGCGACTTGGGCGCTGGGACATCCCGAGAAGATCGTCGACTTCGCGTATCGTGCGATTCACGAAATGACCGTGATCGGCAAAGCCACTGTGAAAGCCTTTTACGGCGACGCTCCCCAGCGCGCGTACTTCTCTAACTGTTCGAATGGCGGCCGCCAGGCATTGATGGAGGCGCAGCGCTATCCCGACGACTACGACGGAATTTTGGCTGGCGCTCCCGCGAACTACTGGACGCATCTGCTCGCGAGTGCACTATACGATGCCCAAACGACAACTCTCGATCCTGCAAGCTATATTCCAACCAGCAAGATTCCCACAATCGCGAAAGCCGTCAACAATTCCTGCGATGCAAAAGATGGCGTGACCGATGGCGTTTTGAACGACCCGCGGCAGTGCCATTTTGATCCGGCGAGTCTTCTCTGCAAAGCCGTCGACTCGGACGCTTGCCTCACCCAGCCGCAAGTCACCGCGCTGAAAAAATTGTACGAAGGCGCGCACGACTCCAAAGGAAACCAAATCTTCCCCGGCTTTTTGCCCGGCGGCGAAGAGGGCGGCGGAGGTTGGCCACTTTGGATCACCGGCGCAGGCCCCGGCAAGAGTTTGCTCTTCGCCTTCGGCGGCGGTTTTTTCTCCGACATGGTCTATGAAAAGCCCGACTGGGACTACAAGAAAACCAATCTCGATGAAGCCGTTGCCACCGCCGACAAAAAATTTGCCAACGTGCTCAACGCCACCGACACCAATCTGAAGCCATTCGAATCGCACGGCGGCAAACTAATTATCTACCACGGCTGGAACGACGCCGCGATCTCCGCCCTGAATTCCATCAACTATTACGAAAACGTTCGGAACAAAATGGGCAAGCAGGAAGCCGACTCTTTCTTGCGTCTCTTCATGGTGCCTGGCATGCAGCACTGCGGCGGTGGCCCAGGCCCTGACGTTTTTGGCCAAATGGGCTTCAGCACTTCGAACGATCCGCAACACAACATGTATCTGGCTCTCGAGCAGTGGGTGGAGAAAGGGACAGCACCTTCCTCCGTCATCGCCACCAAGCAACCGGGCGAAGGCTCGGCAGTAAAAGTGACGCGGCCGCTGTGCGCGTATCCTCAAGTCGCGAAATACAAAGGCAGCGGCGACACGAACGACGCCGCGAACTTTGTTTGCGGAGCGCCGCCAGCAAAATAGCGATGCTTGTCTTAGCCACTCGATTCTACTCAGCGGCAAATGCGAGTCGCTCCGACGTGCGTGATGGCAACGGTGCGCAAAACGCGCGCGGTGAGTTAAGCGGCAGTTTCCGAGCGGAAGACGCGCTGGAAGCGGGGGCCGGTGAACTGCACGCCGACGAGGCGCTCGCCTTGTGTGGAAGCCTCGACGACGTGGACGACGCGGCCGGAGGTGGCGAAATCGGCTTCGGTGCGGCGCGAAGTGTAGTGGGAAAAAGGAATGCGGATTTCGAGATCGGAGCCGATGGCGACGTCAAAGCGCGTGACGAACGCGGCGCCGCTCCGGCATAAATTTTCGCTGGAAGTTTCTTCTTCGAAGACAACACCGCGGCTGTCGCGTCCCTTGACCTTGAGAGGAAGACGGACGGCGATTCTACGCTCCGAGCGTTGCTTCGTAGCGGTCTGCGTCAAGTGGACCATGGGCTGGGTCCTCTTTTCTGGCGTCCGCCGTGCGGCTAGCTTCCTGGGCAGCCGTTGAGCGGTCATTTACTTGTACTCGGCCAGTCTGCGAGCGGCTGGCGCCAGCGGCGATGCGGCTCTCGAAGAAGGATTCCACCTTCTCGACAACCTCACTGGGCGTTCGCGCCGCATGTACGATTCGACGAAGCTCGCTGCCGTTCCCCACGCCATGAGTGAACCAGCAAGCGAACTGCTTCATTTTGCCAATACCATCGGGCAGGTTGGCAGCACTAATTTGCCTATAGTAGCCTGAAAGTAACTGATGGCGTTCGGCTTCGGTCGGTGTGTCGTAACGGCCACTCGCGGCGTATTGCTGCATTTGCCGGAAAATCCAGGGGTTAGTGGCGGCGGCGCGGCCGATCATCACGGCGTCGCAGCAGGTTTCGCGGACCATGCGCTCGGCGTCTTCCGGAATGTTGATGTCGCCGTTGCCGATGACGGGAATTTTCACGGCCTGCTTCACCGCCGCGATGATGCTCCAGTCAGCGGCGCCCGCGTAGCCCTGAAGGCGCGTGCGCGGATGAACCGCGACACCTTCAATTCCGATGTCTTCCGCCATCTTAGCCACCTCGACCGCAACGATGGACTTGTCGTCCCATCCGGCGCGCAGCTTGATCGTAAGTGGGATGCGAACGGCGGCACGAACGGTTCGGAAAATCTCTTCGAGGAGCGGAAGATCGCGCAGCAAGCCGGAGCCGCCGCACTTGACGACTTTTTTGGCGGGGCAGCCGAGATTGATGTCCACGGCGTCGTAGCCGAGGTCTTCGACCATGCGAGCAGCCTCAGCCATGACTTGCGGGTTCGCGCCGAAGAGCTGCGCGGTGATCGGATGCTCATCTTCCTGAAAATAAAGATAGCGAAGCGTTTTGGCGGCGCTGCGTGTGATGCCTTCAGAGCTAGTGAACTCCGTCATGAGCAAGCCGCAACTGCCGAGACCGCGAATGACGCGGCGGAAAAGCGTGTCCGTCACGCCAGCCATAGGGGCAAGCACCGCGGCGGGGCGGATGGTCAAGTCGCGAATTTGAAAAGAAGCCGGTAACATGCGCTGGCTCATGGGCTAGTCCAGTCTAGGCCGATGCGGGAGGCTGTGGCAATACGCGACATACCTCCAGGTGCAATTCGGCCGGAGCGCGCCCCTTTTTTCGTAAGTGTTCATTCTAAAGGGTTTTAAGTCCTGTGTTTTGGAAGTGCGGATTCTAAAAGAGTTACCATTTGTCAATACATTTTTATTGTTACTGAATATTTATTCTAACGAGAGGCCGTGGATTCGAATCAGCGCTGCGGAAGTGATAGGAGGATAAGGAGTTGGGCGAGGGGTAATTGGGTTGATACGGCTGTGGAAATATGTGGAAAAGGTGGGAGGACAGTGAGTAATGAATAGTGAGCAGTGAGTAGGTGAGGAACACCGAATGGTATGCTCGGTTTGTGCCAGCTAAGGGAGACGGAAGATTCCTTCTTCACCTGTAAGCACTGGCGAGAGCGATATGGCATTCAAAGTCAGGCGTGCATTGATTGGGGACGAACCGGTGTTGAGGGCGGTGCGTCTTCAGGCTCTCAGCAATTCTCCGGGCGCTTTTAGCTCGACGTATGAACGGGAAGTGGCAAGGACGATGGAGGATTGGCGGAACTGGCTGGCTCCTGCCGCGACATTCCTGCTCGAAACGGGTGGAGAAGCGTGCGGGATGGTGGCCGGCGCCCCTGATGCGCAGGACTCCTCGATCGTTCACTTGATGGCAATGTGGGTCCGCCCGGATCAACGTGGTACGGGCGCGGCAGATGCGTTGGTATCGACGGTTAAGGATTGGGCGGTTGAAGTAGGCGCGACACAGGTGCGACTAAAGGTCGTGGAGAGCAACGAGCGAGCTCGGCGATGTTACGAACGCGCGGGCTTTCGCCCTACGGGCAGAAAAGGCGTACTCGAGAAGAATGGGGAGGTGGAAATAGAGATGGCGTGGGCGGGATAGCGTAAGATGCGGCGCTGGCGGTCCTGAATTTTAGAGAAAACGTTGCGAGGTGATTGTGAGGGTGATGATGAGATGGATGGTTGGGCTTATTTGTTCGGCGGGGTGTTTGGCGGCGGCGGTGCCGGCGCTTTGCCAGGAGATTCGCGATGGACAGGGTTTGTTGACGGCGATGCACGACCGATACAAGGACTCGTGGTACGCGTCGGTGGTGTTCAAGGAGAAGGCCATCACGCTGAATGAGGATGGTACTACTCGGGTGGAGATCTGGGATGAGGCGTTGGAGTTGCCGGGAAAACTCCGCATCAACCGGGGCGCGACCAGCGACGGGAATGGGTTCGTCTTTGTTGACGGAACGCTCACGACGTTTGAAAAGGGCAAATCTTCCGGGACTCGCCCGTTCGTGCATATGTTGCTGGTTTTGGGATTTGATGTGTACCGGCAAGACGCGAAGGCGACGATCGACATAGCGAAAGGCCAGGGGTTCGATTTGACGAAGCTTCATGAAGAGAGGTGGGATGGGGAGGATGTCTACGTAGTGGGCGCCGCCAAAGGTGATTTGAAATCGAAACAGTTCTGGATTGAGAAGAAGCGGCTGTTGTTCGTGAGATTGATAGAGCCGGATGATAAGATCGCGGCTAGAATTCGCGACACCCGGTTCCGAGGTTACCAGCAGCTCTCTACCGGCTGGATATCGGCTCGCGTTGAGTTCTATGTCGAAGGCAAGAACACTTTTAACGAAGATTATTTTGATATCAACGCGAATGCGAAGTTCGACCCGGCTTTGTTCGATCCAGCGAAGTTCACCGAGACGAGGATAAGCAACGACGCGAAGCAGTGAACCGAGGCGCGGGTCACGCGAACGCCACGCCGCTGACGACCGGCGCGGACATGCTCGTCCCGCTCAACTGCATGTATTGAGAAGCTTTCCGTCCGCAGTGGCACGGAAATTCGGATACAATTTGCGCGGCGTTTAAGCGCCCGGAAATGGCGCGGGAGATAATCGTGAGACCTTCGAGGCGAGAACTTCTGATCGGCGGCAGCGGGGCGTTGGTGGCGACGGCATTTGAGTTGGGGAGCGCGTCGCGGCTTTTTGCGAATCCGCTGGGCAAGCCGATCGGGTTGGAGCTGTACACAGTGGGAGCGGAACTGGATAAGGACTACGACGGGACGCTGCGGCAGATTGCGGCGATTGGATATAAGGAAGTCGAGACGGGGGTTTCGGCGAAGCGCAAGGCTGCCGACGTCAAGAAGTCGTTGCAAGACGCTGGATTGGGATGCCAGGCATTGCACATGGGGTTCGGCGGAATGGAGGAAGCGATTCCCTATGCAAAAGAGATTGGCGCGAAGTATGTGATTTCTTCGGTGACGCTGCCGAAGCTGCCGGAGCCGGGCAAGTTCGACATGAAAGGATTCATGGCGCAACTGGCGGCGTTGACGGCGGACGATTTCAAAACAATTGCGGTGCGCTGCAATGAAATGGGCGAACAGGCGAAGAAGGCCGGGATGACCTTCGGCTATCACAATCACAATTTTGAATTCAAGCCACTGGAGGGCCGCGAAATCGGCTACGACATCATCCTGCGCGAGACCGATCCGTCGCTCGTGAAATTCGAGCTCGACTGCGGGTGGATGGTTGCGGCGGGGCACGATCCGGTGACGTACCTGACGAAATATCCGAAGCGCTACCGGTTGCTGCATATCAAAGACTTCCATCCCACTGCCAGCCCCTCCGTGGGACTCGACGAGAGCGTGCGTCCGAAGCCGGCGGAACTGGGGCGCGGGCATGTCGACTACAAACCGATTTTCGCTGCCGCGAAGAAAACCGAAGTGGAGCTGTATTATGTTGAGCAGGAACCGCCGTTTACTGCCACACCTGCCATGGAAGCGATTAGGATCGACTACGAATATTTGCATGCGATGGCGTGAGGAGTACTTGAACTTCCGTTTGATGTAGACTTTCTTTTGCCATAACTGCTGGGATTTAGGAGTTTTCATGAAACGACGCGAAATGTTACGGGCGAGTGTGCTTGCAGGTGCGGCGGCAGCGCTGCGCCCCTCTATTGCCAATGCGCAAGGCGGAGCGCAAAGTGCGGCACAGCAGCCATCGGAACTGACGCCGGCGCAAAGCGGCGTTGACGCTTCGAAGGATTTGTCGGCGCCGGGATGGAAGCCGCTTTTTTTGGATGAGCATCAGAACGAAACGCTGATTGTGCTGAGCGATTTGATGATTCCGGCGACGGACACTCCCGGTGCGAAGGAAGCGCTGGTGAATCGGTACATCGACCTGGTGCTGGCCGCGGAGACGCCGGAAACGCAGCGCGCGTTCCTGAATTCGCTTGGATATTTGGATGGGGAAAGTATTCGGCGTTACAAGGCGGCGTTTCGTTATTTGTCGAGCGACGAGCAGGATCTATTGCTGCACGCGCTAGCCTATCCGCGCAATGCCAGCAACTGGACTGGCGAAGCGGATCGCGTCCCCGATCCCGGACACGGCCATTTTGAAGCGCTGAAGGGGCGCATTATGACGGCGTACTACAGTTCGCAGATTGGCGAAAAAGAGTTGGGCTGGGACGGGGCGTTTGCGCACGGGCCTTATCAGGGTTGCGAACATCCGGAAGGGGACCACAAGTGAGCGTGACGTACATTACCGGAACGACGGGGATGGCGCAGAATCCTTTGAAGACAACATACGACGTGGTGGTTGTGGGATCGGGAGCCACGGGCGGGTGGGCGGCGAAACAGTGCGCGGAGGCCGGGCTGAAAGTGGCGTTACTCGAGGCGGGGCGCGCGGTGAGCCCAAAAGAATTTACCGAGCACATGCCAGCCTACAAATTGAAATATCGCGATCATTCTCCGGAGGTGGTGCGCACTCGTCCGGTGCAGAAACAGTGTTACGCGTGCATGGAATACAACTACGAGTGGTTTGTGAATGATCTGGAGAATCCGTATAGCACCCCTGCGGGAAAACCGTTTACGTGGCAGCGGCTGCGCGTGCTGGGCGGGCGATCGCTGGTGTGGGGACGGCAGAGTTATCGAATGAGCGATAACGATTTCAAAGCAGCGAGCCGCGACGGATACGGCGACGACTGGCCGATCTCGTATGCCGATCTCTCCCCGTATTACGACATTGTGGAGAAGTACGTAGGCATCAGCGGCGCTGCGGAGGGCAATGAAATGTTGCCCGACGGGCAGTTTCTGCCGCCAATGAAAATGAGCTGCGGAGAAATTCAGCTGAGAGAGCGCGTCAAAGCGAAATTCGGACACACGGTGACGATCGGGCGCACAGCCATCTTGACGCAAAATCATAATGGGCGGCTGCAGTGCCACTATTGCGGGCCGTGCGAACGCGGCTGCAGCACGTTTTCTTATTTCAGCAGCCCGTTTACGACCGTGAAGGACGCGATGGCTTCCGGCAACTGCACCTTGTTTACAAACGCGGTCGTGAGCCATGTGGACATGGACACCGAGCCGAATAAGGTGCGCGGCGTGACCTACGTGGATCGCCTAACGCGACAGGTGAAGGAGGTACGCGGAAAAGCCGTGATCCTCTGCGCGCAGGCGCTGGAATCGACGCGGATTTTGCTGAACTCCTCCACGCGTGAGTATCCCAATGGGCTGGCGAACTCGAGCGGCGCGCTGGGACATTATTTGATGGATCACGTCGTTGGAGGCGGAGCCTCGGGCCGTCTGCCAAACTTCAATCCTCTTCCCAATGCGAATGAACCCGCTCGGCCTAACGGGATTTACGTGCCGCGCTTTCGAAACACGCCTTCAAGCAAAAAACAATCCAAGTTCATCCGCGGCTATGGTTATCAAGGCGGAGCAGGGCCCGAATTCAACTTCAGTGCCGAAGGGTACGGAACCTCGCTCAAGAAGGCCGTCAAAGAAGGCTGGTATGAGATTGGGCTTGGAGCTTTCGGCGAATCGCTGGCGCGTTGGGACAATTACATCGCAATTGACCGCGACCTAAAAGATGCCTGGGGCATTCCCGCGTTGCACATCAACATGACGCACGGCGACAACGAAGCCGCGCTCATGCAGGATGCCGGAGCTTCGGCGGCGGAAATGCTGGAAGCCGCAGGCGCGAAAGATATACGCGTGCAAGCAAACGTCGAAATGCCTGGTATGGCCATCCATGAACTGGGAACCGCGCGCATGGGGAACGACCCGAAGAAGTCCGTGCTCAATCCCTTCAACCAGGCGCACGACGTGAATAATTTGTTCGTGATGGACGGGGCGAGCTTTGTGTCGTCTGCATGCCAGAACCCGACGCTCAGCATGATGGCGGTCACGGTTAGAGCTTGCGATCACTTGATTGGCCGCTTCCGCAAGAACGAGATCTAAACCAGGATTCCTCGGCGCCTGGCGGCGGCTTAGGGATTGCATCGTGCTGCCCACGCGCTGTGTCGGTTCACTTTTGCCGGAAAGATGACGCTCGTGAAAAAAACTGAAGCTGGCAAGCGCGGGTCCACCGCGAAACGTAAAGGCGGCACGAAAACTGTCGAGGAATACCTCGCTGGTATTCCGGAACCCGCCCGCAATACCTTCGACAAGCTTCGCGCGACGATTCGGTCCGTTGTGCCAGCGGAAGCTACCGAGACAATCAGCTATCAGATGCCCGCGATCCGGCACAACGAAGTGTTGGTTTGGTACGCCGCATTCTCAAACCATTGCAGTTTGTTTCCAACGGCCGCAGTAATGGATGAATTTCAGAATGAGCTTAGGGGCTGGGGCTTCACCACTTCCAAAGGGACTGTTCAGTTCCCTCTCGACAAGCCATTGCCCGTCGCACTTATCAAGAAAATTGTGAAAGCCCGAGTAGCGCAGAGCGGGAGCAAGAGGTCTCGCTAAAGAGACTGCAAGATGTTATTCGAACGCGGCAGGTGCCAGGCAGGAGACCAAGCTCCGCCCTTTACTATCTTATTTTGTACCGACAGCGGGGCCCTTAAGGAAGGCGTCGAGCTTCAGGAACTTGCGGCCGAGCGCGGCGCTGTAGGCAGACCATTCTTCTTCGCCCGACTCAACCGACAGCGCAGCCCGCACTGCCGCCATTTTGGAATCCATGTCGTCAAGGTAGTGGAAGACAAGGGCTTCTCGAATCATGGGCAATTTCGGCGAACCGAATTCGTATTGCCCGTGATGGCTGATCAAAAGATGTTGGACTACAGTTTTGAGATTTGCAGGAAAGCCTTCGATAGCGTCCATAGCCTTGGCTACTGTTTCGATTTCCATGACAATGTGGCCGAGCAACTGTCCTTCGGTGGTATAGCTGATGGCACGGTCGTAGCAAAGTTCATCAAGTTTGCCAACGTCGTGGAGAATCGCCACGGTCATCAACAGGTCGGCATTCAGTTCGGGATAATGCGCCGCGATTTGTTTGGCGAGGCCGCAGAGCCCAACGACGTGTTCGAGCAAACCGCCGAGATACGCATGATGCATCACTTTCGCCGCCGGTGCGCGCTTGTAGCGGATCGCAACGGTGGGATCCGCAAGGATTCCATTCACAAGTTTTTTCAGCCAGGGATTAACGATGGAATTCGCGTATTCGAGCAGTTGCGCCCAAAGTTTTCCTACGTCTTCCTTCGTGTGCGGCAAAAAGTCAGCAAGATCAACCTCCTCGGATTTGGCGAGGCGAAGTTGCTGCAAAGTGAGCTGCGGCTTGTTTTTGTAAATTTCGACACGCGCGTTGACCTTAACGATATCGTCCCTGCTGATGTCCTTCGCGGGGGCCTCGAATTGATCCCACATGATAGCTTCGATAGTGCCGCTGCGATCGCCAAGCGCCAGACGTAGAAAGGCCTTGCCCGCGCGCGTGTTACGGATCTCTTTTTCGTGTACGAGAAAAAACGTCGTGATCGTTTGCTCGGCGTTGAGATCAGAGACGAACGGCGTCTTCATCAGTCGCCTGAATCTCCGGCACGCTTGCCGAAGAGCAAGTACTTTTTGTGGCCCTTTTTGGTCTTCGTGACCTCAGGCGTGGCGCTCACTTCCTGAATCTCCGAGTTGCCTCCGCCGGCGGCATCCTGGTAGCCGGGCTTGATGACGACGTAGCTTTCCTCGCGCAGCGTCTTCAGATATTCGCGCAGGGCAGGCTCCATGCGCTGGCTATAGAGCTTCTCGTTGATCTCGTTTTCCACTTTGGCAAGCGGTTGTTCGCCTTCCTCGTAGTGCTCCATGACCTGGATGATCAGGAAGCCCTGCTTTGTTTCCATGACATCCGTGAGATCGTTCCTCTTCATCTTGAAGACGGTCTCTTCGAGTTCCTTGGAGAGTTCGCCTCGTTTGTACTCGCCCAAGTAGCCACCTTGTTTGGCGGTCGAGCCGTCGGAATACCGCTTCGCAATTTCGCCGAAGTCTTCGCCGTCCTGAATCCGCTTCCGGGCTGTATCGGCCTTCTTCCTCAGGTCGGCAATTTCCGCGGCGTCTTTGCCCGCAGTATTGACTTCGATGGAGCGGAGGGCAACCTGCTCCGGGCGAATAAATTCCTGCTTGTGCTCTTCGTAATATTTTTGAATGTCTTCCTTGGGAACGCTGATGTGGGAACCGACTTCGCTGCCGATAACTTTCTTGGTCAGCAAGCCGCTGCGGATGTTGTTCTTGAAATCTTCCCAGTTGACTCCAGATTTGGTGACCGCTTCCTCGAGAGCTTCCATGCTGGCGAGCTTATTTTCGATGCGGATCTGGTCGAGCTGCTTGATGACTTCAGGCTCGACGCTAATGCCCATATCCTTGGCGCGTTGCACGAGGAGGGATTGATCGATCAGATTTCGCAGGGCGTTTTTCTGCGTATCGTCGATAATCGCTTTCAACTGTTCAGGAGTGCAGCGGTTTTGGCACTCCTGCTTCGCATCTTCCTCGGCGGTCACTTTGGCGTGTTCGAATTCCGAGCGGGTGATTACTTCATTATTTACGCGCGCTACGATCTCTTCGACGACTTTGCCTTCCGTTTCGGAGATGGCGGGCTTCTTTACCGGAGCCGGCTTCTTGGGCGCAGCAGCGGGTGCGGGAGTGTCCGCCGGGGCCTCGTCAGGCTTTTCGAGCGTAGGCTTGGCCGGTTTCTGGCTTGGAGGCGGCGGAGTTGGATCCTGTGCCGCGAGCGGCAACGCAATAAACAACGCCGCGATAAGTCCTAGATTACGCATGTAGTTCCTCACCTATAGAGTTTAGCTCTGGCCTTGAAGGCCGAGCAATACGTTTCTGAGAGCGCCCGGGACCGATTCCCCCCGCGTAGTTTCCAGCCAAAGAACACCGCTGGGGTCCAGCTTGATGCCCTTTCGTGAACGCACGACCTTCACCAGCGTCGCGGGATCCAAAGTCGTCTCCGCGTGAAAACGTATGGCGATGCGATTTCCCTGGCGTTCGACCGCCGAGATGCGCAGCCGTTCACACATGGATTTGAGGACGGCGTACTCCAAAAGGTTTTCTACGGTTGCCGGAGGAGCGCCGAAGCGGTCGGCCAACTCGCGCCGAACGTCATGTTTCTCCTCCTCGGTGGCAATCGAGGAGATGCGTTTGTAGGTGCGCAGACGCAGATTCTCGCTGAGGATGTAGTTTTCCGGGATGCGCACGTCGAGGCCCAGACTGAGCGTCGTACGCAGCTCGGGGGTGGATTCCTCGCCCTTTAGTTTCGAAACGGCGCGCTCGAGCATCTGGCAATACATATCGAAACCGATGGCTTCGATATGGCCGTGCTGCTGGCGGCCAAGCATGTTTCCTGCGCCGCGCAGTTCCAGGTCAAGCGCGGCTATGCGGAAGCCTGCGCCGAGTTCGCTGAACTCTTTCATAGCCGAGAGGCGTTTGCGGGCGATGTCCGAGAGAGACGTGTCCGGCGGAACGAGAAGGTACGCGTAGGCACGTTGATGCGAGCGGCCAACGCGACCGCGCAGTTGATAAAGCTCGGCAAGACCGAGGCGATCGGCTCGATTGATCAGAATCGTGTTGGCTTTCGCAATGTCGAGGCCATTTTCGACGATCGTCGTGGCAACCATCACGTCCGCTTCGTCGCGGATGAATTTCAGCATCACACTTTCGAGTTCTTTTTCGCTCATCTGGCCATGGCCTACCACGACGCGGGCTTTTGGCACGAGCTTCTGCACAAGAGTTGCGAGCGAATAGATGGATTCGACGCGGTTGTGAATGAAATAGACCTGGCCGTCGCGGGCAATTTCGTTTTCAATGGCGCGGCGTACCAAATCTTCCTGGAACGGAGCCACCATAGTTTGAATCGCGAGGCGATCGCGGGGCGCGGTCTCGATGACGGACATATCGCGCAAGCCGACCAGCGACATGTGCAGCGTGCGCGGAATGGGCGTTGCCGAAAGGGCCAGCGCATCCACGTTTTGGCGCATCTCCTTGAGGCGCTCTTTGTGGGCAACACCAAAACGCTGCTCCTCATCCACAACGAGCAAGCCCAGGTCTTGAAACCTTACGTCTTTCGAAATGAGCCGGTGCGTGCCAATCACAATGTCGACCTTGCCCGCTTCGAGTTCCGCGAGAATTTTCTTTTGTTCGGCGGGGGTGCGGAAGCGGCTGAGCATTTCGATGCGCACGGGAAACGCCGCGAAACGCTTCTTGAACGTTTCGAAATGCTGAAATGCCAGGACCGTCGTAGGCGCAAGCACGGCGACTTGTTTGCTATCGGAGACGGATTTGAACGCGGCGCGCATGGCCACTTCGGTTTTGCCATAGCCCACGTCGCCGCAAAGAAGCCGGTCCATCGGCGTAGGACGTTCCATGTCGCGCTTGATGTCCGCGATGGCGGTATTTTGATCGGCGGTTTCCTCGAATTCGAACGCGTCTTCGAATTCGCGCTGGAAATTGCCATCCGCGGAAAATGCAAAACCTTGCGCCGTTTTGCGCGCGGCGTATAGGGCGAGAAGCTGATCCGCCATGTCCTCCAGCGACTTGCGAACGCGCGTCTTGCGCGTGTTCCAGCCCGTGCCGCCGAGTTTGTCGAGCGTGGGATGCGAGCCTTCGACGACGCGGTAGCTCTGCACCAAATCCATGCGTTCGAGCGGAACGTAGAGCCGCGCATCGTCGGCGTAACGAAGCAACATGAACTCGCCGCGGTGTCCATCCGATTCAATCTGGCGCAACCCTTCAAACTGCCCGATGCCGTGATCCACATGAACGATAAAGTCGCCGGGCTTCAGCTCGGCGAAGTCGGTAAAAAATCCGGAGGTTCGGATTTTGTGGCTGGGGCGTTCGACTGTAGGAGTGACATCGAACAGGTCAGCATGTCCGAAAATCGTGAGTTTGGCCTCCGGAAAAGTGACGCCTTCCGGGAACGGCGCGCGAATCAGCAGCAACCCTGCGGTTTCGAGTGCGCCCTCCGCCGTGAAACCAGCTGCGGCGTTTTCCGATTCGCCGAGGACGTAAGGGACATCGTATTCGCGCGAAATATCAGCAAGGCGTTCGAGTTCGCCCGTGCTTGCCGCCGTCAGGAAAACTTTTCCGCCGGAAGCGAGCTGCGCCTTCACGTCCCCCATGCAAGCGACTACATCGCCGTGGAAGCGCGGACTCGGTCTCGAAGAAAGTTCGAATTGAGGCGAAGAGCCGATATTGACGGCGAGTTGTTCGAGATGCGTTTGCGAAGTCTTCGCCAACGAAGCGGCGAACTCTTCCTCGCTCAAGAAGAAGTGCTCGGCAGAAGGAGCCGTTGCGCTCCCATGTCGCTCATAGATCGCGGTCGCTTGCGCGAGATGCTTCTCGGCAGCATCGCGCAAGTTCTGCGGTTCGTCCAGAAACACCACCGGCCTTAGCGAGCTTTCCGCAAGTTCGAACAGCGAACTCTGTCCGCTCTGCTCGGTGGGACCGAAGAATGACGTTCCCTCCCACGACGCCTCCGCGGCTTGAGAACCCGAATGCGTTGCCCCAACAAGCGCTGCAACATTCCATTCCGTAAGCGGCAAAAGAGTCGTGCGCTGCACCGGCGCGATCGATCGCTGCGTGCGCGGGTCAAATTCGCGCACCGATTCCACAGTGTCTCCCAATAGCTCGATACGCACTGGACGAGGCGCTTCCGCCGAAAACACGTCCACGATCCCGCCGCGCATCGCGAATTGGCCAGGCAGCTCGACCATTTCGGTGCGTGTATAGCCCACGCCAGCAAGATGCGCGATCAGTTCTTCGAGCGGAACTTCCGCGTCTTTTGTAAGCGTCCGCGCGAGGGACAAATAAATCGTGGCATCCTGAAAGCGCCACAGCGCCGCCTGGACCGGAGCGATCACCAGCGACACTTGCCCATCCGTCAGTCGAAAAAGTGTTGCTGCTCGCCGCTCCAGAATGTCCGCATGCGGACTCTGCGATTCCCACGGCAGGGTGTCGAAGGCCGGAAGCGTGGCGACGCCTCCGCTGAATCCAGGAAACACGCTCGAGAAAAACCGCACGGTTTCCGCAAGAGCTTCGGCGCGCCGATTCGAATCCGTAATAAAAAATGCGGGACGCCTCAGCTCATGCGTGAGATAGGCGGCGACGAGTGCTTTGGCGACGTCATGCAGTCCGGAAAGCGAGATATGCTGCGCCCCATCGCGCAACGCGCCGAGCGCGCCATCCACCGAAGGGTGGCGCAGCACTGCATCCAATCGCTCGCGAACGGCAGGAAGAATCATGCGTGGGCGTCAGGCTTCCACGCGAGAGGCGGGAGCACCTTCGCGAATCTTTCGCAGAATCTCCGTAGTGGAGTAACCCGGAACAACCGGAATCGAGACGACTCGCCCGCCCGCGGCTTCGACTTCTTCGCGTCCGACAATTTGATCGCCAGGCCAGTCACCGCCCTTGACCAGCACATCGGGCAGCAACCGTGCAATCACTTCGCGCGGCGTCAGTTCATCGAAAATCACCACCGCGTCGACGCATTCAAGCGCTGCAAGAATTTCCGCGCGCTCGCGCTCCGGCAACACAGGGCGCCCCGCACCTTTCAATTGCCGCACGCTGGCATCGCTGTTGAGGCCAACAATCAGCGCGTCGCCGAGCGAGCGTGCCTGCTCCAGGCTGCCGATATGCCCCGGATGCAGCAAATCAAAGCAGCCGTTTGTAAACACAATGCGCCGCCCGTTGCGTTTCTCGCGGCCAAACTGCAAAATCGCTTCCTCAAGCGTCAGTATCTCTGGATGCAAAGGAACTCCATGAAGGCCCACGCAAGCACTGCGCTGGCATTTAACGAAAAGCTAGTTTATCACGCAGGGCCGCCGCCACGCTTGGGCGCCGAGCTCGCACGATGAAGGGCACGAAGACGCTACGCGCCATTGTGGGCGCGGGACTGTGCGGCATCGGTCTTTGGCTCGCGCTCTCCGTTCCATACCAAGCCCATACGTTTCGCATTGGCGCCGGAGGCTGCCTCTTGGTGACGGACATCGTCGAGCCTGTAGGCCAGCCGGAAGGCAGCGCTCCCAAAGGCTACGTCGTTCTTCTTCACGGACTTTCCGCCAACAAGCGCATCATGTCCTACCTGACGGCTGGCTTCGCCGCGCAAGGCTTGCGCGTTTTTGTCCCGGACTTGCCGGGGCACGGGCGCAGCACCGCCCCTTTTTCCTACGATCGCTCCGAGCAGTGCAGCGCAAATCTCGTCCGCGAACTGATTGCGCGCGGCCTGCTGGATCCCGAACGCACCATCCTGGCGGGCCACTCGTTGGGCGGAGCCATTGCCTTGCGCGTCGCTTCGCGCGTCCCAGTGGCCGGCGTTGTAGCATTTTCTCCCGCTCCTATGCGTCCGGTACCGGGGGTCTCACCGGAGATGATGCCGTTCCAGGATTTCGGCGCGCTCCCGGCTCACTCTCTACTAATGAGTGCGGCATGGGAACCGGAAAGAATCCGCACCGCGGTGAAAAGATTGGTGCCCTCTCCCGGCGACGGCACAAGTCAATACGTCGTGATTCCCCGCTCCACGCACGTAAGCATTTTGTTCGACGCAACCGCGATGTCGAGCGCCCAGAATTGGGCAGCCGCAGTCTTACACCTGGACTCGAAGCCGGCCTTACCCACGCGTCGAGGTCTTCTCGGCTTCTTAGCAGGATTCATCGGCATAGTCCTGTTGGCAGGCCCATTTCTCCGCGAAACCCTCCAAAGCAAAAAAGCAGCGGAGCCCCCAATAGAAATCGCTTCCACTCCCGCAAAGGGACGCGCCTTTTTCGATCAGGCACTCGTTGCGTTCGCGTCGGTCGCCATTCTCTACCTGTGGAACCCGCTCCGCGCGCTGCATCTATTCCAAGGCGATTATCTCGCGAGTTTTCTCCTGATTCTCGGCGTCACACTTCTGCTCTTGCATTGGAATACCCTGCGAAATCTCTTAGGCACGCGCGCAAAAGACGCCCCGGCAGGCCGACCGGTCTACCTCACTCTTCTCGTCGCAGCCTTCGCGGCCTTTCTGCTGCACTTCCTCGTCACCGCCTGGATCGATTTGACCTTCAGCGAAGCCTGGCTAACTGCCGCGCGCTGGGCCCGCTTTGCGCCGCTCTTCCTCGCCGTACTTCCCTATCACGCAGCCGAAGAGTTGGCACTCGGCCCGGCGTCTCCCGGCAATACCTGGCGCCGACTGTTCAACGCCCTCCTGCTTCGCTTCATCGCGTGGCTTGCCATCGTCGCGGCCATCTTCGCTCTTCACAGTGGCGAGGTCCTCCTCGTCCTGCTCTCCCCCTACTTTGCCCTTTGCTGTCTCCTCCAGGCTTGGGCCATGAAAGTTGTCCGGGAAGTTACCGCTTCCCCAGCAGCGGCGGCCCTTTTCGGTGCTATACTCGTCGCGGGGTTTTGCCTGGTGGTCTTCCCCACCACTTGATGGGGCCCGTTACCTAATATAATTGATTGCCAAACCCAGCCGCCGCCTGTAGGTTTCCGCGTCCAGGGACGGATTTCGAGGCCATCAGCAGGATAAGATCATGGCAGAGATAGCGATCGTCGGCGGCGGACCTTCCGGCGCGATGTGCGGTGAGCAGCTCGCGCGCGCGGGACACAAAGTCCAGATTTTCGATGAGCACCTCGCGTGGGAAAAACCCTGCGGCGGTGGCCTCACTCACAAAGCCGTCGAGTGCTTCCCTTTCCTTCTCGACAATCCCTATCCCAAAAAACTTGTCCGCTCCGTTGAGCTCATCAGCAGCAACGAGCAGCGCGCCAATCTCGAAATGACCCATCCCATCGTCATCTATTCGCGCCGCGTGCTCAACGGCATGTTGCTCGACCGCGCCAAAGCCGCTGGTTGCGACGTTCAGCAAGCCCACGTACTTGGCGTCGATACCAGCACGACCAAGCCCCGCTACTCCATTGATGGCGAATGGCGCAGCGCTGATTTCCTTGTTCTTGCCGCCGGCGCGCGCAATCAAATCGCACCCGAGACTCGCCCCCTCCAGCGCGACGAACTCGAAATGACCCAGGGCTACTTCGTTCCGCAGACCGCCGACTCCATCACCGTAAAATTTCTTCCGCACTTCGAAGGCTACATCTGGTCTTTCCCCCGCTGCGATCATCTTTCCGTCGGCATTTGCGGCAGCATGGCCTCGCACACCAGCGCCGAGCTAAAAACGCACTTGGGCACGTTTGTCGAAAAGCATGGCATTCCGACAGAGAACGCAAAATTTTACAGCCACGTCCTCCCCTCTCCACAAGAGCGCACGCTTTCCGAGCGCACCGTCCTCGGCAAGAATTGGGCGCTCGTCGGCGATGCCGCCGCTTGGGTCGATCCTCTCACCGGCGAAGGTCTTTTCTATGCCATGCGCTCCGGTGAACTGCTGGGCCGCTCGCTCGCCGAAGGCTGCCCCGAAAAATACATGTCTTGGGTTAAAGCCGCCTTCTCCAGCGAACTGGAATTCGCCGCGCGCATCGTGCGTCGCTTCTACCGCGGCTCTTTCCTAGGCACCGCTGTCACCACCCACATGGTCCAACTCATGAACCGCAGCGCCGTCTTCCGCCAGCTGATGGGCGACCTCTTCAGCGGCACTCAGGATTACAGCAGCCTCAAGCGTCGCCTCTGGGGCCATCTGGGCATCACCGTCAGCGAGTTCATCGCCAGCGTTTTGAACCTGGAGCGTCCCACCGCAGCGCAGGTTCCTCGTGGCGGCGCTGCCGCTGATTAATCGCTGCCGCAGCTAGCTTCGACCCCCATCTTCCTCTGCTATCGTCCGCCGCTCACCGCGAGAATAGTTCCCGTCGTGTACGACGCCGCTGGAGACAGCAGCCACAATACCGCTTCTGCGATTTCTTCCGGAGTTCCTGCGCGTCCCATGGGAATCGTCGGCGCCAGGCGTGTCGGCCGCTCCGGATCACCACTGGCCGCGTGAAGTTCCGTGAGCACGTGCCCCGGAGCCACCGCATTCACGCGAATCCCTTCCGCTGCAACTTCCCGAGCGAGTCCAAGCGTAAACGTATCCAGCGCCCCTTTCGACGCCGCATAGTGCACCCACTCGCCCGCACCTCCAATCTCCGCCGCGCGTGAAGATATATTCACAATGGCCCCACCCCTTCCCCCATTTCGTGTGGACATGCGCCGCACGGACTCCCGGGCGCAAAGCATCGCGCCTATCACGTTCACCGCGAATACCTGCTCAAGCATTGCGCTCGTAACCTCTTCCACGCGCGCGAACCCTCCCGTAATTCCAGCGTTATTCACTAGCGCCGTGATCGGCCCCAGTTCGTTCTCCGCAGCCTCGAAAAGCCGCGGCACATCCGCCTCCCGCGAAATATCCGCTTGGATGACCGTCACGCGTCCCCCCGACAACACAATGTGCCGCGCCACGTCCGCCGCAGCCAGCGCATTTTTCGTGTAGTTCACCGCCACGGAAAACCCGCGCGCGCCCGCCAGTTTCGCTACCGCCGCGCCAATGCCCCGCCCCGCGCCCGTTACGATCAATGTCCCCCGAGAATCTTCCTTTTGGATATCAGCCATGTGCCGTCCTTGTTCGAACCTCGCTGGAAATGTACTCTAACTGCTACCGTGCGCATCCAAGAAAGACGCTCGATCCGTCCTCCAACTATGCCTTCTGAACCCAATTCGGCTACACCCGCGAAGTCTGAGAAGAAAAAGAATCCGTGGAAATCCTTGCCCGACGTTTGGGCGCTCATTAAACCGCGCCGCGGCCTGCTCATCCTCGGCTTCGGTCTGATGGCCATCAACCGCGTCTGCGGCCTCGTCCTTCCGGCCTCTACAAAATATTTCGTGGACAACGTCGCCATCAAACACCAGGTCTATCTGCTTACTCCCATCGTCCTCGGCGTCCTCGCTGCCACCATCATCCAAGGTCTCACTTCCTTCACCCTCACCCAACTCCTCTCCAAGTCCGCACAAAAAATGATCACCGAGCTGCGCCGCCAGGTGCAAGCCCACATCGGCCGACTTCCCGTCTCCTTTTACGACGCCAACAAAACCGGCGTCCTCGTCTCTCGCATCATGAGCGACGTCGAAGGCGTCCGCAATCTCGTCGGCACTGGCCTCGTCGAATTCGTCGGCGGCCTCATGACCGCTGTCTTCGCACTGGTCTACTTAATCCACGCCAGCGTCCTGCTCACCGGCGTCGCGTTCTCCATTCTCCTGGTCTTTGGCTTTGGCATCAGCAAAGCCTTCTCCACAATCCGCCCCATCTTCCGCGCTCGTCCCAAAATTACCGCCGAAGTCACCGGCCGCCTCACCGAATCCCTCGGCGGTGTCCGCGTCGTGAAGGGCTACCACGCCGAAGAACGCGAAGAGGGCATCTTCGCCACCGGCGTGCAGCGCCTCCTCGATAATGTCTTAAAAACACTCACCGCCACCTCCCTCATGAGCCTTTCCGGCGCCACGCTCCTCGGCGTTGTCAGCGCTCTCATGCTCGAACTTGGCGGCCACAAAATTCTCGGCGGCTCCATGACCCTCGGCGACTGGTTCGCCTTCAATCTCTTTCTCGGCTTCTTGATTGCCCCTGTCTTCCAGATCGTCGCCATCGGCACGCAAATCACCGAAGCCATCACCGGCCTCGAGCGCACCCGCGAAATCCTCAACGAGAAAAAAGAAGACGAAGATCCCCGCCGCACCGTCACCATGGAACGCATCACCGGCCAGGTTGTCATGGAAGAGGTGAACTTCTCTTACGACTCCGGCAAGGAAGTTCTTCACGAAGTAAGTTTCGAATCGCAGCCCGGCACCGTTACCGCTTTAGTCGGTCCCTCTGGCGCCGGAAAATCCACCATCATCGGCTTGATCGCCGCATTCTACGTGCCCGCCGCCGGCCGCGTCCTCGTTGACGGCATCGACCTCGCCACCATCCAGCTAAATTCCTATCGCACCCAGCTCGGCGTCGTCCTTCAAGAAACGTTCCTCTTCGACGGTACCATCCGCGAAAACGTAGCCTTCGCTCGTCCGGCTGCCACCGAAGAGGAAATTCTCGCCGCCTGCCACATTGCCCGCGTCGACGAATTTGCCGAAGGCTTCGAAAAAAAGTACGACACCGTCGTCGGCGAACGCGGTGTCAAACTCTCCGGCGGTCAGAAGCAGCGCGTTTCCATCGCCCGCGCCATCCTCGCCGATCCGCGCATCTTGATTCTCGACGAAGCAACATCCAGCCTCGACTCCGAATCCGAAGCCCTTATTCAGGAAGGCCTGCGCTACCTCATGCGCGGCCGCACCACCTTCGTGATCGCCCATCGCCTCTCCACCATTCGCCGAGCCGAACAAATCCTCGTCGTCGAAGGCGGCCGCATCATCGAGCGCGGCAACCACGCCTCGCTTTACGCCGCCGGTGGCCGCTACTACGATCTCTACACCAAGCAGCACGAAGTCGAGAGCAACCTCTTCCTTGCCCCCGGCGAAGGCGACTCCGAAGACGCTGACGCAGCACGCGCCTCCGCTGTTGGCCGCTCAGGCGCCGCCATCCCAGACGCCATCCGCCTCATCCGCGGCCAATCCTAACGCTCTATCGCTGTAGGGGAGGGGCTTGCCCCTCCCTCTTCGATTGTGCCGCCACCTTTTCGACTCCGCACCCCGTCCGTCTCCACCGATTTTTTGCGAACCATTCTTCTTAACGTGCCATGCCCCAAAACACACCGCCGCTCGCTACGAACTCCATCCTCCAAACTTCAAACGCCGTTGCAACCCACTCCACGAAAAAAAAACGCGCCCACGACAACTTTCGCTAGCGCGCCTTTCCACCCCGGACATAATTCCTACTTTAACTTTTAACTTTCGACTTTCGACTCTTCAGCTGTCAGCTGTAACTGTAAGCTTCCTCACGCCGTAGTCGTCCTCCGAATCACCAATTTCTTCGAAACAGGTGGCGGAATCAACGTCGCCATCTTCCGAATCATCGCCAGCACCAGCCGCTTATCCCCTTCCGAAAGTGTCGTGCTGAACCGCTTGATCTCCGCCAAAAAGCGAATCTCGTCTTGCGAAAGTTCGCCCAGCATCTTCTGCGTTTCGCGGTCCCGCGGCGTCTCCGTCCCCGGGAAGAAATCCGCCAGCGAAATATCCATGGCTTCCGCAATCTTGGCTAACGTCTCGAGCGACGGCACAGTGTGCCCGTTCTCAACGCGCGAGAGGTAGCACCGCAATAATCCCGTACGGCGCTCGATGTCTCCCTGCGACAATCCCCTTTGGCTGCGATACGACTTGATCACTTCTCCGATGTTTACGCGTGGCTTTTCTTTTGGCACGATGGCTCTCCAGGTACGAGGGGGTAGCTTAGTCACTAACAGTAGGAAGAGCAAGACCGAATTCGCAGGGCATGATTCCAATGAGGCAACCCCTGCGTTTCGCCTGTGGAAAACTCGATACCACGCGTTCCGCGCGCTTCTACTTCTGCGTCGCCGACACCGTGGCCGGCTGCTCCAGCCGGAAATCCAGCAAAGTCTCGCTCGGCACCTTCACCTGCTTGCCGCGCGTAAAAACCTGCACGCCCGCTCCTGCCGCCGACCCCGCTCCCGCTCCAATCGCCGCGCCTTTTCCTCCGCCGGCAATGGCGCCAATAATTGCTCCAAACACTGCCCCGCCGCTCACTTTCTTCGCCGTGTCCGACCCGCGGCCCTGCCCCTTCAATGTGTAGTCGCTGCTCACCAGCGGATAGTCGTGGCCATCAATCACAATGCGAATCAGCTCGAGCTGCAGCTCGGCACTCCCAGAAAAATGCCCGGCTTCTTTCGCTTCCGCAAGGCGCCCGTATAAGTCCGTACCCTTGCGTGCCACCAAGTTGTTGTTGATATAGAGATCCGTCTCCAGGCTGGCATGGAACACGTCGCCCACCTGATTCTTTGAAGAATCCACGCCATCAATCATGCGAACCAACAGCGATTGCCCTGCCGGAATCGTAACTTCGCCGTATTGCGCGGCAGGATCCTGCGCCTTTGCAGCGGGAGCCACCAGAGCCGCTGGCGCCACGGGAGCAGGAGGTGGCACATCCTGAGACACGATCGGCTCTTGCCCAGCGCTAGCGCTCGGCGCAGGAGCATCGGGCACTGGCGCAGGGCTGGCCGGAGATGGCGGAGCAACAGCAGCAGGAGCCGAAGGTGCCGGAACGTTTGTCGCGCCGGAGGTCCCGGTGAACGTCACCGCAACCGCGTCCACCACGCTGAATGTCTGCACTTCGCCTTTAATTTCAAACCGCAGTACCGCTTGCGTACCCCCAAGGTAGCGGCCCTGGAGCACTCGCCCATCCTTAAGCTCCAGCGTATCCGCAGCCGCAGCTCCGGAAAGAGCCAGCCCCAAAGCCATTGCAAAAATCATACGTCCTCGACTGCTCATCGTCCTGCCTCTCTCTATGGGCATTCTTCGCGCCACTATCGGTGCGCGCCGTTCTTCCCCCGCCACTTCAGCCCAGCATCTTAGCCTATTCGTTTGGATGAAGTGTTCTCCGCCAGGGTTGCGTAAAATTGTCTCTCGCGCTTTTCGCTGTAGGGGAGGGCTTGCCCCTCCCTTCGCCCGCAGGTACCTATTTCTACTCCGTCGCCTGATAAATCCGCCGAGTAATCTCCGTCATCAACGCCGAGCTTTCCTTCACGTCCGCAAGCCCCCGCACCAGAATCACCAGCACAAACGGCCTCCGCGCAAACACAATCGCCGCATCGTGATGAATCTTCGTAATCTCCCCCGTCTTGTGCGCCACCCGCGTCCCCGGTGGAAGCGCCGCCGGTATCCCCTCATTGAATTTCTGCCGCTCCAGTATTTCGATCATCTGTCGCGAGAATTCCGCATCAACGGTTTCTCCCCATGCTATCGCCCCCAACAGCTCCAACAGCCCGCGCGCCGTCGTCGTGTTGTTCAATCCCTTCGCAAACGCTTTCCCGTCCTCCACGCCTCGCAGCACGTTCATCCCATCGGCATGCAGCGAATGCACGGTCGCGCGGATATTCTCCACTCCCAGCTTTTCAATGATCAGGTTCGTCGCCAGATTGCTGCTCACCGTGATCATCAACTCCGAAAGCTGCCGCAGCGTCCGCGTCTGCCCCGCCGCCTTATACAAATCCGTCTCCGAATCATCCTCCGCATTCAGCGTATATACCGACCCATCCACCAAACTGTGGAACTCATTCTTCACCACGAGCGGGTCATCGAGCTTCAGCTTTCCTTCGCGCGCCTGGTGAAACAGCTCGATCAAAACGGGAACCTTCATCGTGCTCGCGGCGTGAAAGGTATCGTCAGCGTGGAAATACCACTCCGTCTTCCCATCCAGCGTGCGGAACGCCACCCCCACGTCCGCCCCGCTTTTCCGTATCGCCTCCTCAATCCCCGGAATCGCCCCCGCCAGCCGCGGCTCCTGCTCCGCCGCCGGACGCACAAGCGCAAACGCGCCCAGCCCCATCCCGCAACTCGTAGATAACGCAAGAATTCCGGCCAACCGCCTCATGAAATCGCCCCCGGTCCTGAAATTCCTCAAGTTTTCCTTGACAAATATTACTATTAGTTCATAATACCTTTCAGGTTGTATTGCGACTCCGCTTTTTTACCGCCAGCATCCTGCTGGCGCTCTTGCTTCTCAGTCAAACTCGCAGCATCTCTAAATATCTCTAGAATCAGCACTTGCAAAAGTGTATCAAAACAAACGACTTTAACTATCTTTAGAATGAACACTTACGCAGCCCCCCGGGGAGGGTAGATCCGACACTCGCCACTCAACACTCGCCGCTTCCGTTACGCACAGCAACGCCTGCAACTCCTTCCCTCTCAAGCGCTTACTTCACTGTTCTCTGGATACCGGGGGGTGGGGGTAGCGTCCCTTCATCCGCGTCAGTTGGAAGACGCTCCCAAAGTCGTCGGTGCTACATTCCAGCCGTCCAGCACCAACGCAATCTTTGGCGCCACGCCGGCAGTGTCACCCCGCGCAAACGTTGCGCTCACCGTTCGCTTCTCGCCCGGCAGCAAGGAAATGTAATTGTCGTCCCACAGAATCGGCGTCACATCTTGCCTGTCGTCACAGCGAATCACTCGCACGTGTACCATGAACGCTACCGCATTACTCGGATTGGTAATTGTTATGCGAGCGCTGCCGTTTCCCCACGCCCCTTGCGTGCTGAGTTTCACTGCCGGCAAAGAGCTGAGCCCGGTGAGATCCCCGAATTCCGCCTGCGGCGTGTACACCGTGTCTTGCTGCTTCGCCCAGTTCAGAGTGTCCGCCTTCGTCGAGAGCCAGTAAAAATTGTCGCTGAGCAGATCTCCCTCCGGAGCGCGCAGTTGCAAACGAAGAAAATAAGTCTTCGATAGGCCGTCCACTTTCGGCAGATCAAACACCTTCGTACTGCTGTCAGCGGGCAAATCCACCGTAGCATCCTTGGAAGCTTTTTCCGTGCCATCGATATTGTAAATTTTCGCGCTGACTTTTCTTCCCTTCAGCTCCAGATTCATTCCGTTCACCACGGCAACCGAATTGTCATCGTACGAATATTGGACGTGAACCGGTTCCATCGCTTTTTTCGTGCCAAAGTAGCCGCCGGCCGGCACCAGGTAATAGTCGTAGAGATGCCAGATCAGCGACGGCCATCCATTATTCAGCATCCACTGAATCACACCCGTCGACGTGTACTTGTTCCGCCCGTACGCCTCGAACATGGCGCGCTCGCCGTCATACGTCATGGCCTGTGCCTTGCGTTCGTAGTCATCCAGTGAAATAGCTGCCCCGTAGCGCCGCGTAAGCCCGTCGGTAAACACATTGATCGTCGTGAATCGCTCGCCGCCCGAGTGGTAATTCCATACTTCATCGATCGGCCACAAATGCTCCTTCGGAATAAATCGCTCCAGCGATTCGCGCGGCGGAATCGCCGGACCCGGGCTCGTCTCTGTGTTGTAACCGTACGCGCCGCCCGCTTTTTTATCCGACAACCAGTACACCGGCGGCACATATTCGTAGGGTCCGGTCATCTTCACGCCGGATTTTCCAGTAACCGTTGTTTTTTCTGCCGAAGCCGACGAAATAATTGGGTTCGGCCATCCCAAATCTTTTTCGATGTCCAAATACATTTTCTCAACGTCCGCCGGCGGCGGTCCATCGCTTCCGTTCAGCCACACAAAAACGCTCGGATGATTTCGCAATCGTCCAATCTGATCCGTTAGGGATGCCGCCGCAACTTTCCGCTGGTCCCCCTTCCAGGTCTTCCAGCGTTCCCACGCATCGCAGCATGTCCATCCCGGCATCACCAGAATTCCCAGCTTGTCCGTCTTCTCGAAAAACTCGTCGTGGTCCAAACGTCCTTCAAGCCGGATGGTGTTCAATCCCATATCCTTCACATACGCCAAATCGGCATCGAGCCGCTCTGAGGACCATCGCAGAAACATATCCGGCGCCCACGCCGCTCCGCGAATCAAGAGCTTGTGTCCGTTAATTTTGAAGAGCCGGTAGCCTTTTTCGGTAATTTCCGAAGTCACTTCGCGAATCCCAAACTTCAAGCTCGCCGCATCCGATACCGTTCCGTCCACTGCAAAGCTTAGCTTCGCATCGTAAAGATTCGGCGCGCCCATCTGGTACGGCCACCAGATTCGCGGATGCTCCAGCTTCAGTTGCGCAAATTCCTCCGGAGTGAAGCGCACATTCTTCGCTTCGCCCGCCGCGAGTTCCACCGGCTTCTCGAACGAAATCTCATCGATCTCTCCGCGGAAGATTCCCTTCACCGCATGATCCGACGTATTGCGCAAATCCGCACTGGCTGTCAGCGCCGCCGTCTTATATTCCGCATCCAGCTTCGACGCCACAAACGGATGCCGCACCGAAACATCCCCGCTCGACGTCAAAAATACTTCTTTCCAAATTCCCATGTCCCGATCGGCTGGCGTCGGGTTCCAGTCCACCCAGGTAATTCCCAGATCGTCTTTCTGCGGCGCAAAAATCTCCAGCGCCACCGCGTTGGTCGTGCCAGCGTGCAGGTTCTTACTCACGTTGAATTCAAACGCGCGATACGTTCCGGCGACATCCTTCGCGTCGCCGACCTTCATGCCGTTCACCCAAACATTCGCCCGGTAATTGATTCCCAGAAAATGCAGCCAAGCATTTTTCTGCGCAAGATCAGTGGGAGTCACGAACTCCGTGCGAAACCACCACGAACAAAGAAACGGGCTCCCCGCCGGCATATCCTGAATCGCAAAAAACGACTTGTTCGAGTAATTCATTCCAGGCAAAGTTTTCAGATTCGTTCCGAAGTACGGATCGGGATAAGTTTTGTCCATCACCAGCGCCCCGACCGCCGTCGCCGGCAGATCGCTCTTGTGCCAGGTCGAAGCATCGAAGCCCACCACTGAGATCTGCTCCCCCGTCGTCTTCGCCACACACGACGACTGAATCTGCCAATCTTTGTGCAGATAAACTCGCGTTCCGGGAGCGGCGTTCCCCTGGGCAGTGACCGCCGCGGCCCCAACGGCCGCAATTAGCAGCACCAGCGCACACCGGCACAACAAGGCGAATCGAGACATAGAGCTCCTCATAGAAATTTCCATGCGGTTCAATTTTCGAGGACGCCTTCAGGCATCGCGCAGCTCATATTAAACCGATTCAACTCGGCTCACTATTATTTTTTCGAGGGATTGCGTCAGGTGGGAAATTCCAGCGCACTCGTCTGCGCTACAGCCGAAACTAAAATGGTCCCGGAGGAGGGGGTCGAACCCACACGGCCTTGCGGCCACCGGATTTTGAGTCCGGCGCGTCTGCCAGTTCCGCCACTCCGGGCCTGCCATTTCAAAATAACATGCCGCCGCCCTGCACTCAAGATGCGATGCGAAAGCGGACCGGCGAACAGCCTAAAGCGAGCAAGGCTGAATTTGTCCGCCAACTGTGCGGCCGTTGCATGAGTCACAGCGGAAGGTTGAAGCCGGTGAAAAATTATTACGAAGCACGGCGCTCCCATGGCGGGGGAACTTTCACGGAAGCCATTCCGGCGGCGGTAGCGGCTTGTATGCCCATCTCCGTGTCTTCAAATACGAGGCAGCTCTTCGGCGCGACACCGAGTCTCGACGCCGCAAGCAAAAATGCTTCGGGATCAGGCTTGCTCTTTCGATATTCGCCGGCGCAAACGAGCGTCTCGAATCGATCGAGCAGCTTCAACGTCTCCAGCGACGCCGTCACCGAATCCCTCGCGCTACCAGAAACCACCGCAAATGGAATCCGCCCATGCTGCGCCACAATATGCTCCAATACTTCCGGTACAGCCTTCAGCTCCGGCAGCATGGCGAAATAAAATTCCTCTTTCCGGTGAGCCACACGCTCCACCGGCATGTTAAGCCGCTGCATTTGGTTCAGCGTGGAAATAATCTCCGGAGTGGGCCGCCCGCCCCAGGCATAAAAGAGTTCTTCGTCAAATTCGCAATTCCATTCCCCCAGCGCCTTCTTCCACGCCACGTAATGCAGCGGCATCGAATCCACAATCGTCCCGTCGCAATCGAATAGATACGCGTCAAACGCACCTTGCGGCAATTTCAGTTTCATCCCTGATGCTTTTCTCCTGTTCAAGATTCTAAGCGAGTCACAGCCGCCGCGCTAATCGGACGCTTGCCGGCAATCCAGCGAGCCGCAGTACAGCGTCATCTTCACTCGCAGGCCGTCCGAACCCTACTCCCGGGCAGCGGTTCCGCATCCGTGATTTTTCTGTGAGGTAAGTTCCTCTTCCGCTTAGAATTACACTTCTTGGATTTCCGATAGCAGATTCGCATTCTCGTTTTGGCTATTGACAACCACTTCTTCTTGTATACTATAGTGTATAAGAGATGGGAGGCCCCGTGCAGCGCACGCAACTCTCCGATCGCGAGCGGCGACGTCGCTCCCGCTTGGCGCAGATCATTCACGAGGCTCGTTTTCTCCGCGGCACCCTCTCCCTGCGAAACGTCCACTGCGGCAAACCCGGTTGTCACTGCGCTCGGGGGGAGCCCCATGCCTGCCTCTACTTGGTTCGACGGCAAGGGGGAAAGTTGCGCCAGTTGTTTGTGCCTCGGGAATGGGAAAGGCGCATCCGGGAAGCGGTTAAGAACCACCAAGAGATGGAACAGTTGATCGAAGAACTCTCTGATTTGGAATGGCAGCGCTTGAAGGAGAGAAAGGAGTAAGATCGTTCTCCGACGCTTGATCCGATATACGGAAAAAATCTTTCACCTCTCCAGCGAGGTGATTGATGGCGTGACGGATCATCGCTCTCTCCCCCGGATCTGCACCTCCCTGGTTGTAAAAGCAGTTCTCGCCGTGTATTGGTCCCGGCTCGGGAGCCTGAACGCTCTGGAGATGACCCGGGGAGCGAAGTTCTGGAAGGCCTGGTTGGGTTACCCGCTCTGCAGCGCCGACAGTCTGGGACGCATTGTCGCTAGCGTGGATGCCGATACCCTGCGGCAGGGGATTCATCACGTTTACGATCGCTTGAAACGAAACAAGGCGCTTCCGGATCTCCACGGTCTGGGAGTGGCGGTGCTCGATGGCCACGAGACCAGCGCCAGTTATCGTCGCTGTTGCGCCGGATGTCTGAAGCGCACCACTGCCAGTGGAGAGACGCAGTTCTACCATCGGAATGTGACGCTGATGTTGCTCTGCGGATCTCCCCCGGATCGTCCCGCGGTCCGCCTGCTCTTAGATCTGGAGCCCCAACGGGCCGGGGAAGGAGAACTGGTAACCGCCTTGCGACTGCTCGAGCGCGTACTAGCTGCCTATCCGCGGGCCTTCGATGTACTTTTGGCCGACGCCTATTACGCGGTCGAGCCCTTTCTGAACTTTCTGTTGTTGCACGGAAAACAGGCTCTGGTGGTTCTCAAAGATGAACGGCGCAATACCTATCAGGATGCTGCAGGCCTGTGGGCGCAGCAAGCGCCTCAGCAAGGTAGCTACGATTCACGGAGCTGTCGGTGGTGGGATGTTCCCGACCTGCTTTCCTGGCCGGAAGTGAAAGGGGCCATACGGGTGGTGCGTTCGGAGGAATCTTGGACGGTGAAACCGCAGCTCACCAAAGAACTGACCCCACAGACCACCAACTGGGTATGGCTGACCACCTTGTCCGTAGCCCAAGCGCGAACCGAGCAGGTCGTGCGCTTAGCGCACCTGCGCGGGGACATCGAAAACCATGGATTCAATGAACTGGTCAACGGCTGGCATGCGGACCATGTCTATCGTCACCAGTCCGGGGCGGTCGCGTGCTTTCTGTTGCTGGCTTTTCTGGCCTACGACCTATTCCACGCTTTCTTTGCCCTCAACCTCAAGCCCCAGCTACGCCGCCATCGAACGATGGCGTTCTGGGTACACCTGATCGCGGCGGAAATTCATGCCGTCCCTCGCTTATCCTTAACGGCCGCGCCACCCTGACATTCGCATCGGTCGGCCACACCGTTACTCTCCTGAACGATTCTTCCCTAAGATCCGTGGTGTCTCGCGGAACCTGGCCATGGGGCTGGATAAGACGGCGAGGAGCCCTCGGAAGACAAGAAATAAGATCATACGAATCTCATGCGCCGCGCAGAAGCTCCCAACACTACAATTTATCAAGCACATCCTCCGTCCTCGGGAGCCGATTACGGAATCTCTGACTCCCGGGCACTCGACTGGACTCAGCTGGGTTCGAGCGCTACCCTATAGCCCCACCGTTCGCCAGGGGCTGCAGGCCCTCCTGCCGCAGACGAACGGCTGTAGAGGTCGAGGTTTTCGATGGCTACGGCGTTGACCGCTTCGCGGTCACCCCTCTCATTGGCCGCCTTCCGGTCGCCTTTTGCTGTGTCCCCTCCCGCCGGGTCACGGCATGAATACCGCAGTCTCTCCCACTGGATGAACCGCGTTCTGGAAGAGATTGGAAAGCTGCAAGCTTCTCCCGATCCCGACACCGTTCACGATTTGCGCGTGGCTATTCGACGCTGCCGTGCGCTCGCGGCCGTGATGGAAGAAGTCGACCGCAACCCCGCCTGGCCGGAGATGCGCAAAGTCGCCCGCAAACTCTTTCGAGGTCTCGGCGCGCTCCGCGACGTCCAAGTTTCAGAGGAGTGGATCAAAAAGATCGGCCCCGAGAGTGATCCTTTGCGCGCGCAGCTCCTCGCCTCTCTCGAAGCAGACGAGAAAGAGCACGCTGCGAACGCTCTGCGCGTGGCTGCAAAGTTCGACGAGAAGGAATGGAGAACTCTCGAGCGCCGCCTGCGCCAGCGCGTGCGCATCGTGCCCGTGGGAGGCCTCGCCGCCGAATGCCTGGCCCTCGAGCGCTTTGAAGAAGCAAAAGAACTGCACAACCGCGCGCTACGCACCGAAAAGGCCAAACCCTGGCATGCTCTCCGCATCGGTATAAAGAGATTTCGTTACACACTCGAAGGACTGCTGCCCGAACACTATGCCGCGTGGAGCGAAAATCTCAAGCGCCTGCAAGACCTTTTGGGCGATGTCCACGATTTGGATGTGCTTTCCGAACAGTTGGAAGATACGCCAGCAGCAGGAGCCGAATCTGCGAAGAGATGGCAAGAAAAGATCGCTCAGGAACGCCACGATCGAATCGAAATCTATCGCCAGCTCACGCTTGGCAAGACCAGCCTGTGGCACGAGTGGCGGCACAATCTGCCACATGGCAAGCGGCTGGAAGCAGCAGCAATGGCGCGGATTCGCTCGACGGCGCGTGCGGCCGATGCGCATTCGCAGCGCGCCGGCCAAGTCTCGCGCATTGCGCTGCGCCTGTTTGAATTGCTCCGCCGTGTGGACGCCGCCCCGGTCTTTCACGAAGAGGCGATGCGCCGCTTGATGCAGGCGGCAGCGAAACTCCACGGGCTTGGTACCGCCGGGGGGCGCAGCCTTTCGCAAAAAGGCGTTCGTAAATTTCTGCTCGGCCTGACGATTCCACCCAACTGGACTGCGGAAGAATGGGATTTAATGGCTTGGGCCGTTCGATTTCACCGCGGAGCGGAGCCAAAGCAAAAAAACGGTTTCGCAAGACTCTCCGAAGAACAACAAACCGCGGTTCGCGCGCTGGCTGGCGTACTTCGACTGGCTCGGGCTGTAAGAAAATCCGGCCTGGAAGGCACCGTCGGTCTTCGTTGTGAAAAATCCGCGGACGCTATCGTCCTCAGCGTCCCCGGATTGCTGGACACGGCGGAAATCGCGGCTCGCCTCGCCGCCGCCAAGCACCTTCTCGAATCCGTTTTGGAGAAGCCGCTCATCCTCAAATCCGTGCCGAAACCCGAAAGGCCTCCCGCGCCGATGGCCCACTCATCCGAGCCACAGCAAGTCGCTGATGCTCCCGTCGTTGCCTAGCGGACTGCGTCACTTTCCGGAGTCAGCTCGCGTGTTCAAATGGGATGACAGCATAAGTCGCACGGCGTATCGTGTTTTTCATGCCTCGCATCTCTGCCGCGCTTGCCTTATTTGCGTCAGGGTTAGTGGCGATCGCCTCGCCTGCCCAGAACGCTCCGCAAGCTCCCGCGATTAGTGTGTCCACGCGGCTGGTTCAAGTAGGTGTCATCGCCCGTGACAAAAACGGCCCCGTCGCGGACCTCACAAAAGACGATTTCGTTCTTCTCGATCGCGGGAAACCCCAGAAAATCAGTATCTTCACCGCGGAACTAGCCGCGTCCAAGCCGCAACTCGTTGCAACTCAGCCTTTGCCGCCCAACACATTCTCCGATCTCCCTCAGCCCGATGCCCCCGCCGTCCGCAGCATCACTATCGTGCTCCTCGATAACCTCAACACCCTTTCTGGCAACGGTCATCAAGGATACGAAACTGGTCCCTGGTGGATGGAGGATCTCGCGCTCTCCAATGCAAAGTCACACCTTATCGAGTTCATAAAAACTCTCGACCCGCAAGACCGCGTCGCCATCTACGGACTCGGCGACACTCTGCACGTCCTATCCGACTTCACCAATGACCGCGACCGTCTTCTAGCTATCCTGAAAAACTACGACACTACATCAAAAACGGGTCGCGAGGCCGCCCAGCCCGGATCCTACCACACACCAGTGCCCGGGGAATTTAACCCCCTCCTAAACGCGCAAGTGCTTCAATTGGCTTCAATTACAAATGAGCGTCGAGCCGAAACAACCATGTCCGCCCTTCAGTCCATTGCCTCCCACGTCGCCAACATTCCTGGCCGCAAAAATCTAGTTTGGCTCACTGCCAACCTTCCGTTTTCGGGTTCCGCGCTCGCCCGCATCCTGGGCCCGGCACAAATAGCCGCTTATCCGGTGGACGGCCGGGCCTTGCTCACGCGAAAAACTCCGGAAACCCAGTGGGACATTGACGACCAGCTCGGGGGCGTGTTGGGAATAGGCATGCCTGCGCAGTCATCGGAGCCCATCGGCATCGACACCATGCAACAGCTCGCCGACGAAACCGGTGGTCGGGCCTTCGTCAACACCAACGACCTCACCGGCGCCATTCGCAACGCCGTCGAAGATTCCGCCGTCACCTACACGCTCGGCTTTTATATTGACCCCCACTCCGCGGATGGAAAGTTCCACGACCTGAAGGTCCAGGTGAAACGCGAAAGCCTGACAATTCGTTATCCCAAGCAATATTTCGCGGCCGAAGATGCCCCTCCGACCAAGGACCAAAACTGGAAAACGGTGGTAACAGCAGTGCAAAGTCCGATTGAAGCCTCGGTCATTCCCTTGCAGGCCAAAGTGGAGCGTGTGAATCAACCGCTGCCGAACTCTCTGATGGTTGCGTGCTCGATTGACATCCACAATCTTCGGCTCGTGCAGACCGGAGGTATGCGCAAGGGAGCCGTCAGCGTCTACGTCATTGAGCAGGATGAGGCCGGCAAGGTGCTTCGGCAATGGAGCAAGACTTACGACCTCCAGCTCGACGAAAGGCAGTACATGGCTCTCTTAAGATCGGGAATGCCCTTCCGTCAGAATGTACAGCCCAAGGCGGGCGTCACAACGTTGCGGATACTGGTCGAAGATCCGACCACCGCCGATATCGGGAGCCTGATTATTCCGTTGTCCCAAGTAAAGTAGGTGAGGCCAAGTCTCGCAGTTACTTACCTGCGCGACGGAGCAGTTTCGGTGGGGCGAGCCAGAGCAATTGGCCGTTGGGCGGAGAGACGCGCTTTAACTCGATCAACGCGACGCCGGCTTTTTTCAGAGATGTGATGTGTTGTTTCACACCCAGCGCTGCCGCGATCAGATCGTCCAATTGGGGCGCGTGTCCAAAAACAAAGAGGGTCGAGGTTTGTTTGTCCTTGGCAAGTTCGCGGAAGAACAAGGACGGTTCCGCTCCGGGCAGCAACAAATCCGTACGGCGAATCTTTGGTTTGGGAAAGTCCAGCGCCGCTGCGAAAATCTCAGCAGTCTGGGTGGCGCGCACATAGGGACTCGAAAGAAGGAGGTCGGGCGACGAGCTGAGCGCCGCTACCGCCGCGGCGACACGCTTCGTTTTCTCGATACCTTCTTCGGTCAGGTATCTCTCGGGATCTGGCGGACACTTGGGATCTTCCCGGTCGATCGCGATGCCGTGGCGCACGACGTAGATTTCCATCAGCGATTTCTCCCTATCAAGAAGGTAAACGATATCGAAGCAGCGCCGGTACAAAAGTCCGCGCCACGTTTCCTACGCCGAAGCCTGCCGGAAGTACAGCCGCACATGAAATTCCTTTTCAAAAAGTTCGGCGCTACGGTTGGCGTCGAGCAAGTCCTCGGCGGCATCGCCGCGCGCAGAGATCTGTAGCGCCACGGAGCCCTGTTGAAAGGTGGCGCGGACTTGCATGACCCGCTGGCGGTGCGAATGATCCAACGCCTCGGCGATGCGCAAAATCGCGGAAAGACGCCGGGCGATCCGCTTGTCGTTGTTGTTGAGCATGGAATACGCGACGTGATGGCCTGCGGGTTCGGACTTTCGATTGTGATAGCGAACCAACGTGGCGACGATAGCGCGGTCGCGGCCTTCCAGCCCCGGCATATCGCCATTGAGCACGAGGTATTCGCCGTGCTTGTGATGGCCGCGATGGCTGATCATGTGTCCCGTGTCGTGCATGAGAGCGCCAGCCTCGAGCAGCACGCGCGACTGAGCGGGCAGGTGGTGCACGGGCTGCATCTGGTCGAAGAGCAGGACGCTAAGTTCGCGAACGTGCTCGGCGTGCGTTTGGTCTTTTTGCAAGCGACGCGCAAAGCTGCGAGTGCCGACGAGCAATTGCCGCGCGGCTGCGTCGTAGCGGTGCGGCTCCGTCCGAGAAAAGGCCTGGCGGGCAATTTCCTGGATCAATCCTTCGCGCAAACCCACGCTGGGAATCGAGAAATTCCGAATGTTCAGATAGCGGCCGAGTGTGACGAAGGTTATCGCAGCGATGCCGATGACGTCCGCGCGGTCGCGACGAATGGCGTAGGCTTTCATCCGCTCGCGCACATCGCGCTCGAGAAGATCGGGCAGACGCTCGCGCAGCAAAGAGATTTCAAGCGTCTGCAAACCATGCAGCCGAGGGCCAGGCGCTATGTTCGCGAGAGTTTCTGCGTTTCCGCCGAGAGCTACGGCAACTTGATCGCCAAGATTCGGCCGCGACGGCAAACGCGATTCCAATAGTGCGCGCACGTAGCGACGGACTTGTTCGGCTTGCACCGGCCGGATCACACCTGGAATTTTCAGAGTGGTCATGAGCCGCACCGTGCCCACCCCAAGCTGCACGCTCTGTTCCACGGTTTGATCGCGAAGAATGCTGAGCTCCAAGCTTCCGCCGCCCAAATCCGCGATGCAACGCGGCGGAGACTCCGGCCCCAGCGCGGCAAGAACCGCAACGCGTCCCAGCCGCGACTCTTCCGCGGAACTGATCACCTCCACTGCGATTCCGGTCTTCTGCTTGATCAGACGCACAAACGCGTCGCGGTTGCGGGCTTCGCGGGAAGCGCTGGTCGCCACGGCTCGATACCGCGTGACTCCAAACTCGTCCATGATTTCGTGGAAATGGCGGAACGCCTTGACGCCCTTTTTGAAAAGATCTTCACTGAAGCGGTGCCGCAGAAAAACGCCTTCGCCGAGCCGCAGCGAGTATCTTTCGTTCACGAGCGGCTCGATATCCAGAGCGGAATAAGCCCGGGCGACGGCGAGACGCACAGCATTGGAGCCCGCGTCGATGGCGGCTATATGAACGGGCTCGGACATTTTGGAATTTACCGCCAGAGATGCGCGAGTGCGGCGGAAGGCGTGTACTTTGTCGCGCGAATTCCGAGTTGCTCGCCGATGCGCTGGCGAAGTTGCTTGTTGACGGCGGAGACGCTGGCTTCTCCGTCGAGTTCGATAAAGGAGTGGCGCTTGGCCATCACTTCGAACTCACGCTTGATCATGGTTTGATAGCGAATAAACGACCAATACAGATCATGCGAGAGGGACATGTCGCGCCCGGCTTCCCAGTAGCTGATGGCCTGGGCCTTTTTGAATTCGCGCGCAAACGCCGTTTCCGGGCGAACGTTCAACCAGAACGTCAAGTGGGGGCGCAGCGCCATGGCGTACAGCCCATTCAAATAATCGCGGTTGATGCCGCGGACTACGCCGCGGGCTACGAGAGTGAAGATGAAGCGGTCGGCAAGGACGATGGTTCCAGAGCGCAAGGCGGGCAAAACACGATGCTCGACCTGGTCAAAGAAATCCGTGGCGTACATGAGCGCGAGCGTCAGGCGGGTCACTGCGTTTTTGGCGAGCAATTCGTCAATGTCGCGACCCACGAGATTCGAACGGCGCAACCCGCTGGTCTGGACGGCAAAACCTTCGGATTCTAGCCATTCCTGCAGCAGGGCGATTTGCGTGGATCGTCCGGAACCGTCCATGCCTTCGATGACGATAAGATTTCCGGTGATTTCGCTGGGATCAAAACCGACGAGCGCTTCTCCGTAGAAATATTGGGCGTTGCCGTCTTCACCCGCTGCTCCGGGTTTGGCGGCAGGGAGAGGCGCGCCGGTTGCGGCCGGCGATTCCGCTGGCAGGATGGGAGCGGCGCTTAGTTTTTCTTTCTCTTTTTCCTGATCGGGCATGCCTACTCCGGAGCCGGAACGCCAGGCGCAAAGCGCTTCAAATCAATTTTCGAAGCCACTATGTCGCGCATTTGTTTCTGCAACTTGTTCACCGGCAAAGTACCGTCGAGCACGACGAAATTATCGGAATCCACCATCCGGTCGTATTCCTCGAGGATGCGGGCCTGAAAAAGGCGGAAACTTTCGGCGCGGTCGTAGGACAAGGCAAGATCCATGCCGGCTTCGTAGTATTTCAGTTTGGGGCGGCCGCTCAAGATGCGGTGCACGGCGACGTCCAGCGGAGCGCGAAAATAAAAAGTGATATCGGGAACGGGCGCGAAGCGATAGAGATTACGCAGCCAGCGCCCGGGGCATCCACGGGCAGCGTCGCGCGCAAAAGCCGTGTAGATGTAGCGGTCGGCGAGGACCAAGTAGTCGCCTTGGAGGAGCGGCATGATCTGGCGTTCGCAACGATCGGCAAAATCGGCGGCGTGCAAGAGTGAAAACGTTGTGGGAGTGAGGAGCCGCCGCTGTTTGCCGCGGCGCGTGGCGGACTTTACCAGCGGGGAGGAATTCCATTCCGTGAAATGCAGGCGGTATCCGCCAATTTCGAGCCAGCGCTTCAGAAGATAGAGTTGAGTGCTCTTGCCCGAGCCGTCCGTGCCCTCGACTACGATTAATGCGCCGGGATAGGCGCGGCTGGGCACGGGTTTGCCGGGCTGCGGAAGCGTGGATTTGGGCGGTTCCGTCCGCGGCTGCTTTTGAGCAATGTCCTGATTTTCCATTAGGTTCTTTGAGAGAAGCGATCTGGCAACTGAGCGTATCTCTACATTGTTACAAAAGCATTACAACACACCCCGCCAAAACTGGCAAAGTGCGGGTCGGGTGAGTATTGAGAAACATCACCTCAGAAAACAGACACTTTAATGTGCAGGAATTTCTTAGGATTTTGCCGGAATTCTCCGACAAGCAAACGCAAATCTCCCGTAAGCCCACTCAAGCTGTCGTAGAGCTTGGGATCGGAAAACATCTTGCCAACCGTTGTGGTGTTGTCATTCAGCTTCGCCGTGGCGTTCGCCACGTTCTCGCTGCTTTCTTTCATCTTGGTGTACAGCGTATCGTCCGTCACGAATTTGCCAAGCGTGCCTTTGCCTGCGCGCACGTCTCCGATCATGGCGTTGCCATTTGTGGCCGCTTGTTTGAATTCATCATAAAGCGACGGATCGTTAAGCAGTTTCCCAATCGTCCCTTTCTGCGAGCGGACATCCGTCAAAATCAAGTTCACGTTGTCCACGCCTTTGTCCACCTTGTTGTACAACTCGTCGGAGGACACCAGTTTTCCAAGCGTGCCTTGGCCCGCCTGGACATTAGTAACCATCGCGTCGCCTTTACTGAGAATGTTGTTCAGATGATTGTAGGCCTGCTCGTCCGTCAGCAATTTTCCGAGCGTTCCTTTCCCCTGCCTAATACCGTGGATCATGTCTTGAATTTCTTCCGAAAGCGCCTGAAGATTCGCAAGCACATCCGCGCTTCGTTCCACTACCTGCGCCATGGCCTTCTCTTCATGTCCTGGAACTTCTTGCATGTCCTTCAGAGGCACACCCGTGATTCCGCGCGTGATGTTGACGTAGCGGTTGCCCAGCAGCCCTTCGGTCACAAGACTCGCCGCGGAATCCGTCAGAATGTCGTCTTCGTATTTCTTGCCCACGCGCATCACAATTTCGATGTTTCTATTCCTTTCCCGCCCCTTGCCGGCTACGCGAGGCGCCAGCCTGGTGGATTCGACGTTGCCTACTTCCACGCCGTCCAATCGCACTGGTGCTCCGCTCGCCAGCCCGGACACTTCCGGAAGATAAGTGACCAGCCGGTATTTCGGCCCAATCGTCCCCGCCCCGGTTACGTAGAAAATGCCGGCGGCCAAAACCGAGAGTCCCACCAGCACGAAGAGTCCCACGCGCAGTTCCGTCCATGTCAATTGTTTGCGCTGCGCCATTTTGTCGTTCCTCCCTTTTTTGTTGCAACGAAACTACGGCCAAATCAAACGAGAAACCGTTTCAAATATTCATCATTCGTTTCGGCAAGTTCCTCCGGCTCGCCCTCAAAATAAACGCCGCCTTCGCGTAAGACCAGAAAGCGCGTAGCGGCAATCCTGGCCGCTGCCGCCACATTGCTGTTGGAGGTGTTGTGAACGACGCGCTTCGTTGCGGCGTCGAAACGGAAGTTCGCCAGAGCGAAACCGTCTTGAAGCCTTTGCGTCGCGAGCAAGGCGGTCACCCCATAGACGTCCCGAAGCCGCAAAATCAGGGTGATGATGGTCTGCGAGGTCACCGGATCGAGGCCTGCCGTGGGCGAATCATACAGCACAATGGGCGGCTGATTGATTAGAGCGCGGGCGATGGACACGCGCCGCCGCATGCCACCGGAAAGCTCGGAGGGGACGAGGTCGATGGTGTGCTCGAGTTCGACGAAGCGCAGAACTTCGAGGACGCGCGGCTCAATGTCCTCGTCCTTCACTTTGTCTTCCAGGAGGCGGTAGGCGACGTTGTCACCGACGGTCATGGAATCGAAAAGCGCGCCTTCCTGAAAGACGAAGCCAATCTGGCGGCGGAAGGCGAGCAAGTCGCGTTCGGGCATGCTGGAGACATCGCGGCCAAGGACTTGGATATTGCCTTCCGAGGGCCGCAGGAGGCCGGCAGCTAGTTTTAGCGAGAGAGTCTTGCCGGTGCCTGTTTCGCCGAGAAGTACGAGCGTCTCGCGCTCCTGGACCTCGAAAGAGACGCCGCGGAGAATATCGCCTTCCTCGAAGCCGAGGTGTACGCGATCGAATTTGATGGCTGGATTGGCGTCGGAACTAGATGTGGCAGCGCTAGGCATCGGGCGTGTGCCCGCCATTATAGCGGCAATTGCGTCCACGCGTGGTTATGAAACGTGGCATGGGTCGAGCCCCGCTGGGGCGGTGCGGCAGGCGTTAGAAAAGCTTGTCGGCGAGGTACAAGGCGACTTTGGTGAGGAAGGCGTCAGCCACGATGATGAGGACGGAAGAGAGGACAGCGGCTTGTGTTGTAGCGCGGCCGACGCCTTGCGTGCCCCCGCGCACAGTCAAGCCTTTGTAACAGCCGATCGTGGCGAGGATAAAGGCGAAAAAGAAGGGCTTGGTGAATCCTTGCATGATGTCCGCAAAATCGAGGGCATCGATGGCACGGCGCCAGAACTCGATGGCGCTGAGCCGGAGGGAAAAAACGGAAGCTACGCAGCCGCCGAGCAATCCGGTGAAATCGATCATGGCCGTCAATAAGGGGAGCGTGAGGAGAGTAGCGATCGTCCTCGGCGCCACCAGCTTACGAATGGGATCGGTGCCCATGGCGCGCATTGCGTCCACTTGTTCGGTCACCAGCATCGAGCCGAGTTCGGAAGCGATGCCGGTGGCGCAGCGGCCGGTCACCAGCAAACCCGAGAGGGATGGCCCCAATTCGCGGACGAGCGCGATGGCCACGACGTCGCCCGTCAGCGAACTCTGCCCAAAGCGAGTAAACTGCGAGCCGGTCTGCAGAACCATGACCGCGCCAATGAAAAACCCGCATAGCAAAATGATGGGGAGGGAGCCGGCGCCGATGCTGTCCATCTGCTGCAAAATGTCCTGGATGTAATACGGAGGAGTGACCACAGCGTAGAGTGTGCGGCCGCAGAGTATGGCGTAATCCTGGACGTTCGAGACAGCGCCTTTTAGAGCGTTGACCAGCACGCCCGCGACGGTAATTTGCGGTTCGGTCTTTTCTTCGCGACCTGTGACCTGCAGAGGTGTGTCAGCCACGAGTACCTGTTTCGTCAGCCTTTTCGCTGAACGCCTGCGGCAAGAATACTGAGTCGGAAGCGTAACCGCGGGATGGGAACACGTCAAGCAAGCACTGGGGAAGCCTTGCTAGATGAGGAAAATCTATGACGCGGGAATAAAAGATAGCTCGGTGGAGGTATTCCAGTTCGAGTTGCACCAATTGGTTCCAGGGATGAACGACTTGCTCTTGCGAATAGACCATATCCAACTAGCGGCGCCGAAAGGATGCGAGGATGCGGCGCGCGCGTTTTACGGCGGGCTGTTGGGCCTGCGTGAGATGGAAAAGCCGGAATCGCTGCGTGGACGCGGCGGGTGCTGGTTCGAGTGCGGGAATCAACAGATACATATTGGGGTCGAAGCGGAGTTTCGGCCGGCGAAGAAGGCGCATCCGGCGTTCGCGGTTAGCAACCTCGCAAAGCTTCGCAAGTTGCTGATTGCCCACTCAGTGCCGACGATGGACGACAATTCCCTGCCCGGTACGCAGCGATTCTTCGCGGAAGATCCGTGGGGCAACCGTCTCGAATTCCTCAAAGCGAAGCCGTGAGCGGCTGGACGACAGGCGCAAGCGCAGATACACTCCTTATTTCCGATGCTACAAGTTGGAAACTGAGTGAGGGCGTTCGCGCAGATGCTGAAGTTTTACACGGCCGGTGAATCGCATGGACAGGCGCTGCTGGCGTTTGTTTCTGGTTTGCCGGCTTCGCTGCCCGTTGATTTGAACTTTATTAATCACGAGTTGCACCGGCGACAGTTGGGATATGGGCGTGGCGGGCGGCAGAAAATTGAGAAGGATCGTGCGGACATTTTCGCGGGCGTGCGGCACGGACAGACGATTGGGGCGCCGATCGCACTCCGGATTGAAAACCGGGACTGGGCTAATTGGGAGAACATTCTGCCTGTCGAAGCGTCCGCGGAATCGGCGGGCAAAGAAAAAAAACTTCTTGCACCCCGGCCTGGGCATGCCGATCTGGCGGGCTCGCAGAAGTTTAATTTTCACGATGCGCGTTATGTGCTGGAGCGGGCTTCGGCTCGCGAGACAGCGGCGCGCGTGGCGGCTGGAGCCTTCGCGAAGCTGCTGCTGCGCGAGTTTGGCACGGAAATCGCCAGCCACACCGTTCAAGTCGGACACGTCCGCCTGGAACGCAGCGCCGGTTGGGGAGAAGTTAAGGCGGTAAGCGCCAATCTGGATTCTCCGTTGCGCTGCGTGGATGCGGCTAGGCAGGAGAAGATGAAAACGGAAGTGGATGGTGCGCTGAAAGCGGGGAATACTGTCGGCGGAATTTTTGAGATTGTTGCGCACAATATTCCGGTTGGCCTCGGAAGCCATGCGCAGTGGGACGAGAAGCTGGATGGGCGGCTGGCGCAGGCGCTGATGAGCGTGCAAGCAGTGAAGGCGGTGGAGATTGGCGCGGGCGTGGCGGGCGCAGGCTCCTACGGCAGTGAAGTCCAGGACGAGATTTATTACGAAAAAGCGGCACGACGTTTTCGTCGGTCGACAAACCGCGCCGGTGGACTGGAAGGTGGCATCACCAACGGCGAAGACCTCGTGATTCGCGGGTATCTTAAACCCATTTCGACCCTGCGCCAGGCGCTTCGCACCACCGACATGGTCACGAAGGAGCCAGTCGCGGCGGCATACGAACGCTCCGACTGGTGTGTGGTCCCGGCAGGCGCCGTGGCGGGCGAAGCGATGATCGCACTTGTGCTGGCGGATGCTTTTCTGCAAAAATTTGGAGGAGACAGTCTTTCCGAGATGCGGCGGAATTTCGACAACTATGTCAGACAAATCGACGAGTTCTGAAGTAGCCACGAGCCCAGCCCCGGCGTCGATTGACGCCAGCGCTGCTGTTGCCTCGCGCAAAATTTATCCTATCGTGAAATACGGCGATCCGATTCTGGAGAAGCCGACCACCGCGGTGAAAAAGTTTGATGCTGATTTCGAGCAGCTGACGGAGGATATGTTTGCTTCGATGTATGCGGCGCAGGGAGTGGGATTGGCAGCACCGCAAATTGGATTGAATTTGCGCGTGGCGGTGGTCGATGTCACGGTAGGAAAAAATCCAGAAGCGAAAATCGTGCTGGCCAATCCAGAAATCATTCACGCGGAAGGGGAAGTGCGAGAGGAAGAAGGGTGCCTTTCGATTCCTGGGTTTCGTGGATATGTGATGCGGCCCCAGTTCGTCACGGTGCGGGCGCATAATGCCAAAGGCGAACCGTTTGAGATACGGGCGGAGAACCTGATGGCGCGGGCGTTTTGCCACGAGATCGATCACCTGAACGGGATTCTCTTTCTGCAACACCTCAGCATGCTGAAGCGCGACCTGATCAAGCGCAAAATCAAGAAGCTCAAGAAACAGGGCGAGTGGTAGATTCCTCAAAGAGCGCTATTCGTTTGCGTCGTGGGTGGTAGGGCGCAGCATGCTGCGCCACTACAATCGTGAATTCGAGAGCCGCGCGTGTGTTCGAGAGCTTGAGTGATGCGAATTGTTTTCTGCGGTACGCCGCTCTTTGCCGTTCCTGCGCTGAAACATCTGATCGCACAGCCGGATTTTGAAATTGTAGCCGTGATTACGCAGCCGGACCGTCCGCGGGGACGTGGGCGGGAAGTTTCGTTTTCGCCGGTGAAGGAAATTGCGACTGCTGGCGGAATTCCAGTACATCAACCAGAAAAAATTCGCGCTCCCGATGCACAGGAACTCCTGCATAAGCTCGCTCCCGATGCGGTCGTGATCATTGCTTACGGGCAAATTATTCCGGCGCGGCTTCTGCCTATTCCAAAACTTGGCTGGATCAATCTGCATGCATCGCTGCTGCCGAAATACCGCGGCGCTGCCCCCATCAACTGGGCCATCGTGAATGACGAGACAAAGACAGGCGTTACCAGCATGCGCATCGACGCAGGGATGGACACAGGCGAAATCCTCCTGCAAAAAGAGATGGAGATCGGCGCCACGGAGACTGCGCCCGAGCTGACCGCTCGGATGTCCGAACTGGGCGCTCCTTTGATGGCGGAAACGCTTCGTGGTTTGGCCACCGGAGTGCTCATTCCGCGAGCGCAAGACAATGCGCTTGCTTCGAGCGCTCCTATGCTGAAAAAAGAAGATGGGCGGATCGACTGGTCGCGGCCGGCGGAGGAAATATTCAATCGCATCCGGGGGTTCGCGCCCTGGCCTGGCGCTTACACGTCGTTCCGAGGGCAGACTTGCCACATTTGGGGTGAGCCGGCGTCTAATGATTTGGGGGAGGAAGAAGCGCGGCAAGGGGCGGCCAGCAAGCCTGGATTCTTGCTCGTTCAGCGGCGGAATAAGACGATAGTTCGTTGCGGCGGCACAACCCATTTGCGTCTCCTGAGCGTCAAACTGGAAGGGCGCAAGCACGTGTCCGCGACTGAGTTTGCCAATGGCGCCCATTTGTATCCTGGCGAACACTTCGGCGAAACCTAGTTTGCGCGCTGCCCAACGCTCAGGCATACTCAAAAATTGACCCACACCTGGAAACTCAATCTACCTGGGCCTTCGGCGGGATCGGTATCGCAAACACCAGCATCGGGAGACCACATTCCATGAAAAGTTTCAAACCAGCCCAATCGCGCGGGAGCTTCAACCCGCGGATGAAACAGTTTTTGCGCTTTGGCGCTTGTTGGATGCTCGCGGCGCAGCTCGCTACGCTGCCGCTCGCTTCCGCCGCTAACAGCGACTCGGCATCCAGCTCGACTTCCGCAGCGGCCGATAAGCCTGTCAGCAAGACCGTGAATGACCCGGTGATGAAGGTCATGCAGACGGAACTCGCGCGCGCGACCACAGACCTGGGCAAGACGGATTCCGCGCCCTATTACATGAGCTACACGGTCTACGACCAAAATCTGGTGGTGCTGGTGGGGGCTTATGGCAGCTTGTTGACCGATGCCTCGCTGCAGCGGCGTCAGGCCGACGTGGTTATGCGCGTGGGCACAGCCGCTCTGGACAACACGCATGGACAGAGCCGTGGGACGGGAATGACCTCCGGCACGCTGCCGATCGGCGACGATCAGGACGCTGTAGCGCGCGTGCTTTGGGAACTGACGGACCGCGAATACAAACGCGCTGCGCCCGCATTTCTAAACGTCAGAACAAATACCGCCGTGCGCGCCGAAGAAGAAGACAAATCGCCTGACTTTTCGAAGGAGACGCCTGAAACGCACCTGGGCAGCGTCACGCCGCCGCCGGCGTTCGATCGCGCTGCTTGGGGAAGCGAAATTCGCCGATTGTCGGGTGCGTTCCGTAAATATGCGAACGTTTATTATGCGACGGTCGTGTTGCAGGTTACGGACTCCAACTCACGCATGGTCTCGAGCGAAGGCACCGCGATCGAGACGCCCAGCGCCGCGACGCGGCTGATTATGGAAGCGCAAACGCGAGCCGATGATGGTATGGAACTCCTGCGCGTCGAAACTTTTCAGGCTCCTTCGGCGAGCGGTTTGCCTAGCGAGGCTGAACTCACCGCCAAGATCGCGAAGATGGCTGACGATCTAAAGGCCCTCAAGGACGCTCCTGTCGCAGAGCCTTACGACGGGCCGGCTCTTTTGAGCGGGCGCGCTGCAGCCGTCTTTTTTCATGAAGTGCTCGGCCATAGGCTGGAAGGCCACCGGCAGCGCGATGAGGACGAGGGGCAGACGTTTACAAAAAAAGTCGGTCAGGAAGTTTTGCCGAAGTTTCTGAGCGTCACGGACGATCCGACCGTACATGAAATGGCGGGGATGAAACTGGCCGGGTCCTACGACTTCGATAACGAAGGCGTACCTGCGAAGCGGGTGGAAGTGATTAAGGACGGTATTCTTAAAAACTTTCTGCTGTCGCGCATGCCGATCAAGGATTTTAGCCAATCCAACGGTCACGGTCGCAACCAACCGGGGCTGATGCCTACGGGACGGCAGGGCAATTTGATCGTCAGTTCGACGCAGAGCGTTCCGGAAGCCGAGATGCGGCAGAAGCTGATCGACGAAGTCAAAAGGCAGAATAAGCCATACGGATTGTATTTCGACGATATTCAGGGAGGCTTTACTCTGACGACGCGCTCGCTGCCTCAAGCCTTTCAGGTTCTTCCCGTGATCGTTTACAAGGTTTACGCCGATGGGCACCCGGATGAATTGGTGCGGGGTGTGGACATTGTCGGAACGCCGCTCGCGGCGCTTACGCGCATACTTATGACGGGCGACCAGCAGCACGTCTTCAACGGCGTGTGTGGAGCAGAAAGCGGGCAAGTGCCTGTTTCCGCGGTTGCGCCGGCGATGCTCTTCTCCGAGATGGAAGTGCAGAAACGGCAGCATTCGCACGACCGGCCGCCTATCTTACCCGCGCCGGGTTTTGAAAACGCCACACCTGCAAAAGACATACAAGCCAAGCCGGCGGTGAAGCCATGAAAATGCTTCGTACATTGATGTGTTCCCTGCTTGCGGGTTCGCTGCTGTTGGGCGTTGCACAACTGCGCGCTTCTACCCACGACGGTGCTGCAAAAAACTTGTCAGGAACATTGGTCCTTTCGGAGAAGGTGGATTTGGATGCCGTGGCTGCGCACCCAGCTGCCGGCGGCGATGCCCTGCTCGAAGCGCTTCTCACCGAACTGGACCGCTCTAAGGCGCAACTCAAGATCGAGCAAGTCGAAGCACCCTACTACATCGAGTACCGCGTGAATGACGTGGACGACTACGATGCGGAGGCTGCGTTCGGGGCGCTCCGCGAAAGCCAGCGCGTTCGCTTGCGGATACTGCGCGTGGTCGTGCGCGTGGGCGATTACAAGCAGGACAGCTATTTCGGCCAGGGCATGGGCGAGACAAACATTCTGCCGCTGGATAACGATCCCATCGCGCTACGCCACCAAATTTGGCTGACGACCGACGAAGCCTATAAAGCGGCTGGTCAGGCGCTTGCCGAGAAACAGGCGGAGATGAAGCGGTTCAGCGCGGATCCAAACCCCGTCGACGATTTTTCGAAGGAGCCGGTGGTCACTTCTCTCGATCCCATCGTTTCCTTGAAGATTGACCAAGCGAGTTGGAACAAAACTCTTGAAGACATGACGAATCTTTACCGCCAGTATCCCGAGATTCAGTCGGTAAGCGCCTCGGCTCGGTTCTCCGCGATCAATGAATATTTCGTGGATTCGGAAGGCACCGTCACGCGCAACGGGAAGACGACGTTCAACCTGCAGCTGAACAGCTCCGCGCAAGCTGAAGACGGCATGCGGCTGAGCAGGAATCCCTACTGGATGGTTGGGCGCGAGGAAGAGCTGCCCTCTCGAGAGAAATTGCTGGGCGACGTGAAGCAGGCTCTCGAGACCGTGATTGCGCTGCGCAAAGCTCCCATCGTCGAGGAGGAATATCGCGGCCCAGTGCTTTTCGCGCCAGATGCAGCGGATGACGTGATTGCTTCTCTGGTGGGTTCAAACGTGATTGGCCGCAAGCCACAGCCGGGCAGGCCAAACCGTACCGTCGGTGCGTTTGCGACGAGCTACAAGTCGCGCGTGCTGCCGTCGTTTCTGAGCATCATCGACGATCCAACGCTAAAAGATTTTCAAGGGCACAGCCTGGTGGGCAGCTACGACGTGGATAACGAGGGCGTGAAAGCCAAGACCGTCAACGTAATTGAAAACGGGATGCTCAGCAATTATTTGCTGGGCCGCCAGCCCGTGCGAGACTTCCCTACATCCAATGGCCACGGCCGGGCAGCCCCTGGCTCTTTCCCTTCTCCGAGCCTTGGCGTGCTGCTCTTAAAGAGCGCGGACGCGCAATCGCCGGACGATCTCAAGAAGAAAATCCTGCAGATGGTCACCGAGCAGGGCAAGCCTTATGCGTATCGAGTCGATACGCTGGGGCCGGGCAATTCTCCGCGGCTTTTGTATCGCGTGTTCGCGGACGGGCATGAAGAACTGGTCCGCGGAGCCGTTTTCAGCGAGCTAGACGTGCGGGCTTTGAGGAGCAATCTAATCGCGGTAGGCAACGATCCGCTGGTCAGCAACCGCAGCGGTGGCGTGCCCACGACGATTATTTGCCCTTCGCTGCTATTCGACGAACTCGAAGTGAAGCGCGCCGACACCAGCAAAGACAAGTTGCCGGAGTATCCAGCTCCGCCGCTGAAAAAGTAAAATCCCTTTCCGGGACGAGCTGGCGGTTTTACACTGAGAGCGGATTCCTGAGGCTTGGGATCGGCCGAGACTTATGACTCTCCGAGAGCGACTCGAATGGGTAAGCCGGATGGCGCTGCTGGTGTTCATCCTGGCAGCAGCTGCCTTTCTGAGCGCCATTACCGCGATGCGCATCGCCATTCACGGGCGCGAAGTCAACATGCCCAACCTTGTCGGCAGAAATGTAAGCGAGGCGAGCGGTTTGCTGCACTCTCGCGGACTCGTGCTTCGCGTTGCTGACCGCGTTTACAGCGAACTTCCCATAAACGTCGTCGTTCGGCAGAGCCCGCCGCCAGGGATGCTCATGAAAGTTTCGCAGCAGGCGCACGTTGTTCTTAGTCTGGGGCAGCGCCAGTTGCAGATTCCCCTGCTGGAAGGAAACTCACTTCGTGCTTCGCGCATCGAGTTGCTGCGCGCCGGGCTGCAGGTCGGAGAAGTTTCTGGCATCACGCTTCCGGACGATCCGGCCGACACAGTCATTCAGCAAACGCCACGGCCAGGTGCGGGTGCAGCCACGCCGCGTGTCGATGTTCTGGTTTCCTCGGGCCCGCGCGATACGGCTTACGTGATGCCGCACCTGGTAGGCCTGAATGAAGCCGACGCCCAGCGCCGGCTCGATGTGGCAGGGCTTCGCAGGAAAGTCAATTACGTCTCGGCGCCGCAATGGCCGCATGGCGCAGTGATCGATCAAGCTCCACTGGCGGGCCGGCGCATTCCCGCGGCCGTCACTATCGAACTCACCGTTGCCAACTAATCTGCCCGGAATCGATGGCCCTCTGTACGTCAATTCAAGTTGCGTGAATCTCTGACTGCAAAACAGAACCATCCATCGGAAAACACAGGATGCGGCCCGTCATTCTTTCCTGCGTCGCTTCATGACCGGCGCTCTTCGTGAGACAATGTCGCCTCAACCATGAAAACCAAGACTTTGTTGTGCGCTTTTGCGATCGCTACTTGCTTGACGACCGTGGTCCGGTACGCTCGCCCCGCGCAAGATGGCGCGGCCGCCGATCCTTTCCACATCCCCGAAGAGCAAACGCATCTGAAAAACATCCGCCAGCTGACGTTTGGGGGACAAAACGCCGAAGCGTATTTCTCACTCGATGACAAACAGCTCATCTTTCAGCATCAAGGCGATGGCGTCCCCTGCGATCAGATCTACACCATCTCGGTCGATACGCCCGACGGAAAGCCCGCTACTCCCAAACTCGTCAGCACCGGCAAAGGCCGCACCACCTGCAGCTATTTTTTCCCCACAGGCGATCACATCCTTTTTTCTTCCACCCACTCCGCAAGCCCGGATTGCCCGCCCAAACCCGACTATTCCCGAGGGTACGTTTGGCCGATTTACGATTCGTATCAGATTTATTCAGCCAAAACCGACGGGTCTGACCTCAAACAACTGACCAGCGCAAAGGGCTACAACGCCGAGTCCACCATCACGCGCGACGGCAAGCACATTGTCTTTACCTCGACTCGCAACGGAGACCTCGACATCTATTCGATGGACGCCGATGGCTCCCACGTGAAGCAGCTCACCCATGAACTTGGCTACGACGGCGGGCCTTTCTGGTCCTACGATGGCAAGAAGATTGTTTACCGCGCCCAGCATCCCAAAACGCCGGAAGAGATCGCCGATTACAAGGAACTTCTTTCGAAAGGTCTCATCCGTCCGGGAAATCTCGAAATCTGGGTGATGAACGCCGATGGCTCCAACAAACATCAAGTCACCCGCAACGGCGCGGCGAATTTCGCCCCCTATTGGCACCCCGACGGCAAGCGCATCGTCTTCGCCTCAAACCTTGCCGATCCAAAAAACGGCCGCGATTTCGATCTCTATCTCATCAACGAGGACGGCACGGGGCTCACTCGCGTCACCTACGCTCCGGATTTCGACGCTTTCCCAATGTTTACTTCCGATGGCAGGCGCATCGTGTGGGCCTCCAATCGCAACGGCAAAGCCCCTCACGAGACCAATCTCTTCCTGGCGGACTGGACGGATTAATCCTGGGCCAGCGGACCCTTTACCGACGCAGCATCGAACCAACGGTTGGAATTTTCCGGGATTGTGATTTTTGAAGGGTTGCGAACGGGCAGATCAGATCGTCGAGCGCGGGGCGTACCTGGAGACTCCGCACCAAGTGCGAGCTAAGGCGTTGCGCCCTCGAAAGTGATGCGGAATGCATAGGCGTATTTACCGGGAGCTTGCGGCGGCAGGTGAATCCGCAACACATCAGCTTGCTGCTGAAACGCCAGCTTTGCATCGGAACCCAGCAGGACAATGGACCCGATTTTCTGCCCATTTATTGCTCCGGTGCCAAGCGAATGCAGGACGGCCTCGCCCCTCGACGGCCAGCCTAGCTCGATTGCATACAGTATTTTGCCTTTTGTCGTAAAGCGAAAATCCTCCGGGGTGTAACCTGCAGTGTCGGTATCGTGAAACGAGCCAGCCGCGACCTTCGTTGGCCCTTCTCCGTAAATTTTCCACGGCCTCGTGCCGTAGATCGCTTCTCCATTTACTTTCAGCCACGCACCCACATCGAGCAAGACCGACTGGACTTCTTCCGGAATCGTGCCGTCGGAGCGCGGGCCGATGTTCAATAGCAAATTCCCATTTTTGCTGACGACATCAATCAACTGCTGCACCACGAACTCCGGCGTCTTGAACGTATCGTCCTTGATGTAGCCCCACGATTTGTTGCTAACGGAGGTGTCGGTCTGCCAGTAGAGCGGGCGGATGTCTCCCAACTGTCCGCGCTCCAAATCCAGCACGGCGCTGTGTTCCTGAATCGCGTAGTCCTTGTAGTTGATCACGCCGACGTGGTCGCCGTACTTCGACGACGTGTTGTAATAGAACGCCGCGAAGCGCGCCAGATCCGCGCGCACAGAGGCCTGCCCGATCCACCAATCGAAGTACATGATATCGGGATGGTATTTCTCGACGATTTCCGACGAGCGCGCCAGCCAATCCGCCGTCCACGCCGAGGAAACAAACGTGAAGTCGTTGGCGAGAGGCGTCCCCTGCTTGGCTTCCAGCCAATTGTGCGCAGGCCCGTAGAACGCGGCGAAATTCGGATCGTTGATGTCAGAGGTAATTCGCCGTCCCACGCCCAGGAAGAAATTGTGCTCGACGCGGTGCGATGAAGCGCCAAAGTGCAGCCCTTCCGCTCTCACGGCTTTTGCCAGTTCTCCGATCACATCGCGGTGCGGCCCCATTTTTGCCGCCGTCCAATCGCTCAAGCCACTGCCGTACATCGCGAATCCGTCGTGATGTTCCGCGACCGGCACGACGTACTGCGCGCCGGCCTCTTTGAAGAGCCTGGCCCATGCTGACGGGTCGTAACGTTCGGCCTTGAACATCGGCACAAAATCCTTATAGCCGAACTTGTCCACCGGCCCATAGATAGCAACGTGATGCTGGTATTCCTCCGATTCCGGCCGGTACATGTTTCGCGGGTACCACTCGTTGCCGAACGCGGGAACCGAATAGACGCCCCAGTGAATGAAAATTCCAAATTTCGCGTCCTTGTACCATTCGGGCACTTCGTACTTCTGAAGCGACTCCCAATCGGGACGGAATGGACCTTCGTGCCCTTTGCGGTCCACTTCCTTCAGGATCGCTGCGCGCGCTTCATCATATTTTGCGCTCGCGTGCTGCCACGCTTGATCGACGGTGATTGGCTCTTGCGAAGCCGTCGGAGCCGTCGCCCCAACCGCACCTATCTTTTGGGCATCAACTGGCGAAGGCGCGATCGCCAAAACTGCCGTCATTAACCCAAGCGCGGCAGACAAACTCACCGCGCGCAAACGCATCACCGAGAACATAGGCCTCCATCCTCTCGCCGATAAAAATCACGCATCAGCATCAATCCAAACGCACCATAATTTTTCTGCATGAAGCGCTACGGTCATACCACACACAACAGTACTCTTGCCAGTTAAGTCCGAAAGTCCGATTGCAAAGCGCGGAGACAGGAACCTACTTCTTCAGAATATTCATAGCCGTTAGGGCATAAATCGCGGCGCACTCCACGACGCGCCGCATGTCCACATACTCCTTAGGTCCATGTGCTACGGAAAGCAGTCCCGGGCCATAGGCATACGCGGGAATACCCTGTGCCGCGTAAAATCGCGTCTCCAAAAGTCCCGGGCACATCTCGAACCGCGGCGGCTTCCCGGTTACGTCTGCAACACTTCTGCGCAGCACTTGCCCTAGACTCTCATCTGCATCAGTAGCCGCAGACGGCGCCTCTTGCAAAATCTCCCACTGCAGAAGAATTCCCTCCCGCTGGCACTCCTCCAATACTCCAATCAAGCGAGCCTTCTCCGTCTGCAGGTTTTCTTCAGGATTAATACGGCGGTCTACCGTGAACCAGCAGCGCTCCGGCACCACATTAAAGTTGGACCCGCCCCCGCTCTGCCCTCCCACCATCAGAATCGAATGGCCACCCCGCGAGTCTGGCGACTCAGCGTCATTCTGCACATCCGGTTCGTCGCCGATGGTGTATTGCGTCGTCCGCGATTCCACTTCGCGCTTCAACGCCAGCAGCCGTTCCACCACCCGATGCATCCGCTCAAACGCATTCTCTCCGCGGTGCTGCAAACCGACATGCGCCGATTTCCCACGCACCTCAACCCGCAACGAAATCGCCCCGCGATTCGCATTCCACACCACGCCGCTGGTCGGCTCCGCGGTCAACATCCCGATGCCGTCGCGCCCCAGCAATCCTTCCTTCGACAACCAGGCAGAGCCGCGTTCTCCCCCCGTCTCCTCATCAGGCACCAGCATCAATCCAATCTTGCCGTCGAGGCTCGCGCCACATTCCTTTAAGGCCCGCATTGCATAAAGCATCGCGACGATGCCGCCTTTCATGTCGCAAGTCCCGCGTCCAAATATAAAATGTCCCTTTTGCAGTGGCTTGAATTGCTCCGCGCTTTGCGCCGGAACCACATCATAATGTCCATGAAAATAGAGCGTCCGCTCTCCCCGCCCATACTGCGCAAGCAGACACGCGGGCCTGTCCTTCGAACTCCTTGATTTTGTCGTAGACCGAATTCGCTCGACCTCGAACCCAAACTTTCGAATGTACGTCTCGAGCAGTGTTGCCGCTGCGTGATAGTTGTTCCCTGGCGGGTTTTCCGGAGCGACTTCTACAAGCGCGGCAACGGCGCGCGCCATTTCTTCTTCCTTGGCGCGAAGCCATTTTAGGGTCGGCCCGACAGCCTTCGCCTCACCTCTTTTGCGAGCGCTCATGGACGCCGATGCTATAACTCGGCCGTTCCAACGCACAGCGCCATTTTGGTTTCAGCCCGTGCCTCAAGGTGCGTGAGCGATCCCCTGCTCCCCTACACTGGTGGACAGGGATACAGAACTCACCGCCACTTGACCTCTTTTGCGCCTGGAGTCCAGTTACATCGGTAAGCCGTGACAACTAGAGTGGGACCCTCACCAGCCCGACGAATCTCCGCACAGGGGTGTATCCATGAACTCGATGAGCAGAATAACGTCCATCTTCTTGGCCGCAGGAATGTTGATGGTTCCTGCGTTAACACAGGCAAACGATAAGAAGGCGCCAGTTCCAACAAAAGTACTCGCCGCCAAGACCATTTATGTCGATAACCATACGAACGACGCGGAACTACAACACGATTCCTACATGGGGCTGAGCAAGTGGGGACGATTTGAAATCGTGGATTCGCCACAGAAGGCCGACCTCGTGCTGCGGCTTTCCGGCAGCAGCGTCGTGAAGTTTGTTCCGGGCGGCGAGGCTACCTCGACTTACATTCCAAAGCCGGTCAGCGAAAACTCCGCAGCAGGAGAAGAGCTGGCACCACCGGGTTGCACGCGGCTGACATTGATTGATGCGAAGAGTGGAAACACGCTCTGGTCAGACGTGCGAAAGACGTCTAACGCACAAGAAAAAAGCAAATTACTCGAGGGCCTGCACGACGCGGTCGATCAGCAGGAAAAGCACCACAGCAAGTAGCCAACGAGCTCCAACCAAGAGGTTGCTGAAAATGTAGATGGGCTGATGGACACAACAAAATCAGCCAATGCGATTCTGTTGCCCCTTGCCCGCTTCATCCAGCCAGCGCTCCAAAACAGGCTGGTATTCCGCTGCCGTCTCCAGGAAAACGACACCCGCCCCCATATTTGCTTGGGCATAAACGATTTTTGATTTCGCCTCGAAGTAGCCGTCTCCCGCCGAAATCTTCACTAACACAAGCGTTCCCACGGGAAATGGATTCATCATGTCCAGGTAGCAGCCGTAGAGGCTCAGCTCGCTGACGCGCGTCGCGATGCGCACATCCGACGTCTCCTCAATAAGCTCGGCGCTGGCTATAAACGTATATCTAGGTGTGCGACGGCGTTCTGCTCCCAATGCGATGCCTCCCGAAAGGATGCCCCAATGCCCCTTTTTATGATGGTACGACGAATTGCGAGAACGTTGTTTGGGGTTCGCCCAAATCATAACTAGCGTGGTGCGGGTTACGTTCGGTTTTGGGCCGACAGGTCTAGGTAGCATGCCCATGCGAAGTGGCGGAAGGAATCGTGGCCAGCTGTTGCCAGAGTGGTAGGATACCTGCTCCTGAAGCTGAATTTGGAAGTCGTTCGGCTACGCCGCAAGGTTGAGTATGAGGTGATTCCTCAACAACGGCTGGTGCGCAAAGGAAAGTAGGTGGTTTTCGAGATGAAAAAAGCGATTTTGCTTCTCCTGATTTCACAAACCTTTTTTGTTCAGGCGGTGTTTGCGCAAGAGGCGGCGGAAAGCAAAGCCGACAAGGGCGAGCGCCACGAGTTTGTGATTGCCAATTTCAAGACGGAGAGCGGCGTGGTTTTGCCGCAGGCCCGAGTGGTGTACGGAACCTACGGGAAGCTGAACGCAGCGAAAGACAACGTGGTGCTGCTGCCGTCGCATTACATGGCGAATTTTCATGGCTACGAATGGCTCATCGGCGCGGACAAAGCTCTCGATGCGTCAAAGCTTTTTCTCGTGGCGACGGAATTATTTGGAAACGGCAATTCGTCTTCGCCCAGCAATACGCCGGAGCCGTTTCACGGGCCACGCTTCCCGGTGACCACCATTCGCGACAACGTGGAAGCCGTGCACCGCTTGCTGACGGAAGAACTCAAGATCACGCACCTGCACGCGATCGTTGGATTCTCGATGGGCGCACAACAGGCTTTTCAGTGGGCGGTGAGCTACCCGACTTTTGCGGACAAGATTGTGGCGACCTCCGGAACGGCGAAGACCTATGGACATGGCATCGTGCGGCTCGAAAGTGAGATTACTGCGATAACCACGGATCCCGTTTTCGCGAACGGCGAATATAAAGAGCAGCCGAAGAAAGGAATCGAGGCCTTCGCCATCGTATGGACCGCGTGGCTTTTCTCGCAGGAGTGGTGGAGGAAAGAAATGTGGCGCGAGGGCGCAAAACCGGGGACCACGTTTGAAAGTTTTGTGAACGAGCTGAAAACGAATTTCATTCCGGGCGCGGACGCGAACAATCTGATTTTGCAGATGCGGACTTGGGAAAAGCACGACGTGGGAACCACACCTGGATTTGGCGGAGACGTGGGGAAGGCCCTGGGCTCCATCAAAGCTCCTTTTTTGTATATGCCTTCGGAGACCGATTTGTATTTTCCAGTCACCGACGCCAAGTACGAGGCGAGCTTTATGAAAGTGGTGACCTTGATGCCGATTCCCTCCTTGTGGGGACACCCTGCGGGAGCAGCTGCCGATCCCGCCGACGCAAAATTCTTAAACGAAAACATTGGCAACTTCCTTTCGGCGAATAAATAGTCCGCTTGCCTCGGGAAAAAAAGGGGTTCAGCTATGAAGCAGTCTGCAGTGCGAACGGGTTCGGAAGGCCGTGGTTTGCGTAAACTGCAAGCCGATGTACCTCGGGAGTAGACGCGTCCTATATTTAGCCCAGTGAAACTCAGCGCTGGTGGCACTCACTCATCGCGAAGAGCCACGACCGGATCGAGGCTGGACGCGCGCAATGCGGGCAGCCAGGACGCTGTGGCAGCGATGAGAAAGAACAGTACCGCCATAGCAGTGTAGGTTGCTGGGTCGGCGGCTTTCACGCCAACCAACATTGTGGTCATCCCGCGGGTGAGAAAGAAAGCTGCGATCAGCCCCACGACGATCCCGATGCCTGCGAGCCGTAGCCCCTGGCCCACGACGAGTTGGAAAATGTTCTTGGACTGAGCGCCGAGAGCCATGCGAACGCCGATTTCCGCGGTGCGCTGCCGCACCACCGTGGCAAGCACGCCGTAGAGTCCCACGCCAGCCAGCAAAGCTGCGATTACCGCGAACGATCCAATCAGCAGCAACGAAAACCGCGTGCCGCTCTGCGCCTTTTCGACGACGGCGTCCATGGGCTGCAAGTCGGTGACCAGGAGGTGCGGATCGAACTCTTTGATCGTGGCGCGAACGTTGTCCGCATATTTCGATGGGTCGCTGCCGAATCGAAGCGCCCAGTGATCGGTAGCACCAGAACCGATATACGCGTCCGTAAAATACACTTGTTCGCGGCCCGGTTCGCTCAACGATACGCCGCGCTCGTGCGCAACGACGCCAATGATCTCGACCCACACGGGTTCCGGCGTTTGAATGCGGATCAGAATGCGCTTGCCGACCGCCGACTGCCCGGGATAGGCACGATCCGCCAGAATTTTGTCCACGACAACGTACGTTCGGCCTGGTTGGTTGTCTTCCTCCGTATAGGTGCGGCCCTCAAGCAGTGGCGTACGCATGGCTTCGAAATAGCCAGGCAGCACGATGAGAGGATCGACTGCCTTGTATTTGCTCGCGTCGGAGAGCGCGTCTTCGATGCCCCACCGAATCGGGCTGTAGCCGCCCGTGAGCGGAAAAGGACTTGCGGCCGTTATGGTTTGAACGCCGGGGATAGCGCGCAGGCGATCTTCGAGTTGGCGTGTGGCGACAGCGCGTTCCTCCGGCTTCTGTAGAAATCGATCGGACTGGACCTGAAACGTCAGTAGCCCGTGAGGATTGAACCCGGGATCGATGCGCTGCAATTCCATAAAGCTGCGGACCATAAGTCCCGAACCGATGAGTAGCACATATGCGAGAGCGACTTCGAGGCCGACGACGATCTTGCGCGAGAAGCCGCCCCTGGCCAGTCCTTCGCTGCGGCTGCTGCCACGCAGCACGATCATCACATCAGGACGAGCGGCGCGCCAGGCAGGCGCCAAGCCAAAGATGGCAGCGGCCAAGAGGCTTGAGATTACAGTGAAGATCAGCACGGTCGAATCGATTCGAATGGTATCGAGCCGAGGGAGATGCGCGGGAGCGATGGCGAGCAGTTCGTGGATTCCGAACCACGCGATGCCGAGACCTCCTAACGCGCCAATGCCGGCGAGCAGCAGCGCCTCGGCAAGAATCTGACGGGCAAGATCCCATCTGCTCGCGCCGATAGCAGTGCGAATGGCAAGCTCGCGTTCCCGCAGGGAACCGCGCACCAATAAAAGGTTTGCCACGTTTGCGCAGGCAATGAGCAAAAGAAAAATCACAGCGCCCATCAGCGCGAGAATGGCCGGGCGAACTTCCGAGACGAGATGCTGCCGCATGGGCTCGACGCGGATGGCGTACCCCGCGGTGTTTTCAATCGAGAAATGTTTGCGCGCCTCCGCGGCAACCTGGTCGGCGGCAGCTTGTGCACGCCCGACGGTGATGCCGGGTTGCAATCTGCCAATCACGCGCATCGACACGCTATTCCGTTGCTCCGCGTTGTAGCCGAGTCGATTCGCAATCCAGATATCGGGCGCAGCTTCCAAATCCGCGGAGGCTGGAAAATAAATCTGAAAATGTGGCGCGAGGACCCCGATGACTCGCGGACTAAAGGGCTTCCCCTTGTTCAAGGACTGCCCTAGTACCGCTGGATTCGAGCCGAACTGGCGCTTGAAGTATTCGTAACTGATGATCGCCATAATCGGCAATCGGGCTGGGGGCGTTGCCGATTGTGTTCCTGGCGCAGGTGGGGGCGGTTGCGGCTGGCCATCGTCGTCGGAAAAATCCCGGCCAAGTGCGATTCCTGCTCCAACGAGCCGGAAATAGTTTGTCGTCACAACTCCTGCCTGGACTTGTTCCGGCATGCCATCCTCGCCGGTCAACGTCAACGGGAACGTGAATACTCCGGCGATTCCTTGGAATTCCGTCTTCGTCGCTTCGCGAAAATCAATGTAATTTGCATTGGAAAAAGGAAAGTCCTTCACCCCGCGATTGCGCATATCGGTCGGGATGATGACGAGCTGGTCGGGATTTTTATACGGCAGCGGACGCAGCAGCACGGCATTCGTGACGCTGAAGATGGCGGTGCTCGCGCCGACGCCCATAGCGATGGTGATAGCCGCAGTCAGCGCAAAGATCGGACTCTTCCGGAGAGTTCGGCCGGCAAAAGTGAAATCGCGAAACAACATGCTTGCACCTCGCTCGTGGCGATTCGGCGCTAAGAATACTACTTCCACTGCCGCCTCGGGGTAGAATCGCAGTCTATGATAGATCGCAAAAGAGCGCGGGAATTGGCGGCCGAATATCTACGGAAGGGCGACCCAACGGGGTGGTTCGAATTGCTTTACAAGGAGGCGGAACAGGGCCAGAACGTGGTGCCGTGGGCGGACCGCGGCGCGAACACTGGCCTCCTCGATTTTTGGACCGTGAACCCGCAGTCGACCCATGAAAAAAAGGCACTGGTGATTGCATGCGGGCTGGGGGACGACGCGGAGCAATTGGCGGCGTGGGGATTCGATACGACCGCTTTTGATATTTCGGAGACGGCCATTCGCATGGCCCGCAAGAGATTTCCAGAGAGCAAAGTGACCTACGCGGTTGCCGATCTGTTCCATCCGCCGACCGAGTGGGAACGGAAATTTGATTTTGTTTACGAGGCAAATACCGTGCAGGCGCTTCCTGTCACGCTTCGCGCGCAAGCGATTCAAAAAATCGCAAGTTTTGTAAGACCGGGAGGCAAACTGCTGGCGATTGTCCGCGGGCGGAAGGAAGGCGAACCTCTGGGAGAGTTGCCGTGGCCGCTTACGCGAGAGGAAATAAACGAGTTTGTCAGCGCCGGGCTCACCGAGAATAGCTTCGAAGAATACTTTGACAAGGAAGACCCACCCGCGCGAAGATTCCGGTGCCTGTACACACGACCGTGAAGAACGAAACATGCGTTGAAAGAGATGGGGAGGGGTCTTGCACAAGAAAATAGGGAACAAAATCGATAGACACGACGCGCCGAAGCTGTTGCAACGTACTTCGAGTCGGCGTATTGCAACATTTGTTGCACTTGCTTTGGCACTTGCCATTCTCGCCGTGCTGCCCTGCCCCGCATCGGCCCAGGCGGCAAAAACAGAAGCCGATCTGGCAGGAACATGGAAAGGAGAGCTTGGCGCCGGAGCGGCCAAATTGCGCATCGTTTTGACGATAACCAAAGCCGCCGAGGGCGCGTTCTCCGGGCAACTGAACAGCGTGGATCAAGGCGCCGTGATCCCCATGGAAAACATAACGCTGAAGGGCGACGCCGTGCGCTTTGAAGTAAAAGCCGTCGGCGGCTTGTATGAAGGAACGCTGAACGCCGCGCACACCGCGGTGGAAGGCTCATGGACGCAAGCAGGCACGCCCGCGCAACCGCTGACATTCACACGCGCCGCCGAGGATTCAGCCGCGAAAGATGCTGCTGCTCAAAAACCAGTCGAGGGACCGAAAGAAAAACCCATCTCTACGTTTGTAGACGTCGTGGTGCCCATTGCCCCGACCGCCTTCAAGGCCGATGGAAAATGGCACATCGCCTACGAACTCCATTTGAACAACATGGATCGCTGGGATTACCGGCTGACAAAAGTGGAAGCAATTTCCGGCGATGCGAGCGCGCGCCCGCTGGTGACTTATGCCGGCGCGGAGTTGGAAGCAGTGATGGCGCGTCCAGGGCAGCCCGGTGCGACGGAAAAAGCAAAACTGGCCGGCGGAAGCATGGCTGTCGTTTATATGTGGGCGACGTTCGATACAGAGAACGCCGTGCCCGCGACGATCCGCCAGCGGCTCACCGTCAAAATAGGAACGTATCCCGATGAGCAGACACTGGAAACGACGGCCATTCCCGTCGGACGCGGCCCCATCGCCATTAGCGCGCCGCTTCGCGGAGACCACTGGCTCGCGGGCAACGGACCGTCGAATACATCGGGCCACAGACGGGCGTTGATTCCCATCGACGGACACGCCGCTATCGCCCAGCGGTTTGCCATCGATTGGGTCAAGTTGCGCGATGACGGCAAGACCTTTCACGACGACGAGAAAGACAACAAAAATTATCTCGCCTACGGAAATGATGCGCTCGCCGTGGCAGATGGTATCGTCACCGAGGTGAAGGACGGCATCCCCGAAAATGTTCCGGGAATCAATTCACGAGCTGTGCCTATCACGCTGGAGACCGTTGGCGGAAACCACGTCATTCTGGACATCGGTGGCGGGCGTTTTGCCTTCTACGCCCATTTGCAGCCTGGTTCGCTGCGCGTGAAACTCGGCGATAGAGTTCGGCGCGGACAGGTGCTCGGACTGGTGGGAAATTCGGGAAATTCCACGGAGCCGCACTTGCACTTTCACATCGAGAATGCAAATTCGCCCTTGGGAGCGGAGGGCTTACCTTATTCGCTGGCTTCCTTCGAAGTGGTAGGGCACGGCTGGGGCTGGAAACCGGCGGATGCAACAGGGCCACCCGAATCCCACAAAAACGAGATCCCGCTGGAAAACGAAGTTGTGAATTTCGCGGAGAAACCGTAGGGGCCGGGCTTGCCCGGCCCAACCTGCAACCAAAGAGACCGCTGACTATTAAGAGAAAAAATCTCTAAGCCTCGAAGCACGGGACAAAGTCGTCGCGTGCTTCGAGGCCCGCAAGTCTAATCTATTTTGCCGGCTCCTTCTTGTGCAGCGTCGAACAAGCGGTCAGCGCCGTGTTGGGATCGACGGCACTGTCGCCCGCTTCAATCAAGCGAATGACTCCCTCTTTGTCGATGACGATGTTCGCCCGCAACGCCCACTTGTAGGTTTCGTTCTGGACATCGTAACCCTTCAAGATACCGTACGTCGTGAGCATCTTGTGGTTCATGTCGCTGAGCAGCGGAAAATTGACATTGATTTGCTTCGCGAAGGCGGCATTGGCAGCAGGACTATCCATGCTAATGCCGAAAACTGCTGTATCTGATGTGTCGATCTTACCCGAGGCGATTCCAGCCTGGACCGCCTGAAGTTGTTTCGTTCAACCACCGGTAAAAGCCAGGACGTACACGGCCAAGAACACGTTCTTCTTGCCGCGGAAGTCGCTGAGCTTTACCGTCTTCCATTCATCGCTGAGAAGGGTGAAGTCTGGCGCGGTGTCGCCAACCTTCAGCGTCATCTTCGCCATTTCTGGTTTTTGTGCCTCTTGCGCCAGCGGAGCGGTAACCGGCGTAGCGGCCAGCAAAACCAGCAGAGCTAAGGCACGTTTCATTCGCACTCTCCTGTTTGCAAGTCAGTTTGCGGAACAGACAACGCACACACACTACCAATTGCAGAGACCGCTGAACACCGAAAAATATTCCCGCGTTCCCTGTCTCTTCAAAAAAACTCCCAAGAGGCGGGCCTGTTTTCACGGTGGGCTCCGCCCACTTGCCTGTCCGCTAGCTCGACAGGGTGCGCAATTCGGGGAACATCGCCGGTGCGCGTATCGTATCTAGGTTGGACGGGCAAGCTCGCGAATGAAACAATCACGTTGGTATCTCGTCCTTAGGAATAAGACGGTTGTGAAGGAGGGTGGTATGAAGAATTTGGCCTTAGGCGAACGGAAATCCATGCGCAGCAGGTTTGGCTACCTGGCGCTGTGTATCGCCGCTCTATGCGGCGCGCTGATCCTATCGTCTTTTGGTATGGCGGCCCAGGAGAAAGACAAAACCGGCGTCAATGTCACCGTCACAGGAAAAGATGGTAGCGACGTCGGCGGGCTGGTAATCAGCGCTCAAGCGACCGCAAAGGAAGCGGGGTTGCCGCTGTATCCGGGCGCAAAGCCGCACAAGGACGAGAAGGACGATTCCTCCGGCGCGAAATTGGGACTTTGGGGAACCACGTTCGGCTTCAAGCTGATCGCACTAAAGATGGAGTCGGACGACTCACAGGAAAAAGTGGCAGCGTACTACCAGAAGGCCCTTGCAAAGTACGGGACGGTCCTGAATTGCAGCGACAGCTCAAAGTCCCAGGCCGACAAAGATAAGAACGAGTCCTCGAAAAAACTGACTTGCGGAGACGACCATCCGGATCCAGGCGGATTGCTGTTCAAGGTTGGTTCCAAAGAAAAGCAGCGTATCGTCAGCGTGAAGCCGAATGGCGCGGGCTGCATTTTTAACATCGTCTACCTTGAAGCGCGCAGCGACGAGGGTAAGACTCCCGCCTGATGTTTCACCAAACGGAAACGCGGGAGCGCCCTCGCTTCGGCTTGCTGGCAGCGGCCGGACTCTTGCTTCTGACACTCTGCGCCACGCTCGGTGTCACGCTTAGCCGCACCCAGGAGCCGATCCGCGTCAAAGTAAACCTGGTGAGCGTGGCCTTTGTGGCGCGGGATGCGCGCGGCGCGCTGGTCGACAATCTCACACAGGACGATGTGGATGTCATCGAAGATGCGGTTCCGCAGAAGGTAACTTACTTTTCGCGCAGCTTGGATGTGCCTTTAACGCTGGGCGTAGTTGTCGATGCCAGTGGAAGCCAGGATCATTTTTCCAAACAACATAAGAATGATTTGGAGGTTTTCTTCAAGGACGTTTTGGGGCCGAAAGACCGCGTGTTTTTGGTCGGATTTGGCAATCATATTCGGCTGGTAAGTGATTTTTCGCAGTCGGCAGGGGATTTGCTCGACCAGTGGAAGCTCTATCAGAAGTCCACAGGAAAATTTCCAGAGCTGGGACCTGCGGAATCGCGGGATCTCGGGACGGCATTCTATGACTCGATCTATTATTCCGTCACCGAAAAACTGGCGCGAGAAGACGGCCGCCGCGCCATTCTGCTTTTCAGCGATGGAGAAGACAATTCCAGCTCCCACGACATGATGACGGCCATCGAAACCGCGCAAAGCGAAAACGTCATCGTGTACACGATTCGCTACACGGATAAAGAGCACGGCAAGCTCACCGCACGCAACAAGTACGGCATCAGCGTAATGGACCGCGTGGCGCGCGAAACCGGCGGCGCTCATATCGATGCCGAGACCACCGACGCCCACACGTATTTCCGCCAAATCGCCGAAGAACTGCGAACTTCCTACGAGTTGGGCTACTACCCCACGGACCCACTGAAAGACGACAGCTTCCGCAAAATTGTCATCAAGACTAAACGCGAGGGCGTAAAAGTCCGCGCCAAAACCGGCTACTTCTCGAGATAGCTTCGTAGCGGTTGGGGCGCGAGCAGTGTCTGGGCCAAAGCGCTGTGTCGGCTCTTGACCTGACGGGCGGACATGCCTACGCTAAGGGCTATGGAACTTCACCTGAAGCTGGAATTGCAGGCGAAAGTGGAACGGGTCGCGGTGGAGAATCATAGCGCGCCGGCAGAGTACGTCCAACAGCTCTTGGAAAACTACGTCGAGCATGATGCGTGGTTCCGCCAACAGGTGAAGAAGGGCCTGGACCAGCTCGACCGTGGACAGTTTTTGACGCACGAAGAAGTGGGAACTCGGATCGAGAAGATGTTTCGTTCCTAAATGCAGATTCGGTGGTCACCAGCGGCTGCTGATGATTTTTCCCGCATCATAGAATTCATTCGACGAGACAGCTCGCAAGCTGCTCAGCGTGTGGCGCTGGCGATCTACGATCACGCAGCCTCCCTGAGTCAGTTTCCTTACAAGGGCGGCTAGCCTCATCGGAGCACAGACTGAAGTCTGTGCCACTGTTAACGCAGGTATCCCCAGTTGTGGAGTTTGTCGGAGTCTTCCACCCAGCGGTCGCCGATATCGGTGCGGTAGTACATGTTGGCGATCATGATGTTCTTGATGCGGGAGTAGACCTGTGCCTGGGCCTGGAGCATGGTCTGGCCGATGCCGACAACGACCAGGACGACGCCGCTCGTGCCGGCAATGAGCCATTGGCCTTTCACTTCTTTTACATCTTCGATGTGGATTCCGTCGTAGTTGGGTTTTTTGAGGACGATGGCGCCGTTTTTGGAAAAGGATTCAAATGTTGGATCGTCATCGAAAGGAAACGGCGGGACGACGATGCGTACGCCTATTTGGAAGCCGCTGCGGGTGCGCCATTTCGGCTCGGCGCCAGTGGCTAGCTCCCAAAAAAGATCGCTGATGGGCGTGAGCATGCCCTCTTGCTGAATGCTGATCGTCGGATAGCCAAAACGGCTAGTGAATTCTAGCGGATAGATGCCGTTGTTGTTGACGATGCAATTGAGGTCGATGTACCCGACGTAGCCCTCTTCCGCTAGCTTGGGCTCGACTTTGAGCAGAGTGTGATTGAACAGGCGGTTCGGATCGCTCCAGAACATCGACGTTCCCATTTCACCGGTTGGCGGGCCGATATTTCCCGGGAATAGTTTCTTGTGCTCGAAATTGATGTTGACCGGTGAAATGAATTTCTTGCCGTTGAAAAACGCACCGACGGCTACTTCCACTCCGGTGACCCGCCGCTGCAACTGGAAAACCTTAATTTCTTCAGAGAAGGCCCGCTTGTAGGCTTCGAGCATACGGATGACGTCGTCGCCGTCTTCTTCTTCGCCGACAAACAAGCGCCGCTTCACGTTTTGCGCTTCCCCGCTCGGCTTGATGACGTAGCGGTCCGGATTTTTCATCACGAACTCAATGGCCGGATCGAACGAGTCAAAATCCTGGTAAGGAATGATGTTGACGCCGGCTTTTTTCAGCTCCTCCTGCCCAAAGGAACGATCATCTTCCAGACGATCGGTGTACTCCGTTCCCCCGATCACAGGCTTGCCGGCTGCGCGCAGCGCGCGAGCTTTGGCGCCCTGGCCCAGTGTGTCGTCGAACACGACGATGTCGGCCCACTTTACGTCCCGTTCCCAGTCTTTTGATTTGGGCACGAAGCCGTCAGCGATGTCGCGCTCTTTTTCGGCTTCGATGTAGTAGCGGACGTCGTGCCCTTCCTTGAGAACTTGCCAGGCGATGTCGCCGATCAGACCGGAGAGCGAGACGAAGAGAAATTTGCGTTTGTCCATTTAGCTGATTGGGCGGCTGGCCGCGGCTCCTCGGAAGCGTGAACGACGTATAGTAGCCATGGTGAGAGGGAAGATTGTTACATTTTGTTGAAAATAATTGAAGTGCGGGGAGGGTGGCGAGGCAACCCTCAGGGACGAAATGGTGCATCACAGAGGGTAAGGTGGGGTAGCTGGGACCTGCTCGGAAGGGCAAACTTCCTGCTCCACCTGGCCTTTGGTTCAGGGTATAATTAGATGTCCTGCGGCCAAAGTCCGGGGACGGTACACTGTCATCCAGTAGATTTAGTCCGGGATTGCCGCGAAGATCTCGAGATTCGCAAGAGAGGTGAAGTTTGGGCCGAACAGTGAATGGTGCGACCTTCAAGCCGTATTTGCCTGGGAAGTCTGTAGCGCTCTGCGTTCTTGGAGCGCTATTTTTGCTGGGGGCAACGACCAGCAACGCGCAGATCTTCCACAAGAAGAAAAAGGTCAACAAGTCCACGTCCGTCGACAATAGCGCCCAACCTGACAAGATTCTCTACGACAGAGCTATAGATGACATCAAGCATGGACGGCAGGAAGTAGGCCGCCTGAACATGCAGACCCTGATCAATACCTATCCGGACAGCGAGTACCTGGCCAAGGCGAAGCTGGCGATTGCGGACTCCTATTACAAAGAGGGTGGGACGTCGAACCTGGCGCTGGCGATCTCCGGTTATAAGGACTTTGGCGTCTTCTTCCCTTTCCTGCCAGAAGCGACGTACGCGCAGATGCAAGTGGCCATGGCGCACTACAAGCAAATGGACAAGCCGGACCGCGACAGAAGCCATGCAGTAGCCGCTGAGGAAGAGTTCCAGATTTTTCTCCAGAAGTATCCGAATGACCCGCTGGCTCCGCAGGCGGAGCAGCACTTGCGGGAAGTCCAGGAAGTCTTGGCCGAAGGCGATTACCGGATTGGCTACTACTACTACGTGAAGGGTGATAAGCGCGCCGCGGCGGCCAGGTTGCTGGCGGTCACCAACCGCTACCCGCTCTATAGCAAGTCCGATCAGGCCCTGTGGATGATGGGCGACATCCTGGAGAAGAGCGAGCACAAAGAAGTTGCCGCGCTCTACTACGGGAGAATAGTGAAGAATTACCCGTTGTCCAACATGGTGCCCGGCGCAAAGGGCAAGCTGAAGTCCTTCGGCGCTCCCATCCCGCAACCCGATCCGAATTCCCTCGCGTGGATGACCGCGGAACAGAATACTCCTCGGCCGCACACCAGCCTGGTGAAGCGGCCGTTGGAACTTATATCTAACGGGCCAAGTGGCGAGATACACTTGGCGGCGACACACGGAGCCCCGAACCTGCAGCCAGAGTCCGACACGATGTCGCCTGCGGACATACTGAAGCCGGGAGGACAATCCGGGGTTGGCGGCGGCACCGGACTCATCGCGGTGGTAACGCCAAGAACGAACGGAGCCACGGGTGCGGCCGAGAGTGTAACTCCGGCGACTGGCGAAGGCACGACGAGCGACGCCGCGGGGACTCCTCCCGCAACGAGCCAGCCGCCTGCCGACCCAGCGGCAGCGCCTGTCAACTCTGCGCCAAGCGAGAATGCGGCAAAACCGCCTGCGGCCGAGAGTTCATCGGACACGCCGGCGAAACCGGATGCGACAGAAGCCGGGACCGCAGCGAAAAGTGACACGGCTACGGCGGGAACAGAGACGAAGTCCGACGCGACGGATGCAAAGACCGGCGACTCACAAAATAGCGGCGACTCGAAGAAAGAATCGACCAGCAAGAAAAAGAAGGGCCTGCGCAAGCTTGTGCCTTGGTAATTTTCTAAACCGAAAAACGGGATGGGATCAAGGGGTGCGGCCGCTGCCGCACCCCTTGTTTTTTGCCGCGCCGTGGCCCGGGAAGGGCTCCTCAGTGCCATATCCATTTCCGACACACGAGTACTGCGTTGCGATTGACGGCTAATCCGCCGGATGCTCCAATACTGTGGAGTCTTGAAGAATCGGCGGACGCGAAACGTTTGACTATTTTTGCGACCGCGAAACGATTGCGAGAACAACGCGTTTGACTCGCGAAAAACGGGTGAAGCACATCCGGAGGACGTTTAGTGGCCAGGATCCTTGTTGCCGACGATAACAGCAACATCCAGAAAATGGTGGGGCTTGCCCTGAAGGATCAGGGTATCGACGTTGTTGCCGTAGGCAATGGCGAAGCGGCCGTGCGAAAGATTTCGGATATCCGCCCCGATTTGGTGCTTGCCGATGTGTTCATGCCGGTGCGAAACGGCTATGAAGTCTGCCAGTACGTGAAGTCAGACAGCACGCTGGCGCACATTCCGGTGATTCTGCTGGTAGGGGCCTTCGATCCACTGGATGAACAGGAAGCACAGCGAGTGGGCGCGGACGGTGTTTTGAAAAAACCGTTTGTGCCGCCAGATCCGCTGATTTCGATGGTGAAGTCCGCTCTGGCGCGGGCGGGAGTATCGGTCGGAGGAGTTGCGCCGCCGCCGCAGGTGCACGAAGAACCGATTCGCGTGGCGGAAATGCTGACGCCGCGAACGACTGCGGGCCGCGGTCTTCCAAGTATGAGTTCGATGACGCCCATCCAGGAATTCCCTACGGTTGAGAGCGAGCCGGTACCTGAAGAGGTATCCACCATCCCACCGCCAGTGAAAATTGACGCGGGATCGCAACCGCTCGCCTTTGGCAATCTTCTGGAATCTCCAACGACCGAGTCCGAAGATGACATCGCCTATGCCACAACAACGGCACGGCCGGAGTTGGAGCGGGATTGGAAGTCCGGCGACAAGGAAGACGAAGTCGAGGAAGAGGAAGAAGACGAGAGTGGCAGCGCTTCCTGGCGCCGCGATGCAGGCGGTGAAGAGTCAATGGAAGAAGAGCCTGCGGCGACCGGCCCGGCGAAAGATTGGCGCGAAACGGCGTTCTCCGAAGGTCCGGCGCGCAAAATGCGGAATGATTCCTGGGCGCCGCAAAAAGAGGTCTCCGGATATCAGGAAGCAGCGGAAACAGAGCAGAGCGTCGGCGCGATGGTGAAGGATGCGCCGGTTTCCGAAAGCAGAGTGCCTCGTCCAGCGATTGCGCCGTTCACGGAAGATGCCTGGGTAGCCGCATTGAAACCATCGCCTGCGGTGTTGGAAGCGGCAACGATGGAGCAGCCTGCTCCGGCAGCACTGGAACAGCATGTTGCCCCAGAAGTCGTAGCCAAGAGTTCTGCAGAAGTGCATGCAGAGACACCGGCGATTGCCCCTGAAAAAGTTGAGACTCCTGCGGAGCCCGAAAAGCCTGCGGGAAGCTCCTGGTTCTCCTCAGTACCAAGCCCTTGGGACGCGGAAGCGCAAAAGGCAAGCCGGCTCGCATCTACGTGGGATACTCCAACCACGAGTGCGCCTGAGAGCGGCGCACCAGCGGCAAACGCAGCACCGGAAACGACGTTCTACTCCGGGGCGCAAGATATCGTGCACGAAGAAACAGCTAAGGAAGATCCCGCTGCAACGGTGGATACCCTCGCGCCGGTTTTGAGCGATGAGGCGAGAGCCAAGGTAGTCGAAGCAGCGTTGCCGGCAGCGACCGTAGAAGCGATTCGCGAAGAGGCCCAGCAGGTTGCAGAGACTGCAGTGCAGCAGGCGCCCGCAGCGGATACAGACACGAACGCCAAGGCTCCTGAACCAAGCATGGAAGATCTCGTGGCAAAAGTGCTCGCCAAGATGAATCCGGATATGCTACAGGCGGTCACGCGAGACATTCTGAAGAACGTCGTGGAATCGATGGTTCGCGACGAGTTGAACGCGAAGAAGTAGCGGTTCCCTCCCCTTAAAAAGCTAGATGCAGGTGAAGCTGCGTTGCGGTTATGCGCAGAGGTGTGAGCCGGCAAGCAGACTTCCGAAGGCGGGTTTCTGGGCCGACATGGTGGTTAACGATAATTGACCCTCCCCCCGGGGTTTTGCATAAGCATTCATCCTAAAGACAATTAAAGTCATTTGTTTTGATACACTTATATAAGTATTCATTCTAAAGGACTTGCTTCCCGAGGTTAAGGGATGGAATGGCTAGGGGCAGTTCTGTCGGTTTGGGGGACGGAATTGACGGAGTTGGATTTTCCCCCGTATAGTCGAGGATTGCTTTTATGTGTGTGGAGTTGGCGGGCCAAGGCCCGCCGCTGCAAGGTGGAGACTGGTTTCCGATGGGTAGAGAGATTGCTAAAGCATACGAACCGCAGCAGATAGAGCCGCGGTGGGCGGAATACTGGGTCAAAGAGGAGCTATTCAAGGCGGACCTGAACGCTCCGGGACCAGTGTTTTCGATCGTGATACCGCCGCCGAACGTGACGGGCTCGCTGCACATCGGGCACATGCTGGAGCATACGGAGATCGACATACTGACGCGGTGGCACCGGATGCGGGGGTACAACACGTTGTTCTTGCCGGGAACGGACCATGCCGGGATTTCGACGCAACGCGTGGTGGTGAAGCAGTTGATGGATCAAGGGATTGATTATCACAAGCTGGGGCGGGAGGAGTTTGAGAAGCGGGTTTGGCAGTGGAAGGAAGAGGCGGGCGGGCAAATCACGCAGCAGATGCGGGGAATTGGCGAGAGCTGCGACTGGTCGAGGGAGAGATTTACGCTTTCGCCGGAGATGTCGCGGGTAGTGCGCAAGGTTTTTGTGCAGCTTTACAACGAGGGGTTGATTTACCGCGAGACGCGGCTGGTGAACTGGTGCCCGGTTTGTTTGACGGTGTTGAGCGACCTGGAAGTGAACCACGAGGATCGCGCGGGACATTTGTGGCATATCCGCTATCCGGTGGCGGGGACGAAGGAATATGTAGTGGTAGCGACGACGCGGCCGGAGACGATGCTGGGGGATACGGCGGTGGCGGTGCACCCGGAGGATGAACGGTACAAACATCTTGTGGGCAAGAAGGTGTTACTCCCTTTGATGAATCGGGAGATTCCGATCATTGCTGATGCGATGGTGGACCGGGAATTCGGGACGGGCGCGGTGAAGATTACGCCAGCGCACGATCCGAATGACTTTGAAGTGGGCAAGCGGCACGGGCTGGCGGAAATCGACGTGATGACCGATGACGGGCACATGAGTGCGGCAGCCGGAGCTTACGCGGGATTGGACCGGTTCGTAGCGCGGAAGAAGATTGTGGAGGATTTGAAGACGCAGGGACTGCTTGAAAAGGTGGCGGACCATGTTTCCGCGATTGGGATTTGCGAGCGGAGCAAGACGATTGTCGAGCCGAGGATATCGACGCAGTGGTTCTGCGCGATGAAAGGGCTGGCGGCTCCGGCGCTGCAAGCGGTGCGTGAGTATTCTCCAGGAAAAGAAAACACGATTCAGATTGTGCCGGATAATCGGCGGCAGGAGTTTTTGAACTGGCTCGACAACATTCGCGATTGGACGATTTCGCGGCAGCTTTGGTGGGGGCACCGGATTCCGGCGTGGTATTGCGGGGATTGCGAACAGCTGATCGTGGCGGAAGAAGCGCCGGCGAAATGTACGAAATGCCGATCGGGAAAGCTGACGCAGGATCCGGATGTGCTAGATACGTGGTTCAGCTCGGGGCTGTGGCCATTTTCGACTCTGGGCTGGCCGGAGAAGACGGCGGATTTTGAAAAATATTATCCGACAAGCCTGATGATCACGGGCTACGACATTTTGTTTTTCTGGGTGGCGCGGATGGCCATGCTGGGAATGCACTTCACGGGGAAAGTGCCGTTTCGCGCGGTGTATTTGCATTCGCTGGTGCGGACGGGCAGCGGCGAGAAAATGTCCAAGTCGAAGGGGACAGGGCTCGACCCGGTAGTGCTAAATCAGCAGTATGGGACGGATGCGATGCGGTTTTGCCTGGCGTCGATGGCGGCGCCGGGGACGGACATTATTTTGTCGGACGACCGGCTGGCTGGCGCCCGGAATTTTGCGAACAAGATTTGGAATGCGGCGCGGTTTTTGTTCGTGAATTTGGAGAAGTTTGAGCAGACGGGAATCACTCTCGAGGAACTTGCCCGACCAGAGGAGCGCGAGAAGGCACCTCACGCATTCAGGGGTGCGATTCAACTCGTAGACGGATGGCTGTTCAATCGACTCGCAGTAACGGCAAGTGGTGTCAAAACTGCTCTCGAAAACTATCGCTTTCACGAAGCTGCGCAAGTTATCTATCAGTTTTTTTGGGGGGATTTTTGCGACTGGTACATCGAGTGGGTGAAACCGGAACTGCAGAATGCGGACCGAGAACGGGCCGTTGTGGCTTGGAAAAACTTGTTTGCGGGATTTGATGCGGCGCTGCGGCTGCTGCATCCATTTATGCCATTTTTGACGGAGGAGTTGTGGCATCAATTACCTCAAAAACCTGAAGCAAAGTCGATTGCGTTGGAAACATTTCCTGAACCAACGGAAGAGCAACTACGCCTGGAATATCTAATGCAGTTCGAACTGCTTCAGCAGGTGATAGTAGCGTTGCGAACGATTCGATCGGACATGAAGCTCGACCCTAAACACAGAGTGGCGGCACAGCTGTTTGTTTGGGACGGATTGACCCGCGATTCGATTAAAAGAAGCCGTGACGCGATTGTCCGCTTGGCTATGCTCTCGGAACTCACAATCTCTCAGGAGCCGCTACAACAGGATGGCGGCATGATGAGCTCAGGGGCACAATTCGACGCCAGGATAGCCTACCCACCAGCTCCCCCAACTAACCTGCGAGCCACTGTGGTATCCACAGACAGTGTGCGCTTGCGGCTGCGGAAAGAAGTCGACGGTTTGCAGAGAGCGATTGCGGCGAAGGAAAAACAGCTCGGAGATGAAACATTTTGCAATCGAGCTCCGGAGAAAATTATTCGAGGTATGCAAGCCACTCTGGACGAACAGCGCGTGGAATTGCAGAAATTACAGGATCGGCTGAAACAGTTGGACAAAAGCGGCGCATAAGGCCCAACGGTCCGCCTCTGAAGGCGGACCCTACATGAGCTTGTGGGGCGCGACAGGGAAACGTAAGCTTAGGCGGCGCGGAACGGGCGCCGCGCGAACTCGATGGCTCAAGAGACACTCCCAGGAATAACAGATAAGAGGCTGGCGGCGCTGCTGACGCTGCTGGCGGAGAACGCCACGATTGTGATCAGCGGGGCGCGGATCGCGAAAGAGATTGGTGTGTCGCGTTCGATGGTGTGGCAGTGGGCGCGGCAACTGCGCGGGCTGGGTGTCCGCGTAAAGGGAAAAGCAGGCGAAGGATATTTCTTGGAACGCGTGCCGGATATTTTGACGCCGGACATGCTGCGGCAGAGATTGAAGGGCGGGCTTTTCGGGAAGCACATTTATCATTTTTTTAAAGTGGATTCAACGAATCGCGTGGCTCTGGAATTGGGGCATGCGGGCGAGCCGGAAGGCGCGGTGGTGCTGGCGGAAGAACAGACGGCGGGCAAGGGGCGCGCGGGACGGGCATGGCAATCGGATCGAGCGACGGGAATTTATGTGACTTTGCTTTTGCGGCCGAGGCTGGCGCCGGTACAGGCACCGCTGTTGACGATGATGGCAGGACTCTCGGCACGCGCGGCGATCGAAGCGACGACGGGGCTGGCGGCGGACCTGAAGTGGCCGAATGATTTGATGATTGGCGGCAAGAAAGTGGGCGGAATTTTGACGGAGATGCATGCGGAGCCGTCGCAAGTGCGGTTTGTGATTGTGGGGATTGGGCTGAATGTGAATCAGGAGAAATTCCCAGGAGAGTTGGGAACGACGGCGAGTTCGCTGCGCATTGAAACAGGCAAGCAGGTTTCACGGCTGGAATTACTGGTGCGGTTGCTGCGGGAATTCGAGAACGACTACAATCGATTTTTGCGGGAAGGGCCGGGAGCGGTGACGGCAAAATTCGAGGCGGTTTCGAGTTATGCGAGAGGGAAGCGCGTGCGCGTGACGAGCGGGACGGAGAGTTTTGCGGGTGTGACGGCGGGGTTGGGGCCGGAGGGATTGTTGACCGTGAAGCGGGATGATGGAGCGGTGGTGACGGTGATTTCGGGCGACGTGACGGAGGCACGGTAGATGCTGCTGACGATCGATGTCGGGAACACGAACACGGTGCTGGGCGTTTTTCGCGGCGAAGAGTTGATTGCGAATTGGCGTTTGACGACGGCGCGGCAACAGACGATTGATGAATACGGCGTGTTGACTCGGAATCTGTTCACGCTGGCGGGGCTGGACCGCGATGCGATTGGCGGCGTGATTATCAGTTCGGTGGTGCCGCCGGTGAATTGGACGCTTGCGGAAATGTCGCGGATTTATTTTGGGCAGAAGGCGCTGTTCGTGGAAGCGGGCGTGAAAACGGGGATGGCGGTGCTGGTGGACAATCCGCTGGAAGTGGGCGCGGACCGGATTGTGAATGGGGTGGCGGCGTTTCATAAGTATGGCGGACCGTGCATCGTGGTGGATTTTGGGACGGCGATTACGTTTGATGCGATTTCGGCGCGCGGGGAATATTTGGGCGGAGTGATTGCTCCGGGGCTGGGGATTGCTTCGGAGGCACTGTTTGCGCGGGCGGCGCGGTTGCCGCGCGTGGAAATCAAGGATCCGGGAAAAGTGATTGGGACAAACACCGTGACGCACATGCAGGCCGGGCTTTACTACGGCGCGGTGGATATGGTGGACGGGATGTTGACGCGGATGAAGGCGGAGATGAGCGGCGATGTGAAGGTCGTGGCCACGGGCGGGCAGGCGAGGTTGGTGGCGAAGGGATCGAAGCTGATTCAGGATACTGATGACTTCTTGACGTTGACGGGATTGCGGATTATTTGGGAGAAGAATCAGCCGACGGAAGCGGGACGCGGGGCGGGGGCGAATCGCGGGACGCACGGCAATGCGCCCGCGGGGACGGCGGCGAAGAAAGTTCAGAAATAGTTTTTCGCGCGGGAGCGTGACGCGCTTCTGCTTTTCGAGCGCGATGGAATTTGATCCGCGACGTCGTGTTGGCAAATCACATGGACAGTTGGAACTACTTCAACTACTTCACGGAAATTGAAAATTATTTCTGGAAGAAGCGCGGGGCGCATTTGCTGGTGTCGCCGCTGGACTGGGCGATCATGGAGACGTGGCAGAAGGCGGGCGTGCCGCTGGATGCGGTGTTGAAGGGGATCGATAGCGCGTTTGAGAGTTATCAAAAGTCGCGGCGAGGCGCCGGGAAACCGTTGAAGAGCCTGGCGTATTGCACGGATGCGGTGCTGGAAGCAGCGGAAGAGCAGTTGGAGGCGGCGGCGGGGAGCGCGCCGAAGAATGGCAAGGGCGCGGCGAAGGAGCCGTTTTCGCGAGAGGAGCTGCGAGAGTACTTTGCGAAGAATGGGGCGCAGATTGTTGCGGCGGCGGACGGGCAGGGATCAACGAGCGCGGCGCTAGGGGAAAGACTTCGCGAGATCGCGGAGTCGCTTGGCGGGACGGCGACCCTGCTCGATGCGCCGGGTGCGCTGGACTTGGAAGATTTGGAGAGGCGGCTGACGATTTTGGACGACAAGCTGCACGCGTTGCTGGTGAGTCACGCCAGCGAAGAAACAATGCTGAAGATTCGACGCGAGATGGACGGGCAGCTTGCGACGTACCGGCGCAAAATGAAGGCGGAGCAGATTGCGCTGGTCGAAAAACAATATCTGCAGAAGCGGCTGCTCGAGGAATTTCGTTTGCCGCGGTTGAGCTTGTACTACTTTTCCTGAAGCATGCTTTCCGGAAGCAATTACCTTTTCTTTCCAGGCGAAAAATCGCAGAATGGGGTTTACAGAGATGTCAGACGAGTTACGATTATCGATTGAGAAGCTAGTGTATGGCGGAGACGGGCTGGCGCACGCCGATGGGAATACTGTTTTTGTGCCGTTTGTGCTGCCGGGAGAAGAGGTGCGCGCGGCGGAGAAATCAAAGAAGAAAAAAGTAGTGTGGGCAAAGCTGCTGGAGGTGACGGCGGCTTCGAAGGAACGCGTGAAAGCGCCGTGCCCGCATTATCAAACGTGTGGCGGGTGCCACTATCAGCACATTTCTGCTGGCGAGCAAGTCCGGCTGAAGAAAGATATTTTGCGGGAAACACTGTCACGGTTGGGCGGAATTTCGTGGGACGGAGCAATTCAGGAGCACACGGCGGAGCCTTACGCGTATCGGAACCGCGCGCAGTGGGCGGTGAAGAGCGGGATGCCGCGGGCGCTGGGATATTTTTTGCCGGAGAGTTCGTTCATCGTGCCGATTGACGAGTGCCCGGTGCTTTCGCCGAGGCTGGCGGAGACGTTTGGAAAATTGCAGGAGATGGCTAGGTCTGGTCGTTTGCCCGAGGGGATTCTGGAGATCGAGGCGTTTGCGGATTCGGCAGACAAGAAGATTGCTTTGAACGTGGCCTTCGAACGATTTCCGAAGCCTGCCGCGGAACTTGCTGCTGCGCTGCGAGGGGCGATTCCGCAGATCGATAGTTTGCTGCTGCTGGACCAGAAGAAAGACAAGTTCGAACTGACGGGGCCGGGGTACTTGATTCACCAGGCAGGCGGGTTCAAATTTCGCGTGAGCCATTTGTCTTTTTTTCAGGTGAACCGGTTTTTGATCGAGGATCTGTTGAAGACGGTGACGGCTGGGGCGAAAGGCAAACTGGCGCTGGATATGTATTCCGGCGTGGGATTTTTTACGATGCCGCTGGCGCGGGCGTTCGAACGAGTTGTATGCGTGGACGCAAATCTTGCGGCGACGCGCGATCTCTATGCGAACGCGGAGGCCGCGGGAGTCTCGGTCACAACGCACAACGAACATGCGGAAGATTTTTTGAAGAAGACGAAGGAGCGACCGGAGTTTGTGGTACTGGATCCACCGCGAGCGGGATTGGGAGCGGAGACGGCAGCGAAACTTGCGGAGCTTGGAGCCGCGGAAATCGTTTATCTGTCATGCGACCCATCTACGCTGGCGAGGGATCTGGCGGTTCTGACTAGCTCGACGCGAAAGCCGAAGGAAATTGCAGGGCCAAGCGTGCGATATGAAGTGACAGAGATGCACTTGTTCGATTTGTTTCCGCAGACGTATCACATTGAAACTCTGGTGAGGTTGCGAAGAGTGCCATGAGATTGCCGTGGGCTACGGGTACGAGATTGCATTGACGGGAGTGGAGTATCAGGGATCGTTCGAACATGTGCGCGGCGGATTGCGGTTGAGCTTTTCGGAAAGTCAGGAGCACGCAAGCGTGCCGGAAGTTCATGCGGGAGGACGAAATCGTCGTCGCGACCGAAGCGAAACGCCCGCAGGTATTCCGCGATGACGGTGCGTTTGATCGCCGCGCTTACCTGGAGCAGCAGAACATTGATCTGGTTGCTACGTTGCGCGCGCCGAAGCTGATGGAGCGGACAGCGGCATCCCGAACAACCGCGACGACACTTCTGGCGCGCTCGCCGCAGATTGCGCGACGAGATTGACACGCTCTTCGAGAGCAAGCCGGAAGTTGGAGGCGTGTTGCGCGCGATGCTCTTGGGTGACCGGAGCTTTGTGGACCGTGCGGAGTCCGCTGATTTTCAAAAAACTGGCGTGTTTCATGTGCTGGTCGTGGCGGGGCTGCACGTGGGGGCGATTGCTGTGCTTCTGTTTTGGATTGGCAGCGCGCTAAAGCTCACGCCTTTCTGGACGGCGTTGACCACGCTCACTGTTTTACTTGCCTACGTTGCCGTTGTGGAGCAGAGGCCGCCAGTGATTCGCGCCGCGTTGGGCGGCGGGAAAGCTGGAATTGACAGTGTTAGATGTAGGACAAGGGGATTCGCTGTTTGTTGTATCGCCGCATGGAAAAACGATGCTCATCGATGGGAGAGGAGCATTCGGCGGATATTCTCAGCGTGAGGTGCACAACGGGATTGATCCGGGGGAGGAAGCCGTTTCGCCGTATTTGTGGTCGCGAGGTTTTCAAAAATTGGATGTTCTGGCGCTGACGCACGCTCATCAGGATCACATCGGAGGATTGACGACGATTCTGTAAAACTTCCACGTGGGGACATTGTGGATTGGACGCGAAGTCGAGTCGGCGGCCTTGGCAAATCTGGAAAGGCTGGCGCGCGAAAGGAAGATTCTAGTTTTGCACGAAGTCCGTGGAAACGTGTTTGCGTGGGACGGGGTCGAAACGCAATTGCTCTGACCGGAGAGTGCGTCGCAAGAAATTGGACTGTCGCCGAAGAACAACGATTCACTGGTAGTGCGCCTGAAATACGGAGAGCGCACTTTTATGCTTCCTGGGGATGCGGAGAAGCAAGCGGAGAACACGATCCTGGGTGAAAACAGCGAAACAGCGCTTCGTGCGGACGTTTTGAAAGTTGGTCATCATGGGAGCAAGAATTACACCATGCCGGGTTTTCTGGCTGCCATACGACCGAGTGTCGCGGTGATAAGCGCGGGGGAAGACAATCCGTACGGGCACCCCAACGCGCAGTTGCCAAAACGGCTCGAAACGGCTAGCGTGCGAATTCTACGAACCGATCGCGACGGAGCAGTACACATCTTGACGGATGGAGAGAGACTCGAAATCAGCTGCTTTGTGGCGTGTCCGGATACAACAGGGAAAGCCGCTTCAGCGCAATCGAAGCCACCAAATCAACAGAAGCAAGGCAAGCAGTAGCAGGAATCCCACGGCCGCCTGATACTCGTGATTCTTTTTGTACTGCGCCAGGGAAAACGCGCCAGCCCCAGCAAAAGGCAACCTGGCCGGGGTGATCCGCGGGAAGAACAAAGGGACGGTACGAGCGTATTCTTCAAATGCAGCCCCGTGATGTGCGCGAAGCTCCGTCTCTTCACGACGCATGACGATCGAATAGAACAAGGCAAAGTACGCACACAAAATGGACGCGGAAATCCAGGAGTGCGCGGCAACGCTCGCCGCAATCGTGAGGACAGCACTGCCAAAATAGAGCGGATTGCGTGTGTATGCGTAAGGCCCTGTCACGGTCAAAACTTCCTGTTTGTGCAAATGGCCCGCAGCGCGTGCGCGAATGAGTAATCCGAGCAATCCGATGGGCGCCCCCCAAAGAATGCTGCGCGGAGTCGGGCGAGCAAACCACAAAACAAGAATTGCGAGAGGATAACTGAGGCGGACTCGCCAGCGGGCAAAAAAGGCGCTGGCGGAGTTCAAGGCGCGACTCCGAGGCGGTTGCGAACAGCGCGGAAAACTTCGGGAACCTGAATATGTAGCATGGACGGGTGGGTTTGGTGGTCACGGTGGTGCGTGGTGACAACGTTTGGTGCGCGCAAAACAATGTCGTCTGTCTCGTAGGGGCCGTTGCGCGCAGGATCAGTGGGCCCAAAAAGAGCGACGGCCGGAGTGCCCAACGCAATCGCAAGATGAAGCGGTCCGGTATCGCCACCGACAATGCAGGCTGCGTTGTGTAAGAGAGCCATCAAAGGCCCTAGAGGCCCATTGTAAGGCACCGGGTCGGCGTCCCCGCTGCATTCGCGGACGGCAAGCGCGAGATCGTCTTCGTCAGGGCCGTAATTGACGACACAACGGAGGCCGAGAGAGTTTCGAATCAGCAGGCAGAGTTGACCAAAACGTTCGGGGGGCCAGCATTTGGAACGCCAACCACCGCCGGGACTTAAAACGACGTAGCGGTCCAGTCCGAGTTTCTGGAGGTAATCGCGGATGCCGCAGTCATCCACTTTTGGAACCTGCAATTTGAAGGGCCCGACTGCCTTGTGCGCTCCGGCTCGCAAGGACAACTCTCCATTTTGATCAGCGACATGGATCGCGGTGGACTGCACTTTGTCTGTATAGAGGAGAGGAACGCCAAACTCGCGAATCGTTTCCGAGGAAAAACCGATTCTGCGCTTGATGCCGCTGAAAAAAGGCAGAGCGGCTGATTTCCAAAGGCCCTGATAGTCGATCGACGCGTCCCAGTGAGCGCTTCGTAGTTCAGCGATTGTTTTTCGAAGCGAAGGAATGGACCGAGTTTCGGTGGTCCGGATTTGCGAAACCAGGCCGCTGCTTTCTACGAGAAGTTTCCAGCGCGGGTGCGTGAGCCAAACGATTTCCGCGCCCCGGAAAGTTTCACGCAAAGCGGAAACGGCCGGGAAAGTGTGCACGATATCGCCAAGAGAACCGAGGCGGACAACCAAAAAACGCGGCTCAGACATGCGGAGCCTTGCGAACGGATTCGAGAAGATCGCGCGTCGAATGATCTTTGGGATCACCGACGATGGCGACTTCGATGCCGAGGCGTGCGGCCGTGGCTCGCTCGGGCACGGTTTCTGCCGTGTAGTCGGTTCCTTTCGCGTGGACGTCCGGGCGCAGGTCTTCGAGCAGGGATTCGACGCTCGGTTCGTTGAAGAGCACGACGTAATCAACGGCACGAAGAGCAGCGACGAGAAGCGCACGTGCGTTTTCATCAAGAATGGGACGGCCGGGGCCTTTTAGCGCACAGACGCAGGAGTCGGCGTTCACGCCGACAACCAGGACGTCACCTTCGCGGCGCGCGCCTTCGAGATAACGAACATGGCCGACGTGAAGCGTATCGAAACAACCGTTGGCAAAGACGATGCGCTGCGCGCGGTTTTTGTGCTCGGGTAGTTTGGCGCGAAGCCATTCACGCTTGACGATTTTGGATGCAGCGCGGCGCATAGGTCAGGAGGCAGCTCCGCCTGCCTGCCGTCGAATAGCGGAGAGAAGTTCATCGCGAGTGACGGTCGCGGTGCCGCGCTTCATAACGACAAGACCACCAGCGATGTTGGCAATGTGAGCGGCTTCGAGAGGAGAAGCGCCGCACGCGAGGGCCACCGTGTACGCAGCAAGGACCGTGTCGCCAGCGCCTGTAACATCGACGGCCTGGTCGCTGCCATAGACAGAGATTTGTGTTTGACGGTCTCCAGGTTCGAAGAGCGCCATGCCATGACGCCCGCGAGTGACAAGCAGGGATCTCAACTTCATTTCGGCGAGTGTCACAGCGCCGCAGCGGGTCAGTTCAGAAAGATTCTGCCCGATAGAAACATGATGGAGAGCTTCCAGCTCGGCTTCGTTAGGTGTGGCCGATGTGATGCCGCTCTTCGCGTAAGCATGAAGGTTGTGGCGCGCATCGAGCGTGATGGGTCTCGCGCTCTTTTGCGCCGAAAGCGCCTGACGGACAAGAGCAGGTGCGGCGACTCCAAATCCATAATCGGAAACGGCCAAGGCATCCGCGGAGCGAAGCTTAGCCTGCAACTTGGCCTGAAGTTTGCGGTGCACAGCCTTGGGCAGCGGAGAGTGCGGCTCGCGGTCCACGCGCAGAACTTGCTGGCCAACGGTGTGCGCCCACCCGGCAAGGATGCGAGTTTTGGTAGGAGTCGTCCAGCCTTTGACGCAGAGAATCCCGGAAACGTCCACATGTTTGCTCCGGAAATACGCGATCAGCGCGTCTCCGGCGGGATCATCACCAACGACGCTGATAGGAAACACGTGCGTGCCGAGGGCAGCAAAATTATTCGCGGCATTGGCTCCCCCTCCGGGAACCAAATGAGTTTCGCGATGGCGAAGGATCAGTACGGGGGCTTCGCGCGAGACCCGCGAGATTTCGCCAAACTGAAATTCGTCAGCAACAAAATCGCCGAAAAGAACGATGCGTTTCGAGGAAAATTGCTCGACGTAATCCGCCAGGGCCAGGAGATCGACGGACGACGAAGGGACGCTCTTCTTTGTGGCAGAATTCTTTGCAACGCGATTCATTTCGTTGGCCTCAAGATCCAGTGAACGGCATCCGCTAGGTCAGCAGCGACGAAATCAGGTTGATACTGCCACTTCGAGGCATTCCAGAGATATTCGCCTTCGCCGTAACCAGTGCGTACCAGGATACTGCTCGCACCAGAGCGGCGAGCAACCTCGACGTCACCGTGGCGATCGCCAACGACGAAAGAGTGATGCAAGTCAATGGCGTGTTCGCAAGCCGCGCGGTCCAGCATACCCGTCTTTGGTTTGCGGCAGTCGCAGCCATCCGCCGACGTGTGCGGGCAGAAGTATACGGCGTCGAGATGGGCGCCAGCGGCTTCGAGTTGCTGCGTCATGAGTTCGTGGACAGTATGGACAAGCGATAAAGGGAAATAACCGCGTCCAACGCCGGACTGATTTGTAATCACGATCACTGGCATCTGAGCTTCGTTGAGGCGGCGAATCGCATCCGCAACATGGGGCAAGATACGAAATCGGCTGACGTGATTCAAGTAGCCGACTTCTTCGGCGATGGTGCCGTCGCGATCGAGAAAAACGGCGGGGCGGAGAGTGCTGGTTTCAGACAGGGCGCACCTCCATCGAAGAGATCCAATGTCGCGCGGCGGCTTCGACGGCATCGGGAGTCACGCGCGTCATGCATCGGTGATCCGTGGGGCAGCGACGCAGAAAACAAGGGCTGCAATAAGGTTTTTCCTGAACGATGCTGCAACGCGGCGTGACAGGAGCGGTGCCGAAGGGATCCGTGGGCCCAAAGACTGCGACGACAGGGAGGCCGACAGCCGCGGCGACGTGCATGGCGCCAGAGTCATTGCCGATGAAAAGGTGGCATTGAGAAAGGAGTGCTGGTAGGTCGTCGATGGGCGTTTTACCAGTGAGATCGATCGGAGGACGATGCATTCCGGCTGCAATGGCCGACGAGACAGGCTCCTCCGCGCGCGTGCCGAAAAGAATAATGTCGACGGCGGACTGCGCTTGAAGACGATTCGCGAGTTCCGCAAAGCGGTCTGGCGGCCAGCATTTTGCTGAACCATACGAAGCGCCTGCTCCGATGGCGATTCGCAAGCTGGCGGGCCGGACACCGTTCGAACGAAGAAAGTGCGCTGCGCGCTGGCGATTCTCTTCAGGAACATTGAGGCTGATGAAGGTTTCGTTCGGCAAGGAATCGAGCCAGCTGGCGCGTCGAAGTAATTCCAGATAGTAGTACTGCTCATGGGCGGGAATTTCACCGGGCTTGGGGACCGGCACGGCCTTCGTTAAGAGAAAACTGCGGCCATCGCGTGCGTAGCCGATGCGCTCCGGAATTCCTGCACGCCAAGCGAACCAAGCGGCCTCGAAAGCGTTTTGAAGAAGAAGAGCTTTGTCGAATTTTTGTTCGCGGATTTCGCTCATCATGTCGCGCTTGTAGTCAACAAGCATCATATTGTCGCAAACGCGCTGATTTTTGTAGATGAACGCGACGTACGGCCTTGCGAGAATCGTTATTTCTGATTCCGGGAAGCGCGTTCGAACGGCACGCAGTGTGGGCAACGCCATAATGGCATCGCCGACCCAATTCGTGGAGCGAATGAGGAGTTTCACGCGGGTGCTCCGTGCGGCGACGATAGCTTTCGTTCCAATGTGGCAAGGAATTCACTCTCCGCGGTGAGCTCGAAATCGATCACGGCCACGAAGATGGGGATCGCCGGAGCGTCAACTCCTTTGAGATTTTCCGCGTCTTTCTCGGTGGTCACGAAGGCGATGGCGCCAGCCCTCTGAGAGGCCTTCACCAATCGCAGAAGGTCCGCCGGCGTGTACCGATGATGATCCCGAAAAATGCTTTCACCAGCGACGGGAACATTCCAGCGGCTCAAATCATCAAAGAATGCCTGAGGATTGCCGATCCCACAGAAAGCGAAAAAGGGGCCGTGACCAATCTCGCTCAGATACTGAATTTCGGCGTGACTGCCGTATCGGCGAAATCTCAACAAGCGTGTCTGCGCATAAAAGATGGAATACTCGTGGGCGTCACCTGCTTCTATGTCGGGGCGTTCCGTTTTGCGCGTCACAACCAGAATGTCGGCGCGGCGGCAAGCAGAAATGGGTTCGCGCAGCACGCCAGAGGGGAGCAGCCACTGGTCTTTAAGCTTGCGGGAACCGTCAAGCATCAAAATATCAAGATCGCGGGCAAGCAGAAGATGTTGAAAACCGTCGTCAAGCAGAAAGAGATCGATCGGCTGCTTTTCCTCGAGACGACGGCCTTCTGCAAAACGATCTTTGCCGACGCCAAACGCAACCCGACCTTGCAGGCGATGCTTCACCAACTCGATCTCGTCGCTCGTTCCGCCAGAGCCGCGATAGCCTCGGCTCAATATCGCGACGCGCTTCCCGTCCGCGAGAAATTTTTCCGCCAGCCACAAAACCATCGGAGTTTTGCCGGTGCCGCCCACCGTTAAGTTGCCAACGCTAATCACCTTGCCGCGCAGACGTTTCTGCTTGAGCCAGCGTCGCGCATACAACATGGCACGAACTCGGACGTAACCGCCATATACAACGGAGAGCGGCCAGAGCAAAACTCGCAGCAGCAGCGGGAGTTTCATCCCTTCTCTCGGCCGGCGACTTCGAGGCGCTTGGCGATTTCCGCGATGGCACGATCGGCGGCGCCACGGCTGCTCTCGACCAGATTGCGCGCGGCCGCGCCCATGCGCATAGCCCGCTCAGGATCACGCATGAACTCAATCCAGGCGACGCCCGCGTCTTCCGGACTTTCTACTTGAACGGCGGCCCCGGCGGCGGTGAATCGCTGGGCAATCTCCGCGAAATTTTCCATGGACGGCCCAAAGACTGGAATTTTCCCGAACGCGGCGGGCTCCAGAATGTTGTGCCCGCCACTTTCCACAAGCGATCCTCCGACGAAGGCACCATCGGCGACGCGATAGAGCGATGCGAGCTCACCGATACTGTCGAGCAAAATGACGGTCACATCATCAGGAATGGAAAATTTACCGGGATTGGCGCCGTTTTGCGAAGGCCCTGGAACTGGGATTTGCGAACGGCGAATAAATTTGCGATGGGAGTCGTCGATGAACTCGGCAGCGGAATCAAAGCATTCCGGTTTGCGCGGCGCCAAAACCAAGAGCGCGTTGCGAAATTCTCCCTGGAGTGTCCCGAAAGCAATCAAGGCCAGCGGTTCTTCCGTTGCAACGATGCTGCCCGCAACGATGATGGGCGAACGCCCACGCCGCTGCGCTTCGGCGGCAAGCCATTGCGAGATAGGCGTCTCCGCCGGAAGCTCCAGGTCATATTTTAGATTGCCACTAACTTGCACGCGATCAGCCGGAGCGCCGAGAGCGCGGATCCGCTCCGCATCCTTCTCGCTCTGCATGAGAAAAGCAGAGGCATTCGCAACCGCGCTGCGGAGAAACGGCCGAAGGAAAAAACCAAAAACGCCGAGATACCTCTGATAGCGAGCGAATGAACGGTCAGATATGCGTCCGCTAACGAACACGACAGGCACGTCGCCGCGCCTCGCTTCGCGAAGAAAGTTGGGCCAAATTTCCGTCTCGAGAACAATCACAATCGATGGCCGCACCGCGCGCAAGGCTGCTCGAACGCAAAACGACCAATCCAAGGGAAAGTAGAAAATCGCGTCGGCAAAGGGCATGCGTTCACGTGCCAGCGATTGCCCAGTCAAGGTAGTCGTAGAGATGACGAGCGGTCGATCCGGGTAGGCCTGCTTCAATCGCCGTGCAAGGGTTACGCCAGAAAGCGCCTCGCCAACGGAAACAGCATGAATCCAGATAGCGCCAGCATGCTTTTCAGGCAATTTGCTCAGCGTGGGAAACGAGAAGCCAAGTCGCTGGCCAAGATTTGAAAAATATTTGCCATGGCGCAGTCCCTGCACCAGCCAGTAAGGTGTGAGCAGCAGGGCGGCAAGGCCCATCAGCAGGCTATAAATGAAATACACTAAGCGTGGCTCCGGTCTCTCGTCCGCACCGCCGCGAGCAGGCTGCGTAGCGCGGGCAACCCTGCACCTCCCCCAGGAATCGAAGGCGTCGAGATGAGAAAGGACTATTATAACCCGATGCGAAACCTAGCCATTATAGTTCCCTTTCTAGCTGCGTCACTTTTTTCTGATGGCCCGGCCGCCCAGCAGCCGCAGAGCACCTTGAAGGGGGCAGCTCTCGAATCGCATGAAGGCGTGACGATCTCCGCGCAACCGTGGACGGACGCGGCCAGTTACAAAGCGAAATTTCCCAAGAAGTCGCCGCTCGCCGCAGGCGTCGTAGCGATTGACACCATCATCCGCAATGATTCCGAGGAGAGCATGAAAGTGGACCTTGACCAAATCCGCTTGAACGTCACGGTATCCGAGGATAACCGGCAGGCTCTGCCCTCCCTCACCGCCGACGACGTGGCCGACGTCTCAACAGAGTCCAAGAAAAAAGACCCCACGGAAACACGGAGATCGCCCATTCCGATACCGAAGGGGCCAAAAACGGGACGCGACAAACATTGGATCGAAATGCAAAAAGCCGCCGCGGAGGCGGCCGTTGGCAGCAGCATCGTGGCACCGCATCACTCCGTGCAAGGGCTGCTTTACTTCGACTTGCAGGGACAGCTCGATCTACTGAATACCGCGCATCTCTACATCCCCGATGTGCGTGCGCTTGAGAAGAATCATCCGCTTGTGTACTTCGAGATAGACCTGAGCCGGCAAGGCGGGAACTAAACTCCGCGCTGTTTCTTGCCGAACATTCTTCGCAAATGCTGGAGAAAACTTCCCTAATTTGCGCGGGCTCGCTCAGTCGGCTACCATCACAAGGCATCGCATCTTTGGCCACTGCAGGCAAATATTGAATTTCCTCGACGAACTAAATCCACAGCAGCGCCTTGCGGCAGAAACCGTAGAAGGGCCGATACTGATCCTTGCGGGAGCAGGAACGGGCAAGACACGCGCCATCACCTTCCGTATGGCCAATTTGATTTCCAAGAGCGTGCCGGCCGAATCGATCCTTGCTGTCACGTTCACCAACAAAGCCGCGGAGGAGATGCGTACGCGTGTCTCGGATCTGCTGCTACGTTCGGGGATCCCGCCTGCCCAGCCCTGGCTTTCGACGTTTCATTCCCTGTGCGCGAGACTGCTTCGACGCGAAGCGCCCAGCGCAGGTCTTCCGCGCGATTTCGCGATTTACGATGACGATGACCAACTCGCCGCGGTGAAGCTCGCTATGACCAAACTGGCAATCGATGACGACAGCCTTACGCCGCGAAATATCCTCAGCAGCATCAGCTACGCGAAAAATCACGCTAAGTCCCCCGAGATGATGCGGGGCGAGGCCATTGGACAGGACGGACGGCGCACCGCCGATGTGTTTGCCGCGTATGAGAAACTGCTCCAACAGAGCAATGCACTCGACTTCGACGACTTACTTCTGCGAACGGTACGGCTACTTCGAGAAGTGACGCCTGTGCGCGAAAAATGGCAGACTCGTTTTCAATACCTCCACGTCGACGAATATCAGGACACCAATCGCGTGCAATACGAGCTACTGCGCCTGCTCACCGGGCCGCACAAAAACCTGTGCGTCGTCGGCGATGAAGACCAGTCTATCTATCGCTGGCGCGGCGCGGACGTTTCAATCTTGCTGAGCTTTTCGCGAGATTTCCCCGGCGCGCGCGTCGTAAAGCTGGAGCGCAACTACCGTTCGACCCAAAATATTCTGGACGCGGCAGGGGCGGTGGTTGCGAACAATCCCGAGCGCCTGGGCAAGTCTTTGAGCGCGACAAAAGGTGCAGGGGCAAATCTCCGTTATTTCGAGGCACGCGATGCCCAAGCCGAGGCTGAATTTGTCGCCGGCGAACTCGAACGCATCCTGAACGACGATTCCGCGCAAACTTGCGCTGTCGAATACCGCACGAATTTTCAATCGCGAGCCTTTGAAGAGGTCTTCCGCCGCCGAGGGCTACGCTACAAGCTTGTCGGAGGTTTCAGTTTCTATAGCCGAGCCGAAGTGAAAGATGCGCTGGCCTACGTGCGCCTGGCCATGCACCCCGAGGATGACATTTCGCTGCTGCGCGTTTTGAATGTACCTCCCCGCGGCATCGGCAAAACCACGGTAGACTCGCTTCGCGAAGCCGCGCGAATCGATGCAACTCCTCTTTGGGCCGCCATTGAAAAATTCGTCTCCGGAGCAGCCGCCGGCCGCGCCGTTACACCTTTACGTTCCTTCCAGGAACTCATCGCCAAATTGCAAGAGTCCCTGGCAAGTAAAGAACCATCGGAGTTTCTACGCACTGTCCTGGAAGAGAGCGGCTACATGGACATGCTTAAAGACCGCAACACTCCCGAGGACGTAGCGCGCCTGGAAAATCTGGAAGAACTGACGCGCGCCGTCGCGGAGAGCATGGAGGCAGGCGAAGAGTTCACGGACTTTTTGGATGCGGCCGCTCTCGTAAGCGACGCCGATTCCTTCGAAGGCAAACCCGGCGTGACGCTGATTACGCTCCACAGCACGAAAGGGCTGGAGTTCGATCACGTTTTCTTGACCGGCATGGAAGAAGGCATCTGCCCGCATGGCCGCTCGTTAAATGAAGAAAAAGGGATCGAAGAGGAACGCCGCCTCGTCTACGTCGGCATGACGCGTGCTCGCACTTCACTGACGCTGACGCGTGCCGTCTACCGCCGCATTTTCGGCAACGAACAACAGTTGCGCGCGTCCTCGCCGTCACGTTTTCTGGCGGAAATCCCCAGCGAACTGGTGGAAACGGTCCGCGGTTCGATGGCCGAAATTGGCGAGAAACGCCGCTACGAACCCGATCCAGAGTACTCGTACTCGGCGGACGAATTTTTGCGCCGCGTCCGCGGCAAACCGGAACCCGCCGTGTCAGTCCCCAAGCCCGCCCGCGCCACTAGCTCATTTGGCAGGCCATCCATAAGACGTGGCGCCAATGCCGATCCAATGCTTGGCCGAAAGGTGCGTCACCCTAGCTATGGCGTCGGCACCGTGGTGGGCGTGGAAGGCGACGAAGAAGATCGCCGCGTCTCTGTCAGCTTCCCTGGCCGCGGCACAAAAAAATTCATCGAGCGCTATGCTCAGCTCGAGCCGGCCTGAACCCGTTCATAATTCCCTGCTATAGAAAGGAGTCACGATGAACGTCTTCCTGACACCTCCCCTCAATTCTCGTTCACTCAAATTGTTGCGCCGTTTTGCGGTCGGACTGCTGGCGTTCGTCACCATCCTCGCGCCAGCTTTTTCTTACACCGCCAGCGCCTCGCCCAAGGGCTCAAGTCTCGAAACATTCGCCAAGCTCCGCGAAGCCTGGGTTCAAGACCTTCGCACCAAGCAACTCGAGCCCATCCTGAAGTTCTATGCCGCGGACGCCGCCTTCCTACAACCCACTGGCGAAAGGGTGACCGGTTCCGCCGCACTGCGCACTCTCTTCCAATCCATCATGGCGAGCTTCAACAGCGACCTCACCCTCCACAGTCAAAATCTCGAGACCTCGGGCAACCTGGCCTACGACAGCGGCGACTTTGAGGAAAACTTAACGAACATTGCGAGCGGCGCTAAAATCACCTCCAAAGGCAGCTACATCATCATCTACAAGCGCCAGCCAAATGGTACTTGGCAGATTGTTCAGCATGTCTGGACCGGTACGCCGCCACCGGGCACGTGAGCCGCCTTAAGCAATTCATGCAGCCACGCATTCGCCCGTGCAGACTAGCATTTGAGGCCGGTAGCACCCTTTGTTGCGTAACGAAGCATCTCAGGGTAAATTGAGCCAGACAATCTTCCCTGAAGGCGTAACCGGTAATTTCTGGCTTTCGGCTTGCCGGACGCGATCGGAGAGCATGGGTGGGATCACATCTCCTGCGCTGCAAGAGTATCGACCAACTTCTGTCGGACTCGGAAAACCAGGAAACTCGATTAAAGAAATCCCTTGGATGGTTGAGCCTGACTTCGCTAGGTATTGGCGCGGTCATTGGCTCAGGAATCTTCACAGTCATCGGCACCGCGATTGCCGGTCAAAAGATGCAGGCCAGTTCTATCCTGAACGCACCTCTCTTGGAGTATCTGATCTACCATTCGCCGTCTTTTGGTCGGCCCGGAGCAGGTCCTGCTATCGCGATTTCGTTCGTTCTGGTCGCGATTGTGTGCGGATTCGCCTCCGTCTGTTACGCGGAACTCGCCGCAATGATTCCGATCGCGGGCAGCGCCTATACCTACACGTACGCCACGATGGGAGAACTCGTCGCGTGGATTATTGGTTGGGACCTCATCCTGGAATATGCCGTTAGCAACATGGCCGTCAGCGTCGGTTTCTCAGCGCATCTCGTGGATTTGCTCGACTGGTTCGGCGTCCATCCGAATCCGCGTTGGATTTCTCCTGCTTACCTGCCTAGCGGCTTGTCTGATTTGCAAGGGAACACGCTTTATGGGCCGGGCTGGCACTTCGGCTTCAATTGGCCCGCATTCATCATCGTGATGTTGCTCACCGTGATTCTGGTCCGCGGAATTCGCGAGTCCGCGGAAGCCAACAACATTATGGTCTTTTTGAAAATTGTGGCCATTCTCGTTTTCGTCACCTTCGCCATGCGCTTTATTCATCCTGCCAACTGGCATCCCTTCGCGCCGAACGGCTGGCCGGGCATTTTGACGGGCGGCTCGATCGTTTTCTTTACATACATCGGATTTGATTCTGTCTCCACCGCCGCCGAGGAATGCAAGAATCCGCAGCGCGATTTACCCATCGGCATCATCGCCACCCTGGTGATTTGCACGCTCCTCTACATCAGCGTTGTGGTTGTGCTCACAGGGCTCGTTCCTTACCAAACTCTGCTCGACGACGCCGCTCCCGTCGTTAACACCATGAAAAAGTTACATTTTGGCGGCGTACGTCTCGTCGTTCTTATTGGCGCTCTTATGGGCATGATCTCATCCCTCCTCGTCTTCCAGCTAGGCCAGGCCCGCGTATGGTTCGCCATGTCTCGCGACGGCCTCCTGCCACGCATCTTCTCGCGCGTGCATCCACGGTTTTGCACGCCGGATTTCTCCACTTGGATGGCCGGTTTCGTCGTCGGTATCCCAGCGGGACTTTTGGATATCGGCACGCTCGCAGATCTCTCCAACATCGGCACCCTTTTTGCCTTCGCGCTCGTCGCTGCGGGCGTATTGATCCTGCGTTACCGGGAACCGGACCGCCGCCGCACCTTTCGTGCCCCTGGCGGCCCGCTGGCGCCCATCTTGACCATCCTGACGTGCATTCTGCTCATGGCCGGGCTACCCATTACGAACTGGATTCGCTTCTTTGTCTGGATGGCCATCGGCCTTGTGATTTACTACAACTTCGGCCGCAAGCGCAGCACGCTCCGCGCCGCGAACGCCGGATAGAGGAATCGAAGATGGTGCAGGGATTCCACAGAAAAGTGCAGATTCGGGCAGCCTTCTTAATGGCATTTGCGGCTGTTGGCATTTTTTCGACGCCGCGCGCCGCCGCCTGGGGCCGCAACGCTCACAAGCTGGTCGTCAACCAAGCCATCGACACTCTGCCGCAGGATATTCGTGGTTTTTTCGAAAGCTACCGGGGAGTCCTGCTCCAACACGTCCTTGATCCTTTGGAGGCCGTCGCCAAGACTCCTGCCGAGAAGCGCAACGATCATCTGTATCTTGACAAGTACGGGCGCTTCCCCTTCGATGCCCTGCCGCGCAGTTACAAAGCGGCCGTCGACAAATACGGAAAATCCAAGCTACAGGCAAACGGTGTGCTGCCTTGGGAAATTGGCGTCTATAGCCAAAGGTTGACAGAAGACATGAAAACCGGCCGCTGGGACGAAGCCAAGTTAGACGCGGCGATCCTTGCGAACTATGTCGCTGATGCGCATGACCCCTTCAGCACCACTGAGAATTTCGACGGAAAGCTGACCGCGCAGGCAGGCGTGAACGAACGGTTTGGCACCCACCTTATTGATCGTTACTCCTCTTTCTTCCCGATGCGTCCCAACGACGCCGCGTACATCAACGATCCGACGGACCACGCCTTCGAGGTTTGCCTCGGCTCGCACAGTTGGCTCGAAACGATTCTCGTGGCGGATCGCAACGCGTATATCGCCGGAAAGTCCTATTCCTATAACGACGAATACTACGATCGCTTTTACAATCAAGCTGCTGCCATTTTGATCCGCCAACTTTCCGAAGCGTCCACCGACGTCGGCTCCTACTGGCTGACAGCCTGGATTAACGCAGGCCGGCCGCAACTGCCCCATTGATGCACTCCGGATGAATTCGTCACTCCTTCCTCACAGCATTGCTTCCCTCCCCAAGGCCGAATTGCATCTTCATCTCGAGGGTTCGATTCAACCTGCCACGGTGTGCGCCCTTACGGCGCAACACAACATTCTGCTAGCCGAAGACGAAGTTCGCCGCCGCTACACTTATCGCGACTTCAGCGGCTTCATCGACGCGTTCAAGTGGGTCACCTCGTTTCTTCGTGAACCTCAAGACTACGGCCTTATCGCGCGCGACTTGTGCGAGCATTTATTGACCCAGGGTGTGGTTTATGCCGAGGTCACGCTCTCAATTGGAGTGATGCTGCTTCGCAAACAAAAGCCAGAAGCCAACTTCGAAGCCATTTTGCGGGCGACAGAGCCTTTCGAAAAAAGGGGACTTCGCGTTAACTGGATTTTTGATGCCGCACGGCAGTTCGGCCCGGAGGCAGCCATGGAGGTCGTGGACGCCGCAAGGCGCTGCCAGTCAAAGAGTATTGTGGCTTACGGTATCGGCGGCGACGAAATGAGCGTGGCCACGGAAGAATTTCGGCCCGTATACGAACAGGCGGCGAACAATGGGCTACATCTTCTGATGCACGCAGGAGAGGTGGGCGGCCCCGAGAAAATCCGCGAAGCCATCGAGTTGTTGCATATCGAGCGCGTGGGCCACGGCATCGCTGCGGCGCAGGATCCCGCCCTTATGGACTTGCTCGTCGAACGCCGGATTCCTCTGGAAGTTTGCCCGCAAAGCAACATCCGCACGGGCGCCCTGGCCAAACAGTTGGGCATGCCTGAAGCGCGCATCGAGCATCATCCGCTGCCCCAACTCTGGCGGCATGGCATTCCCGTCGTCATCTCCACCGACGATCCCGCAATGTTCCACACCACCCTCCTCGCCGAGTACGAAAACGCGGCAAAGATGGGTCTAGGCGAAAACGAACTCGCCCAGCTGGTGAGTAAGAGCTTCGAGCACGCCTTCCTCTCCGAAAGCGAGAAACTCACTTTCAGAAAAGCTCGCCATTCTTAACCACGCTCGACGCGGTCACGCGAGCAATCGCTAGGCTCCGCCAAGCACCAGCACCGCCGGCAATGTTATACTTAGCCCATGAAAGCACACGTTTGGGTGATGCCGAAGCGCACGGTACTCGATCCTCAGGGACAAACCATTCAGCATGCGCTCTCCGGTCTGGGCTATGGCTCCGTCAAGGACGTTCGCCAGGGCAAATTCTTCGTGCTGAATGTCGAAGGCTTGACCCGCGACGAAGCGCTGAAGCAGGTCGAGCACATTTCCAAAGAGGTGCTCACCAACCCGGTCATCGAAGAATCTCGCTTCGAAATTGTCGAGTAAGCGCGGCGCTCGATGATACGTAGCCGCAACTCCGTTAAGCTGACGGCTGCTTCCCCGCGGTTGCTTGCGCTGGCTTCCGCTATACTTCTCTCTTCTCTGATGGCCTTTGGGTGCAAGAGCCACTCACACACTTCCGACTCTCGTCTCCAAAAAATCGATGAAATGTTGAACTCCCAGCTTCCGCAAGGGACTCCGCGGCCCCGCGTCGAATACTTCCTCAGCTCGCGCGGCTACCAACTCGAGGATTCCCCCGACAAGGCCTCCCTGATAGCCGTTGTTCGCCATATTGATACAGAAACGCTCATTCCCGCCACCGCTCGCGTCACCTTCCATTTCGATTCCAGCGAAAGGCTCCTCTCTTACGAACTCCAGCCTGCTCCAGACGCCCCTCTGCGCCCTTAACCCAAGCATTGACTCGATTCGCCACATCGCCGTCACGAACCCGCTGGCTCATCGCAAGTCCATGCTAGTCTAACTAAACTGTATTCTCAGGAGATCCCGCGCATGTGCGGAATTGTCGGTTACATCGGACCGAAGAAGGTAGTGCCGGTCATCATCGAGGGCCTGCGAAAACTCGAATACCGCGGCTATGACTCCGCAGGCATCGCCGTCGTTACGAAAGACGGCAAGGTGGAAATTCGTCGCGCGCCGGGAAAGCTCCGCAACCTCGAAGAAGTCATTCTGAAATCGCCCATCGAAGGCACTTACGGAATCGGCCACACCCGTTGGGCCACGCATGGCCGCCCCACCGAGGAAAATGCGCACCCGCACCGCGACTGCACCGGTGAAATCGTCGTCGTCCACAATGGAATCATCGAAAACTATCTCGAACTCAAAGAGCAGCTCCAGCGCGAAGGACACAAATTCGTCACTGAGACCGACACGGAAGTCGTAGCGCATCTCGTGGAAAAGAATTCGAAGGACGGCGCCCCCCTGGAAGACGCCGTTCGCAAATCTCTCAAGGAATTGCGCGGCATCTACTCTCTGGTCTTTCTTTCGGCCCGCGATCTACACAAGATCGTCGCCGCACGCATCGGTCCGCCTTCGGTGATCGGCCTCGGTGACGGCGAATTTTTCGTCGCTAGCGACATCCCCGCGCTTCTCGAACACACGCGTCAAATTTTCTTCCTCGCCGATGGCGACATCGCCGTACTCACGCAAAAAGGCGTCCTCGTGATGGATCACGACGGCCGCCCGGTTGACCGCCCCGCCCACCACGTCGCCTGGGATCCCATCATGGCCGAAAAGGGGGGCTACAAGCACTTCATGCAAAAGGAAATCTTCGAGCAGCCGCGCGCCGTCCGCGACACTCTGCTCGGCCGCATCTCGCAGGACACCGGGAAAGTCTTCCTCGACGAGATGCAAATCTCCGAGCAGCAATTCCGCGAGTTTCAGCAAGTGCGCATCGTCGCCTGTGGAACAAGCTGGCACTCCGCACTCGCCGGCAAATTCATGATCGAGCGCCTCGCGCGCCTGCAAGTCGAAGTCGACTACGGCAGCGAATTCCGCTATCGCGATCCCATCCTCGATTCGAAAACGCTGACCGTTTGCATCAGCCAGTCCGGCGAAACCGCTGACACTCTTGCCGCGCAGCGCGAAGCGAAAATCAAAGGCTCGCCCACGCTCGCCATCTGCAACGTCATGGGCTCGATGATCACACGCGAAGCCGCGGGCACGGTCATCACGCACGCCGGCCCTGAAATCGGCGTGGCCTCCACAAAAGCGTTCACCGCGCAACTCGCCGCGCTTCTGCTCTTGGCTTCCTACCTCGGGCAAATTCGCGGAAAACTGGCCCCAGCTGACGCGGTAAAATTGATGCAGGAATTCACGCGCATTCCTCACAAGATGGAGACGATTTTGCAGGCGGATGAGTCGGGCTTTTACGAAAACCTCGCCCGCCAATTCTTCCGCTACACCGATTTTCTCTACCTCGGCCGCGGCATCCACTACCCAATCGCCCTCGAGGGCGCCCTCAAGCTCAAAGAGATTTCCTACATTCACGCCGAAGGCTATCCCGCCGGCGAAATGAAACATGGCCCCAACGCGCTCATCGACGAGAATCTTCCGGTCGTCGTTCTGGCAACCCGCGATGACTCCGACCCGGAATCCGTGACGCGTTACGAAAAAAGCGTCTCCAATATCAAAGAAGTGAAAGCCCGCGACGGCATCGTCATCTCCATCGCCACCGAAAAAGATCATCTCGCCCGCGAGGCTTCCGACCACATCATCGAGCTGCCCCCGGCGCCAGAAATTCTCGCGCCGCTCTTGGAAATCATCCCCTTGCAGCTGCTCGCCTATCACATCGCTGTCCGTCGCGGTTGCGACGTCGATCAGCCGCGTAATCTTGCCAAATCCGTGACCGTCGAATAGCCAATCATTTCCACCCTCGGCGCTTTGCCCTAAATTTTCACGGTACGACGCACAGCCGATAGGCCCACACCCCCTTTTCCGCTAACCGCACTTTCGCAGTTGCGGACATTTTTCAGCTTTTTTGCCCCTATTTTTATTGTTAAGGCGTGTGTTTTCATCGGCGCCCTCCCGAAAAACGGTAGAGTGGAGACCAAGTACCTTCCCTTCAACAACGGACTTCTGGCAGTCTGTCGTTAGCATGTTTCTGCGCAGCAATAATCGTAAAAAAGACGGCAAAGACCATCGCTACTTCAGCATCGTAGAAAACCATCGCATCAGTTCCGGCAAGACGGTACAACGAACCGTTCTCTATCTCGGCGAAATCAACGATCAACAACAAGCGGCCTGGCGCAAGTCGCTGTCGGTGTTTGATGAACAGCAGCAAGAGTATGCGAACTTGAGTTTGTTTCCCGACGACCGCGAGATTCCCGCCGATGCCATCGACAGTCTGCAAGTAAAACTGAGCGGCCTGGAACTGCGGCGCCCTCGCCGGTTCGGCAGTTGTTGGTTGGCGTGCGAGTTGTGGCGTCAACTGGGCTTGCATGAGTTTTGGGATGCTCGCCTTGCCGGATCGCGCGAAGACGTCCCTTGGGAAAAAGTGTTGCAACTACTGGTGGCGAACCGGCTACTGGATCCAGGTAGCGAGTTTCGCGTGCATCGCCAGTGGTACCTGACTACCGCCATGGATGCGCTGCTCGGAACCGATTTCGCCGTGGCCGAAAAAGATCGCTTGTATCGCTGCCTCGACCGCGTGCTCGAACACAAGCAGGAACTCTTTTTATGGCTGCGCCAGAAGTGGGCTGATCTGTTTCAAGCGGAATTCGAAATTCTGCTCTACGACCTGACCAGTACGTACTTCGAAGGTGCGATGGAAGAGAACCCCAAGGCCAAGTACGGTCACAGTCGCGATAAACGGACGGACTGTTTGCAGGTGGTGATTGCGCTGGTGATCACCACCGATGGATTTCCGTTGGCCTATGAAGTGATGGACGGCAACACCAGTGATCGGACCACACTGCGCGGGTTTCTGGACAAGATCGAGAAGACCTATGGGAAAGCAAGGCGCATGTGGGTGATGGACCGCGGCATTCCGACCGAAGAGATCTTGCAGGAGATGCGGGATCCGGCACGCGAGATTTTCTATCTGGTGGGAACGCCGAAAGGCAAGATCCAACAATATGAAAAGAAATGGCTGGATCTGCCCTGGCAGCAGGTTCGAGAGTCGGTGGACGTGAAACTGTTTGAGCAGGACGGCGAGCTCTATGTGTTGGCCAAGAGTGAAGGAAGAAGAGCCAAAGAGACCGCCATGCGCCGCAAGCGTCTGGCTCGCTTGCTCAGAAAACTTCGTGCCATGCGGCGCAGCCTGCCCTCTCTGGTCCAGCTGCTGATGCGCTTGGGTGCCGCGAAAGCTCAAGCGGGCCGCGCATTCCAGTTCGTGCAGATGCAAGTACCACGGGAAGGCCAGCCGGTCACGCGCGAGACCTTCCAGTTTCGTGTGGATAAGAAAAAGCTTCAGGAGGCGGAATGGCGCGACGGGCACTACTTACTGCGCTCCAACCTTACGGCCGGAGATCCCCGCGTGCTGTGGACCCGCTACGTGCAGTTGACACAGATCGAATCGGTCTTCCGATCTCTCAAGAGCGAACTCGGCATACGTCCCATCTACCATCAACTGGAGCATCGCGCCGACGCTCACATTCTGATCGCCTTCCTCGCTTACTGCTTGCAAGTGACATTGAAACATCGCCTGTTGTTGCACGCCCCAGGGTTGACACCTACTGCCGTGCTGGAGAAGTTGGCCGAAATCAAAATGATCGATGTGTGGATTCCTACGGTCGATCAACGTTGGTTGATTCTGCCCCGCTATACACAACCTTCTCCAGACACCAAGCTGCTCATAGAAAAGCTGCGACTGGAACTGCCGAACCAGCCGCCACCCCGTCTTGTGGCGCAAAAAGAGAGTAACGAAATCGAGGTGCAGACCTCCCGATGAGAGCTGTTTGTGGTGGAGACCTTTCGATAACCGAAACTGATTCGAAAGCACTTAACCGACTCAAAGGTGCCCAACTGCGAAAGATCGGCTAAAATGAAACCATGCGCCGCATCTTCCGGGTCTGCTTGGGATTCTCTATTTTTGTCCAGTTCCTCCTCTCACTTCCTGCGCCAGCCCAAACGCCCGCACCTGCTACCGCAGTTCTCCACGAAATTCGCACCGAAGGGCTCAAGACCTTCCCCGAAGCGCAGGTCATTGCGCTCGCTCAACTCGAAAAAGGCTCCCAAGTCGGCAAGCCAGACTTGCAAGCCGCCGCTGATCGCCTCCTCCAAACCGGTCTTTTCGCCAAGGTCAACTACACTTTCCTAACGCGCGGCGACGGCCTCACCGTAACCTTCCAACTCGAAGAAGCCCCGCGCGTCCCCATCTACTTCGATAACATTCCCTGGTTTGCCGACAGCGAGCTTGCCGACGCCATCCGCAAAAAGCTCCCGTTCTTTGACAACACCCTTCCCGAAGCCGGCGCAGTGGTCGACGAGGTAAGCGACACGCTGAAAGATCTGCTCGCCTCGCGCCAGTTAAATGTAACTATCGAACACGAACTGCTCGCCAATCCGTTGGGCGAAGGCAACGTTCAAGCCTTTCGCGTCCAAGGCGCCGCCTTCTACATCGCCAGCGTAGAGTTTGGCGATCCCTCACTCGCTTCTTCTCACCTCGTTCAACAGCTGCTTAGCGAGGTCCAGGGAAAGCCTTTTTCCCGCATGACCATCGACCTTTTTCTCTCCGAACAATTGCGCCCCATCTACCTTCAACAAGGCTATCTTCGCGTTAAGCTTGGCCCTCCCGAAGTCCGTCTTACCGGCAATCCCAATCAGAAACTCCCCGAGCAAATTCCCGTTTTTGTCCCCATCGCCACCGGCGCGATCTATCACTTCAAGGGAGCGCAATGGTCCGGTAATTCTCTTTTGTCCTCCATCACACTTTCTAATGAACTCGGCATAAAGCCTGGTGACGTCGCCAACGGAATGCAGATCGAGGCAGGCTGGTACCGCGCCCGCGAAGAGTACGGCCAGCGCGGCTTCCTAGACGCAAAGCTCGACCCCGTCGCCTCCTATGACGACCAGACGCACACTGTTTCCTATGCCGTTTCCGTATCCGAAGGAGTGCAATACCACTTCAATAGTCTGGTTCTGACAGGCCTTTCGGTGGCCGGTGAGGGGCGAATCCATCAGATGTGGCCGACAGAAACCGGAGCTGTGTTTGACAAAGTTCTATTCGAGAAGTTTCTGACCAGGTTGCAATCCCACCCGGCGGATGTCTTCGGCGAATTGCCCGTGCACTACGACACGGTCGGCCATTGGCTGCGCACCGATCCGGACAAGCACACTGTCGATGTCCTGCTCGATTTCAAATAACCGGCAGTTTCAGCGCCCTGCGCAAACGTATTCAAACCCGCGTTAAGGTATACTCTCCAAAGAAATGAATACTCTTGTGCGCATTCAAATCGCGGAACAAGCGCAACTCTCGCCCAGCGAGAAAGAGTTGATGCTGCAAAAGCAGTTGGCCGAATTCCCTTCCCTGATTATCGCCCTCTCCGGCGGCGCCGACTCTGCCTATCTCGCGTGGGCCGCGCACCGCGCAATCGGTGAACGCGCACTGTCGGTTACTGCGCTCTCGCCTAGCTATTCCGCGCATGACCGCTCCGTCGTCGAAGAATTTGTCCGCCAACTCGGCGTGCGTCACGAATTCATCGAAACGCACGAAATGGAAAATCCCAAGTACCGCGCGAACGCCGCGGACCGCTGCTATTTCTGTAAAGATGAGTTATTCAACGTGCTGGACGTCATGGCGCAAGAGCGCGGCTTTGCTGCCATCGCCTACGGCGTCAACGCCGATGATACTTTGGATTTCCGCCCCGGCCACCGCGCCGCCGCGGAGCATCGCGTCCTCACACCGCTTCTCGACGCAGGTCTGCACAAATCCGAAATTCGCAGACTCTCCCTGCGCGCCGGTTTGCCCACCTGGGACCGTCCCGCCTCTGCCTGCTTGGCCTCTCGTCTCCCCTACGGAACCGAGGTGACCCCCGAACGGCTCGCGCTCATCGAGCGCGGCGAAGCCGCTCTCCGCGATCTAGGCTTCCGTCAATTTCGAGTCCGCCTCCACGAAAACCTCGCGCGTGTGGAAATCGCCCCGGATGAAATGCCTCGCGCCATGTCCCCTGAAATGGCCTCCTCCATCGCATCACGCCTGAAAACGGCAGGCTTTAGTTATGTTGCCCTGGATTTGGAAGGATACAGGCAAGGTTCCCTAAACGAGACCCTGTCTCGTTAGGCCCCCTCGGGGCATCAGTCGGTCGGAACATTTTTCCCTGTTTTTCCGTACCATCTGTTAGGAAAGGGCATCGCGTTTCGCGGCCGCTCTGGAGGAAGCATGAGGATGAAGCCACAACATAGGAGGGCCCCAGCTATCGTGCTGCTTGTCAGCATGGTGTTGCTTGCAGGCTGCCAGATGGGCCCGTCCGTCTCCGGCAGTTTTGAGCGCACCCTCGATGTCTCCGGCCCCATCCGCGTCGAACTCAGCAACGTCGCCGGTGACGTCTCCATCGTCGGCAGCGTCGACGGCAAAGTCCACGTTCGCGGAGATGTGCGCGTCTCCGGATTCGGATTCGGCAATCCGCAAAGCCGCTTGGACAACATCGTCTCTAACCCGCCCGTCGAACTCAAAGGCGACACGCTACGCATCGGCAAAGACACCACACGCTTGCACAATGTCTCTATCAGCTATTCCGTCGAAGTTCCCCGGGATACCGAGGTCAATTCGTCGAGCGTTTCTGGCTCGCAGCTCGTTCGAAACGTCCGCGGTCCAGTGCAGGCTTCGTCGGTTTCCGGGACCGTTCGAGGCCAGGACATCGGCCGCGACGTCCGGCTCTCCTCGACCAGCGGAAGCATTGACGCCGAAAATTGCGGCGATGATGTTCGTGCCACCAGCGTTTCCGGCAGCGTGACTGTCTTGAACGCCAAGGGCGATGTGCTCGCTCACTCCGTCTCGGGCGATGTTCATGTGCAAAATCCGGGCGGCCGCGTCGATACCGGCACTTCCAGCGGGTCAGTGGATGTTCGTGACGCGAATGGCGACGTCAAAGCGCAGGCGACCGCCGGACGCGTCACCATCCAAGGCAATCCGATGGGCAATAGCTATTGGGATTTGAAAACCGTCTCCGGCTCCGTGGATATCGCGGTGCCCTCCACCGCCAGTTTCCATCTTTCCGCCGGCGCCGTGACAGGTCAGATTCGCGCGCAAATTCCCATCATGATTGAAGAGCAAGGTAAGCATTCGCTCCGCGCCCGCATGGGGGACGGCGGTGCACGCGTCGAGATTCACACCGTCTCAGGCGGTATCGAAGTAAACGGCGCCCGATAACCATGTATTCGCTCGCCCACCCACCCTTACCCCCTCCCACAACTTCTGTAGGGGCGGGCTTGCGCTGCCTTCTTGCCCCGATGTAGGGGCGGTGCTTGTTTACACTAGAAGGGCCCCGCCCTTTTGCTCCGCATTCCCGCCTCAATCCCAATGCCCTTCAGCAATTTCTCCGTAAACAGATTAGAATTCTATTCGATGAACTGCCTGCGGAAACTTCCCTACTCGACCCTTGCCCTCCTTGCGCTCTTCCCACCGTGTCTCAAGGGCTCTTCTTCTTCTCTCCAGCAAAAAGAAAATCAGACCGAGCCCCACCAATCTCCCAAATCTGACACTCCTCAACAAACTCCTTCCCCCAAGCCCCTGTCTGAAACCGCGCAGTTGCAGATAGCCATCGATCGCGCCGGCAACGACCGCGCCGCCCTGGTCCGCAACCTCGAAGAATTCCTCAAGGATTACCCCGAGTCCCGCCAGCGTCCCCAAATCTACCGCGCCCTCGTCGAAGCCAGCCTCCAGCTTCGCGATTCTGCTCGCGCTGCCGACTATGCCGAGCGCATCGTCGCCCTCACTCCCGATGATATGCCAATGACCATGCTCGCGATTCAACTCCTCGAGCGAAACGGCGACGAGCCCGCCCTGCGCCGCGCCATCAACTATTCCACGCGCGTCTTGGACTACATAAACCGATCTTCGGCCGCGGAAAAATCTCCCAAGATCTCCAAGGAAGAATGGGAAACTGAGCAGAAACGCGACAAGACCAACATCCTCTCCCTCCGGGGCCGGCTCTCTTTTAAACTCCATGATTACTCAGCCGCCGAAACGGATTTTCAAGCAAGCATGGCCATCGCGCCATCCGCTCAGGCCTGCGCAAAACTCGGCGAAATCGCCGAACTAAAAAAAGACTTGCCCAAGGCCATCAAGGAATATGCCCGAGCCTTTGCGCTCGCAGACGCTTCGGGTGGCGCAACCAATCGCCGCGAAATACGGCAGAAACTCGGCAACGTCTGGCGACTCGCGCATGGTTCCGATCAAGGCCTCGGCGATTACCTCTTAGAGGCTTACGACGACACGGTTGCCTCGCTCGACGCTCCGAAACCAAAACGAAACGCCAACGCGAAGGAGCCTTACGATTTCACTTTGCGCCAAGCGCAAGACGGCTCGCCCTATTCGCTCGCGGAACAAAAAGGCAAAATCATTGTCCTGAATTTTTGGGCTACCTGGTGCGGCCCTTGCCGCGAGCTGGAACCTCATTTCGCGCGCGTCGCCGCGCAATTCCAGGGCGTTGCCGACATCGTCTTTCTTGCCGCCAATTGCGATGAAGACGAAACTCTCGTCTCGCCCTACCTGCAGGAAGAAAAACCCCGCACCGCGGTGGTTTTCGCGGATGGGCTGGATACGCTTCTCGCGGTTCGCTCCTTCCCGACGGTCGTCATTCTTGATCGCACCGGCAAAATAGCCTATCGAACCGATGGATTTGATCCGGAGGGTGTGGAAGCAGAACTGACCAATGCGGTCCGCCACGCTTTAGCCGCACAAAAAGATAGCTCTGGAAACTCTGCTCAAGGCGCCAAATCGGCGCTGTAGTTCCCTACAAATTCCTCGAAATCGTCAATCTCATCCATATCTTTGCCTACAAACCGGATCGTGTGCGAATCCACGCGCTGCACCGACCGCAGGTAACTCAGCAACTCCGCCGGCGTGTAGTTCTTGAATGTAATCTCCAGCGTCACTGGAGTCTTGATCACGTATGGCTTGAAGTCATGCAGCCGGCTAAACGCCGATTTCACTCCAGCGTAGATTTTGTCGCACGAAGCCGCAGGCGTTAGCGTCTCCGTCGAATGAAAACCAAGTGTCTTCTTCGTCTCAACGGTTTCGATAGTTCCTAGCCGCGATTTGATTTCTTCTGTGGCCGCATCATCGCCGGAAACGAAAATCACTGGCACACCCTTCGCCCCCGCGTAGGCAGCGTTGTACTCTCCTTCGGTCACTGCATTGCCATTCAAAGTGACCCGCGCGTAGTGCGCGCTCGAAAACGTATGCGCGCGCACTCCCTTCGGATTTGTCGTCGACGCGTGATATCCGATAAACATCGCCGCGCTGAAGCTCGAATCTAATCCAGCCATCATCCCGCCATGCCGCGGCCACGCCCGCACAATCCGCACATCCTTCGGAAACTCCTCGATCAGCAAATTCTCGCCATTCCCGTGCGAATCGCTCACCACAATCTCGCCGGCGCCTGCCTCCTTCGCCGCTCGTATCGCCGCCAGCGTCTCGTTCGTCATGAAATGCCGAAACCGCTCATACTCAAATCCGCTTGGGCCCAATTGGTCCGCCGTCACCACTCCCGCCACGCCTTCCATGTCCACCGAGATGTATACCTTCAACTTTTTGCCCGAATCCCCAGAGGTCTGCGCCAAAGCGTGCCGCGCCGCACACGTTCCCAGCACAAGCATGGCTCCGATGAACAAAAAGGCAGAAATAGTCCACAAGTTAGGACGCATTAGGAAATACCTCGCATGTCGGTGAATTAGACCAGCTTTGCTCTGGAACGCCAACTTACTTTTGACCTGCGGCCGAGACCGACGGAAAGGCCAGCGCCACTTCCCGCGCCGCAACTATCGTGTTCACATGAATTCGAATCGTATCCTCCACCTGCCGCGCATATCCTCCCGCCAAGGCCGTCGCCACAGGAATCCCACGCCGCCGCGCTTCCTCAAACAATCGGCGGTCGCGCGTTTTCAATCCGTTCTTCGTGAGCATCAATCCGCCAAGCTGGTCCTCGCAAAACGGGTCCGCTCCCCCAATATAGAAAAGCATCTCCGGCTGAAACTCATCCAGCGCCGTCTGCACCGCCGGAATCAGCGCGCCAAGATATTCGTCATCTTCCACGCGGTCCGCCATCTCCAGATCCACATCCGAAGGTGGCTTATAAGCCGGATAATTATTTTCCTGATGGATCGAAAGTGTAAAAACCGTCGCATCCTTCGCAAAAATCGCCGCAGTCCCGTTCCCCTGGTGGACGTCCGTATCCACCACCATCGCCCTTCGAATCGCGCCATCATGCTGCAGCCTTCGAATCGCCACCGCCACATCATGAATCGCGCAAAACCCCTCGCCATGCCCCGGATACGCATGATGAAAACCGCCGCCCAGATTGCATCCAAACCCATCCCGCAAAGCCGCTTGCGCCGCCAAAATCGACCCACCCGCCGCCAGCCAGCACGCCTCCACCGCCTCTCGCGAAAACGGAATCTCCAACTTCATAATCTCGCTCGCCGAAAGTGTCCCCGTCTTCAACTTGTGAACCCACTCCGCCGTGTGCACGCGCACCATATCCTCGTCCGCCGCTGGCTCCGGCGTAAGGAAATCCTCGCCAGCCGCGATGCCTTCTCGCACCAACGTCTCCGCAATCAAATGGAATTTCTGCGATGGAAAAACGTGCTCGCCCAGATTTAAATCGTAGCCTTTGTGGTAGACCAGTTTAAAAGGAAGCATCTCTGTAGGAGCACGATTCATCGTGCCCTCTGAACGACCTAACCCCTAATTCTCTCGCTCCAAAATAAAATCCGGCAAAGTCATCAATGCCCGCGCATACTCCGAATCCCCGCGCCCTTCCAAGCAAGCCTTCGCCCGGCGCGCATACTCGTGCGCCAAGCTCCGCGCCCGCTCCAACGCCCCGGAATCGTGCACCAACGACACAATCGTCTCCGCCCGCACCGAGTGAAACTCTTTTTCCTCCAGCACTCGCGCCACAAGTCCCCGCGCCTCGCGATGCCCGTTGTCCATCGCGTAAATCAAAGGCAGCGTAACCTTCCCCTCTTTCAAATCGCTCAAAACAGGCTTACCCAGCTGCTCTGTCGACGCCGTAAAATCCAAGAGATCATCCACCAACTGAAACGCCAGCCCCGCATACCGTCCGTAATCCGCCAGCGCCTCTTCCTCCACGCCTTCCAGCCCGCCCAGCACCGCGCCCAATCGCGCGCATCCGCTAAACAGACATGCTGTCTTGTACGTCGCCAGCCGCAGTGCATCCTCTTCCGTTACATCGATCCGCCCAATCTTCGCCAGCTGAATCAATTCGCCTTCAACCATTTTCTGGGTCAAATCGATCAGCACATCCAAAATCCGGAAATTTCTCTCCTCCAGCGCCATCTGAAACGACTGCATATACAGCCAGTCTCCCGCCAAAACGCTGCGATGATTTCCCCATTTCGAATTCGCCGAAGGCCGCCCTCGCCGCGTGTCCGCGCTGTCAATCACATCATCATGAATCAACGTCGCGCTGTGCAGCAGCTCGACAACCGCCGCCAGCCGAATCGCTCCCTCGCTCCGCCGCCCCGTATACCCGTTGCAAAGCAGCAGCAACGCCGGCCGCATCCGCTTCCCTCCACCGCCGAGAAGATAACTCGTAATCTCCGCGACCGGTTCGAACGCGCCCGCGCTCTGTCGCGCAAGTTCTTCCTCAACCAAAACCAAATCGTCTCGCACGAGATCAAAAATCTCTTTGGCAGTAATCAGCGCGATAGCCTTCCTCCCCTGGCCTGCAATCATCTTTGGGACTCCGCAGCCGCGCTCATCGACGGCTGGGATAGGTGGAAAAATCGCCGGAAATTCCCTGCTGTCCTGGCGGCGAATTCTTCCGCGGCTAAGTCTCTCACACTAGCGAGTGTACGCGCTACTTCCGCAACATACGCTGGTTCGTTGCGTTTCCCCCGGAAAGGCTGCGGCGCAAGATACGGCGCGTCCGTCTCTATCAAAATGTTCTCCAGCGGCAAAACTTTCGCAATGTCCCGCAAATTCTGCGTTTTCGGATAAGTCGAATTCCCCGCAAACGAAATCAGAAATCCCATGTTCATCGCGCGCCGCGCATCTTCCAGCGTGCTCGTAAAGCAATGCAAAATCCCGCCCAGCCCCGTCGGCCGCCAAACTTCCTCAATCACTCGCAAACAATCCGCCCACGCATCCCTGCAATGAATAATAATCGGCAACTTCGCCGCGCGCGCCAACTCCATCTGCTCGCGAAAAACGCGTTCTTGCACATCCCGCGGCGAATGATCGTAAAAATAATCCAACCCAATCTCGCCCCACGCAATCACCTTAGGATGCCGCGCCAACCGCGCCAACTCATCCAAATGCGCCCGCGTCACATCCTTCGCCTCATGCGGATGAATCCCCACCGTCGTATAAATCCACTCATGCGCCTCCGCAAACGGCAAAGCCGCATCCAACTTATGCGCCCCCGGCCCCGTCCCAATCGCCAGCAGCGCCGTTACCCCCGCCGCCCGCGCCCTCCCAAGCATCGCATCGCGATCTTCCTCAAATCGCTCGTCATCAATATGCGCATGCGAATCAATCAATTCCATCTTGTAGGGGCACGATTCATCGTGCCCTCTTCTCCGCGTCTCAATTCTCGCTCCGTGGCGTGTTTTTCTTTTCCTTTACTTTCTCTACCTCATCTACTTCCTCTACTTCAATCTCGCCCCAATCTCCACATCCTCATCCGGGAATCCCGCCAACACGGGCCGTCCCTCCGGCCCAACCGACGCCGCCACAATCATCCCGTTCGACTCCACTCCCCGCAATTTCCGCGGCGCCAAATTCACCACCACCGCCACCTTCCTCCCAATCAACTTCTCCGGCTCATAAAACTGCGCAATCCCCGCGCAAATCTGCCGTATCTCCGTCCCAATATCCACGGTCAGCTTCAGCAACTTATCCGCGCCAACTATCCTCTCCGCCGTCTTGATCTGCCCCACGCGCATCTCGACTTTCGCAAAATCCTCAATCCCAATCTTCTCCGCCGCCGCAGGCGCCGCAGCTGCTGCTGCTCCAGCCGCAGCCGAGGCAGTCGCTGGCGCGCCCGCAGGTGTTGTCGCCGCAACCGGCGACGGTGCATTCTGTGCTTCTTTTTCCATGGCTTCCATCCTCTCAATCGCTTCTGCTTTTTCAATTCTCGGAAACAAAGCCTGCGACTTTCCAAGCGTCGTCCCAGCCGCAATCTGTCCCCACCGCAACCCATCCAAATCCACCGCTCCAAGCGCTCCAGACTGCCCCAACAACGCCCAAACTTTCGCCGTACTCTCCGGCAAAACGGGGTGCGTCAGCACCGTCACCACTCGCAACACTTCCGCCGTCGTCCACAAAATCGCCGCCCGCCGCTTCTGATCCGCTTCACTCTCCCCCAGCGACCACGGATGCTCGCTCGTCAAATACTTATCCGTCGCCGCAATCAGCGCCCAAATCGCTTCCAGCGCCCGCGAAAAACCCAACTTCTCGTACTCCTCCAGCACATCGCCAATCGTCGCCTGCGCAATTTTCGCCAGCTCATCATCCTGCGGCAACCGCTCTGAAGGCTTCGGAATCTTTCCGCCGCAATTTTTCTCGATCATCGCCGCCGTGCGGCTAGCCAAATTCCCCAGCCCATTCGCCAAATCGCTGTTATACCGCTGCACCAGCGCGTCATAACTAAAATTCCCATCCTGCCCAAACACCGTCTCGCGCAACAAATAGTACCGAAGCGCATCCATCCCCAGCACATGCACAATCGGCCGCGGCCGCACCACGTTCCCAAGCGACTTGCTCATCTTCGCGCTGTCCATCAACAGCCACCCATGCGCCCAAACTTGCTTCGGCAACGGCAACCCCGCCGCCATCAAAAACGCCGGCCAATACACCGCGTGAAACCGGATAATTTCCTTCCCCACCAAATGCAAATCCGCCGGCCAATATCCCACCTTCTCGTAATTCGGCCCGCCCACCGCGGTCAAATACGCCGTCAACGCATCAAACCACACATAAAAAACGTGCGGCTCCTCGCCCGGCACAGGAATCCCCCACCGAAGCGTCGTCCGCGTAATACTCACATCCCGCAGCCCGCCTTCAACGAAACTCAGAACCTCATTCTTCCGCGCCTCCGGCTGAATAAAATGCGGATTCTTCGCGTAAAAATCCAAAAGTGGCTTCTGAAACGCCGACAATTTGAAAAAATAATTCTCTTCGGTCACCGTCTCCGTCGGCCGCCCGCAATCCGGACAATTCTCTCCCGGTTTTACGTCCACATACGCATTGTCATAAATGCAGTACTGCCCCGTGTAATGTCCCGGATAAACGTACCCATTCTCCCGGAACAACTTGAAAAGCCACTGCACCGTATGCGCATGTTTCAAATCCGTCGTGCGAATGAACTCGTCGCCCTGCACTCCCAGCTCATCCCAAAGCGCCTTCCACTGCGCCGCCATCTTCGCCACAAACTCCGACTCCGGAATCCCCGCCTTCTTCGCCGATCGCTCCACGTTCACGCCGTGCTCGTCCGTCCCCGTCGTCATCACCACATCAAACCCGCGCATCCGCTTATATCTTCGAATCGTGTCGCACACGATTGTCGAATACGTATGCCCAATATGAGGCAACCCGTTCGTGTAATAAATCGGCGTAGTCAAATAATATTTCTGTTTTCCCGCAGCCATTCGTCTCCGTTCTCTTCCCCGGTTATCCAGTCTTGGCTTATCGAATTTCGTATCTCGCTTTTCGAATTTCTCTCTTCTCTGTGTTCTCTGTGTCCTCTGAGCTCTCTGTGTAAATTCTTTCTCTTATCCTTTCGCTTCGTAACTCCGCAAAGCCGCAGCAATCACCCTCTGCAAAGGCACATCCTTCTCCGCCGCCAACTTCTTGCAATCCTCAAACTCCGGCGCCACATGCAAAATCCGCCCATTCACCCGCGACACCTTAATCCGCACATCCCCATAATCCGTCGCCACGCTAACCCATTCTCTCGGTAGCACCCGACGCTGCGCCCGGTACGTCCGTACCCCAAACGTAGTCGTCTCCGCAAAAATGAGCGACATCAACGCATCCACATCCCCCGGCTTGCACAAAACCGTCAACAAAGTCCCCGGCCGGTTCTTCTTCATCTGCACCGGCGTCGTATAAACATCCAGCGCTCCCGCCCCCAGCGCCTTCTCCAAAAAATACCCATAAATCTGCGGGTTCATATCATCAAGGTTCGCTTCAATCACCGCAATCTCTTCATCCAGTGGCACAGCCAAACTCTTCTCCATCGCGCCTTGTGCGATGGATCCTGGCTGTGCTCTTTCTTTTTCTTTCCCTACTCCAACTTCCTCCCCCACCATAATCCTCAAAACATTCGGCTGCCCTTCCAGATCCGCCGTCCCCGCCCCATACCCAATCGCCGACACCGTCATCCCCGGCTGCGGCCCAAACGCATCGCAAAGCGTAGCTACAATCGCCGCCCCAGTAGGCGTCACCAGTTCTTTCTGTACGCCGTTAGAATAAATAGGCCGCCCTTGCAACAAATTCGCGGTAGCAGGCGCCGGCACTGGCAAAACCCCATGCGCCATCTTCGCCGTCCCCCCACCCACATTCAAAGCCGAACACGCAAACTTCTCAATCCCCAGCGCCTCAAACCCTATACACGCCCCCACAATATCCACAATCGCGTCCACCGCCCCAACTTCATGAAAATGAATCTTTTCTAGTGGTACGTCGTGCACCCGCGCCTCCGCCTCTCCCAACTTCCGAAATATCGCCGAAGCCTGCTCCCGCACCCGCGACGCCAGCTCCGACCTCTCCAAAATCTCCAGAATCGCGCTCAGCGACCGGTGCTTCGACTGATCCTCTGTCTTTACACGCACATACGTCGCCGCCATCCCATTCTTCCAAACCTTCTCCGCCGTCAATTCCCATCCCGGAACCTGCAACCCGCTCAACTCATCGCGCAAATGCTCCACCGGGCAGCCCGCATCCACGAGCGCCCCCAGCGTCATGTCCCCGCTAATCCCCGAAAAGCAATCAAAATAGGCCAGTTTCATACAATGAACCGCCGCAGGAACGTCCATTAGCTATTCCCGTCGGAGTCTTTCGATACTATCGACGCAACCCATGAGTGTCAAACAACCCGCCCCAGACTGTAGGGGACGGGCTTGCCGGTCCCCTCTGCCGCCACAAGGTATCCTGGACGCTCCAAGGCCCCGCGCCCAGCCGTCCTGGCCCTAACTCCTTTCCTTTCTGTTATATATAAAGTAATACTTGACATTTATTAATCTTCGTGGTACTATTGCTCATGTCTCGCGTGGCTGGTCGCTCCAAAAACCGCCGCGCAATCTCCTCCTCCCCGCACCGTTCCACACAGCACGCAGCATCTCGTTTCCTTTCTATCGCTTGCAAAGGCGCGTGCGCACACGAATCGCATCTAACCGTCCTGTTTTCATACGTTTCGGGACAATTCCTTGGATACTGGGGGTGGGTGGGGGTATTGCTGCCTCGCCGATCCCCCCGGTTACGTTTTGACCCAACTCCTTCGCCCCGCTTATACTCACCCTTCTTTCTCCTCGAGGCTCCGTGTACCTAACCATCTCCAATCGCCTTCGCGACGCCCTGGTGCTCTACATCCGGAACCATTACTCCGTCTCCATGGACGTCGTTCTCGATCGCCCGCCCAAAATCGAAATGGGCGAAGCCGCTTCTCCTGTCTGCTTTGAACTGGCCAAGCGACTCAAAAAAGCTCCGCGCATCATCGCGCAAGAAATTGCCAATGGTTTAGGCAAAGTCGAAGGCATCACTCGCGTCGAAGTCGCCGGCGGCGGCTACCTCAACGCCTACTTCGACCGCGCCGCTTTCTGGTCTACTCTCTCGCCACTCGCCACTCGTCACTCGCCACTTCTTCCACAAGAAAAATCCGGAAAGGTTATCGTCGAACACACCAGCATCAATCCCAACAAAGCCGCCCATATCGGCCATCTCCGGAACGCCGTTCTCGGCGACACCATGGCTCGCGTACTTCGTCACGCTGGAAATTCCGTCCAGATCCAAAACTACATCGACAACACCGGTGTGCAAGTCGCCGACGTCGTCATCGGCTTCCTCGACATGGAGCGCCGCACTCCGGTAAGCGTCAAAATGTTCGCGATGGAGCCTCGCTTCGATTACTACTGTTGGGATTTATATGCGAAAGCAACGCACTATTTTGAAGAAGACAAAGCGCGCGCCGCTGAGTTGCGCGCTCGCACCTTGAAAGCCATCGAGGAAGACCGCGGCGAAGAAGCCGAGGTCGCGCAAGTCATCGCCGACGCCATCGTCACCCTGCATCTCAATACCATGGCACGCCTCGGCATTTCCTACGAGCTTCTGGCGCGCGAAAGCGAAATCCTTCACTTGAAATTCTGGGATGCCGCCTTCGAGCTGCTAAAAAAATCCGGTGTCATTCAACTTGTCCCCTCCGGAAAAATGGCCGGCTGCTGGATCATGCCCTGGAAAGAAGAAGTAAAAGACGTAAAGGGAGTTAAGGAAGTAAAGGAAAAAGCAAACCCAGGACCCCACGATCCGCCTGGCTCTTCATCCCTCACCTCCTCTACTTCCTCTACCTCCTTAACCTCCAATCCTGACGACGAAAATACTCAAGACAAGATTATTGTCCGCTCCAATGGCACCATCACCTACGTTGGCAAAGACATCGCCTACCAACTCTGGAAGTTCGGCCTCCTCGGCAAAGATTTCAACTATCGCAAATGGCCAGACGCCCCCGCAGGCGAAACGGTTTGGGCCACGACCACTATCAAGAGCGATCCTGCTGCGCCGCATTTTGCCGAGCCTGCAACTGCCGTTTACAACGTCATCGACACCCGCCAGTCTTACGTCCAAGATGTCGTCGCTGAAGCTTTGCGCCGCCTTGGCCACGCCAAAGCCGCCGACAAATCCATCCACCTCTCCTACGCTTTCGTCGTACTCACGCCTCGTTGCGCCGCCGAGCTTGGCTACGAACTCTCGCCCGAGGAAGCCAAACTTCCGTTCATCCAGGTGAGCGGCCGCAAAGGCTTCGGCGTCAAAGCCGACGACCTGATCGACAAACTCGAAGCCGCCACGCTCGCCGAAGTCCAACAACGCCACGCAGACATGAGCGAAGCCGAACAAATGAAAACTGCGCATGCCATCGCCGTCGGCGCTCTGCGATTTTTCCTCCTGAAATTTACGCGCAACGCCGTCATCGCTTTCGACTTCAAGGACGCTCTCAGTTTTGAAGGCGAAACCGGACCGTACTGCCAATACGCAGTAGTCCGCATCCGCGGCATCCGCCGCAAAGGCGCCGAAGCCGGCGCCACAAGTGTCCCCGTCACGCAGGAAACGGTAACGTCATTATTCGGAGGCGCTGAAGGTAACGGACTGTGGGAACTCCTTCTCGCCGCCGGCTCGCTCGACCTCGCTGTTGACGCCGCCATCGGCGCACAAGAACCCGCCTTCGTCGCGAAATACGCGTTCCATCTTGCTCAGGAATTTAACAATTTCTACCACAAGCACCACATCCTGACCGAACCCGACGAACAAAAACGCGCCTTCTTCCTCCGCCTAACCGAACTCGTGGAAGCGCGCCTAGTAGAAGTCTTAGGGTTGTTGGGGATCGAAGCCCCCGAGAAAATGTAGGGGCACGGCACGCCGTGCCCGCTCTTGTAGGTACTCAGCATGCCGCCCCGCTGCAAGGCGACGGAAAAATGAATCGGCCAACGCTCAGTAGGACATGACGAGGTGGACCAGGGTCCGCAGCGCAACTCCTGTCGGTCCCTTGGCGAGCCAGGGCTTGGCGTCGTCATTCCAGGCCGTGCCGGCGATATCGAGATGGATCCACGGAGAGTCGCCCGTGAATTCCTTGATGAACATGGCGCCGGTGATGGCGCCGCCGCCTTTGCCGCTGCCGATGTTTTGAATGTCCGCGACGGTGCCCTTGATGAATTCGCGGTAGTCGTCGTCGACGGGCATTTGCCACATTTTTTCGCCGGCAACTTTGGAGCTGGCAAGGAGTTTGTCGGTGAAGGCTTGGTCGGAGCCGAAAACGCCGGCGTTGACGTTGGCGAGAGCGACGACGATCGCACCGGTAAGTGTAGCGGCATCAATCAAGTGCGTTGCGCCGAGCTGCTTCGCATAGTGAATGCCATCCGCAAGGATGAGGCGCCCTTCGGCGTCGGTGTTCAAGACTTCGATGGTTTTGCCGGACATCGCGGTTTGAATGTCGCCGGGTTTTTGGGCCGTGCCGCCGGGCATGTTTTCCGTGGACGGCACGACGCAGATGACTTTGACGTTGGGCTTCAACGCAGCGAGAGCACGCATGACGCCGAGCATGGTGGCGCCGCCGGCCATGTCGTACTTCATTTTTTCCATGCCGTCGGCGGGCTTGATGGAAATGCCACCGGTGTCGAAGGTGACGGCTTTTCCGATGAGGCCGATGACGGGAGCGCCGGGCTTGGGATTCGCGGGCGTGTAGGTGACGACCATGACGCGAGGCGGTTCGGGGCCTCCTTGAGAAACGCTGAGGAGGGCGCCCATTTTCAGGTCGGCGATTTTTCTCTCGTCGAGAATTTCGACGGCTAGGCCTGCTTGCTTGGCCATGGCTTCGGCTTTTTCGCCGAGAATTTTGGGAGTGAGTTTGTTGGATGGCTCATTGATCAAATCCCGCGCCCAGTTCTGCGATTCGGCGATGACGCGGCCGCGGGCGAGACCTTTTTCAGCAGCGGCGCGGTCGGCATCGGAGTAGCCAGTAAGCAGGATAGTGTCGATGGACTTGTCGTTTTTCTTGTCGGTCTTGTATTTGTCGGCTTCGAAGTTGGCGGCGAGAGAGCCTTCCGCGAGCGTTTGCGCAGAGTCTTCGGCGGGAGCAGTCTCGCGAACCAAAAATGCGAATTGTTTTACCGAACGAGCTTTCAAATAGCGCAGCGCAGCGCCAGCAATCTTCCGGAGCGTGGCGCTGCTAAATTGTTCGCGCTTCCCCGCTCCGACCAACAGCAAGCGGGTCGCTTTGAGTCCCGCAGGCGCGTGAATCAAAGTCATTTCGAGCGTCTTGCCGGTAAGTTCGCCGCTCTTGGCGAGATTTCGCAACAAGCCGTTCGCTGACTGATCGATCTCCGCGATGCGCCCTTGAATGGGGTCGGTTTCTTCGAAAACATAGGAAACGAGAGCTTCCGTTTCCAGTGCTGCGTACGGCTTGGCTTCTAGGGTGATTTGCATTTTTCTTTAACGCCTCCGGTTGTTGTACATAGCTTTTTCAGTTTCCCTGCGAGCTTCCTTGTCGCGTTCGTCCTGGCGGCGGTCCCAGGATTTTTTGCCTTGCGCCAGGGCGATTTCGACTTTTGCGAGGCCATTGCGAAAGTAAATGCGCAGAGGGATGACGGTCAAGCCTTTGGATTGGGTACGGCCTGAAAGCTTGTAGATTTCGTTCTTGTGAAGCAAGAGTTTGCGCGAGCCAAGAGGCGCATGGTTCCAGGGGCCGCCCGGCAGGTACTGTGCAATGTGCGCGTTAACGAGCCAGGCGCCGGTGGGCTTGAAATCGACATAAGCGTCGCGGATGTTCGCTTTTCCTTCGCGCAGAGCTTTCACTTCGGTGCCATGAAGCACCAGACCAGCTTCCATGCGATCGAGGAGATGGTAGTTGTAGGAGGCGGCGCGGTTCTGAGCCACGATTTGCTCTCCGGATTTGGTGCCCTTTTCGGGTTTCTTCGTTGGCTTCGGCACAATCTTTCATCATAGCTGGAGAGTTAAATATTGGCTACAGGGATGAAAAAAGGCGCGAGAATGGTGGAGGTTAAGCGTCGGCCCTTTTTTATCTTTTCTTACGGCATATATTGCCGTAGGATAGATCCATGAAAATTCCTCCTGAAATACCTTCCTCCATACGTGCACTGGCCGCCGTTTTGTCTCAACCTAAACCGATGCGCCGGGGGTCCGTCTCCGAGCGCACCATGAAATGCGGTAAAGCAGGCTGCCCCTGCCAAGAGGATCCCAAAGCGCGTCACGGCCCGTATTACAGCTTGACCCGGCCGATGGCAGGCAAAACCCACTCCCGGTATCTAAGCCCGGAACAAGCCGAGCTCGCGCGGCAGCAAATTGAGCAAGGGCATAAGTTTCGGGAACAGGTGGAGCAGTATCGGGAGGCTTGTGAACAATGGGCGGATGCCCAGCTGGAACGGTCCCAGGCACCTTCCAGAGAGGCGGCCGAAAAAGGGGGCTCCAAACCAACCTTCAAAACGAAATCGTCCGGGAAATCGAAACGCTCTTAGGGTGCCAATCGATCGCCGGCTTGGATTTCGAAGCGGTAGAAATGGCGGCGCGACGCCAGGCTTTGCGCTTGGCAGCGCGTGCGCTGGAACAACGGCTCAACACGGACACCAGCGATCATGTGGGACCGCAACTGCCCTGCCCCTGCGGAGGCTCCGCCCAGTATCATGGCCGTCACGAAAAGACCTTCGAAAGCGTACTGGGGCCTCTGCACCTACAGCGCGCTTACTATCACTGTGAGCAATGCGATAGCGGATTCTGCCCGCGGGACCGGGCTCTGGGGCTGGAATCGTTTTCGCTGACGCCCGGCGTTCTGCGCATGACGACCAGCGCGGCAGCGCTGTTGAGCTTCCAAGAGAGCAGCGGGTTATTGCACGAATTAGCGGGGGTGGACGTCAGTGCCAAGCAGGTGGAACGAGCCGCAGAAGCGTTGGGGGCCGAGATCGCCGTTCGATGAACACCAGCAAGTAGAAAAGATGAGCGAAGTGGCTCCCACCATGTATCTGGGAATGGATGGTACCGGGGTGCCGATGCGCACCCAAGAAGTCGCGGATCGTACGGGCAAGCAAGCCGACGGCTCGGCCAAAACTCGCGAAGCCAAGCTGGTCACCATCTGGACGGCGGAATCGCGCGACGAGGAAGGCCAACCAGTGCGCGACCCAGGATCGATCACCTATTCGGCCGCCATTGAAAGCGCAGCGACTCTGGATACCAGCCCCGACCTCTCGGACTTCGCGGCGCGCGTACAGCGCGAGGCCAGTCGCCGTGGTTTCACCGAAGCTCAGCGCCCGGCGGTGTTGGGCGATGGTTCAGCCTGGATTTGGAACACGGCTGCGGAACTATTCCCGCAAGCCACTCAGATTCTCGACCGCTTTCATGCCAAAGAACATCTCAGCCAGGTGGGAAAGATCATTTATGGGGACAGCCCAGAAGGCAAACTATGGATCCAGGCGCGCTATGAAGAACTCGATGGGGCCGCCTGAAATCCCTAGTGCAAGCACTGCACGGCCACGCAGGCCAACACAAAGAGGCACGGGAATGTGTCCGCTACATCTGGAACAATCGACATCGAATGCGCTATCCAAAGTTCCACAAACAAGGCTTCTGCACTTCGACCGGCGTGGTGGAGGCTGGCTGTAAAGTGGTGATCGGAACCCGGCTCAAGCGCGCGGGCATGCATTGGACCGTAAAGGGCGCAAACAGGATCATCGCCTTGCGCTGCAGCAAACTTAGCGGACGATTTGAGGATTTCTGGGAACGCCGTTCAGATCAAAGGAAGACGGCCGCATGACTTCATCGCCCAATTCTGTTGCGCCAAAGGCGCATTATCCGAGATGGTACAGCCAACCTTCCGTGTCTTGCCCATGCTCTAAATCGAATGTTAGACTGCAATGGCTTCGTGTCGAGGCCCCGGAGAGTCCATGCGGCGTTGCCGTAGTGTCATCCTATGTGTAGGAATAGGTCTGTTCGCAGCGGGCTGCCCAAAGGGCCAGACGGACTACAGCAAGGGGCGGAAGGCTGAGACGATCGAGGATTACGATGCCGCGCTGGAGTTCTACCAAAAGGCGGTGAAGTCCGACCCCAACAACGCCTCATACAAAATCAGGTTAAACCAAACCCGCTTCGAAGCGGGAGAGATGCACATCAAGCTGGGCCTGAAGGCTAGAGAGAACGGGGATCTGCAGGGAGCAGCGGCGCAATTCCAGAGAGCACAAAACATCGATCCTTCCAGTTCCATCGCGAGCCAGGAGCTGAAAAAAACGCTGGGGATGATCGCGGAACAAACGCACGCTGGCGAGAATGCGAAGCCTGCTTCGGAAGACGACGGGCAGAAATTCATGACAGCGCCGCCGCAGCTGAAGCCTTTGTCCAACGTGGCGATCAGCTATAAAGCGTCCGGCGATGCAAAGATCGTGTTCGATACGATTGGAAAGCTGGCAGGAATAACGGTGATCTATGATCCGGACTTCCCTGCGCGGCGCATCTCGGCAGATTTGAACAATGTGACGCTGGAACAGGCGCTGGAGATCGTGTGCCTGCAGAGCAAAGCGGCATGGAAAGCGATTACGGAGAACATCATTCTAGTGTATCCGGACCAGGCAACCAAGCGCAAAGAAAATGAAGAAGAAGTATTGAAAACTTTTTATCTCTCGAACACGGTGACGCCGCAGGACTTGACGGAAATCGTGACGGGGCTGCGGTCGTTGTTTGATTTGAAGCGCGTACAGCAACTGAATTCGCAGAATGCCATCATCATTCGAGCCACGCCCGACGTGTTGACGCTGATTGGCAAAGTGATCGATGACATCGATAAAGCCAAGCCAGAAGTGGTGATTCAAGTGGAAGTGCTGGAGGCGCGAACGGATCGCCTGCGGACGCTGGGAGTCTTGCCGGGGCAAAGCGCGTCGATTGCCATAAACCCTAATGCTACAACCACAACCGGAGGCTCGATTACAACGGGATCCGGAGGTACAGCGACAGGTTCGACGACTACAAATAACATTACGCTGAACACGTTGAGCCATCTGAACAGCAATGACTACGTCGTGACGCTGCCGAACTTTACCGCTAACGCGGTTTTGACGGACACGTTTACGAAGATTATTCAGAACCCAGAGATTCGTTCGGTGGACGGGCAACAGGCGAAACTGAAGATCGGCGACCGCATCCCGATCGCGACGGGGAGCTTCCAAGCTGGAGTGGGAGTCGGGGCGGTAGGTTCAGCGGGGTTGGTAAACCCGCTGGTCAACACGCAGTTTCAATATCAGGATGTGGGCGTGAACATCGACGTGACACCGCGCGTTCACCCGAATCACGAAGTCAGCATGAAAGCAAAGATCGAGGTGTCTGCCGTGACGGGGACATCGACGATTGGAGGAATCAGCCAGCCGATTATCAGCCAGCGGGTGGTGGAGCACGATATCCGGTTGAAGGACGGCGAAGCTTTCATTCTCGGCGGATTGATTCAAAGGACCGACCAGAAGACATTAAATGGATGGCCGGGGTTGGCAAAGATTCCGGTACTGCGTTACCTATTTTCGACCGACAGCGTGGATCACCAGGAAGACGAAGTATTAATCGTGATGATTCCGCATATCGTGAGGATGCAGGACTGGACGCGAGAGAATTTGCGAGGGATTTACTCGGGCTCCGATCAAGATGTAAAGGTGAAGCATGAAAGTGAAATCCGCGCGCCTGTGACAGAACCCGCGAAGCCAGCGGGGCAGGCCCCAGCGGCGATGACTCCGGGAGCGACGGCAGCCCCGGGAACCGCGCCAGCCGCGGCAGCTGTAAACCCGCCGCAAGGACAGCCTGGAAAAATGCGGTTCGAGCCAGGCGCGCTTTCGCTGAAGGTAGGAGAGACGAAGACGGTGGCGGTGGTGGTGGAAAACGTCAGCGACTTGTTCTCGATACCGATGCTGCTGCAATACAACCCGGCGGTGATCAGCATCGAAGAATTTCAGCACGCAGTGAGCCAAGGACAGCAGGGCGGATTCTTGAGCGGCGGGACGCAGGAGATCGCCATTGTATCGAATGTGAATAAGGAAAAGGGCCAAGCGGTTATTTCCGCGACGCGGCAGCCAAATACGGCGGGCGTGAGCGGAAGCGGGACATTGCTGGGGATTGTGATCAAGGGGATCGCGCCCGGGTCATCGAATTTATCGATTGTGCAGCAGAACGCGAAGGATTCGCAGCAACGGCCCATACCGATTGTAACGAGTGAGGCCACTATCCAGGTTCAGCCGTAGTTCAAACTCGAGGAATAAAGAATGTTGCGGCAGGGATTTCCTTCCAACGCACACTACGGAAAGCGGCGGCTGGCTCGATCAGCCGGAATGACGCTACTGGAATTGATTGTTTCCTGCGCGATCCTTATGGTGTTGTCGTCGATGGCGTTGCCGATATTCCGGTATGCGGTGATACGGGAAAAAGAATCGGAACTTCGGTATGACCTGAGGACGATGAAGGATGCGATCGATCGATATAGAGAACTCGCCGAACAGCACAAGTTCCGCGTACCGGTGGGGAGCGAGAATTATCCGCCGGATTTGCAGTCACTGGTGACGGGAGTGCCGATCGGTGCGGCAAATGACAAGCGGTTGCGGTTTCTGCGCAAGATTCCCGTGGACCCGATGACGGGCAAGGCGGATTGGGGATTGCGGTCGACCAGCGATGATTGGGATTCGACGACTTGGGGCGGCACCAATGTATTCGATGTGTACTCAAAGTCGACGGGGACGGCGCTCGATGGAACAAAATATAGCGACTGGTAGTTCGAGAGCGACTCCGGGCGAGGTGTTGAGATGATTGGCGAAACGCATGGCATGAGGCGAAGGATGGAGCGCAAAGCAGCGCGAATGGGGCGCGGTGAGGGTAGCGCGATTGGCGGGTTTACGCTGATTGAGCTGATGATCGTGATCGCCATCATTTTTATTTTGCTGGGATTGGCCGCGGGGCGGTACGACATGACGATTCAGCGGTCGCGAGAAGCGGTGTTGAAGCATGACTTGCAGGTTATGCGGGAAGCGATCGACAACTTTACGCTGGATAAGCAAGCGGCGCCGCAATCTCTGGACGACCTGCAACAGGCGGGATATTTAAGGGAAGTTCCCGTGGATCCGATAACGCAAGCCAAAGATTGGGATCCTACGTTCGACAATATCGTGCTGAGCCCGGAGCAGGTCACGACGGGGATGGTGGATGTGCATTCGCACTCCGGATTGACATCGCGATTCGATGGGACCGCCTACAATACCTGGTAGAGATTTTTTTCCGCATCGCGAACCGTTTCGCCGAACCTAATTTTAAACTTTTTATGTGCGGAGAAAGCCGAACCCCATCCCTGCAAGTTGCAGAAGAAGGACAAGTCGAGTAGTATGAATAGGCGGGGTGGAGCAGCCTGGTAGCTCGTCGGGCTCATAACCCGAAGGTCGTCAGTTCAAATCTGACCCCCGCAACCATGGGCGCTTACGAGGAAAATCCTCTAAGCGCCCTTCTTATTTAGAGTTACGAGCTGAGCCGTAAAAATTCCTTCGCCAAATTTAACGCTACAGAGTTGTTCCTGTTCTCGATATTGGGAACAACTGGGAACAAATCGCCGTAGATTGCCCGTTCTAAAGCGATTGCAGCGCCACGTTCCGCCTCCGCAGAAGTGTGTGTGTAGATGTCTGCGGTCATCTTGATCGTGGAGTGCCCTAGCCTGGAAAATTCATGATTTCATAAGCACGAAAGGCCTCGCTATGGTACAAATCCGTTGTCTAAGCAGATTTGAGACCAAAAGTGAGGCCTTCGCTTGTCCGAACATACCACAACAGACTGTCTCCTTTTTCCAGATATTTTTGATCGACCGGTGGTCGCGAAATTTGATCAACGACAGGGCAGTTCCGATGGCGGAGCGATTCTGCTGAAGGCTGCCGAGCGACGGTTAGGCCTGACTTCAGCATTGGCGGCTTGTCTGAGAGATGACCGGCAACCAGGTAAGGTGGAGCATGAGTTGCGTGAGTTGATTACGCAGCGAGTCATGGCCATCGCATTGGGATATGAAGACGCCAACGATGCGGCACGGCTGGCTGGGGATCCGATCCACAAGCTGCTGGTCGGTCGGGATCCTGTCGCCGGCGAGGACCTGGCTTCGCAACCTACGCTGTCGCGTTTTGAAAATACTCCGAATCGCAAGGAACTGTTGCGCATGACAGAATCTCTTGCGGACCGCGTCATTGAACGCCATCGCCAGCGTCTACATGGTCGCGCCCGGCGGATCACCATCGATATGGATCCCACCGACGACCCCACGCACGGCCAGCAACAGTTCACCTTTTTCAATCGCCATTACGATAGCTACTGTTACTTGCCAATGGTTTGTTTTCTCACCTTTAATGAGGAGGCCGAGCAGTACTTGGTGGCGGCGGTGTTGCGGCGGGGCAATGCGACTGGGTCGCTGGGTGCGCTGGGGATTCTGCGCCGTCTGATCGAACGAGTAGGTAACGCCTTTCCCAAGGCGAAACTCCGGGTGCGACTCGACGGCGGCTTCGCATCCCCGGAAGTTTTGGATTTTCTGGATTGCGAACCGAAAGTGGAATACCTCGTGAACCTGGCCGCCAATGCGGTGTTGAAGCGTAAAGTGAAATCGGCAATGAAATTGGCTCGTCGTGCGTCGGAGCTCTCCGGCCAAACCGAACACGTCTATGGCGAGTGCCAGTACGCTACCAAAAAGACTTGGCCGTGGAAACGCCGGGTCATCTACAAAGCCGAGGTGGTGCGCGCCACGAACAAGGAACCGAAGGACAACCCGCGCTTCGTAGTCACCAACCTAAAACAGAGTCCGCAGTGGATTTACGAGAAGACCTACTGTCAGCGGGGCGATGTCGAAAACCGGATTAAAGAATTGCACGACGGCATGCAGATCGGCCGGACCAGTTGCTCGAACTTTTTGGCGAACACGTTCCGCGTGCTGCTGACAGCGGCGGCATATGCGCTGATGCAGGAGATGCGCCTTCGCCTGGCCGGGACCCGCCACGCCCGGGCGCAAGTCGCGACCTTACGAGAGCATTTTCTAAAACTCGGAGCGCAAGTTATCGTCACGGTGCGTCGCATCGTGCTGCACTTGCCTCAAGCGTTCCCCTATCGTGAAAGCTTCCATCGTCTCGCCTTAAGCTTGGGCGCGCAAAGCGGATAATCCAGGTTCTCCACGACAGGAACTTCTTACACGTCAACCTTCTGGTTGGGGTGTCTCGTTTCGCTTCAAAACCTCAACTTGAACTCCACTAACAACTTTAGAATCAGTCTTGCAGTTCAACTTATCTCTGCCATTCCTCGCGGATTGTCGCACGTTCAAAACAATCATCGCCGAATCACTCTTCACGAATAATGCAGGCTAGGAACTTTTGCGCCAGCTTCAGGTTTCCCGTCTGGTCGTTAACAATACTCGCGGCGGAATGCCTGAACGTATGAAAGCCTGACGCGCCTTTCTTTCTCGGAATCCCTAGCCTGTCCAGAATTGGGTAGAGGGCGTCCTTCCGAAGCACGTCCGGGTCCAGCGCCGACCCGTCCTTTTTGCAAAACACGAAGTCATCCGGTCCCCGATGCGAAGAGTTCTCACGGTGAATTCTGAGAGTTTCGCTCAGGGCACTCCCCAAAAGGATGTCTCGCGTGCTTGCAGCCGTCTTAGGCGAGACAAGTTGCCCTCGCCAGAGACTTTGCTCGATTCGGAGAATTTTCCCCTCCAAATCGACGTGCTTCCATTTCAGGCCGAGTACCTCGCCCAACCTAGTTCCGGTCAGGGCCACACAGTCGAAGAATGCACGGAGGCCCGTTGGCGCTGTGCTCAGAATGTTCAGCAACTGAGCGGGAGACCAAATGGGTTTCTCATGCCTACCGACTATTGGTTTGTGTCTATTCCGAATTGGCGACCGAGCAATCAAGTCGTTGTCCACCGCGAGTGACAAGATCCCCTGCAAGACCAACAGCAGGTTGCGGACAGTCTTTGCTGAGAGCCCGCTTTCCAGCTTCGTCTGTGAGAATCTCTCGACGTGCAATGGGACGATCTCCTCAATTTGAAGGTCGCCAAACACAGGCAAGATATGCAGCTCCAGAGCAGAATTGTAATTTCTTCTCGTGGAAGGCTTCACACCTTTGCGCTGCAAGTAGGGCTTCCACCAGGCATCAACAAAAGCTCTCAGGCTCAAGTCTGACCCTTCAGGCTTCGGCGAAGATGCCTCGCGGATTCGTTCTTCTAAGACGGCACGGGCGGCCTTCTTCCCGCACAGCCCGTACAGCGTCTCGGCTTTTTGATTCCACTTCCCATCCGCCGACCTCACCCGATAGCGTATTTTGAAGACGGTACCGGTCCGGGTTGGGATCGGCCTTGACACATAGCCCTGCTGATACGATTGACGAGTCACTGTTTTTTCTCCTTTCGTTTCTGTGACCCGTCTTTGCCTCTCATCTTGATATAGAGCATTCCTCCATTGCGCAGGACCGAAGCAACGGATTCCCCCAGCTCGCGAGCCTTTCGTGAAAAGAATGCGGTCTCGCGGGGCGATAGTCTGAGCGGAAACAATTTGCTGCGTCTGTCTTCGTGCGTTATGCGGGGCCTACCCATATCATTCGTGAATGTATATACACTTACGATTGGCGTCAAGGAATAATGAACGTCACCCTGCCCGCTTTTAGAGAGTGCATTCCCCTGCATGGTTTTCATTGTCCCAACCGCTCCAAGACTCTAGGCCATGAGAACCGCAAATACTTCCCCAAACGATAGGCTCCGATCTCGCTTGCATGGTTATAGACCCAGTTCCGGCTAACACAGAGACGCACCGCCACTTCGTCAACCGTTAGGAGGTGCCTTCCGTCTCGTTCTTCCCCCACTGTGGCCCCGTTCGCTGCAGTGAGTGGCAAGTCAAAGACTTCTGCATTGCCCATTCCAGAGGCAGAGGCCGTAGCCTCCTCCTGCAACAATTCGACTGCTGTTGCTGGCTCCGGTGATGACGAACTTACTGCAAGGCGCGGGGCATGCTGTCTTGACGACGCTGTATTCTCGCGCACACCGAATTGTGTTGGACGGGTCTTCATGTTTGTTACGCGGTCTTCGTGAGAGCCTCTCCTTGATTCTGTTCTGAATTCTGGTCATTGGCGTGTTGGCCTAGCCAGGCTTTGAATTCGTCATCGCGCTTGAACAAGACCTTCAGAGCTTCCGTAATGACGTAGGACGGAGTTGAGCCGATGAATTGTACGTATTGATCGAGCTGTGTTTTCACCGACTCCTCGACTCGCGCCTGGATCGTGACTGACTTTGGTTGTTTGGGTGGTGCCTTGATGATTGCCATGCTTTTTTCTTTGTTTCTCCTTTACAGTTTTGTGTTACATCCCGTCTTACGAAACTCTCCGATTCCCTTCTCCTGCGCGGCCAAAACACGGGCTGCGATTTCTCAGCAGCTTGAGGCGGGAGTGACCCCCGAAGCCCGCAGGGACCGGGCCGCGATTGCGCGGCGCGGTGGGGTCGCTCCCGCCCATCTTAGTGTTTTGGCCGCGTCCCCATTCTTGCCTTGGCCTCACGCATCTGCTCATTTCTCCATAGGTTTATCCACTCCTGCAGCGAAAGCTGACCCGAACGATCCCCCGAACGTTCCCTCCTGGCTGTTCTTCACTTCGACTGCCATTCTTGGCGTTGGGTTCCGCTTCGGAGTCGCTTCGAATAAGCCAATCTGTCCGTCCACCAGCTCGCTTTCGAAGATCACTTTGCGTTGTGGTGCCAGATCTTGAATTTCCGAACGGACGTAGTCGTCCGATACCATGCCGTCTCGCCAACTTGGATAGAGTCTCTGGCACCGATGACGCGCGTAGCGCTTGTCCGAGAGATGGAGGAACTCCATGTCGTCGGTTGTGAGCTTCCCGTATTTCCGCTCGTCCCACAACTTCTGGACCCGGAAATAGCGGAGGATTTCGTCGCCCGGGTCTTTCTTTGGAGGGCGTCCTGCGGCGGCCAGAAAGGTTTTCCGCGCAACCTCGAACTGCGTTGGACGAGGCGAGATATAGACAAGCCGTACCTCGGGAAGCGCTTCGAAGAGACTCGCATAAGCCAGCAGATGAGTCTTGAAACTGTCCAGAATGCCAAGTCCGGGATCGACGAACGTGAAGGTAACCACAGGGGGAGAGAAGGAGCCGGAACAGAGGAACATGGGGAACTTGTCCACGAAATAGCGCTCGGTCGTTCTGTTGTGAACGGCTCCGGAGTAACTTTTTCTGGGCAAGATTTCTTTCGGCAGGTCCATCTGTTGGCAGAAGTAGTTCAGTTTGTCGTCCTCGGTTTCGAGATATTCGTACTGCAAATGCGCCAGGACGAAGTCCAGGGCAACGAGCCGCGTGCGAATGTGTTCGAGTGAATGGGCACGGCGGTTGCGAAGGTTTTCCCGGCCGATCGCCCGGTATACGATGCGGGAGAATAGGTGGTACACGAGACCGTTGCGGAGAAAGGAGCGGGCGGTGGCGTGGCCTTTGCCAAGCAGTTTTTGGGAGAAGGTCATGCTCTTGTCCCCGCTCTTGGTCCCCGTGAACCGGAGAAACTGGCGCATGGAGAAGTACCCGGAATGGGTGGCCACGAGGTAGAGAAAGCGAGCCTCGTCTTCGGTGTAGCCGAGGCTGCTGAGGTTGGCGAGACTGGATTCAGGAAAGTTCATAGGCTGAAGATCACCGTGTTCAATTCGCGTTCATCGCGAATGCGCCGCAAGCGGTCGGCCTCGCCACGCCGGGCGTAGATCTGGAAGCCGGCGCGCGCTTTGGCTGCCAGTCCGCGGGGACGGTAATGCTCGGTCACGAGTTCCACGTCTCTCGTGTAAATCTCCATGTCGGGGTCGTTCGCGTATTCGAGACGCATGTCAGGGATCTGGATTTCCTTGTTGACGACGTTGAGTCCATGGCGCCGGGCGACGGCCTCTTTCACCGTTTCCGGGCACTTGCTCTGGTCTTGCCAGGTGCGGGCCAGATCGGCGTAGAGGTCGCGTTTGATCTCGTAGTCCAACTTGACGCGGACGACGTTGCCGCCACGGCCTTCGATTTCATCGCTGACCTTGTGATAAAGGCGGTAGAGCTCGGTATCGTGGAAGGCTTCTTTGGGTTTCTTCAGTCCGTGGTAAGTGACCTGGTCAGGACGAAGGGATCTATTGTAGGAGGGAGCCCGATGGCCTTCCTTGGTGAGCGTCACAGCGCGAACCGGGGAAAGGTCGGAATCCATGATGGAAGTCTGTTTCACAAGCCCCTGGCGGCTCAGGTTCGCGAGATCGTTTTGCATGCGAGAGGAGTCGCTGTTGTAGGCGAATTGGGCGAGATCATGGACGGCCAGGACGCGAAACTTGCCGACCTCGGTCAAGGCGTGCAGCTCGGAGTCGCGCAGTTGGTAGGTCCGGTTGCGATCCACATAGTTCGTGCGGCTGGTTCGGGCGAGGACCAGCTGGACCCGCTCCTCGCGAGGTAGAGGGGGACGATTGCCGCCCGAGGCTCCGCGGGCTTCCTGGTCACGCTGATCGGCCCGTTCCTCCTCACCGCGAATTCTTTCCAGCCTCCTGACGCTGTCCCAGCCGGCGCGACTGTTCGACTCGGGACTTCGGTTCACGTCGCGCTCTGGGCCCTGGAAGTCATCGATCTCAGGTCCGTCAAAACCTCGAGACATGGCATGGCTCCTTGACTGCAACCATAAGGAAGGGCAAGAAGCTGACTAGACTGAGGGGCAGTTTCCCCTCAGTTCAAAGAAAGCAACGGAGTAGCCCCCTACTATCTAAGAGGCCCAGTTTTAGGAGAAACCTCATCGACTAATTTCTCGGGAAGCCCTTTTTTTTTGGAGCCTTCGATACCCCTATACTCCAGAGGCCTTGAAAAAGGAAAACGTCAACGAGAATCTTGGGAAGGGGCGGCTGTCAATCAGGCAGTTTTCGCCATTCGATCGTCTATTCTCAATAAAATGAGCTTTTTAGCAGGATTTGCTGAACTTGGGAGACCGGCCTTCTCATCTGGTTAGTTACTGGAGATG
>CAVVMU010000003.1:0-273012 GCA_963749435.1 uncultured Acidobacteriota bacterium | reverse complement strand
GGCGCGGGTGGGATTCGAACCCACGAATGGAGGTTTTGCAGACCTCTCCCTTGGGCCACTTGGGTACCGCGCCAAACTGCTAAGTATAGCAAAATTTTTGGCGCGGCCCGGGCAGCGCGGCACGGAGAACTGCCGGCGCGCAAGGACTGGTGACGCATGGCGCGCGGACAGCGCGCTATTTTTTTGCGGGCGTCAGGGGCGAAGTGACTTTGGCTTCGCGCAGGAAGCGCGCGGATTCCTCGGGCGGCGTGGGGTTGATATAAAAGCCAGTGCCCCATTCGAAACCGGCGACTTTCGTGAGCTTGGGAATGATTTCGATGTGCCAGTGATAGTGGTCGTTGATCTCTTCGCCAATGGGCGAGGTGTGGATCATGAAGTTGTAAGCGGGGCGGTCGAGAACGGCGTCGAGGCGTATGAGGGTGTCCTTCAACATACGCGCGAGGCTCGCGTACATAGTGCTTTGATTGTTTTCGTACGAGGAGGCGTGGACTTTGGGGAGGAGCCACATCTCGAACGGAAAACGCGGAGCATAGGGCGCCAGCGTTATGAAATGATCGTTCTCGCCGATGACGCGTTCGCCGGTGTCGCGCTCCTGACGGATGACGTCGCAGAAGATGCAGCGTTCTTTCTCGTCGTAGTAGTGCCAGCCGCTGTCTACCTCTTCGCGCACGCGCCGCGGCACGATAGGCAGAGCGATTAATTGGGAATGCGTGTGTTCGACGGAAGCACCCGCGGCTTCGCCATGGTTCTTGAAGATCAGGACGTAGCGGAAGCGTTTGTCGTTCTTTAGATCGAGCATCCGGTCGCGGTAGGCCCAGAGGACATCTTCGATAGCGCGATCGGGGAGAGAGGCGAGAGTGGCCGTGTGATCAGGCGTTTCGACGATGACTTCGTGCGCGCCAACGCCGTTCATTTTGTCGAAAAGGCCCTCGCCCTCGCGGTCGAGATCGCCTTCGATGCCTAGTGCGGGAAATTTGTTAGGCACGACGCGCACGGTCCAGCCCGCGGTGTTCGCGCCACCGTTGCTTCGGCCGTAAACCAGAATCTCCGGCGGGGTCTTGGTTTCGTGGCCGGGGCAGAACGGGCAATTCTTGCCATTGGGGAGCGGATTGACGCTCTCGCGCAGAAAATCGTTGGGGCGCTTTCCACGTTCCGTGGAAATAATAACCCAGCGGCCAGTAATCGGGTCTTTTCGCAACTCCGGCAAAGCAATCCTCCTCGACAAGGGGCAAAGAATTTTGGCCCGACGCGAACCCCTGGGCTCCGATTGTACCGCGTCTGGCTCTGCTGAGAAGGCGTTACGCGGTTTTTTTCTGTGGAATTTTTACATTTGGGGACTGAAGGCGTCTTTATCCAGGCGGACGACAGGCGGCTTGCCGGGGGAATTGTCGAAGGCGACAACGTCGAACCGGCAGGGGCATTCGCGGACGCGGCGCTTCGCCAGAAAATGCCGGGTGGTGCGAGCCAGGAGATGCTGTTTTCCCGGTGTGACACTCAACTCCGGCAGGGCGGACATTTCGTCGCGGACGGTGCGTGTGCGGACCTCGACGAAGGCAAGGGTATTGCCATCGTAACCGACCATATCGATTTCCCCTTTGGAGGCACGGGGAGTGAAATTGCGGGCGACGAAGACATAGCCGTGGCGGCGGAGGTACCAGTAAGCGTAGGTTTCGCCGCGAATGCCGGTGCGGCGGGCGGCGAGTTTTTTGGTTTCGGGCGGAGGAGCTTCGGCGTCGCGCAAGCCTTTTCGCGCGGCCCAGTGAATAGCTTGAAAGATCAATCGAGAGGCGATCGGCATGGGCGTTCCGAAGAAGAAAGAGGTCTCGCGCGCAGTATAAACAAAATTTCCGTGGATGCCACGTACCTTTATGGCAACCACGGGAATCGGGAACGCAGGACTTGTTGGCGTTCCCCGAAGGCGGCTCGCGAGTTAGATTCTTGATTCGGCTTCGCGGATGCACGCTTCGAGGGTGCGCACAGCAAAGTCGGCTTGCTCTTCGTCGATGAGAAGCGGCGGAGAGAGACGGAGGGTGTTTTCGCCGGCGCCCAGGATGCAGAGTCCCTTGTGGAACGCGAGATCCACGATGGCGTTGCGCAAGTCGGCGGCTTTCTCCTTGGTGCGCTGATCGCGGACGATTTCAATGCCGATCATCAAGCCGCGGCCGCGAACATCGCCGACGATTTTGAACTTTTTCGTCCAATCGGCCAGACGGTTGAAAAGGTATTCGCCCATGCGGCCGGCATTTTCAAGGTACTGGCTTTCAATCAACTCTGCTGTTGCCAGAGCAGCCGCGATGCAGACGGGATTTCCGCCGAAGGTTGTGCCATGGGCTCCCGGCTTCCAGTTCATGATGCTGGCCGGCGCAAAGAACGCGCCGAGCGGCATGCCGCTGGCGATGCCTTTGGCGCTGCAGATGATGTCCGGCTCGATCCCGGCGTATTGATGCGCCCACCATTTCCCGGTGCGGCCCATGCCGGATTGCACTTCGTCGGCGATGAGCATGATGCCGTGCTTGCGGCAAATGCGTTGAAGCTCTTGCAGAAAGAAATTAGGGGCAACGACGTAGCCGCCTTCGCCCTGAATCGGCTCGATGATGATGCCGGCGACTTCCTCGGGATCAAAGAGGCGCTTGAAGATTTGCTGTTCGAGCATCTCGAGAATTTCCGCGCCGCAGGTTTCCGCGGTGTGGCCGTGGGCGCAGCGATAGGCGTACGGAAAAGGAATGTGCTCGACGCCGGAAAGCAAAGCGCCGAAGCCCTTGCGCTGCGTGGATTTAGAGGCGGTCAGCGAAAGAGCGCCCATGGTGCGGCCGTGAAAGCAGCCGTAGAAAGCGATCATTTTGTCGCGCTTGGTGGCATAACGCGCAAGCTTGATGGCGCCTTCGATGGCTTCCGCGCCCGAATTGGTGAAGAACGCCTTTTTGGGAGTGGAGCCAGACAGCGTGTTCACGAGTCGCTCGGCGAGACGCGGCATACTCTCGTAGTAAAAATCGGTGCCGGACATGTGGATGAGTTCAGCGGCCTGTTGCTGAATGGCGGCGACGACTTTGGGATGGCAGTGGCCGGTCGAACAAACGGCGATGCCCGCGGCAAAATCCAAAAAGGCGTTGCCGTCCACGTCTTCGACAATGGCGCCGTGGCCGCGCTTGGCGACAAGCGGGTAATCCCGCGTATAGGACGGCGACATGAACTTGCTGTCGCTTTCGACAACGCGCGTGGCGTTGGGTCCCGGCAGGGCGGTAAGCAGCTTCGGTAGTCTTGTTTCCGTTGTGGCGATCATCTCTTCCTCCTGGGGAAAATGGTCAGCGGTTAATGTGGATGGGCTACCGCAAAGCAGGTTTGTGTGCGTACACCAATACCGCGTGAGCGCCCTGCCAGGAGAGAGGTTGCTTAGTCTACGCCGAAGAGGTTGGGACGCAGCTCGGCCGGAGAGAAATTGCCGGGAATCCGATAGAGGTTAGAGAGTTTCATTTGCGTTTCCAACGGACGCCGCCATCCTTTGCATCTTCAATAAGTATACCACGATCCGCGAGTTCTTTGCGGATGCGGTCGGAGGCGGCGAAGTCGCGGCGCTGGCGTGCGGCCTGACGGTCAGCGATGAGTTTTTCGATTTCGGCGTCGCTGGGGCCGGTTTCCGCGAGGCCAAAACCGAGGGCGCGAAGCTTCTCGGCATCGTTGTCTTCCATGATGGCGAAGACGCGGTCGAAGTTCGCGAGGAATTCCTGGGCGGCGGGTACGTCGCCCTGGCGGAAGTCGTTCTTGTCGATGGCGATATTCGTTTCGCGGAGGAGATCGAAGGCCGCCGCTAAAGCGCGGGCAGTGTTCAAGTCGTCGGAGAGTCCGGCGTCGAACTCTTCCGAGGCTTCCGAGATTCGTTCGGCCATACCCTTTTGCTTTCCAGCAGGAAATTTCCCTTGGGCAAGTCGCGCGGCAAAGTTGCGGAGGCGCTCGACGGAGCTGGCCGCCTGCTGGAGGCCATCAAACGTGAAATTAAGCTGCTTGCGGTACGGCACGCTGGCGAGCGCGAAGCGCAGCGCCGAAGGCTTGTACCCCTTTCCAAACAGATCGCGCAGTGTAAAGAAGTTGCCGAGCGACTTGGACATCTTCTCGCCTTCTACGAGCAAATGCTCGGCGTGCATCCAATAGCGGACGAAAGGCTTGCCGGTTGCGCCTTCGCTCTGCGCGATTTCATTTTCATGATGCGGAAATGCCAGATCGATGCCGCCGGTGTGTATATCCAGCGTCTCGCCGAGATATTTCATCGCCATCGCGGAGCATTCGATATGCCAACCAGGGCGGCCCTTGCCGATCGGCGTCTCCCAGAAATGCTCGCCGGGCTTTGGAGCTTTCCAGAGGGCGAAATCGCGGGCGCTCTCTTTTTCGTAGCGGTCAACATCCACACGCGCGCCTGCCTGAATTCCCGCGACATCAATATTTGAGAGTTGGCCGTAATGCGGAAATTTTGCAATGCGGTAATAGATCGAGCCTTCGCTGGGATAGGTGTAGGTCTTTTCCTGCAGGCGCTGGATGAGGTTGACCATGTCGTCGATATGGTCGGTGGCGCGAATCCAGTGCTCGGGCGACTCGATGCTCAGCGTCTTGCAATCGTCAAAAAAAGCCTGCGCATACTTTCCCGTGTAATCGCGAATGCTCACGCCGGCGGCGGCAGAGTTAGCGATGATGCGGTCGTCCACGTCGGTCAGGTTCATGACGTGATTCATTTTGTAGCCGCGGAGTTTCAGGAAACGCCGGAGAATGTCCTGAAAAACAAAGGTGCGGTAATTTCCGATATGCGCGAAGTCGTATACCGTCGGCCCGCAGGTATACATGCGGACTTCGCCGCTCTTCTGCGGGACGAACGCTTCGATCTTTCCGCCCAGCGTGTTGTGAAAGCGTATTTCGTGCATTGCGGCCCAGACGGCGTTTTGCGCCAGAGATAAACGTCAAATTGTATCCGAGGCTTCTGGACAGCCGCAATGAAGAACGGCTCGCCATGTATGGTAGTGCGCATGTGATGTGCGACCCAGCCGGTCCTAATTGACGGTTTCCGCATCCGTCGATAGAGTCCTAGCTTCTGATTTGAGAGGTGCAAAAATGAAGCGCGTGCTATTGAGCAGTGGACTCGTCGGAGTGCTGGCGCTCTCGGGAGCCACGGTAGCGCAGGAGAAAACGGCTGCGGATGCGGCCAAGTTGCTTACGCCAGCGGCAGCCCTCAACTTGCGTTCGATTTCCGATCTGCAATTCTCGCCAGATGGTGCGCGAGTGGCGTTTGTTCTCACGGAACCGCCCAAGGCCGAGCGCCGGGCCCGGCACATCTGGGTGTACGAGAAAAAATCGGGTGCGGTGCGGCAATTTACGTTTTCTCCAAAGGATGAAAGCTCGCCGCGCTGGTCGCCCGATGGGAAGCAGTTGGCGTTTCTCTCTAACCGCGACGAGCAGCAGCAGATTTACGTTATGCGCGCGGACGGCGGAGAAGCCGCGGCCCTGACCAAGGGAAAGCGGAGCGTGCGGAGCTTTGCGTGGTCTCCCGACGGCAAGCAGATCGCGTTTCTCGCCCCCGACGCCAAAAGTGACGCCGAAGAAAAAAAGGAAAAGGATAAGGATGACGCGCGCGTCGTGGACAAAGACGACAAGCAACCACGGCTTTGGCTTGTCTTGGTGGCGGGAGGCGAACCCAAGGCGATTACAGATTCCAAATGGGAAATGAGTGAAATTGCCTGGCTACCGGCTGGGGACCATATTGTCGTCAGCGCGACGGATCATCCGGAATCCGATCAAGAGACGCATCGCATTTTTTCGATCGCGGTCTCGGGTGGTTTGCCCAAGTTGCTGTACGCGCCACACGGACCATTTGGAGATTTGCGTGTTTCTCCCGACGGTGCAACCGTCAGCTTCGTGGGCTGCCGCGTGGATGGTCCCTCGCCGCACGATTTGATGCTCCTGGATATGGGCAAGCGTGCCACTCACAACCTTACGGGTGCGAGCCTCGATCGCGCGATTCACGAGCATCGGTGGATGAAGGACGGCTCCCTGCTGGCGCTTTACGCGGATGGCTTCCGAAACAAACTGGTTGGTTTTTCTCCGGAGGGCATGAGCAAGAATCCAGCGAATCCGCCGGCCAGCAATGTGAACACCTTTGCGGTCTCGGACTCCGGAGACGTTCTTTTCGTTGGACAATCCGCGACGGCACCGCAGGAACTCTGGCTGTGGGATCAGCAGAATCCGCCGCAACAGGTTTCTCATTTCAACGATTCATGGAAACAGTTCACGCTCAGTTCGCCGGAATTTTACAAATACAAGTCCTTCGACGGCGTTGAAATTGAAGCCGCGCTATTGAAACCAGCGGGAGCAGATCCAAAAGGCAAGCTTCCGCTTATCGCCTTGATTCATGGGGGACCAACCGGCAACTGGCAGGACTCCATCGAAGTGTGGGGCCAGCTTCTGGCGGCGCGCGGCTATGCGATTTTCTATCCCAACATTCGTGGTTCGCTTGGTTATGGCCAAGAATTCATCGAGATGAATCGCGGCGATTGGGGTGGCGGCGACTTCAAGGACGTCATGTCGGGCGTCAAGGATTTAATCGACAGCGGAATCGCCGATCCTGCGAAACTTGGCATTGGCGGATGGTCCTACGGCGGGTATATGGCGGAGTGGGCCGTGACGCAGACGAACGATTTCAAAGCGGCGGTTTCGGGCGCGGGCCTTTCCAACCTGATTTCCGAGTACGGAAGCGAAGAGCATCCTTCCTACGACGAATGGTTCTTCGGCGTTCCGTACGAGGGCGATAACCTCGTGAAATATTTGAACAGCTCCCCCTTCACGCAACTCAAGAATGCCAAGAGGCCGACGCTGATACTGCAGGGCGAAGCCGACACGACCGATCCACCGGGGCAAAGCCAGGAGCTGTATCGCGGGCTAAAACACTACGGAGTGGAATCGGAACTTGTTGTTTATCCCAGAGAGCCGCACGGTTTGCGTGAAGAGAAACACCTGCTCGATCGGCTGAATCGTATTCTCGCGTGGTATGACGCGCACATGAAATAGCTCCGCCTGGGGCGGTAGCGACGACGGATGTGTTGCGCGTCAGAATTCTTTGTTAGTGGCTGCCAACGGTCTGCAGATTTGAGAGTTTAGTGAGTTTCCCAAGCGGCGGATACGATTCGAGCACGGTGACCGTGCGCTCCGGCACGCTTGTGTTGTTGCGCAGCGCGTTGGCCATGAGCTGAACCGCTTGACCAGCCATCGGAGGCGCAACAACGGTCGCTGCAAGAAGACCTGAGCGCACCCAAGCTTGTCCCGTTTTCGGCACTCCATCGCAACCGAGGAACGGCAACCTCACCCATTTTGCGCGTTCTTGTTCATTGCTGAGTTCTTGAAACGCTTTCCTTGCGCCGATAGCCATGGCATCGTTCTGAGCGGCGATGGCGACAATCCCTGCTTTGCTAGAGCCTCCCAGCTTCAGCCAGGTTGCCACGCCACGGTAGCCGCTCTCTTCCGTCCATTTGCCTCGCAGGAGCGTCGCCCGAAGGTTTTTCGGGCACACGGCATCGAAACCTGCCTTGCGATCCTTGACCGTCGTGCTTTCCGTCGGCCCCATGATGTACAAAATGGCGCCACCCTCAGGAAGCAATGCGCACAGCTGGCGTGCCTGGATTCTTCCAATCTCCGCGTGATCGCTGGTCACAAGGAAGCTTGGGATTTTAGAGGTTCGGCGCAATTCCGAAATATATTCAGCCTCGCGGTTGAGGAGTCCCCAAGCAACGCCCGCTTCGATGGCGGCTTTGGCAACTTGCGGGAGTCCGGTTCCGCCGACTGGTTCGACAATGATGCCGTTTGGCCGCAACGTGTGATGGACCTGGATGGCCTTGAGGATCTGAGTGCTCTGCGTAATGGTGTCGCCGTCGGCGTACACAATCTCGAGATCGATTCCCAGTTCGCGCGCAGCTGCGTCTGCCGCTGCTGCCTGTTGAGTCTGGAAGTCGTTGTCTTTGGTGATCAGCGAAACGAGAAATCGCAGTTTTTTCACATGCTGGCGCCCCCAAGTTGCGCCCGGCCGTTCGCTTTCTGCTTATCGGCATCATACGGGGATTACCCGAAGCGAGGGTGAAGAAACAAGGCAATGGTTACAATCTGGATAGCCCTTGCCGGGAATGACACAACGCAACGGCCTCGCGCTCGAAAGCTGCCGGATTGTGGTCTGCCCCAATCTGGCACAATCTGTGGGGTAGGCCTTTACACTCGATTATCGTCATGGTAGTCTTTTTTCCCGTACCGCCATCCATGCGCCAGGCGGCTGGGCCTCTGACTGAGAACCTGCCATACGTTTGTCTAAGCGACCGCAAACCGGTCGACTTGTCGCTCGAAAGCCCCTCCCCACGAGGAACAAAGCGTCGTCTCTCTACGCGTATTTTGACTACGGCCCCTCCCTTGCACGCGATATTTATAGTGGATTTTGAATTTGATGTGTTTGAGGTCTTGGAAAGGCAAAACGGGTTAGAGGCAAGCGCGAAGCGGTCAGCGGCGTATGCAGCCGCGAACCGTTGACGACAAAAAGGGGACATCTTGCTTAAGTTACGAAAAGTGGAAATCGTTGGCTTTAAGTCGTTTTTTGACCGCACAGTGGTCACCTTCAGCGGCTCCGGCACGACCTGCATCGTCGGGCCCAACGGCTGCGGCAAATCCAACGTGGTCGACGCCATTTCGTGGGTGTTGGGCGAGCAGAGCCACAAGTCCCTCCGCGCCGAGCGCATGGCGGATTGCATCTTTAACGGGACCACCAAGCGGCCGCCGCTAGGTATGGCGGAAGTTACCATCACGATGGAGGACGCTGAGCTGGCGGAAGCGGCTCGGTTCGTCCTAGAAGGCGCGTCGATGGATGCCGCCACTGAAGCGCCAGAGACGGCTACTCCTGCAACGGCAGGCGATCTTGCGCCGACGGACGATCCAAACGTACAGATTCTCTCGCTTGACCCCGCGCCGGCCCTCGATTCGCAACAAGAGGGTGTGGGAGCGGCAGATTCCGCGTCGCAGACCGGCGAGGAAGCTGCGGCGGCTCCCGAATTCCTGAAAGGCAAACGCCGCAAAAAGGGAGGCGACAAGCCCGTCCTCGCCACTAAACCTGGCGAGGTTGTGGTCACGCGGCGCTTGTACCGCTCCGGGCAGAGCGAGTACCTGATCAACGGCCGGATCGGGCGCCTCCGCGACATTCAGGAAATGTTCATGGGTGTGGGCCTCGGGCCCGATTCGTACGCGATCATCGAGCAAGGCCGCATCGGGCTGATTCTTTCCACCAAGCCGATGGAACGCCGCGCCATCATTGAAGAAGCCGCGGGCGTCACGAAATTCAAGACCAAAAAGCGCCTTGCGGAAGCGAAGCTGGAGTCCTCGAAACTCAATCTTGCGCGCGTGAACGATATCGTCGTCGAAGTGGAAAAACAGCTCGGCTCGCTGAAGCGCCAGGCATCGAAGGCGCGCCGGTACGCCGAAATTCGCGACCAGATGCGGGGTATTGTTCGCCAGATGCTCGCGGGAAAGGCCCGCGAACTGGATGCGGAAGCGGAGCGCATCGCCAGGCAGCTTGCCGAATTCACTACCGCGGAAACACAGCAGGCGCAAACCATTCAGCAGCAGGAAGGCGAGCAGGACCGCCTCAACCAAAGGATTTACGAGCTCGACGCGGAGATTCGCCAGAATCAAAATGTGCTGAACGCCACGGCGCTGGAAGTCGATCGTACCGAGAACCGCATCAATTTCAACCAGCAGCGCGCTACGGAGCTTGGCTCACGGCGCACGCAAGTGTCCGCCGAAATGGCGGAAGCCGCGGTGCAGGCATTGGAGTGGGAATCGCGGAGCACGGCGCAGCAGCTGGCTGTGACTTCGCTGCGCGAAGAGTCCAGGTGTTCTCTCCGGGCGCGTCGAAGAGCTCGCGACGCAGGCTGAATCGCGCGCAAATCAAATTCGCGAGTCCGAAGCGCGGATCGAGGCGCTGCGCCGTTCCGCTTCTGAAGCGGGTGAGAGTCTGCTTCGCCTGCACGGTGAACAGATACAAGCCGAAGAAGCGCTCGTGCATCACCAGGAAGGGCTCCGCAAACGCGAGGCGAGCGAGCATGAACTGCTCGAGACTTCCATTCGCATTCGCGACGAAGCCGATCAGGCTGCCTATGACTGGGAAGCCGCCAGCGGCCAGCTCAATGAGCTAAATCTGAATGCGGCCACTTTGCACGCGCGCATTGCCGAGCTACGGCAGCAGCGCGAATCCACTACGCAGAAGGCCGATGTTTTGCGCGACTCTCTTTCCGGAGTTCGTGCGCGCCACTCGACACTCACGCAAATTTTAAATGACCGTTCTTACACCGCCGATGCAGTGCAAAAACTCTTCGCCGCGAACGAAAGAGGAGGCGGTCAAAACTTCCACGCTGTCGGCGTGCTCGCGGACTACGCCGAGGTTGAAGAACAGCACGAAGTCGCCATCGAACAGTACCTTCGGGACGAACTGGAGTACGTCGTTGTCGAAACCTATGACCATGCGCGTGCCGGCGTTTCCCTGCTGCGCGATGAAGTCGGCGGACGTGCCACTTTCTTTGTCGATTCGCTGCGGAATTTGCGTCTGGCCGAGTACGAACCCATCATCAATTTCCACACCGAGGATGGCGTAATCTCGCGCCTGGACAAACTTGTGAGCTTCCGCGATCCCCTAGGCGCGGCGGCCAAGCAATTTCTTCCGCGGCTGCGCTCCGCCTATCTAACGGATGGCTCCGCCTCCGCGGAGAAGCTAGCACGCGACAATCCGCAGTTCGCTTTCGTCGCGCCGGACGGCACTTGCTATCAAGGCCGGATGGTCAGCGGCGGGCGCGCGGATGAGGCTGGCCCGCTTGGAATGAAGCGCGAACTGCGCGCTCTCGACGCGGAAGTTCTGCAACTCGAACACGAGATGAGCGAAGCGCAAGCCGCGCTTGCGCAAGTAAACGCTGAACTTCGCGAAACGGAACAGTCGCTCGAACAAATCACGGCGCAACAGCGCGAAGCCGAACGCAGCGTCTTTTCCGCCACGCACCGTCACGAGCACATGCAAAGCGAACTCGCGCGGCTCGGCCTCGAACTGACCGTTTGCCAGAACGAACTTTCACGGCTGCGGAAAGACTGCGAAGACGCAAGACTGAGGGCCGAGAGGTCGAAGCATCAGCACGCGGCAGCGGCAATCAGCCGCGCCGAGGCGGAAACCGAGAGCACCCGGCTCGTCGAGCAACTCGCACAGCTTCGAGGATCGGTGCAGAACGAGCAGAACGAGCTTGCCGCGGCGCGCGCCGAGCTCGCCGCCATGAATGAGCGGTTGTCAGCGGCGGAAGCGCTTGCAGCTCGTTTAAAGGAAGAACGCGCGGAACTCGATCGCCGGGAGACTGCTCTTTTGCAGCAGGAAACTTCAATCTGGGATGAAACTGCGGCTCTGACCAAGCACAGCGATGAGCTCGCGCAGCAACTGGAAGGCCTGCGAGGCGAAAAACTCCGCCTCGAGGTCCGCCAGCGCCAACTCGAACAAGAATGGGACGCAGGCCGCACGCGATTGACGCAGATGGAAGATCATCTGCGCATGGGCCGGCAATCGCTTCAGGAGCTTCGCGAACAGCGCAGCCATGCGGAAGTGGATCGGGCGCGAAACGATTCCGACCGCCAGCATCTGCGCGAAACGTGCATGACGGAAGTCAATGCGCAGCCCGAAGATCTGATCGCGACGGAAGCCGCTTTCATGACCGGCGAAGAACTCGCCACGGCCGAAACGAACTACCGCGAGATGAGGCAGCGCATCGAGGCCATGGGCCCCGTCAACATGATGGCTCTCGAAGAATTCAACGAGTGCGAGCAGCGCTTCACGTTCCTTACGCGTGAACGGGACGACTTGCTGAAATCCATCGCTGATACGCAGCAGGCCATCACAGAACTCGACCTGGTATCCCGTGAAAAATTCGAGCAGGCCTTCAATGCCATCAACGCGAATTTTTCCGAAGCGTTCCACACAATCTTCGGCGGCGGCATGGCGGAAATGCGTTTGACCGAGCCGGACAGCTCCGGCGACGCGGGGATCGACGTCGTTGCTTCGCCTCCCGGCAAGCGCATGCAAAACGTTTTGCTGCTCTCCGGCGGCGAAAAGGCCATGACGGCACTCGCGCTGCTCATCGCCATCTTCCGCTACCAGCCCAGTCCCTTCTGCATCCTCGACGAAGTCGACGCGCCGCTCGACGAAGCCAACGTCGGCCGGTTCACGCGCCTCGTCGGCGACATGAGCGGACAAACGCAATTCATCATCGTGACGCACAACCGCAAGACCATGGAGACTGGCTCGGTTCTCTACGGCGTCACGATGCAGGAGCCCGGCGTATCCAAATTGGTGAGCGTCCGATGGGAAGGCGACGAAGCTCCCGCGCCAAAGCAAAAAGCAGCCTCGGCCGCATAGACACAAGACCAGACAGCGATTTGTGCAACGCGGCAGCGTTTGGGCTAGAATTTCGTCTCGCGGCGGAGAAATCGAGACCAGTCCATGTACACTGCAGTTCTGCGGACCTGCACCGCTTTTGCCTTCCTATTTTTCGATGTCATCTTTCTTGTTGCTCAAAATTCAACGGAAAAGCCCATATCAAATGATCAACACAGCGAGGATCGCGTCTGGCTTGCTGTCGAAGAGCAAGCTCGAGGCCAGCTTCGCATTGAGCCCATTGCCACAGTTGAAGAAAACCAGCTGACGCCGATTCAGACGAGCTGCGTGTCTTACGAGGAGACTCCCGAGGATTTCTCGGCAAAGTATCTTCAACCGAGCACAAAATATGCACTGCTCTTCGGCGGAGCTTCCGTCGGAGAGGGCCAAATCGGTGAACCGAATCGAGCGGCTGGCACAGCCACCTTGTTATATATGGGGCCGCAGAAAATTCGTGGCCAAGTCCGCGCGCTGGCCACTAACGCGCAGCCCGGCGATTTTCGCGTGGCTTCACGCGAACCAGCAAATGCCGAACAGCGTGCAGCCGCGCTGGCCCTCGCCGGGGAAGTCTTCGGCCAGCACGGCGTGCCAGAAGCTCTTCTGCCGAAGGTCCGCGCAGAATATGTCACGCGCACGTATCTCGCGCCTTCAGCTCAGCCCAGCTTGATCGGCTCTTTCACGCTCGACACCGGAGACAACGAAGAACTCGTCCACCATCTATTTTTCATTGCCAGCCAGCCTGGCGAAAAGCTGCAGCCGGAGCTGACCTGGATTCATGTTTCCGAGACGGAACTGGACGAAGAGGTTCTACGTCTCGTCGACCAGGCCGACCTGTTTAGAAACGGCCAGGATGAAGTCGTTGCGAAGCTGGTTTCCGTTGAAACGCAGTCTCACCGCTACGTGATCTTCCGCAGAACGAGAGACGGCGCTCACTGGGAGCAAATTTTCAAGACCGAGCCGTTGGGCTGTTCCTCCTAGGCGCGCGAAAAATAAATTTCTTAGCTAGGATATTTCCGAAGATTTCCACTATGCGGCGCTTTCCCTCGACGAACTGCTGCGCTAGAATGCTCAGCACCTTTGGGAGAAACTTTTCCGTGGCTGCAAGTCCAGTGACGCGCATTATTCAAGAAACGCATTTTGCCGGTCTGACGCCAGCGGCGCGCGGGAAGGTCCGCGACATCTACGACCTCGGCGACAAGCTGCTGATCGTCGCCACGGATCGGCTGTCCGCGTTTGACGTCATTCTTCCGACGCCCATTCCCGACAAGGGCCGCGTCCTCACCCAGCTTTCTCTTTTCTGGTTTGATCTTCTCGCAGACGTCATCCCCAATCACGTTCTGAGTGCCACGGAATTCCCGGCGGCATTCAATGCCTTCCGCGAGGAACTTGACGGCCGCTCCATGGTCGTGCGCAAAACACAGCCGCTTCCCATCGAATGCGTCGTGCGTGGCTACGTTTCCGGCTCCGGCTGGAAGGATTACAAAGCAACCGGTAAAGTCTGCGGCATCGCGCTCCCGGCCGGCCTGCGCGAATCGGATCGTCTGCCCGAACCCATTTTCACTCCCGCCACCAAAGCCGCCACTGGGCACGACGAAAATATTTCTTTCGAGCAAGCTGCATCGCTCGTCGGCACTGAACTTGCTGAGTGCGTCCGTGCGGTTAGCATCGAAATCTACCGTCGTGCGGCCGCATATGCCGAACCCCGCGGAGTCATCCTCGCCGACACCAAGTTCGAGTTCGGCTTGCGCAACAGCAGTCTCGGCTCGCCCGATGCGGTCAGCTCCCTGATATGGATCGACGAAGCGCTCACTCCAGACTCTTCGCGCTTCTGGCCCGCCGCGCACTACAAGCCCGGCGGTCCGCAGCCCTCTTTCGACAAACAGTTTGTGCGCGACTATCTCGAGCGGATCCGGTGGCCCAAAACCCCGCCCGGCCCGGAACTTCCGCCCGATGTTGTCGCGGCCACGCGTGCCAAATACCGGGAGGCGTATCGCATCCTGGCCGGGCACGAGCTTGGCGAATAGCTGCAAACCGGCCCAGAACACACTAGAACAAATTCTGCGGAGCGTGCGATCGTGAAAGATCAACTCGAGGGGCTTGTCATTCAAATGGTGGACCGGGGCATTTTGTTCGACGAGGCCGTGGGAGAATTTGAGAAGCGTTTCATCAAGCGCGTTCTGGACCGCACCAACGGCAACCAGTCGCGAGCCGCGCAGGTTCTCGGCATTCACCGCAATACGCTCAGCCGCAAAATTGGCGAGTACAAGCTCGCGTCCGGCAATCACCGATCCCGCTAAACCAAATTACTTGTCATTCGTTGTAAGGAGCGCAGCCTTCCGCGACCAGCCTGCGCGGCCGTGTTGGAGACATTCTGAAGCGAAAAAGAAAAACGGCTCTCAGGCAATGCCGGAGAGCCGTTTCCAATTTGTGTCCTGTAAAACCGCTCAGTGTGCTGGCGGCTTTTTGCGCGCCGGCGTCTTCTTCGGCGCGGCCTTTTCCTTCGGAATGTCCTCGTCGTTCACTTTGCCCTTTTCCCAGTGCAGCATGAACGCGGGGTCGGGATCATAGGAAAGCAGCGTCCCGGTGAAGTGAATCGCGCTGTCCTTCTCCACGCGAGATACTTCCGGCTGCCCAACCACTTTCACGTCCATGTTGGGCACTGTCGCGGCATCGAACTCCGCGTCGCTGGTCACAAAGGCTACCTTAAGAACGATGGGGTCTCCGGGGACGTTTTCAATGACTTTGCCGGGCACGCCGGGAAACTCCAATCCACATGCCGCGAGCCAGGTGACTTTGGACTTATCTCCGCCAGCCTTCAGGTCCTCGACCACGGATTTGATGGTCATATCTTTCCGCACAGCATCCAGGTCCGCGCTGCTCGGGATGTTATAACTGGCCGGGCGCTCCGCAGAGCTGCCCGCAAGCTGCAGCAATTCCGCCAGCTCCGCATCGGTCAAGTTATCGCAAGCCGCCTGCTGGTAGTTGACAACCAGCTTGCGCAGATAATCCTTAACCTTTTTTGACTGCGCTTCGGTCGCACCCTTTGCGGTCACGGCGCGGGCGATCGACCAGAACGCATCCATGTGCTGCGGCGGCGTCAGCGCTTCGTACGCCAGCCCCAACCGGTAACTGGTGATCCCGTCGTCCGGATTCAGCGCCAGCACGGCCTTGTAGAACGGGATCGCCCCCGCGTAATCCTTTATGTTCACCGAAGCCTGCGCGGCGGTTCCGTTGAAATAAATCTGAATCTGCTTTTTCTGGGTAGCAAACGCGTCGTCTGTCATGCTGTCGGGTTTCTTAAGCAAATCCAGCGCCTTTAATCCGGCGACAGCTGCATCTCTTGTCGCCTTCGCGGTTGCAGGGTCCGCCTGCTGCGCTGCGGTCAGGGCGTTATAGGCAAAGCAGTGCGCATAGAGCGCTTGATATTGTCCGCCCGCGTCAATCTTGTCGCCCAACCCGACCACTTTGTCCGAATATTCGATCACCTTCTGATAATTCTTCAGCTGCCCGTATGCCTGGACGTAGAGCGGATAAACGTAAATCAGCAAAGCGGAGTTCGGATACTTCGAGACGAAATCATCGAGGCACTTCACCTGCGTGGCTGGAACTTTCTCAGCTGCGCAAGCCTGATACGAGTTGTATTCCGCCATCGTATACGGCTGCTTGCTTTGGCCGGCGTCCTGCGCACCCGCCGCCGGCGCTTGTGGTTGCGCCAGGGCGCTAAACCCGTTCCCCAAAATCAGACAAAGCGCCGCGACCATCGCGAGGCCTGCCACTTTGCGTGTTCCAATCATTCCCACTCTCCTCGCCCAAGTTTCAAATCTGGATTTTCCGTTGCCGTTCTTGCGTGCACTGCCGTTACCAATCATTGCGGTGGTTCCAAAACTTGGGAATTATAGGAAAAGCCGCGGTGTATCCGCAAGCTGTCAAAACAGGAAAGTTCAAAGCGATTCTGCGGTGTTCCATTCGCTTGAAAGCTTATCTCCGTTTTCCCAACGCATCTTTGAGGATCCCAAGCCCTGCGGGAACTGCTTAGACTCCTGGATGCTAAGATGAGTTTCGCACAAAATGGGTGGCTCGCGAGAGGAAGAATTCAAATGCCTCAAAAAGATACAGTAAATGAATTGGACCGCGTAGGCTCGCCGCTGGCCGGCGCCGTCGCCCTGGTGACTGGTGGCAGCCGCGGGATAGGCCGCGCCATCGCACTTCGTCTCGCCCACCTCGGCGCTGGGTTAGCTATCTGTGGACGTAATGCGCAAGCGCTCGCGACTGCCGAAGCTGAGCTGAAAAAATCAGGCTCGTCGGTCTACGCGCAGATCGCCGACGTGTCTCAATCCAATGATGTAACCGCGCTTGTGGAAAAAACCGAAGCGGCACTTGGCCCGATTTCCATCCTCGTCAACAACGCCGGCATCGGCCTGTTTGGCCCGGCGCATGAAAAAACCGAATACGAATGGGACCGCGTTCTAAACACAAACCTCAAAGGCGTTTTTCTCGTATCTCGCGCCGTGGCTCCTGCGATGATACAGCGGGGTGCCGGCGACATCATCAACATCAGCTCTCTCGCTGGGCGCAATGCCTTCGCCGGCGGCGGCATCTATTGCGCCTCCAAGTGGGGCCTCCAGGGCCTTTCCGCCTGCATGGCGGAAGACCTGCGCGGGCTCGGCATTCGCGTTAGCGTAATCTGCCCCGGCAGCGTAGCCACCGAGTTCTCGCCGCGCAGCTCGAAAGATCCCGCTAAAGTCCTCTCGCCCGAAGACGTAGCCCACGTCGTCGAAATGATCGTCACGCAAGGGCCGCAAAGTTTTCTCAGCGAAGTGCATCTGCGCCCCGTTCGCAAGCCCTGAAGCGGAAAACCTGCGAGCCGTCCGGGCAGTCATTTGGCGTGGGAGAGCCGGAATATTTCCTCTTGACATTAGTCGTGACAACGACTATTTTACCATCATGAGCCGCCGAAACACCTCGCATCCCGCTCTTCCTCTGGAGGACAGCATCTTCATATCTCTCCAAAAGACGGCCGACTCTCTCGGCCTCGAAGCAGAGCAGCTTCTGAAGCCACACGGCCTTACCGGAACGCAGTACAACGTCCTTCGCATCCTCCGCGGCGCTGAACCAGACGGCCTCCCTTGCCGCGCCATCGGCGAGCGCATGATTTCTCACGACCCCGACATGACGCGTCTTCTCGACCGCATGGAAAAGCGGGCCCTCATCTCCCGCGCGCGCCAGACCGACGACCGCCGCGTCATTAAAACCCGCATCACACTAGCGGGCCTTGCGCTTTTAAAAAGTCTCGATCAGCCTGTTCGCGAGCTCCACAAGCGTCAGTTTCACCACCTGCCCTCTTCACGCTTAAAGACTCTCGCCGAGCTGTTGGAGGAAGTCCGCGCTCGCGGACCGGAGTAACCACGGTCAAGGGAACAGAATCAAAATCTAAATAAACGCAGCACTCACTTAAGGAGGCAACACCAATGGGCCAACTTTTCTCTCGCATCGCAGTCACCGCCGGACTGGCAGCAGCACTTTCTCTGCCTGCCGCCGCGGCCACTTCTACCTGGCAAATTGATCCCGCGCATTCGTCGGCTCAATTCGCCGTCAAGCACCTGATGATCTCGACCGTTCGCGGTGCATTTACCAGCGTGAAAGGTTCACTCCAGTTCGACGACAAAGACATCACCAAGTCTACCGTCGATGTCACCATTGACGTGAATTCCGTGGACACCCGCGTCCCCGACCGCGATAAGGACCTCAAGAGCGACCATTTCTTCGACGCCGAGCACTTCCCCACCATCACGTTTAAGTCCAAGCGCGTTGAACAGGTGGCTCCCGGCAAACTGAGAGTCACCGGCGACCTCGCCATTCATGGAATCACTAAAGAAGTCGTCCTGGACGTCGATGGTCCCACCGCTCCCGTCAAGGACCCTTGGGGCAATCAGCGCGTCGGCGTTAACGCCAGTTCCAAAATCGTTCGCCAGGACTATGGCATCACGTATGGCCCAGGTATGATCGGCGATGAAATCTCCATCACCATCGACGCCGAACTGATTCAGAAGAAGTAGCACGGTTCGACGGCCCGCTCGCCGTCTCAGCCAAGATCGCTCATGCCTTGTAGGGGCGCAGCATGCTGCGCCCCTATAAGCAAAGACTTTCATTGGTACTGCGCAGGGCCTCTGACCTGTCACCTTGCACCGTCCAGGCCATCTCCTTCATCTAACAGTGGAATCAAAGAAAGGAAAGCTCTCCATGCAGAAGCCGGCGCTCGTAAATTTCCCCGTCCACGATCTGATCCGCGATCGCTGGAGTCCACGCGCGTTTGTAACGAAGCCTATCGAACACGACGTTCTCGCGAGCCTTTTCGAAGCCGCGCGCTGGGCTCCCTCCAGTAGTAACGAACAGCCGTGGGCTTTCCTTGTAGCGACAAAGGACGATCCGGAAAATTTCACAAAAACGCTCAGCGTCCTCGTGGAATTCAACGCCAGTTGGGCCAAAGAAGCAGCCGCTCTGGTGCTGGCCGTTTCGAGTCTCAAATTCCACGCCAATGGCACTCCGAATCGCAATGCTTTTTATGACACCGGCGCCGCCACTGCCCTCCTCAGCATGGAGGCCACATATAGAGGTCTTGCGATTCACCAAATGGCTGGTTTTGATCCTGCTAAGGCCAAACAAGTCTTCGGAATTCCCGAAGACTGGGAGCCCATCGCGGCCATGGCAATCGGCTACCCTGGCGATCCAGGCGCACTCTCTGAGAAGCTCCGGGATCGCGAGATTGCTCCCCGCACGCGCAAACCTTTATCCGAATTTGTCATGTCGGGCCGCTGGGGGCATACTTCTGCTATCGTCTCTCGATAATCGTTTACATCAAAAGTTGAGGACCTAGCCCGGCCAAATGCACCGCACCCTCGAATTTCTTCTCCATCATGGGTACATCGTCTTGCTCGCCTGGGTTTTCGCGGAACAAGCGGGGGTGCCTATTCCTTCGATTCCACTTTTGCTCGCCGCAGGAGCGCTGGCAGGCTCTCATCAGATGAATCTCTTCGCCTCGCTCTTCGTTGTTACCTTCGCCGCGGTATCCGCCGATTCACTCTGGTACCAACTCGGGCTGCGCAAAGGCATCAGGGTCCTTCAGTTCCTCTGCAAGATTTCCATCGAGCCGGATTCCTGTGTTCGCCGCACCGAAGGCGTGTTCTCGAAACAGGGCGCTCGTTCGCTGATCTTCGCCAAGTTTCTTCCCGGACTCAGCACAGTTGCCCCACCGCTGGCCGGCGTCTTTCAAATGCGCCTGAAGCGCTTTCTGCTGTTCGATTGCGCTGGCTCCATGCTCTGGGGCGCGACGTTCCTAGGCATCGGTTACGTTTTCAGCGGCCAGATCGAGCGTATCGCTGAACACGCTGCCTCTCTTGGCGGGTGGCTCGCCGTCATTCTGGTTGGCGCGCTGGCGTCCTATCTCGGTTACAAATTTCTGGCGCGCAAGCGGTTCATGCGCGAACTTCGCATCGCGCGAATCACTGTTGAGGAGTTGAAGGAAAAGCTGGACGCCGGCGAGGAAGTGGTGATCGTCGATCTGCGCCATTCCATGGATTTCGAAGCCGACCCGGAGACCATTCCCGGCGCCTTCCGTATGGACGCTCAGGAGCTGGAGGAAAAAAACGACCGTTTACCCCGCGATCGCGAAATCATCCTCTACTGCACTTGACCAAACGAAGCTACGAGCGCCCGTGTGGCGCTCCTCCTCAGAAAACAAGGCATCACACGCATTCGCCCGCTGGAAGGCGGCCTCGAAGCCTGGCGCGAACACAACTATCCTGTCTCCAATACTCGGCTTACCCAGATTTCCACGCATATTTAGAATTGTAGCTTCGGCCTCGGAATTCCGGGTTCACAACCGCGGCAGGACGATCCCTCCCTGCGCCTGGTACTTCCCCTTCTTGTCCTTGTAACTCACTTCGCAATCTTCATCCGACTCGAAGAAAAGCACCTGGCACAGTCCTTCATTCGCATAAATCTTCGCGGGTAGCGGCGTCGTGTTGCTGATCTCCAGCGTCACAAACCCTTCCCACTCCGGTTCGAACGGCGTCACGTTTACAATAATTCCGCACCGCGCATACGTCGACTTCCCCAAACAGATGGTCAAGACATTCCGCGGTATGCGGAAATATTCCACCGAGCGCGCCAGGGCGAACGAATTCGGCGGAATCAGGCAAGCATCCCCTTTGAACGGCACCAGCGACCTCGGATCGAAATGCTTGGGATCCACAATCGTCGAATTCACATTGGTGAAAATCTGAAACTCATCCGCCACGCGGATGTCGTAGCCATACGACGAAACTCCATAGCTGATCACGCCTTCGCGCACCTGCCGGTCGGTGAACGGCTCGATCATCTTGTGCTCCAGCGCCATTTTGCGGATCCACCGGTCTGGCTTTACGGACATCCATTCCTCCTCAAATCGCCCTTTGATTTTTGAACTCTTTAACTTTGAACAACTCTTGAACTTGCACTCCTGAACTCGTTCCTCGCGACCCCGCCTTCAGCCCTTCCTGATCCGACTCCTCTTCTTTCAACTTTCAACTTTTAACTTTGAACTGTTGAACTCTCGCCGCTAGCCCCTGTTCTCCTGCGGAAAGTTCATCAGTGTAGTTTACCCATCTCGTCTTGACAACCCGCGGCTCACCCTCTAGCATTTGCCTCAGAAACAGGAGGCGTGTGTGATTAAGCTGGACATCGTAAATGCGGTTGTAGCCAAGACTCTCATCAGCCGCACCAAGGCCGAGCAGGCGGTCGAAACCGTTTTCGAATCTCTCAAGCAAGCTCTCGGCCGCGGCCAGCGCATCGAACTCCGCCGCTTCGGCGTCTTCAGCGTTAAGCCCCGCAAAACCGGCATCGGCCGCAATCCGCGCACGGGCGAAGAGGTCAGCATCCCCCCCGGCAAAGCTGTCCGCTTCAAACCCGGAAAAGAACTCCAAGGCATCGAAGCCGCGAAAAAGTCTTAGCCCGGATCAGCGTCCCGCACATTTTGACAGCTGCGCATCTCACTGCCTACCTCTGGAGCGAGCACGTGTTCATTTAACGTGTAGCCGTAATCCGCCGTATGTTCATCTGATGAGAACGCTTTGCGAATGGCGGAGACGGATTGGAGAAAATTCCATGAAGCGAATGATGTTGCTGGCCCTGGTTTTCGCCGTCTTCGTGCCGTCAGCTCTGCAAGCCAATCCTGCAAAGCCAGCCTTGGAGGTTGTGGTCCTTGGCTCCGGTGGGCCGCGCGCGTTCGGAAGGGCGGGCTCAAGCTACCTCGTACTTGTCGAAGGCACGCCACGAATCCTGGTGGATGCGGGGCCCGGAGCGTTTCTGCGAATCGGCGAACTGGAACTGGACTTGGAAAGAGTGGATACGGTTCTCCTGACCCATCTGCATATCGATCACAGTGCGGACTTGGCCGCCTTTTTCAATGCCCGTGCGCTCACCAGCGACGGACCAATCTCCTACCGCGTCTTTGGACCAGATGCTGCGGGGGTGTTCCCCAAGACTTCGCGATTCGTCGATTTGCTCGTGGGGGATGGCGGCGCGTTCGCGTATCAAAAAACCTTCGGTGCGCAAGAATCATTCTCAGTGCGCGACCTTTCAATCTCACTGGCCTCACCACGAACCAAGATTGTGGACGAAGCCGGCGGCCTGGTGGTCGAAGAAATCGCTACCCATCACGACGACTGCCCGTCGGTGGCCTACCGCATCTCGTACAAGGGTGCGACCGTTGTTTTCTCTGGAGACTTGGACGCTTCTGCGCTGCTGAATCTGGTGCAATTAGCGAAAAACGCCGATCTGTTGATTTTCAATTGCGCCGTTCTCGACCCGCCCGATTCCCCTTCCCAGTTGTACGATCTGCATACCCCGCCGAAGAAAATTGGCGAAGCCGCGCGCTTGAGCTCCGTAAAGAGCCTGTTGCTGAGTCACCTCGCTCCCGACGTGGAAGGCCAGCAGCCCGCCGTTCGTAAGTCCATTCGGGCGTCTTATCCGGGGCCGATTGCCTTTGCCACCGATAAATTGCGCGTGCCAGTTGGAAAATGACGGGTAGATTCGGCTGAGTGTGGATCGGCCTACTCCAGCTACCTTCGCAGAAAGTGCGCTGTTGAACCTCTTTGATAATGTCCCCTCCAGCCCCCATTAGAAATGTCCCCTACACTGCGACCTCCAGAGGAGGTCCGGTTGAAGAGGACAGCGATGAGTACGAGGGAACTTCGACGAACAGAAGTGCTGGCGCGAGTGAAGAGCCAGACGCTGAGGCTGGTAGACGCCGCGAAGATGCTGGAGGTGAGCTACCGGCAGGCGAAGAGACTCTGGCAGCGATATCGCGAAGAAGGAGCCACAGGGCTCCAGCACCGCAGTGCAGGAAGAGGCTCGAATCGAGCGAAGCCGGAGAAATTCCGGCGGAAGGTGCTGCAGCTGATCCGGGAGAAGTATTCGGGAACGGAACAGGAGCGGTTTGGACCAACGTTGGCGGCGGAACATTTAGCGGATGAGGATGGACTGGAGGTGGGCGAGGAGACGCTGCGGCGTTGGATGTTAGCGGAGGGGTTGTGGAGCCGCATGCGGAGACGGAAAGTGCACCGGAAGCGGAGGGAGCGCAGGCAGCACTTTGGCGACTTGGTGCAGATGGATGGGAGCTTTCATGCCTGGTTCGAGGAGCGTGGACCTCGGGGTTGTCTGATGAATATGGTGGATGACGCCACGGGGACCACGTGTTCGCGCCTGGGAGAGCAGGAAACCATCTGGGCAGCGGTAGGGGTGCTGCGATCGTGGATCGAGAAGTATGGGGTGCCCCGGGCGTTGTACACCGATTGGAAGAATGTCTATAAGCGCGAGCCGACGGAGAGAGAGCGACTGCGAGGAAAGGCGCCCACGACGCAATTTGGGCGCATGTGCGAACGGTTGGAGATTCGCATTATCGCTGCCAGTTCTCCGCAAGCGAAAGGACGGGTGGAGCGCAACAACGGGGTACATCAAGATCGTCTGGTGAAGAAACTGCGTCGCCAGGGGATCCAGAGCTATGAAGCCACGAATGAGTATCTGGAAGCGGAATATCTTGCGGAACACAACCAGCGTTTTGCACGAGAAGCGGCTCGAGCGGAGAACTATCACGTTCGGGCACCGAGCGCCGCGAAGCTGAGAGAGGTCTTCCGGCTAGAGACGGAACGATGGATCAGTAACGATTGGGTGGCGCAATACCGGGGGCATTTTCTGCAACTCAAGCCGCAAAATAAGCGCTATGGGCCGACACAAACCAAGGCCTTGGTGTGTGAGTGGGAAGACGGAGCGGTAGAAGTGCACTATCGCGGAGAACGCATGGATTACGAAGATCTGGTAGTGCGACCCCGAGCGGTGCAGGTCGCGCCAGGCGAGCCGGCCAAGCACGCAAGGAGTAAACCTGAGCAGGAACATCCCTGGCGGCAAGGCTATGAGCAGAGAATGAAGTTGCAGAAGTTGAATCGATCGCAGGAGTCCGCACTCCTGTGGGTGTCCGCCTGCGCTACGCCCTAAACGCGCCGCACAAACCGCGGCGCAGGGCTTCGCTCCGGCGGACACCCCCAGGACGACAGCAAATCAAAAGAAAAAGGGGACACTTCTAATGAGGTAAGGAAGGGGACATTTCTAAAGAGGTTTGACACTTCGCAGAAAGTGCGCTTGCAATTCCATCCTGTTGGTGCGAGCTTACTTCCATGCCTACGGAACTGAACCGCCGCCATTTTCTGTTTGGAGCCAATGCGCTCGTCCTTGCCGCCTACCTGAACCGCGCCTACGCGCATCTCTCCCCCGCGGAAGTCGCCGTCGACGAAGCCTACTGGAAGACCATTCGCGGCGCCTACGGCCACGATCCCTCCATCCTCAATCTCAATAATGGCGGCGTGGCACCCGCACCTGCAGCCGTCCTGGATGCGGAGATCGAAGCCATCCGTTACAGCAACCAACTCCCCAGCTACCGCATGTGGCACGATCTGGAACCGAAGATTGAAGATGTGCGCACGCGCCTCGCCCGCATGTGGGGCGCCGATCCCGAATGCATCGCCATCACGCGCAACGCCAGCGAGTCTCTCCAAATCGCCCAGTTTGGCATCGACCTCGCTCCCGGCGACGAAGTCCTGACCACATCACAGGACTATCCCCGCATGATCACCACCTGGCAGCAGCGCGAGCGCCGCGAGAAAATCGTCCTCAAGCAGGTAGACTTCGCTGTTCCGGTAAAGAATCCCGCCGATTTGGTCGGCTTGTATGAGCAGAACATCACGCCGCGCACGCGCGTCATCCACGTCTCGCAAGTTTGCTTCATGACCGGCCAAATGTTCCCCATCAAGGAAATCTGTGCACTGGCGCGCCGTCGCGGGATAACCAGCATCGTCGATGGTGCACACGCGTTTGCCCACGTCCCGTTCCAGTTCCCTGATATAGACCCCGACTTCTACGGAGCTAGCCTCCACAAGTGGCTCTCCGCGCCCATCGGTACCGGTATGTTGTACGTGAGAAAAGACCGCATCGAAAAACACTGGGCGCTGATGGCCGCGCCTCCATCGATGGATAAAAACATCCGCAAGTACGAAGAGATTGGCACTCACCCCGCCGCCATGCACAATGCCACTCTGCAAGCCCTCGAATTCCACGAGCAGATCGGCGCCGACCGAAAATTCGCCCGCCTCTGCTACCTCAAGAACCGCTGGGCGGAACGCCTCTCCAAAATCCACGGCGCCAAAATGCTCGTCAACCTGGAGCCGAACCAATCCGGCGCTTTCGGCACCATCCACTTCGACACCATCGAGCCGCGTAAGTTCGGCGACGACCTCTTCACCAAGCACAACATTTTTGTCACGCCCATCGTCGCGCCCTTCCTCAGCGGCACCCGCATCAGCGCTAACGTCTACACGTCAACCGAAGAGATCGACCGCTTCTGTGAGGCCGTCGAATCCGTTGTGCCTCGCGCATAGCCCCACGGCCAGCCCGCCATAAAGAAGGAAATAAATTCGTGCAAGCCGGTCAGGAGTGCGGTCCAGATGAAGGGATTACTCTTGTTCTGGAGAAGAAGAACCGGAAGGGGCCACGGCCTCCACTCCGGCTTCGCGAATCTCCACAAATTGCCAACCGAATCGTCCCTTGATGCACAAATGGCCGTTGGTCACAGAATGGTCGAGGGGTGAGCTGACGCGCACAATTTCCCCGTCCTGAGCGAGAACGGTAAGTGTGCAGCCCACGCCGCAATACGGGCAGATGGTGTCGGTGCGAGTCTGATGCGTTTCGTTCCACGTGCCAGCTTTGCGCATATCGTATTCGGACTTGAACATCAGCGCGCCCGTGGGACACACGCCGATACAATTTCCGCAATAAACGCACGCTGACTGGGGTAGCGGTACATCGAACTCGGTAGCGATGTGAGCGGAAAAGCCGCGCCCGGCGACGCCTATGGCGAAGGTATTCTGTGCGTCCACTCCGCACGCTTCGACACATTTGTAGCAGAGAATGCATTTTCCGTAATCGCGGACGTAGAGTTCGTTATCGATCTTGGTTGGCTCCTTCGAATGCGTCGCCCCAGAACCGAAGCGATGCGGATCGGCTTCGTATTTTTCCATGTACGCCTGCAACGATGGCGCTGTGGAAACATCCACGGAGGAGGCCAGGAATTCCAGAACGAGCCGCCGGCTCAGGCGCACGCGCTCGGAATCCGTTTTAATCTTCATCCCCGGTTCTACTTTTCTCGAGCATGCCGGAACCAGAACGCGCGAGCCTTCCAGCTCAACGACGCATACGCGGCAAACATTTACGGGCGTCAGATTCTCTAGAAAGCAGAGAGTCGGCGTTTCGATGCCAACTTTCCGCGCGGCATCGAGGATGGTTGCGCCTTCTGAGGCATGAACGGTTTTTCCGTCTATCTCAATCTCGATCTCGCGTTGTGCGACGGGTGACGCGACTTCCGGCAGGGGGCCTCGTGGGATGGGGATCAACTGGTCTGGAGCTTTTATAGGTTCGTTCATGAAAAGAGGCTCCAGCGGTTGACTGCGGACAAAAGCGCGCTCGAGGCGGTTTGCCCCAGGCCGCAGATCGACGCGTCGCGCATGGCCTGCGCCATTTCCTGCAGCAGGCGCAACTCTTGCTCGTTCGATCCTCGCGGCCTATTTTCTATAAGCCGTTCCAGCGCTTCTTTTTGTCGAGTAACACCGACACGGCAAGGCACGCACTGGCCGCAAGTCTCTTCCCGGAAGAACTCCGCGATGCGCAGCAAAATCTGTTTCAGGTCCGTAGTGTCGTCAAAAAGCATAATGACGCCAGAACCAAGCGTGGCCCCGATCGCTCGTGTCCCCTCGAAAGTGAGAGGCACGTCCAGCTCACTGGGGGAAACAAACGTTCCAGCGGCGCCGCCCAACAAAACTGCCTGGAGCCGCCCGCTTCCTCCCACTCCGCCCGCGAGATCGATGACTTCGCGCAGCGTCGCACCAAAGGGGACCTCGTAGACACCGGGACGGATGATGTGTCCCGAAAGGCAGAATAAACGCGTTCCGGAAGACTGCTCGGTGCCTGTGCGCGCGAAGCCCGCGCCTCCCTCGAGAATAATTCCCGGAATATTCACAAGCGTCTCAACGTTATTCACTATCGTCGGCTGATGGAACAGCCCTGCTTGCGTGGGGAAAGGCGGCTTGTTCCGCGGCTCGCCGCGATAGCCTTCGATCGAATTGAAAAGCGCCGTTTCTTCACCACAAATATACGCCCCGGCTCCGCGCCGGAGTTCGATATCAAACTGAAACGAAGTGCCGAGTATACCCTCACCGAGGAATCCTTGCGCCCGCGCGGACTCGACCGCCTGCGCCAATCGCTCGGCGGCCAGCGGATACTCTCCACGTATGTAGATGAAGCCCTTCTCTGCGCCGACGGCAAACGCCGCGATGGTCATCCCCTCCAGAATGGCAAATGGATCCCCTTCCATCAGGACGCGGTCTTTGAAAGTGCCCGGCTCCGACTCATCCGCATTGCAAACGAGGTAGTGCGGCCGGCCGGAGCCTCGCTGCAGCAAAAGCGCTTCCCATTTTTTCCCAGTTGGGAAGGCGGCGCCTCCACGCCCCAAGAGGCGCGAGGCGATGACTTCGCGAACGATTTTTTCGGGACCCAAGTTGATGGCGAGTCGAAGGGCTTCGTAACCGCCGTGTCGGCGATAGTCCTCGATGCTGACTGGATCCATCTTCCCGATGCGGCGAAGCAGATGTACTGCCGAGCCGCCTACTTGAGGAACGGAGAGTTTCGTGTCCGGCTTGTCCGGTTCCTCTGGTAGTCGGCCCACCTCAGCATCGCGCAACGCGGACTGAACTGATTCCGCCGTAGCAGGCGCTACCACGTATTCTCGAGGAGTCTCGCCAGCAGCGGAAACCATCGCCGCCGGAGCCCGTTCGCACAATCCCAAGCATGGACCACGCAGCCAAGTCGCGCGATTTTGTGTCCCAGGCGTTCCTGCTGGTCCAAGCTTCGCTTCCAATTCCTCGCACAGAGCCTTCGCCCCGCGCGCCAGGCACGCGATGTCGTCGCAAACGTGCGCCACAATCGGCGCCCTCGGCACGAGAGAAAACATCGCATAGAACGACGCTACACCGTGAATCTCCGCAGGCGGCTGATTCATGCGAAGCGCTACGTAATTGAGCGCGCCGGGGCTGATCCATCCAGCGCGCGATTGAATGGCATGCAAAACGGGAAGGAGCAAATCCCGGCGAAGCGCCTTGCCGAAGCTAGCGCGGCCATCTACGTCGATATGCCGCTGGCCACCCTCCCAACCGGATTCCGCAGGGCCGAGTACACCATCAACCGCCTCTTTTTCCGCGCTTGTTGCCCGGTCTTCCGTCAGGTGCAGGTCCACTCAGTGCTCTTGGATCTTTTCGATCCGTATGGCTGTTGCTTTGAACTCGGCCGTGCCGGACTTGGGATCGACGGCATCGATCGTCAAATCATTGGTAGCCACTTGATTGTGGAAATGTAAAGTCAGAAAAGCAAGTCCGGGCCGCAGACCGGGGTCAAATCGTACTGGGGCCACTACGGAACCGCGGCGCGAGCTGACACGAACTTTTTCTCCTTCTAGGAGGTTGTAGCGTGTTCCGTCTTCGGGCGAGAGATCTAGAGCTTCGTTGCGCCGAAGCGGAGAAGCATAGCGCGAGGTCTGAACTCCCGTATTGTAAGAATCGAGGCGGCGTCCCGTCGTGAGCCGGATAGGGTATTGCTCGTCCAGGTGATCCACGGGCGGCTCAAATTCCACTGCGCTGAGTGGCGCGCGTGGTCCGAGCACCGGGCGCTCCCAGAGCCGGCCGTGCAGATACATCTCCCCAGGATGGGCCTCGTCATAGCATGGCCACTGAATTCCACCGAGTTTTTCGAGTCGCGCGTAGCTCATGCCCCCGTGCATGGGGCTCAAGTTTCGCAGCTCGTTCCAGATCCGCTCGGGTTCCGGCTTTCCCCAGTCGTGGCCAAGCCGCCGCGCAAGCTCGAACAGGATCTCCGTATCGTCACGCACCCCCGACGGAAGCGGCACGGCTTTTCGCACACGTTGCACGCGGCGCTCGCTGCTCGTAACTGTCCCCTCGCTCTCGCACCATCCAGCCGCGCCCGGCAATACGACGTCCGCAAGCTCGGCTGTCCGCGTATAGAATAGATCCTGCACAACCAGAAACTTCAATCCACCCAAAATCTTTAGCGCATGGTGACGATCAGCTTCGGAGTCCGCCGGGTTTTCTCCCAGAACATACAGGGCTGTCAACTCACCGCGTTCCATGGCGCGCAGCATGTCGCTCACGTGCCAGCCGCGCTTCGCAGGAATCTTGCAGCACCAGGCTTTCTCGAACTTCCCACGCAGCTCGTTGTTCTCCACGTGCTGGAAGCCAGGCAACCGGTCGGGAATCGCTCCCATATCTCCGCCGCCCTGCACATTGTTCTGCCCGCGCAGCGGATTAATCCCGCTGCCGTAGCGGCCAACGTGGCCAGTGAGAAGCGCAAGATTGATGAGTGCTAGAACGTTATCCACCGCATTGTGATGTTCGGTGATGCCCAGCGTCCAGCAAAGTTCCGCTCGCGGCGCCTTGGCATACGCATGGGCCACTTGGCGGATTGCTTCAGCGGGAACTCCTGTTTCGCGCTCGGCGCGTTCCAGCGTGTACTTTTCCACGCACGCCTCGTACGCTTCGAAACCGCTCGTCGCATTTTCGATGAACTCTTTATTCGCAAGTCCGGCGGCAATAATTTCGCGCCCCATCGCGTTCGCCAGAGAAATGTCCGAACCCACGTCCAAACCCAGCCAAGCGTCAGCCCACTGTGCGGAGCTGGTGCGCCGCGGATCGACCACAAAAAGCTTCGCGCCCCGGCGAATACCCTTCAGAACATGGTGAAAAAAGATGGGATGGGTTTCCCGCGCGTTCGATCCCCACAGTAGAATTACGTCCGTTTCTTCCGCCTCGCGGTACGAACTCGTTCCTCCTCCCGCCCCAAAAACCGTCGCCAGACCGGCGACGCTCGGCGCGTGTCAAGTCCGGTTGCAACTATCGATGTTGTTGCAACCGATCACGGAGCGGACGAATTTTTGCGCGGTATAGTTAAGTTCGTTGGTGGTTTTCGAACAGCTGAACATCCCAAAGGTGAGAGGTCCATGCTGGGCCACTTCACTTCGTATGCCTTCCGCAACGCGATCGAGTGCCTCCTCCCACGTCGCTTGACGGTGCTTTCCATTTCCCCGGACCAGCGGACTGCTCAACCGTTCGCCTGAAGTTTGCTTCATGCTTTCACCTCGACCCCCACAAGCAGAGCCTGTTCGGCCGCAGCCGCATCACACCGGCCACTCAACATCCGGGACGCTTCTGAAGCCGCATACGAATGTTAGCTCCAATTGCGAAGTCATTCCAGGCCGTTCAACCAAACTCGTACCAACTAACGCCTCAGTTCTCGTTTCCCTGCTCAACAGTCAGCACGACTTTCCCTTTGGCGTGCCTCTGCTCAAGGTAACGGAGCGCTTCCACCACGTCCCGTAACGCGTAAGTTCTGTCGATGATCGGCACAACTTTTCCGCCTTCCACGAGTTCCTTCAGAAAAACCAAATCCTTCTGAATTATTTTCGCGATAAAGAAACACGTCTTCTTGCTTCCGATTCTCGATAGGAATGGCGCCAGTATCACAGCTTGAACGATTTGAGGCACGCCGCCTCCGACGACAACATAAGTCCCGCCAGGTTTAAGCGCGCGCCGGCAATCGAATATCGAATGATGTGAGTTCGCTCCCAGGATCAGATCGTACCGCTCTCCGCCTTTTGTGAAATCTTCTCGCGTGTAATCAATCACGTGGTCCGCGCCAAGCGATCGCGTTGCCTCCATTTTCCCCGTGCTGCACACGCCAGTGACTTCCGCCCCAAACGATTTGGCTATCTGCACGGTAAACGTACCGACTCCGCCCGACGCGCCGTACACCAAAACTTTCTGGCCCGCCTGGATGCGTCCCTTATCACGAAGCCCCTGTAGAGCAGTGAGTCCCGCGATCGGTATAGCGGCCGCCTGTTCAAACGAGCAATTAGAGGGCTTAAACGCCACCTTGTCTGCCGTCGTGCACACGTATTCGGCGTACCCTCCCCCTGTGAAACCCGGTACACCGAATACGTCGTCTCCTGGCCGAAACTCTTTCACCTGCTTTCCAACCGCTTCCACTTGCCCCGCGATGTCACAGCCGAGGACCTTCTGTTTCGGTTTTCGCATCCCGGGAATCCCTCGGAGAACCGGTGCGCCTCTCAACTGAAATAAATCCAGCGGGTTCAGGGCCACCGCGCGAATCTTGATCAGAATTTCATTGTCCTTGGGAACGGGCTTTTCGATCTCCTCGATTTGCACAACATCCGGAGGCCCATACCTGCTGCGGATTGCTGCTTTCATTGGTGTTCCTCCAAGACGCTGGCTTGTTCTGTCCATTCTATCCTCGCTTCTCTGGTCTCCGCCCCTTCCGGCCCCTTATGCCGCCCTCTCAGACCACGAACGCCCCGCCCGCTTTTTCAGGTTGACATCTTACCCAAAGACGCGCATGCTCGGGTTATATGTCGACCCAAAACGAAAAAGAGCGCCTGGAATTGCTGCAAGGCACTCTCGATCTGCTTATCCTCCGCACCCTCATCTTTGGTTCCCAGCATGGCCAGGGCATCGCTCGCGCCATCCAGGAAACTTCGCAAGAAGAGCTGCTCGTCGAGCACGGCGCTCTCTACCCCGCCCTTCAGCGCCTCGAAGAGCGCGGCTGGATCTCCGCCAAGTGGGGCGTTTCTTCCAACAACCGCAAAGCCCGTTTCTATTCGCTGACAGCCGCCGGCCGTAAACAACTCCTTAAGGAAACGACCAAGTGGAACCGGCTCTCCAAGGCCATTGCAAGAATTCTCGGCCCCGAGGCCACGGAGGGTTAAATGCCATGTTCGGACGCAAGCGCAATTCGCAAGACTTCCGCGCCGAGATCGAAGCCCACATCCAGCTCGAGACAGAGCGCTTGCAGGAGCAGGGTCTAAGCGAAGCAGAGGCCCGCGCCGCCGCCCGCCGTTCCTTCGGCAACGTCCTGCTCGCCGAAGAGCGCTTCCACGAATCCCACCGCTGGCTTTGGTGGGACCATTTCTGGCAGGACATTCGCTACGCCTTGCGCACACTGCGCAAGTCTCCCGCTTTCGCCGCCATCACCATCCTGACCATCGCCCTCGGCATCGGTGCGACAACTTCTATCTTCAGCGTTGTTGACGCCGCACTCTTGCATCCTCTGCCCTATCCACAACCCGAGCAGCTCGTCAGCATTGAGGACAATCTCCCCGGCAGCGGCGCGCGCGATGCAGGAATGTCGCAACCCGAGTGGCTGGACCTTCAGCATTCCGGAATCTTCGAACACGTTTCTCCCGCCCAGTTCGACGAGAATAATCTGACAGGCTCAGCGCAACCCGCGCGCGTCCGCATCTTGTTTGTCGCCCCGAATTATTTCGCGTTGCTCGGTGTCAAGCCACAGTTGGGCCGGGGCTTCAATCCTGTTGATCATTCGCCCGGTCTGCTCCTCGAAGTTCTTATCAGTGATGGCCTCTGGAAACGAGCCTTCGGGGGCGATCGGCACATTTTGGACAAAAGTGTGCGGCTCGATACCGATTTGTACCGCATCGTCGGCGTCATGCCTCCCGGTTTTGACGCTCCGGGGCGATCCGCCGAAGAAAGAAACATCGAGATTTGGGCCGCGACCAGCTTTTACGGCGCGCCCATGCCAGACCACCCCCCGAGGAGCCGGCGGAATCTTCCCACAGCCATCGCCCGGCTCAAGCCCGGCCTAACCCTTGCCGAAGCACAAAGCCACTTGGACTCGCTCGTTGCCGCGTTGCAAAAGCAATTCCCAGAGGAATATCCGCTCCAGAGTGGATGGGCGTTGCGATTGGTTCCACTCAAGGAGAAAATTGTCGGCAATGTTCGCCAGTCGCTGATTCTACTTTTGTGCGCCGTGGGATTGGTTCTACTGATCGCTTGCGTGAATGTCGCGAATCTCCTGCTTGCCCGCGCCAGCGCTAGAGGACGCGAAATGGCCATTCGCCAGTCGCTCGGCGCCGCTCGCTCGAGGCTGGCCCGGCAGTTGTTGACCGAGAGCGTACTGCTTTCCTTGCTGGGTGGAATCGCCGGCTTGGGCATTCTTTTCTGCACGAAAGATGTCTTGCTGCGCCTCGTGCCGGGAAGCCTCCCCCGGCTGAATGAATTATCCATTAACTGGCCCGTTTTGCTTTTCGCTCTCTTGGCCTCTCTTATATCCGGCTTGCTATTTGGCTTGGCTCCCGCGTTCCACATGGGGCGGCTGGATTTGACCTTTGCTCTTAAGCAGGAAGGGCGAAGCTCGACGGGCTCCGTCCAACAGGTACATATCCGTCGCGTGCTCGTCGTAACAGAGTTCGCGCTCTCTTTGGTGCTCATGGTAGCTGCGAGCCTTCTCCTCCGCAGCTTCTGGGATTTGCTGAATGTGCGGCTCGGCTTCAATCCCCAAAGTGTGACGGCCGTCCGGACGAGGCTGCCCGACCCGAATGATCCCACTACTGACGTCTACCGAACCCCCGCGCAAGCGGCGCCCTTCTTCCGTGAAATACTTCGTCGCGCTAGAACTCTGCCAGGCGTCGAAGAAGTTGCCCTCGGTGATACTGCTTCTATTCCGCTGGACCAGAGCTTACGTGATCTAAAGCTCATTTCTGAAGGCCAGTTCTTCTTCGCTCTCGAAGGTCTGAATGTTCATGGCGATCATCCTGCCGTAGTCGATCGCTCGAGCGTCTCCCCCAACTATTTTCACATTCTGGAACTCCAGCTTCTCCGCGGCCGTTTTTTCAACGACCTGGACTCCGACAAAACCCCGCAAGTCGCCGTGATCAATGAAGCCTTCGCACAAACCTACTGGCCCGGCCAGGATCCTCTGGGCAAGCGCTTCAAGAGTACTCGCGTGGATTCTCCCTGGATTACCGTTGTCGGCATAATAGCCAACGCTAGAACCGAATCGCTGGCAGTCGCCAGCGCCCCGCAAATCTATCTGGACATTTATCAGACCGGAGCAAAACGCCTGGCCATTCTTCTCCGTGGTCAACTTGATATCGCTGCAACCGCAGGGCAAGTGCGCGAGCAAGTGCAGTCCGTCGATCCGGCGCTTCCCGTTTCCGGCGCCCGAACGCTTCGCGAAACCGTATCCGCGTCTCTGGCGGCAAGGCGTTTCTCGATGCAAATCGTAGCCCTCTTCGCGTTGACCGCGTTACTTCTCGCCGGGCTTGGAATCTACGGAGTGATTTCGTACATGGTCAGCGAGCGCACTCACGAAATTGGCATTCGCCTCACGCTTGGCGCGCAAAGCCGGAACGTTCTGCGCATGGTTCTGGGACAGGGAGTGAGTCTTGCCCTCGCGGGCGCAGCTGTCGGACTTGCCGCCGCACTGATCGTGTCGCAGTTCATGGCAGGACTGCTTTATGGCGTCCGGCCAACGGATCCTCTAACGTTTGCCGGAGTCACCATTCTCCTCATTGGTGTGGCTCTGCTTGCTTGCTACCTTCCCGCGCGGCGCGCCGTGCGCGTCGATCCGCTCATCGCGCTGCGGCACGACTAGCGCGGGACGCATAGAGCGAATAGCGGACGCCATGCTCGGACGGAAACAAAAGACAAGTGCTCCCCGGAAGCAAACTCCAAGCCCGCTCTTCGCGAGTACTTTTCCGCCGTCCGCATTGATTACAAATCACAACTCATCACACTGGAGGAATAGAAATGAGCATCAGAAAAACGTTGCAGCATCTTTCGAAGTGGCCCGCGCTTGCGTTCATTGCAGTAGCTCTGTTCGTTGTCTTCGAATTGAACCTCTCCCCGCAGAGCCAGCCGCAAAATCAAGCCACTGCTCCCGTGCGTTCCCGGGCCGACGAAACCCTTGAATGCTGGAACCACATCGGCAATAAGCTGATCGCCATGGCCAAAGACTTCCCCGAAGACAAGTACGATTTCAAACTCCAGAAAGACGAGCGCACTTTTGCCGAAAATCTTTTGCACATCGCCGCGGTGGACTACGATCTGATAAACAAAGTTTCCGGAGCAAACATTGGACCGGACTTTGGCGAGAACAAGCACAACCCTTCGCGCGACGCGTACAAGACCAAGGCCGACGTAGTGAAACTCATCGAACGGGCCGTCTCCGATGGTGCCGCTGCCATTCAGCAGCAGGGCGACGCCGGTCTGGACAAGACCACCCCTTTCTTTTGGGAATACGGCCAGCACGTGGTCCACAATTCAGACATTTGGAACACCGCGATCGAGCATAGTGCGGAGCACTTCGGTCAGCTTGTCGTCTACTACCGCGCCAACAACCTGGTGCCTCCCGAATCGCGCCGCAAATAAACCATGCGGCTGCAGTCGTCCACCGGAGAATCTGCCGGATGCCGGGATTCCGCCTTTCCTGTGCCTCACCGTCCCGACCCGCTGGCGCAACCTCCACCACTTGTGCTGTACTTGTCCTTGGACCTCGTTTCCTGGCTTAGAAACTCTTTGTGACCACGCCTCCTTCCAATTCCAGTCTCGACACCCTCCCGCTCCCCAATGACTGGAACGCTCTTCCCCCGCGTGTCGCATTCTATGAGCCCGTTCTTCCACGCCCTTCCCGCAAATCCCTCATCCTCGCTATCGCGCTCTTTCTTCTCACGCTCTGCACGTGCCTCGCCGCCGGTACGCAATTCGCCCTCGCCTACGCCAACAAACAAGCCGCATCTCTCGACGAATTCCTCCGCGCTTTCACTCTCTTCTACAAACATCCCGCAGGCCTCCTGGCCGGCCTTCCCTTCGCCTCTACACTTCTAACGATCCTTCTCGCCCACGAACTCGGTCATTACTTCGCCTGCCGCCACCATCACATTCGCTCCAGCTATCCCTTCTTTATTCCCTTTCCATCCCTCATCGGCACCTTCGGCGCTTTTATCCTGATGCGCTCTCCCATTCGCACCACCCGCGCTCTCTTTGACGTTGGCGCTTCCGGCCCGCTTGTCGGCTTCGTCTTTGCCGTCCCCGCCCTTCTCTACGGCGTCCTTCATTCCACCGTCGTCCCTGCCATCGCCCACGCCGATCCCAACCAGGACAGTGTCATCTTCGGCGTTCCGCTCCTCCTCCGGCTCTTCGACGCCCTCTTCCATCCCGGCGTCAATCCTGACTTCCTCCTTCTCCACCCGGTAGGCCGCGCCGCCTGGGTCGGACTCTTCGCTACTTCTCTCAACCTCCTCCCCACCGGCCAGCTCGACGGCGGTCACATCCTCCGCTCCGTTAACCCGCGTCTTCACCAGTTCTTCTCCTGGCTCGCTCCTTTCGCACTTGTGGCTCTTGGTTACCTCACTACCTTTCGTTTGCCTGACGGCACCTCGCACTGGAGCCTTTGGTACATTTGGGCGGTCCTGCTCTTCGGCCTTCGGTTTCTCCGTATCGCTCCCATCTATGACCCTGTCCCCCTCGATCCTCCCCGCCGTTTCGCCGCCTTCTTAACCCTCGTCGTCTTCCTCGTCTGCTTTCATGCCCGTCCCTATCTCCGGCCTATAGCCCGAAAGCCCTCTTTTTTCTCTCTTTTTTTCCATGACAAACTATTACTTTTGCGGTATCATACTGTTCGTAAACATTTGCGCCTCGTTCCGCGCAGGACCTGCGTCTCGCTGGCGTTTTTGCTTTCTCGGTAGCACAAGCACCCTTGCCCGTTCGTTTTCCGTTGCTAGACCCCAAACCCTGTGAATGCAACACTTACTTGCCGAGTCCGCGCGCTGCACAATTCTAGTGCAATCGAGCGCCTGCAAGTCCTTTAGAAGCAACCAACTCCTACTGCGCGAACTGCACACCTCCAAAACTTTCGGTTGACCGCCCACGGCGTCCGGATATGATGCATCCCTTGAACACGCGCCCCAAGGTCCGCACCGCCTAATGCCGCCACTTCTCCGAACCCTGCGTCTGCGCGACCTCTTCCTGCTCTTCATAGGCTCCGTCATCGGCTCCGGCATTTTCCTGACGCCCGGCCTCATCCTCCGCCAGTTGGACGGGTCCGTCGGCTACTCGCTCCTCGTCTGGGTCGCCGGGGGCACTCTATCCCTTCTCGGCGCCCTCACTTACGCCGAGCTTGCCGCCACCAACCCCGAAGCCGGCGGCCTCTACTGTTTTATTCGTGACGGCTTCGGCCGCATCCCCGCTTTTCTCTACGGCTGGTGCCTGTTCCTGGTCATCGCCAGCGGTTCCGTCGCGGCATTGGCCCGCGCTTTCACGGAGCATCTCGCGGAAGTCATTCCCCTCTCCGCGTTGGGAAAGACGATCCTCTCCGTGGTGATGATCGCCGTCGTCACCGCCGTCAACGTCTGGGGCACCCGTAAAAGCTCCAACCTGCAAAACTGGACCACGCTCATCAAGGTCAGCATCATCGTGGTTCTCAGCGCCATCCTGCTCTCGCTCGGCCGCCACGCTGGAGACATCCCTCCCGCCTTTGGCTCAACCCAGCACGGTGCCAGTCTTCTATCGAATTTTGGCATCGCCATGATCGCCGTCCTTTGGGCCTATGAAGGCTGGCAGTTCGGCACCTACAGCGCGGGAGAAGTCGTCGACCCGCAAAAGGCTTTCCCACGCGCCTTCCTACTCGGCTCGCTTGTCCTCGCGGGTCTTTACATCATCGCCGTCATCGCTTATCTCGTCGCGCTAGGCCCCGCCGGCGCCACGGCAAGCAACACCATCGCCTCCACCTCCGTCGGCGTCGTCCTCGGACGCAAAGCGGAAATCATCGTCGCGCTCACCATTCTCGTTTCCACCTTCAGCGCCGCCAACAGCGTCATCCTCACCGCCCCTCGCGTCTTTTACGCCATGGCGAATGACAATCTCTTCTTCAAGAAGCTTGCGGAAGTCCATCCGCGCTTTCAGACGCCAGCTTCCGCGATCGTTGCGTTGGGCGTGTGGTCTGCCGTTCTTGCTTGTGCCGGCAAATTCGCCGAGCTGATCGGCGGCGTCATTTTCGTCGGTTGGATTTTCTACGGCCTCGGCGCCGCCGCGATTTTCCCCTTGCGGCGAGCTGGCAAAGGACTTGCCATCCCGTATCGCGTTCCCGGCTACCCTTGGACGCCTCTACTCTTCGTTCTCGCCGCCGCTGCCATCGTCGGCAACGCGATTTTCCAGGCGGTCCAGGACCCATCCAAGTTCGTCAATCTGGCCATAGCCATCGCGCTCTTCGCTCTTGGCCTTCCGGCGTACTACTTCTGGCGCAAACGCGCCGCTCCCGCCTCTTGATCTGGAAAATTGGCAATCGCGCCTGATGCCTTTTAGTTTCAATAAATGAAGCTGGAATTTTTCAGCGGTAACTTCAATTTTGTGGTTGGGACTTTGCGAGCAATTTCTCGGCGCCTGCCCGCACTTTGCGGGCGAGTTCGCTTCCAGGTCCGTTGGGCTGCAATTTCAGATAAGCGTCCAGGTCCATGATCTCCGAGCGATAGTCTCCTCTGCTCTCCGCCACATCCGAAAGCACGAGGTAAGCACCGGCCACGTGAGGATTGCGGAGAAGCGCCTCCTGGGCGCTTTTTTCTGCCTCGTCCAGACGATTGAGTTGCTTGAGTGCTTGACCCAGAATGACGTAGCCTTCTGGCGCGGCGTCCGGTGCTTCCAATCCCCGGCGGACAATTCTCTCGTCGGCCGGCTTCCCCTCCCGGCAAAGCAGATAGCCGTACGCAAACTCTGCCAGAGCGTACTGCCCACCGCTGAGATCGATGGACGTCTGAAGCGCTTTTATCGCGTCATCCTGGTGGCCCAGAGCCAAGTGCGCGAGGCCGAGATCGTAATACGCCTCAAAATAGGTCTGGAAAAGTTGCGTCGCTTTCACGTAGTGAACGAGACTTCCGGCGGGATCATTCTTCGCGGTCCGCTCCAATCCCTTCCGCAACTCTTCGCGCGCTTTGTCGGGGATTCTTAGCTCCCTCACCGACACGGTGTAATTGCTCTGGCTCGTCGTCCCCGATCTGGACTTCAGATACATCACGAGTTGCGCGGAGGGGCCGTCGAGTTGGGCGCTGGTTTGGGCAGCCTCGTAACCCGATTCCTCCACGGCGATCTCGTACGTGCCGCGTGGCAGGTTCCGCACGTGGAAATGTCCTTCCAAGTCCGTCAAAACGCTACGAACGATGCCAGCCGCGCGCGATTTCAGGCTAACCGCCACTTGGCTCGCTGGACGCTTATTCGCCTCCAGCAGTACCGTCCCGGAAATTTCTCCCTCGGAGCTCTCGAATGAGGACACCTGTGCTTTCGCGCTGGGAATCCAGATGAGGAGTATGAGGTACAAGCAAAGTCTCAGTGCGAGGATCGGGAGAAATCTCTCCCGCAAATACGACATCTTGACTGGCGACACTTCGAGACGCATCTCGACCTACAGCGCACTTTTGAGGGGTTCCTCGGGAAATTTGGCGGTGGCCGGAGCCAATCCGTACGGCCGCTAACAGCTACTTCCAAATCCGGTTCACAAACTGCGGTTTTGGTTTCGCCCGCGCCGACGGTGCACCTTGATTCCGCGATGCCAACCGTCACGTGCTAAAGCGATGCTAGGCCGGAGGAAAACTCCACGTAAGTTCCATATTGCACACAAGCTTCGCATGTAAACATATCCACGACTTTACGCAACACGGGCATTATCCCAACTATCGGAAACTTTTTCTGTGTTTCTGGTGTCAAACGATTTATCCGGGGATTAGGTGGAAATCCGTCCGTTCGCAGGGAGGTGCCCGATGCTCGAGGCGCAAGGGCTCACGAAGTATTACGGCTCTGTGCTGGCGGTACAGAGCATCGACTTCTCGCTCAAGCCCGGACAGGTGCTCGGGTACCTCGGCCCGAACGGTTCCGGCAAAAGCACTACCGTAAAAATGCTCATCGGCCTGCTGCCACCTACCAGCGGCCAGGTGCTCTTCAATGGAAAAAATATCCAGCAAGATTTGGTCGGTTATCGAAAACATCTCGGCTATGTGCCCGAAGAGGCCAATCTTTATCCGTATCTCACCGGTTACGAATACCTGGAGCTGGTTGGCACACTCCGCGGGATGCCTCCGCCACGCATGAAAGCGAAAATCGATTCGTTCCTCGAACTTTTTTCGCTTTTTCCGCATCGCCACGTCGCTCTGAGCTCGTATTCCAAAGGCATGCGCCAGCGCATTCTTCTGATCGCCGCGCTTATGGATAATCCCGACGTACTCGTGCTCGACGAACCGCTCTCCGGCCTCGATGTTACAAGCGCGCTCATCTTCAAAAACCTCATTCAATCGCTTAGCGCAAAAGGCAAAACGATTTTTTATTGTTCGCACGTCCTCGAAGTCGTGGAAAAGGTTTGTTCGCGGCTGTTGATTCTGAGAAAAGGCCAAGTGATCGCCAGCGGCTCAACCGAGGAAGTCCGTCAGCGCATCGGCCAAACTTCTCTCGAAAATATCTTTCTTCATCTTGTCGAAGACCGAGACGTCGCTCAAATCGCCAACGACATCGTTGAAGTGGTGGTTTCGCCTTGATCGCCCGCGCAAGGCAGTTCATCCGTGATGCTTGGGAACCGTTTTCTCATCGCCCCTTTCCCACTCTGCTCCGGCTATTTATCGGCCGCGTGTTCCATGGCGGCGGGGACTCTGGCGATTCCGAAATGGACGTCGGACTCGGCGTCATTCTCATCCTGCTCGCGATGCCCGGCGTGCTCGTCTGTCTTCTCTTCTTCGAGAAATACAGTACTCTTGTCCGCTGGATGCGCGGGGAGCCCGCCTTTGACCCCTTCACCGCCACAATCCCGGATGAGTATTTCTTCATCGTTTTGTCCATGGTCGTAACGGGTGCCGCAGCCGTCTGGCGGTGGGACGCGCTCTTCCTCGACCGCCGGGATTACACGAACATCGTTCCACTGCCCATTTCCTTGCGGCGACTTTTTCTTGGAAATCTTGGCGCTATTTTTCTTCTCGCGGCCGTGCTGACTCTCGACGTAAACGCGGCAAGCTTTATTCTCTTCCCAGTCGTTGTAGTCGGCTCGCAAGATTCGCTCTCGCTCTTTCTGCGATTCGGAGCGGGCCATGCCATAACCGTTGTTTTCGCCAGTGCGTTTAGTTTCTTCGCGGTCTTCGCTATAATCGGCGTGCTCCTGGCAATTCTGCCGTACGCTCTCTTTCGCCGGATCTCTTTGTACATCCGGTTTCTAATTGCACTTTTTTTCCTCGCAATGCTCGCTACGAGTTTTGCTGCCCCTTCCTTTCTCGGGCAGGCCGCACGCGCCAGCAAACTCGCCATCAGCGCGCTTCCTCCCGTCTGGTTCCTGGGCATAGGCCAGACGCTCTGGGGGAACGGCCACAATCCGTTTTATGCGGCGATGGCTCGCACAGCTCTGTTAGCGCTGGGAATTTCTCTCGCTGTCGCCATTTTGTCTTACACTCTCAGCTTTCGACGCTCGTTTATCCGCATCCCAGAAACTGCCGAGGTGGGACCTCTTCCGCGCTCGCAATTTCATTTTCTCCCCGTCAAACTCTTTGACCGCACCTTTCTTCGCGATCCCCAGCAACGCGCGAGCTTTCACTTCATCACGCGGACCTTGCTGCGCAGCGAAGCTCACTTGCAAATCGTGGCCGCCTTTGTGGCGATGGGACTGGTGGTCAGCGCGCAATCGTTCGCTTCGGCCTTTCACGCAAGCGTTGCCGCCACGCTGCGTGCTCCTTCCGAAGACCTGCTATCCATCCCTTTTATTCTGAACTTCTTCATTATCGTTGGGATTCGCGTGGCTTTTGAGGTTCCCTCGGACCTGCGCGCCCATTGGGTCTTCGCGCTCTGGATTGACCCGAACACTTTGCAAACGCGCCCCATAGCGCGGAAGATTCTTCTCACTTTTTCGCTTGTGCCCCTCGTTCCGCTCTGCTTCGCAAGCTCCTGGGTTTTTTGGAATTTCGAGATCGCGCTCTTGCACACGATCCTCTTCACCGCTTGCACTGTCTCGTTCGTGGAAATTCTTCTTCTGCGGTTCCGCAAAATTCCTTTTACTTGTTCTTATCCGCCCTTCCAAAGTCATTCCGCGCTGATATTCGTCGGTTATCTTTTCGGGTTTCTGTTTTTTACAACTTATCTTCCGGAACTGGAACTCTGGTCTTTAGTCGATCCGTGGCGCGCTATTCTTTTCCTTCCGCTCATTGGCGGTATCCTTCTCTCCATCCACTTCTACAGAAAGCAAATGCTCGACATGGACAAACACCTCATTTTCGAAGAGGTCTCGACGTCACATTTTTGAATTCTGCGGACAGCTTCTTTCGCTGAAATTATTTGTCCCGCTCCATTTGTGGTCCCTTATAATCCGGACCACAAATGGCGGCTTCCCCTCAGCCCAGCTTCGTGAGCGCCAAGCTAAATTCGTGGCTCGCGAACGATTTGTCCATCGCCTGGATTTTAGCGGCTTCTGCTGTTCTTCTGCAGATGCTGACAAACGGCCGCTACGGCTACTTTCGCGATGAACTGTATTTTCTTGCGTGCAGCGATCATCTCGCGTGGGGTTACGTCGATTTCGCGCCGCTTGTGGCTCTGCTCACACACGCCAGCCGGTTCGTGCTTGGCGATTCCTTGCACGCGATTCGCTTGCTGCCCGCGCTCGCGCAGGGCACAGAAGTTGTCGTCACTGGATTGATCGCGCGAGAACTGGGCGGCAAACGTTTCGCCATCTTTCTGTCCTGCCTCTGCGTCCTCTTCGCGCCCGTAATTCTTGGTAACGCTACGCGGCTCTCGATGAACCCGTTCGAGCCGCTCTTCTGGATGGGTGCGGTTTACTTTCTGCTGCGCGCCATAAATCTTGACCAGTCACAACTATTGCTAACTGCTGGCGTCCTGCTCGGTCTTGGCCTGGAGAACAAACATTCCACGGCATTCTTCCTTGTTAGTCTTACGATCGGCTTACTGCTTTCGCCAAGCCGCCGCTTGCTGCTTTCAAAGTGGTTCTGGCTCGCCGCGGCGATCGCCTTCCTGATCTTTCTGCCTAACCTCATCTGGCAATACACGCACCACTTCCCCACACTGGAAGCTCTGCGAAACGTGAAGTTAACTCACAAAAATATCGAGTTGCCGCCGCTTCCCTTCCTTAAGCAGCAAATCATGATGCTGCTCCCTGTCAGCGCTCTTGTATGGATTCCCGGACTCTTCTGTTCGCTTTTCAGTGGCAGAGCCAAAGGCTATCGCTGGCTGGGAATTATGTATCTCGTTTTTCTCGCGATCATGATGAAGCTGCACGGAAAGGATTATTACCTCGCGCCGATTTACCCGATGCTGTTCGCTGCGGGAAGTGTTTTCTGGGAAAGCACAATCGCCGCTCACGCCAAGCTTCGCTGGCTGAAAGTAGCTATTCCCGTGGTCATCACCGGGCTGGGCGTGATTGCGATTCCGCTGAATGTACCGGTTTTGCCGGTGGAGAAAATCGTTCCGTACATGAATGCGCTCGGGATCAAGATGTCGCGCACCGAAGTGCAAGACCGCGGGCCGCTGCCGCAACATTTCGGGGATGAATTCGGCTGGGAAGAGATGGTCGCGGCCACCGCTCAGGTCTACAGCGCGCTGCCACCCGAGGAGCGCGCCAAAGCTGGAATACTCGCGGGCACCTACGGTGATGCGGGAGCGATTGATTTCTTTGGCGCGCGCTACGGATTGCCCAAATCGATCAGCCCGCATCAAAATTATTATTACTGGGGCCCGCGCGAATACACCGGCGAAGTTCTAATTCTGCTTCACTACAATCTGGAAGACGTGCAACGCTCGTGCCGAAGCGTTCAGATCGGGCCAACTCTCAACAATCCTTACGCCATGCAAGAGGAGCATTACACAATCCTCGTCGGCCGCGGCTCGAAACTCCCGCTAGCAGAGGCGTGGCCGCGGCTCAAAGTGTGGAACTAAGACGCAGATTTCCCGCGCGCGGTTAGGCTGAAAAGTCCGTACGTCGACCTGCTGATACACTACAACCCGAAATGAGCGCTCCTTTTTGCAATGTGGCATTGCCAGTGCCTCTGCGCACGACGTTTACGTACGCCGTGCCGGAGGCTTTGCGCGAGTCCGTTCAGCCAGGGACGCGTGTGCTGGTGCCGTTCCGCAAGAAATCGATGGTCGGCGTAATTGTGGAGTTGGCTGACGAGGCGCCGACAAATGCAAAGCTGCGCGAGATTACGAAGGTCATGGAATTTGCGCCGGCGCTGACGCCGAAGCTGATCGAGCTGGCGCAATGGATTGCGAATTATTACCTCGCGCCCATTGGGGAAGTGTTTCGATCCATGTTGCCGCCGGTGACGGAGCTGAATGTGCGTCGAGAGATTTGCTTGACCGCGGCGGGACGAGGGGCGGCGGAGAGTCTGGGCGGCGGTGAGTTGTCGCACGGCCTGACGGGGGTGGAAGCAGCGTTTCTTGCAAAAGCTAACGCGAAAAAGGGGCCGGCGTTGTTCAGCATGGCTGCGAAGATGGGAATCTCGGCGGCGGGATTGCACCGATTGCAGCGGCTCGGGCTGATTGAGATTCGAGAGAGTTTGCAGGATACGAAGAGAAGATCGCAGACGATCGTGGCGTGGAGGGGATTTGCAGATAACGCAGAAAAAACACTGAAAGGGAAAGAGGAAAGAGTGCGTCAGCTGCTCGAAACGGAGCGCGGGCCGCTGCCGATGGCGCAACTGTTGAAGCTGGCGCAGGTTTCACGGAGTTTGATGGAACGCATGTTTGCCTCGGGATTGTTGGAGAGCTGGGAAGAGACGGTCGATCCGGCGGAAGACCCGTTTGACACGGGATACGTGCCGGCGGCGCATGCGTTGAACGAAGAGCAGGAAAGCGCGATGAAAAGTATTCGCGCGCGATTTGAGCTGGGCGAGTTTGGGGTGCAGTTGCTGCATGGAGTGACGGGGAGCGGGAAGACGGAAGTGTATTTGCGTTGCGTGCAGGAGACGCTGGCGCGGGGGAAGACGGCAATTATTTTGGTGCCGGAAATTGCGCTGACTCTTTGGATCGGGCGGCAATGCCGGTCGTGGTTTGGGGCGAAGTACGAAGGCGTGGCGGTGTTGCACTCGGCGTTGAGCGATGTGGAACGGGCGCGCGAGTGGTGGCGCGTGCGAAAGGGCGAAGCACGCGTGGTGGTGGGTACGAGGTCGGCGGTGTTTGCGCCGCTGCAGAATCTTGGGCTGATCATCGTCGATGAAGAGCAGGAGAACAGTTACAAGCAGGAGGAGACGCCGCGGTATCACGGGCGCGATGTGGCAATCGTGCGCGCGAAGAGCGAAGGCGCGCTGGCGCTGCTGGGCTCGGCGACGCCGGCACTGGAGACGTATCATCACGCGCGAAACGGGAAATACGATTTGTTGACGATGGCTTCGCGAGTGGAGAATCGCGCGCTGGCGAGCGTCGAGATTGTGGATTTGCGCGAAGATTTTCAGAAAACGCATCAGACGAGTCCCATTTCGGCGGCGCTACATGCGGGGATACAGGAGTGCCTCGCCGGGAAGACGCAGGCGCTCGTGCTGATTAACCGGCGCGGGTATTCGTGGTCGGTGTTATGCAGGAGTTGCGGGGCGAGCGTGCAGTGCGTGAATTGCAGCATCTCGATGACGTATCACAAGAGCCGCAACCGGCTGGAGTGCCATTACTGCGGCTCGATCCAGAGCGTGCCGAAGCAGTGCCCGAAGTGCCAGTCGCAATACGTTTATTTTTTTGGAGAGGGCTCGGAGCACCTTGAGGAGAGATTGCGCAAGGAATTTCCCGGTGCACGGATCGCGCGGCTGGACCGCGACACGGCGCGAACGAAACGGCAGTATCAAGAGATGCTGGGAGCGTTTGCGGCGGGAGCGTTGGATATTTTGGTCGGCACGCAAATGCTGGCGAAGGGGCACGACTTTCAGCGCGTGACTTTAGTGGGAGTGATCTCTGCGGATTCTTCGCTGAGCATGCCGGATTTTCGTGCGGCGGAGCGGACGTTTCAGTTGTTAACGCAGGTTGCGGGGCGCGCGGGACGCGGCGAGTTGGCGGGGCGCGTGCTGATTCAGACGTATTACCCGGAGCATTATGCGATTCAAGACGCGGTGAAACAGGACTACGCATCGTTTTTCGAGCGGGAGATGCATTTTCGTAGGATGATGGCGTATCCGCCGCTGACTTCGCTGGCGAATGTGATTGTGCGGGATGTGAACCTGGAAAAGGCGATTCGGTTTTCGAGGAAGCTATCGGAATATTTTTCGCCGCATGATGGGCATACGGTGCGGATTCTCGGACCGGCAACGGCACCACTGGCGCGATTGAAGAAGGAGCATCGCTTCCAATTCTTGCTGAAATCGCCGAAGCGATCGATTTTGACGAAGCTTTTGAGTGGAGCGATGGCGTACTGCGATGCCCAGGAGATTTCGCAGACGGCGGTGCTGGTGGATATGGACCCGCTGAGTTTGCTTTGAGTTGGTTTACGAGTTCGCCGGGCGGGGCAAGCCCGGCCCTTACAGAGCTCGGACACACTAGCGGCTGATTAAGAAAATACCTGCGAAGATCGCGACGATGCCAAGCCACTGCCAGCGCGAGACGTGTTCGCGCAAGAAAATGGCAGCGAGGCCGACGGTGACGGCGCCGTAGAGCGAGGCTAGTACGCTGACGACGGCGACTTGCTCGATGCGCATTCCGAAGTTGTTCATGACAAACGCGCCGGTGTCTGTAAGACCCATGCCGAGAATCCAAAAGCTCACACGGCCGGTTGGAGGCTTGATGGGTTGGCGCGCTGCGAGAATCATGGCCGCGGTGAGAACGGAACTCGTCAGGCGGATGAGCCAGACGGTTTGCGTGGCGCCGGTAGCCGGAACAATTCGCACGCCGAGAAGCCAAAACAAAAATCCAAATGCAATTGCGGAACACAAAGCCCAGCCGATTCCCTTTCCACTGCGGCGCAAGGCCTCGGCATCATCGGCGTCCGGCGTTTTCTCTCCGCCTGCGACGAGAACGACGCCGAGCAGTGTGCAGGCAATGCCAACGGCGCGCGCGGCTCGCAGGTGCTCTCCACTTAGGAGGGACAGAAGCACGGTGAGTACTGGATAGCTGGCGGAGAGTGGAGCAACGACGGCCATCTTGCCGACTTCGAAGGAACGATAGAGGGAAAGCGTCGCGCCACAATTCAAAACTCCGGCAAGAACTCCCCAGGCCCAGGGTTGCCAGCCGGAACCGTCGGCGAGGCGTCCCCAGCCGCCGAGCCAGGGAAGAAAAATCGTGAGCAGGAGGAAACCGGTGAACTGCATGTAGAGCATGGTGCGAAGAGTGCCAATGCGATGCGTGGCAAAACGCGCGAGAAAATCCGAGCTGCCCCAGAAGAGAGCGGTAAGAAGACCCAGCAAAATTCCCATGATGGGTCAGGAGGACTTGCCAGCTTCGGCGGACTTGCCTTTTTTGGCTTCGAGGCCGAGAGCGGCCATGACTTTTTGGAGGTCTTTCCAAACTTCGCTTTTGGCGCTGGGGTTGCGCAGCAAATAGGCTGGGTGATAAGTGGCCATCAGTTTTCTGCCGCGAAACTCGAGCCACTGGCCGCGGAATTGGGAAATGCCGCGTGTGGTTTCGAGGAGGGTCTGTGCGGCGCAAGCGCCGAGAGCGACGATCACTTTCGGGTTGATGGCGTCGAGCTGGCGCTGCAAGAATGGCGAGCAGGGAGTGACTTCGTCTTTTTCCGGGAGGCGGTTTTCCGGCGGGCGGCATTTCACGACGTTGCAGATGTAAACGTCTTTGCGCTGCAAACCCATGGCTTCGATCATTTGCGTGAGAAGTTTTCCGGCGCGTCCGACGAAGGGGAGGCCTTGCACGTCTTCATCGTGACCAGGGCCCTCGCCGACAAAAACGAGGTCGGCTTGGGGGCTGCCGTCGCCGAAGACAATTTTGTTGCGGGTCTTGTGGAGTTTGCAGCGGGTGCATTCGCCGAGATCGGTACGAATTCTTAAGAGCGAGTCATCGGGGATTTTGTCGAAGGCTTCGAAGAGCGAGGGGCCCGCGGGAACGGGCAATACATCTGGCTTTCGCGCGGATTGCGGAAGTGCGGATAGGGGCGGGGCATTTCGCGGCGCTGCCATCGCAGGCTTGGGCGGTTCCGGTTTCCGGGTGGATTTTGGCAAAGCTGGTTCCTCGTAGGAGATTTGTTGGGTGACAGGTGCAGCGAAGGATTCTGTGGTTGACGATGCAACCGCACGGTTGCTGCTGGCGGCGCGGTCTTTGTAGAAGAGACGGACACCGAGGTCGTCGTAGAAACTGAGCCGCTGTGAGATTTTTTTGTGTAGAGAGTCTAGAATGCGCGCGGGCATGCTACGAATCATACAGAAGAATGATGGGCGGCGCGGAGACTTTTCAAACGCAGGACTTCGTCGAGGATGCGCTGGGCGACTTCGGACTTGCTTAGCTTGGGCAGCGCGAGGTCGCGGCCATCGCGACAAAAGAAGGTGACGATGTTGGTGTCGTGATCGAAACCGGCGCCTTCGGCGGTGACGTCATTCGCCACGATGAGATCGGCGTTTTTGGCGGTGAGCTTTTTGCGGGCGTTTTCAGCGACTTGGTCTGTTTCGGCAGCGAAACCTACGATGAGGCGATCACCTTTTGTTTTCGCGGCTTCGGCCAAAATGTCGGGAGTTGGCTCGAGACGAAGGGTGAGCGGCTCCTTGAATCTCTTGATTTTCGCCGATTGCATTTCGGCGGGGCGATAGTCGGCGACGGCTGCGGCGAAAATGGCCACCGTGGAAGCGGCGAGTCGATCTACGACGGCGCGGCGCATTTCTTCGGCAGTTCGAACGGGGACGCGCTCGACGCCTGGCGGAGTTTCGAGAATTACAGGGCCGCTGACGAGAGTTACTTTAGCGCCGCGGCGCGCGGCGGCTTCGGCCACAGCGAATCCCATTTTGCCGGAGGAGCGGTTGGTGATGTAGCGCACCGGGTCGAGGTCTTCGCAGGTTGGGCCAGCAGTAATCAGAATTGTTTCCTTCCGCAAATCTTGTTGTGCGTGGAGCGTTTCGCGCACAGCGCCGACGATTTCCTGTTGTCCGGCGAGGCGGCCGGCGCCGGTCATTCCACAGGCCAGGTAGCCTTCATCCGGATTGACGATCTTGACGCCGCGTGCGCGCAGGGTTTCGACATTCGCCTGCGTGGCGGAGTGATTCCACATGTTGACGTTCATGGCGGGAGCGACGACGACCGGGGCAGTCGTGGCCAGATAGAGCGTGGTGAGAAAATCGTCGGCGATGCCGCGCGCGAATTTGGCGAGGATGTCGGCGGTGGCGGGAGCAACGAGGAGGAGATCGGTGCGCTGAGCGACCGCGATGTGCTCGATGGCGCTATCGAGGTTGGCTTCGCCGGTGGAGGATTTTTCGAAGAGATCGGTGATGACTTTTTGGCCGCTGAGGGCGGCGAAGGTGAGAGGAGTGACAAATTCTCGAGCGCCGCGCGTCATGACAACTTGCACGGTGAAACCGTCCTGTTGGAGGAGGCGGACCAGTTCGGCGGCTTTGTAGGCCGCGACGCCACCGGTTACGCCGAGGGTGATTCGCATTGGTTCCTGTCTCAGAACATCTTGCCAAGTTGGGGCGCAGCATGCTGCGCCCCTACAAATTTCGGAGAAGAGCGGGCACGGCGTGCCGTGCCCCTACAAAATCGGCGCCAGGCAAGCGGGGCTGCGGCAGTGCCAACTACTTGCGGCGCTTGTTGCCGTCTTTGTCTTCGTCGATGGAAGACGGCTCGGTAAATTCGTACTCGATGAGGCTGTGCTCCAGTTCTTCGCAGGCGATGCGCGTCGCCTTGAGCGTTCTTGGATTTTCAATGAGCGACGGGGCGCCCGCCATGATTTGGCGAGCGCGTCTCGCCGCAAGCACTACATAAGCAAACTGGCTCTCCGGAGCTTTTGTCTGCACAGTCATTTCAGTCTTTCCCCCCAAACGATGCCAGAAGTTCTTCCACCCGTGGTCTGCGACGTGCGGCGGAACAACGTATTGCCATCACAATGGCTTGTGCTTCGTCGCCCGCGCGTTTCACATCTTCGTTCACGACGCAATAATCGTAATACCGTCCAAATGCGGCAATCTCGTCCCGCGCTTTCGCCAACCGCCGCGCAATTTCTTCATCAGCATCCTGGCCGCGGCTGCGCAAGCGCCGTTCAAGTTCCGCGCGAGACGGCGGCAAAATAAAAATCGCCACCGATTCGGGCAGCTTTTCTTTTACCTGCGCCGCGCCTTGCACGTCGATCTCGAGGACAAGATCGAGATTTTTCTTCCGCGATTCTTCGAGCCACTTTTTCGGCGTGCCGTACGAGTGTTTGCCGAAGACGCGCGCGTATTCCAAAAATTCGCCCCGCGCGACCATGGCATCGAACTCCGCTTCCGTGACAAAATCATAACACTTCCCGGTGGCTTCGGTCCCGCGGCGCGACCGGGTGGTACACGACACCGAAGGCATGGTCCCGGGCAACTCCAAAATTCTCTGTACCAGCGTCGATTTTCCAGAGCCCGATGGGCCGGAAACGATCAGCACCAGCGGGGCAAGCTCTCTCTCCGCGCTCATTCGATGTTCTGCACCTGCTCCCGCAGTTTTTCAATTTCGGCCTTGATTTCGAGGGCCAGCCCGGTGATGGCAAGAGCTTCACTCTCGACGCCGGGAGTTTTGGATAGCAAAGTGTTGGCCTCGCGATGCATTTCCTGTAAAAGAAAATCGAGCTTTTTGCCAACTTCGCCGGCGTTGTCCAGGAGTTTGCCGAACTGCTGGAGGTGGCTGCGCAGGCGATCTAATTCTTCACTGATATCGCCGCGTTCCGCAAGCAGGGCGGCCTCTTGCGCGAGGCGCGCGGGATCGATGGCCACGCCACCGAGCAATTCCTTTAGTCGCGCTTCGAGGCGGCGCGCGAAGACGGGGCGGAGCGTGGCGGCGAGTTCGCGGACTTTTTCCGCCATCTCGCCGATGTGCGCCAAGCGCGCGCGCAAATCATCGAGCAAATGGCGGCCTTCGGCTCGGCGCATATCGTCGAGCTTGAGGAGGGCTTCGAGCAAGCAGGCGTCGAGCGCTTGGCCGAGGCGTTCTTGATCGTCTTCCGCTTCGGGAACAGCAGCAGAAAGGCCAGCGATGACTCCGGGCAAGCGAAGGATAGCGACGACGTCCACGTCGGCGGCAGCGCGAGACTGCTGGCGAAATTCCTCGGCGACGCGCATGTAGGTCTGCGCCAGTTCGCGATTCACCTGGACGGGAGCCGCGGCAGCGGGGTCAACGTTGACGTGAACTTCGACGTGGCCGCGATGAATGCGATCGCGGAGGACCTGACGCAAACGCAGTTCGTAGAGATCGAAGCCTTCGGGAAGCCGGAGCTTCAAATCCAGGAAGCGGTGATTGACGCTTTTTAGGCTGACGCGGACGGCCCAGCCGTTTTGTTCGTGACGCGACTGGGCGTAGCCGGTCATGGAGAAACATTCGCCGGCTTTTTTGGGAATCGTGGAGGATTGGGTCATAGGGTTTCCGCTGGAGCCGTGACGCCGGCCGGTGCTGCTTGCGGCGGCGCGACAATATCATCGTCTGCAAACTGCAAATCGTGCAAGTGGGCATACGTGCCGCCGCGCGCCATGAGTTCCGTGTGCGTGCCGCTTTCGCGAATTTGACCGTCCTCGAGGACAAGAATTTTATCCGCACGGCGAATCGTGGCCAAGCGGTGCGCGATAACGAAAGTGGTGCGACCGACCATTAAATTGGCGAGAGCTTTCTGCACGTACATTTCAGACTCCGCATCCAGCTCCGAAGTGGCTTCATCCAGAATCAGGATGGGGGAGTCCTTAAGTATGGCACGCGCGATGGCAATACGCTGCCTTTGGCCACCGCTCAAACGGGTCCCGCGCTCGCCGATTACGGTGTCGTATTGCAGCGGTAGTTCCATAATGAAATCATGAGCGAGGGCGGCTTGCGCGGCGGCAACCACACGGTCCTTGGGAACACTGGTGAGGCCGTAGCAGACATTGTTCCAGACGGTGTCGTGGAACAAAATGTTTTCTTGAGAGACCATGGCGATTTGTTCGCGGAGAGAGCGGATGGTGACTCCGTGAATGTCGACGCCATCGATTCGAATGGAGCCGGAAGTGAGTTCATAGAAACGCGGGAGAAGATTGACGAGGGTTGTTTTTCCCGCGCCACTGGAGCCCACTAAGGCGATGACTTCTCCCTTGCGCGCGGTAAGGCGAATGTTTTCGAGGACCACTGCGGAACCATTTTCGTAAGCAAAGCCGACATTATCGAATTCGATGAGCTGAGAAAACGCGGCAAGCGTTTTTGCGCCGGGAAGCTCGAGTTTTTCTTCGACGCGGTCGAGGTAGGCAAAAACCTGCGTGCTGGCTCCCTGTGCGGCTTGGAACTGCTGATAAACGTAGCCCATGCGCTTGAGCGGCATGTACGCGCTGAAGAGAGCAAAAACAAAGCCAACGAAAGCGCCGAGGGTCATTTGGTTGGTTCGAATTTGGTCGCGTGCATAAAGGAGAAGAAGCGGAATGACGATGGCACCGAGCAAGTCCATGATCGGCGGAGTGATGACGGCAGCGCGCACCCAGCGCATGTTGTCTCGGAGCAACTGCCGGGCGGTATCGCGGAATTTGCGGATTTCGAAGTCTTCCATTCCGAAAGCCTTGACCACGCGGTTGCCGGTGGTGGTTTCCTGGAGAATCTGGCTAAGGTCGGCGAGGCGAGTCTGGCTGTTTTCCGCGGAACGCCTGATCTTGCGGCCAAATTTGCCGACGGGAAGGACGACGAGTGGAAGGAGCACGACGGAGGCGAGGGCCATTTTCCAGTTCATCCAAAAAAGAACGACAACAAGGACGATGAGGCTGAATCCCTTTTGAAACAGGTCGGCGAGATATTCGGAGAGAGCAACGCGCGTGCGCTCCACGTCGTTGATGGTGGCGGAGAGGAGCCGGCCGACGGGATTGTGCTGAAAGAAGGCGATGGGCTGGCGGACGATTTTTGCGTAGACCTGGTTGCGAAGATCGGTGACAGCGGACTGCCCGACATATTGGATTTGAGTGATACCGAGGTATTCGGCGATCGCTTTTGCGAAGTAAAGCGAGGGCAGCGCGATGATAAATAGAGTCGCGACGTTGTGAATACTGGAAGGAAGAAAATCGCTCAGATAGACGACGTGGTTGCCGGGCAATGTGAACAGAACGGGCTTCGTGACAAAGACGGAGGGTTTAAGGACGTAGTCAAAAGCAATCTTGATCATGAAGGCGACCATGCCTTCGGCGAGCGCGACGAATGCGACCAACACGACGCCGAACGAGAGCCGGAGGGCGTAGGGGCGGACATAGCTCAACAGTCGTTTTAGTTGCGGTGAAAGCAAAGAGGGCACGTCTGAGACTCCCCTGATAATCCCACTTGGTACGCTATTCGCGGGTAAGCGGCGTGTCAAGTTTCCTGGGGCATGCGTGTCAAACCTCTTTAGAAATGTCCCCTTCCTTACCTCATTAGAAGTGTCCCCTTTTTCTTTTGATTTGCTGTCGTCCTGGGGGTGTCCGCCGGAGCGAAGCCCTGCGCCGCGGTTTGTGCGGCGCGTTTAGGGCGTAGCGCAGGCGGACACCCCCAGGAGTGCGGACTCCTGCGATCGATTCAACTTCTGCAACTTCATTCTCTGCTCATAGCCTTGCCGCCAGGGATGTTCCTGCTCAGGTTTACTCCTTGCGTGCTTGGCCGGCTCGCCTGGCGCGACCTGCACCGCTCGGGGTCGCACTACCAGATCTTCGTAATCCATGCGTTCTCCGCGATAGTGCACTTCTACCGCTCCGTCTTCCCACTCACACACCAAGGCCTTGGTTTGTGTCGGCCCATAGCGCTTATTTTGCGGCTTGAGTTGCAGAAAATGCCCCCGGTATTGCGCCACCCAATCGTTACTGATCCATCGTTCCGTCTCTAGCCGGAAGACCTCTCTCAGCTTCGCGGCGCTCGGTGCCCGAACGTGATAGTTCTCCGCTCGAGCCGCTTCTCGTGCAAAACGCTGGTTGTGTTCCGCAAGATATTCCGCTTCCAGATACTCATTCGTGGCTTCATAGCTCTGGATCCCCTGGCGACGCAGTTTCTTCACCAGACGATCTTGATGTACCCCGTTGTTGCGCTCCACCCGTCCTTTCGCTTGCGGAGAACTGGCAGCGATAATGCGAATCTCCAACCGTTCGCACATGCGCCCAAATTGCGTCGTGGGCGCCTTTCCTCGCAGTCGCTCTCTCTCCGTCGGCTCGCGCTTATAGACATTCTTCCAATCGGTGTACAACGCCCGGGGCACCCCATACTTCTCGATCCACGATCGCAGCACCCCTACCGCTGCCCAGATGGTTTCCTGCTCTCCCAGGCGCGAACACGTGGTCCCCGTGGCGTCATCCACCATATTCATCAGACAACCCCGAGGTCCACGCTCCTCGAACCAGGCATGAAAGCTCCCATCCATCTGCACCAAGTCGCCAAAGTGCTGCCTGCGCTCCCTCGGGGCATGCGTGATGCGAGGATTGGCACGCACGGCAGGGGATTATTTATCGATGTCGCGATGGGTGACTTTGGTGTTGAAGCGGCGCTTGGCGAGAGATTTCTTGATTTGTTCGCCGAGCATGACGGAGCGGTGTTTGCCGCCGGTGCAACCGATGGCGATGGTCAGATAGCTTTTGCCTTCGCGGATGTAATGCGGGATGAGGTAGGTGAGGAGGCCTTCGATGCGGCGGAGAAACTCGCCGGTTTGTGGGAAGGAACGGATGTACTTCTGGACCTGGCGATCTTTTCCAGTGAAGCGGCGCAGGGCCGGGACAAAGTGGGGGTTGGGAAGAAAGCGCACGTCGAACACAAGATCGGAATCCGTGGGAACGCCGTATTTGTAGCCAAAGCTGACGACGGAAACGAGCATCGGACGGTGGTCGGGGTTCTTGAAGCGTTCCGTAACGAAGTGGCGGAGTTCGTGGACGTTGAATTGGGTGGAGTCGATGACCACATCGGCGAGCTTGCGGATGGGCTCCATGAGCTCGCGTTCGTGGCGAAGGCTTTCGCGAACGGAGAGGGCTTTGCCTAGCGGGTGAGGCCGGCGCGTTTCGCTGTAGCGGCGGAGTAAAGCGTCGTCGTTGGCGTCAATGAAGACGAGCGTGATGGGGTGATCCTTGCGGAGATGCTTGAGGAGGGCGGGAAGTTTTTCGAGTTGAACGCCTTCGCGGGCATCGACAAGCAGAGCAGCGCGGGCAAAGTCGCCTTCGCCGGCGGCGTGCAGCTCGGCAAAAATGGGGATCAATTCTACGGGAAGATTATCGACGCAATAGAAGCCCATGTCCTCGAACGCGCGGAGGACGGTGCTTTTTCCGGAGCCGGAGACGCCGGTGAGGATGACGAGGTGGCGCGCGTCGTGTCTGTTGGACGGCTTCACGTGAGGCGGCGACTCAGCTCTTCACCCGGCGCTGGTGAGTGCTGGGGATGCGCATATCTTCACGGTATTTGGCTACGGTGCGGCGCGTGACGTGAATGCCGGCGTCGTCGAGCTTTTTGGCGATTTGCTCGTCGGTGAGAGGCTTCGTGGCGTCTTCCTCTTCGATCATTTTCTTGACGAGGCGTTTCAGGGTGAGCAGGGACATACCGCTGCCCTCGGGACCGTTCACCGACTCGCTGAAGAAGGAGCGGAGTTCGAGGACGCCTTGGGAGGTGTGAGCGTACTTGCTGGCGACGGCGCGGCTGACGGTGGAGGGATGTACGCCAACTTCTTCGGCGACTTCCTTGATCATCATGGGTTTGAGGGCGTCGGGGCCGTGGTCCAGATATTCGCCCTGGCGGGCGATGATGGATTGGCAGACGCGGAGGATGGTGTGTTTGCGCTGCTCGATGTTCTTCATTAACTGGATGGCTGCGGTGAAGCGTTCCTTGACGTAGTTGCGAACGTCGCGGTCGGCGGCGTCGCGGGCTAGGAGGCGGCGGTACGTGGGGCTGAGGCGGAGCTGCGGCATGTCGTCTTCGTTGAGGAAGACTTGCCACTGATCATCGACTTTGCGGAAATAGACGTCGGGCTCGACGAGGCGCGGCTCGGTTTTGTTGTAACGCAGGCCGGGGCGGGGGTCGAGCTTCTTGATGACTTCGAGCGAGCGCTTAACGACTTCCAGCGGACGATTGAGCGCGCGGGCGATTTCTTTCAGCTGATTGGACTGCACTTGCTTCAAATGCTCGGAAACGATTTGCTGCGCCAGCGTGTTTTGCGGATCGAAGGCTTTCAGTTGGAGAAGCAAGCATTCGCGCAGATCGCGCGCACCAACGCCGATGGGGTCGAAATCCTGGACGACGGCGAGGGCATCGTCGAGATCGTCCTGAGAAAATTTTCCATTCTGGACAAGCTCTTCCATCGAAGCAGTCAAGTAGCCGTTTTCGTCGAGGTTTCCGATGATGCTTTCGGCGAGTTCGTTTACGGACTCAGAGCAGATGGTCATGCTCAACTGCCAGGCGAGATGGTCGGTAAGGCCGCTGGGAGAGGAGAGAAACTTTTCGAAGGAAGGGCGCTCGGAGACTTCTCTTTCCTGGGATTGGCCGCCGTCGCCGCCGGTATCGAGGTACTGGTTGAAAAAACTGCCGACATCGAATTCGTCAAACGGATTGGCTTCCGGCTTCTCGGGAACCTTTTCGGTTTCAGCTTTCAGGAAGGTCTCGTCGCTGTAGTTGTCGCTCTGAGTGGCTTCTTCGCTGAGCTCTTCGAGGACGGGGTTGGCAATCATCTCCTGGTTGATCATCTCGCGGAGCTCGAGGCGGTTCAGCGCGAGGACGCTCACCATTTGCACGAGGCCGGGCGTCAGAATCTGCTTCTGCGCCACTCGTAGGTTGAGCTTGAGTCCTTGCCAGGCCATGATCGGTTCCGATTATCCTCTTAAAATCACCAGTTTTGCATTTTAGTTCAGGCGGAACTGATCGCCTAGATAAACGCGGCGCACTTCCGCATCGTTGCTCAGCTCAAGCGGCGTACCCTTAGCCATTATCTTGCCATGATTCACGATGTATGCGCGGTCCGTCACGTTGAGTGTTTCCCTGACGTTATGATCGGTGATCAGAATGCCGATGCCGGAGCGGCTAAGGCCGCGGATGATCTCCTGCAGATCCTTCACCGTTAGAGGGTCGATACCGGAAAAAGGTTCGTCGAGCAGTATGAAAGAGGGCTGCAGAGTGAGCGAGCGAGCGATTTCGAGACGGCGGCGTTCTCCACCCGAGAGGGTGTAGGCTTTGCTCGTGCGCACGGTTTCGAGTCCCATTTGAACCAGTAGCTCTTCCAGACGGTCGCGCTGCTGCTCGGGAGTGAGAGGGAGGGTCTCGAGAACGGCAAGCAGATTTTCTTCGCTGGTCAGTTGACGAAAGACCGAGGGTTCCTGAGGGAGGTAGCTGATGCCGCTGCGGGCCCGGAGGTACATGGGAAGGTCCGTGATTTCGCCGCCGTTCAAGAGAACGTGGCCGGAGTCTGGCCGGGCAAGACCCACTAGAATATAGAAGGTAGTAGTCTTACCCGCGCCGTTGGGTCCCAAGAGCCCGACGACTTCACCCTGGCCGATCTCCAGTTCAACGTCATCCACGACCTTGCGACCGCGATACGACTTGCTCAACTCGACGGCCTGGAGTTTCAGCATACCTCGTCACGAACGGCCGCTCGGCGGCCGCGTCACTTTTCGACTCGGTGTTTCGTCAACGTGCGCGAACCATTTTCAGAGTCGACGATGATCGTATCATCCGCTAAAAAGAAGGTCAATTGACGGCCGTTGGTGGTGCCGGCGGAACCGTCGTAGAGAGTAGGATTTCCACCGCTCATGACGAATTTTCCGTCGGAGGCGGTGTATTCGCCGCGGTCGGCGGTGGCACGGCGGCCGGCTTGATCGACGATGACACCACCGGTGCCAACGGCGCGGCTGATTTGTTGAGCTCCCGGCGTCGAAGGAACTTCTTTTGGGCGAGTGGCAGTGGCGCTCGCGGCAGTATTGGCTCCGCGCGTAAAGAACAAATCCATGATCGGAGCGCGGATTCTTTGATCAGGAGATTGAATGACGACGTTTTTCTCCAGATGGGCGGTATTGGTCGTTTCGTTGTAGGAGAGCGTGCCTGAGCTTACGTGCCAGAGAACGGCTTTTTTGGCGGGGCCTTGCGACGTGCCGGATTGGAGAGTGGCCGGTTGCGCCGCTGCTGGCGTCTGAGGAAAGACGGCGCGAACTTTTCCGATTGCGTTCAGAACTTTTGTTTCGCGATGGAGTTCGATAGCCTCCGCTTCCAGAACGGAGTCGCCTTGCCAGAGGCGCGCGTGGCCAGTGTATACCGCGCGACCCGTGTTCGAATTGCCCTGCATGCTATCCGAAGTGATGTTGGCGGGGACTTGGGCAAGTTGAACGGTATTTCCGTTGGGAGAAAAGTCCGTGGAGCGCACACCGCCTTCGGCGCGAATGTCGCCACTTGCGCCGGTGAAGAAGATTCGCGGAGCATGGGTTTCGGTCGTCGCGTCACGAGCGACCGCTTGCCCAGTCAAGAGCGCCGTCTGCGCGACGCGCGTGAACGTCGCGTGATCCGCTTGCGCGTTGCGATCCGCCTCTTTAAGCTTCACCTCACCTTGTAGATCCATCTGCGACCACCCACCGGATGCAAGAAGTTGCGCTACCCCGTTCTTGGCGGTGGCCGTCTGCAGAGCGTGGCCAGCTATCGCGCGTTCTGTCTGCACATTTCCCTTCGCATCGAGCTGTTTGGGCTTGCCTTCGTCGCCGAAGTTTAACTGCAGCTTGTCTGCTTGCAGCTTCGTGCGCGTGGGCAGTGTGCCGGCTTGCGCCGCCGAATCTGTCCATTCCATGCTTCCGGCTGTAAGCGTCTCCGCGCTCGTAGGTTTGCCGGCTTGGCCTTCTTTTCCTTCGCTAAACTCCATGCGAAGCGCACCCGTCTGCAGGATTCGCGCGTCGCCGCTCTTGGTCACGCGCGTTTTCAGAAACACTCCGCCATTGAGATTCATTTCCTTGGCCTGATTGAGGCGAGGCCAGAGATCGAGCGCCGCTGCATCGGCGTGGAATTCGTCGTCTTCTTCCTTGCCGTGGCGCGTGCCGTGCACGCTTCCTGCTCCGTCAATGCGCGTAGCCCAGCCTTCGGGAGCAAAAAGTGCGGTCATTTTGTTGGCATCCATAACGATGGAGTCGGCGCCGCGTTGCGAAGTAAGTTCCGGAGACTTGCCGTCCGCGCCGGCTAAGGCCAGGAGCCTGCGCGCCCGAAACGCAGAATCCAGCTCAAGCGTGAGTTCCCCGGCGGTCAGCCGAGCTGTGTGCGATTGCGCTTCCGCTGGACCCTGGATGTGGAGCAATCTCGCATCGCGGCCAAAGTCCAAACTGGTGCCGGTCACGAGAACTTCCTCAGGTGCAGCCGTCTTTGCGGGCTGCCTTTCCGTAATTTTTTTTGCTTGAGGTTTGAGTTTGAGCCTGACACTTTTCAGCAGGCGAAGAGTTCCTTGCTCTGAGTTGTATTCCGCGCCTACACCGTCTCCGCTGCCATTTGGAAATGTAAAGTTCACAGGCTGGTCTGTTTTAGCGGCGCCCGTTTCCCGGTCGAAATTCACGCCACGAGTCTCGACATGTACGATTTGCGGCAGAGTGGTGGGATCTTTTGCCCTGCGTTCCTCGTCTGCCGTGCTCTCCAACTCAATCTGAACATCACCGTTGCAAGTTACGCCGCCACTCCCTTTTGCGTATTGGCAGCTCTGCGTGTGAATCGTGTCGTGCCGGTCACCCGCCTTTCCAAAAATGGTGACCTTCACATTCTCGAGCAAGCTGGCGTTTTGGTCCTTAAAGTCCGTGGATTTCGAGGCTTCGACAGTGAAGATTTTGCGGGGCCCGTCCATTTTCGAGAAGGTCAGTCCGCTAGATTGCTTTTCGACGTTCACGGGAGCCGCCGGCGGGGCAAGCCTGCGCTCACGAATTCTTTGCCAGCCACGCTTCAGGTACACGCCGGCGGTCAGACAGGCCAGCAGCAGGGCTACCGCGGCGGACCAGCGCGCATACCGCGACGCTTCGCTCCTTCGCATAAGTTCAGTTAAGCAAAATTCTTGAGGGCTGTATAGAAGGCAGGGATAGCGAAGGGAACGCCCAAGAGAAACTACCCGGCTGTTTCTGCTGCTGCCGCGGTCGTGTCTTTCAGGATGCCAATGTTGGCTGCCGCGACGCTGTCCCGGTTGGTGTTTTTAACCAGGTACATGGCCTCATCGGCGAGGTGCAGAAGGCCTTCCTTGGTGCGCGAATCGGTAGGAAAGGAGGCCACGCCGAGACTCGGCGTCAAGCGTATCCTTAACCCATCTTCGTCCAGCCAGGACGTTTCGCGGATGAGCTTGTGGATGCGGCGGGCCACGTTTAGCGCGTTGTCCTTGGAAGTCTGCGGCAGGAGAATCACGAATTCGTCGCCGCCGTAGCGAAAGGCAAAATCGATCAAGCGGCAATGAGCCTTCAGCGCGTTGCCGATCTCCGCGAGCAGGCGCGACCCGACGAGATGGCCGTGCGTGTCGTTCACTTGCTTGAAATGATCCAGGTCGATGAACACCAGCGAGAATTGGTAGTTATATCGCTGCGAACGGTAGATTTCCGTCTCGAGGATGAAACCCATGTGCCGGGCGTTGTAAAGGCTGGTGCAATCGTCGGTGATAGTCAGTTCATGAATTCTTTTTACGTGCCGGGCATTTTCGAGGGCGATGGCGGCAAAGTCGGAAAGAGCTTCGAGTAGCTTAAGGTCGCGATCGTCGAAGCCTTCCGGGCCGAGGCAATTGATGAGTTCGATGACGCCGAGGCAGGTGTCGCGGAATTTGACCGGAACGGCGACGATTGACTGTGTTTCTGTTTTGGTTTTTTCGTCGACCTTGCCGAAGAAGCGCGTGTCTTTGGAAGTGTCTGGCACCACTACGGTCTCGCCGTGTTGCGCCACCCAGCCAGCGATGCCCTGGCCCATCTTGATGCGGACGTCTTTCAGCGCCTGGGAGGCTTTTCCGACGGCCAGCTCAAAATAAAGCTCTTGCTTGGTTTCATCCAGCAGGAGCAGAGACCAGTTGTCCGGGCGGAGAAACTCGTCGATTTTCTCCATGATAGTGCGGAGAACCTGGTCGAGCTGCAGCGAAGAGGTCAGCGCCTTCCCCAACTCCTGGAAGACAGCGACCTCCCCTGCTTCGCGCTGCTCGGCGGAAACCGCGGGATTGCGGCGGCGTTCCACGGCCGGAAACTGCTTTACTTCATCCACGCTCGGTTGATCCCTGTTTCGAGAGTTTTACAGGCCAGACTGTCGCCGCCGCGGAAGACAACACCACGAGCGCGATTCGGGGCTGGTCCTCGAATCTTTGCCAGTATAGGCGCCTCGCAAAAAGGGGTGCAAGAATCTCGTGGTACAGGCGTGGCTATCTTGCCATAGGCTAATACGGGGTGTACCACCGGGCTTGCAGCCTCATCGAAGAGTCATCGATCGATGGAGCGCTGGGTGCCTTCACGCAAGACCAGGCAGCCGGAGAGCATGTCGTGGATAGCGCGCTTGCTGGGCAGCAGGCCCACGCAGAGGCAGTCGAGCAGCAAATAGTAGCCGCCAAGTACGGGCACGTGCGCCAGTAATCGGCCGGAACAGAAGCGCAGGCTGGCCCGCCAGAAATCCACGGGCTTGCCTGCGGTGTCGGCAACATATAGTCCCAGGAAGCGTTTCCCTAGGGTTGCATGCCAAGTAGAGCTCTCCGAAAGTGCAAAATAGAGCCAGCTCTCCACCGCGAAGAAACAAACACAGAGGAACAGGAAAGTCGGTCCCCACTGGGTAAGGGTCTCGTTGAGTGGAGTTCCCGCCCGATGATTGAAGAAGGGATTCGAGATGCCCATTCCCGCGGCCAAGAAGGAGACAAAGACGGCGAAGGGGACCACCAGAAGAAATAGATCGATCATTCCGGCGATAAGGCGGATCCAAAAACCTGCGTGACACAGCGATACGTCGCCGGAAAGGCCAGCCCGAGGAATTGTCATTGGCCCGTTCAAGATCGGCTCAGGGACCCAGCCTATCATGGGATAGCTACACCAATTTCCACATCGACTCATACGCTCCGGAAATCCTCGAGTGGTTAAGTTCCAAGCTCTAACAGATGGAACACGTCGATGAATCGCGTTGACTTCCCGTTGTTTGACACTGCCGAGCGACACCGCCTATAGTTTCGTCGAGGGGATTTTCGCGGCTGCACTCAGTGCCAGTTCGCGATCGGCTTGGCGTAGGGTTTCTCCGCTGCTCCACGCGCATTGGCAAGGACAGGTTTGGATTAATGGCCACGGGAACTTTTGGCGAACGCTTGAAGCGCGAGCGCGAGCTGCGTGAAGTTTCGCTCAAGGAAGTCACCGCCGGCACGCGCATTGGCCCGCGCTTCCTCGAAGCCCTGGAAAATGAAGAGTGGGATAAGCTTCCGGGCGGGGTTTTTAACCGCGGATTCGTGCGCGCCATCGCGCGCTATCTGGGACTCGACGAAGAAAATCTGCTTGCTGAATATGACATGGCTCACGGAGAGCAGAGCCTACCCGTTCCCCAGGCTTACGAAAACAAAATTCCTCGCCCTCCTATCTGGCTGCCGATTCTGGGTGTGCTCGCAGTACTTGCGATCCTTGGCGGACTGATTGCTGGCGGAATTTACGGCTGGCGGCGCTATGCCGCCCACCGCGCAGCGAAGCAGTCTTCTTCCTCCGCGCTCTTGCCGGCGGAAACCCAGTCCGCGACGGCGAGCGTACCGCCGTCCGCTGCTGCTTCCACTACGTCCGACCCGGCAACTTCGTCTCCCACTGTTCCTTTGGATCTCGCCGTTTCGGCATCTGCGGCCACGCGTGTGCGCATCCTCGCCGACGGCACGATTTTGCTCGACGCAGAACTCCCCGCAGGAGAAACGCGCCATTTTTCCGCCAATCGGCAGTTTGAGGTGACCGCTGCCGATTCCTCGGCGGTGTTGCTGGAATTGAACGGGCAAGCCATGCCGCCCGTCGGAACTCCCGGAGCCTCCGGTACAATAGTGTTGAGTCAGAAAGATTTGAGGCAGGCATCCGGTGGAACCCCTCAGCCCTGAAGTGCTAGAAGATCTCCGCGCCGGCCGCGCACCCCGCGAGCGAAAGATCGCGGTATGCGCCGGTGGAGCGCATTTGGCGCCAGCCGATCGCGCGGAAATTCTTGCCGTGCTAGCCAATGATCCGGATGAGGTTGTCTCCGACCGCGCGCAACAGGCGATATTTTCTCAACCGCTGGAAATCTTCGTCGAGGCCCTGAAGCGCGAAAAAGCGATTCCAGCGCTTTTTGCTTACGCAGGAAAACACCTGGCGGACAAACCGGGCGTCTGCGATGCCATGGTGCAGAACAAAAACTGTTCGGCGGAGTATCTCATTCCTGTCGCGCGACATCTCTCTTCGGTTGGCATCACGGCGCTCATGGAGGAGTTGGAGCGCGTCAGCGAATCCCCCGCCCTCGCGGCCGCGCTCGAGCATTCTTCCTCCATCACCGCCGACCAGAAACATCAGCTTCACGAATTGCTGGGCTCCGCGATCGACGAAGCTGCTCTTGCGGAAGCGGCCGCGGAAGCGGAACCGGACGTTACCAAGCGAGTCACTCTGCTTCAGCGCCTTGCCAAGATGAGCGTTTCCGAGCGCGTGCAATTTGCCATCAAAGGCGGCTCCGAGGCACGCCGCACGTTAATCCGCGACTCGAACAAGGTTGTGCAGCGCGCCGTGCTGCAATCGCCTCGTCTTACCGATCAGGAAGTCGAGGGGTTCGCTACCATGACCAGCTTGACGGACGAAATTCTTCGTCTCATCGCGGGCAATCGCAAATTTCGGAAAAACTACACTGTCGTGCGCAATCTTCTTAATAATCCCAAGACACCGTTGGACGTCTCTCTCCACATGTTGCCGATGTGCAACGTCATGGACCTCAAGAAATTGACCACGAACAAAAATGTTCCCGAGACTCTGCGCACCACCGCCCTAAAGCTACAGCGCACACGAGCCGACCTTAAGAAATAGTCTCTCAAGAGAAGCTGTGAAATCTGGAGGCGGCACTCTAGACATGCCTCGGAATCGCATCGCCAACGAATTGGTTCTACAATCGAACCCGGAGGCTTATCACCATCATGTTCTTCTCATCCGCGTTTCGCACGGGTGCAGCGCTCTTTGCGCTGAGCCTTTCTGCTGCCCTGCCACTTGCACTCGCCGTCGGTGCGCCCCAAAACAGCGCCGCGAAGGAAGAAAAGAAAACGGATCCATGGAACAACGCTCAGGTGCTGTATGCTGCCGACCTCGCGAGCGAGCTTGGAAATCCCAAGAGCGCAAGCACTCCTGTAGTTGTTTACGTTGGCTTTCGCACGCTGTTCGAGGGCGGTCACGTTCCGCAGGCGTCTTTTCACGGCACTGCCTCCAAGGAGGATGGCGTCGCGGATTTGAAAAAGTGGCTGGCGACTTTGCCGCGGTCCACGAACCTGGTCATCTACTGCGGCTGCTGCCCATTCGATCGTTGCCCCAACATTCGGCCCGCGTACACGGCCCTGCGCGACCTGGGTTTCACCCACGTGCGCGTTCTTGTGCTGCCAACGAGCTTCGCCGCGGATTGGGTCGAAAAAGGCTACCCCATGCAAAAGGGGCTGTGAAGGATTCCACTTAGATTGAAGATTACTTCAGACTTTGCGCAGAACCACGCAGCTTGCGATCATGTCGTGAACAGCCTGCTTTTTCTCGGTGAAGCCGGCAAGGATGTAGCCGATCGCCAAAGGAATCATGCCCGTGATTATTTTTGCGAAGTAGCGGCCCGAAGCCCGGCCAAAGGTAATCGGCTGACCGGTCATGTCCGTCACCTTTAGATTTAGCATCTTCTTGCCTGGCGTGGCTTGCCACGAAGAACTCTCCGCAAGTGCGTAGTACAGCCAGCTCACGAGAAATATGATTCCGAACAATCCGAAGATAAATCCGAAGCCCAGGAAAGCAGCAACGTTGTCACTGATATCTTCGCCGGAACCAATTTTGCTCAGTGCGGCGCCCGCACCCGTCAGCAGAAATAGTGGAATCAAAAGAACGAGAAAAGCCAGGCCAGAAATGAATCCATCGATGATGTACGCCACGAACCGCAGCCAAAACCCAGCGTACTGAACGGTGCTGTACTGCACTCCGCCGTAACTCGGACTCGGAGCAGACATCTGCGCGGGAGAAATGGGCGAGAGGTTTGGAAGAGAGGGAGCAGGAACCGCGGGAGCCAGCGCGGAAACCGCCTGGCCGCACGTAGGACAGTACGCCGTCGCGTTCGAAATCTCGCTTCCGCATTTTGAGCAGTACACTTGGTCTCCTTTTCGTGCGAGCCGCCAGGCAGAGTGCCAGTTGCGCAAATCCTACTTCCCCGCGTATCGCGGGTCAATCACAGGGGTTACCATCTGTTTCCAAACTCGCGCCGTTCACAATTCCTGCGATTCGGTCTCCTAATCTCATATACGATTCTGCGCCCTCGTTGGTTCAATTTCGTCCAGCGTTCTTCTGTGCGAAAAGGTGGCTCTCTCCACGATACCGTGGTCGACTATAACGCCGGGTGCTTGCGGTGGAATCCAGTCGCATCTTGATAAGCTTTGGCAAAGGCGAGCAGCTTGGCTTCTCCATACAATTTTCCCAAGAATGTCAGGCTCACCGGCGTTCCCGGACCGCCGGCATTTTGAAAATCGCTCGGATCATCCGTCGGCGGCTTCGGGGCGTCCTCGCCGCGGAAGCCATTGGGCAAGATCACCGACGGATGACCCGTGAGATTCGTAATCACAAGCTGCTCACCGCCGTTCGTCGGCGCAACAATTACATCAACCCCTTCAAACACCTTTGCGACTGCGTCCATCGCCAGTCGCCGCGCCCTACTCGCCTGGATATATTCAACTGCCGGAATGAACCGCGACGAACGAAACGAATTGGGCCAATCAAACGGCTTTTGCGAAGTAAGCAATTTGTCTTTGCCCGTCCGCGTCAATTCATCAAAGGCGGCGGCCGCTTCCGCGGAAAGCATGGTCACCATAGATTGGTAAGGGAATTTCGGCATTTCCAATGGAATGAGAGTCACCCCCATCTCTTTCAATTTCGCCAGTGCCGCGTCGTTGTATTTTCTGTCGTACTCCCCCCTTGCTCGCGCAGCCTCCCGGCGACGCTTTTGTTCGTCCCTCTTCTTTTGTTCTTCCGGAGTCGCCGCAGGCTCCTCAGCTGTCGTCTGCGCCTGCTCTGGCGGCCTGGGTTCAAAATCCGCCTTCAAATAACCTACGCGCAACTTCCGCCAATCCAATTCCGCATCCCAATGGAAGGCGGCATTCTTCACGCTCGGGTCGGCACCGTCTGGCCCGTAAATCGCCTCGAGCACAAGAGCGCAATCTTCCACCGCGCGGCAGATCGGCCCGAGCTTGTCCATGCTCCAAGAAAGCGCCATCGCGCCTGTCCGCGGTACAAGCCCGAATGAGGGGCGCAAACCCGTGCAACCGCAACGCGTGGACGGCGACGAAATAGAGCCCAGCGTTTCCGAGCCAATGCTGAAGGCCACACATCCCGCCGCTGTCGCGGAAGCCGGCCCTGCCGACGAGCCGCTCGACCCTTGCCCCGGGTGCCAAGGATTTCGCGTGACCCCGCCGAACCAGTTGTCGCCCAGAGCCAGCGCACCGAGCGTCAACTTCGCCACCAGCACAGCGCCGGCTTCATCCAACCTCTTCACCACCGTTGCGTCTTCCTCGATCAGCTGGTTCTCGAAGCCGCCGGCTCCCCAAGTCGTTCGATAACCCTTCGCGGCAAGCAGATCTTTCGCACCCCACGGCAAGCCGTGCAAAGGCCCGCGATATTTCCCCGCGGCGATGTCCCGGTCTGCCGCTTTGGCCTGTGCTAAGGCACGGTCTTCGGTCATCGTCACCACAAATTTGAGCGTAGCGTCGTAGCGCTTCAAGCGCTCTAGATACATCTCGGTAAGCGCCACAGAAGACACTTTCTTAGTTCGCACCAACTCGGCGAGTTCGCGCACGCTGGCAAACGCCACATCCTCCAAATTCTTTGGCGCGCCTCGTGAGCAGCGATAGCCGAGACCTTGGAAATCCGCGATGGCCTCCGCTCCGTTTCAAATTTCGTCCCTGGGACCACTGGATCAAATATCAAGCAAGGCGCAACAGAATTTGGGATGTGCAGGGCGTAAATCGCGTCATAGCTCTTGACCTGCTGGTTGAGATTGTCGAGCATCATCTCTTTTGTTTCTTCAGGAATGGGCACGTCAGCGATCGCTGCGGCCTGATCGATCATTTCTTTGGTGATCTTTGCCGCACCCTGCGACTGCGCTTGGGCCCAAAGCACCCCCGGAAACAAAGTCCCACCCAACCCCAAACCCGAACAGGCGCTCAAGAATCGTCTACGATCCAGCATCGGCTTCTCTCCTTGGCACACCACAGGCGCGCGATTGTAATACAAGTGGGCTCTCCGATTGTCCGGTTAGCTGGATTCTCACTTTCTGCTGCGGGACGTTGACGGAAAAAGGAAACGTCCGGCGGAATGGTCCCACCGGACGCGTTTGAAGATTCTAGGAACGATCGTGTCTTAGTCTCGGTCGTACTTGAGGCAATCCTCGAGTTGATGAATGGCGACATCCGTTGCCCGAATAGCTTCAACGCGATGTCCGCCGAAATCATGCGCGGCGTGCTCCATGTGTTCTTTGGCGCGGCGTAGTGACGCAATCGCATCGCGGATTTCCGGATGCGGTTCCGCTGCCGTAGCCGTCGAATTGTTAGGTTGCGCAGCCGCGGCCGGCAGCGCATTCGCATTGGCCTTGTTCGGAGCGGCTGGAGTCGACGCCGTATAGGCAAATGTTACGACCAGAGCCACCACCGCAAATACAATCAAGATTCTCGTCTTCATGAACCACTCCTCCTCGTCCGATTTAAGGCTCGGACAGCCTTGGGTTCCTCGATCCACCGTTTGCGCTTTTACCGAGGTGACTTCCCGACCCGGCCCCGGCAACCGCGCTAAAGAGGCATGTTCGGCTCACGCGAGCCGTGACACTCCTTCTTAAATAGGTCATCTTTCGGGATATGAACAGGAGTATTTTCAAGCTAGCGCACAATCAGAGACTACCTGTTTGGACTCATCGCTCCCGCTGTTTGCAACCGCCCTATTTAGTTGAGGTGTTCAAGCCCACATTGGAAGTGTGTAGAAAGCTTAAGAGATGTTGCCAATTTCCTTCCGCCACTTGACCTGTACGATAAAATGCAGATTACCATCGTCTTTGGGGACCCAGTCACATCTCCCATCGGAGGAATACTATGGCGCGCCAAGCTGCGATACGAATCTGGGTTGGCACACGCAAAGGTGCATTTGCGTTCACCTCAAAAGACCGCAAGAAATGGGATTGCGCTGGTCCGTTTTTCGCCGGCCAGGAAGTCCACCATGTTGCGCAGGATCCGCGCGACCCCAAGCGCCACTACGCTGCCGTGGGCAACGCCTGGTTTGGTCCCCACCTTCACGCCAGCACCGATAACGGGAAGACCTGGCAAATCTCCGAAAAAGGGCTGGAGGTCAAGGGCATCACCGGCAAATCCTGGCAAGTCACCGAAAAGGGTATGGAGCTAAAGGCGACCCCGGATGCCACGCTCAAACGCATCTGGCACATCGCTCCCGGCGCGGCTGATGAACCCGGCGCCGTTTATCTCGGAGCTGATCCCGGCGTTCTCTTCCGCAGCGGCGACAACGGCGCGAATTGGGAAATGGTTCCTGGCTTGTGCAATCATCCGACTCGCGAAAAATGGAATCCCGGAGCTGGCGGCATGATGGTGCACTCCATTCAATGCCTCGGCAAAGGCCGCCTTATTGTCGGCATTTCCGCTGCAGGTGCGTTTCGCTCCAGCGACGGGGGAAAAACCTGGTCGCCTTTCAATGGAAACGTCCTTGTCGACTTTGGGCCGGAAAAATTTCCGGAAGTCGGCCAGTGCGTTCACAAACTGAAAGCGCATCCTCGCAACCCGGACGCGCTCTATCAGCAAAACCATTGCGGCGTCTACCGCGGCGAATTTGCAGGAGAGAAATGGACCGACATCTCGAAAGGCCTTCCTTCCCGATTCGGCTTCGGTCTAGCCGTTCCCTCCGCTGAAAAAGATACGCTCTTCACGATCCCTATCGTGTCGGCCGAGGAACGTTACGTCCCTAAAGGTAAGCTTCGTGTGGCGCGCAGCCGCAACGGGGGCAAGACGTGGAAGTTTCTCACTAAGGGCCTGCCCCAGTCCGATGCCTACGATCTCATTCTGCGCGAAGCAATGTCATCCGACGACCGCGATCCTGCCGGCGTCTATTTCGGCACTACGGGTGGGACGCTCTTCCACACGCGGGATTCCGGCGATTCCTGGCACGTTCTCTCCGCACATCTTCCACCGATCTATTCGGTGACGGCCGCACAGCACTAATCTGGCTGTACATACAACACGCTAATACTGCGATGGTGCAAGCTCAATTCTCTTTGGGCAGAGCAAACGCCACATACACCCCACCGGAAGGTGATTTGAGATCCTTCCCGCCGCCCGCAGCAATCACGACAAATTGCCGCCCGTGGACCGCATAGGTCGCTGGCGTCGCGTTCCCCCCAAATGGAAGCGTTGTTTCCCACAGCAACTCGCCCGTCGCTTTGTCAAATGCGCGGAATTTTTTGTCAAAGTCGCTCGCTCCGATAAACACCAGCCCTCCGGCAGTCGCCACGGGCCCGCCATAATTCTCCGTTCCGGTATTTTTCAGCCCTTTTGCAGCAAGCTCCGGATACTCTCCAAGATTTATCTTCCAAACGTATTCCCCGGTGTTCAGATTGATCGCGTTCAGTGTGCCCCAAGGCGGCGCAATCGCCGGGTATCCATCCGGGTCCAGGAATTTGTGGTAGCCCGTAAACCGGTACTTCATGTCCGGCGGCGGAGGCTCCGAACTCGGCAGTTCCTTCGACTTCCCGCTAACGAGAAAATCAATCAGTGCATATAACTGCCCATCATCGAAATTCGCAAACGCCGGCATTCTCCCTTTGCCATTTTTGATCGTCGCCGCAATTTGCTGCGCCGACAAGCGGTCTCCCACGCCGACCAGCGAAGGCATCGCCGGCGGCGAGCCTCTCATGTTTTCGCCATGACAGATGCTGCACTGGCTCAGATAGAGCGCCTTGGGACTGTTTTCGCCCGTTTCCGGAGCCAGCGCGCCGGTCCAGGCCATTTCGTTTGCGTTCACATAAAGAATCGCAGTTTGCGGATCGACCGCCGAGCCGCCCCACTCCGCCCCACCGTCGTATCCGGGAAAAATCACCGTGTCCTTGCCAACGCCGAACGGAACAAATTGCCCTTCGCTGCGAAACGCGTGAAATTTCTCGAGAGCCCACGCATGGGCTTCCGGCGTTCGATTCGTCAGCATGTCCTCGCTGAGAAATTGCCGCGCAAACGGCGCAGGCTTGGTTGGAAGCGGCTGCTCGGAAGCAGCCGCCTCGCCGGGCACGTCGCTCGGCGGATACTTGCGATATTCAATTGGAAAGAGAGGCTTCCCGCTGGCTCGATCGAACAGGTAAACAAATCCTTGTTTCGTGGTCTGCGCAACCGCGTCAACCTCCTTTCCGTCGCGGGTTACGGTCACGAGCGTAGGCGGCGAGGGAAAATCGCGATCCCAAATATCGTGCCGGACTCCCTGAAAATACCAGATCCTCTCACCCGTCTCGGCATTCAGAGCGATCAGACAGTTTGCAAACAAGTCGTCGCCCACGCGGTTGGCGCCGTAAAAATCAAACGCGGCCGACCCCGTCGGCACATACACAATTCCTCGCTTGGCATCCACCGCCATCCCCGCCCAGTTGTTTGCCGCCCCGCTGTACTTCCACGCTTCTTTCGGCCAGGTCTCATAACCAAATTCACCCGGATGCGGAATCGTGTGAAATGACCACCGCAATTTTCCCGTTCGCACGTCATACGCTCGGACGTCTCCCGGTGCCGCAGGCAGCGTCTCCGGATTGCGCCCTCCCACGATGATCACGTCTTTGTAGACTATTCCCGGACTCGTCAGCGCAACGGATTGCCTCTCCGGCTCTCGACCAAGATCTCCACGCAGATCAATTCGTCCGTCTTTCCCAAACGTCGCGACAGGCTTGCCCGTGCCAGCATCGAGCGCATACAGAAAGTTCATCACGCCAACCAGGATGCGCTTGTCCTTATCACTCGACCAATAGGCCAGCCCGCGATCCGGTTGCGTCCCCTTGGTCCCGGAATCAAATTTCCACAGAAGCTTCCCTGTTGCCGCATCCAGTGCGAATATTTTCTGCGTCGGTGTAATTCCGAACAGCAGGCCATCGACAATGATCGGACTCGTTTGCAACCCGCCCTGCTCCCCTGTGTCGAAGCTCCAAGCCACCGTGAGCTTTTTCACGTTGCTGCGATTGATTTGTTCCAGGCTCGAGTAATGCGTGTTCTCCGGCGCGCCTCCGTACGCTGGCCAGTCTCGCTTTTCTTCACTCGAGCTGCGCGAACTGGAATTACCTGCCGCTTGGGGAACGCCCGCACGAATCTGCTGCTGCCCCAAAAAAACTAAACCGCCGATCGCAAGACTCAAAAAAATCCTGGCGGCCATCCCAGAAAATATTCTCATCGTCCAACTCCGCAGTCCTCGGGCTGGCCCACCTACAAGCTGAGCCTTCCCGCGACGGCGTATCTTACTCCGGAAAAATCCGCACACCCTCTAAATCTCGAGTGCTGAATCCGCGTGGCAACGCACCGTGAGGCTGCTATAATCCGCGCGATTCGGCGCTCTACTCCGCTGCCAATCAGCGCAAAGGAGGCACACCATGTCCGCACCCATTTCGTGGCTTATCGCTTCTCTCATGTTCCTGGCTTTGGCGACCGGAGGCGCGCGCACTCCCGCTCCGGCCACCCACGGAATGCTAGTTGTAGCCAACCAGCATGAGCACACCGCCCTGCTCATTGATCCCGAAACGCACCAGGAACTCGCGAAGGTCTCTGTCGGCGTCAACGGCCACGAAGTCGCCGTTTCCCCCGACTCCCGCTTCGCCTTCGTTCCCATCTACGGCAATGCCGGCGTCGGCAGACCCGGCACGGACGGCACCACTATCGACATCGTCGATTTGCACGACCGCAAGCTTGCCGCCACCATTGACCTTGGCAAACCGCTTCGTCCTCATCGCGCCGAATTCGGCCCCGATGGCCTGCTTTATGTCACTGCCGAGCTCGACAAAGCTGTCAGCGTCATCGATCCCGCAACCCGCAAGGTCATTACGGAAATCCCAACCGGCGCCATCGAATCTCACATGATCGTCATCTCACACGACGGCAGCCGGGCCTACACCGCCAACGTCGCCGCCGGCAGCGTGAGCGTCCTGGATCTTAAGCGTCGCTCTCTTGTCACCGTCATCCCCGTCGCCAAAATGGTCCAGCGCATCTCTATTTCTGCCGACGGCAAACGCGTCTTCACCCACGATCAGAACACTCCGCGAATCGCGGTCGTCGACACCGCAACAAACAGCGTCGCCAGTTGGATTTCCGTCCCGGCAACCGTCTATTCCTCTTCACCCACCGCCGACGGCCACAAGCTGTTTGCCTCCTCACCGTCCGGAAAAATCTTCGTGATTGATCTGGCAAGCGCTCAGGTGGAAGAGTCCTTCGACATTCCGCGCGCTCTCGGCGAACTTCTACTTTCTCCGGACGGCAAGTTTGCCTTCGTAAGCTGCCCTGCGGCAGGAACGATCGAGGTCCTGGACATCGCCGGCCACAAGATGCTGCCGTCGATCAAGCTCACTCCGGGCGTCGACGGTCTCGCCTGGGCCCCAGCCATTCCGTAGCATTGACAAGGGAATGAGCGTGCACGCGCTCAAAAGCATCAGCCGGATCGCCAGCTAATGAACACCGACTGGGTTCGTGAACTCTGTCTCTCCTTTCCACAAACCACCGAACAGATTCAGTGGGGCGAAGTCCTCGTTTTCAAAGTCGCCGGCAAAATGCATGCTCTGACGGCTCTCCAGCCCTCCAAGACCTGGCTGACTTTCAAAGCTTCGCCTGAAAATTTCGTAGAGCTGACGGAGCGCCCTGGCATCATCCCCGCGCCTTATCTTGCTCGTGCCATGTGGGTTGCTCTCGAAACTAGAGACGCGCTCCCGCTCGACGAACTCGCTCGTTTGCTTCGTGAGTCCTACGATATGGTGGTTGCCAAACTTCCCAAGAAAACTCGCGAAGCCTTGGCTAGCGCCAAGCCCCAAACGCCGCGGAAAACCTCCAAGAACCCCGCCTCGCGGCGGTCTGCGCGCCGGTCTCATCCCAAAAAGAAAAAGCCCTCTCGCTAAGAGAGGGCTTTCGTATCCGTGGAACTCTAAACTTTTGAAATCTACGCGGTAGCTTTCGTGTCGGCTGTGCGCCGCAGCGGTCTCGCTCCAGGCAGCGGGAAACTCATGTGCCAGAAATTCGAGTCCGGCGAAATAAACTCAACTCCGATGTACGTCTTGTTTTCCCGGTCGCGCTTCACCGATACCACTCGCGACTCCACGGTCCGGTCGCTGTTTTCATTCACCAGGATTAGCATCTGTCCCACAGTGACGGGTTGCTCCAATTGCAGCAACGCTCCATGCCGGTTCACCGAGTGCGACTTCGCCTTTACGCGGAACTTGTCGCCGCTCTCGTCCTGCCCGTGCACGGTTATCGGCACCGTGATGCTCACTCGCAATGTTCGGCGCCGCTCTTTACATCGAAAATGAAGTATGGCCATGAGAGACACTGACCTCTCGGTTGAACTTGACGACTTAGGGACCTACGCTTGCCCATACTGGACTGGCTTCAGCGTTATGCACTTTGCATAAAGAACGCTGAAGTGAACGGTCGACACGAGCGAGGAAACGAATACGAGCGTCGTCCACATTGTTCGTATTCTGCGTTCTGGCACTTCTCTCTACAATAGAGGGACGGTACCAAAACGAACCCTTTTGCTCCGGTACTCTAGTACTTTACTTGCCTGCGTTCAAGCCCAATTTGGGGACTTCTCCATTTAAATAGTGCACGCATTCCTCCAATCGTTTCGCCACTCCCCAGGATGCACCGAATTTATCAATACCCAGCCTCTCTCCTCGCACATTGCCCGAGGTCCCACCTGCCTAGAATCCAAGTAAGTCTATTATGTTCAGTTACTTAGAGAGAACTTCAAACGGCGCGGTTTAGTGCGGCTGCTCCAGGTGGATGAATTCAGCATTCCATTTTTTGGCCGCTATATCCAGCCGTGCCACAGTCACAGGCAGGTAAAATCGTCGCGGACCGGCGCTCCCAGGGTTTATGTAGAGCACCCCGTCTTTTTCGATCTGCCCCGGTTTGTGGCTATGTCCGCTCACTACTATCTGGAACCCGGCCGCCGCTGGATTTATATCTAAGTCCTGAAGAATGTGGATCATATAAATCATTGCGGGACCTGCAGTAACGACCTCGGTCAAGGGCAAACTTCGGCCCCAAGCGTCCGTATCGACGTTTCCGCGTACTGCCACCACCGTAGCGATAGTCTCCAGCCTCTTAAGGATTTCCGCTCCGCCTACATCCCCGGCATGGAGAATCAGGTCCGAGCCGCGAAGTGCTTGCAAGGCTTCCTCACGCAGCAGCCCATGCGTATCCGATATCAACCCGAGAATCTTTATCTCTTTGCTCAAATTCTTTCGTGGAAAGCAGAAAAGGATTTCCAGTGTTCCAATACTTTACTTTCGAGAATTAGCCTCGCCGCTTCCCAAAACTCTCACGATCTCCAGCGCATTTACACGCGCGCGCTCCACCTGTAGGCCCCAGTGCAGATGCGGACCAGTCACGCGTCCTGTCGCTCCTACTTTTCCCAGAACCGTTCCGGCCACCACTTCATCGCCAACCTTCGCATCGATCTCGGAAAAATGGCAGTAGAACGTGTAGATACCCAATCCATGATCCACGAGAACGGTATTCCCGGAAAAAAACAACTCCTCCGCCAAAACGACCCGCCCCCTTTGCGCTGCATGGACCGGCGTGCCAGTCGGCGCCGGAAAATCTACACCGCCATGTGGAGAACCAGGATGCCCATTCAGGACGCGCCGCTTCCCAAAGTTACTCCCCTTGAACTCCCCGTCCAAGGGCAAGCGAAACGGACCATCCCATAAACGCTCCGGCGTCACCCGTTCATAAATCTCTCGCAGTCGCTTCGTTTCCGCTTCCGCTCGCGCCTCTTGCTCAGGATTCGGCTCGACAAACTGCTTCTTCACCGTCAGGTTTTCCGTGGCGAAGTGCCCCTCTTTCACTTCGATCGAAGCGTGGCAGCTCACTCGTTCGCCGCTTTCTGTCTGCGCGGCAACCGTGAACTCATACTTCCCTGCCGCCTTTTCCAGATCCACACCGAGCAATGCTTTCCGAGTATTGGCGCCCGAACCTGTGTGCTCCCTGCCGCGGTCCTGCCAAAAGGGAACGTCTCGCTCGTTCCATCTGCCGCTCACTTCCGTTAGCGGCTTCGTACTGTGCATCTCCGCCAGCAACAATGTACCCTGCGCGGCTTCCGGAGCGGTCAACGTCAGCTCCACCCCATCCCCGCAATCCTCCGCCTGCGCTCCGGCACCTGCCGAAAGCAGGCAGCCCAGAACAATCGCCGACCTAATCAGTAAGTAAGCCTTTCGCAATCCGTCCTCGCCGTAACTCAGAATGTTTTTGGCCGCAGGGCGTTCACCCTCGGCTCCATTTTCGTGTATTGCGCGCGCCCTGCTTTTGATCCCAGAATGGCCTTCTCGAGGTTCATCATCAAATCGGGATTATTCATTTTTTCTCTCAACTCTTTCAGGAAAGGCCGCATCTTTATGAGTATGAAAAACATCTCCCCGGAAAACGACGGTTGGAGAAACAGTTTCTCGTTCAACAACCCGTTCTGCACAAAAGAAGATACGATTCCCCAGTAGCTGATGACTTGTCTCATCCAATTGTTTTCTTCCGTTCCCATTGCTCTCGCCACTTTTATGTAGTCATCCGCACTGTTTGGCCAGAACGTCACCAGCCACCATTGACGTGCCTTCCGCATTTCTGGTTCGCGCTTCAGGTCATACAGCTGGAGAATCAAGCGCGCATCGTCCACCGTGGGTTTCTTTGCCATTGTTGTTCTCCTGAATCGTTGCGTCGATTGATTTTACCTGCAGCGTTCGGCTTTTTGTTGCCCGTTTCTTTGCGTTTGTCCTCAACGTAGAATCCAAGCCCCTCAAGACCATCTCGCGAATTCGTCTTCTCGCACCGCGCAAAAAACTGCCGCTATTTACTAAGTCCGTCGGGTCGGAGATGATGCAGACTCAAAATTAGAGCCCATCCCGCACTTGAGGAGAGCCTTTATGCGCAGAAATCTCCCCGCAGCAACAGCAGCCACGTTGCTCGCGCTTCTTTGTTGCACTATTCTCCGCGCCCAACAAACTTCCACGACGCCCGCAGCCGTTCTCGCCGCTGCCAAGCAAACCGAAACCGACGAATACACCCGCTACGAACTTCTCGCGCCCGAGACCGCCAGGTTCAAGATCAATTACGAAGTCACCGCCACCACTCCCGGCGCGAAGTATTTCTACAATCCCATTCGCAAGGGCAGCACCGCTAGCGACGAAGCCGTTTTCGATTCCATGACCGGCGATCCACTCCATTTCGAAGTCGTCAGCGGTGCCGAGGCCCACAAAGACCCGCTCATGTCCGACGCCGATACCGACACCAACTTCATCAAGATTTCTCTGGCGCGTCCCGTCCCCCCCGATGGTCAGGGTCGCGTCCTGATCCTCAAAACATACAAAGACCTGAAAAGCTACTATCGCGACGGCGACGCCATCGTTTTCAATCGTCCCCTCGGCATCAAACGCAACAAGGTCGTCCTTCCCGCCGGCTACGAGCTCGTTGGCTGCAACGTTCCGTCGCAAGTCTTGCGGGAACCCGACGGTCGCATCTCCATCAGCTTCCTCAACGCCGGTTCCGGCGAAGCTCCCCTAATCTTGCGCGCCAAGCTCGGCGCTCAAACGGGGCCCTCCGCCGCGCCGCATCCCTCCACCCAAGCCCGGAGTTGGGAATCCCCCTTCCAGGGAGAAACCGAGCGGGCCCGCCTCTCCGAACGCGCCCACCAGGATCGCGACATCGTCTACTTCCTGCAACAACCCGAAACCCACGCCTTCAGCCTCTACCACGACTACACCGAATCCCACGAAGGAGCCGACAAATACCTGAACGTCGTCCGCGAAGGTAGCACCGTCTCCGACCCCTCCGCTTACATCCTCGATACCGGCGAAAAACTGTCCACAAAGATGATGACTGGCGCCGATCTCACCGCCGCCAAAATCGATCCAGGCGAACCCGTCTCTCCCAGCACTCAGGTTGTCTTGATTCCGTTTCCACCGGTGAAAAAAGGCCAATCCATCCGTCTGCGCATCTCCGAAACTTACACTGCCCCCACCAGCTACAAGCTTGACGGCGACGAACTGGTATTCGACCGGAGCTTAGGCCGTCCCCGCAACGCCGTCGTCCTCCCCGCAGGCTGGTATCTCACCGCCAGCGCCATCCCTGCCACCGTCACTCAACTCCCCGATGGCCGTATCCGCCTCGATTTCTGGAACGGCCGCCCCGACTCTGTCGACGTTCTTATCAAAGCCAAACGCCGCCCCAAATAGCTCCGAGGGGGCTTGCCCCTCCCGACTCACGACCATCTCTTTAGCGCTCAATCCCAGGCCCAACTCGCTTCCCCCCGCACTCAATCAGAGCCTTACATGCCTCCAAACACGTCTCCTTCAATTCCTCCGCGATCCCCTTCTCCACTTCCTCTCCTAATAGCAGAAGCGCAGTCCCATGCACTTGTGCCACCAGCGCCATCGCCAGTCGTGCATAATCTCCGGCTCCTCCCCCCAAGTCCCCCGCCAGCCTTTCCTTCACATATTCGTACGACGGCATCTGTTCTTTTCGCGCTAGGCGTTCCGCCCAGTCCGATGTCAGCAACAAGTACTCATTTCCATTAATCAGCGCAAACTCCAATCCAAACCGGCAGGCCTCCACTGTCGACTTAGCTGGCTGCAAGGCATCAAACATCCTCTCCCTAGCCCTGACTCGCAGAAATACAATCAGGTCGTGTTTGTCCTGAAACCTCTCATATAACGTAGGAGTAGTCGTCTTCGCCGCCAGCGCCACTGCTCGCATCGTCAGCGCCCGTTCTCCTCCTTTGCTCCACAGCTGGTACCCCGCATCCAGGATCCGCCCTTCCAACTGCTTGTCAGGTTTCCGCGGCATTCTTCGACCCTCCAGGCCCTGTTCGACTCAAATTATATACTTGACATCGTTAAAGAAACAACGTATAAGTATTCCTCGCGCCCGCCCCAGTGGTTGGCTAGCCCTGTACAAATCACCTCAGTAAGGAGAAGTCAGAAACGCGTTATGGCAAGATTCGAGTATTCCGTCACCACCAAGGCGAGCCCTGCGCTAGCCTGGTTCGTTTTTTCCGATTTGCATCGCTGGAACAATTTCGCCAACGTCTACGGCGAATTGCGCTGGCGCGACGGCAACCCCTGGGAGCCCGGCAGCCGCCTCCAGATTGAAATCCTGCGCCCCGTAAATGCCGTCATCGACCACGTAATTACCACATGCGTCCCCGGAAAGAAAGTAGGGTGGATCGACCACGCCATCGGCGTCGCCCTCGCCCAGTGGGTCACTTTTGAGGAAAGGGAGGATGGGACTCACGTCCATACCTGGGGGGAAGTGATTCACTCAGGCATAACGATCGGCGGTCGCACAGTCGAAGAGCTTCTCTCGAGCTTTACACGAACTTGGTACGAGTCCTTTCGCGTTGCCTGCAACCAACTCGTACTGCCAAGCGGCGCTGGCTCGGACGACGCCTCGTTCATCACACAGTAAAGCACCGGGGCCATCAACTGACTCAGGCTTGCTCGCGCGGATTGATGTGCAAGCTTGAGTCAAAATCCCAATGCCAATCGCCCATCCTGCTCCCTGGGTACAGGTGTATCTGCATCCACGAGCTAACAGTTACGCCTCTCTCGTAGTCCCACTCTTCACGCCAAATCATGTTGCGCCATCTGAGGCAACGTCCACTCCCCTGCGCTCACAAACAACTCCAAACCAATCGCGAACGAATCATTTCCCAGCGGTTGGCAATAAACTACGCGCGCTCTTGACCGCAGGCTGCCCAGGAGCGATCTCACCTTCACATGCTCGTTCGGCTGCCACGGTTTGCTCGTAACCACACGCGCGCCTCGGGCACTCACGTTTTCCGTCATTCCCTGCTGCGCTGCTGTGTGAATATCCAGTCCTGACAAATCGACGGTTACATGCACCGGAGACCGATTTTCTCCTCGGCGCGCTTCGCTAGCCATGGGACACCGCACAGCTTTCTGACTGGGTTTTTCAACTGGACGTTGCGGTGGGTTCAACGGCTCGCAAATCATACGCTTCTAACCCCCGTGACGGTCAAGAAGTTTCCCCCGGGGAAATCAGCTTGTCGTGGCGAGGTCGTTACCCCAGACAAGTGTTCGGCAACGCGACAGCCTCTTCCCACGAACGAACAGGGAAAGGCCTCGCCGCATCTTTCCATATCCACAAACCTTTCATTTTCTGTTAGTTATATAGCGTCCAAATTCGGCTACTCAATTGCCCATCTCACTTAGATCGATTCGCACCCACGTCCCTAGCCTGTCGTCAAGGAGGCCGCCATGAAGAAACACGAACGCATCCGAGAGAAGGTCACCATCCTCCCCACTTCCATGTACCTCTCCAAGATGCACGATGCCGGTTGGACCCTTGTAGCTCTGGAATGGGAGCGCGAAATCGAGACCTCCTCTACTCCTGAGCCTCCCGAAGAAACTGTAGCTTCCGAGGAAATCCCCTTCGGCCTCCGGATCGCCGCAGACTGCCACCACCTCGAAGACGATCCTCTCGAGACGCAGACCCTCAAATTTCTCGCTGAACTGATTGTCCAGGACGTCTCCTTCACCAGCATGGCCGACGCCCTCAACGTCCGCGACTATCGCGCCCGCGACGGCCGCCCCTGGACCTCCGCCAGCGTCTTCCGCCTTATCCCTCGCCTGATCGACATAGCGCCGCGCCTTCTCGCCGGCAGCGAATGGGAATCCCGCCAAAAACAGCTCTCAAAAGTCACCTGGAACTCCTAAGGCCGCAGGCTAGTTCGGCTCAAGGGCCCCTCCGGAGTGAAGGCTCGCCGATGCTCCGGCGGAAGTGTCCATCGCCCATTTTTGTTGGCGAGTCAGTTTCCGATTACCGCGGAAGTTACATTACGCGCACAAACTGAAATCTGTGCCAGGAATAGTGCTCATTGGGGCCTCGTGAAGGTGGGGATAGGGTCGTCGTGGATTTCGAAGTTGGCGGGCGGGGTCACACCGAGGAGATTCTTGACGAAGTAGTCCCAGCGGCGGCGGACGAGATAAAGATTGCCGCCTTCGCCATGATACATGTTGGGGACGATGAGCATATCGAAGTCTTTGTTGGCCTTCATAAGGGCGTCGGCGAAGCGCATGGTTTCAACAACGTGGACATTGTCGTCGATATCGCCGTGGACGAGGAGCAAGTGGCCCTTGAGATTGCCGGCTAGGGTTACATTGGATTGTTCGTCGTAGTCTTTGCCGACGGGATAGCCCTGATAGAGTTCGTTCCACCAGGCTTTGTCGAGACGTGCGTCGTGGTCGCCGGAGATGGAGACGCAGACCTTGTAGAAGTCGGGGAACATGAGCATGGCGTGGGCGGAGCCGTAGCCGCCGGCGGAAGTGCCGAAGATGCCGACGCGGTCGAGGTCCATGTAGGGATATTTCGCGGCCATTTGTTTGATCATGGCGACGTGGTCTTCAAAAGCGCCGCCGAGATTGTGGTACGAGTACTCGTGAAAGGCGCGAGAGCGGCCGGTGGTGCCGCGGCCGTCGACCATGACGACGACGAAGCCGAGTTCGGAAACAGGCGGAAGGCCGCGCAGGGCGGCGGAGAAAGTTTTCGGAACGAAGAAGCCCTGCGGGCCGGTGTAAACGGATTCGATTATGGGATATTTCTTGCCCGGATCGAAGTTGGAGGGCTTCCAGATCAGGCCGTAGAGCTCGTAGCTGCCGTCGGTAGATTTGCCTTTGAAGTGCACGGGAAATTTCCAGCCAGAGCTGAGGAGTTCGGACGCATCGGTTTGCTCAAGAACTCGGACTTGCGTGCCGCCATTGGTGCTGCGGAGCGTGGAGTTGCCGGGAAGATCGGGGCGCGACGCATTGTCCACGAAATAGAGGTGATCAGGCGAGATAGTGATGGAGTGATTGACGTTTTCGGGAGTGAGTAGAGTTAGATTTTTGCCATCGAGTTCAACACTGTAGAGATGGGTCTGGTAGGGATCTTCGTTTTTCTCGCGGCCGCCAGCAGTGAAGTAGACGCGGCGAGCTTTTTCATCCACATCGAGAAGCTGGCGAACGGCCCAGGGGCCTTGCGTGAGTTGGGCTTTCTGCGCGCCCGTCTTGGTGTCGTAGAGATAGAGATGATTCCAACCGTCGCGCTCCGAGGTCCAGACTACTTCGTTGGTGTCTTTGAGGACGTGAGAAAAAGTTTCGCCGGGGTCGACGTATTTGTCGGACTGTTGGCGCATAAGGAGCTTTTGTTCACCGGTTTCGGCGTCGACGGTGTAGAGCTCGATGGCTTTTATCCCGCGGCTATGCATGGTGTATTGGAACGTTTTATTGTCTGGGAACCATTCGAAACCAGGACCGCCCTGGAACTGCATTTCGATAGGATTGCCTTTGACGTCGGTGCGCTTGCCGCTGTGGACGTCGAAAATGATGGGCGCGGCAGTGGGTAGAACTTCACCTGGCAGCGAGTAGATGACCGAGAAAGCTTTCGGACGAAGCTGGCCGGGCGGGACGAATTGAATATTGGTGAAGCGACCGGCGGTGCGAGTGTCCATGCGGTAGGTGACGAGCTTGGAGGAGTCTTCGGACCAGAAGACGGCGGGGCGCTGGCGGATTTCGTCGGTGCCTTGCGCGACCATGGGACGTAGGCCGGAGATGGGCGTGCCGTAGCTCCAGTTGCGTTCGCCGTCGCGAGTGAGTTGGACTACGGTGCCCAGTGGAACGTAGCGGAGATAGAGATTGTAGTCGTTGATGTAAGCGATCCAGTTCTTGTCGGGAGACATGCTTTCGAACTGGCCGGGCTCGAGGTTGTGCTCGGTTTTGCACTTGTAATGGTCGAGGTCGCAGCGGTAGTCGGTGCCGTCAACCTGAAAGTGGATGGATCTGAGGTCGTCGGAGAAGTCGAAAGTGTCGAAGGGCAATTCGCCAGATTTGAATTCCCGTTTGGCGGATTCGGAGAGGGCAGCGGCGAGGCGGGCATGATCAAAAGCGGGATTGACCGTATTCTGGGCGGGATCGACGAGCATGAATTGAGTTTCTTTTGGGCCGGCTTTGCGATACCAGAAGCGGCTGGATTTGTTAATCCAGTGCGGATTGATTTCCGCAATATAGATGCGGTGACGGAGATTTCCGGGGAGGAGTCGCGAGGCGCGCTCATAGTCTTCGCGGGTGCCCTGGGCGAAGAGTGAGGATGAGGTGAAGAGAAAAAATGCCAGGGCCCAAACCCAGCGATTGAATTTCATAGTGAAGTTCTCCCAGGCAAACTGTCTGTGCCAGACGCAACGACAGCAGCACAAAAAGAGGAGAGGCCTAAGCCTCAGAACTGCAATCGCACAAGGAATTGAATCCTGCGAGCGCCAAAGGCCCCGTCGTCGGGGTTAGCAATTCATGGCAGCTAGTACGCCGCCCGGAAACAACTTTGTATACAAGATACGATATATGATGTCAAGGCATGGCCGTCGTAGGGGCTGCGGTTTTACGTCCAAAGAACTGACGCTACAACACTCCGAGTTTTAGTCAAGTCTTGTAAATCGTCTTACCGGAAACTGACCACTTCGCCTTTTCTCTCTCCTTGACATTCTACCTATCCTTGCTCTATATAGGTAGAACGTCTAGGAGACGCCATGCCCAACGAGAAATCTGACCTCCTCCAAGGCACTCTCGACATGCTCATTCTAAAGATCGTCGCCCTCGGCCCTGTCCACGGCTACGGCATCTCCCTCCGCATCCGCCAAATCTCCAAGGAAGTCCTGCAAGTTCAGCAAGGCTCCCTCTACCCCGCGCTCCATCGCCTCGAAAAGCGCGGCTGGCTCGAAGCCGAATGGGGCGCTTCCGAAAAAGGCCGCCAGGCCAAGTTTTACAAATTGTCCGCAAAAGGCCGCAAGCAACTCGAAAGCGAAGAGTCCAACTGGAATCGTCTGGCGGCTGCAGTCGCCAACATTATGCAAACCGCGCAATAGGAGTTCGTCATGTCCTGGTGGAAATCTCTCTTTCCCAAACGCGTTTCTGACGCCCAAATGAACTCCGAGCTCCGCTTCCACATTAACGAGCTCACCGAGGAAAATATCGCCGCTGGTATGTCCCCCGAAGAAGCCCGCCGCCGCGCTGTCCTCGAATTCGGCGGCCACGAGCAACTCAAGGAAGAACTGCGCGACGTCTATCGCATCCGCCTTCTCGACGCGACTATCGCCAATCTCAAATCCGCCTTGCGCTTCATCCGCAAATCCCCCACATTTTCATTCACCGTCATTCTCACGCTAGCTCTCGCCATCGGCGCCAACAGCGCCGTCTTCTCCGCCATTGATGCCATCGTCCTCAAGCCGCTCCCCTTCCCCGACGCCGATCAGCTCACGCTCGTCGAGCAACACAGCGTCAAGGGCGCTGCTCCCCTCACTCGCGTGGCACCCACTCGGCTCGACGACTGGAATCGCCTGAACTCCTCTTTCCAGGGCCTCACCGGCTACTACTCCGAGGATGTTTCTGAGTCCACGGGCACTCTCCCCGAAAAAGTCACTCGCGCTTGGGTCTACACTCGTTTCTTTCAGGTCTGGGGTCTTGCGCCGGCTCTCGGCCGCGAATTCACTCCCGAGGAAGAAACCCTTAACGGGCCCAACGCCGTCCTCATCAGTGATCGCTTTTGGCGTCGGCGCTTTAATGCCGATCCCGCCGTCATCGGTAAGAATCTTCGCCTCGATGGCCGTCTCTATCCTGTCGTTGGCGTGATGCCGCCGTCTTTTATGTTTCCCGATCGCGAGGCGGATTTGTGGGCGCCCCTTCCGCCAGGCCTATCCTATGGCCGCGCTCGCGAAAACAACTGGTTCGTCGTCACCGGGCGCCTTAAGCCCGGCGTCACAGCTGCACAGGCTCGCACCGATCTCGCCACCATTCAGGCGCAACTCGCTCGGCAATTTCCCGATACAGACAATCTCTCCGTCACCGTCGAGGCGCTAAAAGAAACGACTATCGCCGGCTCTCGCCGTTCCCTCTGGCTTCTCTTTGGCTCCGTCTCTCTCCTCCTGATCATCGCCTGCACGAACATCATTGCCCTGCTTTTGTCTCGCTCCGCCCAACGTCAGCATGAAATCTCTGTTCGCTTTTCCCTGGGAGCTTCGCGCAGCGCTCTCATCGCGCAATTGCTAACGGAAACATTCCTCCTCGCTCTCATCGGCTCAGTCCTTGGTCTCTTTCTCGCGGCGGCAGCGTCTGACATTTTCCGCTCTCTCGCCGCCCAGCTTCCCCGCGTTGAAGAAATCCATCTCGACGCTCGCATCGTTCTCTACTCCCTTGCATGTTCCCTCGTCGTTACTTTTCTTTGCGGATTGGTTCCGGCCATTCGCGGCACCCGCAGCAGCCTTTCGGGCTCCCTCGCGCAGGCCAGCCGCTCGCAAGTCTCGGGACGGAATCCGCTGCAATGGCTGCTCGTCGGCATCCAGGTCGCCCTCGCTGTCACCTTGCTCGCCGGCGCCGGTCTCATGCTTCGCAGCTTCCAACAGCTTGGCCGCGTCACGCGCGGCTTTGATTCCAGCCACATACTTTCCTTTCAGCTCAGCATGAATTGGGGCGAAACCGGCGACATGAAAAAGCTGCGCCAGTTTACCGACCGCGTTCTCGAAACTCTGCGCGCCACCCCTGGCGTCGAATCCGCCGCCATCTCTGTCGGCGTACCTGGCGTGTCCTTCAAATATGAAACCGAACTCAAGCTCCTCGAAGGCCGCGCCGAAAGCGAACCCAAACTCCTCACTGACAATCGCTTCGTCTCCGCCAGCTACTTCGCCACTCTGCGCATCCCTCTGTTCGCCGGCCAGCTTTGCCGCGAAACAGACGGCCCGCCAACGGTCGTCGTCAATCGCGCGTTCGCCGACAGCTATTTCCACGGCGAGCCCGTGATCGGCCATCATTTGCAATCGGTGAGCCTGGGTTACACCGGCCCTGCCGAAATCGTCGGGATCGCCGGCGACGCCCGCGAAACCACCCTCGAACACGCTCCCGTCCCCACCGCCTACTGGTGCGCTCCCATCGCCCAGCCCGGCACCTACTTCCTCGTCCGTACCCGCAACGCTCCCTTGACCATGGCCGAAACCATCCGCCGCCAGATTCGCGACATCGAACCGCTGCGCTCCGCCTACGATTTCGCTCCCCTCGAGCAGCACTTCTCCGATGGCCTCGCGGAAAACCGTCTTCGTACCATTCTTCTCAGCTTCTTTGCGGCCACTGCTCTCTCCCTCGCGTGCGTCGGCCTCTACGGCACGCTGAGCTACAATGTCAATCTCCGCAGGCGCGAAGTCGGCCTGCGCCTCGCGCTCGGCGCGCTTCGCGGCCAAATCGTCGAACAATTCTTGTGGCAGGGACTTGCCGTCTGCCTACTCGGCTGTGCCGCCGGATTCGTCTTGGCCGCAGCCTCCTCCCGCCTCCTCGCCGGCCTTCTCTACGGCGTCTCCCCCACCGACGCTCCCACTCTCGGCGCTGTCATTCTCTTGGTCCTGGTTGTCGCCGCCATCGCCTCCCTTCTTCCCTCCCTCCGCGCCTCCCGCGTCGACCCCATGCAAGTCCTCCGCGACGAATGAAACTTGGGCGCCTTCAGATCCAGCGCTCTTTGCCAGGGAACTCTTCCAACTGACATTACGCAAAGCTGTGGTATATACGTCTCAATGCTCAATTTGATGGATTCACTTCCTGGCAACTTTTGCCGCATTTTGATTTGCGGGTTGCTTTCGTTTGCGCCAGTTATGGCAATCTACGCCTCCGCGAGTGAAACGACGCACGCCGCACAAATGACCTCGACAATTCCCGAATCGCCCTCTGGGCTCCAATCGCAACTCGAGACAATTCTTCGAGTCGCAAAAGACAAAAACACAAAGCAGCTCGGCGATCTAGTAAGTGACCTTCAAATTCCGGACAGCGCAAATTGGTTTTCCACCACGTTCGGAGAAGAACTCGGCTCGGTTCTCGCTGCAACCTACACAAGCTCCTGGAAAGGCTACGAGTACGCAGTCGCGCAAATGTTCCGCGCAGACTCATCCGGAAAGCACCTCCAGGTGTTCGTGAAGGAGTATTCGCCTTCTTCGCCGGTTCCAAGCGATTCCTTCATTCAAGCGATTCTTCAAAATTCCAAGCTACCGCTAAGGCTATACACGTGCAGCGTCGGAAAGGATCATCCAATTGGCAGCCTTCCTGGCATCTACGTTCATATCCAAGGGTCATTCCGAATTGTGAACTGGCAGACCTTTTATGGTCTGCCAAACGTAAAGCCAGCCCGCATTCGCGTAGGCACCTCTGTCGCGATGTCCCAACTCATTCGCCAAGTCAATCCGATTCACTCCCCAGAAAATCGCCAAAAACACTTACAGGGAACGGTCCTGCTTCATATCGTTATCGATCGAGATGGTAGTGTCGTCCGGGCGGAGCCAGTAAGCGGTCCACCTGAGCTCGCGCAAGAATCTGTCGACGCCGTTCGCCAATGGCTCTTTAAGCCGACTCTTCTCAACGGTGATCCGGTCGAAGTGGACACCACCGTCACAATCATATTTTCGAACGCAGACTAACCAATCCGCGGCCACCCGAGTTCGAGATCGTAGTTGTAACCGAAAGGCGAAACCCCTACTCTAAGTCAATTCTGGATTCCACAATTGCGACAGCTCGCCAAACCAAAATCGAGAGGGAGTAATTTGATGAATTCCGAACTAATTAAGAAACAAACCACCCGCCGCGACATGCTGCGCGGGTCGGCGAAACTCGCAGGCAGCGCCTTCCTGGCGCAACTCTTCCCGGGGAGCCTTCTCCGCGCCGCCGTTCCGGCCTTTTCCCCGCAGACGCCTTCCCCCGCGGACCGCGCCACCGCGTTTCGCGCCCAAATGGGGGCCACTCCCATTCAATCTCAAAAACTCGCCGAGAATCTCACCTTGCTCTCCGGCCCCGGCGGAAACGTTGTGGTCCTCACCGGCCCCGACGGCAAATTCATCGTCGATAATTTCGTCTCTCCCGCCTGGCCCAAGCTCAAAGAAACTCTCGACGGCCTCGGCAATGCTCCCCTGAAATACGCCATCGATACCCACTGGCACTTCGACCACACCGACAACAACGCCGCCCTCCATGCCGCTGGTGCCACCGTTCTCGCTCACGAAAACACCAAAAAGCGCATGTCCGAATCCCACGACATTCCCGTTCTCGGCGTGCATTTCGATCCTTCACCCGCCGAAGCTTTGCCACAAAAAACCTTTAGCTCCAGTTTCAAGATGCAAGCCAACGGTGAAACTCTCTCGCTCCAGTACCTCGCTCCCGCTCATACCGACTCCGACATCTACGTCCATTTTGAAAAGGCCAACGTCATCCACATGGGCGACACGTTCTTCAATCATGCCTATCCCTTCATCGATGCGGGCACCAACGGCAAAGCCAAAGGCATGATCGCCGCCGCCGACAAAATCATCGCCCTCGCCAACAACGACACCAAAATCGTCCCCGGCCACGGCACTCTCGGCAACAAAGCCGACCTCACCAGCACCCGAGACATGCTCGTCACCGTCGTCGACCGCATAGAAAAATTGAAGGCCGCAGGCAAGACCTACCAGGAAGCCGTTGCCACCAAGCCTCTCGCGGATCTCGACTCCACCTGGGCCAAAGGCATGCTCGGAAGCGACGTCGTTCGTCCAGGTCATCTACCTGACCCTGTAATTCTCGCTCGGCGCAATGCTTTCTGGCGGATGGACTGGTGGGCTTTAGGTCCGCGCTTTTCCCACGCCCCGTCAAGGAGTTCGGCTGATGCTCGAAACCGTTCTAAAGCGCTTTGAAGAGCCCGACGAAATCCGCACCTTCGAAAAAGGAAAATTTGAACTCGTCCGTATTGGCGGCATGACCATCGGCCGCGCCACTTATCAGCCCGGTTGGAAGTGGTCTCTCCATGTCGGCCCACTGGTAGGCGCATCGCGCTGCAACGTCCAGCACGTCGGCTTGGTCGTCTCCGGCTGCGCCACCGCTGCTATGGAAGACGGCACCATCCATGAACTCCGCCCCGGCACCCTCTTCCACATTCCGCCTGGCCCTCCCGGCCATGATAGCTGGGTAGTCGGCGACGTCCCCTACGTCTCCCTCCATTTCCTCGGTACCGAGCAATACGCCAACAAATAGCCGATTCCATGACAGAATCTCCCTTAGCTCCCTAAGGAGCAGTCCCTCGCCAATTTTCCACAGCTTTTCCTCAGCTGCTCATTCTCTAACTCCTTCCCTACCTTCCACTTCCGTGCCTCCTCGTTCCAGCGCCTCTCGCCGCTCGAACGTTAACTATTTCTCTATTGAAAAATCGTTAATAATCTGGTACCATTGCTTGTGAATCTAGCCCTCCATCCCGATCTGGCTATTCCCTCCCCCAGGAATCCCACTCACTCTCACTCTTTTCACTCTTTCCCAAAAAAGCGCAAATATAACCCCTTCCTTTTCATATCCTTACGCTCTCTTCGGAAAAGAGTGTTTTGCCAACTCTTTTGCTATCAATAACTTCAGCACTCTTTTGCAAAACACCGGGGGGTACCTCTACCCTCGCAAACATCGCCGCCAAGTCACCGAGACTACTCACTACCCGCTACTCACTTTGCCCTTCTGCTATCCTATTTCCTTCCCAAAGGAGCATCATGCAGTCGCTGCGGCTGAATCCGATCCTCAACACGGACTCCTACAAGCTCACCCACTGGTGGCAGTACCCCCCGGACGCTCGCCACATCTATTCCTATGTCGAGTCCCGCGGCGGCATGTTCAACGAAACCATGCTGGCCATGCTGCAATACATCGTGAAATCCAATTTCGCCGGCCACGTCTTCACTCTCGACGACATCGAGGAAGCCCGCCGCGTCGCCCACGCTCACTTCAGCGGTCATCCCAAGTCCTTCAATTACGAGGGCTTTAAGTCGCTCTACGCAAAGCACGGCGGCCGCTTGCCTCTGCGCATCCGCGCCGTCAAGGAAGGCACTGTCGTCAAGAGCCTCAACGCTCTAATTACTATCGAAAACACCGACCCCGAATTTTATTGGCTCACCAACTGGGCGGAGACCGTTCTCCTGCAAGTCTGGTATCCCATCACCGTCGCCACGCTTTCACGCGCCATCAAGCAAGTCATCGGCCGGGCGCTCGTCCGCACCGGCGATCCTTCTCTTCTGCCTTTCAAGCTCCACGACTTCGGCTTCCGTGGAGTTTCCTCAAAAGAATCCGCGGCCATCGGCGGCGCCGCTCATCTGCTGAATTTCTTGGGCACGGATACGCTCGCCTCTATCCAACTCCTCAATCAATTTTATTCCGCCGATCTCACCGCCAAAGATCCGCTCAACTGCGCCGGCTACAGCATCCCCGCGTCCGAGCACTCCACCATCACCGCCTGGGGCGAGGCCAACGAAGAACAGGCCTACGCCAACATGCTCGAAAATTGCCCCGAAGGAGTCGTTGCCTGCGTCAGCGACTCCTATGACATCTACAACGCCGTTCGCAATTTGTGGGGTGGCGCGCTGCGCGACAAAATTCTTCAGCGCAACGGCACTCTCGTCATTCGACCGGACTCGGGCGATGCCGTCACTGTCCTCGAGGAACTTTTCAAAATCGTCGCGGAAGTTTTCGGCTACGAAGTGAATAAAAAAGGCTGGAAGACCACTGTTCCCAACGTGCGGTTTATTCAAGGCGACGGCGTGAATTACTACACCATCCAGAACATCACCGCGCAGCTCACGCGCAAAGGCTGGTCCCAGGATATCTGGAGCTACGGGATGGGCGGCGCGCTGCTCCAACAGGTAAATCGCGACACTCTGAAATTCGCGTTGAAATGTTCCGCTATCGACCGCGCCGGGAAATGGCATAACGTTTACAAAAATCCCAAAACCGATCCCACCAAAGCCAGCAAAGGCGGCCGCTTCAACCTCATCCACATCGGAAAAGAATTCGCCACCGTCGAAGTCGACAACGACGCTCCCCATCCCGATAGCTCCCGGCTCGGCACCAACGCTCTCGAAACCATCCTCGAAGACGGCAAGATCCTGCGCGACATGACCCTTCAGGAAGTCCGCGACATCGCCGTCAAATACGACACTTACACTGAATCTGCATGAGCGTGATCGAATGTGTTACCCCTTCACACGAGCACATTCAGCGAGGAATCTAGAGAAAGCAGCTTTCCTCATTTTTTATGGAACAAGACGCAATAGTTATTCGCGGGCCAGTCGTCAACAATTTTTTCGAGCTGAAAACCGGCAGTGGTCAACTCATCGATCAGGATCTTCTGCTGGATGCCATGGCCTTCGCGGTCTTTCGGGACTCCTGTTACTTTTCCGTATTCTGGATGGGGCGGAAAATCGATGATTGCGAGTTTGCCTCCCGGTTTCAGTGAGCGAAGCAGGCTCGCGTCGAACTCCAGAGGCTTCGACAAATGATGGTAGACGCGCCGCAGAAAAATAGCGTCGCAGCAGGACGCGGGCAGATTCGTTTCTGCATCTCCGCTCTCGACGACCACCACGTTTTGCAAATTCCGTTTTTTGATTTCGGCTCTCAGTGCCTTCAGTTTTTCCGCGTCAATCTCCGTGGCAAACACTTTTCCTGTTGCCCCGATGTGTTCTACGGCAGCAAACGCGTAGCTTCCATCCCCCGCGCCTATATCCGCAACAGACATTCCCTGCTTCCATTCCATGAGGGTGGCAAGTTTGGGTATTTCTTCCGACGCGGAGGCTTTCGTATGGAGCGCGAGCAGAAGAGTTGCCGCTGCTGCCCAGCCAGCCGCAAGCACAAGCCATTTTTTATTGATGAGTTTTCGGTTCATAGACAAAACCCACTTTCGCAGCTTGCGGCGAACGCAATAGTCGGGCGCAGGTTACTCTTCGCCGATGTCTTCGTGCCAGAGCGCTGGATTTTCCGCGATAAATTTCGCGAGCATCTCCACACATTCGTTAGACGCAAGATCAATCACTTTGATTCCGTTTTCCTGAAGCCAGTCGATGCCGCCGCGGAAATTCACGGATTCGCCGACGATCACGGTTGCGATTCCAAACTGGCGGATCAGCCCACTGCAATACCAGCACGGCGCGAGCGTAGTCACCATGATTTTGTCGCGATAGCTGCGCTGGCGCCCCGTTTTGCGAAAGGCATCGGTCTCGCCATGCGCGGAAGGATCGCCGTCCTGCACCCGGCGGTTGTGTCCACCGCCCAGAAGCTTTCCAGCGCTATCGAACAACGCCGCGCCGATGGGGATTCCGCCTTCGGCGAGGCCGCGCCGCGCTTCAGCGATGGCCGTTTCTAGCAGCCCCTGATAACTTATCCGGTCCATTTACGGTCCCTCAGTGCGTTTTCCGCGCCACAAGCGAGGCGCGATGGCGTAGTTGAGCTGCACCAACACGATGAAGCCGATACTCCAATAGGTGTTGAAAATGCAGAGCAACGCGCCAAACCCATAGAAGGATTGCGCAATCAATATGCGGCGGCAAATTGCAGGCGGAACTTCCGGAGGTGTATCGATTTTTATGAGCTTAATGTGGGTCGCGCGTCCCCAACTCAAGTACAACATCACACCGAGAAGCAGTATGTTCGCCCAGTAAGCAAGCAGCGCGGTGCGGTATTCAATGAACTCGGTCAAGAGTCTTGTGGAGAACGGCATGAGCGTGACCAAAAACAGAAAGGCCAAGTGAATCCACGTGAAGTGGCGCTCGGAACGCTCGATGTGGTTGAGCAGCGTCTGCTGACCCACCCAAAAAATGCCAAGGGTCAGAAAGCTCATCAAATATACGAGAAGCTGAGGGGTGAGGTGAACAAGAGCACCGCGTAGATCACTTTCGCTGTGAATCAGTTCTTTCGCAGGCACATGAAGTTCCAACAGGAGCAGCGTCATCGCCACTCCGAAAATGCCGTCGCTCAGAGCGGCGAGCCGCTCCACGCTCTGCCCCGCTATCTGGTTGTAGGAGGTCGCCATCGCCGTGCAACGATATCATTCGTTGAGAGAGAATGGTAAGCGATGAGGCCGGGCTTTTTCGCACGGCCTGATTAAGGATTTTGAATGAAGCAGGGATTCGACGACGCAGTCGGAAACTACGTGGAATTTCTGGGGAATTGTGGCTGCCCGCAAAACTTAATGTGGGTAACGCCCAAGGATGTGCTGTTCACTGGAGGCTCTCGCATTTATATAAGAACGTCGGATGCCGAGGGCAATGCGGCCGCCGCTCGAAAAGAATACGAGGCTGGAATCGCAAGCACATTGGGCGTCGAGTTTCACACGCTATGCGTGTTGAATGATGCAACTTGCTGCTATGTCTGGTATCCGAGAGATCAGAACGAAGCCCAGCGAATGATGATGCCTTCAGATGGCAGCCTCAAGATGAGTTCGCTGAGTAATCACTCGAAGATTAGGAGTAAGGGCGTCCGAAACTGGCTCGTTTGGAAGGCGCTAAAGTGGATGAATCGCGACAAAGCAGGTCTTGGCAATATTGCATTCCGGTAGGTCCCTTGCGCTCACTCGGAAGGCGTTCTTTAGTGCAACGAGTCCTCGACTTTCTTGCCGTATTCGCGGGCTTTGGCGAGGATTTCGGACTCTTTCAGAGTAAGAAGTTTTTTGTTGCGCATGACGATGCGGCCACCGATGACGACAGTTTCAACGTCGCTGGCTTTCAGGGCATAGGCGAGCTGGGCATAGACGTCATACATAGGAACGGCATTGGGTTCATCGAGCGAGATAAAAATAATGTCGGCCTTTTTTCCAACTTCGAGTGAGCCGATTTGCTTATCCATGTGGAGGGCTTTTGCGCCTTCGATGGTGGCCATTTCGACGACGGATTTTGCGCCGAGCGCGCGAGGGTCCATCTTGGTGATTTTTTGCAGCTTCGCGGCGAGGTCCATCTCTTCCATCAGGTCAAGGTCGTTGTTGCTGCCGGCAGGTCCGTCGGTGCCGAGGCCGACGGCAATGCCTGCGGCGCGCTCTTCAACGACAGGTGCCACGCCGCTGGCAAGCATCATGTTGCTCGAAGGATTGTGGACGCAGCCGACCTGGCGATCGGCAAGAATTTTGCGGTCTTGCGCGTCGACGAAGATGCAGTGCGCGGCGAGAACGTCGGGACCGAGGATGCCAAGCTTTTCGAGATATTGCACTGGCGTTAGACCGTTTTGCTTCAAGCTGTCGTCCAGCTCTTTTTTCATTTCGGCGACGTGGATGAGAATGGGTGCGTGATATTTGCGGGCAAGGGCGGCGGAATCCTGAAGAGTTTTTGGCGAGCATGTGTAAATGGAATGCGGAGCAGCCGCGGCGTGGATGAGCGGATCGTTCTGCCAGCGCTTCAGAAATTTCTCGGTGTATTCGAGCATCGCCGCGTTGGTTTTGTTGTCGGGAGCTGGAAAATCGATGAACGTTTCGCCGAGGACTCCGCGCATTCCGGCGGCTTTGGTTTCTTCCGCGACCGCATCTTCGAAGTAATACATGTCGGCGAAGGTCGTTATGCCTGAGCGGATTTGTTCAGCGGCGGCGAGGCGCGTGCCCCAGCGCACGAAATCTTTGGTTACGTTTTTGGCTTCGGCGGGAAAAATATATTTGCGGAGCCAGTCGTCGAGCGTGACGTCATCGTGAAGGCCGCGAAGCAACGTCATGGGAACGTGCGTGTGGCCGTTAATGAAGCCCGGCAACACGAGCGTGCCTTTGGCATCAATCGTCTGCTTCGCAACGATGACGCCTTTTCCGACAAAGGGATAACCGCTTCCGATCATCCGGATCGTGTCACCGTTCACGACGACGTAGCCATTCTCGAGGATGCGGCGTTCGCCATCCATGGTGACAATGGTAGCGTTGGTGATGAGCAGATCGACGGAAACCGCCTCTCCGCCCGCATGGACATGGAGAAAGCTTGCGGCGGCAATGAAAAGGAAAACGAAAGAGAAGGAAATCGTCTGTGCGATGCGGCGCATTGGGCTTGCCTCGTAAAAGAAAATGTCACGTCTACAGCAGTGCGGCTACAAATTTGACGAATCAAACGGTTTCGGAAAGAGAGCGCGCATCTGAATCGTTTCGGTTTTGCCTTTTAGATTTGCCAGAATCACGGGGATATCGCCGCAAAACTCCCAGATGAGCTGGCGGCAGGCGCCACAGGGTGGCGTGAGCGTATCGGCGTCGGTGACAACAGCGATAGCGTCGAAGTTGCGCTCGCCTTCGCTCATGGCTTTGAAAATGGCGACTCGCTCGGCGCAAACGGTCAGGCCGTAGGTGGCGTTTTCGACGTTGCAGCCGCCGAAGATTCTTCCGGAGGTGGCGTGCAACGCGGCGCCTACACGAAAATTGGAAAACGGCGCGTGGGCATTTTCGCGTGCTTGCTGCGCGGCTTCGACGAGGGCGTCATGGTCGGTCATGCTGCGGCCTCCAGTGAAGCAAGAAAACAAAGAGAGATTTCTCGCTTCGCTCGAAATGACGGTTTGGGGGGGGATGCGGTAGTCATGAAACCTCGGCGGCGATGCGGGGGATGACGGCTTTCAGGAGCGCGATGAACTGGGACTTCACACGTTCGGCGGTTTCAAGGACTTCTTTGTGGTCGAGAGGCTGATCGAGGATGCCCGCGGCGGCGTTGGTGACGCACGAGATTCCGAGGACGCGAATGCGAGAGTGGCGCGCGGCAATAACTTCCGGGACCGTGGACATGCCGACCAGATCGGCGCCGATAGTGCGTAGATAGCGGATCTCGGCGGGCGTTTCATAGCTCGGACCAGGCAGTGCGGCGTAGATGCCTTCGTAGAGGCCGATATGGTTGCGGTTTCCCTCGCCGACGGTCATCTCGCGGAAGCGTCGGTCGTAGGCCACGGTCATGTCGGGGAAGCGAGGGCCGAAGCGTTCGTCGTTGGGACCGGTGAGAGGACTGACGCCTTGGAGATTGATGTGATCTTTGATGACGACCAGCTGGCCCTGGACGAATTCGCGTTTGATGCCGCCAGCGGCGTTGGTGAGGATGACGGCTGCAATGCCCATGCGTGCGAAAACACGAATGGGGAAGGCGACCTCTTTGGCGGAATAACCTTCGTAGAGATGGACGCGGCCTTGCATTCCGGCGACGGGGATTTCGCCGACGGTGCCGAGAACTAGCTGGCCGGCGTGGCCGATGGCGGTGGACTTGGGGAAATGCGGGATTTCGGAATAGGGGATTTTGGTGGCGTTTTGGAATTCGTCGGCGAAGGCGCCGAGGCCGGAGCCGAGGACGAGCGCGATTTTGGGGCGGAGATTGGTTTTAGAAAAAATAAAATGGGCGGCAGATTCGGCTTGGTCGAATTCGGCGAGAGATTTGGATTTTGGTGGAGCTTTTTTTCGAGGCGACATTGGGTGATTGGGATTTTACATGGAGTTGCGAGGGGAAAAAAACAAAAGAGGGAAAAAGACTTTACACAGAGGGCACGGAAAGCACAGAGGACGCGGAGAAACGAAAGAGCGCGGGCACGGCGTGCCGTGCCCCTACGAGAGGATGCCGACGATGGAGGCGGACATTAAGTTGGCCATGGTGCCGGCGAGCATGGCGCGGAGGCCGAAACGGGCGAGGTCGCCGCGGCGGGTGGGGGCCAGGGCGCCGATGCCACCGATCTGGATGCCAATGGAGCTGAAGTTGGCGAAGCCGCAGAGCGCGAAGGTGGCGATAGTGAAGGTGCGCGGATCGAGAGTGCCCTTCATCGTGCCGAGCTGACTGAAGGCGACGAATTCGTTGGTGACCATGCGCAAGCCGAGAAGATCGCCGATTTTTGTGGCGTCATGCCATGGAACGCCGATGAGCCAGGCGATGGGAGCAAAGAGCCAGCCGAGGACTTCCTGCAGATTGTAAGGGAACCAACTGATGTGAATGTGGACCCAGCCCATCATGGCGTTGAGCAGGGCGAGGAGGGCGAGGAAGACGATGAGCATGGCGCCGACGTTAAGGGCGAGATGGAGGCCGTCCACGGTTCCGCGGGCGATGGCGCCGAGGATGTTGGACTCTTTTTCCATGGCGGGCATTTCGACGCGACCGGCCGTAAGAGGCTGCTCAGTTTCCGGAACGAGCATTTTGGCCATCAGAAGAGTGCCGGGAGCGGTCATGATGACAGCGGTGAGAAGATTCGTGGGGTCTGCGCCGCCGACGTGGATGTACGCGGCCATCATGCCGCCAGAGATGTGAGCCATCCCGCTGGTCATGACGGTCATGAGCTCGGACATGGTGAGGACCGCGAGAAAAGGACGGATCGTGAGAGGCGCTTCGGTCTGGCCCATGAAAATACTGGCGGCAACGTTGAGGGATTCGGCGCCGCTGGCGCCCATGATTTTGGTCATAAGCCATGCGAAGAGGCGGATGACGAGTTGCATAACGCCGATGTGGTAGAGGACGGCGAAAAAGGCGGCAATGAAAATGATGGTGGGAAGCACCTGAAACGCGAAGATGAGGCCGAGGTTGGAATCGGACTTGCCGAGTTCGCCGAAGACGAAAGTAGAGCCGACGTAGGAAAAATCGAGGAGATGCTTGGCGCCATTGCCGAGAGTTTGAAAAATGATGCGGCCGGCGGGCACTTTCAAGACGAAGATGCCGAGAACGATTTGCAGGCCGAGTCCCCAGAGGACGGTTTTGAGCTTGATGGCTTTGCGCGCAGTGGAGAAGAGATACGCGAGGCCGAGCATCGCAAGCAGACCGAGCACCCCGGTGAAACGTCCCATTCGTGGACCTCTTTCTGTTTTCTGAAAAGCAAATTTCTTCCGAACACGTTACGACGAAATAGTCGGCGCCGACGCTACGCTCCGATAATGCGGCGAAGGAGCGGAAGGCTCTGGCTCGGGGCGGCCTCGCCGATCTCGTAGCTGGCGGCGATGAGGCTTTGCGCTTCGGCCAGCTTTGCGCCGCTATTGTAATGAATTGTGACGAGAGGCTCACCTTTTTCTATGCGATCGCCGATGCGTTTGTGAAATTCCAAGCCGACGGCGTGGTCGATGGTGTCTTCCTTTTTTTCGCGGCCGCCGCCGAGAGTGGCGAGAGCGGTGCCGAGTTGTTCGCAATTTGTGGCGGTGAGGAAGCCTGCGAAGGGGCTGAGGGCGTCGGCGCGGGACTTGGCTTGCGGGAGGAGTTGTGGGTCATCGATGACACGTTCGTCGCCGCCCTGCAGGCGAATGCATTGCTTGAATTTTTCCCGGGCCTGGCCAGAGGCGATCATGGCTTCGGCGAGGAGGCGGCCATCCTCGACGGATTTGGTGCGGTCACCGAGAAAAAACATCCAGGCGGAGAGTTCTATGCTCAGTTGGACGAGATCGGCGGGGCCGCCGCCGTTGAGAACGTCGATGCATTCCGCGACTTCGTTCGAATGGCCGGCCATGCGACCGAGAGGCTGGTTCATGTCGGTGATAAGGGCGACGACTTTCTTTTCCATGCGCTGGCCGGTTTCGACCATGAGTTCGGCGAGGAGAACGGAATCTTCTTCGCGCTTCATGAAGGCGCCAGAGCCGGTTTTGACGTCGAGAACAAGGGCGTCGATGCCTTCGGCGAGTTTTTTGCTCATGATGGAGGCGCAGATGAGGCCGATATTTTCGACGGTGGAAGTGGCGTCGCGCAGGGCATAGATTTTTTTGTCGGCGGGAGCGATTTCCGCAGTTTGGCCGATGAGACCCATGCCGCATTCGCGGAGCACGCTGTAAAAATCCTCGAGGGAGAGATTTACGTTGAATCCGGGGATGGATTCGAGCTTGTCGAGAGTGCCGCCGGTGTGGCCGAGGCCGCGACCACTGATCATGGGAACGGTGAGTCCGGCCGCGGCGGCGATGGGAGCGAGAATAAGAGAAGTCTTATCGCCGACGCCGCCGGTGGAATGCTTGTCCACTTTTCGGCCTGGAATGCGGGCGAGATTGAGGACCTGGCCGGAGTAAAGCATGGCTTCGGTGAGCGCGGCGAGCTCGGAACGATTGATGCCGCGAATCCAGACGGCCATGAGCCAGGCAGCCATCTGGTAATCGGGAATATCGCCGCAGGTGTAGCCGGAGATCAGGAAGTCAATCTCCTCGCGGGAGTGCTCACCGGAATCACGTTTTTTGCGGATGAGGTCGACGGCGCGCATGCGTGATGGAGACTGAGGCGCGAGCGTAACATTGGCGGGTGGTCGCGTCAACGCGCCAGAGCGACGTCTCGTCGATGAATACGAAGCAGGCCAGAGTGCGGTTTCGTGATGCTAACCACCATTGCCGGTCGGCGGAGGTGGAGGCTGCGGAGGTGCGGCCGGCTGCGTCTCTGACGGCGGTGGTGTTTTTTTACCAGAGTCCTTTCGATTTGGCGGGTCGGTGGTCTTGAACATATTCTCGAAGACTTCCCTGAGTTTATCGGTAGCCTGTTTCGAGAACATACCCGCCAAGCCAGCGAGGGCCGCGATGCCATAAGGACTCAGGTCAGTAGCGGAGGAATTAGCAGAAATCAGTCCGCCACGGGCAGCGAAATAAACCATCAATGCGAGAGCCGAGCCAATGAAGGGACGCAAGCCGTACCACCATTTCCAACTGGTGTAGAAACTGCGGTTGCCAAGGAACTCGGTGAAAGAAGTGGCCAGGTGAATATAAGCTCCGAGTGCACCAACAAGGAAGACTAGTGCCAGATAGCGAGCTTCCGGCCATAAATTGAGCCCAAGGAGACCGGGAATGATAGTCACCCATGTCGAGCCATCAGACATCGGTATCTTCCCTGGCCAAACTCTCAGGATAAGGTAGACCAGAACGAGATTCAGAATGATCAGGTAAAAGCCAAAGAGTCCAATCCAGGGGTTTGTGGCTCTTATTGGCGGATCGCCCTGGGGCGTTGCCGCCGCGTTGGCCGTCGTTCCGGGTGGTGTTTGGGGAGTAGCCATCGAAGACCTCCAGCAATGAGTGAAGCAAAGAGCGGGAGAGGCGGTTGCAACACTCGGCAATTTCTGTGGGAGGGTTATATCACATCTATGAGTTATTTAGTCAATGACTTAGATTGATGAGGCTCGCGGCAAAAGAAGACGCGGTGGGGGCGAGGAGCCCATTCCTCGGCTTTCGTGGAACGGCTCGCAGGCCCGTGCCGTGTTGTTTTAAGCCGAAGTGAAGACTACCGGGCCAATGAGTAATTCACTGTGATGGTGGTGTCGACTTCGATTGGATTACCGTTGAGGAGCGTGGGAGTGTAGCGCCACTGGCTGACAGCCTCGACAGCGGAGCGGGCGAGGTCGGGGTCGACCTGGCTGTTCATGACCCGGAGTGAAAGAGGTTTGCCGTCCATGCCGATGACGGCATGGAGAACGACAGTGCCTTGCACGCCTGCCGATTTAGCGGATTCAGGATACATGGGCTGGACTTTCTTTATGAGTTTGGCGGCCTCGACAGTGCCACCGACAGCGAGGCGTGAAGGCTTGCCGCTTGTTTTGTCGGTAACGACGGGTTTCTCTGAATCCCCGGGAACAACCATGACGTGCTCGGTGATGGCTCCGACTTCCAAAGTGAATACCTCAGTGAATTCACGACCGGCATCGAGCGAGACGTCCGCTTGGCGATAAGTTTGGAAGCCAGGCTTGTAAACCTGCAGTTCGTACTTCCCAGCTGGCAAACCTACGAAGCTGAAATTCCCTTCGCGGTCCGTCGTCGTCATGTCGATCGTATTTGTGTCGTGGTTGGACATGACGACCGTGGCGTTGAGAACTCCGGCACCGCTCGGGTCGTGGATGGAACCGGAGGTTTTGCCCGGGCGATTTTGCGCGGTGAGGCGCAGAGCAGCGAGGGGAAGTAAGAGTGCCAGAGCCAGAAACGGAATTAGGAGTTTCGTTCTTGTGGACAGATGACGACGATGGACAGACGGATTCAACATAGCGGCAAATCTCCTTTCAAGATTGGATGGACGCGCAATGGCCAGAGCAGTGGACCAGGCACGGCCCGAGTGTTCGAGTGTCCTTGCGAGATCGAGTAGCTGGCTGGCGTAGAGGGAAGGCGCGACGCCGGAGAGGAGCACAGCGTCATCGGCGGCGCGCTCGCTTTCCTGGCGCAGGCGCGCGGCGGCCAGCCAGACGAGGGGATGGAACAAATAGACGGCGCGGGCGAGCTCGGCGCAAATTTGCAGGAGCCAGTCGTGGCGCGCGATGTGAGCGAGTTCGTGCGAGAGGACGATGCGGCGGCGGTCTTCGGGCCAGTCCTCGGAGCCGAATGGCAACACGATGACGGGATGGAAAATTCCCCACGTGAGCGGCATGGCGAGAGGACTTGGGCATTGGAGAAGCCGGATGGGGCGAGTGATTTTGTGAAGAGTGGACAATTCCAGGACGGATCGCATCCAGGACTCGTCAAAGAGCGGCTTTGCGTGAGCAGAGATCCAGGTGAGGCGCGCGAGGCCTGCGAAGAGTCTGGTAAGAACGAGGGACAGGCCTAGTGCCCAGATCAGTAGGACGAATCTGGCAATGGTGTTGAAGAGGGTAGGAGCAACGAGGGCGCTGATGACTATGGAAGGAATTGTAGGGGAGGAGGTGGTAGAAGCATTTGCTTGCGCGGGGCTCCAGAGAGAAACAGCGCTGCCAAGAGTGGAGGAATGCCACGCGGGAAGCAACAGCATGAAAAGGGGGAGCGCAAGCGTGGCGAGAATCGCGGCAGCCCAGAGGCTGTGGCTAAGGGCGGCGGAGGAATGCCGGCGCAGGACGATGGCAATCGCCCATGCACAGGTGAGGAGAATCGTAGACTTGGCAAAGCATGTGATGAGAAATCCGAGCGCGGGTTCGAAGTTTGCCATTGTGCTCATAGCTAGCCCTCCTTTCGGCTCTTGGAAATAAGGCGGGCGAGGCGATCGAACTCCTCGGGCGTGATGCGAGCGACTTCGCCGCCGAGCAGCGCTGCGACGACGTTTTCGGTGGAGCCGTCGAAAAAAGTTTCGACGAGGTGGCGAAGCGCGGAGCGGCGGGCGACGTCGCGCGGGACAGCGGGAGCGTACACGTAGCGGAGCCCGTGCTCTTCGTGACGAACGTGGCCTTTTTCCTCGAGGACGCGGAGCTGGGCGCGTACGGTGGAATAGCTGGGCTTATCGGCAAGCTTGGCCAGGACCTGGCCGACAGAGGCGCGCTCCAGCTGATAGAGGATGTCCATGATCTGGCGCTCGCGGCGAGAGAGGGCGATGGGCTCGGGTTTTGGTTTCTGGCTCATGTGCTATTTTTATAGCATGTATGCTAGGAAAATAGCAGGGCGGGATTTTCGTGTCAAGCCCCTTTTCGGGATGCCCATTTTGGGCTGTTTCAGAAACTCAAGCGGAACGGGGCGCGTAGGTGGCGCTCGCCTCGAAAACAGTTGGTAACTCAAGGTGTTCGGGATGCGTAGTACCATCGAGGGACGATGATGACATTGGGTAATGGCGTGGCTGTGCGCGCGGAGCGGGTTTCGCGGCACTACGAGATGGGCGCGGCAACGATTCGGGCCGTGGATGATGTTTCGCTCGATGTGCGGGCGGGAGAGTTTGTGGCACTGCTGGGGAGTTCGGGCTCGGGAAAATCGACGCTGCTGAATTTGATGGCGGGGCTGGACAGACCGACGGGCGGAGCGATTTTTGCCAATGGCAGGAATTTATCGGAGCTGAGTTCGCTGGAACTGGCGCGTTACCGGAGCCGGACCGTGGGGATGGTTTTTCAGTCGTTCAATCTGCTGCCGCGAATGACGCTGGAAGAAAATGTGGAGTTGCCGCTGCGGCTGGCGGAAGTAGATCGCGGGGAGCGAGGAGCGCGAGTGCAGGAAGCGCTGGAGCGGGTGAAGCTGGAAAAGCGGAGCGGGCACCGGCCAAGCGAAATGTCCGGCGGCGAGCAGCAACGTGCGGCGCTGGCGCGGGCTCTGGTGAACCGTCCGACGTTGTTGTTTGCGGACGAGCCGACGGGAAATTTGGACAGTGCGACGGGCGAATCCATCCTGCTGCTGCTGAAAGAGATTCAGCAAAAGCTGGGGATGACGATTGTGATGGTGACGCACGAAAGGCCGCTGGCAGAGCGGTTTGCCGATCGCATCGCGGCGCTTGCGGACGGGAAATTGTTGACGGATGGAGTGAAGCCATGAAGGCGGGGGATCTCACTGAACTGGCGCTGCGAAATTTGCGGGAGGCGGTGCTACGTAGTTCGCTAACGACCCTTGGGGTCGCAGTAGGAGTGGCCTCTCTTGTGGCATGGCTTTCCCTCGGTATCGGATTGCAGGCGCTGGCGACGAAACGACTTTCGAATTCGGGATTATTCGACACGGTTATCGTGACGCAGCGAAGAAATCTGCAATCGATGCGGAGACCGCCGGGCGAGAGTTCTCCGGCAAAAAATGCGCGGCTGCTGGATGATGACGCCAAGAAAGAGTTGGAACAGTTGCCAAATGTCGTGGAGGTCTATTCGCAGGTTCGCTTTCCAACTGAGGTGCGGTACGACGGAAACCCTTACTCGACAATCGTCGCGGGGATACCGGCGTCGGCACGGGGAAATGGATCGTTTGACGGAATGCAAGGAAGCTTTTTCTCGGAGCCGAATGCGGACGAAGCAATTTTGCAGATCGAGTTTGCCAGAGATCTATCGACGCAGCCATCCAGTTTAGTTGGCAAGGATCTGATCGTGAGATACGCCGAACGGCAGGCGTTGCCTCCGCAAGCCGAGGATTCGTCAAAGAACAAAAATGGTGACACAAGCGCAGGAGGATTCTCGATCGTGCCACGCGAGAAAAAACTGCGCATCGTAGGAATTATTGAGACGGAACCCGCGGCGGGATTTGGAGGATTCGGAAGCGGGCGGCTACTCATTCCGCTGGAGGTGGCGTCTTCCCTGCGCGCGGCGCAAGTAAATGACCTGCGCGACGCGGTGCGCGCAACGAACGGAAAGCCTGTCTATGCGAGCTTAACCGTGCGCGCGAAGAGAGCGTCACTGGTCCAAGGGATTGAGACCGCAATCAAGAATATGGGGTTTGGAACGTTTTCTCTGCAGGATGCAACGAAAAGTTTGGAGGTGTTCTTCAGAATCTTCGACATGTTGCTCTTCATTTTCGGCAGCTTGGCGCTGGCGGTGGCAACGCTGGGAATCATCAACACTTTGGTTATGGCCATTCTGGAGCGGCGGCGGGAGATTGGGATTTTGAAAGCGCTGGGCGCAGCGGATCGCGACGTGAAGCAGCTCTTTTTTGTGGAAGCGAGCGTCATGGGCTTTTTCGGTGGCGTTCTTGGCGTGGGATTTGGCTGGCTCGTGGGCAGGGCTGTAACGTTCGGAATAAACGTTTATTTGAAGCGGCAGAGCTTGCCCCCGACGGATGTTTTTTCGGTGCCGTGGTGGTTGGTGCTTCTGGCGATCGTGCTTGCGGTACTGGTGAGTCTTACGGCAGGAGTATATCCAGCGACGAAAGCGGCGCGGCTGAACCCTGTCGAGGCCCTGCGGTATGAATAAAATTGGGCGCGCTGCGTTGACGGCGCTGCTGATGGGTTGCACGGGTTGCCTTCTTTTAGCGCCTGCGGCGCAAGCTACCGGACGTGCCGAATGCGTTTCGTTGCCAAGCAAGATTCTTGAGCGTGCCGTTCCCTACTGCATATTGCTTCCACCCAGCTACGACGCGGAGAAAACGCGGCGCTACCCTATTCTCTATCTGCTGCATGGATTGGGCGACAATGAAGAATTTCTGGTGCACTCCGGCGGCATGAATCTCGTCGAGGATTTGTGGGAACAGCACCAGCTTGGCGAAATGTTGATTGTGACGCCCGCCGGCGGCGTGAGCTTTTACATCAATTCGCACGACGGCAAGCGGCGCTATGAAGATTTTTTCTTGCAGGAGTTCATGCCGGGTGTTGAAAAACGGTATCGTGCGAAGACGGGGCGTGGATCGCGAGGGATAGCCGGAATTTCTATGGGCGGATACGGGGCGTTGCATATTGCGTTCCAGCACCCGCAGCTTTTTGTGGCCGTCGGAGCACACAGCGCGGCCTTGATTGAGAAACTGCCCAACATCACCCCGGAAAATTCGCGACAAATGAGCCAGTTGCGCGTTCTCGGGCCAGCATTTGGTTCGCCATTCGATAGCGCGTTCTGGAATCAAAACGACCCCGTGAGGATTGGACGCGCGGCAAACCTTACAAGTCTGAAGATTTATTTTGATTGCGGATCGGAAGATGACTACGGATTCGATTTGGGCGCGGAAACTCTGGATAAGATGCTCACCTCGCGGCACATTGCGCACGAATTTCATCTGTATCCCGGCGGCCACGATTGGATCTATTTCGCAGCGCATTTGCCCGCTTTGCTGGAATTTGAGTTTCATGCGTTTACGTCCGGCTCGGTCCGCCCAACACCAACGAAATAACCAGCCGCACTTTAGGAAATGAAACCAGCAGTGGGGAAGAATGTGGCATCGTAGTGCATGTCCAAAGAGCCGGAAACGCTCCGGCAGCGTGTGCGTCTAACGATGCAGCGGTCAGGGGGGATTCCATGGAAAACCTTTGGCAGGATTTGCGACATGGACTACGTGCCCTTCGGAAGAGTCCGGGGTTCACGGCGGTCGCTGTGCTGACCTTGGGGTTGGGCATCGGCGCAAATACTGCGATTTTTAGCGTGGTGGAAAATGTGTTGCTCCGCCCGCTTCCCTACCGCGACCCGTCCGCTCTGGTTCAAGTCTGGAACACATACCTTCCACAATTTCCTCAGGTGCCCAATTCGCCAGGCGACTTTCAAGATTTTCGGCGCCAGGCATCCAGCTTTTCCGAAATGGCAGCGTTCGTGGATATCCCGCAGGGATTTAATTTGACCGGAGAGGGCGAACCACAGCGGCTCGAAGCCCGGTATGCGACCTCCGGATTGTTTCCTCTGCTGGGCGTTCAGCCGGTTGCTGGCCGCACGTTCATGTCCGAAGAGGACAAACCGGGGGCGTCACCGGTGGTAATGCTGAGCCATCGATTGTGGCAGAGCCGCTTTGGATCGGACCCCGCAGCTGTCGGACGCATGCTTATGCTGGATGGGAGAGGTTACACGCTCGCTGGAGTTTTGCCGGCGACGTTCCGGTTGGCGCCGACGACGGACATCTGGATGCCCGCTGGACAATATGGGGACGATCTCACCGGCCACCTGCATCATGAGTTCAACATCGTGGCGCGCTTAAAGCCCGGAGTGAACATTTCGCAAGCGCAGGCGGAGCTATTGACGCTGAATCGTCAGGAGGAGCAGGCGTTTCCTGATACGCACAAGAATTGGGGTGTGCTGATTACTCCGATGGAAGATCCCTCCGCTGTAAAGATGCGCGTGGCGCTGCTCATTCTTTTCGGAGCAGTGGGACTCGTGCTGCTTGTGGCGTGCGCCAACATCGTGAACTTGCTTTTGGCGCGCAACGCCGTTCGACAAAAAGAGATTGCGTTGCGTGTGGCACTTGGGGCAAGCCGTGCGCGACTGCTGGGCCAATTGTTAACGGAGAGCATTTTGCTTTCGCTTCTCGGCGGCGCGCTGGGAATATTTCTCGCCTGGACCGGGCTTCGCGTGCTCGCCGCGTTCGTTCCTTCCGAGCTTGCCAGCGTAAAAGAGACGGGACTCAACGGCTGGGTGCTGGGCTTCACGCTTGCGGTCAGCTTTCTCGCCGGGATCGTATGCGGACTAATTCCTGCAGTGCAAACGCTGAGACAAGACCTGCATGGCATCTTGAAAGAAGGAACGAGAACGGCGGGCGCGGCAGGGGGGCAAACGATTCGCAGCGTGCTGGTTATCGCGGAAATCGCTCTGGCGCTCATCCCGTTGGTCGGAGCGGGCTTGCTGATTCGCAGCTTTCACCGATTGCTGGAAGTCGATCCCGGCTTTCGGCGCGATCACATTTTGGCGATGGAGGTGGACCAACCGCAATTGCCGGTCGCCGAAATTATCAAATTGTCGCCCGAACAGCAGATTGCGTTGAGCAAAAAACAATCCGTACAATTCGACCAACTCCTGCAAAAGATTCAGGAATTACCTGGCGTGAAGGCAGCAGGAGGGATCAGCGTGATGCCGCTGGGGTCGGCGATGCGATCCGCTTCCCGGTTTGTGATTGATGGGCAGCCGCTTCCAGCAAATGGAGCGCGCCCGGTAGCGGAAACACGCGTGGTCAGCCCGGGATACTTTGCGGCGATGGGGATACCGCTGCGGATGGGGAGGCCCCTCGACGCGCACGATTACGGTGAGCAAAGAGTCGTGGTGAACGACGCGATCGCGATGAAATACTTCGCAGGCGATGCCGTCGGGAAACGCGTTAACTTGTGTTCACTGGATCCGACGCCTTGCTGGTCCACGATTGTCGGTGTTGTGGGCAATGTGCATCAATACGGGCTCGAGGCCGAGCCGACGCTGGACATTTATTTCACCGGGGGCTGGACACAGTATGTCGTCATCAGCGCGTCCTCGGACCCGACGGCTCTGGGGCAGGCTGTGGTCACACAGGTACATTCTTTTGATCCGACGCTGCCGGTCACGCACGTGATGACGCTGGACAATTTGTTCGCGGACTCGGTTTCTTCGCGGCGATTCTCGACGTTTCTTTTGGGAATGTTCGCAGGACTCGCACTCCTGCTTGCGGCGATGGGGATTTACGGCGTAATGAGTTACGTGGTCAGCTTGCGCACGAACGAAATCGGCATTCGCATGGCACTCGGCGCGCAACCGCGCGACATTTGGCGCCTTGTGATTGGCCGCGGAGCCGTGCTGGCATTTGCGGGTGTCGCCCTGGGGTTAGCCGGGGCGTTTGCGCTGACGAAACTCATTTCGAGTTTGCTTTACGGCGTGAAGCCCACCGATCCACTGACTTTTAGCGGCGTGGCGCTCCTGCTAGTAAGTGTGGCGCTGCTTGCCTGTTATGTTCCCGCGCGACGAGCGATGCGCGTGGACCCGATGGTGGCTCTGCGATATGAGTGATTGCCGAACGCCTGTCTGAAAGTTATCGAACGGAAGACAATAAATTTTACGGTGGTATACTTGCCCGGCAGTTTCCAGGCTTTGCGGCCACGCCGCCATGGAAAGTTACGACCTCATCGTCCTCGGCTCCGGTCCCGCGGGACAACGCGCGGCGATTCAAGCGGTGAAGTTTGGCAAACGCGCGGCTCTAGTCGAAAAGCTGGAAGTCATCGGCGGCACGGCGATCAACACCGGAACAATCCCCAGCAAAACCATTCGAGAAGCGGTCCTGCATCTCTCCGGATTCCATTACCAGGGCATCTATGGCGTGAATTACCGCGTGAAGGAACAAATCACGATGGCCGACCTGGCCTTCCGCGCGCAGCATGTGATCAAGACGGAGATCGATGTGATACGCGCGCAACTCTCGCGCAACGGAATTGAAGTGTTCACGGGCATCGGAAGTTTCGTCGATCCGCATCATGTGCGCGTGGTTGGTTCGCGCGGGCAAGCCGATTACGAGGCGGCGAACATCATCATCGCGACGGGGACCAAGCCGGCTTCAACTTCGCTCGTTCCGTTCAACAACCACACGATCATCAACAGCGATCAGATATTGCAGATGCCGGTGATTCCAAAAACGATGATGGTGGTGGGCGGCGGAGTGATCGGCGTCGAGTACACCTGCATGTTCGCGACGCTGGGCGTGCGCGTGACACTGATTGAAAAGCGTCCGCGACTGCTCGAATTCGCGGATAGCGAGATGGTCGAAGCGCTTTGCTATCACTTGCGCGACCGGCGCGTCACTCTACGGCTGAACGAAGAAGTGGAAAGCGTGGAAGATACTCAAGATGCTGGCGTCGTTGCTAATTTGAAGAGCAAGAAGAAAGTTTCGGCCGAGGCGCTGCTCTACGCCGTCGGCCGCCAGGGCAATGTGGACGAATTGAATCTGGCCGCGGCAGGCCTCGAAGCCGACTCGCGTGGTCGCATTCCCGTGGACGCGGATTACCGCACCAAACAGCCCCACATTTTCGCGGTGGGCGACGTGATTGGCTTTCCAAGTCTCGGCAGCGTTTCCATGGAGCAGGGACGCATCGCGGCGGCAAATGCTTTCGGCATGCCGATCAAATCGAACAAGGCGCTCTACCCTTACGGGATCTACACCATTCCTGAAATTTCTTTTATTGGCAAAACGGAAGAGCAACTCACGGACGAGGGCGTGCCTTACGAGGTGGGCATCGCCTATTTCCGGGAGATCCCGCGCGGACAAATCCGTGGCGACACCACAGGGCGTCTGAAACTCATCTTCGATCCCGATTCGAAAGCGCTGCTCGGTGTGCACATTATCGGAGAAGGAGCTTCGGAACTACTCCACATCGGGCAGGCGGTTTTTGCGTTGAAAGGAACTATCGAGTATTTCGTCGACACCGTATTTAATTATCCGACGCTCGCGGAGTGCTACAAGACGGCGGCGTTCAATGGCCTGAACAAATTGGCCAAGAACTAGCCAATGCAAATGCGAACCTCGGGCGGGCCCGCAGGCGTCAACTAAATAAACGATAGGCAGGGACAAGACAGGCAGGGGGACGATGCGCAGGACAGCCGGTATTTTAGTGATGGAACATATCGCGGTCGGTTTGGTGGAGGGCGACAAGGTCGTCGGGCCGCTTCGCAGGTATCCGGAAAAAGAGGATTCGACGGAGGCGCTGCTGTCCATGCCCGCGGACAAAATCGCGGAATGTATCCGGCAACAGCTCGAATCCCTGGGCAAAGGCGAAAAGATTCACGCGATTGGATTGGGATTTCCCGGCATCATCCACGATGGCATTGTGGAGGATTCTCCGAACCTGCAGCAAGTGAAGGGGTTTAATTTACAGGGAGCGCTGGCCAGCGCACTACGACTGGACGGCAAGGAAGTTCCCGTGCGCGTCTTCAATGACGCGGACGCCATGGCTGCAGGAATCGCTGCAACGCGCGGCAAGTTGCACAAACTGAATCGGGTCTGGACGCTTGGGAATGGCATCGGCTTTGGCCGTTATCCCTGGAGCGAAGGCGTTTGGGAAGGCGGCCACTCGGTTGTTTCTCTCGACCCCAAAGAAAATTTCTGCGGCTGCGGCGGCCGCGGGCACCTGGAAGGCATCCTGGGATACCGTTCGATGCGGCTTCGCTTCATGGACATGGAGCCGGAGGAAGTTTTTGCCAACGCTAAAACGGGCGATACGCGGTGCGCTGAGTTTGTCATTCGCTGCCACCGCGCGCTGGCCGCCGCGACCGCTACGAGCATCCACATGGAAGGGCCCGGCCAGTTCTACATCACCGGACCAAACGCGAAATTCATCGACCCCGGATTGCTCGAAAGAAACGTCCACGAAATGGTGAAGATGAGCCCGCTACAGGGCAGCCGGTTTGAAGTGATCCCCTCGAATGATGAGCTCGGAGTCATCGGAGCGGCCGTCAACGCCGAGCGCGCAACGCTTCTCAATTGAACTAGCCCAGCAAGCGAATCATCGCTTGCTGCGAGACATTCGGGCTTCAACCCAAAATTACAACGGCTGCTGCACGTATGGCGGCAGCGGACTTGTCTGCCCAGCAACCACCTTCCACCCATTCCCGCCATTCACATAAATATGCATCACGCGCATCTGGCTGTTTACGCTCTGCCCTTTTACGATCGCGCGCGACGACCACAAGCAGGTAGCTACGGCGGTATCCCGAAATATGTGAATCTTGATATCGGATGCGTTGAAAGCCTCGTAGTGGATAGCCGTCGATTGGACTGCATTGATAAATCCCGTTTTGTTCACGGATTCGCCGCGGGAGAGTGTGCCCGCGAAATCATCGCTGTAAACGCGCCGAAAAAAAGTTCCATCGCTCAACTGAATGGCGTGCGCACCTTCTCGCTCCAAGTTGACAATCTCTTGCCTCTCGGTCTCCGGGTCCGTCGCCGGCATTTGGCACCGTTTGTAGCACTCCGCTATGTAGTCACTTTGCGGGCTCCACGAGGGCGAGAGGGCCAGCCAAAACGTGAGCAAAGCTGCGATCTTGTACATGCGGACAAACCTCCTCAGCGGCACCGCGGAATTACGGCGCGGTCATCTTTCTAAGGTATATCGACGCTCCACCACCGGAGGAGGGAGATCGCTACGAATGTGATGTATTCGTGACGGCGTGGGGACTGCGGCGTTAGCCGTGCGAGGCAGCCGACAGCATTGCTGCCAACGAAAAGAGCCGGCCTCTTGACCGGCTCCTCTCTACGCCTTCCTTTCACAACAGTTTTCCGTTCGTCGTTAGAATTTCACGAGGATGGCCACAGTCGCGCGATTTTCAGTCTTGCGGAGATCCGGCAACCAGGTGTTGGCTGGAGAACCGTTGCACACCGTGAATCCAGCAAGGCAGACTAGCGCGCCGGGAGCCCCGTTATTGCCTCCAGGGGGCGTCACGCCGCCGGAACCAGAGAAATACGGAACATTGGCAGCTCGATGGTTGTACTCCCATCGGAACGTAATGTATTGGCTGGGCATCCAGTCAAACGTCCCCCGAGATATCCCAAGCCTTATAGGGATCGCCGGGATTCTCGGTGAAATACGGCGTTCCCGAAGCCGCAGTCGCACCGTTGATGGGAGGCAACAACACAAGATAGCGTCCCGGATTATTGATCTGCCCGCCGCCAATCGTCAGCCCATACTTATCTTGATCGAACCAGAGGCGGTTGTAGAACATGTACCCCAGAAAGCTCTGCTTGGGCCCCTTCACGGAATTGCCAGCGCAACTGACGCCGCCGCCGTGTTCGCATCCCATATCGCCAGTAAGGGAGAATGCAGCTTTACTGATGAAGTTTTCTGGATGGTCGTAGTATTTGATCTGCAGGCTGTCGTCCGTGTGATAGCGTACGCGACCTGGCGTGTTCAGCGTATCCTCTCCCAACATATACTGATTGCCGAGAACCGAAAGCCACCCGTTTGGCCGCCATAGAATTTGCATTCCGATGCCAGGCCGGTTATTGAAACGCCCGTAAGACTGCCAGCCATTCACAAACCACGGCTCGATCTTCAAGTGTTCCGTCGGGAAAATCTGCACGCGGACGCCATTGAAGAACCACGGGGTGTTGGACGAGACGTACGACGGTTGATAAGCCCAGTTGTCGAACTGGTAGTAGCTGAACAACCCCACGTACGACATGAAGATGCCCGCGTCCACATTCACTCCATGAAGCACGTTGAAGTGGTAGCCAGCGTACGCCTCGGACAGATATCGATAGGCGTCGGCGAGGTTCCACTGGCCGCGCGCGGGACTGGCGTCGTTGCGCGGCGTGGTCTCGGAATACATCCCGAACTGCGTCAATACGCGTGCCCGAACGTTGTCATAGTGGAAGTCTCCGCCCACGCCGAGCTGCGTCACTTGCACTTCATTGGATCTGAAAATCTCGCTCGAACCGCCAATCGTGTCGTCTTTGGGATGCGCGAAGTCGTAGACATAATCGACGTCCGCCCTGATTTCGGGCGTGAAGAATTTCGTGTCCATAGGCGATTCTTTTGTGCGGGCGTTGCCGTTGAGCCATGTAAAGTCCGCAAACGCGAAGGGATCGCTGGCGGGTGCCTTAGGGGAGCCGGACTTTCCCTTCTCGGCGGCTTGTGGCGAAAGTGAAGCGACCGCCTTGTCTGTGGGAATCACGTTTGTGCTCGCGCTCGGCGTTACCGTTGCGCCGGTTTCTGGCGGCGCGACCGTCGCTACAGACACCGCATCCGCAATACCAGCAGGGCTCGGTTGCCTCGCCGCAACCTCATCCGCCCGAGTGGCGCCCGGAGCGGCTGATGGAATCCCTTGGCCTCCAGTTCGGCAACGCGCTTTTCGAGCTGCTCGACCCTGTCCAGCAACATCCGCTCTCGCTCGGTCAGCCCTGGAGCCGGTGCTTCCGGCTTCGCAGGAACAGCTTTGGCCGGTGGGACGTTCCTGTCTTTCTCATCGTCTGCTATCAAAGACAAAGGAACCGCGAAAATACAAAGCAGTGAAGCACAAATAATCAGACGGGATAGTTTTTTATGAATGAACACGAGCATATCCTCTCCAATACTTACTGCGTGGCAACGGAATTGTCGGTGTCGGATGTCGAGCGTCTTCGGTTGGAAAATACCGCCGAATCGTTCCTGATAAAGATTGGAGTCTCGTTGCCAAAAAAGGTTAGACCGAATGTTGTTAGGAAGTCATAAGAAGCTCGAAAGCATTTCGTAAGTGGAAATTGCGGTTCAGGAAACAGTCTAGCGGCGAAGGGGCGCGGACGGATCCCGCTGGGAAATTTCGAAAGCCACGCCACGGGCTTCCTCGTGAATGATGCCATTGGTGGCCAGGACCACTGGCCCTCCCAGTTGGTAGGGCTGGCCGGCAAAGTCGCTGACTTTTCCGCCCGCTTCTTCGATCAGTAAAACGCCGGCAGCCGTGTCCCAAGGCTTGAGCCCGAATTCCCAAAAGCCGTCAAACCGGCCTGCGGCAACACTCGCTAAATCCAGAGCAGCCGATCCATCGCGGCGAACACCATGAGAGCGCAGCGTGAAATCCCAGTAGTAATGGATGTTGGGATTGGCAAGGCGTTTGTGAACCGGAAAACCGGTGCAGAGGAGGCTTGTGGCAAGAGCATCGATTTTCGAAACGAAAATTCTCTTTCCGTTCAGAGTGGCGCCTGCGCCCCGGGCAGCAGCAAAAAGCTCGTCATAGAAGGGATTGTAAACCACGCCAGCGAGCAAGGCTCCCCGCTGAGCCAGCGCGATGGAAACGGAAAAGCACGGATAGCCGTGTGCGAAATTAGTCGTCCCGTCGAGTGGGTCCACATGCCAGCGAAATTCGGAACCGCTTTCGTGGCCGGTTCCCTCTTCCGCGGCGATCGAATGTTGCGGAAAATATTTGGTCAGCCGCGTGACAATGGCTTCCTCAGAGCGCTTGTCCGCCTGCGTAACTAGATCGACGTCACCCTTGTAACTAATCTGCGCCGGCCTGTCGAGCTCCTCGCGCAAAATTTTGCCCGCTTCCTGGGCGATTTCGATGGCTGCGTCAAGAAAGTCTTTGCTCATGAAGAAGATTCACAGGAGAGCGCCGTATCACACCGCACGGCAGGCAGCTCGTTCTTCACTTTACCATCAGCCTGAAAGAAAAAGCTCCATCCCTGGAGGGATAGAATTCTCGATCTTTCATTGCGAGCCAGTCAGATACGTCTTGCGCGCGCGAACGTGGTAGTCCCCGTTTAAAACCTTTACCTCCACCTTGCGGTACGTGTTGGCAGGACCGCGAGGCGTCGGGTAGTACGCCAGCCGGTACTGCGTGCGCAATTCGCGGTCGATCAAATCGAAGATCACGTCGAGTTCCTGAGGCGAGTCGGGAAAAAACATGTCGCCGCCAGTGGTTTCCGTAATGGTTACGAGCGCGTGCTCGCCGGCTGTGTTCCGTCCGCTTTCGTTTTTCACCGGCCGAATGACGATGGTGTAAAGCAACACGTCCGAGCGCACCGCTTCTTTGCGTGCGGCGTCAAAGTCCGCGCGGCTCGTAGTTTCGCCGGCGTCTGTAACCAAGACGATTACCCTGCGTCGCTCTTCTCCACGGCGCTCGAGTGCTTTCGAACCGAGAAGGACAGCATCGTAAATCGAAGTGCCCGCGCCCGGCGGAATTTTTCGCACAGCGGCCTGCAATCCGGGAACATCTTCCGAGAAGGCCGCAAGCTGGGTGACGTTTTCATCGAAAGAAAAAACCGACAGCCGGTCGCCCGGGCGCAGCACCTGCCGGATGAAATGGGCGGCGGCCTCCTTCTCAAAGCCGATTTCCTTGTTCGCGCTCAGGCTCGAGTCGATCATCAGCGCTAGGTCCAGTGGCTGCGTGGTTTCGGATTCGAACACTTCGATTTTCTGCGCCACGCCTTCTTCGAAGACCTGGAACGCTTCGACCGGCAAATCCGGTGCGGGCCGGTTGTGGTCGTCCAAAACGCTTGCCAGTATGTTTACGAGCTCCACTTTCACTTTGATTCTGGCGCGCTGAGCGTCGGAGTCTCCGGACGGTCTCAACGGTTGCTCCGGCGTTGGCACAATGCTGGCTGGCGGCTCAGGCGAAGGCAGCACTGGAGGTTCGGGTGTCACCGCATCTGTGGACGATGAATTAGGAGGCAGCTTGGGCTTGGGTTTTGGCTGTGCCCACGGCGGGCGGTCCGGCTTGTCCTGCGCAAGCACGTTCCCCGCCAAAAACAGTGCGGCGAGGAAGGCGATGGCGGCTGCGCGAATAGGCGTGGGGATCATCAATTCTCGAAATCGTCGATTCACGAATTCATTTTCCTACTAGGATGCAGGTTTCGCCGCCCGTGTCTCCAGGGGTGCTGGGGGCATCTCGCCGTCCGCCCAGACGGCGCCATCCTCAAAATATTCTTTCTTCCAGATCGGCACTGTCCGCTTCAGTGTGTCGATAGCATATCGGCATGCTGCAAAGGCGGCAGGCCGGTGCGCGGAACTGACCGCGATGAACACGCTGGTCTCGCCGATTTCGAGCCGTCCGAGGCGATGGGCGATGGCGACAAGATGAATGGGGAATTTCTCATGAATTTGCTCGGCGATTTCGCGAATTTTTCCAAGCGCCATCGATTCATATGCCTCGTAGTCCAGATAGAGAGGGCGGCGTCCGTGCGAATGATTGCGCACGCAGCCGTCAAAGGTGACGACGGCGCCGTCTTCGGCGGCACGGACGTGGTCGATTAGCGCCGCCGGATCGATGGGATCGCGCACGAGTGCCAGTAGATCGGGTTGTAGCAATTTGGCCATGGGGATATTCGCTACCCACCACTCACAGGTGGGAGAAAGGCAACTTCATCGCCGGAATGAAGCGGCGTGCTCCATGCAGCAAATTCCTGATTGCGCGATGCAACCAGCGACGCGCGGTAGCGCGCGAGTTCAGGATGATTCGCGCCATAGTGAGAGAAAAGCGCTTCGATCGGCGAGCCATCGGGTAGCTCGACGGAGTCCTCGGCGTGGCCAACGATTTCTTTAAGGCGTCCGAAGAAAAGCACTTTAACGCGCGCTGTCTGCGAAGAGAGGCTCACCAGAGAATTGTAACCTGCGGAACTGTGCCGGGCCATACCCTGCGCGGTTAGCGCCAACAGTCGAGCGTATCGCAAGACTTTCGAACGATTCGAAACGAAAAACCGTTCTAAAGCTTTCCCTCGCTTGACCGTCACACCCTAGTTGAGTAGCGTTTCGACGTAGCGCCTTGTTGCCTTCGTGCAAAAGAATCGAGTGGAATTGCGATGAAAATTCTCGTCACCGGATCGAGTGGCTTGGTGGGAAGTGCGCTGGTGCCGGCGCTGGTGAAGGCTGGTCACACCGTATGCCGCCTTGTTCGGCCAGGAAGTGTCGTAACGGATGAACAGCATGATGGGTTTCAAGTGGCCTGGAACCCCGCCACGGGTGAACTAGGTGGTGCTGCGGTTGGCCCTGATGCTGTCGTCAATCTTGCCGGCGCGTCCATTGCGGATGGCCGCTGGAGCCCCGCGCGCAAAGCAGAGTTGCGCGCAAGCCGCATCGATACGACCCGCGCCCTGATCGCCGCTCTTGCCAAAATGAGTGCGCGGCCCAGAGTGCTTGTGTCCGCATCAGCGACAGGCTTTTACGGCAACCGCGGCGATGAGAACCTGACGGAAGAGAGCGGCCCCGGAAAGGAATTCCTCTCCGATCTCGCAAAAGACTGGGAATCGGAAGCGCTGAAAGCCGAGGCCATTGGCATTCGCGTCGTCCTCGCACGTTTCGGAATTGTTCTCGCTCAAAATGGTGGCGCGCTGCCGCAGATGATGCTTCCCTTCCGGTTTTTTGCTGGCGGGAAAATCGGCTCAGGCAATCAGTGGATGTCGTGGATTACGCTCGACGATGTCGTTGAGATTTTGCGCTTTTCGCTGGAGCACGCAGAAGTTAGGGGCCCGATGAACGTCATCTCCCCCCAACCGGTGCAAAACACCGCGTTCACAAAAACCTTAGCAGCAGCCCTGCACCGGCCCGCTCTCTTCCCTGCTCCGGCATTCGCGCTACGCCTGGCCCTCGGCGAAATGGCCGACGCGCTACTCCTCTCTAGCCAGCGCGTCCTGCCAAAAAAACTCGAAAGCCTCGGCTACCGCTTCCAGCATCCAGATTTGGCTGCTGCACTGAAAAATATCCTGAATCAAAACTGAGAACCGCGAAGAATTACTTCGCGACGGTAAAACTGATTTCGACTTTCACCACCTTGCCGCTGATAGGATCGGTCGCCATGGTGCTTTCGACGGGTTGTCCTTCGCGCAATTTCATATCCAGCTCCGATTTAAAACCGCGGATGATTGGTTCTTGAAAGTGGGCGCCCGAAGCATCCGATGGAGATGCCTCGGATTTCATCACTGGAACAGATACCTCGCCTTCCACCCAAGAACGCTCAAGAATGAGTTGGAGCAGGATATGGCCATCACCGGTGTAGGCGGAGCGCGCATCGACATTCGTGCCCACATCCAGGTACTGCATCTCATTCTTGCCAACATAAACGGGCAGGCGGCTCCCGATGCGAAACTTGACCCAGCCAGATCGAAATTCGTTCGAGTCCGGCGAATTCATGTACATCACGTAGGGCAGGCTCTTGGTCTTCTTGTCGCCCTCGAATTCCGTGAAAACGATCTGCACCTTGATCGGTGTCGTTTGCACCTCGGCCTTCGGCGTATCGGCGGGCTTCGGTTTGTCCTGTGCCAGAACGATCGGCGAAAGCATTCCCAGCAGCAAAAGCGACGCTACCTGTATTGAACGAGTTTTCATTCCATCCTCCGTCTAAAACACGATTTTGATCGACCGTTCGCTACTGCTTCTCTTCCGTGCCATCCGGTACTTCGCCCACTAACGCTTCAAGTGGCAGAACCTTGAGTTCGGCGATCTCTAAAGGTTCCACGCTCATTGGCTCGTCTTTTTTGCTAGAGGCAGGTACAACGAGAGCGATAGCCACGACATCTCGCACTTGTTGAGAATCGATAAAGCGGACGAACGCTTCGCGTTCGTCTGGAGGCACAATGACTTCCAACCCGGCTGAGGATGCGGAACTCAACGAATTGGAGTCTCTCCGTTGTGGAGCGCGGCGCGCACCCATCGCGACCGCCGTGTTGCGTGATCCAACTACTTCCTCACCCGCGGGTTTTGCTAGAGTATCGGAGAACGGAACTCCGAGAGCCTGCTTTGCCTGGTTATCATTCGTTGCCTGACGCGGGCGCGAAGCGATGAAAAGTGTCAGTGCAATCGCCGCACCGGCAGTTGCAAAGATCAGAAACGGACTCCAGCGTCGCTCTGCCTCCGGCGCATCTTCAAGGCGGGCGCGGACCCGCGGTAGAAAGGAAGTCGGCACTTCCGCATTGGCGTTAGTGCGGAGGCCTGTATCGATGGCGGCGAAGAGTTGCTTCTCTTCGTCAAAGGCCGTTCGGCAAGACGCGCAGACGTCCAGATGCGAACGCAATTCGTTCGACGGAACAGAATCTGCAGCAACAGTATCGATCAGTCCTCTTCGAAAGTCTTCGCACGTTTTTATTTTCGATGGCATCGCAATTTCTCCGCTAATTGCTTTCTGGCGAAAAACAATCTCGATTTCACCGTGCCAACAGGCAGGCCAAGCATCTCCGCCACCTCTTCCAGCGAATGTCCTTCCATCGCGGCTAGCAGCAAGACGAGCCGGTGTTTCTCCGAAAGCTCCTCCATGGCGCGGTCGAGATGCGCTTGAAATTCGCTGTTGGCCGCAATGTCTTCGGTCGAAGGCCTCGGCGCCGATCGCGACCAAAGCGTTTCGCGCAATTCGCGCCGCTTCGAAGAGCGTGTTCGATCGATTGCAAGCCGAAATGCAATGCGCACGAGCCATGCGCGAAACCGCGCGCGATCGCGCAATCGCTCGAACCGCCGGTACGCACGCAGCAACGCCTCCTGCGCCACATCTTCCGCATCCGCGCTGTTGCGCAGCACGCCGCGCGCGACGCGATATGCCAGCGGCCCGCATTCCGCCAGCCGCTCCTCGAATTCACGCCGCAAAGCTACCGATGCAGCTTCCTGCGCGAACTCCTTCTCGGCGCTACGTCCCGGCTGGATCAGTGCCAGCTCCTGCATTGGGTCTTTTCTGCGAGCCGAAAGCGCTCGCCCTCCCCGTACACCTGCCAGACGGCACGGCAAGCCGTTTGGTTCAAGAAAGTTCATTGTACTCGTGTATTTAACCGACTGGTTAAATACAGTGCACCTGGAAATCGTACCAGCGCTTTCCCGGAATCAGTCCCGTTTTGGAACAACGCCTCGCGACCTCAGTTCCGTTTGGGGAGGTCCGAAGGTGCACTCCCGAACTCCACCCTTGCACGCGTCCCGCGGGGCAATGCTCACATACAATATACATACCTTATTTTCAGTTACTTACGGGGATCGACTACGAGCACCTCAGTTACAGGTAGTCCATAGGCCACTTTCGCCTTTCGGTGGCCCTTCCCCTGCATTCTGGCGGGCATGCGGTCTCCTCACTCGCGAATCCGAAGAAAGTCGAGTGGCCGCATTTCAACGAGCCTTCACACCGGGCATCTTGGCGTTCACGCGCGCTATCACGGCGGATATCATCGGCGTGCAAGTGGGCACGGGCGCGCCCGCCACGCAAGTTGGCCAGATTCTCGATGCGGACACTACTTTAATCCCAGCGGTTCCATGGGCACGTTTGCCACGCCTGCCGCGCTGGCATCCACGCCAACGGCGTACGACTTCGAGTCCTTGATGATTCACGAGTTGGGCCACACGCTGGGTTTCAGCCACTCCGCGGTCTTGGCGGCGATGATGTACCCATTCGCGCCTGCGCCAGGAACGTTTTCCGGAACTCGCCCAACGCCCCAGCAGCCCGGCGCTCCGTTGGGAGAAGACGATCGCACTGGACTACGCGTTCTGTATCCGGATCCATCCGACACGCTGAATGCGCAGCTATCAAATCTATGCGGAGCCGCTGGACAATACCGTCTATCCTTCCCTGGTCAGCCCAGCCACAGCAACGCTCTGCCGCAATCCAACCACAGACGCCGGCTGGCCACCGTTGCAAGCTTGCGTGGTGCCCACGGTGAACACCAGCTTCACCACCCGAACGCGTCCAGGAGCATAAATCGTTCCTAAGCAGCCAAACAGCTGTACTGGTGTCAGTTTCCGGTAATGCGCCTAAGCTAACCTCCCAACTGGAATTTGATTATCGACCCATGGACGCTCCATCGTAATGGACTCGCCGAATTACTCATGCCTTAGCGCTGTCATGGGATCCACATTGGTGGCGCGGCGAGCAGGGATATAGCACGCGAGCAAGGCGATGCTTAGCAGCAGGACTCCGACGGCCGCAAAGGTCGCAGGGTCGGTGGCCTTCACGTGAAACAGCCAGAGGTGCTCCGCCAGGAACCGCTCGAGTCCCAGCGTCAGCGCAACGCCAATGGCCAGACCGGTCCCGGCAAGTGCGAGTCCCAGCCTGGCGACCAACACGAGTACATCGCCGCGCTGCGCTCCGAGAGCAAAACGAATGCCCAATTCGCGCGTGCGTTGGTTGACGAAATACGAAAGGACGCCATAAACGCCTACCGCTGCCAGAACTACGGCTATGCCAGCCAAAAACGCGAGCACGACGACGTAGTTTCTATAATTCTTCATGGATTTTGCCAGCACGTCGTCCATCGTACTGATGTCAGTCACGGGCTGATCCGGGTCCAGCTCTTTCACCATTTGCTTGACCGAAGTTGTGATATCCGCCTCATGGGCGCGTACGTCTGAGGTGGTCCGGATAACCAGGCTCCCCAAACGATTGAAATATGCGTCGCCTTGGATCGTTTTCGGCTGCTGAAGAAAGGATTCGTAGAGCAGTGGGTGAAGTCCGCCCATGCCGATCTGCTTGACTTCTCCCACAACCCCAACAATCTGGCGCGGCCGATCTTCGATCACTTGCTCAGGCTCGTAGCGAAGGAGGATCTGCTGCCCAATGGGATCTTCGTTCGGGAAAAAGCGGCTTGCCAATGTCTCGCTAATGATCACTGCCCAAGGCGCGCTCTGTGTGTCGCGCTCATCGAAGTAGCGCCCTTTCCTGAGCGGAATTCTCATGGTTCGGAAGTAGCTGGGGCTCACTTGGTTGAAGAATCCCACAGGCCGATCCCCCGGCGACGGAGCCGGATGCCCCAGGATTGAAAAACTCTTGCTTCCTGTTCCCAGCGGGGGAATGATGCTGATCATTCCTACTGACTCGACGCCTGGCAGCGCTGCAGTTCTTTCGATCAATTGCTGGTGAAAGGCGGTCACCTTCGGGGATACCCTATTCATGTCTGTGCCCGGGATTTTCTCGAGATACTTGCCCTCTGTTTCAGGGAAATTCACGGCCATGGTCAACACGTTTGCCGCGTCGAAGCCCGGAGAGGGGAGCAGCATGCGAAGCAGGCTGTTGATCATCAACCCGGCGCCCACCAAGAGAACCATCGCCAGAGCTACTTCCGAAATCACCAACAGATAACGCGTGCGGCCTCGTTTCCCGGTCGAGGTCCTGTCTCTCCTTCGCGCAGAGCGTCATTCAAATCTGGGCGCGCAGCCCGAATGGCTGGGGCCAGTCCGAAGAGCAACGCCGTCAAGACTGAGAGGCCAGCGGCAAAAAGTAGCACACGTCCGTTGATGCGAATGTTCTGCCCGTCTGGAACACTTTGTGTAATCGCGCGCATCAGGCGGGTCCCCCAGAACGAAAGCAGTATTCCGAACGAGCCCCCAATCAATGTCAGCAATCCGCTCTCGGCAAGCAATTGCTGCATGAGCCGCCGCCGGCTCGCACCGAGCGACGCCCGCACGGAGTATTCCTTTCGCCGGGCCTCCGTCCGCGAAAGCATCAGGTTCGCCACGTTCACGCAGCCGATCAGCAGGACAAACCCCACTGCCCCCAAAAGCGGATAGAGCTTGTCTCCAGCATCCTTGTCAAGCGTGTCGCGCAAAGGAATGACTTTTTCTCCCACTCCCTTATTGGACTCGGGATAGGCTTGCTCCATGCCGAGGGCGATCACGTCCATCTCCACCTGTGCTTGCGCGATTGTCACTCCCGGCCTAAGGCGCGCCACCGGCATGATCCAGTGGTCGGAGCGCTTCGCATTCCTTGCACTTCCCGGATCGATCGCTGTCCAAACCTCCGTGGGCTTTGCGTCGGCGCCCGACCCGTACCACGGCGCAAACCCCGTGAACCCCGCAGGCATCACCCCGACGACAGTCGAAACCACACCTTCGATCCGGAACGTCTTGCCAAGCACATTGGGGTCGCCGTCGAACTTCCTCCTCCAGAAGTCGTGGCTGATGACAACGGTCTGGGACGGCTCCCGGTCTTCTTCCGCGCGAAAGACTCGCCCGAATGCGGGCTGCACTCCGACCAAGTCGAAAAAGTTTTGAGTCGCTGATTGGACGAGGACCGGTCCTGGCTCGCCGATGCCGGTCTGCGTGACCGCAGCGCTCATACCGATCGCGGCAATGTCCGTAAAAACGTGATTTTGTTTTTTCCAGTCGGCCACCTCGGCAACCGGCGGAAGACCCTCCGCACCGGGGTCCGCTTTTTGGGTGGACCAGATTGTCGCCAAGGTTTCCGGATGCTCGTAAGGCAGAGCGCGTAACAGCAGTGTGTTCATCGCACTGAATACCGCGGTATTTGCTCCGATGCCGAGCGCGAGCGAGAAAACCACAACAGCGGCGAAGCCCGGGCTTTTTGCCAGGATGCGGGCCGCGTAGCGAACGTCCTGCCAAAGCGTCTCAGTCCAGGTAAAAATCCACATTTCGCGGCAATCTTCTTTCACCAACATGACGTTCCCAAATCGCCGCCGCGCCGCTACCCGCGCGTCCTCTGCTCCATGGCCCAAGGCGCGGTTCTTTTCTGCGCGCTTCGCCAGATGAAACTGCAGTTCTTCCTCCAGGTCGCGCTCCAGCCTCTTCCGCTTCAAGAGCGCCTTAACCCTCAGCCACGCTTCCGTCAACCACTCGCGCGCCATTGGTCCTCCTCAGGCAGGCTCCAGAATCCGCGCAATCGCCGAAGACATGCGCTTCCAGTGCGCCGTTTCTTCCGCTAGCTGTTTCCGGCCCGCCGCTGTCAGTCTGTAAAATTTCGCCCGCCGGTTGTTGTCTGATGCGCCCCACTCTGCCGCGAGCAGTCCACGAACTTCCAGGCGGTGGAGCGCGGGATACAGGGCGCCTTCTTCGACGCCCAGGACCTGGTCGCTCCTCTCATGGATATATTCTGCGATGTCGTAGCCGTGCATCTCGGCGCGAGTCAGAGTTTTCAGGATCAGCATGTCGAGTGTGTCGCGCAACAGATCACCCGTTTCGGACTTTTTCTGGGTCATAGCATGGGCTCCCTGCCCCTAACGTTCTTAGGGGAGTGTATTGCGATCTTTTTCCCGCTTCAAGCTTATTTTTTGGCAACTGGTATCCCCCTTCCCGTGTCGTCGCAGATTCAGTAGACCCTGACAAACGCTGCGGTAATTTGAAACTGAACCTCTACATGGCAGCACGCATCTTTGAATTCTCGTTCTACGGAAGGTCCCCCGCAAAAAGCAACCGGCCCCGGGGGGTAGCCGGGGCCGGTCGAGGGTGCAGCCGTTACGCTGCGTTCTACTGATTGGGCAGGAGGAGCTGTGTGAAGCCCGTGGTGTTCACGTCGCGGAAGAGCGGCGTGCGCGGCGGCAACAGCGAAGGAGTCAGGAACTCCGTATCGAAGTTGTAGCCGCGGGTTGGCGGTGAGTACACCGTCGTGCAGCACTTGAAGGTGCCGATAGCCTGCCGGTTGGTGTACATGCTGATGATCGAACCACGATAGTTCAGGGTCTGGCCGCCACCGGCACCCCAGTTTTCGATGTAGCGGAGGAAGTTGTGAACACCACCGTCGGTCCCGAAGTCCTTAGGATCGGTGGTAAATGGCTGAGGGAAGGAGACGCCTTTTCCCGCCATGATAGCGAGGCGGTACCAAGCGTTGTTCGCCGGGCCCGGGGCGCCCGGATTGACGGCATTACGCACGTTGCAGGTCGTGCAAGTGGTGGCAGAATTGTAGGGGTAAAGGTAAGGGAAGGCAAACGTGTTCACGTCGTTAAAGCCGTTGGATAGGATCGTAACTGCGTCCGCGTTCAGAGAAACAGCTACGTTCGGGTCGCCGAATCCGCCGCCAGCGGAATTGGCGTTGAAGTCGCCGAAGACGTAGGCCGGATTCTCTGTGGCGATGGCCAAGCCGCAGGGCACGCTACCGGGGCAGGTACCCAGAGCGGTCAGGAGGTTGCCATCAACGATCTTGACAGCCCGCCGGAAGAAGGGACTGGGGTTCTCACGCGCTTCGTTGGCGTGGATGACATAAGCCATCGGCCAGACTTTTGAAGGCACTGTCACCGTGCAGCTCGGATTAGCCGTGATGGCATTGCTGGCCGGCGTGGCACCGTAGAGGTTGCCGGGAGCCGCCAAACTATACATGCCGAACTGTCCGGGACCCAGTGCTGTATAAGCCGTGCCCGCTGCCATAATGTAAGTGGGATTCTGCCCATAGGTGTAAAAGCCTGTCGAGCCAAGGACGTCGAGGTCTTCGCCGACATCTTGGGTACCATTGGGGCAGCCCACCGCGCTGGTGGAATTCACAAAATCATCCCAGCCGTATTCGCCCGTCTCGTGAGTGCTGGGCGAGAGCGGCGGCCACACGTTTGTAAGCGCAGAGCCTGTGTAATTGCCGCGACGGTCGGAAATGTAGACCGTATAGTCGTTAGGAGCGTTGACGGAATCGTAGGCGAGATGTCCGGAACCTGGAAGAGCCCCGCCGAGATAGCGAGCCAGGTTTTTGGCGTCGAGTTCGATGTATTGCATGACGCCGCCCAAGGTGGGCATCGAAGAATAGTAGTAAGTGCCCAATTGCCCGCCAGGCTGAAGGTCGCGGAGCGTGCCTTCGCGCGTATCGAAGAGCGCGTTCGGCCAGTAGTCGGCCGGGTTGGTCGGATTCACCTGGCTAGCGGGAAGGGCGTTGTTGGTTACGCCGCAACGACCGTTAAGAGTTGCACCGTTGTAGTTCGCAGGGTTATCGCGAACACGTTCCAAGCGGATGATGGCATTCGGATGAACGTCTGCACAAGGGGAGGGCGCCACCTGGGTGGTTGGCAAGCCGAGGAGTGGCTCGGCGATTCCGTACTGTGTGCCGGCGGTCAGTGGGCTCCCTGCGCTTCCCAAGGGGTTCATGTTTCGACCAGCGTAGCCGTAAGCCAAAACTTCGAGAGTGACGTCTTTCCAGGTGCCGCAAGGATTGCCGTAGGCAGTTTGCACTTCAATCTTGAGAAAGCCTTTGACAATGGGCAAACCGGAAGCTGCAGCATATTGAGCCGCGTTAGGCGTTGGCAGCCAGTAACCGTCAGCGGGATTGTATGCGGTGATGCCTGCACCTTTTGCGGCGCCGGAAGCCGCCAGCGGTACCGGCGGGGTGTTGTATCCGGCAGTGTTGTTGGTGTTCATCTTGGTGTAGAGAGCAGCAGGAAAGCCTCCGGCCGCCGTCCAGTTGGCAGCGGGGATGGCAATCTGTGACAAGTCCACAGGCGGCGTCGAAGTATCGATGCATGGAAGACTGGTGATGTCGATGGAGGCGTCGGAGAGCAGAACCTTCAGACTGGCTTGCGAGTAGTAGCGAAGGTTGGTAACGGAGGCACTCTCGGTGGTGCCGAAGGGCCGGCGGATCAAGTCCACCGGCTGCGTCGTTCCGCTGCCCAGGAGGACGATGCCAAGATTGAGTGCTGTGGCTCCTGTGGCGCCGTTGCGCAAGTTACCAGCGTAGTTGGTCGCTCCAAGGGAGATGTTTGTCCATATTGGGTTGACCGCGGAGCCAATCGTACCAACCAGGCTGCCTTCTGTATACGCAAGTGCGCGGTAAGAAGAAGTGCCCGGCGAGGTGGTGATGTCAACGGTTCCGTTATAGGATCCCGTCGTCGTGGAGAAACCGTTTGACAGGTTCGTGCGGATGACATTCTTAACCGCGGTCACTCGATCGGCCAGTGTGAGTGTACCTCCTGCCGCCAAGAACAGGTTGCCGTTGGTGTGGGTGCGGCCGCCAAAGTTGAAGTCAGGGCCAGGGAAGAAGCTGAGGTCTGTGTCCGAGAAAATGCCGAACTGGAACATCGGAATACCGACAGTTTGAGTCGTGCGTTGCAGTTTCACTTCGTTGTTGCTGAGTGTGCGGGCGGTCACGAGCAACGTGTACTGCGTGGCCAGAGCAGTCATGCCCTGGTAAGCGCCCGATTGAATCGAGGTAACCGTCGCTAGAGGATTGCCGTTGGAATCCGTGTTGTAATTGACCTGATAGCCGGAAGCGCCGTTGTATTGCGTGTACGCGATCCCGGAAATAGTGGGCGGAGTCGCCGCGATGGCATTGATCTGGGCAGCCGACGGCGAGTAGTTCGTATCAAAGAGCGTGCCAAGATCCGCCGTGATCTTTTCCATGCCGGCTTCCGCAGCGTAGAAGGCGCGGCTGTAGTCGTTATTGATACCGCTGAGCTTCTGTCCCGAAGTGATCAGCAGGATGAATCCCACCAGCAAGCTGGACATGAGCATCATGAGCAGCAAGGTCGTGAGAAGAGCGATGCCCGAATCGCGTCGCATCAGTTTTTTAACGGCATTCATCGTTGTACTCCTCATTATTGATACCGGTTTACGTAGGCCATGCTGCGGAGGCTGACCTGCGTCATGAAATTGCTACGGAGATACTTGTGGTTTTGTCCCCAGGCGTTTGTGGAGCGCGCACCGAGGATGACGTCGATCGAACGAATCTGGCTTTCGGATTCACCAGTAGGAATGCTGGGCTGGCCGGAGGGATTGCTCACACCGTCGACGAAGTTGTATTTGAACTGAAGATTCTCAATGGTTTCACCGACAGGCTGGCCGGGATTCCAGTTGGTGCGGCGGATCAGGCGGACGTGAAGCGGGTCCGTCACATTGTCCAGATAGTAGGTGATCATCCAGATGCGCGTCGCCGTGGTCGGGGGAAACGTGCCATTGGGCACATTCACGCCACCAACGAGGTTGGTGTTTTCGAGTTGCGTCATGGTGCCCTGCGGATCGGTGCGGGCATTCAGGTTCAATCCATCGCCTGCGGCGAACCGCAGCGTCTGGCCGGATACGCTGGTCACTTCTTGAATGGCGTTGCCCTTGGTGTTGGTAAACATGATTAGGTCGCCGGCGTTGATCTGCACTCCGGTCGGGGAGAACAAGATGCAGGTGGGGTCAAAGGTCACGACTTGCCCGTTGCTCGTGATGCTTCCCGCCGGGCAGCCGGGATTGGCGCCAATCGCAGGCTCGTTGACCATGCGGGAGTTGAGCGCGAGAGTGTTATCCACATAAAGAACGGTGATGAGGTCGGTGTTTCCGCCCGAACTGGAATCCGGGCTCGTGATGGGCGGGCCGAGTTCCCAGCCAGGTTCCACGGCGTTGAGACTGACGTTGCACACAGGGAAGGTCAGCCCACCGGTCAGGTTGGGACGATTGATCGGAGCGCCGCCGCTGCCGAGGCAAGTTGCAGGACCGGGAGTATAAGGGAACGGAATACCGCCAGTCGGAATGCCCGTGCCGGCCATGATCAGGTCTTGCTGAATCAGGTTCACGCCGGCGCGGAGGTTGTCCGAAAGGTCGGACTTCAGCGTCACGCTCTGGTTCGTATTCGTGGCGTCTTTGAACGCGAGCATGGTGGCAGCTAGGGCTACCAGCGTGATGCCCATGGCGATCATGAACTCGATAAGCGTAAATCCAGATTGTTTCTTCATGGTAAGTTCTCTCCCGCCATCCTCACGCAAACGCCGAGATATAGCTGATGAGCGTATAGGTGCGCTGAATACGGCCGATTTGATAGTTGATAGTGATCGTGATTTGGCGGAGGTTTGCTTCTCCGGTTACGGCAGAAATGGCAATCGTGCGGGTCATCCAAGGATTCAGGTTGACGACCACGTCGTCGGCAGTTCCCAGTTTCCCGTCCGGGCCTGGCCCGATGATGATGGAATCCGGGAGAGCGGCGTTGTCATCCGCGGTACCAACAAGGCCGTCGGCTCCGGGGTCGAGCAGAGGCTGAGGGCCGCCAAGAAATACGCCGCCTTGCGCGACGTTCTGGATCTGCGTCCAGGTCAGAACTTTCGTATCGCGCGCCGTGAAGATGGTTTCCACGGCTTCTTCCGCCTTCTTTTCCGCGATGTAGTCATACTGCGTGAGGCTGGCATACATGATGCCCTGCGCGTAAACCGCTGCCAGAGAGAGCACCCCGAACGAAAGGATGATGATCGAGATCATCGCCTCGATCAGCGTGAAGCCGGCTGGCTGGCGAGAGATTTTGCTGTGTCGTTTCATGGATCTTATCTCCCTATTCCTGCCAGGATGAGCCCGTCCAGTAGTAGGAGCGGACCCGGCCCGTCGCGCCAAATATCGTCACTGCGCGCGCGGTGTTGGTTTTTCCGGTGACGCCCAGGAAAATCGAAGCGTTCACAGGATTGTTCGTCGTTGCCTGATACAGAGTGGCTGCGGATTGCGCCGTGCCGCAAAAAGAACCAGAGGTGGAGAACATCACGGTCCAGGCTCCCCCGCCGGTCGGCTGTTGCAAATTGATGGGCGTGGAATTGCCGAAATTCATCGGCGTATCCGGCAGCGAAGGGAACACATAAAAACTCAAGCCGCCAGCAACTCCGTCATTGAGCATGACAACAGGGAAAGCCGGGGGAATAGGCTCGCCCGGCAGAGTCAAAATAGTCGTCTGCATCTGGTTGGGAGCAGTGAACTGCACTTGAACGTTGCGGCGCTTGGCGATGGCCAGCTCGCGCGCCTGGCGAAGTTGCGAGACGACCGCGTCCATCGCTGAATTGGCTCTGGAGTTTGCCGTGCTATTCACTGTGTTCATAACGGCAAAACACATCACTGTGAAAGCCAGCCCCACCACGACCACCATCTCCAGAAGCGAGAATCCTTCTTGAGCTCTTTTGGTGCGCTTACTCATTCCGGAACTCCTAAGATTTCTTCCGACAACATGCCGGGTGCCCAGAAGAGTGCACGTACCGAGCCAGGTGTTATGGATTGCTAACTACATTGTTTTTAGTAGCTTATGAGGAAAGAATATTCTAAGGATTGCTGGGACATCGTTGGGGTGTAACAAAATGTTACAGGTCGCCACCTCTGAAACAGTAGCTGGAAGCGAGGATCGCGTCAGGCGGTCGTGAGCCAGCCCCCTCCGAATAGCAGCCCAGGACCGAGCGATGCCAGAAAAATGGGGCCGGGCTTATCAGTCCTGGGATGCCGCGCGGCTTGCAGAATTGCTTCCAGGGCGGCGCCACAGGTGGAAGAACCGAGATTGCCAAAGGTCCGAGCTACGGAAGGAAACTTCTCGGTAGGCACGCCTAGTTGTTTCGCCAGAAGTGTGACCAGACGGGGATTGGGCTGATGCGTTGCAAGCCCGAAGACAGAAGACCGCGCGATACCGCTGCGAAGCTCGACGTCCAGCAGGACTTTCTCCATGCGCGTGATGGCGGCGCGGGAGAGAGCCTCGCCATCAAAATGCACGTCGAGGTTGCCGTTAGGGGAGTCAGCCACCCGAATGGCTCCGGCGTACTGGCCAGCGCATCCGAAGAAAAATTCGCCAAGGAGGTAACCATCCTGCGGCGTGGGGCTAACGGCTGCTCGCAATAGAAATGTGCTGGCGCCATCGCCGAACAAACCACCGAACTCGCCAGCAACCTTGCCTGGCCTGAGGATGCGGCTATGAACGTCGGATGTAACAACGAGGATGGTGCGGGCGCGACCCGAGGCGATCAAGCCTTGGGCGACAGCCAGCGCGTTGAGCAAGCCGAGACAGGCGCCGCCGACATCCAGCGCGGCGCAGGTTTCGCGAGCAAGAAGCTGCGAGTGCAATTGCGCAGAGAGAGATGGGTAGCTACGATGAGTCTCGCTGGTGGCGATAATCCAATCAAGTTCCTGGGCTCCGCAAGCGGCGGCGCGAAGCGTTTGCTGCGCGGCCCGCGCACCAAGCGTCAGTTCACTTTCGTTTTCCGCAGCATAAGCAAGCGATTCGATCCCCGCGCGAAGCCGGAGCTTACCGGGCGGCATTCCGAAGGCGCGGTCGATGTCTTCGGAAGAAACTATGCGCGAGCCGACAACGATGCCGGAACTCACAAGGATTGCCGACGATTGTGTCCTGTCTCGGCTCGCGGCGGGGAGACTGGCTATAGAATCGAGAGCACCGTCAGTGGACTCCTTCTGAGTTTCGCGAATGACCTCGAAAATGCTTTCCAGGGAAGGCGTTCGTTGCGTGAGGAGAGCTCCCAATTGACTTATGCCGCTCGCGGATTCCAGGGCGCGAAGAAAACTGACCCAGCCCATCGAGTCCAAACCGCCCGTTTCGATGAGATCCTGCTCAGGAGCGGGGAGGGACGCTTGCGGGCCGGCTTCGCGCCGGAAGCACTCTTCCACAAGACGCACCCAATAGGCTTGATCCTTGATTGCGCCCATCAAAACTCCTCAAGCCATTCGTGTTTTGGAAGTGGGATGAGCGTGTCCAGCATCAGCCAGCAAAGGTCATGATAGGGCCGCGTGAGGCCAAGCCGGATGAAATGATGTGGGCAAGACAAAACCTTGTAGTGGAATTGCGAGTTCAGGAAGCGCTCGAGCCGTGGCGCGCGATTCGCGCCTCTGTTTTCGGCCAGCGCCGCATCCACAAAATCGCGCCAATCGCGGTCCACGACGGGAAGATCGCGCAAGACTTCGCCTGAGGAGAGGACCAGCGTGGCGCGAAGTTCATCCCCGCAAAGCTCGAGGCGCAAATTCTGTGTCACCGTTCCGCAAATGGAGCGTGTTGCTTCCGGCGGTTTGGCAAACGCTCCTCCGCTTCTGTTTTCGTGGAGAGCACAGCCGAATAGCTCACGCAGCGTCTCTGCCATTTCCGCCTTGCGAAGGAAGGTAACAACTTCGGGTTCGGGAACGGCGGACTCCTTCTGAAAACCTCGGGTCGAAACGCGGTCTTCGACATGCGGCTTGGAACCGAAGAAGGGAGCAAGCTCGCATTGCAGTACATCCCCGCGGCGATAGGGGAAATGCAGCCAGCTGTTGGCTGTCGCCGTGACAGGCCGGACGGAGCGGATCTTTTCCTTCTCCCGCTGCAAGCCGATGACACAGAATGCCGGTCCCATGCGGGTGATTTCCGTGATGAGCAGCTTGGTCATGGCACGGATTTTGTTCTCGCACGGCGCGATTTCGAAGATTTCGGGCGCGCCGCAATGAGATGTCGAACCTCCACCTGATGGCCCTGCGCGCGCCAGTGGGCAGAGAGAAGATCGGCGACGAGGCGGCGGTGACACTTTTCGGGGCCGGGTTCGGAGCAAAGAAGCGTCGCGTGCTGAGGCCAGGAAGTTGCTTCGAACGCTTGCGGGGCTCCGCGCTCTCGCATAAGGGCTAGAAAACCGGTTTCGTAGGCAGCCCAATCCTTCGAATCGCGATAGGTGTCGAGTAGCTCAGCAGTTGGCGCGAGTTGCGGTTCGTGGGAATAGTCAATGCTCGCCACTTTTTCCAGGAAGTAAGGCAAGTCGGGATATTTTGCGAAACCGGAGAGTTGCCCGCTGCGGTTGAGGCGGATATCGATAAGTTTATCCACTTGGGCATCTTGCAGGAGCCGAAAAAACTCTTCGGCCGTTTTTCCCGCAAAGCCGATAGTGCAAAGAAGAATCGCCATAGGATTAAAAATACTCGATGGCTTCGGGAGACGCGCGGAAGGCAAACTCTTGCGCCTGCCGGCGTAGCGCATCTTGAAGAGCCACGTCGCGTTCGTTGATGAAAAGCGAGCCGCTGTCGAAGGCAGCGAGGTCGTGCAATTTGAGGAGGCGATCTTCAGCTTTACGCTGCGATTCCAGTTCGCCGCCGCGGCGGATGTGCAACGGAGTGACGCCGCGATCGAGCAGCGCCGGACAAATCATGAGGAAGCGGTGGCACTGCAGGGGATCTTCCTCGGCGCACGTTAGAACGATGTTGGACGAAGCGGCCAGCGCCAGCACGCGGTCGATGCCCGACTGAAAATCGGCGGCCTTGCGGCGCTCTTCATAATTCACCACGCCATCCTCATGATAGGCGCGTGGATCGGAAGGACGGCCGCCGAGGCTCTCACCGAGAAATTCATACTGGATCTGCGCGGAGGTAAGGCAAGCCTCAAGCGGCTCGCGGTTGAACTGAGGAAACCGGAAACTGCCAGGCCGGCTGCGGACGTCGCAGAGTATTTTTATTTCATGAGTAACTAACATTCTCAAGAATCCATCGAGCTCAAGGCTCGAGTGTCCGATGGTAAAGAGCGAAGGGTTAATGTGAGGCGGTGGCTTCATGGAAGGGTCACACAGATTGGCAGACGTATTTTGCCGAAAGTGGGCGAAGTCGGCAAGCGCGGGCCAATGACGGGGAGTTGTGAGTTTGTTGCCGGCTTGCGAGCAACCCGGAGGTGCTCGGGGAGCTTCATGCTAACGTAGGAAGACTTGCCGAGCTGCCGCGACTAAGTCCGAATGGTTGATTTGGAAGTGGAACGAGCCGATTTTGAATCGACCGAGACTCGAGTGCCAAAAACAAACACTCCAGGTTTGGTGCGAGGGAAAAGCAACGCGAAATTGTGTCTTCTGGCGGCGCTAATCCTATTTATCGCACCAGTGGCGCGAGCGCAACGCGTGCGCGGAGAGCTGCGTGTAGAAGTGCGTGACTCGCAGGGCACAGCGGTGGCGGCTAGCGCTGAACTGGTCAGCGAAGCAAACCAGGTTCGCCGCACGATTCAGATTGCACCTGATGGCCGGGCTACAGTGCAAGACCTGCCCTTTGGGATTTACCGGTTGAGTTTGACGGCAGAGAATTTTGCGCCGTGGAACAAACTCATCGAGATTCGTTCCGAGGTGCCGGTGCATGTCGTGGCAACTCTAGGCGTTGCACCGGTGACGACCGAAGTGCAAGTAAACGACTCCGCCACACTCGTGGATCCGAGCAGCGTGGGAACGATTTATTCCGTCGGGCGGCAAGCGATCAACGAAGAGATTCCTGCCCAGCCGGGGCGCGACTTATCGGATTTGGTGAATGAACAGCCTGGCTGGCTCATGGAGGCGAACGGAGTGTTGCATCCGCGCGGGTCCGAGTACGACGTGCAGTACATATTCGACGGATTGCCGCTGACACAGAACCGGTCTCCCGCATTCGCCCCGTCCTTTGATGCGGACGAGGTGGAATCGATGCGCGTCCTGACAGCCAGTTTTCCCGCGGAGTACGGGCGGAAGCTCGGCGGAATTGTGGAAGTCACCACGACCAAAGATGTTCCAAGCGGGCTACACGGGCAGTTCGAAGCCGAAGGCGGAAGTTTTTCGACGGTGACGGGTTCCGCGGCTCTTTCTTATTCCGCGGGCAAGAACCGTTTTTCGGCGAGCGGAGACGGATTTCACGGAGACCGTTACCTTGATCCGCCAGTGCAGGAAAATTTCACCAATCGCGGAAATGCGGCGGGTTTCTCCGCCTCCTATGAAAGAGATTTTTCCGATAACGACCGGCTGCGCGTCACAGTAGCCCGCAATGTAGTGCGCTTCCTGGTGCCAAACGAACTGATTCAGCAGCAAGCGGGACAACGGCAGGATTTTGAGAACATGGAAACCTCCGGAGAGATGTTCTTTCAGCATACGATTTCACCGGAATTGTTCCTGAGCTTTGCCGGCAGCGTGCGCGATGCAAGCGCGACTCTGACTTCGAATTCCCTCGCGACGCCCGTGATCGTCGCGCAGAATCGTGGTTACCGCGAAGGATACGCTCGTGGCGACCTTGCCGGCCATCATGGGCATCACGACTGGAAAGCCGGTGCGGACGGAATTTTCAGTCCTGTCCATGAAGCACTGCAGTACACGATCACTGACCCGACGCAGTTCGATCCCGGTACGCTGCAGCAGCTTCAATTTGCTGACCGGCATTGGGACATCGAGCCTGCGGTGTACGCACAGGACCAATGGCATCACGGGGATTGGAACGTCAGCGCGGGACTGCGGTTCGATCACTACGCCTTTGTCGTGCATCAGTCGGCGGTGAGCCCAAGGATCGGCGTTGCGCGCTATGTATCTTCCTTGAATTTGCTGATTCATGCGTCGTACGACCGCGTTTTCCAGACGCCAGCGATGGAAAATCTGCTTTTGGCCAGCTCGCCACAATTGAGTTCCATCGATCCGGTTGTGCTGCGTCTGCCAGTGCAGCCGGCGAGTGCCAATTACTATGAAGTGGGCGTCACAGAGTCTTTGTTTGGGAATTTGCGGCTGGACGCCAACGTATTCCGGCGCGATTTTCACAACTATTCGGACGACGACACACTGTTGAACACGGGAGTGAGTTTCCCGATTGCGTTTGCGAAGGCACGGATTGCGGGCGAAGAGTTGCGAATCTCCGTGCCTCACTGGGGACGCTTTTCGGGTTTCCTCAGTTATGCGAACCAGTCCGGAATCGGGCAAGGGCCGATCACCGGCGGGCTGTTTCTTGGCGACGATGCGGCAAGCGGTTTATCGGACACGCACAAATTCGCAGTCTCGCAGGACCAGCGGAATACCGTGCGCGCCCGAGTCCGTTATCAGGCTGCGAAGCGCGTCTGGCTGGCTTTCAGCGACGAGTACGGAAGCGGGTTACCGGTGGAGATCGATAATGGCCCGATTGATCTAAATTTTCTGCTCTCTCAATACGGCGCCCCGATCATCAACCAGGTGAACTTCAATAAAGGCCGTGTACGGCCGAACTATTCGCTGGATGTTGCTGCAGGTGTGGACATGTATCACAAAGAGCAGAGGAGCGCTGCGTTCGAGATTCAGGCGGAGAATTTGACGGATCACGTCAACCTGATCAATTTTGCGAGTTTGTTTTCCGGTACTGCGGTCGGTACGCCCCGCAGCGTTTCAGCACAGCTGAAGCTGACGTTTTAGTTCAGGCGTTTCGGCCCTTGGTGGGAATCCGGGAGGGGCAAGCCCCCCTACAAATGCCGGGCGTTTCTTAGCGGCGGCGCGCTTTGCCTAACAGGCGGAGAATTTCGAGATAGAGCCAAATCAGAGTGACCATCAGGCCAAATGCGCCGTACCACTCCATGTACTTAGGCGCGCCACCGTTCACGCCTGATTCGATCAGGTCGAAGTCCAACACCAGGTTGAGCGCAGCGACGATCACAACGAAGAGGCTGAAGAGGATTCCCCATATCCCGCCGGCGTAAATCACCGGAACTTGATAGTGGAAGAAGACTCTCAGTACCATGCCGATCAGATAGAAAACAGCGATGCCGCCCGTGGCTGCGATCACGCCGACCTTGAAGCCTTGCGTGGCACGGATGATGCCCGTTTTATAGGCGAGGAGCATTACGAAGAGAGTGCCGAAGGTTAGGCCCACGGCCTGGATGGCGATGCCCGGATAGCGAAGCTCAAAGATTGCAGAAATGCCGCCCAGCGCAAGACCTTCGAGGAGCGCGTAAATTGGCGCAGTGAACGGGGACCAGTTCTTCTTGAAGATTGTCACCAAAGCGACAACGAATCCGCCGAGGATACCGCCCGTCATCCAGGGTATGGCTGCTTCGGGCGCATTCGAGTGAGAAAGTCCCCAAGTCCAGGCGGCGGTCGCGACGACACAGAGCAAGAGTAGGCCGGTCTTATTGACGGTGCCTTGCAACGTCATCGCTTCGCCGATCGCTACTTGGCCCTTGAAGGCTTTTTCGTTGAGAGCAGGGTTGGACGTGCGCATGAAATTGGCCATGGCAGCCTCCGAGGAGATGCAGTGAATAGTTTACTCTGCGTCCAGCCACAATTCCAAACCGATGTATTGCGTAGAGTGCGATCAAGCCTGTTTTTGGCTTGAGGCGATTTGGCTTTGCACTTGTTCGCGGAATTCGAGTGGGTGGGCGATTTTCTCGAAAACTTCGGGAGTGCCGCCGGTACCGCGAATAATGACAGTGCCGTAGCCGAGCACCCGGCCCATGGCGGGCTCTTCCACGATGACGCTTTCGATTCGCGAGAGGAGCAGTTCGATCGTGCGGCGAGTGGCGAGGCCGGTCTTGACGATGACGCGCTTGTTGGTGAGACCCATCTCGGTCGAGTTGCGTTTGATGAGTCCGACGACGAATAGGATTGCCGCAACAAGGAGTGCTCCGAGCGCAACCAGCAGGAGCACAAGCGAACGAGCGACGCCGGTTTGCTGCGCGCCAAAATGAAGTATGAGCAGAGCGACGCCTGAGGCGAAGAAGAACGCCGCGAGACCAGCGTGGCTAAGCATGACAATCCAATGCAGGTTGGTTTGATACTGCACCGTTTCGCCGGGTATCAGGTGTTTTTCGACGTAGGTCAAGGTAGATCCTCAAGAGCGCGCAGCAAGTCCGCCGCATGTCGCGCTAACTTTCCCGCGTGGCCCGGGCGACCTGCTTCAGAGTTGGCTGGCGCGAATTATAGCCGGGAGTGATGAGCGGCATCACGCAAATTGAAACAATTTTGTTCGACGGATGTTTGGTAGCGCTAACGGGAATCGAACCCGTATTTCGGCCTTGAAAGGGCCGCGTGCTAACCGTTGCACCATAGCGCCACATTTTGTGGAGTGTGTAACCTATCTAGGATAAGAGAAATCGGCGGAATGAACAAGCGGCGGAGTGGCGGGGGCGAGTCCCGGCTACGAGAACAATTCTACAAAAGAGGCGAAGCAAGGACAGTGCAAGGACAGCGAGCCGTCGTGTTGAATCGGTCTGGCCACTAGGGACTAAGACGCCGGGGATCCTGCACGGATCGACCCTCCCCCGGGGGTTTTACAGAAGTGTTCATTCTAAAGATAGATAAAGTCCTTTGTTTTGAAAACTTATATAAGTATTCATAATGTTCATTCCAAAGGGACTTAGGGGCGACCATTGCACTCAAATGAGGCAAATTCGCCCAGTGTCTCGCAAGTGTTGAATCTACAGGGCTTGGGGCGGGGGCAAGGCCCTAAAAAGCAAAAACGCCAGCAGGACGCTAGCGTTACGGAGGAGCAATCTATTACCTGAACCGTAGTGTAGCACAAAGTAACGTTTTGTCAAGCAAAATCATAAAGCGGACGAATTGGCGATGGGATGGATCTGCGGGAACTAACTTTGGCGGTCTTGAAATTCTTCATGCCAGGCCATTTGGATGGCTTCGAGCTTAGATTCGTTGGAGGCGGCGGGGTCGCCTGAAAAGCCGGGGAGTTGGGTGATCCATTTGTGCATGTCGGTGAAGCGGACGGTGAGCGGATCGGTGTCGGGATATTTGTCGGTTAGGCCGATGGCGATGTCTTCGATTTGGTCCCAACCGAATGTTGGCGGCATGTTTTGGCTCCTGCGAATGATGAACGAAATTCGAAATATGCAACTCGAAATGCGAAATACGACCCGCTAACAGCCGATTCTCAGTGGTCGGCTTCTTTGGCGTAGTTTTTGTTCCACTCGGGAATTTCTACGACGATGTCGGTGGTGCCGTCGGGGACGGTTTGGCAGCCGAGGCGCGATTTTTGGGTGATGCCGGGAGCCATGTCGAGTTCGTCGAGTTCGGCGTCGGTGGCTTCGTTGCAGGACTCCAGGCCTTGCTTGACGATGACGTGGCAGGTGGAGCAGGCGCAAACACCGCCGCAGGCGTGGTCGAGGCCGGCTTTGATGCCTTCAGAGATGTCGAGAATGCTGCCGGGGAGGCCGTTGTGGCCGTAGGGAATTTTCGCTGGATCGACCTCGATGGTTTTGCCGCTGGGAAGAAATGTGACTTTGAATTTCTTCGTGGCGGGCGTGTATTTGACTTCGTCGATGTATGGATTGCTGCCGCCCATTTGTGTTCCCCCTCCATTGCCTGGTCGTCATCGCGAAATCGAAGAGAGATTTCTCGCTTCGCTCGAAATGACGGTTTTTCTAGAGCCGCGCCAATAAAGTATTAGACCTCAGCCAAGTTTTTGCCTTGCAATGCCGACGTGATGGCGCTGTTCATCAGTAGCTCCGCAAGATGTTCGGTTGCGTGATTCAGGTCGTCGATGAGTTTGCGGATTTGTTTGTAATCGGTGCCGGCGGTGGATTCTCTTAGCGCGGCGATCGACGCGTCGATTTTTGCGCGCTCATCGGGCGGCAAATTTGCGGATTGTTCGTTGGCCAGAGCTTTCGCGGTGGCGACGAGGATGGATTCGGATTCGGTGCGGGCTTCGATGAGCTGGCGCTCGGCAAAATCCTGTTCGGCGTATTCAATGGATTCTTCGAGCATGCGTTCGATTTCGTTGTCGCTGATGCCGTAGCTCGGTTGGACTTCGATGGAGTGCTGCTCGCCGGTGCGCAGGTCTTTTGCGGCGACTTGCAGGATGCCGTTGGCGTCGATCAGGAATTTTACTTCGATGCGCGGGAGGCCTGCGGGAGCCGGCGGCGTTTTGAGTGTAAAGCGGGCGAGCGAACGGCAGTCTTTGGCGAGTTCGCGTTCGCCTTGGAGGACGTGAATGTCGATGCCGGTCTGGTTGTCGACGCCGGTGGTGTAGAGCTCTTGCGCGCTGGCGGGGATTGTCGAGTTGCGGGGGATGATTTTTGCGACGGCGCCGCCGTAGGTTTCGATGCCTAAAGAGAGCGGGGTTACGTCGAGCAGGAGCATGTTGGTGACGCCGCGATCGAGAATATTGGCTTGGACGGCGGCGCCGAGAGCGACGACTTCGTCGGGATTCAGCTCCGTGTGCGGCTTGCGGTCGAAAAATTCCTGGACGGTGCGCCGAATCAACGGCGTACGCGTTGTCCCGCCAACCAGGACGACCTCTTCTATGTCAGTCGGCTTGAGCTGGGCGTCGGCGAGGGCTTGTTTCACAGGAGCCATGGTGCGGTCAACAACTGTGCGGATCAGAGACTCCAAAGCGCCACGCGTGAACTCGTGGACGAAGAAGCCCCCATTGGGCAGCGGAAAACGAAGCGTGGCGGAGTCGGTCTCGGAGAGTTGATGCTTGATGGCGATCAGGGCTTTGCGCAGCTCTTGCGCAAGTTCGGCATGAGGCGAGAAGTCCAGCTTGTCTTCCTGAAGAATGCGTTCGTGCACAAAGGACTGGAGCAAGTTGTCGATGTCATCGCCGCCGAGGTGCGTGTCGCCATTAGTGGAGAGTACTTGATATATGTCGCCTTCAGCGGTGGAGATGAGTTTGAGAACGGAAATGTCAAACGTGCCGCCACCAAGATCGTAGACGGCGACGCGGCCGCGCTGCTTTTCGTGGAGACCGTAGGCCAAGGCGGCTGCAGTTGGTTCGTTGACGAGACGGAGGACTTCGAGGCCGGCGATTTTGCCGGCGTCTTTGGTGGCCTGGCGCTGGGCGTCGTTGAAATACGCGGGGACGGTGATGACGGCGCGGTCGACGATTTCGCCGAAGAAGGCTTCGGCCCAGCTTTTCAGTTCGCGCAGGATAAACGCCGAAATTTCCGGCGGAGTGAAGACTTTGTCGCCGAGCATAACGCGGATGACGTTTTTGCTGGCGGGGTCGATGCGGAATGGAAACAGTTTCAATTCGCTTTGGACATCGGCGGGGCCGCGGCCCATGAGGCGTTTCACGGAATAGATCGAGCGCTCGGGTTGAGTTAGCAGACGATTGCGCGCGGCTTCGCCGACGATGATGCTGCCATCGGCATCTAGGCTGACGACCGAGGGGCACAGGGTGCTGCCGTATGGGCCGGGGATACACTCCGGCTGGCCTGTCTGCGGATCTATGTACGCGATGAGACTGTTGGTTGTGCCGAGGTCGATGCCAACGATTCTGCCCATGGTAAAAGCTGGGAGGGGCAAGCCCCTCCCCTACAGCTCCTTTTTCGCGTTCAAGAGATTTCCTTTTGAACGTTTATGACTAGATTTCTTATGTACGAGCGGCGATTGAGCAACTCGTTCATGCGCGTCATCAACTTTTTGCGAGTGGCGTCGTCTGCGTTTGCGTCGATGGCAACGTCCCAGTCGCGGGCGGTGGATTGTAGCTGGGCATCGACTTCGGAAAGCTTTTCGCCAAAATCTTTCTCGGCGGATTCGACGCGCGATTTTAGAGCGGTCAGGTCGTCCCCGGCAGATTTTGCTTCGCGCAACTCGTCGAGGGATTCGTTGAGCTCGAAGACTTCTTCGAGCAACTCGGGCGGGGCTTGTTGCTTGTGCTCGCCTTCCTTACGCATGTTTTCGATGCTGAGCAAGTATTCGACGCGAGCGACGGGATCGCGCAGGGTACGATAGGCGTCGTTCAGTTCAGAGCTGCGCTTGAGAGATAGCTCGCGTTCCGTCTCAGTGGCATTCACGAAATTATCGGGATGCAACTTCCAGCTAAGTTGCAGGAATTTCTGTTCGAGCGAGTTCATTTCGATCCACAACTTGCGGGGCATCTCGAAAAGGGCGAAATAATCAGTGCTGCCCGCGATTTGCTGGAGCTTGCCGCAGCTCGGGCAGAAATGCGTGCCCTGGGCGCGCTCGTGGCAGTTCCAGCAAACCAGGGGGGGATTCGTGGATGTGGTTGGAGCGGTCATAGTCTATTCGCAGTCAGGTTCCAAAGGTCCTGGAGAAACTGAAGCAGCTGGGTCAGTAGAAAATTGATCACGACATCCCCCACGAGATCGAAAACAAACTCGAGGAGAAATTCCAGCATGCGCTACTCCCACACAGGCATAAAAAAAGTGGCTGGCGGGTGCGGCTGCCAACCACTGTCTGACTCGCCTAAATTCCCCCGCAGGACAGAAACAAAGGCTACAACTAAAACCAAAGAGCACAGACTGAAGTCTGTGCTATCTACGCCGTAAAGGAGCTGCCACAGCCGCAATTTCTGGCGGCGTTGGGATTTTGAAAGACGAATCCCTGGCGCATCAGCGTTTCTTCGTATTCAAGCGTCGTGCCATTCAGGTAAAGGAAACTTTTTGGGTCCACGAAGAGACGGGCGCCAAATTCTTCGAAAATTTTATCGCGGTCGCGGGCTTGCGTGTCCAAGCGCATGGCATAGGACAGGCCGGAGCAGCCGCCGCCTTGCACGCCGACGCGCAGGCCACCCACTTCGGGCGAGACGCCTTCCTTGGCGAGGAGCTCGCGGATTTTCCTCGCGGCTTTCTCGCTGAGGTGGATCTTTGCGATGGTTGGATTGGCGACTTCTGTTGCCATTTTCAAATGCTCCAAGGTCCTATCAACTTCACGCCTCGCCACGAACGGCACAGCATGCCGTGCTCCTACGGCGCTCACGCGCCGCGACCGGGGTCTGGCACAGACTTAGTGCGCGGCCTTTTCGGCTACCGGGACTTCGATGCCGTGCTTCTTTTTCCAGTCGCCGATGGCGGCTTTGATGGCGTCTTCGGCAAGCACGGAGCAGTGAATCTTCACCGGCGGGAGCGAAAGCTCACGCACGATGTCCGTGTTCTTGATCGAGAGCGCTTCCTCAACCGTCTTGCCCTTGACCCATTCAGTGGCGAGCGAAGAGCTGGCAATCGCCGAGCCGCAGCCGAAGGTCTTGAACTTGGCTTCTTCAATGACCTGGGTATCGGGATTGATTTTCATCTGCAGCTTCATCACGTCGCCGCACTCGGGAGCGCCAACGAGACCCGTGCCGACATTAGGGTCTTCCTTGGGCAGGCTTCCGACGTTGCGAGGATTGTTGTAATGCTCAACCACCTTATCGCTGTAAGCCATTAGCTGTTGCTCCTTGCCAAATTGACGAGATTTCCAAAGCCTGCGCTCTTGACGGCCTTTTCCGACAGAGTGACGTTCGGAACAGACGCGGAACGGCCAGCGGTCAGCTGCCGAAGAGCGTCCTTGATGAACTCGGCGCCAACGCCAAGCATCTTCAAAAAGGCGCGAACCTGCTGGAGTTCGTGGAAAGAGCGCTCGCCAGCGGCGGGGGCCTCTTCGCCTTCCTCATAGGGGACGAATGTAACTCGAAAAGCGGCTCCTGTGCCGCCGATCGAGCGGTGAATGCGGATTGTGCCTTCGTTTGCCATCGTTCTTCCTTCTCTTCTTGAGATCTCGTGCTGCCTACTCCTTAGATGCAGGGTTTAGGCGGTTTGCCACTTCATCTTGGAGATGTCGACGCCTTCCTTGGCCATCTCGTAAAGTGGCGAAAGCTCGCGCAGCTTGGTGACGACCTGGACCATCTTGTCGATGACGTAGTCGACTTCCTCCTGCGTATTAAAGCGGCCGAGGCCGAAGCGGATCGAGGTGTGGGCCAAGTCCTCGCCTACTCCCAGAGCCTTGAGTACATAGCTAGGTTCCAGCGTGGCCGAAGTGCAGGCTGACCCGCTGGATACAGCGATGTCGTTGATGCCCATCAGAAGCGATTCGCCTTCGACATAGGCGAAGCTCATGTTCAAGTTGTTCGGCAGGCGATGCTCGAGGGAGCCGTTGATGAAGACTTCATCGAGCTTGGCTTCGAGGCCCTTTTTGAGACGGTCGCGAAGGCCGCTCAGCCGAATGGCTTCTTCCTTCATCTCCTGATGACAGAGCTCACACGCTTTGCCGAGGCCTACGATGCCCGGGACGTTGAGCGTACCGGAACGCATGCCACGCTCGTGGCCGCCGCCATCAATGATGGCGGAAAGCTGAACGCGAGGATTACGGCGGCGAACATACAGCGCGCCGACTCCTTTGGGGCCATAAATCTTGTGGCCGCTGATGGCCAGCATGTCGATGTTGTCCTTCTGGACGTCCACCGGAATCTTGCCAACGGCTTGTACGCCATCGGAGGCGAAGAAAATGCCGTGTTCCTTGGCGATTTTGCCAATTTCGGCGATGGGATTAATGATGCCGATTTCGTTGTTGGCGTACATGATGGTGATCAGAATGGTGGTCGGGCGGATGGCGGCTTTCAGCTCATCCAGGTTGACGCGGCCATCTTTCTGCACCGGCAAATAGGTGACTTCGAAGCCGTCTTTCTCGAGGCGCTTGCAAGTGTCGAGAACAGCTTTGTGCTCGATGGCCTGGGTGATGATGTGATTGCCCTTTTCGCGGAACATCTCTGCGATGCCCTTGATCATCAGGTTGTCGGATTCCGTTGCGCCGCTAGTGAAAATGATTTCTTTGGGCGTGGCGTTGATCAGAGAAGCAATCTGTTGGCGCGCGGTTTCAACGGCTTCTTCGCCGGCCCAGCCGAAGCTGTGATTGCGGCTCGCGGCGTTTCCGAACTTTTCCGTGAAATAAGGCAACATCGCTTCCACGACGCGGGGATCAACGGGCGTGGTCGCGTGATTGTCCATGTAAATCGGCAGCTTGACAGACATTTCCTTCGTCTCCTAACTCGAACTCATGTGCGAACCCGAACGCATCGGGCCCGACAAGGCGACAAGCGCGGGCTCATTGGGGTCCTCGCTCATCTGTGCAATCGTTACAGTGCTCAAAACACCCAAAATGCTCTCGTTCACCTTGCGAAGCGGCTCGCGAACCGAGCATCGCTCCGTTGTTTCGCAATTTCCATGGCTTGTGACGCACGATGTGATGAGCACCGGGCCATCTATGGCGGAAATCACATCCAACGCGCTCACGTTTCCGGGGTCTTTTGCCAGTTGATAGCCTCCGGCCGAGCCGTGCTTTGCAAGAACTACACCTTCGCGCGCCAAACGCTGCAGTACTTTGGCCATCAGCGTGACCGAAATCCCATACTCTTCCGCAATTTCGTTTGCGCTGCACGCATGTTCCTGGCGATGCATGGCCAAATGCTTGACAGCAATCAAGCCGTAGTCGGCCTTTTTGGATAGCTTAAACATTTCTCACTCTGGTTCCTGCCCCCGCAGGATATGCGACTGATTCAGTCGCAATGAGAGAATACTCTGTTTTGCGCTCCAAGTCAAACTATGCGGCCTGGTAGTAACCTCCAAATCCTTTATTTCGTGCGGCTTATAATAAGACCGATTTAGTCGGACTTGCCAGAGAATTCCGGTGAATGGCTGTTTATTGCAACGAATGGTCGAATTTAGAGGCTCAACGGTAATTTGGGTTCATGCCGTGCTCGTCGTGATAGTCTAGCCAACGAAATTATGAGCAGAAGGAACGGTATGGGAAGGCGCAGGGTCTGTCATTTAACCAACCGGTTGAGCAAGCGCACGGCTTGCGTCGCCATAGCGATTGCCGCAGTTTCCCTGGCAGGCTGCTCTCCGTCGGCGCAACCGGCTGCTGTCGAACGGCGCGTGGACCCATCGCCCTCGCAGACTTCACCTGACGGACAAACCTTTACCCTAGTCGGGGCGGGAGACATCGCGGGATGCAAGGAATTGGAGGGGGCCCGCGCTACAGCCAAACTCATCGAGAAAATATCGGGAACGGTGTTTGCTGCTGGAGACCTAGCGTACGAGAAAGGCAGCGCTGCGGAATTTCAGAATTGTTATGGCACAACGTGGGGAGAGTTTAAGGATCGCACGCGGCCCGCACTCGGGAATCATGAGTACGCTGAGCCGACGGCGTCAGCTTATTTTCATTATTGGGGTAAACAGGCGGGGGACGTGGGCAAGGGTTATTACAGCTTCGAGCTTGGCCCGTGGCATATCGTCGCGCTGAATACGAACTGCGGGGCGAAGGATCTGGGCGGATGTGGGAAGGGATCGCCGCAGGAGGAATGGTTGCGCAAGGACCTCGCGGAGCATCCCGATGCCTGCGTACTTGCCTATGGGCATCATGCACTGTTCAGTAGCGGTGTGTTTAAGAGTCATGCGATCCATCCGGAATTGAAGGTGCTATGGCAGGACCTTTACGACGCTCATGCCGCGCTCGTTTTAGCTGGGCATGAACATTCCTACGAACGATTTGCCCCGCAGGACCCCGATGGGAACGCCGATCCAGTGAATGGGATTCGCGAAATTGTGGTCGGAACGGGTGGGAAGAGTCACGACCCGCTGGGATTTGCGATTGCCAATAGCGAAGTGCGGAATACGGACACGTATGGCGTGCTCAAATTGACGCTGACGCCCGGGCTTTACACGTGGCAGTTCGTTCCGGAAGAGGGGAAGAGGTTTGCGGATTCTGGATCGGGCGAATGTTCTCGCCACTCGCTGCCTGCCGCGAAGTAGTTCGACCTGGGCGGGCCAAGCCCCTCACCCTACAAGCATTCGGTCAGTTGGCTGCGGAGCATGCTCCGCCAGTGGAGGCAGCTTCCACCAACTTTTGAATTGCCGGCGCGGGCATGAGGAGTAGTTGGCCTTTCGGCTTTTGAATTAGCTGAAGGGTGGCGAGTTGTTGCGCCTTCCAATCGTCGGAAGCGCGTAGGCCTTTGGCAACGAGATCCAAGGCGGCAAGACCTATCTCTCCCAGTGTGGCGAGGTCCTGAGAACTCGCTGATGCTTCCTTTACCAGGAACGATCGCTGCGCGAGCGGCTGAAGCTTGGCGTCGTTTTCGCGCCACGCGGTGAGCTGAGCGCGTAGTCGCGCTTCAGCAGGAGCATCGTGGCAAGAGGTTGCGAGAAATTTGTTGACCAATTCCCCGAAATGGCGGGCAGTTGCACTTTCAAGCGGTACGGCGTCGACAAGACGGTTCAGCGGCGTAGCACTTGTTGGTTCGGCGGATGCGGTTTCTTCGCGGGTGTAGTCTTTTACAGGCTCGACGACGCTGGCGAGTGTGCTGAGCGCCGTGAATTCCTCTGGAGTACTCGGGCCGGCAATACGCTGAAGCATTTGGCGATGATAAGTCTTGTGCGTTAGACCCAGCCATTCCATGCGATTGGCGAGCTCTTCCATCCGTGTGTGCATGGAGGCAGGATCGGTGGTTTCCTGCGGCGACCAGAGGCGCTCCGCAATGGCGGCATTGCGCGGCCAGATACGCGAATCTATATTTTCGGGATTGATGTACTCCGCCCACATGCAGGATTCGCCACCAAGGATTCGGTCTCTCTCTTCGGGGGAGAGATTCGCCGCCGCACCGCTGAGCGGGTCCACTGCATAGTGGCGCGCCGCCGGCCAGCCAAGATCGAGGTAGTAACCATTGGAAAGTATTCCGCGGAAACCCTGCTTCGCTGCCGCCGCGAGCGCGTCCGGCCCCCGCCAGGACTGAATGACGATATCTTTTGGCAGAGATGGATCGAGAACTTCATCCCAGCCGACCATACTTTTGCCGTGTTTGCTTACAATCGGTTCAAGGCGTTTGTTGAAATAGGATTGCAGGCCTTCGTTGTTCTTCAAACCATGCGCCTTGATGAATTCCTGAATTTTCGGATTGGCATCCCACTGTTTTCCGTTCACTTCGTCGCCGCCGACGTGAAAGAAATGGTCGGGGAAAAGTTTCGCCATTTCGGCAAAGAATTGATCGAGAAATTTGTACGTTTTCTCGCTGGTGGGATCGAAAGCAGGATCGAAAACGCCCCATCTTCTTTCGATTTCGTAAGGGCCAGGCGCGCTGGCAAGTTCCGGATAGCCTATAAACCAGGCTGTGCTATGGCCCGGCACGTCGAATTCGGGAACCACGCGGATGCCGCGGTCGCGCGAGTACTCGATCAGGTCGTGAATCTCGTCTTGCGTGTAGTAAAGACCGTCGGAACCCATTTCATGGAGCTTCGGGAATTTCTTACTTTCGACGCGGAAGCCTTGATTCTCGGAGAGGTGCCAGTGGAAGACGTTCATCTTCACGGCTTCGAGGCCGTCGATGTTTCTCTTGAGCACGTCGAGCGGAACAAAATGCCGCGCGGAATCGATCATCAGTCCGCGCCAGGGAAAGCGGGGCCTATCGTTAATGGTGACGGCTGGGGCGGCAAATCCGTCGGGCGAAACTTCCACGAGTTGAAGAAAAGTTTGCAAACCATGCAGTACGCCGAGCGGAGTGGGTGCGGTAAGTTTTGCGCCAGTCGTGGTTACTTCGAGAACGTACGACTCGTCCTCGCCAAGCTCCTGGATTTCCTTGCTGGCGTGATCGGTGTGAATCACGAGGACAGCTTTTGCGGAGGCACTCGGCTTGCCCGCCAGGGGAATTGCAGTTTGCCGTGACAACTGTCGGAGAAAACGTTCGATAGCACGATCAAGCCGCGGCTCCGTATAACCCGTCGAGCCAACAAAAAATTTGGAATCCACCAGGAGACGTCCCGAGCCAATTTGGACGCTCGATGGAATGGGCATGAGAGAGATCGGAGGCTGCTGCTGCGCGTTTGCCAGCGATGAAATCATCAGAACACCCAACACAAACAAACCGAGACCTCGCATTGAGGGGCCAGAAACCATGTTTTCGAGACTCCTATTGAAATGACAAGCGAGTTGAATCCGAGATCGCCTCGCCCACTGGGCAGCAAGGAAGATACTGTCATAGTCACTCTCTGGGGCGAAGAGAAAATCCGCCGCCTGAAATTCCGCCGCGCGCGAGGAAGGGCAACTTTGCTCCGCACCAATTTCCCGCCTGAGTTAGAATAAGGAATTCCGTGCGGCGCCCATGAAGACATCCATCGCCATTTATCCGGGCTCGTTTGACCCGGTCACGAACGGCCACCTCGATTTGATCGAGCGCGGCGATAAAATGTTTGACCTGGTGATCGTCGCCGTGTTGAGCAACGCGGAAAAGCAACCGCTTTTTTCCGTTCCGGAACGCGTCGAGATGCTGCGCGAAGTAACGAAGAAATGGCCGGGCGTGGAAGTGGACGTTTTCCACGGGCTGCTCGTCGATTACGCGCGGAAGCGCGGCGCGGGCGTGATTCTGCGCGGCATTCGCGCGATCTCGGATTACGAATACGAGCTGCAGATGGCTTTAATGAACAGAAAACTTGAGCCACGCCTGGAGACTGTTTTTATGTTACCGGGAGAATCGTTCAGCTACTTGAGCTCGAAGCTGGTGCGTGAGATTGCGCAGCTCGGCGGGCCCTTGAAGGATCTAGTCCCGCCGGAGGTCGAACAGCGGCTCAGGGCAAAAGTTTTGTAAGTACTTTTCTGCGCCCGCCTGGTTGGCGCGCGTAAAGTCAGAGCGACAGGCTGAAGCCTGTCCCACAGGAGAAAGCAGTGCAACTTACCGAGCGCGTCAACCGCATACAAATCTCGCCGACAGCGGCGGTCATCGCCGAAGCGGACCGTCTGAAATCGCAGGGCGTGGACATCGCCGACTTTGGTCCGGGAGAGCCGGATTTTCCGACGCCCGACCACATTAAAAAAGCCGCAATCGCGGCCATCGAGGGAAATAAAACGAAGTACACGCCGACGGGCGGGATCATGCCGCTGCGTGAGGCGATTTGCGCTTGGCACAAGCGAGAGCTCGGCTCGGACTACGCACCGAAAGAGTGCATCGTTACTGTCGGCGGCAAGCACGGCATTTTTAATGTGATGAGCGTGCTGGTGCAGGCGGGCGACGAAGTCATCATTCCCGCGCCGTACTGGGTCAGTTTCCCGGACATCGTCAAGTACACGGGCGGGACGCCGGTATATGTGCAGACGCGACCGGAAGACGGCTTCAGCGTAAAAGCCGCCGCGATTGAAAAGGCGATTACGCCAAAGACGAAACTTCTCATATTGAATTCGCCGAGCAATCCGACGGGCGGGGTCGTTCCTCCCGACGAGTACCTGCGTATTCTCGCCGTGTGCAAAAGGCACAACGTCTGGTTGATGGGCGACGAATGTTATTCGCATTTTACTTATGAGCCGCATAAGCCCTTCTCGATTGCCAGCGCGCCTGACTCGAGAAACAACGTCATCATTGTTGGTTCGGTTTCGAAAACATTTGCGATGACCGGCTGGCGCATCGGCTACACGTTGGCGCCCGCGGAACTGATACAAGCGCTGACGAAACTGCAGAGCCAGTCGACGTCGAACCCGACTTCGATCGCGCAGTATGCGGCGCTCGCGGCCATGACTGGCCCTATGGACTCGGTGCCCGTGATGCTGGCGGAGTACAACCGGCGACGGAAGCGCATCGTGGAAGGTTTGAATGCAATCCCCGGTGTGAAATGCGAAATGCCCGGCGGCGCGTTTTACGCGTTTCCCAATGTGAGCGCGCATCTTTCGAACGGCTCGACGGGCCATGCGATCGCGAAAGACACGTCGGAGGTGGCGAAGTTGCTCCTCGATCAAGCGCGCGTCGCGCTCGTTGCCGGCGAAGGTTTCGGCGCACCGGGCTATTTGCGCCTCTCCTACGCGACATCCATCGAACGCATCGACGAAGGCCTTCGCCGCCTCGAGCGCTTCTTCACACGCGTCGAAGCCGCGGCCTAAAACGTGAGTGCTCCGCCGCTAAAGCCTGAGCCATTTCGTATCGAGGCCATTTTCAGTCCGCGGATTTGGGGCGCGCGATCTCTTGCGCCCCTTTTCCCGGAGAAGACCAACCTTGCAGAGCCGCTCGGCGAAGCCTGGCTGACCGGCGTCGACTGCAAAATCGCCACCGGCCCCTTCGCGGGGAGAACACTTGGCGCCACGTGGCACGAAATGTCCGAGGAATGGCGCGGGTCAGCCCTCAAGACGGTGAAGGAATTCCCACTCCTCGCAAAATTCATTTTCCCGAAGGACAAGCTCTCCATCCAGGTGCATCCTGACGACGCGTACGCCGCCGTTCACGAAAAAAACGCCGGCGGCCGAGGCAAAACCGAAATGTGGCACATCGTCTCCGCCGAACCCGGCGCCCAACTACTCGCCGGACTTAAGCCCGGGGTCACGAAAGAAAAGTTTCTGGAAAGTTTAGCCTCGCACACGCTCGAAAATCTCTTCCAAGCGCCTCACGTTCATGAAGGCGACACTTTTTTCATTCCCGCAGGCATGCCTCACACCATCGGGCCAGACATGATCGTCTGCGAGGTCCAGGAATATTCCGACCTCACCTACCGCATCTTTGATTACGATCGCGTTGACGCGCATGGAAAGCCGCGAGAGCTGCACATCGAGAAAGCGCTTGAGGTCATCCAATTTGGTTTTTCTCGCGGAGGCAAGGTGCCTTCGCTTGCGCTCGGAGCTTCGGACCAACATGCAAAATTACTCTGCGCGTGCCGCTACTTCGCCGTCGAGCGCCTGGAATTCTCCGAACGCTGTGAATTCGCAGGTGACTCCGAACACTTTCAATTGCTTATCATCCTCGCCGGACGAGGAAATCTCGGCTGGCCGGCCAGCGCCGCGCGCTACAACGCCGGCGAGTGCTGGTACCTTCCTGCATCGGTCGACTTGGCCGCGCTGCATCCTTTGCAATCGACCATTGTGCTCCGTGCTTACGTACCTGACATCGCCGCGCTTCCCAAACACCTCCACGACTCCGGCATCTCCGCCTCAGCAATCGCTCAATCCGTTTTCGAGTAAGACTTCGCCACGGTAGGGCTCTGCGGCTAAGACGACTGAGTGCCTGCAATTCCTGGTAGCGAGAGCGACTTCTAGGTGCTCCCTGTGCCCCTCGCGCCCTCTGTGTTAGATTCTTTCTTCTTTCCAATGCCCACGGAAAAACTCACAACTCACGCTGTCATCCTCGCCGGAGGGCGTGGCACACGTTTTTGGCCGCGAAGCCGCACGCGCACTCCGAAGCAGCTTCTCAATATCGTCGGCAAAGACACCATGCTCGAGCAGACGGTGGCTCGCTTGCGCCCGTTGATTTCGCCCGACCGCATCTGGACTGTCACCAACACCGAGCAAGCGGTCGCCGCCAAAAAGCAACTCCCCGCCCCTGCTCGCAAACGCGTCTTGATCGAGTCTATCGGCCGCAACACCGCCGCTGCCATCGCGCTCGCCGCGCTTCATGTACGCCACGTCGCAAAGGGCGACGCGCTCATGGCGGTGCTGCCCGCCGACCACTTCATTGCGCAACCCGACAAATATCGCAAGATCGTGAGCGCTGCGCTCGAACTCGCGCGCGAACCCGAACGCCTGATCGTCCTCGGGATCCCTCCGACGCGGCCCGACACAGGCTTCGGCTACGTCGAACGCATGGGCGACGCTATCGGCTCGAGCGGATTTCCCGCGTTCGCCGTGCGCCGCTTCACCGAGAAACCAGCGCTCGATCTCGCCAAACAATATGTCGCCTCGGGCAACTACCACTGGAACGCAGGCATGTTCTTCTGGCGCGTCTCCACGTTTCTCGACAATTTGAAAATGTTCCTGCCGAAAACGCATGAAGCTCTCGAATCCCTCGCCGAGACCATTGGCAAAAAAACCTACGAGCGGCGCCTGCGCGCCATTTATCCGAAACTCGAAAATATTTCCGTCGACTACGCGATCCTCGAAAACGCCACGCGCCAGGAAGGGCCTCCGCAGGTGTACGTCATCCCCGCCGAAGTCGGGTGGAGCGATATCGGCTCGTGGGGCGCCGTCTATGGATTACTGTCCGGCGACAAATCCGCGGATGGCAACGTCTTCGTCACTCCTGGATACGCGATCGATGGGTACGGAAACCTAATCTCCGTGCCCGGAAAATTTACCGCCGTCGTCGGCATACGCGACCTCGTGGTCGTCGAAACGCCCGACGCCCTGCTCATCGTTCCCCGCGATCGCGCCCAGGACGTGGGCAAAATCGTAAAATGGCTGGAAGAGCAGCGGCGCAAGGAACTTCTGTAAGGATTCGAAGACAGTCCAAAGGGGATGTTTGGCGGACATATCCCTTCGCGTATACTTCCCCTGCCTTCTATGACTGCGATTAAATTTGGAACTGACGGATGGCGCGACGTGATTGCCGAAGACTTCACGTTCGCTAACGCGCGCGTTGTGGCGCAGGCCATCGCGCGCTACGTGGTGCGATGCGAAGACGCGCGCAAGGGTGTGCTAGTCGGCTACGACCACCGCTTTGCGTCAGATACCGTGGCTGCCGCCGTCGCCGATGTGATTGCCTCGACCGGTACGCCCGTATGGCTCGCAGACAAACCTTGTCCCACGCCCACAATTTCATTGCTGGTTCGCCAGCGCGCGGCGGCAGGCGGCATCCTCATCACCGCGAGCCACAATCCTTATCAATGGAACGGGATCAAGTACAAAGCGAGCTACGGCAGCAGCGCTCTACCGTCCATCGTCGCGCAAATCGAAATCGAACTCGCCGAAGTGCAAAAAAACGCCGTAACGCCTCTCCCTGGGCGCGAAGAATTGATTCAATCGCTTGAGCCGCGCGCGCCTTATCTCGACACCATCGAGAAACTGATCGACTGGCAGCGCCTGCGTGACGCAAAGCTGAGGTTTGTCTGCGACCCCATGCATGGCTCGGCGACCGGCCTCCTGCCGGCGCTCTTCGCGCGCAACGGAATCGCCTGCGACGAAATTCGCGCCACGCGCGACCCGCGCTTCGGTGGCGTGCACCCGGAACCCATTCCGCCGCACATCGCGCCGCTCCAGGATGCCGTGCTCGCAGGCAAATACGACGCTGGTCTCTGCGCAGACGGCGATGGCGATCGCATCGGGGCGGTCGACCGTGACGGTTCGTTCGTCAACCCGCATCAGATTTTTGCGCTTCTCGTCTGGCACCTTGCCGGCACGCGCAACTTGCCCGGCGACATCGCAAAAACATTTTCCGTCACCAAGCTAATCGACAAGCTCGCCGCAAAATTCGGCCGCAAGCTCCACGAAGTGCCGATCGGCTTCAAATACATTTGCGAGCTGATGCTCGAACAAAACATCCTGATCGGCGGCGAAGAGAGCGGTGGTATCGGCACCAGCCTCTACTTGCCCGAACGCGACGCCACCGTTTGCGCGCTCTTCCTGGCTGAGTTGATGGCCTGGCACGGCAAGTCGCTAGGCGATATGCTGCGTACGCTCTATGCCGAATTCGGCGAATACCATTATGGCCGCGTGGATCTCGACGTCACACCGTCTCAGAAGCAAAAAGCGGTAGCATACTTCTCCGACAGCAAGCTAACCCACTTTCTGGACTGGCCCATCCCGCGCCGCGAAGACATGGACGGCATTAAAATCTATCTCGGCGAAATTGGCTGGCTGCTGGTTCGTGCCTCCGGCACGGAGAATCTTCTTCGCGTTTACTGCGAAATGTCGAAACAAGATCTGACGCAACGCGTCCTTGATGCTGTAAGTAAGCTTGTCCGGACTTTGTAGCAGGCCAAACAAATGGAAACGATCAACCTGAAAAACAAATTCAGCCGCTTCAGCGACTACTGCAACCCGCGCGTGATTGGCGAAGTAAACGACTGCCACGTCAAAGCCGTCAAGCTTAAGGGCGAGTTCATCTGGCATCATCACGACAACGAAGATGAGCTTTTTCTTGTCGTCAAAGGAACGCTGCGCATGAAGTTCCGCGATCGCGAAGCAATCGTGCGCGAAGGTGAATTCGTCATTGTTCCTCGCGGCATCGAGCATTGCCCCGTCGCGGAAGAAGAAGTCCACATCGTTCTTATCGAACCGAAATCCACGCTCAACACCGGAAACATCTCCAACGAAAGGACAGTCGCACAGCTCGAGCACATCTGATTTACGCGCATGCTCCAGCCCGACTCACAATCCCATGGAACATCGCTTCTACACTCTCGACGTTTTCACCAACTCGCGCTTCGAAGGCAATCCCCTCGCCGTTTTTACTGATGGCGACAGCCTTTCGAACGATCAGATGCAAGCCATCGCGCGCGAAATGAACCTCGCCGAAACCGTCTTCGTACAGAAGCCGACCGACGAGCGCGCTCTGGCCAAGCTGCGCATCTTCACCACGCGCGAGGAGCTGAAGCTGGCAGGCCATCCCGTCGTCGGCACGTGGTTTCTCCTCGCGGAGCTGGGCGTTGTCCCGGCGCAAGAGGGCGGCGTGCACGTGATGCAGGAAACCGGCGCAGGCGTCCTTCCCGTCGAGATTCGTTTCAAGGACGGCCGGCCCCAGCGCGTCACCATGACGCAGACCGAAGCGGCCTTCCGCCCCATCAAGTTTAAGAAAGCCGCGCTGGCCAAATCGCTTGGCCTGACGCCGAAAGACTTCGATCCGCATCTCGACCCCGAGTGCGTTTCGACCGGCATCTTCAACCTCATGGTGCCGCTCAGAAACCGCGCCGCACTCGGCAAGATCGCCATGAACATGTTCGAGCTGCGCAAGCTCCTCGGCAAAAATGCCACCATGGCCTACTGCTTTGCGCTCAGCGGCAACAGCAAAGTCTTCTCGCGTGGCATGCTTCCCTGGGAAATCTATGAAGATCCCGCGACCGGCTCCGCTGCCGGTTCGCTCGGCGCCTATCTCGTGAAGCACGGCAAACTCGCCGCTGGCCACACGCTCAGCATCTTGCAAGGCGAAGAAATGGGCCGCCCCAGCCACATCGAAGTGGAAGTCACACAACGCGGCAAGAAATTGGTACCGCGCGTCAGCGGCGCGGCCGTCAAAGTTTTCGAAGGCACCATCCGCGTCTGATCCGCGCGCGAAGGGGCTGGCTCACGCTAAAATAGGGCGCTCACCTGTTCTATTACACATCCGATCGGGAATTTATTGGGGCGCGATGCTCTTGTGGACCGCGTCGAGAATTCCGTTCACGAACGCGCCGGCTTCTTCCGACGAAAATTTCTTCGCCAGATCCACCGCTTCGTTCAGGATGACCTTCGGGGGAGTATCCGTGGTTCGCAGTTCGTAAATTGCCAGCCGCAAAATCGCACGATCGATCACCGCAAGCCTCTCAAGCCGCCAATTCTCGGCCTGCTTCACAATCAATCCGTCGATCGCCGCCGTATCTTTCACGGCGCCTTCGAACAGTTTATTCGCGAATGCGCGCGTGGAATCCGTCGCTTTGGCGGCTCGCCAGAATTTTGCTTCCAGTTTCGTGGGCTCCTGCTCGCTCATGTCCCACTGGAAAAGCATCTGCATCGCGAATTCCCGGGATTTTGTACGCAGCGACACGTTATTTGCGCCGCGGCTTTCCGCTACCGGACGGCTTCGCTTGTCCGCCGCGTATTTTGCGCGACAAATGCGCCATCTCAATCGCCGCCAGCCCCGCTTCGAATCCTTTGTTCCCGCCCTTCAACCCCGCGCGGTCAATCGCCTGCTCCAAAGTGTCGCAAGTCAACACGCAAAACATGATCGGCACGCCCGTATCCATCTGCGCAAGCTGCAATCCGCGCGCCGTCTCCGAACAAACATAATCGTAGTGCGAAGTATCGCCGCGAATCACGCACCCAATCGCAATCAGCGCGTCATACTTCCCGGTCGCCGCAAGCTTCTTCGCCGTCAGCGGCAGTTCAAACGATCCCGGCACGCGCACCACATCCACGTCCTTGCTCGCCGCCCCCGCGCGCTCCAGTGCATCCACTGCGGCCGTCAAAAGCCGCTCCGTAATAAAACTGTTGAACCGGCTCACAACAATCCCAAACCGCAATCCCGTCCCGCTCAACCCGCCCTCAATCTTCCCTGTCTGCATCCTCGTCTCTGTGACCTCTGTGTCCTCAGCGCCCTCTGTGTAAATTCCTTCCGTTACTTCCCCACAAACTTAGCTGCCCTCTTCTCCAAAAACGCTTTCGTCCCTTCGCGCATGTCTTCCGTCGCGCAGGCCAGACCAAACAGCGTTGCCTCCAAAAACAATCCTTCTTCCTGCGGCATTTCGACGCCGCGCTCAATCGCTTCCATCGCGTACCGCACGGCGACCGGAGCATTCGCGATGATTTTCTTCGCTAGCGCCTCCGCCGCCGGCAAAAGTTCCGCCGGCTCGTACACATGGTTCACAAGCCCGATGCGCAGCGCCTCTTCCGCAGAAATCATCTCGCCCGCCAGACAAAGCTCCTGCGCCACGCCTTTGCCGCAGAGCCGCGCCAGCCGCTGCGTTCCGCCATAGCCTGGCAAAATCCCCAGCTTCACTTCCGGCTGCCCCAGCTTCGCCGTCTTGCTTGCAATTCGAATCGTACACGCCAGCGCCACTTCGCACCCTCCGCCCAGCGCAAATCCATTGATCGCGCAAATCGACGGCTTCCCCATCGTCTCCAGCAGATGAATCACTCCCTGCCCAAACAACGAAAACTCCTTGCCGTTCACCGGCGTCTGTTGCGAGAGCTCCCCAATATCCGCACCCGCGACAAACGACTTTTCTCCCGCTCCCGTCAAAATCAGCGCGCGCACCGCGTCATCCCCGTGCGCATCCATCAAAATCTCCCGCAACTCCTCCATCGTCTTCCGGTTCAGCGCATTCAACACCTTCGGCCGGTTGAACGTAACAAACGCAATCCCATCTCTCTTCTCGTACAACAGGTTGATGAACTGTTCTGGCATCAGATCCTCGTTTGATCTTCCTGACTGCGGTTACTTGCTCACTGCTTCCGTTCGCCCGGACCATGGATAATAACCCGGCAGCAGCGGCACCGCCAAAACGACAAAAATCAGGAGAAACACGACGGGCATGGCAACGCTCACCGGCTGCCGGGCTGGTTTGCGCACTGAAAAACCAAGGGAAAAAAGCCCAACTGGCAGATACCAGATGGCGGCCATCCGACAAGTGTCGAGGGAGCGCCGGAATAGAAGCCAAGCGCCTGAAACCACGCCCCACAGGTCAAACAAGAGAACAAACGGCGCCCGGGTATTAATCCCGAGATCGGCGCCAGCCAGTAACCGGGACACATGGTCCTCAAGCACGAACCCTGCAAACCCCGCCTGAAAGGCAGCGAACACTATCAGAAATATGTCGCGTCCGCTGCTCTTGGACAGCGGCCAGGAGACCGGATAATAACCCGGCAGAAGCGGGACCACCAAAACAGCAAAAATCAAAAGAAATACAAAAGCCAAAAAAAAAGAACCTGCACGCCAAGCTGGATGCCGGACTGAATTCTGGATCGCGAACGCAAATAAAAGAAGTCCAATGAGCAGATACCACGTGGCTGCCATTCGGCAAGCGGCGATCGACCGGCGGAAAATCAGCCAAAATCCGGAAACCACACCCCACAAGTCGAATACGAAGACGAATGGTGCCGCGGGACTAACCCCGAGGTAAGCGCGAGCGACAAAAAGGTAGGAAACTAGGACCACAAACATCACACAAGCAAAGCCCACCTGAAGCACGCCGAGAACGATCAGAAATATGTCGCGTCCTTTGCTCTTAGACAACGAATGCACCCCGAATGGACGGACGACTATGCCCCGGTATCAAAGCTTGCTGGCTCTCGGTTTTTGCGGGTCGCTGTAGTCATAAAATCCGCGCCCCGCTTTCCTTCCATTCCATCCCGCCAAGACCATCCTTTTCAAAAGCGGCGGCGAAGCAAATCTTTTTTCGTGAAATTCCTCGAACATAATCTGCGAAATGTAATACGTCGTATCCAGCCCCACAAAATCCAGCAACGTCAGCGGCCCCATCGGGTGTCCGCACCCCAGCTTCATCGAATTATCAATGTCCTCGATCGAGCCTACGCCCTCTTCTAGCGCCCGAATCGCATCCAACAAATAAGGCACCAGCAGCCGGTTCACGATAAATCCCGTCGAGTCGTGCGCGCGCACCGCCGTCTTCCCCAGCTTCGCCCCAAACGCCACCATCTCTTCATACACGCCCGCGTCCGTCGCGATCGTCCTCACTACTTCCACCAGCTTCATCACCGGCACCGGGTTAAAAAAGTGCAATCCCACAAAACGCTGCGGCCGCTTGGTCGCCGCCGAAATTTCCGTGATCGTCAGCGAAGAAGTGTTGCTCGCAAAAATCGAGGAAGCCGGACACATCACATCCAGCGCCGAAAACAATTCCCGCTTCGCCGGCAACTGCTCGATGATCGCCTCGACAACTAAATCGCAATCCTTCAAATCCTCTAGCGCCGTCGTCCCACGCAACCGCCCGCGAATTTCACCCTGCGCCACCGCGGTGATCGTGCCCTTTTCCACCAACCGCGCCAAATTCTTCTCAATCCCCTTTAATCCCTTCTCGACAATCTCCGGGCTCACTTCCCGCACCACGGTCGTAAACCCCGCCGCCGCGCACACCTGCGCAATCCCCGACCCCATCAATCCACACCCCACAACTCCCACTTTTTGTATCGCCATCATTTCCTCTTGGAATTCCCGCCACCATACTCGAGCGGAAGAATCTAGGCATTGTAGGGGCGCGATTCATCGCGCCCTATTCATGCGCCCAAAGTCTACCAGAGCCTAAGTTCCTTTACTTCCTATACTTCCTCTATCCCATTTACCTCAGTTCTTCATCGCTTCCACAATCATCGCAATCCCCTGCCCGCCGCCAATGCAAGCCGTCGTCAACCCATATCGCAAATTGTTCCGCCGCAATTCATTCAGAATCGTAATCAAGAGTCGCGTCCCACTCGCCCCCAGCGGATGCCCCAACGCAATCGCTCCGCCATTCACATTTGTCTTGTCGCGGTTCAGCCCGAGCGCTTTCTCCACGGCCAGATACTGCGCCGCAAACGCTTCGTTCACTTCCACGCGATCCATCTGCTCAAGCGTCAGCCCCGCCAGCTTCAGCGCCTTCTGCGAAGACGGCACCGGCCCAATCCCCATGATGCTCGGATCGACTCCTGCCGTCGCCCACGCCACAATCCTCCCAATGGGCTTCAGCCCACGCTCTTTCGCCGTCGCTTCGCGCGTCACCACTACCGCCGCCGCTCCATCCACAATTCCGCTGGCATTCCCCGCCGTCACAATCCCGTCTTTCTTGAACGACGGCGGCAATTTCTCCAGCGTCTCCATCGTCGTTTCTGGCCGCCGGTGATCGTCCTCGCTAAAAACAATCGTCTTCTTCCCGTGCTTCACTTCCACCGGCGCCAGTTCCTCGCGAATCCGGCACGCTTTGTACGCCGCATCCGCCGCTTGCTGGCTGCGCAACGCATACGCGTCCGCATCCTTCCGCGTAATTCCATGCTGCTCCGCCAATTTTTCCGCCGTCATCGCCATCGGCAATCCGCAATAACTGTCCGTCAATCCCACAAACAAAAAATCTTCCAGCGCCCCGCCTCCCAATTTCAATCCCGTCCGTGCCCCGCGCACCACAAACGGCGCCTGCGTCATATTCTCCATTCCGCCCGCCAGCACCATCGTCGCTTCGCCCAGCAGCAACCGCTGCGCCGCCTGCGACACCGCCTCAATCCCCGACCCGCACAACCGGTTCACCGTCACCGCCGGAGTCTCCACTTTCAATCCCGCCTTCAACCCCACGTGCCGCGCGCCGTAAATCGCGTCCGCGCTCGTTTGCATCACGTTCCCAAATATCGCGTGATCAAACTCCCCCGGATCCACGCCCGACCTCCGGATCGCCTCCTTCGAGGCATGCGCCGCCAAATCAATCGCGCTCACTTCTGAAAACGCCCCCGTATACCGCGCCATCGGCGTCCGCGCCCCCGCCACAATCACCACATCCGTTGGAAACATATTCTCCTCATTTCTCTAGTTCCTTCGCCGGATCCTAGTACTTCCAATCCTCGATCGGCGACTCAATATCGCCGACTATTTCAAACCGCCCCTTCATAAACCCAAACAAATCGTCTTTGGTTGCACTTGGGGTTGCTTGTTCGACGAACCTGGCACTCGGCGTGAGTTCGCTTTCCTTTTTTTCCGTTTTGCGGCCGCTTTCTTCTTCATACTCACTCAGCTATTTTGCCATGCCCAAGGCACGAGGCTTGCAGTATTTCTGTTCTACTCCACTACACATTTCTTTTTGCAGAGCGTTTCTACCCTCCTTCGAAATGTCTCGGGTACTTCGCGGCACAACTGTTCCGGCAAGTCACCTTCGGCGATGATTTCAATCCACCGGACTCCCGCAATGACTCGAATTGGTACACCTCGCAAGAGAAATCTCGCTTCGCCGTAACTCACTTCCGTCGCGGAGATACGTTCAACTCCTGGCGGAACAAGGTCACGCGCCCGTACCGCGTGATCCAGGACGAAAACACCCCCACGTTCTTGTCCGATAGACCATTGTGGCCAATTTCTGCTTGTGCTCTGCTTCCAAGCTCCGGTCCGGGTATCCAATATGTATTCTTCGTTGTTTCTCTTGAATCTCTGCTTTCCATTTCTCAGCTCGAGGCACTGTCCACCGCGTAGACTAACGACGCCATCAACTGAGCACTCCGCTGCGTGCCCGAAGATCCATCCCGGCGTCGTACCAGAGGAAGTCATCTCGGAAATAGAATACCTCTTCGTATTAACCAAATAGACTGGAGTAATACCAAGTCGTCGTTCCTGCACGTTTCCCTGACACCCGATAACGACGATTTTGTCTCCCACCAGAGTTGCGGTGTGAAAATCAGTCGGAGGGAACACCCCTTTCGGATATCCGTAAATCTCAATTTCACCCTCAGGTCCAAAAACCACTACATCATTGTAAATATGGAAGTCGGGGTCGTAATAATCCTCATGTTCGCCACCAATGCAAATCACTCGGCCATCGGGCAATTTCGTCCGCGTGGCGCCATGTCGCTCAAATGTCCAAATCGGCCCATCCTCCCGATTCATCGGTACCTTGAAGAAATCGCGGGCTCGATACGGACCGTAGGCAGATTTGAGCTTTTCTTCCCTCATCTTCAAGCCGGCCTCGGCAAGACTCCCATGCTCTTCAACCGTAGTGATTTCATCGCCCCGAATCATCCACTCCCAAAAAGTACAGTGCATTCTCTCCGGGTTGGCGTTGCCAAAACGCGGCCGCCTCTGCTGCTCAAATATTTCTTTGCTGATTTGTGTCACGGTTGTAGGTGTGCCGACCTTCCGGCATTCAAGGCCGCTACAAGTGGAAAGATTTTTAGACCTTCGGTGTCTCCAGCGTCACCACCGTATCCCCGCCCTTTTTCCGCGCTTCATCGACGCTGAATTCCGCCCGATTGATCAAATCCGTCACAATATCTTCGCTGTCGTACTCATGCTTCGCCACCGCTTCGACTATCCCCGCGCTCAACGTGATCTGCGTCGTATCCCACGGCGGCCGCAAGCCGGAAGCCGCGCGCCGCAATTTATCCGCAAGATTCTGCGCTCCCGCCAAAGTCGTGTCCGGCAAAATAAACGCCAGCGACCACGACGTATACTTCACCGCCACGTCGTTCTGCCGCACGATCGGCTGCAGTGACCGCGCCAATTGCTCCAAAAACCGTTCCAGCGGCGATTCCCCCTGCTGCCGCAAAATTTCCGCGCCGCGGTCGATCTGCAAAATCGCCAGCGCCAGCGGCGTCCCCTGGCTGCGCGCCCGGTCCGCTTCCGTCAGCAAGCAACTCTGATACGAACTCCGGCTAAGCAATCCCGTGCGCTCATCCGAAACGCCCATCCGCCGCACCAGCGACCGCAACCGCGTGTGGCTCACGCTCATCAACATCTGATCGCCGATGGCTTGCAAGAAATAAGCCTCGTTCGGCTTCCACTTATGCGGCTCCGAATGCCCCACAATCAGCATCCCCGCCGGCGCTTGCGTCTCCTTGTCCGTAATCATCACGCCAAGAGCCGTCGCCAATCCCATCTCACTAACAATCGAGCCTTCCCCGCCGTCAACCACCAATCCGCCCAGCTCATCCGGCTCCGCCTTCTCCAGTTGAGCAAGCAGCAGCACGACTTGTGCCCCCGGCGCAGGCTTGATCGTCTGGCTGCAAAACTCCGCCGACATCTCCGGCGGCCGCCCGGGTGCTCCAACCACCGCGATGCAGCGCGCGGCGCGAAGATGAGAGCCCACTTCGCTCACCGCCGTGTTCAGCATCGCTCGCGGCGTCTGTTGCCGGAAAATTTTCTGGTTAATCTCGGAAATCTTCGACAAATCGCGCAGCGTCTCCGCGCTGTACACGCCCGTCCGCGTTGTGATTTGTACCGGCTGTGCCTCAACGACCGGCGCCGCGGGCTGCTGCGGCTGTACCGGCGCAGCTGGTTCCTGTTTTGGTTTTGCCGCGCCTGGCGGCCACCAATTCGCCATCTGATATAAATTCTGCAAACGCGCGTTGCGCTCTTCTTCTCCGGGAAACATCGCCGCGATCTTTTGCAGCCGCTCCAGCGCCTTCGTCTGCAGCGAATACTGCAGGAAAATTTCCGTCTGTACGATCAAGTCCTCCAGCGCCTGTGCGTGCCGCCCCTCTTCCGTGTTTGGCGGCGCCTGCGAGACGCTTCCGCCTGCGCCTGTGTTCGACGGCGGCGGTGGCGCCGTGTTCATCGACTTGGCCAGTCTGCCGCCCACTCGTTTCAAAAACGCATCGTCGACGTGCCCGCGCAGCTTTTCCATCCGCTCCTGGTTCCGGTAATCGTAAGCGTCAATGTCCACAAGTCGTTCCAGTGAATCGCACGCCTTCCGGAAATCGCCCGCATTGAAATACACGTCAAAAAGTTTTACGAGAATCTCGAAATACTGCGATTCGCGGTTCAACTCGTTATAAACCGCGGCCCAAAACTCCATCATGCCTTGCGAATGCGGGTGCTTTGTGGCCACCGCATCCAACTGCGTGGCAAAATCATTTTGCCGCTTGTCCGCGAACATGCGTCTCTTCAGCGTCTGCAGCACGTCCACCCCTTTGGTCGTCTGCGCCGAAGCCGCATATGCATCGGCCAGCTCGAACAGCCGCTCCGCACCCGCATTCTTCTCACGCAGCAATTTTTCAAGAATCTCGCGCGCCCGGTCGAGATTCCCGCCGCGAATCAGCGCGTCGCCGAATGTTTCCAGAAAAACAGCGTCGCTTTCCGTGGCGGCAAACGGCTCGAGCAGCGTGGCCGCCTCCGCGGCGCCATCGGTACGCAATTTCGCTTGCGCATAAAGCAGCGCAACGCTCCGCTCCTGCGGCGCAAGTTTGTATGCGCGGCCGAGCAGCTTCAGCGCGTCGGCTTCCGCGCCCCCGGCGCTGGCAAGCTGCCCCGCCCGCAAAAACGTTCGCGCGGCCAGCGCATTCTTGCCGATCTGCTCCGCAGCCTCGGCCAGACGAAGCTGCCGGTTGAGATTTTCCGGATCGAGCTGCGCGATGCGCTCCCAGCAAAAAAGCGCATCCTCATGCCGCCCCGCGCTCGCGAAAAGTTCTCCCGCCTTGGAATATTGATCGATGGCTTCTTCGGGATGATTCTGCTTTTGCTGGAGAAAGGCGTAACGCGCTATGCGTTCCGGCGGCTGTGCCGTGCCAGCCGCTCGAAGAAAACGATTATAAATGGCCAGCGCTTTCGTTTCGTCGCGCGGCTCGATCAGTAGATCGAACAGCAGTCCATAATAAACGGCCGCGCGATCCGGCTGGTCCATACGCGCGTACAGATCCCCCAGCGCCTGCGTCGCTTCCTGATGCTGCGGCGCTTCATCCAGCACCGCCAGATACGCTTCAATAGCGTCCTCGACGCGGTTCTTTTCGAGGAATCGCTTGGCGCGGTCCAAATGCTTGCTGACGTCTGCGGCCATCCGTCCGGGTTGCCTTTGCTGTGCCTGTCGGCTGACTAGAAAATCTTTGCCAGGTCGTGCGCGATGAGAGGTGCGCACGACCTCGCTCAACTATATACCCCGACTGCAAGACCCGCAAAACTCGCGCAATCATGTCTTGTGGTATCCGGCACGCCCAGCTTCGCCAAATCCATGGAACCTTTTGCCGTTCCGTCCGTCTTCATACATGACATGTCATCGTCGACTTGCCTTTCGTCGGCGGCAAGGAGCGCCTTCTTATGCGTAACCTCTTCGAGGACCTTCGCCTAAGCCTTCGCATCCTCCTTCGCAACCCAGGTTTCACCGTCACAGCCATCCTCCTGCTAGCCCTGGGAATTGGCGCCAACACCGCCATTTTCTCCGTAGTGAACGCCGTCCTCCTCCGCCCGCTCCCCTACCAGGACTCCTCCCGCATCATGCAAATTTGGCACGTCCCTCCAGCCAAGAGCTTCCCCGGGATGAGCTACTTCTCCGTCTCTCCGGCCAACTTTCTCGATTGGCAGCGCCAGAACACTTCCTTTGAAGACATGGCTGCCTACGGCGGCGCGATTCTCAATCTCGGAGGAACGGACCGGCCCGACTCCCTCTTCGGCTCCACGGTCTCATCAGGCTTCTTCTCCATCCTCCGCATTCAACCGGCTTTGGGCCGCACTTTCACCGCCGAAGAAGACCGTCCAGGCCAGGGCCATGTCGCGATTCTCAGCGATCAGGTTTGGCGTAATCATTTCGGCGCCAAACCCGCCATCCTCGGCCAGGACATCATTCTCAACGGCGAGCCTTACCATGTAGTCGGCGTCATGCCCCCCAGCTTCAAATACCCCAGCTGGGCCAACCTATGGGTTCCCCTGGCTTGGACTGACGAAAAGCGTGCCGTTCGTGGCAATCACAACTACTCGGTCATCGGCCGCCTCAAGCCGAGCGTTGACATCCGCTCGGCGCAATCCGAACTGAGCGCCATTTCCACGCGCCTCGAACAGCTCTATCCGGAAGACCACAAAGGCTGGGGCGCCACCATCATCCCTCTGCGCCAGCAACTCGTTGGCGACATTCGCCCCGCTCTCCTTGTCCTCCTTGGTGCTGTCGGCTTCGTCCTGCTCATCGCCTGCGCCAATGTCGCCAATCTCGTCCTTGGCAAAATTCTCGCTCGCAAAAAAGAAATCGCCATTCGTTCCGCTCTTGGAGCTACTCGCGGCGCGATTCTCCGGCTGGCCCTTGCGGAAACTCTGCTTCTCTCCCTCGCCGGAGGCGCGCTGGGATTGCTGCTCGCCAAGGTCGGCGTTAGCCTCGTCGCGAAATTCCTAGCCGACCGCCTTCCCCGCTTCGCGCAAATCAATCTTGACGCCTCGGTCCTGACCTTCACCGTCGTGCTTTCTCTTTTCGCCGGAATCCTCGCCGGCCTGCTTCCCGCTTTGCGCTTCACCAAATCCGACGTCAGCGAAGCTCTCAAACAAGGTCAGAGTCGCGGCACTTCCGACTCCGGCGGCCAACGCACCCGAAGCCTTCTAGTCGTCTGCGAGGTCGGTCTTTCTCTCGCTCTACTCATCGGCGCGGGACTCATGGTTCGCACGCTCTGGGAACTTAGCGGCATCCGCCCTGGCTTCGACCCCAACAACGTGCTCACCATGTCGCTCTCCCTTCCCGCGAACAAATTCTCCACGCCCGCCGGCCAAATCTCGTTCTTCGAACGCGTCCTCCAGCAAGTCCGCACCACTCCTGGCATCGAATCAGCCGGCGTGATTGACGGCATCCCAATGAGCGACAGCGGCTCGCATCAACCCGTGCAGGTCGAAGGCCAGCCCATCCTTCCCATGTCCGACCAGCCCGAAGTGGACGTCCGCTCCATCAGCGCCGGCTATTTCAGCGCCATGCGCATCCCGCTTCTCCGCGGCCGCGACCTTGACGCTTCCGACGTAGCCGGCCGCGCGCCCACCGTCATCGTCAGCCAATCCTTCGCCGACCGTTTCTGGCCCGGTCAGAATCCGATCGGCAAACATGTCACGCTGACCTTCTATCCTGGGGTTGCGCGCGAAGTGGTGGGAGTTGTCGGCGACATTAAATTGGACTCCCTCGATGAAACTCGCCCTGTCGCCATGGTCTACTGGCCCATCGATCAAATTTTCGCGCCGCCTTCCGAAGCCTGGCGCTCTTTCGGTATGGCTCTCGCTGTTCGCACCCCTGGCGATCCCATGAACTCCGTTTCCGCAGTTACCGCCGCGGTCCATCAAGTCGATGCCGAAACGCCTGTCATCGACGTGTTCAGCATGAACCAACTCATCGCTAATTCCCTCTCTTCCCGTCGCTCCAATATGCTTCTACTCGCTGCGTTCGCCAGTCTTGCCCTGGTCCTCACCGCCGTCGGCATTTACAGTGTCCTCTCCTATGCCGTTCGCCGCCGCGTCCGCGAAATCGGTATTCGCATGGCTCTCGGCGCATCCCACTCCGACGTCTTAAAGATGATCGTCACTGACGGCCTGAAGCCCATTCTGCTGGGCGTTGGCATCGGCCTTGCTGCAGCCCTGGCGCTCGGCCGTGTCGTCTCCTCTCTCATCTACGGCGTCCGCCCCACCGACCCGCTCACTTTCGCCACCGTCGCCGTCCTCCTTGTCGCTGTCGGCGTTCTCGCCACCATCGTGCCGGCCTACCGCGCCACCCGCGTCGAGCCCATCCGCACTCTTCGCGACGAGTGAACTACACAAGTCCCCAACTCATAGGGGTTCGATTCTTTGCGCTCTAGTTCACGCCATTCTTGGGGTCCCAGGAGCCTTGCTCCTTGCGTACGTAAATGATCTGGCCGATGTGGTACGCATTGTGCGTGCTGATGTGCGTGAAGATCTGCGCGGATTCTTTTAATTTTGCTTCGTCAGCGGTTTCCACCCATTTTTCCAGCTCGTTCATTACGTCATCGAGCTGCTTCACGATATCGTTCCACGTCTTGCTGTCGAACTTTTCAAACGTCTCGTCGTTGTTGCCGCTGAATTTTTCGGGTTTCTCGCCCTTGAGTACCTGGAGATTCCTGCGGTTCCAGAACACCAGGTGATATGCCAGTTGGCCGACCGAGTGATTCCCCTTGCCGTCGCTCCAGTTCGCTTGCTCCGCCGTCAATCCTTTCACCGCAGTATTTCCCGGCACGAACCACTCGGCGTTGGTGTGCGTGGACTTCAGTTCCGCCAGCAAAACTTCTCGCAGCGTGGTCGGCTTCTTGTCCTGCGCATAAACTGGCACTGCCACCGCCAAAAGCAGAAAAATCGATAGTCGTTTGATCATTTGAGGACTCCTCCCGTCCGTTAGACGTGCGGGCTTGCAAGCCTTCTTTTGCCAAAATATACTCTCCTCGGCCGGCGCCGTATAGCCCACCTGCCCTGGGCGGCTGCGCGCGTCGGCGATTTGTGGCAAACTGAACTGTCGTACGGCACGGTTTTGCGCAGCCTGGTGTCTTGGCTCCTCGAAGCATGCGGCTCCTGCCGGAATCTGAAACAATAAAAGCAGTCGTAGAGCGAAAGCGGTAACCGAAATACATGGACCCGAAGTTCATACGCAATTTTTGTATCATCGCGCACATCGATCACGGCAAGTCCACGCTCGCGGACCGCTTGCTGGAGATGACCGGCGCGCTTTCGCAACGCGAGATGCACGAACAGGTGCTCGACTCGATGGATCTCGAGCGCGAGCGCGGCATCACCATCAAAGCGAAAAGCATCCGGCTGCACTACACGGCGAAAGACGGAAACACCTATCAGCTCAACCTGATTGATACGCCGGGCCACGTGGACTTCTCCTACGAAGTTTCGCGAGCGCTTTCCGCGTGCGAGGGCGCGCTGCTGGTGGTGGATGCCAGTCAGGGCGTCGAAGCGCAAACCGTGGCGAATACTTTTCTCGCTGCCGGCAATAATCTGACGATCGTTCCCGTCATCAACAAGATTGATTTGCCCGCCGCGCAAACCGATTTCGTCAAAGAGCAAATTGAAAACGTCCTCGCGATTCCCGCGCATGACGCTTTGCTCATCAGCGCAAAAAGCGGGCTTGGTGTCGAAGAAGTTCTCGAAGCCATTGTTCATCGCATTCCGGCGCCCAAAGGAAGTTCGGACAATCCGCTGCAAGCGCTGATCTTCGATTCGTGGTTCGACATTTACCGCGGCGCCGTCGTGCTCGTGCGCGTGATGGAAGGCCACGTCAACAAACATACGAAAATCCGTCTTTGCTACAGCGACGAAGTGCACGAAGTTGAAACGCTTGGCACGCTCACTCCGAAGCCCGTCGCGCTCGAGGAACTTGGCGCCGGAGATGTGGGCTTCATCGTCGCTAATATCAAACGCGTAGCCGACGCGCGCATGGGCGATACCGTCACGGAAGCCGCGCGGCCTGCGCCGCCGCTGCCCGGATTTGAAGCCATCAAGCCGATGGTCTTCGCTGGACTGTTTCCCGTTCTCGCTGACGATTACGAACCGCTGCGCGACGCTCTCGGCAAATTGCAGCTGAACGACGCGGCCTTTTTTTACGAGCCGGAAAATTCCGTGGCCCTCGGCTTCGGTTTCCGTTGCGGCTTCCTTGGCTTGCTGCACATGGAGATTGTGCAGGAGCGGCTGGAGCGCGAGTTCAACATCAACCTGATTACCACAGCGCCGAGCGTGCGTTACCGCATCACGCGCGTCAGCGGCGAAGTGATCGAAGTCGATAGCCCGGCAAAATTTCCGAATCCCAGCGAGATCGAAAAAATCGAAGAGCCAATCATCACCGCGATGATCATCACCAACAATGAATCCGTTGGCGGAATTCTTCAGCTCTGCCAGGAAAAGCGCGGCACGCAGAAAAATCTCGAATATCTTTCCCCGACCCGCGTGATGCTCACCTACGAATTGCCGCTCAACGAAATCGTGCTCGATTTCTATGACCGGCTGAAAAGCGTTTCACGCGGTTACGCTTCGCTCGACTACCATCTGGCCGGATACAGCGAATCCGACTTGATCAAGCTCGATGTGCTCGTCGCCGGAGAACCGGTGGACGCGCTGGCGCTGATCATCCATCGCGATTTCGCGGCGGAACGCGGCCGCGAATTGGTGACGCGCCTGCGCAAACTGATTCCGCGCCAGATGTTTGAAGTGCCCATTCAGGCGGCCATCGGCAGCCGCGTCATTGCGCGCGAAACCGTGGCCGCGATTCGCAAAAATGTGCTCGCCAAATGCTACGGCGGAGACATTTCGCGCAAACGCAAACTCCTCGAAAAGCAAAAAGAAGGCAAACGCCGCATGAAGCGCGTCGGCCAGGTCGACATTCCACAAGAAGCCTTTCTTGCAGTACTTAAGGTTGCCTCCTCTTCCGACGACGACTGAGTAACAACTGGCGTCGTAAGCCCCCTGCACTTCTTGACGTGGCCTTGCGGAACCGATAGTTTTGCGCGCGTCACTTTTGCGGAGGCCTTCGATGCGCGTATTTCGTTGCTGTTTCATTCTCAGTATTTTTCTTTCTTTCTGCGTGGCTCTCACGTCCGCGACCACAAACCATCCAAAAATTCTCATCATCTACGATATGGAAGGCGTTTCCGGCGTCACGCACTATGAGATGCTTTGGTTTCAACGCCCCGATGAATATGCGAAAGGGCGCGAGTCCCTGACATCGGACGTCAACGCCGCGATTCGGGGACTTGCCGCCGGCGGCGCTGGATCGATCTGGATCCAAGACGGCCATGGCTCCGGAAACGCAAATGAACCGGACTTCCTCGTCGACAAAATGGATCCGCACGCCAAATTCGACTTCCGAAATTACGATTTTGATCCGTACAACACCGGCATCGACGGTTCCGTTGACGCTATCGTGTGCATCGCCATGCATGCTCACGCGAACACTAACGGTTTCATGGCGCACACCGTGACGGATCGCATCAGCTATCGCATCAACGGCGTGGAGTTCACCGAAACGCATATCGTGGCGCTTTCCGCAGCGCGCTGGGGTATTCCGGTGATCATGGTTTCCGGCGATCAAGTGCTGGGCGAGGAGTTGAAGCCGGATTTTCCGGAGCTTGAGTATGCGGTCGTTAAAACGGCGAAGAGCAGGGCGCTTGCCGAAACGTTGCCCGAGGGCGAGGCGGCGAGGCGAATCGAAGCCGCAGCGAAACGGGCGATGGAAAAATTTATCGCGGGTGCCTACCGGCCCTATTATCTGCAGCCGCCGTACGACTTCCAGCTTGGATTTCAGAACTGGCAGCAAGCCAATGGCGCCGCAAGCGCGCCGGGCGTTCAGAAGGACGGCGACCTCGGCGTGCGCTACAAGAGTGCGACGTTCATCGACGGCTACACGCTGAGCCTCGATGCTCTGCGCCGCAGCAGCGACTCGCTGCAAGTGCTGGTTCGCATTCTCAGCCAGGACCCTCAGGGCAAAAAATATCTCGATCAGCTTTCGGACACGTTCTGGACGCGCTGGCTCACGCCCGACAAAGCGCCTGCATACATGCAACCCGGGCCGCCGCCGCCGCCGAAAACCCGCTTCTACGGGGATAACTAGCCGCATTTGCCAACCGCAAACATGATAAAAAGAAGTCCAGCGAAACACCCGCGGAGTCAGCGTAGCCGCGCAGTTTGTTGAGCACACTCGATAACCAGCCGTCGCACGTCGCTCATTTGGTCATTTCTATTACCTCCCCTCCTCTTTCTTCGTTACTTCGGTGGTTAGGCGGCCGCGGTGGAGTTGGATGGCTATTGTGTCGCCGACGTTGACCTGGGCGGCGTCGCGGAGGAGCGCGCCGGAGGCGTCGGTGGCGATGGCGTAGCCGCGTTCGAGGACTTTCAGGGGGCTGCGTTCCTGGAGCTGGAGCGCGAGACGCTCGAGGCGTTCGCGCTTGGTGCGAAGGAGACGTTCGGCGCGGACGCCGAGGTCCGCGCTGCGTTTCTCAAGGCGCAGGCGGAACGCGGAAATTTTCACGCGAAAATCGAAAGTGGCGATGCGCAGGTGCAGCGCGGTGAAGCGTTTGCGCGATTGTTCGAGGCGCGCGCGAAGGCCTGCGGCGAGGCGCGAGGTCATTTCGTCGGCGCGCTGGCGCTGCTGGCGGAGAAGATCAAGCGGACGGCGGAACCCACGGCGGGCGGAAAGTTCGTGGACGTGCTTGCTCAGATCGAGAAGGCGATAACGGACGAGGCTGGCCAGCGTTTCGCGGAGGTCGGCGATGTGCTTGTCGAATTCGCGGCGCGTCTGCACGACGAGTTCGGCGGCGGAGGATGGAGTGGAAGCGCGAACGTCGGCAACAAAATCGGCGATGGTGAAATCGGTTTCGTGACCGACGCCGGAGATGACGGGAATCTCGGAAGCGGCAATGGCGCGGGCGAGAGGCTCTTCGTTGAAAGCCCAGAGATCTTCGATGGAACCACCGCCGCGGGCGAGGATGAGAACGTCGACGAGTTTCTTTTGATTGAAGAATTTGAGGGCTTTGACGATTTCGGCGGCGGCGCCTTCGCCCTGGACGCGCACGGGAAAAACCGTCAAATGGACGTTGGGAAAACGGCGGCGGAGAATGCGGACGATATCACGGACGGCGGCTCCGCGCGGCGAGGTGATCAATCCAATGCGGCTGGGCAGCATGGGGAGCGGCTTTTTGCGTTCGGCGGCGAAGAGGCCTTCGGCTTCGAGGCGTTTTTTCAATTGCTCGAACGCGAGTTGCAACGCGCCGAGGCCGACGGGGTCTATGTTCTCGACGTAAATCTGGTATTCGCCGCGGGCTTCGTAGACGCTGATGGAGCCGCGAACGGTGACGTGTAGGCCGTCTTCGGGGCGGAATTTGATGCCGCGCTGTTGCTGCTTGAAGAAGACGCAGCGGACCTGGGAGCGGTCGTCCTTGAGGGTGAAGTAGATGTGGCCGGACTGGGCTTCGCGGCAGTTGGAGATTTCGCCTTCGACCCAGATGTCGGTGAAATTCTTGCCGAGGAGGTTGCGAATGCGGGCGGTGAGTTCGCTGACAGTGAGGGCGCGGCGGGTTGGCTGGAGGTTAAAGGTGAGTTGGCTCATGGGGGAGTGATCCGTGACCCGTGTTTGGTGGCCCGTGTACGGTGACTGGTGATTGGTGACTCGTCACTGGTGGAAGAGGTTGAAAGTTGAAAGTCAAAAGTTGAAGGCTGCGGGCGGAATTTGCGGGCCGATGGCCGCGGGCATACCCCCACCCCCCGGTGTTTTTTGTAAGAGTGGCAAACAAAGGACTTAGGGTTGGCGCGGCTCGTAAGAGTGGCAGGGAAAGGACTTAAAGCAGCTTTATTTTCAATGAGTTGCAGATGTTCGGTAAGAGTGGCAAGCACAGGAGTTGGCCGAGACGAAGGCTGACGGCCGGCAGCTAACAGCCGACAGTTAAGAGAAAAAAACTGAGAGAGCTTAAAACAGGGGGGCAGAGCTGCCAGAGGAAGAGCGGGCATGGCGGTAAACTCCGTTTCACCTCCGCGCTGAAGACAAGCCCATTATACCATATAAGTACCCTTTGTCAAGTAATTACGATAAGTGGCTTGTTTGCTTGGGGATGGAACAAGTTTCGAATCGACAACGGGAATGGAACTTGCGGAAAGCGAAATGCGGGCCGCCCGAGGGCGGCCCCTATAGAGTTGGGAGGGTTTGGCTAAGACTAGACCGCGGAACGCACGACGAGTTTGGGTCAGCCTTAGAATTTGACGGCGAGCCGAGTATAGCCGGCCACGATGCGGCCACGAATGCGCATGGGAGTGAACTCCCACTGCATGGCAGCCTCGACGGCGGCATCATCGAGAACCTTACCTGCGCTCTGGCGGACCTGGGCCGTACGAACATGTCCGTGTTCATCCAACTGAAGATCCAGGATCACGGTGCCGTGACCGACGTGGGGATCGATAGGCTTCACTTTGTAGATCGGAACAGCCTGAACAATGGGCGGACCCTGATAATCATCGGAGCCGATTTTCTCGGGCTGCGCACCTTCCAGGACAAAAATTGAGTCGGCAAGCACAGTGGCCGGCGCTTCTAATTGATCGATCGTGACGATCAGGACTTGTCTGCCTTCTTCCGTAACTTCAGTCTTGCGGGGAATCAGTTTTCCGTACCAATTGGAAAAATCACTGTACGTACTAGTTCTCGGGGCCACATAAGCAGCCAACAACAGTCCACGGGAGTCGAACCAATAGGCTTGCCCGGTAATAGGCTGGTTGTCGGCATCCACCTGGCCACGGGCAACGCGGGCCACATTTTCGTTGTCCAGTTGCACGGCGGACTGTCCCCAATCGCCTTCGAAAAATGAGCCATCGGTTTTGGGGAAGTGACCGTTCAATTCGTCCAGAAAACCGTCAACTTCCCTTGGCGAGAAACTGGCGCCGTTGATTTTGCGGTAGGTGACGTCGCCATACTGGCTCTCCGCGACGCTCATGCTTCCGCCGACGGAACCATCTGCGTATTGAACGGTGGCATGAAGATGAAAAGGCCTGGCACCCTCCGAGTGCAGATCGCTCATTTCGCGCGACTTTTGGATGCGCTCAAGAAAAGGAATGCCAGGCACGCTCTCTCCGTTCGAGCCAAGCAATTCCATTTTTGCTTCGAACCGGATGGAAATGTCCACGTTCACCTGGACGGGAGAACCATCGACCAGGAAGGGCCTGAATTTCCAATTCTTAACCTGCTGGACGGCAGGGTCCGAAAGGACAACGTTCTTGGAGATGGGAGCATCGATTTCGCGGATGATGCCGTTGCCGTCGATTTTTAGATTGATGGTCATCAAGCCTGTGGCAGGAAAGTTGTGAACCGCGGGCCATTGTATGGGCGGCGTATCGAGCTTGAAATCTTGGAGGGCAGACTCAGGGACGGAAACAAATCGGGCGCGGGCGGTGAGGCCGGTGTCGTCTTTGACGGCGAATAACGAAGGATCGTCCGGAAGTGGTTCGAGAAGGGTGAGGCGTCCGATTAGGTCGACGTATTTGCCCTCCGCGCTTTTGGCATCAAGTTTCATGGATCCGGGAACTCTCTTGCTGCCAAACGTGCGATAGGCACCGAAGTCGGCGCTTGACGTTCGAGTGAAAGCTCCTTGGACGGTGCCATCGGGATTGAAGCATACGGAATTGTGGATGCCAATTTTGTCCGAGCCTTGTGCGAATTCGGATTGCCACTCAGCGCAGCGGCGAGTTGGCGAGCCCCTGAGCTCGACGTTGGCGTTTTTGAATTCCTCGAGCGGCACAGGATTGAGCGGGGCGGTGATTAATTGGTGCAGCCACCATGGGAGGTAATCCGAAGAATTGGACTCGAAGTAGCGCTGGCCGTTTTGAACGGCGGTTTGCGAAAAGATTGTCGACGTGATTTGCCGGCGCCATCTATCGGGTGCTGCCCACCAGACCTCTATATTGGTGGCGAACTCGGGATGCTCATTTTTCGCGTCTCCAGCATGGAGCTTGAGATGGAATGGCGGCGAGCCTAAGTCTGTAAGGTTCGAAAGCTGCGACGCCTTGGCGACTAAGTCCTTGAATTCTTGTGCGTCGTCTCGGGCTGTGGCTGCAAAGACGATCCCCAGAAATACGGCAAGAAGGGACAAATGCTTCATAGGAGCGGCAAAGATAACAGGTGATTAGATGTTAGGCAATAGCGAAACCAAGAACGGGCCGCCCAAGGGCGGCCCCTACAATTTGGGTGGATGCGTGACCGACCGCGCTAGGGCTTTGCGGGGGCTGAGGCCGGCGCGGAAGTTGGCGCGGGCGTGGAGCTGAAATTTACTTTGGGGGCTTGGCGGGCGCCGGGTTCGGTTTTGAAGTAGGCGTCGTTGCGGGCGAAGCCACCAAAGCTGGCGACGAGGCTGTTGGGGAAGAGAGCGATGAAGGTGTTGTAGTCCTGGACGGTTTCATTGTAGCGGCGGCGCTCGACGGCGATGCGATTTTCGGTGCCGGCGAGTTCGTCCTGGAGGCGGAGGAAGTTTTCGTTGGATTTGAGCTGGGGATAATTTTCGGTGAGGACGAGGACTTTGGCGAGCGAGGCTTCGAGTTGACTATTGGCGGCGATTTTGTCGGCGGGAGTGGTGGCGTTCATGTAGCCTTCGCGGGCTTTGGCGATGTCAGCGAAGACTTCGGTTTCGTGCGTGGCAAAGCCTTTTACCGTCTCGACGAGATTGGGGATTAAATCGGCGCGGCGCTGGAGGACGACGTCGACCTGGGCCCATGCGGCGTTGACGGCTTCGCGCTTGATGGCCATTTGGTTGCGGCGTGAGATAAACGAAGCACCACACAGAAGCGCGATGACGATGAGAACGGCTAACACAATCAGAAGTGCTTTCATTTGCTGCCTCCGTAAGGTCAAGAACCGGCTTTACCGGCCCGTTGCCACTCGCGCTTGGGAACAATTTTGTCCAAAGCGGAAATTACCACACTTAATGCGTTCAAGTATTGTCCGTACACATCCACCATGTTGTCCGTGTGCGCGTGGCGGTCGCGAAGCTTGAAAGAGGCCGCAAACGCGGCGGCGTCCGCGCCAGTCAGTACGGCAATGCGCGCAAAAATTGCGGGGGTATCAAGAGGGGGCGTTTCGCCGAAGGCGATCAACGCGTGACGCAAGAGGAGGCGGGCGCTTGAAGTTGATTTTGCGGCTGCGACGCGCAGTTCATTTTCCTTGTGGTGAGTAAGAAGAAAATGCTGACGAAGCTTTAGCAGGAGCGTGCGGAGATCATGTTCGACCTGGATGCGATGAAGATTGGTGGGCACGTGAATGCCGGTTATGACGTCAGCGCCATGGAGAACGCGATGGGCTTGTTGCATGTCGAGCAGTTCAATGGAAAAGACGTCAGCGGACTGGCGCAGCTCTTCGGCGGTGAAAAAGAGAGGGGGCGGTTCGTGCTGATCCTGGCACCACCAGTGCACGGCGGGGGAAATGCGCGACAATTCCCGCGTAGCCAGAGAGAGCATCACGCACAGGACGTTTAGATCGGAGTGGCCTTCCTGAAAATCGCCGCGCGCGGCGGAGCCGTAAAGAATGACGGATTCGAGATTCTTTCCGGAGAATTCTTTCATCCGGGCCACGAGATCCGTCAGCTTTGCTTCTGTCGAAAGCATTCCGTTACCGCTCCTTATCGAAACTCACGAGCAGCGCTTATGAAGTACGCTCACCAACTGCCGCCAGCCCCACCGCCCCCGCTACTCCCACCGCCAAAACCCCCGAAGCCTCCGCTACCACCACCGCCGCCGGAACTTCCGCCGAACCCGCCACCGCCGAGCATGCCACCAATCATGGGGCCGATCCACCAGCCGCCACCTCGTCCGCCGCGGCCAGACGTATTTCTAACGGCCGCACTGAAAACCCTAATGACGATGAAAATAATGATCAGAATCGGCCAGATTGGAAATGACTTGGAATTGTCGTCAGGGCGCTGGACTTGGCGAGCGGGCGGAGCGCCGGAAAGAGTGACGCCACGATCGTCGGCGACGTATTTGGCGAGTTGCCAGGCGGCGGCTTCGATGCCGGCGCTGTAATTTCCCTGGAGAAAATAAGAGCGCATGAGGCGGCCAGTGTCGCCGGCGCGGGCGTCGTTGATGATAGGCTCAAGACCGTAGCCGACTTCGGTCCAGTATTTGCGCTCGGTGGGAGCGACGAGGAGGAGGACGCCGCGGTTGTCTTTTTTGCTGCCGACGCCGAACTGCTTGTAGAGTTCGTTGCCGTATTGTTCGACGGTTTCGCCATCGAGGGAACGGACCGTGACGATAGCCATTTGGGCGCCGGTTTTTTGTTCGAGCTCGAGGCAGAGACTTTCGAGGCGTGCCTTGCTATCCGCATGGATTACACCGGCAAGATCGGTGACGTAGCCGGTGGGGTGAATGTCCTTGATCTTGTCGGCGGAAACGGCGAGCGCGGAAGCGAAAAAAAGGAAAATGAGGAGAAACTGCGGCGCGAGAGATCGCGCGTGGAGAGAAATGCGTTTGGAGGGAACAAACGGCATGCATTAAGGACTATAAGAGGTGGAGACGAAGCTGTAAAGGGAGGCGGGGCCCGCGCATGCGTCGGAAATCAGGGTTTGCCAGCGAAATCTTTGGGGAGCGGATTGTCGGGGCGCTCTTCATCCCAGAGAATGCTGACGACCCACCAGCGCTTGCCGTCGTTGAGAAGCTGAAAGCTGTTGATGCCGCGCGCGAAGGGCGCTTCGCCAGCAGCGTGGCGCGATTCGTAGCTGCTGAAGACCTGAGCGACGTTGCCGAAGGTTTGGACGCGGTTCACGATGGGGTGTTCAAAGAAACCGTTCTTGAGGAAATAACCGCCTGCGCGCGTAGCGTATTCATCGGCGCTCATAGGACGAAGATGGATGGCTCCGTCGGTGCCTTTTGTGGCGGCGGTGAGGCGCGCCGTGGGAAGGAAGAGGGAGCGGAAGCGGCTCCAATCGCGCTCGCCGGGAGGGCCGGAGATGACGTCGTAGACCGCCGCCATGATGCTGTCGATGGACTTCACGTCGTCGGGCTTGGGAGCCGGGACACGGGCGAATGGGTCGGGGGCGGTTTGTTGGGCGGGGGCCTTGGCGGAGGAGGATTGAGCGGCGGCGAAGGACGGGACGGCGAGGGTGGCGATTAGTGCGAGCAGTGCGAGCTTCATGAATCGATCTCCAGAATGAATTTGCCGGGCGAGCGTGAAACTATATATCAAGTGAGTCGCGCGCGCGGCGAAATCGGACGGGATTAGCGGCGGAAGTGGGAAAAGAGCCAGAGAAGCAGAGAAAGGCCGAGGCTGAGGATGAGGCAGGTGACGATGGGGAAGTAAAACGTAGTATGCTCGCCGCGATGGACGATGTCTCCGGGGAGTTTGCCGAGGTGGAATGGTAATTTCGCGTTGAAATAGAGAATGGCGCCAACAATTATCAGCAGACTCCCGAGGAAGAATAGAGTGCGGCCAAGTTCGCGGAGCGGTTCCATACGAGCATTATAGAAGATGAGCTTCTCCTCTGGCGTGTTGCGTGGAGTTGGTGATTTGGGAGTGGGCTTAGCGGGACTTTTGCTGGCCGCCGGCTTCACTGCGGTTTACGGCGGGCACGCGCCGGCGGGCAGCAGGCCGGCCACGGCTTTTCAGGCAAAGGAACAACGCGTTCCGGTGCTGGGCATAAAGGTTGTGAAAACCTTTCCGCACGATCCGCACGCTTTTACGCAAGGACTGGAGTATTACGGCGGATTTCTTTACGAAAGCACGGGAGAAACGGGGCAGTCTTCGGTAAGGAAAATCGAACTGGAAACCGGCAAGGTGCTGCAAAAAACGGAGCTGAGCTCCGAGTATTTCGGGGAAGGGCTGACGATTTTCCACGGGAAGATTTATCAACTGACGTGGCTCACGAAGACCGCGTTCGTGTATGACCTGGGGACTTTGCGCAAGCTGGGAGAATTCCACTTCTACGGGGAAGGCTGGGGACTGGCGCACGATGCGGCGAATTTAATTTTGAGCGATGGGACGAATACGCTGCGCTTTCTTGACCCGGAAACGTTTGCGGTGGTGCGCAAGCTAGAGGTTTACGACGAGAAGCAAGCGGTTACGAACCTGAACGAACTGGAATACATAGAGAACGAGATTTACGCGAACGTGTGGCACTCGAACCGGATTGCGCGGATCGATGCGCGGTCGGGCCAAGTGCTTGCGTGGATTGATTGCTCGGCGATCGTGGCAGAAGAGCAGAAACAGCCGGAAGGCGTCCTCAACGGAATCGCCTACGACTCCGCGCGGCACAGGTTTTTCGTTACGGGCAAAGACTGGGCGCATTTGTTTGAGATTCGCGTCGAGGACCTTACTCCTTAGCCTCAAGAAATCCGACCGATAGTATCGCTGCCTCTCCCCTGAACTTTTCCCTATATTTACTTATAGTTTATATTCGAAGACTGCCTAGAATCCCGCTTTTCGGAGTCAGGGCAGGCGTGGAGGTATCGCATGGCAGGCACCCAGGCCTTCTAGCGATGGCAATGGCATTCTCCCTGGCAGGTACGACCGGCAATGGCAAAGCGAATGCACTTGGCATTGTTGTCCTGGCGAATCATGCAAACGCAGGATCTCAGGCTGCCATCGAGGGGACGACGGTCTTCGATGGCGACCGGCTTACAACCGAGGCCGGCGGCGCGTTGCGGCTGCTGGTTGGCGGGGACCTCTTGTCGTTGGCGGACCAAAGCTGCGTAATGATTCACAGAGGCGCGCGGGGAGCGGGGATGGAGTTTGAGGCGGAGCTCGTCTCGGGCGGCGTGACGCTTTCGATTGCGAAAGGGGAACGTGCGGAAATTGTGGCGAGTTCGGCTCGCATTCGTTCGGAGGTGGAAACGCGGGGAGTGGTGCAGGTGAGGATGGTTGGGAGGTACGAGCTTCTTGTTTTTGCGGAGCGAGGGGCGGCAGAGATTTCTTATCATGGCGAGACCGAGACGATTGCAGAGGGAAAGTCTTACAGGGTGTTGCTCAGACCTGACGAGGATGGGGCGTCAGGAGATCAGGGTGCGAAAAAACCGGGGAAACGCGGCAAGGCGATTGTCGTGATCGCTGCAGCGACGGCGGTAGCGGCGGGAATCGTCTTGCTATCGAGAAGTGGGAATGGCGGCACGACCAAGGGCATGGAGAGTCCGGATCTCTCTTGAAGAGAGACAAGGAAGTTGAGGAGGTTTAGGAGTAAAGGAAGTCGAGGAGAAGAGCCCTCGCCTGCCGCGGGTGCGCTAGCTATAAAAACGGCTCTCCGTTCATGGGGCGCGCGGAGAGATAGTGGACGATGCACAGACTGAAGTCTGTGCAACTCGGGTTCAAATGAGTTCGAGGCCGGCGAAGAAATAGCCGATTTCGAAGGCGGCGGTGTCGGGAGCGTCGGAACCGTGGGTGCAGTTGTTGCCGATGCTGGTGCCGAGGTCGTGGCGGATAGTGCCAGGGGCGGCCTTTTTGGGGTCGGTGGCGCCCATGGTGTCGCGCCATTTGAGGATGGCGCCATCGGCTTCGAGGACCATGGCGAAGATTTTGCCGGAACTCATGAAGTCGGTGAGTTCACCGAAGAAGGGGCGAGCTTTGTGGACGGCATAGAAGCCTCCGGCTTCTTCTCTGGTGAGGCGCATGGATTTGATGGCGACGATGGTGAAGCCGGCTTTGTGAATGCGCGAGAGAATTTCGCCTTGCTGGCCGCGTGAAACGGCGTCGGGCTTTATGATTGCGAAAGTGCGTTCGAGTGCCACTTAGGATTCCTCCAGAATCGTTAAGTATAAATTCTTGAGTGGAGCAGAGAGGGAGGGGCAAGCCCCTCCCTCACAAACTCTTATTTCAGGGCAGCGGCGATTGTTGAGCCGAGGTCCGCGGGAGTTTCTACTGTGCGGATGCCGGCGGCGGACATCGCGGCGTACTTGTCTTTGGCGGTGCCCTGGCCTCCGCTGATGATGGCGCCTGCGTGGCCCATGCGGCGACCGGGGGGCGCGGTTTGGCCGGCGATGAAGCCGACGACCGGCTTTCTCACGTTGGCTTTAATCCATTCCGCGGCGGTTTCCTCGGCGTTGCCGCCGATTTCGCCGATGAGAATGACAGCATGGGTGTCGGGGTCATCGTTGAAGAGACGCATGGCGTCGAGGAACGAAGTGCCGATGATGGGATCGCCACCGATGCCGATGCAGGTGGATTGGCCAATGCCGAGACGAGTGAGTTGATCGACGGCTTCGTAGGTAAGTGTGCCACTGCGGCTGACGACGCCGACGTGGCCTTGTTTGTGGATGCGACCGGGCATAATTCCGATTTTGCATTTGCCGGGGGAGATGACACCGGGGCAATTGGGGCCGATGAGTCGCGTCTTGTTGAAGTCGACGGTGGCGGCGGCGCGCACCATGTCAATGACAGGAATGCCTTCGGTGATGCAGACGACGAGAGGAATTTCGGCGTCGGCGGCTTCGAGAATGGCGTCGGCGGCGTATGGCGGCGGAACGAATATGACCGAGGCATTTGCGCCAGTTCCCTTCACCGCTTCTTGCACGGTGTCGAAAACAGGGCGCTCGAGATGTTTCGTACTGCCCTTGCCAGGAGTTACTCCACCAACCACGTTGGTGCCGTACTCGATCATTTGCTGCGCGTGAAAAGTGCCTTCGCGGCCGGTAAAGCCCTGCACGATCAGGCGAGTTTTTTCGTTAACCAGGACGCTCATCGCGCACCTCCTGCGAGTTGCACAACCTTTTGCGCGCCGTCCTTCATGCCGTTGGCGATGGTGAAATTGAGGCCGCTATCGCGGAGGATTTGCTGGCCGAGTTCGACGTTAGTGCCTTCCATGCGAACGACGACCGGGACTTTCACTTGTAAATCCTTGGCGGCGGCGACGACGCCGGTGGCGAGAACATCGCAGCGGAGAATGCCGCCGAAAATATTGATGAAGACAGCTTTGACTCCGGGATCGCCGATTAAAATTCGAAAAGCGTTCTTGACTTGATCGGAGGACGCGCCGCCGCCAACGTCGAGAAAGTTGGCGGGAGAGCCGCCAGCGTACTTGATGATGTCCATGGTGGCCATAGCGAGGCCCGCGCCGTTGACCATGCAGGCAACGGTGCCGTCGAGCTTGATGTAGTTGAGGCCATACTTCGAGGCCTCGACTTCGAGAGGATCTTCTTCGTCAAGATCGCGAAGCTCGCGCAACTCCTTGTGGCGGAAGAGGCCGTTGTCGTCGAAAGTCATCTTGGCGTCGAGAGCGACAAGGCGGCCGTCAGCAGTGACGACGGCAGGATTGATTTCGAGCATGGAAGAGTCCGTGTCCACAAAAGCGCGATGCAAAGCCTGTAGAAATGGGCCAGCTTTCATGGCGACGTCGCCGGAAAGGCCGAGGCCGAAGACGAGTTTGCGCGCCTGGTAGGGTTGCAGGCCCGTGGCGGGATGAATCGTTTCGCGCATGATGGCTTCAGGATGAGTTTTGGCTACTTCTTCGATGTCCATGCCGCCGGAGGCGCTGGCCATAAAAACAACTTTGCCAACGCTGCGATCGACGAGAATACTGAGATAGAGTTCGCGCTTGATGTCGAGGCCCTCTTCGATGAGGACGCGCTTGACGGTGCGGCCACTGGGGCCGGTCTGCGCGGTGACGAGATTGACGCCGAGCATGTGCGAAGCGATTTCGGCGGCTTCATCAGGAGAATGGGCAAGCTTGACGCCCCCGGCTTTGCCGCGGCCACCGGCATGAATTTGCGCCTTTACAACAACTACGCTGGAGCGAAGCCTGGCAGCGCCTTCGCGAGCTTCTTCCTTGGAAAAAGCCACTTCGCCGCGTGGCGTAGTGACACCGTAACGCGCGAGGATGGCCTTGGCCTGATACTCATGAATCTTCATCGGGGTTCCGTAGTGTTAGAATTTTCCTGTCGTCGCAAACGTCACAGTGTACTCGGAAAGTATAAAACGGAGCAAGGTTGCGCCGCAGGTTGCATTTGCTGGGCCGCCGAATCCAGATGACAAAACTCTTAATTAATCGAGCCGTCTCCGGGCACATCTTTTCGCGGCGAGAAGCGGAAGAGGTGATGGAAGAACTGCTGTCCGGGAAGATAGAAACGGCCGATATCGTGAGATTGCTTAGCGCGATGAACGCGCGACCGGCGCGCGTCCAAGAGTTGGCTGGATTCGCGAGCGTGATGCGGCGGCATGCCGCACCGGTGTTCGCGAAAGGCGAGGAGCCGCCCGAACATCTTGTGGACACCTGCGGGACGGGCGGCAAGGGTTTCGGGACATTCAATATTTCTACGGCAGCGGCGATTGTTGCGGCAGCCGCGGGAGCGCGGGTGGCGAAGCATGGGAATCGTGCATCGCACTCAGGCAGCGGTTCCGCGGATGTTATCGAGGCGCTGGGCGTGAGAATCGACTTGCCGGTAGAACATTTCGGCCGGGCGATTCGGGAGATCGGAATCGGCTTCTTCTATGCAAGGGCGGCGCACGCTGCGGCACGCCATGTAGCGCCTGCGCGCAAAGAAATTGGAGTGCGCACGGTTTTCAATCTCCTGGGTCCACTCACGAATCCGGCCGGTGCACGAGCCCAGGTGCTTGGGGTGCCATCGGCGGACTTGATCGACTTGGTGGCAGCGACGCTGGCCGAGCTTGGCGTGAAGCAGGCGTTTGTGGTTCACGGAGCGGGAGGACTGGATGAAATCTCGCTTGCGGGAGAAACTCTCGTCGCCGAAGTGAAAAGCGGAAGCGTGAGGCGGTTCACCCTTACTCCAGAGGATTTTGGAGTTACACGGGCGCCGATGGATGCGGTGCGCGGCGGGAATGCACTGGAAAATGCGGCGACCATTCGCGGGATTTTTGCGGGAAAGGACGGCCCTCCGCGCGATATCGTGGTTGTGAATGCCGCGGCGGCGTTGGTGGCCGCTAATGTGGCTGCGAACTTTCTTGAGGGCGCGCAACTCGCCGCTGAAGCACTTGCTTCAGGCAGAGCTAGAGAAAAACTGGCGGCGCTGGTTGAGTTCACGCAAATGCAAGAGTGAGAGTTTTCTGACGAACAGATTTTACCGAGGGAGAGCTTAGGGGCGGTCAGGGCTTTCGAGACCCTTGTGGATGCCCAAGATCACGACGCCCACCGCAATAGCGGCCGGAAGAATAAAGAAACGGCTTTGGCCAACAGCCAGAGGCGCATGACTTGCGATAGCCCCGCAGGCTCCTTTACGTACCACGCGATACGTTTTTCCTTCTTCCAATATCTTGGTTTCCTTACCGGCGGTGACTTCGAGATCTTGCGTGCGCGCGGTAACCAGAATGTCGCAGTCCTGGAGCGTCACTTGCCCGATGGTGAGAACGGGCGTATGCGGCCGCACGCGGACGTCGTCGGCTTTAATTTCAACGCCCGTTCCATCTTCCGTGCGAAACGTCACCGTGCCGCGCTGGAGAGTGGGAGAAACGAGCGAGTTCTCGTGATTCATCCAGAGCGTGCTGGATTCCGCGAGTGTAAGTTGAATCTGGCCGGAACGCAGGCTAAGGGCTCCCTTCTCCTGGGTTTCCATGCGGTCGCCGTCGTACACGGTAGTTCCAATGGTGGCATCGACGGTATTCAGACGCGCGTTCGCGGATTGCAGGACGACGCCAGCTGGAGCGGTTTGCGCGGGCAGCGCGGCGCTCGACAACAGGCAAGACAAGGCGGCAGGTAGAATACGACGGCTCATGATCGTGCAAAACCTCCGAGGGAAAGCGAATTCTTAGTGTTGGTTAATCAAACGACGGGCGCACTGGTACTTTGCGCAATCGACTGTTACCGGGTTCCGCACAAATCGAAATGGCCTCTGCCCGGAAGGACAGCTGCCCGTTGGTACAGGTAAGATGAGAAAATGTAGGCGCCGCGGGAGCCGTCGAGGGTCGCGGGACTTGCTGAGAAGAACCGTCGAAGAAGTTACTGGAGAGAATCCTTGAGACTGATCGTGGTTATTTTATTTGCTTCTATTTTTTCCCGGCCCGCCCTCGGACAAAAGCCTACGCCGATCGCGCCCGCGCAGGTTGTGCAAGAAGTGCGCGACTACCGCATGGACCATGAAGATCGCATTGTCCGCGAACTGGCGGAGTTTCTTGCTATCCCAAATGTGGCGAGCGATACGGCGAATATCCAGAAAAACGCGGAGCACCTGCGCGAGATGCTGGAGGCGCGCGGGATCGAAACACACTTGCTGCCCATCACGGGACGCGGGCCGGTGGTCTTCGGCAAATTGATCGCGCCCGCGGCTACACACACTGTAATTTTTTATGCACATTACGATGGCCAGCCGGTGGATCCCGCGGCCTGGACGGATGGCACGCCGTTCGAGCCAGTCTTGCGTAGCAATGCGATTGAAGCAGGGGGGAAGCGCATCCCGTTTCCGGAGAACGCCGCGAAGAAGCCCGCGGTCTATCAGGATGACTGGCGGATTTACGCGCGGTCGGCTTCCGACGACAAATCGCCGATCGTGGCCCTGCTGGCGGCACTCGACGCGCTGCGCGCGAAGCAGATTCCGCTCGGCGTGAATTTGAAGGTCATTTTCGAGGGTGAAGAAGAGGCGGGATCGACAAATCTCGCGCACACTTTGGAGTTGCACAAAAATCTGCTAGGAGCGGACCTGCTGATCACGGCGGACGGGCCGGTGCATCAATCCGGGCGACAACTTGTGTTTTTCGGGAACCGCGGCGACATTGGACTGGATATCACGGTGTATGGCCCAGTCCGGGCGCTGCACAGCGGACACTATGGAAACTGGGCGCCGAATCCGGCGATGGAACTTTCGCGGCTGCTGGCATCGATGAAAGATGCGGATGGGCGGGTCCTGATCGATGGCTATTACGATGATGTGACTGCGCTCAGCGAACTCGAAAAGAAAGCGCTCGCGGAGATGCCAGCGAATGACGCCGATCTCGAGCGTGAGCTGGGCATCGCAAAACCTGAGGGCGCTGGAAAGAAATTGGTCGAATTGATTCAGGAGCCCTCTCTAAATATTCGCGGCATATCGAGCGCATACGTTGGCGAGCACGCGCAAAACGTCGTACCGGATAAGGCGGAGGCGTCCATCGATGCGCGGCTTGTGAAGGGGGAAGATCCGCACAAGAAATTCGAACAGATCGCAGGATTTATTGCGAAGCAGGGATATTTCGTGATTGACCACGACCCGACGATGGAAGAGCGGCGCGCGCATGCGTTGATAGCGAAAGTTATCGATCAGGGCGGCTATCGAGCTTCGCGAACGGCGATGGATTTGCCGGTGTCGAAAGCGCTGGTCAAAGTGATGCAAGACGCCACGGGCAGCGATACGGTCGTTGCGCCTACGCTGGGCGGAAGCGTGCCGATGTATATTTTCGAGGATTTGGGTTTGCCGTGGATTGGCGTGCCAATCGTGAATTACGACAATCATCAGCATAGTTCGGATGAGAATTTGCGGCTGGGGCATTTGTGGCGTGGGATGGAGGTCTACGCAGCGATCTTGGCGGACTTGAATTGGTAAGAGTAAAGAATTTTACACAGAGGGGGCGGAGAACGCAGAGATCACAGAGATAAGAAGTTTTGGAGGAGTTGTTTGCCGGAGGTCGTCAGCACAGATTCAGGGTGGAACTGGACGCCTTCGAGTTTGTGGCGGCGGTGGCGGAGGCCCATGATGATGCCGTCGTCTGTTTCCGCGGTAATGGTGAGCTCGCGCGGGAGAGATTTGCGCTCGACGATGAGCGAATGGTAGCGCGTGGCCGTGAAGGGCTCGGGCAACTTGCGGAAAATATTCTTGCCGTCGTGATGGATTTCGCTAGTTTTTCCGTGGAAAAGTTTCGGCGCGCGAATAATTTTCCCGCCGAAAGCAGCGCCGATGGCTTGATGGCCGAGGCAAACGCCTAAGATGGGGTATTTCCCGGCAAGACGCTCGACCAGTTCCACCGAAATGCCGGCCTCTTGCGGCGTGCAGGGGCCTGGCGAAATCACAATCTTCTCCGGCTTGCGCTTGGCGATCTCTTCGACGGAGATCTTGTCGTTGCGGTGCACTTCGACCTGGCAGCCGAGCTCACCAAGATACTGAGCGAGGTTGTAGGTGAACGAATCGTAGTTGTCGAGCAGCAAGATCACGTTATCGGATACCTTCGTCTTACACTTTCAAAACTTCGTTCACTTCCCTTTTCCATGCGCCGCTTCCAGCGCCGCGAGGAGAGCCTTCGACTTGTTCACCGATTCCTCGTATTCGCCCTCGGGAGTGGAGTCGGCAACGATCCCGCCGCCAGCTTGCACATGGGCTACACCATTTTTGATGACCATCGTGCGCAGCGCGATACATGAGTCGAGATTGCCCGCAAAATCCAAGTATAGAACGCCTCCGGCATAAATGCCGCGGCGGGTGCGTTCCAGCTCTTCGATGATCTCCATAGCGCGGACTTTCGGAGCACCGGAGACGGTTCCCGCCGGGAAGCAAGCCATCAGCGCATCAAAACAATCGACGTCCTCGCGAAGACGTCCACGCAGGCTCGAAACCAGATGCATGACGTGCGAGTAGCGCTCGACGGTCATTAACTTTTCCGGTTTCACGGTGCCGTATTCGCAGACTCGGCCGAGATCGTTGCGGCCCAGATCGACCAGCATGATGTGCTCGGCACGCTCTTTTTCGCTGGCTAACATCTCCTTTTCGAGGCGCTGGTCTTCGGCCTCGTCCTTTCCGCGCCACCGCGTTCCGGCAATCGGCCTGTAGAAAACATCGCGGCCTTGAACCTTGACGAGCATCTCCGGCGAGCTGCCGACGACGGCGACGTCATTCATCTGCAAGTAAAAAAGATAGGGAGACGGATTAAGAGCGCGCAGCTCGCGATAGACGTCGAACGGGGCGGCGTGCGTTTTGGCGGAGAAACGCTGGCTGATCACCACTTGAAAGATGTCGCCAGCACGAATGTAATTCTTCGCTTTGCGGACGGCATCGAGATATTCGGGGCGCCGAAAATTGGACGTGACACGCAGCGGCGCGGAGCGTTTCCTGGTTTTCTTTTTTGGCTGCTCAGCCGGGGAAGCTTGTTCGAGCAGCTGGCGCGTTTTGCGAATCTCGCGCAGCGCGGCATTGTATTTCGTGCGAAGGCTGCCCTCGCCGTCGGTGTGGACATTGCGTACGATCCAGAGGCGATGCTGGACGTGATCGAAGGCGATGATGCCGTGATAGAACATCAGCATCGCGTCGTAGAGGCCGATCTCGTCGCGAAGGCGCTTGGGGAGCCGCTCGATGAGGCGCACCATGTCGTAGGAAAAATAGCCGATGGCGCCGGCCACAAGCGGAGGCAGTCCCGGCAAGCGAACGGGGCGAAAGCGCTCCATGCGCGCGCGAAGAAACGTGACGGGGTCGCGCTCTTCCCAAAGGATCCGGTTGGGGCTTTCCAACACGCAAGCGCCGCCGCCATAACGAAACACTTCCTCGGGGTTCGCGCCGGCAAACGTGTAGCGGGCGATTTTTTCGCCGCCTTCGACGCTTTCCAGCAAAAAGGAATATCGCGCGCCCTGGGCAATGCGCAGGTAGGCGCTGACAGGCGTGAGCAAGTCGGCGGGAAATACTTCATAGACCGGGATAAGGTTTCCCTGTTTGGCGAGACGCTCAAATTCGCGGAAGTCCGGCTGAATCATGGGCTCAGTTCACAACTCGCGGCTATTTTGGTTTCCGAAGGCGGCATTATCGCATTTCTGGATTGACTGTGCTGGCGGGACTTTTCTTCCGCGCGCAAAGCGCTTAGAACGGCCTTGCGCATAAGAGACTCCGGCGCGCGCTTGCCAGTCCAGAGTTCCCATTGAGCGACGCCTTGCGGTACAAACATCTCGACGCCGGAAACGGTGGCGATTCCCTTGTGTTCAGCGAGCTTGAGAAGTTGCGTCATGTGTGGCCGGTTGATGAGGTCCAGGACGACGCGGCAGTTCAGCTCGCGAACGGAGAGAGGCGATATTTTGTCGTATGGATGCATGCCGATCGGGGTCGCGTTGAGGATGGCGTCAAAAGTTACAGTTTTCAAGGAGTGGCGCGGAAAGACTTCGCCGCTTACGGTGTTGGCCAATGCGCGAGCCGCCCTTTCACGGCGCGCACAAATCCCGACATGAGCGCCTCCTTTCGCAAGCGCGAACGCCGCGGCTCTTGCGACACCTCCCGCTCCGAAGATCAATACGCGACTTCCGCGCAGGCGAAGTTTTTTTTCGAGGGCGCGCAGAATCCCAATGTAGTCGGTATTGCTGCCAATGAGCGAACCATCGCGGCGAACGAGGACTGTGTTGACGGCGCCAATTTCGGCGGCCAGCGGCTCGCACTCTTGCAAGTACTTCAAAATGGATTGCTTGTGAGGAATGGTCACGCTGAAGCCGCGAATCCCGAATTCCGGCGCCGCTTTCAGAAAATCGCGAAGATTCTGTACGAGAAAAGGCAAATAGACGGCGTCGATTTTGCGGGCGGCGAAGGCGGTATTGTGCATGAGCGGGGAAAGGGAGTGCCCGACCGGGTCGCCGATCACGCCGTAGACGTGAGTGCGCCAGGTCAACTCGTGAGCGCGGTAAAGGTGCTTCAAGTCGTGCAGCGAGACTTGGCCGGGAGCGGTGGCTGCTCCGATGGGGGCGTAAGCCAACGCGCTGCCTTCCCGCAACGCGAGAATGCGCGCAGGCAGGCCGACTTCGCCCATGGGCACGGCCACCAGGTTGGGTGAACTACGCGCCAGCCGAAGGAGGCGCAGGCTATCGCCGATAGTCCGGGCATGGGCTGCGACTTTGATGGCGTCTGCTTCGGAATGCGTTATGAGTCCCAGGGATCGTTCCGAGGATGGCATTCGCGCGAAGTCGTGCAAAGACAGTAAGATACTGCCCGGCAGCTCGAGATTTCGCAGGGATTGGCCCTGCAGCAGGGACTGGCCTTGCAGCTCGCGCAGAGTTTCGATTTCCAGGTCACACCACGCGCAGCCTGCCTCGCGAGCCTGCCTGAGCCAGTGAAGCTCGGCCTTCACGCCTCCGGGGAGCTTGCCACCGCCCACACGGCGTCGGCAGGTAGCCAGAAACGTAGCCCCGCTGGGCCCGCTGCGTTTTAGCCACGCAAGGAAGCGGGACCGCTCGGAATCGTTGCGTAGCCAGTCCAAGCGCAACTCGATGGTAGGGGTTTCGCGGAGCCCCAGGCGCACTAAACGAGCCATTTCGGCCGCCGTGGAGGCTGCGGCTACCGCACAAATCCGGCGGACTCCCCCTCCAAACAGCCCCTTTCGGCTCCTGACCTTTGGCATACTATTGAAAATACGGCTTGTACCCCTCAGTGTCAAAAGTGTAAAGCGGTCCCGGCGTAGGTGTTGACGCGTGGAGACAGCCCTGTTATTTTCGCAAAGAATCGTCCCCGCACGGCCGGTTGGGCGTGTTTGAAGGAGTCTCGGAATGCGCGCTAAATTAGCTGCACTTTGCACGTTTGTCTTCGCAGGCGCCGGAATTTGCTCGGCGCAGACGGCCGCCCCCACGCAGGCAGGCTATTCCACTGTTTATTGTTCGGGCTTTGTCACCGACCAGAAAGTCCCGGACGCGACTCGCGTGGTTTCCAGCGAGCAGTCAAACGTCAAGCTCATCTTCGCACGCGGCGACTATGTGACCATCAATCGCGGCCAGGACAAAGGTGTGCGCGTGGGCGATCGATATTCCGTCGTCCGGCAGGAAACCGACCCCGCGGAAGTGAACTGGTTTAAGTGGCAGGCCAAGTTGATGAAGGCCATGGGGACACACTATCTGGATGCGGGCCAGCTTCGCATCGTGAATGTGCAGGCAAAGACCGCTACTGCGGAAGTAACTCTCTCCTGCGATTACATGCAGCGCGGCGACATTGCCCTCCCATTTCAGGAACGGCCGGAGCCGGCGTTCAAGGATGCTAGCGCGTTTGATCATTTCGCGCCGATCAGCGGCAAGCCCGTGGCGATGGTTGTGCAATCGAAGGATTATCAACAATCCGCCGGTCAAGGCAACACGGTGTACGTGAACCTGGGCACGGACAAGGGCGTGAAAGTGGGCGACTTCTTCCGCATCTTCCGTTACCAGGGATCGCTGGCCGAGCTTGTGCCCCAGACCAAGGACTTCCAGGACCGGCTTTACGGCTTTGGCAGCTCGCCATCCCGCTACCGATGGAACGACTTGCCGCGTGAAGTTCTCGGCGAAGGCGTGGTCATAAACGTAAGCCGCAACTCTTCGACGGTATTCGTCACCTTCAGCTCGGCGGACGTTTACGCCGGCGACTACATCGAAGTCGAATAGGTCGTACTCGCTAAATTAGAGCATTACAGCCCGCTGCGAGGTGCTCCTCGTGCGGGCTTTTTTTTGCCTGGCCGGTACTCCTTGCCGTCCCGCATCCCAACTCTCGCGAATCAGCGGTAATTGTGTGGCGGCGATTCACTTCTCCGAAAACACTTCGCAAGTGAAACCGAAGATTTGCGTTTCTGGCTCCTGCCACGCCTCAGCCATCAGCCCCGCCTTGCGGCAAGTCTCTTCCAGGAATTTTTCGCGGCAAAGCTTGTGTTCTACCGCGACTTGAGGGAGGAGGAGCCCCCGCTTAACACCTTGGGCGACAAGCAAACCGTGCTTGCCTATTTCAATGTTTTCGGGACGAATCGGTTCGGGTATAGACAGCACGGATATCTCGATTTTGAGGTCAGGAAGCTCCTCCGTGCATACGGGCGAGAATCGCGGATCGTGCAAGGCTGCGCTGGCCGCGCAACGCGCAACGGACTCGCCTAGGGGCTCGAATGCCTCGACGACTCCGATACAGCCGCGCAATCGGCCACGCGCATGAATCGTGACAAAGACTCCGTGTTTCTCGGAAAACACGCTGTTGCGTGGTATTTCTCGTTGAGGCTTTTGCAGAGAAACAGCTTCAGCGATCGCCCGACGCGCCAACTCGAGCATAGCGCGGCGATCCGTGTCAGAGAGGAACAGCATCCTCAGACTTCTTGTGGCTCTCCAACATGCGCAACTTGCGGCGTTGCTTGATGCGGTCGTCCAAATGGCCCCAAAACTTCAGGAAGTATTGCGCGGCTGAGACGAGCGCACTGACAACGACCAACCACAATAGGAGCAGCGCCAGAGGATTTAGCCAAGGATGGCGAGCGCCGACAATCAAAACCGCGACCGCACAAACCTGCAAAACCATCTTCGTCTTTCCCAAGAGAGAAGCTGCGATGGTGAACCCCTCTGCCGATGCGATATTCCGCAAACCGAGCACCGTAAATTCGCGCCCTATGATGATCACAACCATCCAGGCGGGAACCAGGTGCATATCAACCAGCGAAACGAAGGCCGCGGAGATCAGCAGTTTGTCTGCAATGGGGTCCAAAAGAATCCCGAGCGTCGTCACTTGGAGGCGTCGCCGCGCAAAATAGCCGTCGGCCCAGTCCGTGGCAGCCGCGAGGAGCAGTATCAAGACGCCCCAAAACTCGAAATGCATGGGGAAGCCGCGGAAATCTACGTTGGGACTCTTCGTGAGCAAGACGGCAATCAGCAGAGGAACGAAAAAGATGCGCAGAACCGTCAGCGAATTGGGGAGATTCATAGAAACGTCGCGGAGGGGATGCCGCCCCTGAGGCTTCGACCGCCGCTCGCCTGACTATAGACTCCTCGACGGCGGGCGTCAACGGCCTCGGAGTGCCTCGGAGGGCCACATGAGCGGGCTGGCCGGTACTGTAACGTCAACAAGCAAAATGAGTTGCCTTGTGAGGAATGCTGTACTAATGCGTTAGCACGTTGCTGCAAACCTGTGCAAATGTCGAAAGGACGATTCCAGGTTGCTGCAGCGCTAAGAGAACTCTATTGCGACCTTTAAGCGGCTATAACATGCTTATATTCAATACGTTACAGAGAATTACAGGGCGCGAAGCGGCGATCTTTGGAACTCAGAAGCGCGGCAAGGTTTTTTGCACGTTTCAGTTTCCACAAGGTTTCCACAGCGGCCGGAGCTTTGCAAATCCTCGCAAACCCTTTAGGAAAGACACAGTTAGCCGTCAAAATAGGGAGAATTCCGGTCCTTGAAATGGGAGTTACTTTGACACAAACAGGCGCCTACACATCAAATCGCGCGCGGCCCTCGCAAAATTCGCGCCGGGAGAAAAAACAGGGATCGCACGAACAACAAAACGCCCTCCACGGCGATGCCCACGATGCGAAACGGCAGCAGAATCAGCCAGATGAACGGATAAAGAATCAGCGCAAGCAGCGCGAGCGGCCAACAGAAGAAAAGCAAGATGCACCAGAGTAGGAATCCAGCCATGGCAACCCCCTCACTTACTACTACGTACGAGCCCGCTTCGAAGTTCCCTCATTCGTAAAGGTGTTCAGCTTCAGCTTGCGTGCGATCGACGCCGGAACTTCAGCATCCAGCATCATGTGCGAATCCTCAACTTCGGAATGCAACACGCGGCCGAGCGCGTGAACGAGAGCCAATGTCCGGCCTTCCGCCAGTGGAAGCCGCAGCGACATCGTCACCACCGGATCGACCGGCACCGCCGCGTCCATCCGGCTCAACAACTCTTCAATGCCTTCGCCCGTGAGGCCAGAGACTAGCACAGGTCCGCTATTTGTTGCAGCTCCCGTTCCGTTGAGATGGATCAGCTCTGCTCTCTGCTCTTTTGTGAGCCGGTCTACTTTGTTGAACACGCGGAGCCTCGGTCGATCGGCAACAGCGAGGTCTTTCAGGATTTTGTCCACTTCCTCGTCCAGTTCGCCGTGATGCTGGTTCGAGACGTCGCTTACTTGCAAAATTAACGCGGCTTCCTGCACTTCCTCGAGAGTGGCGCGGAACGCCGTCAGCAATCCCTTTGGCAGATCGCGGATAAATCCCACCGTGTCTGACACCAGCACGCGACGATTCGACGGCAAACGAATCGCGCGGATGGTGGGGTCCAGCGTGGCAAACATCCGCGAAGAAACCAGAACCTCAGCGCGGCTCAACGCATTGAACAAAGTCGATTTGCCGGCATTGGTGTAACCCACCAGCGCAATCGTGCCGAGCGGCACGGCATTTCGTGCTTCCCGGCGAAGCGCGCGCTGCTTTCGAATGTCTTCAATGCTGTTCTGAATTTTGCCGACGCGGTCGCGGATGCGCCGCCGGTCCGTTTCCAGTTTCTTTTCGCCGGGGCCGCGAACGCCGATGCGCCCCGCGCCTCCGCCCGCTCCGCCGGAACCTCCGCCACCACTTTTGCCGCCGAGACGCGACATCGACGCGCCCTTGCCGGTAAGCCGCGGCAGCATGTAGTTCAACTGCGCGAGTTCCACTTGCAACTGGCCTTCGCGGCTGCGCGCGTGTTTCGCAAAGATATCCAGAATCAACTGCGTGCGGTCAATGACGCGACGCTCCGTCGCGGCTTCAATGTTGCGCTGCTGCATCGGCGAGAGGTTGCTATCGAAAATAATCAGCGGCGCCTTGTGCGCGGTTGCCTCGGCGCGGATCTCGTCCAGCTTGCCGCGCCCCACAAGCGTCGCCGGGTCCGCCGATTCGCGCACCTGAAAAACCGTTCCCACAATTTCCGCGCCGGCGCTGCGCGCCAACTCCTCAAGCTCCAGGAGTGATTCGCGCCCCTGCTCGCCCGCCGGCATCCCAGGAAAGCGCGGTGCGCGCTTCCAGCCTAGGCCAACAAGCAAAGCTCGATCGGCTGTAGAAGTAGAAACGGGTTGCGAGGTTTTCGTCACGAAGTCAGTCCTGAATCCATTGCGCGGAGGGAGCCATGAACGAGAGGGTCTTCCATCACCTTAAGTCATTATACTCGCTCAGCTTGCCAGCGGCGACTCTGGCAAGCCCTGCTGGCTAAGCCACGCAAACACCTCACGATGCAACTGTGGATCATCGCCAAAGCCTGCAAACCAGTGCACCCCAGGATCTTTTCGGAACCACGTTAGCTGACGTTTTGAATAGCGCCGCGTGGCTTGCTGAATCGCTGCTCGCGCTTCATCGAGCTTCTTCTCTCCCCGAAGAACTTCACGCAACTCACGGTAGCCGATAAAGTCGAAAGGCTTGGCATTTTCCGGCAATCCACTTTCCATCAGCCCACGCACTTCCTCCAACCAGCCTTGCGCGAACATCGCGTCCGTGCGCGCGTGAATGCGTTCGTAAAGAACCTCGCGCGGGGGCAACAATCCGATCTTCAGCGCTCGCCAACCCGCCAGCGGCGTGCGACCAGTGCGGTGCACTTCAGAAACGGGCCGCCGCGCCAAAACGCACACTTCAATGGCGCGAATCAATTTTTGCTCATCCGCAGATGCGATTTTTCTAGACGTCTCCGGGTCTAGTCGTTTGAGCAGCCGGTGCAAATAGCCCGGAGAACGCTCTTCCGAGCTGGCGCGTAACCGCTCCCGCAATTCTTCAGAGCGCTGCGGCACATCGGCCAGTCCTTCGAGGAGGGCGCGCAAATACAGTCCCGTGCCCACAGTAAGAATCGGAGGCCGTCCCCGCGTGCGCAAATCATCCAACACTGCCAACGCCATTTGGCGGTATCCGCCGGCAGTTGCGTCTTCGACCGATGTCAAAACGTCGATGAGATGATGCGGAACGCCCCGCCGCTCCGTTAACCCAGGCTTCGCCGTGCCAATGTCAAAACCGCGATAAAGCTGCGTCGAATCGCAAGCCAGCACTTCTCCGCCAAATTGCTCGGCCAGCCGCACGCCGAGCGCGGATTTCCCCGACGCCGTAGGCCCCACCACGGCAACCAGCGGCAGTTCCTCTGCAGCAGGATTCATCGAAACAGAATATGCCAAGCGCGGATAAGCAGCACTACGAACACAAGGAGAGCGAGGAGGAGACTGCCTAGAACCTGCTGGCGGACGAGCTTCACCGGTAAGCGTCTTCGATCGGCAAATTATACAAAAACATGATGCGGATCTCGATGTACGGGCCGTGGAAAGCCGACGGCAAAGGTTCAAAAGGATTCGACGAACGAATGGCGGAAACGGCTGCGCGGTCCAGCGGCTCTTTGCCGGAGCCCATCTCCCGTGCCGGGTCGTCATTCGGAACGCTGCCGTTCGCCATGATTTTAAATCTCAGCAAAACGCGGCCGCGATCTCCCAGCAACGCCGACTGTGGCATCACCGCGTACCAGTTGCGCCGGACGCTTTCCAGCATTCGATGCATGTAGTCGTCGAAATTGACGCCTTGCAGGTCCGTCAAAATCTCGTAGCCATTCCCGAACGAACCTGATCCCTGCCCCGGAGGACCTCCGCCGGGAGTGCCACTTTGCCGTGGCCCCGGCCCGGTGATCGCCCCGCTCCGGCCGCCACCGCTGCTCGGCGCCTTCAGCGCTTCGTGGATGGCGTCATCGATCGAGGAAGTCCTCGGAAGCTTCAGCCCCGGCTGCGGCTTCGGCATATCCGGCGTGTCTAGTTTTAGCGGTGCTTTCGGAGGATCCGTCTTGGGCGTCGGCGCTTCCACTTCGTGCGGCGTTTCCTGTACTTTCGGCTTTGGCGCATCCGGCAATTCTCTCTTCGGCGGCTCGGGCCTCGGCGCAGGTTGCGCAACAGGAGGTGCCACTCTGTTGATTACCTTGGGATCGACATGCACGGCGGGCGGCTGGGCCGGTCGCGGCTGCGCTTTTGGCTTTGGAGCGTACGAACTTTCCGGCGGTATCCACGTCAACTGCCGGTTGGCCAAATCAATTTCCTGCTGCGTCGGCACATGAGGCGGAAAGAGCTTTGCCTGCAGAAGGATCGCTGCAATCAACACAATGTGAAACACCACCGACGAAACGCGCGTGATCAAATCCCATTTTGTTTTTTCTTCGGTTTGCGGCTTCGTGAGAAGATTCACCTCGCCGGTCATGAACACGTTGAGATCGACGATATCTCCCGGCGGAATCAGCGGGCCTTCTATCTTTTCCGGCGCTGCCGCGCCATGCGGGACGGTGATCCGCTCGTCCATGTCGGTCGGCTGGAGAGGGATCGAGGTATTTTCAACTACGCTGTACGCTTCCTGATTCACATCCCGAGGCACAACCACTCGCGCGGCAATGGATTCCAGCGGCAGCGACCGGGGAATGCTCGATTTCCCATCCAACTCGATGATCGGCAGCATTGCCGGTACGAGAGTTCGCTGGTCCAGCGTCGTCGGACGCCTCCGCTGCGTCGCGGTAACGTCCGCGGCGGGCAAACGGGAACCAAGCGGCACCAGTGTCCGGGGAATCATTTTCCTGCTTTCTCTTGTGAGGCGAACGCTGCTAGTTGGACGCGTTCCCCGTGCTCCTGGATGCTCGCCATGACGCGGCTTGCCAGTTCCAAAGCCGCGCGGCCGGCGGCTCCGTTGGTGCGCGGCTCGCGCCGTGTGCGTACCGCATCCAGGAATGCGTCTAATTCCGCATGCAATGGCTCAATGTTAGGCGCGTTCAGTTTCTCAAACGAGAACTCAGGCTGCGGTCCAGGCCGCTTCACGCCAACCCGCAAAGCGTCGCGCCTCGCATAATCTAGCGAAATGTACTCGTGTTGCTGGAAAAATCTCATCTTACGCACGCGCTCTGTGGAGACACGGCTGGCCGTAACGTTGGCGACCGCGCCTCCCTCGAATTCCAGCCGCACATGAGCGATATCCACTTTATCCGTCAGCACAGGGATGCCTACCGCTTTCAATTCGGTCACCGGTTCCTTTACGAGCGCCAGCAGGATGTCCAGATCGTGGATCATCAGGTCGTAAATCACTTCCACATCGAGGCTGCGCGGCGTAAACACTCCCAATCGGTGCACTTCGAAAAAAAGCGGCCGGTTGAGAATCGGCTCGACCGCAACTACGGCGGGATTAAATCGTTCAACATGGCCCACCTGTAGAATCCGACCGTGCCGCCGCGCCGCTTCAAGAAGCGCATCCGCTTCCGAAAGATTCAATGCCATGGGCTTTTCGACAAGGACGTCGAGCCCGCTCTGCAATAACTGGCAACCCACTTCTGCGTGCGCCACCGTCGGCACCGCCACACTCACGGCATCGGCAAGTTCGCGGACTTCTTCGAGGCTGCGCAGCGCTTTTGTTTGAAACTCTAACGCGACGGCTTCCGCACGAACCTGATCGCGGTCGTAGACCCCAACGAGTTCCGCGCCGCCCAGCTCGCGATACACCCGCGCATGGTTGCGCCCAAACTCCCCTGTTCCCACGACAGCGGCGCGGACTTTCTTCGTCTCTCGTCCTCCGCCGCTCATTCTTTGTTTGTTCCCTCTGAACCGCTCTTCGGTTCCGCAATCGTTGCAGGTGCAAACGCTTGAATCGCAATGTCCGCCGCGTCGGCCAACTCAATCAATTTGAGACGGTCAAACAGCAAGGTGCGTCCCGCATCCACCGCCAGCGCTGTAGCGCGGGAGCTCTTCATCTGTTCGATGGTTGGCAATCCAACCACGGGTACATCGAACCGCATGTCTTGGCTCGGCTTGCTCACTTTCACCACAACCAGAGGCTTCCCTCCAGCGATGCGCGCAGCCCTGCCAATGGTCTCGTCCGTTCCCTCCATAGCCTCAACCGCGACGCAGGCTTGATCCGAAATCACCACCGTTTGCCCGATGTCCATGCCTGCAATTTGGCGTGCCACGCTGTGCCCGTACGCAATATCGGCTCTTTCCTGTTCGTTGGGCGCGCGCCGTGTCAACACGCCAGGCTCCGGTAGCAGCGGCTTCAGAAACAGTGTCGAGTCCACCAGATGAATTCCTTCATCCTGCAACACGCGCGCGACGCCACCGATCAGCGCATTCGTGCTTTTCCGTGGAAGCGAGAACAGCAGTTTCGCCAATTTCCAATCCGGCCGGATCGCGCTGAAAATTTTGTTGTGCTTCACCTGCCCGGCCATCACGGCCTGCGTCACGCCTTCTTTGTGCAGCAAGTCGATCGTTTTGCTTAGTTCCCCCAGGCTCACCCAGTGCAGCCGCTTTGCGGTTTTTTCCAGATCGGGCGAGGCTTCTTCCTTTATCGCGATCACCGCCATCTCGATGCCCTGGCTTCGCGCGCCCTCCAACACCAGAAACGGGAAACGCCCGTTTCCGGCGATAAGTCCCCATCCTGTCGAGTTTGTTGTGGCGTCCGGCATCAGAGGAAAGGCGGGCAGCGAATCGCTACTTCACAATTCCGCGTTCCGCGCTCTCGATAAATCGAATCAGTTCCTGCACATCGTCCGAGCCAGTCAATTTCGCTCGCATTTCCGCCAACGCCTGAGTGGTATTCATTTTCGAGCGGCTCAGCAAACGAAAAGCTCGATCCAACACCTGCAGCCGTTCCTTCGAGAATCCCTTTCGCTCAAGCCCGATGGTATTCACGCCGTAACTCTTCGTCTCCCGCTCCGTCACCACACGGGAAAACGGCGGCACATCCTGCACAATCACCGTACAAGCCCCGACATACGCGTAACGCCCCACGCGGCAGAATTGGTGTACAACCGAAAACGATCCGATCGTAGCGAAATCCTCCACGACGACATGCCCTGCCAGCGTCGCTCCATTCACAAATAACGTCTGACTGCCGATCTGGTCGTCATGCCCCACATGCGAGTAGGCTAAGAAGAAGTTTTCGTTGTCAATCCGAGTAACCCCGCCTCCCTTCACCGTTCCTCGGTTGACGGTCACATACTCCCGAAAAATATTCCCGTCGCCCACCACCAATTCCGTCCGCTCGCCGCGAAACGTGTAATCCTGCGGATCCCCGCCAACCGCACAAAACGAATGAAACACATTGTTGCGTCCGTACTTGGCAGGTCCGCCGACACTCGCATGCGGATGCAGAACGCAACCCTCGCCCAGTTCCGCCTCCTCGCCCACAATCGCGTATGCCCCGACTTTCACTCCCGGGGCCAGCTTCGCGCTCGACGCCACCACCGCCTGCGGATGAATCTCCGGCTTGCTCATTTCGCGGGTTCTTCCGCCTTCGCGCCTTTATCAAGCACGGCCCGGTCCACCATCTTGCACATCAGCGTCGCTTCCGCCGCCAATTGTCCGTTCACCGTTGCCTTGCCTTCCAGCTTGCAAAAATCACCGCGCCACGAAAGGACTTTCACTTCCAGCCTCAGCTGATCGCCAGGCACCACCGGTCGCCGGAATCGAGCCCCATCCACCGCCACAAAATACAGAAGCTTGTTGTCACGGTCCGGAATCTCCAGCAAAAGCAGCAACCCGCCCGTCTGCGCCATCGCTTCGATAATCAACACGCCCGGCATGATCGGCTTGCCGGGGAAATGCCCCTGAAAATGCGACTCGTTAATCGTTACATTCTTGATTCCGACGACGTACTTCAGCCGTTCCATCTCCAAAATCGCGTCCACCATCAGAAACGGATAGCGGTGCGGCAATATCTTCTGAATCTCCACAACGTCGAGTATCATTCCTGCTCCCCATCGCGCCACAGATCCTTACTGCGGCGCCTCACTCTTCCCCGGCAAACTTCCTATTATATGCGAACCCGCGCCAGCTCGGCTACGCGCCCTTCCCTCAGTTACCCTCCCAAATTCGAGCCACTGCTCTCGCTTTGAGTGCAGCGCAGGCTCGCGCTAGTCCCAAAAAAAATACCGTTTTTTCCTTGACAGATTATTACTTCTGATGTATAGTACTTTATGTATATTCTTACGCATTGGTTCTGCAACGCCGGCATCTTGCCGGCGCTTTTGCTTTCTGGGTGGCAGAGGCACTCTTGCCTGTGCGTTTTACTCCTCTAGACTCTAAACTCTTTCAATACAACACTTACGAGACTTGCACAATTTTAGTGCAAATCAGGCAAGTCAAGTCCTTTAGAATGAACACTTCCGTAAACCTATAAAAATAAACTATTTTATTCTCTTTAGAATGAACACTTCCGAAAAAACGGGGGAGGGGCCCCCGGCCACAGTGCCGTAGATGCACAACATGGCTAGCCGAGTTCTATCCGGCAAGTCGGCCCCCACCGTCACCTTCGTTGTCCTCGCCGCAACGTCGGCTGAACTCCGCATTTCCTCTCTCATTTCAGCCTGCGGGGGTTTGCTCCTGCTGCCCGTCATTGTTAGCATGTTCCGGCCATGACGGACTCCAACTACCCCAAGGAATTCCTGCGTCTCTTGAGAACTTGCTTGCCGGAGATGCTTTCCACGCTCCAGAAGCTCGTCGTCGCTGAATCTCCCAGTCTCGAAAAAGTCCCCGCCGACCGTTGCTGCAACTTGCTCGCAGCCGAATGGCGCAAGCGCGGCGCCCGCGTTGAGCGCATTGCGCAGAAACTCCGCGGCGACCAACTCCGCGTCACTTGGTGGCCGCAAAAATCGCGGCCCGCAGGGCAATATCTAGTTCTCGGCCACTACGACACGGTCTATTCCTCCGGCACTCTCAGCAAAATGCCCTTCCGCGTCTCCGCCGGAAAAGCCTATGGCCCCGGCATCTTTGATATGAAAGCCGGCATCGTCCAAGCCCTCTTCGCTCTCGAAACTCTGCAGCAAACGAAAGCCCCGCTGACGCACCGTTTGGTTTTTCTTTGGACCTCCGACGAAGAGATCGGCAGCGACGCTTCGCGAAAACTCATCGAAACGGAAGCTCACCGCAGCGATGCTGTCTTCGTACTCGAACCGTCCCTCGGCCCAAAGGGCTTCCTCAAGACCGCCCGCAAAGGCGTAGGCGAAGCTGAACTCATCGTTCATGGCCGCGCCTCTCACGCCGGCCTCGCTCCCCATGAAGGTATCAACGCCATCCACGAACTTTCGCGGCAACTTATGCACATCGAGCAGTGGAACGATCTCCGCCGCGGCGTGACCATCAACGCCGACATCATCGAAGGCGGAACGCGTGTGAACGTCATCGCCGAACGTGCGCGCGCCGTCCTCGATCTCCGCGCGCTCCGCGTCTCCGACATGCGCCGCCTCGAACGCAAACTCCGCGCTCTTCGTCCATGCCATCCCGGTGCAAAACTCGAAATTCGCGGCGGCTTCAATCGCGCTCCGCTCGAACGCAAACGCAGTGCCGCGCTCTTCACCAAAGCCAAAGCGCTAGCTGCACAAATGGGTCTTACTCTGGGCGAAAGCACTGCCGGCGGCGGCTCCGACGGCAATCTCACCGCCGCTCTCGGCATCCCCACACTCGACGGTCTCGGCGCCGTCGGCCACGGCGCTCATTCCGCCGACGAGCACATCTTCATCAACACCATGCCTGCCCGCGCCGTTCTATTGGCTGCTTTGCTGATGAATTCTTAGATGGATTGTGACTAATCGACCCGGCTATCGTCCGTAGGTTTTGCTCAGATATTCCGCGGTGGACTGCATCAAATCGTTGTAATCGCTGTGCAGCACTTCGCGCAGCGCCGCTTCCGTGGAACTGCCGCTGCCAATGCGGTCCAGGATGCGTTCGATATCGCCCATGCCGTCGGTCTGCACGATGTATTCAACATTCGCGAGCGCCCACGCGTACGCGTATGCCGCCGCATCCCTCGGCAGCCCCATCCACGATCCCTCTAACTCCCCCAGCGAAGGAGCATGCCCTTCCTTATGGACTTGCGCCAAAACCGACGCGTTTCCGCCGCTGCGTTTTCCCTCCATCCACTGCGCCAATCCTTCCTGTATCCAGGTAGGCGCGTGCCCGCGCGACTTCTGCCCCACAAAGCTGTGCGTCAGTTCGTGCTTTAGCACGCGCGACAATTCCGGCGTCACGCCACCCAATCCCTGCACCGGCACGCGAATGCGTCCGTCGTTCAGCGCGCCCACCCACCCTGGCGCCTGCGTAATGTCCAAAAACGCCTGCTGCGTATAAAGCACAACGCCGATGGAATCCGGCGGCGAAAAATTCAACTCGGACTCGATCGCGGAAAAATGTCCCTCCAGTGTGTGCAGCACATCGCGCGCCAAAGCCGGCTCTGCCGAGCCACTGTAACGCAGCGTAAAGTGGCTGCTCTCATTCTCCTTGTAACTTTCTTCTTCCTGCTTGTCTCGCTGCGCCTTGTCCAGCGCCGCTTGCACTTCCGGATCGGCTCGCAGCGCCAGCGCACGTTTCCATTCCACGACAGCCTGATCGATTTTGTTCAATCCGTAGTAGGCCCAGCCCGCCAGCTTCGCCACGTCCGCGTTTTCCGGCGCAAACCGCCGCGCCCGCTCCAGATAATCCAGCGACTGCTTGTACTCGCTCCTGCGCAAATGCATGTAGGCCACGTTCATCAGCAGAGCCGGTTCTTCCGGAGCATACGTCAGCGCCGTGCGTTCATCCGTAAGCGCATGTTCCATGTCGCCGCGCGCCAGCTCAAACTGTGCGGCGGCATGATGCGCCAGCGCCGCGCCCATATTCGCGCGTTGCCCACCGGTTCGCGCTGCTACCTCAAGTTTTCCAATGTATTCCCGGTCGATCGCGCCGTCGTGTACCGCGCCGCTCTCAAATTCCGTGCCCCCGCTGGCTGCTGCCATGGCAGGCGGCGCGATCGCCAAACTCGCCGCTGCGGCCGCGGGCGAATCCCCCATCGGTACGCCGCCGCCTTTTTCAATATGGTCGACGATCGATTTCGGCAGGCTCAATTCCCCGGCGGATGTTTCATACTTCACCTTGTCGCCCTCTTCTCGAACGTTGAAAGCAACAATACGCCGCCCATTCTTCAGAACAATCGTGTCCCCGCGGGCCGCAACCGCCGCAAAAAACATCACGGCATACAGCGTCAGGGCGCGTCTAAATAATGTGGAATGGCCCATTATCTAATTCTAATCCTCCTTACTCTCCCGCTCCTCGCGGCCTTGTTCCGCCATGCCGAATGTGACTACACTTCTTGCATGCGGGCAGCGGCGGCACTTTTCGTATTGTGGCGTCTTATCGCGCCGCCCGTCTCCTTCGCCGCCGATCAATCGCCACACGAACTCTACGACGCGCTTACCGGCCTGCGTCTCGACGCCGCTACCACTTACCAGCTTGTCACCGCCAACCGCATTGAGCTTCGCCGCGGCGATGTGGAAATCTATTTCGAAGAAGGCAAACTCGCTTTCCTCGCTCCCATCAACGGCCGCATCACCGGCTTCGTCTTCTCCGGCCGCGGTCATGCTCTGGCCTTCCCGCGCGAAGTCGTCGAAAAACAGCAGATGGCGCGTTTTCTCGGCGCTCCTGTTCTCGATCAGGTATTTCTCAGCGCCTACGTCCGTTTCACCGATGACGCCGCTGATGATCTCCTCCATCAATTCCGAACTGCCAAACTCGAGCCGCAAGTGGACACCGCCTTCGCTTCCCTCTCGGACCCATTCGTGGCCCAGCTCAATGCTTCTCAGTCCTTGCGCATTTTGGAAGACCACCTCTCGCAGAATCCGAAGCCTTATTTCTACGCCGCGCTCGAAGGCGTCGAGACCGGTCCGTTCGATCTACTCTTCGATCCTCAGCGGAGAGAGCAAGTCTTGCTCGGGCAGCGCCGCAAATCAGGCGCGTCACTTTTCTATGATGTTTGGGCCTCGTACAGCGTCCCGGGCTCCGTTCCTCCACCCGTCGCTTTCCGCGCTCTCGATTACGCTCTGGACACCTCCATTCTGCCGGACAATTCCCTCGACTCCACCGCCGCCGTCCACCTTCGCGCCGAGACTTCCGGAGAGCGCGTCCTGACCTTTCAGCTTTCCCGAGCACTTCGCGCCGAGACCGTCACGGACGAACAAAACAAGCCTCTGCTTTATTTTCAAAATGAAGGTTTAAACCTGCAGGAGCGGAGCATCCGCGGCAACGACTACATCCACGTCGTTCTGCCACAGCCCTCGCAAAAAGGCCAGGAGTTCACGATTCATTTTCATTACCGGGGCAATGTCATCGAAAACGCAGGCAACGAAGTGCTCTTCGTCGGCGCCCGCGAAAGCTGGTATCCCCACCTCGGCGATCAAGCGGAATTTGCTCCTTATGACCTTACGATGCGCTGGCCGCGCCACTTGAAACTGGTCGCCACCGGCGCCAAGATCGATGAACAGATCGCCGGCGATTCTCGCGTCGGCCATTGGCGCAGTGAAAAGCCGCTTTCCATCGCAGGTTTCAATCTTGGTGAATACGCTTCCAACTCCGTCACCATCGATTCGCGCACGATCGATCTCTACGCCAACCGCCAGCTCGAACAGGCCCTCAGCAACCGTCTCGACTCGCAGAGTGCCGATCCGCTCCCACCGATCGAGGTTCCCTTCAGCATGTCTGGCGGCAGGAGTCGCGAGGCCATGCATCCTCCGCCGCCGAGCCCCGCGGATGCGCTCAAACAACTTGGCAAGGACATCGACTCCTCCGTCCGGTTTTATGAAAAATTTAGCGGGCCGTTTCCCTTTCGCACGCTGAGCGTCTCACAAATCCCCGGCACTTTCGGTCAGGGCTGGCCCGGGTTGCTCTACATCTCTACGTATTCTTTCTTATCTCCCGAAGCGCAGAACCGGGCGGGGATCTCTTCCACTCACCAGGAAGCATTTACGGACATCGTTCCCTATCACGAAGTCGCGCATCAGTGGTGGGGCAACGTGGTCGGCTGGTCCAGTTACCGGGATCAATGGATCGACGAGGCGATCGCCAATTATCTTGCGCTGCTCTTCGCGGATAGCCGAAAGCCCTCCGAACACGAGCTTCGCCGCTGGCTCGAGCGCTACCGCAAACAGCTTGAGGAAAAAATTCCCGGTTCGGACACACCGGCTGCCGAGATTGGCGCGCTCGCTCTCGGTAACCGGCTGAATTCTTCCAAGTCGCCCTTCGGCTTTGAGGAAGTAATTTACGGCAAAGGCTCCTGGGTGATTCACATGCTCCGTGAGATGCTCCGACAACCCGGCGCCAAAGATCCCGACGCGAAGTTTGTAGCCCTGCTGCGCAACCTGTCCTCGAAGTACGCCTACCGCGCTCTCTCCACCGACGATTTGCAGCACGAAGTCGAAGCTGTCCTGACCCCGGCCATGGATCTCGAAGGTGGCCGCAGCATGGAATGGTTTTTCGAGCAATGGGTGCGCGGCACAGGCATCCCGCACTATCGCGTGGAATTTTCCACTCACCATACCGACAAAGGAGAAGTCGTCCGCGGGAGACTCTTTCAAACCGGCGTCCCGCGTTCCTTCATCGCCAACGTTCCCATCTACGCCAACAATGGCCCGGGGCACCCAGTCTATCTCGGCGCCGTCGTCGCTGCCGGCCCCGAAACTTCGTTCCACTTCCCGGTGCAAACTCCGCCGCACAAGCTCGTCATCGACCCTCAAATGACGCTGCTCTGCACCACCTCGCAAACGGAAAAGTCAGAGGATTAGCCCGGCATTGCAGGATTTTCACTTCGAGTCTTGGTGCAGAAGCTGTTGCTCCAGCAGTGGGCTGTCGAGGTTTAGCGCCGCTTTGCCGCCCGGCCCGAAGACATACGGAAAGCCCAGCGGGTCCACAGGCAGGCGCGGAATCAGGCCTGCTTGAACCAATTCGCTCATCCGGGCGGGACGCCGTGTCATTCGCTTTTGAAATTCGTCCGCCAGCGCATCCAATTGCTTGCAATCTTGCTCGGCTCGCAGCAGTTGCAGGTGCGTCAGCGCGTTTTCCTTCACCTGTGGATCCTTCGCCGTCTGGTAAACCTCGCTCCACAAAAAGATCGAAGTCTGCAGCGACTCACCTTCGGCCGCAATTTTGGCGGCCATAATTTTCATCCATATCTGCGCGTCCGGATTTTTGCTTCCTTCGGCAAACGCCGCCGAGGATTTCGCGTAATCTTTCAACTCAAAGTAATAGATAAATCCCAAGTCCTCATAAAACCGCCAGTACTCGGGATTCGCCCGGATCCCCCGCTCCAGCAGCGCGATCCCCAGTTCCGGGTGTCCCGCCCCGCGCGGCGAAGGCTCGCTCAAGAATGTCGAGCCGAAGCGGTACGCCACCAGTAAATTGGGATCGAGCGTCGTCGTGAGGTCCAGCAGAGGCCACAGCAAATCGAAACTGGGATCATGCCGCGCGCGTTTGTCGCCGTAGTATTGCACCACGCGTGTCCAGTAAATATCCGCCATCAGCGGCGCATATTCGAGGCTCATCGCTTTCACCAGCTTGCCCGAGCGCAGCACGAGTTCGTCGCGCTCCTGATGCAAAGCGGCTCGCTGACCGTCGATACGCTGCTGCAGCTTCCACACGCCGGCAAATCCCAGCGGCAACAAAACGAGCAGCAGCCAATTCTTCGAGCGCGCGGAAGTCATTTCAAATTCCGCCGTGAAAAAACAGCCGCTGCAACCAGCAGCACTATAGCGCTGTACAACACCGCGTAAGCTGAGTTCTGCAGTATCAAAGCGCCGGGAATTTCCCGTCCGTGCGCTGCCGCGGCCATCACATTGAAATTTTCAAAATTCGGCAGAAGGTAGGAGAGTGCCCGAAACAGACCTTCCATTGCTGGATTCGGTGTCGTGAACTGGAAATTTCGCATCTCCTCGACGAAGAGTCCTGCGATGTACAGCCCCGACGTAAACAGGATCGCCAGCAATGGCGTGGTGTAGCAGGAAAAGAGCAGCGCCAGCGCAACCACCAGCATCAGTTTCAACAAAACAAAATAAATAGCGATGAGCAGCACGCCGTCCGCCCGCTCCAGATGGTGCTTTACATAGAGCAGTGCCGCGAACAACCCAACCGACATCGCCGCCGTATTTACCGCCAGCGTCAGAACCAGCCCGCCGAATTTTCCCAGCAGAAATTCCCAACGCCGCACCGGCTTCGCCAGCAGCGCATACAGCGTCCGCTTGTCCATCTCTTTATAAACAAGCCCCACGCCGATGAACACCGCGATCAAAAGTCCGATCACGCTGATGGCGCTCAAGCCCAAACTCTTGATCACCATCTCTTCGATCCCAATCGAGATTCCCCCGACGAAGATCGCCGCCGCCATCATCAGCAGCGCAAAAAACACCAGGTTGTACAAGACGCGGTCGCGCACCGCTTCGCGAAAGGTATTTAACGCCACCGCGCCAGCGCGCCTCATTTCCCGCTCACCTCAACTGCTGCCGCTTGCGCCCGGTCCGCCTCAATCAAATGCATAAAGTACTCTTCCAGCGAAGCTTTCACCTGCGCCACGGAAAGAATCTTCGCTCCCACTCCGTGAAGCTGATCCAACGCTGGGTACAACTCTTCCTCGGAGACTTGCATGCGGTAACGGTCGCCGGTCTTTGTTGATTTCGCGATGACGGGCCCCGCATTCGCGCGGCCATTTGGCAACTCGAACAGAATTTCCATCCCTTGCGCTTTCATCCCCACGATTTCGCCTGGCGCGCCAACACCCCGCAACTTCCCACCAACAATCACGCCCACGCGGTCGCACAGCATCTCCGCATCGGACAAAATGTGCGTCGAGAACAGCACCGTCTTCCCGCCCCGCTTCAATTCCAGAATAATGTCGCGCACTTCCCGCCGCCCGATCGGATCCAGTCCCGACATCGGTTCATCCAGAATCACCACTTTCGGATCGTGCAGAATCGCTTGCGCCAACCCTACTCGCTGCAACATCCCCTTCGAATACTTCCGCAGTTGAATCTTCCGCGCCGTCTCCAGCCCGACTTTTTTCAGCATCCGCGTCACCCGCTCGCCGCGGTCTGCCGCCGTCAAATCGTGAAACCGCGCGAAATAGTCCAGCACCTCGGCGGCCGTCAGATAATCGTAAAAATACGGCTGCTCCGGCAGATACCCAATGTCGCGGTGCATTTCAATATCGGTTGTCGGCTTCCCCAGGATCCGCGCCGATCCCGCGTCCGGGAAAATCAGCCCCACGAGCAACTTGATCGTCGTCGATTTTCCCGCGCCATTCGGGCCGAGAAAACCGAACACTTCGCCGTCCTCGACCTGCATGGTCAAGCCTTCCAGCGACCTCTTTTTCTTCAGGTGCAGGAACCCGAACGGGTAGTCCTTGGTCAGATTTTCGATTTCAATCGCTGCGCCGGGCATGCTTTCATTCTTCGGAAGCCGGGCTCCATCGTCAATCAATCACACCCACCCATGTGCGCGGAGAGAAACTAGACAGTCGGTGGCAGGAGGAAATTTAGTTCGCGATCAGGCGTCACTTCGTGTACCGCCGATTTGCACCAGCTCGGGCTGGGGCGCTGGCGGCGCCATCGGCGTCGGCTTCAAGGTCTGCGGGCCGCGCCAGTTGTCGAGTATGCCGACTTGCTGGACGCAGGAAACCGTGCACATCGGCGCGCAAAATTTCTCGGTGTAGAACTCCCGGTGGCGCATCTCATCCGTGTACTGCGCCAGCGGAATCCCAGGATAGCCGCGCTGTTGCGAGCACCAGTGCACCAGCCCGTCCTCGCAAATGTACAAATAGCGCGCACCCGAGCGGCAGCGCCAGTCGTGCTCTTTGCCGCGCGCCACACTGTGCTGAAAATCGTTAAACCTGGAGAACGACCGCTTCCCCAAGGTCATGATCTCTTCGAAAATTTCCTGTTCGCGCGGTCCCAGCGGCTTCAACTGCCCGTTGTGGTCGTGGATAATCCCCACCGTGCTCGTAAATCCCAGTTCGACGGCCCGGTGCGCAATCTTCAGCGCGTCCTCGGGATCTTTCACTCCGCTTCCCAGCACCGAATTGATGTTCACCTGAAAAACAGAGAATTCCGAAAGCCATTCCAGCCGTATATCCAGTGTCTTTAAGCTCTTCTTCGAGACCTCATCCGGCACCAGGTTGTCGATGCTGATCTGCAGGTGCTCCAACCCCGCTTCGTTCAGCGTGCCGATCCGCTCTTTACTCAGCAAGAAGCCGTTCGTAATCATTCCCGCGATCATCCCGCGCTTCCGAATGTGGCGAATGATCTCTTCCAGCTCGGGATGCATCAGCGGTTCGCCGCCGCTGATGGTGATGATCGACGTCCCCATATCCGCCAGGATGTCCAGCCGCTTCTTCATCTCCTCCAGCGGCACGGGCTTCGATACATTGTCGTACTCGTTGCAATACCCGCAATCCAGATTGCACCGGCGCATCGGAATGATGTGCACCAATACCGGATGCTTCGTCGATGCCAGCGCATTGGCGATCATCTTCAGCTCGCGCACACGCGTCCGCCGAAACCTCCGCCGCCTCTCCGCCAACACGTCCGCGCTAGCCTTTACCGTTTTTGACTCTTCTGGCATGAATTCCGCTACTTCCCCAAGGCTTCAATTATACACAACGCCGCCCTCTCGCTCCCCCACTTCACCCTACCCGCAAACGGCCCTGTTTCCAATCGCCCAACTCCACACCACAGGCCGCGCTTAACAACTTCCAAACAATTTACAACGCCTCATGGAACTATTCTCTGCAACTCTCGTCTACTAACTGAGCATCAAGTCCTTCGTCCAATGGTGCGAGGCCCTTATGCACTCCTCCCGCTTTGACTTGCGTTTCACCTTGCGTGAACTTCGCCGGCGCCCTGGTTTTACGCTGACCGCAGTACTCTCCCTCGCGCTCGGCATCGCAGCCACAAGTGCTGTGTTCAGTGTCATCTACGCGGTACTGCTCGACCCCTTCCCCTATCCCGGCGCTGATCGCATGATGGAAATTCGGCTCACGGACAAGTCCGGCCATGATCGTTTCTCCGGCCTCAACGGGCCCGAAATCGAACTACTTCGCCAAACCAAATCGTTCGAAAGCGTCGTCGCCATGGGAGGCTGGAACCTCACCACGACCGATGGCGACCTTCCGGAAGATGTCCAGGGGATGGACATTTCTCCGGAAGCTCCCAATCATTGGAGCAGCGCCCCCGTGATGGGCCGTTGGCTGATTCCCTCCGACGCACCCTTTGGTCAGGAATCGCAAGCTGTCGTCGTACTCAGCTATCCATTTTGGCAGCGCTATTATGTAGGCGATCCAAACGTTGTGGGCCGTACCATTCAACTGGTTCATAAACCCTACAAAATCGTTGGAGTCATGGGCCCGCGTTTTCGCTGGGGAGAAGCCGACGTCTACCTCCCGCTCAAGCTCACCAACGACCCCGACAAATACTACGGAGGTTCGCTCAAACTGAGGCCGGGCGTTACGGCCGCCCAGGCAAACGCAGAGCTTCAGCCGCTCCTCGAGCAGTTCGCGAAGCAAACGCCCACACGTTATCCCGATACATTCCGCGTAAATCTGCGCAGTATCGTGGAGATTTACGCGAGGCCGCTCGGGCCCATCCTCTATTTGCTGCTCGGCGCGGTTGGTTCACTCTTGCTGATCGGCTGCGCCAACGTCTCGATCCTCTTGCTGGCGAGGGGAACGGAGCGCCAACAGGAGTTGGCTGTACGCGCAGCAGTCGGTGCCAGCCGCTGGCAGATGATTCGCCAGTTGCTCACCGAGTCGCTCTCCATCGCCGTGGCAGGAACTCTGCTCGGCGTGCTGCTGGCATGGAAGAGCCTCGCATTCATGACCGCATGGCTGCCGAAGAACGCCTTCGCCGCCGAATCCGTGATCAAGATGAACGTTCCCGTTCTGTTGTTCAGCATCGCCTTGGCCGTTGCCACCACGATCGTCTTCGGCCTATGGCCCGCTCTCCAGCTTTCACGCCCTGATCTGGCCCGCCTGATGCAGAGCAGCACGCGGCGTATCAGCGGCAGCGCCCGCGCTCGCCGCACTCATAGCTTGATGGTCGGCGCGCAGGTCGCGCTTACACTGCTCATGCTTGCAGCGGCAAGCGCCGCCGGCAAGGGCTTCCTAAAACTGGTAAAAGCCGATCTCGGCTACGACCCGCACTTCGCGATGTCGGTCCCGATTCCCATCCACGAAAACACGCACAATTCCTGGAAGGAGCGCTCCGAATATTTCGAGCAGCTTCGCGCTCGCCTCGCTTCCATGCCGGAAGTCGCCATAGCCGCTATTTCCACAAACGCCACACCGCCTCTGAACGGCAACGACAACCGCTTCGAAATCATGGGCATCAACGATGGAGAAAAGCACGAAGCGCGGCTCAACCTGGTCAGTCCCGAATACTTTCCTTTGCTTCATATTCCTCTCGCTCAGGGCCGCCTCTGGGATCATGCCGAAACGATGCGCGGAGCCACAGTCGCCGTCATCAACCAAACCATGGCGCGCCAATATTGGCCAAACGGCAACGCGCTCGGCCAGCGGGTGCGTACTTCCGGCCTGAAAGCCGATCCTCTTTATGCCCCGGCCGCTCCGGGCAGCGACGATTGGCTGCAAATCATCGGCGTCGTTGTGGATGCACGCGACGATGGTCTGCGGAACCCGGTCAAGCCCGCCGTCTACATTCCCTACACCCTCAAAATGTGGATGTTTACCCAGGTCCTTGTGCGCACCCACATCCCGCCTCTCTCGGTCCTTCGCGACATTCGCGCCCAGATCGTTCAGGTGGACCCCGATCAGCAGGTCATCAGCGACGTGCGCGATCTCGAAGGCTGGATCACTAACCTCCCCGAGTATGGCCAGCAACGTCTTGTGGCTGTCCTGTTCGGTATGTTCTCGGTTCTCGCGCTTTTGCTCGCGGCGGTTGGGCTTTACAGCGTCGTCTCCTACGGCGTCGCCACGCGCACCAACGAATTCGGTATCCGCATGGCACTCGGCGCGAAAGCTGGCGACGTCTTCCGCCTAGTTCTTTCCACGACGGCGCTCAATGTCGGAGCTGGCATCGCAGCGGGCATTTTCTTGTGTTTCGCGTTCAACAAATTGGCCACCAAGTGGGTCAACGAAAGCTCCCGCAATCCCTGGATCCTCGCTGGCGTTACCCTCATCCTCGTCGCCGCCGCCGCCCTCGCCTGTTTCGTCCCCGCCCGCCGCGCCGCCTCCATCGACCCCATGGAAGCCCTCCGCTACGAATAACCCACATCGCCAGTGTGGGGGCACGATTCATCGCGCCCTCTTTATGTCGGCGGCCTTGCGAAGCTGCTCTCGGGCACGTAGGCTGCCAGAAGTTCTGTGAATCCAAACGTTTACATCATCGCTGGGCCAAACGGTGCCACCCTATCGCGGCAGTAATCCCGGCACCGGCTAAGCCTAGACCCTCTCCCCTTCCTTACTTCGTTACATCATTCGCTCACTTCTTTCCGTCTTCCCGTGCCAGCCATGTTGCGCATTGGCACCGGCTATCCTTCTCCATTCAAATGACTTAAAGTTTATTCTTAATAAATAGTAATAATGTGTTATAGTGTTTGAGTCGATTCGGGCACGGCCTATGCCCGGCAAGTCATGCGCCTCCGCCCGCGCGGTCCTTCAAATTCCCTCAAAATCTTCAGTCTCACGGGCGTTACCATTTCATAAAAACCGTCCATCAGGCGCTCTCCCGATCTCTCCTCTTCTCCGTGCCGTCGGTGCCCTCTGAAATCCCCATTCCACCCAGCCGACACCTCAGCCGCTCGCACAGACCGCTCCAACTCCCTCCCTCCCCTTTCGACTTTCAACTGTCGACTGTCGACCTTCGCTCCAGTCACCAATCTCACCCGTCACCAGTCACCATTTCACGGTAAGATTTACCCGCCATCATCCAGGAGCTATCATGTCTGAAATCGCAGAAACCGCCTTCAACATCCCGACCCGCACCGAGTCCGACTCCATGGGCAAGATCGACGTCCCCGCCGACCGCTACTACGGCGCGCAGACCGCCCGCTCGCTCATCCATTTCGCCATCGGCAAAGACACCATGCCCCCCGAGTTGATCCGCTCCTTCGGCATCCTCAAAAAAGCCGCCGCGCTCGTCAATCAGGACCTCGGCAAACTCCCCGCCGACAAAACCGCGCTCATCACGCAAGCCGCTGACGAAGTCATCGCCGGAAAGCTCAACGAGCATTTCCCTTTGCGCATCTGGCAAACCGGCAGCGGCACGCAGACCAACATGAACGTCAACGAAGTCATCTCCAACCGCGCCATCGAAATCGCCGGCGGCGCGATGGGCAGCAAAAAGCCCATCCACCCGAATGACGACGTGAACATGTCGCAATCCTCGAACGACACGTTTCCCGCCGCCATGCACATTGCCGCTGCAACGGAAACGCGGCAGCGTCTTCTTCCCGCGGTAAAAAAACTGCGCGACGCGCTCGACGCCAAAGGGAAAGAATTCGCCGACATCGTAAAAATCGGCCGCACGCATTTGCAGGACGCCACGCCGCTCACCGTCGGCCAGGAATTTTCCGGCTACGTCAATTTGCTCGACCGCGACGGCGGACGTATCGCCATGGCTCTCGACGGTCTCTACGATCTCGCTATCGGCGGCACTGCCGTTGGCACCGGCCTCAACGCCCATCCTGAATTTGCCGAACGCGCCGCGAAAAAAATCGCCGAACTCACCAGCCTTCCGTTCCGCTCGCATCCCAATAAATTCGCCGCCCTCAGCGCCCACGACGAACTCGTCTTCGCCAGCGGCGCTCTAAAAACGCTTGCCGCCTCGCTCATGAAAATCGCCAACGACATTCGCTGGCTCGCTTCCGGCCCGCGCTGCGGCCTCGGCGAACTTTCGCTCCCCGAAAACGAGCCCGGCTCCAGCATCATGCCCGGCAAAGTGAATCCCACGCAGGCCGAAGCCCTTACCATGGTCGCCGTACAAGTGATGGGCAACGACGCTGCCATCGGTTTCGCCGGCTCGCAAGGCAATTTCGAGCTCAACGTTTTCAAGCCTGTCATCATCTTCAACTATCTCCACTCCGTCGAACTCCTCGCCGACGCGATGCGTTCGTTCGAGGATCATTGCGTCCAGGGGATCGAAGTGAATCATACGCAAATCGAACACTATGTCCATAATTCCCTGATGCTCGTCACCGCCCTCGCCCCCAAAATCGGCTACGACGCCGCAGCCCAAGTCGCCAAAGCCGCCCATCACTCCCACATCAGCCTCCGAGAAGCCGCCATCAAACTAGGCTTCGTAAGCGCCGAAGAATTCGACGCCCTCGTCAAACCCGAGGACATGACGCACCCATGAGGCCGCCACGGCATCACGAGAGCTTTGTACGGGCGCAGCATGCTGCGCCCCATCTCAGCACAATTTCAAAACCCCGAGCCTCCCTCGGGTTCGGTGTGTCTCTGTTTGTTCTTGTGTTGGCTGCCCCTACCGTTCTCGGCGATTGTAAATGTCATCGCCCTGAAGAGGGGGACACGACCCGTGAGGGCGCAAACATTCTTGAGATTAGTGTTGAGAAAGAGGCATATCGCAAGCTCGAGGGAACCGTCGTCTGGATGAGCGATAATAACCGATTCATCGAAGATGCACTCGTCGAAGTGTTTGATCATCCAGAGTATCTGTTAAGCGAAAATCCCTCAGCTGACCACCCTACGCAGAAGCGAGTGGCTGCCTGCCACACTTCCGCTGACGGCAAATTCTGCTTTCGTGGCTTGCCACCCGGAAAATACGAGCTTCGGTCAAGCCCGAAAGCGGGATGGAACATCACGCACGTTTATGTCGTCGTAGACAAGAAGGGCCAGACTAAAAAGATTCAAGTCAGGATGAGTCTAGGAACATGACCGCAATACTATGCGGTTGTTTATTGGCTCTCGTAAGATAAGGCTCCGCGGGCGGCGGATTTAATGGAGCATGGAAGAAATGGTGTCGCGGACGGTGGGCCAATAAGGGGAATGAGGAGAGAGCATTGCAAAATGGTTGCTGCCTTGCAATTTGATGATCCGAAAGTCGTCGCCGGCGGCTTTGGCTTGGGTGGCGTAGTCTTCGGCGTGTTTGAGAAGTTTATCGAGCAAAGCGCCAGCGATCAGGATTTGTGCAGCGCCGGTAGGAAGATACGAAGCGATTGTAGCTTCGCGGTACCGGGCAGGCTGCTCGGCAGGCGTGCCTCCGAGAAATTGCGTGATCGCCGGTATGTCGCAGACCTGCTGTTCCATGGGCTGGATGCTGGCCAAATCGATGGGGCCGTCAATATCCACCGCGGCTTTGAGAGGCAGAGGATTCTTGCTGTAGAGTTCGCTGGACGATGGAATTTTCGGGCGGGCGGCGAGCCACAACGCGAGTTGTCCGCCGGACGAATGGCCCACCGCAGCCACGCGCTGCAAATCGAGGCCATACTTCGGTGCGATGGCGCGGAGAAAATCCGTCGTGGCGCTGAGATCCTCGAACGTTCCCGGCCAGCCGCCGCCGGGATTGCCGTTGCGCCGGTATTCCACGTTCCACGTGGCCATGCCCGCGCTGGCCAGCGCCGCAGCCATCGGGCGCAGCAAATCCATCGTTGTGGCGCGCGGATCGAGTCCCGGCAGATGATCGGCCCAGCATCCGCCATGCACCAGTATCACGACGGGATGCGGCCCTTTGCCGCTCGGCAATCGCAATTCACCGAATTGCAGCGGGTCGGAGCCATACGCCAAGCGCTGATTCGCCGCGGCCACCGGCTCCTTCAGCAAATCATCGGGTGTAGTCTGCGGCGGCGTTTGTGCCGCCTGCTGCCCGGCCTGCGGGAGCACGGGTTGCAACAACAGAAGTGCCAGGAAGAATCGCAGCATCCGCGAAGTTTATCACTTCGAGTAGGAATTACTGAGCTAGGAGCGAACCGTCATGAACCGGCGTGAGATCCTCGCTGGCCCAGTTGCTCTTGGGGGTGCTGCGGCCTGGCCCGGATCACAAGGCAGTTCACTTTCTTATTCCCCCTCTTGTAAAGGAGTAAGAGCCTTGGTTTTCGACGTGTTCGGAACCGTCGTAGATTGGCGCGGCTCCATCGTCCGTGAAGGCACGCAATGGGGCCAAGCGAAGGGTTTGCAAGTGGACTGGGGAAACTTCGCCGATCGCTGGCGGGCGGGTTACGCTCCGTCGATGGATAAAGTTTGTAAGGGCGAATTGCCTTGGATGAAACTCGATGCGCTTCATCGCATGATCCTCGATGATCTCCTGGTAGAGTTCAAAATCAGGGGTTTAACAGAAGCGGAGAAGCAACACTGGAATCTTGTCTGGCATCGGCTCACACCTTGGCCCGATGCGATTGAGGGTTTAACACACCTCAAAAAGAATTTTGTCCTGGCAACGCTCTCGAATGGCAATGTTTCGTTGTTGGTGGAGATGGCTAAATTCGCAGGACTGCCGTGGGACACCGTGCTATCCGCCGAACTTTTTCATCACTACAAACCGGATCGCGAGGTCTATTTGGGCGCTGCGGATCTTCTGGGCTGCCAGCCTTCGGAAGTGATGATGGTGGCGGCCCATCCGACAGATCTGAAAGCCGCGAAAGCGTGCGGACTCCGGACCGCGTTCGTCCCAAGGCCTCTGGAGAACGGGCCAGAGAAGAAGGAAGCCCTGCCCATAAGTGAGGAGTTCGATGTACAGGCGCGCGATTTCGTGGAGTTGGTTATGAAATTGAAGACGGAAGCCGTATGACTTACCGCGCGCTGACGTTAGCGTTGGCTGCTTTCCTGGCCGTTTCGGCGCTCTTCGCACAGCAACTTGCGTCTGCGATTTACACACTGGAGCCGTTGCCGATATCATTGACGGCCGCGCAGGGCGAAAAGCGGCCGCTTGTTTATGTCAAACATTTGGAGCCGCCATATTATCCTCCGCTTCCTCGGATGACGCGCGTTGGTGGAACTATCGAAATGAAGCTGAAGATCGGAACCGATGGCAGAGTGCTTTCCGTCGAGTCCGCCAACTTTGGGCCCGGACCTGCACAAAAGGTGCTGATGATGCTGAAAGAGTCGGCCGAAGTAAGTGTCAAAACGTGGACCTTTGGTTGCGTCGGCTGTCCACCTAATGCCCCTTTCGAGCACACCATCAGGTTTAGGTACGTTCAAGATGGTAAGTTGCCTGAGAGAAGCACGAAGACAGTGATGGATTTACCGGATGAGGTGACGATCTCTGCGGGCCCGATTCCCCTCGAGCCAGCAACGACCTCAAACAAGAGGAGTCAATGAATTGCGCTTAAAACTGGCCGGGCTCGTAGCGTTAGCGTTTGCAAGCGCGTTATGTGCTCAGAGCGTGCCGTCAACGGCGACGTATACTCTGAAGGCGACGCCGAAGACGGTGGCTTGGGGCTACTACGATGCGAAGGCGGCGCCGGTGCTGCGGGTGAAGTCGGGCGACACGGTTTCGATTGAGACGCTGATTACGAATAGCCCGAAGCGGCTGGAGGATGCGGGGTTGCCGCCGGAGCAAGTCGAGCAATCGCTGCGCGATATTACCGACCAGGTGAAAGACAAAGGGCCCGGCGGACACATTTTGACGGGGCCGATTTACATTGAGGACGCGCAGCCGGGCGACGTGCTGGAAGTAAAAATTCTGGCGATCAAGCTGGCGATTCCGTATGCGTACAATGCGTTCGGTCCGGGGCGCGGCTACATCCCCGACGATTATCCTTACGCGAAAATGAAAATCATTCCGCTGGATGAAAAGCGCATGATCGCGAAATTTGCGCCGGGCATCGAGATTCCGCTGCATCCTTTTTTCGGCAGCATGGGCGACGCGCCGCCCGAAACCGTTGGCAAATGGAACAGCGCTCCGCCGTGGATTATGGCGGGCAATCTCGACAACAAGGACCTCGTCGCCGGCACCACGCTCTACATTCCCGTGCACGCGCCCGGCGCGCTCTTTGAAGTCGGCGACGGCCACGCCGGACAGGGCGACGGCGAAGTGGACATCACCGCGCTCGAAACTTCGCTGGTCGGCACGTTTCAATTTATCGTGCGCAAAGACATGCACCTGAAGTGGCCGCGCGCCGAAACGCCCACGCACTACATCACCATGGGCCTCAACGACGACCTGAACGCCTGCGCCACGCTGGCCGTCCGCGAGATGATCGATTTCCTCGTCACCGAAAAGCATCTCTCGCGCGACGACGCCTACATGCTTGCAAGCGTCGCCGCCGACCTCCACATCACCGAGCTAGTCGACGGCAACAAAGGCGTCCACATGATGATTCCCAAATCGATATTCGTCTCTGGTGCCTCGAAATGAAGTTCGCATCTCTCACTCTCGCGGCACTCTTCTCTGTGAGCTCTGTGCTCTCTGTGTCCTCTGTGTTAAGTGTTTTTCCTCCCGTTGTTTCTGCTTCTTCTCTTTCGCCCGCGCCACAGACGATCAGCCCGGATTGGTGCAAAGCTCTCCCGCGTCCGGAATACAAAACTCTCGAACGTGTCCTCCCGAACGATCCATGGTTTGGGGTCTACAAAGTCGCGCCGGGTGTTTTCGCAATTTACGAGCCGCACCAAGCCGAAGAAGTTATCTCCTATCTCATCGTCGGCACCAAACAGGCGCTGCTCTTCGACACCGGCATGGGCATCGCCAACATCCGCAAAGTCGTCACGCAATTGACGAGCCGCCCTGTCGTGGTGCTGAACTCGCACACGCATAACGACCACGTCGGCGGCAATTCCCTGTTCACATTTGTCTACGGCATGGACACCGACTTCACCCGCGCAAACGCCAAAGGCTCGCGCGACGATGCGCAAGAAGAGCTCGCCCCCGGCATGATCTGCGGCAATTTGCCAAAAGGTTTTAACGCGAAGACCTACGCCACCAAACCGTGGCACGTCTCGCTCTTCGTGAAAAACGGCTTCAAAATCAATCTCGGCGGCGGCCGCGTGCTGGAAATCATTTCTACGCCCGGCCACACTCCCGACGCGATCTGCCTGATCGACCGCGCCAACGGCCTGCTCTTCACAGGCGATACCTACTACCCAGCCCCCATCTGGCTCTATCGACCAGAAACAAATCTCGATGCCTACGTTGCCTCCGCCAAAAAACTTGCCGAACTCGCGCCGCAAGTGAAGCTCGTTCTCGGCGCGCACAACATTCCCGTCGCCGATCCATCCATCTTGCCCAGGCTCGTCACCGCGATCGAAGCTGTCCGCGCTGGAAAAGTGGAAGCCAAGCCGCTCGAAGGCGGCAAAGCCACCTACACCACCGACGGCATCACCTTTCTTCTCAAGGCTCCGCCCGCGGGAGTAAAATGAGGGCGGAGTATGCGACTTATGGGCGCAATCCTTTCACGAATTTGCTGCGTAGCCATCGCCGCATCTTTCGTGTTTCTCACCGCCGGCGCCCAAACACAGAAAAAATCCAAACATCCCAAAAAAGACGATCCCAAGATTGAAAATTATTACGGCGGCGTCTTCCTCATCGGCGAGGGCGGCATTCCGAGCGGACCATGCTTCCGCATCAACGGCCGTATCACTTCCGCGGAATTTTTCAACACGCTGAAATCCTATGACAGCGAAGCCGGAACGATTTTTCGCGAGGGAACCAGCGAAGTCACCCAGTTTCCCGACAAGCTTCTGCTTTCGCTCACGATCCGCGATCAGCCGTGCGCCATGGGGCTTCAGCCCGTGGGCACCGGAGCCTACCTCACCAAGGAAGTGATGAACTCTCTGAAACTTTCGCTCTATTGGAAGCACGGCGTGGACTTGCGCCCAGTCGGAAAGATATCCGTCCTGCAACTGGCGGCCGATCCTATCGCGCCGTACGCAACGGATCTCGCTGCGGAATTGCCGAAGCGGTATTTGTGGTCGTACGAACTTGGCGTTCCCGCGGGTGGCGTGCCTTTGACGGACAGTCTCGTGCTGATTTTTCGCACGTCCGACGGGCACATCGCGGCGCGCGTCGCCGCCCGTCTATAGAGATTCTCTGTTTCGCTTACTTCGCGTTCAAGAATTCTTCGGCGGCGCGGACGAACGCTTCGGGCTCTTCGTAGAACGGAATGTGGCCGCTGCGCTCGAAGACGACGAAGCGCGAACCGGGAATGGCCTGGTGAATTTTGTAGGCGACGAGCGGCGCGACGTTGATGTCATAGCGGCCGGTCATGACGATTACCGGAAATTTGAACTTGGCAATTTCTGGGTTGAGATCAAAGCGTGGAATATCGCTGATCACCGACTGAAAGACTTCTTTGCGGTAAGTGCCGGGGCCCATTTGCGCGACGAAGGCGTCGCGTTTCTCCGCCGAGTAAAAAAGCATTGTGAGATAGTCGTGAATGGACGCATCGGAGGCGGCTTTGTCGCCCATTTCATCGGCGAAAGTGAAACCGGCGCGGCGTTCGGTGATTTCTGGAAAAATCTGGCTGAAGAGAAATAGCGTGTCGCTCCACTTCGGCGCGGCGGAATCCACGATCATCAAATGCGCGATGCGCTCGGGATGGCGCGCGGAATAAGCCATTGACAAGTAGCCGCCCCAGGAGTGGCCGAGCATGTCCCACTTTTCAAAACCGAGATGCGCGCGCAGAGCTTCGAGGTCGGCGATCTGGTCAGCGAGATTGCAGGATTGTCCGGGCTTGAGCTGCGAAGAGCGGCCGTCGCCGCGCTGGTCGTAGAAAATGATGCGGCGATTTTTGCCGAGAGTGTCCCACGCTGAAGCGATATGCAGATAGGTGTGATCGAAGCCAGGGCCGCCGTTGACGACAATGAGCGGCGTGCCAGTGCCGCTGCCGGTCACTTCGTAATAGATTTTGCCGCCGGGGCCGTCGAATGTTTGGCCGTTTTCTTCGTGGACCGGCTTTGCGGAAAGGGAAAGCGCGGCAAAGAGAAATAGACTTGCGAAATAAGAAAAGCGTCTCGGATAGGACACTATTTTTCACCTTTTTTATTTGCTGAATTTCAACCCATGGAGCTGACTTTATCCGGTTCGATCTTGTAAGTGACACGAACTTCGCCGGGCTGGCGGAACGGATAGACATCTTTGCCGAGATACTTTTTCGCGAGCTTATTGATGTGGTCGTCGGCGCCGCTCTGTGTGATTTCCACGACGCGTCCGCGAATTTCGAGATAGCGATACGGGTTGGCTGGGTCCTGCAACGAAACTGAAACCCGCGGATCGCGACGGACGTTTTTATCTTTCACGCGGCCGAGCGCGGAATTGAACCGGACGTACTTGCCGTCGTAGTCCACCCAGACAGGCGTAACTTGCGGGCTGCCGTCTTTCATGATCGTGCCAAGATTGCCGAACGCAGGTTTTTCCAGTAGATCGGCGTATTTTTCGGGGATGTTCTCTGCCATGGCTACCTCCTGATGATGCCGCTCGTTGTTGCCGAGCGCTCAAACTCTATCATGCGCGCTGTTGTCTGCGCAGTCTAACGACACGGCTCATTGTTTCGATGCATTAATTAAATTTTATTTCGGGCGATCGGCCTCCGGACATCAGAGGCGCTCCCGTCAGCTTCTGGACTTCTTCATTGCTCCAACCAGGAGCGATTTCGCGCAACAGGAGTCCTTCCGGCTTGACATCGATGACGGCAAGATCGGTGATGATCGTGTCGACGCACGCGAGGCCCGTCAGCGGGTAGGTGCATTGGCGCACGATTTTCGGCGCGCCTTCCTTGGTGGTGTGCTCCATGCAGACGATTAATTTTTTCGCGCCTGCGGCGATGTCCATCGCGCCACCGATGCCACCGGAGCCTTTCGCGCCGGGAATTCTCCAATTGGCGAGGTCGCCTTTTTCGGAGACTTGAAATCCACCTAGCACGGCGACGTCGAGGTGGCCGCCACGAGTCATGAGGTGTGCGTCGGCCTGATGAAAGAAGGATGCGCCGGGAATCAGAGTGACGGGGACTTTCATCGCGTCGACGAGGTCGTAATCTTCTTCGCCAGGTCTGGCGCGGCGACCCATGCCGAGAATGCCGTTTTCGCTGTGAAAATAAACTCCGACATTTTTAGGCAAATAATTCGCGATGAGATTGGGGATGCCCCAACCCAGATTTACATACGCGCCGTCGGGCAATTCCAGAGCAGCGCGCTGCGCGATCTGTTCACGAGTAAGCCGCAGCTTATCCGGCATAGCGGATTCCTTTCGCTTGCACGATGCGGTGCACGAAAATTGCGGGCGTGACGACATGCTCGGGTTTGATCGAGCCGACCGGGACAATTTCGTCGACTTCCACAATGGTCGTTGTCGCAGCCATGGCCATGATGGGATTGAAATTCCGCGCGGCAAGACGGTAGGTAAGATTGCCTAGTTCGTCGGCAATCTCGGCCTTGATGAGAGCATAGTCCGCGTGGATGGGCATCTCAAGGATGCAGCGCTTCCCTTCGATGACGCGCTCCTCTTTGCCGGCAGCGACTTCCGTGCCCACGCCCACAGTCGTATAAAAGCCGCAAAGACCGGCAGCGGCGGCGCGCATGCGTTCGCAGAGAATTCCCTGGGGAACGAGTTCGAGCGTCACTTTTTTAGCAGCAAGCTGCTCTTGAAAATAAGTGGAGTGCGGACCGGGGAACGATGCGATCACATGACGCACCTGGCCGTTCTTGAACATCAATCCCAACTCGCCATCGTGCGTTCCGCAGTTGTTGCTGATGGCGGTGATGTCTTTTGCGCCTTTTTGTGAGAGTGCCTGGATGAGATTATTGGGAAATCCGGCGCCGCCGAACCCGCCAAACATGATCCGAGCGCCGTCTCGAATATCGGCCACGGCGGAATCCAGGCTCGCATAGATTTTGTGTTTCATGGCACGGCGTATCCTACCAGAGGCGGTGCAAGTCTGCAGGTGCGAGTGGGATGGTTCAACCTCACCAGCCTTAACAATTCCGGGCTAGCCGTGCGCGGCTCGCGTCGTCTATCCTAGTTGCCAAGCTATGAAACGCGGAACTCTGATCCTGCTTGTGCTCGTGATTGCCGCGCTCGGCGCCAGCTTCGTTGCGTACTCCTTTCTGCACAACGGCGTCAGTGCGAAGGCGACGCCGACGATGCTCGAGGTAATGATGGCTCGCAGGGCAAGGCATATGGCGCTGCCGAGTTCGGCCCGCGCGCTGAAAAATCCCGTGCCCGCTTCGGCGGAGAATTTGCGGGAAGGCCGGCTGCACTTTGCGGATCATTGCGCCATCTGCCACGGCAACGACGGAAGTTGCGACACGATGATGGGCAGCGGACTCTATCCCAAACCGCCGGACCTTCGCCTTGAGGAAACGCAAAAGCTTTCCGACGGCGAGCTTTTCTGGATTATTGAGAACGGCGTGCGATTCACAGGCATGCCGGCATTCTCAGGCCACCACAGCGAGCCCGAGGATACCTGGAAGCTGGTGCAATTCATTCGGCATTTGCCGCAATTGACGGCAGATGAGCGGATGGAGATGGAAAAGTACAATCCAAAAGGGCCCGACGACCGGACGGAGGAGAAGCAGGAAGACGACTTCTTGAATGGAGCAACGCCCGCGCCGAAACCGGAATCCCATCAGCACCACTAGAACGACAGGATGATTGACAAACGTCAGCCGCAGCCGCAAAAAACTGCGGTGATTCGGCTGGCTGAATCTTGTGGAATAATGTCGTTTCCGGCTTTTGTCCGGCCCAGCCGATTGGAGATCATCATGATGAAGCTTCGCACTTTTGGATTGTTTCTATCGCTTGCGCTGCTTGCCGGCGTCACTGTGGCGCACGGCGACAAAAAGCATGTTGTTGGCACCGTGGACAAAGTGAGCGCTGATTCGGTCACTGTGAAAATCGCGGATGGCTCATTGGTGGAAGTGAAACTCGTCTCGACAACCACATTCATATTGCGGAGCGGGAATGTCGACAAGCCCGGGAAGGCGTCTGATCTGGTCGTGGGAGACCGCGTGGTGATTCATGCGACGCCCAAAGGGGAAACGCTTGAGGCTGCCGAGGTGAGATTCTCCGCGCCCGCGACGGCTGCGACCAGCGCGGCGCCCAAACCAAAATCCTGAGAAGCATTCGGGCAGAGTGCTGCTTCACTCCTGTGCAAAATGGCACGAGTGCGTTTTCAACACCAACCAAACGCGGCGGCCCTCCGCCAACTCCAGCGACCGTGTCGCACCCGGAGTCAGGTGAACGATAAACTCGACGCCGCAGTCGACACGGGCCCTGACTAACGTACCTCGCGTTTCCAGAGCAACGATGCGGCCTTCGATGACATTGCGCGCACTCAGGCCATGCGGCGGCGCCGTTGCGAGCAAAATATCGCCGGCACGGATGGCTACGACCACTCGGTCTCCTGGCGTTGCATAGCCCAACGGCACTTCGATTTCGCAGAGACTTTCCTTGAGCCGCACGCGCATCACGCCGTCGGCTTCGCGCAAATCCACGACAGTTCCGCTGAGGAGATTTTCAAAGCCGGCGGCTTGCGCCAGCCGTCTGCGCCGCGGGGCCTCCAAGACATCCATGGGAAGTCCTTCGCTCACCACGCGACCGTGATCCATGGCGATGACGCGCTCGCCGAGGGCATCCACTTCCTCGCGGCTGTGCGTGACATACAGAATGGGAATGCGCCGTGCGGCGTTCCAAGCGCGCAGGTCATCGACGATCGCGGATTTCAGTTCCGAGTCGAGACCGGTCAGCGGCTCATCGAGGAGCAAGACACGCGGTTGCGTCACCAATGAGCGGGCCAACGCGACTCGCTGGCGTTCACCGCCGGAGATTTCGGATGGCTTGCGCTTGCGCAGAGTGTCCACGCGAAAGGCTTTCAAGATTTCGCCGACCCGTGCAGAGCGCTCCTGGTCCGGCAAATCATCGAGGCCGTAAGCGACGTTTTGCTCGGCGCTCATGTGGGGAAAGAGCGCCAGCGTTTGGAAGACGTACGCGACGCGACGAGTTTGAGGAGGACGATTCACGCCGAGTTGCGAATCGAAAAGTACTTCCCTGCCAACGGAAATACGTCCCGCGTGTGGGCGCACCAATCCCGCGATGCAATCCAGCAGGGTGGATTTCCCGGCGCCGGATGGCCCGAAAAGGATGGTGATACCCGGGGAAATTTGGAGGGACACGTCGAGCTCGAAACGAGCAGAGCCGGCGCGGTTGCGTTGCAATTGCACGCGCGCGGTTAGTGTGGCAGCGTTTACCGGGCTGTCCACGGTGTCCATAAGCGGCGGCCGAGTTGGCGGCCTACACGACGGTTGACGGCGTAGACGAGCGACAAAACCGCGAAGGAAATAGCAAGGAGAACGAGCGCCATGCGATTGGCTGCCGCATAGTTGAGGGATTGCACGCGATCGTAGATATCGATGGAGACCGTGCGCGTGATGCCCGGCAAATTGCCGCCGACCATGAGCACTACGCCGAATTCGCCCAACGTGTGGGCGAAGCTGAGCACCAGGGCTGTGACGACGCCGGGAATCGAGAGAGGGAGGATCACGCGCCAAAACGTTTTGAGGCGGCCGGCGCCAAGAACCGCGGAAGCTTCGAGGAGTTTGCGGTCGACGGATTCGAAGGATGCGATGAGCGGTTGCACGGCGAAAGGCAAACTGTAGAGGACGGACGCGAGGACGAGCCCTTCGAACGTAAAGGCCATACCGTGGCCAAAAAACGTTTGCCACAATTTTCCCAGCAGGCCGCGCGGGCCCATAGCGACGAGCAGGTAAAAGCCGAGAACGGTGGGGGGGAGAACGAGCGGAAGCGCTACCACAGCTTCGAGCAAAAACTTGCCTCGCCAATTCGAATATGCGAGCCAATAGGCGAGAGGAAGTCCACCGGCAAGAAGAATTGTGGAAACACAGATCGCGAGCCGAAGGGAGAGTAGAAGAGCATCCATGATTATTTGTGCCGCGGAGGGATCGGCGGGGCAGCAAGGGCGGCTGGAAGACTAAAGCCGTAGTTCGAGAGTGTTGCCCGGCCTGGTTCGTTCTTAACAAATTCTAGAAACGCGCGCGCGCCCGGTTTATTAGCGGCGCTCTTTAGAACGATCACGGCTTGATCGATTGGCGGATGCATTTCTGCAGGGATCTCCCAGCGTTTGCCATCATTCATACCGGGCGAAACAGCGAGCGACATAGCCACAATTCCCGCTTGCGCGTTACCGGATTGCACGAACTGCGCCGCTTGCGAGATATTTTCTCCGTAGACCAATTTCGGTTTCACCTGCTCATAAATACCGGCTTTTTTTAGGGCCGCCACTGCGGCGCGGCCATAGGGAGCGTGTTCGGGGTCGGCGATGGCGATTTTTTGCACGGTGGAATCGAGCAACGCGTTCCATCCTTGTCGTGCCAGATCGACTCTTAAGTCCGCGGGCATCCAGATGGCGATGCGCCCGGCGGCGTACTCGTAAAGCGTTCCCGGCTCGGCCAGACCCGCAACTTCGAGTTTTCTTGGATAGTCGATATCGGCGGAGAAAAAGAGGTCAAACGGGGCGCCATTTTGAAGTTGGGAGTAGAAATTTCCACTGGAGCCGTAAGTGATGTTCACCTTCGTTCCCGTCCGCTTCTCAAACTGGGCGGCAAGATCCGGCATAGCGAATTGCAAATCCGCAGCGGCAGCAATGCGCAGGAGTTCCGCCTGACTGTGTGCCGAGCTCCAACCTGGGAAAACGGCGACCAGGATCAAAAAGAAAAAAAGAGTGAGCCAATGTGTTTTAAAGCGAGCCACAAATCACCCGGCAGTTTGAATTTCACACGCGCAAAATCATTACTTCCGTGGATTTGATTAGCGCGGCCGCCCGCTCGCCCGGTTTCAGCCGCATCTCTTTGGCGGCATCCGCGGTGATGATCGCGGTGATGTGCTGTTCGCCGATGGCCATGGTCACTTGCGCGAGCAAACCGCTGTATTTTAGAGAGATCACGCGGCCAATCAGCTGGTTGCGGCCGCTGATCTTCCTAAAGTTGCCGCGACGCATGGCGATGTCGCCACGGTCCAGCTGTTTCGGGATCATCCGGTCGATTTCGCTTTCCGGGATGCGGTGATGCCCGCCGGGTGTCTTTACGGTCTTGATCTTCCCGCGATAGATCCACTGCTTCAGCGTGGGGTAACTGATGCCGAGAATCCGCGAGGCTTCGCGCGGCGGCAATAGTGCGGGTCGGTGCATCAAGTTCTCCTGGACGTGGGTGTTCCTGATTGCATAAAGCAGAACCGTTAGTATAGTACGGTTTTATGCATTTCTATACGTTAATTGCCGCGGAGGCCCGCCGATACCTCCTTATCGCTTCGGCAACTGCCTGCGATTTGACGTTATGGAGTACCTATAGCTCGCGTAGAGTAACAGCTGCGACAGATCGCGATTTCACTTGGGAGCGCCTCATGTCCTCTGTCACGACAAAACTGACCGCCGAGGATGTACGCAAGGCCGTCGAACAGTTCTGGGCGGCGTTTCTGGCCAAATCCGAGGAAGAATTGAATGATTTCTACGCGTCGGGAAGCACCGTATTTCAAGTCGCCATGGGACGCAGCGAACCGGGGCGCCTCGGAGCGATGCGTCGCTCGCGAGAGTATTTCCACCCGGACACACGCATGGAGTTAAAGCTGAGTCCTATAGATGTTGTGCTGTGTGGAAACGATGCAGGCGTCGCAAGCTACACGTTTCAATTTCAGGCGACGGGGCGAGACGTGGGCGGCAAACGCACGGCGGAAAAATTGGAGATTGTCAGGGCAACGCACGTGATGAACCGCGACGCCAACGGCAAGTTACGTATCGCGCACGAACATTTCTCGGTCCCAGTGGCGTAGGCCATCTATCGTTGCTGGTGTTGAAAGCCGAGCTAGTTTCTTAGAGGTTTGCCGGTCTTCAGTGTGAAGGCCATGCGTTCCTGAGTCTTCTTTTCGCCGCAGAGAGAGACGAAGGCTTCGCGTTCAAGGTCCAGCACGTATTGCTCGCTTACGAGTTGCGGAGAGGTCAGCGGCCCACCGGCAAGGATGTTCGCGAGCTTGCGGCCTACGTGCGCGTCGTAATCCGAGATGTAGCCGCCGCGCTGCATCATGTGAATGACAAGCTTCGCGCCAGCCAGGAATTGTTCGCCGAGCACCTTGATTTGAGTGGTCTGTGCGCCTTCTTGCCAACTCGCGGCGGGCGGCTTGTAACCGCCGCGAACCAGGGCCAGCGCGGCTTCTTTCGCGTCACCGACGAGGCGGTCGCGATTCATGGAGACGCCGTCTTCGCGGCGCAAAAAGCCGAGGGAGCGGCTGTCTTCCGCGCTTGTGCCCACTTTTGCCGTGGCGATCGTTTCGAATACCGGCTTCATGGCGTGGAACAAATCCAAATCTTCGCCACCGGCCGCGTGTTCATTTGCGCGGATGAGCATCTCTTTCGTTCCGCCGCCGCCGGGAATCAGGCCGACGCCGACTTCCACCAAACCGATGTAGGCCTCCGCGGCAGCTTGAATCTTTGCCGCGTGGAGGCCGATTTCGCATCCGCCGCCGAGGGCCATTCCTTGCGGCGCGGCGACGACCGGCTTGGGCGCGTACTTCAGACCGAGATTTACGTTTTGAAATTGCTTCACGGCCATGTGCAGCTCGTCCCATTCCTGTTCCTGCGCCGCGACGAGCATGAGCATTACGTTGGCGCCAACGGAAAAATTTGTGGCTTGGTTGGCGATGACCATGGCGTCGAAATCGGAGTCCAGACGCTTCAGACCTTTGTGCAGCATGACCATCAAGTCGGCGCCGATGGCATTCATCTTGGCGTGAAATTCGCAGCAAACCACGCCGTCGCCGAGGTCGATCAAGCTTGCGCCGGAGTTGCGCTCAACTTCACGGCCCGCTTCCTTCTGCGACTTGAGAATGATGATGCCTTTCGGCGTTTCGAGGGGTTTTGCCGCGCCGCTCTTTACATTGAAGATTGTCGTTTTCCCTTTCTCCGATTCGTAGAAGCCTTTTCTGCCGCTTGCCAGGACTTTTGCGATCGCAGGCGGAAGCGAGCGCCCTTCTTTTTGGACTTGCGTGGCGAAGGCCTGCACGCCGATGGCGTCCATCATTTCGAACGGCCCCATCTCCCAGGCAAAACCCCATTGCATCGCGTGGTCCACGTCCGCGACGCTGTCCGAAATTTCGGGCACGCGGCGCGCGGCGTACAAACACATCTCCGATAACCCGCCCCAGATGAACTGCTGGGCTTTGTCGCCTTTTTGGCCTTCGAGAATCGGGCCTACCTGCGCTCGCAGGCGCTCGCGAGTGTCTTCAATCGCTTTGCCCATTTCCAGCGATGCGAACTTCGCTTTTTGCCGCGGGCGGTACTCCATCGTAGCGACGTCGAGCGTGAGAATTTCTTTTTCGCCCTCGCCCCTTACTTTTTTGTAGAAGCCCTGGCCGGTTTTGTCGCCGAGCCAGCCGCGACGCGCCATCTCTTCGACCAGTGCCGGCACTTTGTACATTTCGTGCGATTCGTCATTTGGCGCGGTCTCGTAAATGTTTTTCACCACATGCACGAGCACATCCAGCCCGACCAGATCGGCGGTGCGGAACGTGGCGGATTTGGGCCAGCCAACGGCAGGCCCGGTGCAGGCGTCCACTTCTTCGACGGTCATACCCAGCGATGCCATCAGCCGGATGGCATTTAGCATGGAATAGGTTCCGATGCGGTTGGCGATGAAGTTCGGTGTGTCCTTCGCTACTACGACGCCCTTGCCAAGCCGCCGGTCGCAGAATTCGCTGAGCGTTTCGATGACTTCGCTGGACGTTTTCGGCCCGGGGATCACTTCCACGAGTTTCATGTAGCGAGGTGGGTTGAAAAAGTGTGTCCCAGCCCAATGCTGCTGAAACTCTTCGCTCATGGATTCGGCGATCAGGTGCACGGGCAATCCGGAAGTGTTGGTGGTGACAATCGCCCCGGGCTTGCGGAATTGCGCCACGCGCGACCACAAATTTCGCTTGATCTCGAGGTTTTCCGCAACAACTTCGATGATCCAGTCCGCCTCCGCGCAGCGAGCCAAATCGTCCTCAAAATTTCCGATAGAAACTTTGCTCGCCAATTCAGGTGTGAAAAATGCAGCAGGCTTTGACTTTTTCGCCGCCTCGAGCCCAGCGCGCACAATTCTGTTGCGGTCCGCGGCGCCTGCGCCGGCCTTCAAATCCGGCGGTACGATGTCCAGCAGAATGCATGGCACTCCGGCGTTTGCCAGATGCGCGGCGATACGCGAACCCATGGTTCCCGCACCCAACACGGCTGCCTTCTCGATTCGACGTTTCATGGCCTGCCTTTTCCGGAGCCTTTTTTTGCGACAAGACGAATGGACAGGTTACAAAACCGCCATCCCCTGGTCAAACGAACTATGGCCCCACTCGAGAGGCCGCGTTAAAGTAGGGAAAGAATGAGCCCTCGAAAAGTGACAGATGCCCTCGGCTGGCTCGAGTCCGCGAAAGAGCGGCTGCGCTCCCTGGCTCGGCCGGAGGACACGACACCAAAAGAACGCCCCCGCATCGGCCTCGCGCTTGCGGGTGGGTTCGCTCGCGGCATCGCGCATATCGGAGTCTTGCGCGTACTGCGTGAAGCGGGAATCCCGATTGATGTTGTCGCCGGCACAAGCGTGGGAGCCCTCATCGGCGCAGCATTCTGTGCGGGCACTTCACTCGAAGAGATGGAACGCATTGGCGGAACCACCAGCTTCACCGATTTTGGCCGCTGGACGCCCTCCTGGCTGGGCCTCGCCACGAATCAACGGCTGGAAAAATTCCTTGCCCGGTTCACCCACGTGAGAGATTTCGAGGAGATGGCCATTCCGCTGGCGATCGCCACTACGGACATCAACGCTGGCGTCTCCGTCTACTACATGCGCGGCCCGGTTGGTATTCCGCTGCGCGCATCTTGCGCCTACCCCGGCCTCTTTGTACCCATTCAATTTGAGGGACGCACTCTTGTGGACGGATTCTTGACCGCGCCAGTTCCTGTGGAAGGCGCGCTATTGCTTGGTGCGGACATCGTCATCGCGGTCTATCTCGAAGCGGGCAACCTCGAACAACCACGCACCTTCACCGATGTTCTTAGCCGCTCCTTTAATATTATCCAGCGCCATACGGATCTGACCTGGCGGCAACAAGCTGACGTTATTATTGAGCCGGACGTAAAGCCGTTTGTTTGGGATGATTTTACCAAGACGCCGGAGATGGTCGCCGCGGGTGCAAAAGCCGCTTTGGAAGCTCTCCCGGAAATTCGCGCGGCGATCAGCGGCGAAAAACGCGATTCCGCGGCATAGCTTCCCTCGAGAGCCACTTCCGTTTGCGCTTCAAATGTCCGCTGCGAGTTATTCCTGCGTGACCTGCACAACCACCGGTTCGCCTTCGCCCTTGCCCCGCTGCGTGAGCCACGCCGCCAGACCTTCGGCAAAGCGCTCTGGGGCCAGGCGAAAGCTAGCCTCGACTCTGCCGTCCGCCACAGGCAACGTATCGTCGAAATCGGCGGAATTGGTGAAGTTGCGCATGCAGAATTGATCGAGCCAGTCGAGCGGGCAGGCGCGGCTTTCACCGCGAATAACGACGTTTACTTTTAGTTTTTGTGCGTACACATCGCCATGATAACACCACGGCGATTGTGTTTTTGGCAAGGTGAACGACGCCGAGCTACGAGGCGCGTGGACGTTTCACGCTATGGGCCAGACCGAGCTGTTCCAGCGTCCAAATAAAATACCAGCCGATATCCGTCTGGTACCAGCGCAAACCCAGCCGCGCGGAACCTGCATGCGAGTGATGATTCTGGTGCCAGTTCTCACCCCATGCCGTTATCTGGAAAGGTCCCAGCCACCACACGTTCATGCTGGAGTCTTTGCCCTCTTCCGCGTGGCCTAGATGCGTCAGGCTGTTGACGAAGCATTGCATGTGCAGCGTGTAAACCAGGCGAATCGCGCCGATCCAGAAGAAACCCATCCAGCCAAGCCCTAGCAGCGGTCCGGAAAAAATGGAGAGAAGAATGACGGGAGTTTCGAGCCAGCCCCACGCTTTGTACATGCCGCCGGTCAGCTCCGGAGCCCATCGCTTCTTATCGGCAGGCTGGGTTTGATACAGCCAGCGCAGGTGCGCCCACCAGAAGCCGCCTTGTTTTGGACTGGAAATATCCTCCGGCAAATCCGTCACCGAATGATGCAGCCGGTGATACGCGACCCAACTCGCGGGATGGCCCGAACCATTAAACACCGCCCAGAAGATCAATGCTTGCTCGATGAACTTGTTCGTCTTGAGCGTCTTGTGCGAGAGCATCCGATGATAGCAAACCGTGGTACCAAGCCCGCCGAAAGCGATAAACAGCACCGCCAGCCCAAGAACCTTCAGACTCGGCAAAGGGAAAAGAATCAATCCAACGACCGCCAGCACGTGAATGATGACGAGATAAGCGAACACGCCTTCTTTACCGTGCACTGGTTTCCACCACGGACGTTCCCAGGGCCGTGCTTCCTGTGTAGCGACAAGTTCCATGATTTCTCCGGCGATTCGCTTAATTGATTCGTGGGTGCCTAGTGTGTCAAACCTGATAGGCAACATAACAATACCATTTTTCCGCGGCGAACGATGTAAATCTGTTCAGAATTGGACGCTAAAGAGGAAACGGATTTGTCCAAAAGGCAACCCGCTTGAGTGAGGCTAGCAGCGAAGAGCGACCAGGAGAGCGCCCGGTTGGAGACACGGAAAAACAGCTTGCAAGACTGGGCCAACGATTTTCAGAATTGGAAAACGGAGGGAATGCCGCAATTATCTCTGCAAATCTCGCAACGCATCATTTAGCTCGACCAAGTCCGAGTCGAGCCGGTAGAACCCGGGACGCCAATCTCCAACCGTCTCTTCCGCTGCAAATCTCAATACAGCAAAATCGCCGGCCGCGGCGCCATTCTCTGCCAGACTGGGAAAGTTGTCGCCAAAAAACGTAACGGCGTGCTTGCTTACCACTCGTTCGCATTCATTTACAGAAAGAACCGCTCGCAGCATCCCCTGATTTTTAGCGTGTGGTTGGCAAAAGTAGAGGTTTGGCATACATGCGAATCATCGGCAGAATCGCGGAGAACTTTAATAGTACGTCAGTCCCTTTATATACGTAAAAGTTGCTTACCCGCCACCCCCCTCCCAGACCGCAACCGCATTTTCTCCCCTACTTTCGCCTCATTTTGCGCATTTTTTCAGCCCCAGCCCTTCCCAATTAGGAATAGAATCCCCCGACGGCCTCCCGAGGTGAAATCGTGGAAGATGAACGACGCCGAACTCCGCGGTTCCCCTTTACCGCGACTGCCGAGATCATCGAGAAAGGAGCACCCAGCAGCAGCCCGGCACGTGTCACGGAGCTGAGTCTCTACGGCTGTTACGTGGAAATTGGCAATCCGCTGGAAAAAGGAATGCAGGCGCTCCTGAAAATCTACGCAGAGGGCAGATACTTCGAGTCCCAAGGCGCTGTGCTTTACACTCAGCCCGGCCAGGGTATGGGTGTAGGCTTCCAGAACGTCAATCCACACTACTTAACCGTGCTGAAGCAGTGGCTGATCGAAGCTGCTGTCGCGAAATTCGGAAAGAAGAACTGAATTTCCCAGCAGCTCGTTTCAATTTCGCTCTCTTTCAAAGCAGTTACTTACGTTGCGCCCAGGCCAGGCCGTCGGGCCCATTTCCCGTCGCGATCTTGCCCGTCACCTCCAGCGTGTTCAGGTCGATTACCGCAACGGCATTGTCTCTGCTCAGCGCCACGTAAGCTTTTGCGCCATCAGGTTGAACCAGCGTGCCTTCGGGGCCCTGCCCCACTTTCAGTCGCTTCCGTTCTTTCCTGGTGGCCACGTCCACAACCACCAATTCGCCCCCGGCATCGTCCGTAATCAGCACAAGCTTGCCGTTGGGCGTGAACTTGAGCCTGTTGGTGCGCTTGGCCTTGAAGTCAAGCGTCGCCGTCACCTTCTTTGAGGCTACGTCGATCACCGACACTGTGCCGTCGCCGGAATTCGCTGCCCAAACTTCTTTGCCATCCGGCGAAAGATCGAATCCCTCCGGCCCTTTGCCAACCGGGATTGGCGTCACTTTCCACCCGCCCCGACCTCCGCCCGGCTCAATCACGCAAATGGTGTCTGAACCAATGTTCGAAGTAAAAAGCGTTTTGGCATCTTTGGAAAGAACAACCATGTGCGTGACGTCCTGGCCCGTGCCAAGCACCCAATCCACCTGATTGCTCGCCGGATCGTAGCGCCCAATCACTTTGTTTGCCTCCGCCGTGAAGTACACCTTGCCATCGGCAAACGCGAGCCCGTGCGGCGCTCGCAAAGCTCCCAGATCGACGGGCGTCATGGCCTTCTGAGTCGTCAAATCGACGACGGAAAGCGTCTTCAACTGGCCCTTCTCGCTCGCATAGTTCGAGATATAGGCGAACCGTGCGTCGTCGGAGGCAACGATCTCGTGAGGCGCGCCGCCGGAGGGCACACGGCCAACAATCTTTAAAGTGGCGGGATCGACGATCGCCAGCTTCTCGTCACTTTTTTCAAGCACCAGCAGCGCCGGCGAAGGCGTCTGCGCACCGGCACGAAACGCTCCCGCCAAACCTGTCAAGACGACAGCAAAACACGTCACCACCCGAACAAAAGAATTCCTGGCTCTGGAAAACATTGCCATTGGTTCCCTCTCCTTCTTTGCAGGGGAGAGGATATCACTTCCAGATTTCAAAGAGGACCACCGGCGCTCACAATCCGCTGTGGCGCTAGTTTCTGTTTAGGCCACTCCCAATTCCAATGTCCGGTAATGACTTACCAGAGTTTGGCGCTCGCTGCCCGGACGGATACATGGCTGGGATCGGGACTTACTGGCAATTTTCGGGAGTCGCCTGGTGTGAACCGCAAAATGACCTCGGATTGAGATGGCAATTCTCGCCAGTGTTGGATACCCCACAGACAGCAGCTCTTCGCCATCGGTAATCTCCAGACCTTTCGAATTCAAATCGAGGGGGCTACGGAGCCGATGCGTCGCAAACTGGTATGGGTCGAAAACCAGGATTTTCAGGGTTGGTCATGCTCGGAATGCGCGTGGGTGTTCAACGCTTCATGGCCGCTCGTCGACAAATCCGTCGACGAGATGAAGACGGAGTTCGAACAGCAGCGCGACAAGGAGTTCGCATCCCATGTCTGTGCCGAGCACCCGAGGGCGACAGATAATCCCCATTAGCCAAATCCTTCATGGACCAAATGCTGTGTGATTCTCGTGTTTATCCGAAACAACTAACCTTCAACGGAAGGATGTTGAAGCGACGCTCAAGACTCTCAGACCACCAAGGCGCGCGAGCTGAAAGCTAATTGAAGAAAGCCTTAGCTAAACCGCAGGTGTTAATGTTTATCCCGCCGTTGGCGTCGAGACCGCGATGGTACCGGATGAAAGCCACGCTTTCGACGAAATCCTCCTCGATCCGAATATTGCGCGAAATCAGATAAGACAGAAAGGCGTAGGAAAGCGCACGGTCGGCGCGGAGCGCCCGGATCATCTCGTCCCTTTCAATGACTTGTAGAGCAGTGGGGGCAATCGCGGTGGCGGTCCTTATACGAATATTCTGACTCCCAAGGCACGCTTCACCAAGAAAATCGCCTGACCCCAGAATTGCGACAATTGCCACCTCTCCAGCCTCGGAAGCCACGGAGAGTTTCACGCTACCTGCTTGAACGTACATGAGTGTCTTGGCGATTTCGCCTTGAGTAAAAATAGTTCCTCCTGGCGCGAAGCTTTTATTCAGCGTGACCACTCCGTCCAAATCGAATGAAATCTTGGGTGGGGCGTCTATGTTAAACCTCATGGGTTGATTGTCCCCCACTTCTGCTGGGATATTGTATGGCGTGCGGATTCGGCCATCGGTGGCACTGCCATTCCCATCTTGACTCCGGCTAATACCGCCTGCCAAGCCCTTTGTGCATGCTCTCATGAGCATCATCCAACATTGCATCAAAACCGAGATTATTCTGTTCAATTTGGCACACAAGTGGAAAGGTGCGAGCCGGGCCGCCTCTGTCGCCATCCTTCCATCCGCACTCTTGGTTGAGCGATTTTCGCTCGGTGCATAGTGGGCGTTCCCAATTCAGTTGGTGCTGCTACCTGATTATCGACCTCGGCTCCCGTCTTTCGATGGAAGCTGGGCCAGGAGTTGGTCGCAGTCACCTGATCTCCGAACATGGGGAACATGGGGGACAGTGTCCCCGGTTTTCCCAGAAGCCTTGATTTATCTGGAAGATCAATCCGTCTTCCAATGGGTGCTCAGGAGTAGAATCATCCGATCAATACGAAGACCAATGCGAAATGCCTCTCATCGATAGCCCTGAGCTGCCTGGCTGTCTTTTGGTGCGCGCGCCTTGCGGCGCAGCAGGCCAACCAGGCGCCTCCTCCGGCTGGTGCCGCCAAGATTGAGGTGAAAGTAAATGCCGTCCTGGTGGAGGTTGTGGTTCGCGATTCGCAAGGCCGCGCGGTGGGCGATTTGAAGCGGGAAGATTTTCAGGTGTTTGATCAGAACAATTTGCAAGAGATATCCGGATTCAGCATTCAGAAGCGCGCTGTGTCGGAAAGCGGCCCGACTCCTGTCGAAACGCGGCCCGGCAATCTGGGAGGTTCCATACAACCGGAACCATGGCGAAAGCCGGAAAGATTCCTGGTTTTCCTGTTCGACGATTTTCACCTGGACGCCGCCGAATTGCTGCGAGCCCAAAGCAGCGCCACGAAGATGCTGGCCCAATCGCTGGCCCCTACGGATATGGCCGCCGTGGTTTCCTTTTCCGGGACAAACAGCGGGTTGACGCGAGATCAAACAAAACTTCAAGAATCGATCCAGAAGCTACACCTTCAGGGGATCCATAGGCATATTGGCCGCACTTGCCCGGATATCGATCTTTACCAGGCTGATCTGATCGTCAATAAGAACAATGACCAGGCGCTCTCAGCGGGCGTCCGAGACGAATTGAGCTGCGCCCATCTGGACCCGCAGCGGGACAGCTACATTGCAGAACGTATGGTAAGAAGCGCCGCGGCACAGTCCCTCTCGATTGGCGAAGCCGATGCTCGTGCAACCCTCGCGACGATTCGCGAGCTTGTTCGGAGGATGGCCGCGCTGCCTGGCGAGCGCATGCTGATTCTGATATCGCCTGGATTTCTAACAATCACACAAGAAGGAATGATCGAGAAATCGCAAATCGTGGACCTGGCTGCGCAATTCAACGTAACCATCAATGCGCTGGACGCTCGCGGACTTTACACCACCGGAATAACTGCCAGCCAACTTGGCACTTCTTCGGCTCAGGACCTGCAGGCCGGCGCTTCGTCCCAGTACCATAGCGAGACGATGAATCTCAGCGAGAATGTCATGGCCGAGCTTGCGGACGGAACAGGGGGAACCTACTTCCACAATAACAACGACCTGGACCGTGGATTAAAGACCCTAACGCATGCGCCGGAGTACGTGTACCTGCTTGAGTTTTCATTGGAAAAGGTGAAGCCGGATGGTAGATATCACCCCTTGAAAGTGAAAGTAGAAAAGGAAGGCCTGAAGGTGCAGGCGCGGCGAGGTTACTTCGCGCCGGGGAGGCAGCCGTGAAATTTGCAAAGATTGTCTTTTGGATTGCTGGGATTTGGGGCCTGATAGTCATCACGCCCCTTTACTTCCTGTTTGACGTTATCCCCCAGAAAGATCCGCCGGCCATCACTCATCCCGGCTTTTACTACGGGTTCGTGGGCTGCGCCCTCGCATGGCAGGTGGCGTTTTGCTTCCTGGCCACCGATCCGGTTCGGTATCGGCCTCTGATGCTTCCGTCCATCCTGGAAAAAGCCACCTACGCCATTGCTATTGTTGCCCTGGTGTTGCAAGGCAGGACCAACCCGCGCGACTTACTCTTCGCCGGCACGGACGCCCTTCTCGGTCTTCTCTTCGTGACCGCCTACTATAAAACCCGGCTTAGGTGAGCTGAGTCACATCCGGAAGGCAAGAACCTCCGTACTTAGAACAGGGGGCGAGTTAAGCTCTGGTCCTTTCGGGCACGGAGAATGGGCCCGGTGATCTACGTCACGGGTGTTCTCGTTTTTTTCGCTTGACGGCGGCTCGCAATGGGAGGATACCAGTTGTACCACAGCCCCGGATTGAGGGACGGGGTACTACGTTGGGTCTTGGTGTGTGACCCTTCCTTCCCACAATCATTGGAGTAGAGTTAAGCAAGTGCTGGGATCATCCTGGCGGGGAATAAATTCGGGTGCCCGCAGGTCTTCGGAGTCGTCTGGGATCGCGGGTAGACTACACCCGGGCACGAATCAGGAAATCACAGGCCAGGATTTTCCTGGCCAGACCGTGTGCGGATGCCCTGCAACTCGCTGAGTCTTTTGTGCAAACAACGCGTCTAACTCGGACTGGAATCGCATGCGGCCGCAAACTGGCCGCAAATAGGGGAGCCTCACACACCGGCGAGCGCCTTGCGATACAAGTATCCGCTCCCCATGTAACTTTTGATCTTCACGGTGGGCAATCCGCCGGAAGGGCAGCAGTAGATTCAAAAATCACAGGAGGTCGGAGAGAGAAATGACAAAGACGAATAAGTTCCTTATCACTGGCGCGGCGATTGCGGGCTTGCTCGCGGGAACCGGCGCCACCGTTCAGGCTTCTAATCTGCTTTCTAGCGGGAAGGCTTCGGCCACAGCCCAGGACACAGACAAGAAGGCTGACAAAGCGACGAAGGAAAAGCACGCTTGTAAGGGCCAAAACTCTTGCAAGGGCAAGGGCGGCTGCAAGTCCAGCGACAACGGCTGCAAAGCCAAGAACTCTTGCAAGGGCAAGGGCGGCTGCGCGACCGACGGCTCCAAGATGCCTGCCGAAGACAAGAAGCCCTCGTAAGTTCAGTTACTCGCAAGGGCTGTACAGTTGATGGGGGGCCGGTGGTTTGTTCTCGCTGGCCCTTTCGTCTTTACCCCTCTCGGAGAATGGAATGTCAGCAAATCGCTTCAATGGATTTACGGACTACGGGATCGGCATCGGCCTGCGCGCTACGCACTACGACCATATCTTGACGCGCAAGCCGGTCGTGGACTGGTTCGAAATCATTTCTGAGAACTTCATGATCGATGGCGGGCGGGCGCTGCACATCCTCGATCAAATACTAGAGCAGTACAAAGTCGTTCAGCACGGCGTGTCGATGTACTTCGGCTCAGCGGAAAAATTGAATCGCGAGCATCTTCGCCGCTTGAAAGACCTCGTTAAACGCACCAAGACACCCTGGCTTTCCGATCATCTCTGCTGGGGCAGCGTCGATGGCCGCTATACGCACGATTTGCTGCCGATGCCGTACACGTTTGAAGCCGCGCGGATTACCGCGCAAAAAGTGCGTCAGGTACAGGATTTTCTGGAAATTCCCGTCGCCGTCGAAAACGTAAGCAGTTATGCCGAATATCATGATTCGGAAATGACCGAGTGGGAATTTCTGAACGAAGTCGTCGAGCGCGCGGATTGCGGGATTTTGCTTGACGTAAACAACATTTACGTTTCCTCGCAAAACCACAATTTCAATGCTTTTGATTACGTGAACAGCGTTCCCGCGCAACGTGTCGCGCAGATTCATATCGCCGGCCACTCGAAATATCGCAAGTACATTCTGGACACGCATGACCATCCGGTGATCGATCCCGTCTGGAAACTCTACGAACGCGCCATTCAGCGCGCCGGCCATACCGCCACGCTCCTCGAATGGGACGACAGTATTCCCTCCTTCCAAGAAGTTCACGACGAAGCGCTGAAAGCCAATAAATTCCTGAGCGCCACTGTGCTGGCCGAAGCCGTATGAAGCTGATGCAACTCCAGCGCACCATGGCTCGCGCCGTGATGCAACCGCTCACTTCTTCCGAACGCATGCAGCGACGCGCTCCCGGCGGCGGCCCGATGAAGCGCTATGCTTCGCGGTTCATCAAGCCGAACGATCGCCTCACTTCTTTCGAGAGACTCGAGATTTACAATCGGCAATATTGGTTTCGTGTTCTTTCCGCTCTTGGCGAGGATTTTCCCGGCTTGCGCGCCGTTCTCGGCCAGCGCCGTTTCGACGCCATGGCCAAGGCTTATCTCGTTGCCAAACCTTCGCGCTCTTTCACCTTGCGCAATCTCGGCGCGCAACTGGAATCCTGGCTGCGGAAAAATCCAAAGTGGGCAGGCTCAAATCTAAATCTGGCGTTGGACATTGTGCGGCTCGAGTGGGCTGACATCGAAGCCTTCGACGGTAAAGCTGAGCCTGCGCTGCGTCCCGAAGATCTTGCCAACGTGGCCGGCGCGCGCCTGAAACTGACGATTCAGCCTTATGTGCGGCTGCTGAGTTTTCGGTATCCCGTCGACGATCTTCTCCTCGAAGTTCGCAAAGAAGACGACGACACGGATTTTGCCAGCAACGCATTTACGGAGCGCAAGAAACGAAAGCGAGTGCGCGCCGTTGCGAAACTCAAGCCTGCGCAAATCTTTTTGGCCGTGCACCGCATCGACTATTCCGTCTACTTCCGTCGTCTCGACCAGGAAGAATTCTCCATTCTTACAGCGCTGCGTCAGGGAAAAACGCTGAGTGCGGCGGTCGAGTCCGCCTTTCGCAAAAGCATGGTGCCGATGGAAGAGCGGCCCTTGCAAGTGCAAACCTGGTTTCAGACGTGGTCCACGCTGGGCTGGTTCTGCCGTCCAGAAAAAAAGCGCTCGGCGCACTGAGATTTGTTATAAAGTTGCGCATCCAAGGTTCACGATTCCCCGTTAACAAATGCTGGTTACTTATTTCTTTGTAACAACGGCGGACCTCTGATGAATAAATTGCTCACGACGGCAAAGTCCTGGCACGACAAGTTTTGCCATTACGCGGATTATCTCCAGCATCCTTTTTTGCTTTTTGTGCGCCTTTATTGGGGCATTCAGCTGATGCAAAGCGGCTGGGGCAAGCTGCACAACTTGGATAAGGTGACGGATTTTTTCACCAGCCTCGGCTTGCCCGCTCCCGGGTTCACAGCCACGGCCATTTCCAGCCTCGAGTTTTTCGGCGGCCTCTTGCTGGCCATCGGCTTGTTTTCCCGTCTGATTTCGCTGGTGCTGACGATCAACATGCTCATGGCGTACATCACGGCCGACAAAGATGCTCTCCATTCCATTTTTTCCGACCCCGACAAGTTCACGGCTGCCGCACCCTACGTGTTTCTGATTGCCTCGCTTATTGTCTTCCTGTTTGGTCCAGGAATTTTTTCTGTGGATGCGCTCGCAAGCCGATTCTTTTGGAAGACTACGCCGGAGAATAAAAGTCCCGCTTAGATCGGCGCACAGATCGTTCACGTGCAATCCTTGCAATTGGGATAGGATAGATTCCGGGTGCTTATGGTCCGGATGGAATCTACCCTTGGCTTTAGCAAACGCGCTTGCTTCGTTCTCCACTTTGTTTCCTTCTTTATTCTCCTTTACCCCTCTGCATCAAAGGCGGCTGACGTGACTTCAACGCTGATGATCGGTGGCTCCCGCATCGACGTGACTATCCAATCGTCGGAAACTCCGAACGCGCCGCTCTCGCAGCCCGACGTGGTGAAATGGGTACAATCTGCCGCGGAATCCGTCGCCACGTACTACACGCGCTTCCCTGTTCCTCATCTCACTCTCCGCGTCGTTTCTTTCGATGGCAACGGCGTGCGCCACGGCATGACCTGGGGCCGCGATGGTGGCCTGATCGTGATTCACGCCGGAAATAAAACCACACCAGCCGAGTTTGCCGAAGACTGGATGCTGACGCACGAAATGATCCATCTCGCTTTCCCGTCGATGGCCGATGAGCATCATTGGATCGAAGAAGGCCTTTCCGTGTACGTGGAGCCGATTGCGCGCATTCGCGCCGGCCATTGGACCGCGCAGCAAATGTGGAGCGACCTCGTCCGCGACATGCCCAAAGGTGAGCCGCAAACGGGCGACCAAGGGATGGACCACACACACACCTGGGGACGGACGTATTGGGGCGGAGCGCTTTTCGGTTTCGTCGCCGATGTGAAGATCCGGAAACAAACCAATAATAAAAAAGGATTGGAAGATGCGCTGCGCGGAATTCTCGACGCCGGCGGCAACATTAATGAAGATTGGACGATCGAAAAAGCGATCGAGATCGGCGACAAGGCCGCCGGTGTGGATGTATTGCAAAAAATGTACACGGAGTGGAAAGACAAGCCGATGCATGTCGATCTGGACGTCATGTGGAAAAACCTGGGCATTGAGGCCAATGGCGGAACGTTCGTGTTGAAGGACGACGCGCCGATGAGCGCGGTTCGACGAGCGGTAGAGATGGGCACTTCGAGCGCAAAGGCAGGAGACAAGACGGCGCCGCCCGGAGCTGGCGCGGCGAAGAACGATTCAGCAGCTGCAGGACGACCGCTGGCGGTGTTTGCCGGGCGAACCGCGAGGTCGCATTGAGGGTGCCCCCCACCCCCGGGGTATCCAGAGAGTTGTGAAGTAAACCATAGAGGGGATTGGGGTTACGGGCGTTGCTGTGCGCGCACTGGAGTGGCGAGCGAGTAGTGACGAGTTGCCAAACTTTGGGGCTGGAAGAGAGGGTCCCCCCTCCCGGTTTCTTGTAAGTGTCATTTAGGGCCTGCGGCCCGCGAAACCTCATGAAAATCATTCAGAGGTAAGATCGCAACGGCCCGGAGCGGCGAGGTCGATGCAACAGTGGAAAAGTTGAGACCGTGTAAGTGTCTGATCCGGAGCGTGCGTGATTGAGCGAATAATTGGGCGTCGTTGTCTTCCCCTGGGGGAGCGGCGATAGCCCGCGACCCTGGTTAAGGTAACCGCAGCACGCTCTCCGCTCCCGGCCAGGAGGAACTATGTCCTATAGGATAGCGGGAATTGATGTCCATAAAAAGATGCTGGCTGTAGTTGTGACTGACGTCGAAATCGAAAGCGAGTACCAGTTTGAGCGGCGGATGTTTGGCAGCAGCCCCGAACAACTGCGATCGCTGGCGGCATGGCTGCTGGAGCAAGAGGCCGAGGAAGTAGTCATGGAATCGACGGCCCAATATTGGAAACCAGTGTGGGGAGCGCTGGAAAGGTATTGGAAGCCGTTACGCGAGAAGCGAGAAGGCGCAAGGCGGAGGTCCGGAACGTTACATCTGGCTCAAGCGCAATCGAACCGCGGACCTCGGGGGCGCAAGAAGGATTTTCCTGATGCCGAACGCCTGGTGAAACGGCTGGTGGCCCGGGAACTGACTCTGAGCTTTGTGCCCGATGCCGAGCAGCGTCTGTGGCGGACGGTGACGCGGAGAAAGTACCAGTTGACGCGCAACCGAGTGCGGCTGCAGAACCAACTGGAGTCTTTTCTGGAAGAGGCCCACATTAAGTTGTCCAGCTTGGTCTCGGATCTGCTGGGCCTTAGTGCCCGTCGTATGCTGAAGGCGCTCGCTGACGGTGAAACCAACCCAGCGGCTCTGGCCGCTTTGGCCGATCAGCGCTTGCGCGCCACACCGGCACAGTTGTGCGACGCGCTCGGCGCGTGCGCTGAGCTCAGCCCTGTCTACCGGCGGCTGCTGAAGATGGCGTTGGAGGAATTGCGATTGATCGACGAGCAGATCAGCCAACTGGACCAGGAGATGGCCAATCTGCTCAGCCAGCACCAGGATGCCGTCAAGCGGCTGGCGGAGGTGCCCGGTCTGGGAGTGGACTCAGCGCAGCAGATCATTGCCGAAGTCGGCCCTACCTCAGCGACCTTTCCCTCCGAGAAATGTCTCTCCTCGTGGGTTGGTGCTTGCCCGGGCGACGACGAGAGCGCGGGTGTGAACTACAGCCACCGCTCCCCGAAGGGCAACCGTCACATGCGGCGCTTACTCAATCAGGCTGCTAACGCCGCAGCCAGAACCAAAGGAAGCATCTTCGAGATCGTGTATCGCCGCTCGGTCCCGCGCATGGGACACAATCAAGCCATTGGGACCATCGCCCATCGACAGTGTCGGCTGATCTGGTTGATCCTGCACCAGGGAGTCCGTTACGAAGAACGGGGCCCAGCTGTCACTAAACGATCGAAGCAACTCCGCACTTCGAAGATGCTTCGGCAACTCCGAAGCCTCGGCTATCGGATCGAACCACCGAATCCTCAATCCAGCCAAGCACAAGTGCAGTGATTTTTCGACCCTGTTGCTGATAAAGGAGATAAAGTGCAGTGGAATCAACACTTGTGGAAGTGTTGATTCTGGACGGGTTAGGCGATGACGGCTTTTATAAAGTGGTAGCCCGGGTGGGACTGAAGGTCTTGGTGGAATTTGAAGGACCGCGCGGCGGAGGAGCATGACTTGCGGGCGAGCGGAGAGAAGCGTGCCCTAACGAACAGCACCTTGCCGTCCTTGGTCGGCAACACCACCGTCACGACCTGGTGCGTGCGGAGTTGTTCGCGCAAGGTCCACCAGGAGGTGTGCACGCCGCGATCCAGGAAGCGCTTCTCGATGGCTACCAGCAGATGGTAGGCCAGGACACAGAGGTAGATTGCGTTTGCGTGCGCTTTTCCAGATGGTGGAAGATAGGCCGTTCCAGCAACGGACTCTTCATCGCCCGGAAGGCGGCCTCCACGCGCGTGAGTAGTGTTCGTGCGCCAGTCTCCTCCGCGGTCAGGTCCTGCCGGTCGGTCTTCAGCTCATAGCCGCCGTCCAGCTTTTTAGCGATGTTTTTTTTCTCGCCGTCCTCTTGCCAGGTTAAGGTGTTGCGCTGGGCTTCATAGTCCATGCGGTAGTAGCGCGCCACCCGCGGGTAACGCTCCTTGAGCCGGCCGATCGCTTGGTGAATCTTTTTCTCCTCTTGCAACTGGCCTTTCTCGATGCGGGCCTGCAGTTTCCCCAAGTCTTTCTTCAAGCGCTGCTCGTGGCTCTCGCGAATGGCGCGGTCCTTCTCTTCGCGTCCCTCGCTCAAGCAGAGAAGGTAAACCTCCTCCCCTTGCTGGCGACGCTTGATGCGCACCGACGATTTCTCCTGAGCAGGATTACGCGGCGAGGGCACTCGCAGCACCTCTTCCCAGTCGTCGCTCGGCTCGAACTCTCCGAGCCAGGCATTGCGCTCCGGCTGCCGCCCCGCCACCAGATAGTGAAATCCACGCGCTCGAATCGCAGCCAAGTCTTCCTCATAGGCCATGCCGCGATCCACCACCACGGTGGCGCCCGGTTTCGAGCCGGTGCGCTTCTCCAAACTATCCAACATCTCTCCCACCGTCGTCCGGTCTTGGCGGTTGCCATCGAAGACTTCATGCGCTTTGGGAAAACCGTCGCGGTCCAGCACCAGGCCTACCAGCACTTGCTTGCAATCGGGCCGCTTATCCCGCGAGTAGCCGCGCTTGGCTTGCGGGTTGCTCGCGGCTTCGCCCTCGAAGTAAGTCGAGGTCAAATCGTACAGATACAAAGTGTCGTCGAGATGAAACAGCGTCTTCTCCCGCTCGGCCAACTCCGTTTCGATCCGCTCACGGTTCGGATACAGTCGATCCAAGTTGCGGTACAAAGCATCGTCGTGCAGCGAGGAGAAATCCACGCCCAAGATGTCGGCCAGCGCCGTACGCCGCATCCAATCCGGCATGGCATGCTCGGAGAGAGGAAAGATCAGACGGTTCAGAGTCATCGCTTCACTGAGCTGACAGGCTCGCTCGGACAGTCCAGCGTGCTGTAAAATTTCATGCACTCCCAACTGTTGCCACACCTGATGGGCCGCATGGATGGTCCCGGCTTCGCGGGCTTCCTCCATCGTCACGCGCTCAGGATCGACGGCGATGGTGGACGATTCCTCCGCCGGAGCGGGGCGTCCGCGGCGGACCTTTTTGACCAGCGTCTCGAGGGGCACCTCGGCGGGAGGAAAGGAACTCTGTCCCTGCAAGCCGGCCTCGAGCCGGTGAGCCAGATCCAACCAATGCTCCCGGGGAGCTGGGGCCAGAGCGCCGAGCGAGCAGAGGATGCGCTGGCGGGGACCCTTGGGGGTTTGCTGAGACTCGACGAGGAGAAAGTTGGTGTAGGTTTTGCCCTTGTGGGTCTTCGTGGTTTTGCAGATGTACACAAGCCACTACATATATCATATAACGTAGTTGTGTCAATACAAATATTACAAATATTCGTCACTATGAACAACTAGTATACCATATTTATACTAATTGACAAGTATAAAATAGTAAATCGTATAAAATAGTAAGTCGTTTGTTTGGTGTGGCTTGGAGAAAGGCGCGAGGTCAAGGAGATTGGCCGATCAAGGAAATAAGCAATCGTCGAGCTTACGAGAACAGATATAAACCGCGGAGTGGCCCCTGTAGGCCACACTGCTGGCGGACGCAACTAATCGCTCAAGCAAACTTGGCGAACCCCGTATTTCAGCCCCTCGAAAGGAATCTGAAGCACGTATCCCGCATCAGTTTTGTCGAGCATGAAGCTGCCGGCTTTGAGATTGGGAAGCGTAGAGATTATTTGCAGCGGATAGGTCTTGCCGCCGAGTCCTGACAGGGTGAGCTGCACGATGCACTTTGGATTTTGCGTATTGGATTGCATGTCGAGAATTTTCAGCGACGTAGTGCGCTCGCCGGGTTCCGGATGTGGCATGGGCGGTACGACACCAATGCCACCCTCATATTCGACCGCGAGTGTGAGCGACTGCGAGGCGTGCAGCGTGACCGGCGCGATTTCCACCCGTAGGAAACTCCCTTCATCGCGCATCGAAAACTTCACTGGCCTGCCATCTAGCCGAACGCTTTTTACGTGGGCGACGGCAGGTACTGACGGCGCAAGCTTTACACTTATGGGAGATTTGCCGTCGTAAGTAACGCGGAGAGTTGTTTGCAATCGTTGCTGGAGAATTTCACCTGAAAGGTGACCGTCGCCAATGGCATAGCGTTGAAATCGCAAGAACGGCCAGTCCGCAGGGAGGTTTGGCTCAAACGAAATCTGAAGAGCAGCGTCTGACCCGCGGGAAAGTCCCTTGGCCTCCAAACCGAGCAGCCCGCGTACTGCCGGCAAAATCACGCCAACCGAGGAAAACAGTTGATGAGGGACCGCGAACTCTCCAGGCAGATAGCGGTCTCCATTCATCAATTCAGGCACTCCGCCGGGCGCGGAAAGCCCAGTAAGCCGCGCGATGCCGCTCCAAGTGGAAAATCCCGAGAGAGGAAGCCCGTGGCGATATTGCGACCAGGCAGCGAAGCCGCTCATGAAGGGCCATGCGGTTCCGTTGTTGTAACTCAAGGGTTCGTAGAGTGGATGTTCGTCCGACAACCAGCGCACTCCCCAATCCGTGGCGAGGTCGGGCCTGGCGAAGACGGCTGAAGCAGAGGTGGCTTGCTTCGCATCCAGTTGACCCGAGACGGCAAGAAGTACGCTTGGCCACACTCCAATCAAATCCGTGCGCTGGCCATCAGCGCCAATGCCAAACGTGAAAGCTCGTCGTTCCGGACTCCACCATTTCTTCTCCAGTGATTCCCGCGCCTTGGCGGCGCGCTCATTGGCATCCTGGGCCAGCGATTTGTCGTCCTTGGCCGCAGCCATGGGCGCCACTGCTTCCAGAGCGCCCACCCAGAATCCCTCCAGATAAATATCCTTCACAACTTTTCCGCGCAGCACGCCAACTTCGACGGCCGCCAATCCCGCTTTCGTGTTGTCCATCAAACTATCGTCTGGCGTAACCGTCGAAATGCAATACGCGTAAGCTTGCTTTGCGGATTCCCAGAATTCCTCGAGAAATTTGGCATCGCCCGTTCGCCGCCAATATTGTCCAAGCGAGTAGAGGTACATCGGCGTGCTGTCGGCGTGGTAGTAGGCGTAGCGGAATTTTCCGAACCAATCCAACAGGTCAACGCTCTGCGTCATCTCGTGCAGGATTTTGCCGTCCGCGCGCTGGCGGGCTCTCAGAAAACGCAGGGATTGCAGAGCGCCTTCGAGATCTCCTGCATCCTCCAGCGCCCAGGAGGACATCATCGCGTCACCACCAAACCACCAATCAAATCCGGGACGTTCTCCCACGCCTGATGGGCCATAACCGGCGACCAACCCGCATCCATATCGAGGATGGCAAACCCATCCGGAATCCAGAGAGAGTTTTGCCCAAAGAAAATCCTGGTTGAGCTGCGTGTCAGGCGTTTCGAACGAAAGTGTGCGGTCGAGAAATTTCCGGGCACGCTCGACGCGTTGTTGAAAGAACTCCGTGGGGCGGGCTAGAACATCGTGGTAGACGGCACTCGCTCTTGCTTCACTCTCCATACTGAGTGCCATTACCAAGGGTGGAAGCATTGAGCGGGACTTGTCCGGAGTGAACCGAACCCTAAGCAGTTTCTCCCCTGCGGCAAGCTGGTGGTCCATAAACTCTGTATACGTTCCGATAGCGGGCGACCCGATCAGGGCTGTCGGCCCGTGCGTGACATCGGTCAGTGCCAGCGCCTTATCCTCGGCATTCCAAGAACTCTGCTGGCCTCCAAAACTAGCCGGCCACATCGGCTTGAAATCCGGCACAAAGGCGGCGGTGATGTCCAGCGGCTTGGCGGAATCCACATCAAAGTAAAGCGCCACAGCAGGCTCGTTCAGCGGAGTCCAAATAATCTCGCGCACCGTGAAATTGGGATGCACGTAAACCAGCGTAGTGGATTCCGGCCGGGTGACCACCTCACGAAGCAGCGTTTCCCCACGAACCGGCTCCAAATCCTCCTCTTGCTGAAATTCGAGCCTGAAGTTGTGGAGCAGCTTGATGGGGTAAATCCATGCTTCGAACTGCCCATCTTGCTTGCCGAAGACACCCGCTTTCCGCCCGGTCACGTCAAAAAATCGCAGCGGCTGCGGCGAGTCGCGCAAAACCACGCCACTTTCCGGCAAATCGGGAGCCACCGGAACATCTTGAGCTGAAAGCACGTCCGCGCGGAAGGTGAAAGAAAGCGCGGCGAGGAAGAAGAGGGAGAATGCCATCCGCAGTCGCATCGGACCTCGATTCAGCGCAAGCTGGTGGTGCGGCGGACGGAAACGTTGACGGGGGGAGCGTCTTCGCTGTCGAAGGCGGCGGGGCCGGGATGTTCGGCGTGAAATTCGGGGCGGGATTCGAGGAGGCGGACGCAGCGGTTCCAGCGAAGGATGCTGTCGTCATTGCCGGCGGGACGGATTTTTTCGGCTTCGGCGAAACAACGCAAGGCTTCTTCGATGAGCGGCAACAAAATATGGGCGGAGCAGCCTGAGTGAAGCTGGGCTTTGGCGCGACGCTCGAGGAGAAGGCCAGTATAGTAATTGCGCTCGTAAGGATCGCGGAGGGATTGAAATATGGATTGGGCTTCGGAGTAGCGGTCAGCGGCGGCGCCGGTGAACTGATCGGTGATGGCGAGGCCGAGCATGCGTCGCGCGAGCTGATGATCGGCGTCGACGACTAGAATGTCACGGCAGATGGATTCGGCTTCTTCGGGTTCGTTGAGATAGCGATAGAGCTCGACTTTGGCGATGGCTTCGGGGATGCCCGCCTTGGAAATGGATTTGAGTTGGTGCGGCATGAGTGCTCCTGTTTGCGTGAGGCTTGCTTCGTCTCCCGTGATCCGTGGCCCGTGTTCCGTGATCCGTGGTTCAGAAACCCGGAACTACCTATTATCAGCCAAGTTCGCGCGTCCGCATCCGCCGAGTTTCACAGAGCAAAGAGCATAGGCTGAAGTCTGTGCTACCTACTTGCCGGTGATTTTGCGGAACAGCATGGTCAGCGGATCGTAGAATTGATCGACGACGCGCTCCTTCAGCGGAATGATCGCATTATCGGTAATGTGAATATCTTCGGGGCAGACTTCGGTGCAACATTTCGTGATGTTGCAGAGGCCAATCCCGAGGTCGTCCTTGAGCAGGCCTGCTCGATTGAGCGCATCCAGCGGATGAAGCTCAAGCCCGGCGACGCGTACAAAAAAACGCGGACCGCCGAACTTGGCTTTTGCGTCGTGCTCGCGAAGGACGTGGCAGACGTCCTGGCAAAGAAAACACTCGATGCATTTGCGGAATTCCTGGACGCGGTCTACGTCAAGCTGCGAGATTTTCCAGTCCGTGTTCTGGTGCGGGCGGAACGCGGGAATTTTCTTGTTGACGGTGTAGTTCCAGGAAACGTCCGTGACCAGATCTTTGATCCGCGGAAATGACTTCATCGGCATCACCGTAATTGGCTGATCCATCGGCAAAGAGTCCACGCGCGTTTTGCAAGTCAGCCGCGGCCGGCCGTTGACTTCCGCTGAGCACGAACCGCACTTCGCCGCCTTGCAATTCCAGCGCACGGCCAGATCGGGCGCCTGATGGCCCTGAATGTAATGAAGCGCGTCGAGAACCACCATCCCGGGAGCGATGGGCACGGTGTAGTCGACAGCTTGGCCGCCAGCGGCGCCTTCGCCGCGGAAGATTCGTAACATTGCGTCAGGCATCGATGCGTTCTCCAAACTGCGCTCGAGCAGTTGCCTCAAGTTTCATTCGAATGGCCGCCGAGTCAATCCCCGGCCACTGCAAAATCTACTCCGCCATTACAAACTGCTTCAAATCTTCTGGCAATTCCTCGACGGGAGATTCGCGGCGCTGCATCTCTCCGCCTTCGCGCACAATGATGTTGTGCTTTTTCTCCCACACGGGATCGTAGTTCGGGTAATCGATGCGGCTGTGCGCGCCGCGACTTTCCGTCCGGGCCAGCGCGCTAAGCGCCACTGCTTCGGAAACGGTCAGCATGGATTTCAGGTCTCGCGCCAGATGCCAGCCGGGGTTGAACAAACGCGAGCCTTCCACGCTCGCCTTGGCCGCGCGATCTTTCAGTGCTTCCAGCTCGGCGAATGCTTTCTTCAAATCTTCTTCAGTGCGGAAAATGCCGACGAGGCTTTGCATTACCTTCTGCAGATCGCGGTGAACGGCGTAGGGACTCTCCGCTCCTGTGTTTGAAAACGGCGCCAGAAGCTCTTTTTCTGCTTCTTCGATTTGCGCAGAGCCAATGTTGGAACCAGGGACATGCTTGGCGTGATCCGCGGCCGCCATACCGGCGCGGCGCCCAAACACAAGTAGATCCGATAACGAATTTCCGCCCAAACGATTCGCGCCGTGGAGACCGGCCGCCGCTTCCCCTGCCGCAAACAATCCCGGCAAAGTAGATTGCGCGGTTTCTGCTTCGACGCGAATCCCGCCCATTACGTAGTGGCACGTCGGTCCCACTTCCATGGGGCCTTTCGTAATGTCCACATCGGCAAGCTCTTTGAATTGGTGATACATGCTGGGAAGTTTTTTCTTCACGTACTCGGCGGGCTTGTGCGAAATGTCGAGATACGCTCCGCCGTGCTCCGTGCCGCGCCCTTCTTTCACCTCGGTGTAGATGGAGCGGGCGACAACGTCACGAGTCGAAAGTTCCATCCGCTTCGGATCGTACTTCTCCATAAAGCGCTCGCCGAGTTTGTTGCGAAGGATGCCGCCCTCGCCGCGAACTGCTTCCGTAACCAGCAGTCCTTGCACTCCCGGCGGCCATACCATTCCCGTGGGATGAAACTGCACAAACTCCATGTCCATCAACTCGGCGCCTGCTTCATACGCGAGCGTCATCCCATCGCCCGTGTACTCCCACGAATTGGAAGTGACCGGCCACGCTTTACCAATGCCGCCGGTAGCAATGACGACGGACTTAGTTTTGAAAACGATAAGGCGCCCATTTTCGCGCCAATAGCCGAAGGCTCCGGCAACCCGGGCGCCGTCGGTGAGCAGGCGCGTGATGGTGCACTCCATATAAACGTCGAAGCCCAGCTGCACGCCGCGATCCTGCAGCGTTCGAATCATTTCGAGGCCAGTGCGATCCCCAACGTGGCACAGCCGCTTGTACGTATGCCCGCCAAAAGCGCGTTGAAGAATCGCGCCCTTATCGGTGCGGTCGAAAAGCGCGCCCCACTGTTCGAGTTCGCTGACGCGGTCGGGAGCTTCTTGCGCGTGAAGCTGCGCCATGCGCCAGTTGTTCAAATATTTTCCGCCGCGCATCGTGTCGCGGAAATGCGGCTTCCAACCATCAGCGGTGTCGACGTTGCACATGGCTGCGGCGATGCCGCCTTCGGCCATCACCGTGTGCGCCTTTCCAAGGAGCGATTTGCAAACAACGCCGACGGTGCACCCTTTTGCGAGCGCTTCGATCGCGGCGCGCAATCCTGCGCCGCCGGCGCCGATGATCAGAACGTCGTGCTCGCGGGTCTCGTAAGTTGTGGTCACAGGATCCTCAGGTCATGGAACGTGCCGCAAGCCACCATGCGCACGTAAAAATCGGTAAAGCCCACGGAGACAAGGCTGCACCAGGCGAACAACATGTGCCGTTCATTCAAGAAGCTCACACCTCGCCACGCGGAGTAGCGCGAGCGTCCGAACGTCGCGCAAGAAAAGCAATCGAGCTTGCCTCCGGCGAGGTGACGCAAGGAATGGCAAGAGCATGTGTAAAGCGAAAGCAGCGTGACATTGACCGTAAGGACAATCGTCCCAACCCCGATGCCGAAATGGCCGTCGAAAAAGAAAGCTTTCACGGCGTCGTGCCAAAGAAACAAGATAAACACGACCGCAAGATAGAAAAAATAACGGTGAACATTTTGGAGAATGAGAGGAAACGCAGTCTCGCCGGTATATTTGCGCCGCGGTTCACCAACTGCGCAAGCCGGCGGATCAAACAGAAAAGCCCGATACAAAGCTTTCCGGTAGTAGTAGCAAGTAGCGCGAAAGCCGAGAGGCCCCGCAAGAATCAGCAGCGCGGGTGAAATTTTCCACCAGTGATGCAGCGGATCGATGAGCGGCGAATAGAATGGCGAAAGGTATGGCCCCCATTCGTAAAACTTTCCTTCAAACGCGCGCAGCGTCGCGTAAATACTGAAGCCGCCCATCAGCACGATAATCGGAATGATTTCGACCCACCACGCGTCGCGGCGCAAAGTGCTTCCGAGCCGCGATTCGGGCAAGAGGGTTGGCGAGCCAGCCATCTAGGGACCTCCAGGTTGGCAGTGGACCAGTCGAGCTCTAAATAATTGCAGACGGATTATATCCAAGACGCGCCGGAACGGCTAACGGAGAGAATTTAAAGCAGCGTTTCAATTTCCGCGTCAAGGGAAACATGGGTAACCGGGACGCCGTTGATGGAAAATTTAGCCCCGTCCGCCTCCGAAAGATGGAAAAAGCGGCTGATATGGTAGTCCTCGTCGTAGGAGGAAAATAGCCGCTCGGTCTCTGCGCTAGAAAGCCCGAAAGAGGAGAGCGCGACAGGTTTGCCGAAGTCGCCGGCTTGCGCACGGTAGAGATCCACGAGATTTCGCAAAGGCATCATCGACGCACGACGAGTAGCTTCAGGGGACATGGAGCAAGCTGCCAGATAAAGCGTAGTGTATCGCCGCGGAACCATGAAAGAAAGCAGGGCTGCCACCCTGTGAGATTGTTGCTTCTGCCGCGGATTGGGTAAGATGCTTAGCGGGATTTGAAACGAAAGCGAGGACAAAACGATGAGTATTTCTGTGGGGCAAACGGCGCCAGACTTTACGCTGATGAACCAGGAAAAAAAGGAAGTGAAGCTGTCGGATCTCGTGGGCAAAAAGAACGTTGTGCTGGTGTTCTATCCTCTGGACTGGAGCCCGACTTGCACCAACGAGCATGCCTGCTTTGTGAACGATATGCGCTCGTTCGACACGCTCGACGCGGAGGTGCTGGGCGTCAGCGTTGACAGCGTGTGGTCGCACAAAGCCTACGCCGAAAAAATGGGCATCAAGTATTCACTGCTTGCGGATTTTCATCCCCGCGGCGCAATGAGCGAGAAATACGGCGTCTATCTCGCCGACAAGGGCATCACCGGCCGGTCGATCGTGATCATCAACAAAGCGGGCAAGGTGGCATGGTCGAAGGACTACGACATTCCCGTAGTACCGGACCTGAAAGAAGTAGCAGCCGCGCTCTCCCAGGTAAAAGCAGCTACGGCGTAAAAGCGACAAAGAAGCTACACCTATAGTAGGGAAACGAAGTTCAAACACGGGAACCGCAAACGGGTCGGCGATTGCCGGCCCGTTCTATTTGGCGCTCTATTTCTTAGATTTACTTGGAAGCGAAATCGTTGCGCGCCACTACTCCGCCCTTCATCACAAATCTGACCGCTTCGAGCACGCGAACGTTCGCTAGAGGATCGCCGCTTACCGCGATGATGTCCGCATACTGTCCAGGCTCGATCGCCCCAACTTTACTGGCCCAGCCGAGCAAATCTGCGGCGTTCACCGTAGCCGCCTGAATCGCATCAATCGGCTTCATCCCCCACTCCACCATTTTGGCGAACTGCTTCGCGTTATCGCCATGTGGATATACGCCCGCATCCGTCGCGAACGCCATTTTCGTGCCCGACTCCCACGCATGCCGGAAATTCTCCCGCTGCAAGCGCCCGATTTTCTTTTCCTTCTCGATCGATTCCGGCAGCATGCCCGCCTTCGCGCCTTCCTGCAAAATGAAATCGTCATTGTAAATGTCAAAGTCGAGATACGTTCCGTGCTGCTTGGCAAGCGCGATGCCTTCGTCGTCGATCAGGCTCGAGTGCTCAATGGAATCAATCCCGGCGCGAATGGCGTCTTTAATGGACTGCGTGCCGTGAGCATGCGCCGCCACTTTCCGTCCCAGCTTGTGAGCCTCCTCCGCGATGGCTGTAAGTTCTTCGAGCGTGTATTGTGGCGTGCCCGGCTGATCGCCTTTGCTGAGCACGCCTCCGGAAGCGCAAACCTTGATCACGTCGGCGCCGTACTTAATCACTTCGCGAACCTTCGCGCGCGCCGCCCACGGACCGTCGGCGACACCTTCCGCTTTGTTGTGAAATTCGGACGGAAGCAGATTGTTGTCGCAGTGGCCACCCGTGATGCCGAGGGGCGGGCCTGAAACAAGCATGCGTGGCCCTTCGATTTGCCCGTCGTTGATCCCGTCTCGGACCGCAACATCCGTGTACCCTGTAGCCCCTACGTTCCGCACTGTGGTGAATCCAGCCAGAAGCGTAAGGCGCGCGTTCTTCACGCCAGTCACCGCTTCCCGCGGAACAGAGATCCCGAGCGCTTGATAGCCGCTGGCGCTTGGATCGGCGGTGATGTGCGTGTGCACATCGATCAATCCGGGAAGACAGGTCGCGGCAGAGAGGTCAATCGCCGTCACACCCACCGGCAACTTCGTGGAAGCCGCTGGGCCAACCGCGGTGACGGAGCCGCTGTCGTCGAACACAACTACTTGATCAGAGAGCATGTGCCCTGCGCGGACATCGAGCAGCTTCCCGCAGTGTATGGCTCCGGGAGCCGCGTGACTAAACGAAACAAAAAACAGGCAAACGAGGAAAGCGAGAAAGGTTCTGCGCATGGGTTCTCCGAAAACGCGTGAATTTGAGCTAGGAGGATATATCGGCGGCAACAATTTTGGAAATGCCGTTCAGTGATTGGACGAATCGGAGGAAGCAAAAGACCGTACCAGCAGTACGAGTTGCCAGCGCTGGTCTTCCGTCAGTCTTTTCTTAAACGAGGGCATCGGTTTTCTTCCCTCGCTGATTTCGTAGAAAAGTTCCCCGTCGGTGGCGGCGTTCATCCTCTTGGCGTCGGTCAGGCTCGCTGGTGCTGGGTAATACATGGCAGCGTCGGGTCCGTCGCCTTTCCCGGTTTCTCCGTGGCATTGAACGCATTTGTCGAGATAAATCGCGCTAGCAGCGGCCAGGGCGGCTGAGGAAGACTGGATGGGGTTCTTCCGCGACTTGGCTTCCTCCGGGATCTTCCATTCCCTGTTTTGATAGAGCGCCACCGAGATACAAATAAGAATCACGGCGAGTAACGCAGCGAACAGAAGTTTGCGCAGGCGGAGCCTGCTCTTGGCTTTGGTCGTCAAGGGCAAGAAGAAATTTTCGCATACGGAGTTCGAAGACAGAAGAAAGAAAAAGAGAAACACAGAGGTCTCAGATTCACGGAGAACGCGGAGAAATGAAAAACTCAGTGTTCAGGAGCAGTAGAGGAGGACTATTGGCCACGGAAGATGAGCCAGAGGAGTTCGGCGTTGAAAAAGAGAATGGCCGCGGCGACGATCCAGGCGATCACTACCGTCACGCGCGAGTTGGTGAATTCGCCCATTTTGTTGCGGTCGCCCGTAAACTGAATCAGCGGAATCACGGCGAAAGGCAACTGAAAACTGAGTACAACCTGGCTAAGGATGAGCAGCGAGGTCACTTTGCCTTCGCCAGCAATTCCGATAACCAGGACAGCCGGAAGAATAGCGATCGAACGAGTGATGAGCCGTCGCAGCCACGGCTTAAGCCGAATCTGAAGAAACCCTTCCATTACAATCTGGCCGGCGAGAGTGCCCGTAAGCGTAGAGTTCTGACCGGAAGCCAGCAGCGCGCACGCAAACAGCGTGCTGGCAAGGCTCACGCCGAGGACCGGACTGAGAAGTTTATAGGCGTCAGCGATTTCCGCGACGTCATGCAGGCCTCGCGTGTGAAACGCGGCAGCGCCGAGAATGAGGATCGCCGCATTGATGAACAAAGCGAAGCCCAAGGCGACCGTCGAGTCGAAAATCGCGTAGCGCATCGCTTCGCGGCGGTCGCGGATGGAAGAGCCAAACGCACGCGTCTGCACGATGCTCGAATGCAGATAAAGATTGTGTGGCATCACCGTGGCGCCCAGGATGCCGATGGCGATGTACAGCATTTCGCGATTGTGCAGAATATCCGCGCGCGGAATGAGCCCCACAACAGCTTCACGCCAGATGGGATGCGAAAAAAAGATTTCGTAAGAGAAGCATCCGGCGATCGTCGCGATAAGCGTGACAACGAACGCCTCGATGATACGGAAGCCGCGTCCCTGCAAGGCAAGCACAATCAGGACGTCGAGCCCTGTGATAATCACGCCGGCAAGTAGCGGCAGCCCGAAAAGCAGTTTGAGAGCTACCGCGGAACCTAGCACCTCCGCCAGGTCGCAAGCGGCGATCGCAATTTCGCACACGATCCACAACGCAACGGAAGTGCGGCGCGAGTAATGCTCGCGGCATGCCTGCGCCAAATCGCGCCCCGTGGCGATGCCCAGCTTCGCCGAAAGCGCTTGAAGAAACATCGCCATCAGATTGCTGATCAGAATCACGCTGAGAAGCGTGTAGCCGAATTTCGAGCCCCCGCCGATGTCGGTCGCCCAGTTGCCCGGGTCCATGTAGCCGACAGCAACGAGGTAGCCAGGGCCTGCAAACGCGAGCACCTTGCGAATCCAGGATGCGGCGTGGGAAATGGGAATAGTGCGATGAGCTTCGGGCAAAGAAGGCATACTCGCCAAACCGGACTTGCCCGATGGCGATGCGACGGCCGGAGCGGAAACAGCGCCGCCCGCGGGTTCGGTTTCGAGTTGGGGAGGGAACGAAGGTGACATGTCTCTTTTTAACTGATACTCAGTAACAGTTTTTTTGTTAACTACGGTAAATATCCCTACTAAACTAGCTTTAACAGAAAAATTTGTCAATAGGACTGCAAGCGAATTGTTCCAGATTCGCGCAAGACACCTCCAAAACTGGTCTTGCGAGCGAGCGCTGGAGCGACGCCTGTGATACCTTCGAACAAGCCGTGAAATGAGAAGGATGACTAAGGGAGAACACGATGGAAGAGCAGCGGCCGGTACCGGGGCAAGTGCAGATCAAAGCGGATGAGAAGGAATTGCAGGGCCAGTACAGCAATCTGGTGATGCTGCACCATAACTTGGAAGAGTTCACCCTGAATTTTATTTACATCTTTCCGAACGGCGCGCAGGGCAAACTTCTGACCAGCGTGATCGTCAGTCCAGGGCACGCCAAGCGCATCTGGCGCGCGCTAGGGGAGAATATCGCCCGCCACGAGTCCCAGTTCGGACCGATTAAGGACGCCCCCGAAGGCAGCAGCCAGCCGCCCAACGTCGGCTTTGTCCAGTAAGGCGAATCGCGACAGAAAGTCCGATCTTGGCCTGGCTCGGCGCACCGTCCGGGCATGCCAGCTTCTTGTGCCAGACCCAGCCGTGTAAAACTATCTGCCTGCGTTGTAGGAAGGGCCTGTAGCTCAAGAGTCTGTTGTTGATTCTGCGTTGCTTAGGTCCAATTTCAGGCCCTTCAAACCCGCCTTCTTGTACACAAGTTGTACACAACGACAGGAACACCCCGCATGACCTCTGAGTCCCCGTCAGGCTGGAGAAGCGACCGCAATCGCCATCCCACTCCATCTGTAAACACTTGGCGACAAGGCAGGAGCTATTTCCCACAACGCCGTTCCTGGCCAGTGACGGCACTTGATAATCCGACAAACCAGGAGGTGAGCGATTTCTCCTGCTAAACTCATCACGACCTAAGCCGCGCAAAGCGTTGTAAGCGGCGGATGAGAAATGACTACGACCCTCTTTCGCCCTGTAGGGCTTCACGAACTGACGCTGATTTGGGATTCGGGAATGCGCGAGTTCCCGCCCCGCCTGCCGCATCAACCAATCTTCTATCCGGTCACCAATGCGGAATATGCTCGACAAATTGCGAGAGACTGGAATACACGAGATGAAAAATCAGGGTTCGCAGGCTTCGCGACCGAATTTGCGCTCGACAGCGGATACATCGCCAAATTCGCTCCTCACGTGGTGGGTGCATCGCAACATCAGGAATACTGGATTCCATCGGAAGAACTTGGCGCATTTAATAAAGCAATCAGCGGGAGGATTCGCGTCCTAGAGGGGTTCTTTGGCCCGGCCTTCATTGGGAGTGTGCCCGACGCCCACGCTCTCAAGGGAAAAGATGCGGCCACCCAAATATCGACATTGGCGAAAACTTGGGATTACAGCACTTTCGATGTTGCGTGCGAGGTTTCTGCCAACCGAAAGTCCGTATACCTGAATTGTCTATTCTGGGCGCAATGCGACTTTGCCGAATCCGGTGTCAGTCGGCGGCAACGCGATGGTTTCATCTCGAATCTCAAAAAAATCTGGGAATTTAATCATATTGACGTACCGCTACCCGGGGGATTGTCGGAGGACGCCGCAAGGTGTTGCGGTAGGGACGACCATCGCTGATCGCCCCCCGCACAGAACCGTACGAGCGGCTTTACCGCATGCGGCTCCCACCTTGGATGAGTGACGAGGAGGGTTGCTCCTCGTACACCGCTCCATCTCGGGCACACTCGATTTCCCCGCGCTCTGTCGGGCGAGTGTTGAATGAAACGATGTTCTCCTTGGCCCGCGCCCTTTTCTCCCCAGACTCCGCCGAAGATCGCTCTTCTTTGTCCCTTAGTACTTCTCTCCATAAATACGATAACGTATTATGTGGCGCTTGTCGCCCACTCGGTTATACTGTTGCCGGGAGGGCATCAATTTGCCACGGAAAAGTCCGTACAGGATCGTGCTCACCAAGCAGGAACGAGAAGAGCTGGAGCGGCGCGCCAATAAATATACGTTGCCGTATTTTATGGTTGCCCGCGCCAAGATGATTCTCCTCGCCCAGCAGGGCCTCTCCAATGATCAGATCGCCGACCGGCTCAGCACCCGACGCGAAATCGTCAGCCGCTGGCGAAAACGGTTCTTCGAAAAACGACTGGCCGGGCTGGAAGACTTCGAACGCCCGGGCCGGCCCCGGGTTTTTCCCCCCAGAGCTGGTCGTGCAGGTTAAAGCCATCGCCTGCGAATTTCCCAGTCGGGTGGGCGCACCTCTTTCGCGCTGGAGCGTGGCTGAACTCGGTGCCCATGTCCGCGCCTGCGGATTGACGGCCTCCCTCAGTGACACTACCCTCTGGCGATGGCTCAACGAGGATGCCATCCGTCCTTGGCAGCACCGCTGCTGGATCTTTCCGCGAGACCCGGATTTCGAGGCCAAGGCCGGACGCATCCTGGATTTGTACCAACGTCTCTGGAAGGCCCGTAAACTCGCTCCCGACGAGTTCGTCCTATCGGCCGACGAGAAGACCAGTGTTCAGGCGCGGTCCCGAAAAGCAGAATCTTTGCCCCCACAACCCGGTCGGCCGATGAAAATCGAGCACGAATACGAGCGGCTGGGAGCATGGGCCTATGTTGCTGCCCTGGATGTCCACCGGGCCAAACTCTTCGGTCGCTGCGAAGCCAAAACCGGAATCGCGCCCTTTGACCGCCTCGTCGATCAAGTCATGAAACAGCATCCCTATCGCCGGGCACGAAGGGTTTTCTGGATCGTGGACAACGGTTCTTCGCATCGAGGTCCCCGCGCGGTTCAAAGACTCCAGAACAAGTATCCCAACCTGGTGCTCGTTCAAGGACCCGTCCATGCCAGCTGGCTCAATCAAATCGAGATTTACTTCTCCATCCTGCAACGCAAGGCCCTGACGCCGAACGATTTCTCCTCCTTGCGGGAGTTAGCAGAACGCTTGCTCGCGTTCGAGAGTCATTACGAAAGTATCGCCAAACCTTTCGAGTGGCGCTTCACCCGACAGGATCTCAATCGAATGCTGCAAAAGCTCGACCTTCCTGCAGAAAAAGCAGCTTAAAGAAATACGTGACCGAACATATGAAACGGCCTACTTAGGGCCGCAGCGGCCCGCGAAACCTTATGAAAGCCCAGTGCAGCAATGGAGCCATCCCGCGTCCCAAGTCCTTTCTTTTCAGTTCGGCTGCGATTACGAGCGTAGTTCTTTCGACCCTGTTCGCCTGGTTCATCGATACTATGGCGCGGTCCGACTCCTCCAGAGCGTGCGCGTCTGCCTTGTGGCTTTGCGCCTTCGCAGACCGGCCTCGCTCCCTTTCGGGCCGAGGCGCTCCAGAGGTCTCCCGGTTCTCGTGCATGTTGTTTCTCAGCGTGCGCGGGTTCTAAGACTACGCAGGACCGACTGCTCGCTCGCGATTACCGCGAAACAGCCGTGTTGCCTTCCTCCAATCAGGAGAGAGTCGGCGTCCTGGTTTTGCGTTTTTCGAAGCTCAATACCCGGCCCACCGATACCCCTGTCTACGCTTCAAGCGGCATCTCGCGATGCCACCTGCAAGACTCGGGGCCAAGATGGAGTCGCTGTCTCCCTTCTTGTAGGACTCTTTCATTCCCTACAACATGCCGGTTTAACCCGGCGCACCCTGATAAAGCCGTTACCGGACAGGTCAGTTACAGCACAGGTCAGTTACAGCACAAACCTGCCCACTTCTTAGCCTGACTCGCCATCACCCTCTCTCCGTTGAGACCTGTCCGGTCGTGGGACGTCGATTTCCACATCCGAGCGAGCGTCTGGCTCCAGATCTGCGTGCAGTCTGCAAGCTGTTGGCAAAACAAGACGTTAGAAATTTTCTCCTGGCACGGCACTTGCGCCTTGGCAAGCCGGAAACGCAAATGGACATACAAAGACTAGCAAATCCAAAGGCTAAGAGAATTCGCCGGATCATCTACGGAACGGCCACACTCATATTAGTTGGTGGAGTGACGTATGGGCTGTCAACGCTGCAACCAGCGCCGCCGCACGTGGATCCGAACACGATCTGGTCCAACACGGTGAAACGCGGTCCCATGGTGAGGGAGGTCCGCGGATTGGGAACACTCGTCCCGGAGGACATCCGATGGATTGCCGCGCAAACGGACGCGCACGTGGAAAGGTGGGTTTTGCGGCCGCCCGCGCCGGTAAAGCCAGATTCCGTCATCATGGAATTGAGTGATCCAACGGTGCAGAAGGATGCCGTGGACGCGCAATACCAGCTTAAGGGCGCGCAAGCAGACTACGAGAATCTGAAAGTGCAGGTCAATAGCGACCTAATGAGCCAGAAAGCCACGGAAGCGTCAGTGCGTAGCGACTATGAGCAGACCAGACTGCAGCACAGCACGGACGAGCAGCTCGTCCAGGCAGGACTAATCTCGCGGTTGATTGAGCAGCAGTCTAGGGTCAGAGTCGAACAACTAGAGATTCGTCTCAAGCTGGAGACCGAGCGGACGACGCTCGCCGCGGATTCGGCAACCGCGCGGCTAGCGGCGCAACAGGCCAAGGTCCGGCAGATGAAGGCGCTCTACGACCTGAAAAAAGGCCAGGTGGACGCTTTGCACGTTCGCGCCGGCGTCGACGGAGTGCTACAGCTTCTGTCGGTGGATGTGGGGCAGCACGTGACACCCGGAATGAACCTCGCGCGCGTAGCCGACCCGAGAAGGCTCAGAGCGGAGATAAAGATTGCGGAAACGCAGGCGAAGGATGTATTTCCCGGGCAGAAGTCGGTCGTCGACACGCGCAACGGGATTGTGAACGGGCACGTTTCGCGCGTCGATCCCTCGGTTATCAACGGTACTGTCACAGTCGACGTGACCCTCGACGATTCTCTTCCCGCGGGTGCACGGGCGGACTTGAGCGTGGACGGAACAATCATTCTTGAGAGTCTGAAGGACGTTCTCTATGTCAGCAGGCCTGCGCACGGACAATCTGACAGCACCATCGGGCTTTTCAAACTGGATACCAACGGTTCACAAGCGCGGCGGGTGAATGTAAAGCTGGGGCGGAGTTCCGTGAACACTATCGAGATTCTGGACGGGTTGAAGGTTGGGGACAAAGTGATTCTCTCCGACATGTCCGCTGTGGACCAATATGACCGCATCAGGCTGAAATAACCGTATGAATCTGGCGTCAGACTAGGTCCTTGAACCACCTCGGCGATATGCCTGATAACGGTTCAACGGACAGATTCGTTCGCATACTAATATGTCCGATTATCCAAACTAACCATCCACTTGAAGGGAGGACTAGTTCGTGGGCGCCGTTTTCCCCGGAGATTGAGGCGGACGGGCGGCAGATGTAGAATCCCTGAACAGTTCGCAAGAGATGTGAATTTCATCCGAGAATATCGACGGCTAACCCGACTTCATGGACCTCGCTGCTGATCTCCGAGCGTATGTCACTGGACGCCGGCACTCAAAGCAAGAGCAAGCCTTGTTGCGTAGAATCCGTGCGTTGCCCCAGTCGCAGCGCATGGAGGTCCTGGCTCCTTTACTGGATTTCAAGAGGTGGGTCGCACTGTTTCTCGCAGACCGTGCGCAACTCTCTCGTGGTGATTACCTTGCGATCCTAAAGCGGGGTTTGGCCCAGGCGGACGCCAGCTCTATAAAGTTCTGGTTGGAAGCCACAGTTCGTCACCTTGGATGGCCGACAGTTTTTTCAGTTTTGCGCGAAAGGGCAGCTCCATGGCCTTCCCCGGGTGCGTTGGCCCTTTACCACCTGCCGTTCATATTTGGCCAGCTTCATCCTTTACCCCCATCGCTCAATAACGATTTCGATCGGCTCCTAGAATTGTATGAGCGAGAAAAGCCTCTCCCTTTCCTACCGGACAGCTGGAGAAACCGCGGCAAGATTAAACGGCCGTTAGCATATACGTGGGGCGGCCGTCAAATCGCCTCAACCGAATTCGACATTGATAAATGAAAAGAAGGGAAAGCTGCCGCTGTCCATAGGATCTGCATAGATGGCCTCAAGAGCCTCGGTGATGGGCTTTCGCTTGGGACGGTCTCCTGCGTTGCCCTTCCACTCCGTTCCAGGCTTGAAGGGTTTCAGATTTGCAAGGCTGTTGCGATTTGTCTGAGGTTTCATCAACAGTTCTGTGAGACGAACGCAAGGTGCAATACCACTTCTACAAGAGTAGCCGCCGCCGCCAGCTAAGCTCCCATCGGCGCACACGAAATCTGCTCGCGGCTACCACCTCCAAAAGGCCGCCTTGCCCCTCGTTTTACTCGTACCTGAGAGCCAAGATGGGGTCCACGCGCACGGCGCGGCGCGCCGGGATGTAGCAAGCGAACAGCGCAACAAGGCCTAGCCCGAAAATCACCCCAAGAAACGTGAGCGGATCGGTCGCGGTAACTCCATAAAGCTGGCTGCTAATTACCTTGGATAAGGCCAGTGCTGCCGCAAGCCCTAGCCCGACGCCGATCACGGTTATGGCCATGCCTTCCTTCAGAATGAGCTGCAAAATGTCCTTTTTCTCTGCTCCCACCGCCAGGCGCACACCGATTTCGTGGGTGCGCTGCGCAACGCTATAGGAAAGGACGCCAAACAGACCGACCACGGCCAGCACCAGACCGACAGCGGCAAAGACGGCGCACAAGATGCTCGTGGTGCGCTGCTGCGCAACAGAGGCGAAAGCATAGTCGAGCATCGGTTGCGGACGATAAATGGCCACGCCCGGGTCCAGCGCCATGAGTTGCGCACGAACTCCGGGCAGTAACGCCATAGGATCCTTCTCCGCTCGGACCACCACATCCATCGTGCCCGTCGAGAATTGCTCATAACCAACATAAAGCTCGGGATCGGGAGCCTGCCAAAGATTTTTGTGCTTTACGTCGCCAACGACGGCGATGATCTCCAATGGATAATCCTCGGTGCCGGTTGTCGCCCATCCGGTGTTCGACTTGATGAGCTGCCCGACGGCGTTTGCGTTTGGAAAAAAGCGCTCAGCCATGGTCCGGTTAATAATGGCCACTCGCGGAGACTCCAGGTTGTCTCTCGCCGAAAAATCGCGTCCGGCCAGGAACGGAATTTGCATGGCCGCGAAGTACCCAACTCCCACAACACGCAGGTGCGCGCGGGGGACATCGCTTGCGGGGACCGGTTTTCCGACGATTTCGAAACTGACTCGATTGGTGACGCCGGAAAGCGGCAACGGCAGAACGCCACTGGCATTTTTCACGCCGGGCACGGTCAGGATGCGGGTGTACAAGTCGCGAAAGAAATCCTCGGTTTGGCCGGGCTTGGAATAGCGCGACAAGGGCAAGTCGATATGAAAGGTGAGCAAACCTTGCGGCGCAAAGCCGGGCGATTGATGCAACAGATGAAACACGGTTTCGAGCAAAAGACTCGCTCCGATCAACAGGATGACGGCTAGTGACACTTGCGAAACGACCAGCAAGCCGCGGAGCCTGGAACGCACGACACCGCTCGTTGCCGTGCGGCCGCCTTCCTTCAGCAGGCTGAAAAGATTCAAGCGGCAAGCCTGGAGAGCCGGAGCAAGTCCGAACAGCACGGCGGTGAGCAAAGAGAGCACCAGCGTGAAGGCGAAAGCCCGCCAGTCGATTCCTGCTGATTCCAGGCGCGGAATCGCCAATTGGGAAAGATTCGCGAGCGCGGCGGTACCGGCTGCGGCCAGTAAGAGTCCCAACGTGCCGCCCGCGAGAGCAAGCAGCGCGCTTTCCGTCAAAAGTTGCTCAACCACTCGGCCTCTGCTTGCGCCGAGCGAAGCGCGAATGGCCATTTCGCGTTGGCGGCCCGTGGCGCGCGCAAGCAGGAGATTGGCTGCGTTCGCGCACGCAATCAGCAGAAGAAACCCGACGGCGCCAAGGACGATCACCAAAGCAGGGCGCACATTGCCGGTCAGAGTTTGCAGCTGAGATTGCGTACTCAGACCGATATGGGCATTCGTGTCCGGATATTGCCTTGCAAGACCCGCGGCGATTTCGGAGTTTTCAGCGCTAGCCGCAGCGAGAGAAGAACCGTCACGCAGCCTGCCAATCACGCGAAGAAAACGCGCGTCGCGCCGCGGGAAGTTGTCGGACTCCACTGCCATTGTCGTGTAGAGATCGGCAGATGGTTCGCCCACCGGAAAGGCGAAACCCGCTGGCATCACTCCGATGACCGTGAAACGCCTCTCGTCCAACACGATCTGCTTGCCGAGTACGCCGGAGCTACCAGCAAAACGGGACTTCCACAAAGCGTAACTGAGGGTGACAACGGACGTTCCGGGTTTGTCTTCCGAGGCCGTGAAGTCCCGCCCCAGGATGGGCGAGACCCGCAATAAGCGAAACATATCGGTGGAAACGATCTCGGCAGAAACGTGAACGGGATCTCCCGATCCGGTGAGAATTACAGGAGTTCGGTCGTAGCCAGCGACGGATTGCAGGGAACGGCTTTGCGCTCGCAAATCCGTAAAGTCCAGATAGCTCAGCCATGGTCCGGCTTCACCGATGCGCTGGTCCGCGCGTTGGATGTCGACGAGCTGCTCGGGACGCGGAAACGGAAGCGGCCTCAGAAGCACCGCGTTGACGACGGTGAAAATGGCGGTGTTCGCACCAATTCCCAGCGCCAAAATAAGAATGACGACTGCCGAGAAGCCCGGGGTCTTGCAAAGCACCCGCAAGGCGTAACGCGTGTCCCGCCACAGGGGCAGCATCATCGGAAGCCTGGCCTCGGGCGGCATCTCCAATCTGTTCTACCCCGCAAGCGATCGCAATGGGCCCGCATTAACATTCGAAAATACCGCGATGAGCATCGAGAGTACCGCAGTTTTCAATCTGATGCAGGAATTTGTGCTGCGTAAGCTAACGCCCAAAGTTCCGAACACCCCAACCCCACGAATCCTAACTTACCGTAAATTTGTAATTGCTTGGCGAAGGATGATGATGATGAAAACAGAGTGAGGCGCGATCCCAGTTTGTTTGCGGGAGGCAAGCTAAATAACCGAGGTATTGTTGAGCTTCGAATCGGGCTGGGCTACTGCCCTCTCGAACAAGCTATCTATTAAAGCCAGGAATGCTAGTCTTGGGGTAAGTAGAAGTTCAAAAGCTCCACGATGTCAGACGACACTTTGCTAACGAAAAACACGGACTTCGTCATGCTCCGGCGTTACAGAGATTTGCCGGAGGCTGCGATTGTCAAAAGCATTCTCGATGCCGAAAGCATTGACTGCGTTCTGAGTGACGAGAATCTGGTTCGGATGGACTGGTTTTGGTCCAACCTTCTGGGCGGCGTGAAGCTCTGGGTCAGGCAACAAGACGCAGAGAACGCCAAAGAACTGATTGACCAAAAATCGCCAGAGAGTTTTGATGTTGAAGGCATAGGGGTTTTTTCGCAACCACACTGCCCTCAATGCCAATCCATTGACATTTCATTTCGGGAATTGAATAAGCGTGTGGCTTTCGTTAGTGCTTATTTCGGCCTGCCCATACCACTAAAAAGACGCGGATGGAAATGCCACGCGTGTGGTCACTCATGGCAAGACCTTGGCGAAAACGAGCGCGCGGCTGGCAAGTCCTGAGAAACGCCGTATCTCTAACGACGCCGGCCGTGTCAAGAGTTTTTTCTTTCCCTGATCAGGGGTTTTGGGTACACACTTCCGCCAGCACACGAAGCGTGTCCTTTCGGGTCTTCTCTCTCACCTGTGGCACCCTAACCTGCTCAGCCCGTTTCCGTTCATCAACTCAGTGTTGCCCACCAAACATCTCTTCGGTCACGATCGACCATGATGACTTGTTCGAACTCCCTCTTCCTCAAGGGAGGCGGGTATCCTAATCAATCGGCCGGTGACTGTTCGCACCATACGGCGTTTCAGGCATCCCCGCACAGGCTTCACTGCTTTTCTGCTGCTTCTGTCCGCGACGACAGAACTCGTTATAATCAATCTCATCCCGCAACATGATCCACAGCCGGATCCCGAGTTTGCGAGCCACCGCCACTCTCGCCTTCCCCAGACCTTTCTGGACCAATTTGCGGCGGTAGAAACGCTGCAACTCCGGATCGCGGCGTACCGCGTGTACCGCCGCCTCACCCCAGAGAAACCGCAACAACGGATTGCCTTGTTTACTCAACCCACCGAACCGCTGCCGCCCTCCACTGGAGTATTCACTCGGAATCATCCCCACATAACTAGCCAGGGCCTTGCTGTCAGCGAATCGTGCTGGATCTCCCAGGAACACCTCGGTCGCCAACGCTGTGATCGGTCCCACTCCAGGGTGCGTCATCAGCAACCGTGCTCCGGCACGTTCCAAAGCTTGCTTCTCGACTCGCTGGTTTAGCTTTTCGATCTCCGCCTCGAACTTCGCGTACATGGTTTGCAACTCGCTCCGCCGATAAGCGGTATGGGGCGCCAACGGCAACGCTGTTATCTTGCTTTGTCCGTCCTGGCTCCACAGCGAGGGACCTCGTCGTAGACCATTCGCCAAGGCTATCGCCTGCAGCGCATTTTGTATTCGCGTTCGTATGCGTACCCACTGATGACGATGCCGCAACAAGGCCCGCAGATCTTGTAGCTCCTTCGAAGGCAGCCAGATCCTCGGAAAACGGTTCTCCACCAGCAGCCTCAGAATCAAGTCCGCATCTCGTCGGTCATGTTTCTGTTTGCGGGGCTCGGCTGCTCGAATCGTGGCCGGATGACCGACCTGGCATTCCATGCCCAGCTCTTCCATGAGGTTCACAAACCACTGCATCGATCCCGTGGCTTCGATCCCCACACGCACCGGACGTGGAAGCTTGGAATAAAACTCCCGCACGTTGTTGCCTTCGTGCGTCAGAGTCATGGTCACCACTTCTCCCGTCGTGGTCTCTAGCATCGCCAACGATTGCTGGCGAGCGTGCAAGTCACATCCTATAATTTTCATCCCGGCCTCCTTCGGTCCGAGCACTGTTAGGGTGAACACCGAAACAGTCTACCCGGGCCGTCGCGAGGCCGGCGTCGTTATGACATCAATCGGTAAAGTGGATTTTCAAGTTACCGGTAACTCGCGCTGGGAAAAGCGTGGAAGTGGCGGAACCAGTAATGAAGTAGGGGAAACCATTTAATGAAATCCAACGGGTGCGAGTCCCGTACGGCCAAAGCTAGAAGGGCGACCCGGGATCGCCCGGAGTTGCTAGCTCAGGGCATGTTTCCAAAGGGATTTCCCATGAACCCAGGAGAGCACTCCATCTCCGCTCGCAAGAGCGGTAAGACGGCCGCCAAGGGAGACCGTAGGCGACCGAGGACGGATGGACGAGCAGTCTTACGACCCCATAGTACCTGTGAAGGTGGGGAACCGCAGGGCTTCCGAAAGGAGCGGCCACGGTACCCATTGGAGGGAAGGGGGGAACAAGCGGACGAATCTGTCGAAAAGAAACATAGTCGAGGCTCAGACCTCGGTCGCTATGTCCACGCAAATCGACAGACCAACCGACCTGACCACGAAGGACGTGGAACAGGGCGGGGAGTCACGCCTGAGGAACCCGCTGCGGGAAATCTGCACGGTGGGGTCTGCGAGGGGGGAGACGTCAGTGAAGCCATGGTGGACCTAAACGCGCACGAAGCTGGAAACGGCGGATAGTGCCAAGGAAAACCTAAAGCCCACTGCGTTCTCCTCTACTCGGACCGACGCACCAGGAGTTACGCATCTAAGCTTCACAGATGGCGGTGCCACGATGTCTTCCCTTTGGAGTATGGACAGGAGAAACCATCCGATGCAGACTGGATTTGCCTTTAGCTAGTGAACCCGAGAGAGCGGAATAATTAGGCTGCCGATCTCGGCAGTGGCCGGGTCTTCGACCAATACCCGCAACGTTGTGACGCCTGCCTTTGGCTGTACATCCTGACTGAAGGTCATGCCCGACTTTAAGAGAGCCGCGTACTGTTTCTCTGAGAGGCGGAGGTCGTAAGTCTTGCTCCATTGGCTAAGCACCTTGCCGACTCCATCCTGCTCAATGACATACACGCTGACGGCTCCTTTGCGCAAATCTCCGGTTTGCACGAGTCGAAGATTGTGGATGTCAATTGAGCACAAAAGCCTCAAGGAGTTCGGCAGCGGTTGATTGACTCGATCAAGTTTGGCCTGCAACGGAATTGCGGAGGACTCAATCGGGCTTCGCACTGCCGTTACAACTGTGTTCCAGTTCAGGTCCTTCGTGGGAGGGGCATCTTCGCTTGGGAGATAGCCCTTCGGGTAGCGGATTGTCAGGCCGTCGCGCCTCACCTGCACCTTCAGTTCATGGAACTTTCCATCGGCGGAGTGCGCGTCAATGTAGAAACCCAGGGAGTAGAGAACCGCAGCATCATCTATGGCATAGCGAATAGCCCCGGTGAGATCGTTGCCGTTAACGAAAGCTCGTCCCCCGGTCAGCTCCGCTAATCGCTGCATTACATCGATGCCGGAGGGTTGATTAGAACGCGCCGGGGCGTCGCCGGCGTCGGCGGCCTCGCGAATTTGTTCTGGTAGCCCTGGCTGTGCCGCATCCACGCCACCTGATCCAAACATCGCGGAGCGCGGAAGCAGCGCGCGACCGTCCACAGGATAGGCGGCGATTTGCGCAGGGCTTAGAACGGCTGCCATCACCTCCGAGGAGAAAGGAATATTAGCGGTCAACCATACCAGATTCTTGCGACCGGGAATATTCGAGACGTGGTTAGCAATGGCCTTTAGCGCGGCCAAAGTCACAGTGGCTCGTTCTGCGTTTGCATTTCCCGCCTGTTCCATATTCCCCTCATCGATCGGCGGAGGAACTGAACCCTCCGCCTGCTGTGGCAAACGGCTCGCGCCTGGCTCGACGATCTCGCGATTGGTACGCGAATGCGCGTCATAATTTCCCACTACGGATAAAAGCTGGCTACGGTCGCTGGTGAAGTCGCACAGCACATACAGAGTGTCGCTCAAACTATAGATCGCTACGCGGTCGAGTTCATCGACCTTTCTGAGGTATTCCAACAAATGCGCCTTGGCGTTGGCGAGCGCATGGTCCTCCGCCCAAAAAGGAGTGTTCTCAAAAATAGTCGGTGCGGAGCCGTACAACGTATTCAGATTATCGAGCAAAACGATGGTGATGCTCCTCGGAGTACTTCCGCCGTATTGCGGCAGATCGGAGAAGGTGTTTAGCGGCAGCGGTAGTGCAGGCTGTGACCTAGAGTGGCTAGATTCGATCGAGAAAACACTGATCTGCTGCCGTTTCCCCCGGTCAAGGACGACGAAATCGTCTTTCGTCAAATCGGCGACGGGGCCGTTCTTGTCGCGAACGATGACACCCACCTGAACCAACCGAGTGGATGCGCTAATCGTCGGAGTTTGCGGTGCATTTTGCGCCGAAACGGCAATCGCCGCCAGCCCTAAAGTAAACATCGCAAGCGTAGTTAAGATGCGGGCCACGAAGAGCACGATACCCCCTGCGAGGTACGCTGTCATCCATAATGAAGTAGGGAGCGGCACACGCTCAGATTTTGGATCCGAGTGCCAACTCTTGATTTAACGCCGTATCAAGTGAAGTAAAACTTCACACATTATAAAAGGGCGCCCCTTTGGTGTAGGTTTTGAGTGCTTGGCTCAGTCCTCTACAGAAAGGAACACCCTCTATGACTAGCACTAAATATATCGGCTTGGACGTGCATAAGGAAAGCATTTCGATCGCAGTCCTGAATTCCGCCGGCAAGGTGGTGATGGAATGCGTCATCGAGACCAAAGCGAGCACCATTCTGCAGTTTATCGACGGCCTGCGTGGAGATGTGCACCTCACGTTTGAAGAAGGCACTTGGGCCGGCTGGTTGTACGATCTGCTGAAGCCGCACGTGACGGAACTCGTGGTGTGTAATCCGCGAAAGAATGCGTTGCTGAAAGAAGGCAGCAAGAGCGACCGCATCGACGCACGCAAGCTGGCCGAACTGTTGTACATGAGCAAACTCAGTTCGGTGTATCACGGAGAACATGGCCTGCGCATGTTGAAGGAATTGTCCCGTAGTTATTTGACGATCACCAAGGATCTCGGGCGGGTGATGAATCGACTCAAGGCATTGTATCGGGGCTGGGCCATTCCCTGTGCCGGGACGCAAGTCTACGCACCGCATCACCGTTCGGAATGGCTCGCCAAGATCCACGAAGCAGGTGTGCGCCGGCGGGCAGAACTTTACTACCAGCAACTCGACGCCCTGCGGCTGGTGCGCCAACAAGCCCGGAAAGAACTGTTGGCCGAGGCGAGGAAGCACCGTGCGACGAAGTTGCTATGCCAGATTCCTGGTATTGGTCCGCTTCGGGCGGCTCACTTGGTGGCGTTGATGCAGACGCCTCATCGGTTTCGCACCAAGCGGCAACTGTGGAACTACAGCGGGCTAGGGTTGGAGACCCACGACAGCGCGCAGTACCGCGTCGTGGAGGGACAGCTACAACGCTCGAAGAAACCCGTCACACTGCGCGGTCTCAATGATCCTGCGACATTATGCTGTACCTCAATAACTCTCTGAAAAGATTGACTGTTGTTCGCTGGCTTCCTGAGTTTGTGGGTTGCGAACACGGTTCTTGATATTGGTGATCGCCTTTCGCACCACTTCCGACTCCAGTGCTTCCACTGGAATCTCCCACGGTGCAAACGGAACGACTTGACTAGCGGGCAGCTGTTTCTGTGCAATCATGCGCCGTACGCACGTCGGGCTTACATTCAAACGTTTTGCTGCCTTCTCCAGAGTTACGGTGCTGTTCTTATAATCAGAAGGATCGAAGATCGGCAGATGGTGATTGTAGCGAGCAGAGCGAACCGTTTTGTCATTCCAGGTGTTGCCGGTTCCTGTCTGGAGCCGAAGCCGATTCAGCGTGGTCGCAATCTGTTGGTCCGAAAACCTGGTGGCCATTTTTCGAATGACTTCAATGGCCTCGATGCTGGTACACCACCGGTGCCTGCCTATATCGTATTTCTTGACGCGAAGTTCCGAATGACGACCCCCAGCCCAGTGAATTAACAAAACGACTTCTCTGTGTTCATCATCCACGTCAGCGACGATTTCTTGGATCAGAATATGAACGATTCGTTGCTTCAACCGCATGTCGGTAGACGGTAGGTTCCAGACGGCTGGTAGATCTTGCGCCAAGCTCAGCAAAAGTTCCTTGTTCGGTATCGGTGCAGACTTAATCCCGAAATCAAACTCCTGCAGCTTGTCTTCAAGTTCCCGCACCTTCCGCAAGGCAGCGTTCCATCGAGCCTCCAGCTCTGCCGCAACCAATCGCTGATCGGGATCGACGGCTTCGTATCGCCGAGCTGCTAGCCGAGCTTCGTACCGAGCCTGTTCCAACTCCAACTCGAACGACCGGCGCTGCTCCTGTCGTTGATGGTGGATCTGCTCCACAGCTTCGAGCGCCGCCTCAACCGCGTTGCCGCTGATCGTGCCCAGCACCTCATTAGCCACAGCCTCGTCAATGCGCAAACCGCCAAACGAAATGCAACGCCGCAGGATGTGCGTAGCGTTGCATTCGTAGCGAAGCACAACGCCTCGCAGACCACTGTAGTTCACATGCAACATTCGTCCGCATTGCCGACAGCGAAGAATGCCGGAGAGCAAAGCTCGACCACCACGGCCTGTCTTCGGCTCCATTCCGGATCTCATGTAGGTATTGGCGGCGATCATCGCTTGGTTCCGTTCATACTCCTCCCAGGAAACGTAACCGAGATGGTGTTCTCGAATCAAGACCATCCACGCAGATCGCGCTTTGTGATGACCAGCTGTTTTGCGTGCACGACCGTTGACGACATGGATCCGCGTTTCTGTCTTGCCGAAGGCGTAAGCGCCAGCATAAATGGGGTTCGTGAGAATCCCAAGGATACTGTGATAGACCGGCAGTTTCCAGACCATGCTGGACTCCCCACGATCATGAGGATATGCCGGCAGAAAAACGTTCTCTTGACGAAACCACAACAGGACCTGCCGCACGCTGCCCAACTCGGTCATCTTGCCGAAGACCAATTGAATGGCCTGCTGCACCCGATGATCGGGATCCTTTTCGATTTTGCCATTCGCACTCCAACGGAAACCGATGGGGAGAAGAAGCTGCAGTTCGCCGCGGCGAGCCTTGGCGCGAATCGCCTCCGCGGATCGCTGCCGAAGCAAGTTCAATTCGAACTCGCTCATCGTGCCCTTTAAACCCAGTAGTAACCTATCGTTGATGATGCCCGGATCATATACCCCGTCCGGATCGACAACGACAGCGTCCACCATTCCGCATAACTCAATCAGATGGTGCCAGTCGCGACCGTTGCGTGCCAATCGCGAAGCCTCGATGCAGAAGACGGCGCCCACCTCTCCGGTACAGACTTCAGCGACCAAACGTTGGAATCCTGGGCGCTCGACCAAGCCTGACCCAGTGCGTCCGAGATCGTCGTCAATCACAATGACCTCTTGAAAACCTAACTCACGAGCTTGATTCACCAGGCCGTACTGACGGCGCTGGCTCTCCTGGTTATGGATCAATTGGCCGGGTGTGGACTGGCGAATGTAAACAATGGCCCGCCGACGAAGACGATCAGGAGTGAGTTTCGGATTCATCTTCGCCTCCGTTGTTTTCTTGTTGCTCAACGTCTTCGCGTATCGCGCTGATCAGTAGCTCCATGAGTGCCTGCGTCAGTTCTCTTTGCTTGTCGTTGGGAACGGTTGCCGCTGGCATGCTGAGGAGCGATAGATTCATCTGCCGGTCGAGTGGTTTGTCGGGTCGCTTCATTTACTCCCTCCCTTGAGAGATGGCTTCAGCGAAGCCTTATCGCAACCGGAGGGAACTTGCAAAGCATTGAGCAGATCACGTAGCTGCAAGAGCGCTTCTACGGCAATCAGGGGAGAACCAAGGGAAAGCTGAGCACACTCCGGACTGAACATCCAGGCCGGCAAAGAGGAGATCGTACCGTCAGGCAACTGGCAAAAAACGTATTCGCCACGTCGCTTTTTCTCGCGCCTACAGACACGCAGTGACCGACCGAAAAGCGGATGCCAACGGTAGTAGATCGTAACGGTCTCAACAAAATGGTGGGCATTATGTGACTGATTCGAATGACAATCACAACCACGACCTCAAAGATATTTTCAAGGGTGCAGCTATGAGAGCCAGCACCGCGGCTGGACCGCTACGCGATTTCTACGAGGCTTTGCTGGCTAAGGGAAGGAAGCCCACGATGGCGCGCTTGACCTTGGCGAGGAAGATTGCCGCGATCACGTTGATCGTTTGGAAGAAGGAGGTACGTTTCGACACCAACTATTTGAAACAACAAGCAGCTTGAGCGTCTCTGGCAAAGAGTCCGTTCCACCTGGGGAACTATTCCTGGCGGTAGCTGTCGGGTTCTTGAGACGCTCGGATTCGAGGGGAAGTATCCACCGGAGAAGTCAGGCCCGTGCTTAAAGCACGCGAGTCTCCGATTTCACCCTATGCCCTCTCGGACAATCCAAGAAAGCCATAGGCCACGAGTCTCAGATAGGACCATGCGTTGCCACTCACAAAGTGGATAACTGTCAGGCTTGATGTTTCAGAAACGAATGGCGCCGTCACGACAGTGTAATGGAACCACAGGAAGGAAGAAGGATCTCACCGTTTCGTGTGACGACACGAAGCACGAAACTACGTCGCCTGAGCAAGACCACTCGATCACGAGTGCACGTTCAAACGGTTGGGCTGAATGCCGAGACAAAAAAGTGTCGGCACCGAGCCGACGGGGAAGTATGTCTCTTGACATTTCCTTTT
>CAVVMU010000002.1:0-459285 GCA_963749435.1 uncultured Acidobacteriota bacterium | reverse complement strand
TCGCCATTTCCCGCTGGCGCACAACAGATTCCCCCAACATGAGGTTAGTCACGTTCGCGCAAGCAATGAGCAGCACAAAACCTACGGCGCCAAGCAAAACGAGCAACGCAGGCTAAGATACTCAACACGCACGGCTTCAAGCGGCACCACAATTGTCCCAAAGCCTCTTCGTGAGGGACGCGCGGCCGCCACGCGTTCCGCGACGACGCTCATCTCACCACTCGCCGGCGAAGTGCCACTCCCGGCTTGAGCCTCCCGAAAACTCCAAGGTCGCCGTCAGCACGCTTCACCCAGTCCGTGTCGAAGGGCACAACTACGTCTGCGGGAAAAAGGACGGCGAAGTCCGCTGGCAAGACTCCGATAATCGTGTATTCCTCGCCGTTCAACGTCATGCCGCGCCCGGCCGCCGCTGGATCGGAACCAAAGCGGCGTTGCCAGTAGCCATACCCCAGAATTGCAAAGTTGTGACGGCCGGCTGCTTCTTCGAACGAATCGTCCGCCCCAGGATTGGCTTGATCCCAAAAAAATCACCGAAATTGGTTGTCACTCGCAAGCCTGCGACTTGTTCCGGTTCGCCATTTCCGGTCACGGTTCCAGTACCGTGCTCAAACAGGAACATATCTTCAAAAGACTTATTCTGTTCCCTCCAGTCCAAGTAGTCCTGTCCTGTTGGCCCGACCCGACTCCAGCCGTGATCGAGGTTGTTGACCCAGATCACCACCAAGCGGTTGCCCTCTCGAATCGGCAGCGACTGAAGAAGGGTTGCTCGTACGACATTGAAAATCGCGGTGTTTGCGCCGATGCCCAGCGCCAGCGTCAGAACACACACGATTGCGAAGCCCGGGCTCTTTCGCAGCGTCCGCCAAGCGTACCGGATGTCTCGGAGCGTATTTTCTAGGATCGGCATCCCTCGGAGCTCCCGGTTCGTCTCGCGCAGTTGAGTGACGCCTCCCAACTTCAACCGCGCAGCGCGCCGCGCCTCCTCCGGCGTGATTCCCCGTGGATATATTCCTCCGTTAGCAACTCCATGCGCCCCAGTTCTTCCGAAAAGTCTTTATCGACATCGCGCATCGAAACCCACCCGCGAATTTGCGAGCCCAGCACTTTCATCCAATCAAACATATCTTCACCCACGCTCATCTATCCGTAACACTCGTCCAATCACTCCGCTGATGTGCTCCCAGTTCTCCGCTTCCGACGCGAGGCGTTTTGGCCCGCTCGCGTAATCGAATAGAACTTGGCCTTACGGTTGTTTTCAGATGCACCCCACGCTCCGGAAATCCACCCTCGCTGCAGCAACCGCACCAGCGACGCATAAATTGTCCCTTGATTGATCTGCAGCGCCTCTTCGCTGATCTGCTCGATCCGTCGCGCAATCCGTAGCCATGCAATGGCCCCATCGCCGCCAGCGTCTTCAGCACCATCAGGTCCAGCGTCCCCTGCAGAATCTCTGATTTTCCTTCCGCCATTCTTCCTCCTGTGGCTCACCCACAGGAGTATGTCAGCCTTCCTGTGGCATGTCAACAGGAAAACCCGGAGGCCACGCGCACACAAACCGCTCTTGCGGCTTGGCGCTATCCTTGGATTGCAATAACATAGTTAGTAGGCAAGGGTTCTTCCCTTGTCGTGTTTGACGGAGGCTTCGCCGCGAGCCGTCTTTTCGCGCGCAGCAAAGAGTGATACGCCCAGGTCACAAAATTCTACTCGCCGTTTGTTCGTTCGCCGCCCTCGCTATGTTGCTGATGGTAGGACAGGCTGTCGCCCACGCTATCCTCTTGCAATCCAATCCTTCCATCAACAGTTCTGTTCCCGGTCCCACCGTCCCCATCAAGCTGCGTTTCAACGTACGCATCGACGCCACCCGCTCCCGCCTACTCTCGTCAAACCCGACGCTACAACACAATCTCTCGCCACCACCAAAGACGCTCCCGCCGACACCCTCGCTTCGCAAGCGCAAAGCCTCGGCCCCGGCGAATACCGCATCCACTGGCAAGTCCTCGCCACCGACGGCCACATCACCCGCGGCGAAATTCCGTTTCACGTTACGCAGCCCTGAACCTCACTCATGGCCCGCCTCCTCCAAATCTTCGGGTTCCTCTCCGTCCTGTTCCGTGGCGCCACATTAACCTTCGAATCGCTCACCATTGGCGGCATCGTCTTCCTCAACTTTGTCGCACGCAGTGGGGGCTCGCAATCTGAACAAATCAATCAAGCCTGCCTTCGCTGGATTTACCGCGCCGCCATCGCCTTCTCCGTCATGCAACTGGCCTACATTCTCGCCAGTACTCTGATCCTCATGCAGTCCGCCGACATGACTCTCACCGACGTCAGCGGCGCAAATTTCGTCCTGGCCGGTATTCTTGCCATCGTTTCCGCACTGACCATCGCCGCTCTCACCACGCCCCGCCGTCCAATCAACTCCGCCGTACTACTCCTCCCCGCCACACTCATCCTCCTCTCATCTGTCATGACCAGCCACGCCATGGCGCGTCTCGACTACCGTTTGCCCCTCGCCGTAGTCACCGCGCTCCATCAAGGCGCCACCGCCGTTTGGCTCGGGGGCCTCTTCTATCTTCTCATCGCCGTCCCACGCTCCCCGGGCAACCAGTTCGCGCGCCAACTCATCGCACGCTTTTCAAAGCTCGCCTTAATCAGCGTTGCTGTTCTCGCCGCCGCAGGATTTACGCTCGGCGTCGCCTACGTTGGATCTCTCGATGCCGTCTACGGCACTTCCTACGGCATCATGGTCGCCACAAAGGTTGTCCTCTTCGCCACGCTTCTCCTCCTCGGCGCTCTAAATTTTCAAATCGCGCATTCGCCCTCTGGGGGCGCCGTCATCGCCAGCCTAAAACGCTTCGGTGAGGCCGAAATTGGCATCGGCATTACCGTCATTCTCACGGCCGCTTCGCTTACCTCTCTTCCGCCCGCCATCGATCTGAAAAACGACCGCGTCTCGCGCCAAGAAATCGCCGCTCGCCTTTCCCCGCGCACCCCGCGCCTCTCCAGTCCCACCGTCCAGGATCTCCCCGAGGACATCTACGCCGCTCAAGTCACATCCTTCGACGCCGGCACACTCTCCTCGGCTTCCTTCGTCCCCGGCCAAGCTGGCACGCGCCCCAACACCACCGCCGAAAAATCCTGGTCCGAGTACAACCATCACTGGGCCGGTTTGATCGTTTTAACCATGGGGTTTCTCGCCTTTCTCGCCCGGACAAAGCATTTCCCGTGGGCCCGCAATTGGCCCCTGATTTTTCTCGGCCTTTCCGCATTTCTTTTCTTGAGAAGCGATCCCGAGACGTGGCCCCTCGGCCCTAACGGCTTCTGGGTCACGCTCCAGGATCCAGAAGTCTTGCTTCACCGCATCTTCGCGCTACTCGTCATCGCGCTCGCCATCTTCGAATGGCGCGTGCAAACCGGCCGCGTCGCCACCGAGCGCGCCCGCCTGATTTTTCCCGCTCTCGTAGCCGCCGCCAGCGCTCTCCTGCTCACTCACTCGCACAGCCTAGGCAACATCAAAGAAGAAGTCCTCGCCGAGCTCAGCCACGCTCCTCTCGCCGTCTTCGGCATCGTCGCAGGCTGGTCCCGCTGGCTTGAACTCCGCCTCCCCGCAGAAAATAAAGTGCGCGACAGAATGGCCTGGCTCTGGCCAACCTGCCTCGTCCTCATCGGTCTTCTTCTTTTGAATTACCGCGAAATGTAGCCGCCGGCCCCTCTAGAATCGCCTGAATTCGCTGTCTCCAATTGCCCATGGCCAACGAAATCCCACAAGAGCCCGCTCTCTTTCATTTTCTTCTCTATGAACTCTGCGAACTCTGTGACCCTCTGTGTAAATTCCTTCTTTTTACGCACTGCCCACTCCTTCTCACCCCGCCTCTTCCGTCCGAAACTCGCCTTCCCACCGCGCGATCACCACGCAAGCCACGCAATTGCCCAGCACGGTGACCACAGTCCGTCCCATGTCCATCAATTGATCGATCGCAAACAGCAAAAACAGAGGCTCCATCGGCAAATGAAACGAAGTCGCCGTTCCAAAAACAATCAACAGAGAAGCTCGCGCCACACCAGCCGTGCCTTTGCTGCTGATCATCAGTGTCAGCATCATCATCGCCTGCTGCCCGATAGAAAGATGCATCCCCGCCGCCTGCGCAACGAAAATCAGCGCAAGAGACTGATAAATTGCCGCTCCATCCATGTTGAAGCTGTACCCGGTCGGCAAAACGAACGCCACCGTTTCTCGCGGTACGCCAAACGCTTCCATTTCCTCCATTGCCCGCGGCAACGTCGCCTCCGAACTTGCCGTACCGAACGCAATCGTTAGTGGTTCAGTCACCGCGTGCAAAAATCGCTTAATCGGAATTCGCGCCAGCAACGCAATCGGAAACAACACCCCCACCACAAAAATAATCAACGCCGCATACATTGTCCCCAGCAGCTTCAGCAGCGGCAGCAGCACGCCCAATCCCAAATGCCCGATCGTGTACGCCACCGATCCAAACACGCCAATCGGCGCCACATACATCACCAGATTCGTGAACTTGAACATCGTCTCCGAAAGGCTTCCTGCGAACTCCAGCATCGGCCGCCGCTTCGGCTCCGGCACCAGAATCAGCGCCATCGCAAACAGCACGCTGAACACCACCACCTGCAACACTTGCCCTTCCGCCACGGACTTCGCGATGCTCTCCGGAAAAATATCCGTAATCATCTGCGTCGCCGTGTGCTGCACAACGTTCAGCGATTCGCCCGCCGCAGCCGGCAGCACCACCCCGTAACCCGCTCGGCTCAGATTGATGGCCGCCAACCCGATCAACAGCGCGATCGTCGACACTACCTCGAAGTACACCAGCGACTTCAGCGCCAGTCGCCCCACCTTCTTCAGATCCGCGTGCCCGGCAATCCCCACAACCAAAGTCCCAAACAGCAGCGGCGCAATAATCACCTTGATCAACCGCAAAAAAATCGTCCCCAGCAATTGCAGTTTAACCGCCACCCCCGGCCAGTCATGCCCCAGCTCCGCCCCCGCTAAAAGTCCAACAAAAATCCACCCCGTCAGCGACCTCCGCGACGTCGCATACCCCGCAATCAAAGCAATTGCCGCCCATCGCAAACTCACCAGAACCATCGAGGGCACCGGCAACGCGCCCCAGCTCGCCAGCAGCGTGGCCGCAATCGCCGCCGTCGCCGCAACAACTCCCGCCGCCAAAAGTTTGCTCTTCATTTGTTCTTTATCGGCCCCGAGCCACACTTCTCATTGGCCGCGAACGGTATGCTGGATAGGATTGTCTGTCAATGGGGCCTGGATTAATTCGCACGAGATCTTCTTACGGCGGGTACTTCTAAGTTTCTCACAATCTATTTTGCGTCTAACGAAACCGCTTCCCGTCGTACTCAAAATTTACAAGATTGTCGCGGTAGTCGAGCTTGATATCCAGCATGTACAGCATCGCAAAGCCCAGCGCACCCGACACTTCCGTCCCTACGTGGTTGCTCGTGTTGCTCAGGTCGAACGCAACCATGTCGGTCCGTCTCTGTTGAAACCTCCCGAACCTCAGCAAGATCTCCCCCGTCGTGTAGACCGTCTTGACCTGTCCACTGAGCCCCTTGATTTGAATATCGGCATCCTTATGAACTTTCGATGCCTCTCGTGCCGCTTCCACCGAGAGCGTGTTGTCCCATGCGCCGGTATCCAGGAGAAAGAGCCGGATGGGCGCTTTGTTCAACTCTACGGGCAGAAGCAACATGTGCCCGAAGCGGTACACTTTTTCGAAATTCTTGTACTCCGGCGGTATCCAACGGTCGTGCAACTTCGCGCTTGTCGTCTCCTCAGACTCCAACGATGCCTCCTCGCTCGCTTGATCGGGATACGGCGGCAGCTGCGAAAGTTTTAGTTTTCGATTCGGAAAATCGATGTCCACCAGATAGCTCGAAAATACGTCTGCTCCGATGAGCCCGTCCACGTCCAAGCTCCGCTTCTTGTCCACTACATCGATATAACAGTTCTGGAATTCCAGCTCGCCGATTTGCACTTTCTCTGCGAACGCCACGTACCCGTTCGCCGCTCCTTTGTCTCCGATCCCTCCAATCGCATTATCCGCAATCTTCGCGAGGCCTGCCTTCTCTGCAATCCGTGTACTCACCAGGATTCCGCCGGCCCCCGTGTCCAGCTCCAACATCGCTTTGACGCCATTCACCTTCACGCCGAGCTCGTAACTTCCGAATCGCCTCGCGTCCAGCATCCGTGGCTCCAGCTTCGCTTCCGTCGCGCTCACTTTGTTCACTAGCGTGCAAGACCGGTTTTGATTCTTGTTCCGGTCTGCCGCCACTGCGATGGCCGCCGCCAGCCGGAGCTTTTCCTCTCCATCTTCGTAACGGCCTTCGGCCAGTCTCTTTTTCCATTCTTCCACGCGCTCCTGCCGCGTCATGGAAAACAGCCAGGCCTCATCGATGTCCGGGTCTTTGGGGTCGTTCTTGTGCGCAATTTCGGTCAACATCCGCGCCGTCTTGTAATTGGCCGTCGCTCGATGAATCTTCGCAAGTGTCAGGTACGTTCTCGACATCGCGTTCTGGTTTTTCACCAGCGGTATAAGCAGCTTCTCGGCCTCCGGGAATTTGCCATCGCGAAAATACACCTCGGCCATCGCCGTTTGCGCGTTCGCAAGTTCCTTGTCCGCATCCGTCGCTTTTCGCGCTGCCTCTTCGGCTTCCGGCACTAGGTGCAAATGCAGATAAGAGCGCGCCAGCCACGCATATGCGTGGGCGGTCTGCGAGGCATTCGCGTTGCTTGCTGCTGCCGTTTCAAAGCTGGCTGCCGCGGCTTTGAACTTTTCTTCTCGATATGCCTTGATGCCCTCTTGTGTCGAATGCATTTGGTTTGCGACCGCTTCGTGATCGCTGCCCGTGTTCGAGCCACCCGATGGCGCCCCAACCGTCTTCGGGGAAGGCTCTTGGCCCATGAGCAGCAGGGAAGGGATGGCGCGGCCGAACACCACAGCCGCAATGCCTAGCACTAGGGCCACGCGAAAGGGTTTCATGTGCTCCCGCCAGTTGGGAACGATCTAAGAAACGTTATTCTCCCTGTCGATACCCAGGATGTCAATATGCTGGAGAGATGCTTGCGGCGGAGCGCCCTCACCTCTATTCGCTGGCCGCGAACGGCAGAGTCCGCAATTCCGCTCCACTGGGCCGAAAGAAAGAATGAGCAACCATCGTCTTTAAACTGAGCTCAAATTCGAGGGAGACTACCTCCATGCATAACCGTTCCGTGCCGACTTCCACGATGCTCGCGCATCTTTGCTACCGCGACCTGGTGGAAGCCTCTGACTGGCTCGCGCGCGTCTTCGGCTTTAACGAGTACTATCGCTATGGCCAGCCCGTCAGCGGCGTCCAGATGTGCTTGGGCGACGCACATATCATGTTGGTCGGTCCTAGCGAGGGCCGCAGAGAAACCCCAGCCGAACTCGGATGTGGAACGCAAATGCTCACGGTCTTTGTTCCCGATGTCCAGGCGCATTACGCCAACACCAAGCTCCACGGCGCAACGATCTGGGAAGAGCTCCAAGAAACCGTCTACGGAGAACTACAGTACGGCGTCACCGACATCGACGGTCATCGCTGGCTCTTTTCGCAACACGCGCGCGACGTAGACCCCGCATCGTGGGGAGCAACGGTCGTCTCGCCTCCACCCACGCCACTTAAATAGCCGCACATCAGGCAACCTCTCCACTCATCTTTGATTCTGAGTGCCATAAAGGCTGTCCCGTAAAATTTGTGACAACGTGGATTTCGGGCCAGGGAGTTGCGCGATCGGTGCATCGCCTCCCTTAGAACGCTTTGCGAGCGAGGTGTCCTTATGCGACGCGTGTGCTGGACGATCCTTCCCGCTGTTCTTTGCTTCACACTTCTTTCGGCGAACTCCTCCGCCGCGCAGGATCAGCAGCCCGCGCAAACGCAAAATCCCGCGCCCAAGCCCCTCACCAAAAAAGACCGCAACCAGCAAGCCCGCAAGCTCGCCAAGGAGAGCGCTTCCCAAAATACCTGGCTCACCGAGGACGTGATCTACATCATCACCAAGGAAGAAAAAGACGCCTTCCTCCGCCTTACCACCAACGAAGAGCGCGATCAATTCATCGAAGAATTCTGGCGCCGCCGCAATCCCGATTCCGACTCTCCCGATAACGCCGAGCGTGAAGAACACTATCGCCGCATCGCTTACGCCAACGACCGCTTCTCCTCCGGAATCCCCGGCTGGAAAACCGATCGCGGCCACATCTATATCCTCTGGGGCCCGCCCGACGAAATCGATTCCCACGCCGCCGGCAGCACCTACGACCGTCCCCCCGAACAGGGCGGCGGCTCCACCACCGTCTATGCCTTCGATATCTGGCGCTATCGCCATCTCGAAGACATCGGCGACAACATCGAACTCTGGTTTGTCGATCCCACCGGCACCGGCGAATACCACCTCACCATGGATCCCGGCGAAGTCGACGCCCTCGCCCACGTCCCCGGCGCCGGCCCCAGCCTCTCCGAAATCATGGGTGCGCCACGCTCCCAGCGCTTCACCAACACCAACGGCACCACTCTCCCCGCTCCCATTGGTGGCGTCGGCATCGACGAATTCTCAAATCTCGAAACCTACTTCAAAGTCCAGCGCCCGCCCGAACATTTCAAAGACCTCACCGAAATGGTCACGTCGCGCATTCTCCGCAACCAGATTCACATGGACTATCGCTTCGACTTCCTCCGCGTCACCCACGATTCCGTCCTCGTCCCCATCACCCTCCAGGTCCCCAATCGCGACCTCAGCTTCAAAGGCAAAGATGGCGTCCAATCCGCCGTCCTCCATCTCTATGGCCGCATCACCACGCTCAGCGGCCACGTCGTTCAGACGTTCGAAGATGTTGTCTCTCGCGATTTCCCCGACTCCCTCTTCCCGTCCTCCGTCAATCTCTCTTCCATCTACCAGAAATCCGTCCCTCTCCGCTCCGGCCTCTATCGCCTCGACGTCGTCCTCAAAGACGCGCAATCCGGCAACGTCGGCACCATCGACGCCGCCCTCCGCGTCCCCCTCTACGACGAAGATGAGCTCGACGCCAGCTCCCTCATCCTCGCCGACCAGATCCGCTCCGTCCCTACCACCCAAATCGGCCAAGGCTCTTTCGTCCTCGACTCCTACAAAGTCCGCCCACGCATCAAAGCCGAATTCTCCCCCGCCGACAAAATGGGCATCTTCCTCCAGCTCTACAACCTCAAGCTCGCCCCCCAATCCCGCAAAACCAATATCTCCATCTCCTACCGCATCCTGAAAGACCACCAGCAAGTCTGGCACCAGGACGAATCCTCTGAACAACTCCAGCAATCCCGCGAACAAATCACCCTCGAACGAAACCTCCCCCTCTCCTCCCTGGCCCCCGGCCACTACACCCTGGAAATCTTCGCCGTCGATCTCCTCACCAATCAAACCGTAACCCGCTCCGCCGACTTCATAATCAATCCCCCACCCCGTCCCCAAACCAATCGTGTAACCTAGCCGCGCGGGCGTTGGCATTACACAGCATCACCAGCGGGACATGCCACTTCGCCGGGGTTGCATAGCTGAGGCAACTACTCAGGTACAATCCTTGCCGATGTCCAGAGAAGACCACAGGCTTCACGCCGAAATTTCGGCCCTTCGTCGCCAGCTGGAGCAGTCCAGAGAGCCGTCCGGCATGCGTTTTTCCCCAAAGGAATTTATTGTGGTTCTGACTGGCGTATTGCTTGCGATTGCGGGTGTGTTTGCTGATGATGCCAGAATTGTCTACCCCTGCTTAGGGCTGACGCAAAAATAACTTTCCTACAATAGTCGTTTCTTGATCATTAAAAAGCGATTGGCAAATGGCTGTTTCGTACGGCTTGGTTGCTTCCTGATCAATGAAGAAGCGGTCTGTGCGTTCTCCAGCCGTTGTGGACGTCCGTCTGTTTGTTTTGTTATAGTGTCGATAGAGAGATGCTCTTAGTCGGTACTATAACATTATGAGACCAACCTTCTTTCACTCCGATGTCTTGCGTCAGTACCTGCTCCAAGACAAGATGGCCACCCTCGATGAACTCAAGCGCGCGCTCGGTACCCAGGTCGACCTGACCGTCTTCCGAAAACTCAAACAACTCGACTATCTCACCAGCTATTCCCATCGCGCTCGCTACTACACGCTGCGTCAAATCCCCCGCTTCGCCGCCGATGGACTTTGGTCTCAGGAGGGAGTGTGGTTCTCCCGTCACGGCACGCTGCTCGCCACCGCCGAGGTCTGGGTGCAGCACTCCTCTCAGGGCTATTTTGCCGAAGAACTGGCCGAGTGCCTGCATGTCGAAGTGCAGGACGCGCTCTATCACCTCGTTGAGCAGCGCCGGATAGCACGGCAACTCGTGTCCGGCCTGTATCTCTATTGCTCCAGCGATCCGGTCCGCCGCCGCCGACAACTCCTGGCACGCCGCAGCGTCCAGACCGTCCCCACCCTGGTGGATGCGTCGCGACTGGAGATTTCTCCGGACGAACTAAAAGCCGCGATCCTCCTGTTTTATAGCCTGCTCGACGAACAGCAGCGTCGGCTCTACGCCGGACTGGAATCTCTCAAACTGGGGCATGGCGGGGATCATCAACTGGCCGAGTTTCTTAATCTGGACACGCATACCGTAGCTCGCGGACGACAGCAGCTCTTAGACCAGGACGTAGCCCTCGCTCGGGTACGCAAACTGGGTGGCGGACGCCAACGGACCGAAAAAAAAACGTCGAAATAGTCGACGCCATCGAAATCCTGTTGGAACACGATACCGCGGGAGATCCCATCACCGGACTGAAATGGACCCGCAAGACCCCCCAGAAGATCGCCCAACTCCTCGAGCAAGTCGATATCCCTGTCTCCGCCAACACCGTGGCCCGCCTATTGCACAGCATGAACTACTCTCTACGCGCCAATCACAAGAATCTTGCCTCCGCCGCCAGCCCCTTCCGCGACCAACAGTTCCAATATATCTCCTCGCTTCGCCATAGCTTCCAGCGTCACGGTCTTCCGATGATCAGCGTGGACACCAAAAAGCGCGAACTAGTGGGCAACTTCAACAACGCCGGGGTCAAGTGGGATCGCTCTCCGGTGCTGGTCAACGACCACGACTTCCGCTCCGATTCCACCGGTGTGGCCATTCCTTACGGCATCTACGATCTGTTGGCCAATCGCGGCTCCGTCTTTCTCGGAGTCTCTCACGATACCTCCGCATTCGCCGCTCATTCCATCGCCGGCTGGTGGAAACGGGAAGGCTCACTCCGTTACCGTCGCGCCCGCCAACTCCTCATTCTCGCCGACACCGGTGGCAGCAATAGTTGTCGACGCCATGCCTGGAAGACCGAACTCCAAGCGCAGCTCTCCAACCCCTTCGCTCTGGCCGTGACTGTGGCTCACTATCCGACGGGCACTTCCAAATGGAATCCCATCGAACATCGCTTGTTTTCCGAAATTTCCAAGAACTGGGCCGCCGAACCGTTGAACAGCTATCAGAAGATTCTCAACTTCCTTCGCACCACCACAACCAAGACCGGTTTGGCAGTGTCCGCCTACCTCGACCGTGCTCACTATCCTACCGGCCTCGATGCCGATCCCGCACTCTTTCGCTCACTTCGTCTTCGCCCCCATAAGACACTGCCCGCTTGGAACTACACGATCACTCCCAATCTGTGAAGTTATTTTTGCGCAGGCCCTTAGTAATTTCGTGGATTGCCTTTCTTTATGCCTGTTTCGTTCACTCCGGTTCTCGGAAGTGGCGTGTTACAGCGGGCATTTTGATAACGGCTCTATTTGGGACGCTTACGTTTCTGGCATACGAGCGCGTACTAGAGAGAGAACAAAACGACGTTTACGCTAAGTTGGCGGTACAAGCATTTATACCGTCTTCTAGAACGTCTTGAGGACAGGAATAAGCATTACGAATAGCGGAGGAACAGCGCTTAAAGAACATCCCATTCAATGCTTCTTGCGTCGTGTCGTTTATGCCCCATACGGCGGAATTGCGGGAGTCGGAATGCAGACGACGCTGCCTCGAAAATCAAGTCTACGAGCCTACGGCGACGGAGAAACAAGTTACTGCATAGCAGGGATTCAATCGTTTCCTCCAGATACTCGCCCCATTTGCGCAGACCTACTGTAACCGTGTCCTACGTTCTTGAAACCCAACCTCATGTTGGAAAGATCAAACAATTTAGATTTGTGGCAGATGGCGAAGATTTCGTGTACCGCCAGCAACCAGTCGAATATCCTGGTGATTACTGCCCAGAGATAAGAATGCCGCCTGAGCCATCGCTTCATTAAAGCCGGGTGCCGCACGCGCCGGTTTTGCGCGCGCGTGTTTAGAGCTAGAATCCCACTTCATGGCTCGGCCAAAGAGACTTAGCCGGTCGCCAAACCCGAATGAGCGTGGATATGCCAGACTCACAAGATCAACCCCTGCTGGAAGATCTCCTGGACTCCTGGGACCGCAACAACACTATCCTGGTCAACCTTCTCCGCGCCCTCCCCGAGGGCGGGCTCGACGTCAGGCCCATGGAGAGCAGCCCATCCATCGCGCAGCTCTTCACGCACATTCACTATGTACGACTTATCTTCATCTTCGAGGATGCCCCTGAGTTCGCCCCCGAGTTCGACAAAGACCTGCCCGAAATCGAGTGGCTGGCCGAATCTGACCCCGCTCGCATCGCGCAGATGCTCAACGACAGCGCCAAGGCCGTGCGCGCCGCGGTCAAGGGCAGGGTAGAAGCGGGCCGTGCGATGAACCTGCATTACGACCACCCGATCCTCTTCCTCCAGCACATGCTCTGGCATGAAGGCTACCACCACGGCCAGATCAAGCTGACTCTCAAGCTGGCAGGCCGCCCAATCACCAACGAAGTAGTCGGCCCGCTCACCTGGGGCATCTGGATGCGCAAGAAGTGAAGGGTGCCGCACACGCCGCTGTTGCGCGTGCGGGTAATCACGGCGCAATAGACCGGTAAGTCTCCAGAACAGCCTTCGCCAGTTTTCCAGTCTTTGCGAGCGCTTCCAACCGCTTTTACAAATCCGTCTGATGGCTTTTATCTTTCTTGCCGATCCCCACCACGGCAACAGTACGAATATCTTCAATCACTTTATAAACGACCCTGTAGTGCTCAAAATGAAACCTACGCAATCCCACCAGCAATCCTGTAAGCCCCGCCGCACGCTCGGCGTAAACACCCAGCGCATCCGCCGCTGCGCAGCCGTAGCATCTTTTTCCATTGCGCTTCTGAAATCGAAGTCATATCGTCTCTATGCTATGCGCACCCTGGCCGAAGACATAAAGTACGGTCTCAGGTTACTGGCCAAAGCGCCCGCATTTACCGCAGTCGCCGTGTTGTCGCTCACGCTGGGAATTGGCGCGAACACCACGATATTCACTCTCGCCAAGGCCTTCTTCCTCGAGTCCGTTCCCGTCAAAGATCCTGCCCGCGTTGTCAGTCTTTATTCCAACGCCACAAGCCGCAAAGGTCCTCCACAAGTGTACTTGCCCACTCCCTACCTCAACGCCGTGGACTATCGCGAAAAAATCGATGTCTTCTCAGGTTGTTCGATTGCCATTCCCACTGGCCTTAGACTTGTCGTTTCCGGCAAGGAGCAGCAGGTCTTCGGCGAACTGGTGAATGGAAGCTTTTTTGACGTCCTCGGGGTCCAGCCGTCTCTCGGACGCGGTTTTACCGCGGAAGAGGACGCGTCCCCTCGTCCCGTCGCGGTTCTGAGCTTTGCGCTTTGGAATACCCAATTCGGTGCCGACCGCAACATTCTCGGTCGTACGATCCAATTGAATCAGCAGGATTTCACCGTGATCGGCGTAGCGCCACGCGAATTTCGCAATGTGGGTTCACTCGGCAGTCCCGAACTCTGGATTCCTATTTCCATGCGCGATCTGATGCTCGACGATGAGGCCAAGAAGTTCATGTACGAGCGCGGTTTCCGCATGGTTGCGATGGTTGCGCGCCTTAAACCGGGTGTGAATCTGGTGCAAGCACAATTGGCCGTCCACGCCTTGGGCTTGGAACTCGAAAAGGAATATCCCAAGGACAACGGCGGCCGAAACGAAATGCTTGTCCCCATCAACGAAACCGCCATTCCTCCCCAGTTGCACGGCGTCTTTGCTCGCGCCGGTGCCTTGATGATGCTTATTGTCACCCTGGTCCTGCTCATCGCCTGCGCCAATGTCGCGAATCTACTGCTCGTTCGCGCCACTCAGCGCCAGCGCGAGATCGCCATCAGGCTCGCCATGGGCGCTGGCCGCATTCGCTTGATCCGGCAGTTGCTTACTGAAAGTCTGCTGCTGGCGATCTTGGCTGGTTCGTTCGGAATTCTTCTCGCCTACTGGGGCAAAACCGCGCTGGCTTCGCTGATTCCTCCGGGTCTCGCGCGCCGCCTCAACCTGAGTCTCGACGGCCGCGTGCTGCTCTATACGCTGTTCCTCGCGCTAGCCGCAACGGTTCTTTTCGGACTGGTTCCCGCACTTCAGGCCTCGAAGACCGACCGCATCGCTGCCCTCAAGGATCGCACCGGGGCGCCAACAGGCAGCGCGCGTTGGTACGGCCTCCGCGGCATCCTGGTCATGGTCCAGGTTGCACTTTCGCTCGTCGCTCTTGCCGGCGCCGGCCTTTTCATTCACAGCTTGCGAAATGCCCAGCAGATCGATCCCGGCTTCGAGGTCAAGCACGAACTCGTCATGTTTGCGGACCTTGGTGCCGAAAAATATGCTCAACCTCAGGCTGAGGCTTTCTACCGGGACGTTGTCGAACGCCTGAAGACGCTTCCCGTCGTTGCGGACGCCAGCATCGCCGATAATGCTCCTTTCAGCGGTGGTCTGCAGCGCACTACCTTCACCGAAGACGTGGATTTCACCGATCCCCGCAACGGCAAGCTCACGCCGATCGTCGCCGTCGCTCCTGGTTTTTTCTCAACCGCGGGCATCACTCTTCTGAGCGGCCGCGGCTTTGATGAACATGACGATGCCAGCGCCGCCATGGTTGCGGTTGTCAATCGAGCCCTCGCGGAAAGCGCTTGGCCAGGCCAGGATCCTCTCGGCAAACACCTCCATTTCCTCGGCGAATCCTGGGACGCAACCGTCGTCGGCGAAGTGAATACCGTCAAATACTCAACACTCGGCGAGCCGCCTCAGGCGATCGTCTACATGCCGCTCAAGCAGCATTACACAGCGTTCGTGACACTTTATGTGCGGACAAATGGCGATCCTGAAAAAGCCCTTGGCATCATCCGTAACACCGTGCAATCCCTCATCCCGAACGTTCCACTGGTGGGCGTCCAGACCGTTGGTCAGGTTTTAGTCCAATCGTTGTCCGCGGCCCGAGTTGGTGCTGAATTGCTCGGTACCTTCGGTTTTCTCGCCTTGATTCTCGCTTCCATCGGAACCTATGGTGTCATGTCCTACTCCGTCGGCCAGCGTACACAGGAAATAGGCATCCGCATGACTCTCGGCGCACAGCCGCGCGATGTCCTCCGCTTGATTCTCATTGGTGGATTGGCCATGGTCTCAACTGGCGTGGCGTTAGGCCTCGGGATTTCGACGATCCTCAGTCGAAGCATGAGCACTTTGCTTTTCGGGATTGGCGCCTTCGATGCGCCGAGTTTCCTCGTGACTGCGGCGCTCCTCATCCTCGTGGCCATGGCTGCCTGCTGGTTTCCAGCACGTCGCGCGATTCGTGTCGATCCCGTCATCGCCCTGCGCTTTGAATAGGCGGTCACACAACGTCGCTATTAACTTGGTCCTTCTTTGTTCCTTAGTTTCGTCTCCGGTTCACGCCCAGTCCTTCGGCGCGCCCAGTGTTGGCCTGCAAGTCCTCAACTTCGGCGTCCCGGAGTTGCCAGGCAAGCGCGGACAAGTCGCACACTTCGGCCACTCCCAGTCGTCATCTCTAACCTGCCGCAGGATTTAAGCCGGTGCTTCAGATTCGCTGTTAGCTGTCGGCTGCAAGCTGTGAGCCCGATGCCGTGCACTCCCGCACGCGCTCGAGCATCATCTCCCACTCTCGCGCATTACGTGTAAGCACCGCCGCACGCTCGAACGCACATCCCGTGTTTCAGGGTTTCAGCTGTTCCCGGTATCGCCGAAGATTGGTGATGAATGTCCCGTTTTTACAACTCGGTCCAGAACTCGTAAAGCGAACCACGCCCGGCATGTCGGCGCAGAACTCACGCTGAACCACGGTTCGCACCTCGAAAGGCGAACCTTGGGACGGGTGGCCAGCCGCCCCCACCTTGCCCCCGATCGTGCCAGTAAGCGTGTCGCTGCTCCTCGCTTCGGCGGCGGCATTTCCTAAGCCCAGTGCCGGGCGCGCAGCCGGCAACCAATAGTTCTTGCTCGCATAGGGAAACGGAACGGCGATCATCACCAGGATCAGAAAGATGGCAACAACACTAAATGCCTCAAGGGATGAAAAGCTTTCCAGTTTTCTTCTTACAGTTTGGTCAGTCATCTTCCGTCCGCTCAGGATGCACTCACAACGGCAATCTGAGCCATTTTCGTTTGTACAAGTTGGTGGATCGACCCGGCGCTGTTGTTCCGATGGTGCCACTCGATCCGTCGCCATGCGATGAGCATTTCGGCTCATGTGTCTGGGGGAAGACTGACCGGAAGGACAGGCAGGAATGAGAGTGAATGCCTCTCTTAGTATCAGTGCAACCCACGAGGAACTGGTACCCCGCACGCCGGTTTTTCGCGTCGAGGCTAGGCCCCACTCCGGCCGCGGAGAGGACCCCATCCCAACTGCTTTAGCATGAGTATGATATATTTGTGCCTTGACAAGTTATTACTCTTGGTGTATAATGTTTTTTGTTTGGTGGGGCTGCCCACCTAACGCCAGCGCTGCGCTGGCGTTTTCTGCAGATGTCCCAAGCCCTTTATTTGCAATACTTGCGAAGTCTCAGGCGAATGTGCACTGTTTTGGTGCAAATTGGGGCCTAAGCTATTTAGAATGAACACTTGCATAAGTGCTCGAAACAAAGGACTTTATCTGCCTTTAGAATGAACACTTATGCAAAAACAGGGAGGGGGCCTAGTTATTGTTAACCAGAAATCGCGGCTCGCCTCCGACCTCGCCTCCCACTATGCATCCTGCCGAACAAAAATTGTCAGCGCCTGACTCACGTGCGAATCAAAGACTGGTCCGCTCCCTGACCCGTAAAGGCTCGCGTATTCCATCGCAAATCGTCTAAAGTGTTTCAGAAATTCCATGGCCCGGGAAACCACATGAATCACACTCGCTCATTTCTGCTCGCTCTCTGTTTTTCTTGCTCCGCCTTGGTTCTCTCCGCCGCGCCTGCTCGCGCCGCAAAGGCTGTCATCTACAAAGTTGGCGTAATGACCCGCCAGTTCATTCCGCCCGAACCTTACGAATGGCGGGACGCAAAAACGCACGCCCTCGTCACCGACATCTGGTATCCCGCCGATCCCGCCGCCGTCGAGCAGATGCAATGGATTGGCTCGCCGGACGCTCCGTTCGCCAAGGGAGCCAAAGCCGCACGCGATGCCGCGCTGATTGCAGGCTCTGACAAATTCCCGCTGATCTTGCTCTCGCACGGTATCGGTGGCTCCTCGGCCATGATGGCTTGGTTCGGTGCCGCGCTGGCTTCGCATGGTTACATCACTGCCGCTGTAAATCATCCCGGGAATAACGCGCTCGAAGACTACACCATTCCCGGAGCCGTCTTCTGGGGCCAGCGCGCGCACGACATGAGCGCCCTTCTCGACATTCTTCTCGCCGATTCCACTTTCGGACCTCGCATCGATCCCAAGCGCGTCGGCGCAGCCGGGTTTTCTCTAGGAGGACTCACTGTCCTCGAACTCGCCGGCGGCATCGCCGAGTTCACTCGCTATCAGGACTTTTGCAAGTCTCCCAAAGCCGACGGCATGTGTAACGATACGATCGAGTACCCAGGCCTTCTCGCCAAAGTCACAGCTCTCGCCAAAACCGATTCTGCAATGCAAGCCGCGTTCGTCGAAAACTCCAAATCGCATCGCGATCCGCGCATCCGCGCCATTTTCGCCATGGCTCCTGCCCTCGGCCCCGCGTTCGATCCCGCCTCGCTTGCAAAAATTTCCGTCCCCACGCAAATCGTTGCCGGAGCGGTTGATAACGTCGTCCCCATCGACTCCAGCGCCAAATTTTTTGCCGCTCACATTCCCGGTGCACAACTCACCATCTACCAAGCCGTGGGCCACTACACGTTTCTCGGCACTTGCGCCGAGCTCGGCGATCGCACCCAGCCGAGGCTCTGCATCGACCAGGCTGGCATCCTGCGCGACGAAATCCACGCGCAAACGGTCACCATGGCCTGGAAATTTTTCGACACCAATTTGAAATGAAAGAAAACTAGAACGAACGAGAATTTATCTTGTAAGAACTTTCAAAGCAGGCGCCATCCAAACTGGGCGGGCTCGCATCAACTCGGCAGCAAGGATCTTTTCTTCGGGATACCCTTTTCGCGGTACAGGTCGCGGTCCGCCGCGCCCAAAATCTCGTTCGAGGTTTCTCCATCGTCCGGATAAACCGCCATGCCGATGCTCACGGAAATTCTCGGCTCCTCACCATCCTCCGCCAGCCGCTTGGAAATTCTTTGCGCCACGAGCCGCGCCGCTTCCGCATCGGTCTCCGGCAAAATCAGCACGAACTCGTCGCCTCCATAGCGTGCCGCCGTATCCATTTCGCGCGAATAAAGCCGCAACATGTCCGCCAGTCGGCACAGCGCACGGCTTCCCGTAATGTGCCCATGGACATCATTGATTTTCTTAAGCCCATCCAAGTCGAGCAGCAAAACCACAAACGGCCGCTCGTTTCTTCCGAATCTCTTGATTTCGGTCTCCAGCGCCTCCACTAGCTGCCGGTGATTGGCCAGCCCGGTCAGCGGGTCGCTCACCGCTAAATGCCTCACCCGCTCCTCGGCCCTCTTGCGCTCCGTTACTTCCGCCGCCAAAGCCAGCGTTGTGATCGCGATGATTCCCATGAACGCCTGCATCAAAAGCAAAGAGGTATTCTGCGATTCCCGCGCGAACGGTCCATATCCATGCAAAGTGCCCCACGCGGCAATCATCGAAAGCCCGCATAGCGCGGTCGCCGCTTTCCGGCGGCCAAATCGAAAGGCCGCCCAGATGAGAAACGGAATGCACAAATATTCAAGCGGGTAGTTTTTGAGTTCGGAGTGGAATGGCTTGCCAAAGACAGACCAGCCGGTGGCGAACAGCCCGATGAAAAGGAAAGCCAACTCCGTAATTTGCTCGTGAGTCCAATGTAGTCGAGGATTCTCCCACCAAAGCAGCAGCAGCGGAGTCACAGTCACGGCGCCAACGGCGTCACCCAGCCACCACGTGCACCACATCGATCCGTACGCCGCCCAATCCGCAAAACCGGATGTGGCGAGTATCGTGACACCAATGGTCGCGCTGACCGTGGTCGCCACCATTCCCGCGAGTAGCGCAAATTTGAAAACATCGGCCGCCCGTGAAAACGCAGCCTTGCCTTGAGCGAACCGCTGGACCATGTAGCAGGCTGCCATGCCTTCCAGAGTATTCCCAGCCGCGATAGCAATCGACGTTTGCGCCGAACCCGCGGTTGTCAGATTGACTAAGAACGCGCCGATCAAAATCCCCGGCCAAATTCGGTAGCCAAATACCAGCAAGGCCGCAATCGCAATCCCAGTGCACGGCCAGACGGCCGTCGCGCTCGCATGCACGTAGGCCAACTGCAGGCCGAGTTTGCCCGCGACGAAGTACACCACGGCCAGACCCGCCACTGTCGCCAAGTTTTTCTGCAAATCCGACAGCTTCATCGCACCTTCTCCGCCTGGCCCGGATTTCTCCGGGGGCAGGGAATTGACCACCGCACGTGCACACAGCAAATGCCTGACTTCGGGCCGAGCCTTCAGCCGAAAACGCCGCAAATGCCTAGCGTAATTTCCTATTTTACTAAAGGTTTCACGCTAACGGGGGCCTAACTGATGGTGCGTTTTCGACTTAATTAACGGCTTACATCCGAGGCTCGCGCGGCCCGGCAACGAATTCCTAGATCCAAAATCTTAACGCGAATTGTCACCCTGTTCGGAGTTTCGCGCTAGTCCCTCCCGCCCAGCCAGCCAAGCTCCGAGGTAACCGCGCCCCATGCCCTGCAGAGTTTGAAACAGAATCCCCGCCATGCCTTCCGAACTGGTCCAAGCCACCTGCCCCTTGCCGCTAATCTCGACGCCGAGCGAGAGTTCGAACGCAAATTGAATCACGGACCATTGGTTTAGAGCTCTTGCGGCGCGGACGGCCATGCCGCCCTCGCTTAAATTAATGATGCGCCCACGCTGTTCTCCCTCGCCGTCCTTTAAGGTTAAGGCCAGGTTGACGGAATGACGAAAAAAACGCCGCCTTTCCCGCATCATGATGTCTTTCGCAATGGTGATGTGGAGCGAGACGCCATCCACACTCAGCGGAACGCGAAGCACAAAGTTGGCGCCCGCATTGAGCGTTGCCGTGGTCTGAGCGGCGCTACGAATACACGCGAAAATCGCAGCTTTGCCGTTTGATGAGCCCTTTCGAACGGCTTCGATCAATTCGAGCGCGCCGGGAACCTGCATATCCACGAACAAGCCATCAATTCGTTTGCGAACGAGAAACTCACGGGCGGCATCTGCGGTCGGCACGAGGTCAAATTTGGCGCCATATTTTTTCATGCCACCGGAAACGGCGGTCAAAGTGGCATAGTCGTTGGAGACGAGAAGGAATTCCAAGTCTGACACAGTGGACATGGTGGTAGAGAGAAACTCCGTCCGGGCCCTAAGGACTTCCCGATGATTCGCAAGGGACGCTGACTCTATGTTTATCGTTGAGGCGGTCTCGCTGTCGAGTCTTTTGTACGCCGGAGTTACGATCAAGCAACCGTTACGCCGTTAATCGCGCAGGCAGTCAAAACGCGCGCAAGACGATTCGACCCCGAGCGCTGGCCAAGCGTAGCCGTGCGCCAAAGGGGAATCGCGTCACGCAAACGCTGGACATTCTGTTTTGATATCGAAAAAGCCGGGAAAAAAGCAGGACTGAAGCAAAAACCGAAGTAGAAAAGCAAGAAAGAACGAAAGCAAAAACCTCTTCCCACAAACAGTATAACACCGCGTGTGCGAAATCCTTGCGGGATTTATTTCGCGGCGCGCTGCGTGAATTGTTGGACGACGCTGGGAAAATTTGGCTCAATCGGTGCATGGCGCCAGCGCTGCGGAGCGCGCTCGCGGGTGGGACGGGAATTGACAGACTAAACTAAACCGTTTAGTATGCGGCTCCGAGCAAGACGCGGCGGGGGAGGCGGACGTGGGCGCAATGATTCGCGTGGAAAGCCTGGTTAAGAAGTTTGGGGATTTTACGGCGGTGGACAATATTTCGTTCGAAGTGCCAAAGGGCGAGATTTTTGCGTTTCTCGGGCCGAACGGCGCAGGGAAAACGACGACGATCAAAATTTTGACGACACTGCTGAAGGCTACGAGCGGGACGGTGGAAGTGGACGGGCTGAATCCGAAGACGCATGAAAATGAAGTGAGGCAGAGTTTTGGGATCGTGTTTCAAGATCCGAGCCTGGACCAGGATTTGACGGCGTGGGAGAACATGGACCTACACGGGGTGCTCTACCACGTGCCGGGGAAAGTGCGGCGGGAGCGGGCGGAAACGCTGCTGAAACTATTCGAGCTTTGGGACCGGAAGGATGCACTCGTAAAGACATTTTCTGGAGGAATGCGGAGGCGGCTGGAGATTGCACGCGGATTTTTGCACACGCCGAAGATTTTGTTTCTTGATGAGCCGACTCTGGGACTCGATCCGCAGAGCCGGAACCAATTGTGGACGCACGTGAAGCGTCAGAATGAGGCGGACCACGTGACGGTGTTCCTCACGACGCACTACATGGACGAGGCAGAACGCGTGGCGGACCGCATAGCCGTAATCGACCACGGAAAAATCGTGGCGATTGGGACGGCCGATGAATTGAAACAAAAAACGAATTCGCAATCACTGGAAGACGCGTTTCTGGCGCTGACGGGCTCGACGATCCGCGATGAGTCGGCGACGTCGAAAGACCAGTTGCGGCAGGTGGCGCAGATGTTTCGCGGGGGAGGCCGGCGATGAACGCAATTTACATTTTGTGGCTGCGCGAAGTGAAAAAATACAGCCGGTCGCGAGTGCAGATCATTGCATCGCTTGGCCAGCCTCTTTTGTATTTGCTGGTGCTTGGCTTCGGCCTGGGGCCGGTGTACCAGAAAGCGGGCGGAGGAAGTTATTTGCAGTTCATGGCGCCGGGAATTGTGGGCATGGCGGTGCTGTTCACCTCTGTGTTCTCCGGAATTGCGCTGCTGTGGGACCGGCAGTTTGGATTTTTGAAAGAGACGCTGGTGGCGCCAGTGGCGCGGATCAACGTGATGATCGGCCGGACGCTGGGTGGAGCGACGGTGGCGATGCTGCAAGGCACGTTGATCATGGTGGTCTGCCTGATAGCGGGATTCCGGCCAGTGAGCTTGATCGGGATACCGTTGGGATTCGCGTTCATGGCGTTAATCGCGATCGTGTTCGCGGCGCTGGGCACGTCGATCGGATCGAGTTTGCAGGATATGCAGGGATTCCAGCTGATCATGAATTTTCTGGTGCTGCCGATTTTCTTTTTGTCGGGCGCGCTTTTTCCGCTGAACAATTTGCCGAAAGCGCTTTCGTTCGTGACAAAGCTCGATCCGCTTTCGTATGGAGTGGACGGTTTGCGCGCGACGCTGATCGGCGCGTCCCATTTCGGTGCAATCGTGGATGCCGTGGTGCTTGCGGTCGTCGCCGTGGGTCTGCTGTGTCTTGGGGCGTGGCGCTTCTCGAAGATCGAGATTTAGAAGATGTCGCGAGGACTGAGCGCGAAAGCCCACAGCAAGGTGCTGGAGTCAGCGACGGAGCTGTTTGCGGAGCGGGGCATCGACGTAACGAGCATGGACGCCATCGCGGCGGCCTCGGGCGTAAGCAAAGCAACGATTTACAAACATTGGGCGGACAAGGACGCGCTGTGCCTGGAAGTGATGCAGTACGTTCACGAAATCGATGGAGGGGCGCCAGAAGTGGACTCCGGAGATTTACGCACAGACCTCATTGCGTTTCTGAAGTACGAACCCTCCCGGAAAAAAGCGGCCATCATCAAGAAGCTGATGCCGCACCTGATTGCGTATTCGGCGCGGAATGAAGCGTTTGGCCGCGCGTGGAAAACGCGAGTGATGGATCGCGCGCGCACGAGCTTGAAGACGCTGCTACGGCGTGGAATGAACCGCGGAGTCTTTCCGGCCGTGCTGGACGAAGATTTAGGTGTGGCGCTGCTCATGGGGCCGATGATGTACCGGCACATTTTTGGATCGAGCGTGAGCCTGGATTGGCTGGCGGAGGGCGCGGTGGATTCGTTCTTGAAGGCCCACGCGCTGCCGATACAAAAAAATAGAAATGCCAACGCGCGGAAAACCAAGTCGCAGACGTGAAAAAGCTTTTGAATGTGCGTGCCATTCGCGTGTGGCCAGCGAACTTGCGATTCTAAACCGGGATGGGGTTGCGATTGGCGAAAGTAATGCGCTGGTGCCAGTAGGGATAGGTGGGTTGAGTGGCGCTGGCGGCGTCGAGTTTGGCGACTTGGTCTTTGGTAAGGTTCCAGCCGAGGGACCCGAGGTTTTGGCGGAGTTGCTCTTCGTTGCGCGCGCCCATGATGACGTTGGCGACGGTGGGGCGTTGCAGGAGCCAGTTCAGCGCGATTTGTGGAACGGTCTTGCCGGTTTCCTTCGCGATATCCTCGATGGCGTCAACCACTTTGTAGAGATATTCGTTTGCGACTTGCGGACCGGCATCGGCGGTTTTGTGCAGGCGCGAAACTTCGGGGATGGGGCGGTTGCGGCCGATTTTGCCGGTGAGGCGGCCCCAGCCGAGCGGACTCCAGATGAGCGCGCTGACTTTTTGATCGAGCGCGAGAGGCATCAGCTCCCATTCGTATTCGCGGCCGATGAGCGAGTAATACACTTGATGGCCGACGTAGCGGGACCAGCCATAGCGCTCGGAAATCGAGAGCGACTTCATGAGATGCCAACCGGAAAAATTGGAGCAGGCGATGTAGCGGACTTTGCCGCTCTTGACGAGCGTGTCGAGCGCTTGCAGGGTTTCTTCAATGGGAGTGAGCGCGTCGAAGGCGTGCATGTGGTAGAAGTCGATGTGATCGATGGCGAGGCGGCGAAGACTGTCTTCGCAGGATTGGATGAGGTGATGGCGCGAGGAGCCGAGATCGTTGGGGCCGTCGCCCATCGCGAACGTGGCTTTGGTGGAAATGAGGACGCGGTTGCGTTTGCCGGCGATGGCTTTGCCGAGGATTTCTTCGGAGAGACCGCGGGAGTAGACGTCGGCGGTATCGAAGAGATTGACGCCAGCTTCGAGGCAGATGTCGACGAGGCGCGTGGCTTCGGCCACGTCGCTGGCGCCCCAGGCTTTGAAAAATTCGTTGCCGCCCCCGAAGGTGCCGGCGCCAAAACTGAGAACGGGAACTTGCAGGCCGGAATGGCCGAGTTGTCGGAATTCCATGGCGGTTGGATGCCAGGCGGAATGCTGAGGATACACCGGCAAAGCGGGAGTTGGAGCTAGAGAGGCCGGAGCATTAAGAGCGCTAGCACCAAGGTTCTGGGGCGAACCTTTGGCAGATGCGCCGGTGCTCGACGGGGTCGAACTTATAGCCTTTTCATTTCCCGCGCCAGGGCCGAAAACCATCTCCAACCGTGTTGTCCCAAACGGATATTGTTTATGTGCGCACAGCTATTGAGCGTGTGAATTGATTTGCTCAGAAACCGCAACGTATCCTAATCACGCGATACGTGAGGCTTCGGGGGATCGCTGCGGACGCAGTGACTCCATACGCAAATCATTGTGAAACCCGTTCGGGCCCCGGCACGGTCGATTCCCGTGCAGCAGGGTGAGGCGAACGGGGTGCAAATTATGTCGGAGCCTTTAGCGGCGAGGAACCCAAGGAGAAGATATATTTATGAAAGCCGTCCAAAAGACTTTCTTTTTTCTGAACTTCATGGCGATATTGGTGTTGGTTGTTGGTTGTAGCTCGCTGCCGAAGGGTTCGGGCACTGGCACGGGCACGGGTGGACCCTTTACGATCAGCGTAACGGTCAGCGGGCTTGCGGGCACCGGGCTCGTTCTGCTCGATAACACCACGGATAAACTTACGGTCACCGCGAACGGGACCTTTCCGTTCGCAGCCACCATCGCCAGCGGGGGGTCGTACGCGGTAACCGTTCAAACGCAGCCCAGCAATCCAACGCAGACTTGCGCAGTCGGCCCCACAGGCAGCGGCAGCAACATTAGCGCCAACGTGACCGTCACGGTCACTTGTACCACGAATCCAGTCACGGCCACCATCGGCGGAACTGTTTCCGGGCTGGTCGCTGGTTCGAGCGTAATTTTGCAAGACAACGGCGGCGATAGCCTGACGATTACGGCGAATGGCGCTTTCACCTTCAAGACGCCCGTAACCGGGGCGGATGTCTACGCCGTCACGGTGATTACGCAACCGATCAACCCCAACCAGATTTGCGCGGTAACGGGTGGAAGCGGAGTGGCCAGCGCAAACGTCACCAACATTGCGGTGAACTGCGTATTGAGCTATTCCATCGGTGGCACCGTAACCGGCCTTGTCGGCACCGGCTTGATTCTGCAAAACAGCAGCGATTCCGAGCAGCTGACGATTAGCCCCGCCAATGGGAATCAGGCCTTCACGTTCAAAAACCTCGTTCCTACCGGTACCGCCTACACGGTAACAACCTTCGCACAACCCACGGCACCGACACAGACTTGCGTCGTCAGCGCCGGAACAGGCAGCGGGACTGCTACTGCCAACGTCACCAGCGTTGCGATCGTTTGCCCTGCCGTGACGTATAGCGTCGGTGGAACAGTTGTTGGCCTCGCCGGCATCCCCGCCAACAATGGCCCGCTTACCGACGGCAGCTTCCTCGTGCAGAACAACTTGGGCAACACGTTAACTATCACGGAGAACGGACCTTTCACGTTTGCCACGCCCGAGGCTCTCAACGACCAATACCAGATCTCGATATTCCACTCGCCCGGCACGCAGAGCCAGGGCTGCACGTTGTGGAACTATAAAGGCGTAGTAACCGCGAGCGTGAACACCATCGTAGTCGATTGCGCTCATAACGATTGGACATGGATTGACGGCACAAAGACGGCCGGAACGATTGCATCGCCGCAGTACGGCTCGTTCCCATCGACTGCACCTACGACGATTCCGAATCCTTTTACCAACACCCCTGGAGCGCGATACGGTGCGGCTGGGTGGACGGACAAATTTGGGAACCTCTGGATGTTCGGCGGCGACGGCTGGGAATTGTCGGGGAACCCACAGCCGGACACGCTGAATGCGCCGATGAACGACCTCTGGGTCTGCGTCGTGACTGGCGATTTCTGTCAATGGCAGTTAGTGGGTGGCTATGACCCGACGGTGGTCCCGACCGTCCCACCCACCACTGTTGGCGCGGAGATCATACTCAACGCGCAGCACGAGGGGCAGGGTGGTGTGTACGCTACTCCTGGGATGCCTCCAGCAAGACTGGGAGCGGCAACCTGGACCGATAAGACCGGAAATCTGTGGCTCTTCGGCGGTTCCGACGGCGGCCACTATCTGAACGATCTTTGGATGTTCAATGCAAGCACATTGAGCGGCAACTTCACGGCCAGTGCCGGCCAGTGGACCTGGGAAAGCGGTGCTGCGACTTCCGGTGTCGACCAGAACGGCATCTACCCGCCTACTGTCAATCCATACCCGGGAGCCCGAACGAACGCTGTCACCTGGACGGATGCTTCCGGGAATTTCTGGCTCTTCGGCGGATTTGGCAAAGACGGCGCCGGTACCTTGGGATTCCTCAACGACCTGTGGGAATACACGGGTGGTACGTGGAACTTCATTTCGGGCTCCACAACGGCTAACGCGATCGGCGTCTACGGCACTCCGGGCGTTGCCTCAGGGACGAACTCGCCTGGAGGCCGCCAAGAGGCGGTGGGCTGGGCGGATGCCGTTGGAAATCTGTGGCTCTTCGGGGGAGAAGGCGAAGACGGAAACAATCCACCGACGGCAAACGGAATTCTGGATGATCTTTGGGTCTACAACATCGCCGCCAAGCAGTGGACTTTCGTAATGGGCAAAACCACGGCAAATCAGACGGGCGCTTACGAAGCTGAGACGGTAGTGGGGCCGGTGAGTACCACAGGTGCAGCGAGCACGTGTGGCCTGGCTGTTGGCCTCACCGTTGGTGCCAACATCATTTGCTCTCCTGTCTCCACAACTGGCGCACTTCCCGGGTCGCGTTGGGGTGCTAGCGGCTGGGTCGACGCGGGCGGAAACCTCTGGCTCTATGGTGGTTGGGGGCTGGATTCAACCGGAACGAATGGCAACGGCGCCCTTAACGACCTATGGGTATACACTCCAAACTCGACTGTCGGCCAGCCCGGCACATGGGCCTGGATCAAGGGCTCGAACACAGGCGCCGCCAACGGCGTTTACGGCGATGAGACTCGGCCCTATAAGACATACGAGATATGGACACCGGGTGGCCGCAGCAATGCGACGCACTGGGTCGATGGCAACGGCCAGCTTTGGCTCTTTGGCGGTGAAGGCTACGATTCCACGAGTTCAAGCGGGAATGGCTATCTCAACGACATGTGGAGATACTTGCCTTACAAGAATTGATTTGCGGCATTGAGGGAGTGATGGCAGCGAGTTGTGCAACTCCCTCACGGGAACCTCATTGAGGGGGAGCGATAACTCTTTCCAACTCGCCCGCTGCGGATACCCGCAGTGGGCGAGTTGCTTTTCGGAGTAGCCCGGCTGGACGGCGCCCTCCTCCCTGAATTTTGTAGAGGCAGGAAGTTAGATTAGAGCGCGCGAAGTATGACGAGGGTCATGTCGTCGCTCTGGGGAGCGCCAGAGGCGAAGGCGTCGGCGGCTTGCATGATTTTGGAGATGGAGTCTTTAGCGGAAAGGCCGGCGCAACTGGCGATGGCGTGGAGTAATCGCTCTTCGCCCCATTCTTCGAGGTTGGGATTCATGGCTTCGCTGAAGCCGTCGGTATAGATCACCAGTAAGTCGCCAGGGGCCAGGGATATCTCGGCCTGCTCGTAAGTGCATTCCGGCAATAGACCCACTACCGTTCCGCCAGCTTGATCGAGACGTTCGACGGCCGCGTGATTTGCCGTGCTGCGTAACAGAATCGGCGGACAGTGGCCGGCGTTTACGTAGCTTAGGCGGTGGGTTGCGGGATCGTATTGGGCGTAGAAGAGCGTGGCGTAGCGGTCTTCGGTGGAGGCGTCGTAGAGCATGGCGTTGACGCGAGTGATGAGGCCGGCGATGTTGTTGCGGGCGCGCATGGCGTCGGCGCGGAGAGAAGCCTGGAGGCTGGCCATGGTGAGAGCGGCGGCGATGCCCTTGCCGGAGACGTCGCCGAGGGCGACGCCGAGTTTGCCGTCGGGGAGGGCGAGAAAATCGTAGTAGTCGCCGCCGACGCCGAGGGCGGTGCGGCAGCGTCCGAAATAATCGAGGCCGGCGATTTCGGGAAGGCGCTGGGGGAAGAGGCGCTCCTGGACTTCGCGGGCGATTTCGATTTCACGATTGAGTTTTTCGCGGCGGCCAATCTCAACGGCGATGGCGGAAGTAAGTTCGGCGTTGGAGAGGGCGAGAGCGGTTTGCGAGGCCACGGATTTCAAGAGGCGAATGTCGGTGCTGGAGTAGGGAGCCTCGGAACGCTTTTCGCCGAGGCTGATAATGCCGAGGAGATTCTGCTTGGTCATGAGTGGCAAAAGCAATTGCGGTTGGAGCGCCGCGAGGTTGCGGCGTTCGTCTTCGGAGAGCGCCGATTTATTCACCCAGGAATCCTCGTCGCCGAAGTAAACGCGGTCTGGACCAGCTTCTTGCTTAAGGCGGCGCACCGTGGCGCCGGAATCGGGCAAATCGGCAACGAAGCCAGCAGGGAAGCCGAGAGCAAACGCGGGGCGGAACGCGCCGCCCTCTTCGAGGAGCACGGCTACGCGCGGAATGTGGAGGGATTCAGCGATTTTTGTGGCCACTCTTTCGAGGAGCGGACGCTTCTCGACGATGGAGCGCACCTCGTCACTGAGAGCTTCGAGAATTTGCTCGGCGTTATAGGCGTCGCGGAAAAAGCGACGGTCGATCCACTTGCGAGCGAACTGGGCGCCTCTGCGTAACCAGATAACGAGGGCCACGCCCAAGGCGATTAACATGATTTTCTGCGGCTTGCTACGCGTCGGATCGAGGCTCAGGTTGATGGCTGTCCAGATGACGACAAAGCCCAATAGCACTTGAAGAACGCGGGCTCCTGTAGTGGCGAGTCCATACTGCAAGCCCTGGCGGATGACGACGCGGACGTCCATGGCGCGGTGCACCACGATGACGTAAGCCAGGGTAACGGGAAAGAGAAGCATCAAGGATACCGCGGAGAGCACAAACCACCTCGGAAAGATCTGCTCGAGTCCGCCGCCCTTGATGGCCTGCGTTACGAAGAGAATGCACGCAGGGCCCATGCTGACAATCGAACCGGCATAGAGGAGTTGCAATCGCCGTTTGGCGTCCGGGGTGACAGCCTTGGCCCTCTTTACCGAGATGCAAGCGAAAAAGGCACCCGTGGCTGCAAACGCAAGAACGAATTGAATTTTGGCGAGACGGTCGAGGATGGCCGATAACGAAGCTACGGAGGCGAAATTCTCAACCGAACCGACCTGTACGATGACGCTCAAGAAGCAAAACGCTACCAACGCGCTGATGACGATGCGCTTCGACCATTGCCACCACAGAGGATCTTTGCCAGGGAACGGCTCGGGGAAATAAAGGCCGAAGAGAAGCATGAAAACTGGCCAGCTGTTGCCGATGGCGACGCGATAGGCGGTTGCTATGTCGCGTATGACCGGTCCCCAGCTTTCCGACCCAACGCTGTAAAAAACAGAAAAAAACAACATGATGAAGCATAGAAGCCATGCGGAAGGATCGCGTGGCCGCACTGCGGCAACCCACAACCCAAGAAGTATGCAAAAGGTCGGCATCACCAGCTTGAGGGCCAGGAGTGTAAGGGTGGTGGCCCACGCGCCGCGCGGCGAAGTGGCTTGCTCGAGGAGGATGGTGGCATTGCGGGAGTTTGTATCATCGCGAGTGAGAAACGTGACCGTGAGAGGGTCGCCTGGTTTGGCATGGCGGATCGCTTCGCCAAAAACGGCGAGGCCGGTGAATGGCTTCCCATTCAGGGCCAGCAAAATATCGTTTTCCTTGAGGCCGGCTCGCTGCGCAGACGGGTCGACAAATTGAGCGAGAGGGCGGCCGTTCACGAAGGACGGATAGAATGGGTAGCCCGCCACCCGAAGATGAAAATAGTTGGGGAACGAATACATCGTCGAGCGAATTTGATAGGCCGAAGCGAGAGTAAACAGAAGAGCCAGGCAGACGTACTGAAGAATGGGAGGGTTCTTTGCTCGCATGTCTGGCGACCTAGGAGACCGCAATTCGTGACAAGCAAGGTAACACTCGTGAGGCGTGGCGGCAAAATTTTTCGGTTGGCGCCCCCGCGGGCCTAGGATGCGGGTGTTTGTTCTCGCGACGTGGGCTCGGCGGAGATGGATGACTTAGGCTTGCGGAGGCGAAACCATAGCCAGAGGAATGCGAAGGCGAAAAAGGCGCCGATGGAATCGAGAAGGGAATCGTATGGAGAAGCGGTGCGACTGGCGACGAAAGCCTGGTGGATTTCGTCCATGATGGAATAGCCAGCAGCGACGGAAAGAGCGGCGATGCCCCAGGTCCAGCGCCAGCCTTTGCGATCGCCTCGAACGCCGCGATAAATCAAGAGGCAGAAAATAAAATATTCGGTGAAATGGGCGCTCTTGCGGATGAGATGGTGGACGAAATCGAATTGATCTTGCGAGAGCCTGGGGAAGAGCCAGTGAACGACGGGCGACAGGATGTTGGCTGTGTGTTCGGAAGAGAAAGAGTCGGTGGAGAGCGTGAAGATGACGCAAGCCCAGGCGATGGCTGGCCACCAGGCACGAAGCCAGGCGGGGATCAGCAATCTGTGAAGACGTGGCTGCATTTCCGGCAATTGAGGGGCGGGACGGGGATTGCGCCAGGGTTGGTCAGGCACGATGTGTTCCTCTGGTGAAGCGGTAGGGATCGTGACGATGGGATTTCAACACAGAGGTCACAGAGTACACGGAGAAAGCGCCAGACACGCGGGAGTTTGGATGATAGGGATTCATTTGTGACGCGACGTTTGCGGCGTAAGCGATTGGTGATTACTCCATACGATAGTTGGGGGCTTCACGAGTGATGATGACGTCGTGAACGTGGCTTTCGCGCAGTCCCGCGGCGGTGATACGGACGAAGCGCGCTTTCTCGGTGAGTTCGCGCAGCGTGGGCGCGCCAACGTAGCCCATGCCGCTCTTTAGGCCGCCGACGAGTTGATCGGTGAGCGCGCCGAGTGAGCCTTTGTAGGGCACGCGTCCTTCCACACCTTCAGGAACGGACTTGCCGCGCTCTTCCGTATCTTGAACCGTTGCGTAACGATCTGAGCCCGCATCCATCGCGCCCATGGACCCCATCCCGCGATAGGACTTGAAAGTGCGGCCCTGGTAGAGAATCGTTTCGCCGGGAGCTTCTTCCGTGCCGGCGAAGAGGCTGCCGATCATTACGCAGGAAGCGCCAGCAGCGATGGCTTTCGTGATGTCGCCGGAATACTTGATGCCGCCATCGGCGATGATGGGGATGCCGGTGCCTTGCGCGGCGCGCGCGGATTCCATGACCGCGGTGATCTGGGGCACGCCCGCGCCAGTGACGACGCGCGTGGTGCAAATCGAGCCGGGGCCGATGCCGACCTTCAGGCCGTCAATGCCGAGCGCGATGAGATCTTTGGCGGCTTCGTAAGTAGCAACGTTGCCGGCAATGATTTGCGCTTCGGGGAGGCGATTGCGAATGGCTTTGATGGCGTCCATGACGCGGGTCGTGTGGCCGTGGGCGGTGTCGATGGCGAGCACGTCCGCTTTGGATTTGAACATTTCCACGGCGCGCTCGAGGTAGTCGCCGGTAGCGCCAACGGCTGCTCCGACGCGGAGGCGGCCCTGTTCGTCCTTGGTGGCACGCGGATAGGCGCGTTTTTTCTGGATGTCTTTTACGGTGATGAGGCCTTTGAGGTTGAAATCCTGATCGACGACGAGGAGCTTTTCAATGCGGTGCTTTTGCAGGATGCGCTCGGCTTCCTCGAGCGTGGTGCCGACGGGGACGGTGACGAGATTTTCCTTTGTCATGACGGAGCCGACGAGCTGCGAATGATTTTTCTCGAAGCGCAGGTCGCGGTTGGTGAGGATTCCGGTTAGGCGGGCGCCGCGCGTGACGGGAAGGCCGGAGATACGGTACTTGGTCATGATTTCGAGGGCTTGGCGGAGGGTGATGTCCGGAGAGATGGTGACGGGGTCAACGATCATTCCGCTTTCGGAGCGTTTTACGCGGTCGACTTCTTCGCCCTGGCGGTCGATGGGCATGTTGCGGTGTACAAGGCCGATGCCGCCCTGGCGGGCGATGGCGATGGCCAGGCGAGATTCGGTTACGGTGTCCATGGCGGCGGAAGCCAAGGGGATGTCTAAGGATAATTTGCGGGTGAAGCAGGTGCGCGTGTCTACCTCGGACGGTAGCACGGTGGATTTGCCGGGCAGAAGAAGCACGTCGTCGAAAGTAAGACCTTCGGAAATCGGACCTTCAATCATTCCAACCTCGTTTCAGAAAATTAGCGCCTTAAAACGGCGCAGCCCAGCGGGTGGCCGCTGGGCCGGAAGTCGAATGCATCAGATTGCAAAAATCAATCACTGTGAAACTTCTATTCTAGGGGGCAATGGGATTGCGGTCAAGTTCGCCCAATCGATTCGCCAGGAATTGGAGGGCGAGCTAATTCAAAGCGTTTTGGGTGATTTGTGCGTTCGAGGCGTTGTTCAGATATTCGAAGAATTGCGCTTTTTTGGCGCCATTCTTTTCGCCAGCGATCATGTTTTCGAGAATGGGCACGAGGAAGCGACCATAACGTCTGAGGGTTGTCTGATCGTGAGTGGCGAGGGCTTGCTCGACGGCGCGTTGAGTGGCGAGCGTGACGAGTTCGAGGCGTCCGACGAAAACGCGGACGGTTTGCGCGGGAACGGGAGTGATTGTAAGCGGCAGGACTCCGTCCACAAACTGACGCGGAACGATGTAGAGAAGGCGACTGCCTTCTTCGAACCAGGAATCGCGCCAGGTTTCAAACATAGCATGCGCTTCGTCTTGATAGAGGCCCTGGGCGATGAGCATGTCTTCCACGGCTTGCTTTAGCGAATCCATAGTGGCGTTAAGTTCGGGAGGATCGAGCGTTGGCTGGGCCGCGGAGGCGTCGGCGATGCGGAAGCCCAGTTTGTCGCCGCGGCGTTCGAAGAGGAGCACGGCTGGAATTTCCTGTCCGCCGAGATTTTGCGCGAGAATTTTGCCGTCGTGTGCGAGCTGCACGGAAACGGGTACGGAAAAACTGGCGACACCGCGATAGAAGAGAAATTTTTCGATCTGGTCGCCAGCTTGCGTCTTAATTCGCAGAGGAGTTGAAGAGGTTTGGCGAGCCGTGTAGTAGTGGTTCGCGCGGTCTTCGCGGGGGAGGCTAGCGGAGCTGTTCGGTTCCAGCGCGATCGTGTCCCAGGAAATGCTGCTGTCGGGCTGCTTGTGTTGGCGATTCCAGTCGTTCAAATAGGAGACCATGCGCGTCTGGTTCTGAAGATCAACGGGTTCGACGCGGTTGGCGTGCGGATACCATTCGGTGATCAAGCCTTGCGCGAAAGAGACGTGAACAGAGAGGGTGGTCGGGCGGTTGGTGTAGAAATAGAGGACTGGTGTCTCCATGCGCACCGTGCCGCGGAGACCGCCCTTGAATTCGGGCGTTTGGAAATGCTCAATGAACCTCGGCAGGTCCGTGGAGCCCGTAAGCGGAAGCCACTCTGCGGGGTGGCCGTTCCTCCCAGCTATCGAGGTGAAGGTTCCCCATTCATGGGCGGTCAGCGCGGCATCGGACGGCGGCGTTTGTGCGCGGAAAAGTACAGGCAGAACGGCGAGAGAAAGAGCGAGGATTGCGCAGGCAAGAAGGCGGCGTTTCATAGTGTTGGCTCCTGTGCGCCGGTTAAACCGGCGAGGTTGTAGTGAATGAAAAAGTCACACGAAAGTGGATTAGCGACCCACATCGGCCCCGAGTCATGCGGAGCCGCTCGCGAGGGCGGCGTCGAAGCGTTGATAGGGGAACGTGCGGGCCGGGTATTCAGCCGCGTAAGAAACTTACTCCGGGACGCCGACGCCGTAGGAGCAAGCGGAAGGCAACATCTGGTACACCGATATCGCGAGGTGTGCCAGAGTCCCGCGCGGTCAGAGACCCCGTGCACGTACGCAAGCAACTCGCATGGGAACCGGGAGATCCCAGGTCCGCCCCGGGCAGCAGTTGCCTTGGGACGCATCGGGAAGTCTAAGGACGTACGCCGATGACGAACGGATATGGGAAGTCGGACAGACTTGTAGTACCGGAGAAGTCCCCGAACAACGCCGGGCAACCGGTTGCGGAGGGGATGGAGGGAAGAAGTCTGGCCAAAGGGAACCTGCAACAGCAAAACGCGTCCCGGACACCGAGCCGGAAAGACGCGCCTAGCGCGCTGGAGCGGGTGCGTCAAGCAGCAAAGAAGGATAAGCAGTTGCGATTCACGGCGCTCCTGCACCACATCTACAACCTGGAAACGCTGCGCATGGCCTACTACTCGTTGAAGAAGGAAGCCGCGCCGGGCGTGGATGGGGAGACGTGGCGGCACTACGGCGAGCAACTGGAGAGGAATCTCCAGGATCTTTCCGAAAGGCTGAAGCGAGGAGCGTACCGAGCGAAGCCGGTGCGTAGGGTATTTATCCCTAAGGCCGACGGGCGGCAAAGGCCGCTCGGAGTCACGGCGCTGGAAGACAAACTCGTCCAGCGCGCGGCGGTCGAGGTGCTGAACACCATCTATGAAACGGACTTCCTTGGGTTTTCGTACGGGTTCCGACCAGGGCGCAGCCAGCATAAAGCACTGGATGCGCTGTACACGGGACTGCTGACGAGAAAAGTGAAGTGGGTGCTTGATTTGGACATCAAAGGCTTTTTCGATGGGCTTTCCCACGAATGGCTGGTGAAGTTCGTCGAGCACCGGATTGCAGACCGGCGCGTCGTGCGGCTCATCCAGAAATGGCTGAATGCCGGCGTGCTGGAGGATGGGAAACGGATACGGACGGAGGAGGGGACGCCCCAGGGCGGGAGTGCTTCGCCGCTTTTGGCAAACGTCTATCTTCATTACGTGTTCGACCTGTGGGTCCAATCGTGGCGTCAGAAGCGTGCACACGGCGATCTGATCGTGGTGCGATACGCCGATGACATCGTGGTTGGATTTAACAACAAAGCGGATGCCGATCAGTTTCGGGCGGAACTTACGGAACGAATGAGGAAGTTCAACCTGGAACTGCATCCCGAGAAAACGCGGCTGCTGGAGTTCGGTCCTTTTGCGATCAACAACCGGCAAAAGCGTGGAGAAGGGAAGCCGGAGACATTCAACTTTCTTGGCTTTACGCATATCTGCGTAAAGAAGAGAAGCAATGGAATGTATACGGTGTTGCGGCAAACGATACGCAAACGGTTGCAGGCGAAGCTGAACGAGGTGAAAGCCGAGCTTCGGCGTCGTATGCACGACCCCATCCCCGAACAGGGCAAGTGGTTGCAAGCGGTGGTGCGTGGTCACCTCCGGTATTACGGCGTGCCCATGAACTACCCGGCGCTGGCTCTTTTTCGATTCCAAGTGGGACGGCTCTGGCATCGCGCGCTGTCTTGGCGCAGCCAGAACGGCCACGTCCTCTGGGATCGTATGCGGCGCTTGATCGCTCGCTGGCTGCCACCGCCTTCTGTCTGTCATCCCTATCCCCTGCGCCGCATGCGCGTTATTACCTAAGGCAAGAGCCGGATGCGGGAAATCCGCTCGTCCGGATCCGTGGAGGGGGTTGTGAGCGATCATGATTCCTACTCCGACTGTAATCCCATCGGCTAGCTTGACGGGAAAAGAAGGGCGAGTGTTAACAAAGTTGGTGGGGCAGCAAGCTTGCCGCTGTCGTCGGCTTGCCTGGGGTTTGGCGCTGCTCTACAGTGAATTCATGGCTTGGGATTCGGAAAAATTTGAGCCGCACCGGCTATTAAAAAATGGACATGCGATGACGATCGCAGCAGCGTTCGTGCGCAGACGGTTTGACCTGCCCCAAGCGGAACAGCGTCTATTTCAGGTGGATCCGGAATCGCGGATTCTTGGACATTGCCATTGGCAGCCGGGGAAGCGGCGTGATGCTCCTGTGATCGTGATTCTGCACGGACTGGAGGGATCGAGCGAATCGAATTATGTTTGTGGCATCGCCGAAAAGGCGATGCGCCGCGGTTTTCACGCGGTGAGATTGAATCAGCGGAATTGCGGAGGCACGGAAACGCTGACGCCAACCCTCTATAACTCAGGGATGAGCGGGGACTACAGAGCCGTCTTGGATGAATTGTCGAACGGCGATGGATTCGAACAGATTTTCTTCGTCGGATACTCCATGGGCGGGAATTTGATGACAAAGGTGGCGGGCGAGTATGGAGACGCTCCGCCGAAAGCATTACGAGGAGTTTGCGTGGTTTGCCCGGCGATGGATCTTGGCGCTTGCGCCGATGCCTTGCAGCTCCGTCAGAATTTCTTCTATCAACGGCATTTTGTGAAAGGCCTGATGGCGCGGTACGCGCGAAAAGCCAAGCTATTTCCGAAGCGTTATCCAACGGATGGGCTCGGGGCGGTGCGCTCGGTACGAGAGTTTGACGACAAAATAACCGCGCCGCAGTTCGGCTATCGGGATGCGCAGGACTATTACGATGCGGTGGGAGCGAAGAAGGTCGTTGCGCAAGTGCGCGTGCCGATGCTGATGATTACGGCGCAGGACGATCCGTTTGTTCCGTACGAGTTATTTCAGCGCGCAAATCCGGCCAAGAGCCCTGCGATAAAATTCGTTGCGCCGGAGCATGGCGGCCACTGCGGGTTTATTTCGAAACGAAGCGGTCCGGAACGGTTTTGGGCGGAGCAGAGAATCGTCGAGTTTTGTGACGCGCTTCGCGACGTGTGAACTCAGCCCATCGGCTTTTCGAGCGAGACAGGGAAGTTTTGCGTCAAGAGCCGCGCAGGACCGTCGGGCAGGATGACCATATCGTCCTCGCAGCGCATGCCAAACTCGCCGGGAACGTAGATTCCCGGCTCATTGGAAAAAGTCATCCCCGCTTCAAGATTTGTCGTGCTGCCTTTGACGAGATAAGGATGCTCGTGGCCGTCGAGTCCAATTCCGTGGCCCAAGCGATGTGTGAAGTATTTGTAGCCAGGGCCGTAGCCGCCGTTGACGATCACCGCGCGCGCGGCATCGTCTACGGTGCCTGAGAGACGCCCGGCACGTGCCGCGTCCAACGCAGCATCTTGCGCTTTGCGATTAAGTTCGTATGCTCTCGCGATTTTGTCCGAGGGCTTGCCAAAAATTCCCGTTCGAGTGACGTCAGAAGCGTAACCATCTACTCCGCATCCGCCATCGATCAAGACGACATCGCCCTCTTTAAGCTTCTGCGGTTGCTTGGTGCCATGTGGAAGCGCTGCAGACGCGCCCAACAAAACAAGCGCGCCGCCACGCAATCCCATCTTTGAAAAACCGGCTTCGACCATGTGCGCGATGTCCTCTTGTGACATTCCTTCGCGCAAAGCAGCAAACACCGGTTTATAGACTTCGAAGGTCGCATCGCAAGCCAGGCGCATTAATTCGAGCTCGTGGGCAGATTTGCGGCTGCGGCAGGCAATGGTTACGGGATCAGCGGAGACGTATTCAAAACCCGGAGCAGCTGTACGCAAGTGATCCGAATAGGTGAAGTACGCGGTTTCTTCGACGCCAAGCCGGCCCGTTCGAACGCCTTGATCGGCCAGCGCGCCGGCAGCCAGCTTGGTGGGACTCTCATCTTCCTGCCAAACGCGGATTTCGATGGGGAAGCGAAGTTGTTCGCGCAAGCGCCCCTCTTCAAATCCCGGGCATACGAGAACAGGTTTGCCCGTTCGCGGCAGTACGAGGCCGACGAGGCGCTCGCTCAAGCCCCAGCGAATGCCAGTGAAATAGTAGAGCGAAGTGCCCGGCGCAAAAAACAGCGCGTCAAAATTGGGTTTGAGATCCGACATGAGCTGCTGCGCGCGTGTCAAACGAGCTCGGAATTCATCCGCGGTTATGGGTTTGAGTCGATCGCCGAGCGGCTTCAGCCCGGAAAAGTCCGCTCCATGCGTCTCTTGTGGCAAAGCTGCTGAGGCTTCTGAACCGGCTACGAGCGCAAGAGCAGAAGAAGCCGCTGCGGTTTGCAGGAAGCGGCGGCGTGATGTCGGGAATTCTAAGGTCATCGATTTGTTCTCCATGGTGGAGATGACCTTTAGCTGGCGAAGGCCTAGCTTGTCAAGCGGCACGAAGAAAAAACAATAGAGGAGAGTCTTGAGGAATGAAACGCCGCAATAAAACGTGCGAGAGCTACTCCATTCGAATGGCCTGAATATTTTTCCCTTGAACCTTAAGCTCGATGCCGAGCGGAGGCCGCAAATCCGAACCCTGCACGATGGCGCCGCGCACCCAGACATTGCCTGGGAGGTTCGTCAGCTTGGTTGGATCATAAAGCGTGCGGCTGCACGGGTTGCCCACCATGGGATGTTTCGCGGCCTTGAAATCGTATTCGCTCTTAAGTTTGGCGAGGTCCGTAATGTATTCGAGCTGGCAATTTCCGTAAGGTGCGTTCATCGAGAATGCCCAGTAGCCGTTTTCCTGAGAAGCAGAACTCGCCGGCAACCGGATCAGAAGACCCGGGACATTTTCGCCCGTCAAGCCGTTGCGGATAAAGAACTGCTTGGAAGACCATGACTGAGCCATCTCCGCGATGGTGGCGATCCCCGGGTCCTGCTGCGTGGCATGGGGCAGCGCCGCATTCGGATCGGGGGCAGGCGATGGAACCTCTATTTGAGGAGGAGGTTCCGCGGGAGGGGGTTCGGAATGCTTGGGGCGGAGAATCCACCGCGCGCCGAAAAAAACGACCAACAACACAGCAAGTAGCGCACCCACCATGCGTACGGCAGGATTATGAAAGGGGCCACGGCCGGAGCCCTGCGAGGAAACTCCGGGTATTTGCGGCATTTCCGCCTTATAGCGGTCAGGTGGGGACTGGTCCGACATAGTTATTTGCCGTGCGCTTATTTTTCGCCGAATGGGAACCCAGCACGGGGGAACCGTCGGCACCGGCCAAACGAAGAACTAATCAAGTGTATTGTAGAGCGAGCCGCACTGCCGGGCAACACAGGGTAGTCCCGATGATGGGTAGGAAGCAACCGTACCGCGCGGCTAAACCGGTCGATTTCGTGCCCATCTCGACAACCCTCTGTTATTGAGAAGGTTACACTGAACGCCGTGAAGCTTGTCTGAGGACGGCGAGGCCACTAGTGTAGTAGGCAGCATGGGAGGGTCGGCTTCCTGGGCCGAATAGAATGAGCCCCGAATCGCGTGGGGGCGCGCGGGCATTCGTCCGCAGCCTTAACATCTTGTTGAAGTTCGCACGCCTGTACGAATTTGGACATGTGCGGACGGCGGCGCAGTTTGAAACTGCGTGGAAGGAACTCCGAGGTGCGCTTGATGAGAGCGGCGGCAGCGGCCTCCTGCTTGGCGCTTCGGGAAATCAGATCCTGCTCGACGGCGTGCCGCTCGGCGCATCCGCTGGCGAAAAAAGTTTCGCGCAGATGCTGATGAGCTCCGGAATCGCCAGCATTCACTTTTCTCCGACTCTGACGCAACCCCAGTTTGCTCGTTTCGTGCGCGCATTTCCTAGTGGCAACGCCAAGCCTTCCTCGCTTGCTGAACAGCTAAAATCCGCCCTCGCAGGTGAAACCAGCATCAAGGTCAACGAAATTCGTTACGTTGCGGAAGATTCTTCCGTCGCCGGTATCAAAGTAGCGGCACAACTCACCGCGAAAGCACTCGGCGCGCAAGGCGACAAGTTTAAGGATTTCTTCGAAGACCCCAACAAACTCCTGCAAATGATTCTTGCTGCGGAGAGTTCGCGCGGCGGCGGGGGTGGTGGCGGGGGAGGAACCGGACCTGGATTTGGACCTGGCGGTGGAGGTCCGGGCGGAGTGCCCGGAGGCGGTGGCACCGGTGCTGGTGGCGTTGGCTCGGGTGGAGGAGCCGGAACAGCTAGTCACGCAGGTAGTCTTTGGGAAAGTGGCGGAGGCGGCTCGAGCGCTGGTGGTGGATTAGGAACCGGTAGCGCCAGCGGCGGCGGATCGGGCAGTGGAACTGGATCTGGTGGATCTGCCGGAAGCGGTGGCTCGGGTGCTGGCGGCGGGATTGGCATCGGAAGCGGTGGCTCGGGTGCTGGCGGCGGGATTGGCATCGGCACCGGTGGTTCGGGTGCTGGCGGCGGAGTTGGCATCGGGACTGGTGGTTCGGGTGCTGGCGGCGGTCTGGGTTCTGGAACAGGAGTTGGCGGAGGCGGGACTGGGGCTGGTGGCGGCACTGGCATAGGCGGAACTGGAACCGGCGGCGGCGCTGAAGCGCCGGGTAAGTGGCTGACGGCTTCGGCTCTGCTACGCGGCAGTACCCTCAGCGGCGGCGTTCCCCCGCCTGGCGGTCCCGGGACAGGGCTTGGAGCGGGCGGAGCTGGCTTCAACGTGGCGGAAGATGACGTTCGCGCCATGCTCGGCCTCTTCGCGCAGCTTGGAAAGTCGCGCAAGGATCCAGAGGCAAAAATGGACGTGCCGACCTTTCAGTCGCGTTTGAGCGCGATGCCCGTGCGCGCGCAGTTTACCTTGCAGCAGGCCCTCGCTGGACTTGCCGCGCAGGCGCCATCCGAAAAAGCAGACAAGCCCATGCTGCTGAAGCTCGCAGAGCACGTGGCGATTCGCTTTGCGCTGGACAGCTACGAGCGCGGCGAATTGCGCGTGAACGCGGTGAAACAGCTTTTGGATCGCATGAACTCCGAGATCGAGGCACTGCGCAAGATTTTGGGTTCGCAGGAAGAAATGATGGCCCAGGCGGGGCTCTCCGTGCAGTCCTATACCGAGCTGCTCGATCAAGAGTTCTGGGAGCAGGTGCCCGAAGAAAATAAAAAGGAAGTGCTGACTTCCGAGGAAGCTTGGTGCGTTCCTCCTCGCAACGTGCGGGTTTTTCTTGAGGAGATGCTGCGGCGCGGCGAATTGAAGACAGTCAACGAAATTCTGATGAAGTATGCCGCTTGTATCGCACTGGAAGCGCCCGAGGCACGCCGCACGACCGCGATTGGGCTTTCGGATTTGGCAGAACTGTATGGCAGCGGCGACGGCAGCGCGTTGATGGAGTCCATTCGGCGGCTGGGAAATCAGCTAGCCATCGAGCGCGAGCCGGAATTGCAAACACTAATCAGCGCCGCGTTCGTGCGCATGAGCCAGGAAGCCGCTTCCAAGCGTTGCTACCCCGCTATGCAGCAAGCACTCTCCTCGCTCGACAGCATCGAGCAGCAGCGCCCAGGATCTACACAAAGCCTGCGCCCGCGCATCGGCGCCGAGGAACGCCTGCCCGAATTTATTGAAGAAGCGCTTCGTGGCGGTCATATCGCCGACGGCATGACGGAAATTCTAGCACTCATGCCCAAAGCGACTCTGCATTACGTCACGAACCGCTTCGGCCATTGCGGGTTCCGCGAGGATTGCGAAGTGCTCGGCCAAATTGTCCGAGGTCTCGGCGAGGATTCCACGCAGCGCCTGCTTGAGATTCTGCAAACGGCGCCAGCCCCCGAGGCGGCGGAAACCATCGGCTTGCTGAGCCATTTCGCGCCCGACGCGGTTCAGAAAATTCTTCCCGTGCGCCTGAGCCAGTGGCCGCGCTCCTCGCACGACCGGGCGGTCCGGCAGCTTTCCTCCGCTCCCCCGGAGCAACGCGCCATATTGCTTGTTTCGCTCTACGATTCGCTCGACGCGCTGATCAGGCCGCTCGCCATCGATGAGATGGGCATGAGCAGCCAGCCGGAATGCATCCCGAAGCTCGTGGAATTGGCGCAGAACGACCACACGCCGCCATTTCATCGGCTGAAGGCTCTCGAAGCGATTGGCCGCTTGCGCGCTTCCGCCGCCAGCCCAACGCTTCAGCACATCATGGATGCACGCCAGGTGTGGCGCTGGGTTTACCCCAGCGAACTGCGCATCGCTGCCGCCCAGGCCCTGATGCGGCTCGATCCCACGATGGCGCTGGAAAAGCTGAACTCCAGCGGACTCGAGCGCAAGGATTTGTCCCTCGAGCCGACGGATCCCGAGCCCAACTCTTCCGTCATGCGCCAGCGTCGTTACGCTCGCTTGAAGCTTTCGCGCAACCTGATCGCCATGACCACGAATTTGCGCGAAAATTTCCGCTTGTCCATCCCTGAGCTTAACCTCGGTGGCGGCATCGGCTCCGGCGAACGCCACCTCGCCCCGGGCTCGCTCTTGTCTCTGAAACTTTCGCACGGTGTGCGCAACATCAAGGCCCAGGCAATCGTCCGCGGCGCGCGTCCGCAGGCCATGGCTTTTGAGTTTGTGGACATGGACATGGAAGATCGTTCGCGTCTGCGCAAGGTTTTGATGGAGCTCGGCGGCATTCCGCAAGTGTCCGCTGTGGTCAACCGCAGCAAGCGGCGCGGCCGCGTGGCGCTCAACAAGTAGTTTTTGTTTGCGAAGTGGTTTCGATTTGACGGCGTGTGGAAGCGCGCATCCCCCCTTCCCACCTGTCCTTCCCCGGAGCATACCCGTCCTCGCGAGCAGGTCTCCACCCGTCCGCTCGTCGTCTTGACAGCGGAGACACATAGGACCTCTGTACCATTGCCGCCGACGGGCCATAACCCTACGGTACTAGCTAGATAGTCCTACTAAGGGACGGGCATGAACGCGAATGTTAGCGGATTCTAAGTCGACTTCGGGACGGGCCTTCGTAAGAAGCCTTAACATACTTCTGAAGTTTGCCCGTTTGTACGGATTCGAGCACGTCCGTACCACCGAACAGTTGGACATCGCCTGGCGCGAGCTCCGGACGGCAATTCCTACAGGAACCGAAAACGGGCTGATGCTCGGCGCCACCGGCTCCCAATTGCTTCTGGATGGCGTTCCCCTGGAAGGCGCTCCCGCCGAAAAACAGTTCGCTCAGTTGCTCTCCGCCGCGGGATTGGCCAGCATTCAGTTTTTCCCCTCTGTCACACAGGAAGAAATTGGCCGCTTTGCCCGTGCCTTTCCAACCGGCAAAGCAAAGCCCACCGAACTTGCCATACAGCTGAAGGCTGCGCTCACTGGCGCGCAGGGCATTCGTTTGAACGAGATATGTTTCGTCGCCACGGATTCGCGCTTGAAAGACGCCAGCGTCGCTGCGCAACTCGCGGCCGCTTCCCTCGGCGAAGACCAGGGCGATTTTAAGAAGTGGCTGAATGATCCGCAGAAGTTGCTCGAACTGATTGCGGCCGCGCAAGGTTCACGAGGCGGCGGGGCGGTTGGCACGGGCACAGGCTCAGGCGGCCCAGGCTCAGGCGGCCCAGGCTCAGGCGGCCCAGGTTTGGGCAGTGGAGACGGCCCGACGGGAACGGGCGATTCCGGTTCCGGCGCGGGCTCCAGCCCGTACTCTGGTGCCTCGGACGAATTCAGCTCAACGGGATCCAGCACTGGTGGAACCCTTGCGGTCGGGCCTTATGTGGCAGGAGGCGGCGTTCCCGGCGTAGCTGGCGTTACCGCAGGTGGCGCCGGTGCGGGATTGGGAGCGGGTCTCGGCGTCGGGCCGGGTGGCGCTGGCTCCGGCAGCGGACCTTGGCGGGGAACCGGCCAGAGTGGCGGCCCGAGCGAAGATGAAATCTACGGAATTTTGGGCGCCCTCACCAGCTTCGGCAACGTCGGCGCAGGCCAAGGTGGCGCTGCGGCTGCCGGCCAGTTCCAGCAGCAAATGTCTGAATTGCCGGGAACCGCGCAAGACACTCTGAAGCGCGCCATCGCAGGACTTGCCGCGCAAGCTCCCGAAGGCCAGCCCGACGAATCCGTCCTGGTGAAACTCGCCGAACATCTTGCCATCCGTTTTGCTCTCGAGCGTTTCGAAAGCGGCGAAGTGAAGGTCAACGCCGTCCGCCAAATGCTCGACCGCATGAATGCGGAAATCGAGAACCTCCGCAAAATTCTCGGCGCCCACGAAGACAAAATGACCGACGCGGGAATGCTGGTCGAATCACACCGCGAAATTCTCGACCGCCAGTTTTGGGCTGCCGTTCCCGAGAGTGGCAAGCAAGCCGTTCTGCTCTCGACTGATGCCTGGTGCATTCCCCCGAAAAACGTTCAGTCTTACGTCGCCCATTTGATTGAGACCGGCGACGTCGCGCAAGCCATCAGCATCCTGCAGAACTACGCGTCCTGCGCGGAGAGCGACGAGGCCGATGCGCGGAAAAAAACCGCGATGGGTTTGTCCGAAATGGCCGAGCTTTATGCGAAAGCCGATCCGAAGCTGCTCGGCGAAGCACTGCGCCACTTGGGCCTGCGTCTGAGCGTCGAGCAGGACGGCGAGCTTCAGACTCTCGTCAGCGCCGCATTCGTGCGCCTCAGCCAGGAGGCCGCCACCAGCCGCTGCTTCCCGGTCATGGAGCAGGCGCTCGACTTGATCTCCGGCGTCGAAGCGCAGCGCCCCGGCATCGGTCGCACGTTGCGTCCGAAGATGGGCATCGAAGAACGCATTCCCGAATTCGTCGACGAAGCGCTGCGCGCCCGCCAAGCCGCCGCCGGCATGACCAACGTTTTGAAAATGCTGCCGCAAACCGCCATGGAGCAGCTTGCCACGCGCTTCAACCGCTGTGGCCTCCGCGAAGACGCCGAGCACGTCTCGAATCTAGCCGCCGATCTCGGCGAAGAGGGTTTGCAGTATCTCCGAAGCACTGTGCGAGGCGGTCAAATCACCGAAGCGGTCGAGATGGCCGGCCTGCTTAGCAAACTTGACCCGGAAGCGGTGGAAGTCTTCTTGCCGGCGCGCATGAAAGATTTTCCGCGGACTTCGCAGGACCGCATCGTCCGCCAAATTTCCGCCAGCGGCGCTCCGGGGCGCTGCCGCATTCTTCTCGAGCTTCTCGATCACGTCGATCCGTTGATCATGCCTATGGTGATCGACGAAATTGGCGTAACCGCCGACCGTGAAGCCCTCGGCCGTTTGCTCACCATCGTCGACGGTGACTTGCCTGTTGGTGGTTCCCATTATTTACAGGTAAAGGCGCTCGAGGCTCTGGGCCGTATCCATGCTCCGGAATCCATTAACACTCTCAAGCGCGTCGTCGAAGCAAAGAAAATGTTCGGCTGGCAGCATCCGCAGGAACTCCGCATCGCCGCGCTGCAAGCTCTTCTTCAACTGGAACCCGAGTGGGCGCGCGATTTTATGGCAAAAAGTGGTATTGACCGGGAAGAATTGGCGCTGGCTCCGTTGGACATCATTCCGAACTCAAAATTTGTCCGCCAGAGGCGCCACACGCGTGTCCGTCTGCATAAGGCGGTGACTGCCGTGAGCACCAACCTCAAGGAAAACTGCCGTCTCGAGATTAAAACCGCCAGCCTCTCAGGCGGGATCGCCACCATCAGCCGCCATCTTGCCCCTGGGACGCATGTGCAGCTCAAGCTCCAGCTCGGCCTTCGCAACGTCCTGGCCACCGCCCTCATGCGCGACTACCGCGCCCAGGACATGGCCTTCGAAATCGTCGACATGAGCCTCGACGAGCGCAGCAAATACCGCCGCCTGCTCGCCGACAACCATTCCCCGTCAAGCTCCGTTCCAGACGCGAAGACTCAGACCGTCGTGGCCGAGCCCTCCGTTCACTCCTAGAATAGCGGCTCGTCTTCCCTCCATCGGCTTGTCGACCTTCTTGGCTCTGGCGCATCCAACCAGTTAGAATAGAATGTTTGCACTCGCCGCGACTGTGCGGCCAGTGCGTTTACTCTCGCGGAGCACCGCCAGGAGACGGCGAAACCCCTCATGGATGTTGCCAAGGCAGTTGACACAGTTGTCGCTCGGTTTATCGGCACCAAGCACGAGCGCGACATCAAAAAATTGCAACCGTACGTCGTGCAGATCAACGGTCGCGAAGACGAAGTCCGCTCGTTCAGTGACGAGCGCCTGAAAACTCGCTTCGCCGAGCTGAAAAAAGAAGTGCAGGATCAGCTGAAGGACGCCGACCCCAGCGAGCCCAGCTACAAAGAATTGCTAAAGCAAGTGCTCGATCCGGTGATCGTGCCGGCGTTTGCTCTGGTCCGCGAAGCGGGCCGCCGCTTCCTGAACATGCGCCATTTCGACGTGCAATTGATCGGCGGCATGGTCCTTCACGACGGCAAAATCGCCGAAATGAAAACCGGTGAAGGCAAAACGCTCGTCGCCACTCTGCCCGCGGCGTTGAATGCGTTAGCCGGACGCGGCGTGCACGTCGTCACTGTGAACGACTACCTCGCCCGTCGCGACGCCGAGTGGATGAGCCCGCTCTATCGTGCTCTTGGTCTTTCCGTCGGCGTCATTGTCCACGACCTCGATGACGAGCAGCGCAAAGCCGCCTATGGCGCCGATCTCACCTACGGCACAAACAACGAGTTCGGCTTCGACTATCTCCGCGACAACATGAAGTACGACCTCGCGCAATGCGTCCAGCGCGGCCATCAATTCGCCATCGTCGACGAAGTAGACTCCATCCTCATCGACGAAGCGCGCACCCCGCTCATCATTTCCGGCCCCTCCGAAGAGTCCACCGACAAATACGCCAAGATCGACAAAATCATTCCGAAGCTTATCCAGGACATCGATTACACGCTCGACGAAAAGCACCGCACCGCCACGCTGACCGAAGAAGGCTTCAGCAAGTGCGAACGCCTGCTCGGCCTCAGCAACATGTCCGATCCCGTCAACATCGAGATCATGCACCACGTGTACCAGGCGTTGCGCGCTCACGCCTTGTATAAAATTGACGTCGATTACGTGAATAAAGACGGCGAAATCATCATCGTCGACGAATTCACCGGCCGCCAGATGCCCGGCCGCCGCTGGTCCGATGGCTTGCACCAGGCCGTCGAAGCCAAGGAAGGCGTCAAGATCGAGCGCGAAAATCAGACGCTCGCCACCATCACCTTCCAGAATTATTTCCGCATGTACAAAAAGCTTTCCGGCATGACCGGTACAGCGGAAACGGAAGCCGCTGAATTTGGCAAAATTTACAATCTTGATGTTGTCGTCATCCCGACCAACCGCACGCTCATTCGCGAAGAGCACCGCGACGTCGTCTACCGCACGGAAAAGGAAAAGTTTGAAGCGGTCGTCAACGGCATCCTGCAGGAAGACAATTCGCTCGCCAACGGTATTCGCCACTACCACGAACGCGGTCAGCCCGTTCTCGTCGGCACCATCTCCATCGAAAAATCGGAAGCTATCGCGGACATTTTGAAAAAAGCCCGCGTCCCGCATGAAGTGCTCAACGCCAAGCAGCACGAGCGCGAATCGCGTATCGTCGCGCAAGCCGGCCGTAAGGGCGCCGTCACCGTCGCCACCAACATGGCCGGCCGCGGCACGGACATTCTTCTTGGCGGCAACCCCGAGCAGATGACGCGCGATCATTTTCTGAAAAACAAATTGGCCATGCCCTACGCGGCCGCGCCCGCCGTCATCCCCGCCGACGGCTCCCCCGATGCGCAGCCTGCCATACCCATGGTTCTTTTCCAGCACGAAGGCAAAATCTTCCAAGTCCCCGCGGACCAGTGGAAGCCCATCTACGATCAGTTCGCCCAGCAGTGCAAAGCCGAACACGACGAAGTCGTCGCCCTCGGCGGTTTGCACATCCTCGGCACGGAACGCCACGAAGCCCGCCGCATCGACAACCAGTTGCGCGGTCGCGCCGGACGCCAGGGCGACCCCGGCTCCTCCCGCTTTTTCCTCTCGCTCGAAGACGATCTCATGCGCATCTTCGGCGGCGAACGCATTCAGTCCCTCATGTTCCGCCTTGGCATGACCGAAGGCGTGCCTATCGAATCTGGCCTCATCTCCCGCCGCATTGAAAACGCGCAAAAATCGGTCGAAGCGCAAAACTTCGACGCCCGTAAACATCTTCTCGAATACGACGACGTGATGAACAAGCAGCGCGAAACCATCTACGCCATTCGCCGCTCCGCGCTCGAAGGAAAAGACCAGCGTGACTACGTCCTTGGCGTCGCGGAAGATGTCGCCCGCGAACTGGTCGACACCTTCTGCCCGCGCGACCAGCATCCCGATCAGTGGAACACCACGCAATTCCTGGCCGAAATAAACGCTCAGTTCGGCATCGACGCCAAAGCCGCCGGCGCTGATCCCGCCACCTTAAGCCACGACGAACTGGCCGACGCCACCGTCAAAGCCGTCACCACACGCTACGAGGAAAAAGAAAAGCAGTTTGGCGCTGACCTGGTCCGCTGGCTCGAACGCCGCATCATTCTCGATGTCGTCGATTCGCAGTGGAAAGACCATCTTCTTTCTCTCGACCACTTGAAAGAAGGCATCGGCCTCCGCGGCTACGGCCAAAAAGATCCGCTTGTCGAATTCAAAAAAGAAGCCTTCGTCCTTTTCGAAGACATGATGGCGCGCATCGACAACGAAACCATCCGCTATCTCTTCCACATTCAGGTGCAGCAAAACGAACAGCCTCCCCAAGGAGGACGGGGAACGCCCACACAGCCGCGAGGGCCGCAGCAGCCTCCGCGCCCGCGCGCCGACGCCGCCATTGCCGGTGCTGCCGCCGCTCGCGCCAGCGAGCCGCCCCCGCAGCGCCTGCCCGAGTTCGCCCGCCAAATGGAGCGCAAACAAGAACGCCAGCAAAAAGAACTGCAGTATCAGACCGGCCCCGCGCAAGCCGAAGCCCCCAAGCCCGTCCGCGCTGGCGCAAAAGTCGGCCGCAACGACCCCTGCCCCTGCGGCTCCGGCAAGAAATACAAAAAATGCCACGGCGCCAACGCATGATCGCCAATTTCGAATTTCGTATTTCGTTTTTCGCTTCTCGAACTACCGCGGAGAAAGCCTAAATGCCACCAGCACCGATGCCGCAGCCGCAACCCGAACGCCACCCCATTCCCGGCGTAAAAAATCTCGTCGCCATCGCCAGCGGCAAAGGCGGCGTCGGCAAAACCACCGTCGCCGTCAATCTCGCCCTGGCCCTCGTCAAACTCGGCCACAAAGTTGGCCTCATGGACGCCGACGTCTACGGCCCCAACGTCCCCATCATGCTCGGCACCCTCCAAGAGCCCCAAGCCACCGCCGAAAAACGCATCATCCCGGTCCAGGTCGCCGGCATGAAAATGATCTCCATGGGCCTCCTCAACCCCGGAGATAAACCGATGGTCTGGCGCGGCCCCATGCTCCACAGCGTCATCACGCAATTTCTGCGGAGCGTCGAGTGGGGCGAGCTCGACTACCTCATCATTGATCTCCCTCCGGGCACCGGCGACGTCCAGCTCACGCTCATCCAGACGGTAGCCGTCACCGGCGCAGTCGTCGTCACCACGCCTTCCACCGTCGCTCTCGCCGACGTCCGCAAAGCCATCGAAATGTTCCGCCAGGTCAACGTCGAAGTCCTCGGCGTCGTTGAAAACATGAGCACGTTCCGCTGCCCCCACTGCGACAAGCCCATCGATATCTTCGGCCACGGCGAAGGCGCAAAAACCGCCATCGCCTACGGCGTTCCTATCCTCGGCGAAATCGAAATCGACCCCCGCATCCGCATCGGCGGCGACACCGGCAAACCCGTAGCCGGTCTCGGCGAATCCGCCCCCGGCACCCAAAGCCTCTACGCCCTGGCCCGCGCCGTCACCGCCCGCATAGCCGAAGTCAGCGCCACCTCTTCCGGCCCCTCCGTCTCCATCGACTAACGAGGAGCATCTGGCCTCGGGTGCGTGATATGATTCGATCTGAATGGTGCGCTTTCCCTTGGGCAAAGCTTGGGGCCCTCTCGACCAAGATGATCGCGCTATGTGAACTTAAATCCTTTATATACAACACTTACGAATGAGCCTGATAAGTGTTGCATCTAAAAGACTTACAGAAAAGCTAACTCGTTTAGATGCAACACTTACAAGAAACAGGGGGTGGGTAATCGACAATGTCTAACCAAAATCCCAGCGCCAACCCCGCTCGCGGCTCGCTCGAGCTGACCCGCCAGCCCGACATTCGCCCCTACCGCGGCAAGCGTCCGCAAATCGCCGCCTCGGCTTACATTGACCCAGCCGCCGTCATCATCGGTGACGTGATCATCGGCGAAGACTCCAGCATCTGGCCCTGCACCGTGATTCGCGGCGACGTCCACCACATCCGCATCGGCGCGCGCACCAACATTCAGGACGGCTGCGTCCTCCACGTCATGCGCGACGAATGGCCGCTGACCCTCGGCGATGACGTCACCATCGGCCACTCCGTCACGTTGCACGGCTGCACCATCGAGTCGCGCTGCCTCATCGGCATGGGCGCCATCATCTTGAACGGTGCGCACATCGGCACGGGCAGCATCATCGCCGCCGGCGCGTTAATCCCCGAGCGCACCATGATTCCCTCGGGCAGCCTGGTCATGGGCCAGCCCGGCAAAGTAAAACGCACCTTGACGGAAGCAGACCAAGCTGGAATCACCGACTACGCCCAGCGCTACGTCGAGTACAAAAATATTTATCGCGAGGACGGCACGAGTGAGCGATCAGGATAAAGCTGCCAAGCGTACCCAGTGGGAAGAAATCAACCGCGCTAAAGCCGCGGCAAAGCAGAAGGACCAAAGCGCCACGGAAAAAGCAGAGCCACGCGCCAGCGCGACCCATAAACAATTCCAAGCAATTCGCGGAACGCGCGACCTGCTGCCTCCAGACACCGCGCTCTGGAATCGCGTCGAGCAAACCGCCCACGAAGTCTTCACCACCTACGGCTACGGCGAAATCCGCCCCCCCATCTTTGAAGCCACCGAACTCTTCGCCCGCGGCGTCGGCGGTGACACCGATATCGTGTCCAAGGAGATGTACACGTTCGTCGACCGGTCCGAGAAATTGGAGCCAGACCCCTCGATCGGCAGTATGAATGCCTTTTTTCAGAAAGTAAGGGAACTGCACAAATCTGGCGAAATTCCAACTGATGAGCAGGACGAAGCCGCCCTCAAGATCGCAGAAGATCAGTGGAGGAAGGTCGATGATCTGTTGGAAGGAAGGTTAAAGAGCGAGAGCGCAGGTACGGAAATCTATAAGTTAGTCTTGTTCTATGATGCCCTGCGACTTGGGACGCGCGTCTCTCTTCGGCCGGAGGCGACGGCGAGTGTTTGTCGGGCTTATATCGAGCACAACATGCAACAGATGCCGCAGCCGGTGAAGCTGTATTACATGGGGCCGATGTTCCGGCGGGAGCGGCCGCAGAAGGGGCGTTATCGGCAGTTCTATCAGATTGGGGCGGAGATTCTTGGCGGGCCGGATGCTCCTGCGATCGATGCGGAGCTGATCGAAATGTTGATGACGTTCTTCGATAAATGCGGCCTCCAGGGCACCCAACTCAGCATCAATTCGATCGGCCACGCTGCGGACAATTGCCGTCGCGGCTACGTCGCGAAGCTGCGTGAAGAACTGCTCAAAGTAAAAGACAAGCTCGGCGCGGATTCGCAGCGGCGCATCGAGACGAATCCGCTGCGTGTGCTCGACTCGAAACTCGAGCACGAGCAGGCCATCATCGCGACGCTGCCACACATCGCTGATCATCTCTGCGATGAATGCAAAACTCACTACGCGGCGGTGAAACACGAGCTTGAGGCGCGCGGCGTCATCTACCACGAGAACTGGCGGCTCGTTCGCGGCCTCGACTACTACATGCGCACCACGTTTGAGATCACAGCGCAGGGACTCGGCTCGCAAAACGCGGTCTGCGGCGGCGGCCGCTACGACGGCCTCGTCGAGCTGCTCGGCGGTCCGCCCACCAAAGGCATCGGCTTCGCCATCGGCGAAGACCGCCTGGTTTTGTCGCTGCAAGAAGGCGGGAAAGCGCCCGCCGCGGAAGGGCGCGACGTCTACATTGCCTGGATGGGCGAGCACGCTTACGCCACGGCGATTCGCGCCGCCAAAGACCTGCGCAAGGCCGGCTTCCGCGTCGAGCTGCCGCCCACCGAACTGAAATTCGGCAAAGCCCTCGAACGCGCCAGCAAACTCGGCTCGCGCTTCGCGCTCATCCTCGGCGATGACGAAGTCCAGAGCGGCGAGTGGACCCTCAAAAACCTGGCAACCAGCGAGCAGCAGAAACTCACCGAACAAGCTCTGCTAGAATATCTGCGCGGGTAGCACAGGCACTCTTGCCTGTGCCAGACACGTGATTTGGGCAGCGTTGAGATCGTATGGCGCAGCCTGCTGCGCCACTTCAAGTCCGCGGTTTGCTAAGCTCGCGGATTGGGATTAAGAAAGAGCACAGGCAAGAGTGCCTGTGCTACTGGAGACGACAAACCTTGTTGGATTTTCTAGGCAATCTGCAACGGACACACTACTGCGGGGCGCTGCGCGCTTCGGACGAAGGACGCGACGCTATCGTTATGGGCTGGGTTTCCGGCCGGCGCGACCTTGGCAACTTGCTCTTTCTCGACATTCGCGATCGCACTGGCATTGTGCAGGTTGTTTTCAACAAGGAGTCGCAGCCGGCTGCGCACGCCAAGGCCGAGCAGGCGCGCGGCGAGTTTGTGGTGGCGGTCGAAGGCAAAGTCATCAAGCGGCAGAAAGCGAATCCCGAAATTGCCACGGGCGAAATCGAGCTTCTCGCCACGAAGCTGCACATTTTAAACAACGCGAAAACGCCACCGTTTCCTATCGAAGATGAAATCAACGCCGCCGAAGAAACGCGGCTGCGCTACCGCTATCTCGACCTGCGCCGTCCCAAGCCGCACCGCAACCTCGCGCTGCGCCACAAAATCGTTCTCGAAATGCGCAAGACCATGGACGAAATGGGTTTTATCGAAGTGGAAACGCCGATGCTCACGCGTTCGACGCCGGAAGGCGCGCGCGATTTTCTCGTGCCCAGCCGCGTGCATCATGGCCAGTTTTACGCGCTGCCGCAATCGCCGCAAATCTTCAAACAAATCCTGATGATTGGCGGGCTCGACAAATACTTCCAGGTTGTCAAATGCTTCCGCGACGAAGACCAGCGCGCAGACCGCCAGCTGGAATTCACGCAGCTCGACGTCGAGATGTCTTTTCCGCGCCAGGAAGATATTTTTCACGTCATCGAAACGGTGATGGTACGCGCGTGTGCCGTCGCGGGCGTTAAGACGCAAGGCCCCTTTCCGCACATGCTTTACAAGGATGCGATCCGCAAGTATGGCAGCGACAAGCCCGATCTGCGTTTTGGCATGGAGCTGCACGAAGTCACGGACTGCTTTCCGGAAGAAGCGAAAACCAAGTTGGGAATCGAAGGCAGCGTGTTTGCACTTGCCGTTCCTGGCGCGGCAGGATATTCGCGCAAGCAGCTGGACGAACTAACAGAAAAAGCCAAGTCTAACGGTGCACGGGGCGCGTATTTCGTGAAGCTCGCAGCCGAAGGCACGACTTCGACTGTCGAGAAATTGATCGGCGCGGAAAACGTTAAGAAGCTCGCCGACGCGTGCGGCGCGAAGACGGGCGACCTCGTCGTTGCCGTGAGCGCGAAGCAGGAAATCAAAGGCACGGAGGCCGCCGCGCTTGTCGCCGGGCAAGTGCGCTTGCAACTCGGCGAAGCGCTTGGCTTGATTGACCGCACGCAATGGAAATTTCTCTGGATCACCGGCTTCCCGCTCTTTGAATGGAGCGAGAACGACAAGGCGTGGGTCAGCGCGCAGCATCCTTTCACCGGCATCGTTGATGAAGATTTGGAAAAGCTCGAATCCGCGCCGTGGGAAGTGCGCTCGAAAGGCTACGACCTCGTCCTCAATGGAAACGAACTCGGCTCCGGCAGCATTCGTATTCACCGCCAGGATATTCAGGAGCGCCTCTTCCGCGCGCTCGGTCTTTCGGAAGAACAGCTTCGCCGCCGCTTCGGCTTCTTCCTCGACGCACTGACGTATGGCACTCCGCCCCACGGCGGCATCGCGCTCGGCATCGACCGCATTGCCATGCTCCTCGCCGGCGAAACCTCCATCCGCGAAGTCATCGCCTTCGCCAAAACGACCAAAGCCCAGGATTTAATGGCAGAATCGCCTTCGGACGTTGATACGGTTCAGCTCGATCAGCTGGGCATCGCGATCAAGCCCGAAGTCAAGAAAGCCGCCGAATGAGATGAGCTGGCTTCGGAGCCAACAGGGAACGGCCGTGAGTGAAAGCGGGACTGACCATCCTTCGCAGCATGGCACCGGGCTTCCCTCGGTTAAACGAGAATATAAAGTTGGACCCGCAGCATATTTTGATCCAATTTATGGAATCACTAGATTCGTAGGTGTCCCGGCGACGAGCTACCGCTGTCCACATTGTGGCCACCTCTTGCACGCAGATTTTTGGTCAGGGAATATCAGACTTGGTCCCGGTGTCCGACGTTGTGCGCAATGCGGCGAACTGTATGACGATAGCTCGCGAGAGTGGCCGCAACTGACTGCCGGAAAAAAGTTGCGCTTTTGTTGTCCGCCAATTCTCGCCGGTATTACCGGAGGTATGGCCTTTGCGGTTTTCGCTGTGCTGTTCCTACCACAACCGGATTGGCGGGAAACGGCCGCTGGACTCATACTGGCATTCGTTCCCATGTTTTTATTTTTTCTGGTCCGTCTTCCCTGGGTACTCCTCTCGGTTCGCCGCTATAATGGGCTGTCCTCTCGATTCCAATGAGCCGAATACGCATACTGCCAGAAGCTGTTGCAAATAAAATCGCAGCGGGCGAAGTTGTGGAACGCCCCGCTTCGGTAGTGAAAGAGCTATTGGAAAACGCGCTGGATGCTGGCGCGAAGACGATTCGCGTGGAAACCGAAGTCGGCGGAAAGCGGATGATTCGCGTCATCGACGACGGCCACGGCATGATCCATGACGATGCGCTGCTGGCCTTCGAGCGCCACGCTACGAGCAAACTGAAGTCGGCTGACGATTTGCTTTCCATTTCGACGCTGGGCTTTCGCGGGGAAGCGCTGCCGACGATTGCCGCCGTTTCGCGGCTGCTTCTTGAAACGCGCGATGAATCGGAAGTGGAAGGTACGCGCATCGAGTTTGCCGGCGGAAAACTCGTCGGCGTAAAGCCAGCCGGTTTGCCCGTCGGCACGACTATCAGTGTGGCCGATCTTTTTTACTGCGTTCCCGCGCGGCGAAAGTTCCTAAAATCGGATACGACCGAACTTGGCCACATCGCCTCGCTCGTCACGCACTATGCGCTGGCCAATTCGAGCAAGCAGTTCGTCCTCACAACACCCACGCAGGAAATTATCAACTGCCCGCCCGCCGAAAAACTTGCCGACCGCATCTATCAACTTTTCGGCGCGCAAGCGCTCAGCGAACTTGTCGAAATTCCTGCCGTTTCCTCTGGATTCCGCGCCGCGATCACGGAGGCCGAACTTGAACCAGGCGAAGAAAAATCGACGCTGACGGTCAGCGGATTCACGTCGCGGCCGGAAGTGCAGCGCGTCAACCGCAATGGGATCTATCTCTTCGTGAATCGCCGGCTCGTGAAAGACCGGCTGATCATGCACGCCATCAACGAGGCCTACCGCAATATCGTCCCGCCAGGAGTTTTTCCGGTCACGCTGCTTTTCCTCGACATGCCTTACGAGGAAGTCGACGTGAACGTGCATCCGGCGAAGGTCGAAGTGCGTTTCCGCCACGCAAATTTTGTGCATGACTTTACGCGCGACGCCATTCGGCAATCGCTCATGAGCGTTCGCCCCGTTCCCAGTTTCGCCGTCGCTGCCGGTGCGAGCGCGGCTCCGCAGGGGTATGCGTCGTCGCCATCGAACGGCGGAGACAACGGCGCCGCGGCGGCATCCGCAAGCGGCGTGCCGCGCGCGATTATCCCCTCGATGGAAGAAATCGGCTTGGGTTCAGGCGCAGGTTCCGACGGAGGATTTGATTTGACCTCCGATGCGCTTCGGCCCGTCGAGCAACGCTTTGCGTTTCCGGCTGGACTTGAAACTTCGGTTTTGCCTGGTTCCTCGTTTGCAACCGCTCCGGCTGCTCCGGAGGCGGCCTCGAACTGGGCAGGAAATCTTGCTGCGCCAAACGCCAGCGCGCCAGCGACGCTTCCGCGGCCTGAGCAAATTGCCGATTTGAAGCCGCTGGGGCAAGTGAGCTCGAGTTTTATTGTGGCGGTGAATGGCGAAGGCTTGTGGTTGGTAGATCAGCATGTGGCGCACGAGCGAGTTTTGTTCGAGCAGCACCTGGAGGCGAGGCGCGCGGGGAAAGTGGAAGCGCAGCGTATGCTGATGCCGATGGTGATTGAACTTTCGCCGCGGCAGATCGTGATTTACGAAAAGATTGCGGGGGAGTTGAACGCGAATGGTTTTGAGGTGGAGCCGATGGGGCCGCGGAGCGTGGCGATTCAAGCCGTGCCTGCGGGAATCCTGCCGGGAGACGCAGAGAAACTGTTGACGGAAATTCTCGACGGCATCGAGAGGGAAAACGCGGCGATTTCCATCGATACACTGCAAGCGAAGATTGCGGCTTCGACGGCGTGCCACGCGGCGATCAAAATAAATATGCCGCTCGATCAAACGAAAATGGAGTGGCTTCTTGGGGCGCTGGCGAAAACGGATTGTCCGATGAGCTGTCCGCATGGACGGCCGGTGGTGTTGCGGTATTCGGTGAAAGAGATTGAGAAGGCGTTTCAGCGGATTTGAAGAAGAAAAGAGAAAGAAAGAGAAAAGATAACGCAGAGGCGCAGAGGGCGCAAAGACTCGCAGAGAAGCCGCGCACACAGAAGACACGGCAGGCCTAGCTAATTATAGGAGAGGAACGGAATGAGCGAAGGACAGAAGACGGCGGTGATTTTTGGGTTGGCGAACAAGAGGAGCATCGCCTACGCGATCGCGAAGAAGTTGGCGGAGGCAGGCTGGCAGTTGGGCATAACGTATATGAACGAGCGGCTCGAGCTGGAAGCGAGGGATCTGATAGCAGAGTTGCCGGGCGCGTCGGGATTCATGTGCGACCTTACGCAGGACGACCAGGTTGCCCGCGTGTTCGAGGAGATCAAGGCGAAGTATGGAGTGATTCACGGGTTGGTGCACAGCGTGGGGTTCGCGCCGCCGGATGAATTGAAGAAACCGTTTGTGGAGACTTCGCGCGAGGGATTCCGGATTGCGCATGACATCAGCGTGTATTCGCTGATTGCGGTGGCGCGCGGGGCGGCGCCGCTGATGGCGTCCGGCGGCGGTATTGTTACGCTCACGTATTACGGCGCTGAAAAAGTGGTGCCGAATTACAACGTGATGGGCGTGGCGAAGGCGGCGCTGGAAGCGACGGTGCGGTATTTGGCATACGATTTAGGACCGAAAGCGATTCGCGTGAATGCAATTTCCGCTGGACCGATCAAGTCGCTGGCGGCACGCGGGATTTCGAATTTTAACGACATGCTGAAGGAACAGATTGAACGCGCGCCTCTGAAGAGAAATGTGGATCCCGGGGAAGTGGGGTCGACGGCGGCGTTTTTGCTTTCGGACGGGGGATCGGGGATTACGGGTGAGATTATTTACGTCGATTGCGGCTACAACATCATGGGATTTTGAGATGCGAACGTGCTGGCGCAAGGGCACGATGAATCGTGTCCCTACAGTTGCCTTGCGTTCGAGGCTGTTCTGAATGGCAAAACTTACGATTGCGATTGACGGGCCGGCGGGTTCGGGCAAGAGCAGCCTGGCGAAGCGCGTGGCGCAGACGCTTGGCTATTTGTATCTGGACAGTGGCGCGATGTATCGCGCACTTGCGCTGAAAGCTCTGCGAAAAAACATTTCGCTCGAGAATGTTCTTGGCCTCGATGAATTGGCGCGCGGCACGCACATCGAACTCAAGCCGCCAACGCCGGAACAGGAAGCCGCTGGATCAAAAAATCGGGTCTTTCTTGATAAAGAGGAAGTGACGCAAGAGATTCGCACCGCCGAAGTGGCGCAGGCGGCGTCGCGGCTGGCTACTATTGCCGGAGTGCGTGAAATTCTGGTGGCCGAACAGCAGCTTGCCGGGGCGGGCGGAGGCGTGGTGATGGAAGGCCGCGACATCGGAACTGTCGTTTTTCCTCGCGCGGAGCTGAAGATTTTTCTGGAGGCGTCGCCGGAAGTGCGGGCGGAGCGGCGTTGGAAAGAGCACCAGGAAAAAGGCGAAGCGATGACACTCGCGCAGGTTCTCGAAGAAGTGCGCGAACGCGACCGGCGGGACCGTGAAAGAAAAGTGTCGCCGCTGGTGCGCGCGGCCGACGCTGTGCTGGTGGACAACACTGCGATGGACGTAGAAGAAACCGCGAGGCTCGTGGTGATGCTGGCGCGCGAACGTGAAAAGGAATTGTCGATGGCAGCGGGCAGGGAAGCGTGATGAACGCGCGCTTCATGACGAAGTGCTGGAAAGTGGTGCGGTACCGTTAAAACATCCTGGAATCACAGAGCAAGCATTGGATGGATCAGCAGGCAGCAAATTGAGCTTTTGAACGTAGCTTACCTCGCAACAGCTATCCGGGGTTTTACCTTCCGCGATAGGAAAAGGAATTCCTTCTCATTACGACAAGCTTCTGGCTTGGCACAAAATTCCGCGCCGTGGTGTCTATTGGAAAGTCGCAGGGAACCAAAGCGAGGATCGCAATGGGCGACTGGAACCTGGTGGAGTTGTGGCGTTCCATGGGAACGCTATGTCATGGAGTGGTGATTGTGCTGGCGATTATGTTTTTGCGGTCGGTGGGCGTGGCGGTGAGCCGCGCTTTGCGGTATCGCCTGGCGCGCGAACAATCGAAAGCTTACATTGCGGAAACGGTTGATGCGTTTCGCGACGGCAAGCTCGATCAGGCGATTGTGGCGGCGGAACAGAACAAGAGGAGCCACATCGCAAGCGTTGTCGCAGCGGGATTGCTGGACTTTCAGGCGGCGCCGGTGGGAATGCCGGAACAGGCAGTGATGGAAGGCGTGCAGCGCAGTCTCGAGCGATCGAGCGCGGAAACGACAGAGGAAATGAAGCGCGGGTTGAGCGGGCTGGCGACGATCGCGGCGACGGCGCCGTTTGTCGGATTGTTCGGCACGGTGATCGGAATTTTGAATGCGTTTCGCAGCATTGATATTGCGCACGCGACTGCGATTAAAGTGATCGCGGGTTCGATCTCCGAGGCGTTATTGACCACGGCGCTTGGTTTGTCGGTCGCGGTTCCAGCGGTGTGGTGTTACAACTTGCTGACCAATCGAATGGATGCATTTGGGGTAGAGATGCAAAACTGCGCGCTCGAGCTGCAGTCGTATTTGCGGGCACGACAGACGGAGTGCAAAAAGAGTTGAGCTCCGTTGGAGCCATTGCTTCTCGACGGGGTTACTTCTGGCCCAGGAATGAGCGTGCTTCGCGGAGTTCGGGAAGGCTGGGCTCAGCGCGCTGGCAGTTCGCCAGCAAATTGGCATAGAAGGCCGCAGCCTTCTGGTGGTCTCCCACCAATTGGGCGGCGTGAGCAGCGCCGTAGAGGGAGTTGTAGCGCCAGGGAGTAAGCTGCAGAGACGTTTCGAAAGCTGCAAGAGCGAGTTCTGGTTGCTTCGCTTCGAGAAGCATTTCGCCAAGAAGTTCGCGAGCGGGGACGACGGCTCCGGGAGTTACAGGTAGTTTGTCGGTCGAGTCTTCATGATCGGCGGCCGCGCGCATTTGCCGAAGAGCATCGTCCTTGTTGCCTTCGGCAAAAGAAATCCAAGCCATGACACTTTCCCGTTGAATGTCCACTTGTTCGGCGGAGTATTTGTTGTGGTCGTCGAGGAGCCTGTCGCGGAGCGAAGTCAATTGTTGCATGGCGCTGCGTGCGGCTTCGACGTTGCCAGCGCGGGCGAATCCGAGGGCGCGTGCGAAATAAAGGTCTCCTTCGGTCCATGCGTAGCGGCCGCCGGGAAAGGCATTGGGCGGTAAAGTCAGGGCGGCGGCGTCGGACCAGCGGTGGCGTTCGATAACCAAGCGGGAAGGAATAGTGGCGGTAGCGTAGAGCGCAGCGAAATAAGCGGAGTCACCTGCCTGCACTTTTGGCAGGGAAGTAAGGACGCTGAGAGCTTCGCGGTCCCGGCCCATTTGAAGGTACGCATAAACCAGGTAATCCAGGGCATGAAGTTCGTCGCCCATTAGCCCGTTTTTCTTGGCGGACGCGGCCGAAGCCAGATTGGAATCGATGGACTCTTGCCACAAACCGAGACGCGTGAAAATGTGCGAGGGCATGTGAAGCGCGTGAGGCGCATCGGGAGCGATTTTGGCGTAGCGGCGAGCGGCATCCAGGGCAAGCGGAGCCAGAGCAGGGTAATCATCGCAGTGGATGATGTAGTGAGCCAGGCCGGGATGGGCCGGGTATTGGGTAAAAAGCTTTTCGAGGATGGCGCTGGCTTTTTTCTGGTTAGCGTAAGTTTTGTCGTCCAAAGGCGCGTTGGCGCGAACAGCCAGCGCGTAGAAGATGGCGGCTTCTATGTCTTGTGGATAGCGCTCGTAGATCTGCTGCATTGATTTTTCATAGTCGAGCGCGCGAGCAGCGTGAGGGCGCTTATCGGAGTCTTTGTAGAAGATCTCCATCGCGGCGATGTAGTCGCGTTCGCGTTGCGTTTTCGTTCCGGCGGCGTTTGCTTTTTCGACGGCTGCTTCGCCTGCTTGCAGGTCAAGGGGAGTGGGTGGATCCCACAGTTGGTGATAGTGAGTCATAGCCACGCCCCAATTCGCTATGCCGCAGGACGGATCCGATTTTGCAACGGCGAGGAAAGTCTCTTCGGATTTTTTGTACCAGAAAGAGTGAAGCAGGGCGACGGCGCGATTGAAGTCGGGCTGGACTTCCGGCGAACAGGAAGTGGGAAAGCTGACGCTGCCGAGGGCCTGAGAATCGGGAGAGCCGTGCTCGTGCTGGGCAAAGGAATTCGGAGTGAACGCTGCGCCGGTGCAAAGTAAGAATGCGAGCATCGAGCGGTAAGATCGCATGATCTGTTTCGTTTCTCCTCGGCCGGATGGAGGCGGCAGAAATCCGTTGCGCTGGATTATATCTTGAATCGCCTGGCGAGATGCTTCCGCAGGGACCGATGGCCCAGCGAAGAGAGTAGGAAAGGGTCGAAAGACACTAAGTACTTGAAAATTAACAAGTAACGCGAAAAGTGGGCCAAAAATGGAGATTTCTTGAAAAAAGAGCTTGACAGAATTTCGATGTGCGGTTACTTTCGGATTACCTCAGCTGTACCCTGCTGCAAATAAGGGCAGGTCCTCACTGAGCGTAACGAGCAAATATGAGACACGAAGATAAAAGCCAATTCGGAAACGCGCCATGGCGATCGAGTCTCGCCGACTGCTTGTTTACGCGACTCTAAACCAAATCCTTACTTTGGCCACTTAAGTCGTTTCGATCCAACACGATTCGTTGCTAAAGCGTTTTGCTTTGCGATGAAACTGTAGCCGGTTCAGGAAATTTTGAGCTACAGGGACCGCGTAATCGCTTTTAACCCTGAGAGCTTCCGGCGAAAAAATGCGCTCGGGATGGTGAAGTTCACGGCTACTTCTCTGGAAAGGCCGCAAGGCTCGGGTTCAAATCCCGAAAGACCGCGAGCGCTGATTCCTTCCGAGAATTTGTGGCGCGTAGATTTAACGAGCGATGCTGAGTTGCCGCGCGGACGATAGGGGTGTGCGCGGAAGACGAGGTAAAGAGGTAATGAAGTAAGGAGGGAAAGAAAAATATCGGAGAGTTTGCGGCGTGGTGAAGGCACGGGTTACATCGACAATCCGACGATCGTGGGTTCGATTCCCACCAGCGACGAAAGTTGCTTTAGCTCAGTGGTAGAGCAACGGAAAAAGCCCGGGCCGCTGATTCCCGCCGCAAGAGGGAAGGGCACAGCCAGGAGTGGCTGTGCTACTGGGATGCCGGGATGGTGGAGAGCAGGGATACTTCTCGCCAAGAAGCGGGGATGAGACCTCGCAGCCCTGAGCGATGATTCCTCCCGGCGAGAGTCGCCGGCGCGAATCGTGGGTTGGTGACCGATTCGCGCCGCGGGAGAGGATGCAGAGAAAGAAAGAGTTTACACAGAGGACTCGGAGGACACAGAGATCACAGAGGAGAGGGAAGAGTCCGAGGATTTGTGAAGAAGTTGGACGTGGTGCAGGACAGGGTTACTTCGCCTGACATGCGGGAGGTGTGGGTTCGAATCCCACCTAGCGTCGACGAAAGCGCAAGCCGAAAGGAATGAGCTCGGTCGACCTAGTAGCTCACAGGATAGAGCGCCTAATGTCCCTGGCCGGATGTTCCCGTCCAGCAGTTTTGTGCGAAGAAAGGAGGTGCCGTCATGGAAGAAGTGATGACTCTGGAAGGGCCGGTGTTGAAGGTCAATGGAGAGCTGGTCTTGTTCATCCCTCTGAGTGCCGGGGGTGAAGAACTGATCGAGCTTTCGCGCGGCATCTCCGAGGTGGAGGGCGAGTTTCTCCGAATCAACATTCCGGCATGGCTCGCGGCCGTTTTGCGGATCGAAGAAGGCGATTTGGTGTGCGTGCGCAAGGCCGGCGGATTGTTTCGCATTGGTCCGTCGGATCCGCGGCAGGTGCACTGATCAGTGCAGGTTGCTTTGAGTGGACGCTGCTCCTGGCGTGGGCGACCAAGAGAAAAGCAGATTCCTCGCTACGCTCGGAATGACAAGCGACAGCGTGGCGGCGAGCAGTAGCCGAATGAAAATTCGCGGAAAGGAGGGAGGTAGAGATGGTGAAGATGAACGTTTGGAAGCGGATGTTCCCGGTGCGGACGCACGAAGGAGCGGTGGCGCAGCGCGTTGATGTGAAACACGAACTGCGTCGGACCGTGATGACGTGCTTGCTCTGGGAAGACACCTTCTACGAGAAGGGGAACGACATCGCGAAGCGGATCGCGGAGCTTGTGGCGCAGAGTAAGCCCGAGGACGTGGCGGCTCTTGCGCGCGAAGCACGCGACAAGATGCAGCTTCGCCATGCGCCGCTCTTTGTGACGCGCGAACTTGCGCGGCGTAAAGGAGCGGGACCGCTCGTGGCGGAAACACTCGAGCACGTGATCCAGCGGGCGGACGAACTCGGCGAGTTCGTGGCGCTCTACTGGAAGGAGATGAAGCAGCCGCTGTCCGCGGGAGTAAAGCGAGGGCTGGCGCAGGCGTTCACGAAGTTCGACGCTTACCAGCTGGCGAAGTACAACCGCGATTCGGTGGTAACGCTGCGCGACGTGCTGTTTCTCAGCCACGCGAAGCCGAAGGATGCCGAGCAGGAAGCTGTTTGGAAGAAGCTCGTTGAGAACACGCTCGAGCCTCCCGACATCTGGGAGGTTGCCTTGTCCGCAGGGAAGGACAAGCGCGAGAACTTTGAACGGCTCCTGCGCGAGGGGAAGCTGGGCGGAATGGCCGTCCTGCGGAACCTGCGCCTGATGCTTGCATCGGGAGTGGATCCGAAGCTCATTCGTGAGCGGCTCGAGAAGGGCGTTGCGAGGGCGCTGCCGTTTCGTTTCGTGACAGCGGCTCGCCACGCTCCGAAGCTCGAGGAGGCCATCGAGCGCGCCATGCTCAAGGGCATCGCTGGACTCGAAAAGCTGCCGGGATCGACGGGACTCGTCGTGGACGTGTCCGGGTCGATGGACGGAACGCTTTCCGGGAAGAGCGAGACCACGCGCATGGACGCGGCGGCAGGGCTTGCCATCCTGCTTCGCGGGAAGGCCGAAGAGTTTTCGATCGCGACTTTCTCCGATGCGTGCGTGGAGCTGCCTCCGCGGCGGGGGTTCGCGCTGCGGGACGCCATCACGGGCTCGCAGAAGCACTCGGGGACGTACCTCAAACGCGCGCTGGCCGAGCTTCATGAGAAGCGTGATTGGCGCGAGCTCGACCGCTTGATCGTGATTACCGACGAGCAGTCGCACGACGGAATCCTGACGGCGTGGACCCCGCGCGCGTATGTCGTGAATGTGGCCCCGTACAAGTACGGCGTGAGTTACGGCAACGGGTGGACGCACGTGGACGGATGGTCGGAGCGCATCGTGGACTACATTGCTGCAACAGAAGCGGAAACCGCCGCGTAAAGCAGTTCGCTTTAGACGTTTCAGCTAAACAAGAGCAATGCAGCCGGCGCAGCGGAGAAATCCGTCGCGCCGTTTTTTTGTTGAGCGGGCATTCACACCGAAACGGCTGCCGCGCGCTCGGTCGCGGAGAGATAGCATTGGGGCACACGGTCTTCCGGGCAGCCGATTTTTGCAGCCAGGCAGGAGAGCTTTTGCCAATCGGCGCGCTCATAGGCGAGGAGCGTTTCGTAGACTTCGCGAAAGCGGTTTTCGCCGCCGCGAAGAGCGGTCTCGACTTCGGAGGAGAGCGGAAGGTGGGAGAGAACGTCGTTCATCGGAAGGTCCAGGATGGCGTCCGTGATGAGAGAAGTCCGAGGAGGAAGAGATCCGCTTTCTGCGCAGCCATGTGGATAACTTCCGAGATTTCTTCGCAGAAGTAAGCGCGTGTAAGCGCCGTGCGGATCAGCTCCGGAGATTTGTCGCCGGCCATGGAAACGATGGCGACGATGGATACCCAGCGACGGAATTCCCTCTCGCCGATCAGGGTGATGGCGTGGCTGATGCCGCGAACTTCGTTTCTCAGCCCGAGCAGCGGCGAGTTGAGGTAGCGCAGGAGTTTGTAGACGAGTGAAGGCTCCTGCTTCAGGATTTCCTCGATTTTCTCGAACTTGAAATCACTCGTGTTGACGGCTTCGAGCAGGCGGACGTAATTCAGTTTGTTACTGGGGATGTTGCGGCCCTCGACCATGGTGGGCTTGCAAAAGAAGTAACCCTGAAAGCAGGTGTAGCCCATGCTGCGTGCTTCTTCGAGTTCGGCTTGCGTCTCGACTTTTTCGGCCAGCAATTGTAATCCCTGAGGTGAATAGCGCTTGGCGATGTCGCGGCGCAAGTCGAAGCCGGATGCGCGGAAATCCACTTTCAGAAATCTCGAGAGACATCGAAATCATCTAGCCCTAAAACGTAGCCGGACTCGCGCAGATCGGCACATGCGGCGACGACCTCTGGCGTGGGGACAACGGTCTCCAGAATCTCGACAACAATCCGGTCCGGCGGAAGCAGTTTAACGGCTCCCTGAAGGAGCGCGTTCTGGTCCGCGTTGATGAAAGCTTTTGCGGAACCGGTGAGCGTCTGGAGGTCGAAGAGCATCGTGGACTCGACGATGACGCTGCTTGAAGCGTCTTTCCACGGCTGAAACACATTTTGTGGTCCGCCACGGAAGAGCAATTCGTAAGCAAAGACTTTCAGCCGGTGGTCGAAGATAGGCTGGCGCGCGATAAATCGTTCGTACGCGCATACTCCTTCGAGCAGCAAGTAAATCTGCTGCGTAACGCGGCGTAGAGCGCTGCTCGAGAGGAGAGCTTGTGGGAAGGGGGCGCGGTTTTTTTACGTTCAGGCCGGTGCGGACATCGACCCTAGAAACTCTGCATTGGACTTCGACTTCGTCAGGCGGCTGAGCAAGAGCTCCATCGCTTCGACGGTTGAGAGAGGGCTCAAGACCTTGCGAAGAACCCAGACACGGGCGAGTTCGTCTGGCGGAAGGAGCAACTCGTCCTTACGCGTGCCGGAGCGCTGAATGTCGATGGCCGGGAAGACGCGCTTATCGGCGAGGCGGCGATCCAGGTAGATTTCCATGTTGCCGGTGCCCTTGAACTCTTCGAAGATGACGTCGTCCATGCGGCTGCCAGTGTCGATCAGCGCGGTGGCGATGATGGTGAGCGAGCCACCTTCTTCGACGTTACGTGCGGCTGCAAAGAAGCGGCGCGGGCGCTGCAAAGCGTTGGCGTCAATACCGCCGGAGAGGACTTTTCCCGAGGGTGGCGTGACGGCGTTGTAAGCGCGAGCGAGACGCGTGATGGAATCGAGAAGGACGACGACGTCGCGTTTGTGCTCGACGAGACGCTTGGCTTTTTCGAGAACCATTTCGGCGACTTGGATGTGGCGTTGCGGCGGCTCGTCGAAAGTCGAGCTGATGACCTCGCCCTTGACGGTGCGCTGCATGTCGGTGACTTCTTCGGGGCGCTCGTCGATAAGCAGCACGATGAGCGCGACTTCCGGATGATTGGTGGTGATGGAATTGGCCATGGACTGCAGGATCATGGTTTTGCCGGTGCGGGGCGGAGCGTTCACCAGACCGCGCTGGCCTTTGCCGACGGGACAAAGGAGATCGAGTACGCGGCCTGTCATGTTCTCCTTGGTGGTTTCCATCTTCAGGCGGCCCTGCGGATAGAGTGGCGTCAGGTTATCGAAAAAGATTTTGTTGCGCGCGACTTCCGGATCTTCAAAATTGACGGCCTCGACTTTGATCAGCGCGAAGTAACGCTCGCCATCCTTGGGCGGGCGAACCTGGCCGGAGACGGTGTCTCCCGTGCGGAGATCGAACTTGCGGATTTGCGACGGCGAAACATAGATGTCGTCCGGGCCGGGCAGGTAGTTGTATTCCGGCGCGCGGAGAAAACCGAATCCGTCGGGGAGACATTCGAGGACACCTTCGGAGAAGATCAACCCATTTTTCTCGGTTTGAGCGCGGAGGATCTGGAAGATCAGCTCCTGTTTGCGCATGCCGCTGGCGCCGGGAATATTCAATTCCTTGGCGATCTTGGCGAGGTCGGTGATGTTTTTTTCTTTTAACTCGGCGAGGCTAATGCTCATCTGATTGCTTCCTTCAACATTTGTTTCTTTCATATGTCCTTAACTTTGATTGTGTAAATTGACCTTCTCATTTGCGTGGCCGCAGGGCGGCCAGCGAAATCCCGGATTGTTCGTGAGGTGGCGCACCGCACTGGCGGAAAAATGAAAATATGCCAGGATGGGCAAACCAGACTTTCTGCAACCGGCAGCAGCGCGGAGCCACGACATGCCTGGAATAATCGCAAGCCGAGCCCAAAACCACGCTACTTAGTTGGTCAAACTCTTGTCTTTCTCGGCGCTGGCGACGAAAGGCTCCGCAACGGGCGCAACCTCGGGATGTTCGAGCGGCACGATTGGCCGTTCGAGCGCAACCTGCAGCACTTCATCCATAGTTTCTACAAAATGAACCGTGAGACAGGAGAGGATCTCCTGCGGGATGTCCGCCAGGTCCTTCTCATTGTCCTTCGGAAGCAGTACTGTGTGCAAGCCCATTCGATGGGCGGCCAACAGCTTTTCTTTGACGCCCCCGATGGGCAGAACTTTGCCGCGCAAGGTGATTTCGCCGGTCATGGTGACGTCGCGACGCACGGGATTTCTGGTCAAGGCGCTGACGATAGATGTGCAGATGGTGATGCCGGCGGAAGGGCCGTCTTTGGGGATGGCGCCTTCGGGCACGTGCACATGGATGTCGATGTTGCGATAAAAATCCTTGGCCAGGCCGAGTTGACCTGAGCGTGAGCGCACGTAACTCATCGCGGCTTGCGCGGATTCCTGCATCACGTCGCCAAGCTTTCCGGTGAGCGTAAGACGGCCTTTGCCTTCCATCAAGGTGGCTTCGGTCGCGAGCACCGAACCGCCAACTTCGGTCCAGGCGAGGCCTGTGGTCAAGCCGATTTCGTTGTGTTTCTCGAGCCAGTATTCGCGGTACTTGAGAATGCCCAGGAAATCGTTGGCATTGGCCGGGCTGATTTCGACGCCGACAGAGGCGCCTTCCGTCACAACCTTGCGTGCCATCTTGCGCGCAATGTTCTGGATTTCGCGCTCAAGGCTGCGGACGCCGGCTTCATGCGTGTAATGCCGGATGATGTGCAGCAGGCCCTCATCGGTGAACTTGAGATTATTCTCGTTGAGCCCAGTGGCTTCGCGCGCGCGCTTTACGAGGAAGCGCTTGGCGATCTCCAACTTTTCCGTCTCGGTGTAACCGGGAAGCCGCAGAATTTCCATACGGTCTTGCAACGGCTGGGGAATCGTGTGCAGCACGTTGGCGGTGCAGACGAACATTACTTTCGAGAGGTCGTATTCGACGTCGAGATAGTGGTCCGTGAAGCCGTGATTCAGTTCTGGATCTAGCACTTCCATAAGGGCTGCAGATGGGTCGCCGCGGAAGTCGGTGGACATTTTGTCCACTTCGTCGAGAACGAAAATTGGATTTACTGTGCCCGCCTTCTTCATCATCTGGATGATCTGGCCCGGCAAGGCGCCGATGTAGGTACGGCGATGGCCCCGGATTTCAGCTTCATCGCGGACGCCGCCGAGCGAGACGCGGACAAATTTGCGGCCTGTGGCGTGGCCGATGGACATGGCGAGTGAGGTCTTGCCGACGCCGGGAGGTCCAACAAAGCAGAGAATCGAGCCTTTAGGATTTTTCACCAACTGGCGCACAGCGAGAAATTCCAGGATGCGATCTTTGATTTTCTCAAGGCCGTAGTGTTCCTCGTTGAGAATCTTTTCAGCGGCCAGGATATCGCGAATTTCCTTGGACTTCTTTTTCCAGGGTACAGCAAGTAGCCAATCGAGGTAATTCCGGCTGACGGTGGATTCCGCCGACATGGGCGGCATCAATTCCAGCCGCTTCAGTTCCTGAATCGCTTTTTCGTGTACTTCCTTGCTCATACCAGCGGCGTCGATTTTCTTCTTTAGCTCGTCGATCTCGCTCTTTTCGCCGCGCCCGAGTTCTTTTTGGATGGCCTTGAGCTTTTCGTTGAGGTAGTACTCTTTTTGCGCGCGCTCCATTTGGCGCTTCACGCGCGTGTTGATGTTGCGGTCGACGTTGAGCTTTTCGAGTTCGATTTCGAGGATGTCGCCGATGCGGTTGAGCCGCTCGATGGGGTCTACTGTTTCGAGCAGGTCCTGTTTTTCGTCGACAGGGAGTTGCAGGTTTGCAGCAATTGTGTCCGAAAGGCGCGCCGGATCATCGCCCCGGGCGGCGGCGATCATGGTGTCATAATTCAGGCTTTGCGAGAGCTTGATGAACTGCTCGTAAAGGCCGGTAATCTTCTGAACGGTCTGATCGACTTGCGGAGACGGCTCAACGCGCGTGTTCAGCAAGCGGACGGTTGCGCGAAAGAAGCCTTCTTCTGAAGCTATCGAGAGCGCACGGGCTCGCTCGACGCCTTCGACCAAAACCTTGATATTGCCATCGGGCAGCTTGACGCTTTGTACGATGTTCGCCAGAGTTCCGACAGCGTAAATTTCTTCCGGCTTCGGGTCATCGACCGAAGCGTCGTGCTGTGTAGACAGGAATATTTTCTTGTCGCCGGCCAGCGCTTCTTCGAGCGCGCGGACGCTGGCTTCGCGCCCGACGATGAAGGGGGTCATCTGCTGCGGAAAGATGACCATATCGCGTACCGGCATCATGGGTACGCGCTTCAATTCCTGTTTTTCGCGGTTGAACATTAGGGCCCCTGAAAATCTTACGACAGCCCGAAGCGGCCTATCCGGCTTTTTCGAGCAAACTCCAGTTGATCTCCCGGCCGCGGACCATTTCCGCGGTGACGACAAAATCACGCACCTTGCGCTGCATCGGGAGGTGGTACATAAGCTCGAGCATCAAGTCTTCCAAAATCATGCGCAAGCCGCGCGCGCCGACTTTGCGCTGCATGGCCAGTTCGGCGACGGTTTCGAGAGCATCGTCGGTGAAGCGCAGGCGGACGTTTTCAAATTCAAAGAGGCGCTGGTATTGCTTGAGTAGCGCGTTCTTTGGCTCCGTCAGGATGCGCACGAGAACGTTCTTGTCCAAATCGTTCATCACGCCGGCGACGGGCAACCTGCCGACAAATTCCGGGATCAAGCCGTAACGAATCAGATCGCCGGGCTGAACCTGCTCGAGCAATTCGGTATTGCGACGGCTGGGCGTGGAGGGCGCGGCGTCGGTATGAAAACCGAGCGAGTGGCGGCCGGCGCGCTTCTCGATAATCTTTTCCAAACCAACGAAAGCGCCTCCGCAGACGAACAAAATGTTCGTGGTGTCAACCGGAGTGAACTCCTGATGCGGATGCTTGCGGCCGCCTTGAGGCGGGACGTTGGCGATTGTGCCTTCAAGAATTTTCAGCAACGCCTGCTGGACGCCTTCGCCGCTCACGTCGCGTGTGATCGACGGGTTTTCGTCCTTCTTGGCGATTTTGTCGATTTCGTCGATATAGATGATGCCTTGCTGCGCCTTCTGCACATCGCCATCGGCGGCCTGCAGCAGCTTCAGAATAATATTCTCTACGTCTTCGCCGACGTAGCCGGCTTCGGTCAACGTCGTGGCATCCACAATCGCGAAGGGAACGTCCAGCATGCGCGAAAGCGTCTGCGCGAGAAGCGTCTTGCCGGTGCCCGTGGGACCAATCAAAAGGATGTTTGACTTGCTCAACTCCACGTCGCCCGGCTGCTTGTTCAAAAAGATTCGCTTGTAATGATTATAGACGGCGACTGCGAGCTTCTTCTTAGTGCGGTCCTGCCCGATCACGTAGCCGTCGAGAAATTGCTTGATCTCCGGCGGGCGCGGCAGCCTGCGCGCGGGCGCGGCGGCCTGTTCGCGCTTTTCATCTTCAAGAATGGTCTGGCAAACGCCGACACATTCGTTGCAGATGTACGCGCGCGGATAGTCCGAAGGAGAGCTGATCAGCTTTTCGACCTGTTCCTGCGTCTTATGGCAAAAGGAACAGCGCAGCGGCTCATCTGGGTTGAATTTTTTCACTGGTGTGAAGGCCTCGTCTCCGCTGGGCTTCGACGGAGTCTCTATTCCTTATTCTAGGCCGATTTGTCCCCGGAGCAAAAGAGAAACTCGATTTACTACTAACTTTTAAGAACAGCTCCGAGAGCCCGCCGCCCCTTGCGGCGTACGCTCGCTAGCGATGCTTGTAAATAATCTCGTCGATCATGCCATATTCCTTGGCTTGTTCGGGATTCATGATGAAATCCCGCTCGACGTCTTTCTCGATCTTATCGACACTCTGACCGCTGTGCTGTGACAGCAATTGGTTGATGACCGTGCGCATCCGCAGAATCTCTTTCGCATGGAGGTCGATGTCGGTGGCCTGGCCACCGAGACCGGACATCCACGGCTGGTGAATCAGGATGCGCGCGTGGGGAAGGGCGAAGCGCTTTTTCGGCGTGCCGCCGGCAAGAAGTACCGCCGCGATGGAGGCCGCCTGGCCAACGCAAGTCGTCACCACATCCGGCTTCACAAATTGCATGGTGTCGTAAATCGCAAAGCCCGCTGTGATCGAGCCGCCCGGCGAATTGATATAAAGCTGAATGTCTTTTTCCGGATCCTCCGCTTGCAAGAAGAGCATCTGCGCGGTAGCCAGGTTGGCGACATGGTCGTCAATCGGCGTGCCGATAAAGATGATGTGTTCTTTCAGGAGCCGGGAATAAATGTCGTAAGCGCGTTCCCCGCGGCTGGTCTGTTCGACCACCATCGGAACGAGCGTTGTGCCGCGATACTCTGGTTCTTCGAAATTTTTCATTTAAGTGGTGGAGCCGCCGGAAAGTTTCACTTTGAATCTGTCGCGGCGCTTGCTGCCGCAACGGTTTTGATCTGAGCGTTCTGCGCGAGCCAGTCGAGAGTTTTGTCACTTCTCAACTTAGCTTTCATCCTATCGAGCGCACCTTGCTTTGTCAAACGAGCCCGCGCAACTTCGGCGGATTCGCCACTATGGCTGGCCATGTGCTCCAGTTCGTGGCCGACCTCTTCCTCAGTTACGTCGATGTTTTCCGCGGTTGCGATGCGGTCGATGATGAGTTCCGCTTTCACGTCATCGGTCGCGCGTTCTTGCTGGCGCTTCCGCAACGAAACCCAGTCGACGTTTACCGCCCGGGGATCAACGCCTTGCGCCGCCAGGGAGCGTACTACCCGCTCCAGCCGCACATCCATTTGATGCTCGACGAGCGCTTCGGGTACGGGGAACTCGTGCAGTTTCACGAGCTCAGTGATGACTTTCTCTCGCTGCAGTTCCTTCTGCCGATGATCGCGCTGATGCTCCAGGCTTTCCGAAACCTTCTTTTTCAGTTCGTCCAGCGTGGCGGCATCGCTGACGTCTTTCGCGAACTCATCGTTCAGCTCAGGCAGCTTTTTGTTCTTGATGCCGAGCACTTCGACGGCATAGTTGTAAGTCTTCCCAGCCAGTTTTTGATCGGGATAGTCGGCGGGATAAGCCACATCAAACTTCTTGTGGTCGCCGATATTCGCTCCGCGCAAATTTTCGTTGAAGGGCTCCATCGTTTCTTCGGCACCGATGTGGCACATCACACTGTCGGCTTGCAGCGGTTCGCCGCCGCCTTCGGGAGTTCCCATCAGCTTCAACTGCACGTAGTCGCCGTTCTCGACGGCCCGCCCTTCGATTGGCGCAAAGGCGGCAGCGCGCTCGCGCATTTCCTCGAGAGCTTTTGTAACGTCCGCTTCAGTGATGTCCATAGCGGGCATTTCGATTGGGAGGCCTTTGTAATTCCCAAGCTCAAATTCCGGCAGGACTTCGAAAACAGCGCGAAACTTCAGCGGCTGGCCCTCCGCAAAATCGAGCTTTTCGACCTGCGGCTGCGATACGGGCGTCAGCTTCTGCTCGGATACTGCTTTTTCAACGCGCTCCGGAACGAGCGATTGCAGCACTTCGCCCTTGATGTCTTCCGCAAAACGGCGGCGAATGAGCGATACAGGCGCTTTGCCCGGCCGGAAGCCAGGGACACGCGCGACGCGCGCAAATTCCTTGGCCACGCTTTCGATCTTCTTCGTTACTTCTTCCGCGGGAATCTCCAGATCCAGCTCGCGGCGGCAAGTTGCTTCAGCCATGGAACAATCCTCTCCTAGATAAATGATCAGCCAACGCTCGGGTCATTGTGAAAATACTTGTTGGTCTCGACGGCATGCGCCCCAGTGTCTTGCGGAAAGCCCAGGCTTCTCGGCCACTTTGCGGCCGCACTTGAACTCAGAAGAGGCCAGACAGGTGAGAACTTAGCCTGCAACGCAAACTAAGAGTATAGGCGAGGCGGCAGAGAGCGTCAATTCAGGTGGCGTCAAGGCAGAGATTCCGTAATCGGCTCCCGAGGACGGAGGATGTGCTTGATAAATTGTAGTGTTGGGAGCTTCTGCGAGGCGCATGAGATTCGTATGATCTTATTTCTTGTCTTCCGAGGGCTCCTCGCCGTCTTATCCAGCCCCATGGCCAGGTTCCGCGAGACACCACGGATCTTAGGGAAGAATCGTTCAGGAGAGTAACGGTGTGGCCGACCGATGCGAATGTCAGGGTGGCGCGGCCGTTAAGGATAAGCGAGGGACGGCATGAATTTCCGCCGCGATCAGGTGTACCCAGAACGCCATCGTTCGATGGCGGCGTAGCTGGGGCTTGAGGTTGAGGGCAAAAAAGCGTGGAATAGGTCGTAGGCCAGAAAAGCCAGCAACAGAAAGCACGCGACCGCCCCGGACTGGTGACGATAGACATGGTCCGCATGCCAGCCGTTGACCAGTTCATTGAATCCATGGTTTTCGATGTCCCCGCGCAGGTGCGCTAAGCGCACGACCTGCTCGGTTCGCGCTTGGGCTACGGACAAGGTGGTCAGCCATACCCAGTTGGTGGTCTGTGGGGTCAGTTCTTTGGTGAGCTGCGGTTTCACCGTCCAAGATTCCTCCGAACGCACCACCCGTATGGCCCCTTTCACTTCCGGCCAGGAAAGCAGGTCGGGAACATCCCACCACCGACAGCTCCGTGAATCGTAGCTACCTTGCTGAGGCGCTTGCTGCGCCCACAGGCCTGCAGCATCCTGATAGGTATTGCGCCGTTCATCTTTGAGAACCACCAGAGCCTGTTTTCCGTGCAACAACAGAAAGTTCAGAAAGGGCTCGACCGCGTAATAGGCGTCGGCCAAAAGTACATCGAAGGCCCGCGGATAGGCAGCTAGTACGCGCTCGAGCAGTCGCAAGGCGGTTACCAGTTCTCCTTCCCCGGCCCGTTGGGGCTCCAGATCTAAGAGCAGGCGGACCGCGGGACGATCCGGGGGAGATCCGCAGAGCAACATCAGCGTCACATTCCGATGGTAGAACTGCGTCTCTCCACTGGCAGTGGTGCGCTTCAGACATCCGGCGCAACAGCGACGATAACTGGCGCTGGTCTCGTGGCCATCGAGCACCGCCACTCCCAGACCGTGGAGATCCGGAAGCGCCTTGTTTCGTTTCAAGCGATCGTAAACGTGATGAATCCCCTGCCGCAGGGTATCGGCATCCACGCTAGCGACAATGCGTCCCAGACTGTCGGCGCTGCAGAGCGGGTAACCCAACCAGGCCTTCCAGAACTTCGCTCCCCGGGTCATCTCCAGAGCGTTCAGGCTCCCGAGCCGGGACCAATACACGGCGAGAACTGCTTTTACAACCAGGGAGGTGCAGATCCGGGGGAGAGAGCGATGATCCGTCACGCCATCAATCACCTCGCTGGAGAGGTGAAAGATTTTTTCCGTATATCGGATCAAGCGTCGGAGAACGATCTTACTCCTTCTCTCCTTCAAGCGCTGCCATTCCAAATCAGAGAGTTCTTCGATCAACTGTTCCATCTCTTGGTGGTTCTTAACCGCTTCCCGGATGCGCCTTTCCCATTCCCGAGGCACAAACAACTGGCGCAACTTTCCCCCTTGCCGTCGAACCAAGTAGAGGCAGGCATGGGGCTCCCCCCGAGCGCAGTGACAACCGGGTTTGCCGCAGTGGACGTTTCGCAGGGAGAGGGTGCCGCGGAGAAAACGAGCCTCGTGAATGATCTGCGCCAAGCGGGAGCGACGTCGCCGCTCGCGATCGGAGAGTTGCGTGCGCTGCACGGGGCCTCCCATCTCTTATACACTATAGTATACAAGAAGAAGTGGTTGTCAATAGCCAAAACGAGAATGCGAATCTGCTATCGGAAATCCAAGAAGTGTAATTCTAAGCGGAAGAGGAACTTACCTCACAGAAAAATCACGGATGCGGAACCGCTGGCGTCAAGGGGCGCGAAAATCGAATGCAGCGGAGACGCGGAACGCTGATTTTCATTATTAACATTAAGCTTCTCTCGGGGCGGCTTCAGGAAGTGGGGCCATCGAACGTTCAAAACGGCCTTTGATCCAGATGGTGACGCCGACTGTGGCCGCACACGCAATCCAGGGAATGATTGGCGAGATCCAGAAGAAATTCGGGACGAAGCGTAGAGCGGCAAACCAGGCGAGCACCGTCAACACCGCAAAGAGTAGTGTGGAGACCCCGCCGTTGTTTTTCCATGCCGGAGGCCACGCGCAAAGCGTCTGCATAAACAGGGCGAACGGATACGCGAGGACCAGGTCGATGAAGTAATGTTCGCCCGTCCCCATCGTGGCGCAGAAGGTGAACAGGACAAACAAAATGGTGATGCCGCGCTCCCACCACGACAATCCGCGCGAATACCACCAACAAAGCAGAACCCAGCCCATGTGAAGCGAGGGAATGGCATTACGCGGGCCGCGCAGCGCGACGGGCTCCAGAACTACCCGCCGCAAAATAGCAATGTCCAACGGGTGCCACGGAAAACCGGCGTGCAGCAGGTGGACGGGGCCCATGGCTGGGAAAATATTGTAGAAGACGATGCCCACCGGCCCTGTAAACAGAAAAGCAGCCATGGCGGAGATGGCCCGTTCGCGTCCCCGCAGAAGTTGGCCCGAATATACTAAAGCGATCGGAATGGGAAGGCCGACGTAGAAAAGTTCTCCGGCGATTTTGAACCACGGCCATAGGTCGAAGGCCTGTCCCATCAAAAAAGGGAGCTGCACGCGGAGGCTTCCGTCAAAATAATAAAGATAGAGGTCCAACGTCTTCGGATGGAGTTTTTCCGTCAGGTCCAGCATGTTGGAAGCGAACCACTCGGAAGTGACGAAGAGAAGGGAAGGAACGAAGGCGAACAGCAAGAGCTTGCGGCGGTCTCCTTCCGACCAAATGGCGCGTAGTGCGAGCAGAAGAAGACTGTTCAGGCCGAAGAAAGAAAACCAGGCCATGAAATGAGGGGTGTAGTGAAGGAAGCGAAAATCGACGATGGCCAGAAGGGTGGTTAAGCCGATCAACGCGACCCCATCCGGCCACACTCCGCAAATGCGGAGTTGAATGATCACTACGCTGACAAGCGCGATCGCGAAGAACGCGGAAGACAGCGACTCCGAATAAAACTGTGAGCTGGTTCCAAAGCTAGCCGCGACAGCCACACAGACAATCGTCAGAAGTACTTGTGCCGTGCGCGGCAATTTCATCTGGAAAATGATCTCCGTGTGCAGGTGGATTGAGCGGCCGCAAGTTCGTGCAGCCGCGTCGACCCTTCTCTATTTCAACACTCATCGGGGACTGCACTCGGGCGGTGCTAGGGCGCTGTGCTCAATCCAAAAAGAGACGTAAGGGGAGAAATGTGGTTTCGGCGTAGGCGGAACGGCGCGGATTCGTCAGTCAGCTACGGCGGTTCGGCCCAGGGCGGTGGTGAAATCAGCATGCAGCAGGCGGTGAAAGAGGTGCTCACCGGCCTCCCGGCGGACCGACAGCCGCCCTGCGACATAAGCTCGTGAGCCAAGCCCACGCTGAACTGCGTCGCAAATCGCCATATCCTCGTCCTGCACTTTTTCGCTCACGGCGATACTTTCCTTGTGGCGCGCTTCGGCGGCGGCGCTGGTATCGGCGAAGTAGTAGTCGAAAATTACGGCGCAACGGTCCACCCCAAGCGGCAATACCAGATTTGTGTCCATCACGCCTTCATAGGCGTTGATCATGAAATTGGGATAGAGCCATAGATAAAACGCGCGTCCCTGCCTAGTGGCCGCAACACCAGCTTCCGAGGACGAATCCGAGGAGAGCGGGCTCGATTGCAAACAAGAACGTTTGAAATTCTCGATGGTGTACTTGGTATATTCGATGACGCTGCTCAAACCTTTATGCGCGTGCGGCACGTGGTAGCCGCCATCGAGATAATTGTCGACGTAAACTTTCCAGTTGCAGTTGAGGGTGTAGACGCGCCTGTCGAAGAAGTGAAGCTTTTTTGACAGGTCCAGCGGCGCCACAAGCTCAGGAACTATCCCCAAGAAATCGCGCAGCGGCGCTGCGCGTCCATCCAGATTCACAAAAACGAAATTCTCCCAGGTGTCGACACGCACAGGAACCAGGCCATTTTTTGCACGGTCGAAGTTGCACACGCCATCAAACTCGACCATCCCTTTGAGTGCGCCATCGATTCCGTAGGTCCAGCCGTGGTACGGGCAGCGAAACTGTTTGGCGCAACCCTGCGGTTCGGTGACCACGGCTGCGGCATGATGGCGGCAGACGTTGTAAAACGCCCGCAACTGGCCATCTTCACCACGAGCGACAACCAGCGGCTCGCCCCCCAGTTCCGCAGTGAAGAATTCTCCGTTGTCGCTTACCTGATCTACGCGGCCCACGACCTGCCACGATGTGCTGAATGTACTTGCGCGCTCCAGCGCCGCAATGCGCTCGTCGAAATACCAGGGAGCTGGAATCGTCCAAGCTTCCTCCAGAGGATCGTGCGGATTGTAGAGGTTCACTATGTCGCCGACGCTTCGCTCCATACCTGTTCCCCTTCAGAAAATCAGCTTCAGAGAAAACTGGATCTGCCGGGACGATCCCGCGGTATGGCTAATGATGCCGAACCCACTTCCGCGCACGGTATTGGAAGGCAGTCCGAAATTCACAATATTGAAGACATTGAAAAACTCCGCGCGAAACTCAACCACTCCCAACTCGCGGTTGCCTCTTCTCCCGAAGGGCGTGTCCTTGATCATGGCCATGTCAAAATTGTGAAAGCCCGGTCCGCGGAATGTATCGCGGCCCAGTAAGCCGAAGCGTCCCTGATTGGGGCCGGTTCCGCCGGGCACGTTGATAGGAACAAAAAAGAAAGAGCTATTGTCAACGCCGCGGCCAAAATAATCCTCACGCACAGCTCGGCTCGTCGAAAAGTCTGGCATGGATACCAGATCAGGCCGGTCCGTTCCACCGGCTCCCGCTCCTGTTTGCTGAATTCCGGAATAAACAGTAAAGGGCGGCCCGGTCGTCAGCGTCGTGATATTCAGAAACTGCCAACCCTTGGTAATGCGGCTGTTCAAAGGTTGAAGAAAACTCACCCGGTCGAAGGGCAGCGTCTGAATCGCGCTGACTGTAAAGACGTGCGTCACGTCAAAGGTGGATGGCCCTTTGTCTGAGGATAGATCGCGTGGATTTTGCGGCAAAGTCTGCAACGTTACGCCCGGAGTGCCCGCAATTCCGCCGGGCACCGCGCTGGTGTCGTCGATGGACTTGGAAAATGTATAGCTCGCCTGGAAGCTCAGACCAATCCGCGAATAGTTTTCCGTCGCACTGGTTTGCAGAGAATGATAGGTGGAATGCGCGGCGGGGTTCATCACCGTCAGGGGCCCGAATCCCCCGATCGCCTGGCCGCTTGCGTTGAACTGCGTAAACGGCGCAAACGCCGGATCGGCGCCGCCGTACCCGTTGGGCGAATCCACGCTGGCGAGATGGATCCCCGCAGTCCCCACGTAGGCCGCACTAAACTTGACGCTTCCGAAGTCGTGATCGATCCCGGCGGTGAATGTCCCGATGTATCCATTACGAAAATGTCTGCCAATGACGGCGGCGCTAAACAATTGCACTTCGTGTCCAGGAGTCATGGCGGCAAGGTCGTTCTGGTATCGCTGCAAGTCGATCTGCATGTTGGCGGGAAGGTTTGCACTTCCATTCGCAAAAAGCGGCTGTCCTTGCGTGGTGTAAACCGTGGGAAGCGGCAAGGGCACGACCGCATTTTGAAAAGGTACTGGTACGCCGGGCAGTGCGGTTACGAGCGGCTGGAAAATGAGGGGAAAGTTTCCGGTCACGTAATTTTCGAGCCACAGATTCGGGAGAATCGTCGTGATCGCTCCGCCTGCGTGAAGTGTTGTGTGTTTGTTCGCTGTGAAATCCACCGAAAGGCGCGGGCCCCAGCCGTTTTTATCCAGCGGATAGATGGGCTGCGGATTGTACAAAAAAATCGCTTTGGCACCGGGAGCGTAAAACGATGTCAGATTGCCGGATGCATCGACGGCATCTGCAATGGACGTCCTGTGTTTAGCTTCTTTAATGCGGCTGTTCAGGTCATAGCGCAACCCATAATTCACGCTCAGCCGCGAAGTCGCCTTCCAGGTGTCCTGAAAATAGAAGTTGTAAGCCTCACGCCGCACGCCGGCTTCGTTAAACTTGTCCCCAACAGGCGTCACGCTGGCGGCCGCCGTGATCCCATACGAGAAAGGCGTCGCCGTCAATAATCCCGTCAGTGAGTCGGGCAACAGCTGACCGATTGGAATGTCGTGCTGGCCGCTCGCCGAAGGAATCAGCACGGGCGAATAAGCTGGGCCGCCCCCAAACGTGTAGACGCCGTTGGGATTGAGGCCGAAAATCGTGGCATCGCGGTTAAACCGCAGATCGACTCCCCACTTAAGACTGTGTGAGCCGCGGGTGTACGTCATATCGTGCTTTAGCTGATAAACGTTTCCGTACGATCCGAAGATTGCGCCGTCCGCCGAATTGAAATTCTGAAACAGACCATCCGCAAACATCATCGCAGGCTGCGTATGATCCGTGGACGGAAAAAAGGGAGTGCTGCGGATGTAACCGAACGAAGTCACGAATGCCAGATGCGGGGATATCGTTCTGGTGTAGCGAATGGCCGCACTCCGCTGATGATCAAAAAAATTGACGCCAAAGTTCGGATTGATGGCCGTCTGATCGGGATTCGTGGTCGGGCCTCTCACCTGGTTCAGACTAAACCGCCCGAACAGGGCCGCTCTATCGGAGAGGCGATGATCGATGCGGACCGAAAACTGGTCCGTATCTGTCGCGACCTTTGAGGAGGTTGCATACGTGCGAGGGCCGTAGGGGCCTTGTGGTTCGTTGGGCAACGGATAGCCCGCCAGGATGCCTGCGACCGCGGTGCTCACCGGGACGTTCAGCGTATCGCCGGGAAAAGTAGTTGTGTCGATCCCAAGCCTCTCTGCCGCCGTGGGCACGGGAAACACTTGCGTTGTTCCCAGCACTTGCCGGAACCCCTGATACTCGGCGAAATAGAATGTTTTGCTCCGGCCGTCGTAAACATGCGGCAGGAAAAGAGGCCCGCCGTTCGTCAATCCAAATTCATTGCGCGCAAACGGCGGAATCCGCCGCCGGTCCACCGCACTTTGGTGATCAAAGAAATTTCGCGCGTCAAATGCCGCGTTGCGGATAAATTCAAACGCGCTTCCATGCACGTCGTTCGTGCCCGACTTCGAGATGAGATTGTTGAAACCCGCTGCGCCATGGCCGATTTCCGCAGCCATCACTCCGGAACTCGATTGCACTTCCTGGATGGCATCCACGTTGAAATTGGAAAAAGTCGCGCCGCCGAGCTCCGGGTCGGTCGTATCCGCGCCATCCATGGCAAACACCGAAGCCGAACCTCGCTGGCCATTCACGGCAAACTGCTGGGTGAAGTTCGCGGCGCCGTTGGTATCTGTCATGGTCCCTGCCGCCAGCAGCAATAACTTGCTGAAGTCCCGCTCATTCAGCGGCAAGCTCGAGACTTCTCCGCTTGAAAGATGCGTTCCGCCGCTGGCCTGCGCAGTATTGGCCTCTCGATTGGCCGATACAACGATCGTCCCCTCTTGCTGAGAGAGTTCAAGCGCCGCCGGGAGAGCCTTCCCGGTTTCAACAATCAATGGATCTGTGGCGTTATAGGTCTTGCCCGCCAAATTCACAGAGAGTTCGTAGCTGCCCGCTGCGATAGCCTCGAATGAAAACTCGCCATTCGCCGAAGTCACAGCCGCATAGCTGCGTTCGCCCGATTTCTCATGCAGCTTTATGTTTGCGCCCGCGATGGGCTTGCCACTTTTGTCGCGCAAAACTCCTGTCCAAATGGGCGTCGGTGATGAACTTCCCAGAGGAACCATCAGAAGGAAAACAAACAAGCAAATCAGGAAGTGTTGGAACAAGCGCGTGCCGGGGAAAAGGAAGCCGCCCCGCTTGTTGATGCCGCTCAGACCGGCGAGTACCCAGACATGCTTTACCGATACAGGGGAATTCAAGACAAGGCCGATCCGGCTAGCATGTCCCTGGAACCGTCCGGGTTTCTTCCAACGGAGCGCCTGCATTAGGGATGTACACCACGCAACACCCATTGCGTTTCATGCCTGCTCCTTGGAAAGGGGCGACTGGCGACAAAAAGCGCGGTTCTTGCCAACCCCTTTCATACCGCGAAATCGAGAGGAATTAAAGAGACAATTGGACTGCGGGCGTTATAGCTCTAGGCTATCGAAGAACGCCGCGCTTCGCTCTCTTTCCAAAACAAGATGCCGCGCACGGCCAGTCATTCTATCTGTGGGCAGCCACCCGATCGTCCCCGTCCCTGCCTTCCGCAAGAAGCGCGCTGGTCAGCAAGGTCAGGCAACCCCACACGCCGAGTTCCCACCAAAATTGTTTCCGTTCAACGAGTTCCGAATTCAGAGCGTCGCTCATCGCTTCGCTGGCAGCTTCGGCTTTCGCAACATACCGGTCGTTGGCGCGTTGAACCTCTTCTATCGCCTTCAGGTCCTCGGGAGCAGCATGCAAATCCCGTTTCGGGAGACTTGCGAGGCGGGCATTCGCTTCTTTTTGAGCATTGAGAGCACGCTGCACCTTCACTTCCGTCATTGCGTTGGCTGCCGACCATTGCAGCGCTGTCCCGACAAGCACGGCCGTCAGAGCAATCCAGCACGCGAGTACCGTGTAAGCCAGAAATCTATGCAGGTTCATGCTTCGCACCTTTGCCCCGCGGCAATTTCACGCGGTATGAAATGGATTTGTTTAGCCCACGAAAGAGGCAGGCAAATCGAAAAGACTAATCCAAACGCTGGTGCGGAAGGAGGGATTTGAACCCCCACGGCCTTTCGGCCACAAGATCCTAAGTCTTGCGCGTCTGCCAGTTCCGCCACTCCCGCAAGTGGTTTCTCCAATATACCGGGAATCGGCCCTCTGCCGCTACCTTCGCTGTTGGCAGAAAGGGGCTGGATTGTGCACCTCTTTCAGTAGCATAATAGGAGATAATAAGTATGCCGTTTGGCCAAACCCCGTGGCCGACGCTGACGCCTTGCATCAACCAGCGTTTTCGAAAGGCCCCGCTGCGAAAGAGGGCAGCGCCATGATCATTCAAGAGCAGGGCGACCAACTCATCCTCATTCGGCAGACTGACCATGCCATGTTGTCGGGCTTTTTTGCGCGCAGCCTCGGCAACAAACTCTTCAGCCGCCCTGAGCCATTTGAATCGTTCTGTTTAGCGGCCGCCGAACATGATAACGGCTGGAGCGAGTGGGAACTGCTGCCCCAGATCGATCCCAAGTCGTTCACACCTTATAACTTCATGTCTATTCCGACTGAGGAACACATCGCGCTCTATCAGCGCGGTATCGAGCGCGTAGTCAGAGTAGACCACTACGCTGGACTGCTTGTAAGCATGCATTGCGCCGGCCTCTATGACCGGACCCGTGCCACTATGCCCGGTTTTTCCGCCAAATACGTCAAGTCCAGCGAATCACAGTTAGTCTCGGACTTCCTTCAACGGCTCCGGCTCCAGCAACTGCGGCTTAAGGTCGATCTTCGCGCCGATCCCGTCATGAAAGATTATGCGGACGATCACTCTCTACAAGCGAATTTGCAGCGGCTTGAAGCGCTAGATCGGCTTTCTCTCTATTTCTGTCTCGCGCCTTTGGATGGCTCTACGATTGACGCCGTCCCTGTGAATGGCAACGGCAGCGAAGCAGATTGGGACCTGCAGCCTACAGGGAGCAGTTTTGTCACTTTGCAACCCTATCCTTTTGCGAAGGATCCGCTCGAAATCAGTATTCTTGCGCGGCGCGTTCCCAAACGGCCCTACGCCGACGAAAACGAGTTTCACAAGATACTGGCGCAGGCTCCCTATTTCGCGATCAATTTCACAGTGAGCGCGGATGGTGCGCGCGTTCAATCCCATTCCGCGGTCGCCTAGTCATTCTTTCTCTACACCCATCATGACCATTTTTCTGATTTAGTCCAGGGTCTGCCCGCGCGTCTCCGGCAAAGCCAGCGCGAGAAGAGCCGCCGTCAAGAAGGCTCCCGCCTGCAAGAAAAACGCCGTCCCAATCCCGTGACGCAGCGCCAACGCTCCCACGGCAAATGGTGCCACCGCGGAAAGCCCCCGGCCTATGTTGTAACTCAATCCCATCGCGGCGGCGCGAATCTCGCCGGGGAATAGTTCGCTCGCAATCGCTGCGTACCCCGAGAAATAACCTGTTCCAAAGAAAGCCACAAAGGGCCCAAGTACCAGCAGCCAGAACGAACTTCGCGACATTCCATAGATTGGCACCAGCGCCGCAGCGATGAGTAAATAAAGAAAGTACGGCTTGCGCCGTCCAAACGCATCCGAAAAAAATCCAAAAAGAAAATAGCCTAGCCATTTTCCGAAACACATCACCAGAAAAAACGTGGTGGTCGTTACGAGACTGAGTCCTCGCCCGCCTTTCTCAGGCGGCAGCGACAAATAACCGGGAATCCACGTAAATAAACCCCAGTACCCGAACATGCTGCAGGCGTTCATCGTTGTCGCCAGTATCCCGTTGCGCAAAACACCTCTTTCCAGAAGCCTGTGCAGCGACACTTTTTCTTTGCGCGCATGCCGTTGTTTCCACAACTCCGGCTCCGGAACGCTGCGTTGAATCCAAAAAACTAAAAAGGCCGGTAGAACGCCGACGAAAAACACTGGCCGCCAACCGAAATTCGGCAGAACTAGCGCAACGACAAGCGCAGCAATCGCTTCCCCGATCGCATACGCTGACTGCATGAATCCCAGCGCCTTCCCTCGATGCTCCGCCCGCCAGGTCTCGGCGATCAGCGCTGCCCCGGTTGTCCATTCACCCCCCATTCCTAACCCAAGCACAAATCGGAACGTTGCCAATTGCGGAATTGTGTGTGAGAAGCCGCAGGCTGCGCTCGCCAGCGCATAAACAAGAATTGCCGCCATAAGCGACCGAATACGCCCAATGCGATCCGCAAGAACGCCAAAGAGAAGACCACCGATCCCGGAAGCGACCAACGTCAGGGAGTTCAACAAGCCCGCTGTCCGCGTATCCATCGCAAATTCGCGGATCAAGAATGCGAGCACGAGCGAATAAAGCATCACGTCCATCGCGTCGAGCATCCAGCCGAGCCCGCCCGCAATCAGCGAACTTCGCTCTGGCCGTGTCGCGCCTTGCAGCCATCGGAAGTGAAAGCTGCCGAGAAGAGTTCCTAACCGGGATGTGCCAGCTTGAACAGTGGCGGGGGTGTCCGAAGAAGGCGGGGTCGTCACGCCGGGATTGTACCCAAAAGCACTCCTCCGCGCGTCAGGAACTAAGCAACAAATATCTATCCACAGTTTCTGGCGCGAATCACGGCACACGGTGTACTATTCCGGTCCGCGCTTTACTATCGGCGGTAGTGCCGATGCAACAAATGTTTCTCTGGGGGCGACAACGATGAGTGGTTTGAAACGCTGGAAGGTTGGTTCTGCCGTTTTTCTTGCAATTCTTTTTCTGGGGCTCACTTGCGCGCCTCTTCGCGCTCAGACTCTCGATGAAAACGCCTTGAAAGGTATGAAGTGGCGCCAGGTCGGCCCCTTCCGCGGAGGCCGTGCCCTCGCCGTGTCCGGCGTCGCCGGTGATCCGCTCACCTATTATTTCGGCGCAGTCGCTGGAGGCGTTTGGAAAACCACCAACGCGGGCAATACTTGGACGCCCATGACCGACAAGACCGGCATCATGTCCGTCGGCGCGCTCGCGGTCGCTCCCTCCGATCCAAATGTGATTTACGTCGGCACCGGCGAATCCTGCTGGCGCGGCAATATCTCTTATGGCGACGGCATGTATAAATCCATCGACGCCGGCAAGACCTGGTCACACATCGGCCTCGAGGATAGCCGCCACATCTCCAAAGTCATCGTTCATCCCACCAACCCGGACATCGTATTCGTCGCGGCGATGGGCCATGCCTACGGCCCCAACGAAACGCGCGGGGTCTTCCGTTCGGCCGATGGCGGCAAGACCTGGCAAAAAGTCCTCTTCAAGGACAATAAGACTGGCGCGATCGATCTCACGTTCGATCCTGTAAATCCTCATATCCTGTTCGCCGCCCTTTACGAGGCGCAGCGCTATCCCTGGACCGCCGTCAGCGGCGGGCCAGGCAGCGGCCTCTACAAATCCAGCGACGATGGAGCCACCTGGAAGCGTCTGGAAGGCCACGGCCTTCCGACCGGAGTTCTCGGTCGCATCGGTGTTTCCGTCTCAGGCGCCGACGGCAATCGCGTCTACGCCATTATCGAAGCCGAAAAAGGCGGCATCTATCGCAGTGACGACGCCGGCGATTCCTGGCAACTCCTCAATCCCGAGCACCGCTTCACGCAGCGCGCCTGGTATTTCCATCACATCTTTGCCGATCCCAAGAACGTCGACACTGTTTACGTGCTGAACACCGCCGTCTACCGCTCCACTGATGGCGGCCACACCTTCGGCTACGTTCGCTCTCCTCATGGAGATAATCACGGCCTCTGGATCGATCCCACGCATCCCGAATGGATGATTAACTCGAACGACGGCGGCGCCACCATCTCCCACGACAACGGCAAGACTTGGACCACCCAGGCGAATCAGCCAACCGCGCAGTTCTATCACGTCGCCACGGACAACTCCTTCCCCTATCGCATGTACGGCGCTCAGCAGGACAATTCCACGGTTGCCATTGTCAGCCGCAGCGACGGTGGAGTCATCGACCGCACGGATTGGTACGAGGTCGGCGGCGGCGAAGCAGGCTATGTCGTTCCCGATCCAACAAACGCTGACGTCGTCTACGCTGGTTCGTACGACGGCCTCATCACCCGCTTCGACAAGAAGACCCACCAAATCCAGGACATCACTTCATGGCCGCTCAATCCCATGGGCTCCGGCGCAGCTGGCTTGAAGCACCGCTTTCAGTGGACTGCCCCGATCATGATTTCGCCCAACGATCCCAAGGTCGTCTATCACGGTGGCGAAGCCGTGTTTAAGACCACTGACGGTGGCATGACCTGGACCGCCATCAGCGGCGACCTGACCCGCAACGACAAATCCAAGCAACAATCCTCAGGCGGTCCGCTGACGCAAGACAACACCAGCGTCGAGTACTACGACACCGTCTTTGCTCTCGCTGAATCGCCTGTCGAAAAGGGCCTTATATGGGCCGGCACCGACGACGGACTCCTGCACGTCACTCGCGACGGTGGCAAAAACTGGGAAAAGGTCACTCCCAAAGAATTCGGCGAATGGAGCAAAGTGAGCATCATCGAAGCCTCGCCTTTCTCGGGAGGCACCGCCTACGTCGCCATCGATCGCCACCTGCTCGATGACTATCATCCCTACCTTTTCAAAACATCCGACTATGGCAAGACCTGGACGAAAATCATCACCGGCTTGCCCGACAATAGTTACGCCCACGCCGTTCGCGAAGATCCTAAACGGAAAGGCCTGCTCTATGCCGGAACGGAAAACGGCATCTACATTTCCTTCGACGATGGTGGCCACTGGCAATCCCTGAAACTCAATCTGCCCACCACGCCGATTCACGATCTCACTATCAAAGATGACGATCTCATCGTCGCCACCCACGGCCGCGCCTTCTGGGTTCTCGACGGCATTGCGCCTTTGCGTCAAATGAGCGCATCCGCCGCGACGGAAGAAGCGCATCTTTTCCAACCCTCAAGCACCGTACGTTTCCGCGGACCGGGATTCACACTGCCCGCAGGCGTTCCCGTAGGCTCCAATCCGCCTGCCGGCGTGGTGATCAATTACTCGCTGAAGTCCGTGCCCAAGGAGCAAATCACTCTGGAAATTCTAGACTCCAAGGGCAAGCTGGTTCGCAAATACTCCAGTAAAAAAGTCGCCGAAGGCGCTTCCGCTGTCGAGGAGGAGTTCGGCATCACCCTGCCCGGAGAAGAGCTTCCTGTCGAAGTCGGCCTGAACCGCTTTGTCTGGGATCTGCACTCCGAAGCTCCAACCAAAGTTCCCGGCGCGGTTGGCTGGGGAGGCCGCCCGGAAGGTCCGCTCGTCTTTCCTGGCACCTACCAAATCAAACTCACCGTCGCCGGCAAAACGTCGACCGCGAGTTTTGAACTCACCAAAGACCCGCGCATTTCTACGTTGCAAGCCGACCTCGAAAAACAGCATGAGCTTGCCTTGCGCATCAGCCAGCGCGTGGGTGCAGGCGATGAAGCCGTCAACCAGATTCGCAGCGTGCGCAGCCAGCTCGATGCTCTGAAGAAGCGCCTCGCCGCGGACACCACTGCAAAGCCGATTCTTGACTCCGCCGACGCCCTCATCAAGAAAATGAACGCCGTCGAAGAAAAAATCATCCAGCCGAAATCCAAGAGCGGCGAAGATCCGCTGAACTATCCCATTCAGGTGGCCGACCAGCTCGCCGCGTTGCAGGAAACCGTGGAAAGCGCCGACACCGCTCCGACTGCCGCGTCCTACACCGTCTTCGACGAACTCAACGCACAACTCGAAAAGCAGTTAGCCGACTGGCGCGAAATCCAATCCAAGGATCTCGCTGCCCTCAACGCCGCCATTCTGAAAGCCAACATCCCGGCAATCGCGCCGGCAGCGGAAAAGCCGGAAACAGAAGGGAAGTAGCACGCCGCAGAGCTGAGAGAGAACACGCTTGAAAGGAGGACGCTCCGCCGTTCTCCTTTCAAGCGTCACTTTTCTGAGTTACAGAGCCTTTACAAATTCCATTGCTCTCCTATCCTGCTTTTGTTACTCTCCGCGCACAGTTGAACCCTCCGGGAGGTGTGTTCATGTCATTTTGCAAAGCGTGTGGTCAAGATGCAGGTCAAGCAGCATTTTGTCCCAAGTGCGGGGCACCCCAAAGTGCCTCTCAACCTACCTATCAGAGCGCCCCACCCAGCGCGGCGTCCTCCGCACCTGCCGCAGGCAGCGCTCCCGCCGCGGAATACCCCACAGCAGGTATCGAAGAAAACGTCGCTGGTCTCCTCTGTTACATATTCTGGTGGATTTCCGGATTAATTTTTCTTTTGATCGACAAACGGCCCTTCGTAAAGTTTCACGCGGCTCAGGATATCGCCTTCAACCTCGCCATGATTGCGGTTGGTATCGTATTCTGGATCGTGGTGGCGTTTCTCACGTTTGTCACTGCGCTGATGCACTTCCCCATCGGTTTCCTGTTGGCGTTTCTCTGGCCGGTTGTCGCCCTCTCATTTTTTGGGACTTGGATTTTCCTAATGTACAAGGCGTACAACCACGAAATGTTTAAGCTCCCGATCATCGGAGATATGGTCGAGAAGATGGTCAACAAATAGGATCTGAGAAGCTTCCTTTTTTTTTACGAGCCGCTCGGTACTCCCGGGCGGCTTTTTTTGGTACCTCTCATCCACGCTTTCCTCTTGACTTCTTTTTCGCCTCACTCCACCCTAAAAGGCTTTCCTCCTGCTCTTACAACGCAGGATTAAACGAAAGGCTCCTTCGCCTAGACATGACCCGAGTCCGGCTATGCTTCCACGACCGCTGCTTTGATGGGACCGCTTCCGCCGCTCTCTTCTACCGCTTTTACAAGGAAAAGTTTGATCCTGCGGCCGAGTTCCATTTCACCGGCATGACCCATCGCGCTCAGCAGCCCTGGACTCCGGGTCTCTTCGACGGCGACGAAAACGCCATCGTCGATTTCAAATACTCAAACTCTCCCAAAGTCACCTGGTGGTTCGACCACCATCAAAGCGCGTTTCTCAATCCGGCGGACGCCGAGCATTTCCGCTCTCATCCCGGCCCGCACATGTTCTACGAGCCCGACTACAAATCCTGCACTAAACTCATCGCCACCGTCGCCAAAGAAAAATTTGCCTTCGACACGAAACCGCTGGAAGAACTCATCCACTGGGGCGACATCATCGACGGCGCGCAATATCCCACGCCGCAATCCGCCGTCGAACTCACTGAGCCCGCCACTCAACTTGGCCTCGTCATCGAAGCTGCTCCCGAAGACGGCTTGCCCGCTTGCATCATTCCGGACCTCGCCTATCGCCCTCTCGCCGAAATGGTAAAGCTTCCCATCGTCGCCAAACACCTCGGCCCACTCCTCGAACGCCATCGCCGCTCCATCGAAATTCTTCGCGAGCGCTCCGAAGCCAAGGATGGAGTGATTTTCTTCGACGTCAGCGACCTCGACCTCGAAGGCTACAACAAGTTCATTCCATATCTGCTGCATCCCGAATGCGTTTATTCCGTCAGCGTCAGTGCGTCCGCCGTCCGCGCCAAAGTCTCCCTCGGCACCAACCCGTGGAACCAAGCCACCGCCGACAAGAATCTCGCCTCCCTCGCCGAAAGATTCGGCGGCGGCGGCCATCCCCGCGTCTCCGCCATCTCCTTCGATCCGCACGACCTCCCGCGCGCCCGCCAAGTCGCCCGCGACCTCGCCGCCGAACTCCGGGCCAAGTAGCACAGACACTCCTGTCTGTGCGGTTTTGCGTCCCACTCGAAAAAGTGCGCCGTCACCGGAATTCCGTCCTTCATCTCCATCGCGTTCGACAAAAAACCGCGTCCCATGTAAAATTCTAAGTACTCTGTGGACCGGTAGCTCAATGGTAGAGCAGTTGACTCTTAATCAACGGGTTGGAGGTTCGAGTCCTCCCCGGTTCACCAATCCTTCGGATTTGTTCTTTCTTTTCAACTAACTAACCCCCGCTGCACTCCTTGCACCTGCCCTTGCGGGGGAACAGAAGGGAACAATAAGGCTGCGACGTTGGCTACAGCCCGTCGTTTCGAGTCCGGCACAGAATGCGTGTAGACCCGAAGCGTCGTTTCCACATCCGACTGCCCAAGTATGTCCTGAGCGGCTCGTATGGTCGCCCCTGATTCGCTCAACCAAGTTGCATGGGTATGGCGCAGGACGTGCCACCCAATTGGTCGCAAGCCCAGGCGCACACACGTCGGGCGAAGAAAGCGATGTGCCATATTCTTTGGACTGATCGGTGTATCTGCTTTACTGGCGAAAAGGAAAGCATCTTCCATCGTGCGCGAGCAACGGGCACGATGGGCCAGTAACGCCATGCGAATAGGCTCGCTCAAGGGCACCTCTCTAACACTGCTCCGCGTTTTTGGAGTGCCAAAGCCGGTTTCGTCCGAGTACGTCTCTTTGACTTGTAGGACGCCTCGGATGAAATCCACTCTGTTCCAACGAAGCGCGGCAATCTCGCCGATCCGCAGACCCGTCAGTACGGCAACCAGCACAACGGTGCGGCAAGGTTCGGGCAGCGACTCAATGAGCGTTAGTGCTTCGTGGGGTTCGAGGAATACAGGCTCCTTCTTCGGAACACGTTCCCCGATTCGGAGTCCCCTTGCAGGATTCTCGTCCAAGTAATTCCACTCGACGGCCTGTTGCAGGAGTTTGCTGAGCGTCGTGCGAACGCCGTGCAGCGTCGAACTGGAATAACCTTGCTGCTTCTTGCCAACCACAAAGGCCTGCAAGGTCTCGCGATCGAGATCACGCAAGCGCATTGGGCCAAACGTTGGCAGCAAGTACTTGTGGAGTTGGAAGCGGTAGTATCGGGCTGTTGATGGTTTGATGGTTGTTAAAGCCAGCGGTTCCCACTTCTCAGTCGCAAATTGCTCGAAGGTGAGTGTAGCAAGTGGGCGCTTCTGACTCTGATTTCTTGAACGAAGACAGTTTGCCAAAAGACTGCGGGCTTCACTTTTGGAGATCATGCTTACAGGGCCGAGCACTTTTGAGCGAAGCACCTTGCTCAACGAATTGTCCGGCTGCAGCATGGTCTCACGCCATCGTGCGACCCACATCTTTTGACCTTTCCCTTTCACTGTTAAACAGCCATTCTGGAATCTGCGTCGAATCACGATTCTCCTTTTCGTGATTCGTCCGCTTGTTCTTGCGTCACTTTCCAGTTTAGTCCCAGTGTCAAGACGCACGAGGCCCTCCGTGCTGACACTTGACCCATGCAAGCACTTCGTCCTCACTGAAACGCCAGTACTTGCCCAACCGATAGCCGGGTAGTCGTTCCAAAGCGCGCCTGCGGGTTCTTCCGTAAACCCAAGACACGGGGACACAGAGCAGTTCGGCTACTTCCTTGATAGTTAAGAGGCGGCTCCTATCCGCTCTTTCTCCCACTGTGGCCCCCTTGTCGAGCTGCACCATGAGTGAAGCTGGCGGTTTGACTCTAGAGATTTCTGGCGGCCATGACGGTACATTCTCCGTGGGGTCCTGGGGCAGATGATCAGACCCCAACGGCGACGAGCCGACTACAAGGCGCGGGGCATGCTGTCTTGAGGACGCTGTATTCTCGCGCGCACCGGATTGGGTTGAGCGGGTCTTCATATTTGTTGCGCAGTTTTGGTAAGAACGTCTCCTTTGGTTTGTTGTTTGCCATGATTGGCGTACTGGCCCAGCCAACGCCTGAACTCCTCATCTTTCTTGAATAGGAGCTTGAGCGTCTCACTGACGACGTAAGACGGATTCGCATCAATGAACTCCGCATACCTATCAAGGTTATGTCTGACTTCTTCCTCCAATCGAACTTGAAGGGTTGTAGTCTTCGGTTGCTTTGACGGTGGCTTCAGAAGTGCCAAGTGTTTCCTCTCCTTTTCGTTATTCGTGGCCCATTACATCCCTCACTACAGTTTGCATGCTCCGACTGCTGCACGCGGGCAAAACACGGTCACGCTTCCTGCGTGACGGGCGGGAGCGACCCCACCGAACTTTGGGCGGCTGAAAGCCGTCAAAAGTGGGGTCGCTCCCGCCCATCCTAGTGTTTTGCCCGCGTGCAGATTCTTTGCCTTCGCTTTACGCATCTGCTTATTTCTCTTCTGTTTGTAGTGAATTCCCTTCGAAAGCTGGTTTGAAAGCTGACCCGAAAGTCGGTTGTAGGCTGTCCGTCACCTCGCGGTCGCCAGGCTCACAATTTTTGCTTGGGACTCTCGCCTCAAAAAGGGCGGTTTGGCCGTCCACGAGTTCAGTGCGGAACGATACTTCCCGCCTTGGCGCCAGCCTGCGAAATTCCCCGCTCACAGCCCCAGCTGTGATTTGGCCGTTCAACCATTGCTCATATCTAATGTCAGTCAGAGCATCATTGAATCGCTCCTTGGCTTCATTCAGGAATTCGATCTGTTCCGCGTTCAGCCTTGCGTACTGCTTGGTCTCCCACATGTGGCGGTAGTGGAAGTAGCGCAAGCCTTCCACGCCCGGATCGGGGTCCGTCGTGCGTGGGGCCATCGCCAGAAACAGCTCCTGAGCCGATGCGAAGTGCTTGGGGCGTGTAGCGATGTAGACAAAATTCAACTGCGGCACTGCTGAAAACAGACCGTTATATGCAAACAGATGCGTATCGAAACTGGCGAGACTGAGGAGCCCCGGATCTACAAAACTGAAGGTAACCACAGGGGGAGAAGAGGAAGACTCAGGGGCAAAGAACAGTGGGAATTTGTCAACGAAATAACGGTCCGTGGTCTTCTCCCGGATCGCTCCCATGTACCTCTTAGAGGGAAGAACAGATCGAGGGATAGAGAGTTTGCGGCTGAAATAGTCGACTTTCTCGGTTTCGGTTTCGAGATAGCGGTAATCGAGGTGGGCCAGGACAAAATCCAGAATCGCTAGTTTCGTGCGGATGTGTTCGACGGAATGCTCACGGCGATTGCGGAGATTCTCCCGGCCCATGGCACGGTACACGAGGCGAGAGAAAAGATGGTAGACGCGACCGTTTCGCAACAGCAGGCGGGCGGTGGCATGTCCCTTTCCGAGCACCTTTTGCGTGAAAGCCATGCTCTTATCACCGCTTTTGGCCCCGGTGAAGGCCAAGTACTGACGAGTGGAGAAATACCCAGAGTGCGTAGCCACGAGATACAGGAAGCGCGCCTCGTCCTCGGTGTAACCGAAGCCAAGGAGATTCTCGATGCTGGTTTCAAGAAGGTGCATGGCTCACAAACTCAGAATCGCGGTCATGATCTCCCGGTCGTCGCGCACTCTGCGCAGGCCAGCGGCGTCCTCCGACCGGGCGTAGATTTGAAACCCGGCGCGGGCCTTTTCCGCTAGATGGCCAGCGTGGTAGTGGCCCGTAGCGAGTTCCAGGTCCACACGGGAGATTTCCATTTCTTTGCTGGCGTATTCGATGCGCAGGTCGGGGAAACTGACCTTGCCGTGAACAACCGGGAGCTGCAACTGGTGCGCGAAGGCTTCCTTACTGCGTTGGGTTTGACCGTCGCCCCGTGCTTGGGCCTGGCCAAGTTTTCGGTAGAGATTTTCCTTGAGTTCATAGTCGAGCTGAACTCTGAGCACCTTGCCACCTTTGCGTTCGATCTCATCGGCAACCTTGTGATACAGGCGGTACAAGGCGGCATCATGATCTGCTTCCTTGGGCTTCACAAAGCCCGAGTAAACGGCTTGATCGTCGAGTACGAAGCCGTGCTGACGAATCAGGCGTTTGCCTTCCTTTGACAGAGTGAGAACCTGTTGAGACTCCTTCTTGAGTACGCTCGTGTCTCTGCGCTCGACAAGCCGTTGTTGAATCAGATTGCGAAGATCGCTGTCCAGGCGTGAGCGGTCACCTGCGTAGGCGTGCTTCGCGAGATCCTCGACAGCCACAACTCGAAACTTGCCGACTTCTGTGACGGTGTAAATTTCTGATGGCCGGAGCGAATAGCTTCTATCGCGATCAAGAATTTCCGTGCGTTCACGATCCGCGAGAAGGTCAGCTTGCCTTGTATCGCGGGAGACGGTCGAGGGGTTCGCTGCTGGGACCTCGCGGCTGTGCGAATCGCGATGGTCAGACAGGTATTCGGTTTCACGAAGCTTTGCCAGTTTTACTCTGACGCTGGCCTCCGTTTGCGAGCTGCTGCCGCGTCCTCGGCTTGATTCCCTGCCACCGCTGTAGGGTTCAGACTGCGATTGAGAATCGCGAAAGTCATCAATTTCGAATCCATCAAAGCCTCGTGACATCAAAGGACTCCTCTGGGTTTCACCTAACAGCCGAAGCAGATCTCAACTGCAGTGGGGAAAAAGAAAGCGCCTGCTGAAGAATGGTTCGCATCATGTCGTGCTCTATTTGCGAAAAGCCTCTATTGTTGTCCTGTAGTTGTCTCGTTTTCTTGGTACAGGAAGACTTCTTCGACATTCTTCCCGAATATGCGGGCGATCTTAAAAGCCAAGTCCAGCCCCGGCTCGTATTTGCCCGTCTCGACCGCGTTGATGCACTGCCGCGTCACGCCGACGGCATCGGCAAGCTCAGCCTGCGACCACTCCTTTTCAGCCCTCAAAACACGAAGTCGAGTCTTCATTCTTGATACCGCCAGGAAGAGAGAATTAGGCCGATGCTCCACAGGGCGATCATGAACACCGGAACCAGGAGTGAAGCTCCGTAAAGAAAACCGAATCGTTGCACGATGCCCACTGCGAGTGTGAGTAGTAAGGAACCAACAAAAGCAAAGCTCGTTGCTTCGTGGTTGATCAGTCTCTGATGTGTGTCTGCGACTTTCAGGAAGCGAAGGAAACTCCAAATTCCTCCGCCAGCCAGCACGATGCCAAGGGCAAACAGTACTTTTTGTGCTGCCTGGCTCACCTCGACTGCCACGGTGAAAGTCCCGGCTGCAAGGAACACGAAAACATAGAAAATGCGTAGGGCATTTTTCCGCTGCCGCTTGGGTTGCTGATATCCTGGTAGAGTTGACATGGCGCGACTCCTCTGGCGGGTCTCAGAGTACTCTATTCAGGTCTATATGTCAATCATATAGGACTATTAGATCTTATAAGATGTCTACAATGCTGTTTGTCTGTTCTATGGCTCGACCAAGACGGCCTCTGCTGGGACCTTAGTCGGCAGAGCTCGGTCCGCACGCGGGGCAGTTCGTAACCGGACATGGCGTGAACTAAAACGCCGTCCACTTGATGGGGCACGCCGCTCCCTGCAAAGGGAGTTGAAGAAGTACTCATGGTCGAAGTTGTGATCGGAGATGTGTTTGGGTCGGAGTGAAACCCACCGCTAGATTACGAGCAAACTATATTAGCCTTTGTACAGTTGGTCTCCCGTAAAAATAGGCTGGGATGGGCTCTTTTTCACAGATTATCCACAGATTCTTGTCGCGGTACTATTGACAGGCAGTTGAAGACACTTCAGAAGCTATAACCCCAGTTGGAAGTATTGAATGTTAATAACACGTTTCTCTCAGATGACGGAGGGGTGTGGTTGCGTCCCTTTGCGTTCGGCGAGAAGCAGGTGTTGAAGGCGAAATTGTAGCCGTACTCGCAGAAGAGCATGTTGGGACTATCTTTTTGCACCATGCAAGCGGAGCGGGGTATGGAGGTAATTGTGATCAAGAAAATAGGCGTTTCACTGTTCGTGCTTGTGGTCTTGCAGTGCGTTTTCAGCCTTCCATCGCGTGCACAGATACCCCCTCCCTGCATAGCGAAACAAACGCTGTTTTATCCTGACCCGATACCACCGGGGTGGTATTACTACTCGTCGTATCCGGGCACTTACCAGTTCGTGGTTGCTGCGATGACGTGTGCGCCGCCCTGCACTTCGTGTCAAGCTCACGCTGGTTCTCCAATTGGGCTTGCCACAGGTAACACCTATATCACCGAACAAGACATGCGGTTCCCTGGGCTGGGAGGAGGGTTGTCGCTGGCGCGAAGCTGGAACAGCGTTTGGCCCTCTGGTTTAGCTTCTTTTGAGACCGGGATTTTTGGGCCGCTTTGGCGATCCACTTATGAAGAGAGGATCGTCTTTGGGACAGATAACTTCATGCGGTATATCCGGGGCGACGGAACGTTTTGGTCGTTTGGGTCCGCTGGACCTCTAATTGAGTGGGTAGTGTACGGTCCGGCCGTAGCCGCTACACTCAACACCGACACGAGTACAAACCCCTACTTTACATTTACTTTTGGTAATGGAGAGCAACGGCATTTCGACAAAACAACGGGGAATTTAATCGCGATCATCGATCCCAACGGCAACACCACGACCGTGGCGTATGATTCCTCGGGCCGTCTTTCGACAGTCACCGATCCCGCGTCGCGCACCCTCACTTTCACATACGGCAACAGCAACTTTCCTAACCTTGCAACCAGTGTCAGCAGCAGCGTTGGAGTCTCATACTCATACTCCTATGACAGTCAAGGCCGGTTGAGCCAAGTTACAAAGCCAGACCAGACTACGGTTTCCTTCACCTATGACACTCAGTCTCGAATCACAACAGTGACGGATTCTAACGGCAAGGTCTTGGAATCCCACACCTACGATTCGTCGAGCCGGGGATTAACCTCGTCTCGCGCGAACGGCGTCGAAGCTCTCACGATTACCTATCAATAGGCGGTACGGTTTGTTTTCGGTTGTGAGTCGCACGCTGCGGTTATTTCGTTCGCTTCGATCAATGTCTGGGGAGGGCAAGGATCATGCACCGCCACTGTGGGAAGCATCTTCTCGTTCTCTCGTTAGCTCTCCTTCAGTTTTGTACAGGTCGAGTCTACGCACAGGCACCGACTATTTCGAGCATCTCGCCAAGCTCAGGGCCCGTTGGCGTAGCAGTTGCGATCAATGGTTCGGGTTTTGGCTCGACACAAGGGACCAGCACAGTTTCACTCAATGGAACTGCTGCGGTAGTCACAAATTGGGCGGCCTCAAGCATCACGGCAATTGTTCCGACGGGGGCGACGACCGGTACTTTTGCAGTCACTGTGGGCAGTTCAACCGCGCACAGCTCCTCATTCACGGTCACCGCTCTGCCGTCAGGTTGGACTGATGGAGACATTGGTTCTGTCGGTGTGGCCGGTAGCGCGAGCTACGCGAATGGAACGTTCACCGTGCAAGGGGCCGGAGGCGGAACTCTGGCGACCACCGCGGACGGAGTGAATTTCTTGTACCAGTCGCTACCCGGAGATGGGACGATCATCGCGCGAGTGGTCAGTTCATCTGGCGGTGGGTCGCAGGAAGCCGGAATAATGATTCGTGAGACCTTGAGCGCAGGGGCAACGAATGCACAGGGTTTCTACTATGCTGGTTCATCAGGTTTCAATATGTCGGAGCGGACTACCACGGGATCGACCAGCGACGGCTATATTTCTGCCCAAGGAGTTTCTGCAAGCCCGCCTTACTGGGTGAAGTTAGTCAGAAGCGGAAGCACGTTCAGTGCGTATACCTCGTTTGATGGGGAAACCTGGTTGCAAGTGGGGTCAAACCAGACCATCAGCATGGCAACAAACGTATACGTCGGGCTATACGTAAGCAACCGGAACACGAGTTCTCTTGCCACAGGAACGTTCGATAGCGTTTCAATTAGTCCCACTGCAGCTCCAGGGCCAGCCATCACGAGTCTATCTGCTACCACTGCACCGGTCGGGAGTGAGCTACTGATAACAGGATCGGGATTTGGAACCACGCAAAATGGCGGGCTTGTAACTCTGAACGGCGCGCTGATGACAGTCAATTCTTGGAGCGCCACTGGCATCGTGATTACGATTCCGACCGGAGCGACTACAGGACCACTTTTGGTTTCGGTCGCTCCGAGCATGAACAATAGCAACGCCGTCATTCTAGAGATTACGTCGCAGCCGTTAGTGAGTCCATGGATCAATGAAGACATCGGACCGGTGGGGGTACTCGGGAGTGCAAGCTATGCAAACAGCACTTTCACTGTGAAGGGGGCAGGCGGGGGAACCCTGGTCACCAACGCGGATGGCATCCAGTTCGTGTATCAGCAACTCTCCGGTGATGGAACGATTGTCGCAAGAGTGGCCAGTACGACGGGCGGCGGATCGCAAGAAGCCGGGGTGATGATAAGAGAGACCCTCGATCCAGGTTCAAAGAATGCACAGACTCTTTATTATGCTGGCAGTGGAGGTCTAAATCTTACGGAACGCACCACGACCTCTGGAACAAGCGACGGTTACATAAGCGCTCAAGCGATTTCAGGAGCCCCACCGTATTGGTTGAAGCTGGTCAGAAGTAGCAACACATTCAGCGGCTTTGCTTCGTTGGATGGTGTGAACTGGACGCAGATTGGCTCTAGCGAAACGATTAGCATGGCGACGAACGTTTACGTTGGGCTATATGTGACTAATCGCAGCACGACTTCGCTTGCCACGGCGACATTTGACGGCGTTTCCCTTAGCACGCCATCGAGTCCTGCACCGGCCATCACTGGTGTTTCCGCTACGACGGGTTCTGTCGGGAACCAAGTAATCATTTCAGGCTCCGGCTTTGGAACAACGCAGGGCGGCAGCGTGGTCACCTTGAACGATGCTTTCGTAACAATCAATTCTTGGAGCAGCACGTCCATCACTATCACCATTCCCACGGGGGCAACATCCGGACCGTTGATGGTGTCCGTTTCGCCGACAATGAACAACAGCAACCCGGTTCAGTTCGAAGTGACCACGCAGCCTCTGCCAACGTCATGGCTCGATCAAGACATTGGTTCCACAGGTGTCCGTGGGAGTGCCACGTACTCAAGCGGAACTTTCACGGTCACTGGTGCCGGCCCAATGATTTACGGCTCGTCAGATTCGTTTCATTTTGCGTATCTGCCCCTATCGGGTGACGGAACCATTGTGGCTAGAATTGTCAGCCTGACCGGCCCCGCTGGGTATATCACCGCAGGGGCCATGATCCGAAATACGCCCGATCCAGCGTCGATGAACTTGAAAATGGCCGAGTGGCCTTCATACGGCGGAATCTATCTGGACGTGAGATCGACCAACGGAGGGGGTACGTCCGAACCCGGCAGCAAGGGTGTGACCTTGCCCTACTGGGTGAAAGTGGTGCGAAGCGGCAGTACATTCTACGGCTACACTTCGCCGGACGGTTCGACGTGGACGCAGTTGGGGTCCAGCCAGACTATTAGCATGGGGACAAACGTCCTCATCGGTCTGGCCGTGACAAGCGGCAGCCTGACAAGCTCGGCCACGGGTACCTTCGACAACGTGACGATCACCGTTGGCTCTACGCCTTTTGTCACCGGCATTTCCCCGGATTTGGGCGGCACCGGCACATCAGTCACGATTGCCGGTTCTAATTTCGGTGGTTCGCAGGGAACAAGCACCGTCGGCTTTAACGGTACGAACGCCACAACGATTACAAGCTGGACAAACACACAAATTATCGCCACTGTCCCAAGCAGCGCGACAACCGGACTCGTAAAGGTTACGGTGGGAGGCGTCCAAAGCCCCTCTACTTCGACGTTCACCGTCATCAAGCCGACAATCACCAGCCTGACGCCGCCAGCTGCCCAGGTAAATAGTGTCATTACCGTGAACGGTTCGGGATTTGGCGCGAACCAGTCCAGCAGTCAAGTCAAGATCAACGGCGTGGCGGCTACTGCAACGTCGTGGAGCGACACAAGCATCACCGTGGGTGTCCCCTCGACCGCTACGAGTGGTCCAGTAACGGTCATTGAGGACGGCGTCACCAGCAACGGCGTGCAATTAACAGTTCTCGAACCCCTCACAGTCACTGCGCTTTCGACGAGTTCAGGGCCAGCGGGCAGCACGGTGACGATTTCGGGCACCGGTTTTGGTTCTTCGCAAAGCAACAGTTCCGTGGTGTTCTTTCCCGGGGTCACTGCAACCGTGAATAGTTGGAACGACACCCAAATCATTGCCACGATTCCGGTCGCTATGAGCGGGCCAGTTGGCGTCGGCGTGGCAACTGAGTACGCTTTCGGGCCGACGTTCAACATAACGTCGAAAGCGACATTGACAGACTCACTGACCAATCAGACCACCTACACTTCTGAACAGATCGGCGGTCGATGGGTTCCTCTCAATGTTCAGGGTTCTGGCTGCTCAAGCTGTAGCTTGCGCGGGACGATCAGCTATACCTACGATGCAAACGGAAATGCTCTTTCGAGAACGGATGAAAATGGGAATACCACGACGTACACGTACGACGCGAATTTTAACGTCCTAACCGTGACAGTTCCGATTTCTTCATCGACCACGGCGAAGACAACCTACACCTACAACAGTCTCGACGAAGTCCTCACCACAACCGATCCGCTTGGCAACGTGACAACTAATACTTACGATGCGAAAGGGAATCTGCTAACCGTGACGACGCCCGCTCCGAACGGCAACACCGCCGCGAGCGTGACGCAGTTTGGCTACAATTCCTTAGGCCAGTTGACGACCATCACAGACCCGCTGAACAATGTGACCACGTTGACGTACACATCGGTCGGACTGATCAACACAATCAAAGATGCGCAAAACAATGTAACGACCTACGGGTACGACACGCACGGAAACCGCACCTCGGTCACAGATGCGCTCAACCATCAAACGACGTTCACTTACGATTCGATGGATCGGCTAACGAAAATTACCTATCCCGACACCACCACCACGCAGTTCGCTTACGACTATCGAGGGCGACGAACCTCCGTGACCGATCAGAACGGCAAAGCGACCACCTACGGGTACGACGATGCTGACCGTCTCCTTACCGTCACTGACGCAGCCACGAACGTCACCACGTACGGCTACGATACCGAAAACAATCTGACGAGCATCAAGGACGCAAACAGTCACACCACTTCGTTCGCCTATGACGCCTTTGGCAGGGTTACCCAGACAACGTTCCCGTCGATGCTGACCGAGAAGTACTACTACGATTCGGTTGGAAATCTGACGAGTAAGACTGACCGCAAGGGCCAGGCTATCGCCTACACTTACGACCAGTTGAACCGGCTGACGCTGAAGACGTATCCTGATACCACCACCGTGAATTACACGTACGATAACGACTCGCGCTTGACGCAAGTGGTCGATCCCACCGGCACATACTCCTTCACTTTTGACAACATGGGACGCCTGACGAACACGACGACGCAATATACGTTCCTTACCGGGCGGAATTTCACGACCAGTTACGGCTACGACGCCGCTTCTAATCGCACCGGCTTCACCGATCCGGAGAGTGGTTCAAGCACTTATGCGTACGATGCGTTGAACCGTTTGCAAACGTTGACGCCCCCGACGGCCATCAGTTCAGGGAACTTCGGCTTTGGCTATGACGCCTTGAGCCGTCGCACTAGCTTGACTCGACCCAATAGCGTGAATACCGCGTACAGCTATGACAATTTGTCGCGGCTGCTCTCGGTTACACACGCCAAGTCGGGCACGACACTTGACGGGGCCAGCTACGGAGTAGACAACGCGGGCAATCGCACGAGCCGTACACCATTGCCTTCGGGAACCGCGAGCAACTACACGTACGACTTGATTTACGAGCTGACGCAGGTCGCACAGGGTTCATCAACGACCGAGAGTTACACCTACGACCCGGTGGGCAACCGCCTGACTTCGCTGGGGGTTTCTTCGTACACCAACAATTCGTCGAACGAGCTGACTTCGACGCCGAGCACGACTTACACCTACGACTACAACGGGAACACGCACACGAAGGTGGTTGGGTCAAATACCACGACCTATGCGTGGGATTATGAAAACCGCATGACCAGCGTCACTTTGCCGGGAAGCGGTGGGACGGTCACCTTCAAATACGATTCCTTCGGCAGGAGGATCTACAAATCTTCGAGTTCAGGTACAAGCGTCTATGTCTACGACGGACACAATCTAGTCGAGGAGACGAATTCTTCGGGAACGGCAGTTGCCAGGTATTCGCAGGGTCTAAACATCGATGAACCGCTCGCCATGCTGCGCAGCTCGGCGACCAGTTTCTATCAGGCTGACGGGCTCGGTTCGATCACATCGTTGACAAACACCTCAGGCAGCATCGCTCAGTCCTATACGTTTGATTCTTTTGGCAACCAGACTGGATCGTCCGGGTCGCTAACCAACCCGTTTCAATACACGGCTCGCGAGTTTGACCCCGAAACCAGCCTGTATTACTACCGCGCCAGATACTACGATCCGTCGCCGGGCAGGTTTGTAAACGAGGATCCGGTTCGTTTTTTTGGCGGCGTGCAGTTTTACAGGTATGCGCTGAATGACCCAACGCAACACCGCGATCCTACCGGTCTCAAGCCGGGTGATAGGTACGATAGCGCGAAGGTTGCCGCCTTGCAGGCGCTGATCGATGTCCTCGCCAAGTCGAACGCAGAGGGTGTTGAGTATGCGGGTGTGATCTACCAGAACTTTGACGGCACCTATTCTTACACAGCACCGAATAGGGGAACCCCAGATAGCTCGGACTCTGGAAGTTGCCCGTTTTTTAAGAACAAGATAGGAACTTACCACACACATCCCGATGTTCCAGGTTATCAGAGCGATGAACCATCCGCGTGGGACCTATTTAGCGACTTCATACATGCGGAGTACGGATGGATTGCGCTACCCGACGGCACAGTCTTACAGGATCCGCCAATAGGCAATGCCGTGAAGATTGGCAAAATACCTGGGGGAGTAGGTCACCCATGAAGCGCTTCGTTGTTCTTCTATCGTTGGTCACGAGTCTTTTACTGGGTTGTTCGTACCTTGAGGATAAGATCGAGGAGCGTCATCCAAGCAAACATAACTACAATCCAGCTGATGGCATCGTGCCAGACGAATTAACGGCCACCAAAATCGCGGAAATTGTCCTCAAGAGGGCATACGGAGATGAGGTCATAAATCGCGAACTCCCTCTTCGCGCGACGCTGCGCTCTGACAACGTGTGGATTGTCCGCGGAACGTTGCAGCACACGTACAGTTCCGACGTGCGCGGAGGAGTAGCCATAATCGAGATCACTAAGAAAGATGGTCAGATAATCCGCATGTCGCATGGGATGTAGAGGATAGACTGGCGGCTGGCCCTCGGTGTTTGGGACCAGTTAGGTGCCAGACCATCTGGTTTCTGTATTGTAGGTCCGGGTTAGCGGGTTAGCGTGAATTTCTTATTAGAGATGAGTCCGCCGCAGCGCATCGATTCCTTGTTCCCCTCTATGGAAGCAGACCGAGGGTCGTACTACCGCGCCAGATATTACGACTCAACTGCGGGCCGTTTCCTTTCAGAAGATCCACAGGATTTTGATGGGAGCGGTCCTAACTTTTATACTTACGTTTTCAACAGTCCAACGAATTTGCTAGATCCGTCAGGTTGGAAGCCGGGGGACAAGTATCGAACCTTAATATGCGCAGGGTGGAACGCAGCGAATGATATCAACCCGACCTCAAGACACAAGAGCCCTGCTTGGCCACACGGTAGAGAATATGGGGGCTGGCTATACAAGAATTCTGACGGGACCTTCTCCTATACGATTCCCATTCCCGGTGGTCCCCGAGGGGTTATGCCTAAGGATTTTAATCCGATACCCAGTGGGTTATCTCGCGCCGGTCTCTACCACACACACGGTGCATTTGACCCTAAGTTCAACGCACAGGGTAATCCGCTGCCCGGCGCTCCAGGCTACGATCCGCAATATGACGGGAACGAGAATTTCGGCTCCGGCGACAAAGACACCATCGATTACTACAATGTTCCAGGCTTTCTTGCCACGCCTCAGGGAACCATAAAGGAGTATATTCCGAAGCCTGGACGGCCGCTCGGGGGGAAACTACTTAATTTACGGCCGCATCAAGGTTGTGATTGTCAGTGAAGCCCGAATCGAAAATCTGGGAGGTCAGCACTATGCGTCGAATCTGCCTATTGGTGGTGGTGGCCTTAATTGGTTCAATCACCGCGGCTCACGAGCCTCGAAAAGAGCATCCGGACTATGTTCCGGACCAAAGGACCGCCGAGCGCATGGCGGAGGCAATCCTTGTCGGGCAATTCGGCGAGAAACAAGTAAATGCACAGTTACCTTTGATAGTGGATGGCTCGAACAAGCGTTATTGGATTGTCGAAGGACGCGCTAACGGCGGCGCACCAAGTTTTGGGGGCGGCTACGCCGTTTGGATCGACAAGCACTCTGGCTGTATTGGGCTGGTAGCCGAATCGACGAAGTAGCCGAATTTCAGACAGTCTGGCGAACAGTTAGTTAGCTTCAAATACGATCCCTTCGGGAGACGGATCTACAAGTCTTCGTCCAGCGGCACAAGCGTCTACGCCTACGATTACGACAATCTGGTTGAGGAGACAAACGCGAGCGGAGCCGTAGTCGCTCGTTACACACAGGGCGCGTACGTCGACGAGCCGCTCGCGATGCTGCGTAGCTCGGCAACCAGCTACTTCCATGCTGACGGCCTTGGCTCGATCACATCGCTGAGCAACGCCGCAGGCTCGATCGTGAATACGTACACTTACGATTCGTTCGGTAATTTGACAGCATCGACGGGCTCGCTGGTGAATTCCTTCCGCTACACCGGCCGCGAATCCGATGCGGAAACTGGCCTGTATTACTACCGCGCCAGATACTACGACCCAAGCTCAGGCAGGTTCTTGAGCGAGGACCCAATTCGATTTAGCGGTATGGATCTGAACCTGTATCGCTATGTTTGGAGCGACGCACTCAACCTAAGGGATCCTTTCGGGTTGAGCCCCTCCTCCATAGCCTGGTGCTTCTTGAAGGGTGCGGCTGCAGGCGCCGCTGGGGCCGTAGTTGTTGGTGCACTTGCCGTGGGGGCGGTAACCCTCGGGGCGCCGGTTGCTGCTGTGACCACCGTTTTGGGTGTAGTCGCGATCGCTGGAGGTGCGGCTCTCGGTATTGACGTCATCGGCGACATAAAAAACGGCAATTGGAACGGACTAGCGTTCAATGTTGGCTCGATTGTCGGTAGCAGCGTGGCTGGTGGTGTCGGTGGGCGAGCCCTCGCGGAGGGCATTAACGGAGTTCCGAGCAAACCTTGGAACATAAAAAGCGACATAGGTGATCATTACAATCCTTCCTTGGGATCACCTGCGGACTGGATCCGTACGGGGCCAAATCCTGGGAGCGCTGGTGGTTCTGCCGCTCTTGGAGGAGCAGGCGCTGCGAAAGTTGCGCAGAATACATGCGGGTGTAATTGACTTATGACGACACTTTGGGGGCTACTGATTAACTTGTGTTTGGCGATGTCGGTTGGCGGCGCGATCGCTTCGGCGAGATCGGCTCATAAAGGATTCGGCGGCTACGCGGTTGCCGTTCTCGTTGGACTTGTGCTCGGAGCAGCGAGCGCTTGGACGCTGCGGAAGTTTGGACGCATCGTGATAACGCGGTTGGGCACGAGACCGGTTCCCGCAGAGAGAATGTATCTTGGCGCCCTTTATTTTGCCGCAGTGATATGGGCGTTCTTGGCCTTGTTTGCGGCAAACTGGACATCAGCGCTTATTCTACGGGTGTCTTGATAGCAGCAGGAATAAGTGCTGGATAGCTTCAAATACGATCCCTTCGGCAGGCGCATGTACAAGTCATCGTCCTCCGGTACATCGATCTATGCGTACGACCTCGACATCGGTTAAGGACCTGCCATTCTTGCCGAAGTCCACGAGCATCACGGTAGTATCACGCAATGTAGAGTTCCAGGTTAGTCGCGGTTAACATGGAAGGTGACATAGAGCTTTTCAGGCATCCGGCTCAGCCAAACCACCACCGGCCGCCGTCGCATGCCGACTGGGAACTTGCTGTTCGCTCCCCAACCGGCCCAAACGGATCGTATTTGAAGGTTAGTCTCCCTTTATACTCCTGAGCATTCCGGAGCATATACTTCGCCACTCGTCGGCTTTCATCGCGGCGACCTTTCTATCCAACGTGGCCATTAAGAGTTTGTCATCTTTCACATCATAATTCTTAGAGAAGGTCATCTCCTGAAAGATGAACAAAACATCTCTAACGGTCGCGTCATCCGATTCGCCATCGAGTTGTTTCAAAAGAAATGGGACCGCTGCGGCCCCTCGTTCCGCAATCGGTTTCGCAAGATCCAATAACGGCGGTTCAACCACGTCATTCCCATAACGAAAAATTCTGTACTGGTCTTCCAGCGAGTATTGACGAACACGATCGATTCTCGTTGCTGCGGGGCCGCCGAAGACAACATGTCGTTCGAATCTGTAGCCACAACTCCACAACGTGATCGCGCAGATACTGCACAGTGCTCCTATTGTTTCTCGCAACCGCATAATAGTCCTAGCTGCTTAAGAGCTTCCAAATACGCCGGAAGGCTGAAGTGTACCTCTGGTTCAATGGCGTAAGCTGGCGCTTCATATTTGTTTTTCGGGCCGCTTCCATGTTGGAGAAGCTCTCTAATATATTTACTTTCAGTTAATTCTCCTCGTCGATACTGACCTACGTGGACCAATTCATGGGCTAGAAGCTCCGAGCCTTCAATTGTTGGGGGGTCATATTGGCCAGGCCTAATATAGATTTTGTTGCCCAGTGTTATCCCCGCTTCATTCTGCAAAAACGGAATAGGGAAGAACTTTCCCACTTTGGGAGGCCATTCGTTTTCGCGTATATCGGCATTATTAAGATCGATCAGCGGAATGTATGGCCACAACTTAATTTTTTCACACATAGTTAAGGGCCGTAGGCCGAGTGGATCCCAAGAATCCACCGGGTCGTTGGCAACGTACGTGTAGAAGTTCGAAGTCATGCCGTCGAAAGTGAGGGGATCTTCGCTGGCGAACCTACCTGCTGTTGAATCGTAGTATCTGGCGCGATAGTCGGATTGAGTGCAAAGTCGTATGAATTCTGCTGCGAGACTCTCGGCGGGAGAGAGTGCACCTTCCCTAGCGAACTGGACACTCGCAGTCGGCGCGCGCCCTTTAACCGTTTGTAACATTAATGCGAAGATCCTCCGCGTTTTTGTCGTCAAAGCTGGACAACTGTCAGTCCTGTTATCTGCCGAAAGTGCCGGAGATTTGAAGTTCCCACGCTATAGCCAAGTTCGAGTGCGGCAACGCCAACCAAAAGGTCAGGAAGAGGGACTCTTACTCCTCGTGCCTGATTCTGCCCGTCGAGCTGGCCGGCGCGAAGAGCCATTGATACTGTGACCGGATAAACGGGCATCGCAGTCAGCAATTCTTCGATGAACTTCTCTCGCATTAATTTTCGCTCAGGGGTGTCGGCGCGAGCTGCGCCATGCGCCAGCTCGATCAGCGTTACCACCGAGATGCCGATTTCAGTTTCGCCGACTTCTTGAGCTATGGAACTCAAAACTTGCCGAGCATTTTTGCCCTGACGCTCAGCGGTAATTAAAACGCTGGAATCGAGGATCAGTCCCATGCAGGCGGACTAAGGGGCTCGCTAAGGCTCGCCACGGCGGCTTCAACGTCTTTGGGGAAGTCAGCATCGATCGTGGCCGCTGAGTCTTCAGGGAGCAATGCGATGCACTCTGAGATGGTGCGCCGAACCGGTTCCGCAGAGTGCAGAACCGCGATGGGCCGTTTGTCCTTTTCAATGACAACCTCTGCGCCCGCCCGTACGCGTGTCAGGAGCGTCGCGAACTCGTTCGCAGCTTCCAATTCCGAGATATGGATCACATTCTTGAGCATAAAATCATTATACACCCCGCCACAAGTCCGCTGCGGTCCGGCTCTGAACAACACTCATCCGGGGATGACGTGTCCTACCCCCTCCCGGCGTAGCAACGCCGCTCCCCTCCGGCGCTACCCAGCGCTCGGCGGTAACCGTCAGTAGCAGACCCTCAGAATCGCCCCTATGAAGGCTTCGTTAAGTAAGCCTTCGCCTCTTGAAGCTCCGGACGTCCCATCGACCTTCCACCAGCATTAGGAGCTCGCCGTTCTTTTTCGAACCATATCCCGCCCTCCGCACCGTTTGGCACTCGTGGCCCATCATCGCTAGAGTCCCTTTCAGTTCGTCTGGAAGGCATTCATCGATGAGGATCTTCATTTCCCAAAGCGAGCCAAAAGAAGGGTTTTGGCCTCTTCCAGCGCAGCTACGGCCTGCTCGCGGCTTACTCCAGGATATTGTTTCAGGAATTCATCCAGTGTTTCTCCGCCTTCCAAATAGTCAAGCAGGGTCTGGAAAGGGACGCGCGTGCCGCGAAAGACGGGTTCTCCGCTGTGGACGTCCGGATCTTGAACAATTACGCTTTCAGAAACGGTAGCCATCGGACTTCTCCTTATCGAAGGCCAATTATCTCACTCAGACGGGAAGAAAGCTCCGAAAAGTGCAATCGCCCAACACCCTAGCGACTCTGAACTCGCACAACCAGCGTAGGCGGCACCCGGAATCGTGTTAGAGTTCGTCGTCTGTACCACGCGCCATCTGGTGAGTTTAAAGCATGTTGTCATTGCTGTAGTACGTGTAGGTGCCGGTGGTGCTTAACGCGGTGCCGCTTGCCCGCATCGTCAAGAGCCGCACTTTGGCGCGTTCGGATTAAGGACGATCTCCACCGGAAAAGGCTCTGTTAGTACGTAACTTCGAAGGAGCAGCCCCGAAGATTTCCACCTTTCCTGCCAAATAGGAAGCTCTTTGTCGCCCGATGGAAACGAATTGGGGAGTGGAAGAAACTCAAGCTGAAGCCAGTACTTCCCGGGCCTAAACTGCTCGTGCGCATTGTCATTCGGGTCAGCAGTCGCAGGAATCGCAGTAGGCAGGATTTTTACCGTCCGCTTCTCTTGCGGTCTTATGACAATGAAGTCACTGATACGAGGTTTCACATTCTTTCCGTTGACACCAAACTCCTGCCCCATGACAAACACATACTTCCTGTCTTTCGCATCGGTTGGCGACAGTGCGACGGCAACGCTTCGGACTACATCGACTCTTTTCGGAAGGAGGATTGCCGCGTCTGACCGGTTTTCAACTTGGAAATGTCCACCGACATAGACGTCGTACCTTTCACTTTGGTCGCGACGACACTCGTGGATTGACGTAGATGACACGCCAACGTGGACCATTTGGGCCTGCGCCGGCGTCGGAGCCAGCGCCAACACGAGTAGCAAGAGTAGAAGCGTCGTTTTCCTTTTCATTTCCTTGATTGCGCATCCCCGAAACATGCCTTTATCAACATAAGCGAATTGTTTTCGTTGACCCCTTCTAGGCCCGGGCCGGCATCGAGTTTGAAACCCGTCGATGGGAAATGGTGCGCCAGTTCGTGAAGCATCAAGAACGCCAGCGTCCTCCTCGCAGCCAAAGAATTTCGCGCAATCGCCGCCTTTCAATCTGTTAAGCGCCGCGCGGTATCCGATAGCAATGGCGTCGGCCTGATCTTTGCTGACACCGGGAAGAAGCGCCGGCATCGGCTTCTCCTTCTTCTGCTTATTAAGGCCTCGTGGGTCTAGATAGCTCGACGGTTCGTTATCTACATACGCATACATCGACCGAGTGGCACCCAACACGTTCGGGTCCTCACTGATGAATCTACCACTCGTCGGATCGTAGTATCTGGCGCGGTAGTAGTACAGCCCAGTTTCGGAGTTCAATTCGCGGCCCGTATAGCGGAACGGATTGGTTAACGAGCCCGTGGAAGCTGTCAAGTTGCCGAACGAGTCGTAGGTATAGGTTGCGGCATTCGCGCCGCTGGTGTTGCTCAGGGATGTGACCGACCCGAGGCCATCGGTGGCGTAGTAGTTGGTGGTCGAACTGCGAAGCATGGCCAGAGGTTCGTCGATGTTAAGCCCCTGGGAATACCGAGCGACCGCGGTGCCGGAAGAATTTGTCTCCCCGACGAGATTGTCGCCATCATTAGGCGTAGACGCTCGTGGCGCTAGCTGGCGGAAGCTACGCTTCCAACTCTGCTGGCGTGGCAACGTACGCAACCGTGGGCGTGGGCGTAGGAAGGAATGTCGACGTAAACACACATGCTCTGTCGTATGGAGCAATCGTCGTTCCACTGTGTCCGGAGTAGCTCGAAATGATTGGATGGCACCGTGATTATTCTTTTGAGTCTTTGCTTGGCCTTTGCAGCTTTTGTGACAATGGCAGCGATCTTTCGAGACGTACTTCCAGCTTTGAGCAACGATGAGCGAACCTATGTTCGCAATTGGCAGAATGCTTGGGGAACCCTCAGATTCGACCGAACTATTCGCAAAGCTTGGGATGAACACACCCAACGATTTCCTCAGAGCCGAAAGCGGATACTGCTCATTTTGCTTCTTCTGGCTGGCGCCTTGTCGGTCATAAGCTATCCACTCTGGATCAATCTGGCTTCTCGATAAGAAATATTCCCGAAGGCAACTTCGGACGCTTACGGGAGTTGAGTTCCCGAACGGTTATGCGCGGCTACTTCTCGCATGAAGTCAACTCTAAATCCACATACGCAAGACTGGCGTGTGCCGCACGGCAATTCTTCTAAATGTGTTGATGTGCGATGTGCGGGCAACCCGCCGCTCAGGAAACGCCTCCTCCGCAAGTTTGCTCTGTAACTTTCCAGTGTCGGCCAACCTGTTTGAGCATGACGATAGCAGTGTTTCCGCATAATTTGCCGCAGGAAAAGCTAAAACTCATCACCGCCTTATGATGATTTTTATCAAAGACGATTTCCGACAAGGTAAGCAACGCAGAAGTGAACGCGTCTGAGACTGCGCGATCGACAGGTTTGCCTTCGCGCATGGTTTTGCTCGGATCATTTTTCCTGATTTTCTCTGATTGGCTTGCGGAATCGACCAAGGCAATATGGCCCGTGATTGCTAAACTGGAGTCGAGCCGGTGTATTGTCGGACCGCTCCCCTTCGGTTCGTCGAATTCTATCTGCCCGAAAGATCGCGAACAATCTGCTTCCTCCTTTACGTCGGAGGCGCCTAGCCAGTCGGTGGTATCTGCTACATAGAGCACTCTGTCGCTCTCCTTTGCATAAAACCCTAAGAATGCTCGATAGACCGCAACTTGCTCCGACGTCAGCCGGTCTTTGCTTAACGTGGGCTTTCTATCCTCGGATTGGGCTAATGCTTGCTTCGCGAATCCGAAGAGAATTAGGAAAAGCGCGGTAAGCCTTGTCATTAATGGTCCTCGTTATTCCTTCGCCAGCAAAGCGGTAACGCCGCCGTGCTAAGCATGTGATTCGTTACAGTTTTCATTTCACAGAGCATGCACAGCGGACTGCTGGGTCCAAGGGTTTATTCAACTGAGCGGGAAGCGTCGCATTGATGATGTCCTCCATAGCATATGCGGGCCTTTCGTATTTGTTTTCCCTTCCCGACCCGTGCTTTGCGGCTTCGATGAGATATTTAAGTTTGGTTAATTCTTTTCTCCTATACTGTCCAACGTGAACAAGCTCATGACCTAAGCCAGCCAACCCTTCCGGTACGGATGGGTTGTACGCGCCGGGACGAAAATAGATGTGATTGCCGTCTGTCACGCCGTCAGCCTTTTTGTCTAGAAACCACTTCGGCACCTTTCCGTCGTCATGAAGATCAGCATTGTCTAGATCGATTTGCGGTATATATGGCGCAAGGGCCTGTTTCTCGCACTGAGTTAGAGGCCTTAGACCGAATGGATCGGTCCAGTTATTGGGGTCGTTCTCGACATGGGTATAGAAGTTGTTGCCTCCGTCAAATCCGATCGGATCCTCTGAGAGGAACCTTCCCGCGGTCGGGTCGTAGTATCTGGCGCGGTAGTAATAGAGGCCGGTTTCGGGGTCCGATTCCCGCGCCGTATATTGGAACGGATTGGTGAGGGAACCGCTGGAAGCCGTCTGATTCCCGAAAGAATCGAATGTATACGTCTGTGCCAGCGCACCTGCGCCGCTGCTCAGCGATGTAATGGTGCCTAGGCCATCTGCTTGGTAGAAGCTCGTCGTTGCGCTGCGTAGCATCGCGAGAGGCTCATCAATGTTGAGGCCCTGCGAGTAGCGGGCGACGACCGTACCGGACGAATTCGTCTCTTCGATCAGGTTGTCTCCGTCGTACGCGTAGACGCTTGTGGCGCTGGACGATTGCTTGTAGATTCTTCTGCCGAAGGGATCGTATTTGTCGCCTCACACGATAATGCGATTGAACAGCCAGAAGAAAGCAAGAACGGTTGCGCCAACTACTAAAAGAGCTGCGGCCGACCTCGATCTGAATCTGCACAAAACTCCGCAGCCCGCAATGACAAGCGACGTAACAGTCATGGCTCTACTAAGCAAAAAGGACGCAGAAATCGATGGGACATAAAGGCGCACTGGCACGAGTAGAAGTACAGCCACACAACTACCAATTGCGAGTGGCAAGGTTCGCGTTAAGCTCCTCAAGCTTCCAGCGTCTCGATGGAGCTCCGCTAATAGAGCTAGTAGAAAACAAAAAATCGGAAATGCAACTACAATATAAACGGTCATGGCATCATTGCTCCGGCGACTGCTGGCATCCCGAGCCGTAACAGCCGGCTGATTTAGCTTGCGCGTCCGCCTCTGCCAGTTTCGGATCTTTGGCTCCCAGCCAGGCGTTATGCCACGTCAGATGCGTCAATTCGTGCAAAATGATTCCTTCAAGTGGGCATGCATCACTGCCATTCATTGCGTCCTCGGCGATGTCTATATCGTCAAAAAAAGGACTGGCTAGACCGGCTTTGCGCCCGTTGTCGTACACAATGTTTTTCCTGTATGTAAACGTTACTCCACTTCCGTAGGCGAAGGGCTGCAGGTGATTGAGTATCCTTCTGCGAACATCTGGGTCTATGCAACAGCTGTTATTCAATTTGGCGACGAGGTTTCCAATGGCGATTGTCATCTGAGCAGCGCCCTCTGGCGAAAAATTCTGTAGCGTATACATTCCACTCGGATCTTTCCGGTTGGCGACGGAGTTCCTGACGTAGCGATAAAAATTCATTCCTGCTTTGAATTGGGCCGGGTCTTCACTAAGAAATCTCCCGATGGATGGGTCGTAGTATCTGGCGCGGTAGTACGATTCCGCCTTTCTGGTGGCGGGGGTCTTTACGCCGACTCGGTATCACCATCCTCCGTGACCTTGGGTTCATATGTTGCCAATTGCTCTATGCTCGCAGCGACCTCGATGTCCTGCCTCTTTGGCCCGGGAACTCGCAACAAGACAGGAGGCAACTTTCCTTCCCTGAGATGCTCGAAAGGCAGGTAATAGCTACCTTTGTTGCCGTCAATCGCAATGGGTATGCCCGGCACGTTAACAATAGCTAACCATTCGGAGACATCTCGCACCGTCAGGGGAATGAAATGCGCGAGATACCACCATCCAGCTCGATCCGAGTCTCTCGGAGCTAGATAGCACTCAGAACAGTCGACAAACTCGCTCCGATAGAGTGACTCAAGAGATGCGGGGAGGCTGAGTTTCCAGTTCGCCTCAACCTCAGCAATAGTTGGGTGGTGCAACCGGCGTTGCCAGCCGTGAGTGCGTCGCCCAGAGATAAAGGAGTAGCGAATAATTGCCCACAGGACGGCGAGGCAAACAAAGGCCAATATGAGGACGATTGTAATGGCAAAGGCTCGTTGTATCATGTCCCAGGTCCCCAACTCCAAGGAGGTTACAAAGGCAGTTCTAATCCTCGTTCCGGTAGCGGTGGCTATTCGGAGCACTCACAGTTCGTCCCGCCCCTGAAAATCGAACCGTAGATTCCAAGGATTACGCCTCTCATTCCCCCGGCAACGATTCTGCGTGCCACGGTAGATCCATTCATCCAGGAATTTAGTCCTTCCGAAATTGGGATGTAGTTGAATCCAGCATTGCGGATTCCCTGTGGAATGGCCTTTTCAGCCTGGGGGATGAGCCAGTGATGAAGGCTCTGGCCGGCTTGTTTCAGCCAAGGCTCTCCCTCACCCGCGGCTCGGCTCCAAGTGCCACGTACGGCACCCCAGCTGCGGTTGTCAAAAGCCAAGCGCCGCAAGCCTTGGCCGAGACCAGCCTCTCCTGCCTGGTATGCAGCGGTTCTTCCGAGCTGCGCCGCACCGAAAGCAACGCCGATTGCCGTTCCAGTCCATTTACCTGCCGAGAAGAGGCCGCTGCAGTGATTGACGACACTGTCCGCCCCTGTGGCGCGGTTTACTGCGGTCGTTATACCGAACGACAGTGCGTCACCCGCACCAGCTGAGAATTGTGAGGCATCGTGGAGAAAATCGTCATACGAATACAACCCGAATGGGTCATCAAGCACGATGGGATCGTCATCCGCATAAAGATAGAGGTTAGTTCCTCCGTAGAACTCAATGGGATCTTCGCTGGCGAACCTACCTGTTGTTGTGTCGTAGTATCTGGCGCGATAGTAATAGAGGCCAGTTTCGGGGTCAGATTCCCGCGCCGTGTATTGGAACGGATTCGTCAGGGAGCCGGAGCTGGCGATTTGATTGCCGAACGAGTCGAATGTGTAGGTCTGTGCCAGCGCACCTGCGCCGCTGCTCAGCGATGTAATGGTGCCTAGGCCATCTGCTTGGTAGAAGCTCGTCGTTGCGCTGCGTAGCATCGCGAGAGGCTCATCAATGTTGAGGCCCTGCGAGTAGCGGGCGACGACCGTACCGGACGAATTCGTCTCTTCGATCAGGTTGTCTCCGTCGTACGCGTAGACGCTTGTGGCGCTGGACGATTGCTTGTAGATTCTTCTGCCGAAGGGATCGTATTTGAAGCTTAGTAGCCTAGTTCGGCGCATCCCTTTAGCCAGTCTTTTTCAAGAGGTTCACCGGATACCTCGGCCCTGAGTTTCCACACGGAACAACCGAGTCTTTCCAGTTGGCTGGGGTATGCCTTGCCTTCCTTTCGCGCAAGGAATGGCTGATAGTTCACAAGCTTGATCTGTTTCTGTGGTGGACCAGTGATTGCGATCATGTAATTGTATCCGAAGTCCTTATTTCCCCAGGACCTCGAATACTCTGGTTGAAGTTGGGCGGTGGCGGGATCAGCTAGAATACTTCTTAATGCCTCGAACTCCTCGTTTGAAAGCTGCTTCGTCTGAAGCTGAATGTTCCGAAAGTCCACCTTCCTCATGGGATGACCCTCCGCGAATCCGTCCGAATATACCCGTAGGTAGACGAGCGTCTCGTCTCGCTGAACATCCCAGGAGCTGCGGACGACTTCTAACAGGACCGTCCTCGACGGACCATGCTTAATTGTCCCAGGTGGCACGAACACCATACTGGCAAGAGCCGATACTCCCAGGCACCACATCCGTATTCGGGTAACCATGTTTCTTGCTCCTTCTGGTGTTAAGAACTAGTCGTGGGGCAACTCACGATCAATAACCACATTTCTTGGGATCGCGAGCACAAACGCAACCGATCCCCCACAATTGGCACTCAATACCAAATGCCTCCTTCTCTTCGTCAATGGTGCTCATTTGGGGACGCGTGAAATCGCTCTGGATACAAGAATGCACCATTTCATGAGCCAGTGTTCCCTTGACAGCCCCACAGCCTCCCAGGCCTCCATTTCCGTTAGGCGTGACAAAGACGGCGCCCGGAGAAAGCGGACTGTGGAACCCACAATCTGTCGGACTGTTCTTAGGCGGAGGTGAGCATCTAATGTCTGGATTTGCTGCAAGGTTATCGAGGCACGGTTTATATTTCTGATAGACCTTACTTCGAGCAGCATTGGGACCGGAAAAGCCTTGCTGTAAGTGTTTGACACCGCGGATTATTTTACGTCGATCACAACATTGGCCGCTTGGCTCTGCTGTCATGCCGTTGGGATCGGTAAAGCCCAAAGGCGAGTTATCGACATATTCGAAAAAGTTCAACCCGCCAGACAAAAACCCAACTGGATCTTCAGAGAGAAATCTTCCCGGGCCTGAATCGTAGTATCTGGCGCGGTAGTAATACAGGCCGGCTTCTGTGTCTGACTCCCGCGCGGTGTATTGGAACGGATTGGTGAGGGAGCCGCTGGAGGCTGTCTGATTGCCGAAAGAATCGAATGTGTAGGTTTGCGCGAGTGAACCCGCAGCATTGCTAAGCGAAGTGATCGAACCCAGCCCGTCTGCATCGTAATAGCTCGTCGTAGACGAACGCAGAATGGCTAACGGCTCGTCAATGTCCTCACCCTGTGTATACCGCACGACAACTGCTCCGGAGGCATTCGTTTCTTCAGCAAGATTCTGGTTGTCATAGGCGTAGACGCTGGTGCCGCTGGACGATTGCTTGTAGATTCTTCTGCCGAAGGGATCGTATTTGAAACTAACTCCTGACCCTACCGCAGTTTTTCCGCTGGACTCCTCGCATCCCCAACGCAGTTCTATCCTTAGCGGCGCGGTTGCACTAAAACAGGGCAGGTTTTCCGGCTTTGAACCCCAGACGCGAGTTTTCGGATACCTCTCAGAGGCAGCTAAAGGAAGAACACACTCATCCGTCCACACCATCGGTGCGGAGAACGTTTCCTCTTTAGCTGCTGTCAGCATTACCCCGATTTTACGTGTTGAGGGATGGACCTGCGTAGCAGTTTTGAGGAGCGATGTGCTTACCCTGAAGCACTAGCGATAGATTTCCTTGCGATGTCCGACGCGGAGGACCAGCACGACCAGGCGGTCGTCTTCGATCTTGCAGATAAGCCGGTAATCACCCACGCGGTATTTCCAGAACTCCCCAAGTCGTGAGCCGTGCAGCGCCTCTCCGATGCTGCGGGGATCGTCCAACTTGGCGACTCGCTCATGAAGGAACTTCAGGATGCGCTTGGCCTGCTGCGCGTCGAGCTTGCCGAGTTCCCGGTCCGCTGACTCTGACAGCTCAACGTTGTGAGCCATGCCGCTTCATGACTTCCTTCAAGGGGATAGTTTGCTCTTCACCGCTGCGGACCCGTTCCAGCGCGCCTTCGGCCAGATAGAGGTCCTCGATATCCTCCAGATGTTCGAGGATGGCTTCACGGACATAGTAGGTCTTGGTGCGCCCGGTGCGCCGGGCGAGCTTCTCCAGGCGTTTTTCGATGGACTGCGGAAGTCGAATGGCCAGCATCAGTACCTCGCTATACAAGTATAGCATATCGTGCTCCGTGGGGCACGCAGGACGCTGCGCGCGGCGCATCCGATAACGAGCTCGTTATCCGACGCGGCCTCGAACTGCACGAGCCTTCCCGCACTCCGCTCGACAGAAGCTGCCTTCTGTCGCCTGCCTGCCCCACAGTCGGTCTATTCGGATTCTTCTTGTGCTTCCGCGTCGAGCGTGGCCAGGAGATCCGCTCGCAGCGATTCTTCGTCTTGTGTCACTACGTTCGTGCTCGCGGGTTTTTTCTTTTCCAGCATCGCGCCCGGATGCGTGGCCTCGTGGATGCGCTTCAGTCTCCCGATGGATACCTGCGTGTATATCTGCGTGCTCTGCAAGTCCGCGTGCCCCAACATCTCCTGGATGTAGCGCACGTCCGCGCCGTTGTCCAGCATCAGCGTCGCCATCGTGTGCCGGTAGTACGATGCCTGCGGATATTCTGGCACCGGTTCCGCCGACCAGTCCACTGAGCATGAGGTTTGACAGGCCTCTTCCCGTGATGCTTGCTGGCTGGTTGGACTCATCCCCTGGATTCTACTTTCTGGATGACCGACTCATGTAGTGCTCTCCGGGAGCGGTGTGCCCATTCTGTTCTGTCTAATAAAAACTCACTTCAACTCCGGCAAATCGCCCACTCCCGAAGATTGTTCGGAGGTCATCTCCGGCTTTCCACTGTCGTCGGTGTGCGGTCGCAACCGCGCCCTGGATGAGTCGTTGTGTGGACTTGTTTCAAAGTACGAATCGAAACGTGGGTGTAGATTTGCGTGGTGTCGAGCCTCACGTGACCGAGCATGGCTTGGATGTAGCGAATGTCCGCGCCGCCTTCTAGCATTAATGTGGCCATGGTGTGGCGGAAGATGTGGCACGCCCCGCCCTTCCCGATCCCGGCAGATTTCACGTATCGCCTGGCAAGCCAGCTCAGGTGGTTCGGTGTAAATGGGACGCCATTCGAAGTGAGAAATACGATGCCATTGTCTGGCTGCCGCACGATTTCAGGTCTCAACGTGCTTAGATACATGTCCAGCCAGGCTAGCGCACGTTCACCGATCGGAACCACACGGTCTCTCTTACCTTTTCCTTCTCGCACGGTTATCAGGCCGTGTTTTTGATCCACGTCGTACAGCTTCAAGTGTAGAAGCTCCATGCGGCGCAATCCGCTGGAATAGAGAATTTCGAGCATGGCTCGATCCCGGACGCCCAACGGGACTTCTATCTTCGGCTGACCCAGAACGCGTTCAGCCTCGTCTTTGTTCATTACGCTTGGTAGCTTGTAGCCGACGCGCGGCAACTCCAACTCCACTGCCGGGTCTTTCGGAATATACTTTCGCTGAGTCAGCCACTTAAACCAGACCTTGAGAGGCGCGAGCCGGGAGTGTTGGCTAGCGACCGCCAACGGCTGGCCGTCTTTTTTCTTATACTGGAACAAATATCGCTGATAGCTTTCGAGGGAGGTCCGCGTAATTTGGTTCGCTGCGGTGGCCCGACATCTTCGACACCATTTCAGAAACATCTCCATGTGGACGCGGCGCACCCTGACCGTGCTCTCGCTGAAGCCCTTCACAGCCAGGTGTTGGAGATACTTATCCAGAAGTTGGGGAAGAGATGGTTTCGGTGAGGTGATTTTTTCATGATGCGCCCGTCTGAAGCCGTGGTCTTGCTTATGATTCTTTGAAATGTTTTTTTCATGGTGCCTCCAAGGAAAACATCTTGCCACGTCCTGCGCTACTTCATTCGAATTGACACACCTCTTCGAGGGGAACAATAAGGGAACATTAAGCGCCAAACACCATCCAAAACCGAGTACTAAGACGTGAGAACAAGCTAGACGAATCAATAACTTAGACTTAAGGCTGGTGACAACGGGTTGGAGGTTCGAGTCCTCCCCGGTTCACCAATTTTTCCTTCTAACTCCTTGCATGAGAACTAATTGACCTTCCTAGGCTCTTGCGAGCCGGTGGCCAATTTAGGCACATCTGGGAACAAAACCCCCGCGACTCGATCGACCGCACGCCGCTGCGAGTCGGGGATTGCATGAATGTACGTATTGAGCGTTGTTTCTATGTCTGAGTGGCCAAGAATCGCCTGGGCGGTTTTTATGGATTCGCCCACCTCGCCTAGGAGTGTCGCGTTGCCATGCCGAAACGAATGCCAAGATACTCGGGGCAGCTTAGCGTTGTCGCATGCAGGAGCTAACGCACGGTTGTAGAGGTTTTTGGGGTTGAGTGGCGTTCCTTTTGTTGTGCAGAAGACGAGGTCTTGGGGCATTGTCCGCACACAACCGGCACGATGTCTTTCGAAGGCCTCGCGCAGTGCAGAGCTCATCGGAATCACCCGCCGACTGCTCCGGGTCTTTGGCGTCCCAAATCTCCCGTTAGAGAACGTTTCCGAAACCTCGATGTTGCCATGAATGAAATCAAGCCGGTTCCACCTGAGGGCGAGGATCTCTCCGATCCTCATTCCAGTGAGCACCGCTGTCACTACAATCGTGCGGCACGGTTCTGATAACGTGGTCAGCAACTCTTGAATCTGCGTGGGTGTCAAGAAGCGGCGCTCTTTCCTGGCTTCTCTATCGCCGATCTGAATACCGTGTGCTGGATTGTTTTCGAGATAACCACACTCGACGGCTGTCTGAAGCACTCTAGCAAGGGTGACTCGAATGCTATGTACGGTCGAGCTTGAATATCCCTTGCGCTTGGTCGTGAGGAGTAATTGCTGGATGGCCACCCGGTTAACATCACACATTCGAAGTGATCCGAGTGCAGGCAAGACGTACTTGTCCAGATTGAATAAGTAGATCCGAGCGCTGCTCGGTTTTAGGGCGAGCAATGCGCTCGCTTCCCAATGCTCCCTTGTAAACTTCTCAAGAGTCATCATCGGTCGGGCGCGATGTCGTCCCTGGTTTATTTCAGACACTCGCTTTTGAAGAAGCGAGCGGGCTTCGCGTCGCGAGAGTTCACTTACTGCGCCGAGTACGACGGTCGGTTGCGTGCGGTGCAGCGTTCCGTCTTCTCGGATCACGTCCTCTCTCCAACGAGCGGCCCAAACTTTAGTGCGTTTTCCACGAATGAATAAACTCCCGTCCTGGTAACGCGGGCGTGCCATTCTTTCCTTTCCGTTGGCTCGTCCGCATTTCCTTGCGTCACTCTTGAGTGTAGCTCCGCTGTCAAGCACTGCGACCGGCTCCGCGTTGGTCTTCAACCCAGGCATGGATTTCATCTTCTCGGAAGCGCCAGTATTTCCCGAGTCGGTAGCCAGGCAGTCGCTCTAATGATCTTTTGCGCGTTCGTCCGTACACCCACGAAACAGGGACGTGCAGAAGGACGGCCACTTCTTCCACCGTTAGCAGTCGGCCCCTTCCTGTTTCTGTTCCCCCTGTGGCTTCGTTCGGAAGGCCGCTATGCGGTAGCTGTGGCCATCCTGCCTCGTAGGGTGCTGGTGGCGGCGTTAGTTCTGTGCCATTCGCGCTTTCTAATTTCCTGACTGATTCAACCGGCAGCGAGCGGACTGCAAGGCGCAAGCCATGCACTCTGGACGAGTCTGGGTTCTTGCGCTCTCCGAATTGGACATTGCGGGCTTTCATGCTTTCTTGGCGATCTCTGGGAGAGAGGCTCCTTCGATTTGGTTAAGGTTCTCGTTGTTAGTGTGTTGGCCTAGCCAGGACTTGAATTCCTCATCTTTCTTGAAGAGGAGTTTCAAGGCTTCGGTGACAACGTAAGCCGGAGAGGAATCGAGGAACTCAGCGTACTTTTCGAGTCTGAGTTTCACGTCCTCCTCGACACGGATTTGGATGGTTGCTGACTTGGGTTGTCTAGGTGGTGCTTTCAGAAGTGGCAAGTACTCTTCTCCTTTCTGCATACAAATTGTCAGACTTCGTGTCTGACAAACTCTCGGGTCCGTCGCATGCACGCGGGCAAGACACGGTCACGCTTCCTGCGTGACGGGCGGGAGCGACCCCATGGGACTTTGGGCGGCTGAAAGCCGTCAAAAGTGGGGTCGCTCCCGCCCATCCCAGTGTTTTGCCCGCGTGCAGTTTCTTTGCCTTTGCTTTACGCATCTGCTTATTTCTCTTCTGCTTGTCGTGCGTCCCCTTCGAAAGCTGGACCGAAAGCTGACCCGAGAGTCGGTTGTGAGCTGTCCGTCACCTCGTGGTCGCCAGGCTCGCGATTTTTGCTTGGGACTCGCGCTTCAAACAGGGCGGTTTGGCCGTCCACGAGTTCCGTGCGGAACGATACCTCCCGTCTCGGCGCCAGCTTCCGAAATTCCTCGCTCACAGCTCCAGCCGTGATTTGGCCGTTCAACCATTGCTCATATCGACTGTCGGTCTGAGCATCATTGAATCGCTTCTTGGCTTCATTCAGGAATTCGATCTGTTCCACGTTTAGCCTTGCGAACTGTTTGGTCTCCCACATGTGTCTACGACACGCTGAATCGTTTGCAGACATTGACGCCCCCCACGGCCATTTCGAGCGGCAATTTCGGTTTCGGCTATGACGCGCTGAGCCGCCGGACCAGCCTCACGCGCCCAAATACCGTGAACACGGCTTACAGCTACGATAATTTGTCGCGGTTTCTTTCGGTCACACATGCGAAATCTGGCACTACGCTGGACGGGGCCACGTACGGGGTAGACAACGCTGGCAATCGCACAAGCCGCACTCCGCAGCCGTCGGGAACAGCTAGCAATTTTACGTACGACTCGATTTACGAACTGACACAGGTCACGCAAGGATCGTCCACAACCGAGAGCTATACCTACGATCCGGTCCGCAACCGCCTCAGCTCGCTCGACGTTTCCTCTTACACAAACAATTCCTCAAACGAGTTGACCTCGACCTCAAACGCGACCTACACCTACGACAACAATGGCAACACACTAACGAAAGTGGTCGGCTCGAACACGACAACTTTCGCCTGGGATTACGAGAACCGCCTCGCCAACGTCACGCTGCCCGGCAGCGGCGGGACCGTGAGCTTCAAATACGATCCATTCGGACGGCGCGCCTACAAATCGTCCTCAAGTGGCACCAGCATTTTCGCCTACGACGGCGACAACCTTATCGAGGAAACGAATGCAACGGGCGCAGTCGTTGCTCGCTACTCTCAGGGCCTCAATGTGGACGAACCGCTCGCCATGCTCCGCAGCGGAGCCGTCAGCTATTACCACACCGATGGCCTCGGCTCGATCACTTCTTTGTCGAACTCCGCGGGCGCTCTGGCTCAAACCTATGGTTACGACTCGTTCGGAAAGCAGACGAGTTCATCCGGCTCGCTGACGAACCCGTTCCAGTTCACTGGCCGTGAGTTCGACAACGAGACGAGTCTTTACTACTACCGCTCCCGATACCTGGACGTTTCCACTGGAAGATTCCTAAGTGAGGACCCGATTGCCTTCCTCGCCGGAACTAACTTCTACACGTATGTAGACAATGATCCGGTTGGGTGGGCTGACCCGACCGGCCAACAGAAATGCAAATCGTGTGGGATAAAGAAAGGACCCGAATATAACGTAAGCGGTACAGTCCCAGGGGGCACCGGGTTCACATTCCACGCTGAATTCCTTAACGATGATGAGCACAGCCCAGCGTGCTGTGAGGTCAGACAGCTAATTTCGTGGACCCAAGGGGACCGGCCGAATCACCATGGATTCGATCCGTCGAATGCCCCCAAGGGCACCGGAGGCTTTCAATCGGGCGGGTGGTATGAAGATCGCAGCGATCAAAACTGTCGGTACGGCAGACGAAATGCGCCATTTTCCTGTCTGGGACTAAACAACAGTTATAACGGTAACCAGTACAACGGAGCAGACCAACCCGACATACATCATCATGTTTTGCTCGGTTTCCCACTCATCGTGGTTGACAGTTGTCAGGGAGGAAAAACCATTTATACCAGCAAGACAATCCACGTTCAATTCTGAGGACATATTATGGAAAATATTTTTTGGTTCTTAGCGCTTTTAATATTTCCCGGCCTCTTCGGTGATTCGGTGATAGCAGAGACGCGAGTACAGAATAATCTTTCTGTATCATTGTTGGAGGCGACGCATCCGGCAAAGATTAAAGTTAACCTGGCCAACTCCTCCAAGAATCCTCTCAGGGTTTGGAAAGATTCAAATAGTTGGGGGGCAGCTCGTTGGCGGGTCCTAATCCTAAGAAACGCGAGGTTGCAAACGTTTTTTCAAAATCCAGACCAGGATTTTACTGTGAATGTGCCAGCTTTCGTAGAGATCGCTGCGGGGTCGCATTTAGAACAAAACCTGGACCTCAATGATGGAAGTTGGAGGAGTTCAGAGGGAGAGCAGGTTATTTTGATTCCTGGCGACACAGTTGTAGTCATTTATGATGTACCGTTCACTCAGGAATGTCTCAAACTCGGGGTTTGGTACGGGGTTGCTACTGCTTCCACCGTTGTCAAGTAGCATTAGCTTCAAATACGATCCATTCGGCCGCAGAGTCTACAAGTCCTCGTCATCGGGCACCAGTGTTTTCGCGTATGACGGCGACAATTTGATCGAAGAAACGAATTCCTCCGGGACCGCCGTCGCTCGCTACTCGCAGGGCCTGAACATCGATGAACCCCTGGCCATGCTGCGTAGCTCGACGACGAGCTATTACCAGGCAGATGGCCTCGGCTCGATCACGTCGCTGAGCAGCGGCGCGGGTTCGCTAACTCAAACGTACACATTCGATTCGTTCGGCAAACAAACCGCCTCATCTGGGTTCGCTGACCAATCCCTTCCAGTACACCGCGCGGGAATCGGACCCAGAAACTGGCCTCTATTACTATCGCGCCAGATACTACGATCCGACGAGTGGTAGATTCATCAGTGAGGACCCGAACGTGTTGGGTGCCACTCGGTCGATGTATGCGTATGTAGATAACGAACCGTCGAGCTATCTAGACCCACCAGGCCTTAATAAGCAGAAGAAGGAGAAGCCGATGCCGGCGCTTCTTCCCGGTGTCAGCAAAGATCAGGCCGACGCCATTGCTATCGGATACCGCGCGGCGCTTAACAGATTGAAAGGCGGCGATTGCGCGAAATTCTTTGGCTGCGAGGAGGACGCTGCGAAGCAACTCGCAACCATTCAATGGGGTGTATTCACCGACAAGAAGAGGCCCGATGTATTAGCCCACACGTGGAGCGATAGCGACAAAGCCGAATTCAACACGGCCTCGGGCGTCTTCGACAATAAAGATCCAATATGGCGATCACCGAACCGTTACGGACTGAACCCGAGGTACGACTTTGGCTATTCCGACTCGCTGATGGCGTTCTTGATGCTTCACGAACTGGCGCACCATTTCCCATCGACGGGTTTCAAACTCGATGCCGGCCCGGGCCTAGTACTACTATGTTACTAAATTGGACACGTTTTCGAATAAATGTGTAGCAGTGGTTGCGCTGTTTCCTACACTGTGGCGGTATGAGCGCCTTTTCTTCGGCGCCAGGCAGACAAGAACGACGCTTTGTGGCCTATCTCGACAGCCTGGCGCAAGCCACAGAGCACGCCGATCGCGTGGAACCATTCAAATCCTATTGCACGGGCCTGCTCCTTCCGGGAGAGCGCAAGAGCGTCGAGCCGATGGCGGCACGCTTAGCCCCCGGCAACGTGCGGCAGACGCATCAGTCCCTGCATCACTTGGTCGCGCATGCTCCTTGGAGTGACGAAGCCGTATTGCAGCAAGTGCGGCAGTCGGTGCTTCCGCAGATGGAACAAAAGGGACCGGTGATCGCTTGGATCGTGGATGACACGGGTTTTCTCAAGAAGGGAACGCACTCGGCGGGGGTCGCTCGTCAGTATTGCGGTCAGATCGGTAAACAGGACAATTGCCAGATCGCTGTGAGTTTGTCGATTACCACCGAGCACGCGAGCCTTCCGATGGCGTGGCGTTTGTACTTACCGGAGACTTGGGCCGAAGATGAAGAACGGCGCAAAGCGGCTGGAGTTCCCAAAGAGATTCCGTTTCAAACCAAATGGGCGATGGCCCTCGAACAGATTCGGAAAGCAGTAAAGGATGGAGTCCCGACGGCACCCGTATTAGCCGATGCTGGCTATGGCGACAATTATGATTTTCGAGAAAGCCTGACGGAGCTGGGCTTACGGTACGTGGTCGGCGTTCGGGAACGTACGACTATCTGGGAACCGGGAGAATCCCCGCTGCCCCCAAAACAACAGAAAGGGAGGGGGCGCCCCGGCACGCGACTCCGTCGAGACCGACAACATCAACCTGTTTCCGTGAAGCAATTGGCAGAATCCATGGCAGCCCAGGAGTGGAAGACGGTGTCCTGGCGTGAGGGAACGAAGAAGAGATTGCGCTCTCGATTCGTGGCCTTGCGCGTGCGACCGGCTCATCGCGATGAACGGAGGAAGGAACCGCATGCCGAAGAATGGCTACTGATCGAATGGCCCGCTGGGGAGAGTGAACCAACCAAGTATTGGCTGTCCACCTTTCCGTCCGATACCCCACTCCGAGAGTTGGTAAGAATAGCCAAGCATCGCTGGATCATCGAGCGAGACTACGAAGAACTCAAGCAAGAACTGGGACTGGGACATTACGAAGGTCGCGGCTGGCGAGGATTTCATCATCATGCCACCTTATGCATCGCCGCCTATGGCTTCCTGGTTGCGGAAAGAAGTCGTTTTTCCCCCTCTGCGCGCGCCGGTCGACTGGAGCTACGCACCGCGAAACTTCCGCCCGAGTTCAAACCCCGCGGCTCCCCGCGCACGCGCCGAACGTCATAATCCCTATTCGATCGCAACGATACGCATTCAGCTCGCCAGGTATCTTCTCCAGCAACTCCCTTGCTGCCCGATTTGCTGTGCACGGCGCCGCTGATTATTTATAACACAGTAGTACTAGAAGGGGTCAACGAAAACAATTCGCTTATGTTGATAAAGGCATGTTTCGGGGATGCGCAATCAAGGAAATGAAAAGGAAAACGACGCTTCTACTCTTGCTACTCGTGTTGGCGCTGGCTCCGACGCCGGCGCAGGCCCAAATGGTCCACGTTGGCGTGTCATCTACGTCAATCCACGAGTGTCGTCGCGACCAAAGTGAAAGGTACGACGTCTATGTCGGTGGACATTTCCAAGTTGAAAACCGGTCAGACGCGGCAATCCTCCTTCCGAAAAGAGTCGATGTAGTCCGAAGCGTTGCCGTCGCACTGTCGCCAACCGATGCGAAAGACAGGAAGTATGTGTTTGTCATGGGGCAGGAGTTTGGTGTCAACGGAAAGAATGTGAAACCTCGTATCAGTGACTTCATTGTCATAAGACCGCAAGAGAAGCGGACGGTAAAAATCCTGCCTACTGCGATTCCTGCGACTGCTGACCCGAATGACAATGCGCACGAGCAGTTTAGGCCCGGGAAGTACTGGCTTCAGCTTGAGTTTCTTCCACTCCCTAATTCGTTTCCATCGGGCGACAAAGAGCTTCCTATTTGGCAGGAAAGGTGGAAATCTTCGGGGCTGCTCCTTCGAAGTTACGTACTAACAGAGCCTTTTCCGGTGGAGATCGTCCTTAATCCGAACGCGCCAAAGTGCGGCTCTTGACGATGCGGGCAAGCGGCACCGCGTTAAGCACCACCGGCACCTACACGTACTACAGCAATGACAACATGCTTTAAACTCACCAGATGGCGCGTGGTACAGACGATGAACTCTAACACGATTCCGGGTGCCGCCTACGCTGGTTGTGCGAGTTCAGAGTCGCTAACGTGTTGGGCGATTGCACTTTTCGGAGCTTTCTTCCCGGCTGAGTGAGATAATTGGCCTTCGATAAGGAGAAGTCCGATGGCTACCGTTTCTGAAAGCGTAATTGTTCAAGATCCGGACGTCCACAGCGGAGAACCCGTCTTTCGCGGCACGCGCGTCCCTTTCCAGACCCTGCTTGACTATTTGGAAGGCGGAGAAACACTGGATGAATTCCTGAAACAATATCCTGGAGTAAGCCGCGAGCAGGCCGTAGCTGCGCTGGAAGAGGCCAAAACCCTTCTTTTGGCTCGCTTTGGGAAATGAAGATCCTCATCGATGAATGCCTTCCAGACGAACTGAAAGGGACTCTAGCGATGATGGGCCACGAGTGCCAAACGGTGCGGAGGGCGGGATATGGTTCGAAAAAGAACGGCGAGCTCCTAATGCTGGTGGAAGGTCGATGGGACGTCCGGAGCTTCAAGAGGCGAAGGCTTACTTAACGAAGCCTTCATAGGGGCGATTCTGAGGGTCTGCTACTGACGGTTACCGCCGAGCGCTGGGTAGCGCCGGAGGGGAGCGGCGTTGCTACGCCGGGAGGGGGTAGGACACGTCATCCCCGGATGAGTGTTGTTCAGAGCCGGACCGCAGCGGACTTGTGGCGGGGTGTATAATGATTTTATGCTCAAGAATGTGATCCATATCTCGGAATTGGAAGCTGCGAACGAGTTCGCGACGCTCCTGACACGCGTACGGGCGGGCGCAGAGGTTGTCATTGAAAAGGACAAACGGCCCATCGCGGTTCTGCACTCTGCGGAACCGGTTCGGCGCACCATCTCAGAGTGCATCGCATTGCTCCCTGAAGACTCAGCGGCCACGATCGATGCTGACTTCCCCAAAGACGTTGAAGCCGCCGTGGCGAGCCTTAGCGAGCCCCTTAGTCCGCCTGCATGGGACTGATCCTCGATTCCAGCGTTTTAATTACCGCTGAGCGTCAGGGCAAAAATGCTCGGCAAGTTTTGAGTTCCATAGCTCAAGAAGTCGGCGAAACTGAAATCGGCATCTCGGTGGTAACGCTGATCGAGCTGGCGCATGGCGCAGCTCGCGCCGACACCCCTGAGCGAAAATTAATGCGAGAGAAGTTCATCGAAGAATTGCTGACTGCGATGCCCGTTTATCCGGTCACAGTATCAATGGCTCTTCGCGCCGGCCAGCTCGACGGGCAGAATCAGGCACGAGGAGTAAGAGTCCCTCTTCCTGACCTTTTGGTTGGCGTTGCCGCACTCGAACTTGGCTATAGCGTGGGAACTTCAAATCTCCGGCACTTTCGGCAGATAACAGGACTGACAGTTGTCCAGCTTTGACGACAAAAACGCGGAGGATCTTCGCATTAATGTTACAAACGGTTAAAGGGCGCGCGCCGACTGGGGTGCACGCCAGAGGAATGGTGGGAGGTTAAAGTCGGCCCTTTTTTATCTTTTCTTACGGCATATATTGCCGTAGGATAGATCCATGAAAATTCCTCCTGAAATACCTTTGTATGTGAGAATGGAGGAAAGGAAGATTCATGGCCGACACCAAAGAGCACGCCTACGAACTGATCAACCGGCTTCCGCCGACGCAGCTCTCCGCGGTCGTCGGCCTGCTCGAAGCCATGCTCGATCCCGTCTCCCTCGCCATCGCTAACGCTCCTATCGACGACGAACCACTCACGGCGGAAGAGGAAAAAGCGCTCGGGGAAGCGCGGGAATGGTCGAAGCATAACAAGGGCATTCCCCACGAGCAGGTTCTGGCCGAACTCGGGATCACCCAAGAAGAAATCGAACGCTTCAAAGAACCCAGGTGAAGCGCATCGTCTGGACTGAACCGGCCAAGGCAGATGTCCGCCGCCTGGACAAGCCCACCGCCATGCATATTCTCTCTGCTTTGCATCGCTTTGCGGCATCGGGCGCGGGCGACGTGAAAGCTCTCCAAGGAAGAGAAGAGCTGCGGCTGCGCATTGGTGACTATCGGCTTTTCTTCGTCTGCACCGATCCCGACACCATCGAGATTCGCCGCGTCCTCCATCGCCGCGAAGCCTACCGCTGAGCGCATACACTTGGGACCGGTGTCTGTTTTTCCTTTAGCCGCCGCACTTTGCTTTCAACAAGTTCCCGTATAGGAACCGCGCGGCGCTCTGCAGCGCCGCAGATTTGTAAGTCGCTGATTTCTGGATGGTTCCTATACAGCAACCAAAGTTGCTGTGCAGCACCCAACTTGGGGTGACGTGTCACCCCCCTCCCCATGCCGAAGGCATGGCTCTTCTGGCGCTCTAGGGCGCTGGCCGGTAACCGCACGTTGCCAGCTCCTCGCAACGCCTCAGAACGGCCAAGAAGGAACGCTCGGATACTCATGGGTCGGCTCATCGTACACTGAGAGGAGCGTCCGGAGAACCTAGCGCGTCACCCACCGTCGAGGATTTTGTCCCTTTCCGGACTACCCATCCGATGAGAAAAAGGTTTCCGACCGCGAGGCAAACTCCCAGGGATACTCTTAGTCTTACCTCACTTTGAGTTTTTTCCCGTTCCTTCAGCCAAAGAGCCTTGTTCTCCTCGGTCGGCGCACTTTGATACCGCATGAACGCGTCGATATCAGCAGAACGGCGAGGAAGGTTGGCCGCGAAAATCCAGGAGAGGAAAACTACCTCCAAGAATCCCAAGACGACGAGAAGAACTGTCTTTTTCCCTATTCTCATTGATGCCTTCCTTCGCCTTTGACCGACCTACCTAAGATCGACCCGAAGAGTCCACCACCACGCTTTCTGCTGCCATCGTTTCACTCACCTATTATCGAGGCAAGAAAATCCGCTGCAGCGCGGGGGGTTCGGATATCCCCAACCTGGTGAAGGCGATGACGGCGGATTACAGTAGTAATGAATCCCGATTCCTTTCGGATCCGAAAGCGCTAAGGCTCGGTCCAATTCATCAATTAGCTGCTGCAATTCCTGCCTCTCAGCGGCGGTTAATGTCTTTTGCTGCTGTAGCTGCTGAATTGCCTGCTGCAGAATGGGTATTTCCGCAGCGAAGCCTCTCGATTCAAGAAATTCGCACGGCTTAGTGAAGACATTTCCATTCCAGAAGTCACATCGATGTTGCGTCTCATGAGCTTTTTCAGCGTTGATTTGAGCTGCGCTCATACCCTGCTGATTGGTGTAGAACGTTATTGGACCCCACGTATGGCCGTCCAGCCCGGTCTGGTCAACTAGGTTGTTGGCACGATTCCAGACGTAATCGTAAAAATTGATCCCGCCTTCAAACATCGTAGGGTCTTCGCTCAGGAACCTTCCGGTGCTGGGGTCGTAGTATCTGGCGCGGTAGTAATATGTGTCCGTCTCGTAGTCAGACGACTCGACGCGGGAGCTTTCGTTGGTTTCGCGTTCACTGTTCATGACGTTTAGTCTAAGCTTCGTCACGAAATCCCGCTCCCAGAGGCTCAGGGTCGACCGCTGACGCGGACTCTTCCGGGTTCTATCACCGCAAACGAATCGTACAGCCGCGCGCCCAGCTTCGCCACGGCCTCGACCACGGTGGCTGGCTTAGAGCGACGTGCGCTACTAGGAAACCTGACCAGAATCACGCCGGTCGACGACCGACCGCGCGCATACACCAATTCGCCAAAGTCTCGATCCTCGGTGATGAGTACGCGCTTCTCATTCAGAGCGCGCTCCAGGACCTCGTCGTCTGCTGCGCCCGCGGCGACTTCAGAAATCGCAACCACATCATGGCCAGCTTCGCGCAGCGCCCGAATGACAGGCCCAGCACAGCTTTCGTCGGCCAGGAAATTCATGTTTCAGGATTTGCCAGGAATCGGCGTGTCGGGAAGCAGTACCACTTCTTCGTGGGCTACGCAGGCGGCGCCGTAGGCCACTGCCGCCCGGATGGCCTCTGTGGTAAGGTGCGCGTAGTCATCCACCAGTTCACCCTCGCTCGCGCCCTCAGCGAGTTTGCGCAGGATTAGCTCCACTGTGATTCGCGTCCCCCGAATGACGGGCTTCCCCATCATAATCGCCGGGTTGATCTCAATTCGATCAGTCGTCATTACTATCCTCTTGGCCAATCATATCGCCCTCACCCCAACCGCACAACCTTGGCGTTTTGTCTGTCGCCGCAAAATGAGAATGTCCGGTTTGTGCAAAGTAGAAATGTCCGCTTTCATGGATGGCCGAGGGCCCCATGGAAACGGAGCGAATCACTTTGAGCCAACGAGAACGGGACCGATTAAAAGTGTTACATGAGGTACAGGAGAAGCATCTCTCGCAGGTAGCAGCAGCGGAGCGGCTGAAAATAACCGACCGCCAGGTGCGCCGGATGCTGCTCCGCATCCGCAAACACGGGGATGCTGCTCTGGTTCACGGATTACGAGGGCGGCCATCGAATCGCAAGCTGGCAGCCCGCTTCGAGGAGAAGGTTTTGACTCGCGTGGGTCAGCGCTATGCCGACTTCGGGCCCACGCTGGCCGCCGAACATTTAGCCAAGGATGGTTTCCCGGTGAGCCGGGAGACCCTGCGGACATGGATGACCAAAGCGGCCTTCTGGCATCCGCGCTGCCAGCGGGTGAAAAAGATCCACGTGTGGCGGGAGAGAAGAGCTAGTTTCGGGGAGCTGGTGATGCAGGACAGTTCTCCTTTCCGCTGGCTGGAGGATCGCGGTCCAGCCTGCCAGTTGATCGCCGTGATCGATGACGCTACCAGTCGGATCCATGCACGGTTCACCGAACACGACACCACGGAAGAGAACCTGCGAACATTTGGCGGATGGGTACGGCTCTACGGACGTCCCTTGGCCCATTACACCGATAAAGCCAGCATTTTTCGAACGGCCGGCCCGCAGCCGCTTGCGGAACAACTGCGGGGAGATCCGCTGCGAACGCAGTTTGGGGCGAGCCTTAACGAACTGGGGATCGAATGGATCGCGGCCCACAGTCCGCAAGCCAAAGGGCGTATCGAGAGACTGTTTGAAACTCTTCAGGACCGCCTGGTAAAGGAGATGCGGTTGGCGGGAATCGACAGTATTCAGGGAGCGAATCATTTTTTGGAGATGCGCTTTCTTCCCGAGTGGGAGCAGCGTTTTACCGTAGCACCGCGGAATGCACGCAATGCCCATCGACGACTGGGACAGGAACAGCACCTGGAAGAAATCTTGAGTGTACGCGTGGGCCGCAAAGTGGCTCAGGACCACACCGTAAGCTGGGACGGGAATCGCTGGGGAGTACTGCGGGAAGAAGTATGTGCGGGGCTTCGTGGAGCTGCGGTCGACATCGAACGGCGCTTGGACGGAAGCCACTGGTTGCGCTACCGAGGGCGATATCTGCACCTGCGCGCCTGCCCCGAACCGGCGCGGCGTTCCGCAAGTCCTTCCGGCCTACGGCCTCCAGGACTTGCGGAACGAACACCGAAACCCAAAAGCCAAAGCAAACCCAAATACCATGTGCCTGCAGAGCACCCTTGGAGAAAACCATGGAAGCGGACACTTCTATCTGGCGGAAAACCGGACATTTCTACTTTGCGTTGACACCTTGGCGTTTTGTCTGCGTGCGCTCATCAAGTCCACAGCCTCCCAGTACTTCTGTGCGCGCAGCGACCGACCCCTATGACGGCGCATTTTCGGGCAAAAACGCATGGACACATCACTCACAAATACGGGCCGCAAATCTTCCGTCCGAAATGTAAAATCTGGGCAATGGCGAAAAAGCGAACGTCCCCGCGTCGGCAAGAGGCCTGCCCCTTCGTTTATGGGCTTCACAAGCTCTTTTGACCTCTTGGCGGAATGCTGGCGCATCGTACTACCGCGCCAGATACAACGATCCGATGATTGGGAGGTTCATAGGCGAAGACCCGCTTGGTTTTGGCGGGACGACTTCGAACTTCTATATCTATGTTGGCAATGACCCGGTTTGATTCTTGGGATCCGCTTGGTCTACGACCCCTGACTAGTTGTGAAAAAGCTAAATTATGGCCGTACATACCGCTGATTGACTTGAACAGCGCGGATGTACGCGAGAACGAATGGCCGCCTAAGATCGGCAAACTCCTTCCGATTCCTTTGGATAAAGACGTCGACGCGATAACGCTTGAAAACAAGATCTACTTCCGTCCAGGTCGGTACAATCCAGCGACGACCATCGGAGTGGCGCTGCTTGGCCACGAGTTAGTTCACGTCGGTCAGTACCGAACAAAAGAGCTTACGCGGCTGAAATACATCAAGGAAATGATGAAACATGGAAGCGGTCCTGAAAATAAGTTTGAAAAACCCGCATGGGATATGCAAGAGGAAATAGCGTTCACACTTCCAGCGTATCTACAAGCCTTACGAAACTTGGGAATGTTATGCAATTGCGAAAACCAGTAGTAAGAGCGGCACTCTGTTGCCTCGGCAGTTTCGTTGTGTGCAGCTGCAGTGGCCATAGATTTGAAAGGAGGGTCATTTTCGGCGGTCCAGCGGCTACACGGATCGACCGTGTTCGCACCTATTCGCTAGAGGACCAATACAGGATATTCCGCTATGCAAACGATGTAGTTGAACCACCGGCGATGGATTTGGCAACTCCCATAGCGGAACGGGGTGCTGCGGCGGTTCCCTTTCTTTTGGAGCAACTCAATTCTAAACCTAACGATACGGCAACTATCCGGGACACACTTTTGATTTTTGAGGAAATGGCTGTGTCCAGAACTTATGACGTAAAGTCCGACGCAGGCTTGATGGCCACGCTCCAAGCGAGAGTAGCTGGAATGAAAGACAAGGGTTGGCAAAGTACATGCTCAAGAATGCTGACCCGCATTCGAGCAAGCTAAGAGCGGGTGGCGCCGACGATAAATCCGAAGTGGTCTTCGACGCCGGGCGGACAGATGCGCCATCCCCAGTTGAGGACATCAGAGCACCTGAAGCATGATTCATTCTCGATCACGCAGGAGGGCTGCGATGACGCGAGGATTGCGGCGACCATGGAGTATGGCCAGAACAAGGAGTGGTTTTTCATCGGGCGCGTACACGATAAGAAAATCCCGTATCGGATGAAAACGCAGCGGTCGCGAAGTGAGATCGGAGCGGCTGTGGCCCACTTGAGGGAAGGGGACCAGGGCCCGAATCGCTTCAGAGATTTCCTCAAGAACATGGTCAGCGGCGCCGGGATTCTCGGCAGCGATATATTCCCAAATTTCGTCGAGATCTGTGAGCGCATCTGGATGGAGAACAAACCCGCTCATGAACGGCGGCGGTCTTGGCTCTTTTGGCGCAGCCGGCCAAAAGCCTCTTCACCTTCGACGGGCTGAACCCGGCCGCTCTTTATGTCATCGTAGCGGCCATCCAGCATGTTGCGCACCTGGGTTAGCTCTGCGAGATATCCTGTCATCGCGTCTTCGACGAGTTCATCCGGCGCTCGTCCGGTCGTCGCGGCAAGCTCTTGGAGACGAGATTCGGTTTCGGGCTTGAGGTGCACTACCATAGCAGTCAGTCTAGAGATGTACAGCGGACCTGTCAAAGTGAGTTCCAAAGACAATAGCGTAGGAGCCATATCCCGAGGGGACGTTTGATGTTGGAAGTTTCCTTCGACAAGTCCATGCCAATGAGAGCAACGGTCATTTTTTCGGAAGCATCGTACTATCGCGCCAGATACTACGATTCGACTGCGGGAAGGTTCCTGGGTGAGGATCCTCTTGGTTCGGACGCCAGCGCTAACAACTACAAATTTGTGGGCAACGCTCCGGTCAACTACATAGATCCTTTGGGACTCTACAAGCTCAAGAACTTTCCCCCGGGACGAGCTGCCGATATGAAGAACGCAATAAACCAAGCTATCAAGAAACTTACCGAATGTCCGAGCTGTGCGGGCGACGATGGCCCGAAAATCGCAAATTCGATCCAACACATGACCTTCATTTATGTGAGTGATCTCCGGTCGATCCCATTCAAAATCGGCGATGAGACTTTTGGTGGGGGACCAGCGTGCGGAGATGCTGGAGAACAACCCCAAGCTAAGCCAGCTCGGGTGGTTCTCATAGGCGGACTTAACTGGGATCGTCCCGCACAGTGTCCTTGCGGGCTCCCCTCACTGGTCGCCCACGAGGCTTCACATAAGCCGCCGACGAACTACAACCATCTTCAAACCGATCCCTTGGAGGAAAAATGCTTCGGATGCCAAGCAAGATCCGCACCTCCCTTCTAATCTGCTTTCTCGTTGTTGGCGCGGTGAGTTCCGCGTCAGGGACTTGCGCAGATTCGCTAGTGCGGGTATATGGGGAAATCGAAGGAGAGATCGGCCCCAGGGCTAAGATTACCATCGAGATCAGCCCGAATCCTCGGCGCACGATGCCGATCATACCAGTGAAGAAACCGCGCTTCGATATACAAGCAAGTTTTGATACTTTCATTATGGACATCAAGCAGGGAGAACGTTGCGGACGCGTCCCGGAATCCGTCACTCTGATTCTATTCGAAGAAGACAAGGAAGTTGCCCGGGTTCCGCTGGACATCAAGAAGGATTTTCTCCGAGACGAGAAAACGTGGAATTATTCATTACGGCAAAGTGCAAAAATCGACCTACGCTCCAAATAACTAACAAGAACAGCGTCAGTGACGCCAGGAATAGGTAGGGTCAGCTTCAAATACGATCCCTGGGGGCGGAGAATCTATAAATCCTCTTCTTCGGGCACGTCGATCTACGCCTATGACGGCGGCAGTCTCATCGAAGAAACAAATTCGTCGGGTACTCCGGTCGCGAGGTATGCCCAGAATCGAACCATCGACGAACCGCTGGCGATGCTGCGCAGCGGCGCGACGAGCTACTACGAGGGGGATGGGCTAGATTCTGGTTCAATCACGTCGCTGAGCAACGCTGCCGGAACTGTCTCAAACACTTACACCTACGACAGCTTTGGCATGCTCACGAACTCAACAGGCTCCATCACGAATCCGTTTCGCTACACCGCGCGGGAATTCGATTCAGAAACTAATCTCTACAGTTATAGGGCGAGATACTACGACCCAGCCGTTGGCCGCTTTTTGAGTGAAGACCCGAGGACCTTCGACTCCGACGTGAATTTCTATGACTACGTGTACAACAGCCCACTGAATTTCACGGACCCATCCGGCATGCAAGGTAAGCCGAAGAAGAAGCACGAGCCGCCACAGCCTCAGCCGAATCCCGATGCCGCCTTCTACATTTGCTGCCAGGGAGGGACTTTCGGCGTCTGCGAAGGGCCGATGGCGAATAGCTCGCTAGGCAACACTAATCCCTTTTTCAAAAGGGACCATCTGAAGTGCCAGAAGGAGCACGAACAGCAGCATGTCGATGATTTCAACGCCGGGCTAGGCAATCCGTTTATTCCTTCTGATTTTTGCAAGGGGAAGAAAAATGGCTTCAAGCCAGGCTGGCCATCGAACACAGATGCGCAAAATCAGGAAGAATGCAGGGGTTACCAGAAACAGTTGGAGTGCTTACAGAGCTCTCCAGTCGCAAAGACCGGTGCGTTAGACAGTGACATCAACTCTATCAAGAATGACCAGTTCAAGAAATTCAAATGTGGCTGCGACGGACAGAAAAAGTAATCTCGGTCGGAGGTGCGACTGTGCAACGGGGAATCGGCTTATGCGGATTCATCCTTATCGTAAGTTGCTGGGTAACCATAGCAGCGATGGCCGGACAAGGCGCTCCGCAGGGCCTTAAGCCTGATGAATATGACGGCGTTGCGCTCATCTACAATCAGGAACTGTCAGCTCTCGGGAATAGAGCACTCTTTCCGATATGCATTGGAATGCCCTCTGGGATGCCTACCGACCCTCTCGTACGGTACTTGCGCAAGGGAGGATTCGAAATTAGTAACGAAGCTGTCTGTGAACCTGCGATGGCCCCTGGCGGGCAGCATCATCCCAAAGATTATTCCCACGGCCTTCGGATCTTCATCGATAAACTTCAGAGAGACTCTGCCGGAGTGATTAGCATGCGCGTTCAAGCAGACGATCTCACCGTTCGGCCGGGCGAACACTTCGCTCAAACGCTGAGACGTGGAACCTATCAGCTTAAGCAGGACCAAGCGGGGAAATGGCAGATCGCTAGCTACGCGAAGGAGTATGACTCGGCGGACGAGAAGGGCCAGGATAAGCAGGCTTCGACTCCCTTGACGGAGCCGTCGCCAGTAGTTAGCCAAGGGCTGTCCCTTGGGGCTTCCGAGAGCCTGCCAGGGCCGGTTACCGTGAGCGCCGGGGAGCGCACGGGAAGAGCGGTGCCTGCGGCACCGGGTGGGGGGATAGACACGTCACCCCTAAAAGGGTGCTGCACAGCAACTTTGGTTGCTGTACAGGAACCATCCAGAAATCAGCGACTTACAAAATCTGCGGCGCTCTGGAGCGCCGCGCGGTTCCTATACGGGAACTTGTTGAAAAGAAAAGCGAGCCGCAGCTAAAGAAAAAATCAGCGGTAGGCTTCCTTGCGGTGGCGGACGGCGGTGATTTCGATGGCGCCGTCAGTTTTCAGATCGAAGAAGACACGGTAATCGCCGCAACGGAGACGGAAGCTGGTAAGCGGAGGCTTCAGCTTTTTGACATCGCCGGTGCGGCTGGCGAGGTAGCGATCCACGCAGTAAAGAATCTGCATAGCCGGTTCGCGGTCGATAGAGCGGAGATCGGCGCGGGCCTCCGGGGACCAATGCACTGCGATACGTTCGGGCGCGGGCTGTTCCGGCGGTTCGGTCACTTCTTTACGCCGAACTCGCGCAGGATTTCTTCGTGGGGGATGCCTTCACCGCGGGCGAGCGAAGCACGGGCGCGCTCCAACGCCGCGGCCGTTTCCGGAGTAAGTTCTTCCTCTTCCACAGGGGCGTTGGCAATAGTGCGGGAGATGGGATCAAGCATGGCTTCGAGCAGGCCGACGACCGCAGTAACCTGGCGCGGAGCCAGACGCTCGATCAGTTCATGGGCGTGCTCTTTGGTGTCGGCCATAGTTTTCCTCTTCTCAGTTCTCACATAACCCGGAGGAAGCTGTCAATGGTGGTGAGCAAAGCGCGCTGCTTATAGGGCGGCAGACTTTCGATCCCCTCCAGCCGGTTGAGCACCTTACGGCTGATCTTCCGCGGCGGGGGAGTCTTGCGGACTTTCGGCTGGAGTAGTTCATCGGTAGTGATCCCCAAAGCCACCGAGAAGCGGACGATCATGTCGGCAGCGAGCCGCAGTCTGCCGCGTTCGTAATCGGAGACGAGAGTCTGAATCAGGCCCGTGCGTTCATCGGTCTGTGTCCCTTCCACGAAGACCGCTCGCCGAGCCTGGTGATCAGTCCGAAGAAAAACCTGTGGAACTGCCTGGGGGCGTGCCGCCGCGGGGGAGATGTGATCGAGTGGGTGATGCGAGCGGAAGGGGTGAGCTTCCGTCACGCGGTCGAACTGCTGAGAGAAGATCATTTTCTTTTAGCTGCGTCTCCCCGGCTGGTCAAAAGTTCCTCGGTGCCGAAGCTGCCCGCGCCGGTGAGCCGCGATGCCGACGACCGGGCGCTGTTGTTGCAGGTGGCGAGCTACTACCACGAGGCGCTGAAGTATCTGGAAGCGCGTGGGCTGAAATCCCCGGAGATGATCGAGCATTTCCGCATGGGCTTTGCGAACCGCACGGAGAACGGCTAGGGCTTTCGAGATATTGACTTGTCCCGACTCCCAATCAGAATCATTCGACAATTCGAAGGTCTGGGAAATCTGGGCACAAGTTTGGGAACAAAACCCTGCCAAACACCATGAGAAACCGTAATGCACGACGCACGGAAATGCAAGAAAAGCCAACTACTTAGCATTTCTGGATTTAACAACGGGTTGGAGGTTCGAGTCCTCCCCGGTTCACCAATCCTTCAGATTTGTTCTTTCTTTTCAACTAACTAACCCCCGCTGCACTCCTTGCACCTGCCCTTGCGGGGGAACAGAAGGGAACAATAAGGCTGCAACGTTGGCTACAGCCCGTCGTTTCGAGTCCGGCACAGAATGCGTGTAGACCCGAAGCGTCGTTTCCATATCAGACTGCCCAAGTATGTCCTGAGCGGCTCGTATGGTCGCACCTGATTCGCTCAACCAAGTTGCATGGGTATGGCGCAGTACGTGCCAACCAATTGGTCGCAAGCCCAGGCGCACACACGTCGGCCGAAGAAAGCGATGTGCCATATTCTTCGGACTGATCGGCGTATTTGCTTTACTGGCGAAAAGGAAAGCATCTTCCATCGTATGCGAGCAACGGGCACGATGGGCCAGTAACGCCATACGAATAGGCTCGCTCAAGGGCACCTCTCTCACACTGCTCCGCGTCTTTGGAGTGCCAAAGCCGGTTTCGTCCGAGTACGTCTCTTTGACTTGTAGGACGCCTCGGATGAAATCCACTCTGTTCCACCTACGACTCCTTCGGCAAATTGACGGCTTCGACCGGATCGTTGGTGAATCCGTTCCAATACACAGCCCGCGAATCAGACCCTGAAACTGGCCTGTACTACTACCGCGCCAGATACTACGACCCCACGTCAGGCAGATTCCTTTCCGAGGATCCTCTGCAGATGGTGTTCAGCGCGAGTCAATACCAATACGCGGCTGCGAATCCGCTAACCCGCAATGATCCCCTCGGGTTGTGGCCAGAACTGTGGGAGCTTCCTGGATACTTCTGGAAGACATATAACTGGGTTTCTGGAACCTACACGGCGGGCGAAATGACATCGGACTTTTTCACTGGCGATGGAAATTACCCTCGCGATTTTGGACCTGACAGCGTACAGGTTCGAAGTTTGAAGAACTCTATCGGCGTCAACAAGGCTCGTAACTATTATCGTACTCACGCCTGCGATGGTTCGGGGAATCCGGTAGCCAGAACAGGTGGGCACAAGTTCGGGCTCAAAGGTCTGGTTGATTCTGGCTTCGATCCAACATTGCAGTTTATCGGTAGTTACGATTGGAAGATATCACCGAACCCAGATGGAACGGTCACGTACACGATCTCGAACGATACAAGCCTAACGTCGCTCTTGTACCAGATCGGTGTACCCTCACATCAGCGTAGCACCTTCCGTCCCTTCGGCACGATCACACAAACCTATCACTGGACTGAGCCAGGTCCTGGATGCGGATGTAAAAAGTAACGATTATGAAAGAGCGCTATTCGCACCTTTTGTTGTTACTCTTTGCCATGATGGTTGCCGGCTGTTCAAAAATTACTGATAGTTCTCAGATTGTCGGCGTTTATCACGCCGGGCACTCTGATGGTGTTGAGACAATAGAATTGCGAGCGGACGGAACGTACATTTATCGTTTCAACGGATCGACCGGAACAGCCATAGAGGAGTATTCCGCGACATGGAAACTCGAACCGTACGGTGACGAACCCAAGGTGTTTCTCGACAATTTCAAGCCTCGCTTTCCTAACGCCCCTAATCTGGGACCGATAGGCACGCTTCTGGGCGTCGAGAAAAAGTGGAAGCAAATCCGACTTTACCTGAGCTATGACAGAGATCAGTATTACACAAGGACGCTCACCGAATGAGTTTTCGTTCTTTTTTGCGATCGAGGTCAAGCGACCAGAAACGATGTCGCGACTCTCTCGCCAAACTGATGGCGGTAGTAAGATGTCCGAGTTATTTCTGTGAAAACGCGCGAGGCCGTTCGACGCTTGACTGTGGTGATTTGTTGCACGAAGTTAACTCTAATCCTTTCCCCCTAGAATCCGTAGAATCCGAAGGGTGCTGGACCCAGCCATAGCCCATTGGTTAAGTGCCCGCTAGCCGAGAACTTTATTCCCGCACGGGATTTAGTATCAACTCCAGCGATTTTTCTGATTGCTCGCGAAGCTCCTGATCTTTCATTCCGCTGATTCGCTTGCGCACAACTTCGGCCAATGTCTTGCTCGTCCTTAGGGAGGGCATCAGAATAGACATTTTTTGCAGAGCATCTATGAGTTCTCGCTCATTTTCTTCGTCTAATTCCGTATCGAGGCGGTTCAGAAGGGTAGGAAGAATGGCGTCCCCATTCGAGGCCAAATACATAGCTAGAGATTTAGGGGGTTTATATTTCATAGCGTACAAATACAAATCGATTTGTTCGCAAAACGATCTTTTCTTGAATTCTTCAATCTGGTGAGCACTATCTTGGAAGTGAAAAACAGAATCCAATTCGCGCTCTTTTGAACTGTCTATTTTCGTACAGCCCGCACAAACAGCCAGCATCCCGAAAAGAAACACGGATAACCGTTGCATTGTGCTACTTCGAACCACATGGCTTTTCTTCTGGACATGGGTCCTTGAAGCCAAACTTATATAGGAGATGTCCTGTGATTTTGGTTTCGGTGTCGAACGCTTCTTTTTCATAGTGAACGTTCCTATAAGCCTTGTCCCAGTTCCGGTCAAAGTAGTAGTTCATAAAAAGGTCGAACGCATACCACCCAAGAAATGTGTTCTGCCCACGATCCTGGAGTTGCTGGACGTGTGTCAATTCGTGACCGATAAGACTGATCCCAGTGGTCGTGTGCGGGTTGTACTCGCTTGGGTCGATGAAAACGTCATTGTTCCACGTAAATCCGCTTGTCCCTGGCCCGAGAGGGACAATATTGTGAAGATCGACCAGATTCCAATTCAACCGTGGAAAATAGGGTGAAAGGAGCTTTTTCACGCAGTCCGGAACAGGGAATAAGCCAGAGAAGTCAGTAAAGTCTAGAGGCTGATTGTCGACGTAGGTATAAGAACTACCTACATGCCTTGACAAAACGTCCTCACTCAGGAATCTTCCCGCCGCCGCGTCGTAGTATCTGGCGCGGTAGTAATACAGGCCGGCTTCTGTGTCTGACTCCCGCGCGGTGTATTGGAACGGATTGGTGAGGGAGCCGCTGGAGGCTGTCTGATTGCCGAAAGAATCGAATGTGTAGGTTTGCGCGAGTGAACCCGCAGCATTGCTAAGCGAAGTGATCGAACCCAGCCCGTCTGCATCGTAATAGCTCGTCGTAGACGAACGCAGAATGGCTAACGGCTCGTCAATGTCCTCACCCTGTGTATACCGCACGACAACTGCTCCGGAGGCATTCGTTTCTTCAGCAAGATTCTGGTTGTCATAGGCGTAGACGCTGGTGCCGCTGGAGGAGGATTTATAGATTCTTCTGCCGAAGGGATCGTACTTGAAGCTAACTCCTGACCCTGCCGCAGTTTTTCCGCTGGACTCCTCGCATCCCCAACGCAGTTCTATCTTTAGCGGCGCGGTTGCACCAGAACAGTGCACATTTTGGGGCTTTGAACCCCAGACGCGAGTTTTCGGATACACCCCACCAGCGGCTGAAGGAAGAACACACTCATCCGTCCACACCATCGGTGCGGAGAACGTTTCCTCTTTAGCTGCTGTCAGCATTGCCCCGATTTTACGTGTTGAGGGATGGACCTACGTAGCAGTTTTGAGGAGCGATGTGCTTACCCTGAAGCACTAGCGATAGATTTCCTTGCGATGTCCGATGCGGAGGACCAGCACGACCAGGCGGTCGTCTTCGATCTTGCAGATAAGCCGGTAATCACCCACGCGGTATTTCCAGAACTCCCCAAGTCGTGAGCCGTGCAGCGCCTCTCCGAGGCTGCGGGGATCGTCCAACTTGGCGACTCGCTCATGAAGGAACTTCAGGATGCGCTTGGCCTGCTGCGCGTCGAGCTTGCCGAGTTCCCGGTCCGCTGATTCTGACAGCTCAACGTTGTGAGCCATGCCGCTTCATGACTTTCTTCAAGGGGATAGTTTGCTCTTCACCGCTGCGGACCCGTTCCAGCGCGCCTTCGGCCAGATACAGGTCCTCGATATCCTCCAGATGTTCGAGGATGGCTTCACGGACATAGTAGGTCTTGGTGCGCCCGGTGCGCCGGGCGAGCTTCTCCAGGCGTTTTTCGATGGACTGCGGAAGTCGAATGGCCAGCATCAGTACCTCGCTATACAAGTATAGCATATCGTGCTCCGTGGAACACGCAGGACGCTGCGCGCGGCAGGAATCTCGCATTGCGGTTGCCGGATCAGCCTAAGGCTCTCACATTTGTAGAAGAAGCCCTATGGCGGTGCTGCCGAGGAGATTCGCAGGGGCTTTTTGGAGTCCCAACGGAGGTCCGGTCAGTAAATTCGAGGATCGGAGACCGTTTTGGGGAACGGCCTTCCACGAACTGCAGAGTCCGCAGTCGGAGGGGCTGTTAGCGAAATGGAGCAACGGTGCAAAACGATCATTTGTCCGGAGCTCGAATAGGCGGCTGCAGGCGCCACAGCGAGCGATAGAGTTGACGAGAGACCTCCAGCATGCTGAGTCGGTAGCGGCGAAACAGTTTGGAATGCAAACGAGCAAAAGCTGAGCAGAGTACGAAGGCGATGCAAAGAATCAGTGTGACCGCCTGCAATCCGTGGTTGGGCAAGGGCTGGAGTTGGCCTTCGGCATCGCGGCGCTGCGGCCGATGTTTACAGGCATGCAGGAAGCCATGCTTGAGAGCCCAGTGTTTGGTGAGATCGCACCAGGCATTATTTTCCAGCAGCCAGCGCTGATGACCTAGTTGGCGCACCAGCCGGATAGAAAAGGTTTTCGCTTCTAACGTGGTAATCCACACCCATTTTTCGGACTTGCTCTCCGAGACACGCTTTCCCTGTCGGTAGTGCCATTCTACTTTTCGTTCTTCCGAGCGCACCACCCGCATCGGTTGCGGATGCTCCTCGGTGAAGGGAAGATCCTCGGCCTGCCAGAGTTGTGCTTCGACAATGTTGTGGCCATGCTTTTCGGTGAGTTGATCGTCGGGTGCTCGGCCTTGAAACAAGCCCTGGGCATCTTGATACAGCGTGCGGTTTTCCTGTTTCAGGGTGATGACCAAATCCCAATCGATCTCTTTGGCTAGCTGGAGAACCGGTGTTTGCGCGTAAAGCGAATCGAGCAACAGGATGTCGAAGAAGCGGCTGCCATAAATCTCGGGCAGTCTGCGCAGCAAGCGTAGCGCCGCGGTGTCCTCCCCCTCGTTCGGGCGAACCCACTCGAGCGCCAGGATGGGCTTGACCGGGCTGCTGACCACCTGGCAGCCCACCAAGCGATGGTAATACTGGATCTGCTCGACGGGCTGCCCTTGTTCGTCCAGGGAAACGACCCGTCGTTGCAGACAGAACTCACAACAGCGACTGAAACTGCTGAGCACCTCGATGCCGTCCAGTGCCGCCACCACGCGTCCCTGCACGCGACCGGGGTCCAGGGCTTTATTCCGTTTCAGTCGGCGATTGAGGTTCACCAACATCTGTTCCAGCGGTTCTAGCGCAAAGCTCGCCAGACTGTAACGCAGGACGTCATCGCCGAAGGCCCGAGGAGCCTCGGTGCAGTGTTGCAGCTGGGGTTGCGCCAGATCCGCCTGTAGTTGCAGGAAACTGCTGAGGCGAAAGACGAACCCATGAAACAAAGCAAGAAACACCGTTTGCGGAGAGATGTCCGGGTCTTGCCGGCCATCGCGGAGGGTGGCGACCGCCTTCCGGAAATGGAAGACTTTGCGGAGATAGCCAGAGAACGAAGGCAGTTCGTGTTTTTGCGTTGCGTGCATTCTTATAAATGCAAGATAAATCAGACACAAACGTGAAAATGTTCTTCCACTTTCCTTACCCTTTCTTGCTGCTCTTTTGGGAACCCGGACGCTTGCGCCGCAGGAGTTCGCGGTTAATGGCCGAGATGCTCTCCAGGTCTTGCTTCATCCGCTGGTAATTCTCTACCCACTGCCGCACTTGTTCGAGTTGTTCGCCAGGCACCACAGCGCCTGTCGTTCGGCCCGGCGCCAAGGTAACTGTGAGGTACCAGCTGGGACCGTGCCGTTCCCCACGGGCACACTTACAATCGGGCTTGCCGCAGGTGACATAGCGTTGCAGCAGTGTGCCACGCAGGGTCTGCTCCGCCCGGGGCAGACTTATGGCCAGCCCGTGGCGGCGATTCTCTAGCGCCAGGGTGGAGAGCTTGGCTAACGCTCGATCTGCTTTCATATAACAGCAAGAAACTACCAAACCCGCCAGAAAAATGCAAATGCGAATCTCCTTCCGTGCGAATCTCCGCCCAACTCTAGGCCATCCCAGGGGTTAGAATCTTCATGCGAAATTCTTGCTGCGCGCGGCGCATCCGATAACGAGCTCGTTATCCGACGCGGCCTCGAACTGCACGAGCCTTCCCGCACTCCGCTCGACAGAAGCTGCCTTCTGTCGCCTGCCTGCCCCACAGTCGGTCTATTCGGATTCTTCTTGTGCTTCCGCGTCGAGCGTGGCCAGGAGATCCGCTCGCAGCGATTCTTCGTCTTGTGTCACTACGTTTGTGCTCGCGGGTTTTTTCTTTTCCAGCATCGCGCCCGGATGCGTGGCCTCGTGGATGCGCTTCAGTCTCCCGATGGATACCTGCGTGTATATCTGCGTGCTCTGCAAGTCCGCGTGCCCCAACATCTCCTGGATGTAGCGCACGTCCGCGCCGTTGTCCAGCATCAGCGTCGCCATCGTGTGCCGGTAGTACGATGCCTGCGGATATTCTGGCACCGGTTCCGCCGACCAGTCCACTGAGCATGAGGTTTGACAGGCCTCTTCCCGTGATGCTTGCTGGCTGGTTGGACTCATCCCCTGGATTCTACTTTCTGGATGACCGACTCATGTAGTGCTCTCCGGGAGCGGTGTGCCCATTCTGTTCTGTCTAATAAAAACTCACTTCAACTCCGGCAAATCGCCCACTCCCGAAGATTGTTCGGAGGTCATCTCCGGCTTTCCACTGTCGTCGGTGTGCGGTCGCAACCGCGCCCCTGGATGAGTCGTTGTGTGGACTTGTTTCAAAGTACGAATCGAAACGTGGGTGTAGATTTGCGTGGTGTCGAGCCTCACGTGACCGAGCATGGCTTGGATGTAGCGAATGTCCGCGCCGCCTTCTAGCATTAATGTGGCCATGGTGTGGCGGAAGATGTGGCACGCCCCGCCCTTCCCGATCCCGGCAGATTCCACGTATCGTCTGGCAAGCCAGCTCAGGTGGTTCGGTGTAAATGGGACGCCATTCGAAGTGAGAAATACGATGCCATTGTCTGGCTGCCGCACGATTTCAGGTCTCAACGTGTTTAGATACATGTCCAGCCAGGCTAGCGCACGTTCACCGATCGGAACCACACGGTCTCTCTTACCTTTTCCTTCTCGCACGGTTATCAGGCCGTGTTTTTGATCCACGTCATACAGCTTCAAGTGTAGAAGCTCCATGCGGCGCAATCCGCTGGAATAGAGAATTTCGAGCATGGCTCGATCCCGGACGCCCAACGGGACTTCTATCTTCGGCTGACCCAGAACGCGTTCAGCCTCGTCTTTGTTCATTACGCTTGGTAGCTTGTAGCCGACGCGCGGCAACTCCAACTCCACTGCCGGGTCTTTCGGAATATACTTTCGCTGAGTCAGCCACTTAAACCAGACCTTGAGAGGCGCGAGCCGGGAGTGTTGGCTAGCGACCGCCAACGGCTGGCCGTCTTTTTTCTTATACTGGAACAAATATCGCTGATAGCTTTCTAGGGAGGTCCGCGTAATTTGGTTCGTTCCGGTGGCCCGACATCTTCGACACCATTTCAGAAACATCTCCATGTGGACGCGGCGCACCCTGACCGTGCTCTCGCTGAAGCCCTTCACAGCCAGGTGTTGGAGATACTTATCCAGAAGTTGGGAAAGAGATGGTTTCGGTGAGGTGATTTTTTCATGATGCGCCCGTCTGAAGCCGTGGTCTTGCTTATGATTCTTTGAAATGTTTTTTTCATGGTGCCTCCAAGGAAAACATCTTGCCACGTCCTGCGCTACTTCATTCGAATTGACACACCTCTTCGAGGGGAACAATAAGGGAACATTAAGCGCCAAACACCATCCAAAACCGAGTACTAAGACGTGAGAACAAGCTAGACGAATCAATAACTTCAGAACTCCTGACATGGTTGGTCGGGAACCTGGCCGCTTTTCGATTCAAAAACAGAGAGGTGCGACCACATAATGCATTTGAAGCCGGGTGCCCGGGAACAGCGTTTTTGTTTTGTTGAGTGCAACACAAAGGGATTCGAGGACCCGCGACCGATGTGTCGAACTGAGCGGGGCTAGCTTTATACGAAGTCGGTCGTTCATCGGCTCGATGTCCGCTGTATCCTGCAGCGCCATCTGAATGAAAGTGCGCCCTTCATCTTCAACGCGGTTGTAGTGGGGACGAATCAGCTCAACCAGATCGCTCTCGGACTGATATGCAACCATTTTCAGAACGTTGGTTAGGTGTTTGCGTTCGGTAGAAAGTTTCACCATCTCCTGGCCCTTTTGGGCATCTGCGACTGTCATGCGAGCAGGAAAAGAGTCGCGCCGAGCCTGGAGTCTCTTGATGTGGTTTGTAGCCTTTTCAATCTCCACGCGAATTTTCTCTTCCGCAATCTCAAAACCAGAATCTTTGGTCCATGGATGTAATCGATTGCCGCTGCGCCATAGCTTTCCCGTAGTTTCCTAAGATGAACACGTGCGGCGTGAACCTCTTTCACGGCGGCTTTCCGTGCCGGGTTGGGGACGGAACGGCCGGGATCGTCGGGTTCGACCTGATAGTCTGCGAGAGCATCGATCAGATACTCCTCCCGCAGGTACTTAAAGAAATTCTCCTGGCGCCAGCGCTCGAACATGCGATGAGCAACCACCATGGCGCGTAGCTCCCAGCGGCTCGTCACGATCGGTGTCTGATGGCCGGTCTCTGTCAGGCGAGTCACCTGACGTAGTCGCAGCTTTCCTTTTAGAAATCGCACGGGTTGGTCATGGAGCAGGTATTCGACCGGCCGACCATCCAACTTGGCCTTGTGCAGAGTGAATCTCTTTTCGGCGATGTGCCGAATGCGCCCCTTCCGATAGGTCAAGATGTCAAAACCCATAGCCAGCAGCTCCTGAAATACTCCTGGGCTCCAACCAGCGCGATCAAAAACAACTGTGGAATGCCGGCGCGATCCCAGGAGCTCTCGTACCTCGCTTAAAACCGGGATGAGCATTTTAGTCATGGCCGCATTGGCCTCGGCAGTGACCACAAATAAGGGATCGCCGCGTTGATCGTTGACCCAGTAATCGGTGCTTGCGGGTGCGGCGAGATGCATTCGTGTCACATAGGCTTTCGGAACCTTACGTTTGCCGTGGTAGGCCCGAACGTGGCCGTCAATATAGAGGAACCCGAGTACCTTTCCACGTTCGGCGATGCGTTGCCGAGCGACCTCGCGGCCGAGTCGATAACTGCCCTTTAGAGAAGCGAGACGTGCGAGTTTGCGGCGCAGTGTCTTCACTTCCGGCATGCGATCGAGACCGACAATGCGACCGAGTTCTCCGGGCGGATACTCTTTTAACGTCTCCGGCCGAGGAATCCTCAGAAGCGCCAAAAGAACATAGGCAACCAGAGTAGTGCGCAGTCCATAGAAAGCAGGCCCAAGGCTGCCGTAAATTTTCTCGGCCGTCGAGAGCAAGCCACTGGCAACGAGCGCTGGAATGGCTAATAGCACACCTGCTCTTGGCAGACTTCGTGAGGGAGCAAACACCGGAAGGGCATCGTCGAGAAGTCCCATGGCGGCCAGGAGACGATCCATGGACCGATCGAGAGGGTTTGTGTCAAAACTTTTCGCCGCCGAATCGGTTTGTTGTTGCGGCCTCTTGTCTGGAGGCTGTTCCGCAGCGGAACGCGATGTCTCGATCAACTTATTTGCGGAAACCGGGACCTGCTTTGCTTGCGAATCGCTTTTCGAGAAGAAGAGCAGATCTGGTTCAGGATCCGATTTCCAGCCGAGCCGACGGAGGTTCTTGCGGACCGTTTTTTCGTCGACGCCAAGGCGGCCGGCAATCCATCGATTGCTCATCCCCTTGGTTTTGAGGCGGAGAATAGTTTGGTTTCGCTGCTGTTTTTTCTTGCGTCCGGAAGAACTGCCTGCAGGTCGTCCTCCCGGGCGCGCCAGCGCGCTCAGTCCACCAGCCTTGAGGTGCTCTTGATAGCGGCGAAGCGTTCGGACCGAGTAGCCGAAGCAGCGTGCGATATCGTTCTGATCCGCGTATCCCGATTCGAAAAGCGTAACCATGGCGTAGGCCTCGGCAATACGATCTTCGATGGGATAGTGGGAAAAGACGATGCCATGGACGAAAACTACTCGCTGTTCTTCCTCGGTCTGTACACAAACGCGATCGTTTACAAAAACAGTACCGGGAGTTGGAGTAGGACGGGCAAAAAGTTCCTTTTGAGGTGGCGCCGGGCTCATGGTTTCTTAGCATGTCCTATCCTCCAGCAATTCAAAAAGCGGACAGGTTTAGGTCCGCACCCAGGGAAGCGAAAAACTAAGCAGGTTGCAGTTCCTAACAGATCAGCAAAAGAAAACTCTAAGCACTTTTCGTTCGGATCCCGTGGAATCGGAACCCCTGGAACCTACAGTTGCAGACTCAAAAAGCGGACAGGTTTAGGTCCGCACCCCAATCTCGATAAACCTGAATTCTGGCCACTTTTTTGGAGGTATGTCAGGAGTTCTGAACTTAGACTTAAGGCTGGTGACAACGGGTTGGAGGTTCGAGTCCTCCCCGGTTCACCAATCCCTCTGATTCCTTCCCTCTTTTAACTGTTTGACCTCTCTCCCGCCGCCCCTCCATCCGCAAAAACCGCGTGACCTCCGTGCGATCCCTTATGTACTCTCTTCTGCGCAGGGGCAGCCCATGAACCCACCCAACTCCGACCGCATCTTCCAGGCTTTGGACAAATTTCGCATTGAGATTCCCTCCTGGGGTTTTGCCAACACCGGCACGCGCTTCGGCAAATTCATCCAACCTGCCGCCGCTACTACCACCGAAGAAAAATTCAGCGATGCCGGCCAAGTCCACGCACTCACCGGCGCCTGCCCGACCATCGCTCTTCATGTGCTCTGGGATTTTCCCAACGGAATCCAGAGCGTTCTGGAAATCCATTCCTTCGCCGAACGCTACGGGGTAAAGCCCGGCTCCATTAATCCGAACCTCTTTCAGGATCAGGAATACAAGCACGGATCCTTCGGCAATCCCGATCCCGCCATCCGCGCGCAGGCGCTCCAGCACACGCGAGACAGCATCGCGATCGCCCGCGGCCTCCAGACTCGCGACATCTCTCTATGGTTTGCCGACGGCTCGAATTATCCCGGCACTGCCAACATCCGCCAGCGAAAGCTTTGGTTTCAGGAACTCCTCAAATCCGCTCACGCCGATCTTTCCGCCGGCCAGCGCCTCCTCGTCGAGTACAAACCGTTCGAGCCCGCCTTCTACCACACCGACATCGCCGACTGGGGCATGGCCCTGCTTCTCGCCCGCCATGCCGGCCCGCAGGCCAAAGTTCTCGTCGACACCGGCCATCATTACGCCGCGCAAAATATCGAACAAATCGTCGCCTGGCTCCTTTCCGAAGACATGCTCGGCGGTTTTCATTTTAACGATCGCCGTTACGCCGATGACGACCTCACTCTTGGCTCCATCGATCCTTACCAGGTCTTCCGCATCTTCCACGAAATCCTTTTTTACGAGTGGGAGACTAGCAAACAAGCCGACATCGCCTACATGATCGATCAGAGCCACAATCTCAAAGGGAAAATCGAGGCGATGCTGCAGACCGTTTGCATGGCACAAGAATTCTTTGCAAAGGCTTGCCTCGTCAACCACCCCGACCTCGCGGATGCGCAAAAGCGCTGCGATCTGGTGAAAGCGGAATCCTTCCTGCAAGACGCGTTTGCCACCGACGTCCGCCCGGCCATTCAGGAATGGCGGCGCTCCAAGGGCGTCCCCATCAATCCCCTCGACGCTTTCCGCCAGAGCGGATACCTCGAACGCATCACGCAACAGCGCTCCGCCAGAAATTCGCAAAGCGTATCCTCGTATGCCTAGCTCCGGCTCTTCCAAACCTTATCTCGCCCTCGATTTTGGCGCCGAAAGCGGCCGCGCCATTCTTGCCCACCTTCACTCCGGCGTTTTGACCACGCAGGAAATTCATCGCTTCAAGAACGAGCCGGTGGAATACGGCGGCAGTCTTCACTGGGACGTCGCTCGCCTCTGGTCGGAAGTCCGCAAAGCGCTCTCCTCTGTGGAGGAGATGCAGCTCGCGGGAATCGGAGTCGATGCCTGGGGCGTGGACTACGCCCTTCTCGGCGAAAAGGGAGAGTTGCTCCAGAATCCTTATCACTATCGCGATGCGCGCACCGCGAACCGCATGGAACAAGTCTTCCGCAAAGTTCCCAGCGAAGAAATCTACATGGCCACCGGAATTCAGTTCATGTCCATCAACACGCTCTACCAACTTTTTGCCGCCGCTCAGGACACTCCCTCACTATTGAAAGCAGCGCAAAAGTTTCTCACCATTCCCGACCTGTTCCATTTCTGGCTCACGGGCAACGCCGTTTGCGAGTACACCAACGCCACCACCACGCAACTCGTCAATCCTCGCACCAGAACTTGGGCAAACGATTTGATCGGGCGCCTCGGCTTACCCACCCATTTCTGGCCGGACATCGTCGAGCCGGGCACTCTCCTCGGTAAATTGTCGCCGCACATTGCACGTCATTCTTCTCTTGCGGATACGCCGGTGATTGCTCCGGCCACACACGACACCGGTTCAGCCGTCGCCGCCATCTCCGCTCGCGAAGGCACAGCCTTCCTAAGCTCCGGAACCTGGTCGCTCCTCGGCACGGAACTCGATGCCCCGGTCATCAATCCCAAGGCCTTGCAAATGAATTTCACCAACGAAGGCGGCGTCAACGGCACCACGCGCCTCCTGAAAAACGTCATGGGCCTCTGGATGCTTCAATGCTGCCGCCAGACCTGGGAGGCTCAGGGAAAATGCCACGATTATCTCGAGTTGATGGAACTCGCCTCACGTGAATCGTCTTTCGTGACTCTCGTTGACCCCGATCACGAATCTTTCCTGCGTCCCGGCGACATGCCCGCCATGATCGATCGCTTTTGCTCCCAAACACAGCAGCCCGCCCCCGCATCGCCGCCCGCCTATACACGGGCCATCCTGGAGAGCCTCGCTCTCAAATACCGCCTGGTAGTATCGAATCTGGAAGAACTCATCGGCCGCCGCATCGAACAGATTCGTGTCATCGGCGGCGGCTCCAAAAACCGCCTGCTCGATCAAATGACCGCGGACGCCACCGGTCGGAGAGTTATCGCGGGCCCCGCGGAAGCGACCGCGCTTGGCAACGTAGCGCTGCAAATTCTGGCCACCGGTGCCTCTGCTTCCCTGAAAGAAGTTCGTGACGTCATGGAACGCTCTTTCCCGGTCGAAGTATTTGAACCCGTCGATCCCGCAACGTGGGATCGCCAGGCAAAACGATTCGAACAGTATTGCGAGGTTGTCTATGCCTGAAATCAAAAGCGAAATCTGGAAACTAACACACCTGGCGGATCTGTGGGATTCCGCTGCTGCCGAAAAACTTGCCGATAATCCCCTCGACCTTCTTCGCTACCGTTCCAACCTTCTCGGCGCGGATCTGCGCATCACCAATTTTGGCGGCGGCAATACCAGTTCGAAGATGGATCTCCCCGATCCTTTCACCGGAAAGCCCACACGCGTTCTCGCCGTAAAAGGCAGCGGTGGCGACCTCGGCTCCATCAAGGAATCCGGTTTCGCGCTGCTATATCAAGACCGGCTCGAGCAGCTCAAAGATCTCTACCGCGGCGAAGCCCACGAAGACGAAATGGTCAGCTTCTATCCGCTCTCTGCCTTCGGAGAAAACCGCGTGGCCGCTTCTATCGACACGCCGCTCCACGCGCTTCTTCCTTTTCCTCACGTGGACCATCTTCATCCGGATTGGGCCATCGCCCTCGCTGGCAGCGCCAACGGCCAGCGCAAGCTCGAACAGTTCAATCGCGAGTTCGGCCGCAAAATCGTCTGGGTTCCTTGGCAACGCCCCGGCTTCGAAGTGGCTCTGCTCATCGAAAAAGCTGTCCGCGAAAATCTCGGCATCGATGGAATTTTACTCGGCGGCCATGGCCTCTTCACCTGGGGCATGTCGCAGCGCGACTGCTATCTCAGCAGTATTCAAACGATCGACCAGATGGGCGAATTCATCGCCAAACATCAGGCCCAGAAAGGCCCGCTCTTTGGTGGCCTGGAACATCACGCCCGCCCGGACCGCTTACAAATCGCCGCGGAGATTCTTCCCACACTGCGCGGCCTTGTGTCCTCCAATCGCCGAGTCATCGCTCACTACACGGATCACGAAGACGCGCTCCTCTTTGCTGGCTCAAAATGGTCCCGTGACCTAAGCAATCTCGGCACCAGTTGCCCCGATCATTTCTTGCGCACTCGCGTCTGCCCATTGTTTCTGAATTGGGATCCATCGAAACAAGATCTCGCTGCTCTCAAGGCCAGTATCCACACGCAAGTCGTCGACTATCGCGCCTCATACAAGAAATACTACGAAGAATGGGCCACCGCCGATTCTCCCAAGCTCCGCGATTCCAATCCCTCCGTCGTGATTGTTCCCGGTGTCGGCCTCTTCGGCTTCGGCAAAAACAAGAAAGAAGCCCGCATCACCACGGAATTCTTCATCAACGCCATTCACGTAATGGCTGGCGCCAATGCCCTCGAAGACGGCGAAGTCTCTCATCCTCTCCCGCAAGCTCGCCGTCCCGAGCAATCCAAGCAGTTCACTCACTTTCACAATTACGTCGCGTTACCGCGCTCCGAAGCCTTCCGTATCGAATACTGGGCTCTCGAAGAAGCCAAACTCCAGCGCATGCCCGCGGATGCGCAGTTCAGCCGCAAAATCGGGCTGATTATCGGCGGCGCTAGCGGCATTGGAAGGGAAGTCGCTCTTCTCCTCGCCCGCAAGGGAGCTCATCTGCTCGTCGCCGATTTCGACGAAGCCGGCGCCAAAAAAGTCGCGGAGCAAGCCGGCGCCGTTTCGACTCCCGAGTTTGCAGCGTCAACTGGCGTCGACTTGAGTTCCTTGCCGAGCCTCCAAGAAGCTGTCCGTCGCACCATCCTCGAATTTGGCGGCATCGACATCGTCGTCAACACCGCCGCCATCTATCCGGTCCCTGGCGCGGATGGCGAACTCTCCGATGCGCTCTGGGCCAAAACGTTTCTCGTCAACGTAACCGGCAACTATCTTCTTGCCCGCGCCACCGAACAAACGTTTCAGGACCAAGGCCTATCCGGCGCCATGGTGCTGACGAGTTCTGCGAATGCCGTCGTGCCAAAAAAAGGGAGCGAAGCCTACGACACCAGCAAAGCTGCTCTCCACCACTTGATTCGCGAGCTCGCCATCAAGCTGGGACCAGCCGTTCGCGTCAACGGCATTGCTCCCGCCACCGTTGTTGCCGGTTCCACCATGTTTCCCCGCGATCGCGTGATGCAATCCCTCCAAAAATACAAAATCGCTTTCGCCGAGTCCGGCTCCACCGAAGAGTTGCGCGACAAACTTGCGAATTTCTATGCGCAGCGTACTCTCACCAAGCAGCCAATTACTCCCGAACTCTGCGCTGCCGCCATTGTCTGGCTCGCCAGCGAAGATAGCGCGCGCACGACAGGTCACATCATTCCGGTCGACGGTGGCCTCCCGGAAGCCCTTCTTCGGTAGCCTTGGAATTTCTTAGCTAGGTAAGATTTTTCGCCAGCCGGTAAACGGGTGAATGCATGAAGAGAATCTGTTTCGTGCTTCAAGTGAAAACGGAACTTCTCGTCGAATACAAGGAACGGCACCGTGCCGTTTGGCCGGAGATGATCAACGCCCTCCGCGAAACAGGCTGGAACAATTATTCGCTCTTCCTCCGAGCAGATGGCCTCCTCGTCGGGTATCTCGAGACCGAAGATTTCGAGCGCGCACGCGCCGGCATGGCTTCGCGCGAAGTCAACGACCGTTGGCAGCGCGAAATGTCCCGATTCTTCGTGCAGCCTCAGGGCCTTTTGCCAGACCAAGCCATGGCTCCGCTCGAAGAGGTTTTTCATATCTAATTTTCAAACGAGGACTTCGTGATCCCTAATCCTGCGCTCGGCGTTTTCTTTCACTGGCTCGGAGGCTTGGCATCCGCCAGCTTTTACGTTCCCTACCGCGGTGTGAAGCGCTGGTCGTGGGAAACCTACTGGCTCGCCGGCGGTTTTTTCAGCTGGATTATTGTTCCGTGGATTCTGGCGTCTTTCCTCACGCGTGATCTGCTTCAAGTTCTTTCCGAAGCTCCGCGCTCTACCATTTTCTGGGCTGTTTTCTTTGGCCTTCTCTGGGGCGTGGGTGGACTGACCTTCGGCCTTACCATGCGATTCCTTGGCCTTTCCCTCGGCATGGCCGTTGTCCTCGGTCTCTGCGCCGCTTTCGGCACACTGATGCCTCCCTTATTTGCCGGGGTCTTCGCCACTCAAGTCCTAGGCACCCTTTCCGGACGCATTATCCTTGCAGGCGTCTTCGTTTGTCTTTTAGGGATCGCAGCGGCGGGCGTCGCCGGAATCTTGAAAGAACGCAGAATGTCTCCCGAACAAAAGACAGCGGTCATCCGGGAATTTGATCTGAAAAAAGGTGTCGCGGTCGCCACGCTGTCCGGAGTGATGAGCGCGTGCTTCGCGTATGGACTAGCCGCCGGCGCTCCGATCAAGTTGCTCACCATGAAGCATGGCACGCCGTCGCTTTGGCAGGGCTTGCCCGTTCTGGTTGTCGTTCTGATCGGCGGCTTCACCACCAATTTTATCTGGTGCGTTGCTCTGAACATCAAAAACAAATCTGGCTTCCAGTATTTCTCCGCCGATCCCAAAAAGTATCCCGCACCCCACAACGAAACTCCGCTGGAAACCGCGATCGACGCTCCCGCTCGCGAAGTTGTCGAACACATTCCCGGTCCGCATAAATCAGACACAGTTCGCGTTCCCATGCTCGCTAACTACCTTTGGTGCGCTCTCGCCGGAACCACCTGGTATTTCCAATTCTTTTTCTACACCATGGGCGAAACCCAGATGGGCAAGTACGGCTTTTCCAGTTGGACTCTGCACATGGCCAGCATCATCATCTTCAGCACGCTCTGGGGACTTGGTTTCAAGGAGTGGCGCGGCGCGGGAACTCCCGCGATGAGTTTTCTCACCCTGGCGCTAATCCTCCTCGTTGGCTCAACCGTGATTGTCGGCTACGGGAATTTCCTCTCCGCCGCAGGAGCACATTGAGCGGCTGCTCTGGTGCGCCCGATGTACTGGAAGATTTGGTGAAATGCCGCGAGCGATTTCGTCCTCGATTCCAAATGCTTGCGTCCCACCCTTGCGTCTATTGTAAAGTTTGCGGCTCGCTTGTGTCTCGCTTGTGACCTTTGAGAGCGTTTCAGGTGTACGATACGCCGACAGAACTGCGTGGTAGTTGCCGTTTGCAAGCCAACACCGGGCTAGTGCAATGAGAAGTTCGAAGTGATTAAGCGTTTCAATGACGCCCGAACCCGAGGCGTGTGAGAGAGGAAGCTACTTAGGGACCATGGCATACAAGAGAAAAATGACGATGGGGTTGATTGTGGGGAACCGGGGATTTTTTCCGGCGCATCTGGCGAAATCCGGGCGGGACGAGATGACCGCGGTCCTGCAGAAGGCGGGCATGGACGTAGTGGTACTCGATCCGGAGCAGAGCAAACACGGCGCGGTGGAAACGTACGAAGAAGCGAAGCGTTGCGCGGCGGTATTCAAATCGAAAGCCGACGCGATTGACGGCGTGATTGTGACGCTGCCGAATTTTGGAGACGAGCGAGCGATCGCCGATACTTTGCGGCTGGCCGGTCTTCGCGTGCCGGTGCTGGTGCAGGCGACGCCGGACACGCAGTCCAAGATGACCATCACGCACCGGCGCGACAGTTTCTGCGGGAAAATGTCGGCCTGCAACAATCTAAGGCAATACGGGATTCCTTATTCGCTGACCACGCTGCACACGGAAGCCCCGGATTCGCCGGAGTTCACTAGGGACCTCGAATGGTTCGCCGGCGTTTGCCGGATTGTGAAGGGGCTGAAGAATCTGCGCATCGGCGCGGTGGGCGCGCGGCCGACGGCTTTCAACACGGTGCGCTATAGCGAGAAACTGCTGGAGGCAAGCGGCATTTCCGTCGAGACACTTGATCTTTCGGAAGTGCTTGGGCGCATCGGCAAGATGAAAGACACGGATGATGCGGCGGTGCAGAAGCTGCAATCCATCCAGAAATATGTGACGACGACGGACATTCCGCACGCGGCGCTGATGAAGATGGCGAAGCTGGGCGTGGTGATCGATCAGTGGATGAAAGCAACGGATTTGCAGATCAGCGCGGTGCAGTGCTGGACTTCGCTCGAGGAAAATCTCGGCGTGGTGCCGTGCACGGTGATGAGCATGATGAGCGACTCGCTGCTTTCGAGCGCTTGCGAAGTCGACGTGTGCGGCGTGCTGGGGATGCACGCGCTGCAACTGGCCTCGGAAACGCCGAGCGCGCTGCTCGATTGGAACAACAATTACGGGAACGATCCGAACAAAGCGGTGTGCTTCCACTGCAGCAATTTGCCAAAGCATTTTTTCAAAAGCGTCAAAATGGATTTTCAGGAAATCATCGCAGGAACGGTAGGGAAGGAAAATACATTCGGAACGTGCGTGGGGCAGGTGAAAGCGGGAGCGATGTGCTTTGCACGTTTTTCGACCGACGACACTTCTGGGCGAATCCGCGGGTATACGGGGAGCGGCAGGTTTACGGACGATCCGCTCGATACGTTCGGCGGCGCGGGCGTGGTGGAAATTCCCGGACTGCAGAAACTGCTGCACTACATTTGCGAGAAGGGATTCGAGCATCACGTTGCTGCGAATTTCTCTTCGGTGGCGCCGGCGGTGCATGAAGCCGCGTCGCGTTATCTCGGCTGGGACATGTACGCCCACGCGGGATAATCGTCACTTCAATCGCAGGGAGACTCGGAATCTCATGGCCATTGTAGCTGGCGTAGATTTTGGAACTTTGAGCGAGGTGGTTCGAGGTTGCTAAGCCAGCGTGTCGGCCTGCTCATTTTACGGCCGGCTCCCTCCGTTTTTCTGTAAGTGTTGATTTTAAACAACTTAGATATGTGCGTAAGTGGATTAGAATCAATACTTGCGAGCGTTTTTCACAAGTATTGATTCTAAAGGGCTTGGAAGTAAACATAATTCAGCTTGCTACCACTTGGTTTGTCGTGCGTGAGCGTTACGAGACGCGGGTCCGCATGCCGAATTTTGGCGGGGGAAAATGGGCTGAGAACCTTGTTCCCTCGATTGGTTGGTCGACGGGTATCTGTCTTGGTCCTTTCTAAATTTTTGAGAAAGTCAGGAGTGACTGTGCCACTTGGAGGCGCGCAGAAATAAAAAAGCGGCAGAAGGTACCGCATGAGGGACCTGCAAAACGACCTGCTTTGTGATACCAGCTTTGGGAATATTGTCAATGAGATCTCGCAGATTATAGTTTAGGAGGTCAGCATTTTCCATAGTTGTTCGGATGGGACGGTTCTTAAGTCGCGCCGACTCTTGGCCTGCATTTTCGAAAGAATATTCGAGAGATGGAACTTTACGGTGCTCACGCGGATTTGCAAAAGCTCGGCAATCTCTCTATTTGAGAGACGAATGCGCACGAGTTCCAGAATCTCATTTTCCCGTGGGGTGGTTGTCTGACAATCCCGAGTGTCTTTCCGAAGCACAGAGGATGCCTCACGCAGGAATTCCATAAAAGCGTCGTGTGGAACCCAGAACTCATTCGCGGCAACGAGAAAAATCGCCCGAACCAACGAGCGGGACACCTCAGCATGCGGTACATACCCATGGGCGCCCATAGCAAGAAGTTGCACGATTCCTTCATTGGATTTGTCGTGGTCCAGTATCAGGAATCTTGGGTCTGAGCTACGAGGCCGCAGGTGACGAAGACACTCGCCAAGTGGTACTTCGAGACCACATTGGTCGACGACGAAAACGGTGTTCTCCCGCCGGAGTGGCGAACTGAGCATGAATTGCTTGAGGGTTAGCGCGCGGATAAGGCGCTCTCTCCCTAGAAGTTCGCAAAGATATGCCTCCGCGAGACAGTTCTGGGATATAACGCAAACCTGGAGGGTAGCCTGAGGGGAAATCTGACCCATTTCGGCCTCCGGGAGCGAAACGAGGGGCAAGAAGGTCCAACGTTCAGATAACGAGTGACGAACCCGACTTGCATTCCCTCTTGAAGAGCGAAAGTATGCTACTCGGGACAGGGGACTGTCAACTTGGCCGGATTGCCCCGTCTTTCGGTCGAGTGGAGCCCCGTCTTTCGGTTGGGCTCGATCCTCCGCTGAACAGCGGTTGCATGGGGAACCGACCAGTGCCATTTTGGAACATGAATGGTGATGTCAGCATCGATGCCGCAGCTGTGTAGTTTTGTTCTCGTAACCGTCGAGAGGGAACGATAGTGTGACCCTGGCAGGTACTCAACAAAGCGAGGCGAGCAGTTGTCTACAGCACATCAGAATCACCGCGAAAAAACCGAGTCCGCCTTGGGGCCGGTGAAAGCGATGTGCGATTCCAGGCCCAGATTTACATTGGGGATCGACATGCCATGCAAGTCCTGCGGATCAATCAACCAGAGCAAGTTCACCGCGGAGATGGCCATCCATTTTCCCGGACTGAAAAACCTCGACAAGCCCGTCGTATGGGTATTCTCCGAGATTGTAATCTGTCTGGTATGTGGCACCGCCGAATTCACTTTGCCGGAATCGGAACTGCGCCGACTTGAAAATGGCGAGGCTGCTGCGGCAGGTTGAACCTGGAATTGACTCTTACGATCTCACAGAGAATGGACCGCTGAGTGCTCCACACAGATGTATTGGAAATCGTGCTTGTCTTCTTCGCTGTGAAAGCTGCTCAATGGATACGCACACAGCATATCCAATTCGTGTGTTTTGGCTAATTCGTTGCAGCCTTGTTCGAGCCGAATCGCAGCATCCCTTTTACCTTCTACCCACAAGCTACCTTTGCACTCGCAACAAATAACGACACGGGGATGATCTGCCTTCGCTGCTTTGGAGGCTGCCTGGATCAAACTGCTGAAACCTTCGAAAACTCGGATGGGATCAAGCAAACCATCCACCAAGAGTGTGGCGAGTGTGTCGGCAACATCCAATAAAATGAGCGTACCTTGCTGAATGGCGCCGTCTACATGCGCGCTTTCAGCCTTCAATCTCTGAAGAAGGCTACCCCGGTGTGATTTCGTAACGAGCACAATAGCCGCGTTACCGTCGTTTAGGGCAGCAGCAATAAAAAGAGCAAACCCATCCAGGAAAACCGCGTCATCCGAATAAAACAGAGCCTCATGGCGGCGAGGGGCTTTTTCTGTTGAAGTGACGGCGAATTCGTAGCCTTTCAAGCTGCTACTGACATACTGCTTTCCCCGAAGAACCGCATCCACGGCAGGGAGTAGTTCGCCGAGGGCGTCTGTCTTTAGAACAAAACCGAGAGCGCCTGCGCGCATAGCTGCCCGCACAACGTCGAGGTCATTGTTCTGACTTAGGAAGACTATTTTGGAGCCAGGGGAGACTTGCCTTACCCGCAGGGCGACTTCGATTCCATTCAGCGTTGGGAGACCGATGTCCAGCACAAGCAAGTCCGGCTTCAATTCTCCGGCCTTCTGAATGGCTTCGGATCCATCCGACGCCTCAGCAATGACTTGCATTCCTGACCGCGCCTGAAGCAGCAACCGGACCTGGCGTCGCCAATCATCGAAATCATCGGTAATAAGAATGCGAATTGATGAAAGCAGGTGCTGCTCCAGTTGTGTCCTTACTTAGGAACACTCCGTGCGCAAAATAGTTGCACAACCTTACGGTCCCTACCCCGATTGACCTGCCTCCCCAGAATCTGTTGGTTGGAACATAGCGCGGAGCAGTGCAGGATGGGACCAATTACTACCACACGTAGTCGATTCTGGGAAGTCAGTTATAGTACAGTTAATTATAATAAAATTACCATACGCTTAACCTTTCATGTTACAATTCTTCGAGATTTAAACCAATTACAGTAAAATTACTGAAATCAATAAGTATCTTGAGAAGAATTAAATCCTTTAGTTATATAGGGGTGGGGGCGGGCACCGTCGAACAAAAGGAGGACCAAATCCGGAGAGAGGCTGCGAAATGGACTTCTCGAAGTCGTCCTCGTCCAACACCGATCCGTTATTCCATCGTCAGGTTACGCGATTTACCAGGAGTCATCAGCAAACCTGTCGCCCTATCATCCACCGTCACTTCATCTGGTCGCGAAGATTGATAAGCAACTGGTCGGCGGATTCGAGGCGAATCAAGCCACCACGCGGGTACTCGACGTCGAGCATGACGTAGACAATGATGACGGTGAGGACCGTGAAGCCGAGGATGTGCAGCCAGCTCCGGTGTTGGCCACTCGACATCCGAAAACCGGCCAGCAGGGAACAAATGTAACCCAGGCCGAGCAGAAGCGCATAAACAATCCTCGGAGGGTGAACTTGCAGAGCCATGGTGCGGGTGGTAGAGATGTCGATCATGTTGTTTAGCGCAGGGAGAAGTAACAAAGCAGAGGAAGGATGAGAATCGGGGAGCCGACTGGCCGCTATCGCCTCGGTCCAGACTTCTTCCTGGAGCTTCTTGGATTCGGCCATCTCCATTTCGGCCGCCGCCATATCTGGAAGCCTGCGGTATGTCTCCAGCCGCGACTCCAGATAGCGGCGGAACAATTCCTGAAGTGCAGGCTGTGCCTGATGGGACAGTAAGTGCAGGCGCAGATAGGCGGTCTCGATGCAATTGGCTTCCTCAGCGACCAGCATCCGTTTTTCGTTAAACCGGGTTGCCGCTCCCGAGAAGGTGAACGCTACCATCAAGCCAAACAAGGCGAAAACCGCGCCCTCGACCGTGCTAAGACCGCCCCGCTCGCCTTCCGATTCTTTCGGACGGCGCCGGACACCAAGCCGACGGCCGACTTCGAGCAGAAGCAGCATGCCGATGAGAAGAATCAGAGCAAAGAGTAGAGGGGGAACAGGAGGTTCCATGGGGCGCTCCTTGTGCGTCTTGATTTTTCTAAAACAGACCGGAACTGCACGAATGCCTGGTTATGGGGCTCACAGGAGAAGTGTACTGCGACCAAGATACGTTTTACCTCGGTTTGCCAGGGGAAGAGGACCCGGTCGACGTATGGAAAGAATTTGACCTGGAAATGCACTCCTTCCGGTGTGTGATGGTGTCGGGATCCGGGTCCTCCAGTGTGTTGCTTGACCGAAACATAGAGCCGCCTAGCCTCGCTGGGAACTGTCAAAGGTAACAGTCTTCCACGCCGGAGCAGGAGATGCGCCGATCGATTGGCACAGGGCGAATGGCGGGAAGGATTCGGAACAGGAGCATTCACGCCAGTTAAAAACACAGGCGGCGCCTGATAAACGCGGTGGGCTCAACCGGTCGGCGACTGCCGCCTGATGGAGGATTAGAAATGCGCTAGCCTCATCCTTCCCGGAGCACAGCGCCGAGACCTTGACGCCTCTCCGGCCAACTTGTGGTGGCGTGTTCAGTCTCGTAGAACCGACGGCTGAGGTGACTCCATGGAAATGTTCTTGAGGGCGTGAGCGACGGCATCCTGGACGACTACCTCATTCCGGCCGTGGTCGGTAATTGCGTCGTAGAGAAGTTGTGTTGGCCCTGGATTTAATTCCTTGTCGTATTCCTCGGTGATAGCGGCGGCCATTTCTTGAAGCATCTTGTTGGAGGCGGCGGCCAGATCCGTGCCCGTGATCTCGACTTGCTTGCCCAGGTAGGTTGATGCGATTCGCTCGGCGAGTTTGTCGGCGGTCTGATAGTAAAACTCAGAAATCTGGCGATGGCCATCTTCATGTTCGAGCACATGCTGAGTTACTCCGGTGGGCACCCAGATGTTGATGGTGAGTTGGAGCGTCACGTTGACGTGCGAGATAGTTACAATTGCGCGCGTGGCATCCGTTGGTTGAGTCTCGCCGCGGACACTGGCGTTGGAGCGGAAATCGGAATCGCACTCCGCATTTTCCCCGGAGCCCAGGGGTGGCATATCGGGCGGCGGGTTCGCTGGGTCAAACGTGTGGGTCGCCAGAACAATCGGCTGTTTGGAGATTGTCGAGCCAGAATGTTCGCTGAGCTGGTGTCGCGAGGAGAAACCGCGCCACACGAGCCAGCCGGCGATGAGGCCTCCCAGCAACGCGCAAAGAGCTAACAGGCCGCGCAATGGCAATAGCGCCTCCGCGTTCTATTTTCCAAATAAGAGAGCGCCCGAACCATGAGTTTATGGGTTTCTGATGATGCGAAAGGCACCCTCATCGAGGCGCCTATAACCCTGCCAAAACCACATACCGGGTACCGGAACTGGCTGGTACTTAGCGGGCGAGCCCAGGCAGTTTATGTGCGGTATTGAACTGCACGACACAATAGCTTCGTGAGAGCATCCGTTTCGCGTGCTTCTTGTCTCCCAGAATCTTCTGGGCGCGCTCTTGTAGCTGACGCCAGGGAGGATTCGCCAGTATCAGATGCACCTCACCCCTAAGAAGCGCGGCAGGCACAGAGTCTGTCGCGCTTCCCCTCCTACGATATGCAACATCACACCGGGGTCATGCGAGGAACTTCTGTGCTAGGGCGCGAGGCCACTGAACAAGAAACTTCAGTGAACGCATCCTAATGCGCCTCCGGCCTACACAGAACGAAATTTCAAAGGTGCAATATTGCAAATCGTAAGAAACTGGATCTCATCGTTTCACATATCTAGTACGCGTTTGGTATCGCTGGCTCTGTTCGTTTTCCTTTGCGCCGCGACGTCGGGAATCGTCATTAGTCAAAACCCTCCTGCCAACGAAAATCAGGAGGGAATCGTCCAGGCGCAGATGCGCAATGTCACGTTTCGTTTTTCGGAGAGCGTGGCAGTAGAAATAAAATCATTGGACGGCATGTTAGTGCCCCTTGGCAAGAATGAATTTCCCAACTTCGACGACAAAGACTCGTTTAACCTGCGCGTAAACACGGCAGAGATCGCCATGAATTCATCAGACCTGGCTAACGTCCTAAACTCCTATGTCTTTGCGCGCCCGAATTCTCCTTTGGCCGAGCTGTCCATCAGCGTAGAGAATCAGCACTTGAAAGTGAGGGGAAAGCTGCATGACAAAGGAGACATCCCGTTCGAGACGGACGGAATTCTAATTCCCACCAAAGACGGAAAAATTCGGCTGCACAGCGAGAAGATCAAGGCTCTGCATTTCCCGGTAAAAGGTCTGATGGATCTATTCGGTATCGATATGGGCAGTTTGATCAAAGAGGGCAAAATTCCAGGAGTAGAGGCGAAAGAAGACGATCTGATTCTTGATCTGGAACTGATTCTGCCGCCTCCCCATCTTGAAGGTAAGGTGATCTCCATACGAATGGAAGGAGACAAAATCATTCAGGTTTTTGGGGATTCAGATGCCAAACCGATGAAAAACACGCGCACCGGAAATTACATGGCCTTCAAAAACAATCGCATACGCCTCGGCAAGCTGGTCATGAACGATACGGATTTGGTGCTCATCGACATGGATCAAAATGATCCGCTCGATTTCTTCCTGGATCATTACAAAGAACAACTTTCGGCAGGCTATTCAAAGCTTACACGCGACTCCGGCTTGCGCGTGTATATAAAGGACTATAACAAGCTTCATCCCGCAAAAGCGCCTCCCGGCGATGACAAAACGAAGTGAAGTTGCAGTGCGTAGAATCTCGGCTCTTTGCGGGGCTGGCTTCGTCGTGTCTTTATCCATCGCCGCGTGACAGAATCAGGTGCGGTTCTTAGTTCGAAGGGACTTTTTTCGGTAGCAGCCCGTCTTTCTCCATCTGCTTCGGAACTTCTTTGACAAGTCCATCGGCCATCTTCTTGGCTGACTTCGGATTGAACGACTTGCTGACGCCGTTCCACACCAGGTCACCGTCTGGCTTGCTTGTGGCGTAAACGTTGGTCTCAACGCTAACTGTCGTATCTTCCCGAGTGTATCCAGGATCGTAAACCAGAGGATACACAGCGCCTACGTAGCCATAGAAAGAATAGTAGTAGGGGTAGGGGGCGATGTAGGTCGAGCCCGGGACGTATGTCACTTTCTTGTCGACGTTCAGCAGACGGGAGACAACTACAGCGTCAATGTGATTGTCGTAGATCTGGCCACGCAGGTAATCGAGATCAAGTTTCACATCAGGATCCGGGCGCATCAGGATATGGTTGCCGGGAATGGCCTCGATGCCCGGACGGGCAATCTGGGCGGCCATGTCATCTTCGAAGTCGGCGCGGACCTCCAGGTTATGAGCGACGCCGATGACCAGAATTTTGTGGAAGGTATGTCCTTCGTAATTTGGATTGAACCAACTCGTGATGATTTTAACGGACTTGCCGCTAATGGAAGCGAGAACAGCCAGCAAAAATAAGCTCAGAAACGCTGAGCGAAAGACCAGACGACGAGCGGAATCGGGAAAACTCATAGGAGACATCCTCACATTGTTCGCAGTATCCGAAAATTCAGAGACTCTCAGATCCACCCCTTCAGCGCCGCGGTTCAGACAGTGATGCGGTGGGCCACGGCTGCGGCAGTCCAGTCAGGAAACTTCAGCTCCTACGCCCCATGCCTAGATAAAACGAACCGCCTGACCGACCTGCGACTCCATCAAACCTTCGCAAACCCAATTCGTGGAGAGGAAATAATTATGGTACAGGCACCGCTTCAGCGATAAAACTGTCAAAAGTGCCAGTTAGTTGGACTCCGTCAAAAAATAATATGGGACGATCCGATCAACCACGGGCGAGACTCGATAATTATCAGAGACAGGAAAACACGAAATGTGGGTCTGCTATTCACTGCTGAGAACAAAGTGGGCAGAAGTGGGTGTAATGAAGATTGGAATTCGCAAGCTCATCCGAATTGTAAGGATTACAGTCTATTCGAGGTCGGGCGGAGTCACCTTGGCAATCCAGGAGTCGTAGTCGGAAGTGAAGCCCACTTTTTGCTGGAGGGCATGAACCTGGCGCGTCACTGCCGCCAACTGATTGTCTGAAAGCGGCGGGATCACTTCGATTTGCTTCCCGATGGCGTCCATGGCACCCGCGACTTGTTGTTCAGCACTGCCGGCTCCAGCGCCAGCGTTTACCTCTTCGCTCTTCATGCAATCCACTACGCGCTTGGTCACTTTCTGGCTGTGCACCAGTGACACACGGATGTTTCCCTGTCCCGTGACGACGTTTCCGACGCCGAATACGCGATCCATAGGGGTGTACCGTGGCAGATCCTTGCCAGAAAATGTGTAGTATTCCCCATTCATGTTGATGCCAGAAAGTTTCTCCGGAACCGAGCCGATCGAAGAAACGACCAGCGGCGCGCGGAGTTCGTGTTCCGAGCCGGGGATGGGGTCAGCCTTGCGTCCCTCGATTTTCGTTTCAACCACTTTCAGCCCGGCGAGCCGTCCATTTTCGACGATGATGCCTGTGGTCAGCCTGCGATCCTGGAAGCGAAACAGGAATTTGTCGCGCGCCAGGCGCAACATTTTCTGCCGAACCATTTCTGTTTTGGCGGTCTGCTCGGGCGTGGCATTGTCGGGTGGTTGCGCCAGGGGCATGTCCTGTTCGCGGCGCCGATAAATCAAGAGGCAGCCCTTTACGCCCAACTCTTCGGGCTTGAGGCCGTGGGCCTTGCATACCTCCGGAATACTTTTTTCCAACTCATGCATGCTGGTGTGAATGCCGCGAGCCCGTAAAGCGCGTTCATAGTTTTCGAGTTGGAGCACCTTAACGACGTCAAGCGAAGCCAGCCCACCGCCTACGACTACGGCTTCGTCGGGTGTCTCATAGCGCGGTCCGGTATAGTCCTTTTCGTTTTTGTGGTTGTACCAGTAGATGAAGGGATTTTGGTAAACGAGGCCTTTGCCGACGTACTGCTCCGCTTCCGGGACGCCCAATTCGCGGTCGCGCCACGCGCCATTGGCGAGAATCACCGCCGAGAAGCCCCACTCGAAAAGCTGGGGGAGAGTAAAGTCCCGGCCCAGCTTGGTAGAGGGGATGAAATACACATTCGGCTTCTTCATGCGCGCGTCGATTCGGCCGTATTCCTGTTTGCGCTGATCGACGTGCCAACGAGGCAGACCGTCTTCGATCTTGCCGTAGGGCCGAGTGTTTTGCTCGAAGACGGCCACACGAATTCCGCTGTCCGCCAGAATCTCCGCCGCCACCGAGCCAGAAATCGCACCGCCAATGACCGCCACGAAATGTTGACCAGGATTCGTCATAGATTTGGCACCCCGCGCATCGGAGCGCGATTGTATAACGCAAATCGTCGAAAGTGTCATCAACTACCGAGGTTTTCTATTAATCGTTCCTGACCTGACCTCTCCTGTGGCTGCTATATTTAGCCTCGATAAAGTGCGTCCAACGACACTGAGCGTTTTACTAGGGGACAGCGGCACAGGCGCACCCCATCATGAATTTTCAACACTTACATGGGCTTGGAGTCTCCCGCGTTAGCCGGTCAAGAGGCGGAGCCCCTAGGAGACACACGATGGCGAGACATCTTCGGTTACTCGCAATGTTTAGCTTTGCAGTACCTCTTCTGGCCCATACCCCGCCTGCGACCAGCCCAACCTCATCCGCTCCGGCTGCACAACAGTCCGGTGCGGCAACTTCCCCCGCGAAGAGCGTTGGGATGTATGCGTACCCGAAGAAACAGCAGAGCGCAGACCAGCAGCTGAAGGATGAAAACGAGTGCTTCGCTTCAGCGAAACAACAATCGGGAATCGATCCCCAGGCTCCTCCCCCAGCCACCAAAACTGAAGAGCAAAAGAAAGCTGAGCAGCAGGCAGCTGCGGACAATGCCAAACAGGTGAAGGGCGGCCGAGTAAAGGGTGCTGCCAAGGGAGCGGCAGGAGGCGCCGTCATTGGAGCGGTTGCTGACGATGAAGCAGGTAAAGGAGCAGCCGCTGGAGCCACTGCGGGGGCTGTGGTGGGTGGAGCAAAGCAAAGACAAGCCAACAAAGCATCGAAGCAGCAGGCGGCACAGGCCACTGCCCAACAACAACAACAGCAGGAAGCCCAAGCAAAGGCCACGCAACAACAAGGTATCGACGCATTTAAGCGAGCGTTCTCTGCGTGCATGGATGCTCGCGAATACTCTATAAAGTGACTATCATGGGCTCGGGGCATCGGTTAGCCATTTGAACTTGATAGTTAGGTCTATCCATTCTCTTCATCGTGCGCCATAGGACCAGCGTATCTGGGGGTAAACTCGTGCGGAAAATCTTCCCACCTGTGACTGCAATTGTGATGACGGCGTTGCTGCTGGGTTTCTCGATCGCGTGTTCCAGCCGGCCCAGCGACGAGACAATCTCGAAAGACATTCAGAGCCGGGTTGAAGCGGACCCGGATACGAAGGACTCTACTGTCAGTGTGGCGTCGAAGGACGGCAAGGTAGTGTTGACGGGCACGGCAAAGAGCCCAGCCGCACAGCAGAAATTGGAACAGATTGCCCGCCAAGAGCCTGGAATCACCGGAGTCGACAATCAAACTGCGGTTCCACCTCCACCAATTGTAGTGCCTGCTGGCACTGATCTGGTCGTCACCGTCGGTCAGGCGCTGGGGTCCAAAGCAAGTCAAACAGGTCAGACCTTTCTTGCCACTGTGGCACAACCCGTGACTGTTGACGGCCAGACGGCGATACCCAAGGGATCGACCGTAAATGGCACCGTTGTTACCGCGAAGGAGAAAGGCAAAGTAAAGGGGGAGGGCCAATTGTCTCTGACCCTTAGAAGTATCACTGTAAAAGGGCAAACTTATCAGATTCAGACGATTACTCTGGACAGCACAATCAAAGGCAAGGGAAAGCGGACAGCGGTAACGACCGGTGGTGGAGCGGCTGGAGGCGCGCTGATTGGGGGATTGGCAGGAGGCGGAAAGGGAGCCGGTATTGGGGCTCTCGTAGGTGCGGGAGCAGGATTTTTAGGCGGCACGTTCACCGGAAACAAGCAGATTGAGATTCCCGCTGAATCCGCGCTGACTTTCGAGTTGTCTGCGCCTCTGACGGTTCCGCCACCTTCACCATAACCTGGATTAAGTCGACCAGCCGGATAGCAATTGCAAAAGTCACTGGTCATTGATTTTCCGTCCGCGTGAGCGCGGTTGTTGGACTAGTGCCGGTCGGGGGTTTACTTGTGTAAAGACTCGACTTAGCTGACGGTGAATTTGGGAATCGCCCCACATTTTTTGATTGCTGGAAAGCTGCCCTCTCCTGATGTAGAAAGGGAAGAGCATGCAGTCCTATACAGTCACTTCGGAGATGGCTGGCTATGGCAGAAAGCAGATGCCAAAGAGAATTCTGTTCATAGTGATATCCATCGTTGCCGTCGAAATACTGATTATTCAATGGAATACTCGCTCTGGAGAGCACTTTAAGCTGAAGAGCTTCGTTATAGCGGTTATCGGTGGCGTTGTCAGCGCTCGGCTAGGCGAGCTTTGGGAAGTTGCAAGGAATTTTCCATACACATTGGTTGTCTCTGATGATTGTATTAGGGTTGTTTACCCTGGTCGTGAGAAGTCCTTACGAAAAGATGAAATAAAGTCAGTTACGGAAACTGCGGGTGGCGCTTTCCGTGTCGCGGGTCTGCAGATTTCAAAATATGGGAAATTCGGAACCCGGCTTTGGGGATGCATTTTAGTTCCTAAGGCGCTATCAGAATACGAATCCGTTAGGAGCTTGGCACTGAGCTGGGGACACCCGACAAGTATTTGAGTTTGTTCCTCTCCTTATCGGCTCGAACAGCGGTTTTTTGCTCTCGTTTCGTTCCTAGACAATCCAAGCTTTAACCGGCCTGTTCGGTAATTCGGTTTATGGGGAGTGGGTTGCTCGGTCAATAGCCGGTACCGAAAGGCGGGGAGTTTCGGAGGATCGGGCAAATACTCCGGCGGAATAGGCAATCCTGCAAAGCGCAGGCAGGCTACACTTTTTATCGTTGAAACTAGCCTTTGGTAATTACAGCTGAGAGCTGGCGCGAGGCCATTCGAATTTTCCGGCTCAACATCTCTCGAGGAGAAACAATGCAGAAGCGCAAACTTGGAAAAGGGAATTTAGAAGTCTCGGCTCTTGGGCTCGGTTGCATGGGAATGAGCTTTGGATTCGGTCCCGCGATGGATAAGCAAGAAGGCATTTCGCTGATTCGGGTGGCGGTGGATCGTGGCGTAACGTTCTTCGACACGGCGGAAGTCTATGGCCCGTTCACGAACGAGGAATTGGTCGGCGAGGCGCTGTCGCCTCTGCGCGACAAAGTGGTGATAGCGACCAAGTTCGGATTTAAACTTGATCCGAACACCGGCAAACAGTCGGGGTTGGACAGCACGCCTGCGCACATCAAGGAAGTCGTTGAAGCTTCGCTGAAGCGGCTCAAGACCGATGTCATCGACTTGCTCTATCAGCACCGTGTCGATCCGAACGTGCCCATCGAAGAAGTCGCCGGAGCCGTGAAGGAGCTGATTAAAGAAGGCAAGGTAAAGCATTTCGGCCTTTCGGAGGCGGGAGTGAAGACGATTCGCCGTGCGCACGCTGTTCAGCCCGTCACCGCACTCCAGAGTGAATACTCGCTGTGGTGGAGAGAGCCTGAAGCGGAGGTTATCCCGACGCTCGAAGAACTGGGGATTGGTTTCGTTCCATTCAGCCCTCTTGGCAAAGGCTTCCTTACTGGAAAAATCAACGAGGATACCAAGTTCGACAAAAGCGATTTCCGAAACATCGTGCCTCGTTTTACGGAAGAGAACCGGAAAGCGAATCAGGCGATGGTGGAGCTGCTTGGCAAATTTGCGCAACAGAAGAAAGCGACACCTGCCCAGGTCGCACTCGCTTGGCTGCTTGCGCAGAAACCGTGGATCGTGCCGATCCCAGGAACGACTAAGTTGCATCGGCTCGAAGAAAACATCGGAGGCTCCAACGTCGAACTTTCGCGCGACGATTTACGCGAACTGGAGACGGCAGCTTCAAACATCGCGGTGGTAGGCGCTCGGTACCCCGAAGAACTGCAAAAATTGGTGGGCCGCTGACAAAAAGGGTGAACAATACCGTGGCCGGGAATAGAGGAAATTGGAATGAGCGACAAGGCAGTGCGAAAAGATGCTTTGAGAGACCGGCTTTCCCGGTCTCGTGAAATTAACATCAGTGTGACGGGCAGAAAGTCGGGACGTACCATCTCTATCCCATCTGGTTCGTTGCGGATGACGAAAAGCTATGTCTCTTGCCGGCGCGAGGATCGGATACACAGTGGTACAAGAACGCGTTGGAGAAGCCGTCGATTCGGATTAAAGCGGGTGGCGCGGAGGTTGAATTAAAAGTAGTTCCTGTGAGTGACACCGCACAAGTGTCGTCTGTTGTCGAGGAATTCCGCGGCAAGTATGGGAGAGCGGAATAAAACTTTATTCGAAGCTCGACGTTGCCGTCCTCAGCCAGATGCCGTGAGCGCCATCATGACGGCAACGGAGGCGATGGACCTGTTCGTACGCTTTGGGGAGTAGAATCGAACCTAGAATGAGCCTTGGAGGGAGTTGGCTATGGTCAAAATTATAGTGAACGGAGTTCAGCGTGAGGTTCAGGCGCCTGACGACACTCCGCTGCTTTACGTTTTGCGGAACGACCTCCAACTCAGTGGTCCGCAGTTCGGTTGCGGACTCGCTCAGTGCGGGGCCTGCTCCGTTCTAGTCGATGGCAAGGAAGTGCGTTCGTGCGTCACGCCTGTCTCGACTGTCGCGAACCAGGAGATCACCACGCTCGAGGGTCTGCCGGCGAGATGGGCAAAGCAGAAGGGCCTTCCCGCCGCGGAAGCGGAGAAGACGCTTCACCCGGTGCAGCAAGCATGGATTTCGGAGCAGACTCCGCTGTGCGGGTTCTGCCAAAACGGCATGATGATCGTCGCCACCGAGCTGCTCGAAAGCAATCCGAATCCAACGACAACGCAAATTAAGGCAGCCTTTACTACCTCCGTGCCTTCGCCGCATCTGTGCCGCTGTGGAAGCTACAACGCCATCATTGATGCCGTAAAACAGGCCGCCGTAATTATGGCGAAGGGAGGCAAGTGATGGCGACCGTGACAGAAAATTCCCGGAATGTTTGCGGTGCGATTCTTTCCCGCCGTCAATTCGTAAAGACGGGAGGAGCGCTTGTTGTGGGGGTCAGCTTGGTTGGCTCGGAACTTTTGAAGGCCAACCCCGCCAAGGCTGCTCCTTTTAAGAACTCGCTCGATCCGACGTTACCCAACTCCTGGATTGAAATTCATCCGGACAACACGATCCTGATTCGGACCGGAAAGAGCGACTTCGGCCAGGGCACGACCTTTACGGCGTATCGGCAAATTGTGGCGGATGAGTTGAGCGTGCCTTTCGAAGCGATCACTACCGTCGTGGCTGGAGATACCGATCGCACGCCAGATGGCAGCGGCGCCTTCGATTTCCTCGGACGCGGAACGCCGAACATCCGCAAGGCGGCTGCATACACCTATCAGGCTGTGCTTGATTTGGCCTCGGAGCGGCTCGGTGTGGCAAAGGATCAACTTTCCGGCAAAGACGGCATCGTCTCAGGCGGCGGGAAAAGCATCTCGTATGGCGACCTTGTCAAGGACCAGCAGTTGAAGCTCACGATTCCCGTCAGCGGGGACCTCACAAGCATTTTTGGGTTGAGAGTCGAAGGGAATCCGCCGATGAAGCCGGTGAGCGAGTACAAGGTCATCGGCAAGTCGCTACCAAATTCCATCATCACTTCCAAAGTGACGGCGAAAGAGACGTGGGCGACCGATGTGCGGTTGCCGGGCATGCTGCACGGACGCATGGTGCATCCGAAGACGCTGGGTTCGACTCTCGTGTCGGTCGGTAAACTAGACAAAACCAAGTTTCCGAATTCGCAAGTCGTCGTGAAGGGCAATCTCGTCGGAGTCGTCGCACCCACGGAGTGGGAAGCGATCCAGGCGACTCAACAGGTAGCTGCAGGCACGAAATGGACGGAGTGGAAAGGGCTGCCGGGAAGCGCAAAGCTGTACGATTACCTAAGGAAAGAGGCCGATTGGACTACCGCGCCGGTCACGAAGAGTAGTGCCAATGCGGGGGACGTGGGCCCCGCACTTGAAGCGGCGCACAAGAAATTTTCCGCGACCTATCAGTTCTCCTATATGAAGCACGCGCCGATCGGGCCGACGATGGCGGTTGGCGACGTCAAGTCCGATGGAACGGTGCACATCCATACTCACAATCAAAATCCGCAGGCGCTGCGCGGGGAGATTGCCGTGATGCTGGGCACCACGCCCGATCATGTGATCGTGCATTGCTATCCGGGAGCCGGGCACTACGGAAGATCGAACGGCGGAAACGCCGGCGCGGAAGACGAGGCAGTGATCTTGTCACAGGCCGTCGGCAAACCGGTGCGCGTGCAGTGGATGCGCGCAGAGGATTTGCAGTGGTCCACGCAATCGTCGGCTGCCTTTTCCGACGTGGAGCTTGCGCTCGATGAAAAGGGCAAGATCGCGGCCTATCAAATCGACCACTACATGCCCGCCATGCAGGACGATCGGCCGATTGGCGCGGTCATCGCCGGACTGCCCACCATGCCGGCTCCGCAGGTTAAGTCCAAATCCGTAACTTCGACGGTCAATGGACTTTCGGATCCTTGGGTTTACGGCGCCATTTCGAACGTGATGGAGCGCGGCCATGGCACATTCCAGATCGGGCAGAAGGCTTCGCCTCTTGACGTCGGAATGCGGGATCACAGCATGCGTACTCCCGGGCAGTTTCAGCAGAACTATCCGCGAGAATTGGCTGTGAACGAGGCGGCAGCGCTGGCGGGAGTGGATCCTATCCAGTTTCGCATTGACCACGCAAAGGAAGAGCGTGTGATCGGTGTGCTTAATGCGGTTCGGGACGCTTCCGGTTGGGACACGCGGCCATCACCGCGTTCTCATGCGGTATCCACCGGAGCAACGCCGGTGCGGGGGCGCGGAGTTTCACTGATGTTCCGCTCGGGAACCTACTGGGCGTGTGTCTGCGAAATCGTCGTCACTCCCAGCACGGGTGCGATAGCGGTTGAGAAGTACACGATCGTGGTAGCCCCTGGGATTGTCGTAAACCCCCTGCAATTGAAGAGGCAGGTGGAGGGCGGAGCGGCGATGGGAATCAGCCAGGCGCTTCTCGAAGAGGCGATGTTTGATGAGAGCGGCATTACGTCAAGGGACTGGAACACTTATCCGATTCTGAAAATGGCGGATATGCCGGAGATCAAAGTGGTATTGCTCAACAATCCTAAAGTCGGGAGTTACGGTGGAGGTTCGGAAGCGGCGAACGCTCTCGCTGCCCCGGCGATCGCAGCGGCGCTCCACGACGCAACCGGAAAGGTCCTGCGGCGGCTTCCGCTGAAACGCGCTTATGTGCAGGCGGTTTTGAAGGCTTAAAAGAGGTATTCGAAGGCATGAGCACCAGCGGCAAGACGGTAACCTTCCGGCAGCCAAACAAGCTTGCCGACTCCAGCGAACCAGAGACGGCGCAACTGGGGCGTTGCATCGCCGCGTATGCGCCTCACGACGGCGCTTTTGAGATGCGCGTTCCAGGATTGCTTGTTGCGCGTTTTTCACGGATTAGCGGCGAGTGCGTGCATACCTTGCGGTTGCCCTCATTGTGCATTATCGCGCAAGGAGCGAAGAGCGTCCTCGTAGGCGAAGAGGTCTACGAATACGACGCGTCGCGCATGATCGTTTTCTCGGTTGCGCTGCCCGTGGCTGCCCAAGTCACGCAGGCGAGCCGTACCGAACCTTACCTTTCGCTCAAGCTGGACCTCGACCCACGCAAGATCGCCGAACTTGTATTGAAGGTGTTTCCCAGCGGCGTGCCTCCGGTGCAAGAGAGGAAAGCGGTTTACGTCGCGCCGCTGGATTTGAGCGTGCTGAACGCGGCAACGAGATTAATGCAGTGTCTGGCGCAGCCCGGAGATGTGGAACTACTCGCGCCACTTGTGGTGGATGAGATTTTGATCCGTTTGCTGCGCAGCCCGATCGGTACTCGCGTGGCACAAATGGGCTTTGCAGAATCCAGCGTGCACCGTGTGGAGAAGGCGATTTCGTGGCTACGCGCCAATTTCTCTCAGCCGATGAAGGTCGAAGAATTGGCGGAGCTCGTGAACATGAGCGTCTCCTCGTTCCACGAGCACTTTAAGTCCGTGACTTCGATGAGCCCGCTGCACTATCAAAAGGTGCTGCGACTCCAAGAGGCGAGGCGACTCATGTTGTCCGCGATGATGGACGTGGGGACGGCCAGCCAGCGCGTGGGGTATCTAAGCGCCTCGCAGTTCAGCAGGGAATACAGCCGCTTCTTCGGGAGTGCGCCGACCAGGGACATCGCACGATTGCGGAACGATTCTCAAGCGTGGGCCTAACGTCCCGGGTGGCGAATTGTCCGCTCGTGCAACTTCTGAGAAACACGGATACCAAACAAACCAAGACTTTGTGGCTAGCTATCCGAGCAGGCGACGCCGAGTTTCAAGCTTGCGATTCGCGTGTTGAAGCTAACTGAGTTGAATGTTCAGGGCCGCCACGGAGGCGGGAGGCAACTCGACCACGAGGGTTCGTCCGTTGGCGGTAAGCGGCTTTGTTTGTGGGACGACCACGTCGTGCTGATCGAATGTGTTGTGCGCATGAATGTCGGAGTGGCTCAAGAACTGCATGCTGGCTTCTTTGACTGTCGCGCCTCGGAGCGTGATCTCTACCAATCGAGTTTCACTGGTGCTCGGATTCACTGCGGTGATGGTCAGATTTTTGTCACGCACTGATGCGGAGCCGCGCAGTCCCCAGAAGGCGGCGGATTTTCCGTCGCGATCGTAGTGCAGGTTGGGCGCGGAGAAAACGGTACGAAGGGTCTGACCGCCTTGATGGCTGGAATACAAATCGAAAACGTGGCCGACGGGCGTGATGACGAATTTATCTTCATGCGCGAGATAGAGGCTGTTGAGGCAGTTGATGAGTTGAGCGCAGTTGGCCATGGCGATTTTTTCGGGATGGCGGTTGAAGATGTCCAGGGTCATGCCGCTGAAGACGGCATCGCGCAGAGTAGGCATCTGTTCGAGTTGGTCGCCGGGAGTGGCTTCGCTGCCGGGGCGATACCAGGGGCCCCATTCGTCGACAACAAGCTTAACGCGATGCTCGCGATCGAATTCGCTGAGGACTTGCCAGTGGCCGGTGACCAGACCTTCCATGCGCTCGCCTTCGCGGAGCAGCTCGAACCAATCGACGGGCTCAAACTTAAGAGCATCGCCTTTGCCGGCATCCCAGTCCTGCGTTTTTCCACGGCTGAGATTCCAGGCGTAGTGATGGAGTGCCATTCCATAAACTCGGTGCAGTTCCCCGCGACCTTTGCGAAGAAGCTCTGTTAGAAATTCGCGCGTCCAGCTCCAATCGTCGGTGTTGGGGCCGGAAGCGATGAGGTTCAGATTGTCGCCGTAGGTAGGGAGCCATGTGGAATACCGGCGATATTCGACGGCGTATTCCTGCGGAGTGAATTCACCACCGCAACCCCAGGACTCGTTGCCGACGCCCCAATATTTCACGGCGAAGGGATCGGCGTAGCCGGCAGCAGCGCGGGCATCGGCCAGTGTGGTGCTGCCAGCCGGGGAATTGCAGTACTCGACCCACTGCTGGAACGCGGAGGCGGGAAGGCCGCGGACGTTGGCAGCCAGATAAGGCTCAGCGCCAATGAGCTTGCAAAAGTGGACGAACTCATTCGTTCCCACAGCATTGGGATCGTAGCGATGGCTGGCTGGGGAGTTTGCGGCTTCACCCATGGCCCAGAAATTTGTGCGGCGCGGGCGTTTTTCAGCTGGGCCAATGCCATCGCGCCAGTCGTAACTATCGGCAAAACACCCACCGGGAAAGCGGATCACGGAGGCTTTGATCTTGCGCATGTGTTCGATGAGGCTCTTGCGGAGGCCGTTGATGTTGGGCACGCGAGAATTTTCGCCGAGCCAGATGCCGTCGTAGACTACGCCGCTGAGGTTCTCAACAAAATGGCCGTAGATATTGGGGGAAATGGTTCCGAGCGGCTCGTCAAACAGGACTTCGATGCGGGAATCCGCGGCCCGGGATTCCGCAGCGGTCGGCCAAGATCTGTTTGGAGTCAGAAACAAGGCAGTGGCGCCGAGTGCGCCTTGCCGCAAGAAATCTCGCCTTTGGATCATTACGTTCTCCTATGGAATGTGGGTACCGATTCTGTCCGTGATGATGTCCTCGCAAGATAGCATGGCTGCGAGCGATTCACGCGAGCCGATTTTTCGATGAGGGGTACGCGAAACGGAGCTGCTACTGCGGCGCAAAATGAACGACCAGATCGGTGCCAATAATGGTTGGTTTTCCGTTGCAAAGAGGCGGGGAAAAGACCCACGAGGAGACAATTTCGATGGCGCGCTTTTCGAGGTCGGGCCTTCCTGCTGGAAGAACAACAGCTTGCTGCACGCGACCGTCAGGCCCAATGGCGCCGTGAACCTGCACGTCGTACCACGGGCCAGGCCCCGCGTCGGATGGTTGAGGTGCGGATTGAATGGCTGGCGGTTTGTAGTCGTGGCAGGTCGTTAACCGGTGCGCGTGCGGCGGAGTAAGTGCGTCCCAATCGATGGGACCCTCGACGACACTGAGGACCTGTTTTATTTCCATGCGCAATTGGCCGTTGATGTAGTGGCGAATGGTCTGAGGCATGAGGACGCCCTCGAAAGAGACGTAGTCGGTGTCTTCGATGAGGTCCTCGGCGACATTCCAGCGAACGAGCGCGCCGAGTTCATCGTCAAAGCAGATCTCGTTCGCGGGCTGCCGCGTTCTGCCGTTCACGGTTTCGAACTGGACGCAGTGGGCGGACCGGCCGTTAAGAGTGGCGGGCGTGATGGAATGGATGATATCAGATTTGTCGAAACGCCCGATGAGCAAGGGCGTGAGTTTTTCGAGCTCGAGAGATTCCGCGGGCTCGGGTGGGGAGTCATTCTGTACGATTCTGTCGGGGAAGTGGATGCTGATGCTGTGATATTCGCCCATAGTGACTTCATAGCGCTCGATATCACCGGCAATGATGTTATCGGCGCGGCCATCCATGGTGGTTCCGTCGATGCGGTAGGCGCGAAAGGTGATTTCTTCCTTGTGAGGGCGAGTGCGGTGGGTTGGGCGGCTGACTGCATTGGCGTGCTCCATCAGTTTGACGGCCTCGGTGCGCACAGCAAGATCTTGTGCATTGGCGCCTATGCTGGAGAGCAAGAGGAAGGCCGCAAAAAATGCGGCTCGTGGAGGAAAGTCTGACATAGACCTCCTGGAGAGAGACTGGCGGCAGTGTACTCCAAATCCAATTACTGTGATAGGTTCTAGGTTGGGCCTGGGACGGAAGGGCGCGGCCAATGCTTCCAGAGATAGAAGTCCTCATCGACAGGCGCCTGGCTCTACTCTGTAGTGCTGGATTCGGGGCCAGCTACGCGTCATAATTGCAACGAACGTTTCTGCTGGAAATCTGCCGCAAGGCGCGAAACGTTGTGGTACTTTCGCACGTCCAAGAAGCAAGCAGGAGATGACGGTCAGAGTGTGTTCTGAGAGCGGTCGGGAAGCCTTTCCAAGCGCACGCAGACGGACAGCTCCACGCAAAACACTATGAAGCGGAAAACATGTATTTTCCTTGGCTGGCTGACTGCCTCTGCGGCGTTTTTTTCCACCGGCTGTTCAAAGTCCGTTTCCAGCAGCGGGCTGGGTGATGCGACGCATCCTACGCCGGTTCATGTGTATACGGTCGCCGAAGAGACTGCGCAGCGGCGCGTACAGGCGGCTGGGTCGCTCTTTGCGTTGGAAGAAAGCATTTTGAGCGCGCAAGTGGAAGGTACGGTGTCACAGGTTCTTGCCGATGTCGGCGACAAAGTCAAGGAAGGGCAGCCTCTCATCCTGATCGATTCACAAGAGCTGCAATACGAAGTTGACCGGCAGCGTGGCCTTGTCACACAAGTGCGCGCGCAGCTTGGCATCGGCCCGAACGACCCACCGCCTGCCGATCCCAAGAAGCTTGCTACTGTGCAGCGCGCGGCGGCTGATCTCTTCGACGCGGAACGAAAATATGACCGTGCCCAGGAGATGTTCAAAGGTAATTTAATTTCACAGCAGCAGCTGGATGAAGCGGCAAGCCGTTTTCAGAGCACGCAGGCGGGCTACACGGTTGCTCTGCAGGAAGTCGACCGCTTGAAAGCCCTGCTGGTATCGAGCGGGGCCAGTGAAAAGCTAGCCGAGAAGAAACTGAATGACGCCACGATCCGAGCTCCGTTTCCGGGATCGATCAAAACGAGGGACGTTCATCCGGGAGAATATCTGCGCGTACAAGGGCCGGTGATGGTTCTCGTGCGAACGGACACGCTTCGCGCTCGGCTTGCCGTTCCGGAGAGATGGGCGGGCTCGGTGAAAGACGGCGCTACCGTTGATCTGAGTGTCGAGGCATTTCCCGGCGAAACGTTTCACGGACGCGTGTCACGGATCAATCCGGCGGTTGCGCAGGATTCGCGAACGTTTGAAGCAGAAGCCCTGCTCGCCAACACGGACGGCCGCTTGAAGCCCGGGTTTTTCGTGCAAGCTTCGATTCCCAGCGAGAAAGAAGAAAAGACGATTTTTTTGCCGGAAGGCGCCGTGAACTACCGCTATGGCGTCTACAAAGTATTTTTGCTAAACGGGAATCGCGTTTCCGAGCACCAAATTCGCCCTGCGGGCCAGACCGAAGACCAGCGCGGCAAGCGTTTTGAAGTAGCGGAAGGATTGAAGCCGGGCGATCGCGTAGCGGTGGCGGTTTCCGGAGATTTGCATGACGGTGCCACCGTTCAAGAGCAAGCCGAAGGGAACACTCCGGCGCTGAAGTAATCGCCGCCGGAAGCGCACTCACACACCGATGAAGCTAGCCGAAACTTGCGTCAAGTATCCCGTCTTCACAGTGATGCTAATCGCTTTTTTGGTGACGCTTGGAGCGTTTTCTTATCGCGGGCTGGCCGTCGATCTCTTTCCCAAGGCTGATCCCGCCACCGTTAACGTTGATGTTCAGTTGCCTGGCGCTACGCCTGAAGAAGTCGTCACTGGCGTTGTGCTACCTCTAGAAGACGCGATCTCAAGCGTCAGCGGCATCGACGAAATCACCGTTTATTCCAGCGAAGGCTTTGCGGATATCACCTGCACTTTCGTTCTCGAGCGCGATATCGATGGAGCGGCGCAGGACATTCGCGAAAAGGTAGCCGCCGCCGTCAATCGCCTTCCGCGTGACACGCTGCCGCCAGTTATCACCAAACAAGACCCGCAGTCGGACCCGATTCTTACGCTGCTCGTCAGCGGTCCCATCAGCCGCCGCGAATTAACCGAAATCGCCGACAAGCAAATCCGCCGCGCGATTCAGACGGTAGATGGTGTCGGCAGCGTCGAGCTCAACGGAGGCCAGGCGCGGCAAATCCGCGTTCTGCTCGACGCACAAAAACTTACCGCGCACAATTTCACCGTGCTCGACGTTCGCGACGCACTGCAGCGCGAAAATATCGAAGCACCCGGCGGCCGCATGATCACCGGGCCGCAAGAGCTTGGCCTGCGAACACTAGGCCGCGTCACTTCGGCGGAACAGTTCGGCGAGATTGTGGTTGGCACGCGAGGGGGAGCGCAAGTTCGCGTCCGCGACGTTGCTCAGGTCGAAGACGGCGCGCAAGAGCTTCGGACTTGGTCCGCCCTCTATCGCAAAGGCGCTCCCGGCGAGGACGTCGTCAGCATTCAAGTCCTGCGGCAGTCCGGGACCAATACGGTTCAAGTCGCCGACAACGTGAAGGCCAAGCTGGATGAGCTTCGCGCGCAGCTTCCGCCCGGCGTCAAGCTCCTGGTCATTCACGACATCTCTGATTTCATCAAAGCTTCGGTTCACTCGCTGCTTGAACATTTGATCCTCGGAAGTATTTTCGCCAGTGCCATAGTTTTTCTTTTCATGCGTAACTGGCGCGCCGTGCTGATCGCCGCCGTCGCTATTCCGGCCAGCATCATCGCCACGTTCACGCTGATGCGCGGCATGGATTTTTCGCTAAACAACATGACGCTCCTTGCGCTGACTCTGGCGGTGGGGATTGTCATCGACGACGCCATCATCGTCCTCGAAAACATTTTTCGCTTCATGGAAGAGAAAGGCGAAGACCGCAAGAACGCCGCCATCAAGGCCACTCAGGAGATCGGCCTGGCGGTCATGGCCACTACGCTTTCTCTCGTCATTATTTTCCTGCCGATCGCCTTCATGAACGGCTACGCGCGCAAGTACGTGAATTCCTTTGGCTGGACGATGGCGATGGCGATTCTCGTTTCGCTGCTTGTCGCGTTTACGCTAACGCCAATGATGTCCTCGCGCCTCCTGAAGGTCAGCGAAAAAGAGAAGAAAGCCCACGCCGCCGGAATCCTGCATTGGATCGAGCAATCCTATTTAAGGCTGCTGCAGTGGTCGCTGGCGCATCGCTGGGTCATCATTCTCATCTGCATCGGAACTTTTCTCTCGACCTTTGGCCTGTACCACCTGGTCGGCCGCGATTGGATTCCCTCTGACGATCAGTCCGAACTGATCAGCTCATTCACTCTGCCAGAGGGGACAGCTCTTTCGAAAACGACGGATCGCGCGGCAGAGATCGCGCAACGCGTCGTCGCGCTTCCCGAAGTCGCGTTCGTGCAATCGTTCACCCATGGCCCCACCAATCATGCGCACCTTTTCATTGGACTGGTCCCTCGCAGCGAAAGAAAACGCAGCCATGAGCAGCTCGCCACCGAAATTCGCGGCTACCTTGCTGGCTATCGCAACATGATTTCAAATGTCCGCCTGCCATCGGTTTTCGGAGGCGAAACGTACTTTCCCATCGGGGCGGTCATCCGCGGGCCTGAGCTCAACAAGCTCGCCGACATCAGCAAGCAGGTCGCCGACCTGATGCACCAGTATCCCGACCTGGTGGACGTCAACCCCAGCCTCAACCTCAATACGCCCGAGCTGCAGGTGAAAGTCGACCGCCAGCGCGCCGCGGACATCGGGGTTCGCATGACTGATGTGAGCGACGCCGTTCGGCTATTTTATTCGGGCGAGGATGAAATCACGCGTTTCAAGGAAGGCTCCGAGCAATATCCCGTCATCATGCAGTTGCTGCAGCAGCAGCGTGACAATCCGGACGTATTGGCGCAAATGATGGTGCCGTCCACGAAGCTTGGCCAGGTGCGGCTAGAAAATGTAGCGAGCATCGTTCGCGGCGCGGGCCCGGCGACGCTGTGGCGTTACAATCGCGAATTCGAAGTCACCGTCTACGCTAATGTCGCGAGCGGCTATCCGCTGGACCTCGCCGCGGCGCACACCGTGCAATCCATCAAAGAAATCGGCCTTCCTGCTGGCTATTCCTACCGATTCACCGGACAGGTGAAGGTCCTGGAAGAGACGACCTGGAACCTACTGCTCGCAATGCTGCTTGCTTCGATTTTTATGTACATGGTTCTAGCCGCGCAGTTCGAAAGCTTTTCTCACCCGTTCATCATCATGCTCACGCTGCCGCTGAGCATCCCCTTCGCGCTGCTCTCCCTGTGGATCACAGGCCGCGCTCTGAGTCTCTGGAGCGCCCTCGGAATGTTTCTGTTGTTGGGAATCGTAAAGAAAAACGGAATCTTGCAGGTCGACTACACCAATCGACTTCGCGCCGGTGGCATGGCCGTGCGCGAAGCCATCCTCGAGGCCAACCGCGTCCGCCTCCGCCCCATCTTGATGACTACGCTCTCGATTGTTGCCGGCCTTATCCCCGTCGCCATAGGGATGGGCGCTGGATCTGAACAGCGGGCATCGATCGCCGTCACCATTATTGGCGGACAGACGCTCTGCCTGCTGCTCACGCTTCTCGTTGTGCCGGTTGCCTATTCGTATTTAGCCGAGTTTGAGACCGTGCCCTGGGCAACTGCCGCCAGGCGCCTCTTCACCCGCACGCGCAGTTCTGTCGGCGATTCCTCTGCGGATTAGAAGATGCCCCACGCCCGCGTGGGCCGGCTAGGTCATCCGGTCTTCCCGCAAAGACAAATGGTCTCGACAAAAATCCTAGAAATGGCGAGCCGCGAGACGCGTAAGTACGGGGTCGTGCTTTTCCAGAATGGAGTCGGCAAAACCGTGTTTGGGAGCGCGCAAGAGAAGAAAAAGTTCGCCTGCCCACAAAAGAATGTCGAGTAGGCGGCCGCGCTGCAGGTTGTCGATATTTTCGCAGTGCAGAGCAACCTCCAGCGTGCGGTGCGAGCACTCCTCGATGAAGGCGCGCAGCGACGCGGGATCGAGATTCATGCGGCCCAGCTTTTGGCTCCGTGGATCGATGCGTTGTAAATTCTCGTAGCAGAGTTCGATGAAGTGGTTCAGGCAAAAATCCTGCTCAGCCAATGAAGCCACAGCGGTACCTTCACAAAAATCTACTGCGCAGGTCTTGTGTTCAAACATCGTGGACATGGCCCCCAATTCAACTGCAAAAAACTTTCTTACGGCTCGCACCCATCCTCTGTATTAAACCCTCTATAAGCTTGGATGTTGCGAGGCCGCCCAACTGTTGCCGGAACGGCTTTTCATTCGGACGGCGAATCCCCTCGATTGCGGCCGGCCGTAAATTCAAGCTAAACAAGGAGACGGCTCCTCATGTACATCGGTTCCGAACGTTATGTCCGAACCTGACTGCACGAATTCGCGCGGAACTTGCGGTGATGCCGGAACATAGGCAGCCAGGGTTTGCACACGCAGGCAGCGATCCAGATACGGCGCCAATAGTGCGCGCACCCAGCGAACATTTTCCTGGCAACGCTGCGTACGATCTTCGCCGCTCCACAAGGTGACTACGGTGACGAGCCGCGCCTCGTGGTTTGCGATCATGACGAAGCTCCCCGCGAAACCGGCGACATCGCCAAGCGCGCCATCGATGGCGGCGGGCAAAGCGGCGTGAACTTTGTGGGCTTCATTTGGCTTGGCAACGAACTCGATGTTGAGAGCTGTAATTCGCGAACTTGTGTAGCACATCCCGAGTGTTCGAGCATTAGTACTCTGCGCATTTGAATCGAGCGGGCGGGACGCAGGATGAGAAAGACTGTGGTCATGAAAAGAACGTGACACGGAGCCTCCGAATTCAGTGGTCCTCCCCGTTTTAGGGGGAGGCGCATCCTCGTGGGTCCAGGTCCAACTCGGATGCGCCCTGGTGGGACACGCGCGGGACAGGGGAACCGTCCCATCGCAGCAGGACGCCCAAGAGTACGGTGGGTTCCTACAACCCATTAGTGAGGGAAGGGTGCGTTTCGTTTCACGATTTCAATCCAAAATGGGAAAAGAACTCCCGGGGAGACCGAACGGGAAGCATTGCTCCCCGTTGGTGGCACGGCTATACTCCTCAGCAACCGATTCGAGGGCTACGTGGAACTCTTCGCATTCACCAGGGAATACGTGGAGCGCCTCCGAGAGGGTGATCCCTCGACGGAACAGCATTTTGTCGCCTACTTTGACCAACTCCTCCGGATCAAATTGCGAGCGAGGATGTTCGCCTCGGAAACTGTCGACGACCTCCGCCAAGAGACGTATATAAGGGTACTGGTTACTCTGCGTCGGGATGGGGTGCGCCAGCCAGAGCGGTTTGGCGCGTTTGTGAACGGGATCTGCAACCACGTCATCCAGGAGTTTTACCGGGCTTCCTCCAAGACCAGCCCGTGGGATGACACCTACCTGGAACTGCCTGATCATGCTGTAGATACGGAAGGATTCCTGATTACCAAGCAAATGAAGCACAGGGTCCGCCAAGTCATTGAAGAACTACCCAGGAAAGACCGTGACCTTCTCTGCGCCTATTTTATCGAGGAGAAGGACAAGGACGAGGTCTGCAACCAGTTTGGCGTGAACCGTGATTATTTTCGCGTTTTGCTGCATCGAGCCAAGGATAAGTTCAAGGCTTTGTATGAGAAAGACAGGGATGGGCTGTCTGGGAGGCTGTCGCCGGGGCAGGAGGTATGAAACGAACCGGCCCCCTGCCGCACTACTCAACGGTGGATGACAACAATGAAAATTATGGATCATGACGAAGCGGTGCGCCTCCAGGCCGCCGAGAAGTACCTCCTCGGGCAGCTCCCGAAGGAGCAGCACGCCGCGTACGAAGAGCACTATTTCGATTGCTTCGTTTGCGCGGAAGAGATTAAAGCCACGGCAGCGTTTATGGAAAGCGCGCGACAGGTGGCCCGCGAGCAAATGCTGCAAACCATAGATGCAAAGAGACTTACGCCGGCTACTCCCCCGAAAGGCGGCTGGTTCGCCTGGCTGAAGCCGGCCTTCGCGATTCCGCTGATGGCGGCACTCCTACTTTTCATCGGCTATCAGAACGGGGTCACAATCCCTCGACTAAAGGATTCTTCTTCAGCCCCGATCATCAGCTCTTCCTTCCAACTCCTGGGTAGTGTGCGTGGAGGGAATGAAAGTGGCGACGCCTCGAATAACGTGCCGGTTAAGCAGGGTGAAAGCTTTCTTCTTAAATTTGACTTCACGCCGACGGGAACATCAACCGAGTACAGTTGGCAACTGCTCGACCCCGCTGGCCGACCGGTAAGATTCGGCACGCTCGGTGGCGACAAGAAGTATCAGACAGTGTCCTTGCCCGTTGTCGGTGGCGTGCAGAACGCGGGGAAGTACAGCCTCGTCTTCTTCGGCGACGCCAAAGGGAACGAGGCCCAACGGTTGACATTTACAGTTGAATTTCTGCAATAGATGAAAGAGTATTAGCAACATTCAAGTTCATTGAGGTGTCCCCGAATGGCTCGAATCCCGCGCATCCCTTTTCACTTCCGCGCCGCGGCGCATGCATTCAGCGGTGAAATTCATCATCCCTTCTGGTATCCCATCAAGGCGAAGGCAGCCACATCCTTGCCGACGATCGGCGGCCTTGCCACCGCGCGTCATGAGAACTTCTCCTGCCACGAGTTCGTGTCCTTCAAAAAAGCTCACTCGCACGTTTCGGGAAGGCAGGCGGCTAATGAGGTCTATGTCACCACTGCTACGACAACAATCGACCACTTGGATGTAGAAGGAGTCTTAACCGCCGATCGCATCGTATGCCATCTTACTTCCACCTATGATCACAAGCATCCCGAGGGCCTCATCCTGGCCGCGGGAAGTAAATTCGAAAACTTGAAGATTAATGGTCATAAAGTCGAAGTATTCTTCCGGCATGGATTCTTGGAAGAACTTGACAATTTTGAGAAGCTACGGAACATCATCGAAGCTGAGAGGAAAGCCGGGAAAGTAGCAAAGGTAGGTTCTGGCGTCGCGGTTTTCACTCTCGTTGAGAGAATCGCGTCGGACTTACCGTTCGTGCCCAAAGACGGAGGCTACATCTTCGAGGTGCCGAATTTCGGCAAGGTTACTGTCGCAGAGATATTCGCAGAGCCCGCGGCGCGCACATTGACGATGCTTCATCTCGAACTTGGTTCGCCCCAAACGGGCAACTTCACGATCGGAGAGGGCGGCACTAACGGAAAACCACCGCCACCATGATCTGGGTTTGCGGCGCATTCAGTGCCGCCGTAGTTTTTGCTTGAGTATACTAGACTGCCCAGGCATCGGATCTGCCTGGGCAGTTTTACGTTCATCCTGCCCGGTGACCAGCTTTCCTAAATAAGAGAATTCGGCCTCCAGATGTTACATTTGGGAATATGCCGAATAGGCGCGGGTCACACATCGCTCGCTGGTGCGCTGTGGTAGTGTTCGTCTTTTTGGCGATCGGGGCGTGGACCTCCGGTTGCGGCAAAGCGGACACTCCCGAGCAGGTCCACGATCGAATCATCCGCACGATCAACCATGGAGACCTAAACGCCTCGCTCGTCGAAGTAGAGAGGGCGCTGAAGCAGAATGTAGGCGGCTCGGTCGAATGGCATTGGCGCTTTCTCGTTCTGAAAGCGCGGATTCTCATTTCCCGCTCGTTTTATAAGGAGGCCCTCGACCTGATGCGTGATGATCTGCCCCCAGGCTTGGCAGCATCGGACATCGCGGTTCACAAAGAACTAATGAAGGGTATCGCGCACCGGTACGCCCAGGAGTTTGAAGAATCAGAGCGGAGTCTCGACGATGCATTTGCGCTGGCCCGCGCAGCGCAGCCACAGTTGCTCTGTGAGGTCGTTAAGGCAATAGGTGAACTGCAAGTCGAGGAAGAGAAATATCAGAAGGCCGAGGCCTCTTTCCAACAGGCGCTTAAGCTTGCCCGAGCGGAGAAGAGACCCGACCTAGTCGCTGAAACCTTCGTCGACCTGGGCTGGCTGGCAACAAGCGAGGAACACCTAGGCGAGGCTATCGACCGCAATCAGATGGCCTTGGATCTCTCCAGTTCGCTTGACATGCAGGGAGTTGTGGCGACAGTTCTCGGCAATTCCGCCTGGAGCTACTTTCAATTGGGTGACTTTGAGAAGGCGCTCGTCTCCTTCAAAGAAGCCGCGGTCGCCTCCGAAAGAATAGGGCAGATTGGCTACAGCTTTTACTGGCTTACGGGAGTTGCAAATTCTTACATCGCGTTGCAACAGCCCGACGCTGCCCGCGCTCTGCTTGGCGATACGCTTGCACGCGCCCGTCAACTTGGAGATACCGCCACCGTTACGGTTTGTTTGAACGCCCTCGCTGAAATCTCTCTGAAAGCAGACCGGCTTGAGGAGGCAGCGAACTACGATCAGGAAGCGCTGAGGATTGAAGAGGCAGGCCTAGATCACTTTGAAACGCTACAGTCCACGATCCTCGCAGGCAGAATCGAGACGAGCAGGGGCCATTTCGCTCAAGCCGAAAAACTTCTTCAGAGCGTCTTGAGGGACCCGAATGTCGATACGCCTTCGCGCTGGGAGGCGCACGCCAGGCTTGCCAAGCTGCATGATGTTCAAGGACTGACGAAAGAGGCCGAGGCAGAGTATCGCGAAGCCATTGAAACTATTGAGGCGGCACGCGCCGGAATCACCCAGCCGGAATTGCGGGTGAGTTTTCTCTCGGGCGGTATCGAGTTTTACGACGATTACGTTGATTTCCTAGTCGCCCATGAAAAGCCACGAGATGCCCTGAAAGTCGCGGAGTTGAGCCGAGCGCAAACTCTGGAGGAAGGGCTTGGGGCATCCGCGAAAGCCGTCAAGTTATCCGAAGAAAACTTTCACCCCCAAAAGGAGGCCAGGCGACTGAAGGCGACACTGCTTTTCTACTGGGTGGGCCAGAAACACTCGTATTTATGGGCTATCACGCCTGAAAAGACATCTTACTTCACGCTGCCTCCGGAGTCGGAAATCGAGTCCGCGGTCAAGTTGTATCGGGATGCTGTTGCAAGCTCGAAGGATGTGGCGGAAACGGAACAATCCGCGGGCGAAAAGCTCTACAGGATGCTCGTGGCGCCGACGGAGAAGATCATCACGCAAAACTCGCGTGTGGTACTTTTGCCCGACGGCAGCAGCCTGTATTCCTTAAACTTCGAGACTTTGATCGTGCCTGAGCCTAAGCCGCACTTTTGGATCGAAGACGTCACGATCACCACCGCCAGTTCGCTTTCTTTGCTGGCGTCCGCAGCCAGCAGGCCGCCTGCCAAGCAGAGGAATCTTTTGCTGGTGGGAGACGCGCTGAAAGCAAGCGACGAGTTCGAGCCACTTCCCGAGGCCGAAGCCGAAATGAAAATTGTCGAGGGCTACTTCTCGGAATCGAGCCAGACGGTTTTGAAGCGCGAACGAGCCACACCAGGCGCCTACCTTGCCAGCAACCCGGAGCGGTATGCGTATCTCCATTTTGTGACCCATGGGACCGCAAGCCGCGCGCAACCGCTGGAATCCGCTGTCATTCTGAGCAAGGAGCCTGCGAGCGATACCTACAAGCTTTACGCCAGGGATATCGTCACGCGTCATCTGAACGCTGAATTGGTGACCATCTCCGCTTGCAACGGTTCCGGCACGCGCGCTTATTCGGGAGAGGGCTTGGTTGGTCTATCGTGGGCGTTTGTGCGCGCAGGCGCGCACAATGTCATCGCCGCGCTTTGGGAAGTGAGCAACGCGCCTTCTACGGCGCAGCTCATGGACGCTTTTTACAAGGGCCTTAGCCGCGGTGAAGACCCCGCTACTGCTTTGCGCGAGGCTAAGCTTTCCTTCTTGCGTTCATCGAGCCCCACTTCCGTCTTCAGGAAGCCTTATTATTGGGCGCCCTTTCAGCTCTACGCCGGATCCTGACACACCGCCACATCGAATCCAGCTAATGCGGAAGTTGGCAGCTCACCCGCAAAGAATCGCGAAAGCGTGAAACGCTTTCACTGGCTCCTTCACTACTCTAGGTCCAGCAATTCATCCGCAAGGGGTGTATCGGTGAATCTCGTTCATAGCAATCTTCAGATCGATGAACAAAACTCGACGCCGGCCTCGGAACTACAAATTGCCGTACCGTTGGGCCCAAGGATCGAACACTGCGAGTTCGAGCAATTGCTGCAACGCGCGATGGAAATTCTCAACGGGCGCGACCTCAAAGCTCAGCTCAAGAAAACTGCCTAGAAATCCGTCGCCGCTGTTTGATCAATGAAACGATTTGTGGCCCCAGCGTCACTACCTGCAGAGAACCAGCCAAATCTTAAAAATGCGTGGGGGTGTTTATGCCGGCCGGGTTGGACAACCTGAAACACATTGTTGTGTTGATGATGGAGAACCGCTCTTTTGACCACATGCTGGGGTTCGCGGCTACTCCCAATTGGCAAATCGATGGGCTCACGGGTGGCGAGAGAAACCGCGATTCCGTTGGTGAAATCGCCACGGTTTCGAACGACGCAAGCTACTCCGGCGATTTCACGCCCGATCCGGGCCATGCTCTTTTCGATACCCTCACGCAGCTCTACGGAGACGCGAGCACTCCTGTTTCTCAAGATCCCTCGATGAATGGCTTCGTGCTCAGCTACGAGGGCAAAACGCACAATCCCCCCAATGCGCATCGCATCATGAAGTGCTTCTCGCCGAGCAAGGTTCCCATCCTTACCACGCTTGCCCGCCAATTCGCCGTTTGCGACCGTTGGTTCTCGTCCATTCCTGGACCAACTTTTCCCAACCGTGCGTTCGCCCACGGTTCCACTTCCATCGGACGCGTGGACATGGGTGTCGATTGGCTCGGCATGTCCAAGACGATTTACGAACTGCTCGCGGAGAACAACGTCGATTCACACATCTACTACCACGACTCGACGATGGCTATGACCTTCAAGGGCCTCATGAATCAGAGCCGCTATTTTGGCCTGTTCGATGACTTTCTGTCCGATTGTAAGAAGAATCGCCTGCCCGCCTACAGCTTCATCGAGCCGCGCTATGCGAACGGCCAGGATCCCGTCGACAATACGTTCTTCTCCGCCAGCGATCAGCATCCGGACCACAACGTCGAACAGGGTGAAATCCTCATCCGAGACACGTTTAACGCTGTTTGGAGCAATCAGCCTTTGCGCGAGTCTACGCTCCTGGTCGTTGTTTACGATGAGCACGGCGGACTCTACGATCACGTCGCGCCTCCTCCCGCCGTAAATCCAGACCAGAAAAACTGGGCGGGAGACCCCAACTCACTCGATCCTCCTTTTGACTTCACGCGACTAGGCGTTCGTGTTCCTGCTGTTCTGATCTCTCCCTACATCCCCTCGGGTACCATTGATCACACACTTTACGATCACGGTTCGCTGATCGCGACTACATGCAAGCTCCTCCTCAAAAACGTACCAAACGCCTCTCTCACGGACCGCGACCGCGCCGCAAATACATTTGAGGGCAACCTTACGCTCGCTGCACCTCGCACTGATACGCCAAATTTCACGCTCACCGCGCCAGCCAATCAATCGCTCGTGGCCCTTGGGCAGCCGCATTTAGACGCTTCTCATTTGAACGCCGATATCAACGACCACCTGGCTGCGCACGTTCAAATGGCCTCCTTGCTCGAACAAAGAATCCTTCCTGCAGCGCAGCAGAGCGGCGTAAATCCGGACGACATCCGCTCAGAAAGCCAGGCCTCTGCTTTTCTGCTTGGTGTCCAGTCCAAATTACTCGCACAGGCTAGCACTCCGCCCAGCTCCACTGGCACCGGAAAAGGGAATTAGGAGGGACCCGCAATGAAGCTCATCGCGCCTGCAAACTGGAAGGTCACGAAATTATTTGTAGCCGCAGCCTTGGCTGCTTTTGCACCTGTCGCTCTCTTGGCGCAAATTGCTCCCAGCAGTCCGCCGACGAATCCACCCATGTGGGCCTCCGACCCCACCGTCACCGGAACCGACGACTGGGATCAGTGGAAAAAGAACTGTCACGACATGACCACGGAGTTTGGCAAAGACACATTTCTCTCCTGCGCCACCAGCACGTTTCGGTCGCGCCCGTTTCACTTCCTCGTACAAAGCGTCGTTCCCGGCAGCGGCGTCGGCGGTGGTGGCTACTACGGCCGCGACCTCAACCACGATATTTGGCAAAATCGCCTTGAGCTAACGGGCGTGATGACCATCCGTCAGTTCTGGTTCACCGAAGCAAAATTCACCGCGCGACGGCCACACTTCGGTTCCTATCATTCCGACGAGAATTTTGCCTTTCAGATCTATGCTCACAACAAACAGATGCAGGATCTGCCGTTTTACGGCTTGGGTCCGAACACCAGTGTCCACAACTCTGTTCACTTCAGCGAGCGCGACACTCGCTTTGGCGCGCTCATTGCCAGTCCCTTGACCTCCTGGCTTTCTGCCGCCGGCACGTTCGAAACTCTGTGGCCCAATGTCGGCAATGTCTCTTCAACCAACGTCACATCCATCGGCCAGGTCTACACCGAACAGACCGCCCCTGGCCTGACTTCCCAGCCAGCCCTCTTGCACTTCGAAGCCTTTCTTCGGCCCCACTTTAGCCTCGCTTCGAATCGCGTTCAGTTTGACTATCGTTTTCGCTATGGCTATTTTCACGACACCGATACGGGGCACTATTCTTTCCGGCGCTTCGTCGCGGATTTCGGCCACAGCATTTACCCCGAATCGGAAAACGGCCACCGCCGTCTCGACAGCGTCTTGAGCATTCGCTTCCGTATCGCTATGTCCGACGCCAGCGCCTCCAATGCTGTACCCTTCTATCTTCAGGAGACTATTGGCGGCAGCGACATCAACAATCAACCAACGCTCCGCTCCTTCCGTGATTTCCGATTCTACGGTCCGAATTCATTTCTCGTACAAACGGAATACGACCGCAGAATCATTGGCCCCGTCGGCTTCTTGCTCTTCTACGACGCAGGGAAAGTGACCGTGGCTCGAAGTGATCTGAACTTCACAAATCTGCATCAAGGATTTGGGGGAGGTCTTTCCTTCTTCCTGGCTGGAAAGGTTGTCTTCCGCGCCTACGTTGGACTTGGCGGAGGTGAGGGAGCACATCCCTATTTTGGAGTCGCAAACTTCATCTAGCTCATGCTGCGCGTCCGCTTTTATGGGGCCGACATCGCGAGCACTTCTTCATTCGAATAGCCGAGCCCGCACAGAATCTCTCTCGTATGTTCGCCGAGGAGCGGTGGCGGAAGGCGATAGCTCACCGGCGTTTCGGAAAACTTGATGGGATTCCCGATGCTGCGCGCGACCCCCAGCGCAGGGTGCTCGAGTTGCACGATCATGTTGCGTGCCAGCGTTTGCGCGTCGTTGACCGCGTCTTCGACTGTATTAATTGGCGCCGCGGGAATTTCCGCCGCAGCCAGTTTTTCCAACCACGTGCTCGCCGGATGCGCATCAAACATTTTTTGCAGTAGAGGAATCAGTTCCGCTCGATTCTGCGTACGCAGCGCGTTTGTCCGGAAGCGCTCATCCTGTCCAACCCCTCCTTCCAGTTTCATCAGCAGCACAAATTCCTTCCATAAAGCTTCTGTTCCTACGCCCACTACAAAGCTTCGCCCATCCGCGCCGCGAAACACTTCGTACGGCACAATGCTCGGATGCGCATTTCCCCAGCGTTTCGGCGTGGTCTTCGCATTCAAATAACTGCTGCCGACATTGGCCAGCCACGTCAATTGCGAGTCCAGCAGCGCCATATCTAAATATTGGCCGCGGCCCGTTTTCTCGCGCGCGTAAAGCGACGCCAAAATTCCCATCGCCGAATACATGCCGCATGTCATGTCCGCAATCGCGATGGGATAGCGCATCGGCCCGTCGTCCGGCTCGCCTGTAAAGCTCATCACTCCCGCCTCGGCCTGTGCAAGGATGTCGTAGCCGGGCCGCCCCGCTTTCGGTCCCGTGAAGCCGTACCCCGTGATGCTGCAGTAGATCAGCCGTGGATGCTTTCTGCGCAGCGTCTGTGCATCGAGCCCGCGCTTCTGCAAAGATGTCAACGAAGGTTGATTGCAGATAAAAATATCCGCCGCTGCGATCAACTTCTTCAGCGCTTCCGTCCCTTTCGGATGCGCGTAGTTCAGAGTAACCGATCGCTTGTTGCGATTCGCTCCCAGAAAATACGCCGATTCGCCGCCCACAAACGGCGGTCCCCAGCCGCGCGATTGGTCGCCCACTCCCGGCCGCTCGATTTTGATGACCTCCGCGCCAAAATCGCCGAGCAGCATCGCGCAGTAGAGGCCTGCGAGCGCCTCGCTCAACTCAACAACGCGCACTCCGTCCAAAATGTTTGTCGCGCTCACTCTGAGTGATTATAGCCGACATCCCGCTCTTTCTTTTTCCATCGCCGTGCCGCTCCCCGCAATTCCCCTCGTCTCCTGCACCCACACAACATCCATCATCAAAATTTTGAATGCATTCTAAAAATAAAAGTCGCTTCCACGTTTTCCACTGCAATCCCTTCCAAACCTTACTTTTGTCTTGACACTCCTCTCAACCGAACGCTAGCCTACCGTCACTGGTGCAACTGGGGGAACGTTCTGGAAAGCATTAATTTTCGATCACATTCGTGGTTTGCTGGCGAGACAGGATTTTCCGTAAACGCCACGATCTCGCACCGAGTTCTTCCCTCGTACAAACTTACTGATCCCGCACATCCTGTGGGACCAATAGCTGGCGGAAACTCTTTTCCCCAGACGCGTCAAAAGCAAAGTCCGTGGCTCTGCTCCCGTCGAGAAGCAGTTCGCCAAAACACCTTTTTGCATATTTAATGGCCGCAGTTTGGTGAACGGAAAATTTTCCGAAATATTTCACATGGCAGTAGAATTTCGCCGGGGTAAGTCAATGGCAATCGTCATGAATAGCCGTAAGCAGGGGTGGTCGAAAGGGGTGTTTGAAATGAAGTCTCGAATGCTTTTCCTTCTGGTGGTCTGTACGTTGGCGTTGTCCGTTTCTCCATCTCTCTACGGTCAAGCGACCGGCAGTTTCTCCGGTAACGTCGTAGACAAATCCGGCTCGGCGATCGTCGGCGCCACAGTCACCGCCACTTCGCAAGGAACCGGCGTAGCGCGCCAGGCGAAAACCGACGAAGCTGGCCACTACCTCATCCCTTTGCTTCCGGTTTCCATTTACACATTGCGCGTCGAATTTCAAGGTTTTCAGAGCGCCGAGAGCAAAGATCTCCGCCTGCAAGTCGATGAGGCTCGCGAGCTGAATTTCACGCTCTCGCCGTCCACTGTCGCCTCGACGGTGGAAGTCAACGCCTCCGCGGTAGCCGTGGAAACAAGCAACCCGACGCTCGGCCAGGTCATCACCGCCCAGGAAGTCTCGCAGCTTCCTCTGAACGGTCGCGATTTCGTTCAACTCGCCACCCTTACGCCTGGCGCTACGGCAGAGTCGAACCCCAATAGTTTTTTTACCTCCGCGGCCAGCAGCGAAGTTGCCGCGCGCGGTTCCTTCTCCCTTTCCGTCGGCGGCTCCCGCCCCAACAGCACTGATTGGATCCTCGATGGCGTGGACAACAACGAATTGACCGCGGGCGGTATCGGAACTTTTTCCTCGATCGATGACATCCAGGAATTCAAGGTTCTTACCTACAACTATTCCGCCGAATACGGCACTCGTGCCGGACCCACCGTTCTGGTCACCACAAAATCCGGCTCCAACGACTTCCACGGATCCCTCTTCGAATTCTTCCGCAACACGGCGCTCGACGCCAAGAGCTTCTTTGCCCCTGCGGCGGAAAAATTCAATCTCAATCAATATGGCGGTTCCATCGGCGGTCCAGTCTATAAGGGCAAGACTTTCTTCTTCATCGACGGTGAACAAAAGAGTCAGCGCCACGGCGAGACGTTTACAGGTTTAGTCCCGAGCCTCGCGATGCGGCCTACCGCGACTCAGCCCTTCGCGGATTTCACGAACGATCCCTTCGGCAATCCCGTGACTGGTACGGCGACGGTTGGCGCAAATCAGGTGACTGTGCCTGGCATTGTCAATCCCAATATGGTCGGAGCTTCCACGAATCCCGCGAACTCTCCCAATGTTTATTTCCAATGCGATGCGCTTGGCAATCCTCTGCCCGTCGCCGCGAATGGCAGCCAGGCATCAGGTACTCCTTGCGCCAAAATCCCCGCCGGCTTGGTCGACAGCATCGGCGCCGCAATGCTTAATTTCTACCCTGCGCCAAACGCTAACAATGCCGCCGCCGGATTCAATTTTGTCAGCGAGCCTGTCCGCGAGTTGGACGAAACCAAGATCGACGCCCGTGTTGACCACACCTTTTCGTCTAGTGATACCGCCTTCGCTCGCTTCAGCTACGACGACGCTGTCTCCTTTGTTCCCGGCGGCTTTACCGGGGGCTTCGCCGAGGCTAGTGCCTTCGGCAGCAACCAGGGCATCATCAACCACGCCCGCAACGTGGCCATTGGCGAAACCCACGTTTTTTCGCCCAGTTTGGTCAATCAGGCCAGCTTTGGCTACAACCGCATCTTCGACTACATCACTTCGCAGGGTACCGGCAGTTGCCAATCGGCGAAGCTCAATATTCCCGGTGCCAACCTGGGCTGCACCGGCCTCGGCAGCGGCGCCACTTGCATCAAGGGTGCCTTTAGTTGCGGCCTCGTCAGCACCCTCCTCGTTGGGGGTTACTGGTCCGTCGGCGACCGCGGTTACTCTCCCTTCCAGGGCGGCACGAACATTTTCTCCTTTAAAGATTCTCTCGACATTATCCGCCGCAAGCACGACATCAAAGTCGGCCTCGACATTCGCGCCAACCAGATGAACGTCGGGACCGAAGCTTTCCAGGACGGCTTCTGGATTCCCGGTGGCATCGGCACGTTCTCTGGCTATTTTCTGGCACCTCCCGCGAAGGGACAACCCCCCATCGCCAGCATTCCCGGTAATCCCGAGGCCGATCTTGTTCTGGGCTTGGTGGGCGTTTCTGAGCACGACCAGACCTTCGGTGGCACTACCACCGGCCGCCGCTGGAAGATCGTTCGTCCCTTCGTACAGGACGACTGGAGAATCACTAAGGACCTCACCCTCAATTTGGGCCTGGCTTGGGACTTTACTACTCCTATCTCCGAAGCCCATGGGCGGAATGCCGATTACGTCCCCGATACCGGCTTGGGCAAGCTTCTCATTGCCAATCAGAACGGTGTGGGCTCAGGGGCCGGCGTAAACATGAACTGGACCGCGCTCGAGCCCCGCTTCGGATTCGCTTACAAGTTTCTTGGCAGCGACAAGACCGTCGTGCGCGGCGGGTTTTCCGTCTATCACGACTCCGCATGGAGCCAGGGTGCTCAGGGCCTTTGGCAGAATCCACCGTTCTTTGCCGAAGGCGATAACTTCGGTCTTGCCCAAAACTCCGGAATCACTTTCGGGCCAACCACGCCCGTAGGTTGCCCCAGCCCTACTTCCTATTGCGCGTCGTTGACCGGTCCGGGCGCCCCGGCTATTACGGGCGTCACAACAGGTCAAGGTTTTCCCATTTTTAACACCCCGCCCGACATCGCCACCTTTACCGGTACTTTCTTTTTCCAGCCAACCGACTCCCATCTCGGTATGGTCCAGCAGTTCAACGTCAACGTTGAGCGCCAGCTCCCTGGAAATGTTGTCCTCACCGTTGGCTATGCCGGTTCACGCGGCAGACACTTGCTGGTCTCCGGAAACAACCTCAACACCAACAGCCCTAATAACACGAACGGCATTGGCCCAACAAACTGCGGTGTGAGCGGATATACCCTCGGGTGCACGTCCAGCGGCGCCGCTTACGTCTCGCCGTATGGCGTCGGTAATGCGATTCTGGAGTTCGGCGACCTTGGCAAAACGACCTACAACTCGCTGCAAGTCAAAGCCGAGACAAAGAGCTCCAGGCACGGTCTCTATGCCCTCATTGCTTACACTTACTCGAACACTTACGACAACGGCTTGACCGATGGTCTCGGGTCCTTGCTCAGTGCTCCATACTTCCCGCTTCCCAATTGGCAGAAGCTGGATTGGGCGCCATCTCAAATCGACCTCAAACATAACTTTACAGCAAGCCTCATCTACGACTTGCCTTTTGGCAGGGGCAAGAAGTTCGGCAGCGATTGGGACAAGGTGGCCGATTCGCTTCTCGGCGGCTGGCAAGTGACCGTCATTGAGAAGATCGCTTCAGGGTTTGCCGATCCCCTCATCGACAGCGCCAACTCTTCGGGAGTCGCCTTCAACGCCGGCGGCAATGGCAACAACTTCAACCGCCCCGACCAGGTCTCTAGCTGCAACCCCTACGCCAACCAGACCAAGCTCCAGTACATTAACCCTGCCTGCTTCGTCGCTCCGGCCAGCGGTTCTTTGGGCAACGCCAACCGCGTTCCCGTCTACGGGCCGGATTTCGTCAATACCGATTTCTCCGTCATCAAACAATTCAAACTGCCTTGGGAGAACATGGGCCTGAATTTCCGCGCGGAATTCTTCAACCTCTTCAACCATGCACAGTTCGGCGAGCCTGTCAGCGATATCAACGCTCTCGGCTTTGGCTCGGTCAACTCCACCGTAAACAACCCGCGCCTCGTCCAGTTCGGCTTGAAATTCACATTCTAGTTCGAGCGTTTTTCAGCCTTAGTCAGTGAACTTTTCCGGCCCGCAGCCGTTGCTGCGGGCCGGACTTTTTTGGTGTGCGGTGTCAGTTGCCGACCGCGTCGCCCATTCGCTCTTTTCCACAGATCGTTCGAATGAATCATTTTTTTAGCTTGACATTTGGTACACATCGTGCTACCATTTCTTGTGAATCAGACGCCGCAGCTCGCCCCGCCTCCGTTCCCTCTTCCTTTCCCTCCACCCAGCATTCTCCGTGTCCTCTGTGCCCTCCGCGTCCTCTGTGTAAACTTCTTTAGAATCTTCACTTTCCCTGTCCAATGCCGTAACCCCTTTAGAATCCGCACTTACGAGGGCCCCTCGGTTCTGGCGCCTTTAACCCCTTTGCCATCAACATCCGCGCCCACAAGGAAAACAGCTAAACCCTCTAGAATCTGCACTTACGTGCTTTCTATCCGTAAGTCCTGTAGAATCCGCACTTACGAAAAAACCGGGGAGGGGGGCTTATTGTTAACTAGAATTTCTTCTCGCGCCGTGGGCCGCTGCGCCCTCTTGGTCCTTGTTCTCGCAGGACTTTTTGCATCCTTGGCTGCTGCCCAAGCCAAACGCAAAGTCATCATTGATCAGGACTGTGCCGGTCCCGGCGGCACCGACATGCAGGCCATTCTCACACTCATCAATTCGCCGGATACCGACGTACTTGGCATCACCGTGCTTACCGGCGACGCCTGGCGCGACGAAGAAGTTCAGCACACCCTGCGCCTGCTCGAAATCATCGGCCGCACCGACATCCCAGTCGTTCCCGGCGCCGTCTTTCCTCTCGTGAATTCCAAGGAATACATCGCCAAGTGGGAAGTACTCTACGGAAAGCTTGTGTACCAAGGCGCATGGAATTTCGCCAAGGGTTATGCCGTTCATGGCCCTTACGAAATTCCACCGATGCCCGAAGGCGCTCCAACAATCAAAGCCTCCACCGAAGCCGCAGCGCACTTCATGGTCCGCATGGTTCACCAATACCCGCATGAAGTCACCGTCTACGCCGCGGGCCCGATGACGGACCTCGCCTTGGCCATCGCTCTCGACCCGCATTTCTCCGAGCTCACCAAAGAGCTGATCGTAATGGGAGGCAGCATCAATCCCACAACGGACGATCCTGAATTCAGCCTCACCCCGCGCCACGAATTCAATTTCTGGATGGATCCGGAGGCCTCCCACGCGGTCCTGCATGCCCACTGGCCTCGCGTGGCTCTCACCACCGTGGATATCTCCGTCAAGACACGTATGGAGAAGAGCTTGATTGCGGAGATCGCCAAAAGCCCAACTCCCGCCGCGCAGTATGTCGCACAATATGCGGAAGCCAACTATCTCTGGGACGAACTCGCTGCCGTCGCCTGGCTCGATCCCAGCTTCATCACCAAATGGCAAAAGCTTTACATCGACGTGGATCTCGATCGTGGCGCTTCCTACGGCGAAACGCTCGCATGGGCGCCCGGCCAGCAACCTGGAATGGGTGAGATCCTCGTCGACGTCCAAAAAGATCTCGATAAGGAAAAATTTTACAAGGAGTACGTAGAACTGCTGACCCGCCCGACGCCGCAAGCTCATCCCGCCTCGGGCAAAGACCGATGACCCAAGTAAAGTGAGCAAAGTGGGACAGGCACTCCTGCCTGTCTTACCACTTCTCACACCGCGGGCTCACGTAATGAGCGGAAACTCACATAGCAACGAATCGTTTTAACCCGCTTGATTGAGCCACGCGTTTCCCCGACAATTGAAGGTCATAACTTGACCATTTTCCCCGCCTGCGCGTCGCTGTGGCGCCCCCGCGGAGAAGCGAGAAAGATGTCCACGCAAGCTAATTCGGTTAAACGCTTTGTCGCCTACTTCTCGATGGAGATTGCCCTCGAGAACGCCATGCCCAGCTACAGCGGCGGCTTGGGCGTGCTCGCCGGAGACACCATCCGCGCCGCCGCCGACCTTCGTCTGCCCATGGTGGCCACGTCTCTTCTCTACCGCAGAGGATTCTTTTCCCAGCATCTTTCAGAAGACGGCTCGCAAACAGAAGAGCCGGTCGTTTGGAATGTCGAGGATTTTCTCAAGGAAGAGGCCGCGCGAGTCACCGTACCGTTGGAAAACCGCCGCGTCGAGCTTCGCTGCTGGCGCTATGACGTCAAGGGCGTGCGCGGTTTCGTGGTTCCGGTCTATTTTCTCGACGCCGATCTTCCCTCCAACGCCGAATGGGACCGCAACCTCACGGGCGGCCTCTACGGCGGCGATTCTTACTATCGTTTGTGCCAGGAAGTTTTGCTCGGGATCGGCGGCGTGCGCATGCTCCGCGCACTCGGATACGAAGATCTAACGCGCTATCACATGAATGAGGGCCATGCCGCGTTACTCTCTCTCGAATTGCTCGGTGCGGAAGCCACTAAAGCGGGCCGCACAGCCATCAATGGCGATGACATCGAAAAAGTCCGCGCCAAGTGCATGTTCACCACCCACACACCGGTTCCCGCCGGCCATGACCGCTTTCCCATCGAATACCTCACTCGCGTTTTCCCGCAGCAAAGCAAATTCTTCGATCTAAAGGACGCCGCGGTAGCCGATCTTGTGAAGCGTTCCCTGCAAACCGAGCAGAACTATCCGAATTTGCAGGAAGCTGCCGCCCGCGGCGCACATCTCAACATGACGTACCTGGCGCTGAGTCTCAGCACCTACGTAAACGGAGTTGCCAAACAGCACGGCGTCACTTCACGACAAATGTTTCCCGAAGTTCCGATCGAGGCCATCACCAACGGCGTGCACGCGGGAACGTGGACTTCGCCTCCGTTTCAACAGCTTTTTGACCGCCAGATCGCGCAGTGGCGTGAAGACAACTATAGCCTTCGCAGCGCGCTCGGACTGCCTCCCGAAGAAGTCTGGTCGGCCCATCTCATCGCCAAACACGAATTATTGGAAGCTGTGCGCGAAAAAACCGGTCTAAGTCTCGACGAAGAAGTGTTCACCATCGGGTTTGCGCGTCGCGCGACAGGGTACAAGCGCGCCGACTTGATTCTTTCGGATTTGGACCGTCTCCGCCAGATCGCAAAGAACGCCGGCCATTTCCAGATTATCTATGCCGGCAAAGCACACCCCAACGACGGCGGAGGCAAGGACATCATCCGTCGCATTTTCCACGCGAAAAAAGCGCTGCGCAAAGCCGTTCCTGTTGTTTTCCTGGATGAGTACAACCTCGACCTCGGCGGCAAAATTACTTCCGGCGTCGATCTGTGGCTCAACACGCCGCAATTTCCTCTCGAAGCCTCCGGTACCAGCGGTATGAAAGCCGCTCTCAACGGCGTTCCCAGCCTCAGCATTCTTGACGGCTGGTGGGTGGAAGGCCACATCGAAGGCGTTACCGGCTGGTCGATTGGCGAACCGCGGCGTTCTATGGACCCGACGGACATCGCCACGGACAATGCCAAGGAAGCCGAATCGCTTTATTCAAAATTAGAAAACGTGATTCTCCCCATGTTCTACAAAGATCCGCATCTCTATATCCAGGTCATGCAGCACGCCATCGCCATCAATGGTTCGTTCTTCAACACCCAGCGCATGGTCCAGCAGTACATCACCGACGCTTATCTGAGGTAGGTGGCTTCACGCGGACAAACTCGCTTCGAGAAGGAACGGGAAGAAACTCGCAACTCCAGAATCCTTATTGTTCAGCAGGTTTCGGAATTTGCTTGTCGCCGCGCAGCTCTTTCGCCATGTCCAAAATATTCCGCTTCGCAAAATAATCAAAGAAGTTCCAGCTGCCGTACTTCTGCTTCAAGCCCGGCATCACGGCGTTCACTAAGGCATCTCCCATCAAGCCGTCTTGCACGGGCTGAGTCATCGTCGCCCGCAAGTCGTTGATGTATCCTGCAAACTCCTGAACGTCAGCCGCATTCCCCACATCTCCGTGCCCGGGCACGAAAGTTCCCTTAGGCACCTCCGTGGCCAGCTTCGCATCCGTCGCGGACCACTTGTCCGTCGTCCCATCAATCAGATTTGGCAGCGTCTTCTTCCAAAAAAGATCTCCGCAAAAAACCACTTGTGCGTCTGGAACGAAAACCACGGAGTCTCCGCCGGTGTGCCCGGGGTAATAGCGCACCACGATTCGCCGCGAACCCAAAAACAATTCGATGGCGGAATCGTAAACAAGGTTCGGTGCGACGAGTCCTTCGACCATGGCTTTTTGTTCCGGCTTGATGTCCTTCCCGAAAAATTTCAGGTTTTCAGTGTGAATCCACGCGCGAAGATTCCTATGCCCGATAACTACCGCGCCTGTTTCGGCAAACACGCCGTTTCCGGCAACGTGATCGAGATGGTAGTGCGTGTTGACGACGAACTTCACAGGCAGCTTGGTGAGCTTCTGGATTTCCGCGAGCAATTGCTTCGCGGCCGCAGCGTCCTGGAAAGTGTCGATGACAGCGACGCCATCGTCGCCGATGACAAAGCCGGAGTTGGAGCCAGCGGAGCTTTTCGGTTTGGCGATGGCGGCGTAAACGCTGTTGCCCAGGGGCTTGATCGTGAAGAGCAGGGAATCGGTGGATGCTTCCTGCGCGCGCGATGCGCACACAAGAACAAGCAGAAGGAACGAAACGATGATTGTTTTGCGCATGGTCCGGTATGGTATCGCGGCGGGGGAAAAAACTAAAGAATTACACAGAGAAGCAGAGAAGGCAGAGTTTGCGGAGGACACCGAGAAGAAGTCAGCTTAGGCGGTTTTTGTAAACGGCCATGCCGACTGCGGCGTCCATGCCAATGTTTTCGAGTGCGGAGATTTCGCGCCGGGTTTTAATTCCGCCGGCGGCAACGATGGGATGTGCTGTTGCGGCGCGGAGTTTTCGGAACCATTCGATATTGGCGCCGGTCATCGTGCCTTCGCGGTCCACATCAGTGCAGAGAAACGCTGCACAGTACGCCTTGAGTTGCGACATGACATCTTCAGGGCGCAGCAAAAGCTTACGCCGCCAACCATTGACCGTGATGCGGCCCTTAGCAGTGTCGAGCGCGATGACGATTCGAGCGGGTGGCAATTTTGTCGCAAGCCGCCGTAGAAAATGCGTGTTGATCTTGCCTTCCTGGAAAACGGCGCTGCCGATGATGATTTGTTCCGCATTCCATTTTGCAATTTCCTCGGCGCGCGCGACGGTTCGAATACCGCCGCCGACTCGGACCTTCAATTTGTAGCGTTTCCTCGCATGGAGGCAAAGTTCGCGCGCCAGGTCGTTGTTGTCGCCGGTGCTGATCGCCGCGTCCAAGTCGATCAGGTGCAACCATTCGTACGATTTGAATTTCTCGAGAAGGCCAAAGACATCGGCCACGGCCAGTTCCCGTTTGCGGCCGTGAACCAACTGGACTGCTTGCCCGCCTTGAAGATCTATGCAAGGAATTAGCACGGCAAGCGGACCTCGATGTTGCGCGCAGCCAAAAAGTGCTTGAGCTCGCGTATGGACTGCACGTTATCGTGAAAGATGGAAGCAGCTAGCGCGGCATCGGCTGCTCCTTCGGAAAAAATCTCGGCAAAATGTTCTGGCAACTTTGCGCCGCCCGATGCAATCACGGGAACCGATACAGAACGCGAAATCGCAGCAGTAAGCGGCGTATCGAAGCCGATCTGTGTGCCGTCGCGGTCCACGGAAGTGAGCAGGATTTCTCCCGCGCCGAGTTCGACGCCTTGCTGGGCCCACGCAAGCGCTTCGCGATTTGCAGAGTCGCGGCCTCCGCGCACCATGACGTCCCAGTGGTCGCCCGAGCGTTTTGCATCGATAGCAAGCACCACCGCTTGCGCTCCAAATTCGCGAGAAAGCTCGGAAATAAGTTCTGGCCGCGCAACCGCCGCCGTGTTTACGGTAATTTTGTCGGCGCCCGCGCGGACTACGGAGCGCGCATCGTCGAGCGTGCGAATACCGCCGCCTGCGGTAAGTGGAATGGCAAGCTCGGACGCGACGCGCCGTATGGTTTCGAGAAACGTGGGACGCCGGTCGCGAGATGCCGCGATGTCCAGAACGACGAGTTCGTCAGCACCTTCCGCGTTGTAGCGCGCCGCGAGGGCAACGGGATCGCCCGCATCGCGCAACCCTACGAAATTCACGCCTTTGACGACGCGAGCGCCGTCAGTATCGAGACACGGAATAATGCGGTGCGCCAAGCTCAAGAGGCGAGCCTCAGAAAGTTCTGCAGCAGTTGCGCGCCCGCGCCTCCGCTTTTCTCCGGATGGAATTGCACGCCAAAAATATTTTCCTTTTCGATGACGGCGGCGAAATCCTGACCGTGGTTGCAGAGCGCCACAGTTTCGCCGTTAGCGCCTGCGGCGGCGAAAGAGTGCGCGAAATAAAAATACGCATCGGTGGAAATTCCCTTAAGAAGACGCGACGGGCGAGTGAGCTTGAGCTGGTTCCATCCCATGTGAGGAAGTTTGACGGTCGCGGGAAGGGAACGAACGGAACCGGACAGAAGATGCAGCCCCGCAAGTTCGGGAGCTTCTTCGCTGGTTTCATACAGCGCTTGCAAACCTAGGCAAACCCCTAAAAAGGGAACGCCACGATGAATGGCGGCGAATAGAGGCGCTCGCAAAGCCCGCTCGTTAAGAGCGCGGATGAGCGCCGCGTAATGACCCACTCCAGGAAGCAGCAGCGCTTCCGCTTTTGCAATGCATTCCGGTGAACTGGAACGCTGGCTTGAAGTGCCCAGACGTTGCAACGCTCGCTCGACACTCGTCACATTTCCCGCGCCGTAATCGATCAGCGTGACGATCATAAGAGCCCCTTGGTGCTCGGAAGCACGCTGCGAAGACGTTTATCGCGTGAAACCGCAAAGCGAAGTGCCCGCGCGAACGCTTTGAACATGGCTTCGACCTGGTGATGCGACGACCGGCCATAAAGTGCGCGCAGATGGACGTTGGCGCGCGCTGCTTGCGCGAAACCCTGAAAAAAATCCTCGGTAAGCTCCGTTTGAAAATCTCCGACGCGCTTCGCGGAGATCTTTGCGTTTACCACGCAATAGGGGCGTCCGCTGAGATCGACCGCCGCGGCGGCAAGCGTCTCATCCATGGGCATCAAAAAATATCCCGCGCGCAGAATGCCGCGTTTTGAGCCCAGAGCTTTCACAACCGCTTCGCCCAGCGCGATGCCCATGTCCTCGACCGTGTGGTGTTGATCGACGTCCAGATCCCCCTTCGCTGTGATTTCCAGATCGAAAGCGCCATGCCGCGCAACGAGATCCAGCATGTGATCGAAAAAGCGAATGCCCGTGGTGACGCGCGATTTTCCCCGCCCGTCGAGATTCATCTTCAACCGGATATCCGTCTCGTTAGTTTTACGACGAATGCTAGCAGTCCGAGGCATGCGTTTACCTGTGACGCTTGATCAGTTTCAGCAAGCGTTCCATTTCTCTTTGCGTTCCGATCGTGACGCGCACCAGCCCTGCACCGATATCTTTCGAACGATCACGCAGCAGAACACCTTCCGTTTGCAGCTTCCGGCACATTTCCGAGGCGCCGGGACCGAAATCCGCCAGTAGGAAATTCCCAGCGCTCGAATAAGTCTTCACACTGAGCTTTAGAAGCTCCTTTTCGAACCAACCCTTCGTGCGCAGGATGTTTTTCACGTACAGCTTCATCGTTCTGGAATCGCCGACGGCCGCTTCCGCCGCGGCCAGCGCAGCTACGTTGACGGGAAAGGGCGCCGTCGCACGCCGAAGGATCGCGAGAGATTCGGCGCAGGCAATGACGGCTCCGAGACGCAGCCCTGCAAGCCCGGCCGCCTTGGAGAATGTTCGCGCGACGAATAATTGCGGATACTGACTGATCCACGGCACAACGGTGAGACCGGAAAACTCCGCGTACGCTTCATCGACAACGACGGCGGTGTGCGTGGCGGCTTTCAAAATTGTTTCGATCGCCTCTTTTTGCAGCAGTGTCCCGGTGGGATTGTTGGGATTACAGAGGAACAAGACACGCGGGCGCAGACTGAGCGCCTGGACAACTCCTTCGAGGGGGAATTCCATGGCAGTCCCGTAACGCTGGACCTCGATTTTCGCCCCCGCCACCTCTCCCCAGTAACGGTACATCGGGAATGTCGGCTCGCAGATAACGACGCTGCTTCCCGCGTCGACAAACGCGTCAAAAAAAAGCCGCAGAGCGTCATCACCGCCGTTCGTAAGAAGAAGTTCTTCTGGCGCCACTTGAAAATGACGCGCAAGGCGACGAGTGCCGCGCTCATACTCCGGATACATCGAGAGAAGCTTCGGCGTGAGCTTCCCCAATGCTCGCCGAACGGCCGGCGAGCATCCGGCCGTGTTTTCGTTGAAATCGAGACGGAGCTTGTCGGCTCGACCCTCACCGGGCGGTTCGTAGGTGCGGCGATCAAGAATTGCTTGTCGAACGTGGAGTTGCGGTTTCATTTGCGAGCCTTTATCGGCGAACCTCGATGGCATGGGCGTGCGCGAGCAAGCCTTCCGAGCGCGCCAATGTTACCGCATCGCTCGCGAGACGCTTGAAGCCCGAACGCGCAATGGTCTGGACACTGATGCACTTCACAAAATCGGCTGCGGAGAGACCGCCTCGCATCCGCGCCCACCCTCCGGTCGGCAGGACATGATTGCTCCCGCTGATATAGTCGCCGAGCGGCTGCGCGCCCCAAAGTCCGAGAAAAATCGTACCAGCCGCGATGATTCGTCTGAGCAGCACTTCGGCATTGCTCGGGACGCTGAGGTGTTCCGGGGCAAAGCGGTTGGAGAAATCGCAAGCGGCTTCGATAGAGGGCGCAAGCAAAAGTGCGCCTGTCTTGCTCATGGATGCGTGGGCGGGATTGCTCGCCGGCAGCTTCGCCAATTGGGATGCTACTTCTTGCTGAACGGCTTGAGCCAGCTTCAGGCTCGGCGTTACTAGGAAGCTTCCCGCGTCCGGTGCGTGCTCTGCTTGAGCGAGCAGATCAGCCGCGATCCATTTTGCATTTCCATTCGCTGCGAGAACAATCGCTTCGGTCGGTCCCGCCGGAAGATCGATGGCGCAATCGCTGCTGACCAGTTGCTTCGCTGCGGTTACAAATCGATTGCCAGGGCCAAAGATTTTGTCCACCCGGGAAATATTTTTTGTGCCGTAGGCCAGCGCTGCGACAGCCTGCGCGCCGCCGATTCGCGCTATCCGCGGTATGCCGAGCAAACTCGCGGCAGCGAGCAGTTCGGGATTGGGCCTGGGACAAACGACCGCTATGCGCTTTACGCCGGCGACTTGCGCGGGTACGACGGTCATCAGCAAAGTCGAGACGAGCGCGAAGCGCCCGCCGGGGATGTAACAGCCGATGGATTCGATCGGATGGACGAGTTGAGAGATCGTCACACCGGCTTCCACCGCAAGAGACCAGCCGCGCGGCAACTGCTTTTCGGCGACGCAGCGAATGTTTTTTGCTGCGTGGCGAACGGCGCTGATAAATTCAGGGCTGACTTGTTTGCCTGCGGCGTTGATTTCGCGTTGCGAGATCCACGTCCCAGCGCGGGTTAGGTCGATTCCATCCAGCTTTTTTGCCCAAGCCGCCAGCGCCACGTCGCCGCGTTTGCGCACATCGGCAATAATGCCCGCAGCGACGCGCTCGGCTTCGAGATCGCGCTCGTGGCGGGCGCGAAGAAGCCTTGTTTCCAAGGCGGAAGTGAGTTTCCGTATCCGCATCAGAGCACGATCTTGTTCAGGGGATATTCGACGATACCCTGCGCCTTGGCGGCTTTCAGTTTTGGCAAGATTTGCCGCACCACGGATTCTTCGACAATGGTGTTGATGGCGACCCAATCCGGATCGCTGAGAGCCGAAATGGTCGGCTTTTTGAGAGCCGGCAAGACACCGAGCACGGCGGCAAGGTCATCGCGATGCACGTTGAGTAGCAAGCCGACCTTGCTTGCGGCGGCAATCGCGCCCTGCAACATCAGAATTAAATTCTCTGCCTTCTCACGCTTCCACGGTTCGGTAGCCGCGGCGCGATTCATGATGAACACGGTCGCCGATTCGAGCACCGTGTCCACAATCCGAAGCCGATTCGCTCGCAACGACGAGCCCGTCTCGGTCACTTCCACAATAGCGTCAGCAAGCTGCGGAACTTTGACTTCCGTCGCTCCCCAGGAAAATTCCACGCGCGCTTTCACGCCATGGCGCGCGAGATATTTTTCGGTAATCTGCACCACTTCGGTGGCGATAGTTTTTCCCTCGAGGTCGCGCACATCGCGCATCGGAGAGTCTTCCGGTACAGCAAGGACCCAGCGTACCCGCGCGAGCCGCTGCTTGGCGTAGACCAGCTCCGAAAGCTCGTCCACAGCCGCGCCCGTTTCCACAACCCAATCGTGCCCCGTGATCCCAGCGTCAAGCGCGCCCGTTTCCACGTAGCGCGCCATCTCCTGCGCCCGGACCATCAAGCATTCAATTTCCGGGTCATCGATGGTCGGAACATAGCTGCGCGTGCTGAGCGTGATCATCCACCCCGCGCGCGCAAAAAGCTCGAGGGTCGCGTCCTGCAAGCTGCCTTTGGGAATTCCAAGCCTCAGACAACTCATGCTTTTTTCTCCTGTTGCTGCGCGCCATAGACTGATTCCGGCGCGAACGTACGCTCCTCGACTACTTCCGCCGCTCCATCCGAAGAAAGAGAGCGGAAGAAGCAGCTGCGATAGCCTTCATGGCAAACGCCGGGGCCGACTGCTTCTACGCGCACGAGGAGTGCGTCGGCGTCGCAATCAACGCGCACCTCACGAACTCTCAGGACATGTCCGCTCGACTCACCCTTCTTCCAAAGCTTGTTCCGCGCGCGGCTGAAGAAGACCACTTCGCCGGACCGTTGCGTCTCCGCCAGCGAGACCGAGTTCATAAATCCAAGCATGAGCACGTCTCCGCTGCGATGGTCTTGAATGATCGCGGGAACCAGCCCGCCCGCTTTCTCGAAGTCAATGTTCAGGGATTCCACTTTCCTGCCTCCAAATTCAGCCGCCGAAAACAAAAAACCCGCTGGAGCTTTCTGCGCCAGCGGGCCGATGAGTGCCTGTCTTGCGAAACTCTATGCACACCTCATCGGGCGCGGCGTGTGGCCGTGATGATGATGGTGATGCGCCCGAGAGTTCATTCTAAGAAAATAAAGAAAATGCGCGTTGGTGTCAACAACGGCTTTTTTCGCCCATCCACGGGCGGCCCGTGCCTGTAGAGCGAGGACTCGCTCGATCCCCTAGGAACGGGAGCCGGGGCCGCCAGCCGCACTGCACTCCTTCTACAGCTTCTCCCAATTCCAGATCCCGCTCGTCACCTCGTTGGACAAGGGGAATCCAAGCTGATGCGCGAGCATGCACACCTGCCCGCGATGGTGGGCTTCGTGGGAAATCATGTAGCACAGCATTTCCGGGCCAACCGGCCAAGGCCGAGCCCAGCCATCTCTGAGAAATTTTTCAATGCGGCCCCCGCGACCGCCCAGCGCTTCCGCCAGCATCTCTTCGCAGCGCGCGGCGCTCTCGGCCAATCCGGCGCGAGCCTGCTGCGGCGTGCAGTGTGCGCGGCTAAGCTGTTTTGGAACCTTGAGGTGCGGCGCCGTAAGCCTGATCCACTTAGTGCGGACATTGTGCATGTGCGTGAAGATCGCCGCAATATTGCGTACCCTGCCGGGCGGTTTGGCACTCCATGCGGCAGGGTCAAGACGCTCGATAAGCATCTGGTTCGTGCGATCGTTGACGGCAAAAATCTGGGCTGCGGCTCGGCCCAAGTGCCACTGAACCTGTTGTGAGTCATCCCTTTGTTGACGCTTGGTCACCGCTCGCTACTCCTCGGCCTATGATACATCCGAGCCGCAGGCTAACCGGGCCCACTGCCTCGCTTTCTTAAAAGGCTACAAGTTTTCTAGTTGGCTTGGACGGACTCAAAATCTCGATGGGCTGCTGGTGACTGCTGGTGGACTAGCTACGTGTGCTGGGACTCGCAGCTCTCCCGGCGTTGAAATTCATGCTCAACTTCAGGTGCACGGCTACCCCGGTCTTGCCGTTTTCCAGCTTTTCCACGCGAACCACTTGCGCCACATATTCGCAGTTCATTGGATCGTGTGGCGAGGAATACGGGAAAGTGACGAACACACGCATGCCGGGATAGTAGGACTTAAGCCGAGTAGTGAAGTAAATGCCTTCTTTTGAGGCATTTACGCTAATCGGAAGGTCGTCAAAGTGGTCATCTCGCGGCTCGGATGGCCGCACCCGGACTGGCCGCGCGATCTTGGCTCTGCGGTTGACTCGCTTATCTGACACCTGTTTTTCAAGCTTTTCGGCCATAGACACTTTCGCGCTAGAATCTAAGTGTAGCAGGACTGGCAACGCACGAGGCTGAATCGTGAAGCCGGTGCGCTGTATCTGATATGCAGATGGAGCAAGGCGAAGGCCAATTTCGCAGAGGGGCAATCAAAGCTTATGGATGAAAAAATTCGCAAAGACGAAGCCGCTTGGAAGAAACAACTCACGTCGAATCAATACTATGTGACCCGCCAGAAGGGCACCGAGCCGCCCTTCACCGGGGAGTACGAGGATACCGACACCCCCGGGGTCTACAAGTGCGTCTGCTGCGGGCAGCCGCTGTTTCGTTCTGATACCAAATACCACTCTGGCTCCGGTTGGCCCAGTTTCTATGCGCCGGCCAACGAGGCAGCCGTCGAGACCGAAACCGATGCCAGCCACGGTATGGCCCGCGTCGAGGTCAAGTGCAGCCGCTGCGACGCCCACCTGGGCCACGTCTTCGACGATGGTCCCAAGCCAACGGGCTTGCGCTATTGCGTTAACTCGGCCGCTCTGGAACTCGACGAAGAGGAGTAATCCCAAACGAAAAAGCGCCCCGGCTGGGCCGGAGCGCTTCTTACGTTTTTGTGCTCTGAGGAGAAAATCAAAAATTACGCGGCAGGGCAGGTGCAGGCTACAAGCTCCGCAACTGGATCGCTCTCGCGCTCCCACACTCCAAGCAACATCACTTTCGTCCCCGTGGGATATTTGAATACGTAGTAGACGCTAAAACGCCCTTCGACTTCAAAGAAACCGGGCCGCCGCGGATCTGGCCGCGATGGCGCGCCGGACTGAAGCAGCATGCGCAGTTCAGCAATTTGCTCCTGCGAGTGGTTCCGCAGGTCTTCGACGAGGGGCGGGTGCTTCGTGATTGTCATGATCATATTCATTCTCCGCCACATTCAGCTTACCGTTGTCCTCACTCTCTAAGACGAAAAAAAGGGGAAAAAGTTTCATGAGCGGCAACTCCTTTTGATGAATGTTTCGCTCAACAAGGTGCACGAGTAGCAGAAATAGCGATTTTGCTTGCATTTTGAGCCAAAACTGGGCATTTGGAGGTGGTCCAAATTGGCTCATTCTCAGTCTCAGGCTTCGCTGGATGGACTGGCTGACGCGCGGCGCAAGTGAGGGCAGCATCGAATCGCACCATCGCGAAGATTGCGGATGTGCCTAAAAATAACTTAATGGATGTAGCGTTACTATCGACAGCGGTACTTGCGCGTCTGCAGCTTCCTTGCGATAGTTTACGCAGTGACCCACCATACTAATCAGGGATGGCCTCTGTGACTAAAACTCCGACAAAAAAATCCCCAAAGAAAGAGAAGACCACTTTCGGCAAAGACAAGCGCCGCAAGCACCACCATTTTCTTGTGACCGTGTACTACGCGGACGGTGAAAAGTTCGGCCGCGTCTACACCGACAAGGACAAGGCGGATCGCTTTGCCGACCGGCAGAAGCGTTCGCCGGTGGTCAAGTCCGCGCGCGTTACGATGGTTTCCTGAGGCAAGCAAGCAAACAGGATAGGTCGGGCACGAAAAGCAAGCCGCGAAAGGCTTGTAGCTGCCGTGCGGTCATGTTATAAAAAGAACTGTCGTTGAGCGGCCTTAGTATAGTGGTAGTACGGAACCTTGCCAAGGTTCAGGTGTCGGTTCGATTCCGATAGGCCGCTCCATTAAATCAAGCACTTACAGATTCCGCTTCCTCCGCGTGGGAACACAAAGGAACAGAACCTGTTTCCGCCGCTGGCCGAATCAATTCAACCACTTTCAGATGCGCTGCACGCTTCGCTGGCGTGAGAGCCTGTGCGTACACGTCAAGCGTCAATCTGCTGTTCGCGTGGCGCATCAGTTCTTGAGTGGTCTTAACGTCCTCTCCGCTGCCCTTTAGCAGCGTTGCGAACGTTCTCCGGAAAGAATGCCAGCCTATTTGCTTCGCGATGCCTAGTCGTTTCGCAGCAGGCAGTACAAAGCACTTCAGTGGTGTTTCCGGCCAGTAGGGTTGCTTCCCGTTCATCTTCGGGCTGGCGAACACCCAGTCTCCTGGCTGACAGTACGGCGACTGTGTACTCCAATTGCGTAGCGCAGTGGCCAACGCACCATCCATCGGAACTGGTTTCTGCGATGCTTCTGTCTTCATTTCGCCAACGTGCTGATGAACGACAGCACGGCCCAAGTTGATGACTCCAGCGTCGAAGTCAACATCAGACCACTTCAGGCCCAGAGCTTCAGATACCCTTAGGCCGGTAGCAGCGGTCAAGAAGACTAGTGCTCGGGCAGGATTCTGAAGCTCAGCAAGAAGCTTCTTCAGTTCTTCGGCTTCCAAAACGTCAGGCGTCTTCTTCCGCTTCGCACTCTGCCGCACAAGGCTGATGGGATTCTTTTGCAGCCATTCGTGACGGCAAGCATGGGCAAAGATGACGTGCAAGACATTTCTGACCTTGGCCTTTGTTGCGTTCGCCAGCAAAAGACCATGGAGCCAGCTTTCAACTTCAACCGTTCGGACATCAGAGAGTCTGTGTTCTCCCCACTTGGGAGTGATCCACACATTCAGCGATGTCTCCACAGTTCGCTGAGTCGAGTGAGCTTTGCTGGGCAATTCGTTGTCCGTGTAGTGCTTGACCAACTGCATGACGGTCACTGGCACTGCGGGGTTATCCGCGATGGCGTTGGTGCGAAGTGGTTCAGCAGCCTTGCGTGCTGCCGTTTTGGTTGGGAACTGCTCCACGGTGCCCACTACTACCTTTCGGTTAACCCTGCTATCTGGCGTGTTTTCGCGCCATCTGAAAATCCAGACTGCCGGGCCAGCCTTCCGCTTCTCTTTGGTCAAACTTCCTGATTGATACCGTTGACGGGTGAATTTCACTGGATGTTCTCCTATGTGAGTTCCACGCGGTCAGCGGGTTGGCAATTTGAATTTAATCGAGAACGTAGCCAGGAGTCCAGTTCCGATGCACGAAAATACCAGTGACCTCCAATTTGATATCCAGGAATGCGTCGATGACGAGCATAGCGCTGCAGTGTCTTGACGTGGATGTCGCCGAGGAGTCTCGCTGCTTCGAGACTACCGATCAACCGCTCGAAGCCGAGCGTAGGTCTCTGTGAAGGCATGAGACTTGCGACTGGCACAATGTGCCCCTCGTTTTCACTCCCATTCTCACCGCCTGTGGCCGCGCGCGGTGATGCGGCATCGGGTTTGCTGTCAGCCTCCGAAGCCGAATGATTTTGTCCAACAGGTTGTGGTGATGATGTTGCGGTCGCATCCTCGATGAGAGTTGCATTCGAAAGATTACGTACTTCTGGACGTGAGCCATGTCGTCGGCCGGACGCTGGGTTCTCACGCATACCGGATTGGAGGCGGTGGTGCATGGTGTGTTACTTCAATTCCAGTTGGAACGATTCTCCCTTCGTGGTTGGTTCAGTAGTTCTTGTGTGATGTCCTGAAAGCCAGGACTGGAACTCCTTGTCCTTGTTGCAGACGAGTTTCAGTGCCTCCGACACGACATATGACGGTGAGGAGCCCAGAAACTCAGCGTATTTCGCGAGATTCGTCTTCGCTTCCTCGTCCAGTCTAAGTTGGACGACAATCGTTTTGGGTTGTTTGGGTGGTGCCTTCAATACTGCCATCGAGATTTTCTCCTTTCTTCATTTGAGATCGTTACTTGTTTGCATTCGGGGTTGATTACATCCGTGTATTCACGCGGGCAAAACACGGTCACGCTTCCTGCGTGACGGGCGGGAGCGACCCCACCGAACTTTGGGCGGCTGAAAGCCGCACAAAGTGGGGTCGCTCCCGCCCATCCTAGTGTTTTGCCCGCGTGCAGATTCTTTGCCTTCGCTTTACGCATCTGCTTATTTCTCTTCTGTTTGTAGTGCATTCCCTTCGAAAGCTTGTTTGAAAGCTGACCCGAAAGTCCGTTGTAGGCTGTCCGTCACCTCGTGGTCGCCGGGCTCGCGATTTCTGCTTGAGACTCTCGCCTCAAAAAGGGCAGCTTGGCCGTCCACGAGTTCCGTGCGGAACGATACTTCCCGCCTTGGCGCCAGCCTCCGAAATTCCTCGCTCACAGCCCCAGCCGTGATTTGGCCGCTCAACCATTGCTCATATCGAACGTCGGTCAGAGCATCATTGAATCGCTTCTTGGCCTCATTCAGGAATTCGATCTGTTCCACGTTTAGCCTTGCGTACTGCTTGGTCTCCCACATATGGCGGTAGTGGAAGTAGCGCAAGCCTTCCACGCCCGGATCGGGATTCATAGTGCGCGGGGCCATCGCCAGAAACAGCTCCTGTGCCGCTGCGAAGTGCTTGGGACGTGTAGCGATGTAGACAAAATTTACCTGCGGTACAGCTGAAAACAGTCCGTTATATGCAAACAGATGCGTCTCGAAACTGGCGAGACTGAGGAGCCCCGGATCAACAAAACTGAAGGTAACCACAGGGGGTGAAGAGGAAGATTCGGGAGCGAAGAACAGCGGGAATTTGTCAACGAAATAACGGTCCGTGGTCTTTTCACGGATCGCTCCCTTGTACCGCTTAGCGGGAAGCAGAGCTCGACCGATGGAGAGTTTGCGGCAGAAATAGTCGACTTTCTCGGTTTCGGTTTCGAGATAGCGGTACTCGAGGTGCGCCAGGACGAAATCCAGAACTGCCAACTTCGTGCGGATGTGTTCGACGGAATGTTCGCGGCGATTGCGGAGATTTTCCCGACCGATGGCGCGATACACGAGACGAGAGAAAAGATGGTAGACGCGGCCGTTTCGCAGCAGCAGGCGGGCGGTGGCATGTCCCTTTCCGAGCAGTTTTTGCGTGAAAGCCATGCTCTTGTCACCGCTTTTGGCCCCCGTGAAGGCCAAGTACTGACGCGCGGAGAAATACCCAGAGTGGGTAGCCACGAGATATAGGAAGCGCGCCTCGTCCTCGGTGTAACCGAAGCCCAGGAGGTTCTCGATGCTCGTTTCAAGAAAGTGCATGGCTCAAAGACTCAGAATCGCGGTCATAATCTCCCGTTCGTCGCGGACTCGGCGCAGGCCAGCTGCGTCCTCCGACCGGGCGTAGATTTGAAACCCGGCGCGGGCCTTTTCCGCTAGATGGCCAGCGTGGTAGTGACTGGTGGCGAGTTCCAGGTCCACACGGGAGATTTGCATTTCTTGGTTGGCGTACTCGATGCGCAGGTCGGGCAAACTGACCTTGCCGTGAACAACTGGGAGCTGCAACTGGTGCGCGAAGGCTTCCTTACTGTCTTGGGTTTGACCCTCGCCGTGCGCCTGGGCCCGGCCAAGTTTTCGGTAGAGCTTTTCCTTGAGTTCATAGTCGAGCTGAACCCTGAGCACTTTGCCACCTTTACGTTCGATCTCATCGGCAGCCTTGTGATACAGGCGGTACAAGGCGGCGTCATGGTCTGCTTCCTTGGGCTTCACAAAGCCCGAGTAAATGGCTTGATCGTCGAGTACGAAGCCGTGGCGACGAATCAGTCGTTTGCCTTCCTTTGACAGAGTGAGAACCTGCTGGGACTCCTTCTTGAGCACGCTCGTGTCTCTTCGCTCGACAAGCCGTTGTTGAATAAGATTGCGAAGGTCGCTGTCCAGCCGTGAACGGTCACCTGCGTAGGCGTGCTTCGCGATATCCTCGACAGCCACTACTCGAAATTTGCCGACTTCCGTGAGTGTGTAAATCTCCGATGGCCGGAGCGAATAGCTTCTATCGCGATCAAGAATTTCCGTGCGTTCACGATCCGCGAGAAGGTCAGCTTGCCGTGTATCGCGGGAGACGGTCGGAAGGGGCGCTGCTGGGACCTCGCGGCTCCGCGAATCGAGTTGGTCAGACTGGTATTCAGTTTCACGGAGCTTTGCCAGTTTTATTCTGACGCTGGCCTCTATTTGCGAGCTACTGCCTCGTCCTCGGGTCGATTCTCGACTACGGCTCGTGGGTTCAGACTGCGATTGAGAATCGCGAAAATCGTCAAGTTCGAAACTCTCAAAACCTCGGGACATGAAATGAACTCCTAAGGATTACTGGGAGAGATGCCAATGCAAGCAAGATTGCCGAAAACGGAAAAATCTGCGTCGAATGTCGCAGTGGATCGAAGAGAGAAGGCCAATGGAATATGCAGATGTACATCGCCCTACCCTGTTAGCTCTGGGAACTGCTGGGAATCGCCGCCGCGCCATCTTGATAGAGGAACACTTCTTCGACGTTCTTCCCGAAAACTCTGGCAATTTTGAAGGCGAGTGGAAGACTCGGATCGTAGCGTCCCGTTTCGATGGAGTTGATGCAAGCTCGCGATACCCCCACGCGCAATGCGAGCTCGGCTTGTGACCACTCCATCTCGGCACGAAGTACTCGGAGGCGCGTCTTCATTCCTCACGCTCCGCGATAGACCGTTGACGGGCGGCGGCAAGAACTAAGCCCACCGTCCACAAGATAATCATGCTGACAGGAACAGCGAAGGTTGGAGCAACAGGAACGCGGAAACCGAGACTGCGCAGAAAATCCAAGAGGAGAACGAGTCCGAGCGAGCTAACAAATCCAAACACGAGGGCTCGATAATTGATGTCCTTGAAGAGCTCATCGGCCGACACTAGGAACCGGGCGAAACAGGCCATTGCGATAGCGGCAAATAGAAAACCAGCACTCAAGAGTGCGATGCGACCCGAGTCCCCAAACCGCAGACCGATGCCCACAGTCAGGGCAGATAGAGAGCTAAAGGCATAGATGGGAACGAGCGGAATGGGCCGAAAGGGCGTCGTAGGTTGGTCGTCAGAAGGATTGAACATGACAGGTCTCCGAAACATATTAGCAACATATGGTAGCGAAAAAACAATTAAATGTCAACTATAGATATCTATATGCTGTTCATGGATATCACTCTTGATGCCCTACATCCCCCGCCGGAGACGATGTCGCGAGAAACGAGGTCAGGCAGTATTTCTCGACAGAGTCAATCATGAACCGGCTTCGGAGAGAACCATTCGAAAGACTATCTCGCGTCCCTCCGCTTAGTTAAGTGCTACTCGCAACGAGAGTGTTGTTTCCTCAATTGGCTTCAGGTCGCTCGCACGACGGAAATTGTTCGGCGGAAATCGTTCAAATTTCAGTAACCGTAAGCGTTCGCAACGCCGGTGGGTCGAGACCACCCAGTGGCTATTCCGTTTGATCCCTCTGCGTAGAATGCTCCGCTCGAATTCTTTTTCACAGTTTATTCACAGATTTACGAGCGTAAAGGTATTGACGAGCGAAGACTATAGTTGTAAGAGGCATCTACCACGTGATACACACTCAGGCCTCGCGCTCGCCTGTGCATGATCGCACGGCTGGGATGTCTGCGGGTGCAGCTGGGTTCGTCACAGTTCGATTCGTGCGCGTCAGTACATTTGTTGTGCGGATGGAGGTCCATGTGACTTGGAAACGCTTTGTGTTGGTGTTTGCCTTTGTTGTTTGCTTTTTGGTTCTTGCTATCCATGCATCGGCGCAAGGTGCGCCGGGTTGCACCAGCCAGTTTCAGTTTTGCTTATTATGCGGCGATCAGCCGATTCCAGGGGCTACGTGCTACGTGGAGATCTCAATTCTTTCTGTCTGTATCGCACCGTCTCCGGCATGTCCGGCAGCGGCTGCGCCCTACGAGGCGTGCCCAGACTGTGCTGCACGGCAGAAAGATCAGCCTCCACCCCCGAGGGTAGGTAGGCCAATAAACCTAGCTACGGGAAATACATTCATTAGGCAGCAGGATCTCAGTGTACCCGGCTTGGGGGGCGGACTGGCCTTAATCCGTACGTGGAACAGCCGATGGCCATCCACACAGAACGCATCTCAAATCGGCATGTTTGGGCCGAACTGGAGATCGACTTACGAAGAGCGCGTATTCCTCGGAACCGACAACTATATGAAATACGCGCGCAGCAACGGAAGTTTCCTGTCCTTCGCATATCTTGGACCAATATGGGAGGTTGCTGGCGGTCCGAGCGGAAATCCCAATGACAACGTCCTCCAGGTGACCAACATGTTACAAAGCTTGAGCAGTTGGACCATCACTTTTCAGGACGGAGAACAGCGGATCTTCAACAAAACGAACGGATCGCTGATGTCAATTTCTGACCGCAATGGGAATACGACTCAGCTCACCTACGACGCATTGAACCGGCTCGTGACCGTTACAGATCCCGCTTCCCGGACCATAACTTATACCTACCAAAGCCCTACCAGCTACCTGGTCACAGGGGTTTCGTCCAGTGTCGGAATTTCACTCTCCTATTCCTACGATACGCAAGGAAGATTGAGCCAGGTGACGAACCCAGATTCAACGACTCTGAACTTCACCTACAATTCGCAATCGCTCATTACCTCGGTCACCGATTCGAACGGAAAGGTATTGGAATCCCATACCTACGATAGCGAGTCGCGTGGATTGACCTCCACGCGCGCCTTAGGCGTTGAGTCCGTCACGGTCACTTATCCGAATCCATGAGGCTGTGGATGAGACTAAATCCACTTTGTAGGAACGCGATCAGTCCACCCCGATTGCGCGGCTTTGGAGGCCCGTTCATATGCGAATGCTTACTCGGAAGTTGAGCCGGACACTGGCGCTGGTCTGTCTGCTTCTTTTCGCTGTCAGGGCTCAAGCGACGGCGCCGAGCATTACATCGCTGACACCGAATACTGGTGCAGTGGGATCGTCCATTGTGATCGCGGGATCAAACTTCGGCTCGACGAAAGGGACTAGCACAGTCAAGTTCAATGGGACGACGGCGACGACCACAATCTGGGGCGCGTCGAGCATTACAGCTACGGTTCCAGCAGGTGCAACGACCGGGAACGTCGTGGTGACGGTTTCCGGCACGTCAAGCAACGGAAAGAGCTTCACTGTAACGCCCGCGCCCAGCATTACATCGCTGACGCCCAATACCGGAGCAGTGGGTTCGTCGATCGTGATTGCGGGATCAAACTTCGGGCCGTCGCAAGGAACCGGCAGTGTAAAGTTCAACGGCACAACCGCAACGTCGATAGCGATTTGGGGAGCGTCGAGTATTACCGCCACCGTCCCAACGGGTGCCACGACTGGTAGCGTGGTGGTGACGGCAGCAGGCGGAGTGGCGAGTAGCGGGGTTACATTCACAGTGACGCCTGCGCCCAGCATCACATCGCTGACGCCCAATACCGGCGCGGTGGGATCATCCATCGTGATTGCCGGATCGAATTTCGGGCCGTCGCAGGGAACCGGCAGTGTAAAGTTCAACGGCACAACCGCAACGTCGATAGCGATTTGGGGAGCGTCGAGTATTACCGCCACCGTCCCAACGGGTGCCACGACTGGTAGCGTGGTGGTGACGGCAGCAGGCGGAGTGGCGAGCAGCGGGGTTACATTCACAGTGACGCCTGCGCCCAGCATCACATCGCTGACGCCCAATACCGGCGCGGTGGGATCATCCATCGTGATTGCCGGATCGAATTTCGGGCCGTCGCAGGGCACCGGCAGTGTGAAGTTCAACGGCACAACCGCAACGTCGATAGCGATTTGGGGGGCGTCGAGTATTACCGCCACCGTCCCAACGGGTGCCACGACTGGTAGCGTGGTGGTGACGGCAGCAGGCGGAGTGGCCAGTAGCGGCGTTACGTTTACCGTGACACCCGCGCCGAGCATTTCATCGCTGACACCGAATACTGGGGCAGTCGGATCGTCGATTGTGATTGCCGGATCGAACTTCGGGCCGTCGCAGGGGAACGGAAGCGTTAGCTTCAGCGGCACGAGCGCGACAACGATTACGAGCTGGGGAGCTTCGAGCATCACGGCAACAGTGCCAACGGGCGCAACGACCGGCAACGTAGTGGTGACAGCGGCAGGTGGCGTAGCTAGCGCCGGCAGCAACTTCACCGTCGTTCCGGCGCCCAGCATTACGAACTTGTCCCCGACCGCGGGTGCCGTTGGAGCGGAGGTGGCCATCGCAGGTGCAAACTTCGGGGCCACGCAAGGCAATGGTTCGGTGAGTTTCAATGGCACAGCGGCGATACCAACGAGTTGGAGTGCGTCCACAATCGCGGTTTCCGTTCCGTCTGGAGCCACTACCGGAAACATAGTCGTGAATGCGAGCGGAGTTGGCAGCAATGGAGTGAACTTCACAGTTGTTCCCGCCCCAAACATGACAAGTCTGTCGGTGACCTCAGGAATTGTCGGAACGCCCGTGACGATTACGGGGACAAATTTTGGAACGACGCAAGGCACCGGAACTGTGAGCTTCAATGGTGTGGATGCAACCCCCACTAGCTGGAGCGCGACCAGTATTGTTACGACGGTGCCTGTCGGAGCAACAACGGGCAACGTCGTAGTTTCAGCGTCAGGTGTCCCTAGCAACGGAATCAGTTTCACCGTGGTTGAATCATTCGGTATCACCAGCGTCTCACCCACTTCGGGGGTCGTCGGCGAAGTGGTGACTTTAGCGGGATCTGGGTTCGGGAGCACTCAGGGAGCCAGCACGCTCAAATTAAATGGAACAGCCGCCACGGTTGCCAGCTGGAGCGATACCTCGATCGTTGCATTTGTCCCTTCGGGAGCTACAACTGGACCGTTCACGGTCACAGTGAACGGTAACGCTGCGAACAGTGCCTCGTTCACAGTCACAGCTCTTCCTTCGGGATGGTCCGACGGAGACATAGGTTCTGTTGGTGTGGCAGGCAGTGCAAGCTATGCGAATGGGACATTCACCATAGCGGGAGCAGGACTGGGCACTTTTTCGACCCCTGACGGATTTCATTTCGCATATCAGCAATTGTCAGGAGACGGCACGATTGTGGCTCGCGTGGTAAGCGTGACCGGTGGATCGTCACCGCAGACAGGAGTCATGATTCGCGAGACGCTGGATCCAAGTGCGACGAATGCGTTTACGTTTTACTATCAGAATTTCATCTACCTGTCAGAGCGAACGACCACCGGAGGAAGCCCCGGATATCAGTCTGGAATGAATGACACTCCACCTTATTGGGTAAAGTTAGTTCGCAGCGGGAGCACTTTCACTGGATATGGCTCGGCGGATGGAATTAATTGGACTCAGGTTGGCACGAGCCAGACCATCAGCATGGCGTCGAGCGTTTATATTGGACTTGGGGTTACTAGCCGCACCACGTCCGCGCTCACGACGGCCACATTCGACAGCGTTTCCGTCACCCAGAGTAGTGCGCCCGCTCCGGTCATTACCAGCCTGTCTGCCACAACAGGGTCGATTGGAAGCCAAGTAACTATCTCCGGTACAGGATTCGGAGCGACACAAAGCGGAAGCTTCGTGACACTGAATGGTTCTCAGGTCACCATCAACTCTTGGAGCAGCACTGCCATCAGCGTCACGATTCCCACAGGTGCGACCTCGGGAGACTTCTTAGTCTCCGTCGCCCCTGCCATGAATGACAGCAACGCTGTCTACTTCACTGTGACTTCCCAACCACTTCCAGCTTCGTGGCTGGACGCGGATGTTGGAGCAGTTGGGCTCGGTGGCAGCGCAACATATACGAGCGGGACGTTTACGATTTCAGGTGCAGGGCTTGGCACATTCTCGACTCCGGATGGATTTCACTTCGCCTACCAGCCGTTGTCGGGGGACGGCACAATCGTCGCGCGCGTAGTCAGCGTGACAGGTGGTTACGCGCCGCAGGCCGGGATAATGATTCGCGAAACGCTGGATCCCAGCGCGACCAATGCATTTACGTTTTACTATCAAGGAAGCATTACGTTATCGGAGCGGACTACCACCGGAGGGAGCTCCGGCTATCAGGGTGGGCCGAGCGTATCCTTGCCCTATTGGATCATGTTAGTTCGCAGTGGGACCTCTTTCAGCGGTTACGCGTCGTACAACGGGCTAACGTGGACCCAGGTTGGCGCAACGCAGACGATTAGCATGGCCCAGAGTGTTTACATTGGCCTGGCAGTCACGAGCCGCAGCACTTCATCTTTGACGACCGCCACGTTCGATAACGTGTCGTTCAGTCCAGTGTCGAGCCCCGCACCGGCTATCAGCACCATTTCCGCGACGACTGGTGCAATCGGAAGTCAAGTTCTGATCACTGGTTCTGGGTTTGGGCCAACTCAGAATGGAAGTCTGGTATTGCTCAACGATGTCCCAGTCACAATCAATTCTTGGGACGCTACTTCCATTCTCATCACGATTCCAACGGGCGCCACCTCCGGGTACATGAGCGTTTCCGTAGCCCCCAGCATGAACAACAGCAATCCTGTTTATTTCACTGTGACCTCGCAACCGCTTGCAACTTCGTGGTTGGACGGTGATGTTGGAGCAGTGGGTCTAGCCGGAAGTGCGACCTATGCGAACGGGACATTCACGATAGCGGGAGCGGGGCTGGGCATGTTCTCGACTCCGGATGGATTTCATTTCGTTTACCAGCCGCTTTCCGGAGACGGAACGATCATCGCGCGAGTGCTAAGTGTGACAGGCGGGTATGCTCCGCAGGCAGGAGTCATGATTCGCGAAACCCTTGATCCCAGCGCGAAGAATGCGTTTACGTTCTACTATCAAAATGGCATCACTTTTTCTGAGCGAACTACCAATGGAGGTACCCCAGGCTATCAGTCAGGGCCAGGCGTCAGCCCGCCCTACTGGGTGATGTTGATTCGCAGTGGAACCTCCTTCAGCGGTTATGCCTCGTACAACGGGCTGACGTGGTCGCAGGTTGGCACAACGCAAACTATCAGCATGGCACAAACTGTTTATGTTGGCCTGGCAGTCACGAGCCGCAGCACTTCATCTCTGACGACCGCCACTTTTGATAACGTGTCGTTTAGTCCAGCTTCAGCTCCTGCGCCCGTCATAACCAGTGTCTCTGCGACAACAGGCACAGTGGGAAGTCAGGTGCAAATCAATGGCTCTGGTTTTGGTGCACCTCAGGGCGCGAGCTTGGTTACCCTCAACAAATCTGCGGTGACGATTAACTCGTGGACGAACACTACGATCGTCATGACGGTTCCGTCAGGCGCGACATCGGGGTACCTCGTTGTTTCTGCAGCTCCGAGCATGAATGACAGCAACCCCGTCTATTTCACGGTCACTTCGCAACCGCTGCCAGCACCTTGGTTGGATCAGGATGTTGGGCCGGTGGGCGTAGCGGGCAGCGCCACGTACACTAGCGGAACTTTTACTGTGAAGGCGTCGGGCACGCAGATCTATGGCACTTCCGACCAGATGCACTTTGTGTATCAGCCTTTGTCGGGCGATGGAACTATAGTGGCGCGAGTGGTTTCGGCGACGGGCAGTACATACCCGCAGGCTGGAGTGATGATTCGCGAAACACTCGATCCCGCTTCGACGAACGCCTTCTCGCAATGCTGGTCGGGATCCGTCTTGTTCTGGGATCGCCCGACTACCGGTGGAAGCACGAACACCCAGAGCGGCGCCGCAGTCAGTCCCCCGTACTGGGTGAAAGTGATTCGGACCAGTGGCGTATTCTACGGTTACTCCTCGGCAGACGGGGTGACTTGGACTCAGATTGGAACGGGTCAATCCATCACGATGGCCCAGAACGTATACGTTGGCTTGGCGGTAAGCAGCTATTCAAACTCGACACTTGCCACAGCCACGTTTGACAATGTCTCGGTTACCGTGGGATCCACTCCAGTTGTCACTGGAGTTTCACCGGACCTCGGAGGAGTCAGCAGCTCTGTGACCGTAACAGGGTCAAGCTTCGGCGCTACTCAGGGGACAAGCACCGTAAGCTTCAACAACACCGCTGCCACGTCCGTCAGCAGTTGGACCAATTCACAAATCGTCGCACTCGTACCGACTGCAGCTCCTCCTGGAACAGGTCCCGTCGTGGTGACAGTAGGCTCTAGTTCCAGCCCTGCGACCATCGATTTCACAGTTATCAATCCTACGATCTCAAGTCTCGCGCCTCCCGGTGCCCAGCTCGGCGCCTGGACAACGCTAACAGGCCTCGGCTTCGGCGCAAGCCAGGGAACGAGCGTGGTCAAATTCAACGGCGTGACAGCCACCGTGAGTTCCTGGAGCGACACCAGTATCACGGCCCAAGTTCCTTCGACAGCCACGAATGGACCTGTGACGGTCACAGTGGACGGCGTCACCAGTGCCGGGGTGACTTTCACAGTGCTGGAGGCACTCAGCATCACCAGCATCTCGACGAGCGGTGGCCCCGTAGGCACAACCGTTATTGTCACAGGGACTGGTTTCGGCGCGAGCCAGAGCAACAGTACCCTCAGCTTTTACGGCGCAACTGCTACGCCTACAAGCTGGAGCGACACGCAGATCACCGCGACCGTCCCGCTATTGTGTTCGAGCGGCCCTGTTTCCGTTGGCGTCGCCGAAGCGGTAGTGTATGGTCCGTGGTTCACCCTCACTAGCACCGCTAATTTGACGGACTCGTTGGGCAATCCGACTACTTATGTCTCTGCCGTGATCGGCGGCTCCTGGGTGCCCGTCAGCGTTCAGGGTTCAGGCTGCTCCAGTTGCACAATTCGTGGAACCATTTCGGACACTTACAACCCAATCGGGGATTTGCTCACGCAGAAGGACGAACTGGGTCGAGCTACGACGTATACCTACGACAACTACGGGAATGTCACTTCGGTTTCCGTTCCCATCGGCCCGGATACGTTTGCTACGACAAGCTACACGTACAACAATTTCGGTGAAGTCCTCACCACGACAGACCCACTCGGAATCGTGACGACCAATTCGTACGATGCCCACGGCAACCTGCTCGCGGTGACCTCACCCAAGCCAAATCCCAGCACAGCCAGCAGCGTGACACAATTCGCCTACAATTCGCTGGGCGAGCTGACGCAGATCACGGATCCACTTGGAAATCCAACCACCCTCACGTATTACTCGACGGGCCTCATCAATACCATTAAAGATGCCCAAAACAACGTCACCACCTACGTTTACGACACTCATGGCAACCGCACTTCGGTGACGGATGCGCTGAACCATCAAACAACCTTTGCGTATGACTCCATGAACCGTCTGACCACGATTACTTACCCTGACACCACGACAACCAAGTTTGCCTACGATTATCGCGGGCGGCGCACGTCTGTCACCGATCAAAACGGCAAGGTCACCACCTACGCGTACGATGACGCGGACCGGCTAACGAGCGTCACCGACGCGGCGACTCCAGGCAACGTCACCACCTACGGGTACGACACCGAAGACAACCTAACAAGCATTCAGGACGCCAACGGCCATACCACTTCGTTTGCCTATGATGCGTTTGGCAGGGTAACGAAGACGACGTTCCCCGCGGGCACCTCGGAATTCTACTACTACGATGCAGTGGGCAATCTGATCCAAAAAACTGACCGCAAGAACCAGTCCATTACCTACACTTACGACCAGTTGAATCGCTTGCTGCAAAAGGCCTATCCTGATAGCACTGCGGTGAATTACACCTACGATAACGACTCGCGCCTGACGCAGGTGACCGACCCCAGCGGCACGTACCAATTTACGTTTGACAACATGGGACGGCTCACGCAAGCAGCCACGCAGTACACGTTCCTCACGGGACGCAATTTCACGACGAGCTACACTTACGACGCAGCCTCGAATCGCACCGGCTTCACCGATCCGGAGAATGGTTCAACGACTTATGCCTACGACACACTGAACAGACTGCACACGCTCACGCCGCCCACAGCGATTTCGAGCGGCAATTTTGGCTTCAGCTATGACGCTCTGAGCCGCCGCACGCAGATGACGCGTCCGAACAGCATCGCGACGAACTACACCTACGACAATCTCTCAAGGCTGCTCAGCGTCCTGCACCAGAGCGGCTCGACCACGCTGGACGGCGCCAGCTACACGGTGGACAACGCCGGGAACCGCACGGCGAAGACCGATCAGCGTGCTGCCGTGACTTCGAATTACACCTACGATGCGATTTACGAGCTGACCCAGGTCACGCAGGCAACGACCACAACAGAAAGCTATAGCTTCGACCCGGTGGGTAACCGCCTCAGTTCGCTCGGGGTTTCTCCGTATGCGAACAATTCCTCGAACGAGCTGACCTCTACGCCGAGCACAACCTACACATACGATAACGACGGCAATCTCATGACGAAAGTGAACTCGGCGGGAACAACGCAGTATTTCTGGGACTACGAGAACCGGATGACCAGCGTTACCTTGCCGGGCTCCGGCGGGACAGTCAGCTTCAAGTACGATCCCTTTGGGCGGCGGATCTACAAATCGTCATCTAGTGCCACGAGCGTCTACGCCTATGACGGCGACAATCTCATTGAGGAAACGAATTCTTCCGGCACAGCTGTGGCCCGGTACTCGCAGGGCCTCAACATTGATGAGCCCCTTGCGATGCTACGGAGCGCGACGACGAGCTTCTACCAAGCAGATGGTCTTGGTTCGATCACCTCGCTCAGCAGCGGGGCAGGTGCGCTGGCCCAGACGTATACCTTCGACTCTTTCGGCAATCAGACGGCTTCCAGCGGTTCCCTCACCAATCCGTTCCAATATACGGCGCGGGAATCGGACCCCGAAACCGGCCTCTATTACTACCGCGCCAGATACTACGACCCAAATGTCGGACGTTTCCTCAGCGAGGACCCTCAGGGATTTCCTGGCGGCGATTTTGACTTGTATCGGTACGTTTGGGGGAGACCTTTGAGCTACAGGGATCCTATCGGCAGGTGGGGGTTTGGAGGGATTGTCAGCGCGGGAGCGGGCTGGGGGTTGAGTCCTTCTATGGGGGCTGGCTCTGGGTCGGGACAAGTTGGTGTGTTCTGGGGCGGCGCCGATGGTGTCAACCTGGGGACGGCGGTTTCTTATGGGGGATTCGTTCCCTGTCCGTGCGGTGGAGACCTGTCAGGAGTGCCTACCGGAGGTGCGAAATCGTGGGGAGGCGGAGCTTGGGCAGGAGTTGGGGGAGGGGGCTTTTTTACCAACGCAGATAATACGAATGACCTAAGCGGGCCATTTGACAATTTTGAGATCAACACGCCCGTTGGCTCAGTCGCTGTACAGTGGGGACGCAACGACAAGGGCAGGTTCATTTTTCAAGTGGCCGCGACCGCAGGCCCGAGCGAAGGGCTTGGAGTTGCGAAATACAAGACAAAGACCTGCCCTATTCATCTTTTGCCCGACCCGGAACCAAACTGGAAGGTGGCGGTCGAGCCACTTCCATTGTGATGTTTTAGTGACCTGTATGGCTTATGGCTTGGGCATCTCGGATCCAAATATGTCTAGGCAAGAAAAATGACCAAAAAACTGATACGCCCTGCTCTCATTTGGCTTGTAACGTTCTTGGGACTAGCGATTTTCTTATTCTCTCATAATGCGCTCGGCGCACTAAGGGTTATGCACAACAGTGCAGTCGTGGATGGAACAGTTGTCGAGCTCCTTCCAGCGGATCACCGAACTGTGGTTGCGAGGTATGAAGTCAGCGGGAAGCTCTACACCACGGCTTCCAGCCTTCCGGAAGATTTGGGCCTGCCAGCATTCGACCTTCTGAGGGTGGGGGACAAGATCAGAGTTGAATACAATCCCAGCGAACCTAGCTATGGAATACTTGGAAGTGCTAAAAGGCTCTTGATTGCTGACGCGAAAGACCTAGTATTTTTAGGAATATTCTTGGTTTTCGTAGCTGCCTTCCTGGAATTTAATGTACGTCGATTTGTGAAGAACAGAACCCGTGTGGTGAACCTTACAGATTCCACTGCTTGAAACACCCTCATAGCTTCAAATGGCCGGGTGGCGGCCCCTTAACCGCTTGGCGTGACTGCGGCGCCGGGCCCTTTGGTTTGTAAGAATCCGGGTTAGAGTTAACTTCATGCGACGACTCTCCACATCCACCAGCCCAGAGCACTCGCTTCCAGCCCTCGACGCCACAAAGCCATCGTACTACCGCGCCAGATACTACGACCAAACGTCAGGTAGGTTCATTACTGAGGATCCCACCGGGTTCGTTGGCGGAATCAACTTCTACCGCTACGTAGGAAACAATCCCGTGGGGAGGATAGATCCTTTGGGACTGGACTGGCTGAACAACCTCGCGGACTTCTCAGCGGGTGCGGGATCGGTTCTCAGTTTTGGGTTGACCGACCGTATCAATGATGCGACGGGCGCCAGTAGCGTAGTGAACCAATGCAGCGGCTGGCACACCTTTGGGGCGGTGACGGGCTTCGCGCTTGCAACCGCCATAGGAGGGGCAGAAGGGTTAGAAGAAGGCCTTGAAAAATCGGCTGGCGATCAATGGTCCCATTGGATTCCAGATCGGGCTAAGGATGTCCCAGCCTGGATTAGAGATTCGAAGCTAAACGGCCGCTACATGAGCAAGATAGATCATATGCTCAACGATCCAAAAGCGTACCAGTTCATGCCTAAAAGCCTGAAGCCTGAAATTCCGATTAACCCCGCGTGGCTACGTCAGTGGAATCGAGTTCCTCCGTGGTTAAAGGGTGCCGGCGTAGGAGCTGGATTAGGTGGCTCTTCGGTGGCTCTGAATGGGCACGACTGTGGCTGCCATTGAACTTTCAAGGTGTCCACGCACCGATGACAAACTCTAGTTCACCCAAGCAGATTTTGGATAGATTTTCTCAGCGTGCGACGGTGAAGCCCGGGCTATCCGAGGAAGAGATCGCGCAATTTCGGAGGCGATTCCCGGGTCCACTTCCCGAGGACATAAAGGAGCTGTTGCGGTTTTCTGCAGGGTTCGATTTCCAATTGCAATTGCCGCATGTACCGGTCGGGAGTATTCGGTTTACTGGGACGGCCCAATTCGGTTTTCCAGGCAACGCATTTTCTCATTCAATCGACTTGTTAAACGATGGCTGCGGAAATTATTGGGTCGCGGACATTGACAGCGCGAAGGGTGAATGGGGAGCGGTTTTTTTCATCTGTCACGACCCGCCAGTCATCGCCGTTCAGGCAGCAGATATAGGGCAATTCTTACTGCAGGTTCTTAATCCCACTGGCAGTAATCCGAGGGATGCCCTTAGCTACGTCCGGAAGGAGGCAGTTACTAGAATTTGGAGAGACGATCCGTGGCTTGTCTCAGTGCGTGAGGCCCGAGTCTCACAAGATTCCACGGTATCCAATTTTGCTGGGCAACTTCCGGACGGCTTCAGGCTTGCCGATCTGCGCTCAAAGGAAGTCGGAAGCGGATACAGCTGGGATCTGTTAGGGCCAGATGCGGAGGTTCGGCGTGCCGGAACGGAACTACTATTTGGTGTCGAGCTGAAGGTTCCGAACCTATTCGAAAGGCTCTTGACTGGCAGGAGAAAATAAAAAGGCAGGCGGGTGAAAGGCCCATAGCCGCTTGGCACCAACTGGGGCCGAATCCTGGGGTTTAGAAGGGGACGGGTTTAGAGTTAACTTCATGCAACACCGTTTGCAAACCCGACCGTCAAACGGCCTCGCTCGTATATCCCAAAACAACTCAAAGACCATACTACCGCGCCAGATACTGTGGCGCGGTACTGGGACGATTAATCTTATTCGCCCGTCCTCCGAAACGTAGCGATAAGAGAATCGAGTGTACTGGCGTTCGCAGGGTAGCTTTTCTGGCTGCATTTCAGTCCGATTTCATAAATTATGCCCGGTCCCTGTGATGCGTCCTTAGGCTTGCTGTAAGCGATTACAAGCTCCTCTGTGACTGGCCGGATATCCACATAGATGAAGCGAATGCGGTAGGCAGATAGACCGGCAATCATAATCGGTGCCATGCTTACTTCCGCTGTAGGATGTTCGCTAAAGAACAGTTCGAACCGCTGCAGCGCCGCCTTCTGAGAACTTCCCAGAAGAGCCGCATCCCAATGAGCGTATGTCCACGCTTCGCTCTCTGGCTCTTGCAACTTGATAGTGACTCCATGGTTCGGTGCATCACCTTCGTGCGGCTCTGCCTTTCCTGACGTAGGCAGTGCGACGCAGTACATGTACTGTTCATTGCAGTATTGTCGAATGGTAGAATCAGAAGCCTGTATCGTGATTCGGTGCGTCGCTGCTATCAAAAGCGTAGAAGCGGCACCAGCTAAAATCACCGTGCAAAGTCTTAGGGAGTGACGTTGCATATTTTCATCCATTTCTCCACAGAATCCAGTTGGTTAATCACGTCTTTCGTCCATGTCCCAGTCTTATTGTTATAGCCCGCGCCGTGAAGTGCATTCGCGAACGCAGAAATGGTGGGCGCATCTAGAATTACATCGAAATAGCCTTGCTTAGTCCTTCCTGCGTTATTGAGCCAGTAACTCTCGGCATCCGAATAGGAGCTGAAATTGAGATCGTTGTTACCCGCGTTCGTGAGGCCAAAGGGATTGTGCAAACCCTGAGCATGTTTTCCTAGCCATCCACTCTCGTATGATGAGAGCGCCGCGAAATACCTCGGATCCGCGCCAGTCTGGTCCGCCATGTGTTTAAAGACAGGCATCAGCGTCTGGAAGAAATTTTTTATGTAGTCTGGGCATACCTGTGTTGGGCAGAGACCAAACGAATCTTTCATGTTGGTCGTGGCGTTACGAGCGTATGGATAGAAATTGACGCCTCCGCTGAACTTTATCGGGTCCTCGCTTACAAACCTGCCCGGCGACGGATCGTAGTATCTGGCGCGGTAGTACGATGCCAGTGGATATTCTGGCGCCGCCTCCGCGCGCAAGTAGGCCGCCCGTAAGGCCAAAATGCCCTCATCGCGCACTACCTGCTGGCCGGCTGAACTCATCACTTGAATTTTACATTCGGGATGACGGAATCGTGTAGAGCCCTCGCGAGCAATGTGTTCATTCAGCCCCGTCTAATCGAAATTCACTTCAATTTCTGCGAATCTTCGACTTCCGCAGGTTTTTCGGTCGTAACCTCCAGCTTTCCACCCTCGTCGATCTCTGGTCGCAAACGCGCTCCCGGGTGAGTCGTTGTGTGGACTTGTTTCAGCGTGCGGATCGAAACATGCGTGTAAATTTGAGTGGTGTCGAGTCGCACATGGCCCAGCATGGCTTGGATGTAGCGAATGTCCGCGCCGCCTTCTAGCATTAAAGTCGCCATGGTGTGGCGGAAGATGTGGCACGCCCCGCCCTTGCCGATCCCCGCAGATTTCACATATTGGCGAGCAAGCCAGCTCAAGTGGTTGGGTGTCAATGGGACGCCATTCGAAGTGAGAAATACGATGCCATTGTCTGGCTGCCTCACGATTTCAGGTCTCAAGGTGTTTAGATACATGTCCAGCCAAGCCAAAGCACGTTCACCGATCGGAACCACACGGTCCCGCTTGCCTTTTCCTTCTCGCACGGTTATCAGGCCGTGTTTTTGATCCACGTCGTACAGCTTCAAGTGTAGAAGCTCCATGCGGCGCAATCCGCTGGAATAGAGCATCTCAAGCATGGCGCGATCACGGATGCCCAACGGCACTTCTATTTTCGGCTGACTCAGAACGCGTTCTACTTCCTCTTTGTTCATTACGTTTGGTAGTTTGTAACCGACGCGGGGCAATTCCAACTCGGCAGCCGGGTCTTTCGGAATATATTTTCGCTGAGTCAGCCACTTGAACCAGACCTTGAGAGGCGCAAGTCTGGAGTGCTGGCTAGCAACGGCCAAAGGCTGGCCGTCTTTCTTCTTGTACTGGAACAAATATCGCTGATAACTTTCGAGGAATGTCTGCGTGATTTGGGGCGGCGACGTGGCTCGAATTCTTCGACACCACTTCAGAAACATTTCCATGTGCACGCGACGAACCCTTAGCGTGCTCTCGCTGAAACCCTTCACTGCCAGATGTTGAAGATATTTGTCCGAAAGCTGGCCCATCGATGGCTTTCGTGAGGTGCGTCGTATCTGATGAGTTCGTCTTACGGTATGGTCTTGCGCAGTCTTCTCTGAAATGTTTTTTTCATGTGGCCTCCACGCACGGCATCTTGACATGCCCCACGCGCTAATTCGCTCATTTTGTTTTACTGAGACTCGCGCAAAGGCGCACTGTGGCAGCTCTAAGGATTGACGTTTGCCTACCGAACTGTGGTCGTCGGCTTGCCATCCGTGCCGCGAGATTTGACCGGAAGCCGACGCCGCTTTTGGTTAAGCGAGAAAGAAAACAAGGAGCGAATCTAAGTCCCAGAAAAATGAGGGGCCATTGAGGGGCCAATAAGGATTTCTCTGCATTCACTATTGTTCCTTTTCAATGACTTAGCGCTCCCCTGCATTTCTTCTAAGTCCTTTAGATTCCCATCGGTATTGGTTTCGATCTTTACCGCCCATGATTGTGCGGATAATGCTATAGGGTGCCAACCCGCGATCCGTATGGTACATCTGAACCGCTTCTATACTCTTCGTTTCGTGGGAACAACCTGAGGAACATTAAGCATTTCTGACTGCTCCTAAGGCTACTCAATGCTCCTGAAAGTGCCTCGTAAGTTCCTGATTTTCCATTGGCTTCAGATTTGCCAAGGTTCAGGTGTCGGTTCGATTCCGATAGGCCGCTCCATTAAATCAAGCACTTACAGATTCTGCTTCCTCAGCGTGGGAACACAAAGGAACAGAACCCCCTTCGGCCACGGGCCGGATCATCTCAACCACCTTTAAGTGTGCCGCACGCTTCACCGGCGTCAGAGCCTGTGCATACAGGTTCATCGTGATTCCGGCGTTCGCGTGCCGCATCAGTTCTTGCGTGGTCTTGGCAGTCGCATCGCCGGCGGTGAGAAGCGTTGCCAAAGTTCTGCGGAACGTATGTCCCCCTATCTTCTTCGTGATGCTCAGACGTTTGGCGATGGGCTGCACATAGCACTTGAGCATTGATTCCGGCCAGTAGGGTTGCGTGCCACTCATCTCCGGGCTTGCGAACACCCAGTCCTCCGGTTGGCGATAAGCCGTCTGCTTGCTCCATTCAAGGAGTGCAGTAGCCAAGGCGCCATCCATTGGAACTGGTTTCTGTGACGCTTCCGTCTTCATCTCGCCTTCATGGGTTCAAGCTTGGCCCAACATATGGTGCTCCGCTGAAGCAACCAGACAGGCAGAAGCCGCCTGGCCGCTTATGTGTCTTAGGGGCTTTCCTGCCCTGCAGAAAGCTGGTAGATGCGAACATCCGTTATGTGATGAACTTCAGACCTGCACCCTGGCCTGCGCGGATGATGTAAATGAGTTCCTGGCCATATTTTAACCTCCGCTGCGTGTACACCACGATGAGAATTCTGCCCGTTAGCCAAACTTCCGCGCTCGTCGGAGCGAACTGTTTTGTTTGCAAGGAGTTGCCATTTCATTCCGTCACTATGTCGCGGGTTCATGCCAAGTCTTAACCGGCTTCATGACCTCGGTCGGTATCTGCAGCGTCGCATAGATTTCCCGGTGCATCGGTTCCGGCGTCGTGCCCTTGCGAACCTTCAGCACCTTGCCGTCCTTGGTCGGCAACACCACCGTCACGACCTGGTGCGTGCGGAGTTGTTCGCGCAAGGTCCACCAGGAGGTGTGCACGCCGCGATCCAGGAAGCGCTTCTCGATGGCTACCAGCAGATGGTAGGCCAGGACACAGAGGAAGATATGCGTTTGCGTGCGCTTTTCCAGATGGTGGAAGATAGGCCGTTCCAGCAACGGACTCTTCATCGCCCGGAAGGCGGCCTCCACGCGCGTGAGTAAGATGTACGTGCGCCAGATCTCCTCCGCGGTCAGGTCCTGCCGGTCGGTCTTCAGCACATAGCCGCCGTCCAGCTTTTTAGCGATGTTTTTTTTCTCGCCGTCCTCTTGCCAGGTTAAGGTGTTGCGCTGGGCTTCATAGTCCATGCGGTAGTAGCGCGCCACCCGCGGGTAACGCTCCTTGAGCCGGCCGATCGCTTGGTGAATCTTTTTCTCCTCTTGCAACTGGCCTTTCTCGATGCGGGCCTGCAGTTTCCCCAAGTCTTTCTTCAAGCGCTGCTCGTGGCTCTCGCGAATGGCGCGGTCCTTCTCTTCGCGTCCCTCGCTCAAGCAGAGAAGGTAAACCTCCTCCCCTTGCTGGCGACGCTTGATGCGCACCGACGATTTCTCCTGAGCAGGATTACGCGGCGAGGGCACTCGCAGCACCTCTTCCCAGTCGTCGCTCGGCTCGAACTCTCCGAGCCAGGCATTGCGCTCCGGCTGCCGCCCCGCCACCAGATAGTGAAATCCACGCGCTCGAATCGCAGCCAAGTCTTCCTCATAGGCCATGCCGCGATCCACCACCACGGTGGCGCCCGGTTTCGAGCCGGTGCGCTTCTCCAAACTATCCAACATCTCTCCCACCGTCGTCCGGTCTTGGCGGTTGCCATCGAAGACTTCATGCGCTTTGGGAAAACCGTCGCGGTCCAGCACCAGGCCTACCAGCACTTGCTTGCAATCGGGCCGCTTATCCCGCGAGTAGCCGCGCTTGGCTTGCGGGTTGCTCGCGGCTTCGCCCTCGAAGTAAGTCGAGGTCAAATCGTACAGATACAAAGTGTCGTCGAGATGAAACAGCGTCTTCTCCCGCTCGGCCAACTCCGTTTCGATCCGCTCACGGTTCGGATACAGTCGATCCAAGTTGCGGTACAAAGCATCGTCGTGCAGCGAGGAGAAATCCACGCCCAAGATGTCGGCCAGCGCCGTACGCCGCATCCAATCCGGCATGGCATGCTCGGAGAGAGGAAAGATCAGACGGTTCAGAGTCATCGCTTCACTGAGCTGACAGGCTCGCTCGGACAGTCCAGCGTGCTGTAAAATTTCATGCACTCCCAACTGTTGCCACACCTGATGGGCCGCATGGATGGTCCCGGCTTCGCGGGCTTCCTCCATCGTCACGCGCTCAGGATCGACGGCGATGGTGGACGATTCCTCCGCCGGAGCGGGGCGTCCGCGGCGGACCTTTTTGACCAGCGTCTCGAGGGGCACCTCGGCGGGAGGAAAGGAACTCTGTCCCTGCAAGCCGGCCTCGAGCCGGTGAGCCAGATCCAACCAATGCTCCCGGGGAGCTGGGGCCAGAGCGCCGAGCGAGCAGAGGATGCGCTGGCGGGGACCCTTGGGGGTTTGCTGAGACTCGACGAGGAGAAAGTTGGTGTAGGTTTTGCCCTTGTGGGTCTTCGTGGTTTTGCGGATGTACACAGGCCACTACATATATCATATAACGTAGTTGTGTCAATACAAATATTACAAATATTCGTCACTATTTCCGGCTTTCAGCAAGTTTTTATTGAAACGACAGGAGTTGTCTGCCTAAAAAGCGAGAAATTGACTTTCGACCGCGGAAGTCAGGTTAGCGACGAGCCGAGGCGCTTGGAGCGTTGCTCCGAGTAGGAGTGCTCGGGATCGTCCCAATCGAGTGCGTCGGGGTCGACGAAAACCGTCGCAGCTTCTTCAAACGAGACACCGTGTTTCTTGAGATTGTTCAGAGCCTTGTGGGCGTCCCAAGAGAATACATTTGTGTATATACGCTAATTGGGAGGGATGGTAAATAGTCGTAGGGTCGCTGCAATTTTCCCGGACTTTAGTTCTGTTCGCCTCCGCCAGCCGAAGCGCGCGCAGTTTTGCGCCAGCTGCGGAAGTAGGGGATCCCGGCGAGGATGACGAGCAGGCCGAGCGTCGAGCGCACCGGGCGGATCATCCACAAGTTTGCGGTAAGGGCGATGGCGGCAATGAGAAAGACTAACGGAGTGAACGGATATCCCCACGCGCGATAGGGGCGAGGTAGATTGGGCTCGATCTTGCGTAGGCGAAGCAGGGCAATCGCGTTCAATGCAAAGAAAATCCACACCGCGAAAACGAAAAGGGAATAAAGCTCTTCGTACGTTCCGCTGAGCGCGAGCAGCGCGGCGAGCGCGCCGAGAAAAAGCAGCGAGCCGCTGGGAGTGCGAAACTTCGGATGGATGCGATTTGCGAATTGGAAGAAGACGCCGTCGCGCGCCATCGCGTACGGGATGCGGGCGCCGGTCAGCACGACGACGTGGAGCGCTCCAAGAGCGGAAATGGCCATCGCGACCGTGAGCCAAACAGCTCCGCGAGAACCAGCGAAGGTTTGCACGACATCCGAAGCGACGTGCTGCGATTGCGCGATAGCAGCGAAGGGCAGGATACGGAAGTAGACGACGTTGGTGAGCAGGTAGAGAGCGCCGACCGCGAGCAGTCCCAGAATAATGGCTCGTGGAATGTTCTTCTCGGGGTGCTGAATTTCTTCGCCGACTGCGCCAAGGTCGTTGAAGCCGTTATAGGCCCACATGGCGGGGACGAGAGCGGTGAGCACGGCGCCGATCGTTCCCCAACTCAGAAGTCCCAAACCATGAGCCGTGATCATCGTTGCCGGTGTGATGGCATGTGGCTTTCCGAACAGGATCCCCGCAACCACAATCAACAGGATTGTGCCCATCTTCAACGACGTCAGGAGCACCTGGATCGCACCGCCAAAGCGCACACTGAAATAATTGACTGCCGCCACGGCAATCACCACAAGAGCCGCAAGTGGCTGGGCCGCGGTGAACGCGAATTCATAACCGCCGACGTGGCCTGTGAACAGGGGAGTGGAAACGATCGGAAAGAGGAATCCAAGGAAGCGCAGAAATCCGGCGGCCAGCGTTGCCATCGCCACAGGGCGCTCGAGAAAGGCGCTCATCCAGCCGAAAAGAAATCCCCAGAGAGGGCCGAGGCCGCGATTCAGGTACACGTAGGGCCCCCCGGCTTTGGGGAAAGCCGCGCCAAGTTCTGCGTAGCAGAAAGCGCCGAAGAGAACGATGAGTCCGCCGATAAGCCACGCCGCGAAAACTAGTGTGGCGGAGCCGACGGCGCGCGCCATGTCACTGGTGACAAGAAACACGCCCGTGCCGATGGTGTCGCCGATGACGATGGCCGCAGCCGACCAAACGCCGAGGCCGCGAATCAAATCGGAATGCGGGGCGCGCGCGGCTGGATCGGGACTAGTATTGGGCATAGAAGCCGGGTGAGCCTACTATCGCGGACGATGGTGGTCAACCAGTTCCCAGAGATCCGAAATGCGAAATGCGAAATGCGTTGCTTCCTTTCTGTGATTCGCAAGAATGAACCGGTCTAAAGACCGGCCACTACAACGGATGCGGAATCGGCAACCTCGCGCTATCATCGAGGCATTATGGCTACGCAGAAATCGATGATTAATGAATATGCTTGGGACGCGCGGTATGCGGTGAGCGGCGTTGAAGATGTGATGACGCCGGCGCTGGTGGTGTATCCGGAGTTTATCGCGTCGAACATTGAACGGACTTTGGAATTGCTGGGCGGGGATGTGGATCGCTGGCGCGTGCATATCAAGACGGCGAAGCTGGGCTACACAGTGCGGATGATGGTGGAGCGTGGGATTCGCAATTTCAAATGCGCGACGACATTGGAACTTTTGCTGCCTTGCCAGAGCGGAGCGGCGGATGTGTTGCTCGCGTATCCATCCATTGGTGCGAATGCGCGGCGAGTGCGGGAGATTGCGGAGCAGTTTCCGGCGGTGCGCGTTTCGGTTTTGGTGGACAACCAGGGGCAACTCGCGCAGTGGCGCGGCAGCAGGCTTGGCGTTTTTGTCGACATCAATCCCGGGATGAACCGCACGGGCATCGAAGAAGGATTCGGAGGCGCAGTGGTCCAACTTGCGCGCGCGATCGGAGCGGAGGGCTTGGAGTTTCGCGGTTTGCATTATTACGACGGGCATCTTCGAGCGTCGGACGAGAACGAGCGGACTAAATCGGCGCATCACGGTTACGCGCGTTTGATGGAGATCGAAAAAGAGATCGAGCGCATCGGCATTCGCGTGCCGGAAGTGATCACGGCGGGAACGCCGACTCTGCCTTGCGCGGCCTCCTTCGAGGAATTTCGCAACGCTTCGTTTATTCACCGGATTTCTCCGGGGACGGTGGTGTACGCCGATGCTTCGATGCTGGAGCAGCTTCCAGCGAAATATGGTTATCGGCCGGCGGTGCTGGTGATGGCGCGCGTGGTGAGTCATCCGCGCGAGGGAATTGTCACCTGCGATGCGGGGCACAAAACGGTTTCCGCCGACTCTGGCATACCTACCTGCGTAGTTGTCGGCCATCCGGAACTCACGCCGCTATCGCCGAGCGAAGAGCATTTGCCCATGCAGGTTGCAGCGGGCGCCACGGGGCCGCAAGTCGGCGAAGTGCTTTACCTGCTGCCGCGGCACGTCTGTCCCACGGTGAACAATTTCGACGATGCGCTGCTCGTGCGGAATGGCGCGATCGAAGCCGTGGAAAAGGTAACGGCGCGCGGACGAGAGATGCCGCTGCTGCGGTCAAACCAGCAGGTGGTTTCGGTGGCTAATTGAAGAAAAGCGGCCGGTTAACAATAACCCCTCCCCCTCCCCCTTTTTTCGTAAGTGCGGATTCTAAAGGACTTAGGTCTTTGCGTAAGTCCATTAGAATGAACACTTGTGGGCGATTTTTGTGAGTGTTCATTTTAAAGAACTTACTGGTTAACATAGTATATCTCCAACTTCAGCGAGACTAGAGGTTTAGCTCTGGCGATTTGACCTGGCGGACGAACTTCTTGCGCGTTGTGCCTCGTTGCGACGGACATTCGATTAAGCGGATCCGCGGAGGTGTAAGTGCGAACGGGCCGGCGCAAGAAATCCAGTGATGCTTGCTCCTTGAGATCGGAGACGCGCGCGTTTTGCGAGGGCAACATGTAGGAGTGTACCATGTTGTTGGCGATAGAGTAAAGACATTTACAGTGAATAGCCGAAATTAGGAGTTGAACGGCAATTGGGAGCAGTAAACGGCAGGTGGGGCAACGGATCGTTCGCGATTGACAGCGAGAACCAGAAGGTGCAAGGCGGGAAGCCTGGGAATCGTCCCGTCTATCCCCTTCTTGCCAACAAAAAGACGGACCAGCCATCTCGCGAGCGCCTCGAAACTCGTTATCGGAGAGCGACGACGATCACAGTGCAGGTTTTCCTTTGAAGACCATGTCCTTCAGTGTGAATTTTGCTTCGACGACGGTGTCCTGAACTTCAAATCGGAACGTCATTTCTTTATCTCCGGGCTGAACTATCCCTTGGCGCGGAAAATAGAAACGAATGATGCTGTCGTTCGCCTCGACGAAGGCGACATCGACGGCGGCCACGCCGTTCTTTCCGTTGCGAAGCAGGACGGCCGAGTCTCGTATCATCGGCTTCATGGAGCTTGCGGGGTTGATCTCTCGGAGCAAGGGATGGCCGATGACCGAAACGATGATGGAATCCGGAAGGTGGGAATTCATCATTTCCGAGATGGCGAGACTTGTCTTTGCTTCGCGTATGGGTTCCGCTGACTCCCACAAAACAATGACGGTGCCCTCGGGCAGCCCGGCGCTTTTGGAGGCTGAGACGCTCCGCCAAGCGGCTTTGCATTCCTCGGAAGTTATCGAAGGCACCGCCATTTCATACTTACCAATACCCCAACCGGTGCATGGCACTAGCGGGCTATTACCCTCCTCCGCCCGCTTAACGAGTTGCTCCGAATTAGGAGGGACAACTCCGTGTCCGAGTCCGGCCGACCCCAAACCTCCAGGCATAGTCCCTGGGTTTTCCATGGGCGGAAGAGGAGTCTGAGACTTAATTGCCGAGTGGAGCTTTGCGCGTTTTGCCCAGGCGGAGTTAGAGAGCAGCTTTCGAGCTTCCGATTCGTTAAAGGAAGGAGACATAACTTGCCCTGGTGGCGCGGCTGTGAGAGCGAGTGAGCCTGTCGCGCAAGCGAGTAAAGCCAAGATTCGAAACAATACGACCGAGCGAGACATGGAGCCTCCTAGAGTGACTCTTTACTGCGGCTGGGCTGGTCTTAAATTTTTGACCATTTGCTCGTAAATGGGTGCGGACCAGTTCTGCTTGACCAGACGGCCGGCGAAGCCCTTGCCGGTGGAGATGTGGACGTGGGTTTGATCGCCCTTCCGTTCGAGAATGGCGGTAACACTTTCGCCACCGGAGCCAGATTGTTTGAAGGTGGCCGAGACGCGCGGGCGCTTACAGACGATACGAGTGTCGGTGGAGTCCTTTACATTGCAGTTCTGACTTTCCATGGCGGGCTTCAGGGCGGCGGCAACTTTGCTTAATTCGAAGGGGATCACTTCGTCGACGGTTTCGGCACCGAAGTCGAGAGGAGCGGGAACGAATTTTTCTTCTGGCGTGGTTTTGTCAAGGCTGTCTTCATCCTCCCACTGCCAGAAGGGCCAAGCGCCGCGTCCGACGAAGCGGAAGGCGCCGTCGTCATAAATGAAAGAGTCAGTCCAACTGACCGCTCTGTAGTCTCCGCCGAAGACAAGTTGGGATGTAGTTGTCAGCTTGATGAAGAAAAACGCGTTGAAACAAATGGGCTGCTTGACGGTGACGATGCCGCTGGGCTTCATGCTGCCGGACTTGGTGATTTTGTCGGGCTGGGAGGATCGGAAGGGCCAGGCTTGAGGTCGATGTTGAGCTTGCGGCTTTTGGCGCGGGCGAGTTCCTGGAGGCGATTGTCGGTTTGGTTCACGAATTTGTCGGAGAGGCGAGCGTAACGCTTGGCCATGATTTCGTTGAGCTCGGGACGGATCTGGTCGGCAAACCAGTCGACGGAGTTGGGAATGCGGAATTGCTCGAGAAGGCGGCGGCCCTCGGCGGCGTCGCCTTTTTGATAGGCTTCGACGACGGCGGAGAACTGAGCGTTTAACCCATCCGCGGTTTGCGGATAGGTTGGCGTCGTTTCTGCATGTGGCTCCTGGGCTGAAACACCCTTGGGAGAAACAGCAGACCACGCGCCCAGCAGTCCACAAAGGATACCTGCCAATTTGCTTTTTCCGGACATTCGCCCTCTTCACTTTGCTTGGCAAATCTGCGAATCAGATCTCAAGCTGGCACATCGTGCGCTGCTTCTGCTCCGGGATACTACGAATTTGCCACGAAAGCGAAGAGGCTCTTTCTGCGTTGAGCGTTCCTTATTGGAGCGTCACGAGAACCTGGATCATGCCCTTGCCTTTTGGCAATGGTTCAAGCGCTTTTCCCACTACGGCACCGAGCATGCGCTGACGGTCCGTTCCTTTCATGGCGTAGCCGGGCGCGGAGGAAGTCACTAGCAGATCGCCAACCGCGATTGTCCCGTTTTCCGCAGTCACTTTGCACGGCACGATGCCCACAACTGCGAGAGGAACCTCGTCCACGGCGGCGGCCTCATCGAGCTTACGCGTAGAGCCAAGCATTCCAGGCTTCGTCGAATAGATTCCCGCAACGAGCGTTGAGTACGGCTGGTCTGCCAGTGAAAGGCGGCGGCTTGCATTGGAGTCGATCACCAGGAGGTCTCCCGGGACGTAATTGTTGCGGTCTCCCGCTACTGCCATAGATTCCGCGAAATCAGCCCCGCTAGGCTGGAATCCCCCATCGGCGAACACGCGTCCCGTGCCATCGACACGGAAGACTGTGATGTCAGGACTGCTAACGGAACCGACCAGAATGCTGCCGCTGGCTCGATTGATGAAGAGTCCCGCAGGGGCTTCCGGGCTGAACTGCTCTCCATAAATCGCCACGGAACCTCCCGTTGTTCCCTGGGCATCTCCACGTACGGCGCTGGTGAAGCAGGTGGTAGACTGAGTTTGTCCAAGGACTCCGCCACCGCCACCACCGCCCGGTATTGCCGAGAGACTGCCGATAACTCCGTAGTCGCCACCGTTAGTTTCTATGCTCACTCCTCGCGTACTCCCGCGCCTCCAGCTGAGCTAGTCAGGCCGATTACATCGTTCCCTCCTCCCGTAGTGGCCAATGAGTCGCCGCGGATGGCTGCACTGAAGTTGACGGTACTGCTGTTCAGAGTGGCGTAGATGCCGTAAGGCTGAAGGCCAAACTGATTGTTTGAAGTTTCGTTGTTGATGACGTTGAAGGTGCTGACTGGCGTTACCGTCCCTAGGCCCAAATAGCCGTTCGGAGACTGAAAGAGAACGGAATCGGCCACCTTAAACGGAGCCACGAATAGCGGGATGGAACCTGCCGTGCCGTGGCCGACGATAAACCAGTCCGGCGGACTTGCTACGTTGGTTGCGTTGGAAGGGGTGGTTTGGGCTAGTGCCGGGACGAAAGAAAGGACAAACAGAATCAGAACTGCCGGAATTTTAGATTTCACTTTTTTCCTCCATTTCAAGCCATTCAGAATTTACATCAATGCAAATCGACTCGACTTCATGTTCAGGGCTGACAGGCGCCGAAATCCTTGGCTACTTTTTTCGTTTCCCACATGAGGGCATTGCTGTCTTTTGTTTTGATTTTCTTGAGGTGGAGCGTCATGCGATCACCCGGTTTGAGAGCTGCGTTCTCACCGAAAAGTGCGTAAACGCGTTTGTCTTTTTCGCTGGTGATGGTCATCTGGTTCTGTGCTGAACTGACGCAGCCCGTAACCGTGCGATTGGAAGCCGCTTGGTGGACAAGGATCACGGTTACAACAACGACGACCGCGACCACTGCGATTGCGGCCGCTAGTACATGGTCCGCGTCCGATTGTATTTGATCCGCTTGGACGGTGGTGGAGAGAGCCAGAGTGAGAATGCCAATCAGGGCGATGCGGAAGAGGTGCCTTGAGGTCAAGTCGATCCTCTTAAATCGTCAGGTTTAGTTCTCCATCGATGGCCCCTGCCGAGGCCAACGATGGAAAACTTTTCGTGCAGTCGTGTGGCGGGGTGTTCCCGGAAGAGCAAAGGACGCCCACGACATGCCTGCTAGTCTCATTTGTGCGGCTGCGAAGTCAATGGGGGGAAGCTGAAGGATGGGTGGTTTTTCATCTGAAGGCGCAAACCATTGACAGCACAGATTTTGTATTGGACAGAGACGCATGTTCGGAAGAGAATGGCGGGACTAGTTGATGGGGTGTCGGTTGGAGAGCCCTTCCAGAAACTTCTCTTTCGGCCCCTTTGAACTCCACACCCGGTCGCGGGAGCTTTATAAACACGGAGTTAGGCTGAAGCTGCGTCCGCAGCCGTTCCAAATCCTAAACGAACTCCTGAACAGATCCGGAGAGCTGGTAACTCGGGAAGAGCTTCGCGACAGGCTGTGGTCCTTGGACACGTTTGTCGACTTCGAGCAAAGCCTGAATACATCCATCAAGGAACTGCGCGCAGTGCTAGGTGATTCGGCCGCGGAACCCCGGTACGTGGAAACGATACCGAGGCTGGGCTATCGCTTTATTGCAAAAGCTCAGGAGATGGAAGCATCTGCGGGCAACGGGAATTCTGTGCACGGCAACACCACGCACAATGCAGCATTGGCAGAAGTTCCAGGGCGAAGGAATGGGGACCGACAGGGGCTGGTGGCTTTTGCAGAATCGCAAGTGCTTGAAGACCCGAATCAGGGTGAAGCGTCCGAGCCAGCGCCGCGCACACAGCCGCGCTGGTGGACTGGACGCATCGCGAAGATAAGCGCAGCCGTTGGTGCAGCTCTACTGGCAGGTCTGGCCATGTTTCGATGGCTCGCGCCTTTGCCACCTCCACGTGTTCTGCAGATAACTCAGCTTACGCGTTATGGCCATGTTGAACCGTCGGGTGGGCTAACCACGGATGGTACGCGAATCTTTTTTCTGAGGAGGGATCCCGACCGATTTAGATTGATGCAGATGTCTGTTTCGGGGGGCGAATTGCAACCGTTGCCATCACCATTTGAAAACGCCCGCATCGCAGATCTTTCGCGGGACCGTTCTGAGTTTTTGGTGCAGACAAATCAATCCAGTTCGTCAGGGGACCCAGAATTATGGTTATTGCCCTCCGTCGGGGGGTCGCCCCGTCGCCTGAGCAATCTGTCTGGAAGAGATCCGACTTTCTCACCCGATGGGCGGAAGATCGCATACAGCAAAGTGGACGGGATCTACGTTTGCGACCGAAATGGCAGCAACGAGCAGAAACTAGTAAGCCTGCCGAGCAATTATTCCTGGGGGCTGGCATGGTCGCCGGACGGAAAGGTATTGCGGTTTACTCTAAGCAATGAGAAGCACTACGAATCCTCTCTCTGGGAGGTCTCGATGGACGGAAGTAACCTCCACCCCCTCTTTCCGGAGCGGCGAGCACCACAATTTGATTGCTGTGGGCGATGGTCGGCGGACGGTCGGTACTATTTTTTTACCTCCAACAAAGGAGACTCGAATGTATACGTCAGGAGCGTGTGGGCCCGGCGCGAGAAGGGAAACCTTGCTGGATGGTTCAAGCCTGGACCGCCGGTGCGCTTGAGCGTTGCGCCAATAAGCCTCGGGCCGGTGCGCCCGAGTGCAGACCCACGTAGATTTTTTCTCCTTGGAATCGCAAACGAGCAAAACGAGTTGCTTCGCGTCTCGCGCGACAAACTGTCGTTTTCCTCCGTGTTTAGCTCGACTGAAGGCCGCGCCGCGAGCATTTCTCCCAAGGGAGATTGGCTGGCTGTGATTTTAGGTGATTGGACTTTATGGCGGAGCCGGCCCGACGGAACGGAACGGACGGAACTCGCGATGGACTTGGGCTAACAAGGATGTTCCGCGCTGGAGCCCTGATGGACACTGGATCGTATTCCAAGGAACGAAGATTGGGCGTCCTTCCAACATTTATAAGGTGAGCGTCGAAGGGGGACCGTCAGAAGAATTGCTGCCGAATGAGAAGCCTCATCGAACGCCGGATTGGTCGCCCGATGGAGAATCCATTGTCTATTCCGTGCCTTGGGACAGCGATGGCAATCCGAAGGACGAGAGCGGCTTCTTCTTCCTGAATCTGAAGTCGCGTAAGACGGTCAGAATCCCTGAATCGGAAGGCATGACGGACCCGCAATTTTCGTCCGACGGGCGATACCTCGTGGGATTTGTGGGAGGCGAGAAGTCTTCCATGATGGTGTTTGACGTTCAGACGCGCCGGTGGAAAACCGTGGCACATGGCAGCAATTTCTACCGACTGCGAAAGTCGTCAGACGGAAAGTATTTTTACTTTCAGGAGATTCCTTCCCCGGGAGAGCCGCTCTACCGAATGCATATTGGCGACTGGAGAGTGGAGCGGGTTATGAACTTCGAGTCCATCCTGCAGGGCAACGTGGTCCGCTGCAGGTTTGCGGAGGTGATGCCGGATGGATCGCCAATGGTGATCGCGGTTCGGGGCGGGTATGAAATCTATTCCCTGGACTTGGAATTGCCCTAGACGGCTCCGGGCGGCCAGCGACACGACGCGAATCTTTTCTTGACTTTAAGAGGGAGGCAGGACAGAATCTGGCCTCGGTCGGTCAGTTCGTGGGCTGTCCCCCCAACGTGTCCCTCTACACCCTGACCAGCTAAATCGAATAATACTATTGATAAACACCGCGGAAGTGCCTGCTCAATTCAAGCAGAAACCTGGCTTCAAGCTATTACCGACTCTAGGAGTTCAAAGATGAGATTGTCCGTGCGAGTGTTGTGCGCCGTGGCTGTATTAGCATGTGTTGCGATATTATTTGCGGCGCCCCGAGCGGCGGCGCAGGTGGCTGGGCAGAACGTCAATATGGTGTCGGGGACTAAGTGGCCGAACGGCGATCCATTTTTGCAGCGGCAGAATGAGCCGTCGATAGCGGTCTCAACGCGCAATCCGCTGCACATTTTGGCAGGCGCGAACGACTACCGGTCGGTGGACCTGGAGCAGGTGCTGACTGGCGGAGTAGAGACGGGCGACGCGTGGCTGGGCTTATTCAAGTCGTTTGACGGTGGATATACGTGGCAGAGCACGTTGCTGCCGGGATGTCCTTACGCGATTGGTCAATGCAAGGATAGCGGTGCATTGAGCCTGGGCAACTACCAAGCGGCCGCGGATCCCGTGGTGCGCGCGGGCACGAATGGCATGTTTTATTACGCTGGACTGGCATTCGACCGCGCCACATCGACTGGCGCGAGTTCGGTGAGCACGATCTTCGTGGCGCGTTACAACGACCTGAATAACAACGAGCAGATCGATCCCATCACATACATTGACACGCACATCGTGGCGTCGGGCAATAGCACTCAATTTCTGGACAAGCCATCGATGGCTGTGGACATCCCGAGGTCGGGAGCGGGGACTTGTTCGTTCACAGCGAGTGAGCCCGGCGTAGGACCGAATGGCGGGCCGCTGGCGGTAAAGCAGTCGTTCGCAGCGGGCAACATTTATCTGGCGTATACGGATTTTCTTACTGCAACGAAAGCCAACAGCACCCCGACGCACTTGATGTTCACGCATTCCACGGATTGCGGAGTGACATGGAGCACGCCGGTTCAGATCAACACGGGAACGACGACAAGCCAGGGAAGCACGATTGCGGTGAACCCGGTAACGGGTGCGGTGTATGTAGCGTGGCGGCAGTTCGCGTCCTCGGGAGTATCCGACGCGATCATGATCGCGCAGTCGACGAACGCCGGAAAATCGTTCAGCGCGCCAGTCCAGATTTCCAAGTTTCAGCCGTTCGACCAAGGAACTTCGGGCACGACGTTCCGTACGAATGCTTATCCAGCGCTGACCTCGGACATGTTTGGATTTGTTTACGTGGCGTTTTCTGCGCGCGGAGTGAGCGCGAGCGGAGATGCGCGAATCGTTGCGGCTGGTTCGCTCGATGGCACGCACTGGACTCCAGCGATCATGGTGGATAACCCGCCGCAGAATGCGCAGACGAATCCTTCGGGACGCGGGCACCAGATTATGCCGGCGATGACCTTTGCGAATGGCAGACTGGCGCTCCTTTATTACGATCTGCGGCTGGACCACTACGGGAACGTGTACACGCCGAACCCGGTAAGCCCTGGCAGTTATTCAGCAACGCTGCAGCCAGAGGGTGAACTTGGTCCGGGTGCGACACCAGCTGAGAAGAACCAGGTGTTCACAACCTATATCGATGATGCGAACTTGACGCTGCGGCGGCATACGCTGGATTTGCGGGTGCTGGAGCTGGGGATTTTTCCGACGGTGGTGCTTGGGCCGTCGGTGCTCGTGTCGCAGTACGAATTCGGATGCTGCGTGAACCCGGAATCGCCGGACATCGAGCAGTTCAAGTTTAACGTGCCGAACCTGCCGCTTTTTGATTCGGGGTCGGAAGCATTTCTCGGAGATTACATCGACATTGTGCCATCGCCTGCGTTTGTTCCGAACGGCAGTGGATGGGCGTACAACTTTATGCCCAGCGTGAACCCGCTGTTCCATGCGACGTGGACGGATAACCGCGATGTGGTGCCGCCGCCACCCGGAGGAAGCTGGGAAAATTACACGGCGCCGGTCGTTGCAGGTGCAATTAGCGTGGAGACCGGAAATCCGCTACCGAGTTGCGTGAATGGGCAAGACGGGATGCGCAACCAGAATATTTATACTTCGCAGATTACGGGCGGACTTGTTGCGGCAGCGCCGGGGAACGCCAAGCCTCTGGGGACGACGACATTCAATGGGCAGACGGTCCCGTTCCAGCGCGCGTTTCCCGTGGAGGCGCAGAACACGACAAGCGCGCCGCTGAATGTGCGGTTTTCCATTGCGAACCAACCGACGGGCGGTACGGCGTCCTTTCTACAGTTTTCGACGTTGACGACGCTGGACGTGACGATACCACCGTACTCGTCGGTTTCGCGCAGCGTGTTTGCGACCTCAACGAACGCGGCGGCCAGCATCACGGTGAATGTGACCCAGATCTCGGCCATTGGCGGATCCGCTGTGACGAACGGGCTCACGTCCACGGCGGTTTTGAATCCGGACATCACCAACCCCAACATCACGAATCCAAACATCACCAACCCCAACATCACGAACCCCAATATCACGAACGCGGAAGTTACCAATCCGAACATCACGAACCCGAACATCACCAATCCCAATATCACGAACCCGAACATCACCAATCCGAACATCACGAACACGTCCTACCTGAATCCGAACATCACGAATCCGAACATCACGAATCTGGACGTAACGAACGTCAGCGCGACGAACCCGAACATCACGAACCCGAATATCACGAACCCGAACATCACCAACCCCAACATTACGAATCCGAATATCACGAATCCCAACATCACGAATCCGGATATTACGAACGGTTCGATCCAGGACGTGACGTATCCGATCACAAACAACGGGAATACGACGGCGTCGTACACGGTGAAGGCGGCGACAAACTCGACGGTGCCGGGCGGAATCGTGCTGCAACTGCTGATCAACAAGCTATATCAGACGCCGGTGGCGGTGAACTGCCAACTAGGCGTGCAGACGCACTGGGTGACGGTCGCCAACATAACGAATCCGATGGTGTTTACTTCTTCAAATCCGAATATCACGAATCCTGATATCACGAACGCCGTGCCGAACGAGGGGTCTGTGTCGCTGGCTCCGGGCGAAACCGCGTATATCACGCTACGCGTGGTGAATCCTACACCGGCGCTGACGCCGTTCAATCCGCTGACGGCGATTACGCCAGTGACGGTGCCGCAGGCGGTGAACACGACAACGGTATTGGCGAATCCTGGAAATCCGAATCTGACGGCGCCGCCTGTTTATGCGCCGATTACGGTGCTCACGGCTACTTTACCCCCGACCGATCAGAACGATCCGGGTTACTCCTTCCAATTGCAGTCCTCCGGAGGCAAGCCAGGAACAGATACGTGGTCTCTCGTTTCTAGTTCCGTGCAAGGTTTTAACGTGAGTTCTTCCGGTCTGCTCACCGCGCCCGCGTTGTCCCTGGGTCCCAATTCCGTAACCGTTCAGGTGGCGGACGGCGCCACGCCCCCGAACACGTCTTTGAAGACCTTTTCCATTCCTGTCAACAACGCATTTATGCCGAATGTCCCGAGCAGGTTCTATGACGGTGTCGTAGGCCAATCTTACGTCGGTTCCTCGTTCACAACGACCGGCGGAACTTCGCCGATCACGTGGACTGCAACCGGCCTGCCCGCGGGATTGTCCCTTAGCTCGACCACAGGCCAGTTCACCCAGGTCATTGGCGTCCCAACGGGAGCAAACCCGACGGGCTCTGTGGTTCAGTTAACAGCTACAGATTCAGCGTCGCCACCGGTCGTGCTCTCAGCATCGGTAACCATTCGTGTCGGCGCGGTAATTCAAATCACGCCGGCCACGCTGCCCAGTGGCACCATTGGCGTTGCTTATTCGGCCAATCTCAGTGCCAACGGCGGCATTCCTGGCACCAGTGGCTCGTACGTGTTTGGTCCCCCAACACCCGCGACTGGTGTTTCGCTCGACAGCTCTGGTGCGCTCACAATCGCCAACCCGCAGTCGCCAACAATCAGTTTCAGTGTTTCCGTCCATGACCAGTCGAATTTGGGAACCGTACCGGGCTTTCAGTTCCAGACTGCCAACTACACGATCAATTTCGCGGGTCCAGTCGTTGGCAATGTGACGTTTACGAACCAGCCGCCAACCTATGCTGGAGGACTGACGAATCCCAACAGTCCAGTCGTTGTGCATGTTGTGGACGGCAGCAATAGTCCCATCTCGGGGGCGAATGTGACCTTGTCGTTCAATGGGACGCCACCCTGCTCTACCGCAGTATTGAGTGGCACTTTAACGCAACAGACAAACGCGACAGGGGACGCTTTCTTTACAGATCTGAGCGTTGACCGCGGTCAAACCGGGTATACGTTGCAAGCGACAGTGAGCAGCGTGTCCGGCGTTTCCAATCCGTTCACAGTGAATGGATTCTGCGCCACGGCGAATCTAAGCGTTGCACGCGATAATCTGACAGCGACGTTGCTGCAAAATGGCTTGGTCCTGGTCGTGGGAGGCCAGCCAGGTTCAAGCACGGCGGCGATTGGCGCTGCAGAACTCTACAATCCGGCCACCGGAACGATTAGCAGCACTGGCAGCCTGAACACTCCACGGTACTTGCACACTGCCACGCTGCTCAATGATGGAACGGTGCTGATCGTGGGTGGCGAAATGAATGGCGTGGCCTTGGGCACGGCGGAGATCTACAACCCGACGGCGGGGACATTTACGTACACGATCATCGGTCTTAATATTGCGCGCTACGGTCACACCGCTACACTGCTTGCCGATGGAACCGTTCTGATTGCAGGTGGTTCGAACGGTAGCTCTCTGAGTAGCGCGGAGATCTATGACCCGGCGAGTCAGACCTTCGCGTTCGCAGGTCCGATGAACAGTGCGCGGGTGGGTCACACCGCCACTTTGTTGACGAACGGAAAGGTCCTGTTGGCCTCGGGCAGCAATCTTATAAGCGCGGAGCTCTATGATCCCACCACCCATGCATTTACACTCACAGGCAGCCTGAATACTGGGCGGCAGTACCACACCGCAACACTCCTGGCGAATGGCATGGTTCTCATTGCAGGTGGTTTGCAGCCTGACGGTGCGACAGGGATTGGGACCGCTGAGATTTTCAACCCATTTCTCTCCGGCGGGTCCTTCTCCTTTACCGGCAATTTGAATACCGCTCGCGGTGTCCACACTGCGACGCTCCTGCCGGACGGAACCGTTTTGATTGCTGCCGGGTACAACGACGTGCCACCGTTCACTCAGCCGATCCTGGGAAGTGCGGAGATCTACAATTTGACCACCGGCCAATTTACCAACACAGGGAGCCTGATCAACGCCCGCTGGGAGGACACGGCCACATTGTTGAACGATGGAACTGTGCTGATCGCGGGAGGATTCAGCGGCAACAATGCGACGGCAACGACCGAGCGCTACTACAGCACCGCGCCGCTGGCCACGTTGCAGGTTGCGCCGTCGTTTGCGAGCATTTCGTCGGCGGTTGCGGCCCCCGTAGTAGCTCAGCCCTTTACCCGGCTCCTGGAGGAGTTAGGCGGTGTTGGCCCGCTTGCATGGACAGTCGCCAGTGGTTCGCTGCCTCCAGGCGTCAACTTGCAGGGTAGTTCTGGCATCCTGTATGGGACACCGACTGCCAGCGGAAACTTTACCTTTACGGTCAATCTCGTGGACAGCAGTATTCCGCCGAAGTCCGGGACGAGCGGCACTCTTACGATAGACATACATGCGCTGCCCCCCACTATCAGCGGGATCGTCCTCAATGCCTCGAATCAGCCGGATATCAGCTGGATTCCCACGGCTCCTACCGCGGGGGTCGTCGGATACAACATCTATAGGTCAATGACCTCAGGCACTGGATACACCAATGTGGGGTCAGTGGACGCTAACACGACCTCCTTTACAGACACGACCGCCCAAGTAAATAACACTTACTATTACGTTGTTACGGCCTTCTCTGGTGGCATCGGGGAAAGCAACTACTCAAACGAGGTGTCCATCACGATCTTCTCGCCATGATCGCTGGCGGTTGCTGAGAATTGCGGTTCGAAGAAACTAGTGAGAAGAAATACGGCGCAGGGCGTCCGCGACGAGCGGATCCCCGGCGCCTTTTTCTTTGATGGAGAGGAACGCTTTGTAGGATTCGGCGGCGCCGGCGGTGCTGTTGAGGCCTTCGCGGGCGCGTCCTTGATAGTAATAAACGGGGGGCAGAAGGTGATAGCTGGGAACGTCGTCAAGGAAGACGGAAGTGGCTTCGCCGCGGCGCTTCAGGCAAATGTCGAACTCCGAGGAAGCTTCTGTGAAAGCTCCGGCATCAAGATAAGCGCGCCCCATGTCAAAATGGCCAAGCCAAGTGTCGGCAAGTTTTTGCGCTTCCTGAAAAGTATTAAGCGCGTCGCGCGCGTTGCCTTTTTTTAGTTGCGCTTCACCGGCGATCAATTTCGCGTAAACCTGGGGCTCGGTTTGCAGGCGCTGCGAAAGTGGCGCGACAAGTTGCAGCGCCTTCGCGTCCTGGCCAGCGGCAATGTACACCTGAGCGGCGCGATAAATCACGCCGGGATCTTTGCTATCGGCGGAAGCCTTGACGGCTGAAGTAACAGCTTCTTGCTTTTTTCCTAAGGTAACCTGCACCAGGGCGAGAGTCGCGGTGCGATCGGCAGCGGACTCGGGATCTTTGGCCGTAAGATCGCTCGCGATGGCCTTCTGCAAAATATTTGCGGCGTCGGCGAGCCTGCCTTCGTAAATCGCCAGGTCCGCGAGTCCCGTAGCCGCGACGGAAGCGCCATAGGAACTCACCGCGCGAAGCTTTTCGTAATTCGCCTGACTCTCCGCCGTTCGGCCAAGCCCCAATTCGGCCAGAGCGGCGGTGCGCAGTGCGTGATCAAATTTTGGGTTTTCTTGCAAAATCGCCTGAGCTTGCTTGGCAGCGGTGTCGAAATCGCCTGCGTAGAGGGCGTACATAGAATAATTGTCTTGTTGCAGGACGCTGTGCGGGGTGATTTCCAGCGCTCGCTTCTGTGCGTCGAGAGCTTTTTTCATATCCCGGCTAAGGAAGTAGGCGAAGGCCAGGTTTGCGTGTCCCGCGGTGTCGGCTGGATATTGGCTAACCAGTGCGGTCAGCTCCTCCATCGCCTTCGGCTGATCGCGCATGAGCAGGTAATAGCCGCTACGCGTGCGGTACTTTTCGCGGTCGGTCATGCGGTCGATATGCGACATCGCCAAGCCGTAATACTTTTCTGCCTCCTGCCGTTTTCCGAGATTCGCATAGATAGCGGCCGTACCCGAGTAGGCGCGCCCGAGATTGGGATCCAACTCCTCCGCCTTAGCGTAGGCTTGCAATGCGTCGTCCCACTTGGCGGCCAGTTGAAAATCCTGCCCCACGGCGTAAGCGTGAGCGGCTTCCAGCGAACTCGCACTGAAAGTTTCCGCGGCGGCTTGTTGCGCGGACTCAGGCGTGGTGTCGCCGAGGCCCTTACGGATGCTCTCGGCTAGTTTTCCCGCGGCAGCGAGGACGTCCTGCTTATTCGAGGCGCTTTTTTCTTCCGCGACAATCGGCTTGCCAGTGGCAGCATCCAAGGCGCTGACGGAAACCTTGTAGCCGCTTCCTGATTGTGTGATGGAACCAGTGACAACCGCGTTTACGCCTTCACTTCTGGCGACGAGTTGCGCCAGGGACGCGTCCAAATGTGCCGCACCGGGTTGAAGCCGCGCAGCGTCCTTCTTCGCCTGGCCGCGATTGAAAGAGGAAATAAATGGCGCGCCTTCGAGGGCAATGCCAAGCATGGGCTCGAGCGTGCCGTCAAAGACAGAATCCCCGGTCTTGTTGTCGAAGTCCGCAATCAACAGGGTCACCGGCGGGTGAGGAGCAGAGGGTTGTGGGCTGACTCTGAAGCGTAGGTATAAAATGCCGGCAACGAGGACAACTCCAAGTCCAGCGGCCGCCCATTTCACATAGGCAGGCAATACGGAGACTGGCAGCGTAACGAGACGTGTTCCGGCACCAGGGCCTTGCCACATTTCAATTTGCTGGAGCAATTCTCCAACATTGGCGTAACGCTTCTGGGGATCGATTTCCAGGCACTTCCGCACGATGTCGCTGAGCGGTTTCGGAACAGATTTGTCGAGTTCATCGAGAGGCCTGGCAGGCTCATTGGTGCGCTTCCAGAGCTTTCCCATAACGCTGTCCGCGTCGAAGGGCACGATTCCGCTGAGCATCTCGTAGAAAATAATGCCCAGGCTGAAGAGGTCCGAGCGCTCATCCAGCGTCTGCCCCTTGGCCTGCTCGGGGGACATGTAGTCCGGCGTGCCGATGAGCGCGCCGGTTTGCGTCATGCCCGCGCCAAGCATGGAGCGCGCAATGCCGAAGTCCATGACGTAAGCGCGGCCGGTTTTATCCAGCATGATGTTTTGCGGCTTGAGGTCGCGGTGGATGACGCCTTCGTTGTGAGCCGCTTCCAGCGCGCGGCAAACCTGCGCCATGACATTGGCTGCTTCCGCCGGCTCGAGTTTCTTTTTTCGCCGAAGGACGCCCTGCAAGTTCTCGCCTTCGATGTACTCCATGGTGATGAACTTGATGCCTTCGGCCTGTCCCAAATCAAAAATGCGGATGACGTTTTTGTGTGTAATCTGGCGCGCGAGGATGAGTTCCTGTTTGAAGCGCCGGAGAATTTCGGGATTGGAGGCCATGTCGGCGCGAATCACCTTGATGGCGACCTGGCGGTCCAACTCTTTGTCGTGGGCCTGATAGACGGCGCCCATGCCGCCTTGTCCTAGGAGGCGGACGATTTCGTAGCGAGCGCCGATCGATGTGCCGGGACTCAGTTGAATTAGAGCGGTATTGGAGACGACTCCATCGGCAGCGGGGACGGACCAGCCTTGACCGCCGGTGGCCAGAGTCTGGTCAGCGAGGGGCAACGGCGTGGTGCATTTAACGCACACGGCCGAGGTTTCAAGATTTTCGTAACTACACTCTGGGCAGACCATTGGCGTCACGCGCTGGTGGCGTGAACGCGTTTATTATGAAGCCTTTACGGAGGAATTTAAACATAAGAAGGAATTTGGTGTTCCGAAAGTCCTCTAGCTAAGGAGGAAGGCCATCTATTTGTTACGTCACCGGATTGGTATGGAGGGGGAGGCAGAGGCCGTGCCAACCGGTGGTGAGAGGAGAGATGGTAGCCGGCACAAATCCACCGCGTGTGCTCTCTAAGATTTCCTCAGGCTGGAGAATTCCGCGTGGTATGCTCAGCCCGTTCCCGTTAGAATCAGCGCGCATCTTTGTTGCGTTCATGAAGAAGATTATCGTTGCCGTTGGCAGCACACGCAAGCCAAAGCTCCGGGCCGTCACGGATGCTCTGAACGCGCTTGCGCCGAAACTCGTTCCGGACGGTGATTTCGAAGTTGTTGGTCTGGAAGTGGAAAGTGGAGTGAGCCCCACGCCTACATCTTCCGAGGAGTTGATGCGCGGAGCGCGGCAGCGCGTGGAAGCGCTGGTACGGCTGGCTCGCGAAACGCGCAAGCCGTGGCGCTATTATGTGGGGCTGGAAGGTGGTCTTGAGGTTTTGCAGGATGATCGAAGCCGGCGAGTGTTTTTGGAGAGCTGGGCTTACGTGAGCGACGGCACGCGAGGATACTACGGACGCTCCGGCGGCATCGAATTACCAGAGGAGCTCGCACACGAAGTTTTGGAGCGAGGATTCGACTTGTCGGATGCCATCGACCGTTTTGCTGGCGCGGTGGGCATTCGGGATGGTCAGGGCGCTTGGGGTGTTTTGTCCTCCGATTTAATCCAGCGAGACGAATCTTTTCGTGTGGCTGTGATTACGGCGTTTGCGCCGTTTTACAATTTAAAGATGTATGGCAGGGCGGCGAGGAGCGCGAGTTAGGTAGTTTTTGGAGAAGGCCAGGGGAGAGAAGAGTGGACATCGTCAAAGGCAACATGGGTTGGATCGAAGTAGTGGTCGGCCCGATGTTTTCGGGGAAGAGCGAAGAATTGATCCGCCGGTTGCGCCGCGCCGAGATTGCACGGCAGCGCGTGCAGATATTCAAGCCGGCGATTGATGAACGTTATGCAGCCAACGAAATCACTTCGCATTCCGGCTTGGGCATTTCTTCGGATAACGTGACGAAAGCCTCCGAAATTATGGATAAACTTTCGCCGCGGACCGAAGTTATCGGCATCGACGAGGCGCAATTCCTGGGCGAGGAGATCGTCGAGGTCTGCACCAAGCTTGCGAATTTGGGGAAGCGCGTGATCGTCGCAGGACTTGATACGGATTACCGCGGCCGGCCGTTCGAACCGATGCCACGACTGCTGGCGATTGCGGAAGAAATCACCAAGCTGCTGGCTATTTGCATGAGGTGCGGGAATCCCGCCGTGCACACGCAGCGGCTCGTGGAGAGCGAAGAGTTAATCGTGGTGGGCGCTGGTGGAATGTATGAGGCGCGCTGCAGGCGATGTTTCGAGCCAAATCCCGCGCTTGCGCAGGATAAGAAAGACGGTCCGCAGCTGATGATTCGCAATCGCGCGGCCTCCGCCGGCGGAGCCGGGAACTAACACGCTGCTCGTCAGCCGTGTCAGATTACCTCACTCAAGTAGTGCCACTCCTTGAGCTTACGGTTGGAATCTTGCAAACTTGCGAGACTGACGGAAAGCAAACCCCACACATCGGACAATCATGATTATTGAATCCAAAGCACCAACGCGCGTTGATTTTGCCGGGAGCACGCTCGATATCTGGCCACTATATCTGTTTCATCCCGGATCAGTCACCTTGAACGCGGCGATTTCGCGCTACGCGTCGTGCGTGATTCATACGCATGCGCCGTGGGATGAACGCATCAAGCTGGTCTCGCGGGACATCAAGCGGGAGGAGAGTTTCGTGTCATACGCGGCGCTCGTGAAGACCAAAAGATACAAACTGCCGCTGCTTGCGGAAATCGTAAAATTCTTTCAGCCGCATGGCGGATTTACGCTTACCACGGACTCGGAAGCTCCCAACGGCGCGGGGATCGGCGGCTCGAGCGCGATGGCGGTGGCGATTTGCGCGGCGCTGGACCGATACACGGGAGCAGGGAAGAGCAAAGTCGATTGGATTCACATCAGCCGCGATGCGGAAGCGATCGTGATTAACGTTCCGACAGGCACACAGGATCACTATCCACCTGCCTTTGGTGGCGCAGCTGCGATTGAGCTGCCGCCGGGAGGCGAGCACCGCGTCGAGCTGCGTGTCAATCTGGATGAACTGGAACGGCGTATCGTCGTTTGCTATACGGGCAAGCCGCGCCAACACGGGATAAACAATTGGGAAGTATTTAAGGCGCAGATTGGCGGCAAACGGTCTGTGCAGAATAGCTTGGAGAGGATTTCAGAAGTCGCCCAGAAGATGCGCTTTGCTATGGAAAAGCCGGACTGGCACGAAGCCGGGCGCTTGATGCGGGAAGAGTGGTCTTTCCGGAAGAGGAATTTGCCGACGATCTCTACTAAGACGATCGATCGCGTTATCGAAGGTGCGCGGCGGAACGGTGCGCTGGCGGGAAAAGTGTGCGGCGCGGGCGGCGGGGGATGTGTAGTCCTGCTGATCGAACCGGATGCTCGCTCGCGCGTGGAAACCGCTGTTGTCGAGGCTGGTGGAGAAGTTCTGCCAGTTACGATTGACCGCCAGGGCGTCCAGGTTATCTCCCGCTAGACTAACTGCAGGTCTCGCTCAGAAGGTCAGCACCCCAGACAGGATTCAGTGCTCGGCGGTCGCGCCGTTGCTAGGAACCTGTCGGGCTGGCTCTCGGGGGTGGCTGTTTTTCCCATTTCCTGCATCATAGAAGTTGAGAGATAATTGTTGAATAGCACGGTTTCGCTGGCTCCAGAGGGCTGGCCTAGATGAATATGGCGACACGGCTTATTCTCAGTTTGACGCTGTTGTTGATGACCGACGCGGACGTTCCGCGCGTCAATAGCCTTCGTCCGCCTGCTCAGCCCATCGCCGTTTTTCCTTCTGGCGAAGAGATTTCTCTGTTTCCAGACACGGTTCTAGACGGACAAGGGGACTCCCAGACACCTGCGAAGCCGAAGAGCGCGACGCTGCAGGAAACCTCGAAACTTGAACTGATTCGGTACGTTTCTGGCGAGTTCGCCAAGGCCACGAAGTCACTTCCAGCCGGCAAGGAAGGGCTTATCGTTCATGTGGGCAAGCCAATTGAAGCGGACCTGCTCGAGCGCGCGCTCGCGACGCACGGTGCTGCCGTAAACAACGGGGACAAAGTACAAATCACGAAACTGGATTTTCGGGATCACGAGATCATCGTGGACTTGAACGGCGGAGGCCGCGGCAAGAAGCGGCTGCGGGACCGCTTCCACATTGAGATGTCCGGCATTCCTACGGCCCAAACCACTACGGAGCAAGAAGAGAAGGGCCCTCCAGGGCTGCAGCCCGGAATGGGTAGCACGATTTATCTGGATTTCAACAAGCCTGTTCCTGACCTAAGTCCAAACGACCTGAAACAGCTTCTTGCACCGTTTCTGGATTTCTCGCGACAGCGCTCGGCTTCCGTGCAATGGGTGGATACGCTGCCCCCGGAGATGAGAAAAGCCATTCAGGAGCGGCGGCCGATCGTCGGCATGGATCGCGAGCAGGTCGTAGCCGCCATCGGCAAGCCCGACCATAAAATTCGCGAACGCGACAATCAAGGCAATGACATAGAGGATTGGATCTACGGCCAGCCTCCTTCCAGAACCGTTTTCGTGCGGTTCAATGGCGACCGCGTCACCAATATCAAGCAATACCCGCAATAGACCTTCGCTCTGCGCGAGGGAGATGATAACCTTTGTCTGGAGTTTTCCCTTCCGGCTTCGCGTTGACTTTTCTCTACGCAGCCCATAGCATTTTAGGTTCGGCTCTGTGGTTGTTTCTCCCGCGAGAACCCGCCGCAGTTTCATCCATCCAACGGAGGAAGTATGCCCATCAAGGTAGGTATCAACGGCTTCGGCCGTATCGGTCGAAACATCATGCGCACCGCGCTCGACGACAAGGACATCCAGTTCGTCGCGGTAAACGATATTACGGATGCCAAGACCCTAGCGCATCTGCTCAAGTACGACTCCATCCTTGGCAACCTGACGCAAACCGTCACGCACACGGACGACACAATCTCGGTTGAGGGCAAGGCCTTCAAAGTGTTCAAGGTAAAGGATCCGAGCGAAATCGACTGGGCCAGCGTCGGAGCGGACATCGTCATCGAATCCACCGGTCATTTCACCAAGGGGGCTGACGCCAGGAAACATATCCGCGGCCAGGTCAAAAAAGTGATTATCTCCGCACCATCAGAAGGCCCTGACGCAACCTTGGTCCTCGGCGTCAATGACAAAACCTATGACCCCGCGAAACACCACGTAGTTTCCAATGCCTCTTGCACCACGAACTGTCTCGCCCCCGTCGCAAAGGTGCTGCAAGACACGTTCGGCATCCACAGCGGCACAATGACTACAATTCACTCCTACACCAATGACCAGAAGCTGCTGGATTTGCCGCACAAGGATCTTCGACGCGCGCGCGCCGCCGCGATCAATATGATTCCTAGCTCAACCGGTGCGGCCAAAGCTCTGCACCTCGCCATCCCCGAGTTGAAGGGCAAGCTCGATGGGTACGCCATGCGAGTGCCCACGCCAAACGTCAGTGTGGTCGACCTCACGGTTTTCGTCGACAAGCCGGCGACCGTCGAGTCCGTCAACGCCGCGCTGAAAGCGGCTGCAAACGGACCGATGAAGGGCATTCTTGCCTACACGGAGGAGGAGCTCGTCTCCGCTGATTTCAAAGGGAATCCCAATTCCTCGATAGTTGATTCTGGCTACACCAAGGTTGTCGGCGATCGCTGCGTCAAGGTTTTGGCGTGGTACGACAACGAGTGGGGCTATTCCTGCCGCTGCCACGATCTCATCAAATTCATGGCCGCGAAGTTCTAAGTTTGGGGCGGGCCTGGTTCCCGAGCATGACCCGCCCTTTTTTCTTCACATAAGCCATAATCTCGAGTAAAAAATGAATAAACTCACGATCAACGATATAGAACTCCGCGGCAAACGCGTATTCATCCGCGTCGACTTCAACGTTCCACTGAAAGATGGCGTGGTCTCTGATGACACGCGCATCCGCGAAACGCTTCCGACGCTTCGCCTTGCCATTCAAAAGGGTGGCCGGCTGATTCTTGCGTCGCATCTTGGACGTCCCAAGGGCGGACCCGACCCCAAGTATTCGCTCCTCCCGGTGGCGAAAAAGTTGGAAACACTCATCGGCAAACCGGTTCGTTTCGCTTCTGATTGCGTCGGAGCTATCCCCGAATCCAAGAGTAAGACGCTTGCCGACGGCGAGATTCTCCTCCTCGAAAACGTGCGCTTTCACCCCGAGGAAGAGAAAAACGACGAGACATTCTCAAAGCAGCTCGCCGCTCTCTGTGATGGTGTATTCATTTGCGACGCATTTGGCTCCGCGCATCGCGCTCACGCTTCCGTCGTCGGCATCACTCGGTTCGTGAAGGTGTCTGCCGCCGGTTTGCTGATGGAAAAAGAGCTTAATTATCTTGGAAAAGCGCTTACAAATCCCACGCGGCCTTTCGTCGCGATTCTTGGGGGCGCAAAGGTCAGCGACAAGATCGAAGTGGTCGAAAATCTGATGAACATTGCCGATGCCACGCTCATCGGCGGCGGCATGGCCTACACCTTTTTCAAAGCGCAGGGTTTGCCCATTGGAAAATCGCTTGTTGAGGACGACAAGCTCGACCTTGCGCGCAAAATTCTCGCGGACGCCAAGCAGAACAATCGCCGGCTTTTGCTACCCGTGGACCACGTCATCGCCCCAGAATTTAAGGCGACTGCGCCTGCGACGACCGTTGACATCGCTGCCACGCCCGCCGACCAGATGGGACTCGACATCGGTCCCAAAACGGCGACGGTGTTTGCCGCGGAGATTTCGCGAGCCAAGACTATCGTCTGGAACGGCCCCATGGGCGTTTTCGAGATGCCCGCTTTCGCAAATGGCACCCTTGAAGTTGCCCGCGCCGTTGCTGCAGCGACCAGCGCGGGTGCGACATCGATTGTCGGCGGAGGCGATTCTGTGGCTGCGGTCCACCAGTGCGGTGTCGCGGACAGAATTTCTCACATCTCGACAGGTGGCGGCGCTTCGCTCGAATTCCTGGCCGGCGCCAAGCTACCCGGCGTGGAAGCTTTGACCGACAAGCCCTCCGAAAAAGTTGCGACCACAAGCGGCAAAGTCGCCCGCCGCTGCGTCATCGCCGGTAACTGGAAGATGTTCAAAACGCAGATGGAGACGGAAGTATTCTTCTCCGCGTTCTCCATGCTCGTGGACGGAATCAAGCAATGCGATATCGTCATCGCTCCCCCTTTCACATCCTTGCACGCTGCCGTCGAAGCCGCCCGCGGCTCGCAAATCGCCATTGCCGCCCAGGATGTTTTCTGGGAAAAAGAGGGCGCTTTCACCGGGGAGATATCTCCACAGATGCTGGTCGAGGTTGGCTGCCGCTATGTGATTATCGGCCACTCAGAACGCCGCCAATTCTTCGGCGAAACCGATGAAACCGTGGCCAAGAAAACGAAAACCGTCCTCGCCGCCGGGCTCACCCCCATCGTTTGCATCGGGGAAATGCTTCATCATCGCGAGGGAGGGCAAACTGAGCACGTCTGCCGGACCCAATTCCTGAACGGCCCTGGTTCGTTGACCCCCGATGAATTCTCCCGTATTCTGATAGCGTACGAACCAGTGTGGGCCATAGGTACCGGCAAGACGGCCACCCCGGAAATCGCCGCGGAAACTCACCGCTTGATCCGCCAATGCGCGGCAGAAAAGTTTTCCGCCGCTCACGCCTCCGCCTTGCGGATTCTGTACGGCGGGAGCGTCAAGCCTGACAATATTCAGGGATTGATGGCGCAGGAAGAGTTGGATGGCGCGCTCGTCGGCGGGGCGAGCCTCGACGCAAAATCATTCGCAAGCATCGTTAGGGATTGCGCAGGGAGATAGAAATGCCAGGTTGGATGAAGTGGACAATCGCCATTCTAATTGGTTTGGCAATCATCGTCGTGGGGTTCCGTTGGGCGGGACCGTTGCTCAAAACTTTCTTTGTGATGAACTGCCTTGTCTTGATTATCGTGGTGCTTCTGCAAAGCGGCAAGGCTGCGGACCTCGCGGGCGCCTTTGGTGGCGCCGGAAGCCAGACGGCGTTTGGTCCACGCGGCGCCGCTACGATCCTTTCCCAAGCTACAACTTGGTGCGCCATCATGTTCATGATTTGCGCCCTGGCGCTGGTGTTGCGAACGGACCAAGCAGCAGTGCAAGGTGGCTCGGTGCTGCAGCAAGTTTCCAAACCCGCGCCCAAGAAGACGCCTGCAACGACTCCGGCCGCGCCCGCGACAGTGCCGCAGTCTTCTGCGCCGCAGGGCAACCCGCCTGCTTCGGGCACGGCGCCGGCTTCATCGCAGCCCGCCGCGCAGCAACCCGCTCCAGCGCAGCCGAAAAAGCCGTAAGCCTGAGATCGTGACTCTGTTTTTCTCGTTTTTGCAGGTGACCGGGCTTCGGACCGGCGCGTTTGAGTTTTCCTCGGTGAGGTATCTCGCTTGCGGGCTTGTACGTCCACAGCTAGAATATACTCCTCACCTCTGTGCGGTCGTGGCGGAACTGGCAGACGCACCAGCTTGAGGGGCTGGCGGTAGCAATACCGTGGTGGTTCGAATCCACTCGACCGCACCAAATTTTTCGATAAATAAATTTGCCTGAGCGACAGGCATCGCTGATTTTCCTATTGATACTCACGATTCGGATCCGTGCGGCACCACCACGTCCTTCGCTCCTGACGGCAAGCTTGGTATGAGCCAACGAAACAGGACGGGTGCCGCGACTCCTCCGGCAATTTGCGCCACAACAAATAAAGGGACATCGGTGGGCCGAATTCCTGCGAATGTGTCGCTCAGACATCTCGCGATAGTTACGGCGGGATTGGCGAAAGAAGTCGAAGCAGTGAACCAGTACGCAGCTGCGATGTAGCTTCCGACTGAACGGCACAACGCTGGAACGTGATCTGGAGCATCCCCAATAACGGATAGAAGTCCGAAAGTCGCAATAAACTCACTCAGGAATTGCGTCGGTCCGCCGCGGACATGGCGTGATATCGATACGAGTGGAAGCCCAAACATGCCGTGCGCCGCGATTGCTCCGCAAACTCCGCCGGAAATCTGTGCGGCAGAGTAGGGAAGCGTCTCTGCCCAAGCCAGACCGCCTTCGATCGCGTCCGCGAAAGAAACCACCGGATTGAAATGCCCGCCCGAGATGGGGCCGAACGTCAGTATGAGTGCCACGAGCGCGGCGCCAGTGGCGATTGTATTCGCCAGCAGAGCTAAAGCAGTGTTTCCGCCGGCCAGCCTCTCGGCCATGATCCCCGAACCGACAACCGCGGCCACAAGAAATGCGGTTCCTAGAAATTCCGCGACGAGGCGTTTGAGCAGACTCGCTTTCATTGTTTACCGATACGGTTGACTTCTGTTCGGATCGCCAGTTTGTCGAGGCTCTCGAAAGGCAAGGAGAGCAATAAACTGATCCTGCGATCGAGCACGAGGAATGCCTCGCGAAACGCTCTCTGAATTTGTTCTGGAGCGCCCTTCGCTTCCGCGGGATCAGCAACGCCCCAATGCGCCGTCATCGGCTGGCCAGGCCAGACGGGGCAAACTTCCTTGGCTGCATTATCGCAAACCGTGAACACAAAATTCATTTTTGGTGCCCCGGGCTTTGCGAACTCGTCCCAGTTCTTGCTACGCAGGCCGTTGGCAGACAATCCCGCCAGCTCGAGTTGTTTCAGCGCCTCGGGTCGCACAATTCCCAATGCATGGCTCCCTGCGCTGTAGGCTGTAAACGTGGGCCTGCCCTTATGGTTTAGCCTGAATAATTCGCGTTTTTGAAACACGAAAAGCCTCTTTCATGGTACAAAGCCGTTGTCTAAGGCGGTTTTGCGACCAATCCGGAGGCTTTCGTGCCCGAGCATACCACGACACAGTGTGTTCTCTTCCCAGGAATTTTTGAGCGACCTGTAATTGCCAAGTTTGATCAATCGCAAGGCAGCTCCGATGGGGGAGCAGTGTTGCTCAAAGCCGCCGACCGCGAGTTGGGTTTAATAACGGCGTTGGCAGCTTGTCTGAAAGACGACCGCCAAGAGGCTAAGGTCCGTCACGAAATCGATGAGCTACTCACGCAGCGGGTTATGGCCATCGCCTGTGGCTACGAAGATGCCAACGATGCCGCCCGACTGGCGTGCGACCCGGTGCACAAACTCCTGGTCGGTCGTGATCCCGTGGAAGGGGAAGATTTGGCTTCGCAGCCGACCCTTTCGCGGTTTGAAAATAGCGTGGATCGTAAAGAATTGTTTCGCATGGCCGAAGCCCTGGCGGACACGGTAATCGAACGCCATCGCCAGCGGCTGCGCGGTCGCGCTCGGCTGATCACCCTGGATCTGGATCCGACCGACGATCCTACGCATGGTGCGCAACAGTTGACGTTTTTCAATTGGCATTACGACACCTACTGCTACCTACCGATGGTAGGTTTTCTGACCTTCAACCACGAGGTGGAGCAGTATTTGGTCACCGCGGTGTTGCGTCCGGGGAACGCACCGGGCTCGGCGGGAGCAGTGGGACTGCTGCGCCGTTTGATCGAGCGGCTGACGGAAGCTTTTCCGAAGGCCAAGATCCGGGTGCGCTTGGATGGAGGTTTCGCAGCGCCGGAAGTTCTGGATTTTTTGGACTGCGAGCCGAAAGTGGAATACCTCGTCAATTTCGCAAGTAATGCGGTGTTGAAGCGTAAAGCCGAGCCGGCCATGAAATGCGTCCGTCGTGATTCGAAGATCTCCGGGCAGACCGAGCATGTCTACGCTGAATGTCAGTACCGGACGCGCAAGACCTGGCCGTGGAAACGTCGCGTCATTTATAAAGCGGAGGTGGTGCGGGCGAAGGGCAAGAAACCCAAGGACAATCCGCGCTTCGTGGTGACCAACATGGAGCAGAGTCCACAGTGGCTCTACGAGGAGGTCTATTGTCAACGAGGGGACCTCGAAAACCGGATCAAGGAACTGCATTACGGGATGGAAATCGGACGCACCAGTTGCACGAGCTTCTGGGCCAATCAGTTGCGTGTCTTGATGACCGCGGCAGCCTACGTGTTGATGCAGGAACTACGCTCCGGCCTGGCCGGCACCGCTTCTGCGCGTGCACAAGTCTCCACGTTGCGAGAGCGTTTTCTGAAACTCGGAGCTCACGTGATCGCGTCGGTGCGTCGCATCGTGCTGCACTTGCCGCGGTCGTTTCCTTATCGTCATAGCTTCCATCGCCTCGCTTTGAACTTGGGCGCACGAAGCGGCTAGTCGGCCAGCGAAACGTCGGAAGGTCGCAGGAAATTTTTACTCGTCACGCGATGATACAGGTATCACCTTTTCAGCGAAAATTGTGCCTCGCGACTTACCTAAATGCTTCAGAATCAAGCATTCGGTTTCCCGGAAAGTTTCGCGTGGTCAAGTAGGGTCTTACGACTGAAGAAAAACAGAAAAATCGCTCACGAAATCACTCTTCGTGAATAATGTCGGTTAGAAGGGCTTCGGCCATGATCGAACGCGCGGAATTTCCCGTGCAGAGAAATAAAACATTGTAGTGGGCTGGCATGACAACGCTCCCGAAATTTGAATCAGGGAACCATGGATATTAGTTGCAACAAGTCGGGCCGCAGCAACTCGCTGGAGCTTTCGCGGCCACAGGCTTAACCGCTCTGACGAACGCGCTCAGGAACTTGCCATCCACCTGCGGAGCGAGTGAGTCCACATCCAGTCCCTTTTCCGAGAGAAACTCGCGCGCATCTTCCACTCGATAGATTCGCGTGGGTTCGACTTCGATCTGCTCGAAACCCGCCGCGCCAAGCTTGTCACGGTATTCCGTTTCTTCCAGAGCTCCTGCGACGCATCCCACCCACAAAAGCATGCTCTGCCGAATTTGCTGTGAGACTTCGCCGCGAGTAACTACATCCGATACCGCGAACCGCCCGCCGGGTTTCAAGACCCGAAACGCCTCGCGCAAAACAGCATCTTTGTCCGCGGAAAGATTGATCACGCAATTCGAGATGATCACATCGACGGAATTGTCGGGCAGGGGAATGTGCTCTATCTCGCCGCGTAGGAATTCCACATTCTCGGCTCCTGCTTTGCGCTTGTTTTCATTTGCCAGCGCCAGCATTTCGTCCGTCATGTCGAGACCATAGGCCTTCCCGGTCGGTCCCACTCGCCGCGCCGAAAGTAAAACATCAATCCCGCCGCCCGACCCGAGGTCGAGCACCACTTCTCCCGCGTTCAGCTTCGCCAATGCCGTTGGATTGCCGCAGCCCAGCGAGGCCTGCAGGGCTTTCTCCGGTACTTGATCCATTTGCGCCGAATCATACAAATTGGAGGTAATCGGATCGCACGCGCCTCCGCTCGCCGGGGCCGCTCCGCAACAGGAACTCCCGCCCGCGCCTGCCCGCAGCGCCGCCTGCCCATATTTCTCCCGCACAATCTCTCTGATGTTCGCGCTCTCGACCTTTGGATTTTCCATTTCGCCTCCTAGCGGCAAATTTCTACGATGTCTCGCGGGCGCAGCGCCTTGTTCCGCGTGCAGCATTCCGAATAGAGGAATTGCATTAACTCCTGCAGTGCTTCCGTGTTCGCGGTGTATCGCAAGAAAGTGCTCTCGCGTTTTACTTGCACGAGATCTTCATTCTTTAATTTTTCCAGGTGGTGGGAGAGGGTCGAATTCGGAATTTCCAATTCTTCTTGAATGTCGCCGACAACCAGCCCTTCCGGGTGGGCCGAAAGCAGAAGTTGCATGATGCGCAGACGCGGCTCCGTGCCCATGGCCGACAACATGTCGGCAAACTTCGCCACTTGCTCAACGCTTTTCTTGTTTTGCCCAATCGCCATATTTCGATAATTGCAGAAATACGGTTGCTTGTCAACCCGTCCCGTCCCCTCCGTGCCTTCCGGCACGCCCTCTTACCTTTGCCCCTCTGGCTGCGCTATTATTCTTCTTCGGCCAAAAGTCGTTCCAATCCAACCCCATATCGGAGGTTCCATGTTCAAACAATTGCTTCGCTTGCTCGTCGTAACTTCTCTGTGCTTGCTGCCCGCCCACGCCGACGAAGATGTGGTCACTGCCGTTCATGGCACTGTCACCAAGGTTGACGAAGCCTCCAAAACCATCGTCGTCAAAACCGCCGACGGCACCGAGCACACTTTTCATTTCGTCGCCAAGACCACCGTCCGCGGTGCCGAAGCCTCTGCTACCGGCGCGAAAGACTCTTTCCACGGACTCAAGGAAGGCTCTGAAGTTGTCGCCCACTACACCGCGAAAGGCGGGGAAGAGACCGCCGTCGCCGTAGAAAAGGTCGGCAAGGGCGGCCTGCACGCCGTCGATGGCACAGTCACTCACGTCAGCGAAGACGGCAAAACGGTTGTTGTCAGGGCATCCGATGGAACCGAGCACACCTTCCAGGTCGTCGGCCACGATACCGCTGCGTCCGCAAAAGATATTGGCAAAGGCGCCGACAAAACCGCTAAGGTCACCGTCTACTACACGGAATCTGCGGGCAAAAAAGTTGCCCACTTCTTCCAAAAACTTTAAGCGCCGCTTTCCGACTCATTCAAAGCACGCGGGTGCTCCCGCGCTACTGCAGTTGCTGATGAAACGTTTGAGGATCGCCAGCGCCGACGCGTCCGCCTGACAATGGCGCCCCAAAGCCCGAAGGGTTGATGTTCATGTTGACCGCGGCTCCATCCTTCAAGACGAAAGAGACGCGGCTGTTTGGTTTCGATCGCATCGCAAAGTTTCCGTCGGATTGTTTGAACAGACGTTCGGGCCCTTCCCCCAGAGCCTGAATCATCAATCGCCCATTTTCGTCGAACACTCGAAACGTCCGGCGGTACTGCGCGAAGGAATCGTGCAGTTCTGCCGTCAGCCGCTCCAGCTTCAAGACGTACGTGCCCGCAAATTGTTTGCGTTCCGCCGCGGAAATGGGTTTGTCGTCCAATATATTCTGGGTGGCCGCGGGTGGAGTTGGAAGCTGCGTCAAACCGAGGGCCGCCCTAGCTATCGCCCTGGTGATGGCGTAAGCGTTTTGGCCTTCCGTGTTGGTCAGCACCACAACCGTCAGTCCGTCCTCCGGAAAATCGTAAAGGCTTCCGCTGTAGCCCAGCAACGATCCGTGCTGGCCTATTCGCCGGTGCTCCTCTTCATGATTGAGGATCATGGCGAAACCATATTGCGCTTTTGGATCTTGCGGAGCCATGTGCGCTGCCGCACCTTCGGCGGTCGTCATCATTTCGAACGTCTTTGGCTCAACGAGCTTTTTCTCCCGGATGGATTTCCAAAGCTGATAGATATCGCCTACTGTGCTGCAAAACCTCAGGTCCGCGTTATACGCCATGTCATTCTCATTGGCTGGCACATAGCCCTTATCGAATTTTCGATAGGAATGCGAAAGCCCGTGAACCAGCGAAAAATCGTCGCAATACGTCGTGGATTTCACGCCCGCAGGAGTAAAAATATTCTGCTGCACGTAGTCCGCAAAGCTTTGTCCGCTGACCCGCTCCACAATCGTCACCAGCAATTGAAATCCGGAAATCGACCAATCCCATTTTGTCCCCGGCTCATTCACCCAGTCTTTCCCCGCATATAGCGCCATCACCTCATCCAGTGCTTTCGGTTGACGGCTGGTCGCTTCAATCGGATCGCCCAAATAGTGGTAGTCCACAATCCCGGAAGTGTGATTCAGCAGCTGCCGAATCGTCACATGGTGTCCCTGCAATGGAAATTCCGGCACGTACTTCGAAATGTCATCATCGAGCGAAAGCTTCCCGCGTTCCATCTGCTGCAGCACCGCGATCCCCGTAAACGGAAGCATCGGCCCTACAACGTGATAAACAGTTTCCTCTCTAGCTGCAGCCTCTAGCCCGAGGTCGGCAAATCCGTATCCTTTATGCAAAAGGATTTTGTCTCCGCGCCGGACAAGCACGGACGCGCCAACGACTCCTTCCTGCGCCATCATTCGCTGCACAACACTATCCAAATCGGCAGACGGCCCTTGCGCTCTTCCATCCATCGCCGCAAGAAGCAAAAAAAAGCAAACGCCAGCCCCAAATCGAGCGCGCATCAGGGGTCTCCTTTTTCCGAATCGTGCGCGAAGCGTACCACGCCTCCCCGCGAGCTCCTAGCGAACGCAATCGCAAATCGCTGTCCAAATTGTGTTTGTGTTTTTTTCCAATAATCCGAATCGGATTGCCATCTCTTAGGGGTTATTGCCCCATTTTTGCTATTTTGTACTTGGGTTTTGCAGGGTCATCCTTCCGAGGATGACTGCTCTTGCCCTGCCGTCCCCAACTCCCACTAAACAAACGACTTACTATTTTGTACTTGACAATTAGTATAAATATGGTATACTGTTTGTGTCAGTTCGGGCATCTGCCTCTCCGCTAGCCCGCAAGTCATGCGCCTCCGCCGCGCGGTCCTTCAAATTCCTACAAAACCTCCAGTTTCACCCTGGTTACCACTTTATAAAATCCGTCATTTCCTGACCCGTCTAGACTCTTAAATGCGACGGCTAAGCCAAACACGAGAGTGGTATCATCTCGCGCTATGAAACCCAAATTCTTCCTTTCCGCGCTGCTCTCGATCGCGATTCTGCTCTTTCTTTCTGGCTCCCCGGTTCTGGCCCAATCTGCCCCGTCAGCCTCAAAACATGCCGTGGTCCTGCACGCCGCTCGCCTCCTCGATATCGAGTCCGGGAAAATGACCACTCCGGGCGAAGTGCTCGTCCAAGACGATCACATCGTCGAAGTCGGCTCCGCCGTCAAACGCCTGCAAGGGGCGGAGGTCATCGATCTAGGTGACACCACGCTTTTGCCCGGCCTGATCGACGTGCACGTTCACTTGTTCCTGCATCTCGGTGCCGAAGATTTGCAGACCGTAGAGGAGTCCGTGCCGCAGCGCACCATCATCGCGCTGCTTGCTGCTCGCGATGATTTAATGGCCGGCTTCACGGCCGAGCGCGACATGGGCACTGAAGGCGCGGGCTCCGCCGACACCGCCGTGCGCAACGCCATCAACCGTGGTGAGTTCCCCGGCCCGCGCCTGCGCATCAGCGGAAACGCCGTCGACATTCTTGGCGGCCACGAAGACGCGATCCACTACAATCCTGAACAGCACATCCTCTCCAATGCCACCTATGCGAACAACGCCTCTGAACTCGTCACCGTCATCCGCCAGCAATTCAAAGAAGGCGCCGATTTCATCAAGATGTACGAAACGGGACCAGACTCGCTTCGCGATGGCCGCTTCTCCACGCCCTTTCAGTACACTGAAGCCGAGCTTCGCGCCGCCGTGGAAGAAACCGCACGAAGCGGCAAACACGTCGCCGTCCACGCCACCGGCGAGCCCGGTACTCTCTACGCCGCCCGCGCAGGCGTGGTCTCCATCGATCATGCTTACCAGCTCAGTGAAGAAACCATGCGTTTGATGCGCGAAAAACAGATTTTCGCCGTCCCAACATTCGCCATTGCGGAGTATTTCGCCGATCACGCCGCCACACCCGCGCAGGCGGAACGCGAACACCGCATGCAGGACTTCCATGCCCAGGAATTTCGCAAGCAACTCGCCGCCGGCGTGCCCATGGCTGTCGGCTCCGATGTCGGCCCTTTTCCTCACGGGACGCAGGCTCGTGAATTTAACCTCATGGTTAAATACGGCATGACTCCACTGGTAGTTCTTCAGGCCGATCTCCTAAATGGTGCAAAGCTCCTCGGCTGGCAGGATCAAATCGGGGTTCTTAAGCCCGGCTATCTTGCTGATATCATTGCAGTTTCTGGCGATCCGCTCGCCGATATTGGCGTCCTACAAAAAATCAGCTTCGTCATGAAGGGCGGTAAGATCTATCGCCAAGATCAGCGGTAGAGTATGCCGATGTAGATCCCCTAGGTTAAAGTAAGGCGCCCGGCGTAGGCTTAGGCTCAGTCAAAAACAAATGCTCATCACCAAATTGCGCTCGAAGGAATGTCGCGAGCTACTGGCACGGCTCGGGTTCGGCCGGTTGGCCTGTTCCTCCAACAACCGTCCCTATATTGTGCCGATCTATTTCGCGTACGACCGTGAGCGTCTCTACGGTTTTTCCACTCAAGGACAGAAAATAGAGTGGATGCGGGAGAATCCATTGGTCTGCGTCGAGACGGATGAAATCCGCTCCCACGAGGATTGGACCAGCGTTGTTGCGCTCGGCCGGTACTTGGAGATACCCAATAAGCCGGATGATCGCAAGGGCTGGGAATACGCGCGTAATTTACTGCAGAAGAGAGCCCTGTGGTGGCAGAGCGGCTACACCATCACACAAATCCGTCGTCAGCCCAATCCGCCTGTCCCTGTTTTCTACTGCATCCTTATCGAAAAGTTGACTGGCCTTCGCGCCTCTCCCGATATCTCCGACTCCGCAAAGCGTATGGCACGCGTTTCCCCAAGAGACTAAGTCCAACCTCGCAATCCGCAGTTTCCAAACGGCCACTCGCCTGCCTCCATGATGCGCCGTGGGAAAACTCTTGAAATATAAGCAGGCACGCGAGTGAATCAGCGTAGACTAAAACTGGTATGGAAAAACTCAAAGCATTTCAAGACGTCGCACGCAACAACGGATACGTTGACGTAGAAGAAACGGACGACGGAACCGTTCTATGGCTCAAGAAGCCCACAGTCGACGCGGAAGACCGCATGTGTGTGGACAGCTTGACGAACAGCGTCACGGTGTTCTGGGCCACTATCCCGTGGAAAATAAACTCCAAAACTTTCCGCGTAGTTTCCGATCTGCAACAGTGGTTCACCCATCCGCCCCGGTAGGCTTATTCAAGTTCGATCGACGCTTCACGCAGTTCCTCCCGGCCTAGACAGTCCACTAATATTGCAATCGGTGATGCCACAACACAAGCGCCCGTGATATTGTGCGTCCTGCCTAATTTATTCGCCGGAGGAAAACCCATGCAAAGGCGAATGTTTATGAACCTTACCGCGAGCGCGGCGACGGCACTAGCGTTCCATCCTCTTTCGCTGTCTGCTAAGCCATCGCAAAAAAATCCCACTACGTATCCTGATCCTGCCGTCGAAGTCGTCGATCCGCGCTTCGCAAAATACATGGTCGGCAACGCCGCTGTTGAGCGCCTTTTTACCGGCACGCGTTGGGCGGAAGGCCCGGTCTGGTTTGGCGATGGCCGCTATCTGCTTTTCAGCGACATTCCGAATAACCGCATGCTCCGTTGGTTGGAAGAAACGGGGGAAGTCAGCGTGTTCCGCAGCCCCTCGAACTACAGCAACGGAAACTTTCGCGATCGTGAGGGCCGCCTGCTCACCTGCGAGCATGATTCGCGCCGACTGACGCGCACCGAGCATAACGGCACCGTCACCGCGCTGATGGACAGTTATCAAGGAAAAAAACTCAACGCGCCGAATGATCTCGCCGTGCATTCCGACGGCGCGATCTGGTTCACCGATCCTGGCTACGGCATCATGTCAAATTACGAAGGCCACAAAGCATCCTTCGAACTTCCCGCCGTTGTTTACCGTGTCGATCCCAAAACGCGCGACGTAACCGTCGTTGCCACGGACATGGATAAGCCCAACGGGATTTGTTTCTCGCCCGACGAAAAGCTTCTGTATATCGTGGACACTGGCGCTCCAAAGCGTCCCAAAGACCCGCATCAAATCCGTGTCTACGACGTTGTCGATGGCGTCCGTCTGAAAAATGGCCGCATGTTTGCGGATATGTCTCCGGGCAGTTCGGATGGCATCCGTTGCGATGTGGACGGCAACCTGTGGTCAGCGGCAGGGTGGGGACCAGAAAACTACAACGGCGTGCACATTTTCGCGCCCGACGGCACACTCATCGGAAAGATCCATCTTCCGGAGACTTGCGCCAACCTCTGCTTCGGTGGCGCGAAGAAGAACCGCTTGTTCATGGCCGCGAGTCAGTCTCTCTACGCGGTATACGTGGGGACCGAGGGCGCGCAGCTGCCTTGACATCACATCGATGTGTGACCGAGCGCACAGATTCAGCTTAGCGCGCAGAGTATTAAAAAAGAGAAGTGGAGTCGAACTTCATAAAGTAAGTCCGCCCATCGGAATCCGGCGCGCTCTCAGACCTAGGGTCGCCGCAAATAAGGCTTAGAAGTTCAACCTGCAAGGAGGATAAACTCATGAGAATTGCCAAGACATTGCTAGTTGTTCTGGCGCTCGCACTTCTGGTCGGAGCACTGGTCAGTCCAGCGCGAGCGGATACCTACAATAAAGAGACCGTGTTTACGTTCAGCCAGCCGATTGAGATTCCAGGAGGCAAAACGCTGCCTTCCGGAACTTACGTATTCAAGCTGTTGGACTCGCAAGCGGATCGTCACATTGTGCAGATTTGGAACGAGGGGAAAACACAGCTTCTCGCCACGATCCTCGCGATCCCCAACTATAGGCTGCAACCGAAAGAGGAATCTGTGATTACTTTTAACGAGCGCCCGGGCGTATGCCCAGTCGCGGTACGCGCATGGTTCTATCCTGGGGATAACTTCGGTCAGGAATTCGTCTACCCGAAGGAGAGGGCCACTGAACTGGCTGCAAAATGCCAGGAGATCGTGCCCGCGGAAACGGTGCTTCCAACAGAGAGCAACTTGAAGACCGTGCCGCTCGAAGCGATCACACCAGAAAAAAAGGAAGAGCCGGTAGCCGAAGCCATTCAAGTGGTTCCAATGAAGGCTCCAGAACAGGCTGCGCCGGTACAACCCGAAAAGTTGCCACAGACGGGAAGCACGATTCCGTTGCTTGGCCTGCTGGGCTTTGTGGCCATCGCAATCGGAATAACACTCAAGATGCTCACAAAGCAGTTTTCGTAGAAACTGTCGAGGCCCAACACGTCGCGGACCGGAGGGTGTTACCCTCCTCCGCGGCGCGAAGGGAGACCGCATGATGGTTCCCCGGGTATTCCGCAATCTTAGGTTTATCGTCGATAGGTTAATTTTTGTCGTCCTGCTTCTCCCGCTGGCAGTAATTTCCGGACAGCGCTACGCGCCGGCTACTCCCTCCGCTGGGGCAGGGCCACAGGCCAAAATTACACTTACGAGCGCGCTGGTGGTTCTCCCCGTTAACGTGACTGACTCAAATGGAGCGTTTGTTCCCGAGCTCAAGTCGCAAGATTTTAAAGTGTTCGAGAACGGCAAACAGCAGAACATTACTCTGTTCAAGCAAGAGGACAGCCCCGTAACCGTCGGATTGATCGTCGACCACAGCTATAGCATGGGTCCCAAGCTCCCCGCTGTGGCTTGGGCGGTAAATACGTTCGCCCACTCCAGCAACCTGGAAGATGAAATGTTCGTCGTGGATTTCAATGACAACGTGGCTGTCGAGCTCATGCGTGGGAAACCGTTCACGCACGATGCGGCAGAATTGCGGCAAGCACTCGACGCTGTTTCCGCGCGAGGACAGACAGCTCTGTATGATGCTGTGATCGAGGGGCTGATCCACATCGAGTTGGGACAGTGGGACAAGAGAGCGCTCATCATCGTAAGTGACGGCGGGGACAACGCCAGCCGCGCTCACTTTTCAGAGCTTCTAGCCCTGGCTCAAAGATCGCATGTGGTCATTTATTCGGTCGGTTTGGTCGACGAGGCCGGAGAAGAGGAGAACCCAAGGGTCCTCAAGAAACTTTCCAATGCCACGGGGGGAATTACGTTCTTCACAAAGCGCAGCGACGAAGCCGGGAAGTTCACCAAGCAAATTGCCCGCGACCTTCGTGAACAATACACGCTGGGTTATGCGCCCCAAGTCAAACAGGGAAGCGAATCATTCCGGAAAATAAGTGTGCAGGTCACCTCCCCGGCGGGGCAGAAGCTCCATGTCAGGACCCGGCCGGGCTATTTCCCGAGCGGAAAAAAATCGCAGACTGCGCAGAGCCTTGGAGCCCCGCAATGAGCTCCGCAGCGGAGCACCTCCCAAAACTTCAACGCCGGGATGTATTCTTGCTTCGATGGGCCTCGTTCGTTTTTCTGCTCGCGGGGGTAGTCGCGGTCGCCTATGCGAGTTTCGCGGTTCTTTATGGCGAAGCCTATCAGGCGATGGAGTTACGTAAGTTCGAACACAAAGCACCTACGGTCGAACCACATCTCTTCAACATTGGTGAAGTTATCGGCGAGATTCAAATTCCCCGGCTGGGAGTCAAGGCTGTTGTCGTGCAGGGCGATGCACCTGAGCTATTGGATCGTGCGGTTGGACATCTTCCCCAGACCTCTATGCCGGGCGAGTGGGGCAATGTCGCTTTGGCCGGGCATCGGGACAGATTATTTAGGCCGCTTCGCGAAATCCGTCAAGGCGATACAATCACCATCCTGACTTCCAAGGGATCTTTTCAATATGAAGTGCAATCTACTTTTGTAGTCCCCGCCACGGAAGTCGGGGTCCTGCGCTCGGCGGATGCCAAGGAGTTGACACTAGTCACCTGCTTCCCATTCAACTATGTGGGACGCGCCCCGAACCGGTTCATTGTCCGCGCTCGCGAGGTTACTATTTCGACCAAGTAAGTGCGATCGACAAGCGGCCATCGCCACTATTCGCGAAGCACGTTCGATCACTACGTCCTATTCAATTCTGAAAAGCTTTACGGAAAAGGTGAATCATTTCCGCAAATGAAAGATCCGTCGCTTCCGGATCGAATCGCGGCCCTTCGTCTCGCGTGAACGCATGCTCTGCTGGATAAACCAGCATGTTATAGCGGGCTCCGGAGTTTCTAAGTGCCTGATCAATCGTCGCGCGCCCCGCGTCGGGTACATGCGGGTCTTTCGAGCCGAAAATCATCAAGAGCTCGCCGCGAATTTCCTTGGCGCGCGCCAACGAGCCCGCGTCCTGGTCCTTCCCGAGTTTCCCGTCATGGATACCCGTTCCGTAGAAACAGACCGTTGCGCGCACATCGGGCTGGAACGCAGCGCGAAAGGCAAGGTGACCGCCAATGCAGAAACCGATGACGCCGATCTTTCCACGAGCGACTATAGGATTTTGAGCGAGCCAGTCCAAGCCTGAGCGGCAATCGGCATCGAAGTCCGCAACCGGAGTCTTCGCGGCATCTTGCTGGCCGCGCGTCCGACCAGCATCATCGAAGGGAATCGCGCTTCCCGGCGGTTCGATGCGGCGATAAATTTCCGGAGCCGCGGCGACAAAACCATACCCCGCCAGCCGCACGCAAAAGCGCAGGAGCGGAGGCGTCAGCTGAAAAATGTCGGAATAGCACCAGATTCCCGGGTAACGACCTTCGGCCCTGGGCGAAGCGACGAACGTGCGCATCGGCGAACCCGTCAAAGCAATGTCAACATATTCGGAATTCACAAGCATGGGTTTGTCCTCGGGCCGATTCTCAGGGAGACACAAGAATCAGTCAACACTAGCCTGGAGTCTTTCTTGCTGGCGTCGTGGTAATCACCACCACGCTAATCAAAACGAACAATGTTCCAAGGAGCGTTCGCAGGCCTAGTGGTTCGCCACCAAGAAAATAGCCGATTAGCACGGCTACGACGGGGTTCACGTATGCATAGGTCCCGACCTTTGTCGGCGACTCATGATGAAGCAGCCAGACGTAGGCGGTAAACCCGATGATGGAGCCCGCGACAATCAGATAGAGCAAGGATAGCCACGCGACTCGCGAGACTGTGGCCGGATGAAAATTTCGAAATTCGCCCAGCGCCGCTGATGTGAAACCCAGTAGCACACCGCCGGCGAGCATCTGCGCGCCCGAACTCATGACTTTTGACGTGGGCAATGGCAGCTTGCGACTGAGCGCCGACGCGACGGACCAGCTCATTGAGGCGAAAATCAGAGCTGCGGCCCCTCTCGTATCGATTGGCGCACCACCGAGGTTCAACGAGCGGCTCACCAGGACCCCTACTCCCGCGATTCCCACCAAGAGAGCCAACGCCAGGCGGGGAGTGAGCCTCTGCGTCCGCAGAAAGAGAATTTCGGAAAGCGCCATGAAAACCGGGATTGTAGCCAACATGACGGCGGCAATTCCAGAAGGAACACGCTGCTCCGCCCAGAACAAAAGTCCGTAGTCGCAGACAAAAATCGGTATCGCGAGCAGTGTTGCCGAGGTCCATTGGCGGATGTTCGGGGAACGTTCGCCCTGCGCCATCATCCAGGCAAAAAGGACAAGTCCAGCAATCAGGAACCGCATTGCGGCTAGAAGAAACGGCGGAACTTCATGCACCCCCACGCGAATCGCAAGGAACGTGGATCCCCACACAAAGTAAATGATGGCGAAGGCTAGCAAAGTCTTCCACGTCGCGCGGTGAGCGGTAGAGTTCATTGAAAATGTCTATAGATACAGTAACAATTCCACCACGAGCTTGCCGTCACTTGCAGAATGGCTAAGCGAGCCATTCAGTCCAAATTGTCTGCGACGCGTGACTGTTGAGATGAACTGGCCAGCGAGTCCAGGTCCAGAGTCTCCAGTTGCGGAAACGAATGGGCCGCTTTTCGCATGCGGCGGGCAGGCGTATAGTGACACTCGGAATGGTCACCTACGATAGTAGCGGCGCCGCCAGTCCCGAATCACACGCGCCCGGGTTTCTCGCCCGCACACTGTTCAACACCGGCCACAAGGCGATTGGTCTGCGCTATCTATGGCTCGCGCTTGGCAGCGTTCTCCTCGGGATGCTCTTGTCGCTGCTCATGCGTATTCACCTCGGATGGCCCGGTTTGCAAATTCCGTTGTTGTCCGGATTCGGTGGAGCGGTGGAGCGCTACACGGCCCTCACCATGCTGCACGGCTCGTTAATGGTTTTCTTGGTGCTCACCACTGCGCCGCAAGCCGGCTTCGGCAACTATTTTCTGCCGCTGCAAATCGGCGCGCGCGAAATGGCGTTTCCGCTTATGAATCTGGTTTCCTTTTGCGGTGCCGCCGTTTCCTTTGTTGGGATGACCACAGCGTTTTTTGTCCGCCCCAATGCGGGCCTAACGCTCTGGACAGCTAGCGTTACTCTCTTCTGCCTGGCTGGTCTGCTGACGGCGCTTAATTTCACTGTCACGACGCTCGACTTGCGCGCCAAGGGCATGACGTTGCCCAGAATGCCGCTCACCGTTTGGGCATGGTTCATCAACGCCATTCTCAATATGTTGATATTCAGCATTCTTCTCGCGGCTTGTGTATTTCTGTTGTCGGACCGCCTCCTCGGTTCGCAGTTTTTTTCGCCGCTGGCGTTTCTTTCTCAGGAGCCGGCTGCGATAGCGCAGGCTACATGGCTTTCACTGTGGCAGCGGCTGTTCTGGTTTTTCGCGCAAGCGGAAGTCTACGTGGCCATGCTCCCCTGCTTCGGAATCGTCTCGCACCTGCTGTCGACCTTCTCTCGCAAACCCGTCTGGGCGGAACGGGCGGCAGTCCTGGCTCTTTGTGCGGTAGGGCTATTTGGATTTTGCATTTGGGGCCAGCACATGTTTTCCAGCGGGCTCAATCCGTGGTCTCCGCTCGTTTTTTCGATGTTGGCGTCTTCGTTGGGTTTGCCTGCTTGCGTGTTAGTGCTAAGTTGGCTGGGCACGCTCTGGAACTCCAAGATACAACTCAATACCGCAATGCTTTTTGCCCTTGGATTCGTTTCTCTTTTCCTTTCGGGTGGAGTGTCTGGAATCGTTCTCGCGCGCAACGATCTTGCCGCGGCTTCCATAAACGACGAGTTTGTTACGGGCCATTTTCATCTCGTCATGGGCATTGCCGCTACGTTTGGAATGCTTGGCGCTCTCTTTTTCTGGTTCCCCAAAATGTTCGGGCGCCGTCTCAACGAACCGCTCGGCAAACTCCACTTCTGGCTAACCTCCGCCGGAGTCTATTGCGTTTTCATGCCAATGCACTGGCTTGGTCTGATGACCCATTGGCGGGCATCGGCGGCCGTCATGGGAACGAATACGCCGATGGTTGAGTCGCTTGAAATTCCATTTAGCGCGTCGCTTCGGACGTTTGTCACCGCCGCGACGATTCTCACCGTCGCCTCACAATCAATATTTCTTATTAATTTCTTCTGGAGCCTTTGGCGGGGTGAAAGAAGCGAAGAGCGTAATCCATGGCGCGCCACCACACTCGAATGGACTCTGCTGTCGCCCGTACCCGCCCATAATTTTGGCGCGGCAGAACCGGTTGTTTTTCGCGGTGCCTATGAATTCGGCGGACCAATTGGGACGGAAGATTTTACAGCTCAAAATATTGCACCCGCACAAAGCGAACCTCCGTTGCCAGCGAAGCAGTTGGTTAGTGATCGCGCGAAGGAGATTTAAGAAGAACTTTTATGCCAGGCACATCCATTGTTGATGAGATCGAACTCATCATCGAAGACATCGGCGGGGGAGGAGGCAATCGTCCGCCTCCCGGCGGAGATGACGGAGACGAGGGTGGCAAACGGCCCGGGCCTCAAATTCCTTCTTCGAGGCGCTACACGACGGCCATAGTCATCGGCATTGTTTCCATCATTATGTTTTTCATGGCGATGGCCAGCGCCTACCTTTATCTGAGGGCCAAGAGCGATCGATGGGTGCCGCTGCATCTTCCCTGGATCATTTGGATGAATACGGCGGTTCTCCTCTTGAGCAGCGGAGCGATGGAGTTGGCGCGACGGCGGCTAGCACTGGCGGACGTTGCTCAGTTCCGCAGGCTTTGGTCGGTGGCTACGAGTCTTGGCGTAATTTTTCTAGTTGGGCAACTTGCCGCCTGGCGGCAATTCGTCCTGGCAGGCTTTTATGTGTCGACCAATCAGGGCAGCAGTTTTTTTTATATTTTCACGGGATTGCACGGGTTGCATCTCCTTGGCGGAATCTGCGCGCTGCTCTACGTTGCTATGCGCAAATTTGAAAAAGCCAAGTTATCTCGCACAGTGGCCGCCGAGGTCGCTTCTTACTACTGGCACTTTATGGATGGGCTTTGGATTTTTTTGCTCGCGCTTCTCTATTTGGGCAAATGAAACATGGAGGAGAAGTGTGAAAGGGCAGTGACCGGGATTAGTGGGTCACAAATCCAGACACAGCTTCCGCTACGCGCGTGATTTGTTCGGAACGCAATTCCGGGAACATCGGCAGGGAAAGAACTTCCTGAGCGGCGTGCTCCGCATGAGGGAAGTCGCCGGCTTTATGCCCTAACGAAGCGTAGAGCGGTTGCAAATGCAAGGGAACGGGATAATAAACGGAGGTGCCGATTTTTTGGTCGTTCAAAAGTTGCACAAGCGCATCGCGCCGCTCCACGCGTATCGTATATTGGTGAAAGACGTGTTCGTATCCTTCCGGGACAAGCGGCGGCGCAACTCCGGGAATGCCCAGCAAGAGTTTTGTGTAAGCTGCCGCGTGCGCTTGCCTCGCTCGCTGCCAATCGGTCAAGTGGCGCAGTTTTACGCGTAGAATCGCGGCTTGGATTTCATCGAGACGGCTGTTCCACCCAGGCTCGCTGCTGACGTATTTTGAGGCTTGTCCGTGATTGCGCAGAGTTTTTAGGCGCACGGACATTTCGTCGGAGTTGGTGACCACCATTCCGGCGTCACCGTACGCTCCAAGATTTTTCGTGGGATAAAAGCTCAAGCATGCCGCGTCTCCCAGCGAACCAGTGGGATTGCCCCTGTAGGCTGCGCCAATCGATTGCGCATTGTCTTCGATCACTCGCAAATTGTGGGTTCGCGCAAACTTCAGAATTGGATCCATGTCGCACGCCAGCCCATAGAGATGCACAGCGATGATGGCGCGAGTCCGGGCGGTGAGACGGCGCGCGAGATCGGAGGGATCGAGATTGTACGTGTCCGGGCGGATGTCCACAAAGATGGGTTTAGCGCCTATTGCGCTGACGGCGCTGCCGGTGGCGACAAACGTGAACGGAGGGATCAGCACTTCGTCGCCGGCTTGAACGCCACAGGCGCGGAGTGCAAGGATCAGAGCGTCGGTTCCCGATGCAACGCCAATGCCGTGGGCAGCGCCGCAAAGTTGGGCAATTTCCTTTTCGAATGCGGCGCCTTCACGGCCAAGGACAAATTGCTGCGACGCGAGAACGTGTTCGACGGCCGTTCGAATCTCCGCGCCAATGGCAGCGTACTGCGCCGAGAGGTCGAGTTGCGGCACGGGCTCGAACAGAGAAGTGGTTTGTGGATACGCGCTCATTGCATGCTTAATTGCCAATCAAATTCTGATGTCCTTGCCGAGTATACGCCATCGATCCAGCGCATGTGGCAATCCCCTATATAATGATGCGCCAAAGAAAATGTTTGCGAAACGGACAAATTGGAATCTGGAGATGAATCGCCTGAGCGCGGCGCTGGCGGCCCACCGTGCGGCAGGGAAGCCGCTCATTGACTTGACGATGTCAAATCCTACGGAGTGCGGATTTCAGTATGACGAGGAGGCCATTCTTGGAGCGCTGAGGAATCGGGAGGCGCTGAAGTATGAACCGAATCCTCGTGGACTTGCCGTGGCGCGTGGCGCGGTCGCGCGATATTACGAAGAGCGGGGTGAAACGGTTTCCAGTGACGATGTTTTTCTGACAACCAGCACTAGCGAGGCTTATTCGTACATCTTTCGAACGCTTTGCGATACGGGCGATGAGATTCTGATACCCGAGCCGAGTTATCCGTTGTTTGAATTTCTGGCGGATATTCAAGATGTGCGGTTGGTCCGGTACCCGCTTGTATATGACTTTGGTTGGGAGATTGAATTTCACAATGTGAAACAGAGTTTCACACCTCGAACGCGAGCAATCATCGTGGTTAATCCGAATAATCCCACAGGAAACTATTGCAAGCCGGAAGAGATGAGGAAGTTGAATGAGATTTGTGCTGCGCAAGGCGTCGCAATCATAGCCGATGAAGTATTTCTGGATTCTGCTCTCGGTGACAATCGCCACCCGACGTTTGCCGGAAGCTCTGGGGCTTTAACCTTCACGATGAGCGGACTGTCGAAAATTTGCGGATTGCCGCAAATGAAGGCAGCGTGGCTGGTTGTGGGTGGGCCGGAGTCGTTGAAAAAGGAAGCGGTCGCGCGACTCGAGGTGATCGCGGATACCTATCTCTCCATGAACGCGCCTATTCAGTGGGCGCTGCCGACGCTTTTGGAGCAACGGCGGGAATTCCAGAAGCAAGTGATGGCGCGGGTGAAGGAGAATCTTGTCGAGCTGGACAAGCAATTGGCAGGGCAGAAGGCCTGCAGCCGGTTGGAGGTCGAGGGCGGGTGGAACGCCGTGATACGAGTGCCGGCGACGCGCCTGGATGAAGAGCTTGCCCTGGAGCTTCTCGAGAGTAAGGGTGTGTATGTTTATCCAGGGCACTTCTATGACTTTCCGTCCGAGGGAATTGTGGTGGTCAGTCTGCTATCGCCCGCGTCCGAATTCGCTAAAGGAATAAAATTGACGCTATCGATGTATTAACGAACTGAGCACATCTAAGCCAGAAGGTGCGTTGGACCAACCCCGCCTGCATAAAAGCTTGATACGGGTATATTGAGTCCAAGCTTGCCGCAATTAGCTAAGTGTAGTGGTTTCATGTATATACACTCCTTCTTTTTGCGCCGAACCGCTTAAGCCGGGGTTTGCAATTCCGAAGCGGGTCGTTACTGTTATGTAAATCAACATAACAAAATCCAAACGGCTGTCTTTATTTCCTGAAGCGAGCTGATAACTTATTTAATGCAGGCGAATTACAGCGGTCAAGTGCCAAACGCACGGGGGTGTGTCTCTGGCAAGTCGCTTGCAATTACATCGGTGAATAAGCTTTGGACTCATTTAGGCACGCGTGGGATTTCACTGTCTTGAGGTGTAGATATTTGGAGGGTTCATGACGAAGTGGAAAGTCGCAGTTGCTGGTCTGCTAGTTTTGGTTTTTGGTTCGTTTCTCTCGCTATCCGCACAGCAATTTTCCTCCGTGAGCGGAGTAGTTTCCGATAAGAGCGGCGCGTCGATTTCCGGCGTAAATGTGACGTTGCAGAATCCCGCTACGGGAGTGCATGAGGTAACCACCACCAACGAGATTGGTTATTACCAATTTTTGCGGCTGAGTCCGGCGGCGGGCTACGAGCTGACCTTTGCCAAGGATGGGTTTCACACGGTTGTGCTAAGCCACCTGACTTTTGGCGTAAGCAGCGCGGAGACACATAACGCCACGCTTGAAATAGGAAGCATTACACAAACCGTCGAAGTGAAAGAGGCGGCCGAGGCGACGCTGGATACAAGCGACGCCACCATCGGGAATGTAATTAGTTCGCGGGAAGTGACGGACTTGCCGATTCAGGCGAGGTTGAATCCCGCTGGATTGATGGAGCTGCAGCCTGGAGTCAATGATCAGGGTTCCGTCACAGGTGCGCGAACGGACCAAGGCAACATCACATTGGACGGCATCGACGTGAACGACCAGGAGACCGGACAAGCATTCGTATCCACGACGCCGATCTCTGTCGACTCTGTACAGGAAATCAGAACGATCACCGCGGGCGAAACCGCAGATTATGGACGAAGCAGCGGCGGGATGATCAACCTGGAGACCAAAGGCGGCACCAACAAGTTTCACGGAATTCTACGCGAGTACAATCGCAACACCCTACTGGAAGCGAACGATTGGTTCAATAATCGAGACGGAATTCCGCGCGCTCCGCTCGTGCGAAACCAGTTCGGTGGCAGCCTCGGAGGCCCGCTCAAGAAAGACAAGATTTTCTTTTTCTTTGACTATGAGGGACTGCGCCAGGCCCAGTCGGTTTCCTACAACCGCTCCGTTCCGACCGCGCAGTTCCGTAGCGGTCAACTCGCCTACATCAACAATTCGACGAATCCATCCACGGGCCAGCCGTGCGATGGTTCGGCAAGGTTGAATACGGCACCCAGCTGCATCAGTTTTCTCGACTCCAGCCAGATTGCAGCTCTCGACCCGCAAGGTGTAGGCACCAATCAAGCGCTGCTAACCTTCCTTGCTGGCCGTTATCCAATGCCGAACGATCCGACGGGCGGCGACGGCATCAATTCCGAAGGCTATCGGTTTACGGCGCCGGCGCACAATAGTGAAAACCTTTACACGACGCGCATCGACTTCAAGATTTCCGACAAACAGAACTTGTTCTTCCGAGCAAATGTTGCGCGACAAGGTGAAGATGATTTCTTCAACACCTCAATTGAGCAATTTCCTGGCGATCCAGTCGTACCCGTTCAGAAGGACAAATTCAACAGCTACACCGGTGTGCTCGGTTGGACGTGGACAATCTCTTCGCAAATGTTGAATACACTCACGCTGGGGTTTGTTCGGCCGATTCTGGAGTTCAATAACCAGTTCCAGCCGACATTTCCGGTAGAACCGTTCTTTTCTCCGGACCTTTCGAGCCCCTACGTGGGTTATTCGTCACAGTCCAGAAACGTACCCGTACCCGAGATTCGCGATAGCTTTACAATTACTAAGAGCCGGCACACGATCGATCTTGGTATCGATTTCAAGCTTACGCGGGTCATAAGTGGACTGACTAACAGTTACGACTTCGTGCAGTACGGTCTCGGCGGCCAATTGCTAACCTTGGATCCCTCGGTGCGACCGGCGGATATCAGCTCGGATTCTTCCGCGATTTCGAACTTCGACAATTGGTTCCCGACAGACCTGGGACGTTACGCTTCGATTGGTGCCAACTTCAACTACGACAAGAAGCAGAACGTGCTGCCAAACGGCAGCGACAAAGCTCGCTACTATAACTATAACGAGTTCGAGATTTACGCTCAGGACAGTTGGCGGATGCGCCGGGACCTGACGATGACGTACGGCCTGCGCTGGGATTATCACAGCGTGCCTTACGAAATTAACGGATTTCAGTCCGTTCCCAGCATCAACGAAAACGCGTATCTGGCGGATCGAGTCGCCGCCGGATTGGCGGGCGATAGCGGCGCGACCACGATTCCCTTCGTTAGTTACAGTCTGGGAGGCCCGGCGAACCACGGAAAGGGCTTCTACAGTCCGGACCATAAGGATTTTGGCCCCAGAATCGCGTTCGCTTACAACCCCTCTTTTAGGGATGGGCTATTGCACGCCTTGATGGGAGAAGGGCAAACCACGATCAGAGCGGGTGGGGCGATTCTATATGATCGTATCGCCGGAGGCGCAAGTTTCGGGCTGGACCAGAACACGTTCTTGTTCGACTCCAACGCCAATTCGGCGTGCGGAACGGGAACGGCAACTGGATCGTTGCTGTCCGACCCCCGGTTTACGGCCATTGGGGCGTTGCCGCCAGCCAGCGCCAACTGCACGGCTCCGATTGCTCCAACGATCACATTGCCGAACGCTCCAAACGTTTTTGGTGGACTTCCTCTTGGAACGGCAAACGGCGGATTTCCTGCCTTCTTCCAGTTTGATTCCAACACCAAGAACCCCTACGCGATCGTGCTTAATTTCGGAATACAGCGGGAACTTCCCGGCGATGTAATCGTCGAGGTGAATGCTGTGAGCCGCCTTGGCCGGCGTTTACTGGCCGTGGGCGACGCAGGCCAGATCGTGAATTTCAAAGATCCTGCCTCTGGAACTTTCCTTAAGGAGCAGTTCGGAGAGTTGGAACACGAGGTCCAGACGGCAACTTCTCTCGGCCAGATCACACCCATCCCTTGGTTCGAGAATCAGATGGGCGGCACGGCTTTCTGCCAAAGCATAGTAGGCATAACTTGTTCGCAGATTCTTGCCCACTTCTTTGGAAACCTCGTGGCAAAGGGCGATCTGTCGGACACGATTCAGGCGCTGGCATTCAACGGGCTCCTGGATTTTAACGTCGGACTTCCGGCGCAGACGGCAGCCAACGGATACATTGGCAATTACGCCAGCTCGAACTACAACGCTCTCTTGCTGAATGTGCGCAAGCGTTTCTCCAAGAGCCTGCAATTCAAGTTCAACTACACCTACTCGCATTCCATCGACAACGTGTCGGAAGTCACCAACAACTACGTGACTTATACCGGTACGGGAGACGGATTGCTTTGCGACCTTACGAATCTGAGGGCTTGCCGCGCAAGCTCCGATTTCGATGCACGGCACGTGATTACCGCTGACTACGTGTATGACCTGCCCGTGGGACGCAACCGATCACTGCTGCGAGACGCGCCGAAATGGGTGGATGCCATCATTGGAGGTTGGACCTGGAGCGGAATCGTATCGTACCGCACCGGATATCCCTTCACCATCAATACGGGTGCGTTCCCGACGGATTTCACGCTCGATGCACCCGCGGTCGTCACTGGCCCGTTGAAGAGCGGCATTCACACGGACTCTTCAGGGAACCTGCAATACTTTGCCGATCCGAACACGGCGCTTGCCAATTTGAGCTTCCCGTTCGCCGGCAACGTGGGGAACCGCAACGCGGCCACAGGACCGGGATTCTTCAACATCGATATGGGAGTCATCAAATCGTTCCAGATGCCCTATGCAGAGAGTCACCGGTTAGTGTTCCGGTGGGATTCCTTCAACACCCTCAATCACCCGAGCTTCAACGGGCCAGCTTCCGCGACGCTCAGCAATACGAGTTCGTTCGGTATCATCAACTCGACAGCATCGGCGCCACGCGTCAGTCAGTTCGCCCTACGGTATGAATTTTAACTAAGTTCGATAACAACCACTAGGAGAGGGAGGCTGAAGTTCGGCCTCCCTTTTCTTTTGGCGGAGGCGCGAAGGCGCTACTCAGTGACGACGAAACAGGCTTGCGCCGAATAGCGTCATCAGCGCGGTTTTTGTCGCGTGAGCCTACAGATTCCTTGAGATGGGCCAAGCGGAACGGGGAGCCGAGGGGCTCGCGCAGATCGAGCCAGTGATTGCTTGCGTGAACGTGAACCTCTCCGAACTGGACAACCAATTGGCGGGGCAAAAATCGTGCAGTCGGCTAGTAGAGTGGAGGGCGGGTGGAATGCCGTGATACGGGTGCCCGCGACCCGTACGGATGAAGACCTTGCGCTTGAACTGCTAGCGGCCAAGGGGGTGTACCGTCCATCCGGGGCATTACTACAACTTCCAGTCCGAAGGTGATCGCTGTGGTCAGCCCGCTAACGCCAGAAAATGAGTTCTCAAAAGGGCTGAGGCAACTGCTCTCTGTTTGAAACCTCGCGATCGACGTTCGTTAGGCTGTCTGGAGCCAAGCGCCGTCACCAAGAATCGAAGATTTCTGCCCCCAGGTAAGGAGTTATTTCAAAGCGAATTAAGTCTGTGCTGTGATAACATTCAGCCACCAGGCACACCAACCTGTTTTATCTAAATAAATTCATGTCCGAGGCGTGCAGCAGCCGCTGCAATTCCTTTAAGTACCTGGGTTGATATTCTCCAGATTCACTTTTTCGGAGACAATAGGAGCGGTACCTACAAAATATGGAATCCGGATAAATCAAGAATTTATAAACCGTACTAGTACACAACTGAAAACAAAAGGTTTAGCGATGCCTTATGTGAGCTATATATAAAGCAAAGATTGGACAGAGCCTTGCCTAATAGTAATGGGTCGGTGGTCTATCTCGGGTGTTCGTATTCACAAAAGTATGAACGTTATGGGGGAATGGCAATGAAACGTGTCCTGTTCGGAAGCACTGCGGCAACACTTGTTTTGTCTTCAATGGTCATTTTGGCATTGGTGTTCAGTCCATTAGGGGTACAAACCGCCAAGGCGGATAATCTGTATGCCAGAATTCAAGGTGTGGTTGTGGATCCGAGCGACGCGAGTCTGGCGGGAGTCCAGCTGACAGCAACTAACGTCGGGACGAACATCAATTACAATGCAGAAAGCAAGGCTGACGGTTCGTTTGTTTTCTTGAATTTACCTGTCGGTACGTACAAGGTGGTTGCCACGAGCAACGGCTTCCGAACTTTTACTGCGACGGGAATCAAGCTTGTTCTCGACCAAATCTATGCCCTGAACATTAAGATGGAGCTTGGCCAAATTTCAGAGCAAGTCGTTGTCGAGGCTACGAACGTCCAAGTTGAGACGGCAAACACGCAACTGGGCACAGTCATCAACGGCGACACGATCCGAGATATGCCCCTGATTGGTCGCAACTGGGTCAATCTCCAGCAGCTCGAGCCGGGGGTAGTTGCCTCGTCCGACCGATTCGGCACATTCTCCACAAATGGTTCACAATCACAGCAGAACAGTTTTTTGATTATGGGGCAGGACTCGAATGACCTGCCGCTGAACACGCCGCTTATTATTCCCAACCCTGATGCCATCGGCGAATTCGACATGGTTACCAACACGATCAATCCCGAATATGGGCGAAATTCAGGCGCCATCTTAAATGCGTCGATCCGGTCTGGGACGAACGCATTTCACGGCGACGGTTTCGAGTTCTATAGGGATACATTCCTGAATACCAAGGACTTCTTTCAGAAGGCTCCATCGGTTTTCCATCAGAACCAGTTTGGCGGTACTATTGGCGGCCCGGTATGGAGGAATCACACCTTCTTCTTTTTCTCGTACCAGGGAACCAGGGCGCGGCAGGCGCAGGCGTTCAGCATTCCGACAGTTTTCACACCGGCCGAACGCTCCGGCGATTTCAGTGCGGACGGTATACAGGCATCGACCACAGGCTCCCCATTCGCAATGTTTGGTGATAGCGCGTCGACGTGCCCGGTCTCAGGAGGGACCAGGTGCGCTGCCGGGACTCCGTACAATAAGTTGTTTAGCACGGGTGTAATCCCGAGTCAGGACCTGAGCCCAGTCGCTGTGACCTTGACGAACAAGTTTGTGCCGCTGCCTAATTTAGGGACGAATCAGTTTACGTTCAGCCCGGTGACGACGAACAGCGCCGATCAGTATATTTTCAGGGTGGACCACACCCTCGGATCGAAAGACACCTTAACGGGTTATGGATATTTTCAAACCAATCCTACCGCGGATACGTTACCGTTTACTGGAGCCACGGTGCCCGGGTTTGGTGATGAATCCAAGCGTCACTACAAGCAGTTCACAGTGGGCTGGACGCATACGTTCAGCTCGAATGTGTTGAATGAAGTCCGGGTCGGTTACACTCGATTCAACTTCGACGCTGTAGAACCCCAGACACCGACATTGCCGTCCTCTGTCGGATTCGCGATCAATCCGCAGGATCCGGCTGTTGCTGGACTTCCGGTGGTTGCTATAAACGGCTTATTCACGCTCGGTTTCAGCTCGAACGGACCACAGCCGCGCAAGGACCAGACTTATGGTCTAACAGACAACTTTACATGGGTGCAAGGCAAGCACACCTTTAAGTTTGGCATTGACGACCGGCGTTTCCATGTTTCGAATCCGTTTTTCGCTTCGAATAGCGGAACGTTCGGATTCAACGGGGGAGGCGCATTTAGCACGGGGGTGCCTGGGGCGGACTTTCTATTGGGTATTCCCGACACGTACACACAGGGCAGCGGCAGCTTCATAGATGCATCGGCACAAGGGTATTACACTTACGTGCAGGACTCCTGGAAGGCCACATCGACCTTCACGATGAATTATGGGGTGGGATGGCAGATCAATACACCGGTTACTGACCATTTCAACCATGGCCGGGCGATCAACTGCTTCCGGCCAGGGCAGCAGTCCATCATATACCCGACCGCTCCAGCAGGCCTAGTTTTCCCGGGAGACGCAGGGTGTACCTCATCGGGCTACAAAACTGGATTTACGCATTTTGGACCTCGGCTTGGTTTGGCCTGGGCGCCGCACTCTTCTGGAAAGCTAGGGTTGTTGACTGGCGATCAAGGGAAGTTCTCGATTCGCGCGGGCGTAGGCATATATTTCAACCAGATCGAAGAGGAGCTGACGCTGCAAAACCTACAAGCTCCTCCGTTTGCACTGGGCAGCGGAGGAATTGCAGATTCACCAGTCTTCGGGAATCCCAGTTTCGCGGCACCATTCACGGATGTATCGACCGGTGTCTCGATCCCGAACAAGTTTCCCTTCACACCTGCGCCAGCGGGTTCGAACGTAGACTTCACGTTTTTCGAACCCTTTTCGCTCAATTTGCTCGATCCTAACTTTTCCGTGCCGTACGCGATCAACGACAACGTGACCGTGCAACGCGAACTTCCCGGACAGATGGTACTGTCAGTAGGCTACGTCGGGTCGTTTGGACGGCATTTGGAAAGAGCGTTCGATCTTAACCCTGGCATAAATCCGGCGGGCTGCGCCGCAACGCCAGCGTGCGTTGCGAACCGCGTTTTTCAGGGAAGCAACTTCCCCGCGAACTTCCGCTACGACCCGACGATATTCGGAGGGCTCGGGCAACAGGCTACGGATGGCACGTCGCACTATAATTCTCTTCAAGTGTTTCTGCAGAAGAGAATATCGCATGGTCTGACCTTTGGCCTCGCGTATACCTATTCCCACGCGATTGATAACGGGTCGGGCTTCGAAAACACCTCATTCGGCGTGCGTGGAACAAACCTGGCGATTCCCGGATTGAACGTAGGAGACTCGGCGTTTGATGCGCGGCACCGCTTTGTCGCTAACTACACGTATGAAATACCGGTACCGCAAGCGCTGAGAGGCGGAAATAAGGGACGACTGTTCCAAGGTTGGAGAATCGCGGGAATCACCACGCTGCAGGCCGGGTTCCCGATTAATATTTCCAACTCGGACTTCACGTCGCTGACGTGCAATGCGTTCTTTTTCTACGGTTGCCCGGACAATGCGGAACAATTGTCACCTACGATACAAACCTTCAATCCTCGCGAAGTTCAAACACTCGTCAACGGCAGAGGACAGACGATCAAGAACGCTAACTTCTTCTTCGCGCCGGCCAATTTTTGCAACTCTCGGCTTAACAAGACCTGCCCAATGCAATACGGCATGTTCGGCAATGATGCCCGGGATTCCTTGCATGGTCCGGGAATCAATGTCACGAACCTGGCCATCTTAAAGGACATCCACTTAACGGAGCAAAAATACTTCGAGCTCCGCTTGGAGTCACAGAATACGTTCAACCACGTCTCGTTTAGCAATCCGAACGGCGATGTCAACTCCAGCAACTTCGGGAAGATCACTGCGGATAGCCAGGGACCGCGGCTTATCCAGTTGGGTGCTAAGTTCTACTTCTAACCGTCGATCAAGGGCATTGGGAAAGGGCGCCGCCATGAGGAGGCGCCCTTTTTCATCGGATGACTGGCCGCTCGGAGAATCGTTTTCTTGACGGATACCGAAGATTGCCGGAAAATTAGCGGGACATGTGAAGTCGTCGGTCCAGGGTCTTACCCGGTGGACGGTTCTCTCCAGACTTCGAAGAAACAGAATTGCGGGCTCGTAGGGCGGATGTGCATAGCTCGGTTGTGTGTCTTTCCCGCTGTCATTTCAATTTTCTTTCTTCTTTTGTTCCCGATGGGCAGCGTAGCACAGTTAGCGCCGGGTGGCGCGCCGGGAGGGTTTTACTCCAACTCGAAGCTGGAACCCATCGACAATAGCAGCCTTGCCGTGCAGGTACGGGCGCCAAATGGATCGACACTGGATACGCTGGCCCTCGTTACGTTGTGCAATCTTTCCGGCCAAACGATTACGTCTAAAGCGACATTCGGGTCGCAGGCAATTTTCACTCCGCTAAACAGGGGTCAATACACGATCAATGTGGAAGCGGCGGGGTTTGCAAAGGCGCAGGTCGAAGCGCAGATCGTCAGCGGCCACGGGCAGCAACTCGTTGTCATTACCATGCAGCCGGATTCCGGGTCGGGGACAACCTACACCGCGCCAACCGGGGTAGTTCTTTCCCCCAAAGCACAAAAAGAAACCGGTAAGGGGATGGAGGCCCTGCAAGCGAATAAGTTCGACGAAGCCATCAAGCATTTGGATGTCGCTCATCATCTTGCGCCGAGCCATCCGGACCTCAGTTATATGCTGGGTATGGTTTACGAAAAGAAGGGTGATCTCGTTACAGCTCGCAAGTATTGGGACGAGGCACTGCAGGCCTATCCCGAACATCTCTCTTCTCTACTAGCGTCTGGGGATATTGCGCTGCGCCAGGGTGATCTAGCAGATGCGCGAAAATATCTCGACAAGGCTGTCGCGGTGGCACCAAATTCCTGGCGGGCGCACAGTTTGCTGGCGAATGCTTTGCTGCGGCAGCATTCGTATGCCGAGGCGGTGACGCATGCGGAACGAGCCATGGAGCTTGGCAAGGGGCAGGCGAACTCCTCGCTACTGATTCTGGGTCAAGCCCTTGCCGCAGAACATCAGAACGATCAAGCGATAGCGGCGCTTAAGGATTATTTGTCGGGGAAGCCGCCGGAAGAACAGGCCAAAGCCGTGGAGAAGCTGATTGTCCGCTTGAAGGATGCCCCTAGCGGCCCTACCGAAGCGATGCTTGGCGGCGTGACAACTTCTTACGAGAACGCGGCGGTTGGTACTGACGTCCCCGAGCTTCCCTTGACTTCGGCGGCGCTCCACTGGCTCCCAGCAAATATCGATGACGGCGTTCCGTCCGTCGAACCCGGGGTCTCCTGCTCGCTTGACGACGTTCTCAAAAATGCATCGGCCCGCGTGACGGATCTGCCGGCGTTGGTGGACCGCTATACCGCGACTGAGATTCTCCATCACGAAGAGGTAAATACCGCCGGGTATGCAGATCACGTCAACGATTTATCGTTCAACTACCTGGCATCGATCCGTGAGATAAAGAACAAGTTTGGCGAATTTCTGGACGTGCAGGAATACCGGAACGGGAGCACTGGCAACGATATGTTCCCGGATCAGATGGCCAGCACGGGACTTCCGTCCGTCGTATTGATTTTTCATCCGTGGCTGATCTCAGATTTCGACATCCATTGCGAGGGACTTAGCCGCGTGCGCACGGGATTTGCGTGGCAGATTTATTTCACGCAGAAGAAGGACAAGGAAAGCCGGATCCGGCAGTACCGCATGGGGGGGCATGTGTACCCGATTGCTCTCAAAGGCCGGGCTTGGATTGACGCAAACACCTTTCAAGTGGTGCGGCTGGAGACAGACCTTCGCGAGCCGCGTCCGGATTTGCGTCTTAGTACAGAACATCTTGTCATGGAATACGGCCCAATTCATTTTAAGAGCCGGAAAGAAGTCCTGTGGCTGCCCGCGAGCGCTGACTACTATGCAGTTTTCCGCGGACATCGATTCCATCGGCGTCACAGCTTTACTGACTATATTCTTTTCTCCATCGACGACAAACAAAAGCTCGGCGAGCCTCCCAAGGAAAAAACGAGCGCCGATTCGGCAGAGGACAAGAAATCATCAGATTAATCTATTGAGTTGCCGACATTGGCTCGTATTTCCCACGATTGTAGTCAAACTTCAGCTCGCAATGCTTCCAACCCAACCACCAGCAGCATCAACAACTAGCAATTCGGGCAGATGTACCGGCACGCTATCCGCCCGCGCGTCGCACAGATGTCTTTGTACTTGAGGTTCTGATAGGTATTCCCTATCACACCGTAGCCGTTCTCAAAACGACCAGGTACCGTGCGAGGAAGGAGAGGTCCCGGTTTTCTTTGTTTATGCCAGTTGGGGTTACAAATTCTTCAGGTGGGCCAGGCGGAATGGGGAGCCGAGGTGTTCGCGGAGATCGAGCCAGTGTTGCTCCGGGATGGTGGCGAAGACTTCGACGACTTTGGGGTCAAATTGGGTGCCGGAGCAGCGGCGAATTTCTTCGACGGCGTGGGGCATCGGTAGGGCTTTGCGGTAGGGGCGGTCGCTGATCATGGCGTCGAGCGAGTCAGCGATGGTGAAAATGCGGGCGCCGAGTGGAATTTGATCACCTTTGAGGCCGCGGGGGTAGCCAGTGCCGTCGTAGAACTCCTGGTGAGCCAGGACGATTTCGGCGGCATCGCGAAGGAACGGGATGCGAATCAGCATGTTGTAGCCGATTTCGCAGTGCTTGCGCATGATTTGCTTTTCGTCGTCGGTGAGAGGGCCGGGTTTACGCAGAATGCCGTCGGGGATGGCCATTTTGCCGATGTCGTGAAGGAAAGCGGCGCGGGCGAGAATCGCCAGGTATGCAGGAGGAACAGGCATGGCCTTGGCGATCGAAATGGTGAATGCCGTTACGCGCTGGCAATGGCCCTCGGTCTCGGCATCCTTTAAGTCAAGGGCGCTACCCAAGGCTTCGAGAGTGTCGTCGTAGGACTGTTCGAGCTGGGCCAGGGCGCCGGAGAGCTGAGCGGTGCGTTCTTCGACCTGGTGTTCCAGCTGGAGCTGGTAACTGCGGTTTTCTGCGACGAGGCGGCGGTGCTGCAGCGCGCGGCCAACGCCAAGAAATAGTTGGTCTTTCTCAAAAGGCTTCAGAATGTAATCGTACGCGCCGCGGCGGATGGCTTCGAGAGCGGTGGAGATGTCGTGGATGGCGGTGACCATGATCACGGGGACTTCCGGATCATATTCGCGAAGCCAGTCGAGCAGCTTGATGCCGTCCATTTCGGGCATGATCATGTCGCTCAAGACGAGGTCCGGCGTGGACTTTTTGACTTGCTCCTGGGCAGCGCGGCCATTGCTTACGGCCGTACAGCGATAGCCTTTCGATTCGAGCATGGTGGAAACCACCTCTCGAATCGCTTCTTCATCGTCGACGACCAGTATCTGTTCTAGGTCCAAAGGTGTTTGCCCCTAGCGCCATTATACGGGACGGCACAGCAGGATTGGCGTGGCCTTGCCCATTCAGAAAATAGCGTGTTAGCGTCAAAGATACCTTCAATGAGGGCTTCGTGCCGCCCCACGCGAGAGAAGCCGGGGTGCTTACCTTGCGGTGCGGGTAGTTCAGAGCGGGAGGCAGCACAACGTGTTGGTGAACCAAGGCCTGCTCGGCATCGCTTTCTTCGAAGCGACAGCGTTCATCGTGCTGCTGGTCCTCTTCTTCATTTTTCAGCGGGATCACGTCAATAAACACTTCCGGCTGTGGGTAGCCGGGTGGATTGTGTTCACGCTCGCCTCGCTGGCCGAGGCGGTGATGCTGAGCCGGGATATACCCGCGCTGTGGCTGGCGATTGTGATGGGAAGAGTCGCCGCAATGTTGTTGTTCTCCGCGGCCGTCGTGCAGTTTACTACCGGAGCAGGGAAGCGGAACTGGCCGATCCTGCCGCTGGCGGGTGTGGTGTTGTTTGGAGTCTATTATTTGCAGCGGAGTGTGACGCCGGTCTATGGCAACGTCCGGTGGGAAACGGCGGTGCTGGCAAGTGCGGTATGCCTTTGGGCGGGGATGGTTCTGTGGAGGTCGCCGCTGCTGAGGCGAGGGCACGGCGTGCGGTTGCTCGAGGGTGTGTTTCTATTAACGGGCATACACGGGTTAGACCGGAATATGTGGCCGGAGCACCCGTATTTTTTGTTGCGAGTGGCGTTTGACCACCTTCTGGGCGTGGCGTTGGGAATCGCCATGGTGGTCGTGGTGTTGGAGGGGGCGCGGTCAAGAACGGTTGAGCTCAACGAGAAGCTGAGGCGGCTGACACTGTTAACCACAGCCAGCACACAGACACTTTCCGTGCAGGATGTCCTGGACCGCGTGCTCGCGCACCTGGTGGAGAGTCTGGGAGCGACGCACGGATTGGTGCGCTTGCTCGAAGGCGAGGGAGACAAAGCTCTTCTGGTAATACACGCCTCGGTTGGCTTTCAGAATGCGTATCTGGAAAAGTACGCCAGATTGCCTGCCAAGGCTGCCTGGACCCAGCGGGTCCTGCATAAGGACTGTGAGTTCTTTCGAATGCAGGATGAACCGGACCCATCCGTACGGCAAAGAATGGCGGAGGGTGGCATCGGAAACAGCATCACGATGGCGCTACCGGGAAAAGACGGGCCGCTCGGGATCATTGCGGTCGGTTCTACCCGTAATGAGCAGTTCCAGGCTGACGAAATTGCTTACCTCCTGAACATCAGTAATCTCCTGGGTTTGACGCTGCAGAACGTAAAGCTATTCGAACAAGTGGCCACTGTGCAGCAGCAGTGGGCTTATACGTTCGATTCCATTGGCGATCCAATTCTGGTGCACGACCAGCAAGGGCGGATACTTCGGTGCAATTTGCGGTTGGGGCATCTGCTGGGGAGGGATTCGCAAGCGCTTGTCGGGCGCGCGGTAGCGGACCTCTTAGCGCGCAAGAACTTGGCATACGAGATGTGCCCGTATTGCGAGGGCGTCGCTGGTGAAGGCGACAACCCGGATCCCTGGCTGCAAGGCTATTTTCTCGCATCGAATTCCACGTTTACCAACCCAGCGGGAAACCTGCTGGGGACGGTGCATGTCCTGAAGGACATTACGGAAAGAAAGCGCGCGGAAGAAAAATACCGGACTCTTGTTTCGAGCGTGCAAGAAGGCGTGTTTATCTCCACTCCGCAAGGGCGGTTCCTGGATTTCAACGAAGCGATGATGCGCATGACAGGCTTCGAGACTCGCGAGGAGTTGCTCGGCGCCGATATTCCTGGAACTATGTACGCAAATCCGGCGGACCGCGAACGGCTGAAGAAGTTGCTGCAGGAACACGGCACAGTGGCGGACTTCGAGTTCGAGATGAAGCGCAGCGATGGCGAGATCCGTACCGTGCTGGAGTCCTCGATCGCGGTGAAAGACGCGGCTGGAAATGTAACGGCGTATCAGGGCTTTCTGCTGGATATTACAGAGCGGAAAAGAGCGGAACAGGAAATCCGGAGGCGGAACCGCGAGCTGCTGGTGCTGAACTCCATCGGCCAAACTCTGATGGAGTCGATGGACCTGGGCGATTCGCTGCATCGTACGCTGCGCCAGATGGCGGAGCTGTTCAGTCTGGACGCGTGCGCGCTTTATTTGTTCGACGAGGCCGGGACCAAAATTCGGCGCGTTGCGGCCGTGGGGCACCGTTCGGAATACGCCAGGAATTTCCCTGCGGTAACGGTAAAGCCGGAATTGCTACAGCACATCAAATCGGTGCACGCGACGTTCCTCTCCGTACAGGGGCTGCCACTTCCCACGATTTTCCGCGAGGCGCAGCGGAAGGAAGAGCTCATTTCCGCTTATGTGGTAGTGCTCTGGTCCAAGGACCGTGTGATCGGCGGCCTGACAGTGGGTAGCCGCACGCCAAAGGAGTTTTCGCCTGCAGACGTCAATCTGCTCATCGCAGTCGGGAGCCAGCTTTCGAGCGCTATCGAACGCACGACGCTCTACGAAGAGGCACGCCAGGCTTACGATAACTTGCGTCGCACGCAGGAACAGCTCTTGCATAGCGAGAAAATGGCTGCCGTGGGGCAGCTAATCTCCGGCGTGGCGCACGAACTCAACAACCCCTTGACCGCGATCCTGGGCTACAGCCAGCTGCTCACCTCGAGCGGACAGATGGGCGCGCAGGGCATTGAATACTCCGAAAAACTCTACAAACAGGCGCAAAGGACACACCGCATCGTGCAGAACTTGCTTAGTTTTGCGCGACAGCACAAGCCAGAGCGCGTCCCCGTGCAACTGAATCTGATCCTTGAGGAGACCCTTGCGCTACGAGACTACGATTTGCGAATGAATCATATTCGTGTGCACTTGGAGCTCGCGCCAGATCTTCCCTTCACATCCGCGGATCCCCACCAACTCCAGCAGGTTTTCTTGAACATGGTCAACAACGCTGTGGACGCCATGCTGGAGCATTCCAAGGAAGGAGATCTTTGGGTACGAACGGGAGCGAATGGAGACAAACTGTTTATCGAATTTACCGACAGCGGCCCAGGCGTCAAGGACGCGTCCCGTGTATTCGATCCCTTCTACACGACTAAACCCGTTGGCAAGGGCACCGGACTAGGTCTTAGCATCTGCTACGGCATCATCTCGGAACACGGCGGATCGATTCGGGTGAGCAATGTTCCTCCGCGTGGAGCATCCTTCACAATTGAAGTCCCCTACCAACCTATAAAGGCCACGAAGCCTGCCGAAACTGACCACGTGGTGGAACCAGTGAGAGAGGGTCGCATCCTCTTGATCGATCATGATGACTCGGTGCTGGAATCTCTTCGCGCCATCCTGGTCGATCGCGAGCATGAAGTCGAGACGGCCAAGACCGCTGCGGATGCGATGGCACTTCTTGAGAATCGAGAGTTCGACTTAGTGCTCGCGGATCTGGATCTCTCCGGCACGGCGGGGCGCAATATCCTTCATGATTGGATCCTTGTTCGCAGGCCAGGGTTGGCCAAGCGTTGCGTCTGGATGCGCGGCGTTGCGCCGTTGGGGCGTCCTCCCGACGAACTGCCGTGCAACGGAAATCACATCCTCCAAAAGCCGTTTCAGGCGGCGGAACTGCTCGCGGCGATAGATGCTGTGTTAGGGAACGTCCAACCCGCGCCCGTCCAAAGATGACGCCAGTTTGGCCGCAAGAGCGGCGCGTTCGCCCAGGTCCTGCATGGCAGTCTCCATCCGGATCGAAAGCCTGCTGACGACCTCACTCAATGCTCCAAGCTCAGTTAGAGGTGCAAATCCAAACAGGAGTTTAATGCGAATCATTTCGTAGTGCAGCGAAAAGGCCAACCCCAAGTGGAACCGCCTAAATTCTTGCGCCATGCCAACCTGCGGTGACATGGATGAAATCACTCGTCCTAATCGCCATAGCCTTTGAAAATCGTTGCGCAGGCAGGCAAGATAGGCCAGTGCGATCTTGCGGCGTTCTTTGCGTACTCTACTGGCTAGAGCATTCATTCCAAGCGATGCAAGATAGGCGGAGTCTTGTACTGCCAGGGCCTGCTTAATCTGCGGGAAGAAAGTCACGTGCGTTCTATCCGAGAACTCCGTCAAGTCTACGGCGGCATCCTGCCTCGAGACCCTGTTGGGACCGCGCAAAACCCACGCAAGCAGAATCAAAAGGAGAAACGCAAAGCCAAGGAGTGCCGTAAATGCGTAGCTCACTCTGCGCGTGCCTCCAGTTTCCAAAGCCGCAAAAGCTTTTCATTGATCTCGCGCAATCGTTCATTGATTTCCGGCGAAAGTCTGCGATAGGCAGAATCCGACGGTGAAGCGATTTGACGATCATCGACAGGAAAAGGTTTCCAGAGCGCAACTATCCAAATGGTCAGGGCAGCTACAAACGAAAGCATGTTCACAATTAGCCAAGCCGTTTGATGGACCGCATAGCCTTTATGGAAAAGCACTTGAATAAGCGTATTGACCAGAACTTCGACACAAGAATTAAGACAGAATCCAGCAAGTATCATTTTGAAGGCAGACGGGACTCGAATCGAGTAATAGCGCACGAGAGCCAAGCATGCGATCACGGCGGTGGAAAAAGTAATATGATAACCACGATTCAGTTGGAACGACAGCTGTTCAATTCCTCGGGCATGGCTCAACCACCCCACAATCAGAACGACTAGTGCTGAGACGGTGGCCAGCGCACGCCATGCTAAGCCCCAAATCCCAGGATACGGCCGCAGAGTGAGCCCCAGAATTTCCGTGGTTGCCACCGCCTGCGCTAGCAGCGTTATGCCCTCTGCACACCAAGACAACTTCGCAAAAATGGCGGGGCTAAGGGTAGGAATGAAGACCAAAACCAACATGAAACCGGCTTGGCAAAGATTAAGAACTATGTAGGTGGCGAAGAACGGGATTTTGCTTGCGTTCCTTCTCAGGGGCAGGAGAGTTAGGGTGATCAGTTGGCCCAAGATACTACAGGCCCAGACGGACTGCACGGAGAGGGGCATGCTGATCATTACGGCTGAATCCTAGCATGGCATAACTGGCCGGTAAACAACCTAGTTGCTACGATTCGAGTGGACAGTTGGTCCCAGAACGGTTCCGATGCCGGCCTATGGTTTGCTTACGTTACCTCCTTCACCGCTCATTCAGCCGCGTGGAATTAATGAGCGGATGTGAACAAAGAACTTATCCACTGCGCTCGATAGCCCAAGGATCAGACTGGAAAGCGAGTTAGAGTTTCTTAGAAAGAAGCTCCGCAACCCGCTGTTTGTTGAACCAGCGAGCTGCGGAGCTGTGCACGCTTCTAGCCTCTACGCAATTCGTCCTGGCGGAGTTGGGATGGGCACAGGGCTGCCACTGGAGCTGTCAGCCTTGAGCCCCGGAGGTGTTGGTATCGCGACAGGTGAACCGCTTACGACCGCCGCGTATACCGGAGCGTAGCGATTACTGAAGGACTGTTTGACCGAGCTATTAACAGGGAGTAGGATCGAAACCGCAAATGCAAGCGCTACAGGGCAAATGGCAATGATCTTTTTCATGGTGGAAAGCCTCCTGGCTCCAACCATGAAGAAGAATCGAGAGAGTTGAGAGGAATGCGCTAAAACGTTCCGTCTTCGGAACGGAGCAGTGCAAGAAAATGATCACGCGGCTCCAGCAGAACAGGCGCATCATTCAAGATTTCACGCAGACCACGCTGGCAGGGATTCCTGGAGAATTCAGCCGGCTTGCCTACATGGCGTCGTTGCGGGATCTTTCCTCAGGGAGGTACGAGCACGCGGGCCTAGCAGCTCTGTATCCTGACGAAGCTATTCAGCAAGCCTTAAACCTGTGCCATGAGCAGATCTTTGAACGCGTGTTGGAGAGTCCTCTCGTGCGGCAAGAAGCGGACCTGAAGGGATGTCTCGAACACATGACTGGCGGTCTATGGGGCGCCTTAGAGCATTGGCGTCGTATGGAAGCGTACCGTGTCTTAATGCCCGAACGGGCGCCTGGCTATCTCAAGGAGCTCTTCTGCTCGAATCTCCGCGCGCTGCTGGAGATTCTCCAGGAAGAATGCTCCACGGCTCGTTCAATCGGGTAACTACCCCAACCACTCGGCCAACGACTTCGGCCTCTTCCGGAAGACGCCAAACCTGGGGCACACAACGAGATAGAGGATGGGGCTGCATCAGCAAGCGTTGCCCGTCCTGGTGAAACCAACCACATCGGTACCCCTCTCGCAATTCGACAAAATACATAGGCCGGTCGTATTCGTTGGCCCAATTGTCGTCTTCGATCCGGCGAACGGTGATGCGCCTCCATCCGGGAAACAGTCTTCGATGGGAACGTCGTACCGGCGGAAAATTTCCAGCGGATTCAAGCGGTAGACCACCACGAGCGTATAAAGCTTGTGAAGTCCGGGAGTTACGCCGCGGTTTTCGATATCCGCCAAGCGACTGATGTGAAGAATAAGCTCCGGTCGCCCCCGACGCGCTGCCAATTCAAAACTAGCGCGTTCGACATCGCGATAGGTTAAACCGAGTCATTCACGGGCTTGCCGCAGACGAAGTCCGGCGAGCATGTTTTCCTCGGGAGAGAGCTAGGAGCTCACAGCGGGGAGTATAACAGAATTACCATTCTGTTAAGGATTCGGAACGCGAGGCTGTGAATTTCTTTTGGAATACGCTTTATGAGAGCAAGGGCAAGGTCAAGCGATTCGCTTATGGAGAGTCATTTGTGCCTATCTTCATTCCTTCTAATCGATTGCGCGATCGTGGGATTGCGGAGTTGTCCCTTAATCATCGTTTCTTCTGAGAAACTCACGGCTCCGATGGAAGATACCTGGAGTTTCCTATCACGCAGCATCCTATTTCTCTGGTTGGGGCAGTCGTCGAGCGTTATCTGTTATTCTGCAAAGATTATGACCCCATTGAGCAAAAGATTTGCCAGGCCTCTCTGCGCATTTGTCCTAACATTCTCGTCGCTTGTAGGTGGAGGCGTTCTTCTGGCGCAGCAAGATGCCACCGCCCCCGCTCCGACGGCGCAGCCCCGAGCAAATAATGCCGAATTTGCCGCAACAGCCGATGAGGTCCTCCAGCAAGTCAGTCAGATCACGGGACTTAGGCTCCTTACCCCTCTTAACAAGACTTTGCGATCGCGAGAGGAGATCCGCGCCTACGTCGTTAGAGAGATGAACGAAGAAAAAAATCCTGCCGAACGTTACGCGGAGACAAAAAGCGCCGAGGCCTTTGGACTAATTCCAAAAGGATTTGATCTGGATAATTTTATGGTTGATCTGCTTACCGAGCAGATTGCAGGCCTCTACGATCCGAAAGCTCGCGAATTTTACATTGCGGACTGGATTCCGCTGGACGACCAGCGCATGGTCATGGCTCACGAGTTGACGCACGCGCTTCAAGACCAGCACTTTCAGATCGAAGCATGGGAGAAAGCTGCCCGGCCAAACGATGACGCGGAGCTGGCGCGCGAAGCGGTGCTTGAGGGAAGCGCCATGGCCGCGATGATTGACTACTTGCTGAAGGGAACGGGCCGGTCGGTGCAGGATTTGCCCGCGATTGACCCTTCCGTCTTTGCCGGAGATATGTCCAAATCGCCCAAGCTGCAGGAAGCGCCTCAGTTTTTGAAGGACTCCATGATCTTTCCCTATTTTGGCGGCTTGACATTTTCCACAGCGATCTTGAAATCAGGAGGGTGGAACGCTCTATCCGCTGTTTTCACAAAGCCACCAGTCTCGACTCAGCAGATCATGCATCCAGCACTCTACAAATCTGGCAGAGCTCCTGCTTCCGTCGCCATACCTTCTTTGGAAAAGCTGCTCGGGCCGGATTGGGTGAAGATTGATGAGAACGCCATGGGGGAATTCGGGTGGCAGGAGATCTTGAAACAGTTCCTGGGAGAGAAGGCTGCCACGCCGCTCGCAGCGACATGGAGTGGAGATCGGTACGCGCTGTATGAACAAAAGCTGACGAAGCATCTGATCCTGATTGCGCGTCTTCATTTGGACAATGAAGAACACGCCGGGGAGTTCTTTGGGAGGTATGCCGACGCGCTCGAGCAAAAGTATCTTGGGCATGAAAACGCACCTCGCTCCTCGAACTTCCTTACTTTCGATACTCCTGATGGCGGCGTCTTCTTGCGTTGTGTGGGCGCAGAATGCCTCTCCGCCGAAGGCGCCAGCCGGGCCCTGTTCGATGGCATCGACGGGATGATTGGCTGGCCTCTTGCCCCGCGCGACGCCAAAGCGACGGCCGCGGCTCATTGAAATTTACTTGGGGGAGTAGTTCAGAATAGTTGGACCGGTGGTTTCTGCACTTGCAGACCTGTTTTTCTTCTTTTCTTCCAGGCGGTTGATTCGCACAATAAATTTTTCGGCCAGGCGTGCTGCGCGGGATGCCGCAAAGGGATCACGCGGGTGCACACGTGCGCGCTTTACCTTCGCCAATCCGAGTCGAGCAAATTCTATTGCGCGTGCGGGATCCTTGGCCCGGCGCTCGTAATGGATGGCGAGTTGTTCACAAGCGAGAACGCCATCGTTCGGGTCGCCGGTGAGCTCAACCCAGAGAGCAGTCGCGGCGGCATGATCGCCACGTCGCTTGGCGAGCAGAGCAAGCTCGCGGCGCGCTCGCGTGCGGAATTCATCGGGAAGGCCGAGATCAAGTGCCTGCAAACACGCCACGCTCGCGCGATCGGAATCGCCGCGCCTCTCGAAGAAACGCGAGAGGCCGAAGAGGTCGAGGCTATCGATTCCGTCGCGGTCCGTGTGTTGCGACGCGACAAGAGAGTTGATTTTTCCAAAGAGAGCGGCGAGGCCGCGCAGATCCATCTGGTTGTGCCGGACTACGCCCACTAGTGGTTCCGTTGAGCCGCCACGGAGATAGTCGAAATAATACTGGGGAATGAGTGAGGAGAAGACGTCATCTTCGCGGTGCCAGCCGAGACGCGAGGCATCGAGAACTTGGCGCTCCAGTTCAATGAGACGGACGCAGCCAAGGCGAAGCTTCCAAAGTGCGCGCGCCGGATGGAGAAGGTCGAGATGAGCGGCAAGGAGCGGCGTGGGAATGGAGCGCGTCATTGTGAAGCGATTTTCGAGAAGGGGCCAATCGAAGGATTTGCCATTGAAGGTGACGAGTACGGGGCGGTCGGCGAGGCGTGCGGCGAGTTCGTGAAGGAGCGAGTGCTCTTCGGCGAAATCGCGCATGAAGAACTGTTCGACTTGCAGGCCTCCGCCATCCCACCAGGCAATACCGACCAGAAACGGATACGTGCCTGTGCCGCCGGCCAGACCTGTGGTTTCCGTGTCGAGAAAGAGCCACTTGGCTGGATCTTCCAGAGCCAGGCGAGTGCGCAGAGAGAGTTCGGTGTTGCGACTGCGCGATAGAAGTTCGAGCGCGACGGAGGATGGCTCGGAAAACTCTGGTGTGGAAAACCAATTGCGAATCGCGAGATGTTCGCCGAAATGATTTTTTGCCACGCCTGCGCCTAGAAGACGGGCGAGAGAATCTTCTTGATCGGGCGCCCTCAGAGCGGCTGGACGCGACGGCGCAGTGCGCGCCGGTCTGAGCGCGGAGAGTCGAGAATATCTTTCGGCGGAGGCAGTCATCTAGCCACACAACCTGTCGAGAATGGCGAGAGCGGCTTCTTTGGCGCGTGGAGCGAGGTCTCCCGCGGGGCCGACGCAGGACGGGCAGCCTCCGTCGCATGCGCAGGCGGCGATCAGTTCGCGCGTCTTATGAATCAGAAGATCATGAGCTCGGAACAGAGGCTCGGAGAAACCGATGCCGCCCGGATATGCGTCGTAAATATAAAGATTGGGCTCGAAGAATTCCCTTAGATTGGAACCGGATACGTCACTAAAACGCGAGAGCTTGAATTCCTCCGCCTCATCAGCGCCTGGGGTTTGTGGGGACGCAGCATGCTTCGCCCCTACAAGTTGGCCGTCGGGGTCCGGTGCGGGAGGGCGTTCGCCAATAGCGGTGCCAAGATCGCGGCCGTCGCACATCAGCAGCAGGGTGGCTACAGATGCCAGCGCGTGCAGCAATCCGAACATACCGCTCTGCCGCTCGCTCACACTGTACGGAAGCGATTCGAGCAGCGGCCTTTCCAAGGTGATCCAATAAGATGTTGTGTGCATCTCGTTTTCGGGAAGCTCAAGCTTGCCGTCGCCGATGTTTTCGTTTGTGAAAAATTTGATTTTCTTGAAGCCGACGACCTGCGATCGGACCAGAACATCGCCGTGCGAATGCGAATTCGCTGAGGCAGCGGCTGCCGGGGCCATCTCGCTTGCCTCCAAAACACGTACTTGCGTGTACCGGATCGCATCAGTGTAGTAATCGACGTCCACCTGCTTTACGTAGGCTTTGCGCTCTTTGAAATCCAGATGTTCGACGTGATACTGCTGCCCGCCGTGAATGTAAATGGCCTTCTCGTGGAGAAAAACCAGCGCGCTCGTAAAATCCACTTCGCCGATGACATTTGGCCCGCCCGTGATATCGATGATGATGAAATTGTCGCTGGTGATCGAGCGAAGGCTGATCGTGTCGGCGGGATAAGCCTCATGCGTCCAGTGATAGTGCTCTCCGGCAAGGTGCAGGTAGCCAGCCTCGGCAAGCCTCGCACAAATGTCTGGCACATCAATATCGCCAAATCGTTCGCCCGGTGCGATCGGCAATTCGAATGCCGCACATTTCATGTGGTTGATAAGAATTTCGAGGTTGTCGGGCTGGATGAAAGCCTGTTCCGGTGTATTGCCAAAAAAATAGTCCGGATGCCGCACCATGAATTGATCAAGCGGCGAAGAAGAAGCCACCATCACAGCGCAAGAACTCCCACTCCGGCGTCCGGCACGCCCAGCGCGCTGCCAGGTTGCCGCGATTGTGCCCGGGTAGCCCGCCATCACAACGGTATCCAGCGAGCCTACATCGATCCCAAGTTCCAGCGCGCTGGTCGTCACCACTCCGCGAATCTGGCCGTCGCGCAAGCCGCGCTCGATTTCGCGGCGTTCATTAGGCAAATAGCCGCCGCGATAGCCGCGAATTGTTTCCTGTTTGCCTGGCGGCTGACGATTGGCCTGCTGCAGATAGGTAAGCAAAATCTCGGTCTGCAAACGCGAATTGGCGAACACCATCGTCTGCAGGTCGCGCTTCAAAAACTCTTGCGCCACTCGCGAAGTTTCATTGATATAACTTCGGCGAATGCCGAGCGCCCGATTCACGACCGGCGGATTGTAGAAAACAAAAGTTTTCTCGCCGGAGGGAGCGCCGTTGCCGTCCAGGACATTCACTTCATTTTCGAGCAGCCTGCCCGCCAGCTCACCCGGATTCGCGATGGTCGCAGAACAGCAAATGAACTGCGGCTTGCTGCCGTAAAAGTTCGCAATTCGCCGCAATCGCCGCAGCACATTGCAAAGATGGCTGCCAAAAACTCCGCGATACGTGTGTAGCTCATCGATCACGATGTAGCGCAGATTCTCGAACAAGCGCGTCCATCGGGTGTGATGCGGCAAGATCCCCGTGTGCAACATGTCGGGATTCGTCAGCACCACATGGCCCTTTTCGCGGATGGCCCTGCGGGCGTCGGCAGGCGTATCACCGTCATAAGTGAAAACCCCGAATCGGTTGTCCAGTCTCTGGTTGAGGTCGTAAAGCTCCGCCAACTGATCCTGCGCCAATGCTTTGGTCGGGAAAAGATAGAGCGCGCGAGTGTCTGGATTCTCGAGAATCGAATTCAATATCGGCAGGTTGTAGCAAAGCGTTTTTCCCGAAGCGGTTGGCGTGACCACCACCACGTTTTTGCCGGCGTGGACAGCCTCGGCAGCGATGCTCTGATGCGTGTAAAGCTGTCGAATACCCTTGGTGCCGTACGCAGCGACGAGGTCGCCATGCGCCCACGCGGGAAACTCAGCCCACTGCGCTTTGCGCGCGGGGAAATAACGAACCGCCGTAAGCACCTCACCGTTAACGTCGCGTGTGGCCAAACTGTCTAGAACTTCGCGCACGCGCGTCAGAGACGAACCAGCCATCGGCTCAAATGAGCCAGGCCCGGCGGCCCGCACGGCGAGAGAATGAGACATCGAGGAATCCTCCTGTAATTCGCCTTTTGTTCGCCAGCGTAGCACGCGGTAATGCCTGGCCGCAACAGTGAAATGCTCGTCCTTTTCATTTAATGCGCAGGAGGACGCGAGGGCGAAATACTTCCGTTAACAGCGGCCAACTCGTAAGCCTTGCGTTTGCTTGCTAGAATCAGATTCTCAGTTGTGGAAACTCCCGGGAGCCCTGTGGCTGAGCTCACTGTTCTCTACGATGGAGCCTGTAATTTGTGCCGCGCCAGCGTGGCGCGCGTGCGGAGCATGGACCCGCGCGGGCACATCGAACTGCTCGATCTCCACGACGCCAGCGTCTCCGCCCGCTTCCCTCAAGTAAATCGGGAAGAAGCCATGCGCCTGATGCAAGCTGTCGACCCACACGGACAGGTTTACTCAGGCGCGGATGCCTGGGCCCGCATCGGCCTGGCACTGCCCGGATGGAAGTTGCTCGCCTGGCTTCTACTTGTCCCTGGGATTCATTTTCTCGCGCATCACTTGTACGCCTGGATCGCACGCAATCGCTATCGCTGGAATCGCGAGGCTTGTCAGGACGGCACCTGCGCCATACATCTCAAGCAGCCCTCAAGCTCTCCCAAGGATGCTGGCATTCGACACTGAACGGAATTGTGCACGCCCACGCTCGGTATAATGTCTCGCAACTATGGACTGGACTCCTGCGTCCGCTGTGCGATGGCTATTTGATTCGCGTTTCGGTCCCTCGGACCGTTTACTCCCCCGATGGATTTTTCTGCGCGCCCTCGGATTGATCTACTTTTCGGCATTCTTCCCACTCGCTTTTCAAATCCGTGGATTGATCGGCCCTACAGGGATACTCCCTGCGTCGGAATATCTGAAAAGCGTTGCCGAACAGCTTGGCTACTCCAGGTATTGGTATGTTCCAACTGTTTTGTGGTTTTCGAGCGGCTCGCACATGCTCAACGGACTCTGCTGGATTGGCATGGCCGCGGCGGTGTTGTTAGTCCTCAATATTTGGCCACGCGGAATGCTGGCAATCTGTTTCGTTTGCTTTCTATCGTTCGTGAGCGCAGCGCGTGAATTCTCCGGCTACCAATCGGATGGAATGTTGCTCGAAGCCGGTTTCCTTTCGCTATTCTTTGCGCCCGGCGGATTTCGTCCAGGTTTGGCAGCGCCACGGCCTCCGGTAAGAGCCGCTTTCTACCTGCTTCTCTGGGAGTGGTTCCGCATTTACTTCGAATCAGGGGTAGTGAAGCTCGCGGGCGGCGACCCCGAGTGGCGCAATTTCACGGCGATGGACGACTATTATCAGAATGGCCCGTTGCCCACCTGGATCGGTTGGTACGTCCAGCATTTGCCGCACTGGTTTCACGCAGCAACGGCGTTCTCTACGCTGGCGCTCGAACTCGTCGTGGTCTGGACTGCGTTTCTGCCGCGGCCATTTCGAATCGCTCTTTTTTTTGTGGTCACACCATGGCAGATCGGCATCATTCTCACGGCCAACTACACCTTTTTGAACTATCTTGTTCTCATCCTTGCGTTCCTTCTGCTTGACGACCGCTTTCTCACGAGAGTTTTTCCCGCAAGATGGAAACAGTCGCTCCTGGTCTCGCCTATGACTCCCCTAGTCCCATCAAATGCATCCGTCGAAGGGCCTCTCAGGATTCTTGAACTGGAATCGAGTGCGGCAAAAAATACAATTCCACCCACGGAAGTTACTTCGTTTGGCTGGCGCCATGGAATCCGCTCCTGGCTTGGAGGGCTACGTGTCGCCCTGCTCGCAGTTTTGCTTTCGTGGATTTTCTACGCAACCGCTGTGCAGATGCTTTGGACGATCACGCCTGCGCCCCTTCCAACCTTGCCAGTCGCGCTCCTGGACCCCTTTCGAATCGCCAACCGTTACGGCCTCTTTGCGGTTATGACGCGCGGCCGCTATGAAATCGAGTTCCAAGGCTCCAGCGATGGCCAAACCTGGGTGACCTATCCCTTTCGACATAAACCGCAGGAGCTCAACAAACCGCCTGGCCTCTACGCGCCCTACCAGCCTCGTCTGGACTGGAATTTGTGGTTCGCCTCGCTTGGCGAGTGGCGCGACAATCCGCTCGTCCTGCGCGCACAAAAGCGGCTCCTTTCGAACGATCCAGATGTTCTCGCGCTCTTCGCAGCGAATCCTTTCCCACAGCGTCCGCCGCTCCAGGTCCGCGCGGTTCTCTACCAGTACTGGTTCAGTTCCATGGCCGAAAAAAAAGAACACGGCTTGTGGTGGCGCCGCGAATTCCTCGGACTCTACGCGCCGGCGATTCAACTGGAGCCTGGCGGCAAGATCAGCGTGACGCAATGGCCTGAGCCAATACCTCCACGCGAATAGTTCCGGCGTCGTAGTTTCGCCCAGTGATTCGTCAGTGGCGAATTCGAAGGATCAGTATGGCCCCAGCAAAAAAGAGGACCGTGGAGGTCGCGAAAGCCGCCTGCACGGAAACGGCACTCCAAAGAAAGCCCACCAGCAAGCTCGAAAGAAAATCTCCGACCGCGTTGACCGCGGCGAGCGTGCCAAACGCCATCCCGTGCTGCTCCTTTGGCACCAGCTCCGCAGCGACCGAATCTTCTAGCGCATCTTCGGTTCCAAAATAGAGGCCGGCCAGCGCAAAAATAACGCCTAGTAACCACAGCGAATGCGTGCCCGTACAAAGCAGGATCGCCGTGATCCCCGCCACCGCGTATCCGCTTGCAAGCACGATCTTGCGTTGCTGAACGTGGTCACTCAGCCATCCGCTCGTATAGGCGGCTCCAGCGGAAAACACGTTTCGCAGTGTATAGAGGGCGACCGCGATGCTAGCCGCGCGCGCCATTCCAAACTCGGGGGCAAGCATCCGCGCAGCGTAGAGAATGAGCAGCGAATGAGAAAAATCGCCCGCACCAAACACCCCCACTCCCAGAAGAAAACTCCGGAACGGCCTGGGCAGCTCGCGAATTCCCATCAAGAAGGATCGCCTCGCCTTGGAAGCGATCGGACGTTCCCGCACGAGCAACCAGAAGGAAGCAACGGCGACAAGCCCCGGGAGCAGCGTCCAGAGAAAAACCTTCTGATAATTGTGTCCCGTCTTTTCCAAAAGCCACAACGCGGTGAGCGGTCCAGCGATCGCCCCGATCGTGTCCATCAATCGTTCCAGGCCGAAAGCGCGGCCGTAGGCCTCCGGCGAAACATCCGCTGCGAGCAGCGCCTTCTTGACGGGTGAGCGGACCCCGCGGCCCAGCCAGGCCACCGTGCGTCCTATGAGTACATGATAGGCGTGCGTGGCGAAAGCGAACGAAGCCGTCGCGAGTGCCGTTATCGCATATCCGAATACGGCGAGCGGCTTGCGATTCTTGAGCCGATCCGTGAAGTAGCCGGCGGCCAATTTCGAAAAACTCGAAATGCCATCGGCGATCCCCTCGATGACGCCCAGCCACGCAGGTCCGGCCCCAATTGCCGCTAGAAACGTGGGAAGAACCGCCGTAGCGGTTTCATGGCTCCAGTCGCTAAAAAGGCTGGTGAGGCCGACGCCAAGAACCGTTCGGTTGAACCAGGATTGTTTTTCTGGGCTATCAGTCATGCGAGAGCAGTTTACAGAGGAAAGTCATGAGTGAACAGTTTAGAGGTGCTTTGGCCTCAGGCGCCTATCCCATGCTAGGGGCTCGCGATTCTCGCTGCAGAGTTTTCTGCCTTGCCTGGAAAGGCTCAATTTCCGGTCGTAATATTGACGCCCTCGAGACGCCGATTTGTACTAGAACTACGAACAAATATTTTGTGGGCCCACTTCCTCATGAAAGCCATTGAGCTGGCGCGAGAAAGGGAATTGCAGTGACAAACCGATATGTCCAAATGCTCGTGGGCGCCACTCGCCAGATCATTGGCGTTCTGATGATCCTCTTTGGGTCTTTGCTCGCGCTCAATGCGAGTGTGGGGCCCTGCGGAGGGACAGCACTTGCCGTCGAGCCCTTTCCCGCGACATTGGTCGCTATTCTTGGTTTGGAGTTAATCGTCGGCAGCTACTTCTTGGTCAAAACACTCACAGTCGAGTCAGACTTCCGGGTGGTTGTCTATCTCTTCCTCGGCATGTGGTCGCTCAGCCTGGTTTAGTCGGTCATCATGTTTCTAAGGGCCGGCTCGACCCCGGCGATCGAGGACAGGAACGATTTCTACTTTTCGCTGCTCAGAGGGTTCGCGGCGGTCGCGAACCTGCTCTTGTTCTACCGTTGGGCTGGCGAAAAAAAACTGATCACCCGGCTATTCTAAGTCTCAACTCTTCCGGGTTTCCTCTTAATTTGGAATCGCGCATTACTTCTTAGCGGCGCGATACAGAATCACGCGGACCTTCTCGAGCGTTATTAATCCTCCCTCCACCATCTCATCCAGACGCGGAAGAATTTTCTCGATACGCTCCGTCGATTCGATTACCTCGACGATGATCGGAAGATCCTGCGACATGCGAAGCAGCTTGTCCGTGTGATAGACGCTCGAACCGCCGTACCCCGCCACGCCGCGCAGCACCGTCGCGCCGGAGAACCCCTCTTTACGCAGGAGTTCGACGATCGCATCATGCAACGGTCTGCTATGCCATTTGTCGGATTCGCCGATGTGAATGCGCATCAGCGTACGTTCGCCCTCGAATTTTTCGTGTGTCATCGCGGCTCCTAGAACCGGTTCGCCAGCCGAATTCCTGCTACAGACAAGAGCAATCCCGCAATCAAGCTGGCACCCACGTAGGTTGTCGCTCGCAGCCACTCGCCGTCTTCCAGCATTTTTGCTGTCTCCCACCCGAAACTGGAAAACGTCGTGTACCCGCCGAAGAAGCCGATGGCGATGGCCATTCGCCAGTCCGGCGAAATCACCATGCGGTTCAGCGTAAATTGCCCAATCAGGCCAAGAAAAAAGCATCCCGTGAGATTTACGACCAGCGTCCCGTGCGGAAACGTGCTCCCCGCGCGCGTTTGGATCAAGCCCTGCAACCCATAGCGGCACAGAGTACCGGCCGCCCCAAAAATCGCAATCATTAGTATCCGCAAGATAGCTCCCATCCGGCGGCAACGTTGGCTCTCAACAAAAAAACTCCCGGAGCCGCATGGCTGCCAGGAGTCATCAGAGCCAGCTTACTGCGCTGGCTCGGTTTCGGCGAACTCCATCGCCCTCGAAATTTCTTCCACAAAAATCTTAATGCCCTCGCGCTCCCGAAGCAATAAACCAATTTCTAGTTCGTGCGAAGAACTACTATTGCCGGTTCGCAGGCGCGACGCTCTTCCCCTGGAAAACCACTGCCCGCACTTTTTCCAACGCATGAATATCGCTTAAAGGATCCCCCTCGACTGCCACCAGATCCCCCTCCCTGCCAGTTTCAACCGTCCCCAACTGTTCCAGACCCAGCAGCGCCGCGCTGGTTTTCGTCCCGGAAATAAGCGCTTGCTGCGGCGTCATCCCGTATTTCACTTCCGTGATCATTTCGTCCCGTACTGTTCCAGTTCCCGGGCCATAAGAATGATCGGAACCAGCAGCAATCGTCACGCCCGCGTGCAGCGCCAGTTGGAAACTCGGAAAATGGGTCTTCGCCAGCGCATTCACCTTCGTGATCACGTATTCCGGAAAATGCATCTTGACTCCGTTCGCCACGCTCTCTTCCACCACGAAAACGGTCGGAACGAACACGACCCCGTGGCTCTTCATAAAGTCCGCCGCCGCTTGATCCATCTCCGATCCATGCTCAATCGAATCTACTCCAGCCTCAAGCGACGCACGAATGCTGCGAATATTCTCCGCATGCGATGCCACTTTAACGTGAGCCATGTGCGCTTGCTGCACAACCGCCTTCAATTCTTCGGACGAAAGCTGTTCCGACGTCGGCGAATCCAGCGGCGAAAGCACTCCGCCCGATGCCATCACCTTAATCACTCGCGCTCCATACTTGAGTTGTAGATGAACCGCTTTTTCCGCATCCGCCGCCGAATTGACGAACCCGTGCAAAGGCGTATAGAAATCGTCCATCGGCAAGTATGGTGGCTGCGCATTGAAATCGCCGTGGCCACCGGGAATCGAAATCGGATGGGCTGCCGGCACCAGGTGAGGTCCGGCAATCGTGCCATCCTCAATCGCATCTTTGAGCGCGACATCGATAAAACCTTGCGTGGCCATGACGCGCGCGCCGACTACGCCAGACGAAAGCGCATAGCTCATCGCCTTGCTGCCGCGCAACGCCGCTAGCGGCTCCGAAACGGGCTGCCCAAACGCTCCCGACCAGATGTGAATGTGCGCGTCCACAAACCCCGGCAGCACGGTGTAATTTGAGAGATCGATCTGCTCCGCCCCCGCGGGCACCGCGATGTCCTTGCCGACCGCTGTCACCTTTCCGTCGGTGATCACCACAACCGCAGCCACCATCGGCGCCTTCTCAGCGTCAAAAATCAGCTTTCCACAGCGGACATAGACCACTTTCGGCGGCGCTGCCATCGCTGCAAGCGCTCCAAGTAAGCAAGCCACCGCTGCTAGCAAGACTCTTCTCATCAAACCCTCCTTCTGCCCTTCGCAAGCACAAGCTTCTCCACAGTCCCCGAATTTACCGGGCGCCAGCCTAAATCGCGCATGGACCGAAGTCAAATCGCCACGTCCCATCTGCCCATGAAAGTGTAGGGGCACGATTCATCGTGCCCTCTTTCTCCGGACCTACTGCCGCTCAATAATGAAACCGAAACCTCAACTGCACAAAAATTTCGCGCGGGTTGAGGTAATGTGTCCCGCCGAACGTGAAGCTATTGTCCAGCAACACGCGGCGGTTGGCGACGTTTAGACCCTGCACGTTGACGGAGAATCTTTCGCCAAAACTTTTGCCCAGTGCCAGGTCAAACGTGGTGTGCCCAGGCAAATGATCGCCGGGAAACTGGGCGGATGGCGAGCCGTTGGTGAATCCAGACCCATAATACACATCGGTTGACGCGTAGGAATGCCACGGCAGGTCGTACTGTCCGCCGATGTGCAGTGTGTTCCGCTGGTCGTGGTCCAGCAGCCCGAAGCCGTCGCCGAACGAGAAATCCGTCAGCCCGCCATTGATATCGCCGAAGCCAAGCGCCAGTTGATTGGAATAGGTCAGGTAGACCTGCCCGCGATTCCGAATTCGTGGAGAACGCAACGTAAGCTCCCACCCGTTGATACGCGCTCCCTGAATGGTGATCGGAATGAACAAATCCGAATTGTTGAAATTGTTGTGGTCAAAGAAATTCTTCGCCAGCGTCTGGAAATTGTCGGCGTCCAGCGTCCATCCGTGGAACGGGATAGTCACGCCGAACTGATGTTCCTCGTCCCGTTCGCCACGCAATGGAACGAAGCCCAAGTTCTGGTCCGTGGCGAATTGCAAAAGAGGTCCCGAAACGGTGGCTAGTGGCGGCGCCTGATAGAAGTGTCCATAGAACGCTCGAAACACCCAATTTATCTTTGGAACTCTTACGGATAGTCCCACGCGCGGGTCGTTGGCGCTTTCCGCCGTCGAGACCGGGCCGATGGATGTGAGCACCGTGCCTCCGTCAAAGTTCGTATGCCGGAAGCCGGCATTGATCGTCAACCAAGACGTGGCCTTCACTTGGTCGTCAAAGTAAACCGCAAACAAACCACCGCTCGGGTTTCCACCCGTAGCTGCTAGGTCGGCGCACACCGGCGGCGGTGGTGGCACGGTGGGCGGAACAGTAGGCGTGTTCACCGCGTTGCAGGTGAATTGGAACGTAACGCTGTCCTGCTGGCCGAATCCGTACAACCCAGCGCGAAGATTGTTGCGGTCTTTCACCCACGTGACCGTCGCCTGCGCTCCCTCGTACTTCGACGCGCGGTCTTGCAGCGTCGCTCCAGGCGAATCGAAGGGAGCGCTCTCATAATCCACGCTGTTGTAATGGAAGAATGGGGAAACCGTTGTCACTAACCCGGGGCTGAAGGTGTGGACCCACGAAAACGCAACGAAGGCATCGTTCTCGCGATTCGCGTCCTTCAGGTAGTTGGGCGGCGTAATTCCCGTTAAATTGTTCGGATCATTCGGATCGAACGGAATCTGGTAAAAATCCCGCCGTGCTTGCGCCACAAGGCGCAGTTGGTCCTGGGAATTCAGGTTATACATCAGAGAGGTGAAGCCTCCGAATCCGTTGGCAGCGTCATGAATGACCGCCGACGTCGGCGTCTGCAGTCCCAGGTTGGTTCGGTTCCCGTTCACGCTGCCGTAGTACGCGAAACGATTCGAGTGCCCTCCAAAACTCAGGGCGTCATCGGTCTGGTAAAAATTGCCAATGGTGGCGACCAGTTCCGCTTCATTACTGCGTTCAAATCCGTTGCGCGGCGCGACGTTGAACACCCCGTAAGTCCGGTCGCCAAAATCCGCGTTGTAACTGCCGCGCTGAACTTCGAGCGTGTCGATATCATTAGGAGCAATCTGTGGCCCAAGATTACTGGCGATATTCGTGTTGGGAATCGGCACGCCGTCGATCAACCAGCTCACCTGATGTCCACCGCGCACATGCAGTTGATCGTGGGTGAAATACGATCCCGGCACGTAGTCGGTGATCATCGCCAGACTGTTGGTCCGCGTGGCTCCTGGAGTTTCCGCAATTTCCTCGCGATCCACAATCGTCGTCGGCGTTACGGATTCCGCCTGCGCTGGTCCGGAATCGGAGGTGACCGTCACCGTCTGGTTTTGCGCGGCCAGACGCAACTCAAAATGCAATACCGGTGCGCTGCCGGAAAGTACCGTGACCTGCTGCGTCTCACCAACGAACGAAGCACTTGACACCGTAACCTGGTACTCGCCCAGCGGGATAGCGTCGAAGTGAAATTCGCCGTTCGCGTCGCTCTGCGTGGTCACGGAATAATCGGAGTTCCTGGCTTTTAGGACGACTTGTGTGTCCGCGACCGGCCTGTGCTGCGGATCGTGCACGACCCCTCGCACCGTGCCAAATACCGTCGCAAACGTCGCGACTCCAAACAGCAGAAATGCTGCAAATCTTTGCAAAACTCTTCTCATAAATATCTCTCCTCGTGGAATAGTCCTGGCGCGGCTGCTAAGCCGCGGAGCGGGTTAATGAACGTGCGTGGAAAGCGAGTAGTCCTCTAAAGGACTTGAGGAGTAGATCGAGGAGGAGGAGAAAGAGGTTTTACGAATCGGGAGATTTCGAGGGAACTAGCCAACTGTACCGCGTGCAACACTTCGCCGGCCGTGGGCGCAAAACTCACCTCAGGTAATACAAACGCGCCCGGAATCAGTGCCGGCCGCGACGGGTCCTTGCAACACGACATCGAGCACGACGTCATACCGCCCATCTCGTGCCCACAATCCATCGGAGCCGCTTCCTTCGCAGCCGCCGGTTGCTGTTTGTGATGATGATGTTCCGGAATCGGACAAACGCCGCCAACACAACAGTTCACACCATGCGCCAAAAGCGCGGCCCCTGCCAATGGTGCATAAAGCAACGCCACGGCAAGCAGGCATACCCACGCTGCGGCCAACTGAACGCGCTTCTGTCTTTTCTTACGCACGAAGACCCTATACCACACCCATGATACCGGAATTAGACGCTTCAGCCAGCCCTTCGGTAGCCGAATCTTGCCCAGGATACTAGCCGCAAACACCCGCGACCCTTACCGCTAACTCAGCGTGAACGCCACAAGCCGTGCCAACTTGACTTGCCCGCGCCTGCATCGCAAACTAAATTTATGGCTCACACATATCTCCTCTTCGATTTTGGCACTGATGAAGAGAAAGCTCAGCTTGCCCGCCACAAACTCGAAGGCTGGAAACAAGCCTTTAGGCTCGATAAAAAGCTGCAATACAAGCTCGAACGCGCCGAAGACGAAGCGACCCCCGCCGCGGAACAAGCCCAAAAGTCCGCCGAAGCTCCCAAAGCCGAAAAGCCCAAAGCCAAAGGCAAAACCAAAGCAAAACAAAAGACGAAAACTGCGGAACCTACGGTAGAAGCCGCTCAGCCCAATGGCAAAGTAAGCTTGCTCGTCCGCCTCTATTTCTCCGGCCACGAAAAGCTTACCGAGCAGCGCTGGCTAGAGCGCATCCCGTCCGAGGAGCCGTTCAAGCAAGCTTCCCCGCGCGTCGTTCGCCAGGGAGAGGCGCAATTCGACGAAATCGTGAAACAGTTCGACACTCTGGGTTAGCGAATCCAAAGTATCGGGCTCAGGCCAGACTTCGGGTATAATTTGGTCATGATGCGGTCCCGCTCTGGCGAACTTCCACTTCACAACGAGGACTGACCGATGGCGTTACAAACGCGCGTCAAACCCACAAAGCTTGACGCCACGAACCTGCAAGGCCTCGATCATCAAGCGCTTATCCGCATTTACCGCACGATGTACCTTTCCCGCCGGCTGGATGACCGCGAAATCCAGCTCAAACGCCAAAACAAAATTTTCTTTCAAATTTCAGGAGCGGGCCACGAGGGCGTGACCGCAGCTATGGGGCTCCTTCTTCGCCCTGGCATCGATTGGCTCTATTCCTACTACCGTGACCGCGCTCTTTGTCTGATGCTCGGCGTCAAACCCCTCGATATGCTCCTGCAAGCCGTTGGCGCGAAGGACGACCCCAGTTCCGGCGGCCGTCAGATGCCTTCTCACTGGGGCCTCCCCAACCTGAATATCATCAACAAGTCCTCCTGCACCGGCACGCAATTTGTCCAGGCGGTCGGCGCCGCTGAGGCCACCCTTTATTACGCGAATCATCCCAAGGCCTTGGCGCAAGCCAAAAAGGCCCCCCTCGGCCAGCACGTCCGTCACGAACACGACGAAATCGTATACGTCTCCGCCGGTGATGGCGCTACCAGCGAAGGCGAATTCTGGGAGTCTCTGAACGCTGCCTGCGCCAAAAAACTCCCTCTGCTTTACCTCATCGAAGACAACGGCTACGCCATTTCGGTTCCCATCGAAGTGCAAACCGCGGGCGGCAGCATCTCGAAACTAACCCGCAGTTTCCCTGGCTTGCAAGTCGCCGAATGCGATGGCACCGACCCGCTAGAAAGCTACGCCGTTTGCAAAACCGCCGTTCAATATTGTCGCGAGCGCCGCGGGCCTGCCCTCGTTCACGCTCACGTCACGCGCCCTTATTCCCATTCGCTTTCTGACGATGAAAAGCTTTACAAAACTCCCGAAGAACGTGAAGACGAAGCCCATCGCGATCCCATTTCTAAGTTTTCTCTGTTCCTCGTTCGTGAAGGCATCCTCGACCAAAAAGAGATCGAAGCCCTCGAAGCCGAAGTCGACCAGGAAGTTCGCAACGCCGCCGACGAAGCCCTCGCTGCCGAAGAGCCGCAAATCGATTCTATCCGCGTGAATGTCTTCTCGCCTGATGTCGATCCCACTTCTGCCGCCTTTGAGGCGCAGCCGCATCTTCACGGCGCCCCGAAAACCATGGTCGAAATGGTTGCCGCCACTCTTTCCGACGAGATGGCTCGCGACGAACGCATCACCGTTTTCGGCGAAGACGTCGCCGACGCCAGCCGCGAAGAAACCCTGAAGCAGTTGAAAGGGAAGGGCGGCGTCTTCAAAGCCACCTCCGGCCTCCAGCGCAAGTACGGCCACGATCGCGTCTTCAACACGCCTCTCGCGGAAGCTGGGATTGTTGGCCGCGCCATCGGCATGGCTACTCGCGGCCTCAAGCCCGTCGCAGAAATTCAGTTCTTCGACTACATCTGGCCCGCCATGATGCAAATCCGCGACGAACTCTGCGTCATGCGCTGGCGCTCCAACGGCGGTTTCAAGTGTCCTGTCGTGCTTCGCGTCGCCATCGGCGGCTACCTCACCGGCGGCGCCATCTACCATAGCCAAAGCGGCGAGTCGATTTTTACCCATTGTCCCGGTCTACGGGTTGTTATGCCTTCTACCGCGCTTGATGTCGCCGGCCTTCTCCGCACCGCCATTCGCTCCGACGATCCGGTCATGTTCCTCGAACACAAGCATCTCTATCGTCAGCCCTACAATCGTTCCGAGTATCCCGGCCCGGATTACACTGTCCCCTTCGGCAAAGCCCGCCTCGTCACCGAAGGCGCCGACGTCAGCATCATCACTTACGGCGCGCTCGTTCACCGCGCCGAAGTCGCCGCAGCGCAACTTCTCCGCGAGGGTATCTCCGTCGAAATCATCGATCTGCGTTCGCTCTCTCCCTACGACTGGGAAGCCATCGCCAAAACCGTCCGCAAAACGCACCGCGTCATCGTGGCTTACGAAGACATGCTGAGCTGGGGCTATGGCGCCGAAATCGCTGCCCGCATCGCTGACGAGCTCTTCGACGAACTTGACGCCCCCGTAAAGCGCGTCGCCGCCATGGACACCTTCTGCGCTTACCAGCCGAAACTCGAAGACGTCATCCTCCCGCAAACCACCCACATCACGGCCGCGGTCAAGCAGCTCCTGGAGTACTGAGCCTCCGGCCCGCAGCCGCTCAGTTAAAGGCAACTTTTTGCCTCCATTAGACGTATTCTAGGGTAGGGAAGGAAAGAAACTCGTCTCACTGGAGGGTACTCCCATGACCTGCACCAACTGCCACAAGGACATCGCCATCGGTTCCAAGTTTTGCTACAACTGCGGAGCGAAGCAGCCCGAATCCGGCTCCCCAGGCCTCTCTCCGGCCACTGGCGCTCCCAAGCGCCTCATGCGCTCCAGCACGGACAAGAAAATCGCAGGCGTCTGCGCTGGCCTGGCCGACTACTTCGACATGGACCCCACAATCCTCCGCGTCATCTGGCTGCTGCTCCTAATCTGCGGGGGAACTGGCCTCCTGGCTTACGTCATACTCTGGATCGTCCTGCCCGTCGCTCCCGGCGGAGTGATCCCCACTTCTTCCACCGTCACCACCACCTAGATCCAAATCACATGTAGGGCCGGGCTTGCCCGGCCCTTGCAGGCTATCGACACACTCCCGCCGCCTTCTCTTCTTTGTGCTCTCTGTGACCTCCGCGCCCTCTGTGCAAATTCTTTTTCTTTAAATCCCCGCGCCGCAACAAACTTCTATTTCTTCCAATTCGGATCCCGAGGCACGCGCGACTTCTTCCCGCCACTCTCAAACAACGGGTAGTCCACTGAAATCAGCCCCGCCCCCGTCGTCGCCAGCGCAAAACATCCCACCGCCAACACCAGCGGATACGCATATTCATTCACAGCCAGATAGCTATGCGGTGCCGTCACCCTCCACATCAGAAACACCATCTCGATCGCCAGCAAAAATGCCGCTCCCCGAGTGAACAATCCCAACAGCAACAAACCCCCGCCAAAGAGCTCCAGCACCCCGGAAATGTAAACGAAATACCCCGGCAACCCGTGCTGGGCAAAAAGAGCCTGCGTTGCGCTCGCCCGATGCGCCAGCATCGGATAACCATGAGAAATAAAAATGATGCCAAAGGCCGCGCGCATCAACAGCAGCGCGAGCGGCTGCAAGGCATTGAGAGATTTCATCGAATTCCTTCCACTAGAAATTGGAAATTTATTTCAACGCAGCGGCATTTTAACAGAAAAACAAACAACCCTCGTCCAGGCCCTGTCGCACGTGGAAAATCAGGTACAATTCCTAAAGAAGAACGCGTGGGACACCTAAATCGAATGCCATTAGATCGCATGCTTGTAGAGGTTGATGACATGCCCGCCCTTGCCATTTGCCTCCTGGATGCCTTGCGGCCATCCACGGATATCGGCTTTCCCATTCCTCATGGAAACGCCGCATGAAGCGCAAACTCCTGATTGCCGTGCCATTGCTCCTCGTTGTAGCCGTCACAGCATGGTTCTTTCGGCCAAAGCATGAAACGCTCGGAGAAGCTTACGTTGGAGAGCGCACTGCCACTCTATGGAGCAGCGTTGCCCAGGTTCGCGAGCCGCTCGACACCCTCCACTATGGCGACCGCGTCGATGTGGTCGCCCGCCGCAACGACAGCATTAAAGTCCGCACCGCCGCCGGCGAATTAGGCTGGGTCGAGGGCCGCTATTTGATGGACCCCGCCCTCTGGCAGCGCAGCACCAAGCTGCTCAAGCAAGTCGTGCCCATGCCCGTGCAAGCTCGCGGCCGCACCAAAGTCGCAACCAACCTTCGTGTCGAGCCGGGCCGCACGCAAGCCCGCCTATACCAATTCGCCCGCGGCGTGCCAGTCGAAATCGTAGGTCGCGCGGTCGCCGATTGGGTTCAAGTGAACGATGAAAAGGAAGGCGCGAACGAGCCGCAGGACACGAAAAAAGAGGACTGGTTTCTCATTCGCGGACTGGCGACTCGCCCTCCTGGCGAATCCACCGCGCGCTCGACGGAAACGACCACCACTCAGCCCGGCGATCAGACGCTGCCCATCGCTGGATGGGTCATCGCCCGCTTTATCGAACTCGATCTGCCCGATCCGGTGCGCGATGGCGCCTCCTCCGCCAACATTCGCCCCATCGCCTGGTTCGAACTGAATCGCGTCAATGATCCTTCCGGCGACAAGATCCAATATCTCGTTGCCGGAGCGCGAGGCGCCGAAGGCCAGCCCTGCGATTTCACCACGCTGCGCGTTTATACGTGGAACTTGAAGAAAGAACGGTATGAGACCGCCTTCATCGAAAATGATCTTTGCGGTCAGATCCCCATCCACCTTGGCAGAAGCCCGAAAGGCGATCCGGAATTTCGCTTTCAGGAAATGGACGGGAAAAAAGAGGAACGCGTCTATCGGCTGATGCAAACAGTCGTCCGCCGCATCCGCGAAGGCGGCGAAAGTGCCAAAAAATCCGGGCACGCTAGCAAACCAGCTGCCAAGTAACTGCTTTCGAGCGGAACGCTCTTCCCGGTTGCGCAGATCAGATTGTGCAGCCTTGCGAAAGGAAAAGAGAAAGAATGACGCTGCATATCAGCGAATCCGAAGTGCGATCCGTGCTCACGATGCCCATTGCCGTCGAAGCCGTCGAAGAAATTTCGCGCAAGCAGGCGAATGGAGAAGTCGCCGTTCACCCTCGCCGCCGTTTTGAACTCCCAGGCGGCGGTTTTTTTCATTATATGGCCGCGGCCGATTTTGCCGCCGGCTACGTGGCGATGAAGCAGTACACCTACGTCCAGGGAAAAATTCGATTCATGGTCCCGCTCTATGAAATGAAGACCGGCGACCTTGTGGCCATGATTGAAGCGGACTATATGGGCCAATTGCGCACGGGCGCTGCGTCCGGTGTGGCCACAAAAATTCTCTCACGCCAGAACTCGGCAATCGCCGCCATCATCGGCACGGGAGGCCAGGCCCGCACGCAACTCGAAGCCGTCGCCGCCGTACGGAAACTGGAGTCGGCTCGCGTCTTCGGCCGCGACTCCGCCAAGCGCGAAAAATTCTCCAAGGAAATGTCGGAACGCCTGGGTTTTCCAGTAAAAAGCGCAGCTTCCTCCAGCGAGGCCGTGCGCGCCGCGGATATTCTATGCACCGCGACCACAGCTGCAAATCCCGTCGTGAGCGGCGCTGACCTCGCCCCCGGCGTGCATATCAATGCCATCGGCGCAAATCACGCGCACAAGCGCGAGTTGGACGACGAGGCCGTCGCCAGCGCCGATGTCATCGTCGTCGATTCCATTGAGCAATCGCGGCAAGAGGCAGGCGATCTCATCCTCGCCTTTCGCGGCGACGAAACGTGCTGGACCGGCGTAAAGAAATTGTCCGATGTTGTGGCTAAGAAATCGCCCGGAAGGACCAGCGACTCGGAAGTCACGCTTTTCAAGTCCAATGGAATTGCTTCTTGGGATTTGGCTGTCGCGATGAAGGTCTTTGCGCTGGCCAAAGAGAAGAAATTGGGAAGGGTTTTGCCGTTCTGGATCGGGGACGTATTTGGCTAGACGGGCTGACTAATGCGCTGCTTCTTTGAACTTGCGGCGTAAGGCGTCGTGCAGGCGAGAGCGCACTTCGACTGGAAGCTCGATGGGCTCGGAATCACAGAAAATCTCGATCGTCTTCTTCGTTTGATTCACCACCAGCTTGCACTCCGAGCATTCGTGCAAATGGCTCTCCAGTTCGTGCTGCAGCGCCGCTCCGAGCGCGCCATCAATATAATCCGAGAGTTCGTGAATGACTTCTTCGCAGTTCAATTTGCCCTGCCTTGCTGGAAGTACCGGCCCAATTTTTCTCTGAGCTTCAGCCGCGCCCTCAACAGCCTCGATTTCACAGCCGGTACGGAGATGCCCAGCGAAGCGGCCGTCTCCTCCGTCGAAAGTTCTTCCATGTCGCGCAGCACAAACACCACGCGATAGTCCGGTTCGAGTTCGTCGATCACGCTAGACAAGATTTCGCGCATCTCGGTTTGCGCAAAACGCTGCTCGGGCCCCGGTCCCCAGTCCTGCAGTTCCCGCGGAATCAAATCATCGTCGCCTTCGATCGGCTCGTCCAGCGAAAACTGGTTTGGCCGCCGCTTCCGCAGCCGCATCAAAGCTTCATTGGCCGCGATGCGCACCAGCCAGGTATAAAACCGCGAATCGCCCTGGAAAGTTTTCAAGTGGGAGTAGGATTTCAGGAAGGCGTCCTGCATGGCATCTTCAGCATCTTCGCGGTTGCGCGTGATGTTCATCGTCAGCCGAAAAATTTTGCGTTCGTAGCGGCTGACCAGTTCCTCAAATGCCGTCACATCGCCGGACTTCGCCGCGGCAACGAGCTGATGCTCGTCTTCGCGCGCCACTTTCGACGCTAGCCGGTGTGGGTTAGGTGTGCTCAAAAGATTCCACGGGCTGAACGCCAGCTCCGCTCCAATTGTCTGCCTATTTACGTTAGCACAAAGCACGGATGCACACTCGCTGTCCCCTGTTTCGATGAGCCAGGGTGCGGGCAGGATTCAAACTCTTCCGCCCGATTGCCGCAAGCGCCACGCGTGCGGCGGCGAGAATGCTTGACAGTCTGACCCGGCCTGTCTACAGTTTTGGGAGAGCATTTGCCAAACGCACGATGGCCTACCACGATCCGTTTCTGTTTCTCCTCACTCCCGTTTCTCAGCAGCCGGTAACCACTCTATCCCATTCTCTTTCATGGCGTTGCGTGCCTCTCCAAGCGTACGTAAAAGAATCACTTTACCGCGCTCCTTCGCGACGCCGCCTTTCCCGGCGAGAGACCTTGACCATTCAGACCGTTCCCCACGAAACCTTTCACCTTCAAACGCAAAATAGGCAACACTAGGAAGATGCGAACACTCCCCGACCATTTGCGAAAAGGCATGAAGCTCGTTATCGTCGGCTGCAATCCCAGCGAATCTTCGGTGCGCGTCGGCCACTACTACGCAGGACGCACCAACCAGTTCTGGCCCATCCTGTACGAAAGCGGCGTCGTTCCGGAACCCTTCGACTATCACGACGACAAGCGCGTCATCGAATTCGGGATTGGCCTTACCGATCTCGTCAAGCGCCCTACGAAAGGTGTGGAAGAGCTGACGCGCGGCGATTTCGCCGAAGGCCGCATCATGCTTTCGCAAAAGCTAGAGGAGTTTTCGCCCCACGTCGTTGCCTTCAACGGAAAGATCGTCTACGAACAGTTTTCCCAGCGCAAATGCAAGTTCGGCCTTCAGAAGGACCATCTATATGGCGCACGCGTCTACGTGCTGCCTTCCACCAGCGGGCAGAACGCCCAGGGAAAAGGTGAAAAGTTGAAGCATTTTCGCAAGCTCGCGCAGCTCGTTGCGCGCACGGAAAAAGAACGCGACGCCAAGGAACGCGAAGCCAAGGGACAGACAGTTTAGTACGGAGAAATTTTATGAGTAACGCAGCGCAAGCGACTCCCTCGGGTCCAGTCATCCTGGAAAGCAGGCACGACGGCATCGCCGTTCTGGTGATGAACCGCCCCGACAAGCTGAACGCTCTCAATAGCGAGCTCTCGACCGCTTTGAACGAAGCGCTTGCGCGCATCGCGGAAGATGAATCCGTTCACGTGGTTGTGTTGTGCGGGGCGGGCCGCGCCTTTTGCGCGGGGGGCGACCTCGGCGCCATCGGCAAGGGACGCGAGCGCAACGAGACGGCCGAACTCGGCCCCATCCTGCGCTCCGGCATGCAGGCTGTTTTGAAGATGCGCCTGATGCCGCAGCCTGTGATCGCAGCGGTGAATGGACCGGCGGCTGGCGCGGGCATGAACGTCGCGCTTGCAGCGGACATTCGCATCGCCGCGGACACCGCAACCTTCGGGCAGAATTTTTCCAAAGTAGGTTTGTTCCCAGACTATGGAGGAACCTATTTGCTCCCTGAGCTTGTGGGGCCTTCGGTTGCCGCGGAAATGTTTTACACCGGTGACATGATCGACGCGCAGACCGCGCTGCGGCTAGGCATCGTCAGCCGCGTTGTTCCAGCCGCCCAATTGGAAGCCGAAGTGAAAACGTTGGCGCAGAAAATCGCGCAAGGCCCGCCGATCGCTATTCGCGCGGTAAAAAAGATTCTTTTCGGAAGCCACAAGGATGCGCTGGTGAAAGCGCTCGATCACGAAGTCGATCTGCAAATGAAGTGCTTTCATTCCGAGGATTGCAGCGAAGGCATCCGCGCCTTTTTTGAAAAACGCCACCCAAAATTCCAAGGAAAGTAGCCCTCGATCCGCGCGTCTCTGGGTAAATTGCGCCCTCCCCTGCTAAGATTCTAGGTCCAATGGATGACCTGCAAATCTCGGCCAAAGAAGTCAGTGAGCGCATCGCGCGCGGCGAAAAATTGCTGCTCGTCGACGTCCGCGAGCCCTGGGAATTCGACCTCTGCAAGATTCCGGGAGCAAAATTAATCCCGCTCGGCACCATTCCGGCCAACTTGAATAGTCTGCTGGACGTCGACGACGAAGTGATTTGTTACTGCCATCACGGAATGCGCAGTCTGGACGCCGCGGTGTGGCTCCGGCAGCAAGGCGTAGAAGGCGCAAAGTCGCTGGCCGGCGGCATCGAACGCTGGTCCGTAGATGTCGATCCCGGCGTGCCGCGATACTAAGGCAGCGGCGTAAAGACGTAACGACGTAAAGAAATAACGAATAAAAAAATGACGCGCTGCCGCACGCGCTTGATGAGGCGACAAATGGCGAAGACGAAAATTGAGCTGCGGTATCTGGAGAAGCCGACTTGAACGACGTGCCGCAAAGCAAGAAGTTTCTTGCTCGCGCACGGCGCGGAACTTGAGTCCCGCGATTTGGACAAGGAACGATTGAGCGAAGCCGAACTCGATGAGTTGATTGGCTCTCGCGATTACAGGCTATTTCTGAATGCACGCAATGAACTCTACCGAGAGAAAAACATGAAGGAAAAGCCACCTACAAGAGCGGAAGCCATCAAGTTAATGGCGAAGACTCCCAATTTAATTCGCAGGCCGGTGGTGATTCGCGGCGATCAGATCGTTCTCGGCTACGATGAAGAAGCTTTCAAAAAACTGCTCAAGTAAAACACCAGATGGAAATAAAGACGATCGCCGTAGTTGGTGCGTCCACGCTGGGCCGCGAGATAGCTTACGCGACACTTCTTGCGGGATACCGCACAGTTCTTGAAGACGTATCACTTTCGGCGCTGCAGCAGGGGATTGCCGGGATCGTGCAGACGCTCGGCGATGACGTCGCTCATGGAAAGATTCCTGTCGCCGTCCGCGATGCCGCTCTTGCGAATTTAACAGCCTCCATCTCCGCCGAAGACGCTTCGCGCGAAGCCGATTTGATCATTGAAACCGTTGCCGACGAAGAAGAAATGAAGCTCGAGCTTTTCACGATCTTCGATAAATTCACGAGACCTGGAGCCATTCTGGCCAGCACTACAAGATCGCTCTCCATCACGGAATTGGCGGAAATAACGTTTTGCCAGGAACGGTGCATAGGGATGCACTTTTTCGCGGACACGAGTGGCGCTCAACGGCTCGAACTCGTCCGGGGGCGCGCCACTTCCGAGGAAACGATCGCCGCTTGCTACGAGGTAGGCCGGCGCATGGGAAGGGAAGTCTTCGCGCGAACTGAAGAGCAATTCCGGTCGGCCGGTTCCTAGAATTCAGATCGGCTCATCACGCTTTTCTCGGAGCCAAATGAGCAGTAGGTGATAGTTCAGAGGCAAATTATGGAGAGGACGTTGACAGGAAAAATTGTGATAGAGCAGGGCGATCTGACTGATATGGAAACGGATGCGATCGTCAACGCCGCAAACAACGATCTGCAACTGGGCGCGGGCGTGGCTGGAGCGATCCGGCGCAAAGGCGGCGAAGAAATCCAGCGCGAATGCGATGACATCGGAAGTATTCCGGTGGGCTACGCGGCCATCACCGGTGGCGGCAAACTCAAGGCGCGTCACGTTATCCACGCGGCCAGCATGCAGCTCGGCGGAGGAACTACGGCAGCCAACCTGCGCACTTCCGTTGCCCACTCCCTGCGCATTGCCGCAGAGCGTGGGTTGAAGACCATCGCCTTCCCCGCCGTGGGGACAGGCATCGCTGGGTTCCCCATCGAAGAGTGCGCGTCCATCATGCTGCAAGAGGCGGTGCAGCACCTGAAAGGCGAAACGTCACTCGAGAAGGTTTACTTTGTGTTGTTCGACGAGCAGGCATGTGAAGTGTTTAAGCGAGCTTGGAATGCCACATTGTCGGCTCCTGTTAGTAAATCTGCACGGAAGCCGCCGCAAGACTGAAATATATGTGGGTTGAAGTCGGGCGATACTGGTTAACAATAATCTGGCCCCCCGGGGGGTTGCGTAAGTGTTCATTCTAAAGGAAGATAAAGTCCTTTATTTTGATACACTTATATAAGTGTTCATTCCAAATAACTTAGCTCTAGAGGGCTAAGAACCCTGAATCGGGCTATGCGCACTTGCGGAATTTGCCATGGCGTTTCCGTTCAACCTCAGGTTTGAAAAAAACGAGAGCCCTTATTGGCCGGGCTTTTTCAGGACCGGGCGGTCGCCTGCGGGGGGCGGTGGTGGCGTGGCAGATGCCGGAGTTGCGCCGGATGCGGGGTTTGCGGCAGAGATGCCGCCTTCGGAATAAGCCTTCTTCAGCCAGCGTTCTAATTCCTGTTGAGCGCCGCCGGTGTCGTCGTTGGTTTGCTTAGCTTTGCTGTATTCGTTGACGGCGCGTTCGCGCTGGCCCAGCAGGTCAAAGACTTTGCCGAGGTAGATGTGGCCCCAGACTTCGGTCCATTTCTCAGATGGCTCGGGGACGGCTTGCAGAGATTCGCGGAAGGCGTTGGCGGCGGCTTGGTAGTTTTTCTGGTAGAAGAAGGCTTCGCCCATGCGGAAATTGGCGAGCGGCCGGCCGGGTTGGATCGAGAGAGCGCGCTGGTACTGACCAATCGCATCGTAGTATCGGCCAAGTTCGGCGAGCTCTTCGCCGCGGGCAATGGCTGCGCGGGCGCGTAACGAAACGCTTCCCTTGAGCACGAGATTGTTGGGGTCAACCTTGATGCCGCCCGGTTTTGGACGTCCAAAGGTCTCGACTGTAAATGGCGACTCCATCCCCAGCACATCCACCCATTTCGTTTCTGGATTGCCTTCGGTATCGATGCGCAGCTCGACAGGCATACTGAACGTGTCGATGGGCTGCTTGATCTTGCCGACGATGCGGAAGCCTTTCGGTGTGCGATAGACGACGAAGTCCGTCGTGAAATCAGGTACTCCGGTGGAATTCAGCCACTGCACAAAAAATCCACGTAGATTCGGAGCGACGAAGCCCGGCTTGGTGGCGGCTTGAACATCCCTGTCGGCCAGATTCACGAAATCGTCGATGGTCGCCGTCTTACCGGCGTATTTGGTTGCAAAATCATGAAGCAATGTTTTGAAGGCGACGTCACCCATCAGGCCGCGAAGCATGTGAAACACCATCGCGCCTTTGTTAAGAACAACCGAGCGGTAATCGCTGGAATAAGGGGCTAGCCTGGCGGCCTGTGCTATTGGGGAGGCATCGTCATACATCAGGGCACCAACGGCAAATTCGTCGACGACACGAAGGCCGGCTTCTCTCCCTGCGCTTTGCTCCGCATAAATTTCTTCGCAATATCGCGTGAGGCCATCGGTAACCCAAACATCAGCCGCGCTGGCCGGAAGCACGGAATTGCCGAACCATTGTGAGGCAACCAGGCGAGCAATGGTCCGTTCGGCCGTTTTCGGCTCCCAAAGGCGGCGGCTAAGCAAAAGGACGCCCGGTGCGGCGAAATCGCGTACGGTGCCGTCGGGCAATTGAATGACGGTGAACTCCGTCTCCTGCAGGCCGCCAAAAATGTCGGAAAAAACGGTAACGGCGCGGGCCACATCGTCGGCAAACCCTTGCGCGTTGGCGGAATCGGTTCGTGGAGCATAGACAGCGACATCGATACCTTCGGACTGCTTGGGATTCAGTTGAAGATTGCCAGCGACGAAGGTGCCATGTGGGCCGGGCGTTTTGCATTCAAAGGTGTAAAGAAGGCGTCCGCCATCGGACCCACTTTTTCCTGCAAGCGGCGTCGGAGAGCCACTCTTCCCCGAACCGGCCACCGCAAACGAGTCTGGCACGTTCAAGTGAAACGTTGCGGTATAGCGGTTCGACGGATAGTTTGTGAGGGGAAACCATCTGGCAGGGAGCAGCAAATAGGCATTCTCGTGGCCGATAACCGCGGCCCGTACGCCTGGCACGGGACTGTTTTCCTCATTGGCGAGCAATCCGGCGTAGGTGAACGTCAGGGTCACGTGGCCACCCGCGGCGACAGGAGTCGGCAGAGTAGCCATCAAGTAGAGCGGATTCATCGAATCGCGGCCAAAGCCGATGGATTTGCCGTCGGCGGTTTTTACGTCGCTGACGACCAGATTCGGGTGCAGCTCAACGCGGATGCTGCTGGAAACGTCGGTGGCGCGAAAATCGATTTTGGCGACGGCGCTGATGGCCTGGTGCGATGAATCGAGCGTGGCGGAGATGTCGTAGTGTTCGGCGAGAAATCCGACCGGTCGGGGAGGAGCCTGGGCACGAAGCGGAGTGGGAACAGAGGCCAGCCCGATCAGAAGCAGTGCAGCGAACTCGATAGAAATTTTTCGGCGGAGGGGCATCAAACTACCTTTCCTTTGGTATCTTCACCGGGCACCTCACGAAGAGGTGCAAACCGACACCATTCTGCTTATATAGGATAGCAGAGACCCGCCTAAGCGTTGCCAGCGACACTTGAGAGAAGAGCAGCAATCGCGTCGGCGGCTCGATCGACCGCACCCGGAGGGCCCAGATGCCCGCGGACTTCGGCAAGGCCGGAGCGGAGTTCTTCCTTCGCCCGAGGGTCGTTGAGAAGGCGAAGGACCTCATCCGCAACCTTTGAAGGGGTACAGTCCTTTTGGATGAGCTCGGGGACGACGCGGCGCTCGGCGATCAGGTTCACCATACTGAAGTAAGAGGTTCGGACCAGCGGTTTCGCGAGCAGGGCTGTAAGGGGCGTAACACGATAAACGACGACCATGGGGGCATTGAGGAGCGCTGCTTCGACGGTTGCTGTGCCGCTGGAGACGATAGCAGCGTCGGCCGCGGCCAGGGCGTTGTACGTCTGATTTTCGATGACGCGCACGCTAAGCGCGGGGTTCCAGCCTGCTTGCAATTCAGCCAAGTTGCTGTGAGCGGCTGCAGCGAGGACAAACTGCGCCGGGCGCTGCGCCTGGATGAGCTTACACGCTTCACGAATCACCGGCATGTGCTGGGCAAGTTCGGCGTGCCGGCTGCCGGGCAAAATCGCGATTACAGGCAGGCTTGGATCGAGATTATTCTGGCGGCAAAATTCCTCGCGGCTTTGCGTGGCTTGCACCGTGCCGACCAGCGGATGGCCGATGAATTTTGTGGGTACGCCTGCACCGCCGAAGAATGCTTCCTCGAAAGGAAAAATGCAAAGCGCTTGGGCAAAGCGGCGGCGCACTACGCGCACTCGCCATGGCCTCCATGCCCAGAATTGCGGACAGATATAGTAAATGTTACGCACGCCGAGTGGCCGAAGCTTGCGCGCCAGCCGAAGATGAAAGCCGGGAAAATCGGTGAGGATCGCGAATGGCGGTTTGCGCCGCCCTGCTTCGGAGACGAGCCGGCGCATGGCGCGGACTAAAGAGGGAAGGTGACTGAGGATTTCCGTGATGCCGACGACGGAGACTTCGGAATAATCGGTGATGACGTCAACACCGGCGGCGCGCATTTGTGGACCGCCCATGCCAAAGAGAGCCACATCCATCCGCTTTTGCAAAGCTGTGGCGAGGCGCGCGGCGTACATATCTCCGGAAGCTTCGCCTGCGGAAAGTAAGAGCGGAATCGGTGGCATGCGGTGTCGGTGCGGCGCTCAATCCGTTGCGGGCTGCGGAGTGGGAAACGGGCCGCGAGGCCGATCGGCAAGGCTGCCGGCGGAGTCCCGCGTGTCTTCCGGCAGGCCAAGTTCCTGTTCTTTGTACTGGAGCTGATAGAGGCGGTAGTAGATCCCGCGCTGTGCCAGAAGTTCCTGATGCGCGCCCTGTTCGCGGAGGCGGCCTTTGTGAAAGACGAGAATGCGCGAAGCATATTGAATTGTGCTCAGACGGTGCGCGATGACGAGCGAGGTGCGCCCGGAAAGCAGCCGGTCGAGCGCTTCGCGAATTTGCAGTTCGGTTTTGGTGTCGACGCTGGAGGTGGCTTCATCCAGAATCAGGAAGCGCGGATTGTGGGCGAGCGCTCGCGCGAAGCAGATAAGCTGGCGCTGGCCTACGGAAAGAGTGGAACCGCGCTCGTTGACGCTGGCGTCCACGCCTTCGGGCAGCGCGCGAACAAATTCGCCGAGGCCGATTTCGTCAATGGCGCGTTCCACAGTCTTGCGATCGATTCCCGGCGAACCCAGGCGGACGTTGGATTCGATTGTGCCAGTAAAAAGGAAAGAATCCTGCAGGACGATGCCAAATTGCTGGCGCAGATTCTGGATATTGATTTTGCGGATGTCTATGCCGTCGAGCAGAATCTGTCCGCGCTGCACATCGTAAAAACGCAACAGCAGGGAAATGAGAGTGGTTTTGCCGGCGCCGGTGTGGCCAACGATGGCGAGCGTTTGCCCGGGTTCTATGCGAAAAGACACATCGCGAAGCACCCAGTCTTCGTCGGCAGGTTCGGGCACATCGCGGTAGCTGAACCAGACATTGCGGAACTCGATTTCGCCGCGGGGAGAATCCAGGCGAACGGCCTCGGCGGTGGAATCGATGGTGATGGGCTCGTCGAGCAGCTTGAAGATGCGCTCGGAAGCGGCCATGGCGGATTGCAGGATATTGAATTTTTCGCTGAGGTCTTGGATGGGGCGGAAAAAGCGTGTTGCGTACATCGTGAAGGCGGTCAAGACACCAAGGCTGAGGCCGCTAGAAAGTACGCGATTGCCGCCAGACCAGTAGATGAGGGTGATCGTCGCGATACTGAGAAACTCGACGGCGGGATAGAAGAGCGCAAAGGCGAGGATGGCGTCGCGCCACGCGAGCATGTTGTCGCGATTGCGGTTGGCGAATTCAATGCGCGCTTTGCGCTCTCGATTGAAGAGCTGAACCGCGCTCATTCCTGAAATGTATTCCTGGAGAAACGCATTGATGCGTGCAATCGCGGTTCGAATGCGCCGGTTCGCATCGCGCACGAACTTGCGGAAGAAATAGGTGACCACGAAAATGAACGGGAGCACGGCGAAGGCGTCAAAGGCCAGCTTGTGGTCGACGGAGAAAAGCAGCGCCGCCATCACCGCGAGCAAGAAGAAATCGTTGATCATCGTGACGACGCCGGCGGCAAAGAGGTCGTTCAAGGCATCGACGTCTGTGGTGACGCGAGTCACGAGGCGGCCGACCGGGTTTCGGTCGAAGTAGCTCATGGGCATGCGCTGGATGTAAGCGAAAATCTCGCGGCGCATGTCGTACATGGTCTGCTGGCCGACGCGCTGCATGATGCGAATCTGTGCATACTGCGCGAGAAAATCGGAGATCAGCACAAGCAGGAAGACCAGACTGATCCACTCGATTCCGCGCCACGCAACGGTCTCCGGAACGAGATGTTTCAGAGTGGGCGTGAAGTACCCGTCGATGGCTTTCCAGAAAAGCCATGGTGGCGCGAGTTCGAGCGGAGTCACGACGGCCACCAGAGCCAAGGCCAGCACCACGCGCCACTTGTAGGGCCGCAAATACTGCATCAGCCGCCGCATCAGGCGCGCGTCGTAAGCTTTTCCGAGCCTCTCTTCTTCGTGCATATTGCTCATGCCCGCTCGAGCTCTTCTTCCAGCAACTGTTTTTGATAGAGGTCAGCGTAGTAACCGCCGTGCGCGAGAAGTTCGTCATGCGTCCCGCGCTCGGTGATGCGCCCATCGCGCAAAACCACAATCTGGTCCGCGTCGCGCACGGTCGAAGTGCGGTGCGCGATCAAAATGGTGGTGCGGCCGCGCATGATCCCGCGCAAGCGGCTAAGGATGCGCTCTTCTGTTTGCGTATCGACGCTCGAAAGCGAATCGTCCAGTATGAGAATGCGTGGATCGCGCACAATGGCGCGCGCAAGCGCGGTGCGTTGCTTCTGCCCGCCGGAAAGCGTAATGCCACGCTCGCCAACCATGGTGTCGTACTTGGCGGGGAACTCTTGAACATCGCTATCGAGACTCGCTACTTCCGCGGCCTCACGCACGCGCTCCAGATCGAATTTCGGCAGGCCGAACGCAATATTCTCGCCCACGGTTTCGCTGAACAGATAAGTATCTTGCGGGACGTAGCCAATGGCGCGCCGCAAGGAATCGAGCGGCCATTCGCGAATCGAGCGCCCGTCAATGAGCACCGCGCCATCCGGCGCATCCCACAACCGCGCGACGAGCGCCGCCAAAGTCGTTTTCCCGCTACCCGTAGGCCCCACAATCGCGAGCGTCGAGCCCGCCGGAACTCGCAGGTTGATGTCGCGGAGAACTCCGTCCGCGGCCAAGCGGTTGCCATTCGCCCCGCTTCCATTGGCGCTGCCGCCGGCCATCGTCGTCGGATAGGCAAATGTGAGATTGCGGAATTCAATTTCGCCTTCCACTTTTTGCTCCGCCGGCACAGTCGCGGTGCGGTCATCAATCTGCGGCTGCGCAGCGAGAATGTAGTTCAACCGCCCCATGGAAGCCGCGCCGCGCTGAAAAATATTGGTAACCCACCCCAGCGCGATCATCGGCCAAACAAGAATGCCGAGATAGCTGTAAAACGCGATCAACGCGCCCAAGGAAATACGTCCGCCGAGAACGAGATGCCCGCCTTGCCACAAAACAATCAGAAACGTGATTCCAATGAGCGCCTGGAGCGACGGCATGAACATGCTCCAGGTGCGAATCAGTTCGACGTTGCGCGAAACGTATTCGCGGTTCGGCTCGTCAAAGCCGCGAATCTCCGCCTCTTCTTGCGCGTAAGCACGCACCACTCTCACTCCCGCAAGATTTTCCTGCACCCTTGCCGAAAGCGTCGCGAGCGAAGCCTGAATTTTTTCGTAGAGCTCGTGAATCACCTTGCCGAAATGCTTCACCACAACGGCTACGATCGGCACAGGCAGCAGCACCCACAGCGTCAGCGATCCGGAAAGCTGCGACATCACGATAATCGCCAGCGCCATCCCTATGATGGTCTGCCCGCTGTACATGATGCCTGGGCCCAAAACCATGCGCACCGCGTTGAGATCATTGGTGGCGCGCGACATCAACTCGCCGGTCCGGTTGCGCACGTAAAACTCCGGTTCCATCAACAGCAGGCGATTCAACAAATCGCCGCGAATATCAAACTCGATGTCGCGCGAAACGCCGATCAGCACCCAGCGCGTCACAAACGAAAGCACCGCACGAAGCGAAACAAGAGCGATGAGCATCAGGCAATAAATTCCCAGCGCGCGCCGGCTGTGCGGCGAATAATACGGAATCATCCGGCTCAACCACGAACTTGCGAGCAACTGCCCCTGCGCGCTTCGCTCGAACGGCTTCGCGCTACCCGCGAGAATGTCCGTGAGCACACCGGTCGCCAGCGGAATTACGTTCTGTGCCACGCTCGAGACAACTAGCGCAAACATCCCCAGCGCCGTCGCGCCGCGATACCGCCCCAGGTAAGGCAACAATCCAACGAGATTTTTCCACGAGGAGGTTTTTGGCGGCTTTTTGGCCGCCGTGCCTGTGCCGATCGTGGCTGCCGCCGCGCTCATCGCAGTGTAGACCTCGCCGTGTCCAGCGTCGCCTTTTCGAGCAAGAAATGTTCGTAGGTCATGTCCAGCGACTGGTACCGTTTGGTTGCGGGATTCCACGCGATGCCGATCGGTAGGACATGTTTATCGGCGCCCATCTTTACCGGCGTGAAATACAGCTGGATTCCCTTGACGGGATCCTGCTCGTATTGCACTTTCCAGCCCGCAACCGAAGAGAGAGGCGTCAACGCCAGGTATCCCTTTGAGTTTTTCAGGTATTCATCGCAGCGCAGCAGCTCTGTCCATTTCCCGTCTGTCTCTTCGGCAATCACTGCGCGCGTCACGATGGTTCCAGGAATATCATTCTTGGGAGTTTTGGGCACGACGTTTGCGGCGAGGAATTGCCGCTTGCCGGTCTTCGCCAAATCTCCGAAAACCAAAACTTGCGTCTCTTTTCCAAGCAGACTCTGCGCCGCCGTCTGTATTTCCTCGGGCACGGCAGGCTCGGTGGGCTTGGCAGCTTCTTCTACTGCGGGTTTCGGAGCGGGCTCATCGCCGCAACTTGTCAGAAGGAATGCGGCAAGAGTGAGAGAAGCTGCCGCCATCCGCCGAAAAACTCTCCTGCTCCTGGAAACACCAGACAGAAAGAGGTCTGTCATGTTTTTTGTCTCAAAAAGGGAAAGAGATTTGGGAGCTTTCGTCGAACAATCCGAGTGTGTTTGTGATTTTTCCATCAGTGACTTACTGCCGTCGGCGTGACTACCAATATACGCCCGGCGTGCCATCCTTTTCCGGCGTGTCCAGCAGTTTCATTCCTCGTGGAACGCTCTGCGCTTGCGAGCCCTGCCTGCAATCTCTCGATTCTAACTGGTGCCAGCCTCTCGTGGAAGCTTCGAGCCTCGGCAGGTTCCTAGCTGGCGACATTCGCGCTCAGCGTTGTGCCAGGATCGCGTCCAGCCGCGCTTCAAAATTTTCCTCGCCTTCGGACCAGAGTTCGCTTCGCTCCACCGGCAATGCCTGTTCAATTGCCTCGACCCAGTTGAATAACTGTTGGATGTTTGCGCGCGTCTTTGCGTGATATTCCTTCAGGTTAGCCCGGACCGACATCCATTGGCGGAAGGTATGCTCCAGGGGGTGATCGGAAGACTCGAAAGGATTCGACGCAGCGCCTGGCGCCAGCAGCCCGCCGTGTCCCGTAAAAAAATGCTCGAAGCCCAAATCCGCCGTGAAATGCCCCTCGGATGCGGCAAGGCCACCGTCGTATTCCGGGCCGTGACAGGTCAGCGTCAGCGGTTCCGGCTTGTTCATCCACTTGAGAGTCTCGACGTCAAAGCTCCAGAGATCCCATTTCGCGCTGACGATATACGCGCTGTCCAGGTCGATGTGCTGGGCGGCAAGCGCCGCCACTTCCGCCGCGCCATAACCTAAATCCTTCAAGTCCCACTCGGCCAGCGAGAGCTCGGTGGCATCGATGGGCCGAACGACTAATTCTTTGAATGCGTTCTCCGAAGCGGATAGCGGCGCCGTCGTTAGAAATCTCGCGAACTGGGCAATCAAGGTCGTCTGCGAAAAGTCGCGCGTCCACACGCGCAGATAAGCTCGGTTGGCCATAGTTGGTTAAGATCTCTGATTATACGGGTGTTGGAGACGAGAGGCGAATCGCGCCAAGCGGCCAGTCGAAACTAGTGGTCGCTGCCGCCTGCGGTTTGCGACCGGGACAGGTGCGGCTCAGGAACCGCCATATTCGCGGCGATCTGCTGTAAGCGGTCACGCAGCGCATCGCCAACGCTGGCAAAGACCTGCGCACAAGTTTCCCGCAGGGTTTCTTCCGCTTTGTTCGCGATACCAGCGATGGCTTCGCGCGACTGGTGATCCAGGCTCGCCACCGAGGCGAGCATCCACTGTACCGAAATGTTTTCGAGCCGCCCGCGATGCTGCTCGGCCGCCTGCGCGCTCATCTGGCTGTAAATGTTGCCCATTTCCGTGCGATGCGTATCGACCGTCGATTGCCACGACTCGAGCAATGGCGCCATTCCCGCCTTCACCTTGGCGTTCGCGTCTGCAACTCCGGCCTGCATCGCGCCGCTCATCGCCACTCGGAACTGTCGCAAGAACGCTTCCTGCTCGGCAGTCACTTTCTGCGACAAGTCCGCGCGCGCGGCATCCAGTTGTATGCGCGTCTCGCCCAGCGACCTTTGCGCTTCCTGACCAAACCCATCCAGTTCCTGCCGCGCCTGCCGCTGAATCTCATCTGTGAAGGCCGCCGTCGTGGTCTCCGCCGCTTCCGCGAACAGGGCACGCGCCTGGTTGAACGCGTCGCGCACCACCTCTTCCATTTGCGTCTGCGTGTGGCCTATGAAGCTCCGGCTCGAATGATCCAGTTCGCTGGCAAACACGCTGGACACCTCTCCAGCCTTTTCCCGGAACTTGTTCTCCGCTTGCTCCACCGTTTTTTCTGTCAGGCTCTGGATCTGCGTTTGCGCTTTTTTCTCGTACCATTCGGCGGATTTCATCAGATCGTCTACCGTCTGGTGCTTCAGGTCGGATGATCTTGCCTCAATTTCCGAAAGGTTCCGTGCCACAGCCGTCTGCGCTGCTTCTTGCAGTATCTGATCCACGCCGCCAAGATTTTCTCTGAAGCGCGCCAGAGACTCGGCGAACGCTTCATCGGCCGAAGCGCGAATCCTGTCCTGCTGCAAGGTCAGCGCCGCATCCAGGAGCGAGCGGCCACCGGCCAGCCGGTGAATCGCTTCTTCCGTCCTCGAGATGTGCGGCTGCACCATGGATTCCACTTGCTGATCGAAGCGAGATAGCGCGAGCCGCGAATTCTCCTCAAACGTGTTGCGAATCCGCGCATTGATCTCTTCGAGAAGAGTCTCGGACTGCCGGTGTAATTCGTTGCGATGCAAGCTAAGCACGTCGTCGACCTGCGACTCAAAACCGGCAAGTGCCTGCCGCTGCGCAGTCTCAGTTCGCGCGGAAAAGTGTTCCAACCGTTCTGTGGCTTCAGCGGCTCTTCCCAGGGCAGTTTCCAGCCACTGGGATTGTTCCTGAAGGGAATTTCGCAACCCGCTGATGCGCTGCTCGCTTTCCCTTGTAACGCCGCTAAGCGATTCACGAACCGTCGCCGTCTGCCGCTCTACCTGCTCTTGCAAAGAGTTGCGCAAGCCGGTAATACGCTGTTCGGCCTCATTCGCCGCATTTCCCACGGCTTCACGAGCGGCCGCGGTTTGCCGTGCCACTTCCTGCTGCAAGGACTCGCGCAACTCGGCAACGCGCTTTTCCGCTTCTGCCAGGCTGCCGTTCATCGATTCACGAGCCGCAGCCGTTTGTCGTCCCGTTTCTTCCTGCAACTGTGACACGATGCCGCGGGCATGTTCGTCCAGACCCGTGGTCACCTTCTCGTGCGCCGCGTTTGCACTGTTTTCCAGCGTGGAATGCCACCGCGCCTGAGCTGCCGATACCTCGCTATGCAGCTGACCCTGCCAGGACGAGTGCGCTTCCGAGAGTGCCGCGGCAACTTTTTCCTGAATCTCCTTCGCCGCCGCGCTCATGGCCTCGCGGTGCGCATTTGCCGCCACTTCGCGCTGCCGCGCAACCTCTTCCACCTCGCTCATCGATTCCTGCGCGCGGTTCGCGATTTGTGTTTCCGCTTGTTCGGCCTGCGCACGCAGCCGCGCGGCGGATTCCTCCGCCTGCTGGCAAAGCGCGCGAAGCGATTCGACCGCGATCGCAAGATGTTGCGTTTGCTCGTTGCGTTCCGCAGTGCCGCGGTCCGAAATCTGTTGCGTCAGTTCTCGCGTAAGTTCCTCAAGTTGTGGCGCAATCCACTGGGGAAGTTCGCGCTGTAATGCTTCCGCGGCAGCTCCATGCGCCGCTCGCGAACGCATATCCGACTCTTCCTGAATTTTCGCGATCGCGCTCGAGACCTGCTGCGACAGTTGTTCCCGCGCGACGGAAAATTCGTGCGTCCACTCTTCCATCGACACACGTCGTTCGGCCGCCACCGCTTGCGCCGCCACTTCGCGCGCCGCTGCTTGAATTTGCTGCTTCGCGTCGGCGACCAGACGCGCCATGTGCCGTGCCAGTTGCAGCGAGGCGTCGGTCGCGCTCGCGGGAGCAGGGAAGACGCGCAAATTATCCTGCACAGGCGCCATCGCGGGCTCAGGCTCTGTCATAGGCAAATGAATCTCCGCGGTGTCCGAGACTTTTGCTGCGACCTCCGGCGCGCCCGAATAGGCGTTCGCCGCTCGCCCCGCTTCCGAAGGGGCAAACCAGTCCGGCGGTGGAAACGCAATGCCCCATGTGTTGCCCGGCACTTCCAGCTCCAATGCCACCTGGAACAGTTGCCGCACCGTCCGCGGCCGCTGAATCCAGGCCACACGCCCACGCACCGACCTGGGCGGCTGCCCCGCTTCCGGATGCGGCACTTCGAGCGTCACCCACATATTTTTCAGCACGTAATGCTTCGATTGGTACCGGCATCCGTGGCAATTTATAATCAGCGTTGACGTGCGCTCCGTGAATGGCCGCCCCAGCGCATCCACACCGGTCACTGCCAGGGGCACGGCTTGCATAATTCGCGTGCTGCGCCGCTTCCGCAATTCCTCGTTCTGATGTGCAACCTGTTCCGACATCATTTCCGTCGATTCATCGGCAAGATTGCCGCTCTGCTCTTCCATGGACACCGTCGCCGCTCCTAGAGTTTGGGCTGAACTCCCAGATCGCTCACGACTGCTTGGTTGTACCTTGCGAGGTAGCTTCCGAGGCGGACGTACGGTGTGTCCCAGTGAGGAACTCCCATGCTTCCTTCGCGACCCAGATTGGTCCTACCAGCAAATAAATCGGTCCTTGAAAAAACGCCGGATGGTTTCCCTCAATTTTGTGTCCCGCAAGAAGAAAAATCCATCCCCCAACAAACAAACTCGCTCCCCAAATCCACTTCATCAAAATCAGCAGTGCAATCCCCACAAAAATCATGGGAATGCCGACGCCATGCAGCAGCTTGTTCCATCCGGAAGAGTGCTCGTGATCGTACTGCGCCATGTAGTGCGCAAGGCTTGGCAAGCGCATCTCCTTGCGGTGGGGGACCACTCCGCGGGAATGAAACTCTATACCGAAAAAGGTTCGTTGGCTAGAGGTGACCATACGTACTAGCCCCCCTCCACGCTCCTTAAATTCCTCTAACGAACGCAGTTCAGGAGTCGCTCCCTGCGGCAATCTTTGACAACTTCTCAGGTTAGAACCTGCACTTCCGTTCCAACTGGCCCGCTAACGGGATTAGCGAAACTACAAATCGCGCCGGCCCTCCAGCGCCTTCAGCATCGTTACTTCATCGGCATATTCCAAATCTGCACCCACCGGGATACCCACGCCAATCCGCGTCACCCGTACTCCGAGCGGCTTCAGCAATTTTGAAAGATAGACAGCCGTCGCCTCACCTTCCGCCGTCGGATTCGTTGCGATAATAATTTCCTCGACCGTTCCGCCTTTGAGCCGCTCAATCAGCGGCTTGATTCTTAACTGATCCGGCCCGCGCCCCGACAGCGGCGACAACGACCCGCCCAGCACGTGATACATCCCGCTGAACGTCCGCGTCTTCTCGATCGCCATGATATTGTGGGCTTCTTCCACAACACAGATGATCTTCTTATCCCGGTTCGCCCCCGTGCAGAAGTGGCACGGATCGTTCTCCGTAATGTTGCTGCACACCGAGCACTCGCGAATTTTTTCCTTAGCGTCGCGAATCGCATCGGCCAGCCCTAGGGCGTCTTCCGGCGGGCAGCGCAAAATGAAAAAGGCAAGCCGCTGCGCGGTCTTCTGTCCAATCCCAGGCAGGTGCTTTAGCTCATCAATCAGTCGTTCCACAGGAGCGGCAAAATCAGGCATGCATGATGTGTAGCACAGCCCCGCATCTCCACGCAAACCACCCCAAAAATCGGTAGGGTCCTAATTTCGATCTCCAGTCCGATGAACGGCTTCTTGATTGGCGATAGACCGAAAGAGTACAATTTTTGGCGATTTCAGAAGTTCAGTAGTTCAGTCTGATGATCACCAGCATTCACACCCTGATTTATTCCGATGATGCCCCCGCAACGCGCGCATTCCTTCGCGACGTCCTCGGCTGGCCCTACGTCGAGGATGCGCTGGGCGGAGGCGCGGGTTGGCTGATATTCAAGACCGGGCGGAGTGAGATGGGCGTGCACCCGACCCATAGCGTCTACGATGGCAAGACGTATGAATCGCCGCGGCACCATCTGATCTCCCTGATGTGCGACGACATCTCACACACGGTCGCTGAACTGAAAGGCAAAGGAGCGGAGTTCCACGGCGAAGTTCAGGATCACGGGTACGGCCTCGTGGTCATGATGGCCGTACCTGGCGCGGACGACATCATGCTTTACGAGCCCAAGCATCCGCTGGCGTATAGCCTTTGACTGATGGAAAGGGCAACTAACAACTAACTCACTCCCACCTTTCACGCTTCGCAAGGCCATCTTTCAAATTAGGACACTCCCCAAAAATCCGCCCGCTCCGCCCTCACTCCACGTAGCACTCTGACCTTGGGGAATTCGCGGCGCCACGCCAGCTAGGCATCCCGTGACACCCTCGTAAGCCATTTAAACAAAAGAGCTTAGCGCCTTGATGGTTACTACCTATGGGTGCCCCGGGAACAAATTGCAAGAATCCGCCCCCGCCCCGTTCTACCATCAGAACTAACCGAGCAGTACACCAGAGGAACGCCCTTGCCCTTTCTCTACCTACTGTACGTGTTCTATGGCTTGACGCTGCTCACCGCGCCGGTTCTGTTCATCTATCTTCTTGTACGTCAATCCCGCCTTCGTAAACTTCTCAACGAGCAGGCCGAAGAAAACGCCCAAAGGTTCACAAAATTGCAGCGCGTCGTCGGTGAGCTCCAAACCAAACTCGCCGCCACCCCGCCTCCCGCAACCCCCGCCGCAGAGAAACCCGCCTCCTCTGAAGCTCGTCAGCCCGCGGCCATCCCCGTTCCCCAGTCCCTTCCCCATGTCCCCACGTACCCTCCCCCCGTGGCCCCTCCGCGCGTAGAAATTCAGCCTACACCCATGCCGCCGGTTCCCACGCCAGCTGTGCCGCCCGCTCCTGTGACTGTCACTCCGCCTGTTTCTCCTCCCGCGCCCGCGTCGTCACAAAAGCCACCAGCCCCGGCCGTGCCCGTCGGGCCCAAGCCCGTCGAGCCAAAACCGCTCGCCCCCGCGCCACAAGCTCCGCCTCCCAAAGTCAGCGCGTCGCCAACCATCCCCCACGTGTCCGCCGCTCCGCCGCCTCCCCCGCCCCAACCCGCTGCGATTCCGCCCGCAGTGGCCGCCCGCGTTTCCACGCCGCCTCCATTTTCACCACTACGCACTCCCGCGCCGAGACCAACCATGCGCGACCGCATGAAAGCAATCTCAGCCCTCGAAGACGCTCTCGGCACCAACTGGTTTGCCAAGCTCGGCGGCATCATGGTCGTCATTGGCGTAACCACCATAGGCTTGTACAAGTTGCAATCCTTTGGAGCCGCGGGAAAAACCATCGTTTCCTTTCTCGTGGCGTTCCTGTTTTTGGCGGGCGGCATTTTCCTGGAGAAGCGCGAACGCTATCGACTTCTCGGCCGCGTGGGAATCGGCTGCGGCTGGGCGTTGCTCTTCGGCACCACCTACGGCATCCACAATTTCCCCGCGATGCGCGTCCTCGATTCTCTCGTGCTGGACTGCGTCCTCATGCTTGTCGTGGCTCTCGCCATGACCGCGCACACGCTTCGCTACAAATCCCAGTTCGTCACCGGCCTCTCCTTTCTCCTGGGCTACACAACGGTTGCTCTGAGCTTCAGCGAAATTCCGTCGGTCTCCCTCTCAGGCGCCAATGAGAGCACCGTCTACGGCCTGCTCGCAGGCGGTTTCCTCGCCATCGGCCTTGTCACCATCGTCCTAAAAATGGGTTGGTTCGAACTTGAAGTCTTCGGCATCCTCTCCAGTTACCTCAATCATCTTTATTGGCTCTACAAAATCCTCGGCCCTAACGGCGCCCACGGCCGCGCCTTCCCCGAATACCACGCCAGCCTCGCCATGCTCTTCTTCTACTGGCTGACGTTCCGCATTTCCTACATCCTCCGCGGCGTCAAAACCGATTTCGAAGAGCACGTCTCCACGGTCTCTGCGCTCCTCAACACCCTTCTCCTCCTCGGTGTCATGAAGTTTCAATCTGTTGACCCCCACCTCGCCTACATTGCCCTGCTTCTCATTGGCGCGCTCGAGTTCATCTTCGCGCAGCTCCCTATCACGCGCCGTCGCCGTCGCGCGTTCACCATTCTAAGTCTGCTCGGTGCCGCGCTGATGATCGTCGCCGTTCCGTCCCACTTCTCCGGCAACGACGTCGCCTACCTCTGGCTGGTCGCCGCCGAAGTTTTTCTCTTCGCCGGAATCATTTTCGAAGAAGTCGTCTTCCTCCGTGTCGGCCTCTTCACCGGCTTGCTCGTCGGCATCGATCTCCTCGCCTACAACTTCCGCCCGCTCGTCCTATTCCGCGCGCATTCGGAAATCATTGTTCCGAAAGCTGGCCTCCTTTTCGCCGTCTGCGGCTTAGCGCTCTATCTCAACGCGCTCTACATCGGCTCGCGCTGGAAAGAATCTTTCCGCACCGCTCTCGACACTCGGCTACTCGCCTTTCATTCCTACTTCGGCGCCTTCGCCACTGCCACCGCCGCCTGGGCTCTCTTCGCCTACGATTGGACCGCCGTCGCCTTCGCCGCCATCATGCTCGCCCTCGCATTCATTGGCCGCCGGCTCGAATCGCGCCATCTCCAAATTCAGTACGCACTGCTCGGCGCGCTCACTCTCTATCGCACGCTCGCCTTCAACCTCCACATCGAAAGCCCCGCGCACGCGCACATCACCGCGCGCCTTCTCACTCTTCCTATCCTCGGCGCCATCTTCTATCTCACCGCCAAACTTGCCGCCCTCCGCGACGATCAGGAGCAGCGCACCTTCCGCGGCCTCTTCGCCTTCGCTGGCACCGCTCTCTTCGCCGCGCTCATCTGGTTCGAAGCGCCCGAACTCTGGCAACCGCTTCTATTCATCGCTTTCGCCGTCGCGCTCTCCGAAAACGCGCGCGCAATGCGTTACCAGGTCCTTGCGTTTCACGCGCACGCCATCACGCTTCTCGCCGTATTCACCGCTCTTACTGCCGACCAATCCAACCTCCACATCTGGCACACCATGCCAGTCCACGCTTTCGCCGCGCTTCCTGTCGTCGCCGGTTGCTACTGGATCGCCAAACGCCTCGGCGTCGAAAACGAACGCCACGCCGAAATCGCCCGCGTCGCCTACACCTGGCTCGCCGCCGGCGTCATGACTTGGGCCATCGAAGAAGCCCTCCGCGCCCCGTGGATCGCCGTTGGCTGGATCGTCTTCGCCGCCGCTCTCGCGCTCACCACTCGTTGGATTCGCTATCGCCATCTCCCTTGGCAAGCCAATGTCGTTGCGCTGGCCGCATTCATTCGTACCTACACTTTCAACATAAACCTCCACGAGCCATTCTGGCCCCACGTTTCTCTGCGTCTCTTCACCGTCAGCCTCGTCATTGCCGGCGCCTACGTCCTCGCCAAAATCGCCGCCGACGCTCTCGAAGAATTCGAATCCATCATCCGCAACGCTTACACCTGGGCCGCCGCACTCTTCGTCGGCCTTCTCATCTTTGCCGAAGCTCCGCATGGCTGGATGGCCGTCTTCTTCCTCGCCGCAGGAATCATCCTCGCGCTCGTCGGCCGCCGCTGGAATCTCCCGCACCTCGGCTTCCAGGAACATTTCTTCGCCATCGCCGCCATCGCGCGCACCTTTGATTACAACTATCACCTCACCACCTACTACGGCCACTTCAGCGTTCGCATGATCACCGTCTCGCTCGTCGCCGCTGGCCTCTACGCCATCTCACGCAGAGCCACCGCTCCCGACGCGCCCTATAGGCTCGTCTCCGCGTACTTGCACACCACCGCTGCCACATCGCTCCTCGCTCTTCTCATGTGGTACGAAGTTTCCGCAGGCAGCGGCTGGCTCGCCGCGCTCTGGGCCCTCTTCGCCTTCGCGCTCGCCGCCGTCGACCGCCGCTTCCAGCTCGACGATCTGCGTTGGCAAGCTCACGCTCTCGCAGCGCTCACCATGCTCCGCAGCGTCAGCATCAATATGTACGTCGAGGAAACCTGGCACGGCCTCAGCGTCCGCCTCCTTTCTCTCTCCATCGTCGCCGTCGTTTTCTACGCCATGTCCCGCCTCGTCCGCATGCCCGACCAGTGGCGCGCACGCGATTTTCACCACATTTACTCCTGGTCTGCTTCTTTGATCGGCTCCCTGCTTCTCTGGCGAGAGCTCAAGCCGCTTAGCCTCGCTGTCGGCCTCGCCATTTTTGGCCTCATCTTGTTCGAATACGGCCTGCTCCGCAAGATCGCGCAATTCCGTTATCAGTCCTACGTGGCCTTCACCGCCGCTTTCGCCCGCATTTTCTTTGCGAACCTCGCCGCAGGTGACCCCGGCGTCTTTTTGAGCGACCGCATGATCACGGTCGCTCCGCTCGTCCTGATTTTCTTTTTCGTCTACGCGCAGCTGCCCGCCAGCGAAGAAAACACATCGAGCGCCCGCCGCTTCCGCTTCGATTCCTTTGTCGCCTATCTCGGAACCGGCACTCTCGCGGCGCTTTTCTATTTCCAGTTCCCGGACGAATGGGTCGTCACCTCCTACGCTGCCCTCGCGCTTGCCTTGTTCGCGGCCGCCTGGGCCCTACGCCGTCCCATTTTCTTGCACCAGGGAATTCTTCTCACTCTGGGAACCTTTGCCCGCGGCATGGCCCACAATCTTTTCGGTGGCAGTTACTTGACCGGAGGCAATTGGAGCGGCCGCTACTTTGTCGTGGGTTCGGCCTCGGCGATTTTGCTGGCGACCCTCTACTTTGCATTTGAAATTCGCGGACGATACGCGCCGCCCGCCAACGCCAGCCGCTGGAAAAAAATCTCGAGCGCACTTGTCGCCCGGCCCGAGCAACTCCAGTTCTTCGTTCCCGTAATCCTGGTCGCCACGATGTTCGCCCTGAAAATGAATGCCGAGTGGGTCACGGCCTCCTGGGGTCTCGAAGGACTCTGCATCGTTTTGCTTGCCTACCTCGTCAAGGAACACAGCTATCGTCTGACCGCTTATGCCCTGTTCTTGCTCTGCATTGGGAAAATTGTCGCCATGGATTTTTGGCGTGAGACCTTGTTGGAAAGAGGCATCTCTTTTGCATTAGTGGGCGGCGTAATCCTCGCCGTTGCCCTGCTCCACACGAAATTCAAAGAAGTCTTCGAGCATCACCAATGAAGCGCGCCGTCGTCTTTGTGATTTTCTTCGCGGTGCTCGGCATCTCCCTCGCCGGCCTCTACTGGAGCCAGCGCCGCGCCAAGTCCCCTCCCGTCTCACCCAACGCCATTCTGAACATGGCCGCCGACGCGCAACGCGACCTCACGCGCGTCCCCATGCATTTCACGCGCCTCTCGGACGAACAGGAAGTCGCCATCGGCCGCAACCTGGCCGCCAACTATTCCGGCATTCTGGGAAAGCTCACGCCCGAAGAAGAAGCCCTCCAAAAATATGTCCGCCGCGTTGGAGGCACTGTTTCCGCCCACGCTCATCGCCATCTCGACTACAACTTTCACCTCATCCCCGATCACAACATGATCAACGCCTTCTCGCTCCCCGGCGGACCCGTCTACATCGGAGAAGGCATGCTCGACCAAATGGAAACCGAGGACGAGCTGGCCAGCATCCTCGCCCACGAAGTCGAGCACATCGATCACTATCACTGCATCGAGCGCATGCAGATCGAAGCCAAGCTGAAAAATCTGAATCTCGAAATCATCGGTGCATTATTGCAAGTCCCGCTGGAATTCTGGCAAGCCGGCTACCACAAAGACGAAGAATTCGAAGCCGATCGCGAAGGCGTTCGCCTCGCCGTCGAATCCGTCTATTCGCCCTACGGAGCCGTCACCCTCTTTACGCGCCTGGACAAGCTTTGCAACGAATACGTTATTCACGCACAAAGCCCTGAACAAGAACTCTCCGAACTCGCCATCCAAAGCCTCACCGGCTATTTCCGCTCGCACCCGCTCCCCTCCGAGCGCCTCGACCAAATCAATCGCCTAATCGCCCAAGAGCACTGGGAAAATCGCAAAACGCAAAAGCCGTTCCACGTCGAATACGAAGTTCACGACGGCAAATTCGTAAAGTAAGGATGGGCTGCGGCGTCCAGCGCCATCTTTATCGGCCAATGTCTTTCAACGAGTTGCAGGCATTCCGCTAACTCGTTGGCGCAGCCTCTCCGCGGCGGCGGAATTGTTTAGCTCGGCGCAATACGCGGCAAGCAACGAATCCTGGATGGACTGGCACTGGTTCGCATTTGCCAAAAGGGGAATCATCTCTATGCGCACCCTGAATGAGAAGCTCATCTTTCGCCGCACCGAACTTTCGGCCAGCGAGTTCGGCCCGAAGGCTTCATGCACGAAAGCCACAGGGAAATAGACCCGACTTCCCTCTTCCCCCGTTTTCCATTCTATCCCTTCTCCATAATAGCTTAGGGCTCCCGGGACGAGTTCTGCTCCGCACGGCGGCAGAGGCTCCACCCTCGCATCGGTCACTCGGATCGAGTATCCGACCCAATGCTCTAAGAGATCTGGCTTGTAAATGGAGCTCGCAAAAGAAAATCTTCCGGCGGGATCACTCTTACTCATTTCTTCTCGCACGATACGATGCTTCCCAAAATCAAGAACGCGCGACTGCAAACACACGCTCATATCCGGCACAGGTGTGCCGGTGACTGCGTCAACGACTGTGCCGGTGATTGGGGGCACAATTCCAAAAAATAAGGATGCAACAAATAGGCTGCACAAGAGGATCAGGAGAAACAGGCCAAAGACAAGGAACATCCATAGGTGCCGCTTAGGCGGGCGAGCTATCGGCAGGGAAGCCATGTCCTCGCTGGACACCCTAAATCACGGCTGATCCGGAGGATTGCCAAAAAGATTCTGCTTCGAGGAACGGTCGACCGGCGGAGTTCGTCAACCATCTAATTCCTTTTACGCCACTTCAGAATAATCCGGGGATTTTCATTCCCGCGATCCCGGGAATGCCGCCAGCGAGATTCTTCATCTGATTGGCGAGTTCATCGTCAACGCGGCGCGACGCTTCGTTCACCGCGGCGCGCACCAGATCCTGCAACATTTCTTGATCCTTGCTGTCAAAAACTTCTTTTTCGATCCGCAGGTCCACAATTTGCTTCTGCCCGTTCATCTTGACGGTGACCATGCCGCCGCCCGCCGAAGCTTCCACGGCTACGCCATTCACTTGTTGCTGCAAGTCTTCCTGCACCTGCCGCAACCTCGAGAGCATCTGCTGGATCGCATTGACTTCCATCAGGACTCCTCTTGGCGCCATTTTACTTCGGAGATTTTTCCTCCGAAGCGTTGCAGCATCGACCGTACCATCGGATCTCGTTCGAACTGTTCGCGCAATTCCTGTGTTCCGGAAATTCCGCGCGGCGCAGCCGCTGCAACTGCTTCTACTTTAGCACACACTCTTACCGCGCGGCCCAGCACTTTGCTCGAACAGGTACGGACCTTTTCCAGCGAGTCGCGTCCTTCCATCATCTCCGCGAACGCACGCTTGTCCGCCGAAAAATAAATTCGCAACTCCGCGCCTTCCAGTTCCCAACGGCTGCCTTGGTTCATGATCTCGCCGAGAAATTTTTGCTGCGCCTGAATCGCCGTCTTGATCTCCGCAACTTGCTCCTGCGTGATTCCTGCAGCGCGAGTTTCCGAGGCCACTGTTTCCGTACTTGCCTCGGTCTCTGGCTCAGATTCAGCCGTTGGCTCTACGGTTGCTGCTGGCTCCGCTGACGCGGCGGCCTTTATCTCTTCGCGTGTTGGCGTCTCAACTGGAACGGCTTTTATTTCCGCGCGTGCCGTCGCCGTCGCTGCTGCCGCGGACGTTCCAAAACTAGGTGTAGCGATCCTCGCCGGCGGTGTGGGCGCGGCAGAAAAACTCCGCGCCGGTGATGCTTGTGGCGTAACCGCAGGAGCCGCGAATGCTGCGTTGCCGCGCATCGCGCCGGAACCGCTCGATGTCGCCGCCGCGCCGCCGCGCAGTTCCGCCAACAACTCTTCCATCGGCGCCAGCCGCTGCGCATTGATCAGCCGCAACAATCCCATCTCCAGATGGACTCGCGGATCCGGCTTCCGCCTCAGATCATCATCCGTCTGCAAAAGTATCTGGAAAAATCGCGTCAGGTCCTCTTCCGTGAATTGCGCCGCTGCTTTTGCAAGCGCGGGCCGCTGATCCGCCGTCGCCGCAATCAAATCCGAATCCGCGCCGCTCACCCGCGCGATCAGTAAGTTGCGAATATGCCGGATCGCTTCCCGGCAAAAATGTTGAAGGTTGCGCCCTTCTTTCTGAAACGTGTGCACCAGTCCCAGCGCGCGGTCCGCCGATCCTTCCGCGATCGCTTCCACCAATTCGTTCAGCGAGTCTTCCGGCGCCACGCCGAGCAGTTCGCGCACTTCCTTGTCCGGAATCACGTCGCCGCAATATGCCCGCGCCTGCTCCAGCAAAGACAGTGCGTCGCGCAAACTTCCTTCCGCCATCCGCGCAATTACCGCCAGCGCGCCCGCTTCTATCTTCAAATTTTCTTTTGCTGCAATCTCTTCCAGCCGTCCCGTAATCTCCGCAAACGTCAGCGCCCGGAAATGAAAATGCTGCGACCGCGACCGGATGGTGTCCTCTAAATCTTCCGGCTGCGTCGTGGCCATCACGAAAATCACGCGGTCCGGCGGCTCTTCCAACGTCTTCAGAAGGGCATTCGAAGCCTCGGTGGTCAGCATGTGCGCTTCGTCTAGCAGCACAACTTTGCTCCTCGAGGCCGCCGGCGCATACCGCACCATTTCGCGCAGCTCGCGAATCTGATCGATGCCGCGATTCGAAGCCGCGTCAATCTCGATCACATCGAGTGAAGTTCCCGCCGCAATCTCTTTGCACGAATCGCACTCGCCGCATGGGTCCGCCGTCGGCCCCTTCACGCAATTCATGGCCTTCGCCAAAATCCGCGCCGCCGTGGTTTTCCCCACGCCGCGCGCTCCCGAAAAAATATACGCATGCGCCACGCGATCATTTTTTATCGCGTTCGCCAACGTCGATGTCACATGGGATTGTCCGACAAGATCACTGAACGTCTGCGGACGCCACTTCCGGGCTATGACCTGATAGCTCATTTCGCGCCAGTCGACTTCGCACTCCTGCTCTGCTTGTTGAGCCAAAAAAGAAAATGCGCCACTCCGATGCACCCCAGGAAAAACGCAACGAGAACTGTTCCACCCAAAAGCATGTTGCACGTTCCTCGCCGTTCACGTTCGACTTTCAACTGTCGACTTTGAACTTCTTCTCGATGCGAGGAACTTCGGGTGATCTGCGGCACCCGAGGCTATCCCGATACCGTTGCTCCCTTCCGGGCCTGGCGGGTTTCGCGGGACCTCGTTGCACAGAGCCCGAAGTTCCACGCTCCGGCAGCCGCGCACTTCGCGCCACTGCTGGTTTGAGTTTAACACACAGAATTTTAAGTTGCGCCACGCCCGAAGTTTTTCGGCAGGCGTCTGGATTTTTCCAAACGAAATTTCCGGCGCCGCGCTCACCGCATGGCAGATCGGTTCGCAGCTTTACGGTTTCGCGGCTGCCGCCGGTGCATCTGGCGGCTGTACTTCCGACGGATTCACCCAGTTGATCTTGAACGGCCCCATGCCGTGAACTTGTACAATCGTCTGGCCTTTGCACAGCCCAAAGTGATGCATCACCTTGGTCATCGTCAGAAAGTTGCCGACGTTCATTCTTTGCATTTTGCTTTCGTCGAAGGCATCGCCCATCCCGACCATAAACGTGCCCTTCATCACCGTGATGTTTTCGTCCACCGGATGCCAGTGCGCCGGAATCTTCGCACCATCCGCGCATCGAATACGAATCACAAATGGCGTTCCGTCCGCGTTTGGGTCGCCCGATAGCGGCGCCAGTTCGCAGCCTTTGATGATCGGTGTCCACTTAAGGTCCGCGAAATGAATAATTTTGTGCGGCGCGTCGGCTTCTTTTTTCTCCTGGCTGTAGCTCGCCGCAGCGAAAACTGCCAGGGCCGACGCCACCACGCAAACACTTTTGAAAAAGTTATTGTTCATGCTTGTTCCCTCCGAGGAACTTTGCGGGAGAACATACGCCCGCCTGACGTGGAGAGCAAGGCCTGCCGCGCATTCCTTCTCGTACTCCGTGCCGTCCATCGCCCTGTGCTTTTTTGTTTTGTCAAAGGACGAAGCAGAGTACGAGGCGGAGCCGTTGTACGCCGCCGAGCCCTTTACCATTGTTTGTTTTGTTTCGTTGAGCCTTGTCCTTCTTCGTGCTCAGTTCTTGCGCGCTGCGGTTGCTCCGTTAATTCTTCGGGTAGTTGGGGTCCGCTTTTACTTCCAGGATTTGTTTGGTGTGGCGTTCGCTGTGTGCCGCGATCAAGAGAATAAACTCGTAGCCGTCCATCTTCGCGCCCAATGGGCTATCCACGGCATGATCGCGCAGTCCCGGCGTCGTTTTCAGGAATTCTTCGGTCTTGGCGCGGCTCTCCACGAAATGCTTAATCGCGGCATCGGGCGAGCCGAAGCGGTTCGTGGGAACGAGCGGCTCGGGCGCCTGGACTTTTTGCGAGCGGTCCGGAACCTTGGCGAGCACGGCGTCGTCGGTGGCTTTCACGTCACGGTCGGGAACTGCCGGCGCGAGCATCACCTTCTCGATGACCATGCCACGGATGTAGTCTTCAGCGGCCGCGATGTGTTCCATCACTTGCGCGATGGACCAGCGATCCGGTCCAGCCTTGAAATTCCATTGAGCTTCCGAGAGGCCTTTGGTCGCATCCAGAACGCCCTTCTTGGTGCTTTCGAGATATAGCAGCGTTTTTCCTTTTTCCGCTTGCGTGACTTCCTGTGCGGGAACGCCCGCGGCTGCGAAAAACTCGCTGTTGTTGTTAGACGTCGCCAGCTTCACTTCCTGTGCCCGAACGGCTGTCGCGCCCGCGCATGCGAGTACGGCGATAGCCGCTGCTGCCCTCAGTTGCGTAATCATGATTTGCTCGCTTTCGTTTTGTGATTGGTAAGGGAGACGGAAGACTTTTGGGACCTCATGGTGAGCCTGCCCAGCCGAATGGATGCGGCGGATGTGCTCGAGGTGAGACCCTCCGGGTGGCAAGCAATGTACCAGCGATTTCGCGCGGGGTCCATTGTCAGGGACGCACTTCCTCCTGGTGCTCGAGGCGCTCTCTCGAAGAATGTACGAAAAAAGGCGGACAAAGTAACCGAGAGAACCCTCTGCCCCCTGTTTTTTGCAAGAATATGATTCGATGATAGTTAGGAGGTGGGGGTGTGCGAAGAATATGATTCTATGGGAGTTAGGGAGAGGGCTCGGAGAAAGGTGGTTGACAGTCGACAGTTTAAAGTTGGATGAGGCCGGATCCGAGGGGGTGCCACCCGGGTGTTTTGCAAAAGAGTGCGGAAAGCATGGATGGGAAAAGGGTTGTCGGAATACTCTTTTTTGAAGAGTATGGAAGAGTTTGAAAATAGGGGAGTTAACTTTTGGCATTTTTTGCAAAAGAGTGAAAAGAGTGAGGAAGAGGCGCGGGAGGTGGGCGACAGGCACGGACCTGAAGGTCCGCCACTACAAGAGAAGGGAAGAGAGCGGACTGCGGATCGGCGAGGCGGGGTGGATCGTGGAGGCAAGGCAGTAGCGCTCCTGCGTCCTCCGCGCTTAAGAACAGAATAACTATAACATATGATTACTAGTTGTCAAGTGTAATCTTGTAAGTGGTTTGTCTGCTTGAGGAAGGCGGGAGCGGATCGCGATGTGACTGGCTACCGCAATTAGAAAGTCTGGCTGCAGACTGAGTTTCGGACTATAATGACTATACTGACTATTTTGTGCGGGAGGCGCTGTGAAGGCGGAGAAAATGCAGTGGACGGTGGCGGAAGCGAAGGCGAAGTTGAGCGAGGTGATCCAGCGGGCGGAAGAAGAGGGCCCGCAGAGGATTACGCGGCATGGTGAACCGGCGGCCGTGGTGGTCTCCGCTGAGGAGTGGGAGCGCAAAACGAGCCGCAAGGGGAACCTGGCGGAGTTTTTTGCAAACTCGCCGCTGCGCGGGGCGGGGCTGGAGTTGAAGCGGCGGAAAGACCCGGCACGCGAGATCGATCTGTGAACTTCCTGCTGGATACGAACGTGGTTTCGGAATGGGTGAAGCCGCGTCCTAACCCTGGCGTGATCGAGTGGCTGGCAAGCGCGGATGAAGACCGCCTGTTTCTAAGCGTCGTAACGCTGGCGGAGTTGCGCTATGGAGTGGAGCGATTGCCCGCCGGACGAAAGGGCGCGCAGTTGCAAGAGTGGCTGGAGACAGAACTGCGCAGTCGATTTGAAAGACGGGTGGTGGTCATCGACGAGACCGTAGCGGCCCTTTGGGGAAAATTGCTCGCAAAGGCGGACGCGGTGGGGAGGCCGTTGGGTGCCATGGATGGATTCCTGGCGGCCACGGCTGCAGCCCATCAACTGACGCTGGTCACCCGCAACGAAATAGATTTCGCCGCGGCGGGAATCAAGACGTTCAATCCGTGGAGTGAGTGAGCCGGCTTCTAGGGTGGTTTCTTTCCCTGATTCTGATCATAGGTGGCCTATTGGGGGCGCTTATCGCAGATTCGGCCCACTGGCAGAGTTGACAGTAGGCTCCAAGGCTACGCTCGAAAATACTGCAAGTCGTATGCTCGTTGTGCTTTGCGGGTGACATCCTTAGTGCAGAAGTGGGGCACTCTGTCCGTCGATTGGCTTCACAGGAACAAAGGAGAACATTTGTGAAAAAGACACTCGCTGTTCTGTCTTTCGTAGCAGGTGCTGTTCTGGCGTGCACTCCCAGAACGACGGCGCAGTCCGGCGCTACGTCTGGTTCCCAATCCGCCGCCACATCCCAAGCCGGCATCGAGCGCGATATTCAAATGCTCCGACAAGACGTCCGGTCGAAAAAGAAACAGACCATCGCGGCGAATCTGAAACTCACAGATACCGATGCGACGAAATTCTGGCCTGTCTACGACCAGTACGTTGCGGAACTTGCGAAGATCAATGACGAGAAGTACGCCGTGATCAAGGAATACGCGGACGCCTACGGCAAAATGAATGACGATCAGGCTCTCAGCCTAACCAACCGGGCGTTGGCGGTGGAAGAGAAAGTCGCGCAACTGCGGATCAAATATTTCCCGATCTTCAGCAAGGTTGTGGCGGGCTCGAAGGTAGCGACCTTTTTCCAGATCGAACGTCAGGTGCAGGCCATTGTCGATCTACAGTTGTCGGCGCAAATCCCACTCGTGCAGTCCCAGTAGAGGCCTCCACAATTTCAAAGGGTAGGCCACTTCCGGAAAAAACATAATCATCCCGGCTTGTTAATTGGCGGCCACCCGCCCGAGCTGAAGGAGTTTACTGGACAGAGTCATTTGGCGTGGCCACTGGAGTGGGTGGGATCGTATCGGAGCCCCCAGGGCTACGCACTCGTTCCGCTAGAAGAAGTATCAGTCATCGTCCCGTTTGTCCCCCCTTTGAAAAGAACGATCTGTCAATAGTCACAGATGTCGGTTCAAGGGGTTGCTCCTAGACTTGGAGCAATTGTGGAGCCTTCTAGAAGCGACGACGCACCACCCGTGGCCACATCACTACAACACACACAAACTCTCGGCCAGCGACTTCGTTTTGCATTGCCCGTCCTCTACTGGGTACCGAAGTACCAAAAGCAGTGGCTGCGTCTGGATTTTGTTGCGGGATTAACGCTCGCGGCGTACGCCATTCCCGTTTCGCTCGCGTATGCCTCCCTCGCGGGCCTGCCGGGAGAAGCGGGACTCTATTGCTACCTCCTGGGAGGGGTGGTGTACGCGGTGTTTGGCACCTCCCGGCAGATGGCAGTGGGACCGACTTCTGCGATCTCGATCCTGGTAGGTGCCTCTCTGGGCAGCATGGTGTCCGGCGATACAGGTCGGCAGATGCAGTTGGCCATGGCAACGGCGGTGCTAGTCGCGGTCATTGGCGTGCTTGCCTGGCTATTTCGTCTCGGCAACGCCGTCAATTTTATCTCCGAGACCGTTCTCAGTGGATTCAAAGTGGGCGCCGGGCTGGTGATTATTTCCACGCAGCTGCCGAAACTGTTTGGAGTGAGAACGGGGGGCAGCAACTTCTTCAGTCGAATTGTGCAATTAGCAGGCCATCTAGGACAAACGAATCTGCCGACGCTCGCGATAGGAGTAGGAGCACTAGCTCTTCTGATTTTGGGCGAGTGGCTCTTGCCGCGCCGGCCAGTAGCATTGTTCGTTGTCGTGCTTTCCATCGTGTTCATGTCGGTGATGCCGGTGGCCGGACTTGGAGTGAAGACTATTGGCTCAATCCCAGCTGGACTGCCACACCTGCAGTGGCCGCTCGTAGCCTGGAATGAAGTGGATGACCTGTTCGCGCTGGCACTCGGGTGTTTCCTGTTGGCTTATGTGGAGGGCATCTCGGTGGCGCGCACGTTCGCGCTGAAGCATAGCTACGAGATAAATCCCGACCAGGAACTCTTAGCCCTCGCGGCGGCGAACCTTGCCTCTGGTCTGGGACACGGCTATCCGCTGGCAGGAGGAATGTCGCAATCTGCCGTAAATGAAAAAGGCGGTGCCAAAACTCCGCTGGCGCTGGCCTTTGCTTCCGTGGGCATCGGAGCGGTCCTGCTATTTCTAACGGGGTTCATGAAAAACCTTCCCGACCCGGTTTTGGCAGCAGTGGTCTTCATGGCCGTCTGGGGTCTGATTCATCCGAAGGAAGTGATGCACATCCGGCGGGTGAGCAAGCAGGAATTTCGAATAGCTATGGCGGCCACGCTAGGAGTATTGGTTTTCGGAATTCTGAAAGGCGTGCTGTTGGCCACGGTGCTCACCATACTGCTTCTGCTTCGGCGCACTTCCCGCCCCCGCGTGTTGTTGTTGGGACGCCTGCCGGGAAGCGACCGTTTTGTGGATGTCTCGCGATACGCAGAACACGAGCTCGTTCCCGGCGTGCTGGTCTTCCGGATAGAGTCGGGACTGTTTTACTTCAACGTGCAAAATGTGAAGGCTGAAATCCTAAGCCAGGCGCTAGCCCAGGCCGGTCTGAAACTGGTGATTTTGGACCTCTCCACCTCAGCGAACATCGATCTTGCAGGAGGGCGCATGCTGAGCGACCTCAATCGGGAACTTGCGGCGCGTGGAGTCAAGCTAGCGCTAGCGGAGGTTCACGGCGATGTGCGAGACCTGTTGCAAGCCGAGGGGTTGCAAGAGCACGTTGAGGGAATTGAGCAGCGAATGGGAGTGGTAGCGCTGATCACCCACTGAATTCGCAGGCAGGAGCTTGCGAGACTTATCGAAGCTCGGGCGATAGAGTTACCGGCTTGGATTCAAGCGCGAGCGATGAAGCGGCTAAACCATCGGCTTTGGCTGCCAATTTGATTTGGCCGGCGTTGCGAGAAGTGCGCACGACGGCGAGGGCGCGACCGTGGAAGAGAGTGAAGGCGTCGCCGGAATAGAGCTCCGGCGATTGCCCGTCGCCGCTGCCCACTGCGGCAATGGTGGCTGGGCCGCTGACGGCGAAATGGACTTTCTGGTTGTTGTTCATCTGAAGGCGGCCCTTTTCATCCAGCGCTTCGACCGTGACAAACGCGAGATCCTGTCCGTCGGCGCCGAGCACGGTTCTATCGGCAGTGAGCTTTAGCCGAACGGCATCCCCCGCGGTTTCGAGAATGCTTTCGGCGACAACGCGATCACCGCGAAGGCCTTCCGCCTTTAGCGTTCCTGGCGCGTAGGGAACTTCGAACTCGGCTTTAAAGGCTTGGTCGCGGCCCGCTGGCCTTTCGCCGATCAGTTTGTCGTTGAGGAAAAGGCGGACGCGTTCCGCGCCGGAATAGATTTCCACGGTGAGCGGCTTATTGTCGAGGCCCGGCCAGGTCCAACTGGGAAGAGTGGGATAGACGCTCCAGGCCATCGCAATGATCTCTTTGCCTTCGGGCTCCGGCAAGCGAACCGTTGCGAAGACGCGATCGCCTCCATTCCAGAGAATGTCGCGATAGTAGGATGACGGCTTCCGGAAACCGGTGAGGTCTAGGTCGCCAGAATAGGCAGCGTGCCACGGGTAACCGGCAAACATGAATTTCTGGATGGGGTTCGGTTTTGCGTCCTTGGCGTCTGAATATTCGAAGGGATTTTTTCCGTCGGCGCCCATCGTGGCCATGATTTTTTTCAGGACGTTGGCGACCTGCGCGGCCTGTGTAGCTTCTTCGGGTGTGGCGTAGCTCCACGCGCCGATGCCGGACTCGCCGAGATAGTCCATCGCCGTCCACAAGAATTCGCCCACGATGTAGGAATGATCTTGCACCAGTTGCCACTGCTCGAAAGCATCGGCGGCCATCGACTCCGTCGTCATCATGATGCGGCCAGGCACTCGACGATGATCTTCGGCCTGGTTTTGCGCGAGGTTGTAGTTGTAGCCGCCGATATCCAGCACGGAAAAAACCGCGTCCGGGTTTGGGCCGAAGGTTGCGCCGGGAAAGGCTTCCGTCAGCGGTCGAGTGGAATCCAGCGAGCGCACGCGGGAGGCAAGCTGCTTCGCGAGAGGCGCGCCTTCGCTGGTCCACGCCTCCGGAATCTCGTTGCCAATGCCCCAGACGATGATGGAAGGATGATTGCGATCGCGGAGAACCATGGAGTCGATGTCCTGCCGCCACCAGTCATTGAAAAGGCGAGCATAGTCGTACTTCGCTTTGCGAACCGTCCAGACATCGAAGGGCTCATCGAGGACGAGAAGGCCGAGGCGGTCGCAGGCGTCGAGAAAAGCAGGCGAGGGAGGATTGTGAGCGGTGCGGACGGCGTTAAAGCCGGCGGCTTTGAGGAGTTCGACTTTTCGGGCCTCGGCGCGATCGAAAGCAGCGGCGCCGAGAGGGCCATTATCGTGATGAAGACTGCCACCGGCAAGCTTGATGGAGGTGCCGTTCAGCAGGAGTCCTTTTTCGACAGACCAGGAGAGCGAGCGGACACCGAATGGAGTTTCTGTTTCGTCGAGAATTCTTCCATTTTGCGAGACGCGCGTGATGGCGCGATACATTCGCGGAGTTGCAGGCGACCAGAGTGCCGGTTGGTCAAGAGTGATTTCCTGCGCTGCTGCGGCTTGCTGGCCGGGTTGGAGTTTCAGAATACTTTGCGAGTCACGGGATTTTGCGCCGGAGGGACCCAGCAGGACGGTATTGACTGTGACTTCGGCGGCTTCGGACGTGTCGTTCTGCACCTGTGATTTGACGAGCACTTTGGCTGTGGCGGCGGAAACTTCCGGCGTGCTGACGAAGACTCCCCACGGCGCAATGTGAACGGGATCGGTGACCACGACGCGAACGTGGCGATAGATGCCCGAGCCGGCGTACCAGCGGCTGTTTGGCTGCAGCGAGTTGTCGATGCGCACGGCGAGAACATTGGCGGCGGAAAGATTCAGCTGCGGCGTGATATCGAAGCGAAAGCTGGTGTAGGCATAGGGGTGATTGCCGAGCTTGTGACCGTTGAGATAGATGGTTGCGTCCATAGAGACGCCATCGAACTCGAGGCTGACACGCTTGCCCTTCCAACTCGTGGGAGCGGTGAACGCTTTTCTGTACCAGCCAACGCCGGCGGGAAAAAATCCGCCTCCGGAGCCAGTGGGATTTTTCTCGGCGGGGGTGCCTTCGATGCTCCAGTCGTGCGGAAGGGTGAGCGTGCGCCAGGAATGATCGTCGAAGGTGGGGGAATCGGCGCCAGCAGGATCTCCGAGGAAAAATTTCCAACCCGCATCGGCGGAGAGTTCCGTGCGCGGTTGCGGAGCCGTCTTGGCCGCGGGCTGCAAATTCGTCGTCGCAAAAGTTGCCATCCAGATTAAGCAAAAGACTCTCGCGAAGAAATTTCGGAAGGTAAGCATGTTTCGCTCCTGCTGCGCTCGATGGCGATCCCGTGCATCGATCGAGTCACTCACGCGGAGGTGAGTCTCTCATGTTGGCAGCTTGCAAGAGAAGGGCGGCGAGGGAGGTTGCCTAAATCGGAACGTGAGGATGCGCGGAACGTCCGGTGGAGAATGGATTTGGTATGCTGCAGGTGGCCCTCAATTTCCCACAAAGGAGATCTCCAAATGAAAGTATGGATGGCGGTAGCTGGTGTGTTGCTCGTGCCGGCGTGCAGTTACGCGCAGGGACCGAAGGCTTGTGACGAGTTGAAGACGGAAATCGCAGCGAAGCTGGATGCGAAAGGCGTGAAGGGATATTCGCTGGACATCGTGGCAAAGGACGCCGACGCGGGCGACGGAAAAGTGGTCGGCACTTGCGAAGCAGGCTCGAAGAAGATTATCTACAAGAAAGGCGCGGCGGCGGAAGCTCCCGCTAAAACGCCGAGCGGGCTGTAAGTCTTTGAGAAATTAGAAGAAGAAAGACAGCCCGGACGAGCTGAAAGAAGTCGAGAAATTCGAAAGCTCCACACGTTAGACGACGTGTGGGGCTTTCTGTCAGAAGAGATCCAAAAACAAGAAGAGCAAGTTACCGGCGGAGGCGGCGCATCCAGTCGCCCCAGCTTAGGCCGACGCGGGTCATGAGGATGGCGGCGACTAGCGCTAACACCATGCGCAGAGCGAATTGTGATGCGGTGAATTCCGTGGGGAGCCATGCGTAGCGGGCCCAGTGGGAGTTGGGCGGAATGAAGTAGGGAGTGTTGTTGGTGGCGAAAAACCAGTTGCGTGACGCGGGTGACATGAGGAAATTCGCGAAGGGCCATTGGACGGCGACGAAGGTGACGAGGGAGGTGGCGCCGAGGATGGCGGCTTGCGTCCAGCGATTCAGTGTGGTGATGCGGCGGCGTACGATATCGAAAACGATAGCGGGGACGATCATAAGCAGCGGAAAATCGGGCGGGATAAGGTGCGTGATTTTTTGGTAGACGGGGCCGAGCTTGGGCTCGGCGGGAACGAGTTGCAGAATCCACATAAACGCCAGATGCATGGCAGTGTAGGCGCCGGTGACGATTGTGGCCGCCCAGCGATTTTCCGAGGCGCGCGAGGCGGCTGCGAACCAGATGGGCATCACGAGCATGACCACCAAATAAAATTTGGCGCCGTGCATGAACATGCGGAAGGTGTCTTCCTGCATGATGCCGACAGTCATGCCGAGCAGGAACATAAAGCAGAAAAAGAGGACGCGCTCAAGGCGAGCGCGGTACTCAGCGGTGGCGCGGTTTACTTCGGCGAGGACCATGACGAGAGTGCCGAAGCGGATGCCGGTCATGCCGAGAGCGAGCAGGATGTGCGGTGGGCTGAGGATTTTTACGTCGAGGCCATAGGCGTTGTGCCACCAGTTGTCGAAGGGGGCGGAAGTGATCATGCCGACGGCGCCCCAGGCGGAAATGAACGCCCCGAGCGGGCCGCGGAATCCCCAAACGGAAACTGAATTGGCGCGGAGAGGAGAGTTTTTGCGAAACGTTGTTTCGAGAATCAGATAGCCGCAGCCGAAGCCGGCGAGGATGCCGCAAAGTTGAATGAGAAGATGCGCCGGAGTCCAGAAAGTGTCGCGGCCGACACTTTCATGCCAGGAAATATCCCAGACGCCGCCAACGACGCTGCAGGCTACGGCGAGGACGTTGCACCAGATGTACCACGGGATGGAAAGAGCGGAGACGCGCTCGGCTGTATGGGATTGGAGTGTTGCGGGGAGGGGGAGAGTGCCGGCCATTTGGGATGCGCTCCGGAACAATTGGTCGATGCGGGGTTTGGGTTACGTGATGCGCACCCGCGTGAATTCAGTTTACCGCGTTTAGTTTACATGGAGCGGGCGATTACGTGAATGGCTTTGTGCGAGTCAGTTGAAGCGCGTGACACGCCAGAGAGCGAGTCCGCAGGCTACAAGAAAAATGAGCATGGCGGCGGTGAGTGCGAGCAAGGCGGGCCAATTCAAAGCCAGGTTTGGGGCGCGCGCGAGGATGGCTAGGGTGATGAAGATTGTGGTGGCGGCGATGACCAGGAGATAGTCGAGCCAGGAACGCGAGGATTGTGCCGCAGGCTGACTGCTCGAATCGCCGGAGTTTGTCGCGTTGCTCGGGCTAATCGCGTTGCTTACGTTAGTTGCATTGCTTAGGTTAGTGGCAATGCTTGCGTCGCGCGCGCGGCTTGCTGTGTTCGCGTCATTGCCAGAGAGAGCGGCTTGGACGTAGTCGGGGTTGACGTTGTAGCGCTGGCCTTCGCGGTCGGCGGCTTGTTTCCAGCGCGCGTGTTCCTTTCCGCTGACGCCGGAGAGGGCGATGGCGCCCGCGCCCCCGGCCATCAGCAAAGAGCCGCCGATGACTTGCGCGTAGAGCGACGAGCTGAGGCCGCGCAATTCTCCGAAGACGAGAATGCCCCAAAGTAATCCCCACAATTGATTGGTGTTGGAGAGAGGAATGCCGCGGCTGATGCCGATGTATTTTGCGGCGTACTGTTGGAAGAGATCGCCGATGACCCAGACGAAACCGCCGAGCATGAGCCAGAAGAGGACGGGCTTGGCGAGAGCGAGTTCCTTCGAGAGAGCGGCGGGACCGCCACCGTAGGCGACGGCGAGAGTCAACATCATGCCAAGTTCGCCGATGGTGAAGAAAGCGATGAAGGAGAGAGGGTTCATGCCGGTCAAGTAGGCTTTGCGGTAGGGGACGTACATGGTGCCCCAGAGAACGCCAGCGGCGAGAGCGGCTGCGATTCCGCGGAACGGATGGGCGGCGGGACTTTGCGCGGAGGAGGCGATGGCGAGAAGCGTCGCGCCTGCGAACATCAGGATTGCGCCGCCGAGGACCGTGAGCCAGCGAAGTTTTCCGGCGTCGCGGAGTTCGTTGAAGAGAAGCCAGCCCCAGAAAATGCCGAGGAGGCTGTTGATGTTCCAGAGAGGGAAGGCGATGCTGAGGCCGATGTCGCGGATAGCGAAGATGGTGAGCGTGTTGGCAACGGCCCAGAGGCAGCCTGCGAGGATGCCCCAGACGATGAGGTGAGGGGCTTGGCGAATGTCGATGCGAATTTGGCCAGTGCCGCGGATGAGGGCGGGGAGACTCCAGCGGGCGAGGAAGACGCCGACAACCATTAACAGGGAAACGACGAGAGGCGATACGCCGAGTTTGACTAATTTGGTGGGAGCTTCGGCCGCGCCGAGCCAGGCGCCTGCGCCGAATCCGCAGAGGATGCCGACGAGTTGGAGTTTGCGGAGACGCGCGGCTTCGACCGAGGACGAAGGCATTTTTGAGTTTGTGGTGGCGGAGGTCACGCGAGGGCTCAACGAATCCAGTGAAGCACTGCTAGACCGGCCAACAAAACGATGGCCGGGACCCAGAAGTGAACGTCAGTAAAGATTGCGATCCACAAGCTGACGGATTGTTGCGCCCGGTTTTCATCAAGCATGTGTTCGCTCCATCCCCGCCATGACCAATGCGGTTGCTAAATTTGCTGGCGCTTCCAGCGGCCGCGTTTGAACAGGATCATGCTGACCGTGGCGATGAACGCTTCGGCGATGACGATCGACAGGAAAACACCGCTCGAGTGCATGCCGACGGGAATCGCCAGAAAATACGCCAACGGAATTTCAAGAAGCCAGAAGCCGACGAAATTGACGAGAGTTGGCGTTACGGTGTCCCCCGCGCCGTTGAACGCCTGCAACATTACCATGCCGTAGGCCCAGGCGACGTTGCCGAAACTGAGGATGCGAAGGCACGAGGCGGCGTAGGGGACGACAGCAGGATCTTGCGTGAAGAGGCGGACGATGGGCTCGGCAAAGAAGATAAAGACGACGCCGATACTGCCGAGAAAAAGCATGTTGTAAAAGCCGGTGCGCCAAACGGATTTTTCGGCGCGGTCGGGCTGCTTGGCGCCTAGATTTTGGCCGACGAGAGTGGCGGCGGCATTGCTGAGTCCCCAGGAAGGCAGGATGACGAAGATTACGATGCGAATGGCAATGGTGTAGCCAGCGAGCGCGGCGGAGCCGAAGATGCTGACGATGCGAATCAGGCCGATCCAGCCGACGTGCGCGACGGCGAATTGGAGAATGCCGGTGAAGGAGACGCGGAGAAGCCGCCAGAGCACGGAAAAATTCAGGCGGATCTGATGACGAAGGATGCGGATGCGCTCCGAGCCGCAGAGCAAACGATAGAACTGGTAGAGGACGCCGATGCTGCGGCCTGTGAAGGTGGCGAGAGCGGCACCCGTGACGCCGAGCTTGGGAAATGGTCCCCATCCGAAGATGAGGCAAGGGTCGAGGACGAGGTTGATGATGTTGGAGACCCAGAGTAAGCGCATGGCGATGGCGGCATCGCCTGCGCCGCGGAAGATAGCGTTATTGAGAAAGAGCATCATGATGGCGCCGCTGCCGCCGAGAGCGATGCGCGCGTAACCGGAGCCGACCGCGACGATTTGCGGGGAAGCACCCATGAGGCGCAAGAGTTGAGGCGCGTAGAAAAAACAGGGAATGCCCATGATTGCGGAGATTGCCAGACCGAGAGCGATGGCTTGCACGCCAGCGACGGCGGCGTCGGCAGGATCTTTTTCGCCGATGCGGCGGGCGACCATGGCGGTGGTGGAGAGGCTAAGGCCGAGGCCGACGGCGAAGACCAGGCTGAGGAGCGATTCGGTGAGGCCGACGGTGGCGACGGCATCGGCACCGAGACGGCCGACCCAGAAAACGTCGACGACGGCGAACAACGATTCGAGAACCATCTCGAGGACCATGGGGATGGCCAGAAGGAGGATGGCGCGATTGAGGCTGCCTGCGGTGAAATCCTGATGTGAGCCGCGGAGCGCTTCGCAGACGGAGCTCCAGAGACTGGGGGGGGACGACGCGGCGGCAATTTGTTCCGACGACATATAAATCTCTACGAAGGGCGCGGGGGCGAATAGTAAAAAACGCGAAGGCGCGGGTTCGGAGTTTTTGTGGCTGAAGCGAGAAAAAAACTAAGACCGCGTGAGCGCGGATTTAAAGGGACTGCGGGGTTGGAAGGTCGAACATCGAATTGTCCTTGGCGCTGCCTTTTGGCAGGGGCTGCGCCAGATAAGCCCGGGCGTCACTTCCAAGTTCTTCGTTTGGCAATTGCTACCTGTGCGATTGAATTCTTGCTAGAGAAACCGTAGAAGCGCAGTGCGACGAGCCCGGGTGAACGCCGACCCCGGAACTGGCGGTTCGCCATACCATGACCCCCTCCCCCCGGTATCCAGAGAACCATTAAATAAGCCCATGAAAAGAAATGGGTTGCAGGCTTCGCTGTGCGTGGGAGAAGACGGATCGGAATCGGAGGCTTGTGAACCTCCCCCCGGTTTTCGTAAGTGTTGATTCTGGAGGGTTTAGCGAATCCATAAGTCTTTTAGAATCAACACTTGCGGGATTGGCACATAAGTGTTGATTCTAAATGGGTTGGGGATTGAAGCAAGACGGTGTGGAGCGCGGCGATTCCACTTCGCTAAAAACAAAAGAGCCGGCAGGATGCCGGCGGTACGGGGACAAGGCACAATGTTATGCAATGACTACTATACACTAAAAGTAACTTTTGTCAAGAGAAAGCTGGTTCCCATTTTGGAACAGGGGCAGGGGAAGAAGGGTGTCTGGCGGGAATGGTTTGCGGGTGGGCGATGTGGCTGTAAGATTGTGCGCGCTTAGAAGATTGGGGAGCAGGGGAGGGAAGGGATATGTGGCGATCGGTGGCGGGGGTGGTGGCGTTGTTGGTGGCGGGAGTTTGCTGGGCGGATGAGAATCCGCCGTTGCTGCTGCACCATCCGACGGTGAGCGCGACGCAGATCGTTTTTGTGTATGCGGATGATTTGTGGAGCGTGCCGCGCGCGGGGGGAGTGGCGCAGCGGTTGACGGCGGGACCGGGGGCGGCGTCGCTGCCGGTGTTTTCGCCGGATGGGAGCGAGATCGCGTTTACGGGAGTGTATGACGGGAATGCCGATGTGTACGTAATTCCGGCAACCGGCGGAGCGCCGCGACGGCTGACGTATCATCCGGCGGCGGATGAAGTGGTGGGATGGACGCGCGACGGAAAGTCCGTGCTGTTTGCTTCAAACCGGAATAGTTACGCCTTCTTCAGCCGGCTCTATACGGTTTCGCGTGACGGTGGATTTCCAACAGAGCTGCCGTTTCCGATAGGGGCGGAGGGATCTTATTCGCCTGACGGAAAAGAATTTGCGTACGTGCCTCTGGATCACGCGTTTGAAATCTGGAAACGGTATCGGGGCGGGCGGACTTCGCCGGTGTGGATTGCGCGGCTTTCGGATTCGAGCTATACGCCAATACCGCGGGAGAATTCGAATGACTTCAATCCGATGTGGGTGGACAACCGCGTGTTTTTTATTTCGGATCGAAATGGGCCGATGACGTTGTTTAGTTATGACACAAAGACGAGGAGTGTGACGTTGGCGCTGAAAAACGATGGACTGGATTTCAAATGTGCCAGCGCGGGACCGGATGCCATTGCGATCGAGCAGTTTGGGGCGATCTGGCTGTATGACGTGAAGACAGGCGCAGCGCACAAGGTGGATATTCGCATTTCGGGAGACATGCCGCAGTTGCGGCCGCGTTATGAGAACGTGGCGAACCGGATTCGGAATGCGGACATTTCGCCGACTGGCCTGCGGGCGGTATTTGAAGCGCGCGGGGAAATATTGACGGTGCCGGCGGAGAAAGGCGACATTCGCAATCTGACGAATACGTCGGGAGCGGACGAGCGCTATCCGGCGTGGTCACCGGACGGGAAGAGCATTGCGTATTTTTCGGACGAGTCGGGCGAAGTGGCGCTGCACATCAAGAATCAGAATGGGCAAGGGGAAGCGCAAAGGATTGATCTGGGAACCCCGGGATCGTTTTTCTTTTTTCCGACATGGTCGCCGGACAGCAAGAAAATTGCGTATACGGACAAGCGGCTGAACCTTTGGTATGTGGACCTCGAAAAGGAAACGCCTGTGAAAGTATTTCACGATCGCTTCACGGGGCCGGAGCAGATTTTTAAGGCAGCGTGGTCTCCGGACAGCAAATGGCTGGCGTACACGGGGCAAGAAGTGAGCCACATGCGATCGGTGTTTTTGTATTCGCTGGAAACAGGAAAGAGCGAGCGGGTGACGGATGCGATGAGCGATTCGGTTTCGCCGGTGTTCGATAAGGGCGGGAAGTATCTTTACTTTTTGTCGAGCACGGATTCTGGGCCGACGAAGGATACGTCGATGCTGAGCTACGACCGGCCGGTAACGAGCAACGTATATATTGTCGTGCTGCGGAAGGATTTGCCGTCGCCGCTGGCGCCGTTGAGCGACGAAGAAGGGGAAGCGAAGACGGACGCAGCAAAAACGGGAAACGCCGAGAAAGAAAAGGAAAAGCCGCCGGTAGTTGTGAAAGTGGATTTCGAAAGGATCGGGCAGCGGATATTGGCGATGCCGATTCCGGCGAGGAATTACACGGAGTTGAAGCCGGGGAAAGAGGGAGTGCTGTTTCTGGTGGAAGGGCCGCTGGTGGCGCCCTTGAACGGGCCGGATACGCTGACGGCGCACCGGTTTGAGCTAAAGACGCGGAAGACGGACAAGCTGGTGGAGAACATTCTGGATTTCCATGTTTCCGCGGACGGAGAAAAGATGCTGTACCGGCACGCGAATGCGCCCCAGCCCGGAGGAAACGCGGCTGCGCAAGTGTGGGCGATCGCGCCGGTCCCGCCTGCACCTACGCCAGGAGCGCCCGCGGGCGGTGGTTCCTCTGGTGGAGCGCCGACTGGAGCGAAAACGCTGAATCTTTCCGCGATGGATGTGCGCATCGAGCCGATGGTGGAATGGAAAGAGATGTATCACGAGGCGTTCCGGCTGGAGCGAGACTTTTTTTATGATGGGGGATTCCACGGGCTGGATTTGGCGGCGACGGAGAAAAAATTCGCCGCGTATTTGCCGGGCGTGGCTTCGCGAGACGACTTGAACTACATCTTCAAGGAGACGATGGGTGAGCTCACCGTTGGACATTTGTTTGTGCGGGGCGGAGATGGTCCGGAGATGAAGCGGATTCCGGTTGGGCTGCTGGGCGCGGACTACAAAGTTGAAAATGGCCGGTATCGGTTTGCGCGCGTGTATGACGGCGAGAACTGGAATCCACAACTGCACGCGCCGCTAACACAGCCGGGCGTCAATGTAGTGGAAGGGGAGTATCTACTGACGGTAAACGGAAAAGATGTGCGCGGCAGCGACGAGGTCTACAGCTTCTTTGAAGGGACGGCGGGCAAGTCTGTGATGCTGCGGGTGGGACCGAATGCGGATGGCAGCGGCTCGCGCGAGGTGAGCGTGGTGCCCATCGAAAGCGAGCAAGGGCTGCGCAACCTGGCGTGGATTGAAGGTAACCGCAGAAAGGTGGACGAACTCAGCAAGGGAAAACTGGCGTACATCTATCTGCCGGATACGGCGAGCGGCGGGTACACCTACTTCAACCGGTATTTCTTTTCGCAGGCGGGGAAAGACGGAGCGGTGGTGGACGAACGATTCAACGGAGGCGGCACGAATACGGACTACATCCTCGATTACCTGAGGCGGACGCTGATGAATTACCGGACGACGCGCGATGGGGAGGACATGACCACGCCAGTGAGCCTGATTCGAGGGCCGAAGGCGATGATCATTAACGAGTACGCGGGCTCTGGCGGTGACGCCATGCCGTGGCACTTCCGACAAGCCAAGGTGGGAGTGCTGGTTGGCAAGAGAACCTGGGGCGGACTGGTGGGATTCTTTGGCCCCGGCGAGTCGCTGATGGATGGGGGAACGGTGACCGCGCCGAGCCGAGGCTTCTGGACGCCGAACAATGATTGGGAAGTGGAAAACCACGGTATTGCGCCGGACGTGGAGGTCGAGCAGGACCCGAAAGCGGTGCGCGAAGGGCGGGATCCGCAACTGGAGAAGACGGTTGCGCTTCTTCTGGCGGACTTGGAGAAAAATCCGCTGCCGAAGTACAAGAAGCCGCCTTATCCGAATTACCATAACAACGGGGGAGCGGTAACACCGCATCCAAGTAATTAGTGCTGCCCTCCAGAGCACCGAAAAGCTTGCTCCTGGCAAGACGAATTGAAACTTTCCATAAGCGCAGGCCGTAGCAAAGGGTAAGGAGAAGTGTTGATGAAGCGGCGTGTGCACCTGCGGGAACCGGCGGGGGTTGCGCTGGAGACCCTGCGTGCGCACAAGATGCGTTCCTTCCTGATGTTGCTGGGGATCATTCTGTCGGTTGCAACATTGATTGTGGTGGTCGCGCTGATTTCGGGCGTCAATCAATACATAGCCAACAAAGTTGCGAATTTGGGATCGAACGCGTTTACCGTGATGCGCTACCCGGTGATCACGGAGATGGAGGAGTTGGTTAAGGCGATGCGGCGGAACAAGCTGGTCACTTGGGATGATTATGAGTCGCTGCGAGAAAACTTGAAGCTGCCGGAGCGGGTGGGCGCGGAGGCGTGGACTTCGGGAAAGTCTAAAGTCGGTTCGCTGACGATCCAAGACACCAGCATTCGCGGCGTGACCGCAAGCATGGGGGACATAGACGCGCAGGAAATGACGGACGGGCGGTACATCACAGAAGCGGATGAAAACAGCCACGCGATGGTGGCCATGATCGGATCGGAACTGGCGAACAAGCTTTTCCCAAGCTTGGACCCGGTCGGACACGAAGTGATGCTGGATAACCGGCCGTTTATCGTTGTGGGGGTTGCGAAACCGATCGGTACGGTCCTCGGGCAGTCGCAGGACAACTTTGCGTACATTCCCGTCGAGACGTATATCAAGATTTATGGAGCCTATGAGGGACTCTGGATCAACGTGCAGGCGCGCGGGCCGGAGTGGATGGAGCGGACGCAGGATGAAGCGCGGGTGTTGATGCGCGCGAGACGGCACCTCGCGCCGAATGAAACGGATTCGTTTGGGATTCTGGATTCCGCGACGTTGATGAATCTTTGGAAGCAGCTTACCGGCGTGATTGCGATGGCGATGGTCGGGGTGGTTTCGGTTTTTTTGGTGATTGGCGGCGTGGTGATTATGAACGTTATGCTGGCGACGGTGACGGAGCGCACGCGCGAGATCGGGATTCGCAAGGCGTTGGGGGCGAGCCGCAGCGACATCATGATGCAGTTTTTGGTCGAAGCTTGCGTGATGTCGGCGGTGGGCGGGGCGCTCGGGGTTATAGCGGCGTACGGAGTTTGCCTGCTGACGCGGGCGACGACTTCCGTACCGATGAACGTGCCGATCACGGCGGTTGTGCTGGCCGAACTGATATCGGCGGCCGTGGGAATTTTCTTTGGCGTATATCCGGCACGAAAAGCGGCAATGCTGGAGCCGATTGAAGCGCTGCGCACGGAGATCTAGCGGGTGAATGAATTACGATGCGAATGACGCTCGGCGAAAACGCACGGATGGCTCTCACGACGCTGCATGAGAATAAGATGCGGTCTTTTCTGACCGTGCTCGGCGTGGTGATCGGGATTACGGCGCTGCTGTCCGTCGTGGCAGTTTTGATGGGTGTGTACAACGACGTCAACGCTTTTCTCAGCGACTTTGGTACGGAAACGCTGTTCATTTTTAAATTTGATCCGGGGATCCACACGTCGGGCCGGCTTACGCCCGAAGAACGATCGCGGAAGCCGTTAACCCTGGAGGATGCTGAGGCAATCGGGGAGCAATGCCCTGACATTAAAGCGGTGTCGGCAGCGATCATGCCACGGATTGTAGAAGACTCGCCGGGAGGAAGGCCGCTGATGAGCGCGCGGTACAAAGGGAAGGAAGTGGCGGGAGTGGATTACCACGGAATCATGCCAGCGGATGAGGTGGTGTTCAATTCCAAGGCGGAGCGGGGAAGATTTATCAGCGACGGAGAAAATTTGCACCGCAGGGATGTGGCGATCATCGGGCCGGATATTTCAAAGGCGCTGTATCCGGACGAAGATCCGTTGGGCAAACCAATACTTGTAGATGGAGTGTCGTACGAAGTGATCGGCGTCATGGCCAAGCGAAAAGGACAACTGATGAAGGATCAGGCGGCCGATAAGGCGATTCTTGTTCCTTACCGGACGTATCAGAAACATCGGCCAGGGGACGATGAGAATTTGATTGGGGCAGTGGCTTATCCTGGGCGAATGCCGGAGGCGGAGGACGAAATTCGCGGCGTGCTGCGGCGCCGGCGCAATGTACCGTACAACAAGCCGGACAATTTTGGAGTCTCAAGCGCGAAGGAGATTGCCGACCAGTTTCGGCAGATCACGGCGTCGGTGGCGCTGCTGATTTCGGTGGTAAGTTCGATTGGATTGCTGGTGGGCGGAGTCGGAGTGATGAATATCATGCTGATGTCCGTTACACAGAGGACGCGCGAGATTGGTGTGCGCAAAGCAATCGGGGCGCGGAGGCGCGACGTGATTGCGCAATTTTTGACGGAAGCGATTGTGCTCACAGGAGCCGGAGGAGTGATCGGGGTGCTGTTGGGCCTGGGCATCAGCTTGCTGATTCATCTGTTTGTGCCGAGCTTGCCTTCGGCGGTTCCGCTGTGGTCAATACTCCTGGCTGTGACGGTGTCGATGAGCGTCGGATTGTTTTTTGGGATGTATCCAGCGGTGAAGGCCGCGCGGCTCGATCCGGTCGAAGCGTTGCGGTATGAGTAGTCTGGATTATTCGTACCGGAGCGCGTTCATCGGATCGTAGCGCGTGGCTCGATAGGCGGGAAAGAAACTTGCTGCGAGCGCCACGACTGCGAGGAAGATCGCCGCACTGACCAAGCTCAATGGGTCCGTCGGCTGAAGGCCGAATAGCAGAGTTCGCGCACTGCTCGTTGCGGCTACGGCAAGCAGCAATCCGACTCCGACGCCCAGCGCCAGAAGTCCCAGCGTTTGCCACATAACAATGCCGACCACGTCCTGGCGGCTCGCGCCGAGAGCCATGCGGATGCCAATCTCATTTCTGCGCATGGCGATGATGTAGGAGATCACGCCGTAGAGGCCGATCATGGTCAGCAAAGCCGCGAGCGCACCGAAGAACGCCGAAAGAAGGGCCATCAGCCGTTCGCGGACGAGGCCGTTCTGAATTTCCGTTTGATAGACGTGATATTCGACCTTCATTTCTGGAAAGAGGGTACTTAGTTTTTCGCGCATCGCAGAGATGGCCGCAGAGGGCGGCGCCGAAAAGCGGACGAACACATTCGTGAAGTAGTATTTTTCGGGATACTGCTGAGCCGGGACGAACGCTTCCGGCGGAATTTCATCGCGCAGTCCGCCGTACTTCGCATCCTTCACGATTCCGACAATCTCATATTCCGTCTCCGGGTAATGTGGTTCAGGGCTCGTGCGTACGGTTTTGCCCAGAGGATTTTCTCCTCCCAAAAACTGCCGGGCAAAGGTTTCGTTCACGATGACAATTGGCGGAGATTGCCCGGTATCGCGCACCGTAAAGTCGCGGCCGGCGACGAAGGGAATCTGCATCGTACGGAAGTAGCCTGGACTGACCCATGCAAACTTGGAGCTACCCTCGGTGCTGCCGATACGAACTCCAAGCGACCAGGAGCTGCCATCGAGCGGAACATGGGTGGAAGTGGCCGCGGACTCGACGATCGGAATGGAACGAATTTGTTCCAAGAGGTCGCGCTTGAAGATTTCATACCGGTCGGGTGGTAGATCGAGCCGCCGGAAATTCGCATAGATCCGCAGAACGCCACTCTGTCGAAAACCCGGATCGAGCGTTTGCAAATTCCAGAAACTACGCACAAACAGCAGCGCGCCCACAAGCAAAACCAGTGAAAAGGCGATCTGCGATACGACCAAAGTCTGCTGGAAGGAGAATCTCTGGCGTCCCGCGGTCATCCCGCGCCCACCGGATTTCAAAACGGCGCCGGGTTGCGTTTGCGAAGAGCGGAGAGCGGGAACAAGCCCGGATAGCAAGCACGTAGTAATCGCAATAAAAGCCGTGAAACACAGAACCTGCCAGTCGACGCTGGTGGCCAGATAGACCGGATCTCTTTCCGTGCTGAGAAACTTGACCACAGTCCGGCTGAAAAACGAGGCCAAAGCCGTGCCGAGGATGGAGCCGATGACCGCCAGTACCAAACTTTCCAGCAGCAACTGCTGAAGGACTCTTCCCTTGCTGGCTCCCAGCGCCAAGCGAACAGCAATTTCTTTCTCTCGCGTGCTAGCTCTGGCGAGCAGGAGGTTCGCCAAATTCGCACAAGCGATGAGCAGGACAAGTCCCGTAGTTCCGAGAAGCAGCCATAGCGAACTGTCGTACGTTTCGCCAGCTTGACTCATTCCATTCCGGCCAGAAAGTGCCGTCAGCCTGAAGTTTCGATAAACATCCAACGCGGAGGCGGCATAGCCAGGAGGCATGGTGACTTCGAAAAGGCCAGGGCTGGCGGCGTCCAGTTGAGCTGCAGCCTGCTCGAGAGTGGCACCCGGCTTCAGCCGCCCCATGATTTGCAGCCAGAAGACATCTCGCCGCGAGATCGTGCCATCACCTGGGATATATGCGGGAAGTGCGCACGCGGGGAGTGCGACCTCGTACTGTTTGCCAACGTCGAGGCCGAAGAAGCTCGGGGGGGTTACGCCAATGATTTGCGTTGGGTGGTCATAGACAAAGATCGTACTGCCGATGGCCGAGTCCTTGCCGCCAAACTGGCCTTGCCAAAGCGAATAGCTGATCACTGCGCCGGAGATTCCGCAGCCGGGCCGATCGTCTTCAGGAGTGAAGAGGCGGCCGCGGATGGGAACTAGTCCAAGAGAGGGGAACATCTCGCCGCTCACCCACATGCCCTGTGCGAGCCTGGCCTGATCCCCGCGTCCAATCCCATAAGGGCCGCTGCTCCAGGCGAAAAATCCAGAAAACGCACCTGTTTGTTTGCGGATTTGCTCCCAGAGCGCAGTGCTGAGCGCGGTTTCGTTCATTCTCCATCCGAACCCGCGAAATCCACCCTTGATCTGCACTTTGACGAGGGACGCCGGATCGGCTACGGGAAGGCTGCGCAGGCGGACAGCGTCCAGCAATTGAAAAATGGCGCTGTTTGCGCCGATGCCCAGCGCGAGCGTGAGAATGGCAGTAGCTGCAAAGGCCGGGCTCTTGCGCAGCGTGCGCAGAGCAAAGCGCAGGTCTTGCAGAGCGGTCTGCAGCCAGAGCGGCTCAATCGCTTTGCTGACAGTCTCGCCCGGAATTTCCCCAGGCGTGTTATGCATGTTTGTCTTGTCGCTCAACCGATTTTCTCAACCACTCGTCAACAACCGCTCGCCTGACTCGATGTTCAAACAGGGGGGCCGAGACTTCAATGCAAACTCGTCTCCGGCTCCTGCCAGGCAGAAACGAGAACCCCATCATGCTCTAATGCGTGGCAGAGAGAATAAAGCGGTACGTGTAGAAAGTGCAACTGGATTCGGTGGGAGTGTGCCGTGTTGCAATCAAGCCGAAGGTTGTTTGTCCGGAAAGAGAAAGACGGTTCTGGCGAGTTCGGATGTCAATGTTTCCGGACGATAGTATTTTTTCAAAATGTTGTCCTTCCAGCGCAAGAGATCGGGATTGGCTGCGGAAAACTCGGCCCAGTTTTGCGGGGCGCCTGCGCGCGCGAGGCGTTCGCGAATGAGCAGCAAAAAGGCCCAGGTGATCGTCTCATGATAGAGATTCGGCTTGCCATTTGCGGCTGCAAATCGCGTCAGAGCGGAAGAAAAGCTGGCTAGCGCTTCGAGCGGCGGGTATTTCTGGAGATACAGAAATGCCATTTTCACGTGATCGGCGTGATGGAAGAATTCGTTTGGCAGAGTCGAGCTTTCAAAAGCTTGCATCCATTCAGAGTCGTTCATGACTTGCCCCCCCGGTGTTGTGTTGCCCGCGTGGGCAGGCAGACGAGCACAGCCGCGGCATAGACCACTAGTCCTCCGACATTGAACTGGCCATGCAGAATGTGCAACAGAGTAGCGAGCGCAAAAATGATGAGTAAGAGATAGCTTCCGATCTTAGCTGTGAAGGGTAAAAGGAATAAAACCGCCGCGAGAATCTCCGAACCGCCCAGGACAGGCTGGATCCACGAAGGCAACCCCGCCTTGGCGAGGAAATGAGCGACGGAATTGGAAAGGATAAATTCGGCTGACTCCAGAAATACCACCAAACCGAGAGTCCAGCGCAGCAAAGGAATCGAAACGTTTGACAATTTGATGTTCACTTTGCGCGCTTGCCCTTTCTACGGGGAGCGCCCGCCCGCGATTCGGTAAGGCGGTGGCTGGCGCGGGAGTCCAGGTTTAGCCCGTAGAATTTTTTCAATTCCTTAATGCGCTGCAAGCTTTCGGAGCCAAACGGGCATTTGCCGTCGAAGGCGTGGAGCACGATGCCCTCGAGCAGGTCGCCAAGAGTCATGTCGTGATATTCGCCGAATGCCTTGAGCACTTTCAGGATTCGCTTTTCCATGCGCACGCCGGTTTGCACGCGCTCCACGATGAACTGCGTTTCTTCCGCCATTGGACCTTCCTTCCATCTGGTACCAATGTACCAAAGTAGCTAGACAAGTTCAAGGACTCTGGTTTCAGGACCAGGCGCGAAGCGCGAAGGCCAAAAACGCGGGCGCACCAAGCCTGCGATTTACATGTCCGTCATAGGTTGTGAGGGAATTTGCTGGTAAATTGGGCTTTCCACCGCACACGATTTCAGCTATAAAAACAAGCGCTCCACCAGCCACCTTCCGTAGCAAGGGACGTCATGCCTCTCCATAAAGACCTGCTGGCCGCTACTGTGCTTTCCGCTGCTTTTCTCCTTTATCCATCGGGTACGTTACGGGGGCAAACCGCGCCTGAGGCTGTGAGCCGCATCGGTGCCGTCGACGAATCCTCTCTCGCAACGCTAAAAGGCAATCATCATCCGCTGGCCACAGCCGCCAACGATCGCGGAGAAGCCGCCCCCGACTTGCCGATGGAACGCATGCTGCTCGTCCTGACGCGCGATGCCGCAACGGAATCCGCGCTTCAGAATCTTCTCGCGCGTCAGCAAGACAAATCCTCGCCGGACTTCCACGCCTGGCTTTCGCCGGCACAGTTTGGCGAACGCTTCGGCGCTTCCGAGGCGGACCTTCAAAAACTGACAGCGTGGATTGCCTCTCACGGTTTTCGGATCAATCGGGTGGCGCAGGGCGGAATGACCATCGAGTTCAGTGGAACGGCCGCTCAGGTGAAAGAGGCCTTCCACACGCCGATCCATTCCTATTTTGTGAACGGGGAGAAACACTACGCCAACGCCCTCGATCCGCAAATTCCGGCCGCGCTCGCGCCAGTCGTTGCAGGGATGAGCACTCTGCATGACTTCCGTAAGCAGCCGGCAAGTCGCGTACTAGGGAAGGCTACTCGCGTTGCCAACACCAGCTTGTGGCAGCCAGACTTCACCTTCAGCGGCGCGGCAGGCGTTGAACACTTCCTGGCACCCGGCGATTTCGCAAAAATCTACAACGCTGCAACTCTCTACCAGAATGGAATCGACGGCACCGGGCAAAGCGTGGCCATCGTGGCTCGCAACAATATCAATCTTTCCGACGTGCAGATTTTCCGTATTGCCTTCGGCCTTCCGGTGAACGATCCGCAAATTATTCTCGACGGCCCCGATCCCGGGAATTTATTCGGGCCCGAAGAGACGGAAGCCGATCTGGACGTGGAATGGTCGGGAGCTATCGCGCCAAAAGCCACCATTAAATTCGTCGTTTCCGCGAGCACCAACTCGACCGACGGTGTCGATCTCTCTTCTCTCTACATCGTGGACAACAATCTCGCGCCCGTTCTAAGCGTGAGCTTTGGCGAATGCGAACAGACGCTCGGCCAGGCCGAGAACACTTTCTACAACAATCTGTGGCAACAAGCCGCCGCGCAAGGTATCACAGCCGTGATTTCCAGCGGCGACAATGGCCCCGCCGGATGCGACAACGCCAATCAGTCCACTCCAGCCAGCCAGGGACTCGCCGTGAATGGCCTTGCTTCCACGCCTTTCAACATCGCCGTCGGCGGTACGCAGTTCAATGAAAATGGCGCGGACAGCACCTTCTGGTCTTCCACGAACGCGCCCGACCAGTCTTCCGCGCTCGGCTATATTCCGGAAAATGTGTGGAACGAAAGTTGCGCCGACCCCAACGTATGCGGCGTCGCCTCGTTATTTGCCAGCAGCGGCGGAATGAGCACGCTTTACTCCAAGCCGTCGTGGCAAGTGGGACCTGGCGTGCCGAATGACGGGAAGCGCGACCTGCCAGACGTTTCGCTCGATGCTGCGGGCGGCCACGATGGTTATTTGTTATGCCAGGACGGAATTTGTACGACGAATGCGAGCGGGCAACTCGTCAACGCGGAGCTGGTAGGCGGCACATCCGCCGCTGCTCCCACGTTTGCCGCGATCATGGCGCTCATCGCGCAGAAAACCAATTCGCGACAGGGGCAGGCGAACTTTGTTCTGTATCCGTTGGCTGCCGGTCAGAACGTAGCGAACTGCAGCGCCAGCGGTCCGCCGCAAGCGCAATGCATCTTTAACGACGTCACCGTAGGAAATAATAACGTCCCTGGCCAGACCGGAACCACGGCGGGCGCAGGATATGATTTGGCTACAGGCTGGGGCTCCGTCAACGCGGCGAATCTGGCCGCGAGTTGGCAAAACGTCACGCTGCGCTCCTCCATCACCACGCTACAACTCTCGTCCGCCAATCTAACCCACGGCCAGCCCGTCACGGCAACGGCGACGGTAACTCCCAGCATTGACGCGGGCACTCCCACAGGTGATGTATCGCTTCTTGCAGGCGGTGCGCAGGGAGTCAATCTCGGCAATCTGAGCAGCGGAACTGTCTCCGGAAGTGTGAATGCTCTTCCCGGTGGAACTTACTCCGTCACCGCCAGCTATGGTGGCGACGGCACGTTTGGAGGAAGTATCTCCGCAGGCGTACCAATCACGATCAGCCCGGAATCCAGCAGCACCACTTTTTCCGCATTCCTCGCGGGTCAAGCAGGGAATCCGTCTTCGCAGGTCAATTCGACCTACGGTGGATTCCTTGATCTTCAGGTAAGCGTTGCAGGCGCGTCAAAAATGGGAACCCCAACGGGAACGCTGACTTTTTCCGACCTTTTTAATGGAAGCACGAGCACGCTACTCAGCGTCTCTCTCAATAGCCAGGGCAACGCGTTGGTTCAGGAAACCAAGCTGGCCCTGGGGAATCACACGATCAATGTCAGCTATTCTGGCGACGCTAGTTTTTCCGCAAGCACTGCGGGGCCCATCACTGTGAGTGTTGCCAGGGGGCCCACGCAAACAATTCTTTTCCTTCCCACAGGTGCTTTGCCGAACAGTTCTGTGGTCCTGCAAGCCATCGTGCTTCCCACTGGCGCGATCGATCCCACGGGCACGGTCCAGTTTTTCACCGGGAAAACAGCTTTAGGTATTCCCGTCCAGTTAAAAAATCTGATCGCTACACTTACGACCACGCAATTGCCCACCGGGACGGACAGCATCACTGCGACCTATTCCGGAGATTCCAATTTCGTCGGCTCTACTTCCGGGGCAGCCACTTTGATTGTCGGCAATCCTAATTTTCAAATTGCCGCCAACCCGGGAAACGTCGTTATCACCGGTTCTGGTCCAGGAGCCACAAATCTTTTGCTCACACCCGGTCCAGGCTTGGGTTTTTCCGGCGCCCTGACGGTGAGTTGCTCGGGACTTCCCACGGGATCTGCTTGCACATTCCTTCCCGCGCAGCCCAATCTGGATGGGTTCACTCCCTTGGCGGTCGTTCTCAAGATCAGCAAACCGCCGGCGCAATCCGCTGCGATTCTGAAGGAAATTCCAACTGGCGCAAAGCGTATCGAGGCTTCCCTCGCGGGCGCGATGGTGGCTTGCGCATTTCTCGTTGCTTGGCCCGGAAGGAAGCGGTGGTCGAGACTCGTTGCTTTAGTGGTCCTCTCAGCTTTTTTCGGCGGTCTGGGTGGGTGTAGCCATGTCGGAAGCGGGACCCCCGGATTAGGCGGCACATCGACGAACTCGTTCGTGGCGACTGTCACAGCGAGCGGAGGCGCAGGGGCGCAAGCCGTCAGTCACAGCGTGACGCTCGCCGTTACCGTTCAATAGCGCGCTACCAGAGGAATTTCAGAGCGAATTGCACCTGGCGGGCCGTGGTGGATGTGCTGGTGATCGCGCCTGCGGTGCCGGAAAGTCCGGTGAGATTTGTCGCCGTCGGTGGCGTGAACACGATCAGGTTGGGCGTGTTGAAATTGGCGCGGTTCAAAATATTGAAAATTTCCGCGCGGAACTGCACGGTCAGACGTTCACGGATCGCCGTGTCTTTCAGCACGGAAAAATCCCAGGTAGCCAGCCCTGGTCCGATATAGGTATCCCGGCCTACGTTACCAAAGAAGCCGCTGGTGGACGGCGGCGCGATAAACGCGGCAGGATTGAACCATTGGCCCGGCTTTCCAAGCACCACACTGCCCTTGAAGTCTGGGTTCAAAAAAGGCCGCACGGGATTTCGCGTGTCGCCGGAATTCGATGGGTTGTAACTAAGCTGCGGCGTAAATGGAAAACCCGACGAGGCCGTGACGATGCTCGCGACCGACCAGCCGCCGACCAATCCGCTTTTCCAACCTTCCAGATCGCTTGCATAGGCTTGGCCGCGCCCGAACGGCAGCGCATAGATCGCGTTGACGACTCCGACGTTTCGCACGTCAAACGTGGCGAGCCCTTTGTCCGCTGCCAGGCTGAATGGATCGGCAACCAGTCCCGGTGCGTTCCCGGCGGTTGTTTGGTTTAGAGAATCCCCATCGTCCAGGGTTTTCGACCATGTATATACTCCGCGCACCGAGAGTCCCCGGCTGAGGCGCCGTGTCACGTCCACTTGGAGAGCGTTGTAACTGCTCACGCCTTCAGAAAACCAGGTCCAGGTATTGGCTAGCGATGCAGTTGGCTTGGGGGTTCCGGCTGGAATGTAATAGCTTCCGGCGGGCACCGGCGCTCCCGCCAGAGGCGACCCGACCGGAAAGCCTATCGTCGGGGAATTAGTAGCCGAAATCGGCAGTGACGGATTGTAAGTAGGAAACACCGCCGGGCAGGGCGACGCCGGGCAAATCACGGGAGTAGGCTCGTTGGCGTCAACGCCGACAATTTCGTGATAGCCATGCGAGCCGACGTAGCCTACTGTCAGCGACGTGTTCGGCGAAAGCTGCTGCTGGACGCGCAGCGACCAGGAGATCAGAGTGGGAGTCTGCATGTTCGGCTGTACGCCTCCGGGCACCAGCTTTGCTGCGGTGGGGAAAGGGCCGGCAGGATTGAGCGGTAACTGCGCCACCGTCAGCGGCGTGCTGTATGTCGGGTTGAAGGGCGCATTTTGGTCCGTGCGATATCCCAGTGCATCCTGCAAGTCGTTATACATGCCGAAGCCGGCGCGTAAAACGGTCTTTGAGCTGAACGGACTCCATGCGACGCCAATCCGGGGCTGCGGCAAAATCTTTGCGTTGTTCGTCGTGAAGAGGGAGTTGCCCACATGTGGCTGCGACGAAATCACTCCATTGGTGAACGTGTAATTTGCGGCGCGGCCATGGGCTTCATTCCAGCCCGTCGAGAACTCGTCTCGAAAACCGAGCGTCACCGTCAACTTTCTGCTAATGCGGATGGTGTCCTCCGCGTACCATGCCCCAAACAAGGACCGCCAATGCAACTCCGTGGGCGACGGATCAAACAAGAAGCTGGAGATCGTTCCCTGCAAAAATGTCTGCAAACTTGTGAATGTCGCCTGGCCATATTGGCTTAGCGCGATCGTTTCGTTCGATTGGAAAGGCTGGAACCACGCGCCAAAGCTGAGCTGGTGGCGGCCGCGGGTGAGAGTGACGCGGTCCTCGAACGTATAAAGATTTCTGTGGATTCGCAGATTGCTGCCATTGTTGCTGCCGGCCAATCCCAACTGGGCTTGCGGATTCGAGGCCGCACTTCCGCCCACAACGACCGCGCCGACCTGCAGTCCCGTTAGAAATCCCGGAACGATTGCGGCCGGAGTCCCCGGTGTTGGCAGTCCTGTGAAGAAGTAGCCCGCACGGGTATAGCCAAATCTCGCGGTATTCAGCAATGTGTGCGAAAAAACGTGAGTCTCCTCGACACTCAGCACCTGCTCGCGCAGCGCCAGGATGTCGCTGCTATAAGGATCCAGCGGTGTCGCAGTCACGTCTCTGCCGTCATCGATGGTGTAGACACCTGCCAGCGAATCTTTCTCTGAAAATGTGTGGTCGAGCCGCACCGTTCCGAAATCCTCGCGTATCGTCTGCAGCGGGCTGCTGAAGACCTGCGCGATTCCGTTGAAGTCGGGCGCTCCCGCCGACGGTGCCGGCCACAAATTCAGGAGGGGTTGAACGCTGGCCACGGCTGCGGCCCGCGACGCCGCATCCGGGACAAACGCCGCCGACGTCTGCTGCAGGTTCTGGCGGAAGCCTTCATAGTTGGCAAACAGAAAAGTCTTGTCGGACTGGATGGGGCCGCCCATGGATGCGCCAAACTGGTTGCGCTGAAATGGCGGAGCGGAGCCCTGGTCGAAAAAATTCGCCGTATTGAGCGCGTTGTTGCGCAAAAACTCGTACACCGAGCCGTGCCACTGGGTGCTTCCTGATTGCGTAACGATGATCACCTGGCCACCCGGGTGTTTCCCCAGTTCGGCGCTGTAAGTATCGCGCTGCACGTTAAATTCGCGCACTGCGTCGACGCCCAACAGCATCCCGCTCGCTCCCCCGGGCTGCATGTTGTTTTCCGCGGCCCCGGAGTACTCCACTCCGTTAAGCAAAAAGATATTTTGCTGCGGCCGGTTGCCGGAGACGGCGAAGTTGTTGGCCGTCGTGGAATTCGAGATTCCCGTACCACCTGTCTTTTGTGATGTAAAGTTCACGATCCCCGGATTGAGCTGCAGAAGTAAATCGTAGCTGCGTCCGTTCAAGGGAAGCTCCTTGACCTGCCGTTCTCCGACCAGCCCGGAGATATCGCCCGTCGTGGTGTTGACGATGGGCGCATCCGCTTTGACGGTGACCTGCGCTTTCATCTCTCCTACCTGCAATGTCAAATCCACTCCCGCCTCTTGTCCCACTGCCAGATGGATCCCGCTGCGGATCTGCTCCTGAAAGCCGGCCTTCGAGATGCGGATCTCGTATTCGCCCACGGGCAAGGCCAGCAACTGATAACGGCCGGCGTCGTCCGAGACGGTTGTCCGGGTCGCTCCGGTTTCCGTGTTCTTTATGGTGACCGCCGCGGACGGAACGCGCGCTCCGGATGGATCGGAGATCACGCCCATGATACTTGCGGTCACCTGAGCCCGCAGGCCCGTCACCGCGGTGAACAGCAGAAAAAGGAGAGTGCATGTCCTGTTCAGGCGCATCTGGAATCCCCTTGCGTAAGAAGAGTCTTGGTCACCAATTCAATACGCTTCGTAACGCTATGTCAAACCGGCTTAATACGGATAGAAACTGGGCGGATTCATGCGGATTGCGGGTGGAAAAATCACATAGCGAGGTCTCAACGCCGCGCTTCGCGCAACGGACGGGCAGGAAAGGAGCGTCTCACTCCCCTCAGGGGAGGGAGTTGCGGCGCTCTTGGGGGTTCTGGCTGGCGGTTCGGGGGGTACACTGAGGCACTACTGGAGGTGGCCACTGTTTGGCGCAGGTCAGCGGCAAACACTCGCCGCCAATCTCCGCGCAAATCTTTTCGCTACTCGGTCTTTCGCGCATCCCGTCTTTCCGGCTCCTGGCCGCACACCTGCGACTCGACCATTTGTAGACGCACTGGCTAAGTGCAGGGCGCTTGCCAAACTCTTCAACCGCAAGCTGCGTATTTTCCTTGTCTTACAAACCCGCCAAAAAGGCGTCGCCTTCTGGCCTGCGCGGGCCGCGGTGCTGCAAATTTTCCGGCAAGTCCGCCAGATCGATGAAATCGCCGGTCGCCGTTATCGCGGCCGTGGCGATCACGTTTTCCAGTTCCCGCACATTCCCCGGCCAGGCGTGCTGCAGCAACACGGTCTGCGCGCGCCGCGTCAGCCCCGGGATAGTTTTCCCATAAACGTCGTTGTATTTCTTCAGGAAATAGTGCACCGGGAGGGGAATATCCTCGAGCCGTTCCGTCAGGGACGGCACACGAATCTGAATCGAACTCAATCTGTAAAAGAGGTTTTCCCGGAAGCGTCCTGCCAGCACCTCAGCCCTTAGGTCGCGGTTCGTCGCCGCAATCAGCCGCACATTCACCTGCCGTACTTCCGGCGAACCCACCCGCTGAATCTCACGGTTCTGAATCACCCGCAGCAATTTGGCCTGCATCGGCAGAGACGTTTCGCCAATTTCGTCCAAGAAAACCGTTCCATTATTGGCATACTCAAACAGCCCGGGCCGCGTGTCCGTCGCGCCCGTAAACGACCGGTTGCTTTGATGTCGCGCATCCGGAATGTTGGAGCAACATCCCACCTAAGAGTGCTCCGGTTTGGGGCACTACACGCCGGCGGGTAACAAAAGCGTGCTCACAAAATCATAAATAGGCCCATAAATGTAACGAAAAGCGAGAAGTCCCACCAGCAGTCCTACCATCGCCAGGCTATTGCCGCGTAGCCAGTCCAGATAGCGCTGTGCCGTCTTTTCGCTCATAAACAGCAGGATCACCGTGCTGCCATCCAGCGGCGATACCGGCAACAAATTGAACGTGCCCAGCAGCAAGTTCAGCGAAAAGAAAATCATTAAGGTGACTGTAGCGAAGTCGCGATGTCCCGTGACGGGATCGGGATGGAACCACCCTTCGGCGGCGCCCAGGCGCAGTCCAGCCACGGCCAAAAGCATCAACAAAAGATTCGCTGTAGGTCCCGCCAGGGCCATCCACCCCGAGCGCCTCGGATGGCGCCTCTCCCACAGGGGGTCGTACGGTGCGCTGGCCCATCCCATCATCCCGTTTCCATTCATCATGAGGTACGAGAGGATGGGGATCACGATCATGCCCCACGGTTCGCGCTTCATGTGTGGCACGGGATTCAGCGACACTTGTCCGCCGAGAGCCGCCGTTTCGTCTCCTCCTAATTTGGCGACCAAGGCGTGCGCGGCCTCGTGACACGTCGTCGAGAAAAGAAACGCTACGAACCAGATAAAACCGAGAGCGAGAAGCTGGGGAGTGAGTTCCGGCAAGTAAGTTGGCCCTTTCGTCTGTTCAGCTCAAGCAGACTAGAGGTTGTCACCCGGCTTTGCAAGCCGCACGCCCTGGCGTTTATTTGGGAGCGGGTCCGTTGGCCGCCGCCGGCTGGCTGCATCGCCAGATACTGCGCCTTGTTCCTAAGACGCAGCGACATATGCCTTTCGTTTTGGACTTCCTTTCCCCGCTCTCACTCGGAGGGATGGGTAACTTCCTGTCATGATAGACTCCAGGCATGGCTACCAAGACCAAAAAGAAAACTAAGCAAGCGAAAACCAAGAAAGCTAAACCGAAGAAGCCAGCTCCCAAAAAGACGGGGGCGAAGAAGACTGCGCCGCCCAAAAAAGCCGCGCCGAAAAAGAAAAAAGCGCTCAAGAAGAGGAGATCCCGCGGCAAGAGCGACAATGCGGAAACAGTTGTGTTCGAGCCGAAGGGGCTGGGCGCACGCTCCGGCGGCCAGTCCGGCGACTTGCAAGGTTTGTCGAACCGCGAGGGGGCCGATTCGGAAAGTGTCGACGAGTTGCTCGAAGAAGGAAACGCCTTCGAGGCCGAAGTCATTAAAGGTATCGAAGATGTTCCCGACGCCGACGAAGGCGAGATACGAACGCACGAAGTTCCGGAAGACGACGTTCCCGAGGAATATCTCGAAAAGGACGAGTGATCGCCGCTTTTGGCCGTTTTGTCCTGAGACGATTTCTTGCGCGGGAGTGATTCCGTATCGCCGCCGAGTTCCGAGTTGAGGAGCCTATTCACGCCATGAAGATTCGCGAAATCGTGTTCACGCTCGCTACAGTTGCATTACTTTCCGCCGCGGCATATTCGCAAAACCAAAAACCAGGAATCAACCCTTCCGCGGATCCCACCAAACCCTTCCTTGGCCGTTGGGACCTGACGCTTAAAGCGCCCGACCGTGAATATCCGTCCTGGCTTGAACTGAGCGAAGAAAATGGACAGCTCAAGGCTCAGATGGTGGGCCGCTGGGGAAACGCCCGCCCGCTCCCCAGTGCGGAACTCTTGAACGGCCACTTGAAATTTGTTTCTCCGAAAGAAGAGGAGGAAAGCAAAGTCGATTTGGTTTTCGACGGCGCACTGGAGGGAAAAAGTCTCTCTGGCACCGTGAATGGCCCTGACGGCAAAATCTGGCAATGGACCGGCCGCCCTGCGCCGTCGCTTAAGCGAGCGACTCCGCCAACCTGGGCCGCCCCAATTCCGCTTTTCAACGGAAAAGATCTAACCGGTTGGCACGAAGACAAGCCCGGCGCATCACCCGCCTGGAAAGTCGAAAATGGCCTGCTTGTCTCTCCGGGCAATGGCCCCGAACTGATCAACAATTCCAAATTTGAAGATTTCAAGCTGCGCGTCGAGTTCAACTGCGGTCCGGAGTCCAACAGCGGCGTCTATCTGCGCGGCCGTTATGAGGTCCAGATTGAAACCGATTCCGTCGCGGAGCCGCCCAGCCACCACACCGGCGGCGTCTACGGCTTTCTCGTGCCCACTCCGGAACTTCCGCGCAAGCCCGGCAAGTGGCAGACCTACGACATTACCCTTATCGGCCGCATGGTCACCGTTGTGCAAAACGGAAAAACCGTCATCGACAACAAGGAAATTCCCGGCATCACCGGCGGCGCTCTCGATAGCCGCGAAGAATTACCGGGCCCCATCTATCTCCAAGGCACTGAAAAGGGCCACGTGCTCTTCCGCAGCATCGTTATCACTCCTGCCAGCAAGTGATGGTTTTGTCGCAGACCCGACCGTTCGCGTCCGCATTGGAGAACGGAAAGCGCTTTTCGTTGGGTGGTAGATTATTCTAGAATTCTCTAGCAGCATCCGCTTCCTGCGCGTAGAATCCATTTGCAAGAGAGTTCCGATGCCCAAGAAACTTAGAAAGAAAATTGGACTCGAGATGGACCTCCGTCTCTACAAACGGCTTTCCGACCTCGCCAAGAACAACGGACCATCCCGCCGATTTCTGCTCGAGAAAGCACTCGAACACTACCTCCGTTTCGTGGTTCCTTCCCAGGGGAACGTGCGGCCCAAGTGATGAACCATTTCAGACGCTCGCTGGATAAAAATCGCAAGCTCCACAAACGCCTTGCCAAGTAGGCGCTTTGCCTGACGACCCCGCTAGAAGAGTGAGAGGAGCCATGATACCGAAATATCCGCGATTCGCGATTGCCGTTTGTTTTTTTGCCGCACTGCTGCTCACAACGTTTGCTGTGGCGCAGGAACGCCCCTTCGTGCTGAAAGCCGCGACGGTTCTCGACGGCAAGGGACAGACTCTGCACAACACGATCATCGTCGTCGAAGGCGGTAAGATCGCGCGCATCGGCGGCAATGCTCCTGCTGGTGCGATCACCTACGATCTCACGAGTTTGACTGTCACTCCGGGCTGGATTGATACTCACGCCCACGTCTTCTGGCACTTCGACAACGGTCGCCTCGCCGGAAAAGAAGAACCTCCCGTCCGCGCCATGCTTCATGCCGCCGATAACGCCATCCTCACACTCAACGCTGGCTTCACCACCATTCAATCTCCCGGCTCGCCTGAAGACAAAGACTTGCGCGATGCCATCGCCCGCGGAGTCCTCCCCGGCCCGCGCATGCTCACATCGCTCGAGCCCCTCACGGAACAGAGCGGCCCTCCCGAGAAACTTCGCGAACTCGTTCGAGAACGAAAACAGCAAGGTGCCGACTTCATCAAACTCTTCGCCTCCAAAAGCATCCGTGAAGGCGGCACGCAGACTATGTCTGACGAGCAGTTACAAGCAGCTTGCGGCGAAGCCAAATCGCTGGGCTTGCGCACGATTGTTCACGCCCACTCCTCGGAATCGGCGAAAGCAGCAACTCTCGCCGGTTGCACGACTATCGAACACGGCGCCTATGTCACCGACGACGTTTTCGCGCTTATGGCGCAGCGCGGCACGTATTACGACCCCAACATCGGCCTCGTCCTGCAAAACTATCTCGCAAACAAAGAGAAATTCCTCGGCATAGGCAATTACAACGAGCAGGGCTTCGCGTTCATGGAGAAAGGCATCGCGATCGTTCTCGACACGTTCAAAAAGGCACTGAAGCACAAAGATCTGAAAATTGTTTACGGCACCGACGCCGTCGCCGGCGCGCATGGACGCAACTATGAGGAGTTCATCGTGCGTGTACGCGACGGGGGCCAAGACCCCATGGCTGCGGTCATGTCCGCAACCAGCATTTCCGCCGAATCGCTAGGCCTGAAGGACAAAGTCGGCGCTATCGCGCCCGGTATGGAGGCGGATATTATCGCCATGGACGGCGACCCTCTACGCGACGTCACCGCCGCGCGCCGCGTCGTTTTCGTAATGAAGGCCGGCAAGGTCTACAAGAATCTTGCTCCAGGAGCGCGGGGCTCCTCTACGCAATAACGGGCAATCTCTTCTCTATCGAACCAAACTCCAGGGATAAATCCCGACATTGATTTTCATGATGAAGTAGCTGAAGCCGCCGGCATCTGGCTTTGGCTGATGCGGTGTGTCGGGAGGGATGAGCAGCCAATCGCCCGCTTTGACTTTGAACGTTTGGCCACCAAGGATCGGCTGCCCACGATACTCGCCCGGCACCGGCCCGTCCTTATCCATCAAATTCTGTCGGTTGGCAATCTTGCCGCCGACGATCATTTCGCCCGTACCGCCTGTGATCACATAAAAATCGTAAGCGCCAGCGTGCATTTCCGCGTCATCCCAGACGCTGTTCACTTTCGTCAGGCTCAGCACCGGCTGTTCGCGATGCATGCGGTACAACATGAACATGCTGAAATTCCGCGTCTGGATATGCACCGGCCCGCCGCCAATCGATTGCGAACTCCCGCTCCCCGCCTGCGCCACCATTTTCGCGGCCTTTTCTACCATTTCCGCATGCGCTTTTTTTATGTCGTCAATATTCCAGTACGTGACGGGAGGCGCGTCCGGCGCCAGCGCCGGCTGCCGCGGCGAGTTGTAGCCGAACGGCATCGGCTCTGCTCTATTTTCCTGCTTGTTTTCCTGAGCGGCGGCACTCGGAATCATCAAGAAGTCCTCGAAGTGCCCGCTCAACACCTGCTGTGGAGTCGGTTTTGTCGCGTACCCTGCCACGTAACCGCCGAAAGCAGCGACGATCGCGATCACAGGGATCATTATTTTTTTGCTCTGCATAGGTCGAACCTCCGTTGACGGATCTTGCTGTCCGAATTCTTACGTAATGACGAGCGTCTGATTATTTCTTTTGTGCTGGTTTCATAGCTTCGAAGCGAATCTCTCTCAAAAACTCCGTCTGCCGCGAAAGTTCCACCTTTCCAGCAGGGAATTTGCTTGCGCTCAACACGAACGCGAGGATGTCCGCGTTTTGTTGCCGGTTCAACTTGCCCGGCGCGTTTTGCGGCATCGTTTTGCGAATTCTTTCGAACAAATCTCCCAACGTCAGTCCATTCCAATTAGACAGAAACGCCCCTCCCGTCAGCGGAGGCGACGATTCGCCGCCCCCGAGGGCAACACCATGGCATCCCTTGCATTCTTTTAGATACAGCGCCTCGCCTCGTTTTGCCTGGTCCTCGGTATACACGCCATCCCATACAGAGCGCGATTCCGTCGCCGATGATTCTTGAAAGCAATCCGCCGTATGTGCGGATCCAATCGCTACCGTACAAGTACATGCGATTAACGCAATCCAGTTTTTCACGCCGCGATCCTGTTTATTCACCCGCCGAGGGCAACGTGTACGCAATGTATTCGCCCGAATACGGCCCGCCGCTGACGGCCACCACAATGTACTGCTTACCTTTCACCATGTAGGTCATCGGCGATCCGCTCTGCGGCGCCGGCATATACACAGCCCCAACTTCTTTCCCGGTCGCTTTGTCATACGCGCGCAGCATCGCGCCACGCGGATGATCCGCCGTGGTCGTCACTTGGCCTTCGCCCGCGATCACCAGCGTCTTCGTAATCAACGTTCCAATGTTGTAGGTTTGTTGGCCAGTGCGCGCAATGCTCATTCCTTTAAAAGCGGGGTAATTTCGCACGACATCCGGCGTTTCGCCATGCGCAATCTGCCAGATGATTTTTCCTTCGTCGAGGTTGATTGCCGTGATCGTTCCATAAGGAGGCTTGATCAACGGAAGATCATCCACGTTCAGCCGCACAAATCCCCCGCCGGCTGGTTTCTTCGGAGGCATGGGAGAATCCGCGCCCGCGTTTTCTCCCGGTCCTCTCATAATCCCCACTTCCTGCCCATCCACTCCCGCGATGTATCTCAAATCAGAAACTTCTCTGGGAGCAGGCACCAATCCGATCGGTTCTACGCATGCGTTGCAGGCATACGCATAGACGATGTGGGTTTCGGGATCGTACGAACCACCCGGCCAGTTCGTTCCGCCTGAAGCCGTTCCCAGCGTCAGCGTCCCAAGCGGACCATCCGCTTTGCTCGCCACCGGTGGCGTGAAGACCGGACCCAGGTGGTATTTGGAAACGACCGCCTTCGCCTTCTCTCGCAATTCCGGATTGAAATCGATCAAATCTTCAATCGAAACGCCGTTGCGGCTATACGCCGGTGGCTTCGTCGGGAAAGGCTGTGTCGAGGAGTACCACTCGCCGGGCACGCTCCCCACCTCCACTTTGCGTTCTTCGATTGGCCACACCGGCTTGCCAGTCACGCGATCGAAGACATAAAGGAAGCCTTGTTTGGATGGCTGCGCCACCGCTTTGATCGGTTTTCCGTCCACCACAATGTCGGCAAGGATTGGGGCGGACGAAATGTCCATATCCCACAGCGGGTGATGCACCAATTGGAAATGCCACTTCCTCTGTCCGGTCTTTAAATCCACGCAAACCAAACTCTCGCCAAATAAATCATTTCCTGGGCGGTGTCCGCCGTAGTAATCGCTCGTGGGAGATTCGACCGGCAAATACACGAGCCCGAGTTGCTCATCCACCGTGATTTGCGTCCATACGCCAGTGTTGCCCGTGTACTCGGCGGAATCGTTCAGCCAAGTGTCATAACCAAACTCATCTTTTTTCGGAATCGTGTGAAAAATCCAGAGCCTCTTGCCCGTGCGCACATCGAATCCGCGCACATAGCCCTTATTGTTTTTCATGCTCTTTGGCGTCATGCCTTCGCGGAACGCCGCGCCCACGATCACGGTATCTTTGGCCACGACGGGCGCGGACTGAATTCCGATCTCGCCCGTCGTCAAGTCTGGAAAGATGCTCTGATCGTCATCGAGTTTTAAGTCCAACCTACCGCCGTTGCCGAAGGACGCAACCGGCATTCCCGTTTTCGCATTCAAACAGATCAGCCGATAGCCAGGCGTCACATAGAAAATTCGTTCTTCTTTTCCGTCCGACCAATAGGCCAGACCGCGGCCCGAGAGTTGTCGCGGAGCGGCCCCGCCGCGCGCTCCTTCATGCTCGCCATGCACCCAAAGCAATTCTCCCGTAGCCGCATCCAGAGCAATCACCGCCCGGCGCGACCCCGCCGTCGCATACAGAACATCATTCACCATCAGCGGCGTGCCTTCGAGTTTGTATTCCGGCCGGTTGCCGAAATTGTCCGTCTTGATGCGCCAAGCGATTTCCAGGTCGCTAAAGTTCGAGGCGTTGATTTGGTCGAGTGGACGATACCGCGTGCCCGCCAAATCGGCGGCGTAGCTTGACCACTCGGTATCTTTAGCGCGATATTGAGCGGATGCTACCGACGACATAAACGTGAGTCCGCATATCCAACCGAATAGCAGCCCGGCTCCCGCCGATAAAGAAACCCTCTTCATGTTCTTTCCACGCATGTTCGCTCCTCCGCTTTACAGCACAAGCAAAGCTGCGCCATGCGCAAGCCTCACCCCATTTTCTTGATTTCTTCCAACGCGTCTTTGATCTTTGCCTTCTGCTCTTCCGTGACGTCGGAGTTCGGCGGCCGCTGGTAGAACTGACGCGTACCCATCTGTAGGCTGAGCGCATATTTCATGGGTCCGTACTCATCCACTCCGCCTGCGCGCAACAGCTTCAGCGCCGTCTCCAGTTTTGCCAGCGGCTCGGCGATATCCTTGCCCGCCCGCTTCGCCGCGAACGCCGCCGCGATTTGCGTCGTGAAGTTATTTCCTTCCGCCAGGATCGCTCCCATCCCGTGATCCAGCGCATACTTCAGATTCGTCGTCGTTCCTGTTCGCATGTTCAGCTTCGGAAATTCGGCAACAAACTTGTGATACTCGTCTTCATCGGACCTCGAATCCTTGATGCCCGCCAGATTCGGGTACTTTTCAAGGCTGTGCATCAGTTCTAGGGAGATCGGAATGCCTGAGGCAAACGGTATGTGATACAGGTTGATCGGAATCGTCACCTTCTCAAAAATCAGCGAAAAATACTTCGTCAACCCTTCGAGCGGTGGATGCTTGTAGTAAAAAGGCGGAACGATCAGCAAACCGTCTGCGCCGTTGTCTTGCGCATGCTGAGATAGCTCCAGCGTCTCCGGAAAATTCGACGTCCCTGGCGACACGATAATATTCAAGCCGTTCCTGTGTTTGAAAGCCGTCTCCGCGATTTTCTTTCTTTCGGCGAACGAAAACGAAGGAAACTCTCCTGTGGTGCCGAGCACAACGACTCCGTCCGCGCCCTTTTGCTTCAGGTAAGCCAGCACGTCCCTGTAGAGCTCGGGATCGAAATTCAGATTCTTGTCGCACGGGGTGGAGGCCGCCACCCAGAACAACACTTTCTCGGCGCTCCCCGCAGGAGTCTTCACAGTATTTGGCAATACTCCCCCGGAGATCTCGGGAAGAGCGGTCTCGCCGGCCACTCCTAGCGCCGCAGCCGCGCCCATAGCTCCAATAAATGTCCTTCGCGTCGTTTGCATAATGGGACCTCCAGAAGTTGCCGGAAGTCTAAGTCAGCGCACGGCAATACTCAAACGGTTAGTTCTCAGTATTCTCGTATCCCAGTTTGTCGACGCTGCTTCTTCATTCCTGGGATCGAATGGCTCGATCCGCAGCTTTGCTCGCGCCGGTGCAGCGCCTTCTCGCGGATTTTGCGTCAAGTAAGTGACCGGAAACGCTACGCTTTGTCCCAGAATCGGACGGTGTCTCGTGTTCTGCAACTGCCCCGCTCGAACATTAGTCTTTTATTTTCAATGATATAACTGCTTTGCTGCCTGGCGCTCCGGGTGCGACTCTGCAGCCCAATATGAGCGCCGCAACCGTAACACTAGACGCCTACACACTTGAACCACGAATGTCCGCGGTCGTGCGCGCCGCCAAGCGCAAAGTTCTGGCCGACGCGCGCCTCGGCGATGGCGAGGCCTTTGCCGAAATGGTTCTGCCCTATGGCCCTGGGCTTTACCGTCGCGCGCTACGCCTGACCGGCAATCCTGCCGACGCAGAAGACGCCCGCCAGGAAGCCCTGCTCAAAGCCTTTTCGCGCCTAAGCCAGTTTGCCGGGCAGCAGGACGACGGCAAAGACGATCTCCACGCCTGGGTTTCGCGGATCACAACAAACGCTTCGATTGACCTAATCCGGCAGCGCCGCGAGGGGAAGTACGTTTCGCTCGAAGAGCCCGGAATCACGCCGGAAGAAACTCTCGGAAACCGGCTTCCGGCGCGCAGCGACAATCCCGAGGAGCGCTATGCGCGCCGCGAGCAGCGCGTCCTGATGGCTGGCGCAATTGCCCGGCTTGCGCCCGACTTGCGCCAAATCTGTCTGCTGCGCGATGTTTTACAATATTCGACTCACGAAGTGGCCGAACGACTGGGAATTTCCACGGTAGCTGTCCGCTTGCGGCTCTTCCGCGCTCACAGAAGGCTTCGTGACATTCTGCGCGATAGCCTCCGGAAGAAGCAGCGTCGCGCGGGTACCCAGATCGTGCGCCTGCAGACGTCCAAACCCATGAAGCTGAACAGCCGTCAAGAGTTCCTGCCTATAAACACGCAAGCCGAATTTGCTTGCGGCGATTAGCCGATTGGATCCCTCGCATTTCCCCAAATTCTAAAAGGCTGCGCCAGCCGATTCCGTGAGGTCACGTCTTTGGCTTCGTTGCCGCGGGCGATGATTCAAGCAGCCTTTTGGGGCCACTGACGAAAGGACTGCCGCGTTCGTAGAACCGGAACAATTTGTCGGCCGCCCGCGTGATTCCTATACGAACGGTAGCCGCAACCGCGGTTTCTTGTGCGATGGCCCGTCCGGAAGACTTGACATAGACCATTTCGGCCAGCCACAGCGGCCCACGCGAAAAGAGATCCAGCCCGTCGAGACTGCGGTCGATCCGCAATGCGGCGGCCAGCCGTCCAGGGCCACGCGTCAGATCGCGTAGTTCCGTGCTCTTGCGGTGGCGCCGCATCAAATCGATTCCTTCCAGCGGTTCGAGCGCTCGAATTAAAACGCCCCCGCCCACGCCGGCACGCTCGCTCGAAATATTCAGCATAAAGTGCATGCCGTAATTGAAATAGACGTAGATGTGGCCGTGGCGGAGAAATAGTGTGCGGTTGCGCGGCGTGGGCCCGCGAAAATGGTGTCCCGCGGGATCGCCCGGCGGATAACCTTCCGCTTCCACGATTCGCCCGCTCATCCGGCCTTCCGGCAGATCATGTACAACGACAATGCCTATCAGAAACCGCGCGAGTTCCAATGTGTCCCTGGGAAGTTCTTTTCGCGTGAGGCGGCGAAGCTTGGATGTGGGACGTTCCACGGCTTAAGCCGAACTGACGTCGGGCGGCTCGTTGTTAAACAGCCGCGCGAGTTCCGCATGGTCAATCACCACGGACGGGTCCGACTGAATCGCATCGAAATACTTCTTTTGAAACGCGTCGCCCGCTTCCGAGGGCGCAAACATTTTGCGGGCCAGCGAAATGGCGGTGCGCACATCTTCCGGAGTGACAGCATTTTCACCCGCCAGCGTTTCATCGAGGCGCACTACAAACTCGGAAATATTGTGAAGCCAACCGAATTGTTGATGGTCAATCACCAGGCGGAAAAGCTCGCCCACCGTAACTTTGCCGTTGGCGCGTTCGTATTCGCGCCGTTCCATGTCCAGCAGCGTTTTGTGAAGTTTCAGAAGCGCCAGTCGCAGCGTGATGAGTTTCTCGCGCGCGGTTGCGTCGTCATCTTTTCGTGCGTGCGCTCTGGCGTCGGGAGGGATCATGTTTCGCGTGTAAGATTTATTGTCCGACAGGTTACCGCTAAATTCCAAATCTCACTCGTGGTACCGCTTCTCCCCGACCGGCAGCGCAATCGGCAACCGGTTCTGCGGCGGTGGCAACGGGCAAGTCGCAAACGGCGTGTAGGCACAAGGCGGGTTTTCCAGCCGGTTTAGGTCCAGCCACAGCTCACCCTGCTTGTCTACGCCGTGTGTCGGCAAAACGGTGTACAGAAATCGGCAAGCTTTGTACGTCGTGGTAGCGCTGGTCGTGTCTCGAAGTATGAAAAAGAGTTGCGTCCCTGCAGCATCTTCCATCACCGGCTCGAGCCGGTATGTTTTTCCATCCAAAACAAATTCGGCAGCGCCCAGCATGGGCCGTGAATATGTTGTCCCCGCCAGCGTTGCCAAAGTGACTGACTTCGGCGGATTGTAAGGAATCCATTTAGCTTTCACGCGATATTTTTCGTTCGGCTCATACCAGTTCAATCCGTGAAATCCGACCAGCGTCGGCGACTTCGAGTCCTTTACCCGCAGTGCATATTTGTCTTCGCGGCGGATGACGTACATATTTAGCGTTCCAATTGTGATATGCGGAGCATTCTTGTCATTGTCCGCTTCCACAAGCAGAAGCTGCTCCTTGGCGGGAGCGCCGGCCACTTGCAAGTCCGCCGGGAATCCACTAGAAGGGGGCAGCAGCTTCACGTTGTTGCCCTCAAGGCGCATAATGCCCATGTGCCCTGCGCCATTTCCTCCTAGATGAATCTTATTGTCGCTCGCGGTCCCGAACGCGTTGTCGCCCGGCTGCAGCCATTCGAGTCCCGTAAGCGATAGCCATCCTGCCGGCTTCAAAAGATCATTGACGTGCTGCGTCCGCCAGGCTGCAAGCTCGTGCTCCCAGTGCGCCTCTTGCGCAAACGCGCGGACGGCCAGCAACGCGCAAAAAATCGTGATCAGACGTAAGCATTGAGAAACTCGATGAATAGGCATGCGGAAAATTATATCGTGGCCGGTGGATGTGTCCACCCCCGCAGTGTCTTGAATGTTTCCAGATAAACTCGTGCTCTTTTCTGATGCGGACCAGGAAGGCTATTTCGCGTCGTGAAAAATGATTCCCAGGGTGTAGCGCGTTCCGCGACGTACGCGGCTGACACCGTGGCGCAAATTCACTCGATAGTAGCCGCGCGCCCCTTTCACCGGACGGTATCGCGTGGTGAAAATAATCGCCTGCCCCTGCTTCGCGCTCACCACCTCGGCTTTCGATTGCGCGCGCGGCTGCTGCTCCACCAAAATAAACTCGCCGCCTTCCCAATCCCGCCCTGCTTGCCCCAGCATGATCACCATTTGCAAAGGAAAGCTCACTTCGCCATAGAGATCCTGGTGTAAGCAGTTGTAACCACCCGCTTCATAGTGCAGCATCAGCGGCGTCGGTTTTTTTTGCCCCGCCTTATGGCAGAGCTTCAAAAACTCGCTGTGCTCCTGCGGGTATTTCTTTTGCCCGCCGTCGAGGCCCAGCGCCTTCGCACCCAGCGCCTCCGCCCAGCGATTCGCGATTTTCGCCAAGTGCGGATATGCCGCCGTTCTTAGTTCAGCAACCACCCCCGGCAACGGATCGTCGAAATATTTGTAATCTCCAATTCCAAATCGGTACCGCTCCATCACGATGCGGCTGCGAAATAGCTCTTCCTCCCCATATATCGCAATCAGCTTCGCGCACTCTTGCGGTGTAAGAATTGCGTCCGAAACCGCGTAGCCTCGCGCGCAGAGCGATTCTTCCGCTTCCGCCCAATTCAGTGCATCGACTTTATGCTCAATTGCACTCGTACTTTTCTTCGCCGAAAACAAAGCTGTCATATCAACTCTCTCCGGTGCTGCGACGTCTCTCATCAACGCTCCGCGAACTTATTGCAATTCCACAAGTTAACGCTATCCGTTTTTGTCCATGAAATTATTTTCTACTTACAAGGCAAACTTTGCGGTGCTACAAACTCTAACCTCTCCCAACTAGAGCCATCTAATTAAACGAAACACCAAGTCAAAGTCCTCCGCAGACCGTATCGCCGAACGCGATCAAGGATCCGGAGAAAAAAAGGAGTTGTACATGAAAGCGACGAAACTTTTCACTCTGTTGGCAGGCAGTTCGTTGTTGCTCTCCGCCAGCGCTTTTGCAGGCAACGGCGGCAAGAAGTCCCTTCATTTCGATACGGCCGTCACCATCGAGGGAAAGCAATTGGCGCCGGGTGACTACAAATTCTCCTGGACCGGCACGGGCAATGACGTAAAGCTGGACATCGTCAAGGGCAAGGAAACCGTGGCCACCGTTCCGGCGCACATCGTCACTGTGCCACTTGCGAACAAGCAGGATGGCTATTCATCGACAGCTGCGCAGGATGGCAGCCACGCCGTCACGACCGTCTTTTTCAGCGGAGACAAATTCGATCTCGAAATCGGCCAGGGAACAAGCGCAAGCACTGCGCCCGCCGCTGCCACCACCAGCCCGAACTGACGATTTCGGCCTTTCGGAACACTTATTGCGTCTGAAAACGCGAAAGGGGCCTACCCAGGCCCCTGCGCATTCTGTTTGAGATTGTTACTGAAGAGCGAAGTTTAAGCTGGCGCGCTCGCCGTCAACGGTGTGTGCGCTTCATGAGCGTGGTCACCACCGTGGAATTGCGCGGCTTCCGTCGATCCGGCCAGCGCCGTCGTTGACGACGCTCCGCCAGAAACCACTTGCGCGATTTCGTCAAAATAGCCCGTGCCCACAAATCGCTGGTGCGTCACGGCGCGATAGCCAAGTTCCTGCGCGGCGAATTCCTCCTGCTGCAATTTGGAATAGGCCGTCATGCCGGCCTGCGCATAACCACGCGCCAGATGGAACATCGACATGTTCAGCGAATGGAACCCAGCCAGAGTGACGAACTGGAATTTGTAACACATTTTCCCCAGCTCTTGCTGAAAATTCGCGATCGTCACGTCGTCCAGCTTCTTCTTCCAATTAAACGACGGTGAACAGTTGTACGCCAACAGCTTGCCCGGAAATTTCGCGTGAATCGCGTCCGCGAATTTCCGCGCTTCGTCCAAATCCGGCGTCGAAGTTTCGCACCACAGCACGTCCGCGTGCGGCGCATACGCAAGCCCGCGCGCAATCGCCGCGTCGATCCCACCGCGGAATTGGTAAAAGCCTTCCGGCGTCCGCTCGCCATAAATAAATTCGCGGTCGCGCGGATCTGCATCAGCCAGCAGCAAGCCCGCCGAGTTGGCATCCGTGCGCGCGATCAATATCGTCGGCACGTCGCAAACGTCCGCCGCCAGCCGCGCCGCCGTAAGCTTTTCGATGAATTCCCTCGTCGGCACAACCACTTTCCCACCCAGGTGTCCGCATTTTTTCGCGGAAGACAGCTGGTCTTCAAAGTGCACGCCCGCCGCACCCGCTTCAATCATCGATTTCATCAGTTCGTAAGCATTCAACGAGCCGCCGAACCCCGCTTCCGCATCCGCTACGATCGGGGCAAACCAGTACGTTCCGCTCGACTTCCGTTCGGCCGATTCAATCTGGTCCGCGCGCATCAGCGCCCGATTGATTCTCTTCACCAGATTCGGCGCGGAATCGCACGGGTACAGACTTTGGTCGGGATACACATCGCCCGCCGTATTTCCGTCCGCCGCCACTTGCCAGCCCGATCCGTAGATCGCTTTCAATCCGGCCTGAACCATTTCGATCGCCTGATTTCCGGTGATTGCTCCAAGCGCCGGGACGTACGCGTCGCTATGCATCAAGTTCCACAGCCGCTCCGCGCCCAGCCGCGCCAGCGTGTACTCAATCTGGATCGTCCCGCGCAATCGCAGCACGTCATCGTACGAATACGGACGCGTGATCCCCGCCCAACGCGGATTTGTGTCCCAGTCCGCGCGTGAAGGATTCACTTGCGAAGGATTAGTCTTGCCGTTGGTCCCGTTCGTTCCGTTTGATGACATTTCCGTCTCCTTGCTGAAATGCGTTGGCCCCAGTCCGAGTCCTCGTCAACAAAAAAAACAATTCGCACTTTTTTCAGGCCGGATTGAATTCGTGCCGCCGGATCATTTCTTCGCTCATGTTGCGCGCTTCTCGAAGAGTCTCCGCCGCTTTCGCATCATTTGCGTTTGCGGGCTCACCAAGCAAACGCTCGAGCTCTTCATCAAAAAGCCGGCTTATCAATTCCGGCGTGTGCCGCACCGACGCGCCTTTTTCGTCCAGAATCTCCACGCTGCTCGAATGATTCAATCGCTGCGCGATCATCAGGCGATAAATGCGATCCGTGGCGAGATCCTCCATGTAGCCGTCCAGAAGGCTCGCTCCTTTTCCATTGAGCACTCCGTTGCGGTAACGAATCACCGTCCGGATGGCCGCTCGTGTTCCCGCAAGTGTTCGCTTGCCTACGCCCGTCGGCAGGGGCCGCAGATTGGGATGCGTGTCGCGGCTTGCGGGCCGCGCGGTCAATTGATTCGGGGCAGGGAATTGCGCAACCGCGATGGCATTCTGGTCAGGATGTCCTGTCCAGGCGCCATCCATCAACGACATCGATTCGTTTTTCTTGTCTTCCGCCAGCACTTTCAAGGCCCGCGCATTCAACGCCGCGTCTTCACGGATCGGAAATAGCGCGGTCATGCCGCCAATTGCCAGCAATCCGTGCTTATGGCAAATCTCCGGCATCAGCTCACGCAAATTTTGGAAAAACGCCACGTTGTGCGGAATCGTATTGCGGTCCGGCAACACCCATTCCGGATTTTCCAGGTTGAAATGAATCAAGCTCGCCATGTAGTCCCAGCGGCCAAGATTCAAACCCAAGATATGCTCGCGAAGATTCCAGGCAAATTCTTCCATCTGGTAAGCCAGCGGATGCGATTCCACCAGCGCCATGCACTTGATTGCATTTGCCGGCTGCCCCTTCATCCGCGCAATCATTTGGAAAAGATCGCGCCACCAGAGCGCCTCATCCGCGGACTCCGACTTCGGAATGTAGAAACATAGCGGATGTTTGAGCGCGCTGAAGTCCACTTGATACGCAATCATCGCTACGTCGAAGAGCGATGCCGGCAGCAGCTCGCCGGGCAAGATGCCTTCCTGGTGAAGGTGCAAGCCGCGCGGCCGTGTGAAAATCACCGTGTTGCTAGTCGAAATACCAATCGTCTTTTCGCGCTTCCGGTCGTAGAACGTCAGCCGCCCTTCCAGCGCATCGAGAATATTTTCAATGCCGCAGATCGTGTGCTCCCAGGAATTCGCGTTCGAGTCTTCGAGATCCAGCATCACGCCCGGCGCGCCGGAATTGAGCATCTTCACGACGAGTTCGGCCTCGTCGGCGGGCCCCGTCATCTGGTTGCGTTGGTCGGCGCACCATGCTGGCAGTTCGATCTTCCAGGAATTTGTCGTGGCCACGCACGGCGGCAAGTAGTTCGGCAACTTGCCGGCATGCGCATCGTCTAGAGCACTCTCGCGCCGCGCAACCAGAGCACGCTGCCGAAGCGTTAGCGCCGCGTGCAGCGGTGCCAGAAACTCGAGAAACCCAGCCGGCAGGCCGCTCACCAGATCGAACTCCTCTGGCACTGCGTTAACGGACACGACGCGATTCGCGAAGGGCAGGGGCGCCGTGGCTGGGTTCAGTTTTGCGGTTGCTGTCGCCATGTTCTTCTCAATCCTTCCGAGTGTGTTGTCCTACGGAAATGGGCCGACCCAGGAGATAGGCAATTGAAAGGCCAATGGTCATTTCCAAGGCTCCTGTAACTGATTTGTGATCAATCACATAGAAGGCGGCCCTGGAACAACAAAAGTGCAAAGTATCCGGAGTGGTAGAAAACGACAGGAAATTACTCACCTGGGATTTGTAATTTCCCGCCGGGGTCGAGTTGTTCAATAGGCTGAACATGCGTTCACGGTGTGGTATGTTCTAGCAATACGCTCGGAAAGCGCGCAAGTCGTTGTTCAATAAGCCGAACATATATTCTATACTTGGGACTGCATCAATTTCCGCTTCTCTGGGAGTCGCGCCATGCCCGCTGCCGATTCAAGTCCTGCCACCGCCGTCGAACGCGCCCTCAACATCCTCGAAAACGTCGCACATCGCCGCGAGGGCCTCACCAATTCCGAAATCAGCCGCAAGCTCGCCATTCCCAAAAGCTCCGCAAGCTACATCCTGCGCACTTTGGAACGCCGTGGCTATCTCCGCCGCGACGCGGAGACCAGCCGTTACAAGCTGGGCCTGAAAATTCTGAGCCTCGGCGGCGACGCGCAATCCAATCTGGACATCGCCGACCTGGCCCTGCCGTTCATGCGCTCGCTAGTCGAGCGCGTGCACCTCACGTCGCACCTCGCCGTTCTCGATCAAGGCGAAGCGGTCTACATAGAAAAAGTCGAAGCGCCCGGCTTTTTTAAGGTGAATACCTGGGTCGGCCGCAGAATGTATATGCATTCCACTAGCGTGGGAAAAGCCCTGCTCGCGTGGCTGCCCAAACAGGAACTGGAAGCCATTGTGCGCCAGCAGGGCATGAAAAAACGTACGCCGAAAACCATCACGTCAGTGTCGCGCCTGCTAGCTGACCTTGAGCACGTTCGGGAACAGGGCTATGCGGTCGACGACGAAGAGAACAGCATGGGGGCCCGCTGCCTCGGAGCCCCGATTTTTGACGCCGCGGGAAACGTGACGGCCGCTCTGGGAGTCAGTGGCACGATTACGCAGGTGGACGAAGATAACCTTCCCAAAATCATCGAGGCGCTAAAAGAAACCGCGCGGCGCATCTCTCGGCAGCTGGCAAGAAGCGGCGCAGCGGGCGGGGCTTAGCAGCATCGGACCATATTATTTCGACGTAGATTCCGAATAGTTAGAATCAAGATGCAAACGGCATGGGCGCACACTTTTTGAGGGTTGCCGGATGTTAGCATACAAAAACGGGATAGTTCATCAGTGCCAGACGATTCGGCGGGATGCGAGTTCGGATCCGGCTTGCAAGAAATAAAAACGGCCTGAAGGTAATTCTTCAAGGGAGAGCATCGGAGTGTTCATCATCGGACATCGCGGCGCCTCCGGGCATGCCCCGGAAAATACCTTGGCCGCTTTCAAAAAGGCAGTCGCTTTGGGAGCGACGTTTATCGAGACGGATTTGCAGCTCTCTCGCGATGCGCGGTTCGTGGCCATTCATGATGAAACCCTGGATCGTACCACCAATGGCCAGGGAAAGGTGCACGATCAGACGCTCGCCGCTCTTCGTCGGCTCGATGCCGGGTCCTGGTTCGGAAGCGAATACACCGGCGAACGTATTCCAACTCTCGAGGAGATTCTGGAATTCTCCAAAAAGAACGACGTCGTCTTCTATCTGGAGTTGAAACCCAGCGGCTCCTGGGGCGGCGAACACGCCTTGATCGGCGCTCTGCGGGAATCCGGAGAAGTAGCTCGCGTGATGGTCATTTCCTTCGATCCTGGAATTCTGGCCAGCCTGCGTAAGATTGAGCCCACGCTGATGACAGGAGTTCTTTATGACGGACAGCTCCCCGATCCTTATAAATCCGCGCTGGACGCGGGCGCACGGCAACTTGCGGTGCGCGGCGACCTGGTCACACCCGCGATGATCGAGCAATCCCACAAACGCGATTTGCAAGTCGTCTGCTGGACGGTCAATCATCCAGCGCATATCCGTATGCTGGTGGCCGCGGGAGTGGACGGCATCATGAGTGACTATCCAGATCGATTGATCGCGGCGCTGAAGAAAGACGGCGAGAAAAGTTAACCCGAATTCCCCACAAGCAATGAGCCAATCACCCCGCGTACCTCGCAAAATCTTGTAGGGGCGGGGCTTGCCCCGTCTTCTAGCTCCCATCGGCCGTCAATTTGGCCTGTAGCGCGGCGAACTGCGAAACCGCGAGTTGCTCCCCCCGCGCGTCAGGCCGCAGGCTCTGCTCGGCAAGTGCTTCGCGGACTTCATCTGGTTTGGCCAGCGATCGCAAATTGTTCACCAAAGTTTTGCGCTTCTGCGCGAAACACAATTTCACAAAATCCAGAAATGCTACCTCATCGCGTAGTCCGAGCTTCGCGCGTTCGCCGGGAAGGCGCAGCGTTACCAGGGCTGAGCCGACTTCCGGCGGCGGGCTAAAGGCAGTTCGCGGAATGCTCAGCACCAATTCCGGGCGAGTATAAAGCTGCGTCACCACGGAGAGGTAACCGTATTGCTTCGTCTCCGGCTTGGCAGCCAAGCGCTCCGCAACTTCTTCCTGAATCACAATGTGAATTTCATCGATCAAATCCGCGAACATAAAAAAATGATGAAGAATTGGCGAAGTGATGTAATACGGCAGATTGCCGTAAAGGCGGATGCGCCTCCCTGCAGCGATCGCTGCCAGATCGGTTTCCAGAACGTCTGCTTGGACCACGGTGAGATTCGGGAACTTCTTTGCGAGCTTTTTAAGCCGCGCTGCGAGCAGCGCATCGAGTTCGACGGCGTAGACGGGGTCTCCACTCGAAAGCAGGTGCTCTGTCATCTCCCCGTGGCCGGCCCCGACTTCAATCCAGCAATGCGATTGCTCTTCTGCGGACTCCGATGCCACTGAAGCGGGCCGCAGCGTCGAGTGCGGCGAAACTCCGATCTCTCGCGCGATCTGTTCGCGCCAGTCGATATCCGCTAGGAAATGTTGCCCAAGCCGTTGACGAGCCATGCGCCGAAAGTGTATCAGGAAGCGGTGTGTAGTTCCGCCCGGGCGGTTCTGTCTTGACGGCAGGAATCTGGTCCAGTAGCGTAAAATGAATGCGCAGCACGCGATCAATGCCGTGAACGCGCCAAAAAAGAGAAGGACGCGTAAGCCGTCCAAGGACTCAAGTAAAGAGCCTAAGGTGAGAATTCTTTTCGTAGCTTCGGAAGGGCTGCCGTTTTCAAAGACTGGCGGCCTCGCGGACGTGGTCGAGGCGTTGCCGAAAGCGCTCGTGGCACAAGGCCATGAAGTGGCTGTCGTGCTGCCACGATACCGCGGCACCAAAGCGGGAGCCGTGGTCCTGCCCAGCCTCACGATTCCGATCGCGAACCGGCTGCGCTTCCCCGCAGTTTTGGATGGTACGGTGATTGCCGGTGTGCGGTATTTTTTTGTCGATGATGCTGCGTATTTCGATCGCGACGGCTTCTACGGCAACAGCGCGGGAGATTATCCCGATAACGCGGAACGCTACAGCGAATTCTGCCGCGCCGCGATCGAAATTGCCAAGAACGTTTGGCCGGCGGACGTGATTCATTGCCACGATTGGCAGACAGCGCTCGTGCCCGTGCTTCTGCGCAGTTCCTACGGCGACGACCCGGCGGTCAGAGATATCCCTGTGGTATTCACCATCCACAACATGGGTTATCACGGGCTTTTCCCGAAGGAAGCTTTCGAACGCGCAGGCATTCCGCTGTCCTTGTTCAATCCGGGCGCCCTGGAATTTTTTGGCAACGTGAATTTCCTCAAGGGTGGACTGGTTTATTCCGATTTTCTGACGACGGTCAGTAAAAGGTACGCGCAAGAGATTCAGACGCCCGAATTCGGGTACGGATTGGACGGCGTTGTGCGCGGCCGAGCCGACCGGCTTGTTGGCATTTTGAACGGCGTCGATTATTCGGCTTGGAGTCCGGACAAAGACAAGCTGATTCCCATGAAATATTCCGCGAAGGACATGAGCGGAAAGCAGGTGTGCAAACAGGCGCTGCTGGAATTGTTCGGCATTGCGCCGGAGCATGCGTCTCGCCCGGTGATTGGCATTGTGTCGCGCTTCGCGGATCAAAAGGGCTTTGATTTGATCGCCGAGGAGGCCTACGAATTAATGAAAGAGGATCTCACCCTGGTCGTGCTGGGTTCCGGCGAACGCAAGTACGAAGAACTGTTCCAGGCGATGGCCAACACGTTCCCCGGAAGAGTTGGCGTGAAAGTTGCCTACGATAACGAAATTGCGCATAAAATCGAAGCTGGCGCGGACATGTTCTTGATGCCGTCGCGCTACGAGCCTTGCGGGTTGAATCAAATCTACAGCTTGAAGTATGGTACGGTGCCGATTGTGAGAGCGACAGGCGGACTAGATGACACCGTCGAGCCTTTCGATCTGGAACACGGCACTGGAACAGGATTCAAATTCGCAGAATATTCCGGCGCCGCGATGATGCGCGCGATTCGCCAGGCTTTGCATCATTGCACCGACGAACGCATCTGGCGGCGCATCCAATTGAACGGCATGGCCAAGGATTTTTCCTGGAAAGGGCCGGCGGCTGAGTACGCGAAAGTGTACGACGCGGCGCTGGAACTCCGGGGTGCAGGGCAAGCAGCACGAAACCAAATGTCTGTTACAACATCTAATTGAACTGACGAAGGAGACAGAGACAGCGGCCTAGCGGCAAGCTGTTGAGGACAAACAACATGGCTGACAATACCCAAACGGAAAAGATTCAGGCAGTGACGGATGGAAATTTCGAAGCAGAGGTGCTGACGGCGAGCAGCGCGCAGCCCGTGCTGGTGGATTTCTGGGCAGAGTGGTGCCGTCCTTGCCACATGCTGGCGCCCACGGTGGCCGAGATTGCCCATGATTACGCGGGCAAGCTGAAAGTGATGAAGCTGAACGTCGACGAAGCGATGAACTCGGCGGCGCGGTATAACATTCGGGGAATCCCCACGTTGCTCGTGTTCAAGAACGGGCAGATGGTGGAACAGATCGTTGGCGCAGTGCCCAAGGATCAGATCACCAAGGCGCTGGACCGCCATTTGGCGTAATTGGCCGCGCGATAGGCCGCTTGATTCGTTCCGTGAGAAACGCACCAAAAAGATAGGAAGATTGGCGGGGCATGTCGTACAGTTAAGTGCGGCATGCCCTTTGTTTTTTGTGCCTGCCTGAAATTTCTGGAGCAAAGATTGGCCACAGCGGAAACAGCAGCAACTACGACGCGAACCGTTAAGCCCGCAGACCACCCGCCGCTTCTGGCGGGCGACCGCGGGCCGATGGCGATGTCCCGGCCGGGCCTGCACGAAACGGTGCTTAAAATTTTAAAGCCGTTGCCGCGCGGAGTGATCCTCGATTGTCCCGCCGGCGAAGGCGCCCTAGCGCAAGACTTGCTCGCCGAAGGTTTTGATGTGCGCTGCTGCGATCTATATTCGGAGTTGTTCCGCCTGGACGGCGTGGAGATCAAGCGCGGCGACCTTGCCGGCACTCTGCCGTACACTTCGCAATCGTTCGATTACATCACCTCGCTCGACGGGCTGGAGCACATCGATTCGCCGCCGCAAGCCTTCCGGGAATACCGCCGCTTGCTCAAGCCGGGCGGCCACCTCGTGATCAGCGTGCCCAACATCATGAACGTCGAGGAGCGGTTGAAGTGGCTGCTCTTTGGGTATACCTCGCATTTCAAGCCGCTTTCGGAGCAGTCCAAGGCCAAAATTCATTACGATTGCGCGGGGATGGACGAGATTGCGGTCCACGCAAACCCCATTGGCTACAACGAATTACGCTATCACCTCGAGAAGAACGGTTTTGCGATTCAAGGCGTTTATCGCGACCGCAAAAAAGGCAATCAGTGGCTCTATTGGCCACTGGTAGCGTTTATACGGCTGCTGGCGAAGCTAACACCGGAAAAGCGCCGTAAGGACCGGTGGACAGAAGAGTTAGCGTCCGATCCGGTGCTCCTCGGCGGGAACACCATCATCATTCACTCCATCCTGAAATAGCCCGGGCAGGCAGCGCCATTTCGTGAATGTGACCTTACAAGGGGAATGAGGGAGCACCGAATGGCGGCTTTAGTAACTTCGAAAATAGTGCGGTGCCACTGGGCGGCGAATGCGTTGAACATTCCGTATCACGACGAGGAATGGGGAATGCCGCTGCATGATGATCGCGCGTTGTTTGAGCTTTTAATTCTGGAAGGGGCTCAGGCGGGCTTGAGTTGGGACACAGTCTTAAAGAAGCGGCCGCGGTATCGCGAAGTGTTTGACGGATTCGACGTGGAGAAGGTGGCGCGCTACGACAAGAAAAAAGTCCGGGAGCTTTTGAAGGATGCAGGGATCATTCGGAACAAGTCGAAGATTGCAGCGACCATTTCGAATGCGCAAGCGTTCTTGAAAGTGCAAGAGGAGTTTGGGTCGTTTGACGCGTATATTTGGCGCTTCGTCGGCGGTTCACCGAAACAGAACTCCTGGAAGACGCACAAGCTTCTGCCGGCGAAGAACGCGGAATCGGACGCCATGAGCAAGGATTTGCAGAAGCGTGGATTCAGGTTTGTGGGGTCCACGATCTGTTATGCCTTCATGCAGGCAACGGGAATGGTGAACGATCATTTGGTTTCGTGTTTTCGGTATGCGGAAGCGAGGAAATAGGGGTGTGAAGGCGCAAGACCGGGCGTGGTAGACTAGGCGCTATGGAAGTAACTCTCCACATTCCGGATGAAGTTGCCAAGCAGCTCGCCCCCGAGGGTGGGGATCTTTCGCGGCGGGCGCTGGAAGCGTTGGCAATTGGACTAAAACGCCGGAACGCGTCAGCCGGTTCGTACGCTCCGTGCCCGCTTGGTACGAAGTTCGCGAGGTCCGAAGTTCGTCGGCAGATCCGCTTCCGTCGATGCTGCATCGCGGCGAGCGAGAAGCCATTCTTCTCGCGGAAGATCTGAGACCCGACTTTGTCTTGATCGACGATCAGACAGGGCGTACCGTTGCGCTTCAGCGAAAACTCCCCGTCTCAGGGACGCTCGGAGTCTTAGAACGCGCGGATACGCTGGGTCTTGTTCACGACTTCCCCGGACTTCTCGCCAAGCTAAAGACCAGTGGATTTTTTATCTCTAGCTCCCTCGAATTCGAGGTCTTACTACGCCACCGCAGGCGCCGAGAGACTCGGTAGCTTAGCGAGCTTAGCGCAGGTTGCTTGCGTATAGGGCAAGGCGAGCTTACGATAGCAACCTGCCGTAGGTTGGTGCTTTCCAACGCAGTTTGGATGAAGTGATCGTTGAGGCGATGAAGTGTGGCCCGGGATAGGGAAAAGAGACAGGCAGGAGCGCCTGTTCTACCTAGGAGAAGGACTGAATGAAATCGGTCGTGGTGGTAGGCGCGCAGTGGGGGGATGAGGGCAAAGGCAAAGTGGTGGACTACCTTGCCGGTTCATTTGATTTTATTGCGCGCGTGGCGGGCGGACACAACGCGGGGCATACCGTGATTATCGGCAAGGACCGCTATGTGTTGCAGTTGATTCCGTGTGGGATTTTACGGCCCAAGCAGCAGGCGGTGATTGGAACGGGCGTGGTAGTCGATCCCGCGGCGCTGGTGGCGGAGATCGAGACTTTGGCGAAGGCCGGGATGGATGTAAAAGGCCGGTTACACATCAGCAATCGCGCGCATTTGATCTTTCCATACCATCGCGAACTGGACAAAGCAGCAGAAGGTGCGCGAGGCGCGGACAAGATTGGGACGACGTCGCGCGGAATCGGGCCCGCGTACGAAGACAAGATGGCCCGGCGCGGCTTGCGCATGTGCGATTTATTGGAGCCGGAACTGTTTCGCAAGAAAGCCGCGCGCGTCGTCGCGGAAAAGAACCGGCTGGCAAAAGGCGCCTATGGTGCTGACGTTGATTTTTCGAATGAAGTAGAAGCAACGCTCAAGTTGGGCGATAAGATTCGCGGATACATTTGCGACACGGCGGAGCTCGTAAATCGCGCGTTGGACGAAGGCAAGTCGGTTTTGTTTGAAGGCGCGCAGGGCACTATGTTGGACATCGATCATGGGACGTATCCCTATGTGACATCGTCCAGCGCGATTTCGGGAGGCGCGACGACCGGTGTGGGCGTACCTCCGACGAAAATCAAGAACGTCTTGGGAATTTCTAAGGCTTATACGACTCGCGTCGGTGGCGGGCCATTTCCCACGGAGATGCCTGAGCTCGAGGCGCAGGAAGTGCGCGAGCGCGGAAAAGAGTTTGGAGCAGTGACGGGGCGGGCGCGGCGCTGCGGTTGGCTGGATTTGATGGTGTTAAAGTACGCGAAAATGATCAACGGGATCGATTCGCTGGTGGTGACGAAACTGGATGTGTTCGATACCCAGCGTGAAATTCAGGTGTGCGTGGGCTACACGTACAAGGGCAAAAAATTAAAAGAAATGCCGGCTCTGGCGGAGGAGTACGAGCATGTTGTGCCGGAGTACAAGACGCTGCCGGGTTGGAATGAAACGACGTATGGCTTGCAGGATGGGGCGAAATTGCCGAAGGCAGCATTGGACTATTTGCGGTTTATCGCGGATTTTCTACAGGTCGAGATTGGCATGATTTCGACGGGGCCGGAGCGCGATGCGACGATTGTGCCAGCGGGGACATTGTTGGCGCGTTGGTTGTGAGGGATAAGTCAGGGATTGGGCTAGCGGTCTTTTAACACAGAGGACACAGAAAAGAGAAAGCCGCAGAGAATAGATGCTCACTTACGAGCAAGCACGCCAGAAAGTCATCGAACAACTATCCGATAAGAAGGGTCCGCGCGCCACGGAGCCGGTGCGCGTTGGCGATGCGCTGGGATACGTGCTGGCGCAAGAGGTGAAGACCGATCGAGAGTATCCGCCGTTTAACCGGGCGACGCGGGATGGCTATGCCGTGTTTGCGGCCGATGTGAAGGCAGGAGTAACCCTGAAATGTACAGGGGAGATCAAGGCCGGGGACCGCGTCACGAAGGAGTTGTGGACAGAGACGTGCGTGCAGATTATGACGGGCGCGGCGGTGCCGTCGGGCGCGGATGCAGTGGTGATGATCGAGCACACGAAGCGCGATGGTGAACAGGTAAAGTTTGAGCGCGACGCCCTGACGGGGCAAAACATTGTGCCGCGCGGGAGCGAGGCGCGCGCCGGTCAGACGCTTTTGACTCCGGGGACGCGGCTTGGCTACGCGGAATTGGCATCAGCGGCGCAGGTAGGAGCGGCGGAGTTGAAATGCGCGTCGAAGCCGCGCGTGGCAATACTTTCTACCGGCGATGAAATCGTCCCAGTGGACAGCATTCCGGGGCGATTTCAGATTCGCAACAGCAATAGCGTGTCGTTGGCGGCGCAGGTACGTCTAGCGGGAGGAAAGCCGATCTTGCTAGGGAACGCGATGGACCGCGAAGACGATTTGTCTTCGAAGATCCGGCGCGGGTTGCAGGAAGACTTGCTCGTTCTGTCAGGCGGCGTTTCGATGGGGAAGTACGACCTAGTGGAAAAGGTTTTGCGGGGAATGGAGACGGAATTTTATTTTGATGCGGTCGCGATTCGTCCGGGAAAGCCGGCGGTGTTCGGCAAATGCGGAGAGAAATTTGTGTTTGGGCTGCCTGGGAATCCCGTGTCCACGATGGTGACGTTTGAATTGTTTGTGGCGCCGGCGGTGGATTTGTTGAGTGGCGCGGAGGCGCGGGAATTGCTCTTAGCCGAGGCGCGCCTGGGAGAAGAGTTGAACGAGAAGCCCGGTGTAACGCACTTTTTGCCGGCGCGCATGGAAGGGCAGGGCGCGGCGCGGGAAGTGAGAGCTTTGAAGTGGCAAGGCTCGGGGGATGTGGCCGCGCTGGGAAAGGCCAATTGTTTTGTGGTGGTGCCCGCGGAGCGAGAAAAGATAGAGGTCGGAGAGAAAGTGGAAGTTTTAGTGAGACGAGACTTGATCTGAGGCTGGGGACGCAAACAACAAGGAAAAAGATTTTACACAGAGAGCGCAGAGAACACGGAGAGCACGGAGAAGAGTGGCTAAGCTATCGCATTACGGAAGCCGCGGCGAAGTGAGGATGGTGGACGTGTCGGAGAAAGCGGTGACGACACGTACGGCGGTGGCGCAGGGGTTTGTGAAGATGGCGCCGGCGGTGGTGCGGGCGGTGAAGAGTCTCAAGAACCCCAAGGGGAATCCGCTGGAAGTGGCTCGGATTGCGGGGATTGCCGCGGCCAAGAGGACAGCGGAGTGGATACCTCTTTGTCATCCACTGCCGCTGACGCACATTGATGTGACTGCGCGGCTGTGCCAAAATGGCGTTGAAGTTCGCTCCGAAGTTACGGCGACTGCCCAAACGGGCGTGGAAATGGAAGCCCTTGTCGCCGTGACTGCCGCAGCCCTCACGATCTACGACATGTGCAAAGCGCTCGATAAAGGGATGGAGATCAGCGGGATAATTCTCGTCAAGAAGACGGGCGGGAAGAGCAGAGACTTTTTGCGCGAAGCGGGCGCCGCGGTCGCAAGCAACCACACGAAACCTCGCAAAAAGAAGGCTCGGAGCCTGGGTCGATGAGTGCCGCTGGCGGAAAAACCGTTAAGTTGTTGGTGGCGGATGACAATCCGCTGGTGCGCGACCTGGTTGTGAAGGGCATGGAGCCGCATTGCGAAGTGGAAACAGCTTCGGACGGCGCTGACGCTTTGTTGAAGGTCATTGATACACCACCCGACGTCATTCTCTGCGATTACAAAATGCCGGGTCTGGATGGGCGGCAGCTTTTTGAAAAGTTGCATGGGCGCGAAGCGACGCGGCATATTCCGTTTTTGTTCATGGCGAGCCGGGCGGATATAGAAGAGCGGTTGCGGCCGCTGGTGGATGGCGTCGAGGACTTTGTCACGAAGCCGTTTTTGGTGAAGGATTTGGTGCGCATTGCGAAGAAAGTGGTGGACCGTTTGCACCTCGAGAAATTGCAGAAGCGCGCCTCGCGGCCAGGCGTGATTCAGGGCCGGCTCGAAGAGATGAGCATGATCGATTTGATGCAGTCGCTCGAGATGGGGCAGAAGTCGTGCCGGTTGGTGGTCCAGCACAATGGCGAACAAGGCGAGCTTTATTTTGCGAATGGGCAGTGTCGCGACGCGAAGAGCGGAAAAATCGAAGGTGATGACGCCGTGTATCGCGTGGTGCTCTGGACGGCGGGCGAATTCGAAATTGATTTCAACGCAGCGAATGCCTCTACGCGGACGACGACCACCCGAAATACGACCGGGCTTTTGATGGAAGCGATGCGGTTGATGGACGAAGCGAACCGCGACCCTGTGGAAACGAAGTAACCTGCCTGATGCGCGTCGCGGTGCTCACCATCAGCGATACCGTGTCGAGAGGGGAACGGGAAGACCTTTCTGGGCCCGCGGTGGTCGCGGTGTGCCGGGGTTTGAAATGGGAAGTAACTTCGATGCTGCGCGTTTCGGATGATCCCGCGAATATTCGCGAGCAGTTGCGCGAGTTGGCAGACTCGGGGCGCGTGGACGTGATTCTGACAACGGGCGGGACGGGAATCGGGCCGCGCGACAATACGCCGGAGTCGACGGCAGCGGTCGCCGACCGAATTGTTCCGGGGATCGGCGAAGAGATGCGGCGCAAAGGCGCGCAGTTGACGCCGACAGCCGTGCTCTCGCGCGGGATGGCTGCGGTTCGGACGAAGACATTGATCGTGAATCTGCCGGGGAGTCCTAAAGGGGCGTCGGAGTCATTGCATGCGGTGGCGCACCTTTTGCCGCATGCGGTGCACGTTCTCCACGGGGCGCGACACGATTGATCGCGCGGTTTTTGCCTGTTCATACCTGCTGAATTAATCCTATTCATTGATCATTCTAAGGTTGACCGAAGGGCTATTCGCGTCAACAATGTTTGGGCCATGACGAAAAAATTAGCGGACAAGAAACTGGCGGTATTGGGGACGGGGAAGCTGGGCGGAATTTTGCTTCGGGCTTATTTGAAGCAACGGCTTTTTTCGGCGAAGCGCGTGACGGCGACGGTCAAGCATGCGGAGAAGGCGGTGGCGCTGACGAAAGAGCTTGGCGTGAACGCGGTCACGGAGAACCGCAAGGCGGTGCGCGGCGCGGACATAGTGCTGCTGGGAGTGAAACCACAAGTGGTGGGCGAGGTGTTGAAGGAGATTGCACCGGAACTGAGCGAGAACACTCTGGTGATTTCGGTGGCGGCGTCGGTGCCGACGAGTTATATCGAACAGCATGTCGGTGCGAATGTGCCGGTGGTGCGAGCGATGCCGAATACTTGCTCGAGAGTGGGCATCGGGATGACGGGAATTTGCGGTGGGGCACACGCGAGCGCGGCGCATCTGGAGGTCGCGCGGGCGATGTTTGACGCGGTGGGGCGCACGGTGGTCGTTGATGAGAAGCACATGGATGCGGTGACGGGACTTTCGGCGAGCGGGCCGGCGTTTGCGTATATTATTTTGGAATCGTTCGCGGAAGCGGGAGTGAAAGTAGGACTGCCTCGCGATGTTTCGACGCTGCTGGCGGCGCAGATGATGAAAGGCGCAGCGAGCGTGGTGCTGGAGACGGGGGATCATCCGGCGCTGTTGAAAGACGCGGTGACGACCCCGGCGGGCTGCACGATCGACGGAATTTTGGAACTGGAAGAAGGCAAGCTGCGCGTGACGCTGATCAAGGCCGTGGTGAAGGCGACGCATCGCGCGGGAGAATTGCTGTTCGAGAAGTGAAAGGCATGACGCTTCGTTTGTTCGGGGCTGCGCAGCATCCGATTTCTGCGCGGCGCTTGCTTTGTGACCGAGAAAATCCTTCCTGATGATTCATACCATTCTCAATGTGGTGCGCGGGTTTATGAGCGGCGACGGCGCGCTCCTTTTGCCGGAGATGGAACTCGTGTTGTTTGCCTGCGGGATTTTGGTGATAGACCGCTGGCTATCTGCGAACGAAAAGCATTGGAACGCGCTGCTGGCGTTGGCGGGAACAGCGTTCAGCGGGTTTACGTTGTATGTGCAGCACGGGAAGATGCAGGCTTTGCGTGCCATGAATCCGGAGTCGCCGGGACTTTTGGGTTTGCATCAAAGCGTGCTGGTTGATCCGTTCTTTCTTTTTTTCGCTGCGCTATTTCTCGCGGCTGCTGCTCTCACGGTTTTGCTTTCCGTGCGCTATCTCGAAATCGCAGAGGAAACGCGCGGCGCGTATTACGCGCTGCTTTTGTTTGCCTGCGTGGGCATGATGCTGATGGTTTCGAGCGTCGATCTGGCCGGTGTTCTTCTGGGGCTGGAGATCCTGTCGCTGAGCAGCTTTCTGCTGACTGGATTCGCGCGAAGCAGGCTGGCGACGATCGGGGCTTCACGGAGTTACGCATTACTTTGGGCGTGCAGCTCGTTTGCGTTAGCGAGCGGCTTTCTTACACTCTACCAGCTTTACGGAACGTCGAATCTCGGGCGAATCGGCGCGATTCTCGAGACGCGATTAAACGATGGCGTGGCGTTTGGAGGGCTTACCGCTTGGCCTTCGGTGCTGGCGCTCGCCTTGCTTGCTGTCGGAAGTTTCTTTTTGATTGATGCGGGGCTGTTTCATTGGTTCGCTCCGGGTATTTGCGAATCGGCTCCGACGCCGATAGCGGCGTATTTGAGCGCGGCTGCAACGGCGGCGGGTTTTGCGTTGCTCTTGAGATTTTTTTCATTCTTGTTTGTTTTTGCGCACGAGAAATGGATTCACATCTGGGGCGGCGCGGCGATTGTGTCGCTGCTTTGGGGAAACATCGCTGCCCTACGGCAGCCCAATCTGAAGCGATTGCTTGCCTACGGATCGATCGCCCAGACGGGATTTATTTTGCTCGGGCTGGTAGCTGGGAATGAAGCTAGCTTCAGCGGAATGATGTACTACCTGGGCGTAAATGTTTTTATGACGATTGGCGCGTTTGGAATTTTGATTTTGCTTCAGCAGCCTGGCACGGGGACAATCAGCCTTTCTGACGTGGACGGTTTGTACCGGCGCAATCCTTCGGCAGCTTTGCTGCTGCTTGTTTTCATGATGTCGCTTGCGGGGATACCGCCAACGGCGGGATTCCTGGCGAAGTATTACATTGTGAAAGCACTGCTTGCGCATCCGCATCCCGAACTCGCAGCATTTGCGGTCGTTTGCGCACTGCTCTCGGTTTACTCCTACGGACGTGTTGCGGCGCATACCTTTAAGAAGCCGAGCGCTGATGCTCGACCAATCGAAGCGCCGGCGCTCACAATCAGCAGCGGCCAAACTGTGGCGCTTACTGCGGCGGTGTTTGTGTCGCTAGCGGCGGGGTTGTATCCTGAACCGTTCCTGCACCTGGCGCGCTACGCCTTTGGACAATAATTTTGGAAAATGATCCGAACAAAACCGACTCGCCGTCTCCAGCCCCGGAAAAAGGGAAGGGCTCCAGCACGCAGTTTGGCCTGGCGCTGGAGCTGCCTTTCGTCTTTGTGGCGGCGGTCGCGCTCGGAGGCGCAGTGGGATATTTTCTCGACCACTGGCTGCATACCAAAGTTCTTTTCCTGCTAGTGTTCGGCGGCCTGGGTTTTTTCGCGGGCCTGCGCGAGATTTTGCGGCGGCTGCCCGGCTGATGGCGATGGAAAGTTCGGAACAGCCAGCCAGCGCGTCTGTCGGCGAGAAAGATGCGGCTGCCTTTGCGCGGACGGAGCGGCGAATCGCCTGGCTGACGCTGGCGCTGGGCGGCGCAGCGGCGGGCGTGGTGGCATCCCTCGGGCATTGGGCGTGGGCCGAGGGTCTGGCGATTGGAACTGCGCTGGCTTGGTTGAATTTCCGGTGGCTGAAGCGAGGTCTGGACGCTCTCATTGCCGTAGCGACGGCGCAAGAAGGGGCAGCGAAGCCGCGCATCCCGTTTGGAACCTGGTTCCGGCTGATGTTTCGCTACGGCTTGATAGCCATCTGCGTGTATGTTATTTTTGAAGTTCTGAAAGTTCCCCTTGCGAGCGTGGTAGTTGGTTTGTGTGCTTTAGGAGCCGCGACAATCACGGCGAGTGTGTACGAAATCCTGCGTCCTGTGGAATAGGGAATGGAACAACACGTAAGCTGGCTGACACAGTTTGTGAATCACTACCTGGGCGGAGTAGCCTTGGCGCTGCTTTCGGCGCTGCATATCAAGCCGAGCCATCCGGAACTGCCTATCCCCGAGCACGTGGTGATGTCGCTGACGGTACTGGTGGTGGGCACGGTGCTGGCGCTGTTGCTGAGGTCGCGGCTGTCTGTCGAGCGGCCCGGGCCTTCGCAACAGATCGCCGAGATGCTGCTCACGAACCCCATGGGGTTCGGCATCAACGACGTGCTGGAAGAAAACGCGGGCCACGACTGGCGAAAGTATGTTCCGATGGTCGGCAGTATCGCACTGTTCATCCTGCTGTCGAATCTGTTCGGTGTCTTTCCGCTATTCACTTCGCCTACGGCGAATGCAACGGTTCCGCTGGCTTGCGCCGTCATCACTTTTGTCTATTTCAACTGGCAAGGGTTGAAACACCACGGGCCGGCCGGCTACGCAAAGCATTTCGCCGGACCAGTGGCGTGGCTTTCGCCGCTGATGTTTCCGGTTGAAATTCTCAGCACGACGGCGCGGTTGCTGTCGCTGACCGTTCGTCTTTGGGCCAACATTTTTGCGAGCGATTTGATCTATGGCTTGTTTCTGGGTTTGTTTACCGGCCCGGCGGTGTGGGGCTGGACGAAGTCTCCGGTGCTTGGCGTGATTTTGGGCGTACTGCCGGCTTTGGTGCCCATCGCGTTTATCGCTTTGCACGTGTTTGTGTCGGTGGTTCAGACGTACGTGTTCGCGATTCTTCCGGCAGTTTATATCGGCCTGGCGACAGCGGACGAGCACTAAAGAGTTTTGTTGCTTAGCGAGTTTGACCGAGTTTGTAGAGCCGTTTCAGTGTGAGCCCGGCTGCACGGTGTCCGGGAACCACCCCCTGGCGGCAATTCATGAGGAGGAAGTGATGAAGAAAGCAGCAGTAGTACTGTTTGCGCTGATGGCGTTGTTGGTGATCGCACCAGCGGCCTTCGCGCAAACAGCACCAGAAGCAGCTAAGCCTGCCATCAATACGACCACGATCGTGATCGCGATTGGGTTCGGCGTGGCGGTTGCGGCGTTTGGCGGCGGTTTGGGACAGGGACGGATTGCGGCGGCGGCCTGCGAAGGCATCGCGCGGAATCCGGGAGCAGCCGGCGGCGTTCGCGCGGCCATGATTCTCGGACTTGTGTTCGTCGAGACGCTGACCCTGTTCACGTTTGCGCTGGGATTCCTCCTCTACTTGAAGCTCTAATCAAACTACAACCAAGATTGTGCGGGCCCGGAGGCGGAAGCTTTCGGGCCTTTTGTTTGGCGCTACCCCCTCCCCCGAGGTATCTAGAGAAGTATGAAGTAAGCGTATGAGGGGATTGGGAGCACTGGTGGCAGGAATGACCAGGGGATTAAACCAAAGTTAGAAGCAAGCGCTCGGGAGAACGAAGCAGTATTTTGCCTCGACGCTTCAAGACGGCACCCTTGGTTTGCCATTCACTCAAAAGACGGCTTGTGGTGAACGGGGTGATGTTCGCCGCGCTGGCCAACTCCTCATTTGTGACATCAAATTCAACTCCCCCTACAACTTTTTTGCCTATAACTTCTGCCAGGTGAATTAGAATTTGAGCAAGTCTTTCGCGCGCTGTATCGCAAACTAGCGCTACGTGATCGGCTAGATACCAAGCCAAATAGTCGGAGCCCATAAATAGCGCATTCTCTAGCAACCTTGGGTATTTTGCCGCGAGGCTCCGAATTAAGGCGCGGTCCCACACTAAGAACGAACTGGCTCTTACCGCTTCCGTGCTCATGAGATACGTAGAAGGTTTGGATAAAAATGCTGCACCGCCCAGGATCTCTCCAGGTGTAAGCCAAAGCAAAAGAGTTTTGTGACCGTCTTGAGTAAGGTAAAAATATCTTGCGTGGCCGCTGGTTAGCAGGAATAAATGCTCCGCAGGGTCACCTTGTTTTGTGATGACGGAACTGGCGTGGTAGCGCCGCTCCGTTGCGGCTGCCCGGATAGTCTCAAGATCACCCTGCGCCAGTCCTTCAAAAAATCGTGACTCCAGGCCCAACGGCACGGCAGCAATTCCCAAGGCAGGCATAGATCAATCTCCCTGAGAGAAGGCTAAATCCCCGAGATCCTGGCACTTGTAAAGTCGCTGGACACGCTTCCGAGGCATCGCCAACCTCCTACGCCGTGGGACCTCTTCACTTTTAATAACTAGCCGTTTCGTTGATACCCCAACACTGACAAAAGTAACAGTCTACGTACTCCTCTCGGCATGGTTCAAGCGGCGCGATCGCCATTACAGTTCGGGGACTGAAAAGTTCCGTCCCCGTTGTCGAGGAACTCGTAAATCGCATTCTGTTCCCCGGCGGATAGAATCTGCGAGCCGAGGACTAGAAGGCCGGCCTTTCCGTCACCATTGACGTCAGCCACAGTGGCCGCGCTAAAGAAAGGGCTCAGGGAAGAGGAGGAAGAAAAGAGGATCGGCGTTCCTTGTGTAAATGTTCCGTCACCATTGCCGAGAAACCGATAAAGACCAGCGATTGCCCCTGTCCCCGTGGGAGCGGATGCATAACCGACAATCAGGAAATCGAGCTTGCCGTCATGGTTAAAATCCCCTGTGGCAAAGCGCACCGGGAAAATCCCCGCTGACTGAAGTCCAGTCCAAACGGGCTTCTGGAACGTGCCATCGCCGTTACCCTGCGCAAATCCGTAGGATGGCCCGAATTGTGGGGTTGCCGACCCGGAAGTTGCCAGACTATTCTACACAAGGGCGTTTATGGAGCCTGATTACTGAACTGCTTTGCGCGCGAATCATGCTTTTTGAGATTGCTCGAAAGCCTGTAAGATCCAGTAGTGTTGCGAGAGCAATCGCGGATCGGACTATGTTGAGCACGCATTGGCATGAGCAATGAGACTGGGGCAGTCCTCAAGAAAACTCCCCTGTTCGCGAACCTAACGGAGGGCGAGCTGCAAGCTCTGGCGGCGCGAACGTCCCGCAAGCGATTCCGGCAAGGTGAGCACTTGTTCGCCGAGGGTGATCCCTGCACGGGCTTGTTCCTGGTGGCCTCGGGGAAAATCCGTATCTTCAAGCTTTCGGCCTCTGGACGCGAGCAGGTTCTTGCGGTCGAGGGTCCCGGCAGCTCGTTTGCGGAACTCCCCGTCTTTGACGGGGGCAATTACCCTGCGGCCGCGTCGGCGTTGGAAGACGCGGAGGTTCTGTTCATTTCGCGCAAGGATTTTCAGAACTTTTGCCGCGAGCATCCGGACGTGGGGCTAAAAGTGATCGCGGTGGTCGGGTCGCGGCTGCGTCGTCTTGTCGGTATCATTGAGGAGCTTTCGTTCACAACGGTCCGGCAGAGGCTGATTGCGCTGATCTTACGTTTGGCACAGGCCGACGGGACACCCTCGAAAGAGGGCATTCGTGTGGAGCTGACAAAGAGTCATCAGGATCTTGCGGCGGAACTGGGCACGGTGCGCGAACTAGTCTCCCGGAATCTCAGCCGATTGCAAGCCGAAGGGTTTTTGGATGTGGAAGGTCGCAAAATCGTCGTCAAAGATATGCCCGGCTTGAAGCGCGAACACACTTCCGCGGAATAGAGTCCGAACCGAAAATGTTTGACCTTCCAACCCGGTAGTGACTTTGGTCACTGCCTCCTCCCTCTGACCCATCCAGAATGGGTTCGAGAGGGAGACCAATCATGAACTTCAGCGCTGAAACCAGGGTGAACGAAATTGCCCTTTCGAATCCGGGGGCGCGCCGCGTTCTTGAGGACGCAGGTGTGGACTACTGCTGTGGAGGAGGTAAATCGCTGCAGGACGCCTGTTTACATGCCGGAGTGACGGCCGATGAAATTTTGAAGCGGTTGCGTCAAAACAGCGAACTTGCAGGGCCTGCCGATGCCGAGTGGACGAGCGCATCCCTTGCGGACCTGACTCGGCACATTCGAGAACGGCATCACCAATACGTTCGCGACTCCATCCCTCGAGTCCGTGCGCTACTGGCGAAGATCAGAGAGAAGCACGGAGAGAAACATCGAGAAATCGAAGAGATCGAGAAACTGTTTGGGGACGTTGCTCGCGACATGACCGCGCATATGCAGAAGGAAGAGCAGATTCTGTTCCCCTACATCGATGCACTGGAGAGATCCATCAGGGGCAACGGGTCCGTGGAACCACCGTTCTTCCAGACCGTGCGAGATCCAATCCACGCCATGATGAAAGAGCACGACTCTGCAGGAGACTTGGTGAAGCGCATTCGCAAGGCGAGCAACGAGTACAAGGCGCCTGCCGATACCTGCACGAGCTACCAGGCGACCTACCAGGAGCTTCGCCAATTTGAAGAAGACTTGCACCTGCACGTGCATCTCGAAAACAACATTCTTTTCCCGCGAGCGGTGGAATTAGAGGCCGCGGTCGTCTGACGAGTGCGACACATGGCTACCGCACTTACACATCCTGTGAGTTCATCCGATGTTCATGAACGTCCTTCGCTCTCTCCGGCGCAACTATTTGAAATTACCCGCGTGATGGAAGAAGCGTTGTCTCGGCTGTTGATGGCCTTTGTGACCACGGGGTTAATCTTCATGGTGTTTCCGGGGACGTTTCTCGGCGTGTGGAACCTACTGCAAATCAGCGGACGCGAGAGCGTTGCGTCCATCTCTCCAGCCTGGCTTCAGGCCCACGGTCACGCGCAAGTGTTCGGATGGGTGGGAAGTTTTATCTTGGGAATCGGCTTCTATTCCATCCCGAAGATGAGTGGTGGATTGAAGTCTTCATTCGGAACGGCATGGATTTGTTGGGCGATGTGGACGACGGGCGCGGCATTGCGGTGGGCCGCAAATGTATACCTTTGGGAGTGGAGATTCCTTTTGCCGCTGTCGGCTTTTCTGGAATTAGGAGCCTTCCTCATTTTCTTCCGTGCGGTTTCCCAGCATCGGTCGGACGCTCCCGGCAAAGAAAAGTTAGGTCCTTGGATTTGGGTCGTGATCAGCGCGAGCCTGGGATTGTTGCTGGTCTTGGTCGTGAATCTTGGTGGGTGTCTCTTCGTGTCGTTCCGTGGGACGACGCCGGCATTTCCACATCTGTTTGACCAACGCTACCTCGCATTGATGGCGTGGGGATTTCTGGTGCCCTTCGTCTGGGGTTTCAGCGCGAAGTGGATGACGGTCTTTCTTGGACTGCGGCCACTGCGCACCAGATGGTTGTTGGCGGCGCTCGTCGTAAATCTTGTCGGGCTCGGGCTCACCTTGGCAGGGGCAGGCAGGATTGGATCATGGCTATTCGTTTTGGCGGCAGCGATGGCAGTTGCGGCCCTGCGCATGTTTGAGCCTTCCGATAAAGAAGCGAAGATCCGAGGCGTCCATTCCAGTTTTCCTTTCTTCGTTCGTATGGCTTACGTTTGGCTTATCGTGGCAGCTGTGCTTGGCATCGCAGCGACACACTGGGACACCTCAGGTGGAATTTGGGGAGCATCGCGTCATGCTCTAACCGTAGGGTTCATATCGGTGATGATCTTGAGCGTCGGTCAGCGCATCCTGCCCGCGTTCGCAGGAATGAGGATGCTTTGGAGCACGAAACTTATGTTCGCAGGGCTTGCGCTCGTCACTCTAGGCTGCACGCTGCGTGTTTCCTGCGAGATCACCGCCTATCAGGGTTATGCGGCTTGGGCATGGTCCGTTTTGCCGATTTCGGCGCTCTGCGAGCTGGCGGGATTGACGATTTACGCGATCAACATACTCGGTACGTTCTTCCTTGAGCCGAGCCACGCACAGAGACAGCCGCTGGTCGTGAGCGTGCCAGTTAAGATTTCTTAAAGGTGCAGACACTTCAGCAGTAACTTTCAGTTAGTCTGGAGGGAAGCGCGAGAGGTATGCTGAAACTCCCTTCCAACGAGCGCAAGTCTGAACCCGCTTCTTCCTGCCTACTGGAGGGATGCGTGGAGCAGCGATGACCAAGATCCCAGCCACTTCTCGACCAAACCTGCAGTTAGCCCTGGGAACAATCTCCTTTACCGTTTGCTTCGCCGCATGGGGACTGATCAGCGCGTTTGCTCCGCGTTTTCATGAAACCTTCCACCTCACTGCAACGCAAACGGCGTTTCTTGTGGCTGTGCCCGTTCTTCTCGGTGCTTTGCTGCGCATCGTGACGGGAATGCTCGCGGACCGCTTCGGCGGCAGAACAGTTTTTGCGTTGCTAATGATTCTCGTCGCCGTGCCCGCGTTCATGGTGCCGCATGTCCCGAGCTATGAGAAACTTTTGTATGTTTCGTTTTTCCTGGGCATCGCCGGAAGTTCGTTTGCGGTAGGTGTGGGATTCGTTTCCCGCTGGTTCCCGCCTGAAAAACAGGGCGGTGCACTGGGCATTTATGGGCTCGGTAACATCGGGCAATCCGCTGCCGTATTTCTCGGACCGATTCTGGCAATGGCCGTGGGCTGGCAGAATATTTTTCGGGGCACGGCGGCTTTGCTGGTCATTTGGGGAGTCGCATTCTTTCTCCTTGCTCGTAATTCACCAAAAACGGTGCGGCCCTCCAGCCTGGGCGCGATGATCCAGCTCCTCGCGCGCGAACGCCTGTCCTGGGTGCTCTCTATGTTTTATTTCCTAACCTTCGGAGGATTCGTCGCGTTTTCGATATACCTTCCTGTCTTGCTCAAGGACCAGTTTGGATTAAAACCTGCCGACGCGGGCTTTCGCACAGCGGGTTTTGTTGTACTGGCAACCCTGGCCCGTCCGCTAGGAGGCTGGCTGTCCGATAAGATCGGAGGCGCGCGCGTTCTCCAAACTGTCTTCCTCGGAATTATTCCATTTGCGCTGTTAATGTCGTGGCCCGCGATGTTGCCGTTCACTGTAGGGGCGCTCGGTTGCGCGTTCTTGTTGGGAATCGGTAACGGCGCGGTCTTCAAGTTGGTGCCGCAATACTTTCCAAAAGAAGTTGGAACGGTTACTGGCTTGGTGGGAGCAATAGGTGGGTTCGGAGGATTCTTTCCACCTTTGCTATTGGGTTTTTTCCGAGACCACCTGCACACCGTTTGGCCAGGTTTCGCACTTCTGGCTTTTCTTTCCGCAGTCCTATGGCGCACCAATACTGCGGTCTTCCTTACCAGGCAGCAGACTGCTGAGCTGACATTGCCCGCATCACTCACTCGGACGACGGACCGCATTCGCGCGGGCGTCACGGCCACAGTGTTTACTGGCTTACTGGTTGCCGCGATCGTTGTCGGCTCCCGCAACCTCCAAAACTTTGATCCAGCCCTGGTCATCTACACGTTCGCGACGGTCTTTGCGACGTGGGGTGTCGTCTACCACTACCGCGTGTGGCTCGATAAGCCTCCCACGCGAGTGTATCGGGAACGGGGATGGGAGCTTTTCCGCGAGGCGGGCGTCTTTCGCGGGACGGTACGGCTTGTGCGTACGGCTGTCACACACCTCGCAGCTCAGACCTTCATTCGACGCCGGTCGACGTTGCGATGGTGGATGCACCAACTGCTCTTCTGGGGATGCATCCTCGCCATATTGATTACATTTCCTTTGGTTTTCGGCTGGATCTCGTTCCAAACAATGCCTGCGGATCAAGAGACGTACGTTGTGCTGCTCTACGGCTTTCCTGTGCAGTCATTTCGCCTGCATACGCTGCTTGCGGAACTCTTGTTTCATGGTTTGGATATCTCGGCAATTTTGGTTCTAGGTGGAATTGCTCTTTCGTTGTGGAGGCGTTTTCGTGATAGAGGCGCTCAAGCGGTTCAATCCTTCGCACTGGATTTTCTGCCGATCATTATGCTATTCGCGATCTCCGTTACCGGACTTGCGCTCACTGTTTCGCAAAACTGGCTGCGCGGGGAGTTCTACAGTTTTTTGGCGATTCTGCACGCCATCACGGTGATTGCTGCGCTGCTGTATCTTCCTTTCGGAAAGTTTTTCCATATTTTCCAGCGCCCCGCTCAGCTTGGTGTGAAGTTCTATCAGGCGGCAGGAGAAACGGGAGAGCCCGCACTCTGCAAGCGCTGCGGGGAGCGGTTTGCTTCTAAAATGCATATCGAAGATTTGAAGCGCGTCCTTCCGCAGGTTGGATTCGATTACCGCATGGAAGGCGGTGGCGGAAGCTGGCAGGAACTGTGCCCGGCGTGCAAACGAAAATCGCTCTCGCTCGCGCAACTCCAACTTAAGGAGAATTCGCGTGGCTAAAGCACCGGTATCGCTGGAATCGCTGCTCGATCGTTTTGGCCCCCATCCAGCGTACACGCCTCCTGGCGGTTGGCAAGATGAATCACGTAACCCCGCAGAGCGCTTGGTGAAAACTCATTGCTGTTTCTGCGGCCAGCAGTGCGGCATTCAGCTCAAGGTTCGCGGCAACCAAGTGATCGGTTTCGAGCCGTGGGAGGAATTTCCGTTCAACCACGGAATGCTTTGCCCGAAGGGTGTGAAGCGCTACATGCAGGGCGGGCATCCGGACCGGTTACTTGATCCCTTGATGCGCACGCCACAGGGATTCCGCACGGCGACGTGGGATGAGTCTCTGGATTTCACAGTGGCTCGACTGAAAGAAGTGCAACAGAAGCATGGCAAGGATTCCGTGGCCATCTATGGGGGGGCCTCGCTGGTTTCCGAGAAATCCTACCTGCTCGGAAAATTTGCGCGCGTCGCTCTGGGCACGCGTCACATCGACTACAACGGACGGTTGTGTATGGTCTCGGCAGGCACAGCCTACAAGCTGGCGTTCGGCGTGGACCGCAGCCCGCTTCCATGGGTCGACATTCTCAAAGCCCAAGTCGTTCTCGTGGCCGGCGCCAATGTCGCCGAGTGCGCTCCGATCACGACCGACTATTTGTGGCGGTGCCGCGACGCGGGAGGAAAGCTAATCATTGTCGATCCGCGGATGACGCCGATCTGCCGGAATGCCCACTTGTATCTTCCCGTGCGGCCGGGTACGGACATGGCGTTGTATATGGGTTTGCTGCACGTCATTCTGCGCGACGGCCTAGAACGTCGCAATTTCATTGAAACGTACACCACTGGGTTCGAACAAGTGGTGGAATCGGTCCGCGCTTGGGACCCGCGCACCGCTGCGGAGAAGACCGGTGTGCCGCCCGAGTCCATCGAACGCGCAGCGCATCTCTTTGCGAAAGCTGAGCGCGCCATTGTGCTTCACGCGCGAGGTGTGGAGCACCAATCGAAAGGCGTCGAAAACTGCCTGGCGCTGATCAACCTGTGCCTTGCGACCGGTAACATCGGACGCGAAGGCGCGGGCTGCGCGATGATTACCGGGCAGGGCAACGGCCAGGGCGGGCGTGAACACGGCCAGAAATGTGATCAACTTCCCGGTCAGCGTTCCATTAATGACCCCGAAGCGCGCGCTCACACGGCGAAGGTCTGGGGAATCTCGCCGGAAGAAATTCCGCAAGCCGGCTACTCCGCCGTTGAAATCATGGAAGCCATTCATCGCGGAGAAATCAAGGCGCTGTTGTCTTGCTGCTTCAATCCACTGGTTTCGCTCCCAGATGCGAAGTTCACACAGGAGGCCCTTGAAAAACTTGAATTCTTCGGCGTTGTGGACTTCTTTATGTCCGAGACCGCGCACCACGCCGACGTGGTTCTTGCTGGCAGTTTGCAGGAAGAAGAGGAAGGAATCGGCTGCACGAACGAGGGGCGTGTGATTCATATTCAGAAAGCTGTGGACCCGCCCGGAAACGCCAAAGGCGATAGCTGGATTTATGTTGAACTCGCCAAGCGCTTGGGCAAAGGAAAGTACTTTCCGTATAACTCCACAAAGGAGATTTACCAAGAGTTGCGCGAAGCGTCTCGGGGCGGGCACGCGGACTATTTCGGCATAACCTACGAAAAGATAGATAAGAACATGGGAATTTTCTGGCCCTGCCCCACGCTCGATCACCCAGGGACACCGCGGCTTTTCGAGGATGGACGCTCGTTTCATCCGGACGGCAAGCACCATTTCGTAGTAACGGAATGGCGCGAGAGCGGCGATCCCATATCAGTGAACTTTCCGATTTACCTCACGACCGGCCGAGTAGTAAGCCAATATTTGTCCGGGACGCAGACGCGCCGCATCGGCGCTCTCTTGGATCAGTACCCAAATCCACGCCTCGAAATTCATCCGCGTCTCGCCGGGCAATATCAGATCAAGGATGGAGATTGGGTGACCATCATTTCGCGTAGGAGCGAAATCACCCTGCAAGCGATGGTCGTGAAGACCATTCGCCCGGATACGGTGTTCATTCCCTACCACTGGGCTGGCAAGAGAAGCGCGAATCGGCTGACGCACCGCACGCTCGACCCGCGCAGCAAGATTCCTGAGTTCAAGGTATCCGCATGTCAACTTCGAAAGGCGGAGGGACCGCCTGATTGGGCCTCCGCTTCCAATGGAAACGGGAATATATCCGAACTGAGAAAAGGCAAAACCTGATGCACGGTTACGAATTCTACGTCGATCCCTCGCGTTGCATCGGGTGCCAGTCTTGCGTCGAAGCCTGTGCGGAATGTGAAACCCATCGCGGCAAGTCGATGATCAATTTCGACTTCATCGACCGGCAAGGAACGACCGCGACAGCTGCCTACGTCTGCTGGCATTGCGAAGAGCCGACCTGTGCCATGGTGTGTCCCGCGGACGCGATCAAGAAAGGCGATGACGGCATCGTCCATTCCTCATTGAAGCCTCGGTGTATCGGTTGCTCGAACTGTGTCCTTGCGTGTCCATTCGGCATTCCCAAGATCTTTCCGGAATATGAGCAGATGATGAAATGCGACATGTGCTACGACCGCACGTCGGTTGGCAAAAAGCCCATGTGCGCCACGGTCTGCCCCAGCCAGGCGCTCTCTTACGTTCGGCTCGAGGAGCTCGCCAAGCGGCGGGAAAAGCCAAACAACATATTTCAGTTCGGTAACCAGAAGATTGTCACCCGCGTGCACATGATGGTTCCCGCGGAGACAGATGCAGTTTCACTCGACGTTCTGGATTACATGTGGGAGGAGTCGTATGCCGCTTTTTCGCAACCCCAGTAAGGAGCCGCTCTGGAAGGACGAGTTTTCGGTGTTCACCAGCGACGAGCGCTACGTCACCCGTCGGCAATTCACGAAGTTTCTCACGCTCGCGAGTTTGGGGATGTTCGTAGGCAACCTCTGGATTCTGGCGAAATCGCGTCTTACCAAGACTCCTGTGTTTCGAACGGCTGAAGTCGCCGAGATCAACGAACTCCCGGTTCACGGCGTGAAACTCTTCACCTACCCGACACCGCAGGACCATTGCATCATGATTCGGACCGACGAGGAAGAATATGTAGCCTATAGTCAGAAGTGCACGCACTTGTCCTGCGCCGTATATTACTCAGCGCAAAATGACAGACTCGAATGCCCCTGCCACCAGGGTTTCTTCTCGGTCAAAGATGGTTCCGTTTTGCAAGGTCCTCCACCGCGTCCTCTCCCGCAAATCACTCTCGAACACCAGGGCACAAAGCTACTTGCGATTGGTGTGAAGGGAAGCTGACATGGCCAACCTGGGACCTTCCAAGCAGCGGCGCGGACTAGTCGCCATCGATGGGGCGATGGCCCTCATCGCTATCCTGCTCGTCGTCCAAATCTGGCTACTAAGCGCCACTCTAGAAACCGTTCTCGCAGGTCACTCAGGATCCGTTGTCCCCGCTGCTATTTTCTCCGGACTGATTTTCTCGGGATGCCTGGCTTTGGACCTCTTCGTGACGCGAGTCGATCAAGAGTCGCGGAAGCCTTAACAAACTGATTGCGTGCCGGTAGAATTACTCTTCAATACTAGTCCAGCCCTAGCAGCAAGCTAACTCCTGATACTGATGAGTGGCTCAGTTCCTGTTCACCACGCCGTGTTGGGCATCTGAAGCTAGGGCCGGGTGACACAAATCGTTCTCACAGAGTCGCGTACCGATCAGCGGTAAAAGGTGTGCGGATTATAAACAAATACGCAAATATCTCAGCGGAGCTTGGGTGAGGCCATTGTCGTCGCCAGACGACCCACGATGTTGAATACGATTGGCCAAATCAGATAGAGAAGAACCACCAGGAACATCACTTCGAGCCCCTCGGAGAACGCCCACATTCCCGAGGAGGCATTCTGGGTAGCGATGATCTGCGCGGTCGACGCTCCCGTGGTGGCAGATTCATAGAGGATCATCAGATTACGCTTGAGAACCATGGCCTCAAAGGCCAGAAGCCAGATGATGACGAAGCGGCAGACTTCGTAGCCGACGCGCATAAAGCTGTTCAGGCTACGCACAAACCGCGTATGCCGGTCCGTTTCGGTGGATGCGCTATCGTTCAGCAACGCCAGAATGGCGAAGCCGAAGGGCCCGAATGCCGCCAAAAGCAGCCACCACAACGATCGCTGCTTAGACCGAATCACCAGAAAACACGCTGCCAGCCACAAGATCGCTACAACCGCAAACGAGGCGAACAGTGACGCGATCTTCAGAAGATGGAGGAGGTGATAGTTCCGCGCATAGTTCGGGTGGCCTGCCGCAATTTCTGGATTAATGAGGCTGAACAGGAATCCGCCCAACACCAGGACCACGGGAATCAGCAACAGCAGGACAATCGCTATGACCATCTGTTTCTTCATTAACCATATCGTGCCATAGGCTGCTTGGGCTGTTGGGTGAGGTTAAAACTTGTGTGCGTTCGTTGCTAACTGCCGATGGGGCCCGCTGGCTTTGCGGCGAGCTACTTATGATTAGGAGCGGAAGATGCCGGTGCGGCGGCGGGAGAAGATGCAGCGGCCTGGGAGATGACCAAGAATTCGAACGAATTTCCGTCGACCTTGAACTTCATTTTATTCTTGTCGAGCTTGAACTCGATTGCTGTGTTTAACGGAATAATGGCCTGTTCGGAGGGCTTCGGCTGACGAATGGTGAAGTCGGTGGTGCCGGAGCGGACGACATACTGCTGGCACAGCAGCTCGATGTCCTGTTTCTTGGATTTCTTTGTACCACAGGCGACAGAGGTGTGCGAAAGAATGCTGCCTGATTGCGGTTTGGGACCAGCGGCGGCGACCGTTACACATAGAAATAGCGCGGCGAGGAGAGTTAGGGACTTTTTCATGTGGACTCCTAGATCGCTCATCGTGAGCCGGGAACCGTGGCATTGGCACTGTCAAAACTAGCAGTCCACATCATCCGCTCCGCGCTAACTCCTAATTAGACGTTACCGGTAACTTGGGTACTGGGGGGGGCTAGGTGAATAGATCGGGGCCGGGGCGCCAGGTGCCGTCGGCGGTTCCATAGGGGCTGGCGACGACGACGGTGTAACCGTCCGGGTCGCGCATCCAACACTCCCAGTGATTGGGGCCGCCGTCGCCATCGGGAGGATTGCGATGGCGGGGCAGCACGAGCTCGACGCCCATTTCGGCAGCGCGCTGCATGAGGTCGTCGAAGTCATCTACCTCAAACCAGAGCAGGACGCCATTGCCGTAGGGTTTGCCGGCGGGATCGCCGATGGGGCCGTGATGGTGTTCGACGTTAAAGCTGTGCAATTGCAGTATGAGCTGGCCATCCTTGACCAGTTGCTCATAGTGGCTGCCGCCGTGAGCGCCGCGGCATCCCAGCAGGCGCTGATACCACCGGCTGCTGGCTTCAACGTTCGAGACGCAGATGAGAGGCTGGGGGCGCATGGGTCCTACCCTAACAGAACTCCTGCTCGTGGCGAGCGGAGATATAGAAATTTCAGAAGCAGCTGACTGACAGCTACTGATTATTGATGAGAGTAGCCTTGAGCAGGTAGGCCAGCACCTTGTTTGGGCCGACGCCTAGGAAAATGGTGCCGAAGGCCGCGATGGCCAGGACGACGTTGACGGAGAGAGGAAAACGCGCGGGGGCGGTGGCGCCGATTTCGGCGCTGGGTTGGCGCATGTACATGATGACGATGAGGCGGATGTAGTAGTAAGCGCCGATGACGCTGTTGATGGCCATGAGGACGGCGAGCCAGATGAGGTTGGAGTCAACGGCGGCTTTGAAGATGTAGAACTTGCCGAGGAAGCCTGCGGTGACGGGCAAGCCGAGAAGCGAAAGCAAGAAGAGCGAGAGAACGGCAGCGACGACGGGCTGGCGTTCGCCGAGGCCGGCGAAGTCGTCGAGTTGAAGGTGCTTTTCACCGGCGCCGCCAAATTGGCTGACGATGGTGAACGCGCCGACTTTTACAAGAGCGTAGGTAAGCAAATAAAAGAGGACGGCGGCGTAGGCCGGGCTTGCGCCGATCTCGGGGTCGGCGGAGAGCTTGGTAACGGCGGCGAAGGCGACCAGGATGTAGCCGGCGTGGGCGATGGAGCTATAGGCCAGCATGCGCTTGATGTTGGTCTGGAGGAGCGCGCCGAGATTGCCTGCGAACATCGTGAGGGCGGCGAGAATCCAGAAAGCCCAGAACCAGAATTGCGTGGCGGCGTGCACGTCGGCAAAGATGCGGAGGAGTAAGGCGAAGGCCGCGGCTTTCGGGCCGGCGGAGAAGAGAGCAGTGACGGGCGTAGGAGCACCTTCGTAAACGTCGGGCGTCCAGATCTGGAAGGGAGCGGCGGCGACTTTGAAGCCGAGGCCGATGAGGATGAGCGCGAGGCCGAGTTTCAACATGGTGCTGGTGGGATCGGCGGCGTCCATGCGCAGAAGATTGGTGGTGCCGGTGACACCGTAGACGAGAGCGATGCCGTAGAGAAAAAAGGCGGTGGCGAAGGAGCCGAGAAGGAAATATTTCATGGATGACTCGCCGGATTTCAGTGTGTCGCGGCGATAGCCGGCGAGGATATAGCTGGAGATGGAGCTCAGTTCGAGGCCGATGAAAGCGGTGAGAAGTTCCTGCGCGGAGGCGAGGACGCCCATACCGGCAGTGGCGAAGAGGACGAGTGCGTAGAATTCGGCGTCGGCGAGGCGTTCGCGGTCGAGATATGGCGCGGCGGCGAGAATGACGAGAACGGCGACAAGGCCGACGAGATGACTGAAGAAGATGCTGAACGGGTCGGCCGCGACGAGGCCGGAGAAAGCTGAGCCGGGATTGTGGACCGCGTAGAAGTTGCCGACGATGCCGCCGAGTGCTCCGATGACGGCGACGGTGGTGAGGACTTTACGGCTGCTGACGATCGGCTGGAGAAGCATGAGGAGCGCACCGAAGCCGCACCAGATGAGTTCCGGCAAAACGCGAAGCAGGTCGGCGGAGTTGGGGAACGCGGACATTTAGCGGGTTCCGAGCCTTTCCAAGGAAGTTGGTTTTTGTGCGGCGCGCGGCGCTGCGGGCGCGGGAGCCGAGGGCTCGTTGGCTTCCTCGGCGCGCTGCGGGCGATTCATCTGTTCAATCACAGAGTCGCTTGCTGACGCCGTGCGGCCGGTGATGAAGACGGAGCCGATGCCCATCCAGAGAGTGATGACGGCCATGGTGACGAGAATGGCGCGCTCGCGGGCGGAGATGTCGGGAAGCTCGCGATTTTTCTCGACGGTAACGTCGCCGTAGAAAACTTTCTGGTAGGACCAGAGCAGGTAGCAGGCCGAGAGAATGACGCCGGTGGCGGCCCAGGCGGCCCAATTCCAGTGGGCTTGATAGGTACCAAGCAGGATCAGAAATTCGCCGACGAAGCCGTTGAGCATGGGCAAGCCCAGCGAAGAGAGCGCGACAAAGAGGAAAAATGCGGCGAGGCGGGGCATGGGAGTGGCGAGTCCGCCGAACTGGGACATTTCGAAGGTGTGGCGGCGGTCGTAGAGCATGCCGACCAGCAAGAAGAGTCCGCCGGTGGAGATGCCGTGAGCGAGCATCTGGAAGACGGCGCCCTGCATGGAAATTTGGTGGAAGGCGAAGATGCCGAGCACGACAAAGCCGAGGTGGCTGACGCTGGAATAAGCGACGAGTTTTTTGAGATTCGGCTGAACGAGCGCCACGAGCGCGCCGTAAATGATGCCGATGATCGCGAGCGTGGCGATGGCCGGCGCGAAACGGCGAGAGGCATCGGGGAAGAGCGGCAGGCAGAAGCGCATCATGCCGTAGGTGCCCATCTTCAGGAGGACGCCAGCGAGCATGACGGAACCGGCGGTGGGGGCTTCGACGTGGGCGTCAGGCAGCCAGGTGTGGAAGGGGAATAGCGGAACTTTGATGGCGAAAGCCACGAAGAACGCGAGGAAGAGGAGCGTCTCCGTGCCGCGGGGCAGAACGAGCGAACCCTGCTGGAGGGCTTGCTGAATGGCGGGGAGATCGAAGCTGCCGGTGGCGTTGTAGAGCCAGAGGATGCCGACCAGCATGAAGATCGAGCCGGCCATGGTGTAGAGAATGAATTTGATGGCGGCGTAGATGCGGCGGTCATGGCCCCAGATGCCGATGAGGAGATACATCGGGATGAGCATGACTTCCCAGAAAAGGAAGAAGAGGAAAAGGTCGAGCGAGAAGAAGACGCCGATGACGCCGACTTCGAGAAGCAGGATCGAGATGAAAAATTCTTTGACGCGCTTCTGGATGCTGCTCCAGGAGCAGAGGATGGAGATGACGGTGAGGAAGGTAGTCAGAATAACGAGGAAGAGGCTGATGCCGTCCGCGCCGAGGTGATAGTTGATGTAGGTGTCTTTGGCCGAGCCATGGGCGCCGAGACTAATCCAGCGATGGAATTCCTCGAGTTGGTAGCCCGCACTGCCGAGCGGGACGCCGCGGAGGAGCCACCACAGTGAGAGGATGAATTCGGCCAGCGAAACGGCGAACGCGAGACGTCGAATCCATTCGTGGTCGTCGCTGCGAAGGAAAAGCAGAGCGAAAGCGCCGACAGCTGGCAGGAAGATCAGAATCGTGAGCAAAGGTCCGGCGGGCATTAGCGCACCATCCCGAGGACTGGTTTTGCGGCGGGCCAAAAGAAGATGACGGCGATGACGACTAGAGCGCCGATAACGACCCAGACGGCGTAGCTGCGCGTGTTGCCGGATTGCGTGCGGCGCACGGTGTCACCGATGCTTGTGGCCCCGGTGGCGATGCCGTTGACGGTGCCGTCGATGCCGGCGACGTCGACGATTTTCCAGAGCACGTCCGCGGAGATCCACATCAGCGGCTTGATGACTACGGCGGCGTAGAGTTCATCGACGTAATATTTGTTGAGGAGCGTGTTGTAGACGGGCTGCAGCGACTTGGCGATTTGCTCAGGCTTGCCTGGTTGGCGGAGATAGAGCCAGAAGGCCACGACCAGGCCGATGAGAGCGGAAGCGACGGCCACGATGGCGAGAATGAGTTCAAGTTGGTGGGCCGCGGCTTCGTTCACGGCTCCGGCGGCTTCGGGTGAGCCAAAGATGGGAGCGAGGAAGCTGGTGAAGTAGTCGGGGCCACCCCACAGAGCAGGAGCGGCGAGCCAGCCACCGATGACGGAGAGCACGGCGAGAATGACGAGCGGGCCGAGCATGCTCCACGGCGATTCGTGCACGTGAACGTGGTGCTCGTCGTAACGCTGCTTGCCGTGGAACGTCAGGAAGATCAGGCGGAACATGTAAAAGGAAGTGAGCAGCGCGGTGAGCAAGCCGATGGCGTAGAGCGGGTGGCCACCCTTGACTTGAAACGCGCTGAGCAGGATGGCGTCCTTACTGAAGAAGCCGGCGAGCGGCGGAATGCCGGCGATGGCCAGCGTGGCGATGAGCATGGTCCAGTAGGTGTACTTGATTTTTTTGCTGAGGCCGCCCATGTGGCGCATGTCCTGTTCGCCGCCCATGGCGTGAATGACGGAGCCGGCGGCGAGGAAGAGAAGCGCTTTGAAGAAGGCGTGGGTCATCAGATGGAAAATGCCAGCCGAAAAAGCGCCTACGCCACAGGCCAGAAACATGTAGCCGAGCTGACTGACGGTGGAGTAGGCGAGGACGCGCTTGATGTCGGTTTGCACGAGGCCGATGGTGGCGGCGAAGAAAGCGGTGGCGCAGCCGATGATGGCGACGACGACGAGCGCGGTCTCCGAGTGCGCGAAGAGGCTATGCGAGCGGGCAACGACATAGACGCCGGCGGTGACCATCGTGGCCGCGTGGATCAAGGCGCTGACGGGCGTGGGGCCTTCCATCGCGTCGGGAAGCCAGACGTAGAGAGGTAGCTGAGCAGATTTTCCGGTGGCGCCCATGAAGAGGAGCAAGCACGCAATCGTGAACGTGCCGAATTGGCCCCAGGGCTCGTGCACGCCGCCCCATGTCGAGCCGGCTGCGGCGTCGAATACGCCTTTGAAGTCGAGAGTGCCAAAGGTGCGGAACAAAAGAAACATCCCCAGCATGAAGCCGAAGTCGCCGATGCGGTTGACGATGAAGGCTTTTTTGCCCGCGTCGGAGGCGGATTTCTTCAGGAAATAAAAGCCGATGAGCAAGTAGCTGCAGAGGCCGACACCTTCCCACCCGACGAAGAGCAGCACGTAATTCGCCGCGAGCACGAGGATAAGCATGAAAAACATGAACAGGTTGAGATAGGAGAAGAAGCGGTAGTAGCCGCCTTCGTGGGCCATGTAGCCGGTCGAGTAGATGTGGATGAGGAAGCCGACGCCGGTGACGACCAGGAGCATGACGACGGTGAGCTGGTCGAGCTGCAAGTCGAAGCCTGCGTTGAATTTGCCGGCGGAGATCCAATTGAAGTAATGGTTGTGAACGAACTGTTGCCCGCTCGCGAAATATTCGCGGACGGCTTCGAGCGCGGAGGCGAAGGAAAGGCCGGTAGCGCCGAGAGCTACCCAGTTAACGATCGTCTTCGTCCACTTACCGCCCAGAAGGCCGTTGATGGCCGAGCCGAGCAGGGGCAGCAGCGGAATAATCCACAAATGGTCGAGTATGAGCATTAGAGTTTAAGCAAGTCCACGCGCTCGACGTTGAGCGATTGGCGGTTACGCGCCGTGAGAATAATGATCCCCAGGCCGACCGCCGCCTCCGCCGCCGCCACGACGATGACGAACAGAACGAACACCTGGCCGTCGGACTGGTGCCGCGCCTGGCTAAAGGCGACAAACGCCAGGTTGACCGCGTTGAGCATCAGCTCGATGGACATGAAAATCGTGATGACGTTGCGCTTGAAGACGAAAGCAACGACGCCGAGACCGAAGAGAACGGCGCTGAGAATCAGGTAGTAGCTGGTCGGGACCATCTTCAGCTTTTCTCCCGCTGCGCGAGAACAATCGCGCCAAGTATCGCCACGAGGATGAGGAACGAGGTCAGCTCGAAAGGATAGACAAAATCCTTGAAGAGCATGGTCGAGATCTCTTTTGTATTGGCAAGCGCGCCGGTCTGCAATCCCGCTTGGGCGCTTTCATTCGAACGCGCGATGGCTGCGGCGAGAAAACCGAGCAACGCGACCGAAAGGGGGATGCCCGCGATACCCGCGAGCTTAGAAAAACTCGTGCGCTCTTCGATCCCCGCATTGAGAAGCATGATCACGAAGACGAAGAGCACCATGATGGCGCCGCCGTAAACGATAATCTGCACGGCGGCGACGAACTCCGCGCCCATCAAAAGGTAAAGCCCGGCGAGCGCGATCATCACGACGATCAGCGAAAGGGCGCTGTGAATCGGGTGACGTTGAAAGATAAGGCTGAGCGCGCCGAGCACGGCGAGCGCAGCAAGAACGAAGAAGATGGCGAGTTGGGGCGTCACTTCGCACCCCACATCGACTTCGCCAGCATGGCGAAGGCCGTGATCACGACGTTGGCAATCGAAACCGGCAGGAGCAGCTTCCAGCCGAAGGACATGAGCTGGTCATACCGGAAGCGTGGAAGTGTGCCGCGCATCCAGACATACACGAAAAGGAAGACGAAAATTTTTGAGAGGAGCCAGAACGGCCCTTGAACGAACTCGTTCACAGCCGGGAACGCGACGAGCACCGCGCCGATGGCCGTGATGGCCGTACCCACGCCGGGAAGAATGATGCGGCCAAAGATAGTCTCGTAACGAATCCCGTCCCAAATCACCCATAGTCCGAATGGAATCAAAATGACGGACGGTAGATAGTGCGTGAACGTCCAGCTAGCAGGGAAGGGAGAGAGCCATCCGCCGAAAAACATGATCGTGCAGAGGCACGAGACAGTGATCATGCTGGTGTATTCCGCGATAAAGAACATCGCAAACTTGAAGCTGGCGTATTCCGTGTGGAAGCCGGCGACAAGCTCGGATTCCGCTTCGGGAAGATCGAAGGGGACGCGGTTTGTCTCCGCGACGGCAGCGACGAAGAAGCAGAAGAATCCCAGGATTTGCGGCCAGACATTCCAGCCAAAGATGCCGCGTTCAGGATGATGCGCCTGTGCGCTTATGATATCTCGCAGATTGAAGCTGCCCGCGAGGAGTAGAACACCCACGACGGACATCGTGAGCGCAAGCTCGTAGCTAACCATCTGCGCCGAGCTGCGCAGGCCGCCGAGCAGAGGATATTTGCTGTTCGAAGACCAGCCAGCGAGAGCAACGCCATAAACGCTGAGCGCGGTGATAGCAAAAAGCGCGAGAATGCCAATGTTCAAATCCGCAATTCCGAGATAGATCTTTTGTCCCCAGATGGTCCACGGCAAAGGATCGGGGCCAAACGGAATAATCGCAATGGATGTGAGCGCGAGCGCCAGTGCCATCAACGGGGCGAGAAAATACGTGAGCTTATCCACGCCCGCAGGCGTCGGATCTTCTTTCAAAAGAAACTTTGCGCCATCCGCCAAAGGCTGCAGCAAACCATGCGGCCCGACACGATGCGGGCCCCAGCGTGATTGCATATGCGCCACAACTTTACGTTCGAACCACGTCAGATATGCGTTGACGGTCAGAACGATGAATAGCAGGAGAGCTATCTTTATGATCGCAATGACCACCATGGCGTGTGCGGCTAAGAAGGCGAGTAAGGAGGAGATCACGGCTTGGCTTCCGCCTCCGGGAGAGATTCCATCATGGTGCAGAAGCGGCCAAGCGTGCCGCTGGTGAAAAGCGTGTCTTGCGCGGAGCGAATCAGGCCGACGGGTACGTCGTAAGGCGCGTGGCCATTCTTCGCAACGTGTACTTGCGTGGGTTCCGCGCTGCCAGTGAGCAATCCCGCCGCCTGCACGTCATATCCGGGCACCGCTTTTCGAATTTCTTCGAATACGTTTGCAGGTGCCTTGTAATGGAAGGCCTTGCCGAGGCCTAGCCGCTCCAGTTGGTGCGACAGAATGCGCAGAAGATCGAAGTCGCTGCGCGGACCCATCACTTCGGCGGCTTTGTGCAAAAGCTGCACTTCGCCGGAAGTGTTGGTGACGCTGCCCTCTTTTTCGTAAGCCGAGGCCGCCGGGAAAACAATGTCGGCGAGTTTCGCTGTCTCCGTCAAAAACATTTCGTGGACGATGAGCAGCTCGAGCTGGCCGCGCCCAAATCCCAGCGTGCCAAAATGCGAAAGCGGGTTCGCGCCCATTACGTAAAGCCCTTTGAGCTTTCCGTGTTGTGCTGCGTCCACCATTGCTGGTGCTGTTTGCCCCGGCTTTGAAGGCAGCACTCCGCCCCAGAGCCGTTCGAACGCTTCGCGAGCAGCCGAGTCGTCCGTGTGCGCGTAACCAGGGAACCGGTCGGGCAGCAACCCCATGTCGGCGGCTCCGCGCGAATTCGCGTAATCGCCGAGAGCCATGTAGCGTACTTTGCCGTGGAGTTTGGAGCCAAAGGCAACAAGCTGCACGATCGCCGCGCCGTTTATTTCTGCGCCGAAAACGATTGCCACTTCGGGCTCGGCGTCCAGCGCCGCTTTCAGTTGCACCAACTGCTCTACGAGAACGCTGGGCAGTTGCCCCTCTTCGTGAGCCATGAAGCGAATCGCAGCCGCTTCCTGGCCAGCAACGAGCTTCACAAATTGCGTGGCCTTGCGCTTCAGCTTGATCTCGCGCGCATTCAAAATAAATAGCTTCGACCCAATGTGGCGAATACCCTTGCGAATCTGCCACGCGGCCAGTGGGTTTTGCTCCGTGGGGTCGTTTCCGACCAGCAGAACGGCCTTGGCCTCGGCCAACTGCGTCATGGTCAGCAGGGAATCGCCGGCGCGGTCGCCAAGTGCCGTGACGAGCCCCGTGTAATCCGCCGTGCGGTGATGGTCGATGTTGTTTGTGCCAAACGTCGCGCGGGCCATTCGCTGGAACAGATAGTTTTCTTCGTTCGAAGTGCGGTTCGAACCGATAAAGCCAATCGAATCGCTTCCGCCCGCATCGTAAACCTGTTTGAGCCGCGTCGCAGCGGCTTGCGCAGCCTCTTCCCACGAGACGGGATAAAGCTTGTCACCCTTGCGCACCATGGGCTGTCGCAGGCGCTCGGGGTGCTTTGTGAAATCAAAGCCAAAGCGTCCCTTAATGCAGAGGAAATCTTCGTTGATGCCGGAAAGATCGCGGTTATTCGCGCGCATGATTTCGTGATTGCGCACGCTCAAAGTTGTTTTGCAGCCGTTCGAACAATGGGTGCAAACGGTCGAAACGTACGTCATCTCCCACGGCCGCGTCTTGTAGCGGTAAGTGCCGCTGGTCAGCGCGCCGACCGGGCATATATCGATACACATGCCGCACTCTTCGCACTCCAGATGATCTTCGCGATTCGGAATGATGATGCTGTTCGCGCCGCGCATACCTACGCCCAGCGCCTTCACGTCCATGCCCTCATCGCATACGCGCACGCAGCGGAAGCACAAAATACAGCGCGGTGCATCGTAATAAACCAGCTCCGACCACTTTTCCTCCGGCCGGTGAATTTTTTCTTCGACGAAGCGGCTGGTATCCGCGCCATAGCGGAACACCATGTCTTGCAGCTCGCACTCGCCGCCCTTGTCGCACACGGGGCAATCCAGCGGATGGTTCGTCAGCAAAAACTCGAGCATCGCTTTGCGCGCGCCGCGCACTTGATCCGTATTCGTGCGCACGACCATGCCCTCGGTCGCCACAAGGGTGCACGCCGTCTGCAGCTTCGGCATTTTTTCCACTTCCACGAGGCACATGCGGCAAGCCGCCTGAAGCGAAAGCCCGGGGTAGTAGCAGAACGACGGCACTTCCGTCCCAATGCGCCGCGTCGCTTCAATCACGAGGGTGCCGGGAGGAACCTGCACGTCGCGGTCGTTAATCTTCAGCGTAACTAGCTTGGTCTCTGCCATGGATTCCTAACGCGAGCCTACGAGTGCTTCCACGGATTTATACGCACAGCGTCCGTTCAAGTGATCTTCAAATTCGTTGCGCCACTTCTGCACGATGCTGATGGTCGGCAGCGCGGCGGCGTCGCCGAGCGGGCAGAACGTGCGCCCCAACATGTTTTTCGCCAGTTCACCTACGATGTCGATGTCTTCAGGCCGCCCATAGCCTGCATGGAAACGATCCAGCATTTTCTTGAGCCAGGAAGTTCCTTCGCGGCAAGGAATGCACCAGCCGCAGGATTCATGCGCGTAAAAATGCATGATGCGCCGGGCCATGTCCACCATGCAGGTGGTTTCGTCCATGACGACCATGCCGCCGGAGCCGAGCATCGAGCCGGCTTTGGCCACGGAATCGTAATCCATCGCGATGTCGATTTCGCTCTCGCTTAAAATCGGGCAGGAGCTTCCGCCAGGAATCACGGCTTTCAACTTTTTGCCGCCGGGGATGCCGCCAGCCATCTCGTAAATGAACTTTTTCATGTTCATGCCGAGCGGAATTTCGTAAATCCCGGGCTTTGTGATGTGGCCGGCGACGCAGAGCAGCCGCGTGCCGCCGTTTTTCGGCGTGCCGCGCTTGGCGTACGCTTCGCCGCCCTCCAAAATGATGGCGGGAACGGAACTGAGCGTCTCAACATTATTAATGATCGTCGGACAGCCGTAGAGGCCGACAACAGCAGGGAAGGGCGGCTTGATGCGCGGATAGCCGCGTTTGCCTTCGAGCGATTCCATCAACGCGGATTCTTCGCCGCATTCATAAGCGCCCGCGCCCGTGTGGGTGATCAAATCGAAATCGAAGCCCGAGCCCAGAATGTCTTTTCCGAGGTAACCGTGCGCATAGGCTTCATCCACAGCCGTTTGCACGATGTCCAGAACGTAGCGATATTCCCCGCGCACATAGATGAAGCCTTTGTGCGCGCCAAACGAGCGGCCCGCGATCACCATGCCCTCGATCAACTGGTGCGGATCCATTTCCATCAGCGGGCGGTCTTTGCAAGTGCCCGGCTCCGATTCGTCGGCGTTGCAGATCAAATATTTCGGCTTCGGCGAATCTTTCGGAACGAACGACCACTTCATGCCAGTGGGAAATCCCGCGCCGCCACGTCCACGCAAGCTGGATTTCTTCACTTCGTCGATGATCGTTTCCGGCGACATCTCTTTCAGCGCTTTTACTAGCGCCTTGTAGCCGTCATTCTGCAGATAGACATCGATCTTGCGCGAATCTTTGATGCCCCAGCGTTTGCTGATAAGCGGTGTTTCTCCTGGCTCGCGCTCGTGCAGCGCGCCTGCCGTCACCGGCTCCGGCGGCGGAACTCTTCCACCGTCCAAATCCTTGATGATGCGGTCGAACTTCAGCGGCGTCAGGTTTTCGTAGAAATCGTAATTCACCTGCATGGCAGGCGCGCCTGTGCAAGCGCCGATGCACTCGACTTCTTCCAGCGAAAAAACACCGTCCTCGCTCACTTCCTTATGTCCGATTTCCAAGCGCTTCTTGGCACGGTCCAGAATTTCGTTTCCGCCGCGCAGCATGCAGGCCACATTCGTACAAACCTGCACGTGAAACTTCCCCATCGGTTTGCGATGCAGCATCGAGTAGTACGCGAGCGTTTCCTCGACCTGCACGTTGTTCAGGTCAAGCCGGCTTGCGATTTCCGCGATCATTTCGTCGCTCACGCAGCCGTACTCGTCCTGCGCGTACATCAGCATGGGAATCAGCGCGCTGCGCTTGAAGGGATACGCGTTCTGCAGTTTTTCAAACCGCGCGGCAAGTTGTGTGGACAGTTCCATGAGGTTAGCGGTCGACCTCTCCCAAAACAATGTCGATGGTCCCGATGCAAGCCACCACGTCGGAAATCAGCTGCCCGGTCACCAGCTTCGGCAAGGCCTGCAAATTGATATACGACGGCGAGCGGAAGTGGGCGCGCAACGGCTTCGGTGAGCCGTCACTGGCGATAAAGCAACCAAGTTCGCCGCGCGGCGATTCTACGGTTACAAATGCCTCGCCCGGCGCCGGAGAAAATCCTTCCGTGAAAATCTTGAAATGGTAGATAAGTGCTTCCATCTCTGTCTTCATTTTTTCGCGCGATGGCGGCACGATGCCCGGCGCTTCGGTCCGGATCGGCCCGCTATCGGTAATCTTGGCCATCGCCTGTCGGACAATCTTCAAGCTCTCGCGCATTTCCAACACGCGGACCATGTAGCGAGCAAAACAATCGGACTCCGTTCGGGTCGGAACGTCAAATTCAAACTCGTCGTAGCTGGAATAGGGAAAAACTCTGCGATTGTCGTACGCTATGCCGGCGGCGCGCAACGTCGGCCCAGTCATGCTTAGCGCCACGGCATCTTCCGGGGAAATATAGCCGACGCCCTGGAGGCGTCCCATCCAGATGCGGTTACCGGTAAGCAGCGATTCGTAGTCGTCGATGCGGCTGGGCATCATCTTCAAAAATTTCTCGACTTCCCCGCGCCAGCCCGCCGGAGGCTCCAGCGCAAGGCCGCCAATGCGAATGTAGCTCGTCATCATGCGCTGTCCGGCGAACAACTCGAAAATCTTCAGAATCTCTTCGCGCTCGCGGAAACAATAAAGAAAAACGGACATCGCGCCCATATCAATGGCGTGCGTTCCCAACCAGACCAGATGCGACGAAATGCGCTGTAACTCCACCATCATCACGCGAACATATTGCGCGCGCTTGGGAATTTCGAGGCCAAGCAGTTTTTCCACCGCAAGGCAGTAAACCAAGTTGTTTCCTAGCGGATTGAGGTAATCCATCCGATCCGTGAGCGTGATGGCCTGCGAATAGGTCTTGTCTTCGCAGCTCTTTTCGATTCCCGTGTGCAGATATCCCAGGTCGGGGACCGCCCGAACCACCGTCTCGCCATCCAGTTCCAAAAGCACGCGAAGCACACCGTGAGTCGAGGGATGCTGCGGACCCATGTTCAACACCATCGTTTTTGTTGCGCCGGTTGCCGTCTCGATAGTCGTCATACGGAGCTCTTCCTGAATCCCGTCATCATCGGAACATCGCGGAAACCTTCAACGGGATAATCCTTCCGCAAGGGATGACCTTCCCAGTCCTCTGGGAGCAAAATGCGCCGCAAGTCCGGATGCCCCGCGAACCGTATCCCAAATAGGTCAAAAACCTCGCGCTCCAACCAATTGGCTCCAGGCCAAACCGGAACAAGCGTGTCCACGACAGGGTCCGACCCAGCCAACCGCACCTTCAGACGGATCTTGTGTTTTCGAGGAATCGAAACCAAGTGGTAATTTACTTCGAAGCGCGGCTCATGAGGGAACCGGTCAACGCAGACGGCATCGGTGATCAGGTTAAACTGCAGCTCTGCGTGATCGCGACAGCGCTCGGCAACGGCCCGCAAAATCTTGCGAGGCAGCACCAAAGTGGTCTCGCCACGAAATTCAATCACTTCCTCAATCGCGTTGGGGTTCCACGCACGCAGGTGCTCGGCCACAACACTAGCGCGTTGGCTGGTATTCTCGGTCACCGTTTCCAATCCCTCAGGCGCAGGCTAATACTTATGCCAGTCGAGTGCGCCTTTTTTCCAAAGATAGAAGTAACCCACCAAAAGTATGGCGATGTATATCATCATTTCCACGAATCCATACATGCCAATACGGGGAGACATCTTTATGAAATCCCGGTAGATGTAGGCCCATGGATACAAAAAGATGGCTTCCACATCGAAAAGAATGAACACCATTGCGACCAGGTAAAATCTTACGGAAATCGGCGCTCGGGCGTCGCCCGTCGGTTCCATGCCGCATTCGTAGGGCTGCTGCTTGGCGCGGCTCGGTTTGCGCCAGCCCACCAGCACGGACGCAGCGGTGAGCGCCCCAGCCAGAGCTGAGGCAACCAGGAGGTGTATGAGAAGCGGAGTGTACGCTTGTAAGCCTGAATCAATCATAAGCGAAGCGCTATAATATCCATTCAACCGCCAGTCGGTCAAATGGCCTGAAAAAAATCCTGCGGCGCACGGTTTTCTGTGTTTTCGGCGAACGCGCCGCGGGGGAAGTGGAACCACATTATATGCTCTTTGGGCATAACACGGATGTGAAAGTGGGGGACACTGTCTATCACGTCCAGACCGAGGACCGCGGCACCGCCAACGCCTTGATCGACACCGTCGTTTATTGCCGCGGCCGTGTTCTGCATCGCCGCACGAACAATTATCTTGATCTCTTGCCACTCGATCCGGAACGTGAGGATTCTCTTAGAAAACGCATCGACGAGCAGCATCGCGTTGTCGCTGATGAAATTCGGAGCGGCGCGCTGCATCTCGTGCCGCCGTCGCCCTCTCAGGAAAAACCCGCCGTTAAGCAGCCCCAACCAGTTACTCCCGCAAAAGCCGCGCCGTCGCCGGGGCTCGCGCTCGAGCTCATCAATGCGAAAAACTGGTTAAAGGGCAAACGCGCGAATTTGCATGTCTCCGTAAGAAAAAAGGAAAATGGAGAGCCGGTTCGCGGCGCGCGCGTGACCTCTCATATCGATGGGGCGGCTGACGTCGCTGAATTCACCGCGCAGACAGGCGCGGATGGCCAGGCGCGGCTCGAATTTGACATGCCCCGGTTAGCCGGGGCCGAACCTGCTCTGGTCATCGAGGCTGCGCAAGCGGATGAGAAAGCGCAGCTGAAATTTCACTTGAAGGCTCGACCGCGCGTGCCGACGGCTTAAGTAGCGATTTGATTTGCTCTAGGGACTGGATCTTGCCATGGAAACAGCGATTTCGATTGTTGTGAATGGCGAAAAACGCGAAGCGCAATCCGGCGCGATGGTCGCCGATTTACTTGTCACACTCGGCCTCGATTCCGGCCGCGTAGCCATCGAGCGCAACCTCGAAATTCTTCCGCGTCCCGCCTGGACCCAAACGCCCGTCGAACCCGGCGACCATTACGAGATTGTGCAATTCGTTGGCGGCGGCTAGATCTCCATACTATTTCTCCTTCTTCGCCAATCGCTGGCTCAGATCCCGTCGAGCAGATGCCCCATCTTACTTTTTTTCGTTTGCAGATAGGCCCGCGAAATCTTCGATATCCGCGGCTGGCAGGGAACTCGCTTCACCACTTGAATTCCAGACTGTTCCAGTTGTCGCACCTTCTCCGGATTGTTCGAGAGCAGCTGTATTTTCTTCGCGCCCAGTTTTTTCAGGATTTGCGCCGAAAAATCGTAGTCTCGTGCGTCGGCCGCAAACCCCAGCGTCTCGTTCGCTTCGACGGTGTCCATCCCGCCGTCCTGCAGCTGATAGGCCCTCAATTTGTTCATCAAGCCGATCCCGCGCCCCTCCTGCGGCAAATACAGCAGGATTCCCGAGCCCGCTTGACCGATTTTCCTAAGAGAGAGCTCTAGTTGCGCCCGGCAATCGCAGCGCAGCGACGCCAGCACGTCGCCAGTCAAGCATTGCGAATGCACGCGCACCAGCGGCGCCAACTTTCCATTGAGCTTCCCGCGCACCAGCGCGATTGCCTCTTCCAAGGGACCACGCCCTTTGAACCCGTAAATCGTAAACCGCCCGTACCGCGTCGGCAGCGCGGCCTGTGCAATCAATGCAACGCTCCCCCCCTTTTTCTTCGTTTGCTTGTCCGTTTTCACTTTTTCCATCATGGCAAACGACAAGTATAACAGGTAGGCCAAGAGAGCCTTTACATCGCCGCCGCGATTGGCTAGCGTTACCGATTAGGCCCCCGCAAACCACCATGGACTCCGCCACGCAAGTTCGCGACCTCCTCTTCACCTTGCTTCTTAAGGTCGGCGTAGCCTCCTCCATCGCCGCCCTCCTCGCCCGCTGGAACACTTTCCGCCGCGTCCTCTTCACCGAAGAGCGCGACCCCGACCAAAAACTCAAGCTCATGCTTTTCATGACTCCGCCGCTCATCCTCGGCGTCACGCTCCGCCTCGTCGGTTATCCCTACCAGTTCGCCGATCTCTCTCTCGAAGGCGCTTTTCTGATGGGCTTGCTCGGAGGCCGCGTCGTCGGCCCCATCGGTGGAGCGATCATCACGATACCGGCGCTCTTCATTTCTCACGAGTGGCTCGCCATGCCCGCCGCCTCCACCGCCGGCTTGCTCGGCGGATTGATCCGCCAAGCCATCCCCAATAAAGAAGATCTCTGGAACTTCGGCCCCTTCACCTTTCTCAACATTCCTAAAGCCGTCGTTCGCCTCCTGAAAAAAGCGCAACTCTCCTGGGAAATGGCGCCTCTTGGTGTCTGCGTCGGACTCGAACTCGGCCGCGTCGCCCTCGTCCAAGCCACCAAGCCCAAGTGGCTCTTCGCCATTCACCCCCAGTGGGACTGGTGGCTCGTCTTGACCGTCATCGCCACCCTCATGTCCGTCGCCGCACCGCTCAAAATCTGGAACAACACGCGCATCGAGATGAATCTCGAGCGTCACCAGCAGCTCCTTCTGAAAGCCCGCATGGACGCCCTCTCTCGCCAAATCAATCCACATTTCCTCTTCAATACGCTCAACACCGTCTCCGCGCTCATCCGCTTCGACCCCGATAACGCCCGCGAAGTCGTCCTCAAGCTCAGCAACATTCTTCGGCGCCTCCTGCGCAAGCACGAGACCTTCGTGCCTCTCCGCGAGGAGCTCGAATTCATCGACGACTATCTCGATATCGAAGTCGCCCGCTTCGGCCGCGACAACCTTGACATCATCAAACAGATCGACGAAGAAACCCTCGAAGCTTTCGTCCCCAGCATGCTCCTGCAACCCATGGTCGAAAATTGCCTCAAACACGGCCTCGCTCCCAAACTCGACGGCGGTAAAATCCAGCTCCGCACCAGCAATCGCGATGGCCGCCTGCACATCGAAATCGAAGACAACGGCGTCGGTATCTCCGAAGAAAAAATGCCCCACGTTTATGTCGAAGGCATCGGCCTCAGCAACGTCCGCGAGCGTCTCCGCGTCCTTTACGGCGCTGATTTCCATCTCCAAATCGAAAGCCGCCCCGGCCAGGGCACGCTCATCAAAATCGATATCCCAGAATTGGTTTCTGCGATGCAAACGGTAGGCTGAGGTCAACCTTCCCTCGGCGTGCAGAACGGCGACGCAGAGAGTTATAATCCCTCTCACGCGCCCGTAGCTCAGCTGGATAGAGCATCTGGCTTCGAAGAAAAGGCTCAAACTCCACTAAGTCGTTTCCCTGGCGCACTTTAAACGTGATGCGGGCGCATCTGGAGCCGTTTCGGCTGTCCCAACCATTGTCCCAAACTCCGTACCAACAATTGGGCGATTATCTGCAAAATCTGCGGCCATGCCGAAAGCCGATATAACCACGCCGAAGGCATGGCCGTTGGTGTTTTTGGACAACCTGTTGCGACGCGTCGAAGGACAAGGCTGGAAGGGGTTCTGGCCGTGCTCGGGAAGATTCGGGGTGTTGGTCCTGTTTGGGAAGGTGAGTCTGGTGGCACAGTTTGTGTACTGGTCGCGAATTGTCAGCAGCCTCAATCAAGAGCACGCCTGAAACCTGAAACCATGACGGTGACCTTTGAGGAGTTCAGCCCTACGCACGACTTTTTTGACTATACGAATTAACGTTCGCCGCAGAGTGGAAAGGACTTTGAGAATCTAATGATTCGGCTTTGGGCCGTTCCCTATGGTGTATTGTTATGTGTGAATGCTCTCTGGGGTGATCGTATGAAAATACATTTGCCACTGACGCGCTGGATGGCTTTCTCCATGATTTTCCGTTTCGCCGTTCTCCTATCGGCAGCCGTCGCATGCTTTTCCTTCAGCACGAGCGCGCAAACCGTCGACGAGGTTATCGCCAAGAATATTCAGGCGCATGGCGGACTCGAGAAGCTGAAATCCGTGCGCAGCATACGCACCACAGCGAACTTTACCCAGGGATCGTTTCGCGCCCAAGTTCGCCAGGAAAACAAACGCGCCGACAAGGTACGCCAAGAATTTATCATCCAGGGTCTGGCGCAGATACAGGCCTACGACGGCAAGACGGGGTGGCAGATTTCTCCGTTCGGCGGGCGCAAGGACCCGGAACTGCTTTCGCAGGACGAGCTAAAAAGTCTCGTTGTGGACGCCGATATGGATGGGCCTTTGATCCAATACAAAGAGAAGGGCCATAAAGCCGTACTCATCGGCCACGACTCGATGGAAGGAACGGATTGCTTCAAAATCAAGCTGAGCCTGAAGAACGGAGACGTGCGCTATTACTACCTCGATGCCGATTCATATCTGGAATTGAAGGTGGAGACTCAAACGAATATTCGCGGGGCGCTGCAGGAGTCTGAGCTGTACTACGGCGACTACGAAGAGGTGAACGGACTCTTTTATCCATTCGCCATCGAGCAAGCGCAAAAGGGCAGCTCGTCGCGCTCGCAGATCTCGGTCGAGAAGATTGAGCAAAACATACCGCTGGAAGACGCGCTTTTCTCGATGCCCGTCTCGAAGCCGGCGACCAAGGCGCCACCGGCTGGAAAGTAAATTTAGAAGAGACGACAGGCGAGAAGGGCTGTGCCGTGTCCTAATATTCATCAAATGTCCAGGAATGGTTTTAGGGGAGACCGCCGTTGCTTTCGTTCTACTTCTGAGGAATTCCACACAATGAGCCGATCGATCCTTTGTTTCCGTGTCGCCGCGATGATTATTCTCTCGATGATGCTTTTTGCCAGGTTCGCTCCGGCGCAAGAGGCCAAATTCGATTCGGATTCCATCTCCGGGCTCGGCGCTCGAAACATCGGCTCGGCGACCATGAGCGGCCGCGTGTCGGCGATTGCCGCCATAAGGGAAAACGGCCGTCTAACGGTGTATGTCGGAGCAGCCAGCGGGGGTGTGTGGAAATCCTCGAATGGCGGTACGACGTTCAAGCCAGTATTCGACAAAGAGGCCGTCGAATCCATCGGCGCGGTGGCCATCGATCCCGAAGCGCCCAAAACCATCTGGGTCGGTACAGGGGAAGCTTGGACGCGCAACAGCGTGTCCATCGGCGACGGCATCTACAGATCCACCGACGGCGGGGACAGTTGGACCAACATGGGGCTCCCGAATTCCGAACGCATTGCGAAGATTATCGTTGATCCCAAGGACAGCAACACCGTTTACGCTTGCGTGCCCGGAAAACTCTGGAGCGACAGCGAGGACCGCGGCGTCTACAAAACGACCGACGGCGGTAAGACCTGGAACAAGACTCTGAAGGGTGCAAATCTCTCGACCGGCTGCTCGATGATTTCCATGAATCCGCAGGATCCCAAGGTTCTTTTCGCGGGCATGTGGGATTTTCGCCGGAAGGGCTGGACGTTTCGCTCGGGCGGCGGGAGTCCAGATGCAGCCAGCGGCAGCGGTTTTTTTCAAACCGCGGACGGCGGAACAACCTGGACCGAGCTCGATGAAAAAAGCGCCAAGGGGCTGCCTGCGAAACCCTGGGGCCGCGTCGCGGTAACTATCGCGCCATCCAAACCAAATGTTGTGTATGCCTTGATCGAGTCTACGCGCAGCGCTCTTTTTCGCTCCGAAGATGGCGGCAAGACCTGGGAAGAGCGGGACCGCAGCAACTGGATGGTTTGGCGACCCTTTTACTTCGCCAACCTGATCGTCGATCCGAAAAACGAGAACAAAGTTTACAAGCCCGACCTGATTTTGATCTTGAGTGAGGATGGCGGCAAAAGTTTCAGCCCTATCGCCAATGGCGCGCACGGCGATTTCCACGATGTGTGGGTGAACCCCGACAATACCGACCACCTCATCGCCGGCGACGACGGAGGCATCTGGTATTCCTACGATAGAGGCAACTCCTGGTGGAAGGGCAACAACCTTCCAATCTCGCAGTTCTATCACGTCAGTACGGACGACGCCGACCCTTATCACGTCTTTGGCGGGTTGCAGGACAACAGCGTGTGGATGGGCGACTCGCAGTATCCAGGCGGGATTTCCAATAGCCGGTGGGAAAATCTTCTTGGCGGTGATGGATTCTGGGTGTTTCCGGATCCTGCCGATTCGAGCTATGTATACGCAGAATCGCAGGGCGGCTATATCGCCCGTGTGAATCGCTTTACTTTGGACGGCCGCGTGATCAAACCGCAGCCGAATTATGGAGAGGGCAAGCTGCGCTTCAACTGGAACACTCCGATTCACATGAGCCCGAATGAGAAGGGCACGATTTATATCGGTGCCCAATTCCTGTTCCGCTCAGCTGACCACGGCCAGTCGTGGGACCGCATCTCACCCGATCTCACCACCAATGATCCGGAAAAGCAGAAACAAGAAGAATCCGGCGGCGTTACGGTGGACAATTCCTACGCGGAAATGCACACGACGATCTACTCGATCAGCGAGTCGCCCCGCGATGGCCAAACCATCTGGGTTGGAACGGATGACGGAAACCTGCAACTGACGCGCGACGGCGGCAAGTCCTGGACCAATGTCGTTTCTAACGTTCCAGATCTGCCAAAAGCTTCTTGGGTATCGTGGGTGGAAGCAAGTCTGTACGACCCTGGCACGGCTTATGCAGCGTTCGATCGCCACACGTTTGGAGATATGGAGCCTCACGTCTTCAGGACCACCGATTACGGAAAAACTTGGACGTCGATCGTGGCCGCCGGCAGCGGCGTGCGCGGTTACGCGCACGTCATCAAAGAAGATACGGAGAGCCCCAACCTATTATTCCTGGGAACCGAATTTGGTCTCTGGATTTCACTGGACCGCGGCAAACACTGGGCTCAATACAAAGGCCACGAATTCCCAACGGTAGCCGTCCGGGACATCGTGGTCCAGCGGCGCGAATCGGATCTTGTGGTGGCCACGCACGGTCGCGGCATATGGATCATCGACGACATCACGCCTTTGCGTAAGATGACTCCGCAAGTCATGGCGCAAGAGGCAGTTTTCCTCCAGGCCAAACCTGCCGAGCAGCGGCTCCCTGCGAGCGGCGGCTGGGCGGAAGGCAGCGCGGTTTTCACTGGACCCAATCCTCCGGACGCGGCTTTGATTACCTATTACCAAAGCAAGCGGCACATCTTTGGAAAAATGAAAATCGAGATATTGGATTCGCAGGGAAAAGTCGTGGATACTCTCCCGCCAAACAGCCGCCGCGGCATCAGCCGGGTGGAATGGCCTATGCGGCTCAAGGCGCCCCACGTTCCGCCCGCTGCCACCGCCGCTTTTGAAGCATCCCAGGGCCCCCGAGTTTTGCCGGGTACCTACACCGTAAGAATGACGCGCGGTAAGGAGACCTACACCACGCAGCTCGAAGTAATCCTCGATCCGCGCGCGAAATTCACACTGGAAGACCGCAAATTGGAATTCGACGCAGCTATGCGGCTCCACGCTCTTCTGGGGGACATGACCTTCGATGTCGACCGCATCAATGGTGTCCATGATTCCCTGCTCGAGCGGGGCGCAGCAGTGAAGGGAGACCCCGCCCTGGGCAAGCGTCTCGAAGAGCTCGCCGAGAAAGTGGAAGCGATGCGAAAGAAGATTGTGGCCACGACCGAAGGAGGCGCTCTCACCGGCGAGGAACGCATCCGCGAAAAAACCACGGGTCTCTACGGAGACATTTTGAACTATGAAGGCCGCCCCACCGATTATCAGACCGCGCGCATCGACTCGTTGAAAAAAGAGCTGGAAGACGTCGCTGCTGAATTCGACGCTTTTATCACTAAGGAACTCCCTGGGGTGAACAAATCACTTTCGCAGAAAAAACTGGAACCCATCCAGCCCATCGACCGCAAAACCTGGGACGCCGCCGATTCCGATTCTGGCTCTCGACCAGGTAGCCAGAATTCCCGCGGGCGCCAGCGGGACTGAGTTGTTTTGTAATCCGGCAGGATCAGTGCCGCGAAAACCCGGTATCTTCATGCTCTCTGGGGGTCGCTCCGCCGTACGCCGGACGGTAGTTGAAATCTCCTCCCATCGACGCACATCGTAAAGATGTCTCACTCGGTGTCCACCGGAGGGATTGCGAAATAGAATTGGTGGTGATGGCGGCAGGCGGGATGGAAGGGGGCGCTGCAGCGGGGACAGACGCATCCCCTGTGGTTCGCCAAAATGATATCGCTGGCGAGAAGCTTAAATATCAGCGACATCCAGATCGACCTTCAGGCGCGAGATCTTTACGAAGATAGGCAGGTAACATTGTTACATGGCCTTTGGCGCGCTCTTCAAAGGCCGGACAGAATTTTCGGTAGGCACAGGACTCAGCACAACAAATCATTGCCGAAGTCGGCCCCACTGCAGCGACCTTTCCTTCCGACAAATGTCTCTCCTCCTGGGTTGGTGCATGCCCCGGCGACGATGAGAGCGCGGGCGTGAACTACAGCCACCGATCTCCGAAGGGCAACCGCCACATGCGGCGCGTTCTCAACCAGACGGCCAACGCCGCAGCCAGGACCAAAGGAAGTATCTTCGAAATTGTGTATCGCCGCTCGGTCCCGCGCTTGCGACATAACCAAGCCATCGGGGCGATTGCCCATCGACAGTGTCGGCTGATCTGGTTGATCCTGCACCAGGGAGTCCGTTACGAAGAACGAGGCCCCGCCGTCACCAAACAATCGAAGCAAAAGCGGACTGCGAGAATGATCCGGCAACTCCTAAGCCTCGGCTATCGGATCGATCCACCGAATCCTCAACAACCCAGCCAAGCACAACGACAGTGATTTTCGACCCTGTAGGGGAATGAGCCAAGCACTCAAAACCTACACCAAAGGGGCGCCCTTTTATAATGTGTGGTTTTGATCTAAATCCACATGGACGATCACCGCGTTAATCAGGACCTATTCGGAGATGATGCGGTCGGCCCATTCGACCAGAGAAACGAAAACGGCAGGATTGCCGAACTTTGCGTTCCAATTCGCAAGATCGTTTTCCGAGACCCCACGGGCCCGGGAGCAAGCTCCTCAAGCAAAGACAGGAATGTGTTTGGCGACGACCTTCTCGCGCAATTCGCTGAGCGGCGGCCAACCAATGGGAATCACCGCGTCCGAGGTAGCTTTGCGCATAAGATAATTCGCGTCAGCAGTCAGGAATATCTGAACATCGTGGCCAGCGTCCGCCAACGCCAGTGCATGCGCGAACACGAACGACGCCCTAGTTGGGTCGTCGGTCCCCCACGAACTTCTCATCAAGATCTTCAAAGTCTTTTTCGATTCCTCTGTTTTCGTTCCTAGTGCCAGAAATGGGAGACCCAGCAACTGCGACAAGAATCTGCGTCTGGCCATACTGTTTTCTCCTGAGTTGGGATGCGCCCTAGCGGAAGATTCCCGAGACAATACTCCGCGCTTCTAGCCGTGTCAAAGATCAAATTACCAAGCCCCGTACTATTACTTCACACATTATAAAAGGGCGCCCCTTTGGTGTAGGTTTTGAGTGCTTGGCTCATTCCCCTACAGAAAGGAACACCCTCTATGACTAGCACTAAATATATCGGCTTGGACGTGCATAAGGAAAGCATTTCGATCGCAGTTCTGAATTCTGCCGGCAAGGTGGTGATGGAATGCGTCATCGAGACCAAAGCGAGCACCATTCTGCAGTTTATCCACGGGCTGCGTGGAGATGTGCACCTCACGTTTGAAGAAGGCACTTGGGCTGGCTGGTTGTACGATCTGCTGAAGCCGCACGTGACGGAACTCGTAGTGTGTAATCCGCGAAAGAATGCCTTGCTGAAAGAAGGCAGCAAGAGCGACCGCATCGACGCACGCAAGCTGGCCGAACTGTTGTACATGAGCAAGCTCAGTTCGGTGTATCACGGAGAACATGGCCTGCGCATGTTGAAGGAATTGTCCCGTAGTTATTTGACGATCACCAAGGATCTCGGGCGGGTGATGAATCGACTCAAGGCATTGTATCGGGGCTGGGCCATTCCCTGTGCCGGGACGCAAGTCTACGCACCGCATTACCGTTCGGAATGGCTCGCCAAGATCCACGAAGCAGGCGTGCGCCGGCGGGCAGAACTTTACTACCAACAACTCGACGCCCTGCGGCTGGTGCGCCAACAAGCCCGGAAAGAACTGTTGGCCGAGGCGAGGAAGCACCGTGCGACGAAGTTGCTACGCCAGATTCCTGGTATTGGTCCGCTTCGGGCGGCTCACTTGGTGGCGTTGATGCAGACGCCTCATCGGTTCCGCACCAAGCGGCAACTGTGGACCTACAGCGGGCTGGGGTTGGAGACCCACGACAGCGCGCAGTACCGCGTCGTGGAGGGACAGCTACAACGCTCGAAGAAACCCGTCACACTGCGCGGTCTCAATGACAATCACAACCACGACCTCAAAGATATTTTCAAGGGTGCGGCTATGAGAGCCAGCACCGCGGCTGGACCGCTACGCGATTTCTACGAGGCTTTGCTGGCTAAGGGAAGGAAGCCCACGATGGCGCGCTTGACCTTGGCGAGGAAGATTGCCGCGATCACGTTGATCGTTTGGAAGAAGGAGGTACGTTTCGACGCCAACTATTTGAAACAACAAGCAGCTTGAGCGTCTCTGGCAAAGAGTCCGTTCCACCTGGGAACTATTCCTGGCGGTAGCTGTCGGGTTCTTGAGACGCTCGGATTCGAGGGGAAGTATCCATCGGAAAAGTCAGGCCCGTGCTTCAAACACGCGAGTCTCCGACTCCACCCTATGCCCTCTCGGACAATCCAAGAAAGCCATAGGCCACGAGTCTCCGATAGGACCATGCGTTGCCACTCATAAAGTGGATAACTGTCAGGCTTGATGTTTCAGAAACGAATGGCGCCGTCACGACAGTGAAATGGAACCACAGGAAGGAAGAAGGATCTCACCGTTTCGTGTGACGACACGAAGCACGAAACTACGTCGCCTGAGCAAGACCACTCGATTACGAGTGCACGTTCAAACGGTTGGGCTGAATGCCGAGACAAAAAAGTGTCGGCACCGAGCCGACGGGGAAGTATGTCTCTTGACATTCCCTTTTATAGGACTTCTCCGGTAACGGTTAATCAGAGTTGAGCCAGATTCGCCAGTCATAAGCCCTGTTCCCCACTCTTCTCTGACGACCGTTTGCGTTGGCGCGCCGAAGGTGAGTGTCTGAAAACCTGAGCCGCTGGGACCCACCTCTGTGCCAGTTTGTCCCTCCCCCGGGCCCGCTCATCCCAAACAATTTGCTTTCCGGAAATCATCGTCCAAAATTGCGGAAGCGTCATAGGCGACGCCTTCCTGGCCTCACCGGATAACAGGAGCGCAACCTTGGATACAGTGAAAACCGGCACGCCCGCGCCTGATAGTCATTCGGCTCAAGGCGAAGCACACCACGTAGAATCTCTGCCTCCGCTCGCCGTCGCCATGCTAGTCGCGCTCTGCGCTATCAAACTACTGGTGCATCTTTTCACGAGCGTCCGCCACTACGGCTACTTTCGTGACGAGCTTTATTACCTCGACATGGCCCGACATCTCGACTGGGGCTACGTCGATGCTGCACCGCTCATCGCCGTGTACACGAAAGTCGCGATGCTGATGGGCGGTTCGCTCGCTGCCCTGCGGATCCTTCCCGCGCTGGCCGGCACTGCACTCGTCGCGCTCACCATCCTGATCACACGTGAACTCGGTGGTGGCCGATATGCCCAACTGCTCGCTGGAATCATCATTCTGCTATCCCCAGCTTTCTTGATCATGGACAGCCTGCTTACTATGAATGCCTTCGAGCCGCTCTACTGGATGGGCTGCATTTGGGTCGTCGCGCGTATCTTGCGAACTGGAGATTCGCGGCTCTGGCTGTGGTTCGGTGTACTTGCTGGCCTCGGTCTTGAGAACAAGCACTCCACACTTTCTTTTGGATTCGCCGTTGCAGTGGCTCTTCTTCTTACGCAATACCGGCGCGAGTTTGCGCGCCCCTGGATCTGGATCGCTGGCGCGATAGCTCTCTCGCTCTTCCTTCCCAACGTCATCTGGCAAATCCGCCATCACTTTCCGACGATCGAAGATCTCGCCAACGTCCGGCGCGAAGGCAAGAACGTCGTGCTCGGACCGCTTGCATTCATTAAGGAACAGATCATGGACATGCACCCGATCCTGTTGCCCGTATGGCTCGCGGGTCTGGTCTGGTTGCTTCGCGACCTCCGTTGGCGCGTGCTCGGCCTGACGTTTGCGGTCTTCTTTGTCTTGATGGAAGTTGCGCACGCCAAGAACTACTACCTGTTTCCGATTTACCCGATGGTCCTCGCCGGCGGCGCGGTGGTAATCGAGCGATGGCTGGCACACCGTGCTGCCTGGACACGCGCGGCTGTCATCGCCGTCGTTGTGCTTGCCGGTCTCCCCGCCATTCCAATGGTGACGTGGATGCTGCCGCCGGAACGTCTCCTCGCGTATCAAAACGCTATAGGCTTCAAACTCTCCAAAGCCGAGGTGCACCAGGAGTCGCTTCTGCCTCAACCCGTTGCCGACCAGTTCGGTTGGCCCGAGATGGTGAGTGAGGTGGCTGCGATCTACAATTCGTTGCCAGCCGATGAACGCGCCAAGACCGGCATCTGGGCCGGGAATTATGGCGAAGCTGGCGCGATTAACGAGTTCGGCCCTCGCTACGGCCTGCCCACTGCATGGTCTCGCCACCAGAACCACTGGTACTGGGGTCCGCCGCCGCAAGTCTACAAAAACCTCATCGTTATTGAGTGGGGTCTCGAAGATGTGCAGGAGAACTGCACTTCCTTTCAGGCCTTCGAGCACTACGAGCGTTTCGGCATGGGAGAGGAAAACACACCGATGTACCTCTGCCGCGGCGTCCAGTTTGATATCCAGAAAATCTGGTGGCACTCCCACCACTGGAACTAAGCAAGGTTTGCTGCGCTGCGACACTCAGTGTCTCTGGGACGGGCTATTTGTGGCCTTTAGCCTGGTAGACATTCACAAATCCTGATAAGAAATCGGAAACTTGAAAACTTGAAATCCATATGGACGGTTACGGCGTTGCCAGAACTTTGCGTCGGATTTCGTTTGCGGTTGAAATATCGAACCATGCGATAGCCGCCGCGTTAATCAAGGCTTTCAGCATTGCTTCAGAGTTCCCGACCATCCTCCCGGGGCTAATGCGTGCTTTGGAATTGATCTGTCCGATGATTTGCATCAAGAGATTTTTTAGATGTCGCGCGATTCGCGCAACCCAAACGGCCGATTGTCCCTACCGAAAACCTCTACTGGCTCATCACGGCTCCCGCAGCACCCACGTAACAGTGTTACATACCCTGTTTCTGGCACGCGAAATAACAATTCGCCAGCCACACGTGGAGCTCCGCAAAGAAGTCGCTGAAAAAGCGGGTCTGGGTTTCAAACTTCCACCCCAAAAGGTGGATGTTGGACCGAATGGACCGAAATGGACCGAAACGCCAGATGTTCAGTTGGCTGTAAGTGCTTGAATGTTATACTGGTTGCTCCGCGCGCCCCTAGCTCAGTTGGATAGAGCATCTGGCCACGGCGCTAGATGCTCGAACGGAAGATAGTTTTTGCTAAGCCATTTTGAATTAATGGGATGCGAATGCGGAGACACACGAGGTTGAAATTGGAGAAGAAATAGCGGTAAGCTATTGATAGTAAACAATGTACGCGTGCGCCCGTAGCTCAGTTGGATAGAGCATCTGGCTTCGAACTAGCAGATGCTAACCTTCTAAGTGCCGCGTCTGGTGTCGCTTACGCGGAAATGCACGGACCAATCAGCCTCTTGAGTTGGACCGAAGATGGACCGAAACTGATAGCAAGGTTGGGGACGCTCCGTTCGAGTGAAATGCGGATCGCTGCGCGTGATGATCTCCCAGCTCGCCGCCATTAGGGCTGTGAGCAAGTTTACTCGATCCGGGGACTAGCTAGTGCTCCCCTGGACTCCGCTACGGCTGAATCTCGTCCATGTAACTTGTTAAAGGCCCTCCTCGTATGTCATTCATTTCACAGGTGCTCCTAGCTCTGGCGAGGCACAACCGTCCCGAAAACACAATGAATCTGACTGTCCCCGTTGAACTCTGAATTTCTGACGTCACGAGTCTGGCAGACTATCGAGGGAAGCCTATACGCCGAGCCAATTCCTCGTATTTCGCGTCGGAACGAAAGGAATCGAAAGCGGGGTCGGTTCTTAGCCAATAGATGAGTGCCTGCGAGTGGGCCCGAAACGCCTTATCCAGCCAAACGAAGGCGTGTTCCCGATCGCCCACGCGCGCATAGAGCGCGGCAAGATCGTAGGGCTCACCGGGCTTCTTCTTCCATTCCAAGCGTTGCCGGTCGAGATTCACGCGCCAATAGCCCGGAGGGCCGAAATTCTTGTAGGCGCTCCGAAGGCGCTCGGCACTTTGCGCCGCGGCCTCTTTGGGCACTCCGTAGAGCACAGCCGTGTCCTCCTGGAGCGCAATCGCGCTGGAGAAGTCGCCTTTCCGTTCGTAGGCCATGTTCATGATCCATCGTGCGAGGCCGTTCTGGCGATCCATGTCGAGCAGTTTCCGGGCATCTTCGATCGCCGCGTCGTACTTGCGCCCCGTGACCAGGGGAACGAGCGCAAGCGCGTTGGCAACTGGAGAGAGCGGGTCCATTTGCTGGACCTTTTTCATCTCGGCGATGGATTCCTCGATGCGATTGCCCTGCGCGAGGTACAGGCCGTACCAGAGAGGAGGCCACGAAGTGCTGGGGTGCAGCTGCAGGGAGCGACGAAATTCCGTTTCCGCTTCCGGAAAATTCCACTCATAAGCATATTTAACCCAGGCCAAGGAACTGTGCGCCTGGCTAAGACGCTCGTCTATTTCGAGAGCTTTCATCGCGGCCTGGCGGGCCTTGGGCAGTCCTTCCTGCCCGGGAATTACGTTTGTCGCGGCCGCCCAGCAGTACGTCTCCGCCAAATCCGCGTAAGCCTGTGCGTATCTCGGCTGCAATTCGATGGCACGGCGGAAACTCACCACTGCCTTTTCGAAGCCATCGGCAGTTATTTGCGATGAGTAGTAGCGGCCCCGGACATAAGCGTCGTAGGCCTCCGGCTCGAACGGCGGAGTGCTCGTCAAACGGGCTTGCTCTTCCGGAGTGAGAGAAACTCGGATCTCACGTGCGATGGAGCGCGCAACCCGGTCTTGCAACGAGAAAATGTCGGTTAGGTCTCCCTGGTAGCTGTCCGCCCAGAGCTGTCGCTCCGGAGAAGCGCTAACCAACTGCGCGGTGACCCGCACGCGATTGCCGGATCGCAGAACCGTTCCTTCGACGATCGCATCCACGTTGAGCTCTTTCGCAATCACGCCGAGCGGCTTGCGTGCTCCTTTGTAGGGCGTTACGGAAGTGTGGGAAATAACGCGAAGTTCGCCGGCTCTGGCCAGCTCGGTGATGAGCTGGTCCGTCATGCCATCCACGAAGTACTCCTGCTCGGGGTCCTTGGACAGGTTCTCAAGCGGGAGAACGGCGATCGCATGAATCTCCACGGAAGGGGACCGGGCAAAGATGCGGGTGCGAAGCTTGCCAGCGTTAAGTGCGAGCAACACGGCCGCGATGCCAGCCAAACCTAGAGCACCGATGACCTTCCATGACTTTCGCGTTTTGGCGCTACGTTCCTCGACGGCCTCGACGGAGCTAACCGGGGGTTGCGCACTGGAAGTTGACGGGGCGGAGGCTGACATCTCCACATTCCCAATGAAGCGATACCCACGCCGGGGAATCGTTTCGATAAAATGCGGGCTCTCGGCGGAATCCCCCAAAACTTCCCTGAGGCGATTCACCGCTTTCTTCAGCGCCAGGTCGTAATCGACAAACGTGTTATCAGGCCAGAGGCGCTGTCGTAGTTCCTCTCGCGTAACGATTTCCTGGGGACGTTCCAGCAAGGCCTGCAAAACCTGGAAGGGTTGGCCGGGGAGCTTTAGCCGCATTCCCGCCTTGCGGATCTCTCCAGCGACCAAATCCATTTCAAAAACGCCGAAACGGACTAGCCGAGGCGGGCTGGAGTTGGTGGAAATAGCTGACTCCGCTTACGGGTGGGGATTCCGTGCGCGAAGTTTATCACAACTACCTTGCACGAAGCTTCTCCGCAGGAGGAACCCGCGACCATTAGACCTGCAGATTCAATAACTTCCGAAGGAACCAACAAACCACTCAGAGGGTTCTTGATCTCGTTTCGCACTTGAGCGAGTGTGCGCGACCAGCGGCAAAAGAGAACGGCCAAGCGATCCGCGTTAGCCGGCGTTCTCACACTGACAAAGGAGATCGTCATGATTGGAAGAATCACTCGCATCGCGTTATTTGCTTCGGTCGCAGTCTTGGTTTCCGCTCTGTTTGCCAGCAGCGGCGCGCATCCAGCGGCGAAAGCCCAGCCTCCTAAGAATCCTCATATGAATTCGGACCGCCACTGCAAATCCGTTGGCGGCAGTATCATCACCAATTTTGGCGCGGTCGATCAATACACCACCTTGGGCCCGGCTACGGGAGATCTGGGTGGCGCGGTCGCCGCTACATTGACGGTGCCGCCGGCAACCGGTCCGGGGGGCACGGTGGTTTTCCATATCCAGCATCACTGGGTTACCAACTCGGGCGACAACATTCTCTTTGATCCGGCGATTGCCACAACGCAACCTATTTCGCAAACCTTGTTCGCGGTGATCACGTACAAAGCCACAATCAACGGCGGCACGGGAAAGTTTGCTGGAGCTACGGGCGAGCTGAACATCATCGGGGAAGCCGATACGGTGAATGGTACGGCGTTCCGCTACTCCGGAGAGGCGTGTTTCGCCGACGCCGACTAGCACTGGACAACCCGGGAACGGCCCTCGGCGCTCCCGGGATACACTCTTTCCGGCAAACATGTAGAGCTGAATCCTACATTACCTATCGTGCGAGAGCAGCTTGAGATCTTCGAGAAGGCTTCCAGTTTATAGGGCAGGTGATGGGCACTCCCAATGAATCCGCGGCCAGCTCCTCATTTAAGCGGTCATCGGAAACTGGAGTCAACCGAGGTACTTGTTCGGTGACGAAACTTAGCGGGCTGTGAAATAGGCTGAGGCATCGCAAGTCCCGCAAAGGAACTCTGGCGAGGCCAAATCGCCGATAACGACACTGGCGGAGAATTCGGGTACAATCCCGGCAACTCGGGGCGTTATGGACATCAGAACATTCAGGTCTTCCTTTTCCGGGCAGATTTTTGAGCCGGCGGACGCGGGCTACGACGAAGCGCGTCAAATTTGGAATGCAAGTTTCAGCAAGCATCCAAAGGTAATCGCACGGTGCTCGGGCGTTGCAGACGTGATTGCGGCGGTGCATTTCGGGCGCACGAACAATCTGGTAACGGCGATTCGTGGTGGCGGACATAACGTGGGCGGTCGTGCGTTGTGTGACAACGGATTGGTGATTGATCTTTCGCGAATGAAGGCCGTTTTTGTGGACGATAAGGCGCGGAGGGTTCGCGTGCTTGGCGGAGCCACGCTTGGCGACCTCGATCGAGAGACGCATGCGTTCGGGCTCGCGGTGCCGTGCGGGATTGTGCCCAAGACGGGTATTGGTGGGCTGACGCTGGGGGGCGGAGTTGGGTGGCTTATCCGGAAATATGGGATGACGATCGATAATTTGTTGTCTGCGCAGGTTGTGACCGCTGATGGAAAAGTGCTAACGGCCAGTGCTACTGAGAATGACGATTTGTTCTGGGCGCTACGGGGCGGGGGCGGAAATTTCGGGGTTGTTACTTCATTTGAGTTCCAAGCGTATCGGGTGGCGTCGGTTTTAGGCGGGCTTCTACTCTATCCTCGCGCAAAGGGCGTTGAGGTAATCCGACACTTCCGCGATTTTATGGCGTCCGCTCCGGACGAGCTCACCGCGTACGCGGCTCTGCTTCACGGGCCGGATGGTTCGGCGCTGGTTGGAGTGATTGCGTGTTATTGCGGCAGCGTTGCCGAGGGTGAACGCGTGCTTGACCCGCTACGAAAGTTTGGCGGACCGATCGTTGACGGTATTCAGGCTATGCCATTTCCCGTGATGCAGTCGTTGCTGGCTCCGTCCTTCCCGGATGGCAATGTCAATTACTGGAAGTCCACACTGCAGAGGGAACTGCCGGACGAGGCGATTTCCGCGATTGTGGAGCATGCAAATCGGTTGAGTTCGCCGCTTTCGTTTGTGGTACTGGAATATTATGGCGGAGCTGCGGGCCGAGTTTCGAAAGATGCCACTGCATTCCCACACCGCGATCTGCCGTGGGACATATTGTTTCTTGCTCAGTGGACCGATCCGACGCAGACAAATGTGCACCGCGACTGGGCCCGATCTGGCGAGGAGATGCTGCGGCCGTTTTCGCAGAATGCACACCTGCTTTCGGCGCTTGATGTCGAAGCGGACGACGTCGTCAAGTCGGCATTCGGTCCCAACTTGGCGCGCTTAATCGCCGTCAAACAGAAGTACGACTCCACCAATTTCTTCCGCATAAACCAAAATATCAAGGTTTGAACTGAAGCAGGCGTCCCATGAGCAGAGCAAAGTTATTTTGGCCCTGCCAACAGTCTGAATAGATTTCGATTGCTGCCGAAAGATTCGGCTAATCGGAATCTGCCTGGATAATTTGTGCCCGGCCACGATTCACATGATTAGTCGGATTACCGGACAATGGGATCTGAGCCGATTTCCACATTTCCGATACGGCGTTTATCAGGACCTACGCTTCGGTTTCCCTTTGGCCGCCGTGATTGGAATCTGGCTGATGCCGACACCGATGCCGCCCCGCACTTTCGGAGGGTATTTTCTCCTGTGTTTTTTCGGCTGTCGCTTTCGTTTTGAATGGTTTCGAAATCCTATCGGGATAGCCCTTTTTTGTAGTCGAACAGAAACCATTCGTATCTAAACTTGGCGATAAGGGTAAGAAATCCTATCAAACATCGCTCCGGCACTTGTACAGTAACGCGTTTATCAGTTACGCCATTACTGTCGAGTGGCCGGGCGCCATAGCTGGCGCCCAGCCCTCTAATTTCTGGACTGAAGGTTTCCCATTCATCCGGCTGAGCACTCAAAAACGCCCCCCCTGAACAACGAGGACGCGGCCTGATTCAAAACGAAGCAGACCTACTCGATACCGACTTGCTGCCGATTCGCGCAACGGTGGAAAATCCACCAATCGTGTGTGAAGCCGCACCAACGGGTTACCCCGTCTACATTTGCTTTCACCTATCGGTTCCTCAAGCGTCTTCTTTGAGCTGAGCACCAGCAGGAAGTCAGCTCCGTTTCCGGCGAGGTGATCTTGTCCCTACGAGGCGACGCAACCTCTATCTGCCCCGTTACAGGGCAGCCTTCGCTTGCTCCCATTTCCGTTACCCGCATCGCCGTCGGATTCATCTTGCGATGGTCCTTCCCCTTGCGGGGAGCGATACGGGCTCACCCTGTTCCGCTGAAATGACGC
>CAVVMU010000001.1:0-12680 GCA_963749435.1 uncultured Acidobacteriota bacterium | reverse complement strand
AAAGCTTGCTCCGAGTAAGCCACAAGTTGGCCGGAGTACACGGGGCGCGAAGATCGCTCCTAGCACTTCCCGCATCGTACATCCGCGCACGGGATGAAATATAGTAACTGCATGCATAATAAACTTATCTCTGCAATTTCGATGACGCCTGTTGCCCTATAATGAAGTGCGAGTGGCTAAAGACACACACATGTAGATTCCCTGTGGTCTTTCGGAGGCGTCTCTTTGTCAATCCCCGGTTGGCGAAAGCTCTGGATGGGTTCGCTGTTGCTGGCGGCTCCGTGCGGATTCATCTACGGCTGGCAGCGGCGCATTGAGAATCCTCCATTCAACATCACAATAAAAACAGAAGTCCCGCCCGAGGTGAAACTGCTCAGAGAAGGCCGCTACGATGAAGCCGCCAAGGCAACGCTCGATTCCATCAAGGATGAAAAGAAGGATTACTTCAAATACGAGAGCGTAGCCGCCGTCTATTTCACTCGCGCCGTTAAAGACCCGGCGAATCGAGATAAATGGGCTGCACAAGCGGCCATTTATGTCGACAAAAGTGTGAGTTTGGCCCCCGACGATTCTATAAACTTGACGGAGGCGGCATTCAGTATTGATCGCATCGGTGATCTTTCCAGCGAAGGTTGCCCATATTATGAAAAGGCACGTAACTACGCCCACGACGCGATGGGTCAACTAAAAAACGATGCTATTTTCGTGGGAGACGAAAAGATGCCTACCCAACCTATCCGCAACGAGCTCGGAAAGGTCCTAGAAACCCTACGGGGCAAGATCGAAACGAAGTGTGCGAATAAGCCCTGACGCTGCGGGGCCGTCCCCGGGTCTGTTTTGCGGCGGAGGAGAATATGCCCAAGATGTTTCAATCAAGAGTTGCCTTGGGAGTTTTATGGGCCACAAGCGTCGCCATAACTAGTGCTGGTGCCTATTTCATAGGCTGGAGCGCCGAGGCTAAATATGAAGACTCTAAAACCGTCGACGCACCTGAAGTGAAACTCGAGGAACAGGGGCGCTACGACGAAGCCATTCAAACCGTGCTTGATAAAGGAAAAGAGGGGCTGCCCGATGCGTCCCTTTACTCCGAAGTGGGTTTGATCTATCTGGAACGGGCAAAAAAGGATTTGCCGAACCGCGAGAGATGGGCGCAGCAGGCCGCCTCTTACTATGACAAGGCGGCAGCTTCGGCCCCAAAGGATCCCTTCATCTTGGAAAGTGCAATGGACGCTTTTAACCGTGTGGGTGATTACTCGGAGAAAGGCTGCCCACTTTACGAAAAAGCTGTAGGGTTTGGGGAAGCCGCACTCGCCCTTCTGCAAAACAGTACCGTCACCATCGAAGGTGACCCGCGAAGCCGCCCGGCTCAGCCAATCAAGGAAGATATCCAGCCGCGGCTTGGGAGAATTCGAGAGAAGGTCGAGGCTTGGTGCAAGAAAGCATCCTAGCGACATGCTCAATCTAGATTGGCGGAGTTTCTTGGAATTGCTCCTGAATCACGGCGCACTCAAAAGGTGACGCACAATCAATCCCAAGAATTTAGTGGCAGAGCAGTTCGAGCATGTGCGAAAGTCTCGAAGGCCGTGCGCCGCGATGCGCGCGCGGACATCGTTCTATGACACGTTCTATGGACAACGAAACGAAATCGACTGATCCGATCGCGGAACTGCGCCGCCGCAGCGCCGAAGCGGAGGCCGGAGGCGGCGCGGAACGTCGCGAGCGCGAGCACAAAGCCGGAAAACTCACGGCCCGCGAACGCGTGGCGCTGCTCCTCGACGAAGGCACGTTTGAAGAGCTCGACAAATTCGTCGCGCACCGCTCGGATGAGTTTGGCATGCAGGAACAGCGGCCGCCCGGCGACGGATTCATCACCGGCTTCGGGCGAATCGCCGGGCGTTTGGCCTACGTGTTTGCGCAGGATTTTACCGTGTTTGGCGGTTCGCTCTCGGAAACGAACGCCCTGAAAATCTGCAAGATCATGGATCTGGCGATGCGCAACGGCGCCCCCGTGATCGGGCTCAATGATTCGGGCGGCGCGCGCATCCAGGAGGGCGTGCGCTCGCTCGCGGGTTACGCCGACATTTTTCTGCGCAACACGCTGGCCAGCGGCGTCGTTCCGCAGATCAGCGCGATCATGGGGCCGTGCGCCGGCGGCGCCGTGTATTCTCCCGCGATCACCGATTTTATTTTCATGACGCGCGACACCTCGTACATGTTCATCACCGGGCCGGACGTCATCAAAACGGTGACGCACGAAGACGTTTCCAAAGAAGATCTCGGCGGCGCCATGACCCACAACGCGACGAGCGGCGTCGCCCATTTCATCGCCCGCGATGATGCCGAATGTCTCGCCATGATTCGCGAGCTGCTCGGCTTTCTGCCGCTCAACAATCTGGATGACGCGCCGCGCCGCGCCACTTCCGATCCCGCGGACCGCGCGGACGCCGCGCTCGATTCGATGGTTCCCACCGATCCGATGCAGCCGTACGACATCAAGGACGTGATCCACGCCATCGCGGACGACAACTATTTCTTCGAGGTCCACGAACATTTCGCAAAAAATATCGTGGTCGGTTTCGCGCGTCTCGGCGGCCAGCCCGTCGGCGTTGTCGCCAATCAACCGGCGGTGCTGGCGGGCGTGCTGGACATCAACGCCTCGGTGAAGGGAGCGCGATTCGTGCGCTTTTGCGACGCGTTCAATATCCCGCTCATTACGCTCGAAGATGTGCCCGGCTTTTTGCCCGGCACGCAGCAGGAATGGAACGGCATCATCAAGCACGGCGCGAAGCTGCTCTACGCGTTCGCGGAAGCGACAGTCCCCAAATTAACGGTGATTACGCGGAAAGCGTATGGCGGCGCCTATTGCGTCATGTCGAGCAAGCACATCCGCACCGACGCGAATTTCGCCTGGCCGACGGCCGAAATCGCGGTGATGGGCCCGGAAGGCGCGGTCAACATTGTCTACAAACGCGAACTCGAGCGCGCGCCCGAAGCCGACCGCGAGCGCCTGCGCCGCGAAAAGGTCGCCGAATTCCGCGAGCGCTTCGCCAATCCCTACGTTGCCGCCGAACGCGGCTACATCGACGCCGTGATCGAGCCGTCGCAAACCCGCGCGAAACTCATCACCGCACTGCGCTCCCTCGAAACCAAGCGCGACACGAACCCCAAAAGAAAACACGGCAATATCCCGCTCTAAAGGGGAGTAGAATGGAGGGCACGTACCAGCCGGAGGACGCCATGAAAAAACTGGTGTTCGCAATCGCTCTCTTTTTGATCGTTCCAGTGCTTCGCGCTCAGCAAGCGGAAACCAGCGGCAACCCTCCGCAGGCTGCACCCCAGGCCGCGCCAGAGGCCGCTCCACCACCGGCAACCCAGAGCCCCAACTCGCAGGATAATTTACCCGCGTCAATCCGTCCGGGGCATCCTCTCGATCCCGCGGACGTCGATATTCTTACCGGGAAACGAGACCGGGAGATCGAGGCAGCTCAGAGGGCTGCAGTGCCCTATTCAGTGGGGATATACGGAACTTACGGAGATCCCTACGCGATACAGGGGCGATTCGGCAGAGGGTTTGATATGCCGATGCTTCCGCTGGCAAGAATCAGCAATCCGTTTTTCTTTTCCACGATGCAGCCGCGCGGTTTTGGACGCGGCGGATTTCGCGGCGGCCGCTGAGCGCCTTTCGTTAACCTAAAGCAAACCTTCTCTACTGGACCACCGTCCTCGCCACATCGCCGATCTTAAATCCCGTGCCGGAGACAGGTTTGCAAACCGCGGATATTTCATCCACGTCGGTGACTTCCAGCTCTCCCAGCTTGGTGGTCATCTTGCGAAGAACCGCGCCGGTGGCCGGGTCCTTGATCGTGCTCGTCACGCGCTCCACGGACATGTGGTCGCCCACTTTGATACCGGTCTTCAAGCCGACGTTCAGCACGATTTGGTCGCCATCCACGGCCGCCACCAGGCCTTCCACCTTGATGATGCGCGCCTGGAGCTTGGGCGCCGACGCGATCACGCCCGCGGTCATTTGATCGGTCGCGGCCTTCACGGCCTCGCCGATAATGGTTTGCTGGAAGTCGCTCGACCCGAAGTCCACGGCGCCTCCGCCGAAGCCGTGCCAGTTCCCGCCTCCGCCTAGCAACGAAGTGCTGCTGCGCTTGGATTCGCCCTTGCCTTCCGCCACGCCCAGGATCTCCGCTGTATCGATGTCGACCAAGCGCGCGTCGAGCATGACGTTAGCCTTGGATTCCTTGTGGCCAATTCCGCCGATCCCGAATCCGCCGAAGCCGCCTCCACCGCCTCCCACATTCCTGTTTTTGGTCTCGTTCCCAAACTCGGTGATGCTGCCCACAATGATGGCATCGAGGCCAAGGATCTTGCCGATTTTGGCTGCCGAAGCCGGATTGGCGCGGTCGCTGTTTGAAAAGTTTTGCTCGGCCAGGATCTTGTCGAGCGCCTTGCGTTCGATCACGCTGTACGTCCCGTCGGTCACCAGATTCTTCACCAGAAGGTCGGCGATTCCCTTGCCGATATCGATGTCCGTTCCGAATAATGCCGCCGAGTTGGTCTTCACCGTCGCATAGTCAAAATCGAAGACCGCAACGCGTTTCTTGCGTCCCTGGGGCGCCTGTGCGGCGGCCGCGCCCGGAGCGCTGGCGGCCGGCTGAGCAGCCGGTGCGGTGCCCTGCGCTCTCATAGCCAAAGGCACGCAAAGGACGCTCAAGATAAAGAGGGCGGCGAATCGTTTCATGGCGATCTCCCGTTCCGAAGTGACGCAGCGTGAAGAGTACAGTAATCCAAGTATTGCAGTCGAATGATTCTAGTGAAGCGTAAATCCTCATGTCAACCATCGCTTTGAAAGGATGCGCGCAGGAAGTCACTTCCGGCGCATTCAGGATTGCGGCTCCCTTCGGGCTAAAACGTGTCTCGCTGCCAGGCCCACAGGAATCAGTGAAAAAACAAGGAATAACAGCACGGTCAAGACGAGGTCCTTGAACCCCGGCGCGAAATCGCCCCCATGCCGAATGGCGAGGACGCAGATGTAATAGGCCGTCGGTGCGGCGAGAACGATTTCCGCGATCAGGTAGGGCTTCAAGAATCTCCCGCGGAAGAAAATCATGGCCGCCGCGACCACCAGCCACGTGGCCGTGATCCACTCCACCGGATAAATCACCTTGTTATCGAAAGAAAAGTGATTGATGAGGAGAACGGGAATGCCGGCGCGCGGATCGAGGATAAACGGCGGCCCGCCCGGCCAGCAGTAAATTCCAATTTGATAGACGCAGAGGGCGAAAAGATACGCGCCGAGCAGACGCTCTCGTTGGAGTTTCGTGTTGTCGTTTGTGGCCATTGTTCCGGGAGGGGAATTATGGTCCGCTGCGACTTGAGTGTCCACGGCAGGATTTCAGTTCTGGCAGGTGGACTGCCAAGGCATGCCCCGATTCGATGTGTGTTGGCGCCGTGCTAGAATGCGCTCCGAGATAAACTTTTTGCATGTTCAAAAAAATCCTCATCGCCAATCGCGGGGAAATCGCCGTGCGCATCGCGCGAGCTTGCCGCGAAATGGGCATTGCCTCCGCCGCAGTTTTTAGCGACGCGGACCGCGCCGCGCTGCATGTCCGCCTCGCCGATGAAGCCTACCGGATAGGCCCCGCACCCTCACGCGAAAGCTATCTGCGCATCGACAAGGTGATGGAAGCCGCGCGCCTCGCCGGGTGTGATGCGTTGCATCCCGGGTATGGATTCCTCGCGGAAAATCCCGACCTCGCGCGGGCTTGCACTTCAAACAACATCACCTTCATCGGTCCATCCCCTGAAGCGATGGAGCGCCTGGGATCGAAAACCGCCGCCCGCCAACTTGCCGCGCGGGCCGGAGTGCCGATGGTTCCCGGAACCAAGGATCCAATCGAAAATCTGGGCGACGCAGGAAAAATTGCGCGCGAGCTTGGCTATCCCGTGCTGCTCAAAGCGGTGTCGGGCGGAGGTGGGAAAGGCATGCGCCTGGTCGCGGCGGATTCGGAAATGGCCGGCGCGTGGCGCGACGCCGCTTCGGAAGCGCTGAACGCGTTTGGCGACGCGAGCCTTTATCTCGAAAAGTACGTCGACCGGCCGCGCCACATTGAAATTCAAATCTTCGGCGACGCGCACGGCCACATCGTGCATCTGGGCGAGCGCGAATGTTCCGTCCAGCGGCGGCATCAAAAAGTAATCGAGGAATCTCCGTCTCCGGTCATGACGCCTGATCTGCGGCGCGCCATGGGCGAAGCCGCCGTCCGGCTCGCAAAAGAAGCGGGCTACGCCAATGCCGGCACGGTGGAATTTCTGGTGGACGCCGCGCGCAATTTTTATTTTCTCGAAGTGAATACGCGCTTGCAGGTGGAACATCCGGTCACGGAAATGGTCACGGGGCTCGATCTGGTGAAGCTGCAAATCCGCGTCGCCTCGGGCGAGCCGCTCCCCTTTTCGCAAGAGGACGTCAAGCTTTCAGGCCACGCCGTCGAATGCCGCCTTTACGCGGAAGATCCCGGCAATCAATTTTTCCCGTCGCCCGGAACGATTCTTTCGCGGCGCGCGCCTTCCGGCCCCGGTATTCGATTCGACGACGGCGTGTACGAAGGTTTTACCGTCTCGACGGAATACGATCCGATGCTCGGCAAGCTGATTGCCTGGGGACAGAATCGCGAGGAGGCCATTGCGCGGCTCGCGGGGGCACTCGAAGAACATTCAGTCACCGGAATCAAAACGAACTCGGCCCTTCTTCTCGGCATTCTCCGCGATCCGCAATTTCTGCGCGGAGAAATTTCCACTCGCTGGCTGGATGAAAAGCTGCCTCATCTCCTTGCCGAAATGCAAACGCAAGAACGCGACGTGGTTGCCGAAGATGCGGCGATTCTCGCGGCGCTGCTGCATTCACTCGGCGCGAGGGACACGTCGCCGGCGAACGGAACCGCCGCGAAAGCGGAGTCGCGCTGGAAGCGCGAAGCGCGGCTTGAGCAGGTCGACCGAAGCGAGTAGACGCCCGGCGAAATATGACGATGAACTATGAAATTGTAATCAACGGCGCGCGGCGAAACGTGGAGTTCACTCCGCAGACGAATGGCGCGTCGGGCGTGGCCTTCACCGTCGACGGCCGGTTGGTCGAGGCCGACGCCATACGGATTTCTCGCGGCGCATATTCGATTCTTCTTGGAGGGCGCTCTATCGAAGTCACCGCCGAGGAAAACTCCAATGGCTTGGTAATACGCGCGAATGGCCGCGAATTCCAGGTGGAAATTTTCGATCCTCGCTCGTGGCGGCGCAAGCGTGGCGCGGGGATCGAGCTGGAAGGGCGTCAGCAGCTTGTCGCGCCCATGCCAGGGAAAATCGTGCGTGTACTCGTTGTGGCGGGCGAGCAAGTCAGTTCCGGCCAGGGCCTGCTGGTCATCGAAGCGATGAAAATGCAGAACGAAATTCGCTCGCCCAAGTCAGGCGCCGTCGAAAAAGTGGCGCGCGAAGGGCAAACAGTCAACGCGGGAGAGGTTCTGGCGATTGTGTCTTAGTAGCACAGGCTTCAGCCTGTGGGGGTTGGTCGCCGCAGGTACGAAACCCCACAGGCTGAAGCCTGTGCTTCTAAAATCCCAAAATCGAATTATTATTTTGCTGGAGAGGCCGCGGCATCGCTCGCCGCTTTCGGCGCGACGACAACGGGCAATTTCCCCGCCGATTCCACCACTTGCTGGGCAAGATAGTTTGTAATCTTTGCGTTATTCCGCGCGGTAGCCAGGTACGCGGCGCGCAGCAACTGCTCCTTGCGGTTGCGGATGTTGTCGCGAATCGACTGCTGCACAGCCGGATCGTTCAGATCGCGCTGCCCCGGCGCTTCCTTGCTCACGAGCTTCAGGATGCGGTAAGAATCCCGCAAGACGATCACGCCGCTGATTTGGCCCGGCTTGAGCGACATCACCGTTTTTTTCAAAGCTGGATCGCTCTGCGATAGCGACGATTCCGGCACGTAGCCTAGGTCTCCGCCGGAGCCGGCGGACGCGGGGTCTTCCGAATAATCCATGGCCACTTGCGCGAAGTCCGCGCCCGTGCTGAGCTGCTGTTCGAGGGCCGCGGCCTTGCGCTTGGCTTCGGCATCGGTGGTGGCATCGTCGTTCTTGCGATTGCGCAAGCCCGGATCCTTGTGCGGAGTGACCACGATCTGCGCGATGCGGTACTGCGGCTCGGTCACGTTGAATTGCGCGCGGTTCTGATTATAAAAATCCTGAACGTCCTGATCGGTGACGGTGATTTTGGCCACCACTTCGTGATTGATCACCTTTTGAATGGAGAGCTGCTGGCGGATGTCGTTTTTCAAATCGTCCACCGTGTAGTTGCGCCCTTTGAGCTGGCGCTGAAATTCTTCCTCGGTGTAAGGGCTCTTGAATTCGGTGAACTTGTCCTCGACTTCGCCGTCGGCGGCCTGCAGGCCTAGCGTTTTCGCTTTCTCCAGCAGGATGTGATTGTTGATCAGCTCATCCAGAACATTCAGCTTGAGCGAAAGCGCTTCGTCCTGCGAAGGCTGCGGCGCATCGGGGTTCAATTGCGTGCGGTAGTATTTGTCCACTTCGGTGCGCGTGATGGGCGCGCCGTCGACGACGCCCCACACGTTTTCATCCGTCACCGCCGGCTTCTTGCATCCGGACACAACCGCCAGGGCCGCGGCCAGCATAAACCATCCCTGCCCACGTATCCTCAAGGCTGTCTCCTTTTACCGGGTGCGGGCTGCACAACCCGCCGATACGATGTTCCGATGCGGAAATAGGCTCGTTAGGCTGCTTTCGTGACGCGGCCGGATCGAATGCAGGAAGTGCAGACGCGAATGTGCATGCGCACGCCTTCGACCACAGCGCGGACACGTTGCAGATTAGGATTCCAGCGGCGGCGGCGGGTGTTGTTCGCGTGACTGATCACGTTGCCGAACGACGGCCCCTTGCCGCAAATCTTGCATCTCATAGCCATGGCAACTCCTCACCCATTTGCGGAATCATAAGCAAAGTGAGCAGTTTAGCAGAGTTTTGACCGATCCGCACTCGATTTGATGCCTTCGGTGCGGGCTATTTTCGGATCATCCACTTTTTGGAACTTAAGCGCCGGAACGTCGCAATTCGTCTTGGGGTCTGCTCGGACTGCAGGTCCGTTGTGTCGAGCATGGGAGAAATGTTCGGTGCACGAGTCAGAAGTCAAAATCGGAACTTTTGATTGACAGAATTTTGACTTTCATGCATCGACAGGTTGGAGTACCATCCGCGTTCCGAGTCACTCGGATATCCGGCTTGGTCATTGGAGTCCGAATCTCGGTGTGCCAGGAGAGTTCATGAGACGCGCCCTATTTGGTTCCCTTACATTGATCGCTGTCGGTTTGATGGCAGGTTGCGGCGGCTCCGGTGGCGGCGGCCTCAGTAGCGGCCCCCCACAACCCAACGCCCTGAACGGCCAATACGCTTTCGTACTTGCTGGGTTCGACTCGACCGGCGCTCCGGTGGGGATTGCCGGTAGCCTAAAATCCGACGGCCTGGGCCATATCACGGCCGGCGAAGTGGATGTAAATGACAACGGAACGGTCAGTTCGAGCACCTCGGTGGCCGGAACTTACGCATTTGACGCCGCTGGAAAGACCACACTCGGCACGATCCAGCTGACCAACACGGTGGGCAGTGTCACTCATCCCTTGGCATTCGCATTCTCCCTCCAGGCCAGTGGCAATTTCGGCAGCGTCATGAGCGTGGACGCCAACGGCTTCGACGCCGGAGGGACCATACAATTACAAAACTCTTCCGTCTTCACCTTTGCGGGCTTGGCCGGAAGCTACGTCGCGACAATCAACGGAAGGAATTCGTCCAACCCGACCTCAGCGCTCGGCCGTTTTACCCTGGCATCGAGCGGAGTGACTAGCAACGTTGAATTCGATCGCAGCATCGCTGGGTCGACCACCGGCACCGCCGGGCCGACAATCGGTGCTTTGGCCGCACTCACGTTCGCTGGCAGCGGGCCGGACACAAACGGGCGAGGCACGTTCACTCTGAACCTGAACGACGGCCTCGTCGCTCCCCCCGTCATGCAGACCTTTGCCTACTACGCAATCACTGCGACCAGATTCGTGGCCGTGGAGACGGACACGACCGGAACCATGACCGCCGACTTCGCCGGCCAAGCGAGCATTCCGACGACGCCCACGACGACGGGCGCCATTTTCGGCATGGCCGGAGTGGACACTACCGTCAGCAACGAAATTACTGCCGTGGGCCAACTGCAAATGACGGGGGTGGGTGCGACTGCGGCTACGGTAAACTGGGACGCCAACGATAACGGCGCCGTCCACAGCGGAATTTCTCTGCCTAGTCAGGACGTTGCCGCCTATGATTCGACCACTGGCCGGGGCACGGTGAACGTTACTGGGGGAACTGCGAGCGGTCTCGCCAATACGTTGGTCTTCTATCTGACGTCCCCCGGTGCGGGCTTCATCATGGACGGGACGGCAGGGGCGACCAATCGTGCCATGGCGGGGCCCCTTATGGCGCAAGCGGTCGGCCCCTACTCTGCCGCGACCGATCTGAACAGCGGCTTGGGGATCGTCCGTAGCAGGGGATCGGCGCCGAATAACGCATTTTCTCTCGTCGGGCTGTTCGGTCTCACAACGGACCAAACAACCTACGAGATTTTATTCGACGACCAGTCTAATTTCGGTGCCAATCTCTCCCCTCAGGGTCCGGACATTCCGCTTACGGGCATCATGCTCGTGAATCTTGACGCGAATGTTGGACGGGGGACACTGTCGTTACCAAACGGCAGCGGTGGCGCTTCGACGAATGCCTTTTACGTGATTGGCCCGAACCAATTCTATTTCATTGACATAACCCCGACGGACGGCGCCTCGACAGTATTTTTCGTAAGCCCGCATTAATCCAGGGCATACTGGAGTTAGCACAACATAATTTCAAATTCGCGATCGCCTCAGTGCCGCGCCCGCACGAGGCGAGACTTGAGAAATCCGGTGACAGGAACAAGCTGCGAGTGCGGCACATTGCATTGATTCCACCTACGCCGCCTGTTGCGATGTGCGCTTGTTTTTTTCACCCCACTGGTAATAGGTGGAAGCGCCAATCCACCCACGTCACTTTCGCGATTGAGGATAGCTTCCTCGTGCGACCGTCTCAGGTTGCGGTCGCTCGTCCTGCGCCGATAATATTCCGAATCTATTTTCCATAGTCTTGAGTGCTGAGTTGATCCCTGTGGTTTCCTGGCCAGTAAGACTTCTTCTAAGAAACCGGCCGGCTGCATTTGCGGGACATCCAATCGCGGCGCAATTCGCCCACGAGGTAGAGCGAACCGGTAATGAAAACAACGTCTTCGGGAGAGGCGAGTTCGAGGGCTCACGACATGGCTACCGCGGTGTTACGGATGACTTCTTGGCCCGGTTTGTACACGTCGCAGACTTGGATTCCCGCGGCGGCGGGCGTTGTTCGCGTGACTGATCACGTTGCCGAACGACGGCCTTTTGGCGCAAATTTTGCATTCCGAAGTAATAGCAATCCCTCACTCATTCGTACACAGTTAAACAAAGTTAACGGTCTGGCAGAGTTTTGGCGAATCTGCACTTAATTTGATTGTACTGGTTGGGTCAGTACCCGACTGGATTGTTTCTCGAGCGGAATCTCACTCAGATATTCCTGCAACCCCCGAAAAGGATATGCGATGAGGAAACTAACGGAGGCGTTGCAAACCGAGCGAGTCGCGTATAGATTATCAGGCAGCCCGAAGGTCAAAATAAAAGCCTCGGCTAATTTCACTGGAAATTACTGACTACAGAGGTAAACAACTTTTGTATAATGGCGCGCTGCTGCGGGATTAAGTCAGCGCCCCGTCTCGAACTGTTTAAGAGCGTAAAGCTAAATTGACGCCAGTTTAGGGAGGCTGGAATGAATGACAGGGTGACTGAGACTGACCAAATTGCTGACCTTCGTAACCGCATCCAGTCCCTAGAGGATTCTAGGAAATTTGTAATGCTCCTAGCAGGCGTCCTTGCGGCGTTGGGTATTGGACTCGGGGGATTCTTGAGTTATGTGCGGAGTAATGTGTCGACACTTGAAACGGACTATTCTACCGTTAGCACAGAACTCCAGACTATTAAGGACCGCCCAAAGATTGCAATTGAACAAATTGACGCTGAGAAGGAAAAAGATATCAAGGAGCTGGATCAAGAAGTGACGAAAGTAACCCACCAGGCAGTTCCCAGATTAGAAATGGAAATCGCACAAGTGAAAGTTCAAACCGATTTTATCTACTTTACCGCGAAGCTTTTCGGACAGACTAAACTGACACACCCTGTAAATACCGCGGCCCCCTTCAATGCCCCAGAGAACGCCAATGCTTTGGATGCAACTGAAAGATGGATGTTTGCCATTATGGATCCAAAGAGTGTACCGCCGTGGGCCAACATTCCTCCGCTCGGTGCACCTGCAAAGCCAGGTGTGCCCCAAATCGATAGCCCGAAATAGGGCTTAACTGCGGCCTCCGAGCAACGATGTCAATTGAACTCCGACCAAGCTGCACCGGGCAAAGTTCTTTTGCCGGGGGCTGTGGCACCACCGAATTCTTGCGGAGGAATTTCCTTTCTCCTACGAAGAAACTGGACGACCGCCTTTGGGGGACATGAATTC